>NZ_BMML01000011.1 GCF_014645815.1 Streptomyces fuscichromogenes | reverse complement strand
GTCCCCACCCATAACCACACCAACGACCAACCTGGCCAACAGTCACGGTAGGCACCGTTGCAGTACTAAGTCCGAGCAGGTCGCTACCGAAGAGTCGGTAGCGAACCAGGTCGATCGACCGCCGGTGCTCGCGCACGGCATACACGTCGTAGCGGGTGAAGTCACCGGCAATGCAGATCAGACGCGGACCGCTCCACAGGACCTGGGACGCGGCCGTCACCCCGAGCCGGTCGCAGACCAGGTGCTCGAACTCGGCACGGTGGTCCATCAACCAGGCCAGGTAGAACAGGCCCTGATTGATGACACCCGCGTCGACACCGCGCTTGTACTCCACGATGACCGGGGATCCGTTCTCGTCCAGTCCCAACGAGTCGATCCGGCCCCCGTGGACCGACCCGGTGCCGTACTCGCTCGCCAGGAACCGCACCCCCAGAAGCGTCTCCATGTTCGCCTCGACCAGAACCTGCACATCGGCCTCGACTTCGGCAAGACGCGACATGACCTCGGTCACGCCGTCTTTCGCCGTGTGGAACAACTTCAGGCTCGACACCTTCCCCTCCTCGACTCGAAAATGGAGAACACCATATAGGAGCGGGATTGTTTCAGGGCGGACTACCAATTACGTGAGGGGAGTGTGTAAATGCCTCCTCTTGGAGACACGGCCCTATCAAGGCGGCCTGAGGCTGTCCAGTCGCCGGGGGACTGGCCGTCGCTCCGGAACGGCCAGGCCAGGCACATGCCTTGTCTCGGGTGTTGTAGAAGTCGGTGATCCAGGTCGCGATCCTGATCCGGGCCGCGGCGCGGGTGGCGAAGGTGTGGCGGTGGACGTACTCGACCTTCAGCACGCTGTTGAACGCTTCACTGACGGCGTTGTCGAAACAAGATCCGACCCGGCCCATGGACTGGAAAACACCCAGCCTGCGGCAGGCCCTGCGGAACCTCCGTGTGGTGTACTCGCTCCCGCCGAATGACCGCCGGAGGCGACCTGATAGTCCACCGGGTTGGGCCCGCACGCCTGCACACGGACACGGACCTGTCCCGGGCCGGGTTCGGGGACCGCAAGGTCGGCCGAGCGGAGGGTGTCAGGTTTGCCGGGGCGGTCCAGGACCAGGGCAGGCATGGTGAACGCCTTTCTCCTGCGGCCGTCAGCCGGTGAAGGCCTGGTCGCTGTCGCGGTGGGCGCCCCAGCCGTGCCAGCGTTCGACTTCGATCCAGGCGCTGACCCGGGTCCGGACGCGGTCCGGGTAGGGCTTGCCGGTGTAGTGGCCGGCGATGCGGTCGATGTCGGCCAGGCCCTCGTCCTCGCGCAGCTCGACGACCCGGCCGATGAGGGTGACGTGGGTGTACCAGTCGTCGCCGTCGAGGACGGTCAGGGTGACACGCGGGTCATGACGAAGGTGCTTCAGCCGGACCCTGCCCTCGTCGAGGCTGAGCAGCACCCGGCCGTCCTGCCACATGTACCAGGTGGGGGTGGAGACGGGCGTGCCGTCGGAGCGCAGGGTGGCCATCACGGCGGGGTTGGGGCGGCGCAGCAGTTCCTGCGCCTCTGTGGGCAGGGGCGGCTTGGACATGTCGGCTCCTTCTCGGACTCAGTGCTGTTCGTCGAAGCTGGCGAAGTACGCGGCGGCCATGTCCTCGTCTGCGTGGCCCTGCGCGGCGGCGCGTTCCAGGCGGGCGGCGCTCGCGGCGGCCACGTCCAGACGCACCCCGTTCCGCGCGCCGGCCTCGACGATGAGGCGGGCGTCCTTGGCGGCCGTCGCCACGGCGAACTGGGCGGGAGAGAGCCGGTCGTTCAGGATCAGTGCGGACTTGGCCCGCAGGTAGCCCATGTCCAGTGGACCGCCCGCGATGGCGTCGAAGAAGCTGTGCGGATCGGCGTCGAGGGCCTTCGACAGTGCCAGGACCTCGCCCAGCGCGTTGGTGGTGGCGATGACCCAGCTGTTGGCGACCAGCTTCAGTCGCGTCGCGCTGCCCGCCGCGCCGTCCTCGCCGGTCCACACCGTACGGGCACCGACCGCGTCGAGGACCGGCGTGACCCGCTCGCGGCTCGCCACCGGCCCCGCAGCCAGGACCAGGAGCTGGCCGGCCTCGGCGGGCTGCCGGGTGCCCAGCACCGGGGCGTCGTAGAAGACGAGGCCGTGTTCGTCGGCCAAGGCGGCCAGGTCGGCGATCGCCTCTGTTCCGGCGGTGGTCGACTGCACCCAGGCGGTGCCCGGACGCAGACCGGAGGCGGCCTGACACATCACGTCCAGGGTGGCGGGCCCGTCGTGGAGCATGGTCAGGACCACATCGGCGTCCTGGACCGCCTCGGCGGGAGTGTCGGCGACGGTGATGCCGTCGGCGGCGAGGGGTTCGGCCTTGGCTCGGCTGCGGTTCCAGGCGCGGACCGTGTGTCCGGCGCGGGCGAGGTTGCGGGCCATCGCGGCGCCCATGATGCCGGTGCCCAGGACGCTCACGGTGAGCTTGTCCGTCATGACGTCAACTTCCCTGTACGAATGCTGCGGCGGAGAAACGGTGCCGGGTACGCCCCGAAGGCGGGGGCGTACCCGGAGTGCGGTTACTTGGCGGCCGCGGAGACGAGTCCGTCGAGCCAGGCCTGGTGGCCGTTGAGCATCGGGTTCGGGCGCTCGTTCGCCAGGGCCGCGGCCGGTTCGCCGATCTGGGTCTCCTGGGTGAGGATCCGTACCCGGCCGCCGGGCAGGTCCTCCACCAGCCAGGCGTGCAGCACGTCCAGCCGCTCCTCGGGCTTGCCGTCCTGCTTCGCCGTCCAGGACAGCCGGCCCGGGACACCGTCCGCCGGGGCCTGGAACTCGACGACATGGGCGTCCAGGGGCGGGAAGCCGAAAGTACCGAAGCTGAAGACCTGGTCGTCCGTCAGCTGCGGGCCGCCGCCCTGGGGGAAGGAGATGTCGGCGACATTGTTGTAGTAGCCCTCCCACTCGGAGGTGTCGACCAGGAAGTGCCAGACCCGGGCGGCCGTGAGGCCCTGGACGATCACCTCGTTGGAGACGAAGTTGTCACCGGTGCCGGGGAGGTACTTCTCGGGCCAGTCGATCGCGTTCTGCGTGGTCATCGGGGTGCCTTTCGGGGGTTGTGCGGGTGGGGGCTCAGGCGAGCTTCTTGAGGAGTTCGGCGGCGAGCGGGCCGGCGGAGGCCGGGTTCTGGCCGGTGACGACGCCCCGGTCGACCACGACGTGCGGCGCCCACGGCTCGCCGACCTCGACCTTGAGGCCCGCCTCCGTCAGCCGGTCCTGCAGCAGCCACCGGGCGCCGTCGGCGCTGCCGGCCAGCCGCTCCTCGGCGTTGGTGAAGGCGGTGATCCGGTAGCCGGCGAACGCGTTGGTGCCGTCCTCCCTGACCGCGGCCAGCAGGGCGGCCGAGCCGTGGCACACGACCCCGACCGGCAGTCCGGAGTCGACCGCACGAGTGAGGAGCCGGCCGGAGTCGGCGTCGACGGCCAGGTCCTCCATCGGGCCGTGCCCGCCGGGGACGTACACCGCGTCGAAGGCGTCCAGCGTCACGTCGGTCAGGGCGACGGGGTTGCGGAACTCCGCGGCGCCGTCCACCACGGCCTTGATCTTCGCGGCCGCTTCGGCTCCGCCGTTGGCCTCCGGGGCCAGGCTGGCGGGGTCGACGGGCGACGCCACACCGCCTGGGGTGGCGACAGTGATCTCGTGTCCGGCGGCCTTGAACGCCTCGTACGGCACGACCGCCTCGTCCGCCCAGAAACCCGTGCGGTGCTTGCTGCCGTCCGCCAGCGTCCACTGGTCGGCGCCGGTCATCACAAAAAGGATCTTCGCCATCTGCCTCTCCCCTGTCCCTGCTGCATCGTCGTCACTCGGGCGGGTAGCCGCCACTCGGTGACGGATCTCAGGCTAGGACGGGAAGCCATCTGCCTGCCAATAGGGATGTCGATTTCCGCCATCGGAATGCCGATGACACGAACGGCTAGGCTGGACGCCATGAAGAACCAGGCGCACACCACGGCCACGCCCCGAGGGACCGAGGGCAAGCAGCTCCCGCAGCACGCGGACCTCAACCTGCTGCGGACCTTCCTTGCCGTGTACCGCGCGGGGTCCTTCACGGCGGCGGCACCACTGCTCGGCCTGTCCCAGCCGACCGTGACCGCGCAGATCCGCACCCTGGAGCAGCAGACCGGCCGCGAGCTGTTCACCCGGCTGCCCCGAGGCGTGGAACCCACGCCGTACGCCCACGAGATGGCCGGACAGATCGCCGCCCCGCTCGACGCGCTGAGCGACCTGGAGGAGTCCGACGCGCTCGCCGCGCCAGTGCACCTGGCCGGTCCCTCGGAGCTGCTGTGCGTACGGGTCCTTCCCGCGCTCGTCCCGCTCGTCGCCGACGGCGTCCAGCTCCGGGTCACCCAGGGACTGCCCGAACCGCTCCTTGAGGAGATGCGGCAAGGCCGCCACGACCTGGTCATCGCCACCCGGCGGCCCCGCGGCCGGGCGCTGGAGTCGGTACCCCTCGCCGACGAGGAGTACCTCCTGGTCGCGAGCCCGGCCTGGGCCGAACGCCTCGCCGGACACCCGGAGGCTAACGATCCGGGCGCCACCCTGCGCGAGGTGCCCATGGTGACCTACGCGGAGGACCTGCCGATCGTCCGCCGCTACTGGCGCACCGTGTTCGGCAGGCAGCTCACCGCCCGTGCCGCCGTCACCGTGCCCAACCTGTACGCGGTGCTCTCCGCGGTCAACGCGGGCGCCGGCTTCAGCGTGCTGCCCCGTTCACTGTGCCAGGAGTACCTCGACTCCGGCCGGCTCGTCCTCCTCCACACCCCGCAGGAGCCACCGCTCAACACCCTGTTCCTCGTCCAGCGCCCCGGCGCCGAGGCCAACCCCGACGTGATCCGGGTACGCGACACCCTCCAGCGCGCCGCCCGCTCCTGGTAGCCGCACTCGCCGCCCCAGCCCCGGGTCGGCCGCACCAGCGCGGTCCCCCGGCACGGCCAAGAGATCCGGGCCCCTTCATCCGCCCGCTGTGCTCACGGAGGGCTCGTGCGGTGCGGGAAGGTGGCGCAGTACCGTGCGGCGTTCCGGGATCGGACGGACGGCGCCGTGTCCCGTGGTGGTGAGAGCCGCGGCGACCGCCGCGTACCGTGCCGCCTCCACCGGTGTGTCCTCCGCCACGAGCCGGGCGGCGAACGCCCCGTCGAAGGCGTCGCCCGCACCGGACGCGTCCACGGCGGACACCGGGTGCGGCGGAACATGGGTCGTCTCGCCGTCCTCTGCCACCATGGCCCCTTCCTCTCCCAGCTTCAGCACCACCACCCGCGGGCCTCGGGCGGACAGTGCGCGCAGCACCGCCTGCGGTGACTGCTCGCCCGTGAGCATCCTGCCTTCGTCGAGGTTGGGAAGCGCGATGTCGCACAGTTCCAGGCTCCGCAGGATCACGGCTCTGGCCCGTTCCTGCGACCACAGCGCGGGCCGGTGATTGGGGTCGTAGGTGACCAACGTGCCGTGGGCGCGGGCCACCGCCATCGCGTGGAAGGCCGCGTCGCACGCCGAGGTGCTGATGGCCTGGGTGATGCCGGTGACATGCAGCAACCGCGCCTCGGCCACGGCCTGTTCGGGAACGTCGGCGGGGGCCAGCCGGCTCGCCGGGGAGTCCGCCCGGTAGTAGGTGAAGCCGTGTCCGGCGGGACCGCGGGCGATGAAGTAGATCCCCGTCCGGCCGCCCGCCTCGCGCGTGACGTGCGCGGTGTCGACGCCTTCGCGCTCCCACAGCCGGGTGAGCACGGTACCGAAGGCGTCGTCGCCGACCCGGGTGACGTATCCGGTACGGGCACCGGAACGGGCCGCCGCGACGAGGAAGTTGGACGTGTCACCGCCGTAGCCGACCGCGAAGGACTCGGCGTCCTCCAGTGCCCCGTCGGCGTCGGAGTTGAACTCCAGCATCGGCTCACCGACGGCGAGGATCTCCACCGGGGTGGGTGTGTGGGTCATGACCTCGGATCCGCTTCGGCGTTGTCCAGAGCGCGTCCTGGTCGCGCGGACTCTTCTCGGTCGGAACGCGGGTCGGTGGCGTCGTACGCCTCCCGGACCCGTCGGTCGCTGACGCGCAGGGCCAGGACTGCCGCACCCAGGCACAGGGCGGCCAGGGTGATGAAGGCGATGCGGTCGGCGAAGGCGGTGCCGGTGACGGCCGTGGGGACGAGGGACGCCGTCAGGGTTCCGGCCAGGGCCACCCCGAACGCGCCCGCGGTCTGCCGCTGCATGTTGAGGAGGGTGGTGGCGTCGGCCGTGCGTACCGGTGGGATGGTGACGAAGGCGGCGTTCTGGGCGCTGGCGAAGAGCATGCCGACCGAGGTGCCGAGGAGGTACATCGACGGGTACAGGGCAAGCGGATGCGGAGAGACCGTGAGGACCGCCAGGAGGACGATGACCAGGGCGGCGCCCGTACCGCCCGCGACCATCAGGCGGCTTGGCCGGACTCGTTCGTGGAGGCGGGGCACGACCTGGGAGGCGGTCAGCATGCCGAGCGCCTCCGGGAACGTGGCCAGGCCCGAGTGGAGCGCGTCGTAGCCCAGGTCGGTCTGGAGGAACTGGGGATACAGGTACAGCACGCCCATGAACGCCGCCCCCGTCGGCAGCAGGACCAACTGGGTCGTGCGGAACAGCTGGTCCTCGGCCACCCGCAGGTCGATCATCGGGTGGGCGGTCCGCAGCTCCCACGGAACGAGCGCGACGAGGAACACCGCGCCGCCCACCAGCGGAACCAGCGTGCCGGTGCTTCCCCAGCCCCGCTCCGGGGCGCCGGTGAGGGCATACAGGACCGCAGCGAGGCCGCCGCCCGCGAGGACGAAGCCGGGCACGTCGAAACGGGGTGCGCCCCGGCCGGGGAAGTCGGGCAGGACAGCCGCCCCGAAGAGCAGGGCGAGGACTCCGACGGGCAGGTTGACGAGGAACACCCAGTGCCAGGAGGCGGTGTCCACCAGCCAGCCGCCCAGGACCGGCCCGAGGGCCGGGGCGACCGCGGTCGGCAGCATGACGTACTGCTGCGCGCGCAGCCGCTCGGACACGGGGAACGCGCGTAGCATCATGGTCATCCCGACGGGGGCGAGCAGCCCGCCGCCGACGCCCTGCAGCACGCGGTACCCGGTGAGTGCTGCGAGCGAGCCGGCGGTGGCGCACAGCGCGGAGGCCACGGTGAACAGCATCAGGGCGCTCAGGGCGGTGCGCCGCGTGCCGAAGCGGTTGCCCAACCAGCCGGAGACGGGGATGAAGACCGCGAGGGCCACCAGGTAGCCGATGTTGACCGAGCTCAGACCGGAGGTGTCCACCTCGAAATCGCGGCCGATGGCCGGAAGAGCCACGTTGACGATCGTGGTGTCCATGATGGCCATGAAGTTCGCGGCGACGAACACACCGCAGACGGCGACCTTCGCGGAGACGCGGTGACCGAAGCGCGGCCCGGTCGGCTGCCCGGAGCTCACCGGCCGTGGCGGAGCCAGTGGACCTGCTCCTCGGTCAGGGTGAGGCGGCGCGCCTGCAGCGAGTTGTCGATCTGGGCGGTCGTCCGCGCGCCGATGGACGGCCACACGCCGGGATGGTGGAGAGTCCAGGCCAGGGCGACGGTCTCGGGCCGGGAGTCGAGCTGTTCGGCGAGTTCCCGGCAGCGCAGCCGTCGGGCGCGGTTGTCCTCGGTGTCATAGGGATCGGGTCTGCCGTTGTGCTCCTTCGGTGTGGTGCGCGCGAAGTAGCCGCGGGCCTGCGAGGACCAGCCGAGCAGCGGCAGGCGGTGGGTGCGTACGACATCGAGGACGGCGTTGTCGGCGTGCAGGCTGCCTTCCAGCAGGGCCGGATCGGGTTCGGCGAGGCTGAACTGGTAGCTGGCGACGGGCGTGTGGCCCCGGTCCACGAGTGCGGCGGCGAGCTCCGACAGGCGTTCCGCCCGCCAGTTGGAGACGCCGACGCGGCGCACGTGTCCGGCGTCGACGAGGCCCACGAGGGTGTCCGCGAGCTCGGCCACGGACCGGGTGGGGTCGTCGCAGTGGTAGAGGAGGACGTCGATGACCTCGACGTCGAGGTTGTCCAGCGCGGAACGTACGTGCGCGAACACGGTGTCCCGGTCCAGCGGGATGTCGCCGCCGGTCGTGTCGTGGCCGACCTTGGTCGCCACGCCGAGCGTCCCGGGGTTGGCACGCAGCCACTGACCGACCGCCGCCTCGGCCCGGCCGCCGGCGTAGCTGTGGGAGGTCTCGACGAGCAGTCCGCCGGCGTCGGCGAAGTGGGCGAGGCGCTCGGCGGTGGTCTCGGCGGGCTCCGCTCCGAACGGGCCGCCGAGGACGAAGCGGTGCGCGGCGCTCTCCATGCCGTCCTCGTCGAGGAGTCCGTCGAGCAACTGCAGCGGGGAACGTGGCATCAGGCGTCGCCTCCGGAGACCCGCCGGAATCCGTCGACGTCGGCGAAGGGCCGGGGCAGGTGCGGGCGCAGCGGGATCTGGAAGGTATTGAGCATCATCGCCGACATGCTGAAGCTGCCGATGCAGCCGATCAGGTCCAGCACACCGTCCTCACCGAACAGTTCGATGGCCTCGGCGTAGGTGACGTCCGTGACGAAGTGGTCGTACAGCATCTCGTGGGCGAAGGCGTGGAAGACCCGCTCGTCCTCCGCCTTGAAGCCGGGGTCCTCGCCGCGGGCGAGGCGGTCGAGGCACTCGGCCGGAATGCCTTCCTCGACGGCCTGCTGGATGTGGGCGTTCCAGGCGGCCTGGCTGTCGAAGTGGCGGCCGGCGATCAGCACGCTCAGCTCACGCAGCTTCTGCGGGAACCGGGACTCGTTGCGGCAGTACCGGCCGAGGTTCTCCACCCAGTGGGCGAGTTCCATGTTGCGCGCCCAGACGAGGAAGGGCGGGGGTGGTTCGACGCCGGGGCCGACGATGGTGTCGAGCAGGTCGGTCTGCTCGGGGGTGAGGCTGGTCAGCGGGGTCAGTCGCATGGTCGCGCTGCCTTTCGAGGAGATGGGGTCACCGAGTCGATGTCTGTGCCCGCTGGCGACGACGGTGAATGTCCCGTCAAAGAGGCCAGCGCCCCGGGACAGGGCCGTCCAGGACCACGGCGCGCGCCGGACGGGCGTGTGGTCCCGCGGCCGGGACGGGTGTTCGGGGAGGCGCCCCGGGGCGCGGGCGGCCGCACCGGTGGGCCGAGGGCGAGGGCCGGTCGGGAACCGGTGAGAAAAAAAGGGGGCACGGTGGTGACTCGGGTGCGAGGAACACCCCGGACGGGATGCTCAACCCGCTGGAGCAAGGTGGGCGCAGGCCGTCAGGCGGTGCGCCACCACGCGTAGTACTTGTCGCCGTAGCCGTCCATGATGTCCGCGTACTCGTGGTCCGCGTCCGGGAACTCGAAGAAGTCGTGCGGCACTCCGAGGTCGGTGAAGCGGATGTCCAGGTCCCGGATGGTGGGGGCGAGGCGGGTGTCGAGCCGGCCGGACAGCAGCCGGACCTGGCTGGTGCGGCGCAGTTCCGGGGCGTTGGCCAGGACCAGGCTCCAGGGGTGGCAGAGGTCGTAGTACTCCTGGTCGCCGAAGTAGGTGTTGTTCACCCGGTCCTCCGGCTCGTCCTTGAGGAAGCGCAGGATCGCGGGGGCGACCGCGGACACCTTGCCGAAGATCTTCGGGTACTTCAGGCCGAGGTGCAGGGCGCCGAAGCCGCCCATGGAGAAGCCCTCGACGGTGCGGGCGGCGGCTTCCGGAATCGTCCGGTAGGTGTCGTCCATGTGCCGGACCAGGTCGAAGGCGGTGATCTGGGCGAGCGGGCGGGCGCCGTCCTTGGAGTCGACGTACCAGCCGATCGGCAGGATCTGCGGTACGACCACGATCGCCGGGGGCATGACCTCGCCCCGGACCGCCTTGTCGATCCGCGCAACCATTTCGGAACCCTGGCGGGCGTTGCCGAAACCGCCGTGCAGCCAGTAGATGACAGGGAACCGTCGTTCGGGCTCGGTCGCGTACTGCGGCGGGAGATAGAGCTGGTAGCTGCCCTGGGCGTCCGCGCTGCCGCGCGAGGGCTGCGGGTAGAGACCGAAGGTGGTGAGTTCCTGGTCCTCCTGGACCTCGTCGACCCACTGTTGTTCGATCTCTGCCATCTGCTCGGGGGTGGTGCGTACCTTGTGGACCTTCTCGGGCACGGGGCTTGTCCTCTCGGGGATGGTCGTGGTGCGGTACCGGGACCTCCGTGGTGGATGCGGCAGCCCTCCGACCCACCAACCCGGCGTTCCATTACGTGAAATGCTGTACTCTCTTGTGGAACGCTCATCAGTGAAACCGTGCGACGGGAGCCTGTCAATGGCCGGGATCGAAACTTCCGAGGACTCACAGACGACAGGACGCGGAGGACGCAGCTCGCTAGCGGGCAACGCCACCGACAAGGCGCTCAACCTGCTGGAGGCCGCCTCGGCCCCCGGCTACCCGCACCGTCTGGGCGACATCGCCACGGCCGCCGGGGTACCCAAGGCCAGCGCACACCGCATCGTGAACTACCTGGTGACGGCCGGCTTCCTGGCCTCGGACGGCTCCGGCGGCTACGGCCCCGGCCCGCGGATCCGCGCTCTCGCGGCCCGGATCACCCAGGGCTGCGAGGAGGACCAGGTGATGCGGGCCGAACTCGAAGTGCTCGGCCGGCGCATCGGCCACACCGTGCACATGGGCGTACGCACCGGCGACGCGGTGACCCTGCTGGTCAAGGTGTCCGGACCGAACGCCGTGCAGGACTCCTCCCGGGTCGGCCAGCAGCTCGCGCTGCACACCACCGCCATCGGCAAGTGCGTCCTCGCCGGTCTGGCGGACGGGGAACTCACCGCGCTGGTGGCCAGACTGGGCCTGCCACCGCGAACGGAGAACTCCCTGACCGACCTCGCCGAACTGCGCGCGGAACTCGCCAAGGTGCGCGCACGGGGTTTCGCCCTGGACGACGAGGAGAACGAACCCGGCGTACGCTGCCTGGCCGTACCGGTCCGCAACGCCAAGGGCACGGTCGTCGGCGCGGTCAACGTCTCGACGATCGCGTTCCTGGAGTCGCGGGAGGCCCTGGTGGGCTGGGCCGACACCGTACGCACGACGGCGGAGGCGCTGCACGGCCTGCTGGGCTGACGCCTGCCCGCAGAGGCCATTGCCTGTACAACAAGGTCCGGCCTGTACACCAGTCCATGATCCGCACGCTTATCTTGCGCGTCCGGCACCCATTTCCCCTTGCACGGATGCTGGACAGCAGGGCCGCGTTTCATCAGGGTTACACCACCGGGCCGATCGTGTCTCGTCCGCACCGCGGCCGAACGACACCCAGGCCCCGGTTCACCGGCCAGCCCCCGGTGGACCGGCACCACCTCAGTACCTGAGCCTGATCCTCGCGAGCAGCGGGAGCACCTCCGGTTCGTCGCCGCTCATCACTGAGGACCGCCGGTTTCGCACGGCCCGCTCCGGCCGGCACCGCACGGCGGTCCCCCGCGACGCACCCGAACCTCCGCACCTCCCGGCCCTCCGCCGGCCGACTCGCACCCTCCGTGAACATGCGCAGGTGGCCCCTCCTCCCGGGCGCCGCCCGGGCCCCGCGACCCCCTCGTCCGCGCCCGGCACGTGCAGATGTTCCTCATCACACCCAGCTGCCCGCCTTCCGGCCCCTGTTGCCCTGGCGGACCTCCCGTGCCGCAAGGAGAAGTACATGCACTCCCTCGACCGCACCTCCCGCGGGCTCGCCCCCAGAACCGTCCGGACCGCTCGCACCGGCCTCGTCGCCGCGTGCGCCGCGCTCTCCCTGACCCTGACCGCCTGCGGCGGCGGCAAGAACACGGCCACCGGCGCCCAGGACACCGGCAAGTCCGTCGCCGGGGACACGCTGACCGTCGCCGAGCAGCAGGCCCCGACCGCCCTCAACCCGGGCACCGCCGACCTCGGCTCCGTCGACTTCACGATGCTGTCGTACGAGTCCCTGTTCTACCTCTCCCCCGAGGGCACCGTGCAGCCGGCGCTGGCGAAGTCCTGGAAGTACGTGGGCTCCGGCAACACCGAGCTCTCGGTCACCCTGCGCCCTGGCGTGAAGTTCGCCGACGGCGAGGCGGTCACCGCCGACGCGGTCAAGGCCTCCCTGGAGTACGCGAAGAAGGCCCAGGGCAACCAGGCGCACTACCTGACGGACGCCACCATCACCGCCACCGGTCCGCTCGCCCTGACCATCAAGCTGGCCAAGGCCAACCCGATCCTGCCCACCCTGCTGACCCAGTCGTACGGCATCGGCCAGATCATCAGCCCCAAGGGCCTGGCGAGCACGTCGAGCCTGACGCCGACCAAGACCAGCCAGGGCGCGGGTCCCTACATCTACCAGCCGTCCGACAGCGTGGCCGGCGACCATTACACGTACACCGCCAACCCCGGCTACTACGACAAGTCCAAGCAGCACTACAAGAAGATCGTGATCCGGATCGTGCAGAACGGCCAGACCGCGGTCAACGCCATGAAGACCGGCCAGATCGACGTCTACAAGGGCGACTACACCTCCGCCGCCTCCGCCAAGGCCGCCGGCATGTCCACCGTCGGCCTCCCGGTCATCCTCCAGGGGCTGAGCCTGATCGACCGCGCGGGCGAGGTCTCCAAGCCGCTCGGCGACGTCCGGGTCCGCCAGGCCATCAACTACGCCATCGACCGCGACGCGGTCACCAAGGCCCTGCTCGGCTCGGCCGGGACACCGACCGTGCAGACCGTCATCAAGGGCGGCGACGGCTACTCCGCCGACCTGGCGAAGGAATACCCCTACGACCCGGCCAAGGCCAAGCAGCTGCTCAAGCAGGCCGGCTACGCGGACGGCTTCACCCTGCCCGTCCTGGCCGCCACCTTCGTCGGCTTCGACACCATGGCCGAGGCGATCGCCGGTCAGCTCTCCAAGGTCGGCATCAAGGTGAAGGTCACCGCGGTCACCAGCATCACCACCTTCGTCGAGGACCAGACCAACCACAAGTACCCGGCCGTCTCCGGCGGGTTCACCGAGGAGCCGATGTACCTGGAGGGCCTGGACCTCTTCATGCCCGGCTCGAAGGTCTTCAACGGCTTCGGCAGCACCGCTCCCGAACTGACCGAACTGTTCAACAAGGCGGCCGCCGCCGAGCCCGCCGAGCGCGCGAAGCTCGACCAGCAGATGCAGGAGTACCTGGTGAAGAACGCCTGGTACGCCCCGGTCGCCTTCACCCCGGTCAACTACTACGTCCGGCCCGGCATCGGCGGAGTGAAGGTCAGCGCGGGCGCTCCCTTCGTGAGCCCCCTGGCCGTCTACGCCACCAAGTAAGAACTCCGGGCGGCCCCCGACCTGACCACGGGGGCCGCCCGGCCCGAGAAAGGAGCGAGGTGAGATGCACAGGATCCTCTTCCGCTGGCTCGTCGGCGCGGTTCCCGTGGTGTTCGGCGTGACCGTACTGACGTTCGTCCTGACCAGCCTGGTCCCCGGCGACCCCGGCCGCACCATCCTCGGTGCGAACGCGAGCCCCGCCCAGGTCAAGGTGCTCGACGCCCAGCTCGGCCTCGACCATCCGCTGCCGGTGCGCTACTGGGACTGGCTCACCGCCGCCCTGCACGGCAACCTGGGCGACTCGATCACCTCCGGAGTCCCGGTGAGCGACCAGCTCACCTCCCGCCTGGGCACCACCCTGTCCCTGATCGGCGGCGCGATCCTGGTCGCGGCCGTCGCCGGCGTCGCCCTCGGTGTCCTCAGCGCGCTCAAGGGCGGCTGGCTGGGGCGGGCCGTGGACGGCATCGCACTGGTCGGCCTCGCGGTGCCGAACTTCTGGTTCGGGCTGGTGCTGATGACCGCGTTCGCCGTGCGGCTGCCGCTCTTCCCCGTCTCGGGGTACGTGCCGTTCACCGACTCGCCGGTGCAGTGGTTCGAGTCCCTCGTCCTGCCGGTGCTCACCCTGGGAGTGCCGGCCACCGCGCCGGTCGCCAAACAGACCCGCGACGGCGTACTCACCCAACTCGACCGGGAGTACGTCCGGGTGCTGCGCGCCCGGGGCGTCCCCGAACGCTCGGTGATCTTCCGGCACGTGCTGCGCAACGCCGCGGCGCCGATCGTCACCGTGCTGGGCGTGGTGGTGGTGACCCTGTTCGGCGGCACCGTGCTCGCCGAGACCCTGTTCGTCATGCCGGGCCTCGGCGGCCTGGCCGTGACCGCCGCGCAGACGCAGGACATCCCGACGGTCCAGGGTGTCGCGCTCGTCTTCACGGTCACCGTGATGCTGATCAACCTCCTGATCGAAGTGGTGTACGCGATGCTCAACCCGAAGGTGCGGACATGAACACACCCACCGCACAGCACACGGCGCCGGCCGGCGGACGCAAAGGCCCGCGACGGAGCACCGCACCGCACGGCTTCACCGCCAGGCTCCTACGCAAGAAGGCCGCGGCCGCCTCTGCCGGCTACCTCCTCCTCGTCGTCCTGGTGACCCTGCTGGCCAGCCCGCTCGCCCCGTACGACCCCGACGAGCAGGACCTGACCGCGGCGCTGCAAGGCCCCAGCGGCGCGCACTGGCTGGGTACCGGCGAACTCGGGCGGGACGTGCTCAGCCGGCTGATGCACGGCGGGCAGATCACCCTGCTCGGCGTGCTGATCACCCTGGCCGTCTATCTGCCCCTCGGGGTCCCGGCCGGGATGATCGCGGGCTACAAGGGCGGCTGGTTCGACCGGCTCGTCCTCAAGAGCGCCGACCTGATCTCCGCCGTCCCGGTGATCATCGTCCTGCTGGTGGTCCTGTCGGTCTTCACGAACAACGAGAGCGCGGCCATGGCCGCCAACGGCCTGCTCGGCGCTCCCCTGCTGGCCAGGGTCGTGCGTTCGGCGACGCTCGGGGTGAAGGAGGAGCTGTACGTCCGGGCGGCGGTGGCGGGCGGCATCCGCGACCGCGTCATCATCCGGCGCCACGTCCTGCCGCGGGTCACCGGAGTGGTCCTCGTCCAGGCATCCGTGTTCGGCGCCTACGCCGTGCTCCTGGAGACCGGGCTCGGCTTCCTCGGCCTCGGCACCACCAAGGCCAGCTGGGGCAGCATGATCGCCGAAGCGTCCAAGAACATCGGCACCGACCCCTGGCTGCTCGTCCCCTCCGGCTTCATGATCATCAGCTTCATCCTGGCGCTCGGCCTGCTCAGCGACGGCCTGCGCGACACGCTCGCCGAACGCTACGCACCCCCCGCCGACAAGCCGCCGTCCCGCCGCATGGGACGCCCCCGGGGAGCCGCGCCCGAGCCGCTGCGGACCGAGGTCCCGGACACCGCGCGGGTGATCGAGGATCCCGACCCCGACGCGCTGCTGTCGGTGCGCGGTCTGACGGTGTCCCTGACCATCGAGGGCACGCCCACCGCGGTCATCCGGGACGTGTCGTTCGACCTGCGGTCCGGCGAGGTGCTCGGGATCGTGGGCGAGACCGGCTGCGGCAAGACGATCACCGCCACCTCCCTCCTCGGCATGCTTCCCGCGGGCGGCCGGATCGCCTCCGGCACCATCCTCTTCGAGGGCACCGACCTCGCACGCGCCGACGCCGCCACGATGCGCCGGATACGCGGCCGTCGTATCGGATGGATCTCCCAGGACCCCATCTCCAGCCTCGACCCGTCCTTCACCGCAGGAGCCCAGGTCGCGGAAGTGGTGCGCCTGCACACCGGCTGCTCCCGCAAGCAGGCCCGGGAGCGCACCCTGGAGCTCTTCGCGAAGGTACGGCTGCCCGACCCGGGCCGCGTGGCCGGCAGCTACCCGCACCAGCTCTCCGGCGGTATGGCCCAGCGCGTCGGCATCGCTGCCGCACTGGCCGGCGACCCGGCCCTGGTGATCGCCGACGAGCCGACCACCGCCCTCGACGTGACCGTGCAGGCCGAGATCCTCGATCTGCTGCGCGAACTCCAGGCCGCCGGCACCGCCGTCGTCCTCATCACCCACGACTGGGGCGTACTGGCGGACCTGTGCGACCGGGCCGTGGTGATGTACGCCGGCGAGGTCGTCGAGGAGGCCGAGGTCACCGACCTCGTCACCACGCCTACCCATCCGTACACGGCCGGCCTGCTGGGGTCCGACCCCCACCACGCCCTGCCGGGGCAGCCGTTGCC
This sequence comes from Streptomyces fuscichromogenes, assembly GCF_014645815.1. Classification (GTDB taxonomy): domain Bacteria; phylum Actinomycetota; class Actinomycetes; order Streptomycetales; family Streptomycetaceae; genus Streptomyces; species Streptomyces fuscichromogenes. Next base: position 291,107 of record NZ_BMML01000011.1, on the reverse strand, counting down.
CGCCGTCGAGGGCGCGGTGCCGCCCCCGACCCAGTGGCCGGTCGGCTGCCACTTCCAGAACCGCTGCCCGCGGGTGACCGACGCCTGCAAGGAGAAGCCCGTGGTGATCTCCCGTCTGGTCGAGCTGGAACGGTCGACGCGGTGCATCCGCCCGCTCGAACTGATCGGAGGACCCGCCCATGACTGAAGCAGCTCTGCTCCGAGTGCGCGGGCTGGACGTCACCTATCGCCGCGCCCGGCTGCGCGGCGGCGACGTGCACGCCGTACGCGGCGTGGACCTGACCGTGGGCCGCGGCGAGACCGTCGGTCTGGTCGGCGAGTCCGGCTCCGGCAAGTCGACCATCGGCTCCGCGGTACTGGGACTGGTCCCGGCGACCGGGGGCGGCATCGAGTTCGACGGCGCCGACATCACGCACGCCACGCGTACGGACCGCCGGCTGCTGGCCCGCCGGATGCAGGTGGTCTTCCAGGACCCGTACGGCTCCATGAACCCGGCGCACACGGTCGGCGACACCCTCGCCGAAGCCCTTCGCCACAACCTGGGCCTGCCCGCCGACGAGATCCACGAGCGCGTCCTGCGCGCCCTCGACGACGTCGGCCTACCGCCCGGCGCCGCCCACCGCTACCCCGCCGCCTTCTCCGGCGGACAGCGCCAACGCATCGCCATCGCCCGGGCACTGGTCATGGAGCCCGACTTCATCGTGTGCGACGAGGCGGTCAGCGCCCTCGACCTGTCCGTGCAGGCGCAGGTCCTCAACCTGCTCGCCCGCCTCAAGCGCGACCGGGGCCTGAGCTACCTCTTCATCTCCCACGACCTGGCCGTGGTGCGCTACCTCAGCGACACCATCGTCGTCCTGTACGCCGGCCGGGTCGTCGAGCGCGGCCCAGCGGCCCTGGTCGCCGACCACCCCTCCCACCCCTACACCCGCGCCCTGCTGGCCGCCGCACCGGTCCCCGACCCGATCGCCCAGCGCCGCCGCCAGGCCGAGCGGCGCCTCACAAGCACGGCCGGCACGACCTCCGGACGTGTGAGTGCGGGCTGCGCCTTCGCGCCCCGCTGCCCGTTCGCGCAGGAAACCTGCTGGTCCGACCAGCCCGAACTCGTGGAGCACGACGGGGTCTCCGTCGCCTGCCACCGCCGCGACGAGATCGCCGCCGGCACCGCGGTGCCCCTCCAGACATCGGCCGGAGCCGCCTGACCGCCTCGCCGGCCTCGGCTCCTCCGCCGTCCCCACTTCACAAGGAACTCGATGACCACCACCGCCCCTGTCTCGTTCGACATCGCCGCGCTCCTGCCCGACGGCACGCACCTCATCGCCGGCGAATGGGTCCCCGCCCGCTCGAAAGCCGTACTGGAAGTCATCAACCCGGCCACCGGCGCCCTCCTCGCCCGCGTCCCGCGCGGCACCGCCGAGGACATCGACGACGCCGTACGCGCCGCCGAGCAGGCTCTTTCCGCCTGGCGCGACACCAGCCCCGCGGTGCGCGGCGAACTGCTGTACCGCTGGGCCGAGCTGGTACGCGAACACGACGACGACATCAACCGCCTGGAGGCCATGGAGGTCGGCCACCCCGTCGGCCCCTCCCCCATCGCCGCCCGCCTCACCTACCTCGCCGGCAAGGCCGACAAAGTCCTCGGCAACACCCTCCCGACCCGCTCCCCGGACATGCTGGGCCTGACCCTTCGCGAGCCGTACGGCGTCGTCGGCGCGATCATCCCCTGGAACGCGCCCGGCCCCATGACCGTCTTCAACACGGCCGCCCCCATCGCCGCCGGCAACACCGTCGTCCTCAAGCCCGCCGAGGACGCCCCCCTCACCGCCCTCTACCTCGCCCGCCTCGCCCAGGAGGCGGGCATCCCGCCCGGCGTCCTCAACGTCGTCACCGGATACGGCAACGAGGCGGGGGCCGCCCTCCCCGCCCACCCCGGCATCCGCAAGATGAGCTTCACCGGCTCCCCCGCCACTGGCACCGCCGTCATGGAAGCCTGCGCCCGCAACCTCATCCCCCTCCAACTCGAACTGGGCGGCAAGTCCCCGCAGATCGTGCTGCCCGACGCCGACCTGACCAAAGCCGTCCCCGCCATCGTCCGCAGCATCGTCATGAACAGCGGCCAGGTCTGCGCCGCCGGCTCCCGCGTCCTGGTCCACCCCTCCCTCCACGACCAGCTCGTCACCGAGGTCACGGACGCCTTCCGCACCGTACGCGTCGGCCTGTGGGACCAGCCCGTCGACATGGGCCCGCTCATCAACGCCCGCCAGGAGAAGCGGGTACTGGACTACCTCGCCATCGGCCGCGAAGAGGGCGCCGAAGTCGTCGTCGGCGGCGGAAAGCTCGCCGGAGAGCCGTACGAGAACGGCTACTTCGTCGAACCGACCCTCTTCGACCAGGTACGGCCCGAGATGCGCATCGCCCAGGAGGAGATCTTCGGCCCCGTCCTCTCCGTCCTCACCTACGAGGACGAGGAGGAGGCCGTCGCCATCGCCAACGGCACCCGCTACGGCCTCACCGCCGCTGTCTGGACCCAGGACATCGGCCGCGCCGTACGCCTCGCCCGCCGCGTCCAGGCCGGCCAGATCGCCGTCAACACCCTCGGTGACGGCGGACCCGGTGGAGCCATCGGCGCCCCCTTCGGCGGCTACAAGCACAGCGGCTTCGGCCGCTCCATGGGCACCGACTACCTGGAGGACTGGACCCAGGTGAAGTGCGTTGTCATCAACGCCGGATGAGTCTGCGGCGCCGCCCGACGGCACGTCTCCGACCGTCACCGCGCGGTGCGCCCCGGCACGCAACCGTCATGCCATACGGGACTGCTGAGAGGAAGGAACGCCACATGGTTCCGTTAGATCCGCAGCACCGCACGTTCATAAAAGGAATGGGGACCGGGGCCGCGGGGGCAGCCTCGGCCATGAGCCGTCAGGGAACCGCGGCCACGGGCCGCGGCGCCATGTACCTCTACGTCGGCGGCTGGTCCGAGACGGGCGCTGAGAGCGGGCTGTGGCTGCACGGCTTCGACCAGCGGACCTGGAAAATCACGCCGGTAAGGCGATCAGTGACGAGTTCGACTGCGGGTTCACCTCGACGAGAAGAAGCGGCTCTTCCACTGCACGGACCCGGCGGACCACGGCGTCGGCCCCTTTCGCATGGGCGGTGGCGAACGTGTCTTCACCCACCGGGCCGATCCCTCGGCCGGGGAACTGACCGAGGTCGACCTGCGGAGTTCCTTCGGCTCGGCCCCGTCTACCTTCTACCAGGGCTAGGTGATCACCATGACCGATTCCGGATCGAGCACGAGACGGCGGCGCCTCGGGCGCGGGCCGCTCGCCGGTCTGTCGGCGACGCTGCTGCTGTCGGCCACCCTGCTCGCGGGCGGGACCGCCGTGGCGGGCGAGCGGAGCTTCGCGGCCACGGCGGCCGAACCGGCCTCGGGCACCACTGCGGATTCCAGCACGTCCTGCCCGTCCGTCACCGGCACCCAGTCCGCCACGCCGACCGCCGGCTGGACCTCCCAGCAGGCGTCACAGTCCTTCGCCACCGCGAAACTGACGGCGTCACCGCGTGCGTCCCGCTGGGTGAGCCTGCGCTTCCACGGGCAGACGATGAGAGCGTGGGTCGACTACCCCGCGGGCAGGAAGAAGGCGCCCGTGGTCCTCGTGCTGCACGAGGTGTTCGGGCTCACCGACTCCACGCGCAACACCGCCGACGTGGTCGCGGCGATGGGCTACATCGCCGTCACGCCCGACATGATCTCGGGTCTCGGACCCGACGGCGGCGGTGACTCGCGCACCCTCACCGGCACCGGCGGCGGCACCTCCGACCTGGTCACGGCCGTCCCCGACGAGGAGGTCAGCGCCCGCATCGGCGCCTGGGTGAACTACGCCAAGCACCTGTCGCGTTCCACCGGTCAGGCCGACATCGTCGGACTCTCCTGGGGCGGCGGGGCGGCGTTCCGGTACGCCGCGACGGGCACGAAGTCGGTCGACTCGGTGTTCGTGTTCTACGACGTCGGGCCGCCCGCCGTGACCCAAGGCTGCCACCGCACCGAGGGACTCACCGACTATCCCGTCGACAAGATCGCAGTTTCGGTCCACGGGTTCTACGGCGAGGCCGACACCCGCGTGATGGCCAGCCTCCCGGCCACCACCGAGGCGATGTCGGCCGCCGAGAAGTACTACGACCCCGTCGTCTACACCGGCGCGGACCACGCCTTCATGCGCCTGGGCGAGGATCCATCCGACACGAATGCCGCGAACTCCGCCGCGGAGCAGGCCAGCCTGAAGCGCCTGAAGAAGGAGATACGGCAGTCCTTCGTCCGCTGAAACCGGCCATCACCTCTGCGCATGCGGCGGCCATCAGTGACCAGTCGGTGCCGCGGAATACGGTCTGGAAAGGGATCCGCGGTCACGCCGAGGGACAATTCCGCCGATTGTGCAGGGGTGTTGGAATTTTGCCGCCACGTGGGCTATTGCTAGCGACAAGCGGCCCAACAGCCACGAAGCTGTGAACTGGTCAAGAACTCGGCTCATATTGTTGACAATATTGCCGACAAAAATTTAGCGTGAGTGTCGCAGTCACCCACCCGCACTCAAGCAGCGGTCGGCCGCGCCGAGCAGGCCCGTAGCACCGTGGGGCGCCGCCGACCGAGAAGGGCCTTCCTGACCATGAAGCGCAGGACTGTCATATCCGGGCTCGCCGCGGCAGCGGCAGTCCCCGCCGTCACCGCCCTCTCGGCCGCTCCGGCGAACGCCGCCCCATCGGCCGGCAGCACCACGGCCAAGGCCAAGACGTCCAGCTCGGGAGACGCGGTGTCGCTGGTGTTCGACAAGGACGACTACACGGTCCTGACGACCACCATCACCACCGGCAGCGGCGACCACTCGGTGACGTACCACTTCTACAAGGCCGTCACCTACGTGGCGAAGCCGGTCGACGCGGCCTACCAGAGCCTGAACCTGAGCGTCCCCGTCGAGATCGACGGCACGGCGGTCGACGTCTCCCACGCACCGATCATGCTGGCCAACATCATGGGCGGGTACTCCTCCTCCAGCACCAACGCCGCGACCGGCGTCGGCTACACCGGCCCGATCATCGGTGGCCCGGGCGGCGGTGCCGGTGGTGGCGCGGGCGGCGGCAACGGTGCGGGGGAAGGCGCCACCGCACGCCAGAACAACGCCCTGTACGCGCTGGCGAACGGCTGGGTCGTGGTGGAGCCCGGCGTGCGCGGACGGGACAACGTGGCCGCCGACGGCACCTACTACGGCAAAGCCCCGGCCTGCATAGTCGACCTCAAGGCCGCCGTGCGCTACCTGCGCCACAACAAGCACCGCATCCCCGGCAACACCGACTGGATCGTCTCCGGCGGCGGCAGCGCCGGTGCCGCGCTCTCCTCGCTGCTCGGCGCCTCCGGCGACAGCCCGCTGTACCACTCCTACCTCAAGGAGATCGGCGCGGCCGACGAGAGCGACGCCGTCTTCGCCACGACGGCGTACTCGCCCATCACCGACCTCGACCACGCCGACATGGCCTACGAGTGGATGTTCGGCACCCTCCCCCTGGCCAGCGGCGCCACGGCCGCCGAGCCCTACTCCACCCAGCTGAAGGACGCCTACACCGGCTATCTCCGCTCCCTGCACCTGCGGGGCGTCAAGGGCTTCGGCACCCTCACCGCCGACAACTACGCCGACTACATGGTCAAGGCCTACCTCCAGCCCTCGGCGACCGCGTACCTCACCGCCCTCTCCGACGCCGACCGCACGACATACCTCACCGCCAACCCCTTCATCACCTGGTCGGGCGGCAAGGCCACCTTCACCTGGGACGGTTTCCTCTCCCACATCGGCCACCGGTCCAAGAACGCCCCCTCCTTCGACGCCCTCGACGTGAGTGCCTTCGAGAACCAGGAGTTCGGCGACGCGACCACCAACGCCCGCCACTTCACGCTCTACAGCCTGCGCACCGCCACCGGCGACGACACGGCTCAACTCGACGCCGACCTGCCCGAGAAGATCAGGCTCATGAACCCGATGCACTTCATCGGGCAGCGCAACCCCGGCCGCTCCAGGCACTGGTGGCTGCGCACCGGCGCCCTCGACACCAACACCTCGCACAACATCGTCCTCAACCTCGCCGCCAAACTCGACAACCTCGGCGACGACGTCAACTCCTCCCTCTACTGGGACGGCGGCCATGCCGTCAACGAGGACGCCGACGCCATGATCGCCTGGATCAACCACCTCACCGGCCACCGCCCCGCCTAGCCTTTAGCCGCCGATGGTTGTCGCCTCGGCGGCAACCATGCTCTCAACGGACGAAGGCACGCGCTGTACACACGGACGCCGTTGGGGTGAGATCAATGCCCGCATAGTGTCATCGTCCCTGCTGATGTTGACGGTGGGTCACATGCGGGAGATGTTCACCCAGACCGCGCGGGACGGGGCGTCGGTGGTGTTCCTCATCCGGTGCTGGGACCGGGTCGAGTACTGCACAGCGTCACCAGGGTTGAGAGTGAACTGGCGGCCGTCGATTTCCACGGTGAGAACGCCTTCGAGATTGATGCCGTATTCCATGCCGTTGTGTGTGGTGGGAGCGTTGGCGCTGGCCGTGCCGGGTTCGAAGTCGTAGACGTAGAGTTCGATCCGCATGTCGGGGTCGGCGAGGACCAGGGTGCGGCCGGCACCCCCCGCGGTGCAGTCGCGGCGCTGGTCGGCTTGCCTGACGACGGGATCGCCGGGGCCCGACGCCTGGAAGAGGGCGGTGATGCTGATGTCGAGGGCCTGCGCGACGGCATGGATGGTCGCCACGCTCACCCCGGTCTGGCCGCGTTCGAGGGTGGAGAGCATGGAGGCGCTCAGCCCCGTGTCCACCGCGAGGTCCTGCAGAGTGAGGCCGCGGAGTTTACGGTAGTGGCGAACCCTTCGGCCGACGCTGAGGAGCACTTCGTCGAGCGAGTGGTCCGGGGCACCGGGCCGGGCGACGGGTCCCTCGGCCGTCGGCTGGGAGTCGGTGTTCACGTCCGGCTCTCACCTTCTCGTAGTGCCCGTGGCGGACGGACCTGCGTCTGAGTTCCGGAAAGTATTGCACTGACGGTGACATCAGAACGCTCGGGCCGCACGGTCCCCGAGCCCATGGACGGGCGGGCCGAATTCCAGCCGCGGCGTGGAGGCGTGTGACCCCAAACGCAACCCTCCGCACCACTGCAATGAATCGATACCGTCACAAAAATATCAACACCAGCGTAAAAACTGCGTGGGGGCCGTCCAGGAGACCAGCGAGGTGACCGCTGCGCCCGGCGACGACGGGCGTCGCGACGCCCCGGGCGGGGAAAGACTTGCAAGGAGAACCCCATCATGTCCCGCAACGGCTACGACGACCGCCAGACCTTCGGCACGATCCGGGTCGCCGGAGTCCAGGCCGAGTCCGTGTTCCTCGATCTGGACGCCACCACGGACAAGGCCATCGAGCTGATCGAGCGGGCTGCTGCCCAGGGGGCCGACCTGATCGGTTTCCCGGAGGCGTTCATCCCTACCTTCCCGAACTGGTACGAGACGATCGGCGAGGGACCCAAGGCCCGCGGCTTCGACAAGGAACTCTTCAAGCACTCCGTCGAGGTGCCCAGCGCGCACCTCGCCGCCATCGCCGAGGCGTGCGGACGGACGGACATCAACGCCGTGGTCGGGATCAACGAGCGCCGCAACGGCACCACCGGGACGATGTGGAACACGCAGGTGCACATCACCCGTGACGGCGTGATCGCCGGCAAGCACCAGAAGTACGTGCCGACCTCCGGCGAACGGCTGGTGCACACGCCGGGCACCACGGGCTTCGGCAACAGCTTCACGACAGACTTCGGCACCGTGTCGGGACTCATCTGCGGCGAGAACTCCAACCCGCTGGGGCAGTACGCCGCCGCGCTGAACTACCCCGTCGTACACGTGGCGTCCTGGCCCTACTACTTCGCCCCCTACTTCCCGATGCACCACGCGATCCGGACCGCGTGCGCCGGACTGGCCTACTCGCTCAAGACGTTCGTCGTGGCGGCCGTAGCCCGCATCCCCGAGGGTTACGCCGATGCCGTCGCCGAGACCGCGGAACAGCATGCCTTCCTCACCGGGCAGCGCGCGCTGAAGAAGGGCGCCCTCGTCCTGGATCCCAACGGCAACGTGATCGCCGACGGGTCCGGCTCCGACGACGAGCTGCTGATCGCCGAGATCAACCTGGAGGACATCCTGGTACCCAAGCTCATCCTCGACTTCGCCGGGCATTACAACCGACCCGAGATCTTCGCTCCCCTGTTCCGGCAGTAGCACCCGCTCCACGCCAGGCCTACTCCATCCACCCCGTGGAGCACACCCGGGCCGGAGAACACATTGCGGAGTACCACGGCCACCCCGGTAACGAGTTCGTCCACGGCGTGGCCGGTGAGGTCGAGCGCGAACTGCAGGGCCCCGAAGGACCTCTCTTCCACCTGCCCTGGCCGGGAGACAGCATCTGTTCCCCCGCGGCAGGCCGCACCGCCGACGGGACTGGCGGAGTCACGCCCTGGGCTTCTGAAACCGAACCGGGGTGACGCCGTGATCCGGTACCCGGCTGCCACACCCGGCCCAATCGCGCCGGCCGGGTCGCCGAACGGCCTCACCCTCATGACAAAGGCGAGTACACGCGCGGTGTCAGGCATGGATGGCGTCACGAACAGCGGGTGCACATACGCAGCACGCTCTCATCCTCCACGCCCGGCACACGACGGTATGCGGCCGGGCTGGCCACCGGGGCGGTGCTTCGACGAGAATGTTCGAGGTCCGACGGGCAGCAGTCGCGGCGTGAGGCGCCGCGTCACGAGAGAAATTGATGGACCTGGTGATCGAAGACGTCAAGAGCGGGCACGAAGTGGTGGCCGGTGCGAGCCTCTCGGCCGGCACGGTGGTCCAGCGAGGCAGGGACAGCGCGCACGTCCCGACACCCGACGAGTTCCTCTCCATGCCCGGCTTCGTCATACGGCGTCTGAACCAGGCATACTCCGCGGCCTGGCTGCGTCACGTCGGCTCGGCCCTGACCGGACCGCAGTTCGCGGTCATGCTGGCGGTCAGGAAGCATCCGGGGGTCGAGCAGGGTTCACTGGCGGCGGCGGTGGCGTTGGACCGCTCGACCATGGTGGGCGTGGTCAAGCGGCTCGAAGCACGGAACCTCGTCACTCGCGTGCAGCCACCGGAGGATGGGCGCAAGAGGCTTCTGCACCTCACCGAGGAGGGCGCCAGAGTCGTGGAAGAGGTGAATCGCAAGGCACGCGAGCTCGACGCGATGCTCCTCGAAGGCATGGACGAGATCGCACAGAGTGCGCTGTGGAGCCGCCTCAACGAGCGCGCCGACGTCTGGGAGAGGCTCGTGTCGGAGTAGGGCGCCCGCCGGTTCCGCTCCGCGCGCGACCGGGTGACCACTCGAACCACGAGTCAGGTGTACCTGCTCGCCCGATCGTGTCAGCTGCTCGTGCCCGCGGTCAGGACGACGGACCGGGCGGCGCGCCGGTCCGGGAGATGCAGCACTCCCCGTCCGCAAGGCCGTCCCCGGCGCAGACGGCCTCAGCCGCCTCGGGGCCGGATCCACCGGCGATGACCGGCAGCCGGGTCCACAACGACCGTTCGGCGGACGTGCACACCTCCTAGCTCCAGCCGATGATCGCGCGGAGCATGCGCCGATGAGTCGGCCTGGTCGGACCGTGGTCGACGGACAGTCCGGCGGAACCCTCCCGACGCTCCAGCAGTTCAGGGAGGCTGGTCACGCGCACCCGGACCACGGCCGGTTCGATGGTCAGCGCAGCCGGCCGGGCCCGGCGCACGGCCGGGACGACCAGGCCCGGTTCGCATCGTCACATGGAATTCCGGCCGCACGGCGACGATCCGGGCTCGCAGCAATTCTACGGACTCCTCCGTCGGCAGAGACAGCGATGCATGGCATAGGCGAACTCATCCGTGATGTCCGGTGCGCGGGCGCCTCGTGCCGGGATGCACGGCTGGGGAGCGCCCGACAGCAGGGTCCTGACCTGTGCGGCGCAGGCACCGGCCTCGCACTCCCGGTGGTCCGGCACCAGCGGCGAGTGCCGGCCCGCTGGACAGCCCGCGCGCCGGTCCGCGGCCGACCTGCCTGCCGGATCGGCCCCCCATCATGCCCGCCACCGGGGACACACGCCGCCGGACGCCGGGCTCAGATCGACAGGCCACACCCGTGTCCGAACGCTCTCCTCCACGCGTCGGCGACTCCCAGCGCCAGCCGGGTCCTGCCCACCCCGTCGACGGCCATCTGCCCTCCGCCCACGAAGCCGGCGAACACCGCTGGCCGACTCCCCTCCTCCACGATCACACCGGTCACGCTCTCGCTCACCTCCGAGACCACCTGGGCGAGTGCCCGAAGCCGATGGCGGCACAACCCCTCCTCCACGCGTCCCACCCCGTTCGTTCTCCGCATCGCACCGGTCAGGGCACCGGGCTTCGAGGAGAGGCGCTGCGAAGCCGTCGTCCGGGCCGGAGATCCACCGGCGTGGAGGAAGATCAAGGGAGGACGGCGAAGCGGAGTCCGTCGAGGCACGAGAGGAGCACGGACTGTGGCCTTCGAGGGACTCCGCTGTCATGCCGGGTTCGCCGGCTCCGTAACCGCGCTCTGCGCCGCCGTGAGCGACGGCGACGGGCGGTCACTCGGCCTGTCGGGAGACGGCGACCGCCGGCTCCCCCACCACCGGCTGCTCGGCCTTCCGACGGCTCAGCTCCGTGGACAGGATGACACCGCCGATGATCAGGACACCGCCGATCATCTCGGCGTGCGTCAGGTGCTCACCGCGGATGACCGCGATGATCGCGGTGAACACCGTGACCAGGTTCAGGGTGATGCCCGCCTTCGCGGGGTCGATGCGCTCGGCGCCCACGTTCCACAGCGCGTAGGACGCCACCGACGGGAAGAAGGCGATGTACAGCAGCGACCAGCTCGCGTTGCCGGTACTCGGCCAGTTGACGCCGTGAACGAGCGCGATCGGCGTCATCGCCACGCAGAAGAACACGACCTGCAGCGCCGAACAGGTGATCGGCGGGATCTGCGGACCGACTCGGATCAGGATCGTGTACGCGCTCCAGACCAGGACGACTCCGACCATCCACAGGTCACCGGGCCGGAATCCCTGGGAGAGCAGTGAACCGAGGTCGCCGCGTGAGATCGACAGGACCACACCGACGAACGCGATCGCAATACCGATGCCGCCGCGCAGGGAGATCCGGTCCCGCAGGAAGACCGCCGCGCCAAGGAGGATCAGGATGGGGTTGAACGAGTTGATCAGCGCCGCCGTGATGGGGGGCGTGGTGACCAGGGCCGCGTAGAGCATGCCGCTGTAGCCGCCGATGCCCAGGGCGCTGAGCAGCAGGATGAAAGGCCAGTGCCGCAGTGCGTCCCGCCACCGCGGGCGCTCGGTGAAGTGGGCCAGGATTACGATGGGGACGGCGGCGAACAGCCACTTCAGGTAGACGAGACTGACCGGGTCCATGTCCGCCACAGCGACGGCGCCGAGGACGTAGTTGCCAGCCCAGAACAGGTTCGCGCCTATCAGCGCTGCCAAGGCAAGACCTTTGCGCATGACCACTCCTTAGGGTGTGCGCGTCGGCCCGTAAGACACACGGAAACGGGCCGGGGCGGGGTCAAGAGGGTTGGTGAGGTGTGCGACGAGGTGTGACCGGGGAGATCACGACCCCGCCGTGGCAGTGCACTTGACTCGCCTCGCTCGGCTCCGTGGGGGGACGCCCACCGAGGGCCGTGGGCGGGAGAGGACGGTGGATCGAGAGCTTGGGCGGGGATTTCCTTCGGTTACCTCTCGAAGAGGGGCGCGAAGATCTCGGGCCGGTTGTAGTGACCGGCGAAGTCGAGCACGAGCTTCGGCACCAGGACTTCCTCCAGGTCCAGGTCGGCGAAGACCACTTCGGCGTCCTGGCCGGAGCCGTCGACCAGGAGCCGGCCGTGGTAGTCGAGGATGAGCGCGCCCTTCTTGAGCGCGCGCTGCTCGGTCAGGTAGGCGCGGTCCTCGTCGGTGGCGGCCACCGCGTCGATGTACGCCTCCGAGATCCGGGAAACCGAGGCCAGTGCGTACGTCTTGAGGCTGTAGGCGACCCCCGCGGTCGCGGTCTGGATCGCGTGGTGCATCGGAAAGTACGGGCGGAAGTACGAGGGCCAGGAGGCGACGTGCACCACCGGGTAGGCGGTGGCGGCCGCGTACTGCCCGAGGGGGTTGGAGTTCTCGCCGCAGATCAGACCGGACACGGCGCCGAAGTCGGTGCGGAACGCGTTGACATGACCGGTCTGGCCGGGGCCGTGCACATAGCGCTCGCCCGTGGTCGGCACGTACTTCTGGTGCTTGCCGAGGATCTCGCCGGTGCGCGAGATGTGCACCTGGGTGTTGAACATCGTTCCGGTGCTGCCGTTGAGACGCTCGTTGATGCCGATGACGGCGTTGATGTTGCCGCGGCGACAGGCGTCGGCGACGGCCTCGATGTGTGCGCCCGGCACCTCGACGGAGTGCTTGAACAGCTCTTTGTCCAGGTCACGGGAGACGGCTCCCTCCCCGAGCGTCTCGTACCAGTTGGGGAAGGTCGGGATGAACGCCTCCGGGAAGCCGATCAGGTCGGCGTTCTCCGCGGCCGCCTGCTCGATGAGGCTGACGGCCTTGTCGGTCGTACCGTCGATGTCGAGCAGGACGGGTTCGGCCTGGACGGCCGCCACCCGGATGGACTTGAACGTCTGGCGCTCGTTGTACTCCACAGGTCCTCCTGGGGTCTTCTTGTGACGCGCGACGGGTGTGCCGTCCCGGCCGTTATGAGAAATTGCGAGGATCGAGTTTGAATGCGGCTCGGCGCACCTGCTCCGCGGTGGGACGCAGGTCCGTGGCGAGCAGCTTTCGGGCACCGACGTGGTCGGGGGCCCGGTTGACCGACTCGACCGTGTTGAGCCGGCCGTCGTGGAACCGGAAGACGGAGAACCGGCCGGTGACCTGGTCTCCGTGGACGACACGTTCGTCCTGGTCCTGCGGGATGCCCACCATCTGCACCCGCAGGTCGAACTGGTTGGTCCAGAACCACGGCACCGCCCGGTACGGCTCGTCGGAGCCGGTAATGATCCGGGCCGCGACGTGACGTGCCTGGTCCACGGCGTTCTGGACGGACTCCAGCCGGGTACGGCGTCCGGCGTGGTGGCTGGGATAGTTCGCGCAGTCACCGATCGCGCTGATGGCGGGGTCGGACGTGCGCAGCCGCCCGTCGACCACGACGCCGTTGTCCACGTCGAGGCCGGCCCGCACGGCGAGGTCCGTTTTGGGGACCGCGCCGATACCGACGAGGACGACGTCGGCATCGAGCAGGGTGCCGTCGTCGAGTTCGACCGCCCGGACGGCCCCGCCCGCTCCCCGCAGGGCGACGACACAGCGGCCGAACACGATCTCGGTGCCGTGGTCACGGTGCACCTCGGCGACGTGTGCGGCGAGTTCGGGGGACGCCACCCGGGCCATGAGCCTGGGCAGCACCTCCACGATCGTGACCTGGTGGCCCAGCTTGGCCGCGACCGCCGCGACCTCCAGGCCGATGAAACCACCGCCGACGATGACGACCCGCCGGGCCGGGCCGCGCAGGAGGCCACGCAGCGTCGTGGCGTCGGCCAGCGTCCGCAGGACGACGACACCGGCCTGGTCGGCGCCCGGGACGGGCAGCGCGCGGGGGGTGGCGCCGGTGGCCAGGACCAGGTGACCGTAGTCGAGGAACTCGCCCTGCTCAAGCGCCACTTTTCCGGCCGTCCGGTCGATGGCGACCACGCCGGTGCCGGTGCGCAGACCGATGCCGTGCTCGTCGAAGAAGGCCGCCGAGCGCAGCTCTATCCGGCTGCGGCCGCCGTCATCGGTGAGGAACGCCTTGGAGAGCGGGGGCCGCTGATAGGGCAGGCCGGGTTCGGTGTCGACGACGGTGACGGGGCCCGCGAACCCCCCTTCCCGCAGGGAGGCGGCGACCTGAAGGCCTCCCTGGCCGGCGCCGACCACGACGACGGGCGCTGCGTCCTGGAGGCTCGACGGTGCCACGCCTACTCCTGCGTCTCGGGCAGCCGGACGATCAGGCCGTCGACGGCACCCGTGACCGGGATCTGGCAGCTGAGGCGGCTCGTGTCCTTGCGAGGGCTGCTGGTGCAGTCGAGCAGTTCCTCCTCGAAGTCCACGATGGGCCCGAGCCCCGCGAACTGCGCCTCGTCGACGTAGACGTGGCAGGTCGCGCACAGCGCGTTTCCGCCGCACTCGCCGACGATGCCGTCGACGTTGTTCCTCAGCGCGGTCTGCATGACCGTGCTGCCGTCCTCGGCCTCGACGGTCGTCTTCACCCCGGCGGGGCTGATGTAGGTGATGCGAGCCATCACGATGCTCCTTCGGATGTGTCACTGGCGCGGCTGATCCACGGCCCCCGCCGCTCCTGGTCCGCGTCCGCGGACGGGTGGGGCCTGCTCGGGCGGTGCCGCCCGGTCACTGCCGTCGTCGGGTGGATGCCTCCGCCGCCGCGCGGGCCACAGAGTCCGAGGGATTGTGGGGCCTGCCGACCACGCCCTCGGCCCGCTCCTTGTCCAACATCGCCTGGACGATCTTCCGGGACCGCAGCGGGCCGCCGTCGACCTTGATGTTCAGCTCCTCGGGGTACGAGGGCTCCCAGGCCGCGATGATGTGCTCGATGGCCTCGCAGGCCTCGATGTCCTGACCGATCACGGTCGACACCGAGTTGGAGACGTACCCCGTGAGCTCCTCGTCGTCGAGTGCGAAGTCGCGGGACACCGACCAGAAGTAGTGCGTCGTCGTGCGGGTCTCCGGCGTGATGCCGTGCAACGTCTTCTGGTGGCACTTGCGCTCGTCGCCGGCGTCACCGTACGGCTTGAGCGTCGTGGTCGTGGTGTGGAAGGCCGGCGCGAAGAAGTCCGCATGCTGTTCGCGCTCGATGTCCGAGTCGATCCCCGTGACCTTGACGTAGTAGGGCGGGCAGACCGTGCGCGGCATGTGCCGGCTGACGCGGACCCACGTGTCGTCCGACTCCACGGTGACCGCTGTCTCGGCGATCTCCGGCGAGCCGATCGAGGTCAGGTGCAGGAAGGACAGGTGGGAGAGGTCCAGCAGGTTCTCGTTGAGCAGCTGGGCTCGCGCGTTCATGTGCTGGGTACCCGTGGCCGTGGTCCAGCCGTCCGCGGTGTACCAGTGGTGGTCGGGGATCAGAGAGGTGTCCGCCTTCTCCGGATCACCCATCCAGATCCACACGAAGCCGCTTCCCTCGTGCAGCGGAAAGCTCTGCACGCGCACGCTGTCGGGGATGGTCGCGCGCCCCGGAATGCGGGTGCACTTGCCGTCCGGCGCCCAGGTCAGACCGTGGTAGCCGCACTCGACCCGGTCACCGCGCAGGTTGCCCATCGACAGGGGCATCTGACGATGGATGCAGCGGTCGACCAGGGCGACCGGTTCACCCGCCTCGGTGCGGTAGAAGAGGATCGGATCCCCGAGGATCCACCGCGAGAGGAACTCACGGGTGATCTCCGAGCTGTGCGCGGCGACGTACCAGGCGTTGCGGGGGAATTCGTCGGGATACACGGCAGGCTCCTCCGTGATGGATCTCGGGGCGGTGACTCGTTCGACGAGTGACAGCGGCGCCCCTTGTGGCTGAGCGCGACCATGAGCGGCCTGCTCAAGAAGTTTGAGCACGGACAGTATGTGCTCCCATTGTGTTCGTCAATACTGCGCGCCGCTAGAGGTGTGGGCCTGACAATCACTCTACGGACAAGCGCGCCGCACAGTCGGCGCGCAGGCCCTGGATCGCACAGTTTCCGCAGTTCATAGCGGTAAGCGGAAGCATCACCGTGGATCCGTCAACCGATCGCGCACCTCCTCGGAGAGGTGACGCGCAGGATCCGCCCGAGCACTTGACGGGGGAAGTGACGACCCCCTGGCTAGCATGCATAATGCACGCGAATCGGATACACAGGTCGGGTTCAGTTTGAATACAGACTAGTTTCCGGACCGTAAAAGGCGCAGGCGGGAAAGGGTGCGGCACGCATTGACACCGCCATCTGTCAGCGTCCGACAGATGGTTCGCGGAACTTGCCCCACCGGAGTCGCCGCACCGGGTCTATCACCCACAACCGCCGACGAGGCGAACTGATTGCCGCCAACCGCCGTGAACGCGCTTGCGCACAGGGGTTTCCCCTGCCGGAAAACCGTGGCGTGCGGACATACCCGCGATGACGCGGCGACCTCGCTCCGCCGGCCGCGACCGTCCCGACCTGTTCCGCACATCGTGCGGGCGCCGCCCCGGCCCTTGACTGATTCGTATGCAAACTAGTTCCATGGCGGGCGGCGGCCGTTCACCGGCCGAAAGGGCGTTGCCTGTCGTGCCGGCGAGGCCAGGAGCGGTGAGCCGGTCCTGGTGTCGTCATGCGCCGGTCGCCGGTCGCGTACCGGCCCGCCCGTGGCATCGAGCCGATGCCAATCCGTCCTGACCCGCGCCCCGCCCCCGTCACCACGAGGAATGCGATCGACCATGACCACGACGAACATCACCGGACACGTGTCTGCCCGGATGCCGGTCGCCTACATCCGGATCTACACGGGGCACGACGGCCATTCGTACTTCGAGGACGTCAGACCCGACGGGGAGATGCGTGGGACGCCCGAGTCGGATCTCCACGCGATCTTCGGTGAGCTCCTCCAGGTGGACACCGCGGTCTTCCGCCACGTAGTCCGGGAAGCCGACGACAGCAGGCGGCACAACGCTCCCCGCCCCCAGTTCATCATCGTCCTGAAGGGTGAGTGCGAGGTCGAGTCCTCGCTCGGCGACACACGCAGGATGGGCCCCGGCCACATCCTCCTGGCCGAGGATGTGGCCGGCTTCGGCCATGTCACCCGCCGAATAGGCGACCAGGAACGGTTGACGATGGTCGTCACCCTGCGCACCGACTCCGCCGACGGCGCGGCCTAGGCCGGTGAAGAACTCCCGGAAGCGGCACGCCGCAGGGGACGAGGGCGAGGCTCTGCTGGTCACGGCCGTCCTGCTGCTGGCCCTGAACCTGCGCGGCCCTGTCGTCGCCGTCGCGGCCGTGACCGGCGGCATCGCCGACGATCTGCGTGTCGACGCCACCACGCTGGGCCTGTTCACCAGTCTTCCCGTGCTGTGCTTCGGCCTCGGCGCCCCCTTGGCCTCGGTCGTGCTGGCGCGCCTCGGAGTCGGCCGCGGAGTTCTGCTCGCGCTGTGCGCACTGGGCACCGGGATCCTGGTGCGTTCGTCCGGCGGACTGGGTACGGCACTGGCCGGAACCGTGATCATGGGGCTGGCCGTCAGCGTGTCGAATGTCGCGGTCCCGATGGTGATCGGCCACCATCTCCCCCGGCGAGCGGCCACGGTGCTGGGAGCCTACGGTGCGTTCATCAACCTCGGCTCGATGCTGGCATTGGGCATCACGGCCCCCTTGGAGAGGTCGTTGGGGTGGCGTGCGGCGCTGGCCGGCGGGGTCGGACTGGTCGCCCTCGCCTCCGCGGCATGGTGGCTGGCCCTACGCGGGTCGCTCGCGGACACCTCTGCGGCAGCCGACGTAACCGCGGGTCCGGGCGACGTGAGCGGCGGCTGGTGGAGGAACCCGGTGGTCTGGGGGCTGACGCTGTCGTTCGCCTGCCTCGCCTTCTGCTACCTGGGCATCACGGCGTGGCTGCCGCTCGTGCTGCACGACCGGGCCGGGCTGAGCACCGCAGGGGCCCCGCTCGGCTCCACCGTCTTCCAACTGGCCTCCGTCCTGGGAGGGCTGGGCTTTCCCCTGCTGATGCGCGGGCCACGCCGACGGGTCCCGCTGGTCCTCTCCGTCAGCGCCGCGATGACGGTGCTGCCCCTGGGACTGCTGTCGGCCCCCGCGCTCTGGACCGTGTGGTGCGCGGTCGGCGGCGCGGCGCAGGGAAGCGGCCTGACGCTGGTTCTGTCCCTGGTCGTGGAACGTGCCCGCGATCTCCGGGAGAACCGCCGGTGGTCGGCGCTGGTCCAGGGGGCCGGCTACCTCGTCGCCGCGCCCGCGGCGGCTCTGATCGGCGGTGTCCACGACGCGACGGGCGGGTGGCACACCCCGCTTCTGGTGATCACGGCCGTCGGTCTGGCGCTGGCGCCTGCCGGGCTCGTCGCGGCGCTGCGCGGGCATACCGCGCCCGCCGCCTCGGCCGGGGGCGCTCGCGCACAGGCGCGAACGTGACGTGACCGTCTCCTCATGGTGGACCGTCCGCGTGTGGCACCCGTCCCTCCCGCAGGTTCGGCCTTGACCTGCGCGGGCCCGCTGTGTTGATGATGTGCCCGAAGAATGTTCGGATGCTGACTACCCAGGGGTGCGGAGCTCCGCCGCCCTGGTGAGGGGGTTCGATGATCTGGCAGCGGGGAGCGGTGGCGGAAAAGGTGTGGTGGTCGGCATGAGCGGTACGCGCGGCGTGGTGATCCAGCGGGGCCGGGACAGCGTGCAGCTTCCAACTCCCGAGGAGTTTCTTGTGATGCCCGGGTATGTCGTCCGGCGGCTCAACCAGGCCTACGCCGCCGCCTGGCTGCGTCACGTCGGGCAGGCCCTCACCGGCCCGCAGTTCGCCGTCATGCTGGCGATCAAGCTGCATCCCGGCGTCGAGCAGGGTTCGCTGGCGGCGGCCGTGGCACTGGACCGGTCCACCATGGTAGGCGTGGTCAAGCGACTGGAGGCACGGAACCTGATCACTCGCGTCCAGCCGCCGGAGGACGGCCGCAAGCGGCTGCTCCACCTCACCGACGAGGGCGCCAGGACCTTGGACGAGGTGGATCGCAAGGCGAGGGAGCTGGACGCGCTGCTCATCGAGGGCATGGACACCGTGTCCCGCAAGGCGATGTGGAACCGGTTGAACGAGCGGGCCGACGTCTGGGAGCGGCTGACTTCCGAGGGGCGGTAGACACGCCGACCGCGGCGGTTCGAGGAGAGAGCGCGGGCCAGGGCCCAGCGCCCTCTGCCCCACGGATGCATCGGCGGTCTCCGGAAGCCGATGACGGTTCGAGTACGAACTTCATACCCGGCGGGGCAGTCGAGGCCCGAACCGTCCCTCCCGGCGCCCGAGCAGCCTGACCGGCACGGCACGGATCACTTCGGCAGCCGGCCGGGCGGACCTCTCCGCAGCGGCAGCGAGCGGCCCTTCCTCCGCCACGACAGGTCTCTCACCAGGTCATACTGAGCCGCTCGCTTCCGCCGGCCCGTTCGTCACGGCCTGCCGTCGGGTCGCACCGGACGATGACCTCCGTGAGCTTGCGTGCCGGTGGCCGAGAAAGCGCACGGTGCTCGGGAGGATGCCACCGAACGGCACACCTCCTTAGCCCGCCCGATGGGACCGCGGCTGGATACGGATCCGTCGCGGGCCGGCGCCTCGGGCCCCCGAACGGGCCGAATACTTCGCCGGACGTCCGGAAGACCACCCGGTGAGCAGCCATTACGTGGTCTCGGCACGGCGTTTTTCCGATCGCGCCGGGTAGCTTCACCAGGTGCGGCGGCCCCGGTCGGAGTGGCCGGGCTCTTGCGTTCATGTGTAGTCAGTGCTCGAATTAACGCCAGGTGGTCCGTACGAGATCTCGTCGGCCCCTGTTGGTACGCGGTCCGGCGACGGGGACGACCCGCACGGCTCGGATCCGGTTCGAACTAGGGAGCAGTATGAAACCGGCTGCCTTCACGTATCACCGGGCGGGCTCGGTGCGACGTGCAGTGGAACTGCTGAGTGAACTGGGCGAGGACGCGAAGGTCATCGCCGGAGGGCAGAGCCTGGTGGCGATGATGAACTACCGTCTCGCCCGCCCGGAACATCTGGTGGACATCGCGCATGTGAAGGGACTGGCCGGTATCCGGCGGGTCGGTGGCGCGCTGCACATCGGCGCTCTGACGACCCACCACGCGGTGGAAGTCGCCGATCTCACCCCGGATTTCGCCGTGCTGTCCCGAACCATGCGGTGGGTGGGGCATCTGCCCATCCGGACCCGGGGGACCATCGGGGGCAGTCTGGCCCACGCGGACGGAACCGCGGAGTGGTGCATCCTCGCGGTGCTCCTGGACGCGCGGATCGTGGTGGAGGGGCCGGGCGGGACGCGCCGTATCGCGGCGTCGGACCTGTTCCTGGGGCCGTTCACCTCCGCGCTGGAGCCGGACGAACTCATCGTGGAGGTCGTGTTCCCGCGGCGGGCGCCCCGGGCGGCGCTGACCGAGTACGCCGAACGGCGCGGGGATTTCGCGATCGTCGCCGCCGCCGTGGATCTCGACGGATGCCCCGAGGCACCGGACATCCCCTTGGTGGTGCTGGGCGGGGTGGCACCCACCCCCCTGCCGGTTCGTCTGGGACCGGACTTCACCGGCACCACCGGGCCCGGACGGTTCGGCGAGTTCGCCACCGCGGTGGCCGACCAGGTGCAGATCCGGGACGACACGGGTGTCAGCGCGCACTACAGGCGGGGCCTGGTGCGGACGCTGGTGGAACGGGCGTGTGAGGAGGCGGCGCAGGCGTGAGGAAGGGCAACATGAAGGAAGGCCGGATCGGGGCCAACGGCACCTGGGTGGGAGCCTCGGTGCCCCGGCGCGAGGATCCCCGGCTGCTCACCGGGCGGGGCCGCTATGTGGACGACCTCACCGCCCAGGGAATGCTGCACGCACAGTTCGTACGCAGCAACGAGGCCCACGCGCGGATCGTCTCGGTCGATCTGTCCGAGGTCCTGAACGTACCGGGCGTCGTGGCGGCCTTCACAGCGGACGACCTGAACCTGCGGGACATGGTCGGCGTCATGGAACGCCCGGAGCACGAGTTCCGCGTCACGGCGATGCCGGTGCTCGCACGTGACCGGGTCAGGTTCGCCGGGGAGCCGATCGCCATCGTGATCGCCACGGACCCGTACACGGCCGAGGACGGTCTGGAAGCGGCCGTCGTCACCTACGAACCGCTGCCGCCCGTGGTCTCCGAGGAGGCCGCGCTGGCGCCCGACGCGGTGCTCCTGCACGACGAGGCGCCGGACAACACCTACGTCGACGTGACGATGTTCGCCACCGAGGGCATCGACGCGGTCTTCGACGACGCGCATCGCGTGATCGGCGTCGATCTGAGAAGCGGTCGCCAGAACGCGCTGCCGATGGAGACCCGCGGGGTCGTGGCGGAGTGGATCGACCGGGACGAGCAACTGCTGGTGCGTACCTGCACGCAGATCCCGCACACGATCCGTGACACGGTCGCCGCCTGCGCCGGCCTCGACGAGCGTCAGGTCCGGGTGATCGTGCCCGACATGGGCGGCGGCTTCGGGCAGAAGTCCTGCGTGGGCCGGGAGGAGGTCGCCGCGGCGGCCGCCGCGCTGCGGCTGCGGCGGCCGGTGAAGTGGATCGAGGACCGCCGCGACAACCTGACCGCGTCCTTCCTCGGCCGCGAACAGCACTACCGGGCCCGCGCCGCCTTCGACGCCGAGGGCCACCTGCTCGCCCTGGACACGGACGTGATCTGCGACATGGGAGCCTACTCGGCCTACCCGAGCACCGCCGCGATCGAGCCGATGATGGCCGCGGTCGAGATGCCGGGCGTCTACAAGCTGCCCGCGTACCGGGTCCGGGCCCGTGCCATCGCCACCAACAAGGCACCCACCGCCGCCTACCGTGGAGTGAGCAGGCCGCAGTGCGTGATGGTCATGGAACGGCTGATGGAGCGGGCCGCGCGTGAGCTCGGACTTGACGCACTCGACGTGCGCCGACGCAACCTCATCACCACGTTCCCCTACAAGAACAGCAACAACATCACTTACGACCCCGGTTCGTACCTGGAGTCCCTCAACCTGTGCGAGCAGACGCTGCGCGAGGAGGGCTGGTACGAGCGTAAGGCCGAGGCCGCCGCGAGCGGGCGAGTGATGGGCATCGGCTACGCCTGCTACTCCGAGCGCACCGCGCTGGCCTCCACGGCCTTCTCGGAGCGCAAGCCCCGGGCCCTCGTCTCCTTCGACATGTCCGACATCACCATGGACATGACCGGCTCGGTCAGGGTCACCACCGGCACCCTCTCGCACGGGCAGAGCCACGAGACGACGATGGCCCAGATCGTCGCCGACCGGCTGTCGCTCCCGATCGACAAGGTCAAGATCGTCCAGGGGGATACCGACAAGATCACCTACGGATTCGGTTCGTTCGCCAGCCGGTCGATCGTCATCGGCGGTGGCGCAGTGGCCGCGGCGGCGGTCGCGCTCACGGATCAGCTTCGGATCCTGGCCGCGCACCTGCTGGAGGTCGACACCGACGCGGTGGAACTCGACGGCGAGGGCGGGGTACGGGTCCGCGACGAGCCCGAACGTCGGCTGTCGTACGGCGATCTGGCCTTCGTCGCCTACCTGCAGTCGCCCCGCCTCCCCAAGGGCTTCGGCCCCGGCCTGCGGGCGTCCGGGAGCTACGACATGCTGGCCGACGGTGTGTTCTCCAACGCCACCCACGGTGTGGTCGTGGAACTCGACCCGGGAACCGGCGGCGTGCGCATCCTGCGGTACGTCTGTGTCGAGGACGTCGGCGTGGCCATCAATCCCCAGGTCGTGGAGGGACAGTGCCGGGGCGGGATCGCCCAGGGCATCGCCGGCGCCCTGTTCGAGGAGGTCCGCTACGACCCCTCCGGGCAGCCGCTGGCACCCAGCTTCATGGAGTACAAGGTGCCCACCGCGATGGAGATCCCCGACATCCGCATCGAGCACCTCGAAACCCCGAGCGCCCTCACCGAGAGCGGGGCGAAGGGCGCCGGTGAGGGAGGCACCATCGGCGCGCCCGCCGCCGTGCTCAACGCCGTCAACGACGCCCTGCGCGACACGGGCGTCGAGTTCGACGACACCCCCATCTCCCGCGAACTCGTCTACCGCGCACTCGAGAACGGGCCGGTCGGCCCGGGCGCGGCCACTCCCGCCCACTGACCCGCTCCGAAGGACGCACCCATGCCCGACATCCAGCTCATCGAACTGAACGTCAACGGCGAAAGCCATGACCTCGCCATTCCGCCGCGCCGCACCCTCGCCGACGTCCTGCGGCACGACCTCGGTCTGACCGGGACCCACGTCGGCTGCGAGCACGGCATCTGCGGTGCCTGTACGGTCCTCATCGACGGGGCCCCGGCACGCGCCTGTCTCACCTTCGCCGTGCAGGTGGAAGGCGCCGAGATCCGCACCGTGGAGTCGCTCGCCGGGCCGGACGGCGCCATGAACGACCTGCAACAGGCGTTCACGGACCATCACGGCCTGCAGTGCGGCTTCTGCACGCCGGGTTTCCTCATGCTCGCCGAGGGCTATCTCGCCGAGGAACCGGAACCCACCCGGGAGGAGATCCGCGAGGTCGTCGCCTCCAACATCTGCCGGTGCACCGGATATCACACCATCGTCGACGCCATCGAGCACTGCGCCAGGAAGCGCCGGGCGGACTGCGCCTCCGGGTGACGCACGTCCGAGTCCGGGATCACGGCGCGGAGGTGGCGTGGACGCCGCGATCGCCCCGCTGCCCGTCGCCTCCTCTGGCTCGGGGCCGTCGGCGCGGATCCCGCGACAGAACCGTGCGACCGGCACCGCTGGCCCGCCCCCAGCGGGACGCCCACCGCCTCGCGGCGGCTCTCCCCCGCTCCGCGTTCCGCCACGTTGACGTGCCGTTCACCGCACTCCACGACACCACCTCCTGAGAACCGCACCCCGGCCCGTCGGCACCGCGAACCCCGTCCAACGGCACGCGGGCGGCCGAGCACCACAGGCCCGCAGAAAGGACCGTCACGTTCATGTACACGACCCGACCCAACCTGGCCGTCCGGGCAGACCTGCAGGGCTCGGCCCCCTCCCGCCTCCAGCGGCTCCGCCTGTTCGGCCCCGCGTTCGTCGCGGCGATCGCCTACGTCGACCCGGGCAACGTGGCGACCAACATGGCCGCCGGATCAAAGTACGGCTACCTGCTTGTATGGGTCGTCGTTGCGGCCAACCTGATGGCGTGCCTGGTGCAGTACCTGTCGGCCAAGCTCGGCCTGGTAACCGGTCAGTCGCTGCCGGAGGCGCTCAGGGACCGCCTGCCCAGACGCGGCAGGCTAGCGTACTGGGCACAGGCCGAACTGGTGGCGATGGCCACCGATCTGGCCGAGGTGCTGGGCGGCGCGATCGCCCTGTACCTGCTGTTCGACCTCCCGCTGCTGGTGGGAGGGCTGATCACCGGACTGGTGTCGACCGGGCTCCTCGCCCTGCAGAGCCGGCGAGGGCAGCAGCCGTTCGAGCGCGTGGTCATCGGTCTGCTCGTGGTCATCGCGGTGGGCTTCTTCGCCGGGCTCTTCATCGCGCCGCCTTCGGTGTCGGCGACCACGAACGGCCTGATCCCCCGGTTCGACGGCACGGGCAGTGTGCTTCTGGCGGCCGGCATGCTGGGCGCGACGGTGATGCCGCACGCGGTGTACCTGCATTCGGCGCTGGCCAGGGACCGGCACGGCAGACCGACCGGTAGCCGGCGCGGGCTGCTGTCCGCGACCAAGTACGACGTCGGCATGGCCATGCTGGTGGCCGGCGCCGTCAACCTGGCCATGCTGCTGGTCGCGGCGGCGTCGCTGCAGGGCACCGACTCGGGCGGCTCCCTCCAGGAGACGTACGAGGCGGTCGGCTCCCACCTTGGCACGGCCGTCGCCGTGCTCTTCGCGGTCGGTCTCCTCGCCTCCGGATTCGCCTCGACCGCGGTCGGGTGCTACGCGGGCGCCGTCATCATGGGCGGTCTCCTGCGTCGGCGGATCTCCCTCATCGTCCGTCGGCTCATCACCCTGGTACCGGCCATCGCGCTGCTGGCCGTGGGCGCCGACCCGACACAGGCCCTGATCATCTCCCAGGTCGTGCTCTCCTTCGGTATCCCGTTCGCGCTCGTACCACTCGTGGCGCTGACGTCCAGGCGAAGCGTGATGGGCTCCTACGCGAACCGGCGCGTGGTGACGGCCGCGGCATCGCTCGTAACCGTGGTCATCATTGCGCTCAACGTGGCACTGATCTACCTGACGGTGTCGGGAGCGGCATGACGGGCGGAGCGGGACGGCACGGCCGAGGCCCGCGAAGGGTACCGACGGCCTCGGCCTTCGTGTGGCCGGCGCCCTGTGGCCGCTGGCGGCGGCGCCACGATGGTCGCGCGACCGAGCACCGGCTGGTCACTCGGCCCCGTGCGGCCACCGGCATCACCCTTCCCGGAATTCATTGAAGTGCTGACTAGTTTCCCGGCAGACCTCGACTCCCCTGATCCAGGCACGGATCGACAAACGTCACAGCGCGTGCAAACGGTGCGGTCGACCGTTCCGGGTGCGTCGGCGAGCGGCCGATCCGGCCCGACAGGAGAGCGAGGTCACCGGTACGGTCAGACACCCCGGCAGAGGTCAAGCGCAATCCCACCGGGAGGCGTGAACCCAGTTCAGAGTGGCTTTTAGCAGCCCACTTGCGGACACCGCGGCACGGCGCGGGTTCCGGCGCGGGCGGAGACGGCGCGCGGGTGGCGGGAAGGACACGGCGACCTCGACGGCCCGATCCCACACTTCCGATTCCCCGGGCGTGACACCTGTCGGCCCACCCACAGACCTTGACTAATTGGTACACAAACTAGTTTGATGACGTGAACGCACACCACGGCAAGGGTGCGGAAAGGGGCTGAACAGTCATGTTGATCAGGCGCAGGGGTCAGGATCTCGCCCTCATCCAGCAGGTGGATCACGCAAAGATGGCGGGAGACATCGCGGCACGCTGGGGCAACGACGATTTCGCTCTCCCGACACCGCACGACAAGGCAACGCTCGCGACCGCGATGCACGACGACGGCTGGCGCGAACCGGATCTCCTACCGCTGTTCAACGACGTCGAGCACAGGCCCATGCACTTCCTCGAGATCAGCATGGAGGAGCACGTCAAGCTCTACAGTCGCGGCGTCGACGAGGTCTTCGCCGCGGACCCGTATGCCGGACTGCTGATCTCGATGCACTGGACCGGTCTGTACCGGGCGCGCTGGGGGCTGCAGCCCGGGGGCATCAAGTGGGGCACCGACGGTCGCCAGGACGAGGCGGTCCTCGCCGAGGAGCAGCGGTGGATCGAGGTGAAGCGCACCCTGATGCAGGGCATGATCCGCAGCGACCTCGAACAGCACCTGTGGCACAACTACGACCTCCTGCAGGCGTGGGACCTGCTGTCGCTGTACGCGTCGGTCTGTGACACCACCCCCGGCGATGGGCCCACGGCCCATGTGTTCGACTCCCTCGCGAGCATCGACCACGCGCCCGGCCCCCGCACCATCCCGTCGGTGCCCGTGGCCGTCGGCCAGGAGCGCGTCGAGCTGACCCTCACGGCGGTGCGGCCAGGTGTGGTCGAGCTGGACCCCTACCCCTTCGACGTCGACGAGCTGCCGGTGACGGTCCCTTCACGGGTAATCCCCGACCGCCCCTACAGCGGCCCCGACGACGCACGCGGCGCACTCGCCGTGGCAGCCGTCGAGAACGTCGAGTGCATCTTCGTCCGGCCCGGGCGCCGCTCCTGACCGCTGTCTGCCGGACCGCAGCGCGCAACGCCCCCGCGGCACACACCTGTAGCACAGCCCCTCCCACCATCCGCCACCAGGAGAATCCGATGGCCAAGATCGTTGTCGTCTACTACTCCTCCACCGGGAAGACCCATCAACTGGCCGACGCGCTGGCCGAAGGAGCACGTGCAGCCGGCGCCGAGGTACGCCTGCGCCGGGTGGCGGAACTGGCGTCGCAGGAAGCGATCGACTCGAACCCGCTGTGGCGGGCGCACGTGGACACAGTTGCCGCGGCCGTACCGGAGGCCACGCCGGCGGACCTGGAATGGGCCGACAGCTACGCGGTGGGCACGCCCACCCGCTTCGGTACGCCCGCGGCACAGCTCAAGCAGTTCATCGACACGCTCGGCGGGCTGTGGTTCGAGGGAAAGCTCGCGAACAAGGGCGCCACCACGTTCACCACTGCCCAGCACCTCCACGGCGGCAACGAGACGACCATCCTCACACTCTTCAACGTCTTCTCCCACTTCGGGGCGGTGATCGTGCCGCCGGGGTACACCGACCCGGCGGTCTTCGAGGCCGGCGGCAACCCCTATGGCGTTTCCAGCGCCTCGGCGGCCGGTGAGGCGAAAGCCGTGACCGCGGCCGAGCTCACGGCCGCCGGCCACCAAGGACGGCGCCTCGCCGAGGTGACGGCGAAGCTGGTCGCCTGACAGCGGACGTGTCCGAACGGTTCGCCGATCGGGAGTGTGCCGCCCCTGGCACGTGTAGAGGCCCGATTCGACCACCCGCCCACAACTGTCGGAGGCAGGGAACGGAAATGGAACGATACGTCGACAACGCGGCGGTTCTGGAGCAACTGTTCACCCGGCTCGCGCTGGTGGGTGCCATCGCGGCCGTGGGAGTCGCCCTGCTTCTCCTGGCCGCCCGCCACGTCGAACCAGCCACAGTTCCGAGGCGGTTCGGCCACCGAGTGCTGTGGTGGCAGAACCATGGACGGGCGGTTCTCGTGTGCAGCGTCGTTCTCGCCCTCGGCGCGCTCGCAGGGCTGGGGGCGGTTCATGGCTGACCGCCGATCCCCGCCACAACCGGCCCGAGGCCGAGCACGACACCCGGGCGGCCCAATGATTTCCCTGCGTTGCGATCAGATCCGCACCCACGGCACGTTCATCGGCTTCGGTCAGGGGGCCACATCCCGTGATCATCTGATCGTCCTCGACCGCGGCTCGCTCTCGTCTCCGCTCCCCGTCCGAGGCTTCGCCGCAGCGGCCAGAAACGCCCCTGCCTCAGGGCAGCTGCGGCCACCAGTCGCGTACAACCAGGAGTAGCCGGGATGAGACGAGTTACCGAGCGTCGTCGGGTGCTGCGGCTGCGGGACGGTGCGGTCGGCGCTCGACCCGACACCCTGGTCGCCGAGGAACTGCTGGAGATCCGGCTCGGCGGCAGACCATTGGCGATCACCATGCGCACGCCCGGTGACGACCGCGTTCCGACGGCGGGCTTCCTGGTCAGTGAGGGCTTCCTCGGCACGGCCGAGGCACTCGCCGGCGTCGTGTCCTGCACGGGCGCCTCCCAAGACGGCCTCAACAGCTACCAGGTCCTCGACGTGCAGCTCTCCCGCGGCGTGCCCGCGCCCGGCATCACGCCCGAGCGGGACGTGTACACGACTTCCTCCTGTGGTCCGTGCGGCAAAGCCGACGCGGAGGCGATGCGTGCCACTGCCCGCCGACCGATCGCCGACGCGCCCGCGATACGCCAACAACCCGGACCTCCGGCCGCTTTCCCCGATCGGCTGCCGGCCGCTCAGCGGCTGTTCGACCGGGCTGGGGGCCACCATGCCGCCGCCCTGTTCGCCCTGGACGGCGGACCTCCGGACCTGTGCGCGGGCATGAGCCGGCGCAACGCCGTCGACGAGCTGACCGGCGCCGCCCTGCGGTCCGATGCCCTGCCGCTGTCCGGCCGCGCCTCCTTCGAGCTGGTCCGGAAAGCGGTCATGGCCGATATTCCGGTGCCGGCAGCGCTCTCCACCTCGCCCTCGGCATCGGCGTCCGTATCGTGAGCCGCGACAGGATCCCCGCACCCGGCGGGCTCCGTGGGCGCGGCCCCGGCAGCGGGCACGGGCCTCGCCGCGTGGCCATGCTCTGCGTGCACACCTCCCCCTTGCACCAGCCCGGCACCGGAGACGCCGGCGGCATGAATGTGTACGTCGTCGAGCTCGCCACCCGGCTGGCCGCCCTGGGCATCGAGGTGGAGATCTTCACCCGGGCCACCGCCCCCGCCCTGCCGCCCGTCGTCGAGCTCTCCCCGGGCGTACTGGTCCGGCACATCGACGCCGGCCCGCACGAGAGCCTCACCAAAGAGGAGCTGCCCGCCTGGCTGTGGGCCTTCACGCGCGGCGTGGTAGGGGCCGGGGCCGAGCACCGACAGGGCTCCTACGACCTGGTCCACTCCCACTACTGGCTCTCCGGCCGCGTCGGCAGGGCTGTCGCCCGGCGCTGGGGCGTCCCCATGGTGCACGCCATGCACACCATGGCCAAGGTCAAGAACGCCGCCCTGGCCGACGGCGACAGCCCCGAGCCCGCGGCCCGCGTCGTCGGGGAGTCCCAGGTCGTGCGCGCCGCCCAGCGCCTGATCGCCAACACCGACCGGGAGGCCGGCGAGCTCGTCCACCACTACGCCGCAGAGCCGGCGCGGGTCGCGGTGGTCCACCCCGGAGTCAACCTGGACCGCTTCCGCCCCGACCCGGCGGGCATCGGGCCGGGCCGGGTGGCGGCCAGGGCTCACCTGAGCCTGCCCCGCGATGGCCTGATCCCGCTGTTCGCCGGCCGGCTCCAGCCTCTCAAGGCCCCTGACGTACTGCTGCACGCCGTCGCTCACCTGCTGACACGGAACCCCGCTCTGCGCGAGAACCTGGTCGTGCCCGTCGTCGGCGGTCCCTCCGGTTCGGGCCTGGCCCGTCCCGAGGGGCTGCGGAAGCTCGCCGCCCAGCTGGGCATATCCGACGTGGTGCGGTTCTGCCCGCCGGTCGACCAGGACGCGCTCGCCGTCTGGTACCGGGCCGCCTCGGTCCTGGTCATGCCCTCGCGCAGCGAGTCCTTCGGCCTGGTGGCCATCGAGGCCCAGGCCTGTGGTACGCCCGTAATCGCCGCCAGGGTGGGGGGCCTTCCGGTGGCCGTACGGGAAGGGGTGAGCGGTCTGCTGATGTCCACCCACGACCCTGGCGACTACGCGGACGCGCTGCGGGCCTTCGCCGACGACCCCTCGCGCTCCGTCCGGATGGGTACCGCCGCGGCACGCCACGCCCTGTCCTTCGGCTGGGGTGGCACCGCTTCGGCCGTCGCCGACGTGTACGCCGCCACTCTTGACGATTTCACGTCCTCGGAGTGAGAACTCATGTGCTCCCGCCGCAGGGGATCGGTGAAATCCGGCAACAACCTGCAGGAAACGCCTGGTCCGGCCGGAGGACCACGCATGTCTCGGCGCGTCTCCGTGCCGTCGGCACTTTCCCTGCGTCCTCCCTGTCACCTGTTCCGGTGCCGCCAGCGGCTCCACCGGTGCATAGTGATTAAGTCACCTTCGCGAAATACACGACAGCAGCGAGCGTGGTCGACATGAGCACGCAGGAAATGCCCGGCCACGGGACGGCACTGGGACCCGATCAGGCCGAGTTGTCTCGCATACGCCTCCTGATGAGCACACGGTCGGACCAGTCCCACACGGACTCGCTGCGGCTCGCCCTCCACCAGGCAGTAGCAGGTCTCGGTGGCCTAGGCGGGATGGCCCACCTGCGTGTGCCCAGCGACGACCGCCCCCTGCGGTTGATGGCGACCACGGGTCTGCCTCGCGAATTCGCCCAGCAGTGGGAGACGCTCGGCTGGCATGACGACGTCGCTCCGGTGCGTGCGCTGCGCGAGAAGAAGTTCGTCTGGCTGGCGGCCGTCCCCGAGCCCCAGCGATGGCTGCCGCCCAGGAGCGGCATCGCGGCGGTTCCGCTGCTCACCGACGACGGATCACTCGGAACGCTCTCGGTCGTGACCGTGGCCGGCCCTCCCTCGGGCACCCGGCGCGCTTTCCTGACCACGCTCGCGCACTGGGCGGCCCAGCGGCTGGCCCATGCCGCGCCCACCCCGGCGGGCCCTTCCCCGACCTGGTGGAACGAGGACCAGGTCACCGGAACCCGTCTGCAGGAGGCGCTCAAAGCCGTTCGCGTCGGCAGCTGGGACTGGGATCTGCGCACCGGTGACGGGGTCTGGGACGACGCCACCTTGATCATCTTCGGGATCGAACCGGGAACCCGTGTCGGCCGGATAGACGAGTTCGTCGAGTACGTCCACCCGGAGGATCTGCCCCACGTCGTCAGCGCCCTGGAACGAGCCGTCCGCGAACACACCCCGCATTCCGTGGAGTACCGGGTGTGCCGACCGGACGGCACCGTGGGCTGGGTCGAGGCGCGCGGCCAGGTCATGCTCGACGATGCCGGCGAACCGGCGCGCATGGTGGGCACGGTCTGGGACACGACCCACAAACGCATGGCACTGGACGCCGTGGGCCGTTCCCTGCGCCACCTGAGCGACGGGTTCCTCACCACGGACGCCGACTGGCGGATCGAGTTCGTCAACCTCCAGGCCGAGACCATACTGGGCCCCGCGCAGGAGCTGTTCAGCCGCGTGCTGTGGGACATCCCCAGCGTCCGGGCGGCCGGCCTGGAGCAACGCTGCCGAAAGGCCGCCGCCACCGGCACCCCCACCGGGTTCGACATCCGTTGGCCGGCGACCCACCGGTGGTACCACCTGCGGCTGGTGCCCGGTCCCGAGGGCTCCACGGTCTACTTCACCGACGTCACGGACAAACGACGGGCGGACAAGGAGCGCGCTGCGGCCCGGCGCGCCGCGGCCCGGCGCACGGCGCACGTGGGACAGCTCAACGAGGCCCTGGCCGAGGCCGTCACCATGCCCGATGTGGTGACGATCGTCGCGGAGCGGGTACTCCCCCTCTTCGACGCCACCGGTCTCTTCGTCCAGCTGGTGGCGGGCGACAGCCTGGTGGTGGCGGGGAGCTCCGGATACACCGAGGATTTCCTGGCGTGCTTCCCCACCAGGACTCCGCTGACGGTCTCGGCCCCGCACACCGAGGCCGTCCGCACCCGCGCGCCCCAGTACATCGAGTCCCGCGGCGAGTTCCACGACCGCTATCCCGGCCTTTCCGACGTGGCGTTCTCCGGCGGGAAACACGCCTGGGCCTTCCTCCCCCTGATCGTCTCGGGCCGCCCGGTCGGCTGCCTCGCGGTCTCGTTCCCGAAACCCCGTGAGTTCAGCGACGAGGACCGAGCCCTGCTTACCGCCCTGAGCGGACTGATCGCCCAGGCCCTGGAACGAGCCCGGCTCTACGATGCCGCCTACACCCGCGCCCAGGAACTGCAGCGCGGACTGCTCCCGCAGACGCTTCCCTCACCACCCGCCGTCACCGCCGCCGCGCTGTACGTCCCGGCCGCCGACGGAGCGGACGTGGGCGGCGACTGGTACGACGTCATTCCCCTGTCCGCGGACCGCGTCGCGCTGGTCATCGGAGACGTCATGGGGCACGGGCTCGCCGAAGCGGCCACGATGGGACGCCTTCGCACCGCGCTCCACACCCTCGCCGGCCTCGAACTCCCGCCCGACGAACTGCTCTCCCACCTGAACGACCTGGTCAGCGATCTGGGCGACGACTTCTTCGCGACCTGTCTCTACGCCGTGTACGACCCCACCACCCACGTGTGCACCCTCGCCAGCGCCGGCCAGCCCCCACCGGCCCTGGTCCAGCCCGACGGGACCGTGCGTTTCGTGGACCTGCCCCGCAATCCTCCGCTCGGCGCGGCGACGCCGCCCTTCGAGACCGTGGAACTGACCGTTCCCGAAGAGAGCCTGCTCGTGCTGTACACCGACGGCCTAGTGGAGTCGGCGCTGCGTGACATCGACAGCGGCATGGCCCTCATGGCCGACGCGCTCGGCGAAGTCCAGCGGCGGGCACAGCACCCCGGCTCCGCCGCCAGCGGCCGGGAACCCGACAAGGTACATCTGGGCCGCCTGTGCACGGAGCTGACCTCCACCCTCGTCCCCGCCGAGGGCCAGACCAACGACGACGCCGCCGTCCTGGTGGCCCGTACCCATGCGCTCGCCGCCGAGAACGTGGCCGTCTGGGATCTCCCGGAGGACCCGGTCGCCGCAGGCCAGGCACGAAGTCATGTACGGGACCGGTTGGCCGACTGGCGGCTCGACGACCTCGTGATGGTGACCGAGCTGATCGTCAGCGAACTCGTGGGCAACGTCATCCGGCACGCGCGCGGTCCCATCAGGCTGCGCCTCATTCGCAGCCGCTCGCTGATCTGCGAAGTCACCGACGGCAGTCTGACCACCCCCCACGTACGTCGCGCGATCGAGACCGACGAGGGTGGACGTGGCCTGCAGCTGGTCGCCGCGCTCTCCCAGCGCTGGGGCACCCGGTACACGGCTCAGGGCAAATCCATCTGGACGGAGCAGCCCCTGCCCGATCCGAGTCGCGACGCGGCCACGGGTGTCCGCTGACGCGGCAAGGCGCGCGGCATCCGCGACGGGGCCCCTGTGACGCTGACCAGCAGGCTCGGCGGGACCTGTCCGCCGGTCCGGATCGAGGGCCGCGTGAAGTTCACGGCGCAGCAGCGACTCCCCGCCGGTGAAGCGGACTTCCCGGACACCGAGCACCGGAGCCTCGATCCCGATCAGCCGGACGATCTCGTCCGTGGTGCGAGGGACCCGGGATCAGGGAGCCAGGTCGGGCCCTCGGCCGACGTGCAACAGACGCAGCGCTGATGGCAGCGATCGGTCGACGGCACACGCAGGTCGGTCGCCGTGCGGCCGAACGCGTCGACGAGGGCCGGCGCCCGGTCCGTACTCCGACCCATGGCGTGCCCTCTTCTCACAGCCCCTCGAATAGACAGCCTTCGAACTTTCTGGGGCATGGGCGGACGCGTCAGGACGCCGACGTGAAGTGGGTCGCCGAGCAGGACGAACGACGCCGGGCGACGCAAGGCGACATACGCGAGATCCTTCTAAAGTGCAGCTCAGTGGGTATATTGGAGCATCAGGGCGGGCAGCCCGAGCGGACTCGCCGACGTCCCGGCATGGGGTGTCACCCGCCATGCCCCCTCCGACACTCACCTTAGCGTTGACAGGGCATGAAACCTGCATTTCGGCACTCAACGCTTCCCACCAGGACAGATGCAATGCGACAAGACATCCGCTAGCTTGTCAGTACTCAAACCAGTTGGTCCAGGGGCAGAGGCAACCCAGGCGTGACAAGCCCGCTCGACCACCATCGCCTCCCGGCGTACAGGGCCGCCACGGCGGGCCCTCGTGTCTTTCTTTCGACGAGAAGGGATCTCGTTCATGTCGCAGAAGGTCAACGGCGTCATCGCCCACAGCAAAGGAAAGGCCGTGTCGGTCGAGACCGTCGTCGTCCCGGACCCCGGGCCCGGTGAGGCCGTGGTCCAGGTCCAGGCGTGCGGGGTCTGCCACACGGACCTGCACTACCGCGAGGGGGGAATCAACGACGACTTCCCGTTCCTCCTCGGCCATGAGGCCGCCGGCGTCGTGGAGTCCGTGGGCGCGGGTGTCACCGGGATGGAGCCCGGCGACTTCGTGATCCTCAACTGGCGTGCCGTGTGCGGGCAGTGCCGAGCCTGCCGCAGGGGACGGCCGCAGTACTGCTTCAGCACCCACAACGCCGCCCGGAAGATGACGCTGGCCGGCGGCCGCGAACTCTCCCCCGCCCTCGGTATCGGCGCGTTCGCGGAGAAGACGCTCGTCGCCGCGGGACAGTGCACGAAGGTCAATCCGGCGATCCGACCCCAGGTGGCCGGTCTGCTGGGGTGCGGTGTCATGGCCGGCATCGGTGCCGCCATCAACACCGGGGGCGTCGGCCGCGGTGACACCGTCGCCGTCATCGGCTGCGGCGGAGTGGGCAACGCCGCGATCGCCGGAGCCCGGCTCGCCGGAGCTGGCACGATCATCGCCGTGGACCGTGACGAACGGAAGCTGCACACGGCGGAGCTCTTCGGCGCCACGCACACCCTGAACAGCCGGGTGTCCAACGCGGTCGAGAAGATCCGCCAGTTCACCGGCGGATTCGGAGCCGACGTCGTGATCGACGCGGTCGGGCGCCCGGAGACCTGGGAACAGGCCTTCTTCGCCCGCGACCTGGCCGGCACGGTCGTTCTGGTCGGCGTGCCGACCCCGGACCTGATGGCCCCCGAGATCCCGCTGATCGAGTACTTCGGCCGTGGCGGCTCCCTGAAGTCGTCCTGGTACGGGGACTGCCTGCCCTCCCGGGACTTCCCGATGCTGGTCGACCTCCATCTCCAGGGCCGGCTCCCGCTCGAACAGTTCGTCACCGAGGAGATCGGCCTCGGGGACGTGGAGGAGGCCTTCGAGAAGATGCACGGCGGTGACGTGCTCCGGTCCGTGGTGGTCCTGTGAACCAGACCCGAAGGCCCGTCGAACGGGTGGTCACGTCGGGGACGTTCTCGCTCGACGGGGGCACCTGGGACGTCGACAACAACGTGTGGATCGTCGGCGACGAGAACGAGGTCGTGGTGATCGACGCCGCCCATGACACCGACGCGATCGCCCGGGTGATCGGCGACCGCCGTGTCGCGGCGATCATCTGCACACATGCCCACGACGACCATGTGAACCAGGCCCCCGCGCTCTCCGACCGCTTCGGCGGTGCCCCGATCCTGCTCAACCCGGCCGAGGCCCCGCTGTGGAGGATGACCCACCCCCGGCGCGGACCCGACCGCGAGCTCATCGGCGGGGAGACCCTCACCGTGGGCGGCATCGACCTCCGCGCCCTCGCCACCCCCGGCCACTCGCCCGGCTCCATGTGCCTGTACGCACCCGAGCTGGAGATCGTGTTCACCGGTGACACGCTCTTCCACGGCGGGCCGGGCGCCACCGGTCGTTCCTACTCAAGTTTCGACGAGATCATCTCCTCGATCCGCGACACGCTCCTGCCGCTGCCCGGGGAGACCCTGGTCCACACCGGACACGGCCCCGCCACGACCATCGGCGGCGAGGCACCCCACCTCGGCGAATGGCTCGCACGCGGCCGCTGAGCACCCCGTGCGGGCAGCACCTCACAACCTCGCCGCGGAACGGACACTCCTGGAGATCCACGATGCGTGATGTGCTGGACGAGCTGTACAGACGCTGGTGCGAGGACGAGCCCGTGGGACTGGCCACCGTGGTGGCGACGTTCTCGTCGGCACCACGCGCGCCCGGGGCCGCCATGATGGTGGCCGCGGACGGGACCGTCTTCGGCAGCGTCTCCGGAGGGTGTGTGGAGGGTGCCGTCTACGACCTCGCCCTCCAGGCCGTGGCCGACCGGGTACCGGCGGTTCACCGGTTCGGGGTGAGCGACGGCGACGCCTTCGCGGTGGGACTCACCTGTGGCGGCATTCTCGACGTCCATGTGGAGCGCGTGGACCGGGAGACCTTGCCGCAGCTCGATCGGGTTGTCGGGTCGGTCCAGCGGGGCGAGCCGGTCGCGATCGCGACGGCGATCGCTCACGGCGAACCGGCGGTGCGCGGCCGCCACCTGATCGTATGGAGGGACCGGACCTCCGGGACGCTGGGCACCGACCGCCTCGACAGCGCCGTCATCGACGACGCCCGCGGTCTGCTGGCCGGCGGGCGGACGGGAACACTCCACTACGGCCCGGAGGGCGAGCGACGCGGCGAAGGGACGACCGTGTTCGTCAGCTCCTTCGAGCCCGCACCCCGCATGCTGGTGTTCGGCGCGATCGACTTCGCGGCGGCCATGGCACGCATGGGTTCCTACCTGGGCTACGAGGTGACCGTGTGCGACGCCCGGCCGGTGTTCGCGACCGCGTCCCGGTTCCCGGACGCGGACAAGGTGGTCGTGGACTGGCCGCACCGCTACCTCACGGCGGAGTCCGAGGCGGGTCGCGTCGATCGTCGCACCGTGATCGCGGTGCTCACCCATGACCCCAAGTTCGACGTCCCGCTGCTGGAGGTGGCGCTGCGGCTCGACGTCGGCTATGTGGGAGCCATGGGCTCGCGCCGTACCCACCACGACCGTCGGACCCGTCTGCAGGAGGCGGGGCTCACCGAAACGGAACTGTCGCGGCTCGCGTCCCCGATCGGGCTCGATCTCGGTGCCCGTACCCCCGAGGAGACGGCCGTGTCCATCGCGGCGGAGATCATCGCTCTGCGCTGGGGAGGTGGCGGCCTGCGACTGACGGATTCGTCAGGGCCCATTCACGGCTGACCGGCTCCCCTGGGGGTGACTCCAGCCCCACATCGCCGAAGGTGTAAAATTTACACTGTCATTGATTTCAGCGAGAGGGGTGAGGCGTGCGGGCGGCGCAGAACGACCACCAGGCGGTGACACCGACTCGGGGGCGGCCGCGCACCGGCCTGGCCCTCGCGGGCATCATCCTCATCGCGTTCAATCTGAGAAGCTCGACCGCCGGCATCGGCACGGTTCTCCCGAACGTGGTGGCCGACCTCCACTGGTCCGCCACCCTCGCGTCCGGCCTCGTCGTCCTGCCCCTGCTCTGCTACGCAGTGCTCAGCCCGCTCGCTCCCGCGCTCGCCGACGCCGTCGGTCCGGACCGGGCGGTCCTCCTCGGCCTCGCCGTCCTCACGGCCGGCATCGGGCTCCGGTCCCTGCCGGGCGGCGTATGGATCTGGGCCGGCACAGCCCTGCTGGGAGCAGGCATCGCCGTACTCAACGTCATCACTCCGGCGCTGGTCAAACGTGACTTCCCCACCCGCACCGGAGGTGTCACCGCGGCCTACTCGGCCATCCAGGGCGGTGCCGCGGCCATGGCGAGCATCGCCGTCGCGCTGATCATCGGAAGCGGCGACGGACTGTGGCGGCAGGCGCTCGCCTCCTCCTGCGTCTTCGCCGTCACCGCCCTGGCCTTCTGGGCGTTCCGTACGACAGGCACCCCGCAGGTCCCGGCCGCGCCCCGGCACCCGACGGGGGCCGGGCGCCCGAAGCCGAGTCCGTGGCACCGGGGTCTCGCCTGGCACATCGCGCTCTTCATGAGCATGCAGGCGACCGTCTTCTACGTCCTGATCACCTGGCTGCCCTCCATCGAGCAGCAGCACGGCGTGACCGCCGTACAGGCAGGACTTCACCAGTCGTACCTGCAGGCGGCATCCCTCGTCGCCACCGGTCTCAGCATCCCCTTGCTGCGCCGCGGGTCGGATCTGCGCATGATGGTGGCCGTGTCCACCACAATCATGGCGGCCGGCATCGCGGGGATCCTCGCCGCCCCGGCCCTCACCACGCTGTGGGCGATCCTGGTCGGCACCGGCGGCGGACTCACCCTCGTGACCGCGCTGTCCCTCTTCGGCCTCCGCACCCGCGAGGCATCCGAGACCGGGGCCCTCTCCGCGATGGGCCAGACCGTGGGGTACGCCTTCGCTGCCGCGGGACCAGTGCTGCTCGGCGCCCTGCACGACGCCACCGGCGGCTGGGACGCGATCCTGATCGTCCTGCTCGGGCTCCTGGCCGCCCAGACTTTCTTCGGGCTGCGCGCCGCCAAGCCGGGGTTCGTGTGGCCCGACCCTGCTCAGCCGACGCCGGGGACCGTCCGCAAAAGTTGTTTTAGTACTGACTAGCTTACGATCGTTGCAATCATCCCCCTGAACTGCATGAACGGGCGCCACACAGACTCAGCCAACCAAACCGTCCCCCCACTCCGCACCTCCTCGGCAAACCCACCGCCGGCCCGATGGAACCATCCATCCCGGGACACCCGGACGTCTGCCGATCGAGCTCCCAAAATCGGCTCTGAACTGGCATAACGTGGATCCGATACCACTGGCGCACCGACAGGTGCCCGGCCGGGCAGGCGAGACCTCTTGACCTCCGCCCACCACAGAGGGATAGTTTGTGTCCGCACTACTAATGCGGAGTCTTCCGGCGGATCAGGACCCGAACGATCCGGTCATGACCTTCCGGTTGGCCGGTCCGGCCTGCGAGGGGAGCACCGCGCACCCTTCCGCCGCCCGCGCGCTCCCTGCCGCGGATGCCCGCCGGGCCACCCGTCGTCGGCCGCCGAGGCGGCGCGGCGAACCGGCGCACCCGGGCCGATCCACCGGCCCGGTGAGTCGGACGCGCTGATGCGGCGGTGTTGGGGAGGTCCTCACCGCCGTGTCATTCGCCGGGGGGCCGCCGACCCGCTCGACGGTTCGGCGGCCCCCCGGCCCCACACGGCTGTCGGTCCGAGGGAAATGGGAAAAACATGCAGCTGGCTAACACATTCACCGTCGCGGCACCACTCGACGCGGTGTGGGAGGCGTTCAAGGCACCGGAGCGGGTAGCGCCCTCCTTCCCCGGGGCCACTCTGACCGAGCACACCGACGACAGCTTCGCTGGCACGGTAAAGATCAAGGTCGGCCCGATCACGATGTCCTACCAGGGCAAGGGGTCCTACATCGAGCGTGACGACGTCAACCACATCGTGATCATCGACGCGAGCGGGCGCGACGCCCGTGGCAGCGGTACGGCCAGTGTCATCGTCACCGCCACTCTCAAGGACACGGGCCCGGACAAGACCGAGGTCTCCCTGGCGACCGACCTGAACATCACCGGGCGGGCCGCCCAGTTCGGACGCGGTGTCATCGCCGAGGTGGCGGACCGCATGATCGGGCAGTTCGCGGACCGGCTGGCCACCAGCCTCGCGGACCCCGCGACGGCCACGGGCCCGTCCCTCAACAGCGTGCCCACCGGCGGTGCCTCCCGGCCCGTGGGAGCCGCGGCATCGCAGGACGAAGCGATCAACCTGCTCGGTGTGGCCGGCGGGCCTGTCGCGAAGATGCTCGTTCCCGTGGCCGCCCTCGTCCTGGCGGCGGTGGCCGCGATCGCCGCGCTGAGGGGACGTCGCAGGCGCTGATTGACGCGCCTGGGCGCGTCCGCCGCTCACCGAGCGGGTCCGCTCACCGCTCCCTGCCACATGGATCACGCGCCGGGTCCCTGTCCCTCACACCTGGCTCCTCCCGTTCCGGGGGCTCGCCCCTGCGCCTCCAACTTCTCCAACGACGTCTGGTGACGTCCATGTGAAAGGACCGTTCATGCCGTCCGACAAGTCGATGACCGTGATCATCGTGGGTGCCGGCCTCGGCGGGCTCACCACCGCGCTCGCGCTGCGGCAACGAGGCCTGCGTACCGTGGTCCTCGAACAGGCCGCACAACTGGGAGAGATCGGCGCCGGTATCCAGACCGCTCCCAACGCCAGCCGCCTCCTGTTCAACCTCGGGCTGCGCAGGGAACTGGAGGCGATCAAGACCGAACCCCAGGATCACGTGCGCCGCCGCTGGGACGACGGCAGCATCATCGCCGCCAAGCCTCTCGGGGCCGCGGTGCGGCGCCAGTACGGCGCCCCGTACTGGCACTTCCACCGGGCGGACCTGCACAACGTGCTCCTGCGGGCCTGTCTGGACCTGTCCGGCACCGGTCCGGCGACCGAGATCCACACCTCGTCGGGCGTCCAGCGCATCGACGACTCCGATGGGAGCCGGCCCGCGGCGGTTACCTCCGACGGACGCCGCTTCGCGGGCGATGTCATCGTGGCGGCGGACGGCATCCGTTCGGCCGTCCGCGACGCCATGGGCTTCGCGGACACGCTCGAGTTCACTGGTGAGATGTGCTTCCGCGCCCTCATCCCGACGGACAAACTCGCGGCGGACCCCGCGACCCGGTTCCTCCTCGACAGGTACCACGCCACGATCTGGTGGGGGCCGGACCGGCACCTGGTCCACTTCTTCATCCGCAACGGCGACATCTTCAACATCGCGTCCTGTGTACCCAGCACCATGGACACGGACCTCGCGTGGACCGTGCCCTCGACGCCCGAGGAGATGATCGAGCACCTGCCGGGCTGGGACGACCGGATCGGGTCGATCATCTCGAAGGC
Source organism: Streptomyces fuscichromogenes (assembly GCF_014645815.1). Taxonomy (GTDB): domain Bacteria; phylum Actinomycetota; class Actinomycetes; order Streptomycetales; family Streptomycetaceae; genus Streptomyces; species Streptomyces fuscichromogenes. The sequence goes on along the minus strand of NZ_BMML01000011.1, from coordinate 250,588 downwards.
CGAGGGCGAGGGCGGGGACGCGGTCACCAAGTGGGCCCTGTTCCGCCGTCGCCGGGACCCGAACTGGGTCGACGGACATGTCGCCCTGCTCGGCGACGCCGCTCACGCGATGCTCCCGTACCAGGGTCAGGGCGCCTCCCAGGCGATGGAGGACGCCGTGGTGCTCGCCGAAGAACTCGGCGGCACCAGCCGGAGCAACATTCACGAGGCCCTGCTGCGGTACGCGGCCCGTCGGGCGACCCGCGCCGGCATGGTGCAGGACGCCTCGCTGGAGAACAAGACGCTCTACCACCTCGCCGACGGCCCGGAGCAGGCCGAACGTGACCGGAACATGCACGAGTTCACCGGCGAGTCCCATGTGTCGTTCGACTGGCTGTGGCGAGGGCCGAACGTCGACGACCACGACGCCGAGTCCTTCGACTACCCCTTCGGCCGCTGAGACCACGGCACCACCCGTCGGCCGCCGAATACCGGCCGACGGGCCACCGTGTGTCTCCCCGGCCACCCCATCCGACGCGGTACAGCGTCAAACTGCCCGAGCAGGAGTGAACTGTGAGCAGTCAGTACGGCGAGGAAACGGACACCGTCTACGAGGACTCCGGACTCGGAGGAAGGATCACCCGGGGTGAGCGGCCGGCGATCGTCGTGGTCGACCTCAACAACGGCTTCACCGACCCCGCCTACCCGACCGGATCCGACCTCACCGAAGTCGTCGAGGCGACCGCGACTCTGATCGAAGCGGCACGTCCGGCGGGGGTACCGGTCATCTACACCACCATCGGTTACACCGCGGCCGAACACCGGTCGGTGGCCTGGCTGCAGAAGGCACCGGGGCTCAAGGCCCTCCGGGCCGGCACCACGGCCCTGGACATCGACGGGCGGCTGCCCCTCGCCGACACCGACCACGTGCTCCTCAAGAAGAACGCCTCGGCGTTCTTCGGTACCGGACTGGCGGGGCTGCTGGCCGGCCTGCGCGTCGATACCGTGCTGGTCTGCGGTTCCACCACGAGCGGCTGCATCAGGGCCACCGCGATCGACTCGGTGTCCTCGGGGTTCCCGGTGCTCGTCCCGCGCGAGTGCGTGGGCGACCGGGCACCGGGCCCGCACGAGGCTAACCTGTTCGACATCGACGCCAAGTACGGCGATGTCATCGGCCTCGACGACGCCGTCTCCTACGTCAAGAGCGTCGCGTCCCCGGTGTGAGGGGCGCACAAACCCGAGACCAACAGTCGGTCCGTCCGGAGGCGCAGGTCCCGCTCACCCGCCAACGCGCCCTCGACACCGCGGGGCACGGACGCCCCGCCCACAGCAGCGACGCAGCCGGACAGACCGACGCCACACCACAGGACAGCGCCGAGCCGCGTACTGGCCCGGTTTCAGGCTTTGACAGCGGAGTCCCTGGCCAGGGTGTACATGCGCGCGATCTCTATACGAAAAAGTCCTGATGACCGAGACAGACGGTGACACGCCCGACGCTACAGGCGGACGGAGATTCGCCGAACTCGGAGTGATGCTCGGGATTGGGCGACGAAGCGGCCGAAGCCCACCGGCGGGCACGACTCGATGGAACTCTACGTCGACGCCACCAGCGGCTACGCTACCAAGCAGGCCGTGCGGGTGGGCAGGGCGCTCGCCAACGATGGGGCGACCTGTTATCGAGGAGCCGGTCTCCACCGATCATCCGTCCATCCTCGCCGCGATCCGCGAGGAGGTGCCCCAGGAAGTGGCGCCCAGCGAGTACGGCTAGACGCCGCCGTACTTCGCGCACCTGCTCGTCGCTGGAGCGGTGGCCTGCTTCCGGGCCGACGTCACCCGCACCCGGGCCTGGTGGTGCTCGAGGCAGTCCGGGGACGGTTGACGAACTGAATCGGCCGGGCGTCCGCAGCGTGCCGATGCACGCGGCCGCGGGGCGGGGATGCGCCAACAGGGTCCGGCGCACCCGATGAGGAGCTGGTCTGAGGACGCCAGCAGTGCCCGGAACCGGAACGTGGCCGAGCCCGGGCACTGACGGGTCATTCGTGCGAGGACCGGGCATGCCCGGACTTGATCGGGGCGAAGCTCGAACCCGACGTCGACTGATCGTGGTGGGTGAAGGGCACGGTTTCGATTCCGTGGTCGGCCCCGAATTTCCGCAGCAGGGTGCCCGTCTTCATCAGGAACGGGTCACCGACGGCGGCGGAGGAGGCGCGGCGCTCTCGCACTGCGGGCACGTGGTCGCCGGCACGGGCGGCCATGGCGGATGCGCGGGCCCATGCTTCGTAGGCCGACGCCCACGCGGCCCGGTTCACCCCGGAGTACTTGGTTCCGTCGAAGAACGTCGCGGCATCGGCGGGTCCGAACAAGCTGGTCATCGATCCGGCGAACAGGCCGACAACCACAGGCCCGCCCTTGCCGGAGAATTCCACGGTCGGGTCGATCAGACCTTCGACGATCTCCGTGCGCCACGGCGAGGGCTCGCCCGCACACGCGGCGTGGTGGTCCGCGAGCCGGATGGAGTCCATTCCGGTGAGGGGGATGATCCGCTCATGCACCCCGAACAGATACAGGATGTAGCCCCAGTGGATCGCGATGTCGTCCAGGTCCCGCATTTTGAAGGGCCTGCCCATCGCGGCATCGATCAGGACCGGCATGGTGGCGAACCAGGCCGATCCACCGGCCATGTTGGTGTTCGGGATCGGCATCCCGTGCTCGGCGAAGTTCTCCGCCCCCCAGCGCTTACGGAGACCACGGCGCACGAGAGCGTGCATCAGCCGGACACGAACAATCGTGCCGAACATCGGTGACCTGCGCTCGAGCGCCGCGTGGTAGGTGACCTCCTCGAAGAACTGCGACGTTTCAACCAACCGGCGAGCCGGCTGTCGGGCGATGCGCCCGGTCGATCCCACCGACGCCGAGGTGTGCTGCTCCATCGCCGTGGCGAAGTAGCCGAATGCCTTCGCCCCGAACTTCCCGGCCGCCGTCACGGCGGCCAGTCGCAACCGGCCACGCTCACTCGCTTCCGCGTCGTACCAGTCCGGGATGCGGTCCAGTTGCGCGAAAAGCTCGCGGACCTCGGGAAACGGGTTGTCGACTGCGTCGATGCCGTGATCCAGAGCGGTTTCGAACTGCTTGCGAACAGTCGGCGCGCCGTGCGTGTCGAACAGTCCGACGACCGCGTCCATCAGCGGATCGCCTTCCCACAGGTGATCGTCGAGAAGCAGTGTCTGCGGCGTGTCGTTCCAGTCCTCGCTGACATGCATCCATTCGCCGTAGAGGCGCTTCCGCAACGCGGTCCACACGGGCTTCCGGGTCCGATTGGGCGCCGGCCTGAGAGCCGCGCCATCGCGGTACACGTAGTCAAATTCGTGGATGGGAGCGGGAGGGGGGGGCGCGGTGTCCGAGGAATTCACAGCGTCGTGCTCCTTTCAATCAATTTGCAGAAGCGGACTCGGCAGGGTGTTCTCGCCTAGCTCAGCCAGAGGCCTTATCGGTGGCCGTCCGTAGGAACCGAGCTCCTGAGATCGGCGGCTCGCCCAGCACGAGAAACCGTGTCGACGAGCGGCAGGCGCTCAGCAGGTTCAAGGGCGTCGCTGCCGAGTCCAACCGAAGTGAGGCCAGGGCTTCAGGACTGCCGGGCCTTCAGTCATTACATCACAGCCTTACATCAATGCATCATTCATGTTGCATCGTTGCACCAGGGTTGCCTGTATGGCAACCCCCTAACATGAGGGCTGTGCCTGCTCTGCCATCGAAACCATCGCCGCCCTCTTCTGCCGACGCCGACGCCGAGACCGCGTTGCTCGACATCGCCCTTGACCTGCTCATCGAGGTCGGATTCAGGTGGCTCTCCCCCGACGACATAGCCCGGCGAGCGGGGGTCAACCGGGCCACCGTCTATCGCCGGCTCGGATCCAAACAGGACATCGTCCGGGCGGTCGTGATGCGCGAGATACGCCGCGAGCGGGACAGGGCACTCGAACAGGTCGAACGACTCGCTGACCCCGCCGATCGCATTGCCTACGGCTTCGCCCTGACCGTGATGGCAGCGCGCAACAACCAGGTTCTGAGCAAGACCCTCGCCGTCGACACACCGAACACCCGGGAGTCAGTCACCGGCGAGACCGCCCTGGTGCTCGCAGCCGGGGTTGAGTTCACCAAGGATTGGCTCCTCAAAGCCGCGCCGAACCTGCCCGACGCCGAGCAACCTGCCGGCTTGATCGCCCGCTTCATGCACTCACTGGTCCTGACCCCCGACGCGCCGCCGTACCTCACAAGTGAGAGTGAGCTCCGTGAGTTCGCCGCTCGCTGGCTCTGCCCTATGATCCTGGGCGGTTGAAGATCGAAATCCGCTCCCACGCGTCCGGATGTCGCCCGATCTCGGCATCACAACCGACGAACCGGCGAGTTGGCATCGTCGCCCGAACCGGCCTGGCTCCGAGGGGGCCAGGCCGGTTTCATCGAGCCGTGCGGTCAGCTGAGTGACCTGTTCCCGCATCGTCTCTGCCTGCACGGACCCGGTAGTTTGGGCTGCGTCCCGCCAAGTCGACTCAGCACGCACTCCGGCTGCGGCGTGCACGCTCTGGGTAGCAAGTACCACCAGGCTCGGGTCGACCTTCCGACGCGCCATTTCTCGCGCCCGCCAGCGCAACAGGTCGTGAATGGGCTGATCGATGCCGTCGTCACGCCAGGTAGAGAAGTAGTACTTCACCGCGCCGGGCGGCGGAAAGTCGTGCGGAGCAGCTCCCACTGGCAACCGGTCCGGCCCTGGTGGAGCAATGCCTTGACGATCTCCCGCATCGCATACCGGCCCTGATGGCCGCTGCCCGCGGGTGCGCGGCCTTCCACGCGGTGATCACCGGCTCGACCAGCGCCCACTGCTCGCCGGTCTTCTAGGGCTTGCGCTCACTCACGGCAACCAGCCCAACATGCCCATGGCCGCCGACCGACCGGGATGCCGCACCGCCACACATTCCGGTGACGATAAATCTCCTATGCACTCTCATACCGCCCTCTCAAGAGGCGGGCGGTACCGCCCTCGGGGTCCAGGGAATGGACCTGTACCAGATCTCGCCCGCGGTCCGCCCCATCCGGATGAGCTGCTCGGCGCGGGGGGCCTTCTCCGGCAAGCCGATCTCCAGATGGGCCAGCTGCTCGGTCATGGCGCTGAGCGCTTCGGTGAGCGTGTCCACATCACAGTCGTAAGCGATGACACCTCGCTCCTGCAGGTGCCCGAGCCATCCGGAGGTGCGGGCCGTGAACTCACGGCGGATCAGCAGCCACTTCTCGATGAAGCCGCTGCCGTCCTGCGCCGCGGCGGCCTCATGCATGACGCGCATCAGCTGGCGATGGCGGGCATAGACGGTGAAATAGGAGGTGGTGCTCGCGATCAGAGCGGACAGGTCACCGCTGTCGGACCGACCGTTCCGCCGGGTGCCCTGCAGCAGGTCGCAGACGCAGGGGTGGATGGCGGCGGTCAGTACGTCCGCCTTGTTCGTGAAGTGCCGGTAGAAGTTGCCGTGGGAGACACCTGCCCGCTGCACGATGTCGCTGATGCGGGTCTTGGTGTAGCCGAACTCCTCAAAGCAGATCTTTGCCGCCACTATCAGCTCCTGCCGAGTCCGTTCCCCCCGCGCCGTACTGGCGCCGGTCCCGAAGAGCTCCGACACGGCGGGGGGAAGGGCCTCCGCGGCGTCATCAAGTTCATGATTGGAAGTCACTTCAGTCCTTCCGATCCACCGCTGCAGTGGCGGGTCATACCCAGGTCACATGGTTCGCGCATGGACCACCATACAAGTTGACGGTGCTAATCGAAGATCGATCTATCCTTTCGCCCTCGATGCACCTCATTTGTCCGCATCTTGACGTCGGCGAGGGAGCATGTGACCGCCAATCGCATATCGAGGCCCTGTTCGACCCCGACCCTCCGGCCGCGACCAGCGCCTCCGCATCGACGTGCGGGAATCGGGCCACGGATTGTGCACTGCAACCCGGGACAGAAACCGCTTCACAGCAATGTTTCTGCGACTTGGGATCACATACAGGTGAGAGCGCAAAGATGGCGCTTCCCGAGGTGACACCTCACCGGAGGTCGCGACATGGCCATCGATCGGTGCAAACAAGGCGCACCTGAGGCCTTGTCGGTCCTTCAGGTGGACGTTAACCTGCTCGCCATTGGCGCGTAAGCGACTCGTAGTCACATCAGCTTCTCAATGAAGAGCGAGCAGCCACATGCACCCAGCGGTTCACCCTGTCGGCGCCCTCGGACGCCCGCGATGAACGGCCAGCCGGCCGCGGGCAGACGCGCGCGCCTGCTCGATGGGAATGTCACTTCGACCGAGCTCGTAGCGCGGCCGGAAGTTGTTGGCCCCCCGAGCGCTGATCGCTTCGGCGGCGTCGTTGCCCGGGGTGTCCCGGGCCGGACAACGTGCGGCGACGGTCACGGCACCGCCCTGACCGGCCGTCGTCCGAGTGAAGGCCAAGCTGGGGGGCACGGTCCACGGCGGCGACCTGGCGCCATGCGGGATCGAGCGGGATTCGGGGCCTCCCTGGCCGGGTGCCGCTCGGTTGTTCCTCAGCCGCCGGGGCACAGTGCAAACCCGCCTCGACCGCGTTCTTTACGTCGCACCGTGCATGGCTCCGTGGAGTACATCGGCCGGACGGCACGATGACCCACCGCCGGGACAGTCCGTCTCGGTCACTTCAGCTACACCCCTCCGCGGTGCATCCGCTCGCCGTCGCCGCGACAGCCGACCAGCATCGACAATCCGGGCACGGCATCCAGCGGCGTTCCGCACCCTGCTGAAACGGGGGCACGGAACGCCGAGAACATGCGCATCCGCCCGGACCAGGATGCGGCGACCCGGAACGTCCCGCGCGCTCCCCAGCGTGACCGAGGGATGACTTGCGCTACCGCGTCCCAGCCGGGTGAGCGAAGCGGAGCAAGCCGACCGCCGGCTCACCGCATGTCGGCCAGGACCGACACAGGCCACCACGAGTACGTCCGACACCAGCACCGACACCGCTTACGCTGCCCCGCTTCTGCCGCCGGGGACGCGGTCCCCGCCCAGGACGACTTCGGTGAGCAGACATCCGAACGGAAAACGTCATCAGCCTCGACGGGTGCCACTCGCATGCCCCCTGACCGAAAGGCGCCAAGTGCCGAATACGCTCCCCGCCTCTGTCGATTACGCAGCAGCCGCCCTCCCCGTTGACCGTCCCAAGGCCCGAGAGACTGCCGGCCCAGAGCCGTCCGGGGTATCGACCGCGGCCCCAGGCGGGACCGCCGCTTCACGTGCCCTGAGCGGGGTCATCTCACATGCCTTCGTCCGACCCGCCCGCGCCGAAGCCCAAGGTTCCTTCCGCCGCTCCGGCAGACGAGTCACGGCCCCGCGCACCAGCTCGTGCGTCCCACCCTTCGGCCGGAATGCCACCGGGTGTCCCACCCGTCCGCCGAGGGCATCTACCACCACCGCCGTCAAAGTCACGCCCGTCGCCGACTGGCGCCGGCTCATGGCGGTCGTCGCAGGCCAGGCCGCGCGGTTCGGTGTCCCTCCGGGCGAGCACGGCCGGGACGTCGTCGCGGCCCTAAGGCGTCCCCGGCAGCAGCCACCGCCACCGGAACACACCGGATGGAGGCGGGACCGGGGGCCACCCGCTATGCCCCCACCCACCAGAGGCGGAGCGATCGATCACCTCGGCATCCGCTCACGCACCGGAGGCAGCAAAGCCGTCCCCTGCGGGCCCGAGCGACAGACGACGGACACCCTCAACACGCCATGGAGATCGCCTGGACAGCTCTTCGCCCACCTCTTCATCGGACACCGGAGTTTCCAAACCTGGCACATGCGAGCCGCACCACGCGTGACATCGGCACTCACCACCTCCGTGCCAGTCCCCTGACGCAGTTCCCAACCACCCCGCAACCACACCGCTCGGCACCGTCGGAGGCCACATCGGCCATCACCTCCCGTGGTGCAGCCCCATCAAGGAGAACTCATGGCACTTCGCCGCTCATCCATCGTCTACGGCGTGCTGGGGATCGTGTTGATCGCCCTGGCCGCATCGACCCGACCGATCATCGTCCCCCTGCTGACCCGGCTGCCCGGCAACACCGACGCGAGCGCCAGGTTTTCCGGCACCGCAACCGTGCTCAACAGCAAGGCTCTCAGCGCGGGTGACACCGCGCACGTACTCCTCTCCGGTGTGCCGGCCAGCATGGATCGCCGGGTGCACGTCGTGAAGACCAAGGGTGACACCGCCTTGGTCGCCGACGATCTCACCATTCACATCGGCAAGAACTCGGAGCCGAGCACCGCCAGATACGCGGTGGACCGTGGCAGCTTCGACGCCGTCGAGGCGCCGGTCGGATGGAAGAACGTCGAGCGGGCCAAGGGCCTGACCGTGGTCTTCCCCATCCACCCCAAGGCCGACGACAGCTACACCTACTACAACCCTCTGACCCAGTCCACGGCACGGGTGGTCTTCCAGGGCACGGGGCGGGTAAGCGGACACGACGTCAACAGATACAAGATCAGCGTCAACGGGGCGCTCAAGAGCAGCGCCGTGCTCGCCACCCTGCCCCCCGCACTGCCCAAGAAGCTTGCCAAGTCGTTCGCGTCCCGGCTTCCCGCCGCCTCCGCCGCGGCGATCGCCCCGAAAGCGGCGACCCTGCCGGATCCGATCCCGCTGTCCTACACGGTCGCCACGGTCATCGACATCTCCCTTGACCAGGACAGCGGCCTCGCCCTCGACTCGCACTACCAGGAACAGGTGACCGCCAATGTGACGGCCGGCCAGAAGAAGATCCCGCTCCTGCCCGTGCTGGCCCTGGACGTGAAGCCCACCGCGGCCACCAAGGCGGACATCGCCGACAAGGCGAGTTCCATCGACACCAAGCTCCTGGTGATCAGGACCGTCGCACCTCTGACGCTGATCGGCATGGGGCTGCTGCTGCTCACGATCGCTGTGCTGCGCCGCCGCCGGCCCACCACCGTGGAGACCGTGCCGAACAAGACCGCGGCGATGACGGCTGGCTGAGCCACCAGCCGGAAAGCGGGGGGGGTGGGGCGGCTGCGCGACGTACCGCCCCACCCGTGCTACGTCGCCGGTGGTCCGCTAACCGTCCGCGTGGTCGGTGTGAAGGTGAGCTTGGCCATGATGTTCCGGACACGGACGTCGGTTGTGCACGGGGAGGGCGTAAACGTCGGAGCGGTCTCCCGATGGGGCTCGCCCGGCGCCGTCGGCCATCTCGCGTTCCCCGCGGGCCAGTGGCGGTGTGCGGGGCGTCGGTTCGGGGGCAGGCGTCCGCGCACGTGCGGAATCGGCCTCGGTCAAGGCCCTCGCCGAACCCGGCATGCATACGTATTGTCCCGGGAGTGCTCCACGCGGATGGCCCCTACATACATGGCACCAACCCCGACGGCGACGACCGCGCGCGCCAGGGTTTTCGGGTTCGCGGTAGCGCCGCAACGAGGTTGCTTCATGGGGATCCCTCCGGCTTGGCTCTCCTCTAGCAGAACTCCGTCAGGCCTTCTATTTCCGATCGCCGGACGATTGGCCTCTGGTCGTACCGTTGGCTGACGCACAGTGCGCACTGGCAGAGCCGTTGTTGCCGGACACGGCGTCGAAGCGCGGCGGGCGGTGGCGGGATCACCGCCGTGTGATCGACGCGATCGCCTGGAAGTTCCAGACCGGCTCGCCACGGATGCACCTCCCCGCTGGATCAGGTCATGGAAGGGCGTCCGCACCCGCCTACGGAACTGGGCTCGGCATCTGGGAGCAGGCCTTCGCTGTCTCGCTCGCCCAGGCCGACCCCGAGGGAGACTGGGACTTGGTTGTGGCGGTGGACTCCACCACCGTCCGCGTGCGACAGAACACCATCGGAGCCCGCAAAGAATGAGGGCGGACGGCGAGCCCGCCCACTACTCGATCGGACACTCGCACTGCGGGCTCACCACGAAGATCCGTTCGGCCTCGGACGGCCGCTGGCGCCCCCCTCTGTTTCCGCCTCATCCCCGGCCAGGCCGGCGACGCGCCCGCCTTCGAGCACGTCATGGCCGCCCTGCGTATCCCGAGGATGGTCGGCCGACCACACACCCGACCCGTCGTGGTCCCGGCTGCCCAGGCCTACTCATCCTGGCAATCCACCAACTACTGCACAGATGTGGCATCCGGGCAGTGAGATGTGGCGGTACCAGTCGGCACCGACCACCGCGCCGAGCGAGTCCGCGAAGGCCTCGGTGATCGCGAGGTTTTCGGCACCGTTGACACCACCGCTGCCGGAGACCACGATCGCGGCCCGGTACGAATCCCGTGGGAAACCGAAGACTCTGCCACCCCTGCCGGAGCGCCGCCCGCTCATCTCGCACGGAAGCGCGGGCGGCATCGACTCGGCTTAAGTCAGCTGCCCACCGAGGAGCGGGCTGCAGCCTTGACCAGCTTGGAGGCGTCTGCGGGGCGGATGTACCCTCCGGTCACCGCGGCGGCGGTGCTCGCGGACCAGCTGGCGACGAACCGCGCGTGCGTGGGACACAGCTCCGAGAGCTTCTCCGCGCTGAAGGGCACCGTCGTACAAAAGAGCGTGCAGTAGAAGGAGCCCTCCTGGCCGAGGCCGGAGAGGGTCGCCACCGGAGCGTCCACGGACGGCGTGCGGATGCCACCCTCGACGTTGCCGTTGGCGTCGAGGACGAACGCCGGGGTCGCGCCGCTGGTGTCGATCCGCAGCCGCGGTGCCGGAGCCGACGCGACTCCCGTCGTCACCCACTTGTTCAGGGCGTGGACCGCGGCTTCCCGGACGTAGTGGGCCTGCCCCGCGTTGATCGGCGTGTTGCAGCTCACCTCTGGGGTGAGCGGGGTCCGGGGTCGACGGCGGGTTCAGCAGGATGTTGAACGCCGCGACATCCCCTTGACCGTCACCGGTGTCCGTGGGGCCGACCGGAGTGATGTAGGTGTCCGCGTGAGCGGTTCCCGCCACCTCCCACAGACGGAAGCGGGCGGAGTCGGGCTGTCGGGCGGCCAGATAGCCGAGCTTCACCAGGTCGGTCTCGGTCTCGAAGACAAGGATGGGCACCCTAAGGTCGGTGCTGATGTGGAAGCCGTCCGGAACCGGTACGGCAGCCTGCGGAGCCTGGGAAGGCGCGGACAGGACGGGCGCGACCCCGCCCCTGCTCTCTGCGAGGATGCCAGCGTAGACATTGGCGCGGGGCTGGACGGCGTCGGCGTTCATGGTGAGCCGATTCGCCCACTGGGACTCGCCGATGGCCAGCAGGGTGCGCGGTCGCAGTCCGTCCAGGAAGGTCGCCGCCGAGTCGCGCACCGCCTGCCCGGCCTGCGAGAAGATGTCGTACGAGTAACTGTCGCCGGGGTGACTCAGGGCAGCGTAGTGGGAAGGGTCGCTCGTCTTGGCCGCGTTGACGCCCGCGGCCTGGGTGGAGACGCCGACCCAGGCATAGCCCTCGCGGATCAGCTCGTTGTGGGTCTGGATCCAGGTCGTGGCCACGTCCACTCCTCCGGTGACGTTGAGCCACTCGACCATCACGGTCCCGTTGAACTTCGCGGGATCCTTCGGCCGGTCCACGACGACGCGGGTGGTGTAGGACGCCGCACTCGCCGGTTCGACCTTCCACCTGCCGTCGGTGGTGAGGGGCTTGACGGGTCGGTAGCTGTGGCGGTACCCGACAGGAAGTACTCGGACTCCTCGTAACCCACCTTGCCCAGGTCGAACGACGTGCCGTAGAGCTGGGGTTCACTGGAACCGCCGGTGACGGGCCCGGTGACGACCGTGGCGGCCACCGAGGACACGCTGGACGACCGAAGCGAGGTGTCGAAGTTGCTCGTGGTGGTGAGGGTTGCGGTCGTCGCGGCCAGAAGTACGACGAGCGCCGCCGCCACCCATGGCAGGCGTGCGCGTGTTAACCCGCGGTGTTGCGTGAACATGGGATGCCTTTCCGGATTCGGGAGAAGCGGCCATCGGTATGCGCGCGGGGCGAATGTCCTGTCCGCCGCCAGAAGGCGGCCGAGGTTCGTCCGCACGACGATGGCCCGGCTGTGCTCGACGAGCACGGCGACTGTGCCGAGAGAGGACTCCCGGACCCGATGGGGAAGTTCGGGTCCGGGAGCGTGCGCCGCCCTGGTGTCGTGGGGCGACGCGACGAGACCGCCTCCGTGCGAATCGGTCCCGGTCTTCTGGCGGTGCCTCACCGCCTCACGGCACGTCGGCGGTGCTCATGACGGGGGTTCGAGCGGCGCCGGTGCGAAAACCGGATGGGCAAGCGGCAGGCTCCACCGGCGCTCCTTCTCGAGGTGGCTCAGCGGATGGATTCCGGTGCCCCGCTCTTCGAGGTCTGCCGGCGCTCGGCGCCCTCTGTCCCGGCCTCGATCACTGTGCTGCCGGAGACAGCGGACCGGTGTGCCAGGGCCTCACCCTCGACGTCCATGCCAGGCAGCGCTTTGTGCAGCAAGCGCGGGATCCACCATGCCGCGCGGCCGAGCGGAGCGAGGACAACGGGGGACGAACACCATCCGGACGACGAAGGCGTCCAACAGGACGGCGACGGCGAGTCCGAGCCCGATCGTCTTGACGATGGAGTCGCCGGAGCCGATGAAACCGGAGAACACCGCCATCATGATGAGCGCGGCGGCGACCACCACCCGGGCGCTGTGGCGGAAGCCGGTGACGACCGCCTGGTCGGCCTGTTCCCCGTGGACTTACGCCTCGCGCATCCGGGCGACCAGGAAGACCTCGTATTCCGTGGCGAGACCGAAAGCGATGCCCACCAGGAAGGTCGGCATCGGTTCATGATCGGACCGGTCTTCTGCAACCCGATGAGGCACCACGGCCGTACGCGACGGTGATCACTGGCTGCTCAACGGTACCAAGACCTTCGGCATCTACTCGCCCCGGTGCAGCCTGCGGATCTCTGCCCAGTCCTCCACTTGGATCGCCCTCTCCTCCTGATCTCGGATCAAGATCAGGTTGGTCAGAAGACCACGAGATGGGTCTGTTTTGATCCGCCGTCAGAGGGGCACGGTTCAGGCTCATCCAAGATTTCCGTGAAGCCGATCACGCTTCCGTGCGCCGGTGACGGTCTGTCACCGGCGCACGATACTTGCCGAGTGTGAGGAGCTGCTGAAGGCGGTTTTGCCGCACCTGAACGGGGTGCTGGTGGAGCAAGTGAGCCCGGAGATCGGGGTGTTGCGCATCGTAGCCAGAACCTCGGAGTCGGTGGCGGTGTCGTGTCCGGACTGCGGGACACCGTCGGTGCGGCGCCATAGCGGATATCAGCGGCGCCTCGCGGACGGTGCGGTCGGCGGGCGGCAGGTGTGTATTGAGCTGATGATCCGGCGTCTGTTCTGCGATGCGCTGGGATGTCCGCGGGTGACGTTCGCCGAGCAGGTGGATGGGTTGACCGTGCGGTACGGACGGCGGACACCGCAGCTCAAAGCCTTGTTGAGCGCGGTCGCGGTGGCGCTGGCCGGGCGGGCTGGCGAGCGGCTCGCCGCGAAGCTGCCGGTGCCGGTCAGCGGGACGACCTTGTTGTCCCTGGCCATGGGCCTGCCCGACCCGCTTGCCGAAACGCCCCGGGTGCTCGGGGTGGACGAGTTCGCCCTGCGCAAGGGGCACCACAGCTACGGCACCGTGCTGGTGGACTGCGAGACCCGCGCCCCGGTCGATCTGCTGCCCGAGCGGGAGGCCGCCTCGTTCGCCGTCTGGCTCACCGCCCACCCCGGGGTGGAGATCATTTGCCGTGACCGTGGCGGCTGTTACGCCGACGGCGCCCGCACCGGAGCGCCGGAAGCTGTCCAGGTGGCTGACTTATGGCATGTCTGGCACAACCTCGCCGAGGCCGTGAAACGGCTGGTCAGCCGACACCACGCCTGCCTGCGCGACCCCGATCCCGCCCCAGGGACGGCACCCGACATCCTGCACCCGCCCGTCTCGCACGGCGGCCGGCTGGCCGCCCGGGCCGAACGGCACCATACCGCCGTGCACGACCTCCTCGGCCAGGGCATGAGCATCCATGCCATCGCCCGCCAGCTGGAGTTGGCCCGCAACACCGTGCGGCGCTATGCCCGGGCCGCCACCTGGGAGGAACTCGCCACCGGCCGCTGGCAGAACCTCCCCAGCATCCTGGACCCCTACAAGCCCTACCTCCACCAGCTATGGCGCGAAGGCCACACCGTTGCGGTCAGGCTCCACGCCGAACTGCGCGAGCGCGGCTTCACCGGCTCCTACTCCGCCGTACGCGACTACCTCCAGCGGTTCCGCCGCACGCCCGACGACTCACCCCCGCCCCGGCCGCCGGGCGTGCGCAAAGTGACCGGCTGGATCACCCGCCGTCCCGACCGCGTCAGCCAGGACGACCGTCAGAAACTCAAGGAAATCCTGGCCCGCTGCCCCGAGTTGGAGGCCGCCACCGGACACGTCCGATCCTTCGCCGCCATGATGGCCGCCCACAGCGCGGACCGGCTGCCCCAGTGGATCGCCGACGCGCGCGCGGACGAGAGCCACGGACTGCGCAACTTCGCCGACGGCCTCATGAAGGACCTCGACGCAGTCACCCTCGGCTTGAACACCCCGTGGAGCTCCGGCTGCGTCGAGGGCAGAGTCACGGACATCAAGTTCCTGAAGAGGCAGATGGCAGGTCGTGCCGGACATCCCTTGCTGCGCAAGCGAGCTCTCCTCGTCGCCGCCGACCGACGACAACACAGAGTGACGACGGCGGCAGCCTGATGATCGGCTTCACGGAAATCTTGGATGAGCCACGGTTCAGACGTCCGCCGAGAGCCCTACGGACTCTCGGTGTGAAGGCGCACCGTGGAGGTCGTCGCACAGCCGCTGCCGTTGACGTTCACGCAGAGTCCCCCTGATGTCCCGGCCGACGACACACGGTCCTCCGTCTTGCGTGTGGTCTGCGGACGGATTGCAACGAGGGGCGCAGACATCGCGGTTCCCCTCAGAGTGGTCGGTATGGCGGACCGCGCCGGACATCACTCTCGTCCGCGCGGCGCGAACTCGCCATCAGTCAGCCGGTGACTCTGCCTTTGTGCAAGCGGTCAAGTCGGCCCTGGACAAGAGCAGAGGCCTTCTGCAGGTCGCTCTTGCTCGCGCCGCGGGAGCCCAACAGGCTCACGCCTTCCGTGACCAGGCGGCCGGTGTCGACCGCAGCCTGGGTCGCGCCCACGCCGACCAGCTCCAACCGGAGGCCCCGCCATTCGGCATCGTCGATCAGGGCGTCATCGGCGGCGTCTGCGGTGTCGTCGCCATGTTCGCCGAGGTACCTCCTATGGCTGTTCCACCGCCACCCTCAGTGGCGCTCTGAACGAGAGCAGGCCGAGCATGGGAGGGTCCGCCTCCCCGACAGCCGACCTGATGTCAGGGAGGCGGCGCGCTGCCGCCCGCAGGGCCACCACCGCCTCCGTGCGCGACAGGGACGCGCCAGGGCAACGGTGCCGACCGGCACCGAACGCCAGATGGTGGCGGGCGTTCGCCCGGTTCGGGCACATGCGTTCTGGCTGCGGAAAGACGGCCGGATCGGATCCACCACCCATGAGCATCAACAGCAAGGGCGCGCCGGCCGGCAGTCCCACCCCGCCAAGTCGAGTGGCCTGAGCGGTCACCCGGCGCCACGTGGTCACGGGTGGCTCCCGCCGCAGAACCTCCTCCACCCAGGCCTCGGCCAGACCGGGCTCCTCGGCCGCCTGCGGCCACATGCCCGGCTCGGCCAGCGCCCGGCGCAGCACGGTGGCGATGAGTTGCCCGGTGGTGGACTGGCCGGCGATGAGGACGAAGAAGCACGCGGCGACCGCAGTCTCGACGTCGAGTGGCCTGTCGTCGGGCAGGCGGTGGCGTGCGAGCGCCCCTATGAGCGAGTCGGAAGGGGCAGTGCCGCCGCGCACGGCCCCGGTGAGCCATTGGTGGAATTCGGCGACCGATGCAGCCAGCTCCAGCTGCCGTTGCAGCGGGGGCTTGCCCCAGAACAGCTCCAGTGAGGCATCGCTCCAGCGAATCAGAGTGGCCGGTTCGACACCCTGGACGCCCAGGATTTCCATCAGTACCCGGCATGGCAGGATCTGCGCGAACGCGGTGAACAGATCGCAGCCGCCGGTAAGGCCGAGGTGAGACCGCACTCCGTCAAGCAGTTCCTCGGCAATACGCTCAATCACTGGGACGGCGACTTGCACACGCTGCGCGTTGAGGAACCGCGTGACCACCCGACGCAATCCGGGATGGCTCGGGGTGCCATTGTTCGCGAGTGCGACCGGAAGAGTGAATCCGGCGCGAGCGAGCACACGTAGCACGGGGACCGGCAGGGGGGTGACAGCATTTTGGGCGTTGTCCGGGAGGAACCGATCCATTTCGAGCAGGACCCGGCGTATGTCCTGGTAGCGGCTGACCAGCCACAGACCAGTGGCGGGGTCGTGATGCACGGGAGATTCGGAGCGCAGGAGGTCCAGCCAGGGGTAAGGGTCGCGCGTGAAAGCGTCACCGAACAGGTCGAGCAGCCCCGACAACTCATGGCTGCGGCAAGACCCGGGACCGGTCGCCGGGCCATACCCGGCTGCTCCGGTACCGGGCACGAGGGCATCGAAAACCGGGGAAGTCACGGCCGGAAGCTAGCACGCACTCGACACCCTCCCAGGCCATGTGTGCGCGGCATCACTCGGTTACTGTTCCATCACGCTCCGCCGATCGGGTCAACGACCCGGCCGGGGCGTCAGCCCTCGACGAGACGCCTCAGCTCCGGGAGCAGCGCCTCGATCTCCTGTCCCGTCCTGAACGCGACGACGGTGGTCCCGAGCCCCGCCTCCGGCGCGGAACCAGGCGCCGGAAAGAGCGCGAGCACCTCGCGCATCGCCTCGTCGACCTCGGTCACAGGGTCAGAGGTCTCCCCTCGCAGCCAACGGCGCAAAACGTGGTTGTGGGCCGCGACGACGGACGCGGCCATGAGTTCGGCTCTCAGCGACGCCGATTCCGTGGGGTCTCCCATCCAGTCCGCGATGAACTCGCGAAACAGCCGCTGGTACCGGCCAACGCTGGCGATCTCTCGGTCGCGCAGGGCAGCCACCTTGCTGGTCAGCACGTACCGGCGGCGTGCGAGATCGCCTTCGTCGATGTAGTGCAGCAGTACCAGGCGGACGGCGTCGGACACGGCGACCAGGGCGGTGCTGTGGCTGGAGGTCGCGAGGCGGTCCTCGATCAGTTCCAGCAACCGATCATGGTCGGGGAAGATGACGGCTTCCTTGGACCGGTAGTGCCGGAAAAACGTCGTACGTCCCACTCCGGCCCGCTCGGCGATGTCGTCGACGGTGGTCTGCTCGTATCCGCGCTCGTCGAAAAGGGCGAACGCGGCGTCCGCGAGTCGCGTTCGCGCAGGTGGCTTGTTCATGACCGCACATCCTTCCCTGAGCCCACGCCCAGTGGCCACTTGCCACAGGCGATGGCACTGAGTACCATTTTGGAGAAATCGAGTACCGAACGAGAGGCGAGGGAGTGGATTCCGGCGCACAGGGCGAGTCCGGTCTGCGCCATCGCGAGGTGGTCGCCGCTGGCGTCGGCGGCTTGAGTGTTGCCCTCGACCTGCCGACGCGGACGGGTTACGACTCCGGCGAGGTCATGGCCCGGAACGAGGTCAGCAAGGCTGGTGCGGCGATCAACCCGATCCCGGACACGCAAACGCTGTTCCAGAACCCGCCGCCGACCAAGGTATCCACCTCGATGATGGTCAAGGCACCCGCGTCGACGCCGATCCTGCTGTACCAGCCGATTGCGGCAGAACAGGGCATCGCGGGCAGCCGGCTGAGCGACATGATCTTAAACGACGCGCTCGAGGAGGCAGTCGCTCGCGGCACCTGCTTCTTCGCGCTCAGGCGGGTCCTACGTCACGGAGTCAATGGCCGACGCACCTCGAAGCCGTGGTCGTGGCAGGCCGTCGAGGAACGGGGCGGCGCGATCACGGAACCCTACGAACCCCTGAGGGCCGCCTCCCGGAGCGACACCTTCCGCACCCAGCGCGACGTCTGCGGTGCGCAGGTCACCACCGCCATCTTCTGACGTATGAGACCGGCTCTCTCTTTGAGCCGTCGCACACCACTTCCGGAGCGTTGCCATGACACCTCCTCACGACCTGCCCCGTCGGCCAGCGATGCCGGCCCACGCTTTCCGCCCCAAAACGCTGAGATGCGACGACGTCACGACGCGTCCTGGCGTGAGACCGACAAGCCTCGACCACTCGTCCGTCCACGGATCGGCTGCGGTACCACTGCTCTCCGCATGCCTGGTCCTCGGCCGCACCGGCCAGAAGGGGCCCACCCGGTGAGGACTCAGTCCCCAACTCCGTCCGACACCGACATTCACACGACCGCGGGGAAACTCGCGGATCTCCAGCGTCGTGTCCACGAGGCGACACACGCCGGTTCGGAGCGCGCCGTCGAAAAGCAGCACGCCAAGGGCAAACTGACGGCCCGTGAGCGGATCGAGCTGCTCCTCGACGAGGACTCCTTCGTGGAGTTGGACGAGTTCGCCCAGCACCGCTCCAGCAACTTCGGCCTGGAGAAGAACCGCCCCTACGGCGACGGCGTCGTCACCGGGTACGGCACCGTCGACGGCCGCCCCGTCGCCGTCTTCTCCCAGGACTTCACCGTCTTCGGCGGCGCCCTCGGCGAGGTCTACGGCCAGAAGATCGTCAAGGTGATGGACTTCGCGCTGAAGACCGGCTGCCCGGTCATCGGCGTCAACGACTCCGGCGGCGCCCGGATCCAGGAGGGCGTCGCCTCCCTCGGCGCCTACGGCGAGATCTTCCGCCGCAACACCCACGCGAGCGGCGTGATCCCGCAGATCTCGCTCGTCGTCGGCCCGTGCGCCGGCGGCGCGGTCTACTCCCCCGCCATCACCGACTTCACGGTCATGGTCGACCAGACGTCCCACATGTTCATCACCGGACCGGACGTCATCAAGACCGTCACCGGCGAGGACGTCGGCTTCGAGGAACTCGGCGGCGCCCGCACCCACAACTCGGTCTCCGGCGTGGCCCACCACATGGCGGGCGACGAGAAGGACGCCGTCGAGTACATCAAGCAGCTGCTGTCCTACCTGCCGTCCAACAACCTCTCCGAGCCCCCGGTCTTCCCCGAGGAGGCCGACCTCGCCCTCACCGACGAGGACCTGGAGCTGGACACCCTGGTCCCGGACAGCGCGAACCAGCCGTACGACATCCACACGGTGCTCGAACACGTCCTGGACGACGCCGAGTTCTTCGAGACGCAGTCCCTGTTCGCCCCGAACATCGTCACCGGCTTCGGCCGCGTCGAGGGCCACCCGGTGGGCATCGTCGCCAACCAGCCGATGCAGTTCGCCGGCTGCCTGGACATCAAGGCCAGCGAGAAGGCGGCCCGCTTCGTCCGCACCTGCGACGCCTTCAACGTCCCCGTCCTCACCTTCGTGGACGTCCCGGGCTTCCTCCCCGGCGTCGACCAGGAGCACGACGGCATCATCCGCCGCGGCGCCAAGCTCATCTACGCCTACGCCGAGGCCACCGTCCCCCTGATCACCGTCATCACCCGCAAGGCCTTCGGCGGCGCCTACGACGTCATGGGCTCCAAGCACCTGGGCGCCGACCTCAACCTCGCCTGGCCCACCGCCCAGATCGCCGTCATGGGCGCCCAGGGCGCCGTCAACATCCTGCACCGCCGCACGATCGCCGAGGCGGAGGCGAACGGCGAGGACGCCGAGGCCGTCCGCGCCCGCCTGATCCAGGAGTACGAGGACACCCTCCTCAACCCCTACACGGCGGCCGAGCGCGGCTACGTCGACGCCGTCATCATGCCCTCCGACACCCGCCGCCACATCGTGAAGGGCCTGCGCCAGCTCCGCACCAAGCGCGAGTCCCTCCCGCCCAAGAAGCACGGCAACATCCCCCTGTAAGGAGCCGCTGTGACGATCAAGGTCATACGGGGCAACCCCACCCCGGAGGAACTGGCCGCCGCACTGGCGGTGGTAAGGGCACGAGCAGCCGCCATGGCCGCCACCCCCTCCACCACCCCGCCGACAAGCGACGCCTGGTCCGACCCGAGCCGCATCGCCCAGCACCGGGTACCGCGCCCAGGCGCCAGCGCATGGACCCGCACCTACTGGCCGGCCTAAGCCTTCACTCAGGGGCGCGGGGAACCGCGCACTCAAGAAGAACCCCGGACGCCGATGTGAGTGCGACCACTCAGATGCCCCCAGACCGGCAAAGCCGCACCCCGCCTGACTCTCCTGGAGTGAACATGGACACCCAGCAAGGCACGGAGCGATCCGCCACCGTCCCAGCTCCGTACACCCGCGCGCTGATCTCAAAGCCCGGACCAGACGAGCCGCCACCCGGCAGGCAGGCAATCGTCGCCGTCCTCATGAAAACGTCGAGCCCGGAACCGGCGGGTCGCAACGGCGGCCATCTCAAGACAGTGAACGCGATGATCGAGCGGCTTGGGCAGGAAACTGCGGGTGACAGGGGCGTGCTCGTCGGCGGCATCATCCCGGCCGCCTGGGGTTTGGACTTCGACTCAATACTGGAGTGGGCGTGCTGACCAAGGTGCTCATCGCCAACCGTGGCGAAATCGCTGTCCGCGTGGCCCGGGCCTGCCGGGACGCTGGAATCGCGAGCGTGGCCGTCTATGCGGATCCGGACCGTGACGCTCTGCATGTCCGCGCCGCGGATGAGGCGTTCGCCCTGGGCGGTGACACCCCGGCGACCAGTTATCTGGACATCGACAAGGTCTTGAACGCGGCGCGTGAGGCGGGGGCGGACGCCGTTCACCCGGGCTACGGCTTCCTCTCGGAGAACGCCGACTTCGCCCAGGCGGTCCTGGACGCCGGTCTGACCTGGATCGGTCCGCCGCCGCAGGCCATCCGTGACCTGGGTGACAAGGTGGCGGCCCGTCATATCGCCCAGCGTGCCGGTGCCCCGCTGGTAGCCGGTACCCCCGACCCGGTCTCCGGCGCGGACGAGGTCGTCGCGTTCGCCACCGAGCACGGCCTGCCGATCGCCATCAAGGCGGCCTTCGGCGGCGGCGGACGCGGCCTGAAGGTCGCCCGCACCCTCGAAGAGGTCCCCGAGCTGTACGAGTCCGCCGTGCGTGAGGCGGTGGCCGCGTTCGGGCGTGGCGAGTGCTTCGTCGAGCGCTACCTGGACCGCCCCCGGCACGTGGAGACCCAGTGCCTGGCCGACAAGCACGGCAACGTGGTCGTCGTCTCCACCCGCGACTGCTCGCTGCAGCGCCGCCACCAGAAACTCGTCGAGGAGGCCCCCGCACCGTTCCTGACACAGGAACAGACCGCTCAGCTGTACCAGGCGTCCAAGGCGATCCTGCGCGAAGCCGGTTATGTCGGCGCCGGGACGTGTGAGTTCCTGGTCGGCCAGGACGGGACGATCTCCTTCCTGGAGGTCAACACGCGTCTGCAGGTGGAGCACCCGGTGACCGAGGAGGTCGCGGGCATCGACCTGGTCCGGGAGATGTTCCGGATCGCCGACGGCGAACCACTCGGCTACGACGACCCCGCCCTGCGCGGACACTCCTTCGAGTTCCGTATCAACGGCGAGGACCCCGGCCGCAACTTCCTGCCCGCGCCCGGCACGGTCACCCGCTTCGACGCGCCCTCGGGCCCCGGCGTCCGCCTGGACGCGGGCGTCGAAGCCGACAGCGTCATCGGCCCCGCCTGGGACTCCCTCCTCGCCAAGCTGATCGTCACCGGCCGCACCCGCGCCGAAGCCCTCCAGCGGGCCGCCCGCGCACTCGACGAATTCCAGGTCGAGGGCATGGCCACCGCCATCCCCTTCCACCGCGCGGTGGTCAGGGACCCCGCCTTCACGGGCGAGCCCTTCACCGTCCACACCCGGTGGATCGAGACCGAGTTCGTCAACGAGATCAAGCCCTTCACGGTGCCCGTCGACACCGAGACGGACGACGAGACGGGCCGCGACACCGTGGTCGTCGAGGTCGGCGGCAAGCGGCTGGAGATCTCGCTGCCCTCCACCCTGGGCATGACCCTGGCCCGCACCGGTCTGGCCGCCGGCGCCAAGCCGAAGCGCCGGGTCGCCAAGAAGTCCGGCCCGGTCGCCTCCGGCGACACCCTCGCCTCGCCCATGCAGGGCACGATCGTCAAGGTCGCCGTCGAGGAGGGCCAGCAGGTCAAGGAGGGCGACCTGATCGTCGTACTCGAAGCGATGAAGATGGAACAGCCGCTCAACGCGCACAAGGCCGGCACCGTCAAGGGCCTCGCCGCCGAGGTCGGCGCCTCCCTCACCTCGGGCGCCGTGATCTGCGAGATCAAGGACTGAGTAGTCAGACACGCACAACACGAGCCGAGGTGTGCTTCGACCGGCCAGCTCGGTCCAAAGTGTGCCCGCTCATTCTCCGTTCCACGCGACGGCAACCGGCACAACTTGATCTGTCCAGCGGCGCTCTGTGACGGAAGGTGTACAATTAGCGACCTCGTGCGCGGTTGGCTCTGGCACGTCGAGGTGTGTGGCCTTGTCGGTGTTCACGCTCGCAAGGTGTGTCCGAGGGTGCCGGTCTGCTGGTGTGAGAGCAGACCGGCGACGGCTTGGACGATGTCACCCATGTGTTCGCGTCGGCCGCGGTGGCGGGCGATAGCCCGCCAGCTCTTCAGGTGGGCGATGCCGTGCTCGACGCGGACGCGCCGGGAGGAGTGCGCCTTGCACTGTAGTTCGTGCCGTTCCTCGTACCAGGCGGGAGCGTTCTTCTCGAACTTGCGATGCGATGGCGTCACCACGCGGCCGCCTGTCTCCGTGCCCATGCCCTGATAGCCGGCATCCGCGAGGATCTCCACGAACGGGCCGTCGGCCAGGAGCTGGGCCAGTCCCAGCTGTCGCGCCTGGGTGATGTCGGCGCAACTGCCCGGCCGGACCGGGCTGCAGAACAGCACGCGCCCCTCGGCGTCCGTAAGGACCACGGACTTCACAGCGTTCTGGTTGGTCTTGCCAGAGACGAACTTGTCCCGGTCCTTACGGCCTGCGGCCGGGCGGCGCACACGGATCTCCGTGCCGTCGATGATCCCGGTCCGACCGTCGACGCCCAGGTACTCGATGACCTCGGCGAGAGTACGCAGCCGGACGTCCGGCGCGACGGTGCATCCCCGCTGCGCGAGCAGGGGCCGCACCTCGCCGATGATGCGCGTGACGGTGAAGCGGTCCACGCCGAACCAGCAGGCCAGCACGTCATGAGTGGTGCCATGACGCAGACTCACCAGGGTGGCCAGCAGCCAGTCGACGAAGACGAACCTGTGCTTCGCCCCGTCGCCGCGGCCGAGCCGTCAGACGTGCCTGATGCTGCTCGTGCCACAACGGCCCCACCTCAGCAACGAGTTCAGCGATCACCTTCGGCGACAGCCCGGTGACCCGGTACTCCGACACGATCAACTCACGCGCCCCAGCCCCCACCATGCCCAGTCCAACGAGCTACCCGGGCGCCGAGCCACGGCCAACCTTGCACCAGGTCGTAGGGCGCGTTTCAGAAGTGGATCAAGATTCGAGGCCGGTTGGGTGGGGTATCTCGTCCGTCCAGCCTCGGGTCAGTGTCAGTCGGCCTGACCGGTGTGCCTCGCGCTGTTCGGTGACCCATTGCTCGACATGGTTCACGAATATCGTGAGCGACTGGCCGGTGGTGTCGATCAGGTGGGTCCGCCATCGCGGGTCCTCGGCGGTCCACGTGGTCCATCGGTGTCAGGCCATCTCCGGCCAGCTCCTGTCGATAATGGCCTCAGGACGAAAGCGTGGGTCGCGGGCGTGCCTGCGGTGCCAGGCGGCCCAACCACAGAATGCGTCGGTGGCGGTGTGATCCCATCGGCCGCCGTCGCGGGCGGCGAGTCGGTCGCGCCAGTCGTGGTCGGCCACGTCGATCAGGCAGGCTGCGATTCCGTTCAGCGAGGGGGCGGCCAGGACTTCGCCCAGTGGCGAGTTCCCGGAGAGCAGTAGGTCCGTTCCGCGGGCCTGACACTCCAGCGCGCGGTGTACCCACACCCCGGTCATGCGATTGCGCCAGCGGGGAGGGATCGGAGGGTCCGGGACACCGACTTCGTCGAACCCGTGCACCACGACCCCGTCCGGTCGGTCGGTGACGGCGAAGGCGAGTGTGGTCTTGCCAGCGCCACTGGATCCGGTGAGCTTGAGCAGCATCTGCCTAAGGTGACAGCCCTGCCGTCTGCGATGACCTGGTCGGGCCTGCTGCGGGGCCGGACCGGGCCGCTGCGGGGAAGCCGGACCGGAAGAAGTGGCCGATGTGCGCGGACACGGTTGTGGTGCTGGCCGGTGTCAGCAGGATCGCGAGTGGGCGGTCTTTCCCGTCGTATACGGGGTGGACGTTGGCGGTCGGTCCAGGTCGCAACCGGCCGAGGGCGTGATCGTCCGGTTCCTTCGACCGTTGCCCCCCCCTTTTTTCTCGGCCGATGGCGGCGTGCTGGTGGGCGCGGACGATGGTGGAGTCGATCTGGACGAGGCGGTCGATTTGGCCGGCCGCGTCCGCGTGGGCCTGGATGGTCTGCAGGGCTGGGGTGAACACGCACGAGCCCTTGAGACCATCCCGCTGATGACCTGCCGGTCTCCGTACGAGGCCGAGCCCGTGACAGCCCGAGGTATCAACGCAGCGAGCAACAACCACTCCTGATCGGTGAGCACATGACGACGTGCCGCTCCACCATGATCCACTAGCCGCCGATCCTTGAAGCCGAACACTAGTGGGGCCTGGTCAGGTTCACTCGTCGACGGCGTGTCTCCTCCCCTGCGATCTGGAGGACTTCGCGGCGGAGGTGTTCGAGTCGTTCGCTCGGGCGGATCAGCGCAGCTGGGGCAAGGTGTATCCGCGGGGGCTGCTGGTGTACGGGCGGCGCAAGTCGGTGGAACCGATGGCCGCCCGGCCGGGCGAGGACGGCAACCGGCAGACCCTGGCCCACTTCAGCCCGAGTACCTGCATGCGGACAAGGCTTCATGACCGATCGGACCCACGGGAACGGTTACGAGGCGAGCGGACCGAAGTCCGAATACCGCAGACTCGGCTCACGTCACGAGTGCTATCCCTTCAAGGACCCGGAAACCCGATTTGAAACTCGGCAGCTCCGCATTGTCACTCGATTGGCAGGCATTCCGTGATTCGCTCATCAGTGAGCCTTGACCTACGATGGCTGGGGTGTCGAATGTCTCACGTCGGCGCGCATCTCATCAGAGATCCTTACATTGACTCACCGATACCCCGCTAGCCGCAATATGCAATCTTCCTAACGGAGTGAGCAACCACATGCCCAGCGAGTCCAGCAGGATCAGATGGGGAATTTTCACTAGCGTAATGATCGCAAGTTTTGCGGCCAGCACGGGGCTCTTCATCGCCGTGGCCCAGGGTGCCCTTGCGGCCTCATTCACTATCTCCAATCAGGAAATGAAGATTTCCACCGAGCGGGCAGAAGGGGCCGGTTTGATTGAATACACTGCCACAGACAGGCGGTACGACGGAAAAAGGATCCCGGTCCTCGTCTCGGGTCTCAGGTTTTCAAAGTCCAAAGGAATCTGTCAATCCACGGTCTTTCGAAATATCCCACTACTCGGCACATATACAGTAAAAGTGACCACGAAGGAGTCCACGGCGCGCGATTCATACTCTGACGTTATTCGGACTGTCGCCGGAGCAACCACGGCTACGGGCCACCGTAGCGGTGTCGCCACAGGGGCCGACACAAAGGGGCCGGGAATCAAGGCGGGAGATAAAGTGGATCCTGCCAGCGCCGCACGGGATTCCGATTCCATCGTGGTGACCGACTCAAAACAGATCGTACTGGCAACGACTACTGGTAGCAGCGAGTCAAGTGGGGTCAGTGTGAGAATTCACAAGGGCCTCAATGAATGTTTCTAGCTGTCTACTTAAGGTGAATACACAGAGAGGCGGCAGATGAACGGAAAACGTCCTAGAGGTTCTCCATATCGACTTGCTGATGCCCGGGAACGGTTCAACGGCTGGCGGATGGGTCGACCATTTCTGGCCGGGATCCTCACCGTACTGGGCGCGATTTCAATTCTCTATCCATCCTACGCGGGCCTTACGATCGGCCAACTTACCATTCATATAGCGACAACTGCTGGTTGCGGTTCGCTGATCATCGGTGGACTTCTCGTCATGCTTGGCCTGGTGATGTGGCTACAGCCAGTCATGCACGTATTCGCAGGTTCCGGGGCCATCTTGCTGGCCCTTGCATCGATTCCGGTCTCCAACCTAGGTGGCTTCTTCCTTGGCCTCCTCCTGAGCCTGCTCGGAGCCGCCCTGTCCATCGCCTGGACGCCCTCTCAGCCGTCATCTGCTCACCCGTCAAGTTCAATGGGCAGTTGAATCCCGCCGCGTGTCGCAGAGATTGCAGGTCGCGCCCCGGAGGGATGGCTCCTTCGGCTGATCTTGCGATGTGGCACACGAGGAGCACTACGGCTTGGGCGGGTTGATATGAGCTCTGGCATGTGGCGATGACTGGTGGGGCAGGCGCCGGTCCAGGCCACGAGGAGTAACTGCAGTTCGCGGGTGACCCGGTAGACCTGAACATCGGCACGGCCAGGCCGGCACCCGTCCCTTCGTCCGCAACCTGAGCCGTCGACGGACTTGCTGAACATCCCCGGCGAAGGGCGGCGTCCTGGACGTCGCCCTTCGCCGGGGAACGCGCGCGGCCCCGATCGGCCTCTCGGTTCGGATGGCTGTGAGACCCCTATCAGGTACCTCAACGTGGCTGACTCAAGGGACAACTGACCGCTCCGCGTAACAGCCGGCAGCCAGATCCGGAAGGCCGGCGGTGCCGTCCCGGCGGACCAGACCGGGCGGCGGACGGCCCGCCTGGGACCGTGCGGTGGCACGAGACCGGAGCCCTTTCCCTCTCGGGCTACCTCAGCCATCCCAACGAGTCGCCCGTTCAAGCACTCAGCCATCGACGTTCGCGAGACCCGCCAAGTTGTGCTATCCCTATGGCCTGTCAAAACGTGCATGTTCCGGGATCCGAGGCAGACTCGACGCCGCGGCCCCGCCGTCAAGCGCTGATCGCGACTCGGGCTGGGAGACAGGTCCGTCGGCCGACCATGTCAACGCACGGCTTCCGGACATCGGCCGCTGCCCGCGGGGAGGCAGTCTGCCGCCCTGTCGTGCGAGGACGACGCCGGCGTGAGGAAAGCTGCTGTGGTCCGGCCGACGATGGACTGCGCCGGCCAAGGACGGTGTTGACGATCGTAGCCCGCCAGCAGTCACCTCTGGCGGGCTTCGATCTGTGCTGTCACCCGGGTACTCAGGGCGTTGCGGTGCGCGTCGGCCCGGAGTCGTGCGCTGTCGCTCCGAGCCCGTGCGACCTTCAATTCAGCGCTTCGCGGCGCCGTCCTTGACCGACACCACACCGCCCAGGACGGGGCTGTAGAGCGTTCCGTCCTTGCCGAGGCCGACGACCATGCCGATGTCGTTGTAGGTGCCGCCCGCGCCGACGCGCTTCTTCCACACCGTCTTGCCGGTTCGGAAGTCGATGGCCTCCGTGTACCAGACGTAGGTGCCCTCAGCGGCCAGCTTGGGATCCACGGCTGAACCGTAGACCAGGCCGGTGGACGTGGACATGGCGGGGACACCCCTCATTTGCACGGGGTTGTTCCACTTGGTCACGCACCGTCCGTCCGGAGTGACGTCGACTCGCTGCATGCCGCCCGTCATGACGGACTCGTCGTTCCACGAACCGTTGATGCCGGTGCTGGGGTCGATCACAGGCTGGTTGTAGGTGTTCTGCGCCACGAGGCTCGCCACGCCGTTCGCGACGTAACCGATCATGCCGTTGTCATTGCTGCTGTTGACGTTCTTGGCGCCCAGAGGCACGCTGCACACCAGCTGCGACCCGCCGCCGCGGGCGGCCTTCTGCCGGTAGACGAGGATGTTGGACTGCTGGTCGGCGTTGTCGGTGATCGCGACGTACTGGCTCCCCAGCAGGGTGGGGGTACTGCCGGAGCCCCGGCTCAGCCCGCCGGGCTTGGTCGCGCTGCCGGAGTCGTAGGCCTGCTGCCACAGGATCCGCGGGGACTTCCCGCCGCCGGGACCGAACGCGTACATGTGCCCCTCGGCGTTCGCGTGGTCGGCGGCGCCCGCCGGACCCGTCACGATGTACGCGGTGGTGTTCTTCACGGCGAAGCCGTTCTCCACCACCTGGTCCTTGAGATGGACAACGCGAGCCCCGCCGTCCTCGTCGATGTGGCCGACCGTGGTGGTGGTCGCGGTCTGCGCGCTGGCCCCGGTGACCGCACCGGTGACGAACCAGATACCCCCGTCCGCGTCGAAAGCCGCGGAGTGCAGGGTCTCCGACGGGTCCAGGACCCCCATGGAAGCCAGGTCGATGTCCCGCTTCAGGGTGATGACGGTCTTCTGCGCGGTGTCCGTGCGCTGCAGCACGTAGACATGCCCCTGCTTGCTGGTGGCCAGGATCGCCCCGTCGGCCCTCTGGTACATGTACCCGTTGAGCTTCTGGCCCTCGGGAGCCGTCCAGCTGGCCAGCACCGCCATCGTCGTCGGGTCCACCGCGGAGATCGCCTGGACCGAGACGTCCGACGCGTTCAGCTGGATCGCGGTCATCCGCCCGTCCGGCAGCGGGAAGGGCAGGATGGGGCCCCCGGTGCCGGCCATGCTCGTGACCTGCAGGTCCGTGCCGAGCGGTGCGGGCCCGTCGTACACCTTGGTGTTGCCGCTGTCCCCGTGCACGCCCGAGACCTGCGGGCGCATCACCGGCTTCGGCGGAAGCGGCCGCGCGGCAGCCGGGCTGCCGACGAAGTCCGCCCCCGCGGACGGGTCCTGCGTGTTCGCGATCGGGGGCGGCGGAGTGGCGGAGACCGGTGCCGCGAAAGCGCCACCCGCTGCCGCCACCGTCACCACCGCGGTGGAGAGAACGAGGAACGGGAGCCTGTGCGTCCCGACCGACCGGCGGTTCTCCGCCACATTGAACATGGACATAACCAACCCCTTCACAAGAACGGAATCCGATCTTCCGGATCGATGAAAGCAGGCAACCATGCCTGGATCAACGGAAGTTGCAGCGATCCACGAAATTCACGACCAGAGGACGAAGGGGATTCCTACCGAGGTACGATCTCCCGCCTCCGGTCTAGTGAAATCCGACCCGGCTCAGCTCATACCTCCCTGCGCGCCGCCGTTCACGGGAATGACCTGGCCCGTGACATACTCCGACAGCGGAGAACACAGCCAGAAAATGGCGTCCGCGGCCTCACGAATGGTCCCCGTGCGACCGAGGGTGATGCCCGCCATCGCCTTGGAACCGTACATTTCCTCGTCGGTGACGACCCGGTCTGGGTCGACACGCATGCCCATACGTTCCGCCTGCTTCGCGGACATACCGACGTTGATCGTGCGCCCACCGGTCTGAATGACCTCGTGGTCGGACTGCGGGAGAGCGAAGCGGGTCTGGATGATGCCGAAAGCGACGGCGTTGACGTTGACGTTGATGGAACCCCATTCCCTGGCGAGCGAACGCATCAGGCCGAACATGCCGGCCTTGGCCGCGGCGTAGTTGGCCGCGCCCCCCAGTCCCCAGGCACCGGCCATGGAGGACACCATGACCGTCTTGCGATGCCGGACCAGTCCCGCCGAGGCGTCGGCCTTGGCCGCGGCACGGAAGACCGGCGCACAGGCCCGGGCGAGCCGGAAGGGTACGATCAGATGGATGTCCAGCATGGCCTGGAACTGCTCGTCCGTCATGTCGTGTACACGGCCGTCCCAGGCGTAGCCCGCGTTGTTGACGACGATGTCCACGGAACCGAGGTTTTCCTGGGTGTGGCTGACCAGGTCGTCGCATGCCTTCGGGGCGACGAGGTCGGCGATGAACGGCGTCGCGGTGCCGGCCCCGAAGGCCTCGTTGATGGACTTGGCCGCGGCTTCGGCCTTGGCCTGGTCGACCTCGGCGATCACGACCCGGGCGCCGTTCGCCGCCAGGGTCGTGGCGGTGGCGCCACCGATGCCCCGGGCACCTCCGGTGATGATGGCCACCTGCCCCGCCAGCAGGTCGGAGCGGAGAGTGGGTTCGATGATCATCGTCAGCGCCCCTTCCACTGCGCGGGCCGCTTCTCGGCGAACGCACGCAGACCTTCGTGCATGTCCTCGGAGCCGATCACGGTGTTCACGTACTCCATCTGGTTCGTCCAGGCCTCGTCGTCGGTCCACTCGTAGGAGTGCCGCACGATCTGCTTGCTGGCCAGCACGGCCAGCGGTCCGGCGCGGACGATGTCGTGGGCGAGTTCCAGAGCACCCGCGAGTGCCTGGCCGGGCTCGGTCAGCTTGTTCACCAGCCCGAGTTCGGCGAAGCGGGTGGCCGGCCAGGCGTTGCCGGTGAGGATCAGTTCCATGGCCAGGTGGTAGGGGATCCGCTGGGGCAGCCTGAAGCAGCCGCCGCCCATGGCCACGAGCGACCTCGCTGCCTCGGGAAGGCCCATGCTGGCGGTACGGGAGGAGACGATCAGGTCGCAGGCCAGGCACAGCTCCAGACCTCCGGCGAGGGCGTGGCCCTCGACCGCCGCGATGATCGGCTTGCGCGGAGGCTGTCCCATGATCCCGAATCCGCCACGGCGCTTGGCCCCCGCCATGTCGCCGGCGGCGGCGGCGATGAGGTCCTGCCCCGACGAGAACACGGTGTCCGATCCGGTGATGATCGCGCAGCGGAGCTGGTCGTCCGCCTCGTAGTCGTCGATCACCGCTTCCAGGGCGTGCGCGGTGGCGCCGTCGAAGGCGTTGCGCCGGTGAGGGCGGTGCATCCGGATGATCAGAATGTGATCATCGCGCCGTTCGGTCAGGATGGCGTCGGCCCCGCTGGGCTGTTCGACGCGGTCACTGGTTGACACTGAAGCCTCCGTTGACGGGATAGGTCTGCCCGGTGATCCAGCTGCCGGCCGGGGAAGCCAGGTAGGTCACCATGCCCGCGGCATCGCTGGGCTCGCCGACACGGCGGATGATGTACGCACCCAGTACCTTGCGGGACAGCTCGGGGTTCTCCACCGCTTGGGCCACGGCAGGAGTGTTCGTGAACCCGATGGCCACGCAGTTCGCCGTGATCTGATGCCGTCCGAGGCTGCGGGCCAGCGAGCGCATCAGGCCGGCCGCGCCCGCCTTCGCCGCCGAGTAGGCCTCCATGCCCGCTTCACCGACCCGGCCGGCGTCGCTGATGACGGTGATGAGGCGTCCGTGCCGGTTCTCGACCATCGAGGGCACGACGGCGCGGCTGCAGTTCAGCACCCCGTTGAGGTTCACCGCCAGGAACGGTTCCCAGTCCGCCGGGTCGCTCTCCCAGAACGGCCGGCCGTCGGGCACGCTGGTCCCGGCACCCGCGTTGCCGGCGTTGTTGACCAGAACGGACACCGGCCCAAGACTCTCCGCCACCTCACTCACCATGGCCTGCACCGCGGCGAAGTCCGTGACATCGGCCTGGAACGCGAGGGCGTTTCCGCCCTCGGCCCGGATCTTCGCGGCTACCTCCTCCGCGCGTTCGAGGCGGTAGTCGTTCACGGCCACGGCGGCTCCCTGCGCCGACAGATAGCGGGCGACCGTCGCGCCGACGCCCTGCCCCGCACCCGTCACCAGCGCCACCGCCCCCCGCAGGTCGAGCAGTTCCTGGAGTGACGCCGCCTGGTGCGGGACATCCGGCGTTGCCGCAGTCGAATCAGACATTCCTTGCGCGTCCCTTCCAATGCGGAGCTCGCAGCTCCCTCTTGAGGATCTTGCCCATGGGGCTGACGGGAAGCTCGTCGATGAAGGCGAACTTGCGCGGCCTCTTGTACGAGGCGAGCCGGGTGCCGAGGAACTCCACCAGTTCCTCCTCGGTGACCTTGGCCGAGGGCTTGGTCACGATGTAGGCCATGGGCTGTTCGCCGAAGTCGTCCTGGGGCACCCCGATCACCGCGATGTCGGCCACGGCGGGATGCTGGAGCAGGACCTTCTCGATCTCGGCCGGATAGATGTTGACGCCACCCGCGACGATCATGTCCTTGATGCGGTCGGTGACGTAGAGGAAGCCGTCCCCGTCGAGGTGCCCCACGTCGCCAGTACGGAAAAAGCCGTCCTTGAGAACGTGCTCTTCCAGGACGTCGTCGCCGAGGTAGTGGTCGATCACCACGGGACTGCTGATCGCGATCTCCCCCGTCTCCCCCGCGGGAAGCCGGTTCCAGTCCTCGTCGACGATGGCGATCTCCACCCCTTCGTAGGGGAGGCCGCTGGTCCCTGGCTTGGTCAGCTGGTATTCGGGAGGCGTGAACGAGATCATCCCGACCTCACTGGCACCGTACTGCTCCCACAGGAGGTCGTCGCCGAGCCGGCCGATGATCCACTCCTTGAGCGAGTGCGGCACGGGAGCGGCGCCCGTGGTGAGTGCCGTGAGCGAGGAGAGGTCGTACCGGTCCAGGACCTCCTCGGGCAGGCTCTTGATGCGCAGCAGCATGGTCGGGACCGCCACCCACACCTGGACCTTGTGCCTGTCGATGAGACGGATCGCCTCTTCGGCGTCGTAGGGGTCCAGCACGACGACGGTGCCTCCGACCGCACAGGTGGTCGTCGCGGACAGGTTGCCGGCTCCGTGGTGGACCGGCAGCGTCATCAGCGTGACGGCATGACCGGGGTAGGGCGGAACGCCGGCCACCGTGGCGCCGTAGCGGGCGAGGCGTTCCGCGTGTTTCGCGTCCGTCGGCGCGACCGGAGGCACGCCCCGGGGCGCGCCGGTGGTTCCCGACGTGTAGAGAACCAGGGAGGGGCGGAGCGGGCCGAAGCGGTGCTCCACGACCGGGGTGGTCACCAGGTCCTCGTACCGCGCGCCAGGACCGCCTGCCGCTTGTCCCACGGTGACCAGGAGGCCCACGTCGGATGCGCCCCACCCGGCAGGATCCTCGTCGTCGCAGGCCAGTCCCCTGGCCCCGCTGTCACGGACGATGTACATCGCCTCTTCGGGTGTCAGTCGCCAGTTCACCGCGACCTGGGCGACGCCGAGCTTCTGCAGGGCCCGCTGTATCACGAACCACTCGATGCTCAGACGGAACCGCATTCCCAGACGATCGCCCTGGCGCAGCCCCAGCGCGGCCAGTCCCTCGGCGACTCGATCGGCGCGTTCGTTCCATTCGCGGTAGGTCATGACTGCGTCACCGCAGATCACCGCCGGTTTGTCCGGCTGCACCCCAGCCCAGTACTCCGTTGTTCCGTGCTCGGGATCCATCTGGTGCCCCTCTCTCAGTACCGTCAGGAGTTGCGCTCTTCAGACCACTTCTCGGTAGTGGGGGTCGGTCTTCGACAGTCGAGACCGTGTCCGGGGGCATGGAGCGGAGCCGTGCCCCAGGGGTGGAAAGCGGGCGCCGTCAGCCGCGGGAGCCGGCGATCGCAGTGCCTGGGCGCGGAAGTCCGCGTCCCTTGTCGCGACGAGTGGACGTGACTCCCGCGGTCCCCGACCTGGCATGTTCCAGCAGGCCTCGACCGTTGCCTGAGCCTTGTGGGCCAAGCGCCCAGCAGGCGCGGACCAGAGCCGAGGGCCCGACCTGCCGAGCCGACTCCGACCGGGCGAGAGACGCTTCCGGGGAAGTTCGATCAGCAGTGCTGGACGACATGACGTCACCGTACTAACTTGCTGTCCGGTTAACAAGTATGTTCGCCAAAGGAGACGTGCCCATGAAGATTCCTGACCAATCGACCCTTTATGAGGGGATCGCGGACCGCCCCAGGCTGCGAGGCAATGCATGCAGCGCGTGCGGACGCGTCTACTTCCCTCCACTGGCGATCGGGTGCGAGAAATGCGGTGCGTCGGAGACGCACCTGCGCCCCGAGTCCCTCGCGGCCAGCGGCACCGTCTACTCCCTCGCCCAGGTCCACCTGCACCGGGGGAAGACTCCGGCTCCGTTCACCATCGCCGAGATCCAGCTCGACGCCGGCCCCCTCATCCGCGCGACCCTCGCCCCCGCTGCGGCTCACGTGCGGATCGGCGACAGGGTGTCGGCCGAGTGGGCCGTGGTCCGGACCGAGGACAACGGTGACGAACTGGTCGAGCCCGTCTTCACCGCCTCTTCCACAGCGGCCGTCACCACGAACGGAGCCCATTCATGAGGACCCCTCTTGCGCAGCTCCGCCCGGTCCATGTGGTCGGGGTGGGCCTGCACCCGTACCAGCGACCCAGCGGCACGCCCTACACCCAGCTCGGCGTTCATTCCGTGCGGGCGGCCCTGACGGACGCCGGGCTGCGCTGGAGCGACGTGGAGAGCGCCTACACCGGCACTGCGGTCACGAGCATGGCCCTGTCACGCCTGATGTACCGGCACCTCGGGGCGAGCGGTATCCCCATGGTCCAGGTGGAGAACGCCTCCGCCTCGGGCTCCTCGGCGTTCCGTCAGGCGTGCATGGAAGTGGCCGCGGGACTGTGCGACGTGGCCATCGCCGTGGGCGTGGACAAGCCGTTGAACGTCACGGATCCCCAGCGTGCCGCGGGGCTCCAGAACCTCGTGGGCGACCGGGTCGCACCGCCGACGCACTTCGCCCTGCTGGCCGCTCGTTACATGCACGACTACGGGGCCACGCCGGAGCAGCTCGCCGCGGTCGCGGTCAAGAACAGCCGCAACGGTGCCCTCAACCCCAACGCCCAACGCCGCGAGCCCCGTACGATCGAGGAGGTTCTCGCCCCGCCTCAGATCAGTGGGACGCTCACCCAACTGCAGTGCTGCCCGATCGGCGAAGGTGCGGCTGCCGTCATCGTCGCTTCCGATGACGCCATCGCCCGCCTCGGTCTCGACCGGACACGAGCGGTGCGGGTCCTCTCCTCGGCCGCGCGTTCGGAGACCGTGTACGACCTCGAGAACTTCGACGCGGCCCTCACCCGCGAAACGACCGAGCAGGCTCTGGCGGAGGCCGGTGTCGAGGCGACCGACCTGGATGTCGTGGAACTCCACGATGCCTTCACCGTCGAGGAGCTGCTCTACGTCGAGGCCATGGGCCTGTGCAAGCCGGGCCGGGCGGCCACCGCCCTCGAGGACGGCGAATTCGAGATCGGAGGCCGTGTCGCCGTCAGTCCTTCGGGCGGGTTGCTGTCCATGGGGCACCCCATCGGCCCCACGGGCGTGGGCCAGGTCGCGGAGGTCACGGCCCAGCTTCGCGGTGAGGCCGGGGAACGGCAGCACGCCGGGGCGCGCGTCGGGCTGACCCACATGGTGGGCCTCGGCGCCGTCTGCGTGGTCCACGTACTGCGCAAGGACTGAGAGACCGCAGGAGCCGGGGCCGTCACGAAAACCTGGCACCGCCGGACACGGCCGCCGCCCGCCGCACGGGGGCTGTGCCACATCCGTGCATGCGCCGCCCCACTCGCAGAGCGCTGCGAGTGCGTGTCCACGATGCCGCATCCCCATGGCGGCCCCGACGTTCTCGTCACAGGAAACTGCCCCAGCTCAGAACGAAGGACAGGCCATTTCATGACTGACCCCACCCTCTTCCAGCGCGATGGATCCGTATTGCGGGTCATATGGAACCGGCCCGACCGCTTGAACTCGCTCACCACGGAGACGCTGACCCTCACCGCCGAGGCGATCGAGGAGGCCGGCAAGGACGAGAGCATCCGTGTCGTGGTGCTCCTCGGCGCGGGGCGCGCGTTCAGCGCCGGTGCCGACCTCGCCGGTGACGGGCCCGGCACCGGCACGATCGACGCGGCCGGCCGCCTGACCCTGGCCGTTCGGCAGATTCCGAAGCCCGTTCTGGCAGCGGTCAACGGCCCCGCGGTCGGCGTCGGCTGCTCGCTGGCGCTGGCCGCCGACCTTGTCGTCGCCCGCGAGTCCGCCTACTTCCTGTTGGCTTTCGCCCACGTCGGGCTCATGCCGGACGGCGGCGCGAGCGCGCTGGTGCCGGCGGCGATCGGCCGGGCCCGCGCCAGCCGTATGGCCATGCTCGCCGAACGTGTCCCCGCGCCTCTCGCCGCGGAGTGGGGGCTGATCAGCCACGTCGTACCCGACGATGTCTTCGAGACCGAGGTGAGGCGGCTGGTTGCGCAGCTCGCCGAGGGACCGACGGCAGCGTTCGCCGAGACGAAACGAGCCCTCGGCGCCTACTCCCTGGGACAGCTGGAGACCGCCCTCGTCATTGAACGCGAGGGCCAGTCACGACTGTTCAGAACCGCCGACTTCGCCGAAGGCCTCACCGCCTTCCGCGAGAAACGCCGCCCGGACTTCTCCGGGAAGTAGCGCCCGGCCTCCTCATGCGGGAGAAGCCTCGTAAGACAATCCGACGTCCGCCTTCCGAACGCTCAGGAAAGTGCCTTCAGCTCTTCGACGGCCCGATATCTCGCAGGAGGGATCCGTCGTGGATCAGCACGGTTCCCGACGACCGAACCGCCGACGAACGACGCGACGGCCGCGTGGCCGGAGAGTCGGCGAGTCGTCAGTCCTGACCAGTGACAGGCCACCATGAAGTAGCACTCTCGCGCGCGAAGACAGGACGCAGGTGGAAGTGCCGTACACCATGGACGGGGGCAGACGCCGCCCTCATCCATGGTGAGCTCTTATGGGATCTGGTGAGA
The DNA here is from genome assembly GCF_014645815.1 of Streptomyces fuscichromogenes. Taxonomy (GTDB): domain Bacteria; phylum Actinomycetota; class Actinomycetes; order Streptomycetales; family Streptomycetaceae; genus Streptomyces; species Streptomyces fuscichromogenes. Next base: position 214,041 of record NZ_BMML01000011.1, on the reverse strand, counting down.
CAGGAGTGGGACCAGTCATCGCGTGCCCTCTCGTTGAATGATCCTCTCTACTCGAGGAGTTGCGATGGCCGCCCCCGAGGTCCCTCATACCGGTCGCCGCGCCCGTGCTGTCACACCACTCGGCGACGCATCGTTGTCCCGCCGTGGGTCACAGGGCGGTGAAGGTCCACAGCAGGTTGGTGCTGGTGTCGTACGTCCACTGCTTGGTGACGGAGCCGGAGGCGACGCTGCCGCCGCCGTCGAGGACCAGGCCGGTGGTGCGGTTGGCGATCGAGTAGCGGCCGTCACCGCGATGGGTGATCATCCACTGCTGGTTGGTGCCGCCGTTCCAGGCCGCCTGCCGGGCGGCGGAGCCGTTGGCGGTGGCGCCCCAGCCGTCGGCGACCATGCCGTTGGTCCGGTTGACCAGTTTGTGGTAGCCGTTCCCGACGGCGACCGCCTGCCACTGGAGGTTGGTGCTGCCGTCCCAGCTCCACTGCTTGAGGTTGGAGCCGGCGGCGACGTTGCCGCCGCTGTCCAGGGCGAGACCGTCGGTGACATTGGTGACGCGCAGGTACGTGGCCGGGTTGAACTGGACCTTCAGCGAGGTGACCTTGTCGTTGTTGCCGGTGACCCGCAGGTCGGGGTTGTCCGCGGTGAAGGTCCAGGAGGTGCCGGTGAAGGAGTCACCGGAATAGCCGATGACCTGGTAGCCAAGGGCGAGTCGAAGCGAGGACAGCGTCAGGGGGCCCAGTCCGGCCGCGGTCAGGTCGCTCGCGGCGTACTCGCCGACAGGGAGCACGGCGGCGGTGCCCGCGTAGCTGACGTCCTGGTAGCCGACGGCGCCGCCCAGCGGGCGCAGGCCGGGGACGGTTCCGGAGAAGGTGAGCTTCAGGACATAGGCGCCGGCGGTGAAGGGCGCCGAGGACGGCAGTGTCACCGTCAGGCCGGTGGAGTTCTGCGTCGGCGTGGCCAGGCTGATGTAGTTGCCGGCGGTCGAGTCGAGCAGCTTCACCGAGGTGAGCGAGGAGACGTCGATCCGGTCCGAGCTGAGCGTCTTGACCGTCAGTGAACTGCCGGGCCAGCCGAGGACGGTGGCATACAGGACGTTGTTCGCCTTGTTGCGGGTGAACCGGATGTCCTGCGCGGTGCCGGCCTGCGGGGCGGTGAACGCGCCGCCGCCCATCTTGGTCGGGCCCTCGCCGTACGCCGTCCACGCCCGGGTCGAGTACACCGACTCCCCGAAGCGCTGCAGGTAGTCGCCGAGGCTGAGCAGGATGTCCTTCTGTGCCTGCGGGATCGTGCCGTCGGCCATCGGCGCGATGTTCAGCAGCAGGTTCCCGTTCTTGCTGACCCGGTCGAGGAACGAGTGCAGCATCTGCTGGGTGGTGTAGTAGCCGATGCCCTGGGTGTAGCACCAACTGGAGCTGGAGATGCTGTCGTCGGTCAGCCAGTACGGGGCGGTGAGGTCGGCCGGGCCGCCCCGCTCGAAGTCGAAGACCTCGCCCTTGGCGTCGAGGCCGTCCTTGAAGGTGGCGACGACCTCCTTGCCCCAGCTGTTGGCCTGGTTGTAGTAGTACGACAGGAAGTTCAGCCGCTGGGTCTCGTCGACGGCGTCCAGCTTGAAGTCCTGCCAGAGGATGTCCGGCTGGGCCAGGTCGATGACCTCCTTGAGCTTGTCGTACCAGAGCTGATTCTCCTGCGCCGTGGTCAGCTGGCCGTAGAGCTTCTTGAGGCTGCTGTCGGTCTGGGCCGGCGCGTACTCGTAGTAGCCGTTGAAGTTGTACGCGTGGTGCATGGCCACCAGCAGCTTGAGGCCCTTGGCGCGGATGGCCGTGGTGAACAGCTGCAGCAGGTTGAGCTTGGGGCCCTTGGCGACCGAGTTCCACTCGTTGACCTGGCTGTCCCACATCGAGAAGCCGTCGTGGTGCTCGGCGACCGGTCCCGCGTACCTCGCGCCCGCGTCGGCGAAGAGCTGGGCCCACTCGTCCGGGTCGAAGTCGCCGCCGGCCGACTTCAGCTTCGGGGCGAACTGGACCGTGTTGCCCGCCAGGTCCTGCGCTCCGTTGATGAAGTTGTGGAACGGCCACGCCGAGGGCTGGCCGTAGGTGGCGATGTGGTGCTTGTTGGCGTTGCTGCCGCTCGCGTACATGTTGCGCGGATACCACTCGCTGTCGTACGCGGGGACGCTGAAGACGCCCCAGTGGAAGTAGATGCCGAACTTGGCGTCCTGGAACCACTCGGGGGCGGGCGGGTGCTGGTCCACCGAGGTCCAGTCGGGCGTGTAGGTGCTGGGCGCGGCCTGCGCGGCGCCGGCACCGAACAGGCCTCCGGCGACGGCGGTCGCGGCGACGAAGGTGGCACTCGCCAGGAACTGGCGTCTGTTGATCGAATTCGGCATGGGACATCCCTGGTGCGGAAGAGAGCCGGACTGAGGAGGGCGGGGAGGAGTGGCCGGCTCGGATCCTGAGGTCCGGAACGCCGGTTGTCACGGACGAAGGTCGGCCATGTGTCCACCGGATGTCAACGCCCGTGCAGGGATGAAAAGCGTAACGAGAGCGGGAACTTCGCGGCTTTTCTAGGGTTTCGTTGGACTTGGAGACCTCCAGACATCGCATGTCTGCTGACGCCGCACGGTCTTCACAGATCACGGACCGGCAACGATTAATGGGATGTATTTGCCCCCGAGAGCGCCAGGACCTCCCCTGACGGTCGCGATTGATCTGCGATTTTTCGGAGATGTCCGCAAGGGCTGGACAAGGACCCCGAGAGCGGCCTATATATACATCCCATCAATCCAAAGGCGACACGCAGCTGTCGCACCGGTGAAACATCTCCCGCTCCGGGACCAGCGCGAGGAAGTACCGATGAGACTCAGAACCGCCCTCTGCTCCACCGCCGCCGCCCTGTCCGCGCTGACGCTGCTCAGCGCGTGCGGCAGCGGATCCGGCACCTCGGCGTCGTCGAGCGACAAGCCGCTGGTCGGCGTCGACTACCCGCGGTCCGACACCGACTTCTGGAACTCGTACATCAAGTACACGCCGGAGTACGCCAAGCAGCTGGGCCTCTCCCTGAAGACGACGAACTCGCAGAACGACGTCGCCAAGCTGACCGCCAACGTCCAGACGTTCATCAGCCAGGGCGTCAAGGGCATAGCGATGGCCCCGCAGGACACCGCCGCCATCGCGCCGACCCTGGCGCAGCTGGAGGCGAAGAAGATCCCGGTCGTCACCGTCGACACCCGCCCCGACACCGGCAAGGTCTTCATGGTGGTCCGCGCGGACAACCGCGCCTACGGCGAGAAGGCCTGCCAGTACCTGGGCACCAAGCTCGGCGGCAAGGGCAAGGTCGTGATGCTGGAGGGCGGTCTGGACTCCATCAACGGCCGTGACCGCACGGAGGCGTTCAACGACTGCATGAAGAAGGACTACCCCGGCGTCACGGTCTTCGGTGAGGCCACCAACTGGGACGGCGCGACGGCCGCGCAGAAGCTCCAGACGGACCTGACCGCCCACCCGGACATCAAGGGCGTCTACATGGAGTCCAGTTTCGCCCTGGCCGGCACGCTCCAGGTGCTCAAGCAGAAGGGGCTGCTGGTGGATCCGAAGAACAAGAAGCACGTCTTCGTGGTCTCCAACGACGGCATTCCGGAGGAGCTCAAGGACATCGCCGCCGGGCAGATCGACGCCACCGTGTCCCAGCCGGCCGACCTGTACGCCAAGTACGCCCTGTACTACCTGAAGGCCGCGATCGACGGGAAGACGTTCAAGCCCGGCAAGACCGACCACGACAGCACGATCATCCAGGTCCGCGCCGGTCTGCTGGAGGACCAGCTCTCCGCCCCGCTGGTCACCGCCGACGGCGGCACCTACGGCGGCGTGGCCAGCGTCAAGAGCGACGACACGTCCCTGTGGGGCAACAACCTCTGAGCGCCCGGTCAGAACCCCGACGGCTATCGAGCACAAGGCGGTTGAGATGAGTGACGGGGAGCGAGCAGCCAGCCCCGCGCCCGCCCCGGCGGACGACGGACGGGTCCCGGCGGACCCGCCCGTCGTCGAGGCGACGGGCATAGTCAAACGATTCGGTCCGACGGTGGCCCTCAACGGCGCCCGGATCACCATCAGGCCCGGCGAGACCCACGCGCTCGTCGGCCGCAACGGCGCCGGCAAGTCCACCCTGGTGTCGGTCCTGACCGGGCTTCAGGCCCCGGACGAGGGAACGGTCACCTTCGGCGGCGACCCGGCCCCACGGCTCACGGACCGCGACGCCTGGCGCCGCAACGTGGCCTGCGTCTACCAGAAGTCGACGATCATCCCCACCCTGACCGTCGCCGAGAACCTCTTCCTGAACCGGCAGCAGCACGGCCGGAACAGACTGATCAGCTGGCAGAGCGTGCGCCGCGGCGCACAGGACCTGCTGTCGACCTGGTCGGTGGACGTCGACCCGCAGACCCCCGCCGCCGAACTGAGCGTCGAACAGCGGCAGTTCGTCGAGATCGCCCGCGCGCTGTCCTTCGGCGCGCGGTTCATCGTCCTCGACGAGCCCACCGCCCAGCTCGACGGACCCGCGATCAACCGTCTCTTCGACCGGATCCGCGACCTGCAACGCCAGGGCGTCACCTTCCTGTTCATCAGCCACCACCTCCAGGAGATCTACGAGATCTGCGACATGGTGACGGTGTTCCGGGACGCCCGGCACATCCTGACGGCGCCGGTCGCGGAACTCCCCCGTACCGAGCTGGTCGCGGCGATGACCGGCGAGGCCGCCGCCGACCGGCTGGAGGAGCGGGCGAGCACCCTGGACACCGGAGTCACGGCCGCCCTGAGCGTCCGGGGGCTGGGCGCGGACGCCTACGACGACGTCACCTTCCAAATCGGCGCAGGTGAGATCGTCGGTCTCGCGGGGGCCGCCGGCAGCGGCCGCACCGAGGTCGCCGAGACCGTGGTGGGACTGCGGGCCGCGGACGGCGGAGAGGTGGAGATCGCCGGGAAGCGGCCCCGGCCGGGAAGTGTGCCCGCCGCGCTGGCGGCCGGCGCCGGGTTCGTCCCGCAGGACCGGCACCACCAGGGTTACGTGCCCGACATGTCGATCGCGGACAACGCCACCCTGTCCGTGCCTCATCTGCTCGGTGGGAACGGATTCCTGAGCCGGGCCCGTCGGGACCGGCTCGCCGCGGGCATGATCGAGAAACTGGCGATCAAGACGCCCGGGCCCGAACTGCCCGTCTCCGCCCTCTCCGGCGGCAACCAGCAGAAGGTCGTGATGGCCCGCGCCCTCGCCGACGACCCCCGGCTGCTGGTCCTCATCAACCCGACCGCGGGCGTGGACGTGCGCTCCAAGGAGTTCCTCCTCGGCAAGGTCGAGGAGACCGCGGCGACCGGGACCGGAGTGCTCATCGCCTCCGACGAACTCGACGACCTGCGCATGTGCGACCGGGTCCTGGTGATGTTCCAGGGCCGGGTGACGACAGAGATCGCCCGCGGCTGGCACGACCACGACCTCGTCGCCGCGATGGAAGGAGTGGACCTCCATGCCTGAAACCGTCCTCGCGGGCAGCGCCGCCCCCGACACCGCCGAGCCGCAGGTCAGGCGCACGGCGCTGCTCGGCGGCCGGATACCGCTGGCCCGGCTGCGCGACCTCGCCCTGGTGCCGGCGATCATCGTCATCGCGGTCGTCGGCCAGATCGTCAACCCGGTCTTCCTGCAGACCGACAACCTCATCAACGTCCTGCAGACCATGTCCGAGATGGCCCTGCTGGTCCTCGCCCAGACGATGATCCTGATCGTCAAGAAGATGGACCTCTCCCTGGAGTCCACCATGGGCCTGGCACCCGGCGTCGCCGCCTGGCTGGTGGTGCCGACCGGCGCCGGGCACGGGCTCGGGCTGTTGCCCGGCGCCTGGTCGATTCCCGTCACGCTCGCCGTCGGCGCCCTGGTCGGTGTGATCAACTCCTTGCTGATCATCCGGTTCGGGCTCAACGGCTTCATCGTCACCCTCGGCATGCTGATCGTGCTGCGCGGTGTGCTGACGGGGATCTCCGGCGGCCAGACCTTCTTCCAGCTGCCGCAGTCGATGCTCTACCTGGGCACCGCCGAATGGTTCGGGATGCCGGCCTCCATCTGGATCTGCCTGGCCCTGTTCGCGGTCGCCATCGTGGTCCTCGGCTGGACCGGCTTCGGCCGCTCGCTGTACGCCATCGGCGGCAACGTCGACGCGGCGAAGGCCGCCGGCATCCGCACCGACCGGGTGCTGTGGACCGTCATCGTCACCGGCAGCGTGCTCGCCGCCCTCGCCGGACTGCTGCTCTCCGGTCGCCTCGCCTCGGTCGCTTCCGCGCAGGGCAACGGCTACATCTTCACCGTCATGGCCGCCGCGGTCATCGGCGGGATCAGCCTGAACGGCGGCAAGGGCACGATGTTCGGGGCATTCAGCGGCATCCTGCTGCTGTACATGATCCAGAACGTGCTCACGCTGGGCGGCGTCCCCGCCCAGTGGATCGGCGCCCTCAACGGGCTGATCATCCTGGTCGCGCTGACCATCTCGCGCATCACGGGCGGCAAGGTCCAGGAGTGATCCGGGCGGCCCGAAGCCGCCCGAGCTCCTCCCACGCTCCCCGTCTCTCGTCTCAGGGGCCGGAATCTCCCCTGTCCTCAAGGAGTTGTCGCCATGTCATCTGGCCTGTCCGCAGCCACCGCCCGTATCACCAGCCTGGACGTTCTGGACGTGCGGTTCCCGACCTCCGAGCACCTGGACGGGTCGGACGCGATGAACCCCGAACCCGACTACTCGGCCGCCTACGTCGTCCTGCGCACCGACGCCGGCGACGGCCTGGAGGGACACGCGCTCGCCTTCACCACCGGACGCGGCAACGACGCCCAGGCCGCCGCCATCGCGACGCTCGCCCCGCACGTGGTCGGCCGGTCCGTCGCCGAGGTCTGCGACGACCTCGGCGGCTTCGCCCGGTCCCTGGTCCACGACCCCCAACTGCGCTGGCTCGGACCGGAGAAGGGCGCCATCCACATGGCCACCGGAGCCGTCGTCAACGCCGCCTGGGACCTCGCGGCCAAGCGCGCCGGCAGACCCGTCTGGCGCTTCCTCGCGGAGATGACTCCCGAGGAACTGGTCGCCCAGGTCGACTTCCGCTGGCTCAGCGACGCCCTCACCCCCGAGGAGGCACTGGAGATCCTGCGCCGCGCCGAGCCGGGCCGCGAGCACCGCATCGGCCAGCTGCTGGACCAGGGCTATCCCGCCTACACCACCACGCCCGGCTGGCTCGGCTACTCCGACGAGAAGCTCGCCCGCCTGGCCCGCGAAGCCGTCGCCGACGGCTTCACCCAGATCAAGCTCAAGGTCGGCGCGGACCTGGCGGACGACGTCCGCCGTATGCGCACCGCCCGCGAGACCGTCGGCCCCGACATCCGGATCGCCGTGGACGCCAACCAGAGATGGGACATCCAGCCCGCCATCGACTGGATGGGCGCGCTGGCCCCCTACCAGCCGTACTGGATCGAGGAGCCCACCTCCCCGGACGACATCCTCGGCCACGCCGCCGTCCGCAAGGCCGTCTCCCCCATCAAGGTCGCCACCGGCGAGCACATCGCCAACCGGGTCGTCTTCAAGCAGCTCCTCCAGGCCGAGGCGGTGGACATCGTCCAGATCGACTCCGCCCGGGTCGGCGGCGTCAACGAGAACATCGCCATCCTGCTGCTCGCCGCCAAGTTCGGAGTGCCGGTCTGCCCGCACGCCGGCGGTGTCGGGCTGTGCGAGATGGTCCAGCACCTGTCGATGTTCGACTACGTCGCCGTGTCCGGGACGACCGAGGACCGGGTCATCGAGTACGTCGACCACCTGCACGAACACTTCGTCGACCCGGTGCGCATCATCGACGGCCACTACCTCGCGCCCACCCTGCCCGGCCTGAGCGCGCAGATGCACCCGGAGTCGCTGAAGGAGTACACCTACCCCGACGGTCCGGTCTGGTCGGCCCGTGTCTGACCCACTGCCCCTGGTCGACGCCCACCACCATGTGTGGAACCTCGACCACCGCCCCCAGCCGTGGCTGCACGAGCCCGGCCACGAGCCGATCCGCCGCACCTTCGCCCTCGACGACCTGCGCGCCTCCGCGACCCGGGCCGTCGCCGGACGGCGGCTGGCGGGCACCGTCCTCGTCCAGTGCGTGACCTCGCTCGACGAGACACGGGAGTTCCTCGCGCTGGCCGACACGGACCCGCTCGTCGGCGCCGTCGTCGGCTGGGCGGACCTCACCTCTCCGGCGATCGGCAACGTACTCGACGAGCTGCGCGCCGGGCCGGGGGGCGGGTGGCTGCGGGCCGTACGGCACCTGGTGCAGGGCGAGCCGGACCCCGGGTGGCTGCAACGGCCGTCCGTGGAGCGGGGGTTGCGGGCGGTGGCGGAGCGCGGGCTCGGGTACGACGTCCTGATCCGCGACCACCAGTTCAACCAGGCCGTCGGGCTCGCCGAACGCGTCCCCGAACTGCCGCTCGTCCTCGACCACTCGGGCAAGCCACCCATCGCGAAAGGCGAACTCGCCGACTGGGAGAGGGACGTGCGTCGGCTGGCCGCCCACCCGCAGGTGCGCTGCAAGGTGTCGGGCCTGGTCACCGAGGCCGACCACCGCACATGGACGACCGACGACATCCGCCCCGTGTGGGACATCCTGCTGGCCGCGTTCGGAGCCGACCGGCTGATGTTTGGCTCGGACTGGCCGGTCTGCGTCCTCGCCGGCGGCTGGAACCACTGGGCCGCCACCGTCGAGGAACTCCTGGCCGGCTGCTCCCCGGCCGAGACCTCGGCGGTCCTCGCCGGCACCGCCACCGGCTTCTACCGCCTCGACTCCTCCCAGCCGAAGGAGGGCACGCCGTGCTCCTGACCGAACTGCTGCACCCCTGCATCCTCGAATCCCTGGCCGGCGCCGGCCACGGTGCCCGCGTCCTGCTCGCCGACGGCCACTACCCCGCGAGCACCGCCACCGGCGAGCGCGCCAGAACCGTGCACCTCAACCTCGCCCCCGGCCTGCTCGACGTCACCACCGTGCTCGACGTACTGCTGCGGGCCGTGCCCGTCGAGTCCGCCCACGTGATGGTGCCGCCCGAGGGCGAACCCGAACCGCCGGCCATCGCCGAGTACCGCGCCCGGCTGGCACCCGTTCCGGTCGACACGCTCGGCCGCTTCGAGTTCTACGACGCCGCCCGCTCCCCCGACCTGGCGCTGGCGATCGTCACCGCCGACACCCGCACCTACGCCAACCTGCTGCTCACCATCGGCGTCCGCGCTGAAGGGACCCTGACATGACACTCGCCGTGCGCTACATCGCCGCGCGCTCCCTGGACACCGCCACCACCGACAACCCTCCCCCCGGTCCCGGCGAGGTGGAGCTGGCCCCCGCCTACGTGGGGATCTGCGGCACCGACCTGCACATCTTCCACGGCGACATGGACGCCCGGGTCGCCGCACCCGCCGTGATCGGGCACGAGATGTCCGGGCGGATCGTCCGCGTCGGTCCGGACGTGACGGGCTGGGCGCCCGGGGACGCGGTCACCGTGATGCCGCTGCGCTGGGACGACGTGTGCCCGGCCTGCACCGCCGGCCACCGGCACATCTGCCAGCACCTGGACTTCATCGGCATCGACTCCCCGGGCGCCATGCAGCAGCGCTGGACCGTGCCCGCCACCACCCTGATCCGGCTGCCCGACTCCCTCCCGCTGGACCGCGCCGCCCTCGTCGAGCCCACCGCCGTCGCCGTGCACGACGTGGGCCGGGCCGGGGTCCGCGAGGGCGAGCGGGTCGTGGTGGTCGGGGGCGGCCCCGTCGGCATCCTGATCGCCCTGGTCGCCCGCGCCGCCGGTGCGGACGTGCGCGTCGCGGAGCTCAGTGCCCACCGGCGGGCACTGGCCGAGGAGTTGGGGCTGGCCACCTGGGATCCGGCCGTCGACGACGTGGCCGAACTGGTCCGGGAGTGGACCCGCGACGCGGGCGCGGACGTGGCGTTCGAGGTGTCCGGCGCAGCGGGCGGGGTGAACACCGCGATCGAGGTGCTGGGCGTGCGCGGCCGGCTGTGCCTCGTGGCCATCCACCCCCGGCCCCGCGAGGTGAACCTGCACCGGTTCTTCTGGCGCGAACTCACCCTGGTGGGGGCCCGGTTGTACGACCGCTCCGACTTCGAGAAGGCGGTGGCGCTGGTCGCCGACGGCACCGTTCCGGCCGAGCGGCTCATCAGCAAGGTGGTGCCGCTGACCGAGGCGCCCGCCGCCTTCGAGGCGCTGGAGGGCGGCGGTGACGTGATGAAGATCCTCGTGGACTGCACCGACGACGCCCAGGGAGCCGCCGTATGACCGCCTTCGACCTGACCGGACGGCTCGCCGTCGTCACGGGTGCCCGGCGCGGTATCGGCAGGGCCATGGCCCGGGCGCTCGCCGGGGCCGGGGCGGACGTCATCGGCGTGAGCGCGGCGCTGGAGGAGCCGGGCAGCGAGGTCGAGAAGGACGTCGTCGCGGCGGGCCGGGCCTTCGAGGCGATCCGCGCCGACTTCGCCGACCCCGGCGCCGTACGGGAGCTGGGCGAGAACCTCGCGACGCGCGAACGGCCGGTGGACATCCTGGTCAACAACGCCGGCACGATCCGCCGCGCACCAGCCGCCGAACACCCCGACACCGACTGGGAGTCGGTGCTGCAGGTCAATCTCACCGCGCAGTTCGTCCTGACGCGGGCGGTGGGCGCCGCGATGGTGGCCAGGGGACAGGGGAAGGTCATCTTCACGGCGTCGCTGCTCAGCTTCCAGGGCGGCATCAACGTCCCCGGCTACACCGCCGCCAAGCACGGCATCGCCGGTCTGACCAAGGCGCTCGCCAACGAGTGGGCGCCGCACGGCGTCAACGTCAACGCCCTCGCCCCCGGCTACATCGCCACCGACAACACCCAGGCCCTGCAGGACGATCCGGCCCGCAGCCGGGCGATCCTCGACCGCATTCCCGCCGGGCGCTGGGGCCAGGCCGACGACCTCGCCGGCGCCACCGTGTTCCTCGCCTCGGACGCGGCCGCCTACGTCCACGGCACCGTCCTGCCCGTCGACGGCGGATGGCTGGGCCGATGAGCGCCACCGGTCTCGCCCAGGTCCTGGCCGGCACCCGCCTGGTGCCGGTGCTGACCGTACCGGACCTCGCCACCGCCGCCCCGCTGGCCGACGCGCTCGCGACCGGCGGCGCCCGGTGCGCCGAGGTCACCTTCCGCACCCCGGGCGCCGAGCAGGTGGTCACAGCGATGGCGGCCCACAGCGGACTCGCCGTCGGCGCCGGCACGGTGCTCAGCGCCGAGCAGGCGGAGCGGGCCGTGGCGGCCGGGGCCCGCTTCGTCGTCTCCCCCGGCTTCGACGAGCAGGTCGTCGCGAAATGCCGGGAACTGGGAGTTCCCGTCGTACCCGGCATCGCCACCGCCACCGAACTGATGCGGGCCCTGCGGGCTGGCCTCGACACCGTGAAGCTCTTCCCCGCCGAGCCCCTGGGCGGCATCCGAACCCTTCGGGCGCTCGCGGCGCCCTTCCCGGGCGTGCGCTTCGTGCCGACCGGCGGGGTCAGCGCGCCGCGTCTGACGGAGTACCTCGCCGAGCCCACCGTCCTCGCCGTCGGGGGCAGTTGGATGGCTACCGCGTCCCATCTGGGGCGCGGCGACTTCGAGGGGATCCGGCGGCTGACCGCGGAGGCCGTGGAGAGGAGCACGAGGTGACCGACGTGGTGGCCCTCGGCGAGGTGATGCTCCGCCTCGACCCGGGCGAGGGACGGATCCGCACCACCCGCTCTTTCCAGGTGTGGGAGGGCGGCGGCGAGTACAACGTCGTACGAGGGCTGCGCCGCTGCTTCGGACTGCGCACGGCCGTCGTGACCGCCCTCGCGGACAACGCCGTGGGGCGCCTGGTCGAGGACCTGATCCTGCAGGGTGGCGTGGACACCTCGCTCATCCGCTGGGTACCGGACGACGGCGTCGGCCGAGCTGCCCGCAACGGCCTCAACTTCGTCGAGCGCGGCTACGGCATCCGTGGCGCGCTCGGCGTCAGCGACCGCGCGCACACCGCCGTCTCCCGACTGTGCAAGGGGGACGTCGACTGGGACGCGGTCTTCGCGGGCGGGGTGCGCTGGTTCCACACCGGCGGTGTCTTCGCCGGCCTGTCGGACACCACCGTGGATGTCGCGGACGAGGCCATGGCCGCGGCCCGCCGGCACGGCGTCACCGTCTCGTACGATCCGAACTACCGCCCGAGCCTGTGGTCCGGCCGGGGCGGTGCGGACCAGGCCCGCGAGATCGATCTACGGCTCGCCCGGCACGCCGACGTCGTGGTGGGGGCACTGGGGCTGGCCGGGCCGCGCCCGGGTGAGCTACGGATACCGGCCGACGAGGTACCGGACGCGTTGACCGCCGTGGCGGAGCGGCTTCCGAGGGCCAGAGTGCTGGCGACGACTCTGCGTGAGGTTCCCTCCGCGGGCGTCAACGACTGGTCCTCGGCCGCCTGGTCCGCCGAGACCGGCTTCGTCGGCGGCCCCCGGATGCCCGGTCTGCACGTCCTCGACCGCGTCGGCTCCGGCGACGGTTTCGCCGCCGGTCTGATCCACGGCCTGCTGACCGGGGCGGACACCTGGCCGGGCGCGCTGACCGCCGCCCGGCTGGAACGGGCCCTGGCCTACGGCACCGCCCACGGGGCCCTCACCATGACCACCCCCGGTGACGTCTCCATGGCCTCGCTCGCCGAGGTGGAGGCCCTGATGTCCGGCGGTTCCGCCGCCGTCAGACGATGACCGACCGCACCACGCGCACCGCACGGGAGCACAGTTGACACCTCCGACCATCCGACGCAGGCGGATCGCCGACACCTCGGTCGAACTGACCGGGCTGGGCTTCGGCGCCTCCGTCATCGGCAACCTGTACCGGGTCACCCCCGCCGAGGACGCGGCGACCGCGATCGAGACGGCCTGGCAGGAAGGCATCCGGTACTTCGACACCGCGCCGCACTACGGGCTCGGCCTGTCCGAGCGGCGCCTGGGCGCGACGCTACGGGGCCGACCGCGCGACGCGTATGTTGTGTCCTCCAAAGTGGGCCGCCTGCTCGTGCCCAACGAGCAGCCGCGGGGCGTCGACACCGAGGGCTTCGTGGTGCGCGACGATCTGCGCCGGCAGTGGGACTTCAGCCGGGACGGAGTACTCCGCTCGATCGAGGCGTCGCTGGAGCGCACCGGCCTCGACCGCCTGGATATCGTCTATCTGCACGACCCCGACGACCACTGGCGGCAGGCCGCCGAGGAGGCCATGCCCGCCCTGGCCGAACTGCGCGACCAGGGCGTGATCGGTGCGATCGGCGCGGGCATGAACCAGTCGGCGATGCTCGCCCGATTCCTGCGCCAGACCACTGCCGACGTGGTGATGCTGGCCGGACGCTACACGCTGCTGGACCAGTCCGCCCTGGACGACGTCCTGCCGGCCGCCCGGGAGCTCGGAAAGAGCGTGGTAGCGGTGGGCGTGTTCAATTCGGGACTGCTCTCCCGGGACCGGCCCGCCGAGGGAATGAGGTACGACTACCAGGACGCCCCGCCGGCTCTGGTCGCCCGCGCCCGGGCGATCGCCGAGGTCTGCGCGGCGCACGGGACGACCCTGCCCGCCGCAGCGATCGCTTTCCCTCGCACCCACCCCAGTATCATCAATGTCACCGTCGGTATGCGAAATACGGAACAGGTCGCGCGAAACGTGGAAATCCACCGAGAGCACATCCCCGAAGGCCTCTGGGATGAGCTCCGTGTCCAAGGACTGATCAGGTCGGACGTGCCCGCGGAGAGCGGGCAGGGGAGGAGTTCGCGTTGTCTCTGACGGACAAAGCCATCGAGCAGATCCGTGAGCTGATCCGCACGGGCGTGCTGCCTCCCGGCTCGAAGCTCCCGCCGGAACCGGACCTGGCCGCCCAGCTCGGCCTGTCCCGCAACCTCGCCCGCGAAGCGGTCAAGGCGCTGTCCGTGGCACGCGTCCTGGAGGTCCGCCGAGGCGACGGCACCTACGTGACCAGCCTCCAGCCGAGCCTGCTCCTGGAGGGGCTGGGCGGAGCGGTGGAACTGCTGCAGGGCGACTCGGCCGCCCTGCAGGACCTCATGGAGGTACGGCGGCTCCTCGAACCGGCCGCCACCGCGCTCGCCGCCACCCGCATCTCCGACGAACAGCTCGCCGAGGTCAAGACACACCTGGACGCCATGCGCGAAGCCCGCGACGACGTGGAGCGGCTCAACGCCCGCGACGCCGCCTTCCACCGCGCCGTCATCGCCGCCACCGGCAACGAGACCCTCCTCACCCTTCTGGAGGGCATCTCCGGCCGTACCCTGCGGGCCCGCATCTGGCGCGGCCGGGTCGACGACCGTTCCGCGGCCCGCACCCTCGCCGAGCACGAAGCGATCTTCACCGCGCTGTCCAACCGGGACGTGTGGCTGAGCCAGGCCGCCGCCCTACAGCACGTGAGCACCACCGAGCGGTGGCTGAAACAGCACCTGCGCTCGGGTGCGGCCCTGCCGCCGGGCCGCTGAGCAGGGCTCCCGTACGGCCGGGCAGTCGGAGATCGCCCCGACGGCACCGTGCCTGGTGGTCCGGGCCGCGGTCACCGCCGCGTAGTGTGCCGCCGGCACCGGCGACGGTACCTCCGCCGACCGGGCGGCGAACGCCGCGTCGAAGGCATCCTCGACTCCGGAAGCGTCCACGGCCGGTGACCCCCGCGGGCGCGGAACATGGCACCCCGATCCAGGTCAGCAGCCGCGTCAGCCGGTTGGCAACCGCACGCTCCGCGGTGCAGAGCACGGGCCAGATGTGCCGAGCGCCTCCTCTCCGCTCAGGTGGTCGAGCAGTTCCCTGCGGCCGCTCTGCCGGGTGCGGGCGCGGAGAGCTCGGCATCCTGTATGACGATTCCCGCCCGTAAGCACCACAAGGTGGCGCCGGACCGCTCGTACACCTCCTAACGCAGAGGCCGCACTCCCCCACCGTGGGCCACATCACACTCCCCTCGTGTCGCCCCTCACATCGCCGTTGCCCTCCACATCGATTTACTAGGACGTCCTAGTATTTCTCCAGTCGACATTCCTTTGATCCGTCCGGGAAGGCCTCATGAGCGATCTGCACCGTCCCGTGCACCCCGTCCGCCTGGTCACCGCATCCGCCCTGTTCGACGGGCACGATGCGTCGATCAACATCATGCGGCGCATCTTCCAGTCCCAGGGCGCCGAAGTGATACACCTCGGACACAACCGCTCGGTGCGAGAGGTCCTGGACGCGGTGATCGAGGAGGATGTCCACGGCGTGGCCGTCTCGTCCTATCAGGGAGGACACGTCGAGTACTTCGAGTACCTGGTCGACTCGCTGCGCGCGCAGGGTGCGGACCACGTCCGCGTGGTGGGGGGTGGCGGCGGCGTCATCGTGCCCGAGGAGATCAACCGCCTGCGCGAGAGCGGCGTGACCATCTTCTCCCCCGAGGACGGACAGCGGATGGGCCTCGCCGGGATGATCAACTCGGTCGTCCGAGCCTGCGACTTCGACCTGTGGGAAGGCAAGCCGACCGACCAGGCCGCTCTGCTCGCCGGTGACCGGTTCGCGATCGCGCGCGCCATCACCGGTGCCGAACTCGGCAAGCTGCCCACCGCGCTCCTGGAGCAGGTACGCACGGTGGCCGCGGCACGGGTGGTGCCGGTGCTCGGTATCACCGGCACCGGCGGTTCGGGAAAGTCGTCGCTCACCGACGAACTGGTCCGCCGCTTCCGTGTCGACCAGCAGGACAAGCTGCGGATCGCGGTGATCGCGGTCGACCCGACCCGCCGCCGGGGAGGCGGTGCGCTGCTCGGCGACCGCATCCGGATGAACTCCCTGGACGGGAACCGGGTGTTCTTCCGCAGTCTGGCCACCCGCGGCAGCCGCGAACTGCCCGAGCACCTCTCCGACGTGATCGACGTCGTCAAGGCCGCCGGGTTCGACCTGGTGATCGTGGAGACTCCGGGTATCGGCCAGGGCGACGCCGCGATCGTGCCGTTCGTCGACGCCTCGCTGTATGTGATGACACCGGAGTTCGGCGCGGCCTCCCAGTTGGAGAAGATCGACATGCTCGACTTCGCCGACGTGGTGGCGATCAACAAGTTCGAGCGGCGCGGCGCCAAGGACGCCCTGCGCGACGTCGGCCGCCAACTGGTCCGCAACCGGGAGGCGTTCGACAAACGGCCTGAGGACATGCCGGTGTACGGCACCTCCGCGGCGACCTTCAACGACGACGGCGTCACCGCGCTCCAGCAGCACCTCAAGACGGTCCTGGCCGAGAAGGGGCTGGCGTTGTCCGAGGGCCGGCTGGCCCCGGTCGACGTACGCCACTCCTCCGGCATCCGCCAGGTGGTGCCGACCGAGCGGGTCCGCTACCTCGCCGAGATCACCGACGCCGTCCGCGCCTACCACGCCGACACCGGCCGGTTCGCCGAAGCCGCACGGCGGGTGCAGCGGCTGGCGGCCGTCGAGACGGAACTCGCCGACGCGGGAGCCGACGCCGAGAGCGTACGCTCCTTGCTCGCCGACGCCCGCCGGCAGCTGCCGTACGAGATCGGCGAGCGCATCGAGAACTGGCCCTCGGTGGTAGCCGCCTACTCCGGCGACGAGCAGATCGTGACGGTCCGCGACAAGGAGATCCGCACCAAGCTCACCCGTGAGTCCCTGTCCGGGAACAAGATCCCCCGCGTAGCCCTCCCCCGCTTCACCGACCATGGTGAACTGGTCGGCTTCTGGCGCCGGGAGAACCTGCCCGGCCACTTCCCCTTCACCGCCGGGGTGTTCCCCTTCAAGCGCGACGGCGAGGACCCGGCCCGGATGTTCGCCGGCGAGGGCGATCCGTTCCGCACCAACCGCCGCTTCAAGCTGCTCTCCGAGGACCAGCCCGCAACGAGGCTGTCCACCGCCTTCGACTCCGTCACCCTGTACGGCCGCGACCCCGACAAACGCCCCGACATCTACGGCAAGGTCGGCACCTCCGGCGTCTCGGTGGCCACTCTGGAGGATATGAAGGCGCTCTACGACGGCTTCGACCTGATCGCCCCGACCACCTCGGTCTCCATGACCATCAACGGGCCCGCGCCGACCGTCCTCGCCTTCTTCCTCAACACCGCCGTCGACCAGCAGATCGACCGCTTCCGCCGGGCGGAGGGGCGCGACCCGTCGCACGAGGAGGCGGCCGGACTGCGCGCACACGCCCTGGCCAACGTGCGCGGGACCGTGCAGGCGGACATCCTCAAGGAGGACCAGGGGCAGAACACCTGCCTGTTCTCCACCGAGTTCTCGCTGCGGATGATGGCCGACATCCAGGAATGGTTCATCGCCCACCAGGTCCGCAACTTCTACTCGGTGTCCATCTCCGGCTATCACATCGCCGAGGCCGGCGCGAACCCGATCAGCCAGCTCGCCTTCACCCTGGCCAACGGCTTCACCTACGTCGAGGCCTACCTCGCCCGCGGTATGCGCATCGACGACTTCGCGCCCAATCTGTCGTTCTTCTTCTCCAACGGCATGGACCCCGAGTACGCGGTCCTGGGCCGGGTCGCCCGCCGCATCTGGGCCGTCGCGATGAAGGAGAAGTACGGCGCCAACGAGCGCAGCCAGAAGCTGAAGTACCACGTCCAGACCTCCGGCCGCTCCCTGCACGCCCAGGAGATGGACTTCAACGACATCCGCACCACCCTCCAGGCGCTCATCGCCATCTACGACAACTGCAACAGCCTGCACACCAACGCCTACGACGAGGCCGTCACCACCCCCACCGAGGACTCCGTCCGCCGCGCCCTCGCCATCCAGCTGATCATCAACCGCGAGTGGGGCCTGGCCATGAACGAGAACCCGCTGCAGGGGTCGTTCATCATCGACGAACTCACCGACCTGGTGGAGGAGGCCGTCCTCCAGGAGTTCGAGCGGATCAGTGAACGCGGCGGAGTCCTCGGCGCCATGGAGACCGGCTACCAGCGCGGCCGCATCCAGGACGAGTCGATGCTCTACGAACAGCGCAAGCACGACGGCACCCTGCCGATCATCGGCGTCAACACCTTCCGCAACCCCCACGCCGACACCGCCGAACCCGGCGTCATCGAACTCGCCCGCGCCACCGAGCAGGAGAAGCAGTCCCAACTGGAGCGCGTCCAGGACTTCCAGGCCCGTCACCAGGAGCCCGCCCACGCCGCGCTGACCGCCCTCAAGGACGCGGCGGTCAGCGGTCGCAATGTCTTCGCCGTCCTCATGGACGCGGCCCGGGTCTGCTCCCTCCAGCAGATCACCGACGCCTTCTTCGAGGTCGGTGGCCAGTACCGTCGCAACGTCTGACCAGCAGACAGAACAACGCTGGAGCATCCCGTCGCCCGCGTCTCGGCGTCGTCGGCTGCGGCCCCATGGGCTCCGTCATCACCGAGGTCGTCGACCGCACCGTCGTCGATGTCCGCGCCGCTCAGGCCGCCCCCGATGTGGTCAAGGCCGGCCGCCGTCGCCTCACCGGCCCGCTCGACCGCGGAGTGAGGCGCGGAAGGCTCAGTGCGGAACAGCGCGCGCAACCCCTCGCCCGGCTGTCGTTCACGCACGACCTGAGCGACCTGGCCGACCGCCAGTTCGTCACTGGGCTGCGTACATCGTGAAGCCGCGGGTCATGGGTCTGGTGTGAGTGACGACTCGGATACTCGCACTGGTCGGCGGCGGATGACCATGGCGTGCGTCATCGGGCAGGTGCGATGTCGACCTTCTGCCGACTTCCGGTGAACCGCCGCAAGCTCCCGCGGACGGCCACCGGCCGGTTCGACGACGGCTACCCGTTGCGCCGTACCCGCGACACCCGGCTGTCCAGCGTCCCGGGATGGATTCCCAGGTTCTCAGCCACTACCAGGATCGACTTCCTGGTCTCCGATTCGTACCGCGCCCCCTCGCGGAACTCAGCGTCGTGGATGCGCTTGGATGCCATGCCCCCCGCCGGGCGCGGTCTCCACATTAGGTGGGGAACCTCAGGCCGAGTCTCACCTGTGTCCTACCGAACGTTCGGATGGTCTACATGGTGACGCGGTCCGTACCCGGCCCTCCGCGCTTAGGTGAACTTCCCTCCGGGGTCCGGCGGCAGTCCGGTTGCGCCGCTGTTGAACGATCCTCAGGCTGGATCGAAGACTCTGAGGCGTTGGGTCGTGTCACTGCCGGAGGCGACTGCATGGGCTCGCCGGAGAGCAGCTGGTGCCCATAATGGACAAGAGCGGATGCTACGCAATTCATGACCTTTAAGGCGTCACATGGCAGCCCTGAGCGACCCGGGCGACGGTGAACCGCCACCCGGTGAAGACCTGGCAATCATCCTGCTCGACGGCGCGGGAATCGTGCGGAGGTGGTCTCGCGGCGCCGTGCGACTGCTCGGGCGGCGCGCGGAGGAAATCTGCGGGCAGCCGGTTTCGACGCTGTTCGTCGACCCGACGCAGTGGAGTCGTACGGAACCGCCGAGTGACTCCGCCCGCGGGCCGCGCGGGCGGTCCGCGCTACGGCACCGCTCCGGGCAGACGGTCGAGGTCACCGTCGACACCGCGCGCCTGGACGGTTCCTCCGAGGTCCTGCTGCTCGTGACGCCGGTCTCCTCCGCCGCAGAGCGGGAAGACGGTCTGTCGTTCCTGCGCGCGCTGCTCGCGCAGGACCACATCGGGGTCGCCATTCACGACACGGAACTGAACGTCGTACGCACCAACGTCTCCTCAGGGATGCTCGGCGGCCGGCCCCTCGGCGAAGACGGCCGGCTCAGGGAGGCCTTCTTCCCGGAAGACGTGGAGAAAGCAGAGGCACTACTCTGCGGGGTGCTCGCGACCGGCACCCCGGTGATCGCCGAAGAGCAGAGGATGCGCGCACCGGACGGGACCGACTGGGAACGGTCCCTCTCCGTGTCCGCCTTCAGGGTGGAGGACGGGCGCGGGGTTCCGACCGGGGTCGCAGTAATGTTCACGGACGTCACTGAGCAGCGAAGAGCTCGTCGTCGAACCGAGATGAGCCACGCGGCCTCCGTACGGATCGGTGGTTCGCTCGACGTCACCCGTACCGCCCAGGCCCTGGCGGACGTACTGGTCCCGGCCCTGGGGGACATGGCATCGGTGGACATCGCCGATGCCGTAGTCGAAGGCAAAGAACCCATGAGGGTCCTGGACCCGTGTGCGGAGCTCGGCCTGCGCCGGGTAGCGGTCGCGTCGGTCGGCCCCTGGCCCGCTGACGTGATCACGGTGGGATGTCCGGTCCCACGGTTCCCCGATGTGCCCGAGGTACGAATGGCCACCATGGACGGGATCACGGTCGTGCACACGTCCCGGCAGGACCTCCTCGATATCGCCGGGGACCCGGAGCTGATCCAGTCGACGGTGCCGGAGAAGGGGCACTCGGTCGTGGGTTCTCCCCTGTTCGCACGAGGCCGGCTGCTGGGCTTCGTGACGCTCTTGCGCGCGGAACGCCCCGAGCCGTTCGAGCAGGAGGACGCGGATCTCGTGTTCGACATCGCTTCGCGGGCCGCGCTCAGTGTGGACAACGCGCGACGCTATACCCGCGAGCACCGTGCGGCGGTCGCCCTGCAGCAGCGTCTGCTGCCCAGGACCGCCACCAGGACCACTGCGGCCGAGACGGTCGGCAGCTACGTGCCGGCCGGGGGTGGCGCTGACATCGGAGGGGACTGGTTCGACGCCATCCCGCTGCCGTCGTTGCGGGTGGCCTTCGTCGTGGGTGACGTCACCGGTCACGGGCTGTCGGCGGCGGCCACCATGGGGCGCCTGCGGACGGCCATCCGCACGCTCGCCGACCTGGAACTGGAACCGGGGGAACTGCTCATCCACCTGGACGACCTGGTGCAGCAACTCGCGGACGAGGCCGACCCCGAGGAACGGGACACGATCGGCGCCACCTGTCTGTACGCGCTCTACGACCCGATCGACTGCGGCTGCTCGCTGGCCAGTGCGGGACACCCGCCACCCCTGGTGATCGAGCCCGGCGGAACCGCGCTTCCGGTCCAGGTATCACCCGGGCCGCCGCTCGGCATCGGCAGCATGCCCTTCGACATCACCACGGTCCGGCTGAAGCCGGGCAGCACACTGGCTCTCTACACTGACGGCCTCGTGGACCAAGGCCCCGGAGGTGCCGATCAAGGCATCCGGGAGCTGACAGACGCTCTCGCGGAGGCGTGCCGGGGGAACAGGCCACTGGGAGAGACAAGCTGCACCGTCATGGCCGGGGCCTCCCGGCCGTCGCCCCGGGACGACATGGCGCTCCTCCTGGCCCGCACGCGCAGGCTCCTCGCGGCCGACATCGCCGCATGGGACTTCCCGGATGATCCGGCGGCCGTGGCCGAGGCCAGGAGCGCAGTCGCCGCCCGCCTCGACTCGTGGGGGCTGGACGAGCTCACCTTCACCACCGAGCTGATCGTCAGCGAACTGGTCACAAACGCCATCCGCTACGCGAGGGGCGCGGTCGGCCTGCGCCTGTTCCACGACGACGCCACGCTGGTCTGCGAGGTCTCGGACTCCAGCAGCACCCAGCCCCGGCTGCGTCGCGCGCAGGTCCAGGACGAGGGCGGGCGTGGCCTCTACCTCGTGGCGCAGCCCTCGAAGAGGTGGGGCAGCCGCTACCACCACAGGGGAAAGACCATCTATCTGTCCGTCCTTGGGCACCGACACATCGTCGACCACCCAGGCCGTCGGGTCGATGAGGGGCAGCATCCGCTCACAGATCCGCCGTTGGACCGGCACCAGATCTCAGGTGGACTGGTTCACGAACTGCTGCAGGTTCTGCTCGTTGCCGTCCGGCAGCCGCGGCGCCATGGCCTGGATCGACTTGCGGCGGCCGTCCAGCATGAGCCCGCGCAGGTAGCAGTCGCCCTTGGCCCGCTGGCCCTTCCGCGGCACCGACGCGAACACATCCGCAACGTATAACCCCAACGTCGCCCGGACACGGCTCGCTTCATGTGCGTCCACCCAACCAACATGCTCCTGAACAGGCCCGACCGGAAGACCTAACGGAGTCCTACTAGCTGGTGAACGCGCACGGAAGCAACAGATCGGTCCTGCCTGTCAGTGCCCGATGCGGAACACGGCACGACGGAGGATGCGCCGACGCCCCACCCTGTGACGGCCTCGACCACGCCGGTCCGAGCGCCCCCTCAGCGGACGCGTCAGGGGTGCGCGACCGGAAGTACCGGCCGCCCACCCCACAAGCACAGCGTCTACCTCGCAGCGGGCGCCGGATCGCACCAGGCCCGCAGCAGCGTCACGCCTCCCCGAAGAGCAGGATCGGCTTCACCGACGTACCGCGCTGGGAGTCCTTGGCCGCCAGCTCGATGTCCGCGAACTGATAGTGGGTGACCAGCTTGTCCACCGGGAAGCGCCCCTGCCGGAAGAGCTCGATCAGCCGGGGCTGCAGGAACCTCGGCGGCACTCCGCCGGAGGTGATCCCGCGGATGCCGATGCCGGAGAGCGCCAGCATGGCCATGTCGAGGCTGACGTTGGTGCCCAGCGGAGGCACGCCGAGCTGAGCGCACATTCCGCCGTTGCGCAGGCTGAAGACAGCCGCCTGCGACACTTCGGGCACGCCTGTGGTCTCCACGCTGTGGTGCGCCCCGGCCGGCACGACCGCGCGGACGCGCTCCAGCAGGTCGGGGCCCTCGCCGCCGGCCAGTACGGTGTGGGTGGCACCCAGCTCACGGGCGAGTTCGAGACGGGACTCCACCCGGTCCACGGCCACGACGGTCGTACAGCCGACGGCTCGTGCCGCCATCACCGCCGCGAGTCCGACGCCGCCGGTACCGAACACGACGATGGTGTCTCCGACCCCGGCCCGCAGCCCGCTGATCACGGCGCCGGCACCGGTCAGCACTCCGCACCCGAACGCCGGGGCCAGTGCGAGATCGAGGTCCGTGGGAAGCACCGTGACGCTGTGCCCATGGGCCAGCGCGTGGGTGGCGAAGCTGGACTGCCCGAAGAACTTCCCGTGCACCGGTGCCCCGTCCGCCGAGAGCCCGGTGCTGCCGTCCGGACGGCCGCCCGAGAAGTTCAGCTCTGCGCCCCGGTCGCAGGCGAACACCCGCCCGGCCACGCAGGCCTCGCAGTTGCCGCAGGAGTGCGCGTTCAGCAGCACCCGGTCGCCCGGTGCCACGGCTGTCACGCCGGAGCCGACGGCCTCGACAACCCCGGCGCCCTCGTGTCCGAGGACGATCGGCAGGGGTATCGGAAGGTACTGATCGCGCACGGCCAGATCGCTGTGGCAGATCCCCGCGGCGACCATCCGAACCACGATCTCGTCAGCTCGCGGCTCCTCCAGTTCCAGCTCGCGCAATTGGAACGGACCCGACTTCTCCTCAACGACAGCGGCAGTGACGATCATGACTGGGGCCTTTCAGCGGGACGGAACGTGGTCTGGGTTTGCAGGTACTCGTGCAGGCACTCCGGCCCGCCCTCCCGGCCATTGCCGGAGTTCTTCCAGCCGCCGAACGGACACGCTGGATCGAGCGTGAAGCTGTCGTTCAGCCAGATCTGACCGGCCGCGATACGCCGGCCGACGGCCGCCGCGCGCTCCAGGTCGGCCGACCACACCGACCCCGAGAGCCCGTACTCGGTGTCATTGGCGATCGCGACCGCCTCGTCCTCGTCCCGCACCTCGATCACGGTGACCACCGGGCCGAAGATCTCCTCACGGGCCACGCGCATGCCGTTGTCCACGCCGGCGAGCACGGTCGGCTCGAAGTACCAGCCGCGTTCGAGCCCCGCGGGGACACCACCGCCGGCACACACCGTCGCGCCTTCCGCGCGCCCGGCGGCGACCATGTCGCTCACCCGCTCGCGGTGCCGGCTGGTGATCAGCGGCCCGACCATGGTGGCCGGGTCGAACGGGTCACCGACCCGGATCTCGCGCGCCGCGGCCGCCAGCGCGTCGGTCAGCTCGGCCGCCCTCGACCTCGGTACCAGCACCCGGCTCTGGGCGATGCAGGCCTGACCGTTGTTCGCGGCGAGCGCCGACTGCACCAGCCCTGCGGCGACATCGCCGATCGGCGCGTCGTCCAGCACGATGGCGGCGGCATTGCCACCCAGCTCCAGGGCGTACCCGGTCAGCGTACGGCCGCAGGCCTCGGCGATGGCCCGGCCGGTCGTGGTGCTCCCAGTGAACGTGATCTTGTCCACACCGGGGTGTGCGACCAGCGCGGTCCCGGCCTCCGCACCTCCCGGTACGAGATTGAGCACTCCCGGCGGCATCCCCGCCGCCTCGCAGATCTCCGCCAGGACGAATGCGTCCAGAGGGGTCTCCGGCGACGGCTTGAGCACCGCCGTGCACCCGGCCGCCCACGCTGCGCCGAGCTTGGCCGCGGTCGCCAGCAGCGGGATGTTCCACGGGATGATCGCGCCCACGACACCGACCGGCGCCTGGCGGATGTGCAACTTCCCGGTGAGGCCTGCCCGGTACTCCTCCAGCGGAGTGGTCCGGGCTAGATCCGCGTAGTGGCGTACGTAGAACTGGGGCATCATCACGTGCGCGAGCTGGGTCACGGTGATCGGGAGACCCGATGACGAGGTGATCAACTGGGTCAGTTCGTCGGCCCGCGCGGCAAGACCGTCGGCGACGCGCACGAGCACGTCGGCCCGTTCGGCGGGGGTCATCCTCGGCCACGGCCCCGTGTCGAACGCGGCGCGCGCGGCCAGGACGGCGCGGTCCACGTCGGCGGCGGACGCCTCCGGCACCCGCCCGACAACCTCCTCCGTGGAGGGCGAGGCGACGTCGATCACCCGGCTGGTCGCGGGTGCCACCCATTTACCGCCGATGAACAGGGATTCCTTGCTCCACATAGATGTGCTCCTCAAGTACACAGGGAAAAGATGTTGTCGCCGTCGACCGGCAGTGCCTGGCCAGTGCCCCCGGCTTGCCTTGTGAAGGTGAGGAAGGGCGGACCGGCTCACCGCACGAGGCGACGAGGGCGCCTGATCGCACACTGCGGCCGCGGCCGCCCGCGTCCGGGTCCCGGAGCGACACAGGCCTCGGTACGACGGTGCGCGATGTGTGCGCTGTTGGCGGTACGGGTCCGGCCGACGGCTCCGGAACCGGGCTCGTGATGATCGCAGCCCCTCAGTCGAACCTGCCCGGCGCCGAGGCGGGCAGCGGCGCCGCTTCGGCGTCGGCGGCCTGTGCTTCTCCGCCGACGCCTACGGACCTTCATAGGCGGCGTCAGGCACTTGGGGTGGCTGTGTCGTGCAACCGATGGGTGCAGTGTGCGCCGGCTTCGGTGACCCCTTCGGCGCGCAAGCGCTCCGACTCGGGCGATCGGTGGTCGACCGGCCCGAGGCCGTGGAAGCGGTGGGCTACCAGAACTCGTCGATGGGTGGCGGATCCGTCACCCATCGGCGGCGCCGCCTCCATCCCGTCACGCGGCCGTGATGGGTCCAGGGCCGCCGACACCCTTCAGCCAGCCGCTGCTACACGGCGTGCCGCAGCACCGGATCGATCGCATGCCCGACCCCGACCGCCTCGATCGCGTGCTGCGACTCCGTCGACGGCCCTAACGGATGCAATCTGTAGCTGACGACGAGCAGCGGCTCGCCACGTCGCTCGGTCAGGGCAGGAGGTGCGAGATCGTCCACATTGACCACCTCTGGTAGCAGGGGCCCTCAGTTAAACAAACTCGCTGAACGTTCGACAAGTATCTTGCCCAAACTCCTGCCCCGGATCCCTGCCGACGAGGTCAGGCGGCCAGCAGCCCGCGCACCGCAGCCTTCGCCGCGTCGGTCGCCGCAGCCAATTCGACATTGTCGGGGTCAGCCAGCCACTGAAGCGCGACGCCTCTCAGGATCCCTTCCACCACCACCGCGGAGGCGTCCGGATCAGCGGCTTCGTCTCCGATCATCTCCACGATCAGCCGCCGCACCACCATGTTCGTCTCCGCGATGGCGTCACGCAGGCCGGGGGTCGCCGTGATCCCCTCGACAAGCAGCACATACAACGCCCGCGCACTGGGATCCTCGCGGTCGACGAGGCCACCGAAGTAGACGTCGAAGAGATCATCCAGCGCGGCCACTCCGCGCAGGTCACTGGACAGGTGCGCCCGCGCCCTCTCACGGATCGCCGTCACCACGGCGCGCATGCAGGCTTCCTTGGAGCCGAAGTGGTGGTTGACAAGCCCGCGGCTGAGTCCGGCCTCTCTGCCGATCTCCGCGAGGGACGCGCCCGCGTAGCCCCGAGTGCCCAAAAGACGGATCGCGGCCGCCACAAGGCGGGCCTGTGAATCACTGCGACGCTCGGCCTGGGTACGACGTTCCAACATCCGTTCAGGATAGTACGGCTGTCGCACGGAGTGATCTCCGTGGCCGCCCCGGCGACACCCGCACCGGCGACGGGACGGTCCGGGGCGGCGTCGAGAGAAGATCGGCACGGGCGCCCGTCCAGCGCGGCGAAGACACGGTGACGTGTCAGACTTCGGGACTCCTCGACCGGTCGGACGCGGCAGCCCGCGTCAGACCGGGAGACAGCACCGCGGTGACGAACCGCACCCCCGGAAGCCCCTGGGGGGCGCCCCTGAATGCTCGGAATTTAATTTACGATAGGATAAAAAATCCATCACGGCCCGCTGCAGGAGCACACCTTGGCGCTATCACTGTTCGAACAGCCCGACGACTGGACCGAACCTGGTGCCCACCCAGTGGTGGGCGGTGTGTACCGCATTCCGCTGGGCCTGCCCCTGGACGGGCTGACAGCGGTCAACGTGTACGTGATCGAGGATGCCGGCGGGCTGGTGCTGATCGACTCGGGCTGGGCCCGGCCCGAGACCGAGAAGGCGCTCGGCGAGGCGGTGCAGAGCCTCGGGCACCGTCTGGAGGACATCGACCAGATCATCGTGACCCATGCCCATTGGGACCACTACACCCAGGCGCTGGCGCTGCGTGAATCGCTCGGCAGCCGGGTGCGGGTCGGCTGGGAGGAGCGCCACACGATCGAGGCCTTCGACCTGGCGGACGGGGTATGGCCCCGTCAGGTCGTCCTGCTGCGCGAGTGCGGCGCCCCCGAGTTGGCCGCCCGCGTGGCCGCCGTCCCGGTCGGACAGAGCGACCGCGACATGCCGTTCGGCCCTCCGGACGGATGGCTGCGGGACGGTGAGCGGATCGCCCTGACAGACCGCCACCTCGACATCCGGGCCACACCCGGCCACACCCGAGGTCACGTGGTGATCGGGGACCCGGTCGGCGGCCTGCTGTTCTCCGGCGACCACGTGCTGCCGCACATCACGCCCTCCCTGGGCTTCGAGCGGTCGCCGGAGAAGTACCCGTTGCGGTCCTATCTCGCCTCCCTGCGCCTGATGCGACAGTCCCCCGACGCACTGCTGCTGCCCGCCCATGGGCCTGTGACGAGGAGCGTCCACACCCGGGTGGAGCAGTTGGTCGCGCATCACGAGGAGAGGCTCGACGAGGTCCTTCGGCAGGTGTCGTCAGGCGCGGACACGGCACACGCGGTCGCCCGTGCCCTGCCGTGGACCCGTCGTCGGCGCCGGCTCGACGACCTGCCCCTGGTGCACCAGATGACCGCGGTTCTGGAGATCGACGCCCATCTGGACGTCTTGGCCCAGCACGATGCGGTCAGCTGGCAGCGCGTCGACGGCATCCGGCGGTTCGCACCGGCCGCGTGACGCCTCGTCTCGGACGAGGCGTCCGCGACGAGGCGACTCAGGCGAGCACGACCGCGTACCGCCAGTCCAGGACTTCACGGTCCGGGCCGTCGGCGCCGACGGCCCGGACCAGCGACCTCAGTTGGGCGAGCCCGCCGTGACCCCCCAGCGGGTGCAGGCGCTCCACGACGACGGTGCTGTACAGGGTGTCCCCTTCGTGGACGGGTCCGAGATGGTCACAACCGTGCCAGCCCGCCACGGTGACGACGGAGGGCAGGGCCCGCGCGGCCTGCGCGAGGGCCACCCCGATCGTGTGACCGCCGTAGACGAGGCGGCGCCCGCCGGCCGCGTGCCGGTCGTGATGCACCATGGCCACGTTGAGCGTGAGGCGGGCCAGCTCGGGCGCGCCCGACACAACGTCCCCGCCGCCGACCTCGATGACCATGCCCTCGGCAAGATCGGCGCACCGGGGTCCGGCCACGCGCCGCGCGAACCGGTCCAGTCGCCATCCCTGCGCCACAGCGGCCAGCGCGGCCACGTCGGGTGCCTCCCCCACCGAGTCGAGGTCGTCCACATGTTCGGCGCCGGCCTCCGTGTCCCGAAGCGGCAGCATCGCGCACCGCCAGAAGTCCAGCACCGGCCGGTCGAACTGGTCGGTCGTCGTGATGCGCAGGGCAGCCAGACCGGTGGGACGGCGGCCTGGGCGTACCGTGTTCCGGCGCAGCGCGACGACTTCCGTGGAGGACCACAGCGTGTCACCGATGAGGGGGGACCGGCGCAATACCAGACCGCGGTAGAAGAGGTTGGCCTTCACGTGGTGGGTGGCCAGCGTG
Source organism: Streptomyces fuscichromogenes (assembly GCF_014645815.1). Taxonomy (GTDB): domain Bacteria; phylum Actinomycetota; class Actinomycetes; order Streptomycetales; family Streptomycetaceae; genus Streptomyces; species Streptomyces fuscichromogenes. The sequence goes on along the minus strand of NZ_BMML01000011.1, from coordinate 185,555 downwards.
GACTGGCCGATCGCCACGTCCCAGACCAGGGCCGGATGCGCGAGCGGGGCCCGGCCCGTCACGGCGCGGCTCAGTTCCTCGTCGAGCGGGAGCGCGAGCCGGTCCCCCACGATCGACTGATGGGTCGCCGCGTGGCCTGAGGTGAGGGTCAGCGCAGGTGCCCCGTCGAAGACCTGCCCGACGGCGAGTTCCTCGAAATAGGGCCCTTCGGCGATGCGTGCCATGCCCTTCGGGATCACTGCATCCATGACCGTGCTCCTCTCGCCCTCACCTGTACGTGCCGTGCCACTCTGGACTTCCGCGCTCATGCCGCCCCTCCCACTTTGGCCAGTACGCGTCGCGCCGCGACCGCCACGGCCTCGTCCACCATCCATCCGTCGAGGGCCACGGCGCCCTCGGCGCGCTCGTGGCCTCGCTCCAGGGCGGCCAGCACCGCCCGGGCCCGCGCGACCTCTTCGGCCGACGGCGTGAACGCTTCGTTGACCTGCTGGATCTGGCCCGGGTGGATGATCCACTTGCCGTCGAATCCCAGGCACGCGGCACGGCGTACGTGTGCGGAGAACGCCTCGTCGGCAGCCACACCGAGATACGGACCGTCCACGGCGGCGAGGCCGGCACTGCGGGCCGCCGTCAGGACGCCGTCCTGTGCTCGCAGCCAGGCCTCCGGCGGAGCGTCGGCGGCCCGTCCGAGCGACGCGGCCAGGTCGGCGTAACCGATGACGACGGTGGTCAGCCGGGGCGTGGCCGCCACGATCTCACGCAGGTTGGCCAGTCCAGCCGCCGTCTCGATGAGCGCCTGCACGGTCACCGTCGCGGTCGCGCCGACGGCGGCCTCCGCACCCGACAGCAACCGGTCCACGAAGGCGAGGTCGCCGGCCGACTCCACCTTGGGCAGTACCACGGACACCGTTCCGCTCCGGCGTACACAGGCGATGACGTCGTCGTGGCACCAAGGTGTCCGGGGTGCGTTCACCCGTACCGCCATCCGCGGACCGGTCCGCGCCGCACGGGCCAGCCAGGAGGCGACGAGTTCCCGCGCACCCTCCTTGGCCGCGGCCGGTACCGCGTCCTCCAGGTCGAGCACGATCTCGTCGGCTTCCGACGCGACGGCCTTCGCGATCTTGCGATCGTCAGAGCCCGGCACCGCAAGTCGGGACCTGAGCGCACCTGCCGCATGGTTCACGATCACCCACCTCCTCATTTAATTTAAATTAGACTATAATCGATGGCTGTCAGTCCGGTAGCCGAGCGAGGAGATCCGCATGCCCACCCTGTGCGAGGAGGAACAGGACGTCATCGACGTCGTCCGGGAGTTCGTCGACCGGGACGTAAGGCCCGCGGCACGGGACCTGGAGCACGCCAACGAGTACCCCGAGAAACTGATCGAGCGGATGAAGTCGCTCGGCGTCTACGGCTTGGCCGTCCCGGAGTCCTACGGCGGATCACCGGTGTCCACGCCCTGCTATGTCGGCGTGACCGAACAGCTGGCCCGCGGCTGGATGAGCCTGGCCGGGGCCATGGGCGGTCACACGGTCGTCGCCAAGCTCCTCCTCGCCTTCGGCACCGAGGAGCAGAAGGACCGCTACCTGCCGAGGATGGCGACCGGTGAGATGCGGGCGACGATGGCGCTGACCGAGCCGGGCGGCGGCTCCGACCTCCAGGCGATGGGCACCGTGGCCCGCCGGCAGCAGGACGGCGGCTACGTCGTCTCCGGCTCCAAGACCTGGATCAGCAACGCCCGCCGCTCCGGACTCATCGCGCTGCTGTGCAAGACGGACCCCGACGCCTCTCCCCGGCACCAGGGCATCAGCATCCTGCTCGTCGAGCACGGCCCCGGTCTCACCGTCTCCCGTGACCTGCCCAAGCTGGGCTACAAGGGCGTCGAGAGCTGCGAGCTGTCCTTCGACGGCTACCACGCGCCCGCCGATTCGCTGCTGGGCGGTGCCGAGGGGCACGGCTTCGCGCAGATGATGAAGGGCCTGGAGACGGGCCGTATCCAGGTGGCCGCCCGGGCGCTCGGCGTCGGGCAGGCGGCCTTCGACGACGCCCTGCGCTACGCCCAGGAGCGCGAGAGTTTCGGCAGGCCGATCTGGCGGCACCAGGCGATCGGCAACCGCCTCGCCGACATGGCCACCAAGCTCGTCGCGGCCCGGCAGCTGGTGCTGCACGCCGCAGAGCGCCACGACTCGGGCGACCGCTGCGACATGGAGGCGGGCATGGCCAAGCTGTTCGCCTCGGAGACCGCCATGGAGATCGCGCTCGACGCGGTCCGGATCCACGGCGGTTACGGCTACTCCACCGAGTACGACGTCGAGCGCTACTTCCGGGACGCCCCGCTGATGATCGTCGGCGAGGGCACCAACGAGATCCAGCGCAACGTCATCGCCGCCCAGTTGATCAGCAGGGGCGGTCTGGCGTGAAGCCGCGCACCCGTACGTCCACAGCCGACCGGAGGACCAAGTGAAACTCTCGATGCTGTTGTCCAGGTACACCGGTGACCCGGTCGAGACCGCCGAACTGGTACGGGACCTGGAGTCCGCCGGCCTCGACATGGTCTGGGTCCCCGAGGCCTACGGCTTCGACGCCATGACGCTCGTCGGTTATCTGGCCGCGACGACCGAGCGCGTACAGATCGGTACCGGCATCGTCAACGTCTTCTCTCGCACCCCGACCCTGCTGGCCATGAGCGCCGCCGCCGCGGACAGCCTCAGCCGGGGCCGCTTCGCCCTCGGCATCGGTGCTTCCGGACCCCAGGTCGTCGAGGGCTTCCACGGTGTGCCGTTCGACCGGCCGATGCAGCGGATCGCGGAGACCATCGAGATCTGCCGCAAGGTGTGGCGGCGGGAGGAGCCCCTGACGTACGACGGAAAGGTCTACCGGCTGCCGCTGCCCGCCGACCGCGGGACGGGGCTCGGCAAACCGTTGCGCCTGATCAATCATCCCTACCGCGCCGGCATCCCCGTCTACTGGGCGTCACTGATGGAGCGCTCGGTGCGCGCGACGGCCGAACTGGCGGACGGCTGGCTTCCGTTGTTCTTCCTGCCGGACAAGGCGGCGGAGGTCTTCGGACCCGCACTCGCCGCGGGGACCGCGCGCCGCTCCCCCGGACTGCCGCCGCTGGACATCGTCGCCGGCGGCCCGGTCGCCGTCGGCGAGAAACTCCCGGTCGACGATCTGCTCGACCAGGAGCGGCCGACAGCCGCCCGGTACATCGGCGGGATGGGCTCCCGGGGCAGGAACTTCTACAACGACCTGGCGTGCCGATACGGCTTCGAGGCCGAGGCGAAGATCATCCAGGATCTCTACCTGGACGGCAGGACGCGGGAGGCCGAGGCCGCCGTGCCGCGGAAGTGGCTGGAGCAGACCACCCTGATCGGACCGCCCGGCCAGGTCACGGAACGGATCCACGCCTACCGGGAGGCGGGAGTGACGGCCCTGAACCTCGACCCGGTCGGACCGGACCCGGCCCGCACGGTGGAGGCCGTCCGTCGTCTGGTCGACAACCTATAATTGATGCGTGCCTAGAAAATCCGCGGACAAGCCACCGGTCGATCCCTCCGACTCCAAGTCGGCGCGCACCCGCGAACGCATCCTGGACGCGGCGGCCCACGTCCTCAGCCGCAAGGGTTACGCGGGCACGCGGCTGAGCGACGTGGCGGAGCAGGCACAGATCCAGGCGCCGGCCATCTACTACTACTTCTCCTCCAGGGAAGTGCTGATCGAGGAGGTCATGTGGGTCGGCGTGGCCCGTCTGCGGCAGCACGTCGCGGAGGCGCTCGACGCGCTTCCAGCGGACACCGACCCCATGGACCGCATCGACACCGCCGTCGAGGAGCACCTTCGTTACCAGCTGGCGATCTCGGACTTCGCCACCGCGGCGATCCGCAACGCGGGTCAGGTCCCGGAGGACCTCCGCACCCGGCAGCTCGCCGAGGACGGCAGGTACGGGGACATCTGGCGCACGCTCGTCCAGGACGCGCAGAAGGCGGGTGGGCTCCGTGCCGACCTCGAACCCCGGGTCGCCCGCATGCTGGTCCTGGGCGCCCTGAACTGGGCCGCGGAGTGGTGGAATCCGCGTCAGGGCTCGCTGGACGTCGTGGTGCGCACCGCGAAATCCCTGGTGCGGCACGGCCTGGGCGTGGCGGCCGACCAGGAACTGGGCGCCGCCCGTGCGACCGGGGTGTCCCGGGCCCGGCGGACGACAGCCGCGAAGGGTTCAACGGCATCGACACACGGGTGAAGGGCACGCTCCCGGCTTTCACCACCTGAGGGCGCGCGTGGCCGGGTCTCTCACGCCTGCACGGCGGCGCCCGAAGTCAGCAAACCCTCGGCGTCCTCGACGTGCCACGTCTTGAGGATCTCGCGGGTGTGCCGGCCCGGCACGGGCGGGGGCGGTCCGAGGGCGGTGGGTGTCGCGGAGAAACGCGGCGCGGGCGCCGGCTGGAGGACACCGTCGCGCTCCACCAGCGTGCCGCGGGCCTTCAGATGCGGGTGGTCCGCGGCCTCTCGCAGGCTCATCACCGGTGCCACGCACGCGTCCGACGCCGAGAACTCCGCCGCCCACTCGTCCCGGGTGCGGCTCGCGAACGCCGCCGCGAGCCGTTCGCGCAGCACCGGCCACCTGGTGCGGTCGTGCTGGGCGGCGGGGTCCTCGTCGACCCCGAGGACGGTGAGCAGTTCGGCGTAGAACTTCGGTTCCAGGGCGCCGACCGCCATGTGGCGGCCGTCGGCCGTCTCGTAGACGGCGTAGAACGGCGCTCCGCCGTCCAGGAGGTTAACGCCCCGCTGGTCCTGCCAGGTCCCGGTGGCCAGCATCATGTGGGTGCCGGCGAGCAGATGGGCCGTGCCGTCGACGATGGCGGCGTCGACGACCTGTCCGCTGCCCGTGCGGTCGGCCCGGCGCAGCGCCGCCAGGACGCCCATGACCAGATAGGTCCCGCCGCCGCCGAAGTCACCGACGAGGTTGAGCGGGATCTGCGGTGGTCCGTCGGCACCGCCGACGGCGTGCAGAGCACCCGTCAGGGCGACATAACCGATGTCGTGCCCGGCCCGCTGGGCCAGTGGCCCGTCCTGTCCCCAGCCGGTCATCCGGCCGTAGACCAGACGCGGGTTGCGGGCGAGACACTCGTCGGGTCCGAGGCCGAGCCGTTCGGCGACCCCCGGACGGTAGCCCTCGATCAGGATGTCGGCCCGGGCCGACATGTCCAGCACGGCCCGTACGGCGTCCGGCCGTTTCAGGTCGAGCAGGACCGACTTCTTTCCGCGGTTCAGGACGTCGACCTGCTCGAAGCCCGGGAAGAACCCGTTGCCTCCGGGGCGATCGACCCGGACCACTTCCGCGCCCAGGTCCGCCAGTGTCATGCCCGCGAACGGACCCGGGCCGATCCCGGCGAGCTCCAGCACCCTGCATCCCGACAGCGGGCCGTCTGCCATCTTCTCCCCCTCACGCGTCCGTGGTGTGCCGGGACCTGCTCCGTGACCGCGCGAACGCGAGCCCTTCCGCCCACGAGGCACCCCGGGCGATAAGTCCCCGGTACTTCATGATCTCGGTGGGCCTGTTGACGGCCAGGGCTCCCACCAGGCGGTCGCCGCCGCGGTACAGGGCGACGCCGTGCTGGTCACCCTCGATGTCACCGTCGACCACGTCGATCTCGTCGGACTGCGGAACACCCACGAACTGGATGCGGCTGTCGTACTGGTCGGACCAGAAGTACGGCACCGTCGCATAGGTCTTCGCCGCCGCCGGGTTCAGGGCGTTGCGCGCGGCGACGGCTCCCTGTTCGGCCGCGCTGATCCAGTGCTCCAGGCGCATGAGCCGGTCGAAGGCGGGGTTGTGCCATCGGGCGACATCGCCGGCCGCGTAGACGCCTTCGGCTCCGGTGCAGAGGGTCTCGTCGCAGACCACTCCGTTGCTCAGGGTCAGGCCGGAGTCCTCCAGCCAGTCCGTGGCGGGCACGGCCCCGGTGCCGACGACCACCAGGTCCGCGTCGAGCACGCTCCCGTCAGAGAGCCGGACCCTCTCGACCCGCTCCTCCCCTTCGAGCGAGGTGACGCTCAGACCGCACCTGAGGTCGGTGCCATGGCGCAGGTGCAGCGAGGCGAGGGCGCCGCCCATCGCCTCGCCGACAGCGCGCACCAGCGGGGTCGGCTGCGTCTCGACCACGACGACGTCCAGTCCCCGCTTCCGGGCGGCGGCCGCGGTCTCGGCGCCGATGAAACCGGCGCCGATCACCACGGTCCGGGCACCGCTGTCGAGTGCCCGCCGGACGGCGAGCGCGTCGTCCAGGGTGCGCAGCGTGTGCACGCCGGTCAGGCCCGCCGCACCGGGCAGCCGGCGGGCGGTCGCGCCGGTGGCGACGACCAGGGCGTCGTAGCCGATGGTCCGTCCGCCGACGACGATCGTGCGGGCCGCGGTGTCCAGGAACGTGGCAGGGTCGCCGAGCAGGAGTTCCGCGCCGAGATCGGTGCGCAGTGCCTCCTCGGTGCGGAAGGTCGGTGGTACCGGGTCCGTACCGCTCGCGTCGAGGAACCGCTTGGACAGCGGAGGCCGGTCGTACGGGAGGTGCGGTTCGGCCCCCACGAGCGTGATCCGACCGTCGAAGCCGTCCCTGCGCGCCGCCTCGACGGCGCGCAGCCCCGCCAGGGACGCGCCCACGACGACCAGTCGGCGAACGCTCATCAGGGCTCCAGCCGGAGGGCTTCGGTCGGGCAGCCCGCGACGGCCTCCTGGACGTCGGAGAGGATGCCCGCGGGCACGGTGTCGGTCTTCAGGACGAGTTCGCCCGCGTCGTCGACCTCGAACACGTCGGGCGACAGGGACTCGCATATGCCGAGCCCGGTGCACTTGCTGCGATCAACGGTGATCTTCATCGGTGGTCCTTCAGGCTCCGGCCGGTTCGGCGCCGGCGCCGACCGGGTGGCGCTGCGCGATGTGTTCGACGACGAGCTTGGCGGTCTCGGCGCAGGCCGTGGTGCCGCCGTTGGCGTACTCCTTGACGGCGTCGCCGACGTTCCAGAGGTTGGGCAGAGGGGTGGTGTTCGGGAGGTCGAAGCCCGCCACCGCGCGCTGCGGGGGCCAGCCGTCGCGGGTGACGACGGTCGACAGGATGCGGGCGCGGTCGAAGCCGGGGATCTGCTCCCGGAGGTCGGCCATGAGCAGCTCGGTCTCGGCCGCCTCGTCGAAGTCCCCGACGGCGGGCTGGGGTACGGCCGTGCCCACGTAGAGGTGCCAGCCCTCCGGCGCCATCTTGGGGCAGGTCGCGGTGAAGTTGGCGACGTAGCACATCCGGCGGGTCTTGGCGAAGCTGAGCAGGCCCGGAGCCTCGACCAGGCGCTCCTGGCTGGCGAAGTTGACGGAGATCATCGAGCAGGGCCGGTCACCGCGGCGGACGGAGGCCAAGTACTCCTCGGGGAAGTGTTCCTCGCCGACGAGGGCCACGGTGGCGGCAGGACCGGTGTCGCTGACCGCGAACCGGCAGGAGACCTCGCTGTTCTGACCGTCGCGGACGACGACCGCGCCGGTGACCCGACCGTCCTCGACGGTCAGTTGGCGCACCTCGCTGTCCAGCCAGACCTCGCCGCCGCCGGCGATGACCACGTCCGCGAGCGCGCGCCAGATGCCGATGGTGCCGTCGGGGCAGAAGCCGAACTTCTTGAAGGCGCTCTTGCGGGTGAAGTAGGTGAGGAAGACCCGGGCGGGCAGTTCTTCCGAGCCCACCGCGAAGACCGATCCGCACATGTTGCGGAACACGCCGTGCACCGACTCGTTCTTGGTGTAGCGGCGGATCCAGTCGGCGGTGGACAACTCGCTGTCCGGCAGGCCGCTGTCCTCGCGGGCGGCTCCGATGCCGCCGAGGAGCTTGGCGCCCTGGCGGGTGAGCTTGGACAGCAGCATGCCCCAGCCGCCGCCGGTCACGTCGACCTCCTTGCCGCCGATGCGGTAGAGGACGGGCGGGTTCGCCCGGCGGACGTCGAACTTGGCGCCGACCTCCTGGAATGTCTGCTCGGTGATGCCGCCCACCTCGATGACGATGGCGCCGTTGTTGACCTTGAAGCCGTCGATCTCGTGGGTGGAGGCGCGGCCGCCCACCCGGTCGAGGCGTTCGACGACGAGAGTGCGGTAGCCGAGGTGGGTCAGACGGGCGGCGCTGAACAGGCCGCCCGCGCCTGCGCCTATGACGAGGGCGTCGAAGGATTTCACGAGCGTTGTCTCCCTAAGTCCCGGCTCAGGCCAGCGGGTTGGTGCCGAGGGCGGCGCCGTCCATGTCTGTGATGTCGAGCCAGCGGTCGGCGACGTCCTGGAGAGTCGGGGTGCCGGCGAAGGTCACACCCTTCGAGGCGAAGTACGCGACGCGCTGAACGCGGTCGCCACCGGCGATCAGCACGGTGCCGGTGTCGGCGCACTCGTCGGTCAGCAGGTGGGCGACGACGGGTGCGACGAACTCGGCCGGGAGCTTCTCCAGGAGTTCGGTGGGGGCGGCGTCCTCGCTCATCCGGGTCCGGGCCAGCGGCGCGACCGCGTTGGCCAGGATGTTGTACTTGCGGCCCTCGACGGCGAGCGTGTTGACCAGACCGACCAGACCGAGCTTGGCCGCGCCATAGTTGGCCTGGCCGAAGTTGCCGTACAGACCGGAGGTCGAGGTGACCATGACCACCCGGCCAAGTCCCTGCTCACGGAAGTGCGGCCAGGCCGCTCGGGTGACGTGGAAGCCGCCGAAGAGGTGCACGCGCTGCACGGCCTCCCACTGCTCCGCCGTCATCTTGGCGAAGGAGGCGTCCCGCAGGATGCCGGCGTTGTTCACCACGCCGTGCACGGCGCCGTACTCCTTGAGGGCGGTGCCGATGACACTGGCGGCGCCCTCCTCGGTGGCCACGCTGTCGTGGTTGGCGACGGCCTGACCGCCCGCGGCACGGATCTCCTCGACGACCGCGTCGGCCATCGCGCTGCCGGATCCGGTGCCGTCCCGGGCGCCGCCGAGGTCGTTGACGACGACCTTGGCACCGTGACGGGCCAGTAGGAGCGCGTACTCGCGCCCCAGCCCGCCGCCCGCGCCGGTCACCACGACGACCCGGTCCTGTACTCCTGCCATGTGGGTACTCCTTGCTGCTCGGATGAGGGATGTCAGTGAGAGGTGTCAGTACGAGTTGGGCAGGCCGAGGCTGTGCTGGGCCACGAAGTTGAGCACCATCTCCCGACTGACGGGTGCGGTACGCAGCATGCGGGCGACGAACCACAGGTCGGCCAGGCCGTACTCGCGCGACAGGCCGTTGCCGCCGTGGGTCTGGATGGCCTGGTCGAGCGCCTTGAGCGAGGCCTCGGCCGCGGTGAACTTGGCGATGTTGGCCGCCGCCGCGGCGTCCTGTCCGGTATCGAACAACTCCGCGCTGCGGGCCGTGGCGAGCCGGGCGAGTTCCACCCCGATGTGCGCTTCGGCGAGGGGATGGGAGACGCCCTGGTGCGCTCCGATCGGAGCCGACCACACCTTGCGCTCGCAGGCGTACGCACGCGCCTTCGCCACCGCGTAACGGCCGATGCCGTTGCTGAGCGCCGAGGCGGTGATGCGCTCCGGGTTGAGGCCGGCGAAGACCTGTCGAAGTCCCCTGCCGCGCTCCCCGATCAGGGCGTCGCCGCCCACCCGGACGTCGTCGAAGAACAGGGTGAACTGCTTGTCCGGGCAGATCAGTTCGGTCTCGATGGGCTGGTACTGCAGACCGGGCGCGTCGACGGGCACCACGAAGAGCGACAGAGGGCTGCGCCCGGATGCCGAGGGGGCCAGGTCGCCGTCCCTGGTGACCACGAGCACGGCGTCCGCTTCGTTCAGGGCGGAGATGAAGTACTTGCCGCCCGAGATCCGAAAGCCCTCGCCGTCGGACCGGGCCGTGGTCGTGATGGCGTGGCTGTTCGATCCGGCGTCCGGCTCGGTGATGGCGAACGCCATCTTGCGGCGGCCGGAGGCGAGGTCCGGCAGCCACGTCTGTTTCATCTCCGGCGAGGCATGGGCGGCGATGATCGAACCGCAGATGGCGGGCGAGATGACGCTGCTGAGGATCGGCATGCCGTGCGCCGCCAACTCCTCCAGAATCACGACGAGTTCGGCCAGACCCGCGCCCCCGCCGCCGTACTCCTCGGGAAGGTGGACACCCAGCAGCCCGGCCTCACCGAGCTCGCTCCACAGCTCCCCCAGACCGGTTCCGGTCCGGGCCCGTTCGCTGTAGTACGCATGCCCGTAGCGGGCCGCGATCTTGGCGGTGCTCTCCCGGATCAGCCGGTGCTCGTCGCTGTCCGTGATCAGTGCTGTCATCGTTACCGTCCCTGGAATATGGGCTTGCGCTTGTCGATGAAGGCGGCGACGGCCGCCGAGGCGTCGGACGTCGCGGCGGTGCGCGCGACCGCGTCCCCCTCGGCCGTCAACTGCTCGGACAGCGTGGCCGACCACGAGTCGCGCAGCAGCCGACGGATCTCGCCGTGGGCACGGGTGGGACCGGCGGCCAGCCTTCGGGCGACCGCCAGGGCCTCGTCGGCCAGTTCGGCGGCCGGCAGCACGCGTGTCACCAGCCCCCATTCGGCGGCCTCGTGGGCGTCGAGCACCCGCTGTTCGAGGTAGAACTCGGCGGCCCGGCGGGGCCCGACGAGCCTCGGCAGGAACCAGGAGTTGCCGCCGTCGCCGGACAGGCCGATGGCCGTGAACCCGGAGGCGAACTTGGTGCCCTCGGCGGCCAGCACGATGTCCGCGCAGTACAGCAGTCCCAGTCCGCCGCCCGCGACGGCGCCGTGCGCGGCGCACACGATCGGCGCGTCGAGCCGGCTGAGCAGGCGCAACGCCTCGTGGTAGGGCGAGATCATCCTGCGCAGCTTGCCGGGCAGCCCGGCGCCCGCGTTGTCCGCGAAGACGGCGATGTCGCCGCCCACGGTGAGGGCGGGGCCGTTGCCCGTGATCAGTACGGCGCGGACGTCAGGGTCGGCGGCCAGGCGCTGGGCGACCTCGTACAGGTCGTCGGCCGTGGTCTGGTCGAAGGCGTTACGGACGTGCGGGCGGTCGAGCCGGATCTGGGCGAGCCCGTCGGCGACACGGAGGTCCAGGGCCGACAGGGTCTGCCCCGTCTGCAGGGCCGCTGCCCAGCGTGCGCTGTCCGTCAGCTGGACGAGACCGGTGATCCGGCGCTCGGCGAAACTCAGGAGATGGAGGAACTCCGCGTCGAGCTTGCCCCCGCCCTGCCTGGCCTCGCCCACGTACCTACCCGTGACCAGCAGGTGTCCGTCGTCCAGGTGACGGTACTCGGCGGGTTCGGCCCGAGCGTCGTAGCTGCGGGCGATCCGTCCCCAGAACTCCCGGCGCATGGCGTCGGGCCCGCGGTACGTCCCGCCCAGGCCGAGTGGGAGCCCTTCGGTGGTCCGGCCCTCGAACGCGGGATGCAGGATCTCGTCCAGCCGCTTCCGGTCACTGCGGGCCAGCGCCCGGTAGAGCTCGGCCGCCACCGCCTCTTTCTCGTCGCGTTGCACGCTCGCAGCCTCCACCATAGTTTCAAATCTAATATAGATAAAATTCTGAGCGCGGGTCAATGGTCTGCCGGCACGCCGGTCACCCCAGATCGGGCCCTACGACCGAGACGAACGAGACACAGCCCCCCGGCCGCCCGCCCAGGTTGTGGGTGAGGCCGAGACGTGGCTCGGCCAGCTGCCGCTCGCCCGCCTCGCCGCGGAACTGGAGCCAGCACTCGTAGAGCATCCGCAGTCCGCTCGCGCCGACGGGATGGCCGAAGGACTTCAGCCCGCCGTCCGGGTTCACGGGCAGCCGCCCGCCGAGTTCGAAGGCGCCGTCAAGGACATCCCTCCATGACTGGCCGCGGTCGGCGAACCCGAGGTCCTCCATCAGCACCACCTCGGTCGGGGTGAAGCAGTCGTGCACCTCGGCGAGCGAGATCTGCGTGCGCGGGTCGGTGACGCCCGCCTGCCGGTAGGCGTCGGCGGCGGCGTGGACCACCTCGGGGAAGGTGGTGTAGTCGTAGCCGGGGTCCATGGCCCCCCTGGCGGGCCCGGCGACCAGGGACAGGCCCTTCACGTACATCGGGCGGTCCGTGTACTGGGGGGCGTCCTCGGCCCGGACGATCAGGGCGCAGGCGGCGCCGTCGGAGACGCCCGAGCAGTCGAAGACGCCGAGCCGTCCGGCCACCAGCGGCGCCCGCTCGATCGTCTCCTTGGAGACCACGGACCGGAACTGGGCCTTGGGGTTGCGGGCGCCGTTGGCGTGGTTCTTCCACGCGACGTGCGTCATCGCCTCGCGCATCGCCCCGGGATCCACCCCGTACCGCGCGCAGTACGCCGGGTCGAGCAGGGAGAAGGCGGCCGGGGCGGTCAGCGACAGTTCGGGGGCGGTGCCGTCGCCCGGCGGGTCGGAGCGCAGCAGCCCGGAGAAACCGGAGTCCTTCAGCTTCTCCACGCCGACCGCCATCACCCGGTCATACGCCCCCGAGGCGACCGCGTAACAGGCGTTGCGGAAGGCCTCCGAGCCGGTGGCGCAGTAGTTCTCGACGCGGGTGACGGGCTTGTGGTCCAGGGACAGCGGACGGCTGAGCGCCATGCCGGACTGTCCGGAGCCGAGGGTGCCCAGCCAGTAGGCGTCCACGTCGTCGGGCGAGAGGTTCGGTGTCGCCGCGAGGCACTCCTGGGTGGCGTCGAGGAGCAGGTCGTCCGCCGACCGCTCCCAGTGCTCTCCGAAGGGCGTGCATCCCATGCCGACGACCGCGACCCGGTCGCGGATCCCGTTGCTGCTCACGTCGTGCTCCCCTCTTCCCTCGTGTCCGCCGTCATACGGGCCTTCCAGAAGTAGTTGTGCACGCCACCCGCGGTGTGCAGCCGCCGGAAGACCGGCTCCACCCGGGCGCCGACGGCGAGTTCGCCGGCCGCCGCGTCGGCGATCTCCAGCGTGCAGCGCCCGCCGCCGTCGAAGTCGACCACCGCGTCGATCAGCGGCGGCGAGGGCGAGTGAGCGAGCCGGTCGACGGTGTACGTCGCCACCGTGCCCCTCACTCCGGCCAGCGGCGCGGCCGTCATCGCGTCCACCGCGCCGCACTCCTTGCACACGCGGGCGGGCGGCAGATGGACGAAGCCGCAGTTCTCACAGCGGCTGCCGGTGAAGCCGAACTTCCAGCGCTCCCCGCGCGCCGAGGGCGGGCCCGCCGGACGGTCGGGCTCGGGTCGGCGCGGCGGCTCACGGTCCAGCCAGCCGCGCCAGGTCAGGTAGGCCGGGTAGGAGACGGGCCGTCCCGCGGCGAGTTGTCCGGCGACCGGTTCGGGCTGCCTGGCGTCGGGGAGCCGGTCGGTGGTCCGCAGCAGTACGGCGTCGCAGCCGTCGGCGGCGGAGAGCAGCAGGATCGTCTCCCCCGCCCCGGCGCGGTCGAGGAGGTCGGCCAGGGCGAGTCCCGGGTCGGCGGCTCCGGTATGGCCGAGGGGTGAACCGCCCACGGACAGGCGGGCGGGGAAGAGCTTGACGGCGCGCTTGCGGACGGCCGAGTTCGGCGAGACGAGCAGCACGTGGTCGGGCTGTGCGAGGCCGGCGGCCTTCAGGGCGCGCTGTCCGGCGTCCTCGATCAGCGGCAGATAGGTCTCCAGGCCGAACCGCTCCTCCCACTGGTCACCGACCGGGCTTCCGGGGGCGCGCCAGCGGTCGAGGAACTCGGCGGTGGCGGAGGCGTGGGCGACGATCTCGGCGATGGCCTCGTCCGGCGCGCCGAAGGCGAAGGCCGCCGCCCCGTCTCCCCCGTCCCGTTCGTCCGCCGAGCCCGGGCGGCCGGTACGGACGTCGGACAGGACGGCGAGCCCGCCGCCGAGCCAGGCGGCACGCAACGCGGCGATCCCGGAGCGCGCCGAGCCCGCCAGGTCGGCAACGAAGGCGTCGGACGGCAGGCCGAGCGCGGCGTGCACGGCGGCGGCGTTGGTCTTGTCAAGGTAGGCGGGCGAGGTGGTCGCGAAGTACAGCGCGCCCGGCGCGGTCCGGGCGGGCAGGAGACGACGGGCGGCCTCGACGCCCATCGTGGTGCTGTCCTCGTCGAAGGAGGCGGCGGCCCGCTCGCCGCGACCCGCTCGGATGCCGAGGGCGGTGCCCAGTTCGTCGCGCAGGACGCGGTGCCGGGGCAGGTACGCAGCGTACGACACGATGGCGTGGGAGGTCATGGCGCTCACACCGCCTCGAAGATCGCGGCCATGCCCTGGCCGCCGCCGACGCACATGGTTTCGAGGGCGTATCTGCCGCCCCGCCGCCGCAGTTCGTGCAGCATGGTGGCCAGGATCCGCACCCCGGTGGCGCCGATGGGGTGACCGAGAGAGATGCCGGAACCGTTGACGTTGAGCCGGTCGTCGTCGTTGTCGTACTTGAAGTCCCACTCCTTGAGGACAGCGAGGACCTGGCAGGCGAAGGCCTCGTTCACCTCGACGAGGTCCATGTCGTCGAAGCCCAGTCCGGTGCGGGCGAACAGTTTGGCGACCGCCGGCACCGGGCCGATGCCCATCACGGAGGGCTCACAGCCAGCCGCCGCCCAGCCGCGCAGGAAGCCCATTGGCTCCAGGCCGAGTTCGGCGAGCTTGTCCTCGGCGACGACGAGACAGGCCGCGGCGGCGTCGTTCTGCTGGCTGGAGTTGCCCGCGGTGACGGTTCCGCCGGGTATGAGCGGGCGGAGGCCGGCCAGGATCTCCTCGGTGGTACCGGGGCGGACACCCTCGTCGCGTTCGCAGGAGAGGGCGTCACCGGCCCGGCGGCGGGGGACGGCGACCGGCACGATCTCGTCGGCGAAGCGTCCGGCATCCCACGCCGCGGCGGCACGCCGATGGCTGCGGACCGCGAACGCGTCGGCCTCCTCGCGGGTGATGCCGTAGCGCTCGGCGAGGTTCTCCGCCGTCTCGATCATTCCGCTGATCGGGCCGAACCGCTCCTGCGGCTGCGAGCGTTCGCGGCCCCGGTCCAGGCGGTCGTAGAGCTGTACGGTGCCGGAGCGGCTGCCCCAGCGGACGTCCGTGGAGTAGTGCTCGATGTTGCTCATGCTCTCCACGCCGCCCGCCAGGACCACGTCGGCGGCCCCGGTCTGGACCGTCATCGCGGCGGTGACCACGGCCTGGAGTCCGCCGCCGCAGCGCCGGTCGAGCTGGAAACCGGGCACCTCGACCGGCAGGCCGGCCTGGAGGGCGGCCCAGCGGCCGATGCTCGGGGCCTCGGAGTTGGCGTACGACTGGGCGAAGACGACGTCGTCGAGGCGCTGCGGGTCGATGCCGGAGCGCGCGACCACCGCCTTGATCACGGTGGCCGCGAGATCGTGCGCGGGTACCGGGCGCAGGGTGCCGCCGAAGGTGCCGACGGGGGTGCGCAGCGGTGTGACGATCGCCGCGCGTCGCAGGGCTGTCATGCCGGGGCTCCTTGCTCTTCCAGCGCGGCTTCCAGCGCCGGTCGGTGGTCGGGGTGGGCGATGGCGAGCATCCGTTCACGACGGACACTCAGCGGCTGACCGCGCAGGTCGGCGACGCCGTACTCGGTGACGAAGAGTCCCGCGTCGCTGCGGGAGGTGCTCACCGGGCCGGACAGCCGGGCCACGATGCGGCTGGCCGGGCCCGCCGTGGCGGGCAGGGCGACGACGGGCAGGCCGCCCGGCGACCTGGCGGCCCCCCGCAGGAAGTCGCCGGCGCCGCCGACCGCGCCGACGTAACTCCCCCTGGCGAGTTCCGAGTTGACCTGTCCCGAGAGGTCGACCTCGATGGCCGCGTTGATGGCGACCAGCCGGTGCTGGGCGGCCAGCGTGCGCGGGTCGTGGGTGTAGGCGGTGTCGCGCAGCTGGATGACGGGGTTGCGGTGGGCGAAGCGGAACAGTCGCCGGGTACCCATCAGCAGCCCGCCGACCGCCCGGCCTCGGTCGAGCGTCTTGCGGGCGCCGGTCACCGCGCCCGCCTCGATCAGGTCCATGGCGGCGTCGTTGATCAGCCCGGAGTGGATGCCCAGGTCGCGGCGGTCGGTCAGCAGCCCGAGGACGGCCTCCGGAAGTGCGCCGACGCCGAACTGGAGGGTGGCCCCGTCCTCCACGAGGCCGGCCACATGAGCCGCGACGCGTGCGGTGACGGCGTCCGGCGCGGCGGGCGGGACCTCGGCGGGCGGCCGGGATGTGTGGACCACCACGTCGAGGTCGGCGGCGCCCAGGGTGCGCGAGCCGCAGATCTGCGGGACCTGATCGTTGACCTCGGCGATCACCACCCGGGCGGTGTCCAGGGCGGCGCTCAGGTAGTCCTCGGCCAGCCCCAAGCCGTGGCGTCCGTGCTCATCCGCCGGGGGGAGCTGGACCAGCACCACGTCGGCGCGGACAGGGCCGTCGGCGAGCACACCGGGGAGGGTGGAGTAGGGGGCGGGGAGCACGTCCAGCTTCCCCGCCCGGTGCAGGGCCCGGTTGCCGCCGCTGCCGATGTAGCTGACGAACGTGACCAGATCCGCGTGGTCCGGCCGGACGGTGTCGCTGGCCGGGATACCGAGGAAGCACCGGAAGTGCCCTATCGTGGCGCGCTGTTGCATGAGCCGCTCGGTCAGAGTGCGCGGCTCGGCGCATGCCTGGAACCAGGCGACGGTGTCGCCCGCCCGGACGTACCGGGACAGGTCGAGCTCGTCGGGAGCGATGACGTCCATGTCCCGTCCCGTCAGTGGCCGGCGTCTTCACGCCAGCGGTCCGCCGACGGGTCGAGCAGCCTGCCGAGGTGGCCGTCGGGGAGCCACACCAGGGTCTCCAGTTCGAGCGCGTCCAGGAAGCGGACACGACCGGTGCGACGGTCCTCCAGACGCAGCCGAGGCCCGTTGGCCGTGGTGTCGACGCCCACCGCGACCTCGGCGAACTCACTGCCCACGATCTCGCTCTCGTTCATCGCCGCCGCCCTCAGATCAGGAAGGACAGGGTGGGCAGCGCACGGTCGTGGTCGACCAGGACGACCTTCTTGTACGCCAGCCGCAGCTGACCGTCGACGAGACGCAGCCGGTACGTGGTACGGCCGGCCCACATTTCGTTGCCGCGCTCCCGGGACTCGACGAGGACGAAGTTCGCCCCGACCGTCAGGTCACCCGGCTCTCCGCCCTCGTCGTCGAGGATCTCCACGTTGGAGACGATCCGGCGCAGGTGGGAAGGCGGCGACTGCGCGTACCGCTTACCCGTCCTGAGCTGCTTCAGGCGGGTGGCGATACGGCTGCGGTTGTCACTGATCACCGACATCTGCTGGACGGGGTCACCCTCCGGGGCACCAGCGGGCACCCAGTACAGGGCGTCGTCGGTCCACAGGGCCTCCCAGGCGTCGTAGTCGTGCTCGTCCGCGTAGCGGGCCTCGCGGTAGAGGAACTGCTCCACCTGGCGCAGGTCGACGCTGGTTTCGTGGGTGGTGGCCGGTGCGGTCACTTGTCCGCCTCCATCAGGCTCCGGTAGTGCGACCAGAAGCCCCGCATGCCCGTCTCGTCGGTCGCGGTGCCGATCCGGAAGCCGTTGTCGTCGGTGCGTTCGCGTTCCACGCCTCGCCGGATGTCGAGCCATTCCGGCTCGCGCAGAGCGACGCCGCGCTGGTTGCGCTCGTACATCTCGGTGTCGTCGGCGAGCAGCATCCCGGCCGGCCCGACCGAGCCGACGCACTGCGAGACCATGCGCCGGTTGAGTTCGGGGGCGCCCTTGAACTGGACGGCGGTGGAGTGCTGGACGCACTCGCCGACCGACAGGGGCTGGATGACGAAGAGCTGAATTTCTGCGATGAAGAGGTTGGGGAAGATCATCACATGTGGGGATCCCTCGATGAGGATCTCCTCGGCGGCGGGTCCGTGCAGCTCCCTCATGCGCGCCACGTACTGGGGCACCCGGTCCTCGGTGGTGCCGAACCAGCGCATCGGCTCGGCGAAGTGGCGGAACTCCGGACGCAGGTCGTTCTCGCTGTGGCCGCCGCCCAGGTCCCGGGTCACGGCCGTGGAGTTGTCGCTGTAGAGGGCGCCGATCGGGCTGCCGGTGACGCTGAAGATGGAGCCGTGCACGAACTGCGGGTGGTAGCCGTCCGTCTCGTTCTCCGCGAGCAGCTTCCAGTTGGCACGGGTGCGGTGCTTGAGCCAGCCGGCGGTGAGCTCGACCTCACCCTCCGGGGACAGGCGCGCGAGGCGGTCCAGTTCGCCGGCGGCGGCGCCAAGGTGTTCGGCCAGCGTCGGACCGCCGGGGGCGAAGCTCCCGAAGACGAAGCCCTGGTGGGAGGCGACCCTGGGAACCCGGCCGAGGCCGAGGGCGAGCTTGCCCTTGCCGCCGTAGCCCTTGTTGTAGGGATAGCCGAGCAGGTCGCCGTTGTTGCGGTAGGTCCAGCCGTGGTAGGGACAGCGGAAGGAGTTGGAGTTGCCGCTCGGCGCGTCGCACACCAGGTTGCCGCGGTGGGCGCAGCGGTTGAGCAGCAGGTGCACCTCGCCGTCCCGGTCGCGGGTCATGACGACGTCCTGCGGACCGATGTTCTTGCGCACGTAGTCGCCCGGTTCGGGCACCTCGCTGACATGCCCGACGTACACCCACGTGCGGTACCAGATGCGCTCCAACTCCTCGGCGAAGATCTCCGGGTCGGTGTAGAGCGACCCGTGCACCCGGGTCGGCTGGATCAGCCGTGCGTACCTGTCCGGCTTGTCCGTCTGTTCGTGTGCCGTCTCCGGCAGCGTGGCCGTCATGCTTCGCCATCCTCGATTCGCTTCTGGGCGTACTGCGCCAGCCGGAACTTCTGCACCTTGCCGGTGGGCGTGGTGGGCAGGTCGGCGGCGTCCAGGAACAGCACGTGCTTGGGGACCTTGAACCGCGCCAGCCTGTCCTTGCAGAGCGCGATGACATCCGCGGCGGCGAGGTCGGCACCGGGGGCGCGTACGACGCAGGCGCAGCCGGCGTCGCCCCACCGTTCGTCGGGTACGCCCACCAGGTAGACCTGGCTGATCGCGGGGTGGGCGGTGAGCAGGTCCTCGATCTCCTTGGGCATGACCAGCTCGCCGCCGCTCTTGTACAACTCCTTGGTGCGGCCGGTGACTTCGACGTAACCGTCGTCCCGCACCCGGCCCAGGTCGCCGGAGTGCACCCAGCCGCCCTGCAGGGCCTTCACGGTCTCCTCGGGCTTGTTCCAGAAGCCCCGCATGTGCGTCGGCCCCCGGGAGACCAGCTCGCCCTCCGCCCCGGGCGGGAGGTCCTCGCCGGTGAGCGGGTCGATGGTCTTGTACGTGGCGAGCGTGCCGTCGGGCAGTCCGGCCGGGCCCGCCATCTTGGGCCTGCCGACGGTGCCGGCGTGCCGCTCCAGCGGATCGTCGGGGAGGGTGAACGTCATCGCCCCGCCGCACTCGGTCATGCCGTACCCGGTGGTGATCTCCTCGACGCCGAGCTCGGCGCGCACCCGCTTCCACAGCCAGACGGGGGCGGGGGCCGCGCCGGACAGCAGCGCGGTGAGCGAGGTGAGGTCGTGGTCGGCGCGCGCGGGGTGCTCCAGCAGGGCCACGGTCATCGTGGGCACGCACAGGATGTCTGTGGCCCGGTGGCGCTGGATCCCGGCGAAGTAACGGAGCGGTTCGAAGACGGTCTGCGGGACGATCGCGCCGCCCACCGCCATCACGGCGAGGAGTCCCTCGACGTATCCGAACATGTGGTAGCAGGGCAGCGAGAACAGGATCCGTCGGCTGTCCTGGAACGCCCTGGTCAGGGCCGAGGCGTAGGCCGTGCGCAGCACGGAGTCATGGGTCACGAGGACGCCCTTGGGCGAGCCGGTGGTGCCGGAGGTGTAGAGCAGGTCACCGATGTCGTCGGGCCGGGCGGCGCCGGTGACGCAGGTGCCCCGGTGCCGGTCGCCGAGGTCCGCGAGCGAGGTTACGGTCGGCACGCCGTCCCTCGGCCCGGCGCCCTCGGTGGGCAGCAGCACGACCTGTCGCAGGTGGGGCAGCGAGGTCGCGGCGCCGGTGTCCCAGCCGGGCGCGACGGCGTCGAGCATGGTCTGGTAGTCGAGGTCGCCGAACGCGGTCATGGAGATCAGTACGGAGCACTCCGACTGGTTCAGGACGTACGCCAACTCCTCCTGGCGGTACAGGTAGTTGAACGGAATTGCCACGGCACCGGTCCGGGCGACGGCGAATTTGAGCGGGGCGAACTCCAGGTGGTTCGCCATCAGCAGCCCCACCCGGTCGCCGGGGCGCACGCCAAGCGCGGCGAGGCCGTCCGCGAGGCGGGCGGACCACTCGGCGGTCTCTGCGTAGCCGAGGGTCCGCTCGTCGGTGATGACGAAGGGGCGGTCGCCGTACCGCGCGGCACAGTGATCCAGCCACTCGTCAAGGGTGCGCGGCGTCCAGCGCTCGAACCGGGCACGCAGGTGCTCACGACGCCGCTCGATCTCTGCTGCCACGGAACACCTCCTTTTCTAATTGATTTTAGATTAAATGCTGGAGTGGGTCGGCGGCAACCGCCCGGGGCACCTGCCCGGGAAATCAGTGCAGAGGACGCAGCTTCCCCTCGGTGACGGCCTCACGGAGCTTGAACTTGCGTACCTTGCCGGCCGGAGTGACCGGCATCTCGTCGGCGACGAACCAGTACTGCGGCACCTTGAACTTGGCCAGCCGGTCCCTGCAGTACTCGGCCAGAGCGTCACGGAGCCCCTCGGACGGCTCTTCCGCCAGCCGCACGACCGCTCCGACCGCCTCGCCCCACCTCTCGTCCGGCACCGCGACCACGGCGGCCTCCAGGACGGCCTCGTGTCCCAGCAGACAGCTCTCGATCTCGATCGGCGCGATGTTCTCACCGCCGCGGATGATCAGCTCCTTGAGCCGCCCCGTGATGGCGATCACACCGCGCGCGTCCATGGTGCCCAGGTCACCGGTGTGCACCCAGCCTTCCGCGTCGACCGTGCGCGCGGTCGCCTCCGGATCGTGCAGGTACCCGATCATCTGCTGGTAGCCCCGGGCGCAGATCTCCCCCGGTGTCCCGAGCGGCTGCACCGCGCCGGTGGCCGGATGGACGATCTTGCACTCCACCTGCGGCAACGGCCGGCCCACCGTACTCCGGATGTCCTCCTCGCTGTCCTCACGCCGGGTGGCCGTCAGCGTCGGCGCCAGTTCGGTCTGCCCGTACAGGTTGTGCACCCGGGCGCCGAACACCCGCCGTGTCGCCTCGATGAGCGTGGTGTGCACGTTCGCACCGCCCACCATGACCGTGCGCAGTCCGGGTGCTGGGCGACCGTTTTCCCGGACAGCCTCGATCAGGGCGGCCAGCATGGCCGGCACGCAGAACAGGACCGAGACGCCCTCCTTCTCCATCAGTTCCAGTACGGGGCCCGGTCTGAACTGCTCGACGAGTTCGAAGCAACCGCCCAGCCAGAGCGTGCCCAGAGTGGCGACCACGCACCCGGCCGTGTGGAACATGGGCAACGGGCTGACATGTACCGCCCCCGGTTCGGTCCCGACGGTCTCCACGGTCAGTCTGGCGACGTTGACCAGGGAGCGATGACTCAGCAGCACTCCCTTGGGGAGGCCGGTGGTACCCGAGGTGTACTGGAGCATCACCGGTGCACCGGGGTCCTGGACGGCCGTGGTCGGCAGGTCCTCCGGCTCGGCACTCCACCGCTCACGGTCCGCGAGCGAGACCACGTGCCGCAGTCCGGGACAGCGCGGCCGCACGGTGGCGGCGACGGCGGCGAGGTCGTAGTCACGGCTGACGTCCGCGTGCAGCAGGACGACGACCCCGGAGTGGGAGAGGGCGTAGACGAGTTCGTCGGGCCGCAGGACGGGGTTGAGTGCGACCAGGGTCACCCCCGCCAGTGCGGCGCCGTACTGGACGATCGGCCACTCGACGACGTTCGGTGCCCACAACGCGACGGACTCCCCCGGCTCGGCCAGCCTCAGCAGAGCGGTGGCCACCCGGCGGGCTTCGGTGTACAGCTCGCGGTAAGTGAGCCGGCGTTCCTCGCCGGTACCGTGCGCGATGCCGACCAGGGACGGGGTGTCGGCATGCGTCACGGCGCGTTCGGCAAGCAGGGAGCCGACGGTGTGGTCGACCAGGGGCACGCTGTCGTCCCTGGGCCAGAGTGAGGTGACGAGCGCCTCTGCCATGTTCAGCATCCCTTGAACTCGGGGCGGCGCCGCCCGTGAAAGGCGGAGACGCCTTCGGCGAAGTCCGCCGAATCGAACAACCGGATCTGGTGCTCGACCTCGAGATCGAGTGCCGCGCGCGGATCGCCTGCCGGACAGACACCGAGCATCGACCTGATGGCGGTAAGGGCGAGAGGCGGGCCCTCGGCGATGCGTCGGGCGTCTTCCAGCGCCCAGTCGAGGGCACCTCCCGTCTCGGTCAGTACGTCGGCGAGACCGAGGGAGAGCGCTTCCGGCCCCCAGACCGGGCGGGGCAGCAGAAGCAGTTGCCGGGCCGCGGCCAGACCGGCCCTGGCCGGCAGTGACACCGATATTCCCATGTCACCGGCGAGACCGACACCGGTGAACGACGTGCTGAACGACGCGTCCCTCGCGGCGACCACTCGATCGCAGGCCAGCGCGAGCGCCGCCCCCGCGCCATATGCGAAGCCCTCCACGGCGGCCACCACCGGTGTGGGCCCGCCCCAGATCGCCCGGATCACCCGCTGGGCCGCCTCAGCCCTGGGACGGGCCTCCTCAGGGCTCTGCCGACGCATCGTGGAGATGTCCCCGCCCGAGCAGAAGGTGCCGCCGCTGCCGGTCAGCACGATCGCCCGCACGGTGTCGTCGGCCATCGCGGACTCCAGGCGCTCCGCGAGCACCACCCGCAGTTCGAGGTCGATCGCGTTGCGCTTCTCGGGCCGGTTCAGGATCAGTACGCGGACGGACCCGTGGTCCTCGGCCAGCACGATGCCGTCAAGGCTGTAGTCACTCATGGCGTCTCGTCCCCTGTCACTGGCCCGTGAAGACCGGCGGCCTGCGCTCGATGACGGCCGCCAGTCCCTCCCTGGAATCCGCGGTGCCCGACAGTTCGGCGACCGTACGGGCCTCCTCCGGCAGCCGCTCCTCCACCCCGGCCCCCACCCCGCCCCACACCAGCCGCTTGGTCGCCGCCAGCGCCAGCGGCGCGCCGGCGGCGAGGCCGCGGGCGAACGCGAGCGCCTCGTCGGTCAGCACGTCGTCGGGTACGACCCTGGTGAGCAACCCGCAGTCCAGGGCCTCGGCGGCGGTCAGGGTGGGGTTGGTCAGCAGGATCTCCATCGCCTTGCGCAGGCCCACGAGCCGGGTCAGCGTCACCGACACCCCCGCGTCCGGGGCCATGCCGACCCGCACCGCGCCCGACATGAACCTCGCCGACTCGGCGGCGATGACGAAGTCCGCCGTGCACACCAGACCGAAGCCGCCGCCGCCGGCCGCGAACCCGTGGACCGCCGCGACGACGGGGGCCCGCAGGTGCAGCAGAGCGGAGGTGACGATCTGCAGCCAGGAGGTGGCCTCCCGCAGATAGTCCGGAAGTCCCTCACTCTGGCCGGCGAAGGTGTGGATGTCCCCTCCCGCGCAGAAGTTGCGGCCCTCTCCGGTGATGAGCACCACGCGCAGCCCGGGCTCGGTGTGGCACCGCACGACGGCTCTGTGCAGCGCCTTGAGGAAGGGGACGTCCATGCCGTTGGACGCCTCCGGCCGATTGAGCCGCAGGCGGGCGACTCCGTCCTTGTCCAGGTCCAGGAGCACCGGCCCCGTGACGATCAGCTGGTCGGTCATCTCATTCACCTCTCGCCGTGAAGGCCTTGATCGCGGCGCCGGCCGCCGCCCCGTCCAGGTGGTCCAGTACCGCGGCCCGCTCCAGCGCGAGACCTTCCGCCAACGGCAGCCGCGTCCCCTCGTACACCAGGCGTTTCGCGGTGCCGAGCGCCTGCGGGTCCATGCCGCCGAGCCGTCCGGCGAACGCGGCGACCGCCTCCTCGAACCCCTCGTCCGGCAGGCACCGGTAGGCCAACCCCCAGGCCACGGCCTCTGCGCCGGACAGCCGCTCACCGGTGAGGATGTGGGCCAGGGCCCGCTGGCGGCCCACCAGGCGGGGCAGTCGCTGGGTGCTGCCGCCGCCCGGTACCTGGCCGAAGTTGGTGTGCGTGTCGGAGATCCGGGCCGCCTCGTGCACCAGCGCGATGTCGCAGGCCTGCATCAGTTCGAAGCCGCCGGCCATGGCACACCCCTCGACCACCGCGACCACGGGGACGGGCAGGGTCTCGATGAGCGCGCAGGCCCGGCCGAAGTTGTCGAAGAGCGGTGCCATGTCCCGCGGTCCGCCGGCCCGCAGCCGCTCCAGTTCCTTGAAGTCACCGCCGACGGAGAAATTGCCTCCCGCGCCCCGGACCAGGATGACCCGGGCCGATGACGCCAGCTCCGTCAGGGCGAGCTCCAGCTGCCTGCCGAGTTCGACCGTGATCGCGTTCATCGCCTTGGGCCGGTCGAGCAGGACGTGTCCCACCACACCGTCCACGCGGCTTCGTACCACCGGGGTGACATGGTTGCTCACATCAACCGCCCGCCCCCCACTTCGAGAACCGCACCGGTCATGTAACTGGACAGTTCGCTGGCGAGGAAGACGACAGCCCCGGCGACCTCCCGGGGCAGGCCCGCCCGCCTCATGGGGATGTCGGCCTCGCGCGCCGCGAAGACCTCCGCCGGCATCGCCTCGGTCATGGCGGTGCGGATCAGACCCGGCTGCACCGCGTTGACGCGGACTCCGCGATGGGCGAGTTCCTTGGCCGCCGCCTTCGTCAGACCCACGATGCCCGCTTTGGCGGCGCTGTAGTTCGTCTGCCCCGGGTTGCCGGACTTCCCGGACAGCGAGGAGATGTTGACGATCGTGCCCCGGCCCGCCTCGCGCATCACCGCGGCGGCCGCCCGCACGCCGAGCCACGTCCCCCTGAGATGCACCCCGATGACCGCGTCGAAGTCGGCGGCACTCATCTTGCGCAGTGAGGCGTCGCGGGTGATTCCGGCGTTGTTCACCAGGATGTCCAGCGCCCCGAACCGCTCGACGGTCTGCCGCACCATGTCGTCGACCGACGTCTCCTCCGTGACGTCGCACCCCAGGGCCAGGACGGAATCCGCGTCGCCACCGCTGATCTCCGCCGCGGCCTTCGCCGCGCGGCCGGCGTCCACGTCGGCCACGGTCACCCGTGCGCCGTGCTCGTGCAGCAGCCGCGCGATCTCCAGGCCTATTCCCTGGCCGGAGCCCGTCACGATCGCGGACCGGCCCGCCACCAGCCCGCCCATCAGCCGATGTACCGCACGACGGAGTCCACGACGCACGCCGGCTTCGCACCGCCCTCGATCTCGATGACCGTCGACAGCTTGAGCTGGACCGCCCCGTCGAGGGGCATGGCCTCGGTGATCGTGGAGGTGGCCCGCAGCTTGGCTCCGACGGGCACCGGCGCGGGGAAGCGCACCTTGTCCAGGCCGTAGTTCACGGCCATGCTGACGCCCTCGACCTGGTAGAGCCGCTGCAGGAACACCGGCAGCAGGGAGAGCGTGAGCAGGCCGTGGGCGATGGTGCCGCCGAAGGGCCCCTCGGCGGCGCGTTCGGCGTCCACATGGATCCACTGGTGGTCCCCCGTGGCGTCGGCGAACCGGTCGATGCGCTCCTGGTCCACGGCCACCCAGTCGCTGCTGCCGAGGGATTCGCCCGCCGCGGCCGCCAGTTCGGCGAGCCCGTTGAAGATCTTCATGTCATGCTCCAGGGGTGGTCAGAATTTTGAATCTAATCTAGATTCATTAATCGCAACGGGTCAACGGCCGTGCAGCGAACCGAGCGTCGCGAGGGAGCGAGTGGGATGGATCTGGAACTCCGCGGAGCACGCGTACTCGTCACGGGTGGCGCCTCGAACATCGGCCGCGGCATCGTGCACGGCTTCGCCGCCGAAGGCGCACGCCTGCTGATCTGTGACATCGACGGCGCGCAGGCCGCGAAGACACGCGCCGAAGCGCTGGAGCGAGGTGCGGCCCAGGCAGAGGTCGCCGTCGTCGACCTGGCCCTCGAAGGAGCGGGAAGCGCCGCCGTCGAACGGATCGTCGCCGACTGGGGCGGGATCGACGTACTGGTGAACAACGCGGGCCTGAGCCTGCCCGGGTTCGTCGCGCAGGACACGGACCGCGACGGCTGGCGGCGAATGGTCGACCTCAATCTCTTCGGCGCCGTCGAGTGCACGCGCGCGGCCCTTGCCTCGATGCGGCGCTCAGGAGGCGGATCCATCGTGTTCATCTCCAGCGACGCCGCGTTCGGGGAGATACGGCAGGGGGTGTACGGGGCGACCAAGGCCGCGCTGATCGCCCTTGCCCGTACGGTCGCCCGGGAGCACGGCCGGGACGGCATCCGGTCCAACGTGGTCTGCCCGGGACTCGTCCTGCCCGAGAGCCCGGACGCGATCGGTACGGGCAGCCTGTGGACGACGGACGACCAGGAGACCGTCTTCAACGACCGGCAGATCGAAGCGGTGCGCAAGAACGTCCCGCTGCAGCGGCTGACCACGGCGGCCGACATCGCCGACGCCGTGGTCTGGATCTCCTCGGAACGTCGCGCCCGCCAGGTGACCGGCCAGGTCCTCTCGGTCGGCGGGGGCTACTCGATGCCGTAGGAGGCACACTCCATGGACACCACCAGCAATGGCGCCGAGGGCGCGGTCGTGCCCGCGACCAAGGCCGCCGCGACCCGGGACCGGATACTCGCCGCCGCCGCACGGACACTGAGTCTCAAGGGCTACTCCGCGACCCGGCTCGCCGACATCGCCGAACTGGCCGGTCTGCGGCCGCCCGCCGTCTACTACTACTTCGCCTCGCGCGAGGAGCTCATCGCCGAGGTGATGGCGGTCGGCCAGTCGCGGCTGCGGGAGCACGTCGAGACAGTGCTGGCCGCCCTGCCCCACGACACTCCGCCCATGGACCGGATCTGTGCCGCCGTGGAGGCGCATCTGCGCGTCGAGCTGGATCTGTCGGACTTCGCCACGGCGGTCAGCCGCAACAGCGGCCAGTTGCCCGAGGACATCCGCGCCCGGCTTCGCGAGGACAGTGCCGCCTACTTCGAACTGTGGCGGGATCTGCTGGCGACTGCGAAGGCCGTCGGCGCCGTCAGGGCCGGCATCGACCTGAGGGTGGCACGCATGCTCGTCATGGGCGCCCTCAACTGGACACCGGAGTGGTGGAACCCGCGACAGGGCTCACTCACCGGCGTCATCCGCACCGCGCAGAGTCTGGTGCGGCACGGACTGGGCGCGCCCTGACCCAGGGCCCGCCGCCATCTCCCCTCACCCGCCACACTGGAGGACCGTCATGCCCGAGGCATACATCATCGACGCGGTACGCAGCCCGGTCGGCAAGCGCGGCGGCGGCTTCGCCGGGACGCATCCGGCCGACCTCGCCGCCCACGTCATCCGCTCCCTCGTCGGACGCCACGACTTCGACCCGGCCGCCGTCGACGACGTCGTTCTCGGCTGCCTCGACCAGATCGGATCGCAGGCCGGCGACATCGCCCGTACCAGCGCGCTCGCCGCCGGGCTGCCCGAGTCCGTGCCCGGTACGACCGTCGACCGGCAGTGCGGATCGTCCCAGCAGGCGGTCCACTTCGCGGCGCAGGCCGTCATGTCCGGAACCGCCGGAATCGTCGTGGCCGGCGGTGTGCAGAAGATGAGCCAGTTCCCGATCCTGTCCGCGTTCGGCGCCGGTGAGCCCTACGGGGCCACCGATCCGTGGACCGGCTGCAAGGGCTGGCAGGCACGCTACGGCGACCAGGAGATCTCACAGTTCCGCGGGGCGGAGATGATCGCGGAGAAGTGGGGTCTGGAGCGCCCGGTGATGGAGGAGTTCGCCCTGGAGAGCCACCGGCGGGCCCTGACCGCCCAGCGGGAAGGGCGTTTCGACGCGGAGATCGTGCCGTTCGAAGGAATCACGGCCGACGAGGGCCCACGTGCCGACACCACGCTCGAGAAGATGGCGGGGCTCGCAACGCTGACGCCCGGCGGGCGGCTGACCGCCGCGGTGTCCAGTCAGCTGTCCGACGCGTCCTCCGCCGTGCTGATCGCCTCCGAGGAGGCGGTGCGCACGCACGGGCTCTCGCCACGTGCGCGTATCCACCATCTGTCGGTGCGCGGCGCCGATCCGGTCATGATGCTGACCGCGCCCATCCCCGCCACCGAGCACGCTCTGAAGAAGGCCGGACTCACGATCGACGACATCGACCTCGTCGAGATCAACGAGGCCTTCGCCTCCGTGGTGCTGGCCTGGCAGGCCGACATCGGCGCCGACCCCGCCCGGGTGAACGTCAACGGCGGTGCCATCGCGCTCGGTCACCCCCTTGGCGCCACGGGAACCCGGCTGATGACCACCCTGCTCAACGAGTTGGAGCGCACCGGCGGCCGCTTCGGACTGCAGACCATGTGCGAGGGTGGCGGCATGGCCAACGTCACCATCATCGAACGCCTCTGACGCCCCCGCACAACCGACGGTACACAGGAGTGAACGCCCCGCCCGCTCCGGCTGATACCTCGCCGGACCAGTGCACATCGCCGGGATCGTCGAGCGCGGTCACGTCGCGTCCACCAGCGACCGCTCCCGCCCTCCAACGCGCTGATCCGGTGGAAACGCAAGCCCGGCAGGGACGTTCAGGTCCTGGATCACCGACCTGCCCGCGGACACCCCGCTCGCCGTCCTGGTCAGGTACGTGACGAGTCGGTGGTGCATCGGGACCGACCACCGCGAGACGGAACAGGCCCTCGGTCTGGGCGACTACGAGGGCCACCCCTCATCCCCCCGGAGACTTCCACCACCACGTGGCCCTCGTCTCAGCCCACATGTTCTGCGCGGAGCGTCACCTCGACCCAGAAGGCGGGGCCACGGCCTGAGTCTGAACAAGATCGTGGTCCTGTTCCAGACCGTGTTGATCGCCTCCCCGCGCCGCCGCCCCTCATGCCACCGCGAGGCCGACTGCCTCACCCGTCTTGATCGAGGACATGACCAAGCCGACATGACCAAGCCCTGACCGGGGGATCGACAGTGGCCGGGACAGCCGGCGCGCTGACGGCCCGCCTGCACAGCACCGGACCACAGACACCACCCTCGAAGCCCGTTTCCACTCGCGGATCAATGAGATCGTTTCATCTTAAACTCGCAGGTCGGGCCGCTGGTGTGGGTGGAGATTGACGCGCTCGTGCCGGTCCCGGACGTGATCATTAGCAGGTGATCGTCTGCCAGGGGCCGGTTCGCGCGTTCTGGGGCAGTCCGCGCGAGGCGTCTCGTAGGTTCAGCAACGGGAGGGAGGCGCATGGTGGACGTGCTGACATGGACGATCGAGCGGCGGATGCGACTGACCGAGCGGGCCGAGCTGCTGCGCAAGGAACTGGCGGAGATTGACGCCGAGCTGGGCCGGCTGGAGGCGGCCGAAGTGGTGTTCAGTCAGTGGGCCGAGGCGACCGACGGAGGGCGGCGGCCGTCGGGCATCGTGGAGCCGGAGCGTGTCGTGGCTGGGCCGGGTGCGGGCGGGATGCGGTTGGTGCCGGACCGTGTCGAGGGGATGGGGCTGGAGGCCCTGACCTCGGAGTATCAGCGGATCATGGAGATCGTGGCCGGGGCGGACGGTCCGGTGATGGCCAAGGACGTCGCGTTGGCACTGGGCCGGGAACCCACACCGGGCAAGGTCGAGCCGGTCCGCGGCCAGCTGCGCAAACTCGCCGACCGGGGCTGGCTGAAGCGGACCGGATCGGGGCGCTACCTGCCGCGCTGACCGCAGAGGGCAGCGGACCGGCCGGTTCCTGCCATAACGCGAGGGCCCCCGGCGGGAGTTGGTTCGCGTGTGAAGACTCACCGCCCCGTCGGGGGCACTCGCGATGCTGTCTGCCAGGTTCGGCTCGCGGTGTCGAAGCGGACCGTCGAACTCGTCGCCGGCCTGATACGCGGGCGGCGCAAGCAGCTCGGCACCCGCTGGCGCAAGGCCACCCCGGGGACCCAGGCGATCGTCGTGCTCGCCGTGCTCCGTCACGACCAGCGTCTGGCCGACATGGCCGGCGGCAACGACGTCTCCGCCTCCACCGTGCGCCGGTGGGTCCTGGAAGTCCTCGGCCTGCTCGCTGCCCGGGCCCCGCGTCTGGACCGCGCGCTGAAGAAGATCGCCCGTCGGGGCGGTGCGGTGGTCCTGCTGGACGGCACCCTCGTGCGCACCCGCCGCCGCACCGGAGCGGACAACCGCAAGAACTACAGCGGGAAACACAAGGCCCATGGCCTGCTCTTCCTCGCGCTGACCGACGAGAACGGAAACCTGATCTGGATCTCTTCCGCCCGTCCTGGCCGGGCCAGCGAGATCACCGCCGCCCGCCACGACCACATCACCAGGCATCTGCGCGAGGCCGGCCTCGGCGCCCTGGCCGACCTCGGCTTCGTCGGCCTCGACGACGCCCCCGGCAACGCTCCGGTCATCATCACCGGCCGCAAAGCAACCCGCTCCCGCCGCCTCACCGACGCCGAGAAGGAGACGAACCGGCTGGTCAGCCGTGAACGCGCCGCCGTCGAGCACGGCTTTGCGAACCTGAAGAGCTGGCGCATTCTGACCAAGGTCCGTATGAACGTCCATCACGCCACCACGCTGCTACGGGCCCTGCTCGTTCTGGCGAACTGCGAAGTCCAGCGGTGACAGACGATCACCCGACGGCGATCACTCCGCCTGCCAGCACGAGGACCGCATCACGGGCTCACGCCAGCACCACGACCTGCGAGTTCAAGATGAAACGATCTCAGTGAAACGAACAGGCGGATACCCGGGTCCTCACTCGGAACCCGCCCCGCAGCCATGACCAGAATTCACGCGGAGGATCGAGCTTCAGCTCAAGGGTTCACGACTGTCCTTCACGGCCACCACGCCGTCGCGAACACTGTCGTAAAGCGTTCCGTCCGGGCCGAGGGAGAGGATCATGCCGACGTCGTTGTAACTGCCGCCGGCGCCGACGCGCTTCTTCCATACCGTCTTGCCGGTACCGAAGTCGATGGCTTCGGTGTACCAGACGTAGGTCCCGCCGGCGGCCAGCCCGGGGTCCTGGGCCGAACCGTAGATGAGGCCGGTGGAGGCCGACAGTACGGGAACGCTCCTCATCTTGACCGAACGGACCAGCTGGCCTTCACCGCCATGGTCGTCGGGTCCACCCCGGTGATCGCGCTGTACATGGCGTCGGACATGTCCAGTTGGGCCGCCGTCAACCAGCCGTCCAGCAGCGGGAAGAGGAGGACGGGGCCACCGTCGCCAGCCGCGCTCCTGACCTGGGTGCCCGCGCCGTGTGGAGCGGGGCCGTCGTATGTCTTGGTGTTGCCGCTGTCCCCGGGGACGCCCGAGACCTGCGGGCGCATCACCGGCTTCGACGGAAGCGGCTGCGCCGTAGCCGGGCTGCCGACGAAGTCCGGTCCGGCGGACGGGTCCTGAGTGCTGGGGATGGGGGGCGGAACGGAGGCGGCCGGCGTCGCGAAAACACTCCCCGCCGTTGCCACGAGGCTCACGACGGCAGTGGCGAGGGCAGGGATCAACACCTCCTTCGCCCAGGACGACTACGCGCCTCCGCACTGCGCGCCGGCGCCTGCGGTTTCCTCCTCAAGGACGCCTCACCGGCCCTGCTGGTCGAAGCGGTGCACGCCGCCGCCCGTGGTGACGCGCTGATCTCACCGAAGGTCACGGCACGGCCAAGGTCGATGTCGGCACGGGCGCCTGGATGGTGCAGGCGCGCCCAGGTGAGTACCTGGCGACGGACTGCATCGACGTCGCCTCGAAGCCGCGCGCGACGAGCAGTTGACGTATCGCGGAAGCACTCGCACATCCGAATACTCTTCTCATTTCAAGAGAGCTTCCCTCTCAATCTTGGCAACTATCTTCTCTAAGCGACCCGCTCCTCGCTACAGTCCTTCACGGCACTCCCCCTCCGAAGCGGCACCACGAGAGGCCGGAAAGAGGCAACCATGCGTGCTGCGGTACTCCGCTCAGGCACTGTCGAGACGCGTGTGATCGGTGATCCGGTCCCCGGGCCGGGACAGTTGCTGGTGCGATCGCTCGCCTGTGGAATCTGCGCATCGGATCTCCATTTCATGGATCATCCGGAAGCCGGCGCCGAGGACGACAGCGGAATGTCGACGTACGACCAGGACGTCGACATCGTCATGGGCCACGAGTACTGCGCCGAAGTCGTCGGTTACGGCCCAGGTACCGAGCGCCGGATCCCGCTCGGCACAAGGGTGAGCTCGTTGCCGGTCCTGACCACGCCGGGCGGCCGGAAGATCATCGGTCAGAACCCCGAATCACCGGGCGGGTTCGGCGAGTACTTCCTGCTGACCGAGGCCGCCGCCCGGACGGTGGTCTCCGATCTGCCGAGCGAGGTGGTGTGCGTCGCCGACGCGATCGCGGTCGGCTGGTCGGCCGCGGCCCGCGCTCGGGTGACCACCAGGGAATCAGCGTTGGTGGTCGGCTGTGGCGCAATCGGCCTCTCAGTGATCGCCCACCTCAGACACCTCGGCCGTGGTCCCGTCATGGCGGTCGACTTCATGGCCTCGCGACGCGAAACAGCTCTGGCCATGGGGGCGGACATCGTCATCGATCCTGCCGAGGCCTCCCCTTACCAGGCATGGCGTGACCTGGCTCGCGCACCGGCCGAACCAGCGGCGGAGGGGGTGGGAGCGGCCGGTCTGCCCGGCTGCGTGGTGTTCGAGTGCGTCGGCGTCCCGGGGGTTCTCGACTCGATCATCAGGGGGTGCGAGCGCGGTACCCGCATCTTCTCGGTCGGCGGACCGCCGGAGGGCGAGCGTCTCCACACGCTCACCGCCAAGCGCAAAGGGCTCAACATCCAGTTTGGCGGCGGACCGTTGCCCGCCCACTGGGACGAGGCGTTCGAAGCCGTCTGTTCGGGCACCCTCGACGTCACGCCCATGCTCGGCCGGACCGTGGGACTCGACGACGTACCCGCCGCGCTCGACGCCGCACGCGACGCCGACGGTCCGGTCCGCATCGTCGTCGTCCCCGGTTGATACGCAATACATATCGAAGGGCTGGGTCCCCGTGAGCGAGACGGATGAACTCCGCGCCACTGTCGACATGCTGGCGTCGAGAGTTCGCGCGCTGGAAGACCACTTGGAGATCATGCAGCTCGTCGCCCAGTACGGGCCCGCTGTGGACAGCGGGTCCGGAGACGCCGCGGCCTCCCTGTGGACCGACGGCGGTACGTTCGACGCCGTGCCTCAACTCAGTATGCGAGGACGCGAGGACATCAGTGGCATGGTGCACGGCAGCGGTCACCAGAGCCTGATCAGCAACGGCTGCGGCCATGTCCTCACCGTGCCGCACATCACCGTGGCCGGAGACGAGGCAACCGGCCGCAGCTACGCGCTCAACATCCGCTGGGACGCCGAAGCCGACCGCTTCTGGGTGGCCCGGGTCTCGGCCAACACCTGGCGCTGGGTGCGCACTCCCGAGGGCTGGCGCATCCGTGAACGTGTCAACGCCAACCTCGACGGCACCGGCGAGCATCGCGCGATGCTGGCGCCTCCGGAGACCGGTACCCCCTCTCGCCCACCGGAGGGACGATGAGGATCGGATTCATCGGGCCGGGTCGCATGGGCCGACCGATGCTTGAGCGTCTGATGGCCGCAGGAAACCAGGTCACCGTCTTGGTACGCCGCCCGCAGGCCCAGGCGGCCGCCGAGGCGGCCGGCCTGTCCTGGGCAGGCACCATCGAAGCGACGGTGCGCGACGCGGACGTCGTGTTCATCGTCGTCCTGACCGACGAACAGGTGCGCTCCGTGTGTCTCGGACCGGACGGCGCGATCGAGGCCATGAAGTCGGCGGCAACCCTCGTCCAGCACACGACCTCGGATCCCGCGACCGCTCGGCTCCTCGCCGACGCGGCCGTACAGCGTGGGATCAAGGTTGTCGACGCTGCGCTGTCGGGCGGTCCGCATGATGTCGTCGCGGGCCGCCTCACCCTGTGGGTGGGCGCGGACGAAGCGGTCCTGGAGGAGGTCCGTCCACTACTTGAGACGTATGCGTCACCGATCCTGTCCGTGGGACCGGTCGGTAACGGCCAGCGCGTCAAACTCGTCAACAACGCGTTGTTCGTAGCCCAGTTGGGGCTGGTGATCGATGCCGTGCGCCTTGCGGACTCGCTGGGACTTGAGGAACAGCCCCTTCTGGCCGCAGTGCGGCACGGCAGCGGGACGAGTCGGGCGCTCGGCGTCGTCGCCGACGGTGACAGGGGGGTCCGGGGAATCGCGGATCGCCTCGGGGATCTCATGGGCAAGGACGTGACCGTGGTACGCGAAGTCGCCCGGAACGCCGGGGTCGACCTCGGAATCCTCGGAAAGGTGCTGTCCTCGGACGCGGTCGAGGAGACGGTGCTTCGCCGGGCACGGACCGCGCAGTGACAGGTTCCCCGCCCGCCGCGCGATCGGCCGCGTTCCGGATCCCCACCTCTGAAGTAAGACACACATGGACCGACTGGCAATAGAGCACCAGACCGTCTTCGGGCTCCCGCCCGTCGAGTTCGTACATCTGGCAGCCGACGTGGGCTGTCGGTACATAGCAATGGCGTTGTCCGGCACTCCGCACAACCCTCATGGATACCCGGCGTATTCGCTGCGCGACGACGCCGGGCTCCGGGCGCGGATGTCGGCGGCGATGCGCGAGCGCGGTGTCTCGATCTCACTCGGTGAAGGATTCGTCGTCCGGCCCGGCACCGACCTGCGCGACTCCGGTGCCGACCTCGACATCATGGCCCAGCTGGGCGTACCTCGAGTCAACACCGTGAGCCTGGACCCGGACCTCGGGCGCAGTCTCGACCAGTTCGGAGTGCTGGCGGAGATGGCCGCGCTGCGCGGAATGGAAACCACGGTCGAGTTCGCTCCGTCCCTGACGGTCAAGGACCTCGACGCCGCGGTGGCGGCCGTACGTCATGTGGCCCGCGAGGGCTTCCGCCTGCTCGTCGACGTCATGCACCTGGTCCGTTCGGGGCATTCCGCCGCGAACTTGGCAGCGCTCGATCCCACCCTCGTCGGATACGTGCAGCTCAGCGACAACACTGTTCGGCAACGCGGTTCGACCTACCGGGAGGACTCGGTGGACCGGATGGTGCCGGGCCGTGGTGAGTTTCCGCTGACGGAGATCCTCGCCGCGTTGCCCCGGAACGTCGTGATCGGTCTCGAAGTACCCATGCTCTCCAGGGCGGAGGCCGGGGAGTCGACGCATGAGCGAGTCCGGCAGTGCGTCCGGGCTGCCCGCGAACTCCTGGTAACCGCGGGCGTCGGCTGAACTCCCGGACGCCTCATCCCGAGACCCGACCGAGCCGCCCCGGGCTCACAACCACTTTCGAGGAGCACGACGTGACAACATCTTTCGAGGACGGATACGGACCATGGGCCGTCATCGCCGGAGGATCAGACGGGGTGGGTGCGGCCTTCGCGCACAAGATCGCTTCCAGGGGCCTCAACGTCGTGCTCGTGGCCCGACGCGTACCCGTGCTGGAAGCGTCCGCCGCCGGGATCCGCGACACCTACGGGGTCGAAGTACGAACGGTGGCGCTGGATCTCAGCGCACCGGATGCCATCTGGGAACTCGTGAAAGCGACTTCCGGTATCGAGGTCGGGCTCTTCGTGTTCAACGCCGGTGCCGACGACACCAGTTGTGCGTTCCTGGACAAGCCCGTCGATGCCCATCGTTCGCTGATGCAGCGCAACTGCACCGCGGTGATGGAGGCGGCCTACCACTTTGGTGCCCCCATGACGGCCCGTGGACACGGAGCAATGGTGCTCGTGACATCCGGCGCCGCCTGGGCGGGTGGTGCGGCACTGTCCGTGTACGGGGCGACGAAGGCCTTCGAACTCATCCTGGCCGAGAGCCTGTGGGCGGAGTGGCACGACAGCGGCGTGCACGTGCTGGGCCTGGTGCTCGGCCGGACCGATACCCCCTCACTGCGGCGGACGCTGGAGATCGGGAGCGATACGTCACCCGGCGAGCTCGCCGACCCGAACGATGTGGCGGAGACGGCGCTGGAGCACCTTGCCGACGGCCCTGTCTGGATCCACGGCAGTGCCAGTCCGACCGGCGGCTCCCCGCTCGGCTCGCTGAGCCGCCGCGACGCCGTGCTCCTCATGAGCCGGCCCAGGTCCGCGAGGACCGGTTGAATCGACGGGACGAAGAACGCATGTGAGAGGCCGTAGGCCGTACAGGACGCCGCCCGGCCCACCGTGCGGGACGTACGGGCCGGGGCGGCGCCACGCATACGCTGTCAGCCGCCCACTGAGGAGCCGACCGCGGCCTTGACGAGTGCGCGGGCGTCGGCGGGCCGAATGTATCCGAACGCCGTCGCACTACCGGCGCTCGCCGTCCAGCGGGAGACGAACTGCGCGTGTGTGGGGTACAGCTGCGTCAGTTTTGCCGCGCTGAAGGGCACGGTCGTGCCGAACAGGGTGCAGTAGAACGAACCCTCCTGTCCCAGGCCTGACAGGGTCGCCACCGGGGCGTCCACCACGGGTGTACGGATGCCGCCCTCGACGTTGCCGTTGGCGTCGAGCACGAACGCCGGAGTCGATCCGCTGGTGCTGATCCGCAACCTCGGCGCCGGTGCCGGCGCCAGGCCGGTCCTCACCCACGTGTTCAGGGCATGGACGGCCGCCTCCAGGACGTAGTGGGTCTGGCCCGCGTTGATCGGCGTGTCACAGCTGACTTCAGGGTGGGTGGGATCAGGTGTTGCCGGCGGGTTGAGCAAGGTGTCGAACGCCGCGACGTCCCCTTGCCCGTCACCGGTGTCCGTCGGGCCGACCGGCGTGATGTAGGTGTCCGCATGCGCGGTCCCCGCGACCTCCCACAGGCGGAAATGCGCGGAGTCGGGCTGACGCGCGGCCAGATAGCCGAGCATGAGCAGGTCGGTCTCGGTCTCGAAGGTGAGGACGGGCACGCCCAGGTCGGTACGGATGAGGAGACCGTCCGGGACCGGGACATCCGCCTGCGGGGACTGGGAGAGCGGTGCCGTCACGGGGGCGGCCCCGCCCCGGCTCTCGATCAGGATGCCGTCATAGACATTGACGAGGGGCTGGACAGCGTCGGCGTACGTGGTGAGCCGGAACGCCGACTGGGACTCGCCGATGGCCAGAACGGTGTGCGGCCTCAGCCCGTCCAGCACGGTCACGGCGGAGTCCCGCACCGCCTGGCCCGCCTGCGAGAAGATGTCGTACGAGTAACTGTCGCCCGGGTGCGAGAGAGCGGCGTAGCGGGTCGGGTCGATCGCCTTGGCAGCCGCGACGCCGGCCGCCTGGGCCGAGACTCCGACCCAGGCGTAACCCTCGCGGATCAGCTCGTTGTGCGTCTGGATCCAGGTCGTGGCAACGTCCACTCCCCCGGTGACATTGAGCCACTCGACGACCACGGTCCCGTTGAAGCGTGAGGGATCCTTCGGCCGGTTGACGACGACACGCGTGGTGTACGCGGACGTGGCGGCCGGGGCGACCGTCCATTTGCCGTCCGCAGTAAGGGGGTTGACGGGCTGGTAACTGGTGGCGTTGCCCGACAGGAAGTACTCCGACTGCTGGTAGCCCACCTGGCCCAGGTCGAACGCCGTTCCGTAGAGTTGTGGCGCGCCGAGGCCCCCGGTGACAGGCCCGGTGACGACCGGGTCGGCCGCCGAGGCCGCGGCGGACGTCCGGTCCGCTGCCCGGGCGATCGTCGTGGTGGCCAGGGCGGCGACGATCGCGGTCAGCAGGGCGATGAACCATGCCTTCGCTCTTGGCAGATGAGTGTGCGGTGAGCCGTGGTCTTGTCTGAGCATCGGGATGCCCTTCCTGGGTTGAGAAACTCGACAACCGGCACGGGCACCGAGAAGTGTGGCGAGCCTCGGATTCCCAGTGCCGTCCTGGACGTGGAGGCGGATGTGGCCGGGCACAGGTGCTGCCCGAAGGACCAATGACTGGCCAGCCGGTTCATCCGCGCATGGGGCACCACGATGCGGTGGGCCGGCCGGGTGACGTGTCGTGCGGATCACTGCCGTCGCCAGGTGGGGCGACGCAAAGTGAAAGCGAGGAAGGCCGCGGAGCTCCGCGCCGAGGTGCACGGTCACCACTGATACCCGGATCCGCTGGTGGGACCAGAGGCCGGCCGTCCCGGCCTGTACGCCGGCCGCTACCCGGCCGCTCTCCCGATGAAGTAGCTGCCGAGAAGGCTCGCGACCAGGAGCAGGACACAGAGGTCCGTGAGGCGGCCCAGCCAGGCTGGGGCGTGACGCACCTCCATGAACTCGCGGAAAATGATGCGCATCTTGGCGGCGGCGATCAGGACGGCGCCGATGGTGACCGCGACGCTCGGCCTCAACGCCCCTGCGCGATCAGCCGAATGGTCCATCGCCAGATAGCCGAGCGTCATCAGCGACAGGGCCAGCCAGGCGATCAGCAGCCTCTTCTTCACCAGAGTGTTCACGGTCACCTCACGACGTACAGCAACGAGAAGACGAGAACCCAGAGGAAGTCGACGGTGTGCCAGTAGACGGCACCCGTCTCCACCAGATTCTGGGAACGCCGTTCCGGACTCCGGAGTTGATGGACGACTACGCCCAGGACGACGAAGCCGATCAGCAGATGCAGGGCATGGATCCCGGTGAGGAAGAAGTAGTAGGAGAAGAACTCGTCACTGGCGAATCCGTATCCCAGCCGGATCTCCCTGACCCACTCGTAGATCTTCGAGCCGAGGAACACCACACCGAAGGACGCGGTGAGGAAGGCATTCGTCAGGGCGGACCGGTACGCACCGACGCGGGCTTCCTTGACGCATCTCGCCATGGACCAGGAACTCACGAGCAGCACAAGGGTGTTGAAGGTTCCAATACTCAGGCTCAGCTTCGCCTGGGATTGCAGGAAGGCTTCATGGTGTTGCATGCGGGCGAACATGTAGACGACGAAATAGGCAGTGAAGACGAGCGTCTCGAACAGCGCGAAGAACCACATGTCCGGTTGCCCTGGAACGAACGGGACGGCCTTTCCCGCCTCCGCCTCCTTCACGGATGAGGTCGTCATCGCGCGGCTCCCATCGTGGACGGACTATCCGGGCCCCTTTTCGCTTTGCCCGGCTTATCCGGCTTGTTGGGCTTGTTCGGCACAAGTTCCGGGAGCGGCCCGGTTCCGAAGTCCTCCCGCTGGATCATGTTCCTCAGCAGAGAGATGAAGGCCCCGGTGTACACACCGAACACGACCATGTCGATCCACCAGGCGATCAGCCCGTTCCAGGCGAAGACGCCACGGTGGAAGATCCACGCCGGTGACACGACGACCTCGGTGAGGGCGTTGCAGAGGTTGAGATAGCCGAACCACTTCGGGAACACGTTGTTCTTGTCGAGCAGGATCGCGGTCATCCACACCAGCGAGCCGACCAGGAACACGCCCATGGTTCCCACGTACGACAGGAACGCGAAGTCGTAGAGCCAGCTCATCAGCGCGGGGTCGCGGTCGGGACGCATGGCTCCGACGGTCAGCACGATGCACAGCAGCAGGCTGCCGGGGACCCCGGCCAGTGAGTACAGCACGAGATACGCGTAGCCGAAGCCGGGGTGCACGGACATGCGCCGCATGGAATAGGCGATCAGGGCGTTCTGCGCCACCGTCATGCCGGTGAGGACGAACATGACGCCGAAGCCGATGAGCAGGGCGTTGTGGTAGCCGTCGAACCATCGCACGACTCCATGGGCATCCAGCCAGGGCTTGGGCGGGGGCTGGGTGTGGGTCATGATGAAGAACACGACGGTGAACACGTTGTAGAAGGCGATGATCGTGAACCAAGCGCCCCACAGCTCTCGCTTGGGGTTGTGGCGCCAGTGCCAGGCGATCCTGCGCAGCGGCGAGCCCCCGGGCGATTCGAGCAGCGTCTCCGTCTCCGTTGCCGCCGCGCTCATGCGCCGGCTCCCGCCACTGCCTCGACCGCCTCGGATTCCTCGGCGGCCCGCTGCCGGTAGATGACCCGGCCGAGTTCCACACCCATGACGACGATCCAGACAGCGATGGCGGCGTTCTTCACCCAGAACGGCAGCAGTCCGTTCCAGGCCATGACCCCGTCCTTCATCGCCAGCCCGACAAAGGCCGCAGGTACCAGCGCAGCCGCGACGACCAGATTGAAATGCGCCACCCACGGCCTGAAGACGGGTTCTGGCTGACGGTCGAGGTAGATCGCGAGCGCGATGACCACGCTTTGCGCGATCAGGAAGGGGACCGCGGTGGTGAAGGTGACCCAGGCCAGGTCGTTCAACATCTGGGTCTGGTCCGGGGCCCGCTCCGGGCGGAAGGCGGCAATGAGCCAGAACAGGTTGGCGATCAGGAAGAGGGTGGGGCCACCCGCCGTGCAGCCGAGCATGCAGTAGGAAAGAACCGGTGTGCGGTGGGCCATCCTGCGGATCTGCATGACGATCAACGTCAGAGCCGGGATCATGCCCACACAAAACCAGTTGAAGAGAATCATGCTGCCGCGAATTCGGTCGAGGTTCGACGAATCGCGGTAGAAGGCGGCGACCTCATTCGACGACATCTCGGGTGACATCGGATGAATGAAGCCGGGAAACAGAAAGAACGCAGAGATCCAGATGAGTGCCAGCGCGGGCACAGTCCATAAAAGGATCAATTCACCGTCAGCGCGTTTCATCGTCTCGAATCCTCACAGGGATGTGCCGACAACGACCGTGACGCAACGAGATGTCGCGCCAGCCGCACGTATCACTCACACAGAGACCGCAAGGCCCGGATTGAGGGCGCGCAGAGCCGACCGCGAGCAGGTGGTAGCCGATCGGCTACCATCGAGCAAGAAGGTAGCCGATCGACTATGGGCTGGCAAGGCGTCGGGTATTCTCTGCACGTGAGTACCGTCGGCAGTACGCCCGCCACTCCTTCGAGGTCCGCTCCCTACACTCCAGCCCAGTCACGCATCATCGATGCCGCGTTGCGCCTGTTCACCAGGCACGGTGTCGGGGGGACGTCGCTACAAATGATCGCCGACGAACTCGGTGTCACGAAGGCTGCCGTCTACCACAAGTTCAGGGCCAAACAGGACATCGTCCTAGCCGTCGCAGAGGTCGAACTGGCACGGCTGGAGAAGGTCGTGGACGCCGCCGAGGCCGAGGAGTGCAGCCTGCAGGCGCGCGAGCTGCTCCTCACACGCGTGATCGATCTCGCCGTCGAGCGTCGCCACGTACTCAACACCATGCAGGCCGACCCGATCATGGTCAGGTTCCTGGCGGAGCACGAGCCGTTCCAGCGGCTGACGAAGCGGCTCTTCTTCGTCCTCATGGGCAAGGACGCGACCCTGGAGAAACGCGTGCCGGCGGCGATGATCTCGGGCGCCATCGGGGGTGCCGCCGCCCATCCGCTCGCGATGAGACTGGACGACGACACCCTGCGCTACCACCTCACGCACCTGGCCCACCGGCTGCTGCAATTCCCGGAGTGAGCGGACCCGCGCCGGTCCCGGCTGCGAGCCGAAGAACCAGCCCTGCATACAGCCCCGTTGGGGGCATGGCCTGGGGGCCGACGCCGTGTTCGACGCCGGCCCCCAGGCCCCTTCAGTACAGGTTCAGCACCTCATACGACGACTGTGCGAATCTGTCCTCCCGCCTCAAGAGCCCGAATGGCGTCGTTCACTTCGCGGAGCGGCACTCGGCGCGTGACCATCGACACGAGATCGAGTCGCCCTGTCTACGCCAGCTCCACGGTCAGCGGAATTCCCCGCCGGGCCCGGTGCCGCCCCCACGCGCGAGAGCCTCGGCTGGCCGAGCCGGCCGTAGGCGAACAGGGCTTGCCCGGCTTGGTGACGGGTGGCGAACGTGGTGCGATCGCTGAGTTCTGTTTCCAGTGATGCGAGGAAGCTCTCGGTCACAGCATGGTCAAAGCAAGATCCAACGTGGTCGGTGGAGGGCGGGATACCGGACCGGCGGCCGTCGCCGCAGCGACAGTGGTGACCAGGGCGCTGAGGGTGGCCGCCACAACGGCCGGAATGCACCTGCGCACATGTACACATCCGCCTGGTCGGCTCCGACGTCCAGGCGGCGGGCAGGGCCGGCGGGAGTATGACGAGTTGTCGTGCCGAGCCGAACATCACACGTTTCAGCGCTGAGCCGGGGCCGTTTGCGAGTTCACCGCCGGTACGGCCACCGGCTCGTCCGAAGGTCCCCGGTCCATGGTGAAGATGGGGCCCATGCCCGCGATTCCGGAGATGAGGGCGACGAAGCCCTTGCGCGGGGACTGGAAGACATCGGAGCCGGCGATGGCGGCGGCGCGTTCGTAGTAGTCCTCGCGGTCGCGCTGCTGGTCGTAGAAGAACAGGACGTAGTCGAGGATGCCTTCCGCGAAGTCCCGGCAGCCGGCCGAGTATCGACCGAACACCCGTTTCTCCTGGCCGGGATCGTCCAAGGAGATACAGATGGCCTGCGCCAGGGGAACGGCACAGAGCATGCCGAGGCAGACTCCACTGGACAGCAGTGGGTCGATGAAGCACGACGCATCACCGACCGACACCCAGCCGGGACCGTGGAACTCGTTGGCCATGTAGGACCAGTCCCGCGTCGTGCGGAAATCCGACGTGAGCGTGGCCGGTTCGACCAGCTCCTTCATGTACTTGGTCTGTCCGAGCTTGGTTTCGAAGAAGCCCGCGAGATCGGCACGTTCCAAACGGATGTCCTCCGTTGGAGCGACGTATCCGACGCTCAGCAGGGAATCTCCCAGCGGGATCCCCCAGAACCACCCGTTGTCGTCCCCGACCTTCTCCACGAGGATGTTGCTGCGTTGCTCTCCTTCGAGCCTTCGGCAGCCCTCGTAGTAGTTCCAGACGGCCAGGTTCCGCAGCTCCCCGTGCCATACGACGTCGCTGAAATGGCGTGCCAGCACGCGCGATTGCCCCGAGGCGTCCACCACGATGCGCGCCGATACCTCATCGCTCCGGCCGTCCTTGGAGTACCGGACGCCGGTCACCCGGTCACCCGAGACGACCGGTGCGCGCACGGTGGCACCCTGCTCGACCGTGACACCGAGTTCCGCGGCCCGGTCCAGCAGCATCCTGTCGAACTCGGCGCGCTTGACATGGTAGGAGTACTCGTAGGGGCCGCCCTCACGGAAAGCGATGTTCCACAGCCCGCGCTCTCGCCCCCACACCAGGCTGATGCCGTACTTGCGCTCGAAGCCCATCTCTTCCAGACGCTCTCGCAGCCCGAGTTGCTCCATCACGCTCAACATGCCCGTGATCATGGACTCTCCGATGTGGTAGCGCGGAAAGTGCTCGCGCTCCAGGACCAGTACCCGGTGTCCCTTCTGGGCCAGCAGTGCCGCCGTGGTGGATCCGGCGGGACCGCCACCGATCACCACTACGTCGTAGTCGGGTGCGGGGTTCTCGCTGTGCATGAATCGCCTCTCATCTGTCGGGTGTTGGGTGTCCGAGCGCTCGTCGGTGACTGCGGGCCCGCGTGTCACCAGGCGGACAGCGCGGTGCCCGGTGCGAGGTCGGGAGTTCCGTCGTACCCGTATTCGCGACGGAGCACCGACCGCGCCGCGAGGTATCCGCACATGCCGTGCACGCCCGGGCCCGGAGGAGTGGAGGAGGAGCACATATACACCCCGGGCAGCGGCGTCCGGTACGGGTCGAAACGGGGAACCGGGCGGGCAAGCGACTGATACAGGGTCATGGCGCCCGAACCGATGTCTCCGCCCACGTAGTTGGGGTTGTACCTCTCGTACTCGGCGGCCGGCATGCCGTGCGCTGCGACGATGGTGTCGCCGAAGCCCGGCGCGTAAC
This sequence comes from Streptomyces fuscichromogenes, assembly GCF_014645815.1. Taxonomy (GTDB): domain Bacteria; phylum Actinomycetota; class Actinomycetes; order Streptomycetales; family Streptomycetaceae; genus Streptomyces; species Streptomyces fuscichromogenes. The sequence continues at coordinate 141,791 of NZ_BMML01000011.1, read as the reverse complement.
GTTCGATGCTTCGCCGGATGAGGTCGACGGGGTCACGTGTGTCCCCGTTGGGGACGTGCGCATACGCCCACAAAGGACGTTTGCCTCCCCTGATACGGCTGGTGTCCACGGAGGCCGGGTCGACGACCAGGACGAAGGGCTCGTCGGAGGGAACGCCGCGTGCGGTGAGCGTTTCCTGGCGGAACAACCTCGCCTGATCGCCGCCCAGATGTACGGTCCCAGCTCGGGCCGTCTCCGGATTGATCCAGGGAACCGGCTCGCAGAGCAGGAAGTCGGCCTTCGCGGCGCCGGGTCCGTAGCGGAAGCAAGCGAGCTGCCGAGCGTAGCTGCGGGGAAGCGACTCCGCCGCGATGGAAAGGAAGCCTCGGGGACTGACGTCGAGCAACACCACCCGATGGCCGCGGAGTTCGGTGAGCGAACGGATCTCGACACCCGTGTGAATGCGCCCTCCGTTGACGGCGATCTCGGCCGCCATGGCGTCAGCGATGCGAGCGCTCCCACCGCGCGGGACACCCCAGCCGGTGACATGCGCCAGATGTCCCAGGAGCATGGCGACGGCCGCTGCCCCCAGGCTCGGTAGCCGGCCGACCGCGTGTGCTGCCACGCCCGTCAGCAGCGCGCGGCCTTCGTCCGTCGTGAAGCGCGCGGTCGCCGTGAGGCGGTTTCCGTGCGCGAGGGCACGTACCAGGAGCAGCAGGGCCGCCCGCATGTCCGGCGGAACGCCGCGCTGTCCGGACAACAGAAGGTCGACGACATGGCTGCTCCGGGCCATCAAAGGCGCCATGAGGCGGTGCCAACGGGGCCCGTCGGCACCGAGCCTCTCGCAGGTGGCGTCGAGGTCCCGGAAGGCGAGCGCGGCCCGGCCGTCCTCGAAGGGGTGGGCGTAAGGAATCTCCGGCTGAAGGAGTTCGACTCCGCGGGACGCCAGGTCGAACTCCCGGAAGAAGCGCGAGGCGGCGGCCAGCGGATGGACGGCGGAGCACAGGTCATGTCCGATCTCGCTGTCGAACAAGGGCTGCGTGCGCAATCCCCCGCCCACCGTGTCGGCGGCTTCGTACATGTCCACGGTCAGGCCCGCCCGGCCCATGGTCACGGCGGCGGCCAGGCCGTTGGGGCCGGTGCCGACCACGGCTACGTCACCGCGACTCACGACGCCGCCTCCAGCGGGACCTGGCTGAGCTGCTGGGTGACCAGCCGTCGGTAGAGCACGTCTGCCGCCATGAGTTCGGCATGAGTACCGCTGGCCCGTACCCGGCCGCTGTCGAGCACGACGATGTGGTCGGCCGCCATCACGGTGGACATGCGGTGTGCGATGGCGACCACCGCCCGGTCCTCGGCGATGGAGGTGATGGTGTCGAGGAGGTGCGCTTCCGCATCGCTGTCCAGATGGGCGGTGGCCTCGTCGAGCAGAACGACCCTGGGGTCCTGAAGCAGCGTGCGGGCGATGGCCAGTCGTTGCTGCTGTCCTCCGGACAGGCCGGCCCCCCGCTCACCGAGCCGGGTGTGCAGTCCGTCGGGCAGGGCGGCGACGACCTCGGCGAGGTCGGCGAGGCCGACCGCGCGGGCGACGGCGGTGTCGTCCGCGGCGGGGTTGGCGTAGGTCAGGTTGTCCCGGATCGTGCCTCGCAACAACGCGTTGTGCTGCTCGACGTATCCGACGAGTGACCGTATCTGATCCAGTGGCATGTCCCTGGTGTCGGCGCCGCAGATCCGAATCGTGCCCTCCTGGGGCCGGTAGAAGCGCTCGATGAGTTGGAACGTCGTGGTCTTGCCCGCGCCGGACGGTCCCACGATCGCTGTCAGCCCACGCTCGGGCACCTCGAACGAGACATCATCGAGGGCCGGTTCGCCTTCCTCTCCACGGTGGCCGAAACTCACGCACTCGAATGACACGGCAGGCCCCGGACGGGTGGGGGCGGGCCGCGGCGCCTGCGGTTCCTCCTGCTCGATCGCGGCGAGTTCGTCGACACGGTCCATCGCGGCACGCCCTTGCTGGAACTGGCCTATGGACAGAAAGAGCAGGGCCAGGGGTGCCACCAGATAGAACAGATACATGACGAAGGCGGTGAGGTCCGCTATGGGCAGAGCTCCGGTGGCGACCCGTGCCACGCCCCAGCCCACCACCGCGGCGAGCGATATCTGGGTACCGACGTTGATGGCGGGCGTGAGCATGGCCGCGACGGCACTCACCCGGATTCCGGAGCGTCGAGCCGTGTCCGCGGCCGCGCCCACCGCTTCCGTCTCCCGCTGCTCGGCCCGCGACGCCTTGACCGTGCTCAACGCGCCCATGATCCGTTGGACGCCGGAGCCGAACGCACTGGTATCGGCACGGTTCTGTACGGCGGCCCGCCTCACCTGGCGGGCCAGCAGCAGCGAGACGGCGCTGGCGGCGCCGAGGCAGCCCACGGTCAGCAGCAACAGCGGCCAGTCGAGCCAGGCCATGACCGCCAGACCGCCGGCGACGGTGAACACCGACGTGGCGATTTGCGCGACCGACTGCGTGAGCGAGATACGGGCCACAGAGGTGTCGGTGACCACGCGCGTGAAGACATCACCGTGATCGAGGCGGCTGAACGACGCCATGTCCGATCGGAGGATGCGCGACGTGAGAGCAGCGCGCATGCCGAAGACAATGTTCTCACCCGCCCGTCCGATCATGTACGCGTGTGACGCCGAGAGGCCGGCGTCGGCGCAGAAAAGGGCCATGATGGCCACCAGGGGCCACACCAGTGAACGGTGACCGGAGACAGCCGTAATGAGTTCCCCGATGAGCAGCGGCTGCGCGAGCGATGCCGCAGACCCCAGCAGACCGAGGCATATTCCAACAGCCAGCAGGCCGAGATGCTGTCTGACGATTTCACGCACAGCCACAACAATTCACCCCTAACGGAACTTCTGAAAAGCCACGAAAATAATGACCAGGATAACGAGGACGGCAATACCGAAGATGACGCCCTGGGTCGTCATACTCCACCCCTCTTCAGTGGATTGCATACAGTTTCACGTACGAAAGATCCCATGGGTACATACGGGGAGATGAACAGGGTTTTCGGCTCCTCTGTCGTGTCATATCCAGCACCCCGCACAAGCGTGAACTGAAACCCCTTCACACCGCTGGCCCGGTCTGCCTCGACATGGGTTCCTATATAAGCGAGCAGTGCGCGATAGGCCGGAACATTCACGACGAATTCGAATCCCTTGTCGACATGGCGCAGGATCTCACTGCACACGTCGAAGACGGCCTTCTCCTGACGCCGAGTGGGGAACCACACGATCTGCGTGAACCTCCGCCCCGTGATGGCTTCTAGTTCTCGCCATGGAGATGTCGAACTGTCCTGCCCCAGTGTTCGGTACAGCAGGTGGTAGTCGTACATGGCCGGCGTCGGTGCGAAGAATCGCCAGTTCGGCAGGAGTGACAGGGTGTCCTTGCGCTGGAGCCGGTTGAAAGCCGAACTGGGATGCTGGTTGGCGACCGTGCACACCAGCATGAGTGCGCCCGCTATGCGAGCGGCGCTCCCTGGTCCTGTCAGAAGTCTCCTGGCGCGCGGAAAGTCCCTCATCGCGCTCCCCCGTCAAGTGACGGGATGCTCCGGCCGCCAGGAGCAGGCGGGCCGGAACGGTGCTCGCCGTCGCCGGTCTCATCGAGGAAGCGGACGATGCGAGAGGCCACCTGGAGGCCATGCCGAGCCTCGACGATCAGGCCCTCGTGGTTCGCGTCCTCCACCGACAACTCGGCCCACCGCCCTGCGCCTTCATGCGCACGGGCAAGCTCACGGTGCAACAGGAGCTGCTCGGGATCACGGTCGGTGGTCTGCTGCGCAGAGATCACCAGCGCATGTGCGTCGATGCGCTGCAAGTCACCGTCGAAGGCCCGGAACTCCCGCTCCACAGCCGCCCATTCGCGCCGTGCGGCAGCCCAGGTGCCAGGGCTGCAGTACTGGGCGAACGCCCGGGACCGATAGCTCTCCGGCAGACTCTCAAGCCAATCGGGGCGATTCATCAGCACGCCGGCGCCCAACCGCAGCGACCACGTCATCATGGTCAGCGATTCGCGCAGCAGGCGTGCGGACTCGCTCTGTTGCTCGGAGCGGTTCAGCTCGGCGGGGTGCGCGGAGTCGAGATAGACCACCCCGTGCACACGGGCACCCAGTCGCATCGCTGCCAGTCGGCACAGCTCGCCTCCCAGGGAATGACCGACCAGGACCACCTTGCGCCCGCCGTCGATCGCGGAATCAATCACATCGTTCAGATCATCGACCGACTCGTTCAACCGGTACGACTCGGCACTTCGACGGACGCTTCCCGCGTATCCCGCACGGGCATAGGTGAGAACGCCGTAGCCGGACTGGCGGGCGATGGTTTCGCTGATCCACGCGAAGTGCTCGGACGTCGTTCCCAGACCATGACAGAAGACCAGAACGGGCTTGTCCCGGTCGCCGGCGGACATCAACTCGTACTGCAGGACGTTTCCGTGACGAGTCGTCGTCCAGCGCGAGGTGGGCCAGCCCTCGCCAGCGTGCATTCGGCGCTGGACCGCGACCGCTCCGGCGACCACGGCCGCGGCCCCGGCGGTTCCGAGTGCGACCGTCAGGGCACGGTCGTCGCGGTCCGCCACGGCGGGGTGGGTCCTGGACACAGCCGTGTACGCAACAGCAGGGTGCATCGCGACGAAGGACGAGACGAAACGCCCCAGCCCCATGACGAAGCCGTTGGTGGTGTGGAACGCGGCCGCGCACGCGAGAACAGGCCGGGCAAGCGCTCCCCCGCCGAGGTAGGCGACCGGGAAGAAGCACTCCAGCGCGAGCACTCCATGCGCCACGAGACGCCCCGCACGCGGGTATCGCTCAGCCAACCTGAAAGATGGCTCATGGCCGTAGGTCCTCGTCCGCAACACTCCGCCCAGAGCGGTGGCATCACGCCAATGGGGACCCATCAACTTGACCCAACCGGACACGAGGTAGGACAGGTTCGACTGCAGGGCCACGTACCACAGTGCCGCGTCCTGGGTTGGCGGACGTCCCGAGAGCCGGGCCAGACCGTTGGCGGTCTGCACGAGAACGGAAACCTGATCCGACCCGTCGGTCCCATAGCGGTGGCGCGGATAGAGGAGAGCGGTACTGGTACCCAGGAACACGCTGCCCGCGCCTCGCCAGCGGCTGTTGCCGGGCAGCAGCATGCCCGCGCTCACCACGGCTCGCGCCAGGTGTAACGCCGTGGTCGTCCGCTCGCCGCTGACGGCATCGAGCAGTCGCCGCGTCAGCGGTGTGGAAGCCGCCTGGACGCCCTTGATGACGGCCCAGTCGTTCAGCCCGCCCGTGCGGATCTGGTGCCGCTGGGTGAGATACTCAAGTGACGATGCCAGGGTGGTGGCGGCCGACAGGCGCTCGCTCGCCGCGATGGCACCGTCGCGGGTCACGGGCCTCGGCTTGAACAGGGCTGCCGCGAATCTTCGGGACAGGTTCATGGGACTTCCGGCTTCCTTCCGCAAGAGGCTCCGGGCGAGGGTGGCCCGTTCCGGCTCCGTACGCTTGTGAAACCCGGACCTGGATTCCCCTCGGCCCGGCTGTGCGTCGACCACCGGGGTCGTCGGCTTCTCGTCAGCGCAAGGTGTCAGAATGTGAGGTGTCTGCTGCCGGGCCGAACTTGGGTTTCGGCCCGGCAGCAGACGTTCAGCCCGTCAGGCTCGGGACCGTACCCGACTCATCAGTCCGCACCCGCGTCGTACGCGGCGACCAGAGCCGAGCTGACCGCGACCCCGCCGGCGAACGCGGCGGCGGCAGCCACAATGGTCATCACCGGGGCGAGGTCGTTCATGACTTGGGCCGGCTGTTCCTCGATAGGAAGCACCAGCGTCGAGTTGACGAAAGACTCCATGCTGCTCACAGCAAAATCCCTCCCTTCGAAAATCGGACGGAGAACGCATCGACCTGTCGAGCCTCAGCCGACGGCCTTGCCCAGCGCGTACGCGCCGACCACAGCCGCGCCGCCGGCCACGGCAGCGCCCGCCAGAAGCGCGACGGTCATGACGACCGCGGCATCGTTCATGACCTGGCCCGGCTGCTCCTCGATCGGAAGCACCAGCGTCGAATTGACGAAAAACTCCATGCTGCTCACAGCAAAATCCCTCCCTTCGAAAATCGCACGGCACATTTCTGCGACAGCGGTGTCGACGGCCGAACGAAGACAGGGCATACGGGAGAGATCCCCGTAAGAAATGGCACACCTGCACCTTTTCGGCGAGGTGCCACGCATGCGATGCAAGCGCTATCATCACACGCGGAACGACCCGCGTCCCGTTTCCGGAGAAGCATTCCGTTCACATGGCGAGCGGGCCGGGCTCCATGAACGACCCACGTCCGCTACGCGCCATTCCATGCCGTACATTCGAGGCGACCCGCCAACATCTCGCCACGCACGGAACAGTAGATCCACCGTTCACGTCATGTCCATGGATCGCATTCGGAGGGTCACGTTCCGAAGTGAGCAGAACCCATGCGGGGCGCTATGACATCCGTCATCCGGAGGCATGACATGTCTCACTGTGACCCCCATGCGGGCGGCGCCAGAATGAGGAACATGCGATCCTTGAATCCCAACAATGTGATTGACGTCACAGACCTTTGGCGCCGATACGGGCCTCCAGGAAAAGGCGGCTTCTCCGCGGTGCGCGGCGTCTCATTCTCCGTCGCCAGGGGCGAGCTATTCGCCCTCTTAGGAACGAATGGTGCAGGAAAGACCTCCACGGTCGAACTCGTCGAAGGGCTCGCCAAGCCCACACAGGGGTCCATCCGCCTCTTCGGCGGCTATGACCCCTACACCGATCGCGTTCGCGTCCGGCCACGCACAGGCGTGATGCTCCAGGAAGGCGGATTCGCCTCCGACCTCACGGTCGCCGAGACTGTTGACATGTGGGCGAAATGCACCACCAACCCCCGCCCCGTGGACGAAGCGATGTCCATGACGGGGCTCGCCGCCAGGGCCGGCACTCTGGTCAAGAACCTCTCCGGGGGCGAGAAGCGCCGCCTGGACCTGAGCCTCGCCGTACTGGGATACCCGGAACTGCTCTTCCTCGACGAACCCACGGCCGGCATGGACCCCGAAGGACGCCGACAGACGTGGCAGTTGATCGAGGAACTCCAGGAGCAGGACACGACCATCGTGCTCACCACCCACTACCTGGAGGAGGCCGAACGCCTGGCCGACCGTCTGGCGATCATGCACCGGGGACGCATCGCGGCCACAGGAACAGTGGCTGAGATCGTCTCGGCCCATCCTTCGTACCTCTTCTTCCGCCTGCCGCCGGATGTCGGCCTCACCGACCTGCCGCCGCAGGCAGATCTGGGAGCCATGAACATCAGCGAGAGCGAAGGCACCGTCCACCTGGCCACGCAGGACCTGCAGTTCACCGCGACCGAGGCACTCATGTGGGCACGCGACAAAGGTATCGGGCTGGACCAGTTGCACGCACGCTCGGCGTCGCTCGAAGAAGCCTTCCTCCACATCGCCCAGTCCGAAGAGACCAAGGAAACCGGCGCATGAGCCACCGCACGCACCTGGCCGCACTGGGCCGCGCCGAACTCACCCTTCTCCTGCGCAGCAAGGCGAATCTGTTCAGCGTGCTGATCATCCCCGTCATGTTGGTCGGAACCATGAAAGTCGTGATGGCCCAGTTCGACCTCGCGGCTGCCGGGCTCTCCGTCGGCCCCGTCATGATTTCCACAGCGGCGGGAATCGTTCTCCTCATGGCCCTGTACACACCGCTGACGAGCACGTACGTCATGCGCCGCGAGCAGTTGCTGCTCAAACGGCTGCGCAGCGGAGAAGTCGCCGACCTGACGATCCTGTTGGGCTCGGCTCTGCCCGTTGTCGCCGTGGTCCCGTTCCAGTTCGCCCTCATCTCGACGGCCATCACCCTGATCGCGGACGAGGGCGGACCACGGTCCCCGCAACTGGCGGTCGTCGGAATCCTGCTGGGAGCCGTGCTGGTCACCGCGCTGGCCGCACTCACCACGGTGCTGGCCCGAACGGCGGAGAGCGCGCAAGTCGCCGTCCTCCCGGGCATGTTCCTGCTTCCTCTGACCTCAGGAACGTACATACCGCTGGAGGTCTATCCGCACGTCCTCCAGGAGGTGTTCCGCTTCTTCCCGCTGACACCTGTCACTGACCTGGTGAGGGCCGGCTGGACCGGATCGATGACAGCGGCCCAGGCGGCGGTGCGCGTGATGACGCTTCTCGTCTGGATCACGCTGGTCGCCTTCGCCGCCAGGCGTTGGTTCCGCTGGGAGCCCCGTACGTGAGCAGACGCCCGCTCAGCAACGTCCAGCAGTTCACGAGAGCCTCCCGCTGGATTCTCTGCTGCGTGCCTTGGCTCCTGATGTTCGTCCTGATCCGTCCCATCCCTCATGGAGCCACGTTGGCCAGCCAGGCCACGCCGCTCACCTGGGTTTTCATAGTCCTCTACCTGGCTCAGACCGCTGTGGCGACCATGACCCTCGCATCGCTTCGGCAACCACGGAACAGGATCCTTGTCGGTGTCACGGTGGCCTGTGCCGCCGATCTCGGCTACCTCGTATGGGACGGCGTACACATTGCCCGTCTCTCCCCGGAGTCCACCGCCTTCGCCGCCTCCGTGATCATGATTCCTCTGGCGTCCGTATGGGCCGCCACCCCCAGGTGGGCCTACAGCGCCGTCGCTGCCGCGGCCTGTTTCGCCTGCGCCGCCATTTCGCCGGCTGTCTGGCGTGTCGGCCTGTTGGCCTGCGCGGCGGTCTGGGCGTCCGTCCTGCTCGGCGTCCATTCCTCGTTGTGGTCACTGAACATCATGCGGCGGCTGGACGCCGCGCGGGAGACGCAGGCCAACCTCGCCGTCGCCGAGGAACGGCTCCGGATCGCCCGGGACCTGCACGACGTACTCGGTCGCAACCTCGCCATCGTCGCCTTCAAGGGCGAACTCGCCGCACGGCTCACCGGAGGGATTCCCCAAGTCCAGTCGGAACTGGAGGAGATCCAACGACTGGTGCGCGAGTCCCAGCAAGAGGTGCACACCGTGGTCAACGGCTACCGCACCGCCGACCTCGCCACAGAACTCGACGGAGCCACGGCCGTACTGAGATCGGCGGGCATCGCCTGCCGCGTCCATCGAGACGTGCCGGAGGATCGGATCACGCCGGACGCGCAGGCGGCACTGGGCTGGGTCATACGAGAAGGCATCACCAACGTCATCCGGCACTCCCAGGCCCGTACCTGCACCATCCGCCTTGTTTCGGACCCCAGTCAACTGGTGATCAGCGTCACCAACGATCAGGTCCTTCACACCGGCACGAGTGGCGGCGGCACAGGACTGTCCGGCCTCACTCAGCGCATCAGCAGTCTGGGCGGATCACTGACACACGGTCCAGGCCCCAAGAACACCTTCCGGCTCATCGCTACACTCCCCCACGACAGCAAGGATTGACACGTTGATCCGCGTTCTGCTCGCCGAGGACGAAAACCTCATACGCGGCGCCCTGGCATCACTTCTCTCCCTGGAAGAGGACATAGAAGTCGTTGCTCAGGCATCCACCGGCAAGGAGGCCGTGGCCATGGCCTGCAAACACGCACCCGACGTCGCGGTCCTCGATCTGCTGATGCCTCAGGGGGACGGCATCAGCGTCACCCAGGCCATAGCCGCCAAGGTGCCGTCCTGTCGCTGCCTCATCGTCACCAGCCACGGCGCACCCGGAAACTTCAAGCGGGCCCTCGCCGCAGGCGTCATGGGTTTCGCGTCAAAGAATCTCTCCGCACGGGACCTGGCCGACATCATCCGCACCGTCCACGCCGGCCGCCGCTATGTCGAGCCGTCCATCACGGCGAACGCCATCAAAGCCGGTGAGTCTCCGCTGACCGCCCGAGAGGCGGACATACTCCATCTCGCCTCGGACGGGGCACCGGTCAGTGAAGTCGCCGAACGCGCCGTCCTCACCCCCGGCACCGTACGCAACTACCTGTCGAGTGCCATCAGCAAGCTCGGGGTGAGCAACCGCCACGAAGCGGTGAGCAAAGCCCGCGAGCACGGCTGGATCAGATGACGCCCGACTTCGCCGTCCCCGGCGAGAGACCTCAACGACGGGCGGCCGGAGGGAGTACCTGCGCTGCCGGTGGTGGAAAATTTCCAGGCACTCGATGAGCGCGGTGGACAGCTCCGGACGGGTCCGCCACCTCTGCCGTTACCGACTTCGGGGTCTGAATCAGTGTCTGGACCAGTGATGCGGTCCGTCCGGGCTGGTACGCCGGAGGCATGCGGCATCCGGACGGGGGCGGTCGTCAATCGACCAGCCCACCGCCCGGCGTGCGGACGCACCCAGGAGCACCGCGCCTGGTGTGCAGTGGGAGCATCCCGAACGAAGCCCCCAGTGAGCGGTGTCATGGGTCGGATCACCATGCCACGCACTCGGTGGGGCCGACAGCGGACGCCCTAGCCAGCACTCGGAGTGTCGAGCTTCGGCTCAGGGTTCACGCCTGTCCTTCACGGCCACCACGCCGTCGCGAACGCTGTCGTAGAGCGTTCCGTCCGGGCCGAGGGAGAGGATCATGCCGACGTCGTTGTAACTGCCGCCGGCGCCGACGCGCTGCTTCCATACCGTCTTGCCGGTACCGAAGTCGATGGCTTCGGCATACCAGACGTAGGTCCCGCCGGCGGCCAGCCCGGGGTCCTGGGCCGAACCGTAGACGAGGCCGGTGGACGTGGACAGTACGGGAACGCTCCTCATCTTGACCGGGTTGGTCCACTTGGTCACGCACCGGCCGCCGGGAGTGACGTCGACACGCTGCATCCCGCCCGTCATGCCGGTGTCGTCGTTCCAAGAACCATTGATGTCAGCGCCGGGGAAGAACGCGGGCTGGCCGTAGGTGTCCTGCGCCACGATGCTCGCCACTCCGTCGGCGACGTACCCGATCATGCCGTTGTCAGCACTGCTGACGCTCCCGGTACCCAGGGGCACGGAGCACACCAGCTGGGAGCCTCCGTCACGGACGGCCTGCTGCCGGTAGACGCGGATACCGGACCGGCCGTCGGCGTTGTCGGCGATCGCAACGTACTGGCTTCCCAGCACCGTGGGCGTGGTGCCCGAACCCCGGGTGAGCCCTCCGAGCTTTCCACCGCTCCCGGCGTCGTACGTCTCGTCCCACAGGGTCCTGGGCGATTGCCTGGTGCCGGGGCCGAACGCGTAGAAGTGCCCCTTGGCGTTCGCGTGGTCGGCGTCGCCTGCAGGGCCGGTGACGACGTAGGCGGTGGTGTCCTTGACGGCGAAGCCGTTCTCCACCACCTGGTCCTTCAGGTGCAGGGTGCGCACCTGGCCGTCTTCGGTGATACGGCCGACCGTGGTGGTGGTCGCGGTCTGCTCGTTGACCCCGGTGATCGCTCCGGTGACGAACCAGATGCCGCCGCCGGTGTCGAAGGCCGCGGAGTGCAGGCTTTCCCCCTCGCCCAGCACTCCCATGGATGCCAGGTCGATCTCCCGTTCCAGGGTGATGGTCGTCTTGCGAGAGGTGTCGGTGCGCTGCAGCACGTAGACACGCCCCTGCTTGGTGGTGGCCAGGATCTCCCCGTCGGCCTTCTGGTACATGTACCCGTTGAGCTGTTGCCCTTCGGGAGCGGACCAGCTGGCCTTCACGGCCATGGTCGTCGGGTCCACCGCGGTGATCGCGCTGTACATGGCGTCGGACATGTCCAGTGGGGCCGCCGTCATCCGGCCGTCCGGCAGCGGGAAGAGGAGAACGGGGCCACCGCCGCCGGACATGCTCTTGACCTGGGTGCCCGCGCCGAGCGGAGCGGGGCCGTCGTACGTCTTGGTGTTACCGCTGTCTCCGTGGACACCCGAGACCTGCGGGCGCATCACCGGCTTCGGCGGAAGAGGCTGTGCCGTAGCCGGGCTGCCGACGAAGTCCGGTCCGGCGGACGGGTCCTGGGTGCTGGGGATGGGGGGTGGCGGAACAGAGGCGGCCGGTGCCGCGAAAGCACCCCCCGCCGTTGCCACAAGGGTCACGACGGCAGCGGAGAGGGCAGGGCGCAGGAACCTTCGCGAGGCTGAGGACGTCTTGCTGCTCGGCACTCTGGGCATGGGCATGACCAGCCCTTTCACAGGAATTGAATTCCGCTTTCCGGTTGGATGCAAGCAGGACGACGAACCCGGGCGCAACGGAAGCCGGAGCCGTCTGCGGAAAATGCGACCGCGGGACGAAGCAGGCCGCTACCGCGGTACTGTCTCGCCTCCCCAGGGGCGGTCGGTGCGGCGTGGACCCCGCATGGCAGGATCTGACGGGTGACGACAGGGAAGATCCGGGTGCTCGTCGCCGACGACCAAGAACTCGTGCGTACCGGTTTTCGGTTGATCCTCGACACCCAGCCCGAAATGCAGGTGGTGGCAGAGGCGGCCGACGGTGTCGAATGCGTGGAACTGGCCCGGCGGCTACGCCCGGACGTGTGCCTGGTGGACATCCGGATGCCGAGGCTGAACGGGCTCGAGGTGACCCGGCTGCTGGCCGGCCCGGAGCTGCGCGATCCTCTGAACGTGGTAGTGATCACCACCTTCGACCAGGACGACTACGTCGCCTCCGCACTGCGCGCCGGCGCCTGCGGTTTCCTCCTCAAGGACGCCTCACCGGCCCTGCTGGTCGAAGCGGTGCGCGCCGCCGCCCGAGGTGACGCGCTGATCTCACCGAAGGTCACGGTACGGCTGCTGAGGCGCCTGGAGGAGTTCGAGCGGACCGCAGCCGACGCCACGTCAGGTAGAAGTGAACTCAGTGATCGCGAGCTGGACATCGTGAGACTCGTGGCGATCGGGCGCACCAATCAGGAAATCTGCGACGAGCTGATCCTGTCGCTGTCGTCGGTCAAGACCTACCTGGGCCGGATCCAGGGCAAGCTCGGTGCACGCAACCGCGTGGAGATCGCAGCGTGGGCATGGAAGCAGGATGTCGTCCGGCCAACCGGCTGAGCCGGGAATCCTTCGAGCCTCAGCCCCTGCTCGCGGGCACGCTCTCGGTCGCCCCGTGGTAGCCGGCAGAGACGAGCGGGACCACGGCCCTTGTGCTCCAACCCCCATCGGAGGTGGGGCCGGTGTGCAAAGTTCCGTCCAGGGCCTCGATACGCTCACGCAGGCCGACCAGTCCGAAACCGCCCCGGCCGCCGGCCGGCGGTGCGCCGCGACGGTCCGGCGCGGTGTTGACGACCGCCACGAGCAGCCGCCCACGGTCCACGTCGAGCCGCACGTTCACGTCGGCGTCAGGGGCGTGGCGGCGTGCGTTGGTCAGGGCCTCCTGCACGACGCGGTGGACTGAGGTCTCCACCTCCGGTGTCAGCCGGGCGGTGCGCACGGCCGAGGCAACGTCAAGTCGCGCCTGACCTTCTTCCCTGGTCCCGACGCCGGTCGCGGTGAAGTCCGAGACCAGTCGGCCCAGCTCGGTGAAGAGTTCGCCGGGTTGCAGACCACCGCGTTCCTCCGCGCGCAGGATGTGCACCAGCCGGCGCATGGACGAGAGTGTCTCCGAGCCTGACCTGGTGATGGTCAGCAGGATAGGTTCGATCGCCTCGGGCGAGGTCGCGTGCACGGCCAGGGCCGCGTTCGCCTGCACGATCATCCCGGTGACGTGGTGCGCGACGAAGTCGTGCAACTCCCGTGCCAACTCAAGGCGTTCGTCCTGCCTGACCTCGACGAGGGCGCGTGCTCTGCGAGCCTGGAGGAGCCTCAGATAGGCGCCGAGGCTGGTGAAGGCCACGACGCAGACAAGAAGCACGAAACAACTGCCCAGAGTGCGCGGGTCGCCGTCGACGCGCAGGGGATGCAGCAGCACCGCGACGCTGAGGGCCGCGCCCATGCCGAAGGCGACACCCGGCCGTGGCACCTGTCGCACCGAGAGCGTGATGAGCGCGAGCAGGCTCACTGTCTCCAGGGCCCCCCAGGAGGCAGGGCCCTGGCGGTAGGGGATCGCAGGGGCCCACACGGTCAGCGCGGTGGACAGCACTGCCGCGATCCCCGCACGCCATGCCAGCGACGGACGCCGGTCCGTGCGCAGGAGGGCTGCCGCGGCCAGCGGTCCGGAGCCGAGGGTGGTCAGCCCCACGGTCGGCGAGTCGGCCTGGAGGGGTTTGTACACCAGTCGAGCCAGGTCCATGATCCAGACCAGGACGAAGACGACACAGACGCCGACCGTGATCAGGCGCTGCGCTCGAACTGAGAAGAGAACGTCGGAATCCACATCGAGCAGCCTACGTAAGGCGCAGGAGGAGCGGTGTCGGCCGTTCGGCCGACGTCCGGCCCGGATCGGGGACGGATGGCCGACGAGGACAGGGCGCCAGGCATTCCACGATGGCGACGGCATCCCGCCTTCAGAGATCCTTACCCGTGAACGGAGTGCGCCTTCGTGGCCAAATACCTCTACAGGCTCGGCAGGTTCGCCTTTCGCAGGCGGCGCGTGGTCGTGGCGTTCTGGCTGGTGTTGCTGGCGTTGACCGGTGCCGCCGCCGCATCCGCGTCGACGCCCAAGGCCACCTCCTTCTCCCTGCCGGGGACGGAGTCGCAGAACGCCTTCGACCTGCTCTCGCAACGGTTCCCCGGGTCGTACGCCGACGGCGCGACCGCCCGCGTGGTGTTCAAGGCGCCCGACGGTGAGAAGATCACCGACGCGTCCAACAAGGCGGACGTGGAAAAGGTCGTGGCGGGCCTCAAGGACAGCTCTCCCCAGGTGGCGCGGGTCGTGGACCCGTTCGCCGCGCAGGCGGTCAGCCGGGACGGCACCGCCGCGTACATCCAGGTGTCCTACAAGGTGCCCGCGTTCGAACTGGACGACTCGGTCCCGGACAAGGTCTTCGCGATCGCCGATCACGCCCGGCAGCAAGGGCTGACCGTCGAGGCCGGAGGCGACGCCCTCCGGGAGAAGACCCACACCGGAGCCACCGAACTCATCGGCGTGGGCGTCGCCGCCGTCACCCTGTTCATCACCTTCGGGTCGCTCGTCGCCGCCGGGCTGCCGCTGCTCACGGCCCTCACCGGGGTGGGCATCGGCGTGGCCGGGATCATCGCCCTGGCCAACACCCTCGACCTGGGCAGCACCACCAGCGTCCTGGCGACCATGCTCGGACTCGCCGTCGCCATCGACTACGCCCTGTTCATCGTCTCCCGCTACCGCACCGAGCTGGCCCACACCGACGACCGGGAACACGCGGTCGGCCGGGCGGTGGGCACGGCGGGATCCGCGGTCGTCTTCGCAGGCCTGACCGTGATCATCGCCCTGGCCGGTCTGGCCGTGGTCAACGTGCCTCCCCTCACCAAGATGGGGCTGGCCGCCGCCGCGACCGTCGCGCTCTCCGTGGTGATCGCGATCACCATGATCCCCGCGCTGATCGGGTTCGCGGGCCACCGCCTCCTCCCCCGCAAGGCCCGCGAGGCAGCCACGACCGACGGCAACCGGCCCAACCTGGGCACCCGCTGGGCACGGTTCGTGCTGCGCCGGCCGGTGACCGTGCTGCTCGTCGCGATGGTGGGGCTCGGGGTGGTCGCCGTACCGGCCACCTCCATGGAGCTGGCCCTGCCCGACGACGGCTCGCAGCCGACCTCCACGACCCAGCGCAAGGCGTACGACCTGCTGTCCGAGGAGTTCGGCCCCGGCGTCAACGGCCCGCTGATCGTCGTGGTCGATGGCAAGAGCGCCAGCGGCGGCGTCAAGGCCGTCACGACTGACACCGCGGCGAAGATACGCGCACTGGACGGTGTCGCATCGGTACTCCCGAGCACGGTCAACGCGACCGGGACCACGGCGATCATCCCGGTGGTCCCGAAGACCGGGCCCGGCGACGAGGCGACCAAGGATCTCGTCCACGCGATCCGGGACACCGGAAGCGGCATCAAGGCCGACACCGAAGCCACCGTCTACGTCACCGGCCGGGCCGCCATGAACATCGACTTCTCACAGCGGATGAGCGATGTCCTCCTGCCCTACCTGGCTCTGGTCGTCGGCCTCGCCTTCATCCTGCTGATCGTCGTCTTCCGTTCCCTGCTGGTCCCGCTGAAGGCCGCACTGGGCTTCCTCTTCTCCGTCGCCGCCAGCCTGGGAGCGGTGGTCGCGGTCTTCCAGTGGGGGTGGCTCGCCGGACTGTTCGGTGTCGAGGAGCCCGGGCCGGTGATGAGCATGATGCCGATCTTCCTGGTCGGCGTGGTATTCGGACTGGCCATGGACTACGAGGTCTTCCTGGTGACCCGAATGCGCGAGGCATACGTCCACGGGGAAGGACCGGGCCAGGCCGTCATCACCGGCTTCCAGCACGGCGCGAGGGTCGTCACCGCCGCCGCGACGATCATGATCGCGGTGTTCGCGGGCTTCATCGGAGCGACCGACTCCATGGTGAAAATGATCGGCTTCGGCCTCGCCGTCGCCGTCTTCCTCGACGCCTTCGTCGTCCGCATGACCATCGTCCCAGCCGTGCTGGCGCTCCTGGGCAAGCGAGCCTGGTGGCTGCCCAGGTGGCTCGACAGGGCCCTGCCCGACGTGGACATCGAGGGGGCCGGCCTGACCACTGAACCCGCGCCACCCCTGACTGACAAGCCCCGGCAATCCGCGTCCGCATGACCCGCCACCCGGTAGGTCGCGCGCTACGTGAGCCGCGCCGCGAAACCGTCACAGCACGGCTCTCGGAGCCGTTCCCTCCCGCCGAGCGTTTCACGGAGACGCCCAGGATGACCAGGGTCCTGATCGTCGATCACGAAGTCTTACCCCGTCGCTCCTTCACCACGCTCCTGAACAGCCAGACCGGCGTGACGGTCGTCGGCGAGGCTCTCAGCGGTACCGAAGCACTACAGCAGGCGACGAGACTCGGCCCTGAAGTCGTCGTACTGAACGTGCACATGCACGACGTGGACGGCGCTGAGACGACCCGTCGCATCGTCGGGTCGTGCAGAACCCGTGTCCTCGCAGTGGCCAGTGGCGAGCTCGACGAGCGCGCCTACGCCGTCCTTCGTGCCGGAGCCAGTGGCTTCCTCCAAACGAACACGTCGCCCGGGCAACTCGTCGCCGGCATCCACGCCGTGGCCGCCGGACACACCGTCCTGGCACCGGGTCTGGGCAGCCGGCTGGTCAACACGGTGACCGACAGTCTGATCCGCACATCCACGCTGGCGCAGCGCCTCACCACGCTGACCCAGCGCGAACGGGAAATCCTCACAGCGGTCGCGACCGGTCACAACAACACCAAGATCGCCGAGACCCTCCACCTGGCCGAATCCACCGTCAAATCACATGTGAGCCGGATGTTCTCCAAAATCGGCGTCACGGACCGCGTCGAGGCAGCCATCTTCGCCTACGACACCAGGCTCGTCCGCCCGTCCTGAGCACAACCGAGTCGAGACCTGCCGGGGGCCCGCCCCCGGCAGGTCTCGACTCGGTGAGGACGGCCTGCGCCTGTCAGTACCCGATGCGTCACCGGTCTCGACCGGACT
The DNA here is from genome assembly GCF_014645815.1 of Streptomyces fuscichromogenes. Taxonomy (GTDB): domain Bacteria; phylum Actinomycetota; class Actinomycetes; order Streptomycetales; family Streptomycetaceae; genus Streptomyces; species Streptomyces fuscichromogenes. The sequence goes on along the minus strand of NZ_BMML01000011.1, from coordinate 124,323 downwards.
CCGCGCTCGTACAGTGCCCGCACGTCCCCGGTCAGCAGCTGCTGCCGCTCGTCCTCGGACAGGGGCAGGGTCTCCAACGCCGCCGCGGCGTTCTCTCGCGGCCCCGCCCGCAGCTGTGGGTCCCGGCCGGCCCGGTGGCACAACCAGTTGAGTGTGTACGCGCGAGCCAGCCGGGCGGCGTCACCGTACCCATGCTGCGAAGGCATGTCCCTCTCCGTTCTCATGGTCGAGATGGCGCAGTGTCAGGTCCTCACCGGCCCCGGGGAGCGCGATCCAGCAGAGGAGTTCGCCGGCGACGGTATCGGCGTCGGCGAGCGTGTCGGGGGTCGTCTCCCGCAGGAGCTCATCGACGCTGCCGGTGCGTATCCTGTCGGCGACGAGGGAGGCCCAGTCGGCGCGGGGGGGATGGCGTAGGACTGCCCCGCCGGCACACGCGGGCTGCCGACGTCGAGGGAGAAGCTCCCGCTCGCCGCCGGCCGGACGGAGAACTGCCAGATCGGTGTCTTCGCCGCTTACACCTCAGCCCACGGCCGCGCCTTGGTCGACCGCGAGCTCTACCTCCCCAAGTCCTGGACCGAGGACCTGGAACGCTGCCGCGCTGCAAAGGTCCCCGACGAGCGGGAGTTTGCCACCAAGGGCGAACTGGCCCGCCACATGGTGTTGCGGGCCCTCGCCTCGCCGCTGCCCATCGACTGGGTGACCGCAGACTCCGCCTACGGGCAGGACAACCGATTCCGTCGGCTGCTGGAACAGTCGGGCGCCGGCTACGTGCTGGCCGTCCCCAAGTCCCAGTTCACCGTGGGCTGTCCCCGCATCGACGGCCTGTTCGCGCAAGCACCCAACGAGGCGTGGGAGAAGATCTCGTGCGGTGACGGCGCGAAGGGTCCCCGCATCTATCACTGGGCGGCGGTGCGGCTGCCAGCCGTCGCCGAGTTCGACTACCAGGGCGAAGTCTCCCGCCGGATGCGGTGGGCACTGGCCCGGCGAAGCATCAGCAGGCCGGACGAGGTCGCCTACTACCTCGCCTACGCGCCCCTGGAAACAACGGTCCAGGAGTTGGTGCGGGTCGCCGGGCACGCTGGGCGATCGAGGAGTGTTTCCAGGCTGCGAAGAACGAGTGCGGCCTGGATCAGTACGAGGTCCGCCGTTATGTGGGCTGGTATCGGCATGTCACCCTCGCCATGCTCGCGCACGCATTCCTGGCTGCCACGGCTCGTCAGGCCGAGGAAAAGGGGGCGCAACCGATGGGACCGTCGGGGCCATCGAGCTCACAGTGACGGAGGTTCGGCGACTCCTGGCAGCTTGTCGTCCCAGACCCCCGCACCTGCGCGGACATCAAGGACAACGTCACGCGCTGAGCTGGTCGAACTGGCGCCGCCAACGCCAGGCAATCGCCCGCCGCTGTCACTACCTGCGGCGTTGTCGCACGATCGAGGGGCGGTCTCCGTGAGACCGCCCCCGCACGTTCGAAGTCCCGCTACACTCCCGCCACCCGGCGAAAGACCAGGTCAGACAGCGAAATCCTGCTGGAGTACTAGTACTCCAGTTGTACTTCTTCATTTGGCCTGGTCACAGGGTCTTTTGTGAGTCTAGTGAGCTGATGCTCCGTCAGGGTGGTGGTGGTTCGTGACTCACCCGATCGGGGTGCGTGCGGCGCTGGTAGTGGCCGTGGCGGGCGATGGCCTGATGGCGTCGGCGCCAATGGGACCAGTGGAGCCGGTGCGCGGGTGACCCATGCCGGGCCGCGGAGGAACGGGCAAGGTCCAGGAGCCTCCGGACTTCTGCCACGGAGAGGGGAACGAGGCTGGTCGAACCGTTTCTCCGGCCCCCCTTTCGAGGGCATGGGCGGTCATGGCGGCCAGAAAGGCGTGCGCGAGCATGGCAAGGGTGATGTGGCGGTACCAGCCGACATAGCGGCGGACTTCGTACTGGTCCAGGCCGCATTCGTTCTTGGCGGCCTGGAAACACTCCTCGATGGCCCACCGGGCGCCGGCCACACGGACCAACTCCGTGACGACGGTGTCAGCCGGGGCAAACGCAAGGTAGTAGGCGACCTCGTCGGGACGGGCCAGGCTGCGGCGGGCCAGCACCCAGCGGCAGTGGGCAGGGTCTGAGCCATCGACGGTGGGCAGTTTGGCTGCGGCCCAGTCGTAGACTCGCGGCCCCTTCGCGCCGTCCCCGCAGGAGATTCGCTCCCCGGCATCGGGCGGGGCACCGGTCAGGACATGGTCGATACGCCAGCTCCCCGCAGGCGACTTGACCTGCTGCGACTTGGGCACTGCGAGCACATAGCCGACACCGGCTTCCTCCAGCATCCGCCGGAAGTGCCACTCTTGCCCGTAAGCCGCATCCGCGGTCACCCAGGTAACCGGCAGAGCAGAGTCCAGCGCCCGCTGAACCATGACGCGTGCCAGCTCCGGTTTGGTAGCGAAGGACTTCTCCTCAGGGATCCGGGCCGCGCGGCATCGGTCGGGATCCTCGGTCCAGGACTTGGGTAGGTAGAGCTCGCGGTCCACCAGCGCCCGGCCTCTGGCAGAAGCGTAGGCGGCGAACACCCCGATCTGGCAATTCTCCGTACGGCCCGCGGTGCCGGAATATTGCCGCTGTACCCCGGCGGAGACGGTGCCCTTCTTCAGGAAGCCCGTATCGTCGACGATCAGCACGCCGCCCGGCTGCCCGAGCCTCTCAGCCACGTAGTCCTGCAGGTCGTCGCGGATCCGGTCCGGATCCCACTGGCACCATGACAGCAACCGCTGCAGTCCATGCGGGGTGCCGTGGCCCGCATACTCGGCTATCTGCCAGCTGTTCTTCCTGCCCACCGGGCCCAGCAGGCCGCGCACGTAGTCCCGCATCCGCCGCCGGGGCTCAACGCGGCCGAAGCGCCCGCCCACCCGCTGGAGCAACGACTCCAACTCGGCATCCCACAGACCTACTTCGACATCGCTCTCCGTCTCCATGACTGGTTCAACGCACCCCGATCGGGTGAGTCACGAACCACCACCACCCTGACGGAGCATCAGCTCACTAGACTCACAAAAGACCCTGTGACCAGGCCAAATGAAGAAGTACAACTGGAGTACTAGTCGTCGCCCCCGCCCGCGGCAAGCTGATCGGGAGGTACGGATCCACCTCCCCGCCGACGGCCGCCGGTCTGCACCGTCCATGACGAGGTGATGGAGACTGCAGCCGCACCCAGGATTCGGCTGTCATCGGTCGATCCCCGCCGGGGGACACACCCGTTCCCGGCGAGGATCGACGTCCGATGCGGTCTCTTCGCACGAACCGTCAATACCGAGAACTCAGTTGTCGGTGAGGGCCGGCGTGGGCGCGGCGGTGATCACCACCTGGTCCGGATGCGCGGCCACCAGCGGGTCGGTGACCGACGCAGGGGCATCGGTTTCCACCACGACCCGGTCACTCGGCCCGTCATAGTGCACGGCCACCGTGTAGTTGGTGGTGTCGCTGCTGGCTGCCGAGATCTGATCGACGGCGTCGGTCTGGATGTCCTGGATCTGAGCTAGGGTGAACTGGGGGCTCTTGGCGGTGGTAGGGACGGGCCAGTCGGTCGGGACCTGCCCGGTGTCGGAGGTCCAGCCGGGCGGCTGCTGCAGGTGGTCGATGTCGCCGGTGCGGTCGGAGGGGAAGATGATGACCGGTCCGACCGTGGGGTCGTCGAAGGCGGTCAGCGCGCAGTTGTAGTCGGCCAGGGCCTGGACCTGCTGCCACTGCAGATCCGTCAGGCTGTCGGCGGAACCGTTGACCGGCGCGGCGGGCGTGGCCACCGCGTTGGCCACGGCTGTCTCGTGCTGCGCGCACTGGCCCGAGGGCGCCGCGTCGCTCTGGATCACGAGCTGTCCGGCGTACTGCGTGTTCAGCGGGTCGGTGACCGAGGAAGGGGCGTTGGTCTGGGCCACGACCTGGTCGGTCGGTCCGTCGTAGTAGACGTTCAGCCGGTAGGTGCTGTCGCCGTCCGGCTGCACCTGGGCGGTCACCGCGTCTTCCAGGTCGGAGATCTGCTGGAGCGTGAACAGCTGGCTCTTCGCGGTGGTCGGGGTGGGCCAGGAGGCCGGGGCGTTGCCGAACTCGTCGGTCCAGTCCGGCGGGGTCTGCAGGTTGTCGATGTCGCCGGTGTAGTCGGAGGGGAAGATGATGACCGGTCCCACGGTGGGGTCGTCGAAGGCCGATAGCGCGCCGTTGTAGGAGGCCATGGCCTGCAGCTGTGCCCACTGCTCCTCGGTCCCGGTAGCGATGGCCTGTACCTCGGACGAGCCCAGGCTCCGGTTGTAGACGCGGAAGTCGCGCATCCGGCCGTGGAAGTACAGGTCGCTGGAGTACAGGGAGCGTCCGATGTAGTCCGCGGTGGTCGTGCCGCCGCCGATCGAGCCCGGGGTGATGGTCACATTGGTGTTGCGGGCCTTCTCCACGCCGTTCTCGTACAGGATGCCGGTGGTGCCGGACTGGGTGTACGTCACGTGCTTCCACATGCCGCGCGCCAGCTGGTACGAGGTGCCCGGCCGGGTCTGCTGCTCGCCGTGGAAGTCGCCCTGTGTGACGGCGGTGCGGAACTGGTTGCCCGTGGAGAACAGGTAGCCGTTGCCGCTGCCGTTGCCGGTGTTGCCGAACCCGTACAGGAAGTAGGGCTTGCCCATGGTCTTGTCGATCCACACGTCGAAGTCGACCGTGATCGAGTTCAGCCCGGCCATGATGTTGTCCGGAACCTTGACGTAGGTGTTGGAGCCGTTGAAGCCCAGCCCTTGGTCGGCGCCCCAGTCGGCGGTGCCGTTGACGGTGCCGTCATGGTTCTGGCCGGAGGAGTCGTGGAGGACCGTGCCGGAGGTCTCGTCCATCTTGTAGCGCAGTATCAGGCCGTCGGTGATCGTGGCCTGCGCGGGTGCTGCGGTCGTCAGGGCCGCGCCGACGGCCAGCAGCAGGGCGGCGAGCACGCCAGCCGCGGCCCGCCGCCGTTTCGTGACCGGAGCGGAAGCGGTCGTACGATCCACGGTGGATCGGTTCGTTCTTCGCATCGTGTTCGTTCCTTCTGAAGCGGTGTGTGGCTGTCCGGTTCGGCGGCCGCGGTGCTCGGCAGGTGCGCCGGCAAGGGGGCGACTCCGCCGTGGGGCACCTGGGGCCTTGTCCGTGCAGCGGAGCCGAAGGTCCGCCGGGCCGGAGTCGCGACGAGGTCAGCGGCTCTTCGACGTGGCGAGGACGTACTGTGCGTAGAGGATCGCCGTGGTGAGGATGATGGACACGGCGCCGTGGATGGAGTCCCGGCGATAGCCCGTGAGCGGGTTGGGGTCGCGGTACCCGGCAGGCTGGTGGAGGAGCCAGTTGAAGCGGTCGCTGAGGAGTCCCCAGTTGTTCTCCTGGGCGGCCAGGCTCGGGTGCAGAACGGTGATGCCCCCGTTGTCCCAGCTGAACGCGAAGGAGTTGCTGTCTCGGATAGGACGGAACCGGGCCGCCTCCGAGATGAGCTGTGTCATCCTCAGAGCACCGCGCGCCCTGTCCTGGTTCGTGTAGTTCGGGTTGGCGTTGTAGAGGTACAGGGCGGCCGCGTTCATGGTCGGCCTGCTGATGGTCATGTTCGCGCGTCTCTCATTGGACACTCGTTCGAGGTCGGTGTAGTTCTCGCCGGCGACCCTCTGCATGTCCTTGGACTTGATGTAGTTGCCGCTTTCCCAGCGGGAGCGCTCACCGTCACTGGGGGTGCGGTCACCGAGGTAGTAGTACCGGTTGTGGACGTCCCACCAGCCGAGGAGGTACAGGTTGCTCCGGTCCAGTTGCAGGCGCACGTATCCGTTCAGATTCCCCGGAACGGTGCCGTCCTCCACGTGGATGTCCACCTGGAGGAAGTGTCCCGGATTGTTGTTCTGGGCGTGGTCGACCTGATAGGCGCTGCCCGCGCCGGCCACCGAGGTGGAACCGCCGTCGTTGATGAGTTCACGGATCCGGTTGATGAAGTTCACATAGTCCGTGGGCGTGGCCGAACCGAGGTACAGGGTGGGGTTGTTGTCCTCCGCGTGCGCCTTCTGCGCTCCCAACGGGCCGAACAGGGCGGCGACCATGGCCAGCACCAGGACGACCAACAGGATGGAGGTCCGGCCGTTGGCGAGGGCGCTGCCGTCGAAGAGGCCTCTGGACCGGCTCGGTGACGCGTCGGGGCGTCGGTTTGGCGAAGACCCGTCGGACGCTTCGCCGATGATGGGTATGGTCATGGTTGTTGCGTTCTCCATACGTGAAATGCCGGATGGCGGCTTCCCGCTTCGCGGGAGGGGATGAGATTCGCCCTGTCGGGGCGAGCTCTTCGGCACTGCATCGGGAGCGGTTGAGCTTCAGGCCCCGGATACCGGCGTGCGCCACGCTGTCACGCGCAGGTCTTTCGGGCTCCGCCCGCGATGACTTGGCCCGGCAAAAGCTTCGTCCGGGGACGCGACCCCGGACCATAGGTATTTATACGGGTCTTACGAGACGGGTGGTTTCTGGGTAGTCCACCGGGTGGCGACCTGCGCCCGGCTGCCGAAGCCGAGCTTGGCCCGGAAGTTTTCGATGTGGCCCTCAACCGTGCAGAGCGACAACACGAGTTCGTCGGCGATCTTCAAGTTGTTCATGCCTTTGGACACCCGCGCCGCTACGTCCCGATCCCTCTCGGCGAGGAACTCCGTGGACATACGTATGGTCCTGAACGAACTGCGCTCGCCATCCTGAGCGGGTTATGCGCGCCAGAGGCAGGCTGAGCGCCCGAACTCGCGGCGTCGCAGGCGAGTGAGAGTTCGAAAAGGCCAGAGAGAGGCGCAGTCGCCTGGCCTCCTTGACCTGGAGGACGGCCCCGAACCGTCTGTGTATCTTCGGGTTTCAGGAAGTCGGCGCCTGCTGCGCGGCCCACCAGGCGGCCACCTGGGCCCTGCTACTGAAGTGGAGCTTGGCTCGGATGCTCTCGACGTGGCTGTCGACCGTTCGAGGCGAGACAACGAGCTCAGCGGCGATCTTCCGGTTGCTCAAGCCTTTGGCGATCAAGGCTGACACCTGCCGCTCCCGTTTGGTCAGCGGGTTGGCATCGGCGACGGGGGAAGCCGCTGGGGTTTGCGAGCCAAGAGCGAAGGCCACAGCCTGCGCGGGGGTGCTCAGCCGTCCTCCGTACGCGAGTGCTTTCTCAAAAGCGTCCGGGCCGAGCGCCTCGACGATGTGTTCCACGCAGCGCGCGTGGTGAGTGGTGAGGAGCGGCGCCAAAGCGAGCGGGGAGATCGCCACGTACTGTCGTAGGGCTCGTGCAGAGCCGAGGAGATTCGCCGCCCGTTCGTACTCGTTCTCGGGCACCGCCAGGTAGGCGAGCAGTTCCAGGGTCTGGGCGGCCCACGTGTGGTCGTCGAAACCCTGTCCTGCTTCGAGTGCGGCCCTCAGAAGCGCCGCACTCGCCTCCCGGTCACTCCTGAGGAAGCTCTGCAGGCCCTGGACCCAGAGGGCGTGGGCCAGGATCCACCGGTCGCCGAGGGTCTCCGCTGCGCAAACGGCTCGCCGGGCGGTCTCATCGGCGTTGGCGTCCCCGGCCAAGGTCTCCGCCACGCCCAGCACGTACAGGGTGATGACGAATCCGAAGGCGTCGTCCGAGGCCTGATGCCACTCCAGTGCGGTCCGCAGCAGGGGCAGAACCTCATCGAACTGCCCCTGTTGAAACCTCAGTGTGGCTCGCAGGCCTTGTACATGGCCGCGAACCGTCACGTCGTCGAACTCCTCGCCCAGGCGGTCCGCCTCGTCGAGCCGTCCGCACGCCGCCAGAGTGTCCCCCTGCAGCATCGCCACCCACGCCGCGACCCACAGTGCCTGGGCACGGAGCGGTGAGGGCTCGGGCGCGGACCGGAGGGCCCGCTCCAACTGCTGTCTGCCTTCGCCGAGGAAGCCGCCGACGCACCAGTGATATCGCAATGCGGCCACGAGAGCCAACCTGCTCTGCGGCGCATCCGAACAGTCCAGGGCCGCCAGGAAGTCGGCGTGGCCGTTGCGCAGACGCTCCAGTCCCTCCTGCTGCCCAGGGCCGCACCATGCTGCGGCGATGCCCTCCGCGAGCGCGAGGAAATAGTCCCGGTGCTGCAGCTGCGCCCGCTGCTCCTCGCCCGATTCGGCGAGTCGGTCCCTGCCGTACTGGCGTACGGTCTCCAGGAGCCGGTACGCCGTCCGCGCACGGTACCGGCGCACGACCACCACTGACTGGGTGACCAGTCGATCGAGCAGGTACAACACCTCGTACCGGGCGATGCCGTCGCCCGAGCAGACCTCCTCAGCCGCCTCCAAAGTGAACTCACCGGCGAAGACCGAGAGCCGAGCCAGCAGCGCCTGCTCGGCGGGCGTGCAGAGGCCGTAGCTCCAATCGAGTGTGGCTCGCAGCGTGCGCTGGTGCGGTGGCGCTGTGCGGCTGCCCCGGCTGAGGAGAGCGAAACGGTCCGCCAACCGGTCAGTGATCTGATCCACGGTAAGGGTTCGCAGCCAGGCCGCGGCCAACTCGATCGCCAGCGGCAGTCCATCCAGCTCGCGGCACAGACGGACGACGGCTTCTCGGTTGGTCGCGTCTACGGCGAACTCGGGCTGCACCGCGACCGCCCGCTCCCTGAGCAGCTCCACCGCCTGGTCCGGCACCGGCAGAGGATCGACCGTGAAGAGGTGCTCTCCCGGGAGCCCCAGAGACTGCCGACTCGTCACAAGAACGCGCAGTTCGGTGGCGGCTGCCAACAGCACCTGAGCCAGGTGGGCGCAGGGATCCACCAAATGCTCGCAATTGTCCAGGAGGATCAGCGCCCGGCGTCCGGCGAGATACTCCACGAGGTGATCGAGGACGGGCGTCATGCCGTCGCCGGGCAGCCGCAACGCCGCCGCGACCGCGCCGGCGACGGCGGATGCCTGCCGTACCGGAGCGAGGTCCACCAGCCAGACCCCATCCGGAAATGCCGCGCGGGCCCCCTGGGCGACTTCCAGTGCCAGCCGTGTCTTACCCACCCCGCCGACGCCGGTGAGGGTGAGGAGCCGGGCTCTGCCCAGAAGGCGACGGACCTCGGCGGTGTCTTCCTGTCGTCCGACGAAACTCGGCAGAGCTGTCGGCAGGGTGTCGGCAGCCCGGGACGTCGGTGACACCTGGATCTCGCCCTTCCTGTGGCTACGCTGTGGCCCTGCTCTTCATCCTGCCGGGTGGAATGCCTCCCACCAGCGCTTAGTGTGCGAGATCACTGTCGGCCGCGCGCCCGCCGCGCCCTGTCCTGGCGCAACAACGTCGACGGACTGCTACCGACACATCGGACGCGCCTCGCTCCGTCACCAGCCGCACGGCCGCCGCGATCGTGCCCCTTGTCCTGGTGTAGCCGATCAATGGGCATCACCCCGAACAGCGGACACTTCTGAGAAGCGGATCTTGGGGTCTGTGGAGAGGATGTCCTCGTGGGTACTGCGAGGTACTCGGGGGAGTTCAAGCGGGACGCAGTTGCGCTGGTGGAGTCCAGCGGGCGGCGCATCTCGTCGGTGGCGCGCGAGCTGGGTGTCAACCCGGAGTCGCTGCGCCAGTGGGTCGCACGGTCACGCGCTGCCGCGTCGCCCTCGGGTGTGGGTGGTGAGGGTCCGTTGAACCAGGAGGAGCGGGAGGAACTGCGCAGGCTGCGCAAGCAGGTCCGTGAGCTGGAGCTCGAGAAGGAGATCCTTGCGCCGATGCCGCCGCCTACCCCTCTGACCGTGCCGACCGCGTCATCCAGGTCACCGCGCCAACCGCGAACGCCGAAACCGACGGCGGCACCCCGCAGCAGATCCACCCGATCACCCTGTACGGCTACGACACCTTCGGCGACCAGAGATCCGTAGACGACGCCGACGGCAACATCACCACCTATACCTACGACGCGGGACCCCGACCACGACCGCCGCCTACGACACCGACGGACGCCTCACCGCGGCCACCGACGGGGACAACACCACCACCCACTACACCTACGACCAACTCGGCGACGTGGCGCAGATCCAGCAGCCCGCCGTCGGCGGCACCACCCCCACCACCCACCTCACCTACGACACCGACGGCGAGAACCTGTCCGCGATCGACCCCACCGGCGCGGTCACCCAGACCACCTACGACGACCTCGGCCGCCCGGTGACCGCCAGTTCGGTCGTCCGCCAGCCGTCCACCACCACGGACACCACGAAGCTGGGCTACGACGAGGCCGGCAACCAAACCTCCCTCACCCTGCCCGGCGGCGAGAACTCCACCGCCACCTACGACACCGCGGGCGACCCCCTCACCACCACCGACGCCCGCACCAACACCACCCACTACGCCTACGACCTGGACGGGCGGCTCACCAAGACCGCCCTGCCCGGCCAGACCGCCACCACCTAGACCTACGACGCCGCCGGCCGCCTGACCGCCACCGCGAACCGGACGCCTCCGGCACCACCCTGACGGGGACGTCGTACGGCTACGACCTGGCTAGTAATCCCACCTCGGTCAAGAACGCCGACCAGAACACCACCACCTACGCCTACGACGCCAGTGACGCGCTGATCCAGCAGACCGAGCCGATCAGCTCCACCTCGACGATCACCACCAGCTTCGGCTACGACGCGGCGGGCGACCTCACCCATTACACGGACTGCGACAACAACGCCACCATCACCACCTTCAACACGCTCGAACTGCCGGAATCGACCATCTAGCCCAGCACCACCGCGTTCCCGAACACCGCCGACCGCACCACGACGATCGCCTACGACGCCAACGGCAACCCGACCAGCGTCACCCGCTCGGGCGGCGTCACGCTCACCGACACCTACGACGTCGACGGCCGCCTGACCGCAACGTCCGGCACGGGTGCGGAGGCCACCACATTGAGCCGGAGCTACGGCTACGACACCGACGGCCGTCTCACCTCCACCGGGGCACCCGGCGGCACGGACACCTACTCCTACGACGACCGCGGCGAAGTCCTCTCCGCCTCCGGCCCGTCCGGCAACGCCATCTACCGCTGCAACTCCGACGGTCTGCTCGCCTCCCGCACCGACAAGGCGGGCACCGCGACCTTCACCTACAACCCCGACGGCCAGGTCGACACCGCCACCGACGCGACCACCGGCTCCGCCCTCACCTACACCTACAACTCCACCGGCCAGGTCAGCGGCATCGCCACGGCGGCGGCAACGCGAGCCGCAGCTTCGGCTACGACCCCCCGCACCGCCTCACCAGCGACACCCTCACCGCTCCTGGCGGCACCACCGAGGCATCCGCCTCCTACGGCTACGACGAAGCCGGCAACCGCACCAGCGTCACCAGCGGATCCACCACGACCAACGCGAGCTACAACGCCCGCGACGAGCTCACCGGCACCAGCTCCGGCCCGGCCTCGACGACGTACGCCTACACGGCCCGCGGCACCCTGGACTCGGTCACCGGCGCCCAGGGCACCGAGAACCTCGGCTACGACGCCTTCGACCGGCTCACCACGGACGGCAGGACCACCTACACCCACGACGACCTCGGCCGCCTGGCCACCGCGGGCAGCAGCACCTTCGCCTACGACGGCACCGACGACCAGACGGTCTCCGACGGGACCGAGAACTACGGCCGCGGACCGGACGGCGAACCCCTGGCGTCAGCGGCCCCGGCGGCGCGTCCCTCGCCTACACCAACCAGCACGGCGACCTCACCAGCATCTTCACCGCGACCGGCACCAGCCTTGCCGGCTCCACCGCCTACGACCCCTACGGTCAGACCACCGCCACCAGCGGCACTCAGCACGACCTCGGCTATCAGGGCGGCTGGACCGATCCCGGCTCCCACCGCGTCGCCACCGCCAGCCGCTGGTACGACCCGTCGACAGGTGACTTCACCAGCCACGACGGCACCAGCCAGACACCCGTCCCGTCCGTCAATGCCAACGCCTTCGCCTACGGCGACGACGACCCGCTGACCAACGCCGACCCCTCGGGCGACAGCTCCTGCCAGACGTCCGACGCGTCCTATCGCACGTACCACTCGTACACGGGCGGCTCATCCGGCGGTTACGGAGGCTTGTACGGGCACAGCTCGCCGTCGTACTCCCACAGTTCCTCCAGCTCCCGCCATCACAGCTCCCACCGCAGCTCCGGGGGCAACTACAGCAACGAGATCGCCGCGGCCCAGCGCAGATCGCCGGCGCCATCTCCAGTCAGTACTCGTCATTCTGGGGCCCCCTCTACGAGATTGAGGAGGAGGCGGAGCTCGAGGCAGAGATCTACATACTGGAGCAGCAGCGGTACGCCAAGTCCTGGGAGATCGAGGAGGAAGAGGAAGCCTGGCTGGATGGCGAGGCCGCCAGCTACAACAGTTGCAACGTCAGCGCGGTGAACCGTTCGGGTTCGGTGGAGAGCTGGGATGTCACGCGCTGACGGGTTCGTTGGCGCGGGTGTGCTGGTGATGGTAGGCGGTTTCGTACTCGGCTGGTGATGTGTGGCCGAGAGCCCCGTGGAGTCGGTGATGGTTGTACCAGTCGATCCACTCGGCGGTGGCGAACTCGACGTCCGTGAAGGACTTCCACGGTCCGCGGCGGTTGATCAGCTCGGTCTTGAACAGGTCGATGGTGGACTCGGCGAGGGCGTCGTCGTACGCATCGGCGACACTGCCGACCGAGGGGGCGATGCCGGCGTGGGCCAGGCGCTCGGTGAAGGCGATCGAGGTGTGCATCCTTCCAAGGATCAGCGCCCTCCACCGAACCCGGAACGGTTCACGGTGGTGACAGGCAACGTGAGACCGCACGAACTTTCCACATTTACAACGGAGTTGGCGCTTCACGCTATGGAAAACCTATGTACTGTTTGTCACTTGACTCAACTGGAGATGGACTGGCCGAGTGTTCAACTGTCGTGAGTAAAGTGCGGTCATGAAAGATCGGAAAGCGGTCCTCCGCTTCGGATCCCGGTCTGCCGTGCGCCTCGCCGACCTCGCGCTGCTCGTGAGAGCGCCGGCCGCGTTGAGTGTCCCCGGCGACGTGATCGCGGGAGCGGCCGCCGCCGGACGCCCGACCGGCGCCCGCACTCTCGGAATCATCGGATCCTCTGTGTGCCTCTACTGGGCCGGAATGGCCCTCAACGACTACGCCGACGCCACCGTCGACGCCGTGGAACGCCCCGAGCGCCCGGTGCCCTCGGGGCGCGTACCGCGCCGTGCCGCGCTCGCCGTGGCCGGCGGACTCACCGCTGCGGGCCTCGGCCTCGCCGCCGCGGCGGGCGGTCGCCGCAGCCTGCTGGGGGCGCTCCCCTTGGCGGGTCTGGTCTGGGCGTACAACCTGAAGCTCAAGTCCACCCCGGCGGGCGCGGTCGCCATGGCGGGAGCCCGCACTCTGGACGTCCTGGCCGGAGCACTCGTCCCCGGCCCGGGTGCCCATTCGACTGCCGAGGCGCTGCGGCGCAGCGCCGTACCCGCCGCACTGGTCGGCATCCACACCGGCACACTGATGGCCCTCAGCCGCCACGAGATCTCGGGTGCCCCGGCGCGCGTGCCGGCCTCGACGCTCGCCGTCTCGGCGGCCACCGCACTGGCCACGGCGCTCCCGGCCAAGGCCCGCGCCACAAACGCGAAGCCGCGCGCCGGCCTCGCCGCCGCCGGCGCCCTCGCCTACCTCGGCACCTATGGATCCGCCCAGGCCCGCGCCGTGCAGGAGCCCTCGGGGGAGAACGTGCGGCGGGCTGTGGGCGCCGGGATCCTCGGGCTGATGCCCCTGCAGGCGGCACTGACCGCGCGGGGCGGGGCGCCCGCCCTCGCCGCGGCGCTCGGCATCCTCCACCCTCTAGCTGGGCGGTTGGCCCGCCGTGTATCCCCCACCTGAGACCCACCACCTCCCTGTGAGGACCAACACCTTGAGCCCTCTCCCCGCCCCCCTCAGTTTCGGTTACGGCACCAACGGCTTCACCCAGCACCGGCTGGCCGACGTCCTCGCCGTCCTCGCCGACCTGGGCTACGACGGAGTCGCCCTCACCCTCGACCACATCCACCTCGACCCGTACGCCGACGACCTGTCCCGACGCGTGAGCGTGCTGGCCGGGCAACTCGCCCGGCACGGCCTCGACATCACGGTGGAGACCGGCGCGCCCTACTTCCTCGACCCTTCGGGCAAACACCTGCCGACGCTGATGTCGGACGGCGCCGAGGCGAGGACCGACCTGCTGCGGCGCGCCCTGCGCATCGCCGCCGACCTCGGCTCGCCCACCGTCCACCTGTGCAGCGGGCCCGCGCCGAACGGGCTGCCCGAGCAGGACGCGTGGAAGCGGCTCGCCGCCGGGATCGAGGCCCTGCTGCCGACGGCGGAGACGTACGGCGTGGCGCTGGCCTTCGAACCCGAACCGTACATGTTCGTCGACACCGTGGAACGGTGCCTGCACCTCGCCGAACTCGTCGACGGGCACGAACTGTTCGGGATCACCCTGGACATCGGCCACGCGCACTGCGTCGAGGAACGGCCGGTCCTCGACTGCGTGCGCCAGGCCGCGCCGAGGCTGCGCAACGTGCAGATCGAGGACATGCGGCGCGGTGTCCACCACCATCTCGAATTCGGCTCCGGCGAGATCGACTTCCCGCCCGTGCTCGCCGCCCTGCGCGACCTTCGGCACCAGGGGCTGGTGTCCGTCGAGATCCAGGGCGGGTCGCTCGACGCCCCCGACATCGCCCGACGTTCGATCGAGTTCCTGCGCGCGGCATCGGCCTGACAGCCGACCTCTCCCCAGCGAACTCCTCTTGTCTTCTGCGAAGGTTGCCATGAGTGTCGCCGACCCTTTCCCTCCCACCCCGGCCGTTCCGCACACCGCCCTGCGCGCCGCGTTGGACACGGCCGCCCGCGTCTGGCTAGACGAGGCCGCCGCGACGATCACCGCCGAACCCGCCGCGATACGAAGACTCTTCCCCGCCGCGCGAAGGCGCTGCGGACGGGCACGTCTCACCGAGCACTGGACCGTCGACGAGGCCGCCCGAGCCGTTCTGCTCACCGCCCTGCCCCGGACCGGTCCGGCGCTCGCCGACGAGGTGACCCTGCTCCACCGGCACGGCGACCCGGCGGAGCAGCGCGCCGTCCTGCGCACCCTCCCGCTGCTCGACCTCGGCGAACTCGCCCTCCCCGTCGTCCGCGATGCCCTGCGCGGCAACGACACCACCCTGATCGAGGCCGCCCTCGGCCCGTACGCCACCGCACACCTCCCGGACGCCGAGTACCGCCAGGCCGTACTGAAGTGCGTCTTCTACGAGATCCCACTCGACCGCGTCCACGGGGTCCACACCCGCGCCGACCGTGAACTGGCCCGCATGCTGGCCGCCTTCGCACAGGAACGGATCGCCGCGGGACGTGACGTACCGCAGGACATCCGGCCCGTGGTCCGCGCCTTCCCGGACGTCATCAGCGAAGCACCCGCCGCCGTCGAGAAGCAGCTCAAGAGCGACCTCAAGGAACAGATCTGACCGTGCGCATCTTCGACCCCCACATCCACATGACCTCCCGCACCACCGACGACTACGAGGCGATGCACGCCGCCGGTGTGCGCGCCGTCGTCGAGCCCGCTTTCTGGCTGGGCCAGCCCCGGACCTCACCCGAGAGCTTCTACGACTACTTCGACGCGCTGCTGGGCTGGGAGCCCTACCGCGCAGCCCAGTTCGGCATCCAGCACTACTGCACGATCGCGCTCAACCCCAAGGAGGCGAACGACCCGCGCTGCACCCCGGTCCTCGACGAGCTCGACCGCTACCTCGCCAAGGACCGGGTCGTCGCCGTCGGCGAGATCGGCTACGACTCCATGACTCCCGAGGAGGACGAGGCGCTCGCCCGCCAGCTCCAGCTCGCCGTCGAGCACGGCCTGCCCGCCCTCGTCCACACCCCGCACCGCGACAAGACGGCCGGTACCCGGCGCACCCTGGACGTCGTACGGGAGTCGGGCATCGCCCCCGAACTGGTCGTCCTCGACCACCTCAACGAACTCACCGTCGGCATGGTCCTCGACAGCGGCTGCTGGGCCGGCTTCTCGGTCTACCCGAAGACCAAGATGAGCGAGGACCGGATGATCGAGATCCTCAAGGAGTTCGGCACCGCGCGCGTCCTCGTCAACTCGGCCGCCGACTGGGGCCGTTCGGACCCGCTCAAGACCCGCAGGACCGCCGACGCCATGCTCGCCGCCGGGTTCGACGACGACCGCGTGGACACGGTGATGTGGCGCAACCCCGTCGCCTTCTACGGCCAGAGCGGACGGCTGGAGCTCGACCCCTGTCCTGACGAACCCGGGCGCGACGAGGACGCCACCTTCCAGGGCAACTCCATCCGTCGCGGGGGAGCGTGAACGTGCCATGCGCTTCCTGCACCCGGACGGCACCACCGTCCACCTCGGCTACTGCAGCAACGTCCACCAGGCCGAGGACCTCCGGGGCGTGATCGCCCAACTCGCCGACCACGCCGAACCCGTACGCGAACACCTCGGCGTCGACCGGCTCGGCATCGGGCTGTGGCTGGCCCGCGGCGTCGTCACCGAACTCGCCGCCGACGAGAGGGCGCTGGGCCGCCTCAAGACCGAGCTGCTGGCCCGCGGCCTGGAGACCGTCACCCTCAACGCCTTTCCGTACGCCGGGTTCCACCGCGAGGTCGTCAAGAAGGGCGTCTACGACCCCGACTGGGCCGACGAGGCGCGACTGCAGTACACCCTGGACTGCGCCCGCGTCCTCGCCGCCCTGCTCCCGCACGACACCGCCCTCGGGAGCGTCTCCACGCTGCCGCTGGCCTGGCGCACCCCCTGGCCGCGGGAGCGCGCCGAGGCCGCCCGCCGCGCCCTGGACCGGCTGACCACCGGCCTCGCCACGCTGGAGTCGTGGACCGGCCGCCGTATCCGCGTCGGCTTCGAACCGGAACCCGGCTGTGTCGTGGAGACCACCACGCAGGCGGTACGGAAACTCGGCGGCCTGGACCCCGACCGGCTCGGCATCTGTCTCGACGCCTGCCATCTCGCCGTCCAGTTCGAGGAACCCGCCGCAGCTCTGCACAGGCTCGCGGACGCCGGGCTGCCCGTGGTCAAGATCCAGGCGTCCTGCGCCGTGGAGGCCCGGGACCCGGCCGACCCCGCCGCCCGCGCGGCGCTGCGCAGGCTCGCCGAACCCCGGTTCCTGCACCAGACGCGGACGGCGACCGCCGGCGGTGTCCAGGGGGTCGACGACCTCCCGGACGCCCTGAACGGCGAACTCCCCGACGACAGAGGCCCCTGGCGCGTCCACTTCCACGCCCCGCTGCACACCGACCCCGAACCCCCGCTGCGCAGCACCGCCGACCAGCTGGGCCAGGTCCTCACCGAGCTGCTCGGCGGCCCCACGGCCGACTGCCACCACATCGAGGTCGAGACCTACACCTGGTCCGTCCTGCCCCAGCCACCTGCAGACCTCGCCGCCGGCATCGCCGCCGAACTCGCCTGGGCACGGGACCGGCTGACCGGCCTCGGCCTCAAGGAGGACCCCGCATGACCGACTCCGTGAACCGCCTCGTCGTCCTCGACATCGTGGGCCTCACCCCGAAACTGCTGGAGCACATGCCCGCCGTGACCGCCCTCGGCGAGCGCGGCTTCAGAGCCCGTCTCAACACCGTCCTCCCAGCCGTGACCTGCACCGTCCAGTCCACCCTGCTCACCGGCGAACTCCCCTCAGGCCACGGCGCGGTGGGCAACGGCTGGTACTTCCGCGACCTCGGCGAAGTCCTGCTGTGGCGGCAGCACAACGCCCTCGTCGGCGGTGAGAAGATCTGGGAGACCGCGCGCAGGGCGAACCCCGACTACAAGGTCGCCAACATCTGCTGGTGGTACGCGATGGGCGCCGACGTCGACTGGACGGTCACCCCGCGCCCCGTCTACTACTCCGACGGCCGCAAGGAACCCGACTGCTACACCTGGCCACCATCCCTGCACGACGAACTCACCGACCGGCTCGGCCCCTTCCCCCTGTTCACCTACTGGGGCCCGAACGCCGGCCTGCCCTCCACCCAGTGGATCCTGGCCGCCGCCCGCCAGGTCTTCGACGAACACCGCCCCGACCTGACCCTCGTCTACGTCCCGCACCTCGACTACGAACCCCAGCGCTCCGGCCCCGACTCACCCGCCACCTACCGCGCCGCCCGCCAACTCGACGACGCCCTGCGGCCGTTGCTCGACCACTTCGCGCGCGAGGGCGCCACCGTCGTGGCGCTCAGCGAGTACGGCATCACCCCCGTCTCCCGCCCGGTCGACATCAACCGCGCCCTGCGCCGGGCCGGACTGCTCGAGGTACACACGCAGGACGGCATGGAATACCTCGACCCCTGGACCTCCCGCGCCTTCGCGGTCGCGGACCACCAGATCGCCCACGTCTACGTACGGGACCCGGCCGACACCGAGAGCGTCGCCAAGCTCGTCGATGAACTCGACGGCGTGGAACAGGTGCTGGACGCCGAGGGCAAGGCCGCCCACGGCCTGGACCACGAGCGCTCGGGCGAACTGGTCGCGATCGCCGACCCCGACGCCTGGTTCACGTACTACTACTGGCTGGACAACGACCGGGCCCCCGACTTCGCCCGCCAGGTCGAGATCCACCGCAAGCCCGGCTACGACCCCGCCGAACTCCTCTACGACGACGAGGTCCCGGCGGTGAAGCTGCGCGCCGTCGGCCAAGTCGCCCGCAAGAAGCTCGGCCTGCGCTACCGCATCCGGACCGTCCCCCTGGCCCCCTCGGGCGTCCGCGGCAGCCACGGCCGCCTTCCCGCCGACCCCGACCACGGCCCCGTACTCCTGTGTTCGCGGCCGGAAGAGGGGAGAGAGGCGTACGCCGCGACGGAGGTCAAGTCCCTGCTGCTGGGCCTGGCGGGCCTCACCGAGAAGACCCCCGACCTCCCGGAAGGCACAACGCGTTGACCACTCACCCTCCCCTCCCCACGATCCGTCCGCTGCTCGACCCGGCCCCCGAGTACGCCAACTGGCAGTCCGGGGAACCGATCCGGCGGGTGGCGATCTGGGGCGACCACACCCCCTGGCTGATCACCCGCTACGAGGACGCCCGCACCATCCTCGCCGACCCCCGCTTCAGCGCCGACGCGAATCACCCCGCCTTCCCCCACACCCGCCCGGGAGCACCACCGCAGGCACCCGGCCTCTTCCACCAGATGGACCCGCCGGACCACACCCGGCTGCGCCGCATGCTGATCCCCGACTTCACCTTCCGGCGCATCGAGCAGCTGGACGGCGCGATCCAACGGATCTGCGACGACCTGCTGGACGCCATGACCGCGGGCGGCGCGACGGAGGCAGACCTCGTCGCGTCGTACGCGCTCCCACTCCCCACCCTCGCCATCTGCGAACTCCTCGGCGTCCCCTACAAGGACCGCGGCTTCTTCCGCGCGAAGTCCAGCGCCCTCACCAGTGTCGCTGGCAACCCGGCCGAGGCGATGGCCGCGCGTATGGCGCTCTACGGCTATCTGCGGGCCCTGGTCGAGCGGCGCGTCGGCGACCCCGCCGACGACCTGGTCTCCCGGCTCGCCACCGAGCGGGTGGCGACCGGCGAGGCCACCCCGGAGGAGGCGACGGGCATGATCTCGCTGCTGCTCCTGGCGGGACACGAGACGACGGCGAACATGTTCTCGCTGGCCGTGGTGGCGCTGCTGGAGAACCGGGCCCAGCTCGACGCCCTGCACGCCGACGACTCACTGTGGCCGTCCGCCGTCGAGGAACTCCTGCGCCATCTGACCGTCATCCATTCCGGGATACGGCGGATCGCCACGGAGGACGTCGAGGTGTCCGGGGTCCGCATCGGCGCGGGGGAAGGCGTGATCGTGGCCCTCCAGGCCGCCAACCGCGACCCGTCGGCGTACCCCGACCCCGACGTCCTCGACGCCCGCCGCGACGCGAGCGGCCACCTTGCCTTCGGGCACGGCCTGCACCAATGCATCGGCCAGTCGCTGGCCCGCGCCGAACTCCGCCTCGGCCTGTCGACCCTTTTCCGTACGCTGCCCACCCTGCGCCTGACAGCCTCGCCCGACTCCCTCGCCCTCTCGACGAGCACGGTCCACGGGGTACAGACGCTGCCCGTCGCCTGGCGGTGAACCCGCGGACGACGGCCGACGCGATCGTGGAACGCGGCGGCACGCGTCGCAGTGAAGGCGGTGCGGAACATCCCGGAAACAGCCGAAGAGGTAGGGTTCATCCTGTTCGGCTAACGGTGTACGAGGCGTTGGCCCGGTGTCCCGACGGTGGAAACCACGCCGACTGAAGGAGTGACGCGAAGCGTGGTCGCCGGAGACGGCACTTGGTGCGGACTTCGGCAGGGTGAAGTCTTTGGGTCGAGTCGGAGGACATCGGCTATGCCGGAGGAGAAGTCGCACTGTGCCGATGATGAAGTCGGACGCCGCCGCTTTCGGGGGTGATCGGCGTGACGCACAATAGACGCACGGAAGGCTGAGCGCCCCGCCTGCAGGGCCGGAAACGGGGTCTGACCTGGCTTTTCTCTCCAGGGGGGCGGTCGCACATGTTCTCGATGACCCACCACGTGGAGTGCGTCGCGATCCTTGAACCGGCCACAAAGGCCGCCTGACCTGCGAATTTGAACGGTGTGCGCTATGTGCGGTGTGGGCGTTACGGGCGATATCTTGACGCTGAAATGACACCCTCCGTACGCACTTGCCACCGCCGCCAGATCCGCCGATCCACCCCCGACGCCTCGGTCCTCCGCGACCACGCCTCCGACTGCCTGATCCCGACACGCGTCGGCGGGCCGCACGACGAACTCCGCCATCTGCAGGATCCCGGGTCAAGGTCCCGTCTCGGTGAACCGCGGCGTTTCGGTTCGGATGCGCTTCGTCACGGCGTCGGCGGCGACACGGGTCTCCGAAAGGAGTTGCGTCACACGAAGGGCACCGAGGGGAGCGACCACCGCGCCATCGCCACCGAACACCGGGGCGGAGATCCCGCCCCGGCCCTCGGTAAAAGCTCCCCGGACAACCGCGTACCCGTCCCGCCTGACCATGGCCAGGCAACTCCTCAGGGCGGCCCCGTCGGTGATCGTCGCCGCCGTACAGGCATGCAACGGCCCGTCGCAGATCTCGTCCTGGAGCGACACACTCGCCTGGGCCAGCAGCACAAGACCCGATGATGTGGCGTGCAGCGGCAGCCGACGGCCTGCTTCCATCAGCACACCCTGCAGTTCGGCCTCGCCGGGGAGGGACAGCAGACACACACTGTCCCCACCGTCATGGACGGCCAGGGTCGCCACCGTCGAAGTCCGTCGACACAACTCCGCCAGGTGCGGCCGGGCCGCTTCGATCAACTCGGAGCGCGGCGCGAGAACGCCCTTCTCCCATAGACGCAAGCAGATGTGGCAACCGCCGTCCGGGCAGCGCTCCAGGGCTCCCCAACTGTGGAGTTTGCCGACGATTCGGTAGACGGTGGCGATCGGAAGCCCTGCGCGACGGCCGATGTCGCTCACTGTCAGAGTCTGGTTGTCCCGGTCGAATGCGCCGAGGACGGCGAGCGTCCGCTCGACGAGCGAGCGATGGGAAGCGTTGGCGTGGGGGGCATACGGTCCGTTTCCTCACATCCGCACGTCACCAGTCAGCCGTGCTCGCACCGGTGATGTCTGCAGACCAAAGCGTGCTGGTGACGAGCCGCTGCCCGTGTCGTCAAGGTTCAGGTGCCACGACGTCCATGACCGCCCGGGTGCCCACCGGAGCTCAGCATCGGTTCCTGACCGGCCCCCGTCGGCCAACCTTCCGCAAGGGCGTCGTTGACCGGGGGTGTGGAGCGTTGCCCGTCGACTCCGCACCGTCGACGGCCGACCCGGCACGTCTCGCCGAGGCAGGCGACCAGGGGCGCCGCCTGCTGTCAGTTCGCCTCGCGCGTCGGCATCATCCAGTACCCCTTGCGGACGTCTCGGACTTCCTCACCGACGGGCAGTTTCGGGTCCACGTACGACCTTATCCACTCGATGGGTGCGCCGTTCTCGTCGTGCAGCGTCATGACGCACACGGACACCGGCGAGTCGAGATAGAGACCGAGGTGGCGGGAGACGATCGGCGGCGGGGTGCCGGCGTAGAGCCGTCTACGGATCGTGGTGACATCGATTCCCTCCGCGCTCAGGATCGACATCATCGGCTTGGTTCTCAGGTCCTCCAGGCTGTGGCGCTGACCGACTTCGGGTAGCTGGACATTGTGTGACACCAGGTGGGGGACCCCCTCGAAGACCCGGAGCCGGACGCACTGCCAGAGTCTGCTGCCCGCAGGGAGCCCGAACAGGCGGGAGGCCTCCGCGGGGACGACGCACACACCGACCTCAAGGAGCTCGTACCCGTACTCGGACCCTTCCTCCTCGGGATAGAAGACAGGGAGACCGCCGGCCTCGTGGTCCGGCGGAACGTAGACGGCACGGGGGCGCTTGCCGCGGCCGCGCTCCACGAGCCCCTCTTCGCCGAGGCGCTCCAGAGGAGTACGGGCGGTCACCACACTCACGTTGAACCGCTCGGCCAGTTCGCGCTCCCCTGGGAAGTCCGTACGACCGACCCACAGGCCGTCGATGATCTCGGCGCGCAACTGCCGATAGATCTGCTGCTGCATCGGGACGTCCGGGTTCAGGACGTCACCGTCGTCCACCGCCGGACTCGGGGTGTCGGCGGCAGCGGACTCGTTCGGCATGTACACGGCCCCTCCTGATCAGGTGCTCAAGCTTCTCACGCCATTATGACCGACCCTCGCTTGACTTTCCATCTTTCCCCTATGAATATGTGATTCAAGGTTTTCGGGCGCCGCGGCCCTCGCCAGGACCGGTCTGCGTGCCCACCCGAGATCGCTACCCCCTGTCGCCCCTGTGAGGACCCGCCATGACTGCACAGAGCAGGTACCGCATTCCCGACCTGCCGCTCCCCGAGTTGTTCGTCGCTCCGGAACGCCTCGCACGAGGCAGCGTGAACGCCTACCGGATGGACCAGCTTCCAGAGGGCACACAGCGGGAGTTCATCGACATCACCGCCACCGACGGGGCGTTCTCCTTCGGTCTGCTGCACCTGCCGCCGGGCCCCCGGCCTAAGACGGTCGCGGTGTTCATGCACCCCCGGGAGAACCAGTCCCGTCAGTACCTGAGCCCGTACCTGCTGGCAGCGGGATACGCGGTGTGGGGCCAGACCAGCCGCGCACTGAACAACGACAGCGACATGGTCCATGAGGAAGTCGTCAAGGACACCGCTGCCGGCATCCGGATGCTCAAGGACCGCGGTTTCGAGAAGATCGTCCTCATCGGCAGCAGCGGCGGAACCTCGCTCCTGTCGTACTACCAGTGGCAGGCGTCCCTCCCGCCCGAGGAGCGGCACACCCACGGCCCGCATGGCACACCGACCCGGTTCGCCGAGGAGGACATGCCGCCGGCCGACTTCTACATCGCTCTGGCCCCGCACGCCGGCGAGGGCATGATCATGCTCAACATGCTCGACCCGGCCGTCGTCGATGAGTCGAACCCGACGGCGATCGACCCGGCCCTCGACATGTTCAACCCGGCCAACGGCTACCAGCCCTTCCCGGAGCCCAGCAAGTACGACACCGAATGGCTCGCGACCTACCGCGAGGCGCAGCGGGCCCGTGCCCACCGCCTGGACGTGATCGCCCGCACCCTCATCGCCGACTACGAGGAGGCGAGGCAGGCCGTCGACCGTGAGAACCTCGGCTCGCCCACCGCGCGCAGGGCTCTCATGTCGCCGTTCATGAGCATCTACGGCACGGTCGCCAACCCGGCGCACACCGACCCGAGCATCCACCCCAATCACCGGGTGCCCGGCAGCATCTTCTCCCACGGCCACCCGCTGCGCGGCTCCTTCGGCCCGCTGGCGCTGGGCCGGATCCTTACCGCCCGGGCCTGGCTTTCGACCTGGAGCGGGCTGTCCGCGCGGGCCGAGTGGACACACGCGGCCGAGCACATCACCGTTCCCACCCTCGTGGTCGCGCCGATGGGCGACACCGACGCCTACCCGGAGGAGCAGGAGGAGATCTACTCCCGCATCCCGGCGACCGACAAGACGTTCACCGGCCTTCCCCACGCCCACCACTACCTCTTCCTGCTGCCGAACGCGCCGGTCGACTACAACCCGCGCGAGAAGGCCGGAGAGATCGTCACGAAGTGGCTCGGCGAGCGCGTCGACGCGTCCTGAGCCCCCTCGCCCCACCACTCATTCACATCTGGAGCCGACATGCCGTTCTACCGTTCCCTGGGTCAGGTGCCCCACAAGCGCCACGTCCAGTTCCGCAAGCCCGACGGCGGGCTGTACCGCGAGGAGCTGATGGGCACCGAGGGCTTCTCCTCCGATTCCGCGCTCCTGTACCACACCTACGCCCCGACCGACGTCGTCGCGGTCACCACCTGGGACATCGACGGGCGTGAGACGACGCCGAACCACCCGCTCAAGCCGCGTCTGGTGCACACCCACAAGGTGGACGAGGGCGGTGACGCGGTCACCGGCCGCCGCCTGCTCGCCAGCAACGAGGACGTGCGGGTCAGCTATGTCGTCGCCGACCAGCCCAGCCCCCTCTACCGCAACGCCATGGGCGACGAGATGTACTTCGTCGAGTCCGGCACCGCCCGCGTCGAGACCGTCTTCGGCGCGCTGGAGGTCGGCCCCCGTGACTTCGTGATCATGCCGACCTCGGCCACTCACCGCTGGGTTCCCACGGGAGACGAGCCCGTACGCCTCCTCATCGCGGAGTCGAACGGCGGCATCCGTCCCCCGAAGCGCTACGTGTCCAAGAGCGGCCAGTTCCTGGAGCACTCTCCCTACTGCGAGCGCGACCTGCGCGGCCCCGCCGAGCCCCTGATCGTCGAGGGCGACGATGTCGACGTGTACGTGCGCCACCGGGCCGGCGGCACCATCTACACCTACGCCCACCACCCGTTCGACGTCGTCGGCTGGGACGGCCACCTCTACCCGTACGCGTTCAACATGGACGACTACGAGCCGATCATCGGCCGGATCCACCAGCCGCCGCCCACGTTCCAGGCCTTCGAGGCGCCGGGCTTCGTGATCTGCTCCTTCGTCCCGCACAAGGTCGAGTACCACCCGGACGCGGTGATCGTCCCCTACAACCACGCCAACGTCGACTCCGACGAACTGATGTTCTACGTGGACGCGGCGGGCGGGGCACGGGCTGGGCACGGCATCGACGCGGGCACGATCACCTGGCACCCCGCCGGCTTCATCCACGGACCGCACACGAACGAACTGGAGATGGCCGTCCAGGCGTACAACGCCGGGATGATCGAGATCAAGAACATGCGCGCCGTCATGATCGACACCTTCCGGCCGCTCGAACTCGGCGAAGCCTCGCTGGCCAGCGAGGACTCCGACTACCTCGCCACCTGGCGCAACGCCTGAAAAGGAGCAATTCCGTGCAGGCCGATCAAATCCTCCGCAGTCTCAACACCCCGCTGACCGCACCCGCCTACCCGTTCCCCTCTATGACCCCGTGGATCGACCGGGAGTACCTCAACATCGTCTACCGCACCGACCCCGAGGCGCTGCGGGCCATCGTGCCCGAGCCGCTGACGGTCGGCGAGCCGCTAGTGCGCTTCGAGGTCATGCACATGGGTGACGTGAGCGCCTTCGGCCCCTACACGGAGGCCGGCATCGCGATCCCGGTGGACTTCGAGGGCGAGCAGGGCGAGTACCTGCACTCCATGTACCTGGACAACTTCCCGGCCACAGCCGGCGGTCGGGAGCTGTCCGCCTATCCCAAGGTGATGGGCAAGCCCAGCCTCTACGTCGACCACGGCACGCTCGTGGGCACCCTCGACTTCGGATCCCTGCGGGTGGCCACCGCGACCATGGGATACAAGCACCAGGTACTCGACAAGGAAGAGGCCCGCCGCCAGATCAGCGTGCCGACCTTCATGGTGAAGATCATTCCTGGCTACGACGGCAGGCCCATCGTCTCCGACCTGGTCCGTACCCAGATCACCGAGGTCACGGTCAAGGAGGCCTGGACAGGGCCGGCCCGCCTGCAGCTCTTCCAGCACGCGCTCGCTCCGCTGGCGGACCTGCCGGTGCTGGAGGTCGTCTCGGCCAGCCACATCAACACCGACCTGTCCCTCGCCCCCGCCAAGCCCGTCTACAGCTACCTCGACCACGTTCAGCGCCCGTAGGAAGACTCCACGATGACATCCGACGCTCTGCTTGGCAGGGCCGCCTCCAAGAGCGGCCTCTACCTCCGTCGCTCTGGCCTCCCGGAGGGACCTGTACTGGTGCTTCTCCACGGCGGGCTCGGGAACGGCGACGTCTGGCAGGGCGTCGAGGTGGTTCTGGCGGAACGCTGGCCGGGCAGCTGGCTGGTCCCCGACCTGCCCGGCCACGGCCGCTCCACCCGGCTGCCCCACTACAGCTACGGCCTGATGGCCGCACAGGTCGCGCAGGCCGTGACCGAACACGTCACGCCGGGCACGCCGGTGCACGTCCTCGGGCACTCGCTCGGCGGTGTCGTCGGGCTGACCCTGGCCAGCGGGTGGTTCGGCATAGACGTGTCCACAGTCTGCGCCATCGGCACCAAGCCCTTGTGGACCGAGGACGAGGTGGCCATGACGGCGGCCGCGGCGGCGGCACCGGCACCGGTGTTCCCCACCCGGGACGACGCCGTGCGGTTCGTCCTCGCGGTCGCCGCCATGGGCGACGCCGTCGACCCCGCGTCGCCGTTGTGCGACCGCCTGGTGATCGGCGACGGGGATCAGTGGGAGCCCGTGACCGACCCCGCGTCCCTAGGGGTCGGAGCACCCGATCTGCCCGGCCTGCTCGCCGCGTCCCGAGCCCGGGAAGTCCTGCTGGCCGCCGGCGAACACGATCCGCTGTGCCCGCCGTCCGACCTGCTGAAAACGCGCCCCGCGGCGACCGTCCTGCCCGGTGCGGGCCACTACCCCCACGTCCAGAGTCCCGAGTCCGTCTGGCCCCTCCTGGAGAACCTGCTCCTCCTGGCCTGACCGGCCCTCAACCATCCCTAAGGAAAAACATGTCCAGTCACCGGATCGGCCTGCTGGTGCCGAGTTCCAACACCACGATGGAGACGGAGATCCCCGAGATCCTCCGTCGCCAGAGCGCGCTGACGGGTGATCAGTTCACCTTCCACGCGAGCCGCATGCGGATGAAGACCGTCGAGAAGAGCGAACTGGCCGCGATGAACGCCGACGCCGGCCGGGCGGCGATCGAACTCGCCGACGCGCAGGTCGAGGTGATGGCCTACGCCTGCCTCGTCGCGATCATGTCCCAGGGCAACGGCGTCCACCGCGGCATCGAAGAGGACCTCACCCGCACCGCCGCCGACAACGGCTGCGCCGTGGACGTCCTCTCCAGCGCCGGCGCGCTGGTCGAGGGCCTGCACCACCTCGGCGCCCGCAAGGTCTCCATCGTCACCCCGTACATGAAGCCCCTCACCGCGCTGGTGGCCGGCTACATCGAGTCCGAGGGCATCGAGGTCCAGGACTCCATCAGCCTCGAAGTCGACGACAACCTCGCCGTCGGCCGACTCGACCCGTCCCGCCTGCCGGACATCGCGGCCGACCTCGACACCCGCGGTGTGGACGCCGTGGTCCTCTCCGCCTGCGTCCAGATGCCGTCCCTCCCCGCGATCCCCGCCGCGGAGAAGCGCCTCGGCCTGCCCATCGTCACGGCGGCCGCGGCCACCTCGTGGAAGGTCCTGCGCACCCTCGGCCTGGAGACCGTCGCCGACGGCGCCGGGGCACTGCTCAAGAAGAACTGACGACCGGCCGGGCACCCAGGTGCCCGGCCGTTCACGGATCTCCTCCCCGCACCGTGCGCGCCCCCGTCCCCATCCCGTCCCCGCGCCCCTTTGTCACGCAACAATCTCCAAGGAGAAACGCAATGCGCAACCCGACCGTGGCACAGCAGTTCGTGGACGTGCTGCTGCAAGCCGGGGTGGAACGGATCTACGGCGTCGTCGGCGACAGCCTCAACCCGATCGTGGACGCCATCCGCCGTACCGACGGCATCGAGTGGGTCCACGTACGCAACGAGGAGGCCGCGGCGTTCGCCGCGGCCGCCGAGGCCCAGCTCACCGGGCGGCTCGCCGTCTGCGCCGGCAGCTGCGGACCGGGCAACACCCATCTGATCCAGGGCCTGTACGACGCCAACCGCTCCGGCGCCCCCGTACTGGCTCTCGCCTCGCACATACCCTCGAAGCAGATCGGCACGGGCTTCTTCCAGGAGACCCACCCCGAGCGGCTGTTCACCGAGTGCAGCACTTACTGCGAGATGGTCGTCCAGCCCTCCCAGATGCCCCGGGTGCTGCGGATCGCCATGCAGCGCGCCATCGCCGACAACGGCGTCTCAGTGCTGGTCATGCCCGGCGACCTGGCCCACGCCCCCGCCGGCCACCCCACCGGATCCAGCAATTTCGTCACCGCTCTCGGCCGGGTCACACCGCCCACCGAGCAGGTCTGGGACCTCGCCACGAGGCTCAACGCCGCGGAGAAGGTGATGCTGTTCTGCGGCGCCGGCGTCCAGGGCTCGCACGACGAGGTCATGGAACTCGCGGCCCGGCTGAACGCGCCGGTCGGCCACAGCCTGCGCGGCAAGGAATGGATCCAGTACGACAACCCGTACGACGTCGGCATGAGCGGGCTGCTGGGCTACGGCGCCTGTTACGACGCGATGCACGAAGCCGATCTGGTGGTACTGCTCGGCACCGACTTCCCGTACGACGACTTCCTGCCGCAGGCCCACACCGTGCAGATCGACCACGACGCGGGACGGATCGGGCGACGCACCCCGCTGGACCTGGGGGTGCACGGCGACGTCGGACAGACGCTGCGCACGGTTCTGCCGCTGGTCGACCGCAGGCAGGACCGTTCGTTCCTGGACCGGATGCTGAACCGCCACACGAAGTCTCTGGAGAACGTCGTCTCCGCCTACACCCGCAAGGTCGAACACCACACCCCGATCCACCCGGAGTACCCGGCCGCGATCCTCGACGAACTCGCCGCCGACGACGCCGTGTTCACCGTCGACACCGGCATGTGCAATGTCTGGGCGGCCCGCTACATCACCCCCAACGGGCGCCGCCGGGTGATCGGTTCGTTCCTGCACGGCACGATGGCCAACGCCCTGCCGCACGCGATCGGCGCCCAGTTCGCCTACCCAGACCGACAGGTGATCTCCATGTCCGGCGACGGCGGGCTCGGCATGCTCATGGGCGAGCTGCTCACCGTCAAACTTCACGATCTGCCGGTCAAGACCATCGTGTTCAACAACTCCTCGCTCGGCATGGTCAAGCTGGAGATGATGGCCGACGGCATGCCGGACCACGAGACCGATCACGGACCCGTCGACTACGCCGCCATCGCGCAGGCCGTCGGGATCCACGCCATTCGCATCGAGGACCCCGCGCAGATCCGAGCGGGGCTCAAGGAGGCGCTGGCCCACGACGGACCCTGTCTGGTGGACCTCGTGACCGACCCCAACGCGCTGTCGATCCCCCCGCACATCAGCGGCGAACACGTGAAGGGCTTCGCCTTCTCCGCCGGCCGGACGGTCCTCAACGGAGGTGTGGGAAAGATGCTGGACCTGGCCAGGGCCAACCTGCGCAACATTCCGCGGCCCTGATCCGTACCCTCCCCACCGTCCTCGACCCTCATGGAACGAGCAATGACCGATCCCCATGCCCAGGGCGCCACGATCCTCGCCGACCCACTCCGCAACAAGGGAACGGCCTTCAGCCCACACGAACGGGCCGACCTCGGACTCGACGGCCTGCTGCCACCCGCCGTGGAGACCCTCGACGAACAGGTCAGCCGCGCCTACGAGGCGTTCCACGACTACGGCAAGGCGCTGAACCGGCACATCTATCTGCGGCAGCTTCAGGACACCAACGAAGTGCTCTTCTACCGCCTGGTGACCGACCACCTGGAAGAGCTGCTGCCGGTCATCTACACCCCGACCGTCGGTGAAGCCTGCCGCCGCTTCAGCTCGATCTACCGTCGGCCCCGCGGGCTGTACCTCTCCTGGGGGGACCGCCACCGGTTCCGCGAGATCCTGCGCAACCGCCCCCACGGCGACGAGGGCGTGGACGTCATCGTCGTCACCGACGGCCAGCGCATCCTCGGCCTCGGCGACCAGGGCGTCGGCGGCATGGGCATCCCGATCGGCAAGCTCAGCCTCTACACAGCCATCGGCGGCATCGACCCCGCGCGCACCCTGCCGATCCTTCTCGACGTCGGCACGGACAACGAGGAACTGCTCGCCGACCCGCGCTACCTCGGTCGGCGCGAACACCGTCTCACCGGCGCCGAGTACGACGAGATGATCGAGGCCTTCGTCTCAGCCGTCGAGGCGGAGCTGCCGGGCACGCTGCTGCAGTGGGAGGACTTCGCCACCCCGCACGCGCGCCCCATCCTCACCCGCTACCGCGACCGCCTGCTCACCTTCAACGACGACATCCAGGGCACCGCGGCGGTGGCCCTCGGTGCCCTGTCCACCGCCGCGGCGGTGGCCGGTACGCCGCTGCCTGAGCAGCGTCTGGTGGTGCTGGGTGCGGGCTCCGCCGCCATCGGCGTCGCCGACATGATCCGGACGGCCGTGATCGAGGAGGGTCTGTCGGCGGCCGAGGCCGCCGGGCGCTTCTGGGTCGTGGACATCGACGGCCTGCTCACCCGCTCTCGCACCGACCTGACGGACGAGCAGCGCGTGTACGCGCGCGAGGACACCGAGGCCACGGGCTGGAACGGCACGAGCCTTGCCGAGGTGGTACGCCGTGTCGCGCCCACCGCCCTGATCGGGCTGTCGACGGCGCACGGCGCGTTCAGCGAGGAGATCGTCCGGCAGATGGCGTCGGCCTGCGAGCGGCCGATCATCTTCCCGCTCTCCAACCCGACCTCGCACGCCGAGGCCGATCCGGCCGACCTCGCCCGCTGGACGGACGGCAGGGCGCTGATCGCCACCGGCTCGCCGTTCCCGCCGCTGCTGGTGGACGAGCAGGAGGTGCCGGTGGCCCAGGCGAACAACGTGTACGTCTTCCCCGCCATCGGACTCGCGGTGACGGCGAGCCGCGCCACCCGGGTCACCGACCGGATGCTGGTGGCGGCCGCCCGCGCCGTCGCCCGGTGCGCCGCACGGGCGCAGGACGCCGGCGAAGGACCGGCCCGGCTGCTGCCGCCACTCGCCGGCATGCGGGAGGCAGCCCGGGACATCGCACTGGCCGCCGCACTCGCCGCGGTCGAGGACGGCGTGGCGCCGAAGGCGACCGAGGAGGAACTGCGCGAAGCCATCGCCGCGACGCGGTGGACTCCCCACTACAGCACGGCACCGGTCGCCTCGTGACGGCGCCGCCCTGCTTCCACCCGCGTGCTCACAGGAGGTTCCCATGCCCGCGATAACCGCTCCGGACCTGCTGGTCCTGCCCCGGATTCCGGACTTGGACGGCATCGCCACGGACCGCCCGGTCGCCCACCTCAAGACCAGTGTGGACGAGGCGCCCACCGAGGGCTTCGGCGTCCGCCGGGTGTTTCCCGTCCCCGGCGCGGGCATGCGCATGGCCGACCCCTTCCTCCTGCTCGACCACCGCGCCGACACCGTCGTGGAGCCCCGCACGGCGAAGGGACGCTACTTACCTGATCGACGGCGAGATCGAGCACGAGGACACACACGGCGGCGGCGGAGTCATCCGAGGCGGCGACACCCAGTGGATGACGGCCGGCTCCGGCATCCAGCACCACGAGAGCCCCTCGGAACGGCTGGTCATGGAGGGCGGTGCCGTCCAGGGCGTACAACTGTGGGTGAACCTGCCGAGCACGCTCAAGATGACGGCCCCGCGCTACCAGGACATCGGGGGCTCCCGGCTGTCGCTGCTGACCTCCGGGGACGGCGGCGTTCTGGTGCGCGTCATCGCCGGCGAGATCGCCGGTCACCGCGGCCCCGGCGTCACGCACACCCCGATCACCCTCGCCCACGTCTCGATCGCACCGGGAGCCCGGCTTCGCGTGCCGTGGCGGCCGGACTTCTCAGCCATGGCGTACGTCCTGTCCGGGCGGGGTACGTTCGGAGCCGAGCGGCGGCCCACGGTCGAGGGACAGATCGCCTACTTCGGGGCGGGCGAGACACTGACCGTGACGGCCGGTGACCGTCAGGCGAACCGTACCGGCGAGATGGAGGTGCTGCTCCTGGGTGGCCTGCCGCTGGGTGAGCCGCTGGCGGCCTACGGACCGTTCGTGATGAACACCCACGAGGAGATCACCCAGGCCATCGAGGACTACCAGAGCGGCCGCATGGGAGTGATTCCCGCCTCGGCGGCCTGACGACGGGCTGCGCCGTCGGGCTGGGCAACGGGTTGTCGCAAGACCTGTGAGGCACGATTCTGGAATGGGGACATCGGCGACCGTGTGCTGAGCACGGCTTCGCCCGTGTCATGCCGAAGTGAGCTGTCATGGACAACGAAGTCTGCTGGCACGACGACCGCGGTGCGCAAGGCACGGCCGCGGTGCCCCTTGATGCCCGTGGCCTGGTGAGCGCGTGGAACGCCGAGGCCGCACGGCTGCTCGGTTATGAGACCGACAGCATCGTGGGACGCCCGGCCACCGACCTGCTCGCCGCACCCCTCCCGGCGGCTGTCGAAGTCCGCCTGGCCAGACGGACGGACTGGACGGCCACGATGGCGCTGTGCAGGGCCGACGGCACCCGGGTCAGCGTTCTCGTCCATGCCGTCCCCCAGCAGGACATCCGCGGAGAGACAAGCTGGATATGGCTGCTGAACCGTCCTCCGGCCCCGGCGACGGACAGCGGCGACGGCTTGCTGGAACGGTCGTTCCCCCAGTTTCCTGTGGCCCTGCTCCTCCACGACACGGAGGCACGGGTGACGCGCGCCAACACCGAGGCGCTCCGGCTGCTGGACCTGCGACCGGACGACGTGCTCGGCCACCGGACCGACGAACTTGGCACCGGTCCCCTGCATCACGACCTGACAAAGGCCGTGAGCGAGGCTGTACACACCGGTGCGCCGGTGTGCCGGGAGGTGGTGGCCCGCGCGACCGAGCACGCGCGACCGCACACATGGTCACTGCTCGTCACGCCGCTCAGGGACCCCACCGGCCGGGTGTACGGCGCCTCCACTGTCGCGCGGGAGATCACCGAAGCGGTCCGGGCCCGGCGCCGGATGGATGTGATGAACGAGGCGAGCGTCCGGATCGGGTCCACCCTGGAGGTCGTGCGCACGGCTGAGGAACTGGCCGAGCTGGCCGTCGAGCGGTTCGCCGACTTCGCCGCCGTGGACCTGCTCGATCCCGTCTACAGCGGCGAGGAGGCCAAGCCCGGCTGGCCGGCGGATGCCACCGCGATGCGCCGCGCGGTCAATCGTTCGATTCTGGAAGGCTGTCCGGAGGCCAGGTTCCAGCCGGGCGAACTGAGCCACTTCCCCGAGGGTTCACAGCTGGCGGACGCACTGGCCGCGGGCATCGCCGCTCGTTACGACGCCAGCCCGGAGACGGCTCCCCAATGGCTCCGCGAGCGTCCCGACCTGGTGTCGAAGATGGCGGAGTACGGAACCCATTCGTTCCTCTTGGTTCCGATGAGGGCGCGCGGGACCCCGTTGGGCTTCGTGTTCTTCACCCGCCATCGCACGCCCGAACCCTTCGACGACGACGACCTGCTGCTGGCGCAGGAGATCACAGCTCGGGCCGCGGTCTGCGTGGACAACGCGCGCCGCTACGCCCGTGAGAGAAACACCTCGATCGCGCTTCAACGCAATCTGCTCCCGCAGCGTCCCCCCAGGCAGGCGGCGGTCGAGATGGCCGGCAGGTATCTACCGGCCGGATCGGAGGCCGGCATAGGCGGCGACTGGTTCGACGTCATCCCGCTGTCGGGAGCACGGGTCGCTCTGGTGGTCGGCGACGTCGTCGGCCACGGGATCCAGGCCTCCGCCACGATGGGCCGTCTGCGCACGGCGGTACGCACCCTGGCCGACGTGGACCTGCCGCCCGACGAACTCCTCACCCATCTCGACGATCTCGTGCTGCGCCTAGACCAGGCCGAGGAGGGGGAGGCCGAGGGAGCCGGTGAGGGATCGGCGAGCGAGGTGGGCGCCACGTGCCTGTACGCGGTCTACGACCCCGTCTCGCGCCGCTGCACTCTGGCGCGGGCGGGGCATCCGCCACCGGTCCTGGTCCACCCGGACGGCACCGCCGAATTTCCCGAGGTCCCCGCGGGTCCGCTCCTGGGTATCGGCGGGCTGCCTTTCGAGACGGCCGTGCTGGACCTGTCGGAGGGCACCATTCTGGCCCTCTACACCGACGGTCTGATCGATGCCGCCGATCGTGACATCGAGGCGGGGAGCGAACGGCTGCGCACCGCGCTGACCAGCCGTACACAGTCCCTGGAGGGCCTGTGCGACAAGGTACTGACCGCTCTGCTGCCGAGTCGACCGGTCGACGACGTAGCTCTCCTCCTGGCTCGGACCCGCGCCCTGGACGCCTCCCACGTGGCCGCGTGGGATGTCCCCGCCGACCCGGCCGTCGTGGCCACCGTCCGCAGGCAGGCCGTGGAGCGGCTGGCCGAGTGGGGACTGGAGGAGGCCTCCTTCGTCACGGAGCTCGTGGTGAGCGAGTTGGTCACCAACGCGATCCGCTACGGGGAAGAGCCCATCCAGCTCCGTCTCATCCGCGACCGCGCCCTGATCTGCGAGGTCACGGACGCAAGCAACACATCGCCGCATCTGCGCCGCGCCCGCGTCTTCGACGAAGGCGGCCGCGGACTTCTCCTGGTCGCCCAGTTGGCTGGCCGATGGGGCACCCGCCACACCACCCGCGGCAAGACGATCTGGGCCGAACAGGACCTCCCCCAGCGTGCTCGCGCCTGCCCGTCAACCCAGGGCGTCACCGCCCCGGACTTATTCCGGTGACGAGGGGGACCGCCGGGCCGGACGGGAGAGCATGCGGCGGCCGGCCTCCAGCAGATACGCGTGCAGCTCGCCGTCCGACAGTTCGGGGAAGGCCGCGGTAGCGCTCCGCAGACCGCCGAGCGCGGCGGCGACGTACACGCGCTCACCGGTATCGGCGCAATCCCGGACGAACGGCTGCGTCAGCCGTTCGGCGAGGCAGGCCACCCTGCCCTTGAGGGCTTGGTTCCGCACCACTCCAGCGTCCTGGAGAAGAAAGACCATCAGGCTCCGGTGCCTCACCAACAGATCGACATAGCCGGTCAGCGCTTCGCGCCTGCGGACTGCAGTCGTCTGCTGCCCTTCCAGCGAGTCGAAATACTTCTCCACATCCACGAAGGCGGGTTCCGCGACGGCAGCCAGCAAATCCTCCTTGGTGCCGAAGTGATAGGTGATCGCCGGCTTCGTGATACCCAACACGGACGCGATCATCTGAAGAGAGGTTCCCTCGTAGCTGTTCTCGACGAAGAGCCCGAGGGCCACTTGGGCGATCCTCTCCCGCGACCGCTCTGCAACGTTCATCACACCCCCACTCGCCCCCAACAGTCAACTATATGAACGTTAAGTGTATCACTTTCCGCCCGTAAAGCCATGGGTTACGATTCAACTTAACGATCGTATAGTCGACGTTGAAGGAAGACCATGCCTGCCTACCTGGCTGACACCCCGTCCGCGTACCGCTCACTGGGCCTTGAGAAGGGCGTCGTCAAGCCGTCGGAGGACGGCCTGCGCACCGATCCGGGCGGCACCACCTTCGAGTGGTGGTACTTCGACACCCACCTGGAGGACGGCACCGCGCTGGTGATCACCTTCTACACGAAACCGATGCTCGCGCCCGCGCTGCCTCTGACTCCCATGATCAGGATCGATCTGGAGCGACCCGACGGCACCACCATCGAGCGCCGACTGACGTTCTCCCCGGACCAGTTCTCGGCGTCCGGGGACGGCTGCGACGTACGGATCGCCGCGAACACCTTCTCGGGCGACCTGGCGACTTACACGATCCACGTCGAGGACGAGGGGTTCACCGCGGACGTGACCCTCGAGCGGACGGTCCCCTCCTGGCGGCCCGAGACGGGGCACATGTACTTCAACGACGGTCGGGACACCGGCGAGAAGCTGCTGGGCTGGGTCGCACCGGTCCCGGTGGGCACGGTGGAGGCGACCCTCACCCTCGACGGCGTCGAAGAGACTCTCCGCGGTATCGGCTACCACGACCACAACTGGGGCGACGCGCCCCTCAACCAGCTGATCCACAACTGGCGGTGGGGCCGAGCCCAGGTCGGGCCGTACAGCCTCGTCTGGTGCTACATCACCGCCGAGGAGCAGTACGGCGACGACACCATCCCGCTCTTCCTGATCACCAAGGACGGCCGGATCGTCGCCGACGACGCGAAATCCGTCACCCTCAGCACCGGCGACAGGCTCACCGACGACCACACCGGCAAGCCGGTCGACAAGCGCGAGGTGTACGAGTACTCCG
Source organism: Streptomyces fuscichromogenes (assembly GCF_014645815.1). GTDB lineage: Bacteria > Actinomycetota > Actinomycetes > Streptomycetales > Streptomycetaceae > Streptomyces > Streptomyces fuscichromogenes. Next base: position 87,917 of record NZ_BMML01000011.1, on the reverse strand, counting down.
GGCCGGAGGGTCACTACCGCCTCACCCTGGGCCTTGAGCAGGTCCTCGTCCGCAACAACTTCATCGACGACCTGGAGGGACCTCAGCGCGAAGCGGCCCAGGCGGCCGGCTTCGACGCCAGCTACCTGCGGTTCACGGGGAGCGCGACGGTGGAGCAACTGGTCGGCGAGGTGATCACGGAGACGCACACGGCCTCCGCCATCTGGGAGCTGATGTACTTCGGCCACGCCCGCTGACTCCCGAGCGACGATTCATCCCCTCCGTCGCCCCGGGACGACACTCCGGACGTCGGCGTACACGCGCCGCCTGACGGCGGGGCGACAGCGGGAGTGATCACCGACGACGCCCCTGCCCGTTCAGAGCGGCCCGAACGAACTCGACATCCTGTGACGGCACGCCGGTTCAGACCGACGTGCCGTTTCGTCGTGTCCGGGCCCGGGCCGCGACGTGCCGTGCGGCGCGACGACCGAGCGAAGGACACACGACAGACAGCCACCCGAAGAAGCCCGCTAGGACAAGAACGGGACGCCGTATTCGGGGGGCGTCCCTTTGAGACGCGGCGCTCCGGCGACCGGCACGGTCCGGCTGTTCGAGGTCACCAGACCGGCTTGGTAACCCGCGACGAGCTGGGTGAGTTCGGAGATGATCGCATCGCGGCTGACGGGCGGCGCTTCCAGGATGTACCCGATCGTCACGGACTCCACGGCGCGCACCATGATCCAGGCGGCGGCGTCCACCTGCCTCACAGGGCGGGGGTGCTTGAACAGCAGCGACGTGCCCACAAGGTCGTCGATGCGCCGCATGCATTCGGCCCGTTGGGTGTTGGCGTCACGCGGTAGTTGCTCGTAGACCACTCGGAGCAGGCCAGCGTCGGTCTCCAGAGCGTCCAGCAGGGCCTCGACGGTTGTGCGCACGCTGTCGGCGGCATCGAGGTTGGCCACGAACGCGTCGGTGATGCGACGGTTCAGCTGCTCGATGTACCGGTCGAGCACCTGGGTGAGGATGGCCTCCTTGTCAGGGAAGTATTGGTAGAGGGAACCGGGACTGATGTCCGCCTTGGCGGCGATACGGCTGGTGCTGGCTCCCTCGTACCCGCGCTCCAGGAGAACCTCACGACCAGCCGCGATAATCCGCTCGACCATGGCCCGGGAACGATCCTGTTTGGGTGCGCGCCTGGTAGCGCGATGCGTCTTGGAGGTCACGGCTCTCATCCCTAAAACGCGAATTGAACGCGAGTAAATATTCGTGTCAGCATTTCGAGCATGACATCTCCCTCACTCCCCGCACAAGACACGCGAGCAGCATCACCATATCCACAGCGCTTCCGCGAAGCTCCGGAGCGGAGTACCCGTCATGGCAAGGTCCTGCGCCGCGTAGCCGGCGTCGAGCAGATCGACGAAAAGCTGCTCGACCTGATAGGCCGCCGTCTGTACGAGCGTGACGAGCTGGGCGCCGAGCTGGTCCAAGCGATGCGCAGCGACGCCGCCGACCCGAGCGGGCGCGTCACCATGGCGCAGTTCAACAAGGCGCTGGACGAGGGGATCCGAGTCGTCCCTGACGCTCCGGACGCACTCGTGCGGTTCTTCGCCGTGGTCGACGAGGTGCCGGACTGGGTCGACTTCGACCTGGTCGAGCGGGGCGCCGGCGTGCTGTGGCGGATGGGGCGCGTGTCGACCGACGTGCTGCTGAATCTGTCCCTCATCGGCTCCTACCGGTACGGCGGCCCCGCCGACCTGCTGGCACTCACGGGCGCGCTGACGAGCTCGAAGGCCATGCGGCGACTCGGGGAGACCGAGACCTGGACGCACGCGGTCGCCGGAGCGGGCGGGATGCGGCGCGACGGGCAGGGCTTCAAGCTCACCGTCCACGTGCGGCTGATGCACGCGCTCATGAACAACCGGTACGAGCACAACGGCCGCTGGGAAACGGAGCGCTGGGGACTCCCCATCAACCAGACCGACCAGGCGAGCACTCTCGGCCTGTTCAACAGCATCCTCCTCATGGGGACGCGGTTCCTGGGCTGGCGGGTGAGCGCCGAGGACGCCGCCGCCTTCATGCACCTGTGGAAGTACGTCGGCTGGCTCCTCGGGATCAACGAGGACTGGCTCTTCGACACGGAACGCGAACAGAACGCCTTCAACTATCACGTGCTCATCGCCCAGAGCGGCCAGACGGACGCCGGCGGCGCCTTGACCCAGGGGATCCTCGAAGGGGAAAGCCGTGTCGACCGTGGGCGACTGCACCCCCTTCGTTCCTGGTACGCGCGCGCCCGTCTGCTCGGTACCCTGAGGTACTTTCTGGGGAAGGAGAGCATGCAGGAGCTCCGCATACCGGTGGGGCTGCCGTGGATGGTGCCGGCTATCTTCGCGAAGAACCTCGCGGCCTCCACCGTCCTGGATCGCACCGCGGGCGGACGCCGTTACCTCGAGAAGGCCGGCGCGGCGTACCGTAAGAAGCGCATTGACCTGCTGTTCGAGGGCGCTCGCCAGAAGATCGGAGAGCTTCCGCTCTGACCCAGGCTCCGCCTGGCAGGTATGTGTGTCTGTGAATCTCCCTTCGGCCGCCACTCACCTCCTCCGGCTTACTTAGCGTTCGTTAGACTGATGCGGACGGTTGTCGGCTGCAGGGGCAAGGAGAAGGTGGGATGGCGGGGAAGGTACCAGCGGCGCCCAAGGAGCAGGCGACCTCGGATCCCGAGGTGCGGATCGACGACTGGCGCGAGTTCGCGCCGCTCGACCTCCCTCCGATCCTGGTGGCCGCTCTGGACAACTTCCGCGAGCACGGCTACCACGGCACGTCGGTGCGCGACGTCGCCCGTCAGGCCGAGGTCAGCCTGCCGATGATCTACTACCGATACGGCAACAAGCAGGGCCTGCTGGTGGCGCTGCTCGAAGGAGCCATGGGCGAGGTACTGCGACGGACGAGACTCGCCGACGCGGAGGCCGAAGGGCGTGTGCTGGACCGGTTCGCCAAGGTCGTCGAGTGCATCGTCCTCCACATGACGCACCGGGCGGCGACGGCCGCGCTGGACGCCGAGATGCGGTATCTGGAGCCCGAGAACCGGAAGAAGTACGCGGCGCTGCGCAAGGAGGTGGAGCAACTTCTCCTGGAGACCGTCGATGAGGGCGTCGCGCAGGGGCTGTTCGAGGTGGACCGGGCCCCCGACACCACACGGGCCCTGCTCGGCATGTGCCAGGCTGTCAGCGGTTGGTACCACACCGACGGGTCGCTGACACCCGAGGACATCGCCGACCGCTATGTGGCGATCGCCCTGCGCACCGTGGGAGCCCGCGTGCGGCCCGCGCCACGCTCCCGGGCGAAGTGACCGGTCCGCTCGCGAAAGCCCGGCGCCACGGCCACTGCGCGCCGTCCGATGCCGGCGACGGCATAGCCCGGGAATCGAAGTCGGCATCGCGAAGCACGCAGCCATCGCGGCTCCGGGCCCGATCGGCATCGGTGCGCACCGGGCACCGATGACCCGAGTCCGCAGGAGTCACCGACCCCGAGCCGCGACACTCCGCGGTGCCGACGGGTGGACGTCGCAGGGGGTGGAAGGTCACTCCGCCGATTCCGTCCGACTGCTTGACGGTTTCCCCGCCTCTGACCTAGCTTGCATTAACGATCGTTAGATCGGACCGTTAAAGGGCAGGCCCACGACAGGTCGGGAAAACCCGGCCACGCCTGATCCACACGGCAGAACGCCGCTGATCGTCCCCAAACGTCGTGGACACATCTCCGCCGCCGTACGCCCGCTCCGTGCGGCGGCGGGCCGCAGACAGACGGCGATGGGCCGGGAAATCCTGGATCCTCGCCCAGGTGCGGATTCGGCGACCGACTCCGCGCCACCAGCGGCCTCGGCCGGCCGAGGCCGCGTCACCCCCGTTGAGACCCGCTCCCTCCTTCTTTCCCCGAGCCGATCACAGGGACTTCCATATGGACACCTACCGAGACATCTCCTCCCTCTACATCGACGGCGAGCAGCAGCGACCGCTCAGCACGGAGACGTACACCGTCGTGTCGCCCTCCACCGAGGAGGAGATCGGCCACATCCCCGTCGCGGGTGCGAAGGATGTCGACACGGCGGTGGCCGCGGCCCGCCGCGCTCTCGACGCACCCGGCGCGCCCTGGGCCACCTCGACCCCGGCTGAGCGCGCCGACGCCATGGAGCGGTTCGCCGACGCCATCGAGGCCCGCGCCGACGAGCTGAGCCGGCTGGTCAGCCGCCAGAACGGCATGCCCATCGCCATGTCCCCGATGGTCAACGCCTACGGCCCGGCCGCGCTCCTGCGGTACTACGCGGGCCTCGCCCGGACGTTGGAGTGGGAGGAGCGGCGCCCCGCCTTCACCGGTGCCACCACTGTCGTACGGCGGGAGCCGGTCGGTGTCGTCGCGGCGATCGTGCCGTGGAACTACCCGCAGATGCTCGCGATGACGAAGATCGGACCCGCGCTCGCCGCCGGATGCACGATCGTCCTCAAGCCCGCGCTGGAGACCTCCCTGGACGCCTACGTCCTCGCCGAAGCCGCCGCCGAGGCAGGTCTGCCGCCCGGCGTCCTCAACATCCTGCCCGGCGGCCTCGAAGCCGGCGAGGCCCTCGTCTCGCACCCCGGCGTCGACAAGGTCGCGTTCACCGGGTCCACGCCGGCCGGCCGCGCCATCGGCGAGGTCTGCGGACGCCTGCTGCGCCCCGTCACCCTCGAACTCGGCGGCAAGTCCGCGGCGATCATCCTGGACGACGCCGACCTGGCCGCCACCATCGCGGGCCTCCCTGAGACGTCGCTCGCCAACAACGGACAGACCTGCTACCTCAGCACCCGTATCCTCGCTCCCGCCAGCCGGTACGACGAGATCCTCGACGCGATCTCCACGCTCGCCTCCAGCCTTACGGTCGGAGACCCGCTGGACCCCGCCACCGCGGTCGGGCCGCTCGTCACCGCCCGCCAGCGTGAGCGCGTCGAGGGTTACATCGCCTCCGCCCGGTCCGAGGGGGCCCGGCTCACGGCCGGCGGCGGTCGTCCCACCCACACCGAACGAGGCTGGTACGTGGAACCGACCATCTTCGCGGACGTCCGTCCGGAGATGACGATCGCCCGCGAGGAGATCTTCGGCCCGGTTCTCACCGTCACCCCGTACGGCACCGACGACGAGGCGGTGATCCTGGCCAACGACTCGGAGTTCGGCCTCGGCGGCAGCGTCTGGACCTCCGACGACGAGCGGGGCATGGCCATCGCGCGCCGGGTGCGCACCGGCACCATCGGGCTCAACGGCTACAACTTCGACTTCTCCGCTCCGTACGGCGGCCGGGGCGCCAGCGGCCTGGGCCGCGAGTACGGCCCCGAGGGGCTGAACGCGTACCTGGAGTGGAAGTCGGTCTACCTCCAGGCCTGATCAGGGGGCTTCGCGAGGCGGTACACGTGCGTATCCGGCGCGGGCCGCCTCGCGAAGCACACAGACGTCGGACCCGTGCCCGGATTCGTTCCCGACGGCCACACGACGCCATGGGCGCGGTACGTCCACATGAGGCAACCGGGGGAATCGGGTTCCTGCGACATGCCGTCGCCGCTCAAGAAGGGTCAGCAATGCCCGTGCAGCACGAGGACGATGTGATAGTCACCCGGACCGGTGCGGTTCTCCGGGTGACGTTCAACCGTCCGGACCGCCTCAACGCTTTCACCATTCCGATGCTGGACAGCGTGGCGGCAACCATAGAGGACAGCGCCGCGGATGCCCGCGTACGGGCCATCGTGCTCACCGGCGCCGGACGGGCCTTCAGCGCCGGCGCTGACCTCGCCTCCCAGGGTGCGCCGCGGGGAGGTGGAAGGCCAGAGGTCGCCACCATCGACGCGGCCAACCGGCTGACCACGGCCGTGCGCCGGGTTCCAAAGCCGGTCATCGCAGCGGTGAACGGTGTCGCCGCCGGGGTCGGCTGCTCCTTCGCGGTCGCCGCCGATCTGACCGTCGCCAAGGAATCGGCCTACTTCCTGATGGCCTTCGCCAACGCCGGGCTGATGCCCGACGGCGGCGCCACCGCTCTGCTGCCGGCCGCCGTGGGCCGGGCCCGTGCCGCCCGCATGGCACTCCTCGGCGAACGCGTCTCCGCCGCGCAAGCCGTCGAATGGGGTCTGATCGCGGCCAGTTTCCCCGACGAGGTCTTCGAAGGCGAGGTCGACCGGCTCGCGCAGCGGCTCGCGGAAGGCCCCACCGAGGCGTACGCGTACACCAAGCGCGCGATCAACGACTCGGCTCTCGCGCACCTTCCCCATGCGCTGGAGGCCGAGCGGGAAGGGCAGTCCGCGTTGTTCCGGACCTTGGACCACGCGGAAGGGACCGCCGCATTCCGCGAGAAGCGCACGCCCAGGTTCTCCGGCGTGTGACGGCGACCGGGGCTCGCCCGCCCTGCCGGCCGACGGATCGCGCCGCATCGCAGGAGGACCACGTCGGCGGCAGATCAGGGATCGGTATGACCGCCTCGTCGACGGGCACCGGCCTCACCGGGGAGCGGAGCGTGCCCGGGCTGCCTGCCGGAAGCCGTCTGGACTCGTCCGGTGCGGGACGCCCTCAGTCATCGCCGGCGCGAACCCCGGCCGGGGTGATTGCGTCGACCGCGATGTCTCACGCGGTCGTCCGCCGTCCCACGGCTTGATCCACCTGAAAGGCAGTCCCATGCAGCGCACTCTCCACGAACCGGAGCACGAGTTGTTCCGCGGCTCGGTCCGGGCTCATCCAGCGCTAGGTGGCACCGCACTACACGCGCTGGGAAGCCGATGCGCGCGTACCCCGCGAGGCCTGGACCGCCGCGGGGAGACAGGGCCTGTGCCGGGAACCTTGGTACCGGAGGAGTACGGCAGCGGGGGGCTGGACGACTACCGGTTCCAGGCGATAGTGAAAGGAGGCCGGAAGCGCACCTGGCTCCCGGGCCTGGCCGGCGGGCAGCTCATCGGCGCGATCGCGATGACCGAGCCCGGCGCGGGCAGCGACCTTCAGGGCATCCGGACCACCACGAGGCGGGACGGCGACGTCGTCGTCCTGAACGGACAGAAGGCGTTCATCGGGGGCGGCAGCAAGGCCGACGTCGTGATCATTGTGGCACGCACCGATCCCGCGGGCGGATCGAAGGGCTTCAGCCTCCTGCTGGTCCCCAGCGATCTGCCGGGGCCCGCCTGCGGGCGGACCCCGCAGGGGATCGGCCTGCACGGGCACGGCACCTCCGAGTTGTTCTTCAACGAGGTGCGAGTCCCGGCCGACTGCCTGCTCGGTACCGAGGGCAGGGGCCTCGCCCGCCTCATGGAGAGACTTCCCCTGGAGCGGCTCTCCATCGCCGTGTCCGCGCTCGCCGGAGCACTGGCCCCCTACGACTGGACGCATGCGGACCCCACTGGTGCTGCGCCCGGTGCGGGACGGCGTCGCCACGGTGACCCTGAACCGGCCGGAGAAGCTCAGAGCGCTGACCCCCGAGATGTTCCGGGAACTGCGCGCGCAGCTGGACCAGTTGGCGCACGACGACACCGTGCGAGCACTCGTGCTCACCGGCTCCGGCAGACCCTTCTGCGCCGGACACGGCCTCGGCACCCTGCCCTCGACGGAGTCGGCGGACGAACATGTCCATGAGGCGGAGACCATCGACCTGCTCGAGGCGTTTCCCCTGCCGACTGCGGGGAAAATCCGGGGTCCCTGCCTCACCAGCGTCCTGGAACCCACCCTGGCCTGCGACCTTCTGGTGGCCGCCGAGTCCGTGGTTCGCCGACGCCTACGGCACCTGGGGACTGGCCCCGGTGTGGGGGATGTCGGTACGACTGCCGGAGCGGGTCGGCCGGGCCGTGGCCAGGGAAGTCAGCTTCACCAGCCGCCGTGTCGACGGCCACGGCGCGGCGGAGATCGGCCTGGTCGACCGGTGCGTCGCCGACGACCGCCTCGACGGGGCGGTCGCGGAACTCACCGCGGAGATCGCGGCCAACTCCGCGGGGACGAACCGCATTTACAAGGCGCTCTACGCCCGGCAGAGCACGATGGACCGGGGCGAGGCGCTTCGCTTCGAACGAAGCCTGCCATTCGGGCTGCCCGAGGACCGGACAGCCCGGCTGAACGCCACTCGCCGCTGAACGGCAGCCACGCCCGGAGAAGCCGGGCGCATTCCGAAAGAGCGGTGCGAAGAGACGCCGCCGAGAAGCGATACCCAGCAGTTACGCAGAGAGGAAGACAAGCGTGATCACCACCAGGTTCACCGAGAAGTTCGGGATAGCACATCCCATCGTCCAAGGCGGCATGCAGTGGGTCGCCCGTGCGCCTCTCGTGGCGGCCGTGGCCAACGCCGGAGGGCTCGGGTTTCTCAGCGCCCTGACCCAGCCCACCCCCGACGACCTGCGGAAGGAGATCGCACGCTGCCAGGAGCTCACCGACAGACCCTTCGGGGTGAACCTGACCGTCCTGCCCACGATCAGTCCGCCGCCGTACGCCGAGTACCGCAAGGCGATCATCGAGTCCGGCGTGCCGATTGTGGAGACCGCGGGATCGAACCCGGCCGAACACCTGGCTGACTTCCACGCGCACGGGGTCAAGGTCATCCACAAGTGCACGAGCGTACGGCACGCGGTCAAGGCCGAGCAGCTCGGCGTCGACGCGGTCAGTATCGATGGTTTCGAATGTGCGGGGCACCCGGGCGAGGACGACATCCCGGGCCTCGTTCTCGTCCCGGCGGCAGCCGAGGCGCTGACCGTCCCACTGCTGGCCTCGGGCGGTTTCGCCGACGCGCGTGGCCTGGTCGCCGCGCTCGCGCTGGGTGCGGACGGCATCACCATGGGGACCCGGTTCATGGCCACCGCCGAGTCCGAGATCCACAAGAACGTCAAGCGGCGGCTCGTCGAGGCCGACGAGCGGGACACCCAGCTTATCTTCCGTCAACTGCGCAACACCGCACGGGTCGCGGACAACGCGATCAGCCGCGAGGTCGTGCAGCGCCTGAACGAGGGAGCGGCATTCGCCGACATCCGCGACCTCGTGGCTGGCGCCCGGGGAGTGAAGGTCTACGAGTCCGGCGACCTGGACCACGGTATCTGGACGGTCGGCATGGCGCAGGGCCTCATCCGCGACATCCCTACCTGCGCCGAGTTGGTGGAGCGGACCGTCCGGGAAGCCGCCGAGATCATCACGGGAAGGCTCGCGGCGGTGCTGGGCCGCCCGGCCGGGATCGCGTCATAGGCGACGCGCCACCGGGCCGTTGACGGCTCGTGGCTTCTCCACGGCTCGGATGTGTCACCGCGCCGAACGACCCACCTGCTGGCTTCTCCCGTGGGAGGAGCCAGCAGGTGTCAGTGGCGGTAGTGCGCGAATACCTGGTACGACCGATCCCGGCGGCCTGGCCTCAGGCGAACCCGGCCGGCAGGCCGGCGACGGTCGCCGACACGGCACCACCAGCGAGGCCGCGCCCTTCGCAGCCATGGTGACGGACTGTGTCGCTCGCTGCCTGACGCCGATGGAGGCGGACCGCGCCGCCCGTGCGCGAGACTCCTGTAACCGGCCGGCTGTTCGTGGAACACGCCCTGGCGCCGAAGGCACAGAACCTCGATCGGACCGTGCGCGGCCGCGCACACGCTTCCCCGAGCTGACATCTCAGCCGAGCCGACGGCGTCTCGTGGAGGCGACGGGTCCCGGGCCGCCGCTGCTCGCCCAGGCGGGTCTCCCCTCAGCGGACCTGGCCGCCAAGGCCTTCTGCTCCTTGTCCCGGAGAACGGCGTGATCACCGGCTTCGTCCTCCCGGGCCGACCTGGCACCGACCGGCAGGCGATAGCCCGGCACCGGCCCCCGCCGGTCGGTCGTTCTCGCATGCCGCGTCGTGCGTTGGCCGACGGAGGACTCGCGATGGCCGAAGTCGTGGCCGAGATGTCCCGGTCACCGCAGACACGTCGTGTCCGTCGAGTCGCGGCCGAGTCGTGCCGGGGCCGGTGCCGCCTCCCGGTGCCGCATCACCTCCTGGCGGCGTTCAGGCCCGCCAGAGTTCGCTTCCTGCGCGCACCACGGGGAGGTGCGGCACCACCGCGCGCCGGGAGGTGCGGGTGAGCGCGAGGACGAGTTCCGCGATGTCCTCGCTGGTGACCATCTCGGTCGGAGCCAGGCGTTCGTGCATCCAGGCACTCATGTCGGTGTCGACATAGCCGGGACAGATCGCGGTCGCGGCCACCCCGGCCACCGAGACCTCGGTGTTCACTGCCTCGCACAGCGCGACCAGCGCCGCCTTGCTCGCCCCGTACGCCGCCAGTCCCGGCTCGGGCGCGAAGGCGGTGATCGACGAGATCGCGACGATCTTCGTGCCGGTTTCCGGGGACAGTGTGACGGTCTCCCGCAGCAGGTCCAGGCAGGCGTCGATGAGGACGAACGGCGCGCGGACATTGACGGTGAACTGCTTGTCGAAGCGGTGCATCGGATAGCCGCCCAGCGGCGCCGACGAGCCGACCCCGGCACTGACCACCAGCGCGTCCAACCTCCCGTACGCCGCGCGGTGGACGTCTGCCACGCTCCGTACGGCGTCCTCGTCGGACATGTCGCCGACGGCCACCTCGGTGCGCGCCCCCAGCCGGGCGAACTCCTCGGCGGCGGCCCGCAGTGCGTCGCCGTCGCGGGCGGTGAGGGTGAGGTCGTACCCCTCCCGCGCGAGCCGCCGCGCGATGGCGCGGCCGATGCCGCGGGAGGCACCTGTGACCAGTGCCGCCCTCCGGGCACCGGTCACAGGACGGCTCCGTCGCGGCCAAGGGCCAGGAGTCCGGCCCTGACGAGCGCGGGCACGGAGTCGCCCGCGCCGGCGAAGCCGTCGCCGACGGTGACGCCCTTCAGGTGACGGGCGTACACGCCTTCGGAAATAACGGCGATCTTGAAGTAGGCGAGCGCCTGGTAGAACGGCATCAGCGTGATGTCCCGGCCGGTCAGCAGGGCGTACTGTTCGGCGAGTTCGAGTGGCCCCGGGAATCCGGGGGCCGTGGCGGCCGGGGTGTCGAGCAGGGCGTCGACCGCGGGGTCGCGGTAGGCGAGGAAGGTGCCCAGGTCGGCGAGTGGATCGCCGAGTGTGGACAGTTCCCAGTCCACGACGGCGCGTACCCGGCTCAGGTCGGTCGGATCGAGAATGGTGTTGTCGACCCGGAAGTCGCCGTGCACTATCGACGCGGCGCTCTCCGTCGGCAAGGCATCCTCCAACGCCTTGTGCAGGCGCGGGAGTCCGGGCAGCGGACGGGTGGCGACAAGGTTCCACTGGGTGCGCCAGCGGTCGAGCTGGCGCCGCAGGTACCCGTCGGGCCGCCCCCAGCCGCTGAGTCCGGCTTCGGCGTACGGGACGGCGTGCAGTCGGGCCAGCTGCTCCACGAGACCGTCGGCGCACCGCTTGAGGTCGTACGGCGTGAGGCCGGCGGTGTCCGCACGGGAACGCAGGACCCGCCCTTCGACATAGGCCACGACGGTGAACGGGACGCCGGTCACGGACGGATCCGTACAGTGGGCGACCGCGGAGGGAACGGCCACTCCTCTGCCCCGGAGGGCGGACATCACCCGGAACTCACGGCCGACGTCGTGCGCCGAGGGGGTGAGACCGCCCAGCGGCGGACGGCGTACGACCCATCGTGAGTGGCCGTCCGTGACGAGGTAGGTGAGGTTGGAACGTCCGCCGTGCAGCACCCTCGCGGACAGCGGCCCCTGGCAGCCGGGGACGTTCGCGTCGAACCAGCGGCTGACGGCACCGAGGTCGAGACCGGGCGGGTCGGTCGTGCCGGCGGTCTCCGGTGGAGAGAAAGAGTGCGTCATGGCGTCACCGGTCCTGCTCCGGCCGGTCCGGTGCGGCGCCGGGAAGCGCGGTTCCGTGTCATCGGGCGGTCTCCTTCCTGGCAGCGGCCAGGTCGCGGCCGATGATCTCCTTCATGATCTCGGTCGTCCCGCCGTAGACGGTCTGGATACGCGAGTCGAGGAAGGCGCGGGCGATGGGGTACTCCCTCATATAGCCGTAGCCACCGTGGAGTTGAAGGCAGCGGTCCACCGTCTTCGTCTGCAGTTCGGTGGCCCACCACTTCGCCTTGGCCGCGTCCACGGCGGTGAGGGTCCCGTCGTTGAGGGCTTCGACGGCACGGTCGAGATAGACGCGGGTGACGTCGGCCTCGGTGGTCAGCTCGGCCAGCAGGAAGCGGCTGTGCTGGAAGTCGGCGACCGGGCGCCCGAAGGCGGTGCGCTCGGCACAGTAGTCCAGAGTCTGGGCCAGCACGGTCTCGGTGACGCACTGGGCAGTCACGGCGATGGCCATCCGTTCGCGCGGCAGCCGCTCCATGAGGTGCATGAACCCCCGTCCTTCGACGCCCAGGAGGTTGACCGCCGGAACGCGCACCGAGTCGAAGAACAACTCGGCGGTGTCCTGGGCGTGCAGGCCGATCTTGTCGAGCTTGCGGCCCCGTGTGAAGCCGGGCATATCCCGTTCCACGACGAAGAGGCTCATCCCACGGGCCCCCGCGGCGGGGTCCGTGCGCGCCAGTACGATGACCAGATCCGCGTGGATTCCGCTGGTGATGAAGGTCTTGGCCCCGTCGAGCACCCACACGTCGCCGTCACGGACTGCGGCGGTGCGGATGCCCTGGAGGTCGCTGCCCGCTCCGGGCTCGGTCATGGCGATGGCCGTGATGGTCTCCCCCGAGCAGGCCCCGGGCACCCAGCGCCGCTTCTGTTCCTCGGTGCCCAGGTCCAGAAGGTAGGGCAGCACGATGTCGTCCTGGACGCTGAACCCCGAGCCCAGGGAGGCCGCGCCGGCCTTCGCGATCTCCTCCATCATCACCGCGCGGTAGCGGAAGTCGTCCTGTCCCGCGCCGCCGTACTCCTCGGGAGCGGCGAGTCCCAGCAGGCCCTGCTTGCCGGCGGCGGTCCACACGCTCCGGTCGATGAGGTGGTCGGCGTCCCAGCGTTCCTGGTGCGGGACGACCTCGCGTGCGACGAACTCCCGGACGATCTCCCGGAAGTCCTCGTGGTCCTGTTCGTAGAGCGTTCGTTCCACGGTTGTTCTCTCCTCAGATGTTCGCGCGGTGCAGCGCGTCGGCGACGGTGGCGAGCGAGGCTGCCTTCTCCTCGTAGCTGTCGCCGTGGGGGATGACGGACAGGGTGGTGACTCCGCTCGCGGCGAACGCGCGGAGCCGGTCGGCGATCCGGTCCACGGGCCCGAGCAGGCTCGTCTCGTCGATCAGCCCGAACGGCACTTCGGCAGTGGCGGCTTCGGTCTCGCCCGCGAGATAGAGGTCCTGCACCGTCCGTGCTTCCTTCTCGTAGCCGAGGGCCCGTGCCTGAGCGTTGTAGAAGTTCTTCTCTCGGCTTCCCATGCCACCGACGTAGAGCGCCGCGTAGGCACGGACCCGGTCGGCGCAGGCGTCGAGGTCGTCCCCCACCGAGACCGGGACGCTCGCCACGATGTCGAAGCCCGCCAGACCTCGTTCTCCTCGCCCCTCGCGCAGTTGCGCGAGATTCGTGTCCGCGTGGGAGGGTGCGTGGAACAAGGCGAGCCAGCCGTCCGCGATCTCACCGGCGAGACGGATGTTCTGCGGACCGACGGCCGCCAGGTAGACGGGGATCGCCTCCCGCACCGGATGGATGATCAGACGGAGTGGTTTGCCGGGCCGGCCGCCCGGCCCCGGCAGGGGCAGCGGGTAGTGCTCGCCGTCGTGACGGACGAGGTCGCGTCGTACGACACTGCGCACCACCTCGATGTACTCACGGGTGCGGGCCAGTGGCCTGCCGAACTCGACCCCGTGCCAGCCGGCCGACACCTGAGGGCCGGAGACGCCGAGGCCGAGGTGGAAGCGGCCGTCCGACAGGGCGTCCAGTGTCGCCGCCGTCATACCGGTCATCGCCGGGGTGCGGGCCGGAATCTGCATGACCGCCGAGCCCAGTCCGATGCGGGAGGTCCGGCCGGCCAGCCAGGACAGCACGCTGACCGCGTCCGATCCATAGGCCTCGGCGGCCCAGACGATGTCGTAGCCGAGGTGTTCCGCCTCCAGCCCGAGCGCCAGGGGTTCGGCGCCTCCGGCGCTTCCCCAGTGCCCCATGCTCAGGCCCAGTCTCACCGGTTCTCTCCCGTGTGCGGGTGCTGGACTACCACCGCGGCGCCCAGCAGACGGGCGGCTTCGGAAGCGTCGAATCCCCAGTCGGCGAGGGCGCCGCGGGAGTCCTGGCCCACGACCGGCGAGGGTCCCTGGATCCGGCCCGGAGTACGGTCGAAGCGGGGCGCCGGCGCCGGCTGACGTGTCCCGCCGGTCTCGGCGAAGACGGTGCGTGCCGCGTTGTGCGGGTGCAGGTGCGCTTCCCAGGGACTGAGCACCGGGGCCACGCAGGCGTCGGTCGGTTCGAAGATCGCGGTCCACTCGTCGCGGGTGCGTTCCTTGAACGCGGCGGCCAGTCGCTGCCGCAGCTCGGGCCAGCGTTCGCGGTCGTACTGGCCGGGCAGCTCGGGGTCGCCGGCCAGGCCGAGGCCGGCGAGGAGCTGGGCGTAGAACCTCTCCTCCAACGGGCCGACGGCCACGTACCGGCCGTCGGCCGTCTCGTAGGTGGTGTAGAAGGGCGCTCCCCCGTCGAGCAGGTTCTCGCCCCGTTCCCCTTCCCACTGCCCGGCCGTGCGCAGTCCGTGCAGGGCGGTGGTGAGGAGCGCTGCTCCGTCGACCATGGCGGCGTCGACGACCTGGCCCAGGCCCGAGCGCTCGCGTTCGTACAGCGCGGCCAAGATCCCGAACGCCAGCAGCAACCCGCCCCCGCCGAAGTCCCCGACCAGGTTCACCGGCGGAACCGGCGGCCGGTCCGGCGGACCGATCAGGCCGAGAGCGCCGGAGACGGCCAGGTAGGTGATGTCGTGCCCGGCGCGCGGAGCGAGCGGGCCGCTCTGCCCCCAGCCCGTCATCCGTCCGTACACCAGCCGGGGGTTGACGGCCCGGCAGTCCTCCGGGCCGATGCCCAGGCGCTCGGCGACCCCGGGCCGGAACCCCTCGACCAGGACGTCGGCCCGAGCGGCCAGGCGCCTGACGAGCGCGGCGCCCTCGGGCTGCTTCAGGTCGACAGCCAGCGAGCGCCGGCCCCGGGCCAGCGGATCGACGGACGCGAGGGTGTCCGGATCGACGTCCGAGGCACGATCGACGCGCAGTACCTCCGCGCCCAGGTCGGCCAGCACGGTGCAGGCGAAGGGCCCCGGGGCCATGCTGGCTATCTCCAGGACCCGCAGACCGGACAGGGGACCGTGTCCAGTGGCGTTCGGGGCTGTGGTTCGGTCCTGGTTCACGTCGCCTTGCCGCCGATCTCGATGGTCATCTCGCCCTCCCGGTACAGCCGCCGCACAGCGCGCTTGTCGTACTTGCCGACGCTGGTCTTCGGGATGGCGTCCAGGAACGTCCACCGCTCGGGAATCCACCACTTCGCGACCCGACCTTCGAGAAACTCCCGCAGCTCGGCCGAGGAGACGGTGGCACCTTCGGCGAGCGCGACACAGGCCAGGGGACGCTCGTCCCACTTAGGATCGGGTACGCCTACCACGGTGGCCTCGACGACAGCGGGGTGCTCGGCGATGGCGTTCTCCAGCTCCACCGTGGAGATCCACTCGCCACCGCTCTTGATGCCGTCCTTGAGCCGGTCGCGTACGACGATCCAGCCGCCGGGTCCCACCGTGCCCAGGTCACCGGTGCGCAGCCAGCCGTCGTCGAACTTGTCGGCCGTGTTCTCGGTGTGCAGATACGCGCCGGTCACCCATGGTCCGCGCAGCTGGAGTTCGCCGGCCGACTCTCCGTCCCAGGGCTGCTCGGTGCCGTCCATGCCCATGACGCGCACGTCGACCAGAGGCATCAACCGGCCGCTCTTCAGGAGCCAGTCGACGTCCTCGTCCTCCGGGATGTCGCGCGGCGGCGCCGACCATGTGGCCAGCGGACTCGTCTCGGTCATTCCCCAGCCCTGGATGAGCCGGATGCCGTAGCGCTCCTTGAGGCCGGCGACGAGGGCGCGCGAGGGGCTGGAGCCGCCGCAGCCGGCCAGCCGGACGGAGGACAGGTCGAGAGCGTGCTCCGGCCCCTCGTGCAGCAGTCCGTTCCAAAGGGTGGGGACGGCGGCGACCGCCGTGGGCCGTTCCTCGTTGATGACGCTGGCGAGGCCCGCGATGTGCAGGTGACGCCCGTTCATGATGAGGTCGGCGCCGGCCAGCCAGGCCGCATAGGGCCAGCCCCAGGCGTTCGCGTGGAACATCGGCACGATCGGCAGCACCCGGTCGCGGTCGGTCATGGCAGCACCGTTGCCGCATGAGACGCCCAGGGTGTGGAGCCAGATGGAGCGGTGGCTGTACGCCACGCCCTTCGGGTCGCCGGTGGTGCCGGTGGTGTAGCAGAGAGCGGCGGCGGAACGCTCGTCGACCTCCGGCCAGCGGAAGCCCGGTTCCTCGGCGGCGAGCAGTTCCTCCCAGCCGTGGACGTGGATGTGGCCGGGCAGCTCCGGGAGCACGCCCGCGCCGATGACGATCACATGACCGACGGTCGCGAGGTGGTCGCGCAACTGGCCGAGAAGCCCCAGAAGAGTGGAGTCGACGATCAGTACCCGGTCTTCGGCGTGCCGGACGACATACCCGAGCTGATCCGGGTGGAGGCGCAGGTTGAGGGTGTGCAGGACGGCGCCCATGGACGGCACCGCCAGATAGGCGGCCATGTGTTCGCGGGTGTTCCAGCTCAGGGTCGCGACGCGGTCGCCGCGCTCGACTCCCAGGCGGGTCAGGGCGGCCGCGAGCCGCTCCGCGTGCTCGGCGATCTCGGCGAAGCTCCAAGACCCACCGCCGTCCTGCGCGCAGCGCACCACACGGCTGCCCGCGTGCACCCGCTGCCCGTGCCGCAGCAGATCGCCGATCTGGAGATCCCGGTCCATCATCGTGCTTTTCATCTCTGCGGCTCCTTCATGCCCTCGGCCCCTTCAGGCTTCGGTTCCTTCGCGGCGGCGGCTCTGAGTGCCCGGCGGGCGATCGACCAGCGGTGGGTCTCGGACGGGCCGTCGTAGATGCGGAAGGGCCGCACCTCGCGCAGATACGCCGACAGGGGTAGGTCTCCGGAGATGCCGAGGGCTCCGCACACCTGTATGGCACGGTCGACGATCCGGCCGACGGCCTCGGCGGTGAAGGTCTTCGCGACGGAGGACTCGTGCTTGCCCGAGCGGCCCTGGTCGAGGACCCAGGCGGCCTCCCGGATCAGCGCGCGGGACGCGGCGATGTCGATCTCGTTGTCCGCCAGCTGCTGCTGCACCATGCCGAGTTCACCGAGCCGGCTGCCGAACGCCGTACGCTCGGCCGCGTAGCCGAGGGCCAGGTCGTGGGCGTGTCGGGCCAGCCCGAGCCAGCGCATGCAGTGGGTCAGCCGGGCCGGGGCCAGCCGCACCTGCGCGTAGGCGAAACCCCGGTCGACCTCGCCGAGAACCGCGTCCTCCCCGGCTTCGCAGCCGTCCAGCTCGATCTCACAGTGTCCGCCGGTGAAACCCTGGTCAAGACTCGGAATGTGCCGGACGACACGGAAACCCGGAGTGTCGGCCGGAACCAGGAACATGGTGGCGGCCGGTTCGGCGGCGGTGCCGGTGCGCGCCATGACGATGGCGAAGGCCGCTCCGTCGGCACCGGTGATGAACCACTTGCGGCCGTCCAGCACCCACCCGCCACTCGTCCGACGGGCGACGGTGGCCAGCTGGGAGGGGTCGGAGCCGGCACCCGGCGCGGGCTCGGTCATCGCGAAGCAGGACCGCACCTGCCCAGTGGCGAGCGGCTTCAGGAAGCGGTCCCGCTGGGCGGCGTCGGCGACCTTCTCCAGCAGCAGCATGTTGCCCTCGTCCGGTGCCGCGCAGTGCAGGGCGAGCGGGCCCAGCAGGCTGCGGCCGGCCTCTTCCAGGATGACGGACTGTCCCCGCAGATCGAGACCGAGACCTCCAAGGTGCTTCGGGACGGTCGGGGCGAAAACCCCGGCTTCCCGTGCTGCCCGCTGGAGCGTGTGACGCAGCGAGTCGTCCGGCTTGCCGGGGCCTCGGAGCATCTCCGCTTCGGCGGGCAGCACGGTGGTTCGTACGAACTCAGCCGTACGGTCGGCCAGTTCGGCCAGTTCGGGCTCAAGGGTGAAATCGATCGCCATGCGGTCCTCGCGGCTCCGGGAGGGCAATTACTTAACGTTCGTTCGAACGCTAGGCATCACCAGCGCCGCAGGTCAAGCTCTCTGATGTGATTCGCGAGCCAATCCGCCCCGAATTCCACCAGGACTCCTTGACGTTCCGGAAGTGACAGCCTTAGCTTTCCTAACGATCGTTAAATCAAACCGATGGATCAGACCGAAGGAGCCAGCCACCATGCACACGGCCGCAACGGAGGAACCCACGCCGGTGGTCACGCTGGAGCGGCGCGGTGGCGTCGCCCTGATCACACTCAACCGTCCCCGTTCCCTCAACGCCGTCAACGCGGAGGTCTCCGCCGCCCTCGGCTCTGTGCTGGAGCGCTTCTCGGCCGATCCGGAGCTGCGGGCGGCCGTCCTCACCGGCGCCGGGCGGGCCTTCTGCGCGGGCATGGACCTGAAGGAGGCGGCGGCGGGCCGTGCCGTGACGGATCCGTTGCACCCCGAGCGGGGTTTCGCGGGCATCGTCCGTCATACGGTCGACAAACCGATCGTCGCCGCCGTCAACGGGCCGGCGCTGGGCGGCGGTGCCGAGATCGTCCTGGCCTGCGACCTGGTGGTGGCCGATGAGAACGCCACCTTCGGTATGCCCGAGGTGCATCGCGGACTGTTCCCGGCCGCGGGAGGGGTGCTCCGGCTCCAGCACCGGGTGCCGCGCAACATCGCCCGGGAGATCGCCCTCACCGGTGTCCCCGTGGACGCCGCCACAGCCGCGCGCTGGGGCCTGTTCAACCGGGTAGCGCCCGCGGGCAAGTCGGTCGACGTCGCCCTGGAGGTCGCCGAGCGGGTGGCGCTCGGCGCTCCGCTGGCCGTACAGGCCGTCAAGCAGCTGATGTCGTTGGGCGAGACGCAGGCCGAGACCGGGGCCTGGGACGAGAACGACCACGTCTTCCAGACCCTCCTGACCAGCGACGACGCCAAGGAAGGTCCGCGCGCGTTCGCCGAGAAGCGCGCACCGCGCTGGACCGGGCGCTGACCTTCGGCCTCAGTTTGCTCGCATCCGCTCTCGCCTCCCTCTCATCTCCTCCGTCCCTCGCCGACCATTGCATTCGGCCCGAGCCGCAAAAGGATCACTCATGCCCAACACCAACGACGCCGTCATCGTCGACGTGGTGCGTACCGCGTCCGGCAGGGGCAAGCCCGGTGGCGCGCTGTCCGGCCACCACCCCGCCGACCTCCTGGCCACCGTCCTCGCCGCCCTCGTCGAGCGCAACGGCCTCGACCCCGCCCTGGTCGACGACGTGATCGGCGGGTGCGTCTCGCAGTCCGGCCAGCAGGCCCTCAACATCACGCGTACGGCGCTGCTGGCGGCCGGCTTCCCGGACACAGTGCCTGCTACCACCATCGACCGGCAGTGCGGCTCCAGCCAGCAAGCCGGGCACTTCGCCGCACAGGGCGTGATCGCGGGGGCGTACGACATCGTGATCGCCTGCGGTGTGGAGTCGATGAGCAGGGTGCCGATGGGCTCCAGCGCCGGCAGTGCCGACACTGGCGGGGAGGGGCTGCGTCGCCGTTATCCCGAGGGGCTGATCCCGCAGGGCGTCTCCGCCGAACTCCTCGCCGTGCGCTGGAAGCTGGAGCGCGAGGAACTGGACGCCTTCTCGGCTCGCTCCCACCAGCGCGCCTGGGCCACCACGGAGGCCGGAGGCTTCGAGAAGGAGATCGTCCCCGTCGACGGCCACACGGTGGACGAGACGATTCGGGCGACGACCACCACGTCGGGCCTCGCCGGGCTCCGCCCCGCCTTCACCGGTGTACCGGCGGCCGAGCGTTTTCCCGAGATCGACTGGCGCATCACACCCGGCAACTCCTCCCCTCTCACCGACGGCGCCTCCGCCACCCTCATCATGAGCGCCGCGGCAGCAGAACGGCTCGGCCTGCGCCCCCGCGCCCGCTACCACGCCTTCGCCGTCGCCGGTTCCGATCCCCTGCTCATGCTCGACGGGGTGATCCCGGCCACCCGCAAGGTCCTCGACCGCTCCGGCCTGTCCCTCGACTCCATAGACGCCTACGAGGTGAACGAGGCGTTCGCCCCGGTGCCGCTGCTGTGGCAACGCGAGTTCGACGCCGACCCCGAGCGCCTCAACCCGCGCGGCGGCGCGATCGCGCTGGGGCACCCGCTCGGCGCCTCCGGGACACGCCTCCTCGCCACGCTCGTCAACCACCTGGAGGCGACGGGCGGCCGCTACGGGCTGCAGACCATGTGCGAGGGCGGCGGCATGGCCAACGCCACCATCATCGAACGTCTGTGACGAACCCGCACAGTCACGGCAGTACAAGGAGAACATCACCATGAACATCGCAGGCAGCGTCGCCCTCATCACCGGCGGGGCCTCCGGCCTCGGCCTCGCCACCGCCCGGCGGCTGCACGACGCCGGAGCGTCGGTGGTCCTGGCCGACCTTCCCACCTCAGACGGCAAGGGGGCCGCCGCCGAGCTCGGCGACCGGGCCGTCTTCGCCCCCACCGACGTCACCAGCGAAGCCGACGTGACGGCCGCGGTGGCGGCGGCGGCCGAACTCGGCGATCTGAGGATCGCCGTCAACTGCGCCGGCATCGGCACCGCCGCCCGCACCCTCAGCAAGAAGGGCCCCTTCCCGCTGTCCGACTTCGCCCGTACCGTCCAGATCAACCTGGTCGGTACGTTCAACGTGATCCGGCTGGCCGCCGAGCACATGGCGGCTCTGGAACCCGCCGAGGGCGGCGAAGAACGCGGCCTCATCGTCAACACGGCCTCCGTGGCCGCGTTCGACGGTCAGATCGGGCAGGCCGCGTACTCCGCCTCGAAGGGCGGCGTGGTCGGCCTCACCCTGCCCGTCGCCCGCGACCTGGCGAGTCACCGCATCCGCGTCATGACCATCGCCCCCGGGCTGTTCGAGACCCCGATGCTCGCCGGACTGCCCGAGGAGGCCAGGGCGTCCCTCGGCGCCCAGGTCCCGCACCCCAGCCGCCTCGGCCGACCCGAGGAGTACGCCGCGCTGGTCCAGCACATCGCGGAGAACCCGATGCTCAACGGCGAGGTCATCCGCCTCGACGGCGCGATTCGCATGGCACCGCGCTGACGCGGCGCTCCGCGGCGAGATGGAGTGCTTCCTGACCGTGTCCGCCGAGTCTCGCGCGCAGAGCCAACCGGCAGGAGTGCGTTCTTCGGCTTCGACAAGGCCACGCGACGGATCCGGTGGGGTACACCCGGCGTTCCTTCCGTTCGCAACAGGCGCACCGGCGTGAATCTCGGCAAGAGCGCATAGGCGCAAGGTGTCCGGTCTTCCGGGCCTTGCGCCTTGACGAGAACAGCCCTGCTCGGACCAGGCGATACGACGGCCTGGTCCGAGCAGGGCTGTGTGCGCACCGGCTACGAGGACGACTGCGGTGCCTGCGCGCTGTCCATGTAGACACGGAGATCAACGACCTCGTCCCCGTCCCAGCGGAAGACGCTCACCACTGGGACAGCGGGAGTCGCTCCTGTCGTGTACTCGTACGCCACGGTCGCCTCCGCGATCACCACCCCGGGCTCGGGCTCCCACAGGCCCACGATGTCGTGCCTGATGGCTTGCAGACCTGCGGCCTGCATCTGCACGAAGGCCTTGCGGATCTCCTCCCGCCCCACCACGACCACGGCCCCACGACTCATGCGGACGTCTTCGCCGAGACCCTCGACGAACGCGTCGGCGTCCAACGCGACAGCCGATTCGGCATAGTGGCGGCGCACCCATTCCAGATGGTCCATGTGATTCCTTCCAGAGAAAACGTGACCGCCGGCCGGCCGGTCACGATCAGCCGACCGACGGTCACTCAACTGCCCGACACGCTCCGTCACAGGCGCGTCAGGCAGTGGCCAGCCGGAGAAGGACGTACACGACAGCGATCAGCCCGAGCACAAGAGCCGGGACGACGGCCTTTCCGGGATCCTTGGCCCGGAGATGAGTGCCCACGGCTCCGACCATGAGCAGAGCGAGGCCGGCTCCGGCCGCGACTCCGAGCCAGGCCACCCACAGGCCGACCACGACGCCTGCGGCACCAAGGACTTCGAGGGCTCCGATGAGCCGGTAGGCGCCGTGGGGAACACCGAGGTGATCCGCCTGTGCGAGAGCCTTGTCCTGGCCGAGGGCCTTGGAGGATCCTGCGGCCAGATAGACCAGTGCCAGCAGGACGGCGAATACGACGGCTGTGATGTACATCGTTGAACTCCGGGGAAAACAGGGGACGGAATCAGGTGTGAGAGAGGTTTCAGAAGCCGATGACTTCGCGCACCAGGACAACGGTGGCGCGACCGGGCACGACTTCCCGGCTCGTGATCAGGACCTTGGCGACGACGCTTCGCTGGCCGTACGCCTGCTGGGCGCGCGCGTCCTCCTTGGGGTAGGAGTAGGTCTCGATCCGGCGCAGAGCGGTCTCCAGATCGGGCACGATCTTCTGCGCTCCCACCACCCACACGGCGCTCGCGGCGCCGGAGGCGTAGGGGGCGAGCTGGCTGCCGCTGGCGGAGGCTGTGACCAGGCGTCCGTCCTCCGTGACGGCGTGGACGCTGCCCACCACGACGTCGGGCGCCGACCGAGTACGGCGCACCTCGTCGTACCGTGCCCGCAGGTCCCAGTCCGCCTGATTGGCCCGCACGCTGTTGAAGCGCCCGGAACCGTCGATGTCCTCAGCGATGCCCGAATTACGCAGTGTCTCGCTGGTGGAGACGAAGACGGCCCTGTCGGTCGGCAGGATCTCGTTGACGAGCCGACGCGCGTCGGCAGCCGTGTCCACGACCCGTACGGTGAAGCCGTTCGCGCTCAGGGCTTCTGCGGCCCGGTCGAGGCTCGCGGCGGAGACCGGAATGCTGAAGGTCTCGTCCACGGGCAGTTGCTGGCTGGTGGTGATCTCAGTCATGGGGGATTCCTTGTCGTGCGGCTCGGACGGCCACGTTCCGGTGGTGCACGGTGGCTCCCGCATGGAGCCACCAAGACGCGTCTGACCTCGATGTTTCCGTCCGGGCCTTGTTGCCGGTCGGTCTATTCGGCTCCGCAGTGGTCACTACAGAGGTGGTCACCGAGCATCACCGATCGCTTAATCACCTAAGTTACTGTGATTTAGCGAAAGGTCAAGCCCTTACTCCTGCTGTAACCAGTCGACCCGTATCCGTCACGACCCCCGCTCGCGCGCATCTTCCTCGAGTCGATGGCGATTGGCCGGAGTCGCTCCCACGGAGCGACGAGTGCCGGACCCAGAGCCCGACCGGTCGAGGGCGGGCGGAACGCAGCGGGGCGCCCCGCGAGACCAGACCTCGGGTCGCCCCGCGGCCGACGTTGCGCGACCAGCGGGGCACCTCCTTAGCGTCGGCCCCGGCAGCGACGGCAGACCGTTTCTTCACCACAAGGCCAATGGGTCGCCATGAGCAGTGCCAGTTGTCACCGCACCGAGGCACGTTCTGGGCCAGCTCCCCCGACTCAGCCCTCGATGGCCCGCCGGATGAACTCCTCACGCGTTGCGATCGAGGCACGCGACACCGCCGCCTGGGGCGCCAAGCCGTCGAATCCATGGAAGCCACTGCTCCACATGTGTAGGTCGACGCTCACGCCCACTTCGGACAGGCGGCGGGCGTAGGCGAGGATGTCGTCGCGGAAGACCTCGACGGAACTGGTGTCGATGTAGGTGCGGGGCAAGTCCGCCAAGGTCCTCGGCGCGGCCTGGCGCCGCGTACGGTGACACGTCGGGGCCGCCACGACGCTCGCCCAGCAGGGCGTTCCAGCCGCGTGCAGGTTGCTGTTGCGGTCCCAGAGTCCCTCCCGATCCAGCATGCGGCTGCTGTACGTCTCGAAGCGGTCGTCGAGCATGGGGCAGCTCAGTACCTGGTGGCTCAGCTTCGGGAAGGCCCGGTCGCGGGCGAGCAGCGCGCGAGGCCCGCCGCAAGACCGCCGCCGGCGCTGGTACCCGGAGACGAGGAGATGCTCGCGGTCGATGCCGAGCTCGGGCGCGTTCTTCGCCGTCCACACCAGCCCGGCGTAGCAGTCCTCGACAGGCGCCGGGCCCGGGTGCTCCGGGGCCAGGCGGTACTCGACCGACACCACGACCGCACTGCCGTCGAGGAGGAACGGGCCTCCGTGAACATGGAAGATGCCCGCTTTGGGACCGCGGTCCTCGGCCGGACTGAGAATCAGCAGCGTGACGTCCGGGCCGCCCTCCGGTCCGGGGACCTGGCGCTCCTCCACCCTCACCCTCCCGCCTGCCGTCAGGTCCACCGGTTCCTCGCCCGGCACCCCCTCCATCGCAAACCGTCGGACGATCAGGAGAGTCTCGTCGGACAGGGGCGGCATAAGGTTCCCGATCGCTTGCACGACGGGTACCAGTTCCCGGTCGAAGGGCGGCCGGGCGGCCGCGGCCTGACCGTGCTCAAGGACCGGATCCGGGACCTGCGGCCGGCCTGTCGTCCTGCGGATCCGGTCATGGTCCCCACAGCAGGGGGAAGCTCACAAGAGGCGCATGGGCGAAGATGCCGAGGTCAGACGTGCCAGGCCGGTGCGGAAGTCGTAAAGCCACCGGCCCGCCGACCCGCGCGCCACCGACGGGCGCCGGCCTTCGCCCGCGTCGCCGGGAGGGCTCAGCTCGGGCCCGGTCGGCCGGACAGCAGGAGCGTGTGCATGGCCCGGGCGGCCGGGGACAGCGGGGCCGCGCGGCGCATGAGGTAGCCCTGGCGGCGTTTCGGCGGATCGAGCGGGGCGATGACTACGCCGTGCGGGCGGCCGAGTTCGGCCAGGGGGCGGGGCAGCACCGCGGCGCCGGCGCCGGCGAGCACGAGGTACAGCGAGGAGGCACGGAGCCCGATCTCCACGGCCGGCGTGAGCTCGCTCTCGGTCTCAGCGCTGGCCTGCGTCAGCAGGTCGACCACCATGCCGCGAGCACCGGTGACCAGGTCCAGGTCCCGCAGGTGGGAGACCGGGAACACGCCGCCGGGCGGTGGAGTGCTGCCCGGCGGGAGCGCGACGACCATCTCGTGCTCGGCCACCAGATCACCGGCGAGATCGCGCTCCCCGGGGTCTATGTGGTCGGTCAGCCCCAGTTCGGCCGCCCCGGAGCGCACTGCCTCGCGGACCGCCTGAGGCCGCTCGGCGGGCACGATGCGCACCTTGACCTCCGGGTACCTGGTCCGGAACCGCCCGACCGCCCCGGCGAGCGGGTCGAGCAGCAGGCCCGGCAGCGACACCAGGTCGAGCCGCCCCGCGACGAGCCCGGACACCGCCTTCACCGCGGCGCGACCGGCGTCCAGTTCGCGCAGCACGCGCCGTGCGGAGCCGGCGAAGGCCTCCCCGGCGGGGGTGAGCCGCACCCCCCGGGGCATCCGGTGAAACAGCTTCGCGCCGAGGTCCGACTCCAGGAGCTTGATGGCGTGTGAGAGTGACGGCTGGGAGACGTGCAGCGCGGTCGCCGCCGCCGTGATCCCGGCGTGGTCGATGACAGCGAGGAAGTACTCGATCTGGCGCCGCTCCACGTCCCGCTCCTGCCATAGGAATTCTCTATGCCCCCGCGACGATAACTTGTATTTGTTATATGGCGCGGCCTTGTGTGCAATCGGGATAACGCAAATCCCAGCACAGAGAGGGCCGCCAGTGAGGGAACCCAGTACTCCCGGGACCGAGATCGTCCTGCTCGGCACGGCGGGCGGGCCGCGGGTCCGAGCGTCCCGCGCGGGCATCGCCTCGGCGGTGGTCCTCGGCGGCGCCGTCTACCTGGTGGATTTCGGATACGGTGCCTGCCGACAGGTCAAGCTCGCGGGGCTGGACCTCTCCCGCCTGCGGGCGGGCTTCGTGACCCACCTGCACTCCGACCACATCGCCGACCTGGCGAACCTGCTGTTGTTCGGCTGGTACCAGAATCTGGAGAACCTGGCGCGGCCGGCCCGGCTCCTGGGTCCCGGCTCCCGCGGCGGCCTGCCGACGGCAGCCGCCGACCTGGGCCCGCGGGAGGTGGCATGCCCGGACGACCCCACGCCGGGGTTCGCCGCCACGGTGCGCCATCTCCACCAGGCGTTCGCCACCGACATCAACGACCGGATGCGCGACAACGGCCGCAGTCACCCTGATCGCCTCCTGGCGGCCGCCGACATCGAGCTGCCGGCGGGCGTTCCCTTCGACCCCGCCACCGCGCCGGCACCGCCGATGGAGCCGTTCCGCGTCTACGAGGACGAGTTGGTGCGGGTTACCGCGATCCTCGTGCATCACGCCCCGATGACCCCGGCGTACGCGTTCCGCTTCGACACCGCTGAGGGATCCGTGGTGTTCTCCGGTGACACAGGTCCGTGCGACAACGTCGTCACCCTCGCCACCGGGGCCGACGTGCTCGTGCACGAGGCCATCGACGAGCAGTGGGTGCAGCGTGCCTACCGCGGCGAGACAGCCCGCGAGCGGGCGATGGTCGCACATCACGCGACCGCGCACACCCCGATCCGTGAGGCCGGACTGATCGCGCAGAAGGCCGGGGTCGGCACACTCGTGCTCAGCCATCTCGTGCCCGCCGAGCTCGACAGGCCCCGCTGGCACGAGGCGGCCGACGCGTTCGACGGCCGGCTGATCGTCGGCGAAGACCTCATCCGGATCCCTCTGCGTCGCTGACCGCTCCCGTGCGGCCACCCCACTCCGCGCTTCTCGCGTCTTGCCACCCGATCCAACCCCACCACGAAGGAGTGCCATGTCATCCCATTCAGGGCTTCGGACGGAACGACACAGGGCCACACCCGCCATCTCGGTCCGGGACCGCGTCCGATACATGTTCGCCGGCGTGACAATCGGCGCCCTCTGGCTGGTGCAGTCCGGTCCCCTGTGGCAGCACGCCCTGCGGCTGTCCCTCATCGTGCTGGTCGTGGCGCCGTTGGCGCACCTGGTCCAGTCACGCCGGAGGTCCCGGGGCGAGCAGTCCCACGGTCCCCGGCCATCGCTGCCCCGGCTCGTCGCCGCGAAAATCGCCCTGCTCGTCATCGCGGTGATCGGCACCTGGCTGCTCACCCCGGTGCTGCCGCACACGGAGATCGTCGTCACACTGGCCGTAGCCGTGATCATCGCCGTGCTCGGCCCGGTCCTGCACCCTTACATGCTCCTCGACCAGGACGAGCGCCGGCGCACCGGATGACGCGGCTTCGGCAGTGCCAAAGGCCACGCGCCCCGACGAAGACGCTGACGGCACGGGGTGCGGGTGCGGATGATCCTGTCGCAGTCGCCGACCTGGCTTCCCGCGCTGGACGAGGGGGTGGTCAGGCCAGGCATCCGGCCTCGGCCCACCGCGACCACAGACGGACGCGCGTCCCCTCGTCCGCGTCCGGTGAACCCGGCCCGCGCGGCGAGGTAGTCCAACCGGCCCACCGGACAGCGGGCCGCCGTCCCGGAGCCGCGGGCGGGCCTGCCGCGCGGGGGCCGTCCGGCCGACGCCACCCAGCCGGTTCACGAAGGCGCACCGCTCCGCGGGTCATCCGCCCGCCCACCGCCCCGACCGGGCGTACTCGCGGACTCAGGCCGCCGGGCCGGTCCCGCCGGCATCACCCGGTCCGCTCGCCTCGGTGACCGTGGAGTGGCCGGCGGCGGCCAGGAGAACGGGCACCAACCGCTGCAGCCGCTCGGCGAACGCCTCCGGGTCGAGGGGATCCTCTGCTTCGACAACCCAGGAACTGACGACGGTGGCCCATCCGCCGCCGACGAACAGGGTGAGGTCCGCCGCCAGGCCCGGGTCGAGCGGCACTGCGGACATCCGGTGCACAAGCTGCTGGTTGGACCGGGCGAACAGGGTGTTCATCGCCTTGCTCAGCGCGAATGCGCAGGGGCCGGTCATCATCGCCCGGTAGAAGGGCCGGTACTCCGCGAAGTGCTGCGCCGCCGACAGGACATGGCTGCCCGGCCGCGCCGCCTCCGGGGGGCCGCCGACATGCGGCAGGAGCTCACGCCTGGCCAGTTCGAGAGCGGTTTCGAGCAGCAGGGTCTCCCGGTCGCCGAACTGCTGGTATACCAGCTGCCGGCTCACGTCCGCGGCCTGGGCGATGTCGGACACCGGAACGTTCGTCGTGCCCCGCTCGGCCACCAGCGCCAGCGTGGCGCCCATCAACGCCGCACGCGAGCGGCGAACCCTGCGATCGGCCGCGTCCTGCGGCGTCAGGCTGATATCCACACCGCATTTTTACACGTGACAGGAAAATAACAAGTGTCAAAAAAATCCTCCGCCCAGGGGCGACGCTGCCAGACTCCCGGCATGTCGTTCTTCACCGTTCCCCTTGTGGCGGATTCCGTGGCCCGGGCGTTCTGCGCCCTGAGCAACCTGGCTCCGAGACCGCGCCGTGAGTTCGCCGAACTCGCCATGGACACGAGCGTCGTCACCGCGCCGACAAGGCACGGAGGCGTCAAGTGCACGGTCTACCGCTCGCCGCACAACGCCGCCCCGCGCCCGCCGGTCTACGTGAACGTACATGGCGGCGGGTTCGCCATCCGGTACCCCGAGCAGGACGATCCGTGGTGCCGCTACCTGGCCAAGTACGCGGGCGTCGTCGTGGTCAACGTCGACTACGACACCGCGCCGCGGCACCGATTCCCTATCCCGGCCGAGCAGGTGTACGACGTGGTCGCGTGGGCGGCGGAGGAGGAGCGGGACTGGGACGGCAGCAGGCTGTGCGTCGGAGGTCAGAGCGCCGGCGGCTCACTGACCGCGGCGGCGGCCCGTCTCGCCCTGGAGAACAAGGGTCCCGAGATAGCGCTGCAGGTGCTGCACTACCCTGTTTTGGACCTTGTCACCTCGCCGCGTGACAAGCCGGCCCCGGCGGGCAAAACCGGCGTACCGCTGTGGATGAGCGAGGCTTGGGACTCCTGCTACGTCCGGGATCCGGCTCAGCGGCGCGACCGCCTCGCGTCGCCGGTCTTCGAAGACAACGCCGACGACATCCAGGGCATCGCGCCCGCCCTGGTCGTCACCGCCGAACGCGACCGCCTGCGCGCCGAGGGCGCGCTCTACGCCCGCAAGCTGGACGCGGCGGGCTCCCTGACCGAGTACCGCGAAGTGCTCGGCGTCGCCCACGGTTACGACATCCGCAACGAATCAGCCGAGGTCACCCAACAGATATACGAGTTCATCACCGGACACGTCGCACGAGCCGTCCGGACGGGCTGAGACGGTCCCGCCGCCTGCCGGCGTTCAAGTCCGTCCGACTGCCGCTGATGCCGCACTCGGCGGTGGGCTTCTGCCTGGTCCTTGCCGATCCGTCCCTGCCTTCGCGTCCCGAACTCGTTCCGAACGCATGCACCATTGATCGGCTCGTCTCCTGCGTCCCGCACACCTCGGGGGCGCGGGCACAGCCGGCCGGCCGGCCTTCCGCCGTCAGGGCATCGCGGCGGCTTCCGCGCGGTCCACGGCGACCTGCAGCGCGGCCAGCAGCGCGTCGCGGACCGAGCCCGTGTTCCGTGCGTCGAAGACGATCAGTGGTACGTGCTCCGCGATGTCCAGCGCCCACCGCACCTCTTCGAGGTCGTGCTCGACCTCCCCGTCGAAAGCGTTGACGGCGACCGCGAAGGGGACGTCCCTGTGCTCGAAGTAATCCACCGCCGCATAGCAGTCGTCGAGTCGGCGAGTGTCCACGATCACCAGGCTGGCGAGGGCACCCTCGACCAGGTCGTCCCACATGAAGCCGAACCGGTCCTGGCCCGGGGTGCCGAACAGGTACAGCTTCAGTGTCGGATCGATGGTGACACGGCCGAAGTCCATGGCGACCGTGGTGGTGGTCTTGCCCGGAGTGTGGGTGAGGTCGTCCACTCCCGCCGCGACCTCGGTGATCGCGGCCTCCGTGGTCAGCGGTCGTATCTCCGAAATGGAGGCCACGGTCGTGGTCTTGCCGACTCCGAAGCCGCCGGCGATGACCAGCTTGACCGGTGTCGGAGGCTGTTCAGCTGGTGTCACGGAGCGTGTCCCGTGAGTCGGGAACGGCACGGAGACCATCGATAACCCTTCGCAGTACGGAGAGATCCTGGGCGATCGCGGTGTTCGGCCGATGGACCGCGAGATGCCCAGCGGCACGCAGGTCCTCGACCAGCACACGCACCACGTTGAGGTGCAGTCGCAGCCCGGCGGCCAGTTCCGCCACCGACAGCGGCCGCCGGCCGGCCGCGACGATGTCGTGGCGTTCGAAAGTCAGCGAGTGAAGGGCCAGGAGCCCGGCCGAGGTCGACACGATCTGGGTCTCCACCGGCATCGCCGGGGTGTTGCCGCCTGCCGACACCCGGCCAGTGGTCAGGAGGAACGGCCGGATCGCGGGGGCGCGGCGCCGCGGCTCCGGCGAGCCCTCGGCGCCACCTGCCGCCTCGTGCGACGGTCCGACGACGGACATCACGTTCCCTTCACGATGTGCCTGCACCCGTGCCCGGCCCGGGGAAGGTCAGCGGGCCGACGCCGCGCCGACACTGTTCTTCAACTCCAGCACCAGTTGGGGAGTGAGCGCCGCCCCGGCCCGTTTGGCGAAGAGGGTCATCGCGTAGGCGATGTTGCCCAGCTTCGCGGCCTCGGAAGTCACGATGCCGAGGACGGCGCCAGCCCCGATGGCCGACACCAGCACATGGCCGTGCTCGAGGTCGAGGATGACCTTCTTGAGACCGCCGAGACCGTAGTTCCCGGATGCGCCCGCGGCGAGACTCGTCAGACCGGCCACGATCGCGGCGAGCCGTTCGGAGTCGGCCTGCTCGCGCAGCCGGGAGGCGGCGATCAGCAGGCCGTCGGACGACACCGCGATGGCGTCGGACACGCCGGTGGTGTCTGTGGCGAACCGCTCCAGCAGCCAGGTGAAATCGGCCGCGGCGGCGCGCAGATCGGTCGGTTCCGGCTTCTCGGAACTCATGTCAGCTGTCGGCGTGGGCACTGCCCGGCTCCTTCTGGGATTCCTGGTGCTGAGATGGTGCGGGCCCGGTCGGAGCGTGGTCGTAGTCCTGCTCCGCCCGGAGTACCGCGGCTTCGAACGCGTCGAGTTCCGAACGGACGGCCTCCGCGTCCGAGGGCTGCCGTACGGCCGACGTCGTCCGGTCGGCCGGGGAACCGGTCCGGGCGAGCGTCGCTCCCCGCTCCCGCCGGCGCAGGGGCCGGGAGGTACGAGGTGATGCCGGATCGTCCGGGGCGGCGGTCCGCTCCGCGTCCGCCCGCGCGGCGGTCCGTTCCCCCGTCGGCGGCCCCGCGTCGGCTGGGGGCCTGACGCGCCGGGGGAGCTCACCGCTCGGCGACGGAGCCCCCGGCCGCTGCGGGGGGACGGCGGAGGCGGCGGCAGGCAGGGGCGACGGTTCCGGACCGCTGGTCTCCTGCTCCGGCCTGGCCGGGAACGGCGTCACGTTCGCGACCGGGCCCGTGGTCACGGGCTCCGGGAGGTCCGCGAGGCTGACGGCCGACAGGAGCGCGGCAGGGACCCACACGGTGGCGGTGACGCCGCCGCCCGGCGTACGGGTCAGCGTCACCCGCACTTCCCAGCGCCGGGCCAGGGTCCCGACCACGAAGAGACCGAGCACCTCGGTCGGTGCGAGATCCAGCCGTTCCCGGCGGATCAGCCGGGCGTTCTCCTCGGCGAGGTGTCCGGGGTCCATGCCGAGGCCGTGGTCGATGATCTCGATCAGAGCCCCGCCGTCCCCGGTGATGTCGGAGCCGGGGCGGACCACCACCTCGACGGGCGCGTCGGAGGGGGAGAACGCCACCGCGTTCTCCAGCAGTTCGGCGAACATCAGGGTCAGGTCACCGATGATGTCGGGCGCGACGGCGGCCTCCGTCCCGGACCGCAGGGACACCCGCTCATAGCCTTCGATCTGGGCGAGCGACGCCCGGACGACGTCGGCCAGGGGGACCGGCCGCGACTCGAAGCCGCTCTCCCGGACGCCGGCGAGCAGCATCAGACTGTCGGCGTTGCGCTGGAGGCGTACGGCGATGTGGTCGATGCGGTACAGCTGTTCGAGGAGTTGGAGATCGGTCTCCTCGCTCTCCATCTCGTCGATCAGAAACAGCTGGCGGGTCGTCAGGATGCTCACTCTGCGCCCGACGTTGCCGAACATCTCGGCCACGTTGCGGCGGCTCAGTACCTGCCGCTCCAGCAACTGGGCCGCGGTCACCTGTACCTGGTTGAACACCTCGGCCAGTCCGCCGATCTCGTCGCGCACCGGGACGGGGATCGGCCGCGGTCGCAGCGCGGTGGTGTCGTCGGACTCGTCGTCCGCGACCCTGGCCAGTTCCTCGCCCGCCACGTCGACCACCTGCTGGGCGGCGTCGGTCAGGGCCACCAGGGGACGTACGACCGAGCGCCGGACCAGGACGCAGAAGGCCAGCCAGACGACAAAGCCGAGAAGGGCCAGACCGAGCAGGTACAGCGCGCCTCGCAGAGCGTCCGCGGAGGCGGTGTCGGCCTCGGCGGCGGTCTGCTCGATCAGCGACCGGGTGATGCCGAGGCGGGTCTCGGACTGGCGCGTTCCGTCGGCGATCGCACTCCGCAGCTGCGCCGGTGTCCTGCCCTGCAGGGCACCGGGATCGATCTGCAGCTGCGCGAACCCGGCCTCGATCCCGTTCTGCTCGGAGCTGCGCTCGATGCCGTCCATGGCCAGGGCCTGAACGGGGGCGGCGATCCGCTGAAACCGGCGCAACTGCTGGTCGTAGAGGGCGTGGGAGGCGACCGCGCGGCTGTACTCGTCGAGGGCGTTGGCGTCCCGGGTCTGCGCGGAGAACACCGCGCTCTCGAAGGACGCGTGGGCGGCGTCGGCGCGCAGCACCGTGTCGAGAAGGCCCGTGACCGTGGACGACGAGGTGCCGGAGTAACGGTCCAGGCCGATGCCGTCGATCAGGTAGTCGACCGCGGAAGCGTAGGCGGGGTCGATGTCGGCGACGGCGACATAGCCCCGTTCGAGCTTGTCACGCAGGACACCGAGGCCGCGGATGTAGTCGAGCGCCTGCACCTCCTCGCGCGGCAGGCCCGCGGCGAACGCCGTACGCACGGCGGTGACCTGCGCATCGGTGTTCCGCTGGGCCCTGCGGTAGTCGACGGTCGACGGCAGCGGGGCTCCGGGGCGGGCCGCGTCGTACTGCACGGAGAGCAGGAGCGCCTGCCGGTGTTCGGCCTGTACCTCGTTGATGAGCTGCGCGACCTGTTCGCTGTCGCGCACCAGCTGCGCTATCCGGCCCGCGTCCCGGGCCTGCCGGGCCTGGCCGAAGGCACCGATTCCGAGAAGCACGCCGACTGCCGCGATCGGCGCGATCACCAGGACGTTGAGCTTGCGGCGGAAGGGCCACCGGTCGAGGACGTTCGCCGACTTCAGACGCGGCCGCCGACTGCGGTCGACTGTCCCCGGTGGGTCGGGGGCAAGCGGCGGGTTCCGTCTGCTGGTGGACACCCGGGCCTCCTTTGACGATGAAATCACGCCAGTGTCTGAAACCGGCGGCGTGATCGTATCCACACGCACAGCGACATCACAGGCTTCCGATCATCAAATATTGATTACGGATTCTTCAGGCATCATCGACACAGCGTGACGCCACATCCAGGATGGACGCGGTGGCACGGCGCGCCACCGCCGGACGTACGGTGCCGGACGGGGGAATTGACGCGAACCGACCGGTTGAGCATGATCCTCGGCAGCAAGCGTGCCGCCGCCCCTCCCACCCCGGGCCACCGCCCGGGACCGCCGTCACGCCGTTGTCCCGCCGACCTCTCCGTCCGAGGCGAAGCGGGCCCTCGTGACGGTGCCGCGCGCCGGAGCCGTCGCCCGACCCGAAGTCTCCCCTCCCCGCCCAGCCTCACCGCGTCCTCATGCCCCGTGTTGGAGATCCCGTGCATCCCACTCGCAAAGCGGCCCTGACCGCGACCGCCCTCCTGGCCACCGCCGCGCTCGTCGCCGGCTGCGACGACGGCGCCAAGACCGCCGGATCGGTCGCCGCGCCCCCTGGTGACTCCGCCGAGCCCGGCTGCCCCGGCGTCCTCGCTCGTGCCAAGCAGGACGTCAAGGCGGCCGAGGACGTCGACGCGCCCTGGTCAGGACCGACCAGCGGACCCGCGGTCGTCCCCGACCGGAGCATCGTCTACATCGCCCAGACGCTGACCAATCCAGGTGTCGAGGGCGTCGCCAAAGGCGTCCAGGAAGCCGCCGGCATCATCGGCTGGCACGTCCGCACCGTCAACGGCCAGGGCACGTCGGCAGGGCTCAAGTCCGCCTTCGACCAGGCTCTCGCGCTCAGACCCGACGGCATAGTCATCGGCGGGTTCGATCCCTCCCCCACCGCCGAGCAGGTTGCACGGGCGAACGCCGCCGGCATCCCGCTGATCGGCTGGCACGCCGTCACCGCCCCCGGGCCCAGCTCGAACCCGAAGCTGTTCACCAACATCACCACAAGGGTCGAGGACGTGGCCAGACTCAGCGCCGACTGGATCATCGCGCAGTCCGACGGCCGTGCGGGCGTCGTGCTGTTCACCGACGCCACGATCCCGTTTGCGAAGCACAAGTCCGACCTGATCAAGAAGGAACTCGCCACCTGCTCCGGCGTGACGCTGCTGAGCTATGAGAACATCCCGATCCCCCAGGCCAACAGCCTCACCGTCGACAGGGTCACCTCCCTCGCCGCCCGTCTCGGCAGCAGGTGGACCTACTCCGCCGCCATCAACGACCTCTACTTCGGCTATGCGGGCTCCGCCCTGCGGGCCGCCGGAAAGGACGGCGCGGGGGCCCCGTTCAACATCGGGGCCGGCGACGGCGACCCGTCGGCCTTCGACCGCATCAACGGCAAGGACTTCCAGGCCGCCACCGTGCCCGAACCGCTGTCCGAGCAGGGCTGGCAGATCATCGACGAGTTCAACCGCGCCTTCGCAGGCAAGGCGCCGAGCGGGTACGTCGCCCCTGTCCACATCACCACCGCGGCCAACAGCGGCGGCGCACCGTCCTGGGACTCCGAGGGCTACCGCGAGGCCTACCGCAAGATGTGGGACAGGTAAGCCGCACGGCGAAATCCGTACCGCGCGCGGGAAGGCCGGGAAGATGCCCTACGACCCCTCGACAGCGGTGGCATCCCGCGCAGGGTACCGAAGTCCTCGTGCTCGACGGCAACGGATCGCCTTCGCCCGCCGCTACCTCCCCGAAGGTGGCATGGGTGAGATCTACCGCGAACTCCCCGAAAGCGCTCCTGTGCTACTCAACACCCCGAACACACCCACCTGTCGCTCCCGGGCACCACGTGAGGAAGATCTCCTCCAGAGTCGGCTGCTTCTCGACGTACTCGATCTTGGCGGGCGGGAAGAGCTGCTTGAGCTCGTCGACGGTGCCGTTAACGATGATCCGCCCCTGGTGGAGGATCATCGATCCGGTCGGCCAACTGCTCGGCCTCGTCCAGGTACTGCGTGGTGAGCAGCACCGTCGTTCCGTGGCCAGCGAGATCCTTGACCGCATCCCACACCTCGATTCGCGCCTCGGGGTCGAGTCCGGCCGTCGGCTCGTCCAGGAAGATTACCGGCGAGTTCCCGATGAGGCTCATCGCGATGTCCAGCCTGCGGCGCATCCCACCCAAATACGTGGACACTCGCCGCGCGCCGGTGTCGGCCAGCGAGAAGCGCCTCAGCAGGCCATCCGCGATCGTGCCCGGTCCTTGAGGTAGCGCAGCCCGGCGACGAGTACGCGGTTCTCCCGACCGCTGAGTATCTCATCGACGGCTGCGAACTACCCGGTGAGACTGGTGGACTCCCACACAATCGCCGGTTGTGTGGCAACGTCGAAGCCATGGACGTTCGCCGTCCCCGCGTCGGCCTTCAGGAGCGTGGCGATGATCCTCACGGTCGTGGTCTTGCCCCCCGTTGGAGCCGAGCAGGGCGAAGGCACTTCCCCGCACTAGATGATTGAGTCCAAGGGCTCGTAGCCGTAGGCCGCCAGCGAGCGGTGTCGCATGTCGCTGCCATCGCTCGCCCAGCGCGTGCAAGGCGTGCCCGTTTCATCCTGGCGGTCAGCGGAGAGCACGCGACGCATGCTTCAGCAACTCGGAGGAGGTCTTGGTCGGGGCCCAGCTGGGGAATGGCCTTGAGTCTCCAGTGACTGGAGACGGCAGAGTGGGGGACATGGACGTTACGACCCTCTACTCGATCGGGGAGCTGTCCCGGCGGACCGGCTTGTCCGTGAGGACGATCCGGTTCTACTCCGATTCGGGGGTGGTAGCGCCGACCACCCGTAGTCCCGGCGGTTATCGGCTCTACGACCTCGACGCACTGCTTCGTTTGGAACTCCTCCGCACACTGCGCGAGCTGGGCATGGACCTGCCTACGATTCAACGGGTACTGGACCGTGAGCTCTCGGTGGCGGAAGTCGCCGCGGCGCACGCCGACGCCATGGACGTCCAGATCCGGATGCTGCTACTGCGTCGGAGCGTTCTGCGAGTCGTGGCCAGACGCGGGTCCAGTCCCGAGGAGACCAAGCTCATGCACAGGCTCACGCAGTTGTCCGGCGAGGAACGCCGACGTTTGATCGACGATTTCGTGGATGGCACCTTCGGCACAGTGGATGCCGACCCGGCCGCGGTGGCCATGGTTCGCGCTGCCACTCCCGACCTCCCCGATGATCCGACCGGCGAGCAGGTCGCCGCGTGGGTGGAGCTCGCCGAGCTGGTCGGCGACGAGGATTTCCGTGCCCGGATGCGCCGGACGGCCATGTGCCAGGCCGCCGGGCGCACGCTCGACATCGAGAGCGATGCCGGCGAGGAACTGATGGAGTTCACCCGTCAGAAGGTGGCCGAGGCCATGGAGTCAGGCATAGACCCGCTCAGCGACAGGGTCGCACCCGTCATCGACGACCTCGTGCACCGCTTCGCCGAGGTGTTCGCGCGCACCCCTGACACGGAATTCCGGGACTGGATGGCGCAGCAGTTCGAAGAGGCGCACGATCCCCGGGTGGACCGGTACTGGCGGCTGGTGTGGATCGTCAACGGCTGGCAGGTAGTACCGAACCTGATTCCGGTGTACCCCTGGCTCGTGCAGGCCCTGCGAAATGACCGTGACGCATAGTCGCCGTAGTCGAGACCGCCCGGGATCCCTGAATGAGTCCAAAGGTTGGCCTGCGGACATGGCGCGAGGGTGTCCAATGTCG
Source organism: Streptomyces fuscichromogenes (assembly GCF_014645815.1). Taxonomy (GTDB): domain Bacteria; phylum Actinomycetota; class Actinomycetes; order Streptomycetales; family Streptomycetaceae; genus Streptomyces; species Streptomyces fuscichromogenes. The sequence goes on along the minus strand of NZ_BMML01000011.1, from coordinate 50,685 downwards.
GTGTGTGATGACGGACTTGGACACCCTCGCAACGGCACTGTATGTCAGGATCGATGACGCGTTGAAGGCTTCGCCGCATCTGGCTCCGTGGCGTCCGGCCGTCGGAATCGCGCCCACGCTCAGTGACGCCGAACTGGTCACCGTCGCGGCGATGTCGGCGCTACTCGGCTACACCTCGGAGCGGAGGTGGCTGCGGCGCGCCGGCCGGGACTTACGCCACCTCTTCCCGTATCTGCCTCAGCAGTCCGGCTACAACAAGCGACTCCGCAACGCATCCGAGCTGCTCAAGCACATGATCAGGATGCTGGCGCAGGACACCTCGCTGTGGAGCGACGACGTGTGGGTGGTCGATTCCACCCCGGTCGGCTGCGGCTGCTCCCGTGAGACCGCCAGGCGTTCGGCCCTCGCAGGCTGGGCACAGTACGGCTACTGCGCGTCGCACTCCCGGTACTTCTGGGGCCTGCGCCTGCACCTGATGTGTACGCCGGGCGGACTGCCCGTCCTGTTCGCGCTCACCGGCGCGAAGGCCGACGAACGCGAAACACTGCGCGACATGCTCGACACCGCACACGACGTCGCCGCCACCCATCCAGGACAGACGATCATCGGCGACAAGAACTACTACGGCCGCGGCTTCGAGCGCGATCTCGCCGATCGTCACCTGAAGTTGTTACGCCCGGCCCGCAAGGGCGAACCCGAACGGGCCGAAATACACCTGTTCAGGCCGCTGCGGCAGGTCATCGAGTCGATCAACCAGACCTTCAAAGGGCAGCTCGACCTGGAACAACACGGCGGGCGCACTCCCTCCGGAGTGATCGCCCGGGTACTGACACGCATCCTGGCACTCACCGCCGCGATCTGGCTGAACGATAAGACCGGCCAACCCGTCAAGCGATCCCTGATCGCCTACGATCACTGACCGCGACGGCACCCCTTGGACTCATTCATCTAGATCGAAATCCACACCGCAGGCAGCACTTCGAGTGTCCTGTACGACTTCCCCAGACCCCGCACTCGCATCGCCGGACCGGCGATCGACTGGGACGTCATGGTCATCTGCCTCCTTCACAGAGCTGTTCCAGGCGACTGCGTGGAACCTCCTACCGAAGGGATGGAGGGTTGACCCAGCGTCAAGGTCAAGCCCACTCCGACCACGGCATCCAGATCGTCGGCGCTGATTCGGGCCGACCCGTGATCCGTTCCCATGACCTGCCACTTCAGATGGCGATAGCTCAGAGAACCCTCAACCTGATGTGACGCCTTTCCTGGGCTGGCGATGGATTCCAGCGGCATACCGCTGACACTTTGACCAGCAAAGAACGTAGGTAAAGCCGTCGGAGGTAGAGATAACAGGTGGTCGAAGTCCAGCTTGCTCGCGCTGTCGATAGACCGGTCGTCGTACGCCAACTACCAGCTGCCGCCGGTCAGAGCGCACTTCGGGCCGACCTCGGGAGCGGTGACGGCCTCCTCCAGGCGGACCTCGGAACGCACGTTGCGGCCGTCCTTGTCGGCGTCCGTCCAGTGCTTGAACTTGTCGCGGGAGTAGCCAGCGCGATTCTCGTCGGCAGCGGGCGGCGCGGCACGCGCGTCACGGACCGGCAGGGTGATCGTCTCGCCGGGCGCGTGGTGCACGGGCCGGTGCGCGGAGGCCGGGGCGGCGTGGGCGGTGGTGGCGATCGGGGCGAGCAGCGCGGTGATCAGAGTGCGTCGGGTGTGGACGAGGCACACGGTCGGGTCTCCGTTCCGAAGATCACGAGCAGGGTGGTGATCTTCGTAGCGATCTCGGCGGGCCCCCATCTGCCCGTCCGGGGCGGGTTCACCCGACCGGCTACTAGCCTCGCGCTTTCATGAAGCGTGGTGTCCGACGGGTGGTCAGACAAACGAAAAGTGCCTCTGACCAGCAAGAATGAGGATTGTCGAGGTCCTTGTTCCTGCCACCGCCGGAGGCACTTCCCAGGTGAAGAAGCGTATCGGGTCCTACCCGCGTGTCCGCGTCGAGGGTGGTGGCCGGGCGGCGGTCTCGCAGGCGGGAGGCGTCCTGCTGGTGGAGACAGCCCGTAAGACCGGGCTGGACCAGGCGATATCGGCAGCTCTGGCACCGTGGCGCAAGTCGCGGACGGTGCACGATCCGGGGAAGATCCTGCTGGATGTGGCCCTGGCGGTCTCGCTCGGCGGAGACTGTCTGGCCGATGTGGGCATGCTGCGGGCCGAGCCGGCCGTCTTCGGTGCGGTGGCCTCCGATCCCACCGTCTCCCGCCTCATCAGTGTCCTCGCCTCGGCCGGGCCGAAGGCCCTGGCAGCGATCCGCACCGCACGGGCCCACGTCCGCGCACACGTCTGGAAGCTGGCCGGACCAGCGGGACCGGACGCCGGCGGGCAGGTGATCGTGGACATCGACGGGGTCCTCGTGCTGGCCCACTCCGAGAAGCAGGACGCCACCGCGACCTGGAAGAAGACGTTCGGGCACCACCCACTGATGGCCTTCGTCGACCACGGCCGAGGCGGCACCGGGGAGCCGGTCGCGGGCCTGCTGCGGCCCGGCAACGCGGGCAGCAACACCGCCGTCGACCACATCAACGCGCTACCGCTATCGGGGCGCGGCCATCCCTTCCCCCTGGCCGACCATGGCATGAGGACGATCACCGACAGCAAAGCGGGACTTGTGGAGCGCCCGGTGCCATGAGAGTGGCACGCCGGGTGCGGGAAGCGGCCCGAAGAAACGGTTCGACCGAAAGACGAGACCGCGCATCGGGCCGACTTCACCACCCCCAGCATCCGATGGTGACGACGATGACCGACGGCACGTCGGACCAGGCCCCGGCAGGCAGACCGCCTCGCCTCACGCGGCGTTCGCTGCAGGACCCTGAACTGACCGGGATGACCCGCCAGCAGTTCAGCGAACTCATCGACGCACTGACTCCAGCGCTGGAGATCCAACGCGAGCAAGTGCTCCGCACACGTCGCGGTCACGAGCACCTGGTGGCCCCTGGCACAGGTGTCAAATCCAAACTCAACCCCGCCGACCGAGTCCTGGTCACCGTGCTCCACCTGCGAAAACTCGCGACCATGGACCTCCTGGGCCAACTCTTCGGCGTCACCGCCATGACCATCAGCCGCGCGAAACAGGAAGTCCGCCTATACAGTAGGACAAGCTTAGCCACTCCACCCCACATGCGGCCTACGGACCCACGACCAAGATCCGGACCATACGCGGGCCGAAGTCCGTCAACTCCCCGCGAGCTACGCATTCGCACTGGTCAGGGGCGCGCAAGAGCTGTACCACCAGCAGACGAAGAGTCTGCTGTCATGCAGGCGAGCGTCAACGTCCCATGCAGGCCGTCAGGCGGGGGCGACGGGGCCTCGCAACGGGACGGCGAGGGCCTTCAGTGCCTCTTCCAGGCCACGCAGGTGAGCCAGAGCCACTTCGCCGCCGGAAGGGTGCGGTGCGGCACCGGGTGCCTCGATATCGCCTCGCTCCGTTTCGGGCGTGGTCAGTGCCTTCACCGCCGCTTCCACTCGCCGGCACGCAACGGCGAGCCTGGCGTCGTGGGAAGCATCCGGGTCCGCCGCGACGGACGCCAGGCCCCGCACCTCCTGGGCACACCGGTCAAGCAGTCCGATCACCTGACGGGCCCGCCCCTTGCGCGCCCGCAGCGGAGTGAACGGGTGCACCAGCGGGGCCACCGAAAGCCTGACCCTTCCCAGCAGCAGCTCCAACTCAGCGACATACCAGGCGGGATCCGCATCTGGAGAGCCGGCCAGGCGAGCCGCGGCCTCAGAAGCGCACGCATGGACGCAATGCAGCGCACGCCGAATACACGCGTCAGTGGTGGCATGCGTGGTCACCGGCAGCACCAACAGAACAGCGAGCGCCGCGCCCAGCGCGCCCACCCCCGTCTCCAGCACGCGCAGAGCCAGCAGCCCTGGATTCAGAACTCCCAGCAGCCCGTAAAGCAGCCCGGCCATCACCGTCACCGCCAGCATCATCCACGTATACGACACCGCCGCCGTATAGAAGATGCCGAACACACAGAACGCGACAATCACCGCGGTCGGAGCACCCGCCCCATCCAGCGGAACAGCGATCACGAGGCCGACGGCGATCCCGATCACGGTGCCCAAGACCCTACGGAAACCACGCACCAGGGTCTCGCCCCGCGATGTGGTGTTCACGAAGATCCACCACACCGCACCCACAGCCCAATACCAGCGCTCATGCGACACCAACTGCCCCACCAACAGGGCGAAAGCACCGCCTACCACTCCCTGGACCGCCTGGCGCGTGGTCACCCGGGAAAACCCCGCACCCGCCGGAGCCACCATCGCAACAGCGGCCGGAGAAAACCGCCGCTCATAGCACCACAGGCCAAAACGCACCGCAAAGGACGCCACCAGAGCAAGCGCCACCGCCGCACAAAGCTCCGGCAACTGGCCCGGCACCGCATGCAGGAACTGCGCCGCGAAAAACATCATGAACGCAAACGTCCCCAGAGAATGCCCTCGCGGCCCCCACCGCCGCGCATACATCCCCGCACCCAGGACAGCGACAAAGGCCACATCGCGCACCCACGGGAAATCGTGCAACGCCGCCGCGAGAGCCAGCACCGGAAAACCGGCCACCGGCAACAGGGCCGTCGTGACCGCCTGCCCTCGCACCGACGCATCGGCCACCGTGAACAAAGCAAGCAAAGCGGCAAGCCCACCAGCGATCGCCGCCGGCAGCGACCGCGTCGCCAGATCCGACACCATCACCGCCAGAGCTACACCAAGGACACCCCGCACAGCACTGCGCAACCTCAGCCGCCCTGGATCCGGCGCGACGAACACCCGCTTCAACACAAGACTCCCCTGACACCCAAAACGATCAACTCACGCAACTGGCACACCGTCAAGAAAGTCAGCAAAGAGTCAGCATCAGTCCGCCCACAGACTCCCGAAGACGCCCACACCCGCACATCAAGCGGCACCAAGAAAACCCTGCCTGATCTGCGAAAACAGGCCCCAGGCCCGCCACCCTCGCGATCCGCCCGGTTGACACAACGAAGAAGATCATCCAGGTGTAGGAGACGGCGGCCGTGTAGAAGATGCCGAAGACGGCGACCGCGACCAGGACGGCGGTGGGAACCGGGGCGCCGTGCACGGGGGCGGCGGCCAGCAGGCCCAGCGCGATACCGATGACGGTGCCGAGGACCCGGCGGAAGCCCCTAACCAGGGTCTCGCCGCGCGAGGCGGTGTTGACGAAGATCCACCATGTGGCGCCGACCGCCCAGTACCAGCGCTGGCCGGACACCAACTGGCCGGCGACCAGCGCGAAGCCCGCACCCGCGGTCGCCTGGACCGCCTGCCGGGTGGTCGCGCGGGCCAGGCCGGTACCGGCGGGCGGGGCGGGGACCGCCGGCGGGGGCAGGCGGCGCTCGTAGCACCAGAGACCGAAGCGGACGGCGGCGGCACTGAGCACGGAGAGCAGGACGGCGGCGGACAGTTCGGGCAGTTGTCCGGGGACGGCGTGCAGGAACTGGGCGACGAAGAACGTCATGAAGGCGAACACGCCCAGGCTGTGGCCGCGCGGACCCCAGCGGCGCGCGTACCCGCCCGCGCCGACCACGGCGAGGAAGACCAGGTCTCGGGCGACCGGGACGTCGTGCAGTGCGGCCGCGGCCGTGAGCACCGGCAGGCCCACGACGGGCAGCAGCGCGGTGGTGACGGCCTGTCCGCGCACCGTGGCGTCCGTGACGGTGAACAGCGTGAGCAGGGCGGCGAGGCCACCGGTGACGGCGCCCGTGAGGGAGTGCCCGGCCAGTCCGCAGACCGCCACGGCGAGGCCGATGCCCAGCACGGCCCGCGCGGCGAAGCGCAGCCGCACCCGCCCCGGGTCCGGCGCCACGAACACCCTCTTCAGCACTGCTTCCCCTCCCGCGGACGGCACGGAAATGGCGCCGCGGGGATCCGCAGCGCCATCGACACAGCCATGAGAGCATCGACCGGGCGACTGGCTCAAGTGACGTCATTTTCACTGGGCCAATGGTCCGGTCCCAGGGCACTTCGGGCAGCAGCTGACCTACCAATGGCGCAGGTAGCCGCGGAGCATCGGTGAGCCATTGGTACAGTCGTGTCCGATGACCGTGGACGAGCTCGACACCCGCATTCTGCGACTGCTGCTGGAGCAGCCGCGTACCAGCGTGCGCGAGTACGCCCGGGTCCTCGGCGTCGCCCGGGGCACCTTGCAGGCTCGGCTGGACCGGCTGGAGCGGGAGGGCGTGATCACCGGGACCGCCCCCTCGCTCTCCCCCGCCGCGCTCGGCCATCCGGTGCTGGCCTTCGTGCACATCGAGGTCACCCAGGGCCATCTGGACGACGTCGGGGACGCGCTGGCGGCCGTGCCGGAGATCGTGGAGGCGTTCTCGATCACCGGCGGCGGGGACCTGCTGACCCGGGTGGTGGCGCGCGACAACGCGCATCTGGAGGACGTCATCCAGAAGCTGATCAGCCTGCCGGGCGTGGTGCGCACCCGTACCGAGGTGGCGCTGCGCGAGCGTGTTCCGCACCGGCTGCTGCCGCTGGTGGAGTCCGTCGGCCGGGCAGCCCGCGCATAACGGCATCCTGGCCCCATGAGCGATCTCAGCAACCTCTCGGTCATCTTCGATCTCGACGGAACACTCGTGGACAGCGAGCCGAACTACTACGAGGCGACGCGGCAGCTGCTGGCCGGACACGGTGTCGCGGACTTCACCTGGGCGGAGCACGAGAGGTTCGTCGGCATCAGCACGCTGGAGACGCTGACCCTGCTGCGCGACCGCCATGGACTGCGGCCCCCGGTGGCCGAGTTGCTCGCCGAGACGAACCGGCGCTACCTGGAGCTGGCCCGGACCCGCACGCGCGCGTACCCCGAGATGCGGAAGTTCGTGGAACTGCTCGCGGCCGAGGGCGTGCCGCTGGCGGTGGCCTCCGGCTCCTCCCCCGAGGCGATCGAGGCGATCCTGACCGGCACGGGCCTGGGCGGGCATCTGCGCACGGCGGTCTCGGCCGACGAGGTACCCCGCGGCAAGCCGGCGCCGGACGTCTTCCTGGAGGCGGCCCGCCGCCTCGGGGCCGCTCCGGCCGACTGCGTGGTCCTGGAGGACGCGGTGCCGGGCACGGCCGCGGCACACGCGGCCGGCATGCGCTGCATCGCGATCCCGTACGTCGCCGCGCAGGCCGATCAGTTCGGCACGGCCGACCTGGTGATCCGCGGCGGCCAGACGGAGTTCACGGCACGCGTCGCCTACGACTGGCTCGCGTCGGCCTGAACTCCCTTACCCGCCAGTACCGTTGACGCTCACCCGCCCCTTCTCTATCTTCTGGACGAATTCCCGAACACCGTCCGATATTTCAGACACGAACTCGGGCGCGGACGCGGGCCCGGACGCAGCCCCGGATTCAGACCCGGCCCCAGACCCAGACGAGGTGCCCATGGCCCAGCCCCTCTCCCGAAGGACCCTTCTCCAGGCGACGGCTCTGGTCGCCGCCGCCGGCGCGGCCGGTGCCGCGGCCGGCCCGGCGGCAGCCGCGGTCGGCGGCGCGGCCGAAGCGTCCTGGACGGTGCGGCCGTTCGGGCTGGGGGACGTGGCGCTGGAGGCCGGACTCTTCGCGGACAAGCGCGAGTTGATGCTCGACCACGCGCGCGGCTACGACGAGAACCGGCTGTTGCAGGTGTTCCGGGCCAACGCGGGGCTGGACACGGGCGGTGCGGTCGCGCCCGGCGGCTGGGAGGGGCTGGACGGGGAGGCCAACGGGAACCTGCGCGGGCACTACACCGGGCACTTCCTGACCATGCTGGCGCAGGCGTACGCGAGCACCGGCGACGAGGTCTTCGGGGCGAAGATCCGCACCATGGTGGGGGCGTTGGAGGAGGTGCGCGCGGCCCTGCGGCAGGAGCCGTCCGTGCTGAGCGTGCCCGGGGTGTTCGGCGGCCGGGCCGCCGGGAACGAGCGAGGGTCGTACCGGTACGTCGAGTTGCCGTCCGGTGTGCTCGGGGACGCCTCCGCCGTCACCCTGGCCGCCTGGGTGAAACCCGGCCACGAGGACTCCTGGGCGCGGGTGTTCGACTTCGGGAACGACACCACGCGGTACCTGTACCTGGCCACCAGGAACGCGAACGGGGTGCCCCGGTTCGCGATCACCACCGGGGGCGCGGGCGCCGAACAGGGGCTCGACGGCCTCGCCGCGCTGCCCCTGGACCGCTGGAGCCACCTCGCCGTGACGCTCGCCGACGGCACCGGCACGCTGTACGTGGACGGCACGGTGGTGGCCCGCAACCCGGCCATGTCCCTCACCCCGGCTGCCCTCGGCACCCTCGCCCACCACTGGCTGGGCCGTTCCCACTACACCGCCGACCCCGTCTTCGCAGGGGCCTTCGGCGGGTTCGACGTGTGGTCGAGGGCGTTGAGCGGCGACGAGATAGCCGGTCTGCAGGGCGATCGGGCGAGCGGCGACCTGGTGTCGTACGCCTTCGGGGAGACGTCGGGGCCGGGTCTCGCGGACGGCTCGGGGCGCGGCCTCGACGCCGTCCTGCGCCGCACCTGGGGCGGGCCCAGCCATCCCGGGTTCCTCGCGGCCTACCCCGAGACGCAGTTCATCCTGCTGGAGTCGATGGCCGGCAGCGACTACACGAAGGTGTGGGCGCCGTACTACACCGCGCACAAGATCCTCCGGGGTCTGCTGGACGCGTACGGCGCCACCGGCGACGAGCGGGCGCTGGACCTCGCGTCCGGCATGGGCGACTGGATGTACTCCCGGCTGTCCGTGCTGCCCGCCGCCACGCTCCAGCGGATGTGGGGGATCTTCTCCAGCGGAGAGTTCGGCGGGATCGTCGAGGCGGTCTGCGACCTGCACGACCTCACCGGCAAGGGTGAACACCTCGCGCTGGCCCGGCTGTTCGACCTCGACAGCCTCATCGACGCCTGCGCGGCGAACACCGACACGCTCGACGGCCTGCACGCCAACCAGCACATCCCGGTCTTCACCGGCCTGGTCCGGCTGTACGACGCGACGGGCGAGGAACGCTACCTGACCGCGGCGAAGAACTTCTGGGGCATGGTCGTACCGCACCGCATGTACGGCATCGGCGGCACCAGTACCGCCGAGTTCTGGAAGGCGCGGGACGTGATCGCGGGGACCCTCGGCGCGAGCACCGCCGAGACCTGCTGCGCGTACAACATGCTGAAGCTGAGCCGGGCGCTGTTCTTCCACGAGCCGGATCCGGCGTACCTGGACTACTACGAACGGGCCCTGTACAACCAGGTGCTCGGGTCCAAGCAGGACCGGGCCGACGCCGAGAAGCCGCTGGTCACGTACTTCATCGGGCTGACGCCCGGTCATGTGCGGGACTACACGCCCAAGCAGGGCACGACCTGTTGCGAGGGCACGGGCATGGAGTCCGCCACCAAGTACCAGGACTCGGTGTACTTCGCGGCGGCCGACGGCAGCGCCCTGTACGTCAACCTCTACAGCCCGTCCACTCTGACCTGGGCCGAGAAGGGCATCACGGTCCGTCAGCACACCGGTTATCCACGGGAACAGGGCAGCACACTCACCGTCGGCGGGCAACGGCAGGCCCGCTTCGCGTTGCGGTTGCGGGTGCCTGGCTGGGCGACGGCCGGGTTCCGGGTGTCGGTGAACGGGCGGGCCGTGCCCGGCACTCCGCGGCCGGGCAGCTACTTCACGGTGTCGCGGACCTGGCGGCCCGGGGACACCGTGCGGGTGTCGATCCCGTTCCGGCTGCGGGTCGAGCAGGCCCTCGACGATCCTTCGGTGCAGGCCCTGTTCTACGGGCCGGTCACGCTGGTCGGGCGCAACCCCGCCACGGAGTACCTGGAGTTGGGGCTGTACCGGAACGCCGGACTCTCCGGGGACCTGCTGCCGTCGCTGGCTCCGGTACCAGGCAGCCCGCTCCATTTCACCCTGGCCGGAACGGAGTTCGCCCCCTTCTACGAGGGGACCGAGGATCCGACGCACGCCTACTTCCGCCGCTCGGAGCCGACGGTGGTGTTCGGCGGCCTCGACTCCGGGGTCGCCAACCCGGCCGGGTCCGACGGCTCGCTGCTGGACGAGGTCTGGGCCGCGGCGCCGTTCCGCGACAAGGCGGCGCTGGTGACCCGGGTGCGGTCGGTGGTGGACGCCTGGGTCGCGGACGGGCTGGTGACGGCGGCGGACGGCGACCGGGTGCTGGCCACGGCGCGGGAGGCGTCGTACGTACGCTGACACGTGCGGCGTCGTACACGTCCTGGCGCGGCGGGCAGGGCAGGTGCGCCGTCACTCGGAAGGAGCAGTTCGGCCATCCGTTCGCTCCGCCGGTCGTGCGATGCCCGGAATGCCTGCATAGCGTGGCCGTATGACCACGACCTGGGCAAAGCCGCAGCAGCCGACCACCGAGGACCGGCGGTGGAAGGCGCTCGGGGTCTGTCTCGCGGCCGGCTTCATCTCGCTGCTCGACACCTCGATCGTCAACGTGGCGCTGCCCTCGATGGAACGCGGGCTGGGGGCCACGGAGGCCGCCCAGTCCTGGGTGGTCTCCGGGTACGCCCTGACCTTCGGGCTGGCGCTCGTCCCGGCGGGCCGGCTCGGCGACATGCGCGGGCGGCGCCAGGCATTCCTGATCGGGCTCGCCGTGTTCACGGTCGCCTCGGCGGCCTGCGGGCTGGCCGGGAGCCCGGACCGGCTGGTGGTGTTCCGGCTGATCCAGGGCGCGGCGGCGGGCATGGTCGCGCCGCAGACCTCGGGGCTGATCCAGCAGATGTTCCAGGGCGCCGAACGCGCCAAGGCCTTCGGGTTGCTCGGCAGCGTCATCGGGGTCTCGACCGCGGTCGGCCCGCTGGCGGGCGGTGTGATCATCGACGCCGTCGGCACCGACGACGGCTGGCGCTGGGTGTTCTTCGTCAACCTGCCCATCGGGATCGCCGCACTCGTCGCGGGCCTGCGGCTGCTGCCCCGGTACCCCGGGACCGCGGACCGGCGGGAGCGGTTCGACCCGCTCGGGGTGCTGCTCCTCGGCTCCGGTGTGCTGGCGCTGATGCTGCCGCTGGTCCAGGAGCAGCAGTGGACCGGACGGCAGAAGTGGGCGCTGATGCCGGTGGGCGCGGTGCTGCTGGGCCTGTTCTGGGTGTGGGAACGGCGGCAGGGCCGGCTCGGCCGGGCGCCGCTGGTCGATCTGAACCTGTTCTCGCTGCGGTCCTTCACCCTCGGCGCGCTGATCAGTTTCAGCTACTTCGCGGGCTTCACCACGGTCTTCTTCGTCCTCGCCCTGTTCCTCCAGAACGCGGCGGGATACAGCGCGCTGGCCGCCGGAGTCACGGTGCTGCCCTTCGCGGTCGCCTCGGCGGTCGGTGCCGCCCTGGGCGGCCGGCTGGTGGTGCGGCACGGGCGCGTGCTGGTCGTCATCGGTCTCGCCGGGGTGGCGGTGGGGCTGCTCGGGATCATCGCGGTGGTACGGCTGGTGCCGTTGGAGCACTTCGGGTGGGCCGCGGCGGTACCGATGATCATCGGAGGCATCGGCTCCGGTATCACCGTCTCTCCCAACACCACGCTCACCCTCACCCTGGTCCCGGTGAAGCGTGCCGGTGCGGCCGGCGGAGTGCTCCAGACCGGCCAGCGCGTCGGCTCGGCGGCCGGTATCGCGGTGGTGGGCTCGGTGTACTTCGCCCAGCTCGCGCACCGTGGCCCGGCCACCGAGGCGCTCCAGCTGGGCCTGCTCACCTCTGTCGGGTTCATCCTGGTGGCGCTGGGCCTGGCAGTGGCCGATCTGGGCGAGCGCGCGAAGGCGCCGGCGGCACCCGAGGACTGAGCGGCGGGCCGTCCTAGGCGGCCACCGCCTCCACCACCGAGAGCACGGTCGGCGTCGGCACGACCCGGGCCAGCTTCAGACCGGCGGACTCGAACAGCGTGGCGAACTCCGCCTCGGTGCGCTCCCGGCCCACCAGACACGCCATCAACAGCAGGTCGAGCGCCTTGGCCTGGTGCGGTGCGTTGCCCGGCGGGATCACCGCGTCGACGACCAGGATCCGTCCGCCCGGCGCCAGCGCGGCACGGCAGCGGTCCAGGAGGGTCACGCACTGCTCGTCCTCCCAGTCGTGCATGATCCGCTTGAGCATCAGGACGTCGCCCTTGGGTACGGCTGCGAAGAAGTCGCCGGTCTCGGTGGCCCAGCGTCCGGCGGTCCCGGGGGTGTCGAGCCGGTGTCCGGCCAGCACGTGCGGCTGGTCGTACAGGACGCCGTGCAGACCGGGGTGGCGGTCGAGGACCGCCAGCAGCAGGCCGCCGTGGCCGCCGCCGACGTCGACGACCGTCCCGGTGGGCGGGAGGTCGCAGGCGGCCGCGATGGGTCCGTTCTCGGCGTCGGACATCGCGGCCATGCCGCAGTGGAAGACGTCGGCGGTGTCCTCGTCCTGCCCGAAGTAGTCGAAGAACGGCAGCCCGAAGAGGTGCTCGAAGGCGGAGGTCCCCTCGCTCACACAGCGGCTCAGGTCGGCGGTGGGCAGCCACATGCTGCGGTCGGTGTTCATCAGTACGGCCGAGCGGGCCGAGCAGGGTGCGTCGGTGCGCAGCGCGTCACCGGCCGCGGTGAGCCGGAAGCGGCCGCCGGCGTCCTCCTCGAAGACGCCGCGGGTCGCGAGCAGCCGGAGCACCCGGTAGAGGTTCCGCGGGTCGGTGCCGGTGGCCTCGGCCAGTTCGGCCGGGCTGCGCGGACCGTGGGCCAGGTGGTCGGCCACACCGACGACCGCGGCGGCGCGCAGGGCGGCCGGGAAGAGGTAGCCGAGCGATTCGTTGACGAGGAAAGCGGACGAGGCACAGGGGTCTACGGCTTCGTCCGGGGCTGCTTCCGGGCTCACGGGCGCCTCCAGCGGTGGATGTCCGGGATGTCCGCTGGCATCGTGACATCGCGCGGGCCCGGGATCGCGCAAGGCGATCGGGGCGCGCGGGAGCAGATCGGGAGCGGCCGTGAGGCAGGCGGGGGCTCGCGCGGCCGCGGCCTACGAGCGACGGCGGGGCTTGCCGCGTTTCGCGGGCTTGCCGGACTTGGCGGACTTCGCGCCGGCCGCACGCGCGCGTGCGGCGCGGGCGGCCGGCGTCGCCTTGGCCGCGGCGCCCGGCTTCTGCGCCCGCCCGGCCTTCTCCGGCGAGGCCGGTGCGGTCCTGGACGGCTTCGAGGACTCCGCGGCCTGCCGGCCGCGGGTGCTGTTGACCGTGCGGCCGCGGACGATGCCGATGAAGTCGTCGACCATGTCCGTGGTGGCCTCCTCCGGCCAGGACAGGGCGACGATCGACTCGGGGCCGTCGGTGAGCGGCCGGTAGGTGAGGTCCCGCCGGTGGTACAGACGGGCCAGCGACTGCGGGACGACCAGCAGGCCCACCCCGGCGGCGACCAGCTCGACGGCGTCCTCGGTGGTCGCGGGACGCTCGAAGGCGGGCTCGCCGGGCGGGGCGTCCCAGTCGAAGACGTCGTCGAGGGGGTGGAAGATGACCTCGTCGCCGAGGTCGGCGACGGTGACCTCCTCGGCCGCCGTGATCACGTGGTCCTTGGGCACGACGACCACCGTGGTCTCGGTGTAGAGGGGGATCGCGCTGAAGAACGTACGGTCCACCGGGAGCCGTACCAGGCCGGCGTCCACGTCACCCGCGCGCAGCAGACCGGCCACCTCGGCGGCGGGGACCTGGTGGAGGGCGAGCGGGATGTCCGGCAGGCGCTCGTGCCAGATCCGAACCCATTTGGCGGGCGTCACGCCGGGGACGTACGCGAGCCGGAACGACGGTGTTTCCTCCGAGCCTGTCACCAGCCCAGGTTATCGGGCCGTGGTCAGGGCTTGCACACCCGGCCGATACCCTTGACCTCATGAGTTCGCACCAGACCGCCCAGTCGATGAAGCCCGCCACCGCGGCGAAGAAGCTGGGCGTGTACCTGCCCGCCACACCCGCCGCCTTCCAGGAGGGTGTCGTCTCGCGCGCCGAGCTGAACGAGCTCCAGGCGAATCCGCCCGAGTGGCTGCGCGAGCTGCAGGCCAAGGGCCCGCACCCGCGTCCGGTGGTCGCGGCCAAGCTCGGCGTGTCCATCGCGGGGCTGGCACGCGGCGGTGTGACGGAGCCGCTCACCACCGAGCAGATCGAGGAGCTCAAGCGCGAGCTGCCCGAGTGGCTGGAGAAGGAGCGCACCACGCAGGCCGAGGTCCGCAAGGAGACCGTGCGGCTGAAGAACCTGAAGCGGGAGAAGGAGTCGGGGCAGGGCTGAGCCCGCACCCACGCGACTTTCCCACGGCCCCGGCCCAGGCACCTCCGCCTGCCCCCGGGGCCGCCGCCGTCCCCACCCGCGCCTCCGCGCCGGTCCACCACGCCCCCACCGCCTATCCCACCGCTCATCCCTCACCTCCCACCTCTCATCCCTCACCCCGCACCCCGCACCCCAGCTCCCAGTCCCGTATCCCGGCTCCCGGCTCCCGGCTCCCGCGGGCCGTTTCGGCTCCCTCCGCCCTGAAACCCCTTCGCCGGTCGCCTCCGCCGCCGCCTCGCCCCGATCCCCCATCGGCACCGCGTTCCCTCGCTGAGCTGCGGTTTCCCCGGCCGGGCGGCTACCGCGGGAGGCGTTGTCAGTGGGCTCCCCTACAGTCGCCATCACTTGATCACTGCGGTGCGGGGAGGCACGCATGGGGTGGGTGACGGCCGGGGACTACGAGGTGGCCCTGGACGACGGGAAGGTGGTCTGCCGCAACGCGGCCGGCCGACGGCTGAAGTCCGTGCCCGCGAAGTTGGCGGACGATCCCGCGGTCCTGGGGCTGCGGCAGCTCACCGAGTGGCTGGAGCGGCACGAACGGCAGTGCCTGGCCGATGTGGAGCGGTGGATGACCCGGTCCCTTCCGGTGCCGCTCGCCGTGCTGACCCGGGTCTGGCCGGATCCCGCCTGGCAGGCGGCGCTGCGCGACCTGGTGGTCACCGGCGCCGACGGCGAGGTCGCCGGGTTCCTGCGGGACGCCGACACCGGGCGCGGGCTCGGCCTGGTCGACCTCGACGGCGACACCGTGCGCATCGCCCCCGAACTGGTCCGGCTGCCGCACCCGGTGCTCCTCGAAGACCTTGAGGAGCTGCGCGAGTTCGCCGTGGAGCTCGGTGTCGAGCAGAAGGCACAGCAGCTCTTCCGGGAGGTCTGGTACCGCCCGTCCGCGCTGGACGCGGAGGCCACCCAGATCGAGGAGTACGCGGGCGGGGTCTTCAAGGAGCTGCGGTTCCTGCACGGCAGGGCCACGCAGCTGGGGTACCGCGTGCGCGGCGGATACGCGGTGTGCTCGGTGCTGGAGGAGGGCCGCGGGGTCGAGGCCCGGGTCTGGATCGGCGACTACGACAGCTACTTCGAGACCGAGACCGGCCCGCTGGCGTGGACCGATCCGGCGGGCCGGACGCTGCGGCTGGGTGCGGTCGGCCCGGTCGCCTGGTCGGAGGGGATGCGGATGGCGGCGGCGCTGTACGCGGGACGGGACATCGAGGACGAGGAGCGGGCGGCATGACCACGTACGACGACACCACGGCCGCGCTGCTCGACGCCGGCGCGATCCTGCCCTCGGGCACGACCGCGCGGGAGGACGCCGACGTCCTGACCGCACGCACGTACACGCACGCCGCCCTGGACGGGCGGACGGTGGTCCGCCTGGTGCCGGGCACCCTCGGCGAGGCCGAGGACCTGGCTCTCGAGTTCCTGGGGCTGGCCCGGGAACCGGAGGCGCCCGAGGTCGGTCAGGTGCGCCGGGAGACCCTGGGCTTCCCGGCCTGGGCGCTGGTGCACGACCCGGCCAACGGCCATCACGCCCTCGCCCTGGTCAAGGACGTCGAGCGGCTGGCCCGGCAGGCCAAGTCCAAGCCGGGCAACGCGAAGGAGGGCTTCGAGGCGCTCGGCGAGCGGCTCGGCCGCGCGGTCCCGCACTTCCTGCCGACCTTCTACGAGCAGGCCGCGCGGGTCTTCCTCCAGCACGAGAACACGACCTACGCGGGCGCCTTCTTCGGCAAGGCCCGCGAGGCCGAGCGGGTGCACGCGCTGGCCGTCGACGAGGAGCGGCAGCGGGCGGTGTTCCTGGAGTTCGCCTTCGCCGGGGCGCTCACCGTCAAGGCGCTGAAGGAGTACGTGAAGGATCTCGCGCGGCGGCTCGAACCGGTCACCGCCTGGGCGCAGTTCCGGCAGCTGACGGTGGAGCGCTGCGCGGCCGGCATGCCGCCGTACGCCTCGCTGCCGCAGGACGCGCGCGGGCTGATCAGGGCGGCGGGGCTCGACCGGGTCACCGAGGAGTGCGCCCTGGTCGCCGACCTGCTCGCGTCCCCGGCCGCGGTTCGGGCACCCGCCTCCTTCTGGAACGCCTACCGGAGCCTGCTGCCGGTCCTCGCCGAGCGGCGGCCACAGACCCGGGCACGGCTGCTGGAGATCATGCCGGCGGGCCTGGGCCGCGAGGTGGCGGACGACGAGTTCTGGCTGGCGCTGCTGGCCGAATGCGGGTCGGACCTGCTGCTCACCGAGGACGGCGGGGAGGCCGACGCGGCGGACTGGCTCGGCCGTTGGGCCCAGCACCGCAAGCACGGGGCGGCGTACTCGCGCCGCTCCCCCGCGACGCTGGCGCTGGCCGAGCGGATGGCGCCCCGGCTGCGTGCGGCCGGGCGGCCCGTCGATCTCTTCACGGGGCGCTGGCAACCGGGGGCTGACCTCGATCTGCTGGACCTGTGCGTGGCGGAGGGCATCGCGCTGGCCGTCCCCGACGCGGACACGCAGGTGCACCTGCCGCTCGCCGTCTGGCTGCGCGACGAGCAGCCCGGGGAGCGGGACCTGAAGGCGCTCGCCGCCGAACCCCGTTACCGGGCGCTGCTGTCCGAGGCCGTCGAGGGGCTCGGGCGGGGACAGGGACCGGCGGAGCTGCCCAAGGTGGCCGCGCATCCGGTGCTCGGGGACGTCCTGCGCGAGTGGCTTCAGGAGGCGACCGCCGAGTTCGCCGCCTGCGCCGGGCTGCCCGGTGTCGACACGAAGCTGGAACGGCTGCGCCCCTTCCGCGCGGTGGTCCAGGAGAGCCCGCAGGCCGTCCGCGGGCTCACGGAGTACGACATCGTGCCGGTCCTCGGCCGTACGCTGCGCGCCGGGATCCTGGACGAACTGGGCTGGTCCGCGCTGGAGGAGGCGCTGGCGCTGCTGGACGGCGAGGTGCGCAAGGACCGGGACAACTCGCTGTCGGTGACCGAGGCCTGGCCCGCGCTGGTGCTGGCACGGGGTCACAAGGCTGTCGTCGTGGGCCCCGAGGGGATCCTGCTCAGCCACGACCTGCGGCTGCCCACGGACCTGGACCGCTGGCAGCGCCCCCGGTTCCGGTACGTGGACGGCGAGTTGCTGGTGACGTGGCGGGACGGCTCGAAGCAGCACGGTTACTGGTCGAACCGCCCGTCCGAGGTGGTGACGCTCGGCGGTGAGCAGTTCCCCGGCTGGTGGTCCGGTATGGACGCGGCGAACGCGTCGATCCCGCTGCCCGGCGGCGGCCGGGCCACGGGTGGCCGCACCCTGCACGCCGGGGACACGGTGCTGCCGCCGAGCCGCCCGGTGATCGGCGACGGCACCACGTACTGGCGGCAGGGCAGGCAGGGACGGCAGTCGCTGTGGCTGGAGTACGACCCGGCGACCGGCGAGCACGGGCGTGCCTCGCTGCCCGCGCTGCTGGCGTCGGCCGTCCGCGAGGACGCCTCGCTGCTGCACGGTTCCTGCGAGGTGCTGCCGCTGCAACCCGGGCTTGAGCACAGCCCGTTCGGCACCGACGGCACGGTTCTCGGGCGGTGGGTGCGCACGGAGGGCCAGGGCGCGGAGGCACGGACCACCGCCGGTACCCCCGACGGGCGGACGGCGACCCTGCGGGCGGCCCCGGGCGGCCGGGTGCCGGGGGTGCCGCTGGGCGCCCTGCGGCTGCCGGGCGGGGCCGCGCCGATCGCCGCGCAGACGTACCAGAGCGTCGCCCTGCACGCGGACGACGGCACCGAGCTCGGGCGGGTGTCCTTCGGCGAGTCGGGCGGGGCGTACGCGGCCGGGACCCGGCTGGTGCCGCCGGTCGCGTTCTGGCACGCGCTGCGCCCCCGCGACGAGCGCGGGTCGGCCGTGCTGCGCGCCCTGACCGACGCGTCGGCCGGTGAGCTGATGCGGGCGGCGGCGACGGCACTGGGCGAGCGGCAGCAGGCGCTCGCCGAGGCCGGGAAGGACGACAGGGCCAGGGCCGCGGTGCCGACCGCCGACGCGATCACCGTGACGGCGGTGGCGCGGGCGCTGCCCGATCTGACCGACCGGCGGCTGCTGACCGGTGTCGCCGCCCTCGTCCGTGCGGCGCTGCGGTTCGCCGAGGTGGCCGCGACCCTGGCCAGGCCCGTGCAGGAGCGGCCGCGGCCCCGGCAGCGGACCGAGGGGATGTTCGCCGACTACTCCCCGCTCCACGGCGGGGACCGGACGCTGGACGAGGCCACGAGGGGAGTCGTGACCCTGCAGAACGCGTGGCACGGCGGCTGGGCGGCGCTGCGCCAGATCCGCGCGGTGAACCACGTGCTGTCGGGCCGGCCCGCCGACGGCAAGCCGCTGCCGGAGCGCGAGGGGCTCGCCGTCGGCGACGGCTGGCTGAGCGAGGAGCACACCGTCCCCGGCATCGGCGCGGAATGGACGCCCGTCCTGGGCGCCCTGCGGCCGCTCGCCTACCGCGCCGCCTCGCCGGCCCTCACCGAGGTGCAGCGCGAGCCGCTGCTCCTGCTGTTCGAGGCGCTCACCGAGGGGCCGCTCCTCGGGCTCGGGGGGACGCTGCGCACGGTCGTGCTGAGCGAGCCGCACGACAAGCAGCAGCGGGTGGGGCAGGTGCTGCGCCGGGACGGCCGTACGGTGGTGGTGCTCGGCTGCCAGAGCGTCGACGCCCGACGGGACTCGGTCGAGTGGCTGGCGCTGGACCACGACCCGACCGGCGCGTTCGGTGCCGTCGGGCACTTCACGCTGGTCAGGGAGACCCGGTACACCGCCGGGATCCCGGCGGACCGGCTGGCCGGACTGACCCGGCTGATCCGGGAGAAGGGCGCCGCGCCCTGGCGACCCGAGGCCCCGGCGACCCTGGCGGCCGCGACGAACGGCGCGCTCGGCCCCCTCCAGGCCACGGTGCTGCTGGCCGGCCACCCGCACTCCCCGACCGCCGAGGGGCTCGCCGTCGTCGGTCTCAAGCCCCGTCAGCGGACCTTCGGCGCGCAGTTGTTGGACGCGCTGGGCCGGGACGAGCAGCGGGTGCTCCTCGGCGCACTGCTGCCCGACGACCCCGCCGAGCTGTGGACGACCGGCCCCGACACGGCGGCCGCGGGCCGGCTGTGGGCCGAGCGCCTCGGCAGCCTGGTGCGTCTGCCGGAGGAGCTCAGCACGGATCTCGCGGGCATGGGCGTCGGGCACGCCGAGGCCGTGCTCAACCCCGCGCGGACACCCTGGCTCGCCCGCACCACGGCGTTCCGGCCCGACAAGGACGGCGACTTCGCACCCGTCGACCCGTCGGCGGTGCCCAGTTCGTACACGCTGTCCGGGGCCGTGGGCAGCCTGGCCGCGCTGGCGTACGTGCTGCCGTACGGGCATCCGCTGCGGGCCGGCCTGGCGGACGGGCTCGGCGCACTGCGCCGCCGGCTGGCCGACCCCGAGCTGCTGCTCGACCTCAACCTGGACTGGACCGAGAAGAACGACCCGACCTGTGTGCGGCTGCGCAAGGTCTTCGGCCTGCCCGAGACCGGCGGTGCCGACGCGCACGGGCTGACCCGGGCCGGTGACGCGCTGGTGCTGCGCCCCTGGTACGCGGACATGGAGCATGTGCTGCTCCGGCCGGGAGCGCTGAGCGGAGCCGACGATCCCGTCTTCGGGTTGCTGGAGGGTCTGGTCGGCGAGGGGCGTGCGCGCTGGTTGCGTGACGTGCGGGCGCTGTTCGGCGACGACCTCGCCCGTGCGCTCGCGGCCGAGGGTCCGGCAGGGTACGCCCAGGACCCCGCGGTCAGCGTGCCCGCGCTGGTCGCGGAGGTCGCCGAGGCGCACGGTCTCGGCCAGGACGCGGCGGCGCTCTACCTCCAGCTGCTGGCGCTGCCCGACCCGACCGACCGCAACTGCGCGCGCTGGACCGGCTGGAAGCCCGCCCGGACGAAGAAGGCGCGTGCCGAACTGGCGGCGACCGCTCTGGTCGTCGAGGCGAAGCGGCCGCGCGCCGGCCGCACCCTCTTCCTGCCCGGCGGCTGGCGCGACTTCAGGGCTCCGGCCCTGCCGCTGGAGACCTGGAAGGAAGCCCTCTACCCGGTCTCCGACGGCAACCGGACCCTCCCGCTGGTCCCGGTGCCGGAGCTGTTCGCCCGCGCCTGGGAGCGGGTACGCGCCGGTGACGCTCCCGCGTACGAGCAGCTGACCACGCGGGCGACCCGCGGCGGCCGCCGTCGATGACCACGATCCGTACCGCGACCGCCACCGCCACCGCGACTCGCACCGCCGCCCGTACCGCCGTTAAGGACGACCACCGATGACCGCCAGCACCGCGCCCCTCCGTCAGATCGTCCCGCCCGAGGACCGGTTCGCCACCGAGCTGGCCTTCCTCGCCGCGTACGACACCGGTCCGCGCCCGCCCGCCTGGCGGCTCACGCCCCGGGCCGTCGTCACCTTCGTCATGGGCAGCGGCGGCCAGGCGCTGCGGCTGCCCGACGACGCCGAGGCGCCCCAGGGGGTGCCCCGCCGGCTCCTCGTGGAAGACAAGTTCGTCGGCGACCGGGCCCTCGTCGAGCGGTGTGTGGTGACCCTCGCCGGTGAGCGGGGGCTGCTGCTGGTCGGCGAGCCCGGCACCGCCAAGTCGATGCTGTCCGAGCTGCTGTCGGCCGCGGTGTGCGGCACCAGCGGCCTGGTCGTGCAGGGCACCGCGGGCACCACCGAGGACCAGCTCAAGTACGGCTGGAACTACGCCCTGTTGCTCGCCCAGGGCCCGAGCCGCCAGGCGCTGGTGCCCTCCCCGGTCCTGACCGCGATGTCCCGGGGTGCCGTCGCCCGCGTGGAGGAGGTCACCCGCTGTCTGCCCGAGGTACAGGACTCCCTGGTCTCGCTGCTGTCCGAGCGTCGCATCGCGGTACC
This sequence comes from Streptomyces fuscichromogenes, assembly GCF_014645815.1. Taxonomy (GTDB): domain Bacteria; phylum Actinomycetota; class Actinomycetes; order Streptomycetales; family Streptomycetaceae; genus Streptomyces; species Streptomyces fuscichromogenes. The sequence continues at coordinate 29,549 of NZ_BMML01000011.1, read as the reverse complement.
CGAACTGGCGGGCACCGACGACGCGTTGGCGCACGCGGCACCCGGCTTCACCCTCATCGCCACGGCCAACCTGCGGGACAAGGGCGTCTCGGAGATGTCCGCCGCGCTCAAGCGGCGTTTCAACTTCGAGACCGTGGGCCCGATTCCGGACCTCGACGCCGAGACAGCGCTGGTACGCGGCCAGGCGCGGGCGTCGGTGGAGCGGGCCGGGGCGCCCTTCCAGGTCGACGACGCGGTCCTGGAAGCCCTGGTCACCGCGTTCCGTGACCTGCGCGAGGGGCGGTCGGCGGAGGGCTGGGAGGTGGAGCGCCCGTCCACGGTGATGAGCACGGCGGAGGCGGTGGCGGTGGCGGGCGCGCTGGCCCTGGCCGCGGCCTACTTCCCCGGGGACCGCGATGTCCTCGGCCTGCTCCCGGGCCACCTGCTCGGCGTCGTACGCAAGGACGATCCCGCCGACTCGGCCCGGCTGCGCGGCTACTGGGACGGCCCGGTACGGCGGCGCGCGGAGCAGGGCTCGGCGACCTGGCGCACGCTGTGGGACCTGCGCACGGTCCTGGAGGCGTGACCGGTGTCCGACTCCCCCGAGGCGGCCCTCGCCACCCTCACCGACCCGGCGGGGCCGTACCTGATCGGCGTACGGCACCACGCGCCCTCCCTGGCCGCCGCCGTACCCGCGCTGCTGGACGCGGCCGGGCCGGACGTGCTGCTCGTCGAACTCCCCGCGGAGTTGCAGGAGTGGCTGCCCTGGCTCGCCCACGAGGAGACCCGGGCTCCGGTGGCCCTCGCGGCGGCACCGGCCGACGGCGGCGGCCCGGCGTTCTATCCGTTCGCCGACTTCTCCCCGGAACTGGCGGCGGTGCGGTGGGCCGCGCGGCGCGGGGTACCGGTCGTGGCCTGCGATCTGCCGCTGGCGGATCGGGGCCGGCGGGAAGAGGAGCGTGCTGCGCAGGGGCCCGGTCGGCTGTCGGGCGCCCTGCGTGCCCGGCTCACCGGGCGGCCGGGCGACGACCTCTGGGACCGGCTGGTCGAGGCCGCCGCGCCCGGCTCGACACCCGAGGCGCTGCGGCGGGCCGCGCTGCTGACGGGGTGGGCGCTGCGGGAGGAGTCGGCCGTGCCGGAGGTGGATCTGCGCCGGGAGGAGTGGATGCGGTCCCGGCTGGCCGAGGCCACGAAGAACGGTGAGCGAGCAGCCGCAGTCGTCGGCGCCTTCCACACTCCGGCACTGGTGCGCCCCTTCGGGAGCGCGGGGAACTGCGCGCCGAGCCCCCACTCACTCGCACCCGAGTGGACGACCTCCCTCGTCCCCTACACCTACGCCCTCCTGGACGAGCGCTCCGGCTACCCGGCCGGCATCCGCGACCCCGAGTGGCAGCACATGGTCCTGAACGCGGCGGGAGATCCCGTTGCTCTGGAACAGGCGTTGACCAGCGCGGCTGTCCGCATCTGCGCCGAACTCCGCGGTCTCGGCCATCCATCGGGCCCCGCCGACGCCCGCGAGATCACCCGCCTCGCCGGAGACCTCGCCCGCCTTCGCGGCCTCCCCGCCGCAGGCCGCGGCGAGCTGGTCGAGGCGACGCAGACCGTGCTGGCCCAGGGCGAGCCCTACGGCCGGGGGCGGGCGGTGGCGCGGGCGATGGAGAACGTCCTGGTCGGCACCCGCGTCGGCCGTCCCGCTCCGACGGCGCCCCGCAGCGGCCTCGCCCCCGCCGTGGAGGCCGAGCTCACCGGACTCGGCCTGCCCGGCCCCGCGGACAGCGGCCCCGGCGCCGCCCGGGACCTGCGGCTCGACCCCCTCCGCTCGGATCTCGACCGGCGCCGCGAACTGCTGTTGCGCCGCCTGACGCTGTGCTCCGTGCCGTACGCCGAGTCCAGGTCGGTGACCGGCACGGGCGGTGCGGACGCTCTCACCTCGCGCTGGGAGGTGCGCTGGACCCCGGCGACCGCCGCGATGCTGACGGCGGCCGGGGTCCGTGGGGTCACCCTCGCCCAGGCGGCCGAGGGCCTGCTGCGCGAGCGGGGCCGCACGGAGCGGGACGCCGGTGGCCCGACGGCGGCGCAGGTGCTCGTCGGCCTGGAGCAGGCGGCGCACTGCGGTCTGCCCGGCCTCGTGGCGGAGCGGCTGGACGACACCTCCAAGGTGCTCCCGGACGCCGGCACGCTTCCCGAACTCCTCACCGGGCTGGCCCTGCTGGACCGGCTGCGCACCGGACACATCGCCGGTCTCGACGTGACCGAGGACCTTACGGCCAGAGCCGTCGCGGTGGCCGAGCTGCTGACCGCGGCCGCGGTGCGGCAGGTGGACGGCCTGACCGGTTCGCAGGACCCGGCCGACGCCCGCGCCCTGCTCGAACTCGCGCACCGCGCCGACCTGTCGGGCGGTATCCGGCTCACCGACGCGCTGGCCCGGCTGGCCGCCGACGGCTCCCCGTTGATGCGGGGCGCCGCCGGAGCCGTTCGGGTGCTGCTCGGCCAGGAGGAACCGGAGGCGTTCGGCGGCCGGGTCGCCTCCTGGGTGGACGGGGCGGTCGACGCCGCGTCTCGGTCCGCGCTCACCGCCCGGCTGACGGGACTGCTGACCGCCGCGGGACGGCTGCTGGAGGCGGCCGCACCGGCGTTGGAGCCGCTGGCCGAGCGGGTGTCGGGGCTGTCCGACCGGGACTTCCTCGACCGGCTGCCGGCCCTGCGCGGCGGTTTCGACACGCTGAGCCCGGCCGACCGCGAGCGGCTGCTGACCGGGGTCGAGGAGCGGCTCGGCGTCGACCGGGTGGCCGACACCGGCCCGATCGACCCGGCCGCGCTGGCCGCCTGGACCCGCGCGGACCTCACCGCGCGCGAAACCCTGCGCACGCTCGGCCTGTTGCCCCCGCCACGTCCGCGCGTGGCGCCCGAGCCGGCCGGCGCCGCGGTGGCCGTGGCGGACCACCGGCTGGCCCCCGCCGACCGCTGGCGTCTGCTGCTCGGCCGCCGCGCCGAGCAACTCCCCAAGTCGGCGGGCGCCTTGGCCACCGCGCTGGACGAGCTGTACGGCCGCGGCCGCGGCGAGGGCAGCCGGGGCGACCTCGGCGGCGGGGGCGGCGGGCGTGAGGCGTCGTATCCCGGGGTGCGGGAGTGGTCGCAGGAGCTGGCGGCGCTGTTCGGGCCGGGCATCCGGGAGGAGGTGCTGGCGGCGGCCGCCGCGACGGGTCGGCCGGACGTGCTGGCCGAGCTGGATCCGGACAGCGTGCGGCCCTCCGTGGACCTGCTGCGGTCGGTGCTGCGGCACGCGGGCGGGCTGCCCGAGGCCCGGCTGGCCGCGCTGCGCCCGCTGGTACGGCGGCTGGTGGACGCGCTGACCCGGGAGCTGGCGACCCGGCTGCGCCCCGCCCTGCACGGCACCGCCCTGCCACGGCCCAGTCGACGGCCGGGCGGCGGTCTGGACCTGCCGCGCACGCTGCGGGCCAACCTGGCCACCGCGCGCAGGGCGGCCGACGGCACGGTCCAGGTGATCCCGGAGCGTCCGGTCTTCCGGACCCGGGCCCGGCGCGCCGCCGACTGGCGGCTGATCCTGGTCACGGACGTGTCCGGGTCCATGGAGGCGTCGACGGTCTGGGCGGCGCTCACCGCCTCGGTGCTGGCCGGGGTGCCGACCCTGTCGACGCACTTCCTGGCGTTCTCCACCGAGGTCATCGACCTCACCGGGCACGTCGACGACCCGTTGTCGCTGCTGCTGGAGGTGAGCGTCGGCGGCGGCACCCATATCGCGGCCGGGCTGCGGCATGCCCGCGAACTGGTGACCGTGCCGTCCCGCACGCTCGTGGTCGTGGTCAGCGACTTCGAGGAGGGCTATCCGGTCGGCGGACTCCTCGCCGAGGTCAGGGCGCTGGTCGGGGCGGGCTGTCAGGTCCTGGGCTGCGCGAGTCTCGACGACTCGGGGCGGCCGCGCTACTCCACCGGAATCGCGGGACAGCTGGTCGCCGCCGGGATGCCGGTCGCCGCCCTGAGTCCGCTCGAACTCGCCCGCTGGGTAGGGGAGAAGATCGCATGAGCGCGGAACGGGACCTGCCCGCCGTCGCCCCGGCCGTGACCGCCGAGCTGGTCGCGGCCCTCTCGCCCCGGTTGCGCAAACGGCTCGACGCGGGCATCGCCAAGCTGGCGGACCGGCCGGTGGTCCGGGACGGCGACACCGTGCGCATCACCGTCGACGACGAGGGCTCCACGCTCGAACTGGACGCTCCCGGAGGTGTCGTGGCCGACGCAGCGGCCATCCGGTGCGGCTGTCTGCTCGCCCCGGACTGCCTGCACCGCGCGGCGGCCGCTTCGGCGGCACCGGTGGCCGACATGACGGCGCCCGCCGAGAGCACGGGAGGCGCGGGGACCGAGGAGGACGCCGGGGCTGGGGAGGGCGCGGAGGGCGGAGCAGCCGCCGTCGAAGAGTCCGCGTCCCCCTCGCAACTCGATGCCACGCACGCCGTCTTCGGCGCCGTGGCCGCCGTGCTCGACGCCGGTACGGACGGTTCCGGTGCCGTGCTCCAGGCGGAACTGCTGCGGGCCGCGCACGCCGCGCGCCTCGCCGGTCTGCCCCGGGCGGCCGCGGCGGCGGTCTCCGTGGTCACCGCGCTGCGCGCGGCCCGTGCGGCGGACCCGGCGTTCCGGCTCACCGCGCTTGTCACCGCCGTGTCGGAGACCCTGTTCGTGGCTCACCGCGTTCCCTTCGCCACGGGTGCCGAACTGGCCGAACTGCGCGGCACGCTGCGGCAGCCGTACACCCCGGACGGTTCGCTGCGGCTGTACGGCCTGTTCTCGGAGCCGGTGCTCACCGCGAGCGGCTATGCGGGGGCGGTCACGTGGACCGCCGACGCCGAGGGCCGCCTGTACACGGTCTCGGACGTGGCGCCGGGCGGCGCGGGCCGGGCGGTGGGCGCCGCCGACCGTGCCGTACGCGTCGGGGACACGGCGCTGACGCACCGGGAGTTGGCGCGGGCGGGTCTCGCGGTGTCCGGGGCGACGGTGTCGCCGACCGGCCGGCTGGGTGCGGGCGCGGGGGTGCGGGCGGTGCGCGCGTCCGGTGCGGACTGGCGGGCCGAGCCGCTGGACCGGCTGTGGGCGGTGCCCGTGGCCGAGCAGGTCGGACGGGCCCTGGGCGGCGGCCGCGATCTGCTGTTCCTGGAGGTGACGCCGGTCGGCGCGGTGCGCGAGGCGGCGGGTGACTGTCTGCTGGCCGACTGCGGCGGTGTGCCGTTGCGGCTGACGGCGGCGCACGACCATCCGGCGCTCCCGCACCGCGACAACCTGCGGCTGCTGGCCCGCGCCCGGGGCGGCCGACTGCGCGTGATCGCGCGCCTCGCCGTGGCCCCGCACGCCCGCGCCCAGCTCCTCGCGACCGAGCATCCCAGCGGCGTCGGGACCCGTGTCGACCTGGGGCTGGACCGGCTCCAGCACGCGGACCTGCCGGCTCCGGCGCCCGCGTCGGCCGCCGCGCCCGCGGCTGCCTGTGATGCCGGGCCCGAGGCGCCCCTGCACCTGCTGCGCCGCCGGGTCGAGCAGGCGGCTTCGGGCGGACGGCGGGTGCTCGCCTTCCCCGGTGACTCCGCGGCCGACGCGCACCGTCTGCACCGGCACGGTCTGGGCACGGCCGGCGATATCCTCGACGAGTTGCTCGCCGCGGCGGCGGAACGTTCGCGGGACGCCTTCGGCCGGCTCCTTCCGGCGGACACCCGCCGCTTCGCGCGGGCCTGGCTGGCCGCGGCACGCTACACGGACGAGGTCGACCGGGTGCTGTGCGCCGCCGCCTGGGGTGGCTGACCTGGCACCGCAACCGGATGCGGGCCGCCGCTCCCCCGTGCCGGCGGCCCGCGTGACCGGAGTCGTCCCGTCCGGTGTCGGTGCCAGGTTGAAGCATGCGACACCGGGCCGTCGCATGGGTATGCGTACAACTGCGTAGCTGCACGAGCGGAGAGGAAGACGTGTCGCAGGGGCTGGACAGGGCCTACGAACGCCTCACCGCACTGGCCGTGGCCGTGCTCAACGAGCGCGAGCCCGAACGGCTCTGGCCGCTGCTCGCGGACGCCGTGACCGGCCTGTGCGGCGGGGAGACGCTGATCTACAAGCTGGACGACTGGAGCGAGGACAAGGGCACGCTCGGCCTGTCGCCCGCCGCCGCCACCGCGCTGGGCCGGCTCGACGACGAGGCGCTGGGAGTGCTGCGCTCGGGCTACCCGTTCGCCCACCACTACGCGAGGGGACCGGGCCGCGCCCCTGTCACGGCCCGTCGGCTCGCGGGCCGCGCCTGGCCGGTGAGCGCGACCGCGCGGGTGCTCGGCGGCACCCTTGACCTGAACCACGTGCTGGCGCTTCCGCTGCCCGGTACCGTCGCGCCGATCACGGGCTGTCTGGTCTACCGCTCCGGCACGGACTTCACCGACGACCAGGTACGGATCGCCGAGCGCGCGCAACCGCTGCTGGCCGCCGTCGAGCAACAGCGCCAACTCCTCCGGCAGTGGCGCCGGTCGGCCGGGGAGCCGGAGGAGCGAGCGGCGGACAGCGCGCTGACGCCCCGGGAACTCACCGTCCTCCTGCTGCTCACCGACGCCCTGACCGCCGACGCGATCGGCCGCCGGCTGGGCATCTCGGCGCGTACGGTGCACAAGCACGTCGAGAACATCTACCGCAAGCTCGGCACCCGCGACCGCCTCGGCACGGTGCTGCACGCCCAGCGGCTCGGGCTGGTTCCGTCGCCCGGCCAGGCCCGGCACGGCCGTGGGCCGGCGGCCGGGAAATCCCGTGGACAGCGCCTTCGCCCGCACGGCACAGTGACCGATCGTGACGACCAGTGAACTGTGGAGCCAGGCCGAGGCGGAGCGCTACGACGGCGAGGAGAACGAGATGTCCTCGGCCGCCGTGCTCGGTCCGACCGTCGATTTCCTCGCCGAACTCGCCGGAGACGGCCGGGCGTTGGAGTTCGCCGTCGGCACGGGACGGGTCGGTGTCCCGCTCCGGGGGCGCGGGGTGCCGGTGGCGGGCATCGAGTTCTCCGAGCACATGGTGGCGGTGCTGCGCCGCAAGACCGACGAGGAGACCCTGCCGGTCGTGATCGGGGACATGGCGACGGCCGCCGTGCCCGGTGAGTTCGCGCTGGTCTATCTCGTCTACAACACGATCTCGAACCTGCTCACCCAGGACGAGCAGGTCGAGTGCTTCCGCAACGCGGCCCGGCATCTGCGGCCCGGCGGCCGGTTCGTGATCGAGCTGGGGGTGCCGCCGCTGCGGCTGCTGCCGCCCGGTCAGGTCGCGGTGCCGTTCGACGTCTCCGCGGGGCACCTCGGCTTCGACACCTTCGACCTGGCCGAGCAGATGCTCGTCTCGCACCACCTCACCCGGGACGGCGCGGACGGCCGCTACCGCCGGGGCGCCTCCCGGCACCGGTACGCATGGCCCGCGGAGCTGGACCTGATGGCCAGGATCGCGGGCCTCACGCTGGAGCGCCGGGTGGCCGACTGGGACGGCTCCCCGTTCACCCAGGAGTCCACCAAGCACATCTCGGTGTGGCGCAGACCGGTGTGACCGCCCGGAAGCCGTGACCGGCGGGGACAGCGGTCGGCGGTCAGCCGCTCGCCGGTGTCCACTGGATCCGCGTACTGCACAGGGAGACCACGACGGCCGCCGCCGCGACGAGTGCGAGGCCCCACACCAGGCTGCTCGAACTCGCCACGAAGCCGATGACCGGCGGCCCGGCGAGCAGGCCCGTCGTGCCCATGGCCGCGACCAGTGCCAGGGCCTCCGAACCCTGTTTCGCCGCGGCGACATAGACGCACGGGGTCACCGCCGCACAGCCCAGTCCGACACAGGCGAACCCGGCCAGCGCCGCCACCACTCCCCCGCTCAGCAGGGCGAAGGCCAGCCCGGCGGCGGCCAGGGCGCTGCCGAGCAGCACGACGCGCCCGTCGCCCCAGCGGCTGCGCCAGCCGTCGGCGAAGAGGCGGGCCAGCACCATCATCCCGGAGAACACGGCGATGCCCATCGGCGCCAACTCCGCCGTCGACCTGGCGACTTCCCTCAGGTAGAGGGCGGACCAGTCGTTCATGGCGCCCTCGGTCACGGTGCCGAACGCCATGGCGCCGCACATCCAGAGCGTCACACGGGTCGGCAGGCTCCATCCGGAGCGGCTCCTGCTCGGCTTCTCCGGCGCGGGAGCCTCGTCCTGGAGCAGACCGGGGCGCGCCACCGCCGCCAGCAGGACCAGGACGACGGCGGCCACGCCGAAGTGCGCCGTGACGGAGGAGGTGGCCGCGTTCATGCCGGAGGCGAGCAGGGCGGCGAGCAGGGAGCCGGCGCTGAACGTCGCGTGCAGTCTGGCCATGGTGTTGCGCGCGTACCGGGTCTCCAGGGCCGTTCCCTGTGCGTTCATGGCCACGTTCAGGCACCCCACGAACACGCCGTCGGCCACCATGACCAGCAGCGCGACCGGATAGTCCGGGGCGAGGGCGAGGGCCGGCAGCAGCACGGTCAGGCAGAGGGCCGACAGCAGCGACAGCCGTGCGGAGCCCAGCCGTCTCATGAGCGCCGGCACCAGGGGGAACGAGGCCACGGCGCCGATGCCGGCCGCCATCAGCAGGACCCCGACCTCCGCCGCGGTCAGCCCGAGGTCCGCCTTGATGGCGGGGATCCGGGCGGCCCAGGTGGCGTACTGGAAACCGAGGGTGCAGAACAGCGCGGCGATGGCCAGCCGACTGCGCCGGAAGGGATCACGGACAGGGAACACGCACATCAACTCGCTTCGTGGACTCGGCCGTCGTACGGGACATGTAGACGGCGTTCGCGCCGTATCCGGCCGGGGAGATCCCGGGGTGTGCGGTGAACCCGCGTGCCGACCAGAACGGTTCGCTGCGGCCGACGGCGATCAGCGAGATCCGCTCGAATCCGCGTGCGGCGGCGGCCAGGGTGAGGTGGTTCAGGAGACGCTCCCCCAGTCCCCTGCCACGCAGCTGCTCCGCGACGACGATGTCGTGCAGATGCAGGTGGCGTGGCGGGTGCGAGGGGACCACGGGCTCCTCCGCCCGTGCCAGGTCCGGGTATCCGAAGGGCGGATAGGGCAGTGCCAGCAGGTACCCGGCCGGCCGTGCGCCGATGTCCAGGACGAAGCAGGTCTGCGGCGAGGCGTCCGCCCTGGACCGCAGGGCCGCGCGGCCCTCCGAGAGGCCGAGTCCGGCATAGGCGCGGGACTCCAGCGCGACGATGGCGTCCCAGTCGGCGTCGGTGATGTGGCGTACGCGTACGCCGTCGCCGCTCATGGCCGGCCTCCGCCGACGCAGGTGTACGGGAGCGGGGCGAAGCCGTTGAAACCCTGGGTGGTGTAGCTGAGCGCGTAGGCGCCGCTGGCGAGCACCCAGACGGGATCGCCGGACGCCAGCTCCCGCGGCACGTGGACGAGGGCGTGTCCCTGCGGGTAGGCGTCGTCGCTGTCGCAGGTGGGACCCGCCACGACGGCGGGGAGGTGCTCGTCATCGGGGTGGGTGGGGAAGACCAGCGGGTACTGCAGCGCGTCCATCTCGTAGAGGCCGTTGAACTTGCCGCAGCTCAGGTAGAGCCAGTGCCGCGGCTCGCCGTCCGGTCGGCGGCGCTCGGCCAGCCGGGCCACGTGGGCGCGGATGGCTCCGTGGTCGGCGACGAGGTGGCGCCCCGGCTCCATCACGAAGGCGAGGTGCTCGCCGTGGACCTCCCTGAGGTGCCGCATGCCCTCGCGGACGACGGCGAAGATCTTGTCCAGCGGGGGTTCCAGGGGCCGGCCGTGCCGGTCGAGGTATCCCAGGGCCGGCAGACCGCCGCCGAGGTTGACATGGTCGAGGACGATCCCGCGCCGGCCGAGGACGGCCAGGACGTCCGCCAGACACTCGACGGCGCTGTGCCAGGCGTCCGCGGTCATCTGCTGGGAGCCGACGTGCACGGACAGGCCGGAGGGTGTCAGGCCCGACTCCCGGGCCGTCTCCAGGATCCGTACCGCGTCCGCGGGCGAGCAGCCGAACTTGTTGCTCAGTCCCCACAGCGCCCCGTCACCGCTCGCCGCCAGCCGGCAGAACACGCGGGCCCCCGGGGCCTGGGCCGCGACCGCCGCCAGGTCCTCGACGCTGTCGGTCGCGAAGTCCCGTACGCCGAGGCGGTGGGCGTCGGCGATGTCCCGGTCGGACTTGACGGTGTTGCCGTAGTGCATCCGGTCGACCGGCACTCCGGCGCGCAGCGCCTGTTCCAGTTCGCGGGGGCTCGCGCCGTCGACCCCCGCTCCCGCGCTCGCGAGACAGGCGAGCACCTCGTCCACCGGGCAGGACTTCATGGCGAACCGGATGTCCACGCCGGGCAGTTCGCGCCGGAGGGTGTCGTAGCCGCGCCGGATCCCGGCCAGGTCGAAGAAGATCCCGTCCTCGGTGGCGTCCGCCAGTGCGGCGAGCAGGGGTGCGGAGGGGTGGGCCATGGCCGCCGTCACCGCTGCTGCCCGGGTGTCCGGGGCACGTAGGTGCGGCGGGCCGCGCCGACCAGCTGCTCCCAGGTCTCGGTCAGCAGGGCGAAGTCCTCGATGTCGCCCCGTGCCTCGTCGAGCAGGCGTTCGCGGCGCCGGCCCAGCAGGTCGGCGAACTCGGCGTACCGGCCGCCGAGTTCGCGGTACGCGGTGTCGAGGACGTCCAGCCGGTGGATGTTCTCGCTGCGGTCGAGCCCCGCGCTCTCCCTCGCCAGCCGGGCCACGGCGGGCGCGCTCACCTGTCCCCGCCCGTCGAGCAGCGACCCGCCCGCGCGGGCCATACGGTCGTAGACGAAGTTGAAGTAGAGCATCGACAGCAGGAACTTGACGAAGCGCAGCTGGTACGCCGTGAACCCGGCGTCGGTCCGGCGATCGCCGGTGTAGAAGTTGACGATGTTCCGGTTGTGCAGGACGCCCGGCAGCGCGGCGTCGTGGACCAGGTGGATCAGGAAGTAGTCGCTGCCGATGGTGTCGGTCGCTGGTGGCAGGGGCACGTGTTCGTGCACGCCGTGGAAGGCGATGTTGCACATGTCCACGCGCATGGGATCGACCACGGTCAGTGTGGAGTGGTCCGCGGTGAAGGGGTCCGTGCCCGCGCCCCGGAAGGACTCGTCGACGAGTTGCCGCTTCTGCTCGGGCGACCAGTGCGCGGGTGCCCACAGGCCGACCATGTCGTGGTACACGCGGGGGTCGAGCGAGAGTATCTCGCCGATGTCCACGGACAGTTCGCCGACGAAGGAGCTGCCGACCATCGCCACCCGGCGATCCATGCGGTCGGCGGCGAGTGCGGTCTCGGTGACGTGGCGGGCGGCGTCGGCCGCGCGGCTGCCGAGTGACGTCAGTTCGTGGTGGACGGGGAAGGCGGGCTCGCCGTCGACTGCCTGGTACCGGCTGTCGGAGTCCCTGCGGTGCACGGACTCGCAGCCGAGCGCGGCGGCGAGCAGGAAGGCGCGGTTGGTGCAGGCGCCGTAGGAGAGGCGGGCCGGGAGCATCAGGTCCAGCAGGAGGTCGGGCTTCATGGCCGCGGACCGGTCGATCGTGCGCCGCAGGAAGTCGCGCTGTCGCACCTCGTCGAGATGGTGTACGACGATCCGTGGGTCGGCGGGTATCCGGCGCACCGCCTCGGCGTGTTCGGCGTGGGCCGGTGCGGCGCAGGAGTCCAGGATCAGGAGGTGCACCTCGACGTCGAAGTGCCGGACGGCGTAGGCCGCTTCCTCGGCCACGGCCGTGATCGTCGCCGTGCAGGGCCGGTTGGTCGGCAGGGTCAGGCAGATTCGGCGCATGTCTCTTCTCCGGCCGGCAGCTCCGTGCCGTCGAGGTCCGCACCGCTCCAGGACGTGCGGCCCAGCAGTCTGGCGCCGAGTTCGTCGAGGGTGGCCCTTCCGTACCGCAGGGACTCGTGCCGTTTGGCGTCGCCCAGCAGGGTCGCGTTCCAGTCGGGCGTGGCGAGGGTGCGCCACGACTCGACCCGGGAACGCCTGAGCGCGTCGTGGGACTCCAGCGCCGGCATCATCGAGAGGTACTGGACCGCGCGCACGGTCTGCTCGGAGGTGTTCGGCGCCACGCCGTGTGCCAGCAGGCCGTTGAAGATCAGCAGGTCGCCGGCTTCGAGCTCCGGCCGCACCACGGGGAACTCGGTGCGGTCGATCCTCGGGCGGATCGGGTCGCGGTCCTCCGGCTGGAACGCCTTCCACTGGTCGAACCGCTTGAACAGCTCGGGGCAGCACTGGAAGCCGCCGAGTTCGGGCCGGGTGTCGGTCAGCGCGATGATCCCCTGGACGCGCTGCGGCAGGACGCCGAGCGTGGTGTCGACGTCCCAGTGCAGCTCGATGTCGAAGCCCTCCCGCGTGCCCGGGATCAGGGCCCGGTCACGGTTCCTGATGTTGGGCGGGTTGAGGTTGAGCCGGTCGAGCGTCACCCAGAGCTCTTCGCAGTCCCAGACGTCGACGAACGCGTCGTAGACCCGGCGGGCCTGGCGGCTGTTCCAGAGGAGCTGGTGGTGGTAGGCCTCGACGAAGCCGTAGACGTGCAGGTCCCGGTCGAGGTCGGAGCGGTACTCGCGCTCCTCGTACCAGGTCTCCGGGCGTTCGGGGTCCAGCCCCTCGAACTCCCAGGCGAAGTCGAGCAGTTCACGGGCCGAGGCGGCGGGGATGGCCTGCTTGACCACCACATAGCCGTACGTCTGCCAGTGGGCGAGGTCCTCTTCGGAGAGGACTCGCAGCGGGCGGGTCTTGGTCAGGTCCCGCAGGGGTGTCTGGGCGAGGTAGGTCTCGCCGTCCGAGCTGAAGTAGGGGATGCCCGAGGGGGCTCGATGGAGATAACGGTCAGTCGTGGACATACGGTGCTCCACACCTCGATCTCGGGTACGGCGGCCCGACCGGGTCGCCAACTGCGCGGAGTGAGGGGCGGGGACCGTTTCGGCAGGGTCACTGCACCACGGGCCGCACCAGCCCCTCTTCGAACTCGCGTATCTCCAACTTGGACTAGACCAACTCATCCTGTCAAACACCACAGTTGAGGGCGCGTTTCGCCAACAGGGCACGACCTAGGCCCACTTGACACGTGCGGCTAGCCTGACGGTGACGCATTGGTCTGTACCAACAGGAGGGCGCACGCTATGGTCTCCCACAAGCACGGCGAGGAGTTGCGACGACTGGCGCGCTCCGTCCTGCAACCGGGGTTCGTGGGCACCACGGCCCCCGACTGGGTGCTGCGCGAGATCGGGGACGGACTGGCCTCGGTCGTACTCTTCTCCCGCAACATCGCCACGCCCGAACAGGTCTCCCGCCTGACCGGGCGACTACGCGCGGAGAACCCCGAGCTGATCATCGCGATCGACGAGGAGGCCGGCGACGTCACCCGGATCGAGTCGGCCACCGGCTCGACCAGGCCTGGGAACTTCGCGCTCGGAACCGTCGACGACACCGAGCTCACCGAGGCCGTCGCCGCCGACCTGGGCCGTCAGCTGCGCACGGCCGGCGTGAGCCTCGACTACGCGCCGAGCGCGGACGTGAACTCCAACCCCGACAACCCGATCATCGGGGTCAGGTCCTTCGGGGTCGACGCCAAGGTGGTGGCACGGCACACCGGCGCCTGGATCCGGGGGCTCCAGTCGGCCGGTGTCGCCGCCTGCGCCAAGCACTTCCCCGGCCACGGCGACGTGGCCGTCGACTCCCACCACGGGCTGCCGGTCTACGACGCCGACCGCGACCGGATCGCCGAGCAGGCCCTGCCACCGTTCCGTGCCGCCCTGGACGCGGGCGTCCGTGCGGTGATGAGCGGCCACCTGCTCGTCCCCGCCTACGACCCCGACCTGCCGGCCACGCTGAGCCGCCGCATCCTGGACGAACTGCTGCGCCAGGAGCTGGGGTTCGACGGTGTCATCGTGACCGACGCGATCGAGATGGGCGCCGTGACCGGCCGCTACGGGATCGGCGGGGCCACGGTCAGGGCCGTCGCCGCCGGTGCCGACGCCGTCTGTGTCGGCGGCGAGAACGCCGATGAGGCCACCGTCGGCCTGCTCGTCAACGCCCTCACCGAGGCCGTCCTGGCGGGCGGTCTGCCGGAGGAGCGGCTCGCCGAAGCGAGCCTGCGTGTCCGGGAGTTCGCGGTCTGGTCGGCGGGGCTCAGCCCGGCCGGCAGCGCCGTCTGGGACGCCGACGGCATCGGGTTCGCGGCGGCCCGCCGCGCCATCCGGCTGACCGGAGCGGTACGGCACGTCCTGCCGCTGGTCAACGCACCGCACGTGGTGGAACTTGCGCCCACCACCAATCTGGCCATCGGGAAGGAGACCCCGTGGGGCGTGGCGGCCCCGCTGGGCGAGCGGCTGCCCGGGACCACCTCCGTCCGGGTGGGCCGCGAGGAACTGCTGTCACGGGCCGGAACCCTGGAGGCGCAGGCCCTCGCGCCCGCCTCGGGACGGCCCCTGGTCGTGGTGGTGCGCGACGCGGCCCGGCACGCGTGGATGGCCCGGGCCCTCGCGGAGCTCGTCGCCGCCCGCCCCGACGCGATCGTCGTGGAGATGGGCCTGCCGGGGACCGTCGTGCCCTCGGCCGCCCAGATCTTCACGCACGGTGCCACGGCCGCCTCCGGGGTGGCCGCCGCAGAGGTGCTGGCGGGTGCCCTCTAGGGCAGGCCGGAGGGCAACGTCCGTACCCGCGCGCGACGTTGACGCCCGGTCTCCCTCTTCCCTACGTTCCGAGAGCGCTCTCACGCCCGTCCCGCGAAGCAGGGAGGTCCCATGTTGTCCGTCCGCAGACCGAGAGGCCGCCTCCTTCGCCGACTGGCGGTGGCACTCGCTCCGGCCCTGTTCACCGTCCTCGTCCCGCTCACGCCCCCGGCATCCGCCGCCGGCACCTCGGCGGCGGCCACCGTCTGCAACACGTACTGCGACGCCCGGGACCCCGCGCTCTCCCCGGGTGACCGCACACCGGTCACGGCGAGCATCTACTCCCGGTCGCTCGTCCTGCACTTCGATGACGCGGACGCCATGGGCTGGGCCTCCATCGACAACGGCAGCCCGGACGACGAGGTCTGGCTCGACCGTTCCTTCGACGGCGGCCGCTCCTGGAGCTCGGGCAGCAGACTCGGCGACACCACCGTGCCCAGCGGGCAACGGGGCTGGCGCACGCTCATGTACAACGTGGACGACTGGAACAACCTCGGCGTCGGCGCCCTGCGCGCCTGCGGAAAGGCGGCGGACCGGGCCGAGATCGCGTGCACCCCCTGGGCCCGCACCACCTGGAACGCGGGCGAGCCGCGCACCGCCGCGGCCACCGGTCTGATGACCTTCTACGACTACGGAACCGGCCTGTTCGACACCACCGGCTGGTGGAACTCCGCGAACGCCCTGACCGCGGTCATCGACAACATCCGCGTGACGGGCATGGGCAGTTACCGGTACGCGATCGCCCGCACCTACGACCTGAACATCGACGCCCAGGGCGGGCAGTTCCGCAACGACTACCTCGACGACACCGGCTGGTGGGGCCTCGCCTGGGTGGCTGCCTACGACCTGACCGGAGACAGCCGCTATCTCGGCACCGCCCGCGCCGACGCCGACCACATGGCCGCCTACTGGGACGGCACCTGCGGCGGCGGGGTGTGGTGGAGCACCGCGAGGACGTACAAGAACGCGATCGCCAACTCCCTCTACATCCAGCTCAACGCGGCCCTCCACAACCGCGTCCAGGGGGACACGACGTATCTCGACCGGGCCCGGGCAGGCTGGTCCTGGTTCCAGGGCGCCGGCATGATCAACGGCTCGCACCTGGTCAACGACGGCATCGACCTGGCCACCTGCGGCAACAACGGGCAGGCCGTCTGGTCGTACAACCAGGGCGTCGTCCTCGGCGCCCTGGCCGAGCTGTACCGGGCCACGGGCGACGCCCAACTGCTCACCGGCGCGCGGCAGATCGCCGACGCCGCCACCACGAGCTCCCTGCTCCACACCTCCGACGGCATCCTGCGTGATCCGTGCGAGAGCGGTGACTGCGGAGCCGACGGGCCGTCCTTCAAGGGCGCCGACGTGCGCGGCCTCGGCGAGTTCGACTCGCTGCTGCCGGACCACCCTTACACCGCCTACCTCAAGCTCCAGGCGGACCGCGCCCTCGCGAGCGACCGCAACGCCCTCGACCAGTACGGGCTGCACTGGTACGGGCCCCTCGACCAGGTGGACGCCGCCCGCCAGCAGAGTGCCGTCGACCTGCTCGACGCGGCGCCCTGACCCTGCGACGGCGTTGTCCGGATCACGTCCGGTGCACCAAATCCCCCTAGCCCACCGAAAGTATGGGCTTTCCCCCGTGCGAGCCCGGCAGTCGGCGAGAGGTGAAACCCGGTCCGCGGCGCACGACTTCGGCCAGCGCCGTCGCCGTCGGGCACCCGGCAGCCGGAAGGCCCACCACCCCGGCCTCCGCATTCCGTCCGTATACCGCCGAATCGGTGTGAGGTCACCGGCGGAGTCAAGCCAGGTCGTCCAACAGACGTGGAATCAGAACAGCACAAGGAAGGACGCCCTCTGGACACCCACGCCGACAAGTCTCAACATGGATAAGTAGACATCCGCCGTAGCGTGGGCGCACCGTGTCCGCGGCGATGAGGGGAGGCGCTGAGGGCTCAGCCATGGCCAGGTCCCTGTCGGACCTCATGCCGGCCGTCCTCGGCGGCTACGACCGCGCGCCGCCGGCGCCGAAGGAAGAGCCGGCCGTGCCGCGAGTCGCTGATCTCCTGCCCCCTCCGCCGACATCCTTCCTCAGAGAACTGCGTCCTGAATATCTGTTCCAACGGGGTGAATATCTTGAACCAGTCATCCACCGGCCCAGATCCAACGGATTGTGGAACGGCAAGAGTTCCCATTTCCTCCCTCCTGCCTGGTGATTCTCCGCGGTCCGAGGGACAGGACGAGAGGCATATCGCCCGCTTAGCCGAGATCGAGGAGCCGCTGCCACCGATTCTCGTCGAACGCCGCAGCATGCGGGTGATTGACGGGCTTCATCGTCTTTTCGCCATGGTGCTCAAAGGGCAGGAGACGATCGAGGTCGAGTTCTTCGACGGCAGCACGGAGGACGCCTTCCTCCGCGGGGTAACGGCCAATGTGACACACGGACTTCCGCTGTCGCACGCCGACCGGAAAGCGGCGGCCGCACGGATCGTCACATCGCACCCGCACATGTCCGATCGGGCCATCGCGCGGGCCTCGGGCCTGGGGGCCAAGACCGTCGCCGCCATCCGCCGCACTTCCGGTGACGCGGTGACCTGCGTGAACGCACGGGTCGGGAGCGACGGAAAGGTACGTCCGCTCAACAGCGTGGAGGGGCGCCTCAAGGCCGCCGAAGTCCTGGCCGAACGCCCGGAGGCCTCACTGCGCGAGGTGGCGCGGATAGCCGGAATCTCCCCGGCGACGGTGAGCGACGTACGCAAACGCATCGCGCTCGGCGAACTGCCGGTGGCCGTACGGCCCGGCGCGGACGACCCGCACGCCGACACGGCCACGCCCGCCCAGGAGATCGGTGTCAGAGGCAGCCGGAGTCCGAGACGACTCGAACAGGTCGATCCCGCCCCGGTACTCAGAAAGCTCCTGCGGGATCCTTCGCTGCGCCACAACGAAGAGGGACGGAACCTGCTGCGGCTGCTGCAGCAGAACGCGATCGCCATGTCGTCGGAACTGACCGTCGCGGTACCGCCGCACTGCAGAGAACTCGTGGTGAAGCTGGCCCGGCAGTACGCCGAGACCTGGTACGAGTTCGCGAAGGAACTCGACAAGTGCACCCAGGACGCGTCCCGTAGGGAGGCCTGAACCGGGTCCCGCGTTCGACGCCCCCGAGCACCCCGGCGGGTCACCCACCCCCACCAGGCATGATCACGGAAGGTGACAGGTGCGGGTGGGACCTCGGTTGACTCCTGTGACGGCTAACCGCTATTCATGAGCTAGCCGTTAGGGGGACGCATGCAAGACGTGGTGCTGGCGATGCTTGCGAAGGAGCCATCGCACGGGTACCACCTGCGTGAGTGGCTGCGGCGGGCGCTGGGTCCGCTCGGGGAGTCGATGAACGCGGGCCAGATCTACGTGACCCTGGCCCGGCTGGAGCGAGCGGGACTGGTCGTCCGCGAACAAACGGAAGGGCCGCCGGACCGGAAGGTGTACGCGCTGACACCGGCCGGGCAGCAGCGGGTGACCACCTGGCTGACCGAGGTGAGCTGGCCGAAACAGGACCTGGCCGAGCTGCACCTCAAACTCGCGGCGGCGCGAGCCGCCCGGCTCGCCGATCCGGTGGAGCTGGTGGCCGCGCACCGCCGCGAGTTACTGAGACGCCTGCGGCAGGCGCAGCGCGCACTGCTGGCCGAGCCGGAAGGTTCGGTCGCCGGCCTGCTGCTGGAGGGTGTCGCTCTGCGGCTCCAGGCGGATCTGCGCTGGTTGCGGGCCTGCGAGCAATTCTGGTCGAGGGTCGAGAACAAAGCTGAGGATGAATGAACCAGTTCCAGGCGGTGCTCCAGGCCCGCGACCTGTTAAGGACACATGGCCGAGGGGAGAGCCTGGTTCACGCGGTGGACGGCGTCGACCTGGACGTTCCGGCCGGTCAGATGCTGGCCGTCATGGGCCCCAGCGGCTGCGGGAAGTCCACCCTGCTGCATCTGCTGGGCGGTCTGGAGCGGCCCAGCGACGGAGAGGTGTGGCTGGACGGCCGGCGCATCGACGATCTCAGCGAACGGGCCCTGGCCCAACTGCGCCGTCGCTCCGTGGGTTTCGTCTTCCAGGCCTTCCACCTGGTCGAGGAACTCTCGGCGGCGGAGAACGTGGAACTGCCTGTACTGCTGGCCGGTCGCTCGCTGCGCACCGCCCGGCGTCGCGCGGACGAGTTGCTGGCACAGGTCGGGCTGGACGACCGTGCCCGGCATCTGCCCTGGCAGCTGTCGGGCGGACAGCGCCAGCGGGTGGCCATCGCCCGCGCCATGGCCAACGAGCCGCTGGTGCTGCTGGCCGACGAGCCGACCGGAAACCTGGACACCGCGGCCACCCTCGACGTGCTGCGGCTCTTCGAGGACCTGCGTGCCGCGGGACAGACCCTCGTGATCGTCACGCACGACGAGCGGGTCGCGGCCACCGCGGACCGGCTCGTGTCGATGCGCGACGGCAGGCTCGTCGACGACACCTGGATGGCGGACCGCAGGCAGCCGGTGGACGGCGTCCACGGCTGGGAGGGCTGACCGCCATGGGCCGCTTCCTGCTCGTGTTCCGCCTCGTCTGGTCCGATGTGCGCCGCCATCCCGGCCAGGCCGCGATGCTTCTCCTCTCCCTCTCGGTCGCCACCGGCATGCTCGCCCTGGGCGGGTCGCTGGGCGGGGCGACCGAGGCGCTCTACCGCCACACCCGCGCCGTCACGGCCGGTCCGGACGTGGTCGCGGTCTCCCCCGACAACTCCGCCGCCACGGCCCGCACCCAGGACGCGCTGACCAGCGACCCCGCGGTCACCGCCCACAGCGGTCCCTACCTCCAGTACTACTCGAAGCTCAAGGCGAAGGGCTCCACCTCGCACGTGGTGGTGACGGCCGCCGACGCCGAACCGGGCGCGGTGGACCACCCGCTGGTGACCTCGGGCACCTGGGTGCGCTCCGGAGGCGTCGTGGTCGAACGCGGCTTCGCCAACGCGCTGGGCGTCCGCGTCGGCGACCGCATCACCGTCGCCGGCCGCTCTCTGCCGGTCATCGGAACCGCCGTGAGCGCCGCCACCACCGTCTATCCGTTCGCGCAGCTGACCGGTCCCGACGGCGGGCCGAGCGACTACAGCGGCCTGGTCTGGATGACCAAGCAGGACACCAAGCCACTGGCCGCCAAGCATCTTTCGGTGTCCTCGCTCCTCTACCTCAAGCTGCGCGACCCGGACGCGACCCAGGCGTTCGTCAGCGCCCACCGCGGCCCCACGGTCTACGCGAACTTCCAGAGCTGGCAGTTCATGATCGGCCAGGACGCCACGATCATCGAGGGCAGCCAGCCCATCCTGGTCATCGGCAGCTGGCTGCTGAGCTTCCTCGCCATCGCCGGCGTGGCCACCCTCGCCGCGGGACGGGCCGCGAAGCAGACCCGCCGGGTGGGACTGCTCAAGGCCGTCGGTGCCACCCCGGGCCTCATCGGGGCCGTTCTGCTCACGGAGTACGTGACCCTGGCACTGCTCGCCGACGCACTCGGTCTGACGGCCGCGCGGTTCACCCAACCCGCCGTCGTCAACCCCACCGCCAGCCTGCTGACCACCACCGCCGGACCGAGCACCGGCACCATCATTCTCACCACGGTCGTCGCCCTGGCCGTGGCCATCCTGACCACCCTCGGCCCGACCATGCGCGCCCTGCGCACCGAAACCGTCGCCGCGCTCTCCGACACCGCACGCCAACCCGACCACCGGTCCCGCCTGACCCGGGTGTCCGCGATGCTGCCGGTCCCGGTCCTGCTCGGGCTGCGCCTGATCGCCCGCCGGCCCGGCCGCGCGTTCCTACAGGCCTGCAGCATCACGGCGACCGTCATCACGATCACCGCACTGCTGATCATCTTCGTCCAGCGCCAGGTGAGTTACGGCATCGACTCACCCCACCTGGGCAACCTCAAGGACGCTCAGAGCAGACACATGATCGTCGTCGTCGCCGCCGCGCTGGTCGTCCTCGCCGGCGTGAACACGCTCACGACCACATGGACCACGGCGTTGGAGGCCCGGCACACCATGGCCGTCGCACGCACCCTCGGCGCCACCCCCGGGCAGGTCACCGCCGGACTGTCCGCCGCACAGCTCCTGCCCACCGTGCCCGGCGCCCTCGTCGGCATCCCCCTGGGGATCGCGTTCGTCTGGCCCTTCAGCGCCGCGGGGACGGTCTACCCGCCCGCGTGGTGGCTGTTCAGCGCCGCGCTCGCGACGGTAGTGATCACAGCGGCACTCACCGCCCTGCCCGCCCGCATCGCGGCCCGCCGGTCCGTCGCGCAGACCCTCAGCGCCGAAATCACCTGAGCCGACCGAGGGAACCGAACCGACCGAGTGGCCTGAACCGACGGAGCGACCTGAGCCGGCTGAGTGATCTCAGCCGGCTCAGCTGCATGAACTGTACGAACGTCCGCCGGGTCCAGCCGGTCAGAGCGCTGCCCGGCGGATGGTGGCCAGCCAGGCATGAGCCTGCGTGCCGAACCGGGGGGCGATCGCGAACGTCTCCGGGACGATGCCGGCCACCTCCCACCCCGCGTCGAAGGCCCGGCGCAGCTCGGCCTGCGCTATGCGCCGGGGGCCGAGCGCGCCGGGCTGGCGGTCGCTGAAGCACATCAGATGGCAGGTGCCGCCCGGCTCCGTGACGGACGTGAGGCTGTCGACGTACCGTCGGCGTTCCTCGTCGTCGAGGACATGGAACATCCCCACGTCGACCACCGTGTCGAAGGTCGTCCCGAGGCTGCCGAGGTCGAGGACGTCACCGACCTCCAGGCGGACCTTCAGCCCACGCTCGTCGGCTTTCCGGCGTGCCCTGCCGACGGCGGTCGCCGAGCAGTCGATTCCTGTGGCCTCGGCACCGTGCAGAGCCGCCAGCAGGGTGTGGTCGCCGGTACCGCAGCCCGCGTCCAGCACACGTCCGGAGAGCAGGCCGCTCTCCGCGAGACGGACGAACGCCTCCTGCGGGCGCCCGGCCTCCCAGGGTGCCTGTTCCGATGCCTGATATATCGAGTCCCAGTCAGCCGACCGTGTCACCACGTCACAACCTCCCTCGCTAACGGCCCGGTTCCGCCGAACCAGCGGCGTCGTCCCGGCCCAGCCAGTCCGAAATACCGGCCCAGACCCGCGCCAGCACCTCAGGACGAGCCATCTCCGTGTGCTTGCAGGAAACGTAGGTCTCCGCCACCTCGCCCGAGACATGCGGCTCCCAGGCAGCCGCACTCGACGCGCCTTCCTGCTTGTCCTCGGTGGCGGTCACGAGCAGCATGTTTCCGTCGAAGGTGCCGATCTCGTGCTCAAGACTCAGCGTCGCGGCGTTCCTGAGCATGCGCGCGGCGCCGGGCCTGCGCGTCTCTTCCGCCCTGGCGAACTCCGCCTCGGCCCGGTCAGGGTCGTCCGGCGTCTCGTCCCGCACCCCGTCAGCGGGTTCCGGGTCGCCCGTCCTGAACGGCACCGCGTCCATGGAGACCAGTGCGCCGACCTCGTGGCCCGCGGCCCGCAGCTGCACCGCGATCTCGTGTGCGACGATTCCCCCGAGCGACCATCCCAGCAGGTGGTACGGGCCGGACTCCTGGACCGACCGCATCTGCCTGATGTAGTCCGCCGCCATTTCCCTTACCGAACCGGCCAGTTCGCCCGTGCCGTTCACGCCCCGGGCCTGGAGCCCGTAAAGCGGATACTCCTCCGGCGCATAGTGGGTCAGCGGTATGTAGCACCAGCTGAGTCCGCCGGCCGGATGGACGCAGAAGAACGGGGGCCGGCTTCCCGAAGGCCGGATCGGGAAGAGGACATCGAACTCGTTGCCCTCGTAGGGCAGATCCAGCCGGGTGACGAGCCCGGCGGGTGTCGGAGCCTCGAACACCGCACGCACCGAGAGGTCGAATCCGTGAAGGCGCAGTCGCTGCGTCAGCGACACCGCCAACAGCGAATGCCCGCCCAGCTCGAAGAAGCTGTCGTCGGCGTTGACCCGGTCGAGACCGAGAACGTCGGCGAAGACCCCGCACATGACTTCTTCGGCCGCTGTCGCCGGCGCACGGCCGCTGCCGACGGTCGCGTACTCGGGTGCGGGCAGGGCGGTTCGGTCGAGTTTGCCGTGGGCGGTCAGCGGCAGCTCGTCCAGGACCACGACAGCGGTGGGCACCATGTACTCCGGCAGCCGGTCACCCGCAAAAGCACGCAACCCGGCCGGCAGATCACCCCCAGCACCCTCCCCCGCCACCACATACGCCACCAACCGCTTGTCACCCGGCACATCCTCCCGAGCCACCACAACCGCCTGCCCCACCCCCACACACGACACCAGAACCGCCTCGATCTCCCCCGGCTCGATCCGCCGCCCCCGCACCTTCACCTGATCATCCGCCCGCCCCACAAAAACAAGCTCCCCCTCCGCCGTCCACCGCACCAGATCCCCCGTCCGATACATCCGCTCACCCGCCACCCCGAACGGACACGCCACAAACCGCTCCGCCGTCAACCCCGAACGACCCAGATACCCACGCGCCAGACCCACCCCCGCCACATACAACTCCCCCACCACACCAACCGGAACCGGCCCCAACCCCCCATCCAACACAAACACCCGCGTACCGAACACCGGCCCACCAATAGCCACCCGCCCAGCATCCACATCACACCGCCACAACGACACATCAACCGTCGTCTCCGTCGGCCCATACGAATTGAACATCACCCGCCCCGCCGACCACCGCTCCATCACCTCACGCGAACACTCCTCACCCGCAGCAACCACCACCACATCCCCACCCACACCACCCTCATCCACCACCGCCAACACCGCAGGCGGCAACGTCACATGCGTCACCCCCTCCCGCCCCAAAAACCCCACCAACCCCTCACCCAACCGCTCCCCCTCCGGCACCACCACCAACGCCGCACCCGTCAACAACCCCATCGACCACTCCCACCCGAACGTGTCAAAACCCGGCGACGCAAACTGCCCCACCCGACACCCCGGACCCACCCCCAACAACTCCCGATGACCCGCCACCAAACCACCAAACCCCCCATGAGACACCACCACACCCTTCGGCACCCCCGACGACCCCGACGTATACAACACATACGCCGCCCCACCCACCGACACCGGCCCCGACAACACCACCCCCACATCCACCCCACCCAACTCCGCCACCACCAACGGATCATCCACACACACCACCCCCACACCCAAACCCAAACCCTCAGGAAGCACCCCCACCAGACCAACCGACGTCACCACACACACCGGCCCCGCATCCCCCAACATGAACGCCACCCGCTCACCCGGATACGACGGATCCACCAACAAATACGCACCCCCCGCCTTCAACACCGCCAACAACGCCACCACCAGATCAACCGACCGCTCCAACACCACCGCCACCACACACTCCGCACCCACCCCACGCGACACCAACAACCCCGCCAACCGCGACACCCGCTCATCCAACTCCCCATACGACACACACTCATCACCACACACCACCGCCACCGCACCCGGATCCGACACCACCTGCGCCGCAAACAACTCCGGCACCGACAACCCCGACACCCCAGACACCCCAGACACCCCAGACACCCCAGACACCGGAACACCAACACCCCACCCCGCCAGAATCTCCTCCCGCTCACCCGCCGACAACACCCCCACCTCACCCAGCCCCACCCCAGCCCCCACACCCAACGCCCCCACCAAACCCTCCACCACAGTCCGCAACAAACCACACACCACCCCCGCATCCCCCGGCTCCACCACATCAACCGTCACCCCAAAACCAACACCCAAATCATCAACCGCCACAGCCAACGGATAATTGGTCCGCTCCTGTGCCAGGAACATGCGCATCCCCTGGCCCCCGACCGGCCTCTCGGTGTCACTGGCGCGCCCACCGTGGCGGTAGTTGAAGAGCGAGGTGAACAGCGGAGCCGACGCGGGTACACCGCTGGCCTTCTGAGCCAGCACGAGCGGGGCGTGCTCGTGCACCAGCAGGCCTGCCAACTGGGACTGCATCGCCCTGACCGCCGCGACCACGTCATGAGCCGCCGTATCGAGCCGCACCGGCAACGTGTTCATGAACGGGCCAGGAATCCGGTCCGCCCCACGACCAGCGTTCATCCGACCCAACAACACCGTCCCGAACACCACATCCGAACGACCCGACAGACTCGCCAACACCCGCGCCCACGCCACATGGAACAACGTCGCCGGACTCACCCCCAACCCACGCGCACCCTCCCGAATCCGCTCCGCCAGACCGTCCTCCAGGGTCAACCGCGCCCGCTTCAGACCGGTGCCATCGCCATGGGCGTCGGACAGACCGAACGGCAGCGTCGGCTCCGTCACGTCCCCCAACAGCCCCGCGAAGTACTCCTCGTGCTCCGCACGGGAGACCCCCAGCCTCGCCTGCGCCACGAAGTCACGGAACGGCAGCGGCGCCGGCAACTCGGCCCCGCGCCCCGCCATCAGCGTCGCGACCTCACCCATCACCACCTCCAGCCCCGTGTGGTCCTGAAGCAGGTGATGCACCTGTACCAGCGCCAGCCACCGCTCGTTGTCCGGCTCCGCCGCCACATGCACTCGCAGCAACGGCGCCCTGCGGAGGTCCATCCACTCGCCCGCCACAGCCAGCAACTCGGCGGCAGGTTCGATCCCGTTCGCCGACAGCGTCACCTCGGTGACCGGTACGGCCGCGTGCCGCCGCACCACCTGCACCGGTTCCGGCAACCCCTCCCACACCAACGCGGTCCGGTAGATGTCATGCCGGTCCACCACGCACTGCAACGCCGACAAGAACCCGTCCAACCGCTCACGCCCGTCAAAGACCAGCGTCATCGGCGCCAGGTACACATCCGCAGCGCCAGGCCCGGCCATCAGGTGGTGGAAGAAGATCCCTTCCTGAAGCGGGGCCAGCGGATACACGTCCGCCACGTTCGCCGCCCCGCCCTCCACCGCCGCACACACCAACTCCACCTGCGCAGCGGACAGATCGACCAACGGCAGCATCTCCGGCGTGATCACCTCCGCACCCTCCGGGATCCCGTTCGCCGGCACCTCCACCACACCACCGCCGTCGCCGGCCAACGCCAGCGCCGCCGGAGTGGGCGCCTCGAACAGCGCCCGCACCGACACACCCAGCCCTCGCTCACGCAACCGCTGCACCAACGACACCGCCAACAGCGAATGCCCGCCCAGCTCGAAGAAGTTGTCCTCCACCCCCACCCGCTCCAGGCCCAGCACCTCGGCGAACACCCGGCACACGATCTCTTCCGACACCGTGGCGGGCCCCCGGCCAGCGCCAGTCACCCCGTACTCCGGCGTCGGCAGCGCCGCCCGGTCCACCTTCCCGTTCACCGTCAGCGGCACCGCGTCCAGCACCACCACCGCCGACGGCACCATGTACTCCGGCAACCGCTCAGCGGCAAATGCCCGCACCCCCGCAGGCAGTCCACCAGCACGACTCCCCTCGGCCGCCACCACGTAGGCCACCAGCCGACTGCCGGCGTCTACAGCCTCGCGAGCGACCACCACCGTCTGCGCCACCCCAGGGTGAGCGGCCACCACCGCTTCGACCTCACCCGGCTCGACCCGGAAGCCGCGCACCTTGACCTGATCATCCACCCGGCCGGCGAACACCAACTGACCGTCGGCCGTCCAGCGCGCCAGATCCCCCGTCCGGTACATCCGCTCGCCGGATGCTCCGAAGGGGCACGCCACAAACCGCTCGGCGGTCAGGGCAGGCTGGGCCCGGTAGCCACGGGCCAGACCCGCCCCCGCCACGTACAACTCTCCCGCCACACCGGGCGGTACCGGCCGCAGCCATCGGTCCAACACATACATGCGCATGTTCGCCACGGGCCTGCCGACCGGCGGCGCGGCAACAGCGTCCTCCTCCACCGACGTGGTGGTGACCATGACCGTCGCCTCGGTCGGCCCGTAGGTGTTGACCAGGTGGCGACCGTCAGCCCATGCCCGCGCCAGCTCGCCGGTGAGCAACTCACCGCCCACCAGCACGCGTTGCAGACTCCCCACCGCGCCCGGGTCCATGACCGCCAGCAGCGACGGAACCACGCTCGCCACCGTCACCCCGGCCTTGTTCAGCGCCGCCGCCAGCAGTGCGGGATCCGCGCGTTCCGCCGTGGTCGCCACCATCAGCCGGCCGCCCGACGCCAACGTGACCGCCATGTCCAACACCGAACCGTCAAAGCCGAACGACGCGAACTGGAGCATTCCCGTCCCCGGCCCGACGCCGGTCACCGGGCCCAGGGCCGCCACCAGATGCACCACGGCAGCGTGCGAGACCACCACGCCCTTCGGCCATCCCGTCGAACCCGATGTGTACATCACGTACGCCGCAGCACCCGGCCGCCCCGCCATCGGCTCCCTGGCCGGCTCCACCGCCCGCCCGAGTTCGTCCATCCGCAGCACCGGTACGGCGACACCCGTCGGCAGTGTCGGCACCAGATCGCTGGTGGTCACCACGCACACGGGTCCCGCGTCGGCGAGTGTCGCCGCGACCCGCCCGGCCGGGAGTGCCGGATCAGCGAACAGATACGCACCCCCCGCCTTCCACACCCCTATCACCGCGGCCACCACGTCCACCGACCGCTGCATCATCAGGGCCACCAGCGACTCGGGGCCCACCCCCAGTTCCGTCAACACCTCCGCCAGCCGCGACGCCCGCTCGTCCACCTCCGCGTAGGTCAGTTGCTCAGCCCCGCAGATCACCGCCACCGCGTCCGGGTCCTCAGCCACCCGCTGGGCGAACAGCACCGGCCAGGTCACCTCCGCGACCGGCAGCGCCGTGTCGTTCCAGTCCGTCACCACCTTCTGTCGTTCGGCGTCCGACAGCACCGGCACCCGGCTCACCCGCACCTGGGCATCGGCAGCAACCGTCTCCAACACCCGCACCAGGCGCTCGGTGAGCAACGCGACCGTCTCCGCGTCGAACAGATCCGCCGCCCCGGTCACCGACCCCCGCAGTCCCAGCTGACGGCCGTCGCCGTCGGCCACCTCGCCGACCGTCACGTCCAGGTCGAACTTCGCCGGCGCCGGGCCGGCTGCCATCGGCGCCACCTGGAGGCCGGGCAGTTCCAGGGTCGCCTGTGCCAGGTTCTGCACGGTGAGCATGACCTGGAACAGCGGGTGCCGGGACAGCGACCGGTCCGGGGCCAGCAACTCCACGAGCCGCTCGAACGGCACGTCCTGATGTTCAACGGCAGCCAGGCTCGTCTCCCGTACCCGCTCCAGGAGACCGGCGAAGGTCGGGTCACCCGACACATCAGTCCGCAGCACCAGCGTGTTCACGAAGAACCCGACCAGATCGTCCAGCGCCTGGTCCGTCCGTCCGGCCACTCCTGTACCGACCGGGATGTCCTCCCCCGCCCCCAGCCGCGACAGCAGCACCGCCAACGCCGCCTGGACCACCATGAACATCGTCACGCCCTGGGCACGCGCCAACCCCGTCAGCCGCTGATGCACCTCGGCAGACACCTCGAACGCCGCGACATGTCCGTGATGCGACGCCACCACCGGACGCGGCCGGTCCACCGGCAGCTCCAGCTCCTGCGGGGTCTCGGCGAGCACCTTCCGCCAGTACGTCACCTGCCGGGACAGCACGCTCCCCGGGTCGCTCTCGCTGCCGAGCAGGTCGTGCTGCCAGAGGGTGTAGTCGGCGTACTGGACCGGCAGCTCCGCCCATCCCGGCTCACGGCCTTCGCGTCGCGCCGCGTACGCGACAGACAGATCACGGCCCAACGGGCCCATCGACCAACCATCCCCCGCGATGTGATGCAACACCACCACCAGCACATGCGCATCCGGGCCGGTCTCGATCAGCAGGGCCCGCAAGGGGATCTCGGCCCCCAGGTCGAACGCGTGCCTCGTCTCGGCCGCCACCAGAGCCGCCACGTCGTCCTCGGTGGCGGAGCCGACCTGACGCAGGACCTCACCCAACCCGCCCACGCCCAGCACGCGCTGGCACGGCTCCCCATCCGCCGTGGGGAATGTGGTGCGCAGTACCTCGTGGCGCTCGACCACGTCACGCAGAGCCGCCCGCAGCGCCCCGGTGTCCAGCGATCCGGTCAGGCGGAGCACGATCGGCATGTTGTACGTCGGGCTGGGGCCGTCCAGCTGGGCCAGGAACCACAACCGCCGCTGCGCGAACGACAACGGCACCCGCTCGGGCCGCTCCGTGTGCCGTACCAGACCGGCGCGCGAAGGACCCGCAGCGCCGATACGCAGTGCCAGACCCGCAGGCGTCGGTGCCTCGAACAGGGCCCGCACGCTCAGCTCGACGCCGAACACCGACCGCACCCGCGACACCAGCCGCATCGCCAGCAGGGAGTGCCCGCCGAGCTCGAAGAAGCTGTCGTCCATTCCTACGCGGTCCACACCGAGCACGTCGGCGAACGCCCCGCACATCAGCTCCTCGGCGACGGTGGCGGGCGCACGTCCGTCACCGGTCCTCGCGTAGTCCGGCACCGGCAGGGCGGCCCGGTCCACCTTTTCGTTCACCGTCAGCGGCAACGCGTCCAGCACCACCACCGCTGACGGCACCATGTACTCCGGCAACCGCTGCCCCACCAAAGCACGGAGCTCCGCGGGCAGGAGCCGATCCGCTTCCCCAGCACCGCCCCCCTCCGGCACCACATAGGCGACGAGGCGCTTGTCACCCGGGGTGTCCTCACGGGCAACGACGACGGCCTGGGCCACGCGGGGATGAGCGGCCAATACTCCCTCGACCTCCGCGGGTTCGACCCGGAACCCCCGGACCTTCACCTGCTCATCCGCCCGCCCCACGAACACCAACTCACCATCAACCGACCAACGGACCAGATCCCCCGTCCGATACATCCGCTCACCCGACGCCCCGAACGGACACGCC
>NZ_BMML01000010.1 GCF_014645815.1 Streptomyces fuscichromogenes | reverse complement strand
GTCCCCCTGATGCCGGTGTGGCGCAACTTCTTCCTCGGCTCCGAGATGACCAAGGGCCCCTGGCCGCTGCGTCGTTTGGACATCGAGCGGATGAAGCGGACCGCCGACGAAGAGCTACGCAACATGGGCATCGTCCTGGACGATTTGGAACGACCCATCGGTACCCTCTCCGGCGGTCAGCGCCAGTGTGTGGCGATCGCCCGTGCGGTCTACTTCGGCGCCCGCGTCCTCATCCTCGACGAGCCGACGGCCGCCCTCGGCGTCAAGCAGTCCGGTGTGGTGCTGAAGTATGTGGCCGCCGCCCGTGACCGCGGCCTCGGCGTCATCTTCATCACCCACAACCCGCACCACGCCTACATGGTCGGCGACCACTTCAGCGTGCTGCGCCTCGGCACCCTGGAACTCTCCGCCTCCCGCGACCGGATCGACTTGGAGGAGCTGACCAACCACATGGCCGGCGGCGCCGAACTCGCGGCCCTCAAGCACGAACTGTCCCAGGTGCGGGGCGTGGACGTGGCGGCGCTCCCGGAAGAGGGGGGCGTCACGGCATCGGTCGCCGCTCCGACCGAGTGAGGCGATGAGGCCGCGGGCACAGGTGGTCGCCGAGGTCGGCAGGGCCCGCTTGCGGCCGTCGGTGAGGCGTCCATGGTGCGGGCCGGTTCCGGTGACGCACGGGCCGGCCCCGCGGCTCCGGCCGTTCCGAACGTGCTCGGCACCTCGATCGGCGCGGGACCGGGCATCCGGGGAGCGCGTGGCACGGGCGTGTTCCGCCAGGTCAGTTGGCCCACGGCGGCATGACCCGGGTGCCGTCGGCCAGCTCGGCCGCGAGGCCGATGGACGTGGTGACCCAGGAGAGCGCGGTGTGGTCGGTCGGGTTCTCGACGGCGAGGGTGGCACCGGGGTTGACGATGACGGTGTCCCCGGCGCGGACGCGTTCGGTACAGCCGTCGACCGTCATCAGGAGTTCGCCGACGAGCAGGTGGAAGATCTCCTCCCGGGTGACGGTGTGGGCGGGGGCCTTGGTCCCGGCCGGTATCTCTCCTCGCCAGGCGCACAGTTCCTTGCTGCCGGTGCGGGGAGTGGCGTAGGCGACGAAGCGGGCGCCGTGGAGCTCGTGGGTGGTGGCCTCGGCGGAGCGGATGACGGGCATGGGTGCCTCCGGACGGGATGGTCAAGTAGCTTGACTATGTCGCCTACATGGTCAAGCCGCTTGACTGGTTCGTCAAGGGTGTTTCAATGCCTCCGTGCAGAACTCCGAGGCCATGGCCCTGTCCGCCGCCCTGCTCGCTACTGCTGGTGACCTCGTCCGGCGCATTGACGAAGGGGTCGTCGCCCGCGGCTTCGAGGGGGTCAGGCCCGCCCATGGCTTCGCCTTCGCGCGGCTCGCCCCGGACGGGGCCACCGTCACCGAGCTCGCCGTGCACCTCGGGGTGACCAAACAGGCGGCAAGTCAGCTTGTCGACGACATCGTGCGTAAGGGGTATGCCGAGCGCCGACCGCACCCCGGGGACGCGAGGGCGCGGCTGATCGTGCTCACCGAGCGGGGATGGGCGTGCGCGCGGGCCGCGGAGGAGGCGGCCGCGGAGGTCGTCCGGGGCTGGGGCGATGTGCTGGGGGAGGGGGAAGTGCGCGTGTTGCGGGGGTGTTTGGCCCGTATCGCGCCCTATGGTCCCCTCAGGCCCAACTGGTGACATCCCGTCAGATGGGTGGCGTGCGGTAGTTACTCGGAAGTTTTACCGACGCGTAACTTCACGCTTGCACTACTCGTCCGTAACTTGATGGGTGAACAGCATCCTTCGTGATCCGGATCACAGGGCGTAAGGCCGTCGCACATCCCTTGAGCCGCAAGGAGATCACCCGATGCTGCCCTGGAAACGAGTGCTCAGACCCCTGACCGCACTGCTCCTCGCCGCCGCCGTCGCCACCGTTCCCGCCGCCACCGCCCATGCGTCGAGCGCCCCCACCACCGGTTGGAACGACTACTCCTGCCGCCCCTCCGCAGCCCACCCCCGCCCGGTGATCCTGGTCCACGGCACCCTCGGCAACTCCGTCGACAACTGGCTCTCCCTCGCCCCGTACCTGGAGGACCGCGGCTACTGCGTCTTCTCCCTCGACTACGGCCAGCTGGACGGCGTCCCCGTCTTCTACGGCCTCGGTCCCATCGACAAGTCGGCAGAGCAACTCTCCGCCTTCGTGGACAAAGTGCTCGCCGCGACCGGCGCCGCCAAGGCCGACCTCGTCGGTCACTCCCAGGGCGGCATGATGCCCCGCTACTACCTGAAGTTCCTCGGCGGTGCCGCCAAGGTGAACGCCCTCGTCGGCCTCGCCCCCGACAACCACGGCGCCACTCTCAGCGGCCTCACCAACCTGCTGCCGTACTTCCCCGGCGCCTCGGACCTGATCAAGGCCACCACCCCCGGTCTCGCCGACCAGATCCCCGGCTCCGCCTTCCTCACCAAGCTCAACGCGGGCGGCGACACCGTCTCCGGAGTGCGCTACACGGTCATCGCCACCAAGTACGACGAGGTGGCGACGCCCTGGCAGAGCCAGTACCTGAGCGGCTCCGACGTCCACAACGTCCTGCTCCAGGACCTCTGCTCGCTCGACCTCTCCGAGCACGTGGCGATCGGGCTCTTCGACCGGATCGCCTTCCATGAGGTGGCCAACGCGCTCGACCCGGCGCACGCCACCGACACCACCTGTGCGTCGGCGTTCAGCTGAGCCGCTGCCCAACTGAACGCCGCCGGGGCCTGTCCGGCCTGAGCCGCCGGTCAGGCCCCGGAGTCATGAGGGATCAGCGCCGGGGCGAGCGCCGCCGTGCCGACAGGGGCCTGACGGCGTGTTGCGGGCATGCGGGGACTCCTCGGGGCGGTCCTCGGAGCGGGCTCGGTCCCGCCGGGCCGAATCCCGTGGGGGCGATCAGAAAGCTAGCCCCAGAGAACCGCGGAATCGCCTGCTGGGAGCGGGCGACGGAGATCCTTATGGTCGCCTTAAGGGAGTGCTCAGACTGCGCTGAGGTAGCTAGCGTTCACGCCATGACCGACGACGACATCCGGCCCGCCCGGGCCGTCGACGCACTAGCGGTGAAGGCCGTGACCGATATGGCGTACCGCCACTACATCGCGCGGATCGGGGTGGTGCCGCAGCCCATGGCGGCAGACCATATGGCGAAGTACGGCTACGAAGTCGTCGAGCGGCGGGTGGACGGGCCCTATGACCGCATCCACTACCGCAAGCGACTGGACTGAAGCGCGGGGGACGGGCGTGGTCAGCCGTCCGGCCACCAGGTTCGTGCGATGTCCTTCCGCACCTCCGGGCGTCCGGCGGGGCGCTCGTCGGCCTCCTCGCGGATCCGGCGGCTGTCCGTCCTCTTCAGGGGCTTCTGCACGGTTTCGCGGCGCATGGCTGCCTCCTTCAGTGCCTACCGAGATCCGTGTTGTCACGGAGATAGACGCTTTTGGCGAGAGTTCCTCATCGATGCCGGTCTGTCAGTGGTCGCAGTCACATGGATCGAGTGTCAGTGGTGGGTGTCACGCTGGGGGCATGACGAACGACAGTGATCGAACAGTTGTGGCGAGTGTCGACTGGGATGCGCAGGCCGCCACCTTCGACGCGGAGCCCGATCATGGGCTGGGCGCCCCCGAGGTCCGCGCGGCCTGGGCGGAGCGCCTGGCGGCGTGGCTGCCCGCCCGCCCCGCCGACATCCTCGACCTCGGCTGCGGCACCGGCAGCCTGTCCCTCCTCGCCGCCGAGCAGGGGCACCGGGTCACCGGGGTCGACAACTCCCCGGCGATGCTGGAGCGGGCCCGCGTCAAGCTCGCCGGCCGTGACCCGGTGTTCCTCCTCGGTGACGCGGCGGTCCCGCCGGTGGGCGAGCAGCTGTTCGACACCGTGCTCGTACGGCATGTGCTGTGGGCGCTGCCCGACCCCGCGCGCGTGCTTCGGCACTGGCGGGGGCTGCTTCGGCCCGGCGGGCGGTTCGTGCTGGTGGAGGGTGTGTGGGGAGCCGTGGCCCCCGTCGGCATACCCGCCGGGCGGCTCACCGCCCTGCTCGCGCCGCTCGCCGCGGACGTGCGCGTGGAGCGGCTGTCCGAGGCGGCGGTGCTGTGGGGGAAGGAGGTGGACGACGAGCGGTACGCGGTGGTGGCGACGGTGTGAGCAGGGCGCCTCAGGACAGCAGGGCGGCGAAATCCGGCCCGTGGGCCAGCGCCTCCAGCGTGTCGAGCGCGGTCACGGCCGCCGCCGCGGCCTCCGGGTCCCGCTCCGCCAGCCCGCTCTCGGCGAACTCGTCCTCGTCCAGCCGACGTACGTCCGTGCCGTCGGCGGACCGCCACAGGTCCAGGTCGAGGTCCTCGACGACCAGTCGACCGCCATCGAGCGTCGCCGGCCGGGTGACGTCGCAGTACCAGCCCTTCAGTGTGCCGTCGGCGGCGCGCACCTCCTTGACGGCGTACCAGCGGTCGCGCCAGTAGAACTCGGTGAAGACATCACCCTGTTCGAAACGGACGAAGCCGAACTCCCGGGCCGCGTCGCCGGCCCAGGGAGCGCGCACGGCGATCCGGTTGCCGTCGTCGTGCAGCAGCTCGGCGGGGTAACGGATCTTCGTGCGGCCCGCCTTGACCAGCACCACCTCCACCGTGCCTGCCGGTTCAGCCGAGTTCGCGGACATACCTGACCTCCGTCGCGCAGATGTCGTACCCGAACCACTTGTTGATCGCCAGCATCGGTCCGTTGCCGCTGTCGTTGCCCGTGAACGCCTCCGTGCAGCCGGCGGCGCGGGCGCGGTGCAGGGAGGCGTTCTTGGCGAGCTTGGCCAGGCCCCGGCCGCGGAAGGCACGGGCCGTGCCGGTCATGACGGTGCCGTACCGGGCACCGCCGTCGGTGCGGGCCGCGCTGAAGGCGGCGGGGCGGCCGTCCACCAGGACGACCGAGGTCAGCTCCCGGCTGAACAGCGGGTGACGCCAGGTCCCGTCCAGCCAGACCTCGTAGTCGGCGAACTCCGTGTCGATGTCGCTCGGTTCGTCCGCCGTCGTCTCCGCGTCCAGGGCGAAGAGCGGGCGCGGGTCGTCGGCGAAGTCGGCGGCGGTGCGCAGTTCCACGCCGGGCGGGGGAGCCGGCTGCGGAGGGAGCGTCCCGTGCGCGAGGTCGAGACGGAGGAAGTGGGCGGAGCGGCTCGCGGTGTAGCCGTGCCGCTCGGCGAAGGCGCGGTGGGACGGGGCGTCCAGGACCCAGGCGTACGAGGTGCTCGCGCCCACCGCCGCCAGGTGTGCCTCCGCCGCACGGGCGAGGAGGGTGCCGGCGCCCCGGCTGGTGCGTTGCGGATGCACGTACACGTTGGCGAAGCCCTGGCCCGCCTCCGTGCTCTCGTGGGCGAGGCCGACCTGGGCGGTGCCGATGACCTCGCCGTCCTCCTCCGCGATCAACTGGCGGAAGCGGGCGGCGGGGTGGGTGTGTGTGAGGTCGTGGACCAGGGACTCCGGGGTGCACAGCATGAAGGGGAGGGCGAGCCGCCGGACCCGGGCGAAGCCCTCGGCGTCGGACCGGGCGTCGGGGCGCAGGTCACGCACGATCACTGTCATGCGGCGCACGCTATGCGGGACGGGTACGGGATGCCTCTCATTTTCCGGCGGGTGCGGGAGAATCGGGCCGTGACCTTGAAGATCCACATCGATGACAGCGCGCCGCCGTACGAGCAGGTGCGGGCGCAGATTTCCGAGCAGACGCGGGGCGGGGTGCTGCCGGTGGGTTACCGGCTGCCGACGGTGCGGGGGCTGGCCGAGTCGCTGGGCCTGGCGGTGAACACGGTGGCCAAGGCGTACCGGGCGCTGGAGACGGACGGGGTGATCGAGACCCGGGGCCGCAACGGCACGTTCGTCGCCGCGGCGGGCTCGGCCGCGGACCGCGAGGCGGCACTGGCCGCACAGGCCTACGCCGAGCGGGTCCGGCGACTCGGGCTGGCCGAGGAGGCGGCGCTGTCCGCGGTGCGGGACGCGGTGCGGGCGGCGTACGGGGAACGCTGAGGACGGCTCGGCACCGCCGGAATGCGCCGTCGTGGCTGATCGCCGTCGCGGCGGACGGAAATACGCCGGCGGGGGCTGGGCTGGACGTCCCTGCTCCGCCAAGCCCCCCTTTCCGCCACGACGGTGTCCAGCCACGACGGCGGTGCCCGGCGGTGCCGAACCCGGCTCGGCCCGACACCGCAAGCGTGGCGTCAGCCGCTCGTGCTCAGCTCCGGCGTCCTGGTCACCGTCAGCCCCGCCCGTTCCGCCGCCCTCCCGAACGCCACCGCGTCCCGTACCGCCGCCCCGCCCGGGTCGTTGTTGAAGTACGTGTAGATGTCGGCCTTCTCGGGGTACACCGTGGCGATGCGGTCGACCCACGTCTCCAGGGAACGGCGGCCGTAGCGGGGCCAGGGCGCGGCCCGGCCCTCGTGGAAGCGGAGGTAGGCCCAGTCGGCGGTGCGCCAGAGCGGGGTCACGGGGTGGGCCTGCACGTCGGCCCAGCACAGCGCCGCGCCCCGGCCTTCGAGGACCTCGCGGGTCTGCGGTGTCCACCAGGAGTCGTGCCGGGGTTCGACCGCGACGCGAGTGCCGTGGGGGAAACGGGACAGGCAGGCGTCCAGCAGACCCGGGTCGGCCTTCAGCGTCGGCGGGAGCTGGAGGAGGACCGGGCCCAGCCGGTCACCGAGGCCCGCCGCGTGGCTCAGCAGGCGGTCGACCGGCTCCGCGGGATCTCTCAGGCGTCTGATGTGGGTGAGATAGCGGCTTGCCTTGACCGCGATCACGAAGTCGGAGGGGACCCGGTCCCGCCAGGACGCGAAGTTCTCGCGGGTCGGGAGGCGGTAGAACGCGTTGTTCAGTTCGACCGTGGTGAAGTGCTCCGCGTACGCCTCCAGCCACCGGCGCACGGGCACGTCGGCCGGGTACAGGACACCCCGCCAGTCCCGGTACTGCCAGCCCGACGTTCCGACGAAGAGGGGCATACCTCCATCAAAGCACCGGCTAGAGGTACAGGCCCGCGTCCGCGCCCTCCCGCGCCCCCGGTACCGAGGTCGGCGCCGTGCCCCGGCGCAGTGCGTACAGCTCCGCCAGGGTCGCCCCGTCCCGGCCCACTCCCTCTTCCGTGCCGAGCCAGCCCACCGCCTCGCGCTGGGTCAGCGGGCCCACCTCGATCCGGGCCAGACAGCGGCCGGGGCGGACCACGGCGGGGTGCAGCCGCTCCAGGTCCTCGTTGGTGGTGACGCCGACCAGGACGTTGCGGCCCTGGCCGAGCAGGCCGTCGGTGAGGTTCAGCAGCCGGGACAGCGCCTGGCCCGCCGTGTGCTTGGCCTCGCCGCGGATCAGTTCGTCGCAGTCCTCGAGGAGCAGCAGCCGCCAGCGGCCCTTGCCGGCACCGTCCTCCTCGCCGATCGCGATGTCCATCAGGTAGCCGACGTCGGAGAAGAGCCGCTCCGGGTCGAGGACGCAGTCCACCTGGCACCAGTCCCGCCAGGAACGGGCGAGGGTGCGCAGGGCGGAGGTCTTGCCGGTGCCCGGCGGGCCGTGCAGCAGCAGGAGACGGCCCGCGATGTCCTCCGGTGTCGTCTTCATCAGACGGTCCATCGCGTCCGCGACCGGCGCCGTGTAGTTGGCGCGGACCTCGTCCCAGGTGCCCGCGGAGATCTGCCGGGTGGTGCGGTGCGGACCGCGGCGCGGGGACACGTACCAGAAGCCCATGGTCACGTTCTCCGGCTGCGGTTCCGGCTCGTCCGCCGCGCCGTCCGTCGCCTCGTTCAGCACCTGGGCGGCCAGTTCGGCCGTGGTCGCGGTGACGGTGACGTCGGCGCCCCGGTTCCAGCGGGACACCAGCAGCGTCCAGCCGTCGCCCTCCGCGAGGGTCGCGCTGCGGTCGTCGTCGCGCGCCACCCGCAGCACCCGCGCCTCCTTCGGCAGCAGGGTCGCCCCGGAGCGCACCCGGTCGATGTTCGCCGCGTGCGAGTACGGCTGCTCGCCCGTCGCGAAGCGGCCGAGGAACAGCGCGTCGACGACGTCGGACGGGGAGTCGGAGTCGTCGACGTTGAGCCGGATCGGCAGCGACTCGTGCGGCTTGGCAGACATGTCGCCATGATCTGTCACCGGGGCCCGTGGCGCACCCGTTTTCCGAAGTGGGCGGCGAGTGTCGGATGTGCGCCGAGCTTCCGGAGTATTCCGGAGTGCCCCCCGGTCCTGTCGCACAGCCACCGATCCCCGGTACCTGCCCCGGGGGGCGATTTCCGCCGTTACTGTTGTCCCTGATGGCACGTCATGGGTGGAATTCGGGGGCTCGGCGGTGGCGGCTCACCGCCCTGCTCGGGGTGGGCGTGGCCGCTCTCGCCCTGATCGTGACACTGGTCAGCACACTGCCCGGCGGCGGTGCCGGCACCGCGGGCACCACCCGCGACGGCGACAAGGTGCACGGCACCCCCGCCACCCCGCCGGACACCACCGAGCCGTACGTGGGCTGGGGCTTCACCCACACCCAGTACAGCGCCGACGAGGGCAGTGCGGGCGCCACCGAGCGGGTCGAGAACCTGCTGGCCGAGGACGCCGGGATGCCGCAGGACCAGGCCGTCATGGGCTGGGGCGCCGACAACCCGGAGCCGGTGAAGGGGCGTTACGACTTCGGCGCGCTGGACCGGCGCGTCGACTTCATGCGCAGGTCGGGCGGCACCCCGGTGATCACCCTGTGCTGCTCCCCGGACTGGATGAAGGGCGGCAGGGCCGGGGCGGACAACACCGACTGGAGCCAGGCCGCCCTGGAGACCGCGCCCACCCCCGACCACTACCAGGACTACGCCGACCTCGCCGCGACCGTCGCCAGGCGCTACCCGGACGTACGGCACTTCATCGTCTGGAACGAGTTCAAGGGCTTCTGGAACAACGCCGAGGCCCGCTGGGACTACGAGGGCTACACCGAGCTCTACAACCTCGTCTACAAGGCGTTGAAGGCCGTCGACAAGGACATCATGGTCGGCGGGCCCTACCTCGTCATGGACAGCTTCGACCCACGCCAGACCGAGAACGCCTCCACCACCCTCAAGGGTGACTGGGGCGTCATGGACCAGCGGGTCGTCGACGCCTTCGACTACTGGAACACCCACAAGGCCGGCGCCGACTTCGTGGTCGTCGACGGGTCCAGCTACACCAACGACGACGACCTGCTCCCGGACGAGTTCGCGGCCACCCGGAAGCTGACGGCCGTGAGCGAGTGGGTGCGCAAGCAGACGCACGACCTGCCGCTGTGGTGGGCCGAGTACTACGTCGAGCCCGCCGACGGCCGCGACGAACGCGACGGCTGGACCGAGGACCACCGGGTCGCCGTCCAGGCCACCGGCATGATCGCCCTGGTCGAGGGCGGCGCCGACTCCGGTTTCTACTGGAACCCCGAGGACGAGAAGGGCGGCGCCTGTGCCGGCTGCCTGTGGACGACGACCGACAGCGCGGACGGCGGGCAGGCACTGCCCATGTACGACCTGGTGTCGAGGTTCGGCAGGGCGTTCCCGCCGGGGACCCGGTACGAGACGGTCTCCGTCGCCGCGGACGACGCGCCCGCCGTCCGTGTCCTCGCCAGCGACAGGACCGTCCTGGTGGTCAACACCCTGGACCGGACGATCAGTGCCCAGGTGGACGGGAAGCGGTTCGACATGAAGGCCTACGAGGTCAAGTGGCTCACCCGGTGATATCGGATATCACCGGGTGTGCCGTTCGGACCTCTCACTTGAGCGTCAGGAACCGCTGCGCCAACGAGGCCAGCAACACCGCGAGCAGCGGCAGCGAGAACCAGAAACTGCCTTGCAGAAGCCGCAGTTGACGCACCCCGGGGCGGGCCGCGACCCGCACCACCTCGCGGGCGGTCAGCAGCAGGACCAGCGCGACGGCGGCGAGACCGCCGATCACCGACCACGGCGTCCAGGTGATCCGCGGCCCGATCGGCCCCGGATCGGGCTTCGCCACCGCACCCGCGGGCTGGGTGCGCAGCGCGTACACGGTGGCGTCGTCGTTGACCAGGACCTTCGTCAGATCCCGCCGGGCGTCCAGGTTCCGGATCAGCCGGCTCGCCCAGGTCGCCGAGTAACCGGCGTCCATCTGGAGGTAGGTGACCTGACCCCTGTTGACCATCAGATACGAGTGCGGGCCGGCGTCCTTGAGCGCCTTCACCAGGCCCGACACCAGCACCGGGTCGGTCGGGGCGAGCGTCGGCACGTAGTCGACCCGCTCCATGTCCTTCGCGCCCCACGGAATCGCCGGGGTCACGTCGTCGACCGTGTCGTTGCTCAGCCACAGCAGTCGTACCGTCGGCTTGTCGTGGGCGTACACGTAGTCCATGGCGGCGACCTCGCCGGGCCGGACCCGCTCGAAGGACTCGTTGCCCCAACGTGCCACCAGGAAACCGCCCATGAGCAGCAACCCGGCCACGAGCGCGGCCACCGGCGCCAGACCGGCCCGGTCCTTCTCCCGTTCCCTCGCCATGGCGCCGGTGCGCGGGAACAGGGCGAGCCCGGCCAGCAGGGCCGCCCCCGGCAGGGCGAACATGAAGACGCGCAGCGCCATTTCGCCGCCGTACGACTGCATGCCGAAGCCCAGGAACGGCACGAAGGTCAGGACCAGCAGGGAACGCTCGCGGTACCGGTGGAAGCGGCGGCGCCACCAGCCCCAGACCGCGAACGTCATCATGCTCCCGGCCAGCAGGACCCGGACGTACAGGACCAGCTTGTGGGTCGAACTCCCGCCCTGGATACGGCCGGAGACCGATGTGGAGACATTGCTGCCGACCCCGCCCACCCCGCCGAACAGCTCGTTGAAGTGCCCGGACCAGTACGGCTCGGCCATGAAGCCCAGCCAGACGGCCGCCACCACCCCGAACAGAAGGGGCAGGCCCCGCAGTTCGGACCGGCCGGTCAGCACCAGGGCCGCCAGCACGCCCAGCATCACGAACGGGGTGAGCTGGTGCGCCGGGACGGTCGCCGCGTACAGGCCGACCAGCACCATCAGCAGCACGGCCTGCTGCCGGCGGTTCGTCGGTTCGACCTCCGCCTCACCCGGCCGGAACCTCGTCCAGATGACGTGCGGGGCACGGAACCAGACGAGCAGGATCGCCACGAACATCAGATAGAGCAGATACGTGAAGCCCTGCGGGGAGAAGTAGTCCTGGCCGACCCAGCCGCACAGCACGAAGATCCAGATGCCGGTCCACTTCGCCCGCCAGCTCGCCCGCATCGACCGCACGAGCAGGAACATCGGCGCCAGATAGGCGAGTTGGATGAAGGTCGGCCACCAGCGGATGACCTCGGTGAAGTCCGTGACCCCGCACGCCCGGCCGATGAACGCGGCCGCCGCGAAGAAGCCCGGCCAGCTCCAGCGGGCGTCCAGGTCCGGTACGGCCGAGCCGGTGCGGTCGATGTAGTCGATGAAACCGAGGTGCTGCCAGGCGGTCGGGAAGCGCGGTTCCGTCTCGATCACGGCGGGCAGGGCATGCAGCGACACGACCGTGGCCAGCAGCGTGAGCAGCAGCAGCGCCTTGTGCTCCCGGCGCAGCCGGAGCAGCGCGGCGAACACCGTCACCAGCAGCGCCGCCCCGGCCAGCGTCGGCAGCGGCAGCACCGAGACCAGCCCGAGGCCGCCCATCCGGTCCAGGTCGGCGTCGTCGAGCCGGGCCGCCGGCAGCCAGTAGAGCAGCAGTGCGGCGACCAGCAGACAGCCGAGGACGGCCCCCGCGCGGCTGGGCGTCAGCCGCTTGCGCAGCGAGCGCACCGGCACGGACTCCTCCGGAGCCTCGGCCGGCACCACCGCCTCCGCCTCCTTCAGCAGTGAGACCTCGGCCGGCCCCAGCGAGGCCTCCGCGTGCGGCTCCCGCTCCTCCACCGGCAGCCCCAGGTTCCGCGGCGGTCGCAGCGTCCACGTCGGCCGGTCGTCCGGTCGGTGCTCCGGCCGTACGACCGGTGTACCCGTGGGCGGAGTTCCCGGTCCGGGCCGGACGTCCGGGCGCCGCTCCACATGGTCGAAGTCCACATGGATGCCGAGCGCGAGGGTGTCGGTGTCCAGTGCCCACGCCGGTCCGCGCCTGCGCGGCGCGGACGCGGGCGGGACCTCGCGCGTCCCCAGGTCGGCGAGGTCGCCGTCGGGTGCCGTGCCGTCGGGGATCTCGGCCGGGGCCGTCCGCAGCGTCCGCCACAGCCGGGGTGCCGCGATCGTCACGATCACCGCGAGGCTGGAGATCTCGGCCACGCCCGCTCCGGTCAGTCCCATCCGGGGGAGC
The DNA here is from genome assembly GCF_014645815.1 of Streptomyces fuscichromogenes. Taxonomy (GTDB): domain Bacteria; phylum Actinomycetota; class Actinomycetes; order Streptomycetales; family Streptomycetaceae; genus Streptomyces; species Streptomyces fuscichromogenes. The sequence continues at coordinate 354,434 of NZ_BMML01000010.1, read as the reverse complement.
AGCAGCAGGGTCAGCCCGAGCACCAGCACACACAGCAGGCCCTGCAGCCAGGCGAGCCCTGCGGTGCGGCTCTGTGCGCGCAGCACCGCGAAGTACGTCTCCATCACGACCCGGAGCAGTGCGCCGACCGCGAACCAGCGCAGCAGCGGGGTCGCCGCGTCCGCGTAGCCGGGACCGAACACGCCGAGGATCCTGGGTGCCCCGAAGAACAGCAGCGCGCAGATGGGGATCATGATCCGGGCCATCCGCCGGAGCGCGGCCCGGGTGTTGCCGGCCAGCCGGGCCGGGTCGTGCGAGCCCTCGACGGTCAGCGAGGCGCCCATGTTGATGGCGAGCAGGTTGGTGGTGCCGCCGATGGTGGTGGTGATGTAGAAGTACGCGTTGTCCTCGGAGCTGACCTGCGAGGCGATGATCACCGGGATCAGGTAGACCACGGCCAGGGAGAACAGCGAGCCGGTGTAGTCGCCGGCCAGGAACTTGCCGATCTCCCGCAGCGTGGGCGGTTTCGCATGGTCCTCGGTCGCCTTGATGTGCCGGGGCACCAGCCGCCGGAACACCAGCCAGCCCAGCGGTACGAACGAGGTGGCGATCGCCGCCACCCAGGAGACGAAGACCCCGGCGGTCGGGATCGCCACGGACAGGGTGACCAGCAGTCCCAGCTTGACGGCCGAGAACACGGTGTTGCCCACCGGCACCCAGGGAGCGTTGCGCAGCCCGGTCAGCACCCCGTCCTGGAGGGTGAGCAGGTTCCAGGAGACGACGGCGACGACGAACCCGAGCCCGTTGAGCGGCCCGTGCAGGAAGCGGTACGACGGCCCCCACACGTTCAGCGTCAGCAGGAAGGCTCCGGCGGCCACCGCCACGATCAGCGAACTGCCCGCGTAGGTGCGGAAGATGAGGCGCCCGGTGTGGCGGCCCGCCACCGGGATGAAGCGGGCCAGGGCGCCGGTGAGGGTCACCGCGGTCAGGCCCGCGAGGAACTTCATCGCGGCGATGGCGGCGGAGCCCTGGCCGACCGCCGACTCGGAGTAGTAGCGGGCCGCGGCCAGCCAGAAGCCGAGGCCCAGGAGGGCGGAGATGCCGGTGTTGAGCATCAGCGCATAGGCGTTCCGGAAGAGTGGACTGCCGCCGGACGAGCCGCCCCGTCCGGGCAGGCGAAGCCGGCGCCCCGACTGCTCGGACGCCGGTGTCCTGGTTGTCGCGGTCTCGGTGGTGGTGGTCGTGTCAGACACGGGAACGGCTGGCCTTCCGGCGGACCTGGCGGGCTCTGCGGAGAACGGCGTACCCCTTGGTGAGGGCACGGTCCCCGGCGAAGGTGCGGGCGATCGCACGGCCTTGCAGCAGCTGTGCGAACTCCGCGGCGTCCGTACTGCGGCGCACGGTGACGCGGCGCAGTGCGAACGGACCCTGACGGCGGCGGGCGAGGGCGTTGCCGACGGCGAGCGCCTGGCCGTACCCGGCCGCCCGCACGGCCTGCCGGACCCGGCGGCTGGAGTAGCCGTACGGGTAGGCGAACGAGGCGGGTTCGGCGCCGAGTTCGTCGAAGACGATCTCCCGGCAGCGCACCAGCTCCGCGCGCAGCCGGTCGTCGTCCAGCTGGTCGAGCTGCGGATGGGTGTGGCTGTGCCCGCCGATCTCGCAGCCCGCGTCCGCGAGTTCGCGCACCTGGTCCCAGTCGAGCATGGCGTCCAGGCCGCCTCCGGTGTCGTACGCGCCCCTGAGCCAGCCCGTCGAGACGAACAGTGTGGACGCGAAGCCGTGCTTGGCGAGCACGGGCAGGGCGTGCCGGTGCACGCCCGCGTAGCCGTCGTCGAAGGTGACCAGGACGGGACGGTCGGGGAGCGGGCCGCCGGAGCGCCAGCCGGCCGCCAGGGCGGCCGTGCTGACGGGGGTCATGCCCAGGTCCCCGATGAGCGCCATCTGCTCGGCGAACGCCTCCGGTGCCACCGACAGCGCGCGGGTGGCGTCGTTGGGCGAGGCCGCGACCGAGTGGTACATGAGGATCGGGACCGGCGCCTCAGCCATGGGGGCCTCCCTCGATCCCGGCGACGGCGAAGGCCGCCCCGCCCCGCCGGGCCCGCACGCTGCCCACCACATAGCCGCCCGCCGCCGTCAGCACTCCGGCGACGATCGCGCCCGCCCGGCCCGCGCCGCCCGGCCGGGCCAGCAGCGCGTCCCGCAGGCCACGAGCGATCCCGGCGGGCAGCACACGCGTGGTGTACCGGCGTTCGGACTCCAGGCCCTTGCCGGCGCCCACGCTGCGGGCGACCAGGGCCTTGGAGAGGCCCTCGGCGTAGGCGCGGGTGCGGAAGTACCCGAAGTGCTCACGGGCCTCGGGCACCCGGTGGTGGATCACCGCGCGGTCGTCGATGAGGAGGACCGCGTCCGGGCGGGCCCGGGTGAGCCGGATGCACAGCTCGGTCTCCTCGCAGCCCAGCGGACGCTTGTCGCCGTCGCGGCCGATGCCGGTGGCGAAGCCGCCCGCCGCGTCGAAGGCCGTACGCCGGAAAGAAGCGTTTCCCCCGAGGACGTTGCGGACCCGGACCCGGCCGGCGGGCAGGCCCCGGTAGGTGCAGCCGACCACCCAGTCGAACTCCTCCGGGAACCAGTCCGGGCGGCGGCCCGAGGCCCAGACCGGCATGGTCCGGCCGCCGACCGCCAGCACCCTCGGGTCGGCGTACCCCTCGGCGAAGCGGCGCAGCCAGTCCCGCTCGGCCACGGCGTCGTCGTCGAGGAAGGCGATCACTTCGCCGTAGGAGGCGGCGATGCCCGTGTTGCGGCCCGCGGACAGGCCGCGGGGACCCGCGTTGGCGAGCACCCGCACCTCAGTGCCCTCCGTGGGCTCCTTGTACTCCTGCGTGAGCCGTTCCAGGAGCGCCGGGTTGTGGTCGACGACCAGCAGGGTCTCCAGCGCCGGATACGACTGGGCGCGCACCGAGGAGACCGCCGCGAGGATGTCCTCCCAGCGGTCCTCGGTGTACACGCAGATCACGACGGAGATGTCGGGATCGCTCAAGACGACTCTCCCCGGCCCGTGCTGAGCATCGGGGAGTGCCGCACCCGCCGGCGCAGGTCACGCCGGTTGGAGCGCTCCTTGAGGATCACCTTGAGGACCCGCAGGCCGTCGCGTACGGCGCGCAGGTTGCTGGTGCCGTGGATGCGGAGGTACTCGTGGCTGGGGATCTCCTGCACCTTCAGGCCCGCCTTGACGACCCGGATGTTGATCAGGGTCTCGATCTCGAAGCCGGTGCAGTCGAGGTCGATCTTGTCGAGGCAGTGCCGCCAGAACGCGTTGTATCCGTAGCAGAGGTCGGTGTAACGGGCGCCGAACTTGCGGTTGACGACCGTGCACAGCGCCCAGTTGCCGAGCTTGCGGACGAAGGTCATGTCGTCCGTGCCGCCGCCGTTGGCGAAGCGCGAGCCCTTGGCGAAGTCGGCGCCCGAGACCAGGGCGGAGACGTAGGACACGATCTCGTGGCCGTCGGCCGAGCCGTCCGCGTCCACCATGACGATGATGTCGCCGGTGCACGCCTCGAAACCGGTGATCAGGGCATCTCCCTTGCCCTTGCCACGCTGTTCGACGACTTTCACTTCGGGCCACAACTCCCGCGCGACTTCAACGGTGTTGTCAGTGGAATTACCGTCCACAAGAACCACTTCGTGTATCCAGGCGGGAAGTGTCTTGAAGACGTAGGGGAGATTCTCCGCCTCATTCATCGCGGGAATCACCACGCTCACCGGCGGTGTGATGGCCAGGTGAGAGGAGATCGGCCGGTATTCGGGACCCATTAACGGATCTTGGCCCGAGGCCGGTGTACGCAGAACAGAACTCATGAGTCTTGTCCCTCTCGTCCGGTGGACCGCCCGCCCCTTGGGCGGCCCGCTTCTGTGTCCGGTTCGAAAGGGGGGTTATCACCCGTGGCACGGAGAACGGATCTCCGTATCCGCAGGTGAGCTGGCAAAGCAGGCCGGTCTGCCGGAAAACGGCAGCCGGTCGCGCGGCACGACTCGGAAACGACAGTGGTCACACGAGAAACGACAGTGGTCATTGCGGTCACCGAGCACGGCACCCCCCTACCGCGCCCCGCCCCGGAACATCGCGGTCCTCAAGCCCTCCCCTGGGGCCGCTGGATGACGATCCGATGCGGGTGAGATGTACGACGGTATTGATGATTGAACCAGTATGGCAAGGCCTGGAAGTGGGCCCCACGTTTTTGTTGGTTCGGCCGTTACGAAACTTTGGCCGACCCTGTTCTTCAACTCGAACTGGTTTTCCCGGCTCGCCGGTGAATCAGTTCGAGAATGCGTTCCACCGGTCGCAGGAGTACCAGCAGAAGCAGCAGAAGGCTGATCACGGTCACGGCGATGATGCCGCCGCGCCAGGACCAGCGGTGGATGGCGAGCATGCCCTGGGCGATCAGCATGTCCAGGGCGACGGCACCCGCCAGCGCGGTGAGCACACGGGCGAACGGATCGAGTCCGCGCAGTGCCAGCCCGATCGCCGCGGCCGGCGCGGCGAGCAGGAAGAACAGCGCGAACGGCCCGCGTGGCGAAGCGCCGGAGTCGGTGAGCGCGAGCAGCGCACCGGTCCCGGCGACGGCCGTCGCGGCCCCCGCGAACAGGGGCCCCAGGTCCCTCCCCGGTCCTGGCCGCGCCCGTTCGTCCGCTGTTGATGATGTCTTGAGCCATATGGTCTGCATGGCCGACTTTGCCCCCCAAGGCGCCGGATGCCGGGCTTCAATGTCGCGCAGCCGAACTGGGGGCGTCAAGCAGGTCTCCGGACATGACCGTTCCCCGGAGACACCTGTTGTCTCCGGGGAACAAGTCGCTCGATTTCGGTGCCTACCGGTGATCGGTTACGACACGGGCTTCCGGAGCGCTGTGTGTCGGGGATCGGCCGGTCGGTGTGAAGAGACGGAGAGTTGACGGCCCGTCGCGCTCCTGTCATGGACGCGATATCAAACGGGCCGGGAACGCGCAGGATCGGTCCGGATAGGGCTGGTTGGGAACCTGAACAGTTTTGGCATGGACACTTCCCGTCAACACGCGTGGTTGCTACGACAGTTGTGGCAGAGATCCTGCTAAAGGGAGGTTCCATGAGACGTTCCCGAATTACGGCATACGTGACTTCACTCCTCCTCGCCACCGGCCTCGCCCTCACCGGCGCGGCCGCGACGGAAGCGCAGGCCGCGACCGGGGGCTATGTGGCGCTCGGTGACTCGTACGCGTCCGGCGTCGGTGCCGGCAGCTACATCAGCTCAAGTGGCAGCTGCGACCGCAGCACGAACGCCTACCCCTACCTGTGGAACGCCGCCCACAGCCCGTCCTCGTTCTCGTTCCTCGCCTGCTCGGGCGCCACCACCGACGACGTGCTCTCCGGCCAGCTCGGCACACTCAGCTCCTCGACCGGCCTGGTCTCGATCACCATCGGCGGCAACGACGCGGGCTTCACCGACGTCATGACGACCTGTGTGCTCGGCTCCGACAGCACCTGCCTGTCCCGGATCAGCACCGCCGAGGCCTACGTCGACTCCACACTCCCCGGCAAGCTCGACAACGTCTACAACGCGATCAGCGCCAAGGCCCCCAACGCCGAGGTCGTCGTCCTCGGCTACCCCCGCTTCTATCTGCTGGGCACCACCTGCCTCGGTCTCTCCTCGACCAAGCGCACCGCCATCAACGCCGCCGCCGACTACATCGACACCGCGATCGCCAAGCGCGCCGCCGACCACGGCTTCGCCTTCGGTGACGTCCGCAGCGCGTTCTCCAGCCATGAGATCTGCTCCGGCAGCTCCTGGCTGCACAGTCTCAACCTGCTGGACATCACCGAGTCGTACCACCCCACCGCGGCCGGCCAGTCCGGCGGCTATCTGCCGGCCCTGACCAGCAACGCATGACCTTCGCCACGTCAGTCGGAGCCTGACGGCGAGGGCGAGGCGGAGGCCCCGTCGGTCGGGGTCTCCGTCGTCCGGGTACAGGTCACCGTGAACGGCACCGAGTTGGACGTGGTCTCCACCGGGCTGCGCACCTCGACGGCGATGGCGTCGCTCAGCGTCCCGCTGTCCGACCAGGTCGTCACGGTCACCCTGGTCTGCCGGCTCTTCCCGCCGCCGTCCGGGAAGGACAGCGTCTTCCAGCCCTGGTCGTCGAGCGAACCCTTCTTCAGCACCCACCGGTACTGCACGTCCTCGGGCACGCTCCCCACCGTGAACGTCGCGGTGAACGAGGGCGCCTGCGCGGTCGACGGCGGACAGGTCCCCGAGTAGTCCGTGCCGGACCCGGCCACACTGACCTTCACGCTCTGCGCGGGCGCGCTGCTGCTCGCGGACGCCGAGGGGGACTCGGACCTGGTGGTGCTGCTCTTGCTGGGCGCCGGGGAACTGAGGTTGCTGGCCGACTGGCTCGCCCCCGCGTCGTTGCCGCCGCCGTCGTCGTTGTTGTTGTGGTTGAGAAGGGCGTACGTCAGCCCGCCGAGGGCGAGGACGACCAGCACCAGTCCGATGAGCAGCACGGTACCGGCACGGCCGTTGCGGTCGGCGGCGGGCGGCCGGGTGTCCGCCGGGGTGGGCGACGGGGGCGTGGGGGAGGACGGCAGGGGCTGCCGGGCGACGAGGGTCGGGGTCTCGTACGGCCCGGGGACCGGGACGGTGGCGGCCGTGCTCGGGGTGCCCCCGGCCGCGACCAGCCGCAGGTCGCGCTCGGCCTGTTCGGCCGACAGCCGCTGCGCCGGGTCCTTGCGGAGCAGTCCCTCGATGACGGGGGCGAGCGGCCCGGCCCGGTACGGCGGCGGCAACTCCTCGTCCACCACGGCCCGCAGGGTGCTCAGCGGGGTGTCCTGCCGGAACGGCGAGCTGCCCTCGACCGCCGCGTACAGCAGCACGCCGAGCGACCACAGGTCGGACTCGGGGCCGAACGCCCGCCCCAACGCCCGCTCCGGGGCGAGGAACTCCGGTGAGCCGATCACCTCGCCGGTCATGGTCAGCGCCGAACTGCCCTCGACCGTGGCGATCCCGAAGTCGGTGAGCACCACCCGGCCGTCGTTCGACAGCAGCACGTTGCCCGGCTTCACGTCCCGGTGCAGCACCCCGGCGGCATGCGCGGCCCGCAGCGCGGACAGCACCTCGGCACCGACGCCCGCGGCCCGCTGCGGGGACATCGGCCCCTCCGCCTCCAGCACGTCGGCGAGGGACACACCCTGGATCAGTTCCATGACGATCCAGGGCCGTCCGCCCTCCATCGCCACGTCGTACACCGTCACCACGTTGCGGTTCGCGACCCGGGCCGCGGCCCAGGCCTCGCGTTCCAGCCGGGCGTACATCCGCTCGATGTCGGAGCCGGGCAGCCCGGCCGGCGCCCGCACCTCCTTGACGGCGACGTCACGGCCCAGCACTTCGTCGCGGGCCCGCCACACGGTGCCCATGCCGCCCTCGCCGAGCGGCGTCAGCAGTCGGTAGCGGCCCGCGATGACTCGCTCACGGCCCGGCTCTTCGGTCACGGGTGCCCCCCACGGCAGCTCGCGCTGATTCATCACAAACGTAACTCAGAGAAGTGCGGATGCGGCCCCCTTGACCACCAGTCCGATCCCCAGGGCCACGACCACGAGCGCCGAGGCGAGCGGGGTGGTCCGGCGGATCAGGGTGGCCATGGGATGCGTGGTCCAGCGAGGGCGTTTGTCCATCACCCGAGTCATTCCCGTACCCAGCTTGACGACGGCGAACCCGGCGGCGGTCAGGGTCAGGGCGAGACCGATGCCGTAGGCGACGACGAGGAGCAGCCCGAACCAGGCCTGGCCGAGGGCGGCGGCGCCGACGAGCACGACCACCGCGGAGGGGCTGGGGACCAGACCGCCGGCGAAGCCGAGGAGGATGGTGCCGCGCAGGGTGGGCGCCGTGGAGTGGGTGTGCGTGAACCCGCCGTGACTGTGCGGCATGTCGGTGTGGCCGTGATCGGGGGCTGCGCCCCCGGACCCCCCTTCGGCCTGGACGGCCTCGTCCTCAAACGCCGGACGGGCCGGGTGGGGTGCCGGCCGTCCGGCGTCCTCGGAGGAGTGGGCGGTCGGAGAGTGGGGCTGAGCGCCGTGGTCATGGCCATGAGCGTGGTCGTGACCATGAGGGTGGGTGTGCCCGTCGTCGTGCGTGTGCCCGTGCTCGTGGGTGTGACCGTGGTCGTGCGTGTCGCCGTGGTCGTGGCTGTGATCCGGTACGTGGGCGTGGACACGGGCGTGCTCGTGCGTTCCGACCAGGGCCAGTTCTCGCTTCACGGCGTGCTCGTGCTCGTGGTCATGGCCGTGGTCGTGTGTGTGCCCGTGATGGTGGTCGTGGTCGTGGTCGTGCGTGTGGCCGTGGCCGTGGTCGTGTTCATGGGTCCTGTTGCGCCAGGCCCTGCGGGTCAGGTTCGCGCCTGCTGCCAGGACCATGAGGCCGCTCGCGATGCCCAGCCAGGCGATCACCGACGGCGTGGCCGCTGAGCCCGCCGTCACCAGGACGCCCAGGGCGACCACGCCCAGGGTGTGGGTGACCGTGACCGACGCGGCGAGCGGGAGGACGTCGCGCAGCCGGGCGCGGCCGCCCCGGGCCGCCGCCGTCGCCGCCATAAGGGTCTTGCCGTGGCCCGGTGCCAGCGCGTGCATCGCGCCGAGGGCGATCGAGATGAACAGCGCGAGCACCGCGAAACCGACGGTCAGGTGATGACGGGCGACCAGGTCGGTCAGGGCCTGGGTCCAGCGGTCGATGCCCCGGGGGAGGATCTCGGCACCCGGGGTGTCCTGGCGTTCCGCGGCGAGGGCGGGGCCGCCGGGCCGCACGTGGAGGGCGGCGGTGGTGATGTCGTCCGGGGAGGAGAGCAGGTCCTTGGGGTAGCTGGTGAGCTCGTGGGAGAGGGACGTCTTGGGCACGTCCGACTTCGTCAGCGTCATCCGGTCGCCGCGCGCCGTGATCTCCCGCCAGCCGGGGCCGGTGTCGGCGCCCGCGCTGTGGAAGCCGAGGGTGACGGTGGCCCCCTTCGGGAGCGGCGCGGTGAACCGACACTCCACCCGCAGGGTGTTCAGCCCGGCCTGGCCGGGACGGAGTTCCGCGTGGCTGGTGCCGACGGTGAGCGGCGTCGCGGTGCCGTCGACCGTGAGCTTGCTGCCGTCCGCCGCCGTCGTGCAGCGCTGCTCGGCCCACTTGGCCATGCCCAGCCGCTTCAGGTCCGGCTTGGCCTGGGTCGCCGGGATCTCGGCGAGGTCCTCGACATGGTCGATGCGGAGCTGACCGGGCGCGGCGACCAGACCGTCGTACTTGTTGACGGTGAAGTTGCCGAGCGGGTGTGCGCTCGCGGCCGTGCCGGACAGCAGCGTCGCGGCGCAGGCCAGGGTGAAGACGGCGGCGGTACGGCGGAGGTTCACTTCGAGGCCTCCAGCGCCTTGCGGGCCGCACGCGCGCCCAGCGGGGAGAAGCCCGGGTTGAGCTTGAGGGCCTTGGTGAGGGCGGCCCGGCCGGCCGTCTTCTCGCCGTCGGCCAGCTCGATCATGCCCTGGTGGTAGAGGAAGGAGGCGTTGTGGTAGCCGGTGGCGGTGGCCTGCCGGGCGTACGGGAGCGCCTCCTTGTCCTTGCCGTTGACGTGCAGGGCCCAGGCCAGCGCGTCCGCGGTGTGCACGGTGTGGCGGCGGGCCCACTCGGCGCGGGCGGCCTTCAGCGCCTCGGCCTTGTTGCCGTGGTCGGCGGCGGCGAGGGCGGTGTCGAGGTCGGCGTTGACGCCGTTGGCGCGGGCGAGTGCGATCCAGGCCTCGACGAGCGCGTACTGGTTCTCGGCCTTCTCCTTGTCGCCCTTGGCGTTCCGGTCCTCGTACAGCTCACCGAGCTCGACGAGGGGCTGGGGCAGCGGGTAGCGGGAGACGACCAGTTCCATGCCCTTGATGGCGTCGGCCCGGTCGCCGGTCGCCGCCTGGGCGCGGGCCCGGCCCTCCAGCGCGGGAAGGTAGTTCTCGTCGGCGGTCAGGGCGCGGGCGTAGTAGTTCAGCGCGCTCTTGTAGTCGCCCTGGTTCCAGGCGAGCAGACCGAGCTGGGCGGCCACGTAGGAGATGTCGCCCTTCGACGTGGCCGTGGACAGGGCCTGCTCCAGCACCCGCTGTGCGCCCTTGACGTCACCGCGCAGCTCGCGCACATACGCGTACCGGGTGAACACCGGTACGCCCGGCTTGCGTTGGTCGGCGAGGTCGGCCGCCTTGCTCGCCTCGTCGTAGCGGCCGAGTTCCACCAGGGCGTCGATGCGGGAGGCCAGGGCGTTCGCGCTGTACGGGTTCTGCTTCAGGGCTTGGTCCGCGTAGCGGAGCGCCGGCGCGAACTCGTGCCGGGCGGCGGCGAGCGCGGCCTCGCCGGCCAGCGCCTCGTCGTTGTCCGGGGTGATCTGGAGCGCGCGCTCCAGGGACTTCTCGGCCTGCGGGTAGCGGGACGGGTCGCCCTTGGTGCGCGCCTGTTCGACGTAGGCGAGGCCGAGGGTGGCCCAGCTGTCGGAGTCCTTCGGCTGGGTGCGGAGATGGGCCTGGAGAGAGGCGATCGTCGTGGCGAGGTCGCCGCTCGCGAGCAGCGCCGGGTCCACCGCGCTCGACGTGGCCACCGGCGCCGTACCGCCGTCCCGGCCGGCCCCGAAGGCGATCGCCCCGCCGGTCAGAGCGATGGCCATCAGCACGGCCGAACCCGCCAGCCGGGCCCGCCGCCAGTTCCGCCCCGCGGCGGAGAACCGGCGCAGGGCGGTGACGCGCTCGTCGTCCTGGTCCTTCGTCTCGGCGGGCTGCTTCTCGTTCGTACCCGGGGCCATGCCCTCTCCTAGTAGCTGTCGCGCGAAGCGGCGCGGCCCGCGCCGTGGGGGATTGAGTGGGTGCGGGCCGCGCCAGTCTTGAATCGCCCCGAAGGGGCGCGGGGAACTGCGCGACCAGCCACCGGCCGGCCCGCAGTCGCCCCCTGCCTAAAGCACTACGGCGCTGAGCGCTGCAGCGCTCAGTACGGCCGCTGCATCCGGCGCCGCCACCAGCCGAACGCCGTGCCGATCAGCAGCACGCCCGCCGCACCCGCGGCCGCCGAGCCCGCGATCAGCGTCGTGTTGCTGCCGCCGCCGGAACCGGTCAGGGCGTCGCCCAGCGCGCTCTTCGTGCTGCTCCCGGCCGCGCTCTTGGCGAGCGCGCCGCGCGAACCCGACGTCGGCTCGGCCACGTACGGGAAGTACTTCTCGAAGCTCTTGTCGTTCTTGTCGACCGCGTCGCCCAGGTCGTTCTTGGAACCGACCAGTTCGCCCTCCATGACCTGGAGCGCCTCGTCGATCACGTCGTCGGTGAGCCGGCGTCCGTTCGGGAAGCCCGCGTTGTCACCGTCCAGGACACCGAGCCGCTTGGGCTTGGCCGTCGGCTTGATGGACGTGTTCAGACGGAGCATCTCGGACGGCTTCGCCTGCGGCTGCAGCGTGTTGAGGCCCTTGACGCCCGTGAGGAACACGCTGACGAGGTCGTTGCGGGGCTCGGACGGCGCCTTGATGTGGTAGATCGCCTCGATGAGCTTCGGCAGTTCCGGGTTGGTGACGTTCTTCAGGAACTGCGCGTCGTCCTTGGGCTGGGACGCGTTGAACTTGTCCTTGTCCTTTTGCGGGTTGACGACCTCGTTGACGAGCGGGTTGCCGAGGCGCGAGACCTGCGCGTAGTAGCCCTGGGCGTTCCTGCGCTGGGTCGTCGCGTAGATGCCGACGGTCGGACGCGAGGCCGACTGCCGGATCAGGTCGTTGGGCACCTGGAGGGCGATCGTGTTGACGTTGTAGCCCTTGAGGGTGTCCCGGCCGACCTCGGAGAGGTTGCCGCCGTACAGCAGGTCGAAGACGCGCAGGTCGGCGAAGAACGGGTCGTCGGCCTGGCCGGCGAAGGTCGCGCCGCCGCCCGCGGTCTTGTAGATGGCCTGGGAACGCAGCTTCGCGTAGTCCGGCATCGATGCCTTGCCGACGTCCGACGGGGCCGCCGGGATGTCGCTGGCGATCCTCGTCGTGCGCTGCTGCCTGCCGTTCTTCAGCTTGATCAGGTCGAGGTTGTACGACTGGGTGACGTTCAGGTCGGGGTCGGTCAGGTTGTCGACCACGCCCGTGTTGTAGAGGAACGTCTTCTTGTTCTTGATCTGGGTCTTGAAGGTGTAGCGGAAGATCAGGTCGTCCAGCGCGTCACCGTTGTTGTCGATGTGGATGTCGTACTGGGCGTCGTCCGCGAACTGGTAGAAGTTCGGGCCGCCGGCCGGCTCCTCGAAGGGGATGTAGTCCGACACGATCGTCGTGGTGTCGGGCTTGTCCGGGCTGACGAACGCGTACAGGTCGGTGTTGTCGTACTGCGGGGTGCCCGAGATGAGCGGGGCCTCCCGGTGGGAGGAGGCGGAGGCCGCCCCCGGTTCCAGCGCGGCGACGCTGGCGGCAGTGATCGCGCCGGTCGCCAGGGCTCCGCAGATGAGCGTGACAAGGCTCTTGCGCCCTGCGCCGCTCCTGGAGATTAGAGGTGTCATGCCATCCGTCCCTCGGTCCCAACTTGCTTGACGGACGGGTATACGGAGCAGCGAGGCCGTTTGGATTGGTCCGAAGAAAAAAATCTTTTTTTCATGCCCGGCCTGCGTTTCGGGCGCTCGCATACGTACTTCTGCCGGAGGTGCGTCAGTTGCGAACGCCTGGAGTGGGAGGACGGGCCGGGTGCGGCCACAGGAGGAGGCACGGGGTGGAGGCGGAGGAACTGCTGGTGCTCGTCGCCCGTGGCGACCAGAAGGCGTTCGAGGACCTCTACGGACTGGTGTCCGGTCCGGTGTTCGGACTCGTCCGGCGCGTGGTGCGCGACCCCGCCCAGTCCGAGGAGGTGGCCCAGGAGGTGCTCCTCGAACTCTGGCGCTCCGCGGCCAAGTTCGACCCCGAGCGGGGCAGCGCCCTCTCCTGGGTCCTCACTCTCGCCCACCGCCGCGCCGTCGACCGGGTGCGCAGCGCCCGTGCGGCCGGCGAACGCGAACAGCGCGAGGCGCTGCGGGCCGGCGAACCCGCCTTCGACCAGGTCGCCGAAACGGTGGAGGCCGGGCTGGAGCGCGAGTGGGTACGCCGCTGCCTGGACCGCCTCACCGCCCTCCAGCGACAGTCCGTCACCCTCGCCTACTACGACGGCTACACGTACCGTGAGGTCGCCGAGCGGCTCAAACTGCCGCTGGGCACGGTCAAGACACGGATGCGCGACGGACTCACCCGGCTGCGCGACTGCCTGGGAGGTGCCGCGTGAGCCTGGTCGGCCGCCTGCTGCACCGCGAGGACCTGCACTCGCTGGCCGCGCCCTACGCCCTGGACGCCCTGGAGCCCGGCGAACGGCGCCGCTTCGAGAAGCATCTGAGGGACTGTGACCGGTGCGCCGACGAGGTCCGGGCGCTGACCGAGGACGCGGTGCGGCTCGCCTGGTCCACGGCGGCCCCGCCGCCCCTCGCGATGCGCGACCGGGTGCTGGCCGCCGTGCGTGCCACCCCGCAGGAGTCGGCCCCCATCCCCGAGCACACGCCCCAGCTGCCGCCGCACGTGTGGGGCGCCCAGCCGCCGCCGGCCCGGGTGCGGGCGCGCCGTCCCCTGTTCGTGCCGTTCGCCACCGCCACCGCGACCGCCGCGCTGGTCGTCGCCTCGCTGTTCGCGGTGCAGGCCGGCCGGACGCAGGACCAGCTCGACGCCGAGCGGGCCCAGTCGCGTGAGATCGCCCACGTTCTGGCCGCGTCCGACGTCCGTACGACCAGTTACGAGGATGCCCAGGGCCGAAGTATCGGAGCGGTGACCTCCGTTTCGGAGGGGCAGGCCGTCGTCACGCTCAGCGGATACGGCACTCCGTCGAACGGCCGGGTGCATCAGCTCTGGCTCATGCGCCCCCGTGTGCAACCGCGCTCCCTCGGGCTCTTCAAGGCCGACACGCCCTTGGTCGCGACGGGCCTGGGCCGGTCGGCGACGTCACTCGCGGTGACCGTCGAGCCGGCCGGCGGCTCGGCGCAGCCCACCAGCCAGCCGATTGTCCAACTCGCCCTGAAATCGGTTGGATTCGGAGAGTAGTCGAAGTGTAGTTCAAGAGGGGTCGTCAACACCCTTGCGGGGAAGGTGAATCCTGTGACCGCGATACACGAGTGCCCCATCGGGGCGATAGGGTTACCCTGCCCGGGCCGGGTGGACTCGTACGGGTGGGGAGTGACATGGATCAGATAACACGCAGCAGGGCGAGGGTTCCTGCGATCACCTGCGGGAGCGGCGCGACCAGTTCGCGGCTCGACCGCCATCTGTCGGTGCTGGCGGGTCCCGCCATACCGCAGCAGCAGGCGGTCGAGGCGACCTCGTTGATGCGTGAGCTGACCGCGCGTGAACCCGCGCAGCGCAGCGACCGGGTCGCACGGGTCAGCCGTGTCTCCCTGTTCGCGCCGCTGCGCCGACTGCGCCGTTCGCTGTTCGGCGGCAGCAAGCACTGACCGCCTGACCGTCACGCCCGTGCTCAGGCCGCGACACCGTCCCGGTACAGCGCTGCGATCTCGGCGTCCGTCATCCCCACGGCACGCAGCAGCGCCTCGGTGTGCTGTCCGAGCGCGGGCACGTCCCCCATGCGCGCCTCGTCCCCGCCCGGCAGCGTGACGGGGGGCAGCAACGCACGCAGCGGCCCGACCGGTGACCCCACTTCCCGCCACCGCTCCCGGGCCGCCAGCTGTGGGTGCCCGGCCAGTTCCCGCAGATCCCGCAGCCGCGCGCACGCGATGCCCGCGGCTTCGAGGCGTGCCACCGCCCCGTCGGTGTCGAGTGCCCCCAGGGCCTTGCCGACCAGCTCGTCGGTCCGTGCCCGGTGCGTCACCCGCGCCGCGTTCGTCGCGAACGCCGGATCCGTGCCCAACTCCGGCTGCCCGATCACCTGTTCCGCCAGCCGTCGCCACTCCCGGTCGTTCTGCACCGACAGCAGCACCCGCCCGCCGTCCGCGGTCGGATAGGCGTCGTACGGCGCGATCACCGCGTGCGCCAGCCCGGTGCGCTCCGGAGGTTCACCGCCGTGCATGGTGTGGTGCAGCGGATGCCCCATCCACTCGGCCAGCGCGTCCAGCATCGACACCTCCACCGGCCCGCCCCGCCCGGTCGTCCCACGCCGTACCAGCGCCGCGAGGACCCCCGCGAAGGCGTACATGGCCGCCGCGATGTCCGCTGCCGGGATGCCCGCCTTCACCGGCTGCTCCGGCGTCCCGGTGACCGAGACCAGCCCCGCCTCGCACTGCACGAGCATGTCGTACGCGCGTTTGTCGGCGTACGGTCCCCCGGCCCCGTACCCGGAGATGTCCACGGCGACCAGCCGGGGGTGCGCCGCGCACAGCGTGGCGGCGTCGAGCCCGAGCCGGGACGCGGCACCGTGGGCCAGGTTCTGCACGAAGACGTCCGCGTCCGCGACCAGCCGCCGTACGACGGCCAGGCCACGCGGGTGCTTGAGGTCCAGGGCGATGGACTCCTTGCCCCGGTTGCACCACACGAAGTGCGAGGCGAGCCCCTGGGCGGCGGTGTCGTAGCCGCGGGCGAAGTCGCCGCCGTCGGTGCGTTCGACCTTGACGACCCGGGCGCCGAGGTCCGCGAGCTGGCGGGTGGCGAAAGGGGCGGCGACGGCCTGTTCGACGGCGACGACGGTGATGCCTTCGAGGGGCAGCGGGAGGCGGTCCATGAGCTGGATCATGTCGCGTGACCCGCGGTCCTGTCAGCAGCGCCGGTACCTGCGGACCGCGAGGGGCAGGCAGACGGCGATGAGGACCGTGCTCCAGGCGACCGAGCCGGCGACGGGGTGCGCCACCGGCCAGGCCGAGTCCGCGGGGACGGGCGCGTTGCCGAAGAGGTCGCGCAGCGCGGTCGTCAGCGCGCTGATCGGGTTCCACTCGGCGAGCGTGCGCAGCCAGTGCGGGAGGTTGCCGGTGGGGATGTAGGCGTTGGAGAGCAGTGGCAGCACGAAGGAGGACGCGCCGAGCTGGCCGGCCGCCTCCTCGCTGCGGGTGAGCAGGCCGAGGAGGATGCCGACGGTCGTGCAGGCGAACCGGAACAGCAGCAGCAGGCCCACCGCGGCGACGGCCGCGGGCGCGGGTCCCTGGACGCGCCAGCCCACGGCGAGACCCACCAGAAGCAGGGGCACCGTCCCGATCGCGGTGACGACCAGGTCGGCCACGGCCTGCCCGAGCGGTACGGCGGCCGGACTCAGCGGCATGGTCCGGAAGCGGTCCATCACACCCCGGTGGGTGTCCTGGGCGGCCTGGAACATGCCCGTCATGACCCCGCCGGCCGCGGTCGCCACCAGCAGCCCCGGGACGAGGAAGGAACGGTACTCGGCTCCCGGCATCGCCAGTGCGCTGCCGAAGACGTACCCGAAGAACAGCAGCATGTTGACGGGCATCAGCTGGGCGAGGACCGCGAGCCCCGGGCTGTTGCGGACCCGGCGCAGCTGCCGGCCCACCATCGTGACGCCGTCGTGGGCGAGCGTGCTCATGAGGGGTTTCCCGTCAGCCGGAGGAAGACGTCGTCGAGGGTCGGCGGCCTGAGGCTCGCGTCGAGCAGGGGCACGTCGGCCGCGTCGAGTTCGCGCACCAGGCGGGGGAGGGTGAGGGTCGGGTCCGTGGTGACGGCGCCGACGGCGTGCCGGTCGTGATCGAACTGCGGCTCCGCGCCGGTGAGCCGGTCCAGTACGGCGGCCGCCTTCGGCAGCGCGTCCCGGTCGGCGACCACGGCCTCCGCGTACCAGCCGATCAGCGCCTTCAGTTCGGCGGGCGAGCCGGTCCTGGCCACCCGGCCGCGGTCCAGCAGCACGATGTCGTCGGCGAGCTGGTCGGCCTCCTCCAGGTACTGCGTGGTCAGCAGCACCGTGGTGCCGGCCGCCGTGAGCTCGCGCACCGCGTCCCGGATGCCGTTCCTGCTCGCGGGGTCGAGGCCGGTGGTGGGCTCGTCCAGGAAGAGCACGGCGGGGCGGCGGACCAGGCTGACCGCGAGGTCGAGCCGGCGGCGCATCCCGCCCGAGTACGCGGCCGCCCTGCGGTCGGCGGCCTCGGTGAGGCCGAAGCGGTCGAGGAGCTCGGCGGCCCGGTCGTTCGGTCCCCGCACCCGGTGCAGCCGGGCGAAGAGGCGGAGGTTCTCGCGACCGCTGAGGTCGCCGTCGACCGAGACGTGCTGCCCGGTGACGCCGATGCTGCGGCGCACCGCCGTCGCCTGCCTGACCAGGTCGTGCCCCGCGATGCGGGCGGAGCCCGCGTCCGGCCGCAGGAGCGTGGTCAACAGGCGTACGGCGTCGTCTTCCCCGCCCCGTTCGGCCCGAGCAGTCCGCAGACCGTGCCCTGCCGGACGGCCAGGTCGAGGCCGCGCAGGGCGTGCACGGCACCGAAACTCTTCTCCAGGCCTTCACTAAGTACAGCGTACGTAGTATCCATGCGCCGACCATAGCGCACTACGTACGGCGTACGTAACTAGCATGGTGGGCGAGGTGATGATCGATGGCAGTCCGAGGGGTCGAACCCGAGGTGATCTGGGCCCGTCCCGAGCGGACCGGGCGGGGGCCGAAGCCGGCGTTCACCCGCGCCGACATCGCGGCGGTCGCGGTACGGATCGCCGACGAGGAGGGACTGGACGCCGTGTCCATGCGGCACGTGGCGGCCGGGGTGGGGTGCGGGACGATGTCCCTGTACAACTACGTCCCCCGCAAGGAGGACCTGTACGAGCTGATGTTTGACGCGGCCAGCTCGGAACACGAGTTGTGGGAGCCGACGGGGGACTGGCGGGCCGACATGATGCGGGTCGCCGAGCAGACGCGGGAGTTGATGCACCGGCATCCCTGGGTGCCGCGTCTGATCTCACCGGTCTACGGGTTCAGCCCCCATGCCCTGCGGTACCTGGAGCACTGTCTGGCCTGCCTGGACCCGCTGGACGCGTCCTACGGCACGAAGCTGGAGCTCATCGCCATGCTCAACGGTGTGGTGACGACCTATGTGCGCAACGAGATCGACACGGCTGAGCGGGTGCGGAATCTGCCGTGGTCGGAGGAGCGGGAGAACGCGGCGCGGGTTGCCTATCTCGGCGGCCGGATCGCGTCGGGGGCGTATCCGCGGATGGCGGCGGCGTTCGGGGAGGCTTCGGGACCGGTTGACATGGAGGCCGTTTTCAGGCGGGTGCTGGAGAGGGTTCTGGGCGGGTTCGCGCCGTCGTAGGGTGCGCGGCGGTGGGGGCTTGTCGCGCAGGTCCCCGCGCCCCTGAAAAGCAAGGTCGGTCAGAGCAGCGTCAGTTGACCGGCTGGGCCTTCTTCGGTGTGTTCCAGAACGGACGCCGGTTTGCGAGCCGTGTCCGGCGGTGGGAGTACGCCCGCTGTCGTCAGGTCGGCTGCCGTGATCTGTGTCCTGATCTCCAAGGCGGCCCGTTGTGTGCGCACGTCCGCCAGCAGGGTCAGGACCGTGATCAGCTCCAGCAGTTCCGAGGTCCACTGCTGCGGCCACGCCGTGGGGGCGATCGCCGACAGGGTGCCCGGTTCCCCCTGCCGGGTGCGGCTGGTGAACCACGCCTCCAGGACCCCTACCTCGCCCGTCCTGAAGTCCCACGCCTGCGGTGGCACCGGGGAGACCCGGCCCTCGTCGAGGTGGAGGGCCTCCTCCTCGGGGTCGTAGCGGATCGTCAGGGGGCGGGCGGGCAGCGGGGCCCGGACGTACGGGCGGCGGCCGCCCGGGAGTTTGGGGCGTTCGCCGTCGCGGCGCATGAGCCACAGGGCCCGGTGGCCCAGTGCCACGCCCCTCGACCAGAGGTCGGGGTCCTCGGTGAGCGGGACGGTGTGGTCGGTGCGGACCGCCGCCAGGGCCCAGGCCAGGACGTCCGGCGGGGTGACGTCCCGGCCCAGCCGGCCGGCCAGGTGGTCCAGGAGCCCGGGGGCCAGGTTCGGTTCCGCGCCGCCGGGGCGGCGGTACAGCGGGCGGATCCGGCCCGCGCGCAGGGTGGGCAGGAGGGAGGTCGCCAGGAGCGGCATGCCTTCCGCCGATTCCACCGCGAAGATCTGCCGGTCGTCCGCCACCCGCCACAGCTCCGGGCGGGCCGTGTCGATCAGGCGGTGGTCCGGGAGCAGCCACTGTTCGTCGAAGGGGGCGGTGAGGACGCGGACCGGGTCCGGGCAGGGGCCGGTGGCCTGCTCCAGTCGCTCCGTGCCGGTCGGCCGGCCCGGCAGCTGGGCCACCGCGGAACGCACCGTCCGGGCCCGCGTCGGCTCGAACAACGTCTCCCGGTCGGTGCCTTCGGCCTTGCGGAGGGCGTCCCAGCGGGCCTTCAGGGTCGCCGGGACGGGGGCCGTCGGCCACCCCCGGCCGAGCCGTAGCGGTGCGACGGACCACGGCATGAGGTCCGCCAGCGGCGGAGCGTCGTCGTGCGTCACGCCCGGCATCGTACGACGAGTTCAGGTGGCGTCGAGGGTGACCGTGAAGGAGAAACGGTCGCCCCGGTAGTGGATGACCGCCAGGTCCAGGACCCGGCCGGCGGTGTCGTAGGTGACGCCCGTGTAGTGCAGGATCGGGCTGAGCAGGGGGACCTGGAGCAGCCGGGCGGTCTCCGGGTCCGCCAGCCGGGCCTCCACCGTGTCCGTGATACGGCTGATGTCCGCGCCGACGACGTCCCGGAGCACCTTGGTCATCGGCCACCGGGCGAGGTCCTCGGGGTCGATGCGCCCGGCCAGTTCGGGGCGGACGTGGTTGCGGGCGTGGTTGGTGGGTTCGCCGGTCTGCTCGTCACTGCGCAGCCGGTGGTACGCCGCCACCTCCGCGAGATCCGGGAAGTACTCGGCGAGTTCGCCGGCGACGGGCACCGTGCCGTGGTCCAGCAGCCGTGCCGTCATCCCCGACTGCTGGGCCACGATCGCGTCCACCGAGCCCAGCAGCCGGACCGGGGCGCCGCGCCGGACGTCCGGTGCGATGAAGGTGCCCCGGCGGCGGTGCCGGCTGATCAGACCCTCGTCCTCCAGCTCCTTCAGCGCCTGCCGCATGGTCAGCACGCTGACGCCGTAGTGCTCGGCGAGCCGCTCCTCGGTGGGCAGCCGGAGCGGGTCCTGCGGCGAGCGGCCCAGTATCGAGGCGCGCAGCGACTGCGACACCTGGTACCAGAGCGGCAGCTTGCGGTTCAGGACGATCGAGTCCGGGGCGAAGGAGTTCACGGGCCATCCGTACCGGTGGGGGATCTTCAGTGCAAGGGGCGGAAGTGGCGCTCCAGGCCCTGCCACACGTCGTCGTAGCGCCGCTGGAGGTGTCCGGCGGTCGCCGCCTGCGGGGTGAGGGTCACCGGCCAGCGGGTCTCGAACATGAACGCCAGGCCGTCGTCCACCTTCTGGGGTTTCAGCTCGGCCGCGCTCGCCCGGTCGAACGTCTCCCGGTCCGGGCCGTGCGCGGACATCATGTTGTGCAGCGACCCGCCGCCGGGTACGAAGCCCTCGGCCTTCGCGTCGTACGCCCCCTCGATCAGGCCCATGTACTCGCTCATCACGTTCCGGTGGAAGTACGGCGGCCGGAAGGTGTTCTCGCCCACCAGCCAGCGCGGCGCGAAGACCACGAAGTCGACACCCGCCAGGCCCGGGGTGTCGGAGGGAGACGTCAGCACCGTGAAGATCGACGGGTCGGGGTGGTCGTACGAGATGGTGCCGATCACATTGAAGCGGCGGAGATCGTAGACGTAGGGCACATGTGTGCCGTGCCAGGCGACCACGTCCAGCGGGGAGTGGTCATAGGTGGCGGTCCACAGGTTGCCGCAGAACTTGTTGACCACCTCCACCGGGCCCGTCACGTCCTCGTAGGCGGCCACGGGGGCCTGGAAGTCCCGGGCGTTGGCGAGCCCGTTGGCGCCGATCGGGCCGAGGTCGGGGAGGCGGAAGGGCGAGCCGTAGTTCTCGCACACATAACCCCGGGCCGTGGTATCCAGCAGCTCCACACGGAAGCGGACCCCACGCGGGATCAGCGCTACCTGTCCCGGCTCCACATGCAGCAGGCCGAACTCCGTGCGCAGCAACAGTCCCCCGCGCTCCGGGACGACGAGCAGCTCGCCGTCCGCGTCGGAGAAGATCCGCTCCATGGTGGCGTCCGCGTGGTAGAGGTGCACGGCCATGCCGGTGCGCTGGGTCGCGTCGCCGTTGCCGCCCAGGGTCCACAGGCCGGCCAGGAAGTCGGTACCCGGCGGCGGCTCCGGCGGGGGGTTCCAGCGCAGCCGGTTCGGGTCCGGGGCGAGGTCCGTGAAGGGGGCGGTACGCAGCCCGCCGTTGTCGGCGGCCCGGGTGAACGCCGGGTGCGCGGCCGAGGGGCGGATCCGGTACAGCCAGGAGCGGCGGTTGTGGGCCCGCGGCTCGGTGAACGCCGTACCGCTGAGCTGCTCCGCGTACAGGCCGAGGGGGGCGCGCTGCGGGGAGTTGCGGCCCTCCGGCAGGGCGCCCGGCACCGACTCCGAGGAGTGCTCGTTGCCGAACCCGGAGAGGTACGACAGCCCCTCGGCGGTCTTCCGCGCCTCCCCGCGCTCGAACGTGCCCGCGCGGGAGGTACCCCCATCGCCCATGATCGCTCCCTGAACCTGATGGACCTGCGTGCCGTTGATTCCTATGCATCACCGTAGGATTGCGTGGGGGCGGGTGCAAGAGGGCCGGGATCATCCTGGCGGGGGAGGGCGAGAAACCCGACTTCAGGGGGATCCGGTCTCCGGCGCGCTGTTCTACGCTCCCGGGCATGTCGTGGACGCGTGGACTGCCGGGTGCGCTCGCGGTCTGCGTACTGCTGCTCGTCGCGGCGGCGGGATGCGGGACCGGGACGGCGCACGGGCGGCGGGGGGCGGAGTCGCCCTCGCCGGTGGGCAAGATCCTCGACCGCACGGACGAGAGCGGGCGCCACTACCGCGAGCTGGACAGGAGGCAGGCGCCCGAGGTGGGCACGGAGGTCACCCCCGACGCGGCCGGCGGCTGGGACGTCCGGATCGACGTGCGCCGCTTCCGCTTCTCCCCGGCGGGCACCGCGGCGACGGCGGTCGCCGGCCGCGGCCTCGCCTACCTCTTCGTGGACGGCGGCCTGGTGGCGCGGCTGCGCACCTCCACGTACCACCTGTCCGCCGGTCTGGTCCCGCACGGCACCCACCACGTCACCGCCCGGCTCTATGCGGACGACGGCACGGTATGGGCCGTGCAGGGCAAGCCGGTGGAGAGCACGGCGGACATCACGGCGTCGGGCGCGGAGACGGCGACACCGTCGGCGGCAGGGGCCGCGTCCCCCGCCGGCACCCCCGCTCCCACCTCCACCGACACCGGCGCGAGCAGCCCGGACGCCGGATGAGTGCATGGGCCATCGGTCTGCGTACTGGGGGGCGAGGTTCACCTGATCCCGGCGGAAAGGCATCATGAAGCCCGTGCCCTCAGCGACATCGCTTCGCAAAGCGCCCGTCCAGCGCCGCAGCGCCGAACGGCTGACCAGGATCCTCGACGCCTGTGCCGACCTTCTCGACGAGGTGGGCTACGACGAGCTGAGCACCCGGGCGGTCGCGGTGCGCGCCGGGGTGCCCATCGGCTCGGTCTACCGTTTCTTCGGCAACAAGCGGCAGATGGCCGACGCGCTCGCCCAGCGCAACCTGGAGCGCTACTCCGAGCGCGTCACCGAGCGCCTGAAGGAAGCGCCGAAGGGCGACTGGCGGGCGGCGATGGACGCGGTGCTCGACGAGTACCTGGCCATGAAGCGCACCGCTCCGGGCTTCTCCCTCGTGGACTTCGGAAACCAGATCCCGGTCGGTGCCCGCGACGCGGAGCCGAACCACCGGGTGGCCGACCGGCTGACCGACCTGCTGTCGGCGTACATCGGCCGCGCTCCCGACGAGGCGCTGCGCCGCACCTTCCTCGTGGCGGTGGAGACGGCCGACGCCCTGGTCCACCTCTCCTTCCGGATGTCCCCGGAGGGCGACGAGGAGATCATCAGCGAGACGCGGGACCTGTTGCGGGCGTACCTGGCGCGCGTTCTGGACTGACGGTCCCCGGAGGGCGCCCCGGACGGAGCGCCCCGCACGGGGCGCGGGGCCGTATCGATATGCGGCTCCGCCGCGTGGGCGCGACCAGCCCCCGCCGGCCCGCACTCGTACGACAACAGGACTCCCCTCTCCACATACCGACCGGTATGCTCACCCCGAGTCCGGCCGCACCCCCTTCAACGCCGCACCCCCGGAGGCCCCCATGCCCCGCACCGCCCTGCGCGTCTGCCCCCTGTGCGAGGCCACCTGCGGCCTGACCCTCACCATCGAGGGCACCCGCGTCACCGGCGCCCGCGGTGACCGCGACGACGTGTTCAGCAAGGGGTTCATCTGCCCGAAGGGCGCCTCCTTCGGCGCCGTCGACGGCGACCCCGACCGGCTGCGCACCCCCCTGGTCCGCAGGGACGGCGAACTGCGCGAGGCCACCTGGGCGGAGGCCTTCGACGCGGTGGCCGCCGGGGTGCGGGGTGTCGTCGACCGGTACGGCGCGGACTCCGTCGGGGTCGTCCTCGGCAACCCCAACGTGCACACCGTGGCCGGCGGCCTCTACCCGCAGGTCCTGCTCGGCGCCCTCGGCACCCGCAGTGTCTTCACCGCGTCCACGGTCGACCAGATGCCCAAGCACGTCTCCAGCGGACTGCTCTTCGGCGACGCCAACGCGATACCGGTGCCCGACCTGGACCACACCGACCACCTCCTCCTCATCGGCGCCAACCCCCTGGAGTCCAACGGCAGTCTGTGCACCGCCCCCGACTTCCCCGGCAGGCTCAAGGCGCTCAGGGCCCGCGGCGGCACCCTCACCGTCATCGACCCGCGCCGCACCCGCACCGCCAAGCTCGCCGACCGGCACATCGCCATCCGGCCCGGCACGGACGCCCTGTTGCTCGCCGCGATGGCCCAGGTCCTCTTCGAGGAGGGCCTGGTGGACCTGGGGCACCTCGCCCCGCACGTCGAAGGCCTCGACGGACTCCGCGCCGAAATCGGCGACTTCACCCCGGACGCGGTCGCCCCCGCCTGCGACGTGGACGCCGGGACGATCCGGGCGCTGGCGCGTGAACTCGCCGCCGCGCCGACCGCCGCCGTGTACGGCAGGATCGGCAGCTGCACGGTCCCGCACGGCACCCTCGCCAGCTGGCTCGTCGACGTCCTCAACATCCTCACCGGCAACCTCGACCGGCCCGGCGGCGCGCTCTTCCCGCAGGCGGCCACCGACCGGACCCCGCGGCCGGCCGGACCCGGCCGGGGCTTCGCGCTCGGGCGCTGGCACTCCCGGGTCAGCCGGCACCCCGAGGCGAAGGGCGAGCTGCCGCTCTCCGCGCTCGCCGAGGAGATCGACACCGTGACGGCGGAGGGCGAACCGATCCGGGCACTCATCGCCGTCGCCACCAACCCGGTGCTGTCCGCACCCGACGGCGACCGCCTCGACAAGGCCCTGGACTCCCTCGACTTCATGGTCAGCGTCGACCCCTACCTCAACGAGACCGCACGCCACGCCGACGTCGTGCTGCCCCCGCCGCCGCCCGCGCAGAGCCCGCACCACGACTTCGCCTTCAACACCCTCGCCGTACGCAACCAGGTCCGCTACAACCGTCCCGCCGTCCCGCTGGAGCCCGGCCGGATGGCGGAGACCGAGATCCTGGCCCGCCTCGTCCTCGCGGCCGGCGGCATGCACGGCGCCGAACCGTCCGCCGTCGACGACATGGTCATCGGCCAGACCCTGAAGAAGGCGGTCAGGGACACCCACTCGCCGGTGCACGGCCGGGATCCGCAGGAACTCGCCGCCCTGCTCACCGGGGACACCCCGCCCGAGCGCCGGCTCGACCTCATGCTGCGCCTGGGCCCCTACGGCGACGGCTTCGGCGTCCGGCCCGACGGGCTCACCCTGGAGCAGCTGCTGGCCCACCCGCACGGCATCGACCTCGGACCCCTCGCGTCCCGTCTCCCGCAGCCGCTGAAGACCAGGAGCGGCAAGGTCGAACTGCTGCCGCGGCCGATCGCCGACGACCTGCCCCGGCTGCGCGCGGCCCTCGACACCAGCCCCGCGGCGCTCGTCCTCGTCGGCCGCCGGCACCTGCGCTCCAACAACAGCTGGATGCACAACGTGCCCGCCCTCACCGGCGGCACCAACCGCTGCACCCTGCACATCCACCCCGAGGACGCCGAACGGCTCGGCGTGCGCGACGGCGCCGACGTGATCGTCAAGGGCGCCGGCGGCGAGGTGGTCACCCCCGCCGAGGTCACCGACGGTGTCCGGCCCGGTGTCGTCAGCCTCCCGCACGGCTGGGGCCACAACCGCCCCGGCACCCGGCTCAGCCACGCCGCCACCGCCCCCGGCGTCAACGTCAACCAGCTGCTCGACGGCAGCCTGCTCGACCCGCTGTCCGGCAACGCCGTCCTCAACGGCATCCCCATCGAAGTGACCGCAACGCCGTGACCTGGACTTTCGCGCTTATTGCTCGCGCGTCAACGTCTTGTTAACGACGTTTGACGCGACCTAACGTCGTCGCACCGCCGGCCCTGGTGGGAGTTCAAGGGCGAACGTTAGGTATCCACTCATGCTGACCATCCTCGGCTTCGCCATGATCGCGACCTTCCTGGTCCTGATCATGCTGAAGAAGATGTCGCCGATCGCGGCGCTCGTGCTGATCCCCGCGCTGTTCTGCGTGTGCGTCGGCAAGGGCGCCGAACTCGGCGACTACGTCATCGGCGGCGTCACCAGCCTCGCGCCCACCGCGGCGATGCTCATGTTCGCGATCGTCTACTTCGGCGTGATGATCGACGTCGGCCTCTTCGACCCGGTCGTCAAGGGGATCCTGAGGTTCTGCAAGGCCGACCCGCTGCGGATCGTCGTCGGTACGGCCGTACTCGCCGCGATCGTCTCGCTCGACGGCGACGGCTCCACCACCTTCATGATCACCGTCTCGGCGATGTACCCGCTGTACAAGCGCCTGAAGATGAGCATGGTCGTGCTGACCGGAGTCGCCGCGATGGCGAACGGCGTGATGAACACCCTGCCCTGGGGCGGCCCCACGGCCCGCGCCGCGACCGCGCTCAAGCTGGACGCGGGCGACATCTTCGTGCCGATGATCCCGGCGCTGGCCATGGGCCTGCTGTTCGTCTTCGCCCTCGCCTACGTCCTCGGCCGCCGCGAGCGCAGGCGGCTCGGCGTGCTGACGCTGGACGAGGTGCTGGTGGAGGAGTCGGAGACGGTCCTGGTGGGCGCGGGCAAGTCCCCGACCCGCACCGGTGGTCCGGGCGCCGCTCTTCCCGAGTCCCCCGACGGCGACGACGAGGGCTTCCAGGGCCTCGACCCGCACCGCGAGATGCTGCGCCCCGGACTCTACTGGTTCAACGCGGCGCTCACCGTCGCCCTGCTCACCGCCATGATCATGGAGTGGCTGCCGATCCCGGTGCTGTTCCTGCTCGGCGCGGCGCTCGCCCTGACCGTCAACTACCCGCAGATGCCCGCCCAGAAGGCCCGGATCGCCGCCCACGCCGAGAACGTCCTGAACGTCTCCGGCATGGTCTTCGCCGCCGCCGTCTTCACCGGCGTCCTCCAGGGCACCGGCATGGTCGACCACATGGCCGACTGGCTCGTCGGCAACATCCCCGACGGCATGGGCCCGCACATGGCTCTCGTCACCGGCGTACTGAGCATCCCGCTCACGTACTTCATGTCGAACGACGGCTTCTACTTCGGCATCCTCCCGGTGCTCGCCGAGGCCGGCCAGGCGCACGGCGTCTCCGCCGTGGAGATCGCCCGCGCCTCGATCGTCGGCCAGCCGCTGCACATGTCCAGTCCGCTCGTGCCCGCCGTCTACGTCCTGGTCGGCATGGCCAAGGTCGAGTTCGGCGACCACACCCGCTTCGTCGTGAAGTGGGCGGCGGCGACATCGCTGGTGGTGCTCGGGGCAGGAATCCTGTTCGGGACCGTGTGACACGGCACTGTGCGGCACAACACCGTGCGGCACAACACCGTGCGGCACAACACCGTGTGGCACAACACCGTGTGGCACAACACCGTGTGGCACAACACCATGTGGCGCAGCGCCATGTGACATACCACTGGGAGGACTCACCATGGCGCCCGGCAGGAACCGCGGCTGGCTGCTCCGTCTCGTCGTCGCCTTCGGCTTCGCCCAGGGGGCGGTGTCGATGGCCCGGCCCGCCGTCTCCTACCGGGCGCTCGCCCTCGGCGCCGACGAACGGGCCGTCGGTGTCATCGCGGGTGTCTACGCCCTGCTCCCGCTCTTCGCCGCCGTACCGCTCGGCCGCCGTACCGACCACGGCCGTTGCGCACCCCTGCTGCCCGTGGGCGTCGTCCTGATCTCCGGCGGCTGCGCGCTCAGCGGACTGGCCGGCTCCCTGTGGACGATGGCCCTGTGGAGCGGGGTGATGGGCCTCGGCCACCTCTGCTTCGTGATCGGTGCGCAGTCCCTGGTGGCCCGCCAGTCGGCCCCGCACGAACAGGACCGCAACTTCGGCCACTTCACCATCGGGGCGTCGCTCGGCCAGCTGATCGGGCCGATCGCGGCCGGCGCGCTGATCGACGGCCACGACATGCCGGGCAGCAGCGCGCTGGCCCTGGTGGCGGCGGGCGCGGGAGCGGCCGTCGCGATCACGTCGCTGTGGCGCATCGAGGACCGTACGGCGGTCAACTCCCGTACCGGGCAGGGGGAGCGGGTGCCGGTGGGCCGCATCCTCCGGGCCCGGGGCGTCCCGGCCGGCATGCTGATCAGCCTCTCGGTGCTGTCCGCGACCGACATCCTGACCGCGTACCTCCCGGTGGTCGGCGAGCACCGGGACATCACGCCGGCCGTGATCGGCGTGCTGCTCAGTGTGCGGGCCGGAGCGACGATCGCCTGCCGGCTCGTCCTCACCCCGCTGTTGCGGCTGCTCGGGCGGCCGGCGCTGCTGACGGTGACCTGCTTCCTGGCGGCGGTGCTGTGCGCGGGGATCGCACTGCCGGTGCCGGTGTGGGCGCTGGCCCTGATGCTCGCCCTGCTCGGCTTCTGCCTGGGGGTCGGGCAGCCGCTGTCGATGACGACGGTCGTGCAGGCCGCCCCCGACGGTGCCCGCTCCACGGCGCTCGCCCTGCGGCTGACCGGCAACCGGTTGGGTCAGGTGGCCGCGCCGGCCGGGGCGGGAGTGGTGGCGGGAGTGGCCGGGGTGGCCGCGCCGTTCGTGATGCTGGGCGTGCTGTTGCTGGTGTCGGCGGGCGTGGCGGTGCGCTCGCCGGGGGCCGCGGGGCGGCGCGAGGGCGTGGGCCGGGTGCCGTGGACGCGGCGCAAGGACCCGGCGTTGCGCCGCACGAGCGATATCTGACGGCGCGTCGGACGTGGTTGCCACGGGCCGCGGAGTGCATGAGTGACAGTCCAAACGAAAGGCCGATTTGTATGAAAATCATCTAACTCGGAGGAGCTTGCATGCCCACGCTCACACTGCCACGCACCGCCGCGTCCCGCGCGGGCGCCACCGTCGTCCTCACCGCCCTGGCCGCGGCGGGCGCCTCATGGGCGGCGGCGCCGAACGCGGTGGCCCAAGGGGAGAACGGCGACATCAGGCTCCACCGTGTGGGCGTGCCCTTCGGGGTCTCCAAGGACGACCCGGTGGTCTGCAAGTTCTACCTCGACGCCGTCAACTTCGACATCCTCACGACGGTCGCCTACACCATCACGCCGCAGCCGCCGCTGCCCACCGCCGCCTCCGTCGCCGGCACCATCCAGCTCGCCGGGGGTGCCGGCCACACCGACCCGCTGGGGCTCGCGGACGGGCAGTACAAGATCACGTGGATCGTGGCCGGCGCGCCGAAGGAGAAGGTCTTCCGGGTCAACTGCCACGACGGCAAGCAGGACGGGGCGCAGGGCCAGAACGGCTTCAGCGGTCCGAACGACCAGAGCGGCCAGAACGGGCAGGGCGGCCAGAACAGCCAGAACGGTCCGGGCGGGCAGATCGGGGACGGTCAGCGCGGCGACACGTCCTGGGTGCAGGACGGTGACCGCACCGGCCCGCAGGGCGGTGTCCACGCGGGCGGCGGCGGTCTCGCGGACACGGCGGCCGCGTTCTCGCCCGTGGCCGCGGCCACGGCCGTGGGTCTGGTCGCGGCCAGCGGTGTGGTGTACGTCCGGCTGATCCGCCGGCGGCCCCATGGCGCCGCGTAGGCGCAGACGCAGGCCCTGGTACCGGACCCGTGCCTACCGCCTCGCCAGGACGGCCCTGTTGGCGATCGTCCTGGTGACCGTGGTCCGGTGGTGGGGGAGCGACGGCCCGACCGCGCCCGACGGGCCGGGCGCCTCGGCGGCCGCCGGCTCGGACGCGGATCGGGACGGGTCCGACGGGGCCCGTCCCGGGCCGCCGCCCCGCCCGCTGTCCCGGTCCCGGCCGACGTCGATGCGCATCCCCTTCCTGGGTGTCGACGCGCCGGTGACCGGCGTCCGGCTCGACCAGGGCCGTCAGTTGGAGACACCGCCGGTCGACGACCCGAAGCTGATCGGCTGGTTCGAGGGCGGCGCCACACCGGGTGAGAGCGGCCTCGCGGTCGCCGTCGGCCACCGTGACACCAGGACGGGGCCCGCCGTCTTCGCGGCGCTCGCCCAGGTGAAGCCCGGCAAGCGGATCGAGGCCAGTCGCGCGGACGGCCGCGTCGCCGTCTACACCGTGTACCGGGTGAAGGTCTACGACAAGGTCGGCTTCCCCGACAGGGAGGTGTACGGCCCGACCCCGCGTCCCGAACTCCGTGTGATCACCTGCGGGGGCTTCTTCAGCCGGCGGACCGGCTACACCAGCAACGTGGTGGTCTTCGCCCGGCTGACCGCGACGGAGTGACCGGCTCCGGCCCGCTGTTGCACCTGGACGGGTGAACCCCGGTGCAAAGCCGGGACCTGGGCGGGGTGCAACTCCTAGGAAAGGGGGCATGTCTGTTCATTCCCTTCGCAATCGCTCCGCCCTCGCGGTGGCCGGAGTCCTGCTCGCCGGTGTCCCCGCCGCGTACACCGCGTCGGCGGACGGCCACGCCTCCGCCGCGCCGGCGCGTGGCAAGCCGTACGTCGAGACCCGGCTGTTCTTCGGCACCGCTCGCCCGGACGGCGGACCGGCCGTCACCGACCGGCAGTTCACGGCGTTCGTCGACAAGGAGGTGACCCCGGACTTCCCCGACGGGCTCACCGTCCAGAACGGGCGCGGACAGTGGCGGGACGCGCACGGGACGATCGAGAAGGAGCGGTCGTACGAGCTGATCCTCCTGTATCCGGAGACGGTGGCGAAGGCGAGCGACCGGAAGATCGAGGAGATCCGGCGGGCCTACGAGAAGGCATTCGCGCAGGAGAGCGTGGGGCGGGTGGACGAACGGGCCCGGGTCGACTTCTGACCGCCTTGGCTCGGAGGTCATGTCTGGCGCGGTAAAACTATCGCCGCTAGTTTGTGGTCCGGACGCCACAGCCACGCCCCACGCCGGGAGGAAGCAGCATGAAGGCACACGACGGCCTGTACATCGACGGCGCCTGGCGCGCCGCCGAGAGCCAGGACGTGATCGAGGTCGTGAACCCGGTCGACGAACAGGTCGTCGGCCGGGTCCCGGCGGGTGGCGCGCTGGACGTCGACACCGCCGTGCGCGCCGCCCGTGCCGCTCTCCCGGCCTGGGCGGCCACCCCGCCCGCCGAGCGCGCCGCCCGGCTCGGCGGGCTGCGCGACGTCCTCGCGGCCCGGCAGGACGAGATCGCCGAGACGGTCACCGCCGAACTGGGCTCGCCCCCGAAGTTCTCGCAGACCGTGCACGCGGGCCTGCCCATCGCGGTCGCCGGTTCGTACGCCGAACTCGCCGCGACCCATGTCTTCAAGGAGCAGGTCGGCAACTCGACCGTCCTGCACGAGCCGGTCGGCGTCGTCGGCGCGATCACGCCCTGGAACTACCCGCTGCACCAGATCGTCGCCAAGGTCGCCCCGGCGCTCGCCGCCGGCTGCACGGTCGTGCTCAAGCCCGCCGAGGACACCCCGCTCACCGCCCAGCTGTTCGCCGAGGCGGTGCACGAAGCGGGCCTCCCCGCAGGGGTGTTCAACCTGGTCACCGGCCTTGGCCCGATCGCCGGGCAGGCCCTCGCCGAGCACCCCGGCGTCGACCTGGTCTCCTTCACCGGCTCCACCGCCGTCGGCAGGCAGATCGGCGCGGTGGCCGGGGCCGCCGTGAAGAAGGTCGCCCTCGAACTGGGCGGCAAGTCCGCCAACGTCATCCTCCCGGGCGCCGACCTGGCCAAGGCCGTCAACGTCGGCGTGGCCAACGTGATGGCCAACTCCGGCCAGACGTGCAGCGCATGGACGCGGATGCTGGTCCACACCGACCAGTACGACGAGGCGGTCGAACTGGCGGCCGCGGCGGCCGCCAGGTACGGCGACCGGATCGGCCCGGTCGTCAGCGCCAAACAGCAGGCCCGGGTGCGCGGTTACATCGAGAAGGGCATCGCGGAAGGCGCGCGGGTGGTCGCCGGCGGTCCCGAATCCCCGTGTGAGCAGGGCTACTTCGTCAGCCCGACGGTCTTCGCCGACGTCACCCCCGAGATGACGATCGCGCAGGAGGAGATCTTCGGCCCGGTGCTGTCCGTCCTGCGCTACGAGGACGAGGAGGACGCCCTGCGCATCGCCAACGGCACGGTCTACGGGCTCGCGGGCGCCGTCTGGGCCGGCGACGAGGCGGACGCGGTGGCCTTCGCCCGGCGGATGGAGACCGGGCAGGTCGACATCAACGGCGGCCGGTTCAACCCCCGTGCCCCGTTCGGCGGTTACAAGCAGTCGGGCGTCGGGCGGGAGCTGGGCGCGGCCGGCCTCGCCGAGTACCTCCAGACCAAGTCCCTGCAGTTCTGAGGAGGTCGCTCCGATGACTTTCACGGTCCGAGCCGCCGTACTGCCCGCCGTGGGCGCCCCGCTGTCGGTCACCGCGATCGAACTCCCGGACCCCGGTCCCGGCCGGGTCCGGGTCCGGCTGGCCGCCGCCGGGGTCTGCCATTCCGACCTCTCCCTGTCCGACGGCACCATGCGGGTGCCGGTCCCGGCGGTCCTCGGCCACGAGGGCGCGGGCACCGTGGTGGCCGTGGGCGAGGGCGTCACCCGGCTGTCGCCCGGCGACCCGGTCGTCCTCAACTGGGCGCCCTCCTGCGGAAACTGCCACGCCTGCGCGCTCGGCGAGGTCTGGCTGTGCGCCAACGCGCTGAACGGCTCCGCCGACGTGTACGCCCGTGCGGCCGACGGCACCGACCTGCATCCCGGCCTGAACGTGGCGGCCTTCGCCGAGGAGACCGTGGTCGCCGAGTCCTGCGTCCTGCCGCTGCCGGCCGGCGTCCCGCTCACCGACGCGGCCCTGCTCGGCTGCGCGGTCCTCACCGGGTACGGCGCCGTCCACCACTCGGCACGGGTCCGGGCGGGCGAGACGGTCGCCGTGTTCGGGGTCGGCGGGGTGGGCCTGGCCACCGTCCAGGCGGCCCGGATCGCGGGCGCGTCCAGGATCATCGCGGTGGACGTCTCCGCGGCGAAGGAAGGCCTGGCACGGGCGGCGGGCGCCACCGACTACGTCGTCGCCTGCGACACCACACCCCGCGCGATCCGCGCCCTCACCGGCAAGCAGGGCGTCGACGTCGCGGTGGAGTGCGTCGGCCGCGCGGTCAGCATCCGCGCGGCCTGGGAATCCACCCGCCGGGGCGGCCGTACGACGGTGGTCGGCATCGGCGCGAAGAGCGAACAGGTCACCTTCAACGCCCTGGAGCTCTTCCACTGGGGCCGCACCCTCGCCGGCTGCGTCTACGGCAACTCCGACCCGGCCCGCGACCTGCCGGTGCTCGCCGGACACGTCCGGGCGGGCCGCCTGGACCTGACCGCGCTGGTGACGGAACGGATCGCGCTGGAGGACATCCCGGTCGCCTTCGAGAACATGCTCGCGGGCAAGGGCGGCCGGGCGCTGGTCGTCTTCTGAGCGGCCGTCACGGCACCTGTTCGGAGCGGGGTTCCCCGGCCGCCGGCGCGGTCCGGGGAGCGCGCGTCCGCGCCCGGGACCGGGACACCGCCACACCGGCCAGGCACAGCGCCCCGCCCGCCAGGGTGACCGGACCGGGCACCTCGCCGAGGGCCAGCCAGGACATCAGCACCACCAGCGCAGGCACGGCGTACGTCGTCGCGCCCATCCGGCTCGCGGTGGTCCTGGCCAGGGCGTACGCCCAGGTCGTGAAGGCCAGCGCGGTCGGGAAGACACCGAGGTACACCATGTTGAGCGTGGCGGACAGTGGCGCGTCGGCGGCCTGCCGCACCAGCTGCCCGGCGAACGGCAGGCAGGCGACGGCGCCGACGAGACACCCGTACGTCGTCGCCTGGAGCGCGCTCGCGGCGGCCAGCGCGGGCTTCTGGGAGACGACCCCGGCGGCGTAGGCGGCCGCCGCGAGCAGGCACAGCACCACCCCCAGCACCGAGGAGCCGCCCCCGCCGGCCATCGACAGGCCCACGGTCACGGCGCCCGCGAACGACACCGCCATCCCCGCGAGCAGCCGGGGCGGCATGGGGTCACCGAGCAGCCGGGCGCCGAGCAGGGCGATCAGCAGCGGGCCGACGTTGACCACGAGCGCGGCCGTGCCCGCGTCGACCTGCTGCTCGCCCCAGTTGAGGGCGACCATGTAGAAGCCGAACCACAGCACGCCCGATATCCCGATCCCGCGCCAGGCGGACCTGGGCGGCGGCGGTACCCGCCGCACCACACAGATGAGCCCGAGCGCCAGTGCCCCGGCCGACATCCGCCCGAGCGCGAGCGCCCCCGGTGAGTAGGCCGCTCCCGCACTGCGGATCGACACGAAGGCGGAGGCCCAGAGCACGACGGTGACACAGGCGGCGAGGGTCGGCAGCGGGTGCGGTCTGGCCGGGACGGCTTGGTTCGTCATACCGCCGAGGGTAGGGAGCGGAACCGACCGGACGCTGGCGGATTTCGGACGGGGGGCCGGAGCGGGCGGACCCCCATCGCCCTGCGGCACACCTGCTGCCCCGTGAGGGGCGCGGGGAACTGCGCGAGCAACCCCCACCGGCCCGCGGCCGACAACGCGCCGCCCCTACCCCGCTGTCCCCTTCACCTGCGCCAGCTGTTCGCTCAACCCGTCCAGCAACGCCCGCAACCCCGTCTCGAACGCCCGCTCGTCGATCTTCTCCTGGCGTTCCGAGAGGAGATGCGCCTGACCCAGGTGCGGATAGTCGGCCGGGTCGTAGGCGCCCGCGTCGTCCACGAAGCCCCCGGCGAACGAGCCCAGCGCCGAGCCCATGATGAAGTACCGCATCAGCGCCCCGATCGACGTCGCCTGGGCCGGCGGCCAGCCCGCGTCCACCATCGCGCCGTAGACCGCGTCGGCGAGCCGGAGTCCGGCC
Organism: Streptomyces fuscichromogenes; assembly: GCF_014645815.1. Lineage (GTDB taxonomy): Bacteria > Actinomycetota > Actinomycetes > Streptomycetales > Streptomycetaceae > Streptomyces > Streptomyces fuscichromogenes. The sequence goes on along the minus strand of NZ_BMML01000010.1, from coordinate 320,051 downwards.
GGGCGGCGGCCGGGGCCCCGGGCGAGGACCGGGACGATGTTCGGGTGGTCCCGCAGTGCCGTCCGGTACGACACCGCCCAGTCGTGCAGCGCGGTCCGCCAGTCCCGGCGGTCGCCGCCCTCGAACATCGACAGGTCGACCTGTGCGCTGACCGAGTCCGCGACCGCCTCCAGGATCTCGTCCTTGGTGCGGAAGTGGTTGTACAGCGAGGGCCCGCTCACCCCCAGCTCGGCCGCGAGCCGACGGGTCGACACGGCCGCCAGTCCCTCCGCGTCCACGAGTTCCCGTGCCGCCCGGACGATCCGGTCGGTGCTGAGGAGGGGCTTGCGCGGTCGGGCCATGGCGCACATAGTAGGGCTGCGGCAATAAACTAGCAGTGCTAATTTAAACGGGGGTGGTCACATGGTGAACCTGGGACTCAGCGAGGAGCAGACCGCCGTACGGCAGCTCGCCCGGGACTTCGTCGAACGCGAGATCGCCCCGAACGTGATCGCCTGGGACCGTGCCGAGGAGGTCGACCGGGGCATCGTGAAGAAGCTCGGCGAGGTCGGCTTCCTGGGGCTGACCATCGACGAGGAGTACGGCGGCTCGGGCGGCGACCATCTCGCCTACTGCCTGGTGACCGAGGAGCTGGGCCGCGGGGACTCCTCGGTCCGCGGGATCGTGTCGGTCTCCCTCGGGCTGGTGGCCAAGTCGATCGCCGCCTGGGGCACCGAGGCGCAGAAACGGCGCTGGCTGCCGGGGCTCACCTCCGGCGGGTACGTCGGCTGCTTCGGTCTCACCGAGCCCGGCACCGGCTCCGACGCGGGCAACCTGACCACCCGTGCCGTTCGCGACGGCGACGACTACGTGGTCAACGGCACCAAGATGTTCATCACCAACGGCACCTGGGCCGACGTCGTCCTGCTCTTCGCCCGCTCCACCGGCGACCCCGGCCACCGGGGCGTCTCCGCCTTCCTGGTGCCGGCCGACACCCCCGGCCTCACCCGCCGCCCCCTGCACGGCAAGCTCGGCCTGCGCGGCCAGGCCACCGCCGAAGTCGTCCTGGAGGACGTCCGGGTTCCGGCCGCCGCGATGCTCGGCCCGGAGGGCAAGGGCTTCTCGGTGGCCATGTCGGCGCTGGCCAAGGGGCGGATGTCGGTCGCCGCCGGGTGTGTCGGCATAGCGCAGGCCGCGCTGGACGCGGCCGTGGGGTACGCCGGGGAGCGCGAGCAGTTCGGCACACCGATCGCCGGGCACCAGCTCGTCCAGGAGCTGATCAGCGACATCGCCGTGGACGTGGACGCGGCCCGGCTGCTGACCTGGCGGGTCGCCGATCTGATCGACCGGGGGCTGCCGTTCGCCACCGAGTCCTCCAAGGCCAAGCTCTTCGCCTCCGAGGCCGCCGTGCGCGCCGCCAACAACGCCCTCCAGGTCTTCGGCGGTTACGGCTACATCGACGAGTACCCGGCCGGCAAACTCCTGCGCGACGCCCGCGTGATGACCCTCTACGAGGGCACCAGCCAGATCCAGAAGCTGCTCATCGGGCGGGCGCTGACGGGCGTCTCGGCGTTCTGAGTACGTCCTGAGTACCCCGGCGGATGTGGCGCGGGCCACGTTCGCCGATGCTCGGTCCATGAGTGACACGCCAGTAAGACAGCAGAACACGGCCGCCTTCTACGGCCAGGCCGTCGCCTCCTTCGGCATCGCCATGACGGCCACCGTCATCGGCATCTTCCGGTTGCACGCCGACGCCTGGGTCCGTGCCTTCCTGGGCATCGCGGTGCTCTACCTCGTCACCTCCGCCTTCACGCTCGCGAAGGTGATCCGCGACCGCCAGGAGGCCGGGCAGATCGTGAGCCGTGTCGACCAGGCCAGGCTGGAGAAGCTGCTCGCCGAGCACGACCCCTTCGAGAAGCTCTGAAAACCCCGGAAAAGCTCTGAGCGGGCACACTAAGCGCTCGCTCAGCTTCGGCGGTATGGTGGTGCTCCGGTATCGAGAGGGGCGAGCGAGCGATGAGTACGGCGGAGGAGACGACCGGCGGCGAGGTCGAGCCGTGGGAAGAGGTCACCCCTGACGCGGCCCGGCGACTGCTGGTCGCCGCCGTGGAGGCCTTCGCCGAGCGTGGCTACCACGCCACCACCACCCGCGACATCGCGGGGCGGGCCGGCATGAGCCCCGCCGCGCTCTACATCCACTACAAGACCAAGGAGGAGCTGCTCCACCGGATCAGCCGCATCGGTCACGACCGGGCCCTGGAGATCCTCCAGACGGCCGCCCGGCGCGAGGGCACCGCCACCGAGCGGCTCGCCGACGCCGTCAGCTCGTTCGTCCGCTGGCACGCGGGCCGGCGTACCACCGCCCGGGTCGTCCAGTACGAACTCGACGCCCTCGGGCCCGACGCCCGTGCCGAGATCCTCGACCTGCGCCGCCAGGTCGACGCCGAGGTCCGCGGGATCATCCAGGAGGGCGTCGAGTCCGGTGAGTTCGACGTCATCGACATCCACGGCACCACCCTCGCGGTGCTGTCGCTCTCCATCGACGTGGCCCGCTGGTTCAACGTGCACGGCCCCCGGACCCCCGAGGAGGTCGGCGCGCTCTACGCCGACCTCGTGCTGCGGATGGTCGGGGCCGGGTAGCCGCCCCGCCGCCCTCAGAGGTAGTACCGGGACACCGACTCCGCGACGCAGACCGGCTTGTCGCCGCCCTCGCGCTCCACGCTGAAGGCGACGGTCACCTGGACCCCGCCCGGGACGTCCTCCGCGCCGGTGATCCTCGCGGTGGCGCGCAGCCGGGAGCCGACCGGGACGGGCGAGGGGAAACGGACCTTGTTGGTGCCGTAGTTCACGCCCATCCGCACGCCCTCGACCTTGATCAGCTGGGGGCCGAAGAGCGGGAGCAGCGACAGGGTCAGGTAGCCGTGCGCGATGGTCGTGCCGAACGGGCCGGCGGCCGCCTTCTCCGGGTCCACGTGGATCCACTGGTGGTCGCCGGTCGCCTCCGCGAACAGGTCGATCCGCTTCTGGTCGACCTCCAGCCAGTCGCTGTGGCCCAGCTGCTCGCCCACGGCCGCCTTCAGCTCGTCGGGGGAGGTGAAGATCCTCGGTTCTGCCATGTTGCCGGCCCTCTCGCGGTCGCGGGATCACGCGTACATTGTCTAAGCAACTGCTTAGCATGGTCCGGTGCGGGCCCTCTGTCAACGGACCGCGGCCCGTACGGGTGGGTAGTCTCTGCGAGGTGCCGCAGATTCCCGAGAAGATCCACGAGCTGAGTGTGGGCCAGCTGTCCGCGCGCAGCGGCGCCGCCGTCTCCGCGTTGCACTTCTACGAGTCCAAGGGCCTCATCAGCAGCCGCCGGACGGCCGGCAACCAGCGCCGCTACACCCGCGACACGCTGCGCCGGGTGGCCTTCGTCCGGGCGGCGCAGCGGGTCGGCATCCCCCTCGCGACGATCCGCGAGGCCCTCGCGGAGCTTCCCGAGGAGCGGACGCCGACCCGGGAGGACTGGGCGCGTCTGTCGGAGGCGTGGCGCGCGGAACTCGACGAACGCATCAGGCAGCTCAACCGCCTGCGCGACCATCTGACGGACTGCATCGGGTGCGGATGCCTGTCCTTGAGCAGCTGCGTGCTGTCCAACCCCGACGACGCGATCGGCCGGCGCCTGGCGGGCTCGCGCCTCCTGCCGGAGGCCGGGCGGCCGTAGGCGGGGTGCGGGCCCGGTGGGGGCTGGTCGCGCAGTTCCCCGCGCCCCTGACGGGGCGCTGCACCCGGCGCATCTCCTCAGCCGCGGGCCCCCCGCCCCCCCGTCGCCTACTCGAACTCGGTCCCGCCCTTTCGTGTCAGGTACGCCGGGCTCACCGCCTTCGCGATGGCCCGCCCCCCGGTCACCGGGCTGTACCGCTCCATGACCGGCCGGATCACCACGCCCTCCCGCAGGTGCAGCCCGCGCCCGGACACGGTCTCCCGGCCGCTCGCCACCTCCAGCACCCGGTCGATGTCGTACGGCCCCTCGAACAACGTCGGCACCAGCGGCAGTTCGCCCTCAAGGAACTCCGCCGCGGCCAGCCACCGCACCGCTCCGCCGATCTCCGCCGACACGTCGAACGCGGCGTACCCGAGCGACTCCCGTCGCCCGTCGGCACCGTAGGTCAGGTCCTGGACCCCCGCGCCGAACACCTCCCCGAAGATCCCGACCCGGCGGGCGCCGAGCCGGTCTGCGAGCCGCCGGGCCGCCTCGGCGACGCCGTGGCCGCGTGTCGCCCGCCAGTAGAGGTTGCGCGGATCCTCCTTGAGGGCCAGGGACCTCGCGCCGAAGCCCTTGGAGGAGACGTACACCCGGTCCTCGTCGGCGGCATACGTGAGCAGGCACGCCGAGCCGTGCAGCTTCTCGGTGAGGACCACCGGTTCGCCGGGCTCGAAGATGCCGGGGTAGCGCTGGATGTTCTCGATGTCGACCCAGGACAACAGGCCGGGTGCCGACTCGACGTCCCCGTCCATGGTGGGCGGGACCGGCGGCACCCACTTGGTGATGCCGAGGACCGCCGCGAAGTCGGTGCCCTCCGCCGCCGCGCGCGCCAGGTCCACGCCCGCCAGCGCCTTCGGCCGGCACACGATGCCCTGCGACAGCTCACCGCGCAGCCGCACCGCCCTGACCCGGTCCGCGTCGCTCCCCGCCAGCCGCCCGGTCAGCCCCAGTTCCTCGATCAGCGCGGCCGGCAGCACGGCCTGTTCGGGGATGTACAGGGCGGTCTCGCCGGTGCGGTACACGCCCTTGGCGACGACCGCGCGGTACAGGCCCACCTGGGCCAGCTCCAGCGCGTCGGCGTCGGGGTGTTCGTGGACGGTCAGCACTTCGGCGGTGACGCGCAGCGTCGACATCGGTACTCCTCGCTCGGAGAGAACGCATGGGTTGCTCAGCTGGGTTTCATCGGACCCAACTCTCCGGACGGGAAAGGGGTGGAACCAGCGGATTAGCCGCTGCTATGGCGTCGCGGGCCACTCCCAGCGGATACCGAAGCGGCAGGGGCCGGCGGCCAGCGCCACCGCGTGCACCGAGCCCGCGGTGTCCAGGCGCAGCGGGTGGGCCCGCGGACGGGCGTCCAGCGCCGTGCTGCGGAAGGAGTAACAGGCCGACGGCAGCGCCTCGGTGGCGAAGCGGACCTCCAGCAGGTGCTCCCGCATGGGTACATGGATGGCGGTCTCCAACCGCTGCGAGTACGGCCGGGGTTCGCGGTGTTCGAGGGTGTAGTCGACGATCACGGTCTCCCCGCGGGCCAGTGGGTGGTCGAACAGCAGCTCCGCCGCCACCAGACCGTCCTCCGGGATCTCGACGACCCGGCCGAGCCGGCCGGGCGGCGCGAGCCGGATCCGGGGCGGTGGCCCGGGGGAGTCCAGCCGGTACAGCGCGATCCAGCGGTCGGCGCCGTCGGCCTCGGCGCGCAGCAGCCGGCGGCTGGCCAGCGAGGCCGGGCGGCGGTCGGGGCCGACCTCCAGGCGGTTGTGACAGCTCAGCCGGGTCAGGCTGTCGTCCCAGCGGGTGTCGATCGTGTCCAGGGCGGCGCTGATGTCACGGCGCTCCGACCAGGTCTCGGCCAGCCCGGGATGGCCGGGCGGCGGCGGCAGCCAGCGGCCGCGCGGGCGGGGCGGGCCGAGCAGGCCGCTCAGCGCGGCCGGCGGCAGCCGCAGGACGTCCTCCAGGGCGGCCAGCGCGGCCAGTGACTGTTTGCGCTCGGGACGGTAACGCCCGGACTGCCAGGAGCTGAGCGTCGCCGTTGCCACCGGGGTGCCCCGACGCCGCAGCCGGTGGTGGATCCGGTCGAGGCTCAGTCCGCTGGCGGCGATGGCGGCCCGCAGCGCCTCGGGAAACGGCCCCTCGGGTCTGGATGTCACATGCACCAGTCTTGGCCGGGGGGTGCGCGGGGGCGGAACCCCGTTGCCGGGATGTTGGAGCAGTGTTGCCCGATATTTGATCGAACTCGGGTGAACCTGTTGGGCTCCTGTCGAATTTCCGCCGCGTTTCGGCGTCAAATCCCGCAATACTGAACGCCCTTGACGGTCTTGTCATGGTCATGGAGCGGGCGGAAGCTGCTGTCGTCCCCGGTGGAAGATCGCCCGGACCGCCGGAGGCGTCCCCCACTCCCTTCCGTGACGGAGAGTCATGTCAGCGAGAGCTTCCGCCAGTATCGTCCTCGCCACCGCGGCCGCGCTCAGCGCCGCCCTCGCCACCCCGGCGCTCGCCGCCGCCCCGCACCTCACCGCGCACGCCCCCGCCCAGCTCACCCGGGCCGTCGCGAGCCACGAGAGCCACGCCCTGCGCGGTCTGTCGAGGCCCGGCACGGCCAACGCCACCGTCTCCTCCACCAACTGGTCCGGCTACGCCGCCACCGGCTCCTCCGGCGCCTACACCTCGGTGACCTCCTCCTGGACCCAGCCGTCCGTCAGCTGCGGCTCGGCCACCACGTACTCCTCGTTCTGGGTCGGCCTGGACGGCTACAGCAACTCCGCGCTGGAGCAGACCGGCACCGAGGCCGACTGCATCAACGGCACGGCCGTCTACGGCGCCTGGTGGGAGGTGCTGCCCGCGTCCGAGAGTGCCTACTCCGGGGTCACCGTCAAGGGCGGCGACAAGTTCACCGCCACCGTGACCTACAACGGCAGCACCTTCGCCATGACCCTCACGGACTCCACCCAGGGCTGGACGAAGACCACCACGCACGCCGGCTCCTCCGGCTTCAAGAACGCCTCCGCCGAGGTCGTCGCGGAGGCCCCCGAGGTGGGCGGTTCGGTGGCGAGCCTCGCCAACTTCGGCACCGTGACCTTCACGGGCGCGAAGGCGAACGGCTCCAACCTCGACAGCTTCTCGCCGACCGAGATCGTGATGACCAAGAGCAGCGGCTCCACCGTGCGCGCCCAGCCGGGCACGATATCCGGCGGCAGCTTCGCGGACACCTGGAAGGCCAGCTGACCACCGCTTTCCGAGCGGCTGTCCGGCGGATCGGGTCGCGGGAAACCGGCGGCGGCCTGTCGGCGTCCGTACGCGGGGCGTGGTACGTGCGGCCGCGAGGCGGGGGAGGGAGGCGGCGCGGCGGGGGCGCCTCCCGGCCGGAGGTCGGGGGGAGTGCGTGCCACGTCCCGCATCTGCGGCCTGAACCGCCGGACGGGCCCTGACAGTTGGGGGGTGCGGCATCCCCGGCGCACCCCCACGTGGTCAGGCCGACATGAGCAGCCGCCCGCGCCTGGCGTAGGCCAGGGCCTCGGGGGTGAGCACCGGACGCGGCACCAGGATCCCGCAGTCCGTGCAGACCGGACCGGCGGAGGGCTCGTGGTCCAGGTCGTACTTCCAGATGAGGCGCTCCCCGGCGCAGACCGGGCAGGCCGTGCCCGGCTCGCGCTCCAGGGCGGCGATCAGCCGTCGCAGCACCTCGGCGAGTGGTTCGTCGGGATGGACCCGTGGGTCGTCGCACCAGGCCACTCCGAATCCGCCCCAGGTCAGCCGGTGCCAGTCGTCCACGCTGCCCGGGCGGCGCAGCCCGTCGTGCTTCTCCTTCTTGCGGCGCTCGGCGAACCCGCCCTCATAGGCGAGCCATACCGTCCGCGCCTCCTCCAGCTCCTCCAGCGCGCCCACGAGACGCACCGGATCGGGGGACCGGTCCTCGGGACCGAACCCGGCCCGCGAGCAGAGATGGTCCCAGGTCGCGCGGTGCCCGTAAGGAGCGAACCGCTCCAGGCACTTGCGCAGCGAGTAACGCCGTAGCGCCAGATCGCACCGTGGGTCTCGGACCTGTCTCGCCAGACTCCGGAAACCGGCCATCGCCCTGCACCTCCGTCACACCTGCACCTGTACTTCGGTCACTTCGGCGTCGCCGCACGGGCTCCGCGCGGCGTTGCCGTATAGACGTATCGACACTGGAATCGGCTCCATCGGATTTCCGATGCCGTCCATAAGGCCGCCCGCCTTGACCGACGGCCGGTGATACCGCCGACTCGGGCGACCACTCCAAAACTTGACGCATGTTCATCTTCAATCCCGGGGATACCGGCGGTAACGTCCAGCACCACCCCCGTCGTGAGGAGCCGCCATGCCCCGGCGCACCAGACATCACGCGTTGTTCGACAGACTGAGAACTCCCCGCAAGCTCCCCGGGTTCCTGAAAGCCGCATCCGTATGCGTTCTGATCGCCGGCCTGCTCTCCCCGCTGGCCGGGGCGACCACCGCGGCGGCCGCGGCTTCCAACGACTACTGCGGCGGCCAGTGTTCCGACATCCTGCCGCCCGGTGAGAACGGCAACGCGACGCTCGCCCAGATCCTGCTCAACCAGGCCTTCGGCACCCAGCCCTCCCATGCCGAGGACCAGCTCGGCCCCTACAACAACCTGGCCACGGGCTACTCCACCCTCACCGACGCGAAGATCAACACGTTCTTCAACGACTCGTCGTTCGGGGTCGCTTCCAGTCAAGTCGCCTCCACGGAGAATCCGGCCGGCCGCACCGACGTCACCATCGTCCGCGACAAGGCCACCGGGGTGCCGCACATCACCGGTACCACCAGATACGGCACGGAGTTCGGTGCCGGGTATGCCGCCGCTGAGGACCGGCTGTGGCTCATGGACGTGTTCCGGCACGTCGGGCGCGGCCAGCTCACCACCTTCGCCGGTGGCGTCGCCTCCAACCAGGGGCTTGAGCAGGAGTTCTACCGCAACGCCCCGTACACCGAGGCGGACCTCCAGGCGCAGATCGACAACGCCGTCGCCAACAACGGCGCCCGCGGCCAGCAGGCCCTGGCGGACGCCAACGCCTACCTCGCCGGCATCAACTCCTACATCGACGCCTCCGACAGCGGCCGGTACTTCCCCGGCGAGTACGTGCTGACCGGGCACAAGGACTCGATCACCAACGCCGGCACGATCGACCACTTCAAGATCACCGACCTGGTGGCGCTGGCGTCCGTGATCGGCACGCTGTTCGGCTCCGGCGGCGGAGGCGAGGTCAACAACGCGATATCGCTGCTCGCCGCCCAGGCGAAGTACGGTGTGACCGAGGGCACCAAGGTCTGGGAGTCGTTCCGTGAGCGCAACGACCCCGAGGCGGTGCTCACCGTCCACAACGGCGAGAGCTTCCCGTACGGCACCAAGCCGTCCGACCCGCAGGGCGAGGCCCTGCCGGACGCCGGTTCGGTGACCACCGAGCCGCTGGTCTACAACGCCACCGGCACCGGCGCGGACCAGAGCGCCAGCGCGGCCTCCGCGGCGGCGACCGCGACCGCCCTCAGCTCGGCCAAGCGCGGGATGTCCAACGCCCTGGTCGTCAGCGGCAAGTACACCGCGAGCGGTCACCCCATCGCCGTGTTCGGACCGCAGACCGGCTACTTCGCCCCGCAGCTGCTCATGCTCCAGGAGATCCAGGGCCCGGGCATCAGCGCCCGCGGCGCCTCCTTCGCCGGCCTGAGCATGTACGTCGAACTGGGCCGCGGCCAGGACTACGCGTGGTCCGCCACCACCTCCGGCCAGGACATCATCGACTCCTACGCGGTCGAACTCTGCCAGGACGACTACCACTACCTGTTCCACGGCACCTGCACGGCCATGGACGAGGTCGAGCAGACCAACTCCTGGAAGCCGACCACGGCCGACAGCACGGCCGCCGGCTCCTACACCATGAGAGTGTGGAAAACCAAGTACGGCCCGGTCGAGTACCGGGCCACCGTCGGCGGGAAGAAGGTCGCCTACACCACCCTGAGATCCTCGTACATGCACGAGGCCGACTCGATCATCGGCTTCCAGATGCTCAACGACCCCGACTACGTGAACAGCCCGCAGACCTTCCAGAGCGCGGCGCAGCACATCAACTTCACGTTCAACTGGTTCTACGCCGACTCCTCGCACACCGCGTACTACAACAGCGGCAACAACCCGGTGCGGGCGAGCGGGGTCGACCCCGAGTTCCCGGTCTGGGGCCAGGCCGCCTACGAGTGGCAGAACTGGGACCCGACCACCAACACGGCCGACTACACCCCGGCCTCCCAGCACCCCCAGTCGGTCGACCAGGACTACTACATCTCCTGGAACAACAAACAGGCACTGAACTACACGACCGCGAGCTGGGGTGACGGCTCGGTCCACCGCGGCAACCTGCTGAACGACCGGGTCAAGAAACTCGTCGCGGCCGGCGGTGTCACCAGATCCGCACTGGTCAAGGCCATGGCGGACGCGTCGCTCACGGACCTGCGCGCCGAGGACGTGCTGCCGGACATGCTGAAGGTGATCAACAGCAGTACGGTGACCGACTCCACGGCCGCCGCGGCCGTCACCAAGCTCCAGACCTGGCTGACCGCGGGCGGCAAACGCACGGAGACCTCGGCGGGCTCGAAGACGTACGCCAACGCCGACGCCATCCGGATCCTGGACGCCTGGTGGCCCTTGCTGGTGAAGGCCGAGTTCCAGCCCGGCCTCGGTGACGACCTGTACACGGCGTTGACCAACAACCTGTACATCGACGAGACCCCGTCGGCCGCCCACGGGCCGACCGGAGCGCATGCCGGCAGCTCCTTCCAGTACGGCTGGTGGAGTTATGTCGACAAGGACCTCCGTTCGGTGCTCGGGCAGACCGTGTCGGGACCGCTCGCCGAGCAGTACTGCGGCGGCGGCAGCCTCAGCGCCTGCCGGGACATCCTGATCAGCACCCTGAAGACGGCGGCCGGCACCAGCGCGTCCACCGTCTACCCCGGGGACTCGCTGTGCTCGGCGGGCGACCAGTGGTGCGCCGACTCGATCGTCCAGCGCACCCTGGGCGGTATCAAGCACTACAACATCAGCTGGCAGAACCGGCCGACCTTCCAGCAGGTCGTGGAGTTCACGTCACACCGGTGAGCCGAACTCCGGTGAGCCGAACTCCGGTCAGCTGACGCCCCACGGCGGCGGGGTCACGCGATGTGCCCCGCCGTCAGCACCACCCGGGCCAGTTCGGGGTGCACGATGTCGCTGTGCGCCCCGGACGGCGGCCCGCCCTTCTTGACGACCGCCGCCGCGTCGACGTTCACGCAGCCCGGCGCGGCGAGCGGGCCGTGCAGCGCCGCCGCCAGGTCCAGGGCACGGGTGCCCGGCACCTCCTGGACGCCGTCGTGGCCCATCGCTCCCCACCTGTCGCCCAGCATCCGCCCCACGTCCTCGCCCAGCGCCGACTCGCAGTCGTCCGCCATCCGGGAGGCCAGCGGGTACATCGTGCCGAGCGCCTCGTCGAAGTGGGAGTAACAGCACACCAGCGGGCCGTCGATCCGGTTCTGCTGCCCCTGGAGCACCCCGCCGGCGCGCGGATCGTGGGGCAGCCGGGCGGCGAACGCGTAGTGCGAGAAGGCCCCCTGCAGCAGGGTCACGGACTTCACCGTGCGCACCCCGTCCGGCAGCCCGCGCAGTGCGAACGACACCAGCCGCCCGCCGAAGCTGTGCCCGACCAGATGCACCCGCACGTCCGGTGCCACCCCGGCCAGCTGCCCGATCACCGGACCGAGCCCACGCTCCCCGACGGTCCCCGCGCGCCGCTTCATCGCGTAGTACGTCGCCTGCCTGAGCAGCTCCTTCGCGCCGTCCCAGGGGTTCGGCAGCGTGAACCTGGCCGCGGCACCTCCCCCGTGGAGCGCGGTGAGCGCCGCCGCGAACTCCTCGCACAGGGCCGTCGTGTCCCCGGTGAACAGCACCGGGTCGCTCTGCGGGACGCCCTCCGCGAGCGTGTCCGCCGCGAACAGCGGCTGCGGGCCGCCCGGGAGGACCTCGACCAGCAGCCGGACCAGGCGGCCGAACTCCTCCAGCTCGCCGGCCGGCCGCTGGTCCAGCATCCGCGCGAGCTGGTCGACCACGGTGGCCCGCCCCGGGAACGTCCCCAGGAGGGCGTGCCGGGTGTCCTTGTCGAGGACGGGGGCCGGCGACTCCTCCGCCTCCGTGGCCACCACCGACTTCGGGAAGTCGGGGATCGGCTCGTCGCAGAACATCATCGACGGCCAGATCACCCCGGCGTACCCGATCCGTGCCTTCGGCGCGAGCTTCGGGATCGGCGCGAAGAACCGCCGGTACAGGGCGGTCGCCCCGGACCGGTCGTTGTTCCAGCCGTGCGCGAAGACGATCAGGTCATGGACGTCGTGGCCGCCGATCTCGCCCAGCAGCCGGTCGCGTTCGGCGCCGTCGGGGTCCCCGTCCGCGTCGAAGGTCAGCTCCCAGTAGGGAGCCACACTCATCCCAGGATCCGCCATACCAGGCTCCTCGTCCCCCGAACCGGTGCGATGTGGGCGCATCGTCCTGCTGCGGGGCAAGGTTGGCCATACGCCGCGCCTCACCTGTAGAGGAGAAATTCCTTTCGGATCCGGCGGAAAGCGGCGAGTTCGTCCTGCCAGGCGCCGACGATCTCGTCCGGGCCCGCGCCGGCGTCGGTCATCGTGCGCACGCGCGTGGATCCGGTGAGCCTGTCGATCCAGTCGTCCGGCCGCCAGGCGAAGCCGCTCCACACCTTCTTCGCGGTGACCAGGAGGGCGATCCCGGTGCGTACCGGGTCGTAGGCGGCCCGGTCGTGCACATGGATCTGCACCCCGCCGACGGTCCGGCCCTGGAACTTGGAGAAGACGGGCGCGAAGTACGCCTCCCGGAACCGCACGCCCGGCAGCGCGAGCTCGTTGGCGGCGGCCGCCCAGCGCGCGTCGATGCCCTCGGCGCCGAGCAGTTCGAAGGGGCGGGTGGTGCCGCGCCCCTCGGACAGGTTCGTGCCCTCGAAGAGACAGGTCCCCGAGTACACCAGGGCGGTGTCAGGAGTGGGCATGTTGGGGCTCGGCGGCACCCACGGCAGCCCGTACGCGTCGAAGAAGCGGGAGCGCCGCCAGCCCGTCATCGGTACGACGTCCAGGGCCACCGGCGGGTCCAGGAACTCCGCGTTGAACAGCCGCGCGAGCTCGCCGACCGTCATCCCGTGCGCCTGTGCGACCGGCTGCCGGCCGACGAAACTCGCGAACTCCCGGTGCAGCACCGGACCCTGGGCGGCGCGGCCGGTCACCGGGTTCGGGCGGTCCAGCACCACGAAGCGCTTTCCGGCCAGCCGGGCGGCCTCCATACAGTCGTAGAGCGTCCAGATGTACGTGTAGAAACGGGCGCCGACGTCCTGGATGTCGAAGACGACCGTGTCCACGCCGGAGGCGGTGAAGACGTCGGCGAGGGGCTGTCCGCTCTTGAGGTACGTGTCGTAGACGGGGAGGCCGGTCGCCGGGTCGTCGTGGCGGCCCTCGGAGCCGCCGGCCTGCGCGGTGCCGCGGAAACCGTGCTCCGGGCCGAAGACCGCGGTGAGGTTCACGCGCGGGTCGGCGTGCATGACGTCGACGATGTGACGGGCGTCGGGGGTGATGCCGGTGGGGTTGGTGACGATGCCGGTCTTCTGGGCGGCGAGGAGGGTGTAGCCGTCGGCGGAGAGGTGGTCGAAACCGGTCTTGAGGTGGCCGTGGGCGTCGGCTGTTGTCGCTGTGGGTAGGGCTGTCATGGCTGCTGCCGTGGCCGCGGTGAGCAGACTTCGTCTGGACGGGCGCAATGGGGTGGCCTCCGTCGTCGTCCGGGTGCGGGCCGCATGGGGCTGGTCGCGCAGTTCCCCGCGCCCCTTTGGGACGCGCTGCAGCTTAGGGGGTGTGACGGTCGGCCTTTTCTCAAACATACCGACCGGTTAGTGTGTCGGTGCTGAGCCGAGTCTGGTCGCGTCGTGTCGAAGGAGACCGATGGTGGGAGCCGTGCAAGATGCCCGAGTCGTCGTCACCGGGGCGGGAGGGGGTATCGGGGCCGCCCTCGCCCGTCGGTTCGCCGCCGAGGGCGCCCGCGTCGTCGTGAACGACCTGGACGGGGACAGAGCGGCCGCCGTCGCCGAGGAGATCGGCGGGATCGCCCTTCCCGGGGACGCGTCCGGCATCGTCGGCGCCGCCCGGGACGCGCTCGGCGGGAGCGTCGACGTCTACTGCGCCAACGCCGGGCTCGCTTCCGGCGGGTCCGAGGCGGCCGACGCGGCGGTGTGGGAGTCGGCCTGGGACGTCAACGTCATGGCGCACGTACGGGCCGCCCAGGAGCTGGTGCCGGGGTGGCTGGAGCGCGGGAGCGGGCGGTTCGTGTCCACCGTGTCCGCCGCCGGACTGCTCACCATGATCGGGGCCGCGCCCTACAGCGTGACCAAGCACGCCGCGTACGCCTTCGCCGAGTGGCTGTCGCTGACCTACCGGCACCGGGGCCTTAAGGTGCACGCCATCTGTCCGCAGGGCGTCCGCACCGACATGCTCGCCGCCACCGGAAGCGCGGGCGACATCGTGCTCCAGCCGACCGCCATCGAACCGGAGGCCGTCGCCGACGCGCTGTTCAAGGGGATGGCGGAGGACCGTTTCCTGATCCTGCCGCACCCCGAGGTCGCCGGGTTCTACCAGGCACGGGCCGCCGACCCGGACCGCTGGCTGACGAACATGAACCACATCCAGCAGAAGTGGGAGGCCACCCGGTGACCGTGTCGGAGACCGAGTCGATCTACGCCGCCCGGCCCTGGACGGGGCTGCTCAACGAGGCCCAGCGCGGACCGGTCGATCCGCCCGCCTCGCTGGTGCACGCGCTGCGCACCGCCGTGGCCGAGGCGCCCGACCGCACCTGCCTCACCTACTTCGACGCCCGCCTCAGCTTCCGCGAGGTCGACGAGCTGAGCGACTCGGTCGCCGCGTACCTCGCCGCGCGCGGCCTGGAGCGCGGCGACCGGGTCGCCGTCATCCTCCAGAACTCGCCGCACTTCGTGCTCGCGCTGCTCGGCGCCTGGAAGGCGGGCGCGACCGTCGTGCCGGTCAACCCGATGTACAAGTCGGGGGAGGTCTCCCACGTCCTGCGGGACGCCGAGGCGGCCGCGCTGGTCTGCTCGCAGCGCGCCTGGGAGTCGTACCTGCGCGACACGGCGGCCGGCTCGCCGGTGCGGATCGTGCTCACCGCCAGCGAGCTGGACTTCCAGACGCGTGACGATCCGCGCGTGCTGACCTTCGAGCGGCTGCCGCAGGCGGCGGACGCCGAGGACCTGGTCGCCGTCGCACGGCAGGGCGGCAAGGCGCCGGAGGGACGGGACCCGGAGCCGTCCGACATCGCGCTGATCAGCTACACCTCGGGGACCAGCGGCACCCCCAAGGGCGCCACCAACCTGCACGGCAACATCATGTACAACGCGGAGCGGCAGCGGACCGGGCTCGCGCTGCCCGACGCGCCGGTCTACTACGCCCTCGCGCCCCTCTTCCACATCACGGGCATGGTCTGCCAGCTCGGCGCCTGCCTCACCAGCGTGGGCACGCTCGTGCTGACCTACCGCTTCGAGGCGGGCCTGGTCCTCGAGGCGTTCGCCGAGCACCGCCCGCAGTACACGGTCGGGCCCTCCACCGCCTTCATGGCCCTGGCCGCCCACCCCGACGTCACCCCGGAGCACTTCGCCTCCTTCGTCAACATCTCCTCGGGGGGCGCACCGCTGCCGCCGGCCCTGGTCGAGAAGTTCCGCGCCGGGTTCGGGCCGTACATCCGCAACGGCTACGGGCTGACCGAGTGCACCGCGCCCTGCGCCTCGGTGCCGCCGGACCTGGAAGCGCCCGTGGACCCCGTCTCCGGGACCCTCGCGGTCGGGGTGCCCGGTCCGGACGGCGTCGTCCGCATCATCGACGACCGGGGCGAGGAGGTGCCCTTCGGCGAGCAGGGCGAGATCGCCGTGCGCGGGCCGCAGGTGGTGCCCGGGTACTGGCGGCGGCCCGAGGCCACCGCCGAGACCTTCCCGGACGGCGAACTGCGCACCGGCGACATCGGGTTCATGGACCCGCAGGGCTGGCTGTACGTCGTCGACCGCAAGAAGGACATGATCAACGCGTCCGGCTTCAAGGTCTGGCCGCGCGAGGTCGAGGACGTGCTCTACACCCACCCGGCGGTACGCGAGGCGGCCGTCGTCGGGATTCCGGACGGCTACCGCGGGGAGACCGTCAAGGCCTACATCAGTCTTCGCCCGGGTGCTGCAACCGATCCGGACGATCTCGCCCTCTATTGCAAGGAGAGACTGGCGGCCTACAAGTATCCGCGCCAGGTGGAGATCCTGCCCGACCTGCCGAAGACGGCAAGTGGGAAGATCCTCCGACGGGAACTGCGTTCCCGACCGCAACAGGATTAGCAGACATACGAGAAAGGCAGGTGGCGGCTGTGTCCAGGACGACGGACGGAGACGGGGCTCCTGTTCCGCAGCGGCTCCTCGCCGCCGCCACCCGGCTCTTCGCCGAGCAGGGCTACGACCGGACCTCGGTGCAGGAGATCGTGGAGGCGGCCGGCGTCACCAAGGGTGCGCTGTACCACTACTTCGGCTCCAAGGACGACCTCCTGCACGAGGTGTACGCGCGTGTGCTGCGCGTCCAGCAGGAGCGGCTCGACGCCTTCGCGAACGCGGACGAGCCGATCGAGAAGCGGCTGCGGGGCGCGGCGGCGGACGTGGTCGTCACGACCATCGAGAACCTCGACGACGCGATGATCTTCTTCCGGTCCATGCACCACCTGAGCCCGGAGAAGAACAAGCAGGTGCGCGCCGAGCGCCGGCGCTACCACGAACGCTTCCGGGCGCTCGTCGAGGAGGGCCAGCGCGAGGGCGTCTTCTCCACCGCGACCCCGGCCGACCTCGTCGTCGACTACCACTTCGGCTCGGTCCACCACCTGTCGACCTGGTACCGCCCCGACGGCCCGATGACCCCGCAGGAGGTCGCCGACCACCTCGCCGACCTGTTGCTGAGGGCACTGCGTCCCTGAAGCGCCTAGGCTGGATGGCCTGGATTCCTCTCAGCGCGGACTCGGGGGGAAGGAGACCGAGTGCGATGGCGAAAGTCCTGTTCATCGTCAGCGGAGCCACTTACTGGGTACTCAAGGACGGCACCAGATACGCGACCGGCTACTGGGCCGAAGAGTTCGCCATGCCCTACAAGAAGCTCACGGAAGCCGGGCACGAGGTCGTGGTCGGGACGCCCCGCGGCGTGACCCCGAACGTCGACATGATGAGCCTGCGTCCGTCGATGGCCGGCGGGGAGGAGATGGCCCTCGAACTGGAGGAGATCATCCGGTCCGCCGAGGTGATGCGGCGTCCCCTCAAGCTCTCGGACATCCGCCTGGAGGACTACGACGCGGTGTATCTGCCCGGCGGCCACGGCCCGATGGCCGACCTGGCGTTCGACGCCGACTGCGGCCGCCTGCTCACCGCCCAGCTCGCCTCCGGCAGGCCGCTCGCGATCGTGTGCCACGCCCCCGCCTCGATCCTCGCCACCAGGATCCACGGGAAGTCGCCCTTCGAGGGATACCGCATCACCTGCTTCACCGACGAGGAGGAGGAAGCCGTCGGGCTGGCCTCCCGGGCACCGTACCTGCTGGAGACGGAGCTGAAGGAGAAGGTCGGCATCGACTTCAGCCGCGGCCCGATGTGGGAGCCCTACATGGTCGAGGACCGTAATCTCGTCACCGGCCAGAACCCCCATTCGGCGGCGATCCTGGCCGAGCACCTGCTCCAGATCCTCAAGTAGGCGACGGCGAAGGGCCGGTGCGGGCATCAGGAATGCCCGCACCGGCCGGAACCGCGCGTCGCCTACAGGTACTTCTTCAGCTCCCGGCGCGCCAGCGAGCGCTGGTGCACCTCGTCCGGGCCGTCGGCGATCATCAGCGTGCGGGCCCCGGCGTACAGGTCGGCCAGCGGGAAGTCCTGGCTGACACCGCCCGCGCCGTGCAGCTGGATCGCGCGGTCGATGATGCCGACGACCGCCCGCGGCGTGGCGATCTTGATGGCCTGGATCTCGGCATGGGCGCCCCGGTTGCCGACGGTGTCCATCAGCCAGGCCGTCTTCAGGACCAGCAGCCGCAGCTGCTCGACGGTCACCCGGGCGTCGGCGATCCAGTTGTGCACCACACCCTGCTGGGCCAGCGCCTTCCCGAAGGCGGTCCGGGAGACGGCCCGCCTGCACATCAGCTCGATCGCCCGCTCGGCCATGCCGATCAGCCGCATGCAGTGGTGGATCCGGCCCGGACCGAGCCGGGCCTGGGCGATGGCGAAGCCGCCGCCCTCCTCGCCGACCAGGTTCGACACCGGCACGCGCGCGTGGTCGAAGACCACCTCGGCGTGGCCGCCGTGCGAGTGGTCCTCGTAGCCGAAGACCTGCATCGCCCGCTTCACGGTGACGCCCGGGGTGTCGCGCGGGACCAGCACCATGGACTGCTGGCGCCGGATGTCGGAGCCGTCCGGGTCGGTCTTGCCCATCACGATGAAGATCCTGCAGTCCGGGTTCATCGCCCCGGAGATGTACCACTTGCGGCCGGTGATGACGTAGTCGTCGCCGTCCCGCTCGATGTACGTGGTGATGTTGGTGGCGTCCGAGGAGGCCACCTCCGGCTCGGTCATGGCGAACGCGGAGCGGATCTCACCGGCCAGCAGCGGCTCCAGCCACTGCTTCTTCTGCGCGTCGTCGCCGAACTGGGCCAGCACCTCCATGTTGCCGGTGTCCGGGGCCGCGCAGTTCAGCGCGGTGGGCGCCAGGTGCGGGGAGCGGCCGGTGATCTCGGCGAGCGGCGCGTACTGGAGGTTGGTGAGCCCGGCGCCGTACTCGGCGTCCGGGAGGAAGAGGTTCCACAGGCCCTGCCTGCGCGCCTCCGCCTTCAGCTCGCCGACCACGGCCGGGGTGTCCCACGGCGAGGCCAGCGCGGCGCGCTGCTCCTCGGCGACCGCCTCGGCCGGGTAGACGTACTCGTCCATGAAGGCGAGCAGCTTGGCGCGCAGTTCCTCGGTGCGCGCGTCGAACGCGAAGTCCATGGCCGGTCAGCCTTCCTGAAGAGTGGTCAGTCCGTGGTCGATGAAGACGGGGACGAGCTCGCCGATCCGGTCGAAGCCCTGCCCGAGCGTCTGGCCCAGCGTGTACCGGTAGTGGATGCCCTCCAGGATCACGGCGAGCTTGAACCAGGCGAACGCCGTGTACCAGGAGATGTGCGAGACGTCCCGTCCCGAGCGGGCCGCGTAGCGCTCGACCAGCTCCCGCGGGTCCGGGTGGCCCGGTGCCTCGGCGGTCGTCGACACCGGTGAGTCCGGCGCGCCCAGCGGCAGGCTGTACATCACCAGCAGGCCCAGGTCGGTCAGCGGGTCGCCGAGCGTCGACATCTCCCAGTCGAGAATCGCCTTGATCCGGTCGTCGTCGCCGATCAGGACGTTGTCCAGGCGGTAGTCGCCGTGGATCACCGTGGGCACGGGGGACTGCGGCAGCCGGCGGCCCAGGGTCGCGTGCAGCTCGTCGATGCCGGCCAGGTCGCGGTTGCGGGAGGCGTCCAGCTGCTTGCCCCAGCGGCGCAGCTGGCGGTCCAGGAAGCCCTCGGGGCGGCCGAAGTCGGCGAGGCCGACCTGCGCGGGGTCCACGGCGTGCAGCTCGACCAGCGTGTCCACCAGGGAGAGCACGGCGTCACGGGTGCGCTCGGGGCCGAGCGGGAGGAGCTGCTCGGAGGTGCGGTACGGGGTGCCCGCCACGAACTCCATCACGTAGAACGGCGCGCCGAGGACCTCCTCGTCCTCGCACAGCAGCACCGGGCGCGGCACCGGCACCTCGGTCGGGTACAGCGCGCTGATCACCCGGTGCTCGCGCTTCATGTCGTGCGCGGTGGCCAGGACATGGCCCAGCGGCGGCCGTCGTACGACCCACTTCGAGGTGGTGTCGGAGACCGCGTAGGTGAGGTTCGACCGGCCGCCCTCGATCAGCCTTCCGGTCAGCGGACCGGTCACCAGGCCGGGGTGCTCGCGGTCGAGCAGGCCACGCAGCCGGTCGAGATCGAGTCCGGGCGGATGGTCGGGGCTCATGCATCGCTCCTACGAACGAATGAACAGGACCCGACTCATGATGCCGACCAGTCGGTATGTCGTCCAGCAGGAGAACCAAACGTGACCGGGACCACCCTACGGCCGGACCGGTGGGCGACGGCTCCCCGCATGCGCGGAGCGGGGAGCAGTCAGGGGCGAGGGGCGGCTCAGTGGTCGTCCCAGTGGCCGTCGTGCTCGGCGTGCCGGTGGCCGTCGTGCAGGTAGTCGATGTGGTCGCCGTGCAGGACGCCGGCGTGCCCGCAGCCCTCTCCGTGCCGGTGCTCGTGCGCCTCGTGGGTGATGTGGCCGTCGGGCTCGCACTCGTCCCAGTGGCCGCCGTGCTCGCGGTGCAGATGCCCGTTGTGCGCGTAGTCGACGTGGTCGCCGTGCGGCACCTGGTCGTGCCCGCAGTCCGGTCCGTGGCTGTGGCCGTGCGCGGTGTGTTCCTGGTGGAGCGTGGTCATGGTGCTCGCCTTCGGGGTGCGGGGTTCGGGGGTGTGGCGTGACGCCGACGGACAGGCTGCCATGCGAAAGGTGCATATGCGGGCATCCCGGTTGCGTGGCGTCGATACGGCGGCCCCGAGGTGCCGGCGGGCCGAGCGGGGCGCCGGGCCCGGTCCTACACGACCAGCGCGGCGGCACACACGGCGAGGAGCACCGTGCACAGCACCGCCCCGGCCGCCTGCCGGGGGGCCAGCGCCGCGGGGCGGTCGGCGACCGCGAGGGCGCGGATACGGCGGTGGGCGATCAGGAGGAAGCCCAGCCACAGGGCGCAGCAGGCGGCACAGGCGACCACGCCGGCGACCGAGGTGCTGCCGTGCAGCGCGGTCTTCGCCGCGAGTACGCCGGCGACGGTCGCGGAGAGGGTCGTACGGCGCCAGGCCAGCCGGGTCCGCTCCGGCTGGAGCCCGGGGTCGCGGGCGGGCTCCTTCACCCCTCCCACCCGACGAGCACCACGACGACCATCGCGACGGCGACCACGGCGATGACCACGCTCAGCAGTGCCGGGAACCGGGACACCGGCAGGTCCTCACCGCGCCGCATCGCCCGCTCGCAGCGCATCCAGTGGTTCACGGCCCGCAGCGAGCACAGGACGCCCGCGGCGAGAAGCGCCAGGGCGAGGCCGATGCGCCAGCCCCGGCCGAGGTCGGGCAGGAACTGGTCCACGGCGAATCCGCCGCCGATGAGGGCGAGGGCGGTGCGCAGCCAGGCCAGGAAGGTCCGCTCGTTGGCGAGGGAGAAGCGGTAGTCGGGGGTCGTCCCCTCCTGCCGCACGACCTCGGGGGCGAACCAGAGGCGGACGTTCCGCACGAATTCGATCACGTGTAGGAAGCCTACCGGGGGGTGGTTGCCGGGGTCGTTCGGGTGCGGGCCGGTGGGGGGCTGGTCGCGCAGTTCCCCGCGCCCCTTACGGGGCGACTCGGCTGCGGGCAGGCGTGCCGCAGGGCGGCACGGGTGGGCGCAGCGGCACCCTGCCGGCGCCGGTAAGCGTCCCCCCGCCTCAGCCCCGCCACTCCCGCAGCCGCTCCCACGCCGCCAGCCCGTCCGGCACCCACTCCCACTCCCCGAGGCGAGCGGACAGCTCCTCCTCGCTCAGGAAGTCGTGCCAGGCCACCTCCTCCACCTGCGGCCGCACCGGCAGCTCGCAGCGCACCTCGTACACCGCCGACCACCAGCTCTGCCCGGCGCCGTCGTCGTACAGGAACTTGAAGAGGAACGTCGGCCGGGGGAGACCGCTGACGCCCAGTTCCTCCTCGGCCTCCCGCAGGGCCGCGTCGTCGTAGGACTCGCCCGCCCCCACCACACCCCCGACGAACATGTCGTACAGGGAGGGGAAGACCAGCTTGGTCGGGGTGCGGCGGTGCACGAAGACGCGGCCGGCGGCGTCGCGGGCCCGGATGAAGACGCAGCGGTGGCGCAGGCCCCGGGCGTACGCCTCGCCGCGCGGGGACGTGCCGATCACCTGGTCGTGCTCGTCGACGATGTCGAGGATCTCGTCAGCAGCGCTCATGCCGCCATCCAAGCAGGCGGGCGCCCGTCGGCGTCAGCGCGGCTGGAGGTTCAGCGAGGGCTCCTTCGGCGCCGTACCGCGCGGCATCGCGGGATGCAGCCCGAGCAGCACGATGCCCGCCACGATCGCCGCGAGCCCGGCCGCCTCCCAGGCCAGTGCCCCGGTGTCGGTGCGCAGCCGGTCCCCGAGGAAGCCGACCCCGCAGAGGATCCCGGCGAGCGGCTGGGCGGCGGTGAGCGCGGGCAGCGAGTTGCGCAGCTCCGCCGTCTCGAACGCGCTCTGCACGAGGATCAGCCCGGTGACCCCGAGGACCAGCACACCGTACGGCTGCCAGCCGGTCAGGACCTCCATGATGCCGCCCTCGGAGAAGCGGGTGCCGGTGACCCGGGTCAGCGCGTCCTGGACGCCGTAGAGCAGCCCGGCGGCGAGGGCGAGCAGGGTGGGGCCCGAGCTGAGGCGGGACCGCTTGGCGTAGGTCGTGAGCAGCAGGGCCACGCCCACCATCACGCCGATGATCAGCCAGTGC
This sequence comes from Streptomyces fuscichromogenes, assembly GCF_014645815.1. Lineage (GTDB taxonomy): Bacteria > Actinomycetota > Actinomycetes > Streptomycetales > Streptomycetaceae > Streptomyces > Streptomyces fuscichromogenes. The sequence continues at coordinate 297,672 of NZ_BMML01000010.1, read as the reverse complement.
CGTGCCGGGTTGGTCACGGCGTCGCCACCGCGCGGCTGGCCGGCCAGGATGAACGTGGTCACCCCGCCCGCGAGCAGGATGAGGCCCGCCCAGCCCTGGTGGCTGAGGGGGTGCTTGGTCTGGTGCCGGGAGAGCGCGAGGGCGAACAGGAGGTTCGTCGCGAGCAGCGGCTCGACGAGGGAGATCTCGCCCTTGCCGAGGGCGATCGCGCCGAGGACCATGCCGGCCACCATCAGGCCGATACCGCCGAGCCAGCGCGGCACCCTCATCAGGTCGAGCAGCAGCCGCGGCGACAGGAAGTCGCTGAGCGGTGCCTTCTGGGCGACGTTCTGCTGGAGCACGAACCCGAAGCCCAGGCAACAGGCCGCGCTCACGGCGAGAATCAGAACCAGAACGGACACGCTGCGTACCTCGATCTGCGGCCGGGTTACGGAGTGCGTAGTGGCCGACTGTAGCGCTCCCGGATGGGGATTGCTCCGGAGTACCCGGAACCGGGCGGTTGACTCGGTCACGCCGCCCGGGTCGATCACGGTGGGCGGATCGGGGCGGCGGCGGGACCCTACGGCCATGGTCCGACGCCCGGGCGACCGGCGCCATGGCGTACGCCACAACCGGAACCGGATGCCCTGCGGCCACGGTACGCCAACCCGGCCCCGGCGCGCGTCAAGTTCCTCTCTACGCAAGGTAGTTGAACGGAGTACCAGCCCCGTTCGGCTTGACGCAAAGTCTTGGCTGCGGGTTTGCTGTGCGTGATCGGCCGATGGCAGCCCGACAACCAGGAAGTTCCGCGGTGCCCCCAACCCCGCCCCTCTTAGGCCCAGGCCAGGCCGTCTCGGTCCCAGCCCCGGCCGCCGCCTCAGGTCCCCGCGCGGCAGCGCACCCCAGGTGCGAGCACTGTCCCGACGACGCCCTCGGCGACGCCGAACTCATCTCCGCGCGGGCCGCGTTGGCCCAGGGGCGCTGGCAGCCCGCCCGCTCCCTGTTGCTCCATACGGGTGAGGACTGGGACCGCCGGGGCCACCGGGCGACCGTCCTGGCCCGTGAGCCCTACGCCGTCGCCTGGGCCCGCGAGTGGCTGCTCGCCGAGCCCGGCTCGGCCGACGCCGCCACCCTGTACGCCCTGACCCTGGCCCGGCGCGCCCTGCGCGGCAAGGAGGACCCGGTGCGGGCCCACGAGGCCTGCGCCGGCGCCGCCGCGCTCGCCCCCGCCGACCCCACCCCGTGGCTCGGCCTGCTCCTGCTGGCCCGCTACCTGGGCACCGACGAGGAGACGCGCCGCACCTTCGCCGAGGTGCGCCGCCGCCATCCCGAGCACCATCACGCCCATCACCTGATGGCGGCCCGGATCGCGGAGACCGAGACCCGCGGCGCGTACGAGCTGCACGCCTTCGCGGAACGCGCGGCGGCCGAGGCCCCGGCCGACTCCCCGCTCGCCGTCCTGCCGGTCGTCGCGTACGCCGAACGCCACCGGGTGCTGGCCGCCACCGGCCAGGCCCCCGCCGACCCGGCCGCCGCCGGGCACTGGACCGACCCGGCCGCGCTGCGCGCCCTGGGGGCCGCCTTCGACTGGTGGCTGGAGTGGGGGATCGAGGAGCATCCCCGGCGCCACATCGACCTCAACCACCTCGCCCACGCCACCTTCGGCGCCGGCCGGTACGCCGAGGCCGCGGCCCTCTTCCAGCGCATCGGCCGCCATGCCACCCCGGCACCCTGGTCCTACCCGGACCGCGACCCGTGCGAGGCGTTCCGGGCGGCCCGGGAGCGGGTGCTGGGAGGCTGAGGGGCGTTTGATGAGAAGAGGTTGTGGATTCCTTACGGCCGCCGGATTTCGTGGCCGAGCCCGCCCGGATGGTGTTCGAATGAGTACGTGAACTCTGAACAACCCGAGGCACCGCGGCACACCGAGGAGGGCAGTCCGGTCGGCCGCCGGGTGTTCCTCGGCACCATCGGCCTCGGCGCGCTCGGCCTGGTGACCGCGCCGGTGCTGCAACGCGTCACCGAGTCGGTCCTCGGGGCCTTCTCCGGCAAGGACCCCACGGGCCTGACCGGACTGCTCCCGAACGGCGGCGGCTTCCGCTACTACTCGGTGACCGGGTCGGTGCCGGACAGGACCGCCGCCGACTACCAGCTGAAGATCGACGGGCTGGTCGACAGGCCGGGCACGTACACCCTGGCCGACCTGCGCGCCCTGCCGCAGACCAAGCTGGTCAAGGACGTCCAGTGCGTGACCGGCTGGCGGGTCCCCGACACGCCCTTCGAAGGCGTCCGGCTCTCGCACCTGCTGGACCTGGCGGGCGTCCGGGACTCGGCCAAGGCGATCCACTTCACCTGCTTCGACGGCGCGTACACCGAGAGCCTCACCCTCGACCAGGCCCGCCGGCCGGACGTCCTGGTCGCGCTGCGCATGCAGAACAAGCCCATCACCCACGACCACGGCGGCCCGGTCCGTCTCTACGTCGCCCCCATGTACTTCTACAAATCGGCCAAGTGGCTCTCCGGGATCACGGTCGGCGACAAGGTCGAACCGGGTTACTGGGAGAAGCTGGGCTACGACGTGGACGCCTGGGTCGGCCGCTCGAACGGACGTGACGATGAGCCTACGAGCTGAGGCCCCGGCCGCCACGGACCGGCTGCGCCGCTTCACCGCCGCCGCGCGCTGGGTCCACCGCGGTACGGCGCTGCTGATGGGGATCTGCGTCGCGACAGCCGCCTGCCTCTACATCCCGCAGCTGGCGGTCCTCGTCGGCCGCCGTGAACTGGTCGTCCGCATCCACGAGTGCGCGGGCCTCGCCCTCCCCGTCCCGGTCCTCCTCGGCCTCGCCTCCCGCGCCTTCCGCCGGGACCTGGGCTTCCTGAACCGCTTCGGCCCGCACGACCGGATCTGGCTGCACGCCGCCCTGAGCCGCGACCGGCGCCGGTCCTCCCGCCCGGCGGGCAAGTTCAACGCCGGCCAGAAGATCTACGCGAACTGGATCGCCGGCGCGAGCCTCGTGATGCTCGGCACCGGCCTGCTCATGTGGTTCACCCACCTCACCCCACTGATGTGGCGCACCTCGGCCACCTTCGTCCACGACTGGCTGGCCCTCACCATCGGCATCGTCCTGGCCGGCCACATCGGCATGGCCCTGGGCGACCCGGAGGCCCGCCGCGGCCTGCGCACGGGCACGGTGAGCCGAGACTGGGCCAAACGCGAGCACCCCCTGTGGCGACCGTAGCCGCCCACCGGCCCCACCGAACGCACTCCGACGCCGAACCGGCCACCGCCGGATCCCGCCACCGTGGCTGACCGCCGTCGCGGCGGAGGGGGACTGCGGCGGCCGTTCGGTGTTGCGGTGGGGAGGGGACGGCGCGGGGGAAACCGCGGAAGTCGCCGGCCTCTCATCCCGCCGTGGCGGTGATCGGCCGGGATGGTGGAGGCCGGCGGTGCCGTAGCGGGCGCATCGTCGGACTCCGACCGCTTCTAGATCACCAGGGACAGCAGCAGGACCAGGCCGCCGCCGACCACCGAGATGATCGTCTCCATGACGGACCAGGTCTTGAGGGTCTGGCCGACGGTCAGGCCGAAGTACTCCTTCACCAGCCAGAACCCCGCGTCGTTGACATGGCTGAAGAACAGCGAGCCCGCGCCGATGGCCAGTACCAGGAGCGCCGTGTGGGTCGTCGACATGTCGGCCGCCAGGGGAGCGACCAGACCCGCCGCCGACACCGTGGCGACCGTCGCGGAGCCGGTCGCGAGCCGGATCGCGACCGCGATCAGCCAGGCCAGCAGCAGGGCCGGGATCGACCAGTCCCTGGATATCTCCAGGATCATCCGGCCGACACCGCAGTCGATCAGCGTCTGCTTGAAGCCGCCGCCCGCGCCGACGATGAGGAGGATGCCCGCGATGGGCAGGAGGCCCTTCTCGACGGTCTGCGAGATCCGCTCCCGCGAGAACCCGGCCGGCCGGCCCAGCGTGAACATGCCCACGATCACGGCCGCGAGCAGGGCGATCAGCGGGGAGCCGATGACGTCGAAGACCCGCTGGACGGTGTGGGCGGGGTCGTCGACGACTATGTCGACCAGCGCCTTGGCCAGCATCAGGACGACCGGCAGCAGGATGGTGGCGAGGGTGGCGCCGAAGCCGGGGCGGTGCTCCAGCTCCTCGGACGGCCGCTGCGGGAGCATCCGGTCGGGCGCCTGCACGTCCACCCAGCGGGCTGCGACCTTCGAGAACAGCGGACCGGCGATGATCACGGTCGGGACGGCGACCAGTACGCCGAGCGCCAGGGTCACGCCCAGGTTTGCGTGCACCGCGTCGATCGCGACCAGCGGGCCGGGGTGCGGCGGCACCAGCCCGTGCATCACGGACAGACCGGCGAGGGCCGGGATGCCGATGCGCATCAGCGAGTAGTTGCCGCGGCGGGCGACCATCAGCACCACCGGGATGAGCAGCACGATGCCGACCTCGAAGAACAGCGGCAGCCCGACCACGGAGGCGATCAGCACCATCGCCCAGGGCATCGCCCGCCCGCCGGCCTTCGCGAGGATCGTGTCGACGATCTGATCGGCGCCCCCGGAGTCCGCCAGCAGCCTGCCCAGGATCGCCCCGAGCGCGATCAGGACACCCACGCCGGCCACGGTGGTGCCGAGCCCGGTGGTGAAGCTGGTGATGACCTTGTCGAGCGGCGCCCCGGCGAGCGCGCCGAGCGTGAGCGAGCCGATGGTCAGCGCCAGGAAGGCGTGGAGCTTGAACTTGGTGATGAGCAGGACGATGACGGCGATGCCCACGAGCACGGCGATGCCGAGCCTGGCATGTCCGGCCGAGGTGATGGGCGCGACGGCGTCCGCTGCCAGCATCTCGACGCTGAGTCCGGTCACGGGGGTCCCTTGCGGTGAGGGGATGAGGAAAGAGGGAAGAAGGAGCGAGCTACCGCTGCGGAGCGGGGTCGGGCAGCGTGTCCAGGGCCCGTACGGCCCGTGCGGTGATCTCCGCGGGGGTGCCCGAGACGTCCACGGCGACGCCGGCCTCGTCCGCGCCCAGCGGCTGGAGCGTGGCGAACTGGGAGTCCAGCAGCGCGGTCGGCATGAAGTGGCCCTGCCGGCGTGACATCCGGTCCTCGATGAGGTGCCGGTCGCCGGTCAGGTGCAGGAACACGACGCCGGGGGCCGCGGCCCGCAGCCGGTCACGGTAGGACCGCTTCAGCGCGGAGCCGCTGACGACCCCGCCCAGCCCCTCCCGCCCGTGCGCCCAGGAACCGATGGCGTCCAGCCACGGCCACCGGTCGGCGTCGTCGAGCGGGTGACCGGCCGACATCTTGGCGATGTTGGCCGGCGGGTGGAAGTCGTCGCCCTCGGCGTACGGGACGCCGAGCCGGGCGGCGAGCAGGGGACCGATCGTGGTCTTGCCCGTGCCGGCGACGCCCATCACCACGACGACGTGCGGGGTCCGCATCACTGCCTCGCTGTCTGCTTCGGAGGTCTCGTTGTCGCCACACTGAAACCTATTAGGTACGACTAATTCAAGAGTCTGTGACATATAAGTCTGACTTTTTGGCTCAGTGATCCGCTCGGTACGCTGAGTGCATGAGCACACCGGGCCGGGGTCTGCACGGCCGAGTACTGGACACCCTCGGCCCCGCCATCACCGCGGGCGAGTACCCGCCGGGGAGCGTCCTGCGCACGGACGAGCTGGCCCAGCACTTCCAGGTGTCACGCTCCGTGATGCGCGAGGCGGTCCGGGTCCTCGAATCCATGCACCTGGTCGAGTCCCGCCGCCGGGTGGGCGTCACCGTCCGCCCCAAGGCCGCGTGGAACGTCTACGACCCGCAGGTCATCCGCTGGCGCCTGGCCGGCGCCGACCGTCCGCACCAGCTGCGCTCGCTCACCGTGCTGCGCTCGGCGATCGAGCCGGTGGCGGCCGGTCTGACGGCGCGGCACGCCACGGCCGCGCAGTGCGCCGAGCTCACCGAGTGCGCGCTCGGCATGGTGGCCCATTCGCGCGGCCACGAGCTGGAGGAGTACCTGGTCCACGACGTGGCCTTCCACCGGGTGATCCTGGCGGCGTCCGGCAACGAGATGTTCGCCCGGCTCGGCGACGTGGTGGCCGAGGTCCTCACCGGCCGTACCCACCACGAGGTGATGTTCGAGGACCCCGATCCGGCCGCCGTCACCCTGCACGTCCAGGTCGCGGAGGCGGTGCGCGAGGGCGACGCGCCCCGCGCGGAACGGCTGACCCGGGAGATCACCACGGGCGCCCTCCAGGAACTGGACGTCCTGGCGCCCTAGTCCAGGAACTCCCCGTCCAGATACACCCAGGCGCCCTCGACCCGCTCGAACCGGCTGCGCTCGTGCAGCGAACCGCCCCTGAAGGACGCCCGGAAGGTCACCGTGCCGGTGGTGTGGAAGGCCGAGCCGTCGGCCGTCGCCAGGATCTCCAGGCCGGTCCACCGCATCGCGGGGTCGAGGTCGAGGCGGGGCGGGCGGGTCCGGGGATGCCAGGTACGCAGCAGATACGGCTCGTCACGCTTCACGAAGGCGCTGTAGCGCGAGCGCATCAGCGTCTCGGCCGTGGGCGCCGCCGCCTCACCCCGGTGGAACCGGGCACAACACCTCTCGTACGGCTCCGGGAGACCGCACGGGCAGGAGGCGGCGGCACGCTGCAGCCGGGGGCGCTTCGGTGTCACGGGTCGGCCTTCCTACGCCGACTCGGCGCTGGTGGGCGGCTGGGCCGGGCGGGCCGGGACGACCGGGGCGGGCAGCGCGGGCAGCGCCGCGCGGTGCACCCAGGCGTCGAACAGGCCGTCCAGCGGCTCGTCCGCGAAGCGGTTGACGTGGGCCGTGAACGTCGCCGTCGTCACGGACCCGCCCCGGTGCAGCCCCGCCCACGCCCGCAGCATGTGGAAGAACCGCTCGTCGCCGAGCGCGCAGCGGATCGCGTGGATCGCGACACCGCCCCGCTCGTAGAGCCGGTCGTCGAACATCGACTTCCTGCCCGGGGCGGCGATCCGGATGTCCTGCGGCAGTCCGGACAGCAACCGGTGGGCGGTGGCCGCCAGTTGCTGGGCGCTGCGGCCGCCGGAGCGCTCCGACCACAGCCACTCCGCGTACTTGGCGAGCCCCTCGTTCAGCCAGATGTGCCGCCAGTCGGCGATGGACACGCTGTTGCCGAACCACTGGTGGGCGAGTTCATGCGCCACCAGCCGTTCCGAACCCCGGGCCCCGTCCACGTGGTTGACGCCGAACAGCGACAACCCCTGGGCCTCGACGGGGACATCGAACTCCTCGTCGGCGACGACCACCGCGTACTCGTCGAACGGGTAGGGCCCGAAGAGCCGTTGGAACAGGTCCATCATCGCGGGCTGCCGCGCGAAGTCCCGGGAGAACTCCGGGAGCAGATGCGCCGGTATGTGCCCGTGCATCGGCACCCCGCCGAAGCCCGGGTCGCCCAGCAGCACGGTCTGGAACTTGCCGATCGCGAGACTCACCAGATAGCTCGACGTCGGCGACGCCTGCTCGTACACCCAGGTCGTCGTGGACGCCTTGGTGGTACGGGTGAGCAGCCGGCCGCCGGCCACCACCGAGTACGCCGACGGGCAGGTGATCGAGAGCAGGTAGGACGCCTTGTCGGCCGGCCGGTCGTTGCACGGGAACCAGGAGGGCGCGCCGGTCGGCTGGCTGGCCACCAGCGCACCGTCGGTCAGCTCCTCCCAGCCGATCCCGCCCCACGGGCTGTTCACCGGCTTCGGGTTGCCGGACCAGTGGATCTCCACGGTGAAGGCGGCCCCGGCGCGCAGCGGCTTCGCGGGCTTGATCCGCAGCCTGCCGCCCCGGTGCGTCCAGTGCGGCTGGCGGCCGTCCACCCGGATCCGGCCGATCTTGAAGTCCGCCAGGTTCAGCTGGAACTCGGGCAGCGCGGCCCGGCCCGCGATCGCGTTGATCCGGGCCATGCCGGCCAGGCGGTTGGGTCCTGGCCGGTAGTCCAGCGTGAGCTCATAGCGATGCACCCGGTACCGGGGATCGCCGTTGTCCGGGAAGTACGGGTCCGGACCTGCTGCCTGCTGCACTGCCACTTCCGCGTTCGCTCCCTGCGCTGTGCTCGAACCGTCTCTCGGTGCCCCGATGCCCGCGGCCACCACCGGACGGCCCGCGCTCAGGGACGCCATGCCTCGATCGGGTTGCCGAGCCAGCGGGTGTCGTCGGGAACCGACTCCGCCGCCATGACGAGCGACGCGGGCCCCAGGGTCGTACGGGCCCCGACCGTGCTGCCGGGCAGCACGATCCCGCCAGGACCCAGTGTGGCGCCCTCACGGAGAACAACAGTATCCGTCCGCAAGATCCGGTCGTGGAAGAGGTGAGTCTGCAGCACACAGCCGCGGTTCACCGTGGCCGCGTCCTCCAGCGTCACCAGATCCGTCTCCGGAAGCCAGTAGCTCTCCACCCAGACGCCCTTTCCGATGCGCGCGCCGAGGCCGCGCAGCCAGGCCGTCATCAAGGGTGTACCCGGAACCGAGCCGGCCAGCCACGGCACCGCGAGCACCTCCACGAAGGTGTCCGCCAGCTCGTTGCGCCACACGAACGAGCTCCACAGCGGGTGCTCCCCGCTGCGGTGCCGCCCGACCAGCACCCACTTGGCCAGCACGGAGACCAGGCCCGCGACCGCGCCGGCACCGAGCAGCACCAGGCCGGACAGCAGCGGCGCCCAGACACCGAGCGCGCACAGCGCGGCCACCGTCAGCCCGGCCAGCGCCACCGAGCACAGCACCGGCACGATCCGGCACGTCTCCACCAGGGCCCGCGCCCACAGCATCCGCGCCGGCGGCTCGTACGTCCGGCTCTGGTCGCCGTCGGCCGCGCTGCGCGGCAGCTTCACCGGCGGCAGCCCCAGGTACGAGGTGCCCTTCTTGGCCTTCTTCGGCGTCGCCGACAGCACGCCCACCAGACCGCCGTCCGGCACGCTGCGGCCCGGCGCGGTCATCCCGGAGTTGCCGAGGAACGCCCGCCGCCCGATCTCCGCGCGCCCGATCCGTACATAGCCGCCGCCCAGCTCGTACGGCGCGGTCAGCGTGTCGTCGGCCAGGAACGCGCCCTCGCCGACCGTCGTCAGGCTCGGCAGCGCGAGCACGGTCGACACCTCGGCGCCCTTGCCGATCCGCATCCCCAGCAGCCGCAGCCACACCGGCGTGATCAGCCCGGCGTACATCGGGAACAGGGTCTCGCGGGACCGGTCCATCAGCTGCGACACCGTCCACGCCTGCCAGCCGGTCCGGCTGTGCGTCGGGTAGGTGCCGGTACGCAGCCCCAGGCTCAGCAGCCGTACCGAGACGAGGATCAGCAGGGCGTACGCCAGCCCGAACGCCAGCGTCGCCGGGACCAGGGCGGCCGCCGCGCCCCGCAGGGCCGCGGCCAGACCGTCGCCCGGGGCCACGAAACGCCCGGCGACCAGCAGCGCGGCGCCGCCCGCCAGCACCGGCAGCGCACTGAGCCCGAGGCCCGTCAGGCCGTACATCACCCGCCAGTACGTGCCGCGCTGCGGCCGCTGCTTGGGCCAGTTCCGCTTGGCCTTGCCCAGCTTGACCGCCGGGGCACCGGCCCAGCGCTGGCCGGTCGGGATCTGTCCGGTGACCGCGGAGCCGGGGGCCACCTCGGCGCGCTTGCCGACGCGGGCGCCCGGGAAGAGCATGCTGCGCGTGCCGACGACCGCGTGGGCGCCGATCCGGACCGGGCCGATCACCAGCCGGTCCCCGTCCAGCCAGGAGCCGGACAGGTCCACCTCGGACTCCACGGCCGCACCCCGCCCGATCCTGAGCAGGCCGGTGACCGGCGGCAGCGAGTGCAGGTCCACCTCGGGACCGATCTTGGCGCCCAGCGCCCGCGCGTACCGCTCCAGCCAGGACCCGGTCAGCGTGGTCGCCCCGGTGAACTCGGCCAGCCGCTCCGCCGTCCACAGCCGCAGGTGGACGGAGCCGCCGCGGGGGTGTCTGCCGGGCTTCACGCCCCGCAGCAGCAGCCGCGCGCCCCCGGCCGCGATCGCGATCCGGCCGGGCGGGGTGAAGAGCGCCACCGCCCCGACGGCGACCAGCCACCAGGGGGCGGTGGGCAGCCAGCCGTAGCCGCCCAGCACATTGCCGAGCGCGGCGAGGACCACCGTCCAGCGCAGCCCGAGGAGGGTGAACAGGGGGAACAGGAGCAGCAACTGCACGAACTGGGCGCCGCGCGGCACGGGCGCGATGGTGCGCTGCGTCCCGTCGTCCTGCACGGACTCCTCCAGCCGGCGGGCCAGCTTGCGCAGCACCGGCTGCTGGTAGATGTCGAGGACGGCCGCGCTGGGGTAGCGGGTGCGCAGCCGGGTGGTGAGCTGGGCGGCGGACAGGCTGCCGCCGCCGATCGCGAAGAAGTCGTCGGAGGCGCTGCCCACCGGGATGCCGAGGACCTCGGTCCACTGCTCGGCGAGCCATGCCTCGGTGCCGTACAGCTGCTCGGCCGGGCCGCCGGTCTCCAGGCCCTCCAGGGGCCAGGGCAGGGCGTTGCGGTCGACCTTGCCGGAGGTGCGGGTGGGCAGCTCGGCGACCGGCGCCAGCAGCGGGACGAGGGCGGCGGGCAGTTCGGCGCGCAGCTTCTCGACGGCGGCCGCGTGGTCCCAGCCGTCCTGGGTGACGACATAGCCGACCAGCAGCTGGTTGCCGCTGCGGGCGGTCCGTACCGCGGCCGCGGCGCCCGCGACCCCCGGGAGCGCCTGGAGAGCGGCGTCGACCTCGCCCAGCTCGATACGGCGCCCGCCGAGCTTGATCTGCTCGTCGGCGCGCCCGAGGAAGACCAGCCCCTCGCGGTCGGCCCGCACCAGGTCGCCGCTGCGGTACGCGCGCTTCCAGCCCAGCGACTCCAGGGGCGCGTACTTCTCCGCGTCCTTCTCGGCGTCCAGGTAACGGGCCAGGCCGACCCCGCCGATCACCAGCTGGCCGCTCTCGCCCATCGCCACGGGCTCGCCCGCGTCGTCCACGACGGCGAGCTCCCAGCCGTTCAGCGGCAGCCCGATACGGATCGGCTCCTCACCGCTCATCAGGGCGGCACAGGCGACGACGGTGGCCTCGGTGGGCCCGTACGTGTTCCAGACCTCGCGGCCCTCGGTCACCAGCCGCTGCGCCAGCTCGGGCGGGCAGGCCTCGCCGCCGAAGATGAGGAGGCGGACGTCGTTGAGGGTCTCGGGCTCCCAGAGGGCGGCCAGGGTGGGCACGGTCGAGACGACGGTGATCTCCTGCTCGACCAGCCAGGGGCCGAGGTCGGCGCCGGAGCGCACCTGGGAGCGCGGCACGGGCACCAGGCAGGCGCCGTAGCGCCAGGCCAGCCACATCTCCTCGCAGGAGGCGTCGAAGGCCACGGAGAGGCCCGCCATGACCCGGTCGCCGGGCCCGATCGGCTCCTCGGTCAGGAACAGCGCGGCCTCGGCGTCCACGAAGGCGGCGGCGCTGCGGTGGGTGACGGCGACGCCCTTGGGCCTGCCGGTGGACCCGGAGGTGAAGATGATCCAGGCGTCGTGCTCGGTACCGGGGCGGCCGGCGGGCTTCCCGGACTCGCGGCGGACGTCGATGCGCAGGTCCGCGCCGAGGACGGCCGCCACCTCGGCCTCGCCGAACACCAGCGCGGCCCGCTCGTCCGGGTCCTCGGCGTCGACGGGCACATAGGCGGCACCGGCCGCGAGCACCCCGAGCACGGCGACGTACAGGTCGTTGGTCCCGGACGGCACCCGGACGCCCACCCGGTCCCCGAGCCCGATCCCGGCCTCGGCGAGCCGCCGGCGCAGCCGCTGCACCTCCACGGCGAGCGCGCGGTAGGTGAGCTGGGCGGTGCCGTCGTCCAGCGCGGGCTCGTCGGGGTGGGCCCGTACGGTGGCTTCGAACACGTCCACGAGCGTGCGCGGCGAGGCCGCCGCCCCGGCCGAGAATCGCGCCGTGTTCCCGAACTCCTCGCGGATCTCATCGTCGAGCAGGCCGAGAGCACTGCTCCCGTCAATGGCTGCCATCCGGTCCTCGCGTCTCGTTCCCGGAACCCTCCGGGGCGCCGGCGGGTCCTCAGGTCTGCCTGGGGTTGTCCGGCTCCGGCTGGGTAACAAGCCGGAAATATTAGTACGACGCTAGGCTCCGGAGCAGCCGACGGCCACCCGAGAGCAGCCGTTCGGAGCAGTCGCTTGAATCTTGAGCAACCTCTGACCAGCGATTCTCCGCGATCGACGAGAGATGGGCCACACAGCGTGAGAGGGGCCAACTCCATGTGTCCGGCGGCCCGTACGGCGACGGCCGGTGCCGTGGCGAGGAGGGGGAGATCGCCGCGGAACCGGCCGTCACCGTGGGGGTGCGGGAGACATCAGGGCGGGCCGGCCGTCACACGGCGCTGACCTCGGCCCAGATGGACTTGCCCCACGGCAGGTTGCCCACGCCCCAGCGGCCCGAGCACAGCGCGTCGAGGATGAGCAGACCGCGCCCGCGGTCCCGTTCGACCGAGATGGGCCGCAGCCGCGGGTGGCGGCCCAGCGGGTCGTGCACCTCGACCCGGGTCCGGGCGCCGTCGGTGTCGATGAGGAGACGCACCGGGTCGTCCGGATCGGACTCGTAGCGCATGGAGTTGGTGACCAGTTCGCAGGTGACCAGGGCGACCGCGTCGATGTGGTCGCGGGAGGCGTCCGGGGTGTGGTGCGCGATGAAGTCGCTCACGAACAGCCGCGCGGCCTTGGCCGACTGAGGCTCGCTGGCCAGTAACAGGACCGGCGGTGGGGCGACTTGCAGGGCGCGGGGTTCGGTCGTGGTGCTCCGCTGGCGTTCGATCATGTGCATCCCCTCACGGGCATGTCCCAACGCAGGCACGGTGGTTCGCCATGCGAGTGCGGTCACTGTCGTATTTCCCGGATTCATGGTGCCTTCACGGCACAGTCGATCGCAATACGTCCCACGAGATGTGAAATATTGCGCATCGCTTTGAGAGAGTTGCGGCACAAGTCGTCAGTCGGTGGCGGCGGTCGGGGCGGCACGGGCAGACTGTCGGGCAGTTCACCGGAGAGAAGCCGGAGAGAAGGGGGAAGCCGTGAGCACGCCCACGGTGCGCCGGCGACGGCTCGGTGCGAAGTTGCGCGAGCTGCGCGGCGAACTCACCCTCGACGAGGTCGCCGAGCACTCCGAGGGCGCCTTCGTCTCCTCCAAGCTGTCCCGGATGGAGACCGGCAAGACCGCCCCCAAGGCAGCGGACATCCAGGCGCTGCTCCTGCTGTACGCCGGACTCGGGCGCGACGTCAGCGACGAGCTGCGCGCGGCCCTGATCACGCTCACCAGGGAGGGCGGCCGCCGCGGCTGGTGGCACTCGTACCGGGGTGTCCTCACCCCGGTGTACGAGGACCTGATCAGCCTGGAGGCGGAGGCCGAGACGGTCTCCACCTGGCAGTTGGGAATGGTCCCCGGACTGCTCCAGACCGCCGAGTACGCCCGCGAGATCATCCGGGCGACCGCCATGTCCGAGGCGGTCGAGGCACGGGTCGACGCGCTCGTCGAGGTACGGCTGGCACGCCAGGCCGTCCTCACCCGGGACAGCGACCCGCTGGCGCTCTGGGCGATCATCTCCGAACAGGCGCTGCGCTCCACCACCGAGGATCCCGCCCTGATGTACGAGCAGTTGGGGCGCCTGCTTACGATGGGGCGGCGGCCGAACATCAACATCCAGGTGTTGCGATCGGACGCTCCCCTGCACGCCGGGCTCACCGGCACCTTCAGCATCCTGGGCTTCGGTCCGCACACCGATCTGGACGTCGTCCACCAGGAAGGGCTGACCTCCGCCCTGTACATCGAGGAACGTGATCGGGTCTCCACGCACCGGGCCGCGTGGCAACGCCTCACGTCTGCCGCCGAGTCCGTCGAGGCGTCGGTGGAACTGATCACCCAGATAAGGAAGAACGAATAGCGAATGAAGCACGTTGACGACGCGTCGGCTCTGCCGGTGACCTGGTGGAAGTCCTCGGCGTCCGCATCACAGTCCGACTGCGTGGAATGCGGGATCGTCGACGAGGCGACGGTCGCCGTCCGCGACAGCAAGCGGCCCCATGGGCCCGCGCTCCTGCTGGACCGCACCGCGCTCCGCGCCTTCACCTCCGCCGTGGCCCTCGGTGACGGCCGAATAGGCGGCCTCGACTGAGCGAGTGGCGCCCACCGCGAGGTGGTCGCCCGGCGCCGCTGCCCCGGAAAACCAAGAAACCCCTGCTCAGCAGGGGTTTCTTCGTGATTCCTTCATGGTGTCCGAGGGGGGACTTGAACCCCCACGCCCGTTAAAGGGCACTAGCACCTCAAGCTAGCGCGTCTGCCATTCCGCCACCCGGACAAGGTGTCTGTCGTGCGAAGTGTTCCGTGCGGGTTTCCCTCGCGGCGACGAAGGAAACACTACCAGGCTTTCCGGGGTGGCCGATCACGCCCCGTTCCGGGCACGGCCGGGCGTGAACGGCGTGTGACGGGCCGGGACCGGCCTTGGGGCCGGAGCCGGAAGGGAGAGAGGATGGGACGGACCGGCCGGCAGTGACAGCAGGAGGAACCAGCGTGAGCGAGACGGACACGGCCAAGGGCGTCACCGGCGAGGACGAGGTCGCCGACCTCTGCAGCGAGCTGATCCGGTTCGACACCAGCAACTACGGCGACCACTCCGGTCCCGGCGAACGCAAGGCCGCCGAATGGGTCGCCGAGAAGCTCGCCGAGGTGGGCCTGGAGGCGAAGATCTTCGAGTCGCACCCGGGCCGCGCCTCGACCGTGGCCCGCATCGAGGGCGCGGACCCGTCCAGGCCCGCCCTGCTGATCCACGGCCACCTCGACGTCGTACCGGCCAACGCCGACGACTGGACGCACCACCCCTTCTCCGGCGAGATCGCGGACGGGTGCGTGTGGGGCCGGGGCGCCGTCGACATGAAGGACATGGACGCCATGACCCTGGCGGTCGTCCGGGACCGGCTGCGCGGCGGCCGCAAACCGCCCCGGGACATCGTGCTGGCCTTCCTCGCCGACGAGGAGGCCGGCGGCACCTGGGGCGCCCGGCACCTGGTCGACAACCACCCGGACCTCTTCGACGGGGTCACCGAGGCGATCAGCGAGGTGGGCGGCTTCTCCTTCACGGTGAGCGAGCAGCGCCGGCTCTACCTCATCCAGACGGCCGAGAAGGGCATGCACTGGATGAAGCTGAAGGTGGCCGGCACCGCCGGGCACGGCTCGATGATCCACCGCGACAACGCGATCACCGAGCTGTCCGAGGCCGTCGCCCGGGTCGGTCGGCACCGGTTCCCGGTGCGGGTCACCAAGACCACCCGGGCCTTCCTCGACGAACTGGGCGACGCGCTCGGCACCGAGCTGGACCCGGAGGACATGGAGTCGACGCTGGCCCGGCTCGGCGGCATCGCCAAGCTGATCGGCGCGACGCTCAGCAACACCGCCAACCCCACCCAGCTGAACGCCGGTTACAAGGTCAACGTCATCCCCGGCGAGGCCACCGCGCACATCGACGGACGGTTCCTGCCCGGTCACGAGGACGAGTTCCTCGCCGACCTCGACCGGCTCCTCGGCCCGCACGTGGTCCGCGCCGACGTGCACTCCGACAAGGCGCTGGAGACCAGCTTCGACGGGGCCCTGGTGGAGGCCATGCAGTCCTCGCTGCTCGCCGAGGACCCGACCGCCAAGGCGGTCCCCTACATGCTCTCCGGCGGCACCGACGCCAAGTCCTTCGACGACCTCGGCATCCGCGGCTTCGGCTTCGCGCCGCTCAAGCTGCCGCCGGAGCTGGACTTCGCCGGCATGTTCCACGGCGTGGACGAGCGGGTGCCGGTGGACGGCCTCCAGTTCGGCGTGCGCGTGCTCGACCGCTTCATCGACGCGTCGTGAAGCGGTGGCTTCAGCTATTCGACCGATTGTGCGACGTCAACTGAAAAGAGTGAATGCGACGATAAGCTCGTAGCTCCATTACTCCCTCCTCGTTACAAGGAGTGCGATCCGCTGATTGGGGTCGCATTGCCAACTAGGAGGAATAATGCTCAAGAAGGTCGTCGCTGCCGCTGCCGCCACCGGTGGTCTGGTTCTCGCGGGTGCGGGCCTCGCCGTCGCCGACTCGGGTGCCCAGGGTGCTGCCGTGGGTTCCCCGGGTGTCATCTCCGGCAACGTGATCCAGGTTCCCGTGCACGTCCCGGTGAACGTCTGCGGCAACACGATCTCCGTGATCGGGCTGCTGAACCCCGCCTTCGGCAACACCTGCATCAACAAGTGACGCCGACTCCCTGAGGGGCGTCTTTCCGTCGGCCCCGGGGCGCGCGCCATGTGCTCCGGGGCCGACCGGTTTTTCCGCGGGCCTTTTCCGAATGAACGTCCGCGAGGAATGCAGGGTCAGGATCCGAGGCAGGGGGGAATTCAGAAATGCGACAGGGTACCCGCAAGGGCCTTATGACAGTGGCCGCGGCGACCGGCGTGATCGCCGCGGCGGGCGGTTATGCCCACGCCGACTCGGGGGCCGTCGGCTCGGCCGCCGACTCACCGGGCGTACTGTCCGGCAACACGGTGCAGGCGCCGGTGCATGCGCCGGTGAACGTCTGCGGCAACACCGTGAACGTCGTCGGCGCTCTCAATCCGGCGATGGGCAACAAATGCGCCAACCGCGGCGGCGGTGGCGGTGCTTCGACGGGCTACGGCCACCCGGGCGGCCACAGCGGCTACGGCGGCCACAGCGGCTACGGCGGCCATGACGGCCACGGCGGTTCGCACGCCGGGGGGCACACCGGCGGCTCGCCCGGTGTCGGTTCGGGCAACACCGTGCAGGCGCCGATCGACGTCCCGGTCAACGTGTGCGGCAACAGCGTCAACGTCATCGGCGTCGGTAACTCCGCCCTCGGCAACGAGTGCGCCAACGACGGGAGTTCCGGACACATCGGACACCCGGGTCATCCTGGTTACCCGGGTCACCCCGGCCACCCCGGCCACCCCGGCGGGGGCCACCCCACGCAGCCGCCCGGACACGGCGGGCACGGGGGACATGGAGGTCACGGCGGCCATGGGGGTCACGGGACGCCTCCCGGGCACGGTGGGCACGGGACGCCTCCTGGGCAGGGCGGGCACGGGAGCACGCCGCCCGGGACGCCCGGTCACCCCGGGACGCCCGGAAACCCCGGGACACCGGGGAATCCCGGAACGCCCGGGAACCCGGGAACGCCTGGTAATCCGGGCGGGCACCCCGGCACGCCCCCCGCTCACTCCGGGAACGGGACCGTCCCGACCGGCACGCACGGTTCCCCCCTCACCGGGCCGGGGGGCAGCGCCTCGGTCGGTCAGCCCGTCACGGCCGCGCAGCTCGCGCACACCGGCAGTGACCTGCCGCTGGGGCTCATGCTCCCGGCCGGCGCCGGCGCGCTGCTCGCGGGCGCGGTGCTGTACCGCAAGGCACGCGCCGCGGCCTAGCGCACGGACGGTGACGCACCGGCGGCGGTGCGTGGAACGGGACGGGCCCCGTCGACGCGGGGCCCCTTCCGTCAGCTGGCCAGTCTCACCATGTGGCACGCACCTGGCGGATGATCCGCCGGCGCAACCGCACCCTGCGGCTGCCGTCGCGCATGAGGCTCAGTCGGTCCAACTCCCAGTGTCCGTACTCGGCATGGTCCGTCAGTAGACGTGTCGCCTCCTTGCGGGAGACCCCGCGAGGTACGTACACGTCGACAAATTCGTATTCCGGCATCGCATCTATTGTGCGGGCTGGTGCCCGGTACGGATAGCGTCTGCACTATGTCTGATGCTGCGCAGCCCACCGCTGCCGAGGTACGCGCCGCCGCCGAGGCGGTCAAGACCGCGCTCGACCGCCATCTGGCCGCGGTCGAACGCAGGTCGGGGGAGGACGACCCCGCTGTCTATGAGGCGTTCAACCAGCTGGCCGCGGCCGCCGAGGTCTACGACGAGCTTCTCTACGACCGCTACGACGAAGTCACCCCCTTCGAGATCCCCGGTACGGACGACTCGCTGCCCCCGTACGCGGGCCCCGAGGAACCGAACGCGATCAGTGTGCTGATCCGTCGCGACTACGCCGTGGCGGAACCACAGCGGCTGCTGGCGCAGGCCCAGCGGGTCGAGGCGGCGGAGTACGACGACGGTCCCGGCGCGGACGAGGACGCCGCCGGCACCATCCACGGGGCGCTGGGCGTCCTGTTCGGCGAGTTCGAGCCGGACGAGATCGCCTCCCGGCACAAGGAGTTCGGCCTGGAGGAGGGCGACTCCACGCTGTGGGTGACCGCCGCGGACGAGCCCGCCGAGCCCGGGGAGTGGCTGGAGCTGCCCTTCGAGGGGGTCGATCCGCAGCGGGTGGTGTGCCGCTTCGACGTCAGCGCGGTCTTCGACGACGAGGACGCGGAGGACGGCGAGGAGGCCGCGGAGACCGACGAGCTGGACGACCTCGACCTGGACGAGGACGAGGACCTGGAGCCGTTGGACGCCGAGCGCTGACGGGCGCCGAGCGCTGAGGCGCCGGCCGGCGGTGCCTTCCGGGGTCGAGACCGGACGGGCACCGCCGGCCGACGCCGTTGCGGCTGAGCGCCGTCGGGCCGGCGGCGCCGGTCAGTTCGCGGTGGGGACCTGCGTCCTCAACAGCAGCGGCAGGCGGGTCGTCCGCGGCTTGGGCAGGGACTCGGCCACCGCCTTCGGCAGAGCCTGCTCCACGCCGTGGACCACCGACAGGTGGCGCTCCGCCCTGCTGAACGCCGTGTACACCCAGGGGCGGGTCAGGGACTGGACCGCGTCTCCGGGCAGCACCACGACCGCTGCCGGCCAGCGGTTGCCCGCCGCCTGGTGGGCGGTCAGGGCCCAGCCGTGGCGGACGGAGTGCTCCACCTGCTCCTTCGGTACGACCACGGGCGCGTCCGCACACGACAGGTGCAGCCCCTCGGCGTCGGCCTTCACCACCTGGCCCCAGGCCGTACGGCCCGGCGCGGGGGAGTGGACGATCCGGTCACCCGGGTCGAAGCCGCCGAAGCGGCCGGGACCCGGATTGAGCCGTTCCTTGAGGGCGGCGTTGAGGGCGCGGGTGCCGGCCGCTCCACCGTGGCCCGGGGTGATCACCACGGTCTGCTCGGCGGGGACGCCGATCGCGCGCGGGACGGAGTCGGCGACCAGCTGCACCGTCCGGTGCACCGCCTCGCCCGCGTCCCGCACCGGCACGATCACGACCTCCTTGCCGGGCGCCCCGACCTGGGTGAGCTCGCCGACCCCGATCCCGGAGACCAGCTCGCCGAGCGGGCCGGGGTCGGGCGTGCGCGAGGCGATCTGCGGGCACACGCGGGCCGCCAGCAGGTCGGCGAAGACCCGCCCGGGACCCGCGGACCACAGCACCGCCGGATCCCCGCTCAGCACCAGCCGGGCGCCGTCGGGCAGCGCCTCCACGAGCATCGCCGCGCCCTCCACGTCCAACTGGGGCGCGTCCAGCACGATCAGCAGGTCGAGGTCCAGGGCGCCGTCCGCGTCCCGGCCGGGGCCCGCGGCGCCGGCGAGCAGGTCGGAGACGGTGCCGACGGCTCCCTCGCCGCCCGGGAGGCGCCCGCTGCCGTCGGGGGTGTGCGTGGCCGCGAAGGCGCGCAGTCCGGCCGCGCGGGCGGCGGCCAGCAGGGCCGCGGGCTCGGCGCGGGCCGCCTCGCCGCCCGTGTGCAGCACCAGGCCGTGTCCGGTGACCGCCCGCGCCAGCTCGGCCGCGCTCTTGGAGGCCGCTGCCGCGACCGCCTCCCAGGGCTCCGGGGCGTCCTTGGCCAGGGAGTTGACCAGCCGGGCCAGCCCGTCGGCGAGGCTCTCCTCGGCCAGCGCGTACCGCTCCAGGCCGACCAGGACCCGGACCGGCCGCTCCGGCTCGTCCTCCTCGGGCTCCGGGGCGCTCGGATCCAGCAGGTCCTGGAAGACCAGCGCGTCCCCCTCCGCGACCGCGCTCTGCACGGCCGCCTCCGGGTCGGGCACCGCCCGCTGGGCCAGCGCGGTGGTGAGCGCGGGCATCTCCAGTGCGGTGTGCCCGGCCACGGCGGCCTGTTCGAGGAGCCAGCCGGTCACGGCCCGGCCGCGCCGCTCGTCGTCCGGACCGCACTCCGTGCCGAGCAGCGCCCGAGCGAACCCGTCGGCCTGGTCCGGCCGTACGCCGGTGACCCGGAGCAGCTGCCAGGGGTCCTCCCGCAACACCGCGTCCGCGCCGTCGCCGAGGGCGGCGGCGACCTGGGGTGCGAGCGACTCGGGCGCACCGCCGGCGGTGAGCACCCCGCGCACCGCCGCGACCGCCTTCGTGCCGGGCGTGGCGGCGGCCGCCGGCTGCGGCTGCCGGGCCGGCTCGGGCGCGGGGGCCCGGCGCGGAGCGGCCTCGGGCTCCGCGAACACGGTGGCCGCCGGCTTCTCCCCGCCTTCCACCGCCCGGATCGCCGCGAGCAGATCCGCCGCCGTCCCGCTGAGCTTGGCCCCGCTCTCGATGGGCCCCTTCCGCTCGGCCTTCCGCTGCGCGATCCGCTCCCGCTCCAACCGCTGAGCGGCCAACTCGGCCGCGGCCTCGGACAGCTGGGCCGCACCCCCGCCATCGGCCGCACCGCCCCCCGCGTCGTCGGCGTCGGCTCCTCCGGGGGAGCCCCCGCCGCCCTCGGCCGACCCGGAGGCGGGGCCACCGGTCCCGGTCCCGTCGGCCTCGCCGTCCTCTGCCGCCTCGGAGAGGCCCCCGTCGCCCCCGGCCGGGCCGCCGTCACCGTCCGCGCCGCGGGTCCCGGCCTCACCGGCCCCTGCGCCGTCGGCCACTCCGAGGGAAGCCCCGCCGCCGTCCGCTCCGCCGGCCTCGGCCGTTCCCGAGGGGGAGCCGTCGGTCCCGGTGGTCGTCATGTCGCTCGCTGTGGCCCTGTCGGTGGTGGGGGCTGCGGCCTCCGCCGTCCCCCCGGCCGTCGTCTCCTTGTCGGCCTCGGGCTTGGCGCCCAGCCCCGGCTCCGTGCTCACAGCGTGCTCCAGTCGTGATCGGGATAGCGGTGCACGGGCGCCGACACGTCGTCGAGCGCCCGGCAGATCTCGTCAGGAAGAGTAAGCGCCTCCACTGACAATGCCCCCGCGAGCTGCTGCGCGTTGCGCGCGCCGACGATCGGCGCGACCACGCCCGGCCGGTCCCGCACCCACGCCAGCGCCACCTGGAGCGGGGTGACCGCGAGTCCGTCCGCCGCCGTCTGCACCGCGTCCACGATCCGGGTCGCGGTGTCGTCGAGGTACGGCTCGACGAACAGCGCCAGATGCTCGGAGGCGGCGCGCGAGTCCGGGGGAGTCGAGTGGCGGTACTTCGCGGTCAGCACGCCCCGGCCCAGCGGGGACGACGGCAGCAGGCCGATGCCCAGGTCGAGGGCGGCGGGCAGCACCTCGCGCTCGACGCCCCGCTGGAGCAGCGAGTACTCCAGCTGCGTGCTGGCCAGCCGGGTGCGGGTGCCCGGCGCCGCGAGCTGCCAGGTCGCCGCCTTCGCCAGCTGCCAGCCGCAGAAGTTGGAGATCCCGGCGTACCGGGCGCGGCCGCTGCCGACCGCCAGGTCGAGGGCCTGGAGGGTCTCCTCCAGCGGGGTGTCCGGGTCGTAGGCGTGCACGTGCCAGACGTCGACGTAGTCGGTGCCGAGGCGGGCGAGAGAGGCGTCCAGCGCGGCGAGCAGGTGGCCGCGCGAGCCGTTGAAACGCCGGTCGGGGTCGGGGACGCTGCCCGCCTTCGTCGAGATGATCAGGTCCCGGCGCGGCACCAGACCCTCTATGAGCAGCCCGAGCAGGTACTCGGCCTCCCCGTCGCCGTACACGTCCGCGGTGTCGACGAGGGTTCCGCCGGCCTCCCAGAACGCCTTCAGCATGTCCGCGGCGTCGTGCTCGTCGACGTCCCGGCCCCAGGTGAGGGTGCCGAGCCCGATCCGGGACACGCGCAGGCCGGTGCGGCCGAGATGCCTCTGCTCCATGCCCGCGAGATTACTGGCCAGAGCTGGTGCGTTGGGTTGCCTGTGGATAACCGATTTCCCCAGGAGAGCGGGACGATGCAGGGGGCGGGACCGGACCGACCAAGGGGCGCGGGGCTGTATCGATGTGCGGCTCCGCCGCGCGGGCGCGACCAGCCCCCACCCGCCCGCAGCCGAACGGGCACCGATCCCCCGTCCGGAAAACCTCCGCGCTAAGGTCTCTCGCAACAGCGACGTTACTGATCGGTAAGGGGAACGGCCATGCAGCTCGGGATCAACCTCGGCTACTGGGGCGCCGGGATGGACGGGGACAATCTGGCCGTGGCCCAGGAGGCCGAGCGGCTCGGGTACGCCGTGTGCTGGGCCGCCGAGGCCTACGGCTCCGACGCCGCCACCGTGCTCAGCTGGGTCGCCGCCCAGACCGAGCGCATCGACGTCGGCTCGGCCATCTTCCAGATCCCGGCCCGGCAGCCGGCCATGACCGCGATGACCGCCGCGACCCTCGACTCCCTCTCCGGCGGCCGGTTCCGGCTCGGCCTCGGCGTCTCCGGACCGCAGGTCTCCGAGGGCTGGTACGGCGTCAAGTTCGACAAGCCGCTCTCCCGCACCCGCGAGTACGTGGAGATCGTCCGCCGGGCGATGAGCCGGGAACGGCTGTCGTTCGAGGGCGAGCACTGGACGCTGCCGCTGCCGGGCGGCCCCGGCAAGCCGATCAAGCTGACCGTGCACCCGGAGCGCGAGCACATCCCGGTCTACATCGCCGCCATCGGCCCGAAGAACCTGGAGCAGACCGGCGAGATCGCCGACGGCGCGCTGCTGATCTTCCCCTCCGCCGAGCACCTGGAGGAGACGGCGGTCCGCTACCTGCGCGCGGGCCGGGAGAAGGCCGGCCGGACCCTCGACGGGTTCGACATCTGCCCGACGCTGCCGCTCGCCGTCGGCGAGGACAAGGACGTGGCCACGCTCGCCGACACCTTCCGGCCGTACACCGCGCTGTACGTCGGCGGCATGGGCAGCCGCAGGCAGAACTTCTACAACCAGCTCGCCCGGCGCATGGGGTACGAGCGGGAGGCCGCCGAGATCCAGGACAAGTACCTGTCCGGGGACAAGAACGGGGCCGCCGCCGCGGTACCGCAGGAGCTGATCGACCAGACCACGCTGCTCGGTTCCGTGGACCGGATCGCCGACCGGATGAAGGCCTACGCGGCCGCCGGGGTCACCACGCTCTCCCTCGCGCCCGCCGGATTCGCCCTGGACGAGCGGCTCGCCTCGCTGCGGGCCGGCGCCGAGGCCCTGGAGCGCGCCGGGCTCGCGTGAGCGTCCGACACCGGAGACAGGAGAGAAGTCCGCGGCCGTGGTGGGGGCTCGGGGGGTCTTCCCCGCCACGGCCGTCACGCAGCACAACGCGCCGCTGCCCGCGCGGTTACGCCCCTGGTGTGACCCCGGTGCTCCTTCTTTCGGCCGAGTTCGCCGGCACACCTGTTGCCGTGACTTCGATGCGGCATTTGACTCGTTCTTCGCGGGTTTGGTGAGTCCTCCGGAGGGGTGCCCACGATGCTTTCGGCCAGGAGTCTGTTCCAGGAGATCCTCGACAACGACGAGTCCTTCCGGCTGTTCTGCTCCATCGCGGCCAGCGGGGAGTCCCAGGGCGGCTGGGAGAACGCGCGGATCGCCGCGCTGGTACCGCGGAGCGAACGCGACCTGGCCCCCAAGATCACCCGTCACGGCGCCGACGAGGACAAGCACGGGCGCATCTTCCACGCCCTGCTGAGGAAGCGCGGCCTGACGCCCGTCGCGGTGCCGGCCGACACCGACTACACGATGATCCTGGAACGGCACGGCATCGGGCTCGCCCACGACCGGCTCCGGGCCGACCGGCCGCTCACCGTGCCGGACATCGTCACCTACCTCTCCCACAGCCGGGTCACCGAGCAGCGCGCCGCCGAGCAGATGGAGCTGCTGCGCCGGTACTTCGCCGACCACCCGGACGTCGGCCGCGCGGTGTGCATGATCTCCGGGGACGAGGACAACCACCTCGCCTACTGCCACGAGGAACTGCTGCGTCTCGCCGCCGCCGGGCACGGCCGTGCCATCCAGCACACCCTGCGGGCGTGCGCCCTCGCCGAGATCCGCGTCTACCGGGACGTCAGCCTCGCCGTCATGGCCCACATGGGCCGCATCCTCGGCTGGTCCCGGGCCAGGTCCGCGCTCCTCGCGCTCGGCATCCACGCCGTCTACGGCTACGAACGCGCCGCCGGCTGGCGCCGCATGGTCTGCCTGCGGATGCCGGCGCGCAGGAACGCCCTGGGCGGCCCCGCCGCGGAGTTCGCCTGATCACATCCACCCGCGGCGCTTGAACAGCCGGTACAGCACCAGCTCCAGGCAGGCCATGAGCAGGAGCACCGCCGGGTACGACCAGATCCAGTGCAGCTCTGGCATGTGGTCGAAGTTCATGCCGTAGATCCCCGCCATCAGCGTGGGGACCGCCGCCATGGCCGCCCACGCCGAGATCTTCCGCATGTCGTCGTTCTGCCGCACGCTCATCTGCGCCAGATGGGCACTGAGGACGTCCGACACCAGCCGGTCCAGCGCCTCCACGCCCTCGTTCACCCGCAGCAGATGGTCGTTGACGTCCCGGAAGAACGGGCGGGCCGACTCGTTCACGAAGGGCACCGTCATGCCGCCCCCGTACGGGCCCACCGCCGCCAGCTTGGTCATCGGCACGGCCAGCGGCACCGTCGCCCGGCGGAACTCCAGGATCTGCCGCTTGAAGGTGTAGATCCGCGACGCGGTGTGCCGGGAGCCGCCGCCGCTCGGCGAGAACACCTCGGTCTCCAGTTCCTCCAGGTCGTTCTGCAACTCGGTCGAGACCTCCAGGTAGTGGTCCACGACCGCGTCGGAGATCGAGTACAGCACCCCGGTCGGCCCGTGCCTCAGCATCTCGTGCTGCTCCTCCAGATGCCGCCGGATGTCGCCGAGCGGCGAGGGCGTCCCGTGGCGCACGGTGACCACGAAGGAGTCCCCGATGAAGATCATCAGCTCGCCGGAGGTCACCGTGTCGCTCTTCGGCTCGTACGTCACCGGCTTCAGGACGACGAACAGCGAGTCGTCGTACACCTCCAGCTTGGGCCGCTGGTGGGCGGTCAGGGCGTCCTCGACGGCCAGCGGATGCAGCCCGAACTCGTCGGTGACCAGGTCGAACTCGTGCTCCGTCGGCTCGTACAGGCCGATCCACAGAAAACTGTCACCACGCGCGCGTGCCTCCGCGAGGGCGTCGGAGAAGTCCTGCGGGGTCTCCGTCCGCTCTCCGTCCCGGTAGATGGCGCAATCGACGATCACTGAGCGTATTCTCCCGTCGCCCGCCCACCGGCGCACGTCGGCGTGCGCCTACCCTGGGCCGCATGCCCACGCTGATCCTCGTAAGGCACGGACGGTCCACCGCCAACACCTCCGGTGTGCTCGCCGGCTGGACGCCGGGCGTCGCTCTGGACGAGCGCGGAGCCGCCCAGGCCGCCGCACTGCCCGGCCGGCTCGCCGGGCTGCCGATCTCCGAGCTGGTCACCAGCCCGCTGCAGCGCTGCCAGGAGACGGTCCGCCCGCTGCTCGACGCCCGCCCCGGGCTCACCCCCCACACCGACGAGCGGATCGGGGAGGCCCACTACGGCGACTGGTCCGGCCGCAAGCTCGCCGAGCTCGCGGACGAGCCGCTGATGGAGGTCGTCCAGGCCCATCCGTCGGCGGCCGCGTTCCCCGGCGGCGAGTCCATGCGGGCCATGCAGACCCGCGCCGCCGAGGCGGTACGGGAGTGGAACGCGCGCGTGGAGCGCGACCACGGCTCGGACGCCGTCTATCTCATGTGCTCGCACGGTGACATCATCAAGTCGCTCGTCGCGGACGCGCTCGGGCTGCACCTCGACCTCTTCCAGCGGATCTCCGTCGAACCGTGTTCGATCACCGCGATCCGCTACACCCGCCTCAGGCCGTTTCTCGTTCGTCTCGGGGACACCGGGGATTTCGCCTCCCTCGCCCCCCGTGAGGAACCTCCCGGGGAAGACGCCCCGGTCGGTGGCGGCGCCGGCGCGCCGTGATCGTCAGCCGCAGTAGGGTGAAGCGATCCACGTAAGCGGCCCCACCGGCCGTGTCGTCGCCCTCCCCATGCCACGCACTCTCGATTCCCATGGAGATCAGGACGTGTCCCGTCAGGTGTTCCTCTACGATCCGCCGGACCGCTTCGTCGCGGGCACGGTCGGACTGCCCGGACGCCGTACGTTCTTCCTCCAGGCCACGGCCGGCCCCCGGACGACCAGCGTGGCCCTGGAGAAGACCCAGGTCGCCGCGCTCGCCGAACGCATGGACGAACTCCTCGACGAGGTCGTACGACGCAGCGGCGGCAACGCGGCCGTGCCCGCCGTCGTGCCCGCCGAGATCAGCGACAGCGCCCCCCTCGACACCCCCATCGAGGAGGAGTTCCGCGTCGGCACCATGGCGCTCGCCTGGGACGGCGAGGAAGAGCGCATGGTCGTCGAGGCGCAGGCCCTCGTGGAGCTGGACGCCGACTCCGAGGAGGACCTCGCCGAGGCCGAGGAACGGCTCCTCCAGGACGAGGAGAACGGGCCCCCGATGCTGCGGGTCCGGCTGACCGGCGCGCAGGCCAGAGCCTTCTGCAAGCGCGCCCTCGACGTCGTCAACGCCGGGCGGCCGCCGTGCCCGCTGTGCAGCCTCCCGCTCGACCCGGAAGGACACGTATGTCCGCGCCAGAACGGATACCGCCGCGGAGCGTGACCGCCGCCGAGCTGCTCGCCCACGGTGAGCTGAAGGTACGCGGCCGCATCCGCGACGCCTCCAACGCGGCGCTGTTTTGCACGGTCGCGCTCGACGGCGAGGAGGCGTCCTGCGTGTACAAGCCGGTCGCCGGGGAGCGCCCGCTGTGGGACTTCCCCGACGGCACCCTGGCCCAGCGCGAGGTGGCCGCCTACGAGGTCGCCGCGGCCACCGGCTGGGACCTGGTCCCGCCCACCGTGCTGCGCGACGGGCCGTACGGCGAGGGCATGGTCCAGCTGTGGATCGACGTCGACCCGGACGGCGGCGAACTCCTCGCCCTGGTGGACGCCGAGGAGCCCGAGCCCGGCTGGAAGGCCATCGGGTTCGCCGAGGTCGGCGAGGGCAGGACCGCGCTGCTGGTGCACGCCGACGACGAACGGCTGCGCCGGCTCGCCGTCCTCGACGCGGTGATCAACAACGCCGACCGCAAGGGCGGCCACCTGCTGCCCACCGCCGACGGCCGGCTCTACGGCATCGACCACGGCGTCACCTTCAACGCCGACAACAAGCTGCGCACCCTGCTGTGGGGCTGGGCGGGGGAGAACCTGACCGGCGAGGCCGTGGAGGTGCTCGGGGGCCTGCGCGAGGCCCTCGGCGGGGCGCTGGGGACCCGGCTGGCCCAACTGGTCACCGCGGCCGAGCTGGACGCCACACGCGCGCGCGTGGAGACGTTGCTCACCACCGGGAAGCACCCGGAGCCGACCGGTGAGTGGCCGGCCATCCCCTGGCCACCGGTATAGCGCCCACCAGCACATTCCGTCCCGGAGATCAAGAGCGCCTTCCCGGCCGTCCGGTTCGTATACCGAACTCGGGTCCGGTTACGCTCATGTACATGCATGCCTGGCCCGCTTCCGAGGTCCCCGCCCTGCCTGGTCAGGGCCGCGACCTGAGGATCCACGACACCGCGACCGGTGGTCTGGTCACTCTTGACCCCGGTCCCGTCGCCCGTATCTACGTCTGCGGCATCACGCCGTACGACGCGACCCACATGGGGCACGCGGCGACCTACAACGCGTTCGACCTGGTTCAGCGCGTGTGGCTCGACACCAAGCGCCAGGTGCACTACGTCCAGAACGTGACGGACGTCGACGACCCGCTCCTGGAGCGCGCGGAGCGCGACGGCGTCGACTGGGTCGCCCTTGCCGAGCAGGAGACGACCCTCTTCCGCGAGGACATGACCGCGCTGCGGATGCTGCCGCCGCGGCACTACATAGGCGCGGTCGAGGCGATACCCGGCATCGTGCCGCTGGTCGAACGGCTGCGCGAGCTCGGTGCCGCCTACGAACTCGAAGGCGACATCTACTTCTCGGTCGGGTCCGACCCCCACTTCGGCAAGGTCTCGAACCTCGACGCGGCCGCGATGCGGCTGCTGTCCGCCGAGCGCGGCGGCGACCCCGACCGCCCCGGCAAGAAGAACCCGCTCGACCCGATGCTGTGGATGGCCGCCCGCGAGGGCGAACCCAGCTGGGACGGCGGCTCCCTCGGCCGCGGCCGCCCCGGCTGGCACATCGAGTGCGTGGCCATCGCCCTCGACCACCTCGGCATGACCTTCGACGTCCAGGGCGGCGGATCCGACCTGGCCTTCCCGCACCACGAGATGGGCGCCTCGCACGCCCAGGTGCTCACCGGCGAGTTCCCGATGGCCAAGGCGTACGTCCACGCCGGCATGGTCGCCCTCGACGGCGAGAAGATGTCCAAGTCCAGGGGCAACCTGGTCTTCGTCTCCCGGCTCCGCAAGGACGGCGTCGACCCCGCCGCCATCCGTCTCGCGCTGCTGTCCCACCACTACCGCGCCGACTGGGAGTGGACCGACCAGGTCCTGGCCGACGCGGTGGCCCGTCTGGACCGCTGGCGTGCGGCGGTCTCCCGCCCGGACGGCCCGCCCGCCGAGTCCCTGGTGGAGGAGATCCGCGAGGCCCTGAGCAACGACCTGGACGCTCCGGCCGCGCTGGCGGCGGTGGACCGCTGGGCGGCGCTGCAGCAGGCGCGGGGCGGTACGGACACGGGCGCACCCGGGGTCGTGTCGAGAGCGGTGGACGCCCTGCTGGGCGTGGCCCTCTAGGAAGCGTCGCCCCCGCGCACCCTGTCTTTCAGGTCTTCAGGTCTTCAGGTCTTCAGGCCTTTGGGGGCGCGGGGAACTGCGCGAGCGGCCACGACACACCCGCGGACCACTCTCGACGCGCACTCCGCAACGTCGAGTCCCGGTCGATCCCCCGACGCGGAAGGGGCGGCACGCAGCGTGCGTACCGCCCCTGTTCCGTCCCCGGACCCGGTCCCGGATCCTGCGGGAACCGGCCCGGTTCCGGCCCGGACTCAGTCCTCGGAGGTGTCTTCGGGGGTGTCCTCGCCGTCCTGGCCGGGGTTCCCGGTGTCACCGGATTCGCCGGTGTCCGCGGAATCCTCCGTGGTCCCTGGCGTGTCGGGCTTCGGCGGCCGGGGCGGCCGGGTGCGGCCGGCGGGGCTGTCCCGCAGGTACGACGTGCTGTCGCTGCCGTCCGCCGTGGCGTGCCCGCCGGGCGGGTTCACGTCCCGGCGCCGCAGATAGCGCTCGAACTCACGGGCGATCGCCTCGCCCGACGCCTCCGGCAGCTCGGCGGTGTCCCGGGCCTCCTCCAGCGTCTGCACGTACTCGGCGACCTCGCTGTCCTCCGCGGCCAGCTGGTCCACCCCGACCTGCCAGGCGCGCGCGTCCTCGGGCAGCTCGCCCAGCGGGATCCGCAGGTCGAGCAGGTCCTCCAGGCGGTTCAGCAGCGCCAGCGTGGCCTTCGGGTTGGGCGGCTGGGAGACGTAGTGCGGGACGGCCGCCCAGAGCGAGACCGCCGGGACGCCCGCGTGCGTGCACGCCTCCTGGAGGACGCCGACGATGCCCGTCGGGCCCTCGTACTTGGTCTCCTCCAGGTCCATCCGCTGGGCCAGGTCCGGGTCCGACGTCACCCCGCTGACCGGCACCGGACGCGTGTGCGGGGTGTCACCGAGCAGCGCGCCCAGGACGACCACCAGCTCCACGCCCAGCTCATGGGCGAAACCGAGCAGCTCGTTGCAGAACGAGCGCCAGCGCATGGACGGCTCGATGCCTCTGACCAGCACCAGGTCACGCGGCTTCTCGCCGCCGACCCGGACCACCGACAACCGCGTCGTCGGCCAGGTGATCTTGCGCACACCGGCGTCCATCCACACCGTGGGGCGGTTCACCTGGAAGTCGTAGTAGTCCTCGGCGTCGAGCGCCGCGAACACCTCGCCCTTCCACTCCCGCTCCAGATGCGCGACCGCGGTGGAGGCGGCGTCACCGGCATCGTTCCAGCCCTCGAACGCGGCCACCATGACTGGGTCGATCAGCTCGGGGACCCCCTCCAGCTCGATCACCCAGTGCCTCCTTCCGACGTGCCCTCGCGTACGCCCCAACCTTACGGCGTGAGACGGGGGCGCCCGCAGCCCCCTTGCACGGGGGAGTGAACGGATCACTGCCCCGTTCGCAGCCCTCGAACACCCCTGGCCCGGGAAGCCGGCAAGCGCTTCACAGGCTGCTGCGCAGCCACTGCTCCACGCTCGCGATGTGCACGGTCGCCCAGGACCTGGCCGCCTCCGCGTCCCGGTCGCGCAGCGCGGCCAGGATCGCCCGGTGCTCGCGCAGGGTCCGGGCGACCGCGTCCTCCTGGGTCAGGCCGCGCCAGATCCGGGCCCTGGTGGTCGGCCCCGACAGCCCGTCAAGGAGCGAGCACAGCACCGAGTTTCCCGAGCTCTGCACGATGCCCCGGTGGAACTCCAGGTCACAGGCGACCAGTTCCTCCACCGAGGGCGCGGCGCCGAGCGCGTCCAACTGGGCGGACAGCGCGTCCAGTTGCTGCTCGCTGATCCGGGAGGCGGCCATCGCGGTCGCGGCCGGCTCCAGGATCCGGCGCACCGCGAGGAACTCCAGGACCGTGTCGTCGCGGTGGAAGTCGACGACGAAGCTCATCGCCTCCAGGAGCAACTGCGGGTCCAGACTGGTGACATACGTGCCGTCGCCCTGCCGGACGTCCAGGATCCGGATCAGCGACAGGGCCCGCACCGCCTCCCGCAGCGAGTTGCGGGACAGGCCCAGTTCGGCGGCCAGTTCGCTCTCCTTGGGCAACCGGTCGCCGGGGCGCAGCGCACCGGAGACGATCATGTCCTTGATCTTCTCGATCGCCTCGTCGGTGACTGCCATCCCGGCCTCCCTGTCGCCCAGACATCCGATGTCTCAGCTCCATTATGCGGCCTGACCAGGCCGTGTCAGCCGATGGCCCACCGGCTACCCGAAGGGCCTGTCACCCCGCTCCCCGGCCGGTTCGCCGGGTGCCTCACGGGGGCGCGGCGGGGCGTCGGCCGAAGCGGCGGCGGGGCGGCTCCCCAGGGGATGGGGAGCCGCCCCTTCTTGCCTGCCCGTCCCCGGTACGGCGGGGCCGGGTCTTCAGCGGTTGCCGGTTCGGTCAGGGGAGGACCCGGCAACCGCCTGTTCCTCGTGTCACTTCCTGAGTGTCACTTCTTGTCGAGCAGGTCCTGGACCCTGGCCCTGACGTCGTCCGTGGCCAGGCCGCGGATCGTCAGGGTGGTACGGCGGCGCAGCACGTCGTCCGTGGTCTCGGCCCACTCGTGGTCGCGGGCCCAGACGACCTGCGCCCAGATCTCCGGGGCGTCCGGGTGGACGCGCTCGGCGAGCTGCGGGTCCTCGTTGGCGATCCGGGCGATGTCGAAGGCCAGCGAGCCGTAGTGGGTGGCCAGGTGCTTGGCCGTGTCGGCGGCCATCCGCGGGCCGGGCGCCGGGCCGTCCACCAGCAGGCGGTGGGCGACGGCACGGGGGTTGGCGACGCCGGGCAGCGGCAGCTTCTTCGGCAGCGAGGCGATCGGCTCGAAGTCGTCGCCGAGCGGGTGGCCCGGCAG
Source organism: Streptomyces fuscichromogenes (assembly GCF_014645815.1). Taxonomy (GTDB): domain Bacteria; phylum Actinomycetota; class Actinomycetes; order Streptomycetales; family Streptomycetaceae; genus Streptomyces; species Streptomyces fuscichromogenes. The sequence goes on along the minus strand of NZ_BMML01000010.1, from coordinate 266,014 downwards.
CGCCTCCAGCTTCTCCATCACGGTGCGGCCGATGTGCCGGAAGGTGGTCCACTTGCCGCCCGCGACGGACAGCATGCCGCCCCGGCCCTCGGTGACCACGGTCTCCCGCTTGGCCTTGGCGGTGCTGCCGGGGCCGCCGGGCAGCACCCGCAGGCCGGCGAAGGCGTAGGTGATCAGGTCGCGCCGGAGCTGCTGGTCCCGGACGGAGAACGCGGCCTCGTCCAGGATCTGGGCTATGTCCTTCTCGGTGACGGACACCTCCGCCGGGTCGCCCTCGTACTCCTCGTCGGTGGTGCCGAGCAGCAGCATGTCCTCCCAGGGGAGGGCGAAGGTGATGCGGTACTTGTCGATGGGAGTGGCGAGCGCGGCCTTCCACGGCGCGGTCCGCTTCAGGACCAGGTGCGCGCCCTTGGAGAGGCGGATGGAGGGGGCCGCGTTCGGGTCCTCCATCTTGCGCAGGTGGTCGACCCAGGGGCCGGTGGCGTTGAGCACCAGCCGGGCGTTGACGCCGAACTCCTCGCCGGAGACCGCGTCCTTCAGGTCGGCGCCGGTGACCCGGCCCCTGGTGAAGCGCAGGCCGGTGACCTGGGCGTGGTTCAGGACGACCGCACCCGCCTCGACGGCCGCGCGGACCGTCATCAGCGCCATGCGGGCGTCGTTCATCTGGTCGTCGCCGTACACCGCGACGGCCTTGAGGTTCTCGGTGCGCAGCTCGGGCACGTCCTGCGCCGCCTTGGCGGGGGAGAGCAGGTGGCCGACGCCGTCACCGAACGCGGAGAGCGCGGAGTAGGCGAAGACGCCCGCCCCGAGCTTCGCCGCGCCGTGCGGACCGCCCTTGTACACGGGGAGGTAGAACGTGAGCGGGTTCGCCAGGTGGGGGGCCACCTGGCGGGAGACCGCACGGCGCTCGAAGTGGTTCTCCGCCACCAGCTTCACCGCGCCGGTCTGCAGGTAGCGCAGACCGCCGTGGAGGAGCTTGGAGGAGGCGGAGGAGGTGGCGCCGGCGAAGTCGCCGGCGTCGACCAGTGCCACCCGCAGCCCGGACTGCGCGGCGTGCCAGGCGGTGGAGATGCCCAGGATGCCGCCGCCGATCACGAGAAGGTCGTACGACGCCTTGGAGAGCTGCTCCCTGGTCTCGGCGCGGCTCGGGAGCGAGCCGGAGGCCGGGTGCGTTCCCAGGGCAGGCACGGACTGCTGGGTGGACTGACTGGTCATGTGGGGTTCTTACTCCTCGTCAGAGCTCGATCGTGAGAGCGTGCGCGCTCTCGTCAGCTCTCGTCGTCGTCGATCCAGCCCATGGTCCGGTCGACGGCCTTGAGCCAGTTCTTGTACTCACGGTCGCGGGTCTCCGCGTCCATGCGGGGGGTCCATTCGGCGGCCCGGCGCCAGTTGGCGCGCAGTTCGTCGGTGCTGGACCAGAAGCCGACGGCGAGGCCGGCGGCGTAGGCGGCGCCGAGGCAGGTGGTCTCGGCGACCATCGGGCGCACCACGGGTGCGTCGAGGACGTCGGCGAGCTGCTGCATCAGCAGGTTGTTGGCGGTCATACCGCCGTCGACCTTGAGGGCCACCAGCTCGTCGCCGGAGTCCTTCACCATGGCGTCCGCGATCTCGCGGGTCTGCCAGGCGGTGGCCTCCAGGACGGCACGGGCCAGGTGCGCCTTGGTGACGTACCGGGTCAGGCCGGCGATGACACCGCGGGCGTCGGAGCGCCAGTGCGGGGCGAACAGGCCGGAGAAGGCCGGCACGAAGTACGCGCCGCCGTTGTCCTCGACCGAGAGCGCGAGCGTCTCGATCTCGGCCGCGGTCGAGATCAGGCCCATCTGGTCGCGCATCCACTGCACCAGCGAACCGGTGACGGCGATCGAGCCCTCCAGCGCGAACACGGTCGGCTGGTCGCCGATCTTGTAGCCGACCGTGGTCAGCAGGCCCGCGTAGGAGTTGATGATCTTGTCACCGGTGTTCATCACCATGAAGGTGCCGGTGCCGTAGGTGGACTTGACCTCGCCCTCGGAGAAGCAGCACTGGCCGAACAGGGCCGCCTGCTGGTCGCCGAGCGCGGAGGCGACCGGGATGCCGCCGAGCAGGTCGCCGAGCTTGCCGCCGCTGACCTCGCCGTAGACCTCGGCGGAGGAGCGGATCTCGGGCAGGATCTGCAGCGGTACGCCGATCGACTCGGCGATCTTCTCGTCCCACTGCGTGGTGTGCAGGTTCATGAGAAGGGTGCGGGAGGCGTTGGTCACGTCGGTGACGTGCTTGCCGCCGTTGACACCGCCGGTCAGGTTCCAGATGACCCAGGTGTCCATGGTGCCGAAGAGGATGTCGCCCGCCTCGGCGCGCTCCTGGAGGCCGTCGACGTTGTCGAGCAGCCAGCGGGCCTTGGGGCCGGCGAAGTAGGAGGCCAGCGGGAGGCCGGTCTCGCGGCGGAAGCGGTCCTGGCCGACGTTGCGGCCGAGCTCCTTGCAGAGGGCGTCGGTGCGGGTGTCCTGCCAGACGATGGCGTTGTGGACGGGCTCACCGGTGTTCTTGTCCCACAGCACGGTGGTCTCGCGCTGGTTGGTGATGCCGATCGCCTTGATGTCGGCGCTGGTGATGCCGGCCTTCTGGATGGCCCCGGCGACGACTTCCTGGACGTTGGTCCAGATCTCGTTCGCGTTGTGCTCTACCCAGCCCGGCTTCGGGAAGATCTGCTCGTGCTCCTTCTGGTCGACCGAGACGATCCGGCCGTCCTTGTCGAAGACGATGCAGCGGCTGGAGGTCGTGCCCTGGTCGATCGCGGCGATGAAGGGGCCTGCGGTGTGAGCGTCGGTCACTGTGTGCTCCTCGAAGATCCGTGGTGTGTGGCGGTACGTCTGCTGCTTCGGCGAAGCCTGCCTGCTCTAGGCGAAGGCGACGTTGTAGATGCCTGCGGCTATGGCTCCGCCGATCAGCGGGCCGACCACCGGGATCCAGGCGTAGCTCCAGTCGGAACCACCCTTGTTGGGCAGCGGGAGGAGTGCGTGCACGATACGCGGGCCGAGGTCACGGGCCGGGTTGATGGCGTAGCCGGTGGGGCCGCCGAGCGAGAGGCCGATCGACACCACCACGAGCGCGGTGATCAGGCCGCCCAGCACACCGAGGCCGTTGCCCTTGTCGTTGAGGCCCTGGGTGAGGACCGCGAGGATCAGCACGACGGTGCCGATGATCTCCGTGGCGAGGTTCTGCACCGCGTTCCGGATCTCCGGACCCGTGGAGAAGATGCCGAGGACCGGGCCGGCCCCCTTCTCCTGCGCCTCGACGGCCTTGGCCGTGGTGGCCTGCGCGCCCGGACCGCCGACGATCTCCTTGTCGGTCAGGTGCGCCTGGAACTGCCCGTAGTAGGCGACCCACACCAGGGAGGCGCCGATCATCGCGCCGAGCAGCTGTCCGGCGAAGTAGACCGGGACGTTGCTCCAGTCGCTGTTCTTGATGGCGAGAGCGACGGTGACGGCCGGGTTGAGGTGGGCACCGGACAGCGGTCCGGAGATGTAGACGGCCGTCAGGACGGCGAAGCCCCAACCGAAGGCGATGGCGAGCCAGCCGGCGTTACGGGCCTTGGAGGCCTTGAGGGTGACGGCGGCGCAGACGCCGCCGCCGAGCAGGATGAGTATGGCGGTACCGATGGTCTCGCCGATGAAGATGTCGGAGCTGGACACCCGCGACTCCTTTGTCCTTCGTCCAGGGAAGCCGAACCCCGAGTCCCTTCGGGGTGGCGGCGCCCTCGGGGGTGAGAGCGTTGCCGGCCTTTGGCGTTGTCACACTCTAGCGCGTATTGCCGGTAGGTGTTCGACAATGCCGACCGATGGACGGGAGTCTTGCTCCGGCGTTACGCGTGCGTCAAGAGTTCTGTAATCGAAAGCGCGATCGTTATTGATTGCTGTGGGTTATCGATGAGTCGGGTCGTCCGTCAGGTGTCCTGCGATAGCTCCACTGATCTGCACTTTTGCCCTGTTATGTCCATCTCAGGGTACGACTGAGGCCGGTCCGCCGACACGCGAACCGGCCTCGGCCGTCGATCAGTGGCGCGCGGTCAGAACCGGCCCGCGCCCAGGTCCCGCGACACCGCACGGGCGCAGTCCCGCACCGCCGCGATCAGGTCGGGTCGCAACTCCCCGTCCTTGCAGAGCCGTTCCACCGCACCCGTGATGCCCACCGCGCCCACCGGCATGCGGCGGCGGTCGTGGATGGGGGCCGCGACCGAGGCCACGCCCTCCCAGGTCTCCTCCACGTCGGCCGCGTACCCGCGGGCGCGGGTGATGTCGAGGATGTGCTCGAAGGCGTCCAGGTCGCTGGTGGTGCGGTCGGTGAAGGGTTTGCGGTCGGCCTCCAGGGCCTCGCTGTGCGCCACCGGGTCGTACGCCGACAGCACCTTGCCCAGGGCCGTGGAGTGCAGCGGCTGCATGGCGCCGATCTCCAGTACCTGCCGGCTGTCGTCGGGCCGGAAGACGTGGTGCACGATCAGCACGCCCTGCTGGTGGAACACGCCCAGGTAGACGCTCTCCCCGCTGGAGCGGGCCAGGTCGTCCGTCCACACCAGCGCCCGCGCCCGCAGCTCGTGGATGTCCAGGTAGGTGGTGCCGAGCCGGAGCAGCTCGGCGCCCAGCTGGTAGCGCCCCGAGATCTCGTCCTGCTCGACGAACCCCTCCTGCTGGAGGGTGCGCAGTATGCCGTGGGCGGTGCCCTTGGCGAGACCGAGCGACGAGGCGATGTCCGACAGCCCGAGCCGTCGCTCGCCGCCCGCGAGCAGCCGCAGCATCGCGGCCGCCCGTTCGAGCGACTGGATGTTCCGTGCCATCGCCGTTCTGCCTCCGTCCCCTGTGGCCTTCGCTGTCACGCCACCGTAACCAGCGTTCGGCAATGCCGAACACTACCGGTCCATGCCGACTCCCCGCCAATGGTCGGTCGACATCCGTTACTTCACGTGTGGCCCGTGCGTGGCCGTCCGGCCACCCGTGTCCGATCCGCACCATGACCGTTGAGCGGCCAAAACGCCATGGCCGGCGTCATACTGCCCGCCCGCCGCCTCACTCGTCCGCCACATGGACGCCCTGCCCATCCAAGCCCACTCCCGGTTACGCTGTCGCCGTGCGTCACTGTCCGGGCCCGCCCGGGGAAACCGCATAGCCGACAGCCGTCGCATCCAAGGGAGCCCCACATGGCCTCGTTGCCGCCGTCCCCTTCCACCGACAGCCGGACCCGGGTGTCCGAGCTCCGGGAGGCGCTCGCCACACGCGTGGTGGTCGCCGACGGAGCCATGGGCACCATGCTCCAGGCGCAGGACCCCACCCTGGAGGATTTCGAGAATCTCGAAGGCTGCAACGAGATCCTCAACCTCACCCGCCCCGACATCGTCCGCTCCGTCCACGAGGCGTACTTCGCCGTGGGCGTCGACTGTGTCGAGACCAACACCTTCGGGGCGAACCACGCGGCGCTGGCCGAGTACGACATCCCCGAGCGGGTCTTCGAACTCTCCGAGGCGGGTGCCCGCATCGCCCGGGAGACCGCCGACACCTTCCACGCCCGAGACGGCCGGCGGCGCTGGGTCCTGGGCTCCATCGGCCCCGGCACCAAGCTGCCCACCCTCGGCCACGTCGGGTACACCACGATCCGCGACGCCTTCCAGCAGAACGCCGAGGGCCTGATCGCCGGCGGTGCGGACGCGCTGATCGTGGAGACCACCCAGGACCTGCTCCAGACCAAGGCGGCCGTGATCGGCGCCCACCGCGCCCGGGAGATCGCCGGCCTGGACGTCCCGGTCATCGTCTCCGTCACCGTGGAGACCACCGGCACCATGCTGCTCGGCTCCGAGATCGGCGCCGCGCTCACCGCGCTGGAGCCGCTCGGCATCGACATGATCGGCATGAACTGCGCCACCGGCCCCGCCGAGATGAGCGAGCACCTGCGCCACCTCTCCCGGCACTCCCGCATCGCGCTGTCCTGCATGCCGAACGCGGGCCTGCCCGTCCTCGGCAAGAACGGCGCCAGCTACCCGCTCAGCCCCGCGGAACTGGCCGACGCCCACGAGACCTTCGTCCGGGACTACGGCCTCTCCCTGATCGGCGGCTGCTGCGGCACCACCCCCGAGCACCTGCGCCAGGTCGTCGAGCGGGTCCGCGGCGTCACCCCGCCCGAGCGCAGCCCGCGCCCCGAGCCCGGCGCCGCCTCCCTCTACCAGACGGTCCCGTTCCGCCAGGACACCTCCTACCTGGCCATCGGCGAGCGCACCAACGCCAACGGGTCCAAGAAGTTCCGCGAGGCCATGCTGGAGGCCCGCTGGGACGACTGCGTGGAGATGGCCCGCGAGCAGATCCGCGAGGGCGCCCACATGCTGGACCTCTGCGTGGACTACGTCGGCCGGGACGGCGTCGCCGACATGGAGGAACTGGCCGGCCGCTTCGCGACGGCCTCCACGCTGCCGATCGTCCTGGACTCCACCGAGGTCGACGTCATCCGGGCCGGTCTGGAGAAGCTCGGCGGCCGCGCGGTCATCAACTCCGTCAACTACGAGGACGGCGACGGCCCCGAGTCCCGCTTCGCCAAGGTCACCACGCTGGCGCGCGAGCACGGCGCCGCGCTGATCGCGCTGACCATCGACGAGGAGGGCCAGGCCCGCACCCCCGAGAAGAAGGTCGAGATCGCCGAACGGCTGATCGACGACCTGACCGGGAACTGGGGCATCCACGAGTCGGACATCCTCATCGACACCCTGACCTTCACCATCTGTACCGGTCAGGAGGAGTCCCGGGGGGACGGCGTCGCCACCATCGAGGCGATCCGCGAGCTCAAGCGCCGTCACCCGGACGTGCAGACCACCCTCGGTCTGTCCAACATCTCCTTCGGCCTCAACCCGGCCGCCCGCATCCTGCTGAACTCGGTCTTCCTCGACGAGTGCGTCAAGGCGGGCCTGGACTCGGCGATCGTGCACGCGAGCAAGATCCTCCCGATCGCCCGTTTCAACGAGGAGGAGGTGCGGACCGCCCTCGACCTCATCCACGACCGCCGTGCCGAGGGCTACGACCCGCTCCAGAAGCTGATGGCCCTGTTCGAGGGCGCCACCGCCAAGTCCCTGAAGGCCGGCCGCGCCGAGGAACTGGCCGCCCTGCCGCTGGAGGAACGCCTCAAGCGGCGGATCATCGACGGCGAGAAGAACGGCCTGGAGGCCGACCTCGACGAGGCCCTGCTGACCCGCCCCGCCCTCGACATCGTCAACGAGACCCTGCTGGACGGCATGAAGGTCGTCGGCGAGCTGTTCGGCTCCGGCCAGATGCAGCTGCCGTTCGTCCTCCAGTCCGCCGAGGTCATGAAGACCGCCGTCGCCCACCTCGAACCGCACATGGAGAAGTCGGACGCCGAGGGCAAGGGCACCATCGTGCTCGCCACCGTGCGCGGCGACGTCCACGACATCGGCAAGAACCTCGTCGACATCATCCTGTCCAACAACGGCTACAACGTCGTCAACCTCGGCATCAAGCAGCCCGTCTCGGCGATCCTGGAAGCCGCCGACGAGCACCGGGCCGACGTCATCGGCATGTCGGGCCTGCTGGTCAAGTCCACGGTGATCATGAAGGAGAACCTGGAGGAGCTCAACCAGCGCGGCCTCGCGGCCACCTACCCGGTCATCCTCGGCGGCGCCGCCCTCACCCGCGCCTATGTCGAGCAGGACCTGCACGAGCTCTACGAGGGTGAGGTCCGCTACGCCCGCGACGCCTTCGAGGGACTGCGCCTGATGGACGCCCTCATCGGCGTCAAGCGCGGGCTGCCCGGCGCCGGCCTGCCGGAGCTCAAGCAGCGCCGGGTGCGGCCGGCCGCCACCGTCGAGGTCGAGGAGCGGCCCGAGGAGGGCCATGTCCGCTCCGACGTCGCCGTCGACAACCCGGTGCCCGCCCCGCCGTTCTGGGACACCCGCGTCATCAAGGGCATCCAGCTCAAGGAGTACGCGAGCTGGCTGGACGAGGGCGCCCTCTTCAAGGGCCAGTGGGGCCTCAAGCAGGCCCGCACCGGCGAGGGACCGTCGTACGAGGAGCTGGTGGAGACCGAGGGCCGCCCCCGGCTGCGCGGCCTGCTCGACCAGCTCCAGACGGAGAACCTGCTGGAGGCGGCCGTGGTCTACGGCTACTTCCGGTGCGTGTCCAAGGACGACGACCTGATCATCCTGGACGAGCAGGGCAACGAGCGCACCCGGTTCACCTTCCCCCGCCAGCGCCGCGGCCGCCGGCTGTGCCTCGCCGACTTCTTCCGCCCGGAGGAGTCGGGGCACACGGACGTGGTCGGCCTCCAGGTCGTCACCGTCGGCTCCCGCATCGGCGAGCAGACCGCCAAGCTCTTCGAGGCCAACTCCTACCGCGACTACCTCGAACTGCACGGCCTGTCCGTGCAGCTGGCCGAGGCACTCGCCGAGTACTGGCACGCGCGGGTGCGCGCCGAGCTGGGCTTCGCCGGCGAGGACCCGGCCGACGTCGAGGACATGTTCGCCCTGAAGTACCGGGGTGCCCGCTTCTCCCTCGGCTACGGCGCCTGCCCGAACCTGGAGGACCGCGCCAAGATCGCCGACCTGCTCCGGCCCGAGCGGATCGGCGTCCACCTCTCCGAGGAGTTCCAGCTGCACCCCGAGCAGTCCACGGACGCGATCGTGATCCACCACCCGGAGGCGAAGTACTTCAACGCCCGATGAGCGCCGCCACGACCCGAGACGTGTCCCACAGAGCGCACTGATCGGATAAGTCGTACACTGGTCGGTCCACAGCAGGCCGGTTCCCCGCATGGGAACCGGCCTGCTCGTCCCTCAAGGAGGTACGTGGATGACCAGCACGGTCCCCGCGCTCGGAACCCGGACGGCGGAGGGCTCGGCCCTCCAGGCGGTCCTCCTCGACATGGACGGCACCCTGGTGGACACCGAGGGCTTCTGGTGGGACGTCGAGGTCGAGATCTTCGCCCGCCTCGGCCACACCCTCGACGAGTCCTGGCGCCATGTCGTGGTCGGCGGCCCCATGACCCGCAGCGCCGGGTTCCTCATCGAGGCCACCGGCGCCGCGATCACGTTCGCCGAGCTCAGCGTGCTCCTCAACGACGGCTTCGAGGAACGCATCGGCGCCGCCCTGCCGCTGATGCCGGGCGCCCAGCGGCTGCTGGCCGAGCTCTACGAGCAGCAGATCCCCACCGCCCTGGTCTCCGCCTCGCACCGGCGCATCATCGACCGCGTCCTGACCTCGCTGGGCCCCCGGCACTTCACCCTGTCCATCGCCGGCGACGAGGTCTCGCGCACCAAGCCCCACCCGGACCCGTATCTGCTCGCCGCCGCCGGGCTGGGGGTGGATCCGGCCAGGTGCGCGGTCGTCGAGGACACCGCGACCGGGGTCGCCGCCGCCGAGGCCGCCGGCTGCCAGGTGGTCGCCGTCCCGTCGGTCGCACCGATCGCCCCGGCCGAGCGGCGTACCGTGGTGACCTCCCTGGAGGAGGTCGACCTGGCTTTTCTGCGCGGCCTGATGACGGAAATGCGCTAGCCGTTCACCCAGCGTGCAAAGTCCATTGGTCGATATCTCGGCGCCGGTCATTCAACGGAATTCGCAACTGTTCAACCGGCTGAATTCCGATACGCCGTCACACAAATACGCGTGTGACGTTCACCACGCGTCAGGAAGCTCGACAACGTTGCCCGATTGTGCCGCCCGCCCCCGTTCGGGGGGAAACGGGGTGACCTTGTGTCCCGATTGGGGAGACGCTGCACTAATCCTGCCCTCGTCGGGTTTTCGGTCTGTCCGCACACGGCTCCCCTGCGTGATGGGCCCTCAACTCGGCCCGCCGCCAACCCTGCTGCGGGCGCGGACTAATCTCGTCGCGAGAACATCGCCGTAACCCCCGTGATCCGCTTCGACACCCCATGTATGCGGGCTACACGGACACGAACAGCTCTGGAGAACTTCGAGCATGAACCGCAAGACTTTGGTGCTGCCGGCCGTGGTCGGCCTGCTCACTCCGGTGCTCGCCGCGTGCGGTGGATCCGGCAGCGGGAGCAGCAGCAGCGACGCGATCGTCGTAGGCACCACTGACCAGTTCACCGCCACGAAGGACGCTCCGGCGCCGGTCGACCCCGCGTACTCCTACGACGTCGGCGGCTGGAACATCCTGCGGCAGACCGTGCAGACGCTCATGTCCCAGCCCAAGGGCGAGGGCGACCCGGTCCCCGACGCGGCCGAGAGCTGCTCCTTCACGGACAGCGGCAGCGAGCGCTACGCCTGCAAGCTGCGGGACGGCCTGAAGTTCTCCGACGGCAACGCCGTCACCGCCGCGGACGTCAAGTGGTCCATCCAGCGCGCCCTGCGGATCAAGGCGGACACCGGCGTCTACGCCCTCCTCTCGAACATCGACACCATCGAGACCCAGGGCGACCGCGAGGTCATCTTCCACCTCAAGAGCGCCGACGCCACCTTCCCGTACAAGCTGTCCACTCCGGTCGCGGGCATCGTGAACCCGAAGGACTACGAGAAGGGCAAGCTCCGCGACGGCTTCGACATCGACGGTTCCGGCCCCTACACCTTCAAGGCCGACGTCAAGGACGACGCGATCGTCTCCGCCACCTTCACCAAGAACCCCAACTACAAGGGGAGCATGGAGGTGAACAACGAGCAGGTCGTCCTGCGTCCCTACAAGGACGCCACCGCCATGGGCGCGGCGATCGACAAGGGCGACATCGACGTGATGACCCGCACCATGTCGCCGGCCCAGATCAACAAGCTCGACGCCGGTGACGACAGCAAGGTCGACCTCGTCGAGATGTCCGGCCTGGAGATCCGCTACCTCGGTTTCAACACCGACGCGCCCTCGGTCAAGTCCAAGGCCGTCCGCCAGGCCATGGCCCAGCTCATCAACCGCGACTCACTCGTCGCCAAGGTGTACGGCTCCCAGGCCGAGCCGCTGTACTCGCTGGTCCCGGCCTCCCTGACCGGCCACTCCAACTCGTTCTTCAACAAGTACGGCGACCCCAGCGTCTCCAAGGCGAAGAACCTGCTGACCGCGGCCAACATCACCACCCCGGTGAAGCTGACCCTGCACTACACGACCGACCACTACGGCCCTGCCACCAAGCAGGAGTTCGAGGTCCTCAAGCAGCAGCTCAACGGCAGCGGCCTGTTCGACGTCAGCATCCAGGGCACCGCCTGGTCGTCGTACCAGACCAACGAGCGCAAGGGCGACTACGACGTCTACGGCATGGGCTGGTTCCCCGACTTCCCGGACGCCGACAACTTCCTCGCGCCGTTCCTCGACAAGGACAACTTCCTCAAGTCGCCCTACAGCAACAGCAGGATCATCAACACGCTGATCCCCGAGTCGCGCCGCGAGGCCGACCGGGCCAACGCCTCCAGCAGCCTCACCGAGATCCAGAACGACGTCGCCGAGGACGTCCCGGTGCTGCCGCTGTGGCAGGGCAAGCAGTACGTCGCCGCCCGCGACGACATCACGGGCGTCGCCTACGCCATCAACTCCTCCGCCAGCCTCCAGCTGTGGGAGCTCGGCCGCGGCTCCGGCAGCTGACGTCCGGACACACCAGGTCGTACGACGGGAAGGGCGCCCCCACTCCATGGAGCGGGGGCGCCCTTCCCGTCGTACACCCGCCTTACTGCGCGCCGGGGCGCACCAGGCCGCTCTCGTACGCGTACACCGCCGCCTGGACCCGGTCCCGCAGCCCCAGCTTGGTCAGCACATGCCCCACGTGCGTCTTCACCGTGGTCTCGCTGACGAACAGGTCGGCGGCGATCTCCGCGTTCGACAGCCCCCGTGCCACCAGCTTCAGCACCTCCACCTCACGGTCGGTGAGGGTGTGCAGGGTGTCCGGCACCGGCTCCTCGCCGGACGGCAGATGCGTCGCGTACTTGTCGAGCAGCCGGCGGGTGATGCTCGGCGCCAGCATCGCCTCGCCGTTCGCCACCACCCGGATCGCCTGCACCAGTTCGTTGGCCGGGGCGTCCTTCAGCAGGAAGCCGCTGGCCCCCGCGCGCAGCGCCTCCACCACGTACTCGTCGAGATCGAACGTGGTCAGCACCAGCACCTTCGCCGGGCCGTCCCGGCCCGGACCGGTGATCTGGCGGGTCGCCTCCACACCGTCCATCCGCGGCATCCGGATGTCCATCAGCACGACATCGGGCTGGAGGGCGCGTACCTGGTCGAGGGCCTGAAGGCCGTCTCCGGCCTCGCCCACGACCGCGATGTCCTGCTCGGCCTCCAGGATCATCCGGAACCCGGTTCGCAGCAGCGGCTGGTCGTCGACCAGTAGGACGCGGATGGCCACGGTGAGTCTCCTTCGCTAGTCCGCGCCCATTCTGCCCTGCGGGAGGTCCCCGGACTCCGCCGACCTGACCGGCAGCGGGTACGGCGGGGGAGTGCCGCCGAACTCGGGGCAGTGCGCCTGGTGGTCGCACCAGCCGCACAGCTTCGTCGGGCGGGGCCGCCAGTCGCCCGACTCCGTCGCCTCCCGGATCGCCTCCCACAGGGCGAGCAGCTTGCGCTCCACCCGCTGGAGATCGGCGATCACCGGGTCGTAGGTCACCACGTCACCGCTGCCGAGGTACACCAGCTGCAGGCGCCTGGGCACCACGTTCTTCAGCCGCCACACCACCAGCGCGTAGAACTTCATCTGGAACAGCGCGCCCTCGGCGTACTCCGGCCGCGGCGCCTTGCCCGTCTTGTAGTCGACGATCCGCACCTCACCCGTCGGCGCCACGTCGACCCGGTCGATGATCCCGCGCAGGCGCAGCCCCGACTCCAGCTCCGTCTCGACGAACAGCTCCCGCTCCACCGGCTCCAGCCGGACCGGATCCTCCAGCGTGAACCAGCGCTCCACGAGGTGCTCCGCCTCGCCCAGCCAGCGCGCCAGCCGCTCGCCCTGCGGATCCTGCGCGAACAGCTCCCCGAGCTCCGGCCTGGACTCCCGCAGCCGGTCCCACTGGCCCGGGATCAGCGACTTGGCCCGTGGCGCCGTCCGCTCCGCCGCGGGTGCGTCGAAGAGCCGCTCCAGCACCGCGTGCACCAGCGTCCCGCGCGTCGCCGCCTCGCTCGGCTTCTCCGGCAGCCGGTCGATCACCCGGAACCGGTACAGCAGCGGACACTGCATGAAGTCACTGGCCCGCGAGGGCGACAGCGAGGCGGGCGGCCCGGCCGCCCTACCCGCCACCGCCGTGACCGGCCCTTCTCCCTGCGCGGCGACCGCGCCCCGAGCCTGCGCGGCGTCGTCGATGCTGCTGTCCATGACCACAGACCATACGGCCCGCCACTGACAGTCACCCAACCCGCGCGTCGGCCCGGCCAACACAGGGGGTGCCGGGGCGGAACACGTCACGACGGCCGCATACCATCGACCAGAGACGACGCATCTAACGAGGGGACACCGTGGACGTGAGCGGCGGCAGCGGGCAGCCCCGGTCGGACAACGCCGAACCGACCGAGCACCGCGCGGGTCCTACGGCCCCGCCCACCGACCGGGCCGAACCGCCGCAGCGAACCCCCGGCGAGGAACCTGCGGCGCCGGAAGCGAAGGAAGCGAAGGAAGCGCCGGAAGCGCCGGAAGCGCCGGAGACCTCGGTGGCGCGGGACCCGCAGGCGCCGAAGGCCACGGAAGCGGCGAAGACCACGGAAGCGCCGCAGGCCACGGAAGCGCCGGAGCCGGCGCCCGTACCACGCACCGAGCCCGAGCCCGTCACCGAGGCCCGCAGGGACTCGCCCGCCGCGGCTCCCGATGTACCCGCGGCTCCCGATGGACCCGGAGCACCCGGTGAAGGCGACGGGCCGGTCCGGACGCCGTCCGCCGGTATGGCCAAGGGGCAGCCCCCGCAGCGGCCCAAGGAACCCGGCGGCGGGCTGCTCATGGGCCGGCCCTTCGGCGTCCCGGTGTACGTCGCCCCCAGCTGGTTCGTCGTCGCCGCGCTGATCACCTGGGTCTTCGGCGGCCAGCTCGACCGCGTGCTGCCCGAGCTCGGCGCCGCCCGCTACCTCGTCTCCCTCTTCTTCGCCATCGCCTTCTACGCCTCCGTCCTGGTGCACGAACTCGCCCACACGGTCGCCGCGATCCGCTTCAAGCTGCCCGTCCGCCGCATCCAGCTCCAGTTCTTCGGCGGCGTCTCCGAGATCGAGAAGGAGGCCGAGACCCCCGGCCGGGAGTTCGTGCTGGCCTTCGTCGGCCCGCTGCTCTCCCTCGTCCTGTCCGGCCTCTTCTACCTCGCCATGCAGCCCGTCGAGCCCGGCACCGTCGCCGGTGTCCTGCTGGCCGGCCTGATGGTCTCCAACCTCATCGTCGCGGCCTTCAACCTGCTGCCCGGCCTGCCCCTCGACGGCGGCCGGATGCTCCGCGCCGTCGTCTGGAAGATCACCGGCAGGCCCATGAGCGGCACCGTCGCCGCCGCCTGGGTCGGCCGCGCCCTCGCCGTCTCCGTCCTCATCGGCCTCCCGCTGCTCAACCACTGGGGCGCCTTCGGCGGTGGCGCCGAGAACAGCAACGGCATGGACGCCGTCACCGACGCCCTGCTCGCCGCCATCCTCGCCGCGATCATCTGGACCGGCGCCGGCAACAGCCTGCGCATGGCCCGGCTCCGCGAACACCTCCCGGAACTGCGCGCCCGCACCCTCACCCGCCGCGCCGTCCCGGTCGAGAACGACACCCCGCTGTCCGAGGCCCTGCGCCGGGCCAACGCCGCCGGTGCCCGCGCCCTGGTCGTCGTCGACGCCGACGGCAACCCCCTCTCCCTCGTCCGTGAGGCCGCGATCGTCGGCGTACCCGAACACCGCCGCCCCTGGGTCGCCGTCAGCGGCCTCGCCCAGGACCTCACCGACGGCATGCGCATCTCCGCGGAGCTCGCGGGCGAGGAGCTCCTCGACGTCCTGCGCGCCACCCCCGCCACCGAGTACCTGGTGGTCGAGGAGACCGGCGAGATCTACGGCGTGCTGTCCGCGGCGGACGTCGAGCGAGCCTTCGTCAGGGCCATGGCCCGGCCCAGCTGAGCCCCCCACTTCGGCTCGGTCGCCTCCTGGACAGGACCGGGCAGCGAGCACATGCACAAGGACAACCGAGACGCCGGTCAGCCGGCGAGTCAGGCCTCCGGGCGATGCCACGGCCCGTCCGCACCGTCAGCCGAGACTGTTGCCCCACAGGGACGTGTCGGTGCTCCGGAGGCTGGGGACGCCGCCATAGGTGCCGCCGTCGGCGGTGACGAGCGGGGCGGAGAGCTGGTCTTCCAGAATTCCGTCGCGGACCCGCACGATGGTGCTCTCGTGGTCGGTCCTGCCGGGTCTGAACGTCTTCCCGTCGATCGCGGCCTTCAGGTAGTACAGGGCGTACTTGGCGTAGAGGTCCACCGGCTGGGACACGGTGGCGTCGATTTCGCCGTCCGAGATGTACCTGAGCTCCCTGGGGATGCCGTCGTTGGAGACGACGAACACGTGCTTCGGGTCCTTCGGGCCGACCAGCAGCCCCTGCTGCCTGAGCACGTGGAGCGTGCTGGAAAGGGCGAAGCTGGCCTGCATGTAGATGCCCTTGATGTCCGGGTGGGCGGTCAGCGCGGTCTGGAGCTTCTGCGCGGCGACGTCCCCGTCCCAGTTGGTGGCCTCTGCGAACACCTTGATGTCCGGGTAGTTCGCCTTCATGCACGTGTTGAACCCTTCGGTGCGATCACGGCTGTTGATCGACGAGAGGTCGCCCTGGAGCATCACGACCTTGCCCTTGCCGCCCAGCTCGGTGCCCAGGTATCTGCATGCCTTCTCGCCGTAGGCGCGGTTGTCGGCGCGGACCACCATGTAGACCTTGCCGGTGTCGGGGCGGGTGTCGATGGTGACGACCGGGATTTTCGCCGCCTGCAACTGCGCCAGGATCGGCGCGATGGCAAACGTGCTCTGCGGGGCCATCGCGATGCCCTCGGCGCCCTGGAGGATGAGTGTCTGCGCGTTGGCGGCGAGCTTGGCGATGTCGTTCTGCGAGTTGGTGGTCCTGAGCGAGAGGCCCAGTTGCCTGGCGTACTCGGGCGTGTACTTGATGTACGCGTTCCAGAAGTCGGTGTCGGAGCGCGGGTAGTCGACGCCCACCAGCGGCTTGCCGCCGCTCGACGTGGCCGTGCTGCCCAGGTCGCCGCTGCACGCGCTGAGCAGCACGAGTGCGAAGAGGGCGGAAGCAGCGGAGCAGAGGACGGGTCTGCGCCTCATCGGTACTTCCTCGCGGTGCGTCCCCGAACGCCTGCCGTCTCCCCCTCGGACACATGCCCCCGGCCGACACCAAACTGTCTCATTTTCCAATATACCTGGACGGGATTCCATACCTGCCCGGCCTCGCCCCACATACGTTTTGCGCTTGCGCCCACGTGTCAGGCGCGCCCGTGCGCCTGCTGCGTGTGCCGGGACAGCGAGTCGATGACCACCGCGGCGAAGAGCACCCCGCCCGTGATCACCAGCTGGACGGCGGTGGGCGTGTCGGTGAGGGCCATGCCCGAGGCGATCGACTGGATGACCAGCATGCCGAGCACCGCGGACCAGGCCGAACCGCGTCCTCCGTACAGGCTGGTGCCGCCGATGACGGCGGCGGCGATGGCGTTGAGCAGCAGGACGCCGGAGCCGGAGTTCTGGCTCACCGACGTGATGCGCGAGGCCAGGAACAGGCCGCCGGTCGCCGCCAGGGTGCCGGAGACCGCGAGCACGGCCGTCTGTACGCCGGTCACACCGAGGCTGGCGCGACGGGCCGCCTCGACGCTGCTCCCCAGCGCGTAGACCTGCCGTCCGTAGTGCGTGCGCCGGAGCACGATGTCGAGTCCCGCCACCGTGGCGAGGAAGATCAGCAGTGCCAGAGGCAGGCCCTGGAACTGGTTCAGCAGATAGGCGCAGCCGAACCCGATCACCGCCACTGCTCCTGTGCGTATCCCGATGGTGTGCAGCGGGCGGTGTGGCATGCCGAGGGTCATGCGGCGGCGCCTGTCCAGGTAGGAGGCGGAGAAGACCAGCGCCGTGGCGAGTGCCGCCACCGCGTAGGCGACGCCGACATCGGTGAAGTAGTAGCTGGTGAGGTGGGCGATCAGTCCGTTCTCGTCGAGGTTGATGGTGCCGCTGGCGCCGAGGATGACGAGCATGAGGCCGTTCCATGTCAGCAGTCCGGCGAGGGTGACCACGAAGGCCGGCACCCGGGTCCTGGCGATGGAGTACCCCTGGACGGTTCCCGCCACGGTGCCCGCCAGCACGGCGACGATCAGGGCGAGCCATTCCGGCACGCCGCTGTTGACGTTGAGCACCGCGAAGACCGCGGCGGCGAGCCCGCTGATCGAGCCGACCGACAGGTCGAGTTCACCGAGCAGCAGCACGAAGACGATGCCGACCGCGATGAAGCCCGTGCCCACGATGTCCACGCTGAGGTTGGACAGGTTACGGGGCGAGAGGAAGGTGGAGTTCAGGCACTGGAAGATGATCCAGACCGTGGCGAGGACGAGGGTGACGGGAAGGCAGCCGAGCTCACCGGCGCGCAGCCCGCGCCGCCGGACGGCGATCCAGCCCGCCACGGCACGGGTTATGGCCCGCCCGGCACGGCACCGACGGGCTTTCGCGGCAGCTGTCGTGGGATCGGCCCGCGTCTCGTCCGGCATGTCACGCATCCCTTTCACCACTCGGCCTCGCGGTGTGCCGGCCGGCGGGGTGCGTTGTCCGTGGCGCCCGTGATGGAGGAGATGATCTGCTCCTGGGGGGTGGTGCTCACCTCGAAGAAGCCGTTGTTGCGGCCGAGCCGCAACACGGCGGCCCGGTCCGCGAGGGCCTTCACATCGCCCATGCTGTGGCTGATGAGCAGAATCCCCAGGTCGTGGTCGCGGAGACGGTCGACGAGGTCGAGGACCTCGGTGGCCTGCTCGAACCCCAGCGCCGCGGTCGGTTCGTCCAGAAGAAGCAGGCGCGGGTCGCCGAGAAGCGAGCGGGCGATGGCGACGGTCTGCCGCTGGCCACTGGACAGTGACACCACGGGACCGCGCAGATCGGGGACGCTCCGGGTCAGGCGCTCCAGCAGCTGCGTGCTGCGGCGCTCCATCTCCACCTCGTCGAGGAAGCCGAACCTGCGGATCTCTCGTCCGAGGAAGAGGTTGCCGACGACGTCGAGGTTTCCGCACAGCGCCAGGTCCTGGTAGACGGTGGCGATGCCGAGGTCCCGGGCCGCCTGGGGACGCCGGATGTGCACGGGGCGGCCCTCCCACTCGATGCTCCCCTGGTCCGCGGGCGCGACCCCGGAGATCACCTTGACCAGGGTGGACTTGCCGGCTCCGTTGTCGCCGAGCAGGGCAAGGACCTGACCGGCGTGGATCTCCAGCTCGATGTCCCGGAGGACCTCGACGACGCCGAAGCGCTTGCACACGCCGCGCAGGGCGAGCAAGGGGGGCGGCAAGAGAACCATCTCCTTCCCGGGCCTTCGGCCGGCCGGTCCCGCCTGTCAGGTCAGCCCGGCCCTGTGGCGCTCTCCCGGGAGCGGCGGGGGCGGATTTGTCACAGGCACCGGAGTGGGCAGCGCGGCCGGAACCTCCGCGCCGCTGCGGGTTCTCACCCGCCGGGTGGCCACCCCGCCGAGGCGCTGACCACGGGCGGCGGCCACGGCCATGGCGCCGCCGACGGCAGCCTCGGGCCCCGACGGCTTGCAGACGGTGGAGCGCCGCGACTGCAGACGCGGTGCAGCAGCGTGGCCTGCCGGAGTGGGGCGGGGTTCCCGCCGACACTCGCCCGGACCAGGCGAAAGTCGCAGAACGACCACCTCGCCAGTCTGACACCGGCCACGGTGAACTGCGAACCCGGTGCCGCGTTGCCGACGTGATGTCGATATTTCCGGTTCGCCCCACTATGCGATTCTGGTAGAGGGGTCACCAGTGGTAGCCGTGTCGGCACCCCGGCACGGACGGGAGGTGGATACGGACATGCCTGCGGACTGGGGGCCGGCCGGCGGCAAACAGGTGTGCGGCGAGACGGCGGTACCGCGTCGTGAACCGGCTTCTGCGGGCTCGGAACCGGGTCCCGAGGACGGGGCCCGACCATGACGTACCGTGGCCGGTTCGTGACGTCTCGCGCGCGGTATGCCGTCGGCGTGCTCGTCGCGGGCCTGCTGACCATGCCTTCGGTCGCCTGCACAGGGGGCGGGCCAACTGCCGCGGACAGCTTCACCGTCGGCCTGCTGCTGCCGAGCCGGGTGGTGCCACGCTGGGAGAAGTCCGACAGGCCGCTGATCGAGCAACAGGTGAAACGGCTCTGCCCGCACTGCAGCGTCACCTATGCCAACGCCAACGACGACTCGACGGTCCAACGGCAGCAGATGATCGCCATGATCACCAAGGGGGTCAGGGTCTTCGTCCTCGGCACCACCGACAACCGGGCGCTGCGCTCCACCGTCCAGGAGGCGCACAACGCGGGCGTCCCCGTCGTCGCCTACGACAGGCTCGCCGAGGGACCGATCTCCGGCTACGTCAGCTTCGACGGCGTACAGGTCGGAACACTGCAGGGCCGGGCTCTCCTCAAGGCCATGCACGCTCCGCCCGAGGGCGGGACCATCGTCATGATGAACGGCGACCCGACCAGCCCCAACGCCGCGTGGTACAAGAGGGGCGCACTGTCCGTCCTGCGGGGCGAGGTGAGGATCGGCCGCTCCTATGACACCCCGGGCTGGAGCACCGACAACGCGAATGCCAACATGACCGCCGCCATCTCGGCCCTGGGACCGGGCCGGATCGACGGCGTCCTGGCCGCCAACGACGCCATGGCCGCAGGCGTCGTCTCCGCACTCAAGAGCGCCCACGTCAGGCACCTTCCACCGGTCACCGGCCAGGACGCCGACCTTGACGCGGTGCGGCGCATCGTCAGCGGCGAGCAGACCATGACGGTGTACAAGTCCTTCCGCGCGGAAGCCGAAGCGGCCGCCGCCATGGCCGTCGCCCTGGGCCGCGGCGAGAGCCTGCGCACCATCGCCACGACGACGACCGACAGCGCCACCACCCACCACATCCCGTCCGTACTCCTCACCCCGGTCGCCGTGACAACCGCCAACATCAAGCAGACCCTCGTCAAGGACGGCGTGTACACCATCACGCAGATCTGCACACCGCAGCTACGGGCCGCCTGTGCGAAGGCAGGGCTGACTCCGTAGCCGGACCGGGACCGGTGCGAGGAGGCCTTGCAAGCGGGGCTCAACTGCTCCGGGCCTTGGCGGGTGCCCGCTGCCGTCGCCGGAGGGCGATCAGCGGCGCCGACACGGCCACCGCGAGCGCCACGGCGACCGGGGCCACGGCCTGCCACGGGACACGGAGCAGAAGCGCGCCGTAGGCCCAGCCGAGCCCGGCGACCAGCACGACGCCGGACAGCCCCCGGCCCAGCAGGCGCCAGGTCCAGGGCTCCGGCCGGCCCGGCCGGACCAGCCGCACCAGGCCGAACCACCCGCCCAGTACGGCCAGCAGAAGCGCCGTCACGCCGAGCCCGGCGAACATCTGCGGTTCGTCGCGCGGCTCGTCGGCGGTGGCCTGCTCGTCGTCGTACCGGATGAGCCGCATCACCGCACCGCGCCAGACGACGCCGTCGACCCTGTCCCCGGTCCGGAGCTGCCGCAGCACCGGCCCCGGTGCGCCGAAGGCGACCACACCGTTCCCGTACGGGGCCCCGGACAAGGTCGCCTCGAAGCGCACGTGCCGCCGCGGTGCCAGGCCCCCCTGCTCGTCGACCACCGTGTCCCGCACCGTGAAGGTGACGGTGCGCAGGCAGTCCTCCACGGGCCCGGCCGGCCCGGACCCCGGGCAGACCGCGGCCGTACGGTACTCCCGGTACTCCCGCACCGTGGCCGGCAGCAGCACGGCGAACATCCAGCAGCCGGCGTACGCCGCCACCACGGCCCCGATCAGCAGCGCCAGGCCCGGCCCTCGTGACCGGCCGCTGTCCGCTCCGCCCCCGTCCGCCATGACCCGCCCCTCCCCGTCCGCCGGCCGCTCAGGCGTCACCGGGCATGGACGCCACGGCGCCGCGAGGCGGTTCCGCACCGTGGTCGGGGCCCTCCGCAAACCCCGGTAGGCTGTTCACATGTCCGAACCGACCGGTGCCGCCCGCAGGCGCGGGCCCTTCAAGGTCGGGGACCAGGTACAGCTGACCGACCCCAAGGGCCGCCACTACACGTTCACGCTCGAAGCCGGGAAGAACTTCCACACCCACAAGGGCTCCTTCCCGCACGACGAACTGATCGGCGCTCCCGAGGGCAGCGTTGTCCGCACCACCGGCAACGTCGCCTACCTCGCGCTGCGCCCCCTGCTCCCCGACTACGTCCTGTCCATGCCCCGCGGGGCTGCCGTCGTCTATCCCAAGGACGCGGGGCAGATCCTGTCCTTCGCCGACATCTTTCCCGGCGCCCGCGTCGTCGAAGCCGGTGTCGGCTCCGGTTCGCTCAGCAGCTTCCTGCTGCGCGCCATCGGCGACCAGGGCATGCTGCACAGCTACGAGCGCCGCGCGGACTTCGCCGAGATCGCCCAGCAGAACGTCGAGCGCTACTTCGGCGGCCCGCACCCCGCCTGGCAGCTCACCGTCGGCGACCTCCAGGACAACCTCTCCGACACCGACGTCGACCGTGTCATCCTCGACATGCTCGCCCCCTGGGAATGCCTGGAGGCCGTCTCCAAGGCGCTCGTCCCAGGCGGCATCCTGTGCTGCTACGTCGCCACCACCACCCAGCTGGCCCGGACCGTCGAGTCCATCCGTGAGATCGGCTGCTTCAACGAGCCGACCTCCTGGGAGACGATGATCCGCAACTGGCACGTGGAAGGCCTCGCGGTCCGCCCCGACCACCGGATGATCGGCCACACCGGCTTCCTGCTCACCGCCCGCCGCCTCGCGGACGGCGTCGAGCCGCCCATGCGCCGCCGCCGCCCCGCCAAGGGCGCCTACGGCGAGGACTACGACGGCCCGAACGCCGACGGCGGCGCCGGCCGCTGAGTCAGCCCCCCGCCGCCCCGTCAACGTGCGAGCGCCGTGGCCGAGTTCCCGGGACCTCACCGGAACTCGGCCGCGGCGCTCGCACGTTGACACCAGCACAGGACCGCGGAACCCACCGCCCGCGAAAGCCCACCCCGCCGTTCCCTCCCCGCTGTGACGTGTGGCACGATGCAGGCCACCCCCACCGGCACAGGCCTCACAGGAGACACTCCTAGTGCAGCAATCCGTGGTCCCGGAGCTCGCTCACACCGACACCCGCCCCATGCACTGGCTGGCCACCGCCGCTGCCGTGGCCGGCGTCGTCGCTCTGTCGTCCCTCTTCCAGCCGGGCTCGGCCAGAGCCGCCCAGCCCGCTGCCGGGACCGAGACGAAGTCCGCCCCCGTGGCCGCCGCGCCGCCCAGTACCGCCGGCGTGGACTTCCCTCTCGACTGTGGACCCGTCAAGGAACTGGTCGTGAAGAAGGCCACCGGTGACCTCGACGGCGACGGCAGGCCGGAGACCGTGGCGGTGGTCCACTGCGATTCGGCCATGGGCACCCCGCCCGACGGCGTCTACGTCCTCACCCAGGCCGCCGGCGCCACCAGCCCGCGCGTCGTCGCCACCCTGGTCGATCCCAAGGAGCGGCTCACGGTGACCGACTTCGCCGTCGCCGGGAAGACGGTCACCGCCACCATGCTCGGCTATTCCTCGGACAATGTGCCCAGTTGCTGCCCGGACCTGAAGTCCAGCGCCAAGTGGCAGTGGAACGGCCACGCGTTCGTCCGCTCCACCCCCGCGGCCGCCCACAGCGTCTGACAGCCGGACCGGCCCGGCGGGCCGGGCGCCGACGCCACGCGGAGTGGCCGGAAAGTCACTCCGCGTCCGGCCCGTACACCTCGACACGGTCCGCGACCCGGCGCACATGGATGCACTCGCCCGGACACTCCCGCGCCGAGTCCACCACGTCCGTGAGCAGCGGCAGCGGCACCGGCACCGTCGCGCCCTTCGCCACGAGCAGCTCGTCGTCCGAGCCCTTCACATAGGCCAGGCCGTCGATGTCCAGCTCGAACACCTCCGGGGCGTACTGGGCGCAGATCCCGTCCCCCGTACACAGATCCTGGTCGATCCAGACCTCGAGCGCGTCACCGTCGGCCAGGGCCTCCTGCTGCACGGTCATCTCTCCTGCCGTCGAAAGCGCCGGACCGCAGGACCCGGGGGTCACCCGGTCCCGCCCCGGCGGGTGTTGAACGCCCTCGACCCTACCTCCGGCCCATGGCCGCCCGCGCACCCTCCCGGAGCGCTCTCCGTAGCGTTCCGCGCCCGCGCGCACGGCGCGTTCCGCCGCACGGGACGGCGGCGTCCGGCCACCGGATCGATCGACTTCAGCCAACCGGCGACCCGCCTCCGCGAACACGTACCACATCCGACCGGTCGCTCTGTGTAAGAAATCCATCACCGGGGCACAACACCTGAACCGGCATCGGAGCGGACAACTCCGGTCAGTCACGAAGGGTTTTGACCACTCCGGGCCCGGAACACGCGGCTTCTTCATCGCGTTGAGTGGGTATCCACCCGGCACGAGGGAGAACGCGATGGGTGACCGACGACACACCTTGACAGTCTTTGTGATCTAGGGGTTTCAATCGACACCCACCCAGGTAGGGTCTGGAAGCGTCCAGCTCCCCTTGGAGGAGGTGAGGACCGTGGCAGCCCACGACGACGACATGAACCGCGGCATCCGCCCGGGACGAGGGTCCGACGACCCGTCCGAGCAGATCGCCTATCTTGAGCAGGAGATCGCCGTCCTGCGACGCAAGCTCGCCGACTCTCCGCGACACACGAGGATTCTCGAAGAGCGGATCGTCGAGCTACAGACGAACCTGGCCGGCGTGTCCGCCCAGAACGAGCGACTCGCGAACACCCTCCGTGAGGCCCGCGACCAGATCGTGGCCCTCAAGGAGGAGGTCGACCGACTCGCACAGCCGCCGGCCGGCTTCGGTGTCTTCCTCACGGCGAACGAGGACGGCACCGCTGACATCTTCACCGGCGGCCGCAAACTGCGGGTGAACGTCAGCCCGAGCGTTGACCTGGACGACCTCAGGCGCGGCCAGGAAGTCATGCTCAACGAAGCGCTCAACGTGGTCGAGGCCATGGAGTACGAGCGCGTCGGCGACATCGTCACCCTCAAGGAGATCCTGGAGGACGGCGAGCGCGCCCTCGTGCTGGGGCACACCGACGAGGAGCGGGTGGTGCGGCTCGCCGAGCCGCTGCTGGACGTCACCATCCGTCCCGGCGACGCCCTGCTGCTCGAACCCCGTTCCGGCTACGTCTACGAGATCGTTCCGAAGAGCGAGGTCGAGGAGCTCGTCCTCGAAGAGGTCCCCGACATCGGCTACGAGCAGATCGGTGGTCTCGGCGGCCAGATCGAGGCCATCCGCGACGCGGTCGAGCTGCCCTACCTCTACCCGGACCTGTTCAAGGAGCACGAACTGCGCCCGCCCAAGGGTGTGCTGCTCTACGGACCCCCCGGATGCGGAAAGACGCTCATCGCCAAGGCCGTCGCCAACTCGCTGGCCAAGAAGGTCGCCGAGGTCACCGGCCAGGCCCAGGGCAAGAGCTTCTTCCTCAACATCAAGGGCCCCGAGCTCCTGAACAAGTACGTCGGTGAGACCGAGCGGCAGATCCGCCTGGTCTTCCAGCGCGCGCGGGAGAAGGCCAGCGAGGGCACCCCGGTCATCGTCTTCTTCGACGAGATGGAGTCCCTCTTCCGGACCCGTGGCTCCGGTGTCAGCTCGGACGTGGAGAACACCATCGTCCCCCAGCTGCTCGCCGAGATCGACGGTGTCGAAGGCCTTCAGAACGTGGTCGTCATCGGCGCCTCCAACCGCGAGGACATGATCGACCCGGCCATCCTGCGCCCCGGCCGTCTCGACGTGAAGATCAAGATCGAGCGTCCGGACGCCGAGGCGGCCAAGGACATCTTCGGCAAGTACCTCACGGAACGCCTCCCGCTGCACGCCGACGACCTCGGTGAGCACGGCGGCAGCAAGTCGGTCACGGTCGAAAGCATGATCCAGACGGCCGTGGAACACATGTACGCCGAATCCGAGGAAAACCGCTTCCTGGAAGTCACCTACGCCAACGGCGACAAGGAAGTCCTCTACTTCAAGGACTTCAACTCCGGCGCGATGATCGAGAACATCGTCGGCCGCGCCAAGAAGATGGCGATCAAGGACTTCCTCGACCACAACTCGAAGGGTCTCCGCGTCTCCCACCTCCTCCAGGCCTGCGTGGACGAGTTCAAGGAGAACGAGGACCTGCCCAACACCACCAACCCCGACGACTGGGCCCGGATCTCCGGAAAGAAGGGCGAGCGGATCGTGTACATCCGTACCCTCATCACCGGAAAGCAGGGCGCGGACACCGGACGCTCCATCGACACGGTGGCGAACACCGGACAGTACCTGTAAAACGCAGGGCGGCTGCGGGTGCCCTCACCGGGTACCCGCAGCCGACTGTTTTTCCGGCCAGAACCGGAACCGAGGCGAGCAGGGCAATGACGCAAATGATCTCCCCACCGGCGCAGAGGCGTTCTAGGCTCTTTCCTACCGCCGAGTCGCGCAGTGCGGGGACGGGCACCGCACACGCACCGGAGCGCCAGCGGTACGCGAGCGCAGCCCACGACCGAGGGCTCCGCCGGGCAAGGAGGGCCGCATGACCGTACGGCGAGTAATGGGCATCGAGACGGAGTACGGGATCTCCGTCCCCGGCCACCCCAACGCCAATGCCATGCTCACCTCGTCCCAGATCGTCAACGCCTACGCGGCGGCGATGCACCGGGCCCGCCGGGCCCGCTGGGACTTCGAGGAGGAGAACCCGCTGCGGGACGCCCGGGGCTTCGACCTCGCACGGGAGGCCGCCGACGCCAGCCAGCTCACCGACGAGGACATCGGCCTCGCCAACGTGATCCTCACCAACGGCGCACGCCTCTACGTCGACCACGCGCACCCCGAGTACAGCGCTCCCGAGGTCACCAACCCCCGCGACGCCGTCCTGTGGGACAAGGCCGGCGAGCGCATCATGGCCGAGGCCGCCGAACGGGCCGCCCAGCTCCCCGGCGCCCAGCCCATCCACCTCTACAAGAACAACACCGACAACAAGGGCGCCTCCTACGGCACGCACGAGAACTACCTGATGAAGCGGGAGACCCCCTTCTCGGACATCGTGCGCCACCTCACCCCGTTCTTCGTCTCCCGCCAGGTCGTCACCGGCGCCGGCCGGGTCGGCATCGGCCAGGACGGCCACGAGCACGGCTTCCAGCTCAGCCAGCGCGCGGACTACTTCGAGGTCGAGGTCGGCCTCGAGACGACCCTCAAGCGGCCCATCATCAACACCCGCGACGAACCCCACGCGGACGCGGAGAAATACCGCCGCCTGCACGTGATCATCGGCGACGCGAACCTCTCCGAGATCTCGACCTACCTGAAGCTGGGCACCACGGCCCTGGTGCTGTCCATGATCGAGGACGGCTTCATCGCCGTGGACCTCGCCGTCGACCAGCCGGTACGGACGCTGCACCAGGTCTCCCACGACCCGACGCTCAAGAGGCTGGTCACCCTCCGCAGCGGACGCACCCTCACCGCGGTCCAGCTCCAGATGGAGTACTACGAGCTGTCGCGCAAGTACGTGGAGGAGCGCTACGGCGCCGACGCCGACGACCAGACCAAGGACGTCCTCGCCCGCTGGGAGGACACCCTCAACCGCCTGGAACACGACCCGATGAGCCTCTCCGGGGAGCTCGACTGGGTCGCCAAGCTGGAGCTCATGGAGGGCTACCGGCGCCGTGACGGCCTCGACTGGGACGCCGCCAAGCTGCACCTCCTGGACCTCCAGTACGCCGACGTGCGGGCCGAGAAGGGCCTCTACAACCGTCTCGCGGCCCGCGGGCGCATGAAGCGGCTCCTGGACGAGGCCGACGTGGAACGGGCCCGTACCAGCCCGCCCGAGGACACCCGGGCGTACTTCCGCGGCCGCTGCCTGGAGCAGTACGCCGACGACGTCGCCGCGGCGAGCTGGGACTCGGTCATCTTCGACCTGCCGGGCCGCGACAGTCTCCAGCGCGTCCCAACCCTGGAACCGCTACGCGGAACGCGAAATCACGTCAAGGAGCTCCTGGACCGCTGCCGCACCGCAGAAGACCTGGTCAGGGTCCTCTCCGGGGGCTGAACGGGGATCCGGAGCGCACCGGGCGACCGGGGTCAAAACCCCGGCGCCCGGGAATCATCGAGGTGGCCCCCGTACGTTGGAGAAACTGCGGGGCCGATGTCGGACCCGGCTTGTAGGGTCTGATCATCACCGATCGGCAGGAAGCCGACCTGTCGACCCATGACGGGCGAACTGAGCGGGGTGAAGGTTATGGCAACCAAGGACACCGGCGGCGGACAGCAGAAGGCCACGCGCTCCACGGAGGAGACCGAGGAGCAGGCGGCCGAGTCGCAGGCCTCGGAGGACCTCAAGGAGCGGCACGAGAAGCTGAGCGACGACGTCGACTCGGTTCTTGACGAAATTGACGATGTACTCGAGGAGAACGCAGAGGACTTCGTGCGCTCATTCGTTCAGAAGGGCGGCGAGTAGCCTTCGAATCGAAGGTGGCGGGGGCGCTAGGGGTGGCAAGTCAAGAAGGAGTTAAGCGCTGCGTGCGGTGTGGGGAGCATAAGCCGCACGCAGCGTTTGATCGCAAGCGGTCGAATCTGGATGGGTTGCAGCGCCATTGTCGGGGCTGCGGGACTAGCTACCACTGCCCAGCCCCGGAACAGCCGAGCGTCACACGCGTGCCTGAGGGACACAAGCGTTGCCGTGGGTGCGGTGAAGTGAAACCGCACAGTGAGTGGCACCGAAAGGGCGATGGCCTTGCCAGTCGCTGTAAGGCCTGTAGGGCGGCGATGGCGCCTGCAGAGCATCTTCGACGCAGTTACGGGCTCAACGAAGCCGAACGCGACGAGTTGATCGCCTCCCAAGGCGGCGTCTGCTGTATCTGTCAATCCGCCCCCGCCGTGCACGTGGATCACTGCCATAAGACGGGTAGGGTCCGAGGCGTACTGTGCTTCAACTGCAATTCGGCCATCGGTCTGTTGAGGGACAATCCCGAGACGATCAACCGAGCTGCCGACTACCTGGAAGGAAACGCGTGGAAGCCAACACTCGTAGCACCGGGCGTCTACCGGCTGCCTTCCTGACGCCTGGGTCCTCTTCGTTCATGGACTTTCTTGCCGACCACCAGCCGGAGATGCTGCCCGGCAGGCGGCAGTTGCCGCCCACGCAGGGCGTGATCGAGGCGCCGCACGGGACGACGATCGTGGCGGTGACCTTCCCCGGAGGGGTCGTGCTTGCCGGTGACCGCCGGGCCACGATGGGCAATGTGATCGCCCAGCGGGACATCGAGAAGGTGTTCCCGACCGACGAGTACTCGGCCGTCGGTATCGCCGGCACCGCCGGTCTCGCCGTGGAGATGGTGAAGCTCTTCCAGCTGGAGCTGGAGCACTTCGAGAAGGTCGAGGGCGCCCAGCTGTCGCTGGAGGGCAAGGCGAACCGGCTGTCGACGATGATCCGGTCCAACCTCGGTATGGCCATGCAGGGGCTGGCGGTCGTGCCGTTGTTCGCCGGGTTCGACGTGGACCGCGCCAAGGGGCGGATCTTCTCGTACGACGTGACGGGCGGTCGTTCCGAGGAGCACAACTTCTCCGCGACGGGCTCCGGCTCGATCTTCGCGCGCGGTGCGATGAAGAAGCTGTTCCGTGACGACCTGACCGAGGAGCAGGCGACCACACTGGTGGTGCAGGCTCTGTACGACGCGGCCGACGACGACTCGGCGACCGGTGGTCCCGATGTCGCCCGCCGGATCTACCCGATCATCACCGTGATCACCGAGGACGGGTTCCGCCGTCTCACCGACGACGAGTCCGCCGAGCTCGCCCGTGCGGTGCTGGCGCGCCGGCTGGAGGAGCCGGACGGCCCGCGCGCGGCGCTGCTCTAGCGCGTCGGCGCTCTTGTCAAGGTGATCCCAGTGACTTCGACGGAACCCTAAGGAAGGGGACGGATACCGGTGTCGACGCCGTTCTATGTCTCACCTCAGCAGGCCATGGCGGACCGTGCCGAGTACGCCCGCAAGGGCATCGCGCGTGGTCGCAGCCTGGTCGTGCTCCAGTTCGCCGACGGCATCGTGTTCGTCGGCGAGAACCCGTCCCGCGCGCTGCACAAGTTCAGCGAGATCTACGACCGGATCGGTTTCGCGGCCGCCGGCAAGTACAACGAGTACGAGAACCTGCGGATCGGCGGGGTGCGCTACGCCGACATGCGTGGTTACACCTATGACCGTGCCGATGTGACGGCCCGTGGTCTGGCGAACGTGTACGCGCAGACGCTGGGCACGATCTTCTCGTCGGCGGCGGAGAAGCCGTACGAGGTGGAGCTGGTCGTTGCCGAGGTGGGGGAGACCCCGGAGGGTGACCAGATCTACCGGTTGCCGCACGACGGCTCGATCGTGGACGAGCACGGTTCGGTCGCGGTCGGCGGCAACGCGGAGCAGATCAGCACCTATCTGGACCGTGAGCACCGGGACGGGATGACCCTCGCGGAGGCCCTGAAGCTGGCCGTCACGGCTCTGTCGCGGGAGTCGAACGGCACGCAGCGGGAGATTCCCGCCGAGCGCCTGGAGGTCGCGGTGCTGGACCGCACGCGTCCCCAGCAGCGCAAGTTCAAGCGGATCGTCGGCCCGCAGCTGGGCCGGCTGCTGGAGGCGGGCGGCGCGGCCACGGCCGCCGAGGCCGAGGGGGCCGAGGAATCCGGCGGCGACGTCGAGTAACCATGCGTGTCAGCCCGGCTTCGCGCGCCCCGTCCGGTGAGCACCGGACGGGGCGCGGGCGTCCTGCCGCCTATGACGGCCCTGGCGGTGCCGTGGAGCCGCGTACGACCAGTTCCACGGGGATGTCTCCGCGCTCCGGTTCCCGGCCGTCCAGGACGGCGAGCAGGGCCCGCATGCCGCGTTCGCCGAAGAGCTCCGCGTCCAGCCGCACGGTCGTCAGCTCGGGGTCGATGGCGGTGGCCAGGGCGAGGTCGTCGAGGCCGGTGACGGAGATGTCGTCGGGGACGCGCAGGCCGCGGCGGCGCAGCGCCTTGTAGGCGCCGGCGGCGAGTTTGTCGTCGTCGCAGACGAGGGCGGTGGGCCGGGGGCCGGGGGCGGCGAGGGCGGCCTCGGTGGCGGTGCGGGCGCCTTCGATCGAGATCGGGGCGTGCACCGTGCGTACCGAGGTGCCGGGTACGCCCGCCGTGCGGGCCGCCAGCTCGCGCGTTCGTACCTCGAAGGTCCAGGACGCGATGTCCGCGGCCAGGTGCAGGAAGCGGCGGTGGCCGAGGCCCAGCAGGTGGTCGGCGACCTGGCGTACGCCGTCCGCGATGTCCAGGTTGACCGTGGCGGCGCCCAGGCTGCCGTCCGGGTCGCTGTCGAGCATGACGAGCGGGAGCTGGTCGCCGCGGATGGCGGTGAGGGCGTCGGCGGCCATGGAGGAGGCGATGACGCCGTCGAGGGCGGCCTGGGCGGAGGCGAAGGGGTCGCGGGCCGGGCCGATGCCCTCGGGGGAGGGGTAGAGGACCACGCCGAAGCCGTGTGCGGAGGCGACGCGGGCGGCGCCGGTGTAGACACCCGCGAAGAACTCGGTCGTCAGTGCGGGGACGACCAGGAGGACGGTGCGGGTGCGGCCGAGGCGGAGGTTGCGGGCGGCGAGGTTGGGCCGGTAGCCGAGGTCGCGGGCGGCTTCCCGGACCCGTTCGGCGGTGGCTTCGGAGACCCGGCCGCGCCACTTGTCGCCGAGCACGAGCGACACGGCGGCCTGGGAGACGCCGGCGGCCTGGGCGACGTCGCGGCTCGTCGGTCGCGTGCTGCTGGGTGGCACCGGGGGTGGGCTCCTTCGTCTGGACGTGTGAACAGCGCACATGGTACGTATGGGAGACGGGGTTATACGTAAAACGTGGAGGTGGGACATGGCCGCGGGATACCTGGAGATCCTCCGGACGAGGCACGCGGCCCGGCTGCTGACGGGGACCCTGGTGGGCCGGCTGCCGAACGCGACGGCCGCCCTGGCGATCGTGCTGTTCGTGCGGGCCGAGGGCGGCACGTACAGCCTCGCGGGGGCGCTCGCGGCGGTGTACGGCGTGGCCAACGCGGTCGGCCAGCCGCTGCTCGGGCGGCTGGTCGACCTGTGCGGGCAGCCGCGGGTCCAGCTGCCCGCGGCGCTCGCGTCGGCCGCCGCGATGGCCGTCTTCGCCTTCGCGGGCACCGGGTCGCTGCCGGTCGCCTACGCGGCCGTGGCGGCGGCCGGGCTGTGCGTGCCGCCGTTGGAGGGCGGTCTGCGTGCGCTGTGGCCCAGTGTCCTGGGCGAGGGCGACCAGGTGCACACGGCGTACGCGATGGACGCGGTGGCGCAGGAAGTCATGTTCACCCTGGGGCCGTTGCTGGTGACGTTGTGCGTGTCGCTGTGGTCGGCGCAGGCGGCGCTGCTCGTGGTGAACGTGATGGGGGTCCTCGGGGCGCTCTCGGTGGTGGTCTCGCCGCCGTCGCGCGCGTGGCGTTCGGCGCCGCGCGAGGCGCACTGGCTGGGCGCGCTGCGCTCGTCCGGGCTGCTGGCCCTGCTGGGTGCGTTCCTGTTCGTCGGGGTCGCGATGGGTTCCATCACGGTGGCCTCGGTGCCGTACGCGGACGACCACGGCGGTGACGTGGTGTACGGCTGGCTGATGGCGGCTCTGGGGCTCGGGGCGCTGCTCGGCGGCTCGGTCTACGGGGCGCGGCGGTGGACGGGCGAGCCGGCGCGGCGACTGCGGGCGCTGGTGGCCCTGCTGGCGGTGTGTTACCTGCCGCTGATGCTGATGCCGGATGCCGTGGCCATGGTGTTGCTCACCGTGCTGGCCGGGGTCTTCCTGGCGCCGGCGATCGCCTGTGCGTTCGTGCTGGTGGACCGGCACGCGCCGCGCGGCACGGTCACCGAGGCGTTCTCCTGGCTTGTGACGACGTTCACGGTGGGCGCGTCGGTGGGAACAGGCCTGGCGGGCCCGGTGGTCGAGGCGGGCGGGGCCCTGTGGGGGTTCGCCGTGCCGGGCGTGGCCGGGGGCGTGTCGTTGCTGGTCCTGGCGGTCACCGGACGGGTCCTCGCAGCTCCCGGTAGGGGTGCGGTGGTTGCGGTCGGTTCGGAAAATGATCCAAATCGTGCTGCCGAACCCCGTTTCAGCTCAGGGGATCGGGCGTAATGTTCAGTCATGGACCGCCGCATTTTCGGGCTGGAGAACGAGTACGGCGTCACGTGCACGTTCAGGGGACAGCGCCGCCTGTCGCCTGACGAGGTGGCGCGGTACCTCTTCCGCCGTGTCGTGTCATGGGGCCGTAGCAGCAATGTCTTTCTGCGGAACGGCGCCCGGCTCTATCTCGACGTGGGCTCACATCCGGAATACGCGACACCCGAGTGTGACAATGTGACCGAACTGGTCACCCACGACAAGGCCGGCGAGCGCATTCTCGAAGGACTGTTGGTGGACGCCGAACGACGCCTGCATGAGGAAGGAATCGCGGGCGACGTCTACCTTTTCAAGAACAACACGGACTCGGCGGGCAACTCCTACGGTTGCCACGAGAACTATCTGGTGGCGCGGCACGGGGAGTTCTCCCGGCTCGCCGACATTCTCATTCCGTTCCTGGTGACCCGGCAGCTGCTGTGCGGCGCCGGGAAGGTGCTCCAGACGCCGCGTGGTGCGGTGTACTGCGTGAGCCAGCGGGCGGAGCACATCTGGGAGGGCGTCTCCTCGGCGACGACCCGTTCCCGGCCCATCATCAACACGCGCGACGAGCCGCACGCGGACGCCGAGCGCTACCGCCGGCTGCACGTCATCGTCGGCGACTCGAACATGTCCGAGACGACCATGCTGCTCAAGGTCGGCGCCACCGACCTGGTGCTGCGCATGATCGAGGCGGGCACGGTGATGCGGGACCTGACCCTGGAGAACCCGATCCGGGCGATCCGCGAGGTCAGCCACGACATCACGGGCCGGCGCAAGGTGCGCCTGGCCAGCGGCCGGGAAGCCTCCGCGCTGGAGGTGCAGCGGGAGTACTACGAGAAGGCCGTGGACTTCTGCGAGCGCCGCGGTATCCGCACCGGCACGGTCGAGCAGGTGCTGGAGCTGTGGGGCCGGACGCTGGACGCGATCGAGGCCGAGGACCTGGACCGGATCGGCACCGAGATCGACTGGGTGATGAAGTACCAGCTCATCGAGCGGTACCGGGCCAAGCACAACATGACCATGTCTCATCCGCGAGTGGCGCAGATAGACCTCGCTTATCACGACATCCACCGTCGTCGGGGTCTGTATTACCTGCTGGAGAAGAAGGGTCAAGCCGCGCGGATCTGCAATGACTTGAAGATCTTCGAGGGCAAGTCGGTGCCGCCGCAGACGACTCGGGCGCGGTTGCGCGGTGACTTCATCCGGCGGGCCCAGGAACAGCGGCGGGACTTCACGGTCGACTGGGTGCATCTCAAGCTCAACGACCAGGCACAGCGCACGGTGTTGTGCAAGGACCCGTTCCGTTCCGTCGACGACCGGGTGGAGAAGCTCATCGCCGGTATGTGAGCGTTCGCCACACAACGCCACACGGGCGCCGTACGTTTTCCGTACGGCGCCCTTCGCACGTCGTAGAGTTGCGCGCACGCCATCCGCAAGATCGACCGATTACGAGGCTCTTCCGTGCGCCGACGCTCTCTTCTCCTCGCCGCTGTTCCCGCGGGACTGGTCACGCTCGCCGGGTGTGGCGACAACTCGTCCTCCTCCGGCAAGGCGAGCGCCTCGCCGTCGGCCTCCGCCTCGGTGCCCCCGCCGAAGATCGTGGACGGGCCGCTGCCGGCGATCACGGCGGGCACGAAGTTCGACGAGAAGCCGACGGTCGCCAAGGGCACCGGGGACCCGTCGAAGAACCTGGCGGTCAAGACGGTGATCGCGGGCAGCGGCAAGTCGGTCGCGGAGAACGACTTCATCCAGGCCAACTACCTGGGGCAGATCTGGTCCACGGCGAAGGTCTTCGACCAGTCCTACGACCGTACGCCGCTGCTCATGCAGCTCGCCGCGGGCAGCATCATCGACGGCTGGCGGTACGGGCTGGCCGGGCGGAAGGTCGGCAGCCGGGTGCTGATGGCCGTGCCGCCGACCTGGGGGTACGGCAGCGGGGGCAACTCGCAGGCGGGCATCAAGGGCACGGACACGCTGGTGTTCGTCGTGGACATCCTGAACTCGTTCAACTCGAAGAGCTCCAGCACGGGCAAGGAGGTCGCGCAGAGCGACGCCGCGCTCCCCCGGATCGGCACGAACACGGACGGCAAGGCCCCGTCGATCGACATTCCCAAGGCCGACCCGCCGAAGAAGCTGGTGTCGAACTACGTGCTGGAGGGCGACGGCGCCGAGGTGCAGTCGGCGCAGACCGTCCTGTGCCAGTTCAAGGGCGAGGTCTGGGACAGCGGCAAGGTCTTCGAGCAGACCTACGAGAGCGGGCGGCTGGCGCAGTTCTCGGTCGCGCAGATGCAGGAGGTCGTCAAGGGGCTGGCGCAGGGGATCACCGGCAAGAAGGTGGGCAGCCGGATCATGGTCGTCACCCCGCCGGACCTGGCCTATGGGAACAACCCGCCGAGCGGTGGTGTGGTGAAGAAGGGTTCGACGCTGGTCTTCACCGTGGACATCCTCGCGGCGATGTAGTCGCGCGGGCGGCACGGGGGCGGGGATGAAAGACTGTCCGGGTTCCGTGTCGTACACAAGCAGGAGCCCAAGACGTGAGCATCGACAAGCCCGAGATCGACTTCCCCGAGGGCGAGGCCCCGGCCGACCTGGAGATCAAGGACATCTGGGAGGGTGACGGCGAGGTGGCCCAGGCCGGCCAGACCGTCACCGTGCACTACGTGGGTGTCGCGTTCAGCACCGGCGAGGAGTTCGACGCCAGCTGGAACCGCGGCGCGCCGTTCCGGTTCCCGCTGGGCGGCGGACGGGTCATCAAGGGCTGGGACCAGGGTGTGCAGGGAATGAAGGTCGGCGGCCGCCGCCGGCTGACCATCCCGGCCCACCTCGCCTACGGCGACCAGAGCCCGACGCCGGCGATCAAGCCCGGCGAGACGCTGATCTTCGTCGTGGACCTGATCGCGGTCTGATCCGTACCCGGTCGGAAACCGGCTGGACGAGGGCCCGTGCCGAGTGCGCGGGCCCTCGTCG
This sequence comes from Streptomyces fuscichromogenes, assembly GCF_014645815.1. Classification (GTDB taxonomy): domain Bacteria; phylum Actinomycetota; class Actinomycetes; order Streptomycetales; family Streptomycetaceae; genus Streptomyces; species Streptomyces fuscichromogenes. Next base: position 230,784 of record NZ_BMML01000010.1, on the reverse strand, counting down.
TTTGTCGTGTCGTGTCCGTTTCGGTCCTCGTTGTTCGGACTGGCTTTTGCCGTGACACTCCGGAGCGGTACGGTCATCGGTCAGGAGCACCATAGGGAAGGCGAAGGGCGTCGATGGCCATTGCCAAGGCCGAGCGGCTGATGAACCTGGCGCTGTGCCTGCTGGGGACGCGGCGGCCGCTCAGCAAGCGTGAGCTGCGTGAATCCATCGAGGCCTACCTCGAAGCCGGGAACGACGACTCCTTCAGCCGGATGTTCGAGCGGGACAAGGACGACCTCCGCGAACTCGGACTGGTGATCGAGACCGTGGAGAACCTGGACGGCGAGGTCGGCTACCTCGCCCGCCGCGACAGCAACCGCCTGCCGCCCATCACCCTGGACGCCGAAGAGGCCGCGGCGCTCGGGCTCGCCGCCAAGGTCTGGCAGCAGGCCCGGCTCGCCGGCGCCGCCAGCGGGGCCCTGCAGAAGCTGCGCGCGGCAGGTCTCCCGGAGGACGTCGACCCCTACGAGGCCCATGGCGCCCTGGAGCCGCGGATCCCGGTGCACGAGGCCGCCTTCGAACCGCTGATGCTGGCCTGCCGGGACCGCCGTCCGGTCGTCTTCGACTACCGCAAGGCCACCGCCGCCCACCCGGAGACCCGGAACGTGGAGCCGTGGGCCCTGGAGTGCTGGCGCGGCCACTGGTACCTGGCCGGCTGGGACCGCGACCGGGGCGCCGAGCGGGTGTTCCGGCTGTCCCGGATCACCGGCAAGGTCCGCTCCCGGGGCACCGCCTTCACCGCGCCGGTCCCGGACGTCGTCACCGTCCGCGAGACCGTGGCGAGCTGGGCCGGCGAGATCGCCGACCGCTCCGCGCTGATCCGGCTCCGTTCGGGGTCCGGGTACCCGCTGCGGGCGAAGGCCACGGCGGTGCGGGAACTCGGTGACGGGTGGGACGAGTTGGAGATTCCGTACGGGCACGGGCTGGACGCCTGGCTGGTGGAGTTCGGGCCGGACGCGGTGGTGCTGGAGCCGGCCGAGCTGCGGGCCGACGTGGTGGACCGGCTGCGTGCCGTGGCCAAGGGCTGAGGGGGAGCTGAGCAAGGCAGTGGCAGGCAAACCGGTCAGGCCCGTGAACGCCATCGACCAGACCCGGCGGATGCTCTCCCTGGTGACCTATCTGCGCGAGCGCCCCGGCGCCCGGATCGCGGACGTGGCGCGCGCCTTCGGGATCACCGAGGACGAGCTGGTCTCCGACCTCGACGTGCTGCCCATGTGCGGCACCAGCTTCCGGGGCGGCGATCTGCTGGACATCGACACCGACGGCGAGCGGATCTGGTGGCACAACGCGGCCGCGCTCGGCGAGGAGGCCGCCGAACCGCTCCGGCTCGCCGCCGACGAGGCGACCGCGCTCCTGGTCGCCGCCCGCGCGGTGGCCACCCTGCCCGGCCTGCGCGAGGGCGACCGGCAGGCGCTGCTGCGCGCCACCGCCAAGGTGGAGACCGCGGCCGGCGAGGCGGGCGACGCCAGTGCCCGGCTCTCGGTGACCTTCGAGTCCGAGGGCGGCGTCTTCGCCGACGTGGACCGGGCGATCGCCGAGCGCCGCCGGCTCTGGATCCGCTACTACTCACCGGCCCGCGACGAGCTCACCGAGCGCGAGATCGACCCCATCCGCCTGGTCAGCGTCGGCCACACCTACGTCGAGGCCTGGTGCCGCCGCTCCGAGGCCCGGCGCACCTTCCGGCTCGACCGGGTCGCCGAGATCAAGATCCTCGACGAGCCGTCCGCGCCCCCCGAGATCGAGCTGCGCGACCTGTCCGAGGCCCTGGTGCAGCCGGCCGCCGAGGACCCCGAGGTGGTCGTCGAGGTCGGCCCGGCCGGCCGCTGGGTCGCCGAGTACTACCCGCACGACAGCGCGGATGAGCTTCCCGACGGCGGACTGCGTATTACCCTGCGCACCCCCGATCCGGCCTCCCTGCGCCGGCTGGCGCTCAGGCTCGGCGGCGACGGCCGGATCGTGTCACCGCCCGAGCTGGCCGACAGCGCCCGCCGGGCGGCCCGCGAGGCACTGGCGGCGTACGACCAGGTTGGGCACGGCGATGTGGAAGGGCAGCGGCTTTGAACGAGTCTTCTGGGGTTCTGGGCGAGTCTTCGGGTTCCGGCGGCGCGGCCGCGCGGGAGATGACGGTCGCGGCCGCCTTCGCCGGGATGAGACGCGTGGTCCCCGTGGTCTTCCGAGCCGGCTGCCCGAACTGCCACGGCAGTTTCGAGCTCAAGGCGAGTGCGCTGCGGCTGGCCATCGGAGCCACCAGCAAGACGACGTTCTACTCCTTCACCTGCCCGGACTGCGGGGCCGCCGTCCGCAAGCCCGCCGGCGAGCGGATCGTCGAACTGCTCACCGGCGGCGGGGTCAGGACACTGCGGCTGAACCCCACCGTCTAGGCTCGGCGCCATGTTCTGGGCGATGGTCGCGGTAGCTGTGGGTTTCGTGGGTCTCGCCGTGCTCGGCGTGCTCGCCGTCCGGGTCTTCCTGGAGGCCCGTCGGCTGGGAGCGCAGGTCGCGGACTCGGCACGGCGGATCAACCGGGCCGCGGAGGACCTGGAGCGGGCGGCTGTCAGTACCGCCCGTACTGTCGACACCCTGTGACCCCCGCTGTGGAAGCGATGTGAGTAGTGGGCCACAAGCGGTTTGCGTCACTTCGCCCTGTCACGGCGCCCGCAGGGGCGGGTACGCTGCTGCACGCGGCACGGAGAACGAGGCCCGTACCGCGGACCGGGAGTACGCACGGGGATTGCCTCTCGTTTACCCCTGAGCGTTACGATCGCTGACAGCACGATCACTCGGACACCTGTCCGGCGGATCGGACAGCATCCCAACCCAGCCGCCTCGGTGAGAAGGTAAAGACTTATGTTCGGAAGGCTCGGAGCCCCCGAGATCATTCTCATCCTTGTCGTCGTCATCCTGCTGTTCGGCGCGAAGAAGCTTCCGGACATGGCCCGCTCGCTCGGCAAGTCCGCGCGCATCCTCAAGAGCGAGGCCAAGGCGATGAAGGAAGAGGGAAACAGCACCACCTCCGCCCAGGCGCCCGCTTCCGGCGAGCAGTCCCAGGCCCAGCGCACCATCCAGGCTGCCCCCGGTGACGTGACCAGCTCCCGCCCGGTCAACGAGCCGTCGGACACCACCCAGCGCTGACGCAGGGCCGGTAGCCCCCGGCCTGCCGCACGAGATGAGGATGTGGGTTGCCCAAGTCCGCCCGCAAAGAGGAGAAGGATCCCGAGGGGCGGATGCCTCTCGCGGATCACCTTCGTGAGCTCCGCAACCGGCTCGCGAAGGCCATGCTGGCCATCGTCATCGTGACGGTCGTCGCCGCCTTCTTCTACAACGACATCATCAACTTCCTGACCAAACCGATCCTCGACTCGATCGGTTGCCATCAGACCTTCTCGGAGATCAACAGCGCGGGTGGCAGCGAGAAGTGCGCCACGATCACCATCGACGGCCTGCTCGCGCCCTTCACACTCGCCCTCCAGGTCTCCCTGACGGCCGGTGTGGTCTTCGCCTCTCCGATCTGGCTCTACCAGCTGTGGGCCTTCGTCGCCCCGGGTCTGCACAGGAACGAGAAGAAGTACGCCTACGCGTTCGTCTTCACCGGCGCCCCGCTGTTCCTCGCCGGTGCCTACTTCGCGTACGCGGTGCTGCCCACCACCGCCAAGGTGCTGATCGACTTCACTCCCAGCGGGAGCATCGCCAACCTGCTGCCCCTGGACGACCTGCTCCAGCTGGTCACCCGCATGGTGATCGTCTTCGGGCTCTCCTTCGAGCTGCCGCTGCTGCTGGTGATGCTCAACCTCACCGGGATCATCACCGGTAAGCGCATGCTCGGCTGGTGGCGGGCGATGATCCTCGGCATCACGGTCTTCGCGGCCGTGGCGACCCCGAGCACCGACCCGCTCTCCATGCTGGCGCTCGCCGGACCGATCTGGGTGCTGTACTTCGGCGCGGTCGCGTTCTCCCTCCTCAACGACCGGCGCAAGCGTCGCCGCGACGAGGACGGCCTCGACGACGACGAGGCCTCCGACCTCGACCTGACCCCCGAGGACATCGGCGAGATCGAGACCGTCTCCGCCAGCCGCGCGCTGCCCGAGGGCCCGGACCGGGTCAACGGCTACGACGACGTGACCTGACCGGACGGCCACCGTCACGAGGAGGTGCCCGCGTCCCACGACGCGGGCACCTCTTCGTCGTCCGTCGTCCCATGTTCCGGATAATGATCGTCCTGTTGTCAGTGGGGACCGGTACGCTCGAAAGCACGATGACAGAGGACCTCTCACCGGCCGAGCGGTATGCGGCGGCCCGCAGGCGGGCCGCCGAGCAGGCCACCGCGCTCGCGTCTTTCCGCGAGATGTACGACTTCGGCCTCGACCCCTTCCAGATCGAGGCCTGCCAGGCGCTCGAAGCCGGAAAGGGCGTTCTGGTCGCCGCCCCCACCGGCTCCGGCAAGACGATCGTGGGCGAGTTCGCCGTCCACCTCGCCCTCCGGCAGGGCAAGAAGTGCTTCTACACGACACCCATCAAGGCGCTGTCGAACCAGAAGTACGCCGACCTCTGCCGCCGCTACGGCGACGGCATGGTCGGCCTGCTCACCGGTGACAACAGCATCAACCCGGACGCCGCCGTGGTCGTCATGACCACCGAGGTCCTGCGGAACATGCTGTACGCGGGCTCCCAGACCCTCATCGGTCTCGGCTACGTGGTCATGGACGAGGTCCACTACCTCTCCGACCGCTTCCGCGGCGCCGTCTGGGAAGAGGTGATCATCCACCTCCCGGAGTCCGTGACCCTGGTCTCCCTGTCGGCCACCGTCTCCAACGCCGAGGAGTTCGGCGACTGGCTCGACACGGTCCGCGGCGACACCGAGGTCATCGTCTCCGAGCACCGGCCCGTCCCGCTGTTCCAGCACGTGCTCGCCGGACGCCGGATGTATGACCTGTTCGAGGAGGGCGAGGGCCACAAGAAGGCCGTCAACCCCGACCTCGCCCGGCTGGCCCGGACGGAGGCCACCAGACCGTCGTTCCAGGACCGCAGACGCGGCCGCGCCATGCGCGAGGCCGACCGGGAGCGGGAGCGCAGGCAGCGGTCCCGGGCCTGGACACCGGGCCGCCCCGAGGTGATCGAACGGCTCGACGCCGAGGGCCTGCTGCCCGCCATCACCTTCATCTTCAGCCGCGCCGCCTGCGAAGCCGCCGTCCAGCAGTGCCTGTACGCGGGACTGAGGCTCAACGACGACGAGGCGCGGGACAGGGTGCGCGCGCTCGTCGAGGAGCGCACCTCGTCGATCCCGTCGGAGGACCTCCACGTCCTCGGCTACTACGAGTGGCTGGAAGGTCTGGAGCGCGGCATCGCCGCCCATCACGCCGGCATGCTCCCGACCTTCAAGGAGGTCGTCGAGGAGCTGTTCGTACGCGGGCTGGTGAAGGCCGTGTTCGCCACCGAGACCCTCGCGCTCGGCATCAACATGCCCGCCCGCTCGGTCGTGCTGGAGAAGCTCGTCAAGTGGAACGGCGAGCAGCACGCCGACATCACCCCGGGCGAGTACACCCAGCTGACGGGCCGTGCGGGACGGCGCGGCATCGACGTCGAGGGCCACGCGGTGGTGCTCTGGCAGCGCGGCATGAGCCCCGAGCACCTGGCCGGGCTGGCCGGCACCCGTACGTATCCGCTGCGGTCCAGTTTCAAGCCGTCGTACAACATGGCGGTCAACCTGGTCGACCAGTTCGGGCGGCACCGCTCGCGGGAGCTGCTGGAGACGTCGTTCGCGCAGTTCCAGGCCGACAAGTCGGTCGTCGGGATCTCCCGTCAGGTGCAGCGCAACGAGGAAGGGCTCGCCGGCTACAAGGAGTCCATGACCTGCCACCTCGGCGACTTCGAGGAGTACGCGGGGCTGCGGCGGGAGTTGAAGGACCGGGAGACCGAACTGGCCCGGCAGGGCGTGTCCCAGCGGCGCGCCGAGGCCGCCGTGGCCCTGGAGAAGCTCAAGCCGGGCGACGTCATCCATGTGCCGACCGGCAAGTACGCCGGGCTTGCGCTGGTGCTGGACCCCGGGCTGCCCGCCGGGCGGTCCAACGGCCACCGCGGCTTCGAACAGCACGACGGACCGAGGCCGTTGGTGCTGACGGCCGAGCGGCAGGTCAAGCGGCTCGCCTCCATCGACTTCCCGGTGCCGGTCGAGGCGCTGGAGCGGATGCGGATCCCCAAGTCCTTCAACCCCCGCTCCCCGCAGTCCCGTCGGGACCTCGCCTCCGCGCTGCGGACCAAGGCCGGGCACATTCCGCCGGAGCGGGCCCGCAAGAAGCGGGCGCAGGCGGCCGACGACCGCGAGATCGCGCGGCTGCGCACCGCGATCCGGGCGCACCCCTGCCACGGTTGCAACGACCGTGAGGACCACGCCCGCTGGGCCGAGCGCTACCACCGGCTGATCCGGGACACCTCACAGCTGGAGCGGCGGATCGAGGGGCGGACCAACACCATCGCCCGGACCTTCGACCGGATCGTGGCGCTGCTGACCGAGCTGGACTACCTGCGCGGCGACGAGGTCACCGAACACGGCAAGCGGCTGGCGCGGCTGTACGGCGAACTCGATCTGCTCGCCAGCGAGTGCCTGCGCGCGGGTGTCTGGGAGGGGCTCGGCCCCGCCGAACTCGCCGCGTGCGTCTCGGCGCTGGTGTACGAGGCCCGGGTCGGCGACGACGCGATGGCACCGAAGCTGCCTTCTGGGAAGGCCAGGGCCGCGCTCGGCGAGATGGTGCGGATCTGGGGGCGCCTGGACGCCCTTGAGGAGGACTTCCGGATCACCCAGACCGAGGGGGTCGGGCAGCGGGAGCCGGACCTCGGTTTCGCCTGGCCCGCGTACATGTGGGCCTCGGGGATGGGGCTGGACGAGGTGCTGCGGGAGGCGGAGATGCCCGCCGGGGACTTCGTCCGGTGGTGCAAGCAGGTCATCGACGTGCTGGGACAGATCTCGGCCGCGGCCCCGGTGGCGGGGTCGGACGTGGCGAAGAACGCGCGCAAGGCGGTCGACCTGGTGCTGCGGGGAGTCGTGGCCTACTCGTCCGTGGGGTGAGCGACGGGCGCGAGCGGATGAGGGGCCGGTCCGGCGGATCCGCCGGACCGGCCCCCTGCTCTCGGTACGGGCTCAGCGTTTGAGCGTGAAGGTGAAGTCGTCGGAGAGTCTGCCGTTCAGCCGGACCGCCGACACGAGCTTCCCCTCCGCGACCAGCCGCTCGACCTCGGCCCGCGGCAGACCGCAGCCTTCGGCGATCAGCCGCACCGGCCGGACCGGGATCCGCGCCGCGAAGCGGACCGAGACGTCGATCACCTCGCGGTCCGGATCCACCGGTCCGCCGGTGTCGAGACGCCAGGCGCCGCCCCAGTCGAGGGCGATGCGGTTGCGGTGCCCCACGACCGGATCCCGCAGCAGCTCGGCGGTCAGGGCGGGGTCGTTGTCGTGCAGGCGTGCCAGCAGCTCGGGCCGTACGGAGCGCACGTTCGTCCGCTCCAGGAGCGTCAGCTTCGCCGTCTCCCCGCACCCGGTGCAGAGCACGAGCAGCCAGGCGTCGATGAGCTTGTGGTGGGCGTTGACGCGGAACCTGCCGCTCGCCCGGAAGCGTTCCGACGCGCACGTGTGGCAGCGGCGGCGGACAAGCGGCAGGCAGGTGGGCATGACCACCCAGTTGGTGAGCACAGAAGTACACCGGTTCCAGTGAGAAATCCGCAGCAAGAAGAGGCACGGCGCACAGCACAGGCGCGACGCGCGACCGATCAGCTCTCGGGAGGTCTCACAGGGTGTACAAGGCACGTCCTTGGTCAGACGACTGGGTCCGGCAGGACGGTAGCGGCGCACAGCGGCGCCGCTCCACTGGTTTTCCGGGTCTTCCGCGTGTTCCGGGGCTTTCGGCGGTCCGGCGCGGCGGTCAGTGCTCGGCCGGGTGGCGCTCCGCCAGGTAGGCCCGCCAGCCGCCGTGCCGCGTGATGTCCTCGGCGTCCGCCAACGCGCCCGGCTCGCACAGGAAGCCGGGGACGCCGGTGCCGTCGGCCAGCGCCACGCTGCCCAGGGCCATGGGGCGGGGGAGCGCGGCCAGCAGCCGGCCCAGGCCCTCGGCCGGCAGGCTCCACACCTCCGTCTCGATCGCCGCCCCGCCCTCGCCCACGTGCACCAGGCCCGGCTTGGGCGGAGTCGTCCACAGCGCGTGCAGGCGGTACGCCGGGGCCGTCGTCGTCGTCCGGTCCAGTACCGCCCCCAGCGCCAGGAGCTGGGCGTTGAGCGGCTGGCCGGTCAGGTGGGCGCCGACCACCGCCAGGCGCACCCGGGGTTCCAGGGCGCGGGCGATCGTGGCCAGACGGCCGTCGGTGAACGCCGGGCCGATCAGCATCACGCCGAACGGCAGCCCGCGCACCTCGCCCGCCGGTACCGCCACCGCCGCCAGGTCGAAGAGGTTCGTGGAGTTGGTGAAGCGGCCCAGGCGGGCGTTGGCGCCCAGCGGGTCGGCCGCCACCTCGGCGAGGGTGGGGTGGCCCGGAGCCGTGGGGAGCAGCAGGGCGTCGGCGTCGGCGAGTTCGGCCAGGGCGCGGGTGCGCAGTGCCGTCAGCCGCTCCTGGTCGGCGAAGAGCCGGTGGGCCGGGACGTCCCGGGCCCGGGTGATGATGCCGGCGACCGTGGGGTCGAGGCCCTCGCCGCCGGACGAGACCAGCTTGTCGATGAACGCGCCCACCGCCGTGTAGCGCTCGGCCACGAACCCGCCCTCGTAGAGCATCGCGGCCGCCTCCGTGAAGGGGGTGAGGTCGAGCGGGCGGATCGAGGCACCGGCGGCGGCCAGCCGGCCCACCGTCTCCTGATAGGCCTGCGCCCAGCCCTCGTCCAGCTCGCCGAGCTGGTCGAGCGGCGGGACGGCGATGCGCCAGGGGCCCGGGGCCCGCTGGGGGAGGGGCGGCAGGGGCCGGTCCGGCGGGGCCGCCAGGTACGACAGTGCCTGCTCCGCCTCCGGGAGGGTGCGGGCGAACACGGTCACGCAGTCGATGGACGCGCAGGCCGGCACCACCCCCGCCGTCGGCACCAGGCCACGGGTCGGCTTCAGGCCGACGATGCCGTTGAAGGCCGCCGGGATCCGGCCGGAGCCGGCCGTGTCGGTGCCGAGGGCGAGGTCGACGATGCCGAGGGCCACGGCGACGGCCGAGCCGGAGCTGGAGCCGCCGCTGATCCGGGTGGGGTCGATCGCGTTGCGGACCGCGCCGTGCGGGGACCGGGTGCCGACCAGGCCGGTCGCGAACTGGTCGAGGTTGGTGGTGCCGAGGGCGACCGCGCCGGCCGCGCGCAGGCGGGCCACCGCGGGAGCGTCGGCCCGCGGTTCGTACGCGTAGGCCGGGCAGCCCGCCGTCGTGGGCAGGCCGTGCACGTCGATGTTGCCCTTGGCGGCGAACAGCCGGCCCGCGAGGGGGAGGTGTTCCCCCGCGGCCACCCGCTCGTCGATCGCGCGGGCCTCCGCCTCCGCCTCCGCCGGCGGGCGCAGGTCGATCCAGATCTCGGGGCGGTCGACCGCTTCGATGCGCGCGTAGGCGGCACGGACACGGGAGACGGTGCTGGACATCCTCTTGCTCCTGTCGCTCAGTTCGCGGCCGGCGCCAGGACGAGCAGTGCCGTCCCCGCCTCCACCTGGTCGCCGGGCCGGGCCAGGATCTCCGTCACCACACCGGGCATCGGCGCGTGCACCCTGGACTCCATCTTCATCGCCTCCAGGGCGAGGAGCGGCTGGCCGGCCGTCACCTCGTCGCCCGGCGCGACGTTCAACTGCCATACCGAGGCCGCGAACTCGGCCTCCACCAGGCGGCCGCCCGGCGGGATCGACACCTCGGCCGGGGCGGCGGCCGGTGCGGCCGAGGCCTCCGCCCTCGCGAACTCGCCCGCCGCTTCCCACGCGTCCCGCTCCGCGCCGAAAGCCGCCTGCTGCCGTTCCCTGAACTCCGCTATGGAATCGGCGTGTTCGGCGAGAAACGCCTGATACGCGGCGAGCGAGAAGGTGCCCTCCTCGATACGCGGGACGAAGCGGCCGGAGGTGATGTCGGCGCGCAGGTCGAGGAGTTCCCCGGCGGAGACCGGATACCACTTGATGCGGTCGAAGAAGCGCAGCAGCCAGGGCGAGCCCGGCTCGAAGGCGCCGCGCTGCTGCCAGCCCGACCACACCTGGGTGGTACGGCCCACGAACTGGTAGCCGCCGGGGCCCTCCATGCCGTAGACGCAGAGGTAGGCGCCGCCGATGCCCACGGAGTTCTCGGCGGTCCAGGTGCGGGCCGGGTTGTACTTCGTCGTGACCAGGCGGTGGCGCGGGTCGAGGGGGGTGGCGACCGGGGCGCCCAGGTACACGTCACCGAGGCCCAGGACCAGGTACTCCGCGTCGAAGACGGTGCGGTGGACGTCGTCGACCGCGTCCAGGCCGTTGATCCGGCGGATGAACTCGATGTTCCACGGGCACCAGGGCGCGTCGTCGCGGACGCCCGCCATGTAGCGGGCGATCGCCTCACGGGTCGCCGGGTCGTCCCAGGACAGGGGGAGGTGGACCGTACGGGAGGGGACCACCAGTTCGTCGGTGGGCGGCAGTCCGAGGACGATCTCCCCCACCGCGCGCAGGAGTCCGGCCTGGGAGAGGACGCTCGGGTCGGTCCGGATCTGGAGCGAGCGGATGCCCGGAGTGAGGTCGGTGACCCCGGGCAGGTCCGCCGCCGTCACCGCCTCCATCAGGGCGTGGACACGCATCCGCAGGGCGAGGTCCAGCTGCATGGGGCCGAACTCGACCAGCAGGTTGTCGTCGCCGCTGCGCCGGTAGGTCACGTCACCGTCCCGGGCGAGGACGCCGCCGTCGACGATCTCCGGGCGCGGCGCGCCCGTCACGTCGACCGGGGTGAAGCGGACCGTGTCGCCGGGCCGGAGCTGGCCGAGCTTCCAGCGTTCGCCGCTCAGCACGGTCGCCGGGCACACGAACCCGCCCAGGGAGGGGCCGTCGGGGCCGAGCAGGACCGGCATGTCGCCGGTGTAGTCGACGGCGCCGACCGAGTACGGGGTGTCGTGGATGTTGGAGGGGTGCAGGCCGGCCTCACCGCCGTCGGTGCGCGCCCAGCGCGGCTTGGGGCCGACCAGGCGGACGCCGGTGCGCGCCGAGTTGAAGTGCACCTTCCACTCGGCCGCGTAGAAGTCGCGGATGTCGTCCTCGGTGAAGAACTCCGGGGCGGCATGCGGGCCTTCGACGGCCGCGAGGTGCCAGACGGTGGGGAAGTGCGGGCGGTCGGCGACCGGCTCGCCGTCCGTCACCGCTCCGCCGTGCAGGACGTCACCGGTGCGCAGGGTCCGGCCGCCGTGGCCGCCGAACCGGCCCAGGGTGAAGGTGCTCGCGCTGCCGAGGAAGGCGGGGACGTCCAGGCCGCCGCCGGCGAACAGGACGTAGGTGCGCAGGCCGGGTCCGGTGGGGGCGCCGATCTCCAGCAGGCCGCCGGCCGGGACCGTCACCGGCTCCCACTGGGCGACCGGGGTGCCGTCGACCGTCACGGGGGCGGGGGCGCCGGTCACGCAGACGGTGGTGGGGTGGGTGAAGCGCAGGGAGGGGCCCTGGAGGGTGCATTCGAGGCCGGGCGCGCTCTCCGGGTTGCCCAGGGCGCGGTTGCCGAGACGGAAGGAGCGGTCGTCCATCGGGCCGCTCGGGGGGACGCCGACCTGCCAGTAGCCGGTGCGGCCCGGCCAGTCCTGCACCGTGGTCAGCGTGCCGGCGGCGGTGACCTCGATCCGGGGGGTGGGGTCGGCGACCGTGGCGAGGGTCGCCGTGGAGTGCGCGGCGGCGCGGAACGCGGGGTCGGCGAGGGCCGCGCGCACCAGGCCGAGGTTGGTCTCGATGCCGTCGACGCGGCTGCCGGCCAGTGCCTCGTCCAGCCGGCGCAGCGCCTGGGCGCGGTCGGGGCCGTACGCGATCACCTTCGCGAGCATCGGGTCGTACGACGTGGTCACCTCGGTGCCGGTCTCCACCCAGCCGTCGACGCGTACGCCCTCCGGGAACTCCACCCGGGTCAACAGGCCCGCACTCGGCCGGTGTTCGCGGGACGGGTCCTCGGCGTAGACGCGGGCCTCGACGGCGTGGCCGCGCGGTGCGCCCGGGTCGCGGACGACGCCGGTCTCGCCCTGGGCGAGGCGCAGCATCCAGGCGACCAGGTCGACGCCGTAGATCTCCTCGGTGACCGGATGCTCCACCTGGAGGCGGGTGTTGACCTCCAGGAAGTAGGCCTCCTCGCGGGCCGCGTCGTACACGAACTCGACGGTGCCCGCGGAGCGGTAGCCGACCGAGGCGCACAGATCGCGGGCGGCGGTGGCGAGTCCGGCGCGCACATGCGGGGGCAGGCCGGGGGCCGGGGCCTCCTCGACCACCTTCTGGTTGCGGCGCTGGAGGGAGCAGTCCCGGTCGCCGAAGGTGACGACCCGGCCCGCGCCGTCGCCGAAGACCTGGACCTCGACATGGCGGGCGTGCTCGACCAGGCGCTCCAGGAAGACCCCGGCCAAGGAGAAGGAGGCGGCGGCGACCCGCTGCACGCGCTCCCAGGCCTCGGCGAGCTCGTCGTCCGACCGACATGCCGACATGCCGATGCCGCCACCGCCGCCGGTCGCCTTGAGCATGACGGGATAGCCGATGGCGGATGCCGCGCGGAGGGCTTCGGGCAGATCCGCCAGCAGGCCGGTGCCCGGTGCCAGCGGCACCCCGGCCGCCTCGGCCGCCGCCCGTGCGGTGTGCTTGGCGCCGAACAGCTCCAGTTGCTCCGGGGCCGGGCCGACGAAGACGATCCCGGCCTCCTCGCAGCGCCGGGCGAAGCCGGCGTCCTCGGAGAGGAAGCCGTAGCCGGGGTGGATCGCGCCCGCGCCGGTGTCCTTGGCGGCCTTCAGGACCAGGTCGGCGTCGAGGTACGACTCCTTCGCGGGGGCCGGGCCGAGGCGGACCGCCTCGTCGGCGAGGCGTACGTGCGGGGCCGAGCGGTCGGGGTCGGAGTAGACGGCGACCGTGCGCAGGCCCAGTTCGCGGGCGGTGCGGATGATGCGGACGGCTATCTCGCCGCGGTTGGCGATCAGCAGGGTGTCGAAGGTCATCCCGCGGCTCCGGTGATCGTCATCCGCACGGCCGTCGGGTCGAAGCCGTTGCAGGGGTTGTTGATCTGGGGGCAGTTGGAGACCAGGACGAGGACATCGCGTTCGGCGCGCAGGGCCAGCTTCCGGCCCGGGGCCGAGAGACCGTCGACGATGCCGAGGGTGCCGTCCTTCTCGACGGGCACGTTCATGTACCAGTTGATGTTGGAGACCAGGTCGCGCTTGCCGAGGCCGTGCCGGGCGCCCTCCGCGAGGAAGTTGTCCACGCAGGCGTGCTGGGACCAGGTGTGGTGGCCGTAGCGCAGGGTGTTGGACTCCTTGGAGCAGGCGCCGCCGACCGTGTCGTGGCGGCCGACCTCGTCCTCGGTCACGGTCATCAGCGCGGTGTGCTCGTTGGAGAGGAGCACGCTGCCGGTGGTGAGGAAGATGCCGCCCTGGGCGTGGACGGTGTCGGGCGCGCTGTAGCGGACGGCGGTGTCGTGGGCGTCGTAGACGAGGAAGTCGACGGCCTGGTTGCCGTGCAGGTCGGTGATGGTGAGGGTGTCGCCCGCGCGGATCACGGCGGACCAGGCGGCACGGGCCGGGACGACGACGGTCTGCGTGCTCGTGCTCGTGCTCGTGGTCGTGCTCGTGCTCATGCGAGCCCCCTCGCGGCGAGGAATCCGGCGGTGTTGAGGAAGGCGCGGCGGCCTTCGGGCGTGGCGTCCCAGAGCGGGTCACCGGGCGGGGTGGGGGCGGCGCGCCAGGCCAGCACCTCCAGGGGGGTGCTGACGTAGTCGGGGCGCGGGTCGGCCGGGTGCGGGACGTTGGCGATCAGCACGGTCAGGTCCTGCTCGGCGCGGAGCGTGACGCTGCCACCGGGGCCGGCCGAACCGGTGAAGTCCAGCGTGCCGTCGTCGCGCACCTCCACGCCCTGGAAGAACGACAGGGACGGCGGCAGGTCGCGCGGTTCCAGGCCGTTCTTCGCCGCCGCCAGCTTGAACAGCTCGCGGCCGGCGGGGGAGGGCGACTGCGGGGTGCCGTCGCCGTAGCGGTCGGTGTTGCGGACCAGGGTCGAGGTGCCGCACAGCGCGTCGTGCCGGCCGGAGGTGTCGGCGACGACCGAGGCCAGCACCCGGCCCTGGTCGGAGAGGAGCAGCACGCCCTCGCCGAGGTAGGCGTTCCACTGGACCTTGACCGTGTCGGCGACGTTCAGCCGCTCCCAGGGGCGGCCGTCGGCGTACAGCAGGAGGTGGGCGCAGGCGTCGCCGCGCAGGTCGGTCAGGCGCAGTTCGGTGCCGCGGGCCAGGACGCGGTGCGCGTAGTTGCCGCCGGCCACCGTCTCGGCCCACACCAGGTGGCCCGCCTCGCAGGGCGGGTCCGGCCAGTCGGCCGCCGGCACGACGGGCATGGCCTCGGCGCGGGTGCCCTCCTGGGCGCGGGCGTGTGCCCGGGCTCCGTACGTGGTCGCTGTCGCCATCGCTGACCTCCGGCTTCCTGGACTCGGCTGGGACTCGGGTGCGAGTCCGGCGCGACGCGGGGGAGATTTCTGTCGCCCGACAGAAATTAGGGGCGGGCCGGGTCGACGGCGTTGCCGCGGTGTTCCGGCCCGGTTACCGAGGGCTCACCGGGGGCCGGCGGCCCGGCGGGCGGGGCGTCGGCGTGATCGCCCTGCGACGTCGTGTGCGAGGATCGAACGCATGGGGACGAGCAGTGGCCGCCGGGTCGGCCGGCCGCGGGCCGCGCAGCGGCCGGACAGCGGGCTTGAGCCGCGGGCCGAACTGCTGACGGCCGCCGCCGAGTTGTTCACCACCCGCGGCTACGCGGCCACCACCACCCGGGCCGTCGCCGAGCGGGCGGGCATGCGGCAGGCGTCGATGTACCACTACGTCTCCGGTAAGGAGGACTTGCTCGCCGAGCTCCTTGAGTCCACCGTCACACCCTCCCTGGCCTGTGCGCGCGAGCTGCTCGCGGACGACGTGACCCCGGCCGAGGAGCGGCTGCGGGTGCTGTGCCGGGCCGACGTGGAGCTGCTGTGCGCCGGGCCGCACAACCTCGGCGTGCTCTACCTGCTGCCCGAGGTGCGGGCCGAGCGGTTCGCCGGCTTCCATGCCGTGCGGGCCGAACTCAAGGACGCCTACCGGCAGTTGATCGCCGCCACAGCGGTCGGCGGAGGGCTGGCCAAGGGGGAGCTGGAGCTGCGCACCGATCTCGTCTTCGGGTTGATCGAGGGCGTCATCCTGGTCCACCGCTCCGAACCGGAGCGCCCCGCCCGCGAGTTCGCCCGCGCCACGGCCGAGGCCGCGCTGCGGATCGTCGGGGTCTGAACCCGGCGGAGGGTTCGCCCGGGAACGCCGTTTCACCCATCACGGTGAGTCACTTTCGCATGCCCGTACGACATCACGGAACGTGTGCGAACAAGTGCTCTGTGTGCAAAACGATCGAGGGTACTCCACTCCTTTGGGCGTTTTCAGGCGCTTGCCGAATATGACACGGCGTTGATCCGGTCGGACTAAGCTCGCCCGCGGCGCACCGAGTTGGGATGAATTCGTGCGCTTGTTCCCAAACATACGGAAGATCCGGACTGCTCCATGAACCTTCCCCCCACGGACTCCTCCGACACCCAGCCGATTCGTCTCAGAAGGCATACATGGTGAGTGTGCAATCGCCTCCCGATGGCCGTGAACTTTCCCTGGCGCGCGTGCTGTTGCTGCCCGCCATACTGATGGCCGCGGTCACCGCCGCCGCCGTCGTCCTGGTGGCGGGGCCCGCCCGGACCGCCGTCGGCGTGTGCGGGACCGTCGGCACGCTGCTGGTGCTCGCGACGGCGGCGGAAGCGGTGCGCCGCGGCCGTGGGCTGCGGGACGCCCGGGCCGAGCACGCCCGTCACCGTGCGTATCTGGAACAGCGCCTCGCCACCAGCGACGAGGAGATCGACCGCCTCGGCCAGGAGGTCTTCCCGACCGCGCTCTACCGGCTGAAGGCCGGTGAGTCACCCAAAGAGGTGGTCCGCCAGGTCTTCGAGGTCGACCCGCGGATGCGGCACGCGCCCGAGTCGCAGCGCCGGCTGATCCGCATCATGCTCGACATCGTCGACGAGGAGGACCTCCAGCGCGACTCACTGGAGCGCTCGTTCGTCAGCATCGCCCGTCGCGTCCAGGCCATCGTCCACCAGCAGGCCCACGAACTGCGGGAGATGGAGGAGGACCACGGCCGCAACCCCGAGGTCTTCGACGACCTGCTGCGCATCGACCACGGCACCGCGCTGATCGGACGCCTCGCCGACTCGGTCTCCGTGCTCGGCGGCGGCCGGCCGGGCCGCCAGTGGCCCAACCCGGTCGCCCTCTACAGCGTGCTGCGCGGCGCCATGTCCCGGATCCTGGAGTACCGGCGCATCGAGCTGCACTCCATCTGCCAGGTCAACATCAAGGGCACCTCCGTCGAGCCGGTCATCCACGCGGCCGCCGAACTCCTCGACAACGCCACCCGCTACTCGCCGCCCTCCACCAAGGTGCACGTCACCGCCGTCGAGGTGCAGTCCGGGGTGTGCATCGAGATCGAGGACGCCGGCGTCATCCTCAACGAGGAGGCCCGCGACCGTCTGGAGGGCCTGCTGGAGAAGGCCAAGCAGGGCAAGGACATCCAGGTCCTCAGCGAGAACCCGCGGGTCGGTCTCTCGGTCGTGGGCCGCCTGTGCAGGACGTACAACATGGACGTCTCGCTGCGCGCCTCCGCGTACGGCGGCGTCCGGGCCGTCCTCATCGTGCCCAGCGACATGATGACCACCGACCCCGCCCCCGGCATCGCCCACGGCATCGGCGCCACCGGCATCCCCAAGCCTGAACTCGGCGCCCTCGAAGGCCCCAAGCGCCCGCCCAAGAAGCGCCGGCCCACCAGCCCCCGCATCCCCGCCGGGATCTCCATGGAGGACGACGTCCCCGAGGTCACCGAATGGACGGCGGGCGGGCTGCCGCAGCGCCGCAGCCGGATGAAGACCCCGCTCAGCCGGCGGCTCGCCGAACAGGCCGCCATCGACCGCGCCGAACGCGAGGGCAACCCGACCATCTGGTCGCAGCACAAGGAACCCGAGCCCGCGCAGCCGGAGCCGGAGCGCCGCGAGCCGGGCCTGTGGGTCGAGGCGTTCTGGGAGGGGCTCAAGAAGAACAACCCGGGTGTCCACCCCACCGACTTCACCCGGAACCCCACCAAGTACCTGCATCTGATCAATGATCCGGCCGGCACCGAGGCCGACGACGAGGGGGACCTCAAGTGATCCAGCAGCGAGGCAACTTCGACTGGATGCTCAAGCAACTCGCCGACGGCGTACCGGGCGTCGAGATGATCGTCGTGCTCTCCGCCGACGGCCTGCGCATCGCCCGGCACGGCGGCGACCCGGACGCCGCCGACCGGCTCGCCGCGGCCTGCGCCGGCGTGCAGAGCCTGGCCGGCGCCGTCGCCCAGGAACTCCCCATCAGCAACGGCGACATGAACCTCGTCCTGATCGAGATCGACAGAGGTTACTTCTACCTCATGTCCGCCGGTGCCAACGCCTACCTCGCCGTGCTCGCCGACGTGACCTGCGAACCGGGCCGGATGAGCGAGATGATGCGCGACCTCGTCGTGCGTATCGGCGCCCATCTCACCAGTCCGCCCCGGCGGAACGGGCAGACCGTATGACTCCTCCGCAACGCAAACGGCGCCGGCCCCGGCCGGAACACGTACCGCCGCCGCTCCCGTCCACGCCGCCGGCCGCCGAGGGCGGCGGTGAGGAGGGCGACAAGAAGAACCCCGAACGGCTCTACGTCATCAGCGGTGCCGACGGCGCCCGGGCCGAACTCGACCTGGTCACCTTAATCGTGGCGCGCGCCGCCGCACCGCCCTCCGTCACCCCGGAGCAGGCGGCGCTGCTCCGGCTCTGTCTCGCCCCGCTGTCCGTGGCAGAGCTCTCGGCCTACCTGGACCTGCCGTTCAGCGCGATGACGGCACTGATCACCGAGCTGATCACGGCCGAACTGGTACAGGCGCGCGCCCCGATCGTCCGCCAGGCGCTCCCCGACCGTTCACTTCTCGAAGCGGTGATGCATGGACTTCAAAAGCTCTGACACGGTCCCCGGCCCCCGCACCGAGGACCAGCTGCCGCACACCGCCCAGGCCGCCGTGAAGATCGTGATCGTGGGCGGTTTCGGGGTCGGCAAGACCACCATGGTCGGTTCCGTCAGCGAGATCAGACCGCTGACCACCGAGGAGACCATGACCCAGGCCGGCATCGGGGTCGACGACAACTACGGCTCCGAATCGAAGACCGCCACCACCGTCGCCATGGACTTCGGCCGGATCAGCATCACCGACCAACTCGTCCTCTACCTCTTCGGCACCCCCGGCCAGGAACGCTTCTGGTTCCTGTGGAACGGCCTGTTCGAAGGCGCCCTCGGCGCGGTCGTCCTCATCGACACCCGGCGCCTGGAGGTCAGCTTCGACGTCATGGGACGCCTGGAGGAGCGCGGGGTGCCGTTCGTCGTCGCCGTCAACTCCTTCCCGGACGGGCCCCGATACCCCATCGAGGAACTGCGCACCGCGCTGGACCTGTCCCCCGAGATCCCCATCATCGAGTGCGACGCCCGCCGCCGGGCCTCCAGCCGGGACGTCCTGATGACCCTGATGCGCTTCCTGCACTCGCTCGCCATGTCCGGCGCGCTCACCTGACACCTCTTCTCGGACCTTCCCGGAGCGATCACTGTGACGCCTGAATCCCCCTACCCGGCCGGCACCAGCACGGACCCGGTCCCGCCGCCCGGCTGTCCGGCGCACGACCGCGGCCCCGGCGGACTCCAGCGGCTCTACGGCGCCGACGCGGACCACCTGGGCGAGCTGTACGAGCGGCTGCGCGAGGAGCACGGGTCCGTGGCGCCCGTCCTGCTCCACGACGACGTACCGATCTGGGCGGTCCTCGGGCTCACCGAGAACCTCCAGATGGTCCGCACCCCCGCTGTCTTCACCCGGGACAGCCGTGTCTGGACCCCACTGCGCGAGGGCATGGTCAAGCCGGACCACCCGCTCATGCCGCACATCGCCTGGCAGCCCATCTGCTCGCACGCCGAGGGCGACGAGCACCTGCGGCTGCGCGCGGCGGTCCAGGGCGCCATGACCACCATCGACCACCGCAGCATCCGCCGCCTCATCGGCCGCTACACCCAGCTGCTGGTCAACGAGTTCTGCGAGCAGGGCCGTGCCGAACTGGTCTCCCAGTACTCCGAGCACCTGCCGATGGCGGTCATGTGCGAACTCCTCGGCATGCCCGAGGAGTACAACGACCGGATCACCGAAGCCGCCCGGGACGCGCTCAAGGGCACCGAGACCGCGATCGCCAGCAACGAGTACGTCATGGGCTGTCTGACCCGGCTCACCGCCCGCCGCCGGGCCCGCTCCGAGGACGACTTCACCAGCCACCTCGTCAACCACCCGGCCGGGCTCAACGACGACGAGGTCGCCCAGCACCTGCGGGTCGTCCTCTACGCCGCCTACGAGACCACCGCCAACCTCCTGGCCAACGCGCTGCGCATGGTCCTCACCGAGCCCGGCTTCCGCGCCCAGCTCAACGGCGGCCAGATGACCGTGCCCGAGGCGATCGAGCAGTCCCTGTGGGACGAGCCGCCGTTCAGCACCGTCTTCGCCTACTTCGCCAAGCAGGACACGGAGCTCGGCGGCCAGCGCATCCGCAAGGGCGACGGACTGCTCTACGCGCCCGCGCCGGGCAACGTCGACCCGCGCGTCCGGCCCGACCTCAACGCCAACATGCAGGGCAACCGCTCCCACCTGGCCTTCGGCGGCGGCCCGCACGAGTGCCCCGGCCAGGACATCGGCCGGGCCATCGCGGACGTCGGCGTCGACCAGCTGCTGACCCGTCTCTCCGACATCCAGCTCGACTGCGACGAGGACGAGTTGCGCTGGCGCGCCTCGATCGCCTCCCGGCACCTGGTGGAACTGCCGGTGCGCTTCGACCCGAAGCCGAAGCAGGATGTCACCCTCATGCCGAGCCCGGCCCTCGTGCCGCCGCAGCGCACCGACCGGCTGCCCGGCACGATGACCGGACCGGCACCGGCCGCCCCGCAGCCGGTGGCACCCCGCCCGGAACCCGTCGCCCCGGCCGCCCCGGAACCGGCGCCCGGGCCGCAGGGCATCTGGCCGCGGCTGCGCCGCTGGTGGCTGGGCCGCTAGGCGCTCCGCTGGAAGTGCCGCGATACGCGTCGGTCCGCCGCGGCGCCGTCGTGGCTGGGCGCGCAGTTCCCCGCGCCCCTTCGGGGCGCGGCCGAACCGCTACTCCCGCGGACCGGCCCAGTCCTGGTACGACTCCCAGGCCCGCAGCGTCCGTGCGCTGCGCAGCCGATGCTCCACCCCCGTGACCGGATCGGTGAACTCCAGCCGCCGTGCCAGCAGTTGCAGCGGACGCCGGAAGTCACCGTCCGGCACGGGGTCGGTCACCACCGGATACAGCGGATCGCCGAGAATCGGCACCCCCAACGCGCTCATGTGGACCCGCAGTTGATGTGTCTGCCCGGTGCGCGGGGTGAGCCGGTAGCGCCCCAGGTCGCCGCTGCGCCCGACCAGTTCGACGAGGGTCTCCGCATTGGGCTCCCCTTCGATCTCCCGGGCCGCGGGCACCCCGCGCTCCTTCAGGATGCGGCTGCGCACGGTCCGGGGAACGGCGAGCGTGGGATCGTACGGCGCGATCGCCTCGTACTCCTTGCGCACCTGCCGCTCGCCGAACAGCCGCTGGTACGCGCCGCGCTCCGCGGGCCGCACGACGAACAGCACGAGCCCGGCGGTGAGCCGGTCCAGCCGGTGTGCGGCCCCGAGCTCCGGCAGGTCCAGCTCCCGCCGCAGCCGGGCCAGCGCGGTCTCGGTGACGTGACTGCCGCGCGGGGTGGTGGCGAGGAAGTGCGGCTTGTCGGCGACGACGAGGTGCGCGTCACGGTGGACGACGTCGAGGGAGAAGGGGACGGGGACCTCGGGAGGCAGGTCGCGGTGGAAGAAGAGGTAGCGGCCGGGGACGTAGGGCGTACGGGCGCCGACGGGTTCTCCGTCGGCGCCCACGACGAGCCCCGAGTCCAGCATCCCCTCGACGACACCGGGCCCGGCTCCGGAGAGCCGGGCCACGAGATACTCGCCGACGGTGGCCCACTCCTCGCAGAAGGGCAACCGGATCCGCACGGGGTCCACCCCCTGGCGCTGGGGGAGAGGGGAGCGTGGGGCTGCGGTCTTACGTCTCATTTGCAGCCAAGGCTACGGGGAACGCCCTCTTCTTGGAGGCGCGGGGAACTGCTTGGGGGCGCGGGGAACCGCGCGACCAGCCCCCACCCACCCGCACCCGACCGACTACGCCACAGCCTCCTCCGGCACAGCGACCGCACTCCGCGACTCGGCCCGGGTGAGCCTCCAAACGCCGCCCACCACCAAAGTCCCGACCAGGAACAACACGGTGAACCACCGGAAGTACCAGTGACCCCCCGCCGGGTCGTACACCGCCGCCCTGGGCCATGCCAGATTCACGGTCATCACCAGCCCGTACAGCAGCGCGACCACGTTCACCGGCACCCCCCACCGTCCCAGCGAGAACAGCGGCGCCCCGGTCTCGTCCGTCCCCTCGACCCGGAACTCGCCCCGCAGCCGCCGTACCAGCAGCGGCCCGGTCACCATCGCGTAGGCGAGGTACAGCATCACGATGCACGTGGTCCCGATCGCCAGGAACGCGTCCGGCGAGGCGAAGTTGAGCAGCAGCAGCGCACCGGCGAGCACCCCGACCACCACGGCCGGCGCCCCGGGCATCCCGGTACGGGGATTCACCCGCGCCAGCCGGTCGGCGAACGGCAGCTGCCCGTCCCGGGCCATGGAGAACAGCATCCGGGAGGCCGCGGTCTGGATCGCCAGCGTCGCCACCGCGATCGCCACCACCACGTCGGCCAGCAGCGCCCGGCCCACCCCGTCCCCGAGGCTGCTGGTCAGGACGTAGCTCAGCCCGTCGACCCCCAGGTGCCCGTCGGTCAGGCTGGGCGCGGCCAACAGGCCGCCCAGGACGACCAGGCCGCCGAGCAGGCCCGCGGCGGACAGCGCCGTGAGGATCGTGCGCGGCGCGGTCCGTCGCGGCTGGTGCGTCTCCTCGCTCATCTCGCCCGCGCTGTCGAAGCCGATCATCACGTACGCGGCCGTGAACGAACCGACCAGCAGGGCGCCCAGCAGCCCGCCCTCGGCGGCCGTACCGGTGTGGAACGTGATACCCGGGGAGCGCCTGGAGTGGGTGAGCAGCAGCACGATGATCAGCACCGCACCGATGATCTCGGCGGTCACCCCGACCCGGTTGATCACGGACATCACCCGGTTGTCCAGGACGTTGACGAGGGTGGTCAGTACCAGCAGGACGACACCCAGCACGGCGGCGTTGGCGGCTCCGTCGGCCGAGACCGGCGAGGCGTCCGTGCCGATCAGCTGGAAGCCGGACCACAGTGCGGGCAGCACCATCTGGAGCGCGAGCGCGGCCGCCGCGACCACCACGATCTGCCCGATCACCATGATCCAGCCGGCGAACCAGCCGAAGGACGGGTTCGAGAGGCGTGAGGACCACTGGTAGATGGCGCCGGAGATGGGGTAGCGCCCGGCCAGTTCGGCGAAGCACGCGGCCACCAGCAGCTGGCCGACCAGCACGGCCGGCCAGGCCAAGAAGAAGACCGGGCCGCCGAACGCGTACCCGAAGGCGAAGAACTGGAAGACGGTCGTCAGTACGGAGATGAAGGAGAACCCGGCGGCGAACGAGGCGTACCGGCCGAGGCTGCGGTGCAGCTCCTGGCGGTAGCCGAACTCCTCCAGGGAGTGGTCGTCGAGAGTCGTCACGGCGGCACCTGCCTGTCAGGCGGACTTCCTGTCGGGCGACAGAAATTCCTGTCGGGCGACAGAAATTAGGGATGCGCTGTTTCGGACGCGTCACGTGGCCGTGTCCGGGGCGGGCCCAAGTCCTCACGCCCTTGCGGACTCCCTCGAAACGCGATACATCGTGTGTATTGACGGCCTCGACGCAGTCGCGATATGTTCGGGTACGGATATTCGGAGGCGAGGAGTTCGGAGGTCGGGATGGCGGCGAAGCGGCGCAAGCTCGGCAATCCTCTGGCGCTCGTCGTGCTGACGACCCTCTGGCAGAAGCCGATGCATCCGTACGAGATCGCCCAGACCATGCGCCGTCAGGGCAAGGACACCAGCACCCGCATCAACTACGGCTCGCTCTACACGGTCATGCAGAACCTGGAGAAGCACGGCTTCGTCGAGGTGGCCGACGTGGAGCGGCAGGGCAACCGCCCGGAGCGCACGGTCTACGGCATCACCGAGGCCGGACGCGAGGAGATGGTCCACTGGCTGTCCGACCTGATGGCCGTCCCGGCGAAGGAGTACCCGATCTTCGAGACGGCGCTCTCGTTGATGGGCGCCCTGCCTCCGGACGAGGTCGAGCGCCTGCTGGCGGAGCGGTTGAGCTCCCTGGAGGTGGAGGTCGCCGGCGGCCGGGCCGTACTGGAGAAGCTGCACGAGACGCTGCCCCGGCTCTTCGTCGTCGAGGTCGAGTACCACCTGCACATGCTGGAGGCGCAGACCGAATGGGTCCGCGGCTTCGTGCGGGAGATACGGGACGGTTCACTGCCGGGCGTCGAGGGCTGGCGCCGGTTCCACGAGACCGGCGAGTTCCCGTCGGAGTTCACGGAGGTGGAGCAGCAGTAGAAGGA
The DNA here is from genome assembly GCF_014645815.1 of Streptomyces fuscichromogenes. GTDB lineage: Bacteria > Actinomycetota > Actinomycetes > Streptomycetales > Streptomycetaceae > Streptomyces > Streptomyces fuscichromogenes. The sequence continues at coordinate 206,901 of NZ_BMML01000010.1, read as the reverse complement.
GCTGCGAGAGAAAACAGACCCCGGCAGAGCTGTTGCAGCAGCTCCGCCAGGGTCTCGAACCCCGAGCTGAATCCGCCGTGAGGCAGATCCGGGCGACCGAGGTGCGGCACATCCAGGATAGCCCGGCGCTCCTCAGGCGGATCAGCTGTCATCCCCTGTCATCTGTCATCCGCTCGATCAGGAGAGCCCTGTCATGAACACCCGTGCGCCCGCAGTGCAGGCGCGCCAGCTGGTCAAGACCTACCCCGGTGACGTCACCGCGCTGAACGGCATGGACGTCACCGTCGAACCCGGCACCGTCTTCGGGCTCCTCGGGCCCAACGGCGCCGGCAAGTCCACCACCGTCAAGATCCTCACCACCCTGGCCCGCCCCGACTCGGGCACCGCCACCGTGGCCGGGCACGACGTGCTGCGCCACCCCGACCGGGTGCGCCGCGCGATCGGCGTGGTCGCCCAGAACTCCGGCGCCGACCCGGTCGCCACCGGCCGGGAGAACCTCCGGCTCCAGGGCAGGCTCTACGGCCTGCGCGGGGCCGCGCTGAACCGCCGGGTCGACGAGCTGCTGGACCGCTTCACCCTCACCGAGGCGGCCGGCCGCCAGGTCAAGGGGTACTCCGGCGGGATGCGGCGCCGACTCGACGTGGCGCTCGGCCTGGTCCACCGCCCCGAGGTGCTCTTCCTCGACGAGCCCACCACCGGCCTGGACCCGGAGGCCCGCACCGCGATGTGGGACGAGATCGGCCGGCTGGCCGGCGAGGAGGGCCTGACCATCCTGCTCACCACGCACTACCTGGAGGAGGCCGACCGGCTCGCCGAGCGGGTCGCGATCGTCGACCGCGGCCGGGTCGTGGTCGAGGGCACCCCGGACTCCCTCAAGGGCGAACTGCGCGGCGACGCCGTCCACGTGGAGCTGCGCGAGGCGCCCGGGGAGGCCGGCCGCACCCTGCTCGCCGGGGCCCTGACCGGGCTGCCGGGCGTGCACGAGGCGCTGTTCGACGGACGCCGGATCAGCGCCCGCGCCGACGACGGAGCCGCCGCGATGCCGGCGCTGCTGGCCGCCCTGGAGCGGGCCGGGGTGACGGTGGCGGCCGCGACCGTCGCCCGGCCCTCCCTCGACGACGTCTACCTGCGCTACGCGGGCCGCCGTTACGCGGAGGCCGACACCACCGACTCCCTCGCCCTGGCCGGAGGTGCCCGATGAGCAACGCGATGTCCCAGACCTGGTACATGACCCAGCGTCAGCTGCTGGTCTTCGCCCGGCAGCCCGCGTTCGCCGTGATCACCCTGATCCAGCCGGTGATCTGGCTGTTCCTGTTCGGCAACCTCTTCAAGAAGGTCATCGAGCTGGGCGGCTTCGGTACCACGTCCTACCTCGACTACCTGGTGCCGGGCGTGGTCGTGATGAGCGCCCTCAGCTCCAACATGTGGGCGGGCATGGGCACCTTGGAGGAGATACAGCGCGGCACCCTCAACCGCTTCCTCACCACCCCGGTCAGCAGGGCCGCGCTGATGAACGGCAACGTGGTGAACAACGGCCTGGTCACCGCCGGCCAGTCGCTGATCATCGTGCTGCTCGGCCTGCTGGGCGGTGCCGACTACCCGGGCGGGATCGCGGGCACGGCCGTCCTGGTGGTGGCCGCCGTGCTGCTCGGCACCGTCTTCGGCGCGCTCTCCAACGCGCTCGGCATGCTGGTGCGCGAGCGGGAGTCGATCATCGGGATCAACACCTTCCTGCTGCTCCCGCTGACGTTCCTGTCCAGCGCCTTCATGGCACCGTCCCAGATGCCCGGCTGGATGCGGCACATCGCCGACTTCAACCCGCTCAACTGGGCGATGGTGGCGGGCCGTTCGGCGATGTCGGCGGACCCCGACTGGGGTGCGGTGCTCGGCCGCGGCGGGGCGCTGCTCGCGCTGGCGGTCGCGGCCGTGTGGCTGTCGATCAGGACCTTCAGGTCGTATCAGCGGTCGGTGTGACCGACGCGGGGCGGCGGCATCTCCTGGTGAGGTGCCGCCGGTCCGCTCAGGCCGCGGCCGCGCCGCCCTCCTGCTCGGCCTCGATCCGGGCGTTCCACTCGCGCTTGGAGGCCTGCCAGCCGTCCTCGTTGTGCCCGAGCCGCCAGTAGCCGGAGATGGAGAGGTCCTCGCGCGGGATCTGGCGCTCGACGCGCAGCAGCGCCCGCAGCTCCTTCACGAAGCTCGCCTCGCCGTGCACGAAGGCATGCACCCGGCCCTCCGGGAACTCCAGCTCCCGTACCGCCGCGACCAGGGCCTCGCCGACCGGCCGCGTGCCCCGGTGCAGCCAGACGACCTCCACGTCGGAGTCGACCTTCTGCTCCTCCTCGGGGCCGGGGATCTCCACGAAGGCGAACGTCCTGGCCCCGGCCGGCAGGGACTCCAGGGCGCGGGCGATCGCGGGCAGCGCGCTCTCATCACCGACGAGCAGGTGCCAGTCGGCGCTCGCGTCGGGGGCGTAGGCGCCGCCGGGGCCCATGAAGCGCACCGTCTCGCCGGGCTGGACCCGGCAGGCCCACGGTCCGGCCAGGCCCTCGTCGCCGTGCACCACGAAGTCCAGGGTCAGCTCCTGGTGTTCGGGATCCCAGGAGCGCACGGTGTAGGTCCGGGTCACCGGCCACTGCTCACGGGGGAACTCGGCGCGGATCCGCTCCAGGTCGAAGGGCTCCGGGTAGGTGACGCCCGCAGGGCCGAAGAGGAGTTTCACGTAGTGATCGGTGCAGGTGTCCGCGGCGAAACCGGCGAGTCCGTCACCCCCGAGCACCACACGCTGCATGTGCGGGCTCAATCGTTCGGTGCGCACCACCTGAGCGGAATGGGGCTTACGCGGCTTACGTCCCGAGCGCTCCGCCATGACCGGCCTCCCTGCTCCATTGGTTAGGTTTACCTAAGTTAGCATCTCCTTCCCAGTTAACACCTCCTCCATGAACACTCGATGAGCGTGTTTTGCGCAAACAATTCCTTCGGGATCAGGCCTCCAGCGTCACCAGCAGGCGGTTCAGCGAGCCGCCCAGCCCCCAGCGGGCGGCCAGGGCGTCCAACCCCGCCTGGTCACGAGGGGCCTTGGGCAGCACGGTGTCGACGTCCGGCAGCGGCACGTCACCGGCGACCCTGACCACCTTCGGCGCCACGGCGACATACGGCCGGGCCTCGTCCAGCCGCTTGCGCTGCGACGGCGTGAGCTTCGCCTTCGGGTCGTCGACCGCGGCCATGATCCCCGCCAGGTCACCGAACTCGGCGAGCAGCTTCGCGGCCGTCTTCTCGCCGATGCCCGGCACCCCCGGCAGGCCGTCGCTCGGATCCCCGCGCAGCAGCGCCAGATCCGCGTACCCGCTTCCGTCCACCCCGTACTTCTCGCGCAGCCACGCCTCGTCGGTCGTCTGCAGTGTCCCGACACCCTTCAGCGGGTACAGCACCCGCACCCCGCGCGCGTCGTCCACCAGCTGGTAGAGGTCCCGGTCGCCGGTCACGATGTCCACCGGCCCCCCGGCCCGCGCGGTGAAGGTGCCGATCACGTCGTCGGCCTCGTACCCGGCGACGCCGACCCGGGCGATGCCGAGCGCGTCCAGCACCTCCTCGATGACCGGCACCTGCGGGGAGAGGGTGTCCGGCACCTCCTCCTGGTCCGGTCCCGTCGCGCGCTCCTCGGCGACCCGGTGCGCCTTGTAGGAGGGGATGAGGTCGACCCGCCACTGCGGCCGCCAGTCGGCGTCCATGCAGGCCACCAGGAGGTCCGGGCGGTGGTCCCTGACCAGCCGGTCGATGAAGTCCAGCAGCCCGCGCACGGCGTTGACCGGCGTGCCGTCCGGTGCCCTCACGGAGTCCGGGACGCCGAAGTAGGCGCGGAAGTACAGCGAGGCGGTGTCGAGAAGCATCAGTCGTGCGGTCACGCCACGCATCATGCCGTACGGCACCGACGGCAGCCGGGTGCCGATCGTGCCGACGGCGCCGGCAGCCGGGTCCCCGCCTACGAAAAGGATCCGGCCAACCACATAGCGCTACGGCCCTGCCCAAGCCTTTCCGCCTGCCGGCCGGAGCGGCCGACCACCCGTTCGACGCGCAACCATCCGGTCCCGCTGTGCCGGTGTCACCCCGACGGCATCGCGGTGCACGGCGACACCGCGGAACCGCCCGGCCACCGCACCGCCGGCTGCGCCACCGGTCGCCGACTCCGAGCCGCCCCACGGGACTTCACCCTTCCGGCCGCTCCGCCCGGAGCACCGCCTCGACCAGGCACTCCGGGTCTCGGGCGCGCGGCGAACACCGGTGCCCGCCCACGCGCCGAACTCCTGGGAAGGCCCCTCGTCCTGATCGAGGATCGGCGCTCGCGGAGCGGCCTCGGGAGCCGGTCGGCGGATCCCCGCGCCCCGGCCTCCGGCCGAGTCCCCGCATCCGCCGCCGCGGCCGGTCCTGCGCCCGCCCCGGGCCGCGCCGATCAGCGCGCCGACGGCCGTCCGGCCCCCCGGTCAGCGTGTTCGCCCCGAAGGGGGAGGCCGCGCCCGGAGGGTACGGCGAGCTCGCGCACTGGCGCGAACTGTGAGGGTCGCGCTCGCCGGACGTGACAGGGATGTGACGGCCGCCTGAAACGGTTTGCCGAACATGCGTAGGGTGCAGAGAACCCGTCAGGAGGGGCCCGGCCGTGGCGGGGCTCCCGAAGGACGGAACGACGAGCGAAGGAGGGAGCCGGAGCGATGGGCGACCACAAAGACCAGCAGCCCGTGCGGGTGGGCGCGGCAGTCCGGCGGCGCCGCCGTGCGCTGGAGCTCACCCTCGCCGTCGTGGCCGAGCGCAGCGGCCTGTCGGTGCCCTTCCTGAGCCAGGTCGAGAACGACAGAGCCCGCCCCAGCCGCACCTCCCTGGAGAAGCTCGCAGACGCCCTGCGCACCACGGCCGTCGAACTCCTCGCCGCCGCCGACCCGGCGTGCAGCGTCGACGTCGTACGGGCCGACGACGCCACCGAGCCGGACTTCACGCCCCGGGTACGGTCCCTGGTCCGCGGTCACCACCAGCTGCACGCCTCGGAGTTCACCGGCGACCACGATGCCGGCCGCGAATTCCAGCACCGCAACGACGAGTTGATGTACGTCGCGGACGGCGCCGTGGAGATCGAGGCGGAGGGCCGCGCCTACCGCCTCGGCCGCGGCGACACCCTCTACCTCACCGGCGGGGTCCGCCACCGCTGGCGCGCGACGGTCCCGGACACGAGGGTGATCGTGGTGGCGGTCGCGGAACACATCGAGGCGGTCCAGGATCGCCCCCGCTGAGGCGCCCCGAAAGGGGCGCGGGGCCGTATCCGACATGCGGCTGACGCCGCGTGGGCGCGACCAGCCGCAACGCACCCGCAGAGCACCACGGCGGGTGGTGTCCCTCGTCCCCTCCCTCACCGAGGCGATCGCGGAGACGCTCCCCGGAGTCCTCGTCGGCGCCACGGACTGGTGCACCCGTCCGGCCGACCTCGACGTCCCCCGCATCGGCGGTACCAAGAACCCCGACCTCGCCCGGATCCTCGCCCTCACCCCGGACCTGGTGATCGCCAACGAGGAGGAGAACCGCGCCCCCGACCTCGACGCCCTGCGCACCGCCGGCGTGCAGGTGCTGGTCACGGAGGTGCGGAACGTGCCGCAGGCCTTCCGTGAGCTGGACGGGGTCCTGACCGCGTGCGGCGCGAGCGGCCGCCCGCGCTGGCTGGACGAGGCGGAGCGGGCCTGGTCCGCACCGCTGCCCGCCGGCCCCCGCGCGACGGCGGTCGTACCGATCTGGCGGCGGCCCTGGATGGTCCTGGGCCGGGACACGTTCGCGGGGGACGTACTGGCGCGGCTCGGCGTGTCCAACCACTTCGAGGGCCACCCCGAGCGCTACCCGCGCATCCCCCTCGGGGAACTGCTCGACGCGGCCCCCGACCTGGTCGTCCTCCCGGACGAGCCCTACCGCTTCACCGCCGGCGACGGCCCGGAGGCGTTCCCCGGGCTGCCCTGCGCACTGGTCAGCGGACGGCACCTGACGTGGTACGGACCGTCACTGGCCGAGGCGCCACGGGTGCTGGGCGAGGCCCTGCGAGCAGCTCACCGCTGAGCAGCCCGCGCACCGTCCCGGCGGCGGCCGCGAGCCAGCCGGTGACGAGGACCGCGTACAGACCCACCGCCAGCCAGTGGTACACGGTGAGCCCGGTGTGCCGCCCCAGCGCGGCGGCGCCCGTGACACACGTCCCCACGGGGAAGGTGAACGCCCACCACGTCATGGCGAACCGCATCCCCTGCCGCCACGCCCGCGTCACGTGCGCGGCCGCCAGCGCCAGCCACAGCAGCGCGAACCCCATCACCGGAACGCCGTACAGCACGGCCAGCAGTCCGAAACCGGCGGCGTACGGCGTCGGTACGGCTCCGGGGGCGAGGTCCGCGAAGGCGCCCGCCGCCGTTGTCGACTGCCCGAGCGGGCCCAGCACCAGGAAGACCGTGGGGGTCAGCGCGAGCGGCAGCGGACCGCCGGTGACCAGCCGGCCGAAGACGAGCGTCAGCATCAGCAGGGTGGCCAGCAGACTCAGCCCGAAGAGCGCGACGCAGCCGTAGAGCAGGGTCGCGCGCGGCTGCCCGGCCGGCAGGTGCGGGACGAGCTGTGGCCCGAGCGCGGCCGACACCATCGGCGCGACCAGCGGCAGCAGCCACACCGGGGAGGCCTGACCCGGCTCGACCCGGTGCCGTACGGCCAGCAGGTACGGCACCGCGACGGCGGCCGCGAGCCCCACGGCGGTACCGGCGACGAAGAGCACGGAGTCGAGTGCGACGGCGGCCGGTTCGCCGATCCAGTCCCGCCCGAGGGCGAGGGCACCGCCGCCGACCGCGAGCAGGGCCATGGCGAGGCAGCCGTAGAAGGGGGCCACGGCGGGGTCGTGGAGGTGGGCGCGGGCCTGGTCGCAGTGGCGGCCCCAGTGCAGGGCCCGGGCGGACAGCAGCACCACGAGCTGCAGCAGGGACAGCGCCCAGACGCCGACGAAGAGCTCGCGCAGGCCGTCGACACCGAGCGCGGCGCCGCCCAGGGCGAGGGCGGCGGTGCCCATGACGGAGGCGTACCAGTTGGGGCCGAGATGACGGACAGCGGTGACCATGGCCCCCACGCTGCCGCTGCCGCGCGCCGCCGACCAGGGACTCCGTCCCTATGAGGGCATAAGCTGGTCTTATGAGCGAGAAGGAGGAACGGGAGCGGACGGCCGGGGGCACGCTCGCGCACCGGGTGCCGGACCTCGGCGCGCTGGAGCTGCTGCTGGCGGTGGCACGGCTGGGCAGCCTCGGGGCGGCGGCGCGGGAGGTCGGCATCACCCAGCCGGCGGCCAGCAGCCGGATCCGCTCCATGGAACGGCAGCTGGGCGTGGCCCTGGTCGACCGTTCGCCGCGCGGGTCCCGGCTGACGGACGCGGGGGCGCTGGTGACCGACTGGGCGCGGCGGGTGGTGGAGGCGGCGGAGGCCTTCGACGCGGGTGCGCAGGCGCTCCGGGACCGGCGGGACTCGCGGCTGCGGGTCGCGGCGAGCATGACCATCGCGGAGTACCTCCTGCCCGGTTGGCTGCTCGCGCTGCGCGCCCAGCGCCCCGACACGGCGGTGTCCCTGCTCGCCGGGAACTCGGCGGCGGTGGCGGAGCGGCTGCTCGCCGACGAGGCGGACCTGGGCTTCGTGGAGGGGCTGACGGTGCCGCACGGTCTGGACTCGGCGGTGATAGCCCATGACCGCCTGATCGTCGTGGTCGCCCCCGCCCACCCCTGGGCCCGCCGCCGGCGCCCGCTGGCGGCGGAGGAGCTGGCGGCGACCCCGCTGATCCTGCGCGAACGCGGCTCCGGCACCCGCCAGGTCCTCGACGCGGCGCTGGGCGGCCTGGCCCGGCCGCTGATCGAACTGTCGTCGACCACGGCGGTGAAGGCGTCGGCGGTGAGCGCCGCGGGTCCGGCGGTCCTCAGCGAGCTGGCGGTGCGGGAGGAGTTGGCGATACGACGCCTGGTCAGCATCCCCGTCGACGGCGTCGCCCTGCGCCGCGACCTTCGGGCGGTATGGCCGACAGGCCACCGCCCGACCGGCCCGGCCCGCGAACTCCTCTCCCTTACCCGCGGCTGACCGACCCAGGGGGTTCCGCCCCCTGAACCCCCGAATCCCTCGCCCACCCACCACCCGCCTCGGTCACTTGAAGAGGAGAGGTCTGAAAGACAGCCCTTCCGGCCGGCGAGCGGCGGTCCGAAAACCAGCCCGTCCGGCGTTTGAGGACGAGGCCGTTCAGGCCGAAGCGGGGGTCCGGGGGCGGCAGCCCCCGGAGCGGGCGGTCGAAGGGGGGCCACCCCCTGGAGGATGGGACGGGTAGGGGCGGCGGGGGCGAGAAACCGGCTCAGGACCCCGATGCGGCGGTGACCAGCGCCCGCATCACCCGCAGGTCCTCGCCCATCTCCGGATGCCACTGCACCCCGAGGACCCAGCCGCGTTCGGCGGGGAGTTCGACCGCCTCGACCGTGCCGTCGGCCGCGTACGCGGACGGCAGCAGACCGGTCCCGAGGCGGTCCACCGCCTGGTGGTGGAAGGTCGGGACCGAGGTCTCCTCCGGGACCGTGGCGGCGTAACGGGTCCCGGGGACCGGCTTGACCGAGTGGCTCCCGAAGACGCCCGGCACCTCCGCGTGGCCGTCGACGTGCTGGACGAGGGTGCCGCCCAGCGCGACGTTCAGGAGCTGCAGGCCCCGGCAGATGCCGAGCAGCGGCACGCCCGCGGCCAGCGCCGCGTCGATGAGGGCCAGTTCCCAGGCGTCCCGGGCGCGGGCGGGAGGTCCGGTGCGGGGGTCGGGCTCGGCGCCGTAGCGGACCGGCTCCACGTCCGGGCCGCCCGCGATCACCAGGCCGTCGAGCCGGGCCACCGTCGCCGCCGCGTGCTCCGGTGCGTCCGGCGGCAGCATCGCCGCCAGGCCGCCGGCCCGCTGGACGAGACGCGGGTAGCCCGCCGGCAGCAGGGCCGCCTCCAGCTCCCAGACGCCCCAGCGTGTCCCGGCCTCCAGGTATGTGCTCACGCCGATCAGCGGCCGTCCGGTCATGGACCCTCCCCTGCGATAAAGGTGTGCGTGCACACCTTTATCGCACACCTTGGTGACACGCCGGAGGGGTGTCAGGCCAGGAAGCCCCGCAGCAGTGCCGCCGTCCCCGCGCAGTGCTCCCGCATCATCTCCCGCGCGCCGTCCGCGTCCCCGTCCAGTACCGCCTCCACCAGGGCGATGTGCTGGCGCTGCGAGTGCTCCAGGTTGCGGACCAGGAGCGGGATGCAGTCGAGGAGGTCGTTGACCGTGGCCCGTACCGCCGCGTACTGCGCGGTGAGGGTGGGGGAGCCGCACAGCTCGGCGATCGTCAGGTGCAGCAGGGTGTCCAGGCGGCGGTAGTCCGCCAGCGGCGCCTCGTGGGTGCGGGCCAGCGCCTCGCGGAGACGGAGCGCCTGCTCGCCGGTCAGGCCGTGCGTCGCGCACAGACCCGCCGCGCCGACCTCCAGGACCTCCCGGAAGCGCAGCACGTCCTCGATGTCGACCTCGGTGCTGCGGCGCCGCAGCTCGTCCTCGCCGCCCGCGTCCGCGCGCGGCAGCACGAACGTCCCACCGTACCGGCCGCGCCGGGACTCCACCAGGCCCTGGTCCTGGAGCACCTTCAGCACCTCGCGCAGCGTCACCCGGCTGATCCCCAGCCGCTCCGCCAGCTCCCGCTCCGCGGGCAGCCGCTCGCCACCCGGAACCAGGCCCAGCCGGACCACCTGCAGGATCTGCTCCAGCGCCTCCTCGAAGCCGTTGCCCGCCCGCACCGGCCGCAGCACCGGAGTCAACGGGTCGTCGAGGGCGCCGTCCGCGTCCAACGACATATGGCCGTACCCCCTTCCCAAGCAATGGTTCTCTTCAATACCTTAGAGCTTCCCGATCGGCCCCAGAAGCGCTGCGTGAAAGAAGCCCAAGGAGCTCCCGTGGCAGACCGCACACCCCCGTTGAGCGTCGAGGAACTGCACACCCTCGTCGCCGGCGGTGAGATCGACACTGTCGTCCTGGCCTTCCCCGACATGCAAGGGCGGTTGCAGGGCAAGCGGTTCGCCGCCCGCTTCTTCCTCGACGAGGTCCTGCGGCACGGCACCGAGGGCTGCAACTACCTCCTCGCCGTCGACACCGAGATGAACACCGTCGACGGCTACGCCATGTCCTCCTGGGACCGTGGCTACGGCGACTTCGCCATGCACCCCGACCTCTCCACCCTCCGCCGCGTGCCCTGGAACGCGGGCACCGCCATGCTCGTCGCCGACCTCGCCTGGAACGACGGCTCCCCGGTCGTCGCCGCACCCCGGCAGATCCTCCGCCGCCAGCTGGAGCGCCTCGCCGAACTCGGCTACACCGCACAGGTCGGTACGGAGCTGGAGTTCATCGTGTTCAAGGACACCTACGAGGCGGCCTGGGACGCGAACTACCGGGGGCTGACCCCGGTCAACCAGTACAACATCGACTACTCGGTGCTGGGCACGGGGCGGATCGAGCCGCTCCTGCGCCGGATCCGGAACGAGATGGCGGGCGCGGGCCTGACCGTCGAGTCCGCCAAGGGCGAGTGCAACCCCGGCCAGCACGAGATCGCCTTCCGCTACGACGAGGCCCTCGTCACCTGCGACCAGCACGCCATCTACAAGACCGGCGCCAAGGAGATCGCCGCCCAGGAGGGCGTCTCCCTCACCTTCATGGCCAAGTACAACGAGCGCGAGGGCAACTCCTGCCACATCCACCTGTCGGTCACGGACACGGACGGCCACAACGTCTTCGCCGCCCCCGACGGGACCGGGATGTCCGACGTGATGCGGCACTTCCTCGCGGGGCAGCTGGCGGCCCTCCGCGACTTCTCGCTGCTCTACGCGCCCAACATCAACAGCTACAAGCGGTTCCAGCCGGGCTCCTTCGCCCCGACCGCCGTCGCCTGGGGCCAGGACAACCGCACCTGTGCGCTGCGCGTCGTCGGCCACGGCCGCTCGCTGCGCTTCGAGAACCGGCTGCCCGGCGGCGACGTCAACCCGCACCTCGCCGTCGCCGGCCTGGTCGCGGCCGGACTGTACGGCATCGAGCAGCAGCTGGAGCTGCCCGAGGCCTGCGCCGGCAACGCCTACACCGCCGACTTCGCCCATGTCCCCACCACCCTCCGCGAGGCCGCCGAACTCTGGGAGAACAGCCCCGTCGCCAAGGCCGCCTTCGGCGACGAGGTGGTCGCGCACTACCGCAACATGGCCCGCGTCGAACTGGAGGCCTTCGACGCCGCGGTGACCGACTGGGAGCTGCGCCGCTCCTTCGAACGCATGTGAGGCACGCCTTGTCGCAACAGCAAGAGCAGGAGTACGAACTCGACATCCTCGACCCGGCCACCGAGCAGGTCATCGCGACCGTCCCGGGGGCCGTGGCGCAGGACGTCGACACCGCCGTACGACGGGCCGCCCAGGCCCAGCAGCGGTGGGCCGCGCTCGCGCCCGGCGAACGGGCCCGGCTGCTGCGCCGGTTCGCCGTCGTCGTCGACGAACACCGCGAGGAACTCGCCCAGTCGGAGGTCCGCGAGGCCGGACACACCGTCGGCAACGCCCGCTGGGAGGCGGGCAACGTCCGGGACCTGCTCGACTACGCGGCCGGGGGAGTGGAGCGGCTGACCGGCCGGCAGATCCCGGTCCCCGGCGGCCTCGACGTCACCCTTCTCGAACCCCTCGGGGTCGTCGGCGTCATCGCCCCCTGGAACTTCCCCATGCCCATCGCGGCCTGGGGCACCGCTCCCGCCCTCGCCGCCGGTAACGCGGTCATCCTCAAGCCCGCCGAGACCACCCCGCTCACCGCGCTCCGGCTCGCCGAACTCGCCCTGGTGGCAGGCCTTCCCGAGCACCTCTTCCAGGTGCTGCCCGGCCGCGGCGACATCGCGGGCGAGGCGCTCGTGAACCATCCGGGCGTCGCCAAGATCGTGTTCACGGGCTCCACCCGCGTCGGCAGGCGCATCATGGCGCTCTGCGCCGACCGGATGAAGCGCGTCACCCTCGAACTCGGCGGCAAGAGCCCCAACCTCGTCTTCGCCGACGCCGACATCGAGGCCGCCGCGGCCGCCGCCCCCATGTCCTTCCTGGACAACTCCGGCCAGGACTGCTGCGCCCGCACCCGCATCCTCGTCCAACGGTCCGTCCACGACCGCTTCCTGGAGCTCCTCGCCCCCGCGATCGAGTCCGTCACCGTCGGCGACCCGGCCGACGAGAAGACCGACATGGGGCCGCTGATCTCCAAGGCCCAGCTGGAACGCGTCCGTTCGTACGTCGACGCCGACGCGCCCGGCATCCGCGGCAAGGCCCCCGAGGGCCCCGGCTTCTGGTTCCCGCCGACCGTCCTCACCGGAGTCGACCCGCACGCGCGGGTGGCCGCCGAGGAGGTCTTCGGACCGGTCGCCGTCGTCATCCCCTTCGACGACGAGGCCGACGCGGTCCGGCTCGCCAACGACACCGAGTACGGCCTCTCCGGCTCGATCTGGACCCGGGACGTGGGCCGCGCCCTGCGCGTCTCCCAGGCCGTCAAGGCCGGCAACCTGTCCGTCAACTCCCACTCCAGCGTCCGCTACTGGACCCCCTTCGGCGGCTTCAAGCAGTCGGGGATCGGCCGTGAACTCGGCCCGGACGCGCTCACCGCCTTCACCGAAACCAAGAACGTCTTCATCAGCACGGAGGGCCCCGCACAGTGACCGCTGAGACCCCTGACATCGTCTGCCGCCGGCTCGTCGGCCGTACCGCCGTCATCACCGGAGCCGGCAGCGGCATCGGCCTCGCCACCGCCCGGCGGCTGGCCTCCGAGGGCGCCCACGTCGTCTGCGGCGACGTCGACGAGGCCCGCGGCAAGGCGGCCGCCGAGGAGGTGGGCGGCATCTTCGTGAAGGTCGACGTCACCGACGCCGACCAGGTCGAGGCCCTGTTCAAGACCGCCTTCGACACCTACGGCAGCGTCGACATCGCCTTCAACAACGCCGGTATCTCGCCCCCCGACGACGACTCCATCCTGGAGACCGGCCTGGAGGCCTGGAAGCGCGTCCAGGAGGTCAACCTCACCTCCGTCTACCTGTGCTGCAAGGCCGCCATCCCCTACATGCGGCAGCAGGGCAAGGGCTCCATCATCAACACGGCGTCCTTCGTGGCCCGGATGGGCGCGGCCACCTCGCAGATCTCCTACACCGCCTCCAAGGGCGGGGTGCTGGCCATGTCCCGCGAGCTGGGCGTGCAGTTCGCCCGGGAGGGCATCCGCGTCAACGCGCTCTGCCCCGGACCGGTCAACACCCCGCTGCTCCAGGAGCTGTTCGCCAAGGACCCGGAGCGGGCCGCCCGCCGCCTGGTGCACATCCCGCTCGGCCGGTTCGCCGAGGCCGAGGAGATCGCCGCCGCCGTCGCCTTCCTGGCCAGCGACGACTCCTCGTTCGTCAACGCCAGCGACTTCCTGGTGGACGGCGGGATCTCTGGGGCGTACGTCACACCCCTGTAGGAGCCCGTCAACTCCCGTCCTACAGTGCGGGAGTGAGCATGACGCCGCCCGGCTGGTACTCCGACCCGCAGGCTCCGCACCTGGAGCGCTGGTGGGACGGCGGAGCCTGGACCGAGCACCGGCGCACCCCGGCCGGCCACCCCGCGCCGCCGCCCCCGGCGGCCGGGGCGTCCGGCCGACGGGCCAGGGCCGTCGCGCTGCTGTCCGCCGGGGCCGTGCTCGCGGCGGCGATCGTCACCGGGGCGACCGGGCTGCGCACGGACGGGGTGCGCGGCACGGGCGACACCACGATCGACACCGCCCCCAGCGGCCCGTCTGCCCCGTCCCTGGTCGTCGACCAGCTCAACGGCATCGCCCTGCCGGTCCCGGCCGGCTGGACCAGCCCGTCGTCCGTCGCCCAGGACGACGTCGTGATGACGACCGACGGCACCTACGCCTGCCCCGCCGACACCGGCCGGTGCCGCCACGGCCAGGTCAGCAGCGGTACGGCCGGCCGCGCGGACGGCGCCTCCCCGCGCACCGTCGCCGAACGGGACGTACCCGACGCGGCCGAGGCTGCGTACGGCCACGATCCCGGCGGACGGCGGCCCTTCGGGGGCATCCGCTCCCACCAGGTCGTCAAGGCCGGGCGGGTCGCGGTGGCGGGCCGCGACGGCTATCTGGTGCGCTGGCGGGTACGGACGGCCGACGGACCGGGCGGCTACGTCCAGTCCCTGGCCTTCCCGTCCGCCGGCGGCGTCCCGGCCCCGGCCGTCGTCCGGTTCGTCTTCGACGCGGGCCCGGACGGACCGCCGCTGTCCGACATGGACGAGATCACGCGGGGCATCCGCCCCGCGCGCTAGCCGCTCGGGGGCCGGAGCCCGCAGGCCGACGGTCAGAGGAAGGTGTGGCCCTCGCCGCGGTACGTCGGTACGGTCGCCGTCACCCGGTCGCCCTCGACCAGCTGGAGCTCGGCGAACCGCTCGCACAGCTCGCCCGCCTTGGCGTGCCGGAACCACACCTTGTCGCCGATCAGCAGGTCGTCCGCGGCGGCCCCGAGCAGCGGGGTCTGCACCTCGCCGGGCCCCTCCTGGGCGTCGTACGACAGCCCCTCCGGCAGGTACGGCACCGGAAGCCGGTCCGGGCCCGCGACGCCCGAGGCCGGGTAGCCGCCGCCGAGGACCGTGACGACCCCGACACCGGGCCGCCGCACCACCGGCATGGCGAAGAGGGCGGCCGGGCGGCCGGTGAACGACGTGTAGTTGTCGAAGAGGCGCGGCACGTACAGACCCGAGCCCGCCGCTATCTCGGTGACCGCGTCCTCCGCCGCCGTGGTCTGCACACTGCCCGTGCCGCCGCCGTTGACGAACTCCAGGCCCGGCACCACCGCCCGGACCGCCCGCACCACCGCGGCGCGCCGCTCGGCCAGCTCACGGCGGGCGGTGGCCTGCATCAGACGCACCGCGCGCGAGCGCAGCGGCCGGCCGGCGACATCGTCCCCGACCCCGGCGATGTGCCCCTCGTACCCCATGATGCCGACCAGCTCGAAGCCCGGCCGCCGGGCCACGGTCCGGGCGAGCTCGGCGAGCTGGGCGGGGGAGTACAGCGGCGAGCGCCGGGCCCCGACCCGCACCCGCCCCCCGAACAGCTTCAGCGAGGTGTCCAGCTCCAGACAGACCCGGACCACCTCGCTCCCGCCGTCGCGGGCGGCGTCGATCAGGTCGAGGTGTGCCGGGTCGTCGATCATCACGGTCACGGCGGCGGCCAGCTTCGGATCGGCCGCCAGTTCGGCGAACGCGCTCCGGTCGGCGGACGGGTACGCCAGCAGGATGTCGTCGAACCCCGACCTCGCGAGCCACAGCGACTCCGCGAGCGTGAACGACATGATCCCCGCGAAGCCCTCCTTCGCGAGGACCCGCTCCAGCAGGTGGCGACAGCGCACCGACTTGCTGGCGACCCGGACCGGCTTGCCGCCGGCCCGGCGCACGAGATCGTCCGCGTTGGCGTCGAAGGCCTCCAGATCCACGATCGCGAGAGGTGCGTCCAGGTGGGCTGTGGCCCGGTCGTAACGGGCCCGGTCGGCGGCGCGCGCAGTCATGAAGGAAGCCTGCCAGACAGGATTACCGCAGGGTAGGGGGACGATCCGGGCAGATGCCGCGGGGGCGCGGACTGGTTCCCGTTCGGCCTCCGACAACCCGTAGAGTGACGCGCACGTACGGCGGAACGAACCCGGCCGCCTGACCCGCGCCGGGATGCGGGTCCGCGCGTGCGGGTATGCGTGCCCGGGGGTGGACGACCCCGCGCGGCGGAGCACGACGGCCCGTACGAGAAGTTGGCCCGGGTACGAGGAAACGGGGGGCGCATGAGCAGTGAAGCGCAGCACGCCCCGATCCCACGGCGCCCCTCACCCGGCCCCATCCCGGCGGACCCCATGGGGGAGCCCGCGCAGGCGGCCGACGGGGCCCTGCCGGGGAACGCCGGGACCGGCGGCAACGGCGCGAACACCCGAGGCGATGTCCCGCAGGCGGCCGACGCGTCCCGCCGGGCGGACCGGCCGGGGTTCTTCGACCGGCCGAACCGGGTGAACCGCACGCAGCGGCCGCACGTATCCACTGGCGGGGCCGACACCACCGGGCAGGACCAGCTGCCGGGACGGCCCGACGGGCAGCAGAGTCGTGATGACCGGACGAGTCGGGGCGGTGCGGTGGCGCAGGGCGAACAGAGCACGGGGGACCGGACCACAGGCCGCCCGGCGTCCGCCGAACGCGTCGTCAGGCCCCGCTATCCCAACTTCCGGCCGCCGCAGGGCCCGCCGCCTTCCGACCGGGAGACCGGCCGGGGTGTGCCGCAGGCGCCCTCGGGCCGGGAGCCCGGCCGACCGGTGCCGCCCGGGGCCTCCGGGCGCACCGCGCCGTTCCGGCTGTCGTACGGTCCGGGGCCCTCGGCACGGCGGGTGCGGACCGGGGCGGAACCGACCGCTCCGCCGCGCCCCGTCCGCGCGGCGGAGGACGCGGAGCCGACGCCGGACGAGCGACGGGGACCCGCGGGACCGTCGGCCACGCCGTCGAGCGACACGTCTGGCACCACCAGACCCAGACGGCTCGAACGACCCCGCGGCGACTTCCCGGCCACCGGCATCGGCATGCCCGACTCGGGCAGCGCGTGGAGCCCCCACATGCGGACGTTCCCGGTCCCGACGGCCCCACCCCGCCCCACGACACCCCCCAGGCCCCCGGCCGACGCCACTCCGCCACGCCCGCCCCACCCCCCGAAGCCCGGCACGGCACCGCGTCCGCCGGAGCCCACCACACCACCGCGCCCCTCGACCCCTCCGCCCTCGGACACCCCACCGCGCCCGGCGGAGGCCACGACGCCCCGTACTCCCTCACGACCGAGGGGCGTTCCGGCGGCCGGTATGCCGCCGCGGCCGGTCCGTCCTTCGGGGCCCGGTGCTTCGCCGCGGCCGGCCGAGCCCTCGGTGGCCGGTGGCCCGGCGGCCGGTGGTCCGTCGCGTCCGGCGGAGTCGGTGGCTCGTTTCGGTGGGGTGCCGGGGGCCGAGTCGGAGGACTGGTCGGCCGACCCGGTGCGTTCCGTGGCTTCGGCGGCGGCCGGTGCGGTGTTTCCGGTCGTGGACGGGGTGGCGGGGGCGCCGCCGCGGCCCTCGGTCGCGCCGGAGCGTGCGGACTCCGGTGCCGTGCCGTATCCCGCCGCCGCGTCCGATTCCCGTCACGACACCGCACAGGGCCCCGGGCCCGGCCCCGACCCCGCGATGTCCTGGAGTTCCCTGGGAACTCCCGGCCGGGACCGGCCCGTTGTGACCTTCGGTGAGCCGGAGGGGTACGACGAGCGTGGGCGGGGGCTGTCGTTGGTCGGTCGCGTGGCGCCTCGTACCGTCGTCGCCGCCGCCTGCATGGTGCTGGGCCTCGGCCTCATCGGCGGCGCGGTGACCGGGGGCTGGCTCGTCGACGACGGCGACGACACGGGCACGGCGACCAGCTTCAGCTCCGCCGCCGGCCTGTGGCACGACGTGCCCGTCGACGAACTGTTCCCGCGCACCGTGCAGGGCACCGGTGCCGGCCCCGGCGGAGCCGACCGCTCCTGGACCAGGATCGCCGTCGCCCCGGCCACCGGCTGCACCGGCGCCTTCGACCCGCTGCTGCGCAAGGCACTCGCCCCCGTCGGCTGCCAGCGCCTGATCCGCGCCACCTACACCGACGCCACCCAGAGCTACGTGACCACCGTCGGCCTGCTGTTCACGAAGGCCGACCCGGCCGGGATGACCGCCCTCGCCAAGCGGTTCACGGCCGAGCGCCTGGACCGCCGTACCGACCTGCTGCCCCTCCCGTACGCCGCGAAGGACACCGCCGCCGAGCGGTTCGGCCCGCACCAGCGCGCCTCCTGGACGATCTCCGTGCTCACCGACGCCCCGGTCGTCGCCTACGCCGTCTCCGGCTGGGCCGACGGCCGTACCGTCGACACCCCGCAGCCCGCCGCCGACGCCGAGGTGTCGGGCGCCACCACGGCCGCGGCCCAGGCCGGTCTCGGCAACGAGGCACAGGGCCTGGCCGACCGCATCGAACGGCGACTGCGCCAGAACATCACCGGCCCGGCAACGGAGAAGCCCTCATGAAGCGCCGCGCAACCGGAGCCGCGGTGAGCCTGCTGCTGGCCGGCTCGCTCGCCCTGCTGCCGTCCACCACCGCCTACGCGGACAGCATCCGCGCCCAGCAGTGGGGCCTGTCCGCCCTGCACCTCGACGAGGCCTGGCGGACCACCAAGGGCAAGGGCATCACCGTCGCCGTCCTGGACACCGGCGTCGAGGCCGACCACCCGGACCTCGTCGGCAACGTCCTGGCCGCCAAGGACATGATCGGCTTCGGGGCCAGTCCCGGCGACCGCACCTGGGCCCGGCACGGCACCGCCATGGCCGGCATCATCGCCGGTCACGGCCATGGGGTGGGCAACCAGGACGGTGTGATGGGGGTCGCCCCTGAGGCCAGGATCCTCCCCGTCCGGGTCATCCTCGAAGACGGCGACAGCGCCCGCAGCAAGGCCCGCTCCACCCGGGGCAACGCCCTCGCCGAGGGCATCCGCTGGGCCGCCGACCACGGCGCCGACGTCATCAACCTCTCCCTCGGCGACGACTCCGCCTCCGCGCACCCCGAGCCCAGCGAGGACGAGGCCATCCAGTACGCCCTGCAGAAGGACGTCGTGGTCGTCGCCTCGGCCGGCAACGGCGGCGACAAGGGCGACCACATCTCCTACCCGGCGGCCTACCCGGGCGTCATCGCCGCCACCGCGGTCGACAAGTTCGGCACCCGTGCCGACTTCTCCACCCGCCGCTGGTACGCCACGGTCAGCGCGCCCGGCGTCGACATCGTCATCGCCGACCCGGACCACAAGTACTACGAGGGCTGGGGCACCAGCGCCGCCTCCGCCTTCGTCTCCGGCGCCGTGGCCCTGGTCAAGGCCGCCCACCCGGGTCTCAACCCGGCCCAGATCAAGAAGCTCCTGGAGGACACCGCCCGCGACGCCCCGGCCGGCGGCCGTGACGACTCCCGAGGCTTCGGCATGATCGACCCGGCGGCGGCGATCAAGGCCGCGGCCAAGCTGAGGACGCAGAACCTGGCGTCGGCGTCCTACGGCAAGGAGTACTTCGGCTCCGGCCCGGACCCGAAGGAGGAGCCGGCCGGTGCGACGGACTGGGCGGCCCCGCTGGCGGGCGGCACGGGCGGGGTGCTGGCGGTGGCGGCGGTGGTGCTGTGGCGAGGCCGCCGCAGATCCGTCTGAAGAGCCCTGGCTCTTGCAGCGCCCCGGGATACAGCGCCCCGAAAGGGGCGCGGGGAACTGCGCGACCGGCCCCCACCGGGCCCGCACCCGCCGGCGAACCCTCCCCCTACTGCGAAGCCGAGGCAGACGCGGACGCATCAGCTCCGGTGAAGGAACTCACCGCCGCCTTCGCGGCCGCCTCCACCAGCGAGATCCCCCTCGCCTGGCTCACGGTCCCCTTCGACAGCACGGCGACCAGGTAGTCCGTCCCCGCCACCGTCACCCGCCCGATGCTGTTGACGTCCCACAGCCCCGTCGTGCTCCGCGCCAGCCACCCGTTCTTCAGCGCGAACGCCGAACCGTCGGCGGCCGCCGAGACCCCCCACCGCTGGTCCGACTCGACCGTCCTCATCAGCCCCTGGAGGTACGTCCGGGAGGCCTCGCTCAGCTTCGAATCGTCCCCGAACACCTGCTGGAGCAGGGTGAGTTGATCGGCCGCGGTGGTCTGTGTGAGCCCCCACAGCGCCCCGTCGCCGCCCTCTGTCCCGGTCAGCCCGAAGCGCTTGTTCGCCGCGTCCAGCCCGGATGCCTTGCCGATGATGTCCCACAGCTCGGACGCCGACGTGTTGTCGCTGTTCTCGATCATCTTCGTGGCGTACGCCTTCTCCGTCGCCGTCAGATGCCGGCCGGCGTCTTGCGCCTGCAGCAGCAGCGTCGCCAGGATGTCGACCTTGACGATGCTCGCGGTGTCGAAGGCCGAGTCGCCGTAGGCCGCGCTGTCGCCGGAGTCCAGGTCGAGGACGGCCGCCGAGACCTTCGCCCCGGACGGCACGGTCACCTTCCCCATCGCCGAGCTCAGCAGCGCGTCCCGGTCCACGGCCGGCTCCGTCACGGGTTCCACCGATGCCTCCTCATGGGCCGAGGCCGAGGAGGACGGCGACGGCGACGGCGCCGAGGATACGGCGTTCTCGCGCGCGTGCGCCTTCACGTACACGGTCCCCGCCGCCGTGACACCGACGACGGCGACCGCGGCGAGGCAGACGTAGAGAAGGGCCCGGCGCCGGGGCCGACCGCGGCGCCGGGCCCGGCGGGATCCTGAGGTGGCTCTGGGGGACTCCATGCCCGCGATGCTCGGGCCGCGGACTGTGTGAGCCGTTTGCTGGACGTTAGAACCAGGTCAGGGAAATCTGAGATTCCCGTGAAACCCGTGTCCAGGCGGTTTCGGGGGCCGCACAACCGCAGCAGCATCCCACCGATAGGGTCGGGGACCGTGGCGAACAAGAACATTCCCGACTCCGGCTACTCCGACGACGACGGCTCCGCCGACCCCCGGCTGACCGCCGCGCTGGCCGCCTGGGCCGCGGACCGCGGTGCCGTCGGACCGGTCCTGGAGGCGCTGAAGGGCGCCCGGCTGCTGGTCCCGGTGGTCGCCGTGCTCGGCGAGGTGGAGGAGGACGAGAACGGGCTGCGCCGCGAGAAGACCAGCGACATGGCCGTCCCCACCCTGAAGGCGGGCCACCGCACCGCGCTGCCGGCCTTCACCTCCACCGCCTCGCTGGCCCGCTGGGACCCGGCGGCCCGGCCCGTCGCCGTACCCCTGCACCAGGCGCTGCGGGCCGCCGCGCACGAGAAGGCCGACACCGTGGTGCTCGACCTGGCGGGGCCGGTGCCGTTCGAGCTGACCGGCGCCGCGCTGCTCGCCCTCGCCGAGGGGCGGACGACCACCGACCCGCTCGCCGATCCGGCCGTGGTCGGGGCGGTCCGGGCCGCCTTGGCCGCCGAGCCCGCCGTGCTCCGCGCCCACCTCGGGCCCGGGGCCGCCGACGGGACGCTGGCGCTGGTCCTCGATCCGGCCGCCGCGCCGCCCGCCGAGGCCGCGCGGGCCGTCGCCGAGCGGCTCGCCGCCGACGGGACGCTCCGGGCCCGGCTGGTGCGCGGCCTCGACCTGGCACTGCTGCCGGCCGGGACCACGCCGCCGGGCGAGCCCCTGTACGTCAGGGACCGACCGCCGTACACGAAGGGGAGCGACCGCTAGCCGTAGACCGGGCCGGTGTACTTCTCGCCGGGGCCCTGGCCGGGTTCGTCGGGGACGATCGAGGCCTCGCGGAAGGCCAGCTGGAGCGACTTCAGGCCGTCCCGCAGCGGGGCCGCGTGGAAGGAGCTGATCTCGGTCGCGGACGCGTCGAGCAGCCCGGCGAGGGCGGTGACCAGCTTGCGGGCCTCGTCCAGGTCCTTGTACTTGTCGCCCTCCTCGGTCAGACCGAGCTTCACGGCCGCGGCGCTCATCAGGTTGACGGCGACCGTCACGATCACCTCGACCGCGGGGACCTCGGCGATGTCGCGGGTCATCTCGTCGAAGTCGGGCTGCTCGGCGTCGCCGGGGCCGGTAAGGGGCGTCTCACTCATGCCCCACACGATAGGCGCAGGGCGCGGGGGGCTCTTACATAGCCCCAGGCCGTCTCAATTAGCCCTGTCCCGGCTTTGCTGCTAGCCTTGTGTGACGACCGGCCGGACAGGTATGCCTCACAGCTAGCTGAACCGGCCCACAAGTGGAGGCTTCGAACTCCCACCTGACTGCCCCTCGGGCGGCGGGTCACCGGTCAGACGGTCGCTTCGCCGTTACGGCGACGGCGTGCCGTCCGATTCTGCGCCCCGCGATCCCCGCGGCGGTGTTCCGGTAGTTCGAGGAACCCGCCTGTGATCGTCTGGGGCATTTTTTCTGCTTCGGTGCGGTTAGGTCTTACGAAAACAGACGTTACGCGGCTGTCCGCCAGACCGCCGTGTGGTGCTACCGAGGAGGATCCATCAGCACCGAGCCCCGCATCAACGACCGGATTCGCGTTCCCGAGGTGCGACTTGTCGGTCCCAGCGGCGAGCAGGTCGGGATTGTTCCGCTTGCCAAGGCGCTGGAGCTTGCGCAGGAGTACGACCTCGACCTGGTTGAGGTGGCGGCGAGCGCGCGTCCGCCGGTCTGCAAGCTCATGGACTACGGGAAGTTCAAGTACGAGTCGGCCATGAAGGCCCGTGAGGCGCGCAAGAACCAGGCGCACACGGTCATCAAGGAAATGAAGCTCCGGCCGAAGATCGACCCGCACGACTATGACACCAAGAAGGGTCACGTCGTCCGGTTCCTCAAGCAGGGCGACAAGGTCAAGATCACGATCATGTTCCGTGGTCGCGAGCAGTCCCGGCCCGAGCTGGGCTACCGACTGCTCCAGCGGCTCGCGGAGGACGTCCAGGACCTCGGTTTCGTCGAGTCGAACCCGAAGCAGGACGGCCGAAACATGATCATGGTGCTCGGTCCGCACAAGAAGAAGACCGAGGCCATGGCCGAGGCCCGGCAGGCGCAGGAAGCCCGCAAGGCGGACGCGAAGGCCAACCCCGGCCGCTCGCAGAACGCCGCGGAGTTCGACGCCGCCGAGGTCGAGGGTGAGGTCGAGGCCGAGGTGCCTGCCGAGGAGCCCGCGGAGGCGTGATCCCGGGGGTCAACGCCCCAGGTCAGCACCAGGGGGCGCAAGCCCCAGGATGTAACCGATACAAGTACGACGTTCCACCGTGCCCGGTTTCACGACCGGGCACCGGAGCGCCACCGACGAGGAGATAACGGCGCTATGCCGAAGAACAAGACGCACAGCGGTGCCAGCAAGCGCTTCAAGATCACCGGTTCCGGCAAGGTCCTGCGTGAGCGTGCCGGCAAGCGCCACCTGCTCGAGCACAAGTCGTCCCGCGTGACGCGCCGCCTCACCGGCAACGCCGAGATGGCCCCGGGCGACACCGCGAAGATCAAGAAGCTTCTCGGCAAGTGACCCGAGGGCGCCGGTCGGCGCCCTGAGTCAGAAGTACCGGGACCCAAGTCGTTTCCGGGCCGCGTGAGTCCAACCGCGGCCCCGCTACAAGGAGTAAAAAGTGGCACGCGTCAAGCGGGCAGTCAACGCCCACAAGAAGCGCCGGGCGATCCTCGAGGCGGCCTCCGGCTACCGCGGTCAGCGTTCGCGCCTGTACCGCAAGGCCAAGGAGCAGGTCACCCACTCGCTGGTCTACAACTACAACGACCGCAAGAAGCGCAAGGGCGACTTCCGTCAGCTGTGGATCCAGCGCATCAACGCCGCTGCCCGCGCCAACGGCATCACCTACAACCGCTTCATCCAGGGTCTGAAGGCCGCGAACGTCGAGGTCGACCGCAAGATCCTGGCGGAGCTGGCCGTCAACGACGCCAACGCCTTCGCGGCGCTCGTCGAGGTGGCCCAGAAGGCGCTGCCGTCGGACGTGAACGCCCCCAAGGCGGCGTGACGCTGCGCTGGCTTCGGCCGACGTGACGCGAGGACCCGCAGGCTTCAAGCCTGCGGGTCCTGTTGTTGAGGCCCGGGGGTTTCCTGTCCGGCCGCGGGCCGGTGGGGGCTGGTCGCGCAGTTCCCCGCGCCCCTAGGGGGTCACTGTCACCGGTGGTGTCCAGGTGTGCCGGAACGTGTGGTGGCCTGAGCCGATCTCCTTTGGGGGTTCGCCGCCCGGGAGGTGGACCTCGGCGCTGGTGCCCGGTGGAATCAGGGCCTCGACCACCAGCACGCGCCCCCCGGGCGTCTCCTCGATGCGCCAGCCCGCCTCCGCCCTGCCGTACGGGGTGAGGTGCGCCGCCTTCGCCCAGGTCAGGTCCCCTCCCGGTACCGGGGCGATGCGCAGGCGTCGCCAGCCCGGTCCGGCGGCCGCCAGACCCGCCACCGTGCGGTGCAGCCAGTCGGCGACCGCGCCCAGCGCGTAGTGGTTGAACGAGGTCATCTCACCCGGATTGACGCTGCCGTCGGGCAGCATCGAGTCCCAGCGCTCCCAGATGGTGGTGGCGCCCATGGTCACCGGATACAGCCAGGACGGGCACTCCTTCTCCAGCAGCATCCGGTAGGCCAGCCGCGGCTCGCCCGCCGCGCACAGGGCGTCGCAGATCAGCGGCGTACCCGCGAAACCCGTGGCGATCCGGAAGGAAGCGCGCCGCACGACCTCGGCCAGCCGTTTCGCCGCGCCCCGCCGCTGCCGCTGCGTCGGCAGCAGCGCGAACTCCAGGGCCAGCGCGTACGCCGTCTGCGCGTCGGAGGAGAGCAGGCCGTCCGGCGTGACGAAACGGTCGGTGAACCGCTCCCGCACCGCCCGCGCGTGCGCCCGGAAGCGGGCCGCGTCGTCCTCGTGACCGAGCAGCGCGGCGGTGTCGGCCAGCACCTCGGCCGAGCGGACGACATAGGCGTTCGCCACCAGGTCGCCGTCGGTGCGGGCGTCGCCCGGCCGGTCCGGCGGGGCCGCCGGGTCCAGCCAGTCCCCGAGCTGGAACTCCTGCCGCCACAGGCCGCCGCCCGCCGCGACCAGCCGGATCGTGGCCTCGCCCCAGGCCAGCATGCTCGGGTACTGGTCGCGCAGCACCCCCAGGTCCCCGAACCGCTGGTACAGCGTCCACGGCAGCAGCACCGCGACATCGCCCCACACCGCCTGCGCGGTCGGCGGGAACATGTCCGGCAGCACGTCGGGCACGACCAGCGGCGGCACCCCGTCCGGCCGGGCCAGCTGTTCGGCGGCCAGGTCGCGCAGCCAGCCGGCCAGCATGCCGGAGCAGTCGTGGAGGAAGGACGCGGTCGGGGCGAAGACCTGGAGGTCGCCGGTCCAGCCCATGCGCTCGTCACGCTGCGGGCAGTCCGTGGGGACGTCCAGGAAGTTGCCGCGCATGCCCCACACGACGTTCTCGTGCAGCCGGTTCACCAGCGGGTCGGAGCACTCGAACCAGCCGGTGCGTTCCAGGTCCGTGTGCAGGACCACCGCCTCGACGTCGGCGGGGTCCAACACACCCGGCCAGCCGCCCACCTCGGCGTAGCGGAAGCCGTGGAACGTGAAGTGCGGCTCGTAGGTCTCCACGCCCTCGCCGCGCAGTACGTAGGTGTCCGTGGCGCGGGCGTGCCGCAGCGGGCGGACGCTCAGCTCACCGTTCTCCAGGACCTCGGCGTGCCGCAGGGTCACCTGGTGGCCGGCCGGACCCGACACCCGGATCCGCAGTCGCCCGACCAGGTTCTGGCCGAAGTCCAGGACGGTCCGCCCGGAGGGCGTGGTGATCACCTCGGCCGGGCGCAGGGTCTGCGTGCGCCGGACCGGCGGACCGGTCGGGGCCACCAGTTCGGCCGTGGGCGCGGGGAGTTCGGCGACCGGGTGCCAGGCGGACGCCTCGAACTCCGGTGTGGACCAGCCCGGTTGCTCCAGCCGGGCGTCACAGGCCTCGCCGTCGTAGATCTCCGAGCGCAGCACGGGCCCGGTCGCCGTGCGCCACCGCTCGTCGGTGCCGACGACCGCCGTCGTGCCGTCGGCGTACTCGATCTCCAACTGGGCCAGGAGCGCCCGGCGTTCACCGTAGAGGTGCCGGCTGCCGCCGCCGAAGCCGAGGCGACCGGTGTACCAGCCCTCGCCGAGCAGCGCGCCGAGGGTGTTGCGGCCGGGCCGCAGCAGGGAGGTCACGTCGAAGGTCTGGTAGCGCAGCCGGTGTCGGTAGGAGGTCCAGCCGGGGGACAGGACATGGTCGCCGACCGCCGTGCCGTTGACCTCGGCCGTGTAGACGCCATAGGCGGTGATGTACAGGCGGGCCGAGGCGACCGGACCGGTCAGGTCGAAGTCATGGCGCAGCAGCGCCGCGGGCAGCGGCCCGTCGGGGGATCCGGAGTCGGGGGTGACGGGCCGGGCCGTCCAGTCGGCGGGCGCCAGGAGACCGGTCTCCGCGTAGGCGACCGGCGACCAGGGCGAGGGGTCGCTCTCCCCCTCGCCCCACACCCGGACGCTTACGCCGACCCGCTCGCGCGAGCCGAGCCGCCCGCCGGGCCACGGGACGAGGACGGACTCGGCGGACTCGACGCGCCCGGTGTCCGCGGTGACGGCGCCTTCGGCATCGGTGATCCGCACCTGGTGGGCGCTCTGCCGCCAGCCCGGGACGTCGGTCTCCGTCCGCCAGCTCAGCCGGGGTGTGGGCTCGCCGATGCCCAGGGGCTCACGATGGTGCTCGAAGACAGGGGTACCGACAGTGCTCGGCACGAGGTCAACTCCGATCCGGGTCATGGCAGATGTACACGCGGGGGGCTCCGCCCTCGTCGGGCACCCAGTCGGCGGCGTCGGCGCGGACGCCCTCGCGGACCGTCTCGCCGGTGCGGGGGTCGACCACGCGGTAGGGCAGCGGCACGTCCGGGGCGATGCCCCTCAGCGGGCCGCCCTCCTCCGCGTAGCAGACGTACAGCACCCCGGGGACGGACAGGCCGCGCGGCGCCAGGCTGGCGCACCAGTCCGGGCGCATGTCGGTGAGGGGGAGGCCGTCGAGGATCCGGCCCACCAGGCCGACGTACCGAGAACCCTCGAAGTCCAGCGCCTCCCGCCACCCCGCGTCCTTCGCCAGGAAGAACTCCGTGTGCCCGGACTCGGCCGGGTGCAGCCGCCACTGCCACAGGCTCGCGGCGCCGTAGACGACGCCCATCGTGCCGCCCGCGCAGAGGTTGCTCCACGCCTCGTGCCCCTGCCACCAGCCGGTGGCCCGATCGGCGCCGGGATCCTCGTAGGTCGGTTCGCCGTTGGCGACCGCCTTGGCCGGGGTGTTGCGCCACATGTCGGCGACCCGCTCCTGGACGTGCCCGCCCATGTGCCCGGTCTGGCACCACTGGAAGTGCAGCCACGGCTCGCCCTGGTGGGCGCGGTTGGCGGAGTGCGGCCGGTAGTGGATGCCGCAGGGCTGGCCGTACGCGTCCCACCGCCCCACCTCGGCGCCGCCCGCCGCGATCTGCGGCTCGCCGCCCTCGCCGTCGGCGCCCACCAGGTAGACCACCGGCGCGGCGCCGTAACGGGCGACCAGGTAGCGGCAGTAACGCGCGTACTCCTGCGGCGGCACCACCGGGCCGGCCGTCCGCAGGCCCTTCCAGCCGAAGCCGTGGAACAGCGGCTGGAGCACGGGCACGATCCCGTGGTCCCGCAGGATGCCGGTCAGCCGGTCGAGGTACTGGAAGTACGCCGGGTTCAGCACGTTGACGTGTCCGGTGGGAAGGTCCTCGAAGCCGACGTCGAAGCCCTCGTCGGCGGTGCGGTCGCGCGGCCCGCGCGCGTCCATGTCGGGCTGGACGCTCATCAGCAGGGCCGCGTTGAAGCCCTTGGCCCGCCGGTCGGCGGCGTAGTGCGCGGTCTGCTCCGCGGTGGCCCGCCAGGGCAGGGCCCAGGCGGTGTCGCCGACCAGTAGCGCGGGCGTCCCGTCGGCGTGCACCAGGCTGCGACCGCCGGGGGACATCTGCCAGAAACCGTGCCGGTGGAACGGGTTGCCGTCGGCACCGGCACCGGCAGAGGCATCGGCGTCGGTATCGGCGTCGGTATCGGCGTCGGCCGGGCGGACCGTCAGGGTGCCGGTCCGCCCGGCGAGTCCGGGGTCCCCGTCCGAGGCGCCGGAGCGCCAGGTCCAGCGGCCGGCCGGCTCCGGGGAGGCGAAGCGGATCCGCCAGGTGCGTCCGCCGTCCCAGAAGGCCGGGCGGCGCAGCACCCGCCCGGACTCGTGGGTGAACTCGGCCCACACGTCCACGTCGGTGTAGGGGTTGGCGTGGTCGCGCGTGCCGGTGAGGACGATCTCGGTCTGCCGCCACGCGGTGATCTCCGTGGCCCGGTCAGCGCTCATCGTCGGCTCCCGCCACCGTGACCCGGGCGGCCAGCGGCAGCCGCAGCGACGACGGGCCCGCCCGCAGCGTGAAGTCACCGGGTTCGTACGCCCAGGTGTGAGCCGCGGTGTCCCAGTGCCGGAAGACCCGCGCGTCCACGGCCACCGTCGCCACCGCCTCCTCGCCGGCCGCCGCCTCGACCACGGCGAACCCGGCCAGCCAGTGCGCCGGGCGGTCCACGGCGCCGTCCGGCCGCTCCGCGTACACCTGCACGACCTCCTTGCCCTGCCGGGTACCGGTGTTGCGGACCCGCACCGTCACGGTGCCGCCCTCGCCGGCCGGCACCGCGCCGGGCGCCTCGACCGCGACGTACTCCCAGCTGGTGTAGCCCAGGCCGTGCCCGAAGCCGTAGCGCGGCGGCGTCCGGTCCGGGCGGCCCTGCCCCCGGTGGCCGACGAACAGCCCCTCGTCGTAGCGGAGCACGCCGTCGACCGGCTGGGTGGACGGCAGCCCCGCCTCGGCGGCGGGCCACTCGGTGGGCAGCCGGCCGCCCGGTTCCGCCGTGCCCAGCAGGACGTCGGCGAGCGCGTCGCCGAACTCCTGCCCGGGGAACCAGGCCAGCAGCACCGCCGCCACCTCGTCGGCCCACGGAAGCAGCACCGGGGCACCGGAGTTGACCACCACGACCGTGCGCGGGTTGGCCGCGGCGACCCGGCGGACCAGCTCGTCCTGGCGGCCGGGCAGGGCAAGGCCGGTACGGTCGAAGCCCTCGCTCTCGACCTCCTCGGTGGTGCCGACCACGACCACGGCGACCTCGGCGGCACGGGCGAGTGCCACGGCCCGCTCGATCTCCTCGTCGTCGCTGCCCCGCGGCGGCATGAGGTTGAGCTGCAGCGCGGTGACCCCTGCCGCTATGCCCTCGTCGGCCGCGGGGGCGTCGTGCACGAGGACGACCTCGGTCTCCTCGCCCTCGGCCAGCTCGACGTCGTGGAGGTGCTGCGGCGGGCTGAGCAGTCCCTCCACCAGGTCGGCACCCGGCGGCAGCGCCAGCTGTACGTCGAACACCTCCGTCCCGGCCACGGACATCCGGAAGCGTCCGAGGCCCGAGGCGCCGATCCCGTACCGGCCGGCCCCCGCCGCCGCGCGCAGCACCGTGCGCACCTCGATCCGGGCGACCGCCTCGGACGCGATCCCGGGCCCGTACGACCCCATCCAGGTGTACGCCGCCGCGGCGCGCGGCTCGGAGCCCAGCACGGTTCCGTCGGCGGCCAGGTAGCGCACCTCCACGCCGTCGCCGGAACCGTCGGGACGGCCCAGGAACGGCAGGCCCGCCACCGGTGTACGGGTCTGCGGGGTGACCCCGACGCCGTGCGTGACCTCGACCGAGTCCCCGAGCGCGGCCCGCAGACCGGCGAGCGGCGAGACGGTGTACGGCGGGAAGACGGTGGCGCTGCCACCGCCGAGGGTCCGTGCCACCGCCGCGTTCGGGCCCAGCACGGCCACCCGGCGCAGCGCGGCGCGGTCCAGCGGCAGCACGGCCTCCTCGTTGCGGGCGAGGACGAAACCGGCGGCGGCCGTCTCCCGCAGCAGACCCGCCACCGACGCCGCGTCGTACGTCGGCGCCGGGGCGGCGGCGGGCAGACCGTCCAGCGCGCCGACCCGGGCGGCCAGGCGCAGGATTCGCAGCACCTTGTCGTCCACCAGCGCCTCGTCCACCTTGCCCTCCTGCACGGCGGTGACCAGCGCCTCGCCCCACGGCCCCAGCGGGCCCGGCATCACCAGGTCGAGGGCGGCGCGCGCGGACGGCTCGGTGGTGCGGGTGGCGAACCAGTCGGACATCACCACCCCGTCGAAGCCCCACTCGTCGTGCAGCACCTCGCGCAGCAGCGGGCTCTCGGTCATCGAGTGTCCGTTGACGCCGTTGTACGCGGCCATCACCGCCCAGACCCGGGCCTCGCGGACGATCACCTCGAACGGCGCGAGGTACAGCTCCCGCAGGACGCGCTCGTCGATCCGCGCGTCCACGGTCATCCGCTGGGTCTCGGAGTCGTTGCCGACGAAGTGCTTCACGGTGGCGGCCACACCGCCGTGCTGCACGCCGCGCACGTAGGCCGCCCCGATCCGGCCGGTGAGCAGCGGGTCCTCGCTGAAGCACTCGAAGTGCCGGCCGCCGTACGGGGTGCGGTGCAGATTCACGGTGGGGGCGAGCAGGACGTCCACGCCCTTGCCGCGCGCCTCGTGGGCGAGCAGTCCGCCCAGCCGCTCGACGCGCGCCTCGTCCCAGGTGGCGGCGAGGGCGGTGGGCGACGGGACGTTCGCGGACGGCGTGCGCTCGTCCCAGAGTTCGCCGCGCACCCCGGCGGGGCCGTCCGAGACCACCAGCCTGCGCAGACCGGCGTCGGGCTCCGGAAGCAGGGACCAGAAGTCCCCGCCGGTGAGCAGCCGCACCTTCTGTTCCAGGGTGAGCGCGGCGACACGCCGCTCCAACTCGGCTTCGGTGTCGGGGGCGGGGTGGGCGGACTGCCGGGTCACGGAGTTCTCCTCGGAGCAGGGGGAGGGGAGCAAGGGGGGAAGCGCGGGGGAGGAGCGGGCGGGTGTCAGGGCCGCGGGGCCGGGGCCGCCGGGTCCTGGCCCCGGTAACGGAACCGGTCGAAGGCGACGACGCCCTCGGCGGCGTACACGCCCACGACCCGGCCGGTGAACGCGGCGGCGGTCTCGGCGGACACGTAACGGCCGTCCAGCACGGCCAGTTCCACCGGGCCCGCGGGTGTCCAGGCGGAGAGCCGGACCAGGTCCGGGCCGAGTGCGTCGGGTCCCGTCCCCTCGGCCGGCTCGACCACGATCCGTACCGTCACCTCGTCCGCCGGACCGGGCAGCGGCTGTTCCCACACCTGCCGCAGGCCGCCCACCCGGGCTCGGGCCCGGACCACGCCGGCCGCCGCCTCGATGTCGTAGTGGTGGTGTTCGTCGATGCGCAGGCTCAGTCCGCCGGTGCCGCCGGAGCAGTCCATCCGTACCGAGAACTCGGCCGCCTGGTGCTGCTGACGGCGTCCGACGAAGCGCGGCCGGGGGTCGTCCATCGTGGAGCCGTCGGCGTGCACCACGAGCCGGCCGGGCCGTTCGGTCAGCGAGGACCAGTCGGCGGCCGGGGTGCGCACCGAGATCCACTGCGGGCCGAGCTCGGTACCGGTGAAGTCGTCCTCGTACCCGACCGGTTGGGGGGCCGGGCCCGGTTCGACCGGGCGCACCACGGGCCAGCCGTCGACCCACTCCAGGGCGGTGCCGAACGTCTCCCGGCCCATGGGGGAGAAGGCGCGGGTCAGTCCGCGCGGCCGCATGCCCAGCATGACGAGCGCCCAGCCGCCGTCGGGGGTGCGCACCAGGTCGGCGTGGCCGGTGTTCTGCACGGGCCGGTCGGTGCTGCGGGCGCTGAGCACCGGGTTGGCCGGGCAGCCCTCGAAGGGGCCGTCCGGGCGGTCGGAGCGGGCGATGCTCACGGAGTGGCCGCGCTCGGTGCCGCCCTCGGCGATCATCAGGTACCAGACCCCGTCGATCTCGTAGAGGTGCGGGGCCTCCGGGAACATCAGCCCGGTCCCCGACCACAGCGACCGGGGCTCTTCCAGGGCCCGGCCGGTCTCGGGGTCCATGCGGACCTGCTGGATGCCCAGGTGCTCGCCGGCCCGGTCGCCGTCGAGGCGCAGACCCGAGTACGTGACGAAGCAGGTGCCGTCGGCGTCCCAGGCGATGTCCGGGTCGATGCCGGACACCCCCTGCATGACGATGCCGTCGGACCACGGGCCCTCGGCCCGGTCGGCGGTGAAGACGAGACTGCCGCGTCCCATCGCGTCGGTGACGACCAGCCAGAAGCGGCCGTCACGGAAGCGGATGGTGGGCGCCCAGGCGCCGCCGAGCAGCGGTGTCTTCTCCAGCGCGAGCTGTCCCGGCCGGGTCACCGCGTTGCCGATCTGCCGCCAGTTCACCAGGTCGTGGCTGTGGAAGAGCGGGATGCCGGGGAAGTACTCGAAGCTGGAGCAGGCGAGGTAGTAGTCGTCGCCGACCCGGGTGACGCTGGGGTCGGGGTGGAATCCGGGGACGAGCGGGTTGGCCGGGGCGGCGGGCCGGGCCGGCGGCGGGGTCATTCCGTGCCTCCTGTCGTGGCTGCCTGCGAGGGCGAGGGCGAGGGCGAGGTCGGGGTCGAGGCCGTGGCTGCCTGCGAGGTCGGGGTCGGGGCCGAAGCCGGGGCTGTGGCCGCCAGCCGCCGCCGCTCGGCCCGGCGTTGCGCCTGCCGTTCGGGGTCGGGCACCGGCGCCGCCAGCAACAGCCGCTGGGTGTAGGGGTGTTCGGGCGTGGCGGTGACCTTCGCCGCGTCCCCGGACTCGACGATCTCGCCGCGGTACATGACCGCCACCCGATGGCTGATGTGCCGCACCACGGAGAGGTCGTGGGTGATGAACAGATAGGCGACGCCGGTGCGTTCCTGGATCTCCACGAACAGGTCGAGGACCCGTGCCTGGGTCGACAGGTCCAGCGCGCTGACCGGTTCGTCGCAGACCACGATCCGCGGGTCCCGGGACAGCGCGCGGGCGATGGCGACGCGCTGCCGCTGTCCGCCGGAGAACTCCCGGGGCAGCCGCTGTCCGGCGTCGGCGGGCAGCCGTACCTGGTCCAGCAGGTCCTTCACCCGCCGTTCGGCCTCGGCGCGCGAGGTCCCGGCGACGGTCAGCGGCTCGCTGAGGATGTCGTTCACCGTCATCGCCGGGTTCAGCGAGGTGTACGGATCCTGGAACACCACCTGGATCTCGCTGCTCAGCGCCCGGCGCTCCCTGCGGCCCAGGCCGGAGATGACCCGGCCGTCGTAGCGGACGCTGCCGGCGGTGACCGGGGCGAGGCCGAGGATGGCGCGGCCCAGGGTCGTCTTCCCGGATCCCGACTCGCCGACAAGACCGAGGGTCTCGCCCGCGCCGATGGTGAGCGACACCCCCTTCAGGACCCGGAAGGGCGGCTTGCGCCAGCCCTTCGCCGGGTACTCCACGACCACCTCGTCGGCGACCAGCAACGGATCCGCCGGGGCTGGCGCGGGGGCCGGTGCCGGACGGTCCTTGTCCAGTGTCCCGGTCATGCCCGGCCCTCCTGACGTGCGGTGTGCATGGTTCCGGCGGCCGTCCGCGCGGTGGCGTGGCCGAGTGCGGAGCGCGGTTCGGCGTCCTCCAGCGTCGATGCCAGGAGCATGCGGGTGTACGGGTGCCGGGGTGCGGCGAACAGCTCACGAGCGGGAGCGGACTCCACCACGGTGCCGGTCTGCATCACCGTGACGCGGTCGCAGATGTCGGCCACCACACCGAAGTCGTGGGTCACCAGGATCATCCCCATGTTCCGTTCGCGCTGCAGCGATCGCATCAGGTCCAGCACCTCGGCCTGCACGGTCACGTCCAGCGCCGTGGTGGGCTCGTCGGCGATCAGCAGGTCGGGATCGCAGGAGACCGCCCCGGCGATGAGGACGCGCTGGG
This sequence comes from Streptomyces fuscichromogenes, assembly GCF_014645815.1. Lineage (GTDB taxonomy): Bacteria > Actinomycetota > Actinomycetes > Streptomycetales > Streptomycetaceae > Streptomyces > Streptomyces fuscichromogenes. The sequence goes on along the minus strand of NZ_BMML01000010.1, from coordinate 173,482 downwards.
CCATGCCGCCGGAGATCTGGTGCGGGTAGGAGGCGAAGACCCGCTCGGGGTCGGCGATGCCCACCCGTTCCAGCAGGCCCAGGGTCTTCGTCCGCGCCTGAGACGCCGGGAGCCGCAGGTGCCGGCGGACCGGCTCGACCAGCTGGGCTCCGATCCGGAAGGACGGATCGAGGTTGGACATCGGCTCCTGGGGCACGTACGCGATCCGACGGCCGCGCAGCCGGTTCATCTCCGAACGGTTCAGCCGGCCGAGTTCCGTCCCGTCGAACACGAGGCGGTCGGCGGAGGCCAGCGCCTCCGGCGGCAGCAGGCCGAGCACGGCGAACGCGGTCTGGCTCTTGCCCGACCCGGACTCTCCGACCAGCCCGAGCACCTCGCCCTTGCGGACGGTCAGGGACACCCCGTCGACGACGGCCTTCTCCCCGTCCTCGGCCGGGTAGGAGACGCGCAGACCGTCCAGGACGAGCAAGGGGGCGTCGTCGTCCTTCGCGGAGGCGACCGCCGCCTTCGGCTGCCGCGCGCCGTCGGCATCCGCGGAACTCTTCGTGTCTTCCGGGCTCCCCGGGCTCTCGGCCCCCGCCACGGACTCGGTCACGGACTCGGCCACGGACTCGGGCACGGGCTCGGGCACGGACTCGGGCACGGGCTCGGGCACGGGCACGGGCACGGGCACGGGCACGGTGCTCGGCCCGGCGCCGATGCCCTCGGCGGGCGCGGAGTCCACAGCCTTCCCGGCCTTCCCGGCCTTTACGGCCGTCACGGACTTCTCCGCCTGCTCCGCTTCCTCCGCCTTCCTGGCCCGCTCCGCCTTCCTGGCCCTCGCGGCGTTCCTGACAGCCCTGCGCGCCCGCCGCCCGCTCACCGCGCTCGCGTCCAGCGCGTCCCGCAGCGCGTTGCCCAGCAGACCGAACGCGGCGACGGTGAGCGCGAGCGCGCCTCCGGGCCACAGCATCAGGACCGGCTTGGTGTAGATGTTGGCGAAGGCGTCGTTGAGCATCGAGCCCCAGCTGGCCTGGGTCGCCGAGCCCAGCCCCAGGAACTCCAGGCCGGACTGGATGACGATGGCCAGCCCGAGCATCTGGGCGGCCTGGATGATGGTCGGCGCCTGCACCACGGGCAGGATGTGCCGGCGCACGATCCTGCCGTCGGTCAGCCCGGAGACCCGGGCCGCGTCCACGTACAGCTCCTCGCGCACGGAGATCGCCGAGGCCCGGATCAGCCGGAACACGCCCGGCGACATCAGCACGCCGAAGACCGCCATGGCGACGTAGGTGTTCTGGCCCACCGCGGACATCACGACCAGCAGCACGACGATGGCCGGTACCGCCATCAGGATGTTGGCCAGCCAACTGCTCACGGCGTCGAACCACTTGCGGTAGTAACCGGCCAGCAGGCCGGAGGGAACGCCGATCACGAGCGCGACGGACACGGCGAGCAGGGCGCCGAGCAGGCTGGTGCGACCGCCGTAGAGCAGCCGGGCCAGCACGTCGCGGCCGACGCCGTCGCCGCCCAGCGGATGCGCTCCGCCGGCCGGGGCGAGGGTCTCGGTGAGCGAGGAGTGCGCCGGGTCCTGGTCGGTCAGCAGCGGAGCGAACAGGCTCGCCAGCGCGATGAGCGCGAGGACGGCGAGACAGCCGACGGCCACCGGGTTGCGCAGCAGCCGCCGCACGAGGCCCGCGCGTACCGGCGCCGGTGCCGCCGCGGTGCCGGGGGCGAGGCCCGCTTCGGACTGGGGGAGGGTCATCCGACACGCACCTTCGGGTTGAGCCAGCCGTACGCCACGTCGAGCGCGATGTTGACGATCACGACGATGGCGACCATGACCACGACGACGCCCATGACGACCGGGGTGTCGCCCTGGGACCCGGCGCCGGTCGCCTGCGAGCCGATCCCGTTGAGCCCGAACACCTTCTCCACCACCACCGCGCCGCCGACCAGGCCGATGAACTGCAGGGCGAGCACGGTCAGGGCGGCGGGGGCGGCGTTGCGCAGGGCGTGCCGGAACAGCAGGCTGCGCTCGCTGATGCCACGGGCGCGCAGGGTACGGACGTAGTCGGCGCGCAGCACGTCCACCATGGAGCCGCGGACCTGCTGGGCGGTGGCGGCGACCGCGCCGACGGCGAGCGACAGCGCGGGCAGGGTGATCGACTTCAGCCAGCCGCTCGCCGAGGTCGCCAGCGGGACGTAGCCGGTCGCGGGCAGCCAGCCCAGGTCGACGCCGACCACCACGGCGAGCACCAGGGCGACCAGGAAGCTGGGCACCGCGAAGCCCACCACGGCGAGCAGCTGTACGAGCTGGTCAAGCGCGCCGCGCCGGACCGCGGCGGCCACTCCCAGCACCGTGCTGAGCACCGCTGAGACCAGCAGGGCGGCCAGCACGATCGACAGGGTGACCGGCAGCCGGTTGGTGAGCGAGTCCGTCACGGACTCGCCGCTGAACCACGAGGTGCCGAGGTTGCCCTGCACCGCGTCCGTCAGCCAGTGCCAGTAGCGCTCGGCCATCGGCTGGTCGAGCCCCAGTTCGTGGGACTTGGCCGCCACCTGCTGCTGGGTGGCGGTCTGCCCGACGATCTGGCGCGCCGGGTCGGAGCCGGTCAGGCCCATCAGCGCGAAGGTCGTGGTCGCGATCACCACGACCAGCACCAGTCCGGCGGCGATGCGCCGGGCCAGGAAAACGATCACTGGTCTCTCCTCCTTCCTTGTCCCTGACGGGCGTGCACCGGGTACCGGGTCAGCCGGCGGGCTTGAAGTTGTAGATGGGCGGTACGGCGGCGTAGGTCTGCGGGGTGAAGGTGACGTTCTTGTTGGTCGCGTAGGCGTTCTGCACCGAGTCCCAGGGGGCGTTCCAGGCCTGGTCGACGAGGTAGGTGTTGATCTCCTTGAACAGGGCGTCCTGGGTGCTGCCGGTCGCCTTCTGCGCCTTGGCGATCAGGGCGGTGACCTTGGGGTCGGAGGTGTGCAGCGGGTTCCACAGGGCGTCCGCAGCCACTTCGAGCCGGATGGTGTCCCAGGGGCGGAAGGAGGCCAACGTCATGTAGGAGATCGGGTACTTGCCCGAGAGCAGGGCGGTGAGCACCTGGCTGGTGGGGATCTTGTCGATCTTGACCTTGATCCCGATGTCCTCCAGCTGCTGGGTCATGGCCGCCTGCTGGTCGGGGAAGAAGGTGGAGAAGTCGGGCATGGTGACCGAGAAGCCGTTCGGGTAACCGGCCTGCGCGAGCAGCTTCTTGGCCTTGGCCGGGTCGTACGTGTACTTCGAGTCCAGCGAGCTGTCGAAGGCCGGGCCGGCCGGGTTGAAGACCTGGGTGGTGGACTGCCCCATGCCCTGCTTGGCGGTCTTGACGATGGCGGACCGGTCGAAGGCGTAGTTGAGGGCCTGCCGGACCCGGACATCGCCGAGCGCCTTGACCTGCTTGCCCTCGCGGTCCCAGATGTAGACGCCTTCGACGTCGCCCGAGGTGTACTTGGTGATCCTGAGTCCGCTGCTCTGGGCCGGTGCGATGTTCTTGGCGCTGGTCAGCAGGGCGCCGCTGAGCTGGCCCGAGCGCAGCGCGTTGAGGGTCGCGGTGGGGTCGGTCATCGGCTTGAGGACGATCTTGTCGAACGGGAACGCCGACTTGTTCCAGTAGCTCGGGTTGCGGACGAAGGTGTACGTACTGCCGGCGACGGTGGCGGACTTGTCCAGGGTGTAGGGCCCGGAGCCGACCGGGCCGGACTTGAGGGCGCCGGAGGTGATGGCCTTGGGGCTGGCGATCATGCCAGCCACGTTGCCGAGGTTGGCGAGCAGCGAGGGGTCGGGGGCCGAGAGCGTGATCGCGACCGTGGACGCGTCCACCGCGTCGACGCTCTTGATGCCCTTGAGCTGGCCTGCGGCCTCGTTGGTACCGCCCTTGGTGTGCAGGAGGTTGGTCTTGACGGCGGCGGCGTCGAGGGCGGTGCCGTCGGTGAACTTGACGCCGGTGCGCAGGGTGAGGGTGAGGACGGTCCGGTCGGCGTTGTACGACCACTTGGTGGCCAGGTTGGGCTTGACCTCGGCGCTGGGCGAGAGCCGCAGCAGGGAGTCGTATACAGGCTGGTAGTACTGCGTGTTGTTGCCGAGTCCGGCGTCGGCCAGGTCCCACGGCTGGGCCTCGACCACGGGGGCCAGGGTGAGGGTGCCACCGGCGGCTGAGCCGCCCGAACCCGCCCCTGAGGCCGAACTGCACCCGGCCACGGACAGCATCAGGGCTGCAGACGCGGCCGTCAGCGTGATTCTTCGCATGTCGTGCTCCGCTGGTGAGTGGATGACCGGGCGGCGTGAAGTCGATGCCGCCTTCGCGGGAACGGGGAGGGGGAGAGGAGAGGCGAGGAGAGGGCCAGGGCCGGTAGCGGCCTGGACCGTTCGTGTCGGTCGGGCGCTTCCTGGCGGGTCTCTCGGGTCGGCGGGCTCGTCAGGTTCGCGGGCCTGTCACGTTTCAGCCACTTCGATTCGGTGGCCGAGATCAGGTACTGATACGTACAAGTGAAACGTATGCGTAACGTAGGCCGACTTCAGCGGGACGACAAGACCCCGGCAGCGGATATTTCTCCGGAGGGGGCTTCGGACCGGGGGAGGGCGGACGTGTCAGGCGGATTCGCGGACCACGAGACTCACCGGGACCGACTGCGGCGCGGCGGAGACGGTGTCGTCGGCGATACTGCCGACGATCAGGCGCGCCACGCGGCCGGCGAGGATGTCCAGGTTGTTGTCGATCGTGGTGAGCGGCGGTACGGCGAACGGCGCCAGTTTGTCGTTGTCGACGCCGATGACGGCCAGGTCGCCGGGGGCGCTCAGGCCGACGCGGCGCATGCCGGCGAGGAGCGCGAAGGCGGTCTCGTCGTTGTACGCGCAGACCCCGGTGACGGCGGGGACGGCCGAGTGCCACTGGTCGGCCGCGGCGGCGGCCGCCGCCGCGTCGAGCGGGACGTCGAGCACGGCCGGGGCCTCCAGGCCGAGTTCCGCGCAGGCGGCGCGGACGCCGGCGAGCCGCGGTTCGAGGAAGTCCCGCAGCCGGGGCTGGCGGGGTGCGGCGTAACCGATGCGGGTGTGGCCCGTCGCCGCCAGCCGCTCCACCTGCATCCTGCCGATGAGCGTCTGGTGGATCGGCAGGCCGAGCGGATGCGTCGCCGCGTCGATCTCCACGCTCACCACGGGGATGCCGGCCGCCCGCATACCGGCCATGTCCTCGGCGGAGACACCGAGGGACGTCAGCACGGCGGCGGGCATGAGCTCCCGCCACAGCGAACTCACCGGGGCGTGCTGGGTGCGCCGGGTGATCAGGCTGAGGCGGTGCCGCTCCAACTCGTCGCCGAGCAACTCCACCAGGGTCGCCAGGGAGTCGCCCACGGGCACGTCGGGCAGCAGCATGAGCACCAGTTCGCTGCGGCCCAGGCGCAGGGCACGGGCCGCGGCCGACGGCTGGTAACCCAGCTTGGCCACGGCGTCCAGCACCTTGCGGCGGGTCGACTCGGAGATCTTCTGGTGCGGCGCGTCGTTCAGCACGTAGCTGACCGTGGTCTGCGAGACCCCCGCCTCCCTGGCGACATCGGTCGCCGTCACGCGGCCGGACCTGCTCGCCATGGGGGCCTCCTGGAGGATGTCTGGGAGCGACCGTCACGATGCGCCGGACCGCGCCCAGAGCCTAACTGAATCGTAACAGTGAGGGAGGCGGGTTCTCCGTGTCCGGAGTGCGGGAGCCGGGTGCTCAGCCCGCGTGCCGGAAGTTGTAGATCGGCGGCACGGCGGCGTAGGTCTGCGGCGTGAACGTGATGTCCTTGCTCGTGGCGTAGGCGTTCTGCACCGAGTCCCAGGGGGCGTTCCAGGCCTGGTCGACGAGGTAGGTGTTGATCTCCTTGAACAGGGCGTCCTGCTTGGCTCCGGTGGCCTGCTGGGCCTTCGCGGCCAGTGACTCCACCTCGGGGTCGGCGGTGTGCAGCGGGTTCCACAGCGAGCCCTTCGTCACCTCGGTCGAGATGGTGTCCCAGGGGCGGAAGGAGGCCAGCACCATGTAGGACATGGCGTACTTGCCGGCCAGCAGCTTGCCGAGGACCTGGTCGGTCGGGACCTTGTCGAGTTTGACCTTCACGCCGATGTCCGCGAGCTGCTGGGTCATGGCGGCCTGCTGGTCGGGGAAGACCGCGGAGAAGTCCGGCATGGTGACCGAGAACCCGTTCGGGTAACCGGCCTGCGCCAGCAGCTTCTTGGCCTTGGCCGGGTCGTAGGTGTACTTGGAGTCCAGCGCGCTGTCGAAGGCGGAACCGGCCGGGTTGAAGATCTGGGTCGTCGCCTGGCCCATGCCGCCCTTCGCGGTCTTGACGATGGCGGACCGGTCGAAGGCGTAGTTGAGGGCCTGCCGGACCCGGACGTCACCGAGCGCCTTGACCTGCTTGCCCGTGCGGTCCCATATGTACAGCCCCTCGACGTCGCCCGAGGTGTACTTGGTGATCCTGAGTCCGCTGCTCTGGGCCGGTGCGATGTTCTTCGCGCTGGTCAGCACCGCGCCGTTGATCTGCCCCGAGCGCAGGGCGTTGAGGGTCGCGGTGGGGTCGGTCATCGGCTTGAGGACGATCTTGTCGAACGGGAACGCCGACTTGTTCCAGTAGCTCGGGTTGCGGACGAAGGTGTAGGTGCTGCCCGCTGTGGTCGCGGACTTGTCCAGCGTGTACGGCCCGGAGCCGACCGGGCCGGACTTGAGGGCGCCGGAGGTGATGGCCTTGGGGCTGGCGATCATGCCGGCCACGTTGCCGAGGTTGGCCAGCAGCGAGGGGTCGGGCACCGAGAGCTTGACGGCGACGGTGGACGCGTTCACCACGTCCACCCCGCTGATGCCCTTGAGCTGGCCTGCGGCCTCGTTGGTGCCCTCCTTGGTGTGCAGGAGGTTGGTCTTGACGGCGGCGGCGTCCAGGGCGGTGCCGTCGGTGAACTTGACGCCGGTGCGCAGGGTGAGGGTGAGGACGGTCCGGTCGGCGTTGTACGACCACTTGGTGGCCAGGTTGGGCTTGACCTCGGCGCTGGGCGAGAGCCGCAGCAGGGAGTCGTACACGGGCTGGTAGTACTGGGCGTTGTTGCCGAGTCCGGCGTCGGCCAGGTCCCACGGCTGGGCCTGGACGAGGGGCGCCAGGGTGAGGGTGCCGCCCGAGGCGCCGGTTCCGCCGCTGTCGCCGGATCCGGATCCGGATCCGCAGGCCGTCGCGGCCAGGGCCACGACGACCGCCACGGTCGTCAGCATGATGCGTCGCATGGGTAACTCCGCGTTCGTGGCGGGCGGCATGGCAGGGCCGCCCGCGGTTCTGATGGGCAGGTGTGGGGGAGGTGAGGTGCGGTGCGGACTCAGTCGGCTGTCGTGGCGGGCGCCTGGGTGTCCTCGCACGCCCTGAGCCGGACCGCGATGTAGGGGCGGGCGGGCAGCGGCAGGGTGAAGACGCCCTCGTACGTGCCCGGGAGCCGGGTGACGGTCATGTTCCAGGTGTCGATGACCTCGGCCTCGTAGCGGATGCCGGGGGCCATCGCGAACGTACGGCGGCGCGGCTGGCCGAAGCCGAAGTACGTGAGGTGGTAGCGGCCTTCGACGCCGCCGGTCGGGACGTCCCAGTCGGAGGGCAGCGGGTCGATGCCGGCCCCCGGTGTCTCCTCCAGGATCCGCCGCAGGAAGGCGATCCTGGCGGGGCTCTCCCCCTTCAGCTCGCCGCCCTTGGACCACCACAGCACGTCGTCGTCCGCGAGATACGTCTCGCCGTGGGTGACATAGCCGCCGCGTACGGCGCCCTCCCAGCAGCGGCGCACCAGTTCCTGGGCGGTGAGGTTGCCCCAACCCTGGTCGAGGTCGCCCTCGTAACCGCACTCGTCGACGACCACCGGCTTGCCCCAACGGGCCCGCCAGGTATCGGTGTTCTCGGCCGTGCGGTAGACGTCGACGCGCTGCACGCTGGAGTGGGTCACCCAGTCCAGGCCGTTGTCCCAGAACTCGAAGCAGTTGTGGACGCCGAGGAGATGGCCGTGCGGATCGCAGCGGCGCACGGTCGCGGCCGTCCGGTGCCAGTGGTCGGTGTCCTTGGACCACATCAGGTCGTACTCGTTGGCCAGGGACCACCACACGTTCGGGTGGGCCGCCAGCCTTGACACCACGTACCGCAGATAGCGCTCGTCGGCGACGGGCCCCATGTCGGAGAAGCCCCAGCGGTCGTACGGGTGGAAGAGGATGACGTCGGCCTGGACGCCCAGCGCGTCGAGCTGGGCGACGCGGTGTTCCAGGTCCCTGAAGTACGCGGGGTCGGGCCGGGTGAAGTCCCAGCCGTCATCGGGCGACCCCTGGAACGGGTAGCGCACCGGCTCGTTGGTGTTGTGCAGGTAGGCCTTGGGGAAGACGCACATCCGCACCTTGTTGAAGGGGCTGCCGGCCAGGCTCCGCAGGGTTCGTTCCGCCAGTTCGTCGCCCTGGTGGGTCCAGGCGTAGGCGGTGGTGCCCACGGGCAGATGGCGGGTGCCGTCGGCGTGCCGGAAGTGGTGGGTCGCGTGCACCCGTACCGGTCCGTGGTCCCCGGCGGCGGCCGGGCCGCAGACGAAGGAGCCGGTGATCCCGTCGAGCGAGCGGGCGTTGCTGAAGGTGCGGTACGACCAGTCGCCCTCCTCGTCGGGCAGGAAGCGGACGCGCTGGACGCCCTCGCCGTCGTGGAAGCCGTACGCGGTGAGCACGCGGTCGCCGCGGCGGAACTCGGCGCGCAGCTCGACGTCCGTGAACGGGTTGCCGTGCGTCGGCCCGTGGAGTTCCAGCTCGAAGGTGCGCCAGCGGGTCGCCGCGGCCGGCCGTACCAGCCCGGCGCTGCCGACCGGCACGTCCGCGGACTCGTGGTCGGGGGAGGGGATGATCGCCCGCTCGGGCGGGCGGGGCGGCTCCGCGGCGGTCTCGTCGACGGCGGCCAGCTCGGCGAAGAAGGCGTCCCGGGCGGCGGTGTCGGCCCTGGTCTCCTCCAGGAAACCGACGACCCGCTCCAGCGGCGCGTACCTGAGCTGGATCTCCAGCGGCGCGTTGACGATTCCGGTGAGGTGCTTGCGCACCACCGCCTCGGCCCGCTTGTTGCGCAGGACGTCTCCGAGGATCGACGCGGGACCGTAGGGCATCACGGGCTCCCGCAAGGGAGGTTGCAGGGGTGGGACATGGCGGCTCCTGAGGGTGGGCCGGGCGGCCGGCGTCGCGGTGCGGCCGCCGCGGACGCCGGTCGGCTCAGCCGAGCAGTGCGGTGCGGACGATCCGCTGGACGGCCATCGCGTCGTGCGCGGCCTGGGCGGCCCGCAGCGCGTCGAGCGGGAGCGCGGCGGCCTTCGCCTCCAGCGCGCGCAGGGTGGCGACCGACTCGCGGACCGCGTCGCCGGGGTGCTCCCGGTAGGGGAAGAGGTCCAGCTTGAGCGGCTTGTCCCAGCCGATCTCGCGCACCACGTGCAGGAATTCGAGCGTCTCCACGAGGTGCAGGGCGCCCGCGGTGAGGTCGTCGTCCCACTCGCGGTAGTTGTCGTCCAGCTCGATGTCGACGAGCCGGCCCATCGAGTGGGCGAGGGTGAGCACCTCGGCCGGGTTCTCCTTGGCGAACAGCGAGTGGCCGAAGTCGACGACCAGCCCGACGTTGTCCACGCCCATCTGCTCGATCGCGAGCAGCGTGGCGGCGGCCGTGGACCAGAACAGCCGGTTGCGGGGCTCCTTGAGCTTGTACTCGATGGCGAAGGTGACGTCGGGGAAGGCGCGGGCGACGTCCCGGACGCCCTCGACGGCGTGCCGGCGCAGGGTGGCGTAGTCGACCTGGAACGGGTAGTCGTACCCGTCCTGTCCGGGCCAGAACTTCACGTAGCCGGCGCCCAGCCGGCGGGCCACGTCGACCGACTCGTGCGCCAGGTCCAGGGCGCGGGCCCGGGTGGCCGGGTCGGGCGCGGTGAACGAGCCGTTGCGAAAGCCCCGGTCGTAGATGACGGGCGTGACGCAGACCGCGGAAAGACCGTGCGCGGTGAGGGACTTGCCGACGTCCTCGACCGTCACCCCGCCGTCGAAGGGGTAGTTGAGATCCAGACCGACCAGTTCGCCTGATTCCGCGGCCAGTTCGATGGTGTCCAGGGTCGGTACGACGGGGCCGTAGCCGTCCGTCGCGTAGCGGTCGATGATGCGGCCGAACGTCCACATGCCACCGGTGAAGGTGCGGGGGACCGGGTGCGGGGCCACGGCAACTCCTTTTGAATATTTATTCTCGATGTGCTGTCTTCGATGGCCGGGACCGTAGATTCCGGCGAGGGTGCGCGTCAAGAGTGGTGCAACTGTAGATTTTCGGGCCCCGTTTCGAGGGGTTGACGGTATGGCGCGGCGCGGCGCATGATCCGACTGCGTAGAAATCACATAGCTGAATGGATATTCAGGTGCTCGCTGTTGATCACTCCGCCGCCGCGGACTACCGCGCACTCCGGCAGGCCGTCCGTGCCGCGGACCCCCCGGACGCCGAACGCCTGCTGCGGTCGCTGGCCACCGAGGTCCGGCTGACGGTCGTCGACATGATCGGCAGGGCCGGGATGGGGCACATCGGCGGCGACCTCTCCGTGACCGACATCCTCGTGACCCTCTTCGGCGCCGTCCTCGACGTCGACCCCGAACAGCCGCAGGCCCTGGGCCGGGACCGGCTCATCCTCAGCAAGGGGCACTGCGCCGCCGCCCTGTACGCCACCCTCGCGCGCTGCGGCTACTTCCCGAGGAGCGAGCTGACCGGCTACATGGCCCCGTACTCGCCCCTCAACGGCCACCCCAACCGCCGCAAGGTCCCCGGCGTCGAGACCAACACCGGCCCCCTGGGCCACGGCTTCCCGGTCGCCGTCGGCTGCGCGCTCGGCGCCCGGCTGCGCGGCGACGGCGCCCGCACGGTCGTCGTGCTCGGCGACGGCGAGCTCCAGGAAGGCAGCAACTGGGAGGCGGCCATGACCGCCGGCCACCAGCGGCTCGCCGCGCTCTGCGCCGTCGTGGACCGCAACCGGCTCCAGCAGGGTGCCCGCACCGAGGACACGGTCGCTCTCGATCCGCTCGCCGAGAAGTTCGCCGCCTTCGGCTGGGAGGTCCGGGAGACGGACGGCCACGACCACGGCGCGCTGCGCGCCGCCTTCGCCCCCTCCACCACCGGCCGGCCCGTCGCCGTCGTCGCCCACACCGTCAAGGGCAAGGGCGTGTCGTTCATCGAGGACCGCGCCGAATGGCACCACAAGGTGCCCACCAAGGAACAGGTGCACGCCGCCGTCGAGGAGCTGACCCGGTGACCGAGACCCACACCCCGCACGCCCCCGCCGCCGACTCCGCTGCTGTCCTCGCCGTCGAGGCGCCGGTGTACGACTGCCGGACGGTCTTCGCCGAGGAACTGGCCGCGCTCGCCCGTCAGGACGAACGCGTGGTCGTCGTCTGCAACGACTCCGTCGGCTCCAGCAACCTCGTCGCCTTCCGCGAGGAGTTCCCCGACCGGCTCGTCAACGTCGGCATCGCCGAACAGAACATGGTCGGCGTGGGCGCCGGCCTCGCCAACGCGGGCTTCGTCCCCTTCGTCTCCGCCGCCGGGCCCTTCCTCACCGGACGGGCACTGGAACAGATCAAGGCCGACTGCGCCTACAGCGGGTTCCGGGTGATCCTGTGCGGTCAGAGCCCCGGCATGGCCTACGGCGAACTCGGCCCCACCCACCACTCCGTCGAGGACCTGTCCTGGCTGCGTGCCGTGGCCGACCTCACGGTGGTGGTCCCGGCCGACCGCGCCCAGACCCGGGCCGCCCTGCGCTGGGCGTACACCCACGACGGCCCCAGCTACCTGCGCGTCCCCCGCTTCAAGGTCCCCGACGTCACCCCGCCCGACGCCCCCTTCGAGTTCGGGCGCGCCCAGGTGCTGCGCGACGGCGCCGACGTCACCCTCGTCGCCGTCGGCACCCTGGTCTCCCGGGCCCTGACCGCCGCGGACCGGCTGGCCGCCGAGGGCATCTCCGCACGCGTCCTCAACGTGCCCTTCGTCGACCCGCTCGACCGGGCCGCGATCCTGCGGGCCGCCGAGGAGACCCGCGGCCTGGTGGTGGCGGAGGAAGCCACCCTCAGCGGCGGCCTGGGCGCCGCCGTCGCCTCGCTCACCGGTCAGCACCACCCGGTCCCGCTGAGACTCCTCGGCGTCACCGGGTTCGCCCCGACCGGCAGCCCCGAAGGGCTCCTGGAACACTTCGGGCTCACCGCGGACGGCGTCCACCGCGCCGCCCGCGAGGTCCTCGGCCTGACATCCTCGGCGTCATGAACCAGCCGCTGCTGCTTGCCGTCGACCAGGGCACCTCCGCGACCAAGGCGCTCCTGGTGCGCGCCGACGGCGCGGTCGTCGCCTCGGCGTCCGCCCCGCTCGCCATCGGCCATCCCCGGCCGGGCTGGGCGGAGCAGTCGCCCGACGACATCTGGGACAGCGTCCTGACCGCCGTGGCGAAATGCCTGGCCGGACACGATCCGGGCCTCGTCGTCGGCGTCGGGCTGACCAACCAGCGGGAGTCGTGTCTGCTGTGGGAGCGTGCCACCGGCCGCCCGCTCGGCCCGGTGATCGGCTGGCAGGACCGGCGCACCGCCGACCGGTGCGCCACCCTGCTCGCCGACGGCCTCGGCGAGCACGTCCGCGCCGTCACCGGGCTCCCCCTGGACCCGATGTTCAGCGCCCTCAAGGCCCAGTGGCTGCTCGACACCCACGACCCGGACCGCAGCCGGGCCCGGCGCGGCGAGCTGTGCCTCGGCACCGTCGACTCCTGGCTGCTGTGGCGCCTGGGCGGCGGCGGGGACCACCTCGTCGAAGTGGGCAACGCGGCCCGCACCCAGCTGCTCGACGTCCGCCGCCGGGACTGGGACGAGCGGCTCCTCGACGTCTTCGACGTCCCCCGGGAAGCGCTGCCCCGGATCACGGCGTCCACCGGACCCTTCCCCGCCGTCCGCGGCCTGCCGCCGCTCACCGACGGCACCCCCGTGCTCTCCGTGCTCGGCGACTCCCATGCCGCGCTGTTCGGGCACGGCGTCTTCCTCCCCGGCAGCGTCAAGGTCACCTACGGCACCGGCTCCTCGGTCATGGGCCTGATCTCCGGACCCGACCGGGCCGAGGACTCCCCGCTCTGCCTGACCATCGCCTGGGACGACGGCATTCCCGCCTACGCCCTGGAGGGCAACATCCGCTCCTCCGGCGCCACCCTGCGCTGGCTCGCCGGGCTGTTCGGCGTCGGCGAGGCCGAACTGGCGGGGCTCGCCGCGCCCGACGCCGCGGGCGTGCACCTCGTCCCGGCCTTCGGCGGCCTCGCCGCTCCCTGGTGGGACAACGACGCCACCGGCCTGCTCAGCGGACTCACCTTCGGCACCGGCCTGCCCCAGCTGGCCCGCGCGGCCCTGGAGTCCGTCGCCTACCAGATCGAGGACGTGGTGGCGGGCCTCGACACCGCGAACGGACGCGTCACCGCGCTGCTCGCCGACGGCGGAGCCACCGACAACGCGGCCCTGATGCAGCTCCAGGCGGACGTCTCGGGGCGGATCGTGCGCCGCCCCCGGGACCGCGACCTGTCCGCCCTCGGCGCGGCCCGGCTGGCCGGCTGCGCACTGGGGATGTTCACCAGGAACGGACTCGCCGGCCTGACCCGTGCCGAGGAGGTGTACCGCCCGCGCCTGCCGGAGCAGGAACGGGAACGCGGCCTCCGGTCCTGGCACGAGGCGGTCGCCCGGGCCCGCGGTGGTGGCGCCGCCGGGGATCCGGCAGCCCACGGAGCTGTCGCCGCCGGGGATCCGCGGACCGCGGCACACCATGAACACTCCGAGCGTCGGCCCCCGGCCCAGTAGGGTGCGACCTGTGTTCCAGCATGCCGACCTCAGCAGCAACGAATCCGCGGACAGGCTCCGGCTGATCGTCCGGGTGGCGCGCATGTACCACGAGCAGGGGCTGCGGCAGGCGGAGATCGCCAAGGCCCTCGGACTCTCCCAGGCGGGTGTGTCCAGGCTGCTGCGCCAGGCGGCCGAACGCGGTGTCGTGCGGACGATCGTCGTGTCGCCACCGGGCATCCACAGCGAACTGGAGGACGCGCTCGCCGGCCGCTACGACCTCACCGACGTGGTCATCGTCGAGAGCGACGACCTGCCGGACCACCCGCGCACCCTGCTGCGCGCACTCGGCTCGGCGGCGGCCACCTACCTGGAGACGGCCTTCCGGCCGGGTGACGTGATCGGCGTCTCGACCTGGAGCGAGACCCTCCTCGCGGCCGTCGAGGTCATGCAGCCCGCCCGGGTGCGGGGCGTCGAGAAGGTCGTCCAGCTGATGGGCGGCATGGGCGACCCGCAGGGCCAGGTGCAGGCGACCCGGCTCACCGCGCGGCTCGCCGAACTCATAGACGCCGGACCGCTGTTCGTCCGGGCCCCCGGACTGGTCGGATCGGCCCAGGCCCGGCTCTCCCTGCTGCACGACGCGACCGTCCTGGAAGTGGGCCAGGCCTGGGACCGGCTGACCGCCGTCCTCGTCGGCATCGGCAGCCTGCAGCCCTCCCCGCTGCTGCAACTGAGCGGCAACGCGGTCGCCGACGAGGAGCTCACCCGGCTGCGCCGGCTCGGCGCGGTGGGAGACATCTGCCAGCGCTTCTTCGACGAGGACGGCGTGCACGTCGACGCGGGCCTGGGGGAGCGGACCATCGGCGTCTCCGTGGACCAGCTCCGCAGCGTCCCGCGCCGGATCGCCGTCGCCGGCGGCGACCGCAAGTACGGCGCGGTGCGCGGCGCGGTGCGGGGCCGCTGGATCACCACGCTGGTCACCGACATCAGCACGGCCCGTCGCCTGCTCGACGAGCCCTGACCCCGCCGCGCCGCCCGCCCCGGGTGCGCGAGACTGGTGCGGCGGCGGTGCGGACCTGCCGCGCGTCGTGTCCGACCGTCGTTGTGAAGGTGAACCACAGATGCCTCCCGCCACCCCCGAGCTCATCTCCCCCCGTTCCCCCCGTGTCTCCGCCGCCCGGCGGCTCGGGCGGCGCAACTTCCGGGGGAAGGAGCGTCTGTTTCTCGCGGAGGGGCCGCAGGCCGTGCGGGAGGCGGCGGCCCATGGCGCCGGGACGCTGACCGAGCTGTTCGTCACCGTCGAGGCCGCGGAGCGGTACGCCGACATCCTGGGCGAGGCCCGGCACGCCGGCGCGCGGATCCACCTCGCCGACGAGCAGGTCATCGCCGACATCTCCACCACCGTGACGCCCCAGGGGCTCGTCGGGGTCTGCCGGTTCCTCGACACCGCCTTCGAGGACATCCTCGCCGCCCGCCCCCGGCTGGTCGCCGTGCTCGCCAACGTGCGCGACCCCGGCAACGCCGGCACCGTGCTGCGGTGCGCCGACGCCGCCGGCGCGGAGGCGGTCGTCCTGACCGACGCGTCCGTGGACCTGTACAACCCGAAGGCGGTCCGGGCCTCCGTCGGCTCCCACTTCCACCTCCCCGTCGCCGTCGGGGTGCCCGTCGAGCAGGCCGTGGCCGGGCTGAAGGGCGTCGGCGTGCGGATCCTCGCCGCCGACGGGGCCGGCACCGACGACCTCGACGACGAACTCGACAAGGGGACCATGGGCGGGCCCACGGCATGGGTGTTCGGGAACGAGGCCTGGGGGCTTCCGGAGGAGACCCGCGCGCTGGCGGACGCCGTCGTGCGCGTCCCGATCCACGGGAAGGCCGAGAGCCTGAACCTCGCCACCGCCGCCGCCGTATGTCTCTACGCATCGGCCCGTGCACAGCGCGCCTCCGGAGGGTGCCGTTCCGTCACCCTGAGCTAGTAGGGTGACCAGCTCGGGGGCCTGCTGCGCCGTCTGAGAGGTGGAGTACGGGGTATGAGTGTCGGCACCAGCAACGCGCCGGGGGGCCGCGGCACCGGCCGTGTGCCCGCGCCCCGGCACGGCGACCTCACCGGGCTCGGCGTCGACCCCGACGAACTGCCCGACGGCCTGGTGGTCGCCGACGAACACGGTCTCGTCGTCTGCTTCAACGCCGCCGCCGCCCGCATCACCGCCACCGCCGCCGACGACGCCCTCGGACAGCGCCTGGAGAAGGCCCTGCCCTTAGAGGACCTGGAAGGCCGGCGCTGGTGGCAGCTCACCGACCCCTACGGCGGCCTCGCCATCCGGGTCGGCCAGCCCGAGCGGAACCTCCTGCTGCCCGGCGGCCGGGAGGTGCTGGTGACGGCCAGGTACGTGCGGGCCGAGCCGACCGGGCCGGTCCACCGGGTCGTCGTGTCGCTGCGGGACACCGAGGCCCGGCGCCGTACCGAACGCAGTCACGCCGAACTGATCGCCACCGTCGCCCACGAGCTGCGCTCGCCGCTGACCTCCGTCAAGGGGTTCACGGCCACCCTGCTCGCCAAGTGGGAACGGTTCACCGACGACCAGAAGCGGCTGATGCTGGAGACGGTCGACGCGGACGCCGACCGGGTCACCCGGCTCATCGCCGAGCTGCTGGACATCTCGCGGATCGACAGCGGGCGCCTTGAGGTGCGCCGGCAGCCGGTGGACATAGGCGCGGCCGTCGGACGGCACATCCAGGCGTACGTCGCGGCCGGGCAGCCCGCCGACCGCTTCCTGCTCCGTGTCGAGCAGCCGCTGCCCGCGCTCTGGGCCGACCCCGACAAGGTCGACCAGGTGCTCAGCAACCTCATCGAAAATGCCGTGCGGCACGGCGAGGGAACCGTCACCATCGACATCACGGCCACGGCGTCCCCGCGCGAAGGGGAAGGCCAGGAGAACGCAGCCACGTCGGTCACGGTGAGCGACGAAGGGCCCGGCATCCCGGAGGAGTCCATGAACCGCGTCTTCACCCGCTTCTGGCGGGGCAGCAAGCGCGGCGGCACCGGCCTCGGGCTCTACATCGTCAAGGGCATCGTCGAGGCCCACGGCGGCACCATCACCGTCGGACGCGCCCCGGGCGGCGGCGCCGAGTTCCGATTTACGTTGCCCGTGAGCACGCCGGCGTATCTCGCCTGACGGCCCGCGGGCTCCTCGTACACCTCCACCCCGTTAGACTCGGCCTTTGGCACTTTTGTGTCCTTCACACGGCCCGCCACAACGGTCACGGGGACCATCCGCCAGCCAACCGGAAGCACGGGAAGAGATGTCGGCACCGAATAAGTCGTACGACCCTGTAGAGGTCGAGGCCTTGAAACCGGAAGAGATCGAGCGCATGCGGGACGAGGCGCTCGCCGCCTTCGGCGCCGCGGACTCCCTCGACGCGCTCCAGGAGGCCAAGGTCGCCCACACCGGCGGCACCTCCCCGCTGGCCCTCGCCAACCGCGAGATCGGCGCCCTGCCCCCGCACGCCAAGGCGGCCGCCGGCAAGCTGGTCGGCCAGGCCCGGGGCGCGGTGAACAAGGCCCTCGCCGGCCGCCAGGAGGAGCTGGAGGCCGAGCGCGACGCCCGGGTGCTGGTCGAGGAGGCGGTGGACGTCACACTGCCCCACGACCGGGTCCCGGCCGGCGCCCGCCACCCGCTGACCACCCTGTCCGACCGCATCGAGGACATCTTCGTGGCCATGGGCTACGAGGTCGCCGAGGGTCCGCAGGTCGAGGCCGAGTGGTTCAACTTCGACGCCCTCAACATCGGCCCGGACCACCCGGCCCGCGGCGAGGCGGACACCTTCTTCGTGCGGGGCCCCGAGGGCGGCACCGAGTCCGGTGTCGTGCTGCGCACCCACACCTCGCCGGTCCAGATCCGCTCGCTGCTCGACCGCGAGCTGCCGGTGTACGTGATCTGCCCCGGCCGCGTGTACCGCACCGACGAGCTGGACGCCACCCACACCCCGGTCTTCCACCAGGTCGAGCTGCTCGCCGTGGACCAGGGCCTGACCATGTCCGACCTCAAGGGCACCCTGGACCACATGGTCCAGTCGCTGTTCGGCGAGGGCATGAAGACCCGGCTGCGGCCGAACTTCTTCCCCTTCACCGAGCCGTCCGCCGAGATGGACATGCTCTGCTACGTCTGCAAGGGCGAGTCCGTCGGCAACCCCGACCGCCCCTGCCGTACCTGCTCCTCCGAGGGCTGGATCGAGCTGGGCGGCTGCGGCATGGTCAACCCGCGGGTGCTCACCGCCTGCGGCGTCGACCCGGAGAAGTACAGCGGCTTCGCCTTCGGGTTCGGTATCGAGCGGATGCTGATGTTCCGCCACAACGTCGAGGACATGCGAGACATGGTCGAGGGTGACGTCCGGTTCACCCGGCCGTTCGGGATGGAGATCTGATGCGGGTCCCGCTTTCCTGGCTGCGGGAGTACGTCGACCTGCCGGCCACCGAGACCGGCCGCGATGTGCAGGCCAAGCTGATCTCGGCCGGTCTGGAGGTCGAGACCGTCGAGCAGCTCGGCGACGGCCTCAAGGGCCCCCTGGTCGTCGGCAAGGTCCTGACCATCGAGGAGCTGGAGGGCTTCAAGAAGCCGATCCGCTTCTGCACCGTCGATGTCGGCACCGCCAACGGCACGGGCGAGCCCCAGGAGATCGTCTGCGGCGCGCGCAACTTCGCCGTCGGCGACAAGGTCGTCGTCGTGCTCCCGGGCGCGGTGCTGCCCGGCGGGTTCGCCATCGCCGCCCGCAAGACGTACGGCAGGACCTCGCACGGCATGATCTGCTCCAGCGACGAGCTGGGCATGGGCTCCGACGGCACCCACGGCATCATCGTGCTGCCGCCGGAGACCGAGGTCGGCAAGGACGCCGTCGAGCTCCTGGAGCTGGTCGACGAGGTCCTGGACATCGCCGTCACCGCCAACCGCGGCGACTGCCTGTCCATCCGCGGGGTGGCCCGCGAGACCGCCATCGCCTACGGCCTGCCGCTGCGCGACCCGGCCCTTCTCGACGTGCCCGGACCGAACGCCTTCGGGTACCCGGTCCAGGTCTCCGACCCGCTCGGCTGCGACCGTTTCACCGCGCGCACCGTCATCGGCCTGAGCCCCGAGGCCCGCTCCCCGATCTGGCTGCAGCGCCGCCTGCAGAAGGTCGGCATGCGCCCGATCTCGCTCGCCGTCGACGTCACCAACTACGTGATGATGGAGCTCGGCCAGCCGCTGCACGCCTACGACCGCTCCCTGGTCCAGGGCACCATCGGCGTCCGCCGCGCGGCCGAGGGCGAGAAGATCGTCACCCTCGACGGTGTCGAGCGGAAGCTGCACGCCGAGGACCTGGTGATCACCGACGACCGCGGCCCGATCGGCCTCGCGGGCGTCATGGGCGGCGCCGATACCGAGATCGCCGACCACGAGGACACCGAGAACGCCACCTCCGACGTGGTGATCGAGGCGGCCCACTTCGACGCGGTCGCGATCGCGCGCACCGCCCGCCGGCACAAGCTGTCCTCCGAGGCCTCCCGTCGCTTCGAGCGCGGGGTCGACCCGCAGGCCGCGGCCGCCGCCGCGCAGCGCACGGTCGACCTGCTGGTGCTGCTCGCCGGCGGCACCGCCGAGGCCGGGGTCACCGAGGTCATCGCGCCGTCCGCGCCGCACACCATCACGGTCGCGGCGGACCACCCCGACAAGGTCGCGGGTGTCGCGTACGGCCGGGAGACCGTCGTCCGCCGCCTCCAGGAGGTCGGCTGCGACGTCTACGGGCAGGACGAACTGCTCGTCACCGTCCCGTCCTGGCGGCCCGACCTGCTGGAGCAGAACGACCTGGCCGAAGAGGTCATCCGGCTGGAGGGCTACGAGAACCTGCCCTCCACGCTGCCCAAGCCGCCGTCCGGCCGTGGCCTCACCCACCGGCAGCGCCTGCACCGCAGGGTCGGCCGTGCGCTCGCCGGGGCCGGCTACGTCGAGGCGCCGAACTACCCGTTCATCGGCGAAGGCGTCTTCGACCAGCTGGGGCTGGCCGCCGACGACCCGGCCCGCCGGGTCGTCAGGCTGACCAACCCGCTCAACGACGAGGAGCCGGCGCTGCGCACCTCGCTGCTGCCGGGCCTGCTCGGCGCGCTGCGGCGCAACGACGGGCGGGGCGCGCACGACCTGGCGCTCTTCGAGACCGGCCTGGTCTTCCTGCCGCGCGCCGAGCGGGGCGTCGCCGGTCACCTCCCGGTCGACCGCCGCCCGACCGAAGCGGAGCTCGCCGCGCTGAACGCCGTGCTGCCCGAGCAGCCGCGCCATGTCGCCGTCGTCCTCGCGGGCGCCCGCGAGCAGGCCGGCTGGTGGGGCAAGGGCCGTCCGGCCGACTGGGCCGACGCGGTCGAGGCGGCGCGTGCGGTCGCGCGTGAGGCCGGGGCCGAGCTGACCGTCCGGTCCGGCCAGTACGGGCCGTGGCACCCCGGCCGGTGCGCCGAACTGGTGGTCGTCGCCGACGGTGCCGAGCAGGTCGTGGGCCACGCCGGTGAGCTGCACCCGCGGGTGCTCAAGGCGCTGGGGCTGCCGGCCCGCACCAGCGCGATGGAGCTGAACCTGGACGCGCTGGAGCGGGTCGGCGACGGCACCCCGCAGGCGCCGAGCATCTCCACGTTCCCGGTGGCCACGCAGGATGTCGCCCTCGTGGTGGACGGGCCGGTGCCGGCGGCGGAGGTCGAGGCCGCGCTGCGCGAAGGCGCCGGTGAACTCCTGGAGGCCATCCGGCTGTTCGACGTGTACGAGAACGCCGCGCAGCTCGGCGAGGGCAAGAAGTCGCTGGCGTACGCGTTGCGGTTCCGGGCGGGGGACCGGACGTTGACCGTCGAGGAGGCGTCGGCCGCGCGGGACGCGGCCGTCGCCCTTGCCGGGGAGCGTACGGGAGCGGTGCTGCGGGGCTAGGCGCCGTCGGGGGAACTGTCGTCGGCCGGCTGCGGGTTGTGTGTGGCTGGTCGCGCAGTTCCCCGCGCCCCTTTCGGGGCGCTTGAGTGCGGTGTCTTGGGATGGATCACTCATTTGGGTGAGATCCAACCTGGACATGGTCCTTTCGGGGCATGCCGTCGACAGAATCGGACCGGCCTCTCGGGGTCGGTCCGTCTGTTCTGGCAGGGCCTATATGGGGGCCATCGGCATGATCCGCATCAAGGCTGGGGTTCCCCGCGGCAGGCGGCCCCGGACGAACCCACGGCCCACCCGTCGCGCCCTCGACCTGGGGTTGCCCACGGTGTGGGGCGCCGTCGCGGTCGGCTACAGATTCGGCTGCCCGCTGGCCGAGCAGCACGGGCTCGGTGCGCGGATCGTCACCAGCGCCGTGTTCTTCGCGGTCGGCACCGGGCTGATACTCCATGTCCGCCGGGCCCTGCTCCGGGAGTTGCGGCAGGCCCGTATGGTCGCCGGTGCCGCGCAGAGCGTGCTGCTGCGGCCGCCGCCGCCCCGGCTCGCCGGACTGAGCCTGGCCGCGGCCCAGCTCTCCGCCGACCGGGGCGCGAGCATCGGCGGCGATCTCTACGAGGCCGTCGCCACCGAGTACGGCGTACGGGTGGTGATGGGCGACGTACGCGGGCACGGGCTGTCGGCGATCGGTACCGTCGCCGCGGTCCTCGGCAGCTTCCGCGAGGCCGCCCACGACGAACCCGAACTGGGCCGCGTCCTGGGCCGCTTGGACCGCGCCCTCGCCCGACACCTGCGAGAACGAGCCAGGGCCGAACACCCCGCCGTCGGGGCCCAGGACCCGGACAGCCCGGTCGCCGAGGAGTTCGTCACGCTGCTGCTCCTGGAGATCGCGGGGGACGGCGAGCTCCGGGTGATCAACTGCGGACATCCCTGGCCGTATGTGCTCAGCGGTGCGCGGGTGGAGCCACTGTCGACGGCCGATCCGCTGCCGCCCCTCGGCCCGTTCCCGCTGCCGTCGGACCTGGCCGCCACCGACTGCGGCCACCTGCACCCCGATGAGTCCCTGGTCCTCTACACGGACGGCGCGGAGGACGCCAGAGACGCGAGGGGACGCTTCTTCCCGCTGCGGGAGGCACTGGAGAAGTCCGTACGAGACCGGCCGGTCTCCCCCCAGGCCATCCTGAGGACCGTCTTCACCGCCCTGCTCCACCACGCGAACGGCCGCCCGACCGACGACATCGCCCTCCTGGTCCTCCACAACGAACGCCGGCACCAGCGCGCCCCCTTGGGGGCGCGGGGAACTGCGCGAGCAACCCCCGCCCAGCCGCAGTCGACGAACTGCCTTGAGTGGCCCCTTCTTTGATCGTCGGCCAAGCCAACGGCCAGGCCACCGCACTGTACGAGGGGGGAGCCGGCGGCCCGGCCGGCCTCTTGCGAGGCGATTAAGTCAACCGTCCCGACACGCTCCGCGACAGTGTGCGCACGCTACGGATACGCGCACTCGGTTCACACCCCGTGTGAACGCAACCGCACTACGCTGACCGCACCAGGCCACTCGGGGGGCATCCATGCAGCCCAACTCTCTGCTCGACGCGATCCTGGACGAGGCGGGGATCTCGCACGCCGGGCTCGCCGCCCATGTCAACCAGGCGGGCCGGGCCCGTGGACTCGCGCTGCGCTACGAACACACCGCCGTCGCGCGGTGGCTGAAGGGCCAGCGGCCGCGCGGCCAGGTGCCGGACCTGATCTGCGAGGTGCTCGCCGCCCGGCTGCACCGGCCGGTCACCCTCGACGACATCGGCCTCGGCGTACCCGGCGAACCCAGCGTCCCGCACGCCACCTCGCTCTCGGGCTTCGTCGAGCGGGCCACCGCCCTGTGGCGCTCCGACGAACAGCAGCGCCCGCACATACTCGGCGCCCCCGCGGTCACCGGTACGCCCGCCGTGATGCCGGTGTGGGAGTGGGAGAACCCTCCGGAGGACGTCGACGTCTCACGGGGCGGCCGGCACCGGGTCACCCCGTCCGACCTGGAGATGCTGCGCTCCGCGCGGGCGCACTACGAGCAGATGTACCGCAAGGCCGGCGGCATGGCCACCCGCACCCGGATCGTCGGCTTCCTCAACGCCGAGGCGGCTCCGCTGCTGCGCGGCAGCTACACGGATGCCACGGGCCGTCAACTGCACCGGGCGACCGGCGGGTTGGTGGCGATCGCCGGTATCTGCGCATACGACTCGGACGCGCACGGCCTCGCCCAGCGCTACTTCCACCAGGCGCTGCGGCTGGCAAAGGCCAGCGGGGACCGCGGACTCGGCGCCTACGTCATCGCGCTGCTCGTCAACCAGTCGCTGTTCATGCGGGAGTTCCGGCAGGCCGTCGCCTTCGCGGAGGCCGCGCTGCGCACCGCGGGCAAGCACATCACCCCCGCCCTCGCCTCCGACCTCTACGCGATGCAGGCCAAGGCGTACGCCCACCTCGGCGACGGCACGAGCGCGCTGTCCTGCATCCGGCGGGCCGAGACGGCCGCCGAACGCATCCGGCGGGGCCACGAGCCCGACGAGACCGGCTATGTCCAGCCCGGTCTGGTCAATGTGCAGGTGGCCGAGGCGCTGCTCAGCCTCGGCGAGCTGGCCGCCGCCCGCGAGCATGCCGCGGCCGCCGTCGACAACCCCGCCCACGACCGGGGCCGGGTGCACCGGCTGGCCATGCTGAGCACCATCGAACTGCGCCAGGGAAACGCCGACAACGCGGTGGCCACGGCCGTGCAGATGGCCGAGCAGGCCCGCGGAATGGAGTCCCAGCGCCTGCGCGACAGACTCCGCGCGGTACGCGAGCACCTCGTGCGCAGCGGCGGCGTGGGAACCGCCGAGGCCGCCGAACTGATCGACGGTGCACTGCGCGTACCGCTCTAGGCGCGGTAGGCCTTCGAAGCCGCTGCTGCGATATTGCCACTTACTCGGCGGAAGGTGGCAGAACCATGCAGTGGACGAAACAGAACGAACAAACTGTGTATGAAAACCGCTGGTTCAGCGTCAATCTCGCAGATGTCGAGCTGCCGGACGGCCGGCACCTCGACCACTTCCTGATACGGCTGCGGCCGGTGGCCGTGGCGACGGTGGTCAACGAGGCGGGCGAGGTCCTCCTCCTGTGGCGCCACCGTTTCATCACCGACAGCTGGGGCTGGGAACTCGCGGCGGGAGTCGTCGAGGACGGCGAGGACATCGCCGTCGCGGCCGCCAGGGAACTGGAGGAGGAGACCGGCTGGCGGCCGGGGACCCTGCACCATCTCATGACCGTGGAGCCGTCCAACGGCCTCACCGACGCCCGGCACCACATCTACTGGTCCGATGAGGGCGAGTACGTCGGACACCCCGTGGACGACTTCGAGTCGGACCGCCGGGAGTGGGTCTCCCTCAAGCTCGTCCCGGACATGATCGCCCGCGGGGAGGTCCCGGCCGCCAACATGGCGGCCGCGCTACTCCTGCTGCACCACCTGAGGCTCACCGACGACTAGTGGGCCAGCGCCTGCCAGACCGTGACGACCAGGGCGCCCAGTGCGGTGAGCGCGGCGATCGAGGGCAGCGGCCAGCGGGCGTGTTCCAGCGAGGCCAGGCGGGTGTTGAGCTCGTCCAGTTCCTTGGCGGTCTCCTTGGTCCGGTGGCTGAGCAGGTTCAGCCCTCCCTCGACCTGGGCGTAGGCCACATCGAGGCGACGACGTAACTCTGCGAGTTCTCCTTGGACCACGGGATGCTCCGGTTCGGCGGTCACGGGTCCACTCCTTTGCGTGATCGAGGGTGTTGTTCCGCATCCCTGTGCATGCGCATGAAGAGTGAACTCGCCTGGTGAGCGCGTGGGGAGAGTGTGCGACGGGCATATGCGTGCCCACGGTGCACACGGTGTGTGAAACACGCGGGCCCGGCACCGTCACCGGTGCCGGGCCCGTGGCGCATCGCTCACCGTGACCGCCGGGGTGTGCTCACGCGTAGGTGTAGAACCCCGACCCCGTCTTCCGCCCCAGCCGCCCCGCCTCGACCATGCGCTGGAGCAGCGGGGGAGCGGCGTACAGCGGCTCCTTGTACTCGGTGTACATGCTGTTCGCGATGGAGACGATGGTGTCCAGGCCGATCAGGTCGGACAGCTTCAGCGGGCCCATCGGGTGGGCGCAGCCCATCTCCATGCCGTTGTCGATGTCCTCGCGGCTCGCGATGCCGGACTCGAACATCCGGATGGACGAGAGCAGGTACGGCACCAGCAGCGCGTTGACCACGAAGCCGGAGCGGTCCTGGGCGCGGATCGCGTGCTTGCCGAGCGTCTTCTCGGCGAACACCTGGGCCCGGCTGATGGTGCCCTCGGAGGTGGTGAGCGCGGGGATCAGCTCGACCAGCTTCTGCACCGGGGCCGGGTTGAAGAAGTGGATGCCGATCACGTGGTCGGGACGGGAGGTCGCGACCGCCAGCTTCACCAGCGGGATCGAGGAGGTGTTGGAGGCCAGGATCGCGTCCGGGCGGGTCACCACCTGGTCGAGCACCTGGAAGATCTCCGTCTTCACCTGCTCGTTCTCCACGACGGCCTCGATCACCAGGTCGCGGTCGGCGAACTCGCCGAGGTCCGTGGTGAAGCTCAGCCGGGCCAGCGTGGCGTCCCGCTCCTCCGCCGAGATCTTGCCGCGCTCGGCGGCCTTGGTCAGGGAGTTGTACAGCCGGGTGCGGCCGATCTCCAGGGCCTCGCCGGTGGTCTCGGCGACCCGCACGTCCAGGCCCGCGCGGGCGCAGACCTCGGCGATGCCCGCTCCCATCTGGCCGCAGCCCACGACTCCGACCTTCTCGATGTCGGTCACATCGTCCCCTTCGCTGATCTACGGGCGGCCCGCAGGCCTCCGGATCCGGCGCCTGCTCCGTTCGTGCACGTTACCCGTAAGTATCGATGATCGATCGTCCGGGTGGGGGCATCCTGTGCCGCGGAGGCGATCCGTGACCGAACGGATCCGGAGAGTGAGAGGGTCTGACGATGGCACGAGTGTCTCGCAGGGCGTTCGCGCTGGCCGCACTGTCCCTGGCGGCGTCGGCCGCACCGGGCGCGTCGGCGGCACCGGGCGCGGACGCGCCGCCGGGACGGCCCCGCCGGGCGGTCACCGAGATGCGCGGCATGTGGCTGGCGACCGTCTCCAACCGTGACTGGCCCTCACAGGCCGGGCTGTCGGCCGCGGACCAGCACAAGGAGCTGACCGCCCTCCTCGACAAGGCGGTCCACTACCGGCTCAACACCGTGATGTTCCAGGTGCGGCCCACCGCGGACGCGTTCTGGCCCTCGCCGTACGAGCCCTGGTCGCAGTACCTCACGGGCACCCAGGGCAAGGACCCCGGCTGGGACCCGCTGGGCACCGCCGTCGCGGAGGCGCACGCCCGGGGCCTGCAGCTGCACGCCTGGTTCAACCCGTACCGGATCGCCAACAACACCGACCCGGGCAGGCTCGTCGCCTCGCACCCGGCCCGCAAGCACCCGGACTGGGTGGTGCCGTACGGCGGCAAGCTCTACTACAACCCGGGCATCCCGGCCGTCCGCACCTTCGTGGAGCAGGCGATCCTCGACGCGGTCGCCAGGTACCCGGTGGACGCGGTCCACTTCGACGACTACTTCTACCCGTACCCGGTGGCCGGCCAGACCTTCGACGACGACGCCGCGTTCGACGCCCACGGCGGCGACTTCTCCTCGCGGGCGGCCTGGCGGCGGGACAACATCGACAAACTGGTGACCGAGACCGCCGACGGGGTGAAGAAGCTGCGGCCCGGCACCCGGTTCGGGATCAGCCCGTTCGCGGTGTGGCGCAACGCCACCACCGACTCCCTGGGTTCGGACACCAGGGCGGGTGTCGAGACGTACGACGACCTCTACGCGGACACCCGGAAATGGGTGCGGGAGAACTGGATCGACTACCTCGTCCCCCAGGTGTACTGGCAGATCGGCAACTCGGCCGCGGACTACGCCAAGGTGGTCGACTGGTGGGCGGGCGTGGCCGACGGCTCCGGGACCCGGCTGTACATCGGGGAGGCGCTCTACCAGGCGGGGGCCGCGGGTGCCGCCTCGGCCTGGCAGGACCCGGCCGAGCTGTCCCGGCACCTCACCCTGGCCGGCCGCTACCCGCAGGTCGGCGGGCATGTGTACTTCGCGGCGAAGGAGGTGGCCGCCGATCCGATCGGGGCGCTGTCACGGGTGGTCGCCGACCACTACCAGCAGCCGGCGACCGTCAGCGCCCCGTAAGAGGCGCGGGGCTGTATCCGACATGCGGCTACCGCCGCGTGAGCGCGACCAGCCCCCACCGGCCCGCAGCAGGCGAACGGCCCGACCGGCGGAGCGCTCAGCGCTGTTCGTGGGTCTCCCGATGCCTGACCTGGCAGTCCGGACCGGGGGACATGATGGCCTCGTGACCGTCCTCGAAGCGGACCCGGTAGGGCGGACTGCCCTCGGGGCCGAGTACCTGGACGATTTCCGAGACCTGGTCGTGCTGTCCGACCACCCTGCCGTGCTGGACAAGCTGGTCGCCCTCGGATGCACGCATCTCCAGGGCCTCCTCATGATCGCGATCGTTGGGTGACGGCGATGCACACGAGCACGGCGGCGGCCGTGAGTGGAGCGGCCGCGGTGAGGTGCTCACCCAGCAGCAGCACCGACCACACCAGTGTGAGCAGCGGCTGGGCCAACTGCAACTGGCTGGCCTTCGGAATGCCGACGGCCGCCATGCCCCGGTACCAGACCACCAGGCCGAGGAACTGCGAGCCCACCGCCACCCACAGCACACCCGCCACCCCGTGCGCGTTCCAGACGACCGGCTGGTACGACAGCGCGACCACCGCGGCCGGCACGGTCAGCGGCAGACAGCCCACCAGCGCCCAGCCGATGACCTGCCAGCCCGGCATGATCCGGGCCAGCCGGCCGCCCTCGGTGTAGCCGGCCGCGCACACCACGAGGGCCGCGAACAGGTAGCCGTCGGCGGCCGTGAGCGCCCCGCCGCTCTGGGCGACGGTGAACGCCAGCACGGCCGCCGCGCCCGCCAGGGCCGCCGCCCAGAAGGTGCGCGAGGGGCGGATGCCCATGCGCAGGGCCGAGAAGAGGGCGGTGGTCAGCGGGAGCAGGCCCACCACGACCGCCGCGTGCGAGGTGGTGGAGGTCTCCAGGGCCAGCGTGGTCAGCATCGGGAAGCCGAGGACGACTCCGGCCGCGACGACGGCCAGCCCCGCCCAGTGCCGGCGCTCGGGCAGTCGCACCCGGAGGAACAGCAGGCAGCCGCCCGCCAGGACCGCCGCGAGCACACTGCGCACCGCCACCAGCGCCCACGGCCCGAAGCCTTCGAGGCCCCAGGCGGTGGCCGGGAAGGTGAGGGAGAAGGCGACGACACCGAGCGCGGCCTGGAGGGTGCCGCTCCGCGGGGAGGAGCCGGCGGCCGGGGAGCGGGCCGGGGCGGGGGCCGCGGCGTCGGCCGGGGGTGTGCTGACCGCTATCGAAGTCGAACTGGTAGCGCTACTCTGTGCTCTCATGCAAGAGCGTAGCAGTGTGGCAGAACTGGCGGAACAGCTGCGGCGGGACCTGGACCGCTACTCGGAAGGTGGAAAGCTCCCGTCGAGCCGGACCCTCGTCGAACGATTCCGGGTGAGCCCGGTGACCGTCTCCCGGGCGCTGGCCCAGCTGGTCGCGGAGGGCCTGGTCGTCACCCGGCCCGGCGCCGGCGCCTTCAAGGCCCCACCGCGCGCCGCGGCCGAGCCCACCGGTGACACCTCCTGGCAGGAGGTGGCGCTCAGCGCCGACGGAGCCCTCGACGTGGTCCCGCGCACCGTCGACGCCTCCGGGGTCACGGTGTGCCTGGCCGCCCCGCCGCCCGGCGTGCTGGAACTCAGCGGCGGTTACCTGCACGCCTCCCTGGAGCCGGAGCGTGCCATGGCGGCGGCGCTGGCCCGGGCCGGCCGCCGCCCCGGCGCCTGGGGCCGGCCGCCGCTCGAAGGCCTGCCCGAGCTGCGCGAGTGGTTCGCGCGGGACATCGGCGGCGCGGTCACCGCCGCCGAGGTGCTGATCGCGTCCGGCGGTCAGTCCGCGCTGGCCACCGCCCTGCGCGCGCTCGCCCCGCCCGGCGCCCCGGTCCTGGTCGAGTCGCCCACCTACCCCGGCATGCTCGCCATCGCCCGTGCCGCCGGCCTGCGCCCGGTGCCGGTCCCGGTCGACCCCGACGGCGTGCGGCCCGCCCTTCTCGCCGACGCCTTCAAGGCCACCGGCGCCCGGGTCCTCGTCTGCCAGCCGCTCTTCCAGAACCCGACCGGCGCGGTCCTCGCCCCCGACCGGCGCGCCGAGGTGCTGGGCATCGCCCGCCGGGCCGGCGCGTTCGTGATCGAGGACGACTTCGTACGACGGCTGGTGCACGCGGACGCGGGCCCGCTGCCCCGCCCCCTTGCGGCCGACGACCCCGACGGAGTCGTCGTCCACGTCGGCTCGCTCACCAAGGCCACCTCGCCGAGCTTCCGGGTGGCCGCCCTGGCCGCCCGCGGCCCGGTCCTGGAACGCCTGCGCGCCATCCAGATCGTCGACACCTTCTTCGTGCCCCGCCCCCTCCAGGAGGCCGCCCTGGAACTCGTCGGCTCCCCGGCCTGGCCCCGCCACCTGCGCAACCTCGCCGCCGAACTGAAGACCCGCCGGGACACCCTCACCGGCGCCCTCGCCCATCAGATCCCCGAACTCGCCCTCCCGCACATCCCCTCCGGCGGCTACCACCTCTGGCCGCGCCTCCCCGAGGGCACCGACGACGTGACCCTGACCGCCGCCGCCCTGCGCGCCGGCGTCGCCATCACCCCCGGCCGCCCCTACTTCAGCGCCGAAGCCCCGGCCGCCCACGTCCGCCTGAGCTTCGCGGCGGTCGCCGGGACCGGGGAGATCCTGGAGGGGGTACGACGGCTGCGCGCCGCGTGCGACGAGGTGCTGCGTCCCGGACCCTGAAATCCGATCGACGCCGGGGCACGGACCGGCGAGGATCCCCGCATGAGCGACACACCCGGCCTCCCCGAGGGCTACGAGTTCTCCGCCGACACCGACCGCGTGGACGTCGAGCGTGTCCACCGCTGGCTGTCGACCGACGCCTACTGGGCGACCGGCCGCCCGCCGGAGCAGCACCGGCGCGCGATGGCGGCCTCGCTCAACTTCGGGGTCTACGACATCGTCACCGGGGAGCAGGTGGCCTATGCGCGCGTGGTGACCGACCATGCGCTGTTCGCCTGGCTCTGCGACGTCTACGTCGACCCGTCGGTGCGCGGCAAGGGCGTGGGCACGGCGATGGTCGGCGCGGTCCGCGAGCACCTGCGGCCGTCCGGCGTGCGGCGTGTGCTGCTGGCCACCCATGACGCCCACGGGGTCTACGCGAAGCTCGGATTCGCCCCGCTCGAACACCCGGACCAGTGGATGGCGCTCTACTACACGTCGCCCGAGTGACATTCCGGCTGACTTGTCGGACACCTCCTGACCTTTGGGTAACATTTCCTCCACGTCCGAGAACTCATCGCCCGATCGCCCTTGACCTGCGTACATGCGCGTCACACCATCGCCGCATGCCACTTCGGGTCACGTTCGTCGCGGCCGCGCGCAGCTCGCCGCTGCTCGCGGAGCGTTTCGAGGACGACCGCCCGCTGGACACGGCGGGCTGGGACGAGGTGCAGCGCGTCGCCGCCGAGCTGGTGCCCCTGGCGGCGGCCGAGCTGCGCTACTGTTCGCCGACCCCGCGCAGCCGGGCGACCGGCGACGTGCTGGGGTACGCCCCGCTGGTGCAGCTCGCCCTGCGCGACTGCGACATGGGCCGCTGGCGTGGGCTGACCCTGGGTGAGGCGATGGCCAGGGAGCCGGACCAGGTGGACGCCTGGCTCACGGACCCGCGCGCCACCCCGCACGGCGGCGAGTCGCTGCTGTCGTTCATCTCCCGGGTCGGCGGCTGGCTCGACACCCGCCCCGTGGACGACGGCGGCCGTATCGTCGCCGTGGCCGAGCCCTCGGTGATCCGGGCCGCCCTCGTCTACGCCCTGAAGGCACCCCCCTCGACCTACTGGAACATCGACGTGCGCCCGCTCTCGACGACCACGGTCACGGGCCGCGGCGGCCGCTGGAACCTACGCTTCGACACGGCGGCGGCGCAGGCCTCCCGCACGTAGCGCTCCGCTGGGAGAGGCCGTGTCGGGGCGCCGGCCGACTACGGCGCCGGCCTGTCCGGTCGGTCCGCAGGAAGTGCCGGGACGCGTCGTCGTTCAGGTGCCGCGTCGTCGTGGCCGGTCGCGCAGTTCCCCGCGCCCCTTCCGGGGCGCTGGTGTGACGGGTCGGTTTGCAGGGGGTGCCGGGATGCGTCGTCATTCGGGTGCCGCGCCGTGGTGGCTGGTCGCGCAGTTCCCCGCGCCCCTTCGGGGGCGCTGTTGTGGCGGTCCGCGTGTGCGTAGTCGGTCGTCAGGAGCAGGTTCTTCGCCGGGCCGGCGACCCGCCAGACCGTGCGCCAGTGGTCGGGGTCCAGGACCGTGAACTCGCCGCGGTAGAGGTCGGCCGCGCAGGGGTGGTCGGTGACATGGCGGCCTGACGTCAGGTCCAGGTCGTGGAAGGGGCGGTCGTCGGAGAAGCGCACGTCCGCGGTGCCCGGCCGGGCCCCCGGCAGGAAACGCAGGGTGCGCTCGGCGGGCCGGGCCACGCCCTGCCAGGTGAACGTCCCCGACTCCTCGTGCAGCAGACCGCCCCCGTCCAGGGGCCGGAACGTCGTGACCCCCTCGAAGCGGCCCTCGTCCCCGCTCGCCAGATCCCGCACGGTCCGGTCCACCCGCCACCGTCCGGCCAGATGGGCCAGCACATCCGCCACGGGCCAGAACTCACCCACGGTCATCCCTTCGTCGGCCACCACCCTACGTCGCCCCGCCCCATTGACGCGCTCATGACCTTTTACCTATCTTGCCGTTCGAAGTGCTGACCGTTGTCCGATATTTCGAATGACGCACATCTCCTCACGAGCCGCGGAGTATCCATGTCACGCACCACGCGCACCCGGCTGAGACTCGGCCTTGGGGCAAGCGCTTTCCTGCTCGCCGCCGGCCTTCTCCCGGCCCCCGCCCACGCCGAGGACGTCACCGACTACGCGATCACCGTCGACCCGGCCACCCAGGGGGCCAGGATCGACAGGACGATGTACGGCGTCTTCTTCGAGGACATCAACCGCGCCGCCGACGGCGGTCTGTACGCGGAACTGGTCCAGAACCGGTCCTTCGAGTACACGACCGACGACAACAAGTCGTACACCCCGCTCACCGCCTGGACGGTCACCGGCGGCGCCCAGGTCGTGGACGACGACGGCCGCCTCAACGCCCGTAACCGCAACTACCTGTCCCTGGACGCCGGTTCGGCCGTCACCAACTCCGGCTACAACACCGGCATCCGGGTCGAGGACGGCAAGAAGTACGACTTCTCGGTCTGGGCCCGCGCCGCGGGCCGTACCGCACTGACCGTGTCGTTGCAGGACTCCGGCGGCGCGCTCGCCACCGCCCGGCAGGTGGCCGTGAAGAAGAACGGCTGGGCCCGGTACCGGGCGACCTTCACCGCCACCCGGACCAGTTCCGCCGGCCGCCTCACCGTGGCCACGGCCGACGCCGCCGCGCTCGACATGGTCTCCCTCTTCCCGCGCGACACCTACCAGCACGAGCCCAACGGTCTGCGCGAGGACCTCGCCGAGAAGATCGCCGCCCTGCACCCGGGTTTCGTCCGCTTCCCCGGCGGCTGCCTGGTCAACACCGGCTCGATGCAGGACTACAGCGAGGACTCCGGCTACCAGCGCAAGCGGTCGTACCAGTGGAAGGACACCGTCGGCCCGGTCGAGACCCGCGCCACCAACTCCAACTTCTGGGGCTACAACCAGAGTTACGGCCTCGGCTACTACGAGTACTTCCGCTTCGCCGAGGACATCGGCGCCATGCCGCTGCCCGTCGTGCCGGCCCTGGTGACCGGCTGCGGCCAGAACAAGGCCGTGGACGACGACGCGCTGCTCAAGCGGCACATCCAGGACACCCTCGACCTCATCGAGTTCGCCAACGGGCCGGTGACCTCGAAGTGGGGCGGGCTGCGCGCCGAGATGGGCCACCCGAAGCCCTTCCACCTCACCCACATCGAGGTCGGCAACGAGGAGAACCTGCCCGCCGCGTTCTTCGCCCGCTTCACGCAGTTCCGGGCGGCCATCCAGGCGAAGTACCCCTACATGCAGGTCATCTCCAACTCCGGCCCGGACGACTCCGGTACGACCTTCGACACGGCCTGGCAGCTCAACAAGGACGCCAAGGTCGACATGGTCGACGAGCACTACTACAACAGCCCGCAGTGGTTCCTCCAGAACAACGACCGCTACGACTCCTACGACCGCAGCGGGCCGAAGGTCTTCGTCGGCGAGTACGCCTCCGGCGGCAACACCTTCAAGAACGGCCTCGCCGAAGCCGCCTACATGACCGGCCTCGAACGCAACGCGGACGTCGTCAAACTGGCCTCGTACGCCCCGCTGTTCGCCAACGAGGACTACGTGCAGTGGAGCCCGGACATGGTCTGGTTCAACAACCACGCCTCCTGGGGCTCGGCGAACTACGAGGTCCAGAAGCTGTTCATGAACAACGTCGGCGACCGGGTCGTGCCCTCCACGGCCACCGGCACCCCCTCCCTGCTCGCCCCCATCACCGGCGCCGTCGGCCTGTCCACCTGGAACACCAGCGCCGCCTACGACGACGTCAAGGTCACCGACGCCGACGGGAACACGCTGCTCACCGACGACTTCTCCGGTGACGCCGGGCAGTGGACGCACACCGGCGGCGGCAGCTGGGCGGTCCAGGACGGGCAGTACGTCGAGACCTCCGACACCGCGGAGAACACCATGGTCCAGGCCGGCGACCCGTCCTGGCACGACTACGACCTGCACGTGAAGGCCGTCAAGAAGTCCGGCAAGGAGGGCTTCCTCGTCGCCTTCGGCGTCAAGGACACCGGCAACTACTACTGGTGGAACATCGGCGGCTGGAACAACACCCAGACCGCGGTCGAACAGGCCGTCGACGGCGGCAAGTCGACGCTGATCGCCAAGCCCGGGTCGGTCGACACCGGCCGGGCCTACGACGTCGACATCAAGGTACGGGGCCGGCAGGTCACCCTCCTGCTCGACGGCCAGGAGTGGGGCAGCTTCACCGACGACAAGCCGGCCGAGCCGTTCCGGCAGGTCGTCACCGAGGACCGGAAGACCGGCGGCCTGATCGTCAAGGTCGTCAACGCCCAGTCCGCGGCGGCCCGTACGGCCCTCGACCTCGGCGGCGTGAAGGTGGCCAGGAAGGCCAGGGTGACCACGCTCGCCGCAGCGCCCGACGCGGTGAACACCGAGACGGCCACCGCGGTCGCCCCGGTCACGTCCACCTTCACCGGGGTCGCCGACCGGTTCACGTACACCTTCCCGGCGGACTCGATCACCTTCCTGCGGATCAGGCAGAAGTAGCGTGCGGCGCGGGCTGCCGTCCGAGCGGCGGCGGCCCGCGCCGGGTCACCCCGACGCGCGCAGTGCGGCGACCCGTTCGGTCAGGTGGCGGCGGGTCCAGTCGGCGTGGTCCCCCTGGTAGCCGCGGGGGCCGCACTCCACGACGAGGATCAGGCCCAGATAGAGGCCGTAGAGGGCGAGCCGACGGCGCACGGCGGGGGAGTGGTCGAGGCGGCCGCCCGCCGCACGGTATCCGGCCATCAGGTCGCTGTCCGGGCCGATGTCCCCGCCGAACTCCAGGGAGACCAGTTCGGCCGCCGGGTCGCCCCAGAAGGCCCGTTCGTGGTCGATGAGGCCGGTGATCCGGGGGGCGTCCGCGCGGTCGTCGACGAAGATGTTGCCCGGCCAGAGGTCGAAGTGGACCAGCCTGGGCTCGGTGACCTCGTCGAGAGCCTGGCCGCCCTCGGCCACCAGGTCCCGGATCCCGGCGGCGGGCACCCCGAGGTCGGAGCCCCAGCGGACCGCGTCCTCCAGTACGGCGTCCACCATGGCCGTGAAGGCGGTGCGCCAGTCGGCGGCGGACAGCTCCGCCTCGGGCGCCGGATAGCCGAACCGGCCGTCCTCGGAGGTCAGGGTGTGCAGCCGGGCGGTGACCGCGCCCAGTTCACGGCGCAGCGCCGCTTCGGTGGCGGCCGGCAGGCGCTCGGCGGCCTTGTCCCAGGGGGTCCCCTCCAGCACCGAGACTGCGAGGAAGCCGGTTCCCCGGTGGAGCAGTTCGGGGGCCGGCACCGCGCCGTCGGCCAGGCCCGCCAGGCGCCGGTAGACCATGGCCTCGGTGCCCATGATCCCGCGCTCGTACCGCAGCACGGGGGCCTCGGCGGGCGGCGCGAGCTTCACCACCGCGGCGCGTCCGTCGTCGAGGCGGACCAGATAGGCGGCGTTGAACCAGCCGTCGGTCAGTTCGCTCTCCAGCCGGCAACCGGTGCCCGTCGCCTCCCGGAGGAGGGCGTCGAGTCCGGCGGCGGACAGCCGACGCTTGGTCAGGCTCTGCATACGGCGACTCGCTCTCGTCCGGCGGTGCGGTGCGTGCGTCCGTGCGGTGTGTGGGAGCGCTCCCGAAGATACGGGATCCGGGTCAGCCGTGGCCCCGGCTCCGGATGACCTCCGCGGCTTCGAGGAGTTCGCCCAGCACGCTCCGCACCGCCCTGCGGGCCGTCCGCTCGGGCCGGTGCAGTACGTCGATGTGGCGGTGGGCCTCGATGCCGTCGAGCGGTCTGAGGACGACACCCGGGTGCGGTCGGGACGTCCAGCGGGGCATCAGGGCGACTCCGCCGCCCGCCGCGACCACCTCGGCGACCACGGCGATCTCGTTGACGCGGTGGACGATGTCGACGCCGTGCCCGGCCGCCGCCGCGATGGCCTCGACCGTGGCCAGCAGGGGGAACCCGTCGTGCACGGTGATCCAGGGCTGCCCGGCGACGTCCCGCGCGGTCAGGGCGGGGCGCGCGGCCAGCGGGTGGCCGACCGGCAGGGCGATGTCCAGCGGCTCGCGCAGCAGCGGGGTGGCCGTGGCGGTCCGGGGCCAGGGCGGCGTGTGGTCCATGCGGTGGGCCAGGACCAGGTCGTAGCCGCGGGTCAGGGGCGGGAAGTCGGCCTGGGCCACGTCCTCGTCGTGCAGGGCGAGCCGGGGGGACCCCGGCTCGCCGAGCCGTCGTAGCAGCAGCGGGAAGAACGCGGCGGCCCCGCTGTGGAAGGCCGCCAGCGACACCGTGCCGTCGGGTTCGTCGACGTACGCGTCGATGGTGTGGCGGGCCCGGGCCAGCGCCGTCTCCACGCCGATCGCCGCGTCCGCCAGGGCCTGCCCGGCCGGCGTGAGGACCAGCCGGCGGCCGGCCCGTTCGGTGAGCGGGACCGGGATCGAGCGCTGGAGCAGGCGCAGCTGCTGCGAGATCGCCGAGGGCGTCACCCGCAGCGCCTCGGCGACCGCCGTGACGCTGCCCAGTTCGCCCAGCTCCCGCAGGACCCGCAGCTGCCGTTCGTCCACGGTGTGAGTGTAGCTTCGCTAAAGGGTTGGTCGAGAAGGACGTCGTCCACTTCAACATCCCGGCCACGGGTCGTGAACGGCACGTCCCGCGGCCGCGTTAACCTCCGAATCATTTTCCAGAAATCTTCTGTTTCCTTTGAAGTCGTGAATTCTTTCCCGTGTCGCGCGTGGATTCGGAATTCGATTTATTACTTCACAGGCACGGCACAACCATCAGGAACGTGTACCCGTCTAAGTCGGCGAAACACCGACCTGCGGGGAGTGACGCCCCGTTTTTATCTGGGGGCCGCGCAGAATGAATCGCACCACGCTCGCCGGACGCGAACTGGGGGCGAAACCGGCCGGGGGCGAAGCGGGCCGGGAAACCGGCCGCGTGAAATGGTGGAACGCCCGTCCGGGAGCGGCCGCCGCGCTGCTCGCGGCCCTTCTCACCACCGTGGCGTTCTGTGCCGCGGACGTGATCGCCCGCAGCTACCCGTTCGGGCCCCGCACCCGCGGCGTCAACGACCTCGGCAACCAGTACGTGCCCTTCCACGCCCACCTGTGGGACCTGCTGCACGGCAGGGCCGACGGCGGACTCCTCGTCAACTGGCAGTCCGGCTACGGCTCCAGCTTCCTGCCGGACCTCGGCACCTATGTGAGCAGTCCGTTCGCGCTCCTCGTCGCCCTCTTCCCGCGCGACGAGATCGACCTCGCGGTGTACGCGATCACCGTGCTGAAGACGGCGGTCGCCGGCGCCGCCATGGCCTGGCTGCTGCTGAGCCTGCGCAGCGGCCGCTGGTGGGCGGCCGGCCTGCTGGGCGCCTCCTACGCCCTGTGCGGCTGGACCCTCGCCCTCGCCTCCTACAACCCGATGTGGCTCGACGGCCTGATCGCGCTGCCGCTGTTCTGCCTGGTCGGTGAGTGGGCCATGGCCGGCCGCCGCCCGCTGCCCGGGGTGCTGATCGTGGCGCTCGCCTGGATCGCCAACTTCTACACCGCCTACATGGCCACCCTCGGCGCCGCCCTGGTGCTGCTGCTGAGGCTGGTGCTCGCCGAACTGCCGTGGCGACGTGCCCTGGCGGTGGCCGGGCGGGCCGCGGTGACCGTCGGGCTCGGCACCGGCCTGGCCGCGCCGCTGGTGATCGTCGTGTACTCCGGCACCCGGCACGCCTATCCGGGCCGTGCCGGACACTTCGTCCCGGCCGGGACCGAGGACCTGCTCGCCCGGCTGCTGCCGACCACCTACAGCTACAGCTCCCCGGCCCTCTACGTCGGCGTCACCGCGCTGGTGCTCGCCCTGGCCCTGCCCTTCCACCGGAAGGTGCCGGTCCGGGTACGGGCCGGCTGGACGGTGCTGGTGCTCGCGGTGGCCCTGTCGTTGCAGTGGGCGCCGACCAGTCTGGCCTGGCACGCCTTCGCCGTCCCGAACGGCAGCTCCTACCGGCAGGCCTTCGTGCTCTGCGCCCTCCTGGTCATCGCCGCCTGGCACGCACTCGCGTACGGGCCGCCGGACCGGCGGGCACTGGGCGCGGCCGCCGTGCTGCTGGTCCTGATCGTCGCCGTCGCCGGCCGCAGCAATCTGACCCGGCACCACAGCCACCACACCTGGCCGGTGGTGCTGCTCGCGGTCGCGGGCACGCTCGCCGGACTCGCGCTGCTCGGCCTGGGGGACGGCAGACCGGTACTGGCCGGGCTGGCCGTGGCACTCCTGATCGGCGCGCAGTTCGGCGAGGCCGCCGCCACCTCCGCCGTGGCCACCGGGGCGCGGCTCGGCCAGATGGACGACTACGCGCCCTGGGGCGACCGCCAGCAGCAGGAGGCGGACGCGGTCGCGGCGGCCGACGCCTGGCCCGTGTACCGCACCGAACCCGGCCGCGACCAGACCGTCGGCAACGACCCCATGATGGTCGGCGGCCAGGGCGCCCAGTACTACAGCAGCCTCACCGCCGACGTCCTCAGCCGCACCCTCACCGCGCTCGGCGACGGCTGGACCTCGCGCGGCCGCAGCCTCCAGAGCCTCGACAACCCGGTCACCGACGCCGTCTTCGCGGTGGGCGCCCGGGTGCACAACCCGCCGGACCCGCACCAGAAGTGGCTGCCCCAGGGCGGCGGCCCGTCCACCGTCACCCGCGAGGACGTCCCGCCGCTGGTCACGGTACGGCCCACCGCCGCGCACAGCACCCCGGCCGCCTTCGGCCCGTCCCCCTACCGCAACCAGGAACTCCTGCTCGGCGCCCGTGTCTACACCCTGCCCCGCACCACCCTCGGCGGTGCGCGCGGGGGCGACGCGGCGCGGGGCCTGCTGGTCGACGGAGCGGGGACGATCACCGCGCGGTGCAGGCCCGGGAGTTCGGTCTTCCTGTGGGCGCCGCACTACTCCGGTACCGCCCGACTCGTCGGCGGCGGTGAGCGGAAGCTGTTCCGGTCCGACGCCGAGAACACGAAGATCGCCGCGATGCAGCCGCTCGGCACGGTGCGCGCGGCGGGGCAGGTCCGGATCGACCTCAGGCCCGACCGGCTCAGCCGCGTCCCGGCACAGGGCGCGGTCGGCTGCCTCGACACCGCGCGGCTGCGCACCGCCGTACGGCACCTGAGGTCCACCGGCGCGACCAGGGTGACCGTCTCCGACGGCACCCTGCACGCCCAACTGCCCGCCGGCAGCAGGGGGACCGCCGTGGTGGCCGTCCCGCGGATCGCCGGCTGGCGCTGCTCGGCCGGCGGTCACGAGGTCGCCGCGGGCGAGTTCTACGGCCTGATCGCCGTCCCGCTGGGTGCCTCCGTGACCAGCCTGACCTGCACCTTCCACCCACCCGGTCTGCGCTTGGGGGCCGCTGTGGGCGGCGCCGCGCTGCTGGCCCTGATCCTCATCGGCACCGTCCCGGCCGTCCGCCGCAGAACCGCCGGCCGCTCCCGCGAGCGCATGACCACCGCTCACTGACCCGTCCCCAGGGGGAAGCACCCATGCTGATATCGATCGTCGCGCCCTGTTACAACGAGGAAGACGTCATAGAGCGCTTCCACGAGCAGGTCCAGAAGATCGCCAACGAACTCCTCCCGCTCGGCCACGACATGGAGTTCGTGTACATCGACGACGGCAGCCGCGACCGCACCCTGCCCCTGCTCAGCCGGCTCGCCGACCGCGACGCGCGCGTGCGGTACGTCTCCTTCAGCCGCAACTTCGGCAAGGAGGCGGCCCTGCTGGCCGGTCTGAAGCACGCCACCGGCGACGCCGTGATCGTCATGGACGCCGACCTCCAGCACCCGCCCGAACTCATCAAGCGGATGGTCGAACTGCGCGGCGAGGGCTACGACCAGGTCATCGCCCGGCGTACCCGGCAGGGCGACCGTCTCACCCGCACGCTCACCGCCCGCCTCTACTACCGGCTCGTCAACCGGCTGGTGGACGTCGAACTGGTCGACGGCGTAGGTGACTTCCGGCTGATGTCGCGCCGGGTGGTGGACGCGATCGTGAACCTCACCGAGTACAACCGGTTCTCCAAGGGCCTGTTCGCCTGGGTCGGCTTTCCCAGCACCACCTTCGAGTACGAGAACGCGGTGCGCGAACACGGCAGCAGCTCCTGGTCGTTCCGCAGCCTGCTCAACTACGGCCTCGACGGGCTGCTCTCCTTCAACAACCGCCCGCTGCGCGCCGCCCTCTACCTCGGCATGACCCTGCTGGCGCTGGCCGGCGCGTACACGGCGTGGATCGTGGGCGCCGCGATGGTCAACGGCGTCCAGACGCCCGGCTATGTCACCATCATTACAGCCGTCACCGCCCTGGCCGGCGTACAGATGATCATGCTCGGGGTCATCGGCGAGTACACCGGCCGGATCTACTACGAGGTCAAGGGGCGCCCGCACTTCCTGGTGAAGGCGACGAACGTGGACCGAACGGAAGACCGCAGCCGCGGCACGACGAAGGACCTCATCCCCTGATGCCGAACGCCACCCTGTCGACCTCCACCGCACCCGCCCGCCCGATATCCGGGCAGATCATCACCTTCGCGCTGGTGGGCGTCGTCAACACGGCCACGTACTACGGCCTCTACCTGCTTTTTCTCAGGTATTTGCCGTACCTGGCCGCGCATATTCTCGCATTCTTTCTGAGCATGATCGGCTCGTTCTTTCTCAATGCCCGGTTCACTTACCGGACGCGTCCCACCTGGCGGAAATTCCTGCTGTTCCCGCTGACCAACGCGACGAATTTCGTGATCACCACGGTGGGGGTGTACGTGATCGTCGACATGCTGCATGCGGGGAGCACGTTCGCTCCGCTGATGGCGTCGGCGGCGGCGATTCCGGTGACGTTCGTGGTGTCGCGATGGGTGATGCTGCCGAAGGTGAGGGCCGTCTAGTCGTCTGCGGCGTTGCATAAACGTGCATGCTCTCGTATAGTCATGCCATCTGGAGGAGGATGGACATGGCGGTACGTGCGGCGGTGGCCGGAGCGAGCGGATACGCGGGCGGAGAGGTCCTGCGGCTGCTCCTCGCGCACCCCGAGGTCGAGATCGGCACCCTGACCGGCAACTCCAACGCGGGCCAGCGCCTGGGCGCGCTCCAGCCGCACCTGCTGCCGCTGGCCGACCGCGTGCTGGCGGAGACCACCCCCGAGGCCCTCGCCGGGCACGACGTCGTCTTCCTCGCGCTGCCGCACGGACAGTCCGCCGCCGTCGCCGAGCGGCTCGGCCCGGACGTCCTCGTCGTCGACATGGGCGCCGACTTCCGCCTCAAGGACCCGGCCGACTGGGAGCGCTTCTACGGCTCCCCGCACGCCGGCACCTGGCCCTACGGCCTTCCCGAACTGCCGGGTGCCCGCGCCGCGCTGGAGGGGTCCAAGCGCATCGCGGTACCCGGTTGCTACCCCACCGCCGTCTCCCTCGCCCTGTACCCGGCCTACGCCGCCCAGATCGCCGAGCCCGAGGCGGTGATCGTCGCCGCGTCCGGCACCTCCGGCGCCGGCAAGGCGCCCAAGGCGCACCTGCTGGGCAGCGAGGTCATGGGCTCCATGTCGCCGTACGGTGTCGGCGGCGGCCACCGGCACACCCCCGAGATGATCCAGAACCTCGGCGCGGTGGCGGGGGAGCGGGTCGCCGTCTCCTTCACGCCGACGCTCGCGCCGATGCCCCGGGGCATCCTCGCCACCTGCAGTGCCAAGGCCGCGGCCGGCGTGACCGCCGAGTCCGTGCGGGCCGCCTACCAGAAGGCCTACGCCGACGAGCCCTTCGTCCATCTGCTCCCCGAGGGCCAGTGGCCCGCCACGGCGTCCGTCCACGGTTCCAACGCCGTTCAGGTGCAGGTCGCGTACGACGAGGCCGTCGGCCGCATCATCGCGATCAGCGCCATCGACAACCTGACCAAGGGCACCGCCGGTGGTGCCGTGCAGAGCATGAACATCGCCCTCGGACTCGACGAGTCCACCGGGCTGACCACGATCGGAGTTGCGCCGTGAGCGTGACGGCAGCGAAGGGATTCACGGCCGCGGGCATCGCCGCCGGGATCAAGGCGAACGGCAACCCGGACCTGGCCCTCGTGGTCAACACCGGACCCCGCCGTGCCGCCGCGGGCGTCTTCACCTCCAACCGCGTGAAGGCCGCGCCGGTGCTGTGGTCCGAGCAGGTGCTCAAGAGCGGCCAGGTCTCGGCCGTCGTCCTCAACTCCGGTGGCGCCAACGCCTGTACGGGCCCCAAGGGCTTCCAGGACACCCACGCGACGGCCGAGAAGGCCGCCGAGGTGCTGGGGCGGGGCGCCATCGAGGTCGCCGTCTGCTCGACCGGCCTGATCGGGGTGCTCCTGCCCATGGACAAGCTGCTCCCGGGCGTCGAGACCGCCGCCGCGCAGCTCTCCGAGCACGGCGGCGAGAAGGCCGCCATCGCCATCAAGACCACCGACACCGTGCACAAGACGGCCGTCGTGACGAAGGGCGGCTGGACCGTCGGCGGGATGGCGAAGGGCGCCGGCATGCTCGCCCCCGGCCTCGCCACCATGCTGGTCGTCCTCACCACGGACGCGGTCGTCGGGAGCGAGGCGCTCGACCAGGCGCTCCGGGCCGCCACCCGCACCACCTTCGACCGGGTCGACTCCGACGGCTGCATGTCCACCAACGACACCGTGCTGCTGCTCGCCTCCGGCGCCTCCGAAGTCACCCCGGAGTACGCGGAGTTCGCCGAGGCGGTGCGCGCGGTCTGCGACGACCTCGGGCAGCAGCTGATCCGCGACGCCGAGGGCGCCAGCAAGGACATCAGGATCGAGGTGGTCAACGCCGCCTCCGAGGACGACGCCGTCGAGGTGGGCCGCTCCATCGCCCGCAACAACCTCCTCAAGTGCGCCATCCACGGCGAGGACCCCAACTGGGGCCGCGTGCTCTCCGCGATCGGCACCACCAGGGCCGCCTTCGACCCCGACCGGCTCAACGTCGCCATCAACGGCGTCTGGGTGTGCAAGAACGGCGGCGTCGGCGAGGACCGCGAGAAGGTCGACATGCGCTACCGCGAGGTGCACATCGTCGCCGACCTCGCGGCCGGCTCCGAGACCGCCACCATCTGGACCAACGACCTGACCGCCGACTACGTCCACGAGAACAGCGCCTACTCGTCATGAGCACCACGCGTAAGCACACCGCGCTGCCCAAGGCGCAGACCCTCATCGAGGCGCTGCCCTGGCTGGTCCGTCACAACGGCAGGACCGTCGTGATCAAGTTCGGCGGAAACGCCATGATCGACGAGGACCTGAAGGCCGCCTTCGCCCAGGACGTCGTCTTCCTGCACCACGCCGGCCTCAAACCGGTCGTCGTGCACGGCGGCGGCCCGCAGATCAGCGCCGCCCTCGACCGGCACGGCATCGTCAGCGAGTTCAAGGCCGGGCTGCGGGTCACCACCGAGGACGCCATGGACGTCGTACGGATGGTGCTCGCCGGGCAGGTCCAGCGCGAGCTGGTCAACCTGCTCAACCAGCACGGGCCGCTCGCCGTCGGACTGACCGGCGAGGACGCCCACACCATCTCCGCGACCAAGCACCGGCCCGAGATCGACGGCGAGTTGATCGACATCGGGCGGGTCGGCGAGATCACCGCGATCGACACGGGCGCGATCGAGGCCCTGCTCGCCGACGGCCGGATCCCGGTCGTGTCCTCCATCGCCCGCTCCCAGGACGACGGACATGTCTACAACGTCAATGCTGATACGGCGGCTGCGGCACTCGCTGCCGCGCTGGGCGCCGAGACCCTCATGGTCCTCACCGACGTCGAGGGCCTCTACGAGGACTGGCCCGACTCCGACGAGGTGATCAGCCGCCTCACCGCTTCCCAACTGGAGAAGCTGCTGCCGGAGCTCAGCTCCGGCATGGTGCCGAAGATGCAGGGCTGCCTGCACGCCGTGCGCAACGGCGTCACCACCGCCCGGGTCATCGACGGCCGGGTCCAGCACTCGATCCTGCTGGAGATCTTCACCGACGAAGGCATCGGCACGATGGTCGTGCCCGACGAGCAGGAGGGGAAGCAGCCGTGAGCAACCAGGAGCTGACCACGCGGTGGCAGGGCGCGCTCATGAACAACTACGGCACCCCGCGGCTGCCCCTGGTACGCGGCGAGGGCGTCCGGGTCTGGGACGCCGAGGACCGCCAGTACCTCGACTTCGTCGGCGGGATCGCCACCAACGCGCTCGGCCACGCCCACCCCGCGATCGTCGAGGCCGTCGGCAGGCAGATCGCGTCCCTCGGCCACATCTCCAACTTCTTCATGGCCGAGCCCACCGTCGCCCTCGCCGAGCGGCTGCTCCAGCTCTTCGGCCGGGACGGCAGGGTCTTCTTCTGCAACTCCGGCGCCGAGGCCAACGAGGCCGCCTTCAAGATCGGCCGGCTGACCGGGCGGACCCACATGGTCGCCACCGAGGGCGGCTTCCACGGCCGGACCATGGGCGCCCTCGCGCTCACCGGCCAGCCCGCCAAGCAGGACCCGTTCCGCCCGCTGCCCCCCGACGTCACCCACGTGCCCTACGGCGACGCCCAGGCGCTGGCGGCGGCGGTCACCGAGGAGACCGCCCTGGTGATCATCGAGCCCGTCCAGGGCGAGAACGGCGTCGTCGTACCCCCGCCCGGCTACCTCAAGGCAGCCCGCGCGATCACCGCCGCGACCGGCGCCCTGCTCGTCCTCGACGAGGTGCAGACCGGCACCGGCCGCACCGGCACCTGGTTCGCCTACCAGGCCCACGAGGGCGTGCTGCCCGACGTGGTCACCCTCGCCAAGCAGCTCGGCGGCGGGCTGCCGCTCGGCGCGACCGTGGCCTTCG
Source organism: Streptomyces fuscichromogenes (assembly GCF_014645815.1). GTDB lineage: Bacteria > Actinomycetota > Actinomycetes > Streptomycetales > Streptomycetaceae > Streptomyces > Streptomyces fuscichromogenes. Next base: position 128,924 of record NZ_BMML01000010.1, on the reverse strand, counting down.
GCCGGGCCGCCGAACTGCTCCGGCCCGGCCACCACGGCACCACCTTCGGCGGCAACCCGGTCGCCTGCGCCGCCGGCCTCGCCGTCCTCGACACCATCGAGAACGAGGGCCTGCTGGAGAACGTCAAGCGGCAGAGCGAGAGGCTGCGGGACGGAATCGAGGGTCTCGGCCACGGGTTGATCGATTATGTCCGGGGCGCGGGTCTCCTCCTGGGTATCGTGCTCACCGAGCCGCTGGCCGCGCAGGTGCAGCAGGCGGCTCAGGAGGCCGGGTTCCTGGTGAACGCGCCCGCCCCCGACGTCGTACGGCTGATGCCGCCGCTGAACCTCCGCGACGCCGAGGCGGACGCGCTGCTGAGCGCCCTGCCCGGCATCCTCGACGCAGCGAGCGGGGACGGACTATCCGGAGCATGATCCGGAGAATGAGACGACGATGAGCCAGGCGCAGGAGTTCGACCAGTCGGGCGGGGCGGGGCCCGCGGTACCGCAGACCCGGACCGCCCGGCACCGCCGGATCGTGGACATCCTCAACCGGCAGCCGGTGCGCTCGCAGAGCCAGCTCGCCAAGCTGCTCGCCGACGACGGGCTCACGGTCACCCAGGCGACGCTCTCCCGGGACCTCGACGAGCTGAACGCGGTGAAGATCCGCAACACCGACGGCGAGCTGATCTACGCGGTGCCGAGCGAGGGCGGCTTCCGCACGCCCCGCGCCCCGCTGGGGGAGTCGGCCAAGGAGGAGCGGATGCGCCGCCTCTCCCAGGAGCTGCTGATCTCGGCGGAGGCCTCGGCGAACCTGGTGGTCCTGCGCACCCCGCCCGGCGCCGCGCAGTTCCTCGCCTCGGCGATCGACCAGGCCGAGCTGCACGACATCCTGGGGACCATCGCCGGGGACGACACACTGCTGCTGATCAGCCGTGAGCCGACCGGCGGCCAGGCCCTCGCGGACCACCTGCTGCGCCTGGCCCAGAACGGCCACTGACGGCCACCGGCACCCGCGTGCGGGTCCGGGGCGGCCGACGGACAATGGCGGTGTGATCTTCCGCGGCGAGCGGTCAGGCGGGCGGGCAATCCCCTGGCGGCCGTCGAACGTACACCGGGGTGTGTCGGGATTGCGGTTCCCCGTCGGCCGTCTCCCGGACGAGGCTCTGCTGTCCGGGCTGGCCACCGGAGACCCGGAGCTCGCCGAACTCTTCGTACGGCGATTCCAGCACCGGGTCTTCGGAGTCGCCATGGCGGTCACCGGGGACCCGCAGCTCGCCGAGGATGTCGCCCAGCAGACGTTCGAGCGCGCCTGGCGCCATGCCCAGATCTACGACTCGCGCCGCGGCTCGGTCGGGACCTGGCTGACGGCCATCGCGCACAACCTCGCCGTCGACGCGGTCCGCGCCCGGCGGACGGAACCGATGGCACCCGAGGACCTCGACCCCCTCCTCGACGCCGTCACCGAGACCCCCGAACGATGGGCGCTGGCCGACGAGGCCTCCACCCAGCTGCGGGCCGCGCTCGCCCGGCTGCCGCGCGAGCAGGCCCGGGCCCTGATGATGGCCGGCATCTACGGCATGACGGCCCAGCAGATCGCCGACGCGGAGCGGATCCCGCTGGGCACGGCCAAGACGCGGATCAGAGCGGCGATGGCGAAACTCCGCACCGCGCTCGCGTCCCCCGAGGGAGGCGACCATGTCCGGTGACACGCACTGCGAGAAGCTGCACGAGGTCGGCGCCGAACTGGCGCTGGGCGTCCTGCCGGGCCGCGAGCGGGCCGAGGCGGTCGCCCATCTGGACGGCTGCGCGGACTGCCGGGAGTACGTGCGTCAACTCACCGGGATCGGTGACCGGCTGGTCGGCCTGCTGCCGGAGAGCGAGCCGCCGTCCGGCTTCGACACCCGGGTGGCCGCAGGTCTGGCCGAGCAGGCGGCGGGGGCGGCGGGGGGCCGGCCCGCCCGCGCCGCGGCCCAGGGCCGCCGCAGCCGCGTCCGGCGCGTCCGGCCGCGGCTCGCGGCGGCGGCCGCCGCCCTCACCGTCGCGGTCGGCTTCGCCGGCTGGGCGGTCGGCAGCGCGGTCGAGGGGGCCGTCACCGCCTCCTCGTCGCCCGCCGTCGAGTCCGAGCCCGTGCTGGTCGGGGACATGATCCCGGCCGGCGGCGGACAGCCCGTCGGCGAGGTGTACGCCCACCCCGGCAGCCCCGCCTGGATCTTCGTGTCCGTCGCCCTGCCCGGCACCCCCTACAACGGCAGGGTGACCTGCCTGCTGGCTCGCGCCGACGGCACGACCACGCGGGTCGGCGACTTCCCGCTGCGCGCCGGACGCGGCAACTGGGGCGTCGCGGTCCCCGTCGACCTCACCCGGTACTCCGCCGCCCGCCTCACCGCTGCCGACGGGACCGTCCTCGCCACCGCCCAGCTGCAGCAGGGCAAGGTGCTGGCCCCGGAGACATGACCGGGGATCAGGACAGCGCCGCTCCCGAGCCGAGCCGGTGCAGCCGGGCGTACGGCCCGTGCCGGCCGAGCAGATCGGCCGGCGTGCCGTCCTCGACGACCCGGCCGTGGTCGAGCACCACGATCCGGGTGGCGTCGCGGACGGCCGCCGGCTGGTGCGAGACGACCACGGTGGTCCGCCCGGCCATGAGCCGGCGCAGCGGCTCCATGACCCGCCCCGCCGAACGGGCGTCGAGCCCGGCGGTCGGCTCGTCCAGGAGCAGCACCGGCGCGTCCCGGATCATCGCCCGCGCGATCGCCAGCCGTCGGCACTGTCCGCCGGAGAGCGTCCGGCCGCGCTGTCCGACGAGGGTGTCGTAGCCGTCCGGGAGCCGCTCGACGAACTCATGGGCGTCAGCGGCCCGCGCCGCCGCGACGATCTCCGCCTCGGTGGCCGCCGGCCGGCCGTAGGCGATGTTCTCCCGCACGGTGCCGTGGAAGACCAGCGTCTCCTGCAGCACCACGGAGATGTTCTCCCGGACGTCGGTCAGACTCAGTTCGCGCAGATCGGTCCCGTCGAGCCGGACCGCGCCCCGGTCGGGGTCGTAGAACCGCAACTGCAGCTTCGCGAGCGTGGACTTGCCCGCCCCGCTCGCCCCGACCAGCGCCAGCGTCTCCCCGGGAGCCGCCCGGAACGACACGTCCGACAGCACCCAGGCCGTCGTACCGGGATAGCGGAACCACACCCGGTCGAACTCCACGGCGCCCCGCGCCCGGCCGATCCGCCGGGCCCCGGCCGCCTCGGTCACCTGGGGCCGCTCGTCGAGCAGTTCGATGATCCGCTCCGCGGCGGCGGAGGCCGCGTAGAAGGTGGAGCCCAGCCCGGACAGCCCGTGCACCGGGCCGTACAGCTTGCCGATCAGCGCGAGGAACACCAGCAGGCCGCCGAGGGTGAGCTGGCCCTGGGCCAGCTTCCAGGTGCCGAGGGCCAGCACCGCGAGGCCGCCCGCCACCTCCACGAACTCGACCACGGGCGCGTACACGGCATGGATCCGCGCCGAGGCCATCGTCGCCCGGAACCTGCCGGTGTTCTCCCGCTCGAACCGGTCCGCCTCCCACGACTGCCGGTTGTACGCCTGCACGAGCAGGACGTTGCCCAGCGACTCCTCGGCGATCGCGCCGAGCGCCCCGCCGCGCCGCCTGCGTTCCCGCGAGGCCGCCCGGACCAGCCGCGAGAACCGTCGCGCCGCGCCCCAGAACAGCGGTACGACGACGAGGGCGAGCAGGGTGAGGTCCCAGCGGAGGTAGAGCAGCAGGCCGAGGTAGACGCCCAGGCTGATCGCGTAGTACAGGGCGTCCGCGACGCCGGAGAGCAGGAACGTCTCCACCGCGTCGACATCGCCCGTGACCCTGGACAGCACGTCGCCGAGCCGCCGGCGCTCGAAGAAGCCGAGCGAGAGTCCCTGGACATGCCGGAACACCCCGGAGCGCAGCGTGAGCAGGAAGCGTTCGCCGACCCAGGCGGACGTCACCTCGTCGGCGAACCCGAGGGCGCCGGAGCAGAGGACGAGGCCCAGGTAGGCGGGGGCGATCCACAGCAGCGGCCGCAGCTCCCGGGCGACGAGCACGTCGTCGACGACGAACTTGAAGAGCCAGAGTTCCGCGGCGTCGACGGCGGGGGTGGTCAGGCTCAGCAGGACGAGCGGCAGGAGCCAGCGGCGGCCGCCTCGGGTGTACGGCCAGAACCGCCGGAAGACCTCGCGCGGGGAGACCGGGGGAGCGGCCGCGACCACGGTGTCGGAGGGGGCGCCGGCCGACAGCAGACGCCGCAGCACGTGCGCCATGTGAGGGTTCCTCGGAAACCGCCGGCGAGCGGACCGGCCGACCCGGCGCCGGTCCGCTCGGCCTTCAGGGGTGGTCAGTAGTGTCCGTGACCGTGCCGGTCGCCGTGGTCGTGCCCGTGGCGGTCGTGGTCGTGGCCGTGACGGTCGTGGTCGTGACCGTGCCGGTCCCCGTGACCGTCGTTGCGGTCGCGGTCGCGGTCCCGATGGTTGAACGGCATGAGGTTGCTGAAGACGGCCATGGTGTTCCTCCCGGAAATCGCTTCACAGGGGGTACGGCCGAAGGGGTGGGAGGGATGCCGTTGTGGGGGAGAAAATCAGAAAACATTGCGGTCGGTGTTCGGCTGCGGGTGGGTGGGGGCTGATCGCGCGGTTCCCCGCGCCCCTGACGGGGCGCTGCAGTCGCCGTTTCTTCCCAGCCACGGGCACCCTGTAAGCGCCGGCAAGCGTCCCCCGCCTCAGCCCAGACGCGCGGCCAGACCCCCCGTGCACCGCACCTCGTCGCCCGCCGTGATCAGCAGGCCCTCCACGCCGGGCAGCGACTCCAGCCACGCCAGCCCGGCCCGCGACCCCATCGCGAACGCCGCCGTGGCCCAGCAGTCCACCCACGTCAGCCGCGGACCCACCACCGTGACCGCCACCAGGTCCGTCACCGCCGACTTGGCCGTGCGCGGGTCGACGATATGGGCGCCCCGCTCGGCCGTACCGGACGTGGCGACCGCCAGTTCCGCCACCCCAGCCGCCGAGATCACCGCCGCCAGGCCACCCGGCCGCAGCGGATCGGCGATCCCCACCCGCCAGGCGCGCGTCGGTTCGGGCGCGCCGAACATCTGGACGTCGCCGCCGCCGTTCACGCTCACCCCACGCACCCCGGCCACCTGCCGGAGCGAGCGCGCCGCCCGCTCGGCGGACCAGCCCTTCACGATCCCGGTGGGATCGAGCCGTCCCCGGTAGCGGGCGCTGAACCAGCCGTCGCTCACCCGCTCCGCCTCGGCCGCCAGCTCCAGCACCTCGGCCACCTCGGGATCGCACTCCGCGACGCCGATCTCCTCCCGCGCCAGCCGGGACACCTGGCTGTCCTCGCGGTAGGTGCTGAACACCTCGTCGACCCGGTGCAGGCCGGCGACCGCCTCGTCGAGGGCCGCCCGTACCGCATCCGGATCCCCGCCGCGGACGTCGAAGGAGAAGACCGTCCCCATGACCTCCTCCGCGTGCCGCACCGCGGCGGGAGCTTCCGCGGACTCCGCCACGGCCTCAGCCACCGGCCTGGTCCAGCGCCGACTGCAACGACTGCTTGTAGCCAGTGCTGGTGTAGGTGGCCCCGGAGACGGAGTCGATGTCGGCGTTGCCGGCCGCCACCGCCTCCTGGTTGAGCTTCGGGACGGAGAGCGCGGTCTTCTGGTCGCTGGTGCCGCCGCTGGGCGCCTGTACCGCCTCCGCCTTGGTGATCTTCCCGCCGGAGACGGTGATCCGGACCTGGACCGGCCCGTACTGGGTCTGCGCGACCTGCCCGGTCACCGTCTTGGCCTGCGCCTGCGCGGACCCGGAGGAGGACGAGGAGCCGGACGACGAACCCGACGAGGAGCCGGAAGAGCTGGACGCGGCGGCTTCCTTCATCTTGTCCAGCGCCGACTGGAGCGACTGCTTGTACCCGGTGCTCGTGTACGTCGCCCCGGAGACCGAGTCGATGTTCGCGCTCTGCGCCGCCACCGTCTCCTTGTTCAGCGTCGGTACCGACAGCGCGGTCTTCTGGTCGCTGGTGCCGCCCTTGGGCGCCTGGATCGCCTGGGCCTGGGTGATCTTCCCGCCCGCGACGGTCAGCCGGACCTGCACGACCCCGTACTGCGTCTGGGTGGCGTCCCCGTCCACCGTCGTGGTCCCGGCGGTCCCGGTGCCGCCCTGCGGCGACTCCTGTCCCGCGGCCGCGGCCGACGGAGCCGCGCCGGCCGCCGACGCGGACGTCGGGTCCGACGACGGCTTCAGCGACAGCAGCAGCACGACACCGGACACGGTCGCCGCGGTTGCCAGCACCACACGCCTGATGGGGTGACTCTTCCTCATCGTTCCCGAACTCCCGATTCCCTGGATTCCCGTGTGGTCCCGTCGCTCACATCTCGAACGACTCGTGATGGATGCGGCGGGCGGGAACCCCCGCGCCGCGCAGTGCTTCGTACACGCCCTGCGCGAACCCGGGCGGGCCGCACATGAAGACGTCGTGGTCGACGATGTCCGGGATCTTCCGCTGGAGGTTCTCCGCGGAGATGTCCGGCCGCTCGCCCTCCGGGCTGTTGACCGCGTACATCAGGCGGGCCCCGCGCTCCTTGGCGATCTTGGCCAGCTCGTCCCACAGGGCCAGGTCCTGGGTGGTGTTGGCCCGGTAGAGCAGGGTCAGGTCGCCCGCGGCGCCGGGCAGCGTCTCGAACAGCGCCCGCATGGGCGTGATCCCGACGCCGCCCGCCACCAGCAGGACCTTGCCGCGGCTGCGCCGGGACGCGGTCATCGCCCCGTACGGCCCTTCGGCCCACACCCGGGTTCCGGGCCGTAGTTCGCGCAGCCGCGCGCTGTGGTCGCCGATCGCCTTGACGGTGATCCGCAACATGTCGGGGCGGGGTGCCGCCGACAGGGAGTACGGGTGCGAGCTGAACCGCATCCCGGGGGCCAGGAACCGCCAGCGGAAGAACTGGCCGGCCTCGGCGCCCATCCGGTGCAGCTTGCGCCCGCCGATCAGCACCGACACGATGCCCGGCGTCTCCTCGATGACCGCCTCGACCCGCATCCGGTGCCGCAGGTTGAGCCGGATCGGGGTGAGGATCCGGTACCAGACCACCAGCGCGGTGACCACGCCGTACAGCCCGTACCAGAAGGTCTTGGCGATCGGGGTGAGGGCGAAGTCGTTGCCGGTGGTGATCTGGTGCCAGAAGGTCAGGAACACCGCCGCGTACGTCAGCAGGTGCACGTGGTACCAGGTGTCGTACGGCATCCGGCGCCGCACCGGGCCGATCGAGGTCAGGCCGATGACGACGAACAGGCCGGTGCCGATGGCGGCCTTGCCCATGTCGGGGAGCTGGTTCACGGAGTCGATGGTCTGCTGGACGATGTCGTTCAGCGTCTTGCCGGCCTGCAGCGCGTAGCCCCACATGATGAGGAAGACGTGCGCGAAGACCAGGCAGAGCGTGTAACGGCCGCTCATCGCGTGCCAGCGGGCCACCCGGTCGGAGCCGACCCGCCGCTCCAGCGCCGGCACCCGGGCCATCTGGAGCACCACCAGCGCCATCAGGTACCCCGCCAGCAGGCCGGTGATCCGGCCCGCGTTGAGGATCTTGCCGTTCTGGTCGGCGATGGACGGGGTGTTGTGCCACCACAGCCACAGCACGGCCGCCGCGCCCGCCCATACGGCGAGCAGCAGCGGGACTGCCGGGGAGCGGCGCGGGCGGATGCGGCGCATCGTCTGTCGTCGGGCGGCACGTCCGCCTGCGAGCGTGGTGGTCACGGTTCCTCCGTAGGGAATTGACCCTTGGCCCACAGATACGTGCCGTACTGCCCGAGTGTTCAGAGACCCGCGGAGTCCAGTGCGGACTGGAGTGACTGCTGGTAACCCTCGCTGGTGTAGGTGGCCCCGGAGACGGTGTCGATGCTCGCGCTCTGTGCCGCCAGCGCCTCGCTGCGCAACTGCGGGATCGCGTAGCTGTTGATCTGCTGGTCCCGGGGGTTCTCCGAGGGGTACTGCACGGCCGTGACGTCGGTGATCTTGCCGTTCTTGATGGTCACCTTCACCTGGACGGGGCCCCAGCGGGTCTGGACGGTGTCCCCGGTGACCGTCCTGGTGCCGGTGCTGCTGCTCCCGGACTTGCCGGAGCTGCCGGTGGTACTCCCGGAGCCGCTGCCCGCGCCCGGTGAGGCGCTCGCGGAGGCCGACGGGACGGGCGCCGCCGAGCCGGTGACCACGGTCGGGGCGGTGTGCGGCTTCAGCGCCAGCAGCATCACCATGCCGGAGACGGTGGCGGCACTCGCCAGCATGATCCGGCGCAGCGGACGGTTCTTGTTCAGTGCGTGCACAGCAGCGGCCTCACAGCTCGAACGACTCGTGGTGGATACGGCGGTCCGGGACCCCGGCGGCCCGCAGCGCGCCGTACAGCTCCTGGGCGAAGCCGTGCGGGCCGCAGATGTACACGTCGTGCCCGGCGAGACCGGGGACGGTCGCCCGCAGCGCGTCCGCGGTGAGGGCGGGGCGTTCGCCCTGCGGACCGTTCAGCGCGTAGAGCACCCGGGCGCCCCGCCATCGCGCGATCGCCTCCAGCTCGCCGCCCAGCGCCAGGTCCTCGGCCGTACGCGCCCGGTAGAGCAGGGTGACCTCGCCGGGCAGTGTCTCGAAGAGCGCCCGCAGCGGGGTGACCCCGACGCCGGCCGCGATCAGCAGGGACCGGTGACCGGTGGCCCGGTCGGCGGTGAGCGAGCCGTACGGCCCCTCCGCCCAGACCCGGGTGCCGGGCCGCAGCAGCGACACGGCCGCGCTGTGGTCGCCGAGCGCCTTGACCGTGATCCGCAGCAGGTCGCCGCGCGGCGGCGCCGACAGCGAGTACGGCGTGGACGTCCAGCCCATGCCGTCGCCGCCGAAGAACCGCCAGCGGAAGAACTGTCCGGCCCGCGCGCCCAGCTCGTCGATCCGCCGGCCCCGCACCACGACGGAGTACACACCGGGCGCCTCCTGCCGCACGGACTCCACCCGCAGCCGGTGCCGGAGATTGAGCCGCACCGGCGCCAGCACCCGGAACCACAGCACCAGCGCCGCGACCCCCAGGTACAGCGCGTACCAGAAGGCGGTGGCGACCGGCTTGCCGTTGAAGTCGTTGCCGAGCGTCAGCTGGTGGAAGAAGGCCAGGAAGACGGCCGCGTAGGTGAGCAGGTGGACGTAGTACCAGAACTCGTAGCTGGTACGGCGGCGGGCCGCGCGCATCGAGGTGATGCCGACGGCGAAGAGGATCACTGTGCCGGCGGTCGCCTTCAGCATGTCGGGGTAGTCCAGGACGACGTTCAGCGTCTCGTGGACGATCGAGGCATGGTCCTGGGCCGCGTACCCGGTGAGGATCAGCGCGATGTGCGCGACCAGCAGACACACCGTGTACCGGCCGGCCATCGCATGCCACCGGGCCACCCGGTCGGAGCCGACCCGCACCTCCAGCAGCGGCACCCGGGCCATCAGGCCGACCAGCACCGCGCAGGAGTATCCGCACAGCAGCCCGGCGATCCGCCCGGCCCCGGTCAGCCAGCCCGCCGCACCCACGACGGAGCCGGTGTCCGACCACCACAGCAGGGCCACGGCGGCCGCCCCGGCCCACAGCACGGCGAGCACGGCGGCGGCGGGGGAGCGGCGCGTGGCCACGGCGGGCACGGCCGAGGCCGTGCGCCGTTCGTCCACGGTCGTCATGAGGCGCGTCCTTTCTCCGTTCGGTCCCGCCACTGTGCAGCGCGAACCTCTGAGCTCCCTCTCAGTGACCACCCTGCTCAGCCGACTCAGAGCAAACTCAGAGGGCGGCCGGTCACCGCCCGCCACCCGCAGGGGCGATGCTGGATACGCGATGAACACGACCCGCTCCGGCCGCCCCGCCCTCACCCGCCCCGACGGCACCCCGCTCCGCGTCCTCGTCGTCGACGACGACCCCGACCTCGCGGAGGTGCTCACCGGTGCGCTGCGCTACGAGGGCTGGGAGGTCCGCGAGGCCGGCGACGGCGCGACCGCGCTGACCGCCGCCCGCGAGCTGCTCCCGGACGCGGTGGTCCTCGACGTGATGCTCCCGGACACCGACGGCTTCGCCGTGCTCCGCTCGCTGCACCAGGTCAAGCCGGACGTCTGTGTGCTCTTTCTCACCGCCCGGGACACCGTCGAGGACCGGATCGCCGGCATCACCGCGGGCGGCGACGACTACGTCACCAAGCCCTTCAGCCTGGAGGAGGTGGTCGCCCGGCTGCGCGGCCTGCTGCGCCGCGCCGGCATGGCCCGCCAGCAGGAGGACGGCCCCCGGCTGGTGGTCGGCGACCTGACCATGGACGAGGAGGCCCGGGAGGTGACCCGGGCGGGCGAGCTGATCGAGCTCTCCCCGACCGAGTTCGAACTCTTGCGCTTCCTGATGCGCAACCCGCGCCGGGTCCTCAGCAAGGCCCAGATCCTCGACCGCGTCTGGTCCTACGACTTCGGCGGCCGTGCCCATGTCGTCGAGCTGTACATCTCCTACCTGCGCAAGAAGGTGGACGCGGGCCGTGAACCCATGATCCACACGGTCCGCGGCGCGGGCTACGTCCTCAAGCCGGTGACCAGGTGACCACCGTGAACCTCCTACGACGGCTACGGCACCTGCCCCGCCCCCGCACCCCCCGCACCCTCCGCGCCCGCCTCACCGCGGGCCTGGTGGTGCTGCTGGCGGTGAGCTGCGCGGCCGTGGGCGTCGCCGCGGTGGTCGAGCTGAACGGCTTCCTCACCGGGCGCCTGGACCAGCAGCTCCAGCAGACCGGCCCGAGCTTCCCGCAGTCCCTCGAACACGGGAAGTTCAAGCCCAGCGACCGGGACGGCGACGAGCACGGCGACACCCGCCGGCAGGCCGCCGGCACCTTCGGCGCCCGCCTGCTCAAGGGCCAGGTCACCAACGCGGCCGTCATCCCCTCCGGTGCCGACCCGGACCTGACCGTCGCCCTCACCGCCCGCGACCGCGCCGCCCTCGCCGCACTGCCGGTCGACGGCCGCGGCCACACGGTCCGGCTCTCCTCGATCGGCGGCTACCGGCTGCTGGCCTGGACGGGCCGCGACGGCGACATCCTGGTCACCGGTCTGCCCCTGGAGCCGGTACGGGCCACCGTGCACCGCCTGGAACTGGTCGCCGCCGGTGTCTTCGGCCTCGCCCTCGCCGCGGCCGGGGTGGCCGGCGCCCTCTGGGTCCGCTGGTCCCTGCGCCCGCTGAGCCGGGTCGCGGACACCGCCACCCGGGTCAGCGAACTCCCGCTCGCCAGCGGTGAGGTGGCGCTGCCGCCGCGCGCCCCCGAACCCGACCCGCACAGTGAGGTCGGCCGGATGGCCACCGCCTTCAACCGCATGCTGGGCCACGTCGAGGACGCGCTCACCAAACGCCACGCCAGCGAGGAGCGCCTGCGCACCTTCGCGGCCGACGCCAGCCACGAACTGCGCACCCCGGTCGCCTCGGTCCGCGGCCACGCGGAACTGGCCCTGCTCCACCCGGGCCCGGTACCCCCCGAGGTCACCCGGGCCCTGCGACGCATCGCCGCGGAGTCCTCCCGGATGGGCGAGATGGTCGACGACCTCCTCCTTCTGGCCCGCCTGGACGCCGGCCGCCCGCTGGAGCGCCAGCCGGTCGACCTGACCCGTCTGATCCTGGACGCCGTCACGGACGCGCGGGCCGCCGGCCCCGACCACCGCTGGACCCTCGACCTCCCCGAAGAACCGGTGACGGTGACCGGTGACACCCACCGCCTCCATCAGGTACTGGCCAACCTGCTGGCCAACGCGCGGCTGCACACCCCGGCCGGCACGAAGGTGACGGTGACCCTGGAGACGGACGGCCCCGGGGCGGTCCTCCATGTCCACGACGACGGGCCGGGCATCCCCGCCGACATCCAGCCCGGCGTCTTCGAACGCTTCACCCGAGCCGAACACCGCCGCCGTGCGGACGCCCCCGGCGGGGGAGCGGGCCTGGGCCTGTCGATCGTGTCGGCGGTGGTGGAGGCACACGGGGGAACGGTCGCCTTGGAGAGCCGCCCAGGTGCGACGACTTTCACCGTGAAACTGGCGACAACCGCCACCCCCTAGGGGCGCGGGGAACTGCGCGACCAGCCACAGACGACCCGCACCCGCCCACGCGCCCGCAGTCTCCGTACCGGGGAGGACTCAGTACCGGGTAAGAGCGGTGTCCCCGCCCACCGTCCCGATGGCGATGTGCGGCCCCTTCTTGGGATCCGCCCACTGCAGGATCCGCCGCATCGCGTCCTCCGGTACCGACACGCACCCGGCCGTCGCCCCGGCCCCGTTGACGTGCAGGAAGATCCCGGCCCCCCGCCCCCGCACCGGCTGCTGGTAGTTGAACCCGATCACCAGCGCGTACCCGTACTGCGTCGTGAACGACGACAGCTTCTCCGACTCGGCGGCCCGGCAGTCGGACGGCAGCGGTTCGACCCAGCGGTTGTAGGAGGCGGAGTCGTTGTCCTGGCACCACCACGAGTCCGCCGTCACCGGCCGGTACTCGACGGAGGTCCCCGCCGGCGCCGCCTGGAGGCCGAACCCGAACGGCAGGTCGTACAGCCCCGTCGGGGTCGTGTTCGTGCCCTGCTGCCGCGCGGTCCCCTCGACCAGCCCCTTCGCCCCGAACCGGGCATCGGCGGACCCCATCTGCACCCACTCCCCGTCCCGGCGCTCCCACCAGGTCAGCGTCCCCGACGTGGAGCTCAGGGCGGACGCCTCGGCGGTGATCAGCTGGGTGCCGCCGCCCGGGTCGGCCATGAGCGCGGGCAGCGGTTGCGGGTCCCCGGCCCCCGGTGCCGCACCGAGCAGCAGCAGGGACGCGGAGACAAGGGTGACGACGACGCCTGGACGCATGGCTCAGACGGTAGACGGGGGCAGCGGCAGCGGCAGCCCGGGTAGACCGTCCAGGCTCACCGCGATGTGCTCCTTCTTCTCGAAGTACGCGCTCAGCGAGGCGTCGTCCTCGCGCGCGAAGCGCTTCCCGTGCAGTTCCCGGTCGGCCTCGTACGCCATGTAGGGGACCGCGTAACCACAGCTGTCCCGGACGAGTTCGGCGTGCACGACGATGATCGCGCGCAGGCCGTGCCGGGAGGGATCGATGTCCGGGAAACGGGTGAGGAGTTCCCCGAAACCGGGGTCGTCGCGGAAGACCGCCTCGCCGTGGCCGTGCACCCGCACGATGTTCGGCGGGCCCTGGAAGGCGCACCACATCAGGGTGATGCGGCCGTTCTCCCGCAGATGGGCGATGGTCTCGGCGTTGGAGCCGGCGAAGTCCAGGTAGGCGAGGGTGAGTTCGTCGAGTACGACGAAGGAGCCCTTGAGGCCCTTGGGGGAGAGGTTGACCGTGCCGTCGCCCGCGAGCGGGGCGGTGGCGGTGAAGAACAGGGGCTGTTCCTCGATGAACGTGCGGAGTCTGCCGTCTATGCGCTCATAGGTCTTTCCCATACCTGGGAATTATCGGCGCCGTTACTTCGCGTGTCTAAGGAATTCCGTGATCCGGACAGGCCCCACTGTGGCCGCCCCGGCCGGCGCTGTACACGGGGCGGCCACAGCTGCCTGTCACGTCACTTGGTGAGCGTGCAGGCGGCCAGGGAGTCGAGGCCGGTCGGCTTGGTCGAGGTGCGGCCGATCGCGATGGCGATGCGGTCGATGGTCGACTTCCGCTTGTCCGCCAGCGGGCCGAGGATCGCGTTCTGCACGAAGTTCGGGCCACCCTGGCCGACCGTGTTCTGGAGCCGGGTGTTGGCCTCCTGGATCTGGGTCTGGAGCAGGGTGAGGTTGCGGGTGACCTCGGCCTGCGCGGAGGCGGGGATCGCGGGCAGCTGCGAGGCGACGTCCGGGCAGGTGATCGTGCCGACGGCGCTGGTGTTCGTGTTCGTGCTGCCCGTCGACTGCTGCTGGGTGGCGGCGGTGCTCGGCGTGGCCGAGGCGGTGCCCGTCGCCGTGCCGCTGCCCGTGTTCGTGCTGGTCCCGCTCGCGTTCAGGGTGCACGGCGCCAGCGAGTCCAGACCCGTCGGCTTGGCGGCCGTACGGCCGATCGCGGTCGCGATCCGGTTGATGGTCGCCACCCGCTTGTCCTTGAGGGGGCCGAGGATCGCGTTGTTCACGAAGTTCGGTCCGCCCTGGCCCACCGTGTCGACCAGCCGCTTGTTGGCCTCGGTGATCTGCGTCTGGAGCAGGGTGAGGTTGCGGGTGACCTCGGCCTGCGCGGAGGCGGGGATCGCGGGCAGCTGCGAGGCGACGTCGGGGCAGGTGATCGTGCCGGGCGAGGCGGCGGCGAAGGTGCGAGCGTTGCTCGTGTCGCTGCTCTTGTCGGGCGTACCGGCGAGGGCCGAACCAGCGATGACCGCACCGGAGAGCGCCACGGCGGCGGCTCCGCCGATGAACACGACGCGACGCTTGTTGTACTTCGGGAGAGCCCTGGACATGCGGATGCCTCACTCGGGTCAGAGGTGGGTTTACAAACGCGGCGCCTGCGTTCAGGCATGGGTACGGGTAAGCGGTTTCGTTTGTTCAAACCTTTTTCACATCTGTTCGGCGAACCCCGCCGGATTGACGAATCATGCAGAGCTCTGCATACTCATGCATGGCAAGCGGATGTACGTAAGGAGGGACCCATGACCGAGCGCGTCGTACTCGCCTACTCCGGCGGGCTGGACACCTCCGTCGCCATCGGCTGGATCGCCGAGGAGACGGCCGCCGAGGTCATCGCCGTCGCGGTGGACGTCGGGCAGGGCGGCGAGGACCTGGACGTCATCCGCAAGCGCGCCCTGGCGTGCGGCGCGGTCGAGGCCGAGGTCGCCGACGCCAGGGACGAGTTCGCCGAGGAGTACTGCCTCCCGGCGATCAAGGCCAACGCCCTCTACATGGACCGCTACCCGCTGGTCTCCGCCCTCTCCCGGCCGACGATCGTCAAGCACCTGGTCGCCGCCGCCCGCAAGCACGGCGCCGCCACGGTCGCCCACGGCTGCACCGGCAAGGGCAACGACCAGGTCCGCTTCGAGGCCGGCATCGCCGCCCTCGCCCCCGACCTCACCTGCATCGCCCCGGTCCGCGACTACGCGATGACCCGGGACAGGGCCATCGCCTTCTGCGAGGCCAAGCGCCTCCCGATCGCGACCACCAAGAAGTCCCCGTACTCCATCGACCAGAACGTCTTCGGCCGCGCCGTCGAGACCGGCTTCCTGGAAGACATCTGGAACGGCCCGATCGAGGACATCTACGAGTACACGCAGAACCCGGCCACCCCGCGCGAGGCCGACGAGGTGGTCATCACCTTCGAGGCGGGCGCCCCGGTCGCGATCGACGGCAGAGCGGTCACCGTCCTCCAGGCGATCCAGGAGCTCAACGAGCGCGCCGGAGCCCAGGGCGTCGGCCGCATCGACATGGTCGAGGACCGTCTCGTCGGCATCAAGTCCCGCGAGGTGTACGAGGCCCCCGGCGCGATCGCCCTCATCACGGCCCACCAGGAGCTGGAGAACGTCACCGTCGAGCGCGAACTCGCCCGCTACAAGCGGCAGGTGGAGCAGCGCTGGGGCGAACTCGTCTACGACGGCCAGTGGTTCTCCCCGCTCAAGCGCGCCCTGGACGGCTTCGTCGACGAGGCGAACCGGCATGTCACCGGCGACATCCGGATGACCCTGCACGGCGGCCGCGCGGTGGTCACCGGCCGCCGCTCCGACGCCTCCCTCTACGACTTCAACCTCGCCACCTACGACACCGGCGACTCGTTCGACCAGGCCGCGGCCAAGGGCTTCATCGACATCTACAGCCTGTCGTCGAAGATCGCCGCACAGCGCCAACTGCGGGCATAGCCCGACGTGACCCGTCCTGAGCAGTAACGTGACGACCGCCTCCCCGTTCATGGCCGGGGAGGCGGTGCCACATCCGTATCTCTTCTAGGAGCAACGCAAGTGAGCAGCAACAGCGGTGACGTACGGCTCTGGGGCGGCCGTTTCGCCGACGGTCCCGCCGAGGCCCTGGCGAAGCTGTCCGCGTCCGTCCACTTCGACTGGCGGCTCGCGCCCTACGACATCGCCGGCTCGCGTGCCCACGCACGCGTGCTGCACAAGGCGGGCCTGCTCACCGCGGACGAACTCCAGCGCATGATCGCCGGCCTCGACCAGCTGGAGGCCGATGTCGCCGACGGCTCCTTCGTGGGCACGATCGCCGACGAGGACGTGCACACCGCCCTGGAGCGCGGCCTCCTGGAGCGCCTCGGCCCCGACCTCGGCGGCAAGCTGCGCGCCGGCCGCTCCCGCAACGACCAGGTGGCGACCCTCTTCCGGATGTACCTCCGGGACCACGCCCGCGTCATCGGCGGTCTGATCGCCGACCTCCAGGACGCCCTGATCGGCCTCGCCGAGGCCCACCCGGACGTGGCGATGCCCGGGCGTACCCACCTCCAGCACGCCCAGCCGGTCCTGTTCGCCCACCATGTCCTGGCCCATGTCCAGTCCCTGTCCCGGGACGCGGAGCGGCTGCGCCAGTGGGACGAGCGCACGGCCGTCTCCCCGTACGGCTCCGGCGCGCTCGCGGGCTCCTCCCTCGGCCTGGACCCGGAGGCGGTGGCGAAGGACCTCGGCTTCGAGCACGGCAGTGTCGGCAACTCCATCGACGGCACGGCCTCCCGCGACTTCGTCGCCGAGTTCGCCTTCATCACCGCGATGATCGGCGTGAACCTCTCCCGGATCGCCGAGGAGGTCATCATCTGGAACACGAAGGAGTTCTCCTTCGTGACCCTGCACGACGCGTTCTCCACCGGCTCGTCGATCATGCCCCAGAAGAAGAACCCCGACATCGCGGAGCTGGCGCGCGGCAAGAGCGGCCGCCTGATCGGCAACCTCACCGGCCTGATGGCCACCCTCAAGGCGCTGCCCCTCGCCTACAACCGCGACCTCCAGGAGGACAAGGAGCCCGTCTTCGACTCCTGCGACCAGCTGGAGGTCCTGCTCCCCGCCTTCACCGGCATGATGGCCACCCTCACCGTCAACCGCGAGCGCATGGAGGAACTGGCCCCGGCCGGCTTCTCCCTCGCCACCGACATCGCCGAGTGGCTGGTCAAGCAGGGCGTACCCTTCCGGGTCGCCCACGAGGTGGCCGGCGAGTGCGTGAAGGCGGCGGAGGCCGAGGGCAAGGAGCTCGACGAGCTGACCGACGACCAGTTCGCGAAGATCAGCGCCCACCTGACCCCCGAGGTCCGCTCGGTCCTCAACGTCCCCGGCGCCCTCGCCTCCCGCGACGGCAGGGGCGGCACGGCCCCGAGCGCGGTGGCGGTCCAGCTGGCGGAGATCAGGACGAACGTGGCCCGGCAGCACGAGTGGGCCGACGCGAAGAAGTAGCACTTCCCGGCGCCCCCCCCGAGAGGTCGCTCCGCAAGAAGCAGGACCTTTCCGCGTCCCTGTGACGGCACTCCGCGCCGTGGTCGTCCGCCGCGCCGTCGTGGCCGGTCGCGCGGTTCCCCGCGCCCCTTCAGGGCGTGCCCGAAAGGGGCGCGGGGAACCGCGCGGGCAACCCCCACTCACCCGCACTCGCCGACGTACCGCACCCCCCGAGCTGAACGGCGAACCAAAGGCCATCGCGGGTTACGTTGGTCAACAGCCCGACGCAGCCGACCCCAACGGAGCCCGCGATGCCCTTCGCCCGCCTGGCGACCGCGACCACACCGACCTCCCACATCGGCCTCGGCCTCGCCGCAGTCGCCCGCCCCGGCTACATCAACCTCGGCCGCGAGACCGACCTCGGCGCGGACCGCAGCGTCGACGCCCTGCGCACCCGCACCCACGAACTCCTCGACGCCGCCTACGCCCAGGGCGTCCGCTACGTCGACGTGGCCCGCTCCTACGGCCGCTCCGAGGAGTTCCTCGCCGACTGGCTGACCGCCCGCCCCGACGCCGCCGACGTGGTCGTCGGCAGCAAGTGGGGCTACACGTACACCGCCGGCTGGTCCGCGGACGCGGCGACGCACGAGGTCAAGGACCACGGCGTCCAGACCTACGACCGGCAGCGCGCCGAGACCGCCGAACTCCTCGGCGACCGGCTCGACCTCTACCAGATCCACTCGGTGACCCCGGACAGTCCCGCCCTCACCGACAGGGAACTCCACGCCCGGCTCGCGGCGTCGGCGGCCACCGGCCTCACCGTCGGGTTCTCCACCAGCGGCCCCGCCCAGGCCGACGCCATCCGCGCCGCCCTCACGGTCACGGTCGACGGCGAGCCCCTCTTCCGTACCGTCCAGTCGACGTACAACGCCCTGGAGACCTCGGCCGGACCGGCCCTCGCCGAGGCGCACGACGCCGGACTGACGGTGATCGTGAAGGAGGGCATGGCCAACGGCCGGCTGGCCGCCCCGCACGCCCCTGCCGTCCTGAAGGACGTCGCCGAGGAGACCGGCCTGGGCGCCGACGCCGTCGCCCTCGCGATCGTCCTGCGCGAGCCCTGGGCCGGAGTGGTCCTCTCCGGCGCGGCCACCCTCGGCCAGCTCGCCTCGAACCTGCACGCCGCGGTGGTCGATCTCGACGACGACCAGCTCTCCCGCCTCGCCACCCTGGCCGAGGACCCGCGCGCCTACTGGGAGCGACGCGGACAGCTGCCCTGGCACTGAGGCCACCGGCACCGAGGCACCGACACGAGCGGTCGGCACCGGGCGGCCGGCACCGGGCGGTCGGCGCTCCGCGGGCCCACCCGACTGAGTCATCCATGCCCGCTGTGAGACAAAGATGTCTCACATGGGCTACTCTTGTCTCATGGCCCTCGATCGCGACCACGTCCTGCGCAGCGCAGCCACCCTGCTGACCCGTAAGTCCACCGCGACCATGGACGAGGTCGCCAGGGCCGCCGGAATCAGCCGGGCCACCCTGCACCGCCACTTCGCGGGCCGCGACGCGCTCGTCCGCGCGCTGGAGGCGCTCGGCATCGAGGAGTGCGAGGCGGCCCTGGACGCGGCCCGCCTGGACGAGGGCCCCGCGACCGACGCCGTACACCGCCTGGTCCGCGAGATCGAACCGGCCGCGGGCCTGCTCGCCTTCCTCTACACCGAGAACCAGCTGTTCGAGGGCGAGGTGCAGAACCAGGGCTGGACCCGGCTCGACGACCGCATCGCGGCCCTCTTCCGGCGCGGCCAGCAGACCGGCGAGTTCCGTATCGACCTGACGCCGGCCTGGCTCACCGAGGCGCTGTACGGCCTGCTGGCCTCCGCCGCCTGGGCGGTCTCCGAAGGCCGGGTCGCCCGCAAGGACTTCACCCACATGATCGTCGAGCTGTTGCTCGGCGGCGCACGACGAAGAGAGGAATCATGACCAGCACCGTGCAGCCGGCGCGCGTGGCGGAGGCGGAGGAGAGGCGGCCGGGCCGCTGGCTCGCGCTCTCCGCTCTCGTGCTCGCCGTGCTGCTGGTGGCCGTGGACGCGACCGTCCTCGGCCTCGCGACCCCCTACATCAGCGAGGACCTCGACCCCTCCGGCACCCAGCTGCTCTGGATCGGCGACGTCTACTCGTTCGTCATCGCGGGCCTGTTGGTGTCCATGGGCAGCCTCGGCGACCGCATCGGCCGCAAGCGGATCCTGCTCGTCGGCGCCACGGCGTTCGGCGCGATATCCGTCCTGAACGCGTACGCGACGACCCCCGGAATGCTGATCGCGGCCCGCGCCCTGCTGGGTGTCGCGGGCGCGACCCTGATGCCCGCGACCCTCGCCCTGATCCGCAACCTCTTCCACGACCCGCGCGAGCGCAGCCTCGCCGTCGGCATCTGGGGCGCGGCGGCCTCGGCCGGTACGGCCGTCGGCCCGATCGTGGGCGGTTTCCTGCTCGAACACTTCTGGTGGGGCTCGGTCTTCCTGATCAACCTGCCGGTGATGGTGGTCCTGGTCGTCGTCGGAAGCAGGACGCTCCCCGAGTCCCGCAACCCCGACCCGGGCCCCTGGGACCTGGTCAGCGTCGTGCTGTCACTGGTCGGCATGATCGCCGTCGTGTACGCGGTGAAGGAGGCCGCGACCCACGGCCTCACCGGCGTGACCGCGGTCACGGCGGTGCTCGGCAGCGCGGCCCTGTGGGGCTTCGTCCACCGTCAGCTCACCATGCCCAGGCCCCTGTTGGACATGCGGCTGTTCCGCAACCGCGGCTTCAGCGGCGCGGTGCTGGCCGACCTGCTGACCGTGCTCGGCATGTCCGGCCTGGTGTTCTTCCTCTCCCAGTACCTGCAACTGGTCCAGGGCAGGCGCCCGTTCGAGGCGGGTCTCGCCGAACTCCCGGCCGCGGTCGGCGCGGTGGCGGCGGGCCTGGTGGCCGGCCGGACGGCCCGCCGCCACTCGGTACGGGCGGTGGTCTCCGGCGGTCTGGCGGCGGTCGGCGTCGCCCTCGCGGCCCTGACCACCCTCGCGCAGTCCACCGGATACCCGGTCCTCGGCGCCGCGCTCCTGGTGGTCGGCGTCGGCGCGGGCTTCTCGTTCACCGTCACGGCGGACGTCATCCTCTCCAGCGTCCCCAAGGACCAGGCCGGCGCCGCCTCGGCGGTCTCCGAGACGGCGTACGAACTGGGCGCGGCGCTCGGCATCGCCCTGCTCGGCTCGATCGTGACGGGTGTCTACCGCGGCTTCCCGGCCCCGCCGGGCACCCCGGCCGCCGCCCACGAGTCCCTGGGCGCGGCACTGGAGGCCTCCAAGACCATGCCCACCCCCACCGCGACTGACATGCTGACCGCAGCCCGAGACTCCTTCGTCCATGGCCTCCACCTGGCCTCAGGCGCAGGCGCCGCGGTCCTCCTGGCAACAGCAGTGGCGGCGTGGTTCCTGCTCAAGGGACAGAAACTGGAAAGCGCCGCGTAGGCGCAACCCCTTGGGGGCGCGGGGAACTGCGCGACCAGCCCCCACCCACCCGCGCCCGAAAACCCACCGAACCCCTCAGAACATCACTTCTTATAGCCCAGCACCGTCATCATCCCGCTCTCCGAGTGGTACTGGTTGTGGCAGTGCAGCATCCACAACCCGGGGTTGTCGGCGTCGAAGTCGAGCACCAGCTTGCGATGGGGCAGCACGATCGTGGTGTCCTTGCGGGCCCCCGCCGAGCTGATCCCGTCGACCGCGAACGTGTGCCCGTGCAGGTGCATCGGATGCCACATGTCCGTCGCGTTGATGAGGGTCAGCCGGACCCGCTCACCGGCCCGCACCGCATGCCGCTCCCGCACGTCGTACAGCTTGTGGTCGAACCCCCAGTCGTACTTCTGCATCGTCCCCGTGATCCTGATCCGCAGATCGCGGTCGGGGTGCCGGTCGTCCAGGGCGACGGACTCGGCCGGCACCAGGCGGCGGGCCGGTACGATCTCGCGGTCCAGTTCGGCAGGCCGCACATCCGGCGCGGGAAGGTTTCTGCCCTTGTCGGTGCGGAGGATCGCGACCGCCTTGCCCTTCTTGCCCTCGGCGAGCGCGACGAGCGGGAAGACGCCGTCCTTGGCGGTGACGAGGACGTCGTACCGCTCGGCCATCCCGACGAGCAGCGCGTCGGTCCTCTTGTGCTGCACGGGATAGCCGTCGGTGTGGGTGACGGTCAGGGCGTGGCCGCCGAGCGCGACCCGGAAGGCCGTCTCGGAGCCCGCGTTGATGATGCGGATGCGGATCCGGTCGCCGGGGCGGCAGCGGAAGACGGAGGGGTCGGTACGCAGGCGCCCGTTGGCCAGGTAGTGCGGGTAGGCGACGTTGCCGCCCTCGCCGTGGAGCATGCTGCTGTGCGAGTTGCGCAGCACCCGGTCGGGGCCCGTCGGCTTCTTGGACCTGGACTTGGAGGGTGACGGGGACGCGTGTGCGGACGGGTGCGCGGACGGGTGCACGGACGGGTGCGCCGATCCGTGGGCGCTCGGGCTGCTGCGGCCGGGGCCCATGCCCATACCCATGTCCATGTCCATGGACCCGCCCGGTTTGAGCTGGTCGAGCACCTGCTCCGGGTTGGAACCGTCGATGTCGTCGACCCAGTCGTCCAGGACGACGATCCATTCCTGGTCGTAGGAGAGCGGCTCCTTCGGGTCGTCGACGACGAACGGCGCGTACAGGGCCCGGTCGGGCTGCATGCCGACGTGCGAGTGGAGCAGATACGTGCCCGGGTGGGAGGCGACGAACCGGTAGATGAAGTCCGTCCCCGGCGCGATGGGCGACTGGGTCAGGTCCGGAACGCCGTCCATGTCGCAGCGCAGCCGTACCCCGTGGGCGTGCAGTGTGGTCTTCTCGGGCAACTGGTTGGAGAGGGTCAGGCTGAGGACGTCACCGGCGGTGACGCGCACCAGCGGCCCCGGCACCGACTCGTTGTACGCCCAGCTGTGGACCGACCGTCCGCCCAGGTCCAGCATGCTCCTGGCCGCCGTGAACCTGATCATGCGGACAGGGCCGGACCCGCGCTTCCGCTCGGCCGCGAGCACCTCTGGGTCCGACGGGTTGACGAACCCCCTGGGCCCCTGCGGGACGAACGCCGCGGTGCCGGCCGTGTGCTGCGGTCCGGAACTGGGTTCGGAGCCGGAGTCGGAACATGCCGCAAGGAGCCCCGCCCCGGCGGCGGCGAACGGAGCGCGGAGCAGGGTACGCCGAGAAGGTTTCTGCATATCTGAATAAGACATGCTGTCTGCTCATATGGCCGGTAAATGCGGATGAATGACCGAAGTGTCGGGGCAGATTCCACCGGCAGGCGGACGCCGGACGGATGTCCGGCAGATGGCAGACAGAAGGGCACGGACCACCGGTCCGTGCCCGTCCGCCGAAAGAGTGTCAGCCGGTCCTCGTCGTCAGCCGGTCCTCGCCGTCAGGCGGCCTTCGCCTTCGTGGCGTACATGTCCACGTACTCCTGCCCGGACAGCCGCATCACCTCGGCCATCACCGAGTCGGTCACGGCCCGCAGCACATAGCGGTCCCGGTCCATCCCCTCGTACCGGGAGAACTCCATGGCCTCGCCGAACCGGACGGTGACCTTGCCGGGCCGCGGGATGCCCGCGCCGCCCGGCTGCAGCTTGTCCGTGCCGATCATCGCGAACGGCACCACCGGCGCGCCCGTCATCAGCGTCAGCCGCGCGATGCCGGTACGGCCCCGGTAGAGCCGGCCGTCGGGGGAGCGCGTGCCCTCCGGGTAGATCCCGAAGACCCTGCCCTCGTCCAGGACCCGCTTGCCGGTCATCAGCGCGGCGACCCCGCCGCTCGCGCCGTCCCGGTCCACCGGGATCATGCCGACGCCGGTGAAGAACCAGGCCATCAGCCGGCCCTTGAAGCCCTTCCCGGTGACGTACTCGTCCTTGCCGATGAAGAACACCTGCCGCTTGCTCACGAGCGGCAGGATCATCGAGTCGATGAACGTCAGGTGGTTGCCGGCGAGGATGACCGGACCGTCCCCCGGGATGTGCTCCACGCCCTCCACCTGCGGGCGGAACATCAGGCGCATGATCGGTCCGAGCACTGCCTTGATGAGCGCGAAGCGGGACAACGGGTCCTCCGATGTCGAGGGGCGGTATGAGTCTGTGCAGGTGAGGACATTACTCGCGGCTCGGTGGGAAGCGCACATCGAGTACGGCCGGTTCACCGAGGTCTTACGTACTGTTGACGCTGGTTTACCTGCGGTGACATTCCGGGGGCGGGCCGTAACCCGCCCGCGACGATGTGACGGAAGTCGCCGACGGACCCTCGTCGCCCGCCGTCCAGCAGCCATGCGGCGTCACCCGGCCGTTGGGCCGACGGTCTCCCCTCGGTCACGTCCGCAGCCCTACGATCAGCCGGCATCGAAGGGCGAAGGTCAGGAGAGCGCTCATGAACACGCACGACTCGGACGGGCGGACACAGCCGAACGGCACGACCGGACGGCGGGCGCTGCTCGGCGCCGCGGTGCTCGGCGCGGGCGGCGCGGTCCTCGGGCTGCCCGGCGCGGCCAGAGCGGCCGAGGCGAAGCCGGCCGGCCACGGCGGCGGCCTGAAGAGCCTGCCGAAGCCGACGATCATCGGCCACCGGGGCTCCAGCGGCTACCGCCCGGAGCACACCTTCGGCTCCTACGACCTGGCCCTGGACCTCGGCGCCGACGTCGTCGAGGCCGGCGACCTCGTCCCCACCAAGGACGGTCACCTGGTCTGCCGCCACGAGCCGGAGATCGGCGGCACCACGAACGTCGCCGACCACCCCGAGTTCGCCGACCGCAGGGCCACCAAGACGCTGGACGGCGTGCCCACCACCGGCTGGTTCACCGAGGACTTCACGCTCGCCGAGCTGAAGACGCTGCGCGCGGTCGAGCGCATCCCGGCCAACCGCCCGCACAACACGCTCTACAACGGCCGCTGGGAGATCCCCACCTTCGAGGAAGTCCTCAAGTGGCAGGACGAGCAGACCCGCAGGCGCGGCAAGCAGGTCTGGATCTACCCCGAGACCAAGCACCCCACCTACTTCCGCCGCCTGGGCCTCGGCCTTGAGGAGCGGGTCGCCAAGCTGCTGCGCAAGTACGGCAAGGACAAGCGGAACTCGCCGGTCATCCTGCAGTCCTTCGAGCCGAGCAGCATCCAGCGACTGAACACGCTGGTCGACAACCCGCTGGTGGTCCTGCTCTCCGGCGCGACCACCCAGCCCTACGACTTCGTCGCGACGGGCGACCCGCGCACGGTCGCCGACCTGATCACCCCGAAGGGCCTGCGGGAGATCGCCGGTTACGCGCAGGGCATCGGCCCGACCGTCGACCTGATCATCCCGAAGGACGCGAGCGGCAACCTCACCACGCCGAGCACGCTGGTCGCGGACGCCCACAAGGTGGGCCTGGTCCTGCACCCCTACACCATGCGCAACGAGAACCCCTTCCTGCCGCCGGCCTACCGCAACGGCACGGACCCGGACGCCTACGGCAACGTCTTCCCGGTGTTCCAGAAGTACTTCGAGACCGGCATCGACGGCGTCTTCACCGACAACGCCGACACCGCGCTGCTGGCCCGCGCCGACTTCGTCAACGGCTGAGCCACCGCACCCCGTTCGGGGTGTCTCCCGGCCGCCCCGGCAACCTCTGCCGGGGCGGCCGCGTCGTTCCGCACATGACGAACGACCTGGTCGCCGCCCTGCGTCCGCTGCTCACCGCGGAGGCCGCCGCGGAGGCGCATGCCTGCGGAAGCGACCCCCGCGACCTGGAGCAGACCGTGTGGCTGCGCCTTCTGGAGCACCTGGAGACCCACGGCCCGCCCCTGGCCCCCGAGGACTGGCTGCGCCGTGCGGTGCGCGCCGAGTCCCGCCGCACCCGACGCACCGCCCGCCGGGAACGCCCCTACACCGCCGACCCGGCCGACCCCTCCACCGCCACCCCCGAACAGCGCGTCCTCACCACCGCGCGCCACCGTGCCCTGCGCGAGGCGGTGGCCCGGCTGCCCGGCCGCTGCCCCCGTCTCCTCCAGGCCCTGCTCTCCCCGAAGGACCTGACATACCGGGAGATCGCGGGGGAGTTGGGTATCTCACAAGGCAGTCTCGGACCGGAACGTTCCAGATGTCTGGGTTGTCTGCGCCGATTGTTGACGCCGGAGGTTGCGCCCCGCGAAGCGCGGGGATAGGAGTGAGGACAACACGTGATCAGGTGAGCGGGAGGCGTGCGCACATGGGCATGAGCGTGACCATCTCGGTGGCGACCGAGCAGGATGCAGAGCAGATCTTCAGGCTCCAGTACCTGTGCTTCCAGAGCGAAGCGGCGCTGTACGGCAACTACCGCATCGACCCGCTCGTCCAGAGCCTCGACTCGGTCCGCCAGGAGCTCGCCGCCGACTGCGTCTTCGTCGCCCGCCTCGGCGAGGAGGTCGTCGGCTCGGTCCGCGGCTCGGTCACCGAGGACGGCGCCGCCGCCATCGGCAAGCTCTGCGTCCACCCCCGCCTCCAGGGCCACGGCATCGGCGCGAGGCTGCTCCGCGCGGCCGAGGAGGCCCTGGCCGAACAGCGCGGCGCCAAGAAGTTCCGTCTCTTCACCGGCCACCGCAGCGAGGGCAACCTCCGCCTCTACCGCCGGGTCGGCTACGAAACGGTAGGCACGTCAAAGGGCGCCGACGGCGTCCCGATGATCGTCCTGGAAAAGCCGGCCAGTACGTACGCGACAACGGCCTAGCTTTTCAACGCCCCCTGCCGAAGCGCCCCGCAAGGGGCGCGGGGAACTGCGCGACCAGCCACAACGCACCGTCAGCCGCGCACGTTCCTCAAGAGGCTGCCCCCTTGGCACCCTTCCGCAACCAGTACAACGCGGAAACCGGCAGCAGCACAGGGATGAACACGTACCCCATCCCGTAGTCCGACCACACGGTCGCGTCCGGGAACGCGGAAGAGTCCACGAGGGTCCACGTACCCACGATCAGCACCCCGGCGAGCTCGGCGGCGCAGCACACCTGCGCCACCCTGCGCGCGGTCTCACCGCCCCGCACCAGCGTGTACGTGATGAACGCGTACACCACCCCCGCCACCGCCGACAGCGAGTACGCGAGCGGCGCCCGGTCGAACTCCGTCGCGATCTGGTACGCGGACCGCGACACCGCCCCGACGACCATCACGCCGTAGAACCACACCAGCAGCGTCCCCGGCCCACTGGTCAGCCGCTTCGGCCTTTCTTCCACGGCCGTCATCT
Source organism: Streptomyces fuscichromogenes (assembly GCF_014645815.1). Taxonomy (GTDB): domain Bacteria; phylum Actinomycetota; class Actinomycetes; order Streptomycetales; family Streptomycetaceae; genus Streptomyces; species Streptomyces fuscichromogenes. The sequence continues at coordinate 102,344 of NZ_BMML01000010.1, read as the reverse complement.
CACCCTCCCCAGATGTCATAGAGCCGCACCTCCAGCACGGCCAGCACCACACCGCCCGCGGCGACCGTCACGGAACCCCACCGCGTGCGCTCGGCGAGCGACATGAACCCCGCGGCCGGGACGCACGCGAACGCCCCCAGCAGATAGGCGACGAAGATCGTCGTCCCCTGGTCCGGCTTCTCGCCCCGCGCCAGCAGCACGATCCCGGCGATCAGCTGGATCAACGCCAGCACCGACACCACGGCCATCCCGATGAAGTGCCAGTCCTTCGTCGGCTGGTCCCGGTACGCGGCCCAGCCGCACCACGCGGCGAGCAGCAGCGCGGCGACTCCGGTCACCAGCAGCAGGGCATTGAGCATGCGGCGACCTTATTACGGCCGAAACGGCCCGACGCCGTCGCCCCTGCCGTACACCGTAGGGTCCAGACCATGACGATCCACGCACAAGCCCTTCTGTTCGACAATGACGGCACCCTGGTCTCCTCCCTCGAATCCGTCGAGCGCTGCTGGACCCTCTGGGCGGCGGAGTACGGCGTCACCGAGGAGTTCGCCCGAGTCGAACTGCACGGACGGCCCGCCGCGGACATCGTCGCCGATCTGCTTCCGGCGGCCCTGGTGCCGGCGGCGGTCGCCCGGGTCGAGCAGCTGGAGGTGGAGGACGTCCCCGACGACGGCGTCCACCTGCTCCCCGGCACCGCCGCCTTCCTCGCCGCCCTGCCCGCCGACCGCTGGGCCGTCGTCACCTCCGCCACCCGCCGCCTCGCCGAGGCCCGCCTGGAAGCGGTCGGGATCCGGCCGAAGACGCTGGTGTGCGCCGACGACATCACCCGCGGCAAGCCCGACCCCGAGCCCTACCTCCTCGCCGCCCGGCAGCTGGGCGTCGATCCGGCGCACTGCGTGGTCTTCGAGGACGCCCCCGCCGGGCTCCAGGCGGGCCGTGCGGCCGGCATGACCACCGTGGCGTTGGCCACAACCCACCAGGCCCACGAGCTGGACGCGGACCTCGTGGTGAAGGACCTCTCGGCCTTGTCCGCGCTGGTCACCGACCGCGGCGTCCAGATATCGACCCGCGGCTGAAAGGTGTCCGCCGCTGTCCGGCATGCGGACAGCGGCGGCCTGTCAGGACCGTAGGTCTGGTTTACTGATCGCATGACCACGACGAGCGACCGCACCCCTGCGACCGAGGCGACCATGACGCCCGGTGCTCGTTGTATGTGTCGAATGTGCGCCTTCTAGAGGGCCCCCGCACCACCCCAGAGCTCGCGCCCCGAAGCGAGACCGGTGGCATGTCCGTACGGCGCGACGACGCGCGTGCGTGACGCAAGCCGCCCCCCCCGCGCACATGTTCTCCCCGGTTCAGCGCCCTTGCGAGAACCGTGCCGCGTCCCTGAACGAACGCACCCGTGCGCCCGGGCACACCCACGCCCGCGCACTCGACAGTGACGGAAACCCACGTGATCACCACAACGGGCCTGACCAAGGTCTACCGCTCGCGCGGCCGAGAGGTCACCGCCCTCGACGGCGTCGATCTCCATGTCCGCGAAGGCGAGGTGTACGGCGTCATCGGCCAGTCCGGCGCCGGCAAGTCCTCGCTCATCCGCTGCGTCAACCTGCTGGAGCGCCCCACCGCCGGCACCGTGACCGTCGACGGCCGGGACCTCACCGCCCTCGCCGGGCGCGGATCCCGGGCCGGCCGGGAACTGCGGCAGGCGCGCAGCCGGATCGGCATGGTCTTCCAGCACTTCAACCTGCTGTCCTCCCGGACCGTCCAGGACAATGTCGAGCTGCCGCTGGAAATCCTCGGAAAGTCGGGGAAGGAACGTTCCCGCAAGGCAGTTGAGCTGCTCGACCTGGTCGGGCTCGCCGACAAGGCGAAGGCCTACCCGGCCCAGCTCTCCGGCGGTCAGAAGCAGCGCGTCGGCATCGCCCGCGCCCTCGCCGGCGACCCCAGGGTGCTGCTCTCCGACGAGGCCACCAGCGCCCTCGACCCGGAGACCACCCGCTCCATCCTCCAGCTGCTGCGCGACCTGAACCGGCAGCTGGGCCTGACCGTGCTGCTCATCACGCACGAGATGGACGTCGTGAAGACGATCTGCGACTCGGCCGCGCTGATGGAGCAGGGGCGGATCGTCGAACACGGCACCGTCAGCGAGCTGCTCGCGACCCCGGGCTCCGCACTGGCCGCCGCGCTCTTCCCGGTCGGCGGCGAGGCCTCCGGCGACGACCGTACCGTCCTCGACGTCACCTTCCACGGCGAGTCCGCCACCCAGCCGGTCATCTCGCAGCTCTCCCGCACCTACAACATCGACATATCGATCCTCGGCGCCGCCATCGACACCGTCGGCGGCCTCCAGATCGGCCGGATGCGCATCGAACTGCCCGGCCGCTACGAGGACAACGTGGTGCCCATCGGCTTCCTGCGCGAGCAGGGCCTCCAGATCGACGTACTGGGCCGGGAGGCCCTGCTGGTGAAGGACGGTGCCCGGTGACCTGGTCCGAGATGCAGCCGCTGCTGTCCCAGGCGTGTTGGGACACGCTCTACATGGTCGGCTGGTCCACGCTGATCGCCGTCCTCGGCGGCCTTCCGCTCGGTGTCCTGCTGGTCCTCACCGACCGGGGCGGCCTGCTCCAGAACGTGCTGGCCAACAAGGTCATCGGGCAGATCGTGAACATCGCCCGCTCGATGCCCTTCATCATCCTGATGGTCGCGCTGATGAACTTCACCCGCTGGATCACCGGGACCACCATCGGCCGCGAGGCCGCCATCGTGCCGCTCGCGATCGGCGCCATTCCCTTCTTCGCCCGCCTGGTCGAGACGGCTGTCCGCGAAGTGGACGGCGGGCTGGTCGAGGCCGTGCAGTCGATGGGCGGCAACACCTGGACCGTCGTCCGCAAGGTTCTCGTACCCGAGTCGCTGCCCTCGCTCATCTCCTCCACCACGACCACGATCGTCGCGCTCATCGGCTACTCCGCCATGGCCGGCACGGTCGGCGCCGGCGGACTCGGCGACATCGCCATCCGCTACGGCTACCAGCGGTTCGAGACCGAGCTGATGTGGATCACGGTCGCCATCCTCGCGGTCGTCATCTCGCTCATCCAGTTCGCCGGCGACTACGCGGCCCGCACGCTGCACCGCCGTGGCGGCCACTCCGGCCCGGTCCCCAAGCTGCGGCTGCTCAAGGCGTCCGCCGCGACGAGCGACACCGTCTGAGCCACCCTCCCCAGAACTCCCCGCACCACCCACCGCGGGGTCGCTCCACCCTTAAGGAAAGGCACTTTTCGTGCGTAACACCGTAAAGCTCACCGCCGCTGTCCTCGCCGCCGGAGCCCTCACCTTCGGGCTCACCGCCTGCGGCTCGGACAAGGACTCCGCCTCCGGCTCCTCCGACTACAGCGGACCGCTGGTCGTCGCCGCGAGCCCGACCCCGCACGCCGAGATCCTCGACTACATCAAGGACAACCTGGCGAAGAAGGCCGGACTCGACCTGGAGGTCAAGGAGTTCACCGACTACATCACGCCGAACACGGCGACCGAGGACGGCTCGGTGGACGCCAACTACTTCCAGAACAAGCCGTACCTCGACGACTTCAACAAGAAGCGCGGCACCCACATCGTGCCCGTCGTCACGGTGCACCTGGAGCCGCTCGGTCTCTACTCCCACAAGGTCAAGAGCGTCGACGCGCTGAAGAGCGGCGCGACGGTCGCCGTCCCCAACGACGCCGTGAACGAGGCCCGCGCCCTCAAGCTGCTCGCCGCCAACGGGCTCATCACCCTCAAGGCCGACGCCGGCAGCGAGGCGACCCCGCAGGACATCGCCAAGAACCCCAAGAACCTCCGGTTCAAGGAGGTCGAGGCGGCCCAGACCGCGCGCTCCCTGGACGACGTGGACGCCGCGGTGATCAACGGCAACTACGCCATCTCGGCCGGCATCAAGCCCGCGAAGGACGCCCTCGTCCTGGAGTCCGCGAAGAACAGCCCGTACGGCAACTTCCTCGCGGTGAAGAAGGGCAACGAGAAGGACCCGCGGGTGAAGAAGCTCGCCAAGCTCCTCACCTCGCCCGAGGTGAAGAAGTTCATCGAGGACAAGTACCAGGGCTCGGTCATCCCGTCCTTCTGACGGCCCCGCCCCTCCCTTGGGCGGCACGTATACGGCGTATCGCCACGCACGGGGTCCACTCGGTCACCACGGGTGGACCCCGTCGTGCGGTTCGGTGGTTTCATGCTGCATGCTGGGCAGTTCGCAGGCCCGGCAGGTTCGGGCCTGAAGGATTTCCGAAGGTTACGGAGCGGCGCATGACTAGCACCTTCCCCAACATCTCCATCAGCACGGAGCGGTTGGTGCTGCGTGCCCTCGACGAGGACGACGTGCCCGCACTGGCCGAGATGATGAACGACGAGCAGGTGGGAGCCTGGACCGGCGTCCCCCAGCCGTACGGCGAGGACCGCGCCCGGCGCTGGATCACCGAGTACGCGCCGTCCGAACGGCTCGCCGGCCGGGGCCTGGACCTCGCGGTCACCGAGTTCCTCACCCAGCGCCTGGTCGGTGTCATCCAGCTCGCCAGGACCAACTGGTACATCAGGTCGACCGAGTTGTCGTACATCATCGCCCCCTGGGCACGCGGAGAGGGCTACGCCTCCGAGGCGGCGCTCGCCACCGCCCAATGGCTCTTCGGCGACCAGAAGTTCGAGCGCATCGAGCTGCGCACCGCCGCCGACAACACCGCCGCCCAGCAGGTGGCCCAGAAGATCGGCTGTATCAGCGAGGGCGTGCTGCGCAACGCCTGCATAGTCCACGTCCGCACCGAGGACGGCACCTGGGCGGACATGCGGACCGACTACATCGTGTGGAGTCTGCTCCCGGAGGATCTGGAGGGCGCGGGCGGGGAACTCGCCGGCGACGACGGCTTCACCTCCTGGAACTGACGGCGACGGGACGCGTCCCGGCACCCGCCGGACAGCTCCACCGGGTACCCTCACGGAGCCCGCCCCCGGGCCCCGACCCTGACGACCTGCGAAAACCCTGGAGACTGAGGACGATGGCCGACCGGGTCACGGTGATCGGCTGGGACGGCTCGCCCCTGACCGCCGCGGCACGCGGCGCGCTCGGCGCCGCCACCCTCGTCGCGGGCGCGGCCCACCATCTCGACCTTCCCGAGGTGCCGCCCCGCGCCGAACGCATCCGCCTCGGCAGCGTCGCCCTCGCCGCCCGTCGCATCACCGGCCACCGCGGTACCGCCGTGGTGCTCGCCGACGGCGACCCCGGCTTCTTCGGCGTGGTGCGGACCCTGCGCGCCCCGGAGTTCGGTCTGGAGGTCGAGGTCGTGCCCGCCGTCTCCTCGGTGGCCGCCGCCTTCGCCCGAGCCGGCATGCCCTGGGACGACGCACAGGTGGTCGTGGCACACCGGCGCACCCTGCGACGCGCGGTGAATGTGTGCCGCGCCCACACCAAGGTCGCCGTCCTGACCTCACCGGGCGCCGGCCCCGCCGAACTCGGCCTGCTTCTGGAGGGGGTCCCGCGCACCTTCGTCATCTGCGAGGAACTCGGCACCGACCGCGAACAGGTCTCCGTGGTCACCTCCGACAAGGCCCCCGACCACACCTGGCGCGACCCCAACGTCGTCATCGTCATCGGAGGACCGGCCGGACCGGTGGCCGCGGGCGAGGGCGGCGGCTGGATCGCCGGCCGGGATCCGGCGGCCGGCCCGCGCGGCTGGGTGCGGCCCGACACGGAGTACGGCGAGGGAGCCGCGCTCGGCGAAGGGGAGACGGAGCTGCTACGCGCCGCCCAACTCGCCCGCCTGGGGCCCCGGATGGGGGACCTGGTCTGGGACATCGGCTGCGGCAGCGGCGCGTTCGCCACCGAGGCCGCGCGCGCCGGCGCCGCCGTCCTCGCCGTCGACCGGGATCTCGCGGCCTGCGTCCGCAGCGAGGCGGCCGGCCGCAGGTTCGGGGTGCAGCTCCACATCGTGCACGGCAGCGCCCCGCACGTGCTGGAGAACCTGCCCGAGCCCGATGTCGTCCGGGTCGGCGGCGGGGGAGCCGCGGTGGTCTCCGCGGTCGCCGACCGCCGGCCGCAGCGCATCGTCACGCACGCCGCCACCCGGGACGCGGCGGAACTCATCGGCCGCGACCTGACCGAGCACGGATACGACGTCGAGTGCGCCCTGCTGCAGTCCGTCGAACTCGACACCAGGGCCTGGACGGAGACCGAGCGGAACGTCGCGTTCCTGCTCAGCGGCGTTCTACCTGAGCGCGCCCCGTGATCCTGTTGTCATACTGCGCGCGGTAGGCTGGCCGATCGCTGCACTGCACCGGTGGCCCGGACATTCGTTCGTCAATGTCCGGAAAACACGCCCCTTTTGGAGCGGGTGTGGTACGGCAGAACCGGGGACGCGCAACGTGGCGCAGTCCACAGCGGGCTGTCGCGGATCACGCTGTCGCGACGGTCGAACGGCCGGGACAATGCCACTGAATGGCTTTGTCGCCTTTTCCGGCGGGTCGTTCGTGCCGCTGGGCGTGCACGCTCGTTCTTCACTGCGGGACGGTCGGTGCGCCGTCCCGGGCGAGCTGGTCGTGGAAGGCACTAACCGATGGGCGAGGGGTACGCATGACGGACACCGGCCAGGTCCCGGGCGAGGGACTGCCGGAGAGCGCAGGCATGGTGGAGCAGCCGGGCGTTCCCGCGCACGGCGCGTACACCTACCTCTCCGAGTCTCCTGCCGAGGACGAGGACCTGCTCCTTCCCGGCGCCCAGGGTGCCTGGGGCAACGAAGTGCCGCCGCCGGCCCCGGAGCCGGTCGTCGAGACCGTTCACGAGCCCGGCCCGCACGAGACGGACGGCCGGGACAGCGGCTCGGTGGACCTCACCGCCGTCCGGCTGCCCAGCTCGGTACCGGCGTCCCCGATCCTCTCCGTGCCGCACGACCCGGCGGCCGCCCCGGCGCCGCGCCGACCGCTGCACCTCGGGCCGCCGATCCCGGACTCCTCCACCAGCATGGTCCGCTCCCTCGCCGACCGCGGCCCGGCCGGTGCGCCGGTACGGCAGCCGGGTCCGCCGACGGCCGGTCCCGAGTACCTCGACGTCCAGCCGCTGCACGAGGCCGTACCGCAGTCCGCCGCGCCCTGGGGTGCGCCGCAGAGCGTGCCGCAGACGGCACCGCAGGCCGTTCCGGTGGCCCAGGTGGTCGCACAGGCCCCGGCTGCCGAAACGGTTGTTCCGGTTTCGGAGACGGTTGCCGTCGCGGCTTCCGCTGCCCCTGCCCCTGTCGCTGTTCCGGAGCCGCAGCTCGCGGTCGGCCACGAGTTCCACACGCCCGAGCCGTCCGGCGCCGCCCAGGCGGCCGTCGCCCGGCTCGTCACCGCGGCCGTGGTCACGGATGTCGCGCCGGAGCCGCAGGCACCGGCGGCCGGCGTCGCCGTGCGGCCCGAGAACGCGTACGGTCCGCAGGGCGCGGCCCGGCCGGTCGAGGCGGGCGTTCCCGCGCCGGCGGCCGAGCCCGGGGGCGACCTGGGGCCCGAGGGCCCGGTGGCGCCGCAGGTCGCGCAGGACGCACAGCTGTCGGACGCCCCCCCGGCGCCGCGGTTCCCGGAGGTCGCGCAGGGGCCGGAGGCGGTACAGGTTCCCGGCGCCGACCCGGCACCCGGTGGGCCTGTCGAACCCGAGGCCGCGCCCGTGGTGGCGGAGGCCGGTCAGCAGTTCGCCGTACCGGAGTCGGCCGCCGCCGAGGCGATGCCGACCGGGCCGGGGCAGCAGGCGCAGCCAGTCGTGCCGGAGCAGCACGCCGTGCCGCCGGCCGTCGTGCCAGAGCAGGTCACGGAGACCGTCGCCGCCGAGTCCGGCCCGGCACCGGAAGCGGTCGTACCGGAAGCGGCTGTACCGGAAGCGGTTGTGCCGGAATCCGTCGTACCAGAAGCGGTCGCACACGAAGTCACCGCACCGGAAACCGTCCTGCCCGAGTCCGTCCTGCCCGAGTCCGTCCTGTCCGAGTCCGTCGTGGCCGGGGCCGTTCCGGTCCTGGAGGCCGTCGTGGCCGGGTCCGCCCAGCCGGTGCCCGCCGTGCCGCCCGTGCCGGTGCGGCCCGAGGAGGCTGCCGCCGAGGAGTCCGCCCCGGCCGCCCCCGTGCCCGTCGCCGCCGAGTTGCCGCAGCTCCCCCAGCCGCCGGAGCCCCTCGCCCCGGCCGCACCGGAGGCCGAGCAGGTCGCCCCGGCCGTCCCGGCAGCCCAGGCCGAGGTCCCCGCCCCGGCCGCCGTCCCCTTGGCCGAGACCCCCCAGGCACAGTCCGCCCAGCTGGTCGAGGTCCCCCTCGCCGGTCCGCAGACCCAGGGCACCGCGCCCGCCCCCGCCGCCGAGGAGACCCCGGCGGTCCCGGAGCCCCTGGCGGCGGCCACCGTCCCGGCGGAACCCGCGCCGGAGCAGCCCCTGGGCGAGTTCGTCCCCGTCGACGGCCAGCTGCCGACCACCCCGCACCTCGCCCCCACCCCGCCCCACCCGCTGGTCCTCCCCGCGCAGGACCAGGGCGGCGAGCCGTCGCCCGAGCAGGCGGCGACGGTCCCCGGGCCCCGCGAGGCCGAACCCGCTCCGCTGCCGGAGCACCCCGACGTCGTACAGCAAGCGGAGGACCTGGACACCAGGGCCGCCGACCAGGAAGAGAGCACGGCCCCCGTGGCAGAAGCACGTCAGTCCACCGGCCCGGCCGCGCCCGCCTACGACGACGCCGAACGCGAGGCCGTCCTCAAGGTCATGCGCGAACGCCGTGACATCCGCAACGGCTTCCGCAGCGACCCCATCCCGCACGAGGTGCTGCTGCGCGTCCTGGAGGCCGCCCACACCGCGCCCTCCGTCGGCCACTCCCAGCCCTGGGACTTCGTCGTCATCCGCTCGGCCGACACCCGCCGCTCGATGCACGAACTGGCCATGCGCCAGCGCGACGCCTACGCCAAGTCCCTCCCCAAGGGCCGCGCGAAGCAGTTCAAGGAACTGAAGATCGAGGCCATCCTCGACACCCCGGTGAACATCGTCGTCACCGCCGACCCGACCCGCGGCGGCCGCCACACCCTCGGCCGGCACACCCAGCCGCAGATGGCGCCCTACTCCGCAGCGCTCGCCGTCGAGAACCTCTGGCTCGCCGCCCGCGCCGAGGGCCTCGGCGTCGGCTGGGTCAGCTTCTTCGACGAGCGCGAGATGGTCCGCGCGCTGGGGCTGCCCGAGCATCTCGAAGTCATCGCGTACCTGTGCGTGGGCTACGTCGACGAGTTCCCGGACGAGCCCGAGCTGATGCAGGCCGGCTGGTCCAAGCGCCGCCCGCTGTCCTGGGTGGTCCACGAGGAGACGTACGGTCGTCGCGCGCTGCCCGGCGAGGACCCGCACGACCTGCTCGCCGAGACCGTCGCCAGCGTCCGTCCGCTGGACGCCAAGGCGCTCGGCGAGGCCTGGGAGCGGCAGAAGCGGATGACCAAGCCGGCCGGTGCGCTCGGCATGCTGGAGATCATCTCCGCCCAGCTGTCCGGACTGTCCCGGCAGTGCCCGCCGCCGATCCCGGAGCCCGCGGCGGTCGCGATCTTCGCCGGTGACCACGGGGTGCACGCCCAGGGCGTCACGCCGTGGCCGCAGGAGGTCACCGCCCAGATGGTGGCCAACTTCCTCGGCGGCGGAGCGGTCTGCAACGCGTTCGCCGGCCAGGTGGGCGCCGAGGTGTGCGTGGTGGACGTCGGTGTCGCGTCCGAGCTGCCGGCCACGCCGGGGCTGCTGCCGCGCAAGGTCCGCGCGGGCACGTCCGACATGACGACGGGCGCCGCGATGACCCGCGAGGAGGCCAAGCAGGCCATCGAGGTGGGCATCGAGACGGCCAGGGACCTGGTGGCCGCGGGCAACAAGGCGCTGCTCACCGGTGAGATGGGCATCGCGAACACGACCGCGTCCGCCGCGTTGATCTCCGTCTTCACGGGCGCCGACCCCGCCGAGGTCACCGGCCGCGGCACCGGCATCAACGACGAGACCCTCGCCCGCAAGACCGAGGTGGTCCGCCGCGCCCTGGAACTCCACCAGCCGGACCCGGCCGACCCGATCGGCGTCCTCGCCGCGGTCGGCGGCTTCGAACACGCGGCGATGGTGGGCCTGTTGCTGGGCGGCGCGTCCCTGCGTACGCCGGTGATCCTCGACGGCGTCAGCGCGGGCGCCGCCGCCCTCGTGGCCCGCGCGATCGCCCCCGAGGTCCTGGCCGCCTGCATCGCCGGCCACCGCAGCGCGGAACCGGGCCACGTGGCAGCCCTGAACAAGCTGGGCCTGCGCCCCCTGGTCGACCTGGACCTGCGTCTGGGCGAGGGCACGGGCGCGCTGCTGGCGCTCCCGCTGGTCCAGAGCACGGCGAGGGCGATGCACGAGGTGGCGACGTTCGACTCGGCGGGCGTGACGGAGAAGTAGGGACCGCGTCCCGCGTTCCCGCAGCGGCCGGCTGGTCGTTGCCTGCGGGCTGCGGGCTGCGGGCTGCGGGCTGCGGGCTGCGGGCTGCGGGCTGCGGGCTGCGGGCTGCGGGCTGCGGGCTGCGGGCTGCGGGCTGCGGGACGGCCGACCGGGTTCCTGTTCGGCCGACCGGTGGTTGCCGGCCGCGGTCCGCCGCGCCGGGTTTCCCTCTGGCCGACCCAGCGGTTGTGGGCAGGCGTTCCGCACGGCGGAACGGGTGGGCACAACCACCCGCAGCCGCGCACCCGGCACGCGATGCCCAGCCCCCGGACACCTGAGCCGCCCAAAACCCCCGCCCCGTAAAATCTGCACGTCAGGGCTACCCCACCGCCGCCGAAAGAGGAGCCGCACCTCATGGCCGAACACCCCGCCTACCCCGTAGGCCTCCGCCTCTCAGGCCGCCGCGTGGTCGTCCTCGGCGGTGGCCAGGTGGCCCAGCGCCGTCTCCCGGCTCTCATCGCAGCGGGCGCCGACATCACCCTCGTATCGCCGGAAGCCACCCCCTCCGTCGAGGCGATGGCCGACGCCGGCGAGATCACCTGGGCCCGGCGCCCCTACCAGGACGGCGACCTCGCCGAGGCCTGGTACGCCCTCATCGCCACCAGCGACCCCGCCGCCAACACCGCTGCCTCCGCGGAAGCGGACCGGCATCGGGTCTGGTGCGTGCGTTCCGACGACGCCGACCAGGCCACCGCCTGGACCCCGGCGACCGGCCACAGCGAGGGCGTCACGGTCGCGGTCCTCACCACGGACGCGCGCGGCCGCGACCCCCGCCACACCGCCGCCATCCGGGACGCGGTCGTCGAGGGACTGCGCGACGGCACCCTCGTCGCCCCCCACCACCGCACCCGCGCCCCCGGCGTCGCCCTGGTCGGCGGCGGACCCGGCGACCCCGACCTCATCACGGTCCGCGGCCGCCGGCTGCTCGCCGCGGCCGACGTCGTCATCGCCGACCGCCTCGGCCCCCGCGACCTCCTCGCCGAACTCCCGCCGCACGTCGAGGTGATCGACGCGGCGAAGATCCCGTACGGCAGGTACATGGCCCAGGAGGCCATCAACAACGCCCTCATCGAGCATGCCAAGCAGGGCAAGTCGGTCGTACGGCTGAAGGGCGGCGACCCCTACGTCTTCGGCCGGGGCATGGAGGAGGTCCAGGCGCTCGCCGAGGCCGGGATCCCGTGCACGGTCGTCCCCGGTATCTCCAGCTCGATCTCCGTGCCGTCCGCCGCCGGCATCCCGGTCACCCACCGGGGCGTCGCACACGAGTTCACGGTGGTCAGCGGACACGTCGCGCCGGACGACGAGCGGTCGCTGGCCGACTGGCCGTCCCTCGCGAAGCTGACCGGGACGCTCGTCGTCCTCATGGGCGTCGACAAGATCGGGAAGATCGCCGAGACGCTCGTCGCGCACGGCAAGTCCCCGGACACCCCTGTCGCGCTCGTCCAGGAAGGCACGACGGCCGCGCAGCGCCGGGTCGACGCGACCCTCGCCACGGTCGCGGAGGTCGTCCGCGCCGAGGAGGTGAAACCCCCGGCGGTCATCGTGATCGGCGCGGTCGTGAACGTCGGCCCGAGCCCGGCGGCCTGAAAGGGCACCCACGCGGGCACTGACGTAACCCCGGGTAACACAACCCGTCCCAGACCATTGGCACCCCACCCAGGACAAGGCAGTATCACCCTGTGGCCGATCTCATCACCGTTGAGGATCCCGACGACCCGCGCCTCCGTGACTACACGGGCCTGACCGACGTCGAGTTGCGCCGCAAGCGCGAACCGGCCGAGGGCCTGTTCATCGCCGAGGGCGAGAAGGTCATCCGCAGGGCGAAGGACGCGGGCTACGAGATGCGTTCCATGCTGCTGTCCGCCAAGTGGGTCGACGTCATGCGCGACGTCATCGACGAACTCCCGGCGCCCGTCTACGCGGTCAGCCCGGAGCTCGCCGAGAAGGTCACCGGCTACCACGTGCACCGTGGCGCGCTCGCCTCCATGCAGCGCAAACCGCTGCCGACGGCGACCGACCTGCTGCGCACCGCCCGCCGGGTCGTCGTCATGGAGTCGGTCAACGACCACACCAACATCGGCGCGATCTTCCGCTCGGCGGCCGCCCTCGGCATGGACGCGGTACTGCTCTCCCCGGACTGTGCCGACCCGCTCTACCGCCGCAGCGTGAAGGTCTCGATGGGCGCGGTCTTCTCCGTGCCGTACGCCCGGCTCGACACCTGGCCCAAGGGCCTGGACTCGGTCCGCGAGGCCGGGTTCACGCTGCTCGCCCTCACCCCGGACGAGAAGGCCCGCAGCCTGGACGAGGCCGCCCCGCACCGGATGGACAGGGTCGCCCTGATGCTCGGCGCGGAGGGCGACGGACTCTCCACCCAGGCCCTGGTCGCCGCCGACGAATGGGTGCGCATCCCGATGTCCCACGGCGTCGACTCCCTCAACGTGGGCGCGGCCGCCGCGGTCGCCTTCTACGCGGTGACCGCCGGCCGCCCGGAGAACTGACCGTGCGGGACGCGATCGTCGCCGTCCTGCGGCGCGGCGACCCGCCGTCCTGCGGCGCGGCGACCGGCTGCTGGTCATCCGGCGCGGACCGGCGACCCCGGCCCCGACCAGGACGTGGTCCCGGACCCCGGCGAGGCCGCCGGCTTCCGCTGGGTCACGGCGGCGGAGTTCCTCGCCCTGACCCCGGTCTTCGACCGCGACCGGGAGTTCTTCGAGCGCGTCCTGCCCGGCCTGGGCCGGCGCGCTACTCCCTGAGGGCCGGCGCGGACTTCGCCGGTACGCCACCGCCGGGCACGCCCATCCCGTGCGCGGGCCCGGAACAGCCCTGGGCCAGCGCGATGCCGAGCGCCACCAGCAGGGTCACCACGACGAACACGAACAGCCGCTGGCGCAGCAGCCGCGGATTGGCCGGCCGCCGTCCGGTACCGGTGGGGCGCGGTGCCGGCCGCCCGCCACCACCACGCGACGTGGACCGGCTCCCGGTTCCGGGCCGGGTGCCGTTGCCGCGCGGAGCGGGCGTGGGACGCGAGCCGTTCGGCCGCGACGGCACCCCGCCGGTCGGGCGCGGGCCGCTGCCGCCGCGTGCGGGGGCGCCGCCCCGCACCGGCGTGCCCGGCGAGGACTGCGTCCGGCGCTGGGTGCGCTGCGGCTCCGGGTAGGTCTCGGTGAGCCGCCCGGTGGGCCGGTCCGCCTCCGAGGCACGCGGCGCGGGCGGCCGTACGTCGGCCAGGCCCTGGGCCTCGCGTGCGGCGATCTCCTTCAGCCGCAGCGACAGCTGGAGCGTGCTCGGCCGCTCCTCGGGGTCCTTGGCCAGGCAGGCCCGCACCAGCGGTGCGAGTGCGTCCGGCACCCCCTGCAGATGGGGCTCCTCGTGGACGACCCGGTAGAGCATCACCTCGGAACTGCCGTGCCCGAAGGGCGAGTCGCCGGTCGAGGAGTAGGCGAGGGTCGCGCCGAGCGAGAAGACGTCCGTGGCGGGGGTCACGGCCGCCCCGCGCACCTGCTCGGGCGCGAGGAACCCGGGGGAGCCGACCGCGGTACCGACGTGGGTGAGGGTGGAGGCCCCGGTGGCCCAGGCGATGCCGAAGTCGATGATCCGCGGCCCCTTCGGGGACAGCAGGATGTTGGACGGCTTGAGGTCCCGGTGCACGACCCCGGCCTCGTGCACGGCGACCAGGCCCTCGGACAGCGCCGCCCCGACCGCCGCCGCCTCGGCCGCGCCGAGCGGGCCCTCGTCGGCGACCTTGTCGTGCAGCGAGGGGCCGGGCACGTACTGGGTGGCGAACCACGGCCGCTCGGCGTCCAGATCCGCCGCGACCAGCCGTGCCGTGCAACCGCCCCTGATCCGCCGGGCCGCCGAGACCTCGCGGGCGAACCGGGACCGGAACTCCTGGTCCTCCGCCAGATCGGGCCGGATCACCTTCAGCGCGACCCGCTGCCCCTTCTTGTCGGAGCCGAGGTAGACCACGCCCATGCCGCCGGCGCCGAGCCTTCTGTGAAGCCTGAACGAGCCGACGACGCGCGGGTCCTCGCGCCTCAGGCGCATCATCGCCATGTTCATCCCCGCTGCCCGGTCCGTTTGACGTGGCACAGCTTACGTTTACCGGGCCGCCCGTGCGCAGAGGCCGCGCCCTCTCGGATCGATGGATTGTCAGTGCCGGGTGCGAGACTTGAGAAGTGGTCAGGAAGGCGCCGTTATCGGCTCCTTTGAGCATCTGTCTGCTCCAACAAGCCGTCACAGAAGGGGGATTGATGCTGTGAAGGGTGACCGCGTGGAGATAGTCGTCGACGCCGGCGACACGACCCGTACCTACGAGGTGGTGGCGAGCAGGGCGGGCCGCCGGGTGGAGACAGCGGTACGACGAGGGGTGGTGGAAGTGAGCGAAGTCACGCGAAACGGCAGCGTCGTCCGTACCGCCCGCTTCATGGCGACCCGGGTCCTGGCCCTCGTCGAGCAGCCGGTGCCCCGCGAGGACAGCTCGGAAAAACCGGGAAGGACCGGGCACCCCCTCCGGGAAGACCCCGAGGGGTAGGACCAGACGTAGGACCCGTCTCCACCCAGGGGAGTAGACCGCAGGTCACGGCTCATCCTCTCGGAGGCCCGTGATTCGGTACGAGGGCATGACGTCCGCGAGCCGCCCCGCGCCTAGATTTGAGGTCAAGCGGCGGGTGCAGCACTCGTCCCCCGAGGTCAGACACCCGCCGCTGCCAACGACAACTGAGCACGGTCAGGAGAGGGACCATGGCCCTTACGGCACAGCGGACACACACCACCCGCCCCCGCCGACAGGGCCGTCGCCACCCGCTGGTGGCGACACTGATGGCCCTTCCCCTGGCGGCCCTGCTCCTCCTCGTCTTCGACGGCTGGGAGACAGTGGCCACACAGGCGTCGTCCGTGGGAGTGATGCTGGGGCGCTGAGCGGCGACCCCAGGCCCGGAAGAGCGGTCCGGGCGGGGACATCCACCCATGAAACCCCGTGGGGACGGGGGTGCGGCGGACGGCAAAATGCCGGCGCAGCTGGGGAGCTGCGCCGGCATTGCTCTTTTCCCGGACGGCGGTCGCTTTTCCTCTGCCGACCGGCGGGGGCTGATCGCGCAGTTCCCCGTGCCCCTACGGGGCGCTACTCAGCTGCGGGCAGGCGTGCCGCAGGGCGGCACGGGTGGGCGCAGCGGCACCCCGCGAGCGCGGGCGAGTGAAACGCCGGTACCCCGGCCCCGTCCCGGTCGCGTGTGAACCCCGGTCCACCGCACCCACGTACCCTCACCGCAGCACAGCCGCACCTCCCGGGGGACCCCATGACCGCAGACGTAGTACCCCAACTGACCGCCAGGGTCACCGCCGCCGCCCACCCCGACGCGGCCCCCTGCCACGGCACCTGCGGCACCGCCACCCTCGCCCACCGCCCCGACACCACGGTCCTGCGCCACGCGGACACCGTCGCGAAGGCCCACGCCCCCGGCACCGACTCCACCGCCCTCACCCGCCGCCTGGCCATCGCCGCCCGACTCCCCGACGTCTTCCTCCCGCCCCTCACCCCGGCCCCCGCCGCCTTCGTCGACGACCGTCCGGTCACCCTCTGGCCGTACGGCGTCCCCCTGGACCCCGACGTCCCGGACACCGCCCCCTGGGAAGCCGCCGCCACCCTGCTCGCCCGGCTCCACCGCACTCCGCCCACCCCTGCCGCACCCTGGATGCGCGGCCCCGCCAAGGCGGCCCAGGCGGTGACCAGGCTCCATGCGGCACTCGACGGCACCGGCACCGCCCATCCCGCCGCCCCGCCCGTCCTGCGTGCCTGGTCCGCGCTGCCCGCCTGGGCCCGCGCCGAGGCCCCGATGCCGGGCCCTCGCACCCTCTGCCATGGCGACCTGCACCTCGGCCAGCTGGTCCGGCACCCGGCGCCGGACGGTCCGTGGCGGCTCATCGACGTCGATGATCTCGGCGTCGGCGTCCCCGCCTGGGACCTCGCCCGCCCCGCCTCCTGGTACGCCTGCGGACTCCTGCCGCCGGACGAGTGGGCCCGCTTCCTCGCCGCCTACCGCGCGGCCGGCGGTCCGGCGGTTCCGGAGGACGGCGACCCCTGGCCCGCCCTGGACGTCCCGGCCCGCGCCCTCACCGTCCAGACCGGTGCGCGCTACCTCGCCAAGGCGCTCGCGGCGGACCGGCCCCTGGACGAGGTCGAGCAGTCCCTGATCGATGCTTGTGCCCGGATGGCCCCGGAATGACACCCGGCGCGGTCCTGGAGGGACCTCGGGCTCCGTCCGGTTGACGCACGATTTCCCGAAGTAGGCTGCAACCGGCCAGGGTCGGACGGAGTCTGTCCTGGAAGAACGTGAAGCAGTTTTTACCGGCGAGGAGTTGAGCCGACCATGCAGTGTCCGAAGTGTCATGCGCCGATGCACACCTACAACCGCAACGGCGTCCAGATCGAGCAGTGCAGCGGCTGCCGGGGCATCTTCCTCGACTACGGCGAGCTGGAGGCGCTGACCCAGCTGGAGGCACAGTGGTCCAAGCCGGTCCCGCCGCCGGCTCCGCAGGCCTACCCGGCCCCGCCCGCGCCGGCCTGGGGCGCCCCGCAGCACGGTGGCGGCCACCACGGCGGCGGCCACGGTCACTACGGCGGCCACGGCGGCCATCACGGCCACAACAAGAGCTGGGCGCACATGCTCTTCTCCAGCTGACCGCACGAAGAAGCCCCGGCCGTGGAGACGGCCGGGGCTCTTTGCTGTGTGGACGATACTGGGATTGAACCAGTGACCTCTTCCGTGTCAGGGAAGCGCTCTCCCGCTGAGCTAATCGTCCTCGGGATCATGATTCGAAGATCATGAGCGGTGCGTGCGCGATACTGGGATTGAACCAGTGACCTCTTCCGTGTCAGGGAAGCGCTCTCCCGCTGAGCTAATCGCGCGGGGCAGATCTCAGGCCCTCCGGCCAGGATCCAGTGGACGATACTGGGATTGAACCAGTGACCTCTTCCGTGTCAGGGAAGCGCTCTCCCGCTGAGCTAATCGTCCTTGGAGGTGGAGACGGGATTTGAACCCGTGTAGACGGCTTTGCAGGCCGTTGCCTCGCCTCTCGGCCACTCCACCAGGAGTGTAGGGGATCGGGAAGACCCCTCATTCCTTCGAGCGGACGACGAGGCTCGAACTCGCGACCTCAACCTTGGCAAGGTTGCGCTCTACCAACTGAGCTACGTCCGCCTGTCGTTTCGGTCCGCTCTCGCGTCCCGGCGACGTGTTGAACTCTAGCGGATTCCCCGGCCAGCACAAAAACGCGTTTGCGCAGCGTGCTGCGCCTCACCCGACGGACGAGGTGGTCAGGACCCCCTTGACGACATGCCCGGGTCACCCCGAGGACACCCGCCATAGACTCGACGACGTGCTCCATCACCCTCCTCTCGCCCGGTTCGGCGACCGCGTCGCCACCGGGCTGCTCGACGTCACCAGTGATCCCGCGGCCCTGGAGTCCTCCGGATTCTGGGCCGTCTGCGCGGATTTCGAGGGCCGGCTGACCTGCGCGCGGTTCGGCGACGTACGGGAGGAACCGGTGCCCGCGCCGGTGCCGGGGGAGTGGCGGGGACCGGCGACCGGTGACTGGACGTCGTCCCTCGACCGCGCCGCGTACACGGCGGCGGTGCGGCGGATCCGCGAGCACATCGCGGCCGGCGAGGTCTACCAGGCCAACCTGTGCCGCGTGCTGTCCGCCCCGGTCGCCCCGGACGCCGACGTGGACGCCCTGACCGCACTGCTGGCCCGCGGCAACCCGGCGCCGTATGCCGGAACGATTCGCCTGCCAGAACACGGGGTGGAGACCGCCACCGCATCGCCCGAGCTGTTCCTGCGCCGGACGGGGCGGACCGTCGAGAGCGGACCCATCAAGGGCACCGGCCGTACCGAGGCGGACCTCCTGGAGAAGGACTACGCCGAGAACGTGATGATCGTCGACCTGGTCCGCAACGACATCGGGCGGGTCTGCGCCACCGGCACGGTGACCGTCCCCGACCTGTGCGCCGTCGAGAAGCACCCGGGGCTCGTCCACCTCGTCTCGACCGTCCGGGGCGAGCTGGACGCGGACGCCGGCTGGCCCGAGCTGCTCGCCGCGGCCTTCCCGCCCGGCTCGGTCACCGGCGCGCCGAAGTCGAGCGCGCTGCGGATCATCGAGGCCCTGGAGACCGCGCCGCGCGGCCCGTACTGCGGCGGCATCGGCTGGGTGGACGCGGACCGGGGCGTCGGCGAGCTGGCCGTCGGCATCCGCACCTTCTGGATCGACCGGTCCGGCGACGGTGACGTGCTCCGGTTCGGCACCGGCGCCGGGATCACCTGGGGTTCCGACCCCGACGGCGAATGGCGGGAGACCGAGCTGAAGGCCGCCCGGCTGCTCGCGGTAGCGTCGGGTGCGTACGACATGAAAGAAGGGGGTCTCAGGTGAGGATCTGGCTGGACGGCGGGCTGCAGGACGTCGAGTCCGCGCGCGTCTCGGTCTTCGACCACGGGCTGACCGTGGGGGACGGCATCTTCGAGACGGTGAAGGCGACGGAGGGCCGGCTCTTCGCGCTCACCCGCCATCTCGACCGGCTGACCCGCTCGGCCCGGGGCCTCGGCCTGCCGGACCCCGACCACGACGAGGTCCGCCGGGCCTGCGAGGCGGTCCTCGCGGCCAACCCGATGCCGCTGGGCCGGCTGCGCATCACCTACACGGGCGGCCACGGCCCCCTCGGCTCCGACCGCGGCGACCAGGGCCCGACCCTCGTCGTCGCCCTCGGCGAGACCGGCCGGCGCGCCGACTCCACCGCCGTGATCACGGTCCCCTGGACCCGCAACGAGCGCGGCGCGCTCACCGGACTCAAGACCACCTCGTACGCCGAGAACGTCGTCGCCCTCGCCCGAGCGAACCAACACGGAGCCTCCGAGGCCCTGTTCGCCAACACCGTCGGGCAGCTCTGCGAGGGCACCGGCTCCAACGTCTTCGTCGTCCTCGACGGCGAGATCCACACCCCGCCGGTCGCCTCGGGCTGCCTGGCCGGCATCACCCGGGCCCTCGCCGTCGAGTGGACCGGCGCCCACGAGACCGACCTGCCCCTGGACGTGCTGGAGCGGGCCGACGAGATCTTCCTCACCTCCACCCTGCGCGACGTCCAGGCCGTGCACCGCGTCGACGACCGCGAACTCCCCGGCGCCCCCGGCCCGGTGACCGCCAAGGCCATGCGCGTCTTCGACGAGCGGTCGGGCCAGGACCTGGACCCGTAAAAGCCCGCTTTGTTGGGCAGACGTGGTGCGCCCTTGGCGGGTAGAACACCCCTGATGACCACGACCCTGCGGCCGACCGAGCCGCTTCAGCACGGCGCCGACGGAGCGCTGTCCCGCCGCTTCCAGGTGTGCGTGAACAGCAGGCCCGTCGGCACCCTCCATCTCGGCACCTCGCTCAGTCTCGGCCCCCGGGTGGCCCGGATCGTCGACCTGCGCATCGAGGAGCCCGACCGCCGCCGGGGCCGGGGCACGGTGGCCGCGCTCGCCGCGGAGGAGGTGGCGCGCGGCTGGGGCTGCCGGCAGGTCGAGCTGAGCGTCCCCGCCGCCGCGGAGCCCGCGCGGCGGCTCGTCGACGCGCTCGGCTACGTCCCGCGCAACCGGGGCATGGAGAAGCGGCTCGGCGACACCCCGCCCGCCCTGCCGACGGGCAGCCTGGGCCGTTCCATGACCGAGGTGGAGTACGAGGAGTGGCTCGCGTACGAGTCCGAGTCGTACACGCGCACGTGGACCGAGCGGGGCCTGCCCGAGGCCGAGGCGCGGGAGAAGTCCCGGCGCGACCACGAGCGGCTGCTGCCGCGGGGGCTCGGCACGGAGGACATGCGGTTCAGCATCCTCGAACACGAGGGGACCCGCGTCGGCACCCTGTGGGTGGCCTTCCGGGAGAACGAGGCCTGGGTGTACGACGTCAGGGCCGGCGCCGCCCACCGCGGCCGGGGGCACGGCCGCACCCTGATGCTGCTGGCGGAGAACCAGACGATCGCCGCCGGCAGACGCGTCCTCGGCCTCAACGTCTTCGCCGGCAACACCCCGGCCGAACGGCTCTACGAGTCGCTCGGGTACGTCACCGTGTCGTACGTCCTCTACAAGAACCTGATCTGAGGTCCGGTCACTCCGGCCCGGCCAGCAACCGGTCCGCGATCTCCTGCACCCGCTCGCGGAGCCCTTCCTGGCTCTTGCCGCCGTCGAGACGCTCACCGCCGACGACATAGGTGGGCGTACCGGTGACACCGATGGCCTTGCCCTCGGCCTGGTCGGCGTCCACGATCAGGATGTGCCGGCCGTCGATCAGGGCGGTGTCGAACTCCTCGGCGTCCAGGCCGAGTTCACCGGCCACCTCGACCAGGAACGGCTCGCCCCCGCGGTCCAGCTCCTCGACCCGGCCGAGGACCGCTTCGACGTACTCCCAGCCCTTGCCCTGCTCCAGCGCCTCCTCGGCGGCCTGCGCGGCGGCGAAGGAGTGCCGGTGCTTCTCCAGCGGGAAGTGCCGCAAGCGGAGCTCCAGCCGGTCGCCGTACCGGGCACGCAGGGCACGGAGGTCGTCCAGGGCACTGCGGCAGTCGGGGCACTGCAGTTCACACCAGACGTCGAGGACCAGGGCGTCGGTGCGCACAGGGGAGTCGTTCATGACCCCCAGTCTTCCAGCCCACACCCCGCCAACCCAATCGACCCGACACTCGCCCGGCGTCGGCGTCGGCGTCGGCGTCGGCGCCGGCACCGACGGGGGCGGGGGCGAAGGCGGGGGGCGAGGGGCGAGGGTGGGTGTGGGCGTGGCTCGTACCTGGGGTGGAGGTGACCCGGAGAGGACCCCGAGATGCCCCTGATTGTCGGGCCTGGGCATGGATCGGACGGGCCGGGCGGTGCACGATGGAAGGGGCGGAGCGGCGTGCGCACGCCGCCCCTGCTCCTCGCCCCGACCGACCCTGCCCGCAGGAGGACCGGATGATCGCCGAGACAGTCTGTTCCGCCGTGTCCGCGGCCGGCCTGGGTATCGCCGTGGTCACCGCCTATCGCAAGCGGTACCTGGCAGCGGCCCGCATCGCCGCCTACTCCCTCGTCCCCATCGGCCTGGTCATGACCGGCGTGGTCGGCTGGCTCGCCGACACCGCCTTCAGTCCCACCGCCTGGGCGGGCTTCGGCGTGCTCGGCGCGGCCTGGGCCCTGTTCGCCACCACCCGCGCAGTGGAGCGCCGGCGCGGCGGCACCCGGGGCACCAGAGCCGAGCGCAAGGCGGCCGCCCGGGGCACTCAGCGCGACGCCGTCGCCCCCGCCGCGTCGGCACCGTCCCTGGGACCGGCCACCCGCCCGGCGGCCAGGCCGACGGCGGCGCCCCGCGGCACCGGCTCGGGCGACGACTTCAGCGACATCGAGGCCATCCTCAAGAAGCACGGCATATGACAGTCACATGAGGCATTGAAACGACACAGTGCGTCCGTGGCGTGCGCGGAAGTGATCAAGGGGTGGGCGGAAGCGAAACGGACATCACGGAATTCGGCGAACTCTCGCCTATTCCGGGCGTGTTGATCGCGCGGCGGGTCCTCGCTGGGACATCATCACCGCGAGATGCTGGACACGAAACAGAGCGAGGCCGCGTCGCCGGAGGACGAGCCGCGCGGGTGCCTCTTCGCCCTTTCCCAGCCACCGCTGATGATCTTCCTAGCGGTGATCGGGTGTCTGATTCTCATGGCTGCGCTGCACGACCTGCTGTGGCTGTGAGCCGTACCCGCCCGTCCCGGCGTCACCCGCCGGGACCGGCGTCGGCATCGACACCTCCGGCACTCCCGCTACGGGCGGCCCGCTCGCGGCGTCTTCCCGGTCAGCCCGCCGCTTCCTTGCGGCGCGCCCGGTACGCGGCGACATGCAGGCGGTTTCCACAGGTCCGGCTGTCGCAGTAACGGCGCGAACGGTTACGGGAGAGGTCGACGAAGGCGCGCCGGCAGTCCGGAGCCTCACAGCGCCGCAGCCGCTCCTGCTCCCCGGCGACGACGAAGAACGCCAGCGCCATTCCGCAGTCGGCGGCGAGATGGTCGGCCACCGAGGCGCCTGGCGCGAAGTAGTGCACGTGCCAGTCGTAGCCGTCGTGGTCCGTGAGCCGGGGCGTGGTGCCCGCGGCCGCGACCAGCTCGTTGATCATCCCGGCGGCGATCCGGGGGTCCGGGGCGGCGAAGATCCCCGCGAACCGTCCGCGGATCTTGCGCACCGCCGACAGATCGAACTCCGACAGCATGCCCACATCGCTGATGTCGTGGTTTCGTACAAAATCCTGGAGAGCCGCGACATCGGCCAGTCCGTCCGCCGCCGTGTCGTCCTCCGGTGCGGTGTTCACCAGATCCACCACGGCGTCGAGAGAACACCGGGTGTCGTGGGTGATCAGCACGTTTCGCTCCCTGGCCTGAGGGTCGGGCGGGCGCCCGCCGATGGTGGCCGATGGTAGCGACATACGGCGACCCGGCACCGTGCCCTGTCCCACTCGGGACTGTCCAGTAGAACGCTCGCCGCCCCCGGGCGGTTCCAGGGGCACGGACACGCGGACACACCGGTGCCGCCCCGTGACCGAACACGGTGGCGGCGTCGGTGCTGCCGTATGCGGTTGTTCTGGCCCGAGCCGTCTCCCCGAGTGGACGGCGCCGGGCGGCTTGTCAGGGGCGGTGGCCTAGCTCTCCGCCAGAATGTGCGAGAGCTCCTGGTCGAGATCGAAGTGCCGGTGCTCCGTGCCGGGCGGCACGGCGGCGTCTGTTCGCTTCAGGAAGGATTCCAGGGCCCGCGCCGGGGCTTCGAGCAGAGCTTCCCCCTCCGGGGAGCTCAGGGCGATGCACACGACGCCCTGACCGTGACTGCGGGACGGCCAGACGCGGACGTCGCCGGTGCCGGTGGGGCGGTGCAGCCCCTCGGCGAGGAGGTCGCGGGCGAACACCCACTCGACGGTCTCCTCGGCTCCGGTGTGGAAGGTGGCGTGCACGGCGTAGGGGTCGGCCGTGTCGTACCGCAGGCCTGCGGGGACAGGCAGGGAGGACTCGCTCGACACAACGAGGCGCAGGTGCAGCTCGCAGCTGACCGTGGTGTTCATAAGCGCCAGGGCCTTTCGCTCAGTGTGCGCTCGGGGATTCGCACGTCGGCGAAATCGACATGCCACCTACGGTGCCGTTGTAAACCCCTCTGAGTGTTTTGCGTGCCTTTACGTAACTCTTCCGGCCGAGAACCTGGACGCGATCTACGACCATTCCGGTGACCGGAATCGCTCAGGTAGGGTTTGGTCGTATGAATACGGGGAGTAACGAACCGGGCGAGGTCGCCGTGGCCTCGGACGGGAGCGAGGTGGACGGGACGACGACGGACCGGGCGCGTGCCGAGCGGGGGCTCGGATCGCGGGCGCCCGCGTTCATCAAGGCGCGCCGGGTGCTGCACCTGAGCTGGCAGGCCGGGGTCTTCACGGTCGGCCTCGCGGTCGTGGCGGTGGGCATCGTGATGCTGCCGCTGCCCGGGCCGGGCTGGGTGGTCATCTTCGGCGGCATGGCGATCTGGGCGACCGAGTTCGTCTGGGCCCAGCTGGTGCTGCGCTGGACGAAACGCAAGGTCACGGAGGCGGCCCAGAAGGCCCTGGACCCCAGGGTGCGCCGCCGCAACATCACGCTCACGACGGTCGGCCTGGTGATCGTGGCCGCCGGGGTCGGGACCTACCTCTCCAGGTTCGGGGTCGTGATGCCCTGGAAGATCGAGGAGTGATCCGACCGCCGCTCACGGACCCCGGCGACTGGTCGGGGGCACCCCCTGACATGGGGTAATGTTCTCCCTGCGTCCGGGCGATTAGCTCAGTGGGAGAGCGCTTCGTTCACACCGAAGAGGTCACTGGTTCGAACCCAGTATCGCCCACCCGGAACCTCGGCCCACCTGCGAGACTGCAGGTGGGCCGAGGTCGTTCCCGGGCCTCGCGGGCGGCATCCGCGGGGCGAGGACCGGCGCGAGCCGCACGACGGTCGCCGAGCCCTTCGAGCGCGGCACCGACAAGCCGGCAAGCCCCGACGCGCCTCGCCACCACCACACCAACCCCCGAACAACCACCCGGCCACCCCCACGAGCCCCGCCCCGCCCCCGTCACCCGCACTGACGCCCCGGCACCCGTCACCTTCCGCCGCTGCCGGCCCCTGCCCGCCCCGGCCTCCCCGGAGGCTCCCCCATCCCCGCGCCCTCGCCACGCCGGTCGATGCAGGTGGACGGCGTGAGCAGTGTCCCTGCCCTGTCTGCCCTGCCCGTCCTGACCCGTGCGGTGCCGGGCGGGGCAAGTCACTCTTCGTCGGCAGTGGCGGGGTGAACACGGTCGGTGTGCGGGCTCCGTCGCGGCTCGACCCCGCTGCGTGGCCGCACGGTCACCTTCGGTCGGCAGATTGCGGACGGTGATCTCCGCGGCGGAACCCGTCGGCCGCGACGTACCCGGCCGTAGTGGTCGGAGGTATCCGCCCCGGGTCCCGAGCCGACGTACGCGTCCCGCCCCGCCGGGAGCCGCCGGGAGCCGCCGGGAGCCGTCGGGAGCCGTCGGTCGGCGGTTGTCGGCCGCGGACGGGCGAGGCCCCGCCCGCACCGCCCCGCTCGTCGAAGCCAACCCGTAACTCCCGTCTTCCCTAAGCGACTTCACGTTCGACCCGTCGATCGCGCGCCCGTCACCTGCGACGTCATCCGCCCCGCGGCACCCGCACCCTCGCCCCGCCGCCCTGCCCCGTCACCCCCGCCCACAAGAAATTCCTGTGCGAATCATTGACGCCTCACCGGCCCCTCCGTAACTTGTGCCAGCAAGCGCTTACTTGAAACGATTCATGCGGGCGTCGGCGACGCCGCGGGGAGGGGCCCGACTGTGGGAACCGGCAGGAACGTGGAGCGGCGGACCATCCTGAAGGCGGCCGGAGCGTCGGCGGCCGCGCTCGGGCTCGGCGCGACGGCGGGGTGTGGCGGCGGGAGTGGTTCCGGGGACGGGACGGTGACGATCCGTTACTCGTGGTGGGGTGCCGAGGAGCGCGCGCAGAAGATCAACAAGACCGTCGCGCTCTTCGAGAAGAAGTACCCGAAGATCAAGGTCAAGACCGACTTTCAGACGTATGCGTCGTTCTGGGAGAAGTTCCAGACGCAGGCTGCCGGTGGAAATCCCCCGGACGTTTTCCAAAATGCCGTCACCTTTCTTCGGAAGTACGACAAGCGAGGAATTCTGCTCGACCTCAAGTCACAGGTTCAGGCGGGAAATCTGAGCCTGGATCACTTCCGGGCCGGGGTGACGAAGGTCGGCGAGGTCGACGGAAAGCAGCTCGGAATCCCCGTCGGCTCCAACACCATGGCGCTGGTCATCGACAAGAAGGTCTACGAGAAGGCCGGTGTCGAGCCGCACGCGGGCTGGACCTGGGACGACTACTTCAAGGCCCTGAAGACCATCCACGACCGGACCAAGGTCGCGGGGGACACCGGCTACTTCGGCATCATGTACCTGTACGACATCTACCTCCGCCAGAACGGCAAGGCCTTCTACACGAAGGACGGGCTCGGTTTCGACAAGGCCGACCTGACGGAGTGGTGGGCCGACGGCTACAGCCGCGTCAAGGCCGGCATCGTCACCGACCCGAAGGTCGTGGCCCAGGACTTCCCCAAGTCCTCCCTCTCCGCAGGCCACGGCGCCTCGGAGTTCACCTGGGACAACTTCACCGTCCGCTACTCGGCGGAAGGCGACAGCACCTACGGCCTGGCGCCGATCCCGACCATGGACGGCAAGCACACCGGGCAGTACCTCGCCTCCCTGATGCTCAGCGCCTCCGCCCGTACCGCGCACCCGAAGGAGGTCGCGCAGTTCATCGACTTCATGGTCCACGATCCCGAGGTCGGCACGATCATGGGCTACGACCGGGGCATTCTCGCGAGCACCGAGCAGTACGCGGCGTTCAGGCCCACGGACGCGGTGAACAAGGAGATCGCGCAGTACGAGGCGGACACCGCCAAGGCCGGTGTCCTCGGCACGATCACCCCGCACCCCTCCGGTGCCGACACCATCGAGGCCGCCTTCCTGCGGATCGGCGGTGACCTCGGCCAGGGCAAGACCAAGGTCGCGGACGCGGTGAAGCAGTTCTTCACCGAGTCCGAGGCCGCCTTCCAGGCCTGATGGGACCCGCTGTGACGCTCGTCAAGGACTCCCCGCCCGCAGCGCGCGGGACGCGTTCGGCCGCCTCCGCCACCGGGCGGCGGCCGGGCCGCCGGCGCGAGAACCTCGCCGGCTACCTCTTCATGTCCCCGTGGATCGCGGGTTTCCTGCTGCTGACCGCGGGCCCGATGGCCGCCTCGCTCTACTTCGCGTTCACCGACTACAACCTCTTCAACACCCCGAAGTGGGTCGGGTTCGACAACTTCACCCAGATGTTCGACGACCCCCGCTGGCAGAGGTCGGTGGAGGTGACCGCGAAGTACGTGGTCATCGGCACCCCGCTGAAGCTGCTTCTCGCGCTCGGGGTGGCGATGCTGCTGGCCCAGAGCCGGCGCGGCCAGGCCTTCTACCGGGCCGCCTTCTACGCCCCCTCGCTCATCGGCGCGAGCGTCTCGGTCGGCTTCGTCTGGCGGTCCCTGTTCTCCGACGGCGCGATCGTGGACCGTACCCAGACCTTCTTCGGCTGGCACGTCGGCGGCTGGGTCGGCAACGCCGACTGGGTGCTGTACTGCCTGGTCGCCCTGACCGTGTGGCAGTTCGGTGCGCCCATGGTCATCTTCCTGGCGGGGCTGAAGCAGGTACCGAGGGAGCTCTACGAGGCGGCCGAGATGGACGGCGCCGGGCCGCTGCGCAGGTTCTGGAACATCACCCTGCCGATGATCTCCCCGGTGCTGTTCTTCAACGTGCTCCTGGAGACCATCCACTCCTTCCAGATCTTCGGATCGGCCTACGTCGTCTCCAACGCCACCTGCGGACCGGCCGACGCCACGCTCGTCTACACCTGCTACCTGTACCAGCAGGGCTTCCAGAACGCCCGGATGGGCTTCGCCGCCGCGATGGCCTGGATGCTGCTGCTGGCCGTGGCCCTGGTGACGGCCGTCCTCTTCTGGTCCCAGAAGAAGTGGGTGCACTACGAGGAGGACGCCCGATGAGCGCGACCACCACCCGGCCGCCCCTGCTGAGCCGCCGCCGGACCGGGTCCCTCGGCTGGCACCTCGGCGCCCTGGCGATCCTCGCGGTCATCCTCTACCCGGTGGTCTGGGTGATCGGGGCGTCCTTCAAGCCGAGCAAGGACATCATCAACAGCCTCCGGCTGTTCCCGTCCCACCCGATCCTGTCCAACTTCAAGGGCCTCGCCGACGGCATAGCGGACATCAGCATCTGGACGTTCTTCCAGAACTCCCTCTTCTACGCCGTCGGTGCCGTCGTCGGTGTGCTGGTCTCCTGTTCGCTCACCGCCTACGCCTTCGCCCGTATCCGCTTCGCCGGCCGCAACCTGCTCTTCTCCCTGATGATCGGCACGCTGCTGCTGCCGTACCACGTGCTGCTGATCCCGCAGTACGTGATGTTCCAGAAGCTGGGCTGGATCAACACCTACGTCCCGCTGCTGATCGGCAAGTACCTCGCCACCGAGGCGTTCTTCGTCTTCCTGATGGTGCAGTTCATGCGGAACCTGCCCCGGGAACTCGACGAGGCGGCCCGGCTCGACGGGTGCGGGCACTTCCGTATCTACTGGTCGATCGTGCTGCCGCTGTGCCGGCCCGCCCTCATCACCAGCGCGATCTTCACCTTCATCAACGCCTGGAACGACTTCATGGGGCCGTTGATCTATCTCAACGAGCCCGGCAAGTACACGGTCTCCCTGGGCCTGATGATGTTCCGCGACTCGGACGGCGTGGCCGCCAACTACGGCGGGATGATCGCCATGTCCCTGGTCGCGCTGCTGCCGGTGCTGCTGTTCTTCCTCGCCTTCCAGCGCTATCTGATCGACGGAATGGCGACCTCCGGACTGAAGGGCTGATGACGTCGTGGCCGACGTGCGCGCAAAGCCGTCCGTCTTCGCGGAGCGGTTCGGGGTCTTCGCCGAGTGCCTGCTCACCGGGGTGTGGATCGCGGTCGCGTCCCTGGGGGTGGTGACCTACCCGGCCGCCTTCGCCGCCGGCGCCCGGCACCTGCGCCGCCGTACCGGGCAGGTGGGCGGCGGCTGGCGGGAGTTCGCCGGGGACTTCCGGGCCGCCCTGCGCGGCGGCTGGCTCGTCGGGTTCGCCGGATGGGGTGCGCTCGTGGCCGCCTGGGTGGACGTCCGGGCGGTGCGCGCCGGGCTGCCGGGCGGGCCGCCCGTCGGGGCGGTGGGGCTGTTCGCGGTGCTGGGTCTCGTGGTCGCGGGGCTGCGCGCGGCGGCTGTCTGGGCGCCGGGCGACCGCTGGCGTCCGCTGCTCGCGGCGGCCGGCCGGCGTACCGT
The DNA here is from genome assembly GCF_014645815.1 of Streptomyces fuscichromogenes. Classification (GTDB taxonomy): domain Bacteria; phylum Actinomycetota; class Actinomycetes; order Streptomycetales; family Streptomycetaceae; genus Streptomyces; species Streptomyces fuscichromogenes. Next base: position 73,452 of record NZ_BMML01000010.1, on the reverse strand, counting down.
CCTCGACCCCGGCGGTTCCTTCCTGCTCGTCGGGGGAGCGGTCCTCGTGGCCTGTTCCGCCCTGCTCATCGCACCGCTGGCGGTGCCCGTGCTCGGTGCCGTGGCGGCGGCGGCCGTGGCCGTTGAGGAGCGGTACCGGCGCCGTCGCTGAGCCGCCGTGCCCCGAACCCAGGGCGGTGCCCCGGCACCGTACCTCTTTCTGTCATGTCCCTGACCAGCAAGCGCATGGAAAGGAACGGTCATGTCTCCCATTCCCCGCAGGTCCCTCCTCAAGGCGGCCGCCGTGGCCGGCGCCGCCGCCCAGTTCAGCTGGGTGCTGGGGGCGAAGGACGCCGAGGCCGCGCCCGGAGCCGAGGCCGCCGACGCGGACCCGGTGACCCTGGACTGGCTGGAGGACGGCGGCCTCGGCGCCGCGCCCGGCTCGACCGTCGGCGTGCCCTGGCCGATGGGGGCCTTCCAGGAGGACCAGACCTTCGCGCTCACCGACGAGGACGGCAAGGACGTGCCCGTCCAGTCCTGGCCGCTCGCCTACTGGCCGGACGGCTCCCTCAAGTGGACCGCCCACGCGGCCAGTTCGGGCAACGGCAAGCTCACCCTCGCGGCCGGCGATCCGGCCGCCCCCGCCCAGCGGGTCACCGTGGACAAACACGGCGGCACGATCGACGTGTCGACCGGCGTGATCTCCGTGAAGATCGGCAAGAACGGCTCGACGCTCGTCAGGTCCGTCACCCGGGGTGCTACGGAGATCGCCAGGAACGGGCGGCTGGTCCTCATCCGCCAGCCCGAGATCGAGGACGAGGACCAGGGCCAGGTCAGAACCGAGCGCTTCGACGGCGCGATCGACTCCGTCACCGTCGAACAGGAGGGCCCGGTCCGCGCGGTCGTCCGCATCGACGGCAAGCACCGCAAGGGGAGCCGCAGTTGGCTGCCGTTCTCGATCCGGCTCTACTTCTACGCGGGCGCCGACTCGTTCCGGATGGTCCACACGATCACCTACGACGGCACCCAGGAACCGGGCAGGGCGAGCGGTGACTTCATCCGCGGGCTCGGCGTGCGCTTCAGCGTGCCGATGCGCGACGAGGCGTACGACCGGCACGTGCGGATCGGCGGCGAGGGAACCGGCCTGCTGCGGGAGGCGGTCCAGGGCATCACCGGCCTGCGCCGCGATCCGGGCGCGACCGTCCAGGCGGCCCAGTACGCGGGGCAGAAGCTGGCCGACCCCGCCACCTGGGACCAGCGGGTGACGACCCGGTTGCAGTACATCCCGCACTGGGGCGACTACACCCTCGCCCAGCTCTCCGCCGACGGCTTCACCCTGCGCAAGCGCACCAGGAAGGGGTACGGCTGGATCGCGGCCGGCGGCGGCAAGCGGGCCTCCGGCTTCGGTTACGTCGGCGGGGCGAGCGGCGGACTCTCCTTCGGCCTGCGGGACTTCTGGGAGAAGTTCCCGGCCCAGCTCGACATCCGGGACGCCCACACCGACACGGCCGAGGTCACCCTCTGGCTCTGGTCGCCCGAGGCCCAGCCGATGGACCTGCGCTTCTACCACGACGGCATGGGCCAGGACACGTACGCCGAACAGCTCGAAGGCCTCAATATCACCTACGAGGACTACGAGCCGGAGTTCGGCACCCCCTACGGCATCGCCCGCACCTCCGAACTCCTCTTCTGGGCCAACGAGTCGACCCCCTCGGCGGAGGCCCTGGCCGAACAGGTCACGGCCGTGAGGGCGCTGCCGCAGCTCACGGCCCCGCCGAAGCAGCTCATCAAGGCCAAGGTCTTCGGCCCCGGCCTCTACTCCGAGCCCGACCGCTCCACCGCCGCCAAGGCGAAGATCGAGGACCATCTCGACTTCCTCTTCACCTACTACAAGGACCAGGTGGAGCAACGCCGTTGGTACGGCTTCTGGGACTACGGCGACTTCATGCACACCTACGACACCGTGCGCCACCAGTGGCGGTACGACGTCGGCGGCTACGCCTGGGACAACTCCGAGCTCTCGCCCGACCTGTGGCTCTGGTACGCGTACCTCAGAAGCGGTCGCTCGGACATCTTCCGGTTCGCGGAGGCGCTCACCCGGCACACCGGCGAGGTCGACGTCTACCACATCGGCCAGTGGGCCGGCCTCGGCACCCGGCACGGCATCCAGCACTACGCGGACAGCGCCAAGCAGCAGCGCATCTCCAACACCACCTACCGGCGCTTCTACTACTTCCTCACCGGCGACGAACGCGTCGGCGACCTGATGGCCGCGAACGTCGACTCCGACGAGACCTTCCTCGTCCTCGACCCGCAGCGCAAGGTCCGCACCGACCCGTACACGCCCGACCGGCACGCCCTGTCCATCGGCTTCGGCACCGACTGGAGCGGTCTGGTGTCGGCCTGGCTGACCGAGTGGGAGCGCAAGGGCCCGAAGTGGGAGAAGGCCAAGGCCCGCGTCCTGTCCACCATGGCGGGCATCGCCGCCCAGCCCAACGGCTTCGTCCAGGGCAGCGGGCTGTACGACCTGGACACCGGCGAGTTCGCCACGGCGACCACCCCGGTCGTCTCGGTCTCGCACCTCTCGGCCGTCTTCGGCCTCAACGAACTCTGCGCCGAACTCATCTACTTGATCGACATGCCGGAGTTCAACGACGTCTACTTCGACTACTGCCGCTATTTCAACGCCACCAAGACGGAACAGGCGGCACGCTACGGGTCCAACTTCGGCACCCTGCTGCTCTTCCAGGGCCACTCGCGGCTCGACGCGTACGCCGCGGTGCAGACGGGTGACGCAGCGCTCGCCACGCGCGCGTGGACGAAGTTCTACAGCTCCGACGGGTACACGGAGTCCTCGCCGTGGAAGACCGAGCCGCTCTCCGGCCCGGTCACGCTCGTCGCGGGTGCCGAGGCGAGCTGGGTGTCCTCCAACGACACCGCGCTCTACGGGCTCGCCGCCATCGAGAACCTGGCCCTGCTCGGCGACCGGATGCCGTCGTAGCAGGTGGGAGGGGGAGCGCCGTCGCACGGGCGGCGGCGCTCGTACCGACGAGTGTGGGCCAGGTCACTTCGTACGGGCATGAGTACGCGTACTCAGACGCAGGGTCTGCGACAGACTGCGGCCATGGACTGGAACCACTACCGCTTCCGCAGCCTGTGGCCCCTCCCGGTGCCGTCCAGCACCGTCTACGAGGCGCTGCGGAAGGTGGAGGAATACCCCCACTGGTGGCCCCAGGTCCGTTCGGTGCACCGGCTGGACGACTCCGCCGCCGAGCTCACCGTCCGTTCCTTCCTCCCGTACGACCTCGCGTTCACCGCACGCGAGGCACGGCGCGACGCGGCCGCCGGTGTGCTGGAGATCTCGATGACCGGTGACATCGAGGGCTGGGCCCGGTGGACGATCACCCCGGACGGCACCGGCACCCTCGCGCGCTACGAACAGGTCGTCGACGTCGGCAAGCCGCTGCTGCGACGACTCGCCCTGCTGGGACGGCCGTTCTTCCGGCTCAACCACCGGCTGATGATGAGCTCCGGACGACGCGGACTGCTCAGGCACCTCCAAGCGGTTTGAACGGAACCCGGCGGTACCTGTATCGTTCACTGCGTTCCCGGGCGATTAGCTCAGTGGAAGAGCGCTTCGTTCACACCGAAGAGGTCACTGGTTCGAACCCAGTATCGCCCACCACCGGGAAGGCCGGTCCGCCTGATGCGGACCGGTCTTTTTGTCGTCCCGTGATCCGGCCGAACGGTGGACCCGGCAGGGCCGCGCCCGCCTGCCCGTCGGCCGGGCGCGGCGGAAGTGCCTAGGCTGGCACCGCCACGGAAGGGCGGTGCCATGGATGCTGACTCCCGGATCAGGGCCGCGATCGAGGAGCACTGGCGGGCCTCGGAGCGCGGGGACGTCGAAGCCGAGCACGCCCTCTACGCCGCGGACGCGATCCTCGACTACCCGCAGTCCGGTGAGCGTTTCCGGCCTCGCGAGACGATCGCGGCGCAACGCGGCGGGCATCCGGCCGACCGTCACTTCACCGTCCTGCGGATCACCGGCCACGCGCAGACGTGGGTGAGCGAATGCGTCATCACCTATGACGGGGTGCCGTCGTACTCGGTGAGCATCATGGAGTTCGCCGACGAGCGGGTGGTGCACGAGACCCAGTACTTCGCGGGCCCGTTCGGCTCGCCGGCCTGGCGGGCGGAGCTCGCGGAGCCGATGCCGGGACGGACCGTCACGAGCGCCTGACGGCCGCCGGCCGCCGCGCAGCCCAGGGCGTCAGCGGAAGGCCGCCGCCACGAGGGCCTGCTGCTCCAGGGCGTGCCGGCGGGCGGATCCGACCGCGGGGGCGGGCGCCTCGGGCCGGCTGACGCAGTCCACCGGGCGTCCCGCCGACCGGAACAGACGCGGCGCGACGAAGGACCACGCACCCTGGTTCTCGTGTTCCTCCTGCACCCACCGCACCTCCGCCGCGGCGGGGAAGCGGGCGAGTTCCGCCGTGAGCTCCGCCTCGGGGAACGGGTAGAGGCGCTCCACACGGATGATCGCGGTGTCCGTCGCGCCCGAGTCGCGCCGGTGGGTGCCGAGGTCGTGGCAGACCTTGCCCGAGCACAGCAGCACGCGCGTGACCAGGTCGGGATCCGCCGTGTCGTCCGGCAGCACCGGGCGGAAGCCGCCCGTGGTGAACTCCGCCAGGGCGGAGACGGCCGCCTTCGACCGCAGCATCGACTTCGGGGTGAAGACCACCAGCGGTCGCCCGCGGCCGTCCAGCGCCTGCGCCCTGAGCAGATGGAAGTAGTTGCTCGGCAGGGTGGGCATGGCCACGGTCATGTTGTGCTGCGCGCACAGCTGGAGGAAGCGTTCGATCCGGGCGGAGGAGTGGTCCGGGCCCTGCCCCTCCAGGCCGTGGGGCAGCAGCAGTGTCACCGCGGAGCGCTGGCCCCACTTCTGCTCCGACGACGCGATGTACTCGTCGACGACCGTCTGGGCGCCGTTGGCGAAGTCGCCGAACTGGGCCTCCCACAGCACCAGGGCCCCCGGCCGGGCCAGCGCGTAGCCGTACTCGAAGGCCAGCGCGGCCAGTTCGGACAGCATCGAGTCGTACGGCGTGAAGCTCGCGGCCCGCGGGCCCAGGAACTTCAGCGGCGTGTACTCCGCGCCGGTGTGCCGGTCGATCAGGACGGCGTGGCGCTGGCCGAAGGTGCCGCGCCGCGAGTCCTGCCCGGCCAGCCGCACCGGCACGCCCTCCAGCAGCAGCGAACCGATCGCCAGCGTCTCGGCGGTGGCCCAGTCGACCGAGCCGGTCCCGAGCATCGCCGCACGCCGCTGGAGCTGCGGCAGGACGCGCGGGTGCACGGTGAACCCCGGCGGCAGGTCGGTCTGCGACGCGATGACCCGCCGGGCGGTCGGCTCGTCGATCGCGGTCGCCGTGCGGCGGGCGGTCCCGGGCCCGGCGTCGGTGCCGGTGCCGGTGCCGGTGCCGGGAACGTCCTCGGCGCCGGAAGGGTCTCCGGCGGCGGGAAGGCCTTCGGCGGGTTCGGGGGCGGACAGCCCGCGGGTCTCGGTGAAGGCCCGCTCCAGGTGCTCCCGGTAGGCGTGCCGGGCGCCCTGCACCTGCTCCTCGGTGAGGTCCCCGCGGCCCACCAGCGCCTCCGCGTAGAGCGCGCGCACCGAGGCCCTGGCGTCGATGCGGTCGTACATCACCGGCTGCGTGACGGACGGGTCGTCGACCTCGCTGTGCCCGTGGCGCCGGTAACAGACCAGATCGATCACCACGTCCTTGCGGAACGTCCGGCGGTAGTCGAAGGCCAGCCGCGCAACGCGGTCGACGGCCTCCGGGTCGTCGCCGTTGACGTGGAAGACCGGCGCCTCGACCATGCGTGCCACATCGGTGGCGTAGGTGCTGGAGCGGCCGTTGGCGGGCAGGGTGGTGAAGCCCACCTGGTTGTTGACGACCACGTGGACCGTCCCGCCCGTGCGGTAACCGGGGAGCTGCGACATGTTCAGGGTCTCGGCGACCACGCCCTGGCCGGCGAAGGCCGCGTCGCCGTGGACGACGACCGGGAGGACGGGGAAGGCGGCGCCGCGGCCCGTGGCCAGGTCCTGCTTGGCACGCACCACTCCCTGGGCGACCGGCCCCACGACCTCCAGGTGCGAGGGGTTCGCCACGACCGAGACGGCGATGGTGCCGCCGTGCAGGTCGTGGTAGGTGCCCTCGGCGCCGAGGTGGTACTTCACGTCTCCCGAACCCTGGACCGACCCGAGGTCCTCCGCGTCCTCGAACTCGCCGAAGATCTGGGCGTAGGACTTGCCGATGATGTTGGCCAGCACGTTGAGCCGGCCGCGGTGCGCCATTGCGAGGACGGCCTCCGCGACGCCGTCCTCGATGGCCCGCAGCAGCAGCGCGTCGAGCAGGACGACGGCCGACTCGCCGCCTTCGAGCGAGTACCGCTTGTGGCCCACGTACTTGGTCTGCAGGAACGTCTCGAACGCCTCCGCGACTCCCAGCCGGTACAGGATCCGCAGTTGCCGGGCCCGGTCCGGCCGGCCCTGCGCGCTCTCGACGCGCTGCTGGATCCAGCGGCGTTCACGGGAGTCCTGGATGTGCATGTACTCGAACCCGGCGGTACGGCAGTAGAACTCCCGCAGCGCACCGAGGACTTCGTCGAGCGTCATCGTGGTGTGCCCGGCGAACCCGGCCACGGCGAACTCCGCCGCCCGGTCCGCGTCGTGCAGCCCGAAGGCGGCGAGATCCAGCTCGGGATGGGCCGCGGCGGGCCACGGTGCGAGCGGGTTCGTGTCCGCCATCAGGTGGCCGCGCACCCGGTACGCGTGGATGAGGGCCGCGACCCGGACCGCCTCGGCCGCCGCCTCGGCGCTGTCCCGGTGCCCGGGGACGGCGCGGGGAGCCGTGACGGTCGCGGCCGACGGGAGTGCGAAGAAGTCCCGCCACGTCTCGTCGACCGAGCCCGGGTCGTGCAGGAAACGCTGCCGCTGTTCGTCCACGACCCATTGGTTGAGCCCGAAATCCAGTCCGTGCACCGCCGCTCGGGCGGTGTCTGATTGCGAGGTCATGGCACGGAACGCCTTCTTCCCTGTGTGGAGCCCTCGGTTCCCGGCGCGGCCCGGCGGCCGCCTGACCGCGTCGGACTCTCGACGCTAGAACGCGTGGAGCGCGGGGACGGACGGTCCCCATGGCCACATCGGCCTCACATCGGGACATCGGGAGACCGGGAGACCGGGACACCTGGACACCGGCCGGCGCGCGCGGGGGACCGGGCCGTGTCCTGATCCGAGGGCCTTCCGTCCACCCGGTGGGCGATCGGTGCCGAACGGGATGCGGTTGTGAGTGTCCGGTCGCGGACCCGCGGCCGGAGGATCCACCCCTGGGGACGAAGATGATCGACCGCGGTCCGTCGGACACCACCCGGCAGCAGCCCCCGCCCGTCCTGCGGACGCTGGGTCTCCTCCACGGTGAGCTGCGGGCACAGCACGGCCTGTCGCTCCACGACTACCTCGTCCTCGGCGCCCTGGCCGAAGCCGAAGCCGAAGCCGAAACCGGCGGTGGACCCGTGCCCGCGCCCATGCCCGTGGCCCGGCTGACCGCGATCCTCCGGGAACCGGGAAACCGGATGTCCTTCCTCCTGAAGGGGCTCCAGGCGGCCGGACTCGTCGAACGCGATCGCCGGGCCGCCGACCGCAGGACGGTCGAGGTCACCCTGACCGACGCGGGACGCGCCCGTTTCACGGGCGCCGAGAGCACGGCGCGGGCGCTGCTGCGCCGGCACCTGGTGACATCGGAACGGGGCGCCGGCACCGGCGCCCCGTCCGTCACGCCGCCGTCGGCAGTTCCGGCCGCAACGGCCAGTCCGGGTTCACCGTCTCCGGTGTGCCGCTGCGGTTGAACCACGCCTGCAGACCCCGCGCCTGCGCCGCGTGCCAGGTCGTCTGCAGGGTGTGCAGCTCGGCCGGGGTCAGACGCTCCAGCCGGGCCGCGAAACGACGGCCCAGCGCCCGTACGACCTCCAGGGACGCGAGCGCGTCCGCGCCCGCGTCGTGCGCGCCTTCGAGGGTGACCTCGTAGTGCGCGCACAGGTCGGTCAGGGTGCGGCGGCCCTTGCGGTAGCGGTCCAGATGTTTGTCCAGGACCCGGGGGTCGAGGACGAGCAGCGGGCTCGCCTCGAACCAGCGGTCCAGCGCGGACGCCCGGTGCCGCCGCAACTCGCGGTCCAGCAGCGTCAGATCGAACGGCGCGTTCATCACCACCAACGGGCGGTGCATCGCCGCGTGCTCGGCCAGTTCCTCGGCTATCTCGTACATCACCGGCGCCGGCCAACGGCCGTTGCGCTGCAGGTGTTCGTCCGTCAGCCCGTGCACCGCCGTCGCCGCTTCCGGCACCGGCACGCCCGGGTTGACCAGCCAGCGGGTCACCCGGGGGCGGGTGCCCGGGGCGTCCTGGACGACGACCGCGGCGGACACGATGCGGTCGGTCTCCACGTCCACGCCCGTGGTCTCCGTGTCGAAGGCCGCCAAGGGCCCCTCGTACCAGCACGTCATGCCAATACAACTCCTCGTTCACCCACGGCAGGTGACGTTCCGTCTTCTGCCTGTTTGGTGATACCCGGGCCGTTTGCGACGTACGCCGGAAGGACACAACAGGAGTGCGGGTCTTTGCAGTTCAGCGGCCCGTCACGGGGAAACTCTTGGCTGGGAAGGCTGTTGGCCATGGCGATAGCGCAGCCCGAGCGGGGCGGGCTGCTGCCCGAACGCACGGGCCCCCATCGCGGCACGCTCGCGACCACCGCCTGCATGGAGACACTGCAGGTGGGCTATCTGCACGCCGTCGCGGCGGCGGCCGGCTGCTCGCTCTCGCAGCCGTTCCCGGACAACGGCATCGACTGGCACGTCAGCCATGGCTCGCCCGGACACACCGTCGACGACGAGGTGACCATAAAGGTGCAGCTCAAGTGCACGTACCAGATCGCGCCCAACCCGCCGGGACGTTTCTTCTCCTTCACGCTCGACAACGACCACCTGCGCAAGCTCGCCCGCACACCGGTGTCGGTGCACAAGATCCTGGTGGTGATGCTGGTCCCGCGCTCCCAGGACGACTGGCTGCGCGCCAGCCACGACCGGCTCGATCTGCGCCACTGCTGCTACTGGGTCAACCTGGCAGGGCACCCGATCACCGGCCGGCACCGCACCACCGTGCGGATCCCGACCTCGCGCATCTTCGACGACCGGGCGCTCTGCGAGATCATGACGCGGGTCGGGACGGGAGGACGACCATGAGGCACCGTCCGTACGACGAGCAGCTGCGGGAGGTCCGGCCGCATCCCGACGACCTCCACGGGCCCCACTGGAGCCGTCCGCCCGAGCCCGCCGAGGTCGACCCGGCCGTGCTCGGTGCCCTGCTGCGGCGGCACGGCTGGCAGCGGCGCGGGGGAGCGCCGGGCCGCTACGGCCGCTGGACCCCACCCGGGCCGGGCAGCACCGGCACCAGCCTGCTGGTACCCGAGAGCCGCGCCTTCCCGGACAGCGACGACCTGCTCGGGGAGGCGCTCACGGCTCTGGTGCGCAGCGGTACGCCCGCCGCGCGCGAGGTGCTGGTCGGGCTCGCCGTGCCCAGTGACGAGATCCGCTGGTGGCGGGATGTCCCGGGCGGACCGGCCGACACCGCGTCCTGGACGGTCGAGGAGCAACTGCGCACCGCGGCCCGGCAGACCCTGCTGGCCGGCGCGCTCGCCACCCGCGCGCGTGCCGGGTACTACGGCGCCCGGCACCGGCGCGCGGCCGCCGCCCTGCTGGAGTCCGTCCTCGTCGGCTCGGCGGAGGGCGGCCGCGGCCTGACCGCCTTCGTGCCGGTCGGCACCGGCCGGCCGCTCGCCGTACGCCTGCACCAGGCCCTGTACGCGGCCCGCGAGGCCATCGACTACCAGCGGGCCACCGGCGGCATGGACGCCTTCGACGGAGCCGTCGAGGCGGGCGTGAGCCGGGAGCTGACCGACGCCCTGGTCACCCTCGTACGCGGCACCGAAGGCGCCCGGATCTCCGTCGAGTGGGCGCCGGCCGCCGGGGTCCCCGACGACTGCGCGGCCACCACCGAGCCCGTCGAGTTCTCACCCGGCGACCTGGCCGTGCTGCGCGAGGCCGGCGCCCGCTATCTGCGCGACGAACCCTCCGTCGCGGTCCGGGTCACCGGCACCGTGGTGCGGATGCGCCGCTCGGAGCCGCGCGGTGACGGCGCGGTACGGCTGCGGGTGATCGCCGGCGCCGAGGTGCCGTACGTCCGGGTCACCCTCGACGAGGAGGACTACCGGATCGCCGGGCAGGCCCACCTCGTCGGACTCCCGGTGCGGCTGCACGGGCGGCTGGAGAGCCGGGGCGGCTTCCGGCGGCTGACCGGTGCCTACGGGGTCGCGCCGGTCCAGGTGGAGGAGGCCGAGCGGGACCGGCTGATGAAGTCCCTCCAGGAGAATCTCGACTTCTTCGAGGAGGCGTGCACCGGCGACGACTGCGACTGACCGGGGACTGTCGGTAACCGTTTCGCGGACGGAGGGCCGGGGTCGGTACGATCCCGTAATGCGCGCGCTCCTGGTATGGCGCCGCACCCACCTTCAGTCAGGAGAGACCGGTGTCAGACGTCCGTGTGATCATCCAACGCGATTCCGAGCGGGACGAGCGCGTGGTGACGACGGGCACTACGGCCGCCGAGCTCTTCACCGGCGAGCGCTCGGTCATCGCCGTCCGGGTGGCCGGTGAGCTCAGGGACCTCGCGTACGAAGTACGGGACGGCGAGACCGTCGAGGGCGTCGAGATCTCCTCCGAGGACGGCCTCAACATCCTGCGCCACTCCACCGCGCACGTCATGGCCCAGGCCGTCCAGGAGCTCTTCCCCGAGGCCAAGCTGGGCATCGGCCCGCCGGTCAAGGACGGCTTCTACTACGACTTCGACGTGGCCAAGCCGTTCACGCCGGAGGATCTCAAGGCCGTCGAGAAGAAGATGCAGGAGATCCAGAAGCGGGGGCAGAAGTTCTCCCGCCGCGTGGTCACCGACGAGGCGGCCCGCGAGGAGCTGGCGGACGAGCCGTACAAGCTGGAGCTGATCGGTCTGAAGGGCTCGGCGTCCTCGGACGACGGCGCGGACGTCGAGGTCGGCGCCGGCGAGCTGACGATCTACGACAACCTGGACGCCAAGACCGGCGAGCTGTGCTGGAAGGACCTCTGCCGCGGCCCGCACCTGCCGTCCACCCGTCTGATCCCGGCGTTCAAGCTGATGCGCAACGCGGCCGCCTACTGGCGCGGCAGCGAGAAGAACCCGATGCTCCAGCGCATCTACGGGACCGCCTGGCCGTCCAAGGAGGAGCTCAAGGAGTACCTGGACTTCCTCGTCGAGGCCGAGAAGCGCGACCACCGCAAGCTGGGCAGCGAGCTGGACCTGTTCTCCATCCCGGAGCAGATCGGCTCCGGCCTCGCCGTCTTCCACCCCAAGGGCGGCGTCGTCCGCCGCGTGATGGAGGACTACTCGCGCCGCCGGCACGAGGAGGAGGGCTACGAGTTCGTCTACACCCCGCACGCCACCAAGGGGAAGCTCTTCGAGACGTCCGGGCACCTGGACTGGTACGCCGACGGCATGTACCCGCCCATGCAGCTCGACGAGGGCGTGGACTACTACCTCAAGCCCATGAACTGCCCGATGCACAACCTGATCTTCGACGCGCGCGGCCGCTCCTACCGCGAACTGCCGCTGCGGCTCTTCGAGTTCGGGACCGTGTACCGGTACGAGAAGTCGGGTGTCGTGCACGGCCTGACCCGGGCCCGCGGCTTCACCCAGGACGACGCGCACATCTACTGCACCAAGGAGCAGATGGCGGAGGAGCTCGACAAGACGCTCACCTTCGTGCTGAACCTGCTGCGCGACTACGGCCTCACCGACTTCTACCTGGAGCTCTCCACCAAGGACCCGGAGAAGTTCGTCGGCTCGGACGAGGTCTGGGAGGAGGCCACGGAGACGCTCCGCGCGGTCGCCGAGAAGCAGGGTCTGCCGCTGGTCCCCGACCCGGGCGGCGCCGCCTTCTACGGCCCGAAGATCTCCGTGCAGACCAAGGACGCCATCGGCCGCACCTGGCAGATGTCGACCGTCCAGCTCGACTTCAACCTGCCCGAGCGCTTCGACCTGGAGTACACCTCCGCCGACGGCTCCAAGCAGCGCCCGGTGATGATCCACCGCGCCCTGTTCGGCTCCATCGAGCGGTTCTTCGCGGTGCTCCTGGAGCACTACGCGGGCGCCTTCCCGGCGTGGCTGGCCCCGGTCCAGGCGGTCGGCATCCCGATCGGCGACGGGCACGTCGAGTACCTGCAGAAGTTCGCCGCCGAGGCGAAGAAGCAGGGCCTGCGGGTCGAGGTGGACGCGTCCTCGGACCGGATGCAGAAGAAAATCCGCAACGCCCAGAAGCAGAAGGTGCCCTTCATGGTCATCGCGGGCGACGAGGACATGACGGCCGGCTCGGTCTCCTTCCGCTACCGCGACGGCTCGCAGGAGAACGGCATCCCGTTCGACGAGGCCATCGCCAAGATCCTGAAGGTGGTCGAGGAGCGGACCCAGGTCTGATCCGCCTCCGCCAGGGCCCCCGGGGATCAGTTCTCCGGGGGCCTTCTCTCGTCTTCGCCCAGTGAGAAGCGCTGCAGCATCCAGGACGAGAACGACCCGGTGACCGTGCCCAGCAGGGCCAGGCCGCAGGCCATCAGCCCCGCGGCGATGAACCGTCCCAGGGTGGTCACCGGGACGTAGTCGCCGTAGCCGACCGTGGAGAGGGTCGAGCAGGTCCACCAGAGGGAGTCGCCGAAGGTGCGGATGCTGGCGTTCGGGGCGGAGCGTTCCACCTGGTAGACGGCGAGGGCGCCGGAGAAGCCCAGCAGCGAGATCGACAGCGCCGAGTAGGCCGCCACGCGTGCGTGCAGCGGGAGCCGGGGTTCCCCGTGCCGCCGCTGGATCGACTCGTAGGTCCGTACCACCCGCACCGGCCGCAGCAGGGGCAGCACCAGGACGACCGTGTCCAGCCAGTGCCGCCGTACGAACCCCGGTCCCTCGCCGCTGAGCCGCCAGCGCACCGCGTAGTCGACGCCGAACATCGCCCAGGCCGTGTACATCAGGGACAGGAAAAAGGCGTGCGCGGCCTTCGGCATCCCGGGCGCCAGCACATGCACCGCGTACGAGCCGAGGAAGACCAGTGACGCGATGCCGAGCGCCAGGTCGGTCCTGCGGTCCCAGCGGGTCAGCCGGCTGTCGTCGTCCATCCACCCAGCTTCGCCGCCGATCGCTTTGCCCCGGCCCCGGCGACACGCCGCGAACGGGCGAAGCCATATGCTGCGTAGCATGACGAGTGAGCCGGAGCAGCAGATCGGAGTGGGGACGCAGGACGCGTTCCAGCGCCTGTGGACGCCCCACCGGATGGCCTACATCCAGGGTGAGAACAAGCCGAGCGGTCCGGGGGCCGACGACGGCTGTCCCTTCTGCTCGATCCCGGCCAAGTCCGACGAGGACGGCCTGGTCGTCCGGCGCGGCGAGCACGTCTACGCGGTGCTCAACCTCTACCCGTACAACGGCGGTCACCTGATGACGGTCCCGTACCGCCATGTCGCCGACTACACGGACCTGACCGGCCCGGAGACCACCGAGCTGGCCGAGCTCACCAAGCAGGCGATGACCGCGCTGCGCACGGCGTCCGGGGCCCACGGCTTCAACATCGGAATGAACCAGGGCTCGGTGGCGGGCGCGGGCATCGCGGCCCACCTGCACCAGCACATCGTCCCGCGCTGGGGCGGCGACACGAACTTCATGCCGGTGGTGGGCCACACCCGGGTGCTGCCGCAACTGCTGGCGGACACACGGAAGATGCTGGCCGAGGCCTGGCCGACGGCCCATTGAGCAGCCCGTCCGGCGGTTGAGCTCCGGCCTTCGGCCGGACCGCCGGAGGCTCACGCGTCGTAGGTGTCGGCCTTCTTCGGTGACGCCTCCTGGACCGCCCCGCTGAGCGCTCCCGCCCGCGAGTTGAACTTGTCCATGTTGACGTCGTGCTCCTTGAGCACGGTGAACGCGGCCCGGTGCACGGCCCGGAGCACCGGGGTGGCCGCGCGCAGCGCGTCGTCGGCCATGAAGCGGTGGCTCCAGGGCTGGTCGGCCCAGGCGTGCCGGAGGCCGAACGGCTCGGGCAGGCCTATGGAGCCGCCGAGCCACTTCAGCAGCGGCGGGTACCAGCTGATCAGCGCCCGCGCGGAGAGCCGGACCACCTCGTCCGGGGTGACCAGGGGCAGCTTGATGGTCCGGGTCTCCCAGAACCGGACGGTCTTGGCGACCGTCCTGGTGGGGGCCTCGGGCTTGCCGCTGAACAGGCCGTTGACCGGGCCGAGGGCGTGACCGGTGACCTCGATGCGCAGGGTCTCCTTCAGCACGGTCACGGTGGTCATCATGGTGATGATCAGGCCGCCGTCCCACAGGTAGGGCCACTGCACGCCCAGGTAGTGCCGTTCACCCTTGTCGAAGTGGTTGCTGTTGCAGATCCGCTCCACGTCGGAGGGGCCGACCTTGTAGTCGGTCCCCTCGGGCCGGGACACGGCCTTGGCGCCCGCGCCGACATGGCTGACGATCCAGTGCTTGACCTGCGGTTCCGGGAAGCCGCCGGTCTTCAGGTGCTGCCGGTGCAGCACGCTCAGCTCCTTCTCGATCTCCCGGACGACGGTCCAGGCGCGGAACTCGTGGATGCCCTTGACCGGATCGAGCGGGACCAGCTCCTCCGCGAGGTGCCAGGAGCCCCAGCGGGTGCCCATGCCGAGTATGCCCTTGGGGCCGGCGTAGAAGACCGCGTTGGACTGCTGCTCGGCGCTGAGCCGGGCCAGGGACTGGCGCAGCTGCTCGGCGGCGGCCTGGTCGGGGCTGGTCGGCACCGCCTCGGGGACCTTCGCGCCGACGCTGCCGCCGGAGAGCAGGCCGTCCCAGGCCTCGCGCAGGTTGTTCGCGGTGCTCTCGCAGAGCCGTTTGGCCAGATACCAGCCGACGACGGGGAGCACGATGCAGCCGCGCGCGTACCACCCCCAGAAGCCGGTGAGCGGCATCCGGATCAGGAAGACGACCGCGACCACGCCGACGGCGGCCAGCAGGGCGCTGCCGAGGCCGGAGACCCGCTTGTTGTCGGCCTTCAGCATGGTGGCCCGGAGCTGGAAGACCAGCAGCCAGACGAGCAGGCCGGGCAGGAAGAGCACGCCGCACAGGAACATGATCGCGGTCAGCCGCTGGTCGCGTTCCTTTCGGATGCGGTTGGCCGCGAGGCAGTGCTCGACGACCATCTGGGGTTCGCTGCCGAAGGACTGGATGAGGGGCTTGCGGCCGACGCCCAGCATGCGGTCGATGACCGCCTGGGAGTACGCCTCACCGAAGTTGGGCCGGAAGATCTTCGCCCAGCTGCGGCCCTCGCTGACCGTGGACTGGTGCCATTCGTTGTCGGCCTTCTTGATCTCCTCCATGGGTGTGTCCCGGTAGGCCGCCGAGGCCAGGGCGTAGGTCGGTGCCTGCGCCTCGCCGCCCGGCCTGGGCACCTGTGGCCCGAAGAAGTCCTCGAAGCTCATTCCCGCCCCCACTTGCCGCCGTCCCGCTTCTGCGGCCTTCCCGACTTCCGTACTCCGCACACCTGTTGATCAAGTACTCAGGGTATCTCCAGCCACCGACAAGCGTCGGCGGACGGCCGAAGCCGTCCGCCGGACACTCCTGTTGCCGACTGTTCTCGATCGTTGCCGTCCCCCGTTGTGTGCTTTGGATCAACCTGGATCAACTAGGAGGCTTCTTTGGCCTGTTCGCGAATCTTCTCGGCGATCTGCGGTGGCATCGGCTCGTGCCGCGCGTACGAGCGGCTGAACCGGGCCGTGCCGTGCGAGAGGGAGCGCAGGTCGACCGCGTACCGGCCGATCTCGAACTCCGGCACCTCGGCCTTGACCAGGGTGCGTCCGCCGCTGGTCTGCTCGGTGCCGAGCACCCGGCCGCGCCGCCCGGACAGGTCGCTCATCACCGCGCCCACGTAGTCGTCGCCGACCAGCACGGACACCTCGGCCACCGGTTCCAGGAGATGGATCTTCGCGTCCGCCGCGGCCTCCCGCAGGGCCAGCGCGCCCGCGGTCTGGAAGGCGGCGTCGGAGGAGTCCACGGAGTGCGCCTTGCCGTCGAGCAGGGTGACCCGCACGTCGACCAGCTGGTAGCCGGCCGCGACCCCCCTGACGGCCTGGGCCCGGATGCCCTTCTCGACGGACGGGATGAACTGCCGGGGCACCGCGCCGCCGACCACCTTGTCGACGAACTCGATGCCGGAGCCGCCCGGCAGCGGTTCCACCTCGATCTCGCAGATCGCGAACTGCCCGTGCCCGCCGGACTGCTTGACGTGCCGGCCGCGCCCGGCGGACCTGCCGGCGAACGTCTCCCGCAGGGACACCTTGTGCGGTACGACGTCGACCTGGACGCCGTAGCGGCTGCGCAGCCGCTCCAGGGCGACGTCCGCGTGCGCCTCGCCGAGGCACCACAGCACCACCTGGTGGGTGTCCGGGTTCTGTTCGAGCCGCATGGTCGGATCCTCGGCGACCAGGCGCGCCAGGCCCTGCGAGAGCTTGTCCTCGTCCGCCTTGCTGTGCGCCTCGATGGCGAGCGGCAGCAGCGGGTCGGGCATCTCCCACGGCTCCATGAGCAGCGGGTCGTCCCGGCCCGAGAGGGTGTCGCCGGTCTCCGCGCGGCCGAGCTTCGCCACGCACGCCAGGTCGCCGGCGATGACGTGGGTGACCGGCCGCTGCTGTTTGCCGAACGGCGTGGACAGCGCGCCGATCTTCTCGTCGACGTCGTGGTCCTCATGGCCGCGGTCGGCCAGGCCGTGCCCGGAGACATGGACCGTCTCGTCGGGGCGCAGGGTGCCGGAGAAGACCCGGACCAGCGAGACCCGGCCGACGTACGGGTCGGACGCGGTCTTCACGACCTCCGCGACCAGCGGGCCGCCCGTGTCGCACGGCTTGATCTCGCGCGGCCTGCCGTCGATGGTGGTGACCCCCGGCGTGGGGTGCTCGAACGGCGTCGGGAAGCCGCCGGTGACCAGCTCCAGGAGCTCGACCGTGCCGAGGCCCTGGCGGGCGCCGTCGGCGGCCGGGGCGGCGGCCAGGACGGGGAAGAAGGCCCCGCGTGCCACGGCCCGCTCCAGGTCCTCGATCAGCGTCTTGAGGTCGATCTGCTCGCCGCCCAGGTAGCGGTCCATGAGCGTCTCGTCCTCGCTCTCCGCGATGACCCCCTCGATGAGCCGGTTGCGGGCCTCCTCGATGTCCGGCAGCTGGTCGGGTTCCGGCTCGGACTCCTTGCGCTCCCCGGTGGAGTAGTCGAACAGCTTCTGCGTGAGCAGCCCGACCAGACCGGTCACGGGCGCGTGCCCGTCCGGACCCGGCGCGCCGTGCAGCGGCAGGTAGAGGGGGAGCACGGCGTCGGGGTCGTCGGCGCCGAACGCCTCGGCGCACACCCGGGTCATCTCCGTGAAGTCCGCGCGGGCGGCCTCCAGGTGCGTGATCACGATCGCCCGCGGCATCCCGACGGCGGCGCACTCCTCCCACACCATCCGGGTCGAGCCGTCCACCCCGTCCGCGGCCGAGACGACGAAGAGGGCCGCGTCCGCGGCGCGCAGACCGGCCCTCAGCTCACCGACGAAGTCGGCGTATCCCGGGGTGTCCAGGATGTTGATCTTGATTCCGTTCCATTCGACCGGTACCAGCGACAGCTGTACGGAGCGCTGCTGCCGGTGCTCGATGTCGTCGTAGTCCGAGACGGTTCCGCCGTCCTCCACCCGGCCCGCCCGGTTCACCGCTCCCGCGGTCAGCGCGAGAGCCTCCACCAGTGTGGTCTTGCCCGATCCGGAGTGGCCGACCAGCACCACATTCCGTACAGACGCGGGGTGGTCGGCCGCCCTTGCCCTGCCGGCGGCTCCGGGGTGTTCCCTGACCTTGTCGCCCATGGTCTTGCCTCCCGTGCACGGTGAGGTCTCTGTGGGCGCGGGCGAGCATGGCGGGCCGCGTGCGGTGGCGGCTCCGATGACGCCCGCGGTTATTCGAGCTTTCCACTCCGGTCACGGTGCGTCCATACGAAGGACGTGATCGTGCTCGCGGGACCCCTGCGGTCCGGCCGCCGGTCCCGACTGAGAGTGCCCAGCCGTCGCACACACGCGCGCGTGGCTACGATGGGCCAGCCGGGGTGGCCAGCAGGGGCCGCACGGCGCAACGACCGTCGGGAAGGCCATGCTGAACAAGTACGCGCGTGCATTCTTCACGCGTGTCCTCACACCGTTCGCCGCGTTTCTCATCCGCCGGGGCGTGAGCCCGGACACGGTCACGCTCCTCGGCACGGCAGGAGTGGTCGCGGGCGC
Source organism: Streptomyces fuscichromogenes (assembly GCF_014645815.1). Lineage (GTDB taxonomy): Bacteria > Actinomycetota > Actinomycetes > Streptomycetales > Streptomycetaceae > Streptomyces > Streptomyces fuscichromogenes. The sequence goes on along the minus strand of NZ_BMML01000010.1, from coordinate 55,050 downwards.
GCTGGTCTTCTTCCCCCGGGGCGAGTTCTTCTGGGGCACGATCGTGATCACGCTGTTCGTGTTCTCGGACCTGGTGGACGGCAACATGGCCCGCCAGCTGGGCCGCACCAGCCGCTGGGGCGCCTTCCTGGACTCCACCCTGGACCGGGTCGCCGACGGCGCGATCTTCGGCGGCTTCGCCCTCTGGTACGCGGGCAACGGCGACAACAACGTCCTGTGCGCCGTCTCCATCTTCTGCCTGGCCAGCGGCCAGGTGGTGTCGTACACCAAGGCGCGCGGCGAGTCGATCGGGCTGCCGGTGGCCGTCAACGGCCTGGTCGAGCGCGCCGAACGCCTGGTGATCTCGCTGGTGGCGGCCGGGCTGGCCGGCTTCCACAAGTTCGGTGTCCCGGGCATCCAGATCCTGCTGCCGATCGCCCTGTGGATCGTCGCCGTGGGCAGCCTGGTCACCCTCGTGCAGCGGGTCGTCACGGTCCGCAGGGAGTCCGCCGAGGCGGAGGCCGCGGCCGAGCGGGAGAGCACCGCCCACGGGAGCGAGGCCGCGAAGTGACCGCCGCCGACCGGCTCACCGACGCTCTGTACGGTCTCGGCTGGAGCACCGTCAGGAAGCTCCCCGAGCCGGTCGCCGTGCGCCTCGGCGACTCCGTCGCCGACCTCGCGTGGAGGCAGCGCGGCAAGGGCGTCCAGCGGCTCGAGTCCAACTACGCGCGCGTGCTGCCCGACGCCGGCCCCGAGCGGCTGCGCGAGCTGTCCCGCGCGGGCATGCGCTCGTACCTGCGCTACTGGATGGAGTCCTTCCGGCTGCCCGCCTGGAGCGAGGAGCGGATCCGCAGGGGTTTCGAGCCGAAGGACGTCCACCACCTCACCGACGGCCTCGCCTCCGGCCGGGGCGTGATCATCGCCCTGCCGCACCTGGCCAACTGGGACCTGGCCGGCGCCTGGGTCACCACCGAACTGGCGACCCCGTTCACCACGGTCGCCGAACGGCTCAGGCCCGAGACGCTGTACGACCGCTTCGTCGCCTACCGCGAGGGCCTCGGCATGGAGGTCCTGCCGCACAGCGGCGGCACCGCCTTCGGCACCCTGGCCCGCAGGCTGCGCGCCGGCGGCCTGGTCTGCCTGGTCGCCGACCGCGACCTGTCCGCCTCCGGCGTGGAGGTCGACTTCTTCGGCGACACCGCGCGGATGCCCGCCGGACCCGCCCTGCTGGCCCAGCAGACCGGCGCGGTCCTGCTGCCCGTGACGCTCTGGTACGACGACACCCCGGTCATGAAGGGCCGGGTGCACGCCCCGGTCGAGGTACCCGGGTCAGGTGACAAGGCCGAGAAGACGTCTGTCATGACACAGGCGCTGGCCGACGCCTTCGCCACCGGGATCGCCGACCATCCGGAGGACTGGCACATGCTGCAGAGGCTGTGGCTCGCGGACCTCGACCCCGCGAAGGGACCGTCGTGAGGATCGGCATCGTCTGCCCCTACTCCTGGGACGTCCCGGGTGGCGTCCAGTTCCACATCCGCGACCTCGCCGACTACTTCATCCGCCTCGGCCACGACGTCTCCGTCCTCGCCCCCGCCGACGACGACACCCCGCTCCCGCCCTACGTCGTCTCCGCCGGCCGCGCGGTCCCGGTGCCCTACAACGGCTCGGTGGCCCGCCTCAACTTCGGCTTCCTGTCCGCCGCGCGGGTGCGCCGCTGGCTGCACGACGGCGCGTTCGACGTGGTCCACGTCCACGAGCCGACCTCCCCGTCCCTCGGTCTGCTGACCTGCTGGGCGGCGCAGGGCCCCATGGTGGCGACCTTCCACACCTCCAACCCGCGCTCCCGCGCGATGATCGCCGCGTACTCGATCCTCCAGGCGGCCCTGGAGAAGATCAGCGCCCGGATCGCGGTCAGCGAGTACGCCCGCCGCACGCTGGTCGAGCACCTCGGCGGGGACGCGGTCGTGATCCCCAACGGCGTCGACGTCGACTTCTTCGCCAAGGCCGAGCCGCGCCCCGAGTGGCAGGGCGACACCATCGGCTTCATCGGCCGCATCGACGAGCCCCGCAAGGGCCTCCCGGTGCTGGTGAGGGCCCTGCCGAAGATCCTCGCCGCCCGCCCGCGGACCAGGCTCCTGGTGGCCGGCCGCGGCGACGAGGAAGCCGCGGTCGAGTCCCTCCCCGCCGAGCTGCGCTCCCGTGTCGAGTTCCTCGGCATGATCAGCGACGCGGACAAGGCCCGCTTCCTGCGCAGCCTCGACCTGTACATCGCGCCCAACACGGGCGGCGAGAGCTTCGGGATAATCCTGGTCGAGGCCCTGTCCGCGGGCGCTCCCGTGCTCGCCTCCGACCTCGACGCCTTCGCCCAGGTCCTGGACCAGGGCGCGGCCGGCGAGCTCTTCGCCAACGAGGACGCCGACGCGCTGGCGGCGGCGGCCGTACGGCTCTTGGCGGACCCGGAGCGGCGGGCCGCGCTCAGCGAACGCGGCAGCGTGCACGTACGCCGGTTCGACTGGTCCACCGTGGGCGCGGACATCCTGTCCGTCTACGAGACGGTGACGGCGGGCGCGGCGGCGGTCGCGGCCGACGAACGCTCGGGGCTGCGGGCACGGTTCGGGCTGGCGCGGGACTAGGCGCTTCGCTGGGAGGGCCGGGATAGGTCGGCTGCGGCGCCGTCGTGGCTGGTCGCGCAGTTCCCCGCGCCCCTTCGGGGGGCGCGTTGTGGTGGGCGCGTCCTATAGCGTTCCGCCCGTGAGCGCTTCCCTCATCTGGACCCTCTGGATTCTCGCCGTCCTCGTGGTGGTCGGCCTGTACCTGAGCTGGACCGCAGGCCGTCTCGACCGGCTGCACTCGCGTATCGACGCCGCCCGTGCCGCCCTCGACGCCCAGTTGCTGCGGCGGGCCTCCGTGGCCCAGGAGCTGGCGACCTCGGGGGTGCTGGACCCCGCCTCCTCGATCGTGCTGTACGAGGCCGCGCACGCCGCCCGGCAGGCCGAGGAGGAGCAGCGGGAGGTCTCCGAGAGCGAGCTGAGCCAGGCGCTGCGGGCGGTCTTCGAGGACCCGCAGCAGGTCGAGGAGGTCCGTGAGGCCCCCGGCGGGGAGGCCGCCGCCGGCGAGCTGGCCGAGGCCGTACGCAGGGTCCCGATGGCCCGCCGCTTCCACAACGACGCCGTCGGCGCGGCCCGCCGGCTGCGCGAACACCGCAAGGTCCGCTGGTTCCGGCTGGCCGGGCACGCCCCCTTCCCGCTGGCCTTCGAGATGGACGACGAACCGCCCGCCGCGCTGGTCGAGCGCACCGCCTGACCGGAAAACGATCCACCGCCTACCCATTGGCCCTTGCTGTGGACTGGTCCACTCGCGTTTCCTCGGTGTCTGCAGAAGCCCTCTTTCAGCGAGTGAGGTCACCCGTGTCCACCATCGAGAACCAGACCCCCGAGACCGGCACCGCCCGCGTGAAGCGCGGCATGGCCGAGCAGCTCAAGGGCGGCGTGATCATGGACGTCGTCACGCCGGAGCAGGCGAAGATCGCCGAGGACGCGGGCGCCGTCGCCGTCATGGCCCTGGAGCGGGTCCCGGCCGACATCCGCAAGGACGGCGGAGTGGCCCGGATGTCCGACCCGGACATGATCGAGGGCATCATCGAGGCCGTCTCGATCCCGGTCATGGCCAAGTCCCGGATCGGCCACTTCGTCGAGGCCCAGGTCCTCCAGTCGCTCGGCGTCGACTACATCGACGAGTCCGAGGTCCTCACCCCGGCCGACGAGGTCAACCACTCCGACAAGTGGGCCTTCACCACACCCTTCGTCTGCGGTGCCACCAACCTCGGTGAGGCCCTGCGCCGGATCGCCGAGGGCGCGGCCATGATCCGCTCCAAGGGCGAGGCCGGCACCGGCAACGTCGTCGAGGCCGTCCGCCACCTGCGCCAGATCAAGAACGAGATCGCCCGGCTGCGCGGCTACGACAACAACGAGCTGTACGCCGCCGCCAAGGAGCTGCGCGCCCCCTACGAGCTGGTCAAGGAGGTCGCCGAGCTCGGCAAGCTCCCCGTGGTGCTGTTCTCCGCCGGCGGCGTCGCCACCCCGGCCGACGCGGCCCTGATGCGCCAGCTCGGCGCCGAGGGCGTCTTCGTCGGCTCCGGCATCTTCAAGTCCGGCGACCCGGCCAAGCGCGCCGCCGCCATCGTCAAGGCGACCACCTTCTACGACGACCCGAAGATCATCGCGGACGCGTCCCGCAACCTCGGCGAGGCCATGGTCGGCATCAACTGCGACACCCTCCCCGAGACCGAGCGCTACGCCAACCGCGGCTGGTAGGAAATCCATGACCGACGCACCTGTCATCGGCGTCCTGGCCCTCCAGGGCGACGTACGGGAGCACCTCATCGCCCTGGCTGCGGCGGACGCCGTGGCCAGGCCGGTCCGGCGCCCCGAGGAACTCGCCGAGGTGGACGGCCTCGTCATCCCCGGCGGTGAGTCCACCACCATCTCCAAGCTGGCCGTCCTGTTCGGCGTGATGGAGCCGCTCCGCGCGCGCGTGCACGCCGGAATGCCCGTCTACGGCACCTGCGCGGGCATGATCATGCTCGCCGACAAGATCCTCGACCCGCGCTCGGGCCAGGAGACCGTCGGCGGCATCGACATGATCGTCCGGCGCAACGCCTTCGGGCGGCAGAACGAGTCGTTCGAGGCGGCGGTCGACGTACGCGGCATCGACGGCCATCCTGTAGAGGGCGTCTTCATCCGTGCCCCCTGGGTCGAGTCCGTGGGCGCCGGGGCCGAGGTGCTCGCCGAGCACGGCGGCCACATCGTCGCGGTCCGCCAGGGCAACGCGCTCGCCACGTCGTTCCACCCGGAACTGACCGGAGACCACCGCGTGCACTCCCTGTTCGTCGACATGGTGCACGCGAACCGGGCGACGGAGTCCTAGTAGGATCTCTGGCGTTCGTTGTTGGATGGGTTACGCGAAGGAGACAGGCAGATGTCCGGCCACTCTAAATGGGCTACGACGAAGCACAAGAAGGCCGTGATCGATGCCAAGCGCGGCAAGCTCTTCGCGAAGCTGATCAAGAACATCGAGGTCGCGGCCCGGATGGGCGGCGTCGACATCGAGGGCAACCCGACGCTCTACGACGCCATCCAGAAGGCGAAGAAGCAGTCGGTCCCGAACAAGAACATCGACTCCGCGGTCAAGCGCGGCGGTGGTCTTGAGGCCGGCGGCGCCGACTACGAGACGATCATGTACGAGGGCTACGGTCCGAACGGCGTCGCGGTGCTCATCGAGTGCCTCACCGACAACCGCAACCGCGCGGCCTCCGACGTGCGCGTCGCCATGACCCGCAACGGCGGCAACATGGCCGACCCCGGCTCGGTGTCGTACCTCTTCAACCGCAAGGGCGTCGTCATCGTCCCCAAGGGCGAGCTGACCGAGGACGACGTCCTGGGCGCCGTCCTGGACGCGGGCGCCGAGGAGGTCAACGACCTGGGCGAGTCCTTCGAGGTGCTCAGCGAGGCCACCGACATGGTCGCCGTCCGCACCGCCCTCCAGGACGCCGGGATCGACTACGACTCCGCGGAGGCCAACTTCGTCCCGACCATGCAGGTCGAGCTGGACGAGGACGGCGCCAAGAAGATCTTCAAGCTGATCGACGCTCTCGAGGACAGCGACGACGTGCAGAACGTCTTCGCCAACTTCGACGTGAGCGACGAGGTCATGGAGAAGGTCGACGCGTAACGCCGCCGCGGGCTGAGCGGCTTCGGCGGGCCGGTGGGACACATCCCTCCGGCCCGCCGCCGTTGTCAGTGGCAGCGACTAGCCTGGCGCCATCCATGGATCACCGTCCAAGGACCGCGACCGTCGATCGAGGCACCACGACGGTGCTCGGCCAGGTCCGCGAGAGCGGCGGCGGTCCAGCCGCACAGAGGGGAGGGGGCGCGATGCGCGTACTGGGTGTGGACCCCGGGCTGACCCGGTGCGGTGTCGGTGTCGTCGAGGGCGTCGCCGGGCGGCCGCTCACCATGGTCGGTGTGGGGGTCGTACGGACGCCGCCGGACGCCGAGCTCGGTCATCGCCTCGTCGCCGTGGAGCAGGGCATCGAGCAGTGGCTGGACGAGCACCGGCCCGAGTTCGTCGCCGTGGAGCGGGTGTTCAGCCAGCACAACGTACAGACCGTGATGGGCACCGCCCAGGCCAGCGCCGTCGCCATGCTGTGCGCCGCCCGCCGTGGCATCCCCGTCGCCCTGCACACCCCCAGCGAGGTCAAGGCCGCCGTCACCGGTTCCGGACGTGCCGACAAGGCCCAGGTCGGCGCCATGGTCACCAGGCTGCTCAGACTGAGCGCCCCGCCCAAGCCCGCCGACGCCGCCGACGCCCTCGCGCTCGCCATCTGCCACATCTGGCGCGCCCCCGCGCAGAACCGACTCCAGCAGGCCGTCGCCCTGCACGCAGCCAACGCAACGAAAGGCCGTACGGCATGATCGCCTTCGTCAGCGGCCCGGTCGCCGCCCTCGCCCCGGACTCCGCGGTCGTCGAGGTGGGCGGGATCGGCATCGCCGTCCAGTGCACCCCCAACACCCTGTCCGGGCTGCGCATGGGCCAGCCGGCCAGGCTCGCCACCTCGCTCGTCGTCCGCGAGGACTCGCTCACCCTCTACGGCTTCGTCGACGACGACGAGCGCCAGGTCTTCGAACTCCTCCAGACGGCGAGCGGCGTCGGCCCGCGGCTCGCCCAGGCGATGCTCGCCGTGCACAACCCGGACGCGCTGCGCCGCGCGGTGGCCACGGGCGACGAGAAGGCGCTCATCGCCGTGCCCGGCATCGGCAAGAAGGGCGCGCAGAAGCTGCTCATCGAACTGAAGGACCGGCTCGGCGAGCCCGTCGGCGCCCCCGCGATCGGCGCCCCGGTCAGCCAGGGCTGGCGCGACCAGCTGCACGCCGCCCTGATCGGCCTCGGGTACGCGACCCGGGAGGCCGACGAGGCCGTCACCGCCGTCGCCCCGCAGGCCGAGGCCGCCGGGGGCCCGCCCCAGGTCGGCCAGCTGCTCAAGGCGGCTCTGCAGACCCTCAACCGCGCCCGCTGACCCCACCACCGCTGAGGCACATCACTTATGAACTGGGACGACCCGACCGACACCGGCGCCGACGCGGAGCGGCTGGTGGGCGCCGTCGCCGACCGTGAGGACCAGGCCGTCGAGGCCGCCCTGCGCCCCAAGGACCTCGGCGAGTTCATCGGCCAGGAGAAGGTCCGCGAGCAGCTCGACCTGGTGCTGCGCGCCGCACGCGCGCGTGGCGCCACCGCCGACCACGTGCTGCTCTCCGGCGCCCCCGGGCTGGGCAAGACCACCCTCTCCATGATCATCGCCGCCGAGATGGGCGCCCCGATCCGCATCACCTCGGGCCCCGCCATCCAGCACGCCGGCGACCTGGCCGCGATCCTCTCCTCCCTCCAGGAGGGCGAGGTCCTCTTCCTCGACGAGATCCACCGGATGTCGCGGCCCGCCGAGGAGATGCTGTACATGGCGATGGAGGACTTCCGGGTCGACGTGATCGTCGGCAAGGGGCCGGGCGCCACCGCCATCCCCCTCGAACTGCCGCCGTTCACCCTGGTCGGCGCCACCACCCGGGCGGGCCTGCTGCCGCCCCCGCTGCGCGACCGCTTCGGCTTCACCGCGCACATGGAGTTCTACGAACCGCGCGAGCTGGTGCGGGTCGTGCACCGCTCGGCGAACCTGCTGGACGTCGAGATCGAGCCGGCCGGCGCCGCCGAGATCGCCGGCCGCTCGCGCGGCACGCCCCGTATCGCCAACCGGCTGCTGCGCCGGGTCCGTGACTACGCGCAGGTCAAGGCCGACGGTCTGATCACGCGGGAGATCGCGCACGCGGCGCTCGCCGTCTACGAGGTGGACGAGCGCGGCCTGGACCGGCTGGACCGCGCCGTTCTCGAAGCCCTGCTCAAGCTGTTCGGCGGCGGCCCGGTCGGCCTGTCCACCCTCGCCGTCGCGGTGGGGGAGGAGCGCGAGACGGTCGAGGAGGTCGCCGAGCCCTTCCTGGTCCGCGAGGGCCTGCTGGCCCGCACCCCGCGCGGCCGTGTCGCCACCCCCGCCGCCTGGGCCCACCTGGGCCTGACCGCCCCCCGCGGCACGACGGGCGGAACCGGCCAGCAGGACCTGTTCGGCACCTGACACCAGGCGCCGCCGGCCCGCCCGTACCGCGGCAGGACGGCCCGGCCGCACAGCGGGGCGGACATCGGCCCCGGGGCGCGGGCGTGCGGGTCCCGGGCGGCCGGCGGCCGCAGGCCAGGTGCGCCGGTGACCGGGACGGCGCGTGTCCGGCGTCCGAACCGTCACCGTTGCCGATGAGAACGCGTCGGGCCGCCGTATCCCGGGACCGGCCTCGTATCCGGCCCTGTCCCGGCCCGGAGAGTCCGTCGCCCGCGCACCAGGCTCCGGCCGCAGACGTGATCGCTTCGTGACGGCGGGGCATTGGCGGGCCCAGGAACCCAGGTGCCATGCTGAACGTTGTTCCATGCGCGCGGACTCGCTTAGACTCCGCCGATGCCGCCTTCGCGGGCGGCGCCGACCACACCCCCATCATCCAGGCCGCTCACCGCCGCGGCTGCGCGAAGGAAATTCCGTCCCGTGAATAGCTTGCCTCTTCTCGTGTTCATCGTCCTCATCGCGGCCATGTTCCTGATGACGCGTTCCACCAGGAAGCGCCAGCAGCAGGCCACGCAGATGCGGAACGAGATCCAGCCCGGCAACGGGGTCCGCACCATCGGGGGCATGTACGCGACGGTCAAGGAAGTCAACGAGGACACGGTCCTCCTCGACGCCGGCCCCGGCGTGGACCTCCTCTTCGCGAAGAACGCGATCGGCGCCATCCTCACGGACGACGAGTACAACCGCATCGTGCACGGCGTCGAGCACGACCTGAAGTCCGACGCCGACGTCGTCCCGGACGACGCCTCCTCCCTCACCGAGACCGACGACGAGTCCGCCGACGCTGCCGCCGCCTCCGACGACAAGGCCGTCGACCTCGGTAAGAAGGACGCCGCCCAGGACGAGACCGGGGACAAGGCGGAAGACGAGACGGAGGAGGCCGCGACCGTCGACGCGAAGGCCGACGAAGAGCCGAAGAAGACCGACGGCGACTCCGACGCGAAGTAGCCGTGACCCGGGAAGCGGCGCGCGCACCAGACGCGCATTCCGCATCCCGGGCGCGTCTGTTTCCCGTACGGGATCACGACACCATGTCACGGCCGACCGCGCTGACCAGGCGCGCGGCGGCCCGAGAGGGAGTACGAGAAGGTGGCAGCACCTAAGAGGGGCCGGAGCGCGAGCGCCCAGAGCAAGCCAGGGCGCTCGCTGGCCCTCATCCTGATCGCCATCGTGGCGCTCACCGGAGGAATGTTCGCCTCCGGAAACACCACTCCGCGTCTCGGTATCGACCTGGCCGGTGGTACGAGCATCACGCTTCAGGCGAAGGCCGACCAAGGGTCCGCGATCAACAAGACCAACATGAACACCGCGGTCGAGATCATGAACCGCCGTGTCAACGGTCTCGGCGTGTCCGAAACGGAGGTCCAGACCCAGGGCACCAGCAACATCATCGTCAACATCCCCAAGGGCACCAACTCCGCAGAGGCCCGCCAGCAGGTCGGCACCACCGCCAAGCTGTACTTCCGCCCGGTCCTGGCCCAGGAGGCCAGCGTCGGCGCCGCGGCGAGCGCCTCCCCGAGCGCGTCCGCCAGCGGCAGCTCCAGCGCCTCCCCGAGCACCTCCCCGTCGAGCAGCGCTTCGTCGTCCCAGAAGGCGACCGGGACGTCCTCCGCCTCGCCGTCGTCCTCCGCCACCTCTCAGGGCCGCCCGGTCACCGACGCCCTGAAGGCCGGCTCCACGCCGTCGTCCTCGGCGTCCGCCTCCTCGTCCGCGAGCCCCTCCGCCACCTCGTCGGCCGACGCGAGCGCCTCTGCCAGCGCCTCCGCCGCGGCCTCGAAGCTGGAGGCCCAGTACACCGCTCTGGACTGCTCCAAGGCCACCCAGCGCGCCACCGCCGGCAAGAACGCCAAGCCGACCGACGCCACCGTGGCCTGCGGCAAGATCTCCGGTGTCTGGTACAAGTACGTGCTCGGCCCGGCCCGTGTCGACGGCACCGACGTCAAGAAGGCCCAGGCCGTCTACGACACGCAGAGCGCCGCCGGCTGGCAGGTCCAGATGACCTTCACCTCCGGCGGAGCCAAGAAGTTCGCGGACGTCACCGGTGAGCTCGCCAAGAACGCCTCGCAGCCGACCAACGAGTTCGGCATCGTCCTCGACGGCGAGGTCGTCTCCAGCCCGACCGTGAGCCAGTCCATCACCGGCGGCTCGGCGGAGATCTCCGGCAGCTTCACCCAGGAGGAGGCCCAGAGCCTCGCCAACGTGCTGTCGTACGGCGCGCTTCCGCTCTCCTTCCGGACGGAGAGCGTCACCACCGTCACCGCCGCCCTCGGCGGTGAGCAGCTGCACGCCGGTCTGCTGGCCGGTGCCATCGGTCTCGCGCTGGTCATCATCTACCTGGTGGCCTTCTACCGCGGTCTGTCGCTCGTCGCGATCCCCTCGCTGCTGGTGTCCGCGGCCCTCACCTACGCGATCATGTCGCTGCTCGGTCCCACGATCCACTTCGCGCTGAACCTGCCCGCCGTCTGCGGTGCGATCGTCGCGATCGGTATCACGGCGGACTCGTTCATCGTGTTCTTCGAACGCATCCGGGACGAGATCCGCGAGGGCCGCACGCTGCGCCCCGCCGTCGAGCGGGCCTGGCCGCGTGCCCGGCGCACCATCCTGGTCTCCGACTTCGTGTCGTTCCTGGCCGCCGCCGTGCTGTTCATCGTGACCGTCGGCAAGGTCCAGGGCTTCGCGTTCACCCTCGGTCTGACCACCGTGCTCGACGTGGTCGTCGTCTTCTTCTTCACCAAGCCGCTGATGACGCTCCTCGCTCGGCGTACGTTCTTCGCGAGCGGCCACAAGTGGTCGGGCCTCGACCCGAAGGGCCTGGGCGCCAAGGCCCCGCTGCGCCGCACCCGCCGTCCCGCCGGCCCTGCCGCCGGCCCTGTCGACCCGAAGGAAGCGTGAGCGATGTCGAAACTCGGCAACCTCGGCGCCCGACTCCACCGCGGCGAGATCAGCTACGACTTCGTCGGCAAGCGCAAGATCTGGTACGGCGTCTCCATCCTGATCACCATCACGGCCATCGTCGGCCTGGCGGTGCGCGGCCTGAACATGGGCATCGACTTCCAGGGCGGCGCCGTCTTCACCACCTCGAAGACCAGTGTCTCGGTGGCCCAGGCGGAGACCTTCGCCAAGGAGGCCTCCGGCCACGAGGCGGTCGTGCAGAAGCTCGGCACGGGCGGTCTGCGCATCCAGATCGCCGGCATGGACACCGCGAAGTCGGACACGACCAAGGTCAAGCTGGCCAAGGACATGAAGGTGGACCCCGAGTCCATCAACTCCGACCTGGTCGGCCCCAGCTGGGGTGACGAGATCGCCAACAAGGCCTGGGAAGGCCTCGGCATCTTCATGGTCCTCGTGGTGATCTACCTGGCGATCGCCTTCGAGTGGCGGATGGCGGTCGCGGCCCTGGTCGCGCTGATCCACGACATCACCATCACGACCGGTATCTACGCGCTGGTCGGCTTCGAGGTCACGCCCGGCACGATCATCGGTCTGCTGACGATCCTCGGTTACTCGCTCTACGACACGGTCGTCGTCTTCGACAGCCTCAAGGAGCAGACGAAGGACATCACCAAGCAGACCCGCTTCACCTACAGCGACATCGCCAACCACTCGATCAACGGCACCCTGGTCCGTTCGATCAACACCACGGTCGTCGCGCTGCTGCCGGTCGCGGGTCTGCTGTTCATCGGTGGCGGCTTCCTCGGCGCGGGCACGCTCAACGACATCTCGCTGTCGCTGTTCGTGGGTCTGGCCGCCGGTGCCTACTCCTCGATCTTCATCGCCACGCCGCTCGTCGCCGACCTCAAGGAGGCCGAGCCGCAGATGAAGGCGCTGAAGAAGCGCGTCCTCGCCAAGCGCGCCCAGGCCGCCGCCGAGGAGGAGATGGCCGAGGCCCGGGTCGGCGGTTCCGAGGACCCCGAGGACGCCGCTCCGGCCGTCGTCGGCCCGCGCAACCAGCCGGCGTCCCGTAACCGCGGCGGTCGCGGCAAGCCCTCCGGGAAGCGCCGATGACGGAGCTCGCGGGCAACATCACGGAGCTGCTGCTCAGCCGTATCCGGGACGTCGAGGACTACCCGGAGCAGGGGGTGATGTTCAAGGACATCACCCCGCTGCTGGCGGACCCGGAGGCGTTCACGGCCCTCGTCGACGCGCTGGCCGGCATCGCGGTCAGCAGCGGCGCCACGAAGATCGTCGGACTGGAGGCCCGCGGCTTCATCCTCGGCGCCCCGGTCGCCGTGCGGGCCGGGCTCGGCTTCATCCCCGTGCGCAAGGCGGGCAAGCTCCCCGGAGCCACCCTCCGCCAGGCGTACGAGCTGGAGTACGGCTCCGCCGAGATCGAGGTGCACGCCGAGGACCTGTCCGCGGGCGACCGCGTCATGGTCGTCGACGACGTCCTCGCGACCGGCGGTACCGCGGAGGCCTCCCTCCAGCTCATCCGCCGGGCGGGCGCCGAGGTGGCGGGTCTCGCCGTCCTGATGGAGCTGGGGTTCCTGGGCGGCCGTGCCCGCCTGGAACCGGCGCTCAGGGGCGCCCCCCTGGAGGCGGTGCTCACCGTCTGAGCGGAGTCCCGGAAACGAAATGACACAGCCCCGAGTGCGACTTCATTGCGCACTCGGGGCCGTGTCGTTTTTGTTCGGCGCTTATTTATGCCATCCGGCCGACCGCGAAATCAGCAGTTCTCGATGTCCTGGGATTCGATGGTGCCGGGCTCCTTGAGGTGACCCTTCGCATCGCCCGCGGCGGTGATGCGGTGCAGGTTGTTCTCCTGGCCGTCCTTCCACCAGACACACAGGTGCTGGGTCGTGCTGCACGTGTTGTGGTAGTAGATGGCGGTCGTGCTGGTCCCGTCGGCCCAGGACCAGTTGAAGCAGGTCACGCTGCCTCGGTGCGTCGACATCGGGGTCACGGTGGCCGCCTGGGCGGGCAGCGCGACCGCCGCACTCAGGCCCACCGTCAGGGCCGCGGCCGCCACTGCCTTTCCGAATATCCTCATGCTGTCTCCCGTTTTTGTTTTTCGAAGCGGGAAAACGGTCAATTCCCCCGCTTCTGGTCGAAGTTGATCTTAGGCGGCGCGCGATGTTCGAGTCAACGGAATTAATACCACCGGCTTTTCCGCACCGTTCAATTGGTGACTTTCTGGGCAAAGGGCGGCGTCGTCCGGACGGGCTCCGCACGTTCGTCGGCGGCCGGATCGCTACCATGGTTGTCCGGGGCCTGACTGGGGGACCCGGATCGCGCACGAGGAGTCCTCTTGCCAGACGAGGCCCAGCACCTGACCGCCGCCAAGCCCGAGTCCGCCTCGGCGGCCGCGGCCAAGCCCGCGCCGAGCACGCCGCACGCGAAGAACGACGCCCGCGGGCCGGTGGAGCACGCCCAGTCCGCGCCCGCCGACAAGTCGGCCGAGCAGTCGCGTCCCAAGCCGGCCCCGCCCGAGCGCACCGCGACGCCGCCCGCGGTCCGTCCGAACGCCGGCCAGCCCGCCCGCTCCGGCTCCTCCAACCGCGTCCGCGCCCGCCTCGCCCGCCTCGGCGTGCAGCGCGCGAACCCGTACAACCCGGTGCTGGAGCCGCTGCTGCGCATAGTCCGCAGCAACGACCCCAAGATCGAGAACGCCACCCTGCGCCAGATCGAGCGCGCCTATCAGGTCGCCGAGCGCTGGCACCGCGGCCAGAAGCGCAAGAGCGGCGACCCGTACATCACGCACCCGCTCGCGGTCACCACCATCCTCGCCGAGCTGGGCATGGACCCGGCCACCCTGATGGCGGGCCTGCTGCACGACACCGTCGAGGACACCGAGTACGGCCTGGAGGACCTGCGCCGCGACTTCGGCGACGTCGTGACGCTGCTCGTCGACGGCGTGACCAAGCTGGACAAGGTCAAGTTCGGCGAGGCGGCGCAGGCCGAGACCGTGCGCAAGATGGTCGTCGCCATGGCCAAGGACCCGCGCGTCCTGGTCATCAAGCTCGCCGACCGCCTGCACAACATGCGCACCATGCGCTACCTCAAGCGCGAGAAGCAGGAGAAGAAGGCGCGCGAGACCCTGGAGATCTACGCGCCGCTCGCCCACCGGCTGGGCATGAACACCATCAAGTGGGAGCTGGAGGACCTCGCGTTCGCGATCCTCTACCCCAAGATGTACGACGAAATCGTCCGGCTGGTGGCCGAGCGCGCCCCGAAGCGCGACGAGTACCTGGCCATAGTGACCGACGAGGTCCAGTCCGACCTGCGCGCCGCCCGTATCAAGGCGACCGTCACCGGCAGACCGAAGCACTACTACAGCGTCTACCAGAAGATGATCGTCCGCGGCCGGGACTTCGCGGAGATCTACGACCTGGTGGGCATCCGCGTCCTGGTGGACACCGTCCGCGACTGCTACGCGGCCCTGGGCACCGTCCACGCGCGCTGGAACCCGGTTCCGGGGCGATTCAAGGACTACATCGCGATGCCCAAGTTCAACATGTACCAGTCGCTGCACACGACGGTCATCGGCCCCAACGGCAAGCCGGTCGAACTCCAGATCCGCACCTTCGACATGCACCGCCGCGCCGAGTACGGCATCGCCGCGCACTGGAAGTACAAGCAGGAGGCCGTCGCCGGCGCTTCCAAGGTCCGTACCGACGTGCCGAAGTCGGCCGGCAAGGGCAAGGACGACCACCTCAACGACATGGCGTGGCTGCGCCAGTTGCTGGACTGGCAGAAGGAGACCGAGGACCCCAGCGAGTTCCTGGAGTCCCTGCGCTTCGACCTGTCCCGCAACGAGGTCTTCGTCTTCACGCCCAAGGGCGACGTCATAGCGCTCCCGGCCGGGGCCACCCCGGTCGACTTCGCGTACGCGGTCCACACCGAGGTCGGCCACCGCACGATAGGCGCGCGCGTCAACGGCCGTCTGGTGCCGCTGGAGTCGACGCTGGACAACGGCGACCTGGTCGAGGTCTTCACCTCCAAGGCGACCGGAGCCGGACCGTCCCGCGACTGGCTCGGCTTCGTCAAGTCCCCGCGCGCCCGCAACAAGATCCGCGGCTGGTTCTCCAAGGAGCGCCGGGACGAGGCGATCGAGCAGGGCAAGGACGCCATCGTCCGCGCGATGCGCAAGCAGAACCTGCCGATCCAGCGCATCCTCACCGGCGACTCGCTGGTCACGCTGGCGCACGAGATGCGCTACCCGGACATCTCCTCGCTGTACGCGGCGATCGGCGAGGGCCATGTGGCCGCGCAGAACGTCGTGCAGAAGCTGGTGCAGGCGCTCGGCGGCGAGGAGGCGGCCACCGAGGAGATCGACGAGGCGGTCCCGCCGACCCGCGGCCGCCGCAGCAAGCGGCGCAGCAACCAGGACCCCGGTGTGGTCGTCAAGGGCGTCGACGACGTCTGGGTCAAGCTGGCCCGCTGCTGTACGCCGGTGCCCGGCGACCCGATCATCGGCTTCGTCACGCGCGGCAGCGGTGTGTCGGTGCACCGCAGCGACTGCGTCAACGTGGAGTCGCTCTCCCGGGAGCCCGAGCGCATCCTCGACGTCGAGTGGGCGCCCACCCAGTCCTCGGTCTTCCTGGTCGCCATCCAGGTCGAGGCGCTGGACCGCTCCCGGCTGCTCTCGGACGTCACCCGGGTCCTGTCCGACCAGCACGTCAACATCCTCTCCGCGGCCGTCCAGACCTCCCGCGACCGGGTGGCCACCTCCCGCTTCACCTTCGAGATGGGCGACCCCAAGCACCTGGGCCACGTCCTGAAGGCCGTACGGGGCGTGGAGGGCGTGTACGACGTCTACCGGGTCACCTCGGCGCGCAACCGGTCCTAGCGAGGCGGCGGGACACGACGAGAGGGGCCCCGTACGCCGTGTACGGGGCCCCTCTCGGTGTCAGGGGGAATCTCAGCCGCCGAACTCCTGGAGGCCCTTCAGGGCCTGGTCCAGGAGCGCCTGGCGGCCCTCCAGCTCACGCTCCAGCTTCTCCGCCTTCGACGTGTTGCCCTGGCCGCGGGCCTGCTCGATCTGCGCCCCCAGCTTGTCCACGGCCGCCTGGAGCTGGCCGGTCAGACCCGCGGCACGCGCGCGTGCCTCCGGGTTGGTCCGGCGCCACTCGGCCTCCTCGGCCTCCTGGATGGCCCGGTCGACCGTGTGCATCCGGCCCTCGACCTTGGGACGCGCGTCGCGCGGCACATGGCCGATGGCCTCCCACCGCTCGTTGATCGAGCGGAAGGCGGACCGCGCGGCCTTCAGGTCGGTGATCGGCAGGAGCTTCTCGGCCTCCCCGGCCAGCTCCTCCTTCAGCTTCAGGTTCTCCGTCTGCTCCGCGTCCCGCTCGGCGAAGGCGGACCCGCGCGCCGCGAAGAACACGTCCTGGGCGCCGCGGAAGCGGTTCCACAGGTCGTCCTCGTGCTCACGCTGGGCGCGGCCGGCGGCCTTCCAGTCGGCCATCAGCTCGCGGTAGCGCGCGGCCGTCGGACCCCAGTCCGTCGAGTCCGACAGCGCCTCGGCCTCGGCGACCAGCTTCTCCTTGGCCTTGCGGGCGTCCTCGCGCTGTGCGTCGAGCTGGGCGAAGTGCGCCTTGCGGCGCTTGGAGAACGCCGACCGGGCGTGCGAGAAGCGGTGCCACAGCTCGTCGTCGGACTTGCGGTCCAGGCGCGGCAGACCCTTCCAGGTGTCCACCAGGGACCGCAGCCGCTCACCGGCGGCCCGCCACTGGTCGGACTGGGCCAGCTGCTCGGCCTCGACGACCAGGTCCTCCTTGGCCTGACGGGCCTCGTCGGACTGCTTGGCACGCTGTGCCCGACGCTCCTCGCGACGCGAGTCGACGGTCTTCACCAGCTCGCCGAGCCGGGTCCGCAGCGCCTCCAGATCACCGACCGCGTGGTGTGCCTCCACCTGCTCGCGCAGGTGGTCGATGGCGACCTGGGCGTCCTTCGCGGACAGGTCGGTGGTCTGTACTCGCTTCTCGAGGAGGCCGATCTCGACAACCAGGCCCTCGTACTTGCGCTCGAAGTAGGCCAACGCCTCCTCGGGGGAGCCCGCCTGCCAGGAACCGACGACCTGCTCGCCCTCGGCCGTACGCACGTACACGGTCCCCGTCTCGTCGACGCGGCCCCACGGGTCGCTGCTCACAGCGCCTCCTCCACATGATGCCCGCGAGGGGCCTCAGCGCCCCCGGGCATCGTCCACATTTCGTCACGGCCAACATAGGCGACCGGCGGGTTGCCTGTCCGCATCCCGCGCGACCGAAATTACGCAGTTGGTGGTCAGGATTTGGTGACCGTGGCCTTGTTGATCACGACCGTCGCGTTCGGCGCTCCGTCACCCTGACCCGTGCTCTCACCCGCCGCGGCGATTTTCTTCAGGACCTTCAGTCCGGCCGCGTCGACGGTGCCGAACGGGGTGTAGCTGGCCGGCAACTGGCTGTCCTGGTAGACGAGGAAGAACTGGCTGCCACCGGTGTGCTTCTGGCCCGTGTTGGCCATCGCGACCGTACCCGCCGGATAGACGCCGCCCTTCAGGCTTTTGTCCTTCAGGTTCTCGTCCGGGATCGTGTACCCGGGACCGCCGCTGCCGGTACCCGTCGGGTCGCCGCACTGGAGCACGTAGATGCCGTTGGTGGTGAGCCGGTGGCACTTGGTGTGGTCGAAGAAGCCCTTCGACGCGAGGAAGTCGAACGAGTTGGCGGTGTGCGGGGCCGCCGCCGTCTTCAGCGCGACGTCGATGTCGCCGCACGTCGTCGCCAGCTTCAAGGTGTAGTCGGCGGACGTGTCGATCGTCATCGCCGGCTCCTTCTTCCAGCTCAGCTTCTTCACCTTGCCGGCCGCGGCCTTCTCGCACGGGTCCGGCGCCTTGCTGGCACTGGGCGTGGCACTGGGCGTCGTCTGCGAGCTGGCGTTCGCCTTGTCGTCGTTCTTCAGCACGCCGGTCGTGTACAGCGCGACGCTGCCGATCACGATCACGCCGAGCACGGACGCGATCACGGAGTTGCGCATGCGTGCCTTGCGGCGTGCGCTGGTACGCCGCTGCTGCTGCCGCAAGAACTTCTCCCGGGCGAGCTGACGCCGCCGCTGCTCCTGGGTGACCACCGGGTTCTCTCCTCATGCGTGTCGTATATGTCGACCGGTACGCGTGCGTCCTGTGCGCTGTGTGAGCCGACCAGTGCGTGTAGCCCCGTACCGTATATGGGTTCGCTGAGGAAACGGCAGCGCCGGTAGGCTCTGGACCACAGCTTGTAGCCACCCGAACCGACACAACGAAGGACGATCGTGCTCATTGCCGGGTTCCCCGCCGGGGCCTGGGGGACGAACTGTTATCTCGTCGCCCCCGCCGCCGGCGCGGAGTGCGTGATCATCGACCCCGGCCACCAGGCCGCCGAAGGCGTCGAGGAAGCACTGAAGAAGCATCGGCTCAAGCCCGTCGCCGTCGTCCTCACCCATGGCCACATCGACCACGTGGCCTCGGTCGTCCCCGTCTGCGGAGCACACGACGTACCGGCCTGGATCCACCCCGAGGACCGGTACATGATGAGCGACCCCGAGAAGGCGCTCGGCCGGTCCATCGGCATGCCGCTGATGGGCGAGCTGACGGTGGGGGAGCCGGACGAGGTCAGGGAGCTGACCGACGGCGTGAAACTGTCGCTCGCCGGGCTGGAGTTCTCCGTCGCGCACGCGCCGGGCCATACCAGGGGGTCGGTGACCTTCCAGATGCCGGAGACGGCCGAGATCCCCTCGGTCTTCTTCTCGGGCGATCTGCTCTTCGCCGGCTCCATCGGACGCACGGACCTGCCGGGCGGCTCCATGGACGACATGCTGGTCTCGCTGGCCCGCGTGTGCCTGCCGCTCGACGACTCCACCGTGGTGCTGTCCGGCCACGGCCCCCAGACGACCATCGGCCAGGAGCGCGCCACCAACCCCTATCTGCGGCAGGTGGCCGCCGAAGGCCAGGGAGCGCCCAAGGCTCCCCGACGAGGAATGTGACGAGAGACCTTCCGTGAGCACTTTTCAGGCCCCCAAGGGTACGTACGACCTGATCCCGCCGGAGAGCGCCAAGTACCTGGCCGTCCGCGAGGCGATCGCCGCGCCGCTGCGCAACTCCGGCTACGGCTACATCGAGACCCCGGGCTTCGAGAGCGTCGAGCTCTTCGCGCGCGGTGTCGGCGAGTCCACCGACATCGTGACCAAGGAGATGTACGCGTTCGAGACGAAGGGCGGCGACAAGCTGGCCCTGCGCCCCGAAGGCACGGCCTCCGTGCTGCGCGCCGCCCTGGAGGCCAACCTCCACAAGGCCGGAAACCTCCCCGTCAAGCTCTGGTACTCCGGCTCGTACTACCGCTACGAGCGCCCGCAGAAGGGCCGTTACCGCCACTTCTCGCAGGTCGGTGCCGAGGCGATCGGTGCCGAGGACCCGGCCCTGGACGCCGAGCTGATCATCCTGGCCGACCAGGCGTACCGCTCGCTGGGCCTGAGCAACTTCCGCATCCTGCTCAACAGCCTGGGCGACAAGGAGTGCCGCCCGGTGTACCGCGCGGCCCTCCAGGACTTCCTGCGCGGCCTCGACCTGGACGAGGACACCCTGCGCCGGGCCGAGATCAACCCTCTGCGCGTCCTGGACGACAAGCGCGAGTCGGTCCAGAAGCAGCTGGGCGACGCGCCTCTCCTGCGCGACTACCTCTGCGACGCCTGCAAGGCGTACCACGAGGAGGTCCGCGAGCTGATCACGGCCGCGGGCGTCGCCTTCGAGGACGACCCGAAGCTGGTCCGGGGCCTCGACTACTACACCCGCACCACCTTCGAGTTCGTCCACGACGGCCTGGGCTCCCAGTCCGCGGTGGGCGGCGGCGGCCGCTACGACGGCCTGTCGGAGATGATCGGCGGCCCCGCGCTGCCCTCCGTCGGCTGGGCCCTCGGCGTCGACCGCACGGTCCTCGCCCTGGAGGCCGAGGGTGTCGAACTCGACATCCCGTCCGCCACCAGCGTCTTCGCGGTGCCGCTCGGCGAGGAGGCGCGGCGCGTGCTCTTCGCGAAGGTCACGGAGCTGCGCCGGGTCGGCATCGCGGCGGACTTCTCCTACGGTGCCAAGGGGCTCAAGGGCGCCATGAAGAACGCCAACCGCAGCGGCGCCCGCTACACGATCGTCGCCGGCGAGCGCGACCTCGCCGAGGGCGTCGTCCAGCTGAAGGACATGGAGTCCGGCGAGCAGTCGGCGATCGGCGTCAACGAGATCGTGGCGGAACTGGAGTCCCGACTGGGCTGACCGCCCGGGGGCGGTGGGAGTTCACCGCCCCCCGCCGCCCCCCGCCGGTCATCCGTCGCGCCGGGTCTTCCAGCGGAAGGTCAGCAGGCACAGCGCCAGTCCTCCGACGCACCAGGCGGCCAGCACCAGGGCGATCCGTCCGAACTCCCAGTCGCCCGCCTGCTCCAGGACCTTCGCCGAGTCGGGCAGGAACACCCCGCGCAGCCCCTGGCACAGCCACTTCAGCGGAAACAGGGCGCCCAGGTCCAGCATCCAGCCCGGGACGCTGTCGACCGAGATGTACACCCCGGAGATGAACTGGAGGACCAGGAAGGGGAGTACGACCACCGAGCTGGCGCTCTTCGCCGACCTGGGCACCGAGCTGATCGCGATGCCGAGCAGCGCGCACCCGGTCAGCCCCAGCACGAAGATCCATGCGAAGTCCAGCCAGCGGGCCGCGGAGGTGGGCAGCGGGACGTCGTACAGCGTCGTGCCCACGGCGAGCAGGATCGCCGTCTCCAGCACGCCCGTGAAGAGAACCAGCCAGATCTTGCCGAGGAAGTACGCGGCCGCCGGCATCGGCGTCCCGCGCAGCCGGCGCAGGGCCTTCTCGTCGCGTTCGACCGCGATCGAGATGCCCAGCGACTGGAAGCTGGTGGACATGATCCCGGAGGCCATCATGGCGGGCACGTAGAGCTGGGAGGCCGTGACACCGCTGCCCTGGACGTCGTCGTGGAAGATCGACGCGAACAGGAAGAGGAAGACGACCGGGAAGGAGAAGGTGAAGACCACCTGGTCGCGCTGGCGGAAGAACTGCCTGATCTCCAGGGCGCCCCTGCGCAGGCCCAGGGCCCAGGCGCCGGGCAGGCGTCCGTCGCCGCCGCGGGCCCGTACGGACACGGTGGTCGTCGTGGTCGTCGCCCGGTCTGTCATCGCACGGTCTCCTGTCCGGTCAGGCGGAGGTAGACGTCCTCCAGGGTGGGGCGGCTCACCCGCAGCCCGGGGATCTCGCCGTCGAAGCGGCGCATCAGCCCGGCGACCGTCCTGGTCGGGGTCTCGGTGTGCTCCGTGCGCGCCGTGCCGTCGGGCTCGGTCCACTCGACGGCGGCGCCGGTGCCGAAACGGTCCCGCAGCGCCTGCGGCTCGCCCTCGGCGACCACCCGGCCGCCGGCGAGGATCGCCAGCCGGTCGGCGAGCGCCTCCGCCTCCTCCAGGTAGTGGGTGGTCAGCAGGATCGTCGTGCCCTCGTCCGCGAGCAGCCGGATCAGGTCCCAGAACCGGCGCCGGGCCGCCGGGTCGAAACCGGTCGTCGGCTCGTCCAGCAGCAGGAGCTCCGGGTCGCCGATCACGCCGAGCGCCACGTCCAGGCGGCGGCGCTGGCCGCCCGACAGGGACTTGATCCGGCTGTCCGCCTTGGCCTCCAGACCGACCAGGCCGATCACCTGCTCCGGGTCGCGCGGCCGCGGGTAGTAGTGCGCGAAATGCCGTACCGTCTCGCGGACCGTCAACTCGGCGGGCGCCGATTCGTCCTGCCAGACGATTCCCACCCGGGACCGCCACGCGCGCGTGCCCGTCGCCGGGTCCGCGCCCAGGACCGACACCTCGCCCGCGTCCCGGCTCCGGTTGCCCTGGAGGATCTCCACCGTCGTGCTCTTGCCCGCCCCGTTGGGTCCGAGCAGGCCGAACACCTCGCCCCGCCGGATGCCCAGGTCGATGCCGTCCACCGCGGTCACGTCGCCGTACCGCTTGCGCAGTCCGCGGACGTCCACCGCGAGTTCGTACCCGTGTGCTGTCATGACCCCGATCATCGGCCGGAACCGGGCTCTCCGGGACGGCCGTGCGTACTTCCTTATGTCCACCGAACGGTGGACGGGGCGCCTCGTGCGGCACAATGGCCCCTGCCCGAAGAAGTTCCAACTCTCAAACAGACGGAATCGGCGTGATGAGCAAGACGACAGTCAAGGACGTCTCCACCGAGCCCGAGCCCGAGCACGCCTCCGCGGCACCGCGCACCGAGGGCGGCAGTCTCGCCTTCTCGCTGCTGCTGATCATCACCGGCGCCGCCGGACTGCTGGCCGCGTGGGTCATCACGATCGACAAGTTCAAGCTGCTGGAAGCCAAGATCGCGGGCAAGACGTTCACCCCCGGCTGCAGCCTCAACCCGGTGGTCTCCTGCGGCAGCGTCATGCAGTCCAAGCAGGCCGCCGCCTTCGGCTTCCCGAACCCGATGCTCGGCCTGGTCTGCTACGGCATCGTCATCTGCGTCGGCATGAGCCTGCTGACCCGCGCCCGCTTCCCGCGCTGGTACTGGCTGACCTTCAACTTCGGCACGCTCTTCGGCGTCGGCTTCTGCACCTGGCTGCAGTTCCAGTCCCTGTACCGGATCAACGCGCTGTGCCTGTGGTGCTCGCTGGCCTGGGTCGCCACGATCACCATGTTCTGGTACGTGACCTCCTTCAACATCCGCAAGAGCTTCCTGCCCGCCCCGAACTGGCTGAAGTCCTTCTTCGGCGAGTTCACCTGGGTGCTCCCGGTGCTGCACATCGGCATCATCGGCATGCTGATCATGACCCGCTGGTGGGACTTCTGGACCAGCTGACGACCGGGGCCGCCGACCGCCCGGACGGGATTGTCAGTGCCGTGACTTAGGGTTTCAGCGTGGAACCCGACCTGTTCACCGCCGCCGCAGAAGAACGCCAGGAGAAGGACCCGACCGGCAGTCCCCTGGCGGTGCGGATGCGCCCGCGCACCATCGACGAGGTGGTGGGCCAGCAGCATCTGCTGAAGCCTGGGTCGCCGCTGCGCAGACTGGTCGGCGCGGGTTCCGGCGGCCCGGCGGGACCGTCGTCCGTGATCCTCTGGGGGCCGCCCGGCACCGGCAAGACGACCCTCGCGTACGTCGTCTCCAAGGCGACCGACAAGCGGTTCGTGGAGCTCTCCGCGATCACCGCCGGCGTCAAGGAGGTCCGCGCGGTCATCGACGGCGCCCGCCGCGCCACCGGGGGCTACGGCAAGGAGACCGTCCTCTTCCTCGACGAGATCCACCGTTTCAGCAAGGCCCAGCAGGACTCCCTGCTCCCGGCCGTCGAGAACCGCTGGGTCACCCTGGTCGCCGCGACCACCGAGAACCCGTACTTCTCGGTGATCTCCCCGCTCCTGTCCCGCTCCCTGCTCCTCACCCTCGAACCGCTCACCGACGACGACGTCCGGGGCCTCCTCAAGCGGGCCCTGACCGACGAGCGCGGCCTCAGGAGCGCCGTCGCCCTCCCCGAGGACACCGAGGAGCACCTGCTGCGCATCGCCGGCGGCGACGCCCGGCGCGCGCTGACCGCCCTGGAGGCCGCCGCCGGGGCCGCCCTCGACAAGGGCGAGTCGGAGATCGGCCTGCAGACGCTGGAAGAGGTCGTCGACCGGGCCGCGGTGAAGTACGACCGCGACGGCGACCAGCACTACGACGTCGCCAGCGCCCTCATCAAGTCCATCCGGGGCTCCGACGTCGACGCGGCGCTGCACTACCTGGCCCGCATGATCGAGGCCGGCGAGGACCCCCGCTTCATCGCCCGCCGCCTGATGATCTCGGCGAGCGAGGACATCGGCCTCGCCGATCCGAACGCCCTGCCCATAGCCGTGGCCGCCGCCCAGGCCGT
Source organism: Streptomyces fuscichromogenes (assembly GCF_014645815.1). GTDB lineage: Bacteria > Actinomycetota > Actinomycetes > Streptomycetales > Streptomycetaceae > Streptomyces > Streptomyces fuscichromogenes. Next base: position 31,022 of record NZ_BMML01000010.1, on the reverse strand, counting down.
CGCCATGATCGGCTTCCCCGAGGCCGCCCTCACCCTCAGCCACGCCACCATCGCCCTGGCCCTGGCCCCCAAGTCCAACTCCGCGACCACCGCGATCGGCGCCGCCCTGGAGGACGTCCGGGGGGGACTGGCCGGCCAGGTGCCCCCGCACCTGCGCGACGGCCACTACAAGGGCGCCGCCAAGCTCGGCCACGCCCAGGGGTACGTGTACCCGCACGACCTGCCCGAGGGCATCGCCGAGCAGCAGTACGCCCCGGACACCGTCAGGGACCGCGAGTACTACGCCCCGACCCGGCACGGCGCCGAGGCGCGCTACGCCGACGCCGTCGAGTGGACCAGGAAGCACCTCGGTCGCAGGCGGTCCTGAGCAGCCTGTAGAATCCCCCGAAGTGCCGAGTCCCGCGCTGTCAGAGCGGGACAGTCGGCCGGAACCCCCGCGAGGGGGATCCAGGAGCGTCGCGCACCGTCGAACGGTGTCGCGGGCAGCCCACCACCATCCGCCGCACGGCGGGACCGGTCGGTGGGCCACTCGCGTGCTGCACGTATGTGCCCAGACCAGGGGAGCGGCTGCCCACCAGGCCCGGCAACGGGTTCCGGCGGGTTTCCCCGGCTGCGGATTGCGACCTCCCTCAACCCTGACAAGCCGAATATCAGAAGGAAGAAAGAGACAGTGGCGAACCAGTCCCGCCCCAAGGTCAAGAAGTCGCGTGCCCTCGGCATCGCGCTGACCCCGAAGGCCGTCAAGTACTTCGAGGCCCGCCCCTACCCGCCGGGTGAGCACGGCCGCGGCCGCAAGCAGAACTCGGACTACAAGGTCCGTCTGCTGGAGAAGCAGCGTCTGCGCGCGCAGTACGACGTGTCCGAGCGCCAGCTCGTCCGCGCCTACGAGCGTGCCTCCAAGGTGCAGGGCAAGACCGGTGAGGCCCTGATCATCGAGCTGGAGCGCCGCCTCGACGCGCTGGTCCTGCGTTCGGGCATCGCCCGCACGATCTACCAGGCCCGCCAGATGGTCGTCCACGGCCACATCCAGGTCAACGGCCAGAAGGTCGACAAGCCGTCCTACCGCGTGCGTCCGGACGACGTCATCCAGGTCCGTGACCGCTCGAAGGACAAGACGCTCTTCCAGATCGCCCGCGAGGGTGGCTTCGCCCCCGACGGCGAGACCCCGCGCTACCTTCAGGTGAACCTCCGCGCCCTGGCCTTCCGCCTGGACCGCGAGCCGAACCGCAAGGAAGTTCCGGTCATCTGCGACGAGCAGCTCGTCGTCGAGTACTACGCCCGCTGATCACCGGCCGGGTGTAGCACCTCAGCGTCAGCCCGTCGTCTCCCCGCCCTTCCGGGTGGGCGAGGCGGCGGGCTTCCGCATGTCCGCGCCGCCCTCCGCGCCGTCCCGGTGCCGGCCCACCGGCTCGCGCGGCACGGGCAGTGCCTCCAGCGGCCGTACCCCGAAGTACTCCAGCGCCCGGGTCACCGCGGCCTCCCGGTCCAGCAGCTCCCCCTGCCGTACGCATTCGGCGTACCGCTCGTCGCCCAGTGCCCGCCGGGCCGTCGCCTCGCACAGCTCGTGCGGGGCGTTGTAGTACGCCGAGCCGAACAGCGGCAGCCCCACCGACGGCCACATCCGCCCGGCCGCGCCCTGCAGCACCGCCGCCTCCGCCGGATCGCCCTGCGCCACCGTCACCAGGGCGAGCAACTCGATCGACAGAACCGAGCCGAGCAGGTCCCGGAAGCCGTGCGCATGGCCCAGGCAGTCGGCCAGCAGCTCCCGGGCCGCCGCGTGATCGCCGTCCTGCCAGGCCGCGTAGGCCAGCACGTACAGCGCGTACGAGCGGGCCCAGCGCTCGCCGTGGTCCTCGCACACCCGGCGCACGTCCTCGCACAGCCGCACCGCGTCCGCCGGATCACCGAGGAACGCCCTGGCCATCGCCAGCTCGACCTGGGCCATCAGGACGTTGCTGTTGAGCTCGCCGATCTCCTGGTAGCGGTCGAGGGCGGAGCGCAGCAGCGTTTCTGCACGTGCCATGTCATCCGTGACCAGGGCCAGACAGCCGGTCCGGTGCTCCGCGTACGCCACCGCCGTCGGGTCGCCCAGCAGCTCGGCCTCCTCCCGGCACTCCTGGAGCGCGGCCAGCGCGGGCACCGCGTCGCCCTGGAGGATCGCCACATACCCGAGCACCCACAAGGCCTTCAGCCGGGACTGCGGATACTCCGAGTCCAGCTCCAGGCTCCGCTCCAGCCAGCGCCTCCCTTCCGAGAGCCGCCCGCAGCCCGCCCAGCAGAACCACAGCGAACCCGCCAGGCACTGGCCCAGATGCGCCTCGTCCGGCTCGGTCAGGCAGTGCTCCAGCGCCGCCCGCAGATTCGGCAGTTCGGCCTCGACCCGGGCGGCCACCCCGGCCTGCCGCGGCGAGAACCACTCCAGCTCGCACCAGGTCGCCAGCCCCATGTACCAGTCCCGGTGCCGGCGCCGCAGCCGCCCCGCGTCGCCCGTCGCCGCCAGCCAGTGCGCGCCGTACGCCCGCACGGTGTCGAGCATCCGGTAGCGCACCCCCGACCGCGTCTCCTCCCGGGACACCACCGACTGGGCGAGCAGCTCCGCCAGCACGTCCAGGACTTCCTCGGCGGCCAGCCCGTCCCCGCTGCACACGTACTCGGCGGCCTCCAGGTCGAAGGCCTGCGCGAACACCGACAGCCGCGCCCACAGCAACCGCTCGGCGGGCGTGCACAGTTCATGGCTCCAGCCGATCGCCGTGCGCAGCGCCCGGTGGCGGGGGAGCGCGTCCTGTCCGCCACCGGTCAGCAGCCGGAACCGGTCGTCGAGCCGCTCCAGCAACTGCCCCGGCGACAGCGCCCGCAGCCGCCCCGCCGCCAGCTCGACCGCCAGCGGGATCCCCTCCAGGCGCCGGCACAGCTCCCGCACCTCCGGGCAGTCCCGCACGTCCAGCCCCTGCCGTCCGGCACGCTCGGCGAACAGCCGCACCGCCTCGTCCTCGCCGAGCGGCGCCAGCGGGAACAGCCGCTCCCCGGCCACCCCGAGCGGCCGCCGGCCCACCCCCAGCACGGTCAGGTCCGGCAGCCGGCGCAACAGCTCGACCACCAGCCCGGCGCACGCGTCGACCAGATGCTCGAACCCGTCCAGGACCAGGAGGATCCGGCGGCCGGCCAGCTGATCGAGGAGCGTCTCGCGCGGCAGCCGGGTGGTGTGGTCGGTCAGACCGAGCGCCTCCACGACCGCGTGGTCCACGAACTCCGGATCCCGCACCGGCGCCAGTTCCACCCGCCACACCCCGTCCCGGGGCGCCGCGCCGGCCGCCGCCCGGGCCGCCAGCCGGGACTTGCCGACCCCGCCGGCCCCGGTCACCGTCACCAGCCGGCCCGACTCCAGGGCCCGGGACAGTTCGCCGAGTTCGGCCGAGCGACCCACGAAGACGGTCAGTTCCAGGGGCAGATTGCCGTCCGCCGAAGGGCCGGGGCGCTGAGGACCTCGCATGGGACACGGAGCGTACTCAACCGTGTTCGGTCCGTACAATCGCTTCCCGCGACCCGGCCCTGTGCGCGCGGTAATCCGGTACGGAGTCCGGTCCCCGGCGCGATAGGCTCGGGGCAGACTTTTCGATGTTCAGGCACGTTTCAGGGAGCGGGTGCGCACGGTGTCCGGTGGAGAGGTGGCCGGGATCCTGGTGGCCGTCTTCTGGGCGATCCTGGTCTCCTTCCTCGCGGTGGCTCTCGTGAGGCTGGCCCAGACGCTCAGGGCGACCACCAAGCTCGTGGCGGACGTGACCGACCAGGCCGTCCCGCTGCTCGCCGACGCCTCCGCGGCCGTACGCTCCGCGCAGACCCAGATCGACCGCGTCGACGCGATCGCGTCCGACGTCCAGGAAGTCACGTCCAACGCCTCCGCGCTCTCCTCCACCGTCGCCTCCACCTTCGGCGGCCCGCTGGTCAAGGTCGCTGCCTTCGGCTACGGCGTGCGCCGGGCGCTGGCCGGCCGCAAGGCGGACGTGCCCGTGAAGGAGCCCAGGCGTACGGTGATCGTGGGCCGGACGGTCCCGGCCGCGCGGCGGAAGAACCGGGGAAAGTAGGAGCCAGGCCACATGTTCCGCCGTACCTTCTGGTTCACCACCGGTGTCGCCGCCGGTGTCTGGGCCACCACCAAGGTCAACCGCAAGCTGAAGCAGCTGACTCCCGAGAGCCTCGCCGCGACCGCCGCGACCAAGGCGCTGGAGACGGGCCACCGGATCAAGGACCGGGCGGTCGGCTTCGCGCTCGACGTCCGCGACAACATGGCCCAGCGGGAGGAAGAGCTGGGTGACGCGCTGGGCATCAACACGGACCCCGAACTCCCCGCGCCCCGGCGGCTCGCCGCCATCGAGAACCGCAGCACCCCGAAGTACGCCGATGACAGGACGACGTACTCGTACAACCGGAATGAGGACCACTGATGGAGTCGGCTGAGATCCGCCGCCGCTGGCTGAGCTTCTACGAGGAGCGCGGTCACACCGTCGTCCCTTCGGCGTCGCTCATCGCGGACGATCCGACTCTGCTCCTCGTCCCGGCCGGCATGGTGCCCTTCAAGCCCTACTTCCTCGGCGAGGTCAAGCCGCCGTGGGCGCGCGCCACCAGCGTGCAGAAGTGCGTGCGCACCCCCGACATCGAAGAGGTCGGCAAGACCACCCGCCACGGCACCTTCTTCCAGATGTGCGGCAACTTCTCGTTCGGCGACTACTTCAAGGAAGGCGCCATCAAGTACGCCTGGGAGCTGCTCACCAGCCCCCAGGACAAGGGCGGTTACGGCCTGGAGCCGGAGAAGCTCTGGATCACCGTCTACCAGGACGACGACGAGGCCGAGCGCATCTGGCACGACGTCATCGGTGTGCCGAAGGAGCGCATCCAGCGCCTCGGCATGAAGGACAACTACTGGTCCATGGGCGTCCCCGGCCCCTGCGGCCCGTGTTCCGAGATCAACTACGACCGCGGCCCCGAGTTCGGCGTCGAGGGCGGCCCCGCCGTCAACGACGAGCGGTACGTGGAGATCTGGAACCTCGTCTTCATGCAGTACGAGCGGGGCGAGGGCATCGGCAAGGACAACTTCGAGATCCTCGGCGAGCTGCCCAGCAAGAACATCGACACGGGCCTCGGCCTGGAACGCCTCGCCATGATTCTGCAGGGCGTGCAGAACATGTACGAGATCGACACCTCGATGGCCGTCATCAAGAAGGCCACCGAGCTGACCGGGGTCCACTACGGCGAGGCCCACGCCTCGGACGTCTCGCTGCGGGTCGTCACCGACCACATGCGCACCTCGGTGATGCTCATCGGCGACGGCGTCACCCCCGGCAACGAGGGCCGTGGCTACGTCCTGCGCCGCATCATGCGCCGCGCCATCCGCAACATGCGCCTGCTCGGCGCCACCGGCCCGGTCGTCCTCGACCTGATCGACACGGTCATCGCGATGATGGGCCAGCAGTACCCCGAGCTGGTCACCGACCGCGAGCGGATCGAGAAGGTCGCCGTCGCCGAGGAGAACGCCTTCCTCAAGACGCTGAAGGCCGGCACCAACATCCTCGACACCGCCGTCACCGAGACCAAGGACGCCGGTGGCTCGGTCCTCGCCGGCGACAAGGCGTTCCTGCTCCACGACACCTGGGGCTTCCCGATCGACCTCACCCTCGAAATGGCCTCCGAGCAGGGCCTTTCCGTGGACGAGGAGGGCTTCCGCCGCCTGATGAAGGAGCAGCGGGAGCGCGCCAAGGCCGACGCCCAGGCCAAGAAGACCGGCCACGCCGGTGCCGGCGCCTACCGCGAGATCGCCGACAGGACCGGCGAGACGGACTTCATCGGCTACTCGGACACCGAGGGCGAGACCACGATCGTCGGCATCCTCGTCGACGGCGCCTCCTCCCCGGCCGCCACCGAGGGCGACGAGGTCGAGATCGTCCTGGACCGCACCCCCTTCTACGCCGAGGGCGGCGGCCAGATCGGCGACACCGGCCGGATCAGGGTCGACACCGGTGCCGTGATCGAGATCCGCGACACCCAGAAGCCGGTCCCGGGCGTCTACGTGCACAAGGGCGTCGTCCAGGTCGGCGAGGTGACGGTCGGCGCCAAGGCGCACGCCTCGATCGACCAGCGCCGCCGGACCGCCATCGCCCGTGCCCACTCGGCCACCCACCTCACCCACCAGGCGCTGCGCGACGCCCTCGGCCCGACGGCCGCCCAGGCCGGTTCCGAGAACCAGCCCGGCCGCTTCCGCTTCGACTTCGGCTCGCCGTCCGCCGTGCCGACGGCCGTGATGACCGACGTCGAGCAGAAGATCAACGAGGTGCTCGCCCGCGACCTCGACGTGCGCGCCGACGTCATGGGCATCGACGAGGCCAAGAAGCAGGGCGCGATCGCCGAGTTCGGCGAGAAGTACGGCGAGCGGGTCCGCGTGGTGACCATCGGCGACTTCTCCAAGGAGCTGTGCGGCGGCACCCACGTCCACAACACCTCCCAGCTGGGCCTGGTGAAGCTGCTCGGCGAGTCCTCGATCGGCTCGGGCGTGCGCCGTATCGAGGCCCTCGTCGGGGTCGACGCCTACAACTTCCTGGCCCGTGAGCACACGGTCGTCGCCCAGCTCCAGGAGCTGATCAAGGGCCGTCCGGAGGAGCTCCCGGAGAAGGTCTCCGCCATGCTCGGCAAGCTGAAGGACGCCGAGAAGGAGATCGAGAAGTTCCGCGCGGAGAAGGTGCTGCAGGCCGCCGGCGGTCTGGTCGAGTCCGCCAAGGACGTCCGCGGGATCGCCGTGGTCACCGGGCAGGTCCCGGACGGCACCACCCCGGACGACCTGCGCAGGCTGGTCCTCGACGTGCGCGGCCGGATCCAGGGCGGACGGGCCGCCGTGGTCGCCCTGTTCACGGTCAACAACGGCAAGCCGCTCACGGTCATCGCCACCAACGACGCCGCCCGCGACCGCGGCCTCAAGGCCGGTGACCTGGTCCGCACCGCCGCCAAGACGCTCGGCGGCGGCGGTGGCGGCAAGCCGGACGTCGCCCAGGGCGGTGGCCAGAACCCGGCCGCGGTCGGCGAGGCCATCGACGCGGTCGAGCGCCTCGTCGACGAGTCGGCCAAGTAAGGAAACGGTCGGAGATGCGCAGAGGACGTCGGCTCGCGATCGACGTCGGGGACGCCCGGATCGGGGTCGCCTCGTGCGATCCCGACGGGATCCTCGCCACCCCGGTCGAGACCGTTCCCGGCCGGGACATCCCGGCGGCCCACCGCCGGCTGCGGCAACTGGTCGAGGAGTACGAACCGATCGAGGTCGTCGTCGGGCTCCCGCGCTCCCTCAAGGGGGGCGAGGGCCCGGCCGCCGTCAAGGTGCGGGCCTTCGCTCAGGAGATCGCCAAGGGCATCAAGCCGGTGCCGGTCCGGCTGGTCGACGAGCGGATGACGACCGTGACGGCCAGCCAGGGACTGCGCGCCTCGGGGGTGAAGTCCAAGAAGGGCCGCTCGGTCATCGACCAGGCCGCCGCTGTGATCATCCTCCAGCAGGCGCTGGAATCCGAACGGGTGTCAGGTAAACCACCCGGCGAGGGCGTCGAAGTAGTCATCTGATCGCGATACGGTAACGTTCCGCGCGATGCGATGGTTTTCGAACAGCCACCGCACAGTAAGAGGCGGAACGGTCAACCGGCCCACCAGCCGCGTGACGCGCCGTCTCGCGGCTCTAGGGGATCGATGACTGAGTATGGCCGGGGCCCAGGCTCCGAACCGTGGCATCCGGAGGACCCGTTGTACGGGGACGACGGATGGGGCGGTCAGCAGGCCCAGGTGGGCCAGCAGTCCTCCTACGGCGGTCAGCCGCAGCACTACCCGCAGCAGTCGCAGCAGCAGTACGGCGACTGGGGCCAGCACCCGCAGGCCGGGTACGACCAGCAGCAGTACGCGTACTACGACGAGCAGGGCCAACTCCAGTACGCCGAAGGGTACGGTCAGCAGCAGTACGACCAGCAGTACGACCAGCAGCAGTACGTCGGGCATGCTCCGCAGCAGTACCACCAGGGCACCTGGGACGCGGCCGGCACCCACGGCGAGGTGCCCTACGCCGCCGACCCGGGTGACCCCTACGGCCAGCAACCCGTCGCCTACGGTGGCGAGCAGCCCGACTTCTACGGCACCGAGGACGCCTACCCGCCGCCGGAGCCGCCCGGCCGCAGGCGTGACCCCGAGCCGGAGCCGCAGCCGGAGCCCGCCGTCGAGGAGGAGGAAGAGCAGCACCCCTTCTTCACGGGCGCGGACGACGGCGACGACGACGCGGACGACGACGATCCGAAAGGACGCCGCGGTGGTGGCCGCGGCAAGGACGCCAAGGGCGGCAAGGGGGCCAAGAAGCGCCGCAACGGCTGCGCCTGCCTGGTGGTCTGCCTGGTCTTCGGCGGTGGCGCGGCCACCGTCGGCTACTACGGCTGGCACTTCTACCAAAATCGTTTCGGCACGGCCCCGGACTACGCGGGTAGTGGCAACAGCGAGACCGTGACCGTCCAGATCCCCAAGGGTGCGGGGGGATACGAGATCGGGCGGCGGCTGAAGGAGGCCGGTGTCGTCAAGAGCGTCGACGCGTTCGTCCACGCGCAGACGCAGAACTCGAAGGGCGACACGATCCAGGCGGGTGCCTACACCCTCAAGAAGGAGATGTCCGCCGCGAGTTGCGTCCTGCTGATGCTCGACCCGAGCAGCCAGGCCAACGTCATCGTCACCCCGGGCGAGCGCGCCGCAGCGGTCTATGTGGCACTCGACAAGAAACTCGGCCTTTCCGCAGGCACCACCCGGAAGGTCGCCAAGGCCCAGTACAAGAGCCTGGGCCTGCCGAGCTACGCGAACACCAACAGCAAGATCATGGACCCGCTCGAGGGCTTCCTCTACCCGGGTAACTATCCCGCGGCCAAGGGGATGAAGCCCGATGCGATCCTGAAACAGATGGTCGCCGCGGCCAAGGAGGAGTACGCCACCTACGACCTCGTGGCACAGGCGAAGAAGTATGACCTGGACAACCCGCTGCAGGTCATCACGGTCGCCAGTCTCGTCCAGGCCGAAGGGAAGACGCACGACGACTTCCGCAAGATGGCGGAAGTGGTCTACAACCGTCTCAAGACCACGAACACCGAGACGAACCAGTTGCTGCAATTCGACTCGACCTTCAACTACCTGAAGGGCACCAGCAACATCCATATCAGTGAGTCGGAGATCAACAGCAACAGGGACCCGTACAACACGTACACGCAGAAGGGTCTTCCGCCCGGTCCGATCGGTAACCCCGGCGAGGACGCACTGAAGGCGGCACTGAATCCGACCGACGACGGCTGGATGTATTTCGTGGCCACCGACGGCGTCAATAATACCGAATTCGCCAAGACTAACGCCGAATTCGAAAAGCTCAAGGAAAAATTCAATGCCAGCTCGGGCCACTGACGCCCGCCGGGCCGCCGTGCTCGGTAAGCCCATCGCACACTCCCTCTCCCCGGTGCTGCACCGGGCCGCGTACGACGAACTCGGCCTCGCCGACTGGTCGTACGAGCGCTTCGAGATCGACGAGGCCCGGCTGCCCGGCTTCCTCGGGACGCTGGGACCGGAGTGGGCGGGGCTGTCGCTGACCATGCCGCTGAAGCGGGCGGTCATCCCGCTGGTCGACGAGATCAGCGAGACGGCCGCCTCCGTCGACGCGGTCAACACCGTCGTCTTCACCGAGGACGGACGCCGGCTCGGCGACAACACCGACATCCCGGGCATGGTCGCCGCGCTCCGTGAGCACGGCATCGAACAGGTCGACTCCGCCGCCGTCCTCGGCGCCGGCGCCACCGCCTCCTCCGCGCTGGCCGCCCTCGCCCGGATCTGCACCGGCGAGGTCGTCGCCTACGTCCGCAGCGAGGAGCGCGCCGCCGAGATGCGGCACTGGGGCGAGCGGCTCGACGTCGAGGTCCGCACCGCCGACTGGGCCGACGCCGAGCAGGCCCTGCACGCCCCCCTGGTGATCGCCACCACTCCGGCCGGCACCACCGACGCCCTCGCCGGCGCCGTACCGGAGCGCCCCACCACCCTCTTCGACGTCCTCTACCACCCCTGGCCCACCGCCCTGGCCGCTCGCTGGTCCATGTTCGGGGGCGCCGTGGTCAGCGGCCTCGACCTGCTCGTGCACCAGGCCGTGCTCCAGGTCGAGCAGATGACCGGTCGCGCCCCGGCCCCGTTGGACGCCATGCGCCGGGCCGGGGAGAAGGCGCTCGCCGAGCGCTGAGGGCTCCGCTGAAGAGCCGGCGCCGGACCCGTTCGCCCGCGGCGGCGGCCGCACATCGGCGCAGACCTCTGCCCCTCGCCGGGGCGCCGAACAGGCAGGTCGGCGTCCGACTGCTGGACCGGCGGCCGGGTCCAGCGCCCGGACGTGGGAGGATCGGAGTGGCGGACCGGGGCCGCGCACCCGGTCGGGCCGTCGCCGTACGCGAGGACACGCGTACCCAGGGCAGTACCAGGGCGCGAGCACTGAGGAGCATCGTTGAGCAGGCTGCGTTGGCTGACCGCGGGGGAGTCCCACGGTCCCGCACTTGTCGCGACGCTGGAGGGCCTTCCCGCCGGCGTGCCGATCACGACCGAGATGGTCGCCGACCACCTGGCGCGGCGGCGGCTCGGCTATGGCCGCGGTGCGCGCATGAAGTTCGAGCGTGACGAGGTCACCTTCCTCGGCGGCGTCCGGCACGGTCTGACCCTCGGCTCCCCGGTCGCGATCATGGTGGGCAACTCCGAGTGGCCCAAGTGGGAACAGGTCATGGCGGCCGACCCGGTCGACCCAGAGATCCTCGCCGGACTCGCCCGCAACGCCCCGCTCACCCGGCCCCGTCCCGGCCACGCCGACCTCGCCGGCATGCAGAAGTACGGCTTCGACGAGGCCCGGCCGATCCTGGAGCGCGCCTCCGCCCGGGAGACCGCGGCCCGGGTGGCGCTCGGCGCCGTCGCCCGGTCGTACCTGAAGGAGACGGCCGGCATCGAGATCGTCTCGCACGTCGTCGAGCTCTGCTCCGTCAAGGCCCCGGCCGGCGTGTACCCCGTCCCGGCCGACGTCGAGAAGCTGGACGCCGACCCGCTGCGCTGCCTGGACGCCGACACGTCCAAGGCGATGGTCGCGGAGGTCGACCAGGCCCACAAGGACGGCGACACCCTCGGCGGTGTGGTCGAGGTGGTCGCGTACGGCGTCCCGGTCGGCCTCGGCTCCCACGTGCACTGGGACCGCAAGCTGGACGCCCGGCTCGCCGGGGCCCTGATGGGCATCCAGGCCATCAAGGGCGTCGAGATCGGCGACGGCTTCGAGCTGGCCCGGGTGCCCGGCTCCAAGGCCCACGACGAGATCGTGAACACGCCCGAGGGCCTCCGCCGCGTCTCCGGCCGCGCCGGCGGCACCGAGGGCGGTCTGTCCACCGGCGAGCTGCTGCGGGTCCGGGCCGCGATGAAGCCGATCGCGACCGTGCCGCGTGCCCTGCAGACCGTCGACGTCAGCACCGGCGAGGCCACCCAGGCCCACCACCAGCGCTCCGACGTCTCCGCCGTGCCGGCCGCCGGCATCGTCGCCGAGGCCATGGTCGCGCTCGTCCTCGCGGACGCGGTCGCGGAGAAGTTCGGCGGCGACTCGGTCGCCGAGACCAGCCGGAACGTGCGGTCGTACCTCGACCACCTGGCGATCCGGTGACCGGCACACCGAGGGTGGTGCTGGTCGGACCGATGGGCGTCGGAAAGTCCACGGTCGGGCAGCTGCTCGCCGAGCGGCTCGGCGTCGGCTACCGGGACACCGACGAGGACATCGTCACCGCCGAGGGCCGCGCCATCGCGGACATCTTCGTGGCCGAGGGCGAGCCGGTGTTCCGGGCGATCGAGAAGCGGGCGGTGCGGGTGGCGCTGGCCGAGCACGAGGGGGTCCTCGCGCTCGGCGGGGGCGCGATCCTCGACGCGGAGACCCGCGGCCTGCTCGCCGGCCGACAGGTGGTCTACCTCTCGATGGACGTCGAGGAGGCCGTCAGGCGCACCGGGCTGAACGCGGCCCGGCCGCTGCTCGCCATCAACCCGCGCAAGCAGTGGCGCGAGCTGATGGAAGCCCGGCGGCACCTGTACGAGGAGGTCGCCACCGCCGTGGTCGCGACCGACGACCGTACGCCCGAAGAGGTCACCCAAGCAGCCCTGGACGCACTGGAGTTGAAGGAAGCATGAGCGAGGCAGTCACCCGGATCCAGGTCGGCGGCACGGCAGGCACCGAGCCGTACGAGGTCCTGGTGGGCCGCCAACTCCTCGGCGAACTGGGCGGATTGATCGGCGAGAAGGCCAAGCGGGTCGCCGTCGTGCACCCCGAGGCGCTCGCCGAGACCGGGGACGCGCTCCGCGCCGACCTGGCCGGGCAGGGCTACGAGGCCGTCGCCATCCAGGTGCCGAACGCGGAGGAGGCCAAGACCGCCGAGGTCGCCGCCTACTGCTGGAAGGCGCTTGGCCAGTCCGGCTTCACCCGCTCCGACGTCGTCGTCGGTGTGGGCGGCGGGGCGACGACGGACCTGGCCGGTTTCGTGGCCGCCACCTGGCTGCGGGGCGTTCGCTGGATCGCCGTCCCCACCACCGTCCTCGCCATGGTGGACGCGGCGGTCGGCGGCAAGACCGGCATCAACACGGCCGAGGGCAAGAACCTGGTCGGCGCCTTCCACCCGCCGGCCGGCGTCCTGTGCGACCTGGCCGCCCTCGACTCGCTCCCGGTCAACGACTACGTCTCCGGGCTCGCCGAGATCATCAAGGCCGGCTTCATCGCCGACCCGGTGATCCTGGACCTCATCGAGTCCGACCCCGAGGCCGCGCGCACCCCGGCGGGCCCGCACACGGCCGAACTGATCGAGCGCTCCATCCGGGTGAAGGCGGAGGTCGTCTCCAGCGACCTCAAGGAATCGGGCCTGCGCGAGATCCTGAACTACGGCCACACGCTCGGCCACGCCATCGAGAAGAACGAGCGCTACAAGTGGCGGCACGGCGCCGCGGTCGCCGTCGGCATGCACTTCGCCGCCGAGCTGGGCCGGCTGGCCGGCCGCCTGGACGACGCGACGGCCGACCGCCACCGCACGATCCTCGAATCCGTCGGCCTCCCCCTCCACTACCGCTACGACCAGTGGCCCAAGCTGGTCGAGACGATGAAGGTCGACAAGAAGTCCCGCGGCGACCTCCTCCGCTTCATCGTCCTGGACGGCCTCGCCAAGCCGACCGTCCTGGAGGGCCCCGACCCGGCCGTGCTGCTCGCCGCGTACGGCGAGGTCGGGCAGTAGGTCCGCCGCTGCTCCCGCCGCCCGATTCACCTCGTGGGACGGGCACTTCGGACCGCCCCCGGCCGTTTCACCAAACGACGGCCGGGGGCGGTACCGTTCGGTAGCGAGCGCGGACGAACATGACGAGACGGAGTGGCACCGGATGCAGCACGCAGTGGGATCTCCGCTGCCGCCGCCCCATCGACCGGGGCAGGGACCGACCGGCTGGCAGCCGGCCGCACACCATCCGGGAGCACCCCAGGGGCCCGCACCCGTGCCGCCCCCACCGGCCGCACCGCCGCAGCCGTCAGGCCCGCCGAGCCCCCCGCCGCCCGACACCACGGGCCACGTCCCGCTGCCGCCGGGCGCCCCGGTGGGCATTCCGACCGCGCCCCCGGCCGCCACCATGGCGCCCGACCCGACCACCACCACCCTGGCCGTCCTCCTCATCGGCCCGGCCGGCGCGGGCAAGACCAGCGTGGCCAAGTACTGGGCCGACCACCGCCGGGTGCCCACCGCCCACATCAGCCTCGACGACGTCCGCGAGTGGGTCCGCTCGGGCTTCGCCGACCCCCAGTCCGGCTGGAACGACCACTCCGAGGCCCAGTACCGCCTGGCCCGCCGCACCTGCGGCTTCGCCGCGCGCAACTTCCTGGCCAACGGCATCTCGTGCATCCTCGACGACGCGGTCTTCCCGGACCGCCCGGTCGTCGGCCTCGGCGGCTGGAAGCGGCACGTCGGCCCCGGCCTGCTCCCCGTCGTCCTCCTCCCCGGCCTCGACATCGTCCTGGAGCGCAACGCGGAACGCACCGGCAACCGCCGTCTCACCGACGAGGAGGTGGCCCGCATCCACGGCCGCATGGCGGGCTGGTACGGCTCGGGCCTCCCGATCGTCGACAACTCCCAACTGGACGTCCCCACCACAGCCCGAGTCCTCGACGACGTCCTCGCCAGAGCGATAGCCAGCCCCCCGAACTGGTAGACCGCCCTACAGCTGACGGCCAGCCGGTCTCTCCCCTAGGAGCGCGGGGAACTGCGCGAGCATCCCCCCACCACCCCGCACCCGAAGGCCGGCCGGTCTCCCCCGAGGGGCGCGGGGAACTACGCGAGTAACCCCCATCGCCCCGCACCCGAAGGCCGGCCGATCTCCCCCCTAGGGGCGCGGGGAACTGCGCAGAAAACCCACGGTCCCGCACCCGACAACGGCGCCCCGCCACCCCACTCGGCCCCCTCCAACCGGCACAAAACGCCCACCCCTCCTACGCTCGACTCATGTCAGACGTGTACGCGGCCCGCCGAACCAGGCTGAGGGAACGCTGCCACGCGGCCGGCAGCCAGTCCGCCGTCATCTCGCACCCGGCCAACGTGCGATACCTCGCCGGCGCCGCCCCCACCGGCTCCGTCCTGCTCCTCGGCAAGCGCGAGGATCTCCTCGTCTGCCCCGGCCCGCCCGACGACCGCCCCACCGAGGCCCGCCCCGACGAGTCCCTGCGGCCGCACCTCCTCAAGGGCCCCGGCGGTGACCCCGCCGTGGCCGCCGCCGACCTCGCCGCCGCCCAGGACACCGACGCCCTCGCCGTCGAGGAGCACCACCTCACCGTGGCCCGGCACCGCGCCCTCGCCTCAGTCGCCCCCGGCCTCCGCCTGGCCGACCTGGGCAGCGCCGTCGAGCAGCTCAGGGTCGTCAAGGACGAGGAGGAGATCTCCTGCCTCCGCATCGGCGCCGAGATCGCCGACCAGGCCCTCGGCGAGCTGCTGGAGTCGATCCTCGTCGGCCGTACCGAACGCCACCTCGCCCTGGAACTGGAGCGCCGCCTGGTCGACCACGGTGCCGACGGCCCGGCCTTCCCCACCTCCGTGGCGACCGGCCCGAACTCCGGCCGCCGCGGCCACCGCCCCACCGACCGCAGGGTCGAGGAGGGCGACTTCCTCTCCGTCTGCCTCGGCGCCACCTACCGCGGCTACCGCTGCGAGATCGGCCGTACCTTCGTCATCGGCACCTCGCCCGCCGACTGGCAGATCGAGCTCTACGACCTCGTCTTCGCCGCCCAGCGGGCCGGCCGGGAGAGCCTGGTACCCGGCGCCGCCTACCGCGACGTCGACCGCGCCGCCCGCCAGGTACTGGACTCCGCGGGCTATGCGGAAGGCCTCCAGCCCCTCACCGGACACGGTGTCGGACTCGAAATCGACGAGGACCCGCAGCTCGCCCCTTCAGCCATGGGTAAACTGGACGCTTGCGTGCCGGTCACCGTCGAACCGGGGGTCCACCTCCCGGGCCGGGGCGGCGTCCGGATCGATGACACGCTCGTCGTGCGCCCCGAGGCGGACGGCGGACCCGAGCTACTCACCATCACGACCAAGGAGCTGCTCGCACTCTAGGCAAAGTGCGTGCCCCGGGGTCGTCCACGTCAGTCCAGGAGATTCCGCAACCGTGGCTTCCACGAACGACCTCAAGAACGGCCTGGTGCTCAAGCTCGAAGGCGGCCAGCTCTGGTCCGTCGTCGAGTTCCAGCACGTCAAGCCCGGCAAGGGCCCCGCATTCGTGCGCACCAAGCTCAAGAACGTGCTGTCCGGCAAGGTGGTCGACAAGACCTTCAACGCCGGCGTCAAGGTCGAGACGGCCACTGTCGACAAGCGCGACATGCAGTTCTCGTACATGGACGGCGAGTACTTCGTCTTCATGGACATGGAGACCTACGACCAGCTGCACATCGACCGGAAGGCCGTCGGCGACGCCGCGAACTTCCTGATCGAGGGCTTCACCGCCACCGTCGCGCAGCACGAGGGCGAGGTGCTCTTCGTCGAGCTGCCGGCCGCCGTCGAGCTGGTCATCGCCGAGACCGAGCCCGGTGTCCAGGGCGACCGCTCCACCGGTGGCACCAAGCCGGCCACCCTGGAGACCGGCCACCAGATCCAGGTCCCGCTCTTCATCACCACCGGTGAGAAGATCAAGGTCGACACCCGCACGAGCGACTACCTCGGCCGGGTGAACAGCTAACCGTGGCTGCCCGCAACACGGCCCGCAAGCGTGCCTTCCAGATCCTCTTCGAGGGCGACCAGCGCGGGGCCGATGTCCTGACCGTGCTCGCGGACTGGATCCGGCTGTCCCGGGACGACACCCGGCAGCCGCCGGTGAGCGAGTACACCATGCAGCTGGTCGAGGGCTACGCCGTGCACGCGAAGCGGATCGACGAGCTGATCGCCCAGTACGCGGTGGGCTGGACGCTGGACCGGATGCCGGTCGTCGACCGCAACATCCTGCGTCTGGGCGCGTACGAGCTGATCTGGGTCGACGAGACGCCGGACGCCGTCGTCCTCGATGAGATGGTGCAGCTCGCCAAGGAGTTCTCGACGGACGAGTCGCCCTCGTTCGTGAACGGGCTCCTTGGGCGTCTGAAGGAGTTGAAGCCGTCGCTGCGCCGGGAGGCGTGAGCCGACAGAACGCCCGGAGGGCCCGCAGCGTGCCTCGCTGCGGGCCCTCCGGCGTTCGTGTGCCCAATGGGTGGGGTGGTGCGGCTGTAGGGCGGCTGCGGGCCGTGTGGGGCTTGTCGCGCTTCCCCGCGCCCCTTGGGGGTGGCGGACACGCCGCTCAGGACGTGAGCGCCGGAAAACCGCAGGGGTGGCCGGAACCGTCAAGTTCCGGCCACCCCGGCGGCACGTTTCTGCTCAGTCGTTGCAGGGCTCAGGCCTCTTCGTGGGTGGCCACCGCACGGCGGGCGTCCGCGTCCAGGACGCCCCAGCTGATCAGCTGCTCGGTCAGGACCGAGGGGGACTGGTCGTAGATGACGGCCAGTGTGCGCAGGTCGTCCTGGCGGATCGACAGCACCTTGCCGTTGTAGTCACCGCGCTGGGACTGGATGGTCGCCGCGTAGCGCTGCAGCGGGCCCGCCTTCTCGGCCGGCACGGTGGCCAGCCGCTCCAGGTCGAGGACCAGCTTCGGCGGGGGCTCGGCGGCACCGCCCGGGGTCGTGCCCGGCAGCAGCTCCTGCACCGGAACCCCGTAGAAATCCGCCAACTCTGCAAGGCGCTGTACGGTCACGGCACGGTCGCCGCGCTCGTACGAACCGACCACCACGGCCTTCCAGCGACCCTGGGACTTCTCCTCGACACCGTGGAGGGAAAGGCCCTGCTGGGTGCGGATGGCCCGGAGCTTGGCCCCGAGCTGTTTGGCGTATTCGCTGGACATATAGCTCCCCGGACACTGTGTCGACGCGGCCGGCCTTGGTCCTGCCGCGCGGCTGGTAACTCACTGTGAGGTTACGCAGCGTTACTCTGCTGCGTCAAGCCGAATGGTCCGCACCGACTCTTCCGTGGTGACGATGACCGATTACGCCAGGGGGGTGATCAGGGGCCTCTTCGCCACCTGCTACCGTTGATGGCGCAAATCCGACGTCCTTTAAAGTCCGTCCCGTGAGGCGGAGAAGGGGGTCCGTTTCGTATGGACAAGCAGAACCAGCAGGAAAAGCCCGACACCGCGGTGCAGGCTTCCGATGCCCGGCCCGTTCTCGAAGGCCCCGACATCGCGCGGGTGCTGACCCGCATCGCCCACGAGATCGTCGAGCGCGCCAAGGGCGCCGACGACGTGGTCCTCCTCGGCATCCCGACCCGCGGTGTCTTCCTCGCCCAGCGGCTCGCCGCCAAGCTGGCGGAGATCACCGACCGCAAGACGCCCGTCGGTTCGCTCGACATCACCATGTACCGCGACGACCTGCGCATGCACCCGCCGCGGGCGCTGGCCCGCACCGAGATCCCCGGTGACGGCATCGACGGCAGACTGGTCGTCCTCGTCGACGACGTGCTCTTCTCCGGCCGCACCATCCGCGCCGCCCTCGACGCCCTGAACGACATCGGGCGGCCCCGCGCGGTCCAGCTCGCGGTGCTCGTCGACCGCGGCCACCGCGAACTGCCCATCCGCGCCGACTACGTCGGCAAGAACCTCCCCACGTCGTTGCGGGAGACGGTCAAGGTCCTGCTCGCCGAGGAGGACGGTCGCGACACCGTGCTGCTCGGCGTGAAGCCGACCTCGTAGCAGGCCGAGGGGCCGCACCACCCCGGTGCGCCCATGCCTGCCCGCAATCTCCCGATATGTGAACTGCCTTACGGAGCCTGACAGATGCAGCGTCATCTCATCTCGGCCGCCGACCTCACCCGCGACGACGCCGTCCTGATCCTCGACACCGCCGAGGAGATGGCCCGGGTCGCCGACCGGCCGATCAAGAAGCTGCCGACCCTGCGCGGCCGCACCGTCGTCAACCTCTTCTTCGAGGACTCGACCCGGACCCGGATCTCCTTCGAAGCCGCCGAGAAGCGCCTCTCCGCCGACGTCATCAACTTCACCGCCAAGGGGTCCAGCGTCTCCAAGGGCGAGTCCCTGAAGGACACCGCCCAGACCCTGGAGGCGATGGGCGTGGACGCCGTCGTCATCCGGCACGGCGCCTCCGGAGCCCCCTACCGCCTCGCCAACTCCGGCTGGATCGACGCGGCCGTCATCAACGCCGGCGACGGCACCCACCAGCACCCCACCCAGGCCCTCCTGGACGCCTTCACCATGCGCCGCCGCCTGGTCGGCCGCGACGCCGGGATAGGGCAGGACCTGGCCGGCAAGCGCATCACGATCGTCGGCGACGTCCTGCACAGCCGCGTCGCCCGATCCAACGTCGACCTGCTGCACACCCTCGGCGCCGAGGTCACCCTGGTCGCCCCGCCCACCCTGGTGCCGGTCGGCGTCGAGCGGTGGCCCTGCGAGGTGTCCTACGACCTCGACGCGGTACTGCCCAAGTCCGACGCGGTGATGATGCTCCGCGTGCAGCGCGAGCGCATGAACGCGGCGTTCTTCCCGACCGAGCGTGAGTACTCGCGGCGCTACGGCCTCGACGGCGAGCGCATGGCGAAGATGCCCGAGCACGCCATCGTGATGCACCCCGGCCCGATGGTCCGCGGCATGGAGATCACCGCCGAGGTCGCCGACTCCGAGCGCTGCACCGTCGTCGAGCAGGTCGCAAACGGAGTCTCCATCCGGATGGCCGTTCTGTACCTCCTGCTCGGCGGCAACGAACCCGCCGTCAGCCACGCCCGCACCACCGAGGAGAAGTAAGACCCATGAGCAAGATCCTGATCCGTGGTGCGAGGGTGCTCGGCGGCGAGCCGCAGGACGTCCTGATCGACGGCGAGACCATCGAGGCGGTCGGCTCCGGTCTGTCCGCCGACGGGGCCGAGGTCGTCGAGGCCGGCGGCAAGGTGCTGCTGCCGGGCCTCGTGGACCTGCACACACATCTGCGCGAGCCCGGCCGCGAGGACTCCGAGACCGTCCTCACCGGCACCCGCGCGGCCGCGAGCGGCGGCTACACGGCCGTCTTCGCCATGGCCAACACCTTCCCGGTCGCCGACACCGCCGGCGTCGTCGAGCAGGTCTACCGGCTCGGCCAGGAGCACGGCTACTGCGACGTCCAGCCCATCGGCGCGGTCACCGTCGGCCTGGAGGGCAGGAAGCTCGCCGAGCTGGGCGCCATGCACGAGTCGGCCGCCGGGGTCACCGTCTTCTCCGACGACGGCAAGTGCGTCGACGACGCCGTGATCATGCGCCGCGCGCTGGAGTACGTGAAGGCCTTCGGCGGGGTCGTCGCCCAGCACGCCCAGGAGCCCCGGCTGACCGAGGGCGCCCAGATGAACGAGGGCGTCGTCTCGGCGGAGCTGGGGCTCGGGGGCTGGCCCGCGGTCGCCGAGGAGTCGGTCATCGCCCGGGACGTCCTGCTCGCCGAGCACGTCGGCTCCCGCGTCCACATCTGCCACCTCTCCACCGCCGGCTCCGTCGAGATCGTGCGCTGGGCCAAGTCCCGGGGCATCGACGTCACCGCCGAGGTCACCCCGCACCACCTGCTCCTCACCGACGAGCTGGTGCGGTCGTACAACCCGGTCTACAAGGTCAACCCGCCGCTGCGCACCGAGCGGGACGTGCTGGCGCTGCGCGAGGCACTCGCCGACGGCACCATCGACATCGTCGCCACCGACCACGCCCCGCACCCGCACGAGGACAAGGACTGCGAGTGGGCCGCGGCCGCCATGGGGATGGTGGGCCTGGAGACCGCGCTGTCGGTGGTCCAGGAGACCATGGTGGACACGGGCCTGCTGACCTGGGCCGGAGTCGCGGACCGGATGTCCGTGAAGCCGGCGCGGATCGGCCGGGCCGCCGGTCATGGCCGTCCCGTCTCGGCAGGTGAGCCCGCCAACCTCACGCTCGTCGACACCGAATACCGTGGCCAGGTGGACCCCGCGGGCTTCGCCTCGCGCAGCCGCAACACCCCGTACGAGGGACGCGAGCTGCCGGGCCGTGTCACCCACACGTGGCTGCGGGGCAAGGCGACGCTCGTGGACGGGAAGCTGACGTGACACCTCTGATCCTGCTGGCCGACGAGAAGAAGTCGGCCGCGGTCACCGACTGGTCCGCCCGCGTCGGCTGGCTCGTCGGCCTCGCCCTCTTCGTCGCGCTCGTCTACTGGCTGATGCGCGAGGGCTGGAAGTGGCGCGGCACCCTCCAGGGCGACCTGCCCGAGCTCCCCACCGCGCCGGACGACCCCGGCGAGGCGAAACTGACGATGAGCGGCCGCTACCACGGCTCCACCACCGCCGGGCAGTGGCTGGACCGCATCGTGGCACGCGGCCTCGGCTCCCGCAGCCGGGCCGAGCTCACCCTGACCGACGCGGGCCTGGACGTCGTACGTCCCGGCGCGACCGACTTCTTCATCCCCGCCGACGCGCTCCGCGAGGCCCTGCTCGGCAAGGGCATCGCGGGCAAGGTCCTCACCGAGGGCGGACTCCTCGTGGTGACCTGGCAGCACGGCGACCGGCTGATCGACTCCGGATTCCGCTCGGACCACGCGGCCGAGCAGACCGAATGGGTCGAGGCCATCAACTCCATGATCAAGACACCCAGCACGGAAGGCGCCGAACGATGACGACCTCCACCAGGGGAGCCACCAGGGTTCCCGCCGTACTCGTCCTGGAGGACGGCCGGATCTTCCGCGGCCGCGCCTACGGGGCCGTGGGGGAGACCTTCGGCGAGGCCGTGTTCTCCACCGGCATGACCGGCTACCAGGAGACCCTGACCGACCCGTCGTACGACCGCCAGATCGTGGTCGCCACCGCCCCCCAGATCGGCAACACGGGGTGGAACGACGAGGACGACGAGTCCAGCCGCATCTGGGTCTCCGGCTACGTCGTGCGCGACCCCTCGCGCGTGCCCTCCAACTGGCGCGCCAAGCGTTCGC
Organism: Streptomyces fuscichromogenes; assembly: GCF_014645815.1. Taxonomy (GTDB): domain Bacteria; phylum Actinomycetota; class Actinomycetes; order Streptomycetales; family Streptomycetaceae; genus Streptomyces; species Streptomyces fuscichromogenes. The sequence continues at coordinate 9,469 of NZ_BMML01000010.1, read as the reverse complement.
TCGACGCGGAACTGGTGGCGCAGGGCGTGGTCGGCATCTCCGGGATCGACACCCGCGCCCTCACCCGGCACCTGCGCGAGCGCGGCTCGATGCGCGCCGGCGTGTTCTCCGGCGAGGCGATCGCCACCGACGCCGAACTCCTCGCGCGCGTGCAGGCCCAGCCGCACATGAAGGGCGCCTCGCTCTACGAGGAGGTCGCGACCAAGGAGGCGTACGTCGTCCCGGCGGTCGGGGAGAAGCGGTTCACCGTCGCCGCCATAGACCTCGGCATCAAGGGCATGACCCCGCAGCGCATGGCCGAGCGCGGCATCGAGGTGCACGTGCTGCCCGCGACCGCCACCGAGGACGACGTGTACGCCGTCTCCCCGGACGGCGTGTTCTTCTCCAACGGCCCCGGCGACCCGGCCACGGCCGACGGCCCGGTGGCCCTGATGACCGCAGTCCTGGCGCGGAGGACCCCGCTCTTCGGCATCTGCTTCGGCAACCAGATCCTCGGCCGCGCGCTCGGCTTCGGCACCTACAAGCTGAAGTACGGCCACCGGGGCATCAACCAGCCGGTCCAGGACCGTACGACCGGCAAGGTCGAGGTCACCGCGCACAACCACGGCTTCGCCGTGGACGCGCCGCTCGACCAGGTCAGCGAGACGAGGTTCGGCCGCGCCGAGGTCTCGCACGTCTGCCTCAACGACGACGTCGTGGAGGGGCTGCAGCTGCTCGACCAGCCTGCCTTCTCCGTCCAGTACCACCCCGAAGCGGCAGCGGGCCCGCACGACGCCGCCTACCTGTTCGACCGCTTCGTTTCCCTGATGGAGGGCCAGCGTGCCTAAGCGCACCGATATCCAGTCCGTCCTGGTCATCGGCTCCGGCCCGATCGTCATCGGCCAGGCCGCCGAGTTCGACTACTCCGGCACCCAGGCCTGCCGCGTGCTGCGCGCCGAGGGCCTCAGGGTCGTCCTCGTCAACTCCAACCCGGCGACGATCATGACCGACCCGGAGATCGCCGACGCCACGTACGTCGAGCCGATCACCCCCGAGTTCGTCGAGAAGATCATCGCCAAGGAGCGTCCCGACGCCCTGCTGCCCACCCTGGGCGGCCAGACGGCCCTGAACACCGCGATCTCGCTCGACAAGAACGGCGTCCTCGCCAAGTACGGCGTCGAGCTGATCGGCGCCAACGTCGAGGCCATCAACAAGGGCGAGGACCGCGACCTCTTCAAGGACGTCGTGGAGGAGGTCCGCCGCAAGATCGGCCACGGCGAGTCCGCGCGCTCCGTCATCTGCCACACCATGGACGAGGTCATCGCGGGCGTCGAGGAGCTCGGCGGCGGCTACCCGGTCGTGGTCCGCCCCTCCTTCACCATGGGCGGCGCCGGCTCCGGCTTCGCGCACGACGAGGAGGAGCTGCGCCGGATCGCCGGTCAGGGCCTCACGCTCTCCCCGACCACCGAGGTGCTCCTGGAGGAGTCCATCCTGGGCTGGAAGGAGTACGAGCTGGAGCTGATGCGCGACAAGCACGACAACGTCGTGGTCGTCTGCTCCATCGAGAACTTCGACCCCATGGGCGTGCACACCGGCGACTCGATCACGGTGGCGCCCGCGATGACGCTGACCGACCGCGAGTACCAGATCCTCCGCGACATCGGCATCGCAGTGATCCGCGAGGTCGGCGTGGACACGGGTGGCTGCAACATCCAGTTCGCGGTCAACCCCGAGGACGGCCGGGTCATCGTCATCGAGATGAACCCGCGCGTGTCGCGGTCCTCGGCGCTCGCCTCCAAGGCGACCGGATTCCCGATCGCGAAGATCGCGGCGAAGCTTGCCGTCGGTTACACCCTGGATGAAATCCCCAACGACATCACGCAGGAGACCCCGGCCTCCTTCGAGCCCACGCTCGACTACGTGGTCGTCAAGGCCCCGCGCTTCGCGTTCGAGAAGTTCCCGCAGGCCGACTCCACGCTGACCACCACCATGAAGTCGGTCGGTGAGGCGATGGCGATCGGCCGGAACTTCCCCGAGGCCTTCCAGAAGGCGCTGCGTTCGCTGGAGAAGAAGGGCAGCCAGTTCACCTTCGTCGGCGAGCCCGGCGACAAGGACGACCTGCTGCGCGAGTCGGTACGGCCCACCGACGGCCGGATCAACACCGTCATGCAGGCCATCCGCGCGGGCGCCACGCCCGAGGAGGTCTTCGAGTACACGAAGATCGACCCGTGGTTCGTGGACCAGCTCTTCCTGATCAAGGAGATCGCGGACGAGCTGGCCGAGGCGCCGGAGCTGAGCGCTGAGCTGCTCGCCGACGCCAAGCGGCACGGCTTCTCCGACCAGCAGATCGGCGAGATCCGCGGGCTGCGCGAGGACGTCGTCCGCGAGGTCCGGCACGCGCTCGGCGTACGCCCGATCTACAAGACGGTCGACACCTGCGCCGCCGAGTTCGCCGCGAAGACGCCGTACTTCTACTCCTCCTACGACGAGGAGACCGAGGTCGCGCCGCGCGAGAAGCCGGCCGTCATCATCCTGGGCTCCGGTCCCAACCGCATCGGCCAGGGCATCGAGTTCGACTACTCGTGCGTGCACGCGTCCTTCGCGCTGAGCGACGCGGGCTACGAGACGGTGATGGTCAACTGCAACCCGGAGACCGTCTCCACCGACTACGACACCTCCGACCGGCTGTACTTCGAGCCGCTGACGCTGGAGGACGTGCTGGAGATCGTGCACGCCGAACAGCAGGCTGGTCCGGTCGCCGGTGTGGTGGTCCAGCTGGGCGGCCAGACCCCGCTGGGCCTGTCCCAGGCGCTGAAGGACAACGGCGTACCGATCGTCGGCACCTCCCCGGAAGCCATCCACGCGGCCGAGGACCGGGGTGCCTTCGGACGGGTCCTCGCCGAGGCGGGCCTGCCGGCCCCCAAGCACGGCACCGCGACCACCTTCGCCGAGGCCAAGGCCATCGCCGACGAGATCGGCTACCCGGTGCTCGTCCGGCCGTCGTACGTGCTCGGCGGGCGTGGCATGGAGATCGTCTACGAGGAGTCGCGCCTCGCCACCTACATCGCCGAGTCGACCGAGATCAGCCCCTCCCGGCCGGTGCTCGTCGACCGGTTCCTGGACGACGCGATCGAGATCGACGTCGACGCGTTGTACGACGGCCAGGAGCTGTACCTCGGCGGGGTCATGGAGCACATCGAGGAAGCCGGTATCCACTCCGGCGACTCGGCCTGCGCCCTGCCCCCGATCACGCTGGGCGGCTTCGACATCAAGCGGCTGCGGGCCTCGACCGAGGCCATCGCGAAGGGCGTCGGCGTCCGCGGCCTGATCAACATCCAGTTCGCCATGGCCGGGGACATCCTCTACGTCCTCGAAGCCAACCCGCGCGCGTCCCGTACGGTCCCCTTCACCTCGAAGGCGACCGCGGTACCGCTGGCCAAGGCCGCCGCCCGGATCTCGCTGGGCGCGACCGTCGCCGAGCTGCGTGCCGAGGGGCTGCTGCCGGCCCACGGTGACGGCGGCGAGCTGCCCTTCGACGCGCCGATCTCCGTCAAGGAGGCGGTCATGCCGTGGTCGCGGTTCCGCGACATCCAGGGGCGCGGGGTGGACACCGTCCTCGGCCCGGAGATGCGCTCCACCGGCGAGGTCATGGGCATCGACTCCGTCTTCGGCACGGCGTACGCCAAGTCGCAGGCCGGGGCGTACGGGCCGCTGCCCACCAAGGGCCGCGCGTTCATCTCCGTCGCCAACCGCGACAAGCGCTCCATGATCTTCCCGGCCCGCGAGCTGGTCGCCCACGGCTTCGAGCTGCTGGCCACCTCGGGCACGGCCGAGGTGCTCAAGCGCAACGGCATCAACGCGACCGTCGTCCGCAAGCAGTCGGAGGGGGTCGGCCCCAACGGCGAGAAGACGATCGTGCAGCTCGTCCACGACGGCGAGGTGGACCTCATCGTCAACACGCCGTACGGCACCGGGGGTCGCCTGGACGGGTACGAGATCCGGACGGCCGCGGTGGCCCGGTCGGTGCCGTGCCTGACGACCGTGCAGGCGCTGGCGGCGGCCGTGCAGGGGATCGACGCGCTGAATCACGGCGGCGTGGGGGTGCGGTCGCTGCAGGAGCATGCGGAGAGGTTGACGGCCGCGCGGGACTGACAGGCCGTGGTTCGGCTGCGGGCCGGTGGGGGCCGGTCGCGCAGTTCCCCGCGCCCCTTGAGGGCGCTCGGCTGAGGGGGGACTCCGGAAACGGCGTCCCCCCTTCGTGTGAGGACACCGATGTACAAGATCTTTTTCCAGCTCGTCTTCCGGCGGATGGATCCCGAGGCCGCTCACCATCTCGCCTTCCGGTGGATCCGGCTCGCCGCCCGCATTCCCGTGCTGCGCACCTTCGTCGCGGCCGCGCTCGCGCCCCGCTACAAGGAGCTGCGCACCGAGGCCTTCGGGCTGCGGATGCACGGGCCCTTCGGGCTGGCCGCCGGCTTCGACAAGAACGCCGTCGCGATCGACGGGATGTCCATGCTCGGCTTCGACCACGTCGAGATCGGCACGGTCACCGGGGAGGCGCAGCCCGGCAACCCCAGGAAGCGGATGTTCCGGCTCGTCGCGGACCGGGCGCTGATCAACCGCATGGGCTTCAACAACGACGGTTCGCTGGCCGTCGCCGCGCGGCTGGCGACCCGGGAGGCCGTCTTCAGGACCGTCGTGGGCGTGAACATCGGCAAGACCAAGGTCGTACCGGAGGCCGAGGCCGTCGGCGACTACGTGAAGTCCGCCGAGCGGCTCGCGCCGTACGCCGACTACCTGGTCGTGAACGTGTCGTCCCCGAACACGCCGGGCCTGCGCAGCCTCCAGGCGGTCGACCAGCTGCGGCCGCTGCTGACGGCCGTGCGCGAGGCCGCCGACCGGGTGGCGGCGAACCGCCGGGTGCCGCTGCTGGTGAAGATCGCGCCGGACCTCGCCGACGAGGACGTCGACGCCGTCGCCGACCTGGCCGTGGAGCTGGGTCTGGACGGGATCATCGCGACCAACACCACCATCGCGCGGGACGAGTTGGGGCTGCGCTCCGATCCCGCGCTGGTGCAGGAGACCGGCGGGCTCTCCGGGGCGCCGCTCAAGGCGCGCTCCCTGGAGGTGCTGCGGCGGCTGTACGCGCGCGTGGGCGACCGGATCACCCTGGTGGGCGTCGGCGGCATCGAGAACGCCGAGGACGCCTGGCAGCGCATCCTGGCCGGTGCCACGCTGGTCCAGGGCTACAGCGCCTTCGTCTACGAGGGGCCGTTCTACGCTCGCGCCCTCCACAAGGGCCTCGCGGCGCGCCTGCGCACCAGCCCGTACGCCACCCTCGCCGACGCGGTCGGCGCCGACGTGAGGAAGACCGTATGAGCCCCTTGGAGCCCTTCGGCGCGCGGCTGCGCCGCGTGATGGACGAGCGCGGTCCGCTGTGCGTCGGTATCGACCCGCACGCCTCCCTGCTCTCCGAGTGGGGTCTGAACGACGACGTGGTGGGCCTGGAGCGGTTCAGCCGTACCGTCGTCGAGGCGGTGGCCGACCGGGTCGCCGTGATGAAGCCGCAGAGCGCGTTCTTCGAGCGGTTCGGGGCGCGCGGGGTCGCCGTGCTGGAGCGGGTGGTCGAGGAGGCGCGGGCGGCCGGGGCGCTGGTCGTGATGGACGCCAAGCGCGGCGACATCGGCTCGACCATGGCCGGGTACGCGGAGGCCTATCTGCGCAAGGACGCCCCGCTGTTCTCGGACGCCCTGACCGTCTCGCCGTACCTCGGCTACGGCTCGCTCAGCCCGGCCGTCGCGCTGGCCCGGGAGACCGGGGCCGGCCTGTTCGTGCTGGCGCTCACCTCCAATCCGGAGGGTCCCGAGGTACAGCACGCGGTGCGCGCCGACGGCCGGACGGTCGGTGCCACCGTACTGGCGCACCTGGCCGCCGAGAACGCGGGGGAGGAGCCGCTGGGTTCCTTCGGCGCCGTCGTCGGTGCCACGGTCGGCGACCTGTCGTCGTACGACCTCGACATCAACGGCCCGATCCTCGCGCCGGGCGTGGGTGCGCAGGGGGCGACGGCGGCCGATCTCCCCACGGTCTTCGGGGCCGCGGTGCGCAACGTGGTTCCAAACGTGAGCCGAGGTGTTTTGCGTCACGGTCCCGATGTCGGGGCCCTGCGGGCGGCCGCGGACCGGTTCGCGGGTGAGATCCGGGACGTCGTCGCAGGTCGGTGAGGACTGCGCGGCGCGCCGCGACGGGCACTTCGGGGTCTGCCCGAACGTGAATACATCCTCAAATCCCGGGCAGTATGTCTGAAATGTCTGTCCTCACGGAGGCTGACCAGGACTTTTCCGCTGTTCTCGCTGACTCCGGCGGACTTGCCCGCTAGTCTCCGAGCAGAGTCAACGGGCAAGCGTGTTGCTCGTAGCTCCCCAGGTGTGGGGCGACTAGGTTCCTCACCGGTCCGTATCCGACAGTTCGACATCCGAGGTGACGTAGGCGTGGCTCTTCCGCCCCTTACCCCTGAACAGCGCGCAGCCGCGCTCGAAAAGGCCGCCGCGGCTCGCCGGGAGCGGGCCGAGGTCAAGAATCGACTCAAGCACTCCGGCGCCTCTCTTCACGAGGTCATCAAGCAGGGCCAGGAGAACGACGTCATCGGCAAGATGAAGGTCTCCGCCCTGCTCGAGTCCCTGCCGGGCGTGGGCAAGGTCCGCGCCAAGCAGATCATGGAGCGTCTCGGGATCTCCGAGAGCCGTCGAGTCCGTGGCCTCGGGTCCAACCAGATCGCCTCCCTGGAGCGCGAGTTCGGCAGCACCGGCTCCTGATCATCGGGCCGTCCGGGACAGCCGTCCCGGGCAGCCTGCGATTGCTGGAATAATCGCTGCATGGCTGCAACATTCCGGGGGACGACCCCCGAGCCCCCGGACGTACGTCCGCGGCTGACCGTGCTCTCCGGCCCCTCCGGGGTCGGCAAGAGCACGGTCGTCGCTCATATGCGCAAAGAACACCCCGAGGTCTGGCTCTCGGTGTCGGCGACCACCCGCAGGCCCCGGCCGGGCGAGAAGCACGGCGTCCACTACTTCTTCGTCTCCGACGAGGAGATGGACAAGCTGATCGCCAACGGCGAGCTCCTGGAGTGGGCCGAATTCGCCGGCAACCGCTACGGCACCCCGCGCGCCGCCGTGCTGGAGCACCTCGAAGCCGGTGTGCCGGTCCTGCTGGAGATCGACCTCCAGGGTGCCCGGCAGGTCCGCGAGACCATGCCGGAGGGCCGGCTGGTGTTCCTGGCCCCGCCCTCCTGGGAGGAGCTGGTGCGCAGGCTCACCGGACGCGGCACCGAGGCGCCCGAGGTGATCGAGCGGCGGCTGGACGCGGCCAAGATCGAACTCGCGGCCGAGCCGGAGTTCGACGAGACACTGGTCAACACCTCCGTCGAGGACGTGGCGCGCGAGCTGCTAGCCTTGATGGACGTTGTGTGATCGTTGCTGATCATTCAGACTGAATCTTTCCCATCCATCGGAAGGCAGAGCGTGTCCTCTTCCATCACCGCGCCCGAGGGCATCATCAACCCTCCGATCGACGAGCTCCTCGAGGCCACCGACTCGAAGTACAGCCTCGTGATCTACGCGGCCAAGCGTGCCCGCCAGATCAACGCGTACTACTCGCAGCTCGGCGAGGGCCTCCTCGAGTACGTCGGTCCGCTCGTCGACACCCACGTCCACGAGAAGCCGCTCTCCATCGCCCTGCGCGAGATCAACGCGGGTCTGCTGACCTCCGAGGCCATCGAAGGCCCGGCGCAGTAGTACCTTCAGATTGCGGTTGACTTATCCACAGGCCCGGCAGTCACGCTGCCGGGCCTGTGGTGTGTGATGGAGTCGTCGATCCGACGAGGCGATTCAACGAGTGGAGGCCCGGTGGACAAGCCGAAGGTCGTGCTGGGGGTCAGTGGCGGCATCGCCGCGTACAAGGCCTGTGAGCTGCTGCGAAGGTTCAGCGAGTCGGGCCATGACGTGCGGGTCGTGCCCACCGCCTCCGCGCTGCACTTCGTCGGCGCCGCCACCTGGTCCGCCCTCTCCGGCAACCCCGTCTCCACCGAGGTCTGGGACCACGTCGAAGAGGTCCCGCACGTCCGCATCGGCCAGCACGCCGACCTGGTCGTCGTCGCCCCCGCCACCGCCGACATGCTCGCCAAGGCCGCCCACGGCCTCGCCGACGACCTGCTCACCAACACCCTCCTCACGGCCCGCTGTCCGGTCGTCTTCGCCCCCGCGATGCACACCGAGATGTGGGAGCACCCGGCCACCCAGGAGAACGTGGCCACGCTGCGCCGGCGCGGTGCCCTCGTGATCGAACCGGCGGTCGGCCGCCTCACCGGCGTCGACACCGGCAAGGGGCGGCTGCCCGACCCGGCGGAGATCTTCGAGGTCTGCCGCCGCGTCCTCGCGCGAGGGGTGCGGGAACCGGACCTGGCCGGCCGTCATGTCGTCGTCTCGGCCGGCGGCACCCGCGAGCCCCTCGACCCCGTCCGCTTCCTCGGCAACCGCTCCTCCGGCAAGCAGGGCTACGCCCTCGCCCGCACGGCCGCCGCCCGGGGTGCCCGGGTGACGCTGGTCGCCGCGAACGCCACCGGCCTGCCCGACCCGGCCGGCGTGGACGTCGTCCCGGTCGGTACGGCCGTGCAGCTGCGCGAGGCGGTGCTGAAGGCGGCCGCCGACGCCGACGCCGTGGTGATGGCGGCGGCCGTCGCCGACTTCCGCCCCGCCGTCTACGCGGCCGGGAAGATCAAGAAGAAGGACGGCCAGGAACCCGAGCCGATCGTCCTGGTGCGGAATCCGGACATCCTCGCGGAGATCTCCGCCGACCGGGCGCGGTCCGGACAGGTGATCGTCGGCTTCGCCGCGGAGACCGACGACGTCCTCGCCAACGGCCGGACCAAGCTGGCCCGCAAGGGCTGCGATCTGCTCGTGGTCAACGAGGTGGGGGAGCGGAAGACGTTCGGTTCCGAGGAGAACGAGGCCCTGGTGCTCGGCGCCGACGGCAGCGAGACGCCTGTGCCGCACGGGCCGAAGGAGGCTCTCGCCGACACCGTCTGGGATCTGGTCGCGGCCCGTTTGGGTTAACTTATTTCAGCCATATGTCAACTTTCCCGGGTACGACATAAGGGCGTGGTGGCTCTGGCCAAGGCCGCCGGGCATTGGGCAGAATGCCCGTGCCGCAGGTCACAGCACTCCCGAGTGTCGAGACAGGTGGGCCGGCGGACGAGTGCGACCGATAAACTGTTCTCGGACGGTGCCCGGGTGCAGCCCCCGTGTCGTCCGCCAATGATCAGCCAGCAGCCGCTGCAACCCCAGGGAGCGTTGTGTCCCGTCGCCTGTTCACCTCGGAGTCCGTGACCGAGGGTCACCCCGACAAGATCGCTGACCAGATCAGCGACACCATTCTCGACGCGCTGCTGCGCGAGGACCGCACCTCCCGGGTCGCCGTCGAGACGTTGATCACCACC
>NZ_BMML01000009.1:301315-399809 GCF_014645815.1 Streptomyces fuscichromogenes | reverse complement strand
ACCGGAGGTCTTCGCCGTGATCAAGCCCGGCCAGTGTCAACAACGCTCGTGATCAATACACCTAGGGCCTGTCGGGCTCCAGGAACTCCAGTCGGTTGCCGACGGGGTCCTCGGAGTAGCAGCGGCGGTGGCCGGGGAGGGCGTCGTCCCAGGTGACGGGGGCGCCATGGGCGGCCAGCCGGGCGGCGAAGGCGTCGATGCCGGTGACCCGCAGGCCGGGGTGGGCCTTCTTCGCCGGCCGGAAGTCCTCCTCGACGCCCAGGTGCAGCCGGACGGCACCGGCCTCGAACCAGCAGCCGCCGCGCGCCGCGAGCGCGGGCGGCTTGGGCACCTCCGTCATACCGAGGACGTCCCCGTAGTACGCCCGCAGCGCGTCCTCCGAGCCGGGCGGGGCGGCGAGCTGGACGTGGTCGACGGCGGCGAGCATCAGCCCTCCCTGCGGGCGACGGCGAACAGCCGGCGGAACGGCAGGACGGTGCCGTACGGGGCGCTCGGGTAGGCCTCCCGCAGCAGGTCGCGGTACTCGGCGACGAAGGCGTCCCGGGCCTCGGGATCGTCGCCGAGGACGGTGAGGGCGGGGCGCAGCCCGGTGCCCTTGACCCAGTCGAGGACGGGGTCCTCGCCCTCCAGGACGTGCAGGTAGGTGGTCTCCCAGACGTCGGTGGCGCAGCCGAGGCGGGCGAGCCGGTCGAGGTAGACGGCGGGCGGGTGGACGGAGTCCTCGTGGCGCAGGACGTCGGCGAGCCGGGCCTTCCAGCGGGGCGTGGCGGCGAGCTCGCGCATCAGGGCGTGCAGCGGCGCGTCGATGTTGTTCGGCACCTGGAAGGCGAAGCTGCCGCCGGGGACGAGCGCGTCCAGCCAGTCGGCGAAGCGGTCGAGGTGGCCGGGGACCCACTGGAGCGCCGCGTTCGACACGATCAGGTCGTACGGCCGTTCGGGCGCCCAGCCGCGCAGGTCGGCGTGGGCGAAGTCGAGGCGGCCGCCGCCCGGGGTGGGTCCGGCGTGTTCGGCCTGGGCCTTGTCGAGCATCGCGGTCGAGTTGTCGTAGCCGGTGATGTGCGCGGTGGGCCAGCGGTCGGCGAGGACGGCGGTCACGTTGCCGGGGCCGCAGCCGAGGTCGGCGACGGCCGGGGGTTCGCCGGGGAGGGCGGGGACGCGGGCGAGGAGGTCGCCGAAGGGGCGGGCGCGGTGGCCGGCGTGGCGGAGGTACTGGGCGGGGTCCCAGGCGGGCGTCGTCATGCGCACCACTTTCCCCGCCGAGATATCTTGATGTCAAGAGACTCGACATCAAGAGACTTCATGTCGACACAACCACTACACTGATCGCCATGGAGGACGAGGTCGATCGGCTGGTCGCTGCGTGGCGCCGGGAGCGCCCGGACCTCGACGTGGAACCGCTCGAGGTGCTCAGCCGGGTGAGCCGGCTGGCGCGGCACCTGGACCGGGCACGTCGGCTGGCCTTCGCCGAGCACAGCCTGGAACCCTGGGAGTTCGACGTGCTGACCGCGCTCAGGCGCGCGGGCACGCCGTACCAGCTCTCCCCCGGGCAGCTGCTGACCCAGACCCTGGTCACGTCGGGGACCATGACCAACCGGATCGACCGGCTGGCCCAGAAGGGCCTGGTGGAACGGCTGCCGGACCCCAGCGACCGGCGGGGCGTGCTGGTACGCCTGACCGCCGAGGGCCAGAACCGCGCGGACCAGGCCCTGGCCGGCCTGCTGGCCCAGGAGCGAGCCATCCTCGGCGAGCTCTCCCACGCCCAGCGGACCGAACTCGCCGGTCTGCTACGGCAGTTGACGGCGCCGTTCGACAACATCCCCGGTTAGGCAGCGCCCCCGAAGGGGCGCGGGGCTGTATCAATATGCGGCTCCGCCGCGTGGGCGCGACCAGCCACGACGGCGCCGCAATCGACATACGGCCTGGTGCGCCGCTCAGGCGCTGCTGCTCTCCTCCGGCATGATGCGCCCGGTGGGCCCCAGATCCACCGGCCCCACTCCGGCCCTCCGCGCCAGCGCGACCGCCGCCAGGGTGGAGTGGACGCCCAGTTTGCCGAGGACGTTCTGCATATGGGTGCGGACGGTGTGCGGGGAGAGGAAGAGGCGCTCGGCGACGGCCTTGCGCCCCAGGCCGGCCACCATGCACCGGAGCACTTCCCGCTCCCTCGGGGTGAGGGACTCCACCAGGCGTTCGCTCTCGGTGCGGTGCTTGCGGGCGGCGGTCAGCTCCCGCAGCACCCCGGTGAGCAGTGCGGGCGGCAGATGCGTCTCGTCGCGCAGCACCCCCCGGATGACGTTCAGCAGCCGGGACAGCGAGCAGTCCTTGGCGACCCAGCCGGAGGCGCCGGCCTGGAGGGCCAGGGCCGCGCGCCGCGGGTCGTCCTTCTCGGCGAGCACCACGACCCGCACGGCCGGGTGGGCCGAGCGGACGCCGACGACCAGCGATATGCCGTCGACCAGCCCCTCCTCGTTGGCCTCCTGCACCGGCACGGCCGCCCGGCCGCCCGGCAGTTGACCGCCCAGGTCGGCGTCGACGAGCAGCACGTCGTAGCGGCGGCCCTCGGCGACCGCGCGCTCCAGGCAGCGCAGCGCGGCCGGACCGCTGCCGGCCGCGGACACGTCGACGTCGGGCTCGGCGGCCAGTGCGGCGGCCAAGGACTCGGCGAAGATGCGGTGGTCGTCAACGACCAGAACTCGGATGCGAACCACGAAACCCCCTTCCCCAATGCTCTTCACGAGCAGGGGATACCCCAAGGTCCGGAGAACGACGAACCATGCGGACACGACACCCACGGGAGGACGGAGCCGCACGGCCGCCGCCGTGCCTGAACTGCTACCCCCACCGCGGGCGTCGTATCCGACTTGTCTCGCCCCCTGATCAGCACCGGCCCCCACCGGTACTGCTCATCAGAGTACGGCCGGGCGCCGGGAGCGGAAGGCAATTTGCAGAACTGCCCGGCCGACGCGTTTATGGTGTGCCGCATGTTTCGTATTGAGGCGGAAGTCGACAAGGAACGACGCGATCTGCTTCGCGCTCGGCTGCTGGCCACCAACACCGAGGCCTCCCCGGTCCTGGCCGCCCTGCGCGGCACCCCGGCCGAACGCGAGCTGCCGCTGCACCTGTGGGCGATGGACGAGGGTTCGGGCGGCCTGGCCGGCGGTCTGGTCGGGCACACCTGGACGACCTGGCTGCACGTCACCTACCTCTGGGTGGACGCCCGCCACCGCGGCTCCGGCCTCGGCGGGCGGCTCCTCGCGGAGGCCGAGCGCATCGCCCGCGAGGACCGCGCCTGCACCGCCGTCCGCCTGGAGACCTGGGACTTCCAGGCCCCGGAGTTCTACCGGAAGCAGGGGTACGACGTGGTGTGCGTGATCCCCGACTATCCGCCGGGGACCACGGAGTACACGCTGACGAAGCGGCTGGGCTGAGCCTCAGCCCCGGTCCCGCCGCGCACCCGCCGACGGCACCGCCTCGAACACCCGCGGGGCGGTGAAACCGGCCGCCGCGAAGGCCTCCTCGACCGCCTTGGTGATCGTGTCGACGTCGGCCGCCTCGGCGAGGACGATCGCCGAGCCGCCGAAGCCGCCGCCGGTCATCCGGGCGCCCAGCGCACCGGCCGCGTTCGCCGCCTCCACGACCAGGTCCAGCTCGGGGCAGGAGACCTGGAAGTCGTCGCGGAGCGAGGCATGGCCCTCGGTGAGGACCGGCCCGATGGCGCGGGTGTCGCCCGCTTCGAGAAGGGCGACGACGCGCTCGACGCGGTGGTCCTCGGTGACGACATGACGGACCAGGCGCCGTACCTCCGCCTCGTCGCCGAGGCGTTCCAGCGACGCGTCGAGGTCGGCGTAGGCGATGTCCCGCAGCGCGTCCACGCCGAGCAGGGCCGCGCCCTTCTCGCAGCCGGCCCGGCGCTTGCCGTACTCGCCGCCGCTGTGCGCGTGCTTGACCTGGGTGTCGACGACCAGCAGCCGCATGCCCTCGGCCGCGAGGTCGAAGGGGATCTGCTTCTGCGAGAGGTCGCGGGTGTCCAGGAACAGGGCGTGTCCGGCCTCGCAGCAGGCGGACGCGGTCTGGTCCATGATGCCGGTCGGCGCCCCGACGTAGACGTTCTCCGCGCGCTGGCACAGGCGGGCCAGCTGCCAGCGCTGCAGGCCCAGTTCGTAGAGGTCGTTGAGCGCGAGGGCGATGACCACCTCCAGGGCCGCGGAGGAGGACAGCCCGGCGCCGGTCGGCACGGTGGAGGCGAGGTGGACGTCGGCGCCGGTGACCGGGTGCCCGGCCTCGCGCAGCGCCCAGACCACGCCCGCCGGGTACGCCGTCCACTCCCGGTCGGTGCCGGGTTCCAGGGCGTCGAGGGAGAGCTCGACGACCCCGCCCTCGACGTCCGAGGAGTGCAGCCGCAGTACGCCGTCACCGCGGCGGGCGACGGCGGCCGTCGCCACGTGCGGCAGCGCGAAGGGCATCACGAAGCCGTCGTTGTAGTCGGTGTGCTCGCCGATCAGGTTGACCCGGCCCGGCGCCGCCCAGACGCCGTCGGGAGCCGTTCCGTACAGCTCCTCGAAGGCGTCCGTGACCTGCTGTGCTGCCCCCACCTACTGCTCCCTCGCTGCGCTGATGGTCTGCGCGAACTCCCAGGCGTCCGCGACGATCCCCGCGAGGTCCGCGCGGGTCGGGTTCCAGCCCAGCTTCTCGCGGGCGGCGGCCGCCGAGGCGACCAGGACCGCCGGGTCGCCGCCCCGGCGGGGGGCCACGACCTCGGGGATCGGGTGGCCGGTGACCTGCCGGACCGTCTCGATGACCTCGCGGACCGAGAAGCCCTCGCCGTTGCCGAGGTTGCAGATCAGGTGCTCGCCGGGCTGCGCGGCCGTCAGGGCCAGCAGGTGGGCGTCGGCCAGGTCCGCGACGTGGATGTAGTCGCGCACGCAGGTGCCGTCGGGCGTCGGGTAGTCGTCGCCGAAGACCGAGATGGCCTCGCGGCGGCCCTGCGCGACCTGGAGGACCAGGGGGATCAGGTGCGACTCGGGGTCGTGCCGCTCGCCCTGCGCGCCGTACGCCCCGGCCACGTTGAAGTAGCGCAGGGAGACCGCGCCCAGGCCGTGCGCGGCGGCCTCGCCGGTGATCATGTGGTCGACGGCGAGCTTGGTGGCGCCGTACGGGTTGGTCGGCTGCGTGGGGGCGGTCTCGACGATCGGGACCTGCTCCGGCTCGCCGTAGGTGGCCGCCGTGGAGGAGAAGACGAGCTTGCGGACGCCGGCCTCGCGCATCGCGGCGAGCAGCGCCATGGTGCCGCCGACGTTGTTGTCCCAGTACTTCTCGGGCTTCACGACCGACTCGCCGACCTGGGAGAACGCGGCGAAGTGCAGCACCGCCTCGTAGGAGGAGTCCAGCCACTTGGCGGCGTCGCGGATGTCGCCCTCGACGAAGGCGGCGCCCGCGGGGACGCCCTCGCTAAAGCCCGTGGAGAGGTTGTCGAGGACGGTGACCTCGTGGCCCGCCTCCAGCAGGTGCTGGGCGACCACGCTGCCGACGTAACCCGCCCCGCCCGTCACCAGGTACTTCATCAACTCGCTACCTCTCGCAGTCGCTCGGCCGCGCGCTCCGGCGGCACGTCGTTGATGAACACGCTCATGCCCGACTCGGAACCCGCGAGGAACTTCAGCTTGCCGGACGTTCGGCGGATGGTGAAAAGCTCCAGGTGCAGCGCGAAGTCGTCGCGCGTGACACCCTCGAACTCCTCCAGCGTCCCGAACGGCGCCTGGTGCCAGGCGGCGATGTAGGGCGTGGGAGGCTCACCCTCACCGAAGATACGGTCGAAGCGCCTCAAGAGTTCCAGATAAACCTGGGGGAACTCTGAGCGTGCCGCCTCGTCGAGCCCGAGCAGGTCGGGGACGCGGCGCTTCGGGTACAGGTGGACCTCGTAGGGCCAGTGTGCCGCGTAGGGCACGAAGGCGGCCCAGTGTTCACTCTCAAGGACGACCCGCTCGCCGGCGAGTTCACGCGCGAGCACGGCGTCGAAGAGGTTCTCCCCGCCGGTGGCCTCCTTGTGGGCGGCGAGTGAGCGCAGCATCAGGGCGGTGCGCGGGGTGGTGAAGGGGTAGGCGTAGATCTGGCCGTGCGGGTGACCGAGCGTCACGCCGATCTCCTCGCCCCGGTTCTCGAAGCAGAACACCTGCTCGACGGAGGGGAGGTGCGAGAGCTCCGAGGTCCGGTCGGTCCAGGCGTCCAGGACCAGGGCCGCCTGCTCCTCGGTGAGGCTCGCGAAGGACGCGTCGTGGTCCGAGGTGAAGCAGACCACCTCACAGCGCCCGGAGTCACCGGCCAGCGAGGGGAAACGGTTCTCGAAGACGACGACGTCGTACGACGAGTCCGGGATCTCGCTCAGCCGGTCGCCCTCGGTCGGGCACAGCGGGCACTGGTCGGCCGGCGGGTGGTAGGTGCGGCCCTGCCGGTGCGAGGCGATGGCCACCTGGTCGCCGAGCAGCGGATCCCGGCGGATCTCGGAGGTGGTGTGCGTCCGCTCCAGCGGACGGCGGTCCACCGCGTCCCGCACGGTGTCGTCGCGCAGGTCGTAGTAGATGAGTTCGCGACCGTCGGCCAGCCGGGTCGAGGTCTTCTTCACTGCGGACTCCCATTGATCGAGCCAGCCAACCATCAAACAGAACCGAACACACCAAAACACAACTCACCACGGCAGTCAACATTGCAATCAATCAAGGTGCGACAACGAAAGTGTTGAATTACCGGGTGCAGAACCCCACAGATGCGCCTGTATCACCCACATCCCTCGCGGCGGGGCTGCGGCTCCCCACCAACGGCCTGGACTACGCGATCCTCGCGATCTACTTCGCCGTCGTCCTGGGCATCGGCTTCGCGGCCCGCCGGTCGGTGCGGACCAGCCTCGACTTCTTCCTGTCCGGGCGGTCGCTGCCGGCCTGGATCACCGGTCTCGCGTTCATCTCGGCGAACCTGGCCGCCACCGAGATCCTCGGCATGGCCGCCAACAGCGCGCAGTACGGCGCGTACACCGTGCACTGGTACTGGATCGGCGCCATTCCGGCCATGGTCTTCCTGGGCCTGGTGATGATGCCCTTCTACTACGGCAGCAAGGTCCGCTCGGTCCCCGAGATGCTGCTGCTCCGCTTCGACAGAGCCGCACACCTGCTGAGTTCGATCCTGTTCGCCTTCGCGGCCGTCCTGATCGCCGGTGTGAACCTGTACGCCCTCGCGATCGTCGTGGAGGCGCTGCTGGGCTGGCCGCAGTGGGTGGCGATCGTGGTCGCCGGCGCGTTCGTGCTGGCGTACATCACCCTCGGCGGTCTCTCCTCGGCCATCTACAACGAGGTGCTGCAGTTCTTCGTGATCCTGGCCGCCCTCATCCCGCTGTCCGTGCTGGGCCTGAAGAAGGTGGGCGGCTGGGACGGTCTGGTCGACAGGCTCACCGCCACCCACGGCCACAACTTCACGACCGCCTGGGGCGGCACCGGCATCGGCTCCGCCAACCCGCTCGGCGCCAACTGGCTGACCATCGTCGTCGGCCTCGGCTTCGTGCTCTCCTTCGGCTACTGGACGACGAACTTCGCCGAGGTGCAGCGCGCCCTGTCGGCGAAGAACCTCTCCGCCGCCCAGCGCACCCCGCTGATCGCCGCCTACCCGAAGATCTTCATCGTCTTCCTGGTGATGATCCCGGGCCTGGTCGCCGCGGCACTGGTGCCGAACATCGGCAGGTCCGGATCCGGCCTCCAGTACAACGACGCGATCCCCTACCTGATGTCCCAGCTGCTGCCCAACGGCGTGCTCGGCATCGCGGTCACCGGACTGCTGGCCGCCTTCATGGCCGGCATGGCGGCCAACGTCTCGTCCTTCAACACCGTGTTCACCACGGACATCTGGGCGAAGTACGTGGTCAGGGGCCGGGAGGACGCGTACTACGTGCGTTTCGGACGGCTCATCACCGTGATCGGCGTCTGCGCGTCCATCGGCACGGCGTTCCTGGCGTCCTCGTTCTCGAACATCATGAGCTACCTCCAGACGCTGTTCTCCTTCTTCAACGTGCCGATGTTCGTCGTCTTCGTCGTCGGCATGTTCTGGAAGCGCGCCTCGGCGAAATCCGGCTTCTGGGGGCTGCTCGCGGGGACGGTGACCGCGATGGTCAACTACTTCGTCCTCTACAGGAAGGGCGTCATCGGCATCCCCACCGACCAGGGCGCCAACTTCGTCTCCGCGATCGCCGGGTTCGTCGCCGGCGCGGTCGTGATGGTGATCGTGTCCCTGTTCACCGCGCCCAAGCCGGAGGCGGAGCTGGAGGGCCTGGTCTACGGCACCCGGTCCCCCGGCATGGCCGAGCCGCCCGCGCCCGGCGACGAGGCCTGGTACCGGCGGCCGGCGCTGCTGGGCTGGGGTGCGGTGATCCTGGCCGCGCTCTGCTACATCCCGTTCTCGTTCTGACCGCCGTCGCTGTTCGCTGGAGAATGGAGAGACCATGACCGACGACTCCGGGCACTCCGGGTTCCACTACTCCGAGCAGGACGTCCAGCGCGAGGTCACCGAGCTGGAGAGCAGGTCCACGACCGCGGCGCGGATCTTCGACCTGCGGCGGATCATCGGCGGCCTGTTCGTCCTGTACGGCGTCATCGTCACGATCACCGGGATCACGGACTCACAGGCCGAGATCGACAAGGCGCAGGGGATCAACATCAACCTGTGGACCGGGATCGGGATGCTGTTGCTAGGGGTGTTCTTTCTGGTGTGGCTGTGGTTGCGGCCGGTGCCTCCGGCGGAAGAGGCCGGGAGATAGCCGACGGTTGTTGTTCGGCTGCCGGTGCGGGGAGGGCTGGTCGCGCAGTTCGCCGCGCCCCTAAAGGGGCGCTTGTGTGCCGCCGTTCAGAGGGCCGGCCCTGTCCAGCAGGCCTGTCCTGGCCGCCAAGGCCGCCGCCTCCAGTCTCGATCCCACGCCCAGCTTCATCAGGACCCTCTGCACATGGGTGCGGGCCGTGCTCGGGGCGATGCCCATGCCCGCGGCGATCAGCCTCGTGTCCTCGCCGTCGGCGACGCGCACCAGGACCTCGACCTCCCTCGGGGTGAGCATCTGGAGAAGGCGCTGGCCCTCGTCGTCGGGCTGGGCGGCCGGGTTGAGGAGTTCGCCGAAGGCGCCCTGCAGCAGGGCGGGTGCCACGGCGGCCTCCCCGGCCCGCGCCTTCATGATCGCCCGCTCGACGCCCTCTATCCGCTCGTCGTGCCGTACGTACCCGGAGGCACCCGCGGCGAAGGCCGCCGCGATGCCCCGCGGGGACGGCACCGGGCCCAGCACCACCACAGCGACCTGCGGCCGCTCCTTCTTGATCCGCACCACCGGGTCGAAGATCCCCGGCTCGGCCGGTGCCGCCGTACCGAGCAGGCACACCTCGGGTGCCCGGGTGATCACCAGCTCCGCCGCGCCCGCGGCCGGTGCCGCCGCGGCCAGCACCCGGTGGCCGCGCAGTTTCAGCGCAGAGGCCAGCGCCTCGGCGAGCAACCGGTGGTCGTCGACCACCATGAGCCGCACTCCCATAGAGCAACCCCCCAGTCCCCCCAATGGATGCCCCACTATGGATGCCCACTGGTCCGCATGGACAGAGGGCCCCCCGGCGCCTCGTCCTTCATGCCCCCGGAAGCTACACGCTTGTTCGACGTTGCGCTGCCCCTACTGATGAGAAGTGCCCCGGATCGGAGGAATCTCTGGGTTTTCTCGTATTCGCGGGTCAAGAGCGCGTATCAGCCACCCGTGCCGAAAGCGGAGACCAGATACTCCTTGGCCGACGTGGCGGAGCCGGCGGTGTGGGCGAACACGGCGGACAGGTAGAGGCGTCCCCGGGAGTAGAGGATCTCGGCGTACTGCGGTGACATGCTGGTCTCCACCGCCTTGACCGCCGTCGTCGCCGGGTTCTCCAGCAGTTCGGTCTCCTTGAACGACCCGCCGTCGATGCTGACGACCTGGGCGCCCTTGTCGTACGGCGCGTTCTTGTACGCGATCACATCGGAGCCGTCCATGCGCAGGGGCGTGATCGTGTAGTTGTCCCCGGCGTCGGCGCGCTGGCCGGTCTGCCTGCCGGTGGCCAGGTCGAAGGCGACGATCTCGTTGGTCTTCGTGTACTCCCCGTCGCCGTCGTGCTCCTCGGTCGCCAGGTAGAGCCTGTCGTTGCCGACCACCACTCCCGAGCACTTCTCCAGCTCGTAGATGCCGTCGCAGCGGGCCGCATAGGAGCTGCCCGGCGTGGAGATACGGGTGCGCAGCGCGCCGGTCCTGCTGTCGATGGAGAAGACGTCCGAGAAGCCGCTGCCGTCGCCCGCGCTGTCGTTGACGTCGGCGGCCACCACCAGCGGGTCGGTGGACACGACGCTCGCGTAGTCGATGCCGGAGGCCATCTTGTACTCGGAGAGCACCTTGCCTGAGACCGGGTCCAGGGTCTGGATGTGCAGCTGGCCGGCGTCGCCGCTGCCGCACCTGCGGATCGCGACCAGCTTGGCGCCGCCGCCGTAGCCGGCGTCGTAGCAGCTGTCGGCCGGCTTCGGCTGCCAGCGGACCTTGCCGGAGGCGAGGTCGAAGGCGGCGCCGCCGCTGGTGCCGCCGACCGCGACCGTCTGCTGGGCGACCGTCACATTGTCGAAGTTGACCGGGACATCACCGGACTTGATCGTCTTGGTCCACAGTCGTTTTCCCGCGTTCAGGTCGATCGCGGCGACCTGGGTGCAGCCGGCCGTGGAGCCCTTGGCGGGCATCTTCGGCTGGAAGACGACCGCCGTCCGGCCGTCGGCGCTGGCGTGTCCGCTGGCGCGGCAGACCGGACCGGGCAGCGGGACCGTCCACAACTCGGCGCCCGAGCCGGGGTCGTAGCCGGTGATCCGGGCTATGCCGCTCTTCGCGTACACCTTGTCGGTGAGCCAGGAGCCGGCGGTGACGGTCGTGTCCTTCGCCGTGGGCAGCGGGACCTGGAAGAGGACCTTGGCGGCGGGGTCCGCGGGCACCTTCTCGGTGCCGTTGCCCTTCCTGCCGCCGCTCGCGCCCTTGTCGCCGGTGCCGCCACCGGAGCTCGCGGTGTCGTCCTTCCCGCCGTCGCCGCCGCTGGACCTGGCGTACCAGATGCCGCCGCCGACGATCAGCGCGATGGCGACGACCGCGGCGAGGACGATGAACAGCACGGCGTTGTTCCGGCCGGGGCCGGAAGCGGGGCCGGGGCCGGCGGGTTGGCCGGGCGGGCCGCCCGGGTAGCCGTAACCGGGCTGGGGCGGCTGGTTCGGGTAGCCGTAACCGGGCTGCTGGGCGTACGGGTTCGGGGGCTGCTGCGGGTAGCCGTAGCCCGGCTGGGGCCGGGGTGCGCCGAAACCGGGCTGCTGCGGGGGCTGGTTGGGCGGGGGCGGGGGCGGCTGGGTCATGACAGGGGTACCTCGGGAGACGGCGCGTGCGACGGCTGGGGACGGCGTGGACTGCTGGACGGCACGGGACGGTCCCCGCTCAGTTGCCGAAGGCCATCATCAGCTTCTCCTTCGCGTCGTCGCTGCCGGTCAGCCGCGTGGAGGAGACGTAGAAACGTCCGTCGGCCCAGTCGACCGCGCCGTCGTAGAAGCCGCCCTCGATGTCGGCGGTGTGCTGCGGGTTCTGCAACAGCCTGGTGGTGGGGTGGGCGGAGCCGGTGGTGGGGATCGACACGACCCGGCCGCCCGCGTCGTACGACGGCCGCACGTACGCGACGAGTCGGCCGCCCTCGACCTCGACCGGGTACATCGACTCGTCCGTCGGGGACTTCGTGCGCCACTTCGCCGTGCCGTCGGTGAGGCTGATCGCGACGATCTCGTTACCGCCGCCGCTCACGTCGGTCGGCAGGTAGAGGGTGTTCGCGTCGACGGCCACGCCCTGGCAGCCCTGGAGGTCACGGCTGAGGATCGCGAAGCCGCACTGGGGCGCGAACTTCTCGTTGACCTTGACCTCGGATCGGAACGTGCCCTTGTCGTCGAGGACCGAGATGTTCCAGGCCTTCTTGTCCTCGTTGGTCAGGTAGACCACGAGCGGGTCGACGGAGTAGGTCCGCTCGACCGTCCAGCCCTTCTTGATCGGCCGGGTCCACTCGACCTTGCCGGTGGCCGGGTCGAGCCGCGAGATCTCGTCGTGCTCGGCGCTGCCGCCGGCGGCGCAGGACGCCACCTCGACCAGCCGGTCCGTGCCGCCCGCGAACGCCGTCGGGAAGCAGGCCGCGCCGTACTTCTTCTTGTCGTACAGCTTGTGGCCGCTGTCGAGGTCGTAGGCCGTGCCCGACTCGGAGCGGCCCACCATCAGCGTCTTTCCGCTGAGCGTCAGCTCGATGCTGAGGGCGCTGTCGAACAGCCCGCCGTCGGCGACGGTCGCGGTCCAGCCCTGCTTGCCCGTGTCGAGGTCGATCTCCCGCAGCTGGTTGCACTTGGCGCGGTCGCTGGTGCCGTTCATGTAGGCGACGACGATCCTGTCGTCCGCCGACTTCTGCGAGGTGACCGCGCAGATCTTCTGCGGGAAGGTGATCGGGGCCCAGGCCGGGTCGCCGTCGCCCACCCTGTACGCGAAGACCTGCTTGTACGCCGCCTTCACCGCCGTTTTCGAGGTGATCCACATGCCGGGCGCGTCGGCGCCGGAGGCGGGCGCGTCGGGTGCCGACTTGTACCAGAGCACCTTGGCCTCGCCGGACCTGCGGCCCGCGTTGAGGTTCTCCGGGTCCGCACCGCCGTCGCCGCTGCCGTCACCCGGGTTGACCGGGGTGCCGGTGCCGGAGGCCCTGGGGTCGTCGGACTGCTGGGCGACCGGCTTCCTGCCGCCGCCCCCGTTCCCGGTCACGGCGTACACGGTGCCGCCGACGACCAGCAGGCCCGCCACCGCCGCCGCGACGATCAGCGCGGGCCTCCCCTTGAACGGCCCGCCGCCGGAGGGCGGGACCGGCCCGGGTCCACCCGGGCCGCCGGGGTACGGCGGCTGCTGGGGGTGGCCGTACCCGGGCTGCGCCCCGTACGGACCCGGTGTGCCGTAGGGGCCGGGGACGGGCTGCTGCGGGTAGCCGTAACCCGGCTGCGGGGCGCCGAAACCACCCTGCGCGGGCGGCTGCTGCGGAGCGCCGAAACCGCCCTGAACCGGCGGCTGTTGCGGAGCCCCGAAACCCCCCTGTGCGGGCGGCTGCTGCGGGGCGCCGAAACCGCCGCCCGGGGGCGGCGGGTCGTGCGGCGCTCCGAAAGCGCCGTGCGGCGGCTGGCCGGGCGGCTGTGTCATCAGCGTTCTTCCCCCTCGTTCACTGATTTCGAGCCATGCCCGAGGCTGGTGGCGGACCCTCGGTCGCACTCAGGCAGTTCTCAGACTGACCTTTCTACCACCCGGCACCGACAGCCCACGGGCCCCCATGTGCCGCTGTTCCCAAGGGAGAACCGGCCCGTGATGCCGTCGTTACGCGCCTTCACGCCCCCTTCACCGGGCCCGCGCAAGGGGGTTGCGCGGGGACCGCGGAGGGCTGATTCACGCCGGTGGCGGCTACGCGTCCTCCGCCAGTTCCAGCCAGCGCATCTCCAGTTCCTCGCGCTCCGTGGCCAGATCGCGCAGCTGGGCGTCGAGTTCGGCGACCTTCGCGAAGTCCGTGGCGTTCGCGGCGATCTGGTCGTGCAGCTTGGTCTCCTTCTCGGAGACGCGGTCCAGCTGCCGCTCGATCCGCTGGAGTTCCTTCTTGGCGGCGCGCTGGTCGGCGGCGCTCCGCTCGGCCGTGGCGGCCTTGGGGGCCGCGGACGTCGCGGCGACCGCCTCCTCCATGCGCTGACGGCGCTCCAGGTACTCGTCGATACCGCGCGGCAGCATCCGCAGGGTGGCGTCGCCGAGGAGGGCGAAGACCCGGTCGGTGGTGCGCTCGACGAAGAACCGGTCGTGGGAGATGACGATCATCGAGCCGGGCCAGCCGTCGAGGACGTCCTCCAGCTGGGTGAGGGTCTCGATGTCGAGGTCGTTGGTGGGCTCGTCGAGGAAGAGGACGTTCGGCTCGTCCATGAGGAGGCGCAGCAGCTGGAGGCGGCGGCGCTCACCGCCGGACAGGTCGCCGACCGGCGTCCACTGCTTCTCCTTGCTGAAGCCGAACGTCTCGCACAGCTGCCCCGCGGTCATCTCGCGCCCCTTGCCGAGGTCGACGCGCTCGCGGACCTGCTGGACGGCTTCCAGGACCCGGGTGGCGGGGTTCAGCTCGGCGACCTCCTGGGAGAGGTAGGCGAGCTTGACGGTCTTGCCGACGACGACCCGGCCGGCCGCCGGCTGCTCCTCGCCCTCGGTCCGGGCGGCCTCGGCCATGGCGCGCAGCAGCGAGGTCTTGCCGGCGCCGTTGACGCCGACCAGGCCGATGCGGTCGCCGGGGCCGAGCTGCCAGGTGACGTGCTTGAGCAGCACCTTGGGTCCGGCCTGGACGGTCACGTCCTCCAGGTCGAACACGGTCCTGCCGAGCCGGGAGGAGGCGAACTTCATCAGCTCGGAGGTGTCGCGCGGCGGTGGCACGTCCTTGATCAGCTCGTTGGCGGCCTCGACCCGGAAGCGCGGCTTGGAGGTACGGGCGGGGGCGCCGCGGCGCAGCCAGGCCAGCTCCTTGCGGACCAGGTTCTGCCGCTTGGTCTCCTCGGTGGCCGCGATCCGCTCGCGCTCCGCGCGGGCGAAGACGTAGTCGGAGTAGCCGCCCTCGTACTCGTAGACGTCGCCGCGCTGGACGTCCCACATGCGGGTGCAGACCTGGTCGAGGAACCACCGGTCGTGGGTGACGCAGACGAGGGCCGAGCGGCGCTCGCGCAGGTGCCTGGCCAGCCAGGCGATGCCCTCGACGTCGAGGTGGTTGGTGGGCTCGTCGAGGACGAGCAGGTCCTGCTCCTCGATGAGCAGCTTGGCGAGCGCGATGCGCCGCCGCTCACCACCGGAGAGCGGGCCGATGACGGTGTCCAGGCCCTTGGGGAAGCCCGGCAGGTCCAGGCCGCCGAAGAGGCCGGTGAGGACGTCCCTGACCTTGGCGTTGCCGGCCCACTCGTGGTCGGCCATGTCGCCGATGACCTCGTGCCGGACGGTGGCGGCCGGGTCGAGGGAGTCGTGCTGGGTGAGGACGCCGCTGCGCAGTCCGCCGGAGTGGGTGACGCGGCCGGTGTCGGCCTCCTCCAGCTTGGCGAGCATCCGGATCAGGGTGGTCTTGCCGTCGCCGTTGCGGCCCACCACGCCGATGCGGTCGCCCTCCGACACGCCGAGCGAGACGCCGTCGAGCAGGGCACGGGTGCCGTAGACCTTGCTGACGTTCTCGACATTGACCAGGTTGACGGCCATTTCACTCCTGCGCACGGGGGATGGATCGCCCGTCCAGGGTAGTCGGAGGTCAGCCGTGGTCCTTCTGCTCCTCCTGGCGCCGCCGGTACCACCAGACCGCGGTCAGCGGCAGCGCGTCGGGGTCCGTGCCGGGCTCCAGGGGTCCGACGCGCTCCTCGGCCGCCATGCAGCGCGGGTCGTCGCGGACGGCGAGCGCCGCGACCGCGTACGCGCGCGTGCGCTGCCGCTCGTCGTGCGTGAGCTCCACCAGCACGTCCCCGATCTCCGGCTCGGGACCTCGGCAGTGCCACAGCCAGTAGCAGGTGCGCTCGCGTACCTGGGGGTCCGGGTCGCGGGCCAGGGTGAGAACGGCGGCCAGGGCCTCCGGGCGCAGCACGCCCTCGTCGCCGCCCAGCAGTTCGGGCACCCAGCCGCGGATCCGGGGATCGGGGTGCGTGACGTACGCCAGGCCGATGGCGTCGGCCTCGGGGCCGCTCAGCCACGTCAAGCCGTTGAGCAGGACGGCGAGCACGTCCGTGTCCCGCTCCCGCTCGGCCCAGGGAACGAAGGCGAGGGCCCGGTCCTGAAGGGTGGGCTCGCGGCGCTGGGCGTCCGCGATGATCGTGCTCAGCAGCACGTCCGCGGCGAAGAGCCGGAGCAGCGGATCGGGGTCGCGGCCGAGCCGGGTGGCCTCGGCCCAGGTCTCGTCGTCCAGCCGCGCGCCCAGCGCCAGCACCGATGCCGTCCACACCTCGTGGTCGCGGTCCGGGCGGGTCAGGGCGCGCGCGAGCAGTTCGGCGAAGGGCGTGCGCAGCCGCAGCCTCGCCTCCAGGTCGGTGAGGAAGGCCGCGTGCCCGTCGCCCAGCGTCAGCCCGCCGAGGGTGAGCCGCTCGTGCCGGCAGCCGATGTCGTCCTGCTGCCAGGTCCGCCCGACGGGGCCCGGCAGACCGGTACGGCGCCGCAGTTCGGCCTCCGGGTCGATGCCCGCCAGGCGGCGGGCCCGGTCCAGCAGTTCCTCCCGCGCCGGTCCGGGGCGCAGTGCCACGTCGGGGAAGACGGTCCGGGTCAGTCCGGGCGATCCCTCGTCCATCGCCCGCAGCAGCGGGGTGGTGCCGTCGGGCAGCCGCCGCAGCGGGTCGGCTCCGGCCTGTACCAGGGCCTCGGCGACCGGCTGGTCGTGCGCCGAGATCGCCCGGCACAGCACCGGCAGGCCCGTGCCCCCGTCGAGGACGTCCGGATCGGCGCCGGCGTCCAGCAGTTCCCGGACCTGTGCGGCGTCCCCACGCCGTACGGCCGCCGCGAGCCGCTCCGCGTCTGCGTCTGCGTCTGCGTCTGCGTCTGCGTCTGCGTCTGCGTCTGCGTCTGCGTCGGGGACGCGCTGGTGGGCGGCCGCGACGAGTTGGTTCGCGTCCGCGTTCCCCGTGTCCATGTGTGCGCTCCCTCCCCCGCCCGCCCGCGTCCGAACCGGCCGAGGGAGCGGAGCCTACGCGCTCCGCCGGAAGTGCCGCGACACGCCGTGCGTCGGCTGCTGCGCCGTCGTGGCCGGCCGCGCCCGCGCGGCGGCAGCCGCATATCGGATACGGCCCCGCGCCCCTTCGGGGCGCTACCGCGCGGCGGCCCGACGGGTCACCGTGGCGCCCGGCGCCGGGGCCGTCGCCGTGCGTACCGTGCGGCAGGTGCCGGAGGCGCGCAGGGCGTCGGCGATCTTCGTGGCCGCGTCCGGATCCCGCGCGAGGAAGGCCGTCGTGGGCCCCGAGCCCGAGACGAGCGCGGCGAGCGCTCCGGCCCCGCGCCCCGCGTCCAGCGTGTCGGCGAGCTCCGGGAAGAGGGACAGGGCCGCGGGCTGGAGGTCGTTGGAGACGGCGGCGGCCAGCGCGTCCGCGTCCCCCTTCGCCAGCGCTTGGAGCAGCTGTGCGGAAGCCACCGGCTCCGGGATGTCCCGCCCCCGCGCCAGCCGGTCGAACTCGCGGAAGACGGCCGGCGTCGACAGCCCCCGCTCGGCCATCGCGAACACCCACTGGAAGGTGCCGCCGGTCTCCAGCACGGTCAGCCGCTCGCCCCGCCCGGTGCCGAGGGCGGCCCCGCCGACCAGGCTGAACGGGACGTCGCTGCCCAGGTCGGCGCAGATGGCGAGGAGTTCGGCGCGGGAGGCGCCCGCCCGCCACAGCTCGTTGCAGGCGAGCAGCGCGCCCGCGCCGTCCGCGCTCCCCCCGGCCATGCCGCCGGCGACCGGGATGTCCTTGACGATGTGGATGTGCACGGCCGGTTCGATGCCCCGGCGCCCGGCGAGCGCGATGGCGGCACGGGCGGCGAGGTTGGTGCGGTCCAGGGGGACCTGTTCGGCGTCGGGGCCCTCGCAGGTGACGGTCAGTTCGTCGGCGGGGGTGACGGTGACCTGGTCGTGAAGGCCGACGGCGAGGAAGACGTTGGCCAGGTCGTGGAAGCCGTCGGGGCGCGCGGCGCCCACCGCGAGCTGGACGTTGACCTTGGCGGGGACGCGTACCGTGACGCTCACTTGCCGGACTCCTTGTGTTCGGCGATCCTCGCGAACTCCTCGACGGTCAGCGCCTCCCCGCGGGCCTGCGGCGAGACCCCGGCCGCGACCAGCGCCGCCTCGGCGGCCGCCGCGGATCCGGCCCAGCCGGCGAGCGCCGCCCGCAGGGTCTTGCGGCGCTGTGCG
Source organism: Streptomyces fuscichromogenes (assembly GCF_014645815.1). Lineage (GTDB taxonomy): Bacteria > Actinomycetota > Actinomycetes > Streptomycetales > Streptomycetaceae > Streptomyces > Streptomyces fuscichromogenes. The sequence goes on along the minus strand of NZ_BMML01000009.1, from coordinate 381,834 downwards.
AACGCCGCGTCGACGACCGCGAAGACCTCGCGCCTGGCGGCCGTCGTCTTCAGCGGCTCCGCGCGCCGGACGAGGGAGACCAGCCCGCTGTCGACGTTCGGGGCGGGCCAGAAGACGTTGCGCCCGATGGCGCCGGCGCGCTTCACCTCGGCGTACCAGTTGGCCTTGACGGACGGCACGCCGTACACCTTGTTGCCGGGTCCGGCGGCGAGCCGGTCGGCGACCTCGGACTGCACCATCACCAGCGTCCGCTCGATGCTCGGGAAGGTCTCCAGCATGTGGAGGAGGACGGGGACGGCGACGTTGTAGGGGAGGTTGGCGACCAGCGCGGTCGGCGGGGGGCCGGGCAGCTCGGTGACGTGCATCGCGTCGGAGTGGACCAGCGCGAACCGGTCCGCGCGCGTCGGCATGCGCGCCGCGATCGTCGCGGGCAGGGCACCGGCCAGCACGTCGTCGATCTCGACCGCGGTGACCCGGTCGGCGGCCTCCAGGAGCGCGAGCGTGAGGGACCCGAGCCCCGGGCCGACCTCCACGACGACGTCGTCGGGGCGGACCTCGGCGGTGCGGACGATACGGCGGACCGTGTTGGCGTCGATCACGAAGTTCTGGCCGCGCTGCTTGGTGGGGCGTACACCGAGCGCTGCCGCGAGCTCACGGATGTCGGCGGGGCCGAGGAGGGCGTCGGGGGCGGGGCTGCTCACGGGACAAGGGTACGGGCCGCCGGGGACGCCTTTGGCCGGTCACCTGTGCAGCCGTGCCCCGCAGTGCGGCCAGGGCGTGGAGCCACGGCTCACGTAGAGCTTCTTGGCGCGGAACGTCTGCTCGTCGGCCGAGGCGTCCTGCGGGCGCCCGCTGCCGCCGAGGCTGTGCCAGGTGTGGGTGTCGAACTGGTAGAGGCCGCCGTAGGTGCCGGAGGCGTCCACCGCGTGCGGGCGGCCGCCGGACTCGCACGCGGCGAGGCCGCGCCAGTTCAGGCCGTCGGCGCCCGTCACGGAGTCCGGGTGCGGTTTGGTCCCCACCTGCACGAGCTGCGCGCGGGGCTCCCGCACCACCTCGGAGGTCTCGCGGCGCGGCTTCTGCCGGACGCCGTTGACGGAACGCAGGTAATAGGTCACCCGGCGCAACCCCGGCCGCCCGGCCCGCTCGACCACCTCGGTGCCCTTGAACAGCGTCGGGTCCGCCGTCCGCCGCACCTCGAACGGGATGGTCTCCTCGCGCACCTCCCTGCTGCCCGTGACGCGCAGCACGGTCACCGTCTGCCCGTCGCGCGGGAAGCCGGACAGCGGCACCGAGGTGGCGTCCAGGCCGTGCAGGGTGATCCCGGCCTCCTCCACGGCGTCGCGGACGGTCGCGGCGTTGGTGCGGATGGTCCGGGTCCGGCCGTCCGCCAGGATCGTGACCGTGCGCTCGGTGCGTACGTCGAGCGCGAGCCCGGCGCGCCCGATCCGCTGGGAGCGCGAGGCCGACAGGTACGCGCCCTCGGCACGCACCCCCAGCTGCTGGAGCGCGCCGTCCACCGTGCGCGCCGTCGTCCACACCTCGCGCGGTTCGCCGTCCAGGGTGAGCCGTACGGGGCGGCCGTAGTGCACCGCCACCTCGTCGCCGCTGGCCAGTGCCGTGCCGGGGGCGGGCGCCACCACGTCGTGCGCCCCGACCGGTACGCCCTCCTCCCGCAGCAGGCCGGTCACGTCGTCCGCGAACGTGTGCAGGGTGCGCGGCCTGCCGTCCACGGTCAGCTCGATCGCCTTGTCCTTGGCGAGGAACGCGGTGGTGCCGCCCGCGAGGAACGCGACGACGAGCGCCTGCGGCAGCAGACGGCGCACGGCGGACTCCGGGCGCCGGGAGTACCGCGCCTTGCGCCGGCGTGCGGAGCGGCGCCCCGTCATGGCGCGGGCACCCGGCTCACGCGCCTCGCCCTGCGCACCGCGCTCGCCCTGCGCACCGCGCTCGCCCTGCGCACCGCGCTCGCCCTGCGCACCGTGCTCGCCCTGCCGTGGCAGCGCCGGTCCACTCGCCTGCGCCTGCGCCGCGGCCTGCGCGGCGGCCTCGTACGCCGGGCGGTACGTGTCACCGCCGTACGCCGCCCCCGAGGCCGCGCCGAACGCCGTGCCGTATGCCATCGTCTCGGCGTCGTGCACGCCGTACATCTCCCGCACGCCGTGCACTCCGGGCGCGCCATGAGGGTCGTACGCCCCAGGCGTCCCGTACTGCGATGTGCTCACGCCGACACGCTCCAGAAGGCCAGAGGGGTCCGGATCGGGCCCCCAGAACCTAGCGGAGCTCCCGTCACTCTCCAAAGCGGCACGACTACGCACGGTCGCGGGCGGACCATGGCGCGCCCCGCGAACGTTATGCGCCGGTTATGATCGATATACCCTCAGTAGTCGAAGGCGCGGGCCGTGTTCGCGCCCAGCGCCGTCGCCAGCGCGTCCTCGTCGATACCGCGCACGGCCGCCATCGCACGCACCGTGACCGGAACGAGATACGGGGCGTTGGGCCGTCCGCGGTACGGCGCCGGGGTCAGGAAGGGCGCGTCGGTCTCCACCAGGAGCAGTTCCAGGGGGGCCACCGCCACCGCGTCCCGCAGGTTCTGGGCGTTCTTGAAGGTGACGTTGCCGGCGAAGGACATGAAGTAGCCCTCGCGGGCGCACTCCTCGGCCATCGCGGCGTCCCCGGAGTAGCAGTGGAACACCGTGCGCTCGGGGGCGCCCTCCTCCTTGAGGACGCGCAGGACGTCGGCGTGGGCGTCGCGGTCGTGGATGACCAGGGCCTTGCCGTGCCGCTTGGCGATCTCGATGTGGGCGCGGAAGGAGCGCTCCTGGGCGGCCTTGCCCTCGGGCCCGGTGCGGAAGTAGTCCAGGCCGGTCTCGCCGACCCCCTTCACCTGGGGCAGCCCGGCCAGCCGGTCGATCTCGGCCAGCGCCTCGTCCAGCGCCGCGTCGCCGCCTCCCGCACGGACCCCTTGCCGGGACCAGCCGTCGGGGTCCCCGTGCACGATGCGCGGGGCCTCGTTGGGGTGCAGGGCGACGGTCGCGTGGACGTTCCCGTACGCGGCGGCGGTGTCGGCCGCCCACCGCGAGCCCTTGATGTCGCAGCCGACCTGGACGACGGTCGTCACACCCACCGACGCGGCCTTCGCGAGACCTTCCTCGACCGTGCCGGACTGCATGTCGAGGTGGGTGTGGGAGTCGGCGACGGGCACCCGCAGGGGTTCCGGGAGCGGCGGCGCCGTGTTCTTGTCGGCCGTACGGGAAGCCGGACCGGTGGCGTTCGAAGGCATGCCCCGATCCTACGAAAGGGGCACGCCCGCCGGACCTTCGCCCGGGTCAGCTCGCCTTGCGCTGGAAGGGGTGCAGCAGGTCCGACAGGTGCCAGTGGTGCACCGCCCCGTCCGCCACGGAGGTCTCCGCCGCGGCCGGTCCGGTCTCCGTGCCGTCCTGTCCGGCGGCACGGCCCTGCGCCGCCGGCCGATGCGACCGCTGCGCGGCGTCCCGTACCGACGAGACCTGCCCCGCCCGCATGATCCGCAGGACCTGGCCGTCGCAGTTCTGGCACGAGGGCCGGCTCAGCGGCGACGGGACGACCCGGCCGTTCGCCACGTACTTGACGAACTCGTGGTTGTCGGCGTCGGTGTGGTGCTCTATCTCGTACGACTGCTCCCAGCCGTGCCCGCAGCGCATGCAGGCGAAGGAATACGACTCGTGGACAACGGCTGTGGCCGCACTGCCGAGGCCGGTCTGCCCTGCGATCTCACTCATGCCAGCTCCTCTTGTCCGCGTGGACAAGCACGCACCCCCGGCGCGGGATTCCCCCCGGAATCCCATGGGGGTGAGGGACGGGTGCGTCCCTGCTGACCAGTGGACGCCTTCACCGACGCGAATGCGACAGGCCTGCCGAGTGTTGGAGGCGATTTGGATTCTGCTTGCCAAATCGGCCTCGTCGCACAGGGCTGGGCTTTGCGTTTCCCGCCCCTGCTTTACCGTCCCGTGGGGCGCGCGCTCAGAGGAGAAGCTCCCCGCTCAGAGGACACATCGCCGCAGGTCAGGGGCGCACGCTCAAGAGAGGAGCGACCCGCTCGGAGATCAGGACGCGCCCCCTTTCAAACACCCCGCACGAGGGCGCCCCCGAAGGGGCGCGGGGAACTGCGCGACCAGCCCCCGCCACTGCGCACAGAACTACACAGGAGCAACCACGACGGCGCTCCCGAAACCGCCACCCTCAGCCGTCCGCACGCTTCGACGCGACCACCGCGTCGAACACGACCCGCTTCGGGATCCCCGCCGCCACCGCCACCGCCGCGATCGCCTCCTTGCGCCGCTCGCCGGCCTCCTCCCGCACCCGCACCCGCCGCACGAGCTCCTCGGCGTCGAGTTCCTCGGGCCCGCGCTCGGGGGCCCCCTCGACGACCACGGTGATCTCGCCGCGCACCCCGTCGGCCGCCCACACCGCCAGTTCGGCCAGCGGACCGCGCCGTACCTCCTCGTACGTCTTGGTCAGCTCGCGGCAGACGGCGGCCCGGCGCTCGGCGCCGAAGACCTCGGCCATGGCGGCGAGGGTGTCGTCGAGGCGGTGCGGGGCCTCGAAGTAGACGAGGGTGCGGCGCTCCTCGGCGACCTCCTGGAGGCGGGAGCGGCGCTCGCCCGCCTTGCGCGGCAGGAACCCCTCGAAGCAGAACCGGTCGACGGGCAGCCCGGACAGCGCGAGGGCGGTGAGCACGGCGGACGGCCCCGGGACGGCGGTGACCCGGATCTCCTTCTCCACGGCGGCCGCGACCAGCCGGTAGCCGGGGTCGGAGACCGAGGGCATCCCGGCGTCGGTGACGAGCAGCACGCGCGCGCCGCCGACGAGTTCCTCGACCAGTTCCGGGGTGCGGGCGGCCTCGTTGCCCTCGAAGTACGACACCACGCGGCCCCTGGGGGTCACGCCCAGCGCCTGGGTGAGCCACCGCAGCCGCCGGGTGTCCTCGGCCGCGATCACGTCGGCGCCGGTCAGCTCGGCGGCGAGCCGGGGCGGCGCGTCCGCGACGTCGCCGATGGGGGTGCCTGCGAGGACAAGGGTTCCAGTCACGCCTCCATCCTCGCAGCCGCCACCGACAGCGCCGTCCCCACCGGACTTCACCGCCCCGGCGGCCGGGGCGGTGAACGCAAAGGAACCCACCGCGAAGCCCCATTGCACGGGACTCACACAGAACGGTTCCCTACGATGGCGCGGTGACCAGTACCGCGTCCTCCACGGACACCCGGCAGGGCCAGGCAGTGCTCGACGAGCGGCCGACGTGGCAGCAGCGGCTGCGCCGGTTCGGCTACCCGGCAAGCCCGGCGCACACGGCGCACCCTGCCGGTGGCAGAGGCGCCGCGGGCTCCGGCGCGCGCGCCGAGGTCGTCGACCGCCTGGTGCCGCCGTACGCCCGGCCCGGTTCCCGGCTGTGGCTCGCCCTGGGGGTGCCCCCGGTGCTCGCCGAGCGGATCACGCGGTGGTCGGCCTGGGGCGGTCCGCTCCTCGTGACGCTGCTGGCGGGCCTGCTGCGGTTCTGGAACCTGGGCAGCCCCAAGGCGGTGATATTCGACGAGACGTACTACGCGAAGGACGCGTGGGCGCTCGTCCACCGCGGTTTCGAGGTCAACTGGGACAAGAACGCCAACGACCTGATCCTGCAGAAGGCGGGCCATGTCGGCATCCCGGTGGACGCGGCGTACGTGGTGCACCCGCCGGTCGGCAAGTACGTCATCGGGCTCGGGGAGCTGATCTTCGGCTTCAACCCGTTCGGCTGGCGGTTCATGACCGCGCTGCTCGGCACGCTGAGCGTGCTGCTGCTGTGCCGGATCGGGCGCCGGATGTTCCGGTCCACGTTCCTCGGCTGCCTGGCGGGCGGGCTGATGGCGGTGGACGGACTGCACTTCGTGATGAGCCGCACCTCGCTGCTCGACGGGGTGCTGATGTTCTTCGTGCTGGCGGCGTTCGGCTGCCTGGTCATCGACCGGGACAGGTCACGGGCGAAGCTGGCGGCCGCGCTGCCGGCCGAGGCGGACGGCCGGATCCGCCCGGACGCGCGCGTGGCCGACGACTTCCGCTTCGGGTGGCGTCCCTGGCGCTGGGCCGCGGGCCTGCTGCTGGGCCTCGCGCTCGGCACCAAGTGGAACGCCCTCTACATCCTGGCCGCGTTCTGCGTGATGGCCCTGCTGTGGGACGTCGGCGCCCGCAAGGTGGCCGGTGCCCGGCACCCGTACAAGGCGGTCCTGGCGCACGACACGGGGATCACGTTCCTGGCGACGGTCCCGGTGGCGGTCGCCGTCTACCTGGTCTCCTGGATCGGCTGGATCCTCTCCCCCACCGACGGCACCGGCGGCTACTTCCGCGACTGGGCGGCCACCGCGGGCAAGGGCGGCAGCTGGACGTTCCTGCCGGACTGGCTGCGCAGCCTGTGGCACTACGAGCACGAGGTGTACCTGTTCCACGTCGGCCTCTCGTCGCCGCACACGTACATGTCGAACCCGTGGTCCTGGCTGGTGCTGGGCCGCCCGGTGTCGTACTACTACGAGTCGCCGTCCCCCGGGGTGGACGGCTGCCCGTCGGACGCGGGCGGGAAGTGCGCCCGTGAGGTGCTCGCGATCGGCACCCCGCTGCTGTGGTGGGCGGCCTGCTTCGCGATCGCCTACGTCCTGTGGCGGTGGGCGCTGCGCCGCGACTGGCGGGCCGGCGCAATCGCCTGCGGCATCGCCGCCGGTTACCTGCCCTGGTTCATGTACCAGGAGCGCACGATCTTCCTCTTCTACGCCGTCGTCTTCGTGCCGTTCCTGTGTCTCGCGGTGGCGATGATGATCGGCGCGATCATCGGCCCGCCGGGCTCCAGCGACACCCGCCGGCTGGTCGGCGCGTCGAGCGCGGGCGTCCTGGTGCTGCTGATCGCCTGGAACTTCATCTACTTCTGGCCCCTGTACACGGGCACGGCGATCCCCATCGACTCCTGGCGCTCGCGGATGTGGCTGGACACCTGGGTCTAGCGATGTCACCCGAACGGCCCAACATGATGTGTCACCCACATGGATCAACCTCAAGCTGAGTACTGTCCCAACCGAGGTAATCCGTGAAAGGCGAACCACATGCGCATTCGACGATTCCTCGCCGCCGCCATCGCCGCGGCAGCCTTCGCCGGGCTCGGCCTCACAGGTGCCGTCACCGCCCATGCCGCCAGCCTCACCCCGGGTGAGTGCACGTCGGGCGGCGGAACGGTCGATTGGAGCAAGCAGCAGATACCCCATACCGGGACCTGCGTGGGCGGTACGCAGGACGGCAAGATAGTCGACTGAACCCCACCAGGCGCCCCGCAGCCACGCGCTGCGGGGCGCTCCCGCGCAAGCCGCGGCCGCGGTTTCCAGTCGACCAACAGTTCGGCCAACAATCGGTCAACGCCTGCCGCAGGGGCCCCACAACGACCTACAGTGCGAGTCACAACCCGCTTTTGAACGCGTTCACAAAATGCGGCAAAAGCTCACGGGAGGGATTTTCGCACCATGCGCAAGGGGGTCAAGGGCGCCCTGATCGGCGGCGTCTGCGCGGCAGTGCTGGGCGGGGGCGGGTACGGCGCCTACAACGTGCTGTCGGCGCTCCATGGTGACGGCACACCGGCCGTACGTACCGGGCCGCCGACGAAGGACGAGATCAGGGACACCACCCAGAAGTTCTTCGCGGCCTGGGAGAAGGGCCAGTCGGTGACCGCGGCGTCGTACACGAACGACTCCGCCGACGCCGAACCGGTGCTCACCTCCTTCAGCGACGTGGCGCACATCAAGGACGTGCACATCACGCCCGGCAGGGCGACCGGCGCCACCGTGCCGTACAGCGTGAAGGCGACCGTGTCCTACGGCGGGAAGTCGAAACCGCTCGCCTACAAGAGCCGCCTGACGGTCGTGCGCGGCGAGACCACGCACCGCGCGCTCGTCGACTGGGATCCGACCGTCGTCCATCCGGAGCTCCGGCGCGGCGACACGCTGTCCACCGGCGAGGCCGCGAGCCCGCCGATCGAGGCGGTGGACCGCAACGGCAAGGTCCTCACCAAGGACAGGTACCCGTCCCTGGGCCCGATCCTGGACGAGCTGCGCAGCCGGTACGGCGACAAGGCCGGCGGCACCCCGGGCGTGGAACTGGTCATCCAGCACGCCTCCGAGGAGTCCGCCGACACCACGCTGCTGACCCTGAAGGCGGGACGGGCGGGCAAGCTGCGCACGACGCTCGACGCACGCGTGCAGGCCGCCGCCGAGACCGCGGTGACGAAGTACGCCGAGTCCTCGGTGGTGGCCGTCAAGCCCAGCACCGGCGAGGTGCTGGCGGTCGCCAACCACCGCGAGGACGGCTTCAACGCGGCCTTCCTCGGCGAGCTGGCGCCCGGCTCCACCATGAAGATCATCAGCGCCGCCACCCTGATCGACACCGGCCTGACCTCGGCGAACGGCCCGGCACCCTGCCCGCCGACCGCGACCTGGCAGAGCCAGACCTTCAGCAACCTCAAGGGACTCCAGCCCGACCTGAAGGCCACCCTCTCGGACAGCTTCGCGCGCTCCTGCAACACGGCGTTCGTGAAGTACGCGGACTCGGTCCAGGTCGACTCGCTCACCAAGGAGGCCGAGGACCGGTTCGGGCTCGGGAAGAACAACTGGAAGGTGGGCATCCCGAGCTTCGACGGCCGGGTCCCCGCCTCCGGCGGCCCGGACACCGCGGCCAACCTGATCGGCCAGGGCCAGGTGCAGATGTCCCCGCTGAACATGGCGTCGGTGGCGGCGACCGCGATGACCGGGACCTTCCACCAGCCGGTGCTGGTCGCGCAGCAGCTGGACGGCCGTGAACTGGCCACCGCCAAGGGCCTGTCGCCCGCCACGGTCGGGCAGCTGCGCGCCATGATGAACCGCACCGCGACCAGCGGCACCGCGGCCGGCGTGATGCGCGGCCTGAGCGGCAGCATCGGCGCGAAGACGGGGTCGGCGGAGGTCGACGGCCAGTCCAAGTCGAACAGCTGGTTCGCCGGCTACCGGGACGACGTCGCGGCCGCGGCCATGACCCAGGACGGCGGCCACGGCATCGACGCGGCCGGGCCGATTGTCGCGAGTGTGCTACGGATCGGTGGCTGACGTCACTCCCACAGGCCGGGACTCTAGGCTGTGTGCAGTCGTTGGGGAGCGTGAGGGCTACGGGGCGGCGGGGACCCCGGGGGAAGTGCGCGGAGGAACTGAGCTGTGGGCAAGAGAAGGCGCGTCGTCGAGCGACGGAAGAAGAGACCCGCCGTCATCGGCGGGATGATCGCCGTGGTCGTCGGCGGCGCGGGCCTGGGCCTGTACGCGCTGTACGGCGGCGGGGCCGCCGACGCGGCGTCGACGAAGACGGCCGACCACAAGCCCGTCAAGACCGGCCCGCTCTCCGCCACCGAGGTGCAGACGACGGCCCGCACCTTCCTGTCGTCCTGGCAGCACGGCAAGGTCACCCAGGCCGCCGCCGTCACGGACGACAGCAAGGCCTGCGTCAGGCTCCTGACCGGCTACGCCAAGGACGCCCACGTCACCGGCGTCACCCTCACCGAAGGCACCCGCACCGGCGACAAGGTCCCGTTCTCCGTGAAGGCGACGGTGTCGTACAAGGGCGTCAGCAAGCCGCTGTCGTACGACTCCGCGTTCACCGTGATCCGGCGGACCAGTGACGGCAAGCCGGTGGTGAACTGGCACGCCGCGGTCGTCCACCCGGACCTCGCGGACGGCGACACCCTGGTCACCGGCGCGTCCGGCACCCCGCCCATCAAGGCCCTGGACCGGGACGGCGGGGAGATCACCACCGCCAAGTACCCGTCGCTGGGCTCGGTCCTGGACGGACTGCGGGAGAAGTTCGGCAAGAAGGCCGGCGGCAAGGCGGGCGTCGAACTGCGCGTGGTGCGCGGCAAGGCGTCCGAGAAGGAGAAGCTCTCCGACAAGACGCTCCTGGAACTCAGCAAGGGCACGCCGGGCACCGTGAAGACGACGCTCAGCCCGACCCTCCAGGCGGCCGCCGAGAAGCAGGTCACCACGCAGAAGAACGCCTCGGTCGTGATGATGCGCCCGTCGACCGGCGAGGTCCTCGCGGTCGCCAACTCCAGCCACGGCTTCAACGTGGCCTTCCAGGGCTCCCTGGCGCCCGGCTCCACCATGAAGATCATCACGTCGACGATGCTGTTCGAGAAGGGGCTCATCACCCCGGACGCCTCGCACCCCTGCCCGAAGACGTACAAGCTCGCCGGGTGGACGTTCCACAACGACGACGACTCCGAGATCAAGCAGGGCTCGTTCAAGCTGAGCTTCGGCGCCTCCTGCAACAACGCCTTCATCGACTTCGCGCCCAAGCTCTCCGACAGCGACCTGACCACCGAGGCCCAGCAGGTCTACGGCCTCGGCATGAACAACTGGGCCATCGGCGTCCCGACCTTCGACGGCTCGGTCCCGGTGCAGAGCGGCGCGCAGATGGGCGCCTCGCTGATCGGGCAGGGCGGGGTGCGCATGAACCCGCTGAACATGGCCTCGGTGTCGGCCACCGTGGACACCGGCACCTTCCACCAGCCCTACCTGGTCGCCCCGAGCGTCGACAACCGGACGATCGCGAAGGCCTCGCGCACGATGTCGTCGAAGACGCAGGCGCAGCTGAAGGAGGTCATGCAGTACACGGCGGGGTACGGCACGGCCGCGAAGGCGATGTCGGGCCTGAGTTCGAGCTGCGGCGCCAAGACGGGCTCGGCCGAGGTCGACGGCCAGAAGAAGCCGAACGGCTGGTTCACCGCGTACTGCGGGGACTTCGCCGCGGCGGGCGTGGTCCAGGCGGGCGGGCACGGCGGCGACACGGCCGGACCGATCGTGGCGGCACTGCTGAAGCTGGGCGCCTCGCTCTAGCGGGGAACGTCAGCCGGCCACCGGAGTCGCCATGTACGTCCGCCTGAGGAACCGCAGCAGCGCCTTCGACTCGAACTGCACCACCGACGTGCCGTGGTCGGAGTGGAACTCCACCACGGCCTGGACCCGCCCGAGCGGCCACACCCGTACGTCGCCGCTCTCGGCGGGGGCCCTGAGGCCCTGCTCCAGCAGCGAGCGCGAGAACGTCCACTCGTCCGTGCCGGGCAGGCCGACCCGGACCGTCCTCGGATCGGCGTCGGGGTCGTAGCGCAGGACGACGGGCACCGCGGGCGGCTCCTCCTGCGCGTCCTCGTCCGTGACGATGTGGGCTCGCGCGTACTGCTCGACTACAGACATCGGACTGCCCTCTACGCTCCGTGATCTGTGAAAGCTGTTCAGCCGCTTTCCTCTCCAATGTCGCACATATTCCGGAATGCGCTTACGGGAGTCCTCGCGTCCCGCACCCGGCCCCGGAAGTGACGACCTTCTCGCTCTTGCACAAGCTTCGCAATAGGACCCCGAATAATCAGACACCACGGTCCTGACGGTCACCCACGACCTGCCGTACGCCCTGGAGCCGTGCCCGCGCTCCCTGGTCCTGAGCGACGGCACGATCGCCGCCGACGGGCCCGCCGGCTGGAACCCCCTTCGGCTTCGACCCGCGCGCCGCGGCGGCGGGGCCCGGGAGCATATGACGCGTTTGCGTGACGACCGTCCCATGCGTCCGCGCGTCCGTGACAATGGGTGCGTGACGCATCAAGAGGACGCCCGGACCCTCGCCCGGCCGGCCGCCGGGCCGACCACCGGGCCGCCCCCCGGACCGCCCGCCGGGCCGCCGCGGCTGGACGACCAGCTGTGCTTCGCGCTGTACGCGGCGCAGCGCGCCGTGACCGCCGCCTACCGCCCGCTGCTCGACGAACTCGGGCTCACCTACCCGCAGTACCTCGTGCTGCTCGTGCTGTGGGAGCGGGGCGAGGCCACGGTGAAGGAGCTCGCGGAGGCGCTCCGGCTGGACTACGGCACGGTGTCGCCGCTGCTGAAGCGGCTGGAGGGGGCCGGCCTGGTACGCAGGGAGCGCTCGGAGCGGGACGAGCGCTCGGTGCTCGTCGCGTGCACCGGGCGCGCGGAGGAACTGAAGCAGCGCGCGGCACGCATACCCGGCGCCCTGCTCACGACGACCGGACTCGACGGGGCCGACGTGACGCGGCTGCGCGAGGAGTTGCGGGAGCTCGCGGAGCGGGCGGGCAGGGCGGCCGCACGGCCCTGGTAGCGCCGGCCGCCTCCTGTTACCCACGGTTTCCACCCCCTGCCCCTCCCGGGGCTTCCTACCGGTCGGTACCTTGTGCACGATGTGCTTGCGCACTCCTGTGTTGCCCACCACTGTTTCCGCCCTGGGGGAGGTCCCGCCGTGATCGAAGGCGCCGCTGTCGACACCCGTCCGACGAAGATCATGTATGTCGCCGAGGCGACCGCGCACGGCGGCCGGAACGGGTATGTCACCAGCCAGGACGGCCAGATCGAGCTCAAGGTGGCGATGCCCCCGGCGCTGGGCGGGGACGGCAACGGCACCAACCCGGAGCAGCTGTTCGCCGCGGGCTACAGCGCCTGCTTCCACAACGCGCTGATCCTCGTCGGCAATCGCTCGGGCTACGACCTCACCGGCTCCACGGTCGCCGCGAAGGTCGGCATCGGCCCCAACAAGCAGCGCGGCTACGGCCTCGCGGTCGCCCTCAGCGTCTCGCTGCCGGTGGTGGACGCGGACCTCGCGGCGAAGCTGGTGGACGCCGCCCACGAGGTGTGCCCGTACTCGAACGCGACGCGCGGGAACATCGAGGTGACGATCGTGCTCGGCTGACCGCCGGGCACGTGCCGCAGACCACGTCGCAGCGCGGAATCCGAGGCCGCACGGCCCTGTTCCACCCACTGTCGGCGACGAGTGGGTGGAGGGATCCGGGCGTGGACGTGCACGGCACTGTGGCGGAGGGCTTCGAGCCGGTCAGGGACGCGTTCGCGAGCAACTTCGAGCTGCTCGGGGACCGGGGCGCGGCGGTGGCCGTCTACCGGGACGGGCACCGCGTCGTCGACCTGTGGGGCGGCGCCCGGGACTTCGACGGGGACGCCGGCGACGCACCCTGGGAGCGGCGCACCGCCCAGATCGTGCGTTCGGCCACCAAGGGCGTCGCCGCCGCCGTACTGCTGCTCCTGCACCAGCGCGGGGAGCTGGACCTGGACGCGCCGGTGGGTGACCACTGGCCGGAGTACAAGGCGGCCGGCAAGGAGCGGACGCTGGTGCGCGAACTCCTCGCGCACCGCGCGGGCGTACCGGTGCTGGACCGGCCGCTCACCCCCGCGGAGGCCGCCGACCCCGACCTCGGCGCCGCCGCGGTGGCCGCCCAGGCACCGGCGTGGCAGCCGGGCAGCGACCACGGCTACCACGCGCAGACGTACAGCTGGCTGACCGGTGAACTGGTGCGGCGGGTGACCGGGCGGAGCGTCGGCGAGTGGATCGCGGACGAGATCGCCGGGCCGGCCGGCGCCGAGCTGTGGCTCGGGCTCCCGGCCGCGGAACAGGCGCGCGTGGGACGCGTGGGGCCCGTCGAGGCGCCCGCCGCCGCGGGCGCGCTCCGGACCCGGCCCAAGCGAGCCGTCTCCGAGGCCTACACCGACCCGGGATCGCTGACCCGCCGGGCGTTCGGCGCGATCAGCCCGCTCCCGGACGAGAACGACCCCGCCTATCGCGCGGCCGTCCTGCCGGCCTCCAACGGCATCGCCACCGCCGACGGCCTGGCCCGCTTCTACGCCGCCCTGATCGGCGAGGTCGACGGCGGCAGGCGGCTGTTCACGCCGGAGACCGTGGAGCTGGCCCGCGCCGAGCGGTCGGCCGGGCCGGACCGGGTGCTGGTCGTCGCCACCCGCTTCGGGCTCGGCTACATGCTGCACGGCAGCGCGTCCCCGCTGCTCTCCCCCGCCTCCTTCGGCCACCCGGGCCGCGGCGGCGCGCTCGCCTTCGCGGACCCGGAGTCGGGCATCGCCTTCGGCTATGTCACCAACGGCTTCCGCAAGAGCGTGACGGCGGACCCGCGGGCGCAGGCGCTGGTGCGCGCGGTGCGCACGGCGCTGTCCTGACCACCGCACGCCCCCGCGCTTCTGCGACGCTGCTTCTCAGACGGTGCCTCTCACACGTTGATCGGGTGGGAGTGCCGCCCCGACTGCGCGTCGATCTCGCCGTGCGCCTTGGACAGCAACTGCATGGCCAGTTCGTTGAGGGCACGGGCGCCGGCGATCTCCTCGCCGACCCTGGGCTGGTTGCTGTCGGACTCGTGACGGCTCGCGTGACCGTGCGCGCGTACCTCGGTGGCGTCGGGCAGCCGTACCAGGGCCACCGCGCGGGTGTGCGTGTCGTCCTCCAGGAACTCCATCTCGACGTGCCATCCCACAGTCGTTCTCGTCACGTTCATCGCGTTCGTCATGGGGACCACCTCCGGAGTCGCTGTTTCCAGGGTGCTCCCTCGGGGCCCGCACCGTCACGTCGGCGCGGGCCCCCGGTCCGCTACCGGTCCTCGAAGCTCGCGAAGTAGGCGGCGGCCATGTCCTCGTCGGCGTGTCCCTGGGCGGCGGCGCGGGCGAAGCGTTCGGCGGCCGCCTCGGCCACGTCCAGGCGCACGCCGTGGCTCGCGCCTGCGGCGACGATCAGCCGGGCGTCCTTGCCCGCGGTGTCCACCGCGAACGACGGCGGGGTCAGCCCGCCGTCGAGGATCAGCCCGGCCTTGGCCCGCAGGTAGCCCATGTCGAGCGGGGCGCCCGCGATCAGGTCGAAGAAGCGGTGCGGGTCCACGCCCAGGCCCTGTGCCAGCGCGACCACCTCGCCGGTCGCCGCGGTGGCCGCGAGGACCCAGCTGTTGGCAACCAGCTTGAGCCGGGTCGCGGCGGCCGAGGACCCGTCGTCGCCGGTCCACACCGTGCGGGCGCCGACGGCGTCGAAGACCGGGGTGACGGTCTCCCGGCCCTGCTCGGGCCCCGCGGCCAGGACGGTGAGCTGTCCGGCCTCGGCGGGCTGCCGGGTGCCGAGGACCGGGGCGTCGTAGAAGACCAGGCCGTGCTCGCGGGCGAACGCGGCGAGTCCGGGGATCTGGTCGAGGCCCGCGGTGGTCGACTGCACCCAGACGGCGCCGGGACGCAGCGCCCCCGCCGCCTCCCGCATCGTCTCCAGCGCGGTGGCGCCGTCGTACAGCATGGTCAGGACGACGTCGGCGCCCGCGACCGCCTCGGCCGGGGTGTCGGTGACCTGGGCGCCGTCGGCCGCGAGGGGGTCCGCCTTGGCGCGGGTGCGGTTCCACGCGCGGACGGTGTGCCCGGCCCTGAGGAGGTTGCGGGCCATCGCGGCACCCATGATGCCGGTGCCCAGCACGCCCACGGTCGGCTTGTCGGTCATGACGTCTCCCTGTCCTCGTACGTTCCGCAGCCAGCTTGGCCTACCCGCGGGTGCCCGGGTGCCCTGGTGCCCGGCGGCGCGGCGGAAACGCGCGGGGACCCCGGTCCGGCGGCCGGGGTCCCCTGACGTCGAGCGGGCCGGGGTCAGCCGTCGTTCTCCGCGGACGGGAGGTAGGCGCCCGGCACGTCGTCCGGCGTGTAGATCTTCCGGTCACCCGGGTAGGGCTTGGTCCAGTTGTGGGTCTGGTACCAGGTGTACCGGTTCATCTGGGCGGGGTTCGCGTAGTCCGGCACGGCGTTCTTGCCGGTCAGCCGCTGGTGCTTGGCCCACGTCTGCCACTGGGCCGCGAGGGACCTCTCGGCCGCCGGGACGGAGACGGCCGTCGGGGCGGCCGCCGCCGCGGTGTCCTGGGCCGCCGGGGTGTCCGAGCCGCAGGCCGGCTGCGGGCTCACGCCGAGGGTCAGCGAGGTCCGGTTGGGGACCGCCGTGAACGGCGTGTCGTCCGGCTTCTTCGTGAACGCCCCGTACATCGGGGTGGCCGCGCTGTCGAGCTGGTTCATCGGGTGCACCCCGAGGATCTGCTCGATCGTCCGGACCATCGTGATCTGCGAGTAGTAGTGGTCGTCGACCGTGCCGTGCTGGGCGTACGGGCTGATGACCTGGACCGGGGCGCGGTGGCCGTCGACGTGGTCGAGGCCGGCCTGCGAGTCGTCCTCGACGACGAAGATCGCCGAGTCCTTCCAGTACTTGCTGTGGGTGATCTCGTCGACCATCCGGCCGACCGCGAGGTCGTTGTCGGCGACCTCCGCGGCCGCGTTCGCGGGACCGCCGGTGTGGTCGTTGGAGAACCAGAACATGTTCAGGTTCGCCGGGCCGTTCTTCTCGAAGTCCTGCTGCCAGATCTGCTCCTTGTAGACGTCCGGGACGTCCAGGTCGAACTTCGGGAAGCCCTGCACCGTCACGTCGTTGAGGGAGGGGATCGCCGAGCCCGTCTGGATGGGGTAGGCGGTCCCGGCCCCGGTCGCGGCCATGTTCTTGCTGTCGCAGTACAGGTTCTGCCAGGTCGCGCCGGACGGCTTGGTCTCCAGCGACTGGAACTCGCCGAAGTCCTTCACGGACTTCCCGGCCGCCTGCGCGCCGGTCCAGATGAACCCGGTCTTCTGGTGGCCGAGGACGTCGTCCTCGGTGTCGTAGCTGCGCGTGTACTCGCCCGCCGACGACTCGGTGTACTCCGGGTTGTCGGACTGCATCAGCCAGTTGTGGCCCTCGGCGGAGTTGGTGCCGATGTCGTAGAAGTTGTCGTACAGGCCGAACTGCTGGGCCAGCGCGTGCTGGTTCGGCGTCACGTTCGCGCCGAACTGGGTGAGCGCGGAGTCGCCGTCGCCCTGCGGGAGGTCGCCGAAGACCTGGTCGTAGGTGCGGTTCTCCTTGACCAGCAGGAAGACGTGCTTGATCGTCGACGGGTCCCCGATCCGGCGCGGGACCGGGACGGCCTTCTTGTGGCTGTCGCCCTTGGCGGTCTTGACCGAGCCGCCGGTCCAGCCGTTCTGCCTGAACACCTTGGCGGTCTCGGACCTGACGACCTGGTCGCTCGGCAGCGTGAACCGGGTGATGCTGGACGTGGTGTCGTGCGTGTTGTGACCGGCGGCGTCGGGACGGAGGGCGTCGATGCCACGGGTGTTGGCGACGACGACCTGGTCGCCGACGGCGGTGACGCCGGAGGGGAAGTAGTCCGTGGGGAGCAGGCCGACGTAGCGGGCGGGCTGATGCGCGGAGGTGTAGCGGTAGACGGCGACGGCGTTGGCACGGCCGAGGGTGACGAGGAGCCGGCCGTCGTCGGTGAGCGTGACCGCGTTCGGCTCGTAGCCGACGGACGCCTCGGGCCACGGCTGGGTGGCGATGGTCTGGACGACCTTGTCCTTGCGGGTGTCGATGACCGACACGTTGTTGTCGGCGGTGTTGGTGACGAACACCGCGCCCCTGCTCGCGTACACGGCGGTCGGGTGCAGGCCGACGTCGACGGTGCCGACGGGGGCGGCCGGGTCCGCGGTGTCGATGACGCTGACGGTGCCGGTGGTGCTGGCACCGGTCTCCGGGTTCGCGACGACGTCGGTGCCGTAGGAGTTGATGGTGGTGTCGCCGGCCTTGGCCGGGCGCCCGCCCTCGTTGCTGACGTAGAGCTTGCCGCCGGCCAGGGCGAGGCCGCGCGGGGCGTTGCCGACCGCCCAGGTCTGCTCGACCGTGCCGGTCGCCGCGTCGATGGCGACCACCTTGTTCTCGCCGTTGACCGCGGAGTACACGGTGGTGCCGTCGGCCGAGAACACGGCCGCGCCCACCAGCGCCTGCTTGGAGCCGTCGGCGGCGATCGGGACGGCCGTGGGGCTCGCGAGGGTACCGTCGGCGTTGACGGTGAACCTGGTGTAGCCGCCCGCCTGGCCCAGCCACAGCTGCTTGCCGTCGGGCGAGTACGTCGGGCCTTCCTGGCCGACCGCGCCGCTGCTGATCCGCAGGTCGTCGGCGGTGCTGGTGCCGATCTTCTGCTTGACCTGCCCGGTCGCCAGGTCCACGACCACCAGGGAGGCGTCCCCGTCGGCGATCGACGCGGCGAGGCGGGTGCCGTCCGGGCTGACCGTCGACGACATGATCTTGCCGTCGTTGATGACGGAACGGGTGCCGTAGGGGTTGATGTACTGGTCGGCGGCGACGACCTGGCCGTCGGCGGTGGTCTGGCCGACCTGCTGGGTGCCGAACCGGTACGTCGAGGCGACCGCGGTGCCCGTGACACCGAGGGCGACGGCGATACCGGTCGTCACCAGAAGGGTGCGGCGGCCGACGTGTCTGCCGAAGAGGCTGAGCTGCTTCTTCTCTCTGATCCGACGCTGGCGGGTTACCTGCACGGAGCTGTTCCCTTCACTGGGTGTCGAGCAGGTCGACGTTGCCGTCGAACTGCCACAGCGGATTCGGGGCGTCGCCGGTCGGGGTCCGCACCAGGAAGTAGCCGTTGACCTCCTTGGGACCGTCGCCGTCGGCCACGAACCGCCCGTCCGAGGTGATGTCGAGCTGGTAGATCGCGGTGCCCGTGACCGCGACACCGGGCAGGTGCCAGCTCACGACGCAGCGCCAGTCGTTGCCCGCGCCCTCCTGGGCGGCCTGGCCGTCGCTCTTGGTGCAGGCCGCCGTGGCCCTCGACTGCGCCTCGGTGACGGCGGGCCGACGGAGTTCCCGCGTCTGCAGGCGGTAGAGGTGCCCGAAGACCGTGGCGAGGGACTTCTGCACCTTGTCCTGCGTGATCCCGGAGCCGGTCGAGGGGGTGGCCACGGCGACCGCGCCGACGGTGACGGCGGTCAGCGCGGCCAGCGGCAGCACGCCGAAGGCGAGCGCGCGGCGCCCGGAGCCGTCGTCGGCCGGGTTGGTGAAGTCCCGCCGTACGAACAGCAGGTAAGCGAGGGCGGTGGCGAGCACCGTCCACGTCAGGCTCACCGTGACGGCGATCAGCAGCGGGGCGAGCTGGACGGGGCTGGTGAACAGGCCGTTCCAGGAGGTGAAGGCGTAGCCGGGCAGGGCGAGGCGCACGGCGACGGGCAGCGGCAGCATCTGGGCGACCGACATGGCGAGCGCGACGACCGGGGGCAGCAGCAGGCCCGTCGGGGAGCGGCCGAGGGCGACCGAGCCGAGCAGTCCGATCGCGGCCAGGGCGAGGGTCGGGGCGAGGGCCGCGAGCCAGGCGAGCAGGACCCGGCCGGCCGCGTCGCCGGGCGACAGCAGGTGGCCGTCGAGGCCGACCAGCGGCTGGTCACCGGCCGAGGCCAGCCCGCCTGTCGTGCTGGAGACGGCCAGTCCGGCCACCAGGAGCAGGATGACGGTGAGGCCGGCCAGCGACTTCGCCACGAAGATCCGCGCGGGCGAGCGGACCGCCACCAGCAGGTGGCGCCAGGTGCCGAGGCGGTCCTCGACGGCGAACACGTCACCGGCGACCACCGAGGTCAGCAGCGGCAGCGCCCAGGTGCCCGCGAAACCGAGCAGCACCAGCGGCCCGGCCCACCCGGTGGCGTGCATCCAGCGGCCGAAGAGGGTGTCGGAGGGGAGCGTGCTCTGTTGGCCCACCCCGGCGACGAACAGCCCCGGCACGATCCAGCAGGCGGCCACCAGCAGCCGGATCCGCCACTGCGAGACCAGCTTGACCAGTTCGAAGCGGTAGCCGCGGAAGACCGGGACCCTGCGCGCGACGGACGGGGCGGACTCGGTGGCGGGAGCGGCGGTCGCGGTCATCGGCCGGTCTCCTGGTGCTCGGTGAGGGCGAGGAACGCGGCTTCGAGCGGGGACACGACGGGGGCGAGTTCGCGGACCGCGACGCCCGAACGCACGACCTGCGCGACGAGTTCGTCGAGTGCGGGCACCAGGGCGCGTACGACGAGCACGTCGGGGTCCTGCCGTACCCCGCTGTCGTCGACGATCCGGATCCCGGTGGTGTCCCCGGCGATCCGGCGCGCGGTCCGCGGGTCGCAGGTGCGCAGCCGGTAGTCGAGTTCGCGGTTCTCGGCGGCCAGCTTGCCCAGCGGACCGGAGAACACCACGCGTCCGGTGGCGAGGATGGTGACCTCGGAGCAGAGCGCCTCCAGGTCGTCCATCCGGTGGCTGGAAAGGACCACGGCGGTGCCGTCGGCGGCGAGCCGGTGGAGGACGCCGTGCACCTGTCTCTTGCCGGACGGGTCGAGGCCGTTGGACGGCTCGTCGAGCACGAGCAGCCGGGGTCTGGTGAGCAGGGCCGCGGCGAGTCCCAGGCGCTGTCGCATGCCGAGCGAGAAGCCGCGGGTCCGGTCGTCGGCGACCTCGGTGAGGCCGACCTCGCCGAGCACGTCGTCGATGCCCGCCGCGCCCGTGGCCAGGCCGCGGAGCGCGGCGAGCGCGGCGAGGTTCTGCCGGGCGGTGAGCGAGGGGTAGAGACCGGGCGCGTCCACGAAGCCGGCGACGCCGTCGGGGGCGGCGAGCGCCCGCTCGACCGGGGTGCCGAGGATCTCCAGCCGGCCGCCGTCGGCGGCGGCCAGGCCGAGCAGCAGACCCAGCAGTGTCGTCTTTCCGGCGCCGTTGGGACCGACCAGACCATGGATCTGACCTTGTGTCACATCCAGGTCGACACCGTCGAGTGCGACGACGTCACCGAAGTACTTGGTGATCCCGCGGGCCCGGACTGCGCGAGGTGTGTCCATGAGTCCCATGCGTCCCTTCTTCCGCAATCCGCAGGGACTTTATGGAGAACACACATCCCGGGCACAGGCAGTCGGCTGAACGGCGGTGGAACGGTTCGTCAAGGCAACGGCAAGTCCGCCGAACGGACGGCCGGTTCAAGACCGCTACCGGCCAAGGAGGAGAATCCACCCACCATGACGAAGACCGAACGCGCCGCTGTGAACGGACCGGCCCCGCGCCGCGCCACGATCCTCCACTCGGTCTCCGCGACCTGCGGCGCCTTGGGCGCCCTGCTGTGGGTGCGCGGACAGACCGGCTCGACGGCCAGGATCTACTCGGGCTACCTGGCGGCCGACAGCTACTCGTCGTCCGGGTGGCGGGTGTGGTCGCCGGCGGTGCCCGAGGCACGCCTCGGCCTGTACCTGATGGGCGCCGCACTCGTGCTGCTCGTGGCCGCGCGCCTGGTCCCGGCCCGGCGCGACCGGGGGAAGGCGGCCGCCGGGCCCGTCGGCTAACCGGCGTGCAGCATCAGCCCGATCCCGACGACCACCAGCCCGGCCGCCGCGATCCTGGTCGCCCCGAACCGCTCCTTGAAGAAGACCGCTCCGATGGCCGCGCCGACGATGATCGATGTCATACCCGGCTCATACAGTGTTTGTCATGAGCCGATCCAAGTTAGCCAAGGCCACAGTGACACCGGGCGAGCGCGCGGCGATCTACTGCCGCATCTCGCACACCCGCGACGAGGACCAGACCGGGGTGGACCGGCAGGAACGCATCTGCCGTGAGATCGCCGAACGGCTTCAGCTCCGCGTCGAGTCGACCCACGTCTACGTGGACAACAACCGTTCGGCGTGGCAGCGCAACCGCAAGCGACCGGGGTGGGAAGCGATGTTGAAGGCGATGGGGGACGAGGAGATCCGGCACGTCATCGTCTACCACCCCGACCGACTCATGCGGCAGCCCAAGGACCTTGAGGAGTTGCTCTCCATAGCCGACGACAAGCGGGTCTTGCTGCACGGCGAGGCGAACCGGCGTGATCTGTCAGACCCCGATGACCGGTTCATCCTGCACATCGAGGTCGCCCACGCGTGCCGCTCCTCGGACGACACGTCGCGCCGCCTCAAGGACGCCTTGAAGGACCACGCCCGCGAAGGCCGGCCGCACGTGGGCAACAGGCCGTACGGCTACACCGGGGACGGAAGTGCGATCGTCGAGGAGGAAGCCGAGATCGTCCGTGAGGTCTACCGCCGTTACCTGGACGGCGAGTCACCGAACCTCATAGCGCAGGATCTCGCCGCACGCGGCATCCCCACGTCCAAGGGCAAGGCGTGGAATCCGGAGAACGTTCGGCATCTGCTGTCGTCCCACTTCGTGGCCGGCCTACGGTTCCACCTGGGCGAGGAAGTCGCCGTCGGGACGTGGCCCGCCATCATCGACCGGGGGCAGTGGGACGAAGTACAGCGGCTCAAGGAGTACCGCGCCCAGCAGCACCGGGACACGAAGAAGCGGCCGCTCCGGAACTACATCCTGCGCGGAGTCGCCACGTGCGCATGTGGGGCACGGATGGGCGGATCGAACAGCGCCCGATGCCCCTACTACCGATGCAACCGCTCCGACAACACCGACCAGCAGAAGTGCAACCGTTCCGTCTCGGCCGAGCCGCTGGAAGCCTTCGTTCGGGACGTCGCGATCAAGGTGCTGACCAAGCTGGACACCTCCGGCTACGAGCCCGCCACGACCACACGCCCCGAGGCTGACGTCATCGCCGACGAGAAGGACCGCGAGAAGTTGACCGAGCTGAAAGAACTGTGGCTCAGCGACGACGACTTCACGACCGCCGACTTTCAGGCCATGCGCGCGCCGATCATCAAGCGGATGAAGGAGCGGCAGCGCAAGACCGTCAAACGGCCGGTCGCCGTGCTGGAGGGGATCGCCGGCCCGGAGGCCGAAGCCAACTGGGAGAGGCTGGAGCAGGCGGAGGACTACGCCCGCATGAACGCGATCTACCGGTTCCTGTTCGCCGCCGTGATCGTTCGCCCGCCGACGCGGAAGGGCAGGGGGTTCGACACGGATCGGGTGGAGATCGAGCCGAACCCGCTCGACTGAGCAGCTCTCCGGGGGCAAACACCCGCTCAGCAGGGAAGCCCTCGCCATATCGGTGAGGGCTTCCCAGGTCAAACCGTCGAGGTCTCGTCACTCTCCTCCGAGACCGGTGCGGTGGGCGGCTTGCTGGACTTGTCCGCCAACTCCTCACGAACCTTGCGGATCGCGCGAATGACACGGATCAGGTCCCGGCTAGCACCGACCAACTGATTGCAGAAATACCGGAAGACCAGAAAGACACCACCTACGACGGCGGTGATGGCTGAAACCCAGCCCACGGTGACCATGGAGGCTCACTCTCAACCCCCCGGTGGCTGTCGGCCGATGCCGACGATCAGGCCACCTCGCGACTCCGCTGTCGGAGCCCGACCTTCACAGGGATATGACTACGCGCAAAGGAGCACAGAGCGGAATGGTCTTGGCGCAGTAACGTCGCTGGTTCACCGCACCCTCCTCGTCAATGGCTGTACCGATCTTCACCCGTGTGGGTCATGGCGGACCAAAGTAGGGGTCGAGTGCGCACCTTGTCCAATGTGGCTGATAAAAGGGGGTCCCAGCAGGGGCAGGAGGCCTACTCCTTGCGTCCAGGACCGAGAAGCCGCGCGAGCCTCGCAGCGCTTTTCGGCCCTATCTGCGTGGGGAACTTGGCCGCCTGACGCTCAACCGCCCGAGCCCACTGCTCGCTGTGGCGTTGCGTCACCGGGGCACCTCCCGCTGTCCCCGCGCTATCTCACGGTTCGCG
The DNA here is from genome assembly GCF_014645815.1 of Streptomyces fuscichromogenes. Lineage (GTDB taxonomy): Bacteria > Actinomycetota > Actinomycetes > Streptomycetales > Streptomycetaceae > Streptomyces > Streptomyces fuscichromogenes. The sequence goes on along the minus strand of NZ_BMML01000009.1, from coordinate 358,469 downwards.
GCGATGTCTTCAGCGACACCGACGGCGATGAGAGCCGCGCCGGGGGTGTGGCCGGACCCGACGTAGCGCCAGTGCCGTTCGGTGATCGTGTCGGGGGCATCGACGTGACCCATGTGGTGGGCGCGTTCGGCGCGGAGTGCTGCGTAGGTGGTGGAGTAGGCGCGGGACTTGGTGAGGATGTGGCCCCGGTAGCCGAGGGTGTGAGTCCATTCCCGGAGGCGGAGAGGCTCGTACTCGGGGAGGCCGCCGAGGCGCCAGCAGGCCCGCATGAGGTTGCGGACATGTTCGCTGACGGGTGCCGACTCGATGTCATCCCAGGTGGTGAGTGGATAGTCAGTGCCGGCGCCTGTCTCGCTGGCTCCCTTGGTGACGTACTTGGCCACGTACGCGGCCACCGCGTCATCGTCGGGGCCGTCGTCGTTCGTACGGAGGGGCCGGGCGTCGACCTGGGCGCCCCAGCGCAGTGCCAGCTCTCCCACCGCCGCGCTGTAGGGGGTGTGGACCAGGACCCGCCGGGCGGAGGCGCGCACGGCGCCAGCCAGTAGCTCAGTGGTGGCCCAGGCCGGGGGTTCGTCGTCGGCCTCGTTCGGCCCGTCAAGGCGGACGACAGCGTGGACGTGGACGGCCGCCCGCTTCTGATACTCGGCAACGCGGGCGAAGGACAGCCGGGCGTGGTCGGCAAAGCGGGACTGCACGAGGCCGACCGAGGAGGCCAGGCGCCGCCGGACATCGATAACGAACCGGTCCCACAGCTTGGACGCGTGCGCGTGCCACAGCACGTGGCCGGTGTAGTCGTAGCAGTCGATGCACAGCGGTTGGCCGATGACCGGAGAGTCCGGGGCGTGGACGGCGCCGCAGCCGAGGGACCGCCCGTGCGGGCAGGTTCCGCCGTCGCGGCGGGGACGGCAGGCTTCCCCTGACCGGTGGACGGGACCGAAGGACGGCGCCGTCAGGGTGACGAAGAGCCGGGGCCGCTGCCGGACCGTCGCGGGGACGTTCTTGCCGCCCAGCAGGCCCGCACGGACGAGGTGGAAGGTGTCTCCGGCGTGGAGGCGGGAGCAGGCGGGGCAGATGGTCGCCCGGCGGTTGCGGCAGCGGACGAGGAGGCGTTCGCACGGTTCGGTGCGGGTGTCGTAGTGGTGGAGGATCTCGCCGGTGGTGCCGTCCAGGGTGGTGGTGGAGCCGGAGAGGTGGACGGGGTGGGCGCAGCCGCCGGTTGCGGTGATCTGCTTCAGCCAGCGCGGGAATTGAGGGTCTTGGGCGAGGCGGATGGCGTCGCGGTCGGTTTCGGGGAGCTGACGCAGGCGCGCCGCGCGGTCGAGGGCGGCGCGCCTGTCAGCCGGGGTGAACTCCGGGATGATGGTGGTGACCTTCCGGGGTGAGCCGCCGAGGCGGCACGGTGGGTGGGTGGTGGTGCGTCGAGATCCATGGGGTTGTCCCTTCGGTGGTCCGGCGGGTGGGGTTGTGGGTCAGCGGATGGTGCCGGTGCCACGGCAGACGCGGCAGCGCCGCAGCCGTCCGGTCCAGGTCTTCCTTGCTCCGTCGCCCTTGCAGTACGGGCACCTCACGCGGGGCATGGGCATGGTGGTGGTCCCTTTCTGCTCAGTGGTGGGAGAAGCCGCTGATGAACCAGGTCACGAGTTCATGGACCGTGAGGCCCACGGGGGTCTGACCGACGTACAGGCCGAAGAGGCCGACGCACACGGCTTCCCAGGGGCGGACGTCGCGGGAGCGGACGAGGAGGACGGTGATGATCCCGAAGATCACCGCGAACCCGTAGGCCGTACCTTCACTGATCACTTGCTCTCTCCTTCCACTACCGCGAGAGCGCGGACGAGGGCGGGCAGTTGAGGGGTCAGCGCGCTGTACTTCCGGGCCGTCGACACAGCCTCTTCGGTGGGTGTGAGGTGGGAGCGGGCGCGGCTCCAGCCGCCATCCGGGCCGGTGCAGACAGCCACCCCGCGTTCCTCTGCGGTGATGGACTGGGCGACGGCCACGGCGTCCTTGTTGAGGTCGCCCAGGGTCATTTCGGCGGTGCCGGGGTCGTTGACGCGGTGGCAGATCCGGCCGCCGAGCTGGGCGCGCAGGGCGGTGACGCCAGGGCCGAGGTCGGAGCCGACGCGTTGCCCGGCGACGATCAGGTGCAGGCCGAGGGCGGCACCGAGCTGGGCCAGGCGGAGCAGGAGCGTGGAGCACTGCTCCGCCTCGGTCTTGCTCTCGCGGGTGCCGTCGGACAGGTATAGTTCCGCGATCTCGTCGACGATCACGACGATGGGCACCGGGCGGAGTTTCTCGGGGAGCTCCCAGACCGAGCGGACGCCGGCCGACCGGCACACGCTCATGCGGTCCCGCATGTCGGCCGCCAGCGCGAAGAGCACGGTGACCGCTTCTTTCCGGCAGGTGGCCAGCGCGCTGAGCCGGTCGGCGAACAGGCCCAGTTCCATGCCGCCCTTGCAGTCGATCCCGACCAGGGCAACCGGCTGAGCCACCAACTGGGTGATCAACCGGGCCAGCAGGGTGGATTTGCCGGAGCGGGTGGCCCCGGCGATCAGCCAGTGCGGCACGAGCCGCAGGTTCATCACCCAGGCGCCACCGGACTCCAGGACCCCGATGAGGGCCGACAGCAGCTCAGCCGGAGCCGTGGCTAAGCCGGGCCGTTGAAGCGGATCCGTGGCCGTCGCCGTCAGCAGGACGAGCCCCCGTTCCGGCGAGGTAACCCGGACCGCGTGGACCTTCCACGCGTGCACCAGCGCGTCCGCCGCCTTCATGTACGTCGCCGGGGTCTGCCCGGCGTGCAGGCGCACGGTCACCGCCAGGCCCATACGGCTGGCGCGTGGGAACGAGGCGCGCGGGATGAGCGGCCGGAGCGGGTCGCCCTTGACGACCAGGTCGCCGAGGAGCCCGCGGGGCGGGCGCCGCGACACCGACAGGTCGTTGAGCAGTGCGACCCTGCGCCAGGTCGCCACCACCCGGAAGGCGGTGGCCGGGTAGCCGGCGAGGTACCAGTGCCAGACCGGACGATGTCGGCGCACCAGGTCACCGACGACCAGCATCCAGGCCAGCACGGCGAGAGCGAACGCGATCAGGATGGGTCCCATCACGCGTCACCGCCTTTGCTCTGCACGGGGGTTCCGTGCATGGGGGTGATGGCGTCGGCGCGGAAGCTGACGCCGTGCCGGTCGCCCATCGACCACATGAACGCGGTCAGTCCGGTGACCTTGAGGATCTGGCCTTCCTCGATGCCCCTGGGCTGGCCGCTGACGGCGATTTCGATGACGGAGATCCGGCGCCCGTCCTGCCGCACGGTGACCGCCACGGTCCAGACCGGGTTGCCGTCCCGATCCCTCTTCACCTCCTGTGTCTCGCTGTTGGTGATCTTCGCTTCGGGTGCGATGGCGCACCGCAGTACGCCCAGCCGCGCCGTGTCCACGGGAATGGACTGCATTTCTTCGGCCTCCCTGGCCAGTCGAGGTGTCAGACTTGCTCTGACGTCACTTGTCCTTACGAGTGATGACTATGAAGTCCTGTACGGCGAGTGCGCAAGTACTTATGCTGACGAGTGATGTCGCACGTGCGACGTGCCTACGACCTCGACCCGCCGGAGATGCCCAGATGTCGGAGATCCAGCGCCCCGGAGCCCTTTACCAGCAGGTGGCCGCCGCCATCCGCGAAGCGATCCTGTCGGGCGAGTTCGCCCCCGACTCCCTGCTTCCGTCCGAAGCCCAGCTCATGACCCGCTACGCCGTGTCCCGACCCACCGTCCGCAATGCCATCGCAGCTCTGCGAACGGAAGGCTTGATCGATGTGCGCCACGGCAAGGGCAGCTTCGTCCGCTCTTCGGGACAGCCCACCCTCACCCTGGAGCGGCGCATCAGCCGCACCCGCGAGGGCAAGTTCGTCATGCCCACCGGCGACATCTGGCAGGAAGCCGAGGAGCCGCACACTTACCGGACCCGCACCACAAAGAGCACCGGCCGCCTGCTTCAACTCGGTGAGGAAGAGGCCCTGTTCGGGTGCGACCGGCTGCTCATCGATCCCGGCACCGGTACGCGTGCAATGCACCGGACGCTGATCCCGTTCGAGGTCGCCGAAGCCGTCCCCCTGCTCGGCGAAGAGCCGTGCAAACCGGCGGCAGCGGTCTACTGGGTACTGGCCCAGGCCGGACACAACCTGACGTGGACCGAGACGGTACGCGCGCACATGCCGCTGCCCGACGAGCGCGCCGCGCTCCAGCTCCCGGACGCGACCCCGGTCCTGCACGTCGCCCGCGTCGCGCACGATGCCGACGAGCGCCCTCTTATGCTCGAAGAGCTGCGCTTCGGGGCGGACCGTGCCGAACTCGCTTACCGGATCACCGCCGACAAGCAGCCCGCGCGACGCACCCGCCCGTGAGCTGGGCCGAGGATCGGTCGAAACAGCCTTCACTTCCTCAAGGGCGCGCCTGCGGCGCGCCGGGGCGCCCGGCCGCCCCGGCCGGGCGTGCGGCGTGCCCGCCGGTCCCGTCCGGTCGCCCGACGCCCCCGCCCACAGCGCACCCAAGAAGTCGAGGCGACGACCGGCCGCGGGGGCCGGGGTGTGGCGGGCTGGGGGTCGCCGGCTGCCGAGACTTTAGGCAGCTCCCATGGGGCGAGCCTCGAAGAACAGGGGGCCGATCGGGCTCTTGCGGGCAGGTCCAAGGACTGCCCAATCCGCTGGCGAGCGTAAGGCCCCCTGTTCACTCGCCCCATGGCAGCTACCGCCCAAAGTCTCGACGGCCGGCGACGTGCCCACGCACTCCACTCACCAGCGGAAATGCCCCTCATGCTGCACCGCCGTCGCCATCCGCACGCGCCTCCAGGAGCGCGGCGAGACGCTCCACCGCACCGGGCCAGCCGACGAAGCGCACGGCCCCGCGCCCGTCGTCGTAGGTCGAGCCGACGGCCCGTAACTCCGACAGCTCGAAGCCCGCGCCCAGAAATGCGCGGTTAAGCCGGTCGGCGCTCTCCCTCGCGTCCCGCCATCCGGCGATGTAGTCAATCCCGGACACCCAGAGCCCGAAGTCCGTGCCCGTGGCGTCGAGCCCGTCACCGATCCACTCATCACTTGCGCCAGTCACCGCGTCACTCCCGCTCTGGTAACAGATCGTCAACTCTCTTTGGCCCAGGGCGGATACGCAGCACAGCGACCCCGGTACCATCGGGCACCGGGGATCGCTGTGTCCCCTCCCGGACCACCCCGGTTGCTGCCAGGCGCGGGGGTGGTCCGGTCTCGGTATGAGGTTGTGAAGCGTGGCCCCCAGGGGCCGAGTGGGGATCCCGGCGGACAGTCCCGAGGAGCCACGCCCCGATCACCGGAAGATCTATCTCCGGCCCCCGACTGCCGCCCCTCGACGTGCGTCGCGTGCAGGTGCAGCAGCCTGGAGATCATCAGGACAAGCCGAATTCGACTCCGTCGTCAAGATCGAAGCGGCACCAGACCGTCTTGCCGCCGCCGTGCTTCGGTGTCCACCACACCGCTGCCGCCATCCGCTGGGCGAGCATCAGTCCACGGCCGGTGTCGGCCAGGACCGCCTCTGAGAACTCCGTCACCAGCTCCGGCGAGTAGAAGTCGCCCATGGGCAGCAGCGGGGGCGTCGAGTCCTCATCCGCGACCCCGATGAACAGCCACTTCGGGTAGAGCTTGAAGGTCACGTCGATGCGCCGGGCGCCGCCGGCATGGGCCCGGCAGCGGTCCGGAACCGCGTGGTTCACGACGTTGCCGACCAGTTCCGAGACAGCCAGCTGCGCGTCATACATGACGTCGTCCGGGACCGCGCCGCGGAGGAACACGGACGTCGTGTCACGCGCGATGCGCCCCGTGCTGCTGCACTCGGCGAAGAGCGTCAGCGTCAGGAAGTGCCCGACGGACGGATCCGGCGCCACGAACCAGTGGGCGTACGCGTCTAACTCGCTGAACAGGTCTTCCGAACGCCGTTCTCTCCTCGCACCCATGACACCGATCACCGGCCCTGATCACGTCTGCCGAGGCTCTCCCGGCAGGGTGACCCGAGGGTGCACCCGATGTCACAGACGTCGCTCCCCCCACTTGGGGACCCCCCTCTTGGGGACCCCGAGCCAATCGGGCACTCTCGGGGACCACTTGGGCCCCTCCACTTGAGAAGGCCCCTGGGTAGACTCGCCAGCAGGACACGGCGCGAAGATCAATTCAGAAGAGACATTTGGTCAATCACGATGGGGAAGTGAGATGACCGCAGCCGCACCGACACCGGCCGCTCTGCCGCCTCACGTTCTGGAACGCGCAGACGTGCGGTCAGCGATCGCCAACCACGACTTCGGCGAGGTCTTCAGACTCGCCAAGATCCACGGAAACGTCAGCTACGCCAAGATCTCCGAGGCCGTCGGCTACAAGCGCGAGCACATCGGCAAGATGGCCAGGCCCGAGACCGACGGCATGGGTGTCCGCCCGCGCATCACTCAGTTCCACAAGATCCTGGAAGTGGTGGACGGCCTCCGCATCCCCGGCCACCTCGCAGGACTCTCCCCACGCCCATGGGAGCTGGAACAGTCGGCCAAGACCACCCAGCCGGAGGATCCGAGCACCCTGATCGCACAGGGCGGTGCGGGCATATGGGACATCGCCGAGATGCTGCGCCGCACCGAGATGTCCAGCATCAACAGCGCCGCCCTGGAATCGATCGAAGAGGGCATCAACCAACTCGCCCGCGCCTACCCCTACGCGAACGCCGACTATCTCCACGAGCGCACCCGCAACGGACTGCACTACGTCACCAAGCAGCTCGAAGGCCGAGTGACCCTGCGCCAGCACCGGGAACTACTCGTCGACGCCGGCTGGCTGTTCCTGCTCAACGCGTGCGTCCAGTACGACCGGGGCCAGCGCGAGGCCGCCAACCTCAGCAAGGCCGCAGCACTCCGGATCGGCGAGGAAGCCGGACACGGCGAGATCAAGGCATGGGCATGGGAGATCGAGGCCTGGTTCGCCCTCACCCAAAGCCGCTGGCAAGACATGCTCAACGCCGTTGAGGCCGGACACATGGCCGACCAGACTCACTCCGTCGGCGTCCAGCTCTACGCCCACAAAGCCCGCGCCGCCGCCCGCATGGGAGACGCCCGACTGGTCCGCGACTCCCTCGACGCCGGCCGCGCCCGCCTGGACCGACTCCCCAGGCCCGACCACCCCGAACACCACTTCATCATCGACCCCGACAAGTGGGACTTCTACGAGATGGACGCCTACCGCCTCCTCGGAGACGACGAACGCGCCGCATCCCACGCCCGATCGGTCATCCGCATCAGCACCGGTCCCGACGGCACCGAGATCTCCCCCATGCGCGCCGCAGAAGCCCGCCTCACCCTCGGAGTCGCCGCCGCCCGCATGGGCGAAATCGAAGAAGCCATCGGCATGGGCACCACAGCACTCGAAGCCGACCGCAAGTCCCTCCCGTCGCTGCTTTTAGTCGCTGACGAGTTGGACAAGGAACTACGCGCCAGATACCCGCGCGAAGCCGCCACACGCGACTTCCACGAGCAGGTCATGACCATCAAGCGAGGTGCCGTAAGGCCCGAACTTCCCTTCTGAGGCACTCATGCAGACGTGCGCCCTGTTCCTGTGACAGAGCCATGTCAGCTAACCCCTTATGGTCGGCATTTGAAAAATCGGACTGATCAATCATGCGGACCAAGAAACTTTACGTCGAGCGCCTCAACCTTTGCGTCACTCAGAAGCACCGGTTGCTGACATACCACAATCGTACCCTGCGGCTTCAGCGCAAACTTGCTCGGATCTTCTATTGATTCCCATGAATCATCACGCCGTACGGGAATTGCACTCTCGGGAAGATGTGAAGCGATAAACGCCTGACCGTCTAGATAATCGACAACCCCACGACACTCGTCCGGTTCGAATTTTCCAAGCCACGTGTGTGACTCGACGACATATTCGATCCCGTACCTCCCGACTGGGCGCAGGCGGGGACTCCCCCCGACGTCGACTACGAATGCCTCGACTTGCTGGTTGAAAGTCAACATATGAGGCACATCTATCCTGCGATCTGCATCAGAACGGTTCCAGTACCGTTCAAATGTCGACAGAGGATTAGCGATGGTAACGCCACCGTCCGTGGTTACCTGCAAGCCTCTCGGATCGTCAGTAATAAAGCTATCCCCAACCTCGAACGCGGCGACTCCTACCACGCGCACAAGAGGTGTCAATTCCGTCCAGATAATAGGAATTTTCAACTCAAGGGACCAATTTAGAGACTGTGCATCATGGATATTTAGCAGCGAAATGCCACACGCTCTCGCATATCTGTGAATACTTTTGGCAAATCCCCCGCTGCATACGAGGGCTCCATAGTTGGCCTCGACGTCCCCCATCACGCCGGTCAGGGCGTCTATGCGCTCAATTGTCGCCGGCCGCTTGTAATCTTTGGCATCGAGTACCCCTAGAAAGTCCGGATCAAATCGCCGAATTGAGACATCGATTTGACGCCTAATACCCGATCGCTTCCCAATGATGTGGTCGTTCCAAGTGACCTGAGCGGTTTTCTCTAGTTCGCCGACGATCTTCGCTGTGAGCTGCTCGAATTCGACTGACTTGACCGTCATGTTTCCCGATTCGACGTTCCCTATATTGACTTTGAGCCCGTATCGCAGTGTCCACAATCAGAACTCTCAATGCCATTTATGCCTGCGCAGACAGGGCATGACCAGTAGTCGGCGCCAGCCTCCGTATAAGCGGAGTCATCAACCACCGTGTACCAGCGAACTGTGGCATCTTCATCAGAAAGCAACAACTGACGCAGGTGGGAGAGTCCTGGTTCATCTGATGCCATCATAGACACGGCCATCGCGACGCCACACCTGATGACCGGATTTCCCGACTCGTACATCTGACCAGCTGCCTGCACCGGATCCGGTGAACTAAGAATTAGTGCAGCAGTTGTTAGCCTTCCACGGTCGGAAGGTAGATCGTTCGATAGTTGCGCAAGGTGCGGCAAAGCACGAACGTCCGCGAGATTACATAGAAGCATCGCAGCGGTCGAGGCCATCCAGTCGGATCGCGCTTCGCTAATGATTGACACCAGGGTCCGAATGTCATCTGTGCTCGCGGCGAGTGGCTCTGGATCCGGATGATTCAGCGAAGTGAAGAGGAAGTCATACGTATACAGCCTCAATTCTGCCTCATCATCCAGTACCTGAATTGCTTGCTGGGCACACGCAGAGGAGTCAATACCACATACGTTGGCGAAAGTGCCTAGCCATAGAGCGAGGTGCTCGGAATCAAAGTCAATCGCGAAGCGGTAATCTTGTATGCCGACCTCCGCAATGCCGATAGTTTCAAAAAGGGCGACCAGGTCTGGCATCCGCCAGCTTCTATCTGTGCAGGCTGGGGGCGCAGGGATGCCGAGTTTGGATATTTGCGAAATCGGCTCTAGAATGCCGTCCCAGAAGTCGTCATCCCCAAAAGCTTCCTGCAATTGCTTGAAAGCCTTGGATGATGTCCAGGTACCTTCAATCTCAACCCCTGCAAGTCTGAGCGGTCGGGCTATTTCAAAATATTTTGATGCCGGTCCACTTTTCGCGAGAGTCTTAAGATGCCCATAAACACTAGGCCCCAGTTCGTCTAGGTACTTAACCGCTAGCAGCCCAGCAGAATAGTGCCCAGATAGTTGAGTTACAGGGCGGGAGGTGATCCGGAAGGATCGCCTTGATACCTGCAATACCCCTCCATCCTCGTGTGCCAACTCTTCCTGAAACAGTGTTCGAACTGCATGCGCTTGAACCGGGGTAAGAGGTGCACCATCTGTGCCGGCATCTGTGAGGGCCGTTAGGGCGCTTAGCACATTCCTCTTATATGTATCGATCTCGAGCTTCGCGAACCTAGTATCTCGCACGGGCCGAAGTTCGCTAGGTATAGGAACTTGAGCAAGATGCGAAATCTGCTTCCACCCCGGTCCGTCAAATTCAAGCTGCCGATTGACCCGCTCGTACCTGAGTCGGCCGGTTTTCCCCGCGCCCGAAGGCTCGTCGGTCATCTGATTTGCGGAAACTTCACCTGTGAGAAATGCGGAATAAATATCGCAAGCCATCTCGATCAAAATCTTTAGGCGAGTTATCGGAAGCGTGATCTCGTTCTCCTGCGAAAGGAGTAGCCACGACATCACCTGCAGTTTGGAGTTGATGTCTTCCTCGCGCGACAGGACATCTAGTAGCGCTTCTGCAACCTCAGGAGACAGACCCGCAGCCAAAACAACGGCTTCCTGCATTCCGCTATCGCGAACCATTTCAGTCAGCCACAAGATGACATCCTGTTTTTCTTGCTGCGAAGCCCATATCGCTTCTGCTATTTCGATGAACTGCCGACTTCGAGCGGATGTGGCTCGACCGCTATCGATTGCAACGAAAACGCCAACGTTCTGATCCCAAAACCATCTGATATCCGGTGCTACGAATTCCGCCTCTCCCCTAGGTGCCGCCCATCTTTTACTTAGCATTGAAAGCAGTGCTAGATCAACGTCTGCCGAACTGCTGGACGAGGCATGATTGATCGCGTGCCCGATCGTCGCAAATCCATCCAACAACTTCGCAGAATTCAGTTTGTCATTCCATCCGCCCGGGGGCTCTATCCCGCGGCCCAACTCCCACTTGCGTATGCTCGTTTGAATCACCAGGTAAAGGATTTTAGCCCTGTTTGCCGGCAATGAGGCATTGTCTGTCGTCGCAGATAGAAGTGTCAACATGGTCGCGAGGAGGGGAACACTCCAGATGTCTGGGTGCTGCGCTTTGGAAGCTGAAAGGTTTCGCTTCTTCTCGGCTAGCCAAAACTCACGCTCATCTTCTGGAATACGCAGATCGGCAATGGCTGATAGAAGTCTCGCCATATTCGTTTCCAGGAATGCAGGCTCTGTAAGTCGAGCCGTGGGAAGGTTCAGCTTCTGCGCGGCAAGTAGTGAACTTTCCCGACCCGTCACGATGACAGCATTACAGCCATGCAGTCTTCCGATAATTTGCTGGATTCCAATGGAGACTACGCCCGCCAGGGATCTACACTCGTCCAGGCCGTCCATGATGATAGCCGCAGAGCCGTTTCCAATGCTTTCCAGCATGGCACGCTTCAATAGAATCTTTTGTTCGGAGCTCCTGCCGCTGATCGCTACATCTATAAGCAGATCCAATGTGACGTCTGTCGGTTCGATCACATTTTCAGCCACCCTCTTGAGGGACACAACGATGGGGAGGGGTGCACCAGGTTGGTCGGCCCAGTGTGCTGCAATTTGGCGTACAGCTACGGACTTCCCAGACCCGGGCAAGCCTACAAGGAAAAACCGTCGCCATCGGCGCGCAATGGAAATAAGAAGTCTATTTTCGCCTGCCCCCTCCTTGTTGCCCGTAATAGAAGCTTGAAAAGTTCGAGCGAGATCGGGGACTTCGAGGACAGGTAGATCATCGGCTAGCAGGGAGTAATGGAGTTTATCCGCTAGCTTTTTAGTTTCTTTGAGGAACTCGGATCGAGCCGCAACCTCTGCGGCCTCCTGCTGGCCGGGCGATCCGCTGGCGTTAGGTCTGGGTTGCAATCCTCCTGCTTGGAACCAACGTATCCAGTCTTTTACGGTCGATCCAACTCCAGTTGCGGCACCCTCCTGGAAATTCCGCTGCAAGATCTTCACTGCCACGATACCGAACCCGCGCTCAACGACAACTCCATCAAGTAGCGCTACTGCAATATCGAAATGACTGTCACCTTCCTTCTCCGTCCGAGCTTCAATGCAGTATGCCTGCTTTATAAGTTTGTCCTTATCTCGAATTTCAATACTTTCCGGCATTCGGGCAGATAGCACATTAAGGGCTTCTATCATTTGCTGGGTGGGCGACCTTGGGAAATCTGCACGGTTATTATCCAAAGCCTCTTTGAGGTGCTTGATTGGACCTTTCGGGTTCCTGACTACGATCGCGATTCTGTCGCCATCACCAAGACTAGAGAGCTGTCGTACCCATTGATCGACGGTGGCCACTAGATGCTTATCGTTCCCACAAGTCCTTTTGGCTTGAATTACGGCATAGCTTCCGTCAGCCATATTGCATCTAATGTCATCAACTGCATCTTCGGTCTCAAACTGCAGGGAGGACACAGTGACATTTCCGTGATCGGTCCCAAAAAAGGGCAGTGATATACCTCGCAAGCCATAAGCCGCCAATAGGGCGGCAAAGCCGCTTCGGTGAAGACTTCCAGCTTCATTAGCCCGGCCGCCACTGGTTGCCACGACGCCCCCGTTAAGTGCTCTATTCGGTGTGCTGACCGTTACCCAGGCTCATTCTTGCAGAGATCACGGTCTTGAACAGCGGTAAGCGGTTGACTGGGGGGCGGAAACCTCACAGAGAGCGGTGTGATCAAGGCGTCGACCGCCGCTGCAGAAGCCAGCGAACTCTGGGCAAGTTTCGTGCACCACGACGGTGTGTGGGATCGCGTTGCCGAATCAGCCTTGGCTAGGCGTCCTGCTGTGAGTGTTATTAAAAGATCTGCGAACGCGGCTTGACATGGGTCAAACCGTCGTTCCTACGGCTTGCTGCCGCCCGAGAGAGGAACGACGGCTTGACCCACGTCACTCGGTCGTGCTTCCACTAGCGAGGCGGACACAGCCCGCAGTCGATGCAGGAGGAACCGCGTGCTCACCGGTTGAGCTGCCGTTGCTCAGAGCGCACGGTGACACAGGACATGCGGGATGACCTCATGCAACCTTCCGACCAGCGAAGTTATTACCGCATCAGCAAGAGTTGACTGACGACTCGCGCAGCGCGGCGACCGGGGCGAGTTCGGCGCGGGTCTGGGCCCACAGGACCAGTCCGTAGGCGAGGACGGACAGCAGGGCTCCGAAGAGCCCCAGGGCCGCGAACGGGCGGGCCGCGGTGAGCAGTTCGCCGCGTCTGCGGTACAGCGCGTACGCCGGGATCACGAGGCCCTGGAGGGCCGTCAGCCAGGCGATGTAACCCACCGGGGATCCCGAGGCCCGTACCCCGAGGCCGTCCAGGACGGTGTACGCGGCGATCGTCAGGCCGGTGGCGAGGGCGGCCCCGATCGCCGTCCGGTCGGGGCGGCGGCCGCGCAGCCCCCACAGGGCGACCCCGGTGAGCCCGGCGCAGCACACGGCGATGCCCGCGGCCGCCGGGGCGTCGGGCACCTCGTGCGCGAACACGGCGGCGAACAGCGTGACCAGCAGCGGGGCGGTGCCGCGCGCGATCGGGTAGGCCTGCCCGAAGTCACCGAGCCGGAAGGAGAGCATCAGCAGCGCGAAGTAGGCGACATGGACGACCGCGGAGGCGGTCAGGTACGGCCATGCGCCGGCCGCCGGTACGGCGGAGAACGGCATCAGCAGCAGGCCGATCAGCACGCCCCCGCCGGCAATCAGCGAGGAGCCGACGAGCTTGTCGGTGATCCGGTGGGCGATGGCGTTCCAACTGGCGTGCGTGACCGCGGCGAACAGGACGGCCGCGGTGACCAGTGGGGTCACGCGGTGGGCTCGCGCACGTCCACGACGGTGGCGCCGGCGTGTGCCACCAGGGCGGCGGGCGCGATCGGGAAGACGGCGTGGGGGTTGCCGGCGGCGGCCCACACCACGTCGTGGCGGAGCAGCTCCCGGTCGGCGAGCACGCGCGTGCGCGTGCGGTGCCCGAAGGGCGGCACGCCGCCGATGGCGTACCCGGTCGTCTCGCGTACGACGTCCGCCCTGGCCCGGGTCACCTGCCCGGCGCCGAGTTCCTTGCGGACCAGTTCCAGGTCGACCCGGGAGGCGCCGTCCATCAGCACCAGCACCGGCACCCCGTCGGCCGCGAAGATCAGCGACTTGCAGATCTCGCCCAGCTCGCACCCGACCGCCGCGGCGGCCTCGGCCGCGGTCCGGGTGGCGTCCGGGAACCGCCGGATCCGCGAGGCGAGTGTCCCGAGGCCCAGTTCCTCCAGGGCGGCGGCGAAGCGGGGATGGGCGCCGGAGTCCCCGGCGTCGGCGTCAGTGGCGGCTGTCGTCATGGGGGCACGCTAACGGGACGGGGGAAGGCCCGGCGAGTGGTTAAGCGCGGGGCGCACGACGAAGCCGGTGAGGGCGCCCCGTCCCCACGGACCCTCACCGGCGGTCTGTCACGAGCCGTACGTCAGGCGCGTACGAGCTCCCGGTCCTCGTCGTCCCTGCCGGCGTCGTCGGACAGGGTGCGCAGGCCCTCGCCCTCGACGTCGACGTTGGGCAGCAGCCGGTCCAGCCACTTCGGCAGCCACCAGGCGCTCCTGCCGAGCAGGGCGAGCACCGCCGGGACGATCGCCATGCGGACGACGAACGCGTCGAAGAAGACGGCGATGGCGAGGCCGAACCCGATCATCTTGATCATGGATTCGCTGGAGGTGATGAAGCCTCCGAAGACGGAGATCATGATGATCGCGGCGGCGGCCACCACCCGCGCGCTGTGCCGGAAGCCGGTCACCACGGCCTGGCCGGGCGTCTCGCCGTGGACGTACGCCTCGCGCATCCGGGTCACGAGGAACACCTCGTAGTCCATGGCGAGACCGAAGACCACGCCCACCATGAAGATCGGCATCATCGACATGATCGGGCCGGTCTGCTCGACGCCGAGCAGGCCGCCGAGCCAGCCCCACTGGAAGACCGCGACGACGGCGCCGAGCGCGGCGAGCACGCTGAGCAGGAAGCCGAGAGCCGCCTTCAGCGGGACCAGGACGGAGCGGAAGACCGCGATCAGCAGGAGGAAGGCGAGGCCGACCACCAGCGCCAGGTACGGGACCAGCGCGTCGTTGAGCTTCTGCGAGAAGTCGATGTTCATCGCGGTGGTGCCGGTGACGAGGACCTGGGCGCCGGTGTCCGCCCTGACGTCGGTGCCCTGGTCGCGGATGGCGTGCACCAGGTCCTCGGTCTGCACGGAGGAGGGCTTGGAGTCCGGGACGACCGTGATCGTCGCGGTGTCGCCGGCCTTGTTGAACGCCGCCGGGGTCACCGTGGCGACGTCCTTCAGGCTCTTGATCTCGTGGGCCACCTTGGTGGCCGCGGCCTTGGGCGCGTCGCTGTCCTTGGCGTCGACCACGATCATCAGGGGCCCGTTGAAGCCGGGGCCGAAGCCCTCCGACAGCAGGTCGTAGGCCCGGCGCTGGGTGGTCGACGTGGGCTGCGAGCTGTCGTCGGGCAGGCCCAGTTCCAGCTGGGTGGCCGGGAGCGCGACGGCGCCCAGTCCGACCACGCCGAGCAGCAGCACGGCCGCCGGGCGGCGGACCACGAAGCTCGCCCAGCGGGCGCCCAGGCCGGGCTTGTCCTGGCGGGCGGCACCGGCACGCGTCCGGCGCTTCTCGCCCGCGGCCCGGACCCGCCGCCCCGCGTAACCGAGCATCGCCGGGATCATGGTCAGCGCGATGAGGACGGAGACCACGACCGTGCCCGCCGCGGCGAGGCCCATCTTCGTCAGCATCGGCACGCCGACGACCGAGAGACCCGCCAGCGCGATCACGACCGTGAGGCCGGCGAAGACCACCGCCGAGCCGGCCGTGCCGGCGGCGCGGCCGACCGCCTCCTCGCGGTCGCGGCCCTCGGCGAGCTCGCCGCGGTAGCGGGAGACGATGAACAGCGCGTAGTCGATGCCGACGGCGAGACCGATCATCAGCGCCAGCGTGGACGTGGTGTCACCGAGGTCGAGCGCCTTGGCGAGGACGGTGATGGTGGAGACACCGATACCGACGCCGATGACCGCCGTCAGCAGCGGCAGTCCGGCCGCGACCAGTGAGCCCAGGGTGATGACGAGGACGACGGCGGCGATGGCGAGGCCGATGGCCTCACCGGCGCCTCCCGCGTCGGCCCCGGTCTGGAGCGCGTCGCCGCCGACCTCGACGGTCAGCCCGGCGTCGCGCGCCTGCTGGGCGGCGTCCTCCAGGGCGGTACGGGAGGAGTCCTTCAGCTCGGTGCCGGAGACCTCGTACCGCACCGAGGCGTAGGCGACGGTCCCGCCCTTGTTGACGGTGTTCGCCTGGTAGGGATCGGCGACGGAGACGACCTCGGAACCGTCGGCCAGTTCCTTCACGGTCTTCTCGACGGTCGCCTTGTTGAGCTTGTCCGTCATCTTCTCGCCGGCCGGCGCCTTGAAGACCACGCGTGCGGTGGCACCGTCCGAGCTGGAGCCGGGGAAACGCTGGTCCAGCAGGTCGAAGGCCTTCTGGGCCTCGGTTCCGGGGATGGAGAAGGAGGTGCTTCCGGCGGCGGGTGCGTTGGCCGCGCCGACGCCGGCCAGCGTCAGCAGCGCCACCCATATGAGGGCGACGAAGTGCCGCCGCCGAAAGGCGAACCGGCCCAGTTTGTAGAGGAACGTGGCCACGAGGGCGTACTCCAGGTCAGGTCGTGGGGTTTTCGGGGCAGGGGTGATCGGCCCGGTGGGGAGCAGGCGTGATCGGCCCGACGACGTGAGCGGAGACGTCAGGTGGGCAGGCTGCGGGGAGGTGTCAGGAGGCCGGTGCGCAGAGGGCGGGGAGCACCACGGCGTCGATGTACGACAGCAGGAAGGTCTGGGTGGGCGGCTGCTCGTCGATCAACGAGCGGGCGGCGAATCCACCGATCATCATGTGCATCACGAAGTCGATCGCCGGGTTGTCGGCACGGACCTCGCCCCGGTCGATCGCCCGTTGCAGTACCTGGCGGAACCCTGCCATCTCGGGCTCGATCAGGTGCTCCTTGAACGCCCGCAGGAGGTCCGGGTTGCCGTGGATCGCCATGGCGAGGCCCCGCATCAGCGCGGAACTCTGCTCCATCTCGCAGTCGTCCGAGCGCATGGTGAGGGCGTGCAGGTCACCGCGGAGCGAGCCGGTGTCGGTCTCGTCGATCGCGGCACCCGGCTTCTGGTACCGCACCGCCTTGGCCACCAGCTCGGCCTTCCCGCCCCACTGGCGGTAGAGGGTGGCCTTGCTGGACTTGGTGCGGGCGGCGACGGCGTCCATGGTGAGGGCGTCGTAGCCGACCTCGCGGAGCAGGTCGAGCACGGCCTCGTAGAGCTCGGCCTCACGCTCGGGCGTGATCCGACTGCGACGCGCCGTTGCGACCTCAGTCATGCCACTCACCCTTCACTGCTCCATCGGCATCTTCGTGTGTACGTCTCGAAGATACCCCGCGATCTACAGAAACGAAACCGTTTCGTACGTGTGCTCTCTCACGTGCTCGCGCGATCCATGTCCTCCCACGAGTTGCTGGCCCCCCGCCCCCGGAAAAGCATGGGGAGGTGAGCTATCTGCGCCTGCCCCACCTCAGCGGCGACATGCTGTGCTTCGTGGCCGAGGACGACCTCTGGCTGACCTCGCTCGGCTCCCCGGGCCGCGCCTGGCGGCTCACCGTCGACCGCACCAAGGTCGGCCACCCGCGCTTCTCGCCGGACGGCCGCCGGATCGCCTACACGAGCTGGCGCAGCCTGGTGCCCGAGATCCACCTGGCCGACGTCGACGGCGGCCCCGGCCGGCAGCTGACGTACTGGGGCAGCGCCGACACCCGGGTGTGCGGCTGGACTCCCGAGGGGGACATCCTGGCGGTCGCCTCGCACGGGCAGCCCTTCTCCTACTTCAGCTGGGCCTACAAGGTCTCCCCCGACGGCGACCCGGGCCGCAAGCTGCCCTGGGGGCCGGTCGCCGACATCCAGGTCGCCGACATCGCGGACGAACGGAAGACCCTGCTGCTCACCGGCACCCCACCGCACGAACCGGCCGGCTGGAAGCGCTACCGGGGCGGCGCCATGGGCCGGCTGTGGCTGCACGGGCAGCGGCTGCTGGAAGGCATCGGCGGCCATCTGTGCTCCCCCATGTTCGTCGGCGGCCGGATCGCCTTCCTCTCCGACCACGAGGGCGTCGGCAACCTCTACTCCTGCGCCTACGACGGCTCCGACCTGCGCCGGCACACCGACCACGACGCCTTCTACGCCCGGCACGCCGCCGCCGACGGCACCAGGGTCGTCTACCAGTGCGCGGGCGACCTGTGGCTCGTCGACGACCTCGGTCCCGGCGCGACCCCGCGCAGGCTCGACGTACGCCTGTCCGGCCCGCGGGCGGGGCGCCGCCCCTACCAGGTACCGGCCGCCCAGCACGTCGACGGCGTCTCGGTCGACGAGACGGGCCGGGCCGGCGCCGTCGTGGTGCGCGGCAGCCTGTACTGGCTCACCCACCGCGACGGCCCGGCCCGCGCCATCGCCGACACACCGGGGGTACGGGTCCGGCTCCCGGAGATGCTGGGCTCGACCGGGCAGATCGCGTACGTCACCGACGCCGGGGGCGAGGACGCGGTCGAGATCGCCCACCTGCCCCGGGCCAGCGGCGCCCGCCCGCCGCGCCGGCTGGCCTGCGGCAAGCTGGGCCGGGTACTCGAACTGGTCGCGGACCCACTGGGCGAACGGCTGGCCGTGGCGGCGCACGACGGGCGGCTGCTCCTCATCGACGCGACCGAGGAGATCGACGCCGTCGAGGGTTCCTCCGTTGATCCTGTTGATTCCCTCGACGGCATTGACAAGGTTGACGACATTGACAACATTGACGGCATTGACGAGGTTGACGAGGTTGACGAGGTCGACAGCGTTGACTCTGTTGACGGCCCGGGTTCCGGCGACGTGGTCACCGAGTTGATCCAGTCGATCAACGGGCCGGTCCGGGATCTGGCCTTCTCCCCGGACGGATCATGGTTGACCTGGTCGCATCCAGGCATCGGGCGTTCGCTGCGGCAGATCAAGATGGCCCGCATCAGCGACCGGCTCGTCATCGACGTCACCAACGGCCGCTTCGAGGACGAGAACCCGGTCTTCACCCGCGACGGCCGCTACCTCGCGTTCCTCTCCTGGCGCGGTTTCGACCCGGTGTACGACGTCCACACCGGCGACCTGTCGTTCCCGCTCGGCTGCCGCCCCTACCTGGTACCGCTCTCCTCGGCGACCCCCTCCCCCTTCGCCCTCAACCCGGACGGACGCCCGGCCGCGGGCGGCCTGGACCCCGTCGAGGACGAGGAGCCCGGCGAGGGCGGCGCGGTGACGGTCGAGGTGGAGGGACTGGAGAGCCGGGTGACCCCGTTCCCGGTCACCGCCTCCAAGTACTCGGCGATGTACCCGGTCGCGGGCGGCGGTCTGGTCTGGCTGCGCTGGCCGATCTCGGGCGCGCTGGGCGAGACCTTCGTCAACCCGGCCGACACCAGCGGACGGCCGACCCTGGAGTACTTCAACATCAGCAAGGCGAAGAAGGCCGAACTCGTGGACCACCTCGACTGGTTCACGGTCAGCGGCGACGGCAGCCGGCTGGTCGTGGTCGACGAGGGCGAGCTGCGGGCCGTTCCCTCGACCGAGTCCGGCGACGGCGACACGACCGTCTGGATCGACCTGCGCCGCATCCTGCACGAGGTCGACCCGCCCGCCGAGTGGCGGCAGTCGTACGGCGAGGCCGGCCGCCTCATCCGGGACTACTTCTGGGATCCCGGGATGTGCGGCATCGACTGGGACGGCGTCCTCGACCAGTACCGTCCGCTGGTCGAACGGGTCGCCTCCCCCGACGACTTCGCCGACCTGCTGCGCGAGGTGCTCGGCGAACTCGGCACCTCGCACGCCTACGTCACCCCGGCCCGCCGCAACGAGGGCCCACCGCACTACCAGCGCTTCCAGGGCCTGCTCGGCGCCAACTTCGTACGCCGGGACGGCGGCTGGGCGGTGGGGCGGATCCTGCCCGGCGACTCCTCCGACTCCAGGGCGCGTTCCCCGCTGGCGGGCACCGGTATCCGGGAGGGCGCCGTCCTCACCCACGTGGACGGCAGGCCGGTCGACCCGGTGACCGGGCCGTTCCCGCTGCTCGCGGGAGCCGGGGCCACCACGGTGGAGCTGACGTTCGCCCCGGGCGAGGGCGAGTCGGGGCCGCCGCGCCGGTTCGCCGTCCTCCCGCTGATCGACGAGCGGCCGCTGCGCTACCAGGACTGGGTGGCCAAACGCCGTGAGGTGGTACGGGAGATGAGCGGCGGCAAGTGCGGCTACCTGCACATCCCGGACATGGGCGGCTCGGGCTGGGCCCAGTTCAACCGCGACCTGCGCATGGAGGTCTCGCGGCCGGCGCTCATCGTGGACGTACGCGGCAACGCCGGCGGCCACATCAGCGAACTCGTCGTGGAGAAGCTCACCCGGACCATCCTCGGCTGGGACCTGACGCGGGACGCCCAGCCGGTGTCGTACGCCTCCAACGCCCCGCGCGGCCCGATCGTCGCGCTCGCCGACGAGGCCACCTCCTCCGACGGCGACATGATCACGGCCGCGATCAGGCTGCTGAGGCTCGGCCCGGTCGTCGGCCAGCGCACCTGGGGCGGCGTGGTCGGCATGACCGGCCGGCACCGCCTGGGCGACGGCACGGTGATCACGGTGCCGATGAACGCGGCCTGGTTCGAGGACCACGGCTGGTCCGTCGAGAACCACGGCGTCGCCCCCGACGTGGAGGTCCTGCGCACCCCCCTGGACTGGGCGGAGGGCCGCCACGTCGAGATGGACGACGCCATCCAACTCGCCCTGGACCTCCTGACCGACCACCCGGCGGCGATCCCCCCGGACCACAGCGAAGTCCCGAACCGCTCCCGCCCGAAACTGCCCCCGAGGTCGGCATGAGCGCCCCGTCAGGGGCGCGGGGAACTGCGCGACCAGCCCACACTCGCCCCGCACCCGTCCCCCGACCGCCACCACCCCGGAACCCGACGTGGGGCACCCTCCAAAAGGAGGGCGCCCCACGCCGTTTCGGCCGAGCCGAGTGCAACGACTACGCGTCGTAGTCCTGGTCGAACCGGTCCTGCATCTCCTGCTCGGCGTCGTCCAGGTGCTGGCGACCGCGCTCAGACGTCGGCCGGCCACGCTCCGGCGCCTGCTGGCCCCGCTGGTGACCCTGCTGGCCCTGACCCTGGCCCTGGTTCTGGCCCTGGCCCTGGCCCTGACCCTGGCGCTGCGCCTGCTGGCCCCGCTGCTGCGTCTGCTGCGCTTGCTGCTGGCCTTCGCGCATCTTCTGCTTGCCCTGCTCCTGCATCTTGCCGGCCTTGTCCTTCATACCCATGTGGGTTCACTCCTGTGGAGGGTGAGGGGATCGGCCCTCGGTGGGGCCTCGACCAGACTCACACGGGCCGACTACGCTCGCATTTCGATCAATGACCGTGCGTAGCGCGCGCCTCCTCGTCGGCCTCCCCACCTGCACCGACGAGTCCGGTACGGATGCCCTGCAACCGGGGGGCGAACCGCTTCATCTCCCGCTGCCCGACCGCTCCGACGATCGCCGGCAGATACCCGCGCACGCCCTGCATCCCGCGCAGCCACGACTGCCCGTACACATGCGCCGAGCGCCGCTCGATGCCGGCCACGATCCGGTCCACGGCCGGCCCCAGCGGGTACGTCTTGTTCGCCGGCCACGGCAGCCGCTGCCGCAACTCCCGCATCACCTCGTCCCGGTCGGCGCCGCGCACCATGTCGGTGTCCGTCCAGGACAGGTACGCGACCCCGACCCGCACCCCCTGGTGGCCGACCTCGGCGCGCAGGCTGTGCGCGTACGCCTCCACGCCCGCCTTGGACGCGCAGTACGCCGTCATCATCGGCGCCGGGGTGATCGCGGCCAGCGACGCGACCTGCAGCAGGTAGCCGCGGCTCTCCGTGAGGACCGGCAGGAACGCGCGCGCCGTCACCGCCGAGCCGATCAGGTTGACCTCGATCACCCGCCGCCAGGCGTCCGGGTCCGACTCGGCGAACGGACCGCCGTTGGCGACCCCGGCGTTGGCCACCACGATGTCGGCCTTCCCGAACCGCTCCTTGACCTCCCGCGCGACCCGGCTCATCGCCTCGTGGTCGGTGACGTCCGCGTACCAGTGCGCGCTGTCGGTGTGCAGCCGCCCGGAGACCTCCTTGAGAGCCTCCTCCTCCAGCCCGACCAGCGCGACCTTCGCACCGCGCGCGGAGAGCTTGCGGGCGAGCAACTCGCCGACCCCGCGCGCCGCCCCGGTGACGACGGCGACCTGTCCTTCGAGACCGACCCTGCTCATGAGCCCTCCTTGATCCGCTCGGGCCCGTCGGCTCCGGCTGCTTCAGGGGTACCGGTCACGTACGCGGCGACCAGTTCCCGGATCTTTCCGTTGACCAGCTCCGGCGCCTCGACCGGAGTCATGTGGCCCATGCCCGGCAGCTCGGTGAGGCCGAGGGGGTGCGGCAGCGCGGCGGCCAGGGCGCGGGCGTGCACCGGGGGCGTGAGCCGGTCGGCCGTACCGGCGACGATCTCGGTGGGTACGTCCAACTCCCGTACGCCCTGGTCGAGATCGAGCTGCGCGAGGACGCGCGCCCAGGCGTGCCGGACGGCTCGCGGGCAGGCGTGCACGATCCGTGCGCACGCCTCCACCATGTACGGGGCGGAACCCGGGCCCATGGTCGCGTACTTGAGGATGCGCCGCGCGACCGGCGTGACCGGCCCGAGCGGGGCGCGCGAGGCCAGGACCCGCGCCGTGAGCCAGGTGCGCGGGCCGCCGGCGCGCAACGGCAGTACGCGTGCCTCCGCGACCAGCCGCGAACTGCCGGTGCTGCACAGCAGAACGGCGGCGGCGTGCGCGCGGAAGCGGGGGCGCGCGGCGGCCGCCATGACGGTCATGCCGCCCATGGAGTGACCGACGATCACGGCACGCTCCCCGGGCTCAAGGGTGTGCGCGAGCACCGCTTCGAGATCGTCCGCGAGCGCACGGGTGGTGCACTCGGGGCTCGCGGGACTGCGTCCGTGCCCGCGCTGGTCGTAGGCGATGACCCGGTGGTCGGCGGCCAGGTCCCGGATCTGGGCCGCCCAGAAGGCGGTCGAGCAGGTCCAGCCGTGGGCGAGGACGACGGGGGGCGCGTCCGCGGGGCCGTGCACCTCGGCGTGCAGACGGGCGCCGTCGGCGGAGACGACGGTGAGTTCACGCGCGGGGGCGGGCGGGGCGTACCGCCCGCTGGTCACGTGGGTCAGCCGGCTCACGCGCCCACCTCCGCGTCCACGGCCTTCTCACCGCCGGAGCCGCCGGTGCCGCCGCCACCGGGCACGGGCGGGCGGATCACCTCGTACTCCGCGAGGTCCACCCGCCGGGTCGCCCGCCGGAACTCCGTGGTCGTACCGGGCCAGATGGTGGTGTTGCGGCCGTTCGCGTCGAGGTACCAGCTGGTGCAGCCGCCGGTGTTCCACACGGTGCGCTTCATGCGCTCCTGGACCCGGTGGTTCCAGGCGGCCACGGCACCCGGGCGGGCG
This sequence comes from Streptomyces fuscichromogenes, assembly GCF_014645815.1. Classification (GTDB taxonomy): domain Bacteria; phylum Actinomycetota; class Actinomycetes; order Streptomycetales; family Streptomycetaceae; genus Streptomyces; species Streptomyces fuscichromogenes. The sequence continues at coordinate 335,210 of NZ_BMML01000009.1, read as the reverse complement.
TCCAGGGCCGCGCGCCCGCCGAGGACGCGGAGCTGGCGCAGGTAGTCGGCCAGGTAGTTCAGCTGTGACTCGATCATGAGGATCATGGAGGAGTTCCCGAGCCCGGTGTTGGGCCCGATGATCGTCATCCAGTTGGGGAACCCGGCGGCCGAGGCACCGCGCAGCGCCTCCATGCCGCCCTTCCAGGATTCCGCGAGGGTCCGCCCGTCGGCCCCGACGACGCGCTCGGCGATGGGCATGTCGGTGACGTGGAAGCCGGTGCCGAAGATGATCGCGTCGACCTCGGCGGACGTGCCGTCGGCGGCCACCACCGTCGACCCGCGGACCTCGCTCAGACCGCTCGCCACCACGTCCACGTTGGGCTGTGCGAGCGCCGGGTAGTAGGCGCTGGAGAGCAGGATCCGCTTGCAGCCGATGCGGTAGTCCGGGGTGAGCCTGGCGCGCAGCGCCGGGTCCTTGATCGCGCGAGCCATGTTCCGCTTGGCGAGGCTCTCCACCAGGCCGAGTTCGTCGGGCCGCTTGGTGAACGCCTGGACCTGGAGCTCCCGGATGCCCCACAGGAGCCCGCGCCGCGCCTGGGTGGTGAAGGGCAGCGCGCGGTGCAGCCGGCGCTCGGCGGCGCTGATGCCCCGGTCCACCCGGGGCATCACCCACGGCGGGGTGCGCTGGAAGAGGGTGAGACGGGCGACCTCGGGCTGCACGGCGGGCACGATCTGGATCGCGGAGGCGCCGGTGCCGACCATGGCGACCCGCTTGCCGCGCAGGTCGTAGTCGTGGTCCCAGCGGGCCGAGTGGAAGACCTTGCCGGGGAAGGAGTCCAGCCCCGGGACATCGGGGATCTTCGGGTCGGACAGCGGCCCGGTGGCGGAGACCACGACGTCGGCGGAGAAGGAGCCGGCGGCGGTCTCGATGTCCCAGCGCAGCGCCTCCGCGTCCCAGGTCATCCGCTTGACCTCGGCGTCGAAGCGGAGGTGGGGCCGGAGCCCGAACACGTCGGCGACGTGCTCCAGATAGGCGCGGATGTGCTCCTGGCCGGAGAAGGTGCGCGGCCAGTCGGGGTTCGGCGCGAAGGAGAAGGAGTACAGGTGGGAGGGCACGTCGCAGGCGCACCCCGGATAGCTGTTGTCCCGCCAGGTACCACCGACACCGCCGGCCCGCTCCAGGACGACGAAGTCGGTGATCCCCTCCCTGCGCAACCGCACGGCCGCGCCGAGCCCGCCGAACCCGGACCCGATCACCGCCACCCGTACCTGCTCGTGCTGGGCCATCCCGGAGCCTCCACACACATCGAACCCGATTGCGCCAGTGAACACTGGCACGGTTGGACTGTAGAGCAGCTCCGTACCGATGGGTAGGGGTCGGACGGGCGAAAGTTACCGGCGGTACAACATAGGCTGCGCACGTGACGGACGACGGCGGACGAGCGACCTCCACGGCCCACACCCGGCCCCTCGCACCGGGCACCGGCCCGCGCGAGTACCGCATGGAGGAGCTGGCCGGGCTGGCCGGCATCACCGTGCGCACCCTGCGCTTCTACCGCGAACGCAAGCTGATCCCGCCGCCCCGCCGCGAGGGCCGTATCGCCTGGTACGACGACCACCACCTGGCCCGGCTGCGCACGATCTCGGCGCTCCTGGAACGCGGCCACACCCTGAACGGCATCGCGGAGCTCGCGGAAGCCCTCGACCAGGGCCGCAACGTCGCCGACCTGATCGGCGTCGACACCCCCACCGAGGAGGAGCCGGTCCGCCTGACCCCCGAGGAGCTCGCCGCCCGCTTCGAGGGCGAGGTGACCCCGGAGAACCTCGCCGCCGCCATGGACCTCGGCTACCTCGGCACCGACGGCGACGACATCGTCCACATCAGCCGCCGCCTGCTGGACGCCTCCTCGGCCCTGGTCCGCGAGGGCTTCCCGCTCGCGGAGGTCCTGGCGGCCGGCCGCAGCGTCCACGAACACGCCGACGCCCTCGCCGACCTCTTCGCCGAACTCGTCCTGCGCCACGGCCCCGAGGAGGACCTGGAACGCCTGCGCCCGCTGGCCCGCAGCGTGGTGGAGGCAGAGATCTCCCTGGCCCTGGACCGCCGGCTGCGCAAGCGGCCGTGACGGTCAGAGGTCGTACACGACGGTGACCGGCGCGTGGTCCGACCAGCGCTCCGCGTGCGTGGCCGCGCGCTCCACGAAACCCTTCACCGCCCTGGCCGCGAGCCCGGCCGTGGCCAGCTGGTGGTCGATGCGCCACCCTGAATCGTTGTCGAAGGCCCGCCCCCGGTACGACCACCAGGAGTACGGCCCCTCGACGTCCGGGTGCAGCGCCCGCACGACGTCGACATAGCCGCCGTCGGCCGGGTCCAGGACCTTGCCGAGCCACTCCCGCTCCTCCGGGAGGAAGCCGGAGTTCCTGGTGTTGCCGCGCCAGTTCTTCAGGTCGGCCTGCCGGTGGGCGATGTTCCAGTCGCCGCAGACGACGACCTCGCGCCCGTCGGCGGCGGCCCGCTCGCGCAGCTCCTTCAGATGGACCAGGAACTCGGCCATGAACCGGTACTTCTCGTCCTGCCGCTCGGTGCCCACCTCCCCGGAGGGGAGATAGAGGGAGGCGACGGTCACACCGGGCAGGTCGGCCTCGACGTAGCGCCCGCTCGCGTCGAACTCGGCCGAGCCGAAGCCGATGCGCACACGGTCCGGCTCACGCCGGGTGTACAGGGAGACGCCCGCGCGCCCCTTGGCGGCCGCGGGCGCGTGCACCACGTGCCACCCGCCGGGCGCACGCACCTCTTCCGGGAGCTGCTGCGGCTCCGCGCGCACTTCCTGGAGGCAGAGCACGTCCGCGGAGGTCTCCGCGAGCCACTCCACAAAGCCCTTCTTCGCGGCGGCCCGCAGTCCGTTCACATTCACCGTGGTCACAGTCAGCACGCGGGAACGATACCGGCGCACTGGACGGAGTCCGGATGTCCACCGCATTCCCTACATGAATATACGATGCATCACATGAATATACGTCCTGTTGCCTTCGACCACTCCGATGCCGTCAAGCTGAACGACGAGGTCCAGGCCGAGTACCAGCTGCGCTACGGCGACGGCGGCGACGCCACCGTCCTCGACACGGCCGACTTCGAGCCGCCGAACGGCGTCTACCTGATCGCGTACGACGAGTCCGACCGCCCGGTGGCCACCGGCGGCTGGCGCAGCCAGGACGAGAACGGCGAGGGCAACGAGGACGGCGACGCCGAACTCAAGCGCATGTTCGTCATCGAGGGGATGCGCGGCCGGGGCCTGGCCCGCCGCATGCTCACGGCCCTGGAGGACGACGCCCGCACGGCCGGCCGCCTCCGCATGGTCCTGGAGACCGGCACCAAGCAGCCCGAGGCGATCGCCCTGTACACCTCCAGCGGCTACGAGCCGTGCATCAAGTTCGGCTACTACCGGCACTACGAGTCGAGCCGCTGCTTCGCCAAGACCCTGCGACCGGACACGCCGGCGGACCTGTGAGCCGGCAGGGCCCGGCGGGCGGCATCTGGTGGACCGGCGCGACATTCAGCCCTGCCCAGGGCCTCTCGACGGCTGTTCAGAGCCCCCCAGGACATTGGTGTTCGGATTGCGATCCGCCAGATACGCGCCATTGCTCTGCTGCAGGCTCAGATCAATGAAAGCCAATTCGAAAACCGCGTACGCGACACTGCCCTCCCTGCCCTCGCCGGAGTCATGGTCGTAGTGGAGGTCGTATCCGCGACGCTCCGCCTCCGCCAGTCTCCTCCTGAGGATGACCGGAAGGTTTGTGGTGGTGTTCGTCCCGAGGTTACCGAATCGTTCTGACCCGACATTCCGCATGAGGCCGGACACGGTAACCTCCAAGTCCGCCTGCGGCCTTGCGCCCAGCCTGCCGCCACCGCTGCTCCAGGCCTCCTGCAGTGCGCCCGTGACGCGACCGTAGGTCACATCGTATTCATGCTGCTTTTTCGGGTGCAAGAATGCATATCGATCCGACTTCGGCAAGGGCTGGGCTTCTTCGCTCGGCCTGATCTTGGCCTCAGGGTCTTCGGGCACGACCACCCGGTGCTTGGCCAGCAGTTCGGCGACGCGCCCCAGGCGCCCTTCGAACTCGCGACCGATCAGGTCTCCGGCATCCCTTTCCAGATGCCCCAAATCCACAAACGCGCTGGTGATGGCTTTCCCGTCTTCGTTCTCACGATAAAAGCTCTGGCCTTCCTTTCCGCCTCCCCTCTTGTTTTCCTTCTCGCTCTCCTCGAACAGCCTGCCGCTCACAGCATTGAGCTCTCTTTTCACGGCGGCGATCCGCGCCAGGCGAGCGGGCACTTCTTTCGCGATCTCGACCTTGAGCGCAGCCGCGGCCGCGGCAACGTTCTCCCGTGTTTCAGCGACCACGGCATCGAGAGTATTCAGTGCGGCCTCCGCCCGGGACAGCATCGCCGCCGGGACTCCGGCTTCTCTTATTTTCCTGCGGATGTTGTCACAGGCGTCTTTCCCTTCTCTGACGTTCTCAATGCTCAGCTCGCCTCCCAGAAGCGCCGCCGTGGCCTTTTGCACCTCCTCGATCAGTTCACTCCCCTTCGGCTTCTCCTTCGGTTTCCCCTTCGCTTTCCGGTCGTCCGCCTGCTTTGGCGGCCAGCTTGCAAACGACATGGTGATCAGGCCTTTCATCGGTTCGTCGGGTCCGCTTGACGGATCCGCGGTCGGTCATGCCTCGGGCACGCCCCACGCGCTGAGGGCCTGGGTGAAGGCTTCGATCGCTTCGGCCGCCTCATCGAGGGTGAACCCCATGGAAGCGATCACTTCCTCCTGTTCGGAGGTCAGCTCCAGGGGCGGCGCCGGGGGAACCTGGCTCCACCCGTCCTCACCGGCGTCCGGCGTACGGCCAGGCGAGTGGAGATACCTGTAGCCGCCTGCCCCGTCGGGCAGGGCGTACCAGTCCCGCGCCCAGGACTCACCCTGGAGGCCGTGCCAGCCGGGTATCAGATGGACCGGGATGACCCGCTGCTGTGCCTGCTCGGCGGTCAGCCACACGTCGCCGCACCCACTCGGCTGGTCCCCGGGGGACCGGGCGTCGGCGTACTGATAGACCCCGTCGAGGTCGAGCCGGTAGAACATCCGCCAGTTGTCGTCCCAGACCGCCTCCGAGCGGTCCGCGGCGTTGCCGGTGCCGTCGTCACCGCGAGCGGTGTACTCGTCGGCCCAGGCCTGGTCCTCCCAGGTGCCCGAGGCTTCGTCGTACCACTCGTAGACCCCGTCCCTGCGGTCGTAGCGGCAGTCGAGTCCGTAGCTGTCGTCCCTGGCCGGCTCAAGGTAGCGGCGCTCGTCGTAGGCCGCCCAGTCGGGGCCGGCCTCCCGCGACGCGTACAGGTACTCGCCCGTGGCCTCGTCCGCTCGGTAGAACTCGGTGCCCGGGGTCCCGTCGAAGTTCGGGTTGGCCCACCCGGTCTCCCGCTCGCCGTCCTCCGGCTGCCCCGCCGCGTCCCGTACCTCCCGGCCCTCCCGCTCCACGACCACGGGCAGGAACCAGTCGATGAACATGCCGGGGTCCGCGTCCGGCGCGGTGAGCTCGGTGAACTGGTCTTCGTGACCGGAGTCGCCGGTGAACCAGTCGCGCATGCGGTCCCGATAGACGTCGGCCTGGTCGGCACGGTCGGGCCACGCCCACTCGCCGCCGAAGACCACGGCCGCCAGCTTCTCCACGAGGGCGTCGGCCCCGGCGTGGGCGGATCGCGCGGGGCTGCCGTCGGCGAGCCATCGCATGAGTGTCTCGATGTTCTCGCGCTCCACGGCCACGCGACAGCCCCTTCCACCGCCCGGTTACGTGGCGCCAGGTTAGAAACATCGCGACGGCGCGGTCCTGCCGGAAATGGCGCGCGATCGCGCAGAACCTGCCGCGCCATGTCGCATGCCATGACCTGGCTGTATCGGGCCGGTGGCCCGTCGGCATCCCCCGGCGCGGGGGACGCCGAGTCTTCCGGGCGCGCGAGGGCGGCACCGGGACCCGGAACTCGGGACGCCGTAGCCCGCCACCGGTTCTGGAACAACATCCAGGGCGAGCCGTCAGGCGTCCACGGCCCGAACGTCGTTGACCACTCGCCCAGGCGCACGGCGTCGACGCTCTCGTCAGGCCCACCACCCGGCTGCCCCGGGACGAACGGCGCACCCGGCCACCCGACGACGAACTTTCCGCCGTCTGCGGCAAATCCGACATCACCCTGCCCGCGAACGCCGCCGGCGACCTCAAGACCGCCAGGGACCGCCGCCATCCACCACGCCGAACAGCCCCGAACAGACCCCGGAAACGACAAAGATCCCGACCGATCAGAAGATCGGCGGGATCTCGTCGACTGTTCCCGAGTGAACTCAAGAACGGTCGTGCAGTGGACCTGAGGGGATTTGAACCCCTGGCCCCCTCGATGCGAACGAGGTGCGCTACCGGACTGCGCCACAGGCCCTTGCAACGAGTGAAACTCTAGCATCCCCGTCGGGGTGCTTGGAAATCCGTTCCCTGACTGGTCAGCGTCCTCGTCCTCTGGTCATTCGTTGGCCGCGAGCGGACGGTCGCCGTCCTCGTACTGGTCGAAGAGGGGGGTGCGGCCGCGCTCGCGTGCCCGGCGGGCGGAGGCCGCGCGGCGGGCGTCGGTCCGGCCGTCCGCCGCCTTCTCGTCGGCGTCCGCGTCGGCATCGGCGTCGGCGTCGGACACCGGCTCCTCCGCCTCGGCCTCCGGCGCCGCCGGCCTGGTCTCCTGCTCCGGCGTGACGGTGCTGGAGCGCGCCGAGCTCCACGCGTCCGGCGCCCCGAGGTCCACGTCGGAGGTGGCACGCGGCGCGACCGGCGCGGTCACGTACGTCGGCAGGGGCACCGGGACCGGGTCCCAGCTGTCCCCGTGCCCGGGGCGCCGCTGCCGCTCGCGCTGCTGGTCGACCCACTCGGCGTGGTCGGTCTGCTCGACGAGGGCGCGCCGGTCGGCGGCGAGCGCGGACAGGCCGGTGTCGGTCCCGGTCTCTGGTCCTTCCTCCGGTTCGTCCGCGCCGGCCCCGGGGTCGAGGACCGGGCGGCGGCGCGGCTGGCGCTCCCGCAACCGCTGTGCGGCGACCTCGGCCTGACGCCGGTCCATCTGATAGGCGAAGCGCCGCCGTTCCTGTGCGCGCAGGTAGGCGATGTAGGCGCTGAGCATGAGGGCGGGCACGCCGGGTGCCCACAGGAACGCGAGTCCCCCGACCGCGGCGACGATCGCGCCCAGGGTGAACGCGACGAAGAGCAGGACGGTGGTGCGCCGACGGCGGGCGAGCGCCTTCGAGCGCCGGGCGCGTTCCGCGGCCGCCTGCGCGGAGGGCGCGCGCCGTGCGGCCGGAACCTGCTTGCGCGCGGGCGCGGAAGCCGACTTGGAAGCGGGCGCGGAAGCCGACTTGGGGGCCGACGCGGAAGCCGACTTGGGGGCCGACGTAGAGGTGGATACCGGGGCCGGGGCCGATACCGAGGCGGACGCCGGTGCCGGGGCGGGCGTGGCGCCCGTCTGACGGGGCGGCGCGGACGGGGACTTGGCCGCCGGCGCGACGGCGTGGTCGCGCGCCGGTTCCTGGCGCCCGGTCGCCTCCGGCTCCACGTCCGCCCGGACCTGACGGCGGGTCGGAGCCATGGCGAAGGCCCGGACGTCCACCGAGTCGGTGACGGCGTCCGGATCTCCGGCGTCCTGCTCCCCCTCCGAGGCGGAGCGCGCCCGCAGGTCCTTGGCGTACCGGCGCTCCATCCCCGCCCGTCCGGACAGCAGCCGGATGGCGGTGCTGAAGCGTTCCGTCGGACGAGCCTCGTTCAGCTCGTCCTGCCTACGGAGCCACATCGGCACCAAGTAGGCGGCCCAGGCCCCGACGATGACTGCGTAGATGAGGCCGCTGCTGCTCACGCCTCACACGGTAGAGGGGTTTGCATGGGGCCATCTGCCAATTGCGCCGGTGTGTCGCACGATCCGGCTGATATTTCGAGCTTTTTTTGTGACCGATGCGATCAGCAGGCCGCCGGAGCCGCGAATTCAATGCCCTGAGACGGTCAACAATCGATCAGCTTCGAACATGCATTCAATTTTTCGGCCAGCCGGGATTCCCTGGGGACGCGCTCTGGGAGCGTGCCCGCTGCCAGCGGGCGAGCAACCCCTCGGGCACCTCCTCCGCGGTGAGGGCGAAGACGAGGTGGTCGCGCCAGGCGCCGTCGATGTGGAGATAACGCGGCCGCAGCCCCTCCTCACGGAATCCGAGTTTCTCCACGACCCGGCGGCTGGGCCGGTTCTCCGGGCGAATGCAGACCTCGATGCGGTGCAGACCGACGGTGCGGAAACAGTGGTCCACCACGAGCGCGACGGCCGTCGGCATCACCCCGCGGCCGGCCACTCCCTGGTCCACCCAGTAGCCGACGTGCCCCGAGCACATCGACCCCCAGGTGATCCCGGCGACCGTCAACTGGCCGACCAGGCGCCCCTGGTACTCGATGACGAACGGCAGCATGCGGCCCGCGTTCGCCTCCGAGCGCAGATGCCGGACCATCTGCCGGTAGGTCGGCCGGTGCGTGATCGGCCCGCTGGGCGTGGGCGGCGGGATGGTCGCCTCCCATGGCCGCAGCCAGTCGCGGTTGCGCCGGTTGACCTCGCGCCAGTCCCGCTGGTCGCGCACCTTTATGGGCCGCAGGACGACATCGCCGTCCACCAGCACGACGGGCCAGGACGGGCTGTTCAGCTCGCACCCCCACTGCCGGGTCCCGGGTGGTCGCCGCCGCGGATCTGGTCGACGGCGTGTGCCAGCAGCGGTTCCAGGACGGCGAGGCCGTCCCGCACCCCGCCGGTGGAACCCGGAAGGTTGACGATCAATGTCCGGCCCGCCACTCCGGCCAGGCCCCGGGAGAGCGCGGCGGTGGGCACCTTGTCCCGTCCGAACGCCCGGATCGCCTCGGCGATGCCCGGTACCTCGTGGTCGAGCACCGCGCGGGTCGCCTCGGGCGTGCGGTCGGTGGGCGAGACGCCGGTGCCGCCGGTGGTGACGACGACGTCGTACCCGGCCTCGACCCCCGCCCGCAGCGCGGCCGCCACCGGTTCCCCGTCGGGCACGACCCGCGGCCCGTCCACGCTGAACCCGAAGCCCGCCAGGCCCGCCGCGACCAGCGGGCCGCCCCTGTCCTCGTAGACACCGGCGGCGGCGCGGTTGGAGGCGGTCACGACCAGCGCACGGTACGGCGCGCGCGGCGCGGCACCGGCGGATGCCCCGGCCGGCGTACCACCGGCGGACGGCCCGGCGTTCATGCCCGGCTCCAGTCGCCCGACTTCCCGCCCGTCTTCTCCTCCACGCGTACGTCCGTGATGACCGCTCCCTTGTCGACCGCCTTGACCATGTCGATCACGGTGAGCGCCGCGACGGAGACCGCGGTGAGGGCCTCCATCTCGACTCCCGTGCGGTCCGTCGTCCGCACCGTGGCCAGGATCTCCACCGCGTCGTCCGCGACCGACAGATCCAGTTTCACACCGGACAGGGCCAGAGGGTGACACAGCGGGATCAGCTCCGGGGTGCGTTTGGCACCCATGATCCCGGCGATGCGGGCGGTGGCGAGGGCGTCGCCCTTGGGAACGCCCTCGCCGCGCAGCAACTCGACCACGCGGGGCGAGACGAGGACCCGTCCGCTGGCGCGGGCGGTGCGCGCGGTGACGTCCTTGCCGGACACGTCGACCATCCGGGCGGCGCCCGCGTCGTCGAGGTGCGTCAGCCGGTCTGGCAGTGCGGGTCCGGGGGTGTCCCCCCGGAAGGGCTCAGTCATGCTGTGTGGCGCTCCCGGTCCTGGCCCGTCGCGGTACGGCGCTCGGGCCTGCTGTGCGCGACACGGTACCGCCAAGACGGCACACGGCAGCGGGCAGGACCGCCCGGCGGACGGGTACGGGTACGCGGGTCAGCCGAGCAGGACGACCTCGACGGCCGTACCGGGCTCGACGGACTCCGTGTCCTCGGGTACGACGATCAGCGCGTCGGCATGGGCCAGGGCCGCGACCAGGTGCGAACCGGCGCCGCCCACCGCGGTCACCGCGCCGTCGGCGTACGCCCCGCGCAGGAACTGCCTGCGCCCCTTGGGCGAACTCAGCGCCTTGCCGGCCGTGAGGGTCGCCGTGGTGCGCGGCCGGTGCACGTCCGCGAGCCCCATCAGGGTGCGGATGGCCGGGCGGACGAACAGCTCGAAGGAGACGTACGACGACACGGGGTTGCCCGGAAGGGCCAGCAGGGGCGTGTGGTCGGGGCCGATGGAGCCGAAGCCCTGGGGTTTGCCGGGCTGCATGGCGAGCTTGCGGAAGTCGATGCCGGCGCCCGGCTCGTCCTCGTCTCCGACGTGCGCCAGCGCCTCCTTGACGACGTCGTACGCCCCCACACTCACCCCGCCGGTGGTGACCATCAGGTCGGCGCGGACGAGCTGGTCCTCGATGGTGGCGCGGAGCGTCTCGGCGTCGTCGACGACGGCGCCCACCCGGTAGGCGATGGCGCCCGCGTCCCGGGCGGCGGCGGTGAGGGCGAAGCTGTTGGAGTCGTAGATCTGGCCGTTGCCGAGTGCCTCGTCGGGCTGGACGAGTTCGCTGCCGGTGGACACGACGACCACGCGCGGGCGTGGGCGTACCCGTACCGTGCCGCGGCCGATCGCGGCGAGCAGCGCGATCTGCGGCGGGCCGAGGACGGTGCCGGCCTCCAGGGCGAGGTCGCCGGCCTTCACGTCGCTGCCCCTGGCGCGCACGTGCGCGCGTGCCTCGGCCGGCCTGTGCACGCGCACGTGCCCCTCGGCGCCCTCGGGCGCGAGGCTGCGCGCCCGCATCCCGCCGACCGGTCCCTCGCCGAGTCCGCCGTCGGTCCACTCCACGGGGACGACGGCCTCGGCGCCGGGCGGCAGCGGGGCGCCGGTCATGATCCGGGCCGCCTGGCCGGGGCCGACCGGGGTCAGCTCGGCCGCGCCCGCCGCGACGTCCCCGACGACCTCCAGGACGGCCGGGAACTCCTCGCTCGCGCCCGCCACATCCGCGACCCGTACCGCGTACCCGTCCATGGAGCTGTTGTCGAAGGGCGGCAGCGAGAGCGGCGCCGTGACGTCGTCGACCAGCACGCAGCCCTGGGCGTCGAGGAGTTGCAGCTCGATGGGTTCCAGGGGGCGGACGGTGGTGAGGATGTCCTCCAGGTGCTCGTCCACCGACCACAGGTGGTCCGGGCCGGCGGGGCGGGTCGCGGCGCTGCTCAACTCTGCTGCATCTCCTCGGCTACGTAACTGCGAAGCCAGGTCCGGAAGTCCGGGCCCAGGTCTTCACGTTCGCACGCGAGCCTGACAATGGCACGCAGATAGTCGCCGCGGTCGCCGGTGTCATAGCGGCGGCCCTTGAAGACGACGCCGTGCACGGGGCCGCCGACCTTCCCCGCGGCGTCCGCCGCTGACGAATACGTCTGGGCGAGCTGCTGGAGGGCGTCGGTGAGCTGGATCTCGCCGCCGCGGCCCGGCTCGGTGCGCCGCAGTATGTCGAAGACGTGCGGGTCGAGGACGTAGCGGCCGATGATGGCGTAGTTCGACGGGGCGTCCGCCGGGTCCGGCTTCTCCACGAGTCCGGTCACCCTGACCACGTCGCCGTCGACGGTGGTCTCCACTTCGGCGCAGCCGTAGAGATGGATCTGCTCCGGGTCGACCTCCATGAGCGCGATCACGCTGCCGCCGTGCTGCTCCTGGACCTCGATCATGCGCTGGAGCAGCGGGTCGCGCGGGTCGATCAGGTCGTCGCCGAGCAGGACGGCGAAGGGCTCGTGGCCGACGTGCGGGGCCGCGCACAGCACGGCGTGGCCGAGGCCCCGGGGGTCGCCCTGGCGCACGTAGTGCATCGTGGCCAGGTCGCTGGACTCCTGTACCTTGGCGAGCCGGCCGGCGTCGCCCTTCTTCTGGAGCGCCGATTCCAGCTCGTAGTTGCGGTCGAAGTGATCTTCCAGGGGACGCTTGTTGCGTCCGGTGATCATGAGGACGTCGTCGAGCCCCGCCGACACGGCCTCCTCGACCACGTACTGGATCGCCGGCTTGTCGACGACGGGCAGCATCTCCTTGGGAGTGGCCTTGGTGGCCGGCAGGAACCGGGTGCCGAGGCCTGCCGCGGGAATGACAGCCTTGCTGATCCTGGGGTGCGACTGAGTCATGTCCGCAACCTTATCCGGTGCCTTTGTGGAGAATCTGAGGCTCAGGTTAATTGGCACTCATATGAGCGGATTGGGAAGGGTGCGGGAACGACCAGTGGAGCACGGTGGACCCGAGGCCGAGGGTGACAAGCGAACGTTGCGGCGAGAATTCCTCGGGGTGAGGAACAGGTTGACGACGGATGTCGTCAGGGAAGCGGCCGACGCCCTGGCCGAACACGCCCTGGAGCTGCCCGAGCTGGCGCGTGCGCGCACGGTGGCGGCGTACGTCTCCGTGGAGAGCGAACCGGGCACGCTCACGCTGCTGGACGCGCTGCTCGCGCGGGGAGTGCGCGTCCTGCTCCCCGCGCTGCTGCCCGACCACGACCTGGACTGGGGCGCGTACGCCGGGGAGGGTTCCCTCGCCCGCGTCCAACACGGCGGGAAGATGGCGCTGTTCGAACCCTCCGGTGAACGCCTCGGGCCGGACGCCGTGCTCGGCGCGGACGTCGTGCTGCTGCCGGGGCTCGCGGTGGACGCGCGCGGGATGCGCCTGGGGCGCGGCGGAGGCTCGTACGACCGGGTGTTGGCACGTCTGGAGCGCGCGGGCGCGCGCCCGGCGCTCGTGGTGCTGCTGTACGACACGGAGGTCGTCGAGCGGGTGCCCGCCGAGGCGCACGACCGGCCGGTGCAGGCGGTGGTGACGCCTTCGGGGGTGCGCCGGTTCACGCGCCCCTGAGCCGCTCCGACGTGAGACGGCCCGCCACGCACGCGTGGCGGGCCGTCTCACGGGCAGTACCCGTCGATCCGTCAGGGCTTGAGGACGAGGGTGTCGCTGGTGCTGCTGTCGACCGCCTTGTCCGAGAACGACCACGGGAGCAGTTCGCCGTCGGCCCACTTGCCCGTCTGGTCGGTGTAGTGAGCGCTGAAGGCGTGACCGGAGGCTCCGGTGAGGTTGATCCACTTGGATTTGTCGAGGTCGTCGAGGTTGACGACCATCCGCATGGAGGGGACCCACACGACGCCGTAGCCGCCGGCGGCGTTCCAGCCGGTCGCGTTGACCGTGGCCTCGCCGCCGCTGAGCTTCCAGGGGCCGCGGTTGAGGATGTACTGGACGATGCTCGGGCCGTCGGTGCCGAGGGTCTGGTTCTTCAGGAACAGCCGGTGCAGCCGGCCCCAGCTCCAGGTGTCGATGTCCTTGCCGAGCTTGGCGGTCAGCTCCCAGCGGGCGTCGATCATGGCCCGCTCGAACAGCTTGTTCATGTTGTCGGCCTTGATGCGGTCACCCGCTCCGGCCGGCGTCTTCCACCAGTCGCTGTTCGGCTTGTCCATGAGGTTGCGGACCACCTCGAACCAGCGGTCGCCGCCGTCCGGCTGGGCCTGGTCGGCGTCGCGCTCGCCGCACTCGCGCACCTTGGTGTCGTCGTCGACCGGGCCGGTGCTGTCGATCTTGTCGACCCACAGGCACTGGCCCTTGACCCGCAGCTCCTTGGGCAGCTTGTTGCCGAAGGCGAGCTTGAGGATGTTGCGCCAGACCGCGTTGAAGTAGGCCGCGGCCGCGGAGTCGGAGTCCTGGGTGTAGTCCCAGCCCTCAAGGAGCTTCTGGGCCTCGCGGACGTCCTTGTCGTCGAGGTTGATCTTCAGCAGCTTGGGCACCAGCAGCTTGGCGATCTCGCTGCTGTTGTCCATCTGCATCTGGCGCATGTCGTCGGTCGAGATCTTGCCGCCGTCCTTGATCTTCGACTCGATCAGGTCGGTGATGCGCTGGCTGCGGGTGCCGTAGCCCCAGTCCGTGGTGAGCGTGTAGGGGTACTTGTCCTTGTCGACCACGGCCTGGTTGGCCGTGACGATGTAGCCGCGCTTCGGGTTGTACTCGTAGGGCAGTTCGTCCTGCTTGATGAAGCCGGTCCACTTGTACTTGGAGTCCCATCCCGGCGCCGGGATGGACCCGTCGTCCCCCGTCGAGCGCGTGGGGATCTTGCCGGGCAGCGTGTAGCCGATGTTGTTCTTGGTGTCGGCGTAGATCAGGTTCTGCGAGGGCACGTCGAACTGGGCGGCCGCCTGCCGGAAGGAGTCCCAGTCGGACGCCTTGTCGAGGGCGAAGACGGCGTCCATGGTGGTGCCCGGGTCCAGGGCGGTCCATCGCAGGGCGATGCCGTAGCCGTCGCCGCGGTCCGGTGCAGCGGTGTCGACGGTGGCCTTCTTGCCGACCTGGACGAGTTCGTCGTCGCGGTCGGACAGCAGGGGCATGCCGTCGGCGGTCTGGCGTACGACGATCTTCTTGGAGGCGCCGCCCGCGACCTTGATGGTCTCCGTACGGGTCGTGAAGGGCTTGGTCTTCCCGTCGTACAGGTAACCGTCGCCGGAGAGCTTCTCCAGGTAGAGGTCGGTGACGTCGACCCCGGAGTTGGTCATGCCCCAGGCGATGTCGCCGTTGTGGCCGATGATCACACCGGGCATGCCGGCGAAGGTGTAGCCGGTGACGTCGTACTGGCACTTGCTGGAGACCGTGGTGCAGTGCAGGCCCATCTGGTACCAGACGGACGGCAGGGACGCCGACAGGTGCGGGTCGTTGGCGAGCAGCGGCTTGCCGGTGATGGTGTGCTCGCCGCCGACGACCCAGGAGTTGGAACCGATGCCCTGGCCGTTCACGCCGACGGCCGTGGGGACGTCGTCGAGGACGTTGTAGAGGCCCGCCAGCTGGCTCGTGAGCGCCGAACCGGTGGTCGACGAGGTCGTGGTGGAGCCGGTGTCCGTCGAGGTCGAGGAGCCGGTCGTGGCACCGCTCTGTTCGAACGTCTTGGTCAGCTCGTCGTACTGGCCGTCCTGGACGATCGTCTGGTTGCGGCTGTACGGATAGTCCGGGTAGAGATCCCTGATCTGCTGCGGGCCGAGGCGGCTGGTCATCAGGGCCCGGTCGATCTCGTCCTGCATGTTGCCGCGCAGGTCCCAGGCCATCGCCTTCAGCCAGGAGACCGAGTCGACGGGGGTCCACTGCTCGGGCTTGTAGTCGTTGACGAACCCGAGGGCCGCGTACTCCAGGGAGATGTCCTTGCCGTCCTTGCCCTGGAGGTAGGCGTTGACCCCCTTGGAGTAGGCCTGGAGGTACTTCTTCGTCGCGTCCGACAGCTTGGTGTCGTACTCCTGCTTCGCGACCCGGTCCCAGCCCAGGGTGCGCAGGAACTCGTCGTTCTTCACCTGGCCCTTGCCGAACATCTCCGACAGGCGCCCGGAGGTCATGTGACGGCGCACGTCCATCTCGTAGAACCGGTCCTGCGCCTGGACGTAGCCCTGCGCCATGAACAGGTCCGCGTCGGTGGAGGCGTAGATCTGCGGGATGCCGTAGCTGTCGCGCTTCACGGTCACCGGCCCGGAGAGGCCCTGGAGCGTGATCGAACCCTTGGTCTGCGGGAAGGACGCACGGACCGTGCTGACCGACCAGTACGCCCCGTAGAAGACGCCACCGACGACGGCCAGGACGAGCACGAGCACGATAAATCGGGCTCTGCGCCCCTTCTTCCTGCCGGACTTGCCAGGCTTGTCACCCGTTGTGGCGGTGGTATTCGGGGGCATCGCTGTCCTTGCTGTCCTAACGCGAGCGGCAGGCGGGCATGTGCTTTTGACTGAGCGCTGGAGCAACCATAGGCGCAGGGCCTCACGCCACTTGACGCGGAGTGGGGAACCCGCAGGCATGGGCGTTCGATCTTGCCTGCGGAAGCGTCAAGAAAGCGTCAAGAGTTAGGTAAGGTAACGAAGTACTTGGGTGCGGGTTGCCGCAGCCTCGGGTCTTGTACGTGAGAGCTTCCGCGTCGCCCGCGCGCGAGCCAAGGAAAGGAAGCGCCGCTGACCGTCCACCACCTCAACCAGCTCCTGCTCGTCTGCTCCGTGGTCCTGCTGGTCGCCGTCGCGGCCGTCCGGGTCTCCTCGCGCAGCGGGCTCCCCAGCCTGCTCGTGTACCTGGGGATCGGCGTCCTCATGGGCCAGGACGGCATCGGGAACATCCACTTCAGCAATGCCGAGCTGACCCAGGTCATCGGGTACGCGGCCCTGGTCGTGATCCTGGCCGAGGGCGGCCTGGGCACGAAGTGGAAGGAGGTCGAACCCGTCCTGGCGTCCGCCTCCATGCTGGCCCTCGTCGGGGTCGGCGTGAGCGTCGGCGTGACCGCGGCGGGCGCGCACTATCTCGTCGGGCTGGAATGGCGGCAGGCGCTCATCATCGGAGCGGTGGTGTCCTCGACGGACGCGGCGGCGGTGTTCTCGGTACTGCGGCGCATCCCCCTGCCCGCGCGCGTGACGGGCACCCTGGAGGCGGAGTCCGGCTTCAACGACGCCCCGGTGGTCATCCTGGTCGTCGCCTTCTCCACGGCGGGACCGGTCGAGCACTGGTACGTGCTGCTGGGCGAGATAGCCCTGGAGCTGGCCATCGGCGCGGCCTTCGGCCTCGCGGTCGGCTGGCTCGGCGCCTGGGGTCTCAGGCACGTCGCCCTGCCCGCCTCCGGCCTCTACCCGATCGCCGTGATGGCCATCGCGGTCACCGCGTACGCCGCCGGCGCCCTGGCGCACGGCAGCGGCTTCCTCGCGGTCTACCTGGCCTCCATGGTGCTCGGCAACGCCAAGCTGCCGCACTGGCCCGCCACCCGCGGTTTCGCGGAGGGGCTCGGCTGGATCGCCCAGATCGGCATGTTCGTCCTGCTCGGCCTGCTGGTCACCCCGCACGAGCTCGGCGACGACTTCCTGCCCGCCCTGATCATCGGACTGGTGCTCACCATGGTGGCGCGGCCGCTGAGCGTGATCGTCAGTCTCGCGCCGTTCCGGGTGCCCTGGCGGGAGCAGACCCTGATGTCCTGGGCCGGACTGCGCGGCGCCGTGCCCATCATCCTGGCGACGATCCCCATGGTGAACGGGGTCGACACCAGCCACCGGATCTTCAACATCGTCTTCGTCCTGGTCGTCGTCTACACCCTCGTCCAGGGGCCGACGCTGCCCTGGCTGGCCGGCAAGCTGCGGCTCGGCGAGGGCCCGGAGGCCGCCGACCTCGGCATCGAGTCCGCGCCCCTGGAGCGGCTGCGCGGACATCTGCTGTCCGTCTCGATCCCCGAGGGCTCCCGGATGCACGGCGTGGAGATCAACGAGCTGCGGCTGCCCGCCGGGGCGGCGGTCACCCTGGTCGTCCGCGAAGGAAAATCGTTTGTCCCGCTGCCCGCGACGGTGCTGCGGCGCGGGGACGAACTCCTCGTGGTCGCCACCGACCCGGTACGGGACGCCGCGGAACGGCGGCTGCGCGCGGTCGGCCACGGGGGCAAGCTGGCGGGCTGGCTGGGCGCGAACGGGACGGCGGACGCGGGGTCGGGGTCGGGGTCGGGCGGTGCGCCGAGCGCGCGTTAAGGGTGTGTTTCGGATACTTCACACCCCCGCCAATCCCAGGTGAACGGGGATCACGGTGCTGGTTTTCACAGGTGTACCGGGACTTCACCCCTGTACGATGAAAGCACCCTGATCGAACCAACTCTGCCTGACGCAGAGCTGGCGCGACCGTATGGCGGCCGGACCACTCCTCGCAGGGGACGCCGGTATCTACCGCAGTTCCGCGCAAGAGGACAGCTCTCGGCGCCCCCCGCACGGGCGCGCTACCAGGCGGCAGAAAGGCATGGGCCGTGGCATCCACGGTCACCACCGAGCCGTCGGAGAACCCGGCTGCGCCGCCCCGCCCGGGATACGGGCAGCTGCTGCGCACCCGCGGCGCCTGGACGTTCCTGCTCCCGGGATTCGCGGCGCGCCAGCCGTTCGCGATGCTCACCATCTCCATCGTGCTGCTCGTCCAGCACACCACCGGTTCCTACGGCGCCGCGGGTGCCGCCGCGGCGGTCACCGGCGTCTCCATGGCCCTGTTCGCACCCTTCAGCGGCCGTCTGGCCGACCGCCACGGGCAGCGTGCGGTGCTGGTCCCCGGCGTCCTCGTGCACGCGCTGTCGGGCCTCGTCCTGACGGCGCTCGCGCTGGCGCACGCGCCCTTGTGGGCACTGTTCGTGGCAGCCGTGCCGACCGGCGCCTCGGTACCGCAGGTCGGCCCCATGGTCCGCGCCCGCTGGGGCGTACAGCTCCAGGACTCCCCCCTGATGTCCACCGCGGCCGCCTTCGAGTCCGTCACCGACGAGCTCACCTTCGTGTTCGGCCCCCTGCTCGCGACCGCCCTGTGCACCACCGTGGCCCCGGCCGCCGGCCTGGTCACGGAGGCCGCGCTCACCCTGGCCGGCGGCCTGCTGTTCGCCGCGCGGAAGAGCACCCAGCCGCAGGTGACCGGCGACGGCCACGCGCGCGTGCGACACGCGTCGGCGCTCCGCGTCCCCGGCGTACGCGTCCTGGCCGTGGCGTTCCTGGGCATCGGTTCCGTCTTCGGCGGCATGCAGGTCTCCCTCGCCGCGTTCAGCGAGTCGATCGGCGAGCCCGGCCTGAACGGCGTCCTGTACGGCACCTTCGCCGCCGGGAACATGTTCTCGGGCATCGTGTGCGGCGCGCTCGCCTGGAAGGCCGCCCCGCACCGGCGCCTGCTCGTCGGCTACGCGGCGCTCGCCCTGACCGCCTCGGCGCTGTGGACGTCCCACTCGGCGCCCGTCCTGGCCGGTCTCGGTCTGCTGGTCGGCATGTGCATCGCGCCCGCCCTGATCACCGGCTACACGCTGGTCGAGGGCCTGGTCCCGGCCGGCGCCCGCACGGAGGCGTTCACCTGGCTGACCGGAGCGGTGGCGCTCGGCCAGGCGGCCGCGGTCACGGTCGCCGGGCAGCTGGAGGACCGCCTGTGGGGCGGCGCCGGGTTCCTGGTGCCGATGGCCGGTACCGTGCTGGCCCTGGTGACCCTCCTGGCGCTGCGTTCCCGGCTGGTCACCCGGCCCCGGAACCGCACCGTCGCACGTGGCGTCGGTCACCGCGTGCCGGTGACGGTGGACTGATCCTCAGGAATACGTCACTATGGACCGTCGTTAGCACTCATCGAGTGAGAGTGCCAGGAGGAAGACAGTGCCGACCTACCAGTACCAGTGCACCGAGTGCGGCGAGGGCCTTGAGGCGGTGCAGAAGTTCACCGATGACGCCCTGACCGAGTGCCCCAACTGCGGTGGCCGCCTGAAGAAGGTGTTCTCCGCGGTCGGCATTGTCTTCAAGGGCTCGGGCTTCTACCGCAATGACAGCCGCGGCTCCTCGTCGAGCAGCAGCCCCGCGTCGAAGTCGTCGGGCTCCGCGTCGTCGGACGCGAAGTCGTCCGACTCGAAGCCGTCGTCCTCGACGTCGTCGTCCTCGACGTCGTCCTCGTCGGGCTCCGCCAGCAGCTCCGCCGCCTGAGACCTCGTCCCTCGGACCCCGCCGTCGAACGGCAGCGGGGTCCGAGGCGTTCCCGGACACCGGCTCCCGCCTGGCTCCTGCCCGGTTCGGACGGCCCGCTAGTGTGCTGCGCATGGTGAACGCAGAGATCGGCGTAATCGGCGGTTCCGGCTTCTACTCGTTCCTCGACGACGTGACCGAGATCCAGGTCGAGACGCCCTACGGGCCGCCCAGCGACTCCCTCTTCCTCGGCGAGATCGCCGGCCGCCGGGTCGCCTTCCTGCCCCGCCACGGACGCGGCCACCATCTGCCGCCGCACCGCATCAACTACCGGGCCAACCTCTGGGCGCTGCGCTCGGTCGGCGTGCGCCAGGTGCTCGGCCCGTGCGCGGTGGGCGGTCTGCGCCCCGAGTACGGTCCGGGCACGCTGCTCGTACCGGACCAGCTGGTGGACCGTACGAAGTCCCGGGCGCAGTCCTACTTCGACGGGCTGCCGCTGCCCGACGGCACCGTCCCGAACGTGGTGCACGTCTCCCTGGCCGACCCCTACTGCCCCACCGGGCGGACGGCGGCGCTGAAGGCGGCCCGGGGCCGGGAGTGGGAGCCGGTGGACGGCGGCACGCTGGTGGTGATCGAGGGGCCGCGCTTCTCGACCCGCGCCGAGTCGCTGTGGCACCAGGCGCAGGGCTGGTCGGTGGTGGGCATGACCGGCCACCCCGAGGCGGCGCTCGCCCGTGAACTGGAACTCTGTTACACGTCGTTGACGCTGGTCACGGACCTGGACGCGGGCGCCGAGACCGGTGCGGGCGTCTCGCACGACGAGGTTCTCCAGGTGTTCGCGGCCAATGTGGACCGGCTGCGGGGCGTGCTGTTCGACGCGGTGGCGGCGCTGCCGGAGAACACGGCACGGGACTGCCTGTGCACGAACGCGCTCGGCGGTATGGATCCGGGGTTCGAGCTGCCGTGACGCGGGGGCTTTCCACCGGGCGGGCAGGGACGGAACTCCTCGTTCGGGTGGCCGAGTTGTCCACAACCGGCCGGTAGCCCACCGGCTCCGACGGGTTTCGGCGCGAGACCTCATCGTGGTCCCGCAAGCCGATTCCTCGTCGCAGGCGGTGACTCCCATGTCCGTTCCCCCGTCCCCCCACCCCACCCTCCCTCCTCCCCTCCGCGTCCCGCGTCCGCTGGGCACGGACGCCCCCGCCACCTGCGAGGTGCCGCACTTCGAACCGGTGCGGGTGCGCGGCGGGCGGTATCAGCTGCTGCGGCTGCCGCGGCATCCCGGGCGGGCCCTCGCGGCCGGCCTCGCGATCACCGCGGCGGCGCTCGTGGCGGCGGGGCCGCGGGCCGGCACCGGCCAGCCGAGCGCCGAGCGGCCCCGCGGCCATCCCGCCGCCACCCAGCCGGTACGCCGGCCCGCCCCGCCCGTGGACATGGTGACGGCACCGGTGCGGATCGCCGACGCGGCCACCGTCCGGCTGCTGCGCCCCGGTGACCGGGTGGACGTCATCGCCGCCGGGGACACCGCAGCGGGCGGCCAGGCCCGGGTGATCGCGCGCGGGGCGCGCGTGACGCAGCTGCCGGAGCCGGTCGACGCGGCCGCGGAGAGCGGGGCGCTGGTCGTGCTCTCGGTGCCGCGGGCCACCGCGGCGCGACTGGTCGGTGCGAGCAGCACGGCACGGCTGGCGGTGACCCTGTGCTGAACAACCTGGGGCGATTTACGGGACTCTTTGTGTCAAGTCGCTCATTCGAGCTACCAGGTTGGGCGCAATGGCCGCACGGTGACGTAGGTTGCGGATCTCTTTGTTCCACAGCCTGTGCATGTGAGGAGAGTCCCCGAGGTGAGCGCAAAGAAGGAACCGAGTGTCTGGCAGGGCTTCAAGGCCTTCCTGATGCGCGGAAACGTCGTCGATCTGGCAGTCGCGGTGGTCATCGGCGCCGCCTTCACGAACATCGTCAACTCGGTGGTGAAGGGGCTCATCAACCCGCTGGTCGGCGCGATCGGCACGAAGAACCTGGACAGCTACAGCACCTGTCTGAAGGAACCCTGCAAGACGGCCGCGGACGGCACGGTCACGAGTGGCGTCCAGATCATGTGGGGCTCGGTCCTGGGCGCCACGCTCTCCTTCGTGATCACCGCGGCGGTCGTGTACTTCCTGATGGTGCTGCCGATGGCGAAGTACCTGGCCCGGGTGGAAGCACGCAGGAAGGCGAGGGAGGGCACGCACGAGGTCATCGAGGTGACCGAGCTGGAGGTGCTGAAGGAGATCCGCGACGCCCTGATCGCGCAGCGCGGAAACGGTCACAGCCAGCGTTAGCGGCGCTCCGGGCGCTCGCGCGGGCGGCTCAGAGGTGGTGGGGCGGCTTCTCGTCGAGGAAGCGCTTGAGGTCGGCCGCCGAGTCGCCCTCCGGGCGGTCGCCCCAGCCGCGGTCCGTGTCGTCCGACGACTGCCGGTCGAGCGGGTCGTCGAAGATCAGCGCGGGCTTCGGGTCGCGCGGCGCGGGCTCGGGGGCAGTACTCATGCCTCCAGCCTACGGCGCGCACGGCTCGACTCCCTTGGTGGGCCTTCGGTGGCCTTTTCTGATCTGCTGGGCGCATGATGTCGAGTTCTCCAGCGGCTCCCGCCTCCCCGCACTCACCCCAGCCCCTGCGACCACTGCGCCGGCTCACCGCGCGCGGGCGCGACGAGGCGCACCGGGTGGCCTCGCCGCTGGAGCTCTTCTTCGACCTGTGTTTCGTCGTGGCCATCGCACAGGCGGGCGTGGAGCTGGTGCACTCCGTCGCGGCGGGGCACCCGGGCGAGGGCGTCCTGAACTACGCGATGCAGTTCTTCGCCATCTGGTGGGCGTGGATGAACTTCACCTGGTTCTCCTCGGCGTACGACAACGACGACGTCCTCTACCGGATCGTCACCCTGGTCCAGATCGCCGGCGTCCTGGTGCTGGCGGCCGGTATCTCGCAGGCCTTCACCGACCACGACTACCTGCTGGTCTGGCTGGGTTACGTGATCATGCGGCTGGCGATGGCCGCGCAGTGGCTGAGAGCCGCGCGCTGGGCCCGCGGCTCGGAGCGGACCATGGCGCTCCGGTACGCCGGCGGGGTGCTGCTGTGCATGGTCGGCTGGCTCGGCCTGGTGGTGCTGCCGGAGCCCGCGCGGGCCTGGGTGTTCCTGGTGATGGCGATCGCCGAGATGTGCGTGCCGCTGTACGCGGAGAAGGACTACACGACCTCCTGGCACCCGCACCACATCGCCGAGCGGTACGGGCTGTTCACCATCATCGTGCTCGGCGAGACGATCTCGGCGGCGACGGTCGCCGTGAAGTCGGCGGTGGCCGAGCACGACGCGCCGAGCGAGCTGCTGCCGATCGCGGCCGGCGGCCTGCTGATCGTCTTCTCGGCCTGGTGGATCTACTTCGTGGTGCCGATCCAGGTCCATCTGCGCTCCAACAGGGAGTCGTTCCTGTGGGGGTACGGCCACTATCTGATCTTCGCGTCGGCGGCCTCGATCGGTGCGGGCCTGGAGGTGGCCGTCGAGGAGGCGGTCGGCAAGGCGCGCCTCTCCACGACGGCCGCGTCGGCGGCCGTGACCATCCCGACGGCGCTGTACCTGCTGACCGTGTGGGCGTTGCACTCGCGGCACTTCAAGGTGGGCCTCGCCCAGCAGCTGGTGCTGCCGGTGACGGCGCTACTGGTGCTCTGCTGCACGTCCCTGGGCGACTGGGCGGTGCCGGCGGCGGGCGTCGTGTCGGCGCTGGCGGTGGCGACCGGCACGACACTGACGGCGCGCACGGCGGGCCGCGAGCGCCCCGCGGAGGCCACCGCGGCCGCCTCCTGACCGGGCCGGGCCGCGCCGGGCCGTCCCGGGCTGGGCCAGACTGGCCGCCATGACAGTTGACGCATTGACGGACGTGGCCGGGCTGCGGGTCGGGCACGCCACCCGCAGCGGCGAGGGCTGGCTCACCGGCACCACGGTCGTCCTCGCCCCCGAGGGCGGCGCGGTGGCCGCCGTGGACGTGCGCGGCGGGGGTCCGGGCACCAAGGAGACGGACGCGCTCGACCCGCGCAACGTGGTGCAGCGGGTGGAGGCGGTCGTGCTGACCGGTGGCAGCGCCTACGGGCTCGACGCGGCGTCCGGGGTGATGGCCTGGCTGGAGGAGCGGCAGCGGGGCGTGCGGGTGGGGCCGGATCCGGCGCATGTGGTGCCGGTGGTGCCCGCCGCCTGCGTCTTCGACCTGGGCCGGGGCGGGGACTTCCGGGCCCGGCCGGACGCGGCGAGCGGGCGGGCGGCGGTCGAGGCGGCCGCGGCGAGCGCGCCGGGCGCCCCGGTGCCACAGGGGTGCGTGGGCGCGGGTACGGGCGCCGTGGCCGGCGCGGTGAAGGGCGGGGTGGGCAGCGCGAGCACCGTGCTGGACTCGGGGATCACGGTCGCCGCGCTGGTGGTGGCCAACGCGGCCGGTGCGGTGCTGGACCCCGAAACGGGCGTGCTGTACGGGGAGTTGTTCCAGGGGCGCGTCGAGTATCCCGAGGAGCGGGTGCACGAGGCCGCGCGCCGGCGGCTCGCCGAGACCGCCGCAGGAAACGGGCTGCCGCCGCTCAACACGACGCTCGCGGTGGTCGCGACCGACGCCCGGCTGTCCAAGGCGCAGGCGCAGAAGCTGGCCGGGACGGCGCACGACGGGATCGCGCGGGCCGTACGGCCGGTGCACCTGCTGCATGACGGGGACACGGTGTTCGCGCTGTCGACGGAGGCGCGCCCGCTCGACGCGAGCCCGTTCGCGTTCAACGAGATCCTCGCGGCCGGCGCGGACCTGGTGACCCGCGCGATCGTGCGGGCCGTACGGGCCGCCGGGCCGGTGGCCGGGCCGGGCGGGGTGTGGCCGTCGTACGAGGAGTTGTACGGGGCGCTGTGACTGCGGCGGGGGCGGGGGCGCGGCCTCGGTGGCCGACCGGAACCTTGCGGGTGGCTGTCGATTGTCCTGGTTCTGTCACGTGATGGCGTTCGCGGGCGCCGGAGGGAACCCCGGCGGGGGCCCGGGGCCTCTTTCTCCACGCACTGGAACGGATCACGCACATCACAAGAACCTGGAGCAGCCCGTGACATCGCCGGACATTGCAGCGCGGCGCGCACTGGGGGCCTGTGCCGCCCTGATGGTCGGCGCCCTCACCCTCACCGCCTGCGGCGGCAACGCCAGCGCCAAGAGCGACGACGGCAAGGGCGGGCAGACGGACAGCGCCGCGAAGACGTCGGTCGCGAAGATCGCGATATCGGCGAAGGACGGCTCGACCGGCGCGTCCATCAACACGACCGGCGTGCAGGTCAGCGACGGGAAGCTGACCGGCGTCAAGATGACCGTGGCGGGGTCGGGGCAGGCCGTGGCCGGCACCCTCTCGGCGGACGGTGCCGTCTGGAAGCCGAAGGAGCAGCTGGAGCGCGGCACGAAGTACGAGATATCGGCGACCGCGAAGGACTCGAAGGGGCTCACGGCCGCGGCCAACTCGATCTTCACCACCGTCGACTCGGCGAACAGCTACATCGGCACGTACACGCCGGACAACGGGACGACGGTCGGTGTCGGGATGCCGGTGTCGTTCGACTTCGACAAGGTGATCACGGACCGGAAGGCCGTGCAGTCGCACATCACGGTCACCTCCAGCAGCGGCCAGCAGGTGGTGGGGCACTGGTTCGGGTCGCAGCGGCTGGACTTCCGGCCGCAGGAGTACTGGAAGGCCGGCTCCAAGGTCACCATGAAGATCGACCTGGACGGGGTCGAGGGCGCGAACGGCGTCTACGGGGTGCAGAAGAAGACGGTGACCTTCACCGTCGGACGTTCGCAGGTCTCCACGGTGGACGCGAACACGCAGACCATGACCGTGATGCGGGACGGCAAGCTCCTCAGGACGGTGCCGGTCTCCACGGGCAGCCCGGAGCACACGACGTACAACGGACAGATGGTGATCTCCGAGAAGTTCACCCAGACCCGGATGAACAGCCAGACGGTGGGCCTCGGCGGGGAGTACGACATCCCGGACGTGCCGCACGCGATGCGGCTGACGACGTCGGGGACGTTCATCCACGGCAACTACTGGTACAGCAGGAGCAACCCGCCGTTCGGGCGCGAGGGCACCAGCCACGGCTGTGTGGGGCTCGCGGACGTGCAGGGTGCGCAGGGGGACACCACGGCCAAGTGGTTCTACGACAACTCGCTCGTCGGGGACGTCGTGATCGTGAAGAACTCGCCCGACAAGACCGTGCAGCCGGACAACGGGCTCAACGGGTGGAACCTGTCGTGGAGCGAGTGGACCGCCGCAAGCTCCGCCTGACCGGCTGGTTTTGACGGATCGTCGGGCCGCGCGGGAACTTTTCGCGCGGCCGGCGCGTTTTCCCGGCGTACGTTTTCTCGGTTCCCGGACATGATGTCCGACCGAGGGGCTACGGTATGCACCCACAAGGTGACATGCAGCAACGCCGGGAGAAACCTTGAGCGTTCCGTACGAGACGGCAGCGTACGAACCAGCCGAGTCGCCCGAGTCTCCGGAGGAGCACCTCGCGCGGCTCCTCGGCCGTGCCCTGAACTCCTTCGAGCTGCCCGACGAGGCCATAAGGCAGCTGGACTGCGCGCTGGCGCACGACAGTTCGCTGCACTCCGCGCACCACAGCGCGGGGCTGCACCGGGAGACGTACCGGCACACCTGGCTGCTGGCCGACGGCTCGGCGGTCACGCTGTGGGAGCTCGTGCACAACACCGCACCGGGTCACGACCCGCAGCACGAGGTGTACGTCGACGAGGAGGAGCTGCGGGCCGCGACCGCGCGGTTGCCCTTACCGCAGGACACTCCGGACTTCGAGCTGCCGGTGCTGGTGACGCTGGCGCCGGTTCCGGAGCCCCGGCACGTGTACGTGCCGGACGACTCGGCGGACCACGCGCGCCGGCTGCTGCGCCGCGCGGAGAACCCCGACCGGCCGGGGGCGGAGACGGCCGAGGTGCTGACGGCGGCGTTCGCGCACCAGATCACCCAGGCGTTCGGGCGGCCGGGGCGGGTGGGCCGGGCGGGTCCGAGTTTCTCGCTCTACGAGCACGCGTTCCTGCTGCGGGACGGCCAGGAGCTGTCCCTGTGGGAGGTGGAGCACACGGTGACGCCGGACGGCCGCCACATGTGCGAGGTGTACCCGACGGAGGACGCGGCCAGGAACGCGATGGAGCGGCGGGCGACGCGCCAGGGCCAGACGGGCTGATCCCGACGACCGGGTCTAGCGGCCCGCGCGGCCCGAGCGGCCGCCGAGTCTGCGGACCAGGCCGGCGAAGGCGTCCTGTTCGGCGGGGGTCAGTTCGACGGTCTCGCGCGACGGAGCGGCCTGGAGCTGGTGCGGGAAGGCGGGAAGGGCGCGCGCGGCGTGCCAGGCGAGGGCCTCGCGGCGGTTGCGGCGCAGCAGGCGCGTCACGACGGCCGCCCAGGCGACGGTCGCCAGGGTCAGCGCGGCCATGCCGATCAGCTGGAGGGTCGAGACGTGCTCGGGCATACGTCCCAGTACACACCACGGTCCGGGACTTTGGTCCCGGACCGTGACGTATCTCGCAGGTGCCGTGAACAACTCACAGCGAATCAAAGGGACAAGAGGGGCAGCAGGGCGGCGGGCGCTCAGGCCGCGACCGGCTGCTTGGCCTCCTTCGCGGCGGCGGCCGAGCCGGCGGCGGAACCGCCCGCGGAGGTCTGCCGGGCCGGCTTGCGCATGCCCTTGAGGACGACGACCAGAGCCGTGGTGACGCAGACGCCTACGGCGATGGCGATCAGGTAGAGGAACGGGTTGCCGATCAGCGGGACCACGAAGATGCCGCCGTGCGGGGCGCGCAGGGTGGCGCCGAAGGCCATCGACAGGGCGCCGGTGAGGGCACCGCCGACCATCGAGGACGGGATGACGCGCAGCGGGTCGGCGGCCGCGAACGGGATCGCGCCCTCGGAGATGAAGGAGGCGCCCAGGACCCAGGCGGCCTTGCCGTTCTCGCGCTCGGTCTCGGTGAAGAGCTTGCCGCGCACGGTGGTGGCCAGGGCCATCGCCAGCGGCGGGACCATGCCGGCCGCCATGACCGCCGCCATGATCTTCATCGCGGAGTCACTGGGGTTGGAGACCGCGATACCGGCGGTGGCGAAGGTGTACGCGACCTTGTTGACGGGGCCGCCGAGGTCGAAGCACATCATCAGGCCGAGCAGGGCGCCGAGCAGGATGGCGTTGGAGCCGGAGAGGCCGTTCAGCCAGTCGGTCATGCCCTTCTGGGCGGAGGCGATGGGCTTGCCGATCACGACGAACATCAGGAAGCCGACGATCGCCGAGGAGATCAGCGGGATCACCACGACCGGCATGATGCCGCGCACCGCCGCGGGGATCTTCACCTTCTGGATCGCCATCACCACGCCACCGGCGATCAGACCGGCGGCCAGGCCGCCGAGGAAGCCGGCGTTGATGGTGGAGGCGATCATGCCGCCGACGAAACCGGGGACCAGACCCGGCCGGTCCGCCATGCCGTAGGCGATGTAGCCGGCCAGGACGGGGACCAGGAAGCCGAAGGAGACGACGCCGATCTGGAAGAGCAGCGCGGCCCAGCTGTCGCCCTGGGTCCACACGAAGTGGTCCATGACCGACGGCGCCTTGTTGATCGTGTAGCCGCCGATCGCGAAGCCGAGGGCGATCAGCAGACCGCCGGCCGCGACGAACGGGACCATGTAGCTGACGCCGGACATCAGCCACTTGCGCAGCTTGGTGCCGTAGCCCTCGCCGGCCTCCCCGGCGCGTTCGACCGGCGTGGCCGGTGCGGAGCCGGAGGTGACCTCGCCGCGGGCCGCCTTCGTGCGGACCTCGCCGATCAGCTCGCCGGGGCGGTTGATGCCCGCCTTCACGCCGACGTCGACGGTGGGTTTGCCGGCGAAGCGGTCCTTCTCGCGGACGGGGACGTCGTGCGCGAAGATCACGCCGTCCGCCGCCGCGATGACCTCGGGGTCGAGCCGGGTGAAGCCGGCCGAGCCCTGCGTCTCGACGACGAGTTCGACGCCCGCCTCACGGCCCGCGTTCTCCAGGGACTCGGCCGCCATGTAGGTGTGGGCGATGCCGGTGGGGCAGGAGGTGACAGCGACGATACGGAAGGGGCGCTCACCCGCGTCCGAACCTACGCCGGAGCGGGAGCCGAGGCCGACGCCGGCGCCCGCGCTGGCCGCTGCGGTGCCGGCGGAGGCCGCCGCCGGCGCCGCAGCGGTGTTCTGGGCGGCGGCCGCGGCGCTCGCGGCGGCTGCCGGGGCGCTCGCTTCCGCCTTCGTGCCCTCTGCGGGCGTCTCGTCGCCGCGGATCAGGGCCGCCGCGGTGGCCGCGTCGCCCGCCGACCGCAGCGCGTCCGTGAACTCGCTGTTCATCAGCTGGCGGGCCAGCGCGGAGAGGATCGTGAGGTGGGCGTCGTCGGCACCGGCGGGCGCCGCGATCAGGAAGATCAGGTCGGCCGGGCCGTCGGGGGCGCCGAAGTCGACGCCGGCGGCGCTGCGCCCGAAGGCGAGCGTCGGCTCGGTGACGTGGGCGCTGCGGCAGTGCGGGATGCCGATGCCGCCGTCGAGGCCGGTCGGCATCTGGGCCTCGCGGGCGGCCACGTCGGCGAGGAAGCCCTCCAGGTCGGTCACCCGGCCCAGGGCCACCATGCGCTCGGCGAGGGCGCGCGCCGCCGCTTCTTTGGTATCGGCGGACAGGTCGAGATCGACCAGGTCCGCGGTGATCATGTCGCTCATCGCGGGCTCCTATGCACGCGTATCGCCCGGAGTGTGGGGTGGGCGGGGGTGGGGACGGGGGTGGGGACGGGGGTGCCGTGGGGGGCGGGGTGGGAGGCGGGGCCGGGGAAGCCCCGCCTCCCGGGCACGGCAGGGCGGCTCAGGGTGCCCCGACGGCCCGTCGGCGCGGCGAGTAACGAGACGCCTCGCCGCTCCTGGGCCGGTTGTCGGCGGTCTTGGGCGGCGCCGGGGAGGAGCGCGGCCGGGTCAGCGGCCGGGTGAACGATCGGGTGAGCGGTCGGGTGAGGCTTCATGACACCGGCTCCGTCAGTTCGCGGTCGACGGGGACGCGGTCGGTGACGGTGACCGCCGTCGGGTCCAGGTCGGCCGGGGTGGGCATCACGCTGCCGGGCAGCTGGACGGCGGCGGCGCCGTGGGCGACGGCGGAGGCCAGGGCCTTCGGGCCGCTGCCGCCGGCGATCAGGAAACCGGCGAGGGAGGAGTCGCCGGCGCCGACGTTGCTGCGGACGGTGTCCACGCGGGCGCTCGCGAACCAGGCACCCTCGTCCTCCACGAGCAGTTGTCCGTCGGCGCCCAGGCTGGCGAGGACGGCCTGGGCGCCCATGTCGCGCAGTTCCTCGGCCGCCTTCAGCGCGTCACCCACGGTCACCAGGGGGCGCCCGACGGCTTCCGCGAGCTCCTCGGCGTTCGGCTTCACCACGTCGGGGCGCTCGCGCAGCGCTTCGAGCAGCGCGCGGCCCGAGGTGTCCAGCGCGATGCGCGCACCCCCGGCGTGCGCGCGGGCGACGACATCGGCGTACCAGGAGGGCGCCAGCCCGCGCGGCAGGCTGCCGCAGCAGGCGATCCAGTCGGCGTCGCGCGACTGTTCGCGCACGGCCTCCAGGAGCAGTTCCTGTTCCTCCGCCGAGAGTTCCGGGCCCGGCGCGTTGATCTTGGTGAGCACTCCGTCGGACTCCGCGAGCGCGATGTTGGAGCGGGTGGCTCCGGCCACCGGGACCGGCGCGACCTCGATGCCCTGGGCGTCGAGCAGGTCGGCGACGAGGGCCCCCGGTGCTCCGCCCAGGGGCAGGACGGCGACCGTGCGGCGGCCGGCCGCGGCGACCGCGCGGGAGACGTTCACGCCCTTGCCGCCGGGGTCCATGCGCTCGCCGGAGGCGCGGATGACCTCGCCGCGCTCCAGGGCGGGGACCTCGTAGGTCCGGTCGAGGGAGGGGTTGGGGGTGACGGTGAGGATCACGCCCGTACCGAAGGTGGTGCTCGTGGTGCTCATGCTCGTACTACTTCCGTGCCGCCGCGCTCGATGGCGGCGGCGTCCTCGGGGCTCAGCCCGCTGTCGGTGATCAGCAGGTCCACGTCGCCCATGTCGCCGAAGCGGGCGAAGTGCTCCTGGCCGTGCTTGGCGGAGTCGGCG
This sequence comes from Streptomyces fuscichromogenes, assembly GCF_014645815.1. Taxonomy (GTDB): domain Bacteria; phylum Actinomycetota; class Actinomycetes; order Streptomycetales; family Streptomycetaceae; genus Streptomyces; species Streptomyces fuscichromogenes. The sequence continues at coordinate 304,577 of NZ_BMML01000009.1, read as the reverse complement.
AGCAGGACCACCCGGCGGGCCGCGGTGACGGCCGCCCGCTTGACCGCGGCCTCGGCGAGGTCGGGGGTGGTCAGGCCCTGGTCGGCGGAGAAGCCGTTGGCGGCGACGAAGAGGACGTCGGCGCGGATCTCGCCGTACGCGCGCAGCGCCCAGGCGTCCACGGCGGCGCGTGTGTTGTGCCGCACGCGCCCGCCGACCAGGTGGAGCTGGATGCCCGGGTGGTCGGCGAGGCGGGCCGCGATGGGGAGGCTGTGCGTGACGACGGTGAGGGACGCCTCCAGCGGAATGGCCGCGGCGAGGCGGGCGACCGTCGAACCGGCGTCGAGGATCAGGGTGCCCTCGGTCGGCAGTTCCGGGACGGCGGCCTTGGCGATGCGGTCCTTCTCGTCGGAGGAGGTGGACTCGCGTTCGGCGAGGTCCGGCTCGAAGTCGAGGCGCCCGGCCGGGATGGCACCGCCGTGCACCCGGCGGACGAGGCCGGCGCGGTCGAGGGCCTTCAGGTCGCGGCGGATCGTCTCCGCGGTGACCTGGAACTCCTCGGCCAGCGACACGACGTCCACCCGGCCGCCGTCACGGGCGAGCCGGAGGATCTCCTGCTGCCGCTCCGGTGCGTACATGCCCCTGCGCCTCCGCTCCAAGATACGTCCGCGATATGCCTGAGACAGGCCTCGGGATGCGTCCCACAGACGTCCGGCCCATGTCCGACTACGTCCGACTCATGCCCGAACTTGTGGTTTCGCGAGGAGGCTACGCCTGGATTTCCGGAAAGTAAACAGGTTCGGGCATGAGGCGGACACATACGGGCAGGGCGCCAGGTCAGCCGTGCTTCTGGGCCGCGATCTTCTGCTCGGCGGCGATGACGGCGCGCGCCAGTTCGCCCCGAGCGGCCTCCTGCCGCATGGCCCTGACGAGCTGGGCGCGGTGCTCCGGGACGGTGACGCGCACCGCGGGCCCCGGCTCGGGCAGGGCGGTGGCGACGTACGCGCCGACCCGTTCGACGACCTCCGTCAGTTCGGGGCGGAGGGCCCCCATGTGGTCGGCGATGCCCTTGATCATGTTGCCGGTCTGGGAGATGTCCTCGAAGTCGTCGGCCCGGCAGGGCTTCTGGGCCAGGCGGCACTGGGCCTTGTAGAGGTCGGCGAGCCACTCGGCCGGCTTGTCGAGTTCGGCGTTCGCCTCGTCCCTGCCGCGGATCTTCCGCATCCAGGCGAAGACCTGCTTGTGGTGCAGGAGGGTGTACGTGGCGAGGACACCCGTGACGAGGGCGGAGACGGTGCTCAGCGCGAGAGTGCCGGCGCCGGTGCCGATCGCCGGCGTGGCGATGCTGGTCATCATGCGGTGATCCGTTCAGGGGCGGAGCGTGAGCGGCGGGGGCCGGTGCGCGCGGGTGGGAGGAACCGGCGCACCGGTGCGATGTCACTGCCGGGCGATGTCACTGCCGGGCGATGTCACTGCCGGGCGATGTCACTGCCGAGCGGTGTCAGTGCCGAGCGGTGTCAGTGCCGGGCGGCGAGGTGGCGCAGCGCGTCGACGTCGTGGATGACGAACTGGCGGTACCGGGCCTCGATGATCCCGTGGTAGCGCAGGGTGCGGATCGCGCTCTCCGTGGTGGAGGTGGCGAGCTGGAGAGCGGCGGCGATGTCCTTCTGGCTCGGCCCGGCGATGGTGGTGCAGTCCGTCCGGGGGCCGGGGACACCCACGGTGTCGGCGAGATGCGCCAGCAGTCCGCTGACGCGCTCGAGGGGCGGCCTGGTGGTCATGGCGTAGACGCGTTCGTCGCTGCGGCTGCGGTCCTCCAGGCTGCACAGGAGGGCGAGCTGGATCTTGGGCCAGCGGGCCAGCAGGGCGTTGAAGTGCCGCACGCGGCAGGGGATGACCACGGTCCTGGTCAGGCAGGTGGTCAGGACGGCCGAGCAGGGGGCGATGAGCTTGGCCTCCCCGACCAGCTGGCCGCCGCCCCGGAACCGGGTCAGGGCCGGGGCGCTGCCCCCTTCGCCCAGCGGGAAGCGGTCCTGCCGGACGACGCCCTCCCAGATGATGTACACGTTCCGGTCGTCCGGGCCCACCCGCAGCCGCTCGTCCCTGGCGAAGGTGCGGCTGCGCAGCTTCGCCTCCATCAGGACGCGCCACTCCGCCGCGGACAGCCGTTGCAGAAAGCTCCCCTCGGGCTTGTCCTCGTGCCCCAGGAGAAGGTCGATCGACCGGGCGTCGTCGACGGTCGAGGGCATGGTCACTCCCCCGCGGCGGCGGCCGTGGACGCACGTGCGTCGGCGCAGGCGCCCCGGGGCGCACGGCGGTGACGACGCGTCACGGGCAGGGTGCCGCGGGGACCACGGCACGACGGCGGGAAGGCGCCGTCGTCGTCGGCAGTACGCACTTGATCTTTTCCCATTCCTCTTGAAGCTCTGAAACCCCGCTGGTCAGCGGGGTTCCGGTGGTGGGTCCGGCGCTTGCTCCGGGCCTCCCGGTCGGGGAGGTACGACAACGCCCGGGTGGTGAGGCCGGGCGCGTTGGGACAGATGAGCGAGATAAACCGTACCGCTCGCCGCAAGCACAGAGCCAGTTATGTTTCCCGAGGCGCCGCGGGGATTAGTGATCATGCCGGAAACCCCCGGCGACGGGGATTTGTTACAGAAGATCGCGTGCGGTACGAACGAGCCTTCCGCTTGCCCTTCGGGGAATTCCCGGCCCCTGTTTCGCGATTATCCGCATACCCTTGCAGAGGGCCGACAAGGCCCTCCCGGTGAGCGACATATGACACCCACGTATACCGAAGGCAAAAAACGAGAGGCCCCGGGGCACCACCCCCAGGACCTCCCGGAAAGGGTCCGGACCCACCAGGGATCAGACCGGTGCCCAGTAAACACCACGGACGGCCTTTAGGTCACTCCCCACCGGTCGGCAAAGAGCCCCCACCACCCCACCTGCCGGGCGAAAACCCCGAGGGCGGGGAGTCTCACGGACAGTGCCCCGCCCCGCACACGCCGTCGGCACCCTGGATCCGGCCGCACTTTTTGCCCTCTTTGTAGACACGAAGGGGAGGGAGAGCCGGCTTCCGTCACTCCATGACAGCGTTATCAGGTGATTGCCATCGATCAAGAGCAAACAGATTCGGCCAACCGCCCCTGCCCGGCCGACGACCCGGCCGAGCGGAAGCGCGGCCACGAAAAACCCGCACGACAGACCACCGTCGGCCCCGGAATTAACCGGCCACCGGTTCGGCAATTCCTTTCGAGAGTCATTCCATGTCGACATGGAATGC
>NZ_BMML01000009.1:244037-301278 GCF_014645815.1 Streptomyces fuscichromogenes | reverse complement strand
CCCCCGCCGCCGCACATCACAGAAATGTCGACTAATGAACAAGGCCACCGCCACTCGGCCGCACATCGTGTCTATGCCCTGTCAGTTTTCTTTCAGACCGGGCCAGTTGGGCACGTCGGACGCTCGAAGCCGGAGTGTTCGGCACATACCTCATCGTTCCGGTGCGAACGGCTCCTTCTCCGCCGTCGCCCGCCTCGGCAGCGCGAACATCAGCAGGAAGATCAGGCCCAGCACCGCGGCGACCCACCCCAGCGCCCCCTGGAAGGCGTTCACGAAGGCCGGCCCCACCGGCTCCGACGTCAGGTTGTCGTCGACGGCGCCGTAGAAGACCACCGAGACCAGGCCGAGGCCGAGTGCGTTGCCCATCTGCTGGACGGTGTTGATCAGGCCGGAGGCGGAACCGGCGTGTTCGCGCGGTACCTCCGACAGCACGGCGTCCGTCAGCGGGGCGACGATCAGGCCCATGCCGACGCCCATCACGACCAGCGGCAGGGCCATCTGCCAGGAGGCGACGGCGAGGCCGTAGCGGTCCGACTCCCAGATGTAGAGCAGGACGCCGAGGGCCATCAGCAGGGCACCGGCCTGGAGCACCTTGCGGCCGAAGCGCGGGACCAGTTTCTGCACGGACAGGCCGGCCGCGACGGAGACCGACACCGAGAACGGCACCCCGGTCAGGCCGGCGTGCAACGGGGACCAGCCGAGACCGACCTGCATGTACAGCGTCCAGACCAGGAAGAAGATGCCGAGGGCGACCCCGAACACGGTCTGCACGGCGATACCGGCGGCGAAGCTCTTCACCGCGAAGAGGGAGGGTTCGATGAGCGGGGAGCCGTCACGGGCGGCCTTGCGGCGTTCGTAGGCGACGAGCGCGGCGAAGACGGCGAACGCGCCGGCCATCGACGCGTACCCCCACAGCGGCCAGCCCAGCTCGCGGCCGCGGGTCAGCGGGTAGAGCAGCATCAGCAGACCGAGGGTGACCAGGGCGACGCCGACGAGGTCGAGGCGCAGCGCGTGCGGGGCCCTGGATTCACCGATGTACCGGCGACCGAGGAGAAGGGCGGCGATGCCGACCGGGAGGTTGATCAGGAAGATCGGCCGCCATTCGAGGCCGAGGAGGTTCCACTCGGTGAGCAGCGCGCCGAGCAGCGGGCCGGAGACCGCGCCCAGCCCGACGATGGCGCCGAACAGGCCGAAGACCTTGCCGCGTTCGTGTGCCGGGAAGGTGGCGTGCACGATCGACAGGACCTGCGGGACCATCAGGGCGGCCATGCCGCCCTGCAGGATGCGGGAGGCGACGAGCATCTCGGGGCCGGCGGCGAAGCCGCACAGGGCCGAGGCGAGGGTGAAGCCCGCGACGCCGATCAGGAACAGACGCTTGCGGCCGTGGATGTCGCCGAGACGGCCGCCGGTGATCAGGCCGGCCGCGAAGGCCAGGGCGTAGCCGGCGGTTATCCACTGGATCTGGCCGACGGAGGCGCCGGCGTCCCGCTGGATGGAGGGGATCGCGATGTTGACGATCGTGACGTCGACCAGGTCCATGAAGGCCGCGGTCATGACGATGGCCAGGGCGAGCCAGCGGTGCGGTGCACCGGGGGCACCGGGGAGGGCCGACGGTCCGGGCGCCGTCGGGGTGGAGGTGGTCGGTCGGGTGGCGGTCGTGCGTGGCTGGTCGCGCAGTTCCCCGCGCCCCTTCGGGATGTCGGTGCCGACGTCGGTGGAGGTCATGACGTCACTCTAGGAACCGATTAGGACAGATCCTGTCCTACTTGTACGGCATCCTCTCCCGTATGACGACAGACACCCCGGCCCGGCTGCTCCAGCTCCTGTCTCTGCTTCAGACGCCCCGCGAGTGGCCGGGGGGTGAGCTGGCCGACCGGCTCGGGGTGTCCCGGCGTACCGTGCGGCGCGACATCGACCGGCTGCGGGAGCTTGGGTATCCCGTCGAGGCGAGCAAGGGGGCCGACGGGGGGTACCGGCTGGTCGCCGGGAAGGCGATGCCGCCGCTGCTGCTCGACGACGAGGAGGCCGTCGCCATCGCGGTCGGGCTGCGGGCCGGGGCCGGACACGCCGTGGAGGGCGTCGACGAGGCGTCGGTGCGGGCGCTGGCGAAGCTGGAGCAGGTGCTGCCGGCCCGGCTGCGGCACCGGGTGACCACGCTCCAGGCCGCGACCACACCGCTGACCATGGGGGACGGGGCGCTCATCGCGCCCGAGACGCTGACCGTGATGGCGTCGGCGGTCGCGGGGCAGGAGCGGTTGCGGTTCGCCTACCGGGCGGCGGACGGGAGCGAGACGCGGCGGCAGGCCGAGCCGTACCGGCTGGTGTCGACGGGGCGGCGCTGGTACCTCGTGGCGTACGACCTCGACCGCGACGACTGGCGGACGTTCCGGGTCGACCGGGTGAGCGAGCCGTTCGCCACCGGGGCCCGGTTCGCCCCGCGGGAGATGCCGACGGGGAGCGCGGCGGAATACCTGCGGCGGTCCATCCAACGGCGCAGGGAGACGTACGAGTTCACGGTCGCGTTCGCCGGGACGGTGGCGGAGCTGGCGGCCCGGCTGCCGGGGTGGCTGGGGACGTCGGTGGAGGAGGACGGGCGGTGTGTGCTGCGCGGGGAGAGCGGAGATCCGGTGGAGTGGCTGGCGGTGCGGCTGGCGATGGTGGGGTGCGAGTTCGCGGTGCGGGAGCCTGCGGAACTGGTGGCGTGTGTCAAGGAGTTGGGGGGTCGGCTGAGCCGGGCGGGGGGTGTGTGAGGGGGAGGGACCGGAGGGTGGGGCCGGGGGGTGGGGACGCTTGCCGGCGCTTGCCGGGTGCCGCTGCGCCCACCCGTGCCGCCCTGCGGCACGCCTGCCCGCAGCTAAGTAGCTGGGCCTGCCCGCAGCGGGGTGGCTGGGCCTGCCCGCGGCTGGGTGGCTGGGCGGTGGTCCGTCAGTCTTTGTCGGTCACGGGGTCCCATGCGAACCCCCGTAGCGCTTGCAGGTTCTGGAGGGCCAGGGTCGCTGGGCCCGCCGGGCCCGTGGCGGCGGCTGTGCCTGCCGCCCAGGACTCGACGGCCGCGCGTACCGCCGCGCCGGCCACCGCCGCGGTGAAGCGGAGACGGGCGGGCGGGGCGGCGGCGTCGATGGTGGTGGCGGTGCGTTCCGCCAGGATCGAGGTCAGGAGGCGGTCCGAGGACTGGCACACCTCCGCCCAGACCTTGCGCAGGGCCGGGCTCGTGTCGGCCAGGTGGATCAGGGTGCGGACCCATTCCCAGGAGGCGGCGGAGACCCCCGCGCCCGGCGTCAGGGTGTGGCGGACGGCGTGTTCCAGGGCCTCGGGGACGGAGAGGGCCGCGGGGGCCGATCGCACCGCCTCCGTCCAGCACTGGGCGCCCGCCGCGTAGAGCGGGGCGACCGCCTCCTCCTTCGTGGCGAAGTAGCGGTAGAACGTGCGGGGGGCGATGCCCGCGGCGTGGGCGATGTCCTCGGCTCGCGTGGCCCGCAGGCCCTGCCGCATGAAGAGGCCCGCGGCCGCCCGGGCGATCTCCATGCGGGTCTCCGCCTTGCGCCGTTCCGTGAGGGAGAGGGGCGCGAAGTCCTGCGCGGGGGTGTCGCCGACGGTGCTGGGGCTGCTCACCTCGGCAGGCTATGCCGCTGTGGCAGAATCTGCCATCCGGTGGTTCACCCCGTGGTTCAGGTACGGGGTGAACCACCGTCTCGGCTTTTCACGGCCCGCGTGGAGGGTGTGGAGCCGGGCTCCGGCGCCCGGGGGGGGATGGGCGCCGGAGCCCGGCTCTGGGAGAGTCCCGGCGCCGGGGGGATGGTGCGTCGGGACGTGGCTTGTCGACGGGGTACGGGAGCAGGCGTCGTGTGTGAGGGGCAGGGGGCGGCGCCGGTCCGCCGTGGTCCTCGACTCCCCGGCCCGGGATGGTTGTTCCCTACACGCGGAACCTTGAAGCGGCGGTACCGCGCCATGTTTGCGCCGTCTTCCGCCACCCGGCGTACGCGTCCCGCGTGAGTGGGGTGTCGCGCGCGCTCGGCACGCGAGCCCCACTCCGGTGCGGCCCCGTGCGGCCCCGGTCCCCGTACAACTCCCTTACGCCGCCGGCTCGAACCCTGTGGAGCGGGCCAGCTTCTTCAGCTCCAGCAGCGCGTGCTTCTCGATCTGGCGGATGCGCTCGCGGGTCAGGCCGTGCTCCTTGCCGACCTCGGTCAGCGTGCGCTCACGACCGTCCTCGATGCCGTACCGCATCTTGATGATGGAGGCCGTGCGCTGGTCCAGGCGGCCGATCAGGTCGTCCAGTTCCTCGCTGCGCAGCAGGGTCAGGACCGACTGCTCGGGACTGACCGCCGAGGTGTCCTCCAGCAGGTCGCCGAACTGGGTCTCGCCCTCGTCGTCCACCGACATGTTCAGCGAGACCGGGTCACGGGCCCAGTCCAGGACGTCGATGACGCGCTCCGGCGTGGAGTCGAGCTCGGCGGCGATCTCCGCGGGCTCCGGCTCGCGGCCGTGCTCCCGGTTGAACTCCCGCTGGACGCGCCGGATCCGGCCGAGCTCCTCCACCAGGTGGACGGGGAGCCGGATGGTCCGGGACTGGTCGGCGATGGAGCGGGTGATCGCCTGGCGGATCCACCAGGTGGCGTACGTCGAGAACTTGAAGCCCTTGCGGTAGTCGAACTTCTCGACGGCGCGCACCAGACCGGCGTTGCCCTCCTGGATCAGGTCGAGGAGGGGCAGACCGCTCCTCGGGTAGCGCCGGGCGACGGCCACGACCAGGCGGAGGTTGGAGCGGATGAAGACGTCCTTCGCCCGCTCCCCGGCGGCGACGAGCGCCTCCAGCTCCGCACGGGTGGCGTCCGACGCCGACTCCTCCTCGCCGTCGAGGACCTGCTGCGCGAACACGCCCGCCTCTATGGTCTGGGACAACTCGACTTCCTTGGCGGCGTCGAGGAGCGGTGTGCGCGCGATCTCGTCGAGGTACATGCCGACCAGATCGCGGTCGGCGATCTCGGCGCCGTGGCCGCGAACGCCGCGGGCGCGAACACTGCTTGCCGAGTCGGCCGTCTCGCCGGTGGCGGCGGACTGACGACGGGCGACGGCACGGGTTGCCATGCGTGCTCCCTTGCGATGGTGGGCGGGCGGGTGGTCCTGTCGGTTCTTCTCGGTCCTTCGGTGGATGCCCGGCGCTCCGCCTGCGGTGCCCCGGAACTCCACTCCTGGAACTCCTGGGACTCTGGCCGAGTGCCCGGCATCCGAAGGAAACAACGACTGGAATCCGGACAGAATTCCCACGCCACCCCCCGGATTTTCTGATCATGCAGTACCCTGTCCGACCACGTGAGGAGGCGCAGTGCCGTCAGAACGTACAGAGGTGCAGGTCAGGCCAGGAGCCGAGGGAGACCTCGAAGCCCTCACGGAGATCTACAACCACTACGTTCGTGAGACGTCCATCACATTCGACACGGTGGTCTTCACGCCGGAAGAGCGTCGTCCGTGGCTGCTCTCCCACCCGGAAGACGGCCCATACCGCCTGATGGTTGCCACCGCGGCGGACTCACAGGAGATTCTCGGCTACGCCACATCCAGCCCCTACCGCGTGAAACCGGCCTACTCGACCTCCGTGGAGACCACGGTGTACGTCGCGCCGGAGGCCGGCCGGCGCGGGATCGGCACGCTCCTGTACACGGCGCTCTTCGAGGCTCTCGCGGGCGAGGACCTGCACCGCGCCTACGCGGGCATCGCGCAGCCGAACGAGGCGTCCACCCGGCTGCACGAGCGCTTCGGCTTCCGGTACGTCGGCACGTACCGCGAGGTGGGCCGCAAGTTCGGCCGCTACTGGGACGTGGCCTGGTACGAGCGGCCGCTGTAGGCCACCCACCGGCCACCACGGGCCACCGACCGGTCCCACGCCGACCCCGACCGGTCCCCCGCCGACCCCGCCCGGCCCCGCGCTCCGTCAGCCGAACTGCACCGACCGCTTCGCCATCCCCATCCAGAACCCGTCGATCACCGACTTCTGCGCGTCCAGTTCGCCGCCCGCCTCGGCCGCGCCCATGGTGACGAAGAGCGGGGCGAAGTGCTCGGTGCGCGGGTGGGCGTAACGGCCGGCCGGGGCCTTGTCGAGGAAGTCGAGAAGGGCGTCCCAGTCGCGGTTCTCCAGCGCCCGGTGCCCCCAGTCGTCGAACTCGGAGGACCAGGTCGGCACGCCGCTGCCGAGGTGGCGCAGGGCGGCGAGGTTGTGGGTGAAGAAGCCGGAGCCGACGATCAGCACGCCCTCGTCGCGCAGCGGGGCGAGCCGGCGGCCGATCTCCATCAGACGGACCGGGTCGAGGGTGGGCATGGAGATCTGGAGGACAGGAATGTCCGCGGCCGGGAACATCTCCACCAGGGGCACGTAGGCACCGTGGTCGAGGCCGCGGTCCGGGATGTCCTGCACCGGGGTGCCGGGGGCGCGCAGCAGCTTGCGCACGGACTCGGCGAGCTCGGGCGCGCCCGGGGCCGCGTACCGCACCTGGTAGTAGTGCTCCGGGAAGCCCCAGAAGTCGTAGACGAGGGGGACGGTCTGTACGGCACCGAGGGCGAGCGGGGCCTCCTCCCAGTGGGCGGAGACCATCAGGATCGCCTTGGGGCGGGGCAGACCCGCGCTCCAGGCCGCGAGCTCGCCGGGCCAGACGGGGTCGTCGGCGAGCGGCGGCGCGCCATGACTCAGGTAGAGGGCGGGCATACGCTCCTGTACGGCGGCGGACATCGCGGCGGCTCCCTCCGAGTGCCGGGCCTTCCCGGCCTCCACGGTTCTCACAGTTCTCACGGTCGGTTCTTATGTTTTAACTCTCAAGCTTTCTGCACACCACCTTACGCCCCACTTGTTTAATCTTCAAGGAGAGGCCTCTTACAGTGGGATCCATGAACACGGCATCCGAATCCGCCACCGCGCAGAGCCGCTGGCTCGACGACCACGAGCAGCGTGTCTGGCGCTCGTATCTGCACGCCACGACCCTGCTGGAGGACCATCTGGACCGTCAGCTCCAGCGTGACGCGGGGATGCCGCACATCTACTACGGCCTGCTCGTCGGGCTCGCCGAGTCGCCCGAGCAGCGGCTGCGGATGACCGAGCTGGCGATGAAGTCGAAGATCACCCGGTCCCGGCTCTCGCACGCCGTCGCCCGCCTGGAGAAGAACGGCTGGGTACGGCGGGAGGACTGCCCCTCCGACAAGCGGGGCCAGTTCGCCGTCCTGACCGACGAGGGCGCCGAGGTGCTGCGGCGCACCGCACCGGGCCATGTGACCGCCGTACGGCAGGCGTTGTTCGAGCGGCTGAGCCCGGAACAGCAGCAGGCCCTCGGCGAGATCATGCAGATCGTCGCCGAGGGCCTGCAGCCCAACGAAGCGGGCGCGGACCTGCCCTGGCTCCGCTGAGGAGCGCAGGAACAGGTCCGCGTTGCGGGTACCCGGGGAGTTGCTCAGCGGCTCAGTGGGCGACCACCGGGACCGCCACCTCGTCCTCGGCGCCCTCGCCGGAGGCCACCGTCGTGGTGTCCGGCTTGCCGGCGTTGACCAGGGCCACCACGATGACCGCGGCCAGCACCAGCATGCCGACGGCGACCCAGATCGCGTTGGCGTAGCCGTGCACCGCGCCCTCCATCTGGACCAGCTGCTGCTGCGACTTGGAGGTCGCGGTCGCGATGTGGTCCTTGATGTACGCCGTCGTCGCGGAGGCGGCGATCGTGTTCAGCAGGGCCGTACCGATGGCGCCGCCGACCTGCTGCGAGGTGTTGACCATCGCGGAGGCGACACCGGCGTCCCGGGGCTCGACGCCGAGCGTGGCCAGGGACATGGCCGGCATGAACGCCGTACCCATGCCGAGACCGAGCAGCAGCATCGCCGGCAGGATCGTCGAGGCGTACGACGAGCCGATCTCCATCTGGGTCATGACCAGCATGCCGGCCGCGGCGACCAGGAAGCCGGGGCCCATCAGGGTCCGGGCCGGGACCCGGGTCATCAGCCGGGCGCCGATCTGGGTCGAGCCGACCATCATGCCCGCGATCATCGGCAGGAAGGCGAAGCCGGTCTTGATCGGCGAGAAGCCCTTGATGACCTGGAGGTAGTAGGTGAGGAAGAGGAAGGTGCCGAACATCGCGATGACCGCGATGCCGAGGGAGAGGTAGATACCGCCGCGGTTGCGGTCGAGAACCACGCGCAGCGGCAGCAGCGGGGCCTTGATCCGCATCTCGGTGACGACGAACGCGATCAGCAGCACCGCGGAGGCGACGAACAGGCCGACGGTGGTGGCGTCGCCCCAGCCGTCGGTCTCGGCGCGGGTGAAGCCGTACACCAGCGAGACCAGGCCGAGGGTGGACAGGAGGACGCCGGGGATGTCGAGCGGGTTGCGGTTGCGGCCGCCCTCCGGCTCCCGGATGACGAAGTACGCGCCGAGCGCGGCGACGACGGCGAACGGGATGTTCACGAAGAACGTCCAGCGCCAGTCCAGGTACTCGGTGAGCACACCGCCGAGGATGAAGCCGACGGCGCCGCCGCCACCGGCGATCGCGCCGTAGATGCCGAACGCCTTGGCGCGCTCCTTGGCGTCCGTGAACATCACGGCGAGCAGGGAGAGCGCGGCCGGGGCGAGCATGGCGCCGAAGACGCCCTGGAGGGCGCGGGCGCCGAACATCATCGCGCCGCTGGTCGCGGCGCCGCCGAGCGCGGAGGCGGCGGCGAAGCCGGTCAGGCCTATGACGAAGGCCCGCTTGCGGCCCCACAGGTCGGCGATCCGGCCGCCGAAGAGGAGGAGTCCGCCGAAGGCGAGGGCGTAGGCGGTGACGACCCACTGCCGGTTGCCGTCGGAGATGCCCAGGTCGGTCTGGGCGGAGGGCAGTGCGATGTTCACGATGGTGGCGTCTAGGACGACCATCAGCTGGGCGAGCGCGATGAAGACGAGCGCCTTCCAGCGGTTGGCATCACCGGACTGTGCCGGTGCGCCGGTAGCCTTGGCGGCTGTTTCTGACATGGGGGTACCCACTTCGTTACTTCGTGACGGAAAAAGTGATGCCTGTGGTGAGGGACCGGCGAACGGCCCCGGACTAATCGGCCTGATCGGCCGGAACGGCCGGAACGGTCGGAACGGTTGGATCGGCCTGATCGGCCTGATCGGCGATACGCGGCTGGGTCGGCAGGGTCGGGTGGGTCAGGCCTGGCGCAGGTCCTCCATGGTCACGGCCGTGCCCGGCAGGACGGAGCGGGCCGGCGCCCGCAGCCCGTCCAGGAACAGCTGCAGGTGGCGGTGGACGAAGCGGTCGTTGACCAGGCAGCCGGTGCCGGCCGGGGGCCGGCTGAGCTGGGCCGCGGCGATCATCACATCGCCGACGCCCACGTCCGGACGGAGCTGTCCGGCCGCCTTGGCGCGGTCCATGAGCTGCCCGATGAGCTGCTCGCACCGCTCCCGCGCCGCTTCCAGGTCGGGGTGGTTCTGGTCGAAGGTGCTGGCGACCATCGGGCACAGCGCGCTGACCCGCTCGTCGGCGGACGTGTGCACGAAGCGTTCCAGCGCCTCGAAGGCGTCCCCGCTCTCCGCGAGCGCCAGCTCGGCCGCTTCCGACGTCCGGTCCATCACGGAACAGACGACCTCGCGGACCAGCGCGTCACGGTCGGGGAAGTTGCGGTACACCGTGGCATTGCCGACGCCGGCCCGGCGGGCGATGTCGTCGAGCGGCACGTCGGGGCCGTACTCGGTGAACATCTCGCGGGCGGCGGTGACGATCCGCTCCCGGTTGCGCAGGGCGTCGGCGCGGGGCCTGGGCGCCTTGCGCACGGCGGGGACGGCGATCGCGGTCTGCACGGCGCACTCCTGGTCTCCGGATTTCCGCGATCCGGGGAGGCGCTCCCCGTTTCGCGCGGACACAGGTCTAAACGGGGAACCGGTCCCCGGTTATTTCCGCACCCTCCGCGAACTTCATGTGACCTGAGTCACGCCATCTGATGCCGTACGGCTCGGGCGGGGCGGGACATCCCACGATCGGCCTCTCCAGCGCGCGCCCGCCGCCCCCTCGACACAGGGTGATCGAAAGGGTGCAGCCGGAGACCGGCGGCTGCCGTGGCGCGAAAGGCCCATGCATGCAGCCGCAGCCCCGCCGCCGAACACCCCTGAGCCTCATGGGCCTCCTGAGGCTCGCAGGCCTCACCAGCCGCCGGACCGCACCGCACCGTCGAACGTCGTCGGCACGTCGAACGTCGTCGGCACGTCGTACGCCATCGGCGCGCCGCATGCCACCGGCGCGCCGCACGCCACCGGCGCGCCGCACGCCACCCGTGCGCCGCATGCCACCCGCGCGTCTTACGCCGTCGACGCAACGAACGGCGCCGACGCAACGGTCGGCGTCCACGCAACGGTCGGCGCCGGTCCGCCGGATACGGCCGGGCCGTCGCATACGCCCCCGCCGTGCGGTCTGCCTCGCCGCCGTCGCCGCGCTGATCCTCGCGGTCGGCACCTCGGCGGGCGCCGGGCACCTCACGGCGGCCCCCACACCGGCCGGCGCCGGTCCGATCGCGCTGGCCCGCTCCTCCGTCTACGGCCCCTGCATGATCAGCGGCGGCCGCGACATCCAGATGACCGAGGGCGTCCCCACCCCGGGCGGCTACTCCCGCTCCACCGGCACCGTGCACGCCCTCACCCTGATGGTCGACTTCCCCGACGCGCCCGGCCAGGGCAGCGCGCTCGACCGCTACCGCGAGTTCTTCCCGCAGACCCAGGACTGGTTCCGCACCGCCTCCTACGGCAAGCTCGACTACCAGGCCGCCGCCCCGATCGACCACTGGCTGCGGATGCCCAGGGCGTTCAGCGCGTACGGGATAGAGCGCGGCGCGCCCTTCGACCCCGGTTACCGGCAGCTGGTCCAGGACATCGTGGCCGCCGCCGACCCGGACGTGGACTTCCGGTCGTACGACCTCCTGAACGTGCTGGTCACCCCGAACGCCGGGCCCTCCGCCCTGGACACCGTGCTGTCGGTGACCTTCGCCGGCAACGGCGACGCCCCGGTCGCCGACGGCACGCCGGTCGCCAACGCCTCCTTCGTCTACTCCCGCCAGGACGACGGCTCCGGCTCCTTCGCCCGCACCGGCTACCGGGTCCTCCCCCACGAGAACGGCCATGTCTTCGGCCTGCCCGACCTCTACACCCAGGAGGGCGGGGGCGCGGTCGGGCACTGGGACATCATGAGCGAGGACTGGGGCGCCGACAACGACTTCCTCGGCTGGCACAAGTGGAAGCTGGGCTGGCTGGACGCCGACCAGGTCAGCTGCGCGACGGCCCGGGGCGGCACCGAGTACACGCTGACCCCGCTCTCCCGGGCCGGCGGACCCAAGCTCGTCTTCGTCCCCGTCGACGCCCGCACCGGCTATGCCCTGGAGGTGCGCACCAAGGGCGGCAACGACGAGGAGATCTGCCGTCCCGGTGTCCTCGTCTACAAGGTCGACGCGAACGTCGACACCGGCCGCGGGCCGATCAAGGTGTACGACGCCCACCGCGACAGCGGCGGCTGCACCCACAGCCCCAACGTCCAGGCGGAACTCTCCGACGCCCCGTTCGGTCCGGGCGAGAGCTTCAAGGACCCGGGACACGGGATCGAGGTACAGGTGACGGGGGTGGACGCGGAGGGGAACTACCGGGTGCGGGTGACACGGGGGTAGGGGGTCGTGGGGGCGGTCGGATGGTGTGGGGGCGGTCGGGCGGTGTGGGTGCGGGTCGTGGGGCGGGTGCAGGTCGTGGGGCGGGTGCAGGTCGTGGGGCTGGGGGCGGGTGCAGGTCGTGGGGCGGGTGCAGGTAGGTGGGGGCCGGTCGCGTGGTTCCCCGCGCGCCTGACGGGGCGCTGCCCGGACGGGTGCGGGTTGCCGGAGGCGGCGCCGGGCAGGTGGGGCACGGTTTACGGTGATCGTGGAAACCCTCGTACCGGAGCCGGAGAGTCGATGACCGCCCCCTTGTCCCCCTCCCCCGCGGCGCACGAGCCGCCCGCCGAGGCGGTGACGCCCCTGATCCGGGGCGTGGCGGTGCTGGCGGCGCTGACCGAGGCGGGCGGGACGCTGAGCGCGAGCGCGCTGGAACGGCGTACCGGACTCGCCCGTTCCACGGTGGACCGCATCACCGCGACCCTCTCCCGCATGGGTTACGTCCGCCCGGACGGCCGGGAGTCGGTGCTCACCCCCCGGGTGATGGAGCTGGGCAACGCCTACCTGGCCGCCCTCCGCCTGCCGGCGTTGCTCGACACGCACGCCGACGCCCTCGCCGACGAACTGGACGAGTCGGTGTCCCTCGCGGTCGCCGACCGCGACGGCATCCGGTTCATCCACCAGGCGACCCGCCGCCGCGCGATGTCCGTCAGCTTCCGCATCGGCGACCTGCTGCCGGCCGAACGCACCGCCCCCGGCCCGCTGTTCGCGGCCGAGTGGACGGAGCGGGAGTGGGTGGCCTGGCGGGCGCGGCGCGCGGCGGACCCGACGGACGCCGGCTTCCCGGCCGTACCGCCCCGGAGCCCGGCCGCCGCCGACGACTTCGAGGCGCGGGCCGAGCGGACCCGGCACACCGGCTGGGCACTGGACGACCAGCTGGTCGAACCGGGCCTGGTCGCGGTCTCCGTACCGGTGCGCGACCCGGGCACCGGACGGGTCGCGTGTGTGGCGAGCGTGGTCAGCCACACCAGCCGGCACACGGCGGCGGACCTGCGCGAGACCCTGCTCCCCCGGCTGCGCACGGCGGTGGCGGCGATGGAGACGGAGCTGCGCGAGGCCGCGGCCCGGCCCGCGGAGCCGGGCCCGCCGCCCTCCGGCCTCGCCGTGTGGACCACGGCCTCCAAGCACGAACTCGGCCGCGACTTCGTGGAGTCGCTGGCCCGGGGCCTGACGGTGCTGACGGCCTTCGGCGAGGGCCGCTCCGCGCTGACCCTGACGGACGTGGCGAAGGCCACCGGCCTGACCCGGGCGACGGCCCGGCGGGCTCTGATCACCTACGCGCACCTGGGCCTGGTGACCGCGGACGGACGCGACTTCGCCCTCACTCCCAGGGTGCTGTCCCTGGGCTACCCGCCGCTGTCCCGCACCACCCTCGCCCGCCTCGCGGACCCCCGGCTGCGCGCTCTGGCGGACCGACTGCACGAGCCGACGGCGCTGGCGGTACGGGTGCCGGGGGCCGATCCGGCGGAGATCCAGTACGTCGCGGTGGCAGCCGCGAGCCGGGTCCTGACCGTGGACGTCACGGTGGGCACCCGGCTGCCGGCAGGCCGTACCGCGCTCGGCCGGGCCCTGCTGGGTCTCACCGGACCGGACGGCTACGCCCTGGCGGACGAGGAGCTGGAGTCGGGCCTGCGCTCGATCGCGGTACCGGTACGGGACCGGACGGGCCACCCGGTCGCCGCCCTGAACGTGGCCACCCACGCGGCCCGCCGCACCCTGGCGGAGTGCGTGAGCGAGGTGCTGCCCGCCCTGCACGCCACGGCGGCCCAGGTCCAGGACGACCTGCACATCGCGTCCCGCTTCACCCACGTCCCGCTCTCCTGAACTCGGCCGGAAGCAGAAGAAAGTGCCGGTGCCGGGCGTCCCTCCCAGCACCGGCCGGGACCGTGCGCCGCTCAGGCACGGTCCGTCCGGGGTGTGATGCGGCGTGATGCGGTCCCACGTGATGCGGCGTGATGCGGTCCCACGTGATGCGGCGTGATGCGGTCCCACGTGATGCGGCGTGATGCGATGCGACGTGGTGCGGCGTGATGCGGCGTGATGCGATGTGGCGTGGTGCGGCTCAGGCGACGGCCGTCCGCTCCCGTTGCGGCTCCTCGGCCTCCTCCTGCGCCCTGGTCTCGCCCCGCAGTCCGGGCAGTACCGCGAGGACGATCATCGTCCCGGCGGCCATGATGATCCCGCCGATCAGGCTGGTCCGCGCGACGCCGTGGGCGAAGGACTCGTGGACGGCGTCGAGCAGGGCCTGGGCCTGCTGCGGGCCTCCGGCGGCCGGGTTCTTCGCGACCTGCCCGGCGACGACGATCCCGCCGCCCACCGAGTCCTTGGCGGTGTCCAGCGCGGCGGCCGGGAGACGGCTGCCGACCAGGCCGGTCAGCTTGTCCCGGTAGGCGGTGCCGAGCAGCGAGCCGAGGATCGCGATGCCCAGGGAGCCGCCGAGCTCCAGCGCGGTGTCGTTGGCACCGCCGCCGACGCCCAGCTCCGACTCGGGGAAGGAGCCCATGATCGTGTCGGTCGCCGGGGAGACACTGAGGCCGATCGCGAAGCCGAGCATCATCATCGTCGGCAGGAAGTCGGTGTAGCCCGAACCCTTGTCGATCCGCGTGAGCAGGAAGACGGCCGCTGTTCCGATCGCCATGCCGGTCACCACCATGGGCTTCATGCCCAGCTTGGGCGTCAGCCGCCCGGTGATCGCGGCGCCCGCGAAGACGGCTCCGGCCAGCGGCAGCAGCCGTACGCCGGTCTCCAGCGCGCTGTAGCCGAGGACGAACTGCAGGAACTGGGTGGCGTAGTAGATCGCGCCGAACGTACCGAAGAAGAAGAACAGCACCGCGAGCATCGACCCGGAGAAGGGCCGCAGACCGAACCTGCGGACGTTCAGCATGGGGTGCGGGTGCCGCAGTTCCCAGCCCACGAACGCCACCAGGCCGGCACCCGCCACGACGGCCGCGGTGACCGGGCCCCGGCCCCAGCCGAAGTGCGGGCCCTCGATGGTCGCGTAGACCAGGCTGCCCACCGAGACGATCGACAGCAGTCCGCCGACGTAGTCGATCCGGCCGAGCCCGTCCGCCCTGGACGGCGGCACGAGGGTGAGGGCGCCGAGGACGGCGACGACGGCTATCGGGACGTTGATGAGGAAGGTGGACCCCCAGGCGTGGTCCTCCAGGAGCCAGCCGGCCACCAGCGGGCCGACCGCGATGGCCAGGCCGGAGGTGGCGGTCCAGGCGGTGATGGCCTTGGCGCGCTCGTTCCTCGGGAAGACCGCGACGAGCAGTGACAGCGTGGCCGGCATCACCACGGCGGCGCCCACGCCCATGATCGCGCGGGCGGCGATGACCAGGTCGGTGTGGTGGACCTGGCTGCCCATGACCGAGCCGCCGGCGAAGACCAGCAGGCCCAGGACCAGGGCGCCGCGGCGGCTGTACTTGTCGCCGATCGAGCCGAGCACCAGCATCAGCGCGGCGTAGGGGACGGTGTAGCCGTCGATCACCCATTGCAGGTCGCTGCTGGACAGGCCGAGGTCCGTGGTCATGTCCGGTGCCGCCACGATCAGCGACGTGTTCGCCATGACGACGATCAACAGGCTCAGGCACAGCACGACCAGGGCCCACCAACGCCGTGGATACGGCTCGCTCATCTTCTCGACGGGGGTGTTGGCAAGAAACGGCACGGGGGTCTCCCAGGGACGTGGGGTACGAGAGGGCGTCTTAATTGCCCATCGATGTGCAGGCTATTTTATTACTCACCCGTGTGCAACTATCGAGGAGCCTCCCCCGCCCCCAGCCCGGAGAGACCGACGTGACCAGCCGACCCGCCCGACTCCCGCCCCGCGGCCACGATCCACACCTCACCGGAACCGGACCCGGAACCGGCGCTGCCGCCGACGCCCGTACCGCCCGTACCGCCCGTGTCGCCCGTGTCGCCCGTACTCGCGCCCGCATCCTGGAAGCGGCCCGGCGCGAACTCGGCCGCAATCCCGACTGCACGCTCGCGGACATCGCCGAGGCCGCCGGGGTGGCACGGCGAACCGTCTACGTCCACTTCGCGGGCCGCGCCGCACTCGTCGAGGGGCTCGCCGCGGACGCCGCCGAGGCGGTCCGGCTCGCGAGCGAGGCCGCCCGCGTCCCGACGTCGGACGCGGCGACCGACCTGGCCCGCCTCGTCCTCACGCTGTGGCCGGCTGCCGACCGTTACCGCGTCCTCGTGAACCTCGCCCACCAGGACCTAGACGCCCACCGGGTGGACGAGCTGCTCGCACCGGTTCGCAGCGCGGTCGCCGGGATCCTCGTCCGGGGCCGGCGGCAGGGCGTCTTCCACACCACCCTCGGGCCCGGCCCGCTCACCCGGGCCCTGGAGGCATACCTGCTGTCCCTCCTGGACACCGCCAACTCGGGCGGCTGGGCCGCCGACGGCACCACAGCCGCCACCACCGCCCTGATCGTCGCGGGCGTCGCCAGCGACCTCGCCGCGATCACGGTCCAACGCCTCCACTGAAGGAGCCCTCCCCATGCACCCGCCCCAGCCACACGAGCCGTACGAGCCACAGGAGCCGTCCGGCACACACGAGCCGTACGGGACACACGAGCCGTACGCCCCTCGCAGCGCTCACACCGCTCACACCCCTCACGCCCCGGACCCGCACCCGCACCCGCACCCGCACCACGTACCGCCCGTCGCCGTGCCCCGGAAAGCCCGCCGCCCGGTCGTGATCGCCCTCGCACTCCCGCTTCTCCTGGCTCTCGTCGCCGTCGGCGTCGACCGCTTCACGGCCGCGCGGGTGGAGTCGCGCGCGGCGAAGGCGTTCCAGCAGGGCATGCGCACCTCCTCGGCGCCCGAGGTCCACGTGCACGGTTTCCCGGTCCTGACCCAGATCGCCTCCGGCAGCCTGCGGGACGTGGACATCACCGCCCGCGACATCCCCGCCGACGACTCGGCCGGCTCGCTGCCGGTGAGTGAACTCTCCCTGCACCTGGCGGGGTTGACGAAGTCCGACGACGACAGGCAGGCACGGGCCCGGTCGGCCGAGGCGACCGCGCGCCTGACCTACCCGGACCTCTCCGACGCCCTCGGCCTGGAGGTTTCCCGGGGCGGCCGCTCCGACCAGCTCACGGCGGCCGTAGCGCTCCCCCTCGGCAACAGCGTGACCACGACGGCGACCGTCTCGGCAGACACCGGCAACCGCGTCGCGTTCAAGAACTTCAAGGTCACGGGCGGCCTCCTGGCGGGGGCGGCGGAAGCGGTGCTCGACCGGGCCTTCGAGCAGCCCGTGCGGCTCCGGAACATCCCCGACGGCCTGCACCTGCGCTCGGTCACCGCAGCGCAGGGCGGCCTCGTCGCCCGCTTCTCGGGCACCTCGGTCACGTTCCGCGCCGAGGCCACCGCCCGTTCAGGGGACGGCGGTTGAGGACGAGGCGGTTCAGGATGAGGCCGGACGGGCAGGCGGGGTGGCGGCGGAACCGCGCAGGTCCGCCGTACCGGCGCCCACCACGGCGACGGCGGCGAGGCAGAACAGGCCACCGCTGACGAGGGCGGCGGTTCCGGAGGTGGCGGCCGCGACAAGGCCGCCGCGCAGGTTTCCGATGTCGGGTCCGGCCTGCCCGACGATCTGTTCGGCGGCGCCGACGCGGCCGAGCAGTTCCTGGGGTGTGTGCAGTTGGACGACAGTGCTCCGGGAGACGACGGAGACGGTGTCGGCGGCACCGGCCACCACGAGGAAGGCCAGCCCGGCCCAGGGGTCGGGCGAGATGCCGAAGAGCGCCAACGACACGCCCCAGGCGGCGGATCCGCCGAGCATGACCAGGCCGGGGCGGGGGAAGCGGGTGAAGGTCCCGGAGAAGAGCGAGGCGACGACACCGCCGACGGCGACGGCCGTGAGGAACAGTCCGAGGGTGCGGGGGTCGCCGCCGAACCGTTCGGCGTTGACCAGGGGGAACAGGCTGACGGGCATCGACAGCACGGTGGTGGCCAGGTCCGTGAGCAGGGCCCCGCGGATGACGGGGGTACGGCCCAGGAAGGCCAGGCCGTCGAGCACTCCGCGCAGGCCGGGCCGCGCGGGCTCGTCCCCGGGGTTCAGCGAGGGCAGGCCGTACGCACCGTAGAGCGCGGCGCCGAAGGTCAGGGCGTCGACCAGATAACAGGCGCCGACCCCCAGCCCGCCCACGAGCAGTCCGCTCAGTGCGGGACCGAGCAGCATGGCGCCCTGGAAGGAGATGCGCCGCAGCGCCAGGCCGGCGGCCAGCTGATGCTTGGGCAGCAGGTGCGGAACGAAGGTGCGCGAGGCCGGTCCGCCGCCCGCGCCGAAGGCGGACTGGAGCGCGACCAGCCCCAGCACGGCGGCGACGGGAACGTTTCCGAGGAAGCCCTGCAGTGCCAGGAGGAGCGAGCACAGGGCCTGCCCCGCGGTCATGAGCAGGAAGAACTTCCGGCGGTCCACCCGGTCGACGAGCGATCCGGCGAGGAGTCCGAGCGCCACGAGGGGGATCGCCTGCGCCAGTCCGACGGCGCCTGTCCAGGTGGTGCTCCGCGTCGTCTGCCAGACCTGGAACATCACGGCGACGAGTGTCATCTGACCGCCGAAACCGGACAGGGTCTGGCCGATCCACAACCGCCGGAACGCGGGCGAGGACCGTAACGGGGTCACGTCGATCAGCGTGCGCCCCACTCGCGCACTCACGCGTGATCCTCGGCCTCGGCCTCGGCCAGCCTCTCGGCGACCCGGCCATGGAAGCTCTTGCGCTCAAGCGCCTGCTCGATGTCGCTGACGACCCGGGAGAGCGGATACGGGATCTCATCCTCCAGTTCGGCGAGGGCGGCTTCGGTGGCCCGCCACTCCGCCGCCAGCCGGCCGACGACGCGACGCGCCTTCTCGGTGAGCGTCACTTTCCTGGTACGCGCGTCGTCGCCCACGACGGTCTCGACCCAGCCGGCCTCACGCATCGCGGCGACCTTCTGACTGAGCGCCGAATGCGTCCGCTGCACCGACTCGGCGAGCTCCGCGATGGTCATCGGCCCACAGGCATGCAGCCGCAACAACTCCATGACGAAGCTGGGCTTGAGCCCGTCGACCCGCTGCCCGGAGTGGATCCGGGCGATGTCCGCGTCCAGCGCCGCCTGGAGCAACCGCAGAGGCCGCCAAAGGCTCTGCCGCGAAGGATCGGCCGCACGCGAGTCACTCACGCACCAAACCCTAACAGCACTTATATAAGCACTGTCACTCCCCGGCTTCCACCGGGCTCGACGCCCCACTCCGCCCCGATCCGCTACGCTGTTCACGTCAGCGGCCAGGTCACGCTGGATGCCCGCCAGGGAAACCCCCGCGAGCACCCCGCACACCACCACTGACCAGCGGGCTTGCACACCAAGGCCGAAGATCCACTCACTGGATTTTCACCAAGGTCCCCACAAGCCCCGGCCTTCGTAGCTCAGGGGATAGAGCACCGCTCTCCTAAAGCGGGTGTCGCAGGTTCGAATCCTGCCGGGGGCACCAGGCAAAAGGCCCCGGACCGATCATGGTCCGGGGCCTTTGACATCCACTTTTGACATCAACGCGGGCGGTCACGCACGACCGGGGCGCCTCTTCCTGTTCCTCAGCAGCCGGTCCATGTGGCTCATGGCTTCGCGCTGCGTGTCCTGGACGACGTGGGTATAGACGTCCATGGTGATGCTGATCTGAGAGTGCCCGAGGATCTCCATCACCACGCGGGGCGCGACTCCGGCCGCCGTGAGGAGGGTGGCTGTGCCGTGGCGGGCGTCGTGCAGCCGGATGACGCGGAGGCCGGCGGACTGGGCGACGCGGGTGAAGGAGCGGTAGAGGTTGCGCGGCTCGACGGGGCGGCCGGTACGGGTGGCGAAGACGTAGTCAGAGCCCTTCCACTTCTCCCCCGCTTTCGCGCGGGTCTCCACTTGCCGCATGCGGTGCCAGCGCAGGGGTGCGATGCAGAGGGCGGGGAGCGGGACGGCTCGACGACGGCGGCTCTTCGGATCGTCGTCGTAGAGGACGCCACGGCGACGCTGGACCTGGTGGCGGACGTAGAGAACGCGGGCGTCGAGGTCGAGGTCGGACCAGCGGAGACCGACGATCTCACCTCGGCGGAGGCCCATGGCAATGGCGAGGACGAAGGCCGCGTAGAGCGGGTCCTTACGGGAGGCGGCGAGGAAGTCGAGCGTCTCGTCGAGGGTCCAGGGGTGCAGCTCGGGCGTGTCCGTGCGGGGCGGCTCGACGAGCTTGGCGACGTTGCGCGTGATGAGTTCCTCGCGGCAGGCGGAGGTCAGCGCCGAGCGGAG
Organism: Streptomyces fuscichromogenes; assembly: GCF_014645815.1. Taxonomy (GTDB): domain Bacteria; phylum Actinomycetota; class Actinomycetes; order Streptomycetales; family Streptomycetaceae; genus Streptomyces; species Streptomyces fuscichromogenes. The sequence goes on along the minus strand of NZ_BMML01000009.1, from coordinate 281,301 downwards.
AACTCGGTGCGATTCCTTGGCAGTTGCAGCGGTGGCCTCCTTCTCCAGACGGACGAGGAACCGGCGGACGTCGGCGACGCCGAGGGATTCAAGGCGCTTGGGGCCAAGCAGCGGCACCAGGTAGAGACGGACCTGTGACTCGTACTTGTCGAAGGTGCTGAGCTTCCGCCGGGGCTTGATGACGTTGTCCAGCCAGTACGGCAGCCACTCCGAGAGCTTGGCCGACTTGGTGGGCACGGGTACGCCCTGGTCCACCTTGTCCAGCAGCTCGCGGCGCTTGGCGTCACACTCGGCCCACGTCTTGCCGTAGGCGAACTTGCGGGCGCGCGTGCCGTCCGGCTGGAGCACGTAGACGGCGCACTGATAGCGGCCGTCCTTGCGCTTGGTGATGGTGCCGGCGCCGTTCGGGTTGCGCTTGCGCTGAGTGGCCATCAGGCAGCCTCCTCGATCTGGCCGAGGACGAAGTCCGTGACGGCGTGGGCGGGGATGCGGCGGGCACCGTCGATCTTGATGGAGACGAGACGGTGCGACCGGATCAGGTCGTAGACCTTGGAACGCCCGAGCTTGAGCCGTGCCATGACCTGCGGCACGGTCAGGAGTTCGGCGGTGACGGTGGCCGTGGTCATGCTGCGGATCCCTCCTCGGTGAAGCTGTCGCGCCGGGCCTCGCGGGCGGTCTCGCGATTGGTCTGAAGGCCGCGGGCGATGGTGGCGGCAAGGGCGGCTTCGCCGGGGGTGTGGCCGTGGCCGGCGTACTGCCAGTCGGTCAGGACGAGGACGGTGTCCGGCTCGCGGTCGTCGAGGCCGAGGACGGAAGCCTCTTGTGCGGCCCGGTAGTCGGCACGTTCCTGGCGGAGAGCGCCGAGGGTGGTCGAGTAAGTACGCGACTTGGACGAGAAGTGCCCGCGGAATCCGAGCATGTGTGCCCAGGCCCACAGGCGTCGGTCCGGATAGAGGCTGTCCAGGTCACGGCACGCGGTGATGAGTCGCCGGGTGTGGTCGGGGACTTGGTGGCGGTCGAGTTCGGAGAGTTCGCCGATGCGGCGGTCCAGGGTGCCGGTGTTCTCAGCGGCTTTGGTGGCGTACTTGGCCACGTAGGAGGCAACGGCCTGTTCGGTGATGTCTGAACCGTCACCGAAGGCCTTGACCGGGCGCACGTCGAGCTGTCGTCCCCATCGGAACGTTCGGGCGGGTTGGTCGTCGGCAGCCGGGACCGAGACGGACGTGTACGAGTGCGCGGCGGCGGCGCTTATCGCACCGGTGAGGAGGTCGACCGTGGCCCAGGCGGGCGGCGGTGTGCCGGGTCCGTCGGGGCCGTCGAGGCGTACCACGGCGTGGAAGTGAAGGGCGCCGCGCTTTTGGAACTCGGCGACCTTGCCGTACGAGAGGCGGAGGTGGTCGGCGAGTTCGCGGCGGGGCAGGCCGGCGCGGGCGGCGAGTTCGCGGCGGAGGCGGGTGGTGAAGCGCTGCCAGAGCTGTCCGGCGTGGTTGTTGAAGAGAACGGCGCCCGCGTAGTCGTAGGTGTCCGGGTCGAGGGCTGTGCCCAGTTCGGGGGCGTCGGGGGTATGTGGGGTGCCGCAGCGGCAGGTTCCGTGGTCAGGGCGGTTGTGGACCGGGCCGAAGGAGGGTGCGGTGAGGGTGGCGAAGACGCGCGGGTGGTCGCGGACAGCCGCGGGGATGTCTCGGCGGTCGTCTCCGGCGAGGCCAGCGCGGATCAAGTGGTAGGTGTCGCCCGCGTAGGTCCAGGCGCAGGAGGGGCAGCGGGATGCGCGGCGGTTGCCGCAGGCGAGGCGGAGGCGTCCGCCCGGTTCGTTCTCGGTGGAGTAGTGGTGCAGGGTCTCGCCGGTGGTCTTGTCCTTGGTGAGGGTCCAGCCGGTGAGGTGGATGGGGTCGGAGCAGCCGCCGGTGCGGCGGATCTGGTCTTCCCAGCGGGCGTAGTCGGAGGCCGAGGCCACGCGGAGGATGTCCCGGAGGGTGGTCGGGTCGAACGCTGGGGCGGGCGGGTGCGTCTTCTGTGTCGCGGGTGAGGCCCGGTGGGCCATGCTGGGGGTTCCTTCCGGTTGCGAGATCGATCGGTAGGGACGGCTCCCGGGCGGCGGATGCTTGGCGGTATCGAGGCCGCCCGGGGGCCGGTCAGCGGCGTTTGGCGTCGGAGGCCAGCAGGGAGCGCAGGACAACCGCGCAGACGGCGACCGAGGCGCCCGTGATGGCGACCGCCAGGAGCAGCGAGACCAGGACGGCACCGACGACCAGGACCGCGGCCGTGCCGGCCCCGACGAGGGCGAGCGTGGTGCCGGGGGTGAGCTGGACGACCGGGCGGGACGGGGCCGGGGCGACGGGCGTCGGTGGCGGGACCGGGGTGCTCGGGGTGATGGCGGTCGGTTCGATGACGGCGGGCGGGGAGACGAGTCCGGTCGGGGTGGGCATGGTGGGGATCTTCGGGCGGAGCATGTCGGGTCTCCCTACTTGATGGCGGTGTCGATGACGGGGGCGAGCAGGGTGTCGGCGATGAGGTAGCCACCGAGGAGCAGCACCAGGACCAGCCAGAGCGGCGGGCGGATGAGCTTGCAGCCGAGGTAGCCGACGACGGCGAGGGCGAACCAGAGCGGGACCTGCATGGCGGTGTCTCCTAGCGGACGCGGCAGCGGTGGGTGCGGGCGGCGAGCTGAGCGGCGGTCTGGCTGGAGTAGTCGGCGGACCAGCCGCAGCGGTCGGCGGTGCAGACGGCGGCGTGCACGGTCCGACCGTTGCGGTCGCGGTGGGTGCCGATCTGCACGGGGCCGATGCGCATCACGGAGTGGAAGTTGTCGCGGGCAGGCATCGAGGTGTCTCCTTCCTGGTCAGGCGAGGTGGGCTGCGATGGCGTCGGCGAGGTGGGGTGGGACGCCGAGGCGGGAGCGCAGGGTGTCGGAGTCGATCGGGGAGCCGGTACGGGCGCGGTATTCGTCGGCGATCTTGCGGGCGTGGTCGACCAGAGCGGCAGGGACCGGCGGGGCGGTGGTCGAGGCGGGAGCAAGGGACGGGACCGGGACCGCGTCAGGCTCGGGCACGGCTGCTTCCGGTAGCCGGGGATCGGCGTCCGGGGTGTCCGGGACGGGTGTCGGCGGAACCGGTTCCGACTTCGGCTCCGCAGCCGACGAGTGAGCGAGGAGCGTTCCGCCGAGGAAGGCGAGTGCGGGCCATCCGGCGATGCCGAGGCGGAGCAGGCCAGGCGGGTCGGCCAGGTCGAGGAACCCGGCGGTGGCGATGTTGGCGCCGAGCGAGGCGAACAGGGCGATGAGGAACCAGCACCAGGCCAGCCGGGACGGGCCCTCACTGCGCAGGCGCCGCCAGGCCGCGACGAGGAGCAGGTCGACACTGACCGGGTAGGCCCACGCCTTCCAGCCGTTCTGTCCGGCAGCGGCGGCCAGGTCGTGCAGGTGGGCGAAGGACAGGGCACCGGCGATCACGGCCTGAATCAGCACCGCGTCGACACGGAGACCGTGACGGGCGCCCATCAGACGTCGCCCGGGTAGGCAGGGCCGTCGGGGTCGTAGCTGTCCGGGAAGGTGCCAGGCGGCGGCTCGGGCAGCGAGACGGCCAGGGACGTGCTGACGGCTTCCACGAAGTCGAGGTCGGCGCCGTCCATGTCGGCGTACAGGGCGAGTTGGCCGAGCAGGAGCACGGTCCGGGCGAAGTCCTCGCAGTCCGGGCACATGGCGGTTCTCCCTTCATCAGGCATGGCGGGGGTAGGGACTTGACGCGAAGGCGGTCACGCCGACCGTGGGAATCCGGCAGAGATCAGGCGGTGGCCGAGGAGACCTTGACCAGCGGCACGGACGCGACGTCGGAGCCGAGGAGGGCGGGCCGGAAGGGGGCCAGCTCGGGCAGGTCCGGTGTCCGGTCTGCGTGCCGGTTGCAGATGTTCACGGCCTGGCGGAGCGAGGTGTGCGGGGCACGGATGCGGTGCCAGCCTCCGGAGGAGTCACCTGCGATGGCGAGCCCGCGCATCTCCGCCGGGATCTGGATGGCGGCGAGGACGGCGTCCGGGGAGATGTCGCCGAAGGCCATGTTGGCGGAGGATTCGTCGTTGACGCGGTGAGCGGTACGGCCGGTGAGCTGGGCGCGGAGCATGGTGATGCCCTTGCCGAGTTCAGAGCCGAAGCGCTGCCCGCAGATTTCCAGGTAGATGCCGGCCGCGCGGCCGAGCTGGGCGAGGCGGGCCAGGGCGGTGATGATGCGGTCCCGCCGCTTCTCCTCCTCCTTGCTTGCGTACAGGGCGAGTTCGGCAACCTCGTCGACCAGGACGACGACCGGAGTCGGACGCAGGTCGTCGGGCAGGTCCCAGATGTCGGCGGCGATCTCCGCGTCCGGCACGTCGGAGGTGATCCGCTGCTGGGCACGGATGAGCTGATAGACGTCTCCCATCCGCGCCACAAGCGCGTCGAGCAGTTCGGCGGCGGTCTCGGGATTGTCGGCCAGCGCGGAAAACCGGCGGGCCAGCGGGAACAGCTCGACTCCCTGCTTGCAGTCGATGCCGACGAGGGCGACGTTCATCGGTGCGAGTCCGGCGACCAGGTTGCGTTGGTAGACGGACTTGCCGGACTCCGTGGCGCCGAGGGTGAGGGCGTGGGGTATCGCCCGGTAGTCGCGATAGTGCACCGAGCCGTCCTGCCGCAGGGCAACCGGCACCCGCATCGGCCGCGGGTCGGTCTCGGCAGGCATCTGCACCCGCTTGAGCACGTCGTAGCCGGTCATCTGCACCTCAACGACGCCGGAGCGCAGCTCACGCGAGGTCACGCCGTACATCGAGAACGAGTGCCGAAGCCGGTCCGAGGCGGCGGCGATGTCGAAGGCGTCCTGTCCCGGGCGGAGCTTGAGCCGCAGGACCAGACCGGTGCGGGTCGGCCGCAGCCGCAGGATGCGCGGCGGACGCGGCTCCGGTATCGGCCGGTTGGCGGCACGGGCCAGTGCGAGCCGCCATCGGGCCGGCGGGACGGTCAGCCCGCACGCGTCCATGACGGAGCCGTACCGGATCAGGACCCGCACCACGGCCAGCGTGACCCCGAAGGTCAACCAGTACCAGGCGGGGCGCCGCCACCGCAGGAGACCCACGGCGGCGACGACCAGCACCAGAGCGACCGTGAAACCGGTCATGTCAGGCCGCCTTGGATCCTGTTGCGGCGTTGGCGTTGGCGAGCGAGGTCACCGCGACCGCGCGGAACGCGATGCCGTGCCGCCTCTGACCGTTGAAGTCGTTCTCCCACGGGCGGGCGATCAGGCCCGTGAGCGCGACCGGCATACCCATGGCCAGCTCACCGGAGATACCCGGCTCCGGGACGGTGATGGAAAGGATCTCCACCTCCTCATTCGCAGCGAACATCACGTCGACCGTCATCAGCCTCGCCCCGGTCTCCGCGTCGGTGGCGATCTCACCAGTACGGCGGTCCTTGACCTTGACCTGCGGGGACTTGGCGACCATCACGACCGCGCCGGAGGTGTCGACGGGAATCTGACGCACTGAAACCACTCCTCTATAGATGCTGAACTCCGCCACTCATGTATATGAGTGACATGAAGAAGAGTGCCTCACTCCTGTACATGAGTCAACCCGCCGCGGAAAAGAACTCGCGACGGGCTGTGAGGAGTTGAGCGGGTGTCAGTCGCCCGCAGGGATCCGGTACTCGAAAACGAACTGGTCAGCGGCCATGAGCGTGTCGCACACCTCCACCACGAGACCCGCAGCCGTACGGGCCTCCCGGATCAGGTGGACTACCGGCGCACCCGGACTCAGCGCCAGCTCCGAAGCCTCCGCCTTGGAGGCCGACCGCGCTTGCAACGTCTCGACGAACTCCGAGAACTCATGTCCGTGATCTTCGAGTCGGGCGTAGATGCCACCGCCGCCAGGGTTCTCGGCGAACAGCTCCGGGATGTCCTTCACGACGTCCCAAGGAAGGTAGGACGTGGCGGTCTCGACCGGGGTGCCGTTACGGAAGTACAGGCGCCGGCGAGCCAGCACCTGCGTACCGGCGAGGACACCCAGCCGTTGGGCGGCATCCTCGGGAGCCTCCATGGGCCCGATGTAGAGGACGCTCACCTTGGCCGTGGCCCCGGACTGCGCGGACTCCGCGAGGTAAGCCGCCTGCCCTCCCTGCCGGAGCGAGCGCCGGAAGCGATCGGAGGAGCGATGCCGCACAGGAGGCCGATTCTTCACGATCGACCCCTTGCCGTGCCGGGTCTCGACGAGTCCACTCGCCCGCACCTCGACCATGGCCTTACGGATCGTCCCGCCGGACACGCCGTAGCGGTCCACCAGCTCAGATTCACTCGGCACCATGTCCCCGGGCTTCAGAACCCCGGCGCGGATCTGCTGCACGATCTCTTCCGCGATCTGCACATACCGAGGCCCGGAACCGACCCCTCCTGCCGCAGTTCCCATAGTCCTTCTCTGCCTCCTATGCTCCTCTACATGAGTCAACCACAGGAAGCGAGCACCCCTCCCCTGCACTCCGTGTCCGTAGCCGGAGTAGTGGTGCGCGAGGACGGCCGCCTCCTGGCCATCCGCCGAGCCGACAACGGCACCTGGGAGCTCCCCGGCGGCATCCTCGAACTCGACGAGACCCCCGAGGCCGGCGTCGCCCGCGAGGTCCTGGAGGAGACAGGCATCCACGTCGAGATCGACGAACTCACCGGCGTCTACAAGAACATGACCCGAGGCATCGTTGCCCTGGTCTTCCGCTGCAAGCCCTCCGGCGGCACCGAACGCACCTCCAGCGAATCCACCGCCGTCTCCTGGCTCACCCCCGACGAGGTCAGCCACCGCATGTCCGAAGCCTTCGCCATCAGACTTCTGGACGCCTTGGACGGCAACGGCCCCCACGTCCGCAGCCACGACGGCAAGCACCTCATCCCAGCGGGATAAGACCTTCTCTCCATCATCAAGGCGGCTCGCTCCGCTCCCCGCGCGCGGCCCGGCCCCCGGCCGGGCCTGCGCTCCTGCCTGCGTCCCGCTCCAGCCCGGCCGGTGTCCGTGCCGCGCTCTCAGCAGTCAGTCTCCTGATGTCAGAGAACGGTGGGGCGTCACGGCTGGAGCGGTTGGCCGCCTCAGGGAGCGGCTTTAATCCTCGAAGAAACTCCGGAAGATCAAGTCAAACTCACACTCGTCAGCGGGAGTAACTTGCGCAATAGCGGATCTGATTGCACTATCCGTTCGATACTCATCACAAAAGCTTTGCGCCGCCGTCAACTTATCCCCTGAAATTGATTCGGGATAATAGTCTTCAATTGCACCCCGCTCAAGCACGTAAATCTTCTCGCTGCGCAAAGATGAGATGAGTGCATCCTTCGCATCGGAAATCTCGCCAGAGGGCGGATACTTGACGAGAATTGTTCGCAAGTCGCGAGTTACAGCGCGGGTGAAGAAGTCGTCAACCTTCCTCTGCAGTTCGGGCCACTCACACTTCCCGTCCATGAAAAGATCGCCAAACTTCTTCGCATCCCTCCAGAGCTCTTTCATGGCAGGAGCATCGCGCATCCTGCGGGCTTGATTGTTGGAAATTTCGTCAGATTCCGCGCCGCTGGCGGAAATATCCTCCCCAACCAACTGCATGAGATGGCGCTGCTTCTCAAGCGAATTAGCACCAGCACCCAGTTTATTAAAGCCCTCTGCGATGGCATCAAGATCTGCAAGGACGGCTACGGAGACACCGAACCGCTCGAAGAACTCACGATACCTGGCGATGCTGGCCTTTCCGTTGACGCGCGCGATAGCCACTGACTGTTTATCGAAATCCCAATTAGGATTCAACATTCGAGCGATATGCGGGATGAGGATATGATCACTATCCCCTTCGACGAGAAGTACCTTGTCGGAGAAGAAGGCTGCATCGTTGTTCTCTTGGCGAATCATCTGGAACTGATCCTTCGCCTTGAGATGAGAAAGGTCTACAGGATATGCAACTGCGGTCGGCGGAGTTGTGGTTCGATTCTTCGCGATCTTAACGAATGTTCCCGTCGCTTGAGGGCTATAGAATGCTGTGGAATGAGTGCTGACGAGAACATGATTGTCTTGCGAGAAAATCCGTAGCGCCTCGAAAAGTTGTCGCTGAGCGCGCGGGTGCAGGAAGAGTTCAGGCTCCTCGAACAAGAGCAGGTAGGGCCTAGGGCGGGCTCCTGTTGAGTCTCCGCGCACGGTGGTTCGCAACTCTGCGTAGGATCGCAGAATGGCGAACGTCACAGACCTGCGGAGGCCGTCACCTTTACTCTTGAAAGCCCCACGGACTCCGTCGTCAACTGTGATAGTCGCATTCGACAGGACACTCCGAAGGTCAGGCGGAGGAATTTCAATACTCACTGCAGTATCGGGAAAAGCCGCTTGCAAGTTCCCTTGCACCAAGGACTCAATCTGGCGAACTTCATCAAGCCGCTCGTCACTGACTCGACCGTCAGGCAAGGTTTCGGCATTCAGATAGCGGCGCAACTGCCCAAACAGGATGTCGACGTCGGTCAGTCGAGGCTTGATCTGCTCAAAAAGGATCCCCAGCAGCTTACCGAAAGAGGCGCTCTCAGATGTTTTGAGATCGTCAGATAGTTCTTTCACGGCCGGGATGTAGATTACCTCGGGGAGAAGTGCTTGAATGGATTTGTCCATTCCTGTCACGAGGTCAACATCGCCTTTGGTCCGCTCGGCAGGCGAGAGGTTGGCGGCCAGCTCGGAAATTGCTTCCTTCACTGCCTTCTGCGTCGGATTCGCCGACAACTTCTCGCGAAGCTCAGGAAATGCGAAAATGGCACTTTGCCGCAGCTCGTCTCCACGTTTACCCGCCACGAGTTCCTGAGCAGAAGCAGGCCAGTAGCGCATGTCTGACGGAACATCGTCAACCTGCTTCAGGGTGCCCTTACCTGGAGCGGAGTAGACTCGCGAAAGTGTCAGCTTTCCACCTTCGGCTACCTTTTCAATTCGACTTCTATGTTCCTCCGCAAGCCTCGCAAGATCTTCGTCTTTGATCTCTTCGAAGGCGACCTCGATGCGCAATGGACTGTGCGCGTCATAGAAATCTGTATCCTTCAAGGAGGGGCCGCTGAAGAAGATGTCGAGAGCTTGCAGGATGGAGGATTTTCCCGCGTTATTCTCACCGATGATGCAGCCAAATTGAGAGACTGGAATCTGAAGATCTCGAAGTCCGCGATAATTCTGGACATGTACATGCGAGATCCGCATCGTTGTGCCTCTCGTGGATCATGGGCTCCAGGCCAGACGGCGCCCTGGTTCGTGTGTTAACCAGCGTAGGTCTACGAGGCTCATGGGAGCGGTGTTTTCCCCGAGTTGGCCGATCCTGCTGGCACTTCCCTTGCCCCTACAGGGCCTTGGTGAACGTGAGTCCCAAACCAACCTGCCTGCAACGAGGAAGCCTCCGCGACACGTGTTGCCCAGGGAGCGCCTCACTCGCCTTGGCCACAGCCGTGCTGTGGCCAAGGCCAGCGCTCCAGCAGACCCCGAGTAGCCGCAGCTTCCCAAGCTGAGAGGCGCCGCGGTCCGTCTCAGGTGCCGTCTTATTCAGCGCCGTACACAGCCGTTCAGACAGGACCGGAGGCGGTAGCCGCCCGGACGACCGGCCGCCCATGAATGCAGCTGAACGGCCCCGTCCGAGGCCCCCGCGGCCACCACCACAGTTGGAAAGCGTGCATCTGCTCCTGGTCAGGTGGTGCTCTGCGCGTCGCATCCCAAGCTTGGGGACGTCCCTTCAGATGAATCACGACAATGTTGCACTTCCAACTAGTTCGCCTCGCGTGTGAGGCAGGGGGCCTACGGTGACCGTCACGCGTAGCAAGCAGGGGGAACCGTGAGCACACCGCCGCCGCAGAGGCCACCGCGCCCTGACGAAGTCCTTGCCTTCCACAACGGGGACACGCTGGAGAACATCCCTGTCATCCGCGACGACGCACCCCCTCGACCGCCGCGGTTCCCTTGGAAGGCGACGATGACCGTGGGAGCCATCGCAGCCGGTGCAGGCGTTTGCCTGGCTCTGGTGCTGCATCAGCAGACGGGCTCGGGCAACAGGGATGGGAGCGCACTCCCTCAAACAACACGCAGCATCACAGAGGCCGGCCGCGGACACAGCGAGACCGCCCAAGCACCGCCAGCGCAAGCCTCGCCGTCGAGTGCGGCACCGTCCCGCTCAGTGGCTGCAGCGCCGTCATGCGTCCCGGTGACCTACAAGACGCCTTCCGGTCCATCCAGCTGTGAGCCGAAGGCCGATGTCTGTGTGGCTGGCGCACCCTGGTACGTCGAAGACATCGAGGGACTGTGTGGTGGCCCTGCGCCTCTCCAGGCCATTCACGTCATCTCGCAGCCCGCCACCGGTGGGGACCCAGGGTCGACCTACTGTCTCGCGTGGACGGGTAGCAGCGACGGTGCAGGAAGGGACGCCACCCTTCTGATGAACGCGGCCGGTTATCAGTGTGGTGCGTACCTGGTCGGCTCAGACGGACAGGCGATCCAAGCGGACGGCACTTCGGTCTTCTCGGACAGTCCCCAATCCTGTGAGGGGTCCTACCCGGGCACCAGGATGACCTACCCGGGCGTCCTGGACTTTCCGAACGAGGGCGGTGCTCAACCCCCCGCGTACGTCTGTGTCGCTGAGAACTCGGGTGCATGAGTGGGAACAGCACTGCCAGAGCTACGGATCAGATGGCGACGGACCGCACGGCCGCACCACAAGCGCACCAGATCGAGCGGAGAACGGTAGGGAACCGCGGTGAAAGCAGCCGGGCCAGACGGGGTCGCACTACACCCGTTCGCCCAGGTCATCCGCTGTTCCGCCCCAAATGACCGCAGCTTCCCAAGCTGAGAGCGTTGAGGGGTAGATGCCACGGAGTCGCTTTTGCGGGCCGGCCGTCGTGGCATGCTCTGGTCGACGACACCGATAGCGTGGCTGAGGCCGGTGGGGGTGCAGGGAGACACACGCGCGCCCAGTCTGCTGGCTGACCCGCCGTCGTGGCTGACTGTCGTCGGCTGAGGATCAGGCCGGCCTCGTCGAAGTCGCAGCGCCGTCAGCTGAACACGGGAGTACACCGGACGAAATTGAGTCGTCGCCGGGCCGCCTGGGGTGCTCAACAGTGGCACACGGAGGGCAACCAGCCAACGGTCTAAGCAGGCCGAATCTAAGGGGAGGGGCTATGCGCGAGGATGAACTGCGTCAGCTTGAAGAGCAGTTGCATCAAGTACTTATCGCATCAGGCTTTGAGTGGCTAACGGACGCTGTACAGGATTCTGCGGCCGCGGGTGTACCGCAGGAGAGGTTGCTTAAGCGGAGACGACAGTCCCGGCAGCCAGAAAGCGTCAGCGACGGAATTGGTTCTGAGGAGCCTGAATACACGACCGTATCCGACTACACACAGCGACAGTACCGGGCTGGACAGCGTACTGGCAGCGTGGTTATTTCAACACGCCCAATGGAAACGCGGGAGCGTGTCGAGCTACTCCTCGATGCGCTACATCGAATGTTCGTGGAACTGCCCGAGGTAGAGGAAAGCACCTTGTCATTTCTCGGGGAAGGGGACGATAGGCGGCCTCCCGTGTTTAGCGTTACTTTCGTCCCAGTTGACACGGATCGACGTCGTCTTACCCAGGAAACGGTGCTCTCACGAGAACGTGCTGAGCTTCACCGTCGAGGAATCTCGCAAGTCATCGACCGCCTACGGGAAGGCATCCGCGAATGAGTAATACCGACGACCTGCTCAACCAGGTGAAGTGGCTGATCGCTGCTCAGAGCCTCTCGTACACATCCGCTTCCGACGCCTGTGACGTTTACGAGGGATTCTTGTTCTCCCTGGTGGTCAGCACCGCCAGTAAGTGGGGCGCGCAGGTGCACTACGAGGACGTGCACGGCAACACCGTGCAGGACCTCTTGTTCCGCACCGGCCCGGGTCAGCTCTATCAGAAAGCAAAACCATTCACCCATGCCGTGATCGAGTTCGACCGTGCCCCAGCCTTGGAAGCACATGTGGGTGTGCGAGTCCAAGGGGGTTCTGGGGTGCTCCACGAGTGCGACGTTGTCGTTCTTCAGGCGGACGAGGCCGTGCTGAGCCGTCGCGAGAGCGTCGCGCCGCGCGGCAACAAATGCCTCCTCGCCATCGAATGCAAGTATTACACCACTCACCTGGGAATTGAACTTGCGCGCAACTTCGAAGGGCTGCATGCGGACCTTCGGGCACAGCATGAACTGTTCGTCTCCAACACGAGTGCACCAAACGTTCTGCGATACTTGTCCGCGCGCAAGCGCGAGTACGAGCCTCTCGTGGCACCCAGCGCTCCTGACCGCGTCCAGGAAGTTCGATCTCAGATTCGCCGAGCCTTCAAATCTTACCTTAGCGGGTACACGGGTTCAGCCCTTATCTGAGCACCGAAGGCGCCGCTTACCGACATCAAGAACGGCAGCTAAGCGCAACCCCTAGCGACCTGTTCATCCTGCGCGCCAGAGCTAGTCAGGCATCAGCTGAATCGAATTCCTAAAGCAGGTTTCAGGTCCGGTCCTGGCGCCCCAGCGCCATACTCACGGCTATATCCCTCACTGCCCACTTACTATGGCGAGTGCCCTTTGGTTCGCCGGGAAGCAGAGCTTGCCATGTTACTGATGATCGGCCCTCAATTTTAGACACATTCACAAGCTCCTCCCCTTCGCGCGAGACGAGTCGATAATGGCCCGCAGCTATTTTTCTTAGCCTTGATCCATCAGGGCAAGGAACCCATCTGGGTTGATCTTTATTTACAGGCCTTTCAAGCTGATCCAGTTTCTCACGCGCTATTTCCCCCAAAATGACGTAGCCCAGTTCAACGGCTACACCTCGAACCTCTCCTAGCGAAACCACCCCAGTCACTACGTTTGTGTCCTCCCCCGCAAGATCCATCAACCGAGGCCGGATGCCGCGAATCTCTTCATGCAAGTTCGTGAGCGAGGACAGCCCGGCAAGTCGAGTGAGTGAATTATCGGCTCGTCTCCGACGTGAAGTCAAAACAAAGTGGGTCAGCAGGAGAACTACGAAGACATCTGGTTGCGTGCCGTGCGAGACAGACTTGGCCGCATCCTTCTTAATCTTTGTTATCGTCTTGGAGCTTATTCCCTTCCTTCCAAAATTTGCCGTAGTATCTACGGTAAATTCGACGACCGCAAGGGGATCATAGTTCGACTTCAAGACGGCAATGTCTGACCAGCAGACCAAAAATTCAGGCGAAATAATTCCTCCCCACTCGGTCTTTACGAGCAGACGGGAGGTCTCCAGCGTGAAGTGAAGCTGACTGGCCACGATATCACGAAAGTGCAATTCCGAGCGACCCTGGCCAGCCACATAGGCCAACTGGCCCGCTGGCTGTCGCCGTACGGCATCTTCGAGCGCGTCTGCGATTATTTGGGCCGTTACCATCTTTTCGCTAGGCAATACATCCCCCCAGTCTAAATAACGCGTTTAATAGCTACATGGCGTGGCACGGATACTAAGGTTGAACTATTCCGTTCACATCAAGATGCTTGTCCGCCAATGCCCGGTACGCAGTGTCTTCATCTTCACCGGTCTCTTTTAGCCAAGCGTTCAACATCAAGCGTGCCATAAAGGCCTCGGGGTATCTCCTCTTCCGCTGCTTGCCCTTGACATTTGGCTTAGACATGACTTCCCGGTCGATCCGGTAGCGAATTTCCTCAGGAATAACAGAGCAGCCAACTCCGATGAGGAAATCGATCGCGTACCGATGGGGGTACAAACTCTGATCGTAGATAGGCCGGCCCGGCGGCACCCAGTCCGCCAGTGCTTCACTCACCTTCTGCATGGACGTAGCATTCCACTGCAGCGCGGGGAACGAGCGCGTATTGAGGAAATCGACGGTTGTCCACGACTGCTGTTCAAGGAGTCGTACTTCCTGACCCACCATGCGGTGTGCCGCAGACCTGCCAGGATCCAACAGTGGTGGAGCAAGCGGACCCCACGGTGGCGTCTGCGTTCGCCAGCCTGGCTGTCGTCGCGTGTGTCAACGATCGAGCACGCCAGCCACGTCGTAACCAGTCGCCGTGGACTACCTGTGGACTACTCTCAGTCTGCCGAGCTCCAGTCAAGCTCTGACCAGCAACGTTACCCAGGAGCCAAGCAGCCTCCGGAGCCGTGTGCCACTGCGCCTATCCGGCGAAGGACGACACCCGGCAGCGTGGCTGAGACCGGTGGGGGTGCAGCGAGGCACACGCGCGGCCTGGTCGGTTGGCGCACCCACCGTCGTGGCTGACTGTCGTTGGCTGAGGTCCAGACGGTCGCGGAAGGGTGCGTCGGTGCGCGGCCTGTCAGCAGGGGCCGGCATCACGCGACGGGGAGGGGAGCCCAGGTTGGTGCTCGGGCTCCCCTCCCCACGTGGAAGGGCCGTCATTGGCAGGCGCCGTTTCGCGGCCGCTTCTTCAGATGCAGTGCGGTTCGCTCACCGCCAGGAGGTGGCCGCGGCTGGTGGCGACGCGGAGGACATCCCGCAGGGCTCCGGTCAGTTCCTTCGCCAACCGTTGCACCTCCTCCGGGTCCGCGTCCTGGTCGTTGAGGGCTTCGGAGGCCTGTTCCAGCAGCTCAGCCGCCGTGCCGAGTTGGGCCGCTTCAATGTTGTCCGCGAGGCGGGACATGTAGCCGGTCCGGTCGTCGGTGCTCAGGTAGCAGGGTTTTCCCTCAGGGCCCGACCACGGAAGAAGTCGCAGCTCGTTTCGTGCCGTCATCCTTGCGTCTGCCTCTCATCGATCACGTGGTGGGTGGTGAAGACTGCGTCGACGCGATCCCCCGGGAAGACCAAGAGCGCGGCTTCGACGACCCGCCCAGCGGAGTCGGTCGCGATGCGTGTGATCGCCAGAACTGCCCCAGCGGAGCCGATCCGGAGCGAGGACGCTTCGTCCGGTGTCGGGGGGCGAGCGCATACCGTCTCCCGGACAGCGGCCGGCGGTGGACCGGTGACCGCAAATCTCGTGACCGCCTCTCGGCACGAGGACGCATCGTCGAGCATTCCGGCCGGTGCCAGGTCGCGCGGCACGTAGATGCGTGCCAGCCCATGCGGTGACTCCCCTTCGAGGCTGACGCAGGAGAACTCGGCGAGGGGGCTACCCGTCGGCACCTTCAGCAGAGTCGTCAGATGCCCGTGGGCCCGAACTGTGGCGGTGCGAACGGTGACGCTCAGGGCTGGCTCAGCGGCGGTCCACGGGTCCAGCGTTCCCCAGCCTCCGACGTACATGATCTTGCGGAGGGGGCGACGGACGAAGTTGCCCTTGCCGTGGATCTTCTCGACGAGGCCTTCCGCCTGGAGCACCGCGAGAGCATTCCGCAGCGTCGCCGTGCTGACCTTGTACTGGTCGGCCAGGCCGGCTTCAGAGGGGAGGCGTTCGCCGGGCTGGATTCGGCCGGTCATGATCTGGGACCGGAGGTCGTCGGCGATGTCGTGTCGGCGAGAAGGCACGGACCCGGTCACCGCCTTCTCAGCAATCGCACGGCAACGAGCCGGGTCCGCGTGTGTATGGTCAGCAGCTCTCCCGACTCGAACAGGATCTGCTTGGCGCCTTGCGGGAGTTGGAAGAGGTCGCTCACCCGGCAGGCCTGGCCACCGACTTGGATGATGTCGCCGCGCTGCACGGTGTTCACGGTGACCTCGATGTTGGAGACCAGCGCGCCTCCGGGAGTCCGGTCGCTCACCGCTGCACCTGCGCAGGCGCCGAGTGGCACGGGCAGCTGCACGCCTCGTAGATCACCGGCAGGTCGACCGGCGCCGAGGCCGGAGAGGACTCCGAGCAGGCGAGGTGCGTACCGATCGAGCAGGCGGTAGACCGGTAGGGGAAGACCGAGGTGTCCGTGATGTACGGCTGTTGGCGAGGAGGCATCAGCGGACCCCCGCGAGGCTCGACCAGGCCGCGGCCGGCGGATGGGGAGCTACGGCCACCGCGCGCGTCCGCATGCGCGTCTCCCAGGCCAGCAGGTATGGGCGGACGAGCGCGTTGTCCTCACCCGTGAGCGAGTGTTCGTGCTCTGCACTGGCGGAAGTCCGCCCCA
This sequence comes from Streptomyces fuscichromogenes, assembly GCF_014645815.1. Lineage (GTDB taxonomy): Bacteria > Actinomycetota > Actinomycetes > Streptomycetales > Streptomycetaceae > Streptomyces > Streptomyces fuscichromogenes. The sequence continues at coordinate 265,270 of NZ_BMML01000009.1, read as the reverse complement.
GGACGACGGTCGACGTATCTGCAGGCGCAAGGGAAGCGGCCGACGGCCGAACGGGGGTTAAGGGGCGGCGGTGCCTGCCCTTGGGGATGTACCGCGCCCTGGTGAGCGAGACGGCACGGCGGATACGGTTAAGCACGCTATTCAGCTCCTATCGCTGATGGCTCGGTCCCCCGACATCGCCCGTCGTGGGGACCGCTTTGCGTACGACCGCCCAGAGGGTGCGGCCGTTCAGACTGGTGGCGAGGAGGCCGAAACGGTCGGCGTCGGCCACCACGTCCAGGACCTCCCGCCATGACTCGGCGGAGAGCACTTCCGGTACCTCCGCTTCGACCGACGTGTGTCGGGGGTGTTCCTCCACTCGCGTGAGCAGCCCGAGGGCGGACAGCCGGGCGGCGAGGGCCACCGCGCTAACTCCCGAAGCGGGCACAGGGCAGCCTCCGTCACCAGCGATCACTTTGAGTGAAGTTAGTTAACTAGATTAGAGCTAGTGGACTAGATTTTCCATATGCCTGAGCAGCCGCCCTATCTCCGCATCGCCGACGAACTCCGGCGGCGGATCGTGGAGCACGTCTGGGAGCCGGGAGACCGCCTGCCCTCCCGCGCCCAGATCGGCCAGGAGTGCGGCGTGGGCGAGAACGTGGTCCGCCGGGCACAGGAGTTGCTGATCTCCCAGGGCGTGTTGGAGGGCCGGGCCGGTTCGGGCACGTACGTCGCCGAGCCCCGGCAGCGGGTGCGGGTCGTCCGGTCGTCGGCACGGGAACAGCCGAGCGGTTCGCCGTTCCGGGCGGACATGAAGGCACTCGGCAGGCAGGGCGATTGGGAGAGTCGGACGGACGCCAAAGTGCCGGCTCCGGCGGAGATCGCGGCGCGGCTCGGGATCGCCGAAGGTGAGCTGTGCGTCCGGACGACGTACGAGTTCCTGGCGGACGCCAGGCCGGTTCAGCTGTCGACGAGTTGGGAGCCGTACGACCTCACCGCGGGCTCTCTCGTGGTCCTCCCCGAAGGCGGACCCCACGCGGGTGCCGGGGTCGTGAACCGCATGGCCGCGATCGGGGTCACCGTCAGCCATGCCGTGGAGCAGCCGGAGCCGAGGCAGGCGACGGCCGAGGAGGCTTCTCTACTCGGCATCCAGAAAGCCGCGCTCGTGACGCACATCCGGCGGACGTACTACAGCGACGAGGGTCGTCCCGTGGAGACGGCGGACATCGTCGTGCCCGCCGCTCACTGCGAGATCGTCTATGAGATCCCGATCAGTCGTTAGCCGTGGTTCAGAGGCCGACATCTGACATCCACGGCTGACATCAACGAGGTCGGACAGCAGCACACAGCAGCGCCCCCGCGCGACCGCCGGACCAGCCGACGACAGCCTCAGGGGCGGGCGGGAATCGAACTCCTAAAGCGGGTGTCGCAGGTTCGAATCCTGCCGGGGGCACCATGCATCATGCCGCTGACCTGGGGTTTCTCCCCAGGTCAGCGTTGCGTTCGGCCTTGGAGCTCGTTACCCTGGGCTGTTTGCGTGAGCGGGCGGGAAGTTAGTCTCCCGAATACACCCATCAGATCAGCGCCATCCGGCATGGGCTCCGGGCCGGGCTTCGCTGCGCCGCCGGGCTGCGGCTTCGCTTCGAAGGCAGTGCTCGCGCCCTCCTGGGCTGTGGGGCGAATCCTCCAGAGAGCAAGCCTCGACACACAGAACATGACATACTCGAAGTATGGCAACCCGAAAGATCACCATCACAGTGCCGGAAGAGCTGGTGGAGTCGATCAAGGAGCGGGTCGACGCGCGCGGGGTGTCCGGCTACATCGCGGCCGCCGCCGCTCATCAGGACGCCATGGACCGACTGCGCGAGTTGGCCGAACGCCTTGAAGAAGAGCACGGCGCCGTGACGGACGACGAGCAGCAAGCGGCACTGGACCGCATCGCCGCCATCGACGACTGGCATGACGAGCACCTATCGCATTCGGACGAGGCTGCGTGAGCCGCACCGCCCAGGCAAAGCTGCACCGGCCGCGACAGCGCGTCTTCGTATTCGACTCCGAGGCTCTCTCCAAGACGGTCCGGGGCGATCGGGAGATGGCTGCGCTGATCAAGACAGCTCCGCGGCTCGACACCCCGATCGTCACCTCGGCGCTCACGACCTTGGAGGCATGGGACCCTCGCGAAACGTCGAGACAGGCACTCTGGAACTGGACGTTGTCCCGGATCCGCGTCGTACACACTGACGACCAAGTAATCGCCATGGCGCGTGACATGCTGCAGGCAGCCGGCCTGCATGGGCACAAGTACGCCATCGACGCCATCCTGGCCGCTGTGGCCGGGCGGGAAGCAGCGCGGGGAGCCGAGGCAACCGTCTTCACGTCCGACACCGACGACATGAATCAACTCCTCTCGGGACACTCCGTGCGAGTCGAGAAGGTCTGACGGAACGCTGCCGCACGCACCTCGCTCCGGCTACTCGCCGGTCCCGCGAGCAACCCAACTCCTCAAGCGGGTGTCGCAGGTTCGAATCCTGCCGGGGGCACAACGTGTTACCGCTCTGACCTGGGTTTTCTCCCTCAGGGAGGGGAATCTATTCGGCCTCGGGCTTCGCGTCCGGGGCCGTTTGCGTGAGCGGACGTGCGTCGTCGTGAGTCCCGGGCCGGAAACCACCTGTGCTGGGAGAGGGCCGCCACGTCTTGATCGGGCAGCCCCTGGCGTCCTCGGAGGCGCGGGTCAGCGCTGCCTTCCTGATTCCGCCACGGACAACCCCTCCGGTGCCGTGCCCTCGGTGACGCTCAGGTCCTGGGTACCTATCACGGCCAACAGTTCCAACTGCTCGGCTCCCCGGCTTCCGGGCGGCGCGGTGAACCACAGCAGGCGTTGGCGTCCGTCCTCACTGAGCAGGTTGTAGCAGTCGAGTTCGATGATGCCGAGCGTGGGGTGGACGATCTTCTTATGGTCCTTGCGGCGCACCGCGACGTCGTGGGTGTCCCAGAGGGCTGCGAACTCCTGACTACGGCGGCGCAGTACGACGACCATCTTGGTGACCTCCGCGTCCCGGTCGCGACGGGCAGCCGCTGCCTGGAGGTCGGCCACGAACACCCGCGAGTGGTGCGGGTGATCCTCGGACGGGTACCTCTCGCGCGCCTGCGGATCGGTGAACCAGCGGTACACGAAGCTTGCCGTCGGGCCGTGGTGTGCCGGGGACTTGCCGAGCAGGTTCCGGGCCAGGTCGTTTTCCACCAGGGTTTCGTGCAGGTCGGTGATGACGCGCGCGGGGGTGTTGGACAGCCGGTCCAACAGTCCGAGAAGCGCGGGCTGTACGTGTGCCGACGGTCCGTGTACTGATGGGGGGACCGGCCGTTCGGCCAGGTGAAACAAGTGGTCGCGCTCGTCGCCGTTCAGGCGCAGGGCTCGGGCGAGGGCGGCCAGGGTCTGGGCCGAGGGCTGCACGCCGTTCTTTGCGCTGCCGCGTTCCAACTCGGTGTAGTAGTCGGCCGACAGCCCTGCCAACTGGGCGACCTCCTCTCGGCGCAGCCCGGGGACGCGCCGGCGCGGGCCTTGGAGAAGACCGACCTCGGCGGGGCGGATGCGGTCGCGGCGTGTCCTGAGGAAGGCGCCGAGTTCTGGAAGGTTCACCGCTTCATGGTCGCTCGCGCGCCGAGCCGTAGCCAGGGGGTGGCATCCCCTGGGTAAACGCAGCCCTGGCTAGGGGTGGGGGCCCGGCCGATCGTGGAGGACGCAGCAGGGCGTCGGCGAGACCGCAGCCTGATCGCATCCACCACAGGAGTCAGTAATGCCCAATCCCACTTCCCTCGACGGGACCGCTGCATCGGCCCAGCCCGCCGCCTCACCCCGTGTCGCGGTCGTCACCGGTGGCTCGCGCGGCATCGGCCGCCAGGCCATCCGCCGGTTGGCCGCCGACGGGTACGCCGTCGTGGTCGGCTATGCCGGCAACCAGGACGAGGCCGAAGCCGCCGTGCAGGAGGCCGTCACCGGTGGTGTCCGGGCGATCGCGGTGCGCGCCGACGTCGCCGACGAGCACGCCGTCGAGGCTCTGTTCGACGCGGCCGAGGCAGAGCTCGGCGGTGTCGACGTCGTCGTGCACGCGGCCGGGCGGGCACACATGGCGCCGATCGCCGAGCTGGACCTGGCCGTCCTGGACGACCTCCACCGCACCAACATTCGCGGCACGCTCGTCGTCGCCCAGCAGGCCGCCCGTCGGGTGCGCCGCGGCGGTGCGATTGTGACGTTCTCCACCTCCGTGGTGGGGCTGGCCTTCCCGAACTACGGCGCGTACTCCGCCAGCAAGGGTGCGGTCGAGGCCCTGACGCTGATCCTGGCCCGGGAGCTGCGGGGCCGGGACGTCACCGCCAACGCCGTCGCGCCCGGCCCCACGGCCACCGACCTGTTCCTGGACGGCAAGGACGAGCAGACCATCGCCCGTCTGGCCGCCCAGGCCCCGCTGGAGCGACTCGGTACCCCGGCCGACATCGCCGAGGTCGTCGCGTTCCTGGCCTCCCCGGCCGGCCACTGGATCAACGGACAGGTCGTCCGCGCCAACGGCGGAATCATCTGAACCGCCCGCAGCTCCCCATCGATCAACGAAAGACCCTGTCATGACGAAAGACCCGTCATGAGGAACGACGACACCGGGAAGGGCATCCCGGTCACCGGGGCCTTCAGCGGCATCGGGTGTGCGGTCCATGCGTGCTCTGGCCCTCGCCGGTCACACCGTGTACGCGGGCATCCGCCAACCGCGACCCGTAACGCGACCGCGGTGGCCGAACTGGCGCGCTACGGCATCGACCACCAGGTCGCCGTGCACGCCGCCGAGCTGGACGTCACCTCCCAGGACTCCGTCGACGCCGCAGTCGACCGGATCCTCACCGAGCGCGGTCGGCTGGACGCGGTCGTACACAACGCCGGACACATGGTCCCGGGCGCCGCCGAGGCGTTCACCGCCGAGCAACTCGCGGACGTGTACGACGTGAACGTCCTCGGCGCGCGGCGCGTCAACCGCGCCGCCCTACCGCAGCTATGCGAGCAGGGCTCGGGGCTGCGGGTGTGGATCGGCAGCTCCAGCTCCGGCTCCCGCGGCTGCTGCCCGCCGCCCCGTACTTCGCCGCCAAGGCAGCGATGGACGCCCTGGCCGTCAGCTACACCGCCGAGGTGCTCCCGCTCGGCATCGACACCGCGATCGTGGTGTCCGGCGCGTTCACCGCCGGGCACCAACCACTTCACCAACGCCGACGCCCCCGGCGGACCGTGATGGTGCCGAGCCTACGGCCAACCGTCACCGGCCCCTGATGGACGATCTGGGAAAGCGTCTGGCGGCGCTCATCCTGCCGGACGCCGATGGGGCCGAGGTCGCTGAAGCCGTCGCGCGACTGGTCGCGATGCCGCATGGCACTCAGCCGCTGCGTGGCCACATAGACCCCAGCCGAGACGGCAGCGAAGTCGTCTCCGCGGTCGCCCACCGCGTCCGCGTCGACTTCTTCCGCCGCATCGGACTGGACAGCCTGCTCACCGCAGGCAGCTCCCTGTACCTCCCCTTGTAGCGCCCCACTGAGAGAAGGAACAACCAACCGTGCCTTTCGCGAACTTCAAGGTCCCCGAGAAGACCCTCACCCCGAAGCAGAAGGAGGAGATCGTCACCCGCACCACCGAGCTGTACGTCGAGATCTACGGCGAGCGCGCCCGGGACAACACCATGGTTCTGGTCGAAGAGGTCGCCGACGGCGGCTGGGGCATCGCTGGCAATGTGCTTACCCTGGCCATGCTCGGTGAGGCGACACCGACCGACACCGGCGGCGCCTGACCGCACCGGCCGTCATTCGGCCAGGACAACACCTTGAAACCGAGGGCCGCCGATCGTGCCCGGCGGCCCTCGGCCCGAGTAGGCAACCACCTGGCGGCTCGATCTTCCGCGCCCGGCACTCCACCAGCAGGGCCTTGCGCTGCCGGTCCTCTATCAGCACGACCGGACAGACCTCCGCAGCCAGCCACTCGGCCAGCGCCTTCTCGTCCGCGACCGTCGACGGCCGGAACTTCAGCGTCTTGCGGATCTGCTTGCGGTGGTATTCGGCAGTCCGGCCGACCAGCGTGTACTTCTCAAAGTCCGTCGCCGGGACCTTGACCAGATCGGCGACGTACTTCACCGCGGCCGGCGTGACCTCTTCGAGCAGGCCAGGAAAACGAGGCTTCAGCTCGAAGAACTTCAGCAACAGGCCGAAGCCAGGCCGGGTCGCCCCGCTCTTGTTTGTCAGAGCGAGAGCAGCGTGCCGGACGGGTGGCGGACAGTACGCTGAGTCCAGCGGGATCGGGCCCGCGGCACAGCGTCCGGGAGGTGCTTCATGACGGCCGAGATGGTGGCCCCGGCGTGGATGCATGAGCAGATCACGGCGGAAGTGTACGAGTCCTGGTCCGAGGAGCAGTGCGCCGGTATCGAGATCGTGGACGGGATGGTCGTCGTGAGTCCGAGCGCGTCCAAGCGGCACAACCGACTGGCGCGGATTCTGGCGAACGCCCTGGATGCCGCCGCGGGCCCGGAGTGGAACGCCGACACCGACTTCGACGTCCGGCTTCAGGACCTCCCGCTCACCAATCGCCGGACGGACGTCGTCGTGTACCGCGCAGACACGATCGACATCACCCCGACCCGCCCCGAGCACGTGCTCCTGGTCGCGGAGGTGGTGTCGCCGGGCTCGGAGACCACCGACCGGATCGTGAAGGTCGACCAGTACGCCAAGGCAGGCATCGGCTTCTACTGGCGGATCGAGCAGGCCGCGACAGGCGTTCCTCTCGTGTACACCTACGTTCTCGACCCCGCGACGAAGACCTACCGGGACGGCGACGTGTTCACCGGCGTCCTCAAGGTAGCGGCCCCCTTCCCGGTGGAGATCGACCTCGGCCAGGTCTGACCACGCTCTGCTTGGCAGTCGGCGACGCGTGAGCGATGCGTGAGCGGACTGCCCGGTACAGGGCGGCATGAGCCGGATCAAGTGGCTCGCCGTGCGGTTCTGACCAGGGGAAACAGCATCGCGCGGCAGCGCCAGGCACCCCCCGGCAAGGAGCCGATCCCACTCCTAAAGCGGGTGTCGCAGGTTCGAATCCTGCCGGGGGCACGCTTGACCTGCTGTTTTGCCGCGATGCAGTTCGGTGGACTCGGTTTCCCGGGACAATGGGAACGGCGCGGGAACGAGATCTGACGCCCGTCAGGGATGACCGATGCGCAGCGGCCGAATCGGCCCGGCCGCAGGGTCGTGCCTGCCTACGCGATATGCCGCCTGCTGCAGGGCGGAGACGTTTGCCGCGTCAGAGGTCAGCATGAGTGCCGTGAACCATCTGGAGTGTCGGTGGCTCGCGGGCCAGGGCTGTGTCGGGGCGCCTTGCCAGTGTGGCGAGAGTGGCTGGCAAGTCGGCCAGCGGGCCGCGCCCGGGGTTCGATGACAGCGATGCCCTGGCACTGGCCATTCAGAGGCCTGCACCGGTGATCGACCGTCGAGGGTCCGCCTCGCCAATACCCCACAGCGCGAACGCCAAGCTCGTGCGGAATCGGGGCAAGGGGTAGCCACGACCGGTCACACTGGATGACCGACTGCGAGCTCCCGAGCATGGACGGGAACTCGCCCCTCGACTTGATCGCTACGGTTCCGTTCCACCCGATCGTGCAGCAGAGCCGTGGCCGGGATCGCGGCGTCGGTGTCCGCGAACCGGCGGGCGATCATCTCGTCCTCTTCGATCTGCCGCAGGACGGCCGTGCTGACGCTTCGGCGTGCCGCTTGAGAAGGGCCCGGGTCTCCGGGCCCTTCTCTCCTTGGAAGCCACATCCCGAGCGTGGCACTCCGTGTTACGGGCAGGGCGCGGTCAGGCGCAGCGGCCTGCGTCGGATGCGGTCATGTCCAGGCTGAGGCCGGTTCGGTCGAGGGCCGCGTCGGAGTCGCTCGTCCAGGTACTGAAGGACTTGCGGAGTTCGAAGTAGTACGCGTGTGACCGGCCCGTTCCGCGTTCCCAGGTGCGGACGCTCCATCCGGCGCCGCGGGCGGCGGCGGTCACCTGGGTCTGGGCCGCCGGGGTCTGCGGCGCCGGGAAGGCGACCTCGAACTGCGGGGGCAGGGGGCCGTCGTCCGGGGTCTGTCGGCAACGCAGCAGGACGGGCCCGTTGTGGCGGCGCCCGAAGCGGGTGCCGAGCGCGGTCAGCAGCGGATCCTTGGCCAGTTGGGCGAAGCGGGCCCGGGTCCTGTCGTCCGTTTTGCCCTGCTGCCAGGCCCGCGCTCCCCCGACCGCCACCGCCACCAGGCCGAAGGCGACGACCGCCACCATGAGACGGCGGAGGTTGCGCCGCGCCCACGGCCGGCCAGGTTCAAGCTTGAGCTTGGGGTCACCAGACATACCTGTAACACACCTTCGCTTGCCTGCTGTCGACCTTGAGGATCACCGCGTCGTCGCAGGCGGCTTCCATGGAGAGCTGGACAATCTTGGTGGCGAATTTTCCGCCGTGCCGTGAATAGTGGCAGTTCTTCATGCGCAGGCCGATATTGATGCCGATGTCGTTGCTGGTCAGTGCCATGTGCCGGGCGCTCTTGGTGTTCTGGGAGAAGTCCTCGTGGCGCCTGCCCTCGCCGCGGGCCATGGAAGCGCCGACGTCCCAGGCCATGAGCGCCATCCACAGGATGTGCTGGAAGGCGTCACCGAAACTCCGGTTGGCGATGCTTCCGAAGACCTTGATCGCCTCGGACTTCGCCGCCTGCGCGTCGGAGGCCGTGACCGTACATACCCGCTACCGGGACGGCCAGTAGCACCAGTCGCGTTCGGCCTTGGTGGACGGTCCCTCGACGCCGTCGAAGTCCCAGGTGCCGCCGATGTCGCTGCAGTCGACGGGGTTCGCCGAGCAGTAGGAGTAGGCGTTGGCGCCCCTGTCCTCCACGGGGTCCTGGGAGAGGAAGCACCCAGTGGCAGGGGTGTAGAGGCGGGCGCCCATGAGGGTGAGGCCGCTGGGGGTGTCGGAGGCTCGCCGGCTGGCGCCCAGCCAGCCGTAGCGGGTGCCGGTGGCGTCCTGGGTGTTGCCGTTCTCGTCGTAGTGGAAGGCGGTGGCCGTGGTGGTGGCGAGGTCGAGTTGGACGGCGACGTCGCCGCGGATGTCGCAGAGTTGCAGGGTCGTGTCGCTGCCTGAGGTGGTGGCGGCGAGCCCGCCGGTGGGGTCGGCGACGTCGCGGGGGACGCTGCCGTCGGTCTCGCGGGTCCACACCGGGGAGTCGGAGGATCCGCCGTAGTGGTTGGTGGCGGTTCCCGCCGTGGTCCAGGTGGCGCCGTTGTCGCTGCTGGTCGCCGTGGTCCGCGAACCGTTCGGCGACAGCCGCCAGGTCCCGGTTGTGGCGGGGGGGCCAGTCGGGCTCGTCTGAGGCGGCCGCTTCCCAGGGGCCGTATCCCCCGCCAGCAGCCACAAGAAGGCACCCAGGTCACGCGTCACCGCACCGGTCTCGCCCTCGGAGCCGAGGAAGACCACGGGCTGGTCGACGAGCGGGCGGTGTGGGCGGACGAGCCAGAACGCTGCGTATCCGCCCGCGCCATGCTGGCCGAACACACGAAAGTCGTCGCCGTCCAGCTCCGCGTTGCCGGTCCAGGCCCGGAACCAGGCGGCGGTCTCCTCGATGGACAGGAAGGCCGGGAAAGGCTCGAAGTCAACACCGTTGCCGTCGTCATAGTCGAACGGGAGCGCCAGCGCAGCGGCGAGGGCCGCCGGGAACTGATCATCGGTAGGTATCACGCGGCCACGCCAGCGACTGCCACCGACACCGAGGCCTGGCGGCACCACGTCTGCCGATCCGCCCCACCTGTGACCGAACACCCCCGCAGCTGGGCCTGCAAGGAGAAGCACCCGACGTCGCTCCGCTCCTCCGGGCGGGAGTGGGCGGCACACGAGGGCATGGGGGCAGAATGCGTCGCAGCTGGGGCGGTCGGCGTCGCGAGGAAACGCCTGCATGGCGACGCCAAGGAATTCCTGGACGAACGAAGGGGCAGCGTTCTCGGAGGAGTGCCGCCCCTTCGTTCGTACGTCACGTCAGGGGGTGTGGACCACATCCAGGTTGGTCACCTTCGCGCAGATCGCGAAGGCCTGGAGCGAACCCGGGTTGTTGGTGTCACTGTTCGTGCCGTAAGCCCACCACGTCTCGTTGCCGATCGGCCTGCTTGCCGCGAGGTTGTAGCGCTGGACATACGAATTCCCGGCTTTCACCTCAGCTCCGCCGCCCGTGAGGACCTGCCCGGCCGGACAAGTGGCCGATGCCGCCTGTGCGCCGGCGTAGCCGTTGCCGGGCGACACGGGAATCGTGACGATCTGGCCATAGACGACGTTCATCGTTCCCGAGCTCTTAGCCGTCGCGAACCCGGTCGAGCCGACCAGCATCGTCGCCGTCACCGCTGCCACGAGGCCGAACCTCACCGTGCGCTTGACCACTAGGGTCTCCTTAACTTCGTCGAGGGGAGTCCCTGTGCTCAGCGGGACTCATCGATGCATGTACGCTCCATAAATTCCACATAACGTGCGATTTCCGAACAGGCGTGTCACAACTTCACCCGTTTGCGATCACGTCGGCGCCCTGCACCACCCCTGGACAGGCGGCAGGCGGCAGGCGGCAGGCGGTCATCGCACCAGGTCTCACCATTGCGCTCCGGCCGACGCGGCTTGCCGCGGTCGACGTGACCGGTAGCGTGGCCGAGGCCGGCGGAGGTGCAGCGAGGCATACGCGTGCGTAGCCGGTCGGCGCGCCCGCCGTCGTGGCGGACTTTCGTCGGCCGAGGTCCAGGCGGGCCCCGGATCTGCCCGGCGTCATGACCGTGCCGCACGGTTGCTTGGACGAGTGGCCAACCTGTCAAGTCCGCGCATGGCAGCTGACACCGTCCTCTGACACCAACAGCCCCGGACAGCAGCGATCGGTGCCGAACCCCCGGCGAACCATCGACCGAGCACCACGGCCGGATGATCGAGGCCGCCGACTCCCCGTGACCGACCTGCGGAGGACGTAGAAGGAGTCACCCCGTACCAAGACCCCGGGGAACCGTCTGCCGGGCGTGCGCACCACGGCGTCGTCGCCATCATCTGTGAGCGGCTCGGCCTCGATACGCCAAACCTGGCCACCCAACCTGACATCACCATCTGACATCAACGACGGCGAACGCAGGCGGCCTTGAGCGATCACGCGTGCCACAGCAGTAGGAGCGCGAAGGCCGTATGAGAGGTGCTCGATCGAACTCCTCATGCGGGTGTCGCAGGTTCGAATCCTGCCGGGGGCTGTGCTGCGGCAGTGTCCGGCGCCAACGGCCGACCGGGCAGGGCGCTTTCGGCGGTTCCGCGCATGGAGGCGTTGTCCAGAGCCGGTCGGGGGCCGGCACGAGTCCCGCGGCGGTGGTGCCGTGGGGGCCCGCTCGGCTGCGGTCACCGGCCGGGCCCGGCGTCCTGCGGGTCGTCCGGGCTGGGCCATGCCCTCAACCAGCTTTGCCAGGCGTCGGGTTGGGGCTCTTCGTGGCCGTCAGCGGGCGTGCCACTCCTTGGCGCTGGAGGTGTAGACCGTGTGGCGGGCGCGGTTGAGGTTGCCGAGGGGGCGGAACTGGGGTGGGGCGTGCCAGGGGTTGAAGGCGAGGGTGTCGATGTGGTCGCGGGTGGCCCGGCCGTTCGGGCCGAGGGTGTTCTGGGCGGGAATCGTCAGGGTGGCCACGCCGAGCCAGGGCGAGTCGCTTTCCTTCCATTCGACCGCCCCGTCCTCGATCGGTGTCAGCCTCTCGTTGACGTACTTCTGGATGTGCAGGGCGAACCGGACCGCCGAGCCGCTCAGCCGGTCGGCGAAGTCGGTCTGGAGGCCGTCGGCCGAGTCCACCGGCGGGGCGGAGGCCGGGGCGGAAGCGTCGAGTGGACCGAGTGGGCTCAGGCGGAATCTGACGGGGCCGGTCTCGCCCCACAGGATGGCGCCGCGGCTCCAGTAGGACTCCAGGGCCAGGCCGGGCGAGGGGCGGTTGGCCCGTCTGAGGTTGCCCAGGACGCGTGCGGTCTCCGAAGGTCCGAGTCTCGCCAGCATGCGGGGCAGGACCAGGAGTCTGGGGCCGGCCCCGATCCTGGCGATCTCGACGAACTGGGTGGCGTCACGGGCGTGGGAGACCGGGTAGCTGGTCATGAGCAGGTCGTGCACGCCGCCGCCGGGGAGGGTGATCTTCAGTGCCGCGCCGCGGAGGTCGGGGCTGCCGTCGGGCCGGACGGTGCCGCTGGCGTTGGACAGCCGGACGACGGCCGGCAGCCGGGCACCGGCCGTGAAGTCCCCGGCACAGAGGTCGGCGGGCAGGTCGGAACGGAAGGCGAGTTCGGCGTTGTCCACTCCTACGACGATCTTCGCGTGGAACGTGCGGCGGGAGACCTGTGAGCCGGATTTCCGCTTGTTCGTCCGCTGGATTCCGACGACGACGTCCGCCAGCTCGCGGAAGTGAGCCTCTTCGGCCTCCGGTGAGCCGCCGTGGTGGATCTCGCGCCAGGTGGGCGCCGCACCCGGTGGGTTCGCTGAGTTCGGCGGGTTCGCCGAGTTCGGCGAGTTCGGCGGGTTCGGTTGATTTGGCGAGTTCGGTGGATTTGGCGGGGAGTTGTGGCTTTCTGGCATTGTGTGTCTTTCTCCGTCTGCGGGGGGGGGCGGCCGGTCAGATGAGCCGGGCGTTGTGCGTGGCGGTGTCGATGACGTCGTCCAGGCGGCCGGCGAGGATCTGTCGCGCCGCGCTCAGTGTGAACCCCGCGGCGGTCCTGGCCGGTACGTGGGCCGGGACCGCGAGCGCGTAGGGGTCGACGAGGACGTCTACGACGACCGGGCCGCCGGTGTGGGCCAGCGCGGCCGCGAGGCCGTCCGCCACGTCACCGGGGTCCTCGATGCGGATGCCCTTGGCGCCCATGGCCTCGGCGACGGCGGCGAAGTCCGGGTTGGCGAAGTCCGTCCCGAACGGGACGAAACCGGCCTCCTGTTGCTCGATCTTGACGAAGTCCAGGCCGCTGTTGTTCAGCACGATGTGCACGACGGGCAGCCGGCGCTGTACCTCCGTGAGCAGGTCGCCGAGCGCGAGCATGGTGAACCCGCCGTCGCCGCAGAGCGCGATCGTCTGCCGTCCGGGGAAGGCCAGTTGGGCCCCGAACGCGCCGGGCGAGGCGGTCGCCATCGACGCCCAGGAGAACGATCCGAACAGCCGCCGCCTCGGTCCGTACCGGATGTGCCGGGCCGCCCAGATGACGGGGGTGCCGGTGTCCGCGAAGAACAGCGCGTCGTCGGCGGCGAGGTCGCTGAGGACGGTGGCGAGGTACTCCGGCCTGATGGGCCTGATCCGCGGCCCCTTCTCCGCGAAGTGCCGCATCCTGCGGTGGAACCGCTCGGTCTCCTCCACACAGCGGGCGAGGAACTCGCCGTCGGGTTTCGGCTCGACCAGTGGCAGCAGCGCGGCGACGGTGGCCTGTACGTCGCCGGTCACGGCCAGGTCCACCGGTACTCGCCGGCCGAGCCGTTCCGGGTTCCGGTCCACCTGGATGACACGGGTCCTGCCGTGCGGCAGGAAACCGCTGAACGGGAAGTCGGTGCCGAGCATCAGGAGCACGTCCGCGTGCTGGAGCGCGTGGTGGCAGCCGCCGTAGCCGAGGAGGCCGGTCATCCCGACCGCGTTGGCGTTGTCGTGTTCGAGGAACTGCTTGCCCTTGAGGGAGTAGCCGACCGGCGCGCCCAGCTTTCCGGCCAGCGCCGTCACCTCGGTGTGGGCCCCGGCGCAGCCCTGGCCTCCGAAGACCGCCACCGTGTCCGCCTCGTCGATCATCTCGGCCATGGCGGTGAGGTCCTGTGCTCCGGCCGGGGCCTGGACCGGGCGGGGCAGCCGGATCTCGTAGCGGTCCTTGGGCGCGTGCGCCGCCGCGATGTCACCGGGCAGTGCGACGACCGCGGGGCCGCCCCGGGTCACCGCGGCCGTCACCGCCGAGGTCACCACGGTGCGGAGCTGGTCGGGGTTGACCAGCCGGCCCACGTAGACCGACGCGGAGGCGAAGAACCGGTACGGGTTCAGCTCCTCGATGGTCTCGCTGTCCATCAGGGCGGTTTCGGTGTCGCCGGCCAGGACGATGACGGGCACCTGCTCCTTGAGGGCGTCCAGCATGCCGTTGATCAGGTGCGCCACCCCGGGGCCGGCCGTCCCGCACACGGCGACCGGATGACCCGTCAGTTTCGCCTCGGCGACCGCGGCGAAGACACCGAACTCCTCGTTGCGCACGTGCACGAAGTCGACCTGGCCGTTGCGGCGCATCGCGTCGACCACCGGGTTCAGCGCGTCGCCCACGATCCCGTAGCAGCGCCGCACACCGGCGCTGACCAGCATCTCCCACAGGCCGTCGGCCACCGTTCTCGCCATGTCGGGTGTCTCCGTTCTCAGCCGGTCTCTTCGGATCCGGTCAGCGGGTCGTTGGATTCGGTCAGTGGGTCGTCGTCGGGTCCGGTCAGTGGGTCGCGTCGGTCGTGGCGTCGAGGACTCCGGCGCGCGGGTCCAGTGCCCAGTCGAGGGCGAAGTCGGCGACGGCCTCCCAGCCGGGCTCGCCGCAGGTGAAGTGGTCGCGGCCCGCGAAGACGGTGTGGGCGGTGACCGCCGTCGAGTGTTTGGCGTTCTTCTCGTAGTTCTGCCGCTGTACGGCCGGGGGCAGGATGTGGTCGCTGCCGCCGGAGACGAACAGCAGCGGCGCCCGGTCGCCGTCGGCGAAGTCGAAGGTCGTGGTCGCATGCGGGGTGACGGCCGCGAGGCCGCCCTGGAACAGGATGCGGGCCGGCGTCGGCGCCGCGTAGCGGTCGTAGGCCCGCCGGGAGGCGTCCTCGTCCAGGGTGTTGGTGAAGGCGTAGTGGAACTGCTCGGCCGTCAGGGAAACGGCCCGGTGCGCGTTCGCCGGGTCCTTGAGGACCGGCAGGACCGAGCGGAGCTCCGAGAACGGCATCGCGTTCACGCCCTTGACCGCGGCGCCGTCGATCGACACCCCGGCCGCCCCGAGCCCGGCGCCCACCAGCAACTGGGCGAACGTCCCGCCGAACGAGTGCCCCATGATGATCGGCGGGGCGTCGAGCTCCTCGATGACCTCGGTGAGATGGTCCAGCACCTCGCGTACCCCGACGCGGGCGATCGCCGAGGCGTCCTGGCGGAGCGCCGCCAGCCCGGCCTCCCCCGCCTCGATCCCGGGGTATCCGGGCGTGAGCACGGTGAAGCCCCGCTCCTCGTACCGGGCCGCCCAGTGCTCCCAGGCGAGGGGGGTCATCCACAGGCCGTGGATCAAGACGATCGTGTCCGGTGCAGAAGTCATGCCCGCATCCCTCCGTCGTTACGGCGGCCGTCCGGGCGGACGCCCGGCCGGCTCTGTCCTGCCGCCGCCAGCGTCACACCGCTCGCGCTGTGCACGGGGCCAAGGATCGGACCGGCTGTTGTGCACGGCACCAACCCCGCGGGTGCGGAGGAGGAGGGGTCGAGAACGCCGGGTGCGGGCGGCGCCGGACACATGCGGCGCCAGGCGCGTCGCGTTCGGCCGACACCGGCCGACCGGAACCCGTCCAGAGGACCGGGCCCTTCGGCGCACCCGCCCCACCGCCGGCTCTCACTCGGGCCGGGCCAGGGCGTCGCCGCCCGTCGTGTCCCTCCAGACGACGGCCAGTCGGGCCAGCTCCCGATGTGCGTGACGGTCGAGGTCGAGGCCGGTCAGCTTCTCGATCCGGTTGATGCGGTAGAGCAGGGTGTTGCGGTGGGCCGGGAGCGCTGCCGCTGCCGACGTCCGGTTGAAGCCGTGCGCGGCCAGGCACCGCAGCGTCAGCGACAACGTCCCGGAGGGGTCCTCGGCGTCCAGCCGGCCGAGTACCCGCCGCACGATGTCCTCGGCCAGCCGCGGAGAGCTCGCGAGCATGAGCTCCGTCAGGAAGTCGTCCGGGCGGATCCGCCCCCGGCGTCCGGCCCGGCCCGCCAGGGCGACCAGGTCGTGCAGGTTGCCGACCGCGTCCGCGAGTCCCGCGTCGCCGGTGGCCGGCTCGGCGGCGAGGATCAGCGTGCTGTCGGCGAGGAAGCCGGCCCAGTCGAAGTCCGGCCTGGTCAGACCGGCGACGCGATGCCCTTCCGTACAGGCGAGCCCGCCCGCGGACCGGATGCGCGCCGCCAGACCCGCGTGCGCGGCGGCCGAACCGCCGTCGATCGCCCCGACGAACGGGCAGTGCGGGCCGACGAGTTCGAAGCCCAGCCGTTCGGCCCGGTCGAGGCCCTCGATGGTCGTCGCCGACCGGGCGCAGATCCGGGCGAACAGTGTCGCCGCCCGGGAGTCGCCGTCGGCGGACGGAAGGTCCCGATGGTCGGCGAACGCCCGCGTGACCGTCGTCAGGGCGATGTCGAGGAACGCCCACGGCACGTCTGTTGCCGTCGGCGCGCAGGGACGTGCGTCGCGGCCGGTACATCGGTGTCGCCGATGGCGACCGGCGGACGCGGGTGGCCGGCGCCGTGGTCGCCTTCGGTCCCGGTGCTGTCGGCGCGTGCCGGAACCGGGCCGTCGGCGTGGCGCCGTTACAACAGGTCCGGCGGTGGGAGCAGGAAGTTCCATGCGCTGAGCACCCCGCTGACGAACGCCACGAGCGAGGCCGGCAGCAGCAGGTAGAGCCCGGCGGACGTGCCGGACGCCTGGACGGCTCCGGCGGCCACGAACAGCAGCATGACGACGATGCTGGTGTCACGGCGGTCGAAGAGGCCGGTCAGCCGCTGGTCGGCGGTGGCCGGACCGCGTCGGCGACGCCCGATGGCCAGCAGGCTCAGGCCCCCCGCCAGCCCGGCGGTCATGAGCTCCGCGCCCAGGGCCCAGTCGGTCTGGCGGGGCGCCAGCAGAAGCGTCGCCATGACCAGCGGCGCCAGGAACAGCACGAGGGTCTGTGCCGCGATCGCGCGCAGGACCGGATGCCTGGCGATCCGGTTGGCGTTGAGGGACACCGCGACGAACAACAGGCCGGTGAGGGCACCGCTGGCGCCTCCGGTCATCACGG
Organism: Streptomyces fuscichromogenes; assembly: GCF_014645815.1. GTDB lineage: Bacteria > Actinomycetota > Actinomycetes > Streptomycetales > Streptomycetaceae > Streptomyces > Streptomyces fuscichromogenes. Next base: position 248,242 of record NZ_BMML01000009.1, on the reverse strand, counting down.
CGAAGCTTTCCCAGTCGACGGGACCGGCCATGTCCTCGCACTCTCCGCATCGGCAACTGCAACAGGTCTTCGGGACAGTTGACGCGACGCTCGGGCAGTACTCCGGCGGCGACTTCCGACGGGCTCCCCTCCGAACGCGCGTTCTGTCCGCTCCATTCAACCCCCTTCCGTCCTGTGCGAGGGCACGAAGAGGCGGCGGGGTTTTGGGAGATCGCCCAACGGGAGCGCCGATAGCTTCGCGGCATGAACAAGAGCCCCGTCGCCCGCCTGGGCGCCTCCTGGACCTGGCATCTGCTCTACGGGCTGGTCTCGATCGTCATCGGCGTCACGGCCGTGGCATGGCCCGGTCCGACCCTCGTCGTGCTCGCGGTGGTCCTCGGCGCCCAGCTGATCGCCACCGGGGTCTTCCGACTGGTGGGATCGGCGAGCCTGGCGGAGACGGGTACCGCCCGCACCCTCACCGCGGTCCTCGGCGTGGTGAGCCTGCTGCTCGGGCTGTACGCGATCCGGCACGTCCTGATCACGGTGCTCGCGCTGGGGCTGCTGCTCGGCGTCTACTGGATCGTGGACGGTTTCACCGCCGTGTTCGCGGCGGTCGACCGCCCGAGCCTGCCCGGACGAGGGTGGAACATCTTCATCGGGCTGCTCGGCGTCCTGGCCGGCCTGACGCTGCTGGTCTGGCCGGGGCTGTCGCTGCTGACGCTGTCCTTCCTGGCCGGGCTGTGGCTGATCATGCTCGGCGCCATGCAGCTCGGCCTGGCACGCCGGATCCACGGCATCGCCCGAGCTGCCTAGGTCGTGTCCGGCCGCCCCGGGGCCGATCGTACGGCCGGGGCGACGCTCTCCCAGGTGACGGCGAGCAGCACGAGGGTGCGGTCCCGCTGGTCCTTGAGCGAGAGACCGGTCAGCTTCTCGATCCGGCCCACCCGGTACAGCAGCGTGTTGCGGTGCACCGGCAGCGCGGCCGCGGCCGTCGTGCTGTCGAAGCCGTGGACGGCGAGACACCGCAGGGTGTCCGCCAGGTCCACGGCTTCGGCCCGTTCCAGCGGGCCGAAGACCCGCCGGACGATCCGGTCGGAGGCTTCCGGCGAGTCGGCCAGCAGCAGTTCGGGCAGGTAGTCGTCGGCGCGGATCCGGCCCCGGCGTCCGGACCGGGCCGCGATCGCGACCAGCGCGCGCAGGCCGTCGGCCGCCGCGCCGAGCCGGTCGCGGGCGACCGGCGGGTCCTGGGCCAGGATCAGCCGCCCGTCTTCCAGGAACGCCGCCCAGCCGAACCCGGGCGGGGTCAGCCCGGTCACCCGGACCCCCTCGGTGAACGCGAGCGCCCCCGCCGTGCGCAGCCGCGACGCGAGTTCGGCGTGTCCGGCGACCGTGGCCCCGGCCAGCCGGGCGGTGAAGGGGTGGTACGGTTCCGCCAGCTCGAACCCGAGCCGGGCGGCCCGGTCGCGGTCCTCGATGGTGACCGGCAGCCGCGCGCACAACCGGTCGAACAGGGCTCGGGCACGCCGGTCCCCGGCCGTGGACGGCGCGTCCTGCTGGTCGGCGTAGGCTCGCGCGAACACGTCCACGACCATGTCGAGGTAGTCCTCCAGACAGCCCCAGACCGTGCCCCACTCCGCGACGAGCACCGCCCGGTCCTCGTCGTCCGCCAGGTCGAGCAGTGCCTCCCAGAACATCCGCGCACCACGGCGGTAGACCAGGATGCTGTCCTCGATCGGCTGGCCGGCGGCCGCGCGGGCGCGCAGGAACTCATGCAGTTCGGACCGGAGATAGCTGTCCGGCGGTATCCCGTTGACCATCCAGCGCAGTACGAGTTCGACGTTCCAGCGCACCACGGCCGTCCGGTCCACCGGCCATTCGAACCCGGTGTAGGCCGGCAACCGGCCGAACCCGTCCTCCATCCGGCGCACCACGACGCCGACGTCGAAGCGCTCCAGAACACGCCGCAGTTCGCCGCCTGCCGTGCCCGCGTCGGACGGGGGATGCGCGTTCACAGGGCCGATCCTTCCACACCCGCGCGCCCGTCCGGGCCCCGCGCACCAGGCGGAAAGCTCCCCAGGCACCGGGCCGGGAAGCGCCCCGCGCACGAAGCCGGGAAGCGCCCCGCGCACCGGGCCGGGAAGCGCCGTGGACACGGGAGAAACGCGGAGAGCTGCCTCCCAGGGCGTTCGGACGTTCCCCCTCGGCCGAACGGGAACGTCGGGGCGTGCGGAACACGCCGACCGGTGACCTCCGTTCCGGAAGGGGGTCCGCTTCGTACGATGAGCCAATGATCAGGTCCGCCGAACGGCGACCCCGGCAGCGGCGCGAGCGGCGGCGGCCGGTGCGCCGTCACCGCCTGTTCGCCCTCGGTGTGGTCGGGACCGGCCTGGTGGTCGTCGCGGCGTTCGCATCGCACGGCGGCTCCGGAGGGACGGCCTCCGCCGGCCTCGTCCAAAGCCCCCTGCGGACGGCCGGGACCACCGTGTCCGGGCGGCCCGCGCCACCGCACCCCGTCGGCGACGTGCGGATCTCCGCCGTGGGAGACATCGTCATGGGCTCGCTGCCGGACGACCTGCCACCGGATGACGGCGCCTCGTTCTTCGACCCCGTCGAGGACCTGCTCACCGGCGACGTGGTGCTCGGGAACCTGGAGGGCACGCTCACCACCGGCGGTTCCAGCAAGTGCGACCGCATCGAGGGCCCGAACTGCTTCGCGTTCCACGCCCCGCCGTCCTACGCCCGCCTGCTCAGGAAGGCCGGGTTCACGGTCCTGAACACGGCGAACAACCACATCGACGACTTCGGGGCCGAGGGGCGGCGCGACACGTTCGCCGCCCTGCGCTCCGCGGACCTGCCCTTCACCGGCCGCCTGGGCCAGATCACCGTCCAGCGGGTGCACGGCATCAGGGTCGCGGTGATCGGGTTCGCTCCCGACCGGGGGGCGAACGACCTCACGGACATCCCCGCGGCGAAGCGACTCACCGCCCGCGCCGCGGCGATGGCGGACATCGTGATCGTCACCATGCACGCCGGTGCGGAGGGTTCGGACCGTACCCACGTGGAACCCGGCACCGAGTACTTCCTCGGTGAGGACCGCGGCGACAGCTACCGCTTCGGCCGTGCGGTGATCGACGCCGGCGCCGACCTCGTGGTGGGCAGCGGCCCGCACGTGATGCGGGGCATGGAGTTCTACAAGGGCCGCCTGATCGCGTACAGCCTGGGGAACTTCTCCGGCTACAAAGTGCTCGGACTCGGCGGCGCCCTCTCGACCAGCGGAGTACTGCAGGTCACCCTCGGCGCCGACGGCACCTACGTGTCCGGGCACCTGCGCCCGACCCGGATCGTGGCGCCCGGCACGCCGGAGCCGGGCGGCGAGGCGATCGACCTCGTCTCCGGTGTGTCGGAGGAGGACTTCGGCCCGGACGCCGCCCGTATCTCGGAGGACGGGACGGTCCAGCGCCCCTAGTCACGGGATGCTTCGAGATGCGGTCATCGGCCGCCGCTGGTTACCCTCGCTGAGTGGCCGGGTGACGATGCCCCGAGGCCATGGCGCAGCAGCCGCCCCGTCCCATCCCCGGAAACGAAGAATTCCGCAGTCCAGACCTCTGCAGTGTTCACGCCTCCACGGGAGGAAGGTTGCGATGAGGTTCACTCGCATGCGCAGGCGCACGGCACATGTCACGGCGGCAGCCCTGGTGGCCGTCCCGCTGGCGCTGGCAGGTACGGCGTCGCAGGGCCACGCACAGGACGCGTCTCCCGGCCCGTCGGGTACGTTCGGCCCCGGCTGTGCGGCCCTCTCCCAGAAGACCGGCACGGTCAAGGACAAGGTCGTGGAGGCCGCGGCCGCGTATCCGCAACTCAGCCACCTGGTCTCCGCCGCGGTCAGGGCCCATGTGAACGGCACCCTCGACGGGAAGCCCGGCATCACCGTCTTCGCCCCCGACGACCAGGCCTTCCAGGCGATGACCGTGTCGCAGCTCGCCTCGCTCCTCGCCGACCAGGGGAAGCTGAAGAAGGTGCTGACGTACCACGTGGTGGACCGGCAGATCACCCCGGCCGAGCTCTCCCACGGCTCGTTCACGACCGTGGAGGGCAGCAAGCTGACCACGTCGGGCTCGGGCACCGAGTTCAAGGTCAACGGCAAGGCGAACATCGTCTGCGGCAACATCAAGGCCGCGAACGCCACCATCTACGTCATCGACGCGATTCTCCAGCCGCCGTCC
>NZ_BMML01000009.1:56741-243966 GCF_014645815.1 Streptomyces fuscichromogenes | reverse complement strand
TCGAAGCGGAAGGGTGCCAGCGCCTCGGGGCGGCGGCCGGTGCGGACGTACTCGCTGAGCCGGTGGCCGGTGACCGGGCCCAGGGTGACGCCGAGCATGCCGTGGCCGGTGGCGGCGTAGGCGTTGTGGTGGCCCGGGACCCGGTCGATGACGGGGAGGCCGTCGGGCAGGAAGGGCCGGCCCCCGACCCAGGGGTCGCGGATCAGGCCGACCAGGTCGTCCGGGTCGTCGAACCAGCGGCCCAGGTAGTGCCGGCTGGCGAGAGCGACGGCGACGACACGGCGCCAGTCGAGGCGGTTGTTGTTGCCGCTGAGCTCCATCGTGCCGCCGATACGCGTGGTGCTGCCGATCGGTGAGGCGACGGCCCGGCGCTCGCCGAAGTACAGCGTGTGCCGGGGCGCCGGGTCCAGGTCGACCGAGAAGCTGTAGCCCTTGCCCGCCTGCAGGGGCAGCGGATGCCCGAGCCGGCCCAGCAGGGCCGAGGAGCGCGTGCCGGCCGCGATGACGACGGCCGCGCACGGAATCTCGCCCTGGGTGGTGCGCAGGGCGGTGACCCGGTCGCCGGAGGTGCGGAATCCGGTGGCCTCCGCGTGCTCGTGGATCTTCACCCCCGATGCGGCGAGCCCCTCGCCGAGCGCGCGGGCGAACGCCTCCGGGTCGACCACGCCCTCCCCTTCGACCAGGTAGGCCGCGCGCACTCCGGCCGACAGCGCGTCGTCCAGCATCCGCGCCGCGGAACCCGTGACCACGTCGTCGGGCAGCGGGTAGCGGCCGTGGGCCATCTCCCGCTGGACGGCGAGGTGGTGTCGGGCCTCCGCCGGGGACAGGAAGGCGTGCACCATGCCGGGACGGGTCAGCGTCGTGTCGATCCCGGCCGCGCGCAGGCCGTCGAAGAGGTCGAAGGTGTCGCGGTTCAGTTCGGCGATCGCGGCGTAGCCGCGCCGGAACGCGGCCGGTGTGCTGCTTCGCCAGAACCGCCACAGCCAGCGTGCGAACGCCGGGTCGGGCAGCGGGCGCAGGTAGAGGGGAGAGTCCGGGCGGCCCAGCGAGCGCAGGGCGTAGCGCACGACGCCGGGGGCCGGGACGGGCGTGGAGTGGCTTAGGCAGACCCAGCCCGCGTTGCCGCGGGAGGCTCCCGAGGCCAGGCCGCGCCGCTCGACGATCTCCACGGGGACGCCGGCCTCGGCCAGGTAGTGGGCCGTGCAGAGGCCCACGACCCCGCCCCCGACCACCACCACCGGGCCGTCACCGACGAGGCCGGACGGGGCGGTCATGACGCGGATCCGTACGCCGCGAGGAACTCCCGGGTCCGGGCCTGCGCGGGGTTGTCCAGGACGTCCCGCGGGCTGCCCGCCTCCACGATCCGGCCCCGGTCGACGAAGACGACGTGGTCGGACACCTCGCGGGCGAAGGGGAGTTCGTGGGTGACCAGCAGCATCGTCATGCCGTCCGCGGCCAGTTCCCGCATCACGCTCAGCACCTCCCGGGTGGCCTCCGGGTCGAGGGAGGACGTCGGCTCGTCGAAGAGCAGCACCTCGGGCCTGAGCGCGAGGGCCCGTGCGATGGCGACGCGCTGCTGTTCGCCGCCGGAGAGCTGCTCGGGCTGGGCGAGGGCGCGGTGGGCCACGCCGACCCGGCGCAGCAGCGTGACGGCGCGTTCCAGTGCCTCCTGTTCGGGGACGCCTGCCGTGCGCTGGGCCAGTACGACGTTCTCCACCGCGGTGAGGTGCGGGAAGAGGTTGAACCTCTGGAAGACCATGCCGACGGTGCGGCGCAGCCGGGGCAGGTCCCGGCAGACCCTGCGGCCGTCCTGGTGCACGACCTCGCCGGCCACTTCGACCGTGCCCGCGTCAGGGGACTCCAGCAGGTTGACACACCGCATCAGCGTCGTCTTCCCGCCGCCGCTCTGCCCGATGACGCTCACGATGCTGCCCCGGGCGACCTCCAGGTTCACGTCGTCGAGGACCGTGCGGCCGTCGAAGGCCTTGCGCAGACCTCGTATCCGGACGACCGCGTCGGCGGGCGACGGCGACGTGGTCCTGGTCCCGGCGGTGGTGGTGGCGGGCTCGGTCATACGGCCGCCTCCTTCCGGTCGGTTCCCGCGCCGGGGCCGGCGGCGGGTTCGGCGGCGAGCAGGGCGCGGGCGGCACGTATCCGCCGCCGTCGCCACGGGGACAGGGGGACTCCGGCCCGTACCTTCCGCTCCAGCAGCAGGAGCAGTTGGGAGAGGGGGTAGCACAGGACGAAGTAGACGGCGGAGATGACCAGGTAGACCTCCAGCGCCCGGAAGGTGGCCGAGGTGATGAGCCGTCCCTCCGACATCAGCTCGGCGGCGGAGATGGTGACGAGCAGCGAGGTGGACTTCAGCAGGTCGACGAGCATGGTGTTGGTCCCGGCCAGGGCCAGCCGGACGGCCTGTGGCAGGACGACGTGCCCGAAGATGCCGGCCCGGCCCAGGCCCAGTGCCTCGCCCGCCTCGGTCTGTCCGGCGTGCACCCCGCTGATCGCGGAGCGGAAGATCTCGGAGAGGTAGGCGGCGTAGAAGACGACCAGGCTCAGGCAGCCGGCGGTGAACACGTCCAGCCGGATTCCGGCCGAGGCCAGGCCGAAGTAGGAGAGGAAGATGATGGCGAGCAGGGGGACGTTCTTGAAGACCTCGGTGTAGACGGCGGCGAGGGCCCGTGCGGGCCACACCCGGCTCAGCCGGAGCAGCGCGACCGCCAGGCCGAGGACGACCGCGCCGGCGAAGCTGACCACGGTGTAGGACACGGTGCGGCCGAGTGCGGCGGTCAGGTCGGGGCGGTAGTCGGACCAGGGGACCTGGAAGAAGCCGGACACGTCATCCCCTCACTGGCCGCTGGAGCCGATGGTCGGCGGGGTCCAGTCCGCGGGCCGGTCGACGCCCCGGCGTGCGGTGGCCATGTCGGCCGAGGGCTTGAGGAACTGCTCGGGATCGCCGCCGTACTTCTTGATGAGCCTGGCCAGTTCGCCGTTCCGGTACATGGCGTCGATCTGCGCGGAGATCGCCTTCTCCAGCTTCGGCTCCTGCTTGGGGAGGTAGAAGCCGGTCTGGTACGGCTGGAAGTAGGAGTAGGCGGGCTTCGCCTTGACCTGCGCGGCGGTGGGCGGGGTGAGGTACTCGGTGCTGATCTTCAGGTCGGGGCGCTGCTTCTGGGCCGCGATGATGAGCAGCGGGTCCAGGAAGCCGACGTCGATGCGGCCCGCGCCGAGGTCGTCGAAGACGCCGTTGGCGTCCGGGTAGGCGTGCAGCTTGGCGCCGGGCACGGACTGGATGGACTTGACCCAGACATAGCCCTCGACCGTGCCGAGGTTCAGGTTCTCCAGGTCGTCGACCGTCCGGTAGGTCTTGCCGTCGCGGACGGCCATGGCCGGGGGTGAGTAGTAGGGCGGGTCGGTGAAGAGGCCCTGCTTCTGCCGGTCGGCGGACCAGGCGACGCCGCCGATGGTGATGTCGACCCGGCGGGACTGCACCCCGGCGAGCATGCCGGCGAAGTCCGTCACCTGCGGTTTGATCTCCAGGCCGAGCTTCTTGGCGGCGTAGGCGAGGATGTCGCCGTCCAGGCCGACGATCCTGCCGCCCTTGACGGTGGTGTACGGCGCGTACGGCTCGACGGCGACCTTGATGACGCCGGGCGTGAGGGTGCCCAGCGCGGCGGTCTTCGCGGAGACGTTCTTCGGGGTGTCGGCACCGCCCGAGCCGCAGGCCGCGACGGAGGAAAGCAGGAGGAATGTTGACAAAGAGGCGGCGATGGAGCGCACACGGATCATCGGCATGAGCCTTCCGTTCCGGCTGAGGGAGCCCGCCGTTCACCGCGCTGTGCCCCCGGCGGGGATGTGACTGGGCCCATACGCTAAGGAGCTGCCCGGCCCGCGTCACCGGTCGCTTCGCACGAAGTTGTGGCTGGAATCGTTCCCCTCCCTGTACGGTGCGTCCAACCCCGGCCCGCCCCTCGACGGGAGGAACGCCCGTGCTGAGCCCGTCACTCGCGCAGGAGATCGCCGGGGACACCTCCGCGGTCATCGGCTTCAACGTGCTGATCACGGACGCGGAGGGCATGGTCATCGGCAGCGGCGACAGCAGCCGCGTCGGCACCTTCCACGAGGCGTCCGTCGAGGTCGTCCGCTCCCAGGAACCGGCCACGCACAACGCGTCCCAGGCCCAGCAGCTGCGCGGCGTGCGCCCCGGCGTCACCCTGCCGCTGATCGCGGGCGGACAGGCGGTGGGGACGGTCGGGATCACCGGGACGCCGGCCCAGGTCCGGCGTTTCGGCCTGCTGGTGAAGCGTCAGACGGAGATCCTGCTGCGGGAGTCCGTGATGTTGCGCTCCCGTCTGCTGGCCGAGCGCGCCGGCGAGAAGCTGCTCGCCGACATCGCCGCCTACGATCCCGAGGTCGTCGAGGGCGACTTCCTCGTGTTCCGGGCCGCCGAACTCGGCTTCGACCTGCGGCTGCGGCGGGTCGCGGTGGCGTTCGAGGTGACCGTGCCCAGCGTGCCGGTCCACCGCCAGAGCGCCCACCGCCAGGGTGCCCCCACCCTGGCGCTGGTCCGTTCCGAACTGCTGCGTACCGTCGGCGAGGTCTTCGCGGACCCCCAGGACATCATCGCCACCACGGCCCCCGGCTGGATCGGTGTCCTGCACCGGTTGCCGGCTGCGGGCTCCATGGCGTCCCTGGCCGCCGACTGCCGCCGCGTCACCGACGTCATCGCCGCCCAGGACGGACTGACCGCCCGTGCGGGCATCGGCGAGCCGGCCACCTCCGTCGGCGGACTGCACGACTCCTACCAGGACGCGTGCGAGGCGCTTCGCCTCGGCAACCGCGTGGCGGGCGGCTCCGCCGTCCACCTGATCACCGATCTGCGGGTCCACCAGGTGCTGACCGCGGTGGGCCAGTCCGCCCGCAACCGGCTGGTCGACCGCACCACCGCGGATCTGCGCGCCCAGCCGGACTGGCCGGCGCTCCGCGACACGATCACCGCCTGGTGCGAGAGCGGGTTCAACCTGGTCAGGGCCGCCGCGGCGCTGCACGTCCATCGCAACACCGTCGTCTACCGGATGAACAAGATCGAGCAGATCACCGGCCGCCCGCTGCGCGAACACCGGACCACGATGGCGCTCTACCTCGCCTGCCTGGCGGACCGGCTGGGCGGCGGCACCGACTCCGCCGTACGACGGCGTAGCGGGGGTCGCTGAAGGGCGCCGTCGAGGACGCGGGACGGCGCGGGACGGCAGGTGGGTGAACCCGAACCGGGCGAGGCCCGCCCGCGAAACCGCCGACTGCGGCTGGACCCGCCTGCGTTGACGCCTCGCCAGTCGTCCTGCCGCAGCAACGCATGCCGCCGGGCCGGGCACCGCGCAGCCGACGTCTTTGCAGGTCAAGCGGACAGGTGACCGGAGACGGGGAGAAGAGCGCCCCGGGGCGCGGGGGGAAGAGCGCCCCGGGGCTGTCCCGGTCGACGCGCCCGTGGGACGCGTCGGCTGTCTCGGTCGACGCGTTCATGGGACGCGTCGGCTGTTCTCAGGGGCGGCCGAGGGCCCGGTACGTCCATCCCGCCGCGCGCCAGCGTCCGGCGTCCAGGGCGTTGCGGCCGTCGATGACGTAGGGCCGCGCCACGGTGTCCCTCAGTGCGGCGGGGTCCAGATCGCGGAACTCCTGCCACTCGGTGAGGTGGAGGACGACGTCGGCCTCGGACAGGGCGTCCTCGGCGGAGGCCGCGTAGGCCAGGGTCGGGAACGCCTTGCGGGCGTTGTCCATGGCCTTGGGGTCGTAGACGCTGACGTTGCCGCCCTGGAGGTGGATCTGCGCGGCCACATTGAGGGCCGGGGAGTCCCGGATGTCGTCGGAGTCGGGCTTGAAGGCAGCGCCCAGGACGGCGATCCGGCGGCCGAGGAAGCCGCCCCCGGCCGCTTCGCGCGCCAGGTCCACGACCCGGCCGCGGCGGCGCATGTTGATGTGGTCGACCTCGCGGAGGAAGGTCAGTGCCTGGCCCACGCCCAGTTCTCCCGCTCGGGCCATGAAGGCGCGGATGTCCTTGGGCAGGCAGCCGCCGCCGAACCCGACACCGGCGCGCAGGAAGCGGCCGCCGATGCGGGTGTCGTGGGACAGCGCCTCGGCGAGGAGGGCGACGTCGGCGCCGGCGGCCTCGCAGACCTCGGCCATGGCGTTGATGAAGGAGATCTTGGTGGCCAGGAAGGCGTTGGCGGAGGTCTTCACCAGCTCCGCCGTCGGGAAGTCGGTGACCACGACCGGGGTTCCGTGCGAGATGACCGGGGCGTAGACCGCCCGCAGGCGCGCCTCCGCCGCCGCCGACCGCACACCGAAGACCAGCCGGTCGGGCCGCAGGGTGTCCTCGACCGCGAAGCCCTCGCGCAGGAACTCGGGGTTCCAGGCGAGTTCGGCGTCCTCGGGCAGCATCGCCGCCAGCCGCTCGGCGGTGCCGACCGGGACGGTGGACTTGCCGACCACGAGCGCGTTCCGGCCGGCCAGCAGCGGGGCCAGGTGTTCGATCACGGCGTCTACGTGGCGCAGGTCCGCGGCGTTGCCGCCGGGCGACTGCGGGGTGCCGACGCAGGAGAAATGGACCTCGCCGAATTCGGCGACTTCCTCGTACGAGGTGGTGAAGCGCAGCCGCCCGGTGGCCACGTGTTTGGCCAGAAGTTCTTCCAGACCGGGTTCATAGAAAGGGACCCGGCCGGATCGCAGTGTGGCGACCTTGTCCGGATCGACGTCGAGTCCGAGTACCTCGTGGCCTATTTCCGCCATACAGGCAGCATGGGTGGCACCGAGATATCCGGTGCCGATGACTGTCACACGGGCAGACACTGAATCGCCTTCCGCACATGGTGCTCAGAGACCCCTTTGGAGGTCTGTGGAGAGCGGAACCATAACCCAGGGAAGAGCGCGAATCGGCCGTGCCGACCCATGTCACGCAAACGTCACACGAGCGTGATCTTCCGCGCTTTGAACGTGTAACCCTCACACATCTTTCACATCTCTGTTGAATAACAAACGATCTTGATGTGGCGTTTTGAGGTATTTTTCATGATTTAGCACACTGTAACTGCTGCTAGTTTCCGGCCAGTTGGCGAGATCAGCGTCGAGGTCGCCGACACCAGGGGCTGGAGGGCGACCGGGGCTGCACAGGCCCGGCGGAGCAGTCGGCACGGCCTGCCGGCAGAGGACCTCCCGTGTCTGAATCTCCGATTCCACGGCTCAGGGAACTTCATGCTTGCGTATTTGCTGGAATTGCGAGAATGGCGGAACAACGGGGCCGTCTACCCGTTCGCCGTTTTCATGACCATGGTCTGGTCGCTCTGGATCATCCGCATTCTGCTGGCCCGCCGCTACAAACCGTGGAAGCGCCCCTGGCAGACCACGACCTCGGTCATCATTCCCGTCGTCGACGAGCCGGAAGACCTTTTCCGTTCCGTACTCCAGCGAATAACCGAGCAGCAGCCGACCGAGGTCATCGTCGTCATCAACGGCCGGCGCAACCCGGTCCTGGAGGACATCTGCACGGACATGGGTGTCGCCTGGCGCTGGACCGAGACGCCCGGCAAGCGCAACGCGCTGCGCGTCGGCCTGGCGGAGGCGACCGGCGAGATCGCCGTACTCGTCGACTCGGACACCATCTGGACCTCGGACACCCTGGCCGAACTGGTGAAACCTTTCCGCGACCCCGAGGTCGGCGGTGTCACCACCCGGCAGCGGATCCTCGACCCCGGGCGCTCGGTGCTCACCCGCTGGGCCGACTGGCTGGAGAGCGTCCGCTGCCACTACTCGATGCCCGCGATGAGCGTGGTCGGCACGGTGGGCTGTCTGCCCGGCCGGACCATCGCCTTCCGCCGGAGCATCCTGGAGGACTGCATGGAGGACTTCCTCAGCGAGAAGTTCCTCGGCGTCTTCCTGGAGGTCAGCGACGACCGGACGCTGACCAACTACACCCTCAAGGCCGGGTACAGGAGCGTCTACCAGTCCACTTCGCTCGTCTACACCGACGCCCCGCTGGAGCTGCGCAAGCTCGCCAAGCAGCAGTACCGCTGGGCGCGCGGCTCGCAGTACAACACCCTGCGGATGTTCTGGTGGATGCTGCGCCACGCGAAGATGCTCTGGCTGTTCTACATCGCCGACATCCTGGTGCCCTTCGTCCTGCTCGGCACCTTCGCGTCCTGGGCCGTCGCCGCCTGGCAGCGCGACAAGCCCGGTATCTACAACCAGCTGCCGCTGCCCCACACCCCGTGGCACGCGCTGGTGTTCGTGCTCTGCCTGGCCGCCCTGATGTCCCTGATCTCCATGGCCATCCGCTTCGGCCGGCATTTCGCCTACCGGCCCAAGGACATGGTCTTCCTGCCGGTCTTCATGGTCATCAACACGCTGCTCCTGCTCCCGGTACGGCTCCTCGGCTTCTTCCGCATGGCCCACAACGCGAGCTGGGGAACCCGCGCCGACAGCTTCGCCGGTGAACGCACCCGCAGCCCCCTCGTCGTGGTCCCCTACCTGCTGGGCGCCGCCCTGCTCTTCGGATCGGTGATGATGAGTGTCTGAGACAGCCCGGTCCTCCGGCCGGTCCCGCGCCAAGCGCCTGCGCTGGTGGAACCGCGGCAGCGGTGTCCGGCTGCGGCTGTGGATGGCCGTCAACGTCGTCGTGCTGTCGCTCCTCAGCTACGGCGTCTATCTCCTCGCCAACTCCAGCTCCGAGCCGGTCTACCAGGGCCTCGGTGTCCCCGCGGCCGAGCCGGGCCTCAAGGACCGGCTCACGTCCGGAACGTCCACCGCTCGCTCCACCGTCCCGCAGAAAGCTTCCTTCACCGCTCCCGAGGGCAAGTACTTCGGACTCAGCAGCACCCAGATCCCCTGGTCGTCCAAGAAGACGGACTCCCTGGCGAAGGCGGCCGGACAGCGGCCGACCATGTCCGAGTACTTCGTCAACTGGAACGAGGACTTCGACCCTGACACCGTCGACGCCTCCTACCGGCAGGGCATGCTCCCGGTGGTCTCCTGGCAGCCCTGGGCCGGCCGGAAGTACGGCACCAACCAGCCGAAGTACGCCCTCGCGAAGATCGCCGACGGCACGTACGACGCGTACGTCACCCGCTTCGCGAAGACCGTCGCCGCCCACCGGTGGCCGGTGGTGATCCGCTTCGCGCACGAGATGAACGGCGCCTGGTACCCCTGGTCGGAACAGCGCAGCGGCAACCACAAGGGCGACTACGTCAAGGCCTGGCGGCATGTCCACGACCTCTTCGAGCAGGCCGGCGCCGACAACGTCATCTGGCTGTGGAGCCCCAACATCCTGCGCCCGGTGCCCGAGGTGAGCCTGGCCGGGCTGTATCCCGGCGACGACTACACCGACTGGGTCGGCACGGTCGGCTATGCCGTGCACGAGAAGACCGCGGCCGCCGTCTTCGACCCGACGATGAAGAAGCTGCGCAGGCTCACCGACCGTCCGATCGTCATCACCGAGGCCGGCGCGCAGCCCGGCGCGTCGAAGGCGGCGTGGATCACCGACTTCTTCAAGTGGCTCGGGAAGAGCGAGCAGGACGACGTCATCGGCTTCATCTGGTTCGAACGCGACCGGGAGCAGGGCGGCGGCGCCGACTGGCGCTTCACCGAGAACGCGGCGACGCTCAGGGCGTTCCGGCGCGGGCTCGCGCACATCGACCTGACCGGGTCGGCGGACCTGTCCACGTCGGGGACGCCGACGGCCTCCGGCACCGCTACGACCGGCTGATCCTCGCCAGCCGTACGGTGTCCAGCCCGCCGGCGAAGGCACGGGTGGTCCCCGGGGTCTGGGTGAAGCGCCAGTCCTGGTGACCGCCGTCGGCACGGCTGCGCTCGAACCAGACGAAGCCGATCACCTCCGGGTGCGCGGCGAACCACCGGAAGAAGGCGGCTATCCAGGCCGCCTTCTCCGGGCCCGGCCGGGCCCCGGTCTCCGCGATCACCACCGGGCGACCGGTCAGCCCGCGCAGCCGGGCGAGTGTCGTGTCGAACACCGCACCCGCCGTGGACTCCTCGTCCTGATAGCCCGTCATCCCCACCAGGTCGACGTACGCGTCCCCGGGGTACAGCTCCCGCAGCGACACCGCGGGCGCGTCCCGCACCACGTTCGGACTCCACAGCCAGACGACGTTGTCGGCGCCCGCCCGTTCGAAGAGGTCGTGGACGTGCCGCCACGCCCTGACGTAGTCGCCCCGGTGGTTGCCGTTGCGCTGCTCCGACCACGGGAACCAGGTGCCGTTCATCTCGTGCGCGAAGCGGATCACCACCGGTCGTCCCTGTGCGCGTACCGCCTTCGCGAAGCGCGTCACATAGGCGTCGAAGCCGCCCCCGGCGATCCGCGCCAGCGCGTACCGGGGCTGCCGGGTCCCCGCGCCGGAGCCGGCCCAGGGCTCCCAGGTCAGCAGCGGCACCGCCCCCTGCCCGTACGACGCCCGCACGGCGGCCGGGCGGAAGTCCTCCGTCCACTTGACGAAGTACTCCAGCACGTTCGGCGCGCTCCCCGCCTTCCGGGCCACCGCGTCCGTCTCCGCCCGGGACCAGGGGGCCTGCCGGGTGCTCACCCCGAAGTACCGGCCCTGCGGTGCCGTGATCCGCCGCACCGCGTCGTCCGCCGGCTTCGCGGACCGCGTCGGCCCGAAGACGCACCCGGTGAGCAGCAGTCCCAGGGCGAGCACCGGAACCGCCACGAACCGCGCCGCGGATCCTGCCGTCACCACGCCATGATCGCACGGGCGGTCACCGGTCCCGGAGGGACTGGGCACGTGTGCGGGCCGCCGGGAGGGGCCGACTCCTCATCCTCCCCGGGCTGTGACGTCGGTGATCTCCACGGACACGTTCGTGCCCGCCGAAGCGGTGCTGATCATGGACGGCGGGTAGTTCAGCCTCGTCCGGTCCGAGAGCTCGGCCGTCTCGATGACCGGGCCGGACTCGTCGCCGTGGATCTCGTAGGTGATCTCGTACACGGCGTCCGGGTCGATGTCCGCGCTGTCCCCCAGGTAGGTGAGATCCGGCTCGACCGTCACATTGCAGCCGGCCGTCCCGAAACACTGTCGCTTCGTGGTTCTCAGCTCGACGGTGAAGCTGTCGGCGGTCACCTCGCCGTACGACGGGGTGGAGGCCGGTGTCTCCGTGGCGCCGCCCGTCGGCGCGGCCGGCGCGGCCGGCTCACTGCCGTGGCCGGAGTGCGCGACGACCGTTCCGGTGACCGCGACCGCCGCGATGACGGCGGCGGCCGAAGCCATGACGACCAGGTTGGTGCGGGACCTCCGCACCGGTGGTGCCGGGCTGTACGGCGGCATCGGTGGTGGGCCGGCGTCGGTCATGGTTCCCCCAGGGGCAGTTGGTCGGTTCGAGGTCGGGCGGGCCGGGGATCCGGGGCCGCGCTTACCGCCAGCCGCCGACGAAGTCGCTGCTGAGCTGGGCGTCGCAGATGTCGTAGCCGCCCGACGCGTGCCCGGACTTCGTCTTGCCGCCCACGGTCACGCTGCAGTTGATGTCCCCCGAACCCTGCAGCTGGGCGTTGAGCGTGTAGTACATCGCCCCCTTCTCGAAGGGGAGGACGGCCTCGAACCGGCCGTCCTTGAACGTGCCCTTGCGGGTGTCGCTGTCGGAGCCGTAGGTGATGTCGAGACCACCGAGCGCCCCGGCCGGGGCGGTCCCCCGGACTTCGAAGACGACGGTCTTCGGGGCGCCGGCCTCCTTGCTGTCGTCCTTGACTCCGGCGGCCGTCCTGTCGCCGGTCGCGGTGGGGGCCGGGGACTTCGGGCCGCCGCCGCTGACGGCCGCGGCGATGCCGAGGACGACGGCCACACCGACGAGGCCGAGACAGCCGAGACCGACGACCTTCCCCGCGCCGGGGCCCTTCTTCGGCGGCCGCGGCTCGAACGGCTGCTGCGGCTCGAACGGCTGTCGGCCATAAGGGTGCTGGTTGATCACGGGTCCCCCTGAGTCGTCCGCTGTCGATAGCAAGATGTGTGACATGCGGAGATCACGTGCGGTTGCCGCATACCTGGTGGATTCACCCCATCGTGGTAGAGCCGGCGCGGCGACGGATCGCGCAAGACTGCACCATGCCGTACGGCTGTGGGGGACGCGGTGACAGGCGGGGCCGTGGCCGACTACACCTCGTTGAAGCCGCGGGACGCGTCGTAGATGTCGAGCTCGATGAAGACCACGAAGAAGCTCGTCACGACGTAGTGGACCATCACATGGTCGTCCCAGACCGAACGCGTCACCGTGTCGGTCGTGTAGGCGAGGTGGCTGTCGGCGCCCTCGGGGTCGGCCGCGATCCGCTCGACGAGCCGCAGGAACTTCTCCCGGTCCGCCGCCGGCATGTAGTCCCGGAACCGCACGACCTGCTCGGTGAACTGCACGCGTCTCTTCATCGAGGCAGGATCCTAAGGAGACGACGCGAGCCTCCGCAGGGAATATCGGCCGGAGCCCGGTGCCACGTTCCACTGCCCGACGGCCCGACCGCCCGGCCGAGGCCGAACACGGGGACGCAGGGCCGGTGGCCGGATCCGGTGAGGTCGTGGCGGTGGGCGGGGAGTCGGTCCACGGCTGGGGCGCGGGTGGTGGAGCGGGCCGGAAGCGGATCGGAAGCAGCTCGGTTCTGGCCACGGAAGCGGCGCCGCTGGTCGCATCGGAGGCGTCAACCACCTTGCCGCGCGCCGCCGTTCACCGTCGGCCCCGTGGCGGGCCCGCCCCGTGCACCAGTACCGTACGGGCCCGCCACGAGGTCGGCCGGAAGCGGGCGCGGTGCACTGCCGTGACCGCTGGAGAACCCCATGACCGACCCAGGGCTGACGCCGCCCGCCGAGCGTCCCGACCCACCGTCCACCCATCGTGCGCCACCCTCCTACCAGGCCCCGGGACTGATACCGCCGGTCGGCCCAGCCCGCACCTGGGGGCTCGTGGTCATCGCCACGCCCCTGCTGCTCGCCCTGCTCATGGCCCTGATCGGCGGCCTGACCGGCGGGTCGTCCGGATCGTCGGGGTCATCGGGGTCGTCCGGCTACGACTCCGGCTACTCCGGCTCGGGCACCTCGGGTTCCGACACCTCGGGCTCCGCCGGCGGCGGTACGGCCGTCGAGCCGACCTACACGGACCCGGCGACGGCGTCCGACTGGCCGTACGGCGACACCGGCACCCCCTCGGCGACCGCCACCGACGGCTGGGACACCTACCCGACGGACACCGCCACCGACACCCCGAGCGCTACCGCGAC
This sequence comes from Streptomyces fuscichromogenes, assembly GCF_014645815.1. Taxonomy (GTDB): domain Bacteria; phylum Actinomycetota; class Actinomycetes; order Streptomycetales; family Streptomycetaceae; genus Streptomyces; species Streptomyces fuscichromogenes. Next base: position 230,717 of record NZ_BMML01000009.1, on the reverse strand, counting down.
CGACGGGCCGGGCGGGGTCGTCACCGCCTACTTCGCGGCGATCTCCGCCCGCGACTACCAGACCGCCTGGGACCTCGGCGGCAAGAACCTCGACTCCACCTACGACAGCTTCGTCTCGGGCTACGCCACCACCCAGCAGGACACCGTCGACATTGTGTCGGTGACGGGCAGCAAGGTGCGGCTGACCATCGACGCCCTCCAGACGGACGGCACCACGAAGTCGTTCGACGCCACCTACACCGTCCAGGACGGCGTGATCACCAGCGGCACGGCCACCCAGACCGGCTGACACCCACCGGGGCGTGCCCGCAGGGGTGCGCCGCACGAGCGGAGCGCTGAACCACCATGGCCACACAGGTACTCGATCCACATCCGCCCGGACCGGCCCCGCAGGAGCCGCCGGACCAGCGCACGTACGCACGCACCAGAGCCACCCGGCTGCTGTCCGCGGGCGCCTACCTCCATCCCGGCTACCGGCGCTCCGTCATCCGGGAACTGCTGTACCGGCGGTTCCGGGTCGTCGCGCCCTCCTACGGCTACGACGCCGTGTCGGTCCTCGCCCACGCCCTCGCCGCGCGCCGGCTGCGCCGCATCCAGTGGGCGGTCGCGGCCGGCGTGGACTTCGTGGTCGTGCTGCTGCTGAGCAACAGCGTGCTGAACCCGGCCGTCGGCGTCGTCCTGCTGTTCTGGGTGCCGTGGGCGGCGGCCTACCTGCGCCGGATCGTCACCCTGCACGTCCTGATGACCCGGCTGCGGGAGGACGGCCCGGACGGCGGTTTCGACGGCGCGTGCCCGTCGCACGCCAGGCTGACCGACGCACTCGCCCGCAAGATCGACCACGAGCAGGCCGGCCGCAGCGGGATCGTCTTCTACGGCGGCTACCGGCCCTTCGTCGGCGCGGGCCTGCCGCTGCGCGACTGGTCCAACGCACAGTTGCTGCTCGGCGCCCCGAAGACCCGGATCATGGCGCGCAAGAGCGCGGACGGCTCGCCGCCCGACCTCGACACCATCGAGCGCAAGGAGGTCGCCGCGTTCGACGTGCACGAGATCACCAGCGAGGTCGCCGCGCGGCTGGCCGCCGATCTGCGCGACGAGACCCGCCCCGACGAGCGGATCGACGGGCTGACCGTCGAGCAGCGCCGCTACACCACCGCGATCCGCACCAACGACCGCACCACCGGCGCCGGCTGGTCCGAACTGCCCAGCGTGGACGACCTGCCCGACATCCACTGGCGGGAGGACTACGACGCGGCCCGCGAGTACCTGTGCGTGCGTGTCGGGTCGTGGGACGAGGAGCTGGTGACCTCGATCTTCGTCGGGTTCGACCTCAAGGGCAACACGCTGCACACCGAGTTCTACACCTATGTGCTCGGCCCGCTGGTGGCGGACTTCCACCTCGTGGACCAGCTGCCCGCCGCCGTGGACGGCCGGCTGGCGGCGCGGGTGGCGTGGGACATGTTCACGGCCGCGGTGCGCTGGTGGGTCTCGCTGTCGCTGTGGCCGCTGTTGCTGGTCCCGGAGCGGTTCCTGCCGTCGTGGGCGGCCCGGTGGACCCGGCCCTGGCGGGTCAGGAGGGCCCGGCAGGCCGCGGCCGCGCTGCTGCTCTCGGACCGGACGACGGACACCAGCGAGTTCCGGCTCGGCCGTTACGTCAACCGCTGGCGCAACTGCGGTGCCCTGGCGAGCGTCCGGGAACTGGCCACCAGCGAGACGTACCACCACTTCTTCCAGCAGTCCGACGCGGTGAAGTACATGCAGATCGTCGAGCGCCGGCTGCTGGAGAACATCCGCGCGTTCCTCGACGAGCACGACGTGGACCTCGTCGAGCACGACCGCGCGCAGAACAACATCCTGATGGGCGACGACAACAGCCAGAACTTCTACGGCGGCCAGCAGAGCAACTTCGGCTACAACTACCAGCCGTCGAGCGGCGGTTCGTCAGGGAAAGCAGGGGCGTGACCATGAGTCAGGGAAACACCGGCGACGACAACAGCCAGAACTTCTTCGGCGGCCGGCAGAGCGGCTTCGGCTACCACGTCCACAACACCCCGCAGCCGAGCCGGGAGGCCGCCGAGCGGGAGGCGGCGGAGCTCGTCGAGCGGGCGCGCGCGGAGCACGGCCGCAGGCGCAGCGTCTTCGTCGTGCACGGCCGCGACGAGGAGGTCCGCACGGCGATGTTCGGCCTGCTGCGCCGGCTCGACCTGCGCCCGCTGGAGTGGGAGCGGCTGGTACGGGCCACCGGGGGGACCGTGCCGTTCCTCGGCGAGGTCATCGAGAAGGCGCTGTCGCAGGCGCAGGCGGCGCTCGTGCTGCTCACCCCGGACGACGTCGCCAAGCTCCATCCGCACCTGCTGGGCGACAACGAGTACGCCCACGAGACCCAGTTGACCGGCCAGCCCCGGCAGAACGTGCTGATCGAGCTCGGCATGGCGCTGATGGCCTACCCGGAGCGGACGATCATCGTGGAGGTCGGCCGGGTGCGGCCGGCCGCGGACCTCGGAGGCCGCAACGTGATCCACTTCGACGGCTCCGAGACCGCCGTCTCGAAGATCGTCGAACGGCTCAAGGGCGCCGAGTGCGAGCTCGACGACACCCGGCCGGACTGGCGTGACACCTCCTACTTCAGGAATCTGGCGGCCTACCGCCGACTGGCCTGACGGAGCGCACGGGCGAGGCGCCGCAGGGGGAGGGCGCCGTGCGGAGGGGCGGGAGGCCGCGGGCCTTCCGCCCCTTCCGTGTCCGCGGGCGCCGCACCCGTGCGCTACCGGCCCGGACCCGCCGCCAACGCTCCGAGGAACGCGGCCAGTTCGCGCATGTCGACGCCGTCCAGTTCCTCGGGCCGCAGGACCAGGTGCAGTTCGCGGCAGATCGCGGCCTCCCGGGAGCGGGCCACGAAGGACATCAGGATCAGCCGGAGCAGGCTGTCCCGGTCGAGATGGCCGAGCCTCGCCAGCCCGGACCCGACCAACGGCATGGCCACCCGCTCCAGTTGGGCGTGCCCCCGCAGCGCGTCCCAGAGCCCGCCCAGGCCCCGCCACAGGTCCTCCACTCCGGAGGAGGCCACGTAGTCGTTGCCGATCCGGCTGTAGGCGACGCCGAACACCAGCCGTGGCCGGGTGCCCAGCACCGCCACCGTGCCGACCGGGTAGCGGTCGAGCTTGCCGAGCGGCTTGTCCGCCCGCTCCTCCCGTGCGACGGGCCGGACGGCGGCGAGCGCGGTGTTCAACTCCGCGTCCAGGCGCTCCGCTTCGCCGTCGTAGCGGCGGTCCAGGAGTTGCGCCTGGACGCTGTCGCCGTTGATGACCCGGCCGCCGGCCGACAGGGTGTCGAAGGTGTCGCAGAACCCGACGACGAGATGGGCCGGCTGGTCGAACACGTCGCCCGTCTCGACGACCACCGTCATGTCGGGCCGCCGGAACACCTGCCGCACCCGGGCCGCCGGACGGGACCGCAGCAGCCCCCAGCCCAGGCACGCCCCCACCGACAGCCCGACGACCGCGCCGGAGGCGCCGTACGGCACGAACGGGCCCACGACCTGGGAGACCGCGGACAGCCCGCCGAACGCCACCATCGTGTCGCGTGCGAAGACCTGCCGGGCCCGCCGGGTGCCGAGCGGCAGGCGCGGACGCGGGCGGGGGCGTGGCCGGAAGACGTCCGGGGGCCGTATCGGGTCCAGCCGACCGGAATCACCCGAACTCATGGATTCCCCAAGGCATCATGATAATCTTTCAGTCACTTATGGCTGACGCAGAGTGACGCAGAACCGCCGGGGGGCGATGCGGATGGCCGGTGCGAGAGCACGTATCCGGGTGAAGGTGCTGGGGCCGGTACAGCTGGAGGTCGACGGGGTTCCGGTCCGGCTGACGCCGCTGACGGTACGGCTGCTGGTCCGGCTGGTGGCGGCCGAGGGCGAGGCGGTCCCGGTGCGGCAGCTGCGCCGCGACGTGTGGGGGCTCGCCGACGAGCCGCGCCACCTGGACCAGCGCAACCGCAACGAGGTCCAGAAACGGGTCCTGGAGCTGCGGCGGGCGCTGGCCCCCGGCCAGGACAGCGTGGGCACCCAGGTCCTGCGCACCGAGCAGCAGGTCACCGTGCAGGGCCCGGAGACCGCCTACCGCCTGGTGCTGCGGCCCGAGGAGTTGGACAGCGCGCGGTTCACCGCGATCGCCAGCGGCGCCCTGCTCGCACCGCCGGCCACCGCCGCGCACCGGCTGGCCGAGGCGCTGTCCCTGGTGCGCGGCCGGCCGCTGGCCGAGGTCAACGGCGAGGGGTTCGCGGTGCCCTTCGTACGCCGCCTGACCACCCTCCAGGACTCCGCGCGCCGCGAACTGGTCCGTGTGCAGACCGACCTGGGCCGGCCCGAACTCGCACTGCCGGTCGCCGAACTGATCGTCCACGAGCATCCCGACGACGCCGAGGCCGCCCGGGTCCTGGAGGCGCTGCGCGCGGAGCTGCGCGCCCGGCACGGCGCCGAACTGCTGCGGCACCGGGTGCCGTTGCCGGGCCAGCGGGCGGACGTGGTGCTGGTCCGCGGCGACCTGTTCGAGCAGGCGGACTGCAACCTGGTGATCGGGTTCTCCGACACCTTCGACACGGAGACCGCCGAGGATCTGGTGATCAGCCGCGAGAGCCTGCAGAGCCAGCTCGTCGACCGGCTGTTCGCCGGGCGGCGGCGCGTGCTGGACGACCGGCTGCGGGCGGGGCTGCGCGCGGTGAAGGCGGCGGGCACCGAGAGCGTACGGGCCAAGCCGCTGGGCCGACGGGTCCGTTACCCGGTGGGCACGACCGTGGTCGTACCGGTCGACGGCCGGCGGGTGTTCGCCACGGCCTACTCGCGCCTCGGCAACGATCTGGTGGCCCGGTCCAACCACGCCGACCTGCGGCTGAGCCTGGACAACCTGTGGGCCTCGGTGGCGGTGTACGGCCTGTTCAAGCCGGTCGCCGTGCCGCTGATCGGCTCCGGGCTGGCCCGTGTCACCGACCTGGACCGGGGCCAACTGGCCGCCCTGATCGTGGACTCGTTCATCGACGCCTGCCGCCGCCACCCCGCCCTGACGCCCGAACTCCGCATCGTCATCCTGCCCCAGGAGCTGGCCCGGACCGATCTGACCCCGGTGGAGAAACGCTTCGAGGACCTGGTGCTCGGGCTGCCCGCGGCGGACTGACGACGAAGGCGGGACCGGGCGGCGACTCGGACGTGTCCCCCGGGCCGGCGGGCTGCTCCGCATCTCTCGGCTCCCCCTTCGCGGCGCCGTCCCACCGGCCGCGCCTCGCGCCACACCACCCGGCCCCACCACCGCCCACGACACCACCCCGGCCACTTCCGCCGGTACCCACCAACCGCTTCCGATCCGGTTCCGAGGCGTTCCCGGCAGCGGCACGCGCCGCCGGAGCACGGCCAGGGCTCCGAGCCCCGCGTACAGGACGGCCGCTCCCGACCGTTGGGTCCCGCGCGGAACGGGTCTATCGTCGGAATCATGAGGCCAGGACGAGGAGGACGGCCGGTGATGCCGCAGGACGAGGCCGTGATCGGCTGCACGGGGACGGTGCTCATAGGAACCCGCGGCGCCATGGGCCCCGGCGAGGTCCTGGTACGGGTCAGAGGCGGCTCGGAGACGTTCCTCGCCTGGTCGGAGGAGCCCCTGCCGGTCGGCGCGACGGTACTCGTGATCGAATCACGGGGATGCCGCGAGGTCGGCGTCATCGAGTGGGTGGATCCATTGGACGCGCTCGGCGACAGCGCCGAGGCCGGCTGAGGAGTAACAGGAATGTTCGGATACCGCGTACCCGCTCCCGACGAGGCGATGCTGATCTCGGGGGGCAGGCGGGGACTGGGGGGCGCGCCGTTCCGAGTGGTCACGGGGCACGGGAAGTTCGTGCTGCCGGTCTTCCGGAAGGTCCGGTTCCTCACTCTTTCCATGTGCGAGTCCGAGGTCACCGAGACCTGTGTGACCAAGCAGGGCATCGCGTTGCACGTCCGCGCGGTCATCGCCTTCAAGGTCGGCAACGACCACGAGAGCATCATCAACGCCGGCCAGCGCTTCCTCTCCGACCAGGAGCAGATGTCGGTGCTCACCGGCCGGATCTTCGCCGGTCACCTGCGGGCCATCATCGGCTCGATGACGGTCGAGGAGATCGTCACCGAGCGGCAGAAGCTCGCCGCGGAGGTGCTGGACACCTCGAAGCTGGAGATGGCGAAGATCGGCCTGATCGTCGACTCGCTCCAGATCCAGTCGATCGACGACGGCGACACCGGCTACATCGACGCGATGTCCGCCCCGCACAAGGCGGCCATCCAGCGACAGGCCCAGATCGCCCAGGCGCAGGCCACCCAGGCCTCGGTGGAGGCGGAGCAGGTGGCGGCCCGCAACCAGGCCGAGTACGCCCGGCAGACCGCCATCGTCAAGGCGGAGTACTCGGCCGAGGTGGACCGCGCCCAGGCGCAGGCCGCGCAGGCCGGACCGCTGGCGCAGGCACACGCCCAGCAGGAGGTGCTCGCCGCCCAGACGGAGCTGGCCCAGCGCCAGGCCAAGCTGCGCCAGGAGCAGCTGGTCGCCGAGGTCGTGCGGCCCGCCGAGGCGGAGGCCGAGCGGGTCAGGATCCTCGCGGCCGCCGAGGCGCAGCGGATGAAGATCCAGGCGGAGGCGGCGGCCTCGTACGACCGGGTCGCGCTCGACCGGATGCTGATCGACCAGCTCCCGCAGATCGTCAAGGAGGCCGCCGGCGGCCTCGCGGGCGCCAACGTCAACGTCCTCAACGGCGCGGACGGCCTCGGTGAGATCGCGGCGGGCCTGGTCTCCCAGGGGCTGACGATCCTCGACTCGGTCCGGCAGAACCTGGGCGGCCAGGACTCCGACGGACAGCGCTCCGAGGGCCGCCGCTCCGGGGAGGGCGAGAGCAGCGGCCTGCTCCAGCTGCCCACCAGCAAGGGGCGGAAGTCCGACGACGGCCCGGTGGACGTCGACTAGGCGCTCCGCTGGATGTGCCGCGCCATGCCGTCCTGTCGGCTGCGGCGCCGTCGTGGCTGGTCGCGCAGTTCCTCCCCCAGCCTTCGGCCGGGGGGACCCCCAGCGCCCCTTCAGGGCGCCGATGGACTCGAAAATCGAACACGTGCTTGAATTTGGGCATGCGATCGTTTCCCGCGGACCTGACCCGGGCGCAGCAGGAATGGAGCGCCGCCTACCGGCAGCTCGCCGCGCGGCCCGGACGCACCGAGCTGCGCCGGCGGCTGCACCGGCTGTCGGCCGAGGTGTTCTTCCATCCCTACTGGCAGCAACGGCGTCCGAGCCCCGCCGCATGGTGGGAGCTGCGCGCCCTCGCGCGGTCGGACCGGGCAGGGAACTGAGAGGCCTCGGATGACGGGCTGGAGTGCGGGACCGTACGTCCCGGATGATCCTGAAGGCATGTCCGGACCGATACGGGTGATCGTGCATCCGCCGTCGCCGACCGGCGGCCGGCGGGTGCGGGTGGACGGCGAGATCCTCGGCCTCGCGCACAACGTGGCCGACGTCGCCGAGTTCCTTCGCCGTGCCGGGCTGGAGATCGACCCGGCGGACGTCGCGGCGGCACCGTGGATCGACTGGCGGGGCGGAGGGCCGGAGCAGTGGGGGCCGGAGCGGTGACGGGCCCCGGCACCGGAACACCCGGACAACACGCGAGCCCCGTCCACCATGTGGACGGGGCTCGGAACGGAGCGCCGGGCAGGCCTTGCACCTGCATTTCCCCGCAGGAAGCGGAGCGTCTTTCCTTGGACCACCAACGCAGTACCGGGCGGCCCTGATCGGGTCGGCCAGCTCTGTATTGATCATAGCCCATCCGGGTGGACATCCCCGCACCGGACGACGACCCGACCGACCGCGTTCTAGGGGATGTCGGGGCGGCGGGGTGCCCTCGCCACGTCGCGGGCCCGGGCCCTCTCCTCGGGGGAGGAGAACAGGGGTGGCTCGGGGGGCCGCCAGGTGTCCGGACCCGGCAGGCCCTGGCCGGTACTGGAAGCGGCGCCGGTGCGGGGGCCGGGGACGGGCAGCGGCGGGCGCCGGTCCGGGACGCCGGGCGGCGGCGCGGCGGGATCGCCCGGGAAGGCAGGCCTGGTACGCGGCCCCCTGGCGCCCGCGACGGCGTCGAGCAGGGCGGCGCGGGCCTGCTGCTCGTCCAGGCCGTGCAGGTTCCTGCGGATCAGCGGGGCCAGCAGGGCGGGGACCTCGGTGTCGTCGAGCGGCTCGATCACCAGCGGCACGAGACGCTCGCGCCGTGCCACGACCGACGCCCACTCCTGCCGGGTCCACCGCGAGGCGTCGAAGTAGTGCCGGGAGAACAGCGCCACCACCGCGTCGGCGCCGTTCAGCGCCTCGTCCATACGGGCCACGAAGTTGTCACCGGCCGACCAGTCCCACACGTCCAGCACGACCGCACGCCCGGCATCGCGCAGATGCCAGGCCACCCACTCCGCCCAGACCCGGTCCGGTCCGGCGTAACTGACGAATACCGACCCGTCCGCCACGCCCACCCCTGCCTCCCCTGCCGTCGTCCCGTCGTCGTCCCATCACCCCCATGGTTCCCCAAGTCCCCCGGAAACCGGCCGGGGTGAGGGCGAGTGTCCGGGAGTCCCGGATGCGCGGTGCGCCGGTTTCTTTACGCATTCCTGACGCCGGCGTCCGCATCCCGGTAAGGACGGTAAGTGTCCTCATCCTTGTCCGGATTCCTGTCCGGATTCCTGTCCGGATCACGTCGAGAACGGAGTGTGTGCCCATGGACGGCGCCGTCGTAGGGGTCGTGCTGGTGGTCGTGGCGGCCCTGCTCGTGCTGCGCAGCGGGATGCGGGTGGTCAACCAGGTCGAGCGTGGGGTGGTGTTCCGTCTGGGCAAGGCGCTGCCGGACTTCCGGCGGCCGGGGATCACCTTCCTCATCCCCTTCGCCGACCGGATGCGCAAGGTGAACGTGCAGGTGGTCACCATGCCGGTGCCCACGCAGGAGGGCATCACCAAGGACAACGTGTCGGTGAAGGTGGACGCCGTCGTCTACTTCCGGGTCACCGACCCGGTCCGCGCCGCCATCGAGGTGCAGGACTACATGTTCGCCGTCGGGCAGGTCGCCCAGTCCTCGCTCCGCTCCATCATCGGCAAGAGCGACCTGGACGACCTGCTGACCGACCGGGAGCGGCTGCACGAGGGGCTCGCCCTGATGATCGACAGCCCGGCCGCGGAGTGGGGCATCCACATCGACCGCGTCGAGATCAAGGACGTACAGCTCCCGGAGTCGCTGAAGCGGTCCATGTCCCGGCAGGCCGAGGCCGAACGGGAGCGGCGGGCCCGGGTCATCACCGCGGACGGCGAGTTCCAGGCCGCGCAGCAGCTCGCCAACGCCTCCCGGATCATGGCGGAGACCCCGGAGGCGATGCAGCTGCGCCTCCTGCAGACCGTCGTCGAGGTCGCCGCCGAGAAGAACTCCACGCTCGTCATGCCCTTCCCGGTGGAGCTGCTGCGCTACTTCGAGCGGGCGACCAAGCGGCTCGACCAGGAGGTCGAGAAGAACGAGCGGGAGACGGCGGACGAGCTCGGTGCGGGTCTGAAGGCCGGGATCGAGCAGATCGCCGCCGTCGCCGACAAGTTCGGGCCGGCCGCGGAGATCACGGCCGCACCGGAGCCGGCGCCGGAACCTCCCGCTGCCGCCGAGCGGCCGTAGCCAGCGACAGCGTCACCACGAGCGACGCACCCGCGACCAGGGTCATCGCGTCGGCGGGCGAGGTGAGTTGAGCCACCGAGCCCGCCAGCGCGGCGCCCACGCCCTGCATGGTCAGCATGCCGGCGGAGTGCAACCCGAGTGCGTGGCCGCTGAGTTCGTCGGGAGTCAGGGTCATCAGCCGCTCCTGCTGGACCAGGCTCGCGCCGAAACCGACCGAGGCGACGGCGGCACAGCCGGCGGCCAGGGCGAGCGGCGGGTGCGCGGCGAACAGCAGGTAGGGGGTGGCCAGGAGCAGCAGAAGGGGCGTGGCCATACGGGTGCGGACGGCGGGCGGGAGCAGCCGGCCGACCGTCACGTCACCGGCCAGCATGCCGAGGGCACCGCAGGCGAAGAGGGTGCCGGCCGCGTTCGGGGCGTACGACACGTACAGCGACTCGCAGCCGACGACCAGGCCGTTGGGCAGCCACAGGCCGAGGTAGGTGAGGCGGCGCGGGCGGGACGACCACAGCAGGGCGTTGGTGCGCCAGGTCGCGGCGACGGAGGGGCGGCCCGCGGTACGGGGCGGGCGGGCGCTCAGACCGAGGCGGAGGGCCAGCGCGGATGCCAGGTAGAGGGCCGCGGCGAGCAGCAGACAGATGCGCGGGGAGACGGCGGCCAGCAGGGCGCCGCCGGTGGCGTAACCGGCGATCTGGACCAGCCCGCTCATCATGTTGAACAGCGAACGCCCCGCCAGATAGCCGTCCTTGGTGAGGATCTCGGTCAGCAGACCCCAGCGGACCCCGCCGCCGAGCGCGGAGACCAGGCCGAGCAGGAGGACGACGGTGAGCAGCGCACCCGGCGGGAGCCCCGGCAGCGCCAGGCCGGCCGTGCCGACGGCGAAGACGAGGGAGATCGCGGCGAGGGTGGTGCGCGGGGGCAGCCGGTCGGCACCGGAGAGCAGGAAGGTCGCGCCCAGCACCTGGGCGAGCGAGGGGCCGAACATGCTCAGCGCGGACAGCAGGGGGGAGCCGGTGGTGCGGTAGACGAGCGTGCCGAGGGCGAGCCCGCCGACGGTACCGGCCGCGTTCTGGGCGGCCGAGCCGAGGAAGAGCGGGGTGAACTCCGGGGTGCGGAAGAGGGATCGGTAGCTGGGCATGGTCGGGAGTCTCGGGGGGCGGGACGGCCGGCGTTATTGTTTCCCGGGTACGCGAAAGATCCTCGCGACGCGGGCGGCTGTCGCGGCCGCGAGAGGCCCCGGCCGGCGCGCGAGCCTCTGACAGCAGGGAGACCCCCTTGGGCTGGTGGCAGCTCAACGCCGACACGTTGGCCCGTAGCCGGTTCGTGGTCTCCCCCTTCGCCGAGACCTTCGCGAGTCTGCGGCTGCTGCACTCCGGTACCGCCGCCCACCCCGGTGAGCGGCGCTGGCTGGACGGCCGTCTCCCCGGCTACCGCGCCCGCCTCGCCGCCGACCCCGTCACCGCGCTGCTCGTGCGCGCCGGGCTCGGCCGGGTCTGGACCGCGGACTTCCTCACCCCCACGCCCCGGGACGGCGAGAGCGCCGAGGACGGCATCGCGCGGGTGCGGTCGGCGCCGCCCGCCCCGGCGCGGGCGCAGCTGCGGGTGGCCCTGGACGGTCCGCTCCCCGCCGCCCTGGACCGCGACGACCTGCCCGAGCGGGCGGCGGATCTGCTGACGTACGTGTGGGAGGAGACCGTACGGCCGGACTGGGCGCGCCGGCGGCGGATCCTGGAGGCGGACGTCGTGGCCCGTACCACGCAGGTGAGCCGGGGCGGCTGGGCACAGGTGCTGGACTCGGTGCGGCCGGGGCGGACCCGCTGGCTCGGGGACAACCGGCTCCAGGTCAATCTGCACGAGTACCCGCCCCGCGAGATCTCCGGCGCCGACCTCCTCCTCGTCCCGGTCACGCCGAAGAGCGGCTGGGTCTCCTGGGAGGAGCCGGACCGTTACGCCCTGGTCTACCCATGTGCGGGCGCACTCGCCGACCCCGCCGGGCGGACGGTGCCGGCCGGTCTCGCCGCACTGCTGGGCAGCGCGCGCGCCGGAGTGCTGGTGCTGCTGCACGCCCCCATGAGCACCACCCACCTGACGGCGGTGACCGACCAGGGGCTCGGCTCCGTCGGCCGTCACCTCAGGATCCTGCTCGACGCCGGGCTGGTGGAGCGGCGGCGGGCCGGGCGGTCGGTGCTGTACGCGCGGACGGCGGCCGGGGACGTACTGGTCGAGGCCGGAAGCCGGTCCGCCACCGAGCGGAGTTAGCATCCGCGTATGACGACTTCTGAGAACAACGGGTCCGTGCTCGACGTGGAGATCGGTGCGCTGCGGGGCGGCTCGGCCGACCTGGCGGGTTACGGCGGCAAGGCCGTGCTCATTGTCAACGTGGCCTCCAAGTGCGGTCTGACCCCGCAGTACAACGGCCTGGAGAAGCTCCAGGAGCGGTACGCGGCGCAGGGCTTCACCGTGCTCGGGGTGCCCTGCAACCAGTTCCTGGGCCAGGAGCCCGGCAGCGCCGAGGAGATCGCCGAGTTCTGCTCGGCGACGTACGGGGTGACCTTCCCGATGACCGAGAAGGTCGAGGTGAACGGCGAGGGCCGGCACCCGCTCTACGACCGCCTGGTCGGGTTCGCGGACGGCGAGGGGCACACCGGGGACATCCGCTGGAACTTCGAGAAGTTCCTGATCGGCCGGGACGGGCGGGTCGTCGCCCGGTTCGCGCCGCAGGCCGAGCCGGAGTCGGCGGAGGTCGTGGCGGCGGTGGAGGCCGCCCTCGCCTGAGTCCGGGTAGTCCGGGTTGACCTTGCCCCTGGGGCAGGGACCAGCCTCCGGGTCACCGGGCGGAACGGATCCGCCCGGTGACGGAGGATGTGGCCGTGCAGGACCCGGTGTGCGACGCGGCCTTCCCGGTACGGTGACCGACCGGCCGACGCCGGGCACAAGCCGAGCCCCCTCGGCAAGGACGGCGGGCTGGTCGAGAGGGCTCTGGGTGACGCTTGTGCAGTTGTCGTAGTCGGGAGCGTGGGCGGTGGGTCAGCGAATGCCTCCCTACGCCTTGACCGAGGTCACGAAGGCGTTCCACGCGCCGGCCGGGAATGCGAGGACCGGGCCCTCCTCGACCTTGGAGTCACGTACGGCGAGTCCTGCGGTCGTCGGCGACTTGACCTCGACGCACGCCCCGTTCCCTGCGGAATAGGAGGACTTCGTCCACGTCTCCGTGGCGCCCTGAAGCAGTGCCATGTCCACTCCTGTTGCGAGATTGCTGTGGTGCTTGCAGTAGTGCGATTCACGCCAACCTTGCTGACCGGTTGGCGTGATCGACGCTACTAGCCAACTTCCCCGCCTGGAGTACCCGTTCACTCGTCCGGATGGCATATTCCAGAGGAGACTTCCATGGGAGCGTTACGCTGATGTAGGATCCGGCGCCGCCCGTCCAGGAAGGCTCAACGGGCGTACTCCTTGGCCGCGTCGGCGATGAACTGCCGGGACTGCTCGACGTTCAGCGACTGGGCGCGCAGGTGCTCGTACATGACGGCGTACTTCTGCACGTCGTGGGCCTTCTCCAGGTAGAGGTCACTGGTCACGCCCTCCAGGTAGACGACGCTGGAGTCGGCCGCGTCGGCGAACTCCAGGATCGCGTACTGCCCGTTGAGGCCGGGATGCGCGCCGCACTCGAAGGGCAGCACCTGGACGGTGATGTGCGGCTGCTGGGACATCTCCAGCAGGTACTCCAGCTGCTCGCGCATCACGAGCCTGCTGCCGACCAGCCGGCGCAGCGCGGCCTCGTCGAGCACCACCCACAGCCGGAGGGGGGTGTGTTCGGCGGTGATACGTTCCTGTCGCCGCATCCGGACCTGGACCCGCTTCTCGATGTCCGCGGCGGAGGTCTCCGGCAACGCCCCCTGCACCAGGGCCTCGGCGTACGCCCGGGTCTGCAACAGCCCTGTGACCAGCTGGGGTTCGTAGACCCGCAGCGACTCGGCGTCCGTCTCCAGACCGATGTAGACGCTGTACGGGATGTCCCCGAACGCGTGCCACCATCCTTGCTGCCGCGAATCCCTGGCCATCTCCATCAGGGACTCGACGACGCGCTGGTCCTCGACCTCGTACACCCCGCACAGGTCACGGACGTCGCGCTGGCTGATGCTCCGGCGCCCGTTCTCCAGCCGGCTGATCTTCGACTGGGAGACGAGCAGCCGCTCCGCCACCTCCTCCGCCGTCATGCCCTTGAGCTCGCGGAGCCTGCGCAGCTCCTGGCCCAGCCGGCGTCGCCTGACGGTGGGATTGACATTGGACGCCACGGGACGTGCACCTCCGGCTGCCTGCCTGTAACTACCACTTTGCGTATCTGCTGTTGAGCAGACTGCCACCAAGGTGCTTACTACCGCTGGGAAACAGTGGATATGCAGCGCGTACGCGTCAGTTCGGACACGGCCGAGCGGGACGGCGAGGCGCGTACCGCTCGGTACGCCTCACCGCCCCGCTCGGACCAGCGGCTCCCGGAACCGGGTCTCAGGGGTGCTGTGTTACTGCCGTGGAACTGCGGCTCAGTGCACCACGGCGCGGGCCATCGCGCCTCGCCGCGGCTGCATCGGAACCCCACGGGCGGGTTCCGGCGCACCGGGCCTGGCGCCTGGTCCTGCCGGTCGGCCTGCCGGGGCCGGGTTGCGGCGTGGCTGTGCGGCCGCGCCGTTCTGCACGTCCATGACGGCGTGGGCGACGAGCCCGCCCATCGGGTCGTGCCGGATCAGGTCCCGCAGCCTGGAACGAGAGGACCGTCCCTCGTTGCCCGGATACAGGTGCTTGCCGAGACCGACCGCGTGGGCCAGGGCGGCGAGCGCGGCGGTCCGCGGGTCCGGCGGTACGCCGGTGCGGATCGCCGAGTCCAGCCGGCCACGGATCTCCCGGGTGACGGCGTTGTCCGTCGCCTGGTACCGAGTGGTCGGCAGCACCCCGCACATCTGCCCCGCCACGGCGGCGACCATGCCGCACCGTTCGAGATGCGCGAGATAGATCTGGCGAAGGCCGAGACGGGGCCCGCCGATCCAGTGAACAGCCCGTACGGGAGCGCCACGCCGTCGCAGCAACTCCAACGCACAGTCCAAAGTCGGATCTCCAGTCGGCCGTGGCTGCACCACGGCGATACGATCCCCGTCTGGGGCTATCCGTCCGGCCAGCGCCAGCTCTACTAGCTGTGCTCCGGCCAGACCGAGGTCGAGCGACTGCGGCTGTGCAGTGGTACCCGTGGCCGGGTCCAGTGCCAGCAGCAGAAGCTCCTCCGGAAGTGTTCTGCGGCTCCTGCCCATCCATGCCTCCCCGCGTGGATGAATGACAGGGTGACCCCTCTCACATTGGTCTGTCGAGGGTGCGTGACCGGTTCGTAAGGGAACCGGTAGGTATGTCGTTCTCGTCTACCGCAGGGGCTAAGCCCGCACACAGGACACTGGTACATGGTTCGGACAGCGCACGGCAACGTGCGAAGCGTGGAGGAGGCATCGGTGGCGGGCGAGTCCCCCGACAGGTCGAAGCAGCGCGAGTCGTCGGAAGAACCGACGTCGGGGAATGCGGGAGCGGTTCCCGAAGCACGCGACCCGCGACTGGCGGTGGCCGCCGAGAAGGAGACCGCCGGCGGCGTGGACACCGCGACCCGGATCTTCTCGGTACGGGACCGGAAGGCGTCGGCCGACGGGGCCGGCAAGGACGACGCGAAGCTCCGCGAAGCGGTGGCGGCGTGGGTACGCACGGGCGACCCGACACAGGACACGGCGCAGGACGCCGAGGACCCCACCGAGGACCCCGCCGAGGACTCCGCGGCGGACGGCACCCAGGAGCCCCCGGAGGCGGCCAGGGAGCCCGAGGACGGCCCTGAGGCGCCCGAGGAGCACCAGGACACCCCGGAACCCCCGGAGAACCCCACCGAGACCGCAGAGCCCCAGGGCACCGAGTCGACGACCACCACAGACCCCCGGGGCACCGCCCCCGAGGACAACCCCACGGCAGCGACCGAGCCGAAGCCGACTCCCGATCCCCAAGACGCCACGCCCCAGGACGAGTCGGCCACCACCGCCGACCCCGAGGACGCGAAGCCCGAGGAACGGCCGACGGCCACCGCCGAGCCCGAGGACAAGCCCACCGCAGCGGCCGAGCCGCAGGATGCCGCGCCGAAGGCGGACGCCGAGCCTCAAGACGCCGCTCCCCAGGGCGAGTCGGCCACGACTGCCGAACCCGAGGACGCCAAGCCCGAGGACCGGTCGGCCACCACCACCGAACCCGAGGACGCCAAGCCCCAGGGTGAGTCGGCGACCACCGCCGAGCCCGAGGACGCCAAGCCCGGGTCCCGTGGGGCCGACGGGTCCGCGGCCGCGGCCGGTGATGCGCCGAAGGCGGAGGACGCGCCCGCGGACGCCGACGGCGGGGACGGACCGCAGGGGCCACCCGCGGCCGACGACGATGGCCGCACGGGTGGTGCGGGTGGGAAGACCGGCGGCGCCGAAGGCGAAGCCGAGGCCGGCCGGGGAGCCGAAGGCGGCACCGCGCCCGCCGTCGATCAGCCCACCGCCATGCTCAAGGCCCCCCGCCCCCCGCAGGTCGACCAGCCCACCACCATGCTCAAGCTGGGCGGTGCCACCAAGCCCGAGGGCGACGCCGAGCGCACCAGCAGATTCGTCGCTCTCAAGTCGGACATAGGGCCGGACACAGGGAAGGCCCCGAAGCCCGAGGCCGCCTCCACCACCCGCACCACCGTCCTCCCCCAGATCGGCCCCGAGCGCACCACCCAGCAGCCGCTTCCCCCGAAGCCCCCGCTGGACCTGCTCGCCGAGCTGACCAACACGCCCCCGCCGCCGGAGACCCCGGTCCGGACCCTCTTCCGCCGGGTCAAGATCTGGACGCCCCTGGTCATCGTCGCGCTGATCGTCTTTGCGGTCGCGCAGACTCTGCGCCCGCTGCCCCAGCCCACCCTCGACCTCACCGCGAAGGACACGTACACCTTCGACGGCAGCAAGGCGGACATCCCCTGGCCGGCCGACGGCCAGGCGGCCCTCGACGTCCAGGGCATCGGCACGTTCGGCTCCTCCGGCGAGCAGAAGCCGGTGCCGATCGCGAGCGTCGCCAAGGTGATGACCGCGTACATCGTCCTGCGCGACCACCCCCTGAAGAGCGGTGCCGCCGGACCGAAGATCAAGATCGACCAGGCCGCCCAGGACCAGGCGAACGCCGGCCAGGAGTCGACCGTCGACGTGACGGCCGGCGACTCGATCACCCAGCGCGAGGCCCTGGAGAGCATCCTCATCGCCTCCGCCAACAACGTGGCCCGGCTGCTGGCGCGCTGGGACGCCGGCTCCGAGAAGGCGTTCGTGGCGAAGATGAACGCCACCGCGAAGAAGCTCGGCATGACGGACACGACGTACACCGATCCCTCGGGGCTCACGAACTCGACCGTGTCCACCGCCGTGGACCAGGTGAAGCTGGCGAAGGCCGCCATGGCGAGCGAGCCGTCCTTCCGCGAGGTCGCCGCGATGATGTCGTACGACGACTACAAGGGCGTCAACCACGGCAACTGGAACCAGCTGGTCGGTCACAACGACGTCGTCGGCATCAAGACCGGCACCACCACCTCCGCCCTCGGCAACCTGGTCTTCGCCGCGAAGAAGACGGTCGGCGGCGAGACCCGCACGATCATCGGCGCGGTGCTGCGGCAGCCGGCCAGCGCCGCCTCGGACAACAGCATCCTCACCGCGGCCCTGAACGGCGGCGACAAGCTGATCCGGGCGGCCCAGGGCGCGCTGGAGTCGGCGACGATCTACAAGAAGGGCGATGTCGTCGGGTACGTGGACGACGGGCTCGGCGGCCGTACCCCGGTGGTGGCGACCGAGGACGTCACGGCGGTCGGCTGGGCCGGGCTGAAGGTGAGGCTGTCGTTCCAGGCGGACGACGTGCCGCACACCGCGAAGGCCGGCACCAAGGTCGGCACCCTCACCGTGGGTGACGGTTCCGGCTCCGCCGTCCAGGTTCCGGTCGCCCTGGAGAAGGAGCTCACCGAGCCCGGGTTCGCGGCCAAGCTGACCCGCCTCGGCTGACCCATAACCGGCATTCCGTCACCGCACCCCGCCGATGGCGGCCCACCCCAGGGCCCCGCGGCGGGGTGCGTGCTAGCGTCGCGAATCGGGGCAGGTCGCCGGTCGCCGGGACACGGCCGCGAACTGGACGGGAAGCGGCCGGTAACACCGTGGAACACGGCCGAGAACAGAAGACGGGACACGGGGAGTGCCTTCAGGTGGCCACAGCGGAGCCGACACGCGCCGACAACGCCGATCCGGGCCCGGTAGCCGGCCCGCGAATAGCCCTGCCGCGGGCAGACGCGGACGATACGGAGCGTAGGGCCGCCGGCAGGCTGCTGCGGGCCGCCGAGCCGCTGCGCCAGCGCCTGCTGCGTCATCCGGTGCTCTCCGTCACGGTCCTCGCCGGCCTGCTGCACATCCTCTGGTTCTTCACGTTCGCGAACAGCGGCGGCGATCTCGCGGCACAGGACGCCTGGGCCGAGTTCGTCGGCCGGCACCCGGACTCGGCGTACAACCTCGCCTGGTACGGCGGGATGCACCCGGTGTCGTACAGCGTGGTGTCGCCGTACCTGATGTCGGTGCTCGGCGTCCGTACCACGATGATGATCGCCGGCACCGCCTCGGCCGGCCTGCTGACCCTGCTGCTGATCCGCAGCCGCGCGGTGCGGAACCCCCTGTGGGCCGCGCTCGCCGGGGTGTTCGCGCTGCTGTGCAACGCCATCTCCGGGCGGGTCACCTTCGGCCTCGGCACGGTGTTCGCGCTGGCCTCGGTCGGCGCGGTGTTCTGCTGGCCGCACCGCTGGCGCCTGAAACGGTGGGCGAAGGCACTGGTCGCGGCCCCGTTCGCGGCCCTCGCCACGATGTCGTCCCCGGTGGCGGGGCTCTTCGTCGGCTTCGTCGCGGTCGCGCTGTTCCTGCAGAAGCGGCGGCCGGGCGCCTGGGCGCTGGGCCTGGCGCCCGCGGCCGTGGTGGCGGTCTCCGCCTGGCTGTTCCCGTTCTCCGGCACCCAGCCGATGGGTTTCGGCTCGGTGATCCTGCCGCTGTCGTACGGCCTGCTCTGTCTCTTCCTCGTCCCGAAGGAGTGGCGGACGGTCCGGCTGACGGCGGCCGTGTACAGCCTCGCCGTGGTGCTGGTGTGGCTGGTCAGCTCGCAGATCGGCTCCAACATCTCGCGGCTGCCGATGCTGTTCGCGGGCGCGACGCTGATCGCGGCCCTTCCGTACACGGTCCCGCGCTCGCGCAAGTACTACGTCACGGTCCTCGCCTTCCTCGGCTTCGTCGGCTGGATCGGCTTCAAGGCGGTCGACGACATCGTGCACACGACCCCGGCCGCGTCCTGGGCCCGCGAGCTCGCCCCGCTCGTGCACCAGCTCCAGCAGGTCGGCGCCGAGAAGGGCCGCGTCGAGGTGGTCCCGGCCCGCTCGCACCGCGAGGCCTCCGCGCTCGCGCCGTACGTCAACCTGGCCCGCGGCTGGAACCGCCAGGCCGACATGGAGCGCAACCCGCTCTTCTACGACGACACCCTGAACTCCGCGAACTACCACGAGTGGCTGCAGCGCTGGGCCGTGCACTACGTCGTGCTGCCGAAGGACGAGCCCGACGGCGACGGCGGGGAGCGGGAGCGGGCGCTGGTGCAGCGCGGGATGCCGTATCTGAAGCAGATCTGGGGCGACGCCAACTGGCAGCTGTTCCGGGTGACCGATCCGGTGCCGCTCGCCGAGCCCAACGCGGTGGTGGACAGCGCCGAGCAGGGCGAGCTGACCATCGAGGTCCGCAAGGCCGGCCGCATCCTGATCCGGATCCCGTACTCGCCCTGGCTGAGCATCGTCGACGCGAACGGCAAGAGCCTGAAGCCGCCCCAGGAGACCGAGGCCTCCAAGCACCGGGCCGACGGCAGTCCGAAGACGTACACCAACGTCAGCGGCTGCCTGACCGAGACCGCGGAGGACACGAAGGGCGACCGGTGGACGATGCTGCTGGCCCCGCGGGCCGGGACGTACCGGCTGGCGGCGCCGTACCAGCTGCCGCGGGGCACGCCCTGCCCCGACGAGCTGAAGTGACCGGCTCGCCCAGCCGACATGACTGACCGACATGACTGACTGGATGAGCACTCGATTGACTGTGTGAGTCAATCGAGATCCGGTCTATACATTCCCAGCTCAGAGTGGTGATCCAGGGGCCCGTTGGGGTGCTGGACGGCCCCTGTTCACCCATTTTCTTTACATTTTACTTGACTCCCAATGACAGCCTCAGTTGACTGAATGGCATTGATTCGTCGGCCGAGGAGGCAGCGCAGTCATGGGGGACGAGACGTTAGGGATCATCCTGGCGGGAGGCCGGGGCGAACGCGCCAAGCCGCTCACCCTCGCCTCCTCGGACTACATCCGCAGCAAGGCGCTCATCCCGTTCGCCGGCCGGCCCGTCATCGAATGGCTCGTGGAGAACTGCCGGGACCAGGGCGTCCGCCGCTTCTACGTGGTCGCCCAGGGCGCCGAGAACCACAGCCAGATCAAGCTCGTGCTCGGCCACGGCGAGCGGTTCGGCGTCGAGATCCACTACTCCCGGGCCCGGCTCGACCGTTACAACGTCGGCTCCGGCGCCGCCACCCTGCACAACCTCGAACGGTGGGACCTGACCGGCCGCGCCCTGGTCCTGCCGGTCGACTCCGTCTTCGAGTTCTCGCTCCCCCGGCTGGCCGACGCGCACGACGCCACCGGTGCCGTGGTGACCGTGGCCTCGGTCGGCCGCACGGCCGAGGAGATCGCCGGCAAGTACGGCGTGATGCAGACCGCCGCGGACGGCACCGTCTCGGGCTTCCTGGAGAAACCCGACCTCGACCGCGTCCACCGCCTCTTCCCCGAGACATCGTTGCCAGGCACCGGCTTCACCCTGCCCACCAACGCGGGCATGTACCTCGTCGACTGCGGACGCCTGCGGCTGGCGGCCCGTACCCCCGAGATGATCCGGCTCGCCCAGCAGCGCCTCGACTGGGGCGGCGACCTGCTGCCCTGGCTGGTCCGGCGGGGGCAGCCGGTCGCGGCCGCGCCCATCGACCGGCTCGGCGACCTCGGCAGCATCCCGGACTACCTGGCCACCCTCGGCGACGTGCTGCGCGGCCGCTACCCCTGGATGAGCCGGGCCATGGGCGCGCCGGTGAGCACCGACCCGCCGTACTGGATCCACGAGTCGAGCCTGCGCACCAAGGACAGCGCGACCGGCACCACCCTGGCCCAGAAGATCGCCGAGGGCAGCGTGGTCCTCGGACCCGCCGTGCGCATCGGGCGCAACGCCGAGATCGGCCCCGGTGTGAAGCTGCGGTACACGGACGTCGGCGACGACGTCGACATCGACGAAGGGGCCCGGCTCAGCCGGGCGGCGATCGGCGACGGCGCCGTCGTCGGGCCGTACGCCCGGGTCACCGACTCGTACGTGGGGCCCATGGCGCAGGTGCACTCCGCGCGCGACAACCCCGTCCGGCTCGTCCACTCGGCGATCGGCGAGGCCGCCGACCTGCGGCCCGGCACCCGGCTGTCGGGGGTGAGCGTCTACCCGCGGCTGCGGGTCCCGGCCGTCACCGGTCTGCCCACCGGCACCCATCTGACCAGCTCCGACGACATCCTGCGCTGGATCTGACCGCGCCCGGCACACAGCCGCGCGCCCATCCACCCACACCCACCCGCGCCCACCCGCACCCGCGCAACCGCGCACCCACCCAACCCACACCCACCCGTGCCCCCGTCCACCCGTTCCTTCCCGCACCCCGTTCGTCCGGCTCGGCTACCGCCCTGGGGAGTTTTCTCGATGGACAGCCCGATCGCAGTCATAGGAGGGACCGGCCGGGTCGGCCGGCTCGTCACCCGGCAGTTGCTGGCCCTGGGCGAGACCGTCCGGGTCATCGGCCGCAGCACCCAGCGCGCCCGGCGGCACATGCCCGCGCAGGCGCAGCACTTCACCGCCGACGTACGCGACCCCGGCACGCTCCGCACCCCCCTGCACGGGTGCGCCGCCGTCGTCTACGCCGTGGAGCCGGGCACCGACGCCGCCGGCCCGGACAGCCCGGAGTCGACCCTGTACGGCGGTGTCCGGCACGTCCTGGACGTCCTGGGCGCTGCCGCGGCCGGCCGGCACTTCGTGCTCGTCAGCCAGCGGCACGTCACCCGCCGCGACCACCCGATGAACGCCTACGGCCGGATGCTGGACTGGCGGCTGGCCGGCGAGGACGCGGTCCGCTCCTCGGGCCTGTCCTACACGGTGATCCGGCCGGGCTGGCTGACCGACGAGCCCGGACACGGCGTGCTGCACCTGGAGCAGGGCGACGTGGGCGACGGTTACGTGTCCCGTGCGCACGTCGCCGAGGCCTGTGTCCGGGCGATCGGCTCGCCCGCGGCACACGGCGTGACGTTCGAGATGCGCAGCGAGGCCGGGCCGGCCTCCGGGCCCGTGCCCTGGGGCGAGCTCTTCGCCGGGCTGCGCGCCGACGCCCCGACCGGGACCAGGGCGGTGTTCGTATGAGCGTCTCGACCGAGGCCCAGGACCAGCCGGCCACCACCACGACGACGGATGCCACGAACACGCACATGACCCTGCCCGCCGACCACGCCACCGGGCCCGGCAGTCTCGACGTCCCGCAGCCCGGTGTCACCCCGGGCCACCCGCAGCCGCTGGGCAGCACCGTCGACGCCGACGGGGTCAACTTCTCGGTCTTCTCCGAGCACGCCACCCGCGTGGACCTGCTGCTGTTCGAGCAGTGCGACAGCCCGCAGCCCTACCGGACCATCCGGCTGCACCCGGAACGGCATCGCAGCTTCCACTTCTGGCACTGCCATGTGCGGGGCCTGGGCGCCGGCCAGGTCTACGCCTACCGCATGGACGGTCCGCGGGACCCCGTCTCCGGGGGCAGCCGCTTCGACCAGCGCAAGGTGCTGCTCGACCCCTACGCCCGCGCCAACGTCAACAGCCGCTGGGAGCGGACCCGCGCGATCGGCCCCGGGGACAACGTCGAGCACTCCATGCGCAGCCTGGTGGTCGACCTGGACGACTACGACTGGGAGGGCGACACCCCGCTGCGCACCCCGATGGCCGAGACCGTCGTCTACGAGATGCACGTGCGCGGCTTCACCGCCTCGCCGACCTCCGGGGCGGCCCACCCGGGCACCTTCTCGGCCGTCATCGACAAGATCCCGCACCTGAAGGAACTCGGCGTCACCGCGGTGGAGTTGCTGCCGGTCTTCGACTTCGACGAGACCCAGGTGCTGCGTACCGGACCGGACGGGACGGCGCTGCGCAACTACTGGGGCTACGACCCGTACGGGTTCTTCGCCCCGCACACCGGCTACTGCTCCAGCCCCCATCTGGCCACCCACATCACCGAGTTCCGCGACATGGTGAAGGCGTTCCACAAGGCGGGCATCGAGGTCATCCTGGACGTGGTCTTCAACCACACCAGCGAGGGCAACGAGTTCGGGCCGACGATCAGTTTCCGGGGTGCCGCGAACGAGGCCTACTACCACCTGTGGCCGCAGGACCGCTCGCACTACATGGACTTCACCGGGTGCGGCAACGCGGTCAACGCCAACCATCCCATCGTCACCAAGTTCATCGTGGAGGCCCTGGAGTACTGGGTGTCCGAGCACCACGTCGACGGCTTCCGCTTCGACCTGGCCTCGGAGCTGTCGCGCGGTCCGATGGGCTACGAGATGGCGGTGCCGCCCGCGCTGTGGGCGATCGAGCTGTCCCAGATCCTGGCCGAGACGAAGATCATCGCGGAGCCCTGGGACGGCGGCGGGCTCTACCAGGTGGGCCGGTTCCCCGGAAAGCGCTGGGCGCAGTGGAACGGCCCCTTCCGGGACGACGTACGGCGGTTCGTGCGCGGTGACGCGGGCATCTCCGGGGAGGTCGCCTCCCGGCTCGGCGGCTCGGCCGACCTGTTCGCCCCGCAGGAGGAACTGCCCACCAACAGCATCAACTTCGTGACCTGCCACGACGGCTTCACCCTCAACGACCTGGTCAGCTACGACACCAAGCACAACCACGCCAACGGTGAGGCCAACGCCGACGGGGCGGGCGAGAACTACAGCTGGAACTGCGGCTGCGAGGGGCCCTCGGACGATCCCGAGGTCGAGGGACTGCGGGTGCGGCAGGTCAAGAACCTGCTGTCGATCCTGATGCTCAGCCGCGGTGTCCCGATGCTGCTGGCCGGGGACGAGTTCCGCAACAGCCAGGCCGGCAACAACAACGGCTACTGCCAGGACGGCCCGCTCTCCTGGCTCGACTGGGAGCAGGTGGGGACCGAGCGGGAGACGCTCGGGTTCACCCGGGACGTGATCGGGCTGCGCAAGCGCTACCGCACCTTCCGGGAGCCGCAGTTCTTCTCCGAGCGGCTCAACCCCCGCTTCCTGCCGGACATCACCTGGCACGGCACGCGACTGCACCAGCCGGGCTGGGAGAACGCCGACGCCCATGTGCTGGCCTGCACCTACGGCGGTTTCGACGGTGACCCGGACCTGCACCTGGTCCTGAACATGTACCACCTGGGCCTCGACTTCGAGCTGCCCGTCGTCCCCGGCCACCGCTGGCACCGCGTCCTGGACACGGCCCGGCCGGCCTCGCACGAGATCCTCCCGCCCGGCGCGGAGGAACCGGTCGACGGTCCCATCTATCACGCCCAGGGCCGCAGCGTCGTGCTGCTGGCGGCTCTGCCCGACGAGAAGGGCACACGACGATGAGCGCACTCTCGCAACGACGTATCACCTCCGACACCCTCGCGGGATACGTGACCCACTACAGCCCCACCAGGCGGATGTTCGGGCTGCGCAGCCCGGACGGGCGGGAGTTCACGGTCCACCTGACCCACAACGCCGTCTCCCGCATCGTCCGCAACCTCGGCGACTCCTACCGCGACACCACGGCCGACACCGTCGACATGCTGGCCGAGGGCCGGTTCCTGTTCGCGTACGGGATCCTCTACGAGTGGGAGGGCGGCGCCCGCTTCGACGCGAAGGAGATCACCTTCCCGGAGGAGAGCCGCGGCCAGTACGTCTTCGAGCACCCGAACTGGTGGGTGCAGCAGGCCGCCGCCATCGCCGACTTCTACCTGCGGGGCCAGTTCCCGGACGGGAACTACGACTGGCGCGACTTCCGCACCCACCTGACCCTGAGCGGCACCCACCTGCCGGACTTCCACGGCCAGGACGTCCGTCAGGAGACCGACACCATCTCCCGGCTGGTGTACGGGCTGGCCACGGCCTACCTGCTGACCGGCGAGGACCGCTTCCTGGAGGCGGCCCAGTCCGGCACCGAGTACCTGCGCGAGCACATGCGGGTGGACGACCAGGCGGACGGGATCACCTACTGGTACCACGGCATCGACATCACACCGAACGGCCACCGGCCGGTCTTCGCCTCGGAGTTCGGGGACGACTACGACGCGATCCCGATGTACGAGCAGATCTACGCGCTGGCCGGCCCCACCCAGACCTTCCGGATCACCGGCGACCCGAGGATCCTGAACGACATCGACCGCACGGTCGCCCTGTTCCAGAAGTACTTCCGCGACCCGGTCGAGGGCGGGTTCTTCTCGCACCTGGACCCGATCGCCCTGGACCCGGGCGCCGACTCGCTGGGCCGCAACCGGTCCCGCAAGAACTGGAACTCGGTCGGTGACCACGCCCCGGCCTACCTGATCAACGCCTATCTGGCGACCGGCCGCCCGGACTTCGCCGCGCTGCTCGAGGAAACCGCGGACACGATCGTCAAGCGGTTCCCGGACGAGCCCAACTCCCCGTTCGTGCAGGAACGGTTCCACGCCGACTGGAGCCCGGACCGCACCTGGGGCTGGCAGCAGGACCGCGCGGTGGTCGGCCACAACCTCAAGATCACCTGGAACCTGACCCGCATCAAGGCCCTGCACGACAAGCCCGAGTACGGCACCACCGCGGAGCGGATCGCCGAGCTGATGCCCGCGGTGGGCAGCGACGGCCTGCGCAGCGGCTGGTACGACGTGGTGGAGCGGCAGCCCGACCCGGACAGCGGCATCCACCGCATGGTCTGGCACGACCGCAAGGCCTGGTGGCAGCAGGAGCAGGCGATCCTCGCCTACCTCATCCTGGCCGGCACCACCGACGACCCCGAGCACCTGCGCCTCGCCCGGGAGGCGGCGTCGTTCTACAACGCGTACTTCCTCGACTACGAGGACGGCGGCGTCTACTTCAACGTCCTGGCCAACGGCATCCCCTACCTGCTGGGCACCGAGCGGCTCAAGGGCAGCCACGCGATGGCGGGCTACCACGCGCTGGAGCTGTGCTACCTGTCGGCGACCTACACCGGTCTGCTGCTCGGCAACGACCCGGTGACCCTGCACTTCCGGCCGCGCCCGGACGACCTTCCGGAGCGGCTGCTGCGGGTGGCGCCGGACCTGCTGCCGGCCGGCTCGGCGGAGCTGACCCGGGTGTGGGTGGACGGGCAGCCGTACCAGAACTTCGACGGCAAGGACCTGACCGTGCGGCTGCCCGAGGGCTCCGAGCCGGTGCGGGTGCGGGTGGAGCTGGAGCCGGCCCAGATGCGGCTGCGGATGCGCAGCGAGTTCGACGGCGGCACCGCGCACATCAGCTGCCGCGGCGTGATCGACGCCGCCGAACTGGGCAAGTTCCGCAGGATCCTGGGCGAGGTCATGGCGGCCACCCCCGCGCGGGTGGAGTTCCACCTCTGCGAGACCAGCGAGATGTGCCGGTCCGCCATCAACGAGCTGCTGTTCCAGCGGACCAAGGCGGGGCTCGACGTCGACTTCGTGATCGTGGGCTGCGCCCTGCCGGAGGTCGCCGACGCGCTGCTCTCCACGGACGCCTTCCTGTTGGAGGGTGGTGACGACTGCAACCATGAGTGATCTCGCGACCATCACCCTCCCGTTACCGTCCGTGCGTACCCCGGGTGCCCCGCCCGGTGCCTGCGACCTGCCCGCCTACTGCGGCGAGCTGTTCGGCGAGTTCACCCGGGCCGACCAGCGGCGCTGGGGCGAGGTGTACCTGCGCGGGCTGCTGGCGGTGCCCGGCCGCAAGACGCCCGCCCGGATCACCGAACAGGTGCTGGGGCGGCGGGCGGTGCAGCAGATCCAGCAGTTCGTGAACCAGAGCCCCTGGGCGTCCGCGCCGGTGCGCGGCCGGCTGGCCGGGCAGATGGTCCGGGCCTTCCGGGCCGAGGCCTGGTCGGTGGACGAGGTCGTCTTCGCCAAGAACGGCGACCGCTCGGTCGGCGTGGCCCGCCAGTACGCGACCTCCCAGGAACGCACCGTCAACTGCCAGCTGGCACTGGCGACTTCACTGGTGGGGCAGGCCGGCGGGGTCCCGGTGAACTGGCGGCTGACGCTGCCGGCCCGGTGGGACCGGGACGACGACCTGCGCGGCCAGGCGCATCTGCCCGAACAGGAGCGCTGCCGCCCGCGGTGGAGCTACGTGCTGGAGGCGCTCGACGAGATGCTCGACGAGTGGTCCCTGCAACCGCTGCCGGTGCTGGCCGACTGGCGGGGCGACGGGGACCCGGACCCCCTGTTGCGGGGGCTGGAGGCCCGCGGTCTCGGCTACGTCGTCCAGGCCTCCCCGCACACGCCGGTGCTCCTCCCCCGCGGCCGGGCCGCCGCCCGGGGCACCGGCGGCACCCTGGCCGACCTGGCCGCGCACGCGGTCCGGCAGACCGAGCGGACGTCGGTGACCTGGCACGACCCGGTGACCGAGCGCATGTGGCACTCGGAGTTCCTCACCGTGCCCGTGCTGCTGCGGGCCGAGCGCTCGCCCGAGGGCTGCCCCAGCGCGGCGCCGCGGGCCCGGATGCTCCTTGCGGACTGGCCCTACGGCCGGCCCCAGCCGCGGGCCTACTGGCTGACCAACCTGCCGGTCCGCCGGCTCGCGGAGCTCGTGCTGCTGGCACGGCTGCGCAGGTTCGCCGGGGAGGCGCTGGGCCGGATGCACGACGAGTTCGGCCTCGGCGACTTCGAGGGCCGCTCCTTCCGGGGCTGGCACCACCACGTCACCCTGGCCTCGGCCGCCCTCGGCTTCGACATGGTCCGCCAGCAGGCGGCCGAGAGAGCCCTGAGCACCCCGCATGCCTGACCGGCACCGCCGGAACGGCCACGGCGACCCCGTGCGGACCCGTCCGCACGGGGTCGCCGCGCGCTCGCTTCCGCCTCCTGCCGCCCCTCCCTCACTTCGTCCAGCCGACCTTCGTGTAGTCGATGTCGCCGAGGCCCGGGACGCCGTAGTTGGCGAGGGTCCTGCGGGTGGCGAGGACCTGGGGGCGTTGGTAGAGCTCGATGTCGTGGCCGAGGCGCCAGATCTCGGTGTCCGCCTCGTTGTAGAGGCGCTGGGCGGCTCGGGGGTCGAGGGTGCCCGCGGCCCTGTCGAGGAGCCGGTCCACCTTCGCCGAGCCGACCCGGCCGTAGTTCTCGAAGACCTGGCCGCCGGCCGGGCGGCGGTAGACGGCGTAGGCGGAACTCGGGTAGGTCAGCCCGGTGAAGCGGAAGATCGCGAGGTCGAAGTTGCCCTTGTCCAGGTACTGCGGGCCGTAGGCGGTGGCGGGCACCTTCTCGATGTCGACACGGACGCCGGCTCGGCCGAGCATCTGCTGGACGAGCTGGGCGAGGTCCTCGCCGAGCCGGTTGGTGCCCTCGCTCAGCACCAGGCGGAGGGTGAGGCTGCGGCCGTCCTTGGTCCTCGGCTTCCCGGCGCCCTGGGTGCGCCAGCCGGCGCGGTCGAGGGCGCTCTCGGCGGCCTTGAGGTCGAAGCGGCCGTACGGGCCGGAGTCGTCGGCGTAGCCGGGCTGGTTGGTCATGTAGAAGTGGTTGCCGAGCAGCGGCACCTTCACCGGCAGGCCCGCCGCCGCGACCTCGGCCAGCGCCGGGCGGTCCACGGCCTGCTGGAGGGCGTTGCGCACCGCCCGGTCGGCCAGCGGCCCGTCGGCGCCGTTCAGCGTGATGTGCACCTCGTCCCAGGCGGAGCCGATCCGGATGGCGGTGTCCGGCGCCTTCGCCAGCTGTGCGTAGGCCTCGCTGGTGGCCGCGTTGACGACGTCGACCTCGCCGTTGAGGAAGGCCTGGAGGGCGGCGTCGGGGTCGAGGACGCGGAAGACGATCCGGGCGAGCCGGGGCCGGGTGCCCCACCAGGCCGCGTCCCGGACCAGGGTGAGGGTCTGCGCCGTACGGTCGACGGAGGCGAGCCGGAAGGGGCCCGCGGTGACCGGGAGCCGGCCCTGCCAGTCGGAGTCGAAGTGGAGCGGGCTGTCGTAGGCGACGGCCGGGAAGAGCGGGGTGAAGAGCCTGCGCCAGTCGGCGTACGGCTTCTTGAAGGTGACCCGGACCTCGTGCGCGTCGGCGCCCCGGCGGACGTCGGCGATGCGGTCGTAGCCGCTCGGGTCGGCGACCAGGTACCGGTCGTCGCCGCCGCCCACCGCGTGCCACTGCGCGGCGAAGTCCCGCCAGCCGAGGGCCCGGCCGTCGGACCAGCGGGCCTTCGGGTTCAGCCGGTAGGTGACGACCTGCCGGGAGCCCGCGGTGGAGACGGTGGCGGAGGTCAGGTAGTCCCGCACGATGTGGGGAACACCCTCGGCGTCCCGGGTGAAGAGCCGCGGCTCCGTCATCGTGTCGATCGTCCACACGTCGTCCAGGGCGCCGTCGACGTGGTTGAAGTTGAACTGCGTGATCATCTGCGTGATCGGCAGCGTCAGGGTCCCTCCGGAGCGGAGGTCCTCGGACGGCAGGGCGTTGATGTCGTAGGTGCCGTACGTCGGCAGTGCCTGGCGCCGGGAATCGTCGTGCCCGTCGGACGCGGAGCATCCGGTGGCCGTGAGGACGATGAGCGCCCAGACGGCCAGCCACCCGGGCCATCCCCGTAATCGCTCCACCTGCCAGCCCCTCCGGCGTCGCGGAACCGCCAACTGCCTTGACTTTTCTGCGAATTGCGGCGTCGGAGCTTAACATCACGATGTTTCCCTCAAATGAAGAGAAGGCAGACTCCATCCCCCGGCGGACGCCCGCGCACCGCCCGGGTCGTCACTCTCCGTGCCCGTCAGGAGTTCCATGGTCTTCCTGATCGCCAGGCGCCTGGTCCGCTGCATGGTCCTGTTCCTCGTCTCCCTGGTCCTGTCCTACGCGCTCGCCTCGACCGCGCTCGATCCCCGCGCCTACTTCGAGGACCGCAGGCCGGCGCCGTCGGCGCGGGTCGTCGACCGGGAGCTGGCCCGGCTCGGCATGGACGACCGGGCACCGCTGCCGGAGCGCTTCGCGCACTGGGCGGACCGGGCCGTCCACGGCGACCTGGGCCGCACCATCGACGACCAGTCCGTGAGCGCGGAATTCGGCCGCCGTATCGGCGTGTCGGTACGGCTGCTGCTGGTGGGCACGGTCGCCGGTACGGCCGTCGGCACGCTGGCCGGGATGTGGGCGGCGGTCCGGCGCGGCGGGCTCGGCGACCGCGCCCTGGCCGGGTTCTCCTTCGCGGTGCTGTGCGTGCCCACCTTCGTGCTGGCGCTGCTGCTGAAGACCGGCGCCCTCGCGGTCAACCGGGCCGCGGGCGGCAACGTCGTCAAGTACACCGGGGAGCACACTCCCGGCCTCCAGGGCGACTGGAGCGTCCACCTGCGGGACACCGCGGCCCACCTGGTGCTCCCGGCGCTCTGTGTGGCGCTCGCGGCGATCGCCCTGTACAGCCGCTACCAGCGGGCCGCCACCCTGGACGTGCTCGCCGCGGACCATCTGCGCACCGCCCGCGCCAAGGGGCTCACCCCGGGCCGCGCGCTGCTGCGGCACGGGCTGCGGATCTCGCTGGTACCGATGACGGTCTTCTTCTCCTTCGGCGTCCTCACCCTGGTCACCGGGGCGGTGTTCACCGAACGGGTCTTCGGCTGGCCGGGCATGGGCAGCTGGCTGATCGACTCGGTGGAGAAGGGCGACGTGAACTCGGTCGTGGCGGTGAACGGCTTCGCCGCGGCCGTCGTCCTGCTGGCGGGGCTGGTCGCGGACGTCCTGCACGCGCTGCTCGATCCCCGGGTGCGGCGGCCGTGAGACCGGGGCGGCGCGGGCGGGCCGTCCTGCGCCGGCTGGCCCGGCACCCGGGGGCGCTGTGTGGACTGGCGATCCTGCTGGCCCTCGTGGTGCTCGCGGTCGCCGGGCCGTACGTGTGCCGGTGGTCCTACACCGACGTCGACTACACCGCGCTGCGGCAGCCGCCGGACGCGCGCCACTGGATGGGCACCGACCGGATCGGGCAGGACGTGTTCGCCCAGGTCGCGCACGGGCTGCGGAAGTCGCTGCTGATCGGGGTGCTGGTGGCCGCGGTCGCCACCGGTCTCGCGGCGGCGGTGGGCGCCTGCGCCGGGTACTTCGGCGGCTGGACGGACCGGTTGCTGATGTTCGTCGCGGACCTGCTGCTGGTCCTTCCCGGCTTCCTGGTCCTGGTGGTGCTCGCCCCGCGGCTGCGGCGGTGGGGCTGGCTCGCGCTGGCCGGACCGCTCGCCCTGCTGGGCTGGATGGTCACCGCGCGGGCGGTGCGCGGCATGACCCGGTCGCTGAAGGAGCGTCAGTTCGTGGTGATGGCACAGCTGATGGGGGTCGGGCCGGTGCGGATCATCTGGCGGCACGTGCTGCCGCACCTGGCCTCGTTCCTGATCACCGACGCCACGGTCACGGTGGCCGGGGCGGTGGTCAGCGAGGCGGGTCTGTCCTACTTCGGCTTCGGCGTGCAGCCGCCCGACGTCTCCCTGGGCACGCTGATCGCGGACGGGTCGGACGTGGCCCTGGTGTACCCGTGGATGTTCTTCTTCCCGGCGGGTCTGCTGACCGCGTTCGTGCTGGCCGTCAGCCTTCTCGGCAACGCCCTGCGCGACGCCCTGGACCCCACGACGGTACGGCCCGCCGGTCCGCCCCGCGGTGTCGTCTCGGGGCTCGCCTGATGAGCGCGGACCTGGCGGCGGGCGAATCGGCGGCCCCGGCCCTGGAGGTGCGCGGGCTGACGGTCGCCTTCGGGGGCGGGCGGCGGCCGCCGGTGCCCGTGGTGCGCGGCGTGGACCTCGTACTGCGCCCCGGCGAGGTACTGGGCCTGGTCGGCGAGTCCGGTGCGGGCAAGTCGCTGACCGCGCTGTCCCTGCTCGGGCTGGCACCGCCCGGTGCCCGGGTGGGCGGTTCGGTGCGGCTGCTGGGCGAGGAGCTGCTGGGGCGGCCGGAGCGGGAGCTGGCCGGCCTCCGCGGGCGCCGGATCGCCATGGTCTTCCAGGATCCGCTGCACGCCTTCACCCCGGTGCTGCGCGTCGGCGACCAGATCGCGGAGGCCCTGCGCATCCACGAACGCCCGCGCCCGCGCCGGGGGACGGCGCTGCGGCGGGCCGTGGAGCTGCTGGACCTCGTCGGGGTGCCGCAGCCGTCACGAGCGGCGCGCGCCCTGCCCCACCAGCTGTCCGGCGGAATGCTCCAGCGGGCCATGATCGCGATGGCGGTGGCGAACCGGCCCTCGGTCCTGGTCGCGGACGAGCCGACCAGCGCGCTCGACGTGACCGTACAGGCGCAGGTGCTGGCGGCGCTCGGGGCCGCCCGGCGGGAGACGGGAGCGGCGCTGCTCCTCGTCACCCACGACCTCGGCGTGGTCGCGGGCGCCGCGGACCGGGTCGCGGTGCTGTACGCCGGGCGGGTGGTGGAGACGGGTCCGGTGGAGGCGGTGCTGTGCCGGCCCCGGATGCCGTACACCCTCGGCCTGGTCGGCGCCGTGCCCCGCCTCGACGCCCGGTTCCCGCCCACACCGGTCCCGGGCACCGCCCCCGCCCCGGGCGGCACCGGCCCCGGCTGCCCCTTCGCCCCGCGCTGCCCGCTGGCGGAGCCGGAGTGCGGTACGGCCGAGCCCCCGCTCACGGAAGTGGACAGCCCGTCCCGGGCCGCCCCCACCGCGACCGACGTCCACGAGGCGGCCTGCCGGCGGATCCGGGAGGCCCGACACCGGACCGCGGCCGAGCTGTTCGGGGCACCGCCGGGTACCCCGGACCGGACGGCCACGGCCGCCGGTCCGACTGCCCACCCGGTCGGCGGCACGCACGCCCGCCCGACGCCCGCACCGGACGGCACGAGCACGAGCGCGAGCGCCGCCGAACCCGCCCCGGCGGCTCCGGCCGCCCCGGCCGCCGCGCCTGGACCGTGGCACCGGGCCATCGACACCCCGGCGCACGCCGACCGCCCGGCCGAACCGTCCCCGAACACGGCCGAGCACACGGCCGGGGACACGGCCGGGGACATGGCCGGGGACATGGCCGGGGACATGGCCGGGGACATGGCCGGGGACACACCCCGAGCCGGAGCCCCCGGCGCACCCCGAAGCGCCGCCCCCGGCACCCCCGGCACCCCCAGAACTCCCGCCGCCCCCAGCATCCCCGACGCCCCCAGCACCCCGGGCACCCCCAGAACCCCCGCCACCCCCAACACCCCCAGCACCCCGGGCACCCCCGCCACCCCCGCAGTCGCAGCCTGCGACATCGTGCTGTCGGTCTCCGGGCTCGGCCGGTCGTACTCGGTCGCGGGGTTCCGGCGTCGCCGTGCCCCCGTCGTGCGGGCCGTCGAGGGTGTCGATCTGGAGGTGCGGCGCGGGCAGACGCTGGCGCTCGTCGGGGAGTCGGGGGCCGGGAAGAGCACGACGCTGCGGGAGATCGCCGCGCTGACGGCTCCGCAGGCCGGGCGGGTGGAGATCCTCGGGCAGGACACCGCGCTGCTGTCCCGCCGGGCGGCGCGCGAGCTGCGCACGGCGGTGCAGCTGGTGCCGCAGGACCCGGCGTCCAGCCTCGATCCGCGGATGCCGGTGGGTGACATCGTCGCCGAGCCGCTGCACGCCGCCCGGGTGCCGCCGGCCGTCGTGGCGGCGCGGGTGCCGCGGCTGCTGTCCCAGGTGGGGCTGCGTCCGGCGGACGCGGACGGCTATCCGCACCAGTTCTCCGGCGGGCAGCGGCAGCGCGTCGCCATCGCCCGCGCCCTGGCGGTCGGCCCCGCGCTGCTGCTGCTCGACGAGCCGGTGTCCGCGCTGGACGTGTCGGTGCAGGCCGGGATCCTGGACCTGCTGCTGCGGCTGAAGCGGGAGCTGGGCCCGGCGTACCTGCTGGTCTCGCACGACCTCGCGGTGGTCCGGCAGCTCGCCGACCGGGTGGCGGTCATGTACGCGGGCCGGACGGTGGAGACGGGCGGCGTGGCCGAGGTGTACGGGCGGCCGCGCCACCCCTACACCCGGGCCCTGCTCTCGGCCGTGCCGCTGCCGGACCCGGTCGCGGAGCGGGCCCGGCGCCGGACCGTGCTGCCCGCCGACCCCGGGCCGGACCCGCGCGCGGGCTCCGGGGCCGGGTGCGGGTTCCGGGCCCGCTGTCCCGTCCAGGCCCTGCTCTCGGCCGCGCAGCGGCGGCGCTGCGCGGCGGAGGTACCGCGGGGGCGGGCGGCCGGGCCGGGCATCGACCACACCGTCTCCTGCCATTTCCCGCCCGGCTCCGCCTTTCCGCACGACGAGGGACCGGGTCCGGACTGACGGCCGAAGGGCGACCGTCGGACCGGACCCGGTCCCGTGCGACGCGCGTGTGTGATCAGCAGCAACCACCGGTCCCGCCGACGCCCGCGGGCAGGCTTTCGTGCTGCCGGAGGTCACCCGGACCGGAATCGCTCAGCCACAGTCCCCCCGACACCAGACCACTGATCAGGACGACGATTGCAAAGAGCGCGATTATTTTATTGCTCACGAAAATCCCCTCCCCTGAACAATATAAGTGTGCGCCTTGACGATTACAGTCAACTCTGAATGACTAATGCAGTCAAGCAGGTTCTTGCAAAATTAGTCATAAACAAACGGAATATCGCACACCACATAAGGCTTCCCTCAATTTGATCAGGGAAATCGGCTGCAGAATGCGGTAGAAGGCCGCTAAAAGATCACCGGAGGCCCATTGGGTAGACATCAACTTACTGGTAACATCGATCTGTCATCCCGATAGTCAAGTACTGCACCGAGGAGTTCGCATGGATCCACTCGGCAACGCGACGGCCGCAGGACTGGGCGAGCGCATCAGGGTGTTGCGCGGCAAACGTGGACTCAAGCAGCAGGATCTCGCGTCCGATGATATTTCGGCGAGCTACATCTCCTTGATCGAGTCGGGTAAGCGCGGCGCGCCGTCGGACTCGGTGCTCGCCTCGCTCGCCGAGCGCCTGGGGTGTTCCGCGGAGTACCTGCGCACCGGACGCGACGACCACGAGCTGGAGGAGACCCGGCTGCGGCTGGCCTTCGGCGAGATGGCCCTGCGCAACGGCAGCAACGGCGAGGCGCTCCAGACGCTGAGCGACCTGCTGGCGCGGCCGTCCCTGCTGGACCCGTCGATGACCCGGCGCGCGCGCATCGCGCAGGCTTCCGCCCTGGAGAAGCTGGACCGGATCGAGGCCGCCATCGCCATCCTCGAAGACCTCCAGCGCGACCCCGACCTGCCTCCCGGTTCCGCCGACTGGTGCACGGTGTCGGTCGCCCTGAGCCGCTGCTACCGCAACGCCGGCGACATCACGACGAGCATCGAGATCGCCGAGCGGGCCATGTCCCGGCTGGACGCCCTCGGCCTGGACGTCACGGCCGACCACGTCCAGCTCGGCGCCACGCTCATGGCGTCGTACCACATGAGGGGCGACCTCACCCGGGCCCAGCTGCTCGGCGTCCGGCTCCTCGACTCCGCCGAGCGGCAGGGGGCACGAGCCGCGCGGGGGGCCGTCTTCTGGAACGCCGGGCTGGTGGCCCGCTCCCGCGGCCAGCTGAACGAGGCACTGGCGCTGGTGGAGCGGGCACTGGCGCTGATGTCCGAGGACGACAACATCCGCCATCTCGCCATGCTCAAGATGAACTGCGGTTCGCTGCTCCTCCAGGTCGACCAGCCCGAACCGGCGCGTGCCAAGCAACTGCTGGAGGAGGCCCAGCAGTTGCTGGCCGAGGTGGGCAACGCGCCGGAGCTCGCCCAGTGCGAGATCGGGCTGGCCGACGCGGACGCGATGCTCGGCAACTGGGACGAGGCCGCCGCCCACGCGGAGCGGGCCCTCGGCCTCACCGGGCCGGAGTCCCGCATCCAGGCGGTCGGCGCGCGCGCCACGCTCGCCGAGATCCATCTGCTGCGCGGCGACCACGAGCAGGCGGCCCAGTGCCTCCAGGCCGCCACCCGGCAGCTGCGCCAGTTCCCGCCGTCCCACCAGACCGCGCTCAACTGGCGTTACCTCGGCGACCTGTGGCGCCGCCAGGGCAACAGCACCGCGGCGCTCCAGGCGTACGACCATGCGCTGTCGTCGGCCGGCCTGGCCCCGAACCGCGACCCGAGCTCGACCTTCACCGAGCAGGGCCGCCCCTGACCCGGTCCGCCCCGTTCCCCGGCCCACCCGAATTCCCCTCCCGGAACCACCGCGACAACCGCACGACAAAGAGAAAAGAAACTCCGCAGAACAAGGATTTCCCGGCCCCGTCGCCCAGTTGTCGGGCCGTCGCCGTCAATGGGCCGGTGCGGCCAGACGGTGGATTGCGGTGAGGGGGATCGGTAGGTGATCGGGGCGTAGACGGGATTCGTAGACGGCCTCGTAGACGGCCTTGTCCGCCTCGAAGGCGCGGAGCAGCACGGGGTGGCAGTCCGGGTCCTCGTGGCCGGCGGCCGCGTACCCGGCGATGAACGCCCGCCGGTTGCGGGCCGCCCACGCGGACGCGCGCCGGCGTTCGCGCAGCCGGACCGCCGGTGAGGCCTCGGCCGTCCCGACGGTGGCGAGCCCCGTGCGGGCCGCGTAGTCGAAGGAGCGCAGCATGCCGGCCACGTCGCGCAGCACCGGCTGCGGACGGGCGCGTTCGGCGGCCGACCGGGCCGGCTCGCCCTCGAAGTCCACGATCCGCCAGCCGTCGTGGGCGCGCAGCGCCTGGCCCAGGTGCAGGTCGCCGTGGGTGCGCTGGACGAACAGCGGGCAGCCGCGGCCGGCCACCCGGGCGCAGTCGTCGAAGAGGGCGCCGAGCCGTGCGGTGTACCGGGCCAGGGCCGGCACCTCCTCGGCGGCCTCCTTGAGCCGCATGGTCATCCGTGCCGCCTCCTCGGCCACGTCCGCCACGGTCAGCCGGGTCCGCCCGAACGCCTCGCCCAGCGCGCCGTGCACGTCGGCGACGGCCTCGCCCAGGCTGAACGCGTCCCCGGTGAAGCCCCCGCCGGCGAAGCCGCGGCCGGCCACGGAGTCGGTCGCCTGCCGCAGCGCCTCCTCCCAGCCGTCCCGCGCGTCCGGCAGGAACTCCTCGACGAGGCCGAGCACCAGGCCCTCCGCGCCGGGGGCGTCGCTGTGCACCGCCCCGTAGAGGTGCGGTGTGCGGGTGCAGTCCTGGCCGGTGAGCGCCCGCAGCGCCTCGACCTCGGTGTGCGGTCCCGGCTCCGGGCGGCGGAAGATCTTCAGCAGGATCCGGTCGCCGTAGGCCACGGAGGTGTTGCTCTGCTCCACCTGGAGCGGCCGGGGCACCAGGCCGACGGGCAGCGGATAGCGGGAGCTGCGTTCGAGGCGCGGTCCGTGCTCGGCACCGCCGCCCGCCAGGGTGCGCAGCAGCAGGGCGAGCAGGGTGCCGTCGGCGAGCGCGTCGTAGACCCGCCAGCCCTGCCAGGGGCCGGCCGGCACGGTGGCGATCGCGGCGGGTGCCAGTCGGGCCGGCAGCTCCGGGCGCAGGCCCAGCAGGAGCTGGCAGCGCAGCGGTCCGGCGGCGCCGTCCGCGGCGACCACGGCGTGCAGCAGCAGCGGGGGTTCGTCGCCGACCACCGACGCCGCCTCGGCGGTGAGCGGGGCCCCGGCGTAGCGCGTGTCGAACCAGCGCCGGCCGGTCAGCCACGGCCCGAGCGCGGGCAGCAGCGGCCGCAGAAGCGCCGTCCTCGTCTCCGTCCTTGTCCCTGTCCCTGTCTCCGTCCCTGTCTCCGTCCTCATGACGCCTCCTCGGTCGTCAGTACGTGCGCGACCTGGTGGGCCGGGTCGAGGCGCACATAGGTGGACTCGCCCCAGGCGTAGGCGGCTCCGGTGAGTTCGTCGCGGAGCTTGAGCGTGCCGTCGCCGGGCAGCCCGAGGGCCGCCAGGTCGCAGGTCACGGTGGCCTCCTGGGCCCGGTGCGGATCGAGGTTGACGACGACCAGCACCACGTCGGTGCCGCCCTGGGGCAGCTCCAGGTGTTTGGAGTAGGCGAGGACCTGGTCGTTGTCGGTGTGCTGGAGCCGCAGGTTGCGCAGTTCCTGGAGGGCCGGACGGGTCCGGCGGAGCCGGTTGAGCAGGGTGATCAGCGGGGCGATGGTCCGCCCCTCGGCCTCGGCGCGGGCCCAGTCCCGGGGCCGCAGCTGGTACTTCTCGGAGTCGAGGTAGTCCTCGGTGCCCTCGGTCAGCGGGGTGTTCTCGCACAGCTCGTACCCGGCGTACACCCCCCAGCTGGGCGCGGCGGTCGCCGCCAGCACGGCCCTGACCTCGAAGGCGGGCCGGCCACCGTGCTGGAGGTAGGCGTGCAGGATGTCCGGGGTGTTCACGAACAGGTTGGGCCGCAGGAAGTCGGCGCTGTCCCGGGTGAGTTCGGGCAGGTACTCGGTCAGCTCCCGCTTGGTGTTCTTCCAGGTGAAGTAGGTGTACGACTGCTGGAAGCCGGCCTGGGCCAGGGCGTGCACCATGGCCCGCCGGGTGAACGCCTCGGCGAGGAACACCACGTCCGGGTCGGTGGCGTTGACCTCGGAGATCAGCCGCTCCCAGAAGTGCACGGGCTTGGTGTGCGGGTTGTCGACGCGGAAGATCCGCACGCCCTGCGCCATCCAGTGCCGCAGGACGCGCAGCGCCTCGGCGTACAGGCCCTCGAAGTCCGTGTCGAAGTCGAGGGGGTGGATGTCCTCGTAGGTCTTCGGCGGGTTCTCGGCGTAGGCGACCGTGCCGTCCACCCGGTGGTGGAACCACTCGGGGTGCCCGGTCACCCAGGGGTGGTCCGGGGAGCACTGCAGGGCGAAGTCGATCGCCACCTCCAGGCCGAGGCCGCGGGCGGTGCCGACGAAGTACCGGAAGTCGTCCAGGGTGCCGAGGCCGGGGTGCACGGTGTCGTGGCCGCCCTGCCAGGAGCCGATCGCCCACGGCGAGCCGACATCGTCCGGGCCCGCGACGAGAGCGTTGTCGGGGCCCTTGCGGTGGGTGGCGCCGATGGGGTGGACGGGCGGCAGGTACACCACGTCGAAGCCCATCGCCGCCACCGCGGGCAGCCGTCCGGCGGCGGTCCGCAGGGTGCCGCCCACCGGCGGCGCGCCCGACTCCACGACGGCCCCCTCCGAGCGCGGGAACAGCTCGTACCAGGAGCCGACCAGGGCGCGCCGCCGTTCCACGCGCAGCGCCAGCGGCCGGGAGGAGGTGACCAGTTCGCGCAGCGCGTAGCGGCCCAGGGCGGCCGTCACCCGGGGGTTGGTGACGGCCGCCAGCCGGGCCGAGGGCGGGCTCAGCGGGTCGCGGAGCGCGGCCGTCGCGGCCCGGACGTCCTCGCGCCGGTACCGGTCGGTGATGTCGTTCTCGCCGTGCGCCGCCCGTTCGTGCAGCAGCGCGCCCTCGCGCAGGGTGAGCTCGGTGTCGACGCCGGCCTCTATCTTCAGAGCGGCGTCCTGTCTCCAGGTGGCCAGCGGGTCGGCCCAGGCCTCCACCCGGAAGGTCCACAGGCCCTCGGTGCCGGGGATCACGGTGGCGCTCCAGCGGTCGGCGTCCGGATCGACGAGGGTCATCGGCACCCGCTGTGCGGGGGCGCCCTCGGGGCCGCGCAGGACCACGTCCGCGGCGACCACGCCGTGGCCCTCGCGGAAGACGGTGGCGGTGATGTCGAGGTGCTCGCCGGTCACGGCCTTGGCGGGCAGTTCCCCGTCCCGCACCCGGGGGCGGACGTCCAGGACGGGGATGCGCCCGGTCACCGGTGTCATGGGATCGCTCCTCTCCCCGTTCGCGTCCCGTCAGCCCTGCCCGGCCGGAACGGCCTGGGCGGGCTGGTCGGGCTGGGCGGCCTGGGCGGGCTGGGCGGGCTGACGGTCGGCGAGCAGGTCGATGATGGTGCGGGCGAACACGTGGCAGTGATTGCCGGTGCGGCCGGTGACCAGGTCGTCGTGGACGACGACGTCCTGGTCGACGTACTCGCCGCCCATGTTGCGCAGGTCGCCCAGCAGGTTGTTGTGCACCACCGCGCGCCGTCCGCGCATCAGGCCCGGAATCGGCGCGGCGAGCCACATGCCGTGGCAGATGATGCCCTTGACGATCGCCGGGTCGGCGAACGCGCGGCGCAGGAACCGCGCGGCGGGCGGCAGCTCCTGGGGGTCGTCGGTGTAGCGCAGGCGGTCGGAGACCATCCCGGAGGGGACGATCACCGCCGAGTACTCCTTCAGCGCGAACTCGTCGAGGTCCTCGAAGGACTCGTTGACGTCGAAGGGCATGCGGTGCTCGTGCCCCTGGAAGGTCATGGCCTCGTTGCCCCAGAGCCGGGTCAGGAAGTGGACCTCGGCGCCCTCCTCGGGGAAGCGGTAGCGGTAGTAGAGGATCTCGGGCTCGTAGAAGTCGCTCTCCATCAGGACGGCGATCTTGTGGCCGGACAGTCGCACGGCGGTCACCCCTTTCCCTTTGCCGTCACCAGGTCGACGAGGAACGGCCCGTGGTGGGCGAGGGCCTGCGTCACCGCGTCCTCGGCCTGACCGGGCTTCTCCACGCGCACGGCGGCCACCCCGAGGGAGCGGGCGAGGCCCGTGAAGTCGATGGGCGGGTGGGACAGGTCGAACATGCCGGGCTGTTCGTGAGCCGGTATGCCCGTCTCCCGCCAGTACTCCTCGATGTTGTCCTCCAGCAGCCGGTAGCTGCCGTTGTTGCAGATCACGAACTTGGTGGACAGGCCGTGGCGGACGGCCGTCCACAGGGCCTGGAAGGTGTACATGGAGCCGCCGTCGCCGGTGAAGGCGACCACCGTGCGGTCGGGGTGGGCGAGCTGGGCGCCGAGCGCGCCGGGGATGCCGACGCCCAGGGAGCCGCCCCGGGTCTGCATCCACTGGCCGGGCACGGTGGGCGGCAGGTGGCGGAAGAGCTCCGGGGACGCGGTCAGCGCCTCGTCGAACAGCAGGGCGTCGGAGGGGAGCTGTCGTGCGAGTTCCCTGGCGAAGGCGGTGGTGGGCAGGGCCTGTGCCTCGCTCCCGGCCAGGTCCCGCTCCCGGGCGCCGGCCAGGGCGTCGGCCCGCTCGGCGGCCCGTACCCGCAGCCGCTCGGCCGCCTCGGTGCGCCGCTCCTCGCCCAGCTCCCCGCGCAGCGCGTCGGCGAGCAGCCCGAGGGTGGCCTTCGGGTCGGCCACGATGCCGAGGTCCACGGGGAAGTTCTTGGCGATGGCGTCGGTGTCCAGGTCCACGTGGACCACCGGGGTGCCCTCGGCGAAGACGTCGTACAGGGCCGGGAACACCTCGGGCAGCGCATAGGTGCCGACGATCAGGACACCGTCGGCCGCGCCGGTGATACGGCGGCTCTGCTCGCCGAACATGTGCCCCAACTGGCCCGCGTAGGCCGGGTGTTGCACGGAGAGGTTGACCTCCGCCCAGTCGGCGCCGTACACGTCGGCGCCCCACACCTCGGCGAGCCGCGCCAGTTCGGGCTGGGCACCCGCGAAGTG
This sequence comes from Streptomyces fuscichromogenes, assembly GCF_014645815.1. Taxonomy (GTDB): domain Bacteria; phylum Actinomycetota; class Actinomycetes; order Streptomycetales; family Streptomycetaceae; genus Streptomyces; species Streptomyces fuscichromogenes. The sequence goes on along the minus strand of NZ_BMML01000009.1, from coordinate 189,322 downwards.
CACGCCGTCGCCGGCCACGATCAGCGGGCGGCGGGCCCCGGCGAGCAGGGCGGCGGCCCGCGCGACGGTGTCCGGGGCGGGCCGGCTGCGGGTGTCCGGGTAGCAGACCGGGACGACGGGCTCCCGGGTGCCGGCGTCCATCACGTCGGCCGGCAGCACCACCAGGACCGGCCCGTACGGCGGGGTCCCGGCCACCTTGAAGGCGCGGCGCAGCACCCGCAGCGTGGAGTCGGGGTCGAGCACCCGGGTCGCCCACTTGGTGACCGGCCGCGCCATGCCGACCAGGTCGGCCGCCATCTGGGCGTCGAGTCCGGCGTACCGCAGCCCGGCCTCGCCGACCAGGGTGACGATCGGGGCATGGCCGCGCATGGCCTGGTAGAGCATGCCGATGCCGTTGCCGAGGCCTACCCCGGAGTGGAGTTGCAGGACCGCCGGGGTGCGGGTGGCGCGGGCGTGGCCGTCCGCCATGCCGACGGCCGTGGCCTCCTGCAGGGCCAGGATGTACTGGATCGAGGGGAAGGAGCGCAGTTCGTCGAGGAACCCCTGCTCGACCGTGCCGGGGTTGCCGAACATGTACCGGACGCCTTCGGCCTCCAGTTGCTCCAGGAGCGCGACGCGCGCGGGCCTGCTGTCCATGCTGGTCACCTCTCGGACCTTTCGCGGGACGGATGTCAGGACGTCAGGAGGTCCTGAACCCCCACTGGCGCAGGCCCTGTTCGAGGACCTCGACGGTCTTCTGGCCGGTCAGGTAGGAGTCCGGGGTCGAACGGCCCGTGATGAACGGGTAGTCGACGATGACCGAGGTCTCCTTGCCGAAGTTGCCGTGGTAGGCGCCGCCGGGCGCGGTGGCGTCGCGCAGGATGTACTCCAGCGGGTACGGCGGCGGGCCCATCACGAAGTCGGTGCCGAGGAAGCCGGTGCCGTCCTTGTAGTCGTACTCGATGCAGTGCCCGGTGACGTGCTTGCCGCGGATGATGGACTCGCGGGTCTCCTGCTCGCGGGCGAAGGCCAGGCAGGCGACGCCGTAGCACTCGGCGGCGATCGGCCGGTCCAGGGCGCGGAAGGCCAGGATCAGGTCGTGCACCCGCCAGTTGTTGGCGAGGTCGACGATGGGTCCGCTGCCGCCGACGATCAGCAGGGCGTCGTAGCGGTCGGCGATCTGCCGGCGGATCTGCTCCAGGCGGCTGTGGTAGGCCTCCCAGTCGCGCAGGAAGTACGGCCGGGAGCGGTAGGGCCGGTCGGGCAGCCAGGACGCCAGGTCGAGGGGGTTGTCGAGCCGGTCCGACTCCTCGACGGCCCGCACCTTGGCCGCCATCTCGGGCGTGGTGACGGACCGGCCGAGCGGCGGGTCGACGTACTCCGGGTCCATGCTCGGCGGCAGCGCGTTGGGCCGCTTGCCGGTGGGGGTGGCGAAGGTGACGTGGTAGCCGGCCTGGTCGAAGGTCTCCAGGGGGCCTATCAACTCCTCGCCCCAGTAACCGTGTTCGGACAGGACGACGAGGATGCGCCTGCTCATGGGATTCCTCCCGGATCGGCGGGACGGTGCCAAGTGGCGGATTCCTGTCTACGGCGGGGCACTTCGTCCGGACCATCGCCGCCGCCCGTGCTCACGGCACATGCCCAAGTGGCCGAATGCACTACGGCATGTTGTGGCCAAGGCCTGCGGGAGCATCGCTACCGGACGGTACGGCCGTCCCGGCGGGCGAGTTGCCCGAGCCTGAACAGCGACTTCGCACAGTGCGCCCGGGGTTCGGGCGCGGGGACGCGCGGGGCGGCCGGGGTGTGGGGTCATCGGACGCGTATCGCTCCCGGTTCCCGGGGGCGGGACCCCGATGAGCGGAGACACCCATGTCCACCGAACAGACCGGCTCCGACCGGGAGATCGAGGAGTTCGTGCAGCGCTGGTTCGGCCTGCTCAACGTGCACGCCCCGGTCGCGGAGCTGTTGCCCCTCGTCGCCGACGAGGGCCTGGAGATGGCCTTCCCGGAGCGCACCCTGCACAGCCACGCGGACTTCGTCGACTGGTACGCGGCCGTCGGCGAGGCCTACAGCGAGCAGGACCACACCGTGGAGAAGCTCGTCCACCAGGAGGACGGCACCCGGACCGGTATCGACCTGACCGTCGTGTGGACGGCCAAGTCGACCGCCGACGGCTCCGTGTCCTCGTTCCGGATCAACCAGCAGTGGCGGCTCGAACGCCCCGCGCCGGGCGCCGCCCCGGTGATCGTCGACTACCAGGTCGGCGAGCCGGCCGCCCTCTGACCCCGTCACCGTTTGGAGGCTGACATGCCGTCGAATCCGACTTCCCCGGTGCCACAGGGCGCCGACTACGTGGTGGTCGGCGCGGGTTCCGCCGGCTGCGCCGTCGCCGCCCGGCTCAGCGCGGACCCGTCCGTGACCGTGATCCTGCTGGAGGCCGGCGGCCCGGACGAACGTCCCGAGATCCACCACGCCGACGCCGCCTCGGTCCTCTCCCTGCTCACCGCCGACTGGCGCGGCGAGATCGACTGGGGCTACGAGACCGAACCCGAGGCCGGCATGGCCGGCCGCCGGATCCCGGTGGCCCGCGGCAAGGTCCTCGGCGGGTGCAGTTCCGTCAACGCCCTGATGTGGGTGCGCGGCAGCCGCCACGACTACGACCGCTGGGTCACCGAGGGCGCGAGCGGCTGGTCGTACGACGAGGTCCTGCCCTACTTCCGGCGCGCCGAGAGCTACTCCGGCGGCGGCTCCGAGCTGCGCGGTGCCGACGGCCCGGTCCGGGTACGGCAGTTGGACCACCCGTCCCCGCTGGCGTCCGCCTTCGTGGCGGCGGCCGGTGAACTCGGCCACGACGCGGCGAGCGACGGCGACTACAACGGCGCCCGGCAGGACGGGTTCGGTTTCCTCTACCAGACCAACCGCGACGACGCGGGCGGGCGGTGCAGCGCCGCCGACGCCTATCTGCGCCCGGCCCTGGACCGCCCCAACCTGACCGTGCTGACCGGCGCCCGGACCACCCGGCTGCTGCTCGACGGGGACCGGGTCACCGGCGTCGAGTACGTCCAGGGCGGCGCCCCCGCCCGCATCCGCGCCGACCGCGAAGTCATCGTCTCCGCGGGCGCGTTCGAGACGCCGAAGCTCCTGATGCTGTCCGGGATCGGCCCGGCCGACCACCTCAGGGCGCACGGCATCCACTGCGTGCGCGACCTGCCGGGCGTGGGCGCCGGGCTCCAGGACCACCTCTTCACCCCGGTCTGCTACCAGTCCCTCCAGGAGCACCCGCCCGGCGCGCTGCTCTCCGAGGCCGGGCTGTTCACCCACACCCCGGCCGCCGACCCGGACGGCCCGCCCGACCTGCAGTTCACCTTCGGCCCGGTCAAGTTCCTGCCCGCCGGCGCGCCGGACGGGCAGTGGGAGGGACCCGGCCTCACCTTCGCGCCGATCGCCGTGCTCCCGCACAGCCGGGGCCGGGTCCGGCTGCGCGACGCCGACCCCGAGTCCAACGCGGTGATCAGCGCCGGCTACCTCACCTCGGCCGCCGACCTGGACGTGCTGGTGTACGGGGTCGAACTGGCCCGCGAACTCGCCGCCACCCGCGCCCTCGACGCCTTCCGCGGCGACGAACTGGGCCCCGGCAAGGACGTGTCGGGCCCCGCCGAGCTGCGCGACTACGTCGCCGCCAACGCCACCACCCTGTGGCACCCGGCCGGCACCTGCCGGATGGGCACGGGCCCGGACGCGGTCACCGACCCCGAGCTGCGCGTCCACGGCATCCAGGGCCTCAGGGTCGCCGACGCCTCCGTCATGCCGTCCATCGTGGCCGGCAACACCCACGCACCCAGCGTGATGATCGGCGAGCGCGCGGCGGCGTTCGCCCTCGGCAGCTCCCAGCCGCTTCCGTCCGCCGCCCGACCGACCGAGGGGATGCACCATGTCCACCCGTGACCAGCAGGAGATCCAGAAGCTCTACGGGCGCTTCCTGGACGCGCTGAACGCCGGCGACCTCCAGGGGGTCCGCGCCGTGCTCAGCCCGGACTTCACCGACCACCACCCCGGCTTCGACATCACCGGCATCGACTCCTACCTGGAGGCGGTGCGCGGCGCCCACGAGTCGCTCGACCTCAAGGGCGAGCTGGAGGAGGGGGTGCCGCTCGGCGAGGACCGGATCGTCACCCGGGTGAAGCTCACCGGCACCCACCTCGGCGACGTGCTCGGCTTCCCGGCCACCGGCCGTAAGGTCGAGTGGTCCACGACCGAGATCTGGCGGGCCGAGAACGGCCTGTTCGCCGAGCGCTGGGCCCAGGACGACCTGTTCGGCCTGCGCGCCCAGCTCTCCTCGGACGACCTGAACTACACCGTGGTCCGGCAGGTCAGCGACGCGGTCAACGAGCGCCGCTACGACGACCTCGACGAGCTGTTCGGGCCCACCTTCAAGGACAACAACCCGGCCTGGAGCGTCGAGAGCCTCGACGAGCTCAAGGTGATCATCAAGGGCGCGCACGACGCGCTGGACATGAAGGTGCACCTCGACGCCCTGTACCCGGCCGCCCCCGACCGGGTGATCATGCACATCACGTTCCACGGCCGGCACATCGCGCCGTTCTTCGGCCAGGAGCCGACCGGCAGGGAGGTGTCCTGGACCAGCCTGGAGGTCTACCGCCTGGAGGACGGCAAGGTCGTCGAGCGCTGGGTGCAGGCCGACACCACGGGCCTGATGCGCCAGCTGGGCGTGCCCCTCCCCTGACCCCCATCACAGGCATGCAGGAAAGGACGGGCGCATGAGCACCCGAGAAGTGGTCGACACGTACTACCGGCTGGCCAACGAGGGCGACTGGGACGCCTGGTGCGACCTGTTCGCGATCGACCAGACCATGGACGAGCAGCTGGCCGGGCATGTCGAGGGACGCGAGACGCTCCGCGAGATGATGAAGGGCTTCCCTCAGATGTACGCCTCCTTCGCCAACGTCCCGCGCCTGGTCGTGGTGGACGGCGAGCAGGCCGCGGTGGTCTCCGACATCACCGCCCGCACCCCGGACGGCATCACGGTCGAGGCCGTGGTGTGCAACTACTTCCGGGTCCGGGGCGGGCTGATCACGTACATGACGAACGTGCACGACACCGTGCCGTTCGCCCCGGTCACCGGGAAGTGACGGCCATGACGACCGCCGCCCCGAACGGCCTGCGCTGGGCGCACGTGGGCCTCAACTGCCGTGACCAGAAGGCCACCGAGGACTTCTACAGCCGGCACTTCGGCTTCCGCCGGGCCCGGGTGGTGGAGGCCGACGGCGCCCGCGTGGTGTTCCTGCGCAACGGCCCCGTGTACCTGGAGCTGTTCGCGACCGACGCGGACCCGCTCTTCCCGGCCGCGAAGGACGGCCCGGCCAGCCCCGGCACCGCCCGGCACCTCGCCTTCCAGGTCGACGACGTGGACGCGTTCCTCGCCGCCGCCGGGGGCGAACTGGAGCCGACGCTCGGACCGCTGGCCTTCGACGAGTTCATCCCCGGCTGGAAGACGGTGTGGGTGTCCGACCCGGACGGCATCGTGGTGGAGGTCAGCCAGGGATACACCGACCAGTCCACCGAAGAACTGGCAACGTACGCCTGACAGGAGAGTTCCCCACATGAAGGCCGTTCCCGAGCAGACCATCCTCATCACCGGCGCCACCGACGGTCTCGGCCGCGCGGTCGCCCGTGAACTCGCCGCGCAGGGCGCGTCGCTGATCCTGCACGGCCGCAGCGCGGCCAAGGGCGCGGACCTGCTGGCCGAGCTGCGCGCGGCCGGCGCCACCGGCCGGCTCAGCTACGAACTGGCCGACTTCTCCTCCCTGGAGGACATCGGCAAACTCGCCGAGCGGATCCTCACCACGCACGACCGGCTGGACGTGCTGGTGAACAACGCGGGCATCGGGGTCGAACTGGCCCGCCAGGAGAGCCAGGACGGGCTGGAGCTCACCTTCCAGGTCGACTACCTGGCGGCCTACATCCTCAGCTGCCGGCTCGCCCCGCTGCTGGTGGCCTCGGCACCGGCCCGGATCATCAACGTCAGCTCCGCGGGCCAGGCCCCGATCAACTTCCGGGACGTGATGCTGGAGCGCAACTGGGACGGGGTGCAGGCCTACTGCCAGGCCAAGCTCGCCCAGATCTCGCTCACCTTCGACCTGGCCGAACGGCTGGCGGGCACCGGGGTGACGGCCAACGCGCTGCACCCGGCGTCGTACATGCCGACCAAGATGGTGGTGAACCTGTTCACCCCGCAGAGCACGGTCGCGGACGGCATGCGCAACACGCTGCGGATGATCACCGACCCGAAGCTGGACGACGTCACGGGCGTCTACTTCAACCGCTCGACGCGGGCCCGCGCGGGCGCCCAGGCGTACGACGACGCGTCCCGCGCCCGGCTGCGCGAACTCAGCGAGTCGCTGACCGGGGTGGCCTTCCCGGCCAGCTTCGGCTGATCCCGAACCGGACGAGCCCCCGCCTCACCGTAGCGAGGCGGGGGCTCGTTCATGCCACGGTGCGACCGAGCTCTCAGTCCGCTGTGACGGACAGCCGGTGGTGGAAGACGTTGTGCGGGTCCCAGTTGGCTTTCACGGCCTGCAACCGCGGGAGGTTGCCCTTGAAGTAGAGGCTCTGCCAGGACACCCCCGAGGTGTTCCAGGCCGGGTCGGCGAGGTCGGTGTCCGGGTAGTTGATGTACGAACCGTCGTTGGTGTCGTCGGGCGCGGGCACCCCGCCGGTGGCGGTGTACAGGTCCCGGTAGAGGTTCCGCATCCAGGTGACGTGCCGGTCGTCGGAGGCGGCGTCCGGCCAGTACGTGGTGAAGTTGGCCTTCAGGACCGAGTCCCGCTGGGCCAGCGCGGTGGTCGCGGACGGGACGGTGTTGACCTTGCCGCCGTAGGAGTAGAGCAGGATCCCGGCGTGTCCGTCGTAACCGGCGTCGGAGAGGTACCCGTACAGCGTCGCGGCCTGCCCGGCGGACCAGCCCCTGCGCAGGTAGGCGCCCTTGGACTTGGTGCGGTTGTACAGGCCGGTGTCGTAGGGGTCCTTGAGGGTGGTCTTCATCCAGGGCCAGGAAGAGCGGACCTCGGTGTACGGCGCCCCGATGCCGCCGGCCACCGCCGTGACGTACCCGTCGAGGAGCGCGGCGGCGTCCGGCAGGGTCCCGTCGATCTGGGTGTTGAGCACCACGGCGCCCTGCACCCGGTTGTAGAGGATGAGCACGCTGTGCAGGCTGTCGTAGGCGGAGCCGGCCACGCTGTTGCGGGCGTGCCAGGCGCCGTGGTCCGCGACGAGGGCGGTGAAGGCGGCTTCCGTGAGGTCGCTCCACTTGATGCTGACCGTGGACTTCAGGAGCGTCTTCGGGGGCCGGGGCAGCAGGGCGGCCGGGTCGGTGCCGGTGGCGTCCGGGGAGCGGAACCAGTAGCGGGTGACGATGCCGTAGGTGCCGCCGCCCCCGCCGGTGTGCGCCCACCACAGCTCGCGGTGCGGGTCGTCCGGCTCCCGGGTGGCGACCACCGCGCGGGCGGTGCCGGACGCGTCCACGGTCACCACCTCGACGGCGTACAGGTGGTCCACGACCGCGCCGTGCTGCCGGCACATGGCGCCGTACCCGCCGCCGGTGACATGCCCGCCGACGCCGACGGTCGGGCAGGTGCCGCCCGGCAGCGCCACCCCCCACTCCAGGTAGAGGGTCCGGTAGACATGGCCGAGGGTGGCGCCGCCCTCGACGAGGAAGGCCCGGCGGGCGGGGTCGTGGCGGACCGCGTCCATCTCGGACATGTCGACGAGTATCCGTACGTCCGGGTCGTCGACGAGCCCGTCGAGGCAGTGCCCGCCGCCGCGCACCCCGATGCGTCTGCCGTCGCGCACGGCCTCCTGGACGACGGCCACCACCTGTTCGGTGCTGTGCACGAGCCGCACGGAGTCGGGGGCGGCGGTGAATCTCGCGTTGTAGCCGCGCGAGGTGAGATCGAGATAGCGGGCGTCGGACGCGTCGACGGTGACCGCGGCGGGGGCACCGGCCGCTCTCTCCGCGGCACCGGCGGGGGTGGGGAGAAGGGCCGCGCCGGCCCCGGCGGCGGCCGCCGAGCCGAGGAGTCCGCGCCGGGTGAGCCCGGCGGCCGGCCGCCGGTCTGGCTGCTGTCGTGTCACAGGTGTCTCCTGGATCCTGGGAATCTCGGGCTGGGAAAACGACTGCCGCCCGGGAGGCGCGGAGCCTCCCGGACGGCAGAGGGGAGCCGGCGGACGGGGCGGTCAGACGACCTCGTGTCCGCTGACGGTGGTCTCCGGGATCTCGTCGCGGACGTCCCAGTGCTCGACGATCAGTCCCTCGTCGATCCGGAAGACCTCCACGACGACCATGCCGCGGTCGTCCGGGTCGCCGCGGAAGCGGGTGTGCAGGAAGACCAGGTCTCCCGAACCGGCCGCGCGCCGGATCTCGAACCGGGCCCGCGGGAACTGCTTGTGGAAGCCGTCCACGAACTCGACCAGCGGGGCCCGCCCGTCGGGCAGGTTCGGGTTGTGCTGGATGAGGTCCTCGGCCAGGTACTTGTCGGCCAGCTCGGTCCGCCCCTGGTTCCAGACGGTCTCGATGTACTCCCGGACGAAGTTCACCTGGTGGCTGCTCATGGGTTCTCCTTGAACTGACTTGAGGGATGGCGCCCCTGAAAGGGGCGCGGGGAACTGCGCGACCAGCCACGACGGCGCCGCAGACGACGACCGACCGACCGGCCGCCTAACCGGTACGCACGGGAGTGGTCGCCGACCGATCCGCACCGGCCGCCGCCGAGGCGACCTGCCGGACCGAGGACAGATGGGCAAGCCCCGCCAGCACGAGCACCCCCAGGGCCGCCCACGGAATCGGCCCGGCGCCCAGGTCCGGCAGCAGGCTGCTGCCGATGAAGCTGCCGAGGCTCATCCCCAGGTACAGCGCCGCGGCGTTCAGCGCGAGGATCAGCCCCGGCTGCAGCGGCACCAGCTCCACCAGCCGGGCCTGCTGCGGCGCCTGGTACATCTGGCTGAAGAACGCCCAGAACGCGAAGAAGGCGACCCCGGCCGTGGAGTGCGGAGCCACCAGCAGCAGCGCGAAGCCCAGCGCGAGCCCGAGCACCGCGACGCTCACCGTGCGCCCGCCGCCCAGCCGCTCGGCGATCCGCGGCGCGCAGGCGTTGCCCGCCACCCCGATGACGCCGAAGGCGAGCAGCGTCAGCGAGATCAGCCCGGAGGACGCGCCGAAGCGGTCCTTCAGATAGGCGCCCGCGATGCCGTAGACGGTGAACTGGGCGGCCATGAACAGCAGGGTCGTGGTGACCGTGGCGGCGGTGGCCGGCGTGCGCATCGCCTCGCGGTAGGCGCGGGCGGTCGGCGGTTCGCCGGACGGGATCTCGGGGACGAACAGCAGCACCGCGACGAAGGCGAGCGCCGACAGCGCGGCCACCCCGAGCAGGGCCGGCCGCCAGCCCAGTGTGCCGCCGAGGAACGAGGCGAGCGGTACGCCGAGCACCGCGGCGGCCGTCATGCCGCCGAACACCGTGGCCAGCGCCCGCTGCCGGCGCTCGGCCGGCACGATCAGCGCTCCGGCCGCCGAGGCGCCGGGACCGAAGACGGCGGCGCCCATCGCGCCGAGCACCCGGGTGACGGTGAGGAAGCCGTAGTTCGGCGCGACGGCGCCGAGGGCCGCGCCGACGGTGAGCAGGCCGATGCCCACGAGCAGCACCCGCTTGCGGTTCCACCGGCGCAGCAGGATGGGGGCGGTGGGCGCGCAGACCGCGAAGGTCAGCGCGAAGACGGTGACCAGGATGCCCACCGTGGCCGGCTGGACATGCAGGTCGTCGCCGATCGGACCGTTCAGGCCGACGACCGCCAGCGAGATCGTCCCCAGGCTGAAGTAGCCCAGCGACAGGGAGAGCAGGCCCGGTAGGGCGCCGCGCGACGGCATCATGCCACCTCCACTTCCTCGTCGGTGCCGGAAAGGCGGGAGCCGGAAAGTTCCATACGGCGAACCTAGGAACGCTCCGCGTCCCGCCGTGGCCGCCCCGGGAGGGTGTCCGGCACTGCCCCAGATCCGTCGGCCTACTACGTCAGGTCGTCGTCAGACCGTCCCGAACGCCCGGTTGCGCAGGATCAGCGGTACCTGCCGTCCGGAGCTGATCAGCCAGTGCTCCGCGGCGTTGACCAGCAGGAGCAGTACGGTCGTACCGGCGAGGGTGGCCACGCCGGGCAGCCGCCAGGCCGACAGGGCGAGGGCCAGCAGGGCGATGCCGCCGTAGAACCGGGTGGCGGACGCGGCGCCGAACATGCGGCGCCGGGTGTAGCAGAACGCCAGCATGAAGAGGGCGGCGCCGGACGGCAGCAGGGCGGCGCTCAGCCCGTCCGGGGTGTGCAGCGGGGAACGCACGGTGCGGGTGGCGCCGACGGAGACCAGCAACAGGCCGACGACCAGCACCAGATGGCCGTAGCTGAGCACGTCGCGGACGACGACGGACGGGGTCGGATGGGTGCGCAGGGCGTGCGCGACGGCCGAGGCCACCAGGTGGAAGTAGAGCCACCACAGGGCGCAGCCGACCAGGAAGGCGAGGACGAGGGCGGTCAGTTCGGCCGGGGCGAGCGGGCCGTGGGTGGCTCCGGCGCCAACGGCGAAGACGTTCTCGCCGAGGGCGATCATGACGAACAGGCCGAAGCGTTCGGGCAGGTGGTTGACGCCGAAGGCCAGTTGGCGCAGATGGCCGCTGAGGACGACGGGCGCCGCGATCTCGGCGACGACGGCGCAGGCCCAGCAGACCTCGCGCCAGGGCGCCGGTACGGAGGCGAAGGCGAACAGGACCAGGGCGAAGGCGAGTCCGGCCCGGTAGGGATGGATGGTGTAGAGGGCGCACTCCTTGCGGATCGCCTCCCCGATCAGCAGGCGCAGGGCGAGATAGCTTCCGGAGTACAGCAGGGCCGCCTCCCGGTCGGCCAGGGCGAGCGGGGCGGCCACCGCCATGCCGTAGACGGCGAGCGCGGTGAGCAGCAGGAACACGCGCTGGAGGTTGGTCTCGTGCACGGCGTTCATCGCCATGACCACGTCCACCCAGGCCCACCAGAGCGGGACCAGTACGAGCAGGCACTTCCCCAGCACCGCCCAGCTCGGGTGCGCGGCCACCGGGTGGGCGACCTGGCTCACGCCGAACGCGAGGACCAGGTCGAAGAAGAGTTCCGCCCAGGTGGTGCGGTCGCGCGCCGAGACGGCAGGAAGGGTCGTCGCTGCGGTTGCGTCGGTCATCCCTGTATCGGGACACGACCGCCGCCCGACGCCACCCCGGCGTGGAAAAACGGCCCGCACTGCGCGAAGTCCCGGCCCGGGATGTCCCAGATCGGCCACCGCGTCCGGTACCCGGCGGGTCCGGCCGTCGCCCTTCGGAGCAAACCGGGTTGCCCCTCTCGCGAACTGATGCTCCGTCAGCTAAACCTGACGGTATGACAGACGACGCGACGCACGCAGTCGACACCCGCAGCGACCTGTACGCGGAACTGGCCGCCGTCGGCCCCTACGGAGCCGATCTCGGGCATGCCCTCATCACCATGGTCGAGCCGCATCCCGGCCACGAGCGCGCGTACAACCGGTGGTACGAGGACGATCACTTCATCGCCGGTGCGATGGCCATGCCGTGGATGTACGCGGGCCGCCGCTGGGTGGCCACCCGGGACCTCCAGCTGCTGCGCTACCCCGAGAACTCCGCCGTCGCGCGGCCGGTGACGGCGGGGTGCTACATCTCCGTCTACTGGATGACCGCCGGCCGCTATGCCGACCACATGCGCTGGACCGTCGGCATCAACAAGCGCCTCAACCGCGACCACCGGGTCTTCCAGGACCGCACGCACGTCTTCACCGCCTTCCAGGACCATGTGGCGACCGTCTATCGCGACGGCGACCACGGCCCGCGCGACATCCACGCCCTCGACCACCCCTACGCCGGGCTCGTCGTCCAGGTCGTCGACGCGAAGTCCCCCGGCGAGCTCGGGGAGTTGCTCGCATGGCTGCGCGAGGACCACCTGCCGAAACGGCTGGCCGGCTCCCCGGCGGCCATGGTGACCGTCTTCGCGCCGACCCCGCTGCCCCTGGACCGGATGACCTACGTCAAGCAGGTCGAGGGGGTCGGGACCCGGCTGACGCTGCTGTGGTTCCTCCAGGCCGATCCCCGCGAGAACTGGCGGGACCACTTCGCGGACCTGGACACGGCGGTGGCCGCCTCCGGCCTCGGGGACGTGCAGTTCGTCGCCCCGTTCGTCCCCACCGTCCCGGGCACCGACCGGTACGTGGACGAACTGCGCTGAGATCACCGGGACGGTCCGAGCGAGAGCAGGTGCCAGCTCCAGGCGTCGAGGGCCACGAACAGGCCCGCGTCGGCCAGTTCGTCGCCGTCCCGGTCGTAGGTGCTGCCGTCGAGCAGCCCGGTCAGCCGGCAGGAGTGCCCGCGCAGTTCGTCCCAGGGCAGCGACACCCGTCCCTGGGCGGGCTGTCCGGAGTAGTTGAGGACGACCAGGAAACGCTCCCGGGCGGTGCTCCAGGACCAGGCGAGCAGGTTGTGGTGGGTGTCGTTGTCCGGCCAGCCGGTGCAGGTCAGCAGCTGCCAGTCGCCCTCGCGGACCGGCGCCACGGCCGCCACCAGGCGGTCGTGGAAGTCGCGCAGGGACGCGTCGGCCGGTTCCTCGGGGCGGCGCGAGAGGAACACCGGCAGGCGTACCCGGCGGCCCTCGAACTGGCCTTCGTGCCAGAGGGTCGCGCCGGGCAGGGTGGCCACGGCCACGGCCGCCGCCCGTTCCCTGGCGCCCGGCAGGGTGGCGGCGGCCCGGGGTTCGTCGTGGTTCTCCAGGAAGCGGACGAGCCGGTGCTGGTAGCCGAGGCCGGCGCCGAGGTGGGCCCGGACGGAGTCGGCGTCCTCGTGGACCAGCCGGTCGTAGAGCCGCTTGTCGTAGCAGTGGTCGAAGCCCTGTTGCTGGAGGTCCCATTCGAGGTCCCAGTAGGCCTCGGCGACGAAGAGCAGGCCGGGATGGCGCTCGCGCACGCGGGGGATGACGTACGGCCAGAAGTCCTCGGCGGGCACCTGCCCCGCCCGGTCGCCCCAGGTCTTGGCGAACACGTCGTTCATCAGCAGCATCGCCATGTCGCAGCGCACGCCGTCCGCCTGGTCGCCGATGGACACCAGTGTGTCGGTCGCCGCGGTGCGGAGCCGCTCGCTGAAGGCGTTCAGCTGGACGACGTCCGGCCAGGGCGGGAAGTACGGGTCGCGGCCCCGGGCGAACACCCGTCCGCCGGCCGCCAGGAAGGCCTCCGGCGAGCGGGCCAGGTCGTCCGGCGTGCCCTGCACCAGACAGTCCGGGCGCTCGGTCAGCCAGGGGTGGTCGGGGGCCACGTGGTTGGGGACGTAGTCCAGGATCAGGCGCACGCCCCGGGCGGCGAGTCCGGCGCGGGCCGCGGCCAGCCCCTGCGGACCGCCGAGCCCCTCGTCGACGACGTAGTTCCGTACGCAGTACGGGGACCCGGCGATGTCCGCCGGGGTCAGGTCGGGCAGGGCGGCGCGGAAGGAGGCGAGCAGGCCCTCGTCGCGCAGGGCGATCCCCAGTCCGGCCGGGCTGCGCTCCCACACGCCCATCAGCCAGACGGTGTCGACGCCCGGCCGTGCGACCTGGTCCCAGACCTCGCCGGGTACGTCCCCGAGGGTCACCCGGCGCCCGAACCGGACGCTCAACTCCCGTAGCCACACGAGGGTGTTGATCTCGTAGATCACCGTCATGACAGCGGCTCCTCGCGCAGGGCGCCCCAGTCTCCGGCGCCGACGACATGGAACAGGGTGGCGGTGACCGCGGCCAGGCCGGTCCAGCCGGTTTGGTGGGAGGCGCCGAGGCCCGCGCCGGTGTCGCCGTGGAAGTACTCGTAGAACAGGATCAGGTCCTTCCAGTGCGGGTCCTTGGCGAACCTGGCCTGGGCGCCGTGCACCGGGCGGTGACCGTCCGCGTCGCTCAGGAAGGTGGCGGTGAGCCGGCCGGAGATCTCGCGCGCGACCTCGTAGAGGTTCATCCGCCGGCCGGAGCCGGTCGGGCACTCCACGGTGAAGTCGTCGCCGTGGTAGGCGTGCAGGTTCAGCAGGGCCCGCACGAGCAGGACGTTGACCGGGAACCACACCGGGCCGCGCCAGTTGGAGTTGCCGCCGAACATCCCGGTGTCGGACTCGCCGGGCAGGTAGCCGACCCCGTAGGTCTCGCCGTGCACATCGAAGGTGTACGGGTGGTCGGCGTGGTACCGGGAGAGCGAGCGGATGCCGTGCGGTCCGAGGAACTCCTCCTCGTCGAGCATCCGGGACAGGATCCGGCGCAACCGGTCCGCGTCGAAGAGCGCGAACAGGTGCCGCCCCGCCGCACCCGCGCCGAGGATGTGAGGGGCGACCAGGGCCTCGACGGCCGGGTGGCTGCGGACGAACTCCGCCGCGCCCTCGACCAGTTCGGGGAACCGCTGGTCCGTCCAGCCGCCGATCACGCTGGTCGCGGCCAGCGGGATCAGCCCGACCAGGGAGCGGACCTTCAGCCGGGTCGCACCGCCGTCGGGCAGTCGCAGGACGTCGTAGTAGAAGCCGTCCTCCTCGTCCCACAGGCTCTGGTTGTCGTCGCCGATGCGGTTCATGGCCACGGCGATCCAGGCGAAGTGCTCGAACAGGGTCTGCGCGTGCTCGACGTAGACCCGGTTGCCGTCGGCCAGTTCGATGGCGATCTCCAGGAGGTTCTGGCAGTAGAGCGCCATCCAGGCGGTGCCGTCGGCCTGGTCGAGGTGGCCGCCGGTGGGCAGCGGGGCGCTGCGGTCGAAGACGCCGATGTTGTCGAGGCCGAGGAAGCCGCCCTGGAAGACGTTGTTGCCGTCGATGTCCTTGCGGTTGAGCCACCAGGTGAGGTTCTTCGTCAGCTTCTGGAAGGCGTTCTCCAGGAAGTCGCGGTCGCCGCTGCCCGTGCGGTGCTTCTCCAGTTCGTAGACGAACAGCACGGCCCAGGCGTGCACGGGCGGGTTGACGTCGCCGAAGTTCCATTCGTAGGCCGGGATCTGGCCGTTGGGGTGCAGGTAGAGGCGGCGCAGCAGCAGGTCCAGCTGCGCCTTGGCGAAGCCGATGTCGACCATGGCCAGGGCGATGGTGTGGAAGGCGAGGTCCCAGGCCGCGAACCAGGGGTACTCCCAGGTGTCCGGCATCGAGATGACCGCGTCGTTGACCATGTGATACCAGGCGCTGTTGCGGATGCGCGGGTCGGCGGCGAGCGGATCGGCGCCGTGCTCGGTGAGCCAGCGCTCGACGTCGAGGTAGTAGTACTGCTTGCTCCACAGCATTCCGGCCAGGGCCTGCCGCACCGTGCGCCGTTCGTCCTCGCCGAGGCCGTCGGGGACGACGCCCTCGAAGAACACGTCCGCCTCGGTCCGCCGGGCGTCGAACACCTGCTGGAACTCGCCCCAGGGGTCGGTGAGTTCGGCGGCGGTCAGGCGCAGCCGTACGGTGGTGCTGCCGCCGCCGGGCACGGTGCGCACGTGGTGGACGGCGGCCTTGGTGCCGGTCCGCGCCGGGTTGACGGCGCCGGTCTCGCCGTGGACGACGTACCGGCCGATGCCGTCCTTGACGTACGGGGTGGTGTTCGGGCTGCCGAAGATCCGCTCGTTGTTCGTGTCGTTCTCGGTGAACAGGGTCTGCGGCCCACCCTCGAAGTACAGCCAGCGCGGGCCGAGTTCGTCGTGGTCGGCGCGGATCACGCCGTCCGCCGGCTGCCGCAGAGCGGGTACGGCCGTGCCGCCCGCCCAGGACCAGGTGTGCCGGAACCAGAGCGTCGGCAGCAGGTGCAGCGTGGCCTCGTCGGGGCCCCGGTTGTACGCGGTGATCTCGATCAGCAGGTCCTCGGGGCCGGCCTTGGCGTACTCGACGAACACGTCGAAGTAGCGTTCCTCGTCGAAGACTCCGGTGTCGAGGAGCTCGTACTCGGGGTCGTGGCGCCCCCGGTCCCGGTTGACGGTGACGAGGTCGTCGTACGGAAAGGCCCCCTGCGGGTACTTGTAGAGGTACCTCATGTACGAGTGGGTGGGCGTCGAGTCGAGGTGGAAGTAGTACTCCTTGACGTCCTCGCCGTGGTTGCCCTCGGCGTTGGTCAGGCCGAACATCCGCTCCTTGAGGATCGGGTCGCGGCCGTTCCACAGCGCGAGCGCGAAGCACAGCCGCTGCTTGTCGTCGCTGAAGCCCGCGATGCCGTCCTCGCCCCAGCGGTAGGCCCGGGACCGGGCCTGGTCATGGGTGAAGTAGGACCAGGCGTCGCCGCCGGGGCTGTAGTCCTCGCGGACCGTGCCCCACTGCCGCTCGCTCAGGTACGGCCCCCAGCGCCGCCACGCCGCCCGGCCCGCGTCGGCGTCCGCCAGCCGCAGCCGCTCCGCGTCCGCCCTGTCACCGCTCTCCGTCATGACCCGTCCTCCCCGCGCAGTACCTGCACCCAGACTCCGGCGTCCCGGACCCGGCCGCAACGGCATGGGGGAACCGGGCGACCGCCGGAGCCGGCCGCGGCCCTGCCGCGGTCCTGCCGCGGTCCTGCCGCGGTCCTGCCGCGACAGGCCTCCCCGGACGCCCCACCCTCGGCACCGGCAACCCGCCCACGCCCGCACCACGCCCACGCCCCGCCCGCACCCGCACCCGCACCCGCACCCGTCCGTGCGGTTCCCCTTTCCGGCGCCCGCCCATACCCTGACGCTCCGTCAGAAACTTGCCCACACCCGGGAGATGGTTGGCGATGTCGTTGCTGACAGGAAAGACGGTCGTGGTGTCCGGAGTCGGCGCCGGACTCGGGCACCAGGTCGCGGCCACCGTCGTACGGGACGGCGGGAACGCCGTGCTCGGCGCACGGACCGAGGCGAACCTCGCCAAGAGTGCGGCCGGGATCGATCCGGCGGGCACCCGGACCGCCTACCGGGCCACCGACATCACCGACGAGGCCCAGTGCGAGGCACTGGCGGACCTGGCGAGGGAGCGGTTCGGCGGGATCGACGCGGTGGTGCACGTGGCCGCCTGGGACTCCTACTTCGGCGGGGTCGAGGACGCCGACTTCGCGACCTGGGCCTCGGTGATCGACGTGAACCTGCTGGGGACGCTGCGGATGACCCGGGCATGCCTGCCGGCACTGAAGGCGGCGGCCGGCGGAGCGGTGGTGTTCATCGGCACCCAGTCCGCGATCGCCGCGCCCTCACAGGTGCGGCAGGCCGCGTACGCCGCCTCCAAGGGCGCGCTGACCAGCACCATGTACTCGCTGGCGCGGGAGCTGGGACCGCACGGGATCCGGGTCAACACGGTGCTGCCGGGCTGGATGTGGGGGCCGCCGGTGCAGGCGTACGTCCAGTTCACCGCGCACACCGAAGGGGTGCCGGAGGACGAGGTGCTGGGCCGGCTGACCGAGCGGATGGCGCTGCCGAAGCTGGCGACGGACGGGGACGTGGCGGACGCGGCGGTGTTCCTCGCATCGGACCGGGCGCGGGCCATCACGGGCCAGTCACTGCTGGTCAACGCAGGGGAGCTGATGCACTGAGGGGCCGGCCCACACCCGTCGAGCCATCCCGCGCCGTTCATACTCATGAACCAAGGTCAGCAAGACGAACGATTTTACTCTCACTTGACCTTACGCCAGCTTGTCGTGCCCTCGCCACGGAACCCACGATGAGCGGGCACTTCGCGGCCTTCCCCGTCCCCGCTCCGCTTATGCGAAGTGCCAGCCAGCTGAGCGGAGTTCAGTAGGCGGACCCTGGAAGGGGGGCGCATGAACGGGCTCGACTGGGCCGTGCTCATCGGCTACTTCGGTGTGATGGTCGCGATCGGCGTCTGGTCGCACAAACGCGTGGACAACGTCAGCGACTTCTTCACCGCGGGCGGCAAGATGCCCTGGTGGCTGTCCGGCATCTCGCACCACATGTCGGGCTACAGCGCGGTGATGTTCACCGGGTACGCGGGCATCGCCTACACCTACGGCGTGACCTCGTTCGTCACCTGGTCCTTCCCGATCGCGCTCGGCGTCGCGATCGGCTCCAAGCTCTTCGCCCCGCGCATCAACCGCCTGCGCTCGCGCCTGCACGTGGCGTCCCCGCTGGAATACCTGAAGAACCGCTACAACCTCCCCACCCAGCAGGCGCTGGCCTGGTCCGGCATGCTGCTGAAGATCGTGGACGTGGCCGCGAAGTGGGCCGCGATCGCCACCCTGCTGTCGGTGTTCACCGGGGTCTCCCTCAACCAGGGCATCCTCATCACCGGCGCGATCACGGCGGTCTACTGCACGATCGGCGGCCTGTGGGCGGACGCGCTCACCGAGCTCGGCCAGTTCGCCATCCAGCTCCTGGCCGGCATCTCGATGTTCGTCGCCGTCGTCCTGAAGCTGAACGACAAGGGCATCGGCTTCTTCGACGCCTGGAACCAGCCGGCCCTGCACGGCCACGGCAAGCCGCTGGTCGGCCCCTACGGCACGGTCTTCCTGCTGGCCTTCCTCTTCATCAAGCTCTTCGAGTACAACGGCGGCATGCTCAACCAGGCCCAGCGCTACATGGCGACGGGCAGCCCGAGGGAGGCCGAGCGCGGCGCGCGCCTGTCCGCCGCCCTCTGGCTGGTCTGGCCGGTCGTCCTCTTCTTCCCCATGTGGATGTCACCGCTCCTGGTCCACGCCCAGAAGCCGGACGGCTCCGACTCCTACGGCCTGATGACCGAACAGCTCCTCCCGCACGGTCTGCTGGGCCTGGTCATCGTCGGCTTCTTCTCCCACACGATGGCGATGTGCTCCTCGGACGCCAACGCGATCGCGGCCGTCTTCACCCGTGACGTGGCCCCGGTCGTGTCGCGGCAGGCACGGGCCTGGAACGAACGCTCGGGCCTGATCGCGGCCCGCGTCACCACGGTCGTCTTCCTGGGCCTGTCCATGACGGTGGCCACCCAGATCAACTCCCCCACCTTCAAGGACATCATCACCGTGGTCATCAAGTGGGTGGCCGGCCTGATGGGCCCGATCGCCATCCCGATGATGCTGGGCCTGCTGCGCCCCTTCCGCCGCTCCGGCCCCACCGCGGCGCTCACCAGCTGGGCGGCCGGCCTGCTGGCGTTCTGGCTGGTCAACTACCCGATCAACTGGAACGTGGACGGCGGCGTCCCGCTCCAGTACCAGGTCTCGGTGCCGCTGGCCGTCTCCCTGGTCCTCTACATCCTCATCGGCTTCCTGAAGCCGGAGGACACGCCGGAACGCCTGGCCATCATCGAGACCGTCAACACGGACGGGGACAGCGCGGCCGCGACGGTCCCGGTACCGGCGCAGGCTGCGGCGGGCGGCGGCGATGCCCTGGAGTCTCCGGTCAAGGACTGACCGGTTCCGCCGGGACGGCGTCCTCCCGCCACGCCAAGGTGCGGCAGCCCCCGCCTTGCGCTTCGGGAACGCCGTCCCGGAAACCGATCCTGCCGCGCGGCCGGGGAGCCGTCGACGGCACCTCCCGGGCCCGGTGACACCAACCCCGGTCATCCGTTCGACAGGGGACAGGAGTCATACCGGGCCCTGAGATCGCATTACGGGGGACGAGCTCCGGTGAGCCCGCCGAACCTCCGGCTACATGCCCGGCTGGGTGTTGCTGGGCTGCGTACCGCCGGGCTGCGCATTGCCGGCCGACGAGGTACCACCGGCCGACGAGCTACCCGACGTGCCACCGGCCGACGAGCCACCCGTTGTCGTACCACCGGCCGACGAGCTCCCCGACGTACCACCGGCGGACGCGCTACCCGACGTACCACCGGCCGACGAGCCACCGGCGGACGCGCTACCCGACGTACCACCGGCGGACGAGCCACCGGCGGACGCGCTACCCGACGTACCTCCGGCGGACGAGCCACCCGACGTGCCGCCGGCCGACGTGCCACCCGTTGTCGTTCCACCCGCAGGCGGATTACCTGCCGGCGGGTTACCCGTTGTCGTACCACCGGCCGGGGGGTTACCTGCCGGCGGATTACCCGTCGTCGTACCACCCGCAGGCGGATTCCCTGCCGGAGGATTACCCGTCGTCGTACCACCCGTGGTGCCGGCCTGCTGGTTCACCGGTGCGTTGATGGTTGAACCGATTATCTGGTTGACGTTGTTGGTTGTCTGGACCTGGATCTGGTTCATCACCGTCGTCGACAGGCCGAGGCTTGTCGCCTTGGCTTGTGCGGCTGCTGAGCCCGCCGCTCGCGCCTGCTGCTCGGAGGCGCCCCGGTTGATAGCCGCTTGCGCCGCGCTGGTCCCGGCCGCCACGGCTGCGGACGCCCCTGCTGCGCTTCCTGCGGAAGCCTGTCCCGCGGAACCCGTGCAGGACACGGGACCCACGGTGACAGCTCCTGTGCCTGTGACAGCTGTCGGTCCAATACGGCCGTCAGAAGAAGAAGTAACGCTCTTTCCCCCGGGTGAGACGGTGAATGTTCCGTTGGGAGCGAAACTATCGCCCGTCAGGGTCCCTCCGGTGACCCGGCATGTCGGATTCGAGGCAGCGGAGGCCACCTCCGTCATACCGGTGACAGTTCCACTGACGAGTGCGGCTATTACGGCTGCACCGAGTGCTGTTTTTCCTAGCATGAATCTCTCCCTGCCTGGATTTCGGCTCAGCGACTGGAGCGCATTTCTCCAGATAACAGCACCCTAACCCTGCCACTCGACCGATGCATCCGGGGTTGCGATGACCAATGGCCTGCCTTACTCTGACTTTCCTTGTTCTCGGCAGGGGGCCGGCAGTCGATTTGAACATCGCCGAGAACGAAGTAGATTTGGCTCCGGGGCGCCCGACCGGGTCCGGCACGACACCACCGATTGATCGGCGAACAATTCGATCGATAAATCGCCCGTAGATGATTTGAGCCTGCCGGCGGGGTCACTCGACACTTCCTGCGAGGACGATCATGAAGAAGCGAGTACGCCGTGCAACCGCCTGACGTGAGGGGCTCGAACGAGCCGCCTCCGGACTTGTGCACACCGGCCGAACAAACTCGGGCAGGTACAGGTCCGACCGACAGGCCGCCGCTGGACCAGGTCGGCGGGCCGAGTGGGACAAAAGGTCTCTCAGCGGTGTCACTGACCGTCGTCGTGCTCTCGGTGGTGGGTGTCCTGGTCGCTGCCGCCACGCACTGCGCGGTGCTCTTCCTGAATATAACCCCTCCGAATTCACTCTCTCTACAGCATGCGGCCGCCATCGAAAAGTACACCCAGCCAGAATTCACGCAGAGCTGGAAGTTCTTCGCCCCGGACCCGACAACGGCGAATATTCATGTGCAGGCGCGCGCGAAGGTCATGAAATCCAACGGGGTCTCGTCCGTCACCGAATGGGTGGACCTGACCGCGATGGACGAGGAGTGGATCAGACATCATCCTTTCCCGAGCCAAGCGCAACAGAACCAGCTCCGTTCCGCCTGGCAGAATTTCGTTTCCTCGCAAGACAGCGAGGGGCACCCGGTCGGCTTGTACGGAGAAATGATGCAGCAGTACGTGCTGCGCATCGCCGCCCACAGTTTCGGGCCGTACGTCATCGGTGGCGCCGTGCAGTCAATACAGCTGCGCTCGGCCAGTACGCCCATCGCGGCGCCGCCGTGGAGCAATGAGCACATCGACACCGAATCCGGCTACCTGACCGAGCCGTGGTGGACCGTCAAGGCAGAGGATTTCCAGTGACTGCGTACTCGTCGACAGGGCGGCCCCGCCGGGAACCCGCGCCGCCCGTTCGTACCCGCCTGTGGCGCCACTTGGAAAGCGCCGTCCGGCAGGGCTTCGCGCGTATCACCAGTAGTCCCGTCGCTCCGTATCAGTCGGCCGTCATCCGGATCGGTTTCTCGCTCACCTGGCTCGCGGTGCTGTTGCGAGAGTGGGTGCACCACGACGAGCTCTACGGACCGGACAGTCCGTGGAGCTGGAACATGGCCCGCGAATGGAACGCCACGAACGGCGCCTTCACCGTGCTCACGTGGCACGACGGCCGCCTGTGGTTCGAGACCGTCTACCTGGCGGCGATCGCCGCGGCGGTGATGCTGCTCGTCGGCTGGCGGACCCGTACCGCCTCGCTGCTGTTCATGATCGGTGTGCTGGCGATCCAGAACCGGAACCCCTTCGTGGGGAACGGCGGCGACAGTGTCATCCACGTCATGGCGATCTATCTGGTGTTCACGCGCTGCGGCCAGGTCTGGTCCCTGGACGCCCGACGCCGCACGGGCAACCGCGACGACGGCCGGGACGTGGTCGGGGTCGCCCTGTGGGCGTTCTTCACCGCCGTGCTCGGCCTGGTCACCGGACTGGGCGAACTGAGCACGGGCTGGGCGTTGCTGCTCTGGGGTTTCGCCCTCACGCAGCTGGCGTGGTGGGCGGTGCGGCGGTACGCCCCGGGAGAACCCCGCACCGTGATGGAGATGGTCGGCAACGTGGTGCACGCGGGCGCGCTGCTCACGGTGGCGATCCAGATCTGCCTGATCTACGCGACCTCCGGCTGGTACAAGATCCAGGGCGCCAGTTGGCAGGACGGCACGGCGCTCTACTATGTGCTGCACCTGGGCAACCTCACCCCGTGGCCGGCTCTGTCCCATGCCATCGCGAGCAGCAGCCTGATCGTCCTCCTGCTGACCTACGGCACGGTGATCGTCGAAGTCGCTTTCCCCTTCACGCTCTTCAGCAGCCGTCTGCGAGTCGTGATGATCGCGATCCTGGTCTCGATGCACGTGGGTATCGGCCTTCTGCTCGGCCTGCCGTTCTTCGCACTGGCGATGATCACGGCGGATGTGTTCTTCCTGCCGACCGCCGTGCTGCACTGGCTCGTCGACCGGGTGCGGCATGCGGTGCGATGGACGCAGAGCTTGAGGCCCATACCGCAGATAGACCGATAGCCGATAGCCGATAGCCGATAGCCGATAGCCGATAGCCAAACGGTCATCTCCGGGAGAGCGCCGTCAGTTTCTCCTCGGTGTCGGTGTCAGGTTGCGGCATCTCCAGAAGGACCCGCCGGCCTGAGTGGTCGTCGACAACGAGCGTGATCTCCTCCAGCGTCATGCGTCCGACAGCAGGATGCCGCACCTGCCGGGTACTGACGCCATGTCTTCCGATTTCATGCTGCAGCCACCATTTTTGGAAGTCCAGGCTGTTTTCGCTCAGTTCGCCGACCAGCGCGGTGAACCACGGTTCGTGGACATAAGCTCCGGTCACCGCGCGGAACTCGGCCAGTACCGAGCGGGCGCTCGGCTCCCAGTTCTGAATCAGTTCGCGCATGTGATCGCTGAAGAAGAGCCACAGCAAATGGCGGTGTGCAGGGGCTACTTCGGCCAGATCGCCATAGACATCGGTCCTTGCCTGGTTCCAGGCAAGGATGTTGAATCGGGGACTGAGGGCACAGGCCGGATGAGGGAGCTGGCTGTCCAGGACGCGCTGGAGCGCCGGACGCGGACGCGCACCGTCCCCAGGTATGTTCGCGCCGGCACGGGCGTTCTCGCTCGCCAGGGTCAGAAGGTAGTCGCGCTCTTCGCTGTTGAGGCGAAGGGCCCTGGCCAGTGAGGTGAGGACGTGACCGGACACCCTGATGTTCCGGGCTTGTTCGAGCTGCGAGTACCAGCATGAGCTGATGCCCGCCAGGTCGGCGATGTCTTCCCTGCGCAGCCCGGGAGTTCTCCGGGAAGTTCGTGTGGGAAGGCCGACCTCTTCCGGCTGAAGGGCCATCCGTCGTGTTCTGAGGAAGTCTGCGAGCTCCGCTCGCCGTAGGTCGTAATTCATCCGTCGTTCCCTCTGCTTGGCGGCTGGTGCGGACGGCTGTTAACCAGAGACCCCTCCTTATAGGATAGTCGGTTTCCTGATGCGTGCGCTGTGCGCAACGCATCAGCTGGAGTGGTGAACCGTGTTGCCTGGACTTATAATTCCCTGGCCGCGTGAAATGAAATACGCAACTCCCATTCGCCTTTGGGCGGTTGCGGGTGGCTTCCGGTGACCTCTACTCCTACGATATTCGGTTTCTTGTTGGGTGTTGTGTCGCGTGTGATCCTGCTGTCGGAAGCGTCGTTCGACTGCTGCGAGGTGCCCATAAGGGGCGCCGGCCAAGGACGGACGACCGGCTTTCGTTTCCGTAGGTCGAAGGGAGAGGTCATGCGAGGCAAGCGATCCCTCATCCGGCTCACGCCGGCGCTCATCGCTGCTCTGGCGTTCCCAGCGGCTTTTGCCGGGGAGTCGGCCAGCGCCACACCCCCGGCTGCTGCGGTGGCGGCGGCCCACCAGAAAGCGCCCACGGTCAACACCCTTGTCCCGATGCGACCGTGCAGGGGCGGCGGGGGCCAACAGCAACAGCAACAGCAAGGCGGGGGCCAGCAACAGCAGCAGGGCGGAGGCCAACAGCAACAGCAAGGCGGCGGCGGAGGCCAACAGCAACAGCAAGGCGGCAGAGGCGGCCAGCAGCAACAGCAAGGCGGCGGCGGAGGCCAACAGCAACAACAGGGCGGCGGAGGAGGCCAACAGCAACAGCAAGGTGGCGGAGGAGGCCAACAGCAACAGCAAGGCGGCGGCGGAGGCCAACAACAACAGGGCGGCGGCGGAGGCCAGCAGCAACAGCAAGGCGGCGGCGGAGGCCAACAGCAACAGCAAGGCGGCTGAGGCGCCCGCACCGCCGAGCGGCTTCCTCGGGGTTCCCTGAACCGGCGGAGTTCGTCGAGGAGTTCGTGCGCCGCTAACGCGGGTAACGCGCCAGCCACCCCGGAGCCGCGCCCGCCGGGTTGTGCAGGGCCGGTCCCTGGGTCATCTCCATCGCGAAGTCGTCGGCCAGCTCCAGGATCGTAGGACGGCCCTCCAGTTCGGCCACCCAGGCCGGCGGGAGGGCCGTCTCGCCGTGCAGGGCGCCGAGGAGGCCGCCGGTGAGGACACCGGCGACGGCGGAGGGCCCGGCCTGGTTGACGGCGAGACACAGCCCGTGCCGTACGTCCTCCCCGACCAGCGCGCAGTACACGGCGGCGGCCAGCATCCCGTCCGCCGCGCCGTCACCCGCCAGCTCCTCGACCCGGGCCGGGGTGGGCAGCCCCTGCCGTACGGCCCCGAGCGCGTGCTGCAACGCGTCCGACACGGGCTGATGCCCCGGCCGGGCGGCGAGCAGGGCCAGCGCCCGCTGGACCGCGCCGTCCAGCGAGTCGCCGCGGGCCAGGGCGTGCACGATCACCGCGTAGGCGCCCGCCGACAGACAGGAGGTCGGATGCCCGTGCGTCTGCGCCGCGCACTCCACCGCCAGCTGCACGACGAGCTGCGGCTCCCACCCCACCAGCAGTCCGAACGGCGCGGACCGCGCGACGGCCTCCGGCCCCAGGTCGTCCGGGTTCTTCGGCGACTCCAGCGTCCCCATCCTGTCGTCCCCGAGCCCGAGCAGCAGCGCACGCGTCGGCTCCCGCCGCGCGTACAGCCACTCCTCCCGGGCCAGCCACCCGTCCTCCGTCCGGCGCTCGTCCGGCCCCCAGTCCCGCTGGGTGGCGGCCCACCGCAGATAGGCCCGATGCAGGTCGGTGGGCGGATGCCAGGCCCCCGTGTCCCTCCTCACCTGGGCTCTTATCAACCCGTCCACGGTGAAGAGGGTGAGCTGCGTGTGATGGGTGACGGTCCCGCGCCGCCCGTGCCCGAACCCGAGATCGACGAGCCCCTCGGCGCCGTAGGCCGCCTGGATCTCCTCCAGCGTCAGCCCGTCGACCGGCCCGCCGAGCGCGTCCCCCACGGCGGACCCGAGGAGGGTCCCGCGCACCCTGCTCCGGAAGTCCTGCTGCTCGACCCGGCCCCAGACGGCACCCAACGTCGCACTCACCACCATGACCTCCTCACGGGCACCGTCCGTACACACGAGCGCACAGCACTGTAATCGACCGGGAACGGTCCGTTCAGGGGGCAGTTAGGTATGCGAAGTGTGGGTTGTGTGCTCCACCGTGACCGGGTTTCGGCCAGGTCAGACAGGGAGAAAGAGGGTCAGCCGTACCAGGTGACGTCGCAGCCGTAGACGCACTGGGCACTCACGGTGGCCTCCGGTGCGGGTGGCTCGGTCCTCGTACGGTACCCGGGCAGTCGGCGGCACGGCGCCTTGGCGGCGCTTGTCACGAAACCCACCTCTGACATCCCGGTTCTCTAGGCCACCGCGCCGACCGAACGGCAGTCGCGGCACCGCCCCGGCTCGGCGGCGCGGAAGGCGCGTTCGCAGCCGTCGCAGGTCTGCCAGGGGTCGGGGCGGAGCGCCGGGGGCGAAGGCGGTGCGGGGGCCGGGAGGAGGAGGGGCGGGGGCAGGAGGCTGGTGAGGCGGTGGGCGAGGAAGGCCGCCGGGTGCTTGATCGGGTCCTGTGGCAGGCCACTCGTCAGGGCTCGCTCCACTGCCGTGACCGGGACCCCCCGCTCCAGCCATGCGGAGACCTCCGGGACCAGTCGCCGTACGTCACGTTCGGACAGCATCAGACGGGAGTCGTAGGTGCGCAGGCGGGCGAGGAGGTCGGCGGCCGGGGTCTTCGGGGCGGACACCTTCGGCGGAGCCGCCGCTTCGACAGCCGGAGCCGGGGCGGTCCGCGGCCGGTTGTACGAGGTCGTCCGGGTCGTCACTTGCCCCGATTGAAGACGCTCCCTGGCACGCGTGAGGTATCCGTGTTCCTCCAGCTCCCGCAGCGCGGCGGCGATCCGGATCTCCCCTTCGGGGAACTTCGCCGCCAGCGTCTTGATCCCGATCGGCGACCCGGCGGGCAGCGACTGGATGTGCACCGCGAGTCCGATCGCCATCAGGGACAACTCGGGGTGCTGGAGGAGGTGATTGCCGACCACGGTGAAGTTCTCGGTGTGGGGTTCGTTCACATGAATCACACCGGAGTGGGAATGCCGGGTCTTGGCGGACTTGGGCGCGCTAGGGTTCTTCTCAGTCATCGGAAGCTGCTGCTCTCTTCTCAGTCATCGGGAAGCGGCTGCTTCCCGATGGTCAGGCCCTCGCAGTGGGATGGCAGTCCCGGCGAGGGCCGAAGTATGTCCGGACCTGTTGCGGCAGACGCTGCCGCACAACTGACCCTCCGCGCCAGCTGAGTTCGGCATATTCACTCCGGCGAGTGATCGACGGGGACGGCAGGGGAGGGTTCGGTTCTTTCCCCGGTTCTTTGGTCTTTGGCGTCGGGAACGACCGGGTCACGGGTACTCGCGACCCGGTGGTCCCAGCTCCGCCCATACGACCTTGCACCCGGCCGGGGCCGGGTCCACGCCCCAACGGTCGGCGTACGCCTCGACGATCAACAGGCCTCGCCCCGATTCCGCGTCGGCACCCGCCGGGTCGTGGACGTACGGGACGCGGTCGCCCCGGGCGTCGGTCACCTCGATACGGAGGGCTCCGCCAGGGTGCAGCAGTAGCCCCAGCCTGAAGTCCCGTCCCGCGACGCGTCCGTGCAGTACGGCGTTGGCCGCCAGCTCGGCCACGACCTGCGTCGCCGACTCGTGCGACAGCCCCCAGTCGTCCAGTTGGCGTTCCGTGAGCAACCGCGCCAGTCGGGCACCTCTCCGGGTCGCGGACAGCTGGACCGTGAAGTGGTGCGTGAGGGATTTCTGGGTCATGTCACCCAGCGTGGCCACCGCTCCCTACCCTGAACAGTGATGAACCCGGCACAGAGCGTGACTGTCCGGGCGCCGGTCGGAGCCGTACGGGTCGTACGTCGGAGGGAGCGGGTGTGGAGGACGAGGAGGCCGAGGCCGTACTCAGGGCGGTCGGACGGCAGATCAAGGTGTGGCGGGAGGCCGCCGGGATGCGGCAGGGCGAACTCGGGGCCGCCATCGGCTACAGCGAGGAGATGGTGTCGGCCGTGGAGCGGGGGCGGCGGATCCCCAGGCCGGACTTCTTGGAGAAGGCCGATGAGGTGTTGGGCGCGGGCGGGAAGCTCGCGTTCATGAAGGAGGACGTGGAGCGGGCTCGGTATCCGAAGAAGGTCCGGGATCTGGCGAAGCTGGAGTCAGAAGCAGTCGAGCTGGGCGCGTACGCAAGCCTTCAGATCCACGGCCTGCTGCAAACACCGGAGTACACACAGGCCCTGTACGCCATGCGCCGACCCGCCTACACGGACGAGGAGGTCGACCGCCACGTCGCCGCACGCATGGCACGCAAGGCGGTGTTCGATCGCGTACCGCGACCGGCGATCACCTTCGTACTGGAAGAGCTGACGCTACGGCGCCCGCTCGGAGGGAGAATGGTCCTGCGACACCAGCTCCAACAGCTTCTGGACATCGGCACGTTGCGTCACGTGGAGATCCAGGTGATGCCGATGGACCGTGAGGACCACGCAGGCGTGATGGGCTCGTTCCGCGTCCTGAAACTTCCGAACGGCAAGACCTTGGGGCACTCCGAGGGTCAGTTGCACGACCGGGTGATCAGCGATCCCCGAGAGGCCCAGATCCTGGAAATGCGCTATGGAATGATCCGGGCGCAGGCTCTACCGCCACGAGAGTCCCTGGCGTTCATCGAGAAGGTTCTGGGAGAAGAGAAATGAACTCCGCACTGAACTGGTTCAAGAGCAGCTACAGCGGCAACGACGGCCCCGATTGCGTCGAGGTCGCCATATCCCCCGCCACCCCGACCCCCACCGTCCACGTCCGCGACTCCAAGGACAAGGACAGGGCCACGCTCGCCTTCGCCGACGGCGCATGGTCGGCGTTCGTCGGAGTCATCCGGCACTGAGCCGGCCGCGTACCTCCCGTGCCCAGGTGAAGTCGGGGTCCAGCTCGATGGCGTGGTCGAGGTCGGTCAAGGCCTCCTCGGTGCGGCCCAGTTCATGGAGGGCCGCGCCTCGGCCGGCGAGGGCGGAAGGGTAGTCGGGCAGCAGGGTGACGGCCCGGGTGAGTTCGGTGACCGCGTCCGTGAAGCGGCCCGCTCGCCGGTACGCGTCGCCGCGCTCGGAGGCGAGCCAGGCCCGGTCGGGCGCACGCCGGACCGTCTCGTCGAGGTCGGCGAAGGCCTCGGCCCACTCACCCCGGGCGCCGCGCAGCCGCGCCCTGCGCACCCGCGCCCACAGATGCCCGGGGTTGAGGCTCAGCGCGCGGTCGAAATCGGCGAGGGCCGCGTCGTACTGCTCCAACGCGTGTCGGCACACCGCCCGGGAGGCCAGGGTGCTCGCGTCGGCCGGTTCCAGGACGACGGCCCGGTCCAGGTCGGCCAGCGCCTCGGTGAACCGGCCCGCCATCCGGTGGGTCTCGCCCCGGGCCGCGATGTACAGCGCGGTGTCGGGGGCGAGTTCGTCCGCGCGGTCCAGATCGGCGAGGGCGCCGTCGAAGGCGCCCAGCGCCCGGTGGCACAGACCACGGCCGTAGTAGGCCGTCGGCCGCTCCGGATCCAGGTCGATCGCCCGGTCGTACTCGGCCAGGGAGCGGGGAAAGTCTCCTGTGGTGCGTAGTTCCCGGCCCCGGAGGACATGTGCCAGGGCCCGGCTGCCGCTGTCCAGGCCGGGCCGGGCGAGGAGCAGGTCCATGGCCCCGGCCACCCCGTCGGCGAGGGCCTCGCTCAGGCGCCGGCCCCAGTCCCGTACGGCCGGGGCGTCGGCGGTGACGCCCGCCTCCGTCATCATGGCCGCCCAGCGGCGGCCGACCGCCGGATCCGCGGCGCAGGCCGGCAGGAAGGCGTTCAGCGCTCCCGGCACAGCGGTCTGCGGCCGGGCGCACAACCGGTGGTACGTCTCCTCCAGCAGGAGTTCGCGCCACGCCCGGTGGTCCCATTCCGTGCCGGGGAGCAGGCCCTGCGCCGCCTCCTCGCGCCAGCCGCCGTAGGCCTCCGCCAGTCTCTCGTGCTCCCGTCTCCAGTCGCGTGGCGAGTGCCGTCGGCGCAGTCGGAGCATCGCGTCCCGGACCAGGTCGTGGTAGGTCAGCCGGTCGGGTCGCTCGGTGACGAACGGCAGGCCGCGCAGCCAGTCGAAGAGCGCGTCGGCGTCCTCGTCCGGGCAGTCCACGGCGGTCCGGAAGACGTCCAGGTCGAGGCGTCGGGGCAGGGCGCAGGCGAGTGCCACCGACCGGCGGGCCGGATCGGGCTCCCACTTCAGGAAGCGTTCCACGGCGGTGGCGCTGGGGTCGCCCACGTCGTCCGGGTCGGTGGGGCGCTGTTCGGCGAGGGCGGTGACGAGCACCGGCAGGCCGCCGGTGAGCCGGAGCACCTCCGCGACCACCGGTTCGTCCCGTACCCCCTTGTCGGCGAGCAGTCCCCGCGCCTCCGACTCGGTGAACGGGCCGAGCGGGAGGTCGGTCATGAAGTCCGCGAAGCCACCCCAGCGGGCGGTGTCGAAGGGGTGCTGGCCGGAGGTGACCACGACGGTGTTGGCGGGGAGGGTGCCGTAGCGGTCGGTGGTCATGATGTCGTGCAGCCAGGGGCCCAGGAACGGGCCGGTGCGCTCGTAGGTGTCGAGGAGGAGGACGATCCAGGGGACCGTGCCGGCCGCGCCGGCCAGCTCGCTCAGCAGCACCGGGGTCAGCACCTGCTCGGGAGAGAGCACCAGCTGGACGTCCTCCTGGCTGCGGAAGCGGGCCCGGAGCCGGTCGGCGCCCTGGGCGAGCCGGTCCGTGTCCAGGGCGGCGGCGAAGGCGCCGGCCACCGGGACCATCCCGAGTCCCACCTGCGCGGCCCGCGCCACGGCCAGGCTCCCCGCCGACGGCCCCTCCCGGTCCTCCGGGTCGCCCATCGCCAGGGCGGCCTCCGCCTCGTGCCGCCGCTCCCGGTGCGCGGTCAGCAGCCGCTCCAGCTCCTTGAACCGCCTCCCCCGGTCACCGAACTGACGGACCATCGCGTCCATCGCCTCGGGCACGCTGCCCGCCGTGCCCTCGTCCACGTACGCGGTCAGCGCGCCCGCCTCCTGGGCGATCTGCTGCAACTCCCTCACCAGGCAGGTCTTTCCGACGCCCGCGTCACCGTGCACATGGAAGAGGAACCGATGCCGCTCGTCCTCCGGCGGCAGCTCCAGGTTCCGCCGGAACGCGGCCCGCTCGTCGACCCGCCCCACGAACCCGGCCCTGCGCCGACGCCCGATCAGCTCCTGCATCGACGGCCTTGTCGACCCCATCCGCACCACCCCCGCAGCCGGTCCACACCAAGTCTGGCAGAGGCCCGTGCCCACCCCCACGGTCGCCTTCTCCGAACTCTCGAAGAACGCGAAGCGGGTCGGCGTCGGGTCGCCCGACGGCTGCCGAACAGAGGGTGTGAACAGCCGGGCCGGGGAAGGAGGTTGGCATGTCCACCCCCTATGCGCCTCGCGCGCTCCCGCTCGCCGCCGCCGTTCTCACCGGCACGGTCGCTCTCTACATCACCCTCGTCGCCTTCGGGAACATCACCGACTTCGGTACCAACCAGGCCTTCGTCCAGCATGTGCTGGCCATGGATACCACGTTCAAGGACGACGACCTGATGTGGCGGGCCGTGACCGACAAGGGACTTGAGAACGCCGCCTATGTCGCCGTCATCGTGTGGGAGACGGTGGCCGCGCTCGTGCTGATCGCCGGGACCTGGCTGTGGGCGCGCCGCGACGACGTCCGCGCGCGGCGCGTCTCCACCTACGGCCTGCTGATGCTCGTACTGCTCTTCGGCGCCGGGTTCATCGGGATCGGCGGTGAGTGGTTCTCCATGTGGCAGTCCAAGACCTGGAACGGACTGGATGCGGCGACCCGGGTGCTGGTGCTCACCGGGCTCGCGCTCGTCGTCGTACAGCTGTCGGAGCGGTCGGCCGCGGACGACTGAGCGGTCCGGGCCTCGTCAGCCGAGGTTCGCGCGGAGCATGGACGCGCCGAGCGGGGTCAGGGTGTGCAGGACGCTCGCGGCCTGCCGCTGGCTGGTGATCAGGCCCGCGTCGCGCAGCACGGTGGTGTGCTGGCTGATCGAGGACGCGGAGACCCCGGCGACCCGGGCGAGTTCGCCGGTGGTCGCGCCGGCGGCGGCCGCGCGCAGCACGATGGCCCGGGTGCGGCCGAGCAGCGAGGTCAGGGAGGCGCCGGCGCTCTGCACGGGGCTCGGCTGCTGGTGCAGCGGGTAGACGAGGACCGGGTCCATGGCGGGGTCGGCGATCGGGACCGGGGTCTGCCAGCAGAAGTAGGACGGTACGAGCTTCAGGCCCCGCCCGTCGAGCCGGATGTCCCGGTCGACGGTGGGATGGCCGACGTAGAGGACCGGCCGCCGCCAGTGGATGTCCGGCCCCAGGCCGTCGAGCAGGGCCTCGACGCCGCCGTCCAGCAGCGCCCGGCACCGGATCACCCGGTCCGCGTCGATGCGCGCCTGGATCTCCTCGCCGTAGGGGGCGATCGCGGTGGCGTGGTAGTCCCGCAGCGCCCGGACCAGCTCCCGGCGGCCGTCCGGGCGGACCAGCTCCGGCACCCAGGGCGGTGCGCCCGAGACCCCGGCGAGGGTCAGCAACTCGGCCAGTACCCGGCGCGGCGGGGTGGCCAGGACGGCCTCCAGTCCGGCCGCCAGGCCCTCGGACGCCTCGGCCGGGTTGAGGAAGTCCGGGTAGTAGGGGCCGCGGCGGAAGAGCGGCACCAGCATCTCCCGCAGGACCCGCTGCTGGCCGCTCTCCCGTAAGCGCTGGCAGGTGCCCCGGTACCAGTGCGCGTAGGCCCAGCGGCCCTGCCGGGTCTGGAAGCGGTGCAGACTCTGCCCGACCTCCCACAGCGGGTCCGGCTCGTGGACCACGCGGGTCCGGGCAAGGTCGGCGTCCGTGAAACGAATGCGGAGCATGGCGGTCCCCCCACCCCCACGGGCCCTGGTCCGGGGCCTGTTCGTCCCAGGATGACCAGACCCGTCCGCCGCTGAACACCACGAAACCCGAAAAACTTGTGGAGTAACTCATTCCTCCCTGTTGACCTGCGCCTTTAAGGCCACGCCGCACATCATGGCCACCGGTGGACGCCTCTGACACCGTGAATCCCGTCCATGCCATTCACCCTGCTCAGTCACCGTTCAGGGAGCGAGAAAATGAAGAGAATGTCAGCCGTCGCGGCGGGCGTCGTCCTGCTGCTCGGAACCGCGGTCGGCACCGCGGCCGCCGACTCGTCCGGAAGCTCCGTCATCGCCGGCTCCACGTCGTCGGCCCTCTCCGCCCAGGTCGCCACGCCCGCGGCTGTCCCCTCCGGCTGCTCGGCCGGTTACCTCTGCTTCTGGGTCAACATCGGCTACAGCGACGGGCCGGGCAAGCTGTCCGGGTCGAACACCAACTGGACCGCCTTCTCCCACTCGACGTGCCAGACCGGGACGTGGAACGACTGCGCCTCGTCGATCTACAACGACGGCGTGAACGACAACGCCGTGGTGTACACCGACGCCGGCTACTCGGGCAGTTCGGGAGTGATCGACAGGGGCGTGGGCGGCGACCTGAGCGCCGCCTGGAACGACGTCATCTCGTCCAACTCGTGGGTGGCGCCCTGACCGCGCCCCGGCCCCGGTCCCGGCCTCGGTTCCAGCCCCGGTTCCGGTCCCCGTAACAACCAGGCGGGCGGCCGGGGTTCCGACCCCGCCCGCCCGCCCCGAGTCGCAGGAGATCCTCCACGATGCCGACGGCCTCCACACGCCCCGTCCGTACGCCCGGAACCGGTGGCCTCCTCGCCTGTGCCGCCGCGGTCGCCCTCGTCCTCACGGGCTGCGCGGGACCCGCCTCCGCGCCGCATGCCACCCGGGCCCCCGCGATCGCACCGGCCGGTCTCGACCTGCTGACCTATTCCGGCACCTACCCGGCCGCCGAGAAGTCACTGACCCGCGCGGAGTCCCAGCTCATCGCCTCCTGCATGACGGCCAAGGGACTCCGTTACGTGGTCGTCGACCCGGCGTCGGCGTCCGCGACCGGCCCGAGCGCCCAGGTGGACCTCCCGCGGCGACGCAGCCAGGGCTACGGGCTGTACGCGCAGTACGCGGCCACCAGCGGAAAGCCGACCTCGACCGGCGGCACCGCGAACACGGCCGCGCCGAACGCGGCCTCGGCGAACGCGGCCTCGGCGAACGCGGCCTCGGCGAACGACGCCTACGTCCGGCGCCTGCCCACCGCCGAGGCGGCCGCCTACATGACGGCCCTGCGCGGCTCCACCTCCGACCTGCGCACGTTCCGCATGTCGGAGGGCTCCCTGGAGTTCTCGGTGAAGGGCTGCGAGGCGGACAGCCGCAGGCGTCTGTACGGCAGCCTGACCACCTACGCCGAACTGGCGGTCGTCCCCCAGAACCTGAACGCCACGCTCACCCGCCCGGTCCAGCGCGACGCCGCCTACCTGGCCCTGATGCGGAAGTGGAGCACGTGCATGGCGGCCAAGGGCTACCACTACGCGCAGCCGGGCGACGCCCAGGCCGGGCTCAGGGCGTCGTACGCGCGGTCCGGCGCCACCCCCGCGCTGCGGAAGCGGGAGATCGCGACCGCGGTGGCGGACGGCACCTGCGCGCTGCGGCTGCGGATCCCGACCGAGGTCGTGGCGATCAGGAAGCGCCTGGCCGACACCCTGCTCACCGCACGGCAGAAGACCGCCATGGCCGAGCTGACGAAGGACTGGCGGACCGCGACGGCGACCGCTCGGCGGGTCGTCCGGCCTACTTGACGACCGTCACCTTGGTGTCCGGCTCCGTGCCGAAGGTCCACAGGGCCGCGCCGTCCGCCTTGGGCATCCGGATGCCGCTGGTCTGCTTGCCGGCGGCGGGCGCCGGGGAGGCGCCGTCGACCGCGTTGGAGAAGGCGACCGACAGCCCCGACTTCGACGCGAAGTAGAGGATGTGCTCGATCTGGACGCCGTCCGAGCCGGTCGTGGACGCCAGGGTCTTGGAGATCGTGTAGGTGCCGGGGTCGGGACTGACCGTCCCCGGCCACACCGTGAACGTGCGGGTCGCCTTGTCGCTCGCGTCGACCGTCCACACCCGCTTGGCGCCGAGCGAGTAGACGATCCGGCGGCCGGTGCCGGAGGCCGCCGGTACGGCGGGGGCCTTCACCGGGGCCGGTGACGCGGAGGCGTGGGCGCCCGCCGACGCGCCCGCGGACGCGCTCGCCGACGGGCGGACCGCCGCGGCCGTGGGGTGCGGCCCCTTGTCGGCCTGGAGGGCGAGGAAGACGACGGCGACCGTCGCCCCGGCCGTCAGACCGGTGACCCAGACCCAGGAGGGCAGCAGTCGGGCAGCCACGGGTACGCATCTCCTCCGTTATGAGGCCCCCCGCCTATTCGCACAGGGGTCGGATCATCGTACTGTGCGCGGCCCGCCCGTCCGACGGCTCAGTCCAGCACCGGGAGCAGTTCCGGCAGGTGCCCGTCGGAGGCCTGTGCCGCCCGCTGCCGTTCCTCCGGCACCTCGCCGTACAGCGTCGTGCGCGGCTTGGCCGGACGCCCGGCGGCCTCCGCCACGGCGATCAGGTCCCGGACCGACTTGTACGAGCCGTACGACGACCCCGCCATCCGCGAGATCGTCTCCTCCATCAGGGTGCCGCCGAGGTCGTTGGCGCCGGAGCGGAGCATCTCGGCCGCGCCTTCGGCGCCGAGTTTCACCCAGCTCGTCTGGATGTTGGGGATGTAGGGGTGCAGGAGGAGCCGGGCCATCGCGGTGACGGCCCGGTTGTCGCGCATGGTCGGTCCGGGGCGGGAGATCCCCGCCAGATAGACGGGCGCGTTGGTGTGGATGAAGGGCAGCGTCACGAACTCCGTGAAGCCGCCGGTGCGCTGCTGGATGCCTGCCAGCGTGCGCAGGTGGCCCAGCCAGTGCCGGGGCTGGTCGACATGGCCGTACATCATGGTGGAGGAGGAGCGGATGCCGAGTTCGTGGGCGGTGGTGATCACCTCGATCCAGGTGGCGGCGGGCAGCTTGCCCTTGGTGAGGATCCAGCGGACCTCGTCGTCGAGGATCTCCGCGGCCGTCCCGGGGATGGTGTCCAGGCCCGCCTCCTTCGCCGCGGTGAGCCACTCCCTGATCGACAGGCCGGTGCGGGTCGCGCCGTTGACGACCTCCATCGGGGAGAAGGCGTGCACGTGCATGCCGGGGACGCGTTCCTTGACCGCCTTCGCGATGTCGAAGTACGCGGTGCCGGGCAGGTCGGGGTGGATGCCGCCCTGCATGCAGACCTCGACCGCGCCAACGTCCCAGGCCTGCTGGGCGCGGTCGGCGACCTGGTCCAGGGAGAGGGTGTAGGCGTCGGCGTCGGTGCGGCGCTGCGCGAAGGCGCAGAAGCGGCAGCCGGTGTAGCAGACGTTGGTGAAGTTGATGTTCCGGGTGACGATGTAGGTGACGTCGTCACCGACCGCGGACTTCCGTACGTCGTCGGCGATCCCCGTCAGCGCGTCCAGCGCCGGGCCGTCCGCGTGGAAGAGGGCGAGGGCCTCGGCGTCGGTGAGCTTCGTGGGGTCGTCGGCCGCCCTCGCCAGGGCCTGGCGGACGTCGGTGTCGATGCGCTCCGGCACCATCCCGGGGGCGGCCGCCTCGCGCAGCGCGCCCCAGTCGCCGTACACCTCGTCGAAGTCCTCGCGCCGGTCGCCGCTACGGCCCTCGGTGTCGATGGCGGTGTGCAGATCGGTGCGCCCGGAGGCGGTGAAGGCCTCCTCAGGCTCCTGCCACGGACGCCCCTCGACCACCGCGTCCGCGACCGCGAGGCCCGTCTCGGGGTCGGCGAGCGCGGCCACGTGCGGGCGCAGCCGGGGGTCCAGCCACGGCTCGCCGCGGCGGACGAACTCCGGGTACACACACAGCCGTTCCCGCAGCTCGAACCCGGCCGCCGCCGACCGCTGGGTGAGTTCCTCGATCTGCGGCCAGGGCCGCTCGGGGTTGACGTGGTCGATGGTGAGCGGGGAGACGCCGCCCCAGTCGTCGACACCGGCGCCGATCAGCCGCTCGTACTCGCCGGCGACGAGGTTCGGCGGCGCCTGGATGTTGCCCGCCGGCCCCATCACCAGCCGCGCCACCGCCACCGCCGCGACCAGCTCGTCCAGTTCGGCGTCCGGCATACCGCGCATCGCCGTGTCCGGCTTGGCACGGAAGTTCTGGATGATCAGCTCCTGGACGCCGTGATAGGACCGGGCCACGCGCCGCAGCGCGAACAGCGACTCGGCCCGCTCCTCGTACGTCTCGCCGATACCGATCAGGATCCCGGAAGTGAAGGGGACCGAGGAGCGGCCCGCGTCCTCCAGGACCCGCAGCCGGACGGCGGGCTCCTTGTCCGGGGACCCGTGGTGCGGGCCGCCGGGCTCGGACCACAGCCGGGTCGCGGTCGTCTCCAGCATCATCCCCATCGACGGCGCGACCGGCTTCAGCCGCTGGAAGTCCGTCCAGGACATCACACCCGGGTTGAGGTGCGGCAGCAGACCGGTCTCCTCCAGGATCCGCACGGAGATGGCCCGCACATAGGCGATCGTGTCGTCGTAGCCGTGCGCGTCGAGCCACTCCCGCGCCTCCGGCCAGCGGTCCTCCGGCTTGTCGCCCAGGGTGATCAGGGCTTCCTTGCAGCCGAGGGCCGCACCCTTGCGGGCGACGCCGAGGACCTCGTCCGGGGACATGAACATCCCGTGCCCGGCCCGGCGGAGCTTGCCGGGCACGGTGACGAACGTGCAGTAGTGGCACTTGTCCCGGCACAGCCGGGTGAGGGGGATGAAGACGCTCTTCGAGTACGTGATGACACCGGGCCGGCCGGCCTGCGCGAGACCCGCGTCCCGCACCCGGGCGGCGGACGCGGCGAGGTCGGTCAGGGCCTCACCGCGCGCCTGGAGCAGCACGGCGGCCTCGGCAACGTCGAGGGCCACGCCGTCCCGGGCGCGTTTCAGGGCGCGACGCATGGAGTTCTCGGTGGGGCCGGTACCGCCGGGGCGGTCGGTGGGGCCGGTTCCGGGAGTCGCGGAAGTCGTCATTCTTTGAGCATACGTTCGGGTTCGGTGGGGTCCGTGGGGGTGGCGGTGCGTTGCCGGGTGCGGGCGCGTGGGGGTTGCTCGCGCAGTTCCCCGCGCCCCTGAGCCCCGTAAGGAGCGCGGGGAACTGCGCGATCAGCCACAACGCGCCCGCACCCGGAAGCTCGGCGGCACCCCCCTCAGAGGAACTCCCCGTAAGCGTCCAGCGCCCCCAGTACCTCGGCCTCCCCCGCCGGAGGCAACTGCACCACGACCTCCTCGATCCCCAACTCGGCGTAGTGCGCGAGCTTGCCGGCGCTCGGGAAGACCGCGTACGGCACCACCTGGAGCGCGGCCGGATCCCGTCCCGCGTCGGCCCACACACCCCGCAGCACCGGCAGCGACTCGGTCAGCCCGCGCCCCCCGATCGGCAGCCACCCGTCGGCGTACTCCGCGATGTGCGCGAACAGCTTCGGCCCCGCCGCCCCACCGACCAGCGTGCGCGGCCCGGCGACCGGCCCGCGCGGCTTCTGGACCGGCTTGGGGTACGCGGACGACGCCCGCACGCTCCCGAACTCCCCCTCGTAGGCGGTCGGTTCCTCCGCCCACAGCGCCCGCATCAGGGCCATCCGGTCCCGGCCCAGCTCGCGCCGGGTCCGCCACCGCACCCCGTGGTCCGCGGCCTCCTCGACGTTCCAGCCGAAGCCGACGCCGAGGGTGAAGCGGCCGCCGGACAGGTGGTCGAGGGTGGCGATCTGCTTGGCGAGGTCGATCGGGTCGTGCTGGGCGACCAGGGTGATGCCGGTGCCGAGGCCGAGTCCCTCGGTGACGGCGGCGGCCTGGCCGAGGGCGACGAAGGGGTCGAGGGTGCGGCCGTACTCGCGGGGCAGGTCGCCGCCCGCCGGGTACGGGGTGATCCGCTCGACGGGGATGTGCGTGTGCTCCGGCAGGTACAGCCCGGCGAACCCGCGTGCCTCCAGCTCACGGGCGAGCCGGACGGGGGCGATGGTCTCGTCGGTGAGGAAGATCGTGACGGATATGCGCATGCCCCATCTGTACCGGGGGTGGCCCGATCTGTCCATACCGACTGGTCGGCATCACACGTCGCGCCGCTCACACGGCTATGCACATGACATACGGACGCCGGTGGATTCCCGGTCCGCGCGGGTTCCGGGGGAGTTCACGTCGAGAAGGGAGAGTGAGCGGCATGTGTGAGGACACGCACGGCATCGGCAGACGCGCGCTGTTCGTGACGGGCGCCGCGGCAGCCCTTACGTTGGGACCCGTGAGCTTCGCGGCGGCGGCGGACGGCCAGGACCCGGGGACCCAGAAGACGGCGACGGTGAGCGGCACCCTGCCGCCCGGCTCGCCCGACTTCGTGTACGCACCGGTCGAAGTACCGGCCGGCGTACGGGAGATCAGGGTCTCCTACACCTACGACAGACCGGGCGTCCCGGCCGGCACCACGGGCAACGCGCTCGACATCGGCATCTTCGACCAGCACGGCACCGGGCTCGGCGGCAGGGGCTTCCGGGGCTGGTCGGGCGGCGCCCGCACGGAGTTCTTCGTCCGGGCCGACGACGCGACCCCCGGCTACATCCCCGGCCCGGTCGACGCCGGCACCTGGTACATCGCCCTCGGCCCCTACA
Source organism: Streptomyces fuscichromogenes (assembly GCF_014645815.1). Taxonomy (GTDB): domain Bacteria; phylum Actinomycetota; class Actinomycetes; order Streptomycetales; family Streptomycetaceae; genus Streptomyces; species Streptomyces fuscichromogenes. The sequence continues at coordinate 149,879 of NZ_BMML01000009.1, read as the reverse complement.
CGGTCGCCCCGCAGGGCCTCGCCTACGAGCTGACGATCACCCTCACCCACGGCGAACCCGGCACCCCCGTCCGCCCGGTCTACCCGCCGTCCCGGGCCAAGGGCCGCGGTCGCGCCTGGTACCGCGGCGACTGCCATCTGCACTCCTGGTACTCCGACGGCCGCCGCACCCCGGCCGAGATCGCGGCCCTCGCCCGTGCCGCCGGCCTGGACTTCATCAACTCCTCCGACCACAACACCCATTCCTCGCACCCGCACTGGGCGGACCAGGCCGGCGACGACCTGCTGATCATGCTCGGCGAGGAGGTCACCACCCGCAACGGCCATGTCGTCGCCCTCGGCACGGAGCCCGGCACCTTCGTCGACTGGCGCTACCGGGCCCGCGACAACCGCTTCGGCCGCTTCGCCCAGCAGATCCACAAGGCCGGCGGTCTGGTCGTACCGGCGCATCCGCACGCCACCTGCGTGGGCTGCGCCTGGAAGTTCGGGTTCGGCGAGGCGGACGCGGTCGAGGTGTGGAACGGCCCCTACACCCCCGACGACGAGGTGGCCCTGTCCGCGTGGGACGCCGCCCTGGTCGCCTCGGTGCGCGACAACCGGGAGTGGCTCCCGGCGATGGGCAACAGCGACGCGCACCGGGATCCCGACGCGGTCGGCATGCCCCAGACGGTCGTCCTCGCCGACGACCTGACCCGCGAGGCGATCCAGGCGGGGCTGCGCGCGGGGCGCTCCTACATCGCCGAGTCGAGGAACGTGACGCTGGCCTTCACGGCGACGGGCGGCCGCGGCGAACAGGCCGGCATCGGCGAACGCCTCGCCGTCGCCCCCGACACCCCGGTGACCGTCCGCCTGGAGGCCTCCGGCGTACCCCGCTGCACGGTCCGCCTCGTCACCGACGAGGGCGTCCTCCTCACCAGCGACCCGCTCCCGGTGTCCGGATCAGGGGTGGTCGAATGGCAGACGACCCCGTCGTACGCGGCCTACGTCCGCGCGGAACTCCGCCACGAGACAGCGGCGGGCCCACTCCCCGGCGCCTTGGCGGCCCTGACCAACCCGATCTTCCTGGGGCGGTGAGACAGCGTCGCGAGGTTCGGAATTCTCCCCTGCCCGACGTTCTCTTCCGACAGGTTCAACGGCCATGCGTCGGCGGTTGGTTCCCGATCGACGTGTGACGTTCTGCCCAGTCCGTGGACCTGTCGTAACAGGGCGCGACCGGCCCATACTCCAAGACCTGACGGACCGGCAGGCGAAGGAGCACGGTGAACGCGGCAGCTGCAGCAGGGGCCTGGCGGCTCGGGGACCTGGAGGTGAATCGCATCGGCTACGGCACGATGCGGCTGACGGGCAACGGCATGATGGGCAACTCCGACGGCCCGCCGATCGACCGCGATGTCGCCGTCGGCCTGCTGCACAGCGCGTTCGAGCAGGGGGTCAACCACATCGACACGGCCGCCTTCTACTTCTCGCCGCTGCGGTCCGCCAACGAGCTCCTCAACCGCGCCCTGTCGTCCTGGCGCGGGGACGTGGTCGTGGTGACCAAGGTGGGCCCGGCGCGCGATCCCTCCGGGGAATGGGTTTACGGGGCCCGCCCCGACCAGCTGCGCGGCCAGGTCGAGGAGAACCTGCGACAGCTCGGCCGGGACTGCCTGGACGTGGTGAACCTGCGCGTCGGTGGCCCCCGCACGGCCTCGATCGCCGAGCACTTCGGCGCCCTCGCCGAACTGCGCGAGGCCGGGCTGGTCCGGCACCTCGGGCTCTCCGCCGTCCTGCCCGAGCATGTGGCCGAGGCCCAGGCGATCGCGCCCGTGGTCTGCGTGCAGAACTCCTACGGTCTGGACTGGCGGCGCGCCGACGAGAGCGGACTGGTGGACCTGTGCGGGGAGCAGGGCATCGCCTTCGTCCCGTTCTTCGCGGTCTCCGGTCTGCGGCGCGAGGCGCCCGCAGACCAGGAGCACGACGCGCGCGTCCGCGCCGTCGCCCGCGCCCACGACGCGACGCCGGCCCAGGTGCGGCTCGCCTGGACCCTCCACCGCGGTCCGCACGTGCTGGCCATTCCCGGCACCGCGAACCCGGCGCACCTCGCGGAGAACATCGCCGCCGGTGCCCTGCGGCTGACCGGGGAAGAGCTGGCCGTCCTCGGCCGGTAGGGAACTGCTCGCACCCCGCTAGTCGGTGGCGCCGGGGCCGGGCGAGTGCGTCTCGGGGCCTCCCGGCCGGGCGATCCACATCATGCCGAGGGCGACGAAGACCACGACCGTGGTCACTGCCGTCATCACCAGTTCCAACGTCGGGTCGACACGGACCAGTTCGACCACCGCGTGGTACAGGACGACGGCGCCGAACAAGGCGTACCCGGTGCCCCACAGCCGAGGCCTGGACACCTTGCCTGCCAGCCACGGAAAGACCCGGAACCACTTGGCGACCGTGATGCCGGCGGCGATACAGAAGAAGCCGGTGACGAAAAGCATGATGGTGACGGCTGTGTCCACCGGCCGATCATCGCACCGTCGGGGCTCCCCGGAAACAGTTCAGTCCACGACCTGCGGATCACGGAAGTAGTAGACGACGGTCACGCCGAAACCCGGAGTGTGCGTATACACGACCGTGATGGCCTCGGCCGAGTCGCGGGCGAGAGGTGTCGTGTACGTGTACTCGACAGAAGGCGGACGCCAACCGGGAATCTCGCGGCCGGCCGACGGGTCCCGTGCGATCACGCCCAGCGCATCCCGCACCATTTCCCGCTCCCCCTCCGTCAGATCTCCGAAGGCCTTCCTCGCGGGCTCGGCCTCCTCCAACGGAATGTCCTTCACGTACCGCCGCCTCCGGCTCGCGCGTCCTCCAGCGCCGTCATGATCTCGGGCGAGTTCCTGATCAGGACCCGGTGCCGGTAGGCGCGGACGACGGCGGCGGCGCCGGCGAAGTCGTCGGTGGACGAAGCTCCTATGGCCGCCGCGAGCTCCTCCTCGAAGCGATCGCGATCGCCCGGGAACCCGTAGCGGCTGAGCGCGCTGCGCAGGTCGTCCACGGTCCGGATCTCCGGCAGCGGCATCGCTCCCCAGCCATGCTCGGACTGTGCGCTCATGATCGGCTCCTGATGAAGGGGCATCGCTCCACTCCCCAGTATGGCCCTGGTCACCACGCCACCGCCCCGCCTCCGCACTCGGCCCACAGCAGCTTGCCGAGTTCATGGAGCCGCGACGCGCCCCAGGTGTCCGCGCAGGCCCGCACCAGGGGCAGTCCCCGGCCGTGCTCGGCGTCGGGCGGGGGCGGCGGGGCGGGTGCGTTCGAGAAGCCGGGCGGGACGTGCGGGTCGGTGTCCCACACGGCCACCCGGAGCCGGCCGGGCTCGGCCGAGCGGAGGCGGAGGGCGTACGGCCCCTTCGTGTGACAGTGCGAGTTGGCGAGCAGTTCGGCGGCCAGGAGCTCCGCGGTGGGCGTGAGCTCGGTCATCTCGTGCGCGGCCAGAATCAGTCTCAGGGTGCCCCGTGCGATACCCGGTGCGCGTGGATCGTGCGGAAGGTGCAGGGTGTAGTTCCAGGACGGGGATACGGTGGCCATCGGAAGTCTCCGGTCACTGAGGGGAGTTCGACAGGTGCCTGGTGTCTGTGCCGTGGCGTCCCACGGTGCGCTTCCAGGAGGGGCGCCCAGGAATGACGATAGAGGTCCCGCAAAGCAGCTTTGCGAGCTTTCGAAGGATCTCGGCCTCATCTCCCTCGTGTGAGTGACAAGCTCGCTGTACGTCCGCCAGGAGGAAGAATCATGACGCCAAGGCCCGCGCCGACGGCCCGACGCGTCCGACTCGCCACCGAGCTGCGCAAACTCCGCGAACGGGCGGGCCTGACCTCCACCGAGGCCGCGCAGATGCTCGGTACCAGCTCGGGTCAACTCAGCAATGTGGAGTCGGCCAGGTTCGGAGTGAGCCCCGACCGCGTCCGGGCGATGGCACACATCTACTCGTGCACGAACCAGCCCTACATCGACGCCCTGGCGGACATGGCCGCAGAGAAGACGCGCGGCTGGTGGTGGGACGCCTATCGCGAGGTACTTCCGTCGGGGCTGCTCACCCTCGCCGAACTGGAGCACCACGCGACGGCCATCCGCACCGCCTTCACCTCACACGTTCCGGGCATGCTCCAGATCGGTGAGCACGCCCGGGAGATCTTCAGCCGGGCCATCCCGGCCCCCACTCCGCCGGAAGTCGAGCACCGGGTCTCACACCGCATCAAACGCCAGGACGTGGTGTTCCGGGAGAACCCGAATCCGTACAGCACGGTGATCCACGAAGCAGCCTTGCACATGCGCGTCGGCGGTCGGCAGGTGGCCCGGCACCAGCTCAGGCACCTGATCGACATGAGCCTGCGGGACCACATCACCCTTCGGGTGCTTCCCTTCGACGTCGGAGCCTTCCCGGGATCCGGCCAGTCCATCAACTACCTGTGCGGGACCGTGACGGAGCTGGACACCGTGCAACTCGACCAGTTCCACGGTCCCGTACTGCTCGACGCCGAGGCCCACTTGGAGAAGTACCGACGCCTCCTGGACGTCGTCGAAGTCATCGCCCTCAGCCCCGCGAAGTCCCGGGACCTGATCCACGCCATCATCCAGAACCTGTGAAGGAGCCGGTATGTCCACGCGCCAATGGCGGACGTCGTCGTACTGCCAAGAAGGCGAGGCCTGCGTCCACATATCCACCACCCCGACCGCCATACGACTCGCCGACGCCGACCCGCCCCGCACCGTCCTCACCATCGGCCCCGCGGCCTTCGGCGCTCTTCTCGACCTGCTGAAGTCATCCGCCGGACGGTGACCCCGCAGGGCCGCCGTCGCTCAGGTCCGCCACGACCGCCGCGTGGTCCGAGGGCCAGACCCCGTCGACCGGACCGGCACCGGCCCGGCGTGCGGTCAGTACCGTGCCGATGCCGCCGGGGCCGGCCGGTGCTCCGACGTGGATGTAGTCGACGCGGACGCTGGGGCCGAGGCCTGGGTGGACGTACGGGTTGGTGTTGTCCCAGGTGGCGGAGGGAGCGGCCGGGTCGGCGTACTCCCAGGCGTCGAGGAAGACCTGGCCGGGTACGACCGGTGCGGTGCGGACCCCGGCGAACCGGCGGACCTCGTCGGAGTCCGGCCAGGCGTTGAGGTCACCGGTGACGACGGGCGGGAAGCCGGTGCCCGCGCGGTGGGCGGCTACGAACTCGGCCAGCGCGGTGACCTGTTCGACGCGTACGGCCGACAGGTGCAGCTGCGAGGTCAGGTGGACGGTGAAGAAGGGGACGGGGTGGGCGGGGGCGGCGAGGCGGGTGTAGAGGGCGAGGCGGCCGTCGTCCAGTTCCCGGGGCGCCGGCAGGCGCAGCACCTCGCTCTCCACCACCGGCCACCGGCTGAGCACCGCGTTGCCGACCTGGACCCCCGGCTCCTCGATCCGGCGTTGCCAGCGCTCGGAGGCCGGGGAGGGGGTCCAGGCCCAGTGCATGCCGAGTTCGCCGGCGAGCCACCCGGCGAGGTTCTCGCCGTCCGCGGCCCACACCTCCTGGAGGCCAGCCACGTCCGGCCGCAGCTCGCGCAGCACCGCGAGGATCGCCTTCTGCCGTTCGGCCCAGGGGCCGAAGCGCCACCACAGGTTCCAGGTCACGATCCGCACGGGCCCACCGTCTCTCGTCGGGGAAGTGTGAGAGACATTGAAGTGGACCCCGGTGCCGAAGGACGGCAGAAGAGAGAGCCGAGGAAACATGTCCGACCGCAGATTCCGTGCCACCACCGCCTTCCAGCGGCACATCGCCAACCCCTTGACCCGGCTGCTGCCCTTCCAGACCCTGCTGGAGACCACCGGCCGGGTCTCCGGCGAGCCCCGGCGCACCCCGCTGGGCGGGCGGCGGGTCGGGGACAGCTTCTGGCTGGTCTCGGAGTTCGGGACGAAGTCCCAGTACGTACGGAACATCCAGGCCGATCCGCGGGTCCGGGTACGGATCGGCGGGCGGTGGCACCACGGCACCGCCCACCTGCTGCCCGACGACGACCCGGCCGCCCGGCTGCGCACCCTGCCCAGGGGAAACAGCGCGGCGGTCAAGGCACTGGGCACACGGCTGCTGACGATCCGGGTCGACCTCGACGACTAGCCGCCCGCCGTGACCGCCTTGAGTTCGCTCAGTGACTCCCGGAGCAGGTCGGGCAGTTCGCGCTGTTCGGCGGGGGCGATCCAGCGCTCGTAGCCGACCTTGAAGACGGCCATCCCGGCCTCCGCGGCGAGGGCGGCGGCGTGGTCCGGGACGCCCCGGGCCCGCAGGGCCTCCGTCACGGCCGCGGCGAGCGTGGCGCGTTTGATCAGTTCGCGTTCCAGGAGTTCCGGATGCGAGCCGACGACGGAATGCCGCTGCCGGGCGGTCCCGCGCTCCGGGAACACCGCCGCGATCGCCACCAGCCCGGCCGCCATGACGTCGATCGGCGCGGCGGACGCGGGCGCCTCGGCAACCGCCCTCGTGAACGCCTCCCGCAGCGCCTCCGCACCGCCGAACAGCACCTCGCGCTTGTCGGCGTAGTGCCGGAAGTAGGTGCGCTCGGTGAGCCCGGCCCGCCGCGCGATCTCCGCCACCGTGGTCTGTTCGTAGCCGCGCTCGCCGAACAGTTCCAGCGCCGCCCGCGCCAGGCGCTCCCGGGTGTTCGGCTCCCATCTGCCCATGGTCGGATCCTACGCGATGACAGTCCCTGACATCAGTGCTAGCGTCGATGACGACAGTCACTGACATCACTTGATGTCGCCCGACGGCATCCGCCGGGAATTCGGCTCACTCGTGGTCTGAGGTACTCCCATGCGCATCTTCGTCACCGGCGCTTCCGGCTGGCTCGGTTCCGCCCTCGTCCCCGATCTCCTCGAAGCGGGGCACGAGGTCACCGGCCTCGCCCGCTCCGACGCCGGCGCGGCCGCGGTCTCCGGCGCCGGAGCCGGTGTGGTCCGGGGCACGATCGACGACCTCGACGTCCTCGGTACGGCCGCCGCCGCGTCGGACGGCGTGGTCCATCTCGCCTTCAAGCACGACATCGCCTTCTCCGGCGACTTCGCGGGCGCCGCGCGGGCCGACCGCCTGGCCGTCGACACCCTCGTCGACGCGCTCGCGGGCAGCGGGCGGCCGCTGGTCGTCGCCGGCGGGTTCATGGGCTTCCGGCCGGGGCACACCACGACCGAGCGGGACATGCCGTCGACCGACGGATCGGCCTTGTCCGACCGCGCCGCCACCGCCGCCGCGCTGCTGGACGCGGCCGCGCGGGGCGTGCGCTCGTCGGTGGTACGGCTGTCGCCGACCTGCCACGGCGACGGGGACGCCGGGTTCATGGCGGCCCTCGTCGCCCTCGCCCGTGCCAAGGGCGTCTCCGGCTACCTCGGTGACGGCACCAACCGCTGGCCCGCCGTCCACCGCCTCGACGCGGCACGGCTGTTCCGGCTGGCGGTGGAGCGGGCGCCGGCCGGAACCGTCCTGCACGGCGTCGCCGACGAGGGCGTCGAGATCCGCGCCGTGGCGGAGGTGATAGGCCGCCACCTGGACGTCCCGGCGGCCCCGGTCGCCCCCGAGGACGCCCCGGCCCACTTCACCTGGCTGGCCGGCCTCATCGGCCAGGACCTCCCCGCGTCCAGCGCCCTCACCCGCGAGCTCCTCGACTGGCGCCCGCTGCGGCCGGGACTCCTGGCGGACCTGGAGAAGGGGCACTACTTCCGCGCCTGAGCCCGTCGGCCACCGGGCGGTCCCGTCCGGATCAGCGGGACGACCGGCCGATCAGGACGGGACACCAGGGTCAGCTCGCCTTGTAGAACGCGTACGTCGCCGTGTAGCGCACGCCCACCTGGTCGGTGCCGGTGCAGGTGCCGGCCGGGGCCACGCCGCCCGTCGTGCCGAGGCGCTGGATGTAGGTGACGTCCCCGAACACCCCGGTGCCACGGGTGGCCGTGGCCTTCAGGAGCAGTTCGGGGATGGTGCCGTCCTTGGGGGACGTGGCGACCGCGGACGCGTTGACCGCGCTGCCGTCCACCGTGGACACCCACACCGGGCCGCGGGAGTGCAGGGCGACCGGGCGGTCCCTCCGGTCGGTGAGGACGGCCGCGGGCTCCAGGAGCTTCCAGGCGCCGTCGGTACAGGCGTAGGTCTGCGTACCCCGGCCGGTGAAGACCCCGGACAGCGTGTTGCCGTCGGGCACCGCGAGCGCGGCGGGGGCCTTGACGACGGGTAGGCGGGGCGCGGCCTCCGGGACCGCGGCGTTGCCGACGGAGGCGGCCAGCAGGGTGCCGGCGGCCGCGGCGGCGAGGGCGACGGTGGTGAGCAGGATTCTCTTGGTGTGCTTCATCGGGTGCTCTCCGGGCGTTTTCCGTACAGGTTCAGGGAAGGGCGGGCCGGGAATCGGAAAACCGGCCGCACGCCCTGTACCCCGACGCTACGGATGCACCGCCGCCCATGGGGGCGGTTGCCCCAGGTCTGCTCCGTATCTGCCCCGCGTCTGCCCATGTGTGCCTCAATGGGCATACGGAACAGGGCAGTTGGGAGGGTCACCCGGGCCAGACGATCGCCTGCACCTCGCTGTAGGCGTGCAGCGCGTACGAGCCGACGTCCCGCCCCACCCCGCTCTTCTTGAACCCGCCGAACGGTGCCTCCATGTTCCGGCCGACCGTGTTGATGCCGACGCCGCCCGCCCGCAGCCGCCGGGCCACCCGGAACGCCCGTGCCACGTCCCCGGACCAGACGTAGTCGATGAGGCCGAAGTCGGAGTCGTTGGCGAGGGCGATGCCCTCCTCCTCGTCGTCGAAGGGGACGACGGAGACGACCGGGCCGAAGATCTCCTCGCGGGCCACCCGCATGTCGTTGGTGCAGTCGGCGAGCAGAGTCGGGGGGACGTAGAACCCCCGCTCCAGCGCCGGGCGTTCACCGCCCGTCACCACCGTCGCGCCCTCCTTGCGGCCCAGTTCGACGTACGACTCGACGCGCGCCCGGTGCTCCGCGGTGATCAACGGCCCGACCACCGTGCCGGGGTCCGCGGGGTCGCCGACCTTCAACCGGCCCGCATAGGACGCCAGTTGTTCGACGAGGCGGTCGTAGAGCCCGCGCTGCACCAGCACCCGGGTGGGCGCCGTGCAGATCTGCCCGCTGTAGAAGGAGAAGGTCGTGCCGATCCCGGCCACCGCCGAGCCGACGTCCGCGTCCTCGAAGACGACCGCCGCGCCCTTGCCGCCCAGCTCCATCAACTGGCGTTTCATGTCCCGCCCGCACACCTCGGCGATGCGCTGCCCGACGGCCGTGGACCCGGTGAAGCTCACCATGTCGACGTCGGGTGAGGCGACGACGGCCTCGCCGACGCCCACGTCCTGTCCGGAGACGACGTTCACGACCCCGGCCGGGGCCCCGGCCGCCTCCAGCGCCGCCGCCATCCGGTAGACGGAGAGGGGGTCCTGCGGGGCGGGCTTCACGACCACCGTGTTGCCCATCGCCAGCGCCGGCGCGACCTTGCCCGCCGGATTGGCCCACGGGTTGTTGTACGACGTGATGCAGGCGACCACGCCGACCGGCTGGCGCACGGCCAGCGCGCCCATCACACCGGCCCTGCCCATCGGCCCGGCCTCGTTGATCTGCGGCGGGATCGCCCACTCCGCCGGCTCGACGGTGGCGTAGCGGCGGAACCGGGCCACGGCCACCCCCACCTGCATCGCGCGGGCGGTCCCGGTGGTCGCGCCGGTCTCGGCACGGGCGAGGTCGGCGTACGCGCCCAGCTGCCCGCGGATGATGTCGGCGGCCCGGCCGAGCACCGCCGCCCGCTCCGCCGCCGGCGTCCGCGACCAGCCGTCGAGGGCCTGCCGGGCGGCCGCACAGGCCGCCCGGACCTGTTCCCGGGACGCTTCCGGCGCCCAGCCCACGGTCTCCTCGGTCGCCGGGTCGACGACCTCGTAGTGCCCGCCGTCGGGGTCCGTCCACCGGCCCCCGACGAACAGCCGCTGCCCGTCCGCCGTCGCACTCACCGGGTGCTCACCGTCCTGGTGTCCCGCCCGGACCGCAGCACCCTGCCCGGTACCGCACCGCTGACCACGTCGTCCCGGATGGCCTCGACGCCGTTCACCCAGACCGCGCGCACCCCGATCGCCTTCGCGTCCAGGCGCGGACTGTCTCCCGGCAGGTCGTGCACCAGGGTGGCCTGGCCGGCGGCGATCCGCTCCGGATCGAAGAGCACCAGGTCCGCGTGCCAGCCCTCCGCGATCCGCCCCCGCTCCCGCAGCCCGAAGAGCCGGGCGGGATCGTCGGTGAGCATCTTCACGGCCTGTTCGAGGCCGAGCAGCTTCCGGCCGCGCAGACAGTCACCGATGAAGCGGGTGGTGTACGGCGCCCCGCACATGCGGTCCAGGTGCGCCCCCGCGTCGGACCCGCCGAGCAGCACGTCCTCGTGCTGCCAGGTCTCGGCGCGCAGCGCCCAGGAGGCGGGGTCGTTGTCGGTGGGCATGGGCCACAGGACGGTACGGAGGCCGTCGGCGGCGCAGATCTCGACGAGGGTGTGGAAGGGGTCCTGGCCGCGCTCCTGCGCTATGTCACGCACCACCCGGCCCGACAGCCCGGCGTTCGCCTCGCTGTACGTGTCCCCGATGACATACCGCCCGAAGTTCGCCAGCCGCCGGAAGACCCCGGCCTCCTTGGAGTGGGCGCGCTCCAGCATCTCGGCGCGTACCCCGGGATCGCGCAGCTTCTCGATCCGCTCCGGAACCGGCAGCCCGAGGATCGGCCCCCACCCGGGGATCAGGTTCAGCGCGCAGAAGGTCCCCAGCGACATGTTCATGGGCGTGAGGATCGGCATGGTCAGCGCGACGACCCTGCCGCCCGCCTTCCGGGCCCGTTCACTGGCCTGGAGCTGCCGGGGCACCCGCTCGGGCACGGCGGCGTCCACGGTCAGCACGTTCCAGTTCAGCGGCCGCCCGGCCACCGCGCTCATCTCGGCGAACAGCTCGATCTCGGCGTCGCTGAACTGGTCGAGGCACCCGGCGACGATCGCCTCGATCTGTGTCCCCTCGTGCTCCCCGACGGCCTTCGAGAGGGCCAGCAGTTCGGCGGGGAGCGCGTGCCGCGACGCCACCGGCTGCCCGTCCCCGTCGGAGTGGGTGCTGGACTGGGTGGTGGAGAAGCCCCAGGCTCCCGCGTCCATGGCCTCGTGCAACAACCGCACGATCTCGGCGAGTTGTTCCTCGGTGGGCTGCCCGCCGATCGCGTCCGGTCCCATCACGTACCGGCGCAGCGCACAGTGCCCCACCATGAACCCGGCGTTGACGGCGATCCGCCCTTCGAGCGCGTCCAGGTACTCCCCGAAGGAGTTCCAGCTCCAGGGCGCCCCCTCCTCCAGGGCGACCAGGGACATGCCCTCGACCTTGGACATCATGCGGCGGGTGTAGTCGGCGTCGTCGGGACGGGACGGGTTGAGCGGGGCGAGGGTGAACCCGCAGTTCCCGGCGGCGACGGTCGTGACGCCGTGGTTCAACGAAGGGACCGCGTACGGGTCCCAGAAGAGCTGGGCGTCGTAGTGCGTGTGCGGATCGACGAACCCCGGAGCGAGGACGAGCCCCGTGGCGTCCTCACTGGTCCGGGACTCCTCGGTGACGGCACCGACGACGGCGATACGACCGTCACGGATGCCGACGTCGGCGGTGAAGGCGGGCGCGCCCGTCCCGTCCACGACGGTCGCGGCCTTGATGACGTGATCAAGCATGGGGCTCCCTTTTCAGCTGAGGGGACTCGTCCCACCTGAAGGGGCGCGGGGAACTGCGCGACCAGCCCCCACGCGCCCGCAGCCGCCGTACGGCCTCAGGCGGCTTCCCGGAACCGCGTCGTCCGGTGGACGGGATCCGTGTCGATCTTCGGAATCACGTGCTCCCCGATCAGCCGGATCGTCTGCAGTGTCTCCTCCTTCGGCACCCCCACCGGCAGCCCGAAGCTCAGCTGGTCGGCGCCCGCCTGCTCCCACCGCTTGCACTGCCGCAGCACCTCGTCCGGATCGCCGCAGATCAGCAGCTCCTCCTCGACGAGGAGTTCGACGAACTCGGGCGTGTACTCCGGCAGCGTCTCCGGCCACTCCGGGAAGCCCTCGGGCCGCGGGAACGTGTCGTGGTACCGGAACACCAGGGAGGGCAGGTAGTGCAGCCCGCCGCTCGCCGCGATCCGGATCGCCTCGTCGTGCGTCGGCGCGCAGATCGCCGTCGTCGTCACCATCACGTTGTCGTTGACGAAGTCCCCGACCGGCTCGGCGTTCACGATCGCCGTCTTGTACTGCTCCAGCACCCACTCCATGTCGGAGACCTTCTGGATGCTGAACCCGAGCACCCCGAGCCCCTTCTTCGCGGCCATGGCGTACGACGGCGGCGACCCGGCCGCGTACCACATCGCGGGGTGCGACTTGCCGTACGGCTTGGGCAGCACCTTGCGCGGCGGCAGCTGCCAGTGCTTGCCCTGGAAGCCGACGTACTCGTCCTGGAGCCACATCTTGGGGAACTCGGCGATGGTCTCCTCCCAGATCTCCTTGGTGTAGTTCATGTCGGTCACACCAGGGATGAACCCGAGGATCTCGTGGGAGCCGGCGCCGCGTCCGCTGCCGAACTCGAAGCGGTTGCCGGTGAGATGGTCGAGCATGGCGACCTTCTCGGCCACCTTCACGGGGTGGTTGACCTGGGCGAGCGGGTTGAAGATCCCGGAGCCGAGGTGGATCCGTTCGGTGGCGTGGGCCAGGTAGCCCAGGTACACGTCGTTGGCCGACAGGTGGGAGTACTCGTCGAGGAAGTGGTGCTCGGAGGCCCAGGCGTACTTGAAGCCGGACTGGTCCGCCTGGATGACGTACTCGGTCTCCTCCATCAGTGCCTTGTGCTCGGCCAGCGGGTCGGTCTCGGCTCGCTTGCCGACATATCCCTGTACAAAGAGCCCGAATTCCAAGGCGGTTCACCGTCCCAAGTTCAGGTGGTCCCTGTGGTCGCTATGAGTGCTACGACTTTCTGACGTTGCGTCAGAAACGTCAATAGATGACGGACCGTCAGATGACACTGACCCCCGCCAGCCAGCCCCCGTCGATCACGAACGGCTGCCCGGTGATGTACGACGAGTCGTCCGAGGTCAGGAAGAGCGCCAGCTTCGCCACCTCCTCCGCCCGCCCGATCCGGCCCAGCGGCACGAGCTTGCGGTACAGCTCGTCCAGTGCGCGGCTCATCTCCGCGGGGTCGGCGGCCGGGTCCAGCCGGGCCGGGTTGGACATCGCGGTGTCGATGGCGCCGGGGCAGATCGCGTTGACGCGGATCCGCCGGGCGGCGAGTTCCAGCGCGGCGACCCGGGTGAGCCCGAGCACCGCGTGCTTGGTGGCGGCGTAGGTGCCGACCGCCGCCATTCCGGTCAGCGCGGTGTAGGAGGCCGTGTTGACGATGGTCCCGCCGTCGTCCAGCTCGGGCGCGACCGTCTTCATGCCCAGGAAGCAGCCCACCTGGTTGACCTGGACGACCTGCATGAACTCGTCCAGGGGTGTGTCCACGAGCGCGTTGAAGCGCAGGATGCCCGCGTTGTTCACCAGCCCGTCGAGGCGGCCGTACGCCTGCTTCGCGGCGGCGACCGCGGCCTGCCACTCCGCCTCCACCCCCACGTCCAGGTGGACGTAGCGCGCCCCGATCTCCTTGGCGAGCGCCTCGCCCAGGTCGTCCAGCACATCCGCCACGACCACGCGCGCACCCTCCGCGACGAAGAGCCGCGCCTCCTGCTCGCCCTGCCCGCGCGCCGCCCCGGTGACGATGACGACCCGCCCGTCCAGCTTGCCCATGCCACTCCTCAGGTGAGCCGGGGCGCGACATCCGCCCCGAACGCCTCGATCTGGTCGATGAGTTCGGCCCGGCTCCGGCTGCGGAACCGCACCTGGATCTGGTGCACGCCCATGTCGCCGTAGGCCCGCAGCGACTCGGCGATGACCTCCGGGGCACCGGTGAGGGTGCGGCGGCCCACCGCCCAGTCCGGGGTGCCGACGTACAGCGGTTCGGTGATCGCGCCGACGGTGATCGGCTCCTCGACGCCCGCCTCCTCGCGCAGCCGCCTCAGCCGGGCGATCTGCGCCGGGAGCCGGTCGCGCGGGTCGCCCTGCGGCAGCCAGCCGTCGCCCTTGAGCGCGGCCCGCCGCACCGCGGCCGGCGAGGACCCGCCGACCCAGACCGGCACCCGCTCCTGCGCGGGCCGGGGCCGCTGCCCGAGCCCCTCGAAGTCGTAGAACTTGCCGTGGTGGGAGGGGAACTCCTCCGGGCCGAGCGCCGCCCGCAGCGCGTCGACCGCCTCGTCGAGGACCGCGCCGCGCTGCCCGAAGTCCACCCCCAGCACCTCGAACTCCTCCCGCACGTGCCCGGCGCCGACGCCGAGGACCAGACGGCCGCCGGAGAGGTGGTCGAGGGTCGCGTACTGCTTGGCGGTCAGCAGGGGGTGGCGCAGGCCGACGACGGCGACATGGCTGAGCAGCCGCACCCGTTCGGTCACGGCGGCCAGGTGGGCAAGGGTGGCCACCGGGTCGTACCAGACCGTGCTCATGGCCTCGGCCAGCCGGCGCGGGATCGCCACGTGGTCGCAGACGGCGAGGTAGGCGAAGCCTGCGCGCTCGACGGCGCGGGCGAGCGCCACCAGGTCCGCCGGGCCGGCGGCGGCCTCCCAGGGTTCCGCGTAGATGGTGGACTGGGACTGGACGGGAAGTTGCATCCCGTAGGCGAGGCCTTCCCCGGGCGGGACGGGCACGATGACCCCCTCAGCAATGACTGACGATGCGTCAGATGACGACCGCTGGGACACATCGTCGTAGCTGACGTGTCGTCAGACAAGGGGCGGCCCCGGCGGAAACCTGTCCGCCGGGGCCACCGGGGTCGCGCGCCGGGTGTCAGCGGGCGAAGTCGTCGCCGAAGTTGGCGTCGGCGACGGGCGCGCCGAGGGCGACGGGCCCGAACGAGACCGCGCCGGAGGCCGTCGGGCCGACGGCGGTGGAACGGAAGGCCCAGGCGGCGCCGTCGAAGGTGTTCTCGCCGGGGGCGCCGACGTACAGGTCGGCGCGGCCGTCGTTGTTGGTGTCGACGAGCGCGGTGTGGCTGCCGAAGAAGTCGTTCTGCTCGGCGGTACCGGGGACACCTGCGGTGTTCTGGTTGAAGGAGACGGCACCGGCGCCGGTCAGCCCGCCCTTGCCACCGCGCAGCACGGTCACCGCGCCCGCCGAGGCGACCTTGCCGATGCCCTCGTTCGGGGAGCCGGCGGCGACGTCCGCGTAGCCGTCGCCGTTGACGTCGGCTACGGAGATGCCCCAGCCGAAGCCGTCACCGAACTCGGAGGTGCCGGGCACACCGGCCGTGTTCTGGTCGATGACCGTCGTACGGGAGGTGTCGGGCCCGGCCGCCGAGCCGTACAGGACGCCGACCTGGCCACCGATGCGATCCGGGTCGGCCTGGGTCTCCCCCGAGCCGTCGAGGGGACGCCCGATGACGAGGTCCGCGTAGCCGTCCTTGTTCACGTCGCCGATGCCCAGGCTGGAGCCGCCGGGGACCCGGCTGCCGTCGGCCTTCTTCAGGATGACCGGGGCGTCGAAACCCTGCTTGGTGCCGTGCAGGTAGGACACGCTGTAGAGCTCGGGCTCCCCGTCCTCGCCGTCGTAGTGGACGAGTCCGACCAGGTCGGTGATGCCGTCGTGGTCGACGTCTCCGGCGGCGACGTCGTCGGTGGCGTAGTCCAGGTCGAAGGAGAGGCCACCGGAGTGCGCGGCACCGGTGGTGCGGGTGAACGGACCCTTCAGCAGGCGGGTCGTCATGGCCACGTCGAGGTGACCGTCACCGTCGAAGTCGCCCACGGCGGGGTGCGAAGGGTCGACCCGGTCACCCGCGACACCGGTCGCCACGACCTTGCCGCCGGACAGCCCGCTCTTCCCGCCCCAGACGACGGTCAGCGTGCCCGCGTTCTGCACGGCACCGACATCCTCACCGCCCGCACCGACGACCAGGTCCGCGTATCCGTCGCCGTCCAGGTCGCCGAGGGCGAGGCCGGAGCCGAAGAAGTCCTGGGTCTCGGCAGTGCCGGGTATGCCCGCCGTGTTCTGGCTGATGACCTGCCGGTGCGAGGTGTCCAGCCCTTTCCGGGAGCCGTACACGACGCTCACGTACCCGGCGCGGGCGTGCCCGCCGACCTTGCCCCAGGAGGCGGCGACGGCGAGGTCCGCGTAGCCGTCGCCGTTGAAGTCGGCGCGTACGCTCTGGGCGCCGGCTGACTGCGTACCGGCCGCGTGCGCGCTCACGGGGCCGACGACGGCCCCTGCGACCGCCAGGGCGGCCACGAGTCCGAGGCGGGGACGAAGCCTGCGCTTGCTCATGCGGAACTCAACTCCCGTTGATGAAAGGACATTTACCAACGAAAGGAGTCAAGATCCTCACGTCGTCCTCCAGTACGACCGTCCCGTCGGCACGGGGGTTGCTCTGGAAGCCGGCCGGAATTTCCCGCCCGTCAACCGGCGGCTCCGGTCGCCGCGGCGGCTCCGGGCCACCGGCCGTCCGCCGTCAGCCCCAGCAGGTCGATCGCGTTCCCGCGGACGATCCGCTCCACCACGTCGGGGGCCAGGTGGCCCATCTGGTCCTCGCCGACCTCGCGGGACTTCGGCCAGGTGGAGTCGGAGTGCGGGTAGTCGGTCTCGTAGAGGACGTTGCCGACGCCGATCGCGTCGAGGTTGCGCAGGCCGAAGGCGTCGTCGAAGAAGCAGCCGTAGACATGCCCGGCGAAGAGTTCGGAGGGCGGGCGGGTGACCTTGTCGGCGACCCCGCCCCAGGCGCGGTTCTCCTCCCAGACCACGTCGGCGCGCTCCAGGATGTAGGGGATCCAGCCGATCTGGCCCTCCGCGTACATCACCTTGAGGTTCGGGAAGCGCTCGAACTTGCCGCTCATCAGCCAGTCGACCATCGAGAAGCAGCAGTTGGCGAAGGTGATGGTGGAGCCGACGGCGGGCGGGGCGTCGGCGGAGGTGGAGGGCATCCTGCTGCTGGAGCCGATGTGCATGGCGACGACCGTGCCGGTCTCGTCGCAGGCGGCGAGGAAGGGGTCCCAGTCGTCGGTGTGCACGGACGGCAGCCCGAGGTGCGGGGGTATCTCGGAGAACGCGACGGCGCGGACCCCGCGGGCCGCATTGCGGCGGACCTCGGCGGCGGCCAGCGCGGCGTCCCACAGGGGGATGAGGGCGAGGGGTATCTGACGGCCCCCGGCCAGCGGGCCGCACCACTCCTCCACCATCCAGTCGTTGTAGGCCCGGACGCAGAGCAGGGCCAGTTCGCGGTCCTTGGCCTCGGTGAAGGTCTGCCCGCAGAAGCGGGGGAAGGTCGGGAAGCAGAGCGCGGACTGGACGTGGTTGACGTCCATGTCGGCGAGCCGCTGCGGGACGTCGTACGACCCGGCCCGCATCTGCTCGTACGTGATCACCTCCAGCTTGATCTCGTCCCGGGAGTACCCCACGGCGGTGTCGAGGCGGGTCAGCGGGCGGTGCAGGTCCTCGTAGATCCACCAGTCGCCTATGGGGCCGTCCTCCCCCGGCTTCCCCATCACCGGCTTGAACCGGCCGCCGAGGAAGCTCATCTCCCTCAGCGGCGCCCGGACGATGCGGGGCCCGGTGTCCAGGTACTTCTTCGGGAGGCGGGACTGCCAGACGTCCGGCGGCTCCACGGTGTGGTCGTCGACGGAGATGATCAGCGGAAACGTGCCGTCCTGGGTGTCCATGGCGCTCACGGTAGCGCCGATCTGACGAACCGTCAGCTGTCGGGATGACGGTTCGTCAGGCGGACGGGAGGCAGTCGCAGGTCGCGTGCCGCGCCAGCACGGCCAGCTCGTCGTCCTCCAGCCTGCGGGTGCGGCGGGCGGCGGGGTCGTAGGCGACGCAGGTGCTCACGCAGGTGCAGAACACCTGGTCGCCACGGGTGATCCGGCTGGTCAGCTCGAAGGAGGAACGGCGGACCGTGCTCACGGTGGTGCTGATGACGGCCGGTTCCGGGCGCAGGTCGAGGGCCTCGGTGTAGTCGAGTTCGTGGCGGGCGTAGATGACCCGGACCCGAACGGCCTGGCCAGCGGGCTGACCGGGCTGTCCCGGATGGCCGCGCTGGAGGTAGAAGAGGTCCACGTGGGCGTCCTGGATCATCTCCAGGAGGCGGACGTTGTTCACGTGGTTCATCGGGTCCAGGTCGCTCATCCGGACCGGGCGGCTGTAGAGGTGCGGACGGTGGTGGTGCGGCAGTGCCGGTGCGGGGACCGTCAGGGCCCTCAGGGTCGCGTGGCTCACCGGCCCGCTCCGAGCGCGTCCTCGACGAGGTCCGCGGCGGCCGGCGCGCCGCCCGACCGGCGGGTCTCCGTGCGCAGGGCGGTGACCCCGGCGCGCACCGCCGGGTCCTTGGCGACCCGCAGTACGGCCTCCCGCAGCGTCGCCGCGGTGACCTGCTCGCGCGGCAGGTGCACGCCCAGTCCGAGCTCCTCGATCCGGCCGGCGTTGACCCGCTGCTCGGCCATCTGCGGGATCGCCACCATCGGCACCCCGTGCTGGACGGCCTCCATCGTGCCGCCCATCCCGGCGTGGGTGACGAAGACGGACGCGTGGGCGAGCACGGCCAGCTGCGGGACCTGCGCGTGCACCTCGAAGTGCGCCGGGAGCGGGCCGAGCAGCTCCGGGGTGACGTCCGGGCCGACGGCCATCACGACGTGCAGCGGGAGGTCGCCGAAGGCCTCGACGCACACCCGGTAGAACTCCGGGCGCCGGGTGAACTGGGAGCCCAGGGAGACGAGCAGTACCGGCACGTCGGGGCGGGGCGGCTGCCAGGACCCCTGGTAGGAGCGGTCGCCGAGGGCCGGGCCGACGTAGGCGACCCGGCCGGCCGTGACCGTGTCGGCCCGGCGCTGGAAGACGCGGGGCAGAAAGGCGATCGCCCGCTCGGGCCGCTCGACCTCGTGGATGCGGGCGGGGTCGAGGCCGGCCTCGGTGAAGGCGGCGGCGAGAGCGTCGTACCCGGGGAGTTCGGCGAGACCGGCGGCGCCGTCGAAGAACTCGGGGAACAGGCCGTCGTAGGCCAGGTGCGTGGGCGAGCACAGCACCGTGGGCACGCCCCACCGGGCACCCAGCAGCAGGCCCGCGAAGCCGTAGACGTCGTAGAGCACCAGGTCGGGGCGGTCGTGCCGGTACGCCCTGGTCAGTGCGGGGAGCGAGCCGAGGGATGCGTGGACGGCGCGGGCGAAGCCCTCCGCGAGGCGCTCGGGCGCGTCCGAGCCGTCGCTGTGCACCGGGTAGACGACGGGGTCGGCGCCGGCCGCCTTCACCACGTGCGTGAAGTCCTCGGTGATGGCGTACGTGACCCGGTGGCCCCGGCGCACCAGCTCCTCCACCACTGCCAGGGTCGGGTTCACATGCCCCTGCATCGGCAGGTTCACCACGGCGATGTGCGCCGGGTCCGCACGGCGGTGCGGGGGCGCGGAGGCGGGGGCGGCGGGGCTGGTGCCAGGCACGATGAGCGTTTCCTGTTCCTGAGCGGCGTCGGGGCGCCCGTCGGTTCTTGGGGACCGTGGGTGTGGGAAGACGGGCATCGGTACAACGACACCGGGCCGCCTCACGCGACTGGCAACGGGTGGAAGACAACCCCTTCGTGGTGACTTACGGGACGTGGGGTTGACTGACGCGGGGGGTGTGGGTGGGCGTCGGCCGGGGGGGCAGCGAGCCGGGAGCCGCGAGCCGCGAGCGGGTGGGGGCGCAGGCCGACGGCGGGTCGGGCCGCAGGCCCGCGGCAGGTCGGACCGCAGGCCGCCGGCGGACGTGACCCGGGGGCGGCGGTGGACGTGGCCGGGGGCGGGAGCTGTTGCCGGGCGTCGGTGAACGCCGTTGGACGCCGTTGGACGCCGGTGGACGCCGGTGGACGCCGGTGGACGGCGGTGGACGTGACCGGAGGTCGGGGGCGGGCGTTGGGCGGGGCAGGGATCGCCGTTCGACGCGACAGGAGCCGCCTCATGCCCGCACCGCATCTGCCCTTCCTGGAGGAGGGCATGGCCCGCTGGCCGTTCGCGCCGCCCAACGCCGGGGTCGCGCTGGACTTCGCGGGGTCGCCTCCGCAACTCGGCGAACTGCGCACGCTGGTGCGGGAGCGGTGGGCCGGGCTGTCCCGGCTGGACCGGCAGTTGGTGCGGGACGAGCGGCGGCCGCTGTCGGGGTGGGCGCGCCGGCACCGCTGGGCGGCTCCGGCCGCCGGCCAGGACCCGGCCGGGCAGGTGCTCGGCACCGGCCCGGGGACCCTCCAGGACGCCGTACGGGACTGGTTCCACCGTCCGTTCCCGGGCGGCGAGCCGCCCTGGAACCTCCATCTCCTGCGCGGTCCCTCGGACGGCGAGTTCACGCTCCTCTTCCGTATGCACCACAGCCTGCTCGACGGCCGGTCGCTGACCACCCTGCTGCGTGCCCTCCTGGACGGCTGCGCCCCGGTGGACCCCGACGCCGCGGCGGCCGGTCCGGGCGAGCTGCGCCGGAAACCTGCACCGGGCGGCCAACCGGGTCTGCTGACCGCCGGCTTGGCGGTGCCGCTCCCCGGCAAGGGCGAGCGGCGGACGGCGTACGCGGTCCTGCGTCTGCCCCCGGAACTCGTACGGGCCGCGCAGCGGCACCCCGGGGCGACCACCAACACCGTTTTCCTGGCCGCCGTTTCCGGAGTCCTGCGGTCCTGCCTGCTGACCGCCGGCCCCACCGAGGCCGCCGGTCCGGTGTGGCTGTCCGTCCCGGTCGACCAACGCCCCGCCGACCGGGGCGACTTCCTCGGCAACGCGTTCTGCAACGTCCGGCTGCCCGCCCCCGTCGCGCTGCCCGACCCCACCGCCCGGCTCCGGGCCTGTGCCGGCCTGCTCACGACCGTCACCCGTCCCCTCGGCAGAGCGGAGAAACTCCTGGAGTCGGCCGTCACCGCCCTCCCCGGCCCCGCCCAGGCGCTCGCCCGCGGCCGCCTCTTCGCCCCCGCCTACGCCCCCGCCGCCTGTACCTACGTCCACCTGCGCGAGGCCGGCCGCACCCTGGCGGGCCGCCCGCTGCGCCGGGTCACCCTGGTCCCCATGGTCCCGCCGGACGACACGGCCACCTTCGCCCTGGGCGGCTGCGCCCGCGGCCACACCCTGAGCGTGTTCACCAACTCCGGTGCCGAGGACGCCGATCTGCTCGCGGAGTCGTTCCGCCACGAACTGGCCCTGCTCGCGGAGGCCGCGGCTGTGTGAAGACTATGTGGATCACCGTGTGTCGGCCTGTGATCGGTGTCTCGCCCAGCTGACGCAACCCGTCCGAACAAGGCAGACTGACGGGGTGAATCGGGATGTCTAGGGGGACCGGCATGGACGGTGGACCACGGGTGCCGGAGCAGCGGCGCGCCCCCTCCTCGGCGGAGGCCGCGGCGCTGCGCTTCAGTGTGCTCGGTCCGGTGCGCGCCTGGCGCGAGGAACAGCCGCTCAACACCGGCTCCCCGCAGCAACGCGCGCTGCTCGCCGCGCTGTTGCTGCGCGAGGGCCGGACCGCGACCGCGGCCGAGCTGATCGACGCGCTGTGGGGTACCGAGCCGCCGTCGCAGGCGCTGGCGGCGGTGCGCACGTACGCGTCCCGGCTGCGCAAGATCCTGGACCCCGGGGTCCTGGTCAGTGAGTCCGGCGGGTACGCGGTGCGCGGGCTCGGCGAGGGCGCCCTGGACCTGGCGGCCGCACAGGACCTGGCGGCGGCGGCCGAGAAGGCGCGCGGCGCCGGGGACCTGTCGCAGGCCCGGGACACGCTGAACCGGGCCCTCGCGCTGTGGGACGGCGAACCGCTGGCCGGGGTGCCGGGCCCGTACGCCGACGCACAGCGCACCCGGCTCCAGGAGTGGCGCCTGCAACTCCTGGAGTCCCGCCTGGACATGGACCTGGAGCAGGGCTGCCACGCGGAGGCGGTGTCGGAGCTGACGGCCCTGACGGCGGCGCATCCGCTCCGGGAACGCCTGCGTGAACTCCTCATGCTCGCCCTGTACCGCAGCGGCCGCCAGGCGGAGGCCCTCGCGGTGTACGCGGACACCCGCCGGCTGCTCGCCGAGGAGCTCGGCGTCGACCCGCGCTCGGGCCTGCGGGACCTGCAACAGCGGATCCTCCAGGCCGACCCGGCCCTGGCGGAGCCCTCGGCCCCGGCGGCGGAACCCGCCGCCGTCCCGGTCCGCCCGGCCCAACTCCCTGCCACGGTGCCCGACTTCACCGGACGCTCCGCCTTCGTCAGCGAGCTGAGCGAGGTGCTGGCCTCGGCCGAGGGCCGGGTGATGGCCGTATCCGCGCTGGCGGGCATCGGCGGCGTGGGCAAGACGACGCTCGCGGTGCATGTGGCGCACGAGGCCCGGTCGGCCTTCCCGGACGGCCAGTTGTACGTGGACCTCCAGGGCGCGGGCCCCCGGGCGGCGGAACCGGAGACGGTCCTCGGCTCCTTCCTGCGCGCCCTGGGCACGCCGGACTCGTCCATCCCCGACTCCCTGGAGGAGCGCTCGGCGCTGTACCGCTCGGTCCTCGACGGCCGTCGGGTCCTCGTCCTCCTCGACAACGCGAAGGACGCGGCCCAGGTGCGCCCGCTGCTGCCGGGCACGGCGGGCTGCGCGGCGCTGGTCACCTCCCGGGTCCGGATGGTCGACCTGGCCGGGGCCCACCTGGTGGACCTGGACGTGATGTCCCCCGAGGAGGCCCTCGCCCTCTTCACGAAGATCGTCGGCGCGGAGCGGGTGGCCGCCGAGCGCGAGGCCGCCCTGGACGTGGTCGCGGCCTGCGGCTTCCTCCCGCTCGCCATCCGGATCGCCGCGTCCCGTCTCGCCGCCCGCCGCACCTGGACGGTCTCCGTGCTCGCGGCCAAGCTCGCGGACGAACGCCGCCGCCTGGACGAACTCCAGGCCGGCGACCTGGCGGTGAAGGCCACCTTCGAACTGGGCTACGGCGCCCTGGACCCGGCCCAGGCGCGCGCCTTCCGGCTGCTGGGACTGGCGGACGGGCCGGACATCTCGCTGGCGGCGGCCGCGGCGATGCTGGCCCTCCCGGCGGAGGACACGGAGGACCTGCTGGAGTCCCTCGTCGACACCTCGCTCCTGGAGTCCGCGGCTCCCGGCCGCTACCGCTACCACGACCTCGTCCGGCTCTACGCGCGTGCCTGCGCGGAACGGGACGAGTGGCCGCCCAGCGAACGGGAGGCGGCGCTCTCGCGGTTGCTGGACTTCTATCTGGCGACGGCCGCCGGGGGCTACGCCCTGGAGCGGCCCGGTGACCGGCTGGTCGACCACCTGGCCACCTCCGAGCGGCCGGGGCTGGTCTTCGCGGACCGGCACCGAGCCCAGGACTGGCTGTACGCGGAGGCGGTGTCGCTGCTGGCCTGCGTACGGCAGTCGGCGGGCTCGGGACTCCTCGCGCGGGCCGTCGACGTGCTGTGGGCCGCCGTGGACCTGGCCGAGTCCGGCACCAACTCCAAGGAGTACGCCGGTGTCGCCGCGACCCTGTGCGAGGCGGCGGGCCGGGCCGCGGACCCGCGTGCCGAGGCCCGGGCCCTGATCACCCTGGCCTACGCGCACAGCGTCACCGGCCGGTTCGACCTGGCCAACGAGGAAGCCGGCCGGGCCCGTGAGCTGACGACCGCGTCCGTCGACCCGCTGGCCAGCTGCTGGTCGTCCAACATCCTCGGGGTGATCGCGCTCTACCAGAGCCGCAACGACGACGGCGAGGCCCATCTCAACCAGGCCATCGAGAACTTCCGCGCCTGCGACGACCGTCCCGGCGAGGCGAGCGCCCTGTGCAACCTCTCCCGCATCCACCTGGCCACCGGGCGGACCGAGAGCGCGGTGGCGCTGGCCCGGCAGGGCACGGAGATGTACGACGCCATGGGGCACGCCCTCAAGGGCGCCAACGGCCGCTACGCCCTCGGCCTGGCCCTGACCAAGCACGAGGCGCTCGCCGAGGCGACCGCCCGGCTGCGGGAGGCGCTGGAGGTGTTCCGGGACAGCCGCCAGCGCCTGTGGGAGGGCATGTCCCTGTTCCGGCTGGCCGAGGTCGATCTCGCCGCCGGGCATCCGGGGCAGGCCGCCTCCAACGCCGAGACGGCGCTGACCGTGCTGCGCGGCATCGGCGGTGACTGGCGGCGGGCCAACGTGCTGGTCGTCCTCGGGCAGGCGCTGAACGGCATCGCGCAGTCCGGCCGGGCCCAGGTCTGCTGGCGCGAGGCGCTGGACCTGTTCGAGGCGCTGGACGCGCCGGAGGCCGACCAGGTCCGTGCCCTCCTGCAGCCGCTCGCGATGGCGTAGTGCGGGGACCGTCCGGACGGGCGGAAAGGGGCGTCCGGACGTTCATCGTTCGTTTATCGCCGTGCGTCACTCTCGTGGTGTCGTTCCGCCGCGTCGGGGGGCAGACGGGACGACCTGGGCCGTTCGACTACGGTGAGCGGTCACCACGCCGGTCCGGCGGCTTCGGGGGAGCCGCCGGACGGGCGGTCTATTTCAGGGCACCGAACTGTCAGGGGAGGCAGTGCACATGAGCAACAGCAACAGCACCGACAACGTCCACGTTACGGCCACCGAGGACGGGACGACCGTCAGCACGGACAACATCCACGCGACGAGCGAGCCGCTGGAGACCGGGAACCCGTTCGAGGCGGACGAGCCGACGGTGGCGGCCGCCACGAGCGACGTCCACACCGACAACATCCACGCCACGGGCGAGACCGCCTGACAGGACCACGGAGACGGGGATCGGCCGCGGCGGCGCGGAGGGGGAGCCGTCGCGGCCGAGGCGTGTCCGGGGGCGGGCCGGGCGGCTACGGCCTGGGCCCGTCGGCCCGCAGTTCCCCCTTCACCACCTTCCCGCTCGCGTTCCGCGGCAGTGCCGCCACGAACTCCACCACGCGGGGCACCTTGTAGTTCGCCATCTCGCGGCGGGACCAGGCGATGAGGTCGTCCCCGGTCAGGACCGAGCCCGCACGGCGCACCACGAACGCCTTGCCGACCTCGCCCAGCCGGGCGTCCGGTACCCCGATCACCGCCACGTCGGCCACGTCGGGGTGCAGGCCCAGCAGTTGCTCTATCTCCGCCGGGTAGGCGTTGAAGCCGCCGACGATGAACATGTCCTTGAGGCGGTCGGTGATGCGGAGGTTGCCGGCCGGGTCGAGGACGCCGATGTCACCCGTGCGCAGCCAGCCGTCCGCGGTCAGGGCCTCGGCGGTCGCGGCCGGGTCCTCGTAGTAGCCGCGCATCACGTTGAAGCCGCGGACCAGTACCTCCCCGGTCTCGTCCACTCTCACCTCGGTCCCGGGGATCGCCCGGCCCGACGTCGACGCGATCACCGTCGGGTCGTCGCCCCGGCGGCACATCGACACGATCCCGCTCGCCTCGGAGAGGCCGTAGGCGGTCAGGACGGTCTCGACGCCGAGTTCGCCGCGCAGGCGTTCCACCAGCAGCAGGGGGACGACCGCCGCGCCCGTCACCACCAGGCGCAGCGCGGAGAGGTCGTGGGTGTCGCGGGCGGGATGGTCGAGGAGGGACTGGTGCAGGGTCGGGGGGCCGGGCAGCACCGACACCCGTTCCGACGCGATGTTCGCGAGAGCCGTCGCCACGTTGAACACCGGCTGCGGGATCATCGTCGCCCCGCGCATCAGGCACGCGATCACCCCGGCCTTGTAGCCGAAGGTGTGGAAGAACGGGTTGACGATCAGGTAGCGGTCGCCGGTGCGCAGGCCCGCCAGGTCCGCCCAGATCTCGTACGCCCGCAGGGTCTGCGCATGGGTGATCATCGCGCCCTTCGGACGGCCCGTGGTACCGGACGTGAAGATGATGTCGGAGAGGCAGGTGCCGTCCAGTTCGTCCGAGCGGGCCGCGACCTCGCCGGCCGCCACCCCCTCACCGCCCGCCAGGAAGTCCTTCCAGGTGCGGAAGTCCACCGGCGCGTCCTCGGACAGCACCACCACGTCCCGCAGGGCCGGCAGTCCCGGCAGCGGGCCCGGGGTGTCCCCGTCCCCCTGCCGCTCCCCCGCCGCCCTGCGCAGCGACGCCACGTACGACGTCCCCAGGAACGTCCCCGTCACGAACAGCAGCCGGGCCCCGCTCCTGCGCAGCACGTCCGCCGCCTCGGTCCCCTTGAAGCGGGTGTTCAGCGGGACCAGCACCCCGCCCGCCGACACCGCGCCCAGCGCTGCGACGATCCACTCCAGGGAGTTCGGCGCCCAGATCCCCACCCGGTCGCCGGTCCTGACGCCGGAGGCGATGCACGCGGCCGCCGCCCGTTCCACCCGGGCGCCCAGTTCGGCGTACGTGATCCGGGTCCGGCCGTCCACCACCGCCTCCACGTCCGGGTACCGCTCCGCCGCCGACCGCACCAGTCCCGGAACGGTCCCCCACTCCCTGTCACCGCGCACAACCGGCCTCCCCGGACGCATAGCTGACTGACCGTCAGATTAGCTGTAGCCTGACGACCTGTCAGCAATCAGCGACAGCCGTGGAGGTACGGGCACATGGCCGGTCTCAGGGGCATCAAGGACGCCACCGCCATCGTCGGGATCGGGCAGACCCCCTTCGCCAAACGGCTGGACGAGGACGAGCGGACCCTCGCCTGCCGGGCCGTCCTCGCCGCCCTCGACGACGCCGGCATCGCGCCCGGCGAGGTCGACGCCCTGGCCTCCTTCACCATGGAGGAGACGGACGAGGTGGAGCTGGCGAAGGCGGTCGGCTTCGGCGACCTGACCTTCTTCAGCAAGGTGGGGTACGGGGGCGGCGGCTCCTGTGCCACGGTCGCGCACCTGGCCACGGCGATAGCGAGCGGGCAGGCCACGGTCGGGGTCGCCTGGCGGTCCCGCAAGCGCGGCAGCGGCCCCCGCCCCTGGACCAACACCACCGTCCAGCTCCCGACCCCCGCCCAGTGGACCCGCCCCTTCGGCCTGCTCCGGCCCGCGGACGAGATAGCCATGCTCACGCGTCGCTACATGCACGAGTACGGCGCCACCAGGGACCACCTGTTCAACGTCGCCCTCGCCTGCCGCAACCGGGCCAACCAGAATCCCGCCGCCGTGATGTACGACCGGCCCCTCACCCGCGAGATGTACATGACCTCCCGGTGGATCAGCGAGCCCCTCTGCCTCTTCGACAACTGCCTGGAGACGGACGGCGCGTTGGCGTGTGTCGTGGTCAGCAGCGAGCGGGCCCGGGACTGCCGGCGGCGGCCCGTCCACATCCACTCCGCCGCCCAGGGCCTCCCCGCCCAGCACCACGGCATGGTCAACTACTGGAACGACGACCCCCTCACCGGCCCCGCCTGGACCGCCGCCCGGCACCTGTGGAAGCACGCCGACCTCACCCCGGAGGACGTGGACGTCGCCCAGATCTACGACGCCTTCACCGCGCTGATCCCGCTCTCCCTGGAGGGCTACGGCTTCTGCGGACGGGGGGAGGGCGGGGCGTTCACGGAGGGGGGCGCCCTGGAGATCGGCGGGCGGCTGCCCGTGAACACCGCGGGCGGCGGGCTGAGCGAGGCCTACGTGCACGGCTTCAACCTCATCACCGAGGGCGTCAAGCAGCTGCGCGGCACCAGCACCGCCCAGGTCCCCGGCGCCGCCACCTGCCTGGTCACCGCCGGCGAGGGCGTGCCGACCTCCGCCCTCCTCCTCACGAACAGGAGCTGAGATGCTGCGACCGGCCATCGACACCGACGGTGCCCCCTTCTGGGAGTACGCGGCCCGCGGCGAACTCCGCGTCCAGACCTGCGCCGACTGCCACGAACCCCGCTTCCCGCCCCGGCCCTGCTGCCCGCACTGCCAGTCCTTCGCGAGCGAGTGGCGGCCGACCAGCGGGCGCGGCCGCATCTGGTCGTACGTCGTCCCGCACCCGCCGCTGCTGCCCGAGTACGCGGCGCAGGCGCCGTACAACGTCGTGGTGGTGGAGCTGGACGACGCGCCCCGGGTGCGGATGGCGGGGAACGTGGTGAGCGAGGCGGGGGCGCCCCTCGACTCGCTGCCCCCGGACCGGGTCCGGATCGGCGCCCGGGTGCAGGCGGTGTTCGCGGACGGTGTCCCGCAGTGGGTCCTGGAGCGGCCGTGACCCTGCGCCTGAGCACCGACAAGGAGACCGGGGTCGCGGTCGTCACCCTCGACCGGCCCGAGCGGCTGAACGCCGTCGACCTCGCCCTCGCCGCCGAACTCTCCGCCACCTGGCGGGCGTTGCGCTTCGACGACGCGGTACGGGCCGTCGTCCTCACCGGGGCCGGCGGGCGCGCCTTCAGCACCGGGCTGGACCGGGACGCCGTCGTGCCGCAGCCGTCCTCGCCGTACAGCCAGGACGATCCGCTGATCGCGATCGGCCCCAAGACGAACGACCTGTGGAAGCCGGTGATCGCCGCGGTGGCCGGGATGGCCTGCGGGGGTGCCTTCTATCTCCTCGGCGAGGCGGACTTCGTGATCGCCGACGAGACCGCCACGTTCTTCGACCCGCACACCTCCTACGGCATGGTCAGCGCCTACGAGTCCGTGCTGCTGGCGCAGCGGATGCCGTACGGGGAGGTGGCCCGGACGGTGCTCATGGGCAACGCGGAGCGGTTGGGGGCGCGCAGGGCGTACGAGGTGGGGCTGGTGTCGGAGGTGACCGGCGCCGGGCGGGCGCTGGAGGCGGCGGTGCGCTGCGCGACCGTGATCGCCGGGTATCCGACGGAGGGGGTGCAGGGGAGCGTACGGGCGCTGTGGGCGGCGAAGGAGGCGGCACGGGACCGCGGGTTCGCCCAGGCACCGCACCTGATCGCGCTGGGCAACCTGCCGGATGAGCGGCAGGCGCAGCTCTTCACCGACCGCCCGCGGACGACCCCGCACACCCGCTGACGCACCGCGTGGCGGCGCGGGAGTGCCGAAGGGGGTGCCGCGACCGGTCGACGGCGGCTGCGGGCTCGCCGTGGCTTGTCGCACAGTTCCCCGCGCCCCTAGAAGAAGGGCGCTGCAGTGCGCCCCTTCAGGGGCGCGGGGAACTGCGCGAACAACCCCCACGCACCCGCAGCCGCCCGTCGACCGGTCGCGGCACCCCCTTCGGCGCTCACGCCGTGCGCGCCGTCCCCGTCCCCTTTTCCGCGTCCAGGGCGTACACGCAGCGGTCCTTGCTGCACGCGTACACCACGCCGTCGCGCACCACCGGCGACCCGGTGATCTCGCCGCCCGTGGCCAGCTTCCAGCGCAGCCGGCCGTCGTCGGCCTTCAGCGTGTACAGGAGGTGGTCGGTGGAGCCGAAGTGGATGCGGCCCTCGGCCACCGCCGGGGCGCCCACCACGTCGCCGCCCGCCTGGAAGCGCCACTTGGGCGTACCGGTGACCGCGTCCAGGGTGTAGAGCCCCTTGCCGCTGCCGACGTGGACGTGGCCGGCGGCGACGAGCACCGGTTCGATCGAGGCGCGGGCCTCCGTCGCGATGCGCCAGCGGTCACGGCCGTCGGTGGCGTCGAGGGCGTAGACGGTGCCGAGGTAGTCCGCGAGGTAGATGCCGCCGCCGGTGACCGCGGGCCCCGGCACGAAGGCGGGCGGGGAGAGGAAGACCGCCGGGGCCTCGAAGTGCCAGCGGACCCGGCCCGTCGCGGTGTCGAGGGCGATCACGCGGGTGCCCGCGGAGGCGTACACGAAGCCGTCGTCGGCGTGCGTGAGACGGACCGGGACGCCGCCGCAGGAGGCCGCGTCGCCGATGGGGTAGGACCAGCGTTCGTCGCCGGTCCGGGCGTCCAGCGCGCGCAGCCGCGCGTCCTGCCAGACGTAGACCGTGCCGTCGTGGAGGCAGGGGCCGGACTCCGGCGCCTCGAAGTCGGTCTGGGCGCCGGACAGCTCCCAGAGTTTCTGCCCGGTGGCGGCCTCCCAGCCCTGGACGCCGCCGCCCCGGGTGCCGGTGACGAGGGTGCCGCGGTCGGCCTTGAGGGAGTACACCCAGGCGTCGGTGGACAACCGCCACAGGTCGCCGCCCTCGCGGGCCTCCAGGGCGAACAGGGTGGGGCCGTCGGAGGCGTGGACACGGCCGTCCGCGACCGCCATGGACCAGGCGACGTCACGGGTCTTGAAGCGGCGGCGGCCGGTGGCCACGTCGAGGGCGTGCACCTCGAAGGAGGTGACGTAGACGAGGTCGCCGTCGACCGACGGGGTGCCCCAGACGTCGTTGGACATCCGGAACCGCCAGGGCCGCCAGCCGGACGCGGTCTCCGGGGGCAGCGCGGGCACCGGCGGTACGGCGGGGTCGGCGCCGTTGACGCCGGGGTGCGGGCGGGACCAGCTGGCGACCAGGCCGGCCTCGGGCGGCGGTGCCTTCACGGCGGCGGCGCGGGCGTCGGCGACGCGCGGGCCGGGCCCGATCGGCACCTTGGCGCCGGCGAGGCGGACCGGGCCGGTGTCGGGGCCGCCGACGGGGACCGGGGCCGGGACCACGGGGTCGTAGGAGGGCGGCGGGGGCAGCACCGGGCGGCCGGCGCTGCGGCCGCCGGACGGGGTGGCGGAGGGTTTCACGGCCGGGCGGCCGCCGCGGCGGGACTCGATCAGGCCGACGGCCTTCTCGGGCAGCCACGCGGACGCCGTACCGCTGTCGTCGGAGCCGGAGCCGAAGAGGTGGGGGGCCAGCTGGGCCTGGAGGTCGGCCGGGTTGGGGCGGCCCGTGGCCTCCATCTGCATACAGGACTCGATGAGGGGGCGCAGCTCGTCCGGGAGGCCTTCGAGGTCGGGTCCCTCGCGCAGCAGCATGAAGACGGTCTCGACCGGGTTGGCGCCGTGGAAGGGCGGGTGGCCGGTGGCGGCGAAGACGAGCATGGAGCCGAGCGAGAAGACGTCGCTCGCGCCGGTCACGGACCGGGAGTCCTTCGCCTGCTCCGGCGACATGTAGGCGGGGGTGCCGACGGCGACGTTCGTCATCGTCAGGCGGGTGTTGGAGACACCGGAGGCGATGCCGAAGTCGATGACCCGGGGGCCGTCCTCGACGACGAGGACGTTGGAGGGCTTGAGGTCCCGGTGGACCAGTCCGGCGCCGTGGATCGACTGGAGCGCCTCGGCGACGCCCGCGGCGAGCCAGCGGACCGCCTGGGCCGGGAGCGGCCCGCAGTCGTTCACTATCTCTTCGAGGGAGGGCGCCGGTACGTACGCGGTCGCGAGCCACGGCACGGCGGCGCGCGGATCGGCGTCGACGACGGCGGCCGTGTAGAAGCCGGAGACCGCGCGGGCCGCCTCCACCTCACGGGTGAAGCGGACCCGGAACAGCTGGTCCTCGGCGAGCTCGGTCCGGACCGTCTTGATCGCCACGCGCCGGCCGGACGCCGAGCGCGCCAGATAGACCAGCCCCATGCCGCCGGCCCCCAGCCGTCCCAGCACCTCGAACGGCCCGATCCGCCGCGGATCGTGCTGCGTCAGCTGATCCACCACTTGCCTGCCACCTCCCCGTACCGGCCTCGTCCACCCACATATGTACGCGACCCCGTGCAGCGTCTCACCACCGCACCGCCGTGGCGGCACGCACCCCGATTCTTCCTGGCCCGGGCACAGGTTGCGAACTCGGTGATCAATCGGGGTGTCTCATGACAAAGTGAGACATTTATCGGCCTCAGCGTTCCAGCAGCGCGAAGGACGCCCCTTGATTGTCGGTCACGACGGCCACTTTTCCGTACGACGTCTCGAAGGGCGGCGCCTGGACCCGGCCGCCCAGCCGCTGCACGGCCCCCACCGCGGCCGTCACGTCCCCGGTCCGGAAGTGGACGACGAACTGGGAGGGCATCCCGGCCGCGAACACCTCGGTCACGGGGGCGCGGCCGAAGTCCGGGTCGGCGTCGGCGCCGAAGAGGGCGTCGGTGAAGAGGTGGCCGTAGAACGTGTTCGCCGTGTCGGTGTCGCTGGTGTAGAGCTGCGCCCAGGCGAAGCTGCCGGGGGCGTGCCGGACGCCGAAGCCCGGGTGGCCCGCGGCCTGCCAGAGACCGAAGACGGCACCCGTGGGATCGGCGGCCAGGGCCGCGACGCCGAGGTCGCGGACGGGCCCGGGGTCGTTGACGATCTGTCCGCCGGCGGCGACGACCCGGCGGGCGAGGCCGCGGGCGTCCGGGGTCGCGAAGTACACCGTCCAGACGGTGGGCATCCGGCCGTCCCGCTTCCGCGCCAGCCTGGCGACGGCCGCGCCGCCGAGCCGGGCCCACACGGCCGCCCCTCCGGCGTCCTCGAAGGTCCACCCGAAGAGCCCGCCGTAGAACCGCTTGCCCGCCTCGACGTCGGGGAGCTGCACGTCCACCCAGCACGGGACGCCCTCGGCGTATCCGGATGCCCTGTTTTCGGCCATGACGTCAAAGTAACCGCCCGGCCCGCACCGCGCAGACCAGCCGCACCCGCCCGGAGTGACCGGCGCTTTCCTGCCCGATTACGGTTCGCGCGGCCGCCTCGCACACCCGTGCACCCCATTTGCAGTCGGCCGAATCGCGCTCCGATCACCCCTCGGTAAGCTGACGGCATGACAGGACAAGTGCGTACCGTCGACGGCCGCGTGGCCGGCCGGCGTGGGCAGGCGACCCGGCAGAAGCTGCTCGACTGCCTCAGCGAGATGCTCAGCTCCTCCCCTTACCGGGACGTCAAGGTCATCGATGTCGCCCGGAAAGCGGGTACTTCGCCCGCGACCTTCTACCAGTACTTCCCGGACGTCGAGGGCGCCGTCCTGGAGATTGCCGAGCAAATGGCCACCGAGGGCGGTCAGTTGACCGAGCTGCTGGCCGGGCGCTCCTGGGTCGGCAAGGCCGGCTGGACGACCGCGCAGGAACTCGTCGACGGCTTCCTGGAGTTCTGGCGCAGGAACGACGCGATCCTGCGCGTGGTCGACCTGGGAGCGGCCGAGGGGGACAAGCGGTTCTACAAGATCCGTATGAAGATCCTCAACTCGGTGAACAACTCCCTGACCGATTCCATCGCGGAGTTGCAGTCCAAGGGCCGGGTCGACAAGGACGTGAACCCGGCGGCCGTGGCCGGTTCGCTGGTCGCGATGCTCGCGGCCGTCGCCGCGCACCAGAAGGGTTTCCAGACCTGGGGTGTGAAGCAGGCCGAACTCAAGCCGAACCTGGCGCTGTTGGTGCACCTGGGCGTGACCGGGAAGAAGCCCACGAAGTAACCCGCGCCCTGGGTCCTGTCTGGCAGGCGGTGGTTCACCCCGAGGTGGGCCGCCGCCTGTTCCGCTACGCCGGCAGCGGCCGGCCCCGGACCACGTGCTTCATCACCAGCGTCGAGGTGAGGCGCTGCACGCCCGGCAGGGTCGCGAGCCGCTCGTCGTAGAGCCGCTGGAAGGCGGCGAGGTCGGCGGTGGCCACCCGCAGCAGGTAGTCGGGTTCGCCGAACAGCCGCTGCGCGTCCAGCACATGGGGGATGTCCGCGAGCGCCCGCTCGAAGTCGGCGACCGTGTCCCGGTCCTCCTGCCGCATGGACACGAAGACCAGCGCCTCGAAGGTCAGCCCCACGGCGGCCGGGTCCACCACCGCCCGGTACCCGCTGATCGCCCCCGCCCGCTCCAGCTCGCGCAGCCGGCGGTGGCAGGGCGAGACGCTCAGCCGCACCCGCCCGGCCAGCTCGGTCACGGTCAGCCGCCCGTCCTGCTGGAGCTCGGCAAGGATTTTCCGGTCCACGTCGTCCATGAGGAAGATTCTCCCCCGAAACCGCCGCATCCGAGCAAATTTCGGCAACACTTTCGGGCCAATCACACTTAATGTCCCCTCCATGGACACCGGACACCTGCTCTCCTTCCTCGCCGTCGACCTGCTGCTGGTCTGCGTGCCCGGCGCCGACTGGGCGTACGTGATCGCCGCCGGGGTGCGCGGCCGCTCGGTGGGACGCGCGGTGGCCGGGCTGATGGCGGGATACGCGCTGCATACCGCGCTGGCGGTGGCGGGCCTCGCGGTGCTGGTGGCGAGTTCTCCGGGGCTGCTCACGGCCCTGACCGCGGCCGGCGCCGGATACCTGCTGTGGCTGGGCTGGAGCGTGCTGCGCCACCCGGCGGTGCCGCAGGAGGCGGCGGCCGGGCCGGACGGCTTGCTGCGGGGCGCGGCGATCAGCGGCCTCAACCCCAAGGCGCTGCTGCTCTACCTCTCCGTGCTCCCCCAGTTCCTGGTCGCGAAGGGCGGCCATGCGCCCATACCCCTCCAGACGGCCGTACTGGGCGCCCTCCACATGGCCTGCTGCACCGCCGTCTACCTGACCGTCGGCGTCCTCGCCCGCCGCCTGCTCGCCGCCCGCCCGGCGGCGGCCCGCGCGGTCACCCGCACCTCGGGGGCGGCGATGCTGGGCATCGGAGCCCTGCTGCTCGCCCAGCACGCGCTGTGACCACGCGGGTCCGGTGAGCAGCGCCCCAAAGGGACGCGGGGCCGTGTTGAACATGCGGCTGCCGCCGCGTGGGCGCGGCCGGCCACAACGGCGCCGCAGTCGACAGACGGCGTACCGCGGCACTTGCAGATGCCGCGGCCCTTCCAGCGGAGCGCTCAGGTCCTGGTGAGCCGGAAGATCCGGATCTCCCGGTCGATCCGCTCCTGGTAGGCGGCGTACGGCGGCCAGAACTCCAGCAGCCGCCGCCAGGCGTCCGCCCGCTCGGCCCCCTCCAGCAGCCGGG
This sequence comes from Streptomyces fuscichromogenes, assembly GCF_014645815.1. Taxonomy (GTDB): domain Bacteria; phylum Actinomycetota; class Actinomycetes; order Streptomycetales; family Streptomycetaceae; genus Streptomyces; species Streptomyces fuscichromogenes. The sequence goes on along the minus strand of NZ_BMML01000009.1, from coordinate 115,264 downwards.
CGGTGACCGGGACGTCCCGGCCCTTCCAGCTGATCTCGGCGGCGGGACGGCGCAGGAGGTTGTACGTCCAGGCGGGATGGCCGGTGCGGCCGAAGTTGGAGCCGACGAGGAGCCAGCCGTCCCCCTCGGGCATGCAGGCCAGCGGCGTACGGCGGGGCTGCCCGCTGCGCGCGCCGGTGGAGGTGAGGATCACCCCGGGCAGCATCTGGGCGCTGAGCAGCACCCGGCCGCGGCTGAGCCGGTGCACGGCCCGGTCCAGGGCCGGGATCACGTGCGGGGCCACCTTGGCGAACCCCCGGGTGGCGGACACCCTCTGCACCAGCCGTTCGCCGATCACACCGCCACCTCTTCCCCCGCGAACAGCCCGGCCGCCTCGGCCGCGTGCGCGCGCAGCCGGTGCGCCGGCCCGAACAGCAGCTCGTCCCCGGCGGCCCGTTTGAAGGCCAGGTGCGCCTCGTGCTCCCAGGTGAACCCGATCCCGCCGTGCAGCTGGATGCACTCCCCGGCGGCGGTCCGCAGCGCCTCCAGCGCCTGCGCCAGCGCCAGGCCGCCCACCGGTTCCCCGTGGGCGGTCGCCCAGGCCGCGTAGTAGGCCGCCGAGCGCGCCGCCCGCACCGCCACGTACACGTCGGCCAGCCGGTGCTTGACCGCCTGGAACGAGCCGATCGCGCGCCCGAACTGCTCCCGCTGCTTCACGTACTCCACGGTCCGCTCCAGCGCCCGGTCGGCGGCTCCCACGGCCTCGCCCGCGAGCACGGCGGCCGTGAAGTCGCCGAGGCCGGCGAGCGCGGCCCGCACGTCGGTGCCCTCGTCGGACCCGAGCAACTCGGCCTGCACATGGCGCAGCTGCACACGGCCCTGGCCACGGGTGGCGTCGAGACCGGTCAGCCGGGTCCGTACGACCCCGGCGGCGTCCCCGGCCACCAGGAAGAGCAGGACGCGCGAGCGGGCGTACCCGCCAGTGTGCGCGGGCACCAGCAGCAGCCCGGCGCTGTGCCCGTCGACCACCTGGTCGGCCTCCCCGTACAGCCGCCACCGGTCCGCGGTGTGCCGCGCCTGGACGCCGCCGGCCCGGCCGCCGCCCGCCCAGTCGGCGCCGGGCGGTCCGGTGAGCCCGAGGGCGGTGCCGAGCCGGGCGCCGGGGACGGCGAGGGCGGCGGTGAGGCCGCCGTCGGCGATCCTCGGGAGCAACTCGGCGCGCTGGGCGTCGGTGCCGAGGGCGAGCAGCAGCGGGGCGGCGAGCACGGCGGTGGCCAGGAACGGGGTGGGGGCCAGGGCCCGCCCCAGCTCCTCGGCGGCCAGCGCGACCTCGGTGCGGGTGCAGCCGGCACCGCCGTACTCCTCGGGCAGGGCGAGGCCGGGCAGGCCGAGCTGTTCGCCGAGGGCGGTCCACAGGCCGGGGTCGTACCCCTGCGGCCTGTCGACGGCGGCCCGCACGTCCTCCGTACCGCAGCGCTTGTGGAGCAGTTCACGCAGGGCGCGCCGGATCTCGTCCTGCTCGTCGGTGAAGCGGGCGTCCATGACGGACCTCCTGACGATCTGACGGCCCGTCATGCTAGGGCCGCCGGATGCAGATGCACAGGGGCGGAGGTGAGCGGATCTGATGTACCGTCAGATTCATGACTGGACCCCGCAAGGTCGCCGTGGTCGGCGTGGCCCTGTCCGACTGCGGCCGGGTGGACGAGGCCACCCCCTACGCCCTGCACGCCCAGGCGGCCCGCCGCGCGCTGGCCGACGCGGGCCTTCGCCGGGAGGTGGTGGACGGCTTCGCGTCGGCCGGCCTCGGCACGCTCGCCCCCGTGGAGGTGGCCGAGTACCTGGGCCTGCGCCCCACCTGGGCCGACTCCACCGCCGTCGGCGGCTCGACCTGGGAGGTCATGGCGGCCCACGCCGCGGACGCGATAGCCGCGGGCCATGCCAACGCGGTCCTGCTGGTGTACGGCTCGACGGCGCGCGCCGACATCCGGGCCGGGCGGCGGACCGGGGACCTCTCCTTCGGCTCCCGCGGCCCCCTGCAGTTCGAGGTCCCCTACGGCCACACGCTCATCGCCAAGTACGCGATGGCCGCCCGCCGCCACATGATCGAACACGGCACCACCATCGAGCAGTTGGCGGAGGTCGCGGTCCAGGCCCGGGCGAACGCCGCGCTGAACCCGGAGGCGATGTTCCGCACCCCGATCACGGTCGACGAGGTCCTGTCCGGCCCGGTGATCGCCGACCCCTTCACCAAACTGCACTGCTGCATCCGCTCGGACGGCGGCGCGGCGGTGCTGCTGGCGGCCGAGGAGTACGTACGGGACTGCCGTACCGCCCCGGTGTGGGTCCTCGGCACGGGTGAGTGCCTCTCGCACGCCACCATGTCGGAGTGGGAGGACTTCACGGTGTCCCCGGCGGCGGTCAGCGGCCCACTGGCCTTCCGACGGGCCGGGATCACGGCCGCCGACGTCGACTTCGCCGAGATCTACGACGCGTTCACCTACATGACCCTGGTCACCCTGGAGGATCTGGGCTTCTGCGCGAAGGGCGAGGGCGGGGCGTTCGTGGAGAAGGGACGGCTGCGGGTCGCGGGCGGGGAGCTCCCGGTGAACACGGACGGCGGCGGACTGTCGGCCCAGCACCCGGGCATGCGGGGCCTGTTCCTCCTCGTGGAGGCGGTACGGCAGCTGCGCGGGGAGGCCGGGGAGCGGCAGGTGCGGCGGGCCGACGGGGGGCTGCCGGAACTGGGGGTGGCGTCGGGGACGGGCGGCTGGTTCTGCTCGTCGGGGACGGTGGTGCTGGGACGGGGGTGACCGGGGATCCACGAGCGGCGGCGAAGTCCACGAGCGGCGGCGGAGATCCGACGGGACGGCGGCAACCTTCCGGCCTCCGGCGGCAACTGCCGTACGGAAGCTTCGATGTTCGAAGGACGTGCACCGCCGAATCGCGTAAGGATCCCTCCGTGGCCTCCTCCTCACATCGCCGCCGCCTGCGGCCGAAGCCGGACCGGGACTTCGAATGGCGCCCGGTCCGCGGCCCGTTGCTCGCGGTGGCCGCCGTCGCGGCCGTCGCCCTGGCCGTGACCCTGGTCGTGGCCTTCCGCCCCGGCGCCGCAGCCGGCGCCACCGGATCGGACCGGGCGGTGTCCGGGTCCGTGTCGGACGCCGTGACGAGCGCGGCGGCGACGCCGAAGGACCCGTCGGCGCCGAAGCCGTCCACCACGGCCGAGCCGACCCCCACGGCGAGCGCACGCACCACCCCGTCGACGGCCGCGTCCGCGTCGGCGTCCCCGTCCGCCACCCCGGCCCGGCGCTCGGTGTCCGGCGCCTCCGTCGCCACCACCACGGCCCCCGCGGCCGGCCGGATCCGCCCCGGCACCTCCTACCAGGGGGTCGCCACCTCCTACGACGTCGGCAACGGCGACGGCGCCTGCTCCTACGGTCCGACCTCCGACGTGATGACCGCGGCGATGAACACCGCGGACTACGAGACCGCGAAGGCCTGCGGGGCGTTCGTCTCGGTCCGCGCGGCGAGCGGTACGGCCATCACCGTGCGGATCACCAACGAGTGCCCGGCGCCCTGCACGGTCGGTCAACTGGACCTGAGCCGCGAGGCGTTCGCGAAGCTGGCGCCCCTGTCCGCGGGCCGGATCGCGATCACCTGGAGCCTGCTGAGCCCGGCCACCTCCGACACGGTCTCGATCCGCTACAAGACCGGTTCCACCCAGTACTGGTGCGGCATCCAGGCGATCGGCCACCGCAACCCGCTGGCCCGCCTGGAGGTGCGCACGAGCAGCGGCTGGCTGACGCTGGCCCGCACCGAGTACAACTACTTCCTCTCCGAGCAGGGCACCGGCTGCGGCGGCGAGATCCGCCTCACCGACATCTACGGCGAACAGCTCACCGTGCCGGCCCTCGCGGTACGCCCGGACGTGGTCCAGCGGACCGGGGTCCAGTTCGCCCGGCACTGAGGAGGCCGCCGCACAACGCCCCGCAAGGGGCGCTGCGGGTGCCCCGGGCCGAAGGCCGGCGGAGGAACCGCGCGGCCGGCCGCAACGGCACCGCACCCGGCCGGCGACCCGCCCCGGCCCCTCGCGGCGCCCCTCAGCGAAGCGTCCGGCGGACCGGCACGATCCGGTGGCCGCGGTGGGACTCGGGGGCGTCGAGGAGGGTGACGCCGATGTGCCGACGGCCGCGCACCCAGGCCGCGGGCGTCACGACGGCCCCGGCGACGGCGACGGCCACGCCGACCACGAGGAGGACCGGCAGGGACCGCCCCCCGGGCAGCGCCCTGCCGCCCTCGCGGACGACGTAGCCGAGGGCGGCGACGGACACGACGAGCGAGACCGCCGACACGGCCGCCCAGACCTGACGCACCCGCCGGGTACGCGCGTGGTCGCTGACCTCGGCGAACACGGACACCGCGCAGACCGGACACTCCAGCTCGACCCGGTCCCGGCCCTCGGCCGGCCGGACCAGCCGGAAGTCACGGGCGGCCCAGGCGGCGGTCCGCGTCCTGGGCCGCCCGACATCGCCGCTTACATGGCGTACCGCCACTTTCACGGTCTTCGGTCGCCTCATGCCGGACAGTGTGGGGCCGGGGCACAGGTGTTCGCAGGGGTTTGCTCGGTTGTGCCCCGGGTTCGACGGCCGGGACCCCGGACCGGCCGCACGAGGTGGCTGATGACACGGCTGCGGGAGGTACCGAGTGATACTCGGCACATGGCAGCAACGGATCTTCACGACCTCCTGAAGTCGCTCCGCGTCTGGCACCCCGAGGCCACGGAGCTACGGCCGTTCGACCCGGCGGCGGCTCCGGCGGACCCGCTCCCCCTCTTCACCGCCTGGTTCGCGGAGGCGGTGGCGGCCGGGCAGCCGGAGCCGCACACCGTGTCGCTGGCGACGTCGGACGAGGCGGGCCGGGCGGACGTACGGATCGTGATGCTGCACGGCGCGGACGCGCACGGCTGGTCCTTCGCGTCGCACCTGACCAGCCGCAAGGGGCACCAGCTGAGCGCCCGCCCGTACGCGGCCCTGGCCTTCTACTGGGCCGCCAGGTCCGGCTGCGCGGCCCGGTCACCGCGGCCCCCGCCGAGGAGAGCCAGGCGGACCTGCACGCCCGCTCGACGGGCGCCCTGGCGGCGGCGCTCACCGGCCGGCAGAGCGGGCTCCTGTCCTCGCTGGAGGAGCTGCGCACGGAGTCGGACGCGGCCTGGGAACGGGCCCGCGCCGACCCGGCCGCCCCCTCGCCGACCTGGACCCTGTACCGCCTGCACCCGGAGGAGGCGGAGTTCTTCCAGGGCGACCCGGACCGCCGGCACGTCCGGCTCCGCTACGTCACGGAGGCGGACGGCGGGTGGCGGAAGGAGCTGCTGTGGCCGTGAGCGGCCGCCCTCACCGCGCCTTCTCCAAGAAGTCGTACACCGCCCAGTCGACCACCTCGCGATAGCCGATCCGCTGGTAGAGCGCGTTGCTGGTCCGGTTGGCAAGGTCCGCGAAGAGCAGCACCTCGGCAGCTCCCGCGGCCAGCGCCGCCCGGCCGACCTCCGTCGTCACCGCGCCGGCGTAGCCGCGGCCGCGCAGCCGCGGCGGGGTGTAGACGGGTGCCACCCGCACCTGGCCGCCGACCGCCGGGGTCACGCCGGCCATGGAGACGGGGGTGCCGTCGGGCGTCTCCCAGAGGGTGACGCCGCCGTAGGAGAGCCGGAAGTCGGCCCACGCCCCGCCGTCCCGGCCGTCACGCGTGCCCGCATCGGCCACGAACCCCTCGTACCAGCGGATCAGCAGGTCCCGGTCGGACGCGTCCGCCACCCGCGCCCGGCCTTCCGGCGCCGGGGCGGGAGGCGTCGGGTCGACCAGCCGGTAGAGGCGCATCGACTCCCGCAGCTCTCCCGGCACCCCCGTCCGCCGTTCCCACTCCCCTGCGAACGCCTCCGCCATGGCACGCTCGGCGGAGAACGCGGGCACCGGGTGGCCGAGCGCGAGGAGACGGTCGACCAGCGCCTCGGTCTCGTCGGCCGTGAGGCGGGTGGCGTTCAGGGCGTACGGCGGCGTGTGGAGCAGCGCCGCGGCCACCTCGCCGTCGCTCCGGGCCAGGAATCCGAAGAACGGGGGCTGGTCGCCATAGGCCCGCGGCCCCCGCCGCCGGAGCTGCTCCGTCACGGTGAGCTGGACGGTGTGCAGGTCAGGGCGGGCGTGGAGGAAGTCGTGGGCGCGGTCCAGGAATTCATCGAGGTCGGAGGTGAAGTGCCAGTCGGGCAAGGGGTTTTCGGGAGGTTCGAGGGATTCGGGAGTCACATTCGATGGTCCCCGCGGACCGCCCTGCTCCGCACCTGAATTAGGGCCTGCCTGACAGTTCCCGTCGTCGCCCGGAGGCAGGCGGGAGCTGTCAGACAGGCCCTAGCCCCGCGCCGGGGCCGGGTCCGTGCTCAGCCGGGCGTGCAGGTGGACGTCCCGGAAGGCGTCCTTGCGGCCCGCCTCGAACATCGCGCCCCGCAGCGTCCCCTCGTAGCCGTAACCGCACGTCAGGGCTGTCCGGCAGGACGCGTCATGACCGAGGGCGTGCCCCAGCTCCAGGCGATGCAGGCCCAGTTCGGTGAAGGCCCAGTCCGTCGCCAGGGCCAGGGCGTGGGTGGCGACCCGGCGGCCCCGCGCCTCGGGAAACACCCAGTATCCGACCCGGGCGGTCCGAAACGTGCGGTCGATCATGTTGACGCCGACGTGCCCGAGGGTCGTACCGCTCTCCGCGTCCGTGACCCGGAACGGCTCACAGGTGCCGTCCGCCGCCCGCTTCTGCTGCCCGGCCAGGGAGGCGCGGGCCCCCGCGAGGTCGGTCACCAGGACGAGCGGGGTGTTCCAGCGGCGGAAGTCCGGGTCGGAACGGGCCCTCAGCCACGCCTCGACGTGGGCCTCCGCGTCCGGGTCCCAGCGGTCCAGCCGCAGGCCGTGACCGTGCGGGGCGGCATCCGGGCGGCGGGCGGCGGGCTGTTCGTCGGTGAAGGCCATGGTGGCCATTGAAACCCGGGCGCCGCGCGCGGGCCCAACGCGTTTCCGCGCACCGGCGGCAGGCCGTGGTCCGGCGCGCTTCCGGACACCGGCGGGCCGTGGTCCGGTGGGCCTCCGGGCGCCCGCGAGCGCTGGTCTCGCGGGCGCGCTCCGTGCGGCCCGGACGGAGTCGGTGCTCGTGCGGCCCGGACGGAGGCGGTGCTCGTGCGGTCCGGACGGAGTCGGTGTTCGCCCGGTCCGGTCGGACTCAGTGCGCCGGTGCGGGGCGGAAGACCGGGACGCCCTCGCGGAAGGCGGCCTCCAGTTCCAGCCCGGCGCGCAGGGTCTCCGGGTCGGCGGACACCAGTTCCGTCATCATGCGCGGGCCCTCCGCGAGGTCGACCACGGCGGGCAGGTAGGGGACGCGGTCACCGAACGGCGGGAGGTCGTTGCGGTGGACGACGGACCAGGTGTACAGGGTCGCGCGGCCGGTGGCCCGCTCCCAGGTGACGTCCTCGCTCCAGCAGTGCGGGCAGAACTCCCGGGGGTAGTGGTGGGCCCGGCCGCAGGAGCCGCAGCGGCGGAGCAGCAGCCGGCCCTCGGCGGCCGCCTCCCAGTAGGGGCGGGTGAAGGCGTCCGGTTCGGGGCGGTCGTAGCGCGGGGACGGTGTGCGTATCGCGTCGGAACTCGTCGCATCCATGAATCTGACGTTACGTCAGAACCTGAAGCGTGGCCTAGACCCGGTTGAGCAAGGCCTGTGCGTTTCCCATGGCCCTGTGGGTCCCCCATGAGATCCCGGGAAATTGTTGACGATTTTGTCGGATCGACATTACGTTCGCAGCCGCAAGGCCAAGGCGTCCGGATACGAGGAGCAGCAAGGTGAAGCACAGGTCAGTGAAGCGCAGGACCGTGGTCCTGGGGATCGGCGCCACGGCCGGTGTCGCGGCAGTCGGCGGTATCGCGCTCAGCGCGCAGGCGTCGAGCGGCGCCTCCTCCTCGGACTCCCTGAAGTTCGACCCGGACGGCTTCTCGAAGCTGACGACGACGATCACGGACACCGAGGGCACCGAGCACGAGGTGACGTACCACTTCTGGAAGGCGATCACCTACGTCGCCGACCCGGTGGACGCCACCTACCAGTCCCTGATCGTCAGCGCCCCGGTCGAGATCGACGGCACGACGGTCGACCCGACGCACGCCCCGATCCTGCTCGCCAACTCGATCGGCGGCTACATGCCCGCCTCGGTGGCCGACGCCACCGAGGTCGGCGGCGGCGGTTCGGCGGCGGGCGGCACACCGCCGAGCGGTGCGGCCCCGAGCGGCGCGGCGCCCAGCTCCTCCAGCAGCGCGGCCTCCAACGCCAACGGCAACACCAACGCCACCGGCGGCGCCACCTCCAGCAACCAGCTCCTCGCGCTGGCCGCCGGGTACGTCGTGATCGAGCCGGGCGCCCGCGGCCGTACCCTCAAGAACTCCGACGGCGAGTACTACGGCACCGCCCCCGCCGCGATCGTCGACCTCAAGGCAGCCGTCCGGTACATCAGGGCGAACAAGGGCCTGATCCCCGGCGATGTGGAGCGCATCGTCTCCGCCGGCACGAGCGCGGGCGGCGCCCTGTCCTCGCTGCTCGGCGCGTCCGGCGACAGCCCGATCTACGACAGGTACCTGAAGGAGCTCGGCGCGGCCGACGCCTCGGACGCGATCTTCGCGGTCGGCGCCTGGTGCCCGATCACCGACCTGGAGCACGCCGACGGCGCCTACGAGTGGAACTGGGGCACCAACGACCTCGCCACCGGCAAGCAGGTCGACCAGAGTGTCTCCAAGGACCTGAAGGCTCAGTTCGCCGAGTACCAGGCGGGTCTGAAACTGCGCGGCCTGAACCGCTTCGGCCCGCTGACCGCCCGCAACTACGACGACTACCTGGTCGAGCAGTACCTCCAGCCGTCGGCCACCGAGTACCTCGCCGCGCTCTCGGACTCGGACCGCGAGACGTACCTGGCGAAGAACACCTTCATCACCTGGTCCGGCGGCAGGGCCACCTTCTCCTGGGACGACTTCCTGACCCACGTCGGCGCCCGGAAGAAGGACACCCCGGCCTTCGACGCCTTCGACCTGTCGGCCGGCGAGAACAATGAATTCGGAGCGGGTACGAACGAGACCCGCCACTTCACGGCTTACGGCGCGAAGAATGACTCCACCGGACTCGGCACCAAGCGAGTCGCCGCCGACATCCCCGAGAAGCTGAACCTGATGAACCCGATGTTCCACCTGGTGGAGAAGGTCAACGACCGCCGCTCCAAGCACTGGTGGATCCGCCTCGGCACCAGCGACTCCGACACCTCGCACGTCATCTCCGCGAACCTGGCGGCCCGCCTGGACAACCTCGGCGACGACGTCAACCACCTCTACTACTGGGACCAGGGCCATGGCGCCAACACCGACCCGGGCGACTTCATCACCTGGATCGCCACGGTGACGGGCTACGGCAAGGGCAAGAAGGGCAAGCGGAATTAACAGGCCACCGCGGAAGTAAGAAGCTCTCACAATCGTGATGGCGTTCTCGAAGCCGCGATAGCCTCCCCGAACGCGGTGGCCTTTTCCCGTCTGTCTAGGCCACCGCCCACCCGTGACGTCGGGCTCCAGCGCACCGGGGCCCGACGTCACGGGCCTTTCTGCTTTCCGGACCGGTTTCCGGCCGGTTTCCGGCAGATGAGGTGGGCTACGTCACAAGTCCCACCCACTTCTCCTACGTGTGTGATCAATCCGCAACCAATTCCGGTCTTGACCGAGACCCATCAACGTGAAGCGTGATTACGCTCGCGCTCATGGCCGTGTTCTCCCCCACCGTTACGCCCGTCTACGTCATCGGCGCCGGCCCCGGAGGTCTCGCCGTCGCGTACGCGCTGCGGGCCCGGGGCGTCCGCGCCGTGATCCTGGAGAAGTCCGACGACGTCGGCGCCTCCTGGCGCCGCCACTACGACCGTCTCCACCTGCACACCACCCGGCGGCTCTCCGCGCTTCCCGGGCTGCCCATGCCGCGCCGCTTCGGCCGCTGGGTCTCCCGCGACGACGTGGTGCGCTATCTGGAGAAGTACGCCGAGCACCACGAGCTGGAGATCGTCACCGGCGTCGAGGTGTCCCGCGTGGAGCGCTCGCCCGACGGCGAGGGCTGGCTGGTGCACGCCTCCGGCGGGCGTGAGCTGACCGGCTCCGCGGTGGTGGTCGCCACCGGCTTCAACCACACCCCGCGCATCCCCGACTGGCCGGGCCGGGACGGCTTCGGCGGCGAGTTCCTGCACGCGGGCGCCTACCGCAACGCCGAGCCCTTCGCCGGCCGGGACGTCCTCGTCGTGGGCATCGGCAACACCGGCGCCGAGATAGCCGTCGACCTCACCGAGGGCGGCGCCTCGCGGGTGCGGCTGGCCGTCCGCACGGTCCCGCACATCGTGCGCAGATCCACCGCCGGCTGGGCCGCCCAGTACAACTCGATCCTGGTACGACGGCTCCCCACGGCCCTCGTCGACCGGCTGGCCCGCACCATGGCCAAGGTCAGCGTGCCCGACCTGGCCGCCCAGGGCCTGCCCCGCCCCGGCACCGGCCTCTACAGCCGGGTGAAGCAGGGTTCCATCCCGGTCCTGGACGTCGGCCTCATCGACGCGGTGCGCCAGGGGAAGGTGGAGATCGTGGCCACCGTCGACGGTTTCGAGGACGGCAAGGTCGTCCTCGCCGACGGCACCCGCGTCTCCCCCGACGCGGTGATCGCCGCGACCGGCTACAGCCGCGCCCTGGAGGGCCTGGTCGGCCACCTCGACGTCCTCGACGACCGTGGCCGCCCCCGCGCCCACGGCCCCCGCACCCCCAAGAACGCCCAGGGTCTCTACTTCACCGGCTACACCAACCCCATCAGCGGCAACTTCCGCGAGATGGCCATCGACGCGGAGAAGATCGCGAAGGCGGTCGCCAAGCGACAGCGGGTCGCGTAGGCCGGGCCCCTGCGGCCCCTCCCAGGCACCTCGGGGCCGCCTCCCGAAGGCCGTAGCCAACCTCAACCTCCTTGCACAGTGCTCCCGTTGCCCATGTGACGCATGCGACGGGAGCTGTTTGTTACCGGCGGTAGCATCGCGCGCGTGCCCGGACCAGAATGTGAGCCCTGCTCAACTTTCCGGCTCCACCCCTCTCGCTCAGCACGGAGGACGCACGTGGCACGTGAAAGACAGCACTCCCCCCGGCTCTCCCGGCGCTCCCTGCTCGGCGGTGCCGCCGCCGGGGCCGTCGGCCTCACCGCGGTCTCCGCGGGCACGGCCTCGGCAGCCGCCTCCCGCACCGTCGACGTCGCGATCGTCGGCGGCGGCATCGCCGGCCTCACCGCCGCCCGCGACCTGGTGGCAGGGGGCAGGACCGTCGCCGTCCTGGAGGCCCGGGACCGGGTCGGCGGCCGGGTGGTGAACCTGAAGCTGGCCAACGGCGGTTTCACCGAGGGCGGCGGCGAGTTCATCGGCCCCACCCAGAACCGCATCAAGGCCCTCGCCGACTCCCTGGGCGTGGCCACCTTCACCACCTACAACACGGGGAACAACCTCCTCTACAAGGACGGCAAGCGCACCCCGTACGACACCAGCGGCCTGCTCGGCTCGGTCCCGCCGGTGGACGCGGCCGGCCTCGCCAACGCGGCGATCGTGCAGTCCGAACTGGACAGCATGGCCGCGACGGTCCCGGTCGACACCCCGTGGACCGCCGCCAAGGCCGCCGAGTGGGACAAGCAGACCTTCGAGAGCTGGCTGAACGCCAACGCGATCGTGCCCTCCGCCAAGTTCCTGCTGGACCTGGCCTGCACGTCGATCTTCTCGGCCCAGCCCCGCGAACTCTCCCTGCTCTACGTCCTCTACTACATCGCCGCCGCGGGCGACGAGTCCCACGCCGGCACCCTGGAACGCCTCACCGACACCGCGGGCGGCGCCCAGGAGTCCCGGTTCGTCGGCGGCTCCCAGCAGGTCCCGATCAAGCTCGCCGCGACCCTCGGCGACCGGGTGGTGCTGAGCGCCCCGGTGCGCTCCATCGCCAGGTCCGGGAGCGCGTACGTCGTCACGGCCGACGGCATCACGGTCAACGCGACCCGGGTGGTCGTCGCCCTGCCGCCCCCGCTGGCCGCCCGCATCAGCTACGACCCGCTGCTGCCGGCCGCCCGCGACCAGCTCACCCAGCGGATGCCGATGGGCTCGATCGGCAAGGCCATCGCCGTCTACGACACCCCGTTCTGGCGGGCCGACGGCCTCAACGGGCAGGCCGTCAGCGACTCCGGCGTGGTCCGCTCGACCTTCGACAACTCCCCGCCGGACGCCTCCTACGGCGCGCTGATGGGCTTCATCGAGGCCGACGAGATCCGGGCGTACGACGCGGCGAGCGAGGCCGACGTCAAGACCGCCGTTCTGGCCGACTACGCCAACTACTTCGGCGACAAGGCCAAATCACCCACCTCCTTCGTGCTCCAGCGCTGGGACAATGAGGGCTTCTCGCGGGGTGGCCCGGTGGCCTACGCGCCGCCGGGTGTGCTGACCGAGTACGGGGCCGCGCTGCGGCAGCCGGCGGGCGGCATCCACTGGGCCGGGACGGAGACGTCGACGTTCTGGACCGGGTACATGGACGGAGCGGTGCGGTCGGGCGAGCGGGTCGCGAAGGAGGTGCTGGCCGCCCTCGGGTGAGCCGGAGCGGTACGGGCGCCACCGCTTCGGGCTTCAACTTCCTGCTCCAACTTTGCGTGCAGACCAGTTCCTGACGCAGTGTCAGTTCAGTAATCTGACACTGCGTCAGTTAATTGTGCTGTCACACAGGAGCGGGCGGAACGATGCTTGGATCAACCCACGGCACCCTCACCACCGACTCCCGCCGGGCCCGGGTCATCGCCTGCGGTGAGCAGCGTCCCGGGCCGGCCGTCCACGGCCGCGCGGCCGACGCGGACGAGCTGGACGTCAGCGGACGGCCGCTGTACGCGGACGTTCCGGATCTGGACAGGTTCTTCCGCCCCGAGTCCGTCGCCGTGATCGGCGCCTCGGACACCGAGGGGCGGCCCAACACCGGCATCACCCGGCAGCTGCTCGACTGGGCCGGGCGGGTCGGGGCCCGGGTGCACCCGGTGCATCCGACCCGCCCGTCGGTCTTCGGCATCTCCTGCGTGCCCTCCGTCGCCGACTTGCCCGAACAGGTCGACCTCGCGGTCCTGCTGGTCGCCGACCCGCTGCCGGTGATCGAGGAACTGGCCGAGGCCAAGGTGAAGTTCGCGGTGGCCTTCGCCTCCGGGTTCGCGGAGACCGGCGAGGAGGGCGCGGCGGCCCAGACCCGGCTGACGGCGGCCGTACGGCGGTCCGGGCTCCGGCTGCTCGGCCCGAACACCAACCTGAACGCCTTCGAGCGCTTCCGCGAGGACCTGGACGGCCCGGCGATCGCCCTGATCACCCAGTCGGGACACCAGGGCCGGCCGGTCTTCGCCGCGCAGGAACTCGGCATCCGGCTCTCGCACTGGGCGCCGACCGGCAACGAGGCCGACCTGGAGACCGCCGACTTCATCTCCTACTTCGCCGAGCTCCCCGAGGTGGGCGCCATCGCCTGCTACGTCGAGGGGCTCAAGGACGGCCGCGCCTTCCTGCTCGCCGCCGACCGCGCGGCCCGCCGCGGGGTGCCCGTGGTCGCCGTGAAGGTCGGCCGCACCGAGGCCGGCGCCCGCACCGCCGCCTCCCACACCGGCAAGCTGACCGGCGCGGACGACGTGGTCGACGCGGCGCTGCGGCAGTACGGCGTGATCCGCGTCGACGGCCTGGACGAACTCCAGGACACCGCCGCCCTGCTGGCGCGGGCCCGCGCGCCGCGCGCCGACGGGGTCGTCGTCTACTCGATCTCGGGCGGCACCGGCGCCCACGTCGCCGACCTGGCCGCCGGCCTGGGGCTGAAGCTGCCGGTGCTGTCCGAGGCCCGGCAGGCCGAGCTGCACCAGTGGATACCGGAGTACCTGAGCGTGGCCAACCCGGTCGACAACGGCGGTCACCCGGTGGGCGACTGGCGCGGCCGGAAGATCATCGACTCGATCCTCGCCGACCCCGAGGTCGGGGTGCTGATCTGCCCGATCACCGGCCCCTTCCCGCCGCTCAGCGACCGGCTCGTCCAGGACCTCGTGGCGGCGGCCGAGGCGACCGACAAGCTGGTGTGCGTGGTGTGGGGCTCGCCGGTCGGCACCGAGGCCGCCTACCGCGAGGTCCTGCTCGGCTCCTCCCGGGTGGCCACCTTCCGCACGGTCGGCAACTGTCTCACCGCCGTCCGCGCCTACCTCGACCACCACCGCTTCGTCAGCGGCTACCGCTCCCCCTTCGACGAGGCCCCGCGCACCCCCTCGCCCTCCTACCGCAAGGCGCTCGCGCTGATGCGGCCCGGACAGCAGCTGAGCGAGCACGCGGCGAAGCAGCTGCTGCGCGCGTACGGCATCCGGGTGCCGCGCGAGCAGCTGGTGACCAGCGCGGCGGCGGCCGTGCGCGCAGCCGGGCTGGTCGGCTACCCGGTGGTGATGAAGGCGTCCGGCGGCCAGATCGCCCACAAGACGGAGCTGGGCCTGGTGAAGATCGGGCTGACCTCGGCCAGCCAGGTCCGGGACGCGTACCGCGACCTGACCGACATCGCGCGCTACGAGGGGGTCGCCCTGGACGGCGTCCTGGTCTGCCAGATGGTGGAGCGGGGCGTGGAGATGGTGGTCGGGGTCAGCCACGACGACCTGTTCGGGCCGACCGTGACGGTGGGGCTCGGCGGGGTCCTGGTCGAGGTGCTGCACGACGCGGCCGTGCGGGTGCCGCCGTTCGGCGAGGACCAGGCCCGGGACATGCTCGCGGAACTGCGCGGACGGGCCCTGCTGGACGGGGTCCGGGGCCGGCCGCCGGCCGATCTGGACGCGCTGGTGGAAGTGGTCCTGCGGGTCCAGCGGATGGCCCTGGAGCTCGGCGACCGGCTCGCCGAACTCGACATCAACCCGCTGATGGTGCTGGAGCAGGGCCAGGGCGCGGTGGCGCTGGACGCGCTGGCGGTGTGCCGCTGATGGACACCACCGTCCGGTACGTGACGGCGGAGCGGGTCGCGCACCTCACCCTCGACCGCCCCGACGCCCTCAACGCCATCGCCCCCGACCAGCGGGAGCGGATCATCTGCCATCTCGCGGAGGCCTCCGCGGACCCGGAGACCGGCGCGGTGATCATCACGGGCACCGGCCGCGGCTTCTGCGCGGGCGCCGACCTCCGAGGCGGCGCGAGCGGCGGCGAGCGTGTTCCCGGTGACGTGGCCCGCACCATCCGGCTGGGTGCCCAGCGGCTCGTCGCCGCCGTCCTGGACTGCGAGAAGCCGGTGATCGCGGCGGTCAACGGCACCGCCGCCGGCCTGGGCGTCCACCTCGCGCTCGCCTGCGACCTGGTGCTGGCCGCCGAATCGGCCCGCTTCATCGAGGTGTTCGTCCGCCGCGGCCTGGTCCCCGACGGCGGCGGCGCCTACCTCCTGCCCCGTCTGATCGGCCCGCACCGCGCCAAGGAGCTGATGTTCTTCGGCGACGCCCTGTCCGCCCCGGAGGCCGAACGCCTCGGCCTGGTCAACCGGGTCGTGCCGGACGCGGACCTGCCCAGGACGGCCCGTGACTGGGCCGCCCGCCTGGCCACCGGCCCCACCCGTGCCCTCGCGCTGACCAAGCAGCTGGTCAACGCGTCCCTGGACAGCGACCGGGCGGCCGCCTTCGCCGCCGAGGCCACCGCCCAGGAGATCAACATGACGACCCGGGACGCCCAGGACGGCGTACGGGCCTTCGTGGAGCGCAGAACCCCCGATTTCCGGGGCCGGTGAGGGCGTTGCCGGACCGACGGCAGCGCCACCCGGGGCGGCCGCACCCCTTCCCATCTGACGGCCCGTCACTTTCAATGGAGGGGTGATGGGACATGCGGGGGCGGCCGCTGCGGCCGTCCGTTATCTGAGGTCGGTTCCCGCGGCGGAGCCCGAGGCGGAGCCGGGGCGCCCGGTGTTGCGGTGCGTGCGCGCGGACGAGCGGGCGCCGGTCGACCAGACGGAGTTCCGGCGGGTGCTCGGGAACTTCGCGACCGGGGTGACCGTGATCACCGCGCCGGCCGCCGAGGGCGAGCCCTCCCCCGCCGGTTTCGCCTGCCAGTCCTTCTCCTCCCTCTCCCTCGATCCGCCCCTGGTCTGTTTCATGGTCGGCCGTACGTCGGCCACCTGGCCGCGCATCGCCCGCGCCGGCGTGTTCTGCGTGAACGTACTGGGCGCGCACCAGGGCCAGTTGTGCCGCGGGTTCGCGGTGAGCGGGGCGGACAAGTTCGCCGGGGTCGGGTACGACGCGGCACCCGTGTCCGGCTCGCCGCGTCTCACGGGCGCCGCGGCCTGGGCCGACTGCACGATCCACGCGGTGCACACCGGCGGTGACCATCTGATCGTGGTGGGCCGGGTGGACGCGCTCGGCGCGAGCGCCGCCGACGACGTCGCGCCACTGCTGTTCCACAAGGGACGGTTCCTCTAGGTCCGCTGCGGCGCCGTCGCGGGGACTTCCTGCCGCGCCTCCGTCGCGGCCTCGGCCCGTTCCGCCTCCCCCTTCGCGGCCAGGGCGTTGGCGGCGGAGTTGAAGCGCTCCATGGAGGTGGGGCGGTCGGGGCCCAGGACGTACTCCTTCAGGGTGCGGCGGGCGGCGGCCATCGGGTCGGTGCGCGGAGCGCGGACCGAGTCGAGGATCTCCGGGAGGCGGTCGCACGCGCGGTCGAGGAGGTAGGCGCCGCCCGCGGTGGTGTAGGCGGCCCGGAACTCGTCGTCGGGCAGGTCGTGCGCGTTGGTGAGGACGTACGGCTTGAGGCTGGCCACGAAGTCGGCGACCACCGAGGAGACGTCGCTGATGAGGATGTCCGCCTGGTTGAAGCACTCGTAGAGGTGCGGCAGCTGCCTGAGGATCACGTGGTGGCGGACGGCGCCCCGGCTCTCCCAGAAGATCCGGTGCCACTCGGCGTGCAGGTCCTGCCACTCGGCCGCCCCGGCGCGGTCGGGAACCCGGGCCTCGCGCACCTGCTCGGCGTCGTCGCCGCCGTGCCGGCCGGTCAGTTCGTCGAGGCGGGCCTGGATCTCCCGCAGCCGGGGCCGGGCGGCGGCGACCGCGGCCTCCGCCGCCGCGGGGTCGCGCCGCTCGTTGTCGGCGCGCAGCAGCTCGCGGATCGCCTTGTCGGCGGCCGCCGCCTCGGCCGAACGCCTGCCGGTGAGCGGGTGCGGCTTGTAGACGATCCGTACGTTCTCCGCCAGGAGCCTCTCGACGAGGGTCACGCCCATCGGGATCAGGGAGGTGTGGCAGTCGTCGTCGCTCCAGCCCTCCCAGGTGGGCGCGTACAGGACGACGGGCAGCGGGCCGGGGACGTGCTCGGCGTGCAGGCGGATCGGGGACAGCTGCGGGCGGCCCACCTCCACGATCGCGCTGTCGCTGATGGCGTGCCGCACCCGCTGGTAGCGGTCCCGGCCCGCGCGACCGGCCACCCAGATCTCGTCGTACACCTTGCTGACCCGGTTGCTGCTGGCGAACTTGTCGCTGTCGCCGTGCCCGATGAAGACGTGCTTGGCCTCGGCCACGCGGAGCATGTGCACGTTCTTGCCCGCGTTGCCGGGATACAGCACGACCCGGACGCCGGACAGTTCGAGCTCGGCCAGGTCGTCGGCCTTCGGTACGCAGACCACCGGGATCCAGGTGCGGCTCAGGTGGCGGAACGAGGCACCTTCCCGAAGGATGATCACCGGACGCAGGTCGAGCCGCTCCAGCGTCTCGATCCACATGTCGACCTGGTACATGAAGTCGCGGGAGACGGCCGCGAAGCTGAAGTAGAGCGCCACCTCCGGCCGGTATCGCTCCAGTTGGCGGTTGACCGCGGCGAACACCTCGTCCCGTGCGGGCATCTGACGCGTTCTGCGGTACTGGCCCAGGACCGCGAGGACAGCCGCCACGGTCAGGGCGGCGGTGAGCGCGAGGCCCGCCCAGGCCGGCTCCCAGGTGCCCGCGACGAGCGCGGCGAGCAGCCCGGCGTGGGCCGGCAGGTCCAGGTGGAGGAGCTTGCGCAGATGGCGTCTGTACAGCAGGGCGGGCGGCTGCCGCGGTATCGGCAGCTCGCCCAGGTCGAGGTTGCGCACCACCAGCGGCAGCACCCGGCGCCGGCGGACGGCGTGGTGCACCGCCGTGTACAGCATCATCAGCGCGAAGTGACCGCTGAGGACGGCGAGGGCGGTGACCAGCACCACGCCCGGCGCGTCCATCCGGCTGGCCAGCGCCAGCAGCATCACCGTACGGACCGCGAACCGCATGGTGCGGTCGAGATGCAGCGCCGCCAGCCGGCGCACGAAGGCCGGAGCGCGCACATGCAGTACCTCGTCCGCCGCGTACGTCACGGCCGCGGCCGCCACGAAACCCCACAGGGACGGCAGCAGGGCCAACACCGGCAGCGCGACGAAACCGACGCCGAGCAGGAGCACGAGGAGCAGGTCGATCGTCCCGCGCACACGGAGGACTCCACACAACCGACGGATCATCATGGGCAGGTCTTCCCCCTTACGAGACCGTCCACCCGGACAGGCGAACTGGTGTGTTCGCCGGTTCGACCCGGAAAGCAAGGAAAGAGTTGTACACCTGACTCACATGAAAAATTAACCTTTCGTTCGACCCGGTGGCGCGCCCGGTGCGAACGGTGCCCGCGAACGGCGCCGTAGCCGTCAGGCCGCCGCGGGGAGCACGGGGGCGCCCGCGGCGGGCCGACGGCGGATCAGCAGGGCCATCAGGGCCGCCGCCGCGCACAGCGTGCCGGAGGCGTACCAGACCATGTCGTAGCTGCCGAAGGCGTCGCGGGCGACGCCGCCGAGGAAGGCGACGAGGGCCGCGCCGATCTGGTGGGAGGCGAGGACCCAGCCGAAGACGATGGCGCTGTCGTCGCCGTACCGCTCCCGGCACAGGGCGAGGGTGGGCGGGACGGTGGCGACCCAGTCGAGGCCGTAGAAGATGATGAAGAAGATCATCGAGGGGTGCACCGTCGGCCCCAGCAGCATCGGCAGGAACAGCAGGGAGACACCGCGCAGGGCGTAGTAGACGGCGAGCAGGCGGCGCGGTTCGAAGCGGTCGGTGAACCAGCCGGAGGCGATCGTGCCGACCACGTCGAAGACGCCGATCACGGCGAGCAGCGAGGCCGCCGTGGTGACCGGCAGGCCGTGGTCGTGGGCGGCGGGCACGAAGTGGGTCTGCACCAGGCCGTTGGTGGACGCCCCGCAGATCGCGAAGGTGCCCGCGAGCAGCCAGAAGGGCCCGGTGCGGACGGCGGAGAGCAGGACCCCGACCGTCCGGCGGGCCGCCCCGGTCACCGGCGGCGGCTTCGGTACGAACTCGTCCGCGCCGTACGGCTTCTGGGCCACGTCGGCCGGGTGGTCGCGCAGCAGCAGCCAGACGAAGGGGACGACCGCGAGGGCGGCGAGGGCGACGGTGACGGCGGCCGGGCGCCAGTCGTAGCTCTCCACCATCCAGGACAGCAGCGGCAGGAAGATCAGCTGGCCGGAGGCGGAGGCGGCGGTGAGGATGCCGCTGACCAGGCCGCGCCGGGTGGTGAACCAGCGGTTGGTGACCGTGGCGGCGAAGGCGAGCGCCATCGAGCCGGACCCGAGGCCGACCAGCAGGCCCCAGCAGAGCATCAGCTGCCAGGCCGCCGTCATCCACACGGTCAGGCCCGAGCCGAGGGCGATGACGGTCAGGGCGACGGCCACCACCCGTCGTATGCCGAAACGGTCCATCAGCGCGGCCGCGAAGGGCGCGGTGAGTCCGTACAACGCGAGGTTGACGGAGACGGCGGCCCCGATCGTGCCGCGCGACCAGCCGAACTCCGCGTGCAGGGGGTCGATGAGCAGGCCGGGCAGGGAACGGAAGGCGGCGGCGCCGATGATCGTGACAAAGGTGACGGCGGCGACGAACCAGGCACGGTGGACGCGCGGTGAGCGGCTCGGCTCCGAGCCCACGGAGCCGTTCGAGTCCTCGGCGGGGGCGGCTGCGGCTGCGCTTGTCTGGGTCACGCCATAAAGCTTCGGCCAGCGGGTTCACTCCATCGAGTGGCCCGACGGACAGCATTCGCTAGGATCGGGCCATGAGCAGTGGTCCCGGCTTCCGCCCGCACCGTGTGGTCGTCCTGGCGCTCGACGGTCTGCTCCCCTTCGAGCTGGGCATCCCGCACCGGATCTTCGGCCGCCCCAAGGACACCCGCGGCCGCCACCTCTACGAGGTGGTGACCTGCTCGGTCCGCCCGCCCGGACCGGTCGACACCGACGCCGACTTCGCGATCCAGGTGCCGAACGGCCCGGAGACCCTGGCCACCGCCGACACGGTGATCATCCCGGCCTCGTACGAACTGGGCCCGGTCTTCGAGGAGGGTGTCCTCACCCCCGAGCTGGCCGCCGCGCTCGCCCACATCCGCCCCGGCACCCGGCTCGCCTCCATCTGCACGGGCGTCTACGTCCTCGCCGCCGCCGGCTACCTGGACGGCCGCCCGGCGACCACGCACTGGGCCGAGGCCGACCACCTCCAGCGGCTGTTCCCGCGGATCGAGGTGGACGCGGACGTCCTCTTCATCGACGACGGCGACATCCTCACCTCCGCCGGGGTCGCGGCCGGCATCGACCTGTGCCTGCACATGGTCCGCCGCGACCACGGCACCGCCGTCGCCAACGAGGTGGCCCGCCGTACGGTCGTCCCCCCGCACCGGGACGGCGGCCAGGCCCAGTACATCCACCGCCCGGTCCCCGACCCCCAGGTGGCCACCACCACGGCCGCCCGCGCCTGGGCGCTCGGCCGCCTCCACGAGCCCGTCCAGCTGCGCGACATGGCCGAGCAGGAGGCCATGTCGGTACGGACCTTCACGCGCCGCTTCCGCGAGGAGACCGGCATCAGCCCCGGCCAGTGGCTCACCCAGCAACGCGTCGAACGCGCCCGCCACCTCCTGGAGTCCACCGGCCTCTCCGTCGACCAGGTGGCCCGGGACGCCGGCTTCGGCACCGCCCAGTCGATGCGCCAGCACCTGCAGACGGCCCTCGGCGTCACCCCGACCGCGTACCGCCGCACCTTCCGCTCCGGGGCGAGCGGTGCCGACGACGACAGGTCCGCCACCGCCGTGGACCACCCGCCCCGCGCTCCTAGAACGTGAGCACCCCCCGCGCCACCCGTCCCGCCTCCGCGTCGGCGCGGGCCTTCTCGAAGTCCTCCACCGGGTACGTCTCGGTCACCAACTCGTCCAGCAGCAGGCTCCCTCGGCGGTACAGCCCGGCGTAGAGGGCGATGTCGTGCTGGGGCCGCGAGGAGCCGTACCGGCAGCCGAGGATGGACTTGTCGAGGAACATGGAGGCGACGGCGAAGGACGCCTCCGCGGTGGGGGCGGGCATGCCGAGGAGGACGGCCTGGCCGTGCCGGTCGAGGAGGTCGACGGCCTGCCGGACCAGTTCGACCCGGCCGACGCACTCGAAGGCGTGGTCCACCCCGGTCGGCAGCAGGTCCTTCACGCCCTCCGTCGAGGTCAGGAAGTCCGTCGCGCCGAACTGCCGGGCCGCCTCCTCCTTGGCCGGGTTGGCGTCCACCGCCACGATCCGCAGCGCGCCCGCGATCCGCGCGCCCTGGATGACGTTCAGCCCGATCCCGCCGGTGCCGATGACCAGCACGGAGTCGCCGCGGTCGACGCGGGCGCGGTTCAGCACGGCGCCCACACCGGTCAGCACCCCGCAGCCGATGAGGGCGGCCGACGTCAGGGGGATGTCCTTCGGGATCCGTACCGCCTGCACGGCCTTGACGACCGTGCGCTCCGCGAAGGCCGAGTTGCACGCGAACTGGTACACGGCCTGACCGCCGCGCGTGAACGGCTTCTGCGGGCGCCCTATGGCCTTGCGGCACATCGTGGGCCGCCCTCGGTCGCAGTCCGCGCAGGCACCGCAGTTGGCGAGCGTGGACAGGGCCACATGGTCCCCCGGCGCCACATGGGTGACACCCACACCCACCGCCTCCACCACACCCGCACCCTCATGCCCGAGCACCACGGGAACGGGGAAGGGTATGGTCCCGTCCACCACGGACAGATCGCTGTGACAGAGCCCGGCCGCCGACACCGCGACCAGCACCTCCCCCGGTCCCGGCTCCCGCACGTCCAGATCATCGACGACCTGCACCTGCTTCCCGTCGAACACCACTGCGCGCATCACGACTCGACCCCCTTCGGTTCCCTCGGCAGACCGAGCACCCGCTCGGCGATGATCGTGCGCTGGACCTGGTCCGAGCCGCCGTAGATGGTGTCGGCCCGGGAGAACAGGAACAGGTGCTGGGCGGCGTCCAGTTCGTACGGTGCGGCGGCCGACCAGCCGGCCGGGCCGACGCTCGCGGCCGCGCCCCGCACCAGCACGGCGAGCTCGCCGAGCCGCTGGTGCCAGCCGCCCCACAGCAGCTTGGCCACGCTGGGGGCGCCGGGCTCCGTGGCCGAGTTCCCCAGCGTCCGCAGGGCGTTCCACCGCATCACCCGCAACTCGGCCCACTGCCGCACCAGCCGCTCCCGTACCACGGGATCGCCGACGGCCCCGCTCTCCACGGCGTCCCGCACCACCCGCCCCAACTCCTGGGCGAACCCGATCTGCTGGGCGAGCGTGGACACCCCGCGCTCGAAGCCCAGCAGGCTCATGGCCACGCGCCACCCGTTCCCCTCACCGCCGACGACGTGCTCAAGGCGCGCGTGCGCCCCGTCGAAGAACACCTCGTTGAACTCGCTGGTGCCGGTCATCTGCCGGATGGGCCGGACCTCGACACGGCCCGGCTGGTCCATCGGCACCAGCAGGAAACTCAGCCCGTGATGCCGCCGCGAGCCCGCCTCGGTCCGCGCCAGCACGAAACACCAGTCGGCCTCGTGGGCCAGCGAGGTCCAGATCTTCTGCCCGGAGACGCGGTACCCGTCCGCCTCCCGTACGGCCACGGTCCGCACCCCGGCCAGGTCGGACCCGGCGCCGGGCTCGCTGTACCCCTGGCACCACAGCTCCTCGCCGGCGGCGACGGCCGGCAGGAACCGCGCCTTCTGCTCATCGCTGCCATGCGCGATGAGCGTCGGGGCGAACAGGTTCTCCCCGATGTGCCCGGACCGCGCCGGCGCCACCGACCGCGCGTACTCCTCGGCCCAGGCGACCTGCTGGGTGAGCGTGGCGGTCCGGTTCCCGTACCCGCCCTCGGCCCACCCGATCCCGATCCACCCGGCGGCCCCGAGCGCGCGCTCCCAGTCACGCCGGTCCACATCGGCCGTGGCGTGCGCATCGAGCCAGGCCCGGACTTCACTGCGAAACACCTCGTCCTCCGGCGCTGCGCCGAACTCCACGGTGACCTCCAGAGACTGCGTCGGGTTCAGGACCGTACGAAAACCGCCGGCCACCACCGCGATGGCCGATCGCCGTCGCGGCGGAGAGAAGAGGAGCCGGCCGTGTGGAGGGACCAGGTAGCCGGGTGAAGCGGGCGGTCCGGCGGGCCGGCCCTTTGACCGCCGGTGCAGTCAACCGACCCAGGGGCGCGGGGAACTGTGCGAGAACCCCCACGGCGCCGCACCCGCCCGCACACCACGCCCCCGGCCAAGCCCCCGAACGCCGAACCACCACAACCCCCTCAGGGGCGCGGGGAACTGCGCGAACAACCCCCACGGCGCCGCACCCGCGCATGTACCGCACCCCCCTGCCCACTAGGCGTTCGGTCGCTCCCCGGCCCGCGCCGCCGCCTCCATCGCCGCCAGCCGTGCCAGCATCGGCATCGGATCCGTCCCCACGCTCCCCGGCAGCGCCTGCGCGATCCGCTCCGGGGTCCAGCCGCCCCCTTCGGCGTACGCGGCCCGCACCTCCCTCGGCTGGGCCCACAGCGCGATCTTCGGTCCGGCCACCGTGTAGACCTGCCCGGTGACCCCGGCGTCCCGCGCCGCGTCCGACAGCAGGTAGACCACGAACGCCGCCACGTCCTCCGGCTCGCCGATCTCCGTCAGTTCCGTCGGCACGCCCGCCGACATCCGGGTCCGGGCCACCGGCGCCACCGCGTTCGCGGTCACCCCGTACTTGTCGAGGCCCAGCGCGGCGCTCCGCACCAGCGAGATGATCCCGCCCTTGGCCGCGCTGTAGTTGGCCTGCGAGACCGACCCCTGGTGGTTGCCGCTGGTGAAGCCGACGAGGGTGCCGGCGCGCTGCTTGCGCATCACCGCGGACGCCGCCCGGAACACCGTGAACGTGCCCTTGAGGTGGGTGGCGAGAACCGGGTCCCACTCCTCCTCGGCCATGTTGAACAGCATCCGCTCACGCAGGATCCCCGCCACGCACACGACCCCGTCGAGCCGCCCGTACGACGACAGCGCCACGTCCACGACCCGCTGCCCGCCCGCCATCGTGGAGATGTCGTCGGCGACCGCGACCGCGGCCCCGCCCGCCGCCTCGATCTCCTTGACGACGGCCTCGGCGACCTCGCTGGTGGGCGAGGCGCCGTCGACCGCGACGCCGTAGTCGTTGACGACGACCTTCGCCCCCTCGGCCGCCGCCGCCACCGCGACCGCCCGTCCGATACCGCGCCCCGCACCCGTCACGGCGACGACCTTGCCTGCCAAGAAGTTCCCCACGCCCGGCCCCTTCCCGCGGTTTCTGACGGACCGTTAGATTTTATGGCGCGTCTGATGTGCGGACACAAGCCCCGGGGAGGACCGAGATGTCACTGCCGACGCTTCATCCCGCGTTCCACGACATCGCCAAGCGCGTCAACAACTGGGGGCGCTGGGGAGCCGACGACGAGATCGGCACACTGAACCTGATCACCGATGACGTGGTGCGGGAGGCCGTGGCGAGCGTCAGGACCGGGCGCCGGGTGCCGCTCGCCCTCCCGCTCCGGGAGGACGGCGTACAGACCGGGATGATCCCCGGGCGGGTCAACCCGCTGCACGCCATGGTGCAGATCAACCAGGAGCTCTTCGGCCCGGGGACCGTCGCGTGCAGCGACGACGCCGTGACCATGGGACTCCAGGCCGGCACCCACTGGGACGCGCTCACCCATGTCTCGCACTCGGGGAAGCTCTACAACGGCCGCCCGGCGAGCACGGTGACCGCACACGGGGGCGCCGGGTTCGCCGGGATCGACAAGGCTCGGCACGTCGTCTCGCGCGGGGTGCTGCTGGACGTGGCACGCGCGCGTGGCGTGGACCGGCTGCCCGGCGGGCACGCGGTCACCCCGGAAGACCTCGAAGCGGCCGAGGAGTTCGCCGGGACGGCCGTCCGCGGCGGCGACGTCGTCCTCGTACGGACCGGGCAGGTGCAGGTGTACCTCGCCGGGGACAAGCACGGTTACGGCTACCCGTCGCCGGGCCTTTCGGTGCGCACCCCGGAGTGGTTCCACGCTCGCGACGTGGCCGCCGTCGCGAACGACACCCTCACGTTCGAGATCTTCCCGCCCGAGATCGAGGACCTGTGGCTGCCCGTGCACGCCCTGGATCTCGTGGAGATGGGCATGCTGCAAGGCCAGAACTGGAATCTCGAAGAGTTGTCCACAGCCTGTGGAGAAACCGGCCGGTACGCGTTCCTGCTGTCCGCGATGCCCGAGCCGTTCGTCGGCGCGACGGGCACTCCGGTCGCCCCCGTCGCCGTCCTGTGAACGCCCCCGCCGGCAGCCGGTGTCACGCCGAGACAGCGTGACACCGGCCCTCCCCCATTTCCCCCCGCGCCCGGACGGCCGCGCGCACCGGCCCGCCCCGAGCCCGGTCCCGCACGCCGCCGTCCGGCTCGACCCACACGCGGCGAGGGCGCCCGTCGTCCAGACCCTCGCCGTCCCCTCGCGGCGAATCGCAGACCTCAAGCGTGAGCACACGCTCACGAGGCGTCAACACCCGCGTGCGGTTTTGCGAGTTATGCCCCGTTTCACGATGGGTGCGCACGGATGCAACCCCGGCGCATGGCCGCACACCGGGATCACACCGCCTCGAAGGCCAGCCCTTCGTACGAGGCGAGCCCGCCCCCGTACGCCACCGCCGCGCCCTGCCCGGACTGCGAACACCGGTCGAGTTCGCACCAGATGCGCTTGCCGGCGCCTTCGGGGCTCCAGCCCCAGCGGTCGGCGAGCCCGTCGACCAGGGCGAGGCCACGGCCGCCGGTGGCGTCCCCGTCGGCGCACCGGGGCACGGGCGCACGGCCGCTGGCGTCGGCGACCTCCAGCCGTACGGTGACCGAGTCGTCGGCGTCCCTGCGGTCCGCGCCGGGCAGCGAGAGCCGCAGCACGGCCGGACGGCCGGTGTGCACCACCGCGTTGGTGACCAGCTCGGAGACGAGCAGGATCAGCGTCTCGGCCAGCGGCTCGTCCGCCGCTATGCCGGACCCGGCGAGGCGCGAGCGGGCCCACCTTCTGGCCCGCCCCACCTCCGCGGGGTCGGGCCGGATCTCCAGCTGCACTTGAAGCACCTGCACCGCTCACACCATCCGAACCGGCGGACACATGAACCCGCGCCGAGCCGGCGCCACGACGAGAGCCGCGACGACGAGCACGACGAGGGCCACGATCGTAGCCATTTTCTGCATGGCCAGAACAACGGCCAGAGCAAGGGTCACGGAACGTGATTCCCTTACGAGACAGCATGGTTGACGTACAGTCACCCCAACAAGCGCTTCGGGCATATTCCAGCGCGAAGGAGTACGCCTGCGGCATACTGTGCGACGCTTGCGGCGGGGAGTCGAACAGGCGAGGGCGCAAGCCCTTACCGTCCTGCGGGCGGCGGGGCGCACCCCGAGCGGCGGGGCCGCTTCGACGGCTCCGCCGGCATGGCTCGTCCTCGGAACCACTCGCATCCCACAGAAGGTACCCGAGGGGACACTCGACTCCAGGCCGTGACGAGTCACGCGTTGGACACAACCCGGTATCAACGCTCCGTGACAGCGGTATGCCACAATCCGCGACATCCTGGCCGCCGGACCCACGATTCCGCAGACCAGAGGCGTTTCGAACGCTCAGCCGAGCAGCTCCGCGGCAAGCATTTCCTCACCCTCCGCATTCGAACCGGCACGCTGTGCCCGCACCCATGCCCGTTTCAGATGCAGATGCACCTCCGACTCCCAGGTGAAGCCCATCCCCCCGTGCACCTGGAGACAGTCCCTGGTGCCGCGTACGGCGGCCTCGTCGGCGAGCAGCCGGGCCGCCGCGATGTCCGCGGGGGCGGAGGTCACGGCGGCCGCGTAGACGGCCGCCCGCGCGGTCTCGGCACGCACCAGCATCTCGGCGCACAGGTGCTTGACCGCCTGGAACGCCCCGATCGGCTGACCGAACTGCACGCGCGTGCGGGCGTGTTGCACGGCCAGCTCGCACGCGCGCGTGGCCGTGCCGAGCTGCTCGGCGGCGGTGAGGAGCACGGCCACCGGGTCGGCCGGCCCCGGGACCGGCCGCGGCGCGGGTCCCGGGACCGGCCCCGGGACCCGGTGCAGGGGCGTCAACGGGTCCACCGAGCGCACCGGTACGGCCCCCGACGCGTCCCCCGTCACCTCGTCGGCCTCGGCCAGCCACTCCACCAGTCCGCCGTCCACCCGGGCCACCACGGTCTCCCCGGTGGCCGCGCCGGGCACGTCGGCCGCCGCCAGGTGGGTGGCCGCCAGCGGGCCGGGCAGCAGCGCCCGTCCCGCCTCCTCGAACACCAACACGGCCTCGGGCAGCCCGAGTCCGACCCCGCCGTCGGCCTCGGGCAGCCGCAGCGCGAAGAACCCGGCGGCGCCCAGCTCCCGCCACAGGCCCCGGTCGAGCCGGCCCGGCGCACCGGCGGCCGCCCGCAGCGCCGCGCCGTCGAACCGGCGCCCGAGCAGCTCCCGCATGCCCGCCCGCAACGCCTCCTGGTCACCGGTCAGTCGAAAGCGCACGTCCGCTCACCGCCCCTTCGGCAGTCCGAGGATCCGCTCGGCCACGATGTTCCGCTGGATCTGCGAGGTCCCGGCCGCGATGGTGTACGAGAGCGAGGAGAGCCGGTCGAGGACCCACGGCCGGTCGAGGTCGAGGGCGTCGGGGCCGAGCACGGCGGCCGCCGCGTCGTACAGCTCCTGGCGCGCGTGCGAGTAGCGCAGCTTGAACACCGAGCCCCCGACGCCGGGCACGCCCCGGCCCTCCGCCTCGCTGACGTTCCACTGGGTGAGCCGCCACAGCGCCCGGAACTCGGCGTTCAGGCGGCCGAGGCGGCGGCGCAGTTCCGGGTCGTCCCAGGCGCCGTTCCGGTGCGCCACGCGCGCGAGGTCGCCGAGCACCCGGCGGCAGGCGACGACCTCGCCGACGAAGGCGGTGCCGCGTTCGAAGGAGAGGGTCACCATGGTGACGCGCCAGCCGTCGTTCTCGGCACCCACCCGGTTGGCCACCGGCACCCGCACCTCGTCGAGGAACACCTCGGCGAACTCGGCGGACCCGGCGAGCGTGCGCAGCGGACGCACGGTGACGCCCGGGGCGTCCATGGGCATGGCCAGCCAGGTGATGCCCCGGTGCCTGGGGGCCGCCGGGTCCGTCCGCACCAGCAGCTCGCACCAGTCGGCGACCTCCGCGTGCGAGGTCCAGATCTTGGATCCGCTCACCACGTAGTGGTCGCCGTCGCGCCACGCACGCGTGCGCAGCGCGGCCAGGTCGGAGCCGGCGTCCGGTTCGCTGAAGCCCTGGCACCACACCTCGTCGCCGCGCAGGATCGGCGCCAGCCAGCGGGCCCGCTGCTCCTCGGTGCCCTCGGTGGCGATGGTGGGGCCCGCGTGCAGCAGACCCACGAAATTGGCGCCCACATAGGGCGCGCCGGCCTTCTCGGTCTCCTCCAGGAAGATCAGCCGGGTGGTCGGCGAGGCGCCCCAGTGGACGTCGGCGTACCCGGCGTCGTACAGCGTGCGCTGCCAGCCGAGGTCGTAGGCACGGCGGCCCGGCCAGTCCTCGGGGTCCGGTTTCGGCGGGAGGCCGGGCAGCACCTTGGCGAGCCACTCCCGCAGCCGCGCCCGGAACTCCTCCTCCTCGGGCGTGTACGACAGGTCCACCGGCAGGCACCCCCACGGAGCTGATGACTCGTCAGACTTGGTCGGACATCGCAGGCTAGCCCCGCACCCCTGGACCGACAAGGCGCCAGGACCTACGATCTGACGACTCGTCAGTTAACGGAGCGAGCAGGGGGCCCGGCCATGGACGCCACGAACGCCACCGCACACGGACCGGACTCCACCGCACACGGACCTGGCGCCGTCGCACACGATCCGGACGCCGTCGCACACGGACTGGGCGCCTCCCGCACCCTCTGGGACCTGGCCGCCCGCCGCGCCGAACTCACCCCCGACCGGCCGGTGTTCCTCCAGGGCGACCGCACCCTCTCCTTCGGCGGACTGCGCGCGCGTGCCGAACGCGTCGCGGCCGGCCTCCACGGCATGGGGGTGCGCCCCGGGACCGTGGTCGCGTGGCAGCTGCCGACCCGGATCGAGACGGCCGTGCTGTCCTTCGCGCTGGCCCGGCTGGGCGCCGTCCAGTCCCCCGTCATCCCGTTCTACCGGGACCGCGAGGTCGGCTTCGCGCTGCGCGAGTCCAGGGCCGAGTTCTTCGCCGTACCGGGCGTGTGGCGCGGCTTCGACCACACGGAGATGGCGCGCCGGCTGGGCGCGAAGGGGATCTTCGAGGCGTACGACGACGCCGGACTGCCCGACGGCGACCCGGCCGTGCTGCCCGCGCCGCCCGCCGAGGGCACCTCCGTCCGGTGGATCTACTGGACCTCGGGAACCACCTCGGACCCCAAGGGCGTTCTGCACACGGACCGGTCGCTCATCGCGGGCGGCTCGTGTCTGGCGCACGCGCTGCGGCTCACGGCGGCCGACGTGGGCTCGATGGCGTTCCCCTACGCGCACATCGCCGGTCCCGACTACACGGTGATGCTGCTGCTCTACGGCTTCCCGGCCGTGCTGTTCGAGCAGTTCGCGCTGCCGGACGCGCTGGCGGAGTACCGCAGGCACGGGGTGACCGTGGCGGGCGGGTCGACGGCGTTCTACTCGATGTTCCTGGCCGAGCAGCGCAAGCAGCCCGGGGCGCCGGTGATCCCCTCGCTGCGGCTGCTGGCCGGCGGCGGGGCGCCCAAGCCGCCGGAGGTGTACCACGCGGTGGTGCGCGAGATGGGGGTGCAGCTGACCCACGGGTACGGCATGACCGAGGTGCCGATGATCACGATGGGGGCGCCGGACGACACGACGGAGAACCTGGCGACGACCGAGGGGAGGCCGCCGGAGGGGATGGAGATACGGATCGCGGAGGGCGGCGAGGTACGGCTGCGCGGGGAGGCGGTCTGCCAGGGGTACCTGGACCCGGCGCAGTCCGCCGCGGCCTTCGACGAGGACGGCTTCCTGCGCACCGGCGACCTGGGGCGAGTGACCGCGACCGGCCATCTCGTCCTTACCGGGCGGCTCAAGGACGTGATCATCCGCAAGGGCGAGAACATCTCGGCGAAGGAGATCGAGGACCTGCTCGCCGCGCATCCGGCGGTGGCCGACGTGGCGGTGGTCGGGCTGCCGGACGCGGAACGCGGGGAGTTGGTCTGCGCGGTGGTCGAACAGCCGCCGGGGGCCGTCGCGTTGACGCTCCCGGAGACGGTGTCGTATCTGCGTGCGGAGGGGCTGTCGGTGCACAAGCTGCCGGAGCGGCTGGAGGTGGTGGACGCCCTTCCGCGCAACGAGACGCTGCGCAAGGTGCTCAAGTACAAGCTGCGCGAGCGGTTCTCGGGGAGTCCCGATGTGGGGAGTCCCGATGCGGGAACTCCCGGTGCGGGAACGCTCGCCGCGGAGCGTCCTACTCAGGGATCGTGAAGTAGCGGGCGAACGCCGGGACGATCTCGGTCTCCGCGATCCTGCCGTCGCCGTCGGTGTCCAGGCCCGCCGCGATCGCCCGCGCGAGCTCCGGGGCGACCCCGAGGACGCGCAGCACCCGCACGGTGTCGTCGACGGTCGCGGTGGCCGTGCCGTCGCGGTCCGCGAGGGAGAGGGCCGCGTGCAGGAAGGGGCGGGCGATCTCGCCGAACCGCTCGGGATTGTCGTGCAGCCGCTTGACCGCGCCGCTCACGAACTCCTGCCGGGTGATGCGCTGGTCGCCGTCCCGGTCCGCCATGCCGGCCATGCCCTGCCAGAAGGCCTCCGCACCGGCGTACAGGGCCTGGCCCTTGTCGGAGCGGGCGGGGACGCCGAACTCGGCGAGCAGCGCCTTGGCCGCGGCGTTGAAGTCCTCGCGGTCGATCCAGCCGTTGCCGTCCTGGTCGAAGGTGGCGAACCGGGCGGCGATCCGTCGCTCGTACTCGGTGCTGACCATGTCTGTTCGGGCCGCCTTACGTGACGTGGGGGTTCATCTCGCAGGGAGCGTACGACGCGGCGGCGGCCCGGGAGCCGGAAACCGACGGTTGTGCCAAGACCGGGGGAATTCCGCGACAACAACGTGGCACTGTCGTGATCATCGGCTATGGACCCCGGTCAGTCCGGTCTCTCCGGTCACTCCGGTCACGCGGAGAGCGGGTCCGCCTCGTCGGTGGTCGCGCTGTCGAGATCGGCGTAGACCTCGAACAGCCGTCGTACGCCGAGGGCGCCGAGGACCCGGTTGACGTGAGAACCGTCACTCGCGCCCTGAGCGGGCAGGATCAGCCGCAGCCGGCCCCGGCAGGAGCGGATCAGGCGGCGGGCCGCGATCAGGACCCCGACCCCGCTGGAGTCGCAGAAGAAGACGTCGGAGAGGTCCAGGACCAGACTGTGGTGCCCCTCGGCGACCACGTCGTGCACCCGCTGGCGCAGCACCGGCGAAGTCACCAGGTCGAGTTCGCCCGACACCCCGAGTACGGCCCACTCGCCCTGTTCGACGCCGGTCACCTTGAAAGCCACGGCTCAGCCCTCCGCTCGCCGGATCTCCGGAACCGCCCGGAAACGGAGCCAGTTCCTACGCTTCTTGTCGCGCGGCTGCCCAGCGGCCGTTCCCCGAAACCCCGAACGACAAACGAGCATCGATCAGAGAGGGGCTTGTTTCGGTCATGGTCAATCCTGTTCGATCGGAAACCGAGAGTTCGGCAGGAGCGCCTCCTACCACCGGCAGTCCGGCAAGGGGCGCGCATTGCCATAAAGGGGCGTGCGTCACCGGACGTGCCGACTACATTCGAGGAGACGGTGGAGACACGCTGGACACGGACACGGCGAGGGGGCCGCATGACGAAGAAGGACGTACCGCCCCGCTGGGACCGCAAGATGCAGCAGCGGCTGGCCCGCGGCGAGGCGGCCGCCCTGGGTGAGCTGTACGACCGCTTCGCCTCGCTCGTGCACGGACTCGCCCACCGCGTCCTCGGGGACGAAGACGCCGCCGACGGCATAACCCGCGAGGTCTTCGCCCGGGTCTGGGAGCATCCGGACGCCTACGACCCCCGGCAGGGGCCGTTGCGCTCCTGGCTCGCCGCGCTGACCCACCGGCTCGCCGTGCAGCGCCTCAGGGCCACCGAGACCGCCGCGCTCGCCCCGGGCGACAGCTCCTCCCCTCAGGCCGCCGAGGAGCTGGAGCACAAGGTGCGGCGGGCTTCCGTCGCCGCCCGCGCGGACTACATCGTGCACTCCATGCCGGCCCCGCTGCGGGCCGCCCTGGATCTCGCCTACTTCCAGCGCCGCGACTACCGGCAGACCGCGGTGGACCTCGGTGTCACCGAGGACGAGGCCCGCCGCCGGCTGCGCCTGGGCCTCCAGCTGCTGTCCACCGCGCACGACGCCGGGACACCGCCCGGCTACGGAGGTGGGGCGTGACCGGCGCCGAGTTCTCCGGGGCGCAGGACGGCACCGGCTCCGGGGACGGGGACGTGCCGCGCGACGGCGGTGGCGGCCTCGGCAGGCCGCCGCGCATACCGCTGCCCCGGGCCTCCGTCGAGGACGGCGGGCAGCCGCTGCCCGAGCCGCCCGACCTGCCGCCCGTACCGCTGCAGTTGCCGCACGACGTCCTGAAGTCACTGCTCGGGGCGTGGGCGCTGGCCGCCTGCTCGACGGCCGAGGCCCTCGCCGTCGAGGTCCACCTCGGGGACTGCGGGGCCTGCGCGGACGAGGCGCGGCGGCTGCGCGAGGCCGTCGGCCTGCTGCACCAGCCGGAGAGCCTGGACCTCGACCCCGGCCTGCGCACCCGGGTCCTGGAGGCCTGCCTGGACCGCCGGCCGGCCAGGATCCCGCTCCCCGCCTGGGCCGGCCCCTACGACGCGGAGACGGCCCGCCTGGACGCCCTGCTGCAGGACATCGGCGACGCGGAGTGGCATGCGCCGGTGCGGCTGCGCTGGTTCGACGGCGAGGTGCCGGCGAGCCGCCGGACGACGGTCGCCGGAGTGATCGCGCATCTGCTGTCCGTCGACGGGCTGGTGGCGACGGCACTGGGTCTGGAGGACCCGCTGGGGGCGGCCGGGGCACAGGGCCCGGCCGCCCGTACCGAGGCGTTCTGGCAGGCCTCGCACTTCCCGCCGACGCGCGCGGTGCGGGTGCCCTGGCGGGAGCAGAGCCACCGGCTCGTACAGACCGTCTCCTTCACCGGCGGCGGCGCCGGACGCCTCGGGGTGTCGTACGGCGACTTCGAACTGCCGTTGCACGACGCGATGCTGGACCGTGCCTTCGAGTGCTGGGTGCACGCGGAGGACATCGCGGAGGCCGTGGACTATCCCTACGGACCGCCGGCCCCGCGGCACCTGCACCGGATGATCGACCTCGCGGCCCGGATGCTGCCCACCGCGCTGGCGGCGCGCCGGCAGGCGGGTCTCGCGGCGCCCGGTCCCACCCCGCACCTGGTCCCCGCGGGGCAGCCGGGCCGGAGCCTGCGCCTGGAGATCGAGGGCAGCGGCGGCGGCGAGTGGCTGATCCCGCTGGACTCGCCGGGGGCGGTGGGCTCCGCCGAGTTCGAGGTGGCGCACGTGGCCCTGGACGACGTGGAGTTCTGCCGGCTGGCCGCGGGCCACGTACCGCCGGAGGAGGCTGCCGCGGGCCAGCTCGGCGACCGCTCCGCGATCAGGGACGTGCTGTTCGCGGCGGCGAGCCTGAGCCGGATGTAACCGGACGTGGCCGGACACCGGTCTCAGGACTCCCGGCGCTCCCGGCGTGCGCTCCGGCGCCCTCAGTGCAGGGCGTCGAGCAGCATCGCCCCGGCGATGAGGATCAGTGCGCAGCCCAGGAGGTCGACCGCGCGGGCGATGAGCCGGTACTTGCGCGTGGCGAGGACGGACAGGTCGACCAGCTGACCGCACCGCTCCTCGTCCGCGGCGGCGACCGACGACGCCAGGTGGGCGAAGAGCTCGTCCGGGCGCCCCTCGTACTGGGCGTAGAACGCGAAGTAGGCGCTTCCCCGGAGCCGGCCGGCCCCGTTCGGCCGGACGCAGACCAGCAGCGGGACGAGACTGCACGCCAGGCAGCCGACTCCCGCCCACGCCATCCACTCGACCCCGTTCCAGAGGGCGAACAGCCCGGACCTCCGGGTGGCCAGCGTCGCGATGATCCCCGCGGCGATGGCGGAGAACAGCGCGAGCAGGATCGCGGCCTTCTGGTCGGCCCGCGCCAGCTCCGTGCGGACCTCCGCCAGGGCCTCCCGGGCCGGGCCCGGATCAGGGCTGCTCACCGGTGCCGCTCCCGCCTGTCTGGTCCGCCGTGACGAGGTGGCCGGAGATGCCCCGGTAGTTGCGGGTGACCTCCAGGAGGACCGCTTCGCCCGAACGGTGCTCCGCCGCGCCGTCCCCGAGATACACGAAAAGGCGCTGCCGGTTTCCCAGCCCGTCGAGGACGTCGGCGAAAGTGAAATTCCGGTCCGGGAACACCCGCTGGAAGGTTCCGGGTACCCGGTGCCCCTCCTGGACGGTGCAGCCGGCGATGGGGCGGGCTCCCTCCTTGAACGGCGCCCGTGCCACGAACCTGACGGAACGCCCCTCGGTGAGGTCCTCGCCGCTGACGACATAGCGCCGGTCGACGTAATAGTCGCCGTCGGAGGTGGTCGAGATGAATCCGCGTCCCTGGGCCGGATCCCACCTCTTGACCACGCCCTCACGAATGTCCTCGGGCACCTGCGCGGCGGGTGGACCGGCGGGCCGGTCTCCCTGTGCGCCATGTGCCGCGGTTCGCTCGGTGATTTCGTTGACGACCGCGTTCGTGGCTCCGAAGGGTTTGCTGAGCCAGATGATCTCCCGGTACTTGATGGGTTTCGCGAATCCCTTCAGTTCCACCTTCCATTCGTCGGAAAGGTAGTCGTCCGGGGAGAAGTCATGGACGCGGCCCATCTCCGAGGAGACCTTGTTCATGATCGCCGAGGCGACCGTGGCGCTGTCGACCCACACCGCCTGGGAGTTCCCGGCGCTGCAGAGCCTGGCGGCGAGGTCCACCACCGACCCCACGTAGTCCAGGCTGCCGCCCGGGGCCTCGTACTCGACGACGCGCCCGGTCGCGATGCCCACCGAGGCGTAACAGTCGCGGAGCACCCCCTTCTCCGGCGAGTTCTCCTTGCGCAGCATCTCCTGGATTCTGATGGCCGCGCAGATCGCCTCGGCGGCGTGGTCGCCGTCGAAGACGGCGAGGGTGCCGTCACCGAGGTACTTCACCACGGTTCCGCCGTTCTCCGTGACGGCGGTCTCCGTGATGTCGAGGAATTTCCCGATGGTCGGAAGCCAGGAGACCTCGGCCGTCTTCCCCTTCATCTCCGTGGAACCCGAGAGGTCCGCGAACAGAATGACTTTGGTCGGCCGGTCCGGATTTCCGAGTGCCGCCTGGAAAAGGGTAAAGTGATCGGTTGACACAACAATCCCCCCATGCGATTGCTTGCCGATTCGAATTCCGCCGGACGACGCCGGGGAACGCCAGGGAGACCACCTTTACGGAGAGGTCCGCCGTGGCGTCGATATGACTGTAGTTATCTCACAGGACTCACCGAGCGGAATGACCTGAAATCCGCGGCAGTTCACCCTCCAGGGTGAGATCGCCGGGCGGTCCACGGCGCGCGGGGTCGCCGTCGGTCCACGAAGCTGAGCGGTACACCCGCTCCTCGCTCCTCGCAGGAAGGCCCCTCATGGCCGACAGGCCCGCCGTCGTCCTGGTCCACGGTTTCTGGGGCGGCGCCGCCCACTGGTCCAAGGTCGTCACCGAACTCCACCGCCGCGGCTTCCGTGACCTGCACGCCGTCGAGAACCCGCTGACCTCCCTCGCGGACGACGCCGAACGCACCCGGAAGATGATCCGCCAGGTCGACGGCCCCGTCGTGCTCGTCGGGCACTCGTACGGCGGTGCCGTCATCACCGAGGCGGGCGACCTGCCGAACGTGGCGGCCCTGGTCTATGTCGCGGCGTTCGCGCCGGACGCGGGCGAGAGCCCGGGCGCGCTCAGCGAGGAGCAGCCGCCGGCCGCGTTCCCGAACATCACGCCGGACTCCGACGGCTATCTGTGGATCAGGCAGGACCGCTTCCACGAGAGCTTCGCGCAGGACCTCACGCCCGAGGAGGCGCTGGTCATGGCCGTGACGCAGAAAGCGCCGCTCGCCTCGACCTTCGGCGACGCCGTCACCGCCCCGGCCTGGCGCGGCAAGCCGTCCTGGTACCAGGTGTCCACCGAGGACCGCATGATCCACCCCGATGTCGAGCGCCGCATGGCCGAGCGGATCCAGCCGCGCAAGACGGTCGAACTGCCCGCCTCGCACGCCTCCCTGGCCTCCCGGCCGGGCGCGGTGACCGACCTGATCGAGACCGCCGCGAACGACGTGACCGGCCACTAGCGGCGGCCGCGGGTGGTTCGCGGCTGGTCGCGCGGCTGGTCGCGCCCCTGAAAAGACGGGGCCGCGCCCGCCTTTCGCTTGTGGGGGCGCGGGGAACCGCGCGAAAGGCCCCCGCGCGGACGCGGTCGCCGTACGACGGAAACCACCCCGCCCCTCGGGCGACCGTCAGCCGAAGACGACCGTCCGTCGGCCGTTGCGCAGGATGCGGCGCTCCGCGTGCCACTTCACCGCGCGGGCCAGCGCCTGGCACTCCACGTCGCGGCCGATCGCCACCAGCTGGTCCGGGGTGACGTCGTGGCCGACCCGCTCGACCTCCTGCTCGATGATCGGGCCCTCGTCCAGGTCCGCCGTGACGTAGTGCGCGGTCGCACCGATCAGCTTCACGCCCCGCGCATGCGCCTGGTGGTACGGCTTCGCGCCCTTGAAGCTCGGCAGGAACGAGTGGTGGATGTTGATGATCCGGCCGCTCAGCTGCTTGCACAGGTCGTCCGAGAGGACCTGCATGTAGCGGGCCAGCACCACCAGTTCGACGTTCTCCTCGCGGACGAGGTCGAGCAGCTGGGCCTCGGCGTCGGCCTTCGTCTCCTTCGTCACCGGGATGTGGTGGAAGGGGATGTGGTACGAGTCCACCAGCTCCGCGAAGTCGGTGTGGTTGGAGACCACGGCCGCGATGTCCACCGGAAGCGCACCGATCCGGGCCCGGAAGAGCAGGTCGTTCAGGCAGTGACCGAACTTGCTGACCATGAGGACGACGCGCATCTTCTCGTCGGCCCGGTTGATCTGCCAGTCCATGCGGAAGGAGTCACCGATCGCCGCGAAGCTCGCCCGCAGCTTGTCGACCGTCACCGGCGCGTCGGCCGAGAAGTGCACGCGCATGAAGAACAGACCCGTGTCGTGGTCCCCGAACTGCTGGCTGTCCTCGATGTTGCAGCCGGTCATGAAGAGATAGCTCGACACGGCGTGCACGATGCCCTTTTTGTCCGGGCAGGAGAGCGTGAGGACGTACTGGTCGGCCGGGGCGGCCTGGGCTCGGGTGGGCTGATCGGTCATGCACCACAGAATCTCATGTCCGGCCCGCCCCGCCGGTCAGCGTCCGCTTCGCGGACTCACGCCGCCCGCGTCATGATCCGCAGCACCTCGAGGGTGCGCGGCGGGGCGTCCGGGTCGTCGCCGTCGCTCGCCGCGAGGCGCAGGTGCGCGTCCCGCGCCGCCCGGACCGCGTCCGGCCACCCCTGGTGGTCCAGGTACGCGGAGACCGGCGCGTCCGGCCCGACCTGGTGCATGATCCGCAGCACCCGCAGCACGGCGGTGTCGACGAGCGCCGCCTCCTGCGAGTCGCGGAATATCGTCCCGACGTACTTCTCCGCGGACCAGCTGTCCAGCCAGGTGTCCTCGACCAGCCGGTACACCGCGTCGGTCACGTCGCCGTACCCGTCCTGGCCGGCCAGCCAGACGTTCCGCTGGAACTCCGGGTCGGAGAGCATGTGCAGCGCGGAGCGCACATTGCTGCGCCAGCGCCACCACGGCATGTCATTGAGTGGCATGCCGCCCATGGTGGAGGAGCGACGGCCGCGACGGGAAGAGTTCTCCGAACCTTGCACGGTCATCGATCGTACGTTCCTCGTCACACGCCCCTGACCGACCCCCCGCAATTCACCTTCGCGTCACCGTTCGTTGACCATGGGTCACTTCCCGGTTAGTGATGTGGCGGAATCGTGCATGTCCATGACCGGCAGGCGCCACATCCTCAGCACCACCGTCAGCAGCGTCCTCCCCGCGACCCACCGGCGTGTCAGAGCCACCGCGCTGTCCGCCGCGGCCATGACGGCCTGTGCGTCGCTCGCCGCCGGCTGCGGCTCCATCCCGGGGATGTCGGCCTCGACGGACGACGCGATCAAGGTGATGACCTGGGCGCCGCAGGGCACCAGCGCCACCAACAAGCCCGGTATGCCCGCCATCGCCTCCGCCTACGTCAAGTGGCTCAACTCCCGGGGCGGCATCCACGGCCGCAAGCTCAAGCTCATCACCTGCAACGACCACAACAGCAGCGTGGGCGCCGCGAACTGCGCCCAGCGCGCGGTCGACCAGAACGTCGTCGCCGTGGTCGGCTCCTACAGCCAGTTCGGCGACTCCTACTTCGCCCCGCTGGAGGGCGCGGCGATCCCCTACATAGGCGGCTACGGGGCGTCGAACGAGGAGTTCACCAGCCCCGTCTCCTACCCGGTCAACGGCGGCTCGCTCACCCTGCTCGCCGGACTCGGGGAGGCGCTGGCCGACACCTGCGGCCCGGTCACCCTGGTCCGCCCGGACAGCATCGCCGGCGACCAGCTGCCCCAGCTGCTCGACTCGGGCCTCCAGGCGGCCGGCCACGCCAAGGCGACCGACCAGCTCGCCGCCGAGGACCTCACCGAGTACGACCAGCAGTCGCAGAAGGCACTGGAGAGCGCCGCCTCGGACTCGCTGCGGACGGGCTGTGTGGTGCCCGAGCTCGGCGACCGCACGGCCACCTTCATGGACAGCTTCCAGCGCGCCCGCCAGGACCACCCGAAGGTGAAGACGGCCGCCGAGATCGGCAGCGTCGACCAGACGGTGATCAACTCCACCGGCGGTGCGTCCGGCCCGTACGAGGGGTCGTACATCACCGGCTGGTACCCGGTCGCCTCGGACCCGCGCTGGGACGAGATGAAGAAGGTCATCAGCAAGGAGGCCTTCGGCGACAACCGGATCGATCCGGCCGACGCCGGGGTGCAGACCACCTGGATCGCCTACCAGGTCCTGACCGCCGCGCTGGAGAAGACCGGCGACGACGGAGCCAGCGCCGACAGCGTGCGGCGCGCCCTCAACGACGGCCTGAAGGTCTCCACCGGCGGTCTGACCCCGACCCTGTCCTGGCCCTACCAGGGCAAGCTGGCCGCGGCCGGCTTCGCCCGGCTGGTCAACACCGACGTGAACGTCCAGACCGTCAAGGGCGGCCTGCTCCAGTCGGCGAACAAGCAGGCCCTGGACATGACCAAGATCCTGGAGAGCGCCGACCTGAGCTGACCGGCCCGCGCGGGCACCGCCCGGCCGTCACAGCTGGGTCGGCTGCCGCTGGGTCAGTCCGTACTTGCTCGCGATCGTGTTCCACAGCGCGGCCGCCTTCACCTTCTGGCTGCTGGCGGTGCCGCTCTCCTGGTTGCCGGCGGCGGTCTGGCCGGTGCTGCGGGCCTGGCCCTTGCGGCAGCCGTGCTTGCCCTTGACCTGGTCGGCCCAGGCCGCGTAGTGGCTGTCGGCGTTCGCGGAGGCCTGCCAGGCCTTGGTGAGGGCGGTGCTCAGCTCGGCGTTGGCCGGCAGCTTGTCCACGGACAGCTTGGACAGCCGGGTGACCAGCTCGGTGCGCTGCTGGGCGGCGTTGCGCAGGTCGGAGGCGGAACCGTCCAGGTTCTGGCACTGCTTCACCCGGGCCACGGCGTTGATCACCGAGGCCCGGCTGCTGCCGCTGTCGGCGAGCAGCTTGTCCAGGGCGACGGCCTGCGCCTTCGCGGGGTCGCCCGCGGCCGCCGAGGAGGTGCTGCCGGCCGAGGCGGACGCGGCCACCGTCTTGCCGGTCTCGCCCGAGTCCCCGCCGCTCCCGCTGAGCAGGGCACCGGCGCCGATGCCGAGCACGGCGATGCCGACCCCGACGGCCGCGATCAGCGGCACCTTCGACCTGCCGCGACCACTCCGGCCGTCGTCGGCGTCGCCGTGGTCGAACGACGTCGGGGGCGGGGTGTACGCCGGCGGCTGCTGGTAGCCGCTCTGGGGCTGCTCCTGGAAGCGCGGCAGATAGGCCGTGGCCGCGGCCGGGGGCTCGCCGCCCGGCGTGCTGCGGAAGAGGCTGTCGAACTCCGCGGGCGGCTGCCGGTCGCCGCCCTGCTGTCCACCGGCCGGGTACGGCGGGATGTACTGGGTGGCGTCGGCGTCCGAGTGCGCCGGAGCCGCCGCCCCGCCGTGGAAGGCGGTCTGCCCGTGCGACATCTCCGGCGGCAGCGCACCGGCGCCCACCGGCGGTATCAGCTGGGTGGCGCCCTCGGAGGCCGCCGGGACGGACGGTATGTACTGGGTGGCGCCCTCGTCCACCGGCGCGGCGGGCACCGGCGGGAGGAACTGGGTGGCGCCCTCGTCGGCGGGCGGCAGCCCACCGCCGTAGCCGCCGTGGCCCCCCTGGGGGACGGCGGGCGGCAGCGCGGCGCCCGGAGCCCCGTAGGGGTCCTGGCCGGCGGCCGGCGGCAGCGGGGCGCCGTACGACTGCTGGGGCGGGGCGCCGTAGCCGTACGACTGGTCGTAGCCGCCGCCGTACGACGGGGCGGGCGCCCCCTCCGGCGGCAGCGCACCGGCGCCGGGGGCATGGGCCTGGACGGCCTGGGCCTGGGCGGCGTGCGACTGGGCGGCGTGCGACTGGGCGGTCCAGGCGGGCGGCAGCTGCGGCGGTTCCGGAGACTCCCACTCCTGGCCGGCCGCCTGCGGCCAGCCCTGGCCGGCCGGATCGGGCTGCGGGCTCTGCTGGTGGCCGGGGCCCCACGGCTGGCCCCAGGACCGGCCCTCGGAGGGCGCGGCGGCCGGGGCGGGCGGCTGCGCGACGGGGACGGGGCTGCCCGTCATACCCGGCAACAGGGGCTCGCCACCGTCGGAGGGCAGCACGATGCCTTCGCGCGCGGGCTCGCCCTGTCCACTCTGCGTCACCGGGACTCCTACCAATGGGGGACCTTGTGAATCGTCGACTCACGCTACCGGGTCCCCTCAGCCAGGTGCCATGCGGCCAAGGGCGCGATCTTGTTCCTTGTGACGGCAGTAACAGAACCGCCCCGCGGTGCGCTGTACTTGCCGCTTCCTGCTCGGCAAGGTGTGGTTTCCCACACGTTCACGCAGCCGCGGGGCAGGAATTCACGCGGCGGCCTGGAGATCCAGGCGCGCTCCGAACTCCCTGACCACCGGTTCGTCCCGGAACGGCTCCAGCCGCTGCTGGAAGTCCTCCAGGTACTCGGCGCCCCGGTTGGAGCGGACCGTCTCCAGCAGTTCCACCGCCCTCGTCCCGGTGGCGCAGGCCTGTTCGATCTCGCGCTGCTGCACCTGGGCTGTGGCGAGGAGCACATAGCCGATCGCCCGGCGCCGGGCCCGGGTCTCCGGGTGCCCGTCCAGCGACTGCTGCGCGCACCGCGCCGCCGCGTCGGCCTGGCCCAGGTCGCGGTGGCAGTGCGCCAACTCGTCGGCCAGATAGGCCTCGTCGAAGTGCCTGATCCACGCCGGGTCGTCCCCGGACGCCGGATCGGCCGCCTCCATCGCCGACACCGCCCGGCCCGACGCCAGCTGCGCCGACCGGACATCGCCCAGCAGGGCATGGCCACGGGCCTCGGCCGCGAAGAACATCGCCTCCGCGCGCGGGGTCACGCGGCCCCGCGCCCCCTCCTGCGCCGCCCGCGCCAACTGGGCGATCTCGCGCGGGTTTCCGAGCTGCGCGGCGAGGTGGCTCATGGAGGAGGCGAGCACATAGCCGCCGTAGCCACGGTCACCGGCCGCCTGCGCGAGGCGCAGCGACTGGATGTAGTAGCGCTGGGCGAGACCGGGCTGACCGGTGTCGACGGCCATGTAACCGGCGAGTTCGGTGAGTCGGGCGACGGCCGCGAACAACTCCCGTCCCACGGACTCCCGGTAGGAGCCGGCCAGCAGCCCCGAGACGACGCTGTTGAGGTAGTGCACGACGACCGGGCGCACATGGCCGCTGCCGAACTGGTGGTCGAGGTCGGTGAGGGCCTGCGTCATCGCCTTCACGGCGGCCACGTCCGACTGCCCGACCCGCGGCCCCGCCTGCCGTGCCACCTGCGCGTCCGGCGCCGAGATCAGCCAGTCCCGGCTGGGCTCCACCAGCGCGGACGCGGCGACCGAGGACCCGGACAGGAAGTCCCGGCGCCCCACGTCACTGCGCCACAGCTCGCAGACCTGCTCGATGGCCCCCAGCACCGTCGGCGAGAACTGGAGCCCGACGCCCGACGCGAGGTTCTTGCCGTTGGCCATGCCGATCTCGTCGATCGTGACCGTACGGCCCAGCTTGCGGCCCAGCGCCTCGGCGATGATCGCGGGCGCCCGGCCCCGCGGCTGCTGGCCGCGCAGCCAGCGCGCCACGGACGTCTTGTCGTACCGGAGGTCGAGACCGTGCTCCGCGCCGCACATGTTGACCCGGCGGGCCAGCCCGGCGTTCGAGCACCCCGCCTCCTGGATGAGCGCCTGCAACCGTTCGTTCGGCTGCCGCGCGACAAGCGGCCTTGCGGCCATGGCGTACCCCCTGCGAACTCCCTGTAGGGAAAAGATCCGGCCGTGACGATCACTGCCCAGCGGACATACCGAAAATGCGGGACATGCGAGGATTGCCGGGTAAAAGCAGCGGAATCACGGGTACGACCGCCGCCAACCCCCCACGTGTGACTACCCGCTCACGCCCCGGTTCCTCCTGCGCGCCCCCACGCATGCACCCATGCGCCCCAGTTACGGAAAGGATGCTCCTCCCCCGCGCGCGTTACGCCCGTAACTCCAGGTGGGTGCGGGAGTTGTGTTGAGCGTGGAAGAGACGATCGTGGGGACCGAAGCCGCTCAGATTCCGAAGCAGCGTGGGGAATCGCTGCTGGAGACCGCCGTACGCTACGCCGAGGAGCGCCACTGGGACGTCTTCCCGGGCACCTGGCTGGAAGCGGTCGAGGGGGTGCAACGCTGTTCCTGCGGGGAGGTCGCGTGCGGCGCGCCCGGCGCGCACGCGGCGCGCCCGGACTGGGCGTCGCAGGCCACCGGTAGTGCGACGGTGGCGCGCCGGATGTGGCAGAAGCAGCCGACGGCGTCGATCCTGCTGCCGACGGGGCGGACCTTCGACGCGCTGTCCGTCCCGGAGACGGCGGGGTTTCTCGCGCTGGCGCGCATGGAGCGGATGGAGCTGGCGCTGGGGCCGGTGACCCTGACCCCCGACCGCCGGATGCAGTTCTTCGTGCTGCCGGGTGCGTCGGTGAAGGCACCTGACCTGGTGCGGAGGCTGGGCTGGGCACCGGCGTCGCTGGACCTCACGGCGCTCGGGGAGGGCGCGTACGTGCCGGCGCCGCCGACGCGGTACGGGTCGCGGGGGGCGGTGCAGTGGGCCTGCCGGCCGACCGCGGCGAACCGGTGGCTGCCGGACGCGGAGGAGCTCATCTCGCCGTTGGCGTACGCGTGCGGGCGGGACCGGTAGGCGCCGCCTCGTCTGCCGGGTGCCTGATCCGTCGGCGACCGCGGGTCCGTCGTGGCTGGTCGCGCAGTTCCCCGCGCCCCTGACGGGGCGCTGTCCAGCCGCCCATTTCACAG
The DNA here is from genome assembly GCF_014645815.1 of Streptomyces fuscichromogenes. Lineage (GTDB taxonomy): Bacteria > Actinomycetota > Actinomycetes > Streptomycetales > Streptomycetaceae > Streptomyces > Streptomyces fuscichromogenes. The sequence continues at coordinate 71,161 of NZ_BMML01000009.1, read as the reverse complement.
CTCCCCAGCTGCGGGCGGGCGTGCCGCAGGGCGATGGGGGTCCCCCCGCTCGAGCGAAGCCGAGAGTGGGGGAGGGTGGGCGCGGCGGCACCCGGCCAGCGCCGGTAAGCGTCCCCGGCCCCCGGCGCCCACGTAGGGTGCTGGCATGACCGATGCCGTGCGTGTTCGTGGGCTCTGGAAGCGGTTCGGGCAGCAGGTCGCCGTCGGCGGGATCGACCTGTCGCTGCCCGCCGGGAAGTTCGTCGGACTGGTCGGGCCCAACGGGGCCGGCAAGACCACCACCCTCTCCATGGTGACCGGGCTGCTGCGTCCGGACGCGGGCTCCGTCGAGGTCGTCGGCCACGACGTCTGGCGGGATCCGGTGGCCGTGAAGTCCCGCATCGGCGTCCTCCCCGAAGGCCTCCGTCTCTTCGAGCGGCTCACCGGCCGCGAACTGCTCGGCTACTCCGGCCGGCTGCGCGGCCTCCCCGGCGCCGAGGTCGACAAGCGGGCCACCCAGCTCCTGGACGTGCTCGACCTCGCCGGAGCCCAGCACAGACTCGTCGTCGACTACTCGACCGGCATGCGCAAGAAGACCGGGCTCGCCGCCGCTCTCCTCCACAACCCGGAAGTCCTCTTCCTGGACGAGCCGTTCGAGGGCGTCGACCCGGTGTCCGCGCAGACCATCCGGGGCGTGTTGGAGCGGTACACCGCCTCCGGCGCGACCGTCGTCTTCTCCTCCCACGTGATGGAGCTCGTCGAGTCGCTGTGCGACTGGGTCGCGGTGCTGGCGGCCGGGCGGATCCGCGCGACGGGGACGCTGGCGGAGGTGCGCGGGACGCATCCCACCCTCCAGACCGCGTTCCTGGAGCTGGTCGGGGCGAGCGGCCGGGACGCGGTCTCCGAGCTGGACTGGCTGGGCGGCGGGGCGGCCCGATGACGGACGTGACCGGCACCGTCGTACGGCTGAAGCTGTCGCTGCTGCGCAACGGGCTGCGGCAGTCCGGCGGCCGGCGAGCCGCGTTCGTGGCGTCGGCGGTCGTCGCGCTGCTGTTCGCGGGGCTGCAACTGCTGGGCCTGGTGCTGCTGCGCGGGCATCCGCACGCGGACGCGGTGGCGGTGCTGGGGGCGGCCGTGCTGGCGCTGGGGTGGGCGGTGATGCCGCTGTTCTTCCCGGGCGGCGACGAGACCCTGGACCCGACCCGGCTGGTGATGCTCCCGCTGCGGCCCCGGCCGCTGGCACGGGCCCTGCTCGCCGCCTCGCTGGTCGGCATCGGCCCCCTGGTGAGTCTGATCCTGCTGGTGGGCTGTGCGGTGTCGGTGGCGCACGGGGCGGCCGGCTACGCGGTCGCGGTCGTCGCGGTGGCCCTCGCGCTGCTGGTCTGCGTGGCCCTCGCGCGCGCCGTGGCTGCCGCGAACGTACGGCTGCTCAGCAGCCGCAAGGGACGTGATCTGGCGGTGCTGAGCGGCCTGGTCATCGCCGTCGGGGTGCAGCTCGTCAACTTCGGCGCCCAGAGCCTCGGTTCGGCCGGGCTCGGCAGGCTCGCGCCGGTGGCGGACGTGGTGCGCTGGCTGCCGCCCGCGTCGGCGATCGGCGCGGTGCACTCGGCGAGCGAGGGGTCGTACGGCACCGCGGGCCTCCAACTCGTCGTGTCGCTGGCCGCGTTGGCGGTGCTCATCGGTGCCTGGGCGCGGACGCTGACCCGGCTGATGACCGCCCCCGACGGTTCCACGCTCCAGGCACCCGACTCGGCGGGCCGGGGCCGTGCGGCCACGGGCGGCGGTCGGCTGGGGCGCCGGCTGCCCGGCGGGCGCACCGGTACGGTCATGGCGCGCAGCCTGCGCTACGTCTGGCGGGACCCCAAGACGAAGGCCGCGTGGGTGACCTCGCTGGCCATCGGGCTGATCGTGCCCGTCTTCAACGCCGTGCAGGGCACCGGGTCGATCTACTTCGCGTGCTTCGCGGCCGGGATGCTCGGCATCCAGATGTACAACCAGTTCGGGCAGGACACCTCGGCGTTCTGGATGGTCGCGACGACCATTTCGTCCGCGCGGGACGCCTACGTCGAACTGCGCGGGCGGGCGCTGGCCCTGCTGGTGATCACCCTGCCGTACGCCACCCTGGTGACCGTGGTGACCACGGCCGTGCTGGGCGACTGGCCCCGGCTGCCCGAGGTGCTCGGCGTCTCCTTCGCCCTGCTCGGCGCGATGCTGGCGACCGGCGCCTGGACCTCGGCCCGCTTCCCGTACTCCATCCCCCAGGAGGGCCACCGCAACGTCGCCCCGGGCCAGGCCGGCCTGGCCTGGATCGCGATCTTCGGCGGCATGGTCGCGGCGGCCCTGCTGTGCGCCCCGGTCATCGCCCTGACGATCGCGCTGAACGTCAGCGCGGGCGGCGAGGCCTGGACCTGGCTGCTGCTGCCGGTGGGCGCGGCCTACGGGACGGCGATCACCTGGTCAGGCCTACGCCTGGCGGCCCCCCGCACAGCGGCCCACCTACCGGAAATCCTCCTGGCCGTCAGCAGAGGCTAGCCACAGCGCCCCGTCAGAGGCCCGAGGAACAGCACTCCGTAAGACACGCGGGGAACTGCGCCCCGTAAGGGGCGCGGGGAACTGCGCGAGCAACCCCCACGCGCCCGCAGCCGCGAAACGACAGCGCCGCCCCTCCGCTCGTGTCCCTCACTCCCCCACCCGATCAAGGAACGGCTCCACCGCCGCCCGCCAGGCCTCCGGCCGGTCATACGGCAGCAGATGCCCCGCGTCGGCCACCTCGGCGTACTCCCCCTTCGGCAGCACCCGGACCATCTCCTGCGCCTCCGCCCGCCCCAGCTCCCCGTCCACCCCGCGCACGACCAGCGTGGGGCACGGCACCTGGGCCAGCTCCTCCCAGTGCGCGTCGTACACCCAGGTCTCCCGGGACTTCAGCATCCGGTCGGGGTCGAACACCGGCTGCCAGCCGTCGGCGCACTCGTGCATCACCTCGGCGTAGAACTCCCCGCGCGCGGGGTTCGGCCGCTCCACCCAGGGGTCGTCCTCGCCGAACCACTTGCGTACGTCGGCGAGCGTGGCGAAGGGAACGGGCCAGGACTTGAACCAGTCGGCCCACTCGCGCTGCGAGGCCGCACCGAGCGCGGAGGCCCGCATGTCGCAGATGATCAGGCCCCGCACCAGCTCGGGGCGCTTCGCGGCGAGCTGCCAGGCGGTCAGCGCGCCCATGGCGTGGCCGATCAGCACGGCCGGCGCGAGACCCAGCTGCTCCACGGCGGCCGCGGCGTCCTCGACGTACGCCTCACGGGTGTAGGCGGCCTGCGGAGGCTTGTCGCTCTGGCCGTGGCCGCGCTGGTCGAGGGCGACGGCACGGTGCCGGCCGGCGAGCCAGCGGGCGGTGGACGCCCAGTGCGAGGCGCGGCCCATCAGACCGTGCAGTAACAGCACGCCGGGCGACGAGTGGTCCCGCTCCTCCGTCTTGGGCGGGTCCGCGAACTCCCAGGCGGCGAGGTGTACGCCGCCGGCTCCTGTCACGTCGATGCGCCGTGCCATGGGCCTGGCACCCCCCTAGCTCCGCGTGCCTAGTGTCGCCTCGTATCGCTTCGTGGTGCTTCGGTACCGATGCAGAGTATCGAAACTATCGAACTCCTATTCGAAAATCGGCTTCCCGCGGACAACACCCCTCATTCGAGTGACCCCTCCCCAGGCATGATCGGCGCCGCCGGGGGGATTTGTTCTGCGGGGGGCGGGCCGCTCGGGGAAAACGGTCCGCGGGGATGACCCTGGGAGCTCGGGGCTCCGGGTCAGCACTGGGGAGGACAGGCCCCGGTACCGAAAGGTGCCGGGGCCAACCCCGTGTTCGCGTCCATGTCCATGCCTCCGGCACATCCTCCCCGCCCCCCTCAGGTCATATGCCTCTCGCGACAGCCTGGCACGCGAAACGTTCCGGCGCTGCGATTCGGCGCACTGAATCTTGGATTCGGCGCGTTCGACACAGGCGGGAAAGACGTCGAGGGAAGACCTCAACTTCCTCACCGGTAACGGAAGTTGAACGATGCTCAGGTTCTCGGCGCTCAGCGCTTGGCGACGAACACGTGGGAGGCGACGTCCGCCTCCAGCTCGGCCGCCTCGCCGCCGCTGCCCACCAGCACCCCGCCGGCCGACTCCGTCACGCTCACCACCGAACCGGGCTGCACACCCGCCCGCCGCAGCGTGTACATCAGCTGCGCGTCGGTCTGGATGGGCTCGCCGATCCGGCGCACGACCACGGTCTTCCCGTCCGCGCCCGGGTCCAGGTCGGCCAGCGACACCATGCTGTCGTCGAGGAACGGGTCCGCGCCGTCCTTCTCGCCCAGCTCCTCCAGGCCCGGGATCGGGTTGCCGTACGGCGACTCGGTCGGATGCCGCAGCAGCTCCAGCACCCGCCGCTCCACGGCCTCGCTCATCACGTGCTCCCAGCGGCACGCCTCGGCGTGCACCTGCTCCCACTCCAGGCCGATCACGTCGACCAGCAGGCACTCGGCGAGCCGGTGCTTGCGCATCACGCGCGTCGCCAGCCGACGGCCCTCGTCGGTCAGCTCCAGGTGGCGGTCGGTGGCGACGGACACCAGACCGTCCCGCTCCATCCGCGCCACCGTCTGGCTCACCGTCGGCCCGCTCTGGTCGAGCCGCTCCGCGATGCGGGCGCGCATGGGGACAACGCCTTCCTCTTCGAGCTCGAGGATGGTGCGGAGATACATCTCCGTGGTGTCGATCAGTCCGGACATACGTGCCCCTCGATTACCTCTGCCGGAAGCCCGGCCGCTTGCGCTGGCCCTGCCACCAATTCTGCCGGATCCCACCGACAACCGGGGGACACCGGAAAAACGGGGGTGCGGACCGGCCTCCGCCCACGGGCCGGTGGGGGCCGGCCGCGCAGTTCCCCGCGCCCCTGAGGGGCGCTACAGCCGCGGACGACGCCACAGCTCTCCCCAGCCACTCAACCGCGGGCAGGCGTGCCGCAGAGCGATGGGGGGAGGGTGGGCGCGGCGGCACCCCGCAAGCGCCGGTAAGCGTCCCCACCCCCCGGCCCCACCCACCCGCACGAACCATCGGCCGTATTGACACCACGCTGGTCCAGACCTGAGGGTGATCCGCGACACGCACGCTGACGCTGACGCCGCGAAGGGGCCCGCATGAGCGACGGTACGCCCGCCGACCTGTTCTTCGACGCCGCCGTCGGCCTCCTGCAACGGGTCCGCGACGAGGAGGCCGAGGCCATCGCCGCCGCCGGCACCCTCCTCGCCGACACCGTCACCGCCGGCGGCCGGCTGTTCGCCTTCGGCGCCGGGCACTCCTCCCTCGCCGCACAGGACGTCGTCTACCGCGCCGGCGGCCTCGCCCTCATGAACCTCCTCGCCGCCCCCGGCCTCGTCGGCGTCGACGTGATGCCCGCCACCCTCGGCTCCCGCCTCGAACGGGTCGACGGACTCGCCACCGCCGTCCTCGACACCTCACCCCTGCGCGCCGGCGACGCCCTCGTGATCATCTCCCTGTCCGGCCGCAACGCCCTGCCCGTCGAGATGGCCGTCGAGGCCCGCCGACGCGGCGTCAAGGTCATCGGCGTGACATCGGTGGCGTACGCCACCGAGACCACCTCCCGGCACGTCTCCGGCACGTACCTCAAGGACCACTGCGACGTCGTCCTCGACTCGAAGATCGCCGTCGGGGACGCCGAGCTCACCCTCGACACCATCCCGGCGCCCTTCGCACCCGCCTCCACGGTCGTCACCAGCGCCCTGCTCCAGGCGGTCCTGGCCACCACCGCGGCCGCCCTCGCCGACCACGGCACCGAACCCCCGCTGCTGCGCTCCGGCAACGTCGACGGCGGCCACGAATGGAACGCCCGCGTGTTCGAGGAGTACCGCGACCGGATCTTCTACCAGCACTGAGCCGCTACGACCGCTCCTGCTGCCGGTCCTTCACGAGGTGCGCGAGGTCCAGCGCGGTCGCGATGCGTACGGCCACGTCCTCGGCGTACGTCGCGTCCGCGCGCTCGAAGCGGTTACGGCCCGACCCGCGCAGGAACGTCACGACGCCCAGCGTCCGCCCCCGGCTGCGCAGCACCGCGCACAACGCGTGCACCACGTCACCGGGCCACTGCCGGTCCAGCGCCCAGGCCCGCGCCCGGTCCAGCGGCACCGAACCGGCGTCCGCCCGCACACTCCCGGCCCGCACCACGCACTGCAACGCCGGATGCCCCTCCTCGTAACGCACCGGCAGCCCCGCCGCGCCCGTCAGCATGCTCGGCCCCGGCGCCCCGGACGGCGTGGCCGCGATCCGCACCAGCCGGACCGGCCCCACCTCCCCGTCGGCCCGGGAACCGCCCACCACCCGGTCGATCACCGCATGGTCGGCGAACCCGGCCAGCGCGAAGTCCAGATGGACGGTGGCCGCCTCCGCCGGGTCCTCGCACTCGACGGCCGCCCGCGCCGCACGATGCAGCTGATTGGCCCGGAAGCGCAGCATCGCCGCCTCCTGCTCCGCGTGCTTGGCCTCCGTGACGTCCTGGAACAGCCAGCCGACCCCGAGCGGCACCGGCTCCTCCGCGAGCGGCGACGCAAGCCGCAGGAACCCGGACCGCCAGCAGCGCCGCTCCTCGCCCTCCGGCGACCGTACGCTCACCCACATCTCCGCCGGCGCGGGCGGCGCCCCCTCGGCCAGCACATGCGTGAGCGCGCTCTCCAGGTCCTCCACACCCAGCGCGAGCAGCTCCCCCAGCGGCCGCCCGAGCGCCGACGTACGCCCGCTGCCGAGCGCCCGCGCGGCGTACGCGTTCACGACCGCGGGCCGCAGATCCGCGTCCACCAGGACGACACCCCAGGCCGCGTCCTCGAACAAGGCCTCGCTGAGCGCGATGGACCGCTCCAGATCGATCTGCGCGTGCACCTCGCTGAACGCGCAGTACACACCCGCCGGCTTCCCGTCCGGCCCGCGCACGGCCGCCGACTGCGTCCGTACGAGGACCCGCCCGCCGTCCTTCGTCAGCAGCGCGAACTCGTGCACCTGCCGCCCCGGGGCATGCATGGCCGACAGCAGCCGCCCCTCCACCTCGTCGGCGTCCGCCTCGCGCACCGCCCAGCCGGCGAACCCGTGCCGGCCCACCGCCTCGGCCGCCGTCCATCCCAGGATCCGCTCGGCCTCACGGTTCCAGTGGGTGACGAAGCCGTCCGCGTCGAACGCGCACAGAGCCGCGTCCATGCCGTCGAGCAGTGCCGCGAGCAGGTCGGAACCGCCCGAGTCCTCCGGAGCCTCCCGCTCCGATTCCGGCTCGGGCTCGTCGGGCCCCAGTTCGTCGGTGGCCCCACTACGCCGGGAAGCACTCACCTGGACCCCCATCAGGCTGCGTCCGCACGCACGGCGCGTCGGTTCACTCGCTGCCCTTCATTCAACTCGAACGTGACGCAGCCCACACTGTGTTCCCGCAAGATTGAAGGAATCGTTGCAACCCGCCACCAGCCTCCCGCTCACAGCGCGCACCGCAGATCCACCCACTCGTCGCTCTCCCCGTCGAGCACATACCGCTCCACCTCGACGAACCCCCACCGCCGGGCGAACCGCACCCCGTCCTCGTTGACCCCGAGCACACACGTCTCGACGGCCTCGGCCCCCCGCACCCCCGCGATCACGTGCTCGTACAGGGCCGTGCCGAACCCCCGCCGCCGGAACTCCGGCAGCACCCGCACGATCACCGTCCCCACCCCGTCCACCACGGGCCGCACGGTCGAGCACCCCACGAGCACATCCCCGTCGTACGCGTTCTCCAGCCGGTACCCCCGCGCCAGCCGCTCCCCCGCCTCGGCCGCCGACATCGCAGCAGGCGGCACGACGACGTTGTGCACATACCGCCACTCCTCCAACGCCTCGTCCCCGTCCACGAGCCGGACCCGGAACCCGCTCACGCGTCGCTCTGTCATGGCCTGGACGCTAGGGGGTGGCGTCGTGGCACGTCACCTCCGAATAAATCCCTTGAGCGCTTCCGGTCGGCTTCGTAGGGTGTGAGGTACACGAGAAGGGAGGTGGTTCGGCAGATGTATGACAACCGGACGCGTGAGGTGGCTGCGGGCTAGCGGCCCGTCACCACACCGAGTGCGGTGCCGGACCGGCACGTGACAGACACGTGCAGCCGGCCCAATCCCAGGCAGTCACCCGACCCGCGAGCTCGCCGGTACGTCCGGCCGGCTTCTTCGTCGTCAGACGGAGGGACCCGAGCTCGCGGGTCGTCTGCGTCTGCGGGCCCCGGTACGGCTCAGGGGCTGAGGCGTTCCACGTGCCAGGTGCCGGCGGGGTCGGCCACGTAGCGGAGGCGGTCGTGCAGGCGGTTCTGGCGGCCCTGCCAGAACTCGACGGCCTGGGGGGCGATACGGAAGCCGCCCCAGTGCGGAGGGACCGGGACCTGTTCGCCCTCGGGGTAGCGGGCGCTGAGCTCCGCGTAGGAGGCGTCGAGTTCGGCGCGGGAGTAGATGACCGTGGACTGGGTGCTGGCCCAGGCGCCCAGCTGGGAGCCGTGCGGGCGGGTGCGGAAGTAGGCGGCGGTCTCGTCGCGGCCGGTACGGCGGGCGGTGCCGGTGACGACGACCTGGCGGCCGATGGGATGCCAGGGGAAGAGCACCGAGACATAGGGGTTCACGGCGAGGTCCTGGGCCTTGCGGGAGTCGTAGTTGGTGTAGAAGACGAAGCCCTGGGTGTCGTACTGCTTCATGAGGACCGTGCGTGAGCTGGGGCGGCCCTCGGCGTCGGCGGTGGAGACGACCATCGCGTTGGGTTCGTAGATCATGCCGTCGGCGGCCGCCCGCGCCGCCTCCTCGAACCAGCGGGTGAACTGGTCCATGGGGTGTGCGGCCAGGTCGTGCTCGTCGAAGCCCTCGGCCCGGTAGTGCTCGCGCATCGCGGCGGGGTCGAGGACGGGTTCGTCGGAGGCGGCGGCGTCGCGGTCGGTCACGCGGTCATCTTGCCGTATCGCTCTGTGCGGCATCGGAGAGTGGCACTGAGTGCCGCTGGGCTCCCCATCTTTGGCACTCGGGGTTATGGTGCAGTTGCCTCCGCCCACACCCACGAGGAGCCGCCCCATGTCCGACTTCGTACCCGGGCTCGAAGGAGTCGTCGCGTTCGAGACGGAGATCGCCGAACCGGACAAGGAGGGCGGCGCCCTGCGGTACCGGGGCGTCGACATCGAGGATCTGGTCGGGCACGTCTCGTTCGGGAACGTGTGGGGACTGCTCGTCGACGGGGCCTTCAACCCGGGGCTGCCGCCGGCCGAGCCGTTCCCGATCCCCGTCCATTCGGGTGACATCCGGGTGGATGTGCAGTCGGCGCTCGCGATGCTGGCGCCGGTGTGGGGGTTGAAGCCGCTCCTCGACATCGACGCGGCCCAGGCCCGGGAGGATCTGGCGCGGGCCGCGGTCATGGCGCTGTCGTACGTCGCCCAGTCCGCGCGCGGGCAGGGGCTGGCGATGGTGCCGCAGCGCGAGATCGACAAGGCGCACTCGGTGGTGGAGAGGTTCATGATCCGGTGGCGGGGTGAGCCGGATCCCAGGCATGTGGCCGCCGTGGACGCCTACTGGACCTCGGCCGCCGAGCACGGCATGAACGCGTCCACCTTCACCGCTCGGGTCATCGCGTCGACCGGTGCGGATGTCGCCGCCGCGCTGTCGGGCGCGGTGGGGGCCATGTCGGGGCCGCTGCACGGGGGTGCGCCGTCGCGGGTGCTCGGGATGATCGAGGAGATCGAGCGGACCGGGGACGCGGTGGGGTACGTCAGGCGGGCGCTGGACCGGGGTGAGCGGCTGATGGGGTTCGGGCACCGGGTGTACCGGGCGGAGGATCCGCGGGCGCGGGTGCTGCGGCGGACGGCGCGGGAGCTGGGGGCGCCGCGGTTCGAGATCGCGGAGGCGTTGGAGAAGGCGGCGCTGGAGGAGCTCCACAACCGTCGGCCGGATCGTGTGCTGGCCACCAATGTGGAGTTCTGGGCCGCGATCATGCTGGACTTCGCGGAGGTGCCGGCGCACATGTTCACGTCGATGTTCACGTGTGCGCGCACCGCGGGGTGGTCGGCGCACATTCTCGAACAGAAGCGGACGGGGCGGTTGGTGCGGCCGTCCGCGGAGTATGTGGGGCCGGGGGTGCGGAAGCCTCAGGACATCGAGGGGTTTGTGGATATCGCCCACTAGAGGGGGTGCGGCGGCGTGTGGGCGGGTGCGGGTTGTGTGTGGTTGCTCGCGCAGTTCCCCGCGCCCCTGAAAATCAGGCGCTGCGCGCCCTGATTTTCACAGGGCCTCGTCCAGCAGTGCCGCCCACTGGGTCACCACCCGTTCCCGCCGCGCCCGGTCGTCCGTGAGGAGGTTGGCCAGGCCCAGGCCCCGCGCCATGTCCAACAGCCCCTGGACCGTCTCCCTCGCGCCTGGGCGGGTCTCGTCGGCGCCCAGGAGGTCCACGGCGATGCGGTGGGTCTCGCGGCCTACCCGGGCCTCCAGTTCGGTGACCTGGGGGCGGAGCTGGTCCTCGTTGGAGGCGGCCACCCAGAGGTGGAGGGCGGCTCGGAAGAGGGGGCCGGTGTAGAGGTCGACGAGGGCGGCGACGACGGCTCTGCGGTCGTCGTCGGCGGCGCCCTGCGGGAACAGGGCGCGCAGGGCCGTGGAGCGTTCCTCGGCGACGTATTCGACGGCCGCCGTGAAGAGGTCCTCGCGGGTGGGGAAGTGGTGCTGGGCGGCGCCCCGGGAGACGCCGGCGCGTTCGGCGACGACGGTGACCGTGGAGCCCGTCCAGCCGCGCTCGGCGAGGCAGGCCACGGCGGCCTCCAGGAGGCGCTGCCGGGTGGCTCTGCTGCGGTCCTGCTTCGGCGCCCGTTCCGCCGTGTTCACACCACCCACGCCGCGTCCCGTCGTTCGAGGAAGGCTGTCATCCCCTCGCGGGCCTGGTCGGAGGAGAACAGCCGGGCCGAGAGTGCGGTGAGGGTGGCCGCGTCCCGGTCGAATGTCTCCAGCACCCTAGCCGTGAGCAGCTGTTTCGTCTCGGTCAGGGCCTGGGGGGCGGAGCGGCGGAGGCCGTCGAGGATGGGTTCGAGGGCGGTGTCGACGTCTTCGGCGGTGGTGGTGAGGAGGCCCAGGCGCACGGCCTCGGGCGGGCCGAAGCGTTCGCCGGTGAGGTAGTAGCGGGCGAGGGTGCGGGGGTCGGTGCGCGGGAGGAGGGGGAGGGAGATCACCGCGGGGGCCACGCCGATCCGCACCTCGGTGAAGGCGAAGGTGGCCTCGGTGGACGCGGCGGCGATGTCGCAGGCGGCGAGGAGGCCGAGGCCGCCCGCGCGGACGTGGCCGGTGACGCGGGCGACGACCGGCTTGGGCAGTTCGACGATCCGGCGGAGGAGGCCGACCAGGGCGTCGGGGTGGGGCGGGTCGCGCAGGTCGGCGCCGGCGCAGAAGGTGCTGCCGGTGTGGGTGAGGACGACGGCGCGCACGTCGGGGTCCTCGGCGCAGTCGGCGAGGGCCTCGGCGAGCTCGGCGACGAGGGCGGCGGACAGGGCGTTGCGGGTGGCGGTGGCGTCGAGGCTGAGGGTGGCGACGGCACGCGCGCGGGTCTGTCCGATCGACGTCATGGGCCCTCCTCGGGTTCCGCGGTCTTCGCCAGGGTGCGCAGTTCGCGGCGGAGTATCTTCCCGGAGGCCGCACGGGGCACGCCGGTGATGAAGGTGACCTTGCGGACGCGCTTGTAGGGCGCGACGCGTTCGGCGACGTACAGCATGGTCTCGTTCTCGGTGAGGCCGTCGGCGGTGGGCTGGCGGACGACGAAGGCGTGCGGGATCTCGTTGCCGTCCTCGTTGTACGCGCCGACGACGGCGGCGTCGGCGATGCCCGGGTGGGTGAGCAGGAGGGCCTCCAGTTCGGCGGGGGCCACCTGGAAGCCCTTGTACTTGATGAGTTCCTTGACCCGGTCGACGACGTACAGCCAGCCGTCCGCGTCGACGTGGCCGACGTCCCCGGTGTGCAGCCAGCCGTCGGTGTCGATCATGTCGGCGGTGGCGTCGGGGCGGCCGAGGTAGCCCTTCATGACCTGGGGGCCGCGGATGAGGATCTCGCCGGGTCCGCCGGTGCCGATGTCCTTGTGCGGGTCGTCGAGGGAGACGATCCGCATCTCGGTGCCTGCGATGAGCTTGCCGACGGTGCCGGGCGGTGCCTGGTGCAGGGCGTCGAGCGGGACGACGTGGGTGCCGGGCGAGAGTTCCGTCATGCCGTAGGCCTGCGCGACCGGCGGCAGACCGAGGCGCTGCGAGCAGGCGGCGGCGAGGCGGGCGTCCAGGGGGGCGGCGGCGCTCATGACGTACTTCAGGGAGGACAGGTCGTAGTCGGCGACGGTGGGGTGCTTGGCGAGGGCGAGGACGATCGGCGGGGCGACGTACAGGCCGGTGATGCGGTGGTTCTGGATCGCCGCGAGGAAGGTCTGCAGGTCGAAGCGGGGCAGGACGACGACGGTGGCGCCGTTGCGCAGCGGCGCGTTCATGAGCGCGGTGAGGCCGTAGATGTGAAAGAGGGGGAGGACGGCGAGGATGCGGTCGCCGGGGCCGGCCGGGACGGCGGGTTCGAGCTGGGCGAGGTTGGTGGCGATCTGCCGGTGGGTGAGCATCACGCCTTTGGGGACGCCGGTGGTGCCGGAGGAGTACGGCAGTGCGGCGACGTCCTCGACGGGGTCGATGTCGACCTCGGGCTCGGGGGCTTCGCCGGTCAGCATGTCGAGCAGGGACCGGTGTCCGGGTGCGCTGTCGCAGACGAATATCTCCGCTATGCCGCCGGCGAGTTCGGCGGCCCGGCGGGCGGTCTCCAGCAGCGGTGAGACGGTGACGATCCAGCGGGCGGCGGAGTCCCCCAGCTGTTTGGCGAACTCCTCGGGCGTGGCGAGCGGGTGCACGGTGGTGACGGCGGCGCCCGCGCGCGTGGCCGCGTAGAACGCCGTCGGGAAGGCGACCGTGTTCGGGCTGTGCAGGGCGAGGACGTCGCCCTTGCGCACGCCCGCGTCGGCGAGGGCGGCCGCGATCCGCCGGTGGAACCGGTCCAGTTGTGCGTAGGTGAGGGTGGTGCCGTCGGTGCCGTCGATCAGGGCGGGCGCGTCGCCGAACTCGGCGGCCCGGCCCAGCACGGCCTCGTGGATGGGGAGTTCTACGGGCGGAACGTCTGCGTACTCGCTGCGGAACACGGTTCCTCCAAGCCGGCCTTGGGCCTCGGTGCGGCCTGAGGGGGATCTCAGTACGACTTGGGCAGGCCGAGGGTCTGGTGGGAGACGTAGTTGAGAATCATCTCCCTGCTCACCGGAGCAATACGAGCCACGCGCGCGGCCGTTATCAACGAGGCGAGCCCGAATTCCCGGGTGAGTCCGTTGCCGCCGAGGGTGTGCACGGCCTGGTCGACCGCCTTCACGCAGGCCTCCCCTGCCGCGTACTTGGCCATGTTGGCCGCCTCGCCCGCGCCGATGTCGTCGCCGGCGTCGTACAGGTGGGCGGCCTTCTGCATCATCAGGCGGGCGAGTTCGAGGTCGATGTGCGCCTGGGCGAGAGGGTGCGCGATGGCCTGGTGGGCGCCGATGGGGGCCTTCCAGACGGTGCGTTCGCGCGCGTACTCGATCGCCTTGGCGAGCGCGTAGCGGCCCATGCCGATGGCGAACGCGGCCGTCATGATCCGCTCGGGGTTGAGGCCGGCGAACAGCTGCAGCAGGCCGGCGTCCTCGTCGCCGACGAGTGCGTCGGCGGGCAGCCGTACGTCGTCGAGGGTCAGCTCGAACTGCTTCTCGGCGGCGCTCAGTTCCATGTCGATGGGGCGTTTCCGGAAGCCCTCGGCGTCCGTCGGGACGATGAACAGGCAGGGCTTGAGGCTGCCGGTGCGGGCGTCTTCGGTACGGCCGACGATCAGGACGGCGTCGGCCATGTCGACGCCGGAGATGAACACCTTGCGGCCGGTGAGCAGCCAGTCGCCGGTGTCCGGGTCGCGGCGGGCGGTGGTGGTGATGCGGTGGGAGTTGGAGCCCGCGTCGGGTTCGGTGATGCCGAAGGCCATGAGGCGGGTGCCGTCGGAGAGGCCGGGGAGCCAGGCCCGCTTCTGTTCCTCGGTGCCGAAGCGGGCGATCACGGTGCCGCAGATCGCGGGTGAGACCACCAGCATGAGGAGCGGGGAGCCCGCGGTGCCGAGTTCTTCCAGGACGATGGAGAGTTCGGCGATGCCGCCGCCTCCGCCGCCGTACTCCTCCGGGAGGTTGACGCCGAGGTAGCCGAGTTTTCCGGCCTCGTTCCAGAGCTCGGTGGGGTGGCGGCCCTCGGCTACGGTCCGGGTGATGTAGTCGCGGCCGTACTTCGCGCCGAGGGCGGCTACCGCTGCGCGGAGTGCCTTGTGTTCGTCGGTTTCGATTTGGAGGGGCACGGTCGCTCCTTCGGGTGC
>NZ_BMML01000009.1:0-56667 GCF_014645815.1 Streptomyces fuscichromogenes | reverse complement strand
TCTACCTGTTGGCCGACGACGACCCGCAATTCACTGAGGGTTCCCGTGACCGGCGCGGTGATCTGGTGCTGCATCTTCATCGCCTCCAGCCACAGCAGCGGCTGGCCGGCCTCCACCGTCGCGCCCGCCTCCAGGCCCTCCGCCATCCGTACGACCGTCCCCGGCATCGGCGCGAGCAACGACCCCGGTGCCAACTGAGCCTTGGCATCGGGGAAGCGGGGCAGGGCGGTGAGGAGGGTGTTGTTGACGTGGACCTGGGTGCCGTAGCTCGTCACCTCGAACTTGCGGTGTACGCCGTCGATGTCGAGTACGACGAGACGGGCGTCGGCGTGCACGACCCGTACGCCGTCCGCCGTGAGGCCCTCGCGGGTGTGCCGGTAGCGGGCCTCGTGCTCCTCGCCGGCCATCAGGTAGCGCTTGGTCTGCGGCTGGGAGGGCAGGTTGCGCCAGCCGCCGAAGCGGGAGCGGCCGTGGGCGTCGGCCAGGGCGGCCGCGAGGGGGGCGTGCGGGTCGGGGGCGGGCGCCGTCAGCTCGGTGAGGTGGCGGTCGTAGAAGCCGGTGTCCATGCGGGCCGAGGCGAACTCCGGGTGGCGCAGGGAGCGGACGAGGAGGTCGCGGTTGGTGGCGGGGCCGTGCAGGGTGGCCTGTTCCAGGGCGCGGGCCAGTTTGCGCAGCGCCTCGGCGCGGGTGGGGGCGTGGGCGACCGCTTTCGCGAGCATCGCGTCGTAGTGGACGCCGATCTCGTCACCGTCGGTGTAGCCGGTGTCCAGGCGGACGCCGTCCGGTACGGCGAGGCGGTGCAGGGTGCCGGTCTGCGGGGCCCAGCCGCGGGCGGGGTCCTCGGCGTAGAGGCGGGCCTCGATCGCGTGGCCGCGCGCGGGTGGGGCGTCCAGGGGGAGGGCGTGGCCCTCGGCGACGCGGATCTGTTCCGCGACCAGGTCGAGGCCGAACACGGCCTCGGTGACGGGGTGTTCGACCTGGAGGCGGGTGTTCATCTCCAGGAAGTGGGCCCGGCCGTCGGCGACGAGGAACTCGACGGTGCCCGCACCGACGTACGCGACGGCACGGGCGGCGCGTACGGCCTGCGCGTACAGCTCCTTGACCAGCCCCTCGGGGAGGCCGGGTGCCGGGGCTTCCTCGATCACCTTCTGGTGCCGGCGCTGGAGTGAGCAGTCGCGGGTGCCGAGCGGCCACACCGTGCCGTGGGTGTCGGCGAGGATCTGCACCTCGACGTGGCGGCCGCGTTCGAGGTAGGGCTCGACGAAGACCTCGCCGTCGCCGAAGGCGCTCATGGCCTCGGCGCGCGCGGCCTCCAGTGCGGCGCCCAGTTCGTCGAGGCGGCGCACGACGCGCATGCCGCGCCCGCCGCCGCCCGCGGCCGCCTTGACCAGTACCGGCAGGTCCGGCTCGGTGACCTCGCCCAGGGGGGCGATGCCCATCAGTTCCTTGGCGCGGGTCTTGGACGCCATCGCCTCGATCGCCGCCGGGGGCGGTCCGATCCAGACCAGGCCGGCGTCGAGGACGGCACGGGCGAAGTCGGCGTTCTCGGAGAGGAAGCCGTATCCGGGGTGCACGGCGTCCGCGCCGGCGCTCACGGCGGCCTTCACCACCAGGTCGGCGCGGAGGTAGGTGTCGGCGGGTGTCGCGCCCGGCAGCCGTACGGCGGTGTCGGCCACGCGCGCGTGGAGCGCGTTCTCGTCGGCGTCCGAGTGCACGGCGACGGTCCTGATGCCGAGTTCGGCGCAGGTGCGGAAGATCCGGCAGGCGATCTCGCCGCGGTTGGCGACCAGCAGGGTCGAAATCACGTGATCCCTCACATCCGGAAGACGCCGAAGCCGCCCCGCGCGCCTTCGTAGGGGGCGGTGTGGACGGCGGACAGGCACAGGCCGAGGACGGTGCGGGTGTCGCGCGGGTCGATGACGCCGTCGTCGTACAGCCGCCCGGACAGGAACTTGGGCAGCGACTCGGACTCGATCTGCTGCTCGACCATGGCGCGCAGGGCCGCGTCGCCTTCGTCGTCGTACGGCTGCCCCTTCGCCGCGGCCGACTGGCGGGCGACGATCGACAGGACGCCGGCGAGCTGCTGCGGGCCCATGACGGCCGACTTGGCGCTGGGCCAGGCGAACAGGAAGCGGGGGTCGTAGGCGCGGCCGCACATGCCGTAGTGCCCGGCGCCGTAGGAGGCGCCCATGAGGACGGAGAGGTGCGGGACGCGGCTGTTGCTGACCGCGTTGATCATCATCGCGCCGTGTTTGATGATGCCGCCCTGCTCGTACTCCTTGCCGACCATGTAGCCGGTGGTGTTGTGGAGGAAGAGCAGCGGGATGTCGCGCTGGTTGGCGAGCTGGATGAACTGGGCGGCCTTCTGGGACTCCTGGCTGAACAGCACGCCCTGGGCGTTGGCCAGGATGCCGACCGGGTAGCCGTGCAGGTTCGCCCAGCCGGTGGCGAGGCTGGTGCCGTACAGCGGCTTGAACTCGTCGAAGTCGGAGGCGTCGACCAGGCGGGCGATCACCTCGCGCGGGTCGAAGGGGATCTTCAGGTCGCCGGGGACGATGCCGAGGAGTTCGTCGGCCGCGTACTTGGGCGGTTCGGCGGGGCCGGGATCGGGGTGCGCCTTGCGGTGGTTGAGGCGGGCCACCACGCGCCGGGCCTGCCGGAGCGCGTCCGGTTCGTCGACGGCGAAGTAGTCGGCGAGGCCCGACACGCGCGCGTGCATCTCCGCGCCGCCCAGCGACTCGTCGTCGCTCTCCTCGCCGGTGGCCATCTTCACCAGCGGCGGTCCGCCGAGGAAGACCTTCGCGCGCTCCTTGACCATGATCACGTGGTCGGACATGCCGGGGATGTAGGCACCGCCGGCGGTGGAGTTGCCGAAGACGACGGCGATGGTGGGGATGCCGGCGGCCGACAGCCGGGTGAGGTCGCGGAAGATGGCGCCTCCGGGGATGAAGATCTCCTTCTGGGACGGCAGATCGGCACCTCCCGACTCGACCAGGCTGATGCAGGGCAGCCGGTTGGCGAGGGCGATGTCGTTGGCGCGCAGGGCCTTCTTCAGCGACCAGGGGTTGCTGGCGCCGCCGCGCACGGTCGGGTCGTTGGCGGTGATCAGGCATTCCACGCCCTCGACCACCCCGATCCCGGTGACCAGGGAGGCGCCGACGGCGTAGTCGCTGCCCCAGGCTGCCAGCGGGGACAGCTCCAGGAAGGGGGTGTCCGGGTCGAGGAGGAGTTCGATGCGCTCGCGGGCGAGGAGCTTGCCGCGCCCCCGGTGCCGTTCGACGTACTTCGCGCCGCCGCCCGCGAGGGCCTTGGCGTGCTCGGCCTCCAGGTCGGCGAGCTTGGCGAGCATGGCCTCGCGGTTCGCCCGGTGTTCGGGGGTGTTCAGGTCGAGGGTGGTCTCGATGACCGTCACAGCAGGGCCTCCGGGATGTCCAGGTGGCGGGAGCGGAGCCATTCGCCGAGGGCCTTGGCCTGCGGGTCGAAACGGTGCTGGGCGGCCACCCCCTCGCCGAGCACGCCCTCGACGGTGAAGTTGAGGGCGCGGAGGTTGGGCAGCGGATGCCGGGTGACCGCCAGTTCGCGGGTCTCGGGCAGGAGGTGGCAGAAGGTGTCGACGGTCAGGGTGTGGGCGAGCCAGCGCCAGGCCTCCGCCGAGCGCGCCCAGACGCCGACGTTGGCGTTGCCGCCCTTGTCGCCGCTGCGGGCCCCGGCGACGAGCCCGAGGGGCGCCCGCCGGGTGGGACCACCGGCCGGGTACGGCTCGGGCAGCGGTGGTTCGGGCGGGTCCTGGAGTACGAGGGTGTCCTGGGCCGGCGGCACAGGGATCCGTCGCCCGTCCTGGAGGACGGCCACATGGGGCACCTCGCCATGTGGGACGTACACATCCTCGAAGACCCCATAGGGGGCGCCCTTCCCGGGTGGTGCGAGCACATGGAAGCCGGGGTAGCTGGCGAGCGCCAGTTCCACGGCGGCCGCGCTCAGCGCCCGGCCGACGGTCTCCTGGTCCCGGTCCCGTACGACGAGCCGCAGCAGCGCGCTGGCGGTCTCCTCGGTGTCCGCGTCGGGGCGGTCGGTGCGGACCAGCTCCCAGCGGACGCCGGACGGCGGGGACTTGGCGAGCGCGTCGGCCATCTGCTGCCGTACCAGCGCGGCCTTCGCCTCGATGTCGAGCCCGGTGAGCACGAAGACGACCTCGTTGCGGAAGCCGCCCAGCCGGTTGCGGCCGACCTTGAGGGTGGGGGGCGGCGCCTCGCCCCGGACGCCCTCGATCCGCACCCGGTCCGGACCGTCCTGGCTGAGCCGGACGCTGTCCAGGCGGGCGGTGACATCGGGTCCGGCGTACCGGGCGCCGCCGGTCTCGTACAGCAGCTGGGCGGTGACCGTGCCGATGTCGACGAAGCCGCCGGTGCCGGGGTGCTTGGTGATGACGCAGCTGCCGTCCTCGTGGAGTTCGGCGAGCGGGAAGCCGGGCCGCCTCAGGTCGCGGCCGGCGGCCCCGGCCCCTGCCCCTGCCCCGGCCCCGGCCTCGGCGAAGAACGCGTAGTTGCCGCCGGTGGCCTGGGTCCCGCACTCCAGGACGTGCCCGGCGACGACGGCGCCCGCGAGCCGGTCGTACTCCCCCGGCTGCCAGCCGAAGTGGGCGGCGGCGGGCCCGGTGACCAGGGCGGCGTCGGTGACCCGGCCGGTGACCACGATGTCGGCGCCGGCCCGCAGGCACTCGGCGATCCCGAAGCCGCCGAGGTAGGCGTGGGCGGCGAGGCTTCCGGGGTGGGCGGCGGTCAGGTCGTCGCCCTCCACATGTGCGACGCGCACAGGTATGCCGAGCCGGTCGGCCAGCTTCCGTACGGCGTCGGCGAGTGCGGCGGGGTTGAGGCCGCCGGCGTTCGTGACGATCTTGACGGACCGCTCGTGCGCCAGGCCCAGGCAGTCCTCCAGCTGGCGCAGGAAGGTGCGGGCGTATCCGGCGCCGGGGTCCTTGAGGCGGTCGCGGCCCAGGATGAGCATGGTCAGCTCGGCGAGGTAGTCGCCGGTGAGGACGTCGAGTCCGCCGCCGGTGAGCATCTCGCGCAGGGCGTCGAAGCGGTCGCCGTAGAAGCCGGAGGCGTTGCCTATCCGCAGGGTCACGGGGTGCCGCCCCGCGGGGTGCGGCCGGGGCCGGGCGGGCCGGCGAAGGCCTGGGCGACGTCCAGCCAGCGGTCGGCGTCGGGGCCGACGGCTTCGAGCGCCAGATCGGCGCGGTGGGCGCGCTGGGTGACCAGGAGACAGAAGTCGAGGGCGGGGCCGGTGACGCGGTCGTCGGCGTCCTCGGGGCCGTACGTCCACCGCTCGCCGGACGGGGCGGTCAGTTCGACGCGGAACTCCTCGAACGGCACGGGCAGTCCGTGCACGCCGAAGGCGAAGTCGCGGGTGCGGACGCCGAGGCGGGCGATGTGCCGGAGCCGGTCGGTGGGGGTGGGGCGCACACCCAGCGCGTCCGCGATGTCCAGGCCGTGCGCCCAGGTCTCCATGAGCCGGGCGGTGGCCATGGAGGCGACCGACATAGGGGGGCCGTACCAGGGGAAACGCGCCCGCGCGGGTGCCGCGCGCAGCGCCTGGTCCAGGGCCTCGCGGCCGGCCCGCCAGTCCGCCAGCAACTGCTCGGGGGGCTTGGCGGCGCCCTCCTCCGCCCCGTTGTCCACGAAGTCCCCGGGCTGGGTCAGCGCCTTCTCGACCTCACGGGCGAAGGCGTCCCGATCGGTCACGGCCAGCAGTGAGGAGTGGTCGGTCCAGGCGAGGTGCGCGATCTGGTGGGCGACGGTCCAGCGGGGCGCGGGCGTGCCGAGGTCCCACTGCTCGGGCCTCAACTCGGCTACCAGCCGGTCGAGTTCCGCGCTCTCCTCACACAGGTCGTCGATGACGGGCGTCGGATCGGACATGGGGAGGAGCATGGCAGCGGGCCCGGAAACAATCAAGCACGCTTGCATGAATTCGGGAACCCGAGACGGGCGGCGGAAGGCGCGACCGGCCCCGGGACGGGGTGTCCCTTGGTGACATCCGGGGGCGCTCTGGGGCAATCCTTGGTACGACCCGTCGTGGCAGGGGGACCGGCATGCCCTATGTTCGATGCGAACATCCGGCGATGGAGTGATGTGTGAGGCGTGCGGGGCGTGCGGAGGACAGATGAACTCGCCGTGGGGGCCGAGACGACTGCCGTCCTGGCACCCCCGGCAAGCGGCCACCCGACGGGCGTCGAGGACCCGCCGCCACGTGAGCCTCCCCGCTTCTGGCCGTTCCTCCTGGTGGCCGCCGCGGTGCTGCCCGGTACGGCTCTCTTCCTCGTGGGCCAGGGCGTCAGCAGGGCCGCGCTGCAGGCCTGGCAGACGGTGTGTCTCGCCGTGATCGTGCAGGCGACACCGTTCCTGCTGCTCGGTACGGCGCTGTCCGGGGCGATCAACGCGTTCGTGCCGGAGCGGGTGTTCACCCGGCTGCTGCCCAAGCGGCCCGCGCTCGCCGTGCCGGTCGCCGGAGTCGCCGGGGTGGTGCTGCCGGGGTGCGAGTGCGCGTCGGTGCCGGTGGCGAACAGTCTGATCGGGCGCGGCGTCACCCCGGCCGCCGCCTTCGCGTTCCTGCTCTCCGCGCCCGCCATCAACCCGGTGGTGCTGACCGCCACCGCCATCGCCTTCCCCGGCGCCCCCCTGATGGTGCTGGCCCGGCTGCTCGCCTCGCTGGTCACCGCCGCCGTGATGGGCTGGCTGTGGCTCTGGCTGGGCCGGGAGGAGTGGCTGCGGCCCGCCGTACGGCACACCGGGCACCAGCAGGGGCACAACCGCTGGACGGAGTTCCGGCGCGGCTTCCAGCACGACTTCCTCCAGGCGGGCGGCTTCCTGGTGGTCGGCGCCATGGCCGCGGCCACCTTCAACGTGGCCGTACCGCGTTCGGTCCTTGACACCTTCTCCGGTTCGCCCTGGCTGTCGGTGCTGTTCCTGGCCGCGCTGGCGGTCATCCTCGCGGTGTGCTCGGAGGCGGACGCGTTCGTGGCGTCGTCGCTCACGGGCTTCTCGCCCACTGCCCGGCTGACGTTCATGGTGGTCGGACCCATGGTCGACCTCAAGCTGATCGCGTTGCAGGCGGGCACGTTCGGCCGGGCCTTCGCGGCCCGCTTCTCGACCGCCACGACGGTGGTCGCGGTCCTGTGCAGTGTGCTGGTCGGAGGGGTGCTGCTGTGAGACGTCCGCTCCAGGTGACCCTGCTGGTCCTCAGCGGCCTCGGCCTGCTGCACGCCTCCCTCTTCACCGACCTGTGCCTGCGCTACGTGAAGCCCGGCATGCGGCCGCTGCTGATCCTGTCCGGGTTCGTGCTGCTGGTGCTGGGCATCGTGGAGGCGGCGGTACGGGAGGGCGGGAAGGGGCACGGCAGGCATGGTGGCCCCGCACATGGCGCCGGACCACACAGCGAGTCCGAACACCATCATGGTCACGACCACTCGGCCGTTCCCCGGATCGCCTGGCTGCTCCTGCTGCCCGCGCTGAGCCTGCTCTTCTACGCCCCGCCGGCGCTCGGCGCGTACACCGCCGCCCGGCAGCCCGCCAAGGTCATCGCGGAGCAGGACGGCTTCGATCCGCTGCCGAAGACCTCACCGCTGCCCCTCACGCTCACGGACTTCACCACGCGGGTGCAGCAGGACCGCTCGCTGGCCATCAAGGCGCGGACCGTGCAGATGAGCGGGCTGGTCACGCCCGTCCCGGGGGGCGGGAGCTGGGATCTGACCCGGATCATCATCTCGTGCTGCGCGGCCGACGCGCAGTCCGTGAAGGTGCGGATCTACAGCGACAGCATCCCGCCGGCCAACACCTGGGTGTCGGTCACGGGGAACTGGCATCCCGGCGGGAAGCTGGGCACGAAGTCCGCGCCGGTCGCGCTGGACGCCCAGACCGTGAAGAAGATCCAGCGGCCCTCGAACGGCTATCAGGACGCGCTGCCGTTCCCCTCGGGCTGAGCGGCTGCCGCCAGGTCCGGCTGGGCGCCTGCCGCCAGGTCCGGCTGGGCCGCGGCGGCCGGCCGGCGGCCGCGGCCCACCTGGGAGCGGACCGCGCCGATGCTGGCCGCGATGACCAGGGCGACGGCGGCCGCCTGGGTGGCGGACAGGGCCTGGCCGAGGATGAGGAAGCCGGCGGTGGCGGCGATGGCCGGTTCCAGGCTCATGAGGACGGCGAAGGTGTGCGCGGGAAGGCGGCGCAGGGCGAGGAGTTCGAGGGTGTAGGGCAGGACCGAGGAGAGGATCGCGACCGCCGAGCCGAGGGCGACGGTGGTCGGGTCGAGGAGCTTGGTACCGGCGTCGACGATCCCCAGCGGCAGGAACAGCAGTGCCGCGACCGCCATGGCCAGGGCGAGGCCGTCGGCCTGCGGGAAGCGGCGGCCGGTGCGGGCGCTGAAGATGATGTAGGTGGCCCACATGGCGCCGGCCCCCAGGGCCAGGCCGACACCCACGGGGTCGAGGCCGCTGAAGTCTCCGCCGCCGAGCAGGAAGACACCGCCGAGCGCCAGTCCCGCCCAGAGGGCGTTGATCAGGCGCCGGGAGGCCAGCACGGACAGGGCGAGCGGTCCGAGCACTTCGAGGGTGACGGCGAGGCCCAGCGGGATCCGGTCGACGGCCTCGTAGAAGAGGCCGTTCATCGCGCCCATGGTGATGCCGAAGACGATCACCGTGCCCCAGTCGGTGCGGGAGTGGCCGCGCAGCCGGGGCCGGCAGACCACGAGCAGGACCACGGCGGCCGCGAGGAGCCGCAGGGTGACCACGCCGAGCGCGCCCGCCCGGGGCATCAGGGTCACCGCGAGAGCACCGCCGAACTGCACGGAGATCCCGCCGGCCAGCACCAGCCCGACCGGCCCGAGCGAGCCGAGCCGGCCCGGGATGCCGGTGGCGGCGGGCGTCGGCAGCGGGCTGGGCACGGGTGTGGACGTCGGCTGCGAGGTGCTGGGCGTGGTCACGGGCGGTCCAGAGATTCGTTGTTCAGTACGATGCACTTCTCAGTCCAGGGTAATGGACCGAGACAGGCGCGTGAACCCCTTATGGAACTGTCCTGGATGCTGAGATGCCACACCGCCGGAGAAGCCGGAGAAGCCGGAGAAGCCGCGAGACACGTTCGGCCCCACCCCTGTGCGGGGCGGGGCCGAACGGCGGTGAAACGAATCTTCAGGTGGCGGCCGGACGCTACCTCACGTCGACGTAGTCGCCGGTCGCCGTCGACGCGCCGGTGGTGGCGTTGGTCGCGAACGAGTAGCGGAAGTACCCGTCGGCCGTGGCCTTGACCGTGGTCTTGAGGGCGCCGCCGGTGCCCGCGGTGATGGTCTTGAGCGTGGTGTAGGTGGTGCTGCCCTTCTTGCGGTACTGCAGCTGCACCTTCTGCGACGCGTAGCCGGAGTACGCGCCGGTGTTCCAGTTGGCGCGCGTCAGCTTGCCGGTGACGGTGATGGTCTTGCCCTTCTTCACCGGCTCCGGGGTGGCGTCGACGGTCAGCTTGGACGCCTTCTTGATCTTGCCGGTGCCGACGTTGTCGTCGAAGCTGGCGCTCGCGTAGAGGTCGTAGCCGCCGAGGGCGAGCTTCCAGGTGCCGGCGGCACCGTTGTCCGGCATGTCGACGGCCGCGTCGATGTTGAAGACGGCCGTGCAGCTGTAGACGCCGGTCTGGGTGGTCGACTCGGTGCAGACCGGGTCGTCGTCGGTGCCCAGGGCGCCGGTGATGGTGTCCGTGCTGGAGGGGTCGGTGCCCTGCCAGAGGAAGGCCTCCGTGACCGCGACGCCGCTGGAGCTGGTGGCGGTGTAGGTCGCGGTGACGGCCTTCTTCGTGGTGGTGCCGAGGACGACGTCCTTGCCGCCGTTGACGACGCCCTTCGAGAAGGTGATGCTTCCGATCCCGTCCTTCGGACGGACGGTCCGCGCGGAGTTCGCGGCGTGCGTGGCGTGCGCGGAGTTCGCGGCGAAGGAGCTGAGCTGCGCCTTCGCGCTCGGGCGGGCCGCCGCTTGGGCGGCCACCGGGACAGCGAGTGCGGACAGCGCGACCGCACCGGACAGAGCGGTGGCCGCGACGCGTATACGCATGTGAATCCCCCTGGGATCGCGAGGGGCCCGGCGGGTCGCCCCGGCCGAGCCCATTGGCGTACGCAGCCTACGAACGAAGTGGAGGATTCTTGAAGATCTCCTGTGCAATAGGTGTGTAACAAGACTCACATGACGGGCACTCACCGGAGCGGCGCACCGTCCGGGGCCTGTCCCGGCGGCTGGTGACGGCGACTCAGATGCCGGGCCAGGGCTCCTCGTCGCGGAACAGGGGCCGGCCGTCGGGGAGCGTGGTGGGCATGTTCGCCCCGTAGTCGGCCTCCATGGGGACCGCTGTCTGGACCTCCATGGGGGCGGCTCCCGTGGGGGCGGCTCCCATATGGGCTTCGTACATGGGCTGGGGCCATAGCCCGGCCGCCGCGTACATGTTGTAGTCGTACATGTTCCCGTACGGCTGCTGGTAGGCGTAGCCGCCGTCCCCACCGCCCTGCGCCGCCGCGTAGGAGGCCTGGGGCGCTCCGGCCGCCATGGTCGCTGCCACCGGGGCCGCGCCGCCCTGCTCCACGAACAGCGGCAGCCGCAGTTCGCCGGTGTCCATCATCGCGTTGTTCTGGGAACGGTGGAGCCTGGAGTAGGCGCCGCCGCGGGCGAGGAGTTCGTCGTGCCGGCCGGTCTCGACGATGCGGCCGCGGTCGACGACGAGGATGCGGTCGGCGTCCGGGGCGAGGTTGAGGTCGTGGGTGATCATGATGGTGGTACGGCCGGTCATCAGACGGCGCAGCGGTTTGACGACCCGGCGGGCGGCCATCGCGTCCAGGCCGGTGGTCGGCTCGTCGAGGACGAGGACGGGGGCGTCGCGCAGGATCGCGCGGGCGATGGCCAGGCGCTGGAGCTGACCGCCGGAGAGCCGGGCGGAGTTGGGGTCGACCTTGGTGTCGTAGCCCTCGGGCAGCCGGACGATGAAGTCATGGGCGTCGGCGGCCCTGGCCGCGTCCTCGATGGCCTGGTCGCTGGCGCCGGGCCGGCCGCAGGCGATGTTGGCGCGCACGGTGTCGTGCAGGACGAGGGTCTCCTGCGGGAGCAGGGTGATGTACTCGCGCAGCCGGGCCAGCGGGAAGTCGCCGAGGGGGACGCCGTCGAGGAGGACCTCGCCGCTGTCGGGGTCGTAGAAGCGGAGCAGCATCTTGGAGACGGTCGACTTGCCGGCACCGCTGGGGCCGGTGATGATCACGAGCTCGCCGGGGCTGACGGTGAAGGAGAGGCCCTCCAGGGCGGTCCGGTCGGCGCCGGGGTAGCGGAATCCGACGTCGCGGACCTCGATGGCGCCGTCCGGGCGGCCGGTGTCGGTGCCGGCGCCGCGCCGGGGGTCGGCGACCGACGGCCGCACGTCCAGGATCTCGATCAGCCGCTCCGCGCCCGCCGTGGCGGCGGTGACGGTGAGGCCGAGCTGGGCGAGACCGCGCACCGGCGGGTAGAGGTAGCCGAGGAAGGCGGAGAAGGCGAGGAGCTGGCCGAGGGTCATACGGCCGGTGGAGATCTCCCAGGCGCCGATGCCGATGACGGCGAGGACACAGATCGTCTCGATGACCTGGACGAGCTGCTCGTAGGCCTCGTTGAGGCGGGTGGAGCGGACGGAGGCGCGGAACCAGGCGTTCGCCTCCTCGTGCAGTCGGCGGCGCTCGGCGTCGCGCCGGTCGTACGCCTGCGTCAGCACGATGTTGCCGAGGGACTCCTCGACGACGGAGGTGATCGCGCCGTCGGCGACCCGGCCCGCCCGCGAGACGTCCTTGATGGAGCCGGAGAAGCGGCGGGCGGCCAGCCAGAACAGCGGCGCGAGGACGAAGGTGGCGGCGGCCAGGTCCCAGCGCAGCCAGAACGCGGCGGCCGCGTAGAAGATGGCACTGAACAGCGCCGACGCGGCGCCGACCAGCCCGGACACCACCATCGTCTCGATGGCCTCGACATCGCTGGTCAGGCGGGAGAGCAGGTCGCCCTGGCGGTGGCGCTGGAAGAAGTGCGGGGGCAGCTGCTGGACGTGGTCGAAGACGTGCTCGCGCAGCCGCATGACGAAGCGTTCGGTGACCCAGGCGGCCAGCGAGTTGCCGGCGTACGCGACGATCGCGCCGACGATCGCGATGGCCAGCCATTTGCTCGCCGGGCTCCAGAACGCGCTCAGCGAGCCCTTCTGGAGGGCGTGGTCGGTGAGTTCGCTGAAGAGGAGAATGGCCTCGGTCTCGGCCAGCGCGGCGATCACCGTGCACACCCAGACGATCACCAGCCAGCCGCGCAGGCCCTTGGTCAGCGGCCAGAAGCGGCGGAAGGCGACGCGGGCCGGGATGGTGGGCGTGTACTCGTCCTCGTACTCGCCGTCTTCGTCATCGTCTTCGTCATCGTCGCCCTCGTATTGCGGGTCGGTGACTTCGTACTCGTATTCTGTGCCGTCACTCTCCTTCACGCGCATTTCACACTACCTCCGCTCTCCGACGCCGGAATTACTGAAAACCAGGGAGTGCAAAAGGACCGACGGCAAACCGTCGGTCCTTTTGCAGCTAACTCAGTTGTCCTGACCCGGGATGGGCTTCGGAGCCGGCTTCGGGGCCCGCTTCTTGGGCTTCGGCGGCGGCGGGGGGAGCTGCTTGTTGGGCTTGGGGGGCAGCGGGGCGAGCTTCTTGAGGCTCATTCCGACTCCTTGAGAGTTCGAAGTGCAATTGGTGCAGGATGGTACGAGAATTCTCTTGGGGCAACGTCCGGGGATTTTGGATCGTCATCCTCGGCAATCCCCGCCGCCCGACACCGATGAACTTACACGGCCTGAATCCCAAGCGACGGCAAAGTCGGCAAGCGAACGGCAAGCAGGTGCTGTGAATACCTATGTAACAGCTGTATAACGACCCCCAGGCTGAGAGTTCTCTTATGAACCTGAGAGCCAGCTTATGAACCCGGGCCGGACGGGCCTCAGCGGCGGGCCAGGTAGAGGTCGAACGCCTTGTGGAGCAGCCTGTTGAGGGGGAAGTCCCACTCCCCGACGTACTCGACGGCCTCGCCGCCGGCCCCCACCTTGAAGCGCAGCAGCCCCAGCAGGTGGTTGGACTCCTCCAGGGTGTCGGTGATGCCCCGGAAGTCGTAGACGGCGGCGCCGAGTCCATGGGCGTCGCACATCATCCGCCACTGCATGGCGTTGTTGGGCTGGACCTCGCGCCTGCGGCCGGTGGAGGCGCCGTAGGAGTACCAGGAGTGGTCGCCGACGGTGAGCATGGTGGCCGCGGCGAGGACGTCGCCGTCGTGGTGGGCGAGGTAGAGCCGCATGCGGTCGGGGTGTTCGGCGGTGAGCGCGGTCCACATGCGCTGGAAGTAGGAGAGCGGGCGCGCCACGAAGCGGTCCCGCTCGGCGGTCTCCGTGTACAGGCCGTAGAAGGCGGGCAGGTCCTCGTACCCGCCCCGCACCACCTTGACCCCCGCCTTCTCCGCCTTCTTCACGTTGCGCCGCCACTGCTGGTTGAGCCCGCGCTGGATGTCGTCCAACGACCGCCCCGCGAACGGCACCTGGAACACGTACCGGGGCTGCCCGGCCGCGAACCCCTCCTCCCCGCCCGCCGCCGCAGGCCGCCACCCGGTCCGGCGCAGCCGTTCGGCGAGGTCCGCGGCGCGGCTGTCGTACGACGTCGGCTCGGCGTCCCCCAGCCGCCGGGCGGCGGGATCGGCGATGGCCTCCTTCACGGCCTCCGCGCTCCACCGCCGTACGACGACCGGCGGCCCCATCTTCACCGCGAACGCCCCACGCCCCTTCAGGTACGCCAGCATCGGATCGAGCCATCGCGCCAGGTCGGGGTCGTGCCAGTCGATGGCGGGCCCCTCCGGCAGATACGCCAGGCACCGCCTCACCCTGGGCACCGCCCGCAACAGCACGAGCCCCGCGCCGACGATGCGCCCCTCCCCGTCGAACCACCCCAGACTCTCCGCCCGCCAGTCGGGCTTCACGTCCCCCCAGGACGGCAGCTGCAGATGACTGACGGACGGACGTGAACCGGCGAAGGCGAGATGGTCGGCGCGGGAGATGGGCTGGAGACGAAGGGCTGCTGTCATGGGCGGTGCTCCTGGGCAGGTCGGCGACGGCTCACTGACGACACTCACCGATCGGGACAGCGGACGGGACGGGACCGGCGGCGTCTGCTTCAAGGACAACAGACACGGGCCTGCCGGGAATCGTTTCGGCGCGCGGGTGGACGGGTGCGTGTCGGCCGGGCGGAGGAACCGGGGCGGGTGACAGGCACCCGACCCCGGCGGGGCGGATGCCCGCACGAGGGCGAGGCCCTCGCCCGCTACCCGGCCCCGAACACCCCGAGCGCCTCCCCGTCCGACGCCCTGGCCCGCAGGAAGTAGTCGGCCCAGCCCTCGATGCCGGGGTATGCGCACTCCGCCACCACACGGGCGACGGCCGTCGGGATGTCGTACGGCGTGACGCGCAGGTCGGCACCCGGGCCGAGCAGGCACCAGTGGGCGCCGGGGCGGCCGTACGGCATGCCGACGCTGCCGGGGTTGACGACCAGGCGGCCGTGGGCGAGGCGGAGGTAGGGCATGTGGGTGTGGCCGCAGACGACCGTACCGATGTCGGGGGCGACGGCGGCGAAGACCTCCGCCCAGCGGTCCAGAGGGGAGTCGACCAGGACGACCTCCTCGTCGTCGCGCGGGGTCGCGTGGCAGAAGAGGACCCGGCCGAGGCCCCGGATCGTCAGGGTGGCCGTCCCGGGAAGGGCGGCCAGGAAGTCGACCTGGTCGTCCCGGAGCGCGTCCGCCGCGAACGTGCCTATCGGGTCCGGGATCTCGGCGCGCTCTCCCCTGCGGTACTCCACCAGCTCCCGGTCGGCGTTGCCCGACAGCCACAGCACCCGGTCGCCCAGTGCGCGCAGCGCGTCGATCGTCCCGGCCGGCTGCGGGCCCGCCGTGATGTCGCCGGTGAGGACGACACGGTCGGCCGCGGTCACGTCCGGCTCCGCCAGCACCGCCTCCAGCGCCGGCAGCACCCCGTGGATGTCGGAGAGCACCGCCACCCGGCTCAACCCGTCCACGTCGCCCGTCACTTCGCCTCCCTCTCCAGCCCTTCCGCCAGCACCTCCGCGAGGTGTCTCCCCCGCACCCCCGCCAGTTGCTCCAGCTGCGTCCGGCAGGAGAAGCCGTCGGCCAGGACCACCGTGTCCGGGTCCGCCTCCCGTACCGCCGGCAGGAGCTGCTCCTCCGCGCAGGCCCTCGACACCTCGAAGTGGCCCTTGGCGAAACCGAAGTCGCCTGCCAGTCCGCAGCAGCCGCCGGCCAGGTCGCCGGTGAGGGCGGCGGCGGCCCGCAGGCGGCGGTCCGGGGCGTCGCCCAGTACCGCGTGCTGGTGGCAGTGGGTCTGCCCGGTGACCGGGCGGTCCAGGTGGGGCGGGGTCCAGTCGGGGGCCAGGCGTTCCAGTGCCTCCGCGAAGGTGAGCACCCGCGCGGCGAGGCGGGCCGCCCGGGGGTCGTCCGGGAGCAGCTCCGGCAGGTCGACCCGGAGAGCGGCAGCACAACTGGGCTCCAGGACCACGATCGGCAACGGGTACGGAAAATCACCGTCCGCCTCCGGGTCCGGGTCCGGCGACGACTCCGGGTCCGGCTCCGGCTCCGGCTCCGGCTCCGGCTCCGGCTCCGGCGACGACTCCGGCTCCGGGTCCGGCGACGACTCCGGGTCCGGGTCCGGGTCCGACTTCGGGGCCGACCCCGGCTGCGAGTCCGGGTCCACGCCCAGGTCCGGCTCCCGATCCGGCTCCCGGTCCGGCTCCGGCTCCAGCCCCTGGACCGCCTCCACCTCCGCGTCCGCCTCCACCTCCGCGTCCGCCTCCACGTCCGACGGCAGCAGCAGCAACGGCTCCAGCAGGTCCAGTGTCCGGCGCAACACCTCGCGGGCCCGGTCCAGTTGGCCTGTCGACAGGTAGGTCAGTCCGCAGCAGGCGCGGGCCCGGCGGGTCCTCCACGGGAACACTCCGATGCCCCGCAACTCGCCGTCGGCCGACCGCAGGAGACGGCCCGGACGGGTCGGCAGTGCCATCACCCCCACCCCCGCCGCCTCCAGGACCCGTACCGCGGCGCGGCCCACGGACGGTGACAGGTGCTCCGTGAAGGTGTCCGGCCACAGGAACGCCATCCGCCTCGGCAGGTCGATCCGCCGTCCGGCCCGCGCGTCCGCCCGCCAGGCGCGCAGGCGCCCGCGCTCCCGTCGCCGCTCCCACCGGCTGAAGGGCTCGGTCGCGAGGCGGGGGATCCGCCGTTCCGGCGCGATTCCGCCCAGCCGCTTGGCGAGCGCCGCCAACGGCCGTACCGAGGCGCGGGCGTTGGCCAGACCCGCCGTGCGGGTACGGGACGTCCAGGCCAGCCATCTCGGCAGCCAGCCCATGCTGTAGTGGGTGGCGGGACGGCGCCGGCCCGCGTAGTGGTGATGCAGGAACTCCGCCTTGTAGGTCGCCATGTCCACCCCGACCGGGCAGTCCGACCGGCAGCCCTTGCAGGACAGACAGAGGTCGAGGGCGTCCCGGACCTCGGTGGAGCGCCAGCCGTCCGTCACCAGCTCGCCCGCCAGCATCTCGTGCAGCAGCCGGGCCCGGCCGCGGGTGGAGTGCTCCTCCTCGCCCGTGGCCCGGAAGGACGGACACATGACGGACGCGCCGGACGCGCCGGACGGTCCGGCCGTACGGCACTTCGCCACGCCCACGCAGCGGCGGACCGCCGCCGAGAAGTCGCCGCCGTCGGCGGGGTAGCCGAAGACGACGGGCAGCGGCTCGCGGGGCAGGACGGCGAAGCGGAGGTTGGTGTCCAGCGGGGCGGGACGGACCAGCATGCCGGGGTTGAGGAGGTCGTCCGGGTCCCAGACGCGCTTCGCGCGCTCGAAGAGCGCCACCATCTCCTGCCCGTACATCCTCGGAAGCAGCTCCGCCCGTGCCTGGCCGTCCCCGTGCTCCCCGGAGAGCGAGCCGCCGTGCGCCACCACCAGCCCGGCCAGCTCCTCCGAGAAACGGCGGAAGCGAGCCACGCCCGCCTCGCTGAGCAGGTCGAAGTCGATACGGACGTGGATGCAGCCGTCACCGAAGTGGCCGTACGGGGTGCCGTGCAGGCCGTGGGCCGACAGGAGGCTTCTGAAGTCCCGCAGGTAGGCGCCGAGTCGGGCCGGCGGTACCGCGCAGTCCTCCCAGCCGGGCCAGGCCTCCCGGCCGTCCGGCATCCGGGTCGCCGTGCCGGAGGCGTCCTCGCGGATGCGCCAGAGCGCGCGCTGCGCGGCCGGGTCGGTGACGAGCCGTGCGTCGAGAACGTCCGCGGCCCGGACGACCGTCTCCGCACGCGCGCGTGCCTCCGCCGCCGTCCCGCCGCCCGTCTCGACGAACAGCCAGGCGCCGCCGCGCGGGAGTCCGGCCGGGGAGGGCACCAGGTCGGCCGCCATGCCCTCCACCGTCAGCGGCGCGAGGGCGAGCAGTCCGGCCGCGGCCTCCGCCGCCGCGCTCTCGTCGGCATAACCCAGCACCGCCAGGGCACGCGCCGGGGGCGACTCGACGAGCCGTACGGTCGCCTCGGTGAGGATGCCCAGGGTGCCCTCGCTGCCGCAGAAGGAGCGGGCGACGTCGGCGTCCTTCTCGGGCAGCAGGGCGTCCAGCGCGTACCCGGAGATCCGGCGCGGCAGCTCCGGGAAGCCGGTGCGCAGCCGGGCCAGGTCGCCCGTCACCAGCTCGCGCAGCCCCTCCGGGGCCCCGGCCCAGTCCTGCCCCAGCCGCAGCCGCCGCCCCCGCGCGGTGATCACGTCCAGTCCGCGCACGTTGTCCGCGGTGGTCCCCCAGGCCACGCTGTGCGAGCCGCAGGAGTTGTTGCCGATCATTCCGCCGAGCGTGCAGCGGCCGTGGGTGGAGGGGTCGGGGCCGAAGCGCAGGCCGTGAGGGGCGGCCGCCTCCTGGAGCCGGTCCAGGACCAGCCCCGGCTGGACGACGGCCGTACGGGTGGCGGGGTCCAGGTCGACCAGCCGGTTCAGGTGCCGGGTGAAGTCCAGCACCACGCCGGTGCCCGTCGCCTGTCCCGCGATCGAGGTGCCGCCGCCGCGCGCCACCACCGGGACCCCGCGGGTCCGGCACACCTCCAGCACGGCCGCCACGTCGTCCGCGTCCCGGAGGGCCACCACCCCCACCGGGACCCGTCGGTAGTTGGACGCGTCCATGGTGAACAGCGCCCGGGACGTGACGTCGAAGCCGACCTCACCCCGGACCGCACCCCGCAGTTCCGTCTCGAGTCCCGCCAGATCCGTCATGCGTCCAGGATGCATCCGATCACGTACAGTCACCGCACCTTTTCCACAGCCACGCCAATATCGTCGTACAACCCCACAAGTCCAGGGCTTGGCGATCTCGTCTCATCGAACGGACACGGTTCCGTCCCGTTTCGCCCAACGGCTACCCTCCGACTCGTGGCTGACATCCAGATTCCTGCTGACATCAAGCCCGCGGACGGTCGGTTCGGCGCGGGTCCCTCCAAGGTGCGGGTGGAGGCGCTGGACGCGCTGGCCGCCACCGGTACGTCCCTGCTCGGCACCTCCCACCGCCAGGCCCCGGTCAAGAACCTGGTCGGCCAGGTCCGCGAGGGCATCAGCTCCCTCTTCTCGCTCCCGGACGGCTACGAGGTCGTCCTCGGCAACGGCGGCTCCACCGCCTTCTGGGACGTCGCCACGCACGGCCTGATCGACGCCAGGTCCCAGCACCTGAACTTCGGCGAGTTCTCGTCCAAGTTCGCCAAGGCGGCCAAGCTCGCCCCCTGGCTGGCCGAGCCCACCGTCATCGCCTCCGACCCGGGCACCCACCCGGAGCCGCGGGCCGAGGCCGGCGTCGACGTGTACGCCCTCACCCACAACGAGACCTCGACCGGTGTCGCCATGCCGATCAAGCGGGTCGCGGGCGCCGACGAGGGCGCGCTGGTGCTCGTGGACGCGACCAGCGGTGCCGGCGGCCTCCCGGTCGACATCGCCGAGACCGACGTCTACTACTTCGCCCCGCAGAAGTCCTTCGCCTCCGACGGCGGCCTGTGGATCGGCGTCTTCTCGCCGGCCGCGATCGAGCGCGCCGAGCGCGTCCACGCGTCCGGCCGGCACGTCCCGGAGTTCTTCAGCCTCCCCACGGCGATCGACAACTCCCGCAAGAACCAGACGTACAACACCCCGGCCCTCGCCACCCTCTTCCTGCTCAACCAGCAGCTGGAGTGGCTGAACGGCCAGGGCGGTCTGGCCTTCTCCACCGGCCGCACGAAGGACTCCTCGACCCGCCTCTACACCTGGGCCGAGGAGAGCAAGTACGCCGCCCCGTTCGTCTCCGACCCGGCCAAGCGCTCGCAGGTCATCGGCACGATCGACTTCGCCGACGAGATCGACGCGGCCGCCGTCGCCAAGGTGCTGCGCGCCAACGGCATCGTCGACACCGAGCCCTACCGCAAGCTCGGCCGCAACCAGCTGCGCGTCGCGATGTTCCCGGCGATCGACCCGGCGGACGTCGAGGCGCTGACGAAGTGCATCGACTACGTGATCGAGAAGCTCTAGCGGTACGGCAACTCCCGTCAAAAGTTGCTGGTTTGCCCGGAAGGCATGATCAAGGCAAAGCCTTCCGCGTGTCGTTGAGTTCTCCTTCGTCGCACACCGGACACTGTGTGCCCCATGCGACGAAGGAGATCCACGCGCACATGAACAGACCGATACCGGGCACCGTCGAGGTTGGGGTGCGTCACATCCTCAGTGACAAGGTCACCGGCTTCCTCGTCCGAACCCGCCGCATCACCTGGAAGGACGGCATCTTCCGGGTACGCCGCCCGCAGTCGGGCAAGCAGACCGTGGAGCTCAACTGCCCCGTCTGCGACGCGTCCCTGCTGGCCGAGGTCCGCACCGAGGCGCGCACCCGCCGGACCAGGGTCGTCTTCGGCGTCCTGGCCGCCCTCTGCGCGATCGTCTTCTTCGCCGCCTTCGCCTACGCCGTGCACGAGGGCGGCAAGACCCTGCCCGAGGGCCAGTCGCTGCCGACCCTGTTCCCCGTCAGCGTCGTCTCGATCTTCGTCACGTTCGCCGTCACCCCCGCGCTCGCCATCCGGAGCCGCGTCTACAACGGCGTCACCCTGCTGGACGCCCCCAAGCCACGCCGCCGGCACAGCATCAGGCCGGTACGTCGCTGAGCGCCGGGCACACCGAGGGGCGCCCGGCGGACCACCGCGGGCGCCCCGGTGCCGTCACTCCCCGATGAGCTTCCGGTACGCCTTGGCGTCCAGCAGCCCGTTGGAGGACACCCCGTTCTTGGTCCTGATCCTGAACAGCCACATCTCGTACGGCATGTCGTTGACCGACTCGGGCTCGTCGACGAGGTCGGAGTTGGCCTCGACGATCTCCCCGGCGAGCGGGCTGAACAGGTCGGACGCCGCCTTCACCGACTCCACGACCCCGACGGATTCCCCGGCCTCGACCTTCCTGCCGACCGCGGGCAGCTCGAAGAAGACGATGTCACCGAGCGCCTTCTGGGCGTGGTCGGTGATACCGACGGTCGCGGTGCCGTCGGTACCGGTACGGATCCACTCGTGTTCGTCGGTGTAACGGAGGTCGGCGGGCACGTCGGACATGTCAGGGCTCCTTCGGCGGTCGCGGTGCGATCGGGAACAGCCTGCCGCCACCGATCCACATATCGCTACATTTCCGGCACCGCGGTCGACCATGCAGGTGACGGCGTGTCAGGGCGCGGGGGTGCCGACCGTGGCGGTGATCGCGCCGATCACACCGGTGCTGCCGACGGTGACCGAGACCGTGACCGGCTGGACCGGGTTCGGCGGCACGACCGGGTTGGGCGGCACGACGGGAGAGATCAGCAGGAAGGCCGGTCTGACCTTGAGCGTCGTGGTGGCCGCCGCCGAGAAGGGCAGGTCGTCCCGGTGCGCGCCGACGAGGTCGTACCTCCCGCCGCTGGTGGCACCGGTACCGGAGGTGTCGTCCAGGCTGCTGATGATCTGGGCGGTGCCGCCGCCCGCGGCGTTCGGGAGGGTGATGACGGAGACGTCGAGGGTGCCCGTGAGCGCGATCTGCTCACTCGGTCCGGTGAAGGTGCCGCTGATCGGCAGCCTGACCGAGCGGAACTGCGGAAGGACGGTGGCCGCCGCCCGGTCCGTCCAGGCGGGCTCGGCGGTGGCGGTGCCGGCGGCCACCGGGACGGTCAGGCCGAGGGCGGCCGTGAGCAGGCAGACGTTCCCGGCCAGGCGTAGGGCGGTGCGGCGCATGGGTGCTCCCATTCCGTGAGGCGGGACCCGGTGCTCTGTCGGTGCCTCCGTCCCGCGGGACGCTTCCCAGCCTGCCCGGACCCGGGTACGCCCGCCTCGCCGGTGACCCGTAAGGGTGACGCGGGGCGACGCGGGGCGACGCGGGGCGGCCTGGGGCGACGCGGGGCCGCGTCAGTGCCGGCGCGCGGAGGGTCGGCGCAGCCGTCGCAGCCCGAAGAGGGCGAGCACGGCGACCCCGACCGCGACGGCACCGGCCTTGGCCCCGCCGCCCGCGAACCCGCCGCTGTCCTTGCCGGCCGCCGAACTCCCGCCGCCCGAGGACGGCGACGCCTTGTCCGACCCGCCCGGCACGTCCTCGGCCTGCACGGGGCTGTCGGTCCCCTCGCTCCCGTACATCAGCCTGGTGCCGTCGGCGGAGTAGCTGACCGACTCGCCCTGCTTCTGCAGCGGCACGTCGAGCCGCCCCTCGCGCTTGATGTCGCCGCCGTTCCAGTCGTAGTAGATGCCGCCGAAGTAGCCGCGCACGGCGAGTTGCTTGCCGTCGGGCGAGAAGGCCGCGTCGGTGGCCCAGAGGTCGACGGCGGCGACCGGCTTGAAGATGTTGGTACCGGAGGCGGAGAGGGTCGCCGGACCCTCGTACAGATGGCCGCCGTTCTCCTTCTTGTCGATGATGTACACCCGCCCGGTCTTCGGGTGGACGATCAGCGACTCGGCGTTCCGCGCGCCGTTCGAGTACTTCACGACGTACTGGGTGGCCCGGACGGTCTGGTCGACCAGCTTCTTCGGCTCGGGCAGCCGGTAGATCCAGACGTAGGGCCAGCTGCCGTCGAGGTTGTCCCCGATGTCGCCGACGTAGATCTGGTTGTCGGGGCCGATGGAGATGGCCTCGACGTCACGGGGTGTTCCGACACCGCTGAGCGTGATCCTCGCGACGGTCTTCCCGGTGGCGCTGTCGACGGCGTAGACGTACGGGCCGTCGCCGCTGTCGTTGTGCGTCCAGTAGATGCCGGGGTGCAGGTGGGAGGCGGCGAGACCGCTGGACTCGGTGATGCGCGGGTCCGTGATCGTGAACCCCTTGTCGCCGGCGCCGGTGCCGGTGCCGTCGGCGGCGGAGGCGGAGGTGGCGGGCGCGGAGGCCAGCGCCCCCGTGAGCAGGATCCCGGCGAGCAGGGCGAGCGATCGTGGACGCATGGGCACAAGCCTGCCATCCCGCGCTGTGTCCGGGCGCGGGGGGACGTGGCGGTCCTCACACCGGACCCCAGTCCACCTCCTGATCGTCCATCATGAGCGGATGCTCAGGTTCATGCCCGTCGGGGACTCGATGACCATCGGCAGCACGGGCGAACACACCTGGCGGTACCGCATGTGGCAGCACCTGTGCGAGACGTACGGCGGCCCGTTCACCCTGGTCGGGCCCCGCGAGACGCTGTACGACAAGCTCGCCGAGGCGCCCGTCTCGTACGGCTACGCCGACCCCGGCTTCCCGCGCGCCCACCTGGCCGGCTGGGGCGAGGGCTGGCTGCACATGGCGCCGCTGATCGGGGAGGCGGTGCGCTCCTGCCGCGCCGACGTCCTGCTCGTCTCCCTCGGTCTGATCGACCTGGGTTTCTACACGAACGCGGAGCAGACGGCGGCGAACGCACGGGCCTTCGTCGCGAACGCGCGGGCGGCCAGGCCCGGCGTCCGCATGGTGCTGCTGCCGGTGATCCCGAACATCCGCGCCACCTCGGACGGCCCGTTCGCGGAGCAGGTGTCCCTCTTCAACGAGCTGCTGGCGAAGGCCGCGGCCGATCTGGACGAGCCCCGCTCCCCGATCCTCATGGCCTCGCCGCCGGAGTCGTACGACATCCACACGGACACCTACGACGGCACCCACCCGAACGCGAACGGCGAGCACCGGATCGCGGAGGCGTTCGCGGAGGCGATGTGGCAGGGGTGGGGAATCGGCCAGGAATACGAGCCTGGAACGGACTGACCGAATTCCGCCGTTGCCCGGTCACCGTACGTATCGTTGAACCGCGCGGCCGCACTCGTGTGGAGGACGGCCGGGGAGGAGCGCCACGATGACCGTCCTGGAGGACAGGATCGAGATGGCCGACGCCAACACCAAGCGCCTGGACGAGTGGTTCGAGCGCCTTGAGCGGATGCCCGTCCCCGAAGGATTCAGGGTCGAGGTCGTCGGGGGCAACGTATTCATGGTGCCGCAGCGGAACACGCATTGGCAGATCATCCGCCAGATCCTGCGGGCCTTGGAAGACAGGTTCGGGGAGGATGTCCTGGTCTTCAGCGACGTCCGTGTCGATTTCCCCGGCTTCGAGAACGGCTTCTGCCCGGACATCGCCCTGCTCAAGGACTCGGCCAAGCCCGACGACACGGGTCACTGGCGCTACCAGGACGTCCAGTTCGTCGCCGAGGTGATCTCCAAGGGCACGGCCGCCAACGACTACGGCCCGAAGCGAACCGCGTACGCGGAGGCCGAGGTCCCCGTCTATGTCGTCGCCGACCCCTACCAGGGACGCTGCCACGTCTACACCGCCCCCAAGGACGGCGACTACGACGAACCGACGCGGGTGGACTTCGGCACCGACATCGATCTGACCGGCACGGTGGTCGGCCTCGTCCTCAAGACCGACAAGTTCCCGACCGACTAGCTCTCCCGGCCAACCGGCCCGAAGCCCTTGCCTAGAGCGCACTCCACGCCGTTGGCTGGGTGACCATGAAGTACACGCAGCTCGGACGTACCGGACTCAAGGTCAGCCGACTCGTCCTCGGCACCATGAACTTCGGCCCGCAGACCGACGAGGCCGACAGCCACTCGATCATGGACGCGGCCCTCGACGCCGGCATCAACTTCTTCGACACCGCCAACGTGTACGGGTGGGGTGAGAACAAGGGCCGTACCGAGGAGATCATCGGCAACTGGTTCGCCAAGGGCGACGGCCGCCGCGACAGGACGGTCCTCGCCACCAAGGTGTACGGCAACATGGCCGCCGACGGCGACGCCTGGCCCAACCACGACAAGCTCTCCGCGCTGAACATCCGGCGCGCGGTCGACGCCAGCCTCAAGCGGCTGCAGACCGACTACATCGACGTCTACCAGTTCCACCACGTCGACCGGCGGACTCCCTTCGAGGAGATCTGGCAGGCGATCGACACCCTCGTCACGCAGGGGAAGATCCTCTACGTCGGCTCCTCGAACTTCCCCGGGTACAAGATCGCCCAGGCCAACGAGATCGCCGCCCGGCGCGGCGGGACCATCGGGCTGGTCAGCGAGCAGTGCCTCTACAACCTCGCCGAGCGCCGTGCCGAGATGGAGGTCATCCCGGCCGCGCAGGAGTACGGCCTCGGGGTCATCCCCTGGTCGCCGCTGCATGGCGGACTGCTCGGCGGTGTGATCAAGAAGGAGGTCGAGGGCGGGCGCCGGGCCGGTGGCCGGGCCGCCGACTCCCTCGCCAACACCACCATCCGCGCCCAGATC
Source organism: Streptomyces fuscichromogenes (assembly GCF_014645815.1). Classification (GTDB taxonomy): domain Bacteria; phylum Actinomycetota; class Actinomycetes; order Streptomycetales; family Streptomycetaceae; genus Streptomyces; species Streptomyces fuscichromogenes. The sequence continues at coordinate 31,870 of NZ_BMML01000009.1, read as the reverse complement.
CAGGCCTACGAGGACCTCCTGGACAAGCACGGCGTGGAGCCCGGCGAGGCCGCCCTGGCCTGGCTGCTCACCCGTCCCGGGGTCACCGGCCCGATCGTCGGCCCGCGCACCGCCGAACAGCTCGACTCGGCGCTGCGGGCCGTGGAACTGGAGCTGAGCGACGAGCTGCTGACCGGCCTGGACGAGATCTTCCCGGGCCCGGGCCCGTCGCCGGAGGCCTTCGCCTGGTAGCCGACCTCAGGACCGGCGCCCCACAGGGGCGCGGGGAACTGCGCGACCAGCCATCGGCCGCTCGCGGCCGAAAACCGGCCGCAGTTCCCCGGTCCGCCGGTCCTCACCTCATCGCAGAGGCCACGGCAACCACCACGAACAACAACACAAGCGCACCGGCCATGATCCGGTTCCGGGTCTTCGGGTCCACGGCACCGAGCCTAACCGGCCGCCCCCAGCCCCCAGCGGCCGACCACCTCGTACCGCGGCTGCTCCCCCGGCACCCCGGACACCGGCAGACTGCTCCGCACCAGCGCCAGCTCCCCGACCGTCCAGGTCCGGCTCGCGAACTCCGCGAGCAGCGCGAGGTACGGCCGTACCTCCGTCGCGTCCCGGCTCCGGGCCACCGTCAGATGAGCCTTGTAGCGGCGGTGCTCCGCCATCGGCAGGCCCGCCTTCCGGGCCGCCGCCTCCGCACGGCCGGCCAGCAGGCGCAGGGTGTCCAGGTCTCCGTCGGCGCCCGCCCACAGGGCCCTGCCGTGTCCGAACTGCCCGCCGCCCGTGACGGCCAGCGCGAACGGCGGGGTGCGGCGGGCCGCCCGGCCCAGGCGCTCCGACAGGTCCGGTACGACGTCGTCCTCGACCTCGCCGTAGAACGCGAGCGTGTAGTGCCAGCCGGGCCGGCCGGTCCAGCGCAGCGCCTCCGCACCCGGCAGCCGCTTCAGCCTGTCGATCTCGGCACCGAGTTCCGCGGCCACCTCCGGCGGGGGCAGCACGGCTGCGAAGAGTCTCATGGGGCAACCCTGCCAAAAAACCGGTTGCGCGCGGCACGCACGACGACGTGAATCGCTGGATGGAGCGCATGGACAGCATGGACAGCATGGCGGGCAGCGGGAAGATCAGGATCCGGGACGGCCGCGCCGACGACATCCCGGTGGTCCTCGGGATGTTCGACAGCGCCGTGGAGTGGCTGGTGTCCCAGGGCCGGACCCGGCAGTGGGGGACCACACCCTGGTCGGCGAATCCGCGGGCCGTGGAGATGATCGACCGGTACTTCGCCGAGGGCAGCCCGTACATCGCCGAGTACGACGGTGTGCCGGCCGCCACCCTCACCCTCACCGACGCGCCGGGCTCCTACCTGGCACCCGCCGCCGAGCCCGAGCGGTACATCCACATCCTGGCCTCGGACCGCCGGTTCAAGGGCACCGGAACCGGCGCCGCGCTGCTCGCCCACGCGGCCGCGGAGACCTGCCGGGCCGGGGTCTCCCTGCTCCGTGTCGACTGCTACGCGGGCGACGACCGCAAGCTGGTCGCCTTCTACGAGAACAACGGCTTCGTCCCGACCGAGGCCTTCACCGTCGCCGTCGCGGGCGACGACAGCTGGCCCGGACAGGTACTGGCCCGGAGGCTGTAAGTCCGCCTCCGGGCCGGTACCTGTCCGTGTCTGTCCCGGGCGGCTCTCACGCCACCGGTGCCAGCTGTTCCTGCTGCTCCGCCGGCTCTCTCGGCACGAACCGCACCCGCGGGTGGCCGCCGTGCCAGCCGACCGACAGCCGGAGGTTGCCGACCCGGGCCAGGACCAGGCCGATCACCACGGCGGCCGCGGCCGCGACGGCGCCGCCCACCGCCAGGCCCGCCCGGACGCCGTACGCGTCCGTGATCCAGCCGGCTATCGGTGCGCCGATGGGCGAGCCGCCCATGAACACCATCATGTACAGGGACATCACCCGGCCCCGCATGGCCGGGTCGGTGCCCATCTGGACGGTGGTGTTGGCCGTGACGTTGACCGTCATGCCGAACATGCCTATGGGGACCATGAGCAGGGAGAACAGCCAGAGGGACGGGGCGGCCGCGGCCACCAGCTCCAGCCCGCCGAAGGCCACCGCCGCCGCGAGCATCACCCGCAGCCTGGCCGTGCCGCGTCTGGCCGCGAGCAGGGCGCCGGCCAGCGAGCCGACCGCCATCAGGGTGTTGAAGAGGCTGTAGGAGCCGGCTCCCGCGTGGAAGACGTCGTCCGCGAAGGCGGAGAGGTAGACGGGGAAGTTGAAGCCGAAGGTACCGATGAACCCGATCAGGATGATGGTCCAGGTCAGGTCCGGGCGCCCGGCGACATAGCGCAGGCCCTCCCGCAGCTGCCCCTTGCCTCGCGGCGCGCGCCGCACGACGTGCAGCTCACGGGCGCGCATCAGCAGCAGGCCGACGAGGGGGGCGACGAAGGACAGGCCGTTGAAGAGGAACGCCCAGCCGGTGCCCACGCCGGTGATCATGAGGCCGGCGACGGCCGGGCCGACCAGGCGGGCGGACTGGAAGTTGGCGGAGTTCAGGCTGACCGCGTTCTGCAGCTGGTCCGGGCCGACCATCTCGGAGACGAAGGACTGGCGGGCCGGGTTGTCGACGACCGTGGCGAGGCCGACGACGAAGGCGGCGAGGTAGACGTGCCAGACCTGGACATGGCCGGAGAGGGTCAGCAGCGCGAGCGCGATGCCGGTGAGGGCCATCGAGGTCTGGGTGACGAGAAGGGCCCGCCGCTTGTTCAGGCGGTCGACCAGGACGCCGCCGTAGAGGCCGAAGAGCAGCATCGGCAGGAACTGGAGGGCGGTGGTGACACCGACGGCGGTCGCGGAGCCGGTGAGGCTCAGGACCAGCCAGTCCTGCGCGATGCGCTGCATCCAGGTGCCGATGTTCGAGACGACCTGGCCGGCGAAGAACAGCCGGTAGTTCCTGACCTTCAGCGAGCTGAACATCGAGGACCTGTGGGCTGTGGGGGTAGTAGGGGCGGTCGGTGCGGGGGCGGAAGGTGTTCCGGGTCCCGTACTCAAACGGATTCGCCTCCTCCTTCTATCGGGGAATCACAGGTGTGCGAGCTTCTCCAGCACGGGGGCGGCGGCACGGAGTTTCGCCCACTCGTCCTCGTCGAGGCCGTCGACCAGGCCGGCCAGGAACGCGTTGCGCTTGGCGCGGCTCTCCTCGAGCATCGCCTCGGCCTGTTCGGTCCGGGTGACGACCTTCTGGCGGCGGTCCTCCGGATGCGGCTCCAGCCGGACCAGCCCCTTGGCCTCCAGCAGCGCCACGATGCGGGTCATCGAGGGCGGCTGGACGTGCTCCTTGCGGGCCAGCTCACCGGGGGTGGCCTGGCCGCAGTTGGAGAGGGTGCCCAGCACCGACATCTCGGTGGGGCTCAGTGACTCGTCGACCCGCTGGTGCTTGAGCCGTCGCGAGAGTCGCATCACGGCGGAGCGGAGGGAGTTCACGGCGGCCGCGTCGTCGCCATGGGTAAGGTCCGGCATGTTCTTTAGAGTAACTCATTACTCTGCCTAAGGACCACTCGAACGCGCCGATATGCCCGTGACCTCGGCCACTGAATCACCTCGTCACTCGTACGAGTGAGTCAGATCCGGAAAGTGACGCATCGGGCGCGCGGATGTGGCGCCCTCGTATCCATGGGGACCAGTGTGCTCAGTCTGCGGATAGACAAGGAGCTGCTCGACCGGCTCCGGCGTCATGCGGCGAAAAGAGGAATGAGCGTCCAGGACTACGTGGTCCGGACGCTCATTCGGGACGACTTCGACGAGCGGTTCTCGGCCGCCGTCGAGGAGACGGAGAGGTTCTACGGCGACCAGGTGAAAGCCACCTGACCCGGGGAGGTCACGTGAGGCCGAGGGCCGGCATCAGGTAGTAGAAAGCGAACACCGCCGAGACCACGTACATCGCGGCCGGGATCTCCTTGGACCGGCCGGCGGCCAGACGGAGCACCACGAAGGTGATGAAGCCCATCCCGATGCCGTTCGTGATCGAGTAGGTGAACGGCATCATCACCATGGTCACGAAGGCCGGGATCGCGAGGGTGTAGTCGGCCCAGTCGATCTCCTTGACCGAGCCGGCCAGGATCAGGAAGCCGACCGCGAGCAGCGCCGGGGTGGCCGCCTGCGAGGGGACCATGGTGGCGACCGGGGTCAGGAACAGCGCCACGGCGAACAGCCCGCCGGTGACGACGTTGGCGAAGCCGGTGCGGGCGCCCTCGCCGACGCCGGCCGTCGACTCCACGAAGCAGGTGGTGGCGGAGGACGAGCTGGCACCGCCGGCGGCGACCGCGACACCGTCGATGAACAGCACCTTGTTGATGCCCGGCATGTAGCCCTGGGCGTCGGTCAGCTTGGCCTCGTCGCTGACACCCATGATCGTGCCCATGGCGTCGAAGAAGCAGGACAGCAGGACGGTGAAGACGAAGAGGATGCCGGTCAGCAGGCCGACCTTGCCGAAGCCGCCGAAGAGGCTGACCTTGCCGAGCAGGCCGAAGTCCGGGGTGGCGACGGGGTTGCCGGGCCACGTCGGGACGGTCAGGCCCCAGGTCGTCACGTGCGCGACGGCGTTGATGACCAGCGCCAGCACGGTCATCGCGACGATCGAGATCAGGATCGCGCCGGAGACCTTGCGGACGATCAGCGCCAGGGTCAGCAGCGTGCCGAGGACGAAGACCAGGACCGGCCAGCCGTTGAGGTGACCGTCGGTGCCGAGCTGGAGCGGGACGGTGGTCTGGGCGGCGTCCGGGATGCGGGTGACGAAGCCGGAGTCGACGAGACCGATCAGCATGATGAACAGGCCGATACCGATCGAGATCGCCTTGCGCAGGCTGTAGGGCACCGCGTTCATCACGCGCTCCCGCAGACCGCTGGCGACCAGCAGCATCACGACGATGCCGGCCAGCACCACCATGCCCATGGCGTCCGGCCAGGACATCCGGGGGGCCAGCTGGAGCGCGACGACGGAGTTCACGCCGAGTCCGGCGGCGAGGGCGATCGGGACGTTGCCGATGACACCCATGAGCAGCGTCGTGAACGCGGCGGTGATGACGGTGGCGGTGACCAGCTGACCGTGGTCGAGCTGGTGGCCGTACATGTCCTTCGCGCTGCCGAGGATGATCGGGTTCAGCACGATGATGTACGCCATCGCAAAGAACGTGGCGAAGCCGCCACGCACCTCGCGGGCGAGGGTGCTGCCCCGCTCGGAGATCTTGAAGTAACGGTCCAGCGCACCGTACGCGGGGGTCGCACCCGGCTGTTCGGGGGCGGGGGCCTGAGTGGAAGCCGGGGTCGACATTGGATGTTCCTACGATCAGAAGTGGTCAAACACAAACGGTTTCAGTATGAACGTATGATGTCCACTTCGCTATCTCCGCGCGTAGACCCCACAGGTGCGTAAGCTGAGCGCCATGGCGAAGTGGACCCCCCAGCACGAGGCACCCGAGCCCCTTGAGGGCCCTGTCGTCCCGACGATCATCGGCGGCACGATCATCTGGTTCGTCCTCTTCCTGGCCCAGCTCCCCTTCTACGGCTGGTACTCCGACCACGGCCACACCTGGTGGATCTGGACCTGCCTGGCCGGCGGCGGCCTCGGCCTGATCGGCGTGTACTACGTGCGGCGCCGGGACGCGGCGATCAAGGCGCATCTCGCGGCGGCCGAGTAGGCAGTCACCGCGAGGCCGGCCGGACGGGCCGGGCGCTCCGCCGAAGGTGCCGCGATCTGCCGACTGCGGCGCCGTCGTGGCTGGTCGCGCAGTTCCCCGCGCCCCTTACGGGGCGCCGGCTTCGTTTCCGTCGACTGGGCAGGGAATGTCGGCGTCTACAACCTGCGCACGACTTCGCTCCTCCCACGGTCGGATCTTCCGGGCACTCGGCAGGTGAGCGCGCAAATCCGCACGTACCGTCGAAGGCATGCAGCACATAGACGCGGGCGCCGAGCTCGACCCCGTGCATCCCGTACCGCTGCCGGCGGCGGTCAGGCCGACCGGGCTGACCGCCGCCGAGGTCGCGGAGCGGGTCGCACGCGGCCAGGTGAACGACGTACCGGTACGCAGCAGCCGCTCCTTCGGCGAGATCGTGCGCGCGAACGTCTTCACCCGGTTCAACGCGATCATCGGTGTGCTGTGGCTGATCATGCTGGTCGTGGCGCCGATCCAGGACAGCCTCTTCGGCTTCGTGATCCTCGCCAACACGGGCATCGGCATCGTGCAGGAGTGGCGGGCGAAGCAGACCCTGGACTCGCTCGCGGTGATCGGCGAGACGCGGCCCACCGTGCGCCGGGACGGGGCCGCCGTCGAAGTGGCCACGAACGCGATCGTGCTCGGTGACCTGATAGAGATCGGCCCCGGCGACAAGATCGTCGTGGACGGGGTGTGCGCCGAGGCCGACGGGCTGGAGATCGACGAGTCGCTGCTCACCGGCGAGGCCGACCCGGTCGTCAAACGCCGCGGCGACCCGGTGATGTCGGGCTCCTTCGTGGTGGCCGGCGGTGGCGCGTTCGCGGCGACCAAGGTCGGCCGGGAGGCGTACGCGGCCCAGCTCGCCGAGGAGGCGTCCCGCTTCACGCTCGTCCACTCCGAGCTGCGCTCCGGTATCTCGACCATCCTCAAGTACGTGACGTGGATGATGGTCCCGGCCGCGATCGGCCTGGTCGTCACCCAGCTGGTCGTGAAGAACAACGGCCTCAAGGACGCCGTCGCCCGCACGGTCGGCGGCATCGTCCCGATGGTCCCCGAGGGCCTGGTCCTGCTCACCTCCGTCGCCTTCGCGATCGGCGTGATCCGGCTGGGCCGCCGGCAGTGCCTGGTCCAGGAGCTCCCCGCGATCGAGGGCCTCGCCCGGATCGACACCGTCTGCCTCGACAAGACCGGCACCCTCACCGAGGGCGGCATGGACGTCACCGAGCTGCGGGCGCTGGACGGGGTCGACGAGACGTACATAAGGAAGGTGCTGGGCTCGCTCGGCGAGTCGGACCCGCGCCCCAACGCCTCCCTCCAGGCGATCATCGACGCCTACCCGGACAGCGAGGACTGGCGGTGCGTGGAGTCGCTGCCCTTCTCCTCCGCCCGCAAGTACAGCGGGGCGACCTTCAGCGAGGGCGACGGGGAGCTGAGCACCTGGCTGCTGGGGGCGCCGGACGTGCTCCTCGGCGCCGACGACCCGGCGCTGGCCGAAACCGCGCGCCTCAACGAGGAGGGGCTGCGGGTGCTGCTGCTCGCCCGCGCCGCCCGGGACCTCGACCACGGGAAGGTGGCCGAGGGCGCCCGCCCCACCGCGCTGGTGGTCCTGGAGCAGCGGCTCCGCCCGGACGCCGCCGACACCCTTCGCTACTTCGCCGACCAGGACGTCCGCGCGAAGGTCATCTCCGGCGACAACGCGGTCTCGGTCGGGGCGGTGGCGGCCAAGCTCGGCCTCAGCGGTACGACGGTGGACGCGCGCCACCTGCCCGCCGAGCCCGGCGAGATGGCCGAGGCCCTCGACTCGGGCACCGTCTTCGGACGGGTCACCCCGCAGCAGAAGCGGGACATGGTGGGGGCGTTGCAGGCGCACGGGCACACGGTGGCGATGACCGGCGACGGCGTGAACGACGTGCTCGCCCTCAAGGACGCCGACATCGGGGTCGCGATGGGCTCGGGCTCCGAGGCCACCCGGGCGGTCGCCCAGATCGTCCTGCTCGACAACAGCTTCGCCACACTGCCCTCGGTGGTGGCCGAGGGCCGGCGGGTGATCGGCAACATCACCCGGGTCGCCACGCTGTTCCTGGTCAAGACGGTGTACTCGGTGCTGCTCGCGGTGCTCGTGGTCTGCTGGCGGGTCGAGTACCCCTTCCTGCCGAGGCATCTGACCCTGCTCTCCACCCTGACCATCGGCATCCCGGCCTTCTTCCTGGCCCTGGCGCCGAACACGGAACGGGCGCGGCCGCACTTCGTCCGCCGGGTGATGCGCTACTCGGTCCCGGGCGGCGTGGTGGCCGGTGTCGCGACCTTCGTGACGTATCTGATCGCCCGGCACTACTACACGGGCACGGGGTCCCTGGACGCCGAGACCAGTGCCGCGACCCTGACCCTGTTCCTGGTCTCGATGTGGGTGCTGGCGATCATCGCCCGCCCGTACACGTGGTGGCGGGTGGCCCTGGTGGCCTCGATGGGCGTGGCCTTCGTGTTCGTGCTCGTGGTGCCCGCGCTGCAGAGCTTCTTCGCGTTGAAGCTGGTGGGGGCGGCGATGCCGTGGACCGCCGTCGGCGTGGCCGTGGTGGGGTCGGCGGTGCTGGAGTTCCTCTGGAAGTGGGTGGAGCGGCGGTATCCCGTGTGATGCGGTGGCGGGGAACCGCGCGGCCCGGTGGGGTTGATCGCGCAGTTCCCCGCGCCCCTGACGGGGCGCTGTCCTACTGCACGTCGACGTAGTCGCCCGTGGCGCTGACCGCCGCGGTCGTCGAGGTGCCCGCGAAGGAGTAGCGGTAGTAGCCGTCGGCCGTCGCGGTGGTCGTGGTCTTCAGGGCGCCCGTGGACGACGACTTGACGGTCTTCAGCGTGGTGTAGGTGGTGGCGCTCTTCTTGCGGAACTGGAGCTTGACCGACTGGCCGGTGTAGGCGCCGTACTTGTGGGTGTCCCAGTTGGCGCGGGTCAGGGAGCCGGTGACCGTGATGGTCTTGCCCTTCTTGACCGGCTCGGGGGTGGCGTCGGCGGTCAGCTTCGCGGCGCGCAGGACCTTGGTGGTGCCGAGGCCGCCGACCCACTTCACGTTGCTGTCCGCGTCGGCGGCGACACCGCCGACCGACCAGGAGCCCGCCTCGGAGTTGTCCAGGTCGGAGTCCCCGCCGACCGTGAAGGCGAGGGTGGCCTTGCAGTTCAGGACGGTCGAGGAAGCGGCGGTGCAGGTGCCCGGGTCGTCGCTGGCGAAGAGGTCGGTGGGCGACGTCACGGAGCTGCCGCGGTAGATGACCGGACCGGTGGCGAAGTCGCTGGCGGGCAGGCTCGCCGCGTGCGTGACGGTGTACGTGACCGAGAAGGACGCCTTGGCCGTGCCGACGACCATGCTGCTGCCCTTGTTGACCTTCATGTTGGAGAAGGTGACGTCCGGCGAGCTGCCGGCGGCGTGCGCGGCCGGCGCGACGAACGCGGAGAGGGCCAGGGCGCCGGAGACGGCGGCCACAGTGGCACGAATGCGCATGAATTCCCCAGTGGGAAAAGTGGGCGCGAGGCCCAAGTGATCTAGGGAGTCTGTTGACTCGGCTGATCAGATCCACGAGGGGTGAGTGAGGTTGTACGAGCGAGACGTAATCCGGCCAGGTTTTATTTCTTTTACGACCGGATTACGTCTCCTTGGGATTACTCCCAGTGCTGCTCCGTGCGGCTACTTCACGTCGACGTAGTCACCCGTCGCGTTGACCGCGGGGGTCGTGGACGTACCGACGAAGGAGAAGCGGTAGTAGCCGTCCACCGTCGCCTTCGTGGTCGTCTTCAGCGTGCCGGTCGAGGACGACTTGATGCCCTTGACGTTGGTGTAGGTGGTGCTGCCCTTCTTGCGGAACTGCAGCCGCACGGACTGGTTGGTGTAGCCGTGGTACTTGCCGTCCTCCCAGTTGGCGCGGGACAGCTTGCCGGTGACCGTGATGGTCTTGCCCTTCTTGACCGGCTCCGGGGCGGCGTTGACCGTCAGCTTCGACAGGCGCTGGACCTGGGTGCTGCCGAGGGCGCCCTGGTCGGCGTACCCGATCTTGGTGATGTCGAAGTCGCTGCTGGTCGGGTCCTGGCCGTTGTACGCGACGGCCAGCGCACCGGCGTGCCAGAGGCCGGCGTCGGAGTTGAACAGCTCGCCGTCACCGGGGTAGACGTCGATGTTCCCCTTGCAGCTGGCGGTGGTCGCCGAGGTGACCGTGCACTTCGCCGGGTCGTCGCCGATCAGGAAGTTGGCCGGGTCGTCGTAGGAGCCCTTGTAGATGTAGGCGCCCGAGAAGAAGTCCGCGGCGGTGATGTCGACATCGGCGCCGTGGGTGAGCGTGTAGGTGACCGACGTGGCGACGTGGGCCGTCGTACCGACCGTGACCGCCTTGGCGATCTTGACGTCGGAGAAGGTGACGTTCATGGCGTACGGACCGTCGTCGGCCGCGGTGGCGGCGCTGAACGCGGTCTTGCCGGACGTCGGGTGAGCGGCCGCGAAGAGCTTCGTCGCGTCGGCGCCGAAGGACGAACCGCCGGCGGCGTGCGCGGCCGGTATCGCGAGAGCCGAGAGTGCCAGGGCGCCGGAGACGGCGGCCACAGTGGCGCGTATACGCATGCGTTCCCCTGCATGGAAGTGATCGGGGAGTCTGGATGACTCCCCTCTTCAGATCCGCGCGGGGGAACAAAGGTTGTACGTGTCCTGAAAGTTGTGGGCAGAGACTGTCGAGGGCCGGTACGGACGGCGGCTCAGTCGAACCAGCGGTCCCGCGCCAGTTCCTCCGTCCGGGACGGGTCCTCCAGCAGTGCCGCCACCTCGAAGCGGCGCGGCCACTGTCCCGCCGCCCAGGCCAGACCGGCCGCCACGCCCTCCAGGGTGGCGGCGTGCAGGACGCCGTCGCCGGTGAGGCGCCAGTCGATCTCGACGCCGTCGACCACCAGCTCCTCGTGCTCGACGTACGTCCCCGGGGTGCGGGGGCCGAGCAGGACGTGCACCGGCTCGGGGACGTCGTGCTCCGTGCCCTCCGAGTCGACCGACCCCGTCACCGACTCGCTCAGCCGCCGCACCTGGAACAGCTCGGCCAGTTCGGCGGCCCGGGACGGCCGTACCGGCAGCAGCGGCACACCGGCCGTGAACGGCAGGAGATCGGGCGAGTCGACGACCACCGCGTCCGCCGCGTCCACGACCTCCGTCCGGCCGTCGGTCACCGCCCGCAACTCGTCGGGGAGCGTCACCTGATCGGGGTCCAGATCCGCCAGCGCGCCGTACAGCGCGTGCAGTTGGGCGCCGCTGACACCCCGGTCCGGGTCGGCGAGGCGGTCCAGGAGCTCGGCGGCGCCGCCCGGCTCGTCAAGGAGGGCGGCCACCGAGGTCCGTACGCCCAGCGCCCGCAGCACCTGCTCGTCCTCGAAGCCGGTCGCGTCGGCCTCCTCGTAGAGACCGCGCAGCAGCGGGTCGCCGCCCGCGGCCAGCAGGCCGGCGGGACGGCGGCCGTCCAGCACCGGGTGCCCGCGCAGCCACCACGCGGTGTACGGCCGTACCACCTCGTGCGTGCCGTCGGGCAGCAGGATGCGGACCGGCTGGGTGAGGGCGTCGCGCAGGGGCGGCTGGGCGAGCATCGCGAGGGCCTCGGGCCAGCGGTCCTCGTCGACGAGGTCGAGGTCGCGGACGGCGATCAGCTCGGTGGCGACCGGCGGCACCGGGGTGTCCGGGAAGCGGTCGAGGATGTCCTCGCACCAGACGTCCACGGCGTCGAGCAGGCCGGCGTCGTCCGGCTCCGCGAAGTCACCCTCGCGGGGCTCCAGTTCGTCCGGGTCCAGGACCACGTCGGTGGCGCGGACGAGCGCGAAGTTCGCGAGGACCCCGCAGGCGGCGAGCGGGCCTTCGCCCCACTTCTCGGCCAGCTCGGCGTCCACGGAGGCCAGTTCGTCCTCCCTGATGACCCGGGCGAAAGCGCTGCCGGGGAAGACCAGTTCACCGGCCGGGGCCGGCTCGCCGTCCTCGTCGGGCAGGGCGAGGGCGCCCAGCCAGGGCTCGTCACCGGGTTCCAGACCGGCGTCCCGGACCAGCGCCAGCACCGCGTCCGCCAACTCCTCGGCGTCCAGGGTGTCCTCCTCCCAGTTCAGACCCCCCTCGTCGTCGAGCGAGGCGGCGACCGCGGCCCGCACCTGCGGGGTGGTCAGGACCGCGCGCGGGGAGGCGGGCAGGGCGCCGAGCTTCTCCAGGAGCGGGTGGGCGGCGTCCTGGTGGGCGACCTTGAGGCCGAGCCGGGTGAGCACCTCGGGGTCGATGGCGGTCGCGTCCGGGGTGGGGAGCAGAACCTGCCGGGGACCGATGGTGGTCCTGCCGTCCACGAGCGGCACCGGCAGGCCGGAGAGCCGCTCCGGGTCGACGCCCGCGAGGCTGTCGTAGAGCCGCCACCACCAGTCCGGATCCTTCTCCAGACCGGCCAGCCGGTCGACGGCGTCGGCGAGCGGCAGCCTGGCCACGGACAACGTCCGCAGCTCGACGCGGCGTTCGAGACCGGCGGGCAGGAGGGTGGGCAGTACCTCGGCGAGCACGCGGACCGTGTCGGCCCCCGCTCCCTCCACGATCTCGGCGTCGCGCGGCCGCAGCGCCTCCGGAAGCTCGCTGTCGTCACCGGGCTCGACGGCGGGCGGCAGGAACGCGGTGCGCGGCAGCCGCTCCAGGATCGCCTGGCGCAGCGCGCCGTCCAGTTCGCCCTTGCCGAGCGGGCCGGGCACCAGGTGGATGATGCCCTCCCCCACCGGCCGCCAGTCGGCGAGGAGTTCGGCGTACGCGTCGGCCGCGCGCTGCACCAGGAAGTCGGTGAGCGGGCCGGGGGCGGTGTGCCGGCGGGTGGTGTCGAGGGGGAACGAGGCGATGAGCAGGGCGGGCACGCCGAGCGGCTCGTCGCTGGGGGTGGGGGCGTGCAGGACGGCCGCGGAGCGCGGCCGGTCCGGGGCGCCCTGCCCGTCCGTGGGCACCGCCCAGGTCAGCGACCAGTGCGGCCGCAGCCGCTCCTCGACCGGGCGGCCGACGAGCAGGTCGGGGGTGAGCGGCCCGTGCGCGGAGACGGTACGCCAACGGGTCGTACCGGCCTGCGAGTCCTCGACGACGGTGAGCGCGCCGTCGGTCCGGCGGCGCAGGGTGCGCACGGTGTCGGCGGTCTCGACCACGACCTCTTCCAGCCCCGGGAGGGCGAGCAGCAGGGCGTCGTCCACGGCGTCCAGGAGCCGCTCGGCGAGATCGGCCGCCGCGGTGTCCCTGAGCGGCAGGATCACGACCGTGTCGTACGGGTCCGGGGCGGTGCCCTCGGCGGCGAACGGGAGCCGGAGAAGGGGGACATGACCGTCCCGCCGACGGATCTCGTCGCCCAGCCCCGGGCTGTGCCGGGCGGTCTCCTCGGCCAGTTCGCGGGCCTCGGCGAGGGACCAGCGGACCCCGCCGTGCCGCCCGACGACCGCGGGCTCGTCGGTGACGGCCAGCACGGCGGCGAACCCGACACCGAACCGTCCGACGGCGCTGTCGCTGTCCCCCCGCTTAGCGGAGGCGCGCAGGGTGGAGAGCGACTCGACACCGGCCGCGTCCAGCGGGGCACCGGTGTTGGCGGCGAACAGGACGCCGTCGCGGAGGGTGAGGCGGAGCCGGCCGGGCACCCCGGCGCGGGCGGCCGCGTCGGCGGCGTTCTGCGCGAGCTCCACGACGAGCCGGTCCCGGTATCCCCCGAGGACCAGGTCCTCCTCGGCGTTGGCGTCCTCCCGGAACCGGGCGGGGCTGGTGGCCCAGGCGTCGAGGACACCGCGGCGCAGGCGGGCGGTGCCGAAGGGGTCGGCGCCCTCGGCGGCGGGCCGCACGAACTTGCTCACGTTCACTCTCCTCGTCGACGTGAGGAGAAGGTACCGCGCGCCGGGGTACCGCCCACCCGCCAACCCGACCCGCCCGGCAAGCGAACCCCGGCCCCGGCACCGAGCGGCCCCGCACACCCCCGCACCGCACCGGCCGTCCCGCCCGGACGTGCGCCTGCGGAAGCCGATCCGGCCACCGGCCCGGCAGCAGCCGGGGGCGGCCCGGGGGGCGCTACCGCCGCGCGGACGCGCGCCGGATATCACGACTCACGAAAGCACCCCGACAGGAGCGCGGGACCATGTTCACCGCGGCCCACGGAAGCACCCCGTCAGGAGCGCCGGACCATGTTCACCGCGGCTCAGGGAAGCGCCCCGTCAGGGGCGCGGGGAACTGCGCGACCGGCCACGACGGCGCCGCAGCCGAACGACGGCCCATCGTGGCCCACCGCGGCCCGGCAGGGCCCGTGGTGCCGTGGCGCGCAGGATCCCGGCCGCCCGGCGGCCGACTACGAGTGGCCCAGCTCCGCCGACGTCTCGTCCTGCGCAGCCGGTACCGAACCGGAGTCGGAGGCGGGCCGGAGCGGGAAGGGGTCGACCCGCGTCTCGTCGATGACCGGCGGGGCCGGCTGGGGGGTCTTCGGCATGACCGCGGCCTCCGAGTGGCCGCCGCAGCCGTAGGAGAGGGAGACGACCCGGCCGTCGGCCGGGGAGAACTCGTTGGCGCAGACGCCGAAGGCCTGGCCCAGGGAGCCGCCGATGGGGGTGAGGAAGCCGCAGCTCACGCAGGTCGCGGGCGCCGCCTGGGCCATGGGGGTCTGGGAGCCGAACGACTCCTCCCAGCGGTCGGCCGCGATGTGCAGGCCGTAGCGGGACAGGACCCGGGCACGGCGCATGCCGAGTTCCTCGGCGATCGAGGCGATCGTGCCGCGGGAGGGGACCGTCGGCAGGTGCGCGGGCGTGCCCGCGGTGACCTCCGCGTCCTCCGCCTCCGCGAGTTCCTCCATCTCCTGCGAGACGGGGGAGCTCGGTTCCGGCTCGTCCTCGCCGGTGTAGCCGGGCTCCAGGCGGAGGTCCTCGGCCTCGGTGGGCAGCAGGTCGCCGGGGCCCATGTCGCCGGGGCGCAGCCGCTCGCTCCACGGCACCCACTCGGGGGCGAGCAGGGCGTCGGGGCCGGGGAGGAGGACCACCTCGTCCAGGGTGACGACCTTGGCGCGGGAGGCGCGGGCCACCGTCACCGCCCAGCGCCAGCCGCGGTAGCCGAGTTCCTTGCACTCGAAGAAGTGCGTGACCACGCGATCACCCTCGGCCACGGCTCCGGCGTGCTCACCGACCACTCCCGGTGCGGCCGCCTCCTCGGCGGCGGCACGGGCGAGGTCGACCGCCTCGGCGCACAGACGGTCGGGGGTGCGGCTTCGCGTTGTCGCTGCGCTCACAGGTATCGCTTCTCTCCTACGCCGTCTCACGAGTGCGGTCGCCTCCGGCGGTGGGGCGGACGGAGCGGACCTGTGGGCCGCATCGACGTCCGCGTCCGATCGCGCTCGGGCGCACCTATGCCATCCATTCTGCGCTATGGCTGAGATAGGCACGCTACCCCGTCGCCGGTGGTGGGGGACAGTCCGGCGTGCCTGCGGGGCAGGAGAGAGCCGACGAGGGGGTGTCGCGAGGGGCTTTCACGGGCGGGGAATGTCTTTTTGGGGCGGTGGCGGGTGTGGGGTGGGTGCGGGTGGGTGGGGGCTGATCGCGCAGTTCCCCGCGCCCCTAAAAGATCTACCCCCCTCCCCCCACGACTCGCTTGGTCACAAAGTGCACTAGGGACTGCCCTCTCAGGGCACTATGAAGCACGTGGCAACCGCGAGGTCACCCCAACGCGCCGTAGGGGTAGGTAGCGGTGCGGGCCGGATGCGCGGTGCCGTCCGCTCGGTCGGCCGTGCCCTGCACCTCCCGGTGACCGGCACCGCCCGCTCCATCCGCAAGGCCACCCACGCGCACGGCGCCGGCGAGTCCGGGCTGGGGAAACTGATCGAACTGCACGCGGTGAACGGCGCGGGCGATGTCATGATCACCGTCGCTCTCGCCTCCACCGTGTTCTTCTCCGTGCCCACCGACGAGGCCCGCGGCCGCGTCGCGCTCTACCTCGCCATCACGATGGCGCCCTTCACGGTCCTCGCCCCGGTCATCGGCCCGCTGCTCGACCGGCTGCCGCACGGGCGGCGCGCCGCGATGGCCGGCGCCATGCTCGCGCGGGCGCTGCTCGCGCTGATCATCGCGGGCGCGGTGGCCGGCGGCGGCCTGGAGCTGTACCCGGCCGCACTCGGCGTGCTGGTCGCCTCGAAGGCGTACGGCGTGGTGCGCAGTGCCGTCGTCCCCCGGTTGCTGCCGCCGCGGTTCTCGCTGGTGAAGGCGAATTCGCGGGTCACCCTCGCGGGGCTGCTCGCCACCGGCGTGGCCGCCCCGATCGGGGCCGGGCTGCATGCCGTCGGCGACCCGTGGCCGCTCTACGGCGCCTTCGTGATCTTCGTTGCCGGGACGTTTCTCTCCTTCTCGCTGCCGCCCAAGGTCGACTCGGCCAAGGGCGAGGACGTGGCGCTGCTCGCCGCCGACGAGGACCATCTGCACGGCCCGCTGCGCAAGGGGGCGAAGCGGCCGGGGCTGCGGACCGTCGGGCCCGCCGTCACCCACGCCCTCGGCGCCAACGCCGCGCTGCGCTGCCTCTCCGGCTTCCTGATCTTCTTCCTGGCGTTCCTGCTCCGCGAGCACCCGCTGACCGGCGAGAGCGCGGCCGTGTCGCTGGGGATAGTGGGGGTCGCGGCGGGCGCCGGCAACGCGCTCGGCACGGTGGTGGGGTCATGGCTGCGCTCCCGGGCGCCGGAGATCATCATCGTGGCGGCGGTGGCCCTGGTACTGGGCACGGCGGCCGTCGCGGCGCTGTTCTTCGGCGCCTTCCTGGTGGCGGTGCTGGCGGCGGTGGCCGGTTTCGGGCAGGCGCTGGCCAAGCTGTCCCTGGACGCGCTGATCCAGCGGGACGTGCCGGAGCTGGTGCGCACCTCTGCGTTCGCGCGCTCGGAGACGCTGCTGCAGGTGGCCTGGGTGTTCGGGGGCGCGGTGGGCATCGTGATGCCGCTGAACGGCACCCTGGGGCTGGTGGTGGCCGCCGTGATCGTGGCGGTCGGCTGGCTGACCACCCTGCGCGGTCTGATCGCCTCCGCCCGGCACGGCACCCACCCCCGACCGCGAGTGGCGTAACGAACCGGGCACGCCGTACCCCACATGGGGAGACGGCCGGGAGCGCCCGATAGCCTTCGGCCATGACCACGCTGCACTCCCGCTCGCGACGCCGCCGCGTCGTCGCCGCCGCCGGCGCCGTTTCCGCCGGACTGCTCGTCCTGTCGGCCTGTGACAAGCCGACCCCCATCGCCACGATCACCGTCGGTACGAACTCGGTCAACTCCGAGGCCACCTGCTACAACGACGGCAAGGCCCTGGACACGGCCTCCCTCACGAAGTGCCTGAAGGACACCGGGATCAAGTCCATCAAGGTGGACCCGGACGACACGGTCCGCTTCGGCGTCGACCCGAAGATCGCGGACAACGGCTGGACGATCCTGATGAACGGTCAGGCCCTCACCGACTCCAGCACCAAGACCTACCGCACGATCCCGGGCAGCGTGTTCTTCAACGCCCAGTACGGTGCCTCCGGCAACTCGACCCTCGTCTCCCTCAAGGAGGGCGACAAGACGGTGCTGGGTCTGTGGTCCTTCAAGCTCAAGAAGGACGCCTGACCGCCACCGGAGTGACCACGTCCGCCGCACGCGTCCTCGTCACCACCGCGGTCCCGGCCGAACGGGACGCGGTGGCCCGGGCGTTCACGGGCCCCCACGAGGTACGGCTGCCGGGCGCGGCGCTGCTGCGCACCGCCGAGGGGTACGACCTGCTCGCCGCCGGGGTCGGACCGGCCCCGGCCGCCGCCGGCACCGCGACCGCCCTCACCGCCGCCGCTCTCGACGGCCGTCCGTACACGCTGGTCGTCTCCGCCGGGATCGCGGGCGGTTTCCAGCCGATGGCACCCGTCGGCTCCCTGGTCGTGGCCGACGAGATCACCGCGGCCGACCTGGGCGCCGAGACGGCCGACGGATTTCTGCCGGTCACCGAACTGGGTTTCGGAACCGTCAGCCACCGTCCACCAAATTCACTCGTACGAGTGACGAAGCAGGCCACCGGAGCGCACCCCGGAGCGGTACTCACCGTCTCCACGGTGACCGGAACCGCCGCCCGCGCGAGCGCACTGCTGGCCCGGCACCCGCACGCCCTCGCCGAGGCCATGGAGGGCTTCGGCGTCGCCGAGGCGGCCGCCGCACACGGCGTGCCCGTGCTGGAGATACGGGCGGTCTCCAACCCCGTCGGCCCCCGCGACCGTGCCGCCTGGCGCATCGGCGACGCCCTGGCCGCCCTGACCGAGGCCTTCGGGAAGCTCGTGCCCGCCCTGGAGAGTTGGAACCCGTATGACCACCGCTGACCCGCTGCGCATCGCGTACTCGCCCTGCCCGAACGACACCTTCGTCTTCGACGCCCTCGCCCACGACCGCGTCCCGGACGCGCCCGCGCTGGACGTGACCTTCGCGGACATCGACATCACCAACGGCATGGCCGAGCGCGGCGAGTCGGACGCGCTGAAGGTGTCGTACGCCGTGCTGCCCTACGTCCTCGACGAGTACGCCCTGCTGCCCTGCGGCGGCGCGCTGGGGCGGGGCTGCGGGCCGCTGGTGCTGACCCGGGAGGCCGGCGTGGACCTCACCGGCCGCACGGTCGCCGTACCCAGCGAGAAGTCGACGGCGTACCTGCTGTTCCGGCTCTGGGCCGCGGACACGCTCCCCGGTGGCGTGGGCGAGATCGTGGTCATGCCGTTCCACGAGATCATGCCGGCCGTGCGGGACGGGAAGGTCGACGCGGGACTGGTGATCCACGAGGCGCGCTTCACGTACCAGAACTACGGCCTGCACAGGCTCGCCGACATGGGCGAGCACTGGGAGGACACCACGGGCCTGCCGATCCCGCTGGGCGCGATCATCGCCAAGCGGTCGCTGGGCGCCGGGACGCTCACCCGCCTCGCCGGCTCGATCCGGGCCTCCGTCCACGCGGCCTGGGACGACCCCGAGGTCTCCCGGCCGTATGTCATGGCGCACGCCCAGGAGATGGACCCGGCCGTCGCCGACCAGCACATCGGTCTCTACGTCAACGAGTTCACCTCGGAACTCGGCGAGGACGGTTACGCGGCGGTGCGCGGACTGCTCACCCGTGCCGCGGCCGAGGGACTCGTCCCGCCCCTCGGTCCGCACGCACTCGATTTCCCGTAAAAAGGCTTAGGACAGCAGCCCGTCGCTTACACGTCCAGCTGGTCCGCGACCGCGCGCAGCAGCCCGGCGATCTTCTTCCCGGCGGTCTTCTCGGGGTAGCGGCCGCGCTCCAGCATCGGCGTGATGTTTTCGAGCAGGGTCGTCAGGTCCTGCACGATCGAGGCCAGCTCGTCCGGCTTCTTGCGCTGGGCCGCGGCGACCGACGGGGTGGGGTCGAGCAGCACCACGGACAGTGCCTGGTCACCGCGTTGACCGGCGACGACGCCGAACTCCACGCGCTGGCCGGGCTTCAGTACGTCGACCCCGTCGGGGAGAACCGAGGAATGGACGAAGACGTCACCGCCGTCGTCGCGGGAGAGAAAGCCGAAGCCCTTCTCACTGTTGAACCACTTGACCTTGCCGGTAGGCACGTCTGTCCTCGTCCTCGTATCTCGTCGGAAACTGCTCGGGAAACTTCTGAATGCAACAGCTCTGGAACGGGCCTTGATAGCACTCGGGCGGGTCGACCATGACCCGCCGGTACCAAGGCTAATGGTCTTCGGGCGCGTGACAAGACGTCGCCCGGTTGTTCCTTCGGGCAAGGAACTACCCTGGTCGAGTGCGTGACAAAACCCAAGCGAATTCCGCCGGGCCCGGTGACCGACTGATCCGCGCCGGTGCCGTGGTCTTCTTCATCGGTGCGGTGGCCACACTCGTCACCGTGATACCGCTGTTCCTCGGTGCGAAGCCTTTTCCGACGTACATGTACCTGCTGAGCATGCTCATGGGCGTCGGCTTCCTGGTCGCGGGCGCGGGAGTGCTCCAGTCGGCCGCGGCCGGGCGCCGTCAGGCGCGGGAGGCGTCCGCCCGGTAGCCGGCCAGCCAGGCGGGCAGCTCGGTGAGGTCGCCGAGCACCACGTCGGCACCGGCCGCACGCAGCTCCTCGGCATCGCAGGGCCCGGTGGCCACGGCCACCGACAGGGCTCCCGCCGTGCGCGCCCCGCGTACGTCTCCCACGTGGTCGCCGACGTACACGCCCGCGCCGTGCTCAAGCAGCGCCACGGCCTTCTGCTCGGCCCACAGGTCCCCGACGACCGCGTCGGGGACTATGCCGAGATGGCTGAGGTGCAGCTTCGCGGTCGGCTCGTACTTGGCGGTGACCACGACGGCCTTGCCCCCGGCGTCCCGCACCGCGGCGATCGCCTCCCGGGCGCCGGGCATCGCGGGCGTGGTCGCGATGGCGATCTCCGGGTACATCGCCCGGTACAGATCCGTCATCTCCGCGATCCGCTCGGCCGGAAACCAGTGGCGCAGCTCCTCGACGAGCGGCGGCCCCAGCCGGGTGATCGCCAGATCGGCGTCGATGTACGTCCCGGTCCGCTCGGCGAGCGCGGTGTAGGCGGCATGGATACCGGGCCGGGAGTCGATGAGCGTCATGTCGAGATCGAAACCGACGGTGAACGGACGAGAAGTCATATGCGCCATTGTGCCGGGCGGCGCTCGCAGGGTGCCCCCGCTGCTGTGCGGGACACGGCTGGGGCGCGGGGAACTGCGCGACCAGCCCCCACCCACCCGCGGCCGACAGCGCGCCCGCCCTCCCGCTACCGCGTCCTCTGTGACCGCCACACCACGAAAACGGCCGAGGCCAGCGCGGCGCCGCGCACCACCCACGGCCATGTCTCCCCCACCGCACCGCTCATCTGCCCCTGGGCGATGGGCGCGCCCCAGCGCCCGGCGCTGCGTCCCCACAGCCACACCAGCCCGGCCGTGACGGACAGCCCCGGTACCCACATCACCGCCAGCTTCGTCTCCGTCGGGGTGAGCCGCCGGGAGCCGTAGGCGATGAGCCAGCCGAGGAGCAGCACGAACCAGTTGCCGAGGGCCGCGCCCACGACGAGCGCGGCGGCGGCGAGCAGCAGCAGCGGGTTGCTCCAGCCGACGGCCGGGCGCGGGACGACGCGGAACCGGCGTCGCGGCGCCCCGGCCTCCTCCACCACGGGAGCCGCCACCGGCTCGCCCGGCTCCCCCTTCCCGCCCGGCTCGCCCTTCGCGTCCGGCCCGTCCTCCGGTTCCTCCTTCCGGAACCGCGGCCTGCGGAGCAGTTCGGGGATCTCCACCCCGCCGACGAACCCCGGCACCGCGTCGCCGTCCCCGAACGGGCTGCTGTCCACCCGCCACCAGTCGGGCGGCGGCCCCGAGCCGTCCGCCTCGGCGGGCCGGGGACGCGGTACGACGCGGCGCAGGTCCTCGGCCGGTACCTGAGGCCCGCCGTCCCGCTGGACGGGGACCGCGGCCGCCGACGGCGACTGGGGCCCGCCGCCCGCCGTACCCCCCGCGGCCTCGACGACCTCGTCGGGCGTGCCCAGCCGGTCCAGGATGCGCCGTACCGCGGCGGGGCTGTCGACGATCGCCTTCGCCCGCTGCCGGTCGATGTCGTTGCGCAGCCCGGAGACCAGCCGCATCCGCTCGGCCGACGACAACTGGCGCTGGTGCGCGATGTCCCCGACACGGCTCAGATACTCGTAGACGACCTGATCGCTCTCGATACCCACGAAGTCCCCTCCGGGGCCGGTGCGTTGGATACCCCCGTCGGAACGACGGTAGCGCAGGCCCAGGCTCATGTCGGCTGGCACACCACCGGGTGCCTTTGCGCTGTCATCGGATCGAGGCGTGATTTCCGGGCCCCGGGGTTGCCGTGGCTGATGTGACCCGGCCCGGCCAGAACAGACCCCCGGTGGCGGAAGTCCGGCGTACCCGTATCGGACCCCCGGTCCAGGCGTCAGTCCCGCTCAGGAGAACGGCCCGCCAGGAACTGCTCGAAGGTGACCTTGCCCACGGCCCGCTTCGGCGCCAGATGCCCGCCCGCCCGGAACCTGTGGTAGGTCTTGCCGGCCAGGCGCACGTTCAGCAGCGGACGGCGCCGTCCGCTCGCGCGCAGATAGGCCTGGGCCAGCTCCGGGAACGTACGGACCTCGGGGCCGCCCATGTCCGGCACCCGCCCCGTGGGCGCCCCGGTGGCGATCTCGGCCAGCCGGGCAGCGACCTCCGCCGCCTCGATCGGCTGGTCGGCGACTCCCGCCGGGAGCAGCATGACCGGCAGCTTCGCCGAGCGCCGCAGGAGTTGCAGTACCAGGTCGTGGAACTGCGTCGTCCGTAGCATGCTCCAGCCGAGCCCCGACTCCTCGACCAGCCTCTCGACGGCGAGCTTGGTCCGGTAGTAGCCGAACGGCACCCGGTCGACGCCGACGATCGAGATGTACACCAGATGCGGCACCCCGGCCTGGCGGGCCGCCTCGATCAGGTTGCGGGCCGCCCGCTCGTCACCGCCGCGCGGTGACGACGCACAGTGCACGATCGTGTCCACGCCCGCGACAGCCGCGGCCAGGCCGGTGCCCTCACGAAGGTCCACGGCGTACGGCTGGGAGTGCCGACTCAGCACTCGCACCTCGTGCCCGTCCGCGCGCAGCCGCTCGCTGAGGAGCCCGCCGAGCGTTCCGGTGCCACCAGTCACCAGGATCGTGGTCATCGCAGTTGCTGTCCCTTCGGTGGGCGTGCGCTCCCCGGTGGAGCGCACGTCATCCACTGGGAACCGACGACCGCCCGCGGATGTGACAGCCTCCCCCCGTGATCCCGCTCCCCCTGCGGGTCACGCCCCGGGAGACATCGCGGCGAACTGCCGACCCGCGAACACGAGTTTGTCCGGGTTCATGACGACCCGCACCTCGGCGATACCGCTGTCGCGCAGTTCGAAGGACGCGACAGCGACGAGTTGCTGCGCCGCGTGCGCCACCAGGGCCGGCGCGCCGTTGACCTCGGCGACGGTGAGGGCCCAGCCGCTCGCGAACCGTCGCACGCCGCCCAGGAAGCGCATGACCTTTTCCCGGCCGACGACGGGGCGCAGGGCCGCGCTGACATTGCCGCCGCCGTCGCTCCACCAGGTGGCGTCATCGGCGAGCACTCTCTCCAGTCCGGCCAGGTCTCCCTCACGGGCCGCCGCCACGAAGGACTCCACGAGCGCGCGCTGCCGCCCGGGCGCAGGCTCAAAGCGGGTGCGCGCCGCCGCCACGTGCTGCACCGCCCTGCGGTACAACTGGCGGCAGTTGGCCTCACTCAGGTCGAGCACCGCGGCGATGTCCCGGTGGTTGTAGGCGAACGCCTCACGCAGGACGTAGACCGCGCGCTCGGTCGGGGTGAGTCGCTCCAGCAGCACGAGCAGGGCTGTCGACACGGCGTCGCGCTGCTCCGCCGACTCCATCGGGCCGAGCGTCCCGTCCTCGGTGAACACGGGCTCCGGCAGCCACGACCCCACATACCGCTCGCGCTGTGCACGGGCCGAGGTGAGTCGGTTGAGGCAGAGGTTGGTGGCGACCCTGGCGAGCCAGGCCCCAGGGTGTCCGATCGCCGCACGGTCGGCCTTGCCCCAGCGCAGGTACACCTCCTGGACGGTGTCCTCCGCGTCCTCGGCGGAACCGAGCAGCCGGTAGGCGAGGCCGAACACCCGAGGGCGGTGGGAGGCGAACTCCTCGGCGGTCCCGGGGGCTGGCGTCACGCGCCCACAATGCCAGAGGCGTGAAGGCATCCGGCACGGTCCCCTTCATCACCGGGTTCATCACCGGGTGACTTGGCCGGTGCCCGGCGGAGGGGTCACCATGTGGGAATGTCCGAGACCCGATCCTCTGCGACACCGGCTGTGGTGCGGCTCCCCCAGTACACGAAGGCGGACCAGGAAGAGATCCTCGGCAAGAGCGACGATCCCTTCGGCGTCGCATCGACCGGTCTGACCTGGCTGCCGAAAGAAGTGCACTTCGGAATCAGACACCAAGGCCGGCTCGTGGCACACACTGGCCTGCTGCGACTGCCTGTCTCGGCCGGCGACACCAGGACAGCGGTGGTGGGCGTCGGCGGAGTTGCCGTCGCCCCCGGCATGCAAGGTCAGGGCCTGGCCCGGCTCGTCGTCACAGCCGCCCTGGAGCACGCCCGCACGATGGGTCCCCAGCATGCACTCCTGTTCTGCCGGCCTCCCCTCGTGCCGCTCTACCAGCGTCTCGGATGGCACCCGCTCGACACGGACGTGCTCGTCGAACAACCCGAGGGCCGCCTGGTGACCATGCCGCTGCGGACCATGGTGACGCCCCTGCGCGACGACGCCCGCTG
Source organism: Streptomyces fuscichromogenes (assembly GCF_014645815.1). Taxonomy (GTDB): domain Bacteria; phylum Actinomycetota; class Actinomycetes; order Streptomycetales; family Streptomycetaceae; genus Streptomyces; species Streptomyces fuscichromogenes. The sequence continues at coordinate 7,869 of NZ_BMML01000009.1, read as the reverse complement.
GCCCCCAGGGCCAGTACGGCTGCTCTCGCTCCCCATGTGACGGAGAGCCACCCGGCGCGGCGACAGGGGTCCGCCCACCCCGTCATGTTGTCCGCGGTCCTGAAAGAGGGCCGCCGGCCGCCCGTCGTCCGCCCCCTCGCGCGGCGACGGCGGCGGTACAGGTGATCCCGGTGCCGGCCCCGCACCCGCTACCGTGGGTCGGATGAGCAACCCGGCCACCCCGCCGCGTTCCCTCGCGGAGGCGCTTCGCGCCAGGGACGACATCTCCCTGGCCGTACTCCTGCGTGCCCGCCCCGACCTCATCACCCCCGTCCCCACCGACCTCACCCAGCTGGCCACCCGGGCCGGCACCCGGGCCTCGGTACTGCGCGCCCTGGAACGCCTGGACCGCTTCGCCCTCCAGACCGCGGAGGCGCTGGCGGTGGCGGGCGACCCGGCGTCGTACCAGGAACTGCTGGGCCTGATGGCCGGGGACGGCGGGGACCCGGCCGTCGCCGGCGAGCTGCCGCGTGCCGTCGCCGTACTCCGCGACCAGGCGCTGGTGTGGGGCGACGACGACCGGCTGCGGCTGGTGCGGACCGCGCGCGAGGTGCTCGCCCCGTCCCCGCAGCACCCGTCGCCCACCGGCCTCGGCCCGACCGTGCGGGAGGCCACCTCTGGGATGTCGCCGGGCCGGGTCCAGGAGATCGTGGCCGCCGCCGGGCTGCCCTCCACGCACGACCCGGTCTCCGCGGTGGACGCGCTCACCGGGCTGTTCGGGCACCGCAAGAAGATGGCGAAGCTGCTCGCCGCCGCGCCCGCCGAGTCCCGCGAGGTCCTCTCCCGGCTGGTCTGGGGGCCGCCGTACGGCCAGATCACCCCCGAACCGGCCGCCCACCTGCGCTGGCTGCTCGACCGCGGCCTGCTGCTGCCGACCGCGCCCGGCACCGTGGTCCTGCCCCGCGAGGTCGCCCTGCACCTGCGCGAGGGCCGGGCGCACCGCGAACCGGAGCCGGTGCCTCCGCCCGTCGAGCCGGCGGCCGCCCACCGTCCACAGGTTGTGGACGCGACCGCGGCGGGGCAGGCGTACACCACCCTCGCGACCGTCGAGGAGCTGCTGAAGGACTGGGACGAGGGCGGTCCCGCGGTGCTGCGGGCCGGCGGCCTGAGCGTCCGGGACCTCAAGCGGACGGCCGTCGCCCTGGACGTGCCCGAGCCGATCGCCGCCTTCTGGGTCGAGCTGGCGTACGCCGCCGGGCTGCTCGCCTCCGACGGCGAGGCCGACGAGCGGTTCGCGGCCACCCCCGCCTACGACGAGTGGCTGGACCGCCCGCCGGCCGAACGCTGGGCCCAGCTGGCGGAGGCCTGGCTGACCGCGACCCGCACCTCGGGCCTGGTCGGCGGCCGGGACGCCAAGGACCGCGCCCTGTCGGCGCTCGGCCCCGGCCTCGACCGCTCCGCCGCGCCCGAGGTACGGCACCGGGTGCTGACCCTGCTCGCCGCGCTCCCGGAGGGCACCGCCCCGGCCGCCGACTCGGTGCTGGCCCGGCTGCGCTGGGAACGCCCGCTGCGCGGCCCGCAGGTGGGGGTCCCCCCGCGCGAGCGAAGCCGAGCGTGGGGGAGCGAGGACGACCTGCGCGGCCGGCTGGCCCGCTGGACCCTGTCGGAGGCCGAGCTGCTGGGCGTGACGGGACGCGGGGCGCTGTCGGCACACGGCCGCGCCCTGCTCGGCGCACCGGCCGCGTCCGGGCCGAAGGCGGCCTCGCCCGCGCGGTCCGCCGGCCCCGGCGACAAGCTCCCCGTGCACCACCACCATCCCGCCCCCGGCCTCCTCACCCCCGCCCCCCTCTCGCCGCCCGAGCAGGCCGTCGCCGCCGCGGCCGCGGGCCGGCTGCTCGCCCCGCTCCTCCCCGAACCCCTCGACCATGTGCTGCTCCAGGCCGACCTGACCGCGGTCGCCCCGGGCCCGCTGCGCCGGCCGCTCGCCGACGCGCTGGGCGTCCTCGCCGACGTCGAGTCCAAGGGCGGCGCCACCGTCTACCGGTTCACCCCCGCCTCCGTCCGCCGCGCCCTGGACGCCGGCCGGACCGCCTCCGACCTGCACGCCTTCCTCACCGAGCACTCCCGCACACCGGTCCCGCAGCCGCTCGCGTACCTGATCGACGACGTGGCCCGCAGGCACGGCCATCTCCGGGTGGGCGCGGCCTCGGCGTACGTCCGCTGCGACGACGACAGCATCCTGAACGAGATCATGGCCGACAAGCGGGCGTCGGGCCTGCGCCTGCGCCGCCTGGCCCCGACGGTGCTGGCCACCCAGGCCGATCCGGCCGCCCTCCTGGAAGGCCTGCGCGCGATGGGCTACGCGCCCGCCGCCGAATCCGCCGAGGGCGACGTCCTGATCACCCGCGCCCACGCCCACCGCACCCCGCCGCGCACCGCCCCCGAGCCGGTCCCGGACGGCCCGCCGCCACCGGACTCCACCCTGCTCACGGCGGCGATCCGCGCGATCCGGGCCGGCGACCTCGCCGCCACCACCCCGCGCAAGTCCACCGGCAGCAGCGCCGTCAAGGGCGGCGAACTCCCCCGCACCACCCCCGCCGAGACCCTCGCCACCATGCAGGCCGCCGTCCTCACCGGCGACACCGTCTGGATCGGCTACGTGAACGCCGAGGGCACCGCCACCCAGCGCGTCATCGCCCCGGTCCGGGTCGAGGGCGGCTTCGTCACGGCCTACGACCACACCGCCGACGAGGTACGCACCTACCCCCTGCACCGCGTGACGGGCGTCGCCGAACTCGCGGAGGACTGACCCGGGCCGTCGTTCGGCTGCGGCGCCGTGGGGGCCGGTCGCGCAGTTCCCCGCGCCCCTTTCGGGGCGCCCTGGTTCGCGGCGCTGCACAGTTCGGGGGCTGTCCCGGTCCGCCCCGGCTAACACTCCCGTACCGGCGCATCGGCCGGCAGGCCGAAGTGGGTGCGCGCCACGGACCGCAGACCCGTCGACGACATCCCCCGGTCGAGGCGGGACGCCGCGTAGTGGCTGAAGTGGCTCTCCTCCCACTCCCCGTACCCGTCGTCCTCCGGCGCCCGTTCCGCGGAGACGACGCGATAGCCGCCGTCGGCCGGGTCCCGCTCCAGCCGCACCACCTCAGGTGTCTCCGCGCCACCGCACAGCACCAGGGACCCGGCGTGCTCCCCGTACTCCTCGCACAGGGTGTTGACACCGGCCCGTACCCGGCCCCCGCTCTCCTGAAGGTCCAGCGCCTCCGCCCGGCAGAACCACCGCGACCGCAGAGCGGGCTCGCTCTCCCCCGCCCCGGTCCCGGCGGACTGCGTCACCAGCCGCGCCTCGACCGCGGGACGTACCTGGTCCCACAGCCCGGCGTCCACCGCGCTGGAACCGCGCGCCCACACCCCGGCCGCCACCAGCACCACCACGGCCCCCGCGCCGGGTCCCCAGATGCGTACGGACGTCACCCCAACCTCCCCACCGAGCCGCGGGTGTCCGCGGCTCCCTCGGACATGACACCCGAAACGGGCCCAAGGTTGCACCGGACGATCAGACACCCACAAAGACCGGGCGGATGCGGTGCACGTTCCCTCCAGTGGCGAAGGTGATCGTTCGGGTATGAGGCACACTGGAACTTTGGCCCGTGACGATGGCCGCCATGGCGATGGCCGCACGAGCCGAAGGGAAAGGGTGCCGTGCCGCGCGTGAACTGTGGAGCGGCTTGCCTGGTCAGGGGTGCCGCCAGTCTCGGAATGACCGCGCGGTTGGCTGCGTTCGAGCCTTCAACCTTCTGATCCGAAGGATCGGGCAGCACTTGGCGAGGAGCGACAACAGACTCCCCAGTTGAGAGGGTTGGGGCCGGTTTAAAACCCGTCAAGGCACCCTCTCAACGACTTGGAGGACGAGTTAGGCAGGCGTTCGGCCTCCCTGCTACTAACCGAAGGAGGCCATGATCAACAGCTTCTGCGTATCGTCGTCGCCACAAATCTGCCGTCACCCACACACCACGAAGTCAGCCAAGATAGGGCCGCTCACGGTGCTCCAGGAAGTGACGGATCCGAAGCCGCTGCGTGTGGTGCATCGGCAGTTGATCGATCTCCTCCGGCTGGACGAACCGCAGTTCTGTGGATTCGTCCGAGATAGCGAGTCGGCCGCCGACCATACGGGCGGTGAAGCAGACGTTGAACTGTCTACGCACCTCACCATCCGAGTAGGCGATGACGTGGCGAGGGTCGGTGTACGTGCCCACAAGCCCGGTGATCTCCACGTCCAGCCCCGTTTCCTCCTTCACCTCACGGACGGCCGTTCCCGGGAGTGAGTCGGCCATCTCCATGCCTCCACCAGGGAGCGCCCAGAGATCGTTGTCCCGGCGGCGCTGAAGGAGCACGCGCCCTTCGTCGTCGGTGACCACAGCGGACGCGGCGACCACCAAGCTGTTCGGCTCCGGTGCCACCGGGTCGTCGTAGTACTCGGTCCGTGCCATGGTCACCCTTCTGTTTTCGGCGTGGCGGTCTCCCACACCGCGTCGAAGCTGCTGGCGTAGGTGTCGAACATGCCGCCCTCTCCACTGCGCCGAAGATGCCACACGGGAGCACCGTAGGCGTTCACGCCCCAGACGTGGGCATTGACCAACGCCTGGTCATCTGCACGATAGATCGAGTTGTAGAGCGTGGTCGCGTGTGTCCGCACCTCGATGCCGGATACCCCTGCAAGTGGGCGATAGTGCATGAGGGCAAGTCGGCACCGGGACTCGATCCCGTGGCCGAACTTCTCTTCCTTGCCACGCTGTTGGACGTTCACGCTCTCCGGATCACCGATCGCGATACGGACCGCGCACCCGTCAGCAGCCCGCTCTCGCAACAGGTCGTTGAGCCGCGGGTACACCTCGTGCAAGAAGACGGCGGCATACACCAACACGTCGATGTGCTCGTGTGCCTGGGCGAGCATGTCCACGAAGGTGGAGACGGGGATGTCTGCCCGCTGGTCGTAGAGAGCCACAAGTTCCGGACTGACAGCGCGGGCAGGGCGTGCCTGCCGGAGCGCGGGCCATAGAGCGTGCACGTCTTCTCCTAGCGTTTCCGCTGCCAACATGGCCGTAGCACGGCGCGGTGTACGCCCCGAATTGACCCATCGTTCGACGGACTTTTGATCGACTTCGACCTTGTCCGCGAGGGCGGCGTACGTCCAGCCGCCGGCCGCCATGGCAGCACGTAGCCTCTCGTTCGGCATCCCAATCTCTCCCAACATTCGGGGACGGCACTAGGGACGTTCTACTCGACCCGGGACGTCCCGAAGTGGGGTTTGTCGGAGGTTCCGACGTCCTGATGAGCGGCAGGATGCTCGTGCGTATGGCGAGCAACCAGCAGACCAGACCGGGCATCGGTGAACTGGCGAAGGACACGGCCAATGGGCGTATCGGTGTCGTCATGGGTGAGATCGGCGCCCGGGTGCAGATACGGCCCATCAGTGGCGGCGTCGAGTGGGACGCCCGGCCGGACAACGTGGTGGCGCCGACCGCGCGCGAGGAACTGAGCGCTCGCCTGGCCATCAAGAACGCCAGCAGCAGAGATGGCGTGTGATGCGCACCCTCGGCCGGTACAGGGGCTGTTCAGCGTCGTGATCAGCGGGTCGTTTGGCCTGCTGAACGGCATGGCCCTCGGTATCAGTCAGTAGACCGGCCGCCCCGAACGGGGTGCCAATGCCTTGGCTCCCCCGTCCCCTTTCGGGGCCGGCCTTCCGCGACGCCTCCTGAAACTCCTTGCCCGTCCGTCGCGCCTCCCCGTGGAGGACGGACGAGGTCCAAGTCCTTCTCCTACCTGGGGCCAGTAGCCCGTCAGTTGAACTCCGCTCTTGGCGGCCGGACCGCGCATGCTCCGCCCGGAGCGGGGCGCAATACGCAACACCTCCAATCGGAAACAACGAACGAGAGGGAAGCGCATGACTGTCGTCGCAGAGGCACCGATCACCAAGGCCACGGACACCCCCGGCCTTGTGTGGCTGGACCTCACCCGAAAGTGCCAACTTGCCTGCGGCCACTGCCACAACGAGTCCGGCCCGGACGGAACGCACGGCTCGATGACCACCGCGGACTGGACGCGCGTGCTCGACGAAGCCGCCGCGGCCGGCGTCCCCCGCGTGCAGTTCACCGGGGGTGAGGTCACCATGCACCCCGACGCGCCGACCCTGATCGAGTACGCGCTGAAGCTCGGCCTGACGGTCGAGGTGTACAGCAACATGGTCTACCTGAGCGAGAGTTGGTGGAGCCTCCTCCGGCGGGACAACGTCGGCCTGGCCACGTCGTACTACGGCCAGGAGGACACGCACAACGCGGTCACCGGACGGAACAGCCACGCCCGCACCCGAGCGAACATCGTGAAGGCGGTGACGGAGAACATCCCGATCCGGGTTTCCGTGATCGTCTCCGCCCCGTCCGACACCGGTGAGGAGACGAGGCGGGAACTCCTGGCCCTGGGCGTTCGCAACGTACGCGTCGATCACGTCCGGCCCTTCGGGCGCGGTGCGAACGGGCAGGAGCCGTGCACGGACGGACTCTGCGGGCGATGCGGGGACGGGCGCGCGTCCATCGGCCCGAACGGCTCGGTCTCCCCGTGCGTGTTCTCCACGTGGCTGAGCGTGGGAAACGTCCAGGATGCGCCGCTGGGCACTATCCTCGGCGGCCCCGAGATCGCACGGGCCAACGCGACCATTCGAGCGGGGCGCAACGTCGGCGGCTCCCTCGGCTGCGGCCCGGACAGTCCCTGCGGCCCGGACAACGCCGACGCCCGATCCTGTACTCCCGACACCGACGACGAGTGCTCTCCGGGGACACCCGGAAGTGAGTGCACCCCGAGGAACTGAACGGACCATGGACACCGATCTCCCCGAATCCGCGATCCTCCCCCTGATCGAGGAGCACACGGGCTCCGTGGCCGCGATCCGCCGGACCGAGCGCGGCTTCAGCTCGGATCTGACGGCCGTGGTCGACTGCGCCAAAGGGCCCTTCTTCGTCAAGGCCATGCGCAACCGGCCTGGTGGCCGGAGGGAGTCCCTGATCAGGGAACGGCGGATCAACGGCTACCTCGGGCACGTCTCCCCGCCGCTGCTATGGGACGTGGAGGCCGAAGACTGGTTGGTCCTGGGCTTCGATGTGGTCGACGGTGGGTCGTCCGACTTCGCGCCGGACTCGTCTGATCTTGCCCTGGTGGTCGACGCGATCGGCGAGATCGGTCGTCTTCCCCTCCCACAGATCGCCCATGACTGGGCCGAGACACGATGGGACCGGTTCGCCTCGGACAGCTCGGAGGCCGAGCTGTTCCGGGGTGACTCGCTCCTCTACACCGACATCAATCCGAGCAACTTCCTCGTGATGAAGCGACGAGTGTGGGTTGTCGATTGGGCGTGGCCGACCCGGGGCGCGGGGTTCATCGACCCTGCCCTCCTGGTCATCCAGCTCATTGCGGCCGAGCACACCCCGGGCAACGCCGAGAAGTGGGCGGAGCGGTTGCCCGCATGGCGCGGGGCGGCTCCGCAGGCGGTCGATGCTTTCGCTGCCGCCAACCTGCGGATGTACCAGGCCGCCGTCGACCGGAAGCCCGACGTGGACTGGTTGAAGGCCATGGTCGACGCGTGCCGGGCGTGGACCGAACACAGAGGCGTCAGCGTGGAGTAGCACAGAAGACCGGACCACCCTCAGCCTGGACAGCAATCCGGGTGGTCCGGTCGCGGAAGCCCTGATCAGGACCCCGGTGCCGATAGTACCGGGGCAGTTGGCGTGCCCTGATTCGGGTGCTGCTGCAACCCACCTTCTACGTTGGCGAGTTAGTACTGCAACGGTGCTTGTTCTGAGTGTTGGGCAGTTTTCAGGGGCTGTGGCCCCGCCGTTT
>NZ_BMML01000008.1 GCF_014645815.1 Streptomyces fuscichromogenes | reverse complement strand
CTGCGCACCGCCATGAAGATCCGGGGCATGACGGGGAAGTGGAACGCCATGTGGCACTCGTCGCCGCCGCTGCGGTAGTCGCCGAAGTAGTCGACGACGTCCTCGGGCCACTGGTTCGCCTCGGCCAGCAGCACGGTGTCCGGATACTGCGTGTCGATCTCCTTGCGCACCCGCTTCAGGAAGTCGTGGGTCGCGGGCAGGTTCTCGCAGTTGGTGCCCTCGCGCTGGTAGAGGTACGGCACCGCGTCCAGCCGGAAGCCGTCGATGCCCAGGTCCAGCCAGAACCGCAGCGCGGAGAGGATCTCCTCCTGGACGGCCGGGTTCTCGTAGTTCAGGTCCGGCTGGTGCGAGAAGAACCGGTGCCAGTAGTACTGCTTGCGCACCGGGTCGTAGGTCCAGTTGGAGACCTCGGTGTCGACGAAGATGATCCGCGCGCCCTGGTACTGCTTGTCGTCGTCCGCCCAGACGTAGTAGTCCCCGTAGGGCCCGTCGGGGTCCCTGCGCGACTCCTGGAACCACGGGTGCTGGTCGCTGGTGTGGTTCATGACGAAGTCGATGATGACGCGCATGCCGCGCTGGTGGGCGGCGTCGACGAACTCCACGAAGTCGGCGAGGTCACCGAACTCGGGGAGTACGGCCGTGTAGTCGGAGACGTCGTAACCGCCGTCCCGCAGCGGGGACTTGAAGAAGGGCGGCAGCCAGAGGCAGTCGACGCCGAGCCACTGCAGATAGTCGAGCTTCGCCGTCAGACCCTTGAGGTCGCCGATGCCGTCGCCGTTGCTGTCCTGGAAGGAGCGGACCAGGACCTCGTAGAAGACGGCCCGTTTGAACCAGTCCGGATCCCGGTCCTTGGCGGGGGTGTCCTCGAAGGTGTCCGGGACGGGTTCGTTGACGATCATTGTATGGGTGACCCTCCGATCCGCGGGGACGGTCGCAGGACGGTGACGATGTGCGCGGCCCGGCGACCCGGTTCCAGGCGCACATAGTTGGTCCTGCCCCAGTTGTAGGTTTCACCGGTGAGCTCGTCGCGCACCGGCACCGACTCATGCCAGTTCAGGCCGAGTTGCGGCATGTCCAACGAGATCGTCGCCTCCTGGGTGTGGTGGGGGTCGAGGTTGACGACCACCAGAACCGTGTTCGATCCGCTCCGCTTGCTGTAGACGATCACCGCTTCCTGGTCGGCGTGGTGGAAGTGGAGGTCGCGCAGTTGCCGCAGCGCCGGGCTGTTGCGCCGGACGGTGTTGAGGCGGGTGATGAGGGGTGCGATGCCCTCGGTGTCGGCGAGGGTCCAGTCGCGTGGCCTGAGTTGGTACTTCTCGGAGTCGAGGTACTCCTCGCTGCCTTCGCGCAGGGGGGTGTTCTCGCAGAGTTCGTAGCCGCTGTAGATGCCCCAGGTGGGGGAGAGGGTGGCGGCGAGGACGGCGCGGGCCTCGAAGGCGGGGCGGTGGCCGTGCTGGAGATAGGCGTGCAGGATGTCCGGGGTGTTGGCGAAGAAGTTGGGCCGCATCCAGGCGGCGGACTCGCCGGACAGCTCGGTGAGGTACTCGGTGAGTTCCTGTTTGGTGGTGCGCCAGGTGAAGTACGTGTAGGACTGCTGGAAGCCGGTCTGGGCCAGGGTGCGCATCATCGCGGGCCGGGTGAAGGCCTCGGCGAGGAAGATGACGTCCGGGTCGGCGGTGTTGATCTCGGCGATGACCCGTTCCCAGAAGACGACGGGTTTGGTGTGGGGGTTGTCGACGCGGAAGATCCGCACCCCGCAGTCCATCCAGTGGCGCAGCAGCCGCACGGTCTCCGCGACCAGGCCGTCCATGTCGGCGTCGAAGGCGATGGGGTAGATGTCCTGGTACTTCTTGGGCGGGTTCTCGGCGTGGGCGATGGTCCCGTCGGGACGGTGGTGGAACCACTCCGGGTGCTTCTCCACCCAGGGATGGTCCGGCGAGCACTGAAGAGCGAAGTCCAGGGCGATCTCCAGACCGTGCCGGGCGGCCTCGGCGACGAACCATCGGAAGTCCTCCAGGGTCCCCAGGTCCGGGTGCACGCTGTCGTGCCCGCCCTCCGGCGACCCGATCGCCCACGGCACGCCCACATCGTCGGGGCCCGGGGCGAGGGTGTTGTTGCGGCCCTTGCGGAAGGTCGTCCCGATGGGATGGATCGGCGGCAGGTAGACGACGTCGAAACCCATCTCCGCGATCTTCGGCAGGCGCCGCGCCGCTGTCCGGAACGTGCCGTGCGGCCGCTCCGCGGTCCCCTCCGAACGCGGGAAGAACTCGTACCACGAGCCGTACAACGCCCGTTCCCGCTCCACCAGCAACGGCAGCGCCTCGGACACCGTCACCAGCTCCCGCACCGGATACCGCGCCAGCACCTTGTCGATCTCGGGCGTGAGGGCGGCGGCCAGCCGCCAGGGGGCGGGCCGTTCCTCGTCGCGGAGGGCGGCGACCGCGCCCAGCAGGATTTCCCGTTTTTTTGCCTTCGGGACCCCGGCGGCGGCCCGTTCGTAAAGCCGGGCGCCCTCCTCCAGGACCAGTTCGGTGTCGATGCCCGCCGGTATCTTGATCTGCGCGTGGTGGCGCCAGGTGGTGACCGGATCTCCCCACGCCTCGACCTGGTAGGTCCAGCGGCCCGGTTTCCCGTCGGCGGTGACGGTGGCGCCCCAGCGGTCGGTGCCGGGGGACAGCTCCCGCATCGGGGTCCAGGGACCGGGGCGGCCCTTCGGGTCCTTCAGTACGACGTTGGCGGCGACGGCGTCATGGCCCTCGCGGAAGACGGTGGCGGTGACCTCGAACGACTCCCCGGTGACCGCCTTGGCGGGCCGGCGCCCCTGCTGGACCAGCGGACGGACGTCGAGGACGGGTATGCGGCCGACGGCGGTGGCCTCGTCCGCGGGGGGTGGCGCGCCGGGTGACGTGCGCCGGGTCGAAGGTGCTGAGGAATGGTGCGTGGCGGGCATGACCGCTCCTGTCCGCGGCAACGAGGGTGTGGGCGGATGAATGGTGGGGAGGTGGGCCTGCGGGGGTGTACCTGGTGTTGTACCGCTGCCTGGTGTCAATGCTGTGTCTGCGGGGTGTACCGGAGGAGCCTTCCCACCCTATTCGGGTGGGCAATCCGGTACTTTGTTAACTACTCAGCCGTATGTCTACGCACAAGACCGGCCCCGTTCTCCGCGGACACCTTCCCGCTCGCCGCGCCCGCAATCAGGGCCCTCGCACCGGTACTGTCGGACAGACGCCGAGCCGCACAGGGTTGTACGGCTCCCCTTGCGAACTGCACGAGGTGGAATGTGAAGGCGATCCGTCGGTTCACCGTCCGTCCCGTTCTCCCCGACCCCCTCCGCCCCCTCAGCGACCTGGCCCGTAACCTGCGCTGGTCCTGGCATGCCGAGACCCGTGACCTCTTCCAGGCCGTCGACCCCGAGCGCTGGGCCGCCTCGGAGGGCGACCCGGTGCGGCTGCTCGGCAGCGTGCCGTCGGCCCGGCTCGCCGAACTGGCCGGTGACCGCCGTTTCCTGCGCCGGCTGACCGCGGTCGCCGACGACCTGGGCGACTACGTGACCGGCGACCGCTGGTACCAGACCCGTCCGCAGCCGGCCGAACTCCCGGCCGCCGTCGCCTACTTCTCACCCGAGTTCGGCATCACGGCCGCCCTGCCGCAGTACTCCGGCGGCCTCGGCATCCTGGCCGGCGACCACCTCAAGTCCGCCAGCGACCTCGGCGTACCGCTGATCGGCGTCGGCCTGCTGTACCGGCACGGCTACTTCCGGCAGTCCCTGTCCCGGGACGGCTGGCAGCAGGAGCACTATCCCGTCCTCGACCCCAACGAACTCCCCGTGGCGCTGCTGAAGGAGGCCGACGGCACCCCGGCGCAGGTCGCCCTCGCGCTGCCCGGCGGCAGGCTGCTGCGGGCCCGGATCTGGCTGGCCCAGGTCGGCAGGGTGCCGTTGCTGATGCTGGACTCCGACGTCGAGGAGAACGATGTCGGCGAACGCGGCGTCACCGACCGGCTCTACGGCGGCGGCAGCGAGCACCGGCTGCTCCAGGAGATGCTGCTCGGGATAGGGGGTGTGCGGGCCGTACGGACGTACTGCCGGCTGACCGGCCACCCCGAGCCGGAGGTGTTCCACACCAACGAGGGCCACGCCGGCTTCCTGGGCCTGGAGCGGATCGCGGAGCTGGTCGCCGCCGGACTGGACTTCGACTCCGCGCTGGAGGCGGTCCGGGCCGGCACGGTCTTCACGACCCACACCCCCGTCCCGGCCGGCATCGACCGCTTCGACCGGGAGCTGGTCGCCCACCACTTCGGCACCGACGCCGAGCTCCCCGGCATCGGGGTGGAGCACGTCCTGCGGCTCGGCATGGAGACCTACCCCGGCGGCGAGCCCAACCTCTTCAACATGGCCGTGATGGGGCTGCGGCTCGCCCAGCGCGCCAACGGGGTCTCGCTGCTGCACGGCAGCGTCAGCCGGGAGATGTTCGCCGGGCTGTGGCCGGGTTTCGACCCCGACGAGGTGCCGATCACCTCGGTGACCAACGGGGTGCACGCCCCGACCTGGGTGGCCCCGGAGGTGGTCCGGCTGGGCGCCCGGCGGCTGGGCGACCGCCGTACCGAGGAGGCGCTGACCGTCGGCGGCCCGGAACGCTGGGACGCGGTCGCCTCCGTCGCCGACCAGGAGATCTGGGAGCTGCGCCGCGGTCTGCGGGAGCAGTTGGTGCTGGAGGTGCGGGAGCGGCTGCGGGCGTCCTGGCGGCAGCGCGGCGCCGGCACGGCCGAGCTGGGCTGGATCGACGGCGTCCTCGACCCCGACGTCCTGACCATCGGATTCGCCCGGCGGGTGCCCTCGTACAAGCGCCTCACCCTCATGCTGCGCGACCGTGACCGGCTGATGGACCTGCTGCTCCACCCCGAGCGGCCGATCCAGATCGTGGTGGCGGGCAAGGCGCACCCGGCCGACGACGGTGGCAAGCGGCTGGTCCAGGAACTGGTCCGGTTCACCGACGACCCGCGCGTCCGGCACCGTGTCGTCTTCCTGCCCGACTACGGCATGGCGATGGCGCAGAAGCTGCTGCCCGGCTGTGACATCTGGCTGAACAACCCGCTGCGTCCGCTGGAGGCGTGCGGGACGAGCGGGATGAAGGCGGCGCTCAACGGCGGCCTGAACCTCTCGGTCCTGGACGGCTGGTGGGACGAGTGGTTCCAGCCGGACTTCGGCTGGGCGGTCCCGACCGCGGACGGCGCCGGCACCGACCCCGACCGCCGGGACGACATCGAGGCCGCGGCGCTGTACGACCTGCTGGAGCAGCGGGTGACCCCGCGTTTCTACGAGCGGGGCCGCAGCGGTCTCCCGGACCGCTGGATCGAGATGGTCCGCCAGACCCTGACCCTGCTGGGGCCCAAGGTGCTGGCGGGCCGCATGGTCCGGGAGTACGTGGAGCGCCTCTACACCCCGGCGGCCCACGCCCACCGGTCCATGACCCCGGACCGGGCCCGGGAACTGGCCGCCTGGAAGGGCAGGGTGCGGGCGGCCTGGCACGGCGTCTCGGTGGACCACGTCGAGACCGCCACCGCCACGGCCACCGCCGAACTGGGCACCACCCTGGCCCTGCGGGTCCGGGTCCGCCTCGGCGACCTCGCCCCCGACGACGTGGAGGTGCAGGCGGTCTCCGGCCGGGTCGACCCGGAGGACCGCATCACGGATGCGACGACGGTGCCGTTGAAGCCGATCGCCGGCCCGGACCTGGAGGGTCACTGGACCTACGAGGGCCCCCTGTCCCTGGACCGCACGGGCCCCTACGGCTACACGGTCCGCATCCTCCCCACCCACCGCCTGCTGGCGTCCGGCGCGGAGCTGGGGCTGGTGACGGCCCCTTCGGAAGGCGCGGTGGCGGGTGCGGGGGTGTTGATGCGGTGACGCCGTGAGCGCGGCGAGGGCGGGCGGCAGCCGTCCGCCCCACCGCCTCCGTCGCTTGTCCGGCGGTCAGAACCCGGTCGCCTCGGCCGGCGCGCAGATCCTGCGCAGCACCGTCCCGCACCGTCGCGCGTACGCCTGCTGCAGCCCCCGGGTCGCGGCGCCGCCGGCGCGGGCGTACCACTTGGCGGGTCTGCTGAAGGCCGCGACCGTGAGCCAGACCGTGCCGTCGCCCGTGCGGTCGACCACGAAGGCCTCCTCGCCGGATTCGGGATGGCCGGAGAGGGTGCCGTAGGCCCAGCCGGCGCGGCGGGACTCCTCGGCCGTCCAGACGATGCGACAGGGGGCCTTGATCAGGCCGGCCAGCGTGACGGTGACGTCGACGCCGGGGGCCGCGCGGTCGGCGCCGGCGTCGATGCCCACGCCGAGGGCGCGGTGGAGTTCCCAGGTGAGGACCGCCTCGGCGGCCCGTTGGAAGACTTCCTGGCCCTCGCCTATGCGCGTGCGCACGAACAGGGGGTGGAAGCCCGGCGGGCAGGCGGCGAGGTTCTCGCGGGTGACGCCGACCGCCTCGTACGTGAAGGACATGGGGGAGAGCGTAGGACGGGCCCCCGGGGCGACTTCGTCCCGGGGGCCCGCCTGAGCGTTCTGCTGGAAGTGCCGCGACCTGCGGTCAGTCGACCGCGGCGCCGTCGTGGCTCGTCGCGCAGTTCCGCTCGCCCCTTGCGGGGCACTGCTCAGCGCGTCACGCGGTGACGTTCACGGCCGTCCAGGCGGCCGCCACCGCGTTGTACTCGGTGGAGCCGGAGCCGTACAGCGCGGCCGCGGCGGACAGCGTGCCGGTGCGGGCCGACTTGTAGTTGGTGGTCGACGTGAAGTACGTGGTCAGGGCCTTGTACCAGATCTGCAGGGCCTTGTCCCGGCCGATGCCGGTGAGGGTGGAGCTGTTGTACGTCGGCGAGTTGTAGCTGACGCCGTTGATGGTCTTCGCGCCGCTGCCCTCCGAGAGGAGGTAGAAGAAGTGGTTCGCGACGCCGGACGAGTAGTGCACGTCCAGGTTCTTCACCGTCGAGGACCAGTAGTTGGCGGAGCCGCCGTCCTTGCTGGGCTGGTCCATGTAGCGCAGCGGGGTGCCGTCGCCGTTGATGTCGATCTTCTCGCCGATGAGGTAGTCACCGGGGTCGGAGGAGTTGGCCGCGTAGAACTCGACACCCGTGCCGAAGATGTCCGAGGTGGCCTCGTTCAGACCGCCGGACTCGCCGCTGTAGTTGAGGCCCGCGGTGTTGGCGGTGACGCCGTGGCTCATCTCGTGGCCGGCCACGTCCAGCGACGTCAGCGGGTGGGTGTTGCTGTCGCCGTCGCCGTAGGTCATGCAGAAGCAGTCGTCGTCCCAGAACGCGTTGACGTACGAGCTGCCGTAGTGGACGCGGGAGTAGGCGCCGACACCGTCGTTCTTGATGCCGCTGCGGCCGAAGGTGTTCTTGTAGAAGTCCCAGGTCTCCTGCGCGCCGTAGGCGGCGTCGGCCGCCGCGGTGACGTCGGTGGTGGAGCTGGACGCGGTGCCGGTGCCCCAGGTGTTGGTGGTGTTGGTGAACAGGGTGCCGGTGCCGGAGCTGGTGGTGTGCTTCAGGTTGTACGTCTTGTGGCTGCCGCGGGAGGCGTCGGTCAGCGAGTACGTCGAGCCGGACAGCGAGGTGGTGAGGCTGACCGTGCCGGAGTACAGCGTCTTGCCGGTGCCGGTGGCGTTCTCGATGCCCTGGTACTCGAAGAGCTTCTTGCCGGTGGCCGCGTCCGTGATGACGTGCAGCTTGTTCGGGGTGCCGTCGTCCTGGAAGCCGCCGACGACCGTCTCGTAGGCGAGGACGGGGGTGCCGGAGCCGGCCCAGATCACCTTGCGGGCGCCGTCGGCCGCGGACTTGGTGGAGCCCAGCGTCTTGGCGGCGGTGAGGGCCGCCTTCTCCGCCTTGGCGACGGTGAGCTGCGGCTTCAGGGAGGCCACCTTGATGGTCGCCTTGGTCGCCTTGGTGACGCCCTCGGTCTTGCCGGCCTTGGAGGTGTGCACGACGATGTCGCCGCCGAGGACCGGCAGGCCCGCGTAGGTGCGCTCGTAGCGCGTGTGCACCGTGCCGTCGACGTCCTTGACGACGTCCTTGACGACCAGCTTCTCCTTGGTGCCGAGGCCTATCTGCTTGGCCGTCTCGGCGACGTTCGCGTCCGCCTTCTGGATCAGGGCGGTGCGGGCGGAGTTGGAGAGCAGCGTGGGGGCGGCGGCCAGCGGCTGCTTGGCGGCGGCCGAGGCGTTCGCGGTCATACCCGTGGTGAGCAGGGCGCCGGCGGCGACAGCGGTGGCGATGGCGAGCGTGGTGCGCTTGTGACGCGCGTAGAGGGGGCTCACTCAAGCTCCTTCAGGATGTGGGGAGTCCGGGCGGGAATGGGGTTGCCGGCCCGGCTGTGGGGTGTGAAGTTGCTGTGCTGTGCGACGGGTGAAGGAAGAGTGACATCAAGGTCGCGTACATGTCATGACCCTGAAGTGATGTTGGCCGAAAAGCAGGTGTCGGGTGAACATTGCGGGCATGTAAAACGGGCGCCGCCCGAGGGAAGGGGACCCCTGGACGGCGCCCGCCGGGCGCGTCTGCCGCCTGCGGTTACGGGAAGGTCAGCTTCCACCCGTTGATCGTGCCGACATCCTGCGCGGCCTGGTCCTGGACCTTCAACTTCCAGGTGCCATTGGCCGATTCCGAGGAGGCGTTCACCGTGTAGGTGTCCGTCACGTTGTCCGCCGAGTCGGACGAGCTGAAGTTCTTCAGGCGGTACGACGTCCCGGACGGACCGACGAGGTCGATCACCAGGTCACCACGCCACGTGTGGCTGATATTCGGCGTTACCTGGAGGTTGTTCGGGGCGTTGCCGGTCCGGCCGGAGACCGTGATCGACGAGGTGACCGCCGGCCCGTTGTCCGGAATCGACACGGCTGTCGTGCTCTCGTACGAGGTGCCCGTACCGCCACCGCCGCCGGACCGCGCGCCGACCGCCACGGCCGCCCAGGCGTCCTGCACCGCCTTGTACTCGGTGCTGGTGGTGCCGTACAGCTCGCCCGCCGCCGCGAGGGTGCCGGTACGGGCGGCCGCGTAGTTGGTGGTCGAGGTGAACTTGGTGGTGAGCGCCCGGTACCAGATCTGGAGCGCCTTGTCCCGGCCGATGCCGGTGACCGGAAGGCCGTCCTTGGTGGGCGAGTTGTAGCTGACGCCGTTGATGACCTTGGCGCCGCTGCCCTCCGAGAGGAGGTAGAAGAAGTGGTTCGCGACGCCGGACGAGTAGTGCACGTCGAGGCCGCCGACCGAGGAGGACCAGTAGTCGGCCGAACCGCCGTCCTTGCTGGGCTTGTCCATGTAGCGCAGCGGGGTGCCGTCGCCGTTGATGTCGATCTTCTCGCCGATGAGGTAGTCGCCGACGTCGGTGGAGTTGGCCGCGTAGAACTCCACGCCGGTGCCCATGATGTCGGAGGTCGCCTCGTTCAACCCGCCTGACTCACCGGTGTAGTTGAGGCCGGCCGTGTTCGACGTGACGCCGTGGCTCATCTCGTGGCCGGCCACGTCCAGGGCGGTCAGCGGGTCCGCGTTGCCGGAGCCGTCGCCGTAGGTCATGCAGAAGCAGCTGTCGTCCCAGAACGCGTTGACGTACGAGTTGCCGTAGTGGACGCGGGAGTAGGCGCCGACGCCGTTGTTCTTGATGCCGCTGCGGCCGAAGGTGTTCTTGTAGAAGTCCCAGGTCTCGGCGGCCCCGTAGTGCGCGTCGGCGCCCGCGGTGGCGGCGTTCGACGTGGTGCCGTTGCCCCAGGTGTTGCTCGACTGCGAGAACAGCGTGCCGGTGCCCGAGGTGCCGTGGTTCAGGTTGTACGTCTTGTGGCCGCCCCGGTCGCCGTCGGTCAGGTTGTACGTCGAGCCCGACTGGGTGGTCGTCAGCGAGACCGTGCCGCTGTACTGGGTGTTGCCGGTGCCGGTCGCGGTGTCGATGCCCTGGTACTCGAAGAGCTTCTTGCCGGTGGCCGCGTCGGTGATGACGTGCAGCTGGTTGGGCGTCCCGTCGTCCTGGAAGCCGCCGACGACCGTCTCGTAGGCGAGGACGGGGGTGCCGGAGCCGGCCCAGATCACCTTGCGGGCGCCGTCGGCCGCGGACTTGGTGGAGCCCAGCGTCCGGGCGGCGGCCAGGGCCGTCCTCTCGGCGCTCGCCGCGCTCCTGGCCGGGGTCAGGCCGGCGACCTTCAGGGTGTGGCCGTTCGCCTTGACGACCCGCTCGGTGGCGCCCGACCTCGCGGTGTCGACGATCAGGTCGCCGCCGAGCACCGGCAGACCGGCGTAGGTGCGCTCGTAGCGGGTGTGCAGGGTGCCGTCGGCGTCCTTCACGACGTCCTTGACGACCAGCTTCTCCTTGGCGCCGAGGCCTATCGCCCGTGCGGTGGCGGCGCGTTCGCCGCTCGCGTCGCGCAGCAGCTCCGCGCGCTGCGAGGGCGAGAGGCTGACGGCCGTGTGCGCCGGGTTGGCCCGGCCGGTCCGCGGGGCGGCCGGGGCGGCGCTGGCGGCGCCCGACTGGACGGCCGCGGCGATCAGGGCGGTGACGCCCGCGAGGGCCACTGCGGCGGTACGGCGGTACGTGCTGTGGGGGGTGCGTCTGCGAGAGGAACTGCTACTCAACACTGACTCCTTCTGCGTGGCCGCGGGTCGCACGGCCAGGGGAGATCCGGACGGCGGGTGGGCCGGCCGGGCAGAACTGGGCGTAACGCGGAACCATGTGCGCATGCAGTGCCCGACCCGGCAGCAGCGGCGGAGTGAAGCTGTGGGGTTGCTGTGAGTCGGCCGTGGGAAGAGTGGCAGCAGAAAACGCCACCTGTCAGGACCGCGTCAGAAACTTGGCCGGAAATCGTTCGTTGACCGGATGTTCATGTTCGGTATGCGGAGCATTGGCCGACGCCGTCCGGGCGGATCCGGTCTCAGGCGGGGTCTCCGTGCCAGGTCGCCCAGAGGGCCGCGTAGGCGCCACCCGCCGCCACCAGTTCGTCGTGGGTGCCGAGTTCGGTGAGGAGGCCGCCCTCCATCACCGCCACCCGGTCGGCGTCGTGGGCGGTGTGCAGGCGGTGGGCGATGGCGATGACCGTACGGCCTTCGAGCACGGCCGCCAGGGCGCGCTCGGTGTGCCGGGCGGTCGCCGGGTCCAGCAGTGCGGTCGCCTCGTCCAGGATCAGCGTGTGCGGGTCGGCCAGCACCACCCGGGCCAGCGCGAGTTGCTGGGCCCGGGAGCCGTCGGCGGCCGTACCGCCCGTGCCGAGCCGCGTGTCGAGGCCGTCGGGCAGGCCGCGCACCCAGTCGTCGGCGCCGACGGCGGCCAGCGCCGCCCACAGGCCGGCGTCGGACGCGGCCGGTTCGGCGATCAGCAGGTTGTCCCGGACCGTGCCGAGGAAGACGTGGTGCTCCTGGGTGACCAGGACGACCTGACGGCGCAGCCGCTCCGGTGCCAGCCCGGCGATCGGCACCCCGCCCACGGTCACCGTGCCCGACCCGGGCGCGTCGACGCCCGCCAGCAGCCGGCTCAGCGTCGTCTTCCCGGCGCCGGACGGCCCGACCACCGCGAGCCGCTCCCCGGGCCGCACGGTGAGGTCCACCCCGCGCAGCACCTCACCGCCGCGCTCGTAGGCGTACCGCACCGCGCGCACGTCGATCCGGTCGTCCGCCGGTGCGGGCCCCCCGCCGTCCGCAGCCGCCCGCGGGGCCTGTGCCAGTCCCTCCACCCGCGCGAACGAGGCACCGCTGGACTGGAGTTGCTCCACCCGCAGCAGGATCTGGTCCAGCGGTTCGGTGAACTGCCGCAGATACAGCGCCGCCGAGACCACCACGCCGACGCCCGCGTGCAGCAGCCCGCCCACCAGCAGCACCCCCGCCACCGGCACGGAGTACGACACCTCGACCGCCGGGAAGAACACCGTCCGCAGCCACAGGGTGTGGAACCGGGCCCTCCTGTTGGTCTCCAACGCGTCCCGGCTCGCGGTGATCCGCTGCTCCTGGAGCCGGAACGCCTCCACCGTGCGGGCGCCCGCCACCGTCGCCGTCACGATCTCCGCGACCCCGGAGGTGGTGGCGCCCTCGGCGAGATAGCCGTCCCGGGCCCGGCGCAGATACCAGCGCAGCGCGAACCAGATCGGGGTCATCCCGAGCACCCCGAACGCGGCCAGCAGCGGGTCGAGGACGAACACCGCGACCATCACGAACAGCGCCTGCACCGTGCTGACCAGCAGTTCCGGCCCGGCGTCGCGCAGGGTGGTGCCGACGGTGCTCACGTCGCCGGTGCCGCGCGCGGTCAGGTCGCCGGTGCCGGCCCGCTCCACGGCCGACGCGGGCAGCGCGAGCGCCCGGTCCACGAACTCCTCGCGGACCCGGGCCAGGGTGCGCTCGCCGAAGCGGTGGCCGAGGTAGCGGGCGGAGCGGGCGAGCAGCAGCTGGGCGAGGGAGCAGAGCAGGATCCACCGGGCCAGGTGGTCCACGGCGCCGACGCCGTGGCCGGCCCGCACCTCGTCCACGATCCGGCCCACCAGCCACGGGCCGACCAGGCCGGCGGCCGCCGCGGCCGCGTTCAGCAGCAGGGCGGCGGCGAAGGCACCGCGGTCCGCCTTCACCAGGCGGACGGTGGCCCGGCGGACGTCGGCCCGGCCGGCGACCGGGAGCTGGCTCGTCGTCACCTGACGGTCTCCTCTTCCTCCGAGTCGCGGGCCACGAGGGCGCGGTAGCCGGGTTCGTACTCCAGCAGCCCCTCGTGGGTGCCGGTCGCGGCGACCTTGCCGTCCACCAGGAAGACCACCTCGTCGGCGTGGGCCAGCACCAGCGGGGAGGTGGTGGTGAGGAGGGTGGTGCGGCCGTAGCGTGCGGTGCGCAGGCGTTCCGCCACGAGGGCCTCGGTGTGGGCGTCCAGGGCGGAGGTGGGCTCCACGGCCAGGAGGACCTCGGGGTCGGTGAGCAACGCCCTCGCGAGGCGGATGCGTTGGCGCTGGCCGCCGGAGAGGTTGCGGGCCTGGGCGGTGAGTTCGGAGTCGAGGCCGTGGGGGAGGGCCTGGACGATGTCTTCGGCCGCGGCCGCGTGGAGGGCTTGGGCGGTTCGCGCGGCGAGGGATGCGGCGGGGGGTGCGTCGGCGGGTGCGGCGCCGTCGTGGCTGGTCGCGCGGTTCCCCGCGCCCCTTGGGGCCGCGTTGTGGTCGGCCGTGTGATGTGGCAGCGCGTTGCTTTGGGGGGCGGTGTGGGCGTTCTTCGTATGTGGTCCCGCGCCGATCGCATCACGCAGGGGGCCCGCGAACAGGTCGGCCTCGTGGTCGGCCACCAGGATCCGGGTGCGTACGTCCCGCAGGGGCACGGCGTCCAGGCGTACGTCTCCCCACGTCACGTCCGACGGGGTGTAGCGGCCCAGCCGGTCCACCACCGTGCCCGTCTCCGTCGGGCCGGCGCCCACCAGGGCCGTCAGGCGGCCCGGGCGCAGGCGTACTCCCGACTCCGGGTCGTGCAGAGCGGCCGGGCCGGCCGGGGACTGCCCGGTGCCCTCGTCCGGGGACGGCTCGTGACGCAGCAGACGCACCACCCTGCGGGCCGCCACCACGCCCCGGCTCAGCTGGTAGCCCATGTCCAGGAGGAACGCCACCGGGCCCACCAGCACCGCGACATAGCCGTACACCGAGACCAGCTGGCCCACCGTGATGTCGCCGCGGGCCGCCATCCGGGCCGCGATCCAGGTGACCACCGCGAGGAACACCGTCGGCAGGCCCATGCCCAGCGCCTGGACCCAGCTGGCGACCGCGCCCACCCGGTAGCCCTGGGCGCACAGGTGCTGGGAGTCACGGCGGAAGGCGTCCGCGAACAGGCCCTTGCCGCCTAGGCCGTTGAGGACGCGGAGGCCGCCCGCGAGGTCGCCGATGCGGGCCGTGAGCACGCTCTGGCGTTCCCGGTACTCGGTCTCCCGGCCCTGGAGCCGCCGGGCCAGCGGACCCGCGAGAAGGGCCACCACCGGCACCCCGAGCAGCACCACACCGGTCAGCAGGGGCGAGATCGTCATCAGGAGGCCGGCCACCACCGCGTACACGACGACCGCGCCCACCCCGGGACCGACGACGGTCAGCGCCTGGGCGATGGTCTGCACGTCGCCGACGCCGATCGTGACGACCTCCCCGGCGTCCGCCCGGCGCGGCAGTTCGGCGCCGAGCCGTACCGACTGCCCGACGAGCAGCTTGATCGTGCGGAAGTACGCGTCCATCCGCACCCGGGTCATCGTCCGGTGGCGCATGATGCTGAGCCAGGCGTTGACCGCGCCGAGCACGAAGATCGCCGCCGTCCAGACGGCCAGCACCGTCATACGGCCGGGCACCAGGCCGTCGTCCACGGCGCGGGCCATCATGTACGGCGTCCCCGCCATCAGTGTCAGCCAGACACTGCTCAGCAGCGCCCCGGCGAGCGAGCGGCGGGGCTGGCAGGTCACCAGCCACCACAGGTAGGACCAGCCGCCGCGCGTGTCGGGCCGGCCCGGATCCTCGTACGCGTCGATCATCCTGCGAACCCCGTTCTCCCGGCCACTCGGCTAGGCCAGACTGTCCCGCCAGGCGCGGTGCAGATCCGCGAACCGGCCCGTGCCCGCGATGAGTTCGGCCGGACGGCCGTCCTCGACGATCCGGCCGTGCTCCATCACCAGCACCCGGTCGGCGATCTCCACGGTGGACAGCCGGTGGGCGATCACCACGGCCGTACGGCCCTTGAGCACGGTCGACATGGCCCGCTGCACGGCCCGTTCGCCGGGGATGTCCAGGGAACTGGTCGCCTCGTCGAGGATCAGCACCGCCGGGTCGGCGAGCAGGGCGCGTGCGAACGCGACCAGTTGGCGCTGCCCGGCCGAGATCCGCCCGCCGCGCTTGCGGACGTCCGTGTCGTAGCCGTCGGGCAGCGCGGCGATGAACTCGTGCGCGCCGATCGCCTTGGCCGCCTGCTCGATCTCCTCGCGGGTGGCGTCCGGGCGGCCGATGGCGATGTTCTCGGCGACCGTGCCGGAGAACAGGAACGCCTCCTGGGTGACCATCACCACCCCGCGCCGCAGTTCGGCCACGGTCAGTTCACGCAGGTCCACGCCGTCCAGCAGGACCCGGCCGTCGGTCGGGTCGTAGAAGCGGGCGAGCAGCTTGGCGAGCGTCGACTTGCCGGCGCCGGTGGAGCCGACCACCGCGACGGTCTGCCCGGCCGGGAGGGTGAGGCCGAAGCGGGGGAGCACCTCGCCGCCGGTGCGGTAGGCGAAGCGGACACCGTCGAAGACGACCTCGCGGCCGGGGAGCCCGGTCCGCGACGGGGGCAGCTCCCTGGGCGTGGACGGCTCGGGCACCGACGGGGTCTGGGCCAGCAGGCCGGCGATCTTCTCCAGCGACGCGGCCGCCGACTGGTACGAGTTCAGGAACATGCCGAGGCGGTCGATCGGGTCGTACAGCCGCCGCAGGTACAGGACTGCCGCGGCGAGGACGCCCAGCTCCAGCGAGCCGGACGCCACCCGGTAGGCGCCCCAGAGCACGATCACCGCGACCGAGGTGTTGGCGACCAGCCGGGAGCCGACCACGTACCGCGCCATCTCCAGCAGCGCGTCGCCGTTGGTGCGCTCGTGGCGGCGGTTCAGTACCGCGAACTCGGCGTCGTTGGCGGCCTCCCGGCGGAACGCGCGCACCGGGCGGATGCCGTTCATCGTCTCCACGAACTTCACGATCACCGTCGCGATCGCCGTGGACCGGGCCTTGTACACCCGTACCGCGCGCCGCTGGTACAGCCGCACGAGCAGGTACAGCGGTACGAAGCTCGCCACCGCGACCGCGCCGAGGCCCAGGTCCAGCCAGAGCAGCATCGCCGAGATGTAGAGGAAGGAGAGGACGACCGTGACCAGTTCCTGGAGGCCCTCGGCCAGGAGCTCGCGCAGCGACTCGACGTCCGTGGTGGAACGGGAGATGAGGCGGCCGGACGTGTAGCGCTCGTGGAAGTCGATGCTCAGCGCCTGCGCGTGGCGGAAGATGCGGCCGCGCAGGTCCAGGAGCACGTCCTGGTTGACGCGCGCCGAGGCCCGGACGAACGCGTACTGCAGGGCGCCGGAGAACAGCGCGCTCAGGGCGTAGCCGAGCGCGACCGCGATCAGCGGGCCGTGGTCGTGGCGGCGGAACGCCGGTACCGCCCGGTCGATGGCGTACGCCACCAGCAGCGGGCCCGCCTGGACCGCCGCCTGCTGGAGCAGCAGGAGGAACGAGGTGAAGGCGACCCGCGCCTTCATGGGGGCGAGGAGCGAGCGCAGCAGGGCCGCGGTGGCGCCGGGCGGGGTGGGCAGGACGTCCCGGTCGAAGGGGTCGCCGCCGGCGGTGCCGGCCGTACGCGGGTGCGGGCGCTCGTCGTCCTCGTCGGGGGCGGGCAGGGAGGTGGCGGCGGTCATCGGCGGTGATCCTCCCCGGACATCAGGTGGGCGTACTCGGCGTTGCTGCGCAGCAGTTCGTGGTGGGTGCCGACGGCGGTGACCCGGCCGCCGGAGAGCAGGGCGACCCGGTCGGCGAGCAGGACGGTGGAGGGGCGGTGGGCGACGATCAGCGCGGTGGTGTCGGCGAGTACGTCGCGCAGGGCGGCCTCGACGGCGGCCTCCGTGTGCACGTCCAGGGCGGAGAGCGGGTCGTCCAGCACCAGGAAGCGGGGGCGGCCGACGACCGCCCGCGCGAGCGCGAGGCGCTGGCGCTGGCCGCCGGAGAGGCTCAGGCCCTGCTCGCCGACCTGGGTCGCGGTGCCCTGGGGGAGGGCGTGTACGAAGTCGGCCTGGGCGACGGCGAGGGCCCGCGCCAGGTCGGGCCCGCCGGCGCCGTCCTCGGCACCCATGAGCACGTTCTCGCCGACCGAGGCGGAGAACAGGGTGGGTTCCTCGAAGGCGACGGAGACGAGGGAGCGGAGTTCCTCGCGGGGCATGGCCGTGATGTCCCGGCCGTCCAGGGTGATCCGCCCCGAGGTGAGCTCGTGCAGGCGGGGGACGAGGGCGGTGAGGGTGGTCTTGCCGCTGCCGGTGGCGCCGACCAGGGCCATGGACTCGCCGGAGCGGATGTGCAGGTCGACGTCGTCGAGGGTGGGGGGCGAGTCGGGGGCGGCGTCGGGGTAGCGGAACCGCACGTTCTCGAAGCGGATACCGGCGGGTTCGGGAGCGTGGGGCCGGGGGTCGCCCTCGGCTGCCGGCCGGTGGGGGCTGGTCGGGCAGTTCCCCGCGCCCCTTGCGGGGCGCCGCGCCGAGGCGCCCTGAAGGGGCGCGGGGAACTGCGCGCTCGGCCCACGCTCACCCGCAGCCGACGACGAACCGGCGTCCTCCTCCAACGCGTCCCGTACCTCGAAGTACCGCTCCGTCGCCGTTGCCGCCTCCTGGCTCATCGCCAGCAGGAAGCCGATCGACTCCACCGGCCAGCGCAGCGCCAGCGCCGTGGACAGGAACGCCACCAGCGTGCCCGCGCTCAGGTCGCCCTCCGCGACCTGCACCGAGCCCCAGAAGAGGGCCGCGCCGATGGCCACCTCGGGCAGGGTCACGATGACGCCCCAGATCATCGCCAGCATCCGCGCCTTGCGCAGCTCGGTGCCCCGCAGGGTCCGTACCAGTTCGCGGAACGCGCGGGCCTGGCTGCGATGGCGGCCGAACCCCTTGATGATGCGGATGCCGAGCACGCTCTCCTCGACCACCGTCGTGAGGTCGCCGACCTGGTCCTGGGCGAGCCGGGCCACGTCCGCGTACCGGTTCTCGAAGATCACGCACGTCCAGACCACGGGGATGGTCGGCCCGAGGATGACCAGGCCCAGCGTCCAGTCCTGCGCCAGCATGATCAGCACGCCGACGAGGATCGTCACCGCGTTGACGAGCAGGAAGGTCAGCGGGAAGGCGAGGAACATCCGGAGCAGCATCAGGTCGGTGGTGGCCCGGGAGAGCAGCTGGCCGGAGGCCCAGCGGTCGTGGAAGGCGACCGGCAGGCGCTGGAGATGGCCGTACAGGTCCGCGCGCATCCCCGCCTCGACCCGGGAGAGGGGTCTGGCGACCAGCCAGCGGCGCAGGCCGAAGAGCAGTGCTTCAGCGATGCCGAGCAGCAGCAGGTACAGCGCGCCGAGCCACACCCCGCCGGGGTCGCGGTCGGCGACAGGGCCGTCCACCATCCACTTCAGGACGAGCGGGATCACGAGCCCCGTACAGGAGGCGACGATCGCCACGCACGCGGCGACGGACAGCCGTACCCGCACCGGCCGTACGTACGGCCACAGGCGCAGCAGGGTACGGACGGCGGAGCGTTCCTTGGTGGTTGCACGTGTCGGAGGCATCAGGGGCGAGCCTACGGACCGGCACTGACAACGCCCACCGAGTTTTGGCCGGACCGGGACCGGCCGCTGGTCCTACGACCTGGGCGTTCGAGTGGCCGTACCGGGGGCCGTACCGGTAGTCGTACCGGTAGTCGTACCGGGGGTCGTTCCGCGGGTCGTACAAGCGGATCCGGCGTATCAGCCGATCGGTTGATGCCGGTTCGAGCGAGTCGGGCGATGTGGCGGACCGGGCCCGGCCGGGACCCTCGGAACATGCCAACCGTCATCGAAGTGACAGACCTGCGGAAGTCCTACGGCGGCCGGGCCGTGGTGGACGGGGTGAGTCTCGCCGTCGAGGAGGGCGAGATCTTCGGGATCCTCGGGCCGAACGGGGCCGGCAAGACCACCACCGTCGAGTGTGTGGAGGGGCTGCGGGTGCCCGACGCGGGGCGGGTCCGGGTCGCCGGGCTCGATCCCGTCGCCGACCACGAGAAGGTCGCCCGCCTTCTCGGCGCCCAGCTCCAGCAGAGCGAGCTGCAGCCCAAGCTCACCGTCCGCGAGGCCCTTGAGCTGTACGCCTCCTTCTATCCGGGCCCGCTCGACTGGGCGCCGCTCGCCGAGCGTCTCGGGCTCACCGGCAAGCTCGCCACCCGGTTCGGCAGGCTGTCCGGCGGGCAGCGGCAACGCCTGTTCATCGCGCTGGCGTTGATCGGGAACCCGCGGGTCGTCGTGCTCGACGAGCTGACCACCGGACTGGACCCGCGGGCCCGGCGGGACACCTGGAAGCTGATCGAGGACGTCCGTGACCGCGGGGTCACCGTTCTCCTCGTCACCCACTTCATGGAGGAGGCGCAGCGGCTCTGCGACCGGATCGCGGTGATCGACAAGGGCCGGGTGGCCGCCCTCGACACCCCGGCCGGGCTGATCCGCCGCAGCGCCGGTGCCACCGTCATCAGCTTCACCCCGTCCGAGCCCCTGGACGACCACGACCTCGTCGCCCTCCCGGCCCTCGCCTCCGTCGAGCGCAAGGACGGCCGGATCACGCTCTCCGGCACCGACGAGACCGTCAACGCCGTCATCACCCTGCTCGCCCGCAACCACGTCACCGCCCACCAGCTCCGGGTCGTGGACGCGACCCTCGACGACGCGTTCCTGGACCTGACGAAGGAGGAGGCAGCATGAACACCGCCGTCCTGCGCACCGAGTTCCGGCTGTTCGGCCGCGAACCGGGCGCCGTCTTCTGGGTCTTCCTGTTCCCGACCCTGCTCCTGGTGATCCTCGGCTCGATCCCCTCCTTCCGGGAGGCCGACCAGTCCCTGGGCGGGCTGCGCCCGATCGACGCGTACGTCCCCGTCGCCGTCCTGATCGCCCTGATCATGTCCGGGGTGCAGACCCTGCCCCAGGCGCTCACCGGCCACCGGGAGCGAGGCATCCTGCGCCGGATGCGGCTCACCCCCGTACGGCCCGCCGCGCTGCTGTCCGCGCAGATGGTGGTGCAGGGCACGGTCGCGCTGGGCTCGGCGCTGCTCGCGCTCGTCGTCGGCCGGCTCGCCTTCGGCGTACGACTGCCGAAGCAGTCCGGCGGATACCTGCTGGCCCTGCTGCTCGCGGCCGCGGCCGCGCTCGCCCTCGGCTCCGTGGTCTCGGCGCTGTCCCGCACCACGAAGATCGCGGGCGCGATCGGCTCGGCGGTGTTCTTCCCCATGATGTTCTGCGCGGGCGTGTGGATCCCGGTGCGGGAGATGCCGCACGCCATGGCCCGGGTGGTACAGCTGACCCCGTTCGGCGCGGCGGCCCGCGCCCTGGACCGGGCCGCCGCCGGACAGTGGCCCGGCTGGGAGCACCTGGGCGTGCTGGCCCTCTGGACGGCCCTGCTGACGGCGGGGGCAGCCCGCTGGTTCCGCTGGGAGTAGGAGGCGGCCCGCCGTGCAGACTGGGGACATGACCGTGGGGGACAGCCAGATCGAACGGCGCTGGGAGCAACTGCACGTCTGGGGGCCGTACGGGTTCCTCGGTATCAGCGTCGTCCTGGGGGTCGTCTCCGCCGACCCCCACGCCGCCCAGGCCCGGTGGATCGCCGGCTGGTCCCTGGTCGGCGTCGCGGTCCTGCTCCAGCTGTGGTGGCACGCCACCCGGTTCCGCCGCCCCGACCGCGGCCGTACGCCCTCCTGGGCCGGGACGGCGTACTACGTGGTCCGCTGGGCCCTCGCCTTCGCGCTCACCTGGCTCAACCCGTTCTTCGCGTTCTACGCGGCCTCCGGCTACATGGATGCCGACGAACTGCTGGCGCGCCGGTGGCGGCGGCTCGGGCTGCTGGCGAGCGCGGTCATCGTGGCCGCCGCGCAGACGGGCGGGATGCCGTTCCGGAGCATGCTCCAGTGGCTGCTCTTCGCCGTGCTGCTGGCCGTGAACACCGCTCTCCAGGTGGGGATCGCCCATCTCGACGAGCAGGAGAAGCAGCGGTCCCGGGAACGCACCGAGACCATCGCAGCCCTGCGCCAGGCCCTCGACGAGAACGCGGCCCTGCACGCCCAGCTCCTCGTCCAGGCGCGGGAGGCCGGGGTCGCCGACGAGCGCCGCCGCCTCGCCGCCGAGATCCACGACACCATCGCCCAGGGGCTGGCCGGGATCATCGCCCAGCTCCAGGTCGTCATCAACACCCCCGATCCGCGGGGGGCCGAGGAGCACGTGGACCGCGCCCTGGCACTGGCCCGGCACAGCCTGGGGGAGGCCCGCCGCTCCGTGCACAACCTGGCGCCGGTGGCCCTGGAGCACGACGGGCTGCCCGAGGCGCTGCAGAAGACGGTCACGGAGTGGGGCGAACGGACGTGTACACGGGCCGAGTTCACCCTCACCGGCACCGCCGAACAGCTGCACGGGGAGGTCGCCGCCACCCTGTTGCGCATCGTCCAGGAGGCCCTCTCCAACGCCGCCCGGCACGCGCACGCCTCCCGGGTCGGCGTCACCCTCTCCTACCTGGGCGACGAGGTCATCCTCGACATCCGGGACGACGGCACCGGCTTCGACCCGCTCACCGTGCCCGCCCGCAGCCGGGCCGGCGGCTTCGGCCTGGACGGCATGCGGGCCCGCGCCGAACGCATCGCAGGCTCCCTGACCGTCGAGTCCGAACCGGGGCTCGGCACCGCCCTGTCGGCGCGCGTACCGTTGGTCCGCCATGACACCTGAGCCCCCGATCTCGCTGCTCATCGTCGACGACCATCCCGTCGTCCGCGACGGTCTGCGCGGCATGTTCGAGTCCGCCGCCGGCTTCACGGTCCTCGGCGAGGCGTCTGACGGCGCTGAAGCCGTCACCCTGGCCGCCACCCTCGACCCGGACGTGATCCTGATGGACCTGCGGATGCCGGGCGGCGGCGGGGTCGACGCCATCCGCGAACTGGCCCGGCGGGGCGCCCGCGCCCAGGTCCTGGTCCTCACCACGTACGACTCCGACTCCGACACGCTCCCCGCGATCGAGGCGGGCGCGACCGGCTACCTGCTCAAGGACGCGCCGCGCGAGGAACTCTTCACCGCCGTCCGGGCCGCCGCCCAGGGCCGTACCGTCCTCTCCCCGGCCGTCGCCTCCCGTCTGGTCTCCGCCGTCCGAACTCCCCGCGCCCCCGGCACCTCGGGCAACGAACCCCTCTCCGCCCGCGAACGCGAGGTCCTCACCCTCGTCGCCCGCGGCACCTCCAACCGCGAGATAGCCCGCGAACTCTTCATCAGCGAGGCCACGGTGAAGACCCACCTCACCCACCTGTACGCCAAACTCGGCGTCAACGACCGCGCGGCGGCGGTGGCGACGGGGTTTCAGCGGGGGATCCTGGGCTAGCTCCGTGTTTCCCTGACGGTCGTACAGGAATGAGGTCGGATGATTTCCCTTGCTCACCTGGCGGATCTGGCACGGCGATTCGAGGACGATCTCTCCTTACCCGTCGCACCACTTCGAGTGGGGGACCGGGACATCGACGTCGACGCCACCCCCGCCATCATGGGATGCGTCAACCTCTCCCAGGACTCCACCTACCGGGAGAGCATCGCGACCTCGACCGAGTCCGCGGTCAGGAGAGGCCGCATCCTCGCGGCGCAGGGCGCCGACATCGTCGACGTCGGCGCCGAGTCGAGCAATCCCCGTACCGGACAGGTCTCCGTGCGGGACCAGGTGGCCGCCTTGGCGCCGGTCGTCAAGGGGCTCGCCTCGGAAGGCATCGCCGTATCCGTCGAGACCTACGAACCTGCCGTCGCCCGGTCGTGCCTGGAGGCGGGGGCGCTCCTGCTCAACTACTCCGGCGGGTTGGCATCGGACGCCGAGATGTTCCCCGTGCTGGCCGACCACGAGGCGACCGTCGTCCTGTGCCATGTCGAAGGGAAGAACTCCCGGGACGTGCGGGCCAAGGGCATCGAAGAGGATCCCGTCCCCAGGATGCTCGACTACTTCGAGAGGCGCGTGGAACACGCCCGCTCGGCCGGGGTCGATCGCATCGTCATCGACCCCGGGATCGGCTTCTCGCACGACAGACACATATCCGCTGATGCCCGTATTCACTATCAGGTCCGTGCTCTCTTGAACACATTCCGGCTTCGACGGATAGGTCTTCCCATCTGTCAGGCATTACCGCATGCCTTCAGCCTCTTCGAGGATGAGTTCCGCACCGCCGAAGGCTTCTTCACGGTTTTGGCATATCTGGGCGGAACGGGCGTGTACCGCACTCACGAGGTTCCGCGGATAAGGGCGGTACTTGCCGCTCTCCGAGCACTCGGCCCGCAATCCTTCGCTCCCGGAGCCTGACAAGAGCGGCCGCCCTGAGCCGATCGTCAGTCGGCCACCCTCAGAAAGAGCACCGCCCGTCCCGGGACCGTGATCGCCGTTCCCCCCTCGTGCACGACCCCCGGCTCCGTGTCCTGCTCCTCCCGGGACGTGTCCACCAGCACCTCGTAGCGCTCCGCCCACGGCGGGCCCGGCAGCAGGAACTCCGTCGGGCGGTCGCCGGCGTGCAGGACCGTCAGGAAGCTGTCGTCCAGGACCGGGGCGCCGCGTTCGTCGCGGCCGGGGATGTCCCGGCCGGAGAGGTACATGCCGAGGGTGGCGGCCGGCGCGTACCAGTCGCCCTCGGTCATCTCCGCCCCGCGGGCCGTGAACCAGGCCAGGTCGCGCAGGCCGTCCGCCGAGTGCGCGCGGCCGGAGAAGAAGGCGCGACGGCGCAGCACCGGGTGACGGTGGCGGAGCCGGACGAGGCGGGTGGTGAGGTCGAGGAGGGGCCGCCAGGCCGGGTCGTCGAGCAGGCTCCAGTCCAGCCAGCTGATGTCGTTGTCCTGGCAGTAGGCGTTGTTGTTGCCCCGCTGGGTGCGGCCCAGTTCGTCGCCCGCGACCAGCATCGGCACGCCCGTCGAGAGGAGAAGGGTGGTGAGGAGGTTCCGCAACTGGCGTCGGCGCAGCGCCCGTACCTCCTCGTCGTCCGTCTCGCCCTCCGCGCCGCAGTTCCAGGAGCGGTTGTCGCCGGTGCCGTCCCGGTTGTTCTCGCCGTTGGCCTCGTTGTGCTTGCGCTGGTACGACACCAGGTCGCGCAGGGTGTAACCGTCGTGGGCGGTGATGAAGTTGACGGAGGCGTAGGGGCGGCGGCCGCCCCAGGCGTAGAGGTCGCTGGAGCCGGAGAGGCGGTAGCCGAGGTCGCGGACGTCCGGCAGGGCGCCGCGCCAGAAGTCGCGGACGGCGTCGCGGTAGCGGTCGTTCCATTCGGTCCAGAGAGGGGGGAAGGCGCCTACCTGGTAGCCGCCCGAGCCGACGTCCCACGGCTCGGCGATCAGCTTCACCCGGCGCAGCACCGGGTCCTGGGCGATCACGGCGAGGAAGGGGGAGAGCATGTCGACGTCGTGCATCGAGCGGGCCAGCGCGGCCGCCAGGTCGAAGCGGAAGCCGTCCACGCCCATTTCCGTGACCCAGTAGCGGAGCGAGTCGGTGATGAGGCGCAGGACGTGCGGGCGGACCACGTGCAGGGTGTTGCCGCAGCCGGTGTAGTCGGCGAAGCGCCGGGCGTCGTGGTCCTGGAGGCGGTAGTAGCCCCGGTTGTCGATGCCCTTGAGGGAGAGGGTCGGGCCCAGCTCGCCCGCCTCCGCCGTGTGGTTGTAGACCACGTCGAGGATGACCTCGATGCCCGCCGCGTGCAGGGCGCGCACCATCCGCTTGAACTCGCCGACCTGCTGACCCGTCGTACCGGAGGCGGCGTAGGCCGCGTGCGGGGCGAAGTAGCCGATCGAGTTGTAGCCCCAGTAGTTCTTCAGGCCGCGCCGCAGCAGGTGGTCCTCGTGGGCGAACTGGTGGACGGGGAGCAGCTCCACCGCCGTCACGCCCAGGTTCACGAGGTGCTCGATCGCGGCCGGGTGGGCCAGTCCCGCGTAGGTGCCGCGCAGCTCCTCCGGTATCCCGGGATGCAGTCTGGTGAATCCCCGCACGTGCAGCTCGTAGATGACGGAGTCCGCCCACGGCGTCTTCGGGCGGTGGTCGTCGGACCAGTCGTCGTCATCGTGGACGACCACGCCCTTCGGGACGTACGGCGCCGAGTCCCGGTCGTCGCGGACGGTGTCGGCGACCTGCTGGTCCGGCCAGTCCCGGACATGCCCGTACACCTCGGGCGGCAGCGCGAACTCGCCGTCCACCGCCCGCGCGTACGGGTCCAGGAGCAGCTTCGCCGGGTTCCAGCGGGCGCCGCTCCACGGGTCCCAGCGGCCGTCCACCCGGTAGCCGTAGCGCTGTCCCGGCAGCACGCCGGGGACGAATCCGTGCCAGATCTCGTGCGTGAGTTCGGTCAGCGGGATCCGGGTCTCCCGCCCCCGCTCGTCGAAGAGGCACAGCCGGACCGCCTCCGCGCCGGCCGCCCACAGCGCGAAGTTGGTGCCCGCCACCCCGTCCGGGCCCACCCGGTAGCGGGCGCCGAGCGGTGTCGACGCCCCCGGCCACGCCGACGGGACCGGCAGCGGTGTCCCGTCCACCGCGGGGCCGCCCACCCTCGGGGCCCGCGCCCGTGCCCCCTGCTGCTCGGCTGCGCTCGTCACCTGTCGGCCCCTTTTTCGTGTCCCGCGGCTCGCCGACCACCGGGGCGCAGCCGGCCCGCGTCCGAGCAGCCGACGGCGCCCGGACTCCCGGTCCCGGGCACGGTCGGCGGCTCGCTACGGACGCGCCCGCGCCGGCTCTGCCACGGGCACGGCGGCTCCCCAGCTCGTCGTCCTTCCCTCTGTTCTGCCCAGTGCCGGCGTCGCACTCACGTTTCCCCGGGGCATGCACGCTCGTTGAGCCGCACGTGAGGCATGCACAAGGGCGCGCACGGCGCGCGGGGGCCGCGTTGGCGGCGGTACTGACATGGGCGGCTCTGCTCGCGGGAGCCGCCGGCTGCTCCTCGGACGACACCGGCGCCCTGGGCGTCGACCATGTCCTCGGCGGCAAACCCCCGGCTCCCGAGGACGTCATCCGTATCTCCCCGGACGACGGCAGCAAGACCGTACGGCCCGGCGGACGGCTGACCGTACGGGTGGCCGACGGCCACCTGGAGTCGGTCAGCGTCGTCAGGTCCCAGGACGCCCAGGACTTCCCGGTCCCCGGGCACATCGCCGCCGACGGCAGGACCTGGCAGCCGGACGACCCGAAGCTCGCGCTGGCCGCCAAGTACACCGTCGACGCGGTCGCCGTGGACGGCGAGGGCCGCCGCTCCGCCCGGCACACCACCTTCACCACGCTCGTCCCCGACGAACGCTTCATCGGGTACGTCACCCCGGAGAACCGGGCCACCGTCGGCACCGGCATGATCGTCTCCCTCGCCTTCAGCCGCGACATCGAGGACCGCGCCGCCGTCGAACGCGCGATCCAGGTCACCGCCAGGCCCGCGGTCGAGATCCGCCCGCACTGGTTCGGCAAGAACCGCCTCGACTTCCGCCCCGAGCGCTACTGGCAGCCCGGCACGGTCGTCACCGTCGGCCTCGGCCTCCGCGACGTCGAGGCCGCCCACGGTGTCTACGGCCTCCAGTCCAGGACGTTCACCTTCACCGTCGGCCGCAGCCAGGTCTCCCTCGTCGACGCGGCCGCGCACACCATGGAGGTCCGCCGGGACGGCGAACTGCTCGCCACCGTGCCGATCACCGCGGGGTCGCCCGAACACACCACCTACAACGGGAAGATGGTGGTGATGGAGATGCACGACGTGACCCGCATGAACAGCCGCACGGTCGGCTTCGGCGGCGAGTACGACATCCCGGACGTCCCGCACGCCCTCAAACTCACCGACTCCGGAACCTTCCTGCACGGCAACTACTGGGCGCCGGACGCCCCCGGCCACGTCAACGTCAGCCACGGCTGCGTGGGTCTGCGCGACGTGAAGGGCGGCAGCTCGGACACGCCCGCGGGCTGGTTCTACGACCGCAGCATGGTCGGGGACGTGGTCGAAGTCGTCAACAGCAAGGACAAAACGGTCTCTCCCGACAACGGCCTCGGAGGGTGGAACATGGGGTGGAAGGAGTGGAAGGCGGGCGGCGCGGTCAAGTAACCAGGTGGGGGGCGGTTCGGCGGGGGCGGGAAGTTGCGACGCAACGGTGACATTCGCCCAACACCAACCTCAAAACCCTGCGGTTAATATGCGCCAGGGCGCGCGGCTGACGCGCCGGGGTGGGCCTGACCTGGCCCTGGGAGGGGAGAACGACTTTGAACGAGCGGCCGATATCGGGGGCGTCGGTTCGGGGGACGCGGCGGAAGCAGGGGATGGCGGTCGTCGCCGGGGTGCTGCTCATGGCCGTCACCGCCTGCGGTGGCGGCTCCTCCTCCGGCAAGGGGACGGACGAGGGCACGGCGAAGGCCAAGGACTCCACCACCCAGGCGAGCAAGCAGTCCGTCGCGACCGTCAGCATCAGCCCCAAGTCCGGTGCGACCGGGGTGGACACCAGCGGTGCGCTGAAGGTCAGCGCGGCCAAGGGCAAGCTGACCGACGTCGAGGTCAAGGACGCCAAGGGGAAGAAGATCGACGGGGCGATAGCCGCGGACGGCGTCAGCTGGACGCCCTCCACGCACCTCGCCAACTCCACGAAGTACACGGTGCACGCGGTCGCGAAGGACGCCGACGGGCGTGAGTCGGCGGAGGACTCCAGCTTCACGACGCTGACCCCGAAGAACACGTTCGTCGGCTACTTCACGCCGGAGGACGGTTCCACGGTCGGCGTCGGCATGCCGTTCTCCATCCGCTTCACCCGGGGCATCACCGACCCGGCCGCGGTCGAGAAGGCGATCACCATCAAGACCGAGCCGGCGGTGGACGTCGAGGGCCACTGGTTCGGCAACGACCGACTCGACTTCCGCCCCGAGAACTACTGGAAGTCCGGCACGAAGGTCTCCGTCTCGCTCAACCTCGACGGGGTCGAGGGCCGGGACGGGGTGTACGGCGAGCAGGCCAAGACCGTGAAGTTCACGATCGGCCGCAACCAGGTGTCGATCGTCGACGCCAAGAAGCACACGATGAAGATCATGCAGGACGGCAAGGTCGTGAAGACCCTCGCGGTCACCACCGGCAAGCCAGGCTACGACACGTGGAACGGCCAGATGGTCATCAGCGAGAAGCTGCGCGTGACGCGGATGAACGGCGACACCGTCGGCTACGGCGGCGAGTACGACATCAAGGACGTGCCGGACGCGATGCGGCTGACCACGTCGGGGACGTTCATCCACGGCAACTACTGGGGCGGCGACGCGTTCGGCAACTACAACGCGAGCCACGGGTGCGTCGGCCTCCGGGACATCCGGGGCGGGGGCGACCGGGCGCTGCCCGCCGCCTGGTTCTTCGACCACTCGATCATCGGGGACGTGGTGACGGTGAAGCACTCCAACGACCAGACGGTCTCCCCGGACAACGGGCTCAACGGGTGGAACATGTCGTGGAAGGAATGGACCAAGTAGGTCGTCGGCCGCGGGCCGGTGGGGGTTCCTCGCGCCCGCGCGGCGGAGCCGCATATCGATACAGCCCCGCGCCCCTGGAGGGGCGCCGATGAACCGGCGTTAACCTGCTGGGCATGACTGTGACCCTCGAAGTCTCCGAAGGCGTGGGCACTCTGCGCCTCGACCGTCCGCCCATGAACGCGCTCGACGTCGCCACCCAGGACCGGATCAGGGAACTGGCGGGAGAGGCCGCCCGCCGCGAGGACGTACGTGCCGTGGTCATCTACGGCGGCGAGAAGGTCTTCGCGGCGGGAGCCGACATCAAGGAGATGCAGAACATGGACCATGCCGCCATGGTTCTGCGCTCCCGCGATCTCCAGGACTCCTTCTCCGCCGTCGCCCGGATCCCCAAGCCGGTCGTGGCCGCCGTCACCGGCTATGCGCTCGGCGGCGGTTGCGAGCTCGCCCTCTGTGCGGACTACCGCATCGCCGCCGACAACGCCAAGCTCGGGCAGCCCGAGATCCTGCTCGGGCTGATCCCGGGGGCCGGCGGCACCCAGCGGCTGCCCCGGCTGGTCGGTCCCTCCCGGGCCAAGGACCTGATTTTCACCGGCCGGATGGTCAGGGCGGACGAGGCGCTCGCCATCGGTCTCGTCGACCGGGTCGTGCCCGCCGCCGACGTCTACACCGAGGCGCACGCGTGGGCGGCGAAGCTGGCGCAGGGCCCGGCGATCGCACTGCGGGCCGCCAAGGAGGCGATCGACACCGGCGTCGAGACCGACCTGGAGACCGGGCTCGCCGTCGAACGCAACTGGTTCGCCGGGCTGTTCGCCACCGAGGACCGGGAGCGCGGGATGCGGAGCTTCGTGGAGGAGGGTCCGGGCAAGGCCAAGTTCCTGTGATCTACGCCCTGTTGCGAATCGCCGGAACCACTTGCAATTGACGCGATGTCTGATTCCGGGTCCCCCGATGGGGCGGATTATGGGAACCTTAAGGCAACCCTAAGCCCGCCTTGTCGAGGGGGTCTGGCGATTGCCCGGAGATGGCACGTCATCGCAGGTCGGACTGGCTTTCGAGGCTTCCGTTATGCCTACGGCATATGCCGATCGTCCGACATCGGGGGGAAGCTTCCGGGGGGCGTATTCCTCAGGAACGGCCCCGGGGCGCCCTCTGGGCGGCCATGATGGGGGCATGGCGGGGCTGGAGGGCATCGAACAGCCGCGGGGACACAGCCGTGCGGCCGCGGCGCGCTGGTCGCCTGCGGTCGAGGACGAGCAGGCACTCAAGGCGATCGAACTGTTCGGCAATCCGACGGACGCGGAGGTTCCGCTGCCGTCCCGCCCCGAATCCGCGGCGACCGCCCGCCGGCTCGCCCAGGTCGTCGTCCTCCGCCAGTGGCGGCTCAGCCCCAAGATGACCGAGGACGCGGTCTTACTCGTCTCGGAACTCGTCGGCAACGCCGTACGGCACACGGGCGCCCGGGTGTTCGGCCTGCGGATGCGCCGCCGTCCCGGCTGGATCCGGGTCGAGGTGCGCGATCCGTCGCGCGGGCTCCCCTGTCTGATGCCGGTTCAGGAGATGGACATCAGCGGCCGTGGACTGTTCCTGGTGGACAAGCTGTCGGACCGCTGGGGCGTGGACCTGCTTCCCCGAGGTAAGACGACGTGGTTCGAGATGCGGGTGGCCGACCGGTAGGGCTTGGCGAAACGTGCCCTTTCAGGGGCGCCGGGCTCTGTCGATCCGTGGCTGCCGCCGCGGGGGCGCGACCGACCCGCACGGGCCCGCGGCCGCACACGCAACCCTTATCGGGTCAATGGTCCACTTTCTTACCTGTCCCGCCTTAAATGGTGCAGGTGACCCCCACCAACCGACGCGACCTCCTCCGCGCAGGCGCCGCCTTCACCGCCACAGGCGCGCTCACCACCGGTTGCGGCACCACCGGTACGGCCACCGCGGCACCGCCCGCCACCACCGGCCCCACCTCCACGTCACCGTCGGCCTCCCCCCACCGGCTCCCCCTCCAGGTCACCCACGGCCCCCGCACCGCCGCGTCCGTCGCCCTCACCTTCCACGGCCAGGGCGACCCCGACCTCGCCACCCGGCTCCTCGCCACCGCCGAGCAGCACGGTGCCCACCTCACGGTGCTGGCCGTCGGCAGCTGGCTGGACGCGTACCCCGCCATGGCCCGCCGCATCCTGGACGGCGGCCACGACCTGGGCAACCACACCCAGCGGCACATCTCCATCAACGCCATGGCGGAGGCGGACGCCCGCAAGGAGATCACCGACTGCGCGGAGCGGCTCAAGCGGCTCACCGGATCGATCGGGCGCTGGTTCCGCCCCTCCCGGGCGCCGACCGCCTCACCGCTCGTCGCCCGGCTCGCCGTCGAGGCCGGCTACCCGCACGTGCTGTCGTACGACGTCGACTCGCTCGACTACACCCGGCCCGGGGCGCCGGCCATCACCCGCAAGGTGCTCGCGGAGGTCACGGGCGGCTCGGTGGTGAGCATGCACTTCGGGTATCCGGACACGGTCGCCGCCCTCCCCGCCGTCCTCCAAGAACTGCACCGCCGTGGACTGCGCGCGGTCACCACCACGGAGCTGCTCAGCTGATGCGAACCACGAACGCCGCCCGTCTGCTGTCCGCCGGTGCCGTCCTCGCCGCCCTGGCGCTGCTGCCCGCGTGCAGCGGCGGATCCGAGAGCCCCGCGGCACCGGCCGCCGGCACCGCCGCGGCCGTGCAGCCGCCGGCGAAGAAGGCGGAGCAGGCCGTCGACGGGCTGCCGGGCATGCCCCCGGTCCTCGACCCGAAGGACGTGTACGCCGCCGACCGCCCCGGCAACCTCTCGCCCGTGGTCAAGGGCTTCCCGTCCCTGGTCTACGTGCCGAACACCAACTCCGACACGGTCTCGGTCATCGACCCGAAGACGTACCGGGTGATCGGTACCTTCCGGGTCGGGAGGCAGCCGCAGCACGTCGTGCCGTCCTGGGACCTGAAGACCCTGTGGGTCAACAACGACCTGGGCAACAGCCTCACCCCCATCGACCCGAGGACCGGCCGGGCCGGCAAGCCGGTCGCCGTGCACGACCCGTACAACCTGTACTTCACGCCCAACGGCAAGTACGCGATCGTGATGGCGTCCAACGACCGCCAGCTGGTCTTCCGGGACGCGCACACCATGCAGACCGTCAAGGCCGTCCCGGTCAGCTGCTACGGCGTCAACCACGCCGACTTCTCCATGGACGGCCGGTACTTCATCGTCTCCTGCGAGTTCAGCGGCGAACTGCTCAAGGTGGACACGGAGAAGATGGAGGTGCTCCGGCAGGAGCGGCTGCCCTTCCACGGCGCGATGCCGCAGGACGTCAAGATCTCCCCGGACGGCAAGCGGTTCTACATCGCCGACATGATGGCCGACGGGGTGTGGATCCTGAACGGCGACACCTTCGCCAGGCCGACCCTCCTGCCCACCGGCAAGGGCGCCCACGGGCTGTACGTCAGCCGGGACTCCCGCGTGATGTACATCTCCAACCGGGGCGAGGGCACCATCTCGGTCTTCGACTTCGCCCAGAACCGGCTGACGGCCAAGTGGCGGCTGCCCGGCGGCGGGAGCCCCGACATGGGCGGGGTGTCGGCGGACGGCAAGGTGCTCTGGCTGTCCGGCCGGTACAACTCCGAGGTGTACGCCATCGACACCCGTACCGGCACCGAACTGGCCCGCATCCACGTCGGCAGCGGTCCGCACGGCCTCGCCGTCTATCCGCAGCCGGGACGCTACTCGCTCGGCCACACCGGCATCTTCCGCTGACCGCGCTCCGGCCGGACACGCCGCCGATCGAGTGACGGTCCCCGGCACGCCGTCGCCGAACCGACATCGTGCTGCCCATGATCACCACTCGTCCGCGGCGGCGTGCCGCTGCCGCCGTCCTGTCCCTGGCCGCCGTCCTCGCGACCGCTGCCGCCGCACCGTCGACCGCCGCGCCTGCCGCGCCCGCCGTCTCCGCGAAGGCCGCCGCGCCCGCCTGCCCCCAGTTCGAGGACAAGATCAAGGCCGCCGCCGACCGTCGTGTCGACGTCGACCGCATCACGCCGACCCCCGTCTGGCGCACCACCTGCGGCACCCTCTACCGCAGCGACAGCCGGGCGCCCGCGGTCATCTTCGAGGAGGGCTTCCTGCCCAAGGACGTGGTGAACGGGCAGTACGACGTGGAGAAGTACGTCCTGGTCAACCAGCCGTCGCCGTACGTCTCCACGACCTACGACCACGACCTGTACAAGACCTGGTACAAGTCCGGCTACAACTACTACATCGACGCGCCCGGCGGCGTCGACGTCAACAAGACCATCGGCGACACCCACAAGTGGGCCGACCAGGTCGAGGTCGCCTTCCCCGGCGGGATCCTGCGCCAGTACGTCATCGGGGTCTGCCCGGTCGACAAGAAGACTAGGACCGAGATCATGGACGACTGCGAGGACAACCCCAACTACGTGCCCTGGCACTGAGGTTCAGGGCCTGAGCAGCAGCGCCTCGGCGCCGACCGGTACATAGCCGGCCGCCTGGAACGCCCGCATGCTGCGGGCGTTCCCCGGGGCGATCTGCGC
The DNA here is from genome assembly GCF_014645815.1 of Streptomyces fuscichromogenes. GTDB lineage: Bacteria > Actinomycetota > Actinomycetes > Streptomycetales > Streptomycetaceae > Streptomyces > Streptomyces fuscichromogenes. The sequence goes on along the minus strand of NZ_BMML01000008.1, from coordinate 374,712 downwards.
CCACAGGGGCTCCGTGGCGAGATGCCGGGCGGCGGTCACCAGGGCCCGGCCCAGGCCCCGCCGCCGTACCCCCTCGTCCACCTCGGCGGAGACCTCGATGCGTCCCGCGACCCCGCGGCCCAGCGTCACCACCCCGCCCCGCACCGCCCAGGCACGCACCTCGTCCCGGCGGCCCCGGGCGTAGGCCACGCGCGGATGGCCGGGGCCGGTGAGCTCGGTCAGGGCCAGGTCCGGGGGGCCGGGCAGCGGGCCGGCCACCAGCAGCGCGTCGATCGTCTCCTGCTCACGGCCCGTGCGGTCCATCAGGGCGGTCAGGAAACGCGCGTTCATCGTGGCGGCCAGCGGGTCGCTGGGCGTCGCGCGCAGGGTGTCGTACACCCACTGCGGGTCCTCGTCGACGAAGACGACCGAGTGCGCGGTGAAGGAGAGGACCCCGGCGTCCCGCGGGGACGGCTGCGGCACGACCGTCGTACGGCCGTCGGGCGGCGGGAAGACACCCCGGGCCGCCGCGTCCAGAATGTCCCGCAGGCTCTCTGCCACCGTGCTCCTCGACCCCGACTCAGACTCCGACTCATGGCGGGCTCCTTGAGTCTCCACCCGCTGGAAGGCCCACACTCGCAGACATGATCGAAGACGGCACCGGACTTCTCACCATCGGCGAGCTGGCGAAGGCCACCGGGCTGACCGTGCGCACCATCCGCTACTGGTCCGACGAGGGCGTGCTCACCCCGGTGACCCGCTCCGCCGGCGGCTACCGGCTCTACGACGCCGAGTCGTTCGCCCGCCTGGAGCTGATCCGCACCCTGCGCGAGCTGGGGCTCGGCCTCGGGCACGTGCGGGCGGTGCTCTCCGGCGAGCAGACCGTGGCCGAGGTCGCGGCCGCGCACGTGGCGGCGCTGGACGCGCAGATCCGCTCTCTGAAGGTGACCCGTGCGGTGCTGTCGACCGTGGCGCGACGTGGTTCGACCGCAGAGGAGATGACGCTCATGAACAAGCTGGCGCGGCTGTCGGCAGCCGAACGGAAGCGGATCATGGAGGAGTTCGTGGCGGAGCTGTTCCACGGGCTGGACGCCGTGGACCCGGCCATCGAGGAACGGATGCGCTCCATCGCCGTGGACCTGCCGGCGGAACCCACTCCCGAGCAGGTGGACGCCTGGGTGGAGCTGGCGGAGCTGGTCCAGGACCCGGAGTTCCGGGCGCAGATGCGGCGGGTGGTCGAGTTCAACTCGGCGGACCAGGGGCGCGGTGCCGCCGCCGGGCGGTCCACCTGGTTCCCGATGCGGCTGGTGCAGCTGGGCGGGGAGGCCCGCGAGCGGGGCATCGCCCCGGAGTCGCCGGAGGCGGAGGCGATCGTGCGGGAGGTGCTGGGGGACGGGGACCCGGCCGCCGTGCTCGAACGGATGGAGTCGGCGTCCAACGGACAGCTCGCCCGGTACCGGCAGTTGCTGTGCGAGGTGAAGGGCGTGCCGCCCGCGGCCGCGCACCGTGCGGAGTTCGCCTGGGTGGTCGCCGCACTGCGGGCTCGCGCGGCCGGTTAATCTGGCCTCCGTCAACAAGCAGTAAAGCGTACGAAGGGGCGGATCCGGTGGCGGACATCGAGGAAGCACGCAAGCAGTTCCAGCGGATCGACACGGACGGCGACGGCGTCATCACCGCGGCCGAGTTCAAGACCGCCCTGGCCCAGGGAGGCGACTGGAACGTGACCGACACGGTCGCGGAGGCCATCATCAAGACCCGGGACCTCAACGGTGACAAGGTCCTGTCGTTCGACGAGTTCTGGGCGTACCTGAGCAAGTAGGCGCCAGGAGCGCAGGGGGCCCGCCGGATCGCGGGCCCCCTTTCTCGTCCCGGACGGCGCAACGGCGGAATAGGTCACGCGGGCCCGGGGTTGATGCCGCACAGCAGCATATGCATGCAAGTGCATGGACTCTCGAAAGGCGTGTCATGAAGATCGGCATCATCGGCGCGGGCCACATCGGCGGCAACCTCACCCGGCGGCTGGCCGCCCTCGGCCACGACGTGTCCGTGGCCAACTCGCGGGGCCCCGAGACGCTCGCCGCACTGGCCGAGGAGACGGGAGCGACGCCCGTACGGGCCGAGGAGGCCGCGCGCGGCGCCGAGGTCGTGGTGGTCACGGTCCCGGTCAAGGCGGTCCCGGGCCTGCCCTCCGGCCTCCTGGACGGCGCCGCGGACGACGTGGCCGTGATCGACACCAACAACTACTACCCGCGGGAGCGGGACGGCCGGATCGCCGGTATCGAGGACGAGGGCATCACGGAGAGCCGCTGGACCGAACGGCAGATCGGGCACCCCGTGATCAAGGCCTTCAACGGCACCTTCGCCCAGGACATCCTGGACCGCCACCTCCCCGCGGGCGACCCCGACCGCCAGGCCCTCCCGGTCTCCGGCGACGACGCGGCCGCCAAGCGGGTCGTCCGTGACCTGATCGACGAACTCGGCTTCGACACGGTCGACAACGGCGGCATCGACGACTCCTGGCGCCAGCAGCCGGGCACCCCGGTGTACGGCCTGCGGGCGGACGTCGAGGGGGTGCGCAAGGCTCTGGCGGAGGCGTCCCCGGAGCGCCCGGAGGGCTTCCGCGGCTGACGGCTCCGCCCTCGCCCCCCGGCGCGACCGGACGGACCGGACGGACCGGACGCTCAGTCGTCCTTCGCCGCCCAGGCCCTGAGTGCGGCCCGGTCGGCGAAGTCGGCCACGTTCTTGTCGTGCGGGTCGCTGGTGTACTGGTGGAAGAGCCAGTCGGCCCTGATGCGGGGGTGGCCGGCGCTGACGTAGTCGGCGATCCAGAGGCCGTCGCCGGCGTACGAGGTGGTGTCGACGGTCAGCCAGTAGTCGCGGTTCGAGTAGAGGATCACCCGGTTGTCCGGCCGCAGCGCCTTCACCTTGCGGATGAACGAGTCCTTCTCGGCGTTGCTCGCGTGCGTGCCGTCGCCGGTGGTCTCCCAGTCGACGGCGAGGATCTCGCCCGCCCTCTCGGGGGCGTGCCGGACGAAGTACTCGGCCTGGGCGGTGAGGTCGCCGGGCCAGAGGAAGTGGTAGAAGCCGACGACCAGTCCGGCGTCGCGCCCGGTCTTCGTCTGGGCGGCGAGTTTCGGGTTCACGTACGAACGCCCCTCCGTCGCCTTGATGAAGACGAAGGAGAGGCCGTCCGTGTCGTAGGCGGAGGACTGGTAGGCGCTCACGTCGATTCCGTGCAGCATGTGCGGTGGCTCCTTGGTGCCCGTGGGGTGACACGAATTGCAACTGCGTATGTCGTATTCCCCGTCCCGGCGCCCGGGATCCCCGTGTGCGCGTGAATTGTCAGCTCCGGGCCGCCACCTCGCCGAGCACGGCCGCCGACTTCGTCGACCAGTCGGAGGTGATGATGCTGGCGTGGTCGGCGGCCAGCAGCGCCAGCCGGGCCGCGACCTCGGCGTCGGTCGGAGCCGTCGAGGAGATCGCCGGTGAGACGTTGTAGGCGTCCGTCATGATCAGGATGTAGTGGTTCGTGGCGTAGAACGACGTGTCGTAGCCGTTGTTCACGTACGTCGCCGCGTCGCCGTCGAAGAACACGAACCAGGGCTGGATGGAGGCGTCGTACCTGCTGGTCCGGGGATCCCCGGCGGCGGCGCCCAGGACGGCGGGGAAGGCCTGGGCCTGCGAGATGTTCCCGGCGGCGGACAGGTCCCGCAGGTGGTCGCCGTACTCCTGGTCCGTCCAGTAGTGGTCGAACGGGTTGGCCTCCTCCACCGTGCCCGGGATCAGTTCGAAGATGAACTTGCCCTTCAACTGGTCGCGGGTGGGCCAGGCGTCGGCCTTGGCGGCGGCGTCGAGCGTGGCGTACGACGAGCCGAGCAGGTCGGCGGGCTTGTACACGCTGCTGCCGAGCTTCTGCGACACCAGCGTGTCGAACGCGGTGGGCCCGAGGCCGATGGTCTGGTTGAATCCGACCTTCATCTCGACCTTGACGACGATGGGCGCGTGGTCCGGGTGCAGCTGCTCCCAGGCGGCCATGTTGTCCAGGCAGCTGCCGAGGTCCTGGCTGGTGCTCTTGCTGTACAACTGGCTCGGCGTGTTGGCGTATTCGCAGTTGTTGTCGTTGCCCCACGGGTTGCTGTGGCTGACCCGCCACCGCTTGCTGATGCTGTCGACGTACACGTCCAGCTCCAGCAACGAGGCGCCGGAGTCCAGGGCCTGCGCCCAGTACGTGTACTTGGCCCTGTCGTACGCGTTGTGCGTGCCGACGCTCGTGGTCTCGGAGAACTTCGCCGCGTTCAGGTCCGGGTCCGCGTGCGCGGCGGAGCCCGCCATCACGAACAGGGCGCCGGCAGCCAGGACCGCCGCCAGCCGTCTCAGTATGCGCATGACCCAACTCCCTTGTTTTGGTGGTGAGTTGGCGGCAGCGTAGAAGCAGACGGTTACTGATCGGTAGCCCCTGGAGGAACATCGGCCTCCGTAACTCCCTCGGGACCCGGGCGGCCGCACGTACGCTGAGCGGCGGATGCCGAGGCCGGAGGAGGTGCTGGCGGATGGGGCCGGTGGCGGGGCGGCGGCCGGAGGGCCTGTTCGTGGGGCTGTGCACCCTGGACGTCGTCCAGCTGGTGGACCGGGTACCGGGGCCGGACGAGAAACTGACGGCCCGTGACCAGGTGGTCGCGGCGGGCGGCCCGGCCACCGGCGCGGCCGTGGCCTTCGGCCGGCTGGGCGGCCTGCCCCGGCTGCTCACGGGCCTCGGCTCGCATCCGCTGGCGCTCGGCGTGCGGGCGGACCTCGACGCGCTCGGCGTACGCGTCCGGGACCTGGCCGCCGAGTCCACGCACCCGCCCGCGGTGTCCTCGGTCCTGGTGACCGCGTCGACCGGGGAACGTGCGGTCGCCTCGACCAACGCGACCGGGCACCGGCTGCGGGCCCCGGCCGACCTGGAAGAGCTGGTGGCGTGCGACATCGCCGAGTTCGACGGGCATCACCTGGCGCTGGCCGTCGAAGCCGCGCACGTCGCCCGCTCGGCCGGCCGGCTCACCGTCCTCGACGCGGGCAGCTGGAAGGACGGCACGGAGCGGCTGCTGCCGTCGACCGACGTCGCCGTGTGCTCCGCGGACTTCCACCCGCCCGGTACCGCTTCACCCGCCGAGACCATGGAGTTCCTCCGCGACCACGGGGTGGTCTGGGCGGCGGTCACCGGCGGCGCGGCGCCGATCGTGTGGGCGGGCCCCGGCGGCGGTGGTCTCGTCGGGGTTCCCGAGACGCGCGTGGTGGACACGCTGGGCGCGGGCGACGTCCTGCACGGTGCCCTCGCCTACCACCTGAGCGGACCCGACCGGATCGACGGACCGGCCTTCGCCGAGGCCCTGTCACGGGCCGCGACGGTCGCCTCCCACGCCTGCGCCTCGTTCGGCACCCGCGCATGGCTGACCACAGGCTGACCGACCACCACCCCGGGCAGCGAGCCGTGCATCCGGTACGGCCCTGTGCCGAACTCCCGGTCCTCGCCGTGTCACGCGGGTGAGTCTGCGGAGCGGCCATGCTCAACCTGTGCCCTGGCGCAGGGCCGTGGCCGTCCACTCGCGGAGTGCCGCCGCCCGGTCCGGGTCCAGGTCCGGCTTGGGCGTGCCGTTGACCGTCGCCACCAGGGAAAGGTATCTGGTCAGCAGCTTCAGGCCGGTCGACCCGGCCACCCACTGTGCCGCCCTGCCGTTCGGGTCGAACTCGACGATGCTGCGCCGGGCCTTGTCGATGTCGTGCTCCCCGGTCATGGCGGAGACCAGTTCCGCCGAGTCGGCGGCCACACGCTCGGCGATGTCCCGGGCCTGCGGCGACTCCGCGGGCACGCCTGCCTGCTGGGCGGCCCGTGCCTCCAGGCGAAGCAGGCGGTGCCTCTCGAAGCGGTCCATCATCTCCGGCGAAGCCATCAGCCTGCCCTTCTCGGTGCCGAAGGTGCGGTGGAAGAAGTCCCGCAGCGCCGTGCGGAACTCCGCGTCCTGCACGATCTCGGCGAGTTCGATCCAGGCCTCCAACTGCTCGGTGGACGGCTCCTCGGGCAGCCGCGGCCGCCGACTCTGCAGCCCCTCCACATAGCTGGGATGGACGTCCAGGCCGTCGGTCACGAAGTCCCAGAACTGGTCGATGAGCCGGTCACGGTCGTCGTCGGACATCGACACGAGCTTGTGCATCAGACTCAGCTGGCGCAGGATCCCGCGAGCCCGCCTTCACCTGGCCATGACCGGAGAGGCATCCATCCGTCGGATGAGCAGCACACCCCCCGAACCCGAGCCCGGCGCACCGAGCGCCTGTGCGGGCGGCGCCGACAGTCCCGCCGGCGCCGCCACCGGACCGCAGCACACCGACGTGCCGCCCGCCGGAGAGCGACACCCCGAACCGACGCCCGCCGCACCGGACGTACCTGTCGACGGCACGACGGCAGACGCCGCCTGCGCGGACGAGTCGTACAGCGGTTACGAACCCCTCTGATCTCGGCCCGACCGGGTCCTGAAATCGACGAAAAGGGTGCCCCTTGCCGTCCTCCCTGCTGTCCTCAAGACGTGCGCGCGCTACTACCGGCTGTTCAGCGCCCCCGCCGGACGGCACACGTACCGGACGGCCGCCGCCCGCTCAAGGCGAGCCGCCTGGCGGTGAGTTCGAGCAGACTCCCGGTCAACGAGTCACTGGGCGGATCAGTCGGCAAGAAGATCACCTTCACCAACACGGGGCAGGCGCCGCTGCATGTCAACCTCGGCGAGCAGAGCACCGGTTACACCTCACCCGACGGCACCTCCACGACCACGTCGGACTCCTCGGCGGGCGCCCCGACGGTGCGCGTCAAGGGCAACTACTCACCCGGACCGCTGAGTTACGGCCCCTCGGGCGCGAAGAGCACGTCGAACGACCCGCCGCCCACGACATCGGCGTCGACCGGGCCCTGGACCGGCATCGCCGACTACCCCGAGCCCGTCATGGACAACGCGGTGGGCACCTACCAGGGCAAGGTGTACTCCGTCGCAGGAGTCTCCGGAATCATCGGCGGGAAGTTCCTCACCAGCAGCTATGTGCACGACCCGGCCACCGACACCTGGACACCCATCGCCGACATCCCCGAGGCCCTGGAGTCACCCGGCGGGGCGTTCATCAACGGGACCATGTACGTCGCCGGCGGCTGGAGTGCGGACGGTGCCCGCGCCACGCTCTACGCGTACCACCCCGCCGCCGACACCTGGACCCGTGCGGCCGACATGCCCGACACGCGCTGGGGCGCCACCGCCAGCGGGAACGACGGCAAACTCCAGGTGGTCGGCGGCATCGTCGGAACGGACGCAGCCAACACCGTCGTCGCATACGACCCGGTGTCCGACATCTGGTCCAGCCTGCCCAACGCCGGCTCCGCCGTGTTCCGAGCCGGCGGCGGCTGCGGGATCTACCGCATCGGCGGCATGACCTCGGACAACGACACCGCCTCCTCGGCCGAGGTGCTGCCCGGACGCGACCAGTGCGACGGCGACGACGTCAGCTGGCTGTCGGCGGACAGGACCTCGTTCGACCTCGCCCCCGGCCGCTCCACCACCGTCACCGTCCGCGCGGACGCCTCTGCCGTGGCCACGGCCGGCACGTACACCGCGCGGCTCACCTACAACACCGACGCCCCCTACGACGGAGCATCGGTCGAGGTCAGCCTCAAGGCCACGAACCCGCGTTCCTGGGGGCATCTCTCCGGAACGGTCACCGACCGGCACACGGGGGCACCGCTCGTCGGAGCCACTGTCCTGGTCTGCCCGGTGACGCACGCCGCGACGACCGGCTGCGGCCAACACGCGCACACCGTACGCACCGATTCCGACGGCCACTACGACCTCTGGCTGGACGCCCGCCCGAGCCCGGTGCGGATCACGGCCTCGGCCGCCGGCCACCGCCCGGCAATCAAGGAGGTGACCCTTCCGCCGGGCCGCGCCACGACGGCCGACCTGGCGTTGGCCGCCACCTGACCCACCGGCAACCGCTCATGCCGCGCCCGCCCGGACGCTCTGTCCGGGCGGGCGCGGCTTCGCCTTCCCCGTGACCCGTGTCAACCTGGGCGATTTTTCCGGGACTTCTCGACAAGGGATGCCCGGAAGGTGGCCCCGTTGCCTGGGATCCCGACGGGAGCCGGAGCTTCGGCGCCCGTGCGGATCGCAAGGCCGCACCGTCGTGCTCGTGTCGAGGACAGTCGCACCACCGAGTCAGGGCGAGCCGCTTGAACTCTGTTTGATTTGAATGGTTAGCTCAGAAAGCGGTCTCTTCGGCTGGCTGCGGATGCGGATCGTTCGAGGAGGAAGCCGGTTGGAAGCGCGCTTACGGTTCGCGGTGCTGGGCCCGGTCAGGGCGTGCCGCGGCTCGGACGAGATCGAACTCGGTCCGCCCCAACAGCAGGCGGTGCTTGCCGTGCTGCTGCTGGCGGAGGGTTCGCAGGTGCCGGTGAGCGGGCTGATCGACGCGGTGTGGGGGACGCGGGCACCGGCTACCGCGCCCGGCATTGTGCGGACATACGTCCACCGCCTGCGGAAGGCGCTGGAGCCCGCCGGGGACACCGCGTCGTCCGTGATCCGTTCCACGGGGGACGGCTATCAGCTCCGCGTCTCGCCGCACGAGTTGGACGTCGGCACCTTCCGGGAACTGGTCGCCCAAGCCGAGGCGGCGCGACGTGCGGGAGACACCAAGGGCGCGGTGGGGTACCTGCGGGACGCGCTCGGTCTGTGGCGGGGGACGGCGCTGGCCGGTGTCCGGGGCGAGTACGCGCAGGCCCAGCGGCAGCGGCTCGCCGAACTGCGCCTGTCCGCGGAGGTGGCCCGGCTCACGGCCGAACTCGACCTCGGCGCCCATGCGGAGGCGGTCGCGGAGCTGACCGGGCTGGTCGCCGAACACCCGCTGGACGAGCGGTTCAGGGAACTGCTGATGCTCGCCCTCTACCGGTCGGGTCGACAGGCGGCGTCCCTCGCCACCTACCGCGAGGCGCAGACACTGCTCGCCGGCGAGCTGGGGGTCGATCCCGGCCCGACACTGCAGGCGATGTACCAGCGCGTTCTGCGGGCCGACGCCGGGCTCCTCACTCCGTCGGCACCGGCCGAGCCGGTACCAGTACCCGCCCGGACCTCCGCACCCGAACCTGCCCAGGCCCCTGGCGTCCCGGCCCAACTGCCCGCCGGCCTCGCGGTTTTCGTCGGCCGCGACGCCGAACTGGCCGAGGTGGCCCGGTTGCCCTCGAACGGCACGGTGGTGATCAGTGCCATCGCGGGCATGGCGGGCGTCGGCAAGACCACCTTCGCGGTGCACTGGGCGCGACAGGTCGCCGACCGCTTCCCGGACGGCCAGCTGTACCTGAACCTGAGGGGCTTCGACCCGGTCGGTCAGCCGGTTCCGCCGGAACACGCTCTCCGCGCACTGCTGGAGTCGCTGGGTGCCGAGGCGCGCGGGCTGCCGCAAGGCGCCGATGCGCTCGCGGCCCGGTACCGCACCCTGCTCACCGGCAAGCGGGTGCTCGTACTGCTGGACAACGCCCACGACGCCGCGCAGGTGCGGCCCCTGCTGCCCGGGGAACCCGGCTGCCTGGTCATCGTCACCAGTCGCAACCGGCTCTCCGGGCTGGTCGCCGTGGACGGTGCCCACCCCCTCCACCTGGACCTGCTTTCCATGCTGGAGGCCCGTGCGCTGCTCGCCCGGCGCCTGGGGCCCGGCCGGGTCGCGGCCGAACCGGACGCGGTGGAGGAGATCATCGAGCGGTGCGCACGGCTGCCGCTCGCCCTGGCGGTCGCCGCCGCCCGCGCGGCTACCCGGTCCGCTCTCCCGCTGTCCGCCATCGCCGCTGAACTGCGTGACAGCGCCGACAGCCTCGACGCGTTCCAGGACGCGGACGCGGCGGCCGACGTGCGCGCCGTCTTCTCCTGGTCGTACCACGCCCTCACTCCTGACGCTGCCCGCTTGTTCCGGCTGCTCGGCCTGCACCCCGGGCCCGATGTGGCCCTGCCCGCAGCGGCCAGCCTGGCCGGGCTCACCGTCCCGCACGTCAGGCAACTGTTGGCCGAACTCGTCCAGGCCCACCTCGTGGACGAACCTGCCCCGGGCCGCTATGCCTCCCACGACCTGCTGCGCGTCTACGCCACCGAACTGGCCGAGGCAGTCGATCCACCCCATCAAGTGCGGGCGGCCCGGTACCGGATGTTCGACCACTACCTGCACACCGCCCGTGAGGGGGTCGCGCTGACCTTTCACCGGGCACTGATCTCACTGGCGCCCGTGGCCGAGGGAATGCGTGCCGAGGATTTTGCCGGGGACCCCGCGAAGGCGCGGGCCTGGTTCACCGCAGAGGAGGCGGTACTGCTGGCGGCCGTCGAACAGGCCGCCCTCCACCGGTACGACGTTCACACCTGGCAACTCGCCTGGGCTGTGGGCCACCATTTGTACCGGCGTGGCCTGCCGCGGGAACGGGAAGCCGTACACCGTGCCGCCATGGAAGCGGCGCGCAGGCTGGGTGACCGGACTGCCCAGGCCTATGCCCATCGTTCTCTCGGCTCCGTCGCGACGGATCTGGGCCGCTTGGAAGAGGCACGCGTTCAGATCGAGCGGTCCATCGAACTGTTCACCGAATCAGGTGACATGAACGCCTGCGCCGAGAGCTATCGCGGTCTGGCCGCGATCGCGGAGCGGAAGGGCGATCCGCAAGCCGGGCTCGACGCGGCGCAGCGGTCGCTCGAACTCCTCCAGGCTCATGCGGGCCGTGGGGGCGACGACAGACGAATCCGGATGGAGATAGCAACCGCGTTCAACGCGGTCGGCTGGTTCCATACGCTGCTTGAGCAGCCTCAGCAAGCCCTCGACCACTGCCGGCAGGCGCTGGTCCTGTGTCAGGAACTCGGATACGACAGCGGCGCGGCGGACAGCTGGGACAGCATCGGCTTCGCCCTGCACCGTCTCGGACGGCACGACGAGGCCGTCGCTGCCTATCGCGACGCTCTGGCCATCTTCCAGCAGGGAGGCGGCATCGACTGGTACGCGGTCGGCACCGTCATGCGCCTTGGGGACGTCCACCTGAGTGCCGGCCAGCCGGACGCTGCCCGCGCTGTGTGGACCGACGGGCTGGACGTCCTGGAGCGACTCGGCCACGCCGACGCTGAGGATCTCGCCGTGTCTCTCCGCACCAGATTGCACCGGCTCGACGAGCCGAGCGGCTCTCCCGAGGCGGCCGCGGGACTCACCGACTCGTAGTCGACCCCCGCTTCAAAGGCCGGTCCGGTCAGGTGCCGTGGCCGGACCGGCCGCCGGACGGCACATGAGGGTGCGCCGCTTCCTCACCGTGGCCGTCGTCCTGCGCCTGCGACGCATGCCCCGGCGGGGTCTTCCCGGTGCTGTGGGCCTCGGCTGAGGCTCTGATGGGCGTCTGCCCCTGTGAACCCGCGCAGTCCGCGTCCCCCTCCGGCTCGCATCGTGCGACACGGGTCGAGACGGGCGTCAACGATCCGTCAACGGGCTGTAGACGCCCGTCCGGTTCTCTTGATGAGGCGGGCGCCCGCGGCGCTACACCCGGTGCGGCACACCCTCATACGCATGAGCACCGGGTCCAAGGCCACCGCGTGGACATCGGCAGGGGTCACTCCACACGGTAGCCAAATCTTTCATCGACGTATTCGGGGGATACAGGCGTGGCTGTGTCAATGCGTTCCATCCGGTCCGACGAACATCGGCCGGCTGATGACATTTCCCCGCGTCTGCAGATCCTCGGTCCGTTGCGGATCTGGCGCGACGGTGTCGAACTGGACGCCGGCCCGCGACAACAGGCCCACCTGCTGGCCCTGTTCCTCGCCCGCGAGGGCAGGCCGACCAGCACCGCCGAACTGATCGACCTGATGTGGGACGACAACGTTCCGGCCAGCGCCCTGAACATCATCCACAAATACATCGGTGCCCTACGACGGCTGCTCGAACCCGAACTCCCGGCCCGCGGCACCGGCTCGTACCTCCACCGCCGTGGTAGCGGTTACCTTTTCACCGCCGACGTCGGAATGCTCGACCTGGTCACCTTCCGTGAGCGTGTGGCGAGCGCGAGAACCGCCCTCGCGCAGCAGCATCACGAGACGGCGCTCGACAAGTACGTCGAGGCGCTGGGTCTCTGGCGTGGTCCGGCGGGCGACGGCCTGGCCCAGGAGCCCACCGGGATGCCAGTCTTCGCCGCCCTCGACGCCGAGTTGTACGACGCGTGCGCGGCAGCGGCCGAACTCGCGGTGTCGCTGGCCCGGCCGGAGCGGGCGCTCCCCGCGTTGCATCTGGCCGCGTCGATGGCGCCCTTGCACGAACCCGTCCAGGCCGCCCTCATCTGCGCCCTTGCCGCCGCTGGGCGGCAGGCGGAGGCGCTGTCGGTGTTCAGCGGGGTCGGTGCCCGCCTTGCCGAAGACCTCGGTATCGACCCCGGTCCAGTGCTGCGGGCCGCACATCGGCGCGTACTGACGCAGCACCCGCCGGTGGCGATCGCGGCGGGCACGGACAGCGACGACGGCGGCGCGCAGGCGGGTCCGGCCATCAGCCTGGTCGGTCGGGCCGAGGAACTCGCGGTGCTGCGCCGGACCATGGAACCGGCGTTCGCCCGCGGAACGGCCATCGGTGTTGTCGAGGGTGAGCCGGGGGTGGGCAAGACCCGGCTGTTGGAGGAGGCCGTGACCGAGGCGGACCGGCGCGGGGCGCTCGTCGTCTGGGGCCGCTGCCTGGGCGGCGACGGGACACCCGCCATGTGGCCATGGGTACAGGCGATCGGCACGGTCGTCGACAGCCTGCCCTCCCCTGCCCGGGAGAAGTGGCTCGACGACGAACTCGGCCGCCTCGTCGAGCCGCGCGGTGACGTCCTCGCCGCAGCGGTGCTGCCGGACACCGGCTTCCGGTTCCGTCTGTTCGAGCGGGTCGTCGCCGTCATCGGCCAGGCCTCGGCCCGGCGGCCGGTGGTGCTCGTCATCGATGATCTCCAGCGGGCGGACGTTACCTCGCTGCAGTTGTTCGGGCACCTGGCGGCCCGGCTGCCGGCCGGCACCGTGATCCTCGGCGCGCTGCGCGACCGCGCACCGGTACCCGACTCCGAGTTGTCCCGGATGCTTGCCACGGTCAGCCGGGAGCCCGGCCACCGCCGGTTCCGGCTCGGCCCGCTCGGCCCGGACGCCGTGGCCGACCTGGTCCGTCGCGAAACCGGCCAGAACGTCGGCCCCGGCGTTGTCCGCGGCATCTACACGCGCACCGCCGGGAACCCCTTCTTCGTGCGGGAACTCTCCCGGCTGCTCGCCGACGGCGGCGCGCTCACCGACGACGCCGCAGCACGGGCCGGAGTGCCGGCCACCGTGCGGGACGTCGTCCTCGACCGGATGGCCGGCCTCGACGGCGACTCCCATGACCTGTTGCAGATCGCCGCGCTCATCGGCCGCGATGTCGAACTCGATCTGCTCGCCCGTGTCGCCGGCCTCGACGTCGAGAGCTGCCTGGAACGCCTGGAGCCCGTGACAGCCCTGGGCATGCTTGAGTCCGGGCCGGACAATCCGTTCTCGTTCCGGTTCGCCCACGACCTGGTCCGCGAGGCGGTCTCCGCCACGACGCCGCCGGCGCGGGCCAGCCGGCTGCACCTGCGCGTCTCGGATGCCCTGGACGACAGCGACCCCGACGGTGAGTCCGTCGCCGAGCGCCTCGCCCACCACCTGTGGGCCGCAGGCCCGCTCGCCGATCCGGCCCGCACCGCCGCCGCGCTGGTGCGCGCGGGCCGATGCGCGGCGGGTCTCGCGGAACTGGAGCTGACGGCCCTGTCGCAGGGCACCGCGGTCGTCGGGATGCGGTCGATGTACGGCTTCTTGTCGCTTGATCTGCTGCAGCGCGCGGAACACCTGGCCCGAGGCCCCGGCCGGGAGACAGAGGCCGTCGCTTTCCTTTATTCCCGCTGGGCTGCCCACGCCCCGCGTTCTTGCGTCGCCACCTGGTTCGGGCTGTTCGGCGAGATGCGCATCCGGGATCCACAAAGAATCCACTCGTCGATCCACAAGCTACCCACTCGCCGTCAGGCGGCTCTCCCTGACCCGAACCAGGAGAATTCGAATACGGGCCGCTTTGGACAGGGAGTCGTAAATGAGTGAGTCGACCGTTCCGTCCGTCATCGGGCTCCACCACGTCGCTTTTACTGTCCGGGATATCGGGGCCGGTATCGCCTGGTATCAGAAATTCCTCCAGGCCACTCTGGTGGACGGAGACCTGCCGCACTTCGGTCGTGAATGGACGGGGTTCGCGCGTCTTGTCGTCGAGCCGCGCACCGGGCTGGCCATCGGCCTGCACCACAACGAGAGCAACAAGGGCGTCGTGCATTCCGGAATCCAGAGCAAGAAGGAGCCCTTCGTCAGCTGGAAGTCGTCGCCGTCGGCGTCTGAACCGGCCGTGCGTGAGTCGTCCACGACGCCCCGTCCATCCCGGACGCACCGCGCGTTCCCGAGCGGTCCGTCCGTGTGCCGTGCATCCGCCGTGCGGCCCTCCCGCGCGTGCCGCGTGCTTCGCCAGGTCTCCCGCGCGGTGCGAGGGGTTCGGGTGCCCACCACCCTCTGGTGCGGGTGGGAAACGAGTGAACGACGAGCGCTCCGGCTGCCTCGCCGGAACAGCAGCGGGAGGGAGAGGCCATGGTGGTGGACAACGTCGTTCCGATACGCGGTGTATTCGAGGTGAGCGGACAGTGCATCACTCCGTGAGTATGCAGGGAAGAAGCCGAGTCCGGCTTATCGGAAGATTATGGATACCTCGGGCGCAGATACCTGAATCGGGTCTCGTCCTGACGGATCTGGATCCGGCACCACTGAGGCATCTCAAGGAAGTGCGTGTGCTGAAGTCGGCCAATCCGTATGGATTCGAGCTGACCATAGCCGGATTTTACCTCGGCAGCGTCCTGGCTGCAGTTCAGCGATCAGGAGCGATGATTGCCTCATCGGGGCGAAAAGATGACGATGACCCCGTCGTCATACATGCGGTCACTTCGGGGTCTATTACATTCGATGGGGCCCGAGAGGGATATAGCGTCCAGGCGGGAAACCTTATAGTACGTGACGCGGGGCAGCCGTGGAGGCTCGCGTGCGAGAGGAACACGGCGTCCCATGTGATCACTATTCCGCGAGGGTTGATCAGAGAATCCTCTTCGCGGCCCACTCTTCTCAGGCATGCTTGTGTTGCCGAGCTGGCGGGGCCTGAAGGGCAGCTTATTTTCGAGTACTTGGACATGCTTCGAACGACGGACCTGCTCGACTCGCAAGCCGCCTCGATGATGGCCGAACGGGCCTTCGTGTCACTTGTCGCGGGCTTGTTGGAAGGTAACTCCGTGCAGGGTCCGACGGACATGGGGAGCATCATTCTGACCGCGAAGAAAGTGATAGAGAAGAACCTGGAAAGAGAAGATCTCTCGCCGGCCCTGGTTGCTGGAAGGCTAGGGATATCCGTGCGCACCCTGCATCGGGCGTTTTCGGCAGGTGATCAGTCTGTGATGTCGCTCATCAGGCAATTACGCATGGAGGGTGCTCGTCGTGATCTGCTGTCGTCGGACGAGACGGATGTCATATCCAGGGCGGCGGCGAAGTGGCACTTCTCGGATGCGAGCCACTTCATTCGGAACTTCAAAAGCGTTCACGGGGTCACTCCCAGGGCTTACATGGCGGAGCGCTCAGAAGCCGCAAAGTGAGATGAGGCTCTTCGGTGAACGTTGTGCTGCCCGGCCTTCACCCGGCAGTCGAGCCGGCGCCGGCCCGGGATCGGCTGGTGCCGGTGGCGTCCGAGCACCGGCCGCCGGACTGTACCCGTGCGCGCCCCTGTGCGGGTGGTCCACGCCCGGGCAACACGTCACCGGGGCCGTCCGGGTTGCCGGCCACCGCCTTTCGTGACGGCGGACTCCTGCCCGTCGACCTCACGGTCGCGCACCGCCCGTTCCACTCCGGGAAGCGGCCCGGGGGCGCGGCCGGTCGGCCCCGACCGCGCCGGGGCCGACCAGGTGTCACGGGAGTTCACGGTGTTCTACGGCGACGAGCGTCCGGGCGGAGGTTCTCCCGTCGGCGCCCGTGTCCTGTGCCGTCAGGACCGGATGAACTCAAGCAGATCGGGGTTGAGGACGTCCGCGTGAGTCGTCAGCATGCCGTGCGGGTAGCCCGGATAGGTCTTCTGCTTGCCGTTCTTGAGCAGGTCGACCGCACGCGGCACGGAACTGGCGAAGGGAACGATCTGGTCGTCGTCGCCGTGCATCACCAGGACCGGCACGGTGATCTTCCGGAGGTCCTCGGTGAAGTCCTCCAGCCAGGACAGCGGGGTCTCGTACTGGGCCTGGATGCTGCCGGCCATGGCCTGCCGCCACCAGTTCGCGATGACCCCTTCGGACGGCTCGACGCCCGGACGGTTGAACCCGTAGAACGGCCCCTCCGGAACGGCTCGGAAGAATTCCGCGCGGTTGGCCAGCGTTCCCGCCTGTACCTGATCGAACCACTCCTGGGGCTGACCGGCCGGGTTGGCGTCGGTCTTCACCATGTTCGGTGTCAGGGAAGCGACCAGCACCGCCTTGGCGACTCGCTCCTCGTAACGGGCCACGTAACGGGCTACCTCACCGCCGCCCGTCGAGTGTCCGATGTGGACGGCGTCACGCAGACCGAGATGCTCGGTCAGCGAGGCCAGATCGGCGACCCAATGTTCCATGTCGTTGCCCGTGCTGACCTGTGCGGACCGGCCGTGCCCGCGCCTGTCATGGGCGATCACCCGATAACCGTGCTGCAGGAAGAACATCATCTGGGTGTCCCAGTCGTCGGCCGACAGCGGCCACCCGTGACTGAAGACGATCGGCTGACCGGAACCCCAGTCCTTGTAGAAGATCTCCACACCGTCCGGGGTAGTGATCGTGGGCATTGATTCGTTCCTTTCAGGTGGTCGGCCTCATGCCGACTGAAATGTCGGCGCCGCCAATCCGGCCCGATGCACACTTCCACCTTCCGAGAAAGCGATTCTGCGGCGAGGGCGCGGCGGAACTGCGATCCGGGACAGCCTCTCACTCTGTGGCAGGGGCAGGTTGAGCGACGCGTCACACCCCGTCGAGGAGATTCCTCCAAGGCGACGTAGCTACTGAAAGAAACCACTCCTTCAGCCGACCGTCATAGAGGACGAGCGCCATGACGTTCGGCATGGCACGCATCTTCAGTTCCATGACTTGCCGCCACAGCGGTGATGCCGACTTGTTGACGGCGGGGTCACGTCAACGCACGTGGTGTAGGGCTGAGGCTGCCAATCCCCTGGTGCGCTTCCTGGATGATCCGCTCAAACTCGACGGTCGGTTTTCCGCCGGTAGCGCGCGAACTTGCGTCGCATCAGGTCAGGAGAGGCTTTCCGCTTGCCGGGGCAAGTCAGCGAACGGCGTCGGCGGGGCGGGGTGCGGCCCTGCGGGCCGAGCTCGGCCATGATCTCGGCGAGCCGTACGTCGGGCCCGAACGATCGAAGAAGCAGCGGATCCTCTCGGCCGGCACCGCCCCCCTCGCCTCGCGCTGCGTCGTCTCCGGGGCGTCTGCCCGCCGGTACACCCCACGGGGCAGTTCGTCTATCCGCGCTTCTGTGACCAAGTGCGCCAGATCGGGGGGGAGAGGCCGGCCGCTGTTCCAGACGTGAGTTTTCCGCAGCGTCGAAAGACACGAACGCGCTGGTCAGGGCCCATTCCCCTAGCACTCGATGATGTTCACCGCGAGCCCCCCGCGCGCCGTCTCCTTGTACTTGACGTACATATGGGCGGCTGTTGATCATGGTGTTGACCTGCAGTTTTGACATGCCCAGGCTTGCCTTGAATCACGTCGGGGACTTTCTGGGGACTTCTTGTCGAGAGTTGATTACAACGTATCCCATGCTGCGTGAGACGCCTGCGGGGTTGGGTCGTTGCTGCTCGGGCGGCATGCGATGGCTTCGGCGAGCCCCGCATGCGTACTGGCCTGCACAAGGTCTGACTCCGTGTTGGGGAATGGTCGAGTCCCAGGCCCTGGGCCAGCGGTGGAGTCGCTGAGCCCGGGGCCATCTACGGGGTGCCGCTCAGGCAGACTTGGCAGTCATGCCGCCCTACCTTCTTGAGTGGGTCCCGTGAGTGCGCGACTCTGGGACTGCGCGGGTGGGGCAGGGATGGTTTTCATGCTGGCTGCCTCCGATGGCTCAGGACGCTGATCCCCCTGTCCCGCCACTTCTTCCGGACTGCTGATTAGGCACTGCGAACGATCGCTGAGTAGGGCGAGGACAGGCGGAAGGAGTCGCGCCACACGCTGCACCGGGAGGGGACCGTGACCGCCAACGCAGGCTTCGACATCGCCAAGGAATTCCACTGGCTCGCGGTGACCGACGACCGCGGCCGTCAGCTGCTCAGCCACCGGGTCGACAACGACCCCGCCGCCATCGACGCCTCGATCGGCGAACTGCACACCATCGAGGCCGAACACGGCCCCGTCACCGTGGGCCTGGACATCCTCGGCGGCATCGCCGCCCTGCTGACCGCCATGCTCCTGACCGCGGGCTTCCGCGTCGTCCACGTCCCCGGCCTGGCCGTCAACCGCGCCCGCCGTGCGACGAGGGGCGGCGAGAACAAGTCCGACCCCCGGGACGCCAAGGTCATCGCCGAACAGGTCATGCTCCGCGACGACCTGCGCACCGTCGAGCTGCCCGACGACAGCGTCGTGGAGCTGCGGCTGCTGGTCAGCCACCGCACCACGCTGGTCAAGGAGGCCACCGCCCGCACCGCGCGGCTGCGTGACCTGCTCACCGGTATCCACCCCGGCCTGGAACGGGCCGTCGACGCGACGAACCAGTCCGGGCTCATCCTGCTGGGCCACTACGTCACACCGGCCGAGATCCGCCGCGCGGGCACCGCCCGGATCGCCGGCTACCTGCACCGGCACGGCGTCAGAACCGCCCTGGCGCAGCCGCTGGCCGATGCGGCGCACACCGCCGCACTCGCCCAGCACGCCGTCCTGCCCGGCGAACGCCGCACCGCCCAGCTCATCCGCGAACTCGCCGACGAGCTGCTGGCCGGCAGACACCGCATCAAGGCCCTGGAAGCCGAGATCGAGAAACTGGTGACCGGCCACCCTGACGGGGCCCTCATCCGCAGCCTGCCGGGGATGGGGGCCGCCCTCACCGCCGAGTTCCTCGCGGCTGTCGGCGACATCCGCCGCTTCAGCAGCGGCGACGCGCTGGCCGCCGCCTCCGGGCTGTCCCCGGTGCTCTCCCAGTCCGGCAAGATCCGCTACTCGCGCAGCGCGACCGGCGGTGACAAGGCCCTCAAACGGGTCTTCTACCAGGCCGCGTTCTGCTCCATCCAGCGCGATCCCACCTCGCGCGCCTTCTACGACCGCAAACGATCCGAAGGCAAACGACACCATCAGGCCCTGATCGCCCTGGCCCGCCGCAAGATCAACGTTCTCTACGCCATCCTGCGCGACCGTCGCCCCTACGAGGCCCGGCCACCTCTTCGTCTCGTGGCTTGACTTCAGCATTAGGCAGCCCTACGTGCCACCGCACCCCGACTGGCCCGCTCCTACGAAGAATTACGAGAGCGACTGGATGCTCAAGATCGGGTCGGCTCGCTCACGGACCCGTCGACCCCGTACGGCTGGCAGAGCGAACCGGAGACGCAGCCGGGCATGGCGGCCGAACAGCGCCGACGGTTGGGACAGCAGTGGCAATCGCTCCTGGAGGAGATCCGTTCTCTGGAAGCCTTCGCCGATTTCCCTCGCCTGCCCGGCGAGCGCGACATCCCTCGCTCCGGTGTCACAGGACCGGTCGTAGCGATCTGCACCAGCACCTACGGCAGCTGGGCGGTACTTCTCGGACCGGACGGGGCCATGGACCGAGTGCCGTTGCCGGAGCTGACTCCCGCTACGGCGGCTGAGTACACCGATCGGCTCAACAGAGCGCTCAAGGAAGTCGTCGATCCACAGCTTCGGCACGAGCAGCGACGCGCGGCCGAGGACTCCGTCTCCGCGGTACTCGAATGGCTGGGATTGACTGTGACAGGGCCTGTGCTTGCCGCGCTCGGGTACGGTCCGGTGGCCACCGGTGAACCGCTGCCGCGCCTGTGGTGGGTACCGGACGGGGCACTCGCCCAGCTACCGCTTCACGCTGCCGGCCAAGCTCTCCAACGGGCCTGCTCCTCTTATGCGCTGACGCTCGACACGCTGCGCCGGGCGTCAGCGAACGCCGCCGTGTCCCCGGAGCCGCGGCTCCTGGCCGTCGCCATGCCGG
Source organism: Streptomyces fuscichromogenes (assembly GCF_014645815.1). Taxonomy (GTDB): domain Bacteria; phylum Actinomycetota; class Actinomycetes; order Streptomycetales; family Streptomycetaceae; genus Streptomyces; species Streptomyces fuscichromogenes. The sequence continues at coordinate 354,453 of NZ_BMML01000008.1, read as the reverse complement.
AAACACCGGGCGCCGCACCCATCGAGGGCGCGGCGGCAGAAGCACGGCATCTCGCCGAGCAGTACGGCGCGCGGGTACTGGCTGGCGAACAAGCCACACACGACGCGGTATGTACTGCGCTTCCTGACTACGAATTGGTCCACTTCGCCTGTCACAGCGACGGCTCCGGGCTGCTGCTCCAGGACCATCGCACAAGACCTCTCACCGTTTTCGAGATTTCCCGTTTGGAGCTTCCGCGAGCGAAGCTGGCGTACCTGTCCGCGTGTACGACCTCGCTCGGGCCGCGCCACCTTGCCGACGAGGCCGTGCATCTGGCAGCGGCCTTCCAACAGGCAGGGTTTCCCCATGTGATCGGAACACTGTGGCCGGTGGAGGACGCGGTGGCGAAGTCCGTCTGCGTCGACGTGTATGACGCGCTGCCCGGTCTCGACACGAAGTCGGCGGCAGAAGCGCTGAACCGGGCAACGCGAGACCTGAGTGAGCGCTACCCCGACAGCCCCAGCCTGTGGGCAGCGTTCGTGCACTTCGGTCCATGAACCAAAGCCGAAAGCTCGGATCGTATCGCTGACCAGGAACGACAACGGGCGAGGAAGGCGGTCCTTAACCCAGACTGCCTCGTCGCAAGTTGGGACGTCGCGCGCGAAGGTCAAAGCGGCCCCTGTCCCGGCGACTGGGCGTGGGAAGGCGCTGACAGGGGATACTTCCTCCTCGGCTGATGCTGCCTGCGACGTCAGGCAGTGTTGGCTTGCCAGCAGCCACCTGCTCCCGCGAAGCCAGGCATTCTGGTTGTAGCGCGCGACACGTCCGCTTAAGGTGCACGGAGGCAAGGAACTCGGGACAGGACCTGGGCCACCGCCGGTCTCTTCGAGGTACGGAGCGTCGGAACGTGCCCTCGCCACCGCCTCTCTCGCATTCTTCCGTGACCACCAGGCTGTCTCGGCTCGGTGGTCGAAAGGCGTTCTCATGACCGTTTATTCTCAGCACGCGAACCGCGGGAAGACGCAGATCCTGGCGACCTACCAGGGGCCGGGCGGGGTCGAGTCGTCGACTGTGACGAGCCTCGCCACATCCGCCCTTGCGGCACCGATCGTTGACGCGCTCAATCGGATCTCCGCCCTCACCACCGTCCCGGTGAGCGTTCACGATCGTCGTGACCACGGGGTGGCACATTATCCGACGAAGCACCTTGCGGCGCTGACCGACCTGGCTTCGCGCGCCGGTCTTCTGAGCGGTGCGTACAGCCTGTGGTACGAGTACACCTGTCTGGAACTCCACCAGGCGCTCGCCGATTTGGACGAAGCTCTGACGGCGGTGCCTGAGCCCATCCGTATCGCGATCAACGTGGAACTGGAGACGGAAGCACGGCAGTTGTCCGAGGCGCTCGCCGAGTACTCAGAGGGAACTTCCGTGCCCGAGACGGAGGGCCGGCGTACCTGGGACTTCGGTCAGCCGTTCGTGACGTTTGACGGCGGAGTGGACGTGCTGAGCCGTGAGGCACGTGAGCAGTTGGATCGTCTCGAAGAAGGGATTACTCCCGAGGAGCGTGAAAAGGCCATCGCGAACCTGCGGGTGCTGGTCACCGCCTGCTCTCGGTTCCCTGACATGTTGGGAGGGCTGGAAGAGGCCAGCCTAGCGATCTTCGCTGAGCCGCACGATTCAGACGGGTACTACCTGTCTGTCCATGCGCCGGAGCCCGGTAACGACGGTGCCGATTCCTGGGACGTCGAGATCTGCCGCTGGGTACCTGATGACCCCGACGAGGACTACGAGGATTGCAGCAGCGCAACCGGTAGCGGGGTAGTTCGCTGTGTGCTTCCCGCGTCGCCGGGCGCTGATGAGATCGCCGATCTGTTGAACTGGGTCGAAGGTCAGCCGGACATACTTGCGAAGTGGGCCGAGGTGCGTGTCGGAGGGGTGCTTGAAGGGACGCGCTTCGTCGTCACTGAGTGCTACGACGATTGAGCCTCGGCCTTCATAATCAGGCGGTCGGCGGTCCCAGGGCGGCAGCGCTCGATCTGCTTCCCGTCCCCATCCGAGCCTGCGGTCAGCCGCCCATGGTGAGCGGGCCGCTGTCTCGGAAGTCGCCTCCGGAGTCCCGGTCAAGCACGCCGAATGCGTGAGCGGACGGTACTTTCAGGGCGGGGGCTGTTTGGGCAGGGCTGGGTGCCCGGTGGTCGTTGTGGCCGCCGGGCACTTGGTCTGTGGATGGTCAGGCTGCGCCTTCGGCCGGGGTGACGGTGACGGTGTATCCGAGCTGGTCGAGTGCGGTGATCGCGCGGCGGGTGGCGCGTTCGGGGTCGCGGTGGGTGGAGTAGGTGTCGCCGAGCTCGTGCTACGGGACGTTGTCGGTGAGCATGTGCCTGATCGTGGTGATGATCGAGTGCTCGATGGCGACCAGGGCTTTCAGTAAGCCGCGGCGGGCGCTCAGCCGCTTGTAGCGGGCCTGCAGATAGGTTTTGTTGGTGCTCACCGCGCCGAACGCGGCCAAACCGAGGGCGCCCTTGAGATGCGGATTGCCGGGGCGGCCCTTGGTGTTCTTGGTGCGGTCGGTGGACTCGTGCTTGCCTGGGCAGACTCCGGCCCAGGACGCGACGTGCTTGGCGGAGGCGAAGCGGGTCATGTCACCGCCGGTCTCGGTGATGATCACTTCGGCGACGGCTTGGTTGATCCCGGGGAGGGTGTTGAGCAGGCCGAGGGCGGCTCGAAAGGGGGCCATCGCCTCCTCGATCCGCGACCCGCTCATCGAGCTGTTCGATGGCGTCAGTGAGCTGGTCGTAGTGGTCTAGGTGCAGCCGGGTGAGGAAGGCGTGGTGGGCGCGGAAGCGTTCGGTCAGGACCTCGGTGAGTTCGGGGATCTCGTTGCGGAGCTTGCGTTTGGCCAGGTCCGAGGGCGTCCGCGGGTCGCATTCACCCGCGATGAGGGCCTGCAGTATGGCCCCGTCGGAGACGCCCAGGATGTCGGAGGCGATCGCGGCGAGTTTGCTGCCAGTGTCCTCCAGTAGCTTCTCCAGCCGCTGGACGATCTGCCCCCGTTCGCGGGTCATCGGGGTGCGGGCCCAGGTCAGGTCCCGCAGCTCGCGCACCGGCTGCGGTGGCACGAACGAGGGGCTGACGAGGCCGTGGACGCCGGATTGGGCCAGCCAGGCGGCGTCGGAGACGGCTGTCTTGCGGCCGGGCAGGTTCTTGACTCCCCGGGCGTTGACCAGGATCACATTCAGGTCCTCGGCCAGCAGGCAATGGAACGGCTTCCAGTAGTCCGATATCGCCTCGATCACGACGAGAGTGACCTCGGGCGGCCAGCAGATGGTCCCACAGGGCGAGTACGGCCTTCGTGGTCGAGCCCAGGTCGTGGTCTGGGTGGTGAACGGTTCCCGTGGACGGCCCTCGGCACCATGCTGCCCTGCGAGCTCACCGGCATCACAGAAGCCTCGGTTTCGACCGGAACGAACACCTTCAGTTTCCCGGACCGGCCTCAGCCCACGTCAGGGCAGACAGAAGCACCTCCGGCGCGCTACAGCATTTACCACGCCCCCAGCGCGCACCGAAGGTGTGCTGAGTTGCTGACCAGGGGAAAGCGGATCAAGCGTGATCACGGGTCAGCGACCGTCACGATCGCGCAGGCCCTCGTAATGTGTAGGTCCCGGGTTCGCCCCGAAGGCATGGTCGGTCGGCCAGGTCTGGTTCATGACCATGCGAGGGTCGCCGCACTCCAAGTGAGGGTGATGGCGTCGTCGGTGAGAAGTGTGTCTGCGAAGGCGGTGACCTGCCGGACGACGTCTGTGAAGCGTTCGGGGTAGCTGGTTGCGGCGGGGCCTTGTCGGCGGCGCCAGGCGGTGTAGGAGGTCTGGCGGCGCTCGCCGAGGTCGGTGATGGTGGAGCTGAGCGGTTTCAGGGTGATGCCGCGGTGTGTGGCGGTGGCGGTCAGTGCTGTGGAGAGTTCTTGGCCGTCCAGGTCGTTGAGGGTGAGCAAGCGGTAGAGGTCGCCGTAGTCGCGGTCGCGGGTGTTGAGGTCGCCGAGCGAGACGGCGGTGGAGAGTTTCTCGGCGATGACGGTGGCCAGTGGGTAGCCGAAGATCTGGAAGCTTTCCTCCGTGAGCTGTTGTGGGTAGTCGATGAGCCGGGGGCCGGGCGTGACGGGGTCGCCGAAGCTGACGTCGAGTTGGAGCTTGAGTCGGGCCCGGGCGATGGAGGCAGTCATGGACAGGCGCAGACCGTGGTACTCGTCCTCCTCGCGGATGGGGACGGTCTTGAGTGTCGCGGGATCGAATACGACTCCGTCGTCGCTCTCGGTGGCGGCGATAGCCGCGATTCTGTGGATGATCTCGGTTTCTGTGCCTGGAAACGAGCGGCCGAGGATGTCGATGTCGCGGGTCATTCGACGTGCGCCGAACTGGGCGAGCAGTAGGCCACCCTTGAGGACGAAGTGCTCCCGGCCCAGGGGCGATGAGGCCAGGCGGTAGAGGAACCGTTCGAGGACGTACTCGACCATGACCTCGTCCGTGGACCGGCTGTTGCGGCGGGCCAGGTTGCGGAGGTCGTTGTAGACGCGGCCGGCGGTGCTGTCACGGGTGGGGTTGGCCATCAGGCGAGCACCGCCTCTACGGCGGGGCGGACAACGGAGAGAGCGTCCAACTCGCGTGCGATGTGCTGGAGTTCGCCGACCCCGCCGCGTCCGTTCCGGCGCAGGTAGCGGCCGAGCGCGGACAGGGCGAGGGTTTCGCCGAGGCGACTGCGGTGGCGCATGGCGTCAACGACGCTGCGGGCTGCGTTGTACAGGGGGATGGTCTCTCCCGGGGCTGCTTCGAACCGTTCGATACCGAGGCCGAAGGTCTTCGCGGCGTACTGCGCCACGACGGTCGGTGGGTAGGAGATCGTCGGGCGGCGTGTACCGCGCGGCACGGCGATGTGTACTGCTGCGGGGATATCGTCGATCAGCTCATGCAGGGCCAGGGCGGATTCGCCGCACACGACGGCGCGAGGGGCCCGTGCGTACACGGCCAGCAGATCCGCGTGCGCCGTCTCCGGGGCGTCTGTCCGCCGGTACACCCCGCGGGACAGTTCGTCTACCTGCGCTTCTGTGACCAAGTGCGCCAGATCACGGGGGGAGAGCAGGGCCTGACGCGCCTGCGCCGTCGTGAATGTGGGGGAGAGGCTGGCCAGTCGCTGTTCCAGGCGCGAGTTTTCCGCAGCGTCCATGTATCGAATGATACCCCTCAGGTGGACTTGGGGGATCGATTTGATACGTCCAGCGGCGAGTGGGGGCGTATCCGGTGTTGATCACGTGCTGCGAAACCGCAGGTCACGAGCTCCTTCCATGGGGACATCTCGGGGACTTTTCGGGGACTTTCACGCCTGTCCCAGGGACTTCCCGGGGACTTTCCGCCGCGTAAGCAGGAAAGGCCCCGACAGCGCCGAAAGACACGAACGCGCTGGTCAGGGCCCATTCCCCTAGCACTCGATGATGTTCACCGCGAGCCCCCCGCGCGCCGTCTCCTTGTACTTGACGCTCATGTCGGCGCCGGTGTCCTTCATGGTCTTGATGACCTTGTCGAGGGAGACCTTGTGGGAGCCGTCGCCGCGCATGGCCATGCGGGCCGCGGTGACCGCCTTGACCGCGGCCATGCCGTTGCGTTCGATGCAGGGGATCTGGACCAGGCCGCCGACCGGGTCGCAGGTGAGGCCCAGGTTGTGCTCCATGCCGATCTCGGCCGCGTTCTCGACCTGTTCCGGGGAGCCGCCGAGGACCTCGGCCAGCGCGCCCGCCGCCATCGAGCAGGCCGAGCCGACCTCGCCCTGGCAGCCGACCTCGGCGCCGGAGATGGACGCGTTCTCCTTGAAGAGCATGCCGATCGCGCCGGCCGCGAGGAGGAAGCGGACCACGCCGTCCTCGTCGGCGCCGGGCACGAAGTTCATGTAGTAGTGGAGCACGGCGGGGATGATCCCCGCGGCCCCGTTGGTGGGTGCCGTCACCACCCGGCCGCCCGCCGCGTTCTCCTCGTTCACGGCCATCGCGTAGAGCGTGATCCACTCCATCGCGTGCGCCAGCGGGTCGCCCTCGGCGCGCAGCTGGCGCGCGGTCACCGCGGCCCTCCGCTTCACCCGGAGCCCGCCGGGCAGGATGCCCTCCCGGGACATGCCGCGGGACACGCACGCCTGCATCACCCGCCAGATGCCCAGCAGGCCCTCGCGGATCTCGGCCTCGGTGCGCCAGGCCCGCTCGTTCTCCAGCATCAGCGCGGAGATCGAAAGACCTGTCTCCTGGGTCAGGCGCAGCAGTTCGTCGCCGGTGCGGAAGGGGTACTTCAGGACGGTGTCGTCCAGCTTGATCCGGTCCGCGCCGACCGCCTCCTCGTCGACGACGAACCCGCCGCCGACCGAGTAGTACGTCTTGGCGAGGAGTTCCGCCCCGGACGCGTCGTAGGCCCAGAGGGTCATGCCGTTCGCGTGGTAGGGGAGTGCCTTGCGGCGGTGCAGCTTCAGGTCGTCGTCGAAGGAGAACGGGATCTCGTGCTCGCCGAGGAGGGACAGGCGGCGCGTGGCCTTGATCGCCTCGATACGGTCGTCCGCCGTCTCCACGTCCACCGTGCGCGGCGAGGCGCCCTCCAGGCCGAGCAGCACCGCCTTCGGGGTGCCGTGGCCGTGGCCGGTGGCGCCCAGGGACCCGTAGAGCTCGGCGCGTACGGAGACGACGGAGGGCAGCAGGTCCTCGTTGCGCAGGCGGCGGGCGAACATGCCGGCCGCGCGCATCGGGCCGACGGTGTGGGAGCTCGACGGGCCGATGCCGATCGAGAACAGGTCGAAGACCGAGATGGCCACGGGAACTCCTTGGAAAAGGGTGGGGGCACACGCCGTCGGGTGCCCCCACCAGGGAACTACTTGTTCAGGCCGGGGTACAGCGGGTGCTTCGCCGTCAGGACCTCGACCCGGGCCCTGAGGGCTGCCGCGTCGTAGGACGGCTTCAGCGTCTCGGCGATCACGTCCGCGACCTCGGCGAAGTCCTCGGCCGTGAAGCCTCGGGTGGCCAGCGCCGGGGTGCCGATCCGCAGACCCGAGGTGACCATCGGCGGCCGCGGGTCGTTCGGGACGGCGTTGCGGTTGACCGTGATGCCGACCTCGTGGAGACGGTCCTCGGCCTGCTGCCCGTCCAGCTCCGACTCGCGCAGGTCCACGAGGACCAGGTGGACGTCCGTACCGCCGGAGAGGACGTTCACGCCGGCCTCGCGGGCGTCGGCGGCGGTGAGCCGCTCCGCCAGGATGCGCGCACCCTCCACGGTACGACGCTGGCGCTCCTTGAAGTCCTCGGAGGCGGCGACCTTGAAGGAGACCGCCTTCGCCGCGATCACGTGCTCCAGGGGACCGCCCTGGAAGCCCGGGAAGACGGACGAGTTCAGCTTCTTCGCGAAGTCCTTGCGGGCCAGGATGATGCCGCCGCGCGGGCCGCCCAGCGTCTTGTGGGTCGTGGAGGTGACCACGTCCGCGTAGGGGACCGGGTTCGGGTGCAGGCCCGCCGCGACCAGACCGGCGAAGTGGGCCATGTCGACCCACAGGTACGCCTCGACCTCGTCGGCGATCCGCCGGAACTCCGCGAAGTCCAGCTGGCGCGGGTACGCCGACCAGCCCGCGATGATCACCTTCGGCCGGTGCTCCTTGGCCAGCCGCTCCACCTCGGCCATGTCGACCAGGCCGGAGCCGTCGACGTGGTAGGCGACCACGTCGAACTGCTTGCCGGAGAAGTTCAGCCGCATGCCGTGGGTCAGGTGGCCGCCGTGGGCGAGGTCCAGGCCCAGGATGGTGTCGCCGGGCTGGGCCAGCGCGAACAGGGCCGCCTGGTTGGCGGAGGCACCGGAGTGCGGCTGCACGTTGGCGTACTCGGCGCCGAACAGCTCCTTCACCCGGTCGATGGCGATCTGCTCGGTGACGTCGACGTGCTCGCAGCCGCCGTAGTAGCGGCGTCCCGGGTAGCCCTCGGCGTACTTGTTGGTGAGGACCGAGCCCTGCGCCTCCATGACCGCCAGCGGAGCGAAGTTCTCCGAGGCGATCATCTCCAGGGTGGACTGCTGACGGACCAGCTCGGCGTCGACCGCGGCGGCCACCTCGGGGTCGAGCTCGTGCAGGGGCGTGTTCAGAAGCGACAACTCAGACATCCGTTTCTACGACTCCTCAGCCGGCGGTGAAGGCGGTGTACTCGTCGGCGGAGAGCAGGTCGCCCGGCTCGTCCGTGGCGCGCACCTTGAACAGCCAGCCGCCCTCGAAGGGGGCCGAGTTCACCAGCGAGGGGTCGTCCACGACGTCCTCGTTGATCTCGGTGATCTCACCGGTGACCGGCGCGTACAGGTCGGACACCGACTTGGTCGACTCCAGTTCGCCGCAGGACTCGCCCGCGGTCACCGTGTCGCCGACCGCCGGGAGCTGGACGAAGACCACGTCACCGAGCGCGTTGGCCGCGTGCTCCGTGATGCCGACCGTCGCCACGCCGTCCTCGGCGGCCGTCAGCCACTCGTGCTCCTTGCTGTAACGCAGCTGCTGGGGGTTGCTCATGGCCTGAATTCTCCTGTACGCGAGGGAGTGCTGATGAAGGGGGGAACGCTGAAGGCGTGCGTGACCAGCGGCGATGTGCGCAGGGTCACGTCCGGTGGCTACTTCTGGCGCTTGTAGAACGGCAGCGGCACGACCTCGTACGGCTCGTGGCTGCCCCGGATGTCCACGCCGACGCCCGCGGTGCCCGGCGCCGAGTACGCCGTGTCGACGTACGCCATGGCGATCGGCCGGCCCAGGGTGGGGGAGGGGGCGCCGGAGGTGACCTCGCCGATCACCTCGCCGTCGGCGACCACCGCGAATCCGGCGCGCGGCACCCGGCGGCCCTCGGCGACCAGGCCGACCAGGACGCGCGGCGGGTTCTGCTCCGCACGGGCGGCGGCCTCGGCGAGCGCCTCGCGCCCCACGAAGTCGCCCTCCTTCTCGAACTTCACCACCCGGCCGAGCCCGGCGTCGAAGGGGGTCAGCTCCGTGCTCAGCTCGTGCCCGTACAGCGGCATGCCCGCCTCCAGGCGCAGGGTGTCCCGGCAGGACAGCCCGCAGGGCACCAGGCCCACCGGCGCACCCGCCTCGGTCAGCGCCTGCCACAGCCGCACCGCGTGCTCGGGCTTCACGAACAGCTCGAAGCCGTCCTCGCCGGTGTAGCCGGTGCGCGCGATCAGCGCCGGGACGCCGGCGACGGTGCCGGGCAGCCCGGCGTAGTACTTCAGGCCGTCCAGGTCGGCGTCGGTGAGCGCCTTCAGGATGCCGGGCGACTCGGGACCCTGGACGGCGATCAGCGCGTACGCGTCCCGGTCGTCGCGCACCTCGGCGTCGAACCCGGCGGACCGCTCCCGCAGGGCGTCGAGCACGACCTGCGCGTTGGAGGCGTTGGCGACCACCAGGTACTCGGTCCCGGCGAGCCGGTAGACGATCAGGTCGTCCAGGATGCCGCCGTCGGCCCGGCAGATCATGGTGTAGCGGGCGCGGCCCACGCCGACGGAGGCGATGTTGCCGACCAGCGCGTGGTCCAGCAGCTCGGCCGCCTGCGGTCCGGTCACGGTGATCTCGCCCATGTGGGAGAGGTCGAAGAGCCCGGCCCGGGTCCGTACCGCGACATGCTCGTCGCGCTCGGAGCCGTAGCGCAGGGGCATGTCCCAGCCGGCGAAGTCGGTCATGGTCGCGCCGAGCGCGCGGTGCAGGGCATCGAGCGCGGTCAGGCGGAGTCCAGCGGAATCGGTACTGCTCATCGGTCGGTCGTCTCCCAAAGGTCCCAAGGGCATGACAGGCGAGGTCTGTCCTCCCCATCTGTCATCGGAACCTGAGAGGTTCGCCCTGACCACGACGTGGTCACGGCTTGCACCTTGGGTGGAGCCGCTGACACAGCGGCCCGCTTTTCAGATGTGCCTCGCCCGCGCGGTAACGGGGGCCTGAGAGATTCAAGGGAGGGACTTGCTCCTTCGGCGCCCCGGCACAGCGGTGCCAGGGACTCTCCCGCGCGGATTCAAGCGGCCGGTATGCAGTTGGCGCGGACATCATTGCACGCCGCCCCCCGGACCCGGCAGGCCGGACGGGGCACCGCCTTCTGTGACGAGCCTGTGGCCGGAAGCGGACGGAACCGCGAGACGCCGTGCATTACCTTCTCTTTACATTAAGTGGGGAGAACCTTTCCTGAACCCCCAGGGAGGACGGTCACGGTGACAAGGACCACGGCATACGCGACGACGACGGGCATCGCCCTGCCCGGGCAGCCGACGGCCCCGGCCCGCGAGCGGTGCGGCGAGCTGCCCGCACCGGTCGTTCGCGACCTGCGCGACCGGGCCGGGCACAGCCCGCACGGCCTGCTCTTCGGCCCCCGTGACCTGGTCGTGGTCACCGGCCTGCCCGGCAGCGGCAAGTCCACCCTGATGCACCGCACCGTCCAGGGCATTCGCATCGACTCCCAGGACACCCGCGACCGCTGGGACGCCCGCCTGGCCCGCCTCCTGCCGTACGCGGTCTACCGCCCGCTGGTCCGGCTCGCCCACTACGCCGGGCTGCGCCGGGCGCTGCGCACCGGAGAGGGCGTGGTCGTGCACGACTGCGGGACACAGGCCTGGGTGCGGGACTGGCTGGCCAGGGCGGCCCGCCGCCGCGGCGGCACCCTGCACCTGCTCCTCCTGGACGTCACGGCCGGCACGGCCCTGGACGGCCAGCGCGAGCGCGGCCGGGGCGTCTCCCGGTACGCCTTCCTGCGCCATCGCAGGGCGGCCGGCCGACTGCTGCGCGCGGCGGAGAAGGGGAAGCTGCCCGAGGGCATCGGCTCGGCGGTGCTCCTCGACCGGGACGCGGCGGACGTGCTGCACCGGATCGACTTCGCGCGCTGAGAACGGCCGGGTGGCTTTGTCGGTGTCACCCGCTAGCCTTTCCAGCCTCAGCAGCGGTTTCCAGCAGGCGGTAGGCAGATGGACTTCCCGGCGGACATTCCCGCGGACTTCCCGGCACAGGCGCACCCCCACCCGCACGGCGGTTGGCCCGGCAACGAACTGGAGGAGGTCCTGTCGGCCTCCCTCGGCGTGCCCGCGGCGGCGGGCCGGCTCATCGAGGTACTGGCCCGCAGCTTCCTGTGGATCCCGCTGCCGGAGGGCGGCGGCCCGCACAGCGGCCCGCTGGACCTGCCCACCACGCTGATCGAGGGGCAGGTGTACGTGCCGGTCTTCAGCTCCGAGGAGCAGTTCCGTCTGGTGACCGGCTCCCACCTGTCGTACACGATCGCCCCGGCCGTCGAGTTCGCCCGCGGCCTGCCCCCGCAGGTCGGGGTCGCCGTGAACCCCGGCGGGGTGGTCGGCGTCCCGCTGCCGCCGGACGCGGTCGCGCAGCTCTGCCGGGCCGGCCGCACCGAACTGGACGGCCCCGCCTCGGGCGGCCGGGTCCGGCTCTTCGAACCGGACTGGCAGGACGACCCGATGGACTTCCTGGCCGCGGCGTCGGCCGAGTTCGCCCGGACCGGCCTGGTCGCCACGGCCCGCCGCTGCCTGGCCGTGGTCGAGACCGCGGAACCGGTGATGTTCGTGGGTGTCGAACTCTCCCAGTGGGAGGACGACTTGCGGGCCGCGCCGCTGGAGGCGCTGGGCCGGGCGCTGGGCCGGGCACCGGTGGGCTGGCCGGTCAACCTGGTCCTGCTGGACGTGGCGGACGACCCGGTGGGCCACTGGATGCGCGAGAACGTGCGCCCCTTCTATCAGTACGGCCACTGACTGCGCCCCGTCAGGGGCGCGGGGCCGAGCCGATGTGCGGCTCCGCCGCGTGGGCGCGACCAGCCACCGACTGCGCGCACCCGCCGACGGACAATCGGCCCTCGCCCTCCGGGCGCATAAGCTGTCTCCGAACGCGGGGCAACCCTCATACGCGGGGTAACTCAATGAAGGGGCGGTAACACGTGAGCGCCAGCGGCACCGCGGCGACCGGACAGGTCGAGCACATGCTGCGCCAGGTAACCCCCGGGCGCTACGACGCCTACGAGGCACTCCTCCGCGCCCTCGCCACGCCCTCCTCCGGCCAGATCTGGATGCTGCTCTGGCACGGCCAGTCCGGCTCGCCCGACGCCCAGTACGGGAACATGGAGGTCGAAGGCCACGGTTACGCCCCCTGCGTGACCTCGGCCCAGGAACTCTCGGCGAGCGGCTGGAACCGCTCCTACGAAGTGGTCGACGGCGTCGACGTGGCCCGCACGCTCTATCCCGACCACTTCGGCCTCTGGCTCAACCCGCACGCCCCCGGCGGCGGCGTCGGCATCCCCTGGCTGGACCTGCGCCGCATCGCCACCGGCCTGGACCGCCAGCCGGCCGGCCCGCTGCGGCTCGCCGAACCGGCCATCGAGATCCCGCAGTTCTACGCGCTGATCGCGCAGAACGCCCACCGCACCCCCGCGGTCCGCTCGCTGCGCCGCGCCTGGGTGCAGCCGGCGCTCGGCGCGCCGTACCTCGCGATCGGCCTGGACGTGTACGACGCGTCGCCGCCGGCCGTGGACTCGGTGCGGGCGATGATGCAGCAGTCGATCGGGGCGGTGCCGGACGGTCTGCCGGTGTCGACGGTGGCGATGACCGACGAGTACGACCCGGTCGTGATGTGGATGCGGGCGGCGGCACGGCCGTTCTACGACCGTGAGGCGCACGTTGCGGCCCCCGCCCAGGCCCCGGCGGCCGGGTACGGCTATCCGGGCCCCGCGGTCTACTGAGTCGAGGCCCTGTCCGCCTCGGCGCGAGCGAACGCGGTCACGGCGATCCGGGCGCCGCAACAGTGGTGAAGACGATGTGTTGTCTGTCACTTGCATGTGTGCCGGACCGTTCGCGTTCCGCACCCGCCTCCGCCCGTGACGGCTCGACGATGGGTGATGCCCCGCTGACTGTGAGAGTGTGATCTCCGCGCGTAGACACGGTCGGGTGGGTGGATGTCAACCCTTTTGGCAGGATCGGTTCCGTCCGGCCTCTGTGGTCAGCAGTCCGGATAACGGAAACCCCATTCGTCATCACGGTTGCGCATACTTTCTCCATCAGGCCTGGCGCGTGATCACCGGGGCATTGAAGACTCGCCTCTCAGACGCGAAGTCGACGATCTGGCGAGCCGGTACGGAGTACCGGCCGAAGGGTCTCGTGGACAGCCGAGCCGTAACCATCGGCGGCCACCGCGCACTTGCAAGCGAACCAAGCCGCCCACCGCGGCGGACAAAGGCCGGTCACCACCGGTGAGAGGGGTCAGGTCACTGTGACCGCACCGATCGAGACCACCGGAGCGGCAGCCGAGGCGCAGCCGGAAGCTGTGCTTCAGGGTGCCGGTAAGGGGCAGATCGAGGGCCGTTCCCTCGGGCAGATCGCCTGGTCCCGGTTCAAGAAGGACAGGGTCGCCGTCGCGGGTGCCGTCATCGTCGTCCTGCTGATCCTCGTCGCGGTCCTCGCCCGGCCCATCCAGGCCCTGTTCGGTCTCGACCCCAACGCCTTCCACCAGGATCTGATCGACGCCAACACCTCGCTGCCGAACGGCGGCTGGGGTGGCATGAGCCTGAGCCACCCCCTGGGCGTGGACCCCAAGTTCGGCCGTGACATCGCCACCCGCATCCTCGAGGGTTCGTGGGTGTCGCTGGTGGTGGCCTTCGGCTCGACCATCCTGTCCAACGTGATCGGCGCGATCATGGGCGTGGTCGCCGGTTACTACGGCGGCCGCGTGGACTCGGTCATCAGCCGGCTGATGGACACCTTCCTCGCCTTCCCTCTCCTGCTGTTCGCCATCGCCATCTCCGCCACCCTCCAGGGCGGCGCGTTCGGCCTGAACGGACTGCCGCTGCACCTGAGCGTGCTCATCTTCGTCATCGGCTTCTTCAACTGGCCCTACCTGGGCCGGATCGTGCGCGGCCAGACCCTCGCCCTCAGGGAGCGCGAGTTCGTCGACGCCTCCCGCGGCCTGGGCGCCAAGGGTCCGTACATCCTGTTCCGCGAGCTGATGCCCAACCTGGTCGGTCCGATCATCGTCTACTCGACGCTGCTGATCCCGACCAACATCCTCTTCGAGGCGTCCCTCAGCTTCCTCGGTGTCGGCATCCAGCCCCCGCAGGCGTCCTGGGGCGGCATGCTCCGCGAAGCGGTGACGTACTACCAGGTCGATCCCGAGTACATGATCGTGCCCGGCCTTGCCATCTTCGTGACCGTGCTGGCGTTCAACCTGCTCGGTGACGGTCTCCGCGATGCTCTCGACCCGCGCAGCCGCTGACGCCTGTCGTCACCGAGAGCCCGAAAAGTTTCCGACAATGGAGGGGATCCCGCCCATCATGCGAAGGTCAGCGCTGGCCGCGATCGCGGCCATCGGCTCCGCCACCCTGCTGGTTTCAGGGTGCAGCAAGGCCGATGACAACAAGGACGGCAACGACGGCGGCGGCAGCTCCGCCGCGGCCAACGCCGCCACCAAGGGTGTCGTCAACGCGTCCGACAAGAAGGGCGGGACGGTCACCTACGAGCTGTCCGACGTCCCGGACTCGTTCGACCCCGGCAACACGTACTACGCGTACATGTACAACTTCAGCCGGCTGTACGCCCGCCCGCTGATGACGTTCGAGCCCGGCCCCGGCTCCAAGGGCAACACCCTGGTCCCGGACCTCGCCGCGAGCAAGGGTGTCCCGAGCGACGGCGGCAAGACCTGGACGTACAAGCTGCGTTCGGGCCTGAAGTACCAGGACGGCACGGCGATCACGTCCAAGGACGTCAAGTACGCCGTCGAGCGGTCCAACTTCGCGCGTGACGTGCTCTCCCTCGGCCCGAACTACTTCCAGCAGTTCCTGGTCGGCGGCGACAAGTACAAGGGTCCCTACAAGGACAAGAGCGCCAAGGGCCTCTCGTCCATCGAGACCCCGGACGACACCACGATCGTCTTCCACCTGAAGCAGGCCTTCCAGGAGTTCGACTACCTGGTCTCGGCCCCGCAGACGGCCCCGGTCCCGCAGGCCAAGGACAACGGCGTCGACTACGTCAAGAACATCGTGTCCTCGGGCTCGTACCAGTTCCAGAGCTACCAGGACGGCAAGCAGGCCGTGCTGGTCCGCAACAAGAACTGGGACCCGAAGACCGACCCGCTGCGCAAGCAGCTGCCGGACAAGATCGTCGTCAACCTGAAGGTCAACGCCGAGACGATCGACAAGGACGTCCAGGCCGGCGACGCGATCGACCTCGGCGGTACGGGTGTCCAGGCCGCCACGCAGGCCCAGGTGCTTACCGACGCCAGCAAGAAGGCCAACACGGACAACACCTACGGTGGCCGTCTGGTCTACATGGCGATCAACACCAAGCTGAAGCCGTTCGACAACGTCGCCTGCCGCAAGGCCGTCGAGTACGCGATCGACAAGGTCTCGGTGCAGACCGCCGAGGGCGGCCCGATCCGCGGCGACGTCGCCACCACGGTGCTGCCGCCCGACATCCCGGGCTACTCGAAGTCGGACGTCTACGCCACCACGGGCAACAAGGGTGACGTCGCCAAGGCCAAGGCGCAGCTGAAGGCCTGTGGCAAGACCTCGATCAACACCAACATCACGGCCCGTTCGGACCGCCCGCAGGAGATCGACGCCGCCACGGCGATCATCAACTCCCTCAAGGCCGTCGGTATCAACGCCACCCTCAAGCAGTACCCGTCGGGCAAGTACTTCACCGACTACGCCGGTGTGCCGAAGTTCGACAACAAGCAGAACGTCGGCCTGATGATGATGCAGTGGGGTGCCGACTGGCCGTCCGGCTACGGCTTCCTGCAGCAGATCCTGAACGGCCAGGCGATCAGCCAGTCGGGTAACACCAACCTGTCGCAGTACGACAACAAGACGGTGAACACCCTGCTGGCCAAGGCGATCGGTACGCAGGACGACGCCGAGCGCAACAGCATCTACACCCAGATCGACAAGCAGACCATGGACGACGCCGCCCTCGTGCCGTTGACCTACTTCAAGGTCCTGCTGGCCCGCCCGACCACCTTCACCAACCTGGTCTCCACGGCGGCCTTCAGCGGCCAGTACGACTACCTCAACATCGGCGTCGCGTCGAAGTAGCAGCCCCGGAAGGCAGGTGAAGGCATTGGTGCCCGCGGGCCGTGAGGCCCGCGGGCACCAGCGCCGATCCCCGTGATTTCGTACATCCTCCGCCGGACGTTCGCGGCAGTGATCCTGCTGCTGGTCGTCTCCGCGGTCACCTTCGCCATCTTCTTCGTGCTGCCACGGCTGGCCGGGCAGACCGCCGACCAGTTGGCACAGCAGTACATCGGCAAGAGCCCGTCGAAGGCGGACATCGCCGCGGTCAAGCACAACCTCGGTCTGGACCAGGCTGTCTATGTCCAGTACTGGCACTTCATCAAGGGGATCGTTTCCGGCGCCACCTATGACCTGGGCCCCACCACGGTGCACTGCGACGCACCGTGCTTCGGCTACTCCTTCAAGACCCACCAGGCCGTCTGGCCGCAGCTCACCTCCCGGATGCCGGTGACCCTGTCGCTGGCCGCCGGCGCGGCCGTGCTCTGGCTGATCTCCGGTGTGGTGATCGGTGTGATCTCCGCACTGAAGCCCCGCTCCTTCTTCGACCGCGCCTTCATGGGCGTGGCGCTCGCCGGTGTCTCGCTGCCCATGTTCTTCACGGGCAACCTGGCGATCCTGCTCTTCACCTACCAGTGGCCGATCTTCGGCCGCACGTACGTCCCGCTCACCGAGAACCCGGCGCAGTGGGCCAACACCCTCATCCCGGCATGGTGTTCGCTCGCGCTCCTCTACTCCGCCATCTACGCCCGCCTCACCCGTTCGGGCATGCTGGAGACGATGAACGAGGACTACATCCGCACGGCCCGCGCCAAGGGCCTGCGCGAGCGCAAGGTCGTCGTCCGGCACGGACTGCGCGCCGCGCTCACCCCGATCATCACCGTCTTCGGCATGGACCTCGGTCTGCTGCTCGGCGGCGCGGTGATCACCGAGACCGTGTTCTCGCTGCACGGCATCGGCCAGTACGCGGTGCAGGCCATCGACGACAACGACCTGCCCCCGATCCTCGGCGTGACCCTGCTTGCCGCCTTCTTCGTCGTGATCGCAAATCTTCTGGTGGACCTGCTGTACGCGGCCGCCGACCCGCGGGTGAGGCTCTCGTGACCGAACTCTCCAAGACCGGTGCCGCCGTGGGTGAGCCCACGCCGTCCAACCCGTCCGACGCCTTCCTCGAAGTCCGCGACCTCAAGGTGCACTTTCCGACCGACGACGGCATCGTCAAGTCGGTCGACGGCCTCAGCTTCTCCCTGGAGAAGGGCAAGACCCTCTCCATCGTGGGCGAGTCGGGCTCCGGCAAGTCCGTCACCTCGCTCGCCATCATGGGCCTGCACCGGCTCGGCGCCCGCGGCAAGAACGTGCGGATGTCCGGCGAGATCTGGCTGGGGGGCAAGGAACTGGTCGGCGCCTCCCCGGACGAGGTGCGCCGGCTGCGCGGCCGCGAGATGGCGATGATCTTCCAGGACCCGCTGTCCGCGATGCACCCGTACTACAAGATCGGCGACCAGATCGTCGAGGCGTACCGGGTCCACCACAACGTCAGCAAGAAGGTCGCCCGCACCCGCGCCATCGAGATGCTCGACCGGGTCGGCATCCCCGAGCCCGCCAAGCGTGTCGACGGCTACCCGCACGAGTTCTCCGGCGGTATGCGCCAGCGCGCCATGATCGCCATGGCCCTGGTCAACAACCCCGAACTGCTCATCGCGGACGAGCCGACCACCGCCCTCGACGTCACCGTCCAGGCGCAGATCCTCGACCTGATCCGCGACCTCCAGAAGGAGTTCGGCTCCGCGGTCGTCCTCATCACCCACGACCTGGGTGTGGTGGCCGAGATCGCCGACGACGTGCTGGTGATGTACGGCGGCCGGTGCGTGGAGCGCGGCCCGGTCGACGAGATCTTCGAGAAGCCGCAGCACCCCTACACCTGGGGCCTGCTGGGCTCGATGCCGCGCATCGACCGCGAGACCTCCGACCGGCTCATCCCGGTCAAGGGCCAGCCGCCGAGCCTCATCAACGTCCCCTCGGGCTGCGCCTTCCACCCGCGCTGCCCGTACGCGGACCTTCCCAAGGGGAACGTCACCCGCACGGTCCGCCCCGAGCTGCAGCAGGTCGACGGCGGCCACTGGTCCGCCTGCCACCTCTCGCCCGAGGACCGGACGCGGATCTGGACCGAAGAGATTGCGCCGAAGCTGTGAGCGACACGAACAAAACCGATGACGCCGTCATCCCGCAGCAGGCGTCGGCCCCCGAGAAGGCCTCCGAAGAACGTGAAGTGCTGCTGAAGGTCGAGGGCCTGGAGAAGCACTTCCCGATCAAGAAGGGCATCCTGCAGCGGCAGGTCGGCGCGGTGAAGGCCGTCGACGGCATCGACTTCGAGGTGCGCAAGGGCGAGACCCTGGGCGTGGTCGGCGAGTCGGGCTGCGGCAAGTCGACCATGGGCCGGGTCATCACCCGCCTCCAGGACCCGACCGGCGGCAAGGTCACCTTCGAGGGCCAGGACATCACGCACCTGTCCACGGCGAAGATGCGCCCGCTGCGCCGCGACATCCAGATGATCTTCCAGGACCCGTACGGCTCCCTGAACCCGCGGCACACCATCGGCTCGATCGTCTCGGCGCCGTTCCGGCTGCAGGGCGTGGAGCCGGAGGGCGGGGTCAAGAAGGAGGTCCAGCGTCTCCTGGAGCTGGTCGGTCTCAGCCCCGAGCACTACAACCGCTACCCGCACGAGTTCTCCGGCGGTCAGCGCCAGCGCATCGGCATCGCCCGCGCGCTGGCCCTGAAGCCGAAGCTGGTGGTGGCCGACGAGCCGGTCTCCGCGCTGGACGTGTCGATCCAGGCCCAGGTCGTCAACCTCATGGACGACCTCCAGGAGGAGCTGGGCCTGACCTATGTGATCATCGCCCATGACCTCTCCGTCGTCCGGCATGTCTCGGACCGGGTCGCCGTGATGTACCTCGGCAAGATCGTCGAACTCGCCGACAGCACCAAGCTGTACGAGTCGCCGATGCACCCGTACACCAAGGCGCTGATGTCCGCGGTGCCGGTGCCGGACCCGAAGCGCCGGGGGCAGAAGAGCGAGCGCATCCTGCTCCGCGGTGACGTGCCGTCGCCGATCGCCCCGCCGTCCGGCTGCCGCTTCCACACCCGGTGCTGGAAGGCGACGGAGATCTGCCGGACCACCGAGCCGGTGCTCCTCGAACTCCGTCCGGGCCAGCGGGTCGCCTGCCACCACCCGGAGAACTTCGCCGACCAGGCCCCGCAGGACACGGTCCTGCTGACCGCGGCGAAGGAGGCCTCGGAGCTGGTGGGCGAGGCGGTCCTGGAAGAGGACGCGAAGACCCCGGCGGAGCCTGCGGCGGAGTCCGAAGCGGAGACTCCCGCCGAAGCCGCCGAGGCGCCCGAGGCGTCGGAGGACTCCACAGTGGCGGCACAGGAATCACAGGAGCCAACCGGCAAGTAGCCCATGACACAACTGGGTAAAGTCATGTACATGCCTTAACGGGAGAGCGCAGAGTCGGCCGTGTCCGTCCACTGACCGGCACGCTCGAAAGGGACGACCCATGCGCCTCTCCCGTTCGGCACGTCTGGCGGCTGTCGCGACCGCGGCAGCCGCCTCCTTCGTCATCGCGGCCGCGCCCGCCCCCACCCCGGGCGCCGACGGCATCGGCGACCCGTACTTCCCGCAGCTCGGCAACGGCGGCTTCGACGCCCGCCACTACGACCTCGACGTGGCCTACGCCCCGGACACCGGCCGTCTGGACGGCCGTACCACCCTCACCGCCCGCGCCACCCAGAACCTCTCCGCCTTCGACCTCGACCTCCAGAAGCTGGAGGTCACCCAGGTCGAGGTGAACGGCAGACGCGCCGGGTTCACCCGCACCGGCGACGAGATCACCGTCACCCCGCGCGACGCGCTCCGCAAGGGCCGCGACTTCACCGTCTCCGTCACCTACGGCGGAATACCCGCGCCCCTCAACGGCCCCATCGTCTTCGGCTCGGACTACGGCTGGATGAAGACCCCCGACGGCGTCTTCGTCGCCTGCGAGCCCAACGCGGCCTCGACCTGGTTCCCGTCCAGCGACCACCCCTCCGACAAGGCCACCTACGACATCCGGATCAAGGCGCCCGAGGGCCTGACCGCGGTCTCCAACGGCCGGCTGGTCTCGACGCACGACAAGGGCGGCTCGACGTACACGCACTGGCGCGAGTCCAGGCCGATGGCGACCTACCTCGCCACCGCCACCATAGGGAAGTTCGACGTGCGGACCGGGCGGACCCCGGCCGGCACCCCGATCTACGTCGCCATCGACCCGGTCCTCGCGAACAGCAACAGCGTCGACGTGTACGCCGTCACCGCCGCCGCCACCGACTACTGGTCGCAGGTCTTCGGGCCGTACCCCTTCGAGGAGACCGGGGCCATCGTCGACGACATGCCGGAGGCGGGGTTCTCGCTGGAGGTGCAGAGCAAGCCGGCCTACTCGGCGGTGCGCAACGAGACCACGATCGTGCACGAGCTGGCCCACCAGTGGTTCGGCGACTCGGTGAGCGTGGCGCAGTGGAAGGACATCTGGCTCAACGAGGGCTTCGCCACCTACGCCCAGTGGCTGTGGGCGGAGCACCAGGGCACCAAGTCCGCCCATGACTCCTTCCTCACCGCCTACAACGCCCGCGCCGCCGACAACCCCTTCTGGCAGGTCACCGTCGCCGACCCGCAGCGCGACACCATGTTCGCCTCGGCCGTCTACCAGCGCGGCGCGATGACGCTCCAGATGCTGCGCGAGCGCATCGGCGACACCGCGTTCTTCGAGCTGCTCCCGGCCTGGACGAGGCTGCACCGCTACGGCAACGCCGACACCGCCGACTTCATCCGCCTCGCCGAGAAGGTCAGCGGGCAGCAGCTGGACGACCTTTTCCGGACCTGGCTGTTCACCACAGGGAAACCTGCCCTGTAGGCCTGTGTTTGTAAGGTCCATGCACCCTGACAGGACACAATGTCAGGGTGCAGCTCCAGCAACTCTTCTCTCCCTCCATCCAGCACACGCTCGATGTCATCGGCATCTTCGTGTTCGCGATCTCCGGCGCGCTGCTGGCCGTCCGCAAGAACTTCGACGTCTTCGGCATCGGTGTGATGGCCGAGGTCACCGCACTGGGCGGCGGGATCTTCCGGGACGTGATCATCGGCGCGGTGCCTCCGGCCGCCTTCACGGACCTCGGGTACTTCATCACCCCGCTGATCGCCGCGCTCGTGGTGTTCTTCCTGCACCCGCACGTCGAGCGCATCCAGTCGGCGGTCCTGGTCTTCGACGCGGCGGGCCTTGGCCTGTTCGCCGTCAGCGGTACGACGAAGGCGTACTCCTACGGTCTCAACCTCACCGCCTCCGCCGCGCTCGGCCTGGCCACCGCGGTCGGCGGCGGGGTGCTCCGGGACGTGCTCGCCAACGAGGTCCCCTCGCTGCTGCGCTGGGACCGCGACCTGTACGCGGTCCCGGCGATCGTCGGGGCGACGACGGTGGTGCTGTGCATCCGCTACGACGCGCTGAACCCGTTCACCAGCGGGCTCGCGGTCGTCACCGCTTTCGTACTGCGCCTGCTGGCGATGCGGTACCACTGGCGAGCGCCGCGTGCGTGGAACCGGCGCTCGACGGTTCGAGAGGAGTAGTCCCCGCCCTGACGTGGCTCTGGCCCATGTTGACCGTGAGCCACTCGAAGACGGCCGGCACCTGGGGCCGCCACAGCGCCATGTTGTGGCCGCCCGCACTGCGCGGCAGGAAGACCACGTGCACCGTGGTCGGCGCCTTGGCGATCTGCTCCAGCGCCACGCCGGCCTGGTAGCCGTCACCGGACTCGCCGGACATGTAGAGGGCGATCCGGGGCGGGCCGGCCGCCTTGCGCAGCAGCAGGTAGGGGTTGTTCTGTTCGCGCAGGGCCACGCTCTGCGCGGCGAGCGAGTTGCGTTCGCCGATCGGGTCGTTGTAGCCGGACAGGCTCACCGCGGCCCGGTAGCGGTCCGGGTGGGCGACGGCCAGCTTGACCGCGCAGTGCGCGCCCGCCGAGTAGCCGGCCACCGCCCAGTTCGCGGGGGCGGCCGCGGCGCGGAAGTTGTCGGTCACCATCTTCGGCACGTCGATGCTGAGCCAGCTGTCCGCGTTGACCGTGCCCGGGATGTTGGCACAGCCGGTGTCCACGCCGGCCAGCAGGTTGGTGCGCGGCGCGACCAGGATGAAGGGCGCGACCCTGCCGCTCCTCATCAGCGGCTCCAGCTGGTCGGTCACCTTGAGCGAACCGAACCAGGCCTTCGCCGAGCCGGGGTAGCCGGGCAGCAGTTCCACGACCGGGAAGCGGTGGTTGCGGTACTTCGCCTCGTGGTACTGGGGCGGCAGCCAGACGTAGACCTCGGCGTTGACGCCCGAGACCCGGCCCTTGAGCTGGGTGACCTCGACGCCGCCGGCCGCGCGCATGCCCGGTCCGTCGGCCGCCGTGAAGATCTGCCTCACCTTGGGCAACCGTTTCAGCGCTATTCCGCCGGTGCCGTCCTGGCCGAGGTTGGCGGCCTGCTGGACGTGGTCGCCGGTACCGAGGAGGTCGGCCCAGTTGTCGTACAGGTTGTTCTGGTTGTTGACCACCACGAAGATCAGCGTCACGGCGGTGGCCTGTGCGAACAGCAGCATCAGGACCCGGGCCGCGGCCCGCACGGGCCTGGGCCCCCGCATCCTCGACCACAGGACGAGCGGCAGTATGAGGGCGACCACGGACAGGACGATGGTCGTGTAGAGGAACGGAGTCCCGGTGAGGCTCATGTCCCCATAGAGGGGAATCGAGCGCCCCGGGTTACGGACGTGTCCGGACACTTACCTAGAAATTGCCGGAACCTCACTCGGCGGAGGGATCTTTTACCGGCGGGAGGCTGACCTGGCCGCTGGTGCGTGGATCACAAAAGCTACCGCTTAGTAATTACCTCTTGTACTGTTCAGGCATGCCAGAAGCAGCATCCACGCGGGCCGTGATCGGGGACAGCGAGTTCGACCGCGACACCGCGGTCACCCGGCGCGCTCCCGGCGTCTACGACATCGACCTCTCGGCGGGGTGGACCATCATCAGCGCCGTGAACGGCGGCTACCTCCTCGCCGTGCTCGGCCGGGCGCTCGCGGACACGCTGCCGCACCCGGACCCGTTCACCGTCTCCGCCCACTACCTGACCGCGTCCCGGCCGGGCCCGGCCGTGATCCGTACGGACACCGTCCGCACCGGCCGCACCCTCTCCACCGGCCAGGCCTCGCTCCTCCAGTACGACGAGGAGGGCAACGAGGTCGAGCGCATCCGTGTCCTCGCCTCCTACGGCGACCTCGCGGCCCTCCCCGGCGACGTCCGTACGACGGCGACCCCGCCCGCGTTCCCGCCCATGGAGCACTGCTTCGGCCCCGAAGACGGGCCCGCCCCGGTCGACGGCAGCTCCGCCATCACCGAGCGCCTGATGCTCAAGCTGGACCCCGCCACCCTGGGCTGGGCCCTCGGCGCCCCCTCCGGCAAGGGTGAGATGCGCTCCTGGTTCGGCCTGGCGGACGGCCGTGACGCCGACCCGCTCTCCCTCCTGCTGGCGGTCGACGCGCTGCCGCCCACCGCGTTCGAGATCGGCCTCAAGGGCTGGGTCCCCACGGTCGAACTGACCGTCCATGTCCGCCACCGCCCCGCCCCGGGCCCGCTGCGGGTCTCCGTCACCACCCGCAACCTGGCCGGCGGTTTCCTGGAGGAGGACGCCGAGGTCTGGGACAGCGCGGACCGGCTGGTGGCCCAGTCCCGCCAGCTGGCCCGGGTCCGCCTCGGCTGAACCCGGCCCGGCGGGTCGCCGTCCGGGCCGCGGGAACCCCGTTCTGTCACGGGCGTGTACCAGCGAGTAGGCGCCGCCTCGGAGTGAACTGCCAGGTCAGCGCTGTCTCTTGGGAAGCGCTTTACCTCTTTGACAGGCAGCGAACAGTGGGGGCCCAAGAATGACTTAAGCGCCGTTGATTGAGTGCCACTCCTCAGGACTCCCTCATCCTCAATGGAGTTGTCTCTCATGAAGCGTGTACGTCTCGTCCCCGCCGTGGCTCTGCTCGCGCTGTCCCCGCTGCTGCTGACCGCGTGCGGCGGTTCGGGCGACTCGTCGTCGTCCGGCAGCGGCAACTCCGGCCAGCAGAGCTGTCAGCAGCCGACCGGCAACGCCTCGGGCCGGCCGAGCGGTGCCCCGACCGGCAAGGCCTCGGGCGCCCCGAGCGGCGCTCCCAGCGGCGCCCCGACGGGTGCTCCGACCGGCAACGCCTCGGGCATGCCGAGCGGCGGTCCGGGCGGTGGCGGCCAGGGCGGCCCCGGCGGCGGCATGGGCGGCTGCGGTGGCGGTCAGGGCGGCCCCGGCGGCGGCACGGCGCCCAGCGGCGCGCCGACCGCACAGGCGACGAAGAGCTGACCGCGAGGTTCGTGCGACAGGGGCGGCGCGTCCGGCGAACGGACGCGCCGCCCCTGTGTGTTGCCTGCCGGCTGAGCGCTCGGCCGCAAGTGCCGCGATGGTGCCGTCTGCCGCGCCGTCGTGGCTGGTCGCGCAGTTCCTCCCGCAGCCTTCGGCCTGGGGTACCCCCAGCGCCCCTTCGGGGCACTGTCGTACCGGAGCGGGCTGATCCGCTCAGTCCAGCCAGTGCTGCCGGCCGAGGCTGATCAGCCGCATCTGCCGGGCCGCGATCCGGGCGACGCGCTCCCGCTCCGCCTCCGAGGGCTCCGGGGACTCCAGGGTCTCCAGAAACAGGGACGCGGTGATGAGCATCTGGTCCACGTAGAGGTGGGCGAGCATCAGCAGGTCGTCCTCGCTCCACCCCTCGGCCTCCGGGTCCTTGGCCAGCTCGGCCCCGACCTCCTCGGCGAACCGCGCGAGTTGGTCCCGGATCGCCTCCCGCACCGGCTGCACCCCGCCGTGCCGCTCCCGGGCGATGAACCGGACGTGCGCGGGGTGCGCGGCCACATGGTCCGAGATCAGCCGTACCGCCCGGGTGATGCGCTCGGCGCCGGCCGTGGCCACCGTCGTGCGGACCATCGGGTGCAGGCTGCCGAGCGCCTCGTCGACGAGGGCGACGCCGAGATCGGCGGTGGAGCGGAAGTGCCGGTAGAAGGCGGTCGGGGCGACGCCCACGGCCCGGGTGACCTCGCGCAGTCCCAGGCTGCTCAGGCTCTGCTCCTCCAGCAGGGCGAGCGCCGCGTCCAGGAAGGCCTGGCGGGTCTTCTGCTTCTGGGCCTGTCGGATGCCGAGGGTGTGACTCATGTCATCCAGTTAACAACTGTTCTCCGGAATTGAAAAGCCGTGCGGGTTGCTAGACTCAAAGTCAGTGAACAAGTGTTACTACAACCGTTCACCCAAACTTAACGGAGGGGGATCGAAACCCATGCTGTTCCTCGTCGCCGCACTCATGCTGCTCGGCGTGGTGCTGGGCACCGTGGCCCACGCACCGCTCGACGTCACCGCGGGACTGGCCACCGTGATCGTCGTCTGGCTGGCCGGCTTCGCACTCCGCGAGCGTCTCGCCCGCCGTCGCCACACCTCGGCCAACTGACCACCCGTCCCCGCTCACTTGAGGAGCCGAGCATGATGCAACTCACCGCCCCCGTCACCCCCCGCCCGCAGACCCGCACCCGCGACGCCGACGGCATGGCCGTCGCGTCCTTCATCCTGGGCCTGCTCGGCCTCCTGGTCCTCAACCTGTTCCTGGGCCCGATCGCGATCATCCTGTCCCTGGTCTCCCTGTGGCGCGGCACGGTGCGCAAGGGCCGCGCGTACCTGGGTCTGGCCCTGGGCATCGCCGACCTCGCGGTCCTGGCCATCGCGATGGAGCTCTCGAACACCATCTCCTGGAGCCTGTAGAGCGCCCCTCAGGGGCGCGGGGAACTGCGCGACCGGCCACGACGCACCGGCACCCGCAAACGGCGATCGACCCCTACGGCGCCGGGCGACCCTCACCCCGCCCCCCCGTAGAATCGACTCACCATGGCCTACCTCGACCACGCAGCCACGACCCCGATGCTCCCCGAAGCGGCAGAAGCCCTCACCGCCGCCCTGAGCGTCACCGGCAACGCGTCCTCCCTGCACGCCTCCGGCCGCAAGGCCCGCCGCACGGTCGAGGAGTCGAGGGAGACCCTCGCGGAAGCGCTCGGCGCCCGTCCCAGCGAGGTCGTGCTCACCTCCGGCGGCACCGAGGCCGACAACCTCGCGGTCAAGGGCCTCTACTGGTCCCGCCGCGACGCCGACCCGGCCCGCACCCGGGTGCTCGCCAGCCCGGTCGAACACCACGCGGTCCTGGACGCCGTCGACTGGCTCGGCGAACACGAGGGCGCGACGGTGGAGTACCTCCCCGTCGACACCTACGGCCGGGTCCACCCCGAGACGCTGCGCCAGGCGATCGAACGCAACCCCGACGACGTGGCCGTGGCCACCGTCATGTGGGCCAACAACGAGATCGGCACGGTCCTGCCGGTCCGTGAACTCGCCGCCGTGGCGAACGAGTTCGGCATCCCGCTGCACGCCGACGCGGTCCAGGCCTTCGGTCAGGTCCCGGTGGACTTCGGCGCCTCCGGCCTCGCCGCGATGACCGTCTCCGGCCACAAGGTCGGCGGCCCGTACGGCATCGGCGCCCTGCTCCTCGGCCGGGAGTACACCCCCGTACCGGTCCTGCACGGCGGCGGCCAGGAACGGCACGTCCGCTCAGGCACCCTCGACGTCCCGGCGATCGCCTCCTTCGCCGTCGCCGCCCGCCTCGCCGCCGAGCGCCGCGAGTGGTTCGCCCGGGAGGTCGGCGCCCTGCGCGACGCGCTGATCGCCGCCGTCCGTACGGCCGTGCCGGACGCGATCCTCGGCGGCGACCCGGTGGAACGCCTCCCGGCCAACGCGCACTTCACCTTCCCCGGCTGCGAGGGCGACTCGCTGCTCCTGCTGCTCGACGCCCAGGGCATCGAGTGCTCGACGGGCTCGGCCTGCACGGCCGGGGTGGCCCAGCCGAGCCATGTCCTGCTGGCCACCGGCACCGATCCCGACCTGGCCCGCGGCACCCTGCGCTTCTCGCTCGGCCACACCTCCACCCAGGCCGACGTCGAGGCGGTCGCCAAGGCGATCGGTCCGGTGGTGGAGCGGGCGCGGGCCGCCGGGCTCAGCTGATCCGGCCGGCCGTTCCGGGGCGCCCCCGCGACACGCGGAATTCATACCGACTCGGCTCCGAAGAAGGGGAGTTGGGCGGTTTGCCTCCAGAGACCTCACAGTGCGCGGCCATGGGTCACCTCAGGTCGGTGTCTAGCTTCTGCTGACATGACAGACAACACTTCTGCCTCCGGGCAGACTCCCGAACCCGCCTCCCACGACGTCGACTCCGTCGACAACACGGTGAACCGGCGGCGCGTGCTGATCGGCGGCGCCGCCGTCGCCGCGGTCGGCGGACTGACGGCCGCGGGCTTCGCCTCCGCCGCCACGGCCAACGCCGAGACCACGACCGGTGCCTCTGCCGCCGCGGCGGCCTCGACCGGCGTCTGCTCCCTCACCGCCGAGGTCACCGAGGGCCCCTACTCGCTCACCGGCGCGCTCGTGCGCGAGGACGTCCGCGAGGACAGGGACGGCGTCGAGGTCCAGTACACCTTCACCGTCGTCGACGAGGCCAACGACTGTGCGCCGCTGGCCGACGCGCTGGTCGAGATCTGGCACTGCGACGCGCTCGGTGAGTACTCCGGCTTCGTCGGCAAGAACGGCCACACCGAGACCGACGACGGCACCTTCCTGCGCGGCGGTCAGATGACCGACTCCAACGGCCAGGTGAGCCTCATCTCGATCTGGCCGGGCCACTACGTCTCCCGCGCCGTGCACGTCCATATGCGGGTGCACACCGACGTGACGCTGACCGATGACTCGTACACCGGCGGCTCGATCATCCACACCGGTCAGCTGTTCTTCGACGCGGACATCAACACCGAGGTCCAGGCGACCTCGCCGTACTCCGACAACACCACGAAGGAGACCGCGCTCGCCGACGACACGATCTACGACGACGGCGGTGCCTCCTCCGGCCTGCTGACCCTGACCGCACTGGGTGACAGCGTCTCCGACGGGTACGCGGCGACGCTCACCGTGGGTGTCAGCTCCTCCTGAGGCCGACGGGCCCGGAGCACCTGACACCGCAGGCCCGGTGGCCGACCCGTCACGGCCACCGGGCCGGCCGCTCAGCCCAGTGCGCGGGCCAGGGCCCGGAGATCCTCGTCGGTGGCGAGGCGCTGCTCCCGGGACATCAACTGCCGTACCTGTGACAGCAGTCGGTCCAGGCCGGCGGGCGGCAGCTCGATGCCCAGGGCTGCCGTCCGGTCGGCCAGGGTGTAGGGGCCGCTGTCCGGGGTGACGGGGATCCGGCGCTCGTTGCCGACCAGGGACGGCTCCACGCAGTTGTGGAGCAGCGGGTCGACGGCCGTCTCCTGGGTGATGAAGTCCAGGCCGCCCCAGCAGAAGGCGTCCGGGCCGGTGACCGGGTGGTTCCAGGCGGTCCGGTAGCCCGTCAACTCGGCGCCGAGCCGCGAGAGTTCGGTGAGGTTCTCGGTGCGGACGCCGGTGCGGACGCCGTAGACGGCCTCGAAGGCCAGCGCGGTGGCGGCGAGATCGGCGTTGCCGGGGCCGCCGCAGTAGCCGTTGACCGACAGCTCGACGGCGCCGGCACCGGCGCGGACCGCGGCCACCGCACAGCCGACGGCCAGTCCGAAGGTGTTGTGCGGATGCAGACCCACCGCCACGTCCGGCGCCAACTCCAGGGTCCGGCGCACGAGATGGCCGTACGCCTCGGGACTCAGCGCGCCCGGCCCGTCGAAGAGCGTCAGCTCGCCGGCGCCCGCCGCGGTGAGCGCGGCGACGGTGGTGGCGTGGTCCTCCTCCGTCAGGTACGACACCATCAGCATCGGGGCGATCACGTCCAGGCCGAGCGAGCGGGCGTACCCGATGAGCCGGGCGGCCCGGTCC
This sequence comes from Streptomyces fuscichromogenes, assembly GCF_014645815.1. Classification (GTDB taxonomy): domain Bacteria; phylum Actinomycetota; class Actinomycetes; order Streptomycetales; family Streptomycetaceae; genus Streptomyces; species Streptomyces fuscichromogenes. The sequence goes on along the minus strand of NZ_BMML01000008.1, from coordinate 325,411 downwards.
AGTACGGCGGTCCGGTCGCGCGGGGTGTCCTCGGTGCGCCACTCCTCGCCCCGCCAGGCGGCCGCGTACACGTCGGGCCGGTAGAGCAGCGCCGTCTCGCCGAAGCCCTGCACCCACACCTGCACGGCGTCGTAACCGGCCCGCGCGGCCCGGTCGATGTCGTCCGTCGAGCGCATCAGCGGGCAGATCACCCGGCACCTCGGGTTCTCGTCCTTGACCAGGTCCACCTCCGCCTTCAGCACGTCCTCGGCGCGTCCGCCGGGCCCGGCGGTGACGACCTCCGGCACCCCGGTCGCCACCACCCGCCGCAGAAACGCCTGCTTCGCCGCGACCGGGGCCGTGACGCCCGGCAGGGTCTCCAGGGATCGCAGGGTCGCGTCCCGCAGCCGGACCGTCCCGGGCAGTGAACCCACCACGTCGGTACGGCGGTTGAGCGGGCTGACCGACCAGCGGCCGGGTTCGTGGGCGCCGGGCGCCCGCCGGGCGGCGAGCTCGGCGCGGAAGCGGGCGAGCTCCTCCGGGGTGAAGACGGGGGGTTTCCGCACAGGGGTCCTCCAGGTTCCTCGCGTACACCCCATACAAGCCCTCTGTCGACACACTTGGCAAGAAGATGCTCAGGATCAGCGTATCGACGGCGTCATGTTTACTTTGTGTCGACACTTGGCTATGACTGTCGGCAGGCTCCGAACCCCCACGAAGGGAGGCCCCTGTGCTTCAGGACATGCCCGACCACCCGCGCGGTGCCCGGTCAGGGCGGCTCGCCGGCAAGGTCGCCGTCATCGGCGGCGCCGGAAGTGTCGGCCCCGGCTGGGGCAACGGCCGTGCCGCCGCCGTGCTCTTCGCCCGCGAGGGCGCCACCGTCCTGCTGACCGACCGGGACAAGGACGCGCTGGAGAACACCGCGGACCAGGTCCGCGCCGAGGGCGGCACGGTCCGCACCGACCTCCTGGACGTCACCGAACCCGACGCCGTCCAGGCCTACTTCACCGAGACGGCCGCCCGGACCGGCCGCATCGACATCCTCGTCAACAACGTGGGCGGCTCCCGGCCGGGCGGTGCCGTCGAGCTGGGTCTCGACGACTGGGAGAGCCAGTTGCGGACCAACCTCACCAGCGCCTTCCTCGCCTGCAAGCACGTCATCCCGGTCATGCGGGCCGGCGGGGGAGGGGCGATCGTCAACACCTCCTCCTGCTCCGGGCTGCGCTGGACCGGGGCCGCACAGGCCGGGTACGCGGCGGCCAAGGCGGCGGTCATCCAGCTGTCCAGGGTGACGGCCGTTCAGTACGCGCCGGACGGCATCCGGGTCAACACCGTCGTACCGGGGCAGCTGCACACCCCGATGGTCGAGGCCCGGCTGGCCGGGCAGCGCGCGGGCGGCGACGTGGCGAAGCTGCTGGCCCAGCGCCAGGCCCGGATCCCGCTCGGCTTCATGGGGGACGGGCGGGACACGGCGTACGCGGCGCTGTTCCTGGCCTGTGACGAGGCGCGGTTCGTCACCGGCACCGAGATCGTCGTCGACGGCGGAATGACGGCCCGCTGTGACTGAGCCCACCGCCACCGCCCCGCCCCGCAACCCGTCGCCCGGCACCGCTCCCTCGCGGGGCTGCCCGCCCCCGCACCCGGCGCCCCGGGTGCCGAAGCTCCGCCTGCCGCCGGGCAGTTGCGACGCCCACTGTCATGTCTTCGGGCCCGCCGACGTCTTCCCGTACGCACCGGAGCGCACCTTCACCCCGCTGGACGCGCCCAAGGAGCAACTCGGCGCCCTGCACGCCCGCCTGGGGCTGACCCGGGCGGTGGTCGTGCAGTCGTCCTGCCACGGTCACGACCACCGGGTGCTGCTCGACGCCCTCGCGGCCGGCTCGGGGCGGCTGCGGGGGGTGGCCCTGATCGGCGAGACGACCGGCCGGGCCGAGGCCGAGGAACTGCACCGGGCGGGGGTGCGGGCCTTCCGGCTCAACTTCCTGCCCCATCTGCGCAGCCGGCCCACCGGTGCGGAGATCGACGCCGTGCTGGAACGCGTGGACGGCCTCGGCTGGGCCGCCCAGCTCCATGTGCGGGGCGAGGACCTGCCGGGCCTGGCGGACCTCGTGCGCGCGCTGCCCGGCCGGGTGGTGATCGACCACATGGGCCGGGTCGACCTGGGCGCGGGCCGGGACAGCCCGGCCACCCGCACCCTGCGCGCGCTGCTCGACACGGGGGATGTGTGGGTCAAGGTGAGCGGGGTCGACCGGGTCTCCCTCCAGGGGCCGCCGTACACCGACGCCGTCGGCCTCGCCGCGTCGCTGGTCGCGTACGCGCCCGAGCGGGTGGTGTGGGGGACCGACTATCCCCACGTCAACATCACCGGCGAGGCCCCGGACGACGGCCTCCTGGTCGACCTCCTCGACCACATCGCCCCCGACCCGGCCCACCTGCAACGACTCCTGGTGAACAACCCGGCCGAACTCTTCGACTTCGAGCCGATGACGCGCCCCGAAGGGGCGCGGGGACCTGCGCGACCAGCCCCCGCGGAGCCGCACCCAACCGACAACCCGTCTTTCCGGCCTCCCCAGTGAGGCGCCTAGTGTCGCCAGAGATGCCAGATATTTCGACTGCAGATGTCTTGAAGGCCGAAAGTGTCGACAGTATGGTCCCGGATGAAACGCGTGAGGAGACGGCCATGCACCAGCTGCCCCAGGGCACGCTCATCCGGCGCGGCGACGCGGCCTACGAACGGGCCCGTCTCGACGCCGTCTGGAACGAACGCAAACCCGACCGGCACCCCGACGTCATCGTGCTCGCCCGTAACGAACCGGACGTCGTCGCGGCCGTCCGGCTGGCCCGTGCCAAGGCATGGCCGATCGGCATCCGCTCCGGCGGGCACAGCTGGGTCGGCAACGGCGTCCGCGACGGCGGCATGCTGCTCGACCTCTCCCGGCTGACGGAGGTGACCGTCGACCCGGCCACCCGGACGGCGACCGTCCAGCCCGCCGCCACCGGACCCGCCCTGCTCGAAGCCGCCGCCCCGCACGGCCTGTTCTTCCCCACCGGCCACGCCCCCACGGTCGGCCTCGGCGGCTTCCTGCTCGGCGGCGGCTACGGCTGGGACTCCCGTCACCTCGGCCCCGCCTGTCTGAGCATCCGGGCCGTGGACGTCGTCCTCGCCGACGGCACCCCGGTCCACGCCACCGACGCGAACCACCCCGCCCTGCTGTGGGCGGCGCGCGGCAGCGGCCCCGGCTTCCCCGGAGTCGTCACCCGCTTCCACCTCGCCCTGCACCCGGCCCCGCGGCGGCTGCTGCGCACCCTGCACAGCTACCCTCTCGACCTCCGCGACGAGGTGCTGGCCTGGACCCACGACACGCTCGAACTCCTGCCGGAGGAGGTCGAGTTCTCGGCCAAGGTCGGCTTCGTGGAGGGCCTCGGCCGGCCGACCGTGTCGGTCACCGCGACCGCCTTCGCACAGGACGACGACTCCGACCCGCTCGCGCTGCTGGAGACCGCGCCCTTCCGGGACGAGGCGCTGTGCGTGGTCGCCGGGGCCGGGACGAGCATGGCCGAGCTCTACGGGCACGCCGACCGGATGACGCCGGCCGGCCTGCGCTGGGCCCTCGACGGGATCTGGACCGACGAGCCGGCCGACAAGGTGCTGGCCGCGTCCCGGCCGCTGTTCGACTCGATCCCGGACACCACCAGCCATGTCCTGTGGATGCTCTGGGGCGGCTTCCCGGAGCGTCCCGACGCCTGCTGGTCCAGCCAGGCCAAGCTCTACCTCTCGCCCAACGCGGGCTGGACGGACCCCGCCGAGGACCTCCGCCACGAGCGCTGGGCACACGGGGAACTCGCCGCGATCCAGCACCTGTCGAAGGGGCTCCAGTTCTCCGACAACAACGTCGCGGACCGCTTCGACGAAGGGCTCAGCCCGGCCAACGCCTCCCGTCTGGAGGAGATCCGGGCCGTGTACGACCCCGAGGGCCGGTTCCGCACCTACATGACGCCGGCCGAGTCCACCACCGCCTACGCCGCCGCGGCCTCCGCGCGGACCCGCTGACTTCCCTACTCAAGGAGAGCTGTTCCATGCACACTTCGAGAATCCCGCGGCGCCGCACCCTCGGCCTTCTCACCGCCCTGGCCGCAACCCTGTCGCTGACCGCCACCGCCTGCGGCGGGGACTCGGCCGCCGGCACCCGGACCGCCGACGGCAAGGCGAAGATCACCGTGCTGCGCTCCAACGGCGCCATCTTCGAGCCGCTCTACATAGCCGAGCAGCAGGGCTACTTCAAGGACGCGGGCCTCGACGTCACCATCAAGGCCGGCGCCCAGGACACCTCGCAGAACGCGCCCTCCGTCCTCAACGGCGAGGCCCAGTTCGCCATGACCGACAGCTCCGGCTTCCTCAAGGGCGCGGCCTCCGGCATGGGGATCCGGATCGTCACCGGCCTCCAGTCCGCGACGACGAAGACCGACCCCACCGACGGCCTGCTGGTGAAGAAGGACAGCAAGATCACGTCCTTCAAGGACCTGGAGGGCAGGACCGTCGGCATCTCCGCGCTCGGCGGCACCATCCAGTTCATCTGCGAGTACCTGACCCAGCAGGCCGGCGGCGACCCCTCGAAGATCAAGTTCGTGGCGCTGCCCACGACCTCGCTCACCGACGCCGCCAAGTCAGGGAAGACGGACGCGGTGTTCTCCTTCGGCCCGTTCTACTTCGCCGCCAAGGACAGCGGACTGCGCTCCATCGGCAACGGCATGAACGACCTGCCCGGCATGGTCCAGGGCCTGCTCTTCGCCAGCCAGAAGTACCTGTCGGCCAACGGCGACACCGCCAAGAAGTTCATCGACGCCGTCGCCAAGGCCATCACCTACGCCGACGCGCACCCCGCGGCCGTCAAGGCGATCGACAAGAAGTACACCCAGGTCGACGCCTCCTTCATCGACGCCCACGACATCAGCTACTACGACAAGAACCTCAACAGGACGATGATGCGCACGGTGATCACCAAGATGCACGAGTTCGGGCTGCTCGACACGGAGCCCAAGGACGCCGACGTGTACTGGGACCAGGCACCCGTGGTGACCTCGTGAAGGTCCGTCTCCTCCAACTCGGCGCGGTCGCCGGTGTGCTGGCGCTGTGGGGGCTGGTCGCGGCGGTGGGCGTGGTGAGTCCGACCGCGCTGCCCGGCCCCGCCGCCGTCGCCGGCGCGCTCGGCGACCTGCTCGGCAGCGGGACCTACTGGCAGGCCGTCGGCGACACCCTGGACGGCGCGGTCATCGGGCTCCTGGCGGCCGTCGCCGTCGGCATCCCGGTCGGCCTGGTCACCGGGGTGTACGCGGCGGCCGAGGAGTCCTCCCGGCTGCTGGTGGAGATCCTGCGCTCCTTCCCGGTGATCGCCCTGCTCCCGGTGTTCCTGCTGGTCCTCGGCTCGACCCCGGGCATGAAGGCCACGGTCGTCTTCGTCGCCTGCGTCTTCCCGGTCCTGCTCCAGTCCCAGTACGGCGCCCGCAGCGTCACCCCGTCGGTCCACGAGACCGTACGGACCTACCGCATCCCGCGCCTGCTGCGCTTCCGCCGGGTGATCCTGCCCGGAGCCGTGCCGTCGGTGATGACCGGCCTGCGCCTGGCCGCGACCACCTCCGTGCTGGTCGCCATCGGCGTCGAGGTGCTCACCACGCTCCCCGGCATCGGCCACATGATCATGGAGTCGCAGCAGGCCGGTGCCTCGGACCGGGCGTACGCCTACATCCTGACGGCCGGCACGATCGGCTACTCGATCACCCTGCTCGCCCAGTACGCCGAACACCGGCTGCTGCGCTGGCGGCCCCCGGTCCGGGCGGGGGAGGCGGCGTGACCGGTCGTATCCTGCGCCAACTCTGGCTCCCCGTCCTGGTGTTCGTGATCCTGTTGGTATCGACCGCGGGCAGCACCAGCTTCTACTTCCCGCCCCTGACCACGGTCCTGCACACCCTGTGGGACCAGCTCGCGGGCGGCGGCCTCCTCGACGACCTCTGGTTCAGCCTGCGCAACATCGTCCTCGGCCTGGCCCTCGCCACCGTCGTCGGCGTCGCCGCGGGCCTGGTGATCGGAGAGGTCCGCACCCTGCGCCTGGCGCTCGGCCCGCTCCTCGACTTCGCCCGCGCCACCCCGACCGTCGGCTTCGTGCCGGTCATCATCCTGACCCTCGGCATAGGCTCCGGCCCCAAGGTCTTCCTGATCTTCCTCGGCTCGCTCTGGCCGATCCTGCTCAACACCGTCGCCGGGGTGGGCCAGATCAACCCCGCCGTGCACGAGACGTCCCGCGGCTACCGGGTCCCCTGGCACCTCCAGCTCCGCCGGGTCGTCCTCCCCGGCGCCCTGCCACAGGTCTTCGCGGGCGTCCGGGTCGCCCTGTCCGTCGCCGTCGTCCTCATGGTCGTCAGCGAGATCTACGGCTCGCCGATCGGGCTCGGCAACTTCATCCTGCAGAGCGGATCCAGCTTCCACGTCGCCGAGACCTGGGCCGGCACCCTCCTCATCGGCGTCCTCGGCTACGGCCTGAGCGTGCTGCTCCTGCTCTGCGAACACGCCCTGCTGGGCTGGTACCACCAGCGCGCTCCCCGGGCGAGCCGGCCCTCGCCCGCCCTGACCATAGAGAAGAAGAGCAACGGAGTGGTCGTATGACCCGCGGATCCGTCCTCCATGTCGAGGACCTCTGCATGACGTTCGGCCAGGGCGGCCCGCAGGAGCACCGGGTGCTCGCCGGGCTGAGCCTGCGGGTGGACCCGGGGGAGTCCGTGTGCGTCGTCGGACCCTCCGGCGCCGGCAAGACCACCCTGCTGCGCTGCCTCGCCGGACTCACCCCGCCCACCTCCGGCAGCGTCCGCTACGGCGACCAGCGCCTGACCGGGCCGCACGCCGACATCGCCGTGGTCTCCCAGGACTACCGCGGCTCCCTGCTGCCCTGGATGCGGGTGTGGGACAACGTGGCCTTCCCGCTCCAGGGGCGGGGCGTGAGGAAGGCGGCCCGCAAGGCGACCGCCCTGGAGTGCCTGGACGCCGTCGGCCTCGCGGACGTCGGCGACAAGTACCCCTGGCAGCTCTCCGGCGGCATGCAGCAGCGCGTCGCCATCGCCCGCGGCCTCGCCTACGACGCACCGGTGCTGCTCATGGACGAGCCGTTCGGGTCGGTCGACGCGCAGTCTCGGTTCGACCTGGAGGACCTGACCCTCCAGCTGCGCCGCCGGCTCGGCATCACCGTCGTCGTGGTCACCCACGACATCGACGAGTCCGTCTACCTCGGCGACCGCGTGATCGTCCTCGGCGGCCGCCCCACGGCCGTACTCGACACCCTGACCGTGCCGTTCGGCACCGACCGCGACCAGCTCACCACCCGCGCCGACCCGCGCTTCGCGGAACTGCGGACAAGAGTGCTGGCCCGGATCCGCGGCGAGCGCCTCGACCAGGACGCCGAGCCCGCCCACAACTGACCCACCCCCCACCACCGAGCAGGGAGGGCGTGCGCCCACGGGCGCCACGCCCGGCTCACCCCTGCCCGCGCCCCCCCGTGTCGCCGCACGGCGATACCCCCTGCCCGAAAACACTGGAAAACAAAGGAGTTCACAGTGCTGCCCACCGACAACCGGACGGACCACGAGGACACCACCTCCGCCACCGACCTGCTCGACCGGCCGATCGCCAACCGGGCCCGCCCCCGCGCCCTCATCATCGCGGTGGCCGCCGCCTTCGCCCCGACCCTGCTCGCCCCGGCCGCCGCGCAGGCCGCCGGACGGAAGAAGGGCAAGGGCGCCCAGGCCGACACCTGCATCACCGTCGGCTCGGACGAGACCCTCACCCTCACCGAGACCACCACCGCGACCTGCCTGACCATCGAGGAGGGCGGCACCATCGCCGTCCCCGACGGCTACAGCCTCTCCCTCACCGTCAACGGCGTGGAGACCGGCAGCGAACTCGCCGCGCTCACCGACGGGAACGGGGGCGTCGCCACCGCCATCGCGGCCGGCACCTACACCGGCACCATCGTCCTGAACGTCGCCGAGGCCACCGACGTCGCCTACTCCACCCTCACCTTCCCCTTCCGCCAGGCCATCTACGTCGACGCCGACGGCGTGGACGAGTCCAAGTCCGTCCCCTCCGACGTCGTGGGCGGCACCGTCACCGACACCGGGGCCTCGGACATCACCCTGCTCTCCAACGGCGAGGCCTTCAACGGCGTCTACGTCGCCGGCGGTGGCAGCTACACCCTCACCAACCCGACCATCGCCTTCGACGGCAACGGCCGCTGCGACTTCGTCGGCTACGGCGCCTCCGTCGTCGGCACCGGCTCGGGCACCACCGTCGTCCTCGACGGCGCCAACATCAGCAACGTCGGCGTGGTCCGTACGGCCGTCATCGCCGACGCCACCGCCAACGTCATCGTCAAGAACTCCACCATCCACTGTGCCGACGGCGTCGTCCCCGACGAGTACCCGTCCGCCGGCACCGGAGACACCAAGTACATGATCACCGTGCCCTGGATGCTGGGCATCTCCGGCAACGTCCGCGCCACCAACCTGCTCGGCGCCAGCACCAAGGCCTCGTACATCAACTCCTCCATCTCCTCGGAGAAGTGGGGCGCCCTCTCCGTCGACGGCGGCAGCTACTGCACCCTCACCGCCATCAACAGCACCATCGCCAACACCGGCGGCGAGGGCTACGGCAGCTACGCCATCGGCAACGTCACCGAGCACTTCCTCGGCTGCACCTTCGACGTCGGCGACTACGCCCTGATCCACTGGGGCGCCTCGGCGCACTACGGCGACAGCACCAAGAGCGCGGTCTCGTCCCTCAACAGCTCCCTTTCGCTGGGCCTGACCTCGGCCGAACTGGACGACCTGCCCGTCCAGTCCACGACCATCGACGCGGGCCGCTTCATGGTCATGTGGTACGCGGCGGGCTCGGTCGCCATCGACGGCGGCACCCAGGTCACCACCGGCGAGACCACGTTCATGTGCAAGGCGGTCGCGGGCACCGTCACCGTCGACGGCTCCGACGGCGCCACCATCACCAGCGGCAACGGCGTCCTCTTCCAGCTCATGGACACCGATCGTCCGAGCAGCGTCACGGTCTCCGGTTACCCCTGGTCCAGCGAGACGACCGGCACCTACACCGAGCCGACCGGCTCCCCGACCAAGTCCTCCAGCTGGACCACCACCAGCTCCCAGTCCACCGACGCGAAGGGCACCTTCACCGACATCGCCCTCACCGGCGACTTCTACAACTCCGTCTGGGGCGGCGGCAACGCCAGCCTCCAGGGCCAGAACCTCACCCTCTCCTTCACCGGCTCCACCATCGAGGGCGTCATCTCCGCCAGCACCGCCAAGCACAGCGTCTCCACCATCACCAAGACCGAGTACCGCCAGATCAGCGAGGTCACCAACACCCCGAGCGCGGTGGTCAACAACGGCGTCCTGGTGACGCTGGGCGCGGGCTCGACCTGGACGGTGACCGGAACGTCGTACCTGAGCGCGCTGACCCTGGCCTCCACGGCGGCGATCGAGGCCCCCAGCGGCAAGACCGTCACCCTCACGGTCGACGGCACCGCCACCACCATCACCGCCGGCAAGAGCTACACGGGCGCCCTCACCCTGACGGTGTCGTAAACAGACCAAGAGACAAGGGCCGGCCCCCGGGGATGGATGCGAACCGAATCCCGGGGGCCGGAGCTGTTCAGAACCTTTCGATGGGGGATGAGCGCACCCACCTGCTTTTAGGGGCGCGGGGAACTGCGCGACAAGCCCCCACCCACCCGCACCCGAACCACAACGTTCTACGCCCCAATCATGTTGAATCCCCCATCAGCCACCAAGAACCCACCTGTGATGTGCCCGGCATCCTCGGTCGCCAAGAACAGCGCGGCCCCGGCCAGTTCCTCGGGCCCCGGAATCCGCCCCATGGGCGTGTTGGCCCGCAACACATCCCCCCGCCCACTCTTCCAGTCCTCGCGCCCCAACGTCGCCGCCGTCTCGATGAACCCCGGCGCAAAGACATTCACCCGCACCCTCGGCGCGAACGCATGCGCATACGACTTGGTCAGCCCGATGATCCCGTACTTCGCGGCAGCGTACTGCGGCGCCCGCGCGCTGCCCCGCACCACCACCGTCGACCCGATGTTCACGATCGCCCCACCCCCCTCCTGCTCCAGCATCCGCCCCCCGAACTCGTGCGTGCACAGCAGCGTGCCCTTGATGTCGACGGCGAGCACATGGTCGATCGACTCCTCCGTGACGTCCCGCCAGGACATCTGCTCACGGGCGACGTCCCCCACGTTGTTGACCGCCACGTCCAGCCGCCCGAAGTGCGCCCACACCTCCTCCGCGAGCCGCGTGATCTGCGCGTGCTCGGAGATGTCGGCCTGCACGACGAGCGCCTTGCGGCCGAGCGCGGTGACGCGTTCCGCGGTCGCCTCGGCCCCCGCTCGGGAACCGCGGTAGTGGACGGCGACATCGGCCCCCTCCCGCGCCGCCCGCACCGCGATCTCGGCACCGAACCCGGTACCGGCGCCGGTGACGAGCACGGTCTTTCCGGCGAAACGTTCGAACACGGTGGTCATACGGCCTCCAGAGTCATCGTGATGGGGGTTCAGACGAGCGTCCGCCCGCCGTCGACGTACAGCACCTGTCCGGTGACGAACGCCGCGGCGTCGGACGCGAGGAAGAGCACGGGCCCGGTCAGATCGGCCGGCCGGCCCAGCCGGCCCGCGGGGACGAGGGACTCCAGGGACGCCCGGACCCCCGGCGCCGCGAGGTACTCCCGTGTGAGGTCGGTCTCGGTGTAGCCGGGCGCGACCGCGTTGACGGTGACCCCGCACGCGGCCCACTCCCGGGCCATGACCCGCATCAGCTGGTCGACGCCTCCCTTGGTCGCGGCGTAGGGCGCGTGGTTCGCGTGGGCCAACAGGCCGGACACGGACGACAGATAGACGATCCGCCCGTACCCGGCCGGCACCATCACCCCGCCCACGGCCCGCCCCAGCCAGAACGCGCTGTCGAGGTTGACCGAGGTGATCCGCTCCCAGACCTCGTCCGGGGTGTCGAGCACCGGCCGCCGGTCGTTGGTCCCCACGGCGTGCACGAACACGTCGACACCGCCGAGCAGATCCACCGCACGGTCGACGGCGGCCCGGCAGGCGTCCGCCGAAGTCAGGTCGGCGCAGAGCCCCTTGGCGGACCCCGAGGCCACCCGGGCCAGGTTGCCCTCGTCGACGTCCAGGACGACCACGGCCGCCCCCGCGTCCGCGAGCTCGCCCGCGACCACCCCGCCGATCCCGCCGGCCCCGGCGACCAGCGCCCTCGTCCCCGTGAAGTCCCATGTCGTCCGCATGGATCGGACGGTAGGTCACCGCACCGATATGTGTCCACACTTTGCGCGTCTATTGACGATCTGACGGGCTCAGGAGAGGCTGTCTGTCGACAGTTCAGGGAGGTCTGATGAAGCTGGTGACGTTCGACGGCGGCCCGGACCACGGACTGGTGGGCCGGCTCGACGGGGACACCGTCGTGGAGCTGGAAGTGCCCTCCACCCGTGCGTACTTCGAGCGCGAGGGCCAAGTGGGCGAGACCGGACGGAGGTTCGCGCTCGCCGACGTCCGGCTCCGCGCCCCGATCGTGCCGAAGAAGTTCTTCCACACCGCGGGCAACTTCCGGGAACACCACGAGGACCTGGTCCGCGTGGACTGGTCCCACCCGGTCAACAAGGGGATCGTGTTCTTCCAGAACGTCGACGCGGTCATCGGCCCGGACGAACCGATCGTGTACCCGGCGAACCTCACCCGGGAACTGGACTACGAACTCGAACTCGCGATCGTCATCGGCAGGCCGGGCCGGTTCTTCTCCGCCGAGCAGGCCGTCGAGCACATCGCGGGCTACGTGGTCTTCAACGACATCACCGCGCGGGACATCCAGCGCAGGGAGATGGAGTCCGGGGTCTTCTCCTTCTCCAAGGCGATCGAGACCTTCTGTCCGATCGGCCCGTACATCGTCACCGCCGACGAGATCGACGACCCGCACACCCTGGACATGGAGCTCCGGGTCAACGGCGATGTCCGCCAGAAGTCCCACACCGGCCGGATGTCGGTCTCCATCCCGCAGCTGGTCGCCTACCACTCCCCGCAGACCTACAGCGCGGGCGACCTCGTCACCACCGGCACCGTCGCGGGCGTGGCCGCGAGCACCGAGGACCCCTTCGCCAACTACCTCAAGCCCGGGGACGTCGTCGAGGCCGAGATCGAGGGCCTGGGCGTGCTGCGCAACCCGGTGGTGTCCTGGCGCGAGGCGTACGGCGAGGACGAGCCGCCCGCCGAGCAGTGGGTGTGACCGGGACATGCGCATCGCACGACTCGCCGGCCGCCCCGTCCTGCTGACCCCCGAGGGCGCCGTCGACGTCCCGCCCTCCCTCGGCGCGGACCTCTTCGCCCGCTGGGACGACCTGCGCCGCTGGTCCGCCGCGGCGACCGGCGCCCGCCCCTACGACGAGTCCGAGCTGGAGCCCCCGGTACCGGTCCCCCGCCAGATCTTCGCCGTCGCCCTCAACTACCGCCCGCACACCGCCGAGGCCGGCTACGAGGAGCCCGAAGTCCCGCTCGTCTTCACCAAGTTCGCCACCTGTCTCACCGGCCCGTACACCACGGTCACGCTCCCGCCCGGCCGCGTCGACTGGGAGCTGGAACTGGTCGCGGTCATCGGCCGCGAGGCGCACCAGGTGCCGGAGGAGAAGGGCTGGGACCCGGTCGTCGCGCTCACCGTCGGCCAGGACCTCTCCGAGCGGATCAGCCAACTCGCGGGCAGACCCGCCCAGTTCTCACTCGGCAAGTCCTACCCGGGCTTCGGTCCCGTCGGCCCCGCACTCGTCAGCCTGGACGAGATCGACGACCCCGACGACCTGGAGCTGACCTGCGAGCTGAACGGCGAGACCGTCCAGCACGACCGCACCGCCAACATGATCTTCCCGATTCCCCGACTGGTTTCCCACCTCAGTCAGTTCTGCACCCTCCTCCCCGGCGACCTGATCTTCACCGGTACCCCGGCGGGCGTCGGCAACCGCCGGGTCCCGCAGCGCTTTCTGACCCCCGAGGACGAACTGGTCAGCAGGATCGGGGGAGTCGGCGAGATGCGTCACCGCTTCTGGAGGCCGCGCACATGACCCTCTTGTTCACCGATGTCCACGTCTTCGACGGCACGGGCCGCGACCCGTTCCCCGCGCAGGTCCTGGTCGAGGGCAACCGCATCACCGCGGTCGCCGAGCGCGTCCCGCGCGACCTGACCGCCGAGGCCCGGGTGATCGACGGGGGCGGCGGCACCCTGCTCCCCGGACTCGTGGACGCCCACACCCACCTCGGCTTCGGCTCCACCGTCGAGCACCTCTCCCGGCGCCGCGACGAACCCCCCGAGGAGAAGGCGCTGCTCGTCGCGCACGCCGGCCGGGTCCTCCTGGACCACGGCATCACCAGCGCCTACTCCGGCGGCAACCGGCTGCCCGGCACCGAGGTCGCCGCCCGCAAGGCCTTCGCCGAGGGCTGGCTGCCGGGACCGCGTCTCAAGGCCGCCTCCTGGGAGGGCAGCGCCGGCATGGTCGAGCCCGGCGTCTACGACTTCCCCGGCGTCGACCACCGCGCCTCCGACCCGGAGTCGGTCGCCCGGTTCGTCTCCGACATGGCCCAACTCGGCGTCGACATCGTCAAGTTGTCCCTCTCCGGCGAGAGCGCCGTCGTACAGGGCACGTCCCGGGTCCTGCAGTTCACCGACGAGGAGGTGGCCGCCGCCGCGCACACCGCCGAGAAGCACGGCGTCTGGCTCACCGCACACGCGCACGCCGCCGAGTCCGTCAAGATGGCCGTACGGCACGGCATCCGCGCCGTCTACCACTGCACCTTCGCCGACGAGGAGGCCCTCGACCTGCTCCAGGCCGCCCGCGACCGGATCTTCGTCGCCCCGACCCCGGGCATCATCCACGCCAACCTGCACGAGGCCGGCAGCGAACCCGAGCCCGGCATGGAGGTCGAGGCCACCCGGGACGCGGTGCGCGCGGTCGTACCCGAGCTCGTGGCCCGGGGCGTCCGGGTCGTCCCCGGCGGCGACTACGGCTTCGCCTGGAACCCGGTCGGCCGCAACCTGCGGGACCTGGAGCTGTTCGTGGACTGGTTCGGCTTCACCCCGGCCGAGGCGCTGCGCGCGGCGACGGAGTACGGCGGCCAGGTGATGGGGCTGGGCGACGAACTCGGGCTGGTCCGGGAGGGGTACCTCGCGGACCTGGTGCTGGTGGACGGCGACCCGCTGGCCGACATCCGGCTCCTCCAGGACCGCGACCGACTCCGGGTGATCATGAAGGACGGCGTGCTGCACAAGGCGGCCGGGTGATCAGAGCGAGCGTCGGGCCGGGGCGGCTGACCGGCGAGTACGACGGTGAGGTGGCCGTCTTCCGGGGCATCCCGTTCGCCGAGCCGCCCGTCGGCGAGCTGCGCTGGCGCCCTCCGCGGGCCGCCCCGCGCTGGGACGGCGAACGCCGGGCCGACACCTTCGGCCCGGCCCCGCTGCAGCCCCAGCCGCCCCGCGACTCGATCATGTACCACACCAACTTCGCCGACCGGCGGGCCCTGGTGATGAGCGAGGACTGCCTCTATCTGAACGTGTGGACCCCCGATCCGGCACCGGGCGCCCGGCTGCCGGTGCTGGTCTGGGTGCACGGCGGCGGCAACCGCTACGGCCACGGCGGCCAGGAGATCCACCACGGCCGCCCGATGGCCCGGCGCGGACTCGTCGTCGTCACCCTCAACCACCGGCTCGGCGCCCTGGGCTTCCTCGCCCACCCGGAGCTCGCCGCCGAGGACGACCTGGGCGCCTCCGGGAACTACGGGGTGCTGGACATCGTCGCCGCCCTCACCTGGGTGCGGGAGAACATCACGGCGTTCGGCGGCGACCCCGACCGGGTCACCCTCGCCGGCAACTCGGCCGGTGCCGCCCACGTCTGCCACCTGATGGCCGCACCGGCCGCCCGGCACCTCTTCCACGCGGCGATCGGCCAGAGCGCCTCCGGTGTCGGCCGGGCCGAGGGCCCCCTGCCGGACCAGGCCACCGCACAGAAGCAGGGGCTGCGCTGGGCGGAGGACCGCGGCCTCGGTGTCCTGCGCCGCCTGGACGGTGTCGAACTGGTCCTCAAGGGCCACTTCGGGCCGGTCGTCGACGGCCGGGTCCTGACCGAACCGAGCGACGACGTCTTCGACGCCGCCCGCCAGCACGCCGTACCCCTTCTGGTCGGGACCAACGACGACGAGGGCTCGGTGTACGCCGCGCTGGACGTCCTGCGCCGGCTGCCCGTCGAGCCCGGCACGGACGAGGTGTACCCGCTGCGGGACGGCGACGAAGTCCGCCGTACGGCACGGCGGTTCACCGGCGAGAGCCGGTTCGGCTACCCGGTCTGGCACTGGGCGCGGACCCATGCGCCGGTCGCCCCCACCTGGATGTACCGCTTCACCCGGGTCCCTCCGCTGCCCGCCGGCCTCCCGCTGGCCCCGCCCCGGGACGGCCTCCCCGGCTACGGCGTCCACCACACCGCCGAACTCCCCTACGCCCTGGACACGTTGACGGCCCGCGCCTGGCCCTGGACCGACGCGGACCGGGAACTGGCCCGCACCATGGCCGACACCTGGGCCCGTTTCGTGACGGACCACGACCCGGGCGGGGGCGTGCTGCCCGCCTGGCCGCGGTTCACGGGGGCGCGGGCGATGGTGTTCGGCGGCGAGACCGCGGAGGTCGGCCCGGTCCAACGGCTCGACGCCATGCACCTGTTGGATCGCGTGTCCCGCCCGCTGCCCGACTGAACGGAAGGAACCCCCATGGCACGACTCCCCGGCACCGAAGGCGACGGCGAGATCGCCGACCGCGTCCGTGCCCGCCGCGGCGGCAGCCTGCATCCGCTCGACCGGATGCTGCTGCACAGCCCGCCGGTGGCCGACGGCTGGAACAGCCTCCTCGGTGCCGTACGGGAGCGGATGTCGCTCCCCGCCGACCTGCGCGAGCTGGTCATCCTGCGGATCGCGGTCCTCAACCGGGCGCCGTACGAATGGGCCGCGCACGAGCCGGAGGCGCGGCGGGCCGGGGCGTCCGGTCCGCAGCTGGCCGAAGTGCGCAAGGAGAAACCGGAGTTCGAGGGGCGCCTCGCGCGGGTCATCGCCTACACCGACGCGATGACCCGGGACGTCCAGGTCCCGGACCCGGTGTTCGACGCCTTGCGCGCCGACTTCGACGAGACCGGACTCGCCGAGCTGACGGCGACCGTGGCGGTGTACAACATGGTGTCCCGGTTCCTGGTCGCCCTGGACATCCAGCCCTAGACGGCTGTCGACAGACGGGCGGAGACTGGTGTTCTGGGCGGCCCTGGAGTGCGATAGTGTCGACACCGATGGATCCGCTGTGAACCCGGCACCGGGCCGGGCACGGACCGGGAGGCCGCCGGATGACCGATCAGGACACGCATGTCGTGCTCGCCCGCCTGCTGCGGCTGCGGGACCGGCGGGAGCCGTTGGTCGCGCAGATCGCCGAGTGGGTGGGCGCCGGGATCATCGAGGGGCGGCTGGCCGCGGGCCAGGACCTCAACAGCGTCGACCTGTCACGGCGGTTCGACACGAGCCGGACCCCCGTGCGGGAGGCCCTGATGGTCCTGGAGCAGGAGGGCCTGGTCGAGATGAAGGCGCGCCGCCGGCCCCGGGTCGCGGCGCCCTCCCGCCAGGACATCCGGGACATCTACCAGGTCCGCCGTCAGCTGCTCTCGATGCTCGCCGCCCTGCTGGTGGAGCGGGCCACCGACGAGGAGATCGGCGAACTGCGCGGCCGGGTCGAGAAGATGCGCGGGCTGGCCGACGAGGGCGACGTGGACGCGTACTTCTGGAGCCATGTGCAGCTCCAGGAGCGGATGACCGAGATCGTCGGCAACGCCACCCTCAAGCAGATCCTCGACTCCCTGGCGCTGCGCACCCTCATGCTCCGCCACCTCAGCCTGACCCGCCCCGGCCGGCTCGCCTACAGCGTCGACGACCAGGAACGGCTCATGCAGGCCTGTGAGGAGCGGGACGGCGAGCTGGCCTCCGCGCTGATCGCGGGGGCGACGGTCCGGGCGCTGCGCTCGGTCGAGGAGCAGATCCAGGAGCAGGAGTCCGGCCGCAAGCCGTCACGTCGACGGCGCACCCCGTCGACGTGACGGCCCGGGGAACCCGGAACCGGTCCGAGGCCCCTCGCCC
The DNA here is from genome assembly GCF_014645815.1 of Streptomyces fuscichromogenes. Taxonomy (GTDB): domain Bacteria; phylum Actinomycetota; class Actinomycetes; order Streptomycetales; family Streptomycetaceae; genus Streptomyces; species Streptomyces fuscichromogenes. The sequence goes on along the minus strand of NZ_BMML01000008.1, from coordinate 308,168 downwards.
CGCCGGTGCCCGGGTGTCCCTCACTTCGCCAGCACGCCGCCGTCCACCGGGAAGTTCCCGCCGGTGACCCACGCGGACTCGTCGGACGCCAGATAGACCGCGCACCAGGCGATGTCCTCCGGCGTACCCACCCGGCCCAGCGGGATGCGGGCCAGCAGGGCCGCCCGAGCGGCTCCCTCGTGCGCGCCGGCCGACTCGGTGGCCGGGGTGCGCACCATGCCGGGCGAGATGGTGTTGGCCCGGATCCCGGCCGGTCCGCCCTCCACGGCCAGCTGACGGGTCAGGCCGAGCACCGCCGACTTGCCCGCGCAGTGCGCGACCATGCCGAAGGTGCCGCTGCCCCGGAAGGCGTTCACCGAGGCGAAGTTGACGATCGAACCGCCCCCGGAGGCCACCAGGTGCGGCCAGGCCGCCCGGACCGGCAGGAACACCACGTCGACCTCGCCGCGCAGGGTCGGCGTCCACTGCGCGTCGAAGTCCATCTCCGCCGTGCTCGCCATGTGCGGGGCGATCGCGCCTGCCGTCACCAGGACGTCGATCCGGCCGTGCCGCTCGAACACGGTGTCCGCGCAGCGCCGGGCGTCCTCCTCGACCGTCATGTCCAGCGGGGCCAGGACGTCCACCTTCACCCCGCGTTCGGCGGCCAGTTTCCGGGTGCGTCCGGCCGCGTCCGCGTCGATGTCGCAGCCGACCACGGTCGCGCCCTGCTCGGCGAAGAGCAGCGCGCAGCCCTGGCCGATCCCCGCGCCCGCACCGGTCACGAGGGCGACCTTGCCCAGGAGTCGTCGTCCGGGCCGGGGATCGGTCATGGTGTTCTCCTCGTCGCGCGGGAAGGTCCTTCACCACCTGTCTAGTGTCGACAGTAAGGCTCAGTCAAGGGGAGTTTTGGCATTCACAGCGCTAGGTGTCGACACTGTGCGCTTCTTCGGGCAGACTGCGAGCTCAACGGGAAGGACCGCGCATCCCGCGTGGAACCTGTGTGAACGCGTCCAGGGAAGTCACAGGCCGGCACTGGCCGGAGCAAAGGCGCGCACTTTACGTTCCGTTGAACGGCCGGTCACGCGGCGCGCTGTCCCCCTGAATTCGCCGCGTGACCGGCCTCCCCAGCCATCGAGTCGACGGAGGGCCGCCCCATGACCGTCGTACCACCGCACCAACAGCCGTTCGGCAGAAGGAAGCTGCTGCGCATCGCCGGCGCCGCGGCCGTCGTGCCGCTGCTCGGGGTGCCGTTCCTCGGCGCGACCCCGGCCGCCGCGGCCGACTCGGTCACCGTCGCCGGGCAGAGCCTGGTACCGGCCCCCGCGGACCCGGACTTCGTGTTCACGGCCGACCTGTCCAACACCACGGGAGCGGGCGAGGCCTCGCCGATCGACTCCGCCTACTGGCTGGGGGCCTACCAGGTCACCAACGCCCAGTACGCGGCCTTCCTCGGCACGGACGCGGGCGCCGGCCACACCGTGCCGTCGTACTGGGACGACGGCACGGTCCCCACCGGCAAGGAGCAACACCCGGTGCTGCAGGTCGCGTTGGCGGACGCGGAGGCCTTCTGCGACTGGCTCACCGGGCAGGCGGACGGCTGGACCCTGCGGCTGCCGACCGAGGCCGAGTGGGAGAGCGCGGCCCGCGGCCCCGACTCCTACGGCTACCCCTGGGGCGACGCGGCCGGGACGACCTACACGGACTCCGTGCTCACCAGCAACTACAACTACAACGCGGTGTGCGCCGCGTACTACCTCGCGAACTACGGCTCCACCGAGGCCACTTACGACGACCCGGACTCCACCCGGTACGGCGAGAGCGAGCCGGTCTCCGAGATCCTCACCGTCACCGCGACCGGCGGGGTGACCGGCTGGATCGACCACGACACCTGGACCGGGTTCGTCTACACGGACCTCTTCGACGCGCTGATGGCGACCGGCGGACTCACCTCGGCCGTGGGCGCGTACCCGGCCGGCGTCAGCGTGTACGGCGCCTACGACATGGCCGGCAACTGCTTCGAGTGGACCTCCAGCGTGGTCACCGCCACCAACGGCCAGGAGGCCGGTCTGGACGTCAACGCCGTGCGCGGCGGCTCCTGGTACGCCACCGGGCGCAGCTGCACGACGCACTACCGAGGCGAGGGCCGGGACGGCAGCGGCGGCTATCCCACGGTCGGCTTCCGGGTCGCCGCCGACCAGAGCTGAGCCGATCGATGACATCACCCGAGACGAGAGGCGGTAGGGCATGAACCGGCGTCGTCGCCTGTGCATCGCCGTGGCCGGCGGGCTGCTCCTCGGCGGAGCGCCGCCCGCGATCCCCGCCGTGGCCGCCGACGCGGCCGGCTGTACCCCGTCGTACACCCTCACCGGCTCCGCCGCCGCCGACACCAACACCCGGCATGTCGTCACGGCCGACCTCGACGGCGACGGCGTGCCGGACGTGGTCGCCGCCAACCTCGAAGGCGACTCGGTGACCGTGCTGCTGGGCGAAGGCGACGGGACGTTCGCGGCGGGCGGCACCTACGCGGTCGGGACGCATCCGTACCAGACCGTGGTGGCGGACTTCGACGGCGACGGACATCCGGACCTCGCGACCGCCGACTTCGGCGGTGCCCAGGTGAGCGTGTTGCTGAACTCCGGCGACGGCACCTTCGGTCCGGCCTCGGCGATCGACGTGTCCGGGTCGCCCCGGGCGCTGGCGACGGGGGATCTCAACGGGGACGGCCTGGCCGACCTGGTGGTCGCCGAGCAGCAGACCAGTACCGTGCGGGTGCTGCTCGGCGACGGGGACGGCACCTTCACCGACGCCGGCCAGACCGCCACCGGAAGCCAGCCGCACGGCATCGTGGTCGGCGACTTCGACGGCGACGGTGATGCCGACGTGGCCACGGCGAGCGTGGCGAGCGCGGGGGTGAGCGTGCTGCTCGGTGACGGCACCGGAGCCCTGGGCACCGCCACCAAGTACGCGGCCACCGCCCGCCTCTACTCCCTGGCCGAGGGCGACTTCGACGGTGACGGCAGCCTCGACCTGGCCACGGTGAGCAACGGCGCCGACACCCTGGACGTGCTGCCGGGCAACGGTGACGGCACCTTCGGCGCGGCCACCGCCTACAGCACGCCCGCGCTGCCGGTCGCCGTGGGCGCCGCGGACCTGGACGGGGACGGCACCACGGACCTGCTGGTCTCCTCGCTCCAGGGCAACACGGTCACGCCGTACACGGGCACCGCCTCGGGTGCCCTCACACAGCTGACCGACGTACCCGCCACCGGCGCCTACGACGCGACGGCGGCAGACCTGGACGGCGACGGCGTCCGCGACCTCGTGGTGGCGGACAGCACGGGCGGCCAGGTCGATGTGTTCCGGGGGGTCTGCACATGACCGGAACCTCACGAACGGCTGCCGCCGGCACTTCCACTGCCGGCGGCAGCCTGCTCAGGAGGCCCGAGCGGCCACTAGCTGTCCGTCACCATGAGGGACGCCATCATGCCCTCGTCCTCGTGCTGCAGCAGATGGCAGTGGAGCATGTACATGTACGTGTCGTCGGAGAAGTCCGTGAACTCCATGGCGATCACGATCGAGCCGCCGCCGACCACCTCGTAGGTGTCGTACCAGCCGAGCTGGACGCCGGTCGGATCCGCGCCGTTGATGGAGATCAGCTGGTACGGCACGTCGTGCAGGTGGAACGAGTGCTCCAGCTGCGTGCTGTTCTTGATCGTCCAGATCTCCTTGGACCCCAGCGTGGTGCTGATCATGGCCATGGAGGACATGCTGGTCCCGGCCTTCCCGTCGATCAGCATGGTGCCGCCGCTGTTGCCGAGGGTGATGGTGCGGGCCGTGAAGTCGCTGGTGTCGTACCGGTCGATGGTCCGCAGCGAACTGGGCAGGTCGTCCGGGGTGTCGGTGCCGCTCGCGGTCACCGCCAGGAAGTCGTACGTGCCGCTGCCGCCGCGGACCCAGCCGGTGGTGATGACCGCCTGGAGGGTGACGTCGTCCGACATATCCATGACCATCTCGGCGCGGGCGCCGGCCACCAGCCGGATCGTGGTGACGTCCGCCGCCTCGGCCAGGTAACCCTGGTCGCTGGCGATCTGGGTCATGGTGCCGCCGTCGCTGCGCTGGATGACGATGATGTCCGACGGCGAGGCGTTGAGCAGCCGGAACCGGGTCCGGGTCTTGGTCGCGGTGAAGGTGAGTGTGGTGTCGTCGACGTTGGTGCCGTTGACCAGCAGCGGGAAGGCCGTGGCCGCCAGGTAGCCGGTGAGGTCGTACTTGATGTCGCCGGCGGCGTTGACGGCCAGGGACTGGAAGATCAGCGGGATGTCGTCGGTGCCGTAGGTGGTGGGCAGGTCGGCGCTGGTGGTGTTGTCGCTGTCGTCGACGATGATCATGCCGGCCAGGCCGTGCACCGCCTGCTTCGCCGTGGTGCCCAGGGCGTGCGGGTGGTACCAGAGCGTCATCGGCTCGTCCTTGACCGTGAAGGTCGGCGACCAGGTGTCCCCGTCGGAGAACGCGACCTGGGGACCGCCGTCCATCTTGGCCGGGACGTGCGCGCCGTGGAAGTGGACCGTGGTGTCCTCGCCCAGGCTGTTGGTGATGTTGAGCACGTTGGTGTTGCCCTTGACCCACTTCATGGTGGGACCGAGGAACGACTGGTTGTAGCCCGCGGTGGTGCTGGTGACGCCGGTGAGCACCTCGGCGGTGCCGGTCTTCGCCTCCAGCGTGAAGGTGGTGGTGCTGTCGGAGGTGGTGCCCTCAAGGAGGTCCGGGATGGTCAAGGTGGCGGTGTTGGTCGCCGCGTTGGCCTTGTTGCCCTTCGCGTCGGTCAGCAGGGCGAAGGACGCGCCGGCCGCGGCGACGGCGCCCAGACCGACCCCGGCCATGCCCCCGAGGAACTTCCGGCGGTGAACACCCTTGCCGCGCTTGGCCGTTCCCTCCTTGGAGTGTTCGGCGTCGGTGGTGCGCTCAGCCTTGGAGTGCTCGGCCTTGGCGCCCTCCGCGCCCTTGGCACGACGGCGCCTGCCGCCGGTGACCTGCTCTTCTTCTCTGTTCGCCTCGAAGGCGGGATCCGTGGTGTGGGTCATGGCCCCGGATGTTTGTCCTGGGGTCTGTGCGAAATCTGAGGCGAAGTTAGGAACGAACCGGCGGAACTGTGAGTCGGCCGTGGAAGCTTGCAATGCTTAACTCCCTTGAAAACAAGGTGAGTTGAGCAGACGCAGCTGGCGCCACGGGTGTGGGACGCAACGGACACAGGATGCGCGCAGCGCGACCACAGGATAACGATTGAGTCACAGGTGGAACTGGGTGTCAGGGCTGTCCGACACGCCGAACGATCCCCATGTAGCGATCCCAGTCCCAGTGCCTGCCCGGGTCGGTGTGATCCGTCCCCGGCACCTCCGCATGACCGATCACGTGCTCGCGGTCCATGGCCATGCCGTACCGCCGGCATATCGCGGCCGTCAGCCGCGCCGAGGCCGCGTACATCGCGTCGGTGAAGTCCTCCGGGCGGTCCACGAAACCCTCGTGCTCGATGCCGACACTCCGCTCGTTGTACGACCGGTTGCCCGCGTGGAACGCCACGTCCAGCTCGCGGACCAGCTGGGTGATCCGCCCGTCCTTGCGCACGATGTAGTGCGCCGCCGCCTCGTGCGCCGGGTCCTGGAAGACCTTCACCGCGCTCGCGTAGCCACCCTGGGTGACGTGGATGACCACCCGGTCGATCGGGTAGTCGTCCGGCCGGTTCGCCGTCCGGTAGTTCGCGGGCGACGCGGCCACCCAGCGCGCGCCTCTGAAGTCCACCGCGCCCGCCACCCGCGCCTTGTGCACGCCCGGCAGCCGCCAGTACAGCCGCGTCAGCTCGTCCCTGGTCAGTGCCGCCGTGCCGACGGCCGCCGCTGCCCCGCCGACCAGCAGCGCCCGCCGCCCGATCCGCCGGTCCCGGTCTCCCGCCGCTGTCCGATCCGCCCCCATGTGATCCCCAACGGATACTCGCGGGCTCCGGTTCCCGCGCCCCCTTACCCTGGAGGGGTTATGACTGACACCCCGCAGCGCACCCGCCCCCTCCGCGTCCTCGCCGCCATGTCGGGCGGCGTGGACTCCGCCGTCGCCGCCGCCCGCGCGGCCGAGGCCGGCCACGACGTCACCGGCGTCCACCTCGCGCTCTCCGCGAACCCGCAGTCCTTCCGCACGGGCGCCCGGGGCTGTTGCACCGTCGAGGACTCCCGCGACGCCCGCCGCGCCGCCGACGTCATCGGCATCCCGTTCTACGTCTGGGACCTCGCCGACCGCTTCCGCGAGGACGTCGTGGAGGACTTCGTCGCCGAGTACGAGGCGGGCCGCACCCCCAACCCGTGCCTGCGCTGCAACGAGAAGATCAAGTTCGCCGCGCTGCTGGACAAGGCCCTGGCCCTGGGCTTCGACGCGGTCTGCACCGGCCACTACGCGCAGGTCGTGACGCTCCCCGACGGCTCCCGCGAGCTGCACCGCGCCTCCGACATGGCGAAGGACCAGTCCTACGTCCTCGGCGTCCTGGACGAGCAGCAGCTCGCGCACGCCCTCTTCCCGCTCGGCGACACCCTCACCACCAAGGACGAGATCCGCGCCGAGGCCGAGCGCCGGGGCCTCGCGGTCGCCAGGAAGCCCGACTCGCACGACATCTGCTTCATCGCCGACGGCGACACCCAGGGCTTCCTCGCCCGGCGCCTCGGCAGGGCCGAGGGCGACATCGTCGACGAGTCCGGCACCAAGGTCGGCACCCACGAGGGCGCGTACGGCTTCACCATCGGCCAGCGCAAGGGCCTGCGCATCGGCCACCCCGCCGCCGACGGCAAGCCGCGCTACGTCCTCGACATCTCGCCGGTGGACAACACGGTGACGGTCGGCCCGGCCGCCGCCCTCGACGTGACCGGGCTGACCGCGATCAAGCCCCGCTGGTGCGGCACCGCCCCCATTGGCCCCGGCCGCTACACCGCCCAGCTGCGCGCCCACGGCGGCGAGACCGAGGCCGCCGCCGAACTGGTCGACGGCGAGCTGCGCGTCACGTTCACCGAACCGGTCCGCGGCGTCGCCCCCGGCCAGGCGGTCGTCCTGTACGACGGCACCCGCGTCGTCGGCTCGGCGACGATCGCCTCGACGGTCCGGCGTCAGCCGGCGGCGTCGACCTCGACCTCGTAGAAGCAGAGGTGGTCCTTGATCCGGGCGACGTCGGCCTTCGGGTCGGGGTACGCCCAGACCAGGTCCGGCGCGTCCGGCAGGGACCAGTAGGAGGCGGTCCCCTTGAACGGGCAGACGGTGTGCGTCCCGGAGGGCGTGAGGAGGTCCAGCCGGACGTCCTCGGCGGGGATGTAGTAGCGCACGGGAGACCCGGTCTCCCGCAGGACGAGGGGCCGGTCGCTCTCGGCGAGCACCAGGTCCCCGTGCGTGACGCGGACGTGCTGCTGGGACTGCTCGATGGTGATCGTGTGTCCAGAGGCCATGAAGGGGTAAGTCCGACAGGCGGTTACTTGTTCCCCACGTGCGCCGGGGCGCCCCTTCAGGGGCGCGGGGCCGCATTCGGTATGCGGCTACCGCCGCGTGGGCGCGACCAGCCACACACGACCCGCACCCGCCAGACGGCCCTGCATACCCTGACCCCATGCGCATCTGTGTGTTCCTCTCCGCCGCCGACCTGGACGACCGCTACACCCGCCCCGCCCGGGACTTCGCGAAACTGATCGGCGAGCGCGGCCACTCCCTCGTCTGGGGCGGCTCGAACGTCGGCCTCATGAAGGTCGTCGCGGACGGCGTCCAGGAGGCCGGCGGCAAGCTGATCGGCGTCTCCGTCGGGTTCCTCGCCAACAAGGCCCGCCCCGGCGCCGACGAGATGGTCGTCGCGGCCGACCTCGCGGAGCGCAAGCGGCTGCTCATGGAGAAGGCCGACGCCGTGGTCATCATGGTCGGCGGCACCGGCACCCTCGACGAGGCCACCGAGATCCTGGAGCTGAAGAAGCACGGCCGCACCGACAAGCCGGTCGTCCTGCTCAACACCGCCGGCTTCTACGACGGCCTGAAGGAACAGTTCCGCCGCATGGAGGCCGAGGGCTTCCTGCCGCGCCCCCTGGCCGAGCTGATGTTCTTCGCCGAGGAACCCGCGGAGGCCCTGGCCCACCTGGAACAGGGTCCCGGCGCCCGCTGATGCGAGCATGTCCCCCATGGCAACTCATGTGATCACCGGTGCCGGTTCCGGCATCGGCGCCGCCGTGGCCCGCCGCCTGCACGCGCGCGGGGACGAACTCGTGCTGCACGCGCGCGACGCGGGCCGCGCGAAGGAACTGGCCGCCGGGTTTCCCGGCGCCCGCACCCTGGTCGGCGACCTGGCGGACCCGGACAAGCTCTCCTGGGCCTTCTCCCACCAGACCCTCCCGGACCGGGTGGACTCGCTGCTGCACATCGCGGGCGTGGTCGACCTGGGCGAGGTCGGCGAGCTGACCCCGAAGTCCTGGCGTCACCAGCTCAACGTCAACCTGATCGCACCGGCCGAGCTGACCCGGCACTTCCTGCCCCAGCTCCGCGCCGCCCGCGGCCACGTGGTCTTCGTGAACTCCGGCGCGGGACTCGCCGCGCACGCGGGCTGGTCGGCGTACGCGGCCTCCAAGCACGGCCTGAAGGCGCTGGCCGACTCCCTGCGCGCCGAGGAGCACGGCCACGGTGTCCGGGTCACCTCGGTCTACCCGGGCCGCACGGCGAGTCCGATGCAGGCGAAGGTCCACCAGCAGGAGGGCAAGGAGTACGACCCGGCGCGCTGGATCGCCCCGGAGTCGGTGGCGACCGCCGTCCTGACCGCCCTGGACCTGCCGACGGACGCGGAGATCAACGACCTGACCGTGCGCCCCGGCCCGTTTTCCGGCTAGACGCTCCGCTGGAAGGGCCGCGACACGCCGTCTGTCGACCGCGGCGCCGCCGTGGCTGGTCGCGCAGTTCCCCGCGCCCCTTTCAGGGCGCTGCTCACCGCAGCGTCAGCCGCCCCCGGAAGTTCTCCGGCACCGGTGCGAACCGCAGGGCCATCGTGACCGCCTCCGGGTGGTCCACGGTCAGCCGGTAACGCGTGCACAGCAGGTGGCACAGGGCCATCAGCTGGACGACGGCGATGTTCGCGCCGATGCACTTCTTGGGCGCCCAGCCGAACGGCACGTAACAGGTCCGGTCCGCCGGGCCGTGCGGCGCGCCCGGCAGGAACCGGTCCGGGTCGAAGACGTCGGGCTGTTTCCAGACCCGCTCGTCACGGTGGATCAGGTGCGGGCTCAGCAGATACCACTGCCCCGGCTCCAGCCGGGTTTTCCCGAGGTCGAAGCCGAACGTGGAGCGGCGCACCAGCAGCAGCGGCGGGCTCCACATCCGCAGCACCTCCTTCACGAACCGGTGGGTGACCGGAGCCGCCGTGGCGGGCGCCGTACGGAACTCCACCGGGTCCACGGCACTCAGCTCGGCTTCGAGGCGGCGCCGCCACTCGGGCTGCCGGACGAACTCGTACAGCACGCTCGCGGCGGCGGTGCCGGGCGGGCCCCCGATGGCGGTGAGGACGGTGGTCACCACGTCCAGCGCCCGGTCCATGCCGAGTTCCGGCAGCAGGTCCACGAAGGGGTCGGCGAGGTCCGCCTCGCGCCCGCGGCGGCCGCCGGCGCGCTGTCGCAGGACCCGGCGCACCACCAGCCCGGCCCGTATCTGCACGGCGAGGTGCCGCAGGTGGTGCAGGACACCGCCGGGCGCGGGCGACACCAGCCGCGCCAGCTTCATCTCCAGGTCCCGGCGGACCAGGTCCTCCTCGGCGCCGGTGAGCCCGCCGAGCGCGACCGGCAGCAGCGACCGCAGCGCCACGTCCTGCGTCAGCATGGTCAGGTCGGTGTCCTGCCCGGTCCGCGCGTCCAGCACCCGCTGCATGCGCTCGATCAGCAGACCGTGCTGCTCCGCCGTCGCCAGGGTGTGCAGCTGGGTCATCCAGGCCGCGCGGATCCGGCTCCACCGCATCTCGGGACTGCGCCGCCGGCGCACCATGTCGACCAGCCGGTCGTGCATGACGTACCGCTGCCAGTTGACGGCGCTGACCCGGCGGGCCGCCTCCGGCTCGAAGACCCCGAGCCGCTGGTCGTCGACCCAGAAGACGCCCTCCTCCCGGGCGCTGCGCAGCCGCATGGAACTCAGGAAGTCCTCGGGGTGCTGCGGGGTGGTCATCGTGGGCGATCCCCTCTGGGAGCGCGGGGAGCCGACCGGCTGTCGCCTCCCCGCGCGGGCCGGTCAGATGTGGTGGTACAGGTACCAGAACTGCCCGTACGTGCGTCGGACGTTGAGGACCGACATCGTCTTGAGGTACAGCGCGCGCATGCTGGTTCACCTCCTCTCGGGACAGCCGTCGGGACGGCTCAGCGTCGCGGTGAACCGCGGCGGAGCCAGCGCCGGACCCACCTGGGGCCCACCGCCGTCAGAGGTGACCGACACACGCCAGTCACGGGTGAGGAGGCCCACCAGGTCCTCCAGCAGCCGTACGGTGACGGTCGCGCCCGCACAGGTGTGCGGACCGAGACCGAACGGCAGGTAGGCCCCGTCGGGCGGGCCCTCGGCCCAGCGCTCCGGGACGAACTCGTCGGGCCGCTCCCAGTACGCGGGGTGCCGGTGCGCCAGGTAGCTGCACACCATCAGCCGGTCCCGGGGCGTGACCGGCGTGCCGCCCAGCTCCTGCGGGCGGCTCGGGGTGCGGGCGAACAGCCACGCCACCGGCCACAGCCGCAGGGCCTCGCGGACGGTCCGGCCCGGGTCCGCGGCGGCCCGCTCCGGGTGCGTGCCCAGCAGCAGCACCGACCAGCCGAGCGCGAACCCGATCGACCCGGCCGTGGCGAACAGGAACGACAGGTAGACCTCGACGAGTTCACGCGGATCCGCGGCCGGGCCGCCCCCGCCGACGACCACGTCGACGAGGTCGCGCGGTCCCGCCGGATGGTCGAGCGGCCGCGCCGCGCGCTGCCGGGCGCTTATCTCGGTGTGCAGGGCGTGCAGCGCACGGCGCCGGAACAGCAGCCGGGACGCGGCCCGCCGACGTTGCCGGGCACCCGCCAGCACCGCGCGGGCGACGATCGCCTCCACCGTGCGGTGCAGGTGGGGCGGGGCGTCCGGGTGCAGCAGCACCTCGCGCAGATGCCGCAGGACGAGCAGGTTGCCGGCGTCCGGCCACTCGCTGCACGGCGCCAGCAGTTCGGCGACCAGCCCCGGCAGGTCGGCCCGGTGGTCCTGGAGATGGCGCTGCATCAGGCCCCGGGCCGCGCGGCCGACGGCGATCTGCGCCGAGCGCGGCCCGAAGACGCCGTGCCGGTGGTGGTAGAAGTCGGAGGTCTCCGCGACGACCCCGTGCCGGTTGCCCATGACCGCCCGCACCGCCTCGGGACCGGCCACGCACACCCCGCCGCCCAGCGCCGAGCGCCACACGTCGGCCGACCCGCCTTCGAACTCCGCCTTCAGCAGGGCAAGTTCGTCGACGGGTGCGGGACGCTGCGACGACGACGTCATGGGTGTCCTCCCTGGGCGGTCACGGGACCGGTCTGCGGTACGACGGACCCAGCGTGCGCAGCGGGCCGCGTCCTGTCGCCCGCTGTGCCGGTGAGCGGAACAGGCGCACCGGGTACGGGACACGCCCCGTGGCCCTTCGGCGAGCGCGGCCGGACCTGTCCGACGAGCCGCTCCCGCCGGAGTCCCGGGCGCCGCGCACCAGGATCCGGACCCGCACGGGAACCCGCGCGCCGCCCCTCGGGCCCGGCGGCGGGCGAGTGGCGGGAGCGGCCGTCCGGCCACCGCCGCCCACCGCGCCGCCCGCCCCGCTTAGGCTCCTCACGTGAACGCACTCTCCGACTTCGGCCCGGCCACAGGCGTCGGCTCCCTGCCCGGCACCGACTCCCGCGAGGCCGCCAAGACCGCGACCGGCAGCTTCGAGGACTTCCCCTTCCTGCCCGAGCTGCCCGCCCGCGGCCCCGGCGCCGACATGATCGGCCGTACCGCGGGCCTGCTCGTCGAGCTGTACGCGCGCGTGGAGCCCAGCGGCTGGCGGCTCGGCGACCGGCCGGGCCGGGACACCCGGCGGGCCGTCTCCTGGCTGGGCGAGGACCTGGACGCGCTGGAGGAGTTCACCCAGGAGTACCAGGGTCCGGTGAAGGTGCAGGCGGTCGGCCCCTGGACGCTGGCCGCCGCCCTGGAGCTGCGCAACGGCGAGTCGGCCCTGTCCGACCCGGGCGCCTGCCGTGACCTGGCCGCCTCCCTCGCCGAGGGCCTGCGGCTGCACCTGGCCGAGGTGCGGCGGCGGATCCCCGGTGCCCGCCCGGTGCTGCAGCTCGACGAGCCGTCCCTCACCGCCGTCCTGCGCGGCCAGGTGAGATCCGCCTCCGGCTACCGCACCCACCGCGCGGTCGACCGCCAGGTCGTCGAGTCCACCCTGCGCGACGTGATCGGCGTGCACGCCGACGGCCCGGTGCTCGTCCACTCCTGCGCCCCCGACGTCCCCTTCGCCCTGCTCCGCCGCGCCGGATCGGCCGCCGTCTCCTTCGACTTCTCGCTCCTCACCGAACGTGACGAGGACGCGATCGGCGAGGCGGTGGAGGCGGGCACCCGGCTCTTCGTCGGTGTCGTGCCGGGCACGGACGCGGCATTGTCGGACCCTGCCGGTAGCGTCATGGGTGTCAGGACGCTGTGGCGCAGGCTGGGGCTGCGACCGGGGCTTCTCGCGGAGTCCGTCACGGTCACCCCGGCGTGCGGGCTGGCGGGTGCTTCCCCCGCGTACGCCCGGCAGGCGCTCGCCCACTGCGTCCGGGCGGCGAGATCACTCGCGGACAACCCAGAGTAACGGGAGGAAACACGGTGGCCGGCGACAAGCAGCAGGCGGAGACGGCAGTGCCCGCCGAGGCACGGGAGAAGCACGCGCGGCTCGCTGAGCAGATCGAGGAGCACCGCTTCCGGTACTACGTGAACGACGCCCCGGTCGTCAGCGACGCGGAGTTCGACAGGCTCCTCAAGACGCTGGAGGCGCTGGAGGACGAGTATCCCGGGCTGCGCACGCCCGACTCACCGACCCAGAAGGTCGCGGGGGCGTACGAGACGGAGTTCACCTCGGTCCAGCACCGCGAGCGGATGCTGTCGCTGGACAACACGTTCAACGACGACGACCTCGCGGCCTGGGCCGAGCGGATCCACAAGGAACTGGGCGAGCAGGAGTACCACTTCCTGTGCGAGCTGAAGGTCGACGGCCTCGCCGTCAACCTCACCTACGAGCACGGCCGGCTGACCCGCGCGGCGACCCGCGGCGACGGCCGTACCGGCGAGGACATCACGCCCAACGTCCGTACGATCGCCGAGATCCCGGACCGGCTGCACGGCGAGCGGGTGCCCGGCCTGGTCGAGATCCGCGGCGAGGTCTACTTCCCGATGGAGAAGTTCGCCGAGCTCAACGAACGCCTGGTCGCGGCCGGCGACAAGCCGTTCGCCAACCCGCGCAACGCGGCGGCCGGTTCACTGCGCCAGAAGGACCCGAGGGTCACCGCCGGCCGCCCGCTGCACATGGTCGTGCACGGCATCGGCGCCCTGGAGGGCTTCGAGGGCCTGAACCGGCTCTCCGAGGGCTACGACCTGCTCAAGACCTGGGGACTGCCGACCTCCCCGCACAACAGGGTGGTCGACGACCTCGACGGGGTACGGGAGTTCATCGCCTACTACGGCGAGAACCGGCACTCCGTGGAGCACGAGATCGACGGTGTCGTCGTGAAGCTGGACGAGATCCGGCTCCAGGGACGCCTCGGTTCGACGGCCCGCGCCCCGCGCTGGGCGATCGCCTACAAGTACGCGCCGGAAGAGGTCAACACCAGGCTGATCGACATCAAGGTGGGCGTCGGCCGCACCGGCCGCGTCACGCCGTACGCGCAGGTCGAGCCGGTCACCGTGGCGGGCAGCGAGGTGGAGTTCGCCACCCTGCACAACCAGGAGGTCGTCAAGGCCAAGGGTGTGCTGATCGGCGACATGGTGGTGCTGCGCAAGGCCGGTGACGTCATCCCGGAGATCCTCGGCCCGGTCGTCGACCTGCGGGACGGTAGCGAGCGGGAGTTCGTGATGCCGGCCGAGTGCCCCGAGTGCGGCACGCCGCTGCGGGCCATGAAGGAGGGCGACATCGATCTCCGGTGCCCCAACGCCCGTACCTGCCCGGCCCAGCTGAGAGAGCGCGTCGCCTACCTCGCGGGCCGCGAGTGCCTGGACATCGAGCACTTCGGCGGGGTCGCGGCCGCGGCGCTCACCCGGCCGCTGGAGCCGGCCGACCCGGCGCTGGTCGACGAGGGCGACCTGTTCGACCTCACCGTCGAGAAGCTGCTGCCCATCAAGGCGTACGTCCTGGACCCGGACAGCGGGCTGCCCAAGCGGGACCCGAAGACCGGGGAGGAGAAGGTCGTCACGGTCTTCGCCAACCAGAAGGGCGAGCCCAAGAAGAACACCCTGGCGCTGCTCCAGAAGATCGAGGAGGCCAAGGCCCGCCCGCTCGCCCGCTTCCTCAACGGCCTCTCCATCCGGCACGTCGGACCGGTCGCCGCGCAGGCGCTCGCCCGAGAGTTCCGCTCCGTCGACCGCATCGAGCAGGCCACCGAGGAGGAACTGTCGAACATCGACGGCGTCGGCGGCATCATCGCGACCGCGCTCAAGGAGTGGTTCGCCGAGGAGTGGCACCGCGAGATCATCCGAAAGTGGAAGGCCGCCGGAGTGCCGCTGGAGGACGAGTCGACCGGAGAGGACGAGGGGCCGCGTCCGCTGGAGGGCCTGACCGTCGTCGTCACCGGGACGCTGGAGCACCACACCCGCGACGGCGCCAAGGACGCGCTGCAGAGCCGCGGGGCCAAGGTGACCGGCTCGGTGTCCAAGAAGACATCGTTCGTGGTCGTGGGTGAGAACCCCGGGTCGAAGTACGACAAGGCGATGCAGCTGAAGGTTCCGGTCCTGAACGAGGACGGATTCGCCGTCCTCCTGGAGCAGGGACCGGACGCGGCGGCCGAAGCGGCCCTTCCGACCGAGGAGTAGCGGTTGAAGGCCACCCGTTCGGCGCATATCAGATGCATACGGGTGGCCGGGACGCAATCGGGCAACCGTCGACGACCGCTGCCCGTGGAAGCCTTCCGCGGCCTACTGTTGGGACATGCGCCTGCCGTGCCCAGCTGCGGTCGGGGCATTCCCGTGCCCCGGCAGGGCACGGACCGCACGGCGTGGGCACCGCCGGCTGTGAGAGGGACGGGAATGGAACCGACCGAGAGCGCCGCACCGGGCGCGCGGCCGCCGCTGCGCCGCCGGGTGTGCGCGTGGCGGGGGAGCCGGTGGACGGTGCGGGGCGATCGGCGCCCGGGTATGCCGGGCGCGCCCGGCATACCGGTGGTCGGCATCGCGGCGGAGGCACGCGACCCGCTGCCGCTGGCCGCGGTCGAACCGCCCCCCGGTCTGGTCGGCACCGATCACGAACGGCACCTGTCCTGGCCCGCGCTGCCCGCCGGGGTCGTCGCGGCCGCGGCGTTCGTCCTCGGCGCGGGCTTCTACCGTGCCTTCAGCGACAACCACGCCCTCTTCCCGTCCGGCACGGTCGGCTGGTCGCTGGCCGTGCTGACCGGCATCATCGTCGGCCACCTCGTCCTGCTCGGCCGCGCCCGCTGGTGGGGCGGCACCGGCTCCGGAGCCGCCCTCACCCTCGCCGTGCTGCTGCTGTACGGCTGGGTGCCCGCCGGCATGGTCAGCCTCACCGTCGTCGTCCTGGTCGGCATAGCCAGACGCCACCGCTGGCGGCAGGGTGTCCTGCACGGCGCGGTGGACATCCTCGGCATCGGTGCCGGCGCGCTGGTGCTCGGTGCCTTCGGCCGCGTCCCGACCGTCGAGTCGCCCTGGAACCCGGTCGGCTGGACGGTCGCCGCCGCCCCCGAGGTCGTGCTCGTCGCGGTCGCCTATCTCGCCGTCACCCGCGCCCTGCTCTGGTACCTGCACGCGCCGCGCGGCGGCGGGCTGCCCACCGTCGCCCGCACCGCCCTGATGCGCCAGGGCCTGGTCGCCGTCGCCCTGCTCGGCATCGCCCCGCTGATCTGCGTGGTCGCCGTCGCGCAGCCGCTGCTGCTGCCGCTGTTCGCCATCCCGCTGTTCGCCCTCGACTCCACCCTGTGGATGGCGCGGGCCCGCGCCGAGGAGCAGTTGCGCGACCCGCTGACCGGACTGCCCAACCGGCAGTGGCTCCTTGAGCGGATCTGGACCGCCCTCGACGACGCCGAACGCATCGGCGCCCGCTCCGCCCTCATGCTGATCGACCTCGACCGGTTCCGTTCGGTCAATGACACGCTCGGCCATCTCGCCGGTGACCGGCTGCTGCTCCAGATAGCCGACCGGCTGCGGGCCGCGCTGCCGCGCGGTGCCGAGGCGGCCCGGCTCGGCGGCGACGAGTTCGCGGTGTTACTCCCGGTCGCCGACTCCACGACCTCGGCCACCCGGGTGGCCCGCGGCCTGGTCACCGCCCTCTCGTCCCCGCTCGACCTCGACGGCCTCACCCTCGTGCTGGAGGCCAGCGCGGGGGTCGCCGTCTTCCCCGACCACGCGCTCGACGCGGAGGGGCTGCTGCGCCGGGCGGACGTGGCGATGTACCAGGCCAAGCGGGACCGTACCGGCGTCGAGGTGTACGAGTCCAAGCGGGACTCCAACACCCCCGACCGGCTGGGCCTGCTGGGCGACCTGCGGCGCGCCCTGGACGCCCACGAGGTGCAGCTGCACTACCAGCCGAAGGTCCGCTTCGACGGACAGGTGGCCGGACTGGAGGCGCTCGTACGGTGGGTGCACCCGGAGCGCGGGAAGGTGCCGCCGGACGAGTTCATAGCGATCGCCGAGTCGTCCGGGCTGATGCCCCATCTGACGGAGTACGTGCTGGAGACCGCGCTCGGGCAGGTCGCCCGGTGGCGGGCGCAGGGGCTGAGGGTGCCGGTGGCGGTCAACGTCTCGCCGCGGGACGTCCACACGCCCGGGTTCGCGGGCCTGGTGGCGGCGCGGCTGGCCCGGCACGGGGTGCCGGCCGGGGCGCTGCAGCTGGAGATAACCGAGCATGTGCTGCTGGAGGACCCGCAGCGGGCCGCCGACACCCTCGCGGGGCTGCACGGGCACGGCGTGAAGATGTCGCTCGACGACTTCGGCACCGGGTACTCGTCGCTGGTGCACCTGCGGCGGCTGCCGGTGAGCGAGCTGAAGATCGACCGGTCCTTCGTGGCCCGGCTGGCGGTGGACAACGAGGACGCGGAGATCGTGCGCTGCACGGTCGACCTCGCGCATTCGCTGGGGCTGCTGGTGGTCGCGGAGGGGGTGGAGGACGACGAGACGTGGGAGCGGCTGCGGGACCTCGGGTGTGACGCCGTGCAGGGGTGGCTGGTCGCGGCCGCGATGCCGCCGGAGGAGACCACGGCGTGGCTGCTGGCGCGGGGGTCGCGGGGGTGGCAGCGGCCGCGGGCGGCTCTGCCGGCGGCCGAGTAGTCTCCCGCCCGCCCGTTCACCGTCTCTCAAGAGGTGAGCGTCGCCCGTGGGGGTGCGGTGGTGTCGGCGGGTGCGGGTGCGTCGTGGTTGCTCGCGCAGTTCCCCGCGCCCCCAAGAACAGGGGCGTTGCCCCTACGGAGTGACGAAGCGGCCGATCAGGAGCCGCAGCCTCTCCTCGTGGGCCTCCTCCGGCAGGCGGGTGCTGCGCGTCAGTGTGACCAGGCCGTGCAGGCCTGCCCAGAACGTCTCGGTCAGGATGCCGGGGTCGTCGCCGGCCGCGGCGATCGGCTCCACCGCCTGTGACAGTTCGCCGAACGCCGCCCACAGGGCCTGCGGAGCCTCCTGGGTCGCGAACGGCAGGTCCACCCGGTGGGTGAACATCGCGTCGTACAGGGCGGGGCGCCGGCGGCCGAAGGACGTGTACGCCTCCGCCACCGCCGCCAGTGACTCCCGGGTGCCCTCGGCCGCCGTACGCGCCGCCCGCAGCTCCGCCGCCATCTCCGCGAAGCCCTGGACGGCCACCGCCGCCATGATCGCGTCCTTGCCCTTGAAGTGGCTGTAGAGGACCGGCTGGCTGTACTCGATCTCGGCGGCCAGCCGGCGGGTCGTCACCGCGTCCCAGCCCTCGGTCTCGGCGAGTTCGCGCGCGGCCGTGACGATCAGCTGCTCGCGCTCTGCCCGTTCGCGTTCCCGGCGGTTCTGAATCGACATGCTCCGGATTCTAGCATCGCTAGTCATTCTGCCGACGCTCTGCTAGCTTCGATATCAGTCCTAGCGCTGCTAGAAAACTATCGACAGAGGGGTCACCATGACCGTCACCGCCTACACGCTCGCCGTCCTGCTCGACCTGTTCTGCCTGTTCCTCGGCTACCGGTTCCTGTTCCGGCCGGGGCCCGCCGCCGCCGGATACGGCGTGCCGGCCGACCCCGAGGGCGACGCCGGCGCCTTTCTCGCCGTCAAGGGCGTCAGGGACGGCACGCTCGGCGTCGTGGGGCTCGCGCTGCTGGCCTTCGCCGGAGCGCGTGCCGAGGCCTGGTTCATGCTCTGCGTGGCACTCGTGCCGCTCGGGGACATGCTGATAGTCCTGCGGCACGGTGGCACGCGGGCCGTCGCTCTCGGGATCCACCTCGCCACCGCGATCGTTGTCCTGATCAGCGCCGCGCTCCTGTTCCTCGGGTGAACGCCGCAGCCATCAGCAGGAGCTCCGCGCATGTCGCTGTTCGTACCGGAGTCCGACGAGTCCGTGATCCTGCGGGAGGCCGAGGCCGAGGCGGTCGGCGGTGACCCGGTCGGCGTCAGACTGCTCGCCGACAGCAACGCCACCGGCGCCGCCGTCGTCACCGCCGGACGCGGCGACCTGATCGTCATCACACCGGGCGAGCGGTACGACAACCACTACCTGCGGAGCGAGGCCTGGGACACCCGTCGCTGAAACCGTTTAACGGGTACCGGCCCGTGCCCCATAGGATTGGCTCCAAACCACACACACTCACCCCAGAGGAACGCTGCATGCCTGGCATCACGCGCGAGGAGGTCGCCCACCTCGCCCGGCTGGCGCGTCTGGAGCTGAAGCCCGAAGAACTCGAACACTTCGCCGGCCAGCTCGACGACATCATCGGCGCGGTCGCCCGCGTCAGCGAGGTCGCCGACCAAGACGTACCGCCGACCTCGCACCCGCTGCCGCTGACGAACGTCATGCGCGCGGACGAGGTCCGTCCCTCGCTCACCCCCGAGCAGGCGCTCTCCGGCGCCCCGGCCCAGGAGCAGCAGCGTTTCAAGGTGCCGCAGATCCTGGGGGAGGACTAGACAGTCATGACGGACATCATCAAGCTCACGGCCGCCGAGACCGCCGCGAGGATCGCCGCCGGTGAACTCACCGCCGTACAGGTCACCGAGGCCCACCTGGCCCGGATCGAGGCCGTCGACGAGAAGGTGCACGCCTTCCTGCACGTCGACCGCGAGGGCGCCCTGGCGCAGGCGCGTGCCGTCGACGAGAAGCGGGCCAGGGGCGAGAAGCTCGGCCCGCTCGCCGGCGTACCGCTCGCGCTGAAGGACATCTTCACCACCCAGGGCATTCCGACGACCGTCGGTTCGAAGATCCTCGAAGGCTGGATCCCGCCGTACGACGCCACGCTCACCAAGCGGCTGAAGGCCGCCGACGTGGTCATCCTCGGCAAGACCAACATGGACGAGTTCGCCATGGGGTCCAGCACCGAGAACAGCGCGTACGGGCCCACCGGCAACCCCTGGGACCTGACGAAGATCCCCGGTGGCTCCGGCGGCGGCTCGTCCGCCGCCCTCGCCTCCTTCCAGGCGCCCCTGGCCATCGGCACCGACACCGGCGGCTCCATCCGCCAGCCGGCCTCCGTGACCGGCACGGTGGGCGTCAAGCCGACCTACGGGGCCGTGTCGCGGTACGGCATGGTCGCGTTCTCGTCCTCCCTGGACCAGGGCGGGCCGTGCGCCCGTACGGTCCTGGACGCGGCGCTGCTGCACGAGGTCATCGCCGGGCACGACCCGCTGGACTCCACGTCCATCGACGCGCCCGTCCCGCCGGTCGTCGAGGCCGCCCGCAACGGCAGCGTCGAGGGCATGCGCGTCGGTGTCGTCAAGCAGTTCCGCGGCGAGGGCTACCAGGCCGGTGTCATCCAGCGGTTCGACGAGTCCGTCGCGCTGCTGAAGGAGCTGGGTGCCGAGATCGTCGAGCTGGACTGCCCGTCCTTCGACCTCGCGCTGTCGGCGTACTACCTCATCGCGCCGAGCGAGTGTTCGAGCAACCTCGCCCGCTTCGACGGCCTGCGCTACGGCCTGCGGACCGGCGACGACGGCACGCACTCCGCCGAGGAGGTCACCTCCCTCACCCGTGCGGCGGGCTTCGGCCCGGAGGTGAAGCGCCGCATCATGCTCGGCACGTACGCCCTGAGCTCCGGCTACTACGACGCGTACTACGGCTCCGCCCAGAAGGTCCGCACGCTCATCACGCGCGACTTCGAGAAGGCCTTCGAGCAGGTGGACGTCATCGTGTCGCCCACGACGCCGACCACCGCCTTCCCGATCGGCGAGCGCGCCGACGACCCGATGGCGATGTACCTGGCCGACCTGTGCACCATCCCGACGAACCTGGCGGGCAACGCGGCGATGTCGCTGCCCTGCGGTCTCGCCCCGGAGGACAACCTCCCGGTGGGCCTGCAGATCATCGCCCCGGCGCTCAAGGACGACCGGCTCTACAAGGTCGGCGCCGCCGTCGAGGCCGCCTTCGTGGAAAAGTGGGGCCACCCGCTCCTGGAGGAGGCACCGTCGCTGTGAGCAACGCACTGTCGAAGGCCAAGGGCTTCAAGAAGTCGAAGTCCGGTACGTACCTGTCCATGGCCACCACCGCGTTCGGTGCGGTCGGTGTCGCCAAGCAGATCAAGAAGGCCCGCGCCGAGCACGACACGCTCCGGCTGATCGACGCCACCGTGTCCGCCGTCGCGATCGTCACCGGTTTCGCCCTGCTGTACCGCGAGCTGAAGCGGCTGGGCGACGACGACGTCCTGCTGGGCTGAGAGGGAAGTTTCACCGTGACCACCACGATCGACCTGGTGTCGTACGAGGACGCGCTGGCGTCCTACGACCCCGTCATGGGTCTTGAGGTCCATGTCGAACTCGGCACCAGGACCAAGATGTTCTGCGGGTGTGCGACCGAGCTGGGCGCCGAGCCCAACTCGCAGACCTGCCCGACCTGCCTCGGCCTGCCCGGCGCGCTCCCGGTCGTCAACGCCACCGGCGTCGAGTCCGCGATCAAGATCGGTCTCGCGCTGAACTGCGAGATCGCCGAGTGGTGCCGCTTCGCCCGGAAGAACTACTTCTATCCGGACATGCCGAAGAACTTCCAGACCTCCCAGTACGACGAGCCGATCGCCTTCAACGGCTACCTCGACGTACAGCTGGAGGACGGCACGTCCTTCCGCGTGGAGATCGAGCGCGCGCACATGGAGGAGGACACCGGCAAGTCGACGCACGTCGGCGGCGCCACGGGCCGTATCCACGGCGCGTCCCACTCCCTGCTCGACTACAACCGCGCGGGCATCCCGCTCATCGAGATCGTCACCAAGCCGATCGAGGGCGCGGGCGAGCGCGCCCCCGAGGTCGCGCGGGCGTACGTCCGTGAGCTGCGCGAGGTCATCCGGGCGCTCGGTGTCTCCGAGGCCCGGATGGAGATGGGCCAGATGCGCTGCGACGTGAACCTGTCGCTGCGCCCCCACGGCACCGCGAAGTTCGGCACCCGCTCCGAGACGAAGAACGTGAACTCCCTGCGGTCCGTGGAACGCGCGGCCCGCTTCGAGATCATGCGGCACGCGGCCGTGCTCAACGGCGGCGGGACGATCATCCAGGAGACCCGGCACTTCCACGAGGACACCGGGTCGACGACCTCGGGCCGCGTGAAGGAGGAGGCCGAGGACTACCGGTACTTCCCGGAGCCCGACCTGGTCCCCGTGGCGCCCTCGCGCGCCTGGGTCGAGGAGATCCGCGCAGCGCTTCCGGAGATGCCGCTGGCCCGCCGTACCCGGCTGCTCGCCGAGTGGGGCATCTCGGCGGTCGAGATGCAGGCGATCCAGAACGCCGGTGCGCTGGACCTGATCGTCGCCACCATCGACGCCGGGGCCGACGCGGCCTCCGCCCGCAAGTGGTGGATGGGCGAACTGGCGCGCAGCGCCAACGAGTCGGGCACCTCGCTCGACGAGCTGGCGATCACCCCGGCGCAGGTCGCCCGGGTCACCGAGCTGGTCTCGAAGGGTGACCTGAACGACAAGCTGGCCCGCCAGGTCATCGAGGGCGTCCTCGCGGGCGAGGGCACCCCGGACGAGGTCGTCGACAAGCGCGGTCTGAAGGTCGTGTCGGACGACTCGGCGCTCGGCACCGCCGTCGACGAGGCCATCGCCGGCAACCCGGGCATCGCCGACAAGATCCGCAGCGGCAAGGTGGCCGCGGCGGGCGCGCTGGTCGGCGCGGTCATGAAGGCGACCCGCGGCCAGGCCGACGCGGCCCGCGTCAAGGAGCTGATCCTGGAGAAGCTGGGCGTCAGCGAGGGCTGAGCGGCGGCCCGCACGTGGTAGGGCCCCGGAGGCAGCGCCTCCGGGGCCCTGCCCCTGTTCCAGGGGTTACTGCCTACGGCGCCCGACGACCCGTACGAAGCCGAGCGTGCGCCCCTGGTCGGCGCGGAGCATCTCCGCGCACCGGCCCGCCATCCGGACGTGGAAGTCGTCCGTGCTCTCCTCGGCGACCACCTCGCACCACAGCAGCCAGTCCCGCCAGCCGTCCGGCTGCCAGTCGGCGGCCTCGACCTCGACGGCCCCGCTGCGGGTCCAGTGGCGGTGCCACCAGTGGGCGGAGTGGAAGCACCAGAAGTCGGGCTCCCACCACGGCTTCAGATGCTCCGGCGGTTCGGTGCCCGCGATCTCCTCGCGCAGCGCGGGCACCACGACCCCGATCCGGCCGCCGGGCTTCAACAGCCGGGTGAGCGTGGGCAGATAGAGGTCGTCGGTGCCGAAGTACTGGTACGCGTCGACCGAGACGATCGCGTCGAAGCCGCCCTCGGCGAAGGGCAGGTCGTGCGCTTCGGCACGCACCGGCTGCACGCGGTCGGCGAACCCCGCCTCGGCGATGCGCCCGGCGTTGTCGTCGGGTCCGACCCAGAGGTCCGCGGCGGTGACCTGAGCGTGGAACTCCCTGGCCAGGAAGATCGAGGTCATCGCCCGGCCGCAGCCCAGGTCGAGCACGCGCGCGCAGGGGCGCAGCGCGTCCAGGCCGAGGGCGGGGGCCAGCCATTCCAGCAGCCACAGGGCGTGCGGGCCCATCTGGTTCTCGACGGCCCAGCGGGCGTCGTAGGTGCTGCTGAGCGGATACCGGGGGAGGGTCAGACGGTCAGTGAGAGAGGCGTCCTTCGACGGTGCGGGAGAGACGGCGTCGGACATCGTTGAACGGGCTCCTTGTGATCTTCGTAGTGAAGGGCGATGCGTAGGAGCTCATTCGGACCGTCAAACAATGCACCCGCTTCGGTCGTCGGCGAGGGGCCGGTCAGTGCTGACCAGCGGAAGCTAGCAGTTGTCGACCTGGTCCGCAGCCGATTTCCCCAGGTGCGGGCGCTACGCTCGCCCGCCATGACCGGACACGCCGAATCGGACGCGGAACCCGAGACAACCGAGGTGGAGGCCGCGGCAGACGAGGACGAGGACCTCTTCGAGGACGCCCGTCGGGCCCGCTGGACCGCCACCGTCACCGGGGTGCTGCTGGCCCTGATGGGGCTGACCGCCGCGTCCATGAGAGTGGGCGGAGGCGTGGCCGCCGTGGTGCCGGCCGCCTACGGCACCGGATCCGCCGTGTGCGTGTTCGCGGGGGCGATCGGGGCCCGCGGCCGTACCCGCTGGGCCCTCTGGCTGATGATCCTGGGCACCATGGTGATGGCCCTCGGCGACCAGTTCGACTGACGTACCCGCCCCGGACCGGCCTCGGGCCGCGCGGCTGCCGCGCCGCTCATGAGAGGCTCGACGCGCAGGTCGAGGACGTGGTGGAACTGGAGAAACACGATGTACGCGATATCCCTGGGTGACGACGGCGCCGAACTGCGCCCGCTGGAGCCCTGGCACGCCGAGGAGTTCCTGGCCCACCTGGACCGCGGGCGGGAGTTCATCGGACAGTTCATCCCCTTCGGCTCCAAGGCGACGGACGTGCCCTCCGCCCGCGCCATGCTCCAGCGGTACGCCGACCTGCGCGCCGCCGACACCGGCGCCCTGCACGGCCTGTGGCTGGGGGGCACGCTCGTCGGCGGGGTGCTCTTCCTGAACTTCGACGCCGAGCAGGGGAACGCCGAGGTCGGCTGCTGGCTGGAGCCGGCCGGCACCGGGCGCGGACTCGTCACGCGCGCGATGCGGGTACTCCTCGACTTCGCGGTCGACCAGCGCGGTATCCACCGGATCGAGTGGGTCGCCGCCTCGGGCAACGTGCCCAGCCTGAACGTGGCCCGGCGGCTGGGCATGACCCGCGATGGCGTACGCCGCCAGGCACACCCCTATGGTGGCCTACGGCACGACGTGGAGGTGTGGTCGATCCTCGCCCCCGAATGGCGTGAAGCACGCGCGCGTGCCGCAGAGAACGATCATTAAGAAGCCTCTCAGACAGGATCCGTACGGTGCCGGACATGGGAACCAAGACAGCTGACGAGACCGGTGCCACGACGGGTGCCGAAGCCACGACCGACGAGGAGAAGGTGAGCGTCACCAAGAGCGCCGACGCCGTCTCGGAGTCCGGCACCGAGGCCGCCGAGGGCACGGACGCCGACCTCGACGCGGACGACCTGGAGGACGACGACGAGGACCTGGCCGCGGAACTCGCCGCGGAACTGGCCGAGGCCGAGGGCTCGTCCGGCGTCGGCCTGGGCGCCGGTGCCGTCGTCTCCGTCGTGCTCGGTCTGGTCTCCCTCACGGGTGGCTGGATCGGTACGGTGGCCGCCGCTCGCGAGACCCTCATCGGCCAGCTCCAGACCTCGTCGAGCGCGAGCGTCGCCACGCAGGTCAAGGAGGTGTACGGCGACGCCTGGCAGACCACCGCGCTCTGGGCGGGCCTGTTCGCGCTGGCCGGCCTGCTGACCGCCGTCGTGGTGCTGGTCCGGCCCGCCTTCGGCGCCCCCGGCAGGCCGCAGGCGCCGTGGATCAAGTCGGTCGCCTGGGCCGGCGTCGCCGTCGGTGTCATCGGCCTGCTGCTGGCCGTCCTCAAGTACTCCGACGCGCTCCTCGGACTGCCGTCGACCAGCTGAGCCGGCTGCGACCGCCCAGGTCGGAAGGGGCCTTAGGGCGTCCGTGAGCACCTTACGGACGGTCTGAGGCCCCTTACGCGTGTCCGGGACCCGGCGGCCCCGCGAAGATGCGGAACTCTCCCGATGTGGCGCACCCCCCTGGGAGACGAAGGTGGAGGCATCGCAGAAAGCGATGCCCGATCACCCGCTCTCACAAGGGACACACCATGTTCGAGTTCGAACTCCACCGGATCCGCTCCGCCGAACTGCGCCGCCAGGCCGCGGAGGCCCGGCTGGTCAGGGAGGCCGTCCGCTCCCGTCGCGCCGCCGGCCGCGAGGCCGGACACGGTGCCGCGGCGGAGGAGGCGCATACCGACCGCCGCGGCCGGCGCCGGCTCCCACGCACCGCGTGACCACGGGACGGCCGGGCGGCGCGGACCGCCCGGAAGCAGCGAACGGGGAAGCCGGTGGCCGCACGGGAACGGGCCACCGGCTTCCCCCGTCGGTCTCTCTCACCGGTACGACAAGCGCACCGGCGCTGTGGAAAACCGGTGCCGTGGTCTCCGGGCCCCATGCGATGCTCTGGCCTGTGGAGACCAGGTCCGTGAGTCCCGTGTTCGTAGGCCGCAGCGACGAGTTGGACACACTGAACGACGCGCTCGCGCGTGCCGGGGCCGCCGAGCCGCAGGCGCTGCTGCTCGGCGGCGAGGCCGGCGTCGGCAAGACCCGGCTGGTCGAGGAGTTCGCCACGGCCGCCTGCCGGCAGGGCGCGGTCGTCGCCCTGGGCGGCTGCGTGGAGATCGGCGCCGACGGGCTGCCGTTCGCCCCCTTCTCCACCGCCCTGCGCGCCCTGCGGGCCGCCCTGCCCGACGAACTGGCCGCGGCCGCCGCCGGCCAGGAGGACGAACTGGCCCGGCTGCTGCCCGAGCTCGGCGAGGCCACCGCAGGCCGCCACGACGAACAGGGCATGGCCCGCCTCTTCGAGCTCACCGCGCGCCTGCTGGAGCGGGTCGCCGCCGAGCGCACGGTGGTCATCGCCCTGGAGGACCTGCACTGGGCCGACGCCTCCACCCGCCACCTCCTCGCCTATCTGCTGCGCACCCTGCGCACCGGCCGGCTCGTCGTCCTCGCCACCTACCGCTCCGACGACATCCACCGCCGCCACCCGCTGCGCCCCCTGCTCGCCGAACTCGACCGGCTGCGCACCGTCCGCCGCCTCGAACTCGCCCGGTTCACCCGCGAGGAGGTCGGCCGCCAGATCGCCGGCATCCTCGCCACCGAACCCGACCCGGCCCAGGTCGACGAGATCTTCGAACGCTCCGACGGCAACGCCTTCTTCGTCGAGGAACTCGCCGTGGCCGCCGCCGAGGGCTGCTGCACCGGGCTCACCGACCCGCTGCGCGACCTGCTCCTGGTCCGGGTCGAGGCACTGCCCGAGAGCGCCCAGCGGGTGGCCCGGATCGTCGCCGAGGGCGGCTCCACCGTCGAGTACCGGCTGCTCGCCGCCGTCGCCCGGCTCGCCGAGGACGACCTCATCGAGGCGCTGCGGGCCGCCGTCGGCGCCAACCTCCTCACCGCCACCCCCGCCGGCGACGGCTACCGCTTCCGGCACTCCCTGGTCCGCGAGGCCGTCGCCGACGACCTGCTGCCCGGCGAGCGCTCCCGGCTCAACCGCCGCTACGCCGAGGCCCTGGAGGCCGACCCGGGGCTGGTACCGGCCGACGCGCGCGTGACCCGCCTGGCCAGCTACTGGTACCAGGCCCATGACCCCGCCAAGGCGCTGCCCGCCGTTCTCGACGCCTCCGTGGTGGCCCGCCGCCGGCACGCCTACAGCGAGCAACTGGGCCTCCTGGAGCGCGCGATGGAGCTGTGGGACACCGCCCCCGAGGAGATCCGCGCGGCCCTGCGCCCGGTCGACTACACCGACGTCTACCCTCCCTGCGGCTGCGATCCGGCGGCCACCCCGCTGCGCTACCTCGACCTGATGGCGGAGGCGGCGGTCGCCGGCCGCTTCTGCGGGGAGCGCGAACGCGCCCTGAAGATCACCAAGAAGGCGCTGCGGATCCTCCAGGACGAGCACGACCCGCAGCGCGCCGCCTGGTTCTGGGTGCAGCGCTCCCGGCTGGTCCAGGGCCTGGCCCGGGGCGACGGCCGGCAGGAACTCGCCAACGCCCAGGACCTGGTGCGCGGTCTGCCCCCTTCCGAGGTGCACGCCGACGTCCTGGCCAACGCGGCCACCTGGGCGATGCTGCACCAGCCGGGCCCCGAGGCCTTCGCCGCCGCCGAACAGGCCGTGGAGTACGCGCGGATGGTGGGCGCCCGGGAGATCGAGCTCAACGCGCGGGTCACCCTCGGCTGCCTCATGGTCGACTCGGGGGACGTCGACAACGGCCTGGCGGAGCTGTACCGGGTCAAGGAGGCCGTGCTCCAGGACGGGGTGGCCCATGTCGTCGGGCGGGCCTTCGTGAACCTGCCGTCCGAGCTGGAGTCGGTCGGCCGCTCCGGGGAGGCGGTGCCGATCCTGCGCGAGGGCGTCACCTTCACCCGCGGATACGGCCTGCTGGACTCCGAGGCATGGATCTGGGGCAACCTCTCCGAGTCGCTGTACTCACTGGGCCGGTGGGACGAGGCCGCCGAGGCCGCCGCGGGCGCCCTCGGCTCGGCGGCCAGCGCCAAGCCGAGGGGCGTCGGCGCCCTGCGCCTCGCCGACATCGCCATGGCCCGGGGCGACGCGGCCGAAGCCGCCCGCCGGCTGGCCATCGCGCACGCCCACTACGGCAGCCACGACCCGATGCCCCAGGTTCTGCTGCCGGTGGCCCGGATCGCCATCGGCGTCGCCGCCGAGGAGGGCAGGCTCCTGGACGCCCGCGCCGAGCTGGACCGCGCCCTGGCGGCCGGCTTCCCGCCCGGTACCCACCGCTACGGCTGGCCCCTGCTGCTGGCCGCCGCCGGCGCGGAGGCCGACGCCCGCGCCCTGCCCGCGGCGGCCGACGGCCGCGCCGAGGCCCTCGACCGGCTGGCCGAGGCCGTGCGCAAGCTCACCACCGGCGCACCCCTCTGGCAGGCGTACGAGCGCTGGACCCGCGCCGAGCTGCACCGGGCCCGGGGCACCGACACCGCCGCCCTCTGGTCGGACGTGGTCACCGACTTCGAGTGCCTGGACCGTCCCTACGACCTGGCCCGGGTCCGGCGCCGCCTCGCCCAGTGCCTGCTCGAAACGGCCGCCGGCGACGACGAACGCGACCGCGCC
This sequence comes from Streptomyces fuscichromogenes, assembly GCF_014645815.1. Classification (GTDB taxonomy): domain Bacteria; phylum Actinomycetota; class Actinomycetes; order Streptomycetales; family Streptomycetaceae; genus Streptomyces; species Streptomyces fuscichromogenes. The sequence continues at coordinate 279,642 of NZ_BMML01000008.1, read as the reverse complement.
GCGGAGCTCCTGCGGCTGGCCGGGGCCGTCGCCGGCCACCTGGGCGCCCGCCCGCTCGCCGAGGCCGTCGCCCTTCTCGCCCAGCGCGCCCGCCTCACCTTGACCGCCCGCGGTTCCCGCCGGGCCCTCGACCCCGCCGAGAGCCTCGGCCTCACCAGCCGGGAGCGCGACGTCCTCCGCCTGGTCTCGGCAGGCCGTACCAACCGCCAGATAGCCGAGGAACTCTTCATCTCCCCGAAGACCGCGAGTGTCCATGTCTCGAACATTCTGGGCAAGCTGGGCGTTGCAGGAAGGGGCGAGGCAGCGGCGGTGGCGCACAGACTGGGGTTGTTCCCCGTCGAGGCGCTCGACCCGACCAGGTAGGGAGACCGGCGGAGGAGGCACCGTGTTCAACATGTTCGAGGAGCTGTTCGCACCCGGCCGCAAACACACCCACGAGGAGCAAAAGCGGCTGGAGCTGACCCGCGAGGACGTGGGGGACGCGGATCCCGGCCGCGGACCGATAGACCTGGCGTCCGGCAAGGTCGTCATACGGCTCCCGCGGGAGGAGCCCGCGACGGACTCCGGGGACGACGAGGCGTGAGCGGTGTCGCCGCCGGCTACCTCACCCGCAGCTCCAGGATCCGGTCGTCGCCCGCCTTCGGCCGGCCCCGCCCGTCGGTGTTGCTGGTCACCAGCCACAGCTTGTCGCCGCCCGCCGCCACGACCGTCCGCAGACGGCCGTACCGGCCGGTGAGGAAGGCCTGCGGCGCGGCGCCCGCGGTGGTGCCGACCAGCGGAACGCGCCACAGCCGTTGGCCCTTCAGACCGGCCATCCAGATCACGCCGTCGACATAGGCGATGCCGCTGGGGGAGGCGTCGTCGGTGTGCCACTGGGCGATCGGGTTCACGTACTTCGGGTCGGACGACCTGCCCTCCGCGTCCGGCCAGCCGTAGTCGCCGCCGGGCTTGATCGCGTTCAGCTCGTCCCAGGTGTCCTGCCCGAACTCCGAGGCGAACAGCCGGCCCTTGTCGTCCCAGGCCAGGCCCTGCACATTGCGGTGGCCGTAGGTGTAGACGGGCGAGTTCGGGAACGGGTTGCCGGGGGCCGGGTCGCCCTCCGGCGTCAGCCGCAGGATCTTCCCGCCGAGCGAGTCCCTGTCCTGCGCGAGGCCGCGCTGTCCGCTCTCCCCGGTGCCCGCGTAGAGCATGCCGTCCGGGCCGAAGGCGATCCGGCCGCCGTTGTGGATGAACCCCTTGGGAATGCCCTTGAAGATCGTGTCGGGGGCGCCCAGTTGCTCCTTGGCGGGTTTGCCCTCGTCCCAGAGCATGCGCACGATGCGGTTGTCGGAGGCCGACGTGAAGTACGCGTAGATCATGTGGTCCGAGGCGAAGTCGGGGGAGAGGGCGATACCCAGCAGGCCGCCTTCACCCGCCGCGGACACCCCGGACACGACACCCAGTTCCGTGATCTTCCCGGTCTTCTCGTCGACCTTGCTGATCGTCCCGTCGTCCCGGTCGGACACCAGCAGCCCGGCCCCGCCCGGCAACGCCGCCAGCCCCCAGGGCGACTTGAGCCCCTCGGCGACCGTACGCAGCACCGTGACCGTCCCCTTGGCGGGCGCGGCGGACTCGCTCGCCCCGGCCGACGCGGAGGCGCCGGAGCCACTCGCCGACGAACCCCCGGCCCAGGACGGCGTGGGCAGCCCCCCACCTCCGCCCCCGGACGAGCACCCCGCCACCACCAGGACCCCGGCCACGGTCAACACGGCGGCCCCACCTCGACGTCGCACGATCACGGTCCCTCCGAAACGGCCCGGCTCCTGCGACCGACGGTAGTACAACGCGCCGCCGTCAGGGGCGTCGCTCTGTCCGGCGGACCATGCTGCGAACGCCCGCTGACAGCGCCCCGTAAGGGGCGCGGGGAACTGCGCGGCCAGCCCCCACGCCGCCGCACCGAACCACCCACCGGCTCCCCTACCGCTCAGTCCCAAGAACCCTGCGCAGCAGGCAGCCCGCCCAGCTCCGTCAGATCCTCCGCGGTCAGCCGTACCTCCGCCGAACCGGCGTTCTCGGCCACCCACCGCCCCTGCTTCGTCCCCGGCACCGGCACCACCTGCCGCCCCTGCGCCAGCACCCACGCCAGCGCCACCTGAGCCGCGGTGACCCCCTCCCCCCGCCGGCCGGCGACCCTCCGCAGCCCCGCCACGATCGGCTGGTTCGCCGCCATCATCTCCGCGGTGAAGCGAGGATGCCGCGCCCTCAGGTCATCGGGTTCGAACCCCTCACCCGGCGTGAGCGTGCCGCTCAGATACCCGTTGCCCAGCGGCATCGCCGCGAGGAACCCCACCCCCCGCGCCACGCACCACGGCAACAGGGACTCCAGCGCCTCCGGCGACCACACCGACAGCTCCGCCTGCACCGCGCTCACCGGAAACACCTGCTGCACCCGCTGAAGCTGACGCAGGGTCGCGTCATGCAATCGCGCGCCGGACCTGCGCCCCCCACGCGCCCCCACGGCGCACAACCCCAGCGCCCGCACCTTCCCCGCCCGCACCAGTTCCGCCATCGCGCCCCAGGTCTCCTCGACGGGAACCTCGGGGTCGGCGCGGTGCAGCTGGTAGAGGTCTATGACATCGGTCTGGAGCCGTCGCAGCGACGCGTCGCACGCCCGCTTCACATACCCGGGCCTGCCGTTCGCCACGATGTGCTGGTCGCCCACGAGTAAGCCCACCTTCGTCGACACGAAGGCCTCCGCGCGCCGCTCCCTGAGCACCCGCCCCAGCAGCAGCTCATTGGTGAACGGGCCGTACATGTCGGCCGTGTCAAGGAGCGTCACGCCCAGATCCAGGGCCCCGTGCACCGCCCTCAGCGACTCGTCGCCCCGCTGCCGTGACCCGCTGTAGGCCCAGTTCATCGGCATGCACCCGAGTCCGACGGCCCCCACCGCAAGCGCCCCCGCGCCGATCGTCCTGCGCTCCACCTGCCCGTTGACCTCCTTCTCCGGCCCCCAACCTAACCTCTGTGTCCCCACACCCCTGACCTGGGGCCCGCCCGGCAGGCCCTAGCCTCCTCGGCATGACCCAAGACGTGTGGCTCCCCATCCCGCCGACCGAGATCCAGGGGCTCCCGGAAGGCCTCAACTACCTCTTCTGGGACGGCGACCAGGACTTTCCCGGCGACCCCGCCGACTGTGCCGTGTACGTGGTCCCCTACATGAAGCGGCAGCACCTCAAGGTGCGGCCGCTGTCGGGAATGCTGAACGTCCGGCTCATCCAGACCCTCACCGCCGGCGTCGACGACATGACCGCGGCCCTCGACCTGATCGCCCCCGGCGTACAGCTCTGCAACGCGCGCGGGGTGCACGAGGCGAGCACCGCCGAACTCGCGCTCACGCTCACGCTGGCGTCCCTGCGCGGCGTCCCGGGGTTCGTGCGCGCCCAGCAGCAGGAGCACTGGGAGAGCGGTTTCCACCCCGCCCTCGCCGACAAGTCGGTCCTCATCGTCGGCTACGGCGCCATCGGCGCGGCCATCGAGGACCGGCTCGTGCCCTTCGAGGTTGCGCGGGTGGCGCGCGTCGCGCGCTCCGGGCGCGCCTCGGCGCGCGGTCCCGTGCATCCGCTCACCGAACTGCCGGATCTGCTTCCGGAAGCAGATGTCGTCATCCTCTCCACGCCCCTCACGGACACCACACGAGGCCTGGTCAACGCGGAGTTCCTCGCACGGATGAAGGACGGCGCACTGCTCGTGAACATCGCGCGCGGGCCCGTCGTGGACACCAAGGCGCTGCTCGCCGAACTGGAGAGCGGCCGCCTCACCGCCGCCCTGGACGTCACCGACCCCGAACCGCTGCCGTCCGGTCACCCCTTGTGGCAGGCGCCCGGAGTGCTGATCAGCCCTCATGTCGGGGGCCCCACCTCGGCCTTCCTGCCGCGCGCCAAGCGTCTCGTCACCGAGCAGTTGAACCGCTTCATGAACCAGCAGCCGTTGCGAAACGTGATTTTGACGACGGGATCCACCGACAACTGACCATCGTGGCAATACGCGTGTAATCCGCTTCCGGTACGGTCCGCAACCTTCCGGGCGCGGTGCGTGCGCGCATAGCCGCTGGTCGTCACGGAGCGTAGAGAAGCTATGTCCCTGAGTGACGAGACTGGTGTATCGTCCCGGAAGGGGCTGCGCCGCGCACCGTTCGGCGCCGGGGATGGACATTTCAGATTCGTGAGGGGGGCGACGGGCGATGCACGGCCTATGGACGAACGATCCGACGCGGCGGAGCCGCCGGCGGCGACCCTGGCGCACAGCTGCGCGCAGACGCGGCCACCACACCAGCCATCACCACCACCGCAGCCACAGCGGGCGCAGGACGCACCCACACCCAGCGCACCCGGCCCCGAGGGACCCGGGAGCGGCGCGGACCGGGAGCATCCGGTGACAGCGCCGACGCCTGTGACGACCACTCTTCCCGGAGCGCTGCGGGCACAGCCTCCGGGAGGGAAGCCGTACCCCCGGCCGCCGGTCACCGGCGGCGGGACCGGCGTGGTCCGCCAACTCGTCCTGGCCCTGATCTGCGCGGGATACGCCGTCGGTTCCGCGTTCGACTGGGGCTCGAACCAGATCGCCCTGTTCATGGGCGACTTCGGTCTGACCGCGGCCGCCGGCACCGCCGCCGTGTCGTGCTTCCTCTACGCCCGCTCCCCGCGGGTCCGCTTTCGACCTGCCTGGCTGCTCTTCGCCCTCTCCTCGGCGATGGCGGCCCTGGGCAACGCGGTCTGGGGGTGGTACGAGGTCGTGCTCCAGCGGCCGGTGCCCAGCCCCAGCTACGCCGACCTGTTCTTCCTGTGCTTCGCGCCGCCCGCCATCGTCGGTCTGCTGGTGCTGGCCAAGCGGCCGGTGTCCAAGGCCGGCTGGATCTGCCTGGCGCTGGACGCCTGGCTGATCGGCGGCTCGCTGCTCACCCTGTCGTGGAGCCTCGCGCTCGCCCAGGCCGCCCGGTTCGACGGGCCCAGCGTCGCGCACACCGCGCTCTCGCTGGCGTACCCGCTGCTGGACATCGCCCTGGTCAGCATGGTGCTCGCACTGCACTTCCGGCGCTCGCCGGGCAACCGCACCGCGGTGAACACCGCGATCGGCGCCCTGGCCCTGACCGTGATGTGCGACGCCCTGTTCACCTCGCCGCTGCTGCACAGCAGTTACCGCTCCGGCCAGCTGCTGGACGCGGGCTGGTTCGCCGGCTCGCTGCTGCTCGCGTACGCCCCCTGGGCCGCACCCCGGCCGGCGCTCGCCCAGGACCCCGACGGGCACACCCGCGTGGTCCACGAGCACGTGCCCGGCGGCCGGCCCACGGCACCCAGGCAGCCCCCCGCCCCCGCCCCGGGAGGCGATCACAGCCGGTACCCGGCGGGCCGGCCGATCACCGGCTCGCTGGCCGCGCTCACCCCGTACCTGGCCGCCGCCGTGTGCACCCTGGGCATCCTCTACAACGTGCTGAACGGCCGCAGCCCGGACCACGTCGTCCTGATCACCGCCGACTGTGTGGTCCTCGCGCTGGTCGTGCGCCAGGGCATCATGCTGCTCGACAACATCACCCTCACCCAGGAACTGGCACAGCAGGAGAACCACTTCCGCTCCCTGGTGCAGGGCTCCAGCGACGTCATCATGATCGCCGCGCCCAACGGCATCCTCCGGTACGTCTCCCCGGCCGCCGCCGGGGTCTACGGGCGGCCGGCCGAGGACATCGTGGGCTCGGAGCTGGCCAACCTCATCCACCCGGAGGACCTGGGCTGCGTGGTGCACGAGGTGCGCCGCTTCCTCGCCGCCAGCTCCCAGGACGAACCCACCACCCGCATCGAGTGCCGGTTCCGGTCCGGCGAGGGCGGCTGGCTCAACGTCGAGTCCACCGTCAACCGGCACCACGGCGGCCTCATCTTCAACAGCCGGGACGTGACCGAAAGAGTGCGGCTGCAGGCGCAGCTCCAGCACAATGCCGAGCACGACCCGCTCACCGACCTGCCCAACCGCGCCCTGTTCACCCGGCGCGTGCAGCAGGCCCTGTCCGGCCGCCGCTCCTCCGACCGGGGGCCGGCCCTCAGGAACACGGCGGTGCTCTTCATCGACCTGGACGGGTTCAAGGCCGTCAACGACACGATCGGGCACCAGGCCGGCGACGAGCTGCTCGTCCAGGCCGCGCGCCGGCTCCAGGGCACGGTCCGCCACGGCGACACCGCGTCCCGGCTGGGCGGCGACGAGTTCGCGGCGCTGATCGTCGGCGACGGCACCCGTGACCGCAGTGCCCGGGAGCGGCACATCCTGGAGCTCGCCGACCGCCTCAGGGTGACCCTCTCCCAGCCGTACGCCATTGACGGCAACGATGTCCGTGTCAACGCGTCCATCGGTGTCGCCTTCGCCGAACCCGGTCTCGGCGCGGGTGAGCTGCTGCGCAACGCCGACCTGGCGATGTACCGCGCCAAGTCGGCCGGAAAGGGCTGCGTCAAGCTGTACAAGCCGCAGATGCAGCAGGACGTCGTACGCAAGGCGGAGCTGGCCACCCGGCTGCGGGCCGCCCTGCACGACGGCGAGTTCGCGCTGCTGCACCAGCCCGTGGTGTGCCTGCAGAACGGCCGGATCGAATCGGTCTCCGCGCAGGCGCGCTGGCGTTCCTCGCAGGGGGTGCTGTTCACGCCGGCCGAGTTCCTGCGGGTGGCCGAGGACAGCGACAAGACCGCCGAGCTGGACCGCTGGATCCTCCAGGAGGCGGTCGAGCAGGCCGCCGAGCGGGCCGCGGGCGGGCTCGTGGTGCCGGTCGCCGTCCGCACGTCCGCCCGGCGGCTGCTCGACCGGTCCTCGCCGCTCGGCTCCGTGGAGGCCCTGCTCAACCGGTACGGGCTGCCCTCGGGGGCACTGGTCCTGGAGCTGTCCGACACCGATCCCAGGGTCCCGCTGGACGAGCTGGAGCGGCGGCTGACCGCACTCAGCCGGCACGGGGTCCGGATCGCGCTGGACGGCTTCGGCAGCGGCTACGCGGCGATCACGGCCCTGCGCAAGCTCCCCGTCGACGTGCTCAAGCTCGACCGCGGCCTGGTCGAGGGGGTCGTCGAGTCGGCCCGGCTGCACAAGATCACCAGCGGGCTGCTGCGGATCGCCTGCGATCTCGGCCTCCAGTCGGTGGCCGAGGGCGTGGACCTGCCCGAGCAGGTCACGGCGTTGCGTGAGATGGGGTGCACGCACGGGATGGGCATGGCGTTCTCCGGCCCGGTGGACGAGTACCGGCTGCGCCGGGCGCTCGGTTCCGGCCACTATCCGGTCCCGCACGCACCGGCGGCCGAGCCGGCGTTCGCGGGAGGCGGCGTGGGGGTGTACACCAGTGGTGTGCCTGCTGGTGTGCCCGCCGGCGTACCCGCCGTGCTCGGAGGCGGAAGTGCCCTACGCTCACATAATGAGACTCCCGTCCCACCCACTTGACACGTGGTGCGCGTCGGAGGGAGGGTCAGTCCCATGCGCACCCGAATTCTCGTACTTGGACAGCGCGTCGGCTGAGCTGGGGCCCACCGGAGGACGATCCGGAATCTCCAGCGACCACACCGGCGCGCTCCCCTCGCTTGCCTTTTGGCACGAGGGGTTTTTTGTTGCACCAGCACCAGACGTACGGCAGCAGAATTCCGTACGAACCTCGCGAAAACCCTCAGCATCGAGAAGAGAATGCCGATGACCGAGCAGGCCCCGGGGGCCCACCATCCGCAGCCGCGGCCCCGTTCCGGAGGACAGCAGTCCGCACCCGTCGAGCACGTCACAGGTGCGAAGTCCCTCATCCGCTCCCTTGAGGAGGTCGGCGCCGACACGGTATTCGGTATCCCGGGCGGCGCGATCCTGCCGGCCTACGACCCGCTGATGGACTCCACCCGGGTGCGCCACGTCCTGTGCCGGCACGAGCAGGGCGCCGGGCACGCGGCCACCGGCTACGCGCAGGCCACCGGCAAGGTCGGCGTCTGCATGGCGACCAGCGGCCCGGGTGCGACGAACCTGGTGACGCCGATCGCCGACGCGCACATGGACTCGGTGCCGCTCGTGGCGATCACCGGGCAGGTCGCGTCCTCCTCGATCGGTACGGACGCCTTCCAGGAGGCGGACATCGTCGGCATCACCATGCCGATCACCAAGCACAACTTCCTCGTCACCAAGGCCGAGGACATCCCCCGGGTGATCGCGCAGGCGTTCCACATCGCCTCCACCGGCCGCCCCGGCCCGGTCCTGGTCGACATCGCCAAGGACGCCCTCCAGGCGAAGACCACCTTCTCCTGGCCGCCGGTCCTGGACCTGCCCGGCTACCGCCCGGTGACCAAGCCGCACGCCAAGCAGATCCGCGAGGCCGCCAAGCTGATCACCTCCGCGAAGCGGCCGGTCCTCTACGTCGGCGGCGGCGTCATCAAGGCGCACGCCACCGCCGAGCTCAAGGTCCTCGCCGAGCTCACCGGAGCGCCCGTCACCACCACCCTGATGGCGCTCGGCGCGTTCCCCGACAGCCACCCGCTGCACGTGGGAATGCCGGGCATGCACGGTGCGGTCACCGCCGTCACCGCGCTGCAGAAGGCCGACCTGATCGTCGCCCTCGGAGCCCGTTTCGACGACCGCGTCACCGGCAAGCTGGACAGCTTCGCCCCGTACGCGAAGATCGTCCACGCCGACATCGACCCCGCGGAGATCGGCAAGAACCGCGCCGCCGACGTGCCGATCGTCGGTGACGCCCGCGAGGTCATCGCCGACCTGATCCAGGCGGTCCAGAAGGAGCACAGCGAGGGCCAGCAGGGCGAGGCCGCCAAGTCGAGGTACGCGGCCTGGTGGAAGGACCTCAACCGCTGGCGCGAGACCTACCCGCTGGGCTACGACCTGCCCGACAACGGTTCGCTCTCGCCGCAGCAGGTCATCGAGCGCATCGGGCAGCTCGCCCCCGAGGACACGATCTTCGCGGCGGGCGTCGGCCAGCACCAGATGTGGGCCGCGCACTACGTGCAGTACGAGAAGCCCGCCACCTGGCTGAACTCCGGCGGCGCCGGAACCATGGGCTACGCGGTCCCGGCCGCCATGGGCGCCAAGGCCGGCCAGCCGGGCCGGACCGTCTGGGCGATCGACGGCGACGGCTGCTTCCAGATGACCAACCAGGAGCTCACCACCTGCGCCCTGAACAACATCCCGATCAAGGTCGCCATCATCAACAACGGCGCCCTCGGGATGGTCCGCCAGTGGCAGACCCTGTTCTACAACCAGCGGTACTCCAACACGGTGCTGCACTCCGGCCCCGACGACGTCAACCCGGACGCCCGCGGCACCCGGGTCCCCGACTTCGTCAAGCTGTCGGAGGCGATGGGCTGCTACTCCATCCGGTGCGAGTCCCCGGACGACCTCGACAAGGTCATCGAAGAGGCGAACTCCGTCAACGACCGCCCGGTCGTCATCGACTTCATCGTCCACGAGGACGCCATGGTGTGGCCGATGGTCGCCGCCGGCACCTCCAACGACGAGATCCTGGCCGCCCGGGACGTCCGCCCCGACTTCGGCGACAACGAAGACGACTGAGCGAGAGAGAGCCAGAAAAATGTCCAAGCACACGCTCTCCGTACTGGTGGAGAACAAGCCGGGCATCCTCGCCCGGATCGCGGCCCTGTTCTCCCGCCGCGGCTTCAACATCGACTCGCTCGCCGTCGGGGTCACCGAGCACGCCGACATCTCCCGCATCACGATCGTGGTGAGCGTCGAGGCCCTGCCGCTGGAACAGGTCACCAAGCAGCTCAACAAGCTCGTCGAAGTGCTCAAGATCGTCGAACTGGAGCCGGGTTCGGCCGTTCAGCGGGAACTCGTTCTGGTGAAGGTGCGCGCCGACAACGAGACGCGTTCCCAGATCGTCGAGATCGTCCAGCTGTTCCGCGCCAAGACCGTCGACGTCTCCCCGGAGGCCGTCACCATCGAGGCCACCGGCAGCAGCGAGAAGCTGACCGCCATGCTCAAGATGCTGGAGCCGTTCGGCATCAAGGAGCTGGTGCAGTCCGGCACCATCGCGATCGGGCGCGGGGCCCGTTCGATCACCGACCGGTCGCTGCGCGCCCTCGACCGTTCTGCGTAAGGCTTGACACGGGCGGCCGGCCGTCGTCGGCCGCCCGTATACCGAGACCCCGAGACTTCCCTTCCGCCCGCCGTCATACGGTGGGACGCAACACCTGCACACCAAGGAGAGAACCCAAAGTGGCCGAGCTGTTCTACGACGCCGACGCCGACCTGTCCATCATCCAGGGCCGCAAGGTCGCGGTCATCGGCTACGGCAGCCAGGGTCACGCCCACGCCCTGTCGCTGCGCGACTCGGGTGTCGACGTGCGCGTCGGTCTGCACGAGGGCTCCAAGTCCAAGGCGAAGGCCGAGGAGCAGGGCCTGCGCGTGGTGACCCCGGCCGAGGCCGCCGCCGAGGCCGACGTCATCATGATCCTGGTCCCGGACCCGATCCAGGCCCAGGTCTACGAGGAGTCCATCGCTCCCAACCTGAACGACGGCGACGCGCTGTTCTTCGGCCACGGCCTGAACATCCGCTTCGGCTTCATCAAGCCCCCGGCCGGCGTCGACGTCTGCATGGTCGCCCCCAAGGGCCCGGGCCACCTGGTCCGCCGCCAGTACGAGGAGGGCCGCGGCGTTCCCTGCATCGTGGCCGTCGAGCAGGACGCCACCGGCAACGGCTTCGCGCTCGCCCTGTCGTACGCCAAGGGCATCGGCGGCACCCGCGCCGGCGTCATCAAGACGACCTTCACCGAGGAGACCGAGACCGACCTGTTCGGTGAGCAGGCCGTTCTCTGCGGTGGTACCGCCGCTCTGGTCAAGGCCGGTTTCGAGACCCTGGTCGAGGCCGGCTACCAGCCGGAGATCGCCTACTTCGAGTGCCTCCACGAGCTGAAGCTCATCGTCGACCTGATGTACGAGGGCGGCCTGGAGAAGATGCGCTGGTCGGTCTCCGAGACCGCCGAGTGGGGCGACTACGTCACCGGCCCCCGGATCATCACCGACGCCACCAAGGCCGAGATGAAGCAGATCCTCGCCGAGATCCAGGACGGCACCTTCGCCAACAACTGGATGGACGAGTACCACGGCGGTCTGAAGAAGTACAACGAGTACAAGAAGCAGGACTCCGAGCACCTGCTGGAGACCACCGGCAAGCAGCTGCGCAAGCTGATGTCCTGGGTGAACGAAGAGGCGTGAGCCCCAGGTGACAGGGCCGGGGCGACACGCCCCGGCCCTGTTGTCCGTCCCGTCGAATCTCAGACGGGTGATCCTTCCGCAGAGGCGCAGGACGCCCCACGCCACGCCACTACACTGCCGTACTACATACGCGTCAGGCCCACAGCGTCGTGCGTCTCCACGCGGCTAGCCAACCTCCACCGCCTGCGGCCGTCGGGACGGCCGTCCGCATTGGACCTGTGAGGACTCACGTGAGCTCGAAACCTGTCGTACTCATCGCTGAAGAGCTGTCGCCCGCCACCGTCGACGCGCTGGGCCCGGACTTCGAGATCCGGCACACCAACGGAGCAGACCGGGCCGAGCTGCTCCCCGCCATCGCCGACGTGGACGCGATCCTGATCCGCTCCGCCACCAAGGTCGACGCCGAGGCCATCGCCGCGGCCAGGAAGCTGAAGGTCGTCGCACGAGCCGGCGTCGGCCTGGACAACGTCGACGTCTCCGCCGCCACCAAGGCCGGCGTGATGGTCGTCAACGCCCCGACCTCCAACATCGTGACCGCCGCCGAGCTGGCCTGCGGTCTGCTGATCTCCAGCGCCCGCCACATCCCGCAGGCCAACTCCGCGCTGAAGAACGGCGAGTGGAAGCGCAGCAAGTACACCGGCGTCGAGCTCGCCGAGAAGACCCTCGGCGTCGTCGGCCTCGGCCGCATCGGCGCCCTGGTCGCGCAGCGCATGTCGGCGTTCGGCATGAAGGTCGTCGCCTACGACCCCTACATCCAGCCCGCCCGCGCCGCCCAGATGGGCGTCAAGGTGCTGTCGCTGGACGAGCTGCTCGAAGTCGCCGACTTCATCACCGTGCACCTTCCGAAGACCCCCGAGACGGTCGGCCTGATCGGCGACGAGGCGCTGCGCAAGGTCAAGCCGTCGGTGCGGATCGTCAACGCGGCGCGCGGTGGCATCGTCGACGAGGAGGCGCTGTACGCGGCGCTCAAGGAGGGCCGGGTCGCCGGCGCCGGCCTCGACGTCTACACCAAGGAGCCGTGCACCGACTCCCCGCTCTTCGAGCTGGACCAGGTCGTCTGCACCCCGCACCTCGGTGCCTCCACCGACGAGGCCCAGGAGAAGGCGGGCATCGCGGTCGCCAGGTCGGTCCGCCTCGCCCTCGCCGGCGAGCTGGTCCCGGACGCGGTCAACGTCCAGGGCGGGGTCATCGCCGAGGACGTCAAGCCGGGCCTGCCCCTCGCCGAGCGCCTCGGCCGTATCTTCACCGCGCTCGCCGGTGAGGTCGCGGTCCGTCTCGACGTCGAGGTCTACGGCGAGATCACCCAGCACGACGTGAAGGTGCTGGAGCTCTCCGCGCTCAAGGGCGTCTTCGAGGACGTCGTCGACGAGACGGTGTCGTACGTCAACGCCCCGCTGTTCGCGCAGGAGCGCGGTGTCGAGGTACGGCTGACGACCAGCTCGGAGTCGGCTGACCACCGCAACGTCGTCACCGTGCGCGGCACCCTCGGCAGCGGCGAGGAGGTCGCGGTCTCCGGCACGCTGTCCGGCCCGAAGAACCTCCAGAAGATCGTCGCGGTCGGCGACTACGACGTCGATCTCGCGATCGCCGACCACCTGCTGGTGCTGCGCTACGAGGACCGGCCGGGTGTCGTCGGCACCGTCGGCCGCATTCTCGGCGAGGCGGGCATCAACATCGCCGGTATGCAGGTCGCCCGTGCGGCGGCGGGCGGCGAGGCGCTGGCCGTTCTCACCGTCGACGACACGGTGGGCTCCGCGGTGCTGGCCGAGGTGGAGGCGGAGATCGGGGCGACGTCGGCTCGTTCGGTGAACCTGGTCTGATTTTTCTTGCCCACCCGCCCACCCGACTCGGTGGGCTGGAAGGCTCGCGTCATGTCCTCAAACGCCGGACGGGCTGAGTAAGTCAGCCCGTCCGGCGTTTGCGTGGTCACCCCCTGCGCAGCTGTATGGTCACCGCCTGCGCAGCGTCACCGCCGCCCCCGCCGCCGTCAGTGCCAGCAGTACCGCACCCGCTGCCGCCGCCCCCTGCATCCCGCTGGTGAACGCCTCCCGGGCGGTCCGGGTCAGGGCCTCTCCGGCCGGCCCCGGCAACCGGGCCGCCGTCGCCAGCGCGCCGCCCAGGGTCTCGCGGGCCGCCGCCGGAGCCGTCGCCGGCATCTCGTGGCGGTAGACCGCAGTGCCGATCGACCCCAGTACGGCCATGCCGAGCGCACCGCCGAACTCCGCGGCCGTCTCAAGGAGCGAGGACGCTGTCCCGGCCCGTTCCACCGGGGCGCCGCTCATCGCCAGGTCGGTCAGCTGGGACACGATCGCGACCATCCCGCAGGCGAGCACCCCGGCCCCGGTCAGCACCAGCCACAGCGAGTCGGTGCCGATCAGGGCGAGCAGCACGAACCCGGCCGCCATGGCCGCGAAGCCGCCGGCGACGACGTACCCCCGGGCGGCGCCCCGCTGCACCAGCCGTGCCGTGACCGGTCCCGCGGCCCCGATGAACACCGCGGGCAGCAGACTCCACAGCGCCGCCGCGAGCGGGCTCATGCCGAGGACCGACTGGATGTACTGCGTGGTGAAGATCGCCGAGCCCAGCATGGCGAGCGAGGCGACGAGGTTCAGGACCAGCGCCGGGGTGAAGCCGGGGCCCTTCAGCAGGACCGGTGGGACCAGCGGTGAGGCGGTGGTGCGCTGGCGGTGCACGAAGAGGACGGCGAAGAGCAGGCCGACGGTGACCGAGACGACGTAGAGCGGATGCGGGCCCTCGGAGGGGATCTCCTTGACGCCGTAGACCACGGGGAGCACGGCGGCCATCGAGAGCGGGACGCCCAGCCAGTCGAAGCGGCCGGGGGAGGGGTTCCTGGACTCCGGGAGCAGGAACGGGCCGAGCAGGAGCAGCAGGGCCATCGCCGGGAGATTGACCAGGAAGACCGAGCCCCACCAGAAGTGTTCGACGAGGATCCCGCTCATCACCGAGCCGAGCGCGATCCCGCCCGTCATCACCCCGGACCACAGGCCGATCGCCTTCGCACGCTGGCCGGGGTCGGTGAACATCGTGCGCAGCAGGGCCATCGTCGACGGCATCAGGGTCGCGCCGCCGACGCCGAGGACCGCGCGGGCGGCGATCAGGGTCCCGGCGCTGTCCGCGTACGCGGCGAGCAGCGAGGCGCCGCCGAAGGCCGCGGCCCCCATGAGCAGCAGGCGCCGGCGGCCGATGCGGTCGCCCAGCGCGCCCATCGTCATCAGCAGGCCGGCCAGTACGAAGCCGTAGACGTCGAGGATCCACAGCTGCTGGGTGCCGCTCGGCCGGAGGTCCGCGCCGATTGCCGGGAGGGCGAAGTAGAGGACCGAGACGTCCATCGAGACCAGCAGCAGCGGCAGCATCAGCACGCCGAGCGCGGTCCATTCGCGGCGCCCGGCCCGGGAGTCGGCGTTCGGTGGTGCGGTCGTCGTGCTCGTCGGATTCGTCATGCCAAGGAATGTACGAGCGTCTTACACGGTTGTATAGAACGCTTGTATAAGTCATGCGTCTAGGACGGGCGTATGGAATCCCGGTAGGGTGGTCCGCATGGGACACCGTGAGGATCTGCTGGAAGGCGCCAAGCGCTGCCTGCTGGAGAAGGGGTTCGCGCGGACGACGGCCCGCGACGTCGTCAGGGAGTCGGGGACCAACCTGGCCTCGATCGGGTACCACTACGGCTCCAAGGACGCGCTGCTCGCGCAGGCCTACATCGCGCTGGTGGAGGAGATGTCCTTCGAGGGCGGCGACGACGGGCTGACCGCGGCGCCCGGCTCCCTCGAACGGTTCCGGGAGGTGTGGTCGAACATCGTCGACAGCATGCGCGGGCCCGGTTCGATGTGGCGGCTCGGCGTGGAGATCGTGACGATGGGCGATCAGATGCCGGAGGTGCGGGAGCAGCTGGCGCGCGCCCAGCGCGAGGGCGGCCGGGGGCTGATCTCGCTGCTGATGGGCGTACCGGAGGAGGAGGTCTCCGACGAGACCGCCGACACCCTGGGCCGCTTCTACATGACCTTGATGTCGGGCCTCATCTCGCAGTGGACCTTCGACCCGAAGACCGCCCCCGACGGCGACGCGCTCGCCGAGGGCCTGCGCCAGATCGTCGAGGCCGCGACCCGGAGCTGACCCACCCGTCCCGCGGCTCCACCGCGAGCGCTCGGCGGCGAAGGCACCCCTACAGCCGGGCCCGCTTCAGTGCCATGTGCAGCAGCAGGCGGTCCTCGCCGTCGTCCAGGTCGAGGCCGGTGAGCTGTTCGACGCGGGACAGGCGGTAGTACAGGGTCTGCCGGTGGATGCCGAGCGCGGTGGCCGTGCGGCCGGCCTGGCCCGCGTGGTCGAGGTAGACCTCGGCGGTGCGGGCCAGTTCGTGCTGGGCCGGGGTGAGGAGCGGGGCCACGGCCGGGTCCTGCGGGCCCTGCGGCGGCAGCGCGGTCAGCAGGCGGTACGGGCCGATCTCCGCCCACTGCGCGACCGGCCCGAACCGCGGCTCCGCCAGCGCGGCCCGGGCCGCCGCCGACGCCTCCTGCCAGACCGCCCCCAGCTCGGCCAGCCCGGTCCGGGCCCCGCCCACGCCCGCCGCGCACTCCTGCCCGGCCGGGACCGGCCCCGCGAACCCCGCGGCCACGGCCGCCGCCGCCCGCGCCCCGGCCCCGCGGGCCGCCGCCGACCGGGCCTCCTCCGCCTCCTTGAGCAGCCGGGCGGCGGCCGTCAGGGCGGGCGTGGCCGTGTCCGTGCTGCGCAGCCGGACCAGTACCGCGAGGCTGTGGCCCGTCGCCCCCCAGGGCAGGGCGCACAGCGCGGTGGCGTGCGGGACCGTGCGCGGGGACGGGGCGTCGTCCGGGTCGGCGGACGGCCAGGGGGCGACACAGACCAGGGTGTGCGGGGCGTCCGCGCGCACACCCAGGGCGGTCCGCAGCTCGGCCACCGCCATGTCCCGCTGCCAGCCGCCCTCCGCGACCAGCACCGCCCGCAGCTCCCGGCCGAGCCCCGCCCCCGCCCGCGCCTCGTCCGCGAGCAGCGCCCCGATCCGCCCGGCCACCCCCATGGCGGCGGCCAGCTGGGCGTCCGTCGGACCCGGATCCGAGTCGAGCAGCCACACATAGCCGAGGACGACACCCCGATGGCGTACCGGCAGACAGATCCGTCCCCGGTACACGCCTGCCTCCGGGGTCGGCGGGATCCGGACCGGTCCGGTCGCCCGGGTGATGCCGAAGCCCTCGAACCAGGTGCGGACCGCCGCCGTGGAGCGCCGGGTCAGGATCGAGCGGGTGCGGACCGGGTCCAGCGCCGAGGGATCGAGGTCGCCCTCACTGTCGTACGCCCCGAAGGCGATCAGCTCGAAGTCGCGGTTCTCCAGGGTCGCCGGCACGCCCAGCAGCTCCGAGATCTCGTCGACCAGCTCCTGGTAGTCAGCCTTGGATTCTGACGTCACCCGGGCATTCTCCCGCAATTCACGGACGCCTTCATACATCTGTCTGAGATCTGCGGCACGGATGCGTGACAGCTGTCGATGGCCCACGATCGGAGGGATCCTTGACTATCACGGTGGTTCCCCGTGCCGTATCCAAAACGTCGGATCGCGGCCTGTCTGGCATGTGTTGTGGAGGTGCCCCGTGCTGGGTCCCGTGATTCTCGCCGCGTCGCGCAGCGACCGGATGCGACGTCTGATCTCGGCGGCCCCGGTGACGAAGCAGGTCGTCGACCGCTTCATCCCCGGCGAGTCGGTCGACGACATCGTCCCGATCATCGAGGAGCTCACCGGCCGCGGCCTGGAGCTGACGATGGACGTCGTCGGCGAGGACATCACCACCCCCGGGCAGGCCGGCGCCGCCCGGGACGCCTATCTGGCGCTGATCGACCGGCTGCGCGAGCTGGGCCTCGGCGAGCGCGTCGAGATGTCGGTCAAGCTGTCGATGTTCGGCCAGGCGCTGGAGGGCGGCCACGAACTGGCGCTCGGCAACGTCCGCCCGGTCGTCGAGGCCGCCGCCGCCATCGGTACGACCGTCACCCTCGACGCCGAGGACCACACCACCCTCGACTCGATGTTCGCCATCCACGAGGAGCTGCGGCGGGACTTCCCGCAGACCGGCTGCGTCATCCAGGCCTACCTCTTCCGCACCGAGGCCGACGCCCGCCGCCTCGCCGCCGCCGGCAGCCGGGTCCGCCTGGTCAAGGGCGCCTACAAGGAGCCCGCCGAGGTCGCCTACCAGCAGAAGAGCGAGATCGACAAGGCGTATGTGCGGATCCTGCGGACTCTGATGGACGGCGAGGGGTACCCGATGGTCGGGTCCCACGACCCGCGCCTCATCTCCATCGCCCAGGAACTCGCCCGGCGCGCCGGGCGCAAGCCCGACGAGTACGAGTTCCAGATGCTGTACGGCATCCGGAGCGACGAGCACCTGCGGCTCGCCGCCGAGGGCCACCGGATGCGCGTCTACACCGCCTACGGCACCGACTGGTACGGCTACTTCATGCGCAGGCTCGCGGAGAAGCCGGCGAACCTGCGCTTCTTCCTCCGCTCGATGGTCACCAAGGGCTGAGCTCCAGCAAGCCCCGACAAGCCGAGACAAGCCTCAACGCCCGCTCACGTACAAGGAGTTACGGAACCCATGGACGCTGTGACCCAGGTCCCCACGCCCGTCAACGAGCCGGTGCACGGCTACGCCCCCGGCTCTCCCGAGCGCGCCCGGCTTGAGGCCAGGCTCAAGGAGCTGGCCGAGAACCCGATCGAGCTGCCGATGACCATCGGCGGCGTGAAGCGGCTCGGCGGCGGAGAGCCCTTCCAGGTCGTGCAGCCGCACCACCACAAGGCCGTCATCGGTACCGGGCGCCACGCCACCCAGCAGGACGCCCAGGACGCGATCGACGCGGCCCTCGCCGCCGCGCCCGCCTGGCGCGCGATGGCCTTCGACGACCGTGCGGCGATCATCCTGCGCGCCGCCGAACTGCTCTCCGGCCCCTGGCGCGAGACCATCGCCGCCTCCACCATGCTCGGCCAGTCCAAGACCGCCCAGCAGGCCGAGATCGACTCGCCCTGCGAGCTGATCGACTTCTGGCGCTTCAACGTCCACTACGCCCGCCAGATCCTGGCCGAGCAGCCCCCGGCCAACTCCCCGGGTGTCTGGAACCGCATGGACCACCGCCCGCTGGAGGGCTTCGTCTACGCGATCACGCCGTTCAACTTCAGCGCGATCGCGGGCAACCTGCCCACCGCCCCCGCCCTCATGGGCAACGTGGTCGTCTGGAAGCCGTCCCCGACCCAGACCCACGCCGCCGTGCTGCTGATGCAGCTGCTGGAGGAGGCCGGTCTGCCCAAGGGCGTCATCAACCTCGTCACCGGCGACGGCATCGAGGTGTCCAAGGTCGCCCTCGAACACCGCGACCTCGCCGGCATCCACTTCACCGGTTCCACCAAGACCTTCCAGTACCTGTGGAAGACGGTCGGCAACAACATCGAGAAGTACCGCTCCTACCCGCGTCTGGTCGGCGAGACCGGTGGCAAGGACTTCCTGGTCGCCCACCCGAGCGCCGACCGTGCCGTCCTCAAGACGGCCCTCACCCGCGGTGCCTTCGAGTACCAGGGCCAGAAGTGCTCCGCCACCTCCCGCGCCTACATCCCGGCGTCCATCTGGAACGACGGTTTCCGCGAGGAGTTCGCCGCCGAGGTCGACTGCCTGACCATGGGCGACGTCACCGACCTCGCCAACTTCATCGGTGCCGTCATCGACGACCGCGCGTTCGCCAAGAACAAGGCCGCGATCGACCGCGCGAAGACCGACCCGTCCTGCGAGATCGTCGCGGGCGGCTCCTACGACGACTCGGTCGGCTGGTTCGTCCGCCCGACGGTCGTCGTGTGCAGCGACCCGGAGAACGAGGTCTTCCGCACCGAGTACTTCGGCCCGTTCCTCGCCGTGCACGTCTACGAGGACGACGAGTACGACGCGATGCTGACCCAGATGGAGTCGGTGTCGGACTACGCGCTGACGGGTTCGGTCATCTCCAACGACCGCGCCGCCGCGGCCCACACCATGGAGAAGCTGCGCTACGCGGCCGGCAACTTCTACATCAACGACAAGTCGACCGGTGCCGTCGTCGGCCAGCAGCCCTTCGGCGGCGGCCGTGCCTCC
Source organism: Streptomyces fuscichromogenes (assembly GCF_014645815.1). Classification (GTDB taxonomy): domain Bacteria; phylum Actinomycetota; class Actinomycetes; order Streptomycetales; family Streptomycetaceae; genus Streptomyces; species Streptomyces fuscichromogenes. Next base: position 260,296 of record NZ_BMML01000008.1, on the reverse strand, counting down.
GGCACCAACGACAAGGCCGGCGCCCCGCAGAACCTGCTGCGCTGGACGCTGACCCGCGCGATCAAGGAGACGCTGGTCGCGCCGACCGACTACGCGTACCCGCACATGGGCTGAGCCTCAGCCCGCCCCGAGCGCGGCCCGGGAAGCCTGACCCACGAGCAGGCTTCCCGGGCCGTTCCCATGTCCCGCCCGGTCACAGCAGCGTGCGCAGCCGGGCCGCCCCCTCGGTGTCCGGCGCCGCCGAGAGGATCACGATCTTCAGCTCCGAGTCGCCGTCCGTCAGGACGTCGCAGTCCACCTCCACCGGGCCAGCCCCGGGATGCTCGACCGTCTTGCGGTCCGTGCGGTGGGCGGCGACCGTGCCGCTCGCCCAGAGCCGGGCGAACCGCTCGTTGCCCCCGGCCAGTTCACCCACCAGCTCCGCCAGCCCGGCATCGTGCGGGAAGCGGCCGGTGGCGCGGCGCAGGTCGGCCACGATCGCGAGGTCGGAGCCGTCCGCGTTCGCCTCGCGCACCGGCCAGGACGACAGCCGGGCCGCCTCGGCGCCGACCGGGAACCGCTCCCGGGCGAGGTTGCGCAGCCGGGGCGGGGTGGCCGCCGGGTCGCCGAGCAGCGCGGCCCAGCCGGGGTTCCACCACAGCAGCTGCCAGTGCGCGGTGAACACGGCGACCGCCACCCCGCCGAGCCGGTCCAGCACCCGCAGCACACCCGGCGGGAGGTGCTCGGGGACCGGGCCGCCGTCCGGCGGGACCAGACCGGCCATCCGGTAGAGGTGCTCGCGCTCGGCCGCCGTCAGCCGCAGGGCACGGCACAGGGCCGCGACCACCTGCCCGGACGGAGCCGTGGCCCGGCCCTGCTCCAGCCGTACGACGTAGTCGACCGACACCCCGGCCAGCTCGGCCAGTTCCTCGCGGCGCAGCCCGGTCGCCCGGCGGGTGCGGCCGGTCGCGGGCATGCCCACGGCCGCCGGGGACAGCCGTTCCCGCCACGCACGGATCGTCGGGCCCAGACCGGCCGCCTCTTTCCTCGCCATGCGCTCCATCCTGCCCTCTCCCTTCCTCGACCCCCAGCCTGGTACCGCCGTTCCTACGGTCATGGCGTCCCTGGCAGCGGCCCGGCGCCGGGCCGACGATCGACGCATGACCATCATCTTCATCACCGGGGCCAACAAGGGCCTCGGCCGCGAGACCGCCCGCCGCCTCACCGGCCTCGGCCACACCGTGCTCGTCGGCGCCCGCGATCCGGAGCAGGGCGCGGCGGCCGCCGACGCGCTCGGCGCGCGGTTCGTCCGGATCGACGTCACCGACGACGCCTCGGTCGCCGCCGCGGCCGCCGACGTCGCCGCCCGCGAGGGCAGGGTCGACGTACTGATCAACAACGCCGGTGTCGCCGGACCGCACGGCGACCCGGCCGACCTGAGTGCCGCCGACGCCCTCGGTGTCTTCGACGTCAACCTCTTCGGGGTCATCCGCACGACCACCGCGTTCCTGCCGCTGCTGCGCCGCTCGCCGGACCCGGTCGTGGTCAACGTCAGCAGCGGGATGGGTTCGTTCGCGGTCACGCACGACCCCGGGCGCGTCGAGTCCTCCGTCGTCTCGCCCCTCTACACCGCCTCCAAGGCGGCCCTGACCATGCTCACCACCCAGTACGCCAAGGCCCTCAAGGACATCCGCGTCAACGCCGTCGACCCCGGCTACACCGCGACCGACCTCAACGCCCACAGCGGCCCGCAGACCGTCACCGAGGGCACCGACGCGATCGTCCGCCTCGCCACCGAGCCGCCCGGCGGCGGAAGCGGCCGCTTCGTCGACCGGCACGGCACCGTCGCCTGGTAGTCCCGTACGACACTGGGGGCATGTCTCTCCGGTCTCTCCGGGTCGTCCACACCGCCGACCTCGACCCCGCCGACCTGCGCGCCGCCCGCGGCCTCCTGCACGCGGCGTTCGGCGGGGACTTCGCCGACAGCGACTGGGAGCACGGGCTGGGCGGCCTGCACGCCCTCGTCCACGACGGGTCGGGGCTCGCCGCCCACGGCTCCCTCGTCATGCGCCGCGCCCGGCACCGGGGCCGCTGGCTGCGCGTCGGCTACGTCGAGGCCGTCGGCGTCCGGCCCGACGCCCGGCGCCTGGGGCCCGGCTCTACACCGCCCGGGGCTGGCGGCGCTGGGAGGGCCGGGTCTGCGCCCTGTCCCCGGAGACGGGGATCGTGCGGCTCGCGGACGAGGAGGGGGACGTGTACGTGTGGCCGGGGCTCGCCGGGGACGTCCTCGACCCCGGCCACGAACTGGTCTTCGACTGGCGGGACGGGGACGTCATGTAACCCGTTCGCCCCACCGGCCCCAGCCGCCCCGGTCGTCGAAACCCCAGCTCAGCGGCGGGTGACCGAGGACGCCGTCTCAGATAGTAGGAAGTCCGAGTAATTGTGCAGACAGAAGCGGGCCGCTCCCTTACTTTTGTAGGAGCCGAACGTCTCGCTCGATCAAGCGAATGGCGGTCGTGAGCCGGGCCCCGTGCAGGCAACCCCTGCGGCACCGCTCCCCGCCCCTTCCGGCGTCTCGTATCCCCCCTGCCGTACTCCACGTATGTCCGAAGGAGTCGATTTCCATGGCCGAGACGACCGTCCGCCGCCGGGTCCGCCACGTGTCCCGCACCAGCGAGTCCGAGCGCAAGAACGCCGCCGCCGCCCTCCAGCGCGCCCTCGACCGCCGGGACAACGGCGGCGAGACCGGCCACTGAGCCGTTGAGGCGCCGTTGACGCACCGCCGGTAACACGTGTAACACCCCATCAACGGGAGCCGCGCCCGCACGGGACACGGCGCGGCCGGGACAGCCGCGCCGTGTCCTGCGGTTCACCGCCCGCGCCGTACCTCGAAGTGGTCGATCCGCGCGCCGCTCTGCGCCAGCGCCGACACCTTCAGCTTCGGGGCCGTGCCCGCCTCCGCCTCCACCCTGAGGAAGGAGAAGCCGGTGTACCGCACCCGCGACCACTCCACCGTCTCCGCCACGTTGTGCTGGCCCTTGGCCCAGTGGAAGCTGTCCACCGCGCCGTGCCGGGTGACGTGCCCCTCGTAGCTGTCCCTGACCCCGGAGGGGAACGCGTACAGGTTCCGTCCGCCGCCGCCCGCCGTGACGTACACGATCCCGTCCCGCGTCGGGTCGGTCGAGCCGCCGACCGGGACCGCCCGGCCGACCCTGCCGCCCTTCACCGCGTCGGTGCGCTCGTAGACGTGGTTGTGCCCGTTGATCACCAGGTCCACCTGGTACTTCGTGAACAGCGGCAGCCAGGCCGCGCGGATGCCTCCGTCGGAGGCGTGCGAGGACGTCGAGTACGCGCAGTGGTGGAAGAAGACGACGACGAAGTCCACGCCCTTCGCCGCCCGCAGCTCCTTCAGCTTCCGCTCCAGCCACGCCGTCTGCCGGCCGCCGCTGTAGCCGAGGTTGGCGGGGATCTCGTACGACACGTCGTTCGCGTCCAGCGCCACGAAGCCGACGTTGCCGTAGGTGAACGCGTACACGCCGGGCGCGCCGTGCGGGTCGAAGCCGTTGTCCGGGAGGGCGAAGCGGGCGTACTGGCCGCCGTAACCGTCGGGGGAGTACCAGGCCTCCATGTCGTGGTTGCCGGTCGTCACCATCCACGGCACCGACCGCGCCACCGGGTCGTTCTGCTTCAGGAACCGGTCCCACTCCCGGGCGTCGTAGCCGTCCGAGGTCTTCCCGGTGCCGTTGCCGTCCGCGTAGCAGATGTCGCCCGCGTGCAGATGGAAGGCGGGGTCCTGCTTCAGCAGCGCGTTGTCGCTGGCCTTTCCGGCCTGGCTGACGCCCTGGTCGCCGAAGGCCGTGAACACGAACTTCGCCGGGCTCGTGGGCGCGGTACGGAACGGGGTGATGGCGGCACGGTGACCCGGGGCGGCCGGGTCCCGGCCGTCGTGGCCGACGCCGTAGTAGTACGTCGTACCGGGTGTGAGGCCGTCCAGGGCCGCGTGGACGTAGTACTGCTCCACCACCGGGCGCACCCCCTGCACGCCGGGCGTGTGCAGGTGCCGGATGTCCGCGTCGACGCGGGTGCCCAGCTGGTCCGGGCGCGTTCCGATCCGCACGAACGGCTTCCGCACCGCGAAGGGCACCTGCCAGGAGATCCGCATCTGGGTCCGCGGGTCGGCGCCGAAGGCGAGATGGCGGCCGAACGGCACGACCGACGCGCCGCGCACCGCCGAGGTGGCCGGGGCCGGGCTCGCCGACTTCGCCGAGGTCCTCGAGCAGCCGGTGACCAGCCCGCCGCCCGCCAGCGCGCCCGCCGTCACCAGGGTGCGGCGGCTCACCAGCCGGGTGCGCAGGTACTCGTACTGCTCGGCCATGCTCATCCGGGCGGCCAGCCGCGGCGGGATGCCGAAGTCGGGGATGTCCATGGGGAGGACGATTCCCAGCGCACACCAACACCAGCCACACATACGGGTGAACGGCGGTCGACGGAACGACGTGGCCTGTCCGTATGCCGGACGCTCCATGTCATCCCATGGGACGAGGGGTAGGGTGCCGGGCATGTCTCGCAGCATCGATCTCGCAGTGATCCCCGGTGACGGCATCGGGCAGGAAGTCGTGGCCGAAGGCCTCAAGGTCCTCTCCGCCGTCCTCCCCGAGGACGTGAAGCTGGAGACCAAGGAGTACGACTTCGGCGCCAAGCGTTACCACGCCACCGGTGAGACCCTCACCGACGCCGACCTCGACGCGCTGAAGCAGCACGACGTCATCCTGCTGGGCGCGATCGGCGACCCGAGCGTCCCCTCCGGGGTGCTGGAGCGCGGCTTCCTGCTCAAGCTCCGCTTCGCCTTCGACCACCATGTCAACCTGCGCCCGTCGAAGCTCCTCCCCGGTGTCGCGACCCCGCTGGCGGGCGAGCCGGAGATCGACTTCGTCGTGGTCCGCGAGGGCACCGAGGGCCCGTACACCGGCAACGGCGGCACCATCCGCAAGGGCACCGAGCACGAGGTCGCCACCGAGGTCTCCGTGAACACGGCCTTCGGTGTCGAGCGCGTCGTCCGGGACGCCTTCGCCCGCGCCCAGGCCCGCCCGCGCAAGAAGCTCACGCTGGTCCACAAGAACAACGTGCTGACCTTCGCCGGGCACCTGTGGACGAACATCTTCAACAAGGTCTCCGCGGACTTCCCCGAGGTCGCGACGGACTACATCCACGTCGACGCGGCCACGATCTACCTGGTCACCGACCCGGGCCGGTTCGACGTCATCGTCACCGACAACCTGTTCGGCGACATCATCACCGACCTCGCCGCGGCCGTCTCCGGCGGCATCGGCGTCGCGGCCAGCGGGAACATCAACCCCTCCGGCGAGTTCCCGTCGATGTTCGAGCCGGTGCACGGTTCCGCGCCGGACATCGCCGGCCAGGGCAAGGCCGACCCCACCGCCACGGTCCTGTCCGTCGCCCTTCTGCTGCGCCACCTCGGCTACGAGGCCGAGGCCGCCCGTGTCGAGGAGGCCGTCACCGCCGACCTCACCGAGCGCCAGGGCAAGCCCGCCCGCTCCACCTCGGAGATCGGCGACGCGCTCGCCGTACGAGTAGCCGGCTGACCCGCCGAGCTTCCGCACCGCACTTCGAAGCCGCCGGGTCGCACACGCACCCGGCGGCTTCCGCATGCCTCCCGCCGGGTGCCACCATCAACCCCGGGTCCGCATTCACCCCGATTCCTTCCACCCCGGCCACCGCGCGATAATCGAACGCGGAGCCGCGGGATGAGGGAATGCTCGGACGTCCTATGACAAGGGTGTGAGCGCGGCCCCATCACTACAACCGGTGAAGGACACCTATCTCATGACGACGCCCACGATCGAGCTCAAGCCGTCCGCGCACCCGCTCGCCGCCGCCGAGCGCGAGGCGATCCTGGCCAGTCCCGGATTCGGCCGCCACTTCACCGACCACATGGTCATGATCAAGTGGACCGAGGGCCGCGGCTGGCACGACGGTCAGCTCGTCCCGTACGCGCCGATCCCCCTCGACCCCGCCACCAACGTCCTGCACTACGCCCAGGAGATCTTCGAGGGCCTGAAGGCCTACCGCCGCCCCGACGGCTCGGTGGCCACCTTCCGCCCCGACCAGAACGCCAGGCGCTTCCAGCGTTCCGCCCGCCGCCTCGCCATGCCCGAGCTGCCGGTGGAGACCTTCATCGAGGCCTGTGACGTCCTGGTCCGGCAGGACCGGGACTGGGTCCCGGCGCACGGCGGCGAGGAGTCCCTCTACCTGCGCCCCTTCATGATCGCCACCGAGGTGGGGCTGGGCGTCAAGCCGGCCAACGAGTACCTCTTCCTGGTCATCGCCTCCCCGGCCGGCGCCTACTTCCCCGGCGGCGTCAGGCCGGTCTCCATCTGGGCCTCCGAGGACCGCGTCCGCGCCGTCCCCGGCGGCATGGGCGACGCCAAGACCGGCGGCAACTACGCGGCCTCCCTGCTCGCCCAGGCCGAGGCGGCGGCCCAGGGCTGCGACCAGGTCTGCTACCTCGACGCGGTCGAGCACAAGTGGGTCGAGGAGCTCGGCGGCATGAACCTGTACTTCGTGTACGGCGACAGGATCGTCACCCCGACCCTGACCGGCTCGATCCTCGAAGGCGTCACCCGCGACAGCCTCCTCACCGTCGCCCGCGACCTCGGCTACGCGTCCGAGGAGGCCCGCGTCTCCATCGAGCAGTGGCAGCGCGACTCGGAGAACGGCACCCTCACCGAGGTCTTCGCCTGCGGCACCGCCGCGGTGATCACCCCGGTCGGCACCGTCAAGCGCACGAACGCCGAGTGGCAGCAGTCGGGCGGCGAGCCGGGCGAGGTCACCCTCAGGCTCCGCGAGGCACTCCTCGACATCCAGCGCGGCAAGACCGAGGACAAGCACGGCTGGATGCACCAGCTCGGCTGACCCCCCCCGAGCCGAACCGGCAGTCGTACGGCAGTCGTACCGGCTGCCGTACTGCCGTACCGGCGGCCGATCTTCGGCTGCCCGTTCGACGCGTATCGCCTCCCCCGTGCGGGTATCTCCTGATTCCACGGGGGAGGGAGCACGCATGAGCGGACGATCGCCGATGCCACGGCTGCGCCGGCTGATGCGCACCTTACGCACCCCGCGCCGCCCGCAGAGCCTCACCGTGCTCGCCCTGCTCACCGCCGTCGCGGCTGTGCTGCTCTGGCGGGCCTCGACCATGGACAACTACGGGCAGAACCTCGCCCTCAACCTCGGCACCGACATCGTCGGCGTGGTCGTCACCGTGTTCGTCATCGGCCCGCTGATCTCCCGGGCTCAGGAGGGCCGGGTCCGCGAGCACACCCGGCTGGACTACGAGTGGTTCGCCGCGCAGGTGTACGGCTCGACCTCCAGCGTGAAGGTCCTGGACACCTTCTCCAACCTGTTCGGACCGCAGTTCTCCGAGCGTCTCTTCCGGGGCGTCAGATCCGCCACCGCGAGCGGCGCCCGGGTGCAGATCCTGCTCCTGGACCCCGACTCCCTCGCGGTCATCCTGCGCGGCCGCGAACTGGGCGAGCAGAGCGCCGACATCCGCCGCGACATCATGCGCAACCTGCGCACCCTGGAGGGCTTCGCCCGCCGCCTGGACGCCACCTCCCGGGAACTCCTGGAGGTGCGGCTGTGCTCCACCTCCCCCGGGGTCACCCTCTACCGCTGGGACGAGCGCTGCCTGGTCTCCTTCCTGACCGTCGGCCGGCTCTCCGGCGAGGGCGTCCAGCTGGAGGTCGCGGTCCGCTCCCCGCTGGGCACCTTCGTGGAGCAGCGCTTCGACGAACTGTGGCAGCAGGGCAAGCCGATGGAACGTTTCACCCGGCTGCCCGTCACCCTCGTGGACGCCACGGACGGGCGACGGGAGTTCGTCTGCCGCTTCGTCTTCCTCGACGACCGCCTGTACGTCGCCGCCCCCGACCTCGTCACCTACCTGGCCCGCCGCCGGCTCGACCAACTCAGTGCCTACAGCGACGCGCTGAACGGGTCCGGCGCGCACGAGGTCATCGTCGTCGACGACGAGAGCGAGCTGCAGCGGCGGCTCATCCACCACTTCGGGGAGAAGTACGATGCGCAGGCGGCCGCCTTCGTTGAGTTGCGGCCGTCCACGGTCCTGGTCGCGGAATGAACAGAGGGCCCCGCCACAGATGAGCTCAGCGCACCACCCCCGCTTTCGCGCCTTCACGCCCCGTGACCTGGACGGTCTGCTCCGGCGTGTCTCCCTGACGGACGATCAGCGGCTGGCGCTGCGGGCGGTCTCCTCGGTCCTGCCGTTCCGGACCAACGCGTATGTCGTCGACGAGCTGATCGACTGGTCGGCGGTGCCCGCGGACCCGGTCTTCCGGCTGACCTTCCCGCAGTCGGGGATGCTGCCCGCGCCCGACGTCCGCCGGATGGCCGGCCTGCTGGCCGGGGACGCGCCGCGGGCCGAGGTCCAGCGGGCCGCGCACGAGATCCGGATGCGGCTCAACCCGCACCCCTCCGGCCAGCTCGACGCCAACGTGCCCGTGCACGAGGGGCGGCGGCTGACCGGCCTCCAGCACAAGTACCCGGAGACGGTGCTGGTCTTCCCGCGCCAGGGCCAGACCTGCCACGCCTACTGCACCTACTGCTTCCGCTGGCCGCAGTTCGTCGGCGAGGCGGACCTGCGCATCGCGACCGACGACATCGCGGCCACCAGCGCCTATCTGACGGCCCACCCGGAGGTCAGCAGCGTCCTGGTCACGGGCGGCGACCCGCTGGTGATGAGCACGGCGGTGCTGCGCCGCTATGTCGAGCCGTTGCTGCGGATCGACACCGTCCGCTCGATCCGCGTCGGCACCAAGTCGCTCGCCTTCTGGCCGTACCGTTTCACCACCGACCGGGACGCCGACGATCTGCTGCGCCTCTTCGAGGAGGTGGTGGCGAGCGGCCGGCAGCTGGCCCTGATGGCCCACTTCACCCACCCGCAGGAGCTGCGGCCGCCCGTCGTGCGGGAGGCGATGCGGCGCGTGCGGGACAGCGGGGCCGTGATCCGCTGCCAGGGGCCGCTGGTGGCCGGGATCAACGACAGCGCGGACGCCTGGGCCGAGCTGTGGGAGACCACGACCACGCTCGGTGCGGTGCCGTACTACCAGTTCGTGGAGCGGGACACCGGCCCACAGGGCTACTTCGGGGTGCCGCTGGCCCGGGGCCATGCCGTGTTCCGGGACGCCTACGCCCGGGTCTCCGGGCTCGCCCGTACGGTCCGGGGTCCGGTGATGTCGGCGATGCCGGGCAAGGTCTGCGTGGACGGCGTCGCCGAGGTGGCCGGGGAGAAGGTCTTCGCGCTGCACCTGATCCAGGCGCGTGACCCCGGCCTGGTCGGCCGTCCCTTCTTCGCCGCGTACGACGAGGGGGCGACGTGGTTCACGGACCTGAAGCCGGCGTTCGGGGCGAGCCGGTTCCTGCCGGGGCTGGAGCCGGGGTGAGGGTCCTTCCGGAGGCTGCGCCCCCAGACCCCCCTCCGGCCTGAACGGCCTCGTCCTCGACGTCGTCGGACATCGGGCGGGCCGAGTCTGCCCGATTCCACGTGAGAAGCAGGTACACCAGCCCGCCGACCGTCCCCGACAACAGGAAGCCGCAGTCCACCCCGCCCAGGACCGAGACCAGGTCCTTGGGCCCGCTGGTGCGTTCCCCGTCCGGGATGGTGTCGGCTCGGCGCTGTTCTGTCGGCCTGGCTGGTCACCCTCGCATGGCAACGCATTTAGAACGGCATTCGATGTGAGTCATGGCGCGCCAGTCGTCAAGGCTTCCGATCACGGACATCTGTCGTTAGAGTGACGATCTAAGTGAAGGGAAAGACATGCGGCTGACCCCCACCGAACGTGACCGGCTGCTGCTCTTCGGAGCCGCCGAGCTGGCCCGTGCCCGCCGTGCCCGCGGCCTCAGGCTCAACGTGCCGGAGGCCACGGCGCTGATCGCGGACACCGTCTGCGAGGCCGCCCGGGACGGCCGACGGCTCGCCGAGGCCGTCGAGGCGGCCCGCTCGGTCCTCGGCCCGGCCGACGTACTGCCCGGAGTCGCCGACATCGTCACCGAGGTGCACGTCGAGGCCGTCTTCGACGACGGGTCGAGGCTGGCCGTCGTCACCGACCCGATCGGGGGCGGCGGGCTGGGCGAGGGCGCGCCGGGCGCGCTGCTGCCGGGGCCCGAGCACACCGATCCGGAGCCCGTCGTACGGCTCCGGGTCACCAACACCGCGACCGTGCCCGTCTCCGTCACCTCGCACTTCCACTTCTTCGAGGCCAACCCGCGCCTCGACTTCGACCGCGCCGCCGCCTATGGTCTGCGGCTCGCCGTGCCCGCCGGTTCGTCCGTGCGGTTCGGGCCGGGGGACTCGCTGGAGGTGGGCCTGGTGCCGATCGGCGGCGACCGGGTCGCCATCGGCTTCGCCGGGCTCGTCGACGGGCCGCTGGACGCGCCCGGCGCCCGCGAGGAGGCGCTGCGCCGCGCCGCCGCCTGCGGATACCTGGGTGTACGAGAGGCCGAGGAGGCCGAGCGATGAGCCGTCCCGGAGGACACCCCGCCGAGGCCCGCCGCCTCACCCCGCACGAGTACGCGGCCACCCACGGCCCCCGGGCCGGTGACCGCGTCCGCCTCGGCGACTCGGGGCTCGTGATCCGCGTCGAGGACGACTCCCAGCGCTACGGCGACGAGTTCCTGGCCGGTTTCGGCAAGACGGCCAGGGACGGGCTGCACCTCAAGGCCGCCGCCGTCCGCGACACCTGTGACGTCGTGATCAGCAATGTCGTCGTGATCGACGCCGTGCTGGGGATCCGCAAGGTCTCCGTCGGCATCCGCGAGGGGCGGATCTGCTCGATCGGGCGGGCCGGGAACCCCGACACCCTCGACGGGGTCGACGTCGTGGTCGGCACCGGGACCTCGATCGTGTCCGGCGAGGGGCTCATCGCCACCGCCGGGGCCGTCGACACCCATGTCCATCTGCTGTCGCCGCGCATCATGGAGGCCTCGCTGGCCTCCGGAGTCACCACCATCATCGGCCAGGAGTTCGGGCCGGTGTGGGGCGTCGGGGTCAACTCGCCCTGGGCGCTGCGGCACGCGTTCAACGCCTTCGACGCCTGGCCGGTCAACATCGGCTTCCTCGGGCGGGGTTCGTCCTCGCACCCGGCCCCGCTGGTCGAGGCGCTCGCCGAGGGGGGCGCCTCCGGCTTCAAGGTGCACGAGGACATGGGCGCCCATACCCGGGCGCTGGACACGGCGTTGCGGGTCGCCGAGGAGCACGACGTCCAAGTCGCCCTGCACAGCGACGGGTTGAACGAGTGCCTGTCGGTGGAGGACACCCTCCGCGTGCTGGAGGGCCGCACCATCCACGCCTTCCACATCGAGGGCTGCGGCGGCGGGCACGTACCCAACGTCCTGAAGATGGCCGGTGTCCCCCACGTCATCGGCTCCTCCACCAACCCCACCCTGCCGTTCGGCCGGGACGCGGTCGCCGAGCACTACGGGATGATCGTCTCCGTCCACGACCTGAAGACCGACCTGCCCGGCGACGCCGCCATGGCCCGCGACCGCATCCGCGCCGGGACCATGGGCGCCGAGGACGTGCTGCACGACCTGGGCGCGATCGGCATCACCTCGTCCGACGCGCAGGGCATGGGCCGGGCGGGGGAGACCTTCCGCCGTACCTTCGCCATGGCCGGCAAGATGAAGGCCGAGCTCGGCGCCCCGGACGACGGCCACGACAACGAGCGTGTGCTGCGCTACCTGGCGAAGCTGACCATCAACCCCGCCCTCGCGCACGGCCTCGCGCACGAGGTCGGCTCCATCGAGGTCGGCAAGCTCGCCGACATCGTGCTGTGGGCGCCGGAGTACTTCGGGGCCAAGCCGCAGCTGGTGCTGAAGGCGGGCTTCCCGGCGTTCGGCGTCACCGGCGATCCGGGCGCGGCCACCGACACCTGCGAACCCCTCGTCCTGGGACCGCAGTTCGGGGCGCACGGCGCCACCCCCGCCGACATCTCGGTGGCGTTCGTCGCCCAGGCCGCCCTCGACCAGGGCCATGACACCATGCCCACCCGGCGCCGCCGGGTCGCCGTCCGCGGCACCCGCGGCATCGGCCCGGCCGACCTGCGGCTCAACACCCGTACCGGAGCGGTCGACGTGGACGCGCGCACCGGCCTGGTCACCCTGGACGGGGAGCCGCTGCGCTCCGAACCCGCCGACTCCGTCTCCCTCAACCGCCTGTATTTCCTGTAAATGTCACAGCCTGTAAGGATCACCCATGTCTGCTGCCTCCGACGGTTTCCGGATGCCCGCCGAGTGGACCCCGCATGAGCGCACCTGGATGGCGTGGCCGGGCCCCAACCCCACCTTCGACGACCCCGACGATCTCCTCGCCGCCCGGATGGCCTGGGCCTCGGTGGCCCGCACGATCCTCCGGTTCGAACCGGTGACGGTGGTGTGCGGCCCCGGCCAGTCGGCGCAGGCGCAGACGCTGCTCGGCCCCGGCGTCGACACCGTCGAGCGGGATCTCGACGACGCCTGGATGCGGGACATCGGCCCCACCTTCCTCACCGACGGTCGTGAACTGGCCGCAGTGGACTGGACGTTCAACGGCTGGGGCGCCCAGCACTGGGCCCGCTGGGAGCACGACGCGAAGATCGCCGCGCAGGTCGCGGACCTCGCGGGCGCCCGGACGTACGCCTCGGAGCTGGTGAACGAGGGCGGTGCGATCCACGTCGACGGCGAGGGCACCGTCCTGCTCACCGAGACCGTACAGCTGGGCCCCGAGCGCAATCCGGGCTGGACGAAGGAGGAGGTCGAGGCGGAGATCCACGGGATGCTCGGCACCCGCAAGGCGATATGGCTGCCCCGCGGCCTCACCGGCGACTATCCCCCGTACGGCTTCGGCACCCTCGGGCACGTCGACATCGTGGCCGCCTTCGCCCGCCCGGGAGTCGTGGTCGCGCACTCCCAGCCGGACCCCGCGCACCCCGACCACGAGGTGTCCAAGGAGGTCATCGGCCTGCTGCGGTCCCAGGCCGACGCCCGCGGCCGGGCACTGGAGGTCGTCGAGGTGCCGGCCCCGACCGCCCTGGAGGCCGACGGCCACTGGGCCGACTACTCCTACATCAACCACTACCTCTGCAACGGCGGGGTCGTGCTGTGCGGCTTCGACGACCCGCGCGACGAGACCGCCGCCGGGATCTTCCGGCGCCTGTTCCCCGAGCGGACGGTGACGCTGGTGGACGCCCGTACGATCTTCTCCGGCGGGGGCGGTATCCACTGCATCACGCAACAGCAGCCGAGGATCTAGTCCGAGTTCGAGGAGCCGCAGATGGCCGGTGGGCGCAGACAGGCCCCGCCCCGCGAGGACGTGCTCGCCGCCGCCATGACGATGATCGCCGAGCGGGGTCTCGAGAAGCTCACCATGGCCGCGCTCGGCCGCGAGGTCGGGATGAGCAGCGGTCATCTCCTCTACTACTTCCACTCCAAGGACGAACTGCTGCTCCAGGCCCTGGAGTGGAGCGAGGGCCGGCTGGGTGCCGAGCGCGGCCGGCTGCTCACCGGGCGCGGCACCGCCCGCGAGCGCCTCGACGCCTACGTCGACCTGTACGTCCCCGACGGGCACCGCGACCCGCACTGGACGCTCTGGCTGGAGGTCTGGAACCGCTCGCAGAACGCCGACGAGGCGGCCCGCGACCGGCAGGCCGCCATCGAGGGCGCCTGGCACCGCGACCTGGTGGCGCTGCTCGCGGAGGGCATCTCGCGCGGCGAGTTCCGGCCCGTCGACCCCGACCGGTTCGCCGCCCGCCTGCGCGCCCTGCTCGACGGCTTCTCCATCCACGTGGCGATCGGCCTGCGCGGCACGGACCGGGCACAGGTCCTCGGCCATGTGCGGGAGTTCCTGGAGACGGACCTGCGCACGGACGGGTGAGCCGCGTACCGCGTCCGTAAGGCAGCTGCAGTAGTGGGCCGTCACGCCTGTGGCGTATGTCACCGTCCGTGACGACCGCATCCTGAGACGGTGAGTGAGCCGGGGGCGAGGCTGTGCCAGACTGCCTCCGTGCTCTCGTTCGCCACGATTATTGGCAGCAGGCGCGCCGGTCCGCAGTGACCACCACGTACGACCAGGTACGGGTGGCCATCGTCGTCCTCGACCCGCGCGCAGACCTCTCGCACCCGCGAGGGGTTTTTTCGTTTTCCGGCCCACCTTCAGCCGGACGGCGAGGCGCGAGGGACCATGGAGGGACGGTGGAGCCGGTCATTCCGGTACGACCGAGACAAGACATCAGGAGCCTAGGGACCATGACCGAGACGGAAACCAACGAGCTGAACGACTCGTTCCACGTCTTCGACACCACGCTGCGCGACGGCGCGCAGCGCGAGGGCATCAACCTCACCGTCGCGGACAAGCTGGCCATCGCCCGGCACCTGGACGACTTCGGCGTGGGCTTCATCGAGGGCGGCTGGCCGGGTGCCAATCCCCGGGACACCGAGTTCTTCGCCCGCGCCCAGCAGGAGATCGACTTCAAGCACGCCCAGCTGGTCGCCTTCGGCGCCACCCGTCGGGCGAAGGCCAAGGCGGCGGAGGACCCCCAGGTCAGGGCGCTGCTGGAGTCCGGCGCCCCGGTGATCACACTGGTCGCCAAGTCCCACGACCGGCATGTCGAGCTGGCGCTGCGCACCACCCTCGACGAGAACCTGGAGATGGTCCGCGACACGGTGTCCTTCCTGAAGGACCAGGGCCGCCGGGTCTTCGTCGACTGCGAGCACTTCTTCGACGGCTACCGCGCCAACCCCGAGTACGCGAAGGCGGTCGTCCGGGCCGCCTCCGAGGCCGGCGCGGACGTCGTCATCCTCTGCGACACCAACGGCGGCATGCTCCCCGCCCAGGTCAACGCCGTCGTCTCCACCGTCCTCACCGACACCGGCGCCCGGCTCGGCATCCACGCCCAGGACGACACCGGCTGCGCGGTCGCCAACACCCTCGCCGCCGTCGACGCGGGCGCCACCCACGTCCAGTGCACGGCGAACGGCTACGGCGAGCGGGTCGGCAACGCCAACCTGTTCCCGGTGGTCGCCGCGCTGGAGCTGAAGTACGGCAAGAAGGTGCTGCCGGAGGGCCGGCTGCGCGAGATGACCCGCATCTCGCACGCCATCGCCGAGGTCGTCAACCTCACGCCCTCCACCCACCAGCCCTATGTGGGTGTCTCCGCCTTCGCGCACAAGGCCGGCCTGCACGCCTCCGCCATCAAGGTCGACCCCGACCTCTACCAGCACACCGACCCGGCCCTCGTCGGCAACACCATGCGCATGCTGGTCTCCGACATGGCCGGCCGCGCCTCGATCGAACTCAAGGGCAGGGAACTCGGCGTCGACCTCGGCGGCGACCGCGAACTGGTCGGCCGGGTCGTCGAGCGGGTCAAGGAGCGCGAGCTGCGGGGCTACACCTACGAGGCCGCCGACGCCTCCTTCGAGCTCCTGCTGCGCGCCGAGGTCGAGGGCAAACCGCGTTCGTACTTCCGCGTCGAGTCCTGGCGGGCCATCGTCGAGGACCGCCCCGACGGCACCCACGCCAACGAGGCCACCGTCAAACTCTGGGCCAAGAGCGAGCGCATCGTGGCCACGGCCGAGGGCAACGGCCCGGTCAACGCCCTCGACCGGGCCCTGCGCGTGGGCCTCGAAAAGATCTACCCGCAGCTCGCCAAGCTGGACCTGGTCGACTACAAGGTCCGCATCCTGGAGGGCAAGCACGGCACCGAGTCCACCACCCGGGTCCTGATCTCCACCTCCGACGGCAGCGCCGAGTGGTCCACGGTCGGCGTCGCGGAGAACGTCATCGCCGCCTCCTGGCAGGCCCTGGAGGACGCGTACACGTACGGCCTGCTGCGCGCGGGCGTGGAACCGGCGGAGTAGTCCTCGGCGCAGGTGTCCTCAGCAGGAGTCCTCGGCGAGCTCCTCGAACTCGCCGAGGCTCGTCGTCCGGCCGTCGGCCCGGACCCGGCCGGGCTGCAGGGCGGCGAGGTCCCCGGCTCGTAGTCGGGCACCGCGCCCGCTGACCGTCGTCTTGAGGATCTCCCTGCCCAGCGCGCACCGTACGGCCAGGGACGCAGGATCCGGGCAAAGTCGGGCGGTGCGAGGTCCCGGGCTGTGAGGAGTCTTGACGGGCCGACGGGTCGCCCTTTAACTCACGAGGTGAAATAAGCCATGAGACGGATCAGAGAGTTGAGGGAAGGTCATGCGAAGAACCGCCCTGCTCGCCTCCGCCGCCCTGTTGACCGGCCTGCTGCCGCTGGCCGCCGCCCATCCGGCCGCCGCCGACGACCCGGCCCCCGTCCCCGTCGACCGTTTCGAGGGCGAGGTCCCCTTCGCCTCCCAGCCGGCCGACGGCATCTTCACCTGGGGGAGCGACAGCGACGACCCGCCCACGCTCCGGTTCGCCGACCGCGCCGACGCCCCCGAGGGCGCCAAGGTCCTCTCGGGGACGTACGACATCAGCGGCTACGGCGGCTTCACCCACGACTTCGCCGCCACCGAACCCGCCCACGACTGGTCGGCCCACAAGGGCATCCGCTTCTGGTGGGACGGCCAGGACAACGGCAGGAAGACCGCCTTCGAGATCAAGGACGGCGGCGCGAACGGCGAGGCCTCGGAGCTGTGGACGACGTCCTTCACCGACGACTTCACCGGCTGGAAGCAGATCGAGATCCCGTTCTCGGACTTCGTCTACCGGACCGACTACCAGCCCGTCGGCGGCATCGACCACGTCCTCGGCCTGACCCGGATGTGGGGCTACGCGGTCACCCTCCCGGTCGGTGCGCCGGGCCGCTTCGCCATGGACGACGTGGAGCTGTACGGCAAGGCCGACCAGACGCTGCGCGCCTCCGTCAGCACGGACGCGGCCGTCTACCCGGTCAGGGAGGGCTCCACGGCGACCGTGCAGGTGACCCTCGCGACCACCGGCTCCGCCCCGACCGACGACCCGGTCACCGTCGCCTACGAGACGACGGGCGGGACCGCCGAGGCCGGCAAGGACTACCAGGCGGTCTCCGGCACCCTCACCTTCCCCGCGGGCACCGCCTCCGGGACCACGCGGACCATCAAGGTGCCCACGCTGAAGGACCGTTCGGCGGAATCGGCGGAGACCATCCCGGTGAAGCTCACGGTCACCGGCGCCAAGGCCCCTGCCG
Organism: Streptomyces fuscichromogenes; assembly: GCF_014645815.1. Classification (GTDB taxonomy): domain Bacteria; phylum Actinomycetota; class Actinomycetes; order Streptomycetales; family Streptomycetaceae; genus Streptomyces; species Streptomyces fuscichromogenes. The sequence goes on along the minus strand of NZ_BMML01000008.1, from coordinate 243,122 downwards.
AGACTCCCCAGGTCGTCATCGACGCGCACGGACTGCCGTACCTGGACAGCAGGTTGCCGGTGCGCAAGCGGGTCGCCGATCTCCTCTCCCGGATGTCCCTGGCGGAGAAGGTCGGCCAGATGACCCAGGCCGAGCGCGGAGCCGTGGGCACCGGCGGTGACGTCACCGCGTACGACCTCGGCTCCCTGCTCTCCGGCGGCGGCTCGACCCCCACGCCCAACACGGCCGCGGCCTGGGCGCAGATGATCGACTCGTTCCAGCTCCGGGCGCAGGCGACCCGGTACCAGATCCCGCTGATCTACGGCGTCGACGCGGTGCACGGCCACAACAACCTGGCCGGCGCCACGATCATGCCGCACAACATCGGCATCGGCGCCACCCGCGACCCGCAACTGGCCGAGAAGACCGGCGCGGTGACCGCCGCCGAGGTCCGCGCCACCGGCATCCCCTGGGACTTCGCACCCTGCCTCTGCGTCAGCCGCGACGAACGCTGGGGCCGCTCCTACGAGTCCTTCGGCGAGGACCCGGCCCTGGTGCAGTCCATGGAGACCGTCATCCAGGGCCTCCAGGGCCGCGCGGACGGACGTGACCTCAAGGACGACGACAAGGTCCTGGCCACCGCCAAGCACTTCGTCGGCGACGGCGGCACCGCGTACGGCTCGTCCACGACCGGGACGTACACCGTGGACCAGGGCGTCACCACGGTCACCCGGCAGCAGCTGGAGGCGATCCACCTGGCGCCGTTCCGGACCGCCGTCGACCGGGGCATCGGCACCGTCATGCCCTCCTACTCCTCCCTGGACATCGTCGGCGACGGCCAGGGCCCGGTGAAGATGCACGCCCGCACCGACATGATCACCGGTGTGCTCAAGGGGCAGATGGGCTTCCAGGGCTTCGTGATCAGCGACTGGAACGCCATGGACCAGCTCCCCGGCGACTACGCCACCCACGTGCGCACGGCCGTCGACGCGGGCGTCGACATGATGATGGTCCCGTACGGCTACAAGGACTTCACGGCGTCCCTGACCGACCAGGTCGAGGCGGGCGGCGTCAGCGAGCGGCGCATCGACGACGCGGTCTCCCGGATCCTCACCCAGAAGTTCGAACTGGGCCTCTTCGAGCACCCGTACGCCGACACCGGCGGCGCATCGAAGATCGGCTCCACCGCGCACCGGGCCGTCGCCCGGCAGGCGGCCGCCGAGTCGCAGGTGCTGCTGAAGAACTCGGGCGGCGTCCTGCCCCTGAAGAAGTCGGAGAAGGTGTACGTCGCCGGGTCCGACGCAGACGACCTCGGCAACCAGACCGGCGGCTGGACGATCACCTGGCAGGGCCAGTCCGGCACCCACACCACCGGCACCACCATCCTCCAGGGCATGAGGAACGCCGGGGGAGACGTCACCTACTCGCAGGACGCCTCGGCGCCGACGAGCGGCTACGACGTGGGTGTGGTCGTGGTCGGCGAGACCCCGTACGCCGAGGGCGTCGGAGACGTCGGCAACGGCAACGACCTCACCCTGACCCCCGCCGACCAGGCCGCCGTGGACAAGGTGTGCGCGGCCATGAAGTGCGCGGTGCTGATCGTCTCCGGACGCCCGCAGCTGATCGGCGACCGGCTCGGCGAGATCGACGCCCTGGTGGCGTCCTGGCTGCCGGGCACCGAGGGCGACGGCGTGGCCGACGTGCTCTACGGCAGGAAGGGCTTCACCGGCCGGCTCCCGGTCACCTGGCCGAGGTCCGAGACGCAGCTGCCGATCAACGTGGGTGACGCGTCGTACGACCCGCAGTATCCCTACGGCTGGGGCCTGACCACCCTGACCAGGGCCCCCAAGGGCGGCGAGGCCACCCTGAAGGCGCTCGGCACGGCGGCCGGGGCGGCCGAACGGGCGGGCGCCGACGCGGCCGGCCGGAAACTGGTCGGCGAGGCGCGGCTGCTGGTCCAGGCGAGGATCGGGCAGTCGATCACGGCCGCCGTCGCCAAGCCCTTCGCCGACGCCGACCACCTGCTGCTCACCGGCAGGTACGCGGCGGCGGTGCAGAAGCTGACGCAGGCGTACCGGGCGGCGTAGAGGGACCGCGCTCCCGGGGGGCTTCGGGGTAGTTTCGAAGCATGAACGCGGTGCGACGGACCACCCGAAGCCTCCCGGGGCTGCTGCTCCTGGCCTGCGCGCTGGCACTGGTCGCGCTGACCGCGCTCGCCCCGCGGGCCGGCGCGGCCACCGGCGTCTCGGCGATCGCCGACGCCCTCCGCAAGAACCCGGTGTACGTCGACCCGGCCGCCACCGCCCAGCTCTCCACGGCCGACGCCGACGCACTGGCCCGGCAGATCAAGGACGCCGGCAAACCGGTGTTCGTCGCCGTCCTGCCCGCCGGCTACCCCACCCGGAACCTCTTCACGGACCTGCGCACCGCCACCGGCGTCATCGGCCTCTACGCGATCCGCCTCGGCGACCGCTTCGACGCCCGCGCCGACTCCTCGGTGCTCTCCCGGACGGCCGTGCGGAACCTGGTCACCAGCGTCCAGGGCGAGAGCGCCAAGGCCCAGCTGACCGACTTCACCGACCGCGCCCTGGCCAACATGGGCGGCAGGGCGCCGGCGAGCTGGGGCGGCGGCAGCGGCTCGGGCGGCTCGGGAGTCTCCGGCACGGCGCTGATCACGATCGGAGCCGTGGTCGTGGCCGGCGGAGCGGGCGCGTACGCACTGGTCCGCCGCAACCGCCGGCGGCACGCGGAGGAGCAGCGGGCCGCCCTGGACCGGCTCCGGGTGGTCGTCGACGAGGACATCACCGCGTTCGGCGAGGAACTGGACCGCCTCGAATTCCACCCGGCCGAGCCGGGCGCGGACGACGCGATGCGCGCCGACTACGAGCGGGCGCTGAACGCCTACGACCAGGCGAAGCAGTACATGGCGGACGCCCGCAGACCGGAGGACGTGCGGACGGTCACCGAGGCCCTGGAGGACGGCCGGTTCTCGCTCGCCCGGCTGGCCGCCCGCCGCGAGGGCCGCCCGCTCCCCGAGCGCCGCCCGCCCTGCTTCTTCGACCCCCGGCACGGCCCCTCGGTCACGGACGCCACCTGGACCCCGCCCGGCGGCGCGCCCCGCGAGGTGCCGGTCTGCCAGGCCGACGCCACCCGCCTCGCCGACGGCCGCGACCCCGCGATCCGGGAGGTCGACACGGACCACGGCCGCCGCCCCTACTGGGACGCGGGCCCGGCCTACGGCCCCTGGGCGGGCGGCTACTTCGGCGGCGGCATCCTCCCCGGCCTCCTGCTCGGCACCGCCCTGGGCGGCTGGATGTCCGCCCCCGCCTACGCGGCCGACTACGGCACCGGATACGGCGACTTCGGCGGCTTCGACACCGGCGGCCACCAGGGCGGCGACGTCTCGGGCGCGGACTTCGACCCCGGGGACTTCGGATCCTTCGGCGGCGGAGATTTCGGCGGGGGCGGGGACTTCGGTGGCGGGGGCGGCGACAGCGGGGACTTCGGCGGCGGTTTCTGACACCGGCCACGGCGGCGCCGCGGCCGACCGACGGCATGCCGCGGCACCTCCGGGGAGCGCTCAGCGCGCGGCTCCCAGCCGCTCCAGCACACCGGCGGCGAGCAGCAGCACCCCGCGCTCGGTCTCGCCGAGCGACCCGAACGCCCCGGCCAGCCAGGCGTCCCGCTGAGCCATGTCGTCCTCCAGCGCCCGCCGCCCGTCCGCGGTCAGGCTCAGCACCGACTGCCGCCGGTCGGTCGGGTCCGGAGCCCGTCCGACCAGCCCCTCCGCCTCCAGCTCCGCGAAGACCCGGGTCAGCGACTGCGGCCGCTGCCGCTCGGCGGCCGCGACCTCGCCGGGCGTGGACGGCCCGTGCCGGTACAGATGGCCGAGCACCGTCAGCTGGTTGGCACTGAGGCTCCCGTCCCCGCGTTCCTGCCGCAGCCGACGGTTGAACAGGAGGACGGCACGACGGATACGGGCGGCTTCGGCGAGGTGTTCCATGAGCCAGATCGTACGCTATTACTTACTACTAATCGCAGCCGCTAGCCCGTAACCTCGGTTCGGTGACCCCAAAACTCATACGCAACGCGTACGAAGCCGCGCTGACGATGACGGCCGTGCTGCTCTCCTGGGGAGCCGCGCTGGCACTGGAGGGGGCCGCCGGGCTGCACACCGACGTACTCGTCCTCGCGATCGCCCTCACCCTCACCCTCGCCTCGACCCAGCGCACCGCCGACACCCGCCGACGGCTGACGGCGCTGGTGCTGCTGCCCGTGACCGCCGCCGCCTCGATCTTCGTCGGCCGGCTGCTCGCCGCGCACTACACGGCGGGCGCGGCCGTCTTCACGGCCGGGATGACACTGGCGATCTGGATCCGCCGCTACGGCCCGGCCGCCACCAAGGCGGGCACACTGATGGCCCTCCCCCTGGTGGCCCTGCTGGTGGTCCCCGGACCCGCACTGCCGGCCGAGGCCCAGAGCGGGCTGGTGACCTGGGGCTGGTCCGCGCTGATCGGGTTCATGGCGTGCTGCTCGGTGTGGCTGGTGCAGGCCCTGGGCGACCACTACGGCCCCTGGCGCGCGGCCCCGGCCCCCGAGCCGCCGCCGCGCCGCTCCCGCCTCCACCCACGCCCCAGCACCCGGATGGCCGTGCAGATGGCGGCGGCCATCGCGACCGCCTTCGTGCTGGGCCGCCTCCTCTTCGACGACCACTGGCCGTGGGCCGTCCTGACCGCGTACGTCGCGGCGAGCGGCAACCGGGGCCGGACCGACGTCCTGCGCAAGGGGATCGAACGCCTGGCCGGGGCGTGCGTGGGCACCCTCCTGGCGACGGGGGTGGCGGCGGCGGGCGTCACGGGCCACACCGCCGTGGCCCTGATGTTCGCGGTCCTCGCCGTCGCCCTGTGGCTGCGGCCCCTCAACTACGCGTACTGGGCGGCCGGCATGACCACGGCCCTCTCCCTGCTCCTCGGCTACTTCGGCCAGAACGCGCAGTCCCTGCTCCCGACCCGCCTCGCGGCCATCGCGGTGGGCGCGGTTCTGGCGGTGGCGTCGGCGTGGTGGCTGCTGCCGGTGCCCCGCCGGAGTCCGAGCGCACCTCCCGAGGCGCGGCCGAGCGACGCTCTGGGCGCGCGCACATAGCCGCCCGCCCTCCTGGTTCAGGTGGCGCGGGCGTCGTAGGTCTCGCGGTGGGCGAGGACATCGTCCATGTGCGTCTCGGCCCAGGCCTTGAGGCCGCGCATCATCTCGTGCAGTGACAGGCCGAGGCCGGTCAACTCGTAGGTGACCGTGACCGGCACGGTCGGCGTCACGGTGCGGGTGAGCAGACCGTCGCGTTCCAGGGAGCGCAGGGTCTGGGTGAGCATCTTCTGACTGACGCCGGCCAGCAGGCGCAGCAGCTCCGAGTAGCGCATCGACCTGGGCTCGCCGGCGCAGCCGGCGCCCGGCCGGTGCGGGCTGTCGCTGCCGAGCGCGGCCAGGATCAGCGTGACCCATTTGTCGGAGAGCCGGTCGAGCAGCTTGTGGCTGGGGCAGGCCGCCAGGAAGGCGTCGTACTCCGCCTTGGCCTGTGCCCGCCGCTGGGCCGCCGTCGTCGTCGCCATGGACCGCTCCTCCCACCCGCGGGTGCCTTACCCACTCCGAAGTGCCTACTTCATATCAGGAAGCTGCGCACCAATAGTGGTGCAAGGCGCCATCGGGCACCGTCTCCTGGCTCGGCATGAAAGGCACACCATGAGCACCCCCTCCGCCTCGCTTCCCGGCGGCACCTGGACCCTGGGCGACCTGACCGTCACCCGATTCGGCTACGGCGCGATGCAGCTCGCCGGCCCCTGGGTGATGGGCCCGCCGGCCGACCCCGACGGCGCACTCGCCGTCCTCCGCGAGGCCGTCGGCCTCGGCATCACCCATATCGACACCGCCGACGCCTACGGGCCGCACATCACCAACCGGCTGATCCGCGAAGCGCTGCACCCGTACCGCGATGCGCTGCACATCGTGACCAAGGTCGGCGCGACCCGGGACCAGCAGGGCGGCTGGCCCCCGGCCCGGCGGCCCGAACAGCTGCGCCGCGCCGTCCGGGAGAACCTGGACACCCTCGGCCTCGAAACCCTGGACGTGGTCAACCTGCGGCTCGGCGACGCTCAGGGCCCCGTGACCGGTTCGCTCGCGGAGGCGTTCGAGACGCTGGTCGAACTCCGGCAGCAGGGTCTGATCCGGCACCTCGGGGTGAGCAACGCGACGGCGGAACAGGTCGCCGAGGCGCGGGCGATCGCGCCGATCGTGTGCGTGAAGAACATGTACAACCTCGCCCACCGCCAGGACGACGAGCTGATCGACGAGCTCGCCGAGCAGCACATCGCCTACGTGCCCTTCTTCCCCCTCGGCGGCTTCAGCCCGCTGCAGTCCTCGGCGCTCACGGCCGTGGCCGGCCGACTGGGAGCGGCGCCCATGTCGGTCGCCCTGGCCTGGCTGCTGCGGCGGTCCCCGAACATCCTGCTGATCCCGGGCACCTCGTCGGCGGCACACCTGCGCGAGAACGTCGTGGGCGCGGGACTCCCGCTCTCCGACGAGGACCTCACCGAACTGGACAAGATCGGCCGCTGACCGACGGGGCGGGTCGGATCGACCTTCATACCGCCTATGTGCGCGAGCTCTTGGCCGGCGCGGTCACTTCGCTGTACACCCGAGGAAGGCGGTCCAGGTGGCGGGGGAACGGGCGTACTGCTCATCGGCCGTCGGCGGCAGCTCCCTGTCTCCGACCCCGAGCGCCCGCAGCAATGACAGCACCGCCTGATCGGCCGTCACGGGTACCTCGTCGTATCCCCGCAGGTCGAGGAAGAGAGCGCCGCCGGGAAATCGTCCCTGCCCTCGCGCCGCGTGCGCCACATGCAGGGCGAGTGCGGTCTTGCCGACACCACCCAGCCCGGCGACGGCGGAGACAACGACGGACTCGGCGACCTCGTCGGAATCGGCAGAGAGGGCCCTCGACAACTCCGTGACCTCGACCTCACGGCCGGTGAATGCCGCTGGGGGCGGCGGCAGGGTGGACAGTGCGGTCGGTGAGGGGGTGGCAGGCCGGTGATCCGCACCGATCACGTCCCCGTAAAACGTACTTCCCCGGAAGTCGATGTGATCCCCGCTGTCCACCGGCCTGTCCGTTCGTCTCCCACGCGGCGTTGCTTTCGAACTATGGTGCCCGAGGCCCGCCGCTGTCCGTGACCGGATCGGTCGAGGCTCGTTAGGGGAAACGTACTTCCGGGAAACGTACTTCCTGAAACTTGCCGTCGTCTCCGGGCGGCGCCGTCAGGGAAAGTCCTTCCTTCTCGACTCGCTCGCTCGGGCCGCCGGGGGGTTCTACTTCTGCGCGTACGAGGCGACGGAGGCCGAGTCGCTGCGCCGTTTCGGCGAGGAGCTCGGCCAGTACGGCGGCAGTGTCGCGCCCATGCGGTTCGACCGCTGGGAACAGGCGGTCGACGCACTCCTCGCCCTAGGGAAGGAGCGGCCGCTCCCCGTCGTCATCGACGAGTTTCCGTACCTCGCCCGAGCGACCCCCTCGCTGCCTTCGATCGTCCAGGTGGCGTACGGCCCCCGGCGGCCGGAGCGACTGGAGTCCCGGACTCGGCTCCTCCTCTGCGGAAGCTCCCTCTCCTTCATGGGCAAGCTGCTCAGCGGCACGTCCCCGCTCCGTGGCCGTGCCGGTCTCGAACTCGTCGTCCATCCGCTCGACTTCCGCGAGGCCGCCGCCTTCTGGAACATCGAGGATCACCGGCTCGCGCTTCTCGTCCACAGCGTCGTCGGCGGAACTCCTGTCTATCGGAGGGAGTTCGTACGCGACGACACCCCGGCCGACCTGGCCGACTTCGACGCCTGGGTCTGCCGCACCGCGCTCTCTCCCCGCTCTCCGCTCTACCGTGAGGCCCGCTATCTGCTGGCGGACGAGTCCGACCTGCGGGATCGGGCCCTGTACCCCTCCGTCCTCGCGGCGCTCGCGTCCGGCAACGCCACGGCGGGACGGATCGCCGGCTGTCTGGAGCGGCCCACCAGTGACATCACCCATCCGCTCACCGTCCTCCAGGACTGCGGACTGGTACGCCGGGAGGCGGACGCCTTCCGCAGGAATCGCAGCGTCTACCGGGTCGGTGAACCTCTCATCGCCTTTGACCACGCCATCTCCCGCCCCAAGCTCCCCCTGCTGGATCGGGGCTTGGCGGAGCAGGTCTGGGAGAGCTCCCGCCCCCGGTTCCTCTCCGCCGTCGTGGGGCCGCACTTCGAACAGATCTGCCGAGAATGGGTCGCCCACTTCGCCGCTCCGGAGACTTTCGGAGGCATGCCGATCGATGTCTCGTACGGGACCGTCCCGGACCAGGCGGAGCGCACCGGACACGAGATCGACGTGGTCGTCCGAGGTGCCGTCGGCCAGGACAGCGGAGTCCTGCTGTCCCTGGGCGAGGCCAAGTGGGACCAGACCATGGGGCTGGGTCATCTGGAGCGGCTGCGGCACGTCACCGCGCTGCTGGCCGCACGCGGAGTCGACACGTCCGCGGTTCGGCTCGCCTGCTACAGCGGCGCCGGGTTCACCGACGACCTCTGGGCCGAGGCGGACAGAGGAGAAGTGGTGCTGGTCGACCTGGCGCGCCTCTACGAGGGGGAGTGATCGAGGACTCGGTTCTAGACTCGAAAGGACCGCCATCGGGGGACCCCACCTCAGGAGGACGCGATGGTGCGGCAGACCAGGCTGGCCGGGGTGTCCGAGGGGTATCTCGCCGCCCGTGAGGAGCTGCGGCTCGCCGAGATCGCGCTCATGCGCCGCCGGGAGGAGGTCGCGGCGCTGCGGCGGGCTCTTCCGCCGGGGCCGGCCGTCGACGACTACGTCTTCCTCGAAGGGCCCGGCGACCTCGGCGCCGGTGACACACCGGTCCGCGAGGTCACGCTGAGCGGGCTGTTCTCCGGTCCCGGACGGCCGCTGATCGTCTACCACTTCATGTACGGCAAGCTCCAGACCAGCCCCTGCCCGATGTGCACGATGTGGATCGACGGCTACGACGGCATCGCCCACCACGTGGCCCGCAACGCCGACCTCGTCATCGCCGCGGCGGCCGACCCGCCCGCCCTGCGGCAGTACGCCCGCGCCCGCGGCTGGCACCGGCTGCGGCTGCTCAGCTGTGGTGACAGCACGTTCAAGTACGACCTGGGGAGTGAGGACGAAGACGGCGCGCAGGACTCGACGGTCTCCGTCTTCACCCGCGACGGCGACGGCACGGTCCGGCACACCTACTCCGCCCACCCGCGCATGGCCGGCGACATCCGGGAGCGCGGCATCGACCTGCTGACGCCGGTCTGGCACCTCCTCGACCTCACCCCACGGGGAAGGGGCGACTGGTACCCGTCCGTCGACCCCTAGGACAGGACACCCGCCGGACGGGTCCGGACATGGCCGAGCGCCGCCCTCAGGGGAGTGGAGGGCGGCGCTCAGCGGGCGTGATCAGGGTCGGCGGTCAGGCGCCGCGGGCTCACGCGTTCTTGATGGCCGAGATGTCGAAGTTCAGCTTGATCTTGTCGGAGACGAGGACGCCGCCGGTCTCCAGCGCCGCGTTCCAGGTGACGCCCCAGTCGGAGCGCTTGATCTCGGCCTTGCCCTCGAAGCCGACGCGCTCGTTGCCGAAGGGGTCCTTGGCGGCGCCGTTGAACTCCAGGTCGATGGTGACCGGCTTGGTCACACCGAGGATCGTGAGGTCGCCGGTGATGCGGTAGTCCTCGCCGCCGAGGGCCTCCGCCTCGGTGGAGCGGAAGGTCATCGTCGGGAACTCGTCGATCTTGAAGAAGTCGGCCGACTTCAGGTGACCGTCGCGGTCGGGGCTGCCGGTGGTGATGCTGTCCATCTTGATGTCGAGCGAGGCGGTGGACTTCGACGGGTCCTCGCCGTCCAGGTGCAGGGTGCCCTCGAACTCCTGGAAGCTGCCCTTGACGTTGGTGACCATCGCGTGGCGGGCCACGAAGCCGAGCGTGCTGTGCGCCGGGTCGATGGTGTAGTCGCCGGTCAGCGCGGCCGTGTCGGCGGTCGCGCCGGCGTGGGTCGTCTCGTCGTTCTTGCGGCCGAAGATGCCCATGACGTGCTCCTTGGGGGACGGGTCGCGACTTGGAGGCGGGAACGCCGAAGCCGCGGACATGATGTTTAACGTTCAACGAACTCAACGAGAGACACCGTAGACCTATTCCATTCAACCTTCAACATCATCGGTACGCGTGTCGTGGCCCTCACTCAACGTAACCTCGTGTCGCCCGATATGGGGCCGGGACCCGCGGGGGGAACGGCTAGGCTCTGTGTGGGTGAACCGCCGTCCGGAGTCCTGTGTCACTCCGCGGGGGGTAGGGGGCGCCGGTGAATGTGAGGCGCGTCTCAAGTGGTGTCTTTGTGGCACCTCTACAACGCCGAGACCCCCTGAGCAGTCGGAACGGCTGCATGCGGTTCTGGTTCTGTTCAGTGCTTCCAGGAAAACGCGTCGGAGACTGTACGGAGTCGACGTCTCGCATTCCTTGGTGTCCTTCGTAAGGTCACTACATGACCGTTTTGGAAGAGACGACGGGCGAGCCCACCGGTGAACCGACGGACGCGCGCGGGCGGGTCGCCGAGCTGCACGAGATCCGTGCGGCGGCCGTTGCGGGCCCCAGCGAGAAGGCGACCGAGGCACAGCGCGCCAAGGGCAAGCTGACGGCCCGGGAGCGCATCGAGCTGCTCCTGGACCCGGGTTCCTTCCAGGAGGTCGAGCAGCTGCGCCGGCACCGTGCGGTCGGGTTCGGCCTGGAGGCCAAGAAGCCGTACACCGACGGTGTCATCACCGGCTGGGGCACGGTCGAGGGTCGTACAGTCTTCGTCTACGCCCATGACTTCCGGATCTTCGGCGGCGCGCTGGGCGAGGCCCACGCCACCAAGATCCACAAGATCATGGACATGGCCATCGCGGCCGGGGCTCCGCTGGTCTCCCTGAACGACGGCGCCGGCGCCCGTATCCAGGAGGGCGTCAGCGCCCTCGCCGGCTACGGCGGCATCTTCCAGCGCAACACCAAGGCGTCCGGTGTCATCCCGCAGATCAGCGTGATGCTCGGCCCGTGCGCGGGCGGCGCGGCCTACAGCCCCGCCCTCACCGACTTCGTCTTCATGGTCCGCGAGACCTCGCAGATGTTCATCACCGGCCCGGACGTCGTGAAGGCGGTCACCGGCGAGGAGATCACCCAGAACGGGCTCGGCGGCGCCGACGTCCACGCGGAGACCTCCGGCGTCTGCCACTTCGCGTACGACGACGAGGAGACCTGCATCGCGGAGGTCCGCTACCTCCTCTCCCTCCTCCCGCAGAACAACCGCGAGAACCCGCCCCGCGTCGAGTCCACGGACCCGACCGACCGCCGCAGTGACGTGCTCCTCGACCTCGTCCCGGCCGACGGCAACCGCCCGTACGACATGGCCAAGGTCATCGAGGAGATCGTTGATGACGGCGAGTACCTGGAGGTCCACGAGCGCTGGGCGCGGAACATCATCTGCGCGCTGGCCCGGATCGACGGCCAGGTGGTGGGCATCGTCGCCAACCAGCCGCAGGTGCTGGCGGGCGTCCTGGACATCGAGGCGAGCGAAAAAGCTGCGCGCTTTGTCCAGATGTGTGACGCTTTCAATGTTCCGATCGTCACCTTCCTGGACGTACCGGGCTTCCTCCCCGGTGTCGACCAGGAACACGGCGGGATCATCCGGCACGGCGCGAAGCTCCTCTACGCCTACTGCAACGCGACCGTGCCCCGGATCTCCCTGATCCTGCGCAAGGCGTACGGAGGTGCCTACATCGTCATGGACTCCCAGTCGATCGGCGCCGACCTCACGTACGCCTGGCCGACCAACGAGATCGCGGTCATGGGCGCCGAGGGTGCCGCCAATGTGATCTTCCGTCGGCAGATCGCCACCGCCGAGGACCCCGAGGCCATGCGGGCCCGCATGGTCAAGGAGTACAAGTCCGAGCTCATGCACCCCTACTACGCGGCCGAGCGCGGCCTGGTCGACGACGTCATCGACCCGGCCGAGACCCGCGAGGTGCTCGCCAGGTCGCTGGCGATGCTCCAGAGCAAGCACGCCGACCTGCCGTCCCGTAAGCACGGCAACCCCCCGCAGTAATCCTGCGGAAACCTCTCTCACGGAGACTGACACCCATGAACGTGCCTGATATCCGCGTCGAGAAGGGCAACGCCGACCCGGAGGAAGTCGCCGCCATAACGGCGGTCCTCCTGGCCCGCGCGGCCGCCCGGCCGACCGCCGACGACACCGAGCAGACCCACCGGGGCCGCGCCAAGGCCGGCTGGCGCCGCCTGGAGCGCGAGAACGGCTTCCGCGCCCCGCACAGCTGGCACGGCTAGGCCGCGCCGCTCAGCCGACAGCACGCGTAAGAGAAGGGCCCCTCTGCCTGAGAGGGGCCCTTCTCCGTGTGCGCCAAGGACTGCGGTCCGGTTCGGCACCGCCGGAAACCGCCGTCGGGGCCGAGCGCCGTCGCGGCGGGACAAAGAACGGGGCTGCGGCGGGTGCAAGGCGATGGAGCTACGCGTCGTGGCAAAAAGTTCGGGCCCCTTCGGAGAAGGGGCCCTGCACGCGCCCCTTCAGGGGCGCGGGGAACTGCGCGACAAGCCACGAACCACCGGCAGTCGACGAACTACCGCAGCCGAGCCATCAGCGCGTGCTCGACCAGCGTGATCAGCGCCGACTTCGCATCGGCACGATGCCTCGCGTCCGTCGTGATGATCGGCGTGTCCGGTCCGATCTGGAGCGCCTCGCGGACCTCTTCGGGGTTGTACGGCTGGCTGCCGTCGAAGCCGTTGAGGGCGACCACGAAGGGCAGACCGCTGTTCTCGAAGTAGTCGACCGCGGGGAAGCAGTCGGCGAGACGCCGGGTGTCGACCAGGACGATCGCGCCGATCGCGCCGCGTACCAGGTCGTCCCACATGAACCAGAAGCGGTCCTGGCCGGGGGTGCCGAACAGGTACAGGATCAGGTCCTGGTCCAGGGTGATGCGGCCGAAGTCCATGGCGACCGTGGTGGTCGTCTTGTCCCCGGTGTGGGTGAGGTCGTCGATGCCGGCCGACGCGGACGTCATCACGGCCTCTGTGCGCAGCGGGTTGATCTCCGAGACGGCACCGACGAACGTGGTCTTGCCCACGCCGAAGCCGCCCGCCACCACGATCTTCGCAGAGGTGGTGGAGCGGGAAGGACCGCCGCTAGAGCTTGCGAAGTCCACTGAGCACCCTTTCGAGCAGTGTCACGTCTGGCTGGCCGCCGGCGCTCTCGTCGCCGCCGGGCTGATGGATGGCGACCAGGCCCGCCTCCGCCAAGTCGGCGACGAGGATCCTGGCCACGCCGAGAGGGATGGTCAGCAGGGCCGAGATCTCGGCCACCGACTTGATCTCCCGGCAGAGGTTGCAGATCCGCTGATGCTCGGGCAGCTGGCCCTGCATCTGGTGCGGCTGCGCGGTGGTGTGCACCAGCGCCTCGATGGCGAGCTGGTACCGCGGGCGGGTCCGGCCACCGGTCATGGCGTACGGACGCACCAGGGGGTTGTTCGACCCCGAAGCCGGGGACGGCTCGGGGCGGCGCTGCGGCTGTACCGGCTGGATGCGCGGCGCCGGAGGCTGGTCGTACGGCGACGGGCCGGGACCCTGCGGTGCGTACGGCTGCCGGTGGCTGGGCGTGGAGGGGAAGTTGTACCGGCTCGCGGAACCGTCGCCCTGGCCCTGTGCGGGGCCGTACGACCAGTTGCCGTTATTCGAACCGCCTGGGGGTGTTGCCACTTTCTCTCCTCCTCCGACCGTGCCGGGCACCCATCCTTGTGGAGCCGCGTCCCGAAACCTTACGGCCCCGGGACGCGAAAACGCACCGTCTGACTGTTAGTTGAGAAGGCTTCCTTGGAGTTCCTGACGCAGATCCGGGGTAAGAACCGTGCCCGCGCGGTCCACCAAAAGGGCCATCTCGTACCCAATCAGGCCGATGTCGGCCTCCGGGTGGGCCAGGACCGCGAGCGAGGAACCGTCGGAGACGGACATGATGAACAGGAATCCCCGCTCCATCTCCACAACCGTCTGGTTCACGCTGCCGCCCTCGAAGATCCGGGAGGCTCCGGCCGTCAGGGACGTCAGGCCGGAAGCGACGGCCGCGAGCTGGTCGGCACGGTCGCGGGGGAAGCCTTCGGACATCGCCAGAAGGAGTCCGTCGGCGGAGACCACCACCGTGTGGGACACCCCCGGGGTGTTGTCCACGAAGTTGGTGATCAACCAGTTCAGGTTCTGTGCCGCCTGGCTCATCGGGCTCACACTAACGCTCCTGGTTGTAGGTGCTGTCAGGACCGAAGCCCTGGCCGTTCGTTTCACTGCCTGCGTTGCGTCCGCGCTCGACGCCGCGACGCAGGTTGCTCAGCCTGCCCCGGATGTCCTCCGGGGCTCGGGAGACCTGTGGGCCTCCCTGAGGGGTGCTCTCGGCGGCTCCCTCGACCAGGTTGGCCTTGGGTACCCGCCTCGGCAGACCGGAGGAGGTGACCCCGCCCGCCTTGGGTTTGCGCAGAGCCGAAGCCTGCTGCCAGCGCTCGTCGTTCTGCGAACGCCAGGAGTTGTCGCCGCCCGGCTGCGGGGCCGAGGCCGTCGGCGCGGTGGCGGCGGCCGCGGCCGGCGCGCGGTGCGCGGGACCCGTGCCGTTCGAGCCGCCCGTGGCGCCCCCGGTGGAACCCCGGCGAGGCAGTCCCGCGTCGGTCAGCTGGTGGCCGACGGAGGGGGCCGTTCCCGGACGGTCGAAGCCTACGCGGTTCCGCTCGTCCACGTCACCGGCCTGCGCCGCCTCCGCTTCCGGAGCGTACTGGGCCGGGTAGCCGTTCGTGTAACCGTCCTGCTGCGGCCAGTCGTCCTGGTAGGGCTGCTCGCCGAAGGCCGGGAACGCCTCCGCGGCGGTGGCCTGCGCGGTCGCGGGCTCCTCCTGGACCGGCTGCTGGTAGGCGGGCTCCGGGTAACCGCCGTTCACGGAGAACGTGTCGGTCGAGAACGTGTCGTTCTGCGGCAGGCCGCCGTTCGGCGCGTAGTACTGCTCTTCGTACGTGCTCTGCGACTGCTCCTGGTATGCCGGCTGTCCGTCGAAGCCCGCAGGCTGCTCCTGGAAGCCCGTACCGTTCGTGCCGTAGCCCTGGCCGCCGCTGTCGAACTCGTCGACGTACGCCGGGATCTCGGCGGTCTCCTGGGGGGACTGCGGGGCCTGCGGGAGCTCTGCGCCCTGCGTGGGCTGCGCCTGGGCCTCCAGGGCCGCACGGCGCTCCTCGCGCATCAGGGAGCGGCCTACGGGGTCCAGATCGCGGATGTCGTCGGGGACCTCCACGTAGCGGCTGTCGTCGAAGCCGAGTTCGGCCGCCGTACGCATCGGCTGGAGCTGCGGCTGGCTGAAGCTCTCGGCCTGGAACTGCTGCTCCGGGATGATCTGCGAGACCGTGAACTCGTCGCGCTCCAGCGGCTGCTCGCCGCCACCGCCGTGGGTGATCGCGTCCGGCAGCATGACCAGCGAGGTGGTGCCGGCCTGCTCGCCGGAGGGGCGCAGCTGGACCCGGATGCCGTGCCGGTCGGACAGCCGGCCGACCACGAAGAGGCCCATGCGCTGCGAGATCGCGGCGTCCACGGTCGGCGGGTTGGCCAGCTTGTGGTTGATGTCCGCGAAGTCCTCGGCGGTGAGGCCGATGCCCTTGTCGTGGATCTCGATCATCACACGGCCGTCGGGGAGACGGGTCGCGGTGACGCGGACCTTGGTCTGCGGGGAGGAGAACGTGGTGGCGTTCTCCAGGAGCTCGGCGAGCAGGTGCACGAGGTCGGTGACCGCGCGGCCGTGGATCTCGGCCTCCGGGACGCCGGAGAGCTCGATGCGCTCGTACTGCTCCACCTCGGAGGAGGCGGCGCGCAGCACGTCGACCAGCGGGACCGGCTGGTCCCAGCGGCGGCCGGGCTCCTCGCCGGCGAGGACCAGGAGGTTCTCGCCGTTGCGGCGCATACGGGTCGCGAGGTGGTCCAGGCGGAAGAGGTTCTCCAGCTGGTCCGGGTCGGCCTCGTTGTTCTCCAGGTCGGTGATCAGGGTCAGCTGGCCCTCGATCAGCGACTGGTTGCGGCGCGAGAGGTTGGTGAAGATCGCGTTGATGTTGCCCCGGAGGAGGGCCTGCTCGGCGGCGAGCCGGACGGCCTCGCGGTGGACCTGGTCGAACGCGCGGGCGACTTCGCCGATCTCGTCGGTCGTGGTGATCGGGATCGGGGCCACCCGGGTGTCGACCCGGCCGGGGTCGGTGCGGGAGAGCTGGTCGACCAGCATCGGCAGGCGCTGCTCGGCGATGCCGAAGGCGGCGTTGCGCAGCTGGCGCATCGAGCGGGACATCTGGCGGGCCACCATGCCGGCCAGGATGAACGCGGCGAGCAGCGCGACCATGACCGCGGCACCGGTGATGAAGGCGTCCGTCTTCGCGTTGTCGGCGATGTCGGAGGCCTCGCTCACCGCCTTGTCGGCCATGTCCGACTCGATCGTGCGGTAGGCCTGGTACTTGAGGGTGTTGACCGTCCACCAGTTGTCGGCGGTGATGCCCTGGGCGGCCAGCGCCTGGCGGGTGCTCGCGTCGGTGTTCGGCAGCGTCGCGAGCGCCGAGACCATCGCGTTGTCCTTGGTCGGCGGGGCCACGTAGTTCGGGTCCTTGGCCTTGGCCTGCTGGACCAGCGTCGCGCCGTCGGTCTTGATCTTCTTTTCGAGGTCGGTCAGCTTCTGCGCGTCGGCCTCGGTGCCACCGCCGACGTACTCCTCGACGGCGATGCCCTCCAGGTACGCGTACGAGGAGAGGGCGACCCGCTGGGTGGCCAGGTTGCCGGCGTCCGGGCCGGGCTTGACCAGCAGGTGCATGCCGATCGACCGCTCCAGCGACAGGGACGCCTTGGTGAGCGCGATGGCGTAGACGGTACGGCCGTAGGAGGTGATGTTTCCGGTGCCCAGACCGAGCTCGTTGGCGAACTCCATCAGCGGGTGGGCGACCAGGGTGTAACCCTCTTCGGTCTTCACACCGCCGAGCTTGCTGGTGTACGCGGCGGCACGCAGGTTCGTGAGGGTGGGCTCCGCCTCGCGGAACAGCTTCAGGCGGCGCTCCAGGCCCGGCTTCTGCGGCATGTTCTGCGCGGCCGCGTCGAAGGCGTCGGCGGCCTTGTCGGTCGCGGCGCGGGCCTGGGTGACGGTCGCCTTGTCCTTGTTCAGGAGCAGCGGTGCCGCACTGACGTCACGCTCGTTGTACAGGGCGTCGCCGTAGGTGAGGGCGGCACGGACCAGGCGCGCGGTGTTCTCCGCGTCCCGGGCCTCCTGCCAGGTGTCGATGGAGCTCTTCACCTGGAAGCCGCCCATGATGAGGCCGACGACCACGGGTATGAGCAGGATCGCGTTCAGCCTGGTCGGCACGCGCCAGTTCCGCGGGGAGAGGCGGCCGCCGCTCTTCGCGGGCGCGGCCGGTGGTTCCGCGGCTGGCACAGGGGTGGGCGCCGCAGCGCGCGGCGGCGGGGTGAAGTTGCCCCGCGCCGACGGCTCGGGACCGTTCTTGCTTCGCCTCACTCGACCAACAACCTCTCGGCGGCGGGCACCTGTCGTCGTGCCGCAGTCTCTCAGAGCCCGGTGTGTCTCAGACCACTACTCAGTACGTCTTTGACTAATAGGCAGTTCAGGCATTCCAGCACGTAGGCCGGTGCACTTCCAAACAGTCCATTGGGGCAGAGAGCGCCGATGTAAGCCCCAGATAAAACGGTCATAAAGAGCGAGCCCCGCCAAAAGGCGGGGCCGTTGTGAGCGCAGCGGCACCGCTTGACCGCGACGCGTGGCGATACCACTGCATTCCTCTGCCGAAACGTTATGAACACCGGAGCCGACCGTGTCAAAGGCCACAGTCGGCTCCGGTTTCCGTACCGCAACTGCCGTACATGATGACGGACTTGTCTACGACGACCTGGCTACCGCAGGCGCGCCATGAGGGCGTGCTCCACCAAGGTGATCAGCGCGCTCTTCGCATCGGCGCGATGCCGGGCGTCGGTCGTGATGATCGGTGCGTCCGGTCCGATCTGAAGCGCCTCGCGCACCTCTTCGGGGGTGTACGGCTGGTGTCCGTCGAAGCCGTTGAGGGCTATGACGAACGGCAGGCCGCTGTTCTCGAAGTAGTCGACCGCCGGGAAGCAGTCGGCCAGGCGCCGGGTGTCCACGAGCACCACCGCGCCGATGGCACCCCTGACCAGGTCGTCCCACATGAACCAGAAGCGGTCCTGACCGGGTGTGCCGAACAGGTACAGGATCAGGTCCTGGTCGAGCGTGATGCGGCCGAAGTCCATGGCCACCGTGGTGGTGGTCTTGTCCCCGGTGTGGGTCAGGTCGTCGATGCCCGCCGAGGCGGACGTCATCACGGCCTCCGTGCGCAGCGGGTTGATCTCGGAGACCGCTCCCACGAACGTGGTCTTGCCGACGCCGAAGCCGCCCGCCACCACGATCTTCGCGGAGGTGGTGGCCCGGCCTCCGTCAGAGCTTGCGAAGTCCACTGAGCACCCTTTCGAGCAGCGTCACGTCCGGTGCGCCGCCGTTGTTCTCGTCGCCGCCCGGCTGGTGGATGGCGACCAGGCCGGCCTCGGCGAGGTCGGCCACCAGGATCCGGGCCACACCCAGCGGCATGGCGAGCAGTGCCGAGACCTCGGCCACCGACTTCACCTCGCGGCACAGGTGGCAGATGCGCTGGTGCTCCGGGAGCAGCCCCATGAGCGCTGCCGGGTCGGCCGTCGTGCTGATCAGCGCCTCGATGGCGAGCTGGTAGCGCGGCCGGGTCCGGCCGCCGGTCATCGCGTAAGGACGTACCAGCGGCTGGTCGCCCTCGTCCCCGTACGGCTCCGCGTACGGATCATGAGAGGCGGTGGGCGGGGTCATCGTTCCTCCGGGCGGGACAGCAAGTCGGTCAGTCGTGCCGTCGGACGTGGCCGGTGGGGGGAATGTGGCGGCCGGACGGTGATTTGGTGAGGTGGGTTGGATCCTGGCGGTCAGTGGAGCAGACTGCCTTGCAGTTCGGCGCGCAGGTCGGGCGTGAGGACAGCGCCCGCGCGGTCGACCAGCAGAGCCATCTCGTAGCCGACGAGACCGATGTCGCACTCGGGGTGGGCCAGCACGGCGAGGGACGAGCCGTCGGAGACGGACATCAGGAAGAGAAAGCCGCGCTCCATCTCGACCACCGTCTGCGCCACGTTGCCGCCCTCGAAGATCCGGGAGGCCCCGGCCGTCAGCGAGGTGAGACCGGACGCGACGGCCGCCAGCTGGTCGGCACGGTCACGCGGGAAGCCTTCGGACATCGCCAGAAGGAGACCGTCGGCGGACACGACGACGGTGTGGGACACCCCGGGGGTGTTGTCCACGAAGTTGGTGATCAACCAGTTGAGGTTCTGTGCCGCCTGGCTCATCGGACTCAACTAACGCTCCTGCTGGTGAGTGGGGCTCGGGAAGCTGCCGGTCTGCGGGCCGGGTGCGGCCTGCCTGCCCTGCGCGATACCCCGACGGAGATTGGTCAGCCGGCCGCGGACGTCATCAGGCGCACGCGAGACCTGCGGACCGGTGTGGTGCTGTTGCTGCTGGGCCGTGCCCGGGACGAGGTTCGCCCGGGGCACCCGGCGCGGCAGACCGGAGGTGGTGACACCGCCCGCCGCCGGCTGCCGGACGCGCTCCGCCTGCCGGACGAGGTCGTCGTTCGGGGAGGTGCGCCAGGCGGCCTGGGCGGGACGCTGGGGGGCCGCGGCCGCGGGGGCCGGCGGCTGGGAGGGCACCGGCGGGACCGGCGGAATCGACGCCGCCGAACCGTTGCCGTTGCTGCTCTGCGGGTGCTGCTGCTCCTGCTGGCCGCCGTGGAACCAGTTGGTCTCCAGCGTGTCGTACAGCGGGGTGCGACCGTCACCGGGGCCGGTGGCCGGCGGTAGCGCCTCCGGCTCCTGGCGGACCGGCGGCGCGGCCGGGACCGGCGGACGCTGCGGCGCACCGAAGTCGATGCCGCGGCCGTTGGTCCCCGGGCGCTCGAACTGGCCGGTGCTGTGCTGGCCGCCCGCCGGGTAGCCGTTCTGCTGACCGGGCAGGGAGTGCTGCCCGGTGCCGCCGTCGTAGGACGGCGCGGCGAACTGGCCGGTGGAGCCGTTGTCGTAGGCCTGCGGCGCGGCGAACTGCCCGGTGTTCTGGGAGCCGTTCTGGGAGCCGTTGTGCGGAGCGGCCGGAGTACCGAAGACGTCGGAGCGGACGAACTGGCCGTTGTCCTGTTGACCGTTGACGTTCGGCCGCGGGAAGGAACCGGTGTCGTGCTGACCGTTGACGTTCGGGCGGGGGAACGAGCCGGTGTCGTGCTGGCCGTTCACGTTCGGGCGCGGGAAGGAGCCGGTGTCCTGCGGGCCGGTCGTGCCCGGCCGCGGGAACGAGCCGTTGTTCTGCGCGCCGTTCGGCGTGTTGAAGTCCGGGCGCGGGAACTCACCGGTCGCCGGAGCCTGCGGGATCGCCGGCATCTGCGAGGTGGCGCCGAGGCCCTGCCGGTCGTCGATGCGGGGCATGGACGCGGTGTGGGTCGGGTTCTGCTCGTCGTGGCCGCGCGGGGTGTCCAGCGAGGCACGGGAGAGCGGCGGCTGGGCGTTCTCGTCGCTCCAGCTGGGCCGGCCCGCCGGCGGGTTGCCGCCGGGCAGTTCGGCCCGCGGGCCACCGCGCGGCGGCAGCTGGGGCTGACGGCCCTGGTCGGAGGAGTTCGCGGAGCGCTGCGGCGGGACCGGGGCACGGTTGCCGAAGGCGTCCTGGCCACCGAAGGAGTCCTGCGGGTTGCCGAACGCGTCCTGGCCGCCGAAGGCACCGCCACCGTTGTTCGGCCGGCCCTGCTGGCCGCGCGCACCGCCCGGCGCACCGCCGGGACGGCCGCCGTTCGGACCCGCGCCGGGCAGCGCGGCCCGGGGACCCTGGCCGGTGCCGACCTGGCCGCGCGGACCCGCACCGGCACCGAGCAGTCCGCCACCGGAGGGAGCGCCCGAACCGAGGGCGCCACCGCGTCCGCCGGCCGAACCGGCGGCACCGCCGAGCGCCGGGGCGGGGGCACCCGCGCCGAGCGAACCGGTACCGCCGCCCTGGCCGTTGCCCCGCCGGGCCGCGGCCGCACCGGCCGCGGCCTGCGCGGCGGCCGGACCGCCGGTCGGCGCCGGGGCGCCGGGCTTGCCGGGAGCGGGCTTCTTGCCGCCCTGGGCGACGTCGACCGGGAGCATGACCAGCGCGGTCGTACCACCGGAGTCGGACGGGCGCAGCTGGATGCGGATGCCGTGCCGCTGGGACAGCCGGCCGACCACGAAGAGGCCCATGCGGCGGGAGACGGAGACGTCCACGGTGGGCGGCGAGGCGAGCCGCTCGTTGATCGCCGCGAGGTCCTCGGGGGAGAGGCCGATACCGGTGTCGTGGATCTCGATCAGGACCCGGCCGTCGGGCAGCGCGTGACCGGTGACCTTGACCTTGGTCTGCGGAGAGGAGAACGAGGTGGCGTTCTCCAGCAGCTCTGCGAGGAGGTGCACGAGGTCGTTGACCACGCGGCCGGCCACTTCGGTGGTCGGCACGGCGGCCAGCTCGATGCGCTCGTACTGCTCCACCTCGGAGGCGGCGGCGCGGAGCACGTCGACCAGCGGGACCGGGCGGGTCCAGCGGCGGCCGGGCTCTTCACCGGCGAGGACCAGAAGGTTTTCACCGTTACGGCGCATACGCGTCGCGAGGTGGTCGAGCTTGAAGAGGGAGGACAGCTGGTCCGGGTCGGCCTCGCGGGACTCCAGTTCGGAGATGAGCGAGAGCTGACGCTGGATGAGGCCCTGGGAGCGGCGCGAGAGGTTGGTGAACATCGCGTTGACGTTGCCCCGCAGCAGGGCCTGCTCGGCGGCGAGGCGGACCGCCTCGCGGTGCACGTCGTCGAAGGCCGCGGCCACCTGGCCGATCTCGTCCCGGGAGTGCACACCGACCGACTCCACGGACGTGTCGACGTCCTGCGGGTCGGACTCGGACAGCTGCTTGACCAGCTCGGGCAGGCGGTCCTGGGCGACCTTGGTGGCGGTCTCCTGGAGGCGGCGCAGCGAGCGGATCATGGAGCGGGCCACGATGAAGGCGCCGACCAGCGACACACCGAGCACCAGCAGGATCAGCGCACCGGAGATGATCGCGGACTGCTCGGAGGAGGCACGCAGCTCGCGGGCCTTCTGCTCCATGTCCTCGAGCAGCGTGTGCTCGATCTTCTTCATCTGGTCGATCTTGGTCGAGCTGTCGTCGACCCAGTCGAGGTAGGAGCGTTTGCTGAGCTCGTTCAGACCGTTCTGGGCGCCGAGCGCACGCTTGGCGTAGGTGTCCGCCGCCTCGATCGTCGGGTTGTTCCCGTCGATCGGGCTGAGCAGGTCGGCCGCGTTGCCGGCGTAGATCTTCCGGAAGATCGTCAGCTCGGAGGTCTCGCTCTCCTGGGCGGACTCGCCGTAGAGGCGGTCGTTCTCGGAGAGGTCGCCGGGGCTCGTGCCGTTGGCGGGCAGGGCCGCGGCGATGACGGCGCGCTGTACGGACGCGTACTCCTTGGCGGTGGAGAACGCCGCCAGGGCGCGGGTGCGCTGGATCATCTCCGGGTTGCTGGAGGCCTGCGCCATGTCCTGGGACAGGTCGATCAGCTGGGTGATCAGCCGGTGGTAGGCCTCGACCGTCTGGGTCGAGTTCTCGTTCTGCTGGTAGGCGTCCTTGCGGATCTTCGCCAGGTCGTCCAGCTGGCCGGCCAGACCGACGAGGCTGTCGCGGACGCCCTGGAGCTGACCGTTCTTGCTCGCGGTGTCGATTTCCTCGGAGGCGTTGAGGAAGTTGTCGCGGGCCCGGTCGGTCTGGTCCTCAAGACCCTTGATCGCGGGGTTCGTGGGCGACCCGCCGTGCGCCAGCGGACCGGCCGTCTTGTCGCGCTCGGTCTGGAGCGCGGTGGCCAGCTCGGTCGCCTGCGTGGTCATGTCCGTCAGCAGCTGCATGTTGTCGAGCTGCTGGATGTCGTCGAGCGACTGGTTGATGCGCACCGCGCCCAGCGTCGTCGCCGCCACCACGGGGAGCGCGAGCAGCGACACCAGGCGCGTGGAGATACGCCAGTTGCGCAGGGCTATGCGCGAGCCCGGGTTGGACGGGCCTCGTACGGCCCTGGCGGTCGGAGCCGGACCGGCGGCCGGCTGGGGGCCCGAAGACGCGGACACGGCGGGGCGCCCGGAGCGCTCACCGCCGTCACCACCACCGCCGGCCGCAGCCGGACCAGGGCCCGGGTTCTGGGCGTGCTGGGGCGAGGAACCGCGGTCGGTCCCGCCGTGCGCCTCCGGCTCTGCCGAAGCGCTGCCATCCCTCTTGAAACGTCCCTGCACTAGCGTCGCAACCTCTGGACCAGGCGCCCCTCCGGGAACGGAAGGACACGGTGTCGGCGTTGTACGGGGAGCGCCCTGAATACGCCCCCTGATGGTCGTGAGTGTGACCGGCGCTGGCTCCCCCTGTCTCGCCGCCACTCGGCGCTGCTGTGCGCCTCTTCGCGCCGGTTCGATCCTGCGGCGGTTCCGTGGAATTCCAGCACAGTGCCGGATCTCCAACAAGGGCCGTGGACCGAGCTGTGACCTCCGTGACAGCGCGTGAGTGACACGTTACGAGATGTGGAAGCCGATCGCGTACATAACGGACGTATGCCTGTCAGTCGATGGCGTCCGGACCGTGTCCCAGTCGCCATGATCAGGAGCGGAATGACAGCTTCAGTCGGTCAATGTCCGTTTCGTTGCGGTGAGTTGTCCGCCGGAAATGACCGTTTTGACCCTCGCTCCGTGAGCAAACTCACACGCGGATCACAGCCTCCCGGCGGCTTCCGCCGGGAATTCGATGTTTAGCCTGACGCTTTACAAGAGGGACGTCTCTGCCAACCCACACACGACGGGGTCCACTGCAACCGTGAAGACGACGATGCTGTTCCGCAACATAGCCAACCCCCGCCGCACCACCCTCGCCCACCTCAAGGACGCCGAGGAACTCCAGACCCCCGAACTGCCCGAGCACTCCCTCGACCTCCCCGCCCAGACCGCCAACCCCCGGCGCACGATCCTCATGGAGATCCCGGCCGGGACCTCGGTCGGCGAGTAGTACGCGTCAGGACCGCCGTTTCACTCACACACCCGGTCACCCGGTTATTCCACGGCGGCCGCCCCTTACCGCGTTAGCCTGGAGCGTCAGACTCCAGCCGGCTCAGTGAGGGGCGCAAGGATCCCGTGCGCATCGCCAGGTTCTCCATCGACGGGAACGTCGCCTTCGGCGCCGTCGAGGGCGACAAGCAGGACGAACTCGTCCTCGACATCATCAAGGGCATTCCGTTCGCGGACTTCGAGCTCTCCGGTACGAAGGTCCCGCTCAGCAAGGTACGCCTGCTCCCGCCGGTGCTCCCCAACAAGGTCGTCGCCTACGGCCGCAACTACGCGGAGCACGCGGAGGAGCTGGGCAACGAGGTCCCGGACGCCCCCTTCGCCTTCTTCAAGCCGTCCACCTCGGTGATCGGCCCCGGCGACGAGATCCAGTACCCGTCCTTCTCCCAGGACCTTCACCACGAGGCCGAACTGGCCGTGGTCATCGGCCGTATGTGCCGCGAGGTCCCCCGCGAACGCGTGGCGGACGTGATCCTCGGGTACACCTGCGCCAACGACGTCACCGCCCGCGATGTCCAGCGGCGCGAGAAGCAGTGGGCCCGGGCCAAGGGCTTCGACACCGCCTGCCCGCTCGGGCCCTGGGTGGAGACGGACCTGGACCTCGCCACCGCGTCCGACCTGACGATCCAGCTCACGGTCAACGGCGAACAGCGCCAGCTCGGCCGGACCAGCGAGATGATCCACTCCATCGCGGACCTGGTCGTCAACATCACCGAGGCCATGACGCTGCTCCCCGGCGACGTCATCCTCACCGGCACCCCGGCAGGGGTCGGCCCCCTCAGCGTCGGCGACGAGGTCGCCGTCACCATCGAAGGCATCGGCACTCTCACCAACAAGGTTGTCAAGCGTGGCTAGCGCACCCGTCCGCGTACGTTTCTGCCCCTCGCCCACCGGTAACCCCCATGTGGGCCTGGTCCGCACCGCCCTGTTCAACTGGGCGTTCGCCCGGCACCACCAGGGCACTCTGGTCTTCCGCATCGAGGACACCGACGCGGCCCGCGACTCCGAGGAGTCGTACCACCAACTGCTCGACGCGATGCGCTGGCTGGGCTTCGACTGGGACGAGGGCCCTGAGGTCGGCGGCCCGCACGCGCCGTACCGCCAGTCGCAGCGGATGGACATCTACCAGGACGTCGCCGCCAAGCTCCTGGACGCCGGTCACGCCTACCACTGCTACTGCTCCCAGGAGGAGCTGGACACCCGCCGCGAGGCCGCCCGCGCCGCCGGCAGGCCGTCCGGCTACGACGGCCACTGCCGCGACCTCGCCCCCGAGCAGGTCGAGGAGTACCGGGCCCAGGGCCGTACGCCCATCGTCCGCTTCCGGATGCCCGACGAGACGATCACCTTCACCGACCTGGTCCGCGGCGAGCTGACCTTCACCGCGGAGAACGTCCCGGACTACGGCATCGTCCGCGCCAACGGCGCCCCGCTGTACACGCTGGTCAACCCGGTCGACGACGCCCTGATGGAGATCACCCACGTCCTGCGCGGCGAGGACCTGCTCTCCTCCACCCCCCGCCAGATCGCCCTGTACAAGGCGCTGACCGAGCTGGGCTTCGCCAAGCAGACCCCCGCCTTCGGCCACCTCCCCTACGTCATGGGCGAGGGCAACAAGAAGCTGTCGAAGCGCGACCCGGAGTCGTCCCTCAACCTCTACCGCGAGCGCGGCTTCCTCCCCGAGGGCCTGCTCAACTACCTCTCCCTGCTGGGCTGGTCGCTCTCCGCCGACCAGGACATCTTCTCGGTCGACGAGATGGTCGCGGCCTTCGACATCGCGGACGTCCAGCCCAACCCGGCCCGCTTCGACCTGAAGAAGTGCGAGGCGATCAACGCCGACCACATCCGCATGCTGGACGTGAAGGACTTCACGGAGCGCTGCGCGCCCTGGCTGAAGGCCCCCTTCGCCCCCTGGGCCCCGGCGGACTTCGACGAGTCCAAGTGGCAGGCGATCGCCCCGCACGCCCAGACCCGCCTGAAGGTCCTCTCGGAGATCACCGACAACGTCGACTTCCTGTTCCTGGCGGAGCCGGTCGTGGACGAGGCCTCCTGGACCAAGGCGATGAAGGAGGGCAGCGACGCCCTCCTGGCCACGGCCCGCGAGAAGCTGGAGTCCGCCGACTGGACCTCCCCGGAGTCCCTGAAGGAGGCCGTCCTGGCCGCCGGCGAGGCGCACGGCCTCAAGCTCGGCAAGGCCCAGGCCCCGGTCCGGGTGGCCGTCACCGGCCGCACGGTCGGCCTGCCGCTCTTCGAGTCCCTGGAGGTCCTGGGCAAGGAGAAGACGCTGGCCCGGATCGACGCGGCACTGGCGAAGCTGGCGGCGTAACGCCGGGACACAGGTGAGGGGCGGCATCCGGAGCACCGGGTGCCGCCCCTCACCCGTTCGCGTCAGACGGCGTCGGCCTCGTCGACCAGGTACGTGAACTCGTCGAAGATCTCCAGGACGACGACGACCACGATGGCGTCCGTGACCACGTACTCCAGCTTCATGCCGGGGGCCACGTATGTCCGGCGCAGGTGCTCGGCGGGCCCGAGCGGCGCGGTCGCCGTCCTGCGGAAGGGGTCACGCGCCAGTATCCGCACGGCCTTGTCCAACTGGGCTCGACGCTCGCCGGGCATACCGTCGTACGCCGCGCGGGCCTCGACGGTGAACTGGACTCGGTGCTCGCTCATGGCGCGAGTGTGCCAGTCTGTGAGGGTGATCAGAGCCGTGGTGTGGGACGTCGACGACACCCTCTTCGACTACACGAGTGCCGACCGCGAGGGCATGCGGGCCCATCTGGCGGCGGAGGGACTGCTGGCCGGCTGGGGGAGCGCGGAGGCGGCGCTGGTGCGGTGGCGGGAGATCACCGACCAGCAGTGGGCGCGGTTCGCGGCGGGTGAGCTCTCCTTCGAGGACCAGCGCCGCGACCGGGTGCGGGTGTTCCTGGCGGCGGAGCTGACCGATGCCGAGGCCGACGACTGGTTCCGCCGTTACCTGACGCACTACGAGGCCGTCTGGACCCTCTTCCCGGACGTCCTGCCCGCCCTGGACGCCCTCGCGGCCGGTTACCGGCACGCCGTGCTCTCCAACTCCAGCCTGCACGTCCAGGACCGCAAGCTGCGCACGCTCGGGGTGTACGAGCGCTTCGAGGCCGTCCTGTGCGCCGCCGAACTGGGCGTCTCCAAGCCCGCGCCCGGTGCCTTCCTGGCGGCCTGCGAGGCCCTGGAACTCGCCCCGCACGAGGTCGCGTACGTCGGCGACCACCCGGAGATCGACGGGCGGGGCGCGGCCGACGCCGGGCTGCTGTCGGTGTGGATCGACCGTCACGGACCGGCCGCCGCACCGGCCGCGGCACCCGTCGGTCCGCACCGGATCGCCTCCCTCGCCGAACTTCCCGCGATCCTCCGCGCCGATACCCGTTTTGGAGCCCCGTCCACCTTCGGGTAATGTTCTTCCTGCGCCGCCGGAGAGCGGGCCGAAAGGCCGGAACCGGAGGCGCACAACTAGAACAAGATCCCCTCGGGGGTTTGCGTTCCAGTGGCCTATGGTGTAATTGGCAGCACGACTGATTCTGGTTCAGTTAGTCTTGGTTCGAGTCCAGGTAGGCCAGCTCGCAGAGCTCATCTGCAAAGCCCCCGTTGTGTAGCGGCCTAGCACGCTGCCCTCTCACGGCAGTAGCGCCGGTTCGAATCCGGTCGGGGGTACGGAGATCATCCACGGATGATCGCTAGGGCCCCCGTTGTGTAGCGGCCTAGCACGCCGCCCTCTCAAGGCGGTAGCGCCGGTTCGAATCCGGTCGGGGGTACGAACTGGTCTAAACCACTTTGGTCTATGGTGTAATTGGCAGCACGACTGATTCTGGTTCAGTTAGTCTTGGTTCGAGTCCAGGTAGACCAGCTCGGATCTGCGGCGGTGCGGTTTTGAACGCTCGCAAGATCCACGCCCCCGTTGTGTAGCGGCCTAGCACGCCGCCCTCTCAAGGCGGTAGCGCCGGTTCGAATCCGGTCGGGGGTACACGCAGAAGGCCCTTCGCTTCGGCGAGGGGCCTTTGTCGTGGCGTACGGCGGCGGGGGCGCGGCCCCCTACTCGAAGCCGTAGCGCCGGGCCGACTCCTCCTCCTGGGCCAGTCGGTGCAGCGCCTGGAGCATCGGCTCCACCAGCACCGCGCTGGCCACCGCGGCCTCCACCTTCTCCTCCTCCGAGGGCTGCGTCTCCAGGAAGTCCAGGTCGGCGACGGCTGCCTGGTGCATCAACCTCGCGCGTGTGACGAGGAGTTCGGCGTCCCAGTCGTAGCCGAGCCGGCGGAACGCGGCCAGCGCGACCACCAGCCGGCGGTACGCGGGCGAGATCGTCGTCAGCTGTCTGGCGTTCTCCCAGCCGAGGGTGTCCAGCAGGGCGTCGGCCTCCCGGTGCGCCGCCCGTACGTACGCGTCGTCCTCGTCCGGCTCCGGCACCTGCGGCAGCGCCCACAGGGCGGCGCCCACCCGGATCGTGCGGCCCAGCGAGTCGTCGTCGACGTGCCCGAGCACCTCACGGACCGTGGCCACGGGGATCCGTCCCACCTGGATCATCGCGCGCACCAGCCGCAGCCGCCGCAGGTGCTCCTCGTCGTACTCCGCGGTCGTGGCGTTGACCTGGCGGCCCGGCGGCAGCAGCCCTTCGCGCAGGTAGTACTTGATCGTCGCGGCGGACACCCCGCTGCGCTCGCTCAACTGGGCAAGCCGCATGTCTTGCGCCCCTCCTTGGTAAGTGCCACTATCCAAACATTGTCAGAAGGATAGTGACGCTATCCGACGGGGTTCCGGGGGTGTCGTTCCTCATGTTCGCCAAACCGATTCGCGGCCGTACGACCGCTGCTCGCGAGGGTGACGCGGTGGTCCTGCTCATCGGCATGCGCGTCAACCGATTCTGGGCGGTCCACCAGTGGGTGCCGGTCATGCTCTCGATGTTCCGCATGCTGAAGGAGCTCGCGCGGGACCCCGGCCGGGGGCTGCTCGGCCACGTCCTGCTGACGGCCTCGCCGCGGACGTACTACGTCGTCCAGTACTGGGAGTCGAAGGAGAAGCTGTACGCGTACGCGAGTTCGCCGGAGATGCTCCACCACGGCATGTGGAGCGTCGTGAACCGCAAGGAGCGGGCGGGGAAGGTCCGCGGCCATGTGGGCCTGTGGCACGAGACGTACGTGGCGCCCGAGGGCGCGTACGAGTCGATCTACTTCGACATGCCTCGCTTCGGGATGGGCGCGGCGAGCGGTGTCGTGCCGGTGGAGAAGCGGGGGCGTTACGCGAAGGACCGGTTCGCCCATCGCTCCGGGAGCGCAACCCCCTAGGGGCGCGGGGAACTGCGCGAACAGCCGCGACGGCGTCGCGGACGGCTGGCGGCCTGTGGTGCCACATCCTGCGCCGTGGGAGCTCCGGTCGGTGGGCGGGTGCGGGCAGCAGATGGCTGGTCGCGCAGTTCCCCGCGCCCCCAGGGGGTTGCACTTCTGTCGGGAGAGGCCTGCCGCGGCGTTGAGGCCGGCCTCTCTCACGGGGGCGTCAGCCCGTGCGGCGCAGGGCCTCCGACAGGCGGGCCGCCGCGTCGATGACCGCCTGCGCGTGCATGCGCCCGGGGTGGCGGGTCAGGCGCTCGATGGGGCCGGAGACGGAGACGGCCGCCACCACGCGGTTGGACGGCCCCCGTACCGGCGCCGACACCGAGGCGACCCCCGGCTCCCGCTCCCCGATGGACTGGGCCCAGCCGCGGCGCCGGACGCCCGAGAGGGCCGTCGCCGTGAAGCGGGCGCCCTGGAGGCCGCGGTGCAGCCGCTCCGGCTCCTCCCAGGCCATCAGGATCTGCGCCGAGGAGCCGGCCTTCATCGTGAGCGTCGAGCCGACCGGGACCGTGTCCCGAAGGCCGGACAGCCGCTCGGCGGCCGCCACGCAGATCCGCATGTCGCCCTGGCGGCGGTACAGCTGCGCGCTCTCTCCGGTGATGTCACGGAGATGCGTGAGCACCGGGCCCGCCGTCGCGAGCAGGCGGTCCTCGCCGGCCGCCGCGGCCAGCTCCGCGAGCCGCGGACCGAGAATGAAACGGCCCTGCATGTCGCGTGCCACCATGCGGTGGTGTTCCAGAGCCACGGCAAGCCGGTGGGCCGTGGGTCGTGCCAGTCCGGTGGCCCCGACCAGACCCGCGAGGGTGGCCGGACCGGACTCCAGAGCGCTGAGGACAAGGGCCGCCTTGTCCAGAACGCCGACGCCGCTACTGTTGTCCATGCAACGATACTCACGTCTCACTCTGTGAAACGCAAGTTCAATTTTCCGTGGAACGCGCCACCCTGGAATCACACAGTGGCCCGCGGACCAACGGGCCCGGCGGCGGACGCCCGGAACCACGACTTCAGGGGCCCGGTACACGGGCAGCCGCTTCCTCAAGATCTCTAGTTGGGCCGGTGCACGTCTGCCGGCCGGAGGGAAAGCGATGGGTAGGACACTCGCGGAGAAGGTCTGGGACGACCACGTCGTCCGGCGCGCCGAGGGCGAGCCCGACCTCCTCTTCATCGATCTGCACCTGCTGCACGAGGTGACCAGCCCGCAGGCCTTCGACGGACTGCGCCAGAACGGCCGCCCGGTGCGCCGCCTCGACCTCACCATCGCGACCGAGGACCACAACACCCCGACCCTCGACATCGACAAGCCCATCGCGGACCCCGTCTCCCGCGCCCAGCTGGAGACGCTGCGCAAGAACTGCGCCGAGTTCGGGGTGCGCCTGCACCCGCTGGGCGACGTCGAGCAGGGCGTCGTGCACGTCGTCGGCCCCCAGCTGGGCCTGACGCAGCCGGGCACGACCGTGGTCTGCGGCGACTCCCACACCTCCACGCACGGCGCCTTCGGCGCGCTGGCGTTCGGTATCGGCACCTCCCAGGTGGAGCACGTGCTGGCCACCCAGACGCTGCCGCTGGCCCGCCCGAAGACCATGGCCATCACGGTCGACGGCGAGCTGCCCGACGGCGTCACCGCCAAGGACCTGATCCTGGCGATCATCGCCAAGATCGGTACCGGCGGCGGCCAGGGCTACATCCTGGAGTACCGCGGCCCGGCCATCGAGAAGCTCTCGATGGAGGCCCGGATGACCATCTGCAACATGTCGATCGAGGCCGGCGCCCGCGCGGGCATGATCGCCCCCGACGAGACCACCTTCGCGTACCTCAAGGGCCGTGCCCACGCCCCCGAGGGCGAGGACTGGGACGCGGCGGTCGCGTACTGGAAGACCCTGAAGACGGACGCGGACGCCGAATTCGACGCCGAGGTCCACATCGACGCCGCCGCGCTCTCCCCGTTCGTCACCTGGGGCACCAACCCGGGGCAGGGCGCGCCGCTTTCGGCGGACGTCCCCGACCCGGCTTCGTACGAAGACGCTTCGGAGCGCCTCGCCGCCGAAAAGGCCCTGGAGTACATGGGGTTGGAGGCCGGCCAGCCGCTGCGCTCGATCAACGTGGACACCGTCTTCGTAGGCTCCTGCACCAACGGCCGGATCGAGGACCTGCGCGCCGCCGCCGACATCCTCAAGGACCGCAAAGTCGCCGACGGCGTACGGATGCTGGTCGTCCCCGGCTCCGCGCGGGTCGGACTGCAGGCCGTCTCCGAGGGTCTGGACGTGGTCTTCAAGGACGCCGGCGCCGAATGGCGGCACGCGGGCTGCTCGATGTGCCTCGGCATGAACCCCGACCAGCTGGCCCCGGGCGAGCGCTCCGCGTCCACCTCGAACCGCAACTTCGAGGGCCGGCAGGGCAAGGGCGGCCGTACCCACCTGGTGTCCCCGCAGGTCGCCGCCGCCACGGCCGTCCTGGGCCACCTGGCCTCCCCGGCCGACCTGTCCGACGCTCGTACGCCCGCTGGAGTCTGATCAGCCATGGAAGCATTCACCACGCACACCGGCCGGGCCGTCCCGCTGCGCCGCTCCAACGTCGACACCGACCAGATCATCCCTGCTCACTGGCTCAAGAAGGTGACCCGGGACGGCTTCGAGGACGGTCTGTTCGAGGCCTGGCGCAAGGACGGGAACTTCATCCTCAACCGCCCCGAGCGGCAGGGTGCGACCGTCCTGGTCGCCGGCCCCGACTTCGGCACCGGCTCCTCCCGTGAGCACGCCGTCTGGGCGCTGCAGAACTACGGCTTCAAGACCGTGATCTCCTCTCGCTTCGCCGACATCTTCCGGGGCAACTCGCTGAAGAACGGCCTGCTCACGGTGGTCCTGGACCAGAAGATCGTGGAAGCGCTCCAGGAGCTCACCGAGAAGGACCCGCAGGCCGAGATCACCGTCGACCTGGAGGCCCGCGAGGTGCGCGCCGAGGGCGTCACCGCCTCCTTCGAGCTGGACGAGAACTCCCGCTGGCGGCTGCTGAACGGCCTGGACGACATCTCCATCACGCTCCGGAACGAGGCCGACATCGCCGCGTACGAGGCCAAGCGTCCGTCGTACAAGCCGCGGACGCTCCAGGTCTGAGCCGGAGCTCGCTTCGGGCGGGAACCGTCACATCTGAATACGGCTGGTTTCAGCCACCGCGACACCCCGCCTGTACCCCCGATCGCCACGATTGGGGGTACAGCCATGTCTGCACCCGAACGGGCGCTCGCGTTGTCGCAGGTCTTGCCAACTTCCCACGTTAGGGCGGATGTTGTCGGGGTACGTGAGTGCTGTGTCCGTGGCTTCCGCAAGTGCTCGGAAGGCCATTTGAGGCGGCAGTTGCACTCTGCGCAGGCGACAACTCGCCCCAGATGGCACAATCTGTGCATGGAACACGACGGCCAACTCCAGCTCTATGCGGCGGTCGCGGGCCAACTCAAGGAAGCGCACACAAAAGTGCGTGCACTGCAAGTCCCGGAGGGCGTACGGATGGCGCTGACCCGGAAGCTGCTGGTCATTACGGCCGCGGCCAAACACGACGTGGCCGACGCGGCGCGGCGGCTCGAACGGTTCAACGCGGACCTCGACGGGGGCCGATTCCCCGAAGAAGAACGCTGACCGGACCGTCCGAGACGACCGAGTCCGTTGCGGCACAAGGGTGATAAGCCCGTTTCGTGTTTGATTTGCGGTATATATCTGCCTAACGTGCGAAAAAGCTTGAACACATTCGTTCTGGCGATGTCTCCGAAGGGGAAGACGTGAACAAGGCGCAGCTCGTAGAAGCGATTGCCGACAAGATGGGCGGCCGTCAGCAGGCCGCCGAGGCTGTCGACCATGTCCTGGACGCCATCGTCCGCGCGGTCGTCGCGGGTGAGCGGGTCTCGGTCACCGGCTTCGGGTCCTTCGAGAAGGTGGACCGCCCCGCCCGCTACGCCCGCAACCCCCAGACGGGCGAGCGGGTTCGGGTCAAGAAGACCTCCGTGCCGCGCTTCCGTGCCGGTCAGGGCTTCAAGGACCTGGTGAGCGGCTCGAAGAAGCTGCCGCGCGGCGGTGAGGTCGCGGTCAAGAAGGCGCCCAAGGGCAGCCTGACCGGCGGCGCTTCGGCGACGGTCAAGAAGGCGGCGGCGAAGAAGACCACCGCCAAGAAGACGACGGCGGTGGCGAAGAAGGCCACGGCGAAGAAGACGGTGGCCAAGAAGACCACGGCCACCGCGAAGAAGACCACGGCGGCGGCGAAGAAGACCGCCGCCAAGAAGACCACGGCGACGGCGAAGAAGACCGCCGCCAAGAAGGCGCCGGCCAAGAAGGTCACCGCCAAGAAGGCGCCGGCCAAGAAGTCGACGGCGCGGAAGGCTGTCGCCAAGAAGACCGCGGCTCGCTGACGCGGGCAGCGTCGGGGTACTCACGCGACGGGCCGGATTCCCTTGGGGAGTCCGGCCCGCGGTGTGTTCGAAGGGTGGGTCGTGTTTCGGGTGTGGGTCGGTGGGGCTTCTCGCGCAGTTCCCCGCGCCCCTGGGTCGGCTTCGCCTCAGAACGTCTGAAGAGTCACCAGGGTGACGCAGAGGTCGTCTCCGCTTCCCTCGGTCTCGATCCGTACCCTCTGCCCCGGCCTGAGCAGGCGCAGTCCGCCCGCCTCGAAAGCCGCCCCGTCGAACGGCACGGGCGTCCCGTCGTCCAGCAGCACCTGGCCGCTGTGCGTCTTTGGGTCGTACGTGTATGCGGTCGCCTGCATGAGCGCAGCCTACTGGTCCGGGATCAGCAGGCGCGCCGCCACCGCGGCCGTGCGGGGGCCCACGCCCAGTGCCAGGGCCGCGCGCAGGTCGGCACCGGTGTCCACGTCCTGGCGTACCGAGTCCACGCCCACCAGCCGCAACTCCTCGGCGCCCGAGGCGGCGTGCCGGGCGCGGGAATCCGGGCCGAATGCGGGCGCCAATTCATGACCGGGGGCCGCCGCCAGCAGGGTGGTGCCGATTGCCGCCGCGTCCGGGAGAAAAGCGCGCGGGAATTCCGCGGCCGCATCGAGCACCCGGGCCAATTCCAGCGGGCGGACCGCCGGCAGGTCGGCGTTCAGGGCCGCCACCGGGCTTTCCGGACGTGCTGCCCGGACGGCTGCCGCACCGGCCCGCAGCGCCGCGTTCAGGCCGCTTCCCGGCGGGTCGGGGACGATGCGCGCGCCCAGCGCCGACAGTTCGCGTCCGGCCAGCGTGTCGTCCGTGACGACCGCCACATCCTTCACGGCCTGGCAGGCCAGCGCCGCGGCGACGGTGTCCTGGGCGAAGGCGAGCGCCAGTGACGGACGCAGGCCGTCCGCCGCGGTGTCCGCAAGCCTGCTCTTGGCCCGAGCCAGCGGCTTGAGGGGGATGACCAGGGTCCACTGCACAGTCGTACCGTCCCTCCCTTGTTGCCTCATTGTCACCCGGGCTCACGGGGTGGTCGCGATGCCGAGGCGTACGGTGTTCTCGACAGACCGGCGGGCCGGGGCCGCACTTCTTCCCGATCCCTGACCGGGAAGAAGTCCTAGAGGAAGGTGTCCGCGTGCCCCGCCGGAGAATCGGCTTCTGGTATCGCCTCGCAGCGGTGATCGCCAAACCGCCGCTGGTGGTTCTGATCAAGCGGGACTGGCGCGGAATGGAGAACATTCCGGCCGAGGGTGGATTTATCACCGCGGTGAACCACAATTCCCATGTCGACCCCTTCGCCTACGCCCACTATCAGTACAACAGCGGCCGTGTTCCGCGATTCCTGGCGAAGAGCGGGCTTTTCAAGAAGGGATTCGTCGGCGCCGTGATGCGCGGCACCGGTCAGATCCCCGTCTACCGCGAGTCCACCGACGCGCTCAGCGCCTTCCGGGCCGCGATCGACGCCGTGGAGCGCGGCGAGTGCGTCGCGTTCTACCCCGAGGGAACGATCACCCGCGACCCGGACCAGTGGCCCATGACCGCCAAGACCGGTGCCGCCCGGGTCGCCCTGCAGACCAGGTGCCCGGTGATCCCGGTCGCGCAGTGGGGCGCCAACGAACTGCTCCCGCCGTACGCGAAGAAGCCCAACCTGCTGCCCCGCAAGACGCACCACGTGCTCGCGGGCCCGCCGGTCGATCTCACCCGCTTCTACGACGAGGAGATGACCCAGGACGTCCTCAAGGAGGCGACCGAGGTCATCATGGCGGCCATCACCCGCCAGCTCGAGGAGATCCGCGGCGAGAAGGCTCCCGAGAGGCCCTACGATCCACGCCAGGTGCGGATCGAGCAGCGGCGCCGGACGCGTGCGCAGAGCGGTCTGGAAGAGGAGAGCGGCAAGTGAGCAAGCCTGCCAAGGCGGCGGTCTTCAGCGCGGGTTCGTGGGGTACGGCCTTCGGGATGGTGCTCGCCGACGCGGGGTGCGAGGTCACCCTGTGGGCGCGGCGTGCGGAGGTGGCGGAGGCGATCAACTCCGGGCGTACCAACCCCGACTACCTGCCGGGCGTGGAACTCCCCGAGAACCTGCGGGCCACGACCGACCCCGCCGAGGCGGCCGCCGGCGCCGACTTCACGTTTCTGTCGGTGCCGTCCCAGACCATGCGGGCCAACCTCGCCGAGTGGACGCCGCTGCTCGCCCCCGAGACGGTCCTCGTGTCCCTCATGAAGGGTGTCGAACTCGGCACCACCATGCGGATGAGCGAGGTCATCGAGG
The DNA here is from genome assembly GCF_014645815.1 of Streptomyces fuscichromogenes. Taxonomy (GTDB): domain Bacteria; phylum Actinomycetota; class Actinomycetes; order Streptomycetales; family Streptomycetaceae; genus Streptomyces; species Streptomyces fuscichromogenes. The sequence goes on along the minus strand of NZ_BMML01000008.1, from coordinate 206,842 downwards.
ACGTCACCAAGGTCGGCGTGGACCGGGTCGCCGTCGTCACCGGCCCCAACCTGGCCCGGGAGATCGCGGCCCGCATGCCGGCCGCCGCCGTGGTCGCGTGCACCGACGAGACGGTCGCCCGGCGGCTCCAGGCGGCCTGCCACACGCCGTACTTCCGGCCGTACACCGAGACCGACGTGGTCGGGTGCGAGCTGGGCGGCGCGGTGAAGAACGTCATCGGCCTCGCCGTGGGCATCGCCGACGGCATGGGGCTCGGCGACAACGCCAAGGGTTCGCTCATCACGCGCGGTCTCGCGGAGACCGCGCGGCTCGGCATCGCCCTCGGCGCCGACCCGCTGACCTTCTCGGGGCTCGCCGGGCTCGGCGACCTGGTGGCCACCTGTTCCTCCCCGCTCTCCCGCAACCACACCTTCGGCACCAACCTCGGCAAGGGCATGACCCTGGAGGAGACCATCGCGGTCACCCGGCAGACCGCCGAGGGCGTCAAGTCCTGCGAGTCGGTGGCCGATCTGGCCCGCCGGCACGGCGTGGAGATGCCGATCACCGAGACGGTCGTGGACATCGTGCACGAGGGCAAGCCACCGGTGGTCGCGCTCAAGGAGCTGATGTCGCGCAGCGCGAAGCCCGAGCGACGCTGAGCGAACGCCCCGAATTCCTGCTCGTCCGCTCCGGGGTGCCACAGCCGGTGCCGCGGGCGCGACCGTGCTCGGACCTTCGGGCCTCCGCGTGCTCGCGCCCTCGGCACCGGCGCGCCCCTTCGGCTCACTCGCGCCCCGCCGACGCTGTCTCGGGGCCCTACCACCGGGTACTCTCAACCCGATATGAGCACCGAGAACCTCCCCCAGAGCCCTGAGCAGCCCGCTCGCAAGCCGCGCGTGGCCGTCGTGTTCGGCGGCCGCAGCTCCGAGCACGGGATCTCCACGGTCACCGCCGGAGCCGTCCTGAACGCCATCGACCGGACGAAGTACGACGTCCTGCCGATCGGCATCACCCGGGAAGGCCGCTGGGTGCTCACGGCCGACGAACCCGAGCGCATGGCCATCACCGAGCGCCGGACGCCGGAGGTCGGCGATCTCGCCGAGTCCAGCGAGGGCGGCGTGGTCCTCCCCGTCGACCCGGCCAACCGCGAGGTCGTCTACAGCGAGCCCGGCTCGGTGCCCAAGGCGCTCGGCGAGGTCGACGTGGTCTTCCCGATGCTGCACGGCCCGTTCGGCGAGGACGGCACCCTCCAGGGCCTCCTGGAGCTCTCCGGCGTCCCCTACGTCGGCTCGGGCGTGCTCGCCTCGGCCGTCGGCCAGGACAAGGAGTACATGAAGCGGGTGTTCACCTCGTTCGGGCTCAGGGTCGGCCCGTACCTGGTGATCCGCCCCCGCGAGTGGAAGCAGGGCGAGTCCGCCGCCCGCAAGAGGATCGTCGACTTCGCCGGTGAGCACGGCTGGCCGCTGTTCGTGAAGCCCGCGCGCGCGGGCTCGTCGATCGGCATCACCAAGGTCGACGACCTCTCCGGCCTGGACGAGGCGATCGCCGAGGCCCAGTCCCACGACCCGAAGATCCTGGTCGAGGCGGCCGTGCGCGGCCGTGAGATCGAGGTCGGCGTCCTGGAGTTCGAGGAGGGCCCGCGCGCCTCGGTCCCGGCCGAGATCCCACCGCCCTCGGAGCACGCGTACTACGACTTCGAGGCCAAGTACATCGACTCCACCCCCGGCATCGTCCCGGCCCCCCTCACCCCCGAGGAGACCGCCGAGGTCCAGAAGCTCGCGGTGGACGCCTTCGAGGCCGCGTCCTGCGAGGGTCTGGTCCGCGCCGACTTCTTCCTCGCCGAGAACGGCGAGTTCGTCATCAACGAGATCAACACGATGCCGGGCTTCACCCCGATCTCGATGTACCCCCAGATGTGGCAGGCGACCGGCGTCACCTACCCCGACCTCATCGACCGCCTGATCCAGGCAGCCCTGAACCGTTCGACGGGCCTGCGCTGACGCGCCCCCTTGGGGGCGCGGGGAACTGCGCGAGCAACCACCGACGACCCGCGGCCGAATAGGCGAGCAATACGCCGTCAGCCGACTGCGGCGCCGTCGTGGCTGGTCGCGCGGTTCCCCGCGCCGCTGACGGGGCGCTGCCCAGCCCCGGGCGGCCTTCGCCTAGTCGGCAATCCCCTCAGGCACCGCCTTCTTGATGGCAGGCGCCAAGCTCACCAACGGCGCCATGCCGTCCCCGGTCCGCCCCGCCGGAATCGTCACCTCGACATACGCCTTCCGCAACGTCGTCGTGAACCGGAACGAGTTGTCGGTCCGCTGCTCCAGCAGCCACCCCACCCCGTTCACCTCGACCCCGTCGGCCTCCGGATCGGCCATCTTCGCAGGCCGCTCGACACCGCAGCGCAGTATGATCGCCGGGTCCCCCCAGCCGGCGGTCAGCGCGGACGAGGGCTCGGGGTCACGGCGCGTGAGCCCGTCGACCTTCTTCGGCAGCACCCCGTCCAGGTGGTCGCACAGCTTCGCAACCGCCCCGCCCGGACTGGGAACCGCCGCCGACGGGGCGTCGTCTGCTGATGAGCAGCCCACTGCCGCGGCGATCATCAGCGCGGCGAGCGCGGGCACACCGAATGGCCGGTGACGGAAGAAGTTCACCGGCCAAGCCTAGACGGGGGCTACAGATGGACGACCGGGCAGGTCAGGGTGCGGGTGATGCCTTCCACCTGCTGGACTCTCGCGACCACCAGCCGGCCGAGTTCGTCGACGGTCTCCGCTTGCGCGCGCACGATGACGTCGTACGGTCCTGTCACATCCTCGGCCTGGATGACTCCGGGGATCTTGCTGATCGTCTCGGCGACGGTCGACGCTTTGCCGACCTCCGTCTGGATCAGGATGTACGCCTGTACCACGGAACCTCCAGGGCGGCCACGAGGATCATGTGGGGAAAAGGAACGCCACGGTATCGCGTCGCCGCTCACCGCGGGGAGACCTGCGCGGACAGGGGCTTGCGCGCCAGGGTGCAGGCACGACACAAGTTGACGGTCACCTCGACCGTATCCAGGACGACGGTGACGCGCGAGCGGGCCCGGCACGGCAGAGAAGGGGCGTAAGGGCAATGAAGGGCACTGTTGGTGAGCTGGGGGAGTTCGGGCTCATCAGGGAGCTCACCTCCCGTCTCACCACCACTCCGGCGGTCCGGGTCGGTCCCGGCGACGACGCCGCGGTGGTCGCCGCGCCCGACCGCCGGGTGGTGGCGAGCACCGACATCCTGCTGGAGGGCCGGCACTTCCGCCGGGACTGGTCCACGGCCTACGACGTGGGCCGCAAGGCGGCCGCGCAGAACCTCGCGGACATCGCCGCGATGGGGGCCGTGCCGACCGCGCTGCTGCTCGGCCTGGTGGTGCCCGCCGAACTGCCGGTGACCTGGCCCAGCGAGCTGATGGACGGCCTGCGCGACGAGTGCCAGGTGGCCGGTGCCTCGGTGGTCGGCGGTGACGTGGTCCGCGGCGACACGATCATGGTGTCGATCACCGCGCTCGGCGATCTGCGCAACCAGGAGCCGGTCACCCGGGCCGGCGCCCAGCCCGGCGACCTGATCGCCGTCACGGGCTGGCTGGGCTGGTCCGCGGCCGGCTACGCGGTGCTCTCCCGCGGCTTCCGCTCGCCGCGCGCGTTCGTGGAGGCGCACCGCCGCCCCGAGCCGCCGTACCACGCGGGCCCGGCCGCCGCCGCCCTCGGCGCGACCGCGATGTGCGACGTGAGCGACGGGCTGATCGCCGACCTCGGGCACATCGCCGAGGCCAGCAAGGTCCGTATCGACATCCGCTCCGGCGCGATCGACATCCCGACCCAGATGAACGACATCGGCCAGGCCGTCGGCGTCGATCCCATGCAGTGGGTGCTGACCGGCGGTGAGGACCACGCGATCGTGGCCACCTTCCCGCCCGACGTGAAGCTGCCCGCCCGCTGGAAGGTCATCGGCGAGGTCCTGAACCCCTCCGCGCTGCCCCAGGTGACGGTCGACGGAGCGCCCTGGACCAGCAAGGGCGGCTGGGACCACTTCGGGGACATCGAGACATGAGCCTGCCGCGCGTACTGACGGTCGCGGGCTCCGACTCGGGCGGCGGGGCCGGGATCCAGGCCGACCTGAAGACGATGCTCGCGCTCGGCGTGCACGGCATGAGCGTGGTGACGGCCGTCACCGCGCAGAACTCCGTGGGTGTGCAGGGCACTTGGGAGCTGCCGGTGGCGGCGGTCCGTGCCCAGTACCGGAGCGTGGTCGACGACATCGGGGTCGACGCGGTGAAGACCGGGATGCTCGCCTCGGCGGAACTCGTCGAGACGGTCGCGGAACTGGTCGCCGGGACCCGAGCCCCCGTGGTCGTCGACCCGGTCGGGATCTCCAAGCACGGTGACCCGCTCCTCGCCGCCTCCGCCCTGGACTCGGTCCGCACCAGACTGCTCCCGGTCGCCACCGTGGCCACCCCCAACCTCGACGAGGTGGCCCGGCTCACCGGCGTGCGCGTCGAGTCGGAGGCGGACCTGCGGCGGGCCGCGGCGGCCGTGCTGTCGTACGGGCCGGCGTGGGCGCTGATCAAGGGCGGGCACCTGCCCGGCGAGGCCGTGGACCTGCTCACCGACGGCTCCGCGGAGTACTGGCTGCGCGCCCCCCGGCACGACAACCGGCACACCCACGGCACCGGCTGCACCCTCGCGTCCGCGATCGCGGCGCGGCTCGCGCGGGGGGAGTCCGTGCCGGAGGCGGTGGCGGCGGCCAAGGAGTACGTCACCGGGGCGATCGCGGCCGGGTTCGCGCTCGGCGCCGGGATCGGGCCCGTGGGCCATGGCTGGGCCCTCGGGGCGCCGGTCAGAAGGGATACCCCCGCAGCTTGATGTCAGTCGGTGGCCGCCGGGGTCCAGCGGGGTGCCGTCGGCGGTGCGCACGTCCAGGGGCCCGGAATTCGGGGCAAGGCAAAAAGCCGGTCCACCCAGGGGTGGACCGGCTCAGTGCAGCGAACCAGCTGTGGCCGCGCGCTCAGCGACAGTGCGTCAGCGCGAGACCTTGCCGGCCTTGATGCACGAGGTGCAAGCGTTCACGCGCTTCGGCGTCCCGCCGACCACGGTACGCACACGCTGGATGTTCGGGTTCCAGCGGCGAGACGTACGGCGGTGCGAGTGCGAGATGTTGTTGCCGAAGCCCGGCCCCTTGCCGCAGACGTCGCAGTTGGCAGCCACGGGTCACTCCAAAGACTTCAGATGCACTTACGGTTGGATCCCGGCTTGCCGGGATCCAGATCCTAGGAATCTGGGATCTTGAGTGGCGTTGCCAGGGGAATGGCCCGATCAGATCGGGCAACCGGAGCAGCATACAACGGCTGCGTCCGTTAGACGAAACTAGCATGGCAGCTCAGGGGCCCGCCCCCGGCCCTCTTCCGGCGGACACCCTTCCGGGGTCTACGCTGCGTCCACGTCCGGCCAGCTCAAGGAGGCGCAGGTGGCGCAGGTGCCGCAGACATTCCTCGATGCTCTCGCGGTACGCACCTGGTGCGGACTGTCGCTCGGCGCGCTCGGCCGGGCGCGCGAGGAGATCGACGCGATCAACGTCTACCCGGTGGCCGACGGCGACACCGGCACGAACCTCTACATGACGGTGGAGTCGGCCGCGGGGGCCGTGGAGGCCGTCTTCGCCGGCTACGAGCTGGGTGAGGAGGTGCCGACCCTGGCCGACGCCGTCCGCGCGATGGCGCACGGCGCCCTCATAGGCGCGCGCGGCAACTCCGGCACGATCCTGGCGCAGCTCCTGCGGGGCATGGCGCACGTCCTCACCGAGGGTGACGCGACTCATATCGACGCCGACGCGCTGCGGCTCGCCCTGCGGCACGCCGCCGACGCCGCCCGCCAGGCCGTCGCCCACCCCGTGGAGGGCACGGTGCTGTCGGTCGCGGCGGCCGCGGCGGACGCCGCCGACGCGGCCGAGGGCGACTGCGGGGCGGTCGCGCGGGCCGCCTACGAGGGTGCGTGCAAGGCGCTCGCGGCGACCCCGGGACAACTGGCCGCGCTGGAGCGGGCCGGGGTGGTGGACGCCGGCGGGCGGGGACTGGTCGCGGTGCTCGGGGCACTGGTGGAGGTGTTCACCGGGGAGACCCCGACGGCTTTCGACCTGTACGTCGGCGGGCCGGGCCAGGCCGGGCACGCGCGCGTGGACGCCGTTTCCGACGCCCGCGCCGAGAACTGCGCCGAGCTCGCCGGCGGGCCCGCCTTCGAGGTCATCTACCTCCTGGAGGCCGGGGACACCGCCGTGGACCGGCTGCGGACCCGGCTCGACGCGCTCGGCGACTCCCTGGTGGTGGTCGGCGGCGACGGCCTGTGGAACGTCCATGTGCACGTCGACGACGCCGGTGCCGCCGTGGAGGCGGGGATCGAGGCCGGGCGGCCCTACCGGATCCGGATCACGCACTTCCGCGCCGGGGACGTGCACACCGGCGGGGAGCGGCCGCCGCGCGAGCGGGTGCAGCGGGCCGTGGTGGCCGTGGTGCCGGGGGAGGGACTGGCCGGGCTGTACACCGAGGCCGGCGCGACCACCGTGCTCGCCCGCCCAGGGGAGCCGCCCGCCAGCGGGGAACTGGTGGACGCCGTCCGCCGCGCCCACGCGCGCGAGGTGGTGCTGCTGCCCAACGACGCCGACCTGCGGCACACCGCGGCCGCGGCGGCCGAGCAGGTCCGCGCCGAGGGCATCCGGGTCGCCCTCATCCCGACCCGCTCGGCGGTCCAGGGCATCTCCGCGCTCGCGGTGCACCAGCCGGACCGCCGCTTCGACGAGGACGTCGTGCAGATGACCTCGGCGGCCGGCGCCACCCGCTACGCCGAGGTCGTGGTCGCCGAGCGGCAGTCCTGGACCATGGCCGGCATCTGCCAGGCAGGCGACGTGCTGGGCCTGATAGACGGCGACGTGGCGGTGATCGGCTCGGACGTGACCGCCACCGCCGAGACCGTCCTGGACCGCATGCTCCAGGCCGGCGGCGAGATGGTCACCCTCGTCCTCGGCGACGAGGCCCCCGACGGCGTCGCCGACCGCCTGGAGGCCCGCGTGCGCGAGTCGTACCTCGCCGTCGACACGGTGGTCTACCGGGGCGGCCGGCAAGGGGCTCCGCTCCTCATCGGCGTCGAGTGAGCCCCGCTCCCGGCCTCCCTCACTCCTCCGTGGGCTCCAGCAGCTGCCTGGCCTCCGCCCGCCTGGCCCGGACCGTCTCGTCGGCCGGGTCGGCGCCCTCGTAGGCGTCCAGCACCGCACGCGCGCGTGCCGCCGCGTCCGCCGGCCGGCTCAGGTCCGCCTCCAGCCAGCCCGCGGCCAGTTCGGCGCCGGTGCGGCCGTGCAGCCCCTCCTCGCCGAGCGCGCCGAACACCGAGACCGCCGCCGCCATCTCCGCGAGCGCCGCCTCGAACGCCTCCCGGATCGCCGGGTCGTCGGCGTCCTCCGGCACCGAACGGGCCAACAGGTCCCCGAACTGCCGGTGGGTGTGCCCGAGTTCACCGGCGAGCCGCTCGGCGGCAGCCGGATCCCCGACGGTCTCCAGAGCCGACTCGCACTCCCGGACCGCGTCCGCCATCAGCTGCCGCGCGCCCTGCGCCCCCGCCCCGGTCCGCAGCGCCAGCCACGCGCGGGCCCGCAGCGAACGCACCAGGAAGTGCACATTGCCCATCGCCCGCCACAGCTCGCCCGCCCGCGTGTACGCCTGGTCGGCCTCGGCGGGCAGCCCCGCGTTGCCCAGCGACTCGGCGGCCAGGTGGGCCAGGGTGGCGTGGTCGTGCTGCTCGGGCCAGTGCCGGGCGATCTCGGCCGCCTGCAACCGCCGTTCGGCCGCCGCACGGTGCTCGCCCAGCTCGCTCAGACAGTCCCCGAGCCACCACTGCGTCTGCACGACCGCGCCGTCGCCGTGCGTCTCGGCCCGCAGGTCGGCCAGCGCCGACTCCAGCACCTCGGCGGCCTCCGCGAACCGCTCCTGCCGCAGCAGGAAGCCTCCCAGCTGATGCCGGGCCCACGCGCCCAGCGTGCCGCTCTCCCCGGCCTCGTCGGCCCAGTGCGCGGCCTCCAAGGCATGCTCGGCGGCCTCCGCGGCCGCCCCCCGGCCGCCGACCACCTCGGCGAGCTGGAGATGCAGCTGCGCCCGCCCGACCGGCTCCACGTACGGCCCGCCGTGCTCCAGCGCCGCGCGCAGCGCCCGCTCCGCCTCGGCCAGGTCGCCCTGCTCATGGGCGAGCGCGGCCACCCGCACCTCGTACTCGACCGCGAACCATGGCAGTTCCGCGCCGACGAACTGCGCCGTGGCCTGCCGGAACAGCTTGCCCGCCCGCTCCCCGTCCCCGGCGTGCTCGGCCAGTTCGGCGAGCATCGCCCGCCCCTCGGCGGCCCGCGACACCAGCCGCACGTCGGACCCGCCGCGCCCGCCGACCAGCGCCAGCAGCTCCCGTACGGCCCGCTCGGCGTCCTCGGCGCCCGCGGACCGCTCGTGCACCCGGCGCATCAGGATCCGCGCCCGGCTCATCAGCACCGACGCCGTCTGCCGCACCCCGGTCGCGTCGTCGGCGTAGAGGGCCAGGATCCGGTCGTACGGCTCGTCGATCGCGGCCAGCGCCTCGTCCAGCTCCCCCGACAGCGCGCGGACGTAGGCGGCACGCGCGCGTGCCGCGATCGCCTCGCCCTCGTCGCCCGCCGCCGCGTACAGCTCCGCCGCCCGCTCGAACAGCCCGACGCCCTCGGGGCCGCGCCCCATCGCCGTGTGGTCGGCGATCTCCGCGCGGACGTACGTGTCCACCTCGGTCTCCTCGGCGGCCTCCGCGACCGCCGCCCAGGCCTCCAGCGCGTGCGGCCGGAGCGTGTCCGACAGCCGGCGCGCCTCGGCCAGCAGCGCGGGCAGCGACGGCTGCTCGGACTGCTCCGGCCGCTCCGGCGCGGGCGCCGCGACGTCCGGCGCGGGGAGCCCGACGGGCGCCGTCCGGGCCGCCCGCACACCCAGCGGCAGCCGGTCCGCCAGCGGCCGCTGAGCCATCCGCTCGCGCAACTGGTCGCCGACGTAGGAGGTGCCGTTGCGGGCGTCGAACCGCGCGGCCAGCTCCAGGGCCTCCACGCGCGCGTGCCCGGCGAGTTCCCCGGCGGTCCACGCCCGCCCGACGGGTCCCGGCACCCGCTGCCCGCCCAGCCCCAGCCCGGTCAGCCGGTCCATCAGCAGCGCCACCACCGCGAGGAACTCCATCCGGCTGCGCGGCTGCCCGGTGTCCGTGAAGTAGGCGGGACGTTCCGCCAGCAGTTCGAGACCGCGTGCCTCGTTGCCGGTCAGCGCACAGAACTCGACGTGGTCCGCGTAGGCGCCCCGCATGCTCTCCATGGGCCGGACGAGACGGAAACCCCGCAGATGGTGCGCCCGCGCCTCGTCGACGCGGCCGAGCCGCAACAGCGCCACCAGCGAGGACGCCAGGACCGTGTGCGGCTCGTGGGCGCAGCTGTACTCGCCGTCCAGCACCGGCCCCCACACCTCCAGGGCCTCCGCGTACCGGTCGTTCCTCAGATGCCAGCCGCCCTGCCCGTGCAGCTCGCACGCGTGACAGTCGGCCATCCGGTCCCGGTCCGCCGCCAGCCAGGCCGTGTACGCCCGCTCCGCGCGCGCCAGGTCGCCGACGTGCCCGGCGACACTGAACTCGGCGCCGCGCACCGCCCGCTCGGAGTGCCCGGCCAGCCGGTAGCGGTGCTCCATCTCGCCCAGCCACTTCTCGATCGAGGCGAGCGGGACGTGCGGCTGGTCGAGCATGCCGGCCGTCATCCACTTGAAGACCCAGTGCAGCGAGTGCGTCTCGTACTCGTCGAAGTCCTCGGGCCGCTCGTCCCACATCCGCAGCAGCCGCGCGAACGGGACGAACATCTTGTCCTTCTCGGAGCTGTAGTTGTAGACCTTCAGCTGGTGCCCGAGCGCCTCGATCACGGCGAGCGGGATGTCCAGCTTCTCGGCCGCCACCAGCAGCTGCTCGGCGCGCGCGTTGCGGGCGGGACCCTCCGGCTCCTCGGAGTTCTCCGCCAGCGCGTGGCGCAGCGAGTCGAAGTCAGCAATCTCCATCAGCGATCGCCTTCCCCATGAGTGGCCCACTCCAGGAGGCCGATGAACGAGCGGTTGAGCAGCGCCGAATCGGCCGGCCGCAGCGGACGCTGGGCCATCAGCAGCGCCTGACCGTAGAGCGACTCGGTGGCGGTGCCGATCAGCTCCGGGTCCTTGAGCGCGCTGATCCGCCGGATCAGCGGGTTGAGGTGGTTGAGCACCAGCCGGGCGCGGGGCGCGCTGCCGCGCAGCGAACCCAGGATGCCCGCCCACAGGTCGTCGGCCTGCTCCTCGGCCTCCGCGCGGGCCTGCTCATGGCGGGCGGCCCGGTCGTCGAGGTGCAGGGCGGGGACCGAGAGCGGGTGGAAGGCCCGCAGCACGATGTCGCACTGCAGTGGGTCCAGCTTCGCCCGCGCCACCCCCAGGAACCCCGCCAGCGCAAGCTCCTCCGCCGGGTCCACCGCGTCCAGATGCGCGGTCACGGTGTCCGCGTCCAGCTCCGCGACCACCGTCCCGGGCCGCACCGACGGAAGCGCCTCGACCAGCTCGCTGTCGTACGTGTAACCGCCGTTGACCACACCGACGCCCTGCGCGGAGGCGATCGGCGCGACCTGCCGGTACTCCTCGACCGTCCGCGTGAAGTGCACCACCGGGTGCCGCTGCGCGAACTCCTCCAGGGACAGCTGCCCGTCGGTGGTCTCGAAGGGGAGCCACGGCAGCATCGTCCGCAGCATCTCCTTGTCGTGCCGGGCCAGCGACTTCACACCCAGGTGATGCACGGACAGGAACGCGGAGAGCCGTTCCGGATCCCCGGCCGCAAGACCGGTCAGCCAGGACCGAATCCTTTCGCCCAGCGCCTCCCGTACGGCGGCCAGCGTCTCGTCCTCGTACAGCGACTCGCGCGAGGCGGTCGGCCGCAGACTGTCCGTGTCCAGGACACAGCGCACGAAGAACGCCCAGTCCGGCAGCAGCTGTTCGGCCCGCTCGGTGAGCAGCATGCCCTTGAGGTGCACACGATGCGTGGCCCGCTGCGCCGGACTCACCGCCGACGGCAGCACGTACGCCACCCCGCGGATCCCGGCCAGCGGCACGTCCAGCGCGATCGAGTCCAACGGCGTGAACCCGAACAGCTCGTGACAGTGCCGGGCCAGCGCCACCCGCCGGGTGCCGGGGGAGGGGTACGGCCGGTCCCAGGGCGCCGGCAGGTCGGTGACCGCCTCCTCGCCCACCCGTACGTCGTACGGCAGCAGCGACCCGAAGTCCCGCGCCAGCGCGAGCACCCGCCGCTCGTCCAGCCACTCCGCCGCACCCGCCCGCGCCACCAGGTGCACGGTGGTACCCGGCTCCGGCCGCGCCTCGGGCGCCAACGTCCGCACGGTGTACGACCCGTCGTCGCGCGCCGTCCACTCCACGGGCGGCGCGTCCGGCGTCCGGGCGCTGCGGCTGACCACCCGGATCCGCTCGGCGACCACGAAACAGGCCAGCAGCCCGATGCCGAACTGGCCCAGGAAGTCGGAGCGGGCCTCCTGGAGCCCGTCGCCCCGCTTGGAACTGCGCCCGATGGTCGCGAGCAGGCTGTGCACGTCCGACTCGGTGAGCCCGACGCCGCTGTCCTCCACCCGGAGGGCACTGCCGTCGGCGTACAGCCGCACCCGCGCCGGGGCGTCGGGCTGTTCGGCCCGTCTCGCGGTGATCGCGTCCACCGCGTTCTGCAGCAGCTCGCGCAGGTAGACCTTGGGGCTGGAGTACAGGTGGTGGGAGAGCAGGTCCACCAGACCACGCAGGTCGACCTGGAACGTATGAGGCGGCTGTGATGCCTGGGATGACTGTGAGGTCTGGGAGTCCATCGTCGCTGCGCCGGAGGGGGGAAGACGAGGTCGGCGCGGGGTCGGGCGGTCCCGGGTGGGGTGGTGACCGCGGAAGGATGGCCGGAGCGCGCCATCCTATGACTCAAAACGGCCGCCTGACCAGGGGTTTCCCGAGACATATGCGGCATTGTCAGTGGTGTGGTGTGCAATGGATCTCGTGCCCGCACTGGAAGAACCGCTGAAACAGCCGCTGAAGTCGGTGCTCGGCCCAGCCACCGCAAAGGTGATGGCCGAGCATCTCGGCCTGCACTCCGTCGGCAACCTCCTGCACCACTATCCGCGCAGATACGAGGAGCGCGGCCAGCTCACCCACCTCGCCGACCTGCCCATGGACGAGCACGTGACGGTGGTCGCCATGGTCGCCGACGCCCGGCTGCACACCTTCGCCTCCGCCAAGGCGCCCCGCGGCAAGGGCCAGCGCCTGGAGGTCACGATCACCGACGGCCACGGCCGGCTCCAACTGGTCTTCTTCGGCAACGGCGTGCACAAACCCCACAAGGAACTCCTGCCGGGCACCCGCGCGATGTTCGCCGGCAAGGTCTCCGTCTTCAACCGACGTCTCCAACTGGCACACCCGGCGTACGAGTTGCTCAGCGGTGACGACCCGGCCGAATCCGTGGAGAGCTGGGCAGGAGCCCTGATCCCGCTCTACCCGGCCACCGCCAAACTGGAGTCCTGGAAGATCGGCAAGGCGGTCCAGACGGTCCTGCCCAGCGCCCCGGAGGCCCTGGACCCCCTTCCGCCCGCCCTCCGCGAGGGCCGCGGCCTGGTCTCCCTCCCCGAAGCCCTTCTCAAGATCCACCGCCCGCACACCAAGGCGGACATCGCCGCGGCCCGCGACCGCCTGAAGTGGGACGAGGCCTTCGTCCTCCAGGTCGCCCTGGCCCGCCGCCGGCACGCGGACGCCCTGCTCCCCGCGGTGGCCCGCAGGCCGACCCCCGACGGCCTCCTCACGGCCTTCGACGACCGACTCCCGTTCACCCTCACGGACGGCCAGCGCACGGTCTCCAAGGAGATCTTCGACGACCTGGCGACGGAACACCCGATGCACCGCCTGCTCCAGGGCGAGGTGGGCAGCGGCAAGACACTGGTCGCCCTGCGCGCCATGCTCGCGACCGTCGACGCGGGCGGTCAGGCCGCCATGCTCGCCCCCACCGAGGTGCTCGCCCAGCAACACCACCGCTCGATCACGGAGATGATGGGCGAGCTGGCCGAGGGCGGCATGCTCGGCGGCGCGGACCACGCCACCAAGGTCGTCCTCCTCACCGGCTCGATGGGCACGGCGGCCCGCCGCCAGGCGATGCTGGACCTGGTCACCGGCGAGGCGGGGATCGTGATCGGCACCCACGCGCTGATCGAGGACAAGGTCCAGTTCCACGACCTCGGCCTGGTGGTCGTGGACGAACAGCACCGCTTCGGTGTGGAACAGCGTGACGCCCTCCGCGGCAAGGGCAGACAGCCGCCCCACCTCCTCGTCATGACCGCGACCCCCATCCCCCGCACGGTCGCGATGACCGTCTTCGGCGACCTGGAGACCTCGGTCCTCGACCAGCTCCCGGCCGGCCGCTCCCCGATCGCCACCCACGTCGTCCCCGCCGCCGACAAGCCCCACTTCCTGGCCCGCGCCTGGGAACGGGTCCGCGAGGAGGTGACCAAGGGCCATCAGGCCTACGTCGTCTGCCCCCGCATCGGCGACGACATCGACGAGGCGGCCGACCCGAAGAAGGCGAAGAAGTCGGCCGAGGACGAGGCGGAGAAGCGCCCGCCCCTGGCCGTCCTGGACGTGGCCGATCACCTCGCCAAGGGCCCGCTGACCGGACTCCGGGTCGAGGTCCTGCACGGCCGTATGCACCCCGACGACAAGGACGCGGTGATGCGCCGCTTCGCCGCGGGCGACACGGACGTCCTGGTGGCCACCACGGTCATCGAGGTCGGCGTGAACGTCCCCAACGCCACCGCCATGGTCATCATGGACGCGGACCGGTTCGGCGTCTCCCAGCTCCACCAGCTGCGCGGCCGCGTGGGCCGGGGCTCGGCCGCCGGTCTCTGCCTCCTGGTCACGGAGATGCCGGAGGCGAGCCCGGCCCGCCAGCGCCTGACGGCGGTCGCCTCCACCCTGGACGGCTTCGAGCTGTCGAGAATCGACCTGGAACAGCGGCGAGAGGGCGACGTCCTCGGCCAGGCCCAGTCGGGAGCCCGCTCCAGCCTGCGTGTCCTCGCGGTCATCGAGGACGAGGAGATCATCGCGGAGGCGAGGCAGGAGGCGACGGCCCTGGTGGCCGAAGACCCTGAGCTGACCGACCTCCCGGGCCTGCGAACGGCCCTGGACGCCCTCCTGGACGAGGAGAGAGAGCAGTACCTGGAAAAGGGCTAGCGGTGACCAACCCAGGGGCGCGGGGAACTGCGCGACCGGCCACGGACGAGCCGCACTCGCCGACGGCGGCCAAGCACCCCCTTCCTGGGGCTGCCAGACTGAACCCGCAAAGCCGCCCTCGAAGAAGGACCCCCCCATGACCCGCGTGATCGCCGGCGCAGCCGGTGGACGTCGGCTGACGGTGCCGCCAGGCACAGGCACCCGCCCCACCTCCGACCGCGCGCGCGAAGGCCTCTTCTCCACCTGGCAGTCCCTCCTCGGCGGCCCCCTGGACGGCGAACGCGTCCTCGACCTCTACGCCGGCTCGGGCGCCGTGGGCCTGGAGGCCCTCTCCCGGGGTGCCGGCCACACCCTCCTCGTGGAGGCCGACCCCAGAGCCGCCCGCGTCGTACGTGAAAACGTAAGGAATCTGGGCCTGCCCGGCGCCGAAGTAAGAGCGGGCAAAGCCGAACAGATCATCCGGACACCGGCGCCCGCGGAACCGTACGACATCGTCTTCCTCGACCCCCCGTACGCGGTCACAGATCACGATCTTCGGGAGATTCTCCTCACACTCCGCTCCGGGGGCTGGCTCGCGCCCGATGCCCTCGTCACCGTGGAGCGCAGCACCAGAGGCGGCACCTTCGGCTGGCCGGCCGGCTTCGAGGCCCTCCGGTCCCGTCGCTACGGCGAGGGAACGTTTTGGTACGGTCGCGCCGCCTCTACGTGCGAAGACGCACGATGACCGGACCGGAGAGCGAGGGATCACAAGTGCGCCGCGCCGTCTGTCCCGGGTCGTTCGACCCGATCACCAACGGACACCTCGACATCATTGCCCGTGCGTCCCGTCTCTACGACGAGGTCTACGTCGCCGTGATGATCAACAAGTCCAAGAAGGGCCTGTTCGAGATCGACGAGCGGATCGAGCTGATCCGCACGGTCACCGCCGACTACGGCAACGTCCGGGTGGAGGCGTTCCACGGCCTCCTCGTCGACTTCTGCAAGCAGCGCGACATCCCGGCCATCGTCAAGGGCCTGCGGGCCGTCAGCGACTTCGACTACGAGTTGCAGATGGCCCAGATGAACAACGGCCTGTCGGGCGTCGAGACGCTTTTCGTACCGACCAACCCGACCTACAGTTTCCTCTCCTCCTCGCTGGTCAAGGAGGTGGCCCAGTGGGGCGGCGACATCGCCCACCTGGTTCCGCCGGCCGTTCTGGAGGCCCTCAACAAGCGTCTCGGCAAGGACTGATGGGGCTACAGTCGTCCCGTCCGTCTCCAACCCAGCTGTAGAGAGTGGCGAGCACAGGTGGACGTGCAGAAGAAGCTCGACGAGATCGTGGGCTCGGTCTCCGGCGCCCGGTCCATGCCCATGTCGGCGTCGTGCGTGGTCAACCGCGCCGAGTTGCTCGCCATGCTCGAAGAGCTGCGCCAGGCGCTGCCCGGCTCGCTCGCGCAGGCCCAGGAGCTGATCGGTGACCGGGACCAGATGGTCGAGCAGGCCCGGATGGAGGCCGAGCGGATCATCGAGACCGCGCACGCCGAGCGCGGTTCGCTGATCTCCGACACCGAGGTGGCCCGCCGTTCGCAGGCCGAGGCCGACCGGATCCTCACCGAGGCGCGTCAGGAGGCCGAGGAGGTCCGCGCGGAGGCCGACGACTACGTCGACTCCAAGCTCGCCAACTTCGAGGTCGTCCTCACCAAGACCCTCGGCTCGGTCGGCCGCGGCCGCGAGAAGCTGCTCGGCACCGGCCCCGGCCTGGACGAGCAGGGCTACGAGGACGAGGACGCCCCCGAGCGCAGCCATGACCCCGAGACCCTGCGCCGGGACGCCGACGCGTACGTCGACGTCAAGCTCGGCGCCTTCGAGGCGGTCCTCGCCAAGACCCTGGAGGCGGTCGGCAAGGGCCGCGCCAAGCTGCACGGCCGGATCGCCTCCGACGACCTCGGCGCCCTGGCCGACGACACCACGACCTTCCAGCACTCCAGCGACGCCGACTACCTCGCCGACCTCGCGGCGCTCGCCGACCAGGACGACCGGGCGGCCCGCACGGCCCAGGCCGAGCAGCCCGCCGCCGCACAGTCCCCGCAGCAGCCGCAGTACGACCAGCACCCCGTGCAGCAGCCGGTGGCGCAGGATCCGTACGGCTACCCCCAGCAGCAGCCCGTCTACGCCCAGCAGGACGCGTACGGCTACCAGCAGGACCCCTACGGCTACCAGCAGGCCGATCCGTACGCCGCCGCCTACCAGGGCTACGACACCGGCCAGCAGCCCGTCTACGACCCCCAGCAGCAGCCGGCGGTCCAGCAGGCCCAGCACCACCAGTCGTACGACCTCGACGAGACCAGCCTCTTCGACACCAGCATGATCACGCCGGACCAGCTGCGGGCCTACGAACAGGGCCGGGGCCTGTAGAAACCCGGCGGAAGGCCGGCCGGCGGCAGCCGGCGGGCAGCCGGATTGGGCCGACAGCGAAAGGTCCAGTATCCTGGCTCTTCGGTCGCGTCTACGTCCGCGATCAACGCTGCCCGGTGACATCTCCGGGCGGCATCCCTCTGAACTCGAAGATCGAAAGCAGGAATGGCTCCTCACGCGCGCCTCGACCACCGCAACCCGTTCGTGTTCGACACACACGAGCTGGGGCGGCGTCCCGGTGCCTTGCAGCGCCTGACCCGCACGATCGACGCCCCCGAGGACTTCGGTATCAAGGGGGTCATCGGAGTGCCGCAGGGCGCCCCGGTGGAGCTCGAACTCCGGCTTGAGTCGGTCATGGAAGGTGTGCTCGTCACCGGCACCGCCCGTGCACAGGCCGAGGGGGAGTGCGTAAGGTGTCTGGAGCCGGTCGAGCAGGAGCTCGAAGCGGACTTCCAGGAACTGTTCTCGTACCCTGACGCCGACGACCGGGGCCGCGTGATCGCGGAACCGGGCGACGACGCCGAGGACGACGAGGACAGGTACTTCATCGAGGACGGCCTGTTCGACCTCGAACCCGTGCTGCGTGATGCGGTGGTGCTCGCACTGCCGATGCAGCCGGTGTGCCAGGACGACTGTCTGGGCCTGTGCTCCGAGTGCGGAGCCCGGCTCACGGACGACCCGGACCACCACCATGACGCCGTCGACATCCGTTGGGCGGCTTTGCAGGGACTCGCCAGTTCCACCAAGGACGGCGAGAAGGACGAGATGTCCGGCGCTGACGCGGAAGCGGGCGTCGACGAGAAGCAGGAGAAGTAGCCGTGGCTGTTCCGAAGCGGAAGATGTCGCGCAGCAACACGCGCCACCGCCGGTCGCAGTGGAAGGCTGCGGTCCCCACCCTGGTTGCGTGCGAGCGCTGCCACGAGCCCAAGCTGCAGCACATCGCGTGCCCGTCTTGCGGCACCTACAACAAGCGCCAGGTCCTCGAAGTCTGAGCGGCCAGGTGAGAGGCACTGTGTCCAGTCCCAAGAAGGGCGAAGAGCCCAAGGCGGACCTGACCGCCAAGAAGAAGGCGGACAGCACGGCCTCGTCCCACACGCTTCTGGAAGGGCGGCTCGGCTACAAGCTTGAGTCCGCCCTTCTGGTGCGTGCGCTGACCCACCGTTCCTACGCGTACGAGAACGGCGGCCTGCCGACGAACGAGCGGCTGGAGTTCCTCGGTGACTCCGTCCTCGGCCTCGTCGTCACGGACACGCTGTACACCACCCACCCCGATCTGCCCGAGGGCCAGCTGGCCAAGCTCCGGGCCGCGGTGGTGAACTCGCGTGCGCTGGCGGAAGTGGGTCGCGGTCTCGACCTGGGTTCCTTCATCCGGCTCGGCCGGGGCGAAGAGGGCACGGGCGGCCGGGACAAGGCGTCCATCCTCGCCGACACCCTGGAAGCGGTGATCGGCGCGGTCTATCTCGACCAGGGCCTCGACTCGGCGTCCGAGCTGGTGCACCGGCTCTTCGACCCGCTGATCGAGAAGTCCTCGAACCTCGGAGCCGGCCTGGACTGGAAGACCAGTCTCCAGGAGCTCACCGCGACGGAGGGCCTCGGCGTGCCCGAGTACCTGGTCACGGAGACCGGCCCGGACCACGAGAAGACCTTCACTGCTGCCGCCCGCGTCGGAGGCGTCTCGTACGGCACCGGCACCGGCCGCAGCAAGAAGGAGGCGGAGCAGCAGGCCGCCGAGTCCGCCTGGCGCGCCATCCGCGCCGCCGCGGACGAACGCGCCAAGGCCGCGGCGGCCGAGCAGGCCGCCAGGGCCGCGGCCGAGGAGGACGACGGCTCGCCGTCGTCCGCCGCCTCCGCCTGACGAACAGCGCAGCCCGAGCGCCCGCCACCGTTCCACGGAGGCGGGCGCTCGGACCGTCCACGGTCCTGCACGGGAGTCCCGATGCCTGAACTGCCCGAGGTCGAGGTCGTACGGCGCGGCCTGGAGCGATGGGTCGCCCATCGTGTCGTGGCCGAGGCCGAGGTCCTGCACCCGCGCGCCGTACGACGGCACCTGGCCGGCGCCGACGACTTCACGCACCGGCTCAAGGGCCACCGCATCGGCACCCCGAGCCGGCGCGGCAAGTACCTGTGGCTGCCGCTGGAGGACACCGACCAGTCGATCCTGGCCCACCTCGGGATGAGCGGCCAGCTGCTGGTCCAGCCGCACGCGGCGCCGGAGGAGAAGCACCTGCGCATCCGCGTCCGGTTCGCCGACGAGGTCGACACCGAACTCCGCTTCGTCGACCAACGCACCTTCGGCGGACTGTCGTTGCACGACAACACCCCCGACGGGCTGCCCGACGTCATCGCGCACATCGCCCGCGACCCCCTGGACCCGCTGTTCGACGACGAGGCCTTCCACCAGGCGCTGCGCCGCAAGCGGTCCACCATCAAGAGGGCGCTGCTCGACCAGTCGTTGATCAGCGGAGTCGGCAACATCTACGCGGACGAGGCGCTCTGGCGCGCCCGGATCCACTACGAGCGCCCGACCTCCGGCTTCACCCGGCCCCGCACCGCCGAACTCCTCGGCCACGTGCGGGACGTGATGAACGCGGCCCTGGCCGTCGGCGGCACCAGCTTCGACAGCCTGTACGTCAACGTCAACGGCGAGTCGGGGTACTTCGACCGCTCGCTGGACGCGTACGGCCGCGAAGGCCTGCCCTGCCGGCGGTGCGGTACGCCGATGCACCGGCGGCCCTGGATGAACCGGTCCAGCTACTTCTGCCCGAAGTGTCAGCGGGTGCCGCGCGTCTCGTCGTAACGCGCGCGGGCGGTCAGCACCTCGTCCATCCGGCTCTCCACGAAGTGGACGACGGCCAGCAGGCGGTCGGCGACCTCGCGGCCGAGCGCGGTGAGTTCGTAGTCGACGCGCGGCGGGTTGGTCGGCTGCGCCTCGCGGTGCACCAGGCCGTCGCGCTCCAGCGCCTGGAGCGTTTGGGAGAGCATTTTCTCGCTGACGCCGTCCACGCGCCGGCGCAGCTCGTTGAACCGGAACGACCCCTCGTGCAGTGCGCTCAGCGTCAGCCCGCCCCAGCGGCCCATGACGTGCTCAAGGGTGGTGCGGGAGGGACAGGCCCGTGCGAAGGCGTCATACGGGGGAACCGGCTCCGCGACGCTGTCCTGCGTGATGGTCATACGTCAAGCGTACGTGAGCACAGCGCTAACCGGCAGGGTGCGCTAACCACTGGTTAGCGCACCCTGCCGGTCGCCGGACCCGACTAGTACCCGAAGTCCTGCGTCCACCAGGGGCCGCCCGAACCGAAGTGCACCCCGACCCCGAGGGTCTTGAAGTCGCAGTTCAGGATGTTGGCGCGGTGGCCCTCGCTGTTCATCCAGGCGTCCATGACAGCCTGCGCGGTGGCCTGGCCGCGGGCTATGTTCTCGCCACCGAGGTTGGATATGCCGGCCGCCGCGGCCCGGTCCCACGGCGTCCTGCCGTCCGGGTCGGTGTGGTCGAAGAAGTCCCGCGCGGCCATGTCGGCACTGAACGCCTCGGCCAGGTCCGTCAGCGAGGAGTTCGCCGCCAGCGCGCTGCACCCGACCTTGGCCCGCTCCTCGTTCACCAGCTTCAGTACCTCGGCCTCGACGACGGCCGCCTCGGAGGAGGTGATCGGCGCGGCGGTCTTCACCGGCGCCTTGGTGGCCGTCTTGCTCGGGGTGGCCTTCGGTGCCGTGGACGCAGTGGCGGTGGACGCCGGCTTCTCGGTCGCCGTCTTCGTCGGGCTGGACGAGGCGGAGGCGGACGCGGAGGCCGAGGCGGACGCCGACTCGGATGCGGACGCCGACGGGGTGGGCGAGGCGGCACGCCGGTCGTCCCGGCTGGTCGAGGTGCCGGTGCCGCGGCTCTCGGCGCTGCCGGAGGTGCCGCCCTGCTCGCTGGCCGTGTTGGTGGGCGCTCCGTCGGCCTGCACCTGCTCGCCGCCGGTCGTGCTGCTGCCGCCGCCGAGCTTGTAGTTCTCCAGGCCGGGCACCACACCGGTGGCCACCGCCACCGTGCCGATGGCGACGGCGGCGGAGACCCCGAGCAGTCCGGTGGCCACGGGGCGCCCCGACCTCTTTCTGCGCCGGTGCCCGCGGTCCACGGAGCTCGCCCCGGCCGGGGAGAACTCCTCGACCGAGAAGACGGTCGTGTCGGAGGCCCCGGAGTAGCCGTCGTCGGTCGCGTACAGGTAGGTCGAGCTGCGGGCGTTGGCGGTGGCGTAGTCGTCCTGGTGCAGGTAGGCGGCCGTGCCGGTTCCGAAGCGGAGGCCCGCGTACGACTCCTGCGGATCGTGGCCGCCCGGGTACGGGCCGTCGTTCTCCGTGACCCCCGTGGCGCGGCCCGTGGCGGCGCGGCCGGCGGCGTGGCGTCGGTGGCGTCCCATGTCCTTGCCTTCTTCCCTCGTCCTCGCAGTCGGGGTCGACCAGGGGCCGGTGTGGCCAGTGACTCCTTCTGGTCGACCAGACTCACTCGATCGAGTGAGTTTCATATGAGTTTCGATGGGTGGGGACGGTACCCCATACCGCCGGAGGAGGAAGTGTCCCGAGTGAGATTGGGCGGTTAGGTTGCACCCATGAGCGAGGATGTGCGACTGGTCGCCTGGGTCCGTGGACGTGTGCAGGGTGTGGGTTTCCGCTGGTTCACGCGTGCCAAGGCGCTGGAGATCGGCGGCCTGAGTGGTTTTGCTCTCAATTTGGGCGACGGTCGCGTCCAGGTGGTCGCGGAGGGTTCCCGGACGGGCTGCGAAGGGCTGCTCGACTGGCTCCAGGGTGATGACACGCCCGGGCGTGTGGAGGGTGTCACCGAGATCTGGGACACACCCCGCGGCGGCTACGACGGCTTCGCCATCCGTTGAGCCCACTCTGTAAAGCCGTGCAGGCGGAAGCGGAGTGATCTGCCACCGGCATGTGCCCCGAGCAGAAATGGCCTGGTGGTTGCCAAGAAACGCGCGTCGTGGCAGGCTCCGCACTTACAGATGATCGCCACGCCCTGAGGGCCCCGCAGGAGTCGCCGCGCCGCCCGCCCAGGGCCGCCCGACCCCGGGTTCGCCCGCCAATACGGGGCGTGATCGTGTTGACCGTCAAACTTTTTGGTGAGACGCTGAAAGCCCCGCGCACCTTAGCTGTTTGGCATGGCGCAACAGTCGAGCAACACTCGGATGTGTCAAGCACCGCGGGTGCGAATCCCTCACGACCCACACCGCTTCGGTCGGTCACTCAGTGTGGAGGACCATCCATCATGGCAAAGGCGCTTCTCGGTTACGTCGGCGGCTCCGACCCGCGACTCCTCGCCGAGATGCGACGGCTCCAGCAGCGAGTCCAGGACCTCGAATCCGAGCTGGTACGGATCCAGGCCGAGAACGACGAGCTGACGGCTGCCGCTTCTCCCGACAGGATCATGGAGAGCATCGACGCACACCAGGCGGAGCCTGCGCTCACCTGATCGCTGCATCGCTCCACAACAGCACATGCGGCGGTTGGGCAGCCCTTTCAACCGCTTAAGTTGTCAAGATTTGCAAGGGACGCCCCGGCGTCCCTTCTTTCTTGCGCCCCCGCTCCCCGCCCGTTCCAGCCCCGCGCATCCTTTCACCTTCTTTAACGTCTGATGTGCCCTGCATGTTCATGTGCGAAACCGCGAGGTTGCGAGGGGTCGTGGAGTGCGGTAGCGGCGCCGGGTAGAGTCCGGCGGCGTGCACCTCAAGGCCCTGACCCTCCGCGGGTTCAAGTCGTTCGCCTCGGCGACCACGCTCCGGTTCGAACCGGGGATCACGTGCGTCGTCGGACCGAACGGCTCGGGCAAGTCCAACGTCGTGGACGCGCTCACCTGGGTCATGGGGGAGCACAGCGCCAAGTCGCTGCGCGGCGGCAAGATGGAGGACGTCATCTTCGCCGGCACCACCGGGCGGCCCCCGCTGGGCCGTGCCGAGGTGTCCCTGACCATCGACAACTCCGACGGGGCCCTGCCCATCGAGTACGCCGAGGTCACCATCACGCGGATCATGTTCCGCAACGGCGGCAGCGAGTACCAGATCAACGGCGACACCTGCCGCCTCCTGGACATCCAGGAACTCCTCTCCGACTCCGGCATCGGCCGCGAGATGCACGTCATCGTCGGCCAGGGCCAGCTCGACTCGGTCCTGCACGCGGACCCGATGGGCCGCCGCGCCTTCATCGAGGAGGCCGCGGGTGTCCTCAAACACCGCAAGCGCAAGGAGAAGGCCCTCCGCAAACTGGACGCGATGCAGGCGAACCTGGCCCGCGTACAGGACCTGACCGACGAACTCCGCCGCCAGCTCAAGCCCCTCGGCCGCCAGGCCGCGGTCGCCCGCCGGGCCGCGGTCATCCAGGCGGACCTCCGCGACGCCCGGCTGCGCCTCCTCGCCGACGACCTCGTACGACTGCGCCAGGCACTCCGGACGGAGGTCGCCGACGAGGCCGCCCTCAAGGAACGCAAGGAAACCGCCGAGCAGGAGCTGAGGAAGGCCCTCCAACGGGAGGCGCTGCTGGAGGACGAGGTACGCCGCCTCTCCCCGCGCCTGCAACGGGCCCAGCAGACCTGGTACGAGCTCTCCCAGCTCGCCGAACGCGTCCGCGGCACCATCTCGCTGGCCGACGCCCGGGTGAAGAGCGCCACCTCCGCGCCCCCCGAGGAACGGCGCGGCCGCGACCCCGAGGACATGGAGCGCGAGGCGCACCGGATCCGTGAGCAGGAGGCCGAGCTGGAGGCCGCCCTGGAAGCGGCCCAGCACGCCCTCGACGACACGGTCGCGCACCGCGCCGAGCTGGAACGCGAACTGACCGTCGAGGAACGGCGCCTGAAGGACGTCGCCCGCTCCATCGCCGACCGCCGCGAGAGCCTGGCCCGGCTGAACGGCCAGGTCAACGCGGCCCGCTCGCGCGCCGCGTCCGCCCAGGCCGAGATCGACAGGCTGGCCGCCGCCCGCGACGAGGCCCAGGAGCGGGCGGTCTCGGCGCAGGAGGAGTACGAGGCGCTGAAGGCCGAGGTCGACGGTCTCGACGCCGGCGACGAGGAACTGGCCGGGCAGCACGACCGGGCCAAGCAGCAGCTCGCCGAGGCGGAGGCCGCCCTGACCGCGGCCCGCGAGGCGGTCACGGCGGCGGAACGCAGCCGCGCCGCGACCCAGGCCCGTCGCGAGGCGCTGGCGCTGGGCCTGCGCCGCAAGGACGGCACAGGAATACTGCTCGGCGCCCGGGACCGCCTCACCGGCATCCTGGGCCAGGCGGCGGAACTGCTCACGGTGACCCCGGGCCACGAGATCGCCCTGGCAGCGGCCTTCGGCACCGCGGCAGACGCCATCGCGGTGACGACCCCGGCCGCAGCGGCCGAAGCCATCCGCCTCCTCCGCAAACAGGACGGCGGCAGAGCAGCCCTCCTACTGTCAGGCTCCCCTGAACCCCCCCAGCCCGCAGCACCCAGCTCTGCAGCGCCCCGGTCCGAGGTGCCCCGTCCGGACGCGCCACACTCCGAAACACCCCAGTCCGTAGAGCCCCGTCCGGACGCGCCACACTCCGAAACACCCCAGTCCGTAGCGCCCCAAAGGGGCGCGGGGAACGGCGCGGCCAGCCACGACGGCGCCGCACTCGGCCGGCGACCGACCGCGCCCCTCGAAGAGGCCGCCGACTGGGCAGCGCCCGACAGGGGCGCGGGGAACGGCGCGGCCAGCCACGACGGCGCCGCACCCGGCCGGCGACCGACCACGGCACCCCCGTCAGGGAACTTCGCCGCCGACCTGGTCCGCGGTCCCAGCGACCTGATGCCCGCAGTACGGCGGCTGCTCACGGACATCGTCGTCGTCGACACGCTCGATGCCGCCGAGGATCTTGTCTACCGCCACCCCCACCTCACCGCCGTGACCGCCGAAGGCGACCTCCTGGGCGCCCACTTCGCGCACGGCGGATCCGCCGGCGCACCCAGCCTCCTCGAAGTGCAGGCCTCCGTCGACGAGGCCGCGGCCGAGCTGGAAGAGCTCGCCGTCCGCTGCGAGGAACTGGCCGAGGCCCAGGAGTCGGCCCAGGCGCTCCGCAAGGAGTGCGTCGCCCTCGTCGAGGAACTGGGCGAGCGGCGCCGCGCCGCCGACCGCGAGAAGTCGGCCGTGGCCCAGCAGCTCGGCCGCCTCGCCGGCCAGGCCCGCGGCGCGGCCGGCGAGGCGGAACGTTCCACGGCCGCCGCCGCCCGCGCCCAGGACTCTCTCGACAAGGCCCTCGAAGAGGCCGAGGTCCTGGCCGAGCGGCTCGCCGTGGCCGAGGAGATGCCCGTCGAGGAGGAGCCCGACACCTCCGTACGGGACCGGCTGGCCGCCGACGGCGCCAACGCCCGCCAGACCGAGATGGAGGCCCGCCTCCAGGTCCGTACCCACGAGGAGCGGGTCAAGGGCCTCGCCGGCCGCGCCGACTCCCTCGACAGGGCCGCCCACGCGGAACGCGAGGCACGCGCGCGTGCCGAACAGCGCCGGGCCCGGCTGCGCCACGAGGCGTCCGCCGCCGAGGCCGTCGCCGCCGGCGCGCGGCAGCTGCTCGCACACGTCGAGGTCTCGGTCGGCCGCGCCGAGCAGGAACGCACCGCCGCCGAAGCCGCGAAGGCCCGCCGCGAGCAGGAACTGACCGCCGCCCGCAGCACCGGCCGCGACCTCAAGGCGGAACTCGACAAACTCACGGATTCAGTTCACCGGGGCGAGGTACTCGGCGCCGAGAAGCGGCTGCGGATCGAGCAGCTGGAGGCCAAGGCGCTGGAGGAACTCGGTGTCGAACCGGCGGGACTCGTCGACGAGTACGGCCCGCACCAGCTGGTGCCGCCCTCGCCCGCCGCCGAGGGCGAGGTGCTGCCGGACGACCCCGAGCACCCGCGCAACCAGCCGAAGTCCTTCCACCGGGCCGAGCAGGAACGCCGGCTCAAGGCGGCCGAGCGGGCCTACCAGCAGCTCGGCAAGGTCAACCCGCTCGCCCTGGAGGAGTTCGCGGCCCTTGAGGAACGGCACAAGTTCCTCAGTGAGCAGCTGGAGGACCTGAAGAAGACCCGCGCCGACCTGCTTCAGGTCGTGAAGGAGGTCGACGAGCGCGTCGAGCAGGTCTTCGCGGAGGCGTACCGGGACACGGCGCGGGAGTTCGAGGGCGTCTTCAGCCGTCTCTTCCCGGGCGGCGAGGGGCGGCTGATCCTGACCGACCCCGACAACATGCTCACCACGGGCGTGGACGTCGAGGCCCGCCCGCCGGGCAAGAAGGTCAAGCGGCTCTCCCTGCTGTCGGGCGGCGAACGCTCGCTGACCGCCGTCGCGATGCTGGTGTCGATCTTCAAGGCACGTCCCAGCCCGTTCTATGTCATGGACGAGGTCGAGGCGGCCCTGGACGACACCAACCTCCAGCGGCTGATCCGCATCATGCAGGAGCTCCAGGAGTCGTCCCAGCTCATCGTGATCACGCACCAGAAGCGCACGATGGAGGTCGCCGACGCGCTGTACGGCGTCTCCATGCAGGGCGACGGTGTGTCGAAGGTCATCAGCCAGCGGCTTCGCTGACGCTGGGTCCTGGCCGACTTCTTCGGGTGCGGGTGCGTTGTGGCTGGTCGCGCAGTTCCCCGCGCCCCTTTGGGGCGCGTCATCGTCACCTCTTCTTCAAGAACTGAACGCATTTTCATTGCGTGGTATCTGCAACTTCACACCTTGCCCCCTGTTGACTTCGAAACTTGAAGGCATAGTCTCTGCAACGTTGCTTTTACCTTCAGGTGTGAGTGGTGTGATCTTGTGCGCCACTTAGTCCTGAGAGGGCTCACCCCCCACCCCCGGCAGCGTTGCCGGTGGCCCGAGGAGTTTCTTGTGACCAGCACTGCGCAGGCACCCCAGTCAGGAGCCGGGACGGCTCACCCCGATCACCTCGGGCATGTCATCTTCATCGCGGCGGCGGCCGCGATGGGCGGTTTCCTCTTCGGCTACGACAGCTCCGTCATCAACGGTGCCGTGGAGGCGATCCGGGACCGCTACGACATCGGGTCCGCTGCCCTCGCCCAGGTCATCGCCATCGCCCTGATCGGCTGCGCCATCGGCGCCGCGACCGCCGGCCGGATAGCCGACCGCATCGGCCGCATCCGGTGCATGCAGATCGCCGCCGTGCTGTTCACCATCAGCGCCGTCGGCTCGGCGCTGCCCTTCGCCCTGTGGGACTTCGCCTTCTGGCGGATCATCGGCGGCTTCGCGATCGGCATGGCCTCCGTCATCGGCCCCGCGTACATCGCCGAGGTCGCCCCGCCCGCCTACCGGGGCCGCCTCGGCTCCTTCCAGCAGGCCGCGATCGTCATCGGCATCGCCATCTCGCAGCTGGTCAACTGGGGCCTGCTGAACGCCGCCGGCGGCAACCAGCGCGGCAAGCTGATGGGCCTGGAGGCCTGGCAGGTCATGCTCGGCGTGATGGTGGTCCCGGCCGTCCTGTACGGTCTGCTCTCCCTGGCGATCCCCGAGTCCCCGCGCTTCCTGCTCTCCGTCGGCAAGCGGGACCGTGCCCGCGCGATCCTCGCCGAGGTCGAGGGCGAGAGCGCCGACCTGGACGCCCGGGTCGCCGAGATCGAGCACGCGATGAAGAGCGAGCACAAGTCCACGTTCAAGGACCTGCTGGGCGGCTCCTTCTTCTTCAAGCCGATCGTCTGGGTCGGCATCGGCCTCTCGGTCTTCCAGCAGTTCGTCGGCATCAACGTCGCGTTCTACTACTCCTCCACCCTCTGGCAGTCGGTGGGCGTCGACCCGACGGACTCGTTCTTCTACTCCTTCACCACGTCGATCATCAACATCATCGGCACCGTGATCGCGATGATCTTCGTGGACCGCATCGGCCGCAAGCCGCTGGCCCTCATCGGCTCGGTCGGCATGGTCGTCGGCCTCGCCCTGGAGGCCTGGGCCTTCTCCTACCACCTGGTCGACGGCAAGCTCCCCTCCGCGCAGGGCTGGACGGCCCTGGTCGCCGCCCACGTCTTCGTCCTCTTCTTCGCCCTGTCCTGGGGTGTGGTCGTCTGGGTCATGCTCGGCGAGATGTTCCCGAACCGGATCCGTGCCGCCGCGCTCGGTGTGGCCGCCGCCGCGCAGTGGATCGCCAACTGGGCCATCACCGCGAGCTTCCCGTCGCTGGCCGACTGGAACCTCTCCGGGACCTACGTGATCTACACGGTCTTCGCGGCCCTCTCCATCCCGTTCGTCCTCAAGTACGTCAAGGAGACGAAGGGCAAGTCCCTGGAGGAGATGGGCTGACCGCCCTCCCCGACTCGGGGAGAAGGGCCAAGTCCCCGCTGCCCCTCTCCTCGTACTCCCCGTCGCCCCGCCCGGTCACTGCCCGGGCGGGGCGACGGCTTCGCGCCCACCGCACAGCCCCGACGCCCCCCGCCCCCGCCGCTTCACCCCCTCCGCCACGACAGCGCTGTCCGACGGTGCCGAAGCTCCCGAAGTCGTCTGTCGGCAGGGCTTGTCCCCGCTACGCCGGTAGCGCCGGGAGTACGGTCTCCGCGAAGAGCCGCAGGCTTCGCCAGCCCTCCTCCACCGGCATGCCGCCGGCCAGCGGATGCAGCACGAGGTTGTCCAGTCCCGCCGTCACGCACTCCTGCGGCGTGAGGATCCGGTAGACGCCCTCCGCGCGGAGCTCCGCCACCGTCGCGGCCGTCGACCGCACCGCCGAGCGGATGTCCCCGGACTGCCAGGACGCGTAGGTCCGGGCCTCGTGCAGGAAGTGCTCGCCGTACCGCGCCCACGCCCGGTCCGGGTCCTCGGCGATGTGCAGCAGCGGCGTCTCGGCCGTGGGCATCATCGTCCAGCCCTCCGTGCCGTACTCGGTGAGCTGCTCCTTGTAGTACGCCTCCAGCTCCGGCAGATGCGCGCTCGGGAAGAACGGCAGGCCCAGGCGGGCTGCGCGGCGGGCGGCGGCCCTGGAGGAGCCGCCGACCAGGAGGAGGGGGTGCGGGTCGGTGAAGGGGCGCGGGGTGACCCGTACCGTACGGCCCCGGTACTCGAACTCCTCCCCGGTCCATGCCTTCAGCAGCGTCTCCAGCAGCTCGTCCTGCAACCGCCCCCGCCGCTTCCACTCCACGTCGAACAGGGCGTACTCCTCGGGCCGGTAGCCGATCCCGGCCACCGTCACCAGGCGGCCCCCGCTGAGCAGGTCGAGCACCGCGATGTCCTCCGCCAGCCGCAGCGGGTCGTGCAGCGGGCCGATCACCGCGGACACGGTCACCGCGATGGTCCGGGTCGCCCCGAACACCGCGCCCGCGAAGGCGAACGGCGACGGCAGCCAGTTGTTGTCGACGCCGTGGTGCTCCTCGGTCTGCACGGTGGTGACCCCGTGCTCGTCGGCGTACGCGGCCATGTCGAGGGCCGCTCGGTACCGGGCGCCCAGGGTCGCCGGGGAGGCGCCGGGCTCGACGAGGTTGAAGCGGACGACCGTGACGGGCATGGGAGTTCCCCTTCGCCTTGGCTGGCCGGCGGGTGTGCGGGGACAGTAGCTGACGGTACGTCAGACAGCCAGGGGTGCGGACTTCCCGGCCGAGGCCGGCACCACCGCCGGCTTCGGCAGCACCGCGTACAGCAGGCCCGAGACGACGATCGTCGCGAGCCAGCCGAGGCCGTACCGGCCGACGGGGTTGCCGTCGGCGAGCGGGCCGGTGAACCAGTCGCAGGTCGTGAAGAGCAGGCCGGTGGCCAGGCCCAGCGCCCAGGCCGCGACGGCGGCGGGGGAGAAGCCGGCCCGGTACCAGTAGGCGCTGGTCCGGGTCGTGTCGAGGAGGGCCGCGGCGTCGTACTCGCGGCGGCGGAGCATGTCGACGCCGAAGACGCCCACCCAGGCCGAGAACGCCACCGCCAGCAGCGACAGGAAGGCGGTGAAGGAGGCCATGAAGGAGGTCGCGGCCAGCATCAGGACGCCGCCGAGGAGCAGCGAGATGACCGCGTTGACGGCGACCGCCCAGTGCCGGTGGACGCGGAAGCCCAGCGTCTGCGCGGTGAAGCCCGCCGAGTACATCGACATCGCGTTGATCAGCAGCATCCCGGCCAGGGCGACGAGGAGGTAGGGGACCGCGAGCCAGAGCGGGAGGCTCTCGCCGAGGAACGAGACCGGGTCGGCCGCCTTCGCGAGGCCCGGCCTGGCGGACGCCGTCACCGCGCCCATCAGGACCAGGGGGAGTACGACGATCCCGGCGCCGCCGACCGTGTTGCGTACGATCGCCGCGGAGGGCGCCGTACCCGGCAGATACCGCGTGAAGTCCGGCGCGGTCGGTGTCCAGCTCATGCCGCCCGCGGCGATCAGCCCGGCCCCGGTGACCATCGCGGCCACGGGCCCGGCGCGCTGCCCGAACACCGCGGCCCAGTCCGTCACCGCGATCAGCCGGCCGAGCACCAGCACGGAGAAGGCGCCGAACAGCCAGGTCGCCCACCGGTTGCAGTACCGCACCGCCTTGATGCCCATGCCCGAGATCGCGAACGTGGTGATCACGAAGAGGAGCAGGGTGACGATGATCAGGACGGTGTTGCGCCTGATCCCGAACAGGATCTCCAGGACGGTCAGCAGCGCATAGGCGCCGGTCACCGCGTTGATCGTCTCCCAGCCCCAGCGGGCGACCCAGATCAGCCCGCCCGGGAGCAGGTTGCCGCGCTGGCCGAAGACCGCGCGGGAGAGCGCCATGCCCGGCGCGCCGCCGCGTCTGCCCGCGATGCCGATCAGGCCCACCAGGCCGTACGCCACGGTCGGGGCCGCGACGCCGACCACCAGGCACTGCCAGAAGTTCAGCCCGAAGTCCACCACCAGGCTCGCGCCCATGGTCACCAGCAGGACGGTGATGTTGGCGGCGATCCAGGTGGGGAGCAGACCGCGGGGGGTGGCGGTGCGCTCGGAGTCCGGGACCGGTTCGATGCCCCGGGTCTCCAGGCCGTGCTGCTCCAGTGACTCTTCGAGATGTTCGAGCGCGCCATCGTGGTGGGCGGTGGTGCTCATGTCAGCCATCGTACGATAGTCCAACCAATCTCACCAAAAGCTATCAAAAACGCCATCATGCTTCGAGGTATCACCCGGAAACTCCCGCGCGAGGGAGCAAAGTCGGCCGCGGGGGAGAGATGGATACTGGACGCGTTATGGAAACCGTCATCCTTGCTGTAGTCATCGCCGTGGTCGTGCTCGGTGCGCTCGGCGGGCTCGTCATCGGCAGCCGGCGCAAGAAGTCGCTGCCCCCGCCGCCCCCCGCCGCGCCCGACATCACCGCGCCACCGGCCGAGCCGCACGTCGGCGACGAGGCCGAGACGCCGCGCGACGAACCGCGCCGGACGATAGAGGAGGTCGACCTTCCCGACGGCTCGGCCCCGGTCGCCGTCGAAGAGCCCCTCGTCCCCGAAGCGCCCGCGATCGAGATCCCGGAGCCCACCGCCGGCCGGCTGGTCCGGCTGCGCGCCCGGCTCTCCCGGTCCCAGAACGCCCTCGGCAAGGGGCTGCTCACGCTGCTCTCGCGCGAGCACCTCGACGACGAGACCTGGGAGGAGATCGAGGACACCCTGCTCACCGCCGACGTCGGTGTGCAGCCCACCACCGAACTCGTCGACCGGCTGCGCGAGCGGGTCAAGGTGCTCGGCACCCGCACCCCCGCGGAACTGCGCGGTCTGCTGCGCGAGGAACTGCTCAACCTGGTCGGCACCGATGCCGACCGCGCGGTGAAGACCGAGCCAGAGGACCGCAAGCCCGGCATCGTGATGGTCGTCGGGGTCAACGGCACCGGCAAGACCACCACCACCGGCAAGCTCGCCCGGGTCCTGGTCGCCGACGGCCGTACGGTCGTGCTCGGCGCCGCCGACACCTTCCGGGCCGCCGCCGCGGACCAGCTCCAGACCTGGGGCGAGCGGGTGGGCGCCTACACCGTGCGCGGGCCGGAGGCCGGTGACCCCGCCTCCGTCGCCTTCGACGCGGTGAAGGAGGGCAAGGAGATGGGGGTCGACGTCGTCCTCATCGACACCGCCGGCCGGCTGCACACCAAGACCGGCCTCATGGACGAGCTGGGCAAGGTCAAGCGGGTCGTCGAGAAGCACGCCCCGCTGGACGAGGTGCTGCTCGTCCTCGACGCCACCACCGGGCAGAACGGCCTGGTCCAGGCCCGGGTCTTCGCCGAGGTCGTCGACATCACCGGCATCGTCCTCACCAAGCTGGACGGCACCGCCAAGGGCGGCATCGTGATCGCGGTCCAGCGCGAGCTGGGTGTCCCCGTCAAGCTGATCGGCCTGGGCGAGGGCGCGGACGACCTGGCGCCGTTCGAGCCGGAGGCGTTCGTGGATGCCCTTATCGGTGACTGACCTTGAGGTGAGTAAATCTACTCACTCGCTTGAGAAGCGCCCGCTCCCGAGATGCAGTCGGGGACGGGCGCTTCGGCGTATGGGTCGGTCGTCCGGGTCCCCGCGGCTACGCCCGTGACCGGTGCGCCACGTAGGCCAGGGTGCCCAGCAGCAGCCGTGCCGCCGGCGGGCGGGTCGCCGAGTCCAGGGCCGGCGGCCGCAGCCAGCGCACCGGGCCCAGGCCGCCCCGGTCGGACGGCGGCGCGGTGAGGTGGCTGCCCGCGCCGAGGCCGCGCAGGTCCAGGGAGGTCGGGTCGTCCCAGCCCGTGCGGTAGAGCAGCTCGGGGAGTTCGGCGGTGGCTCCCGGGGCGACGAGGAACTGGGCGCGGCCGTCCGGGGTGGCGATGACCGGGCCGAGCGGGAGGCCCATCCGCTCCAGGCGCACCAGGGCGCGGCGCCCGGCCGCCTCCGCGACCTCGATCACGTCGAACGCGCGGCCGACCGGCAGCATCACCGCGGCTCCCGGGAACTCCCCCCAGGCCTTGGTGACCTCGTCGAGCGTGGCGCCCGCGGGCACCTGGGGGGCGAAGTCCAGCGGATGCGCTCCCGGGGCGGGGCAGTCGGCGTGCCCGCAGGAACACGCGCCGGCCGCGGTCCGGGCGCCCGGCACCACGTCCCAGCCCCACAGTCCGGTGAACTCGGCGACGGCGGTGCAGTCCGATGAACGACCGCGCCGACGCGTGCCGGAGCGGATCTCGCGAATGCCGCCGATCGTGAAGCCCATGCCCCCTCCAACGGGTCCGGCGCGCCGGTGGTTACGACACGGAACGGGACGAGAACGGAACGTGACGCTACGGCTCCGCCTTCCCTCGCGCCCGCAAGGTCACGGCAGCGCCCCGAAGCGTCCCGGGTGGTGCACCTGGGAGTGTGCGCCCCCGCGTGCATCGCTCCGCCTACTCCCGGCCGTTCTATGTCAAGTGAATCGCGCCAAGGGCATCGTGAGTTCATTCGAAGGGGTGGCGAATGGTGGCGTTTCCGGGATCGCCATGGCTGGACCAGTGATCGTAGGATTACTTTGAGTGCACGAGGCCTGGGGGCACATGCACTCATGGGTATGCCGGAGGCAACTCGACATCCCGTTCGAAGGGTGAGAACTACCGGACGGGAGGCCGTATTTACCGGCATTCTGATAGGGCTTGGCGCATCCGGCATCAAGTGGTCTCAGGGATGGGGGCGTTCCAGTGGGCGGCAACGGCGGTAGCGGGGCGACCGCGACCAGTACGGACAAGCGCCCCAACGAGCTGCTCAACTCGTGGTTCGTGCGCAGCGGCTGGTCGAAGGGCGAGCTGGCACGGCAAGTGAACCGCAGAGCACGCCAGTTGGGCGCCAACCACATCTCCACGGACACGTCCCGGGTGCGCCGCTGGCTCGACGGGGAGAACCCGCGCGAGCCGATCCCCCGGATCCTCTCCGAGCTGTTCTCCGAGCGGTTCGGCTGTGTCGTCTCGGTCGAGGACCTCGGGCTGCGGGCCGCCCGCCAGTCACCCTCCGCGACCGGCGTCGACCTGCCCTGGACGGGCCCGCAGACGGTGGCCCTGCTCAGCGAGTTCTCGCGCAGCGACCTGATGCTGGCGCGGCGCGGCTTCCTCGGAACCTCGCTGGCGCTGTCGGCGGGCCCGTCCCTGATCGAGCCCATGCAGCGCTGGCTCGTGCCCTCGCCCGGCGCGCCGCAGTCGGCCCCCGAGTCGGCGGCCGAGTCCCGCCGCCCCGGCCGCCTCTCCCGGCCCGAGCTGGCCCTTCTGGAGTCCACCACGGAGATGTTCCGCCAGTGGGACGCCCAGTGCGGCGGGGGCCTGCGCCGCAAGGCGGTCGTCGGCCAGCTGCACGAGGTCACCGACCTGCTCCAGGAACCCCAGCCCGAGGCCACCGCCCGCACGCTCTTCAAGGTCGCCGCCGAGCTGGCCGAGCTGGCCGGCTGGATGTCGTACGACGTCGGGCTCCAGCCCACCGCCCAGAAGTACTTCGTGCTCGCCCTGCACGCGGCCAAGGAGGCCGGCGACAAGCCGCTGGGCTCGTACGTCCTGTCCAGCATGAGCCGCCAGATGATCCACCTCGGCCGGCCCGACGACGCCCTGGAGCTGATCCACCTCGCCCAGTACGGCAGCCGGGACTGCGCGAGCCCGCGCACCCAGTCGATGCTGTATGCGATGGAGGCCCGCGCCTACGCCAACATGGGGCAGCCCGGCAAGTGCAAGCGGGCGGTCCGGATGGCCGAGGACACCTTCGCCGAAGCCGACGACTGGGACGACCCGGACCCCGACTGGATCCGCTTCTTCTCCGAGGCCGAGCTCTACGGCGAGAACAGCCACTCCTTCCGCGACCTCGCCTATGTCGCCGGCCGCAGCCCGACCTACGCCTCCCTGGCCGAGCCGCTGATGCAGCGGGCCGTGGAGCTGTTCGCCAAGGACACCGAGCACCAGCGGTCGTACGCGCTCAACGTCATCGGCCTGGCCACCGTGCACCTGCTGCGGGGCGAGCCCGAGCGGAGCACCGTGCTGGCCTCCGAGGCCATGGGCATCGCCAAGAAGGTGCGCTCGGAACGCGTGAACACTCGTATTCGAAAGACGGTCGACTCGGCCGTCCGCGACTACGGGGATCTGGCGGCGGTCGTCGACCTCACCGAGCAGCTCGCCGTCGACCTGCCGGAGACCGCCGAGGCGGTCTGAATCCCGGTAACCCCAAGACCCCGGCCGCGGCCGGCCCTCCCGAACTGCCCGACTCGGCTCCCCCACGCCAGGTCATCGGAAGGCCACCGCGGCCGGTTCCATTCCTCCCAGAGAAGGTTGCGCCACGATAACGATCCGGTCGGCGAACATCAGGCAGTTCACCGACGCGTAACACCCGCGACTCCTTCGTCACTCCGGTGAAACAACGAGGGGCGGTGTCCGAAACCGCGCTGCGTCAATCTCATGGCGCATAACCGGCCCACCCCCCGCTTGACCGGACACATTCAGGCAACGCCCGCACACGGGGCCGTACCAATCGACGAGGAGACGCCGATGGCACCAGCCGCCATCACGCTTGCCGCGGAGGCACCCAAGCTGTCCTCCGCGAACACAGGCTTCATGCTCATCTGTTCCGCCCTGGTGCTGCTCATGACACCGGGACTCGCCTTCTTCTACGGAGGCATGGTCCGCGTCAAGAGCACCCTGAACATGCTGATGATGAGCTTCGTCAGCATCGGGATCGTCACCATCCTGTGGGTGCTCTACGGCTTCTCCCTGGCCTTCGGCTCCAGCAACGGCTTCATCGGCTTCAACTCCGACTGGCTGGGCATGAGCAACGTCGGGCTGACGGAGCTCTGGGACGGCTACACGATCCCGATCTTCGTCTTCATGGTCTTCCAGATGATGTTCGCGGTCATCACCCCGGCCCTGATAAGCGGTGCCATCGCCGACCGCGTCAAGTTCTCGGCCTGGGCGCTCTTCGTCGCCCTGTGGCTGACGATCGTCTACGTCCCGGTCGCCCACTGGGTCTGGGGCGCCGACGGCTGGGCCTTCAAGCTCGGTGTGATCGACTTCGCCGGTGGTACCGCGGTCCACATCAACGCCGGTGCCGGCGCCCTCGGCGTCATCCTGGTCATCGGCAAGCGCGTCGGCTTCAAGAAGGACCCGATGCGCCCGCACAGCCTTCCGCTGGTGATGCTCGGCGCCGGTCTGCTGTGGTTCGGCTGGTTCGGCTTCAACGCCGGCTCGTGGCTCGGCAACGACGACGGCGTCGGCGCGCTGATGTTCGTCAACACCCAGGTCGCCACCGCCGCCGCCATGCTCGCCTGGCTCGCCTACGAGAAGATCCGGCACGGCGCGTTCACCACCCTGGGCGCCGCCTCCGGCGCGGTCGCCGGTCTGGTCGCGATCACCCCGTCCGGTGGTGCGGTCTCCCCGCTCGGTGCCATCGCCGTCGGCGCCATCGCCGGTGTCGCCTGCGCCGCGGCCGTCGGCCTGAAGTTCAAGTTCGGTTACGACGACTCGCTCGACGTGGTCGGCGTCCACATGGTCGGCGGCATCATCGGCTCCCTGCTCATCGGCTTCTTCGCCACCGGCAAGGGCCAGTCCACCGCGACCGGCGTCTTCTACGGCGACCACTCCTTCACCCAGCTGTGGAAGCAGTTCGCCGGTGTCGGCGCGGTCCTCGGCTACTCCCTGGTCGCCTCCGCGGTCCTCGCCTTCCTCCTCGACAAGACCCTCGGCATGCGGGTCACCGAGGACGAGGAGGTCTCCGGCATCGACCAGGCCGAGCACGCCGAGACTGCATACGACTTCAGCGGTGCGGGCGGCGGTGTCGTCAGCTCCGTCTCCGCGGCGCTGGCCGGCACGAGCAAGAAGGTGGACGCATGAAGCTCATCACCGCCGTCGTGAAGCCCCACCGGCTCGACGAGATCAAGGAGGCCCTCCAGGCCTTCGGCGTCCACGGCCTCACGGTCACCGAGGCCAGCGGCTACGGTCGGCAGCGCGGCCACACCGAGGTCTACCGTGGTGCCGAGTACACGGTCGACCTGGTGCCCAAGATCCGCATCGAGGT
This sequence comes from Streptomyces fuscichromogenes, assembly GCF_014645815.1. Classification (GTDB taxonomy): domain Bacteria; phylum Actinomycetota; class Actinomycetes; order Streptomycetales; family Streptomycetaceae; genus Streptomyces; species Streptomyces fuscichromogenes. Next base: position 170,257 of record NZ_BMML01000008.1, on the reverse strand, counting down.
GCTGGCCGAGGACGAGGACGCCGAGCAGCTGATCGACGTCGTGGTCAAGGCCGCCCGCACCGGCAAGATCGGTGACGGCAAGGTCTGGTCGGTTCCGGTCGAGACCGCGGTACGGGTCCGCACCGGCGAGCGCGGTCCGGACGCTCTGTAGAACAGAACCACCTGAATACAGGCAGGAGTCGCTGGGTGACGGGTACGGAAGTTCGGAACGACACAGAGAACACGGGACCCAGCGGCTACGCGGCGGCCCGGCTGCGCCTCCTCACCGAGGAGGCGCGGTCCGGGCCGCCGCGCCGTACCGCCCTCGCCGAGCTGACCGACGAATGGCTGACCGGGCTGTTCGCGGCGGCCACCGAGGGCATCGGGGGCGGCGTCTCCCTGGTCGCCGTCGGCGGCTACGGCCGCAGCGAACTCTCCCCACGCAGCGACCTGGACCTCCTGCTGCTGCACGAGGGCGGCGACGCCGGCACGGTGGCCGCCGTCGCCGACCGGCTCTGGTACCCCGTCTGGGACCTCGGCCTGGCCCTCGACCACTCCGTGCGCACCCCCGCCGAGGCCCGCAGAACCGCCGGTGAGGACCTCAAGGTCCAGCTGGGCCTCCTAGACGCCCGGCACATCGCCGGCGACCTCGGCCTGACCTCCGGCCTGCGCACCGCGATCCTCGCCGACTGGCGCAACCAGGCGCCGAAACGTCTCCCCGAACTCCAGGAGCTCTGCGCCGAGCGCGCCGAACGCCAGGGCGAGCTGCAGTACCTCCTGGAACCCGATCTCAAGGAGGCCCGCGGCGGCCTCCGCGACGCCACCGCCCTGCGTGCCGTCGCCGCCTCCTGGCTCGCCGACGCGCCCCGCGAGGGCCTCGCCGACGCCCGCCGGCGCCTCCTCGACGTCCGCGACGCCCTGCACCTGACCACAGGGCGCGCGACCGACCGCCTCGCGCTCCAGGAGCAGGACCAGGTCGCCGCCGAACTGGACCTCCTCGACGCCGACACCCTGCTGCGCCAGGTCTACGAGTCCGCGCGCGTCATCTCGTACGCCAGTGACGTCACCTGGCGTGAAGTGGGGCGGGTGCTGCGCTCGCGCGCCGTCCGGCCCCGGCTGCGCGCCATGCTGGGCGGCGGCAAGCCGGTCCCCGAGCGCTCCCCGCTCGCCGAGGGCGTGGTGGAACAGGACGGCGAGGTGGTGCTCGCCCGCGCCGCCCGCCCCGAACGCGACCCCGTGCTCCCGCTGCGCGCCGCGGCCGCCGCCGCCCAGGCCGGCCTCCCGCTCTCCCTGCACGCCGTCCGGCGCATGGCCGCCACCGGCCGCCCGCTGCCCACGCCCTGGCCCGCCGAGGCCCGCGAGCAACTGGTCACCCTGCTCGGCTCCGGCCGCCCGACCGTCGAGGTCTGGGAGGCGCTGGAGGCCGAGGGCCTGATCACCCGCCTGCTGCCCGACTGGGAGCGGGTGCGCTGCCGGCCGCAGCGCAACGCCGTGCACATCTGGACCGTCGACCGGCACCTCATCGAGACCGCCGTGCGCGCCTCCGAGTTCGCCCGCCGCGTGCACCGCCCCGACCTGCTCCTGGTCGCCGCCCTGCTGCACGACATCGGCAAGGGCTGGCCCGGCGACCACTCGGTGGCCGGCGAGATCATCGTCAAGGACGTGGCGGCCAGGATCGGCTTCGACCGCGCCGACGTGGCGGTCCTGTCGACGCTCGTCCTGCACCACCTGCTGCTCATCGAGACCGCCACCCGGCGCGACCTGGAGGATCCGGCCACCGTCCGCCTGGTCGCCGAGGCGGTCGGCACCCAGGGCACCCTGGAGCTGCTGCACGCCCTCACCGAGGCCGACGCCCTGGCCACCGGCCCGGCGGCCTGGTCGACCTGGCGCGGCTCGCTCGTCGCCGACCTGGTCAAGCGGGTCTCGGCGGTCCTCGCCGGGGACGCCGACGACGAGCCCGAGCCGGGCGCGCCCACCGCCGAGCAGGAGCGGCTGGCCATCGAGGCCTTCCGTACCGGCGCCCCGGTGCTGGCCCTGCGCGCCCAGACCGAGCCGGCGGCCGTCGACGAGGCACCGTCCGGCGAGCCCGAACCGCTCGGCGTCGAGCTGATCATCGCCGTACCCGACCAGCCGGGTGTCCTGCCCGCCGTCTCCGGCGTGCTGGCCATGCACCGGCTCACCGTCCGCACCGCCGAACTGCGCGCCCTCCAGCTCCCGAGCGACGTCGACGACGGCACCGTCCTGCTCCTCAACTGGCGGGTCGCGGCCGAGTACGGCTCCCTGCCCCAGGCGGCCCGGCTCCGCGCCGACCTGGTCCGCGCCCTGGACGGCTCCCTGGACATCGCCGGGCGGCTCGCGGAGCGGGACGCGGCCTACCCGAGGCGCCGGGGCTGGGTGGCGCCGCCGCCCCGCGTGACGGTGGCCTCCGCGGCCTCCCGGCACGCGACGGTCTTCGAGGTGCGCGCCCAGGACGCGCCGGGCCTGCTCTTCCGGATCGGGCGGGCGCTGGAGGACGCCGAGGTACGGGTGCGCAGCGCGCATGTCAGTACGCTCGGGTCCAACGCCGTCGACGCCTTCTACGTGACCGGCCCCGACCACGCGCCACTGCCCGCCGAGGAGGCGACGTCGGTCGCGCGCAAGCTGGAGGAGACGCTGCGGGCGTGACCGAGCGGTCGTGCAAGGCGGGGGCGACTTCCTTGCGCGGCCGGATACCCTGGAAGACGCTCACCGACCCCGACTCCGAGGACCGACGCCGCCGTGTTCGACACTCTCTCCGACCGCCTTTCAGCGACCTTCAAGAACCTGCGCGGCAAAGGGCGTCTGAGCGAAGCCGACATCGACGCCACGGCCCGGGAGATCCGGATCGCGCTGCTCGAGGCCGACGTCGCTCTCCCGGTCGTCCGCACGTTCATCAAGAACGTCAAGGAGCGCTCCCTCGGCGCCGACGTCTCCAAGGCGCTGAACCCGGCCCAGCAGGTCCTCAAGATCGTCAACGACGAGCTGGTCACGATCCTCGGCGGCGAGACCCGCCGGCTGCGGTTCGCCAAGCAGCCGCCCACCGTGATCATGCTGGCCGGTCTCCAGGGTGCCGGTAAGACCACCCTGGCGGGCAAGCTCGCCCACTGGCTGAAGCAGCAGGGGCACTCCCCGCTCCTGGTCGCCGCCGACCTCCAGCGCCCCAACGCCGTCAACCAGCTGAGCGTGGTCGCCGAGCGTGCCGGTGCCGCCGTCTACGCGCCCGAGCCGGGCAACGGCGTCGGCGACCCGGTCAAGGTCGCCAAGGACTCCATCGAGTTCGCCAAGCAGAAGGTCCACGACATCGTGATCGTGGACACCGCCGGCCGGCTCGGTATCGACCAGGAGCTGATGCAGCAGGCGGCGGACATCCGGGACGCCGTGTCGCCCGACGAGATCCTCTTCGTCGTCGACGCCATGATCGGCCAGGACGCCGTCACCACCGCCGAGGCCTTCCGGGACGGCGTCGGCTTCGACGGTGTCGTGCTGTCCAAGCTCGACGGCGACGCCCGCGGTGGTGCCGCGCTCTCCATCCGCCAGGTCACCGGCAAGCCGATCATGTTCGCGTCGAACGGCGAGAAGCTGGACGACTTCGACGCCTTCCACCCTGACCGGATGGCCTCCCGCATCCTCGACATGGGTGACCTGCTCACCCTCATCGAGCAGGCGGAGAAGACGTTCAGCCAGGAAGAGGCCCAGAAGATGGCCTCCAAGCTGGCGTCCAAGAAGGGCCAGGACTTCACCCTGGACGACTTCCTGGCCCAGATGGAACAGGTCAGGAAGATGGGCAGCATCAGCAAGCTGCTCGGCATGCTGCCCGGCATGGGCCAGATCAAGGACCAGATCAACAACCTCGACGAGCGGGACGTCGACCGCACCGCCGCGATCATCAAGTCGATGACCCCGGGCGAGCGCCAGGACCCGAACATCATCAACGGCTCGCGCCGCGCCCGCATCGCCAAGGGCTCCGGTGTCGAGGTCAGCGCGGTGAAGGGGCTCGTCGAGCGGTTCTTCGAGGCCCGCAAGATGATGTCCCGCATGGCCCAGGGCGGCGGCATGCCGGGCATGCCGGGGATCCCGGGCATGGGCGGCGGCCCCGGCCGGCAGAAGAAGCAGCCGAAGCAGGCCAAGGGCAAGCAGCGCTCCGGCAACCCGATGAAGCGCAGGCAGCAGGAGCTGGAGGAGGCGCAGCGCCGCGAGGCCGCCGCGCAGGGCGGGAACGCCTTCGGGCTGCCGCAGCAGGGCGCCGAGGACTTCGAGCTGCCGGACGAGTTCAAGAAGTTCATGGGCTGAGTTCACCTGTGCGGGTGCCAGGGGTTGGTCGGTGTCGTACGGTCCGGATATGACCAACCCCGCGCCGCCGCGCAAGTCGCCCGACCAGCCCTGGCGTACCGAGGGCGCTCCCGAGGAGCCCCCGAAGCCGCCGAACGGCGGGCGGCGGATGCACGGCGGCTGGTGGCGGCTGATCGTCACCGCGCTGGTCGTGTACCTGCTGGCCAACCTGGTGCTGTCGTACTTCGACCAGGCGAACGAGCCGACGGTCTCCTACACCGAGTTCACCAAGCAGGTGGACGCGGGCAACGTCGAGAAGATCTACGCCAAGGGCGACTCGATCCAGGGTCAGCTGAAGAAGGAACAGAAGAACCCCGAGGGCGGCGGGAACTACACCAAGTTCAACACCGAACGCCCCTCGTTCGCCGGCGACGACCTCTGGTCCAGCCTGACCAAGCACGACGTGACCGTCACCGCCGAACCGGTCGTCCAGCACCGCAGCTTTCTCGCCAATCTGCTGATCTCACTGGCGCCGATCATCCTGCTGGTCGCGGTGTGGGTCTTCATCGCCCGCCGGATGAGCGCGGGGCTCGGCGGCGCGGGCGGCATGCTGGGCCGCAAGACGCCGCCCAAGCCGGTCGAACTGGAGCCCGGACAGCAGCGGACCACCTTCGAGGACGTGGCCGGCATCGACGAGGTCGAGGGCGAGCTCAACGACGTCGTCGACTTCCTCAAGAACCCGGACGCCTACCGCAGGATGGGCGCCAAGATGCCGAGGGGCGTGCTTCTGGCAGGCCCGCCCGGTACCGGCAAGACGCTGCTCGCGCGGGCCGTCGCCGGCGAGGCGGGCGTGCCCTTCTTCTCGGCCTCCGCCTCCGAGTTCATCGAGATGATCGTGGGCGTCGGCGCCTCCCGGGTGCGCGAACTGTTCGCCGAGGCCCGCAAGGTCGCTCCCTCCATCATCTTCATCGACGAGATCGACACCATCGGCCGGGCGCGCGGCGGCGGCGCCTCCATGGGCGGTCACGACGAGCGCGAGCAGACCCTCAACCAGATCCTCACCGAGATGGACGGCTTCTCCGGCTCCGAGGGCGTCATCGTCATCGCGGCCACCAACCGCGCCGACATCCTCGACCCCGCGCTCACCCGGCCCGGCCGCTTCGACCGGGTCGTCCAGGTCTCGCCCCCCGACCGCACCGGCCGCGAGGCGATCCTCCAGATCCACACCCGGCAGATCCCGCTCGCCGAGGGCGTCGACCTCGCCCAGGTCGCCCGCACCACCCCGGGCATGACCGGCGCCGAACTGGCCAACCTCGCCAACGAGGCCGCCCTGCTCGCGGTCAAGCGCAAGCAGGACGAGGTCACCCAGTCCGACCTCTCGGAGGCCCTGGAGAAGGTCCAGCTCGGTGCCGAACGGCCGCTGGTCATGCCCGAGGAGGAGCGCAGGCGCACCGCCTACCACGAGAGCGGACACGCCCTGCTCGGCATGCTCCAGCCCGGCGCCGACCCGGTCCGCAAGATCACCATCGTCCCGCGCGGCCGCGCGCTGGGCGTCACGCTCTCCACCCCGGACGCCGACAAGTACGCCTACACCGAGGAGTACCTGCGCGGCCGGATCATCGGCGCCCTCGGTGGCATGGCCGCCGAGCAGGTCGTCTACGACGTCATCACCACCGGCTCGGAGAGCGACCTCGAACAGGTCACCAACATCGCGCGCGGCATGGTGTCCCGCTGGGGCATGAGCGAGGAGGTCGGCCGCCTCTCCGCCCTCCCGAACGACGCCCAGCAGGCCTACGGACTCGCCGCGGCGCCCCAGACCCTCGACGTCATCGACACCGAGATGCGCCGCATCGTCGACGAGTGCTACGAGGAGGCCTGCCGCAAACTCCGCGACCATCGCGACCAGTTGGACGCCCTGGCCCAGGCCCTGCTGGAGAACGAGACCCTGGAGGAGGCGGACGCGTACCGCATCGCGGGGATCACCCGCCTGACCAAGGACTCGGAGTGAGCGCCCCGGCTTGAGCGCCCCGGCTTCGGCGCCCTGAAAGGGGCGCGGGGCTGTGTCGATGTGCGGCTCCACGGCGCCGCACCCGAAAGGTCGGCCGAGACCCGGTGTCAGCGAACCCGTGCGATCAGGTACCGGAACACATTCGGCATCCACACCGTGCCGTCCGCACGCTGGTGCGGGTGGAGCGCCTCGGCCAGCTCCTTGCCGACCTGCTCCTCGCCGGCCGCCGAAATCCCCGCGTCGAACAGCCCGGTCGACAGCAGCCCCCGCACCGCGCTGTCGGTGTCGGCGTACCCGAACGGGCAGGAGACCCGCCCGGAGCCGTCGATCCGCAGACCGGCCCGCTGGGCGACCTCCTCCAGATCGTCACGGCGCGCCGGACGCCACCTTCCGGAGCTTCGCAAAGGATCAGCCAATCTCGCGGCCACGCGCAGCACGGACGAGGTCGCACACCGTTCCGGCGGACCCCAGCCGGCCAGCACCACGGCCGCCCCGCGCTCCGCCAGCGGCGTCGCCTCGGCGAGCAGGCCCCCGAGCCCCTCGGCGTCGCCGGCCCGGCAGCCGATCGGGTCGAAGGCGGTGATCACGTCGTACCCCGGCGCCCGTGGATCCGCCGCGTCCCCGGGCCTGCCCTCGACGATCCGGGCGGCACGGCCACGCGCGCGTGGGCCGGCGGCGGGGTCGGGCAGCAGCCGCTCACGGGCGAGGGCGAGCCGTTCGGGGGCGGAGTCGACACCGGTGACCGCGGCCCCTCTGGCCGCCGCCATCAGCAGGGCGAGACCGGAACCGCAGCGCAGGCCGAGCAGCCGGGTGGCGGGGCCCACTTCGAGTCGCTCGTGGACGGTCTCGTAGAGCGGCACCAGCATCCGCTCCTGGATCTCGGACCAGTCACGCGCGCGTGCCCACAGGTCCACGCGGGGGGAGGAGTCCGCGTGAGACCGGTGCTGCCGCACGAGCGTAGGTGTCATAGGTAAGCGCCCCAATCCGCCGAGAGTTACGCACTGACCGATTCTGTGGCCCCCGTGCCGTGCGCTCGCACTTCCCACCTATGCCACATAACTCCGGGCTCGCGGTGGCGTCCAGGGGTCGCGGGTCCCGGCTTGTACGGGCGCTGTGACTGTGGCGAGATTTCACATCCCGGCAACTTGGGGCTCTACCATCGGACCCACGACACGGCGGTTCCGGCCATGGCCGGCCGACATGGCGACCGCTCGGAGTCCGGCCGCCGGCAAGTAACGTCGTGGCCGTCGCGGACGCTGACCGGAGTGGGGCTTCCGCCACGAGAGCGACCGAAACGCCTCTTGCGTATCCGCCGGCCTCCGTCGCCGAGGCGTCCGGGCCAGGGGTACGCGGCGGGTCGTACGTCAGACTACGCACCGGCTTGGTATGAGCTGTGAGGCTTCTCCGCAGATCAGCGCACCCGTGCTCGTCTCCACGCATCAGCGGCAACTGACGGGTACGTGCAAATTATTTGGGATGGCCCGGAATAGGAACACAGGGGCACTCCCGCTCGTTCTCATTACGTGAGCACGACACAGACACCACCTGTACTCGCCGCAGAGCTGGCGCAGGCGTGGGCCGACATTCAGCGGTACCACCCCGAGCTGCCGGACCTTGCCGCGCCAGAGTCCCTGATCGGGGAGTCGTCGTCCGCGTGCGGTCACGAGCTCTCCTTCGAGCGGCTGCTCCATGAGGCAGTCCACGGCATCGCCGCCTCCCGCGGAGTGCGCGACACCTCACGGGCCGGCCGCTACCACAACCGCCGATTCCTCGCGATCGCCGAGGAGCTGGGCCTGGACCACCCCGACGAGCCGCATCCCAGCAGCGGCTTCTCGCTGGTCACGCTCAACCCCGAGGCCAAGCGACGCTATCGCCCGACCATCGAGAGACTCCAGCGCGCTCTCAAGGCGCACACGGTGGCCACGTCCGCCGACACCTCCCGCACCTTCCGCGGCCCGGCCGCCCGCCACGGCTCCTCCGGCGGCGGCGTACGCGTCAAGGCGGTGTGCGACTGCGGTCGCAACGTCCGGGTGGTCCCGTCGGTCCTGGCCCAGGCACCCATCGTCTGCGGCGGCTGCGGCAAGCCGTTCCGCATCCCGGAGGTCGTGGGAGCGGCATAGGCCACGGCTGCTCGTGGCAGCCGCGGACGGCACGCTGTCGGCGCCGGTCAGCGCACCCGACGTGACTTCACCTCCACGCCGGGTGCCTCTCCGGCATGCCCGGAGCCGCCCTGCCCACCCGTCGGCCAAAAGCGACCCGCGGGGTGTGGCACAATGGCTAGCTGTACTCGACAGCCGCACAGGACCCCTCTCTCCTCCGGCTGACGCGTCCATCGGGCACTCGGGTACCGCAACCCCACGCGGCAGTCTCGCCGTGCCCAACCACGTCAAAACCAGGAGAACCCACTCCCGTGGCAGTCAAGATCAAGCTGAAGCGTCTGGGCAAGATCCGTTCGCCTCACTACCGCATCGTCGTCGCCGACTCCCGCACCCGCCGTGACGGCCGTGCGATCGAGGAGATCGGCAAGTACCACCCGACCTACAACCCGTCGGTCATCGAGGTGGACGCCGAGCGCGCCGCCTACTGGCTCGGCGTCGGCGCCCAGCCGACCGAGCCCGTGCTCGCCATCCTGAAGAAGACCGGCGACTGGCAGAAGTTCAAGGGCGAGCCCGCCCCGGCGCCGCTGCTCGTGGCGGCTCCGAAGGCCACGCGTCCGTCGTTCGAGGCGCTCGGCGGTGACGACGAGGGCAAGGGTGAGGCGATCACCCAGAAGAAGAAGGCTGAGAAGAAGGACGAGGCCGCGGCTGAGTCCGAGTCGACCGAGGCCTGAGCAGCATGCTCGAAGAGGCGCTTGAGCACCTCGTGAAGGGCATCGTCGACAACCCTGACGACGTGCAGGTCGCCTCGCGCAACCTGCGCCGCGGGCGCGTGCTGGAGGTCCGGGTGCACCCCGACGACCTCGGCAAGGTGATCGGCCGCAACGGCCGCACCGCGCGTGCCCTGCGTACCGTCGTGGGCGCCATCGGCGGTCGCGGAGTCCGCGTCGACCTCGTCGACGTCGACCACGTCCGCTGACGCTTTCGCAGCACCGGCTCGGGCCGGGGAGGGCCGCTACCGGCCGTCCCCGGCCCGTAGTCGTATGAGGCCGTACGAGCAGGAGACGAGCCGTACGGGCAGGAGACGACAGGAGAACAGGCACAGTGCAGCTGGTAGTCGCACGGATCGGCCGCGCCCACGGCATCAAGGGCGAGGTCACCGTCGAGGTACGTACCGACGAGCCGGAGCTCAGGCTCGCGCCCGGCGCAGTACTCGCCACCGATCCCGCGTCCACGGGACCGCTCACCATCGAGACCGGCCGGGTGCACAGCGGCCGGCTGCTCCTGCGCTTCGAGGGCGTCAAGGACCGCACCGGCGCCGAGGCCCTGCGCAACACCCTCCTGATCGCCGAGATCGACCCGGAGGAACTGCCCGAGGGCGAGGACGAGTACTACGACCACCAGCTCATGGACCTGGACGTGGTCACCGTCGACGGCACCGAGGTCGGCCGGATCACCGAGATCTCGCACCTGCCCTCCCAGGACCTGTTCATCGTCGAGCGCCCCGACGGCAGCGAGGTGATGATCCCCTTCGTCGAGGAGATCGTCACCGAGATCGACCTGGAGGAGCAGAAGGCGGTCATCGCGCCCCCGCCGGGCCTGATCGACGACCAGGCAGAGATCGCGTCGGCACGGGAAGAGTCGTAAGAGATGCGCCTCGACGTCGTCACGATCTTTCCCGAGTACCTCGACCCCCTGAACGTCTCGCTGGTCGGCAAGGCACGCGCGCGTGGGCAGCTCGGCGTCCACGTCCACGACCTGCGCGCCTGGACGTACGACCGGCACAACACGGTCGACGACACCCCGTACGGCGGCGGGCCGGGCATGGTCATGAAGACCGAGCCCTGGGGCGACGCCCTCGACACCGTGCTCGCCGACGGCTACGAGACCGGCTCGCACGCGCCCGCGCTGATCGTGCCCACCCCGAGCGGCCGCCCGTTCACCCAGGAACTCGCCGTCGAACTCTCCGAGCGGCCCTGGCTGATCTTCACGCCGGCCCGCTACGAGGGCATCGACCGGCGCGTCATGGACGAGTACGCCACCCGGATGCCGGTTTACGAGGTCTCCATCGGCGACTACGTCCTCGCCGGCGGCGAGGCGGCCGTCCTGGTGATCACGGAGGCCGTGGCGCGGCTGCTGCCCGGTGTCCTCGGCAACGCCGAGTCGCACCGTGACGACTCCTTCGCGCCCGGCGCCATGGCGAACCTGCTGGAGGGGCCCGTCTACACCAAGCCGCCCGTCTGGCGCGGCCTGGACATCCCCGACGTGCTGCTCAGCGGCCACCACGGCAAGATCGCCCGCTGGCGCCGCGACGAGGCCCTCAAGCGGACCGCCGCGCACCGGCCCGACCTGATCGAGCGCTGCGACCCCAAGGCCTTCGACAAGAAGGACCGCGAGATGCTCTCCATCCTGGGCTGGGCCCCGGACCCGGAGGGCGCACCCCACGGCCGATTTTGGCGCAGGCCAGAGGGCGTGGAAGAATAGACCGCTGTTGTGCGTCCGTCCGGCGTGCGCCCCTGCCGCAGGGGGAGACGACGCCCGCCCCGACCCGCACGGCAGTCCTCATGGAACACCTAGTTTCCGTTGATGACCTGTGGCATCAGCGAAGAAAGCAGACGAAATGTCTCACCTGCTCGACACCGTCGACGCCGCGTCGCTGCGCAGCGACGTCCCGGCCTTCCGCCCGGGTGACACCGTCAACGTCCACGTCCGCGTCATCGAGGGCAACCGCTCCCGTGTGCAGCAGTTCAAGGGCGTTGTGATCCGCCGCCAGGGCAGCGGTGTCCGCGAGACCTTCACGGTCCGCAAGGTCTCCTTCTCCGTCGGCGTCGAGCGCACCTTCCCGGTGCACACCCCGATCGTCGAGAAGATCGAGCTCGTCACCCGCGGTGACGTGCGTCGCGCCAAGCTCTACTACCTGCGCGAGCTGCGCGGTAAGGCCGCGAAGATCAAGGAGAAGCGCGACAACTGATGTCGCGTGCCGGCACCCGGAAGCCTTGGGCGGCCGAGCCGGTAAGAGGGAGTCTCATCGAGGCCGGATAGCATCTGGCCCCGATGGACACCGAAGCACAGCAGACGGAGCGCGACCGCTCCTCCCGCCCCGCACCAGAGGCCGTGGAGGACCGGTCGCGTTTCGCGTTGGTGGCGCGGCTCGCCGACTGGCTGCCGGGTGGCTGGTTCACCCTCACTCTCTTCGCCTGCCTGGCGTTTTTGCTCGTCCTCAACACTTTCGTGGCGCAACCATTCCAGATTCCCAGCGGATCCATGGAACAGGGATTGAGGATCGGGGACCGCGTTCTCGTAAATAAGTTGGCGTACCGTTTCGGTGCCGGGCCGCGCCGGGGAGATGTCGTGGTGTTCGACGGCTCCGGCTCTTTCGGGGACGCCGACTACATCAAACGCGTCGTCGGTGTGGGAGGAGACCATGTGGTCTGCTGCGACAAGAAGGGGAGGATCGAAGTGAACGGCCGGCCGGTCGACGAGACCGCGTTCCTCTATCCCGGGGACACCCCCTCCACCGTGGCCTTCGACGTCGTCGTACCCGGCGGCAGGCTCTTCGTCCTCGGCGACCACCGCAGCGACTCCAGCGACTCCCGCGACCACCTCGGCTCGCCCGGCGGCGGCATGGTCCCCGTCGACAAGGTCATCGGCCGGGCCGACTGGATCATCCTGCCGTACGCCCACTGGACCCACCTCACCCGTCCCGCCGCCTACGCGCGCGTGCCGGGGGCCGGGGCGTCCCATGGGTAACCGGGGCAGGCCCCGCGGCCTGTCGACCGACGGCGCCGCCAACCTGCTGCCCACCGGGGCCCGGCGCACCTCCGGCTCCTCCGGCGGCCGTTCCCGCGCGGAGCGGCGCAAGCTGCAGCGCAAGGTCAAGCGCAAGCGCAGGCGCGGTGCGGTGCGGGAGATACCGCTGCTGGTCGGCGTGGCCGTCCTGATAGCGCTGGTGCTGAAGACGTTCCTCGTCCAGGCCTTCGTGATCCCGTCGGGCTCCATGGAGCAGACGATCCGGATCGGCGACCGCGTCCTGGTCGACAAGTTCACCCCGTGGTTCGGGTGGAAACCGCACCGCGGCGACGTCGTCGTCTTCCACGACCCGGGCGGCTGGCTGAACGACGAGCAGACCACCAAGGCGAACGACCCGATCGTGGTCAAGCAGGTCAAGGAAGGGCTCACCTTCATCGGCCTGTTGCCGTCCGCCAACGAGAAGGACCTCATCAAGCGGGTCATCGGCGTCGGCGGCGACCGCGTCAAGTGCTGTGACACGCAGGGCCGGGTGACCGTCAACGGCGTACCGCTGACCGAGGGCGACTACCTGTATCCCGGGAACGCCCCTTCCACCCAGGAGTTCGACATCACGGTCCCGAAGGGCCGGCTGTGGGTGATGGGCGACCACCGGGGGAACTCCGCCGACTCGCGCTACCACCAGAACACCGACTACGGCGGCACGGTCGCCGTGACCTCGGTGGTGGGCCGGGCCATGATGATCGGCTGGCCCGTCGGCCACTGGACCAAGCTCGATGAACCTAAAACCTTCGCAAGCGTTTCTGACTCCGCGTCGGGGTCGACCGCGGCTCCCCGGCTGTCGCATAGGGTTGCCTCCGACGATCCGAACGGATACATCCAACTCCCGAGCCCTGCGGAACTCCCGCTCGTTATGGGAGTGGTGGGCCTGCGTCGGGGACGGCGCGGGCGGCGGCACGGAGTAAGGAGTTGGCGTGGGGGATGTGGCGGTTGGCGCACGGTCGGGACACGACGGCGAGGAGCACAGCGGGCGCCCCGTGGAGAATGTCCCCTCCGCAGACGGCGACTCGACGTCCGGAAACGGTATCGGGCCCGGCGGGGACGGCACCCCGGCAGACGGTCCGCACTCCGGCGGTGACGGCGCGGGCACGGACGGGGACCCCGGCGGCTCGGCCGCGCCCGCACCGAAGAAACCCCGCTCCTTCTGGAAGGAGCTGCCGATCCTGGTCGTCATCGCGCTGGTGCTGGCGCTGCTGATCAAGACGTTCCTGGTGCAGGCGTTCTCGATCCCGTCGGACTCGATGCAGAACACCCTCCAGCAGGGTGACCGGGTCCTGGTCGACAAGCTCACCCCGTGGTTCGGCTCCGAGCCGGAGCGCGGCGAGGTGGTCGTCTTCCACGACCCGGACGACTGGCTGGCGGGCGAGCCCACCGCCCAGCCGAACGCGATCCAGACGTTCCTCAGCTGGATCGGACTGATGCCGTCCGCCCAGGAGCGGGACCTGATCAAGCGCGTCATCGGCGTCGGCGGCGACACGGTGTCCTGCAAGAACAGCGGCCCCCTCATGGTCAACGGCCATGCGCTGAACGAGCCTTATGTGTACCCGGGCAACACTCCGTGCAGCGTCGACGACCAGGGCGGCCAGTTCACGGTGCACGTGCCCAAGGGCTACATCTGGGTGATGGGCGACCACCGCCAGAACTCCCGTGACTCGCGGTACAACCAGTCGGACAAGCACCACGGCATGGTCCCGGTGAAGGACGTCGTCGGCCGCGCCATCGTCAAGGCCTGGCCGATCAACCGCTGGGGCACGCTGCCGATCCCGGACACCTTCGACCAGAGCGGCATCAACACGCAGTCGTCCGCCGCGGCCTCCCTCTCGGTGGCACCGCAGGGCGTGACCGTCGCCGCGGTCCTGCCGGTCGTGGTGTGGCGCCGCCGCCGGGGTGAGCGGATCGAGCGGAAGTTCGACAAGCGCGTGGCTGCCGACAAGCGCTGAGGGCATGCGCCCGCCCGTGCGAGTGCCTTCCGCGTACGGCTGCTGACCGACTCATGTGAAGCCCTTGGGGAGCTTGTGACCAGGGGCGCCGAAGAAGGGCTGCCCCCGCCCGGTACCGCCGGGTAGGGTGCGGCCTCATGGGCGACAGCACGATACGTACGGCCCCGCGCAGCGGCGCAGGCACCAGCACGAGCGCGGCACAGTCCGGCGGCGGGCTCGGACACCGGTTGTCCGGGATCGCCGTCGCGCTGGGCATCGTGCTGTTCCTCGGAGGGTTCGGCTGGGCGGCGGTGGTCTACCGGCCGTACACCGTGCCCACCAGTTCGATGACGCCGACGATCGGGGTCGGGGACCGGGTCCTCGGCCAGCGCATCGACGGCAGCGAGGTGCGCCGGGGCGACGTCGTGATCTTCCGCGACACGAGCTGGGTCACCAACGCGGACGTCGTCAAGCGCGTGGTCGCGGTCGGCGGGGACACGGTCTCCTGCTGCACCAAGGGCAAGCTCACGGTCAACGGCAAGCAGATCGACGAGCCGTATCTGCCGGCGGGCAGCCTGGCCGAGCTCCAGGGCTTCCCGACGGTCACGGTCCCGAAGGGCCGGCTCTTCCTCCTCGGCGACGAGCGCCAGGGCTCCCTGGACTCCACCGCCCACCTCACGGACGCGGCGAAGGGCACGGTCGCGCGCAGCGCCGTGAGCGCCCGGGTGGACGCCGTGATCTGGCCGATGAAGGGCCTGCTCAAGCGCCCCACCGGCTTCGAGGCCCTGGGCACCCTCTCGCAGCCGGGCCCGCTGCGCATCATCGAGTTCATGATCGTGGCCGGTGGCGTCCTGGTCCTCGCGGGCGGCGCCTACGGCCCGGTCGCGAACCTGGTGGGCCGCGCCCGCAACCGCGCCCGTACGGAGCCCGCCGGTGCCCGCTGAGGCCCGGTCTGAGGGCGGCCTGCGCAAGGTGGCCCGGGTGGTGCTGCTCGACCCCGAGGACCGCATCCTGCTCCTGCACGGCCATGAGCCGGACGACCCGGCCGACGACTGGTGGTTCACGCCCGGCGGCGGTCTGGAGGGCGACGAGACCCATGAGCAGGCCGCGCTGCGGGAACTCGTCGAGGAGACCGGCATCACGGACGTCGAACTCGGCCCGGTGCTGTGGCGGCGGACCTGCTCCTTCCCGTTCGCCGGCCGCCGCTGGGACCAGGACGAGTGGTACTACCTGGCCCGTACGACCCAGACGGTCACCGGGGCCACGGCCCTGACCGAACTGGAGCGGCGGAGTATGGCCGGAGCACGTTGGTGGACGTGCCAGGAACTGACCCGGGCGCATGAGACGGTGTATCCGACCAGACTCGCCGAGCTGTTCCGTAGGCTGCTCGACGAAGGTCCCCCCGTCGGTCCCGTCACCCTTGACACGGAAATCGTCTAGGGGCGCGCGGGACTGGCGCACAATGGTGGGATCGCACGGCTGAAGGGGAACATGCCATGAGCGCCGAGGACCTCGAAAAGTACGAGACCGAGATGGAGCTGAAGCTCTACCGGGAGTACCGCGATGTCGTCGGTCTGTTCAAATACGTGATCGAGACCGAGCGGCGGTTCTACCTCACCAACGACTACGAGATGCAGGTCCACTCGGTCCAGGGCGAGGTGTTCTTCGAGGTGTCCATGGCGGACGCCTGGGTCTGGGACATGTACCGGCCGGCTCGGTTCGTGAAGCAGGTCCGTGTCCTCACGTTCAAGGACGTGAACATCGAGGAGCTGAACAAGAGCGACCTGGAGCTTCCGGGCGGGTGACGGCTTGTCGACGGCACGGTCGGGTCGCTGCGGTGGGGTCGCTCGTGCGGGTGACGGAGTTGTCCACAACCGCTGAGTAGCTCACCAAGATCAACTCCGTGGCGGGCGATGCGTGACGGTTGGTGCCGGAGGTGGTGCCGACATGAACACGAATCGGGCACGCAGCGCACTCGGCAGGTACGGCGAGACGCTGGCCGCACGACGGCTGGCCGAGGCCGGTCTGACGGTCCTGGAGCGCAACTGGCGCTGCGGCAGGACGGGCGAGATCGACATCGTGGCGCGGGACGGGGACGTCCTGGTCGTCTGCGAGGTCAAGACCCGGCGGGCGGGTGCCTTCGAGCATCCCATGGCCGCGGTCTCCCCGGAGAAGACGCGGCGCCTGCGCGGCCTCGCCGAGCACTGGATCCACGCGCACGGCGGGGCACCGCCGGGCGGCGTCCGCATCGACGTGGTCGGCGTGCTGCTGCCCAGGCGCGGGGCCCCCGTGGTCGAGCACGCCCGGGGGGTGGCGTGAGATGGGGTTCGCGCGTACCTGCTCGGTGGCTCTGGTGGGCGTCGAGGGCGTGGTGGTCGAGGTCCAGGCCGACCTGGAGCCGGGGGTGGCGGCCTTCACCTTGGTGGGGCTGCCGGACAAGAGCCTGACCGAGAGCCGGGACCGGGTCCGGGCGGCGGTGGTGAACTCCGGCGCCGTCTGGCCCTCGAAGAAGCTCACCGTCGGGCTGAGCCCGGCGTCCGTGCCGAAGAGCGGCAGCGGCTTCGACCTCGCGGTGGCCGCGGCCGTGCTCGGGGCGGCCGAGCGGATCGACCCCCGGGTGCTCGCCGAGATCGTGATGATCGGCGAGCTGGGCCTGGACGGCCGGGTCCGGCCGGTCCGCGGCATCCTGCCCGCCGTGCTGGCCGCCGCCGAGGCCGGATACGAGCAGGTGGTGGTGCCGGAGAGCGCGGCGCCCGAGGCCTCGCTGGTGCCGGGGGTGTCCGTGCTGGGCGTCCGCAGCCTGCGTCAGCTGATCGCGGTCCTGACCGACGAACCGGTGCCCGACGAGGAGCCCGTCCCCGGCGAGATCCGCCCGGACCCGTTCCTCGCCGGGCTCGCCCTGCCCGGCATGGGCCTCGGCACCGGCATGGTCACCGGCGACCACGCACCCGACCTCGCGGACGTCGCCGGGCAGCACGTGGCCCGGGCCGCGCTGGAGGTGGCCGCCGCCGGGCGCCATCACGTCTTCTTCAAGGGACCGCCCGGCGCCGGCAAGACCATGCTGGCCGAGCGGCTGCCGGGGCTGCTGCCCGAGCTGGGCCGCCAGGAGTCCCTGGAGGTCACCGCCGTCCACTCGGTCGCCGGGATACTGCCACCCGGCCACCCCCTGGTGGACCGGCCGCCCTACTGCTCCCCGCACCACTCGGCCACCATGGCCTCCCTGGTCGGCGGCGGAACCGGCCTGCCACGCCCCGGAGCGGTCTCCCTGGCCCACCACGGCGTGCTCTTCCTGGACGAGGCCGCGGAGTTCCACAGCAGCGTCCTGGACGCCCTGCGCCAGCCCCTGGAGTCGGGGCACGTCGTGATCGCCCGGGCCGCCGGGATACTGCGGATGCCCGCGAGGTTCCTCATGGTCCTGGCCGCCAACCCCTGCCCCTGCGGCCGCTACGGCACCGCCGGTGACGTCTGCGAGTGCCGGCCCTCCTCGATCAAGCGGTACCGGGCGCGGCTCTCCGGTCCCCTGATGGACCGCGTGGACCTCAGGGTGACCGTCGAACCGGTGGCCAGGGAGGAACTGCTCCGGCTGCACACCGGCGCGGAGCCCTCCGCCGCCGTGGCCGACCGGGTGCGCACGGCCCGGGAGCGGGCCGCCCACCGCTACGACGGGCTGCCCTGGCGCACCAACAGCGAGGTCCCCGGCCATGAGCTCCGCACCCGCTGGCACGTCCGGCCGGGCGCGCTCCTCAAGGCCGAGCTGGACCTCGACCGGGGCCTGCTCACCGCCCGCGGCCTGGACCGGGTGCTCCGGGTCGCCTGGACCCTCGCCGACCTGGCGGGCCACGACCGGCCCTCGGCCAACGACGTCAACCTGGCCCTGGAGCTGCGCACCGGGGTCCGGCGCGGCGCGGTCCTGGAAGGGCTCGCCACATGAGCGACGCCGAGCTGCTCGCCCGGGTCTTCCTGGCCCGGGTCGTCGAGCCCGGTGACGAGGTCGCCGGGCGGTGGGTGCGGGAGCTGGGCGTGCCCGAGGTGGCGGGCCGGCTGCGCGGCGGCGGCCGGGCCCTGCCGGGCGTCGGCGGCAGACGGTGGGCGGGGCTGCTGGCCCGGGCGGCGCAGGCCGATCCCCGGACGGACCTCGCCGTCGCGCGGGAGGCGGGTGCGCGGTTCGTGTGCCCCGGCGACACCGAGTGGCCCAGCCAGCTCGACGACCTCGGTGACGCCCGTCCCCTCGGCCTGTGGGTGCGCGGCCGGCCGGGACTGCGGCTCTGGGCGCTCCGCGCCGTCGCCGTCGTCGGGGCCAGGGCCTGTACCGAGTACGGTGCCCACATGGCGGCCGTCCTCGCCGCGGGGCTCGCCGAGCGCGGCTGGGTGGTGGTGTCCGGCGGTGCCTACGGCGTCGACGGCGCCGCGCACCGTGGAGCACTCGGCGCCGGCGGGGCCACCGTCGCCGTGCTGGCCTGCGGGGTCGACCGGCCCTACCCCCGGGGCCACACCGAGTTGATCAACAGGATCGCCGAACAGGGACTGGTGGTGGGGGAGTTGCCGCCCGGCGAGCATCCGACACCGAGCAGGTTCGTGCTCCGCAACCGGGTCATCGCGGCGCTCACCAGAGGAACCGTCGTGGTGGAGGCCGCCCACCGCAGCGGCTCACTGGTCACCGCACGGGCGGCACAGCGGCTCGGCCGCTTCACCATGGGCGTGCCCGGACCGGCCACCAGCGGTCTCTCGGCCGGGGTGCACGAGCTGCTGCGCGGGGATGCCGTGCTGGTCACCGATGCCGACGAGGTCGTCGAACTCGTGGGCGACATGGGCGAGCTGGCCCCGGCCAGGCGCGGCCCCGTCCTCCCGCGCGACCTGTTGGAGCCCGCCGCCCGGCAGGTTCTGGCCGCGCTGCCCGGGGACCGGCCGGCCTCACCCGAAGAGGTGGCACGCGGCGCGCAGACGTCCGCGGACGAGGCCGTCGCGAGGCTGTACGAACTCCGAGCACTCGGTTACGTCGAACGACACGGCGACGGCTGGAAGTTGACACGCCAGGCGATGATCTCGGTCCGGGCCGGTCGGAGCCGGTGCTGACCGAGCGTGTTCGGCCGTCCGGGGGAACCCCCGACGCCCTTGGGAATTCCCGGAGTTGACCCTTCCGGCCGATCACGCACAGCGACGCGGCGAGGGCCGTGGAGCGCTCCGTGCAGGGGGTTCGCGCAGGGGTGGAGCCTCGTTGTTCGCGCACCGCGACTCCTCAGTCACGCTACGCTCACGAAAGGCCTGGCGCGGACCGTGCCGACCGGCACGAGACCGACACCTCGCCCGACCCATCGCTTTCACTCCCCGCCCACCTCACCCCACCCCACGGCACATCGCGGCACTTCCTGGCACTTCACGGCAGAACGGCACAAGGCGACGAATGCCCCAGCACACCTCCGGGTCCGACCGGGCGGCGATCCCCCCAGCCGCCCGTGACGGTGGCAGCGTGCGGCCGCCCGCTCCCTCGACGCTCGACGAGCTGTGGCGGTCGTACAAGGCGACGGGGGACGACCGGTTGCGGGAACAGTTGATCCTGCACTACTCGCCGCTGGTCAAGTACGTGGCCGGCCGGGTGAGCGTGGGTCTGCCGCCCAATGTGGAGCAGGCCGACTTCGTCTCCTCCGGGGTGTTCGGGCTGATCGACGCCATCGAGAAGTTCGACGTCGACCGCGAGATCAAGTTCGAGACGTACGCGATCACCCGGATCCGGGGCGCGATGATCGACGAGCTGCGGGCGCTGGACTGGATCCCGCGCTCGGTCCGGCAGAAGGCGCGGAACGTGGAGCGGGCCTACGCCACGCTGGAGGCGCGGCTGCGGCGCACGCCCCTGGAGGGCGAGGTGGCCGCCGAGCTGGGCATCGAGGTGGAGGAACTGCACGCCGTCTTCAGCCAGCTGTCGCTGGCCAACGTGGTGGCGCTGGAGGAACTGCTGCACGTCGGGGGTGAGAGCGGCGACGGGCTGAGCGTGATGGACACGCTGGAGGACACCGCCGCGGACAACCCCGTGGAGGTGGCCGAGGACCGGGAGCTGCGGCGGTTCCTGGCGCGGGCGATCAACACGCTGCCGGAGCGGGAGAAGACCGTGGTGACCCTCTACTACTACGAGGGGCTCACGCTCGCCGAGATCGGGAACGTGCTCGGGGTCACCGAGAGCCGGGTCAGCCAGATCCACACCAAGTCGGTGCTCCAGCTGCGGGCGAAGCTGGCGAGTTTCGGCCGCTGAGCGGGGACCGGCGGACGTTTTCGGCCGTCGGCCGCGGCCGGGCGCACCGGATCCCGGTCGTGCTGTCTCCCGCCCGGCCCGGCGCGTCCGTAGAGTGGTCGACGTGCCAAGGATTCGAGCGGCCTCCGTGGCCGAGCACCGGTCGATGCAGCGAGCCGCCCTGCTGGACGCGGCGCGGTCCCTGCTGTCCGAGGGCGGGACGGAGGCGCTGACCTTCCCCGCGCTCGCCGAGCGCACGGGGCTGGCCCGGTCGTCCGTCTACGAGTACTTCCGGTCCCGGGCCGCCGTGGTCGAGGAGCTGTGCGAGGTCGACTTCCCCGTGTGGGCGACGGAGGTCGAGGCGGCGATGGAGCGGGCCGGTTCGGCCGAGGGCAAGGTCGAGGCGTATGTGCGCCGGCAGCTGGCCCTGGTCGGGGACCGGCGGCACCGCGCGGTGGTCGCGATCTCGGCGAGCGAGCTGGACGCGGGGGCCCGGGAGAAGATCCGGGCCGCGCACGGCGGGCTCGTCGCGATGATCGTGGAGGCGCTGGGAGAGCTGGGGCATGCGCAGCCCCGGCTGGCGGCGATGCTCGTACAGGGCGTCGTGGACGCGGCGGTCCGGCGGATCGAGCTGGGGGCGGCGGAGGACCCGACGGTGATCACCGAGGCGGCGGTGGCCATGGCGCTGCGGGGTGTGCGGGGCTGAGCGGGGGCCGGGGCTGGGGCTGGGGCCGGGGGTGGGGACGCTTACCGGCGCTTGCAGGGTGCCGCTGCGCCCACCCGTGCCGCCCTGCGGCACGCCTGCCCGCAGCTGGGTAGCTGTGAGGCGGCCTGCGGCTGTGTGGAAGCGGCGGGCGTAGCGCCCCGTAAGGGGCGCGGGGAACTGCGCGATCAGCCCTCACCCACCCGCAGCCGCGCAACCCTCCGCAATCACCCATTCGGCAGCGCAACCCCCAGCACCGGCAGCAGTCTCGACGGCCCCCCGTTCAACAGCCACGGCGGCAACAGCAGCAACGGGTCCAGATACGCGTCACCTCTGAGCAGCCCCCAGTGCACGCACACCGTCGGGCAGTGGGCTCCCTCCGCCGCCACCGTCCCCACCACCTCCCCCGCCGCCACCTCCTGCCCCTTCTCCACCGTCGCCGTCACCGGCTCGTAGGTCGTGCGGAGATCCGTGCCCGTCAGCCGCACCGACACCACCCCCCGCCCCGCCACCCGCCCCGCGTAGGAGACCCGGCCCGCCGCCACCGCCCGTACCGGCTCCCCGGGCGCCGCGCCCAGGTCGACCCCCCGGTGCCCGGCGCCGTACACCGTCGCCGGCGGCTGCCAGCCGCGCAGGACCGGCGGTCGTACCCCCACCGGCCAGGCACGGCCGACCGCCGGCACCGGCGGATCGGGCGGCGCGGCCGGGGCCGGCGGGCCGTCCGCCCCGACCCAGGCCCGGGCCGCGGTCGCCCCCAGAGCCAGCGGCAGCGCCGTCGCCGCCCACATCCATCGCATCGCGCGTCGCATGACCAACATGGTCAAACCGTCCCGCGACCCGGCCGATCATGGCCGGTACCTGTGGATTACTCCCGGGTTGTGGACAGCGGCGTCACCCGGTACCTCGCCGGTCCCGTACACTTCTTCTGGCGATCCGGGTCACCGGGTCGACTTCGCACGCCCCGACACCTGGCCCTCAACAGCCGGTGTCAGCGCTTCTCGGTCCTTTGCGGCACAGCGCACCCGGGCGTCAGGCGCGGGAGCCGTCCGGCATCCGCGGCACAACCGAGAAATTCAAGGAGATGGCCATGGCCGTCGTCACGATGCGGGAGCTGCTGGAGAGCGGCGTCCACTTCGGTCACCAGACCCGTCGCTGGAACCCGAAGATGAAGCGCTTCATCTTCACCGAGCGCAACGGCATCTACATCATCGACCTGCTCCAGTCGCTGTCGTACATCGACCGCGCCTACGAGTTCGTCAAGGAGACCGTCGCCCACGGCGGCACGGTCATGTTCGTCGGCACGAAGAAGCAGGCGCAGGAGGCCATCGCCGAGCAGGCCACCCGCGTCGGCATGCCCTTCGTCAACCAGCGCTGGCTGGGCGGCATGCTCACCAACTTCTCGACCGTCTACAAGCGTCTGCAGCGCCTCAAGGAGCTTGAGCAGATCGACTTCGAGGACGTCGCCGCGTCCGGTCTGACCAAGAAGGAGCTTCTCGTGCTCTCGCGCGAGAAGGCCAAGCTGGAGAAGACCCTCGGTGGTATCCGCGAGATGTCCAAGGTGCCCAGCGCCGTCTGGATCGTGGACACCAAGAAGGAGCACATCGCGGTCGGTGAGGCCCGGAAGCTCAACATCCCGGTCGTCGCGATCCTCGACACCAACTGCGACCCCGACGAGGTCGACTACAAGATCCCGGGCAACGACGACGCGATCCGCTCCGTCACCCTGCTCACCCGCGTGATCGCCGACGCGGTCGCCGAGGGCCTCATCTCCCGTTCCCGTGTCGCCACCGGCGACAAGGGCGAGAAGGCCGCCGTCGCCGAGCCGCTCGCCGAGTGGGAGCGCGACCTGCTCGAGGGCGAGAAGAAGGCGGACGAGGCCGAGGTCCAGACCTCTGCCGAGACCGAGAAGGTCGCCGACGCCGAGCAGGCCGAGGCTCCGGCCGCCGCCGAGGCCGCTGTCGAGGCCGCTGTCGAGGCTCCGGCCGCCGAGGCCGAGGCCCCGGCCGCGGACGCCGAGCAGGCCTGACCCGTCAGCGTTGACGGCGGGGGCGGCGACATCCCGAACGCCCCCGCCGTTCACCCACAGATTCGCGCTCTACATCTACGTGTGGATCGTGGATCGGGCAGATCTCCCGACTTCGAGAAAGACTTAACGACTCATGGCGAACTACACCGCCGCTGACGTCAAGAAGCTCCGTGAGCTCACCGGCGCCGGCATGATGGACTGCAAGAAGGCCCTGGACGAGGCCGAGGGCGACGTCGACAAGGCTGTCGAGGCGCTCCGCATCAAGGGCCAGAAGGGCGTCGCCAAGCGCGAGGGCCGCTCCGCCGAGAACGGCGCCGTGGTCTCGATCATCGCCGACGACAACTCCTCCGGCGTCATCGTCGAGCTGAAGTGCGAGACGGACTTCGTCGCCAAGGGCACGAAGTTCCAGGCCGTCGCCAACACCATCGCCGAGCACGTCGCCAAGACCTCCCCGGCCGACCTGGAGGCCCTGCTCGCCTCCGAGATCGAGGCCGGCAAGACCGTCCAGGCGTACGTCGACGAGGCCAACGCCAACCTCGGCGAGAAGATCGTCCTGGACCGCTTCGCGCAGTTCTCCGACGGCTTCGTGCTCGCGTACATGCACCGCACGATGCCCGACCTGCCCCCGCAGATCGGTGTCCTCGTCGAGCTGGACAAGCCGAACGCCGAGGTCGCCAAGGGCATCGCGCAGCACATCGCCGCCTTCGCCCCGAAGTACCTGGCCAAGGAGGACGTGCCGGCCGAGGTCGTCGAGACCGAGCGCCGCGTCGCCGAGGAGACCACCCGCGCCGAGGGCAAGCCCGAGGGCGCGATCGCCAAGATCGTCGAGGGTCGTCTGAACGGCTTCTTCAAGGACGCCACGCTGCTCGGCCAGCCGTACGCGCTCGACAACAAGAAGTCGGTCCAGAAGGTCCTGGACGAGGCCGGTGTCACCCTGAAGCGCTTCACGCGCATCAAGGTCGGCATCTGAGTCCGTACCACGATCGACGCGCGACCCCCGGGGAAATCCCGATAGGGTCGGTCGACAGCAGTCGTCCGTACACACCGCCACACCCAGGGACGTGACGGACGGCGGCAGATCTGACGAGGAGGCCATTGCCGCGCATGGGCAGCGAAAAGCGACCCCACCGGCAATGGCCTTCTTCGTATGCGTATGTGCAACACGTGAAAGAGGCGGGATCTCCATGACCACCAAGGCCCAGAAGAGCGACGACGGCAAAGTACACGGCCGGTTTCTGCTGAAGCTGTCCGGAGAGGCCTTCTCCGGTGGCGGCGGCCTGGGCGTGGACCCGGACGTGGTGCACAAGATCGCCCGCGAGATCGCGGCCGTCGTGCGGGACGGGGCGCAGGTCGCCGTCGTCATCGGCGGCGGCAACTTCTTCCGCGGCGCCGAACTCCAGCAGCGCGGCATGGACCGGGCCCGCTCCGACTACATGGGCATGCTCGGCACCGTCATGAACTGCCTCGCCCTCCAGGACTTCCTGGAGAAGGAGGGCATCGACAGCCGGGTGCAGACCGCGATCACCATGGGGCAGGTCGCCGAGCCGTACATCCCGCTGCGCGCCGTGCGCCACCTGGAGAAGGGCCGCGTGGTCATCTTCGGCGCCGGTATGGGCATGCCGTACTTCTCCACCGACACCACCGCCGCCCAGCGCGCCCTGGAGATCGACGCCGAGGCGCTGCTCATGGGCAAGAACGGTGTGGACGGGGTCTACGACTCCGACCCCAAGACCAACCCCGACGCCGTCAAGTTCGACTCCCTCGGCTACGGCGAGGTCATCACCCGCGAGCTCAAGGTCGCCGACGCCACCGCGATCACGCTCTGCCGCGACAACAAGCTGCCGATCCTCGTGTTCGAGCTGCTCGCGGAGGGCAATATCGCACGCGCTGTCAAGGGTGAGAAGATCGGCACGCTGGTGGGTGACCAGGGCAGCCGGGCCTGACCGGCAACGCCTGACGCACCCTGACCGGGGGATGGACAATGTCCTGCCGGTCGGGAACCGTCAGGGAAAGCAGACGCGACGCAGCCGGCCGCCGCCCCCGCAACGGAACCGCAGCCGGGCCTTACTCAAGACACGCAGGAGCAAGTGGTGATCGAAGAGACCCTCCTCGAAGCCGAGGAGAAGATGGAGAAGGCCGTCGTGGTCGCCAAGGAGGACTTCGCCGCGATCCGCACCGGCCGTGCGCACCCGGCGATGTTCAACAAGATCGTGGCCGACTACTACGGCGCGCCGACGCCGATCAACCAGCTGGCCTCGTTCTCCGTGCCGGAACCGCGTATGGCGGTCGTGACCCCGTTCGACAAGACGGCCCTGCGCAACATCGAGCAGGCGATCCGCGACTCGGACCTGGGTGTCAACCCGAGCAACGACGGCAACATCATCCGGGTGGTGTTCCCCGAGCTCACCGAGGAGCGCCGTCGCGACTACATCAAGGTCGCCAAGGGCAAGGCGGAGGACTCCAAGGTCTCCATCCGCTCCGTGCGCCGCAAGGCCAAGGACGCCATCGACAAGCTGGTCAAGGACGGCGAGGTCGGCGAGGACGAGGGCCGCCGCGCCGAGAAGGAGCTCGACGACACCACCGCGAAGTACGTCGCGCAGGTGGACGAGCTCCTCAAGCACAAGGAAGCGGAGCTTCTCGAAGTCTGATGAACGACTCATCCTGGGGAGCCCCGCCGCACGCCGGGCCGCAGGCCGGGCAGGCCGGTTCACCCTCCGCACCGGCCGGGTCACCGGCCGGGTACTGGGGACCGGCCGATCAGGGCACCGGCCAGGGCTACGACCCGGGCCAGGGCTATGGCCAGGGCCCTGTCCAGGGTCCCGGCCAGGGGTACGACACCGGCCGTGCCCACGGCTATGACCAGGGGTATGTCCCGGGAGCCGCCCCGGCGGGTCCCGCGTACGATGCGCATGACGCGCAGCAGACTCGCCCCATGCCCATCGTGCCCGACGACGTACCCGCGTACGGCTCAGACCAGGACGACGACCGGGGGGCCGCTCGGCTGAGCGGCCCCTTGTTCCGAGACGAGACGTTCCGCAACGACACCCCGTCGGCGCAGCCACTGCCTCAGGCGGCGGCGCAACAGAATCCGGAGCCCATGCCCGACGCCCCGCAGCCGGCGCCCCCGCCGCAGAAGAAGAGCGCGGGACGCGACCTGGGTGCGGCCATAGGCGTCGGCGTCGGACTGGGCGTCGTGATCGTGGCGTCCCTGTTCGTCGTCAAGGCCGTGTTCGTCGGTGTGGTGGCGGTCGCGGTCGTGGTGGGCCTGTGGGAGCTGACCAGCCGGCTCCAGGAGCGCAAGGGCATCAAGGCGCCCCTGGTCCCGCTGGCCCTCGGCGGCGCGGCGATGGTGGTCGCGGGCTACGCCCGGGGTGCCGAGGGCGCCTGGGTCGCCCTGGCGCTCACCGGGCTCGCGGTCCTGGTCTGGCGGATGACGGAACCGCCGGAGGGCTACCTCAAGGACGTCACGGCGGGACTCTTCGCGGCGTTCTACGTCCCGTTCCTGGCGACGTTCGTCGCGATGATGCTCACCGCCGACGACGGCGCGTTCCGGGTCATGACCTTCCTGTTGCTCACGGTGGTCAGCGACACCGGCGCCTACGCGGTCGGCTGGCGCTTCGGCACCCACAAACTCGCCCCGCGCATCAGCCCCGGCAAGACCCGTGAGGGCCTGGTCGGCGCGGTGCTGTTCGCGATGGTCGCGGGCGCGCTGTGCATGCAGTTCCTGATCGACGACGGCACCTGGTGGCAGGGCCTGCTGCTGGGCCTCGCGGTCGCGGCCAGCGCCACCCTCGGCGACCTCGGCGAGTCAATGATCAAGCGGGACCTGGGCATCAAGGACATGGGCACGCTGCTCCCCGGGCACGGGGGCATCATGGACCGCCTGGACTCACTGCTGCCGACGGCTCCGGTGGTGTGGCTGCTGATGGTGCTGTTCGTCGGCAGCGGCTGAGGCACGCGCAGACCTCGACGGCGGTCTGCGCACAGGTGTCATAGGCGTCATAGGTGTCATAGATGTCATAGGTGTCGCAGGGGAGCCCCCGTCCTTCGCAGGGCGGGGGCTCGGTGGTGTGCCGGCCCCGGATGACGCAGCAGAAATCGCAGGGTCGCGCCGGTCGGAGGCAGACTCCCAGTGAGGACGCTGTGTTCTCCGACGTGCAGGGAGTGTGCCCATGCCCCTCGACCCGGCCCCGGCCTCCACCCCGTCCCCGACCACGACTCCTCCGCCGGCGCGGTTCTGGCCCGTCGACGATCTGCCCGCCCTCGACCCGGACCCGTTCCTGGACGAGCTGCTGCGCGACGAGCCGGTCACCCGGATCAGGCTCGCGCACGGCGAGGGGGACGCCTGGCTGATCACCCGGTACGAGGACGTCCGGTTCGTCACCTCCGACCCGCGCTTCTCCCGGGAGGCGGTCGTCGGCCGCGACATCACCAGCATGCGTCCGGCGCCCGTGGCCTCCCAGACGGCCGGCCTCCAGTACATCGACCCGCCCCGGCACAACCGGCTGCGCCGGGTCGTCGCCCGTGCCTTCACCGGGCGGGCCATGCAGCGGCTGCGGCCGATGGCGGAGCGCCGGGCGGGCGAACTCCTCGACACCATGGAGGCCGCGGGCCCGCCGGCCGACCTCATGGAGCATCTGCACGGCCCCTTCCCGATCGCCGTGATCCGGGACTTCCTCGGCGTCGACGAGAAGGACTGGCACCGCTGGGCGGCCACCGGCGAGGCGCTGCTCTCCGCGGGCCCCGACGCCGAGGAGCGCGCCCGGGAGGCGGCCCGGACCACCCGGGCCCGGATCGCCGAGCTCCTGGACAGCCGCCGCGAGGAGCCCCGCGAGGACCTCGCCGGGGTGCTCGCCCAGGCCACCGCGGACGGCGAGATCACCCGTGACGAGGCGATCTCCCTGGCCACCGCCATCCAGGTCAGCGGCGGCCACGCGGTCCGCAACAACAGCGGCTCGATGATGTACGCGCTGCTCACCCACCCCAAGCACCTGGACCGGCTGCGCCGTGAACCGGAACTGCTCCCCAAGGCGGTGGACGAGCTGTTCCGCTACGTCCCGCACCGCAACGGCGTCGGCATCCCGCGTGTCGCCGTCGAGGACGTCGAGGTCGGCGGCCGGCTGATCCGGGCCGGTGAGGTGGTCTACAACGCCTATGTCGCCGCCAACCGCGACCCCGCCGTCTTCGACGACCCCGACGACCTGGACTTCGACCGCACCAACGGCCCCCACCTGGCCTTCGGGCACGGCCCGCACCACTGCATGGCCGCGATCATGGCCCGCATGGAGGCCGAGACCATGATCGGCTCGGTGCTCTCCCGCTTCCCCGGGATCCGGCTCGCGGTACCTTCGGAGGAGGTCGAGTTCCAGCGCCGGGGCCTGATCCGGGGACCGCGTACGCTGCCCGTGACCTGGTGACCGAGGCGGACCGAGGAGGCCCCCGCCATGCTGATGACCCCATACGTCCCCGGCGCCCCGAACTGGCTCGACGTGGGCACCCCCGACATCGACGCGAGCGTGGCCTTCTACTCCGCCGTCTTCGGCTGGCAGCACCGCTCCGCCGGACCGGCGGCGGGCGGCTACGGCTTCTTCGAGCAGGACGGCGGGACGGTCGCCGGGATCGGCCCGCTCACCGAGGAGGGCGCGAGCCCGTCCTGGACGGTGTACTTCCACACCCCGGACGCGGACGCCACCGCCGAGGCTGTGGAGCGGGCGGGCGGGAGCGTGCGGGTCGCCCCGGCCGACGTCCTCACCGCCGGGCGGGCGGCCGCCTTCACCGACCCCGCCGGCGCGGACTTCGCGGTCTGGCAGCCGGGCGACACCCAGGGCCTGGACCTCGTCGCGGTCCCGGGCAGCCTGGCCCGCACGGAGCTGTACACCACGGACGCGGCCGCGGCGAAGGCGTTCTACGGTTCGGTCTTCTCCTGGCAGACCCGCGACGTGCCGATGGGCCCGGAACTGACCTACACGGTCCTCGCCCCGGCCGGCGCCGGTCCGACGGCGGCCCACGGCGGGCTGATGCAACTGCCCCAGGCCAACCTCGACGCCGGATCGACCCCGGAATGGCACCCGTACTTCGAGGTGAGCGACTGCGACGCCACGCTCGCCAGGGCCACCGAGGCCGGAGCCACCGTCCTCGTCCCGGTCACCGACGCCCCCGGCATCGGCCGCTTCGCCATGTTCCTCGACCCCGTCGGCGCCCTCCTCGCCGCCATCACGACCGCCGGGCGCTGAGCCCCCGGACCTCCCCGGGAATCCACGGTCGCGGGTCACCCAAGTGGATCTGCGACACTGGTACCACCATGCCCAAGCCCGGAGAACTCACTTTCGTCGCGCCGCGCGGAGCCAAGAAGCCGCCGCGGCATCTCGCCGATCTCTCGCCCGCCGAGCGCAAGGACGCGGTGGCCGAGGCCGGTGAGAAGCCGTTTCGTGCCAAGCAGCTCTCGCAGCACTACTTCGCGCGGTACACGCACGACCCCGAGCAGTGGACGGACATCCCGGCCGGCTCGCGGGACAGGCTGCGGGAGGCGCTGTTCCCCGAGCTGATGACCGTCGTACGGCATCTGTCGACGGACGAGGGGACGACCCGCAAGACGCTGTGGAAGCTGTTCGACGGCACGCTCGTCGAGTCGGTGCTGATGCGCTACCCGGACCGGGTGACCATGTGCATCAGCTCGCAGGCGGGGTGCGGGATGAACTGCCCGTTCTGTGCGACCGGGCAGGCGGGGCTGGACCGGAACCTGTCCACCGCCGAGATCGTCCACCAGATCGTCGACGGGATGCGGGCGCTCAGGGACGGCGAGGTGCCCGGCGGGCCCGCGCGGCTGTCGAACATCGTCTTCATGGGGATGGGCGAGCCGCTCGCCAACTACAAGCGCGTGGTCGGCGCCATCCGGGCGCTCACCGACCCCGCCCCGGACGGGCTGGGGCTCTCGCAGCGCGGGATCACCGTCTCGACCGTCGGACTGGTCCCCGCCATCCACCGGTTCGCCGACGAGGGCTTCAAGTGCCGGCTGGCGATCTCGCTGCACGCCCCCGACGACGAACTGCGCGACACCCTCGTCCCCGTGAACACGCGGTGGAAGGTGCGCGAGGTCCTCGACGCCGGGTTCGAGTACGTCGAGAAGAGCGGGCGCCGGCTGTCGATCGAGTACGCGCTGATCCGCGACATCAACGACCAGGCCTGGCGCGGCGACCGGCTGGGGCGGCTGCTGCGCGGCAAGCCCGTGCACGTCAACCTCATCCCGCTGAACCCGACGCCGGGTTCGAAGTGGACCGCTTCGCGGCCCGAGGACGAGAAGGCGTTCGTCGAGGCGATCGAGGCGCACGGGGTGCCCGTCACCGTACGGGACACCCGGGGTCAGGAGATCGACGGCGCCTGTGGTCAGCTCGCGGCGACCGAGAGGTAACCGCCGTGGGGGCCGGGCGGTAGGATCAGGCCACCACATCTTCATATTCCGACAGGGGAGCGCCACAGCGCTGAGAGTGCGGCAATCGGGCCGCAGACCCTCTGAACCTCGCCCAGGTCATTCTGGGTAGGAAGTTCGGTCATCACTCAAGCTGTTGCGCCCTGCCCGCACACCGCGGGCGGGGCCGCGTCTCTTCCTGGTCAACTCCAGGAGGAAAACACCCGTGCACACCACGCACACCAGAACCTTCGTGGCCGCCGCGGTCGGCCTCGGGCTCGTGACGCTGTCCGCGTGCTCGTCCTCGCCCTCGTCGTCGGACGACGGGGCCGGGTCGAAGACCGTCACCCTCGTCAGCCACGACTCGTGGGCCGTCTCCAAGAACGTGCTCAAGGACTTCGAGAAGCGGTCCGGCTACCAGGTCCGGGTCCTCAAGGACGGTGACGCCGGACAGGCCGTCAACAAGGCGATCCTGACCAAGGACAACCCGCAGGGGGACGTCTTCTTCGGCGTCGACAACACCCTGCTGTCCCGGGCCCTCGACAACGGTCTCTTCCAGCCGTACGCGGCCAAGGGGCTCGGCACGGTCGGTACGGCGTACCAGCTCGACGCGGCCAGGCACCGGGTGACGCCCATCGACTACGGCGACATCTGCGTCAACTACGACAAGGCGTACTTCAGCAAGCACAAGCTGACCCCGCCGACGTCCTACGCCGACCTCGTCAAGCCGCAGTACAAGAACCTCCTCGTCACCGAGAACGCGTCCACCTCCTCGCCGGGGCTCGGGTTCCTGCTCGGGTCCGCCGCCGAGTACGGGAACGGCGGCTGGCCGGACTACTGGAAGAAGCTCAAGGCCAACGGCGTCAAGGTCGTCGACGGCTGGGAGCAGGCCTACAACGAGGAGTTCTCCGGCTCGGCCGGCGGCAGGAAGGCGGGCGGCGACCGGCCGCTCGTCGTGTCGTACGCCTCCTCCCCGCCCGCCGAGGTCATCTACGCCGACCCGAAGCCGAGCACCGCGCCCACCGGGGTCGCGACCGGCACCTGCTTCCGGCAGATCGAGTTCGCCGGACTGCTCAGCAACGCGCGGAACACCGAGGGCGGCAAGGCGCTCATCGACTTCCTGGTCTCCAAGGAGTTCCAGGAGGACATGCCGCTGAACATGTTCGTGTACCCGGTGGTCAAGGGGGCCACGGTGCCCGCCGAGTTCACCGAGTACGGGCCCGCCGCCAAGGACCCCGAGACCATGGCGCCGGACAGCATCGCCGCCAACCGTGACCAGTGGGTCAAGACGTGGACGTCACTCGTACTCAGGTGAGCGGCCGGCGCGGGAGCGCGGCGCGGCTCGGGCTGATGGCCCTGCCCGTCGCGTTCTTCGCCGTCTTCTTCGCCTGGCCGGTCGCGGCGATCGTCGCCCGCGGACTGAAGGTCGACGGGGTCTGGCGGTTCGGACGGATCGCCGACGTGGTGGCCCAGTCCGACATCCGGCACGTGCTGTGGTTCACCACCTGGCAGGCGCTCGCCTCCACCGCGCTCACCCTGCTGGCCGCGCTGCCCGCCGCCTATGTCTTCGCCCGCCTCGACTTCCCGGGCAAGCAGGTGCTGCGGGCCGTGGTGACGGTTCCCTTCGTGCTGCCGACGGTCGTGGTGGGCACCGCCTTCCTCGCCCTCGTCGGACGGGGCGGGCTGCTGGACGAGTTGTGGGGCGTACGGCTCGACACCACTGTCTGGGCCATCCTGTTGGCGCACGTCTTCTTCAACTACGCGGTCGTCGTGCGGACGGTGGGCGGGCTCTGGGCGCAACTGGACCCGCGGCAGGAGGAGGCCGCCCGGATGCTCGGCGCGTCTGCGTTCGGTTCCTGGCGGAAGGTCACCCTGCCCGCGCTCGCGCCCGCCGTGGCCGCCGCCGCGCTGATGGTGTTCCTGTTCACCTTCACCTCCTTCGGTGTGGTGCAGATCCTCGGCGGGCCCACCTTCGCCACCCTCGAAGTGGAGATCTACCGGCAGACCTCCGAGATCTTCGACCTCTCCACGGCCGCCGTCCTCACGATCGTCCAGTTCGCCGCGGTCGGCTCGATCCTCGCCGTGCACGCCTGGACGGTACGACGCCGGGAGAGCGCGCTGCGCCTGGTGGACCCGTCGGTGACGGCCCGCCGGCCGCGCGGGACCGGGCAGTGGGCACTGCTCGCCGGGGTCCTCGCCAGCATCGCCGTACTCCTGGTGCTGCCGCTGGCCGTGCTGGTACGGCGGTCGCTGGACGGGGGGTTCGGGTACTACCGGGCGCTGGGCGACGCCGACGGAGGGACCTTCCTGGTAGCGCCGATCGAGTCGGTCGTGAACTCGCTGGAGTACGCGGCCGCCGCCACCGCCTTCGCGGTGCTGATCGGCGGGCTCGCCGCCGCCGCACTGGCCCGACGGGACGCGGGGCGGCTGGTACGGGGCTTCGACGCGCTGCTGATGCTGCCGCTCGGGGTGTCCGCGGTGACCGTCGGCTTCGGGTTCCTGATCGCGCTCGACAGGCCGCCGCTGGATCTGCGCCAGTCGTGGATCCTGGTGCCGCTCGCCCAGGCGCTGGTCGGCGTCCCCTTCGTCGTACGGACCATGCTGCCCGTGCTGCGGGCCGTGGACGAGCGGCTGCGGGAGGCGGCGGCCGTGCTCGGGGCCGCTCCGTGGCGGGTGTGGCGGGAGGTCGACCTGCCGCTGGTGCGGCGGGCGCTGCTGATCGCGGCGGGCTTCGCGTTCGCGGTGTCGCTGGGGGAGTTCGGGGCGACGGTGTTCATCGCCCGGCCCGACAACCCGACCCTGCCGGTCGCCGTGGCCCGGCTGCTGTCCCGGCCCGGTGATCTCAACTACGGCCAGGCAATGGCCCTTTCCACGATTCTCATGCTGGTGTGCGCCGGTGCGCTGCTGCTTCTCGAACGGCTGCGGACCGACCGGACGGGGGAGTTCTGATGCTGCTGACGCTGGACGCGGCCACCGTGCGGTTCGGCGGGCGGGCCGTGCTGGACGCCGTCGGACTCGATGTCGCCGAGCACGAGGTGGTGTGCGTGCTGGGGCCGAGCGGGAGCGGCAAGTCGACGCTGCTGCGGGCGGTGGCGGGGCTGCAACCGCTCGACTCCGGGCGGGTGTTGCTCGACGGGCACGACCAGGCCCGGGTGCCGGCGCATCGGCGGGGGGTCGGGCTGATGTTCCAGGACCATCAGCTGTTCCCGCAGCGGGACGTGGGCGGGAACGTGGCCTTCGGGCTGCGGATGCGGGGCGCGTCCAAGGCGCGACAGGACACTGAGACGGGCGAGTTGCTGGAGCTGGTGGGGCTGCCGGGGGCCGCTCGGCGGGCGGTGGCCGCTCTCTCCGGCGGTGAACAGCAGCGGGTGGCGCTCGCGCGGGCGCTGGCCCCCCGGCCCCGGCTGCTCATGCTCGACGAACCGCTCGGGCAGCTCGACCGTTCGCTGCGGGAGCGGCTCGTGGTCGAACTCCGGGAGCTGTTCGGGCGGTTGGGTACCACCGTGCTCGCCGTGACGCACGACCAGGGCGAGGCGTTCGCGCTGGCCGACCGGGTGGTGGTGATGCGGGACGGGCGGATCGCCCAGACCGGTACGCCGCTCGACGTGTGGCAGCGGCCCGCGGACGAGTTCGTGGCCCGCTTCCTCGGCTTCGGCAACGTGGTTCCGGCGACCGTCGAGGGGACGGTCGCCGTGACGCCGTGGGGGAAGGTGCCGGTGCCCGAGGGCTCCGGGCAGGGGACCCGGACCCTGCTGGTACGGCCGGCCGGCGTACGGCTGGTCGCCGTCGACGCGGGGCTGCCCTGCACGGTGGCCGCCCGCACCTTCCAGGGCACCCATGTCACCGTCCACCTCCAGCCCCAGGACGGCCCTCGCCTGGAGGCGGCCTGCACGCTGCGGGAGGCCCCGGCGGCCGGGGACGCGGTGGGCGTCGAGTTCGACGCGACGGAGACCGTCGTACTGGACTGACCGGGTGCGCGTGCGCGGGTACGGCCGAGGCCCGCCCCCTGGACACGGGGACGGGCCTCGACGGTGTTCGAGCCAGAGGTGCGTCAGTTACCGCTGTGCGCCCCACGACGGCGCATCCCGAACCAGACGGCGCCACCGCCGGCCACCACGAGCGCGGCCGCGATGCCGGCGATCAGGCCGGTGTTGGAGTTGGCACCGGTCTCGGCGAGGTTGGACTCACCGACGGCCGGGGACGGGGCGTTGCTCGACGTGGACGCCGGAGCGGTGCTGCTGCTGTCCGAGGCCGACGGGGTCGGGGAGTCCGACTCGGCCGGGGTGGACTCGGACGCCGACGGCGACGGGGTCGCCGACTCCGACGGGGAGGGGCTGGAGCTCTCGTCGGACTTGCACGCCGTCGACGGGGTCGTCAGGTTGGGCGTGATGTCCGCGTCGACCTTGCCGTTGTCGGTCGTGACGCGGATCCGGTACACCGCGTTCGGCGCCCAGTCCTCGGAGAAGCTGACCGTGGCGCCCTCCTTGGTGCCCTTGATCGGCTTCGCGTCGCCGACCTGGCGGGCGTCGGCGCCGTTGCTCTCCAGGAAGACGCTGATGGTGGCCGGAGTACCGGAGGCGTCCTTGTCGGTCACCGTGATGACACCGTTGGAGCCGTCGCAGGTGGCTTCGGCGGAGAACTCTTTGATGTTGCACGCGAGGGCGGTGCTGGAGACGCCCAGGACCAGCGCGGCCGACGCGGAGGCAACACCCAGGATGCGCACGGAACTACGTGCACTGCGGCGGGATATGGACACGTTTGTCCTTACTGAGTGCATAACTGAGGGGGGCTGAAGGGGAATTGAAGCAACAGTGAGGTGAGGCATCAGAATCCCCAAGAGTCCCTCAGGTCTATAAGTGCGCCGTAAGTAGTGTCAACGCATATGCGGTCCACGGGTGTTGACTTTACCCGCGCTTTAACAGCTGAGACGTTTCAGCGCTTGTGAAGCTTGCTCGATCCGGTCAACGAGGGCGATACGGGACGCCATCGTCCGCTTCCCCGCGAGCGAGGTCAGCAGCTGCCAGGCCGGCAGTTCCCGGCTCCAGTGCGCCTCGTTCACGAGCACCATCGGGGTCGGCTCGCCCCGCGACTCGTAGTAGTTGGGCGTCGCGTTGTCGAAGATCTCCTGTACGGTCCCGGCGGCGCCCGGCAGGAACACCACACCGGCGTTGGAACGGGCCAGCAGGCCGTCCTCGCGGGTGGCGTTGGCGAAGTACTTGGCGATGTGCGCGGCGAAGGCGTTCGGCGGTTCGTGGCCGTAGAACCAGGTGGGGATGCCGACCGAGGGGCCGCCGTCCGGCCAGCGGTCGCGGACCTCGAAGGCGGCGCGCGCCCAGTCGGTGACGGACGGCCGGAACGACGGTGCCTTGGCGAGGAGTCGCAGCGCCTCGTCGAGCATCGCGTCGTCGAAGGGGGCCGCGTACGCGCCGAGGTTCGCCGCCTCCATCGCGCCCGGTCCGCCGCCGGTCGCCACCGTGAAGCCGGACCGCGCCAGCTCCCGGCCGAGCCGGGCGGCACCGGCGTACTCCGCCGTGCCGCGCGCCATCGCGTGGCCGCCCATCACGCCCACCACCCGGGCGCCGGACAGGAGTTCGTCCAGCGCGTCGGAGACCGCGTCGTCGTGGATCGAGCGCAGCATCGAGGCGAATATGTCGCCGTCCGCTCTGGTCTGCTCGAACCAGGCGTACGAGCGGGCGTCCGGGGTCGCCTCGTACCCCGCGTCGAGCGAGTCGAAGAGCTCGCCGGGCGTGTAGGCGAAGGCGCGGTAGGGGTCGAAGGGGAGGTCCGGGACCGGCGGGAACACCAGGGCGCCGGACGCGCCGACCCGGGCGGCGGCCTCGGGGGACATCGGGCAGCCGAGGAAGACGGCGCCGGCGGTGTCGGTGGCCAGCAGGACGTCCGTACGGTCCGTCAGGTCGACGGCCTGCAGGCGGTACCGGGCGAGCGTCCTGTGCGCGGCGACGACCTCGTCGAACTCGGCGAGGGACTCGATCTCACGGTCGCGGGCGGCCCGGTGCGAGAGTGCGGGGCGCGGCCGACCGGGGCGAGGCGGGCCGGGCCGCGGTCGGCCGGGCTGCGGCTGGGCGGGTGTCTGAGGCACCCGCCCATGCTAGACATCAGCCCTGCACCGCCGCCGGGTCCATCCACACGACCTCCCAGGAGTGGCCGTCGAGGTCCTCGAAGGAACGGCCGTACATGAAGCCCTGGTCCTGGACGTCGTCGTTGGCGGTGCCGCCGGCCGTGACCGCCTTCTCCACCAGTTCGTCGACCTTCTCGCGGCTCTCCGCGCTGAGGCAGATCAGCACCTCGCTGGTCTTCGTGGAGTCGGCGATCTCCTTCTTGGTGAAGTCGGCGTAGCGCTGCTTGCTCAGCAGCATCGCGATGATCGTGTCGCTGATCACGACGCAGGAGCAGTCGTCGTTGCTGAACTGCGGGTTGATCGAGTAGCCCAGCTCCGTGAAGAACTTCCGGGACGCGGCGACGTCGTCGGTGGCCAGGTTCACGAAGATCATCTGCTGGTACATGGGGTCTCTCCCTCTGGTGTCGTGCCGTTCGCGGGGATAGACCGGGGGCCACGGCGAAAGTCATCGCCGGGCCCGGACCTTTCTCGTACGGTCTTTCAGCGGGCGAGCGGGAGCGCGGCGAGCTCGGCGACCAGCAGGGTGAGGGGGCCGAAGAAGGCCACCAGGGCGCCGGCGCGCAGGGCCGCGGCGCTGCGCAGCACGGTCGTCGGGGCGCCGAGGCGGAGCAGGGCCGAGGTGGTGTCGGCGCGGGACTGGCGGGCCGCCACGGCCGTGGTGAGGAGGGTGGCGACCGTGCAGCCGGCCACCAGCAGGCCGCCGAGCACGGTGAGGGGGCCGAAGGCGGGGGCGCTGCCGTCGTCGCCGTCGAGGGTGGTGGCCGCGAAGGCCGCCGACGCGACCGCGCAGACGACGCCGAGGGGGCGGCCGATGCGGGTGGCCTCCGCCATCAGCACCCGGCCGGCGAGGAGGCGGCGGGCGCCGGGGCGGACGGACTGGAGGAGGAGGCCGCAGACGTGGGTGAGGCCGGGGGCGGCGAGGACCAGGCCGAGGGCGGTGAGCGACCAGCCGACGAGGACGCCGACGGGGCCTACGGCGAGGCCGCCGGGGAGCGCCGTCTGCGGGGTGGTCCCGGTGAAGCCGGCGTAGGACTCCACGGCGAGGCCCGCGGCGAGGACGGCGACGCCCCAGGGGAGGCCGGCGAGGGTGGCGGCGGCGAGAGGGGTGGCGGCGGGGAGGCCGGGGAGGCCGGGGAGCTGGTCCGGGGTGTCCTCGGTGCGGTCGGCGGGGGCCGGGGGGTGCGTTTCGCTCACCGGCGCCGACAGGGTGCCGTCCGTGGGGGCGGGGGTGGGCGGGGTGTCGCTTCCCGGCGCTTGCAGGGTGCCGTCCGCGCCCACCCGTGCCGCCACAGCGGCACGACCGCCCGCGGGATGACGTGCGGGCTGGGCGCCGCCCAGGGGCCGAAGGGGCGACCGGCTGCCGGTCGTGGGGGCGGAGGGGGGCTGGCCGCCGGTGGCGAGGGGTGGCTGGGTGCCCGTCGTGGGGACGTGCGGCGACTGGGCGTCGGTGGTGGGGGCGTGCGGTGAGTCGGTGTCCGTCGTGGGGGTGTGGGGCAGCTGGCTGCCGGTCGTGGGGGTGTGGGATGGCTGGAGGGTCGGCGTGGCGTTGTCGGGCGGGCGGGGGGCTGTTGTCGGGGCGCGGAAGAAGTTGGCTCCGAAGCGGCCGTAGGTGCCGAAGGATTCGCGTCTCGCCGTTGTCTCGTAGGCGCCGAAGCGGCCGTACCTGCGGGAGCGGGTGCCGGGGTGGGGCAGGTCTCGGGGGCGGAGCGCCATCGCGACCGTCGTGGAGGCCAGGACCGGGAGGACGGTCAGGAGGGTCAGGGCCGCCGGGAGGGGGAGGGGCCTGTCCGGTGCCAGGAAGTCCTTCGCCGCGCCGTCGAAGGGCATGCCCGTGAGGTCGCCGCGCAGGTGCAGGAAGACCAGGAGGGCCAGCAGGGAGCCCAGGACGCAGGCGAGGGCCGTGTTGAGGGCGGCGATCGCCATCAGGCGGGCCGGGCCCAGGCCGAAGGCCGAGAGGCCGGAGCGAGGCCTGGCAGCGGGGTCGGTTCGGGCCACCGCGACCGCCAGGTGCACGGTGGCGGCGACCGGGATCGCGCACCAGGACAGGCGCAGCAGCGCCGCCGTGGAGTGGTCCGGGTGGGCCAGCGCGTAGCCGAGGGCGGCGAGGAGGAGGAAGCCCGTGCCCGCCGCCGCCGTGGCCACCAGGAGGCGGCGCAGGTGGACGGCCGGGCGGGCGGCGCGGGTCAGACGGAGAGCGAGCACTCGGCCCGGCCTTCCGCTTCGGGGACCGGCGGCAGGTGGACCGTCTTCACCCGGCGGCCGTCCAGGAGCGTGACCTTGCGGTCGGCGAGGGCCGCCGTCTCCGCGTCGTGGGTGGCGAGGACGACCGTGATGCCGTGCGAGCGGGCCGCGGTGGTGAGCGTGCGCAGGACGTGGGCGCGGTCGGCGCGGTGCAGCGGGGCCGTCGGCTCGTCCGCGAAGAGGACCGTGGGGGCGGGGGCCAGGGCGCGGGCGATGGCGACGCGCTGGCGTTCGGCCTGCAGAAGCTCGGCCGGGTGCCTGCGGGCCTTGTCGCCGACGTCGAGGCGTTCCAGCCACTCCAGCGCGGCCACCTTGGCCCGGCGCCGGCCGGTGCCGCGCAGCATCAGCGGCAGGGCGGTGTTCTCCCAGACGTTCAGTTCGGGGACGAGCGTCGGGGCCGGGTCGATCCAGCCGAAGCGGTCCCGGCGCAGCCGCTCACGGGCGAAGGGGCCCATCCGGTGCACGGCCTGGCTGTTGAACCAGACCTCGCCGCCCTGTGCCGGGACCAGGCCGGCCAGACAGCTCAGCAGCGTCGTCTTGCCGCTGCCGCGCGGGCCGCTGACGGCGAGGATCTCGCCCTCCCGCACGCCGAGCGAGACGCCGGCGACACCGGGTGAGCCGTCCTGGTGGCGGAAGTGCAGGGAGCGTGCCCACAGCACGTCGTTGTCCGGCGGGGCCTCCATGGGCGTACACCTCGGTTCTGATCCGTTTTGCCGTGCCTTCCGTGCCTTCCCACGTCCGGGGGAACGAAGGCTGGGCCGATCGGTCACGTGCACGCTAGGCAGGACCGGAGGCGGAGCCCGGACAGCACACGGCCCCGGGCCGCCGTTCTCACTCGAACGGACGGCGCCGGGGCCGGATCGGACCGCTGATCCGATCATCAGAGCTTGATCAGAGCTTGATCAGAGCTTGATCGGGCTCGATCAGAGCTTCGTCCACGCCTCCGTGAGGGTGGCGCGCAGGATCTGCTCGATCTCGTCGAAGGTCTCCTGGTTGGAGATCAGCGGCGGGGCGAGCTGGACGACCGGGTCGCCGCGGTCGTCGGCACGGCAGTACAGGCCGTTCTCGAACAGGGCCTTGGAGAGGAAGCCGTACAGGACGCGCTCGGTCTCCTCGTCGTTGAAGGACTCCTTGGTGGCCTTGTCCTTGACCAGCTCGATGCCGTAGAAGAAGCCGTTGCCGCGGACGTCGCCGACGATCGGCAGGTCGTGCAGCTTCTGCAGGGTGGAGAGGAAGGCGCCCTCGTTGTCCAGGACGTGCTGGTTGAGGTTCTCGCGCTCGAACAGGTCGAGGTTGGCGAGGCCGACCGCCGCGGAGACCGGGTGGCCGCCGAAGGTGTAGCCGTGCAGGAAGGTGTTGTCGCCCTTGTAGAACGGCTCGGCGACGCGGTCGGAGACGATGCACGCGCCGATCGGGGAGTAGCCCGAGGTCATGCCCTTGGCGCAGGTGATCATGTCCGGGACGTAGCCGAACTTGTCGCAGGCGAACATCGTGCCCAGCCGGCCGAAGGCGCAGATGACCTCGTCGGAGACGAGCAGCACGTCGTACTGGTCGCAGATCTCGCGGACGCGCTGGAAGTAGCCGGGCGGGGGCGGGAAGCAGCCGCCCGCGTTCTGGACCGGCTCCAGGAAGACCGCGGCGACCGTGTCCGGGCCCTCGAACAGGATCTGCTGCTCGATCTGGTCGGCGGCCCAGCGGCCGAAGGCCTCCGGGTCGTCGCCGTGGATCGGGGCGCGGTAGATGTTGGTGTTCGGGACCTTGTGGGCGCCGGGCACGAGGGGCTCGAAGGGAGCCTTGAGAGCCGGGAGACCGGTGATCGACAGGGCGCCCTGCGGGGTGCCGTGGTAGGCGACCGCGCGGGAGATGACCTTGTACTTGGTCGGCTTGCCCTGGAGCTTGAAGTACTGCTTGGCGAGCTTCCAGGCGGTCTCGACGGCCTCGCCGCCGCCGGTGGTGAAGAAGACCTTGTTCAGGTCGCCCGGGGCGTGGTCGGCCAGTCGCTCCGCCAGCTCGACGGCCTTCGGGTGGGCGTACGACCACACCGGGAAGAACGCCAGCTCCTGGGCCTGCTTGAAGGCGGTCTCGGCGAGTTCCGTGCGGCCGTGACCGGCCTGGACCACGAACAGACCGGCGAGACCGTCGAGGTAGCGCTTGCCCTTGTCGTCGTAGATGTAGGTGCCCTCGCCCCGGACGATGGTCGGGACGGGGGAGTGCTCGTACGAGGACATGCGGGTGAAGTGCATCCACAGGTGGTCGTACGCGGTGCGGCTGAGGTCCTTCTGGCTCACGGTTATCGGGTTCCCCACATGTAGGTCTGCTT
This sequence comes from Streptomyces fuscichromogenes, assembly GCF_014645815.1. GTDB lineage: Bacteria > Actinomycetota > Actinomycetes > Streptomycetales > Streptomycetaceae > Streptomyces > Streptomyces fuscichromogenes. The sequence continues at coordinate 129,104 of NZ_BMML01000008.1, read as the reverse complement.
CTTCAGCTTCAGATAGACGAAGCTTTCGGTGGAGCGCACGCCGGGCAGCGCCCGGATGCGTTTGTTGATGACGTCCAGCAGGTGGTCGTCGTCCTCGCAGACGATCTCCGCGAGGATGTCGAACGAGCCCGCGGTCATCACCACGTACTCGACTTCCGACATGGCCGTCAGCGCGTCCGCTATGGACTCGACATCGCCCTCGACGTTGACGCCGACCATCGCCTGCCGACGGAAGCCCACGGTGAGCGGGTCCGTGACGGCGACGATCTGCATCACGCCCTGGTCCAGCAGCTTCTGGACGCGCTGGCGCACGGCGGCCTCGGACAGGCCGACGGCCTTGCCGATCGCGGCGTACGGACGGCGGCCGTCCTCCTGGAGCTGCTGGATGATGGCGAGGGAGACGGCGTCCAACTGGGGGGTGCCGTTCCTGGACTCGCGGGACGAGTCCCTCTGGTCTGCGTTTCGACTGGCCACGACCTCACTGTGCACGACGCCCTGACGGTTCCGCAAGGCCGTATCGATGAAATTCGTTGTTTGAGGTGTCGTGGATTGCGGATTTCGCAGACGTGGCGCCCGCGGGGGTGTTGAAAACGTGGGATCTCGGATTAGTGTGGGTGTCTCAGCCATTGGACACCCGAACTTGGAGGGCCGGCAGTGAGCACCGAGCTGCGTCGTCTGCGCAACTACATCGACGGTGAGTTCCGGGACGCCGCCGACGGACGGACCACCGAGGTGGTCAACCCCGCGACCGGCGAGGCGTACGCGACGGCCCCGCTGTCCGGGGCGGCCGACGTCGACGCCGCGATGGCGGCCGCCGCCGCGGCCTTCCCGGGCTGGCGCGACACCACGCCCGCCGAACGCCAGCGGGCCCTGTTGAAGATCGCGGACGCGTTCGAGGAGCGGGCCGAGGAGCTGATCGCGGCGGAGGTGGAGAACACCGGCAAGCCGACCGGGCTCACCCGCTCCGAGGAGATCCCGCCGATGGTCGACCAGATCCGGTTCTTCGCCGGTGCGGCCCGGATGCTGGAGGGCCGCTCGGCCGGCGAGTACATGGAGGGGATGACCTCCATCGTCCGCCGTGAGCCGGTCGGTGTCTGCGCGCAGGTCGCGCCGTGGAACTACCCGATGATGATGGCCGTGTGGAAGTTCGCCCCGGCGATCGCCGCGGGCAACACGGTGGTGCTGAAGCCGTCGGACACCACGCCGGCGTCGACCGTCCTGATCGCCGACATCCTCGGCGGGATCCTGCCGAAGGGTGTCTTCAACGTCGTCACCGGCGACCGTGACACCGGCCGGCTGATGGTCGAGCACCCGACCCCGGCGATGGCCTCCATCACCGGCTCCGTGCGGGCCGGCATGTCGGTCGCCGAGTCCGCGGCCAGGGACCTCAAGCGGGTCCACCTGGAGCTCGGCGGCAAGGCGCCGGTCGTGGTCTTCGAGGACACGGACATCGCCAAGGCCGTCGAGGACATCTCCGTGGCGGGCTACTTCAACGCGGGCCAGGACTGCACGGCCGCCACCCGGGTGCTCGTCCAGGAGTCCATCCACGACGAGTTCGTGGCGGCGCTCGCGAAGGCCGCGGCCGAGACGAAGACGGGCCGGCCGGACGACGAGGACGTGCTCTACGGGCCGTTGAACAACCCGAACCAGCTGAAGCAGGTCGCCGGCTTCATCGAGCGGCTGCCCGCCCACGCCAAGGTCGAGGCCGGTGGCCAACGGGTCGGCGACAAGGGCTACTTCTACGCGCCGACCGTCGTCTCCGGGCTGAAGCAGGACGACGAGATCATCCAGAACGAGGTCTTCGGACCGGTCATCACCGTCCAGTCCTTCACGGACGAGGACCAGGCCGTGGAGTGGGCCAACGGCGTCGACTACGCGCTGGCGTCCTCGGTGTGGACCAAGGACCACGGGCGCGCGATGCGGATGTCCAAGAGGCTGGACTTCGGGTGCGTGTGGATCAACACGCACATTCCGCTGGTCGCGGAGATGCCGCACGGCGGGTTCAAGAAGTCGGGGTACGGCAAGGACCTGTCCGGGTACGGGTTCGAGGACTACACGCGGATCAAGCACGTGATGACGTCGCTGGACGCGTAGTTCCCACAGCGTGCGACACGGCCCCGGACGGATCGAGTTCCGTCCGGGGCCGCGATGTTCCCCCCGGTTCCCCCCGGTTCCCCCCGGTGCCCCCCGGTGCCCCCCGGTGCCCCCCGGTGCCCTCGCCGGGCTACGGCAGCGCCGGCGGTTCGTCGGCGTCGGTCGACAGGGTGATGCCGACGTCCTTGAGGATCGGGGCGCAGGACCTGAGGGCCTTCTGGAACAGCTTCGGGTTCGGGGTGGCCCCGTTCTTGTCGGGTCCCCCCTGCACCTCCAGGGTCACCTTGCCGGCGGCGTTCCTGGCGGCGTTCCCGGTGGCGTGGAAGACGGGGACCGCCGGCTCACCGTGCGCGCGCATGCAGGCGGCGAAGTCGTCGTTGACCGCGTTCACGTCGGCGGGGGCGTTCCCGGTCGGCCGGTAGGAGACGGCGAGGGAGGCCCCTCCCCTGCCCGGGTGGCCGCCGCCCGAGTGGCCGGGAGCGGGCGACGACTGCGCCGCCGCCGCGCTGACCGTGCCGAGTGCGGCGGCCGATACGACGGCGATGCCGATGGCGATCCGTCGCGGCCGGGTTGCCAGTGCACGCATGGGTTCCTCCGTGGTGGTCGTGGTGTTCGCACTGTCGTGCTGACGGACTCCAGGCAACCGGCGGGACGGTTACGGCGCGGGAACGGCCGGGCTTATCGCGTTGTAACCGCCGACCGGCCACACTGACCGCATGCGTGTGCTGGTGGCCGAGGACCACGAGGAGCTCGCCGCGACCGTGGCTGCCGGGTTGCGCCGCGAGGGCATGGCGGTCGACCTGGCCTTCGACGGTCCGACCGCGCTGGAGCGGGCCGAGATCAACGGTTACGACGTCGTCGTACTGGACCGCGATCTGCCCGGGTTGCACGGCGACCAGGTGTGCCGGACCCTCGCCGAGGGGCGCGGCCGGGCGCGGGTGCTGATGCTGACGGCGTCCGGGACGGTGGCCGACCGGGTCGCGGGGCTCGGGCTCGGCGCCGACGACTATCTGCCCAAGCCGTTCGCGTTCGCCGAACTCGTCGCCCGCATACGGGCGTTGGCGCGGCGTGCGCAGCCCTCGTTGCCGCCGGTCCTGGTTCGCGGCGAGCTACGGCTCGACCCGGCTCGACGGGAGGCGACCCGGGGCGGACTCCGACTGGCGCTCAGCCCCAAGGAGTTCGCCGTGCTCGAACTGCTGCTGGGCGCACAGGGAACCGTCGTGTCGGCCGAGGAACTGCTGGAGCGGGCATGGGACGAGGCCGCCGATCCGTTCAGCCAGACCGTGAAGGTGACGGTCAGCAGGCTCAGACGCAAGCTGGGGACACCGCCGTTGATCGAGACGGTGGAGCGGGCGGGGTACCGGATCCGATGAACGGCCGCATCCCGTGGGTCTCCTGGCGTCCGCGCGGCATCCGCTGGCGTCTCACCCTCCTCTACAGCGCCCTGTTCACGGTGGCCGGCGCGCTGCTGCTGGGATTCACCTACTTCCTCGCCGCGAGCGCGGAGGGCGGCGAGACCTTTGCCTCCGGCGGGAGCGGCGACGGTCCGGTACCCGACGGGGACTCCTCGGCAACCGGCGCGCCGGTCCCGCCGTCCGTCCGCGCGTTCGCCGAGGCCGTCCGCGCGGACCAGATGCGGCAGCTCCTCATCGAGGCCGGTGTCGCGTTCGCCGTGATGGTCGTCCTGTCGGTCGCCCTGGGCTGGCTGATGGCCGGGCGGGTGCTGGCGCCGCTGCGCACCATGACCGCCGCCGCCCGCCGGATCTCCGCCGACAACCTGCACGAACGGCTCGCCGTGACCGGACCGGGGGACGAGCTGAAGGCGATGGCGGACACCATCGACGGTGTACTCGCCCGGCTGGAGGGCGCGTTCGAGGCCCAGAAGCGGTTCGTCGCCAACGCCTCGCACGAGCTGCGCACCCCGCTCACGCTCCAACAGGCGGTCGTCGACGTCACTCTCGCCGACCCTGACGCCTCCGTGGACGCGTTGCGGGCTGCCCTGCTGCGAGTGCGGGCGGCCGGGCAGGAGCAGGAGCGGCTCATCGACGCGCTGTTGACCCTGGCCCGCAGCCAGTGCGGTCTGGAGCGGCGGGAGTTGGTCGACCTGGCGCAGGTCGTACAGGCGTGGCTCCCGCACACCGGCGTACGGCTGGCGGTGCGGCTCGAACACGCGCCCGTGTACGGAGATCCGCAGCTCATCGAACGGCTCGTCGTCAACCTCGCCGACAACGCCGTCCGGCACAACCTCCCGGAGGGCGGCTGGGTGCGGGTGTGGACGGGGGTGGACGCGGCCGGGCGGCCGGGGCTGCGGATCGCCAACAGCGGGCCGGTGATCCCGGCGGACCGGGCGGCGGAGCTGTTCCAGCCGTTCCGGCGGCTCGGCGCGGAGGACCGGGTGCTCCCCCACGCTCGAACACGCTCGCGCGGGAGGGGCCCCCATCGGGACGGTCTCGGCCTCGGGATGTCCATCGCGGCGGCGGTCGTCGCGGCCCACGGCGGCCGGGTACGGGCGCACCCGCACCCCACGGGAGGACTCACCGTCGAGCTGGCCCTACCGCCGGTGACCGCCCACGTAACCCGGTGTTGACATGGGTCATCGACAAGGTGTCCGGTCCGCGTCGGGGCGCTCGACGCAGCGTCGATTGTCCGATCACCGGCATCGGCGGCATGCTGCAGGGGTGCCCCAGAATCCTCCCCGAACGCCCGCGCTCTCCCGTCGTTCCCTGCTGCGCGCGCTCGGCGGCACCGCCGCGCTCGGTGCGCTGGCGGGCTGCGGGGTGCCGGCCGCCTACGTGAAGGCAGGCGACCGCGCCGTCACCGACCTGTCCGCCACGGACCACAGACTGGTCTTCGCGAACTGGCCGCTGTACATCGACGTGGACGACGACAACCCGAACAAGCGGCCCACCCTGGACGCCTTCGAGAAGCACACCGGGATCTCCGTCGACTACATCGAGGAGATCAACGACAACGACGAGTTCTTCGGCAAGATCAGCCCCGCGCTGATGAACCACCAGTCCACCGGCCGGGACCTGATCGTCATCAGCGACTGGATGTGTGCGCGCTTCGTCCGTCTGGGCTGGGTCCAGAGGATGGACCGCGCCCGGCAGCCGAACGTGGCGAAGTACCTGGACCCGCTGCTCCGCTCGCCCGCCTTCGACCCGGGCCGCCTCTACACCGTGCCGTGGCAGTCGGGCATCACCGGCATCGCGTACAACCGCAGGAAGCTCGGCCGCGAGATCCGGCACGTCAAGGACCTCTGGGCGAGCGACCTCAAGGGCCGGGTGACCCTGCTCTCCGGCCTCGACGAGGCGTTCGCGCTGCTCATGCAGGGCAACGGCGTGGACATCACCCAGTGGACGGCCGACGACTTCCACGACGTCTGCGACGAGGTGCAGAAGCAGATCGACCGGGGCCAGATCCGCCGCTTCACGGGCAACGACTACACGAAGGACCTGGTCAGCGGCGACGTCCTGGCCTGCCAGGCGTACTCCGGCGACGTCATCCAGCTCCAGGCCGACAACCCCGACATCCGGTTCGTCGTCCCCGAGGAGGGCGCGGAGCTCTGGTCGGACTCCCTGATGATCCCGGACCGCGCCGCCCACAAGGCCAACGCGGAACGTCTCATCGACTACTACTACGACCCGCAGGTCGCCGCCGAGCTGGCCGCCTGGGTCAACTACGTCTGCCCCGTCCCGGCCGCCCAGCAGGTCCTCGCCGACTCCAAGGACAAGGACACCGCGGCCCTCGCCGACAATCCCCTGATCTTCCCGAACACCGCCATGCGCAAGCGCCTCGCCATCGCCCGCGACATCACCTCGGAGGAACGGGTCGACTTCGCCAAGCGATGGAACGCGATCGTGGGGCTGTAGGGGCCGGGGCAGGTTCTGTGACGAGGATTCTTGGTTGGCACAAAAGTGGGATGGTTGGCACCAAGATCACGACCGTTCGCCGAGGTGGCGGCGCATCACCTCGATGCACGCAGCTCGGGCGGCGTCAGATCGGTCCCGCGGATACGGCACTCGTCCCAACGGGTCCTGGCCGGACTCCAGTTCAGCCACCCCGCGCGAGACCGTGCCCTCCTGGACTCCGGCCGCACGGGCGACGAGTCTGTTTCCGCCGTGTCCCAGTGACCGAGCCTCCGCGCCTATGGCCAGCCGGCGCTGACGCTCGTCGAGATGCGGCAACAGCGTCTCGAACTTCGCGGCCAGGACGGCCTCGATGCCCTACGGTCTCCCCATACCACTGCAACGATCCTCGGAGTTGGAAGCCACGACTTGTTTCCCGGCACGCCCTAAGAGGTCCTAACGGAATGACCTACCCGGTGTCCGGTGGCTAGTGTCCGACGGTGGGTGATCCCGGTCTCGCAGAACGGGGCGTCGTCGTGGCGTACCCCGCGCGGCCACAAGCCCTCGCAGTCCCGCTCGTCGAGCAGGACGTGCCCGGCCTCCTGGAGGAAGTAGGTGAACCAGACGATGGGCCGCTCGTGGTAGTCGACGTCCCAGCCGGTCGCCGCCGTCGGTGCCGGACAGGGAGAGACGGCCCGGGATCCGAGCACTGTGTTGCTGCGGCACCAGCCGCTCGTCGCCGGTCTGGTCACTCCGGCTGGTGTTCCGGGCCCCCGAAGTCCGGACTGGTGTAGTCGGGGCTGGTGAAGCTCGGGCGCGATCCCCAGGCCGAGCCGTCGTCGGGGCTGGTGAAGCCCGGGCGGTCGTAGCCGATATGCGGCATGTGGCCAGTCGGAGCCGAAGATGCCGTGCGGTGCATGGCGCTCGTGTCCGGGTCTGCCAGCGCTGCCTTCAGGAACGGCAGGATGCCGCGCTCCAGCAGTGCCCCCCGCCAGGCCTCCCTGGCCCGGGCCACCTCCCCGCTCGCCTCGCCGTAGGCTCCGGCGTCCAGCGTGGGGCTGTTGCGCAGAGCCGTGAACAGCAGCCCGACGGCGGCTACGAGTATCGCGGCTGCCGTCACGGCGCCGAACACCCATCCGACGGTCAGCATGGTCTGGGCGAATGCCGGCTGCGGGTCCAGCATCTTCAGGACGTAGCCGACGAGGAGCAGCATTGCTGTGGCTGCGCCGGAGAGGACGGGGGCCAGCACCGCGACGACAGCGACGGCGCCGGCAGGCTTACTGTCGGTGGCCTCACCGAGGGTGGTGGCGAGCCCCAGCGCGCCGCCCGTGCCCGGCTCCGCGGAGCCGGAGTCCTGGACGGCGGCCGGGGTGGACCGCGCAGGGTTGCGCAGTTCCTCGCGGACCTTCACGTAGTGCTGGTACTCGGTCGCCGCGGCCGCCGTGATGAGTGCGGCGGCGTTGAGCGCCATGGTGCGCAGCTGTTCGGTGTTCAGACGCTGTCCCACAGCGCCCAGTTCCGGGCGGTACGGTGCGGAGCGCAGTGCCTCATCGAGGATCCGCTCGTACTCCTGGCGGTCCTCGCTGTGCAGGTGCTGCGGAACCGACCCCTGCCGCCGCGCGCCGTGTTCCTGGCGGTCCTCGCCCGGCAGGCGTTGCGGCACGGCACCGCTTTCGTACCTGGGATGTCCCTTCTGCTGGGGCCGTGGTCGCGGGCTCGGCGTGGGCGGCGGCGCGGTGGGGCTGCTCGTGCGATCGGTTTTCTGTGCTGCAGCCTTCCCTCCTTCATCCCGCGCGGATGTGTCGGACGCCTTCGCTGGATGCATCCGGATGCGCAGGGCCGAAGCGAGCAGACGGCGACCGAGGGGAGGCCGGTGTGGGGTTGAGGCGTCACTTGGCCTTGCCTGAACGCGGTCTGTGCCGGTTGGCGGCGCTTCGGGCGGGTCGGGGGTGCTGGCAGGCGAAGGAACGGGCGGAACGACGGTCCGATCCCGAGCGGCAGCGAGCCTGAACGACGCTGCGGGCGGCCGAAAGCCTGGGGACCGGCGCGAGAAGACAGCCAGAACACGGCCGGCGAAGGACTCAGCAGCCAGGGTCATACCTGCCCCCCGGCGTCTGCTGGTCCCTGTGGCGCGGTGATGCCCGTGCCTGGCTGCGGAACGTGCGTGGTGCTACCCCGTGGTTGCGTCAGCTCAGGAACACCATTGGCCTGCCCATGACCGTTGGGGTATGGCTGAGCGGCTTGCTGTTGTGCCTCCTCAGCCATACCGCCCAAGGCTGCCCGGCCGGCGTTCTTGACCGCTAATGGCACCAGCGAAGCGAGTTGTTGAACGACTGACAGCGCCCCCAAGCCGACCATGTAGGCCACGAGCGGGTTCACACTGTGCGTGTACGTCGCGGCGAGGACGCCCGTCGGAGCCCCACTTACGAACAGCCGCAGCACTGTGGCAACGCAATACCCCTGCCAGCCGGGCGCGGGCAACTGCTCCTCCCCCGGCCGCATATCAGGCTGGCGCCGTGGAGGATCGATCGTGTCCGGCTGCACGTTCCATGGCATCGTGCGGTGCCACTTGACGGACTTGATCACATCGACGGCCTCCATGGTGGCGCCACCAGCCACCCCCACCCCTGCGGCCATTAACCAGTCCATGAGCCGAGATTAGAAGGCCACGCAGCGTCAGGGAACCGCATCGCAGTATTCGCACCCACCGCGGGGAGTCGTGGCTTGAGCTTGACTCTGCCGGCGATCTCGAGTGGTCGAGGTCAGCTGGCGAGGGTTCGCCAGGACTTGGACCGGGGGACGCCGTGCTGGTCCAGGAAGGTCGGGAAGGCAGTCGGCGGCCGTGGTGAGGGCCACCTGCTTACGTGCGCCGCAGGGGCGCCTGCGGCGCACGGGCACCTGTCTCACATCCGCCTGGCGGCCATGGAGTCCTTCTTCAGCCTGCTGCAGAGGAACGTCGTCGACCGCCGGGGCTGGACCACCCGCGAGGAGCTGCGGATCGCGATCGTGACCTGGATCGAGAGGACCTACCACCGGCGCCGCAGACAAGCCGCACTGGGCCGACCGACCCCCGTCGAATTCGAGACCGTCATGACCGCACCGGCTCTCCAGGCCGCGTGACCGAACCTGCAGCAGACCCGTTCACGGCGAGGCTGGCTGAAATCGCGGATTGTGCCAGATGGTTTTGAACGCGTTCAACTCTTTGGTCCAGGCTCCCCCGAGACGAAGGAGGGGGAGCCGATGAAGATGGTGATTCCCGGGGGCACCGGACAGGTCGGCGCGGTCCTGAAGCGCGCACTGGACGCCGCCGGCCACGAGGTCGTGATCAATCTGGCCGGACGCACGGTGAGTTGCCGATACACGGCGGCCAATCTGCACGAAATGATGGACTCCCGGGTCGACTCCACCCGGGTCGTGGGCGCCGCGATCGCGGGCGCTGCCCGACCGCCCCGGGTCTGGCTGCAGATGAGCACCGCCACGGCGTACGCGCACCGCTTCGACGCCCCCAACGACGAGGCTGTACCAAAGTGCCAACTATGTCTCTGATTCCGCGCCTCAAGATGCTGATGCCAAGCCCTACCGGCACGGTTCCGATGGCCTGCCGGCGTCCGGCCGGCGCCGGGTGCCCGGCCTGCGACGGGACGAGCCGGCCCTGCTGGCCGGTATCAGCGCCGACTACTACCTGCGTCGGGAACAGGGCCGCGACCGCAACCCCTCACCCCAGGTCCTCGACGCCCTCGCCCGCGCCCTGCGCCTCGACGACGCTGCCGCCCGCCAGCTCACCGCCTCGCCGGCCCGGAGCGCTCCCGCAAGTGCCCGGCGCCCCGCCGCCCCGAGCGTGTCCCGGCGGGTATCCGGCGGCTCATCGACACCTGGCCGTACACCCCCGCCTGCGTGCACGGCCGGCTCATGGACGTCCTCGCCGCCAATCCCCTCGCCCAGGCGCTCACCCCTGTCCTCACCCCCGGCACCAGCCTGCCCGACGTCGACGACCTCGCCCGCACCGAACTGGTCGGCGAACTCTCCGTCCGCAGCGGACACTTCCGCACGCTGTGGTCCAGGCACGACGTCCGGCCCGAGCACAGCCGCTCCACCGTCTTCGAACACCCGCAGGTCGGGCCGCTGGCGGGCACCCCGTCCGCCGAACGCCGCGCCTTCCTGGCCTCCCTCGCGTCCACCCCAGACTCCTCTGCCGAACGCACGGCACCGGAGAGGAAGAACCACCGGACGCCGTCCTGAGCGTGCTCGGCGCCGGCGGCCGAAGCCGAACAGCTCACCAGGGCTGAGGGCCAAATCCCGGCCGGCGACTCGCGTCAGGCGGACATGAGGAACCAGCCGATGCCGGGATTCCCGTGGAGCTCACCGTTCGTGGACCACTCGTCCGTCGAACACCGTGAGAACCACCTCCACATCGGTGATGTCATGGGGGTCGAGGTCGAGCAGCGGGCGGTCGAGGACGCAGAGGTCCGCGACCTTGCCGGGTTCGATCGTGCCCTTCCAGTCGTCGGCGAAGTCCTGCCAGGCCGCGTTGGCCGTGTAGGCGCGCAGCGCGTCGGCGAGCGGCACGCACTGGTCGGGGCCGCTCTGCCGGCCGCTGGCCTTGGACTGGCGCAGCATCATCGCGGCCACGCCCTGGCGCCAGTCGGGCTCGGTGATCGGCGCGTCGGAGCTGGCGCAGACGGTCACACCGGCCTCGATCGCCGAGCGCACGGGCCACTGGTAGGCCGAGCGGACCGGACCCACGACCTCGTCCATGAGGTCCGCGATGGTCCACTTGATGCCGGGGTTCATGTTGACGCCGTACCCGTGCGCTGCGAGCTTGGCCAGGCTGGCCGGGCCGACGAAGTCGCCGTGGATGACGTAGTGGCGGGCGTCGGGGCGGGGTGCCCTCTCGTCCGCGGCGAGGAAGGCGTCCACGACGGTGTCGATGGCCCGGTCGCCGGTGACGTGCACGCCGAGCTGGAAACCCGCCTCGTGGGCGAGGCGGATCATCTCGCGCAGTTCCTCCACCTGGAGCGCGGGGCTCTCGCCGTGCACGCACAGCGCGCCGTGGCCGCCGCCGGGGTAGGGATCGCGCATCCAGGCGGTGCGGTTCGGGGGTACCCCGTCGGCGAAGATCTTGACACCGATCGCGTTGAGCACGCGCGGGTCGGCGGACTCGGGACGGTCAAGCTCGGCAAGACCCTTGCGGACGTCGTCGGCGGAACCGCCCATGGGTGCGGGCAGCAGGAGCACGCTGACCCTGGCGTCGAGTTCACCCTCGGCGGCCAGCTCGGCGTACGCGGTCCAGTTGTCCGTGCTCAGGCCGCCGAACAGGGTTCCCGCGCCGCCGGGGCCGAGGCCGGGCTCGGTGTAGCTGGTGATGCCCCGGGAGTGGAGTTCGTGGATGACTCCCTGGACGGCCTCCCGACGCTGGGCGGTCGTCGGGGACGGCAGGGCCGCCTGGACCAGCCGCTGGGCGGCCTCGCGCAGGATGCCCGTGGGCTCTCCGTCGGAGCCGAGGTCGATGACACCACCGGGCGGGGCGACGGTGTCCCGGTCGATGCCGCAGGCGCGCAGTGCCGCGCTGTTGGCCCACACCATGTGCGAGGAGAAGTCGGTCAGGCAGACCGGGTTGTCCCGGGCCACCGCGTCCAGGTCCCGGCGGTGCGGGAACCGGCCCTGGTCCGAGAGGCACTCGTCGAGGTAGCCGGGGTCCCAGCCGAGGCCGACGATCCACTCCCCTGGCGACGCGGTGCGCACCGCGTCGCCGACGACAGCGGCGATGTCGTCGATCGAGCCGACCGCCGGGTGGCCCACGGCGAGGGCGAACGGCGGCTTCGTCATCCCGTACGCGGCACCGTGCAGGTGGGAGTCGTTGATTCCGGGCAGGACCGTCCGCCCGCCCAGTTCGACGACCCGGGTACCGGGTCCGATCAGCGCGCGCATCTGGGCGTCCGTGCCGACGGCGACGATGTCCCGGCCGCGCACGGCCACGCCTTCCGCGACGGTGAAGTCACGGTCGACGGTGAGGACCTGACCGCCGGTCAGGACGAGGGTGGGAGCGGTGTCGCTCACGGCGGGCCTTTCAGAGAGGAGGGGAACGAAGAAAAGCGGCGGGACATGGCGTCAGCGGCCGGTCCGTGGTGCGAGGTATGCCAGTGCGGCGCCTGCCACCAGCGCCGTGCCCTGCGCCATCTGCTGCCAGAACGTCGGCACGTTCAGCAGGGTGAGGCCGTTCTGCAGTCCGCCGAGGAAGAGCACGCCGAGCAGAACGCCGAGGATCGATCCGGAGCCGCCGGTGAGCGCGACCCCGCCGATCAGGACGGCGGTCAGCACGGTCAGTTCGAACCCGGCGCCGGAGGTGCCGGCCACCACGCTGTCCAGCACCGACGCCTTGACGGCCCCGGCCAGCGCGGCCGCCACGCCGGTGGCCACGAACAGGAGGAAGGGGGTGCGGCGGATGTTGATGCCCGACAGGTGTGCCGCCTCCCGGTTGACCCCGATGGCGAACACGTGCCGGCCGCCCGGGGCGAACGCGAGGAACAGGGCGCCCGCGACCAGGACGAGCGCCGCGATGACGACCGGCGCGGCGATCCCGGCGATCGTCGCCCCGCCCAGCCATGCGAAACCGGAGCCGAAGCCGCTCAGCGGCAGCGGGAAGAGCTGCTGGTCCAGTCCGCGTACGGCGGTCAGCATGCCGAGGGTCACGATGAACGGCGAGAGACCGAGGTAGCAGCAGAGCACACCGTTCACGGCGCCCACCGCGGCGCCCACCGCCAGCGCGCCCAGGACGGCGACGGCAGGCGACTGCCCCTCGTTCGCGAGCCTGCCCGCGACGAGTCCGCCGAGGGCGAGCGTGGAGCCGACCGACAGGTCGAGGTAGCCGCTGATGACGAGGAGCGCCAGCGGTACGGCGACGACGGCCAGGGCGGCGGCATCCGTGGCGATGCCGCTGAGGTTGGCCGGGGCGAGGAAGCTGCCGGTGGAGACCTGGAAGACCAGCACCATCGCGGCGAGGACGAGGATCAGCGGGTGGCGTCGTACGGCGGCCAGGCCGCCGGTGGCCAGGGCACGGGGTCGGAACAGGGCGGTGTCGGCGGTGGTCATGCTGCTCCTTCGGCGGGCGGGGCGAGCGGCCCCGGATCGTTGTCGGCGCCCGGGTCGGCGTGCTGGTCCGGGGCCACGTCGGCCGTGCCACCCGTGCCGGAGGCGGCCCTGTCGTGGACGGCCGTGCCGGATACGGCCCTGTCGTGGACGGCCGAGAGCAAGGCCTGCTCGGTAAGGCTCGCGCCGGAGAGTTCGCCGACCACCCGGCCGCCGGCGACGATCAGGCACCGGTCGGCGAGGGCGACGATCTCCTCGGGGTCGCTGGAGGCGAACAGCACGGCCGTGCCGCGTTCCTCCGCCAGCCCCGTCACCACCCGGTAGATCTCGTGCCGGGCGCCGACGTCCACGCCCTGGGTCGGCTCGTCGAGCAGCAGGACCTGGACCTGTCGGGCGGTGTTGATCCAGCGGCCGAGGACCAGCTTCTGCTGGTTGCCGCCGGAGAAGGCGCCCGCGGGCAGCCCCGGAAGGGCGGGCCGCAGGCCTACGGCGTCGGCCAGGGCGCCGAAGACGCGCCGCTCGGTGCCCAGCGCGCGCAGACCTCCGCGGGCGAGCGGCCGCATCGAGGGCAGGAGCACGTTGTCCTGCGCGGTCAGCGGCGGGAAGAGGGCCTGGGCCCGCCGGTCGGCCGGCACCAGGGCGATCCCGGCCGCGAGGGCCTGGGCGGGCCGGGCGGGGGCCACGGCGCGCTCCCCGAGCCGTACCGTGCCGCCGGTGGACCTGCGCCTGCCGAACAGGGTCTCCAGCAGGCGGGTACGGCCGGAGCCGATGAGCCCGAAGAGACCGACCCGCTCGCCCTCGCCCACGGAGAGGTCGACGGGGCCGAAGCCGGGGCCGTGCAGGCCCTCGACGACGAGGCGGGGCGCGGTGGCCTGGCGCGCGGAGTTCGGGGCGGGGCGCACGGTCTGCTCGTGGGGGCGGCCCGCGATGGCCGTGACGAGTTCGCCGCGCGAGAGCCCCGTCACCGACGACTGGTGGGTGACGCGGCCGTCGCGCATCACGGTCACCGCGTCCGCGAGCCGCTCCACCTCGGACAACAGGTGGGTGACGTAGACGATGGCCAGCCCCTCCGTGCGCAGGTCCTCGACCCGCCTGGCCAGGGCGTCGCTCTCGGCACCGGACAGCGCGGCGGTGGGTTCGTCCAGGACCAGCACGGACGCGCTGCGGCTGAGTGCCTTGGCGATCTCCACCAGCTGGCGCTGGCCCGTCGGCAGGTCGCCCACGCGGTCGCGCGGGGAGCAGGTGGCGGCGACCCGCTTCAGCAGCCCGGCGGCCGCTTCCTCCTGCGCGCCTCGGTCGATGCGGCCGTACCGGGTCCACTCCTGGCCGAGGAAGATGTTCTCGGCGACGGTGAGCGCGTCGACCACGCTCAGCGTCTGGTAGATGATCGCCACGCCTGCCGCGATCGACTCGCGCGGAGTGAGCCGCGCATACGGTGTTCCGCCGATCTCGATCGTGCCGGAGTCGGGTGGGAAGGCGCCGCCCAGGCACTTGATGAGGGTCGACTTGCCGGCGCCGTTGTGGCCGAGCAGGGCATGGACCTGGCCCGCGGGCACCGTGAGGTCCACGCCGGCCAGGGCTGTGACCCCGCCGAAGGACTTGGTGAGTCCGTGGACGCGGAGGTTGGGGGGCGTCATCGCGGGCCCTAGGCGTTCTGCGCGAGCAGCTGGTTGATCCTGGCCGTGTCGCCGGGGCCGACCAGGGCGATGGGCACCTCGACGCTGGGGTGGGACTTGCCCGCGGCGACCGCCCGCGGGACGTCGACGATGGCGGCCGCGATGTCGTCCGGTGCGAGGGCGGCCGAGGCCCGGTAGAAGGTGCCCTGCCTGATGGCGAGCAGGGAGGGGGCGGCGCCGTCCTGTCCGCCGACGAAGGTCTTCGCGTCGTCCGTGGACCGGCCGGCCTGCTGGAGGGCCTTGAACGCGCCGTACGCGGCGGCGTCGGTGACGCCGAGGACGAGGTTGAGGTCGGGATGCCTGGCGAGGATGGCCTTGGTCTTCGACAGGCCGGTGTCGGGGTCGATGGCCTGCTCCTGCGCCACGACGTCGACGCCGGGAGCGGCTTTGGTGAACGCGTCGATCATGCCCTTGGTGCGCTCCCGGCCCAGCTCGATGGTGCTGTCGGTGAGGAAGGCGATCTTGCCCTTGCCACCCAGTTTCTGCTGGGCCCACTTCGCCGCCGCCTCGCCGAGCAGGGTTCCGCCCTTGCTGAAGCTGAACTTGATGTCGGCGCTCTGGTGGTCCAGGGAGCCGCCGTAGGTCACCCAGATCAGGCCCGCGTCCAGGGCCTGTCGGGCGATCGGTTCGGCGGCCTCGAAGACCATCGGGAAGGACACGATCGCCGGGACCTTCTGGGTGACCCAGGTCCTGAGGTTGGTGGCCTGGGTGTCGGCGCCGGCGTTGTCGCTGGTCGTGATCAGGGAGATGCCGTGCTTCTTGGCCGCGGCCGTCGAGAGCCTGACGAGCGTGGAGTACAGCGGGAGCTGGGTGAAGGGATAGTCCAGCCCGATCTTCGTGAGGTCCTTGCCGCCCGAGGCGGACGGCTTGGCCGAGGCGGTCGCCTTCGCGGGCGCCGAACAGGCGGTGGCGGTCAGCGCCGTGGTGGCGAGGGCGCCGGCGGTCAGGGTCAGGAACCGTCTGCGGGAGGCCGTCGGCCGGCTGCTGGACGCAGGAGTGATCATGGCGGGATCTCCGAGGGGCGGGCCCGCGAGCGGCGGGCGTCCGGTGAACCAAGTGGTGTGCCGAACAGGAAAGGCCCACCGCCGTCGCGCCGCCATCCGTAGAAATACCGACCGGGTACGGTCGCCTCACCGCGCGGGGTCGATTCGGTCACAGGCCCGTGAACGCCTTGCCCCGAGAGGCCCCCCGCCCTACCGTTAGGCCCCAAACGACCTGTCGAGGTCCCGGGCCCCGGAGGCTCGCATGCTCAACCACCACCAGATCGCGGCGGCCACGCGCATCGGCATGCTCACCCGTGAACGGGACAGTGCGTCAGCACGGGCCGAAGCGCTGCGGGAACTCGCGCATGCCCTCCCCCTCGACGCGGCGACCCTGCTCGCCATCGCCCCGCTCGGCGGCGCCCATGTCCAGGTGGCGGGCATCGGCTACACTGCCGAGAACTCCGAGGCCCTGGCCGCCGAGTTCGTCGACACCCCGTGGTACGAGAACGTCGTACGGCAGGAGTTGCCGCCGTCGATCTCCGAGGACGACGGCACCCGCTTCCGGGACGGCTGGTTCTACGCCGAGCGGGTCCGCCCCTCCGGCTTCCGCGACGGGGTGACCGGTGCGCTGCGCCGGCACGGCCGGCTCGTGGGCCTGGTGCACTTGTCCACCTCGGGCGCGAACACGTACGACACGGACGCGCGACACCTGCTCGCCTCCGTCATACCGGCCCTGGCGGCCCTGGCCGATCCGCTGCCCCGCGCCGACGACCTGGAGGGCCTCGCGGAGGAGAGCGCGGCGAGCCTGGTGGCGGACGGCGGCGTGATCGACGTACCGGGCCGGGAGCGCGTACGGGCCCTGCGCAACGAGGCGTTCCAGGAGCTGCTGCGTGCCTTCACCGACACCGGCGGGCGGCGGCTGCGCCTGCTGTGGCCGGCGGACGGGGCCTGGCATCGGGTCGTACTGTGCCGGCGCCGGCCGGGACCGGGGCCGGTCACGGACGCCGTGCTGGTGATGGAGACGCCCGTCGAGCTGCCGTACGGGCTGAGCCCGCGGGAGATCGAGGTGCTCACGAGGGCGGCCACCGGACAGACCAACCAGGCCATCGCGCAGGCGCTGTACCTGTCGCCGCGGACCGTGCACACCCACGTGGAGCACCTGCTGCGCAAGACCGGTGCCGCCTCCCGGGCGGAGGCGACGGCGCTGGCGGTCCGCGACGGCCTGCTGCGCCCGGCCGCGGACCAGGTGGTCCGCTTCGTGGAACGCTGAGGCGTCCGCGGTCCGGCAGCGCCTGCGCCGTCAGGAGGTCAGTGCCTCCACCCGTCGCATCACCTCGCGGCAGAACGCCCCGACGCCGTCCGGGTCGTCGATGAACTGGTTCGGCTTGACGCAGAAGGTCGTGAATCCGCTCTCCACCTGCTCGGGGGACGGTGGCGAGGGCCGCCCCGAGATCGGCCGGCGAGCTGTCGTCGGGGAAGACCGCCTGGGTGCCGCCGATCATCTCCAGGCCGGCGATGTCGCGCCCCGCCTCGCACCCGCAACACGTAGACGTACGCCCGGCGCATGCAAGCGTGTCCCGGAGGCTGCGCTGGACACGTTCGCCGTCGTCGGCCGGTCAGCCCGGCATGCCGCCGCCGGTGAGGCCCGGGGCCAGGGCCGGGAGCCAGAAGACGGCGCCGGCCAGGGCGATCGAGGCGGCTCCGACGGCGCGGGCCACCAGGCGGCCGGCCGGAGCCAGCTTCTCGGCGGAGATCACCGCGGTCAGGACGACCATGGCCCAGAGGTTCATCACCCCGAACGCCGCCAGCAGCACCATCAGCGACCAGCAGCAGCCCAGGCAGAAGGCCCCGTGGTGGGCCCCGGCGCGCAGATCGCGCGAGGGCCCCGGGTAGGAGGCGTAGCGCAGCAGGTGGCCGACCGGTGAGCGGCACTTCGCCAGGCAGCGGTCCTTGAGGGGCGTGAGCTGGTAGACGCCGTTGACCGCGAACACGGCCGAGGCCACCACGGTCCCCGCCATGGCCGGGAGGCCCGCCGCCCGGCCCAGGCCCGCGGCCAGCGCGTACCCGGGCAGTCCGGCCGCGGCCCAGACGAGCAGGTAGGCGACCGTGAAGACGACCATGCGCGGTGTCCGGTGCACGGTGATGGTACGTGCGTACAGCGCGGCGACCGGCGCCGTGGCGGGCAGCATCATCGCGGCCGTCATCAGCGTCCAGACGGCGATGAAGGCGGGCAGGCCCACGCCCATGGTGCCCGGCATCGCAGGCATGCCGTCCGAGCGTGTCACCAGCCAGACCCAGGCGGCCGCCGCCGCGACCAGCAGCAGCGCGGCGGGACTCGTCCCGCGGCGGACGGTGACCGGACGACCGCTCACGCCGACCACGTGAAGGGCGCCGAGTGTGCGTTGCCGCCGGCGAAGTCCCAGGACCGGCCGTACACGCCGGCGCCCGTCGCCCGGGTGGACCGGGCGACGGTCAGTGTGCTGTTCGCCGGGTGGAAGATGCCGGTCAGCGTCATGACCGGACCGTCCTCGCCGAACTGCGGGGCGACCTGGTCCTGGATCTCGACGTCGATGGCGTCGCCCACCCGCGCGGCGTGGCGGCGGCCGTCGTCGCGGTAGTCGATGGGAACGCGCTCCACGCCCAGGACCTCGCCGATGAGCGGAGTGAGTGCCGCCATCGGCCCGCCGGCCTGACCGGAGAAGACCCTGCCCAGCGCCTCCGCCTGGCCGTCGTCGGCCGAGGCGTCCAGGTACAGCGCCACCTGCCAGCCGCCTTCGGCCATCACCCGGGGCGCGTCGACGAAGACGGCGACGCTGCGGCCGGAGACGTCCACGCCGTCCACGTTCCCGCTGTCCACATGGAACGCGAACGTCACCTGGCAGCGCTCGTGGTCGGCCGGTTCGGTGAGGCCCGAGGTGGTGCAGGGGCACACCACGTCGCAGTTGCAGCTCTCCAGATACGTGCCGCTCAGACTCCAGGGCATGGCGCGTCGCCTCCCGCTTCCGCGTCCCCCTCGGTGAAGGGAGTGCATCGGGAGGCTCCGTTCCGTCCCGGTGCCGCTCACCTTCAGGCTATGCCCGACGCCCCCCGCCGCGCAGATCAGCGGAGTGCGGTGGGGGCGTCGGGCATAGCCGGCCGCGGGTCAGCTGGAGGTGGGGAAGTTGAAGCCGGCGGTGACCTGCTGGGCGGGCTGGGGCCAGCGGGTGGTGACGACCTTGGGGCGGGTGTAGAAGCGGACGCCCTCGGGGCCGTGGATGGGGGAGTCGCCGATGAGCGAGTCCTTCCAGCCGCCGAAGGAGTAGTACGACATCGGGACCGGGACGGGCACGTTGATGCCGATCATGCCGACCTTGATCCGGCGCTGGAAGCGGCGGGCGGCCTCGCCGGAGGCGGTGAACAGGGCGGTGCCGTTGCCGTAGGGGTTCGCGTTGATCAGCTCGATGGCCTGGTCGAGGCTGTCAGCGCGGACGACCGCGAGGACCGGTCCGAACAGCTCCTCCTGGTAGGCGTCCATGTCGGTGGTGACGTGGTCGAGGAGGGAGGGGCCGGTGAAGAAGCCGTCGGCGTACGCGGGGTCGTCGATCTTCAGGCCGCGGCCGTCCACGACGACGGTGGCGCCCTGCGCGGCCGCGGTGCCGACCGCGTTCTCCACCCGCTCCTGGGCGGCCTTGGTGACCAGCGGGCCCATTTCCACGTCCGGCTGGTCGCCGGGGCCGACCTTCACCTCGTTCGCCTTGCGCTCCAGGATCGCCACCAGGGCGTCGGCCGTCTCACCGACGGCGACCGCCACCGACACCGCCATGCAGCGCTCGCCGGCGGAGCCGTAGGCACCGGCGGTGATGTGGTTGGCGGCGAACTCCAGGTCGGCGTCGGGCAGGACGACGGCGTGGTTCTTGGCGCCACCGAGGGCCTGGACCCGCTTGCCGTGGGCGGTGGCCTGCTCGTGGACGTACCTGGCGATGGGGGTGGAGCCGACGAAGGAGACGGCCTCGATGCCCGGGTGGGCGAGGATCGCGTCGACGGCGTCCTTGCCGCCGTGCACGACGTTGAAGACGCCGTCGGGCAGGCCGGCCTTCCGGTACAGCTCGGCGACGAAGTTCGCGGCGGAGGGGTCGCGCTCGCTGGGCTTGAGGATGAAGGTGTTGCCGGTGGCGATCGCGACCGGGTGCATCCACAGGGGCACCATCGCCGGGAAGTTGAACGGCGTGATGCCGGCCACGACACCGAGGGGCTGGCGGAAGTTGTGGACGTCGATGCCGCGGGAGACCTGGTCGGAGAAGGAGCCCTTGAGGACGTCGCCGAGGCCGCAGACGTACTCGACGACCTCCCGGCCGCGGGTTATCTCGCCGCGGGCGTCGTCGACGGTCTTGCCGTGCTCGGCGGAGATGATCCGGCCGAGCTCCTCCTCGTGCTCGACGAGGAGCTGGCGGAAGTTGAACATGACCTGGACGCGCTGCGAGAGGGAGGAGTCCTGCCAGGTCTCGAACGCGGCGCTCGCGGCCCGGACGGCGGCGTCGATCTCGGCGCTGCCGCCGAGGACGACCTGGGCCTGCTCGGCGCCGGTGGCGGGGTTGAAGACGGGGGCGGTGGTCTCGGAGGTGACCTCGGCGCCGTCGATCCAGTGCGGGATGGTGTTCACAGCGGGGTTTCCTTACAGGTAGTGGCGCTGGGTCTGCTTGTGGGCGGCGTAGGTCTCGTACGCCGTGCGGGTGGTGTCGAGGGCGGAGGTCTCGCTGACGGGGACGTCCCACCAGGCGTGGCCGGGCGGATTGGGGCCGTGCAGGTCGGTCTCGACGTGCACGACGGTGGTGCGGGTGGCGGCTTTCGCCTTCTCCATCGCGGAGCGGAACTCCTCGACGGAGGCGGCGTGCAGGACGTCCGCGCCCAGCGAGGCGGCGTTGGCGGCGAGGTCGACCGGCAGCACATCGCCGTCGAGCTGACCCGAATCGCCGTTGCGGTAGCGGTACTTGGTGCCGAAGCGCTGCGAACCGAGCGACTCCGACAGCGAACCGATCGAGGCGAAGCCGTGGTTCTGGACGAGGACGATGATGACCTTCAGGCCTTCGGAGACCATGGTGACGATCTCCTGGGCCATCATCAGGTACGAGCCGTCGCCGACGAGGACGACCACCTCACGGGACGGGTCGGCCATCTTCGCGCCGACGCCCGCCGCCACCTCGTAGCCCATGCAGGAGTAGGCGTACTCGACGTGGTAGGCCTTCGGGTCGCGGGCCCGCCACAGCTGCTGGAGGTCGCCCGGCATGGAGCCGGCCGCGTTGATGACCACGGCGCGGTCGTCCAGCACCTCGTTGAGGGCGCCGAGGATCTCGGTCTGCGCCGGGAGCGGGCTGTTGCCGACGCGGAAGCACGCGTCCTCGATCTCCCGGGTGCGGGCGATGAGTTCACGGGTACGGCGGCGGTAGGACTCGGCGACCTCCCAGCCGTCCAGGGCCCCGGCGAGGGCCTGGATGCCCAGGCGGGCGTCGGCCACCAGGGGCTGCGCCGAGTGCTTGACGGCGTCCAGGCGGGCCACGTTGAGGTTGACGAAGGCGACGTCCGGGTTGCCGAAGACGGTGTGGCTGGCGGTGGTGAAGTCGGAGTACCGGGTGCCGATGCCGAGCACCACGTCGGCGTCCTTGGCGAGCTCGTTGGCCGCGTAGGAGCCGGTGGAGCCGATGCCGCCGACCGCGTACGGGTGGTCCCAGGCCACCGCGCCCTTGCCGGCGTGGGTGTCGGCGACGGGGATGCCGGTGGCCTCGGCGAAGGCCCGCAGGGCGGTCTCGGCGCCGGAGTAGACGGCACCGCCGCCGGCGACGATCAGCGGCCTCTTCGCGTTCCTCAGCAGGCGCGCGGCCCGCTCCACGGCGGCGGGTTCCGGCACCGGGCGGCCCACGTGCCACACCCGGCGGCGGAAGAACTCGACGGGCCAGTCGTACGCCTCGGCCTGCACGTCCTGCGGCAGGGCGAGGGTGACGGCGCCGGTCTCGACCGGGTCGGTCAGCACCCGCATCGCCGCGAGGGCGGCCGGGATCAGCTGCTCGGGGCGGGAGACGCGGTCGAAGTACTTGGAGACGGCGCGGAAGGCGTCGTTGACGGTGACGTCACCGCCGCGGGTGTCCTCCAGCTGCTGCAGGACCGGGTCGGCGGCCCGGGTGGCGAACATGTCGGAGGGCAGCAGGAGCACGGGCAGCCGGTTGGTGGTGGCCAGGGCCGCACCCGTGATCATGTTCGTGGAGCCGGGGCCGGTGGAGGCGGTGCAGGCGAAGGCGGCCAGCCGGTCGCGCATCTTCGCGTAGGCGACCGAGGCGTGGACCATGCCCTGTTCGTTGCGGGCCAGGTAGTAGGGCAGGTCCGCCTCGCCCGTGGTGGCGGCCTGGAGAAGGGCCTGTCCGATGCCGGCCACGTTGCCGTGGCCGAAGATGCCCCACACGCCGGGGATCAGACGCTGTTCCTGGCCGTCGCGCTCGCTGTACTGGTGGGCGAGGAAACGGACCAGGGCCTGCGCGGTGGTCAGTCGTACGGTCTTCATCGGTTCTCTCCGAAGGGCAGCCGGTCGTCCACGTCCTGGGTGTCCCAGGTGGCCCGGACCCAGCCGTGGGCGGGGTCGTCGCAGATCAGCCAGGCGCGGTCCTGGCCGGGACCGGCCATGACGTTGAGGTAGTAGAGGTCGTAGCCGGGCGCGGCGATCGAGGGGCCGTGCCAGCCGTGCGGGATCAGCACGGTGTCGCCGGAGCGGACCTCGGCGAGCACGTCGATCGGGCGGTCCGGGGTGCCGTAGACCCGCTGGTAGCCGAAGGCCTGCTCGCCGCCGGAGACCTCGAAGTAGTAGATCTCCTCCAGCTCCGACTCGACCGGGCCGCCGTCCGGGCCGGTGCGGGCCTCGTCGTGCTTGTGCGGCGGGTAGGAGGACCAGTTGCCGCCCGGGGTGAGGACCTCGCAGACCAGGAGCTGTTCGGCGTCGAAGGTGCCGGGCAGGCAGTAGTTGTTGACCTGGCGGGAGCAGGCGCCGGCACCGCGCAGCTCGACGGGGACGTCCTCCTTGCGCCCGTACCGGGCGGGCAGCGAACCGCGCTCGGTACGGGCGGAGGGCAGTGCGAACCGGCCTCCCGTCGCGCTGCGGATCTCGGCCGTCGACTCGCGGGGGAGGTAGGCGAAGTCGGTGGCCGAAGCGAACACGCCCGTCCGGCCGGCGAGTTCGAAGGTGCTGCCGTCCGTGGTGACGGTGCACGAGCCCGTCAGCGGCAGTACCAGGAACTCGGAGTCACCGGTGGACAGGGCGTGCGTCTGGCCCGGCCGCAGGGTCAGGATCCTGAGGCCGGAGTATCCCCAGCCCGCCGACTCGGGCGTGACCAGGAGGTCATAGGGTCCGTCGGCCGAAGTGCCGGCCGGGAGATGGTACGTGCCGCTCACAGCAGGCTCACCGCCTTGTCGACGGCGCCGGCGACGTCGCCGCCCGCCGGGTAGAGCAGCGACCGGCCGACGACCAGACCCTGTGCGGTCGGCTGCCTGAGGGCCTTGCCCCACGAGACGAACGCCGCCTCCGCGTCCCGCACTTCACCGCCCAGCAACAGCGCGGGCAGGGTGGAGGCGGCGAGCACCCGCTCCATGTCCTGGACCACCGGAAGCTTCAGCCAGGTGTAGGCGGTGCGGCGGCCCAGCCCCGACGCGATGCTGACCGACTTGATCACGGCGTCGGTGGAGAGGTCGTTGCGGATCCGGCCGTCCTGCCACTCGGAGAGGAACGGCTCGACCATGGCGATGAGCCGCCGGTCGTTGAGTTCGTTGACCGCGCGGGCGGTGTCCTGGAGGACCGACGGGGTGGCGGGGTCGGTGAGGGCGATGCGGGTGAGCATCTTGCCGCCGTCGAAGCCCATGTCGGCGATGGTCTCGGCGTCGTACCCGGTGAAGCGGTCGTCGATCTCGAAGACCGATCCGGCGAGTCCGGCACGGTTCATGGAACCGAAGACGCTCTTGCCGTCGAGGACGCCGAGCAGCAGGAGGTCTTCGAGGATGTCCGCGGTGCCGAGGACCCCGGTCACCCCGGGGCGTTCCAGGGCGGTGCAGAGACGGTCGAGGAGTTCGAAGCGGTCCGCCATGGCATGCGGGTCCGCGCCGACGCCGTTGGCGCCGCGGGCGGGGTGGTCGGCGGCGATGATCATCGCCTTGCCGTGCTCGCCCAGCAGCGAGGTCGCCTTCACCCGGCGGGCGGCCGCCGCCGCGACGGCGCCGGGGTCGTGCACCCGGGCGGCCACGATCCGGCTCACGTTGTCGGACAGCACGTCGTCACACCTCTCGCTCGGAGTTGTCGGTCGTCCCGCGCAGCTTCGCCTCGACCTCGGCCTGGGTCGGCATGGCGTCGGAGCAGGACAGGCGGCCCGCCACCAGGGCGCCGGCCGCGTTGGCGAAGGCGACGGTGCGCCCGGTGTCCCAGCCGGACAGCAGGCCGTGGCAGAGGGCGCCGCCGAAGGCGTCACCGGCACCGAGCCCGTTGACCACGTCCACGGGCACCGGCGGGACCTCGGTGACCGAGCCGTCCCGGTCCATGGCCAGGACGCCCTTGGGGCCCTGTTTGACCACGGCCAGCTCCACCCCGGCCGCCAGCAGCGCCTTGGCCGCGGCGTGCGGGTCGCGTTCACCGGTGGCGACCTCGCACTCGTCGAGGTTGCCGACCGCGACCGTGGTGTGCCGCAGGGCCTCCGTGTAGTACGACCGGGCCGTGGCCGGGTCGGTCCAGAACATCGGCCGCCAGTCCAGGTCGAAGACGGTCGTCCCGGCCTTGGCCCGGTGCCGCAGGGCGGCCAGGGTCGCCGAGCGGCTCGGCTCCTCGCTCAGCCCGGTCCCGGTGATCCAGAACACGGCCGCCTCGCGCACCGCGTCCAGGTCCAGCTCCTCGGGCCGGATGTCCAGGTCGGGGGCCTTGGGAAGGCGGTAGAAGTACAGCGGGAAGTCGTCCGGCGGGAAGATCTCGCAGAACGTCACCGGGGTCGGCGCGATGTCCGACGTACCGACGAAGCGGGGGTCCACGCCGTAGCCGTCGAGGGCCGTGCGGACGAAGTCGCCGAAGGGGTCCCGGCCGGTCTTGGTGATCACCGCGGCGGTACGGCCGTAGCGGGCGGCGGCCACCGCGACGTTGGTGGGGCTGCCGCCCAGGTACTTGCCGAACGAGGTGACCTCCGCCAGCCCCACGCCCGTCTGGAGCGGATACACGTCCACTCCGACCCGGCCCATGGTCAGCACTTCGTACGGCTTCACGCTGGTTCCCTTCGCTCCGGAGACCCCGGCCTGGCGGCGCGGTACGGGACCGCGACGGTTTTCGAGCGCTTTAGCAGCGTCCGCTGGGACAGTACGATGCAGCCAGGTTAAATGTCATGTCAATAGGATGTCGTGATGGCATTCGCTACATGCGGATCGGGGACGCGGCGGCGGTCCGGAGGTCACCGGAGGGTGCGGTGGGGCGTGGTGGGGCCCAAGGGCGTCGGTGCGGTGGACGTGGGTGAGCGGGACGCGGAGGGGCGCGGGTCGACGCGGGTCGGCGCGGTGCCGTCTCCGGCGGCTCGCGTCCTGTCGTGAGCCGTCGCCCAGGCCGACGAGCGGGTCGCCGACAGGTGGGTGGCCGGCGGGCGGGTGGTCGGCGGGTGGGTGACCGACGGGTGGGCGGACGGCGGCGAGGGATCCCGGCGGCGACGGATCCCGGCGGGTGCCTCAGCCGGTCACCGGTGCGGTCGGCACGTCGGGGGGCAGGTTGAAGGGGGTGACCACCTGGATCGCCGAGGGGAGCGTCGGGCCGTCGTCCGGCAGGGCGCCGTGCGCGCGCATGACGGTCTGGCAGGCGCGTCGTACGTCCTGGCGCAGGTCGTGGTGGAGGACCGCGGACAGGCGGCGCTCGCGCAGCAGGCGGGTGTTGTCGTGGTCGAGGTCGTGGGCGACGAAGACCGCGCACCGCCGGCCCAGGGTGTCGAAGGCGTCCAGCGTGGCGAGGTTGCCGCCGCCCATGGAGTAGACGGCCACGATGTCCTTGTCGCGGTCGAGGGCCGCCAGCACCAGGTCGCGCTGGGTGGCGTCCAGGCCGTCGCTGTCCGTGACCTCCACCAGGGAGCGCCGGGGGGCGGCGAGACGCAGCGCGCCGCGGAAGCCCATCTCGCGCTCCTCCTCACCGCGGAACGAGCCCCGGCTGACGGTGGTGAGCACATTGCCGGGCCGCTCGCCGAGCCACTGTTCGAGCAGATAGGCGGCGGTGGCACCGGCGGCCCGGTTGTCGATGCCGACGTAGGCGAGACGGGCGCTGTGCGGCAGGTCGGTCACCAGGGTGACGACGGGGACGCCGGCCGCGACCAGTCGCCCGACGGCGGCCGCGACCTCCGGTATGTCCGGGGCCTTGAGGATCACGCCCTGGGTACCGCGCCTGGCGATCTTCTCCAGGGCCGAGACCAGATCCTCCGGCGGGCAGGTCTCACGGAAGTGGAAGCGGGAGCGCACGACGGCCGGGTGCAGGGAGGGCAGTTCGGCCTCCAGCGCCTCGCGTACGGCGGTGGAGAACCGCTCCGGCGCCTGCATCACGATGTCGATCATGAACGTGCGGCCGCCGATGCGGACCTGGGCCTGCTGCCGGTCCAGGTCCTTGATGGCCTGGTGGACCTCGCGGACCGTGCCCTCCCGCACATTGCCGCGCTGATGCAGGACGCGGTCGACGGTGGCCGTGCTCAGCCCGGCCTGGCGGGCGATTTCCCTGATCGTGTACGGGTGGGGCATGGCGGATCCCGGAGAACGGTGATGGACTTTTGATGCGCTGCTGAGGATTGAATGATGGGTTCGGGGTCCCAAGACTGGCAGAAAGGCAAGCACGGCGAAAGGACCCGGATGCCTTCCCAGACCACGGCCCGGCGGACTCGGCTCACCGAGGCCGACTGCGCTCTCGACGCGTTCCGCACGCTCGTCGAGCAGGAGACGGACGCCGCCGACCACCCGACGGCGGAGCGCGTCGAACAGAACGTGCCCCTCTACGACAGCGACCGGCTCCGCGCCCTCACGGCCACCGCCGACGGCCGTCACGAGGTGCGGGACGAACTGGTCCGGGCGCTGCTCGACGGACCCGGCATCGTGGTCCTGAAGGGCGCGTTCGCCGACCCGGACGTGGTCGACCGGGCCACCGACGCCTTCACCGCACTGATCGAGGAGGAGCGCGCGAGCGGTACCGCCCGCGGCGACCACTTCGCCAGGCCGGGTGCCAACGACCGGGTCTGGAACGCCCTGGACAAGATGGCCGTACGGGCGCCCGAGGTGTTCGCCGACTACTACGCCAACGACATGGTCGCGCTGATCGCCGAGGCCTGGCTGGGCCCCGCCTACCAGGTCACCTCACAGGTCAACGTGGTCAACCCGGGCGGAGCCGCGCAGCGCGTGCACCGCGACTACCACCTCGGCTTCCTCTCCCAGGAACGGGCCGCCGCCTACCCGGCGCACGTGCACCGGCTGTCACCCGTACTGACCCTCCAGGGCGCCGTCGCCCACTGCGACATGCCCGTCGAGTCCGGCCCCACGCTCTACCTCCCGCACTCGCAGAAGTACGAGCCCGGCTACCTCGCCTGGCGACTCCCCGAGTTCGCCCGGTACTTCGACG
Organism: Streptomyces fuscichromogenes; assembly: GCF_014645815.1. GTDB lineage: Bacteria > Actinomycetota > Actinomycetes > Streptomycetales > Streptomycetaceae > Streptomyces > Streptomyces fuscichromogenes. The sequence continues at coordinate 101,800 of NZ_BMML01000008.1, read as the reverse complement.
CCCACCACGTCCAACTCCCCCTGGACAAGGGCGACGCGGTCTTCTTCAACCCGGCGCTCTTCCACGCCGCCGGGCACAACCGCTCCACCGGCATCCGCCGGATGGCCAACCTGCTGCAGATCTCCTCCGCCTTCGGGCGGGCCATGGAGACGGTGGACCGGGAGGCGATGGCGAACGCCCTCTTCCCGGTGCTGCTGCGCCGCAGGGCCGACGGGGTCTCGGAGGACTGGCTGCGCCGCGTGGTCGCCGCCACCGCCGAGGGCTACCCCTTCCCCACCGACCTGGACCTCGACCCGCCGGTCGACGGTCTCGCCCCGCCCTCCCAGGCGGACACCGTCTGGCAGGCCGTGACCGAGGGCTGGACCCCCGGGCGGCTGCGCCAGGGACTTCGGGCCGGCGCCGAGCGCCGCCACGGCTGAAAGGAACACCGCACTCATGGGACTCCTGGAGGACAAGGTCGTCCTCGTCAACGGCGGCAGCCAGGGCGTCGGCGCCGGCATCGTGCGGGCGGCCGTACGGGAGGGCGCACGCGTCGACTTCACCGGCCGCCGGGCCGAGGTGGGCGAGAAGCTCGCCGCGGACACCGGGGCCCGCTTCGTCCGGGCGGACCTCGCCGACCCGGCGCAGGCGCGCGGCTCCGTCGTACGCACGCTGGAGGCGCACGGCCGGATCGACTGCCTGGTCAACGCGGCCGGACTGACGTCGCGCGGTTCGCTGCTCGACACCACACCCGAGCTGTTCGACCAGCACATGGCGATCAACCTGCGGGCACCGTTCTTCTCGATGCAGGCGGCGGTGGCCGACATGAAGGCCCGTACGGCGCCCGGCACCATCGTCAACATCATCTCCAACTGCGCCCACGGCGGGCCGCCCTTCCTGGCGCCGTACTCCGCGGCCAAGGCGGGCCTCGCCGGGCTGACCCGCAACGCGGCCCACGCCCACCGCTGGGACCGCATCCGGATCAACGGCCTCAACATCGGCTGGACGGACACCGAGGGCGAGGACGCCGTCCAGCGCGCCTTCCACGACGCGGGCGACGACTGGCGGGAGAGGGCCGCGGCGGCCCAGCCCATGGGCAAGCTAGGCCAGGTCGACGAGATCGCCGACTTCGTCGTCTTCCTGCTGTCCGACCGCAGCGGGGTGGTGACCGGCTCGGTCATCGACTGGGACCAGAACGTCGTCGGCGCCCAGGACTGACCACCGTCGACCGCCCCACGGCACACGACGACCGACCCACGAGCCCCCGAGCACCGCGGCCGCGGCCGCAGCCGGACGGCCGGGACCGGCCCGCACGACCGGCCACCGACGCGTACGGCCGCCGGCCGAGGGCACACCGGGGAACTCGGCCCGGGACGGGGGTTCCGGCAGGCCGGAAGCCGAGCGCACAGGAAACGGGCCGGGGCGATTCGCCCCGGCCCGTTTCCTTGCGGCCTTGCGGCCTTGCGGCCTTGCGGCCTTGCGGCCTTGCGGCCTTGCGGCCTTGCGGCCTTGCGGCCTTGCGGCCTTGCGGCCTTGCGGCCTTGCGGCCTTGCGGGGCTCGGTTACGCGGCGCCTCGCAGTACCGCGCGCAGGTGTTCGGCGCTGGCCCAGACGTCCTCGACCGGGCCCTTCTCCTTCGGCTCCGCGGTGAGGATGGTGTCCTGTTCCAGGACGTACCAGCCGTCGTAGCCGCGGGCGGTGAGGTGGGTGACGATCGACTCGACGTCGACGTCTCCGGCGCCCAGCGGGCGGTACATGCCCTCGCGGACGGCCTCGGTGTAGGTGAGGCGGCCGGACTGGACCTTGGCGGCGAGGCTGGCGTCCACGTCCTTCATGTGGGTGTGGGCGATCCGCTCGGGGGCCTGCCGGGTCAGCTCCGCCGGGTCCGTGCCGCCGATCAGCAGGTGGCCGGTGTCCAGGCAGAGGGAGATCGACGAGTGCTCCAGGACCCGGCGGACCTCGTCGCCGTTCTCGACCATCGTGCCGACGTGCGGGTGCAGGACCGCGCGCACCCCGCGCTCGGCGGCCAGCGCGGTGAGCCGGTCGAGGTTGGAGAGGAGCAGCTTCCAGCCGTCCGCGTCGAGCTCCGGCCGGGAGTCGTAGCCGTCCTGGCCGGTGATGGCGGACAGCACGAGGACCTCGGCGTTCGAGGCGGCGTAGCCCGCCAGGAGCTGTTCCGCCTCGGGCAGCGGGTCGTGGCCGGGCACGTGCAGCAGCAGCGGCGTGAAGCCGCCGACGGCGTGCAGGTCGTGGTCGGCGAGGACGCGGGCCATCGCCTCGGGGGCGGCGGGCAGGAAGCCGTCGGGGCCGAACTCGGTGGCGGCCAGGCCGACCTCGCGCATCTCCTTCAGCACCCGCTCGGGCGTCAACTGGTAGCCCCATCCGGGCACTTCGCACACGCCCCAGGAGATGGGCGCGCCGGCGATCCGGTTCAGCTGCGGGGTGGTCATGCCGTGGCCTTTCGATGGTTCCGGTGGGGGCGGCGGACGCGCCGATCGGTCTCGTACGGCCGACGGCCAGGCCGTTCACATGCTCGCAACGCTAGGTTCGCGGGAGGAATTGGTGAAGCCCCCGAATCCATCAATTTCCCGTCAACGGGACCATCATTTTCCCGTGCGGCGCCCTTCCCGGCGCGGGCGCCCCGGGGGCTTCTATCGCCAACCCGTGTTGTTCCTAGAATGGCCGGGTGAACGACATCGATGCGATCGGGGCGCTGCAGGATCCGGTGCGGCGCCGACTGTACGAGTACGTGGCGGCGCAGGGCCGCGAGGTCGGCCGCAACGAGGCCGCCGAGGCGACCGGGGTGGCGCGCACGCTCGCCGCGCACCATCTGGACCGGCTGGCCGAGGCCGGACTGCTCGACACCGGGAGCCGTCGCCTGACCGGGCGCTCGGGGCCGGGGGCGGGCCGGCCGGCCAAGGTGTACACGCGGGCGCGGGCCGAGCGGGTCGTGTCGCTGCCCGCCCGCGACTACCGCACCGCCGCCGAACTGCTCGCCGAAGCCGCCGAACAGGCCGGGCTGGACGCCGGGCTCTGTGCGGCCGCGCGCCGCCGCGGGGAGGCCCTGCGCGGCTCGGCGGCGCCCTGCGGCGACCTCGGCGAGGCCATGGAGATCCTCGCGGCCCGCGGTTACGAACCCCGTCTGGAGGAAGGCGCCGGAGCGGTCGCGGGCGCCGTCCGGATGCGCAACTGCCCCTTCCACGCCGTCGCCGAACGCTTCCCGCCGCTCGTCTGCGGCATGAACCTCGCGCTGCTGGAGGGGCTGCTCGGCGCCGACGGCCCGGTCCGGGCCCGGATGGACGCCCGGCCGGGTGAGTGTTGTGTGGTGCTGGAGGCTTCCGGGGAGGCTTCTAAAAACAATGGTGATTGACATAGAAGAAGGGGGCGTGCTGGTATGAGGTCATGACCGCATCCGTGGACGCCGCCCACCTCGCCCAACTGAACGTCGCCACGCTCCGTTTCCCCCTCTCCGACCCGCGCATGGCACCGTTCGTCGAGATGCTCGACACGGTCAACGCCGCCGCCGACGACGCGCCCGGCTTCGTGTGGCGGCTGGTGGAGGAAGGGGCCGCCGACGCCACCGCCCTGCGTCCGGCGGGCGAGGACGTCATCGTCAACCTGACGGTGTGGGAGACCCAGGACGCGCTGTGGGGCTTCACCTACCGCAGCGAGCACCTGGACGTGCTGCGGCAGCGGCGCTCGTGGTTCGAGCGGCACGTCGAGGCACATCTGGTGCTCTGGTGGGTCCCCGCCGGCCACCTCCCGACCACCGGCGAGGCCCTGGAAAGGCTGGCGGACCTGCGGACGAACGGGCCGTCGGCGCGCGCGTTCACCTTCGCCTCGTCCTACTCCGCCGAGGAGGCCGCCCTCGTTCCGAGTGCCGCCACGCGCACCCGCCCCGTCCCGCACACCCGCCCCGCTCCGGCCGGACACGGCTGAGGGCCGGGCGCCGTCCCGGGCGCCCCGGTTCCCCTGTCGTGCCGGGGAGTTCGGCCCGGAGGTTGCCTCAGACCTGGGCCGCGGTGGCGCTCAGGGCGTGGTCGACGAAGCGGCGGGTGGCCGGGGGCAGGGTGCGGGAGGCCAGGCGCGCGATGCCGATGTCGCGGACGGCCTGCACGTCGGTGAGCCTGAGGTAGCGGACGGGCAGCTCGGGGTTGGTCTCCGGGGCCGCGGCGGCGTCCGGCGCGGCGGGGATCAGGGAGACTCCCAGACCGGACGCGACCAGACCGCGCAGGGTCTCCACCTCCTCGCCCTCGAATCCGACGAGAGGGCTGAACCCGGCCTGGCGGCACAGGGTCTCGGTGACACTGCGCAGGCCGTAGCCGGGCTTGAGCACGATGAACTGCTCACCGGACACCTCGGCCAGCCGGACCCGTCGGCGCTGGGCGAGGCGGTGCCGGGCCGGGACGGCGAGCCAGAGGGGCTCGACCAGGAGCCGGCGCCAGGTGATCAGCGGGTGGCCCGGGTCCTTGCCGGTGATGATCAGGTCCGCGGTGGCGTCCAGGAGATGCTCGGCGAGGCCGTTCTCGTCCGCCTGGTGCAGTTCGAACCGGACGGCGGCGAAGCGCTGCCGGAACCCGGTGACCAGCCTGGGCACCAGCCAGGTGCCCAGGGTGTGCAGGAAGGCCAGCGAGACCACGCCCGCGTCGGGGTCGACGACCTCGGCCACGGCCCGCCGCCCCCGGTCGTAACTGTCCAGCACGGCGTCGACGTGCTCCTTGAACACCCGCCCGGCCGGGGTGAGTTGCAGAACGCGGCCGACCCGCTGGAGGAGTTCCGCGCCGACTTCCCGCTCCAGCCGGTTCAGGGCCCGGGAGAGGGCGGGCTGGGTGATGTGGGCGGCGGCCGCGGCCTCGGTGACCGTCACGCCCTCGGCCACGGCCTGGAAGGAGCGCAGTACCTGGAGATCCATGCCACCATTCTCGGGCTGCACCTATTCTCGGGCCGCATCGGACGGGCCGTATCGAGGCGCGGGGGGCATGGGCGGTTATCGGCCCCGGTCGGTCAGACGGCCTTGACCGGCGGGTACGCCGGCTGCCACATGGCGGCCCTGACCCGCTTCTCGACGGAGTCGTCGACGGCGGTGCCGGCCACCCCGTCGGTCGCCGCGGCGCGGGCCACCGCCACGGCGACCGCCACCGAGGTCTCGCGCAGCTGGTCGGTGAGGGGCAGGATCGGCGCGCCGGGGCCGTCGGTGTCGGTCTGCCCGGCGACCGCGTGCGCGGCGGCGACCAGCATGCCGTCGGTGATCCGGTGGGCGCGGGCGACGATCGCGCCCAGCCCGAGGCCGGGGAAGACCAGCGCGTTGTTGGCCTGCCCGATCAGGTACCGGACCCCGTCCTGCTCGACCGGGCGGAACGGGCTGCCGGTGGCGATCAGGGCCCGGCCGTCGGTCCAGGCCAGCAGGTCGGCGGGGACCGCCTCGGCCAGGTCCGTGGGGTTGGACATGGGCAGGATGATCGGGCGCTCGGCGTGGGCGGCCATCGTACGGACGATCTCCTCGGTGAAGGAGCCGCCCTGCCCGGAGGTGCCGATCAGGACCGTCGGCCGGACCTGCCCGACGACCTCGGCCAGCGCGATGCCGCCGACCTGCTCGTCCCGTCGCCAGCCGGCGACCTCGGCGGCCGGGCGGGCGTAGCCGACCTGGAAGTCGCGCAGGTCCTGCTGGTCCTCGGTGAGCAGGCCGTGGCGGTCGACGCCGAAGATACGGGCGGTGGCCTCCTCGGCGGTCAGCCCGTCGGCGACCATGGCGTCCCGCAGCTGGTCGGCGATGCCGATACCGGCGGTGCCCGCACCGAAGATCACCACCCGGTGGTCGCGCAGCGGCACCCCGCTGGCCTTCACCCCGGAGAGCACGGCGGCGAGGTTGACGGCACCGGTGCCCTGGACGTCGTCGTTGAAGGTGAACTCGGTCGGGCGGTAACGCTCCAGGATGCGGCGGGCGTTGGCGGGACCGAAGTCCTCCCAGTGCAGCAGGGCGTTCGGGAAGAGCCGGCGGGCGGTGGTGACGTAGGCGTCGATGAAGGCGTCGTACGTCTCCCGGTCCACGCGCGGGTGCCGGTTGCCGAGGTAGAGCGGGTTGTCGAGGAGTTCCTGGCGGTTGGTGCCGACGTCCAGCATCACGGCCAGGGTGCGGTTGGGGTCGATGCCGGCGGCGGCCGTGTAGACGGCGAGCTTGCCCACCGAGATGTCGATGCCGCCCACCCCCCAGTCGCCGATGCCGAGGATCGCCTCGCCGTCCGTGGCGACGATCAGGTCGACGTCGTCCGGGCCCAGGCCGGCGGCCGTCAGCGCGCCCTCGATCTCCTCCGGGGCGTGCACCGACAGGTACACCCCGGCCGGCCGCCGGTACTCGTTGCTGTAGCGCTGGATCGCCTTGCCCACGGTCGGGGTGTAGACGATGGGCAGCATCTCGTCGAGGTGGTCGCAGAGCAGGCGGTAGAAGAGCACCTGGTTGCGGTCGTGCAGCGCGGTGAGGTTGACGTTCTTGGCCAGATCGGTCGGCTGCGCCGCGTACTGCCGGTACGCCCGTTCGGCCTGCTGCTCCAGGGTCAGCACCGCCGGCGGCACCAGGCCCACCAGGCCCAGCATCCGCCGCTCGTCCGGGGTGAAGGCGGTGCCGCGGTTGAGGCGGGGCTGGGAGAGCACGGCACGGCCGCGGTCGGTGGTCTCGATGCGCCCTTCGCCGGCGTTCCACTGGGTGGTCATGATCGGCTCCTTGCCGTTTCCGTATCGCTTCCAGGATCGCGTCGGGAACGCTCCGAGTCGCTCCGAGTCGCTCCGAGCCGCTCCGAGTCGCTTCCGGAACCCGTGACGCCCGCAAGCCTCGGCCGCCGGACACACATGCGTCCAATGCCTGGAACGGAGGTGATCCATGAACCATGCGCATGGGAGGCGCCTGACGTGGGTGTTTCCCGGCGGCCCGACGGCGGACCGCGACCCGTTGTGGCACAGGTCCCAGCCACTTCGCGACTACGGCCGGGGGCATCCCGCATGTGCCGTCGCCGCGTGTGCCGGGTGGCCGTGTGCGTACGGGCCCGCCGCCCGCCGCGCCTCAGGCCGCCGGACGGATCAGGCCCGACTCGTAGGCGAAGGTCACGGCCTGTACCCGGGCGCGGGCGCCGATCTTCGCGAGGACGTTGCTGACGTGGGTCTTCACGGTGGTCGGGGCGATGGACAGCCACTGTGCGATCTCGGCGTTGGTCCACCCGGCGGCCACGGCGATCAGGACGTCGCGCTCGCGCCCGGTGAGGGCGCCGAGCCCCGAGGCGCGGGGGAGGGGACGGACGGTGTGCTGCTGGCGGACGGCGTCGATGAGGGCACGGGTCAGGCCGGGCGTGATGACGGCGTCGCCGGCCGCCACCACCCGGATGGCCGCGGTCAGTTCGGCCGGGTCGGCGTCGTTGAGCAGGAAGCCGCCGGCGCCCGCCCGCAGGGCCGCCCAGGCGTCCGCCTCCCGCTCGGCCGCGGTCAGCACCAGGACCCGGGCGGCGGCGGCCTCGTCGGTGAGCCCGGCGGTGCCGGTCCGGGCGGCGGGGCGGGTGATGTGCCGGATGGTGTCGATGGCGTCCGCCCGGGACGGCAGGCTGTCCATCAGGACGACGTCGGGGCGGAGCGCGGCGCTCGCACGGATCGCCTCGTCCCCGTCCGCCGCCTCCCCGACGACCGTCAGGCCCGGCTCGGCGGCGAGGAGCATACCCAGGGCGAGGCGCTGGAGGGATTGGTCGTTGACGACGAGTACGGAGACCATGCCTGTCTTCTCCATGCGAGGTCCGTTCCGTGAACGAAACAGTTTCGTTCACATGCTACGCCTGGAGCCGCCGTGCCGGGAGAGGGGGGTCCGACTGACCGGCGACCGGCGACCGGCGACCGGTGTCCGGGGACCGGCGACCGGTGTCCGGTGTCCGGGGACCCGCGACCGGCGTCCGGGGACGGCGCTCCGGCTACTTGGCCCGGACCAGTCCGGCGTCGTACGCCGCGATCACGGCCTGGATCCGGTCGCGCGCCCCGATCTTGGCGAGGACCCGGCCGACGTGCTTCTTGACGGTCGACTCGGTGAGCACGAGGCGCTCGGCGATCTCGGTGTTGTTCCAGCCCTGGCCGATGGCGACCAGGACCTCGCGCTCGCGGTCGGTCAGCGAGCGCAGCCGGGGATCCTCGACGGCGGCGGCGGAGGGCGCCAGCACCCGGTGGGCGTAGGCGTCCAGGAGGCGCCGGGTCAGTGAGGGGGCCACCACCGCGTCGCCGCCGGCCACCGCGTGGATGCCCGCGACCAGCTCCTCCGGCCGGGTGTCCTTGAGCAGAAATCCGCTGGCCCCGGCGCGCAGCCCGTCGTACGCGTACTCGTCGAGGTCGAAGGTGGTCACGATGAGAACGCGGGTACGGCCGCCGGTGGCGACGATCCGCCGGGTCGCCTCCAGCCCGTCCATGCCGGGCATCCGGATGTCCATGAGGATGACGTCCGGCCGCAGTTCGGCGGCGAGCCGGACGGCCTCCGCGCCGTGCTCCGCCTCACCGACCGGCTCCAGACCGGGGGTGCCCTCCAGCAGCATCCGTACGCCCATCCGCTGGAGCGGCTGGTCGTCGGCGATCAGTACGGTCGTCACAGCTGCTCTCCCGGAGCCGACGGGGCGGATGGTGCGGGCGGTGCGGGCGGTGCGGGTTGCGCCGGTGGTGCGTGCGGCGCGGAGGGCATGTCGAGGACGACGTCGACGACCCAGCCGGGACCGCCCTCGCGCGGCCCGGCGACGACCGTGCCGCCGTACATCGCGGCCCGCTGCCGGATGCCGACCAGGCCGTGACCGGCGGTGCCGCCGGACGGCTCCGGCTCCGGCTCCGGCGCCGTGCCGGTGTCCGCGACCCGCACCCGTACCTCGCCCGCCGCGACGGCCACCGTCACCTCGGCGGACGTGCCCGGTCCCGCGTGTCTGAGGGTGTTGGTCAGCGATTCCTGGACGATCCGGTAGACGGTGAGCTGGACACCGTCGCCCAGCCCGTCCGGGTCGCCCACCGTCCGGTACGTCACCGGCAGCCCCGCCGCCCGGACCCGGGCCAGCAGCGGGTCCAGGTCCTTGACGCCCGGTTGCGGCGCGAGCGGCCGTTCGTCGTCGGCGCCCTCGCGCAGCACGCCGAGGACCCGGCGCAGTTCGCTCATCGCCTGCCGGCCGGTGTCGCCGAGGATCCGCAGGGCCTCCGCGGACCGCTCGCCCCGGTTGCCGGCCAGGACCGCCGCGCCGTCGGCGACGCTGACCATCACCGAGAGGTTGTGGCCCACGATGTCGTGCATCTCCCGGGCGACCCGGGAGCGCTCGGCGGCCGCGGTGAGCCGTACCCGCTGCTCCTGCTCGACCTCCAGCCGCCGGGCGCGGTCCTCCAGGGCCGCCAGGTACAGCCTCCGGATCCGCACGGTCAGTCCGACGGCGACCGCCGCGGTCAGCGTGCCCAGCAGGAAGAAGGAGGCGAGCAGCGGATGCTCGATGGGCGCCAGGACGTAGACGGCCAGGGCCAGCACCCCGACACTCAGTCCGACCGCCCGGCCCAGCACACGCAGCGAGCCGTTGCGGGCCAGGGTGTAGAGGCCGACGAGGGTGGCGGTGCCCGCCCGCATCCAGACCCCCGTCGACCACTCGACCATGTTCACCGCGAGGATCGTGAAGTACACGGTGGCCGGGGCCCGGCGGCGCCACCACAGCGGAACGACCAGCGCGGCGACGAAGGCGTACAGGACAGCGGGCCGCAGCGCGGCGCGGGCGGCCTCGTCCCCGAAGGGGGAACCGTGGTCGACCATCAGCAGGTCGGGCAGGCTGACCAGCAGCATGAACAGCACCACCGCGGTGTCGAGCAGCCACGGATGCCGCCGGTCCAGCTCCCGGCGGCGGCTGCGGTCGCGCAGCATCCGGCCCAGAAGCGGGTGTGCCCAGGCCGCGTCGAAGCCGGGGGACGGCACGCCTGCCGTCCCCCGGTCGGTGTCCCCGGCGGCTGCCGCGCGGTGCGGCGGACTCATGTCGGCCATTGTCCTCGGCTCCAGGGGTGTCCGGTGTCCTCGGCTCCAGGGATGTCCGGTGCGTCCGGCCCGGCTCAGACGTCGGTCCTGGCCAGCCGGTACGCCGCCCCGGCCAGGGTGAGCGCCACCCAGCCGGCGAAGACGGCGATGCCCGCGCCGGGCGAGAGGGCGTCGGAGGACTGGTGCAGCGCGTACACCGCCTGGCCCGCGTTGCTCGGGAAGTAGGGGCTGAGGGTGTCGTACCAGGAGTCGGGCAGCAGCGAGGCCAGCCCCGGCAGGATGAGCAGGACGCCGACCAGGGAGGCGATGGCCCCGGCGGAGTTGCGCAGCAGCACACCCAGGGCCACGCCGAAGACGGCGACCAGACCCAGGTAGAGACCCGCCCCGGCCAGACTGCGCAGCACCCCGTCGTCCCCCAGCGACAGGGAGATCTTCTCGCCGTCCAGACCGGGCGAGCCGAGACCGAACGCGGCCAGCGCCCCGACCGTCGCGAGGACCAGGGCGATCGGGCCGATCACCGCGGCCTTCGCCCACAGCACCGGGAGGCGGCGCGGGACGGCGGTGAGCGTGGACCGGATCATGCCGGTGCTGTACTCGCCCGCCGACAGCAGCACCCCGAGCACGCCCACGGCCAGCGACGCGAAGGTCACCCCGGTCAGGGCCAGACTGACCGCGTCGCTCGCACCGCTGTTCCGGCCGGGCGGGCCGCCTGCCGTGGCGCCCGCGCTGTAGGTGTAGCTGGCGATCGTCCCGAACAGCACCAGCAGGAACACGGCGACCGCGAGGGTGATCCAACTGGAGCGCAACGACCAGAACTTGGCCCACTCCGAGCGCAGCACCCGGCGGCCGGTCACCCGGTACGGCGCCGGGCGGGCGGTGGCGATGCTGGTGACGGTCATCAGGCGGCCTTTCGTGCGGTGCCGGCCGGGGCGCTCTGGTACTCGACCACGTCCCGGGTGAGGTCCATGAACGCCGTCTCCAGGGAGACGGCCTGCGGGGTGAGCTCGTACACCGGTACGCCGTGCAGGGCGGCGATCGTCCCGATCTCCCGGGCGTCCCGGCCCGCGACCAGCAGCTCCTCGGCGGACGAGGAGGTGATCGTGACGTCGGGGCCGGCCAGCAGCGAGCGCAGCCTCACGGGCTCGCCGGTGACGACCTTCACGCCACCGCCGCCCGCCTCCCGGGTGAAGTCCTCGACCGTGGTGTCCGCGAGCAGCCTGCCCCGGCCGATGATCACCAGGTGGTCGGCGATCAGCGCGGTCTCGCTCATCAGGTGCGAGGAGAGCATCACGGCCCGCCCCTCGTCGGCGAGCCCGCGCAGCAGGTTGCGGACCCAGAGCACGCCCTCCGGGTCGAGGCCGTTGACCGGTTCGTCGAGCATCACGATCGCGGGGTCGCCGAGCAGCGCCGAGGCGATGCCGAGCCGCTGGCCCATGCCGAGCGAGAAGGCGCCGACCCGTTTGCCGGCCACGCTGGTCAGCCCGGCCAGCTCGATGACCTCCTCGACCCGGCTGCGCGGAATGCCGTGTGTGTACGCGAGCGCCATGAGGTGGTTGAGCGCGCTGCGCCCCGGGTGCACGGACTTGGCCTCCAGGAGGGTGCCGATCTCGTGCAGGGGCGCGGGGTGCCCGGCGTAGGACCGGCCGTTGACCGTGACCGAGCCGCGGGTGGGCGCGTCCAGGCCGACGATCATCCGCATGGTCGTGGACTTGCCCGCGCCGTTGGGGCCGAGGAAGCCGGTCACCTCGCCGGGTTTCACGGTGAAGCTCAGGCGGTCGACGACGGTCTTGTCGCCGTACCGCTTTGTCAGTTCGCGCGCTTCGATCATGGAGCTGGGCCTTCCTGCCTCGCACTCGGCCGCGGTCGGTGGGTCTCGTCGCGGTGCCTGCTGTCGAAGGTAGGAGCGGGAGGGACCCGGTCCCTGGGACCCCGGGGGAATCTTCGAAGGGGGACTGGTACCGGGGTACCAAGGGCCGGTCATCCCCACGGGCGACGGGGGCGACGAGGGCGACGGGGGCGACGAGGGCGACGGGGGCGACGGGCGTGACGGGTCGGCGGGGAACTCGGGGCGAAAAAAGTGTTATCCCGGAACTCCGTACTCCGTCTCCGCACTGTGATCCCCGACATTGCCAAGGACGCCGCCCCGGCTGAGAAGGTGCGGTCATGAGGACGGACGTGCAGGGGGCGCGGCACTGGCGGGCCACGGTCGCGGCCGCGCAGGCGGGCGACCGGCGTGCGCTGGACGAACTGGCCGAGGGCTGGCTGCCGTTGGTCTACAACGTGGTCGGCCGCGCCCTCAACGGCCATGCCGACGTGGACGACGTCGTCCAGGAGACCATGCTGCGCGCCGTCGACAACCTCGGCACCCTGCGCGACCCGGACAGCTTCCGGTCCTGGCTGGTGGCCATCGCCATGCGGCAGATCCGGGACCGGGCGCGTCGCAGGCAGGACCGGAAACTGGACGAGGCGGTCCCGGACGGCACCGCCGACTTCGCCGAACTCACCGTGCTGCGGCTCCAGTTGGCGGGCCAGCGGCGGGAGGTCGCGGAGGCCGTGCGCTGGCTGGACGCCGAGGACCGGCAGCTGGTGTCACTGTGGTGGCTGGAGGTCTCCGGCGAACTCACCCGGCGTGAACTGGCCGCGGCCGTCGGCATCAGCAGGCAGCACGCCGCGGTCCGCGTCCAGCGGATGAAGGAGCGGCTGGAGACCTCGCGCGGCATCGTGCGCGCGCTGGACGGGGCCTGTCCGGAACTGCGTGAGCTGACCGTCCGCTGGGACGGGCGGCCCGACTCCGTCTGGCGCAAGCGGCTGGCCCGGCACATCCGGGGCTGCGGCTACTGCGGCGACCCCCGGGACTCCGTCGTACCGGCGGAACGGCTGCTGGTCGGGATCGCCCTGGTACCGGTGCCGGTGGGTTTCACCCTGGCACTGGCGCTCGGCGGCAAGACGGGGGCCGCGGCGACGTCCGTCGGCTGGTCGGCGAAGGTGCTGGGCGCGCTGACCAAGCCGGCGGTGGCGGTGACCGCCGGGGCGACGATCGTGGCGGGCGGTGCGTACGTCGTCGTACGGACGCCGCCCGACCCGGCACCGCGGACCGCCGTGTCGCCGACGGCGGCGGTCACGAGTGCGGTCCCGCGGGCGCCGGTGACCACTCCCTCGCCGCCCCCGTCCTTGTCGCCTTCCGCCTCGCGGTCCCCGTCGGCCTCGGTGAGCGCGGCGGTCTACGGCTCGGTCGTCGACGCGGTGGACCCGGCGCCGGACCCGGACGCGAAGCCGGGGGCGCTGCCGCACCGGCCGGAGAGCGGGATCACCAGCAGCGGCGGGGCGCACGCGGTGCTGAACCACCGCGGGGACAGCGTGACGCTCAGCGGACAGGGCTATGTGCTGGTCCGCTGGCAGATCTCACCGCAGTACCGGGCCGGGAGCCTGGTCATGCCGTCCTGGACCGGGCTGACGGGGAAGATCTTCCATGTGGCGTCCGGGGGCGGGCGGCGGATGGACGACCGGGTGAGCACGACCGACAGCTCCGCGACCGGGATGGGCAACTCGGCGGTGGGGTATGCCGTGTTGCCCTCCGGCGCCCAGCAGATGTGGCAGAACGAGTACTACTACGTCGACGGCAGCGTGACGTTCACGGTGAACGAGCGGGGTGCCGACTACGGGGTGAGCGTGTTTCCTTCGTCGTGGGACGCGGTGGAGAAGGACGTGCTGTACGGGCCTGCGGAGGGGGCGACTCGGTATGGGCTGGTGCGGGACGACGGGACCGATGCGGCGCCGGTTCCGCAGTACGTGACGCGGTCCGTGCCGAGTGATCCGGCGACTGTGGTTCAGAGGTCGCGGGTCTAGCGCGGGCCGGTGGGGGTTGCTCGCGCCCACGCGGCGGAGCCGCACGTCAAGTACAGCCCCGCGCCCCTTCGGGGGCGCGTTCAGCGCAGGGCGTTGAGTACGTCCACTCTGTTGGTGGTGATCGAGTCGACGCTCATGTCCAGCAGGCGGCGCATCGAGCGGCGGGTGTCCGGGGTCCAGCAGGAGACCAGGTAGCCGGTGTGGTGGACGTGTTCGACCAGGGCGGGGTCGAGCAGGCTGAAGCGGTGGTTCAGGTAGCGCGGGCGGATCGCGTCCAGGAGCGCGGGGCGGGGCGGCGCCAGCGTCTTGCGAGTGAGGGCGATCTCGGCGGACGGGTCAGCCGCCCGGACCGCCAGCATCGCCATGGCGTCCCCCGTGTAGGAGACGCGGTCCGCCGCGTCGCACTCCCGGGCCACGGCCACGATCCTCGCCACCGCCCGCTCGCTCGGCTCCCCGGGCAGGTCGAGCATCACCCGGCTGCCCTCCGTCGCCGCCAGCGCCTCGGCGAGGGTCGGCACACCGCCCGCGGTCAGGCCGCGCACCTCGTCCGCGGACAGGGCGTGCAGCGGGCGGTCGTGTCCCCACAACCGCTTGAGCGTCTCGTCGTGCAGGAGCACGGGAACGCCGTCACGGGTGAGGCGGACGTCGGTCTCCACCGCGTCCGCGCCCCGGCGGAGCGCGGAACGCAGGGAGTCGAGCGTGTTCTCGCGGAAGCGGTAGAGGTCGCCGCGGTGCGCCACGGCGGTCACGGTCTGCATGGGCCCATGGTCTCAGGGCCCGGCGGCGGTTCCGCAGGGGCTCGTCAGGGGGCGAGCCATGCCTTCGTGTAAGCGTCGATCTCGGCGGAGATCCTCGCCTTGCCCGGCATGTCCAGGAAGGACGCCTCCACGGCGTTCTTCGCGAGGTCCGCGATGCCGCGCTCGTCGAGACCGAGCAGGCGGGCGGCGACCGCGTACTCGCCGTTCAGGTCGGTGCCGAACATCGGCGGGTCGTCGGAGTTGACCGTGACCAGGACACCGGCGTCGACGAAGTCCCTGATCGGGTGCTCTGCGAGGGTGCGGACCGCACGGGTGGCGATGTTGGAGGTCGGGCACACCTCCAGCGCGATCCGGTGCTCGGCGAGGTGGGCGAGGAGCTTCGGGTCCTGCGCGGAGCTGGTGCCGTGGCCGATGCGCTCGGCGCCCAGGTAGGTCAGCGCGTCCCAGACCGTGCCCGGTCCGGTGGTCTCGCCCGCGTGCGGGACGGAGCGCAGACCGGCCGCGATCGCCCGGTCGAAGTACGGCTTGAACTGCGGCCGGGGCACCCCGATCTCGGGGCCGCCGAGACCGAACGAGACCAGGCCCTCCGGGCGGAGCCGGTCGTCGGTCGCCAGCCGGGCCGTCTCCTCGGCGGCCTCCAGCCCCGCCTCGCCGGGGATGTCGAAGCACCAGCGCAGCACCGTGCCGAACTCCGCCTCCGCGGCCTTGCGCGCGTCCTCGATGGCGTCCATGAAGGCCCGCGCGTCGATCCCGCGCCGGGTGGACGAGAACGGGGTGATGGTCAGCTCGGCGTAGCGCACCTGCTGGCGGGCCAGCTCGCGGGCCACCTCGTAGGTGAGCAGCCGTACGTCCTCGGGCGTGCGGATCAGGTCGACGACCGAGAGGTAGACCTCGATGAAGTGGGCGAAGTCCGTGAACGTGAAGTAGTCGGCCAGCGCCTCGGGGTCGGTCGGGACCCTGGAGTCGGGGTGCCGGGCGGCCAGTTCCGACACGATGCGGGGGGAGGCGGAGCCGACGTGGTGGACGTGCAGTTCGGCCTTGGGCAGTCCGGCGACGAAGGCGTGCACATCGCGCAGGGCGGCGGGTTCGGTGTGGCGGTCGGACAAGGGGTTCCTCCCCGGAACGGCGCGGGCCGCCCACGGCGGGGAACGGCCGTGGGGCCCTGCGCGGTGATCGGCTGATCGGTGACTCCGGGTCATCGTAGGCCGGGCCGCAGGTGGACGGCGGGGCGGGCCGTAGCATGACGGCGGCATGCGGTCGGGAGAGGGGACATCGCGAGATGGCTGACGAGACGCCGGAGGCTCCGAAGGTACGGCTGGACAAGGCCGCCGAGGGGGCGGGGGCCGGAGCGGCGGCGCCGGTGGTGCCGCCGTCGGTCCATGACCGGTGGACGGTCGCTGCGCCGCCGGGGCCGGACGGCTCCGCGGACGCACCGGCACAGAGCCGGGCCAACCCCTTCGCCGCGCCGTCCGACACGCCACCGGCTCCGCCGGCGAACCCCTTCGCGGCCCCGGACCCGGCCGCGCCGGCGCCCAACCCCTACGCGCCGCCCGCCGCGACGCAGCCGCGGACTGCGGCGGTGCCGCCACCGCCGATCGCCCCGAACGGGCCGGGGCCGGTCCCGTACGGCTACCCCGGCGCCCCCGCTCCCGGCGCCCCGGTGCCGGGGTACGGCTACCCCGGGCAGCCGCTGCCGTCGTATCCGGCGGCCGGGCCCGGGGGGTACGGCGGCTGGCCCGGCATGCAGCGGGCGCCCGACAACGGGCTGGGGACGGCGAGCATGGTGACCGGGATCATCAGTGCGATCGGGTTCTGCCTGGCGCCGGTCGCGTTGGTGATGGGGGTGCTGGCCATCGTGTTCGGGTCGATCGGGCGGGCCAGGGTGAAGCGCGGGACGGCGACGAACGGTGGGCAGGCGCTCGCGGGGATCATCTGCGGGTCGGCGGGGCTGGTGCTCGCCGCGGCGTTCATCACGCTGATCGTGGTGGCGGGGAGCCGGGGGAGCCGATAAAGGTCGTCGTTCGGGTGCGGGTGGTCGGGGGCCGGTCGCGCCCACGCGGCGGAGCCGCACTTCGAATCAGCCCCGCGCCCCTTTTCAGGTGGGACCAGTTCCGCCTGCCGCCAAGCGGGCCCGCGCCTCCATCAACGCGAACCCCAGCAGGTTCAGCCCCCTCCACCGCGCCGGATCCTCCGCGCCCGCGTCCGTCGCCGCCAGGCCGATGCCCCACACCCGGTCCACCGGGCTCGCCTCCACCAGGACCCGGTCGCCGGTCGCCAGCAGGAAGGTCCGTAGCCCGGCGTCGGCAGCGAACTTGTGCACGCTGCCCTCGGTGACGATGCGCAGCCGCTCCCTCTCCCATATCGCCTCGTCGAAGCCCCGGACCAGGCGGCCCGCCTTCTTCGCCTCGGCGGGGTGTGCCGAGGCCAGGACCGCGCGCTCCGCCTCCGCGTCCCCGAAGAGCCGGGCCTTTCCCGCCATCATCCAGTGCTCCGCGGTCGCGTACTCCACCCCGTCGACCACGAAGCGTGACGGCCACCACTGGCTCAGGCAGCTCGCCGAGACCTGCCCGTCCGGCCGCGGCCGGTGTCCCCAGAAGTGCAGGTACCTGATCCTGGCCCCCGCCTGGACCGCCCTGATCAGGGCCTCCACAGAATCGATCTTCGCCATGCACGCCAGTCTGGCAGCCACCACTGACACTCCGTCCTGCCTTTTCCCTGCCGACTCGACACCTGGTCGACAGATTCCGTCGCGTAACCAAAAGGCAACAACGGAATCACTTGTTGGTCGCCCCTTGCTCTGCCAGGATCGGCAGTCAAATCGAGCTGGAGCTACGCCACCCGCCTCTCGGGGCGGGGTGACGGCGGAGGAGAAGCGACATGGACAACCCGGGCACCGCCACCCCGGAGACCTTCCCCGCGCAGGAGCGGCTCGCGGGCGGCGCGCAGTACATCGCGGGACGGTTCGCCAAGGGCACGTCGGGCCGTACGCACGCCGTCGTCGACCCGGCCACCGGCGCGGACGTGTACACGTACGAGCTGGCCGGCACCGAGGACGTCGACCGGGCCGTGGCCGCCGCGCGGGACGCCTTCCCGGGCTGGGCCGGGACCACCCCCGGCGAGCGGTCGGACGTGCTGCACCGGTTCGCCGCCGTGCTCGCCGACCGTGCCGAGGAGTTCGCCCGCGCCGAGTCCCTCCAGTGCGGCAAGCCGCTGAAGCTCACGCGCGAGTTCGACGTACCGGGGACCATCGACAACACCGCGTTCTTCGCGGGGGCGGCCCGGCACCTCCAGGGGCAGGCGGCCGCCGAGTACTCCGGTGACCACACCTCGTACGTCCGCCGCGAGCCCATCGGCGTCGTCGGCTCCATCGCGCCCTGGAACTACCCCCTCCAGATGGCCGCCTGGAAGATCCTTCCGGCGATCGCCGCCGGCAACACCATCGTGCTCAAGCCGGCCGAGCTGACCCCGCTGACCTCGCTGCTGTTCGCCGAGGCCGCCACGCTCGCCGGTGTCCCGGACGGTGTCATCAACATCGTCACCGGCACGGGGCGGGAGGCCGGTGAGCACCTCGTCGGGCACCCCGACGTCGCCATGACCTCCTTCACCGGGTCCACCGGTGTCGGCAAGCGGGTCGCCGAGGTCGCCACCGCGACCGTCAAGCGGCTCCACCTGGAGCTCGGCGGCAAGGCGCCGTTCGTGGTCTTCGACGACGCGTATCTGGAGGCGGCCGTCAACGGGGCCGTCGCCGGGGCACTGATCAACACCGGGCAGGACTGCACCGCCGCCACGCGCGCGTACGTGCAGCGGCCGCTCTACGAGGCGTTCGTGGAGGGGACGGCCGCCCTGATGGAGACGGTGCGGCTGGGGGACCCGTTCGCTCCCGGTACCGATCTCGGGCCGCTGATCTCGCACGCCCAGCGGGACCGGGTCGCCGGGTTCGTGGAGCGGGCGCGCGGCTACGCGCGCGTGGTGACCGGCGGCGAGCCGCCGCAGGACGAGCTGAAGAGCGGCGCGTACTACCGGCCCACCCTGATCGCGGACGCCCCGCAGGACAGCGAGATCGTCCAGTCCGAGATCTTCGGCCCCGTGCTGGTCGTTCTGCCGTTCGACAGTGATGATGAGGGCATCCGGCTGGCCAACGACACCCCGTACGGTCTGGCCGCCTCCGCGTGGACCAGCGGCGTCTACCGGGCGAACCGCGCGACCCGCGAGATCAAGGCGGGGTGCGTGTGGGTCAACGACCACATTCCGATCATCAGCGAGATGCCGCACGGCGGCTACAAGGCGTCCGGCTTCGGCAAGGACATGTCGACGTACTCGTTCGAGGAGTACACCCAGGTCAAGCACGTAATGTTCGACAATACGGCGGTGGCGCGGAAGGACTGGCACCGCACGATCTTCGGGGACCGATAGTCAGATCATCGGCCGTTCGTCACGGCGGCCCCCTTCCCGAAAGGGCATCAAGCGCATGAGGCAGTACGAGCCCGACCGCCCGACCCCGGTCGAACTGGCCGCCATCCGGCAGAGCCTCCGCACCGGCCGGGCCGCCCTGGCCCGCCGGTCGTTCCTGGGCGGCGCGCTCGCGGTGGGCGGCGTCGGGGCGCTGAGCGCCTGCGGCATCCCCGCGGCCGGCAAGTCCCAGGGCGGGGTCTCCGCCGACGACCACTCGGCCACGGAGAAGGTCGTCAACTTCTCCAACTGGCCCGAGTACATCGACGTCGACGACAGCGGGAAGAAGCACCCGACCCTTGACGCGTTCCGCAAGCGGACCGGCATCACGGTGAAGTACACCGAGGACATCAACGACAACGACGAGTTCTTCGGCAAGATCCAGCCGCAGCTCGCCGCCGGCCAGGACACCGGCCGGGACCTGATCGTCCTCACCGACTGGCTGGCCGCCCGCATGATCAGGCTCGGCTACGTCCAGAAACTCGACGCGTCCAACCTGCCGCACGCCTTCGCCAACCTGTCGGACCAGTTCCGCGCCCCCGACTGGGACCCGGGCCGGGCCTACTCCTACCCCTGGCAGGGCATCTCGACGGTCGTCGCCTTCAACAAGAAGGCACTGAACGGCGTCGAGGTGAAGTCGGTCTCCGACCTGCTCGACAACCCCGCGCTCAAGGGCCGCGTCGGCCTGCTCACGGAGATGCGCGACACCGTCGGCATGACCATGCTCGACATGGGCATCGACCCGGCGACCTTCACCGACGACAACTACGACTCGGTGATCGCCCGGCTCCAGAAGGCCGTCGACAAGGGGCAGATCCGCCGCTTCACCGGCAACGACTACACCTCGGACCTCAGCAAGGGCGACCTGGCCGCCTGCGTCGCCTGGGGCGGCGACATCGTGCAGCTCCAGGCCGACAACCCGGACGTCGACTACGTCATCCCGGCCAGCGGCTACATGACGTCGACCGACAACATGCTGATCCCCAACAAGGCGCGCCACAAGACGAACGCCGAGCGGCTCATCGACTACTACTACGAGCCCCAGCAGGCCGCGGAACTCGCCGCCTACATCAACTACGTCAGCCCGGTCGCGGACGTGCAGCCGTACCTCGCCAAGATCGACAAGTCGGCGGCCAGCAACCCGCTGATCGTTCCCGACAAGGCCATGCAGGCCAAGTCCCGCGCCTTCCGCTCCCTGAGCTCGAAGGAAGAGACGGCCTACCAGCAGAAGTTCGCGAAGCTCACAGGGGCGTGACGACACCATGACGACAGACACCAGCGGCGACGTCCGCCTCACCGGTATCGGCAAGACCTACGACAACGGGTTCACCGCCGTACAGCCGATGGACCTGACCGTGCCGCAGGGCTCCTTCTTCGCCCTCCTCGGCGCCTCCGGCTGCGGCAAGACCACCACCCTGCGCATGATCGCGGGCCTGGAGGAGCCGACCAGCGGCACCGTGCACCTCGGCGACCAGGACGTGACCCATCTGCCGCCGTACAAGAGGCCGGTGAACACGGTCTTCCAGTCCTACGCCCTCTTCCCGCACCTCGACATCTTCGAGAACGTCGCCTTCGGCCTGCGCCGGCGCGGCATCAAGAGCGTGAAGAAGCAGGTCGAGGACATGCTGGAGCTGGTCCAGCTGGGCGAGCAGGCCCGCAAGAAGCCGCACCAGCTCTCCGGCGGCCAGCAGCAGCGGGTCGCGGTGGCCCGCGCGCTCATCAACCACCCCAAGGTGCTCCTCCTCGACGAACCGCTCGGCGCCCTCGACCTCAAGCTGCGCCGCCAGATGCAGCTGGAGCTCAAGCGGATCCAGACCGAGGTCGGCATCACCTTCGTGCACGTCACGCACGACCAGGAGGAGGCCATGACCATGGCCGACACGGTCGCCGTGATGAACGCGGGCCGCGTCGAGCAGCTCGGCTCCCCGGCCGACCTCTACGAGAACCCGAACACCACGTTCGTCGCCAACTTCCTCGGCACCTCGAACCTGATCGAGGCCGAGGTCGACACGAAGAACGGCGACGACATCATCCTCAAGGCCGGCGACGGGAAGCTGGTGCTGCCCGAGGCGCGATGTTCGGCGCCGACCACGACCGGTGGCAAGGTGCTGGTAGGGGTCCGCCCCGAGAAGATCTCCCTCACCCACGCCGACGACGCGGGCTCCATCCCCGAGGGCCGCAACCGCATCACCGGCAAGGTCGCCGACGCCAGTTTCATCGGCGTCTCCACGCAGTACGTCATCGACAGCGCCGTCTGCCCCGAGTTCGCGGTGTACGTACAGAACGTCGAGCGCGACGGGCGACTGGTGCCCGGTGCCGACGTCGTCCTGCACTGGAGCCCGGCCCACACCTTCGGTCTCGACGCCGACCAGGACATCGACGCCGGCACCGAGGAGGAGGCCGCCTGATGGCCACGCTCTCCGAGGCGCCGCCGCCGCTGGCGCCCGCCGAACCCGAGACGAAGAAGCCCGCGCGCAGGCGCGGCAGGTGGACCCCCTACTGGCTGCTGCTGCCCGGCATCCTCTGGCTGGTCGTCTTCTTCGCGCTGCCGATGATCTACCAGGGGTCCACGTCGATCCAGACGGGCTCCCTGGAAGAGGGCTACAAGGTCACCTGGCACTTCGCGACCTACTGGGACGCGCTGAGCGAGTACTGGCCGCAGTTCCTCAGGTCCGTCTTCTACGCCGCCGCGGCCACCGTCCTGTGCCTGCTGCTCGGCTACCCGCTGGCGTACCTGATCGCCTTCCGCGCCGGGCGCTGGCGCAACCTGATCATGATCCTGGTGATCGCGCCGTTCTTCACCAGCTTCCTGATCCGCACCCTGGCCTGGAAGACGATCCTCGCCGACAACGGCCCGGTCGTGCACGTCCTGAACTCGCTGCACATCCTGAGCGTCACCGACTTCCTCGGCTGGACGGCCGGCGACCGTGTCCTCGCCACCCCGCTGGCGGTGGTGTGCGGTCTGACGTACAACTTCCTGCCGTTCATGATCCTGCCGCTCTACACCTCGCTGGAGCGGATCGACGGACGGCTGCACGAGGCCGCCGGCGACCTGTACGCCAAGCCGTGGACGACGTTCCGGAAGGTCACCTTCCCGCTGTCGATGCCGGGCGTGGTCTCCGGCACGCTGCTGACCTTCATCCCGGCGGCCGGTGACTACGTCAACGCCGAACTCCTCGGCTCGACCGACACCCGCATGATCGGAAACGTGATCCAGACGCAGTTCCTGCGGATTCTCGACTATCCGACGGCGGCCGCGCTGTCCTTCATCCTCATGGCCGCGATCCTCGCCATGGTCACGATCTACATTCGCCGGTCCGGGACGGAGGATCTGGTCTAAATGCCCGTCGTCAACTGGTTCAAGAAACGTCTCGTCGTCATCGCGGGACTGCTGACCCTCGGATATCTGCTGCTTCCGAACGTCATCGTCACGGTGTTCTCCTTCAACAAACCGAAGGGGCGCTTCAACTACGAATGGCAGCAGTTCTCGCTCGACGCCTGGAAGCAGCCGTGCGGCGTCGCCGACATGTGCGGCTCGCTCTCGATCAGCCTCCGGATCGCCACCCTGGCGACGATCGGCGCCACCGTGCTCGGCACGATGATCGCCTTCGCGCTGGTCCGCTACCGCTTCCGCGCCCGCGGCGCCGTGAACTCGCTGATCTTCCTGCCGATGGCGATGCCCGAGGTCGTCATGGCGGCCTCGCTGCTCACCCTGTTCCTCAACATGGGCGCCCAGCTGGGCTTCTACACCATCCTGATCGCCCACATCATGTTCTGCCTCAGCTTCGTCGTCACCGCGGTCAAGGCGCGCGTGATGTCGATGGACCCGCGCCTGGAGGAGGCGGCCCGGGACCTCTACGCCGGACCGGTGCAGACGTTCGTCAGGGTCACCCTCCCCATCGCGGCCCCCGGGATCGCGGCGGGCGCGCTGCTCTCCTTCGCGCTCTCCTTCGACGATTTCATCATCACCAATTTCAACGCCGGCTCCACCGTCACCTTCCCCATGTTCGTCTGGGGTTCGGCACAGCGCGGTACGCCCGTTCAGATCAACGTCATCGGTACGGCCATGTTCCTGGTCGCCGTACTGTTCGTGCTGGCGTCGATGCTCGTCAACAACCGCCGCAACAGGCAAAAGGCATAGCCCTTAATTGACTCTGTAGGGAGTTGGAAATCATGGCCCCAAGCGCCATGAGCCGTCAGGCAGACTGGACCAGGTCTCTTTCCGAAGCACAGCCGGTGCCGTACTGGCTGGAAGACCCCGGCAAGCCCCACCCCGAGCCCGCGCTGACCGGCGCCGACACCTGCGACCTGCTGGTCGTCGGCGGCGGGTACAGCGGACTGTGGACCGCGCTGTGCGCCAAGGAGCGCGACCCCGGGCGCGATGTGGTCCTGCTGGAAGGCCACGAGGTGGGCTGGGCCGCCTCGGGCCGCAACGGCGGCTTCTGCGCCGCCTCCCTCACCCACGGGCTGCCCAACGGCCTCGCCCGCTGGCCCGAGGAGATCCACCGGCTCCAGGAGCTGGGCCGACGCAACCTCGACGAGATCGAGGCCGCCGTCGACCGGCACGGCATCGACTGCGAGTTCGAACGCACCGGCGAGATCGACGTGGCGACCGAGACCTACCAGGCGTGGGAACTGCGCGACTGGCACCAGGACCTGGAACGGCAGGGCCTCGCGGACGACATCGAGTTCCTCGACGCCGACGCGGTGCGCGCACAGGTGAACTCGCCGACCTTCGAGGCGGGCCTGTGGGACCGCCGGGGCGTGGCCATGCTCAACCCGGCCAAGCTCGCCTGGGGCCTGAAGCAGGCGTGCCTGGCCCTCGGCGTCCGGGTGTACGAGCACACGCCCGCCCTGGCCCTGAAGGCCTACGGCGCCGGCATGGCCGTACGCACCCCGTACGGATCGGTCCGCGCCCGGCAGGTCGCGCTCGCCACCAACATCTTCCCGAACCTGCTCAAGCGGGTCCGCGCCTACACCGTCCCGGTCTACGACTACGCCCTGATGACCGAGCCGCTCACCGCCGAGCAGCTCGGCGCGATCGGCTGGAAGAACCGGCAGGGCCTCGGCGACTCCGCCAACCAGTTCCACTACTTCCGGCTCTCCGCCGACAACCGCATCCTGTGGGGCGGCTACGACGCCATCCACCACTACGGCGGCCGGGTGCGCCGCGAGTACGACGACCGCCCGGAGACCTACGCCAAGCTCGCCGGGCACTTCTTCTCCTGCTTCCCGCAGCTGGAGGGCGTCCGCTTCACGCACGCCTGGGGCGGCGCGATCGACACCTGCTCCCGTTTCTCGGCGTTCTTCGGCACCGCGCACCAGGGGAAGGTGGCGTACGCGGCGGGCTACACCGGCCTCGGCGTCGGTGCCACCCGGTTCGGCGCCGACGTGATGCTGGACCTGCTGGCGGGGGAGGAGACCGAGCGCACCCGCCTGGAGATGGTCCGCAAGAAGCCGCTGCCGTTCCCGCCCGAGCCGTTCGCCTGGACGGGCATCGCCCTCACCAAGTGGTCGCTGGCCCGTGCCGACGCCCACGGCGGACGCCGGAACCTGTGGCTCAGGGCGATGGACCGGCTGGGGCTGGGCTTCGACAGCTGAGTCCGTCGGCTGAGTCCGTCGGCGGTCAACGTCCGGTGTGATCCGGTTCACTCCAACGGGGTGCTGAAACCCGCGTAATGCCCCCCGAAGACCTCCCTCTCTCCCCGTGACGCGAAGCCCGCGTCGACGAGCGAGATGGGGAGGTCTTCTGATGACTGGGGCGAAGACAGCGGTCGAGTGGCTGGCATCCGTCGCACCGGATCCCGAGGCGTGCCGCTGGGAATGGGAGCGCAACCCGCTGGGGATCGCGCTGCTGCCCGCCGGCCGGGCCTGGGACGTGCTGATCCTGCCGGGCGAGCTCGGCTATCCGACCCTCGACGTGCTCACCCGCGTCCTCGATCAACCGGGACCCGTCCTGGTCGACTTCGGGGACAACCGGGTGGGCTTCTTCGTGCCGCCCGGAACGGCCGCGCGGTGGCTCGGCACCGGGATCCGTACGGCAGGCGCCGGGACCTGGATCGTCGTGCCGTATCCCGGACGGTCGACCCAGGGGGTGCGGTGGCTGGTGATGCCGGACGGGGCGGGGACGCTGACGGATCCGGCGCTGCTGGAACTGGCGATGCACGAGGCTGCCGCCGGCCTGGCCGACGGCTGAGCGCCGTGCGGGTGTCGGTTGTCGGCCGGCCGCGGCTGTGTCGTGGCTGGTCGCGCAGTTCCCCGCGCCCCTGACGGGGCGCTGTCGTGTGGGCGGCGCCGAGGGGGGCGCGGGTCTTGACAAGCCAATTGGTCTGGACCAAGTTGAGTGCGCACCCCACCTCCAAATCCCCCACCTCCGGAGGCACTTGTGGTTCGCGCGAGACCTGCCCTCGGCATGCTCACGGCCCTGCTGCTGGCCGTGCCCGGTATCACCGCGCTCTCGTCGGCCGCCCGTGCGGCCGACGCCGACCTCGTCGTCAACGGCGGGTTCGAGTCCGGCCTGTCCGGCTGGACCTGCACGGCGGGCAGCGGTACGACGGTCAACTCACCGGTGCACAGCGGGGCTTCCGCGCTCCAGGCGACCCCGGCCGGCAGCGACAACGCCCAGTGCGCGCAGACCGTGACCGTCAAGCCGGGCTCGCAGTACACCCTGTCCGGCTACGTCCGCGGCTCCTACGTCTACCTCGGGGCGAGCGGCACCGGGACCACCGACGTCTCCACCTGGACCCAGTCCGCCCCCGACTGGCAGAAGCTCACGACCACGTTCACCACGGGTGCCTCGACCACCAAGGTCACCATCTACACCCACGGCTGGTACGGCACCGGCGCCTACTACGCCGACGACGTGTCGCTGGTCGGTCCGGGCGCGGACGCGGGACAGCCGCCGGCCGCGCCGACGGGCCTGAAGGCCGGCACCGTCACCTCCACCGGCGTGGCCCTGTCCTGGACCGCGGTCACCGGCGCCACGAGCTACGCGGTCTACCGGAACGGGGCGGAAGTCCAGACGGCGAACGGGACTTCGGCGACCGTGACCGGCCTGTCCCCGGCCACGGCGTACAGCTTCCAGGTCACCGCCGTGAACGCCGCGGGCGAGTCCGCGAAGTCGGCCGCGGTCACGGCCACCACGTCCGCCGGCTCCCCGGGGGGCGGCTCCGCCGACCTGCCCACCCATGCCCTCGTCGGCTACCTGCACGCCTCCTTCGCCAACGGCTCCGGCTACACCCGGCTCGCCGACGTCCCCGACAGCTGGGACGTCATCGACCTGGCCTTCGGCGAACCGACCTCGGCCACCTCCGGGGACATCCGCTTCAACCGCTGCCCGGTCACCGAGTGCGCCGGCGTCGAGAGCGACGCCGACTTCAAGGCGGCGATCAAGGCCAAGCAGGCGGCCGGCAAGAAGGTGCTGATCTCCATCGGCGGCGCCAACGGCCAGGTCCAGCTCACCACGACGGCCGCCCGGGACGCCTTCGTCTCCTCCGTCTCGAACATCATCGACACCTACGGCCTCGACGGCCTGGACATCGACTTCGAGGGCCACTCGCTCTCCCTGGACACGAGCGACACGGACTTCAAGAACCCGACGACCCCGGTGATCGTCAATCTCATCTCCGCCCTGAAGACCCTCAAGGCCAAGTACGGTGCGAAGTTCGTCCTCTCCATGGCGCCGGAGACCTTCTTCGTGCAGATGGGCTACCAGTACTACGGCACCGGCAAGTGGGGCGGCCAGGACCCGCGCTGCGGGGCCTACCTCCCGGTCGTCTACGCCCTTCGCGACGACCTGACCCTGCTGCACGTCCAGGACTACAACTCGGGCCCGATCATGGGCCTCGACAACCAGTACCACTCGATGGGCGGCGCCGACTTCCACATTGCCATGACCGACATGCTGCTCACCGGCTTTCCGGTGGCGGGCGACGCCGGCAACGTCTTCCCGCCGCTGCGCCCCGACCAGATCGCGATCGGCATGCCGGCGTCGGTCAACGCGGGCAACGGCTACGTGGCCCCGGCCGAGGTCACCAAGGCCCTGGACTGCCTGACGAGGAAGACGAACTGCGGGTCGTACGCCACCCACGGCACCTGGCCGGCCCTGCGCGGCCTGATGACCTGGTCGGTCAACTGGGACCGGTACTCGAACTGGGAGTTCCAGAAGACCTTCGACGCGTACTTCGGCTGAGCAGCAGCCTCAGCGACGTCAGCAGGACGGTGGCCAGGCACCAGCTGGCCACCACGTCCAGCGGCCAGTGCCAGCCGCGCCGGACCAGGCCGTAGGAGACACCGAGGACCAGGGCCGCGCAGATCCCGACGGCGGTCCGGCGGGCCGCCGCGGACGTGAGCCAGGGGAGGAGGATCAGGGTGGCGGAGCCGTACGCGATGGCGGCGGTCGCCGTGTGGCCGGAGGGGAAGTAGCCGACCGCCGGGGGCACCGCCGGGGTCCCCGGCCGGGCGGTCCAGTCCTTCAGCGGCACGATGACCGCCGGGACCAGGGCCATCAGCACGGCGGCGGCCGTCGGGGGCAGCCACCAGCGGTCTGTACCAATGGCACGGCCGCGGCGGGCGACGTAACCGATGACGAGCACCAGGACCGGGACCGCGATCTGCACGTTCCCGAGGTCGGAGAGGAGCTCGGAGAACCGGTCCGGACGGACGAGCGCGCCGCTCAGACGGCTGTCCACGCGCAGCAGCGGGCCATGGGCCACGACCTGCCAGGTGATCAGCGCGAAGAGAAGGGCCGGCAGGCCCAGAAGTGCCAGGAGCCCCGCGAATCCCGCGAAGGGGGAGCGATGGAAGGAGGTCGGCCGCCCCGGAACAGGGGGGGTAGTTCCGAGGCGGCCGTCCGGATCGGAACGCCGCGCGCCCCGGGGGGTTTGGGGCGGGCGACCGTCCGATCGGTGAGGAGATCCGGAGCCGGAGGCCCCGGTTGTGTGCGCGAGGGCACGACCAGGTCGAAGCTGGGGAGGCCCCGGCCTGAAATCGCCCACAGTCCCCTGTGGGCGGGGTGTATCTCTCATCTGGATAGAACCTACGGCAGGGTCCGGTGCGGCGACAGGCGGAATCGCGTCCCGCCATCCACCTCGCACACCTTCTTCACACGGCCTGACGGGGGCCGCTCCAGCCCCGCGCATCACACCAGGTGGGAGGGGTGGAGCGGTTGTGGCACAGGGGTTCGAGCCCCTGTGGGCCCGCTGCGAGAACCCTGTGGCTCAGATCCGTGCGAAGGCCTGCTCGATGATGTCGAGGCCCTCGTTGAGGAGGTCCTCGCCGATGACGAGCGGGGGCAGGAAACGGAGCACGTTGCCGTACGTGCCACAGGTCAGGACCAGCAGTCCCTCCTGGTGGCAGGCCTTGGCGAGGGCCGCGGTGGCCTCCGGGTTCGGCTCCTTGGTGGCGCGGTCCTTGACCAGCTCGACGGCGATCATCGCGCCCCGGCCCCGGATGTCGCCGATGACGTCGAACTTCTCGGCCATGGCGGCGAGACGCGGCTTCATGACCGCCTCGATGTTCTTCGCCCTGGCGTTGAGGTCGAGCTCCTTCATGGTCTCGATGGCACCGAGCGCACCGGCACAGGCGACGGGGTTGCCGCCGTAGGTGCCGCCCAGGCCACCGGCGTGCGCGGCGTCCATGATCTCGGCGCGACCGGTCACGGCGGCCAGCGGGAGACCGCCCGCGATGCCCTTGGCGGTGGTGATCAGGTCCGGGACGATCCCCTCGTCCTCGCACGCGAACCACTGACCCGTACGGCAGAACCCGGACTGGATCTCGTCCGCGACGAAGACGATCCCGTTGTCCCTGGCGAACTGGCTGAGCGCCGGCAGGAAGCCCTTGGCCGGCTCGATGAAGCCGCCCTCGCCGAGCACCGGCTCGATGATGATCGCGGCGACGTTGTCGGCGCCGACCTGCTTGCTGATCTGGTCGATGGCCTGCTTGGCGGCCTCCGGCCCGGCGTTCTCCGGCCCGGTCGGCCAGCGGTAGGCGTAGGCGACCGGGACCCGGTAGACCTCGGGCGCGAACGGACCGAAGCCGTGCTTGTACGGCATGTTCTTGGCGGTGAGCGCCATGGTGAGGTTGGTCCGCCCGTGGTAGCCGTGGTCGAACACGACGACGGCCTGGCGCTTGGTGTAGGCACGCGCGATCTTCACGGCGTTCTCGACGGCCTCGGCGCCGGAGTTGAACAGCGCGGACTTCTTCGCGTGGTCACCCGGGGTGAGCTCGGCGAGGGCCTCGGCGACCTCCACGTAGCCCTCGTACGGGGTGACCATGAAACAGGTGTGGGTGAAGTCGGCCAGCTGGGCGCTCGCCCGGCGTACGACGGCCTCGGCGGAGGCGCCGACGGAGGTCACGGCGATGCCGGAACCGAAGTCGATGAGGCGGTTGCCGTCGACGTCCTCGATGATGCCGCCGCCCGCGCGCACGGTGAAGACGGGCAGCACCGAGCCCACACCCTGCGCCACCGCGGCCAGGCGACGGGTCTGCAGCTCCTGCGACTTCGGGCCGGGGATGGCGGTGACGACGCGACGCTCCTGCGGAAGTGCGGTCATGGGGGCTCCCTGATGAGTGGTGCGAACCGATGCGTGCCGGGCGCGTCCCGTCCGGTTGCTCCGGTGGTGCGTTTTCGGACGCTTTCCTTCTTTCTTCGCAGGCTAGGGCCGGGTGCGAGAGGTGGGCATGCTCCATGTGGGCGTTGTCGGAGAGTGACGTTGTCCGTGGTGGACATAGTGCGGCCGGGGGGCCGGGCGCCCGGCCGGAGGGCTCCTCGGCCGCGTAAGCGGTGAACTCCCCTTGTGAGGGCGTTAGATTGGCCGCTGACGGTGGACGGAACGGCTGGTCAGGGAGCGAGAGCGATGGACAGCGACGGGACGCGGGACACGCGGCGTACGCATGCGAATCCTGTGCCGCGACCGGCGGGGCCACAGGACGCGGAGGTCACGCCGACCGAGGCGTCCGCGATGCCGCCACGACCGACGGCACCACCGGCCATGCCCCCGCTGCCGGACGGCTCCGCCTTCCTGGCCTGGCTGCGGGCGCCCAGGCCGGAGGCCGCGCCGGGGGTGTGGCGGTTCGGGTACCGGCCCCGGGCGGCGAAGGAACCCGAGGAACTGCCCACCCGGCAGCTGCTCAGCGGCGCCCTCATCGCCTTCCTGGTGGGCTGGCTGCTCTGGTCCCTGCTGACGCACGGGTACCTGGGGGCCTGGTGGGGGCTGCCGCTCCAACTCCTCCTCCCCGACTCGTGGCAGGGCGCGAACGGCTCGATCGCACCGACCGCGACCCGCTTCATCTATGAGGGGTACACGTACCTGGTCGCTCTCTCCATCATGCTCGTGGTGGGCAAGCTCGGCCGCTGGGGGGAGGTGTGGCGGCGGTTCGTGGTGCCCCTGTTCAGGGCTTCGGCGCCCCGCCAGGAACCCCCGGCCCCCGAGGAGGACCCCGCCCAGTGGCCCCACCTGCGCGCCGCGGGGGCGTCCGAGGCCGCCGACCGGCTCGCCGGGGAGGCCCGGAGCGGGCTGATGCGGGACGTGGACCAGGCCAGGATCGCCCGCGCCTGGCAGGGCGTACAGAGCGGCCGGCACAGCATGGCCACCTTCACCGCCGCCGTGGTCAGGGACGGCGCCGCCGCCTGTCTGCACCCCTCCGGCGAACGCGACCTGCCCGCCCGGCACGCCCGGCACGACCTGGTCACCGGCCAGGTCCGGCTGGGCACCACGGCCGACGACCCCCGCAACCCCTACCAGTACCGGGCCGCCGGGCTCGCCCTCGGCCCCGAACTGCTCGGCACCTCGCTGCTCGCCGTCGGCCCGGCCGGCTCCGGCAAGACCGGCTCCCTGGTCCGCCCGCTCGCCGAGTCGCTCTGCCTGCACGCGCTCGCCGGCCGCGCCTCCGTGGTCGTCGTCGGCGCGGCCGGCGCCGGCCTCGGACCCGCCGACGCCTACGACGTCGTCGTCAGCATCGCCCGCCCCGAGTCCGTCTACGACCTCGACCTGTACGGCGGCACCACCGACCCCGACGAGGCCGCCGCCATACTCGCCGAGGCCCTCGCCGGCGACCTCGCCGACCCGCACCCCGGCAGCGACAGCCGCCGCTCCACCACCGTCCTCGCCCAGCTGCTCGGCCCGTTCCGGGCGGTCCACGGCCGCTTCCCCTCCGTCCCCGAACTCCGCCAGCTCCTCGACGGCGCCCCCGGCCCGCTCGCCGCGCTCCGCAAGGCGCTGACGTCGACCGGCCACGAGTCGCTGCTGCGGGAGCTGGACGCGCGGGAACGCCAGATGGGACACCCGGGGGACGTCGGCGCGGTCCTGGCCGACCGCATCGCGCTCCTGGACCGCCCGGCCTTCGCCGGCTTCTTCGACACCTCCGGCCAGACCCGCCCCTTCTCCCTCAGGGCCCTCGACCACCCGGTCCGGGTCCGTATCGACCTGCCCGAGCGCGGCCACGCGGACGCCTCCCGGATCCTGGCCCGGCTGGTGCTCGCCCAGTTCACGGCGAGCGTGACGGTACGGGACGACCGCTCGCTCTTCTCCTGCCTGCTCCTGGACGACGCGACGGGTGTGGTGACACCGGAGGCGGTCCGTGCCCTCCAGCGGCTGCGCTCCGCGAACGCGGGCGTCGTGCTGACCCTGCGCACCCTGGACGACGTGCCCCGCCCGCTGCGCGGCCCGCTGCTCGGCGCCGCCGGCTGCCGGATGGCCTTCGCCGGACTCACCCCCTGGGACGGGCAGGACTTCGCCGAGGTCTGGGGCAAGGAGTGGACCGAGGCCCGGGACGTCACCGACCGCCAGATCATCGCGGAGACCCCGGCGGGCAAGGCGCTGCACGTGGTACGCCGGGTGATCACCGGGAAGGCGCCCACCGCACGGGCGGTCACCGTCCGGCAGGTTGAGCGCGAGCGCTGGTCGGCGTCGGAACTGGCGCACGGGGTGCCGCCGGGCCACGCGGTGCTGTCCCTCACGACGGTCAAGGGCGAGCACGCGCCCCCGCTGCTGGTGGACCTGAGGGACGGCGGCCGGCTCTGAACACGGGGGCACCCGCGACCGTACAGTGAGGCAGAATCGACAGAGGCCGTTCATACGGGACGGCCAAGACCGTTTCCCTCGCTGAAGAGAAGACCTGACGGCCTGATGCCACCGACGCTCGCCTCGCTCGTCCACCACTCCGCGCTCAAACTGACCGTGCGCGCGGGCGAGGACCGCCTCGACGTGCCCGTGCGCTGGGCCCATGTCAGCGAACTCGCCGACCCCGTGCCCTACATGGAGGGCGGGGAACTGCTCCTGATCACCGCGCTGAAGCTGGACGCGGAGAGTCCGGAGGCGATGCGGAAGTATGTGAAACGCCTGGTCGGAGCCGGTGTGGTGGGCCTCGGCTTCGCCGTCGGGGTCAACTACGACGAGATCCCCAAGGCCCTGGTCGACGCGGCCGAGCACGAGGGGCTGCCGCTGCTGGAGGTACCGCGCCGCACCCCCTTCCTCGCCATCAGCAAGGCCGTCTCGGCGGCGATCGCGGCCGACCAGTACCGGGCGGTGACGGCGGGCTTCGCCGCCCAGCGCGAACTGACCAGGCAGGCGCTGACGGCCGGCCCGGAGGGGCTGCTCGCCGCGCTCGCGGCACAGGTGGACGGCTGGGCGGCGCTGTACGACGCGTCCGGCGCGGTCGTCGCGACGGCGCCGGAGTGGGCGGGGCGCCGGGCGGCGCGCCTGACGGCGGAGGTGGAGCGGCTCCGGGAACGCCCGGCACCGGCGTCCTCGGTGGTCGGCGGCCCCGACAACGAGGACCGGGTGGAACTGCACTCCCTCGGCACCGGCCGCCGCCCGCGAGCGGCCCTGGCGGTCGGCACGGCCTCGGCGCTGGGCACGGCGGAGCGCTACGCCGTGCACTCCGCGATCGCCCTCCTCACCCTCACGACGGAACGCTCCCGCTCGCTGCACGCCGCCGAGCAGCGGGTCGGGGCGGCGGTGCTGCGGATGCTGCTCGCCGGGCAGCCGGACCACGCCCGAGGGGTCGCCGGCGACCTCTACGGCGGGCTGCTCGACGCCCCGTTCCGGGTGATCGTCGCGGACGCGGGGGCCGAGCTGCTGGCGGGTCTCACGGAGGCGGTGGAGTCGGCCGCGGCCCGTTCCGGGGAGGCGGTGCTGGTGGTGCCGGAGGGGGAGCGGCTGGTGGTGCTGGCCGCGGACGGGGGTGCGGCGGTCGCCGCGTGCCTGGAGTACGCGGCGGCCCGCGAGGCGGCGCGGGCGGTGCCGGAGCAGGGGGCCGCGGAGACCGACGAACCGGTCATCGGCCTGTCGGCTCCCTCCGGCCCGATCGCGGCGGCGGCCGCCTACAAACAGGCCGAACAGGCGCTGTCCGTGGCCCGGCGCCGGGGCCGGATCCTGGTCGAGCACGAGCAGCTGGCAGCGGGCTCGGTCCTGCCCCTCCTGGCCGACGACGCGGTCAAGGCGTTCGCCGACGGTCTGCTGAGGGCGCTGTACGAGCACGACGCCACCGGCCGGGGAGACCTGGTGGCCTCCATGCGCGCCTGGCTCTCCCGGCACGGCCAGTGGGACGCGGCGGCGGCGGACCTGGGCGTCCACCGCCACACCCTCCGCTACCGGATGCGCAGGGTCGAGGAGATCCTGGGCCGCTCCCTGGACGACCCGGACGTACGCATGGAGCTGTGGCTGGCCCTGAAGGCGACGTCGGCGGACTGACCGCCGGACCGGTACCGTGCCAAACCGGCGCGCCCCCCGCCCCCACCACTACACCCCGGACAAACGCACCCCCGCCCCCGCCGACCTACCGTGGAGGCGAACACCCAGCACATCCACCCCCTACGCGGAAGGGCCGGGACTCGCACATGACCTCCACCCACGCCTTCTGGCTCGCCGGCCGCCAGGTCACCGGCGAGGACACCTTCGACGTGACCAGTCCGTGGGACGCCCGTCCCGTCGGCACGGTCAGCGTGCCCACCGACGCCCAGGTCGAGGAAGCCGTCGCCGCCGCGTACGCCGTACGGGACGAGTTCGCCGCCACCCCGGCCCACGTACGCGCCGCCGCCCTCGACCACGTCAGCCGCCGCCTCGCCGAGCGCACCGAGGACATAGCCCGGCTCATCTCCGCCGAGAACGGCAAGCCGATCAAGTGGGCCCGGGGCGAGGTCGGCCGCGCCGTGTCCGTGTTCCGGTTCGCCGCCGAAGAGGCCCGCCGCTTCAACAGCGGCGAGGCCCAGCGCCTGGACACCGACCTCGGCGGCCAGGGCCGCCTGGCGCTGACCCGCCGCTTCCCGAAGGGCGCCGTGCTCGGCATCGCGCCCTTCAACTTCCCGCTCAACCTGTGCGCCCACAAGATCGCCCCGGCCATCGCCGCCGGCGTGCCGATCATCCTCAAGCCGGCGCCCGCCACCCCCCTCTCCGGCCTGATCATCGGCGACCTGCTCGCCGAGACGGACGGTCTCCCGGCCGGTTCCTGGTCGATCCTCCCGGTCGCCAACGACAAGATGGCCGCCCTCGTCCAGGACGAGCGCCTCCCGGTCATCTCCTTCACCGGTTCCGAGAAGGTCGGCTACGCGATCATGGACTCGGTGCCCCGCAAGCACTGCACCCTGGAGCTCGGCGGCAACGGCGCGGCCGTCGTCCTCGGCGACTACGCCTCCGACGCCGACCTGGACTGGGCCGCGACCCGCATCGCGACCTTCTCCAACTACCAGGGCGGCCAGTCCTGCATCTCCGTGCAGCGGGTCATCGCGGACGCCACCGTCTACGACCGGCTCCTCCCGCGCATCGTCGCCGCCGTCGAGGCCCAGGTCACCGGCGACCCCGCCGACGACAAGACCGACGTCGGCCCGCTGGTCAGCGAGGCGGCGGCGGAGCGGGTCGAGGCATGGGTGAAGGAGGCCGTCGAGGCCGGCGCCACCCTGCTCACCGGCGGCGACCGGGACGGCGCCAGCTACGCGCCGACCGTCCTCACCGACGTCCCGGCCGACACCACGATCTCCTGCGAGGAGGTCTTCGGCCCCGTCCTCACGGTGCAGAAGGTGAACGGCGAGGCGGAGGCCTTCGCCGCCGTCAACGCCTCCAAGTACGGCCTCCAGGCAGGCGTGTTCACCCACGACCTCCAGCTCGCCTTCCGCGCCCACCGGGCCCTCGAAGTCGGCGGCGTCGTGATCGGCGACGTCCCCTCCTACCGCGCCGACCAGATGCCGTACGGCGGCGTGAAGCAGTCCGGCGTCGGCCGCGAGGGCGTCAAGTTCGCGATGGACGACTACACCTACGAGCGCGTCCTGGTCCTGACCGGCCTGGCCCTCTGACCTGCCTCGGACGGGTCTGAGAGCGACGGGACGGCCGCAGCCCGCTGTGCGGGGGCTGCGGCCGTTCGTGTACCGGTTCCCGGGCGGTTCGAAGGGGTCCGGCACCGGTGCCTTCCGGTGCCGGACCCCTTCTCCGTGCCGGCCGCTCCGGACCCTCAACCGGAGAAGCCGACGTGCGCGAGCCGCAGCGGGCCGCGCAGTGTGATGCGGACGTCGTGGACGCCCTCGGCGGTGATGTCGGCGGTGAGCGAGGTGTACGTGTACCGGTCCGGCGTCGGCTCGGCGAGGGACAGCACCGCGAGCGATGGGCCGCCGTCCAGGGCGAGTTCCAGCGTGCCCGTGCCCGACACCCGCGCGGTCACCCCCGTGACCCCCGAGCCGAAGTCGCAGCCCCGGTAGACGAGTTCGCCCGCTCCGTCGCCCGCGGCGGTGACCGCGTCGCCCTGCGCCTTCGTGCGGTCCACGATCGCGATGCCGGACTGCTCGTCGAAGTCCGCCGCCGCCAGGCCGTGTTCGGCGACGGGGCGGGGTGCCGCCGGCTCGCCGTCCAGGACCACGGTCGTACGCAACCGGATGTCCTCGCTGGACGCGCCGGCCAGCACGTCGTACGGGCCGGCCTCCAGGCGGTGTCCGCCGCGTGCCACGTCCCAGAACTCGAAGGCGGAGAGGGGGACTTCGAAGCTGAGGGCGGTCCGCTCGCCGGGGCGCAGGGTGAGTCGGCGGTGGGCGAGGAGTTCGCGGCGCGGGCGTACCGACGACGGTTCGACGGCCCGGCTGTAGAGCTGGGCCACCTCGTCCGCCGTCACGTCGCCCGTGTTGGCGACCGTGAAGGAGACCCGGAGCGTTCCGTCCGTCACCTCGGCCGTCAGGTCCGCGTAGGAGAAGGACGCGTAGGACAGGCCGTGGCCGAACGGGAAGAGCGGGGCGCCCTCGAAGTAGAGGTACGTCTGGCGGGCGCCCAGCACGTCGTAGTCGAGCAGGTCGGGAAGGTCGCCGTCGGCCGCGTACCAGGTCTGCGGGAGGCGGCCCGCGGGGGAGGCGTCCCCGGCGAGGACGCGGGCCAGGGCGGTGCCGGCCGCCTGGCCGCCGTGCGCCGTCCAGAGCACGGCGGGCAGCCGGGCGGTGTCCACCGCGTACGGGTACGACGACACCAGCGCCAGCACCGTGCGCGGGTTCGCGGCGCGCGCGGCCCGCAGCAGCCGCTCCTGGTGCGGGGGCAGGGCCAGGGTCGTGCGGTCCTCGGTCTCGCGGCCGTTGATGTGCGGGTCGTTGCCCGCGACCACCAGGACCGCGTCGGCCGCGGCGGCGACCCTGGTGACGGCGTCCGTACCGCGTTCGACGATGATCAACTCAAGGATCGAGGCGTTCTCGGCGGCAACCTTCACCCCGTCGGCGGCGACAGAGACGTGGCGATCCGTGCCGAGGTGCCGGAGGAGGTGACCGTTCTCGTGGGGTTCCAGGCGGAACGTCTCCTGGACGACCCAGCCGCCGGGCTGGTCCGCGGCGGCGCGGACGAAGCCGTCCTCGGCGACGGAGAGGTAACGGCCGTCCGGGGCCCGGAGGGTGAGGACCCCCTCGCCCCAGTCGGCCAGCGCGAACTCGGTGCCGGCGGGGTCGGTGGTGAGCGGCGGGAGGTCGGTGCGGCCCGCCAGCAGCGCCGGATCCAGGGCACCCGCCGCGCCGCGCACCTCGTCGGCGGCCTCGGGGGCGGTCGGCACGTGCAGGAAGGTGCCGTCCGCGAGCCGCAGCCGGACCCGGTCCACGCCCTCCGCGAACTCCACGCGCTGCGCGCCGAACCGCTCGTACAGGCCCTCCAGCGGAGTGGAGCGGTGGATCAACGTGCCGCTGTACCAGTCGAGTTTGCACTCGTCGGCGAGCAGACCGACCACGGCGATCCGGGCGTCGGGCGCCAGCGGCAGCAGGTCGCCGTCGTTCTTGAGCAGGACGACCGCCTGCTCGGCCGCCTCCTGGGCGAGGGCGCGGTGCGCCGGGGTGTCGAACGCCGCCGTGCCCGGATGCGGGTCGTCGAGCGGGTCGAACTCGCCGAGGCGGAAGCGGACCGAGAGCTGGCGGCGCACCGCCGTGTCGATGTCGGCCTCCGTCAACAGGCCCTGCGCCAGCGCCCCCTGGAGCCGCGCGACGATCTGCGAGCTGTCCGTGCCATGGTCGGTGAAGCTGTCCACACCGGCGAGCAGGGCGGCCGCCGTGGCCTCCTCGTGGGTGGCGAAGTAGTGCTCGTGGTCGACGAGGTTGCTGGGCGCGCCGGCGTCCGAGCAGACCAGCAGGTCCTCGTCGGTCCAGGTGCGCAACTGCTCGCGCAGGTACGGGGAGACGTGGTTGGGGCGGCCGTTGACCAGGTTGTACGCGGGCATCACCCCGGCCACCGCGCCCGCCTCCACGGCCTCCCGGAAGGCGCGCAGGTCGTACTCGTGCAGCACCCGCGGGCGCACCGAGGAGGAGGAAGTGGCCCGGTCCGTCTCGTTGTCGTGGGCCAGCCAGTGCTTCAGGACGGGCGCCGTGCGCCAGTACACCGGATGGTCGCCGCGCAGGCCGCGGGTGTAGGCGGTGGCGATGGCGGAGGTGAGCTTCGGGTCCTCGGAGTAGCCCTCCTCGTTGCGGCCCCACAGCGGGTGGCGCAGCAGGTTCACGGTCGGCGCCCAGACGTTGAGGCCGACCCGGTCGTCCTGGGCGCGCATCGCCCGGACCTCCTTGGACACGGCCTCCCCGACCCGGCGTACGAGGTCGGTGTTCCAGGTCGCGCCGAGCCCCACCGCCTGCGGGAACACCGTCGCCGGGCCCATCCAGGCCACCCCGTGCAGGGCCTCCTGGCCGGTGCGGAAGGCGGCGATGCCGAGGCGCGGCACGGCGGGCGTGAACTGGTGCAGGAAGGAGACCTTCTCGTCCAGGGTGAGCTGCGCCAGCAGATCGTCGATGCGCTTCGCGAACGGCAGGCGCGGATCGCGGAAAGGCGGCGCGGGCGGCGTTTTTGCGGTCACGTGCGGTTCCCCTTGCGGTGGAGCGGCGAGGCCCTTTCGAAGCGCTTCGATGCTCATTCGACGCAGGGGTGGGTGTCAAGGGATGGTCGCCGATATTTCAAGTGGCGCATAAGAACAGGTCACCCCCGGTACATCGGAGGAATCTTGGGAGCGACCCTTGTGCACCCTCGGGTGTTCACTTAACCTCGCAGCAACATCGAAGCGCTTCGACTAGTCGAATGACCGGTCAGCAGGTCAGCGGGCAGGCCGGTCAGCCGGTTCCTGCCAGGGACGCGTGACACGGGTCGGAGGATCGCTTCAGCTCAGCCAGTTCCACTCGAGACACCGCAGCCGACGGCCACCGCCGGGTGTCCTGGTGCGCCACGAAGGGTTGACGCAATGACGCCGAACGCCGCTTCCGCCCCCTCCGGGCCGAGCCGGAGAAGATTCCTCACCGCCACCGCAGTCGCCACCGCAGCGGTGGCGGGCGGGATGCCGCTGCTCACCGCCTGCGGGGCGTCGGACAGCGGTTCGGGAGGAGGCTCCTCCTCGGGCAAGGACGCGAAGAAGCTGTTGCCGGCCTACGTCGCCAACAACGTGGTGACCCCGGACATCCCCTCGAAGTACGGCTCGTCGACCGGATTCACCAGCAAGCTCGACCTGGCGACCCTGAAGACCTCGGTCCCGAAGAAGCTCGGCAAGGGCGGCAAGGTCACCGTCATGTCGCCGTTCTGGGGCTCCCCGCCCAAGCAGGACAACCCCTACTACAACGCGATGAACGACATGATCGGCGTCGACGTCGAGTGGCAGAACCAGGACGGCAACACCTACGACCAGAAGCTCGGCGCCGTCCTCGCCTCCAGCGACGTACCGGACGTCGTGGTCATCCCGAACTGGAACATGGGCGGCAAGATACCCACCGCCATCATCAGCAAGTTCGCCGACCTCGGCCCCTACCTCTCGGGCGACAAGGTCAAGGACTACCCGAACCTCGCCGCCATCCCGACCGACGCCTGGCGGCGCTGCATCTTCGGCGGCAAGCTGCGCGGACTGCCGATGCCGTCCTCGTACGTCACCAACATCGTGCCCCTCTACCGCAAGGACATCTTCGACAAGGAGGGCTACGAAGTCCCGCGCTCCGCCGACGAGTTCCTGTCCCTCGCCAAGGAGATCACCAACGCCAAGGCCAAGCGCTGGGCCTGCATGGACATGAAGTGGACGGCCTGGCAGATGTTCAGCGTCCTGTCCGGCAGCGAGAAGCCGCTGGGCTGGAACCTCGTCGACGGCAAGCTCGTCAACCGCATCGAGACCGACGAGTACCTCGAAGCGCTGGAGTGGGCCCGCAAGCTCTTCGCCGCCGGGGTCGTGCACCCCGACGCCATGCTCGGCAAGAACGCCCCCGACCCGGGCCCCAAGTTCGCGGCCGGCGAGTTCCTGATCTACCCCAACGACATCAGCCAGTGGTGGAGCCGCACCGCCGAACAGGCCACCCAGAACCCGGACTTCAAGATCTGGGGCATGGACGTCTACGCCCACGACGGCGGAAACCCGCAGGTCTGGGCCGAACAGCCGGCCGGCATCTTCGCCTTCGTCAACAAGAAGGCCTCGGAGTCCGTCATCCACGACGTGCTGGCCGTCGCCAACACCACCGCCGCGCCGTACGGCACCAAGGAGTACATGGCCACCAACTACGGCGTGGAGGGCACCCATTACACCGTCAAGAACGGCGTGCCCACCAAGACCACCAAGGGCAACAACGAGGTCATCAACGCCTACGTCATGATCGCCAGCCCCGCCTCCACCATCGCCCACCCGGACTTCCCCGACGTCGCCAAGGCCCAGGTGGAGTGGCAGCAGCGGATGGGCTCCTTCACCAGGAAGTCCAGCTTCTTCGGCCAGATGATCACCGAGCCGTCCCGCTACACCAACCTCATGGACGACTTCGAGACGCTGGAGGACGACATCACCCGCGGCCGCAAGAAGATCAGCGACATGCAGCAGGCCGTCGCCGAATGGAAGAGCAAGGGCGGCGACAAGCTCCGCGACTGGTACCAGAAGCTGCTCGACGACAACGGTTCGGCGAGCTGACCGGCAGCGAGGCAAGGAGAACGGCCGTGTCCCACAGCACGGTGCCTCGCAGCAGGGCCGAGGCAGACGACGACGGTACGGGACGGACCCCGGTGGCGTCCGGCGGCGCCACCGGAACCGGGCGCGACGCGAGGAACGCGGGGACCGGGAAGCTCGGTCTGCGCCTCAGATTCAGACGCGACCGCGCCCTGATCCTGATGACCCTGCCGGCGGTCCTGCTGCTCCTGGTCTTCAACTACCTGCCGATCCTCGGGAACATCGTCGCCTTCCAGGACTACGACCCGTACGTCAGCGACAACGGCATCGTCTCCATGCTGCACAGCGCGTGGGTGGGCGTCGAGAACTTCCAGCAGATCTTCGCCGACTCCGCGTTCTGGAACGCGGTGAAGAACACCCTGGTGCTGTTCTTCCTCCAGCTCGTGCTGTTCTTCCCGATCCCGATCGCCCTCGCGCTGCTCATCAACAGCGTGCTCCGGCCCCGGGTGCGGGCGCTCGCCCAGGCGGTCCTGTACCTCCCGCACTTCTTCTCCTGGGTGCTGGTCATCTCCGTCTTCCAGCAGATCTTCGGCGGCGCGGGCCTGTTGTCGCAGCTGCTGCGGCAGCACGGCTACGACGGCCTCGACATCATGACCGACCCGTCGACCTTCAAGTTCCTGGTCACGGCGGAGGGCGTCTGGAAGGACGCGGGCTGGGGGATCATCGTCTTCCTGGCGGCGCTGGCGTCGGTGAGCCCCGACCTCTACGAGGCCGCCGCGATGGACGGCGCGGGCCGCTGGCGCCGCATCTGGCACGTCACGCTGCCCGCGCTGCGCCCGGTGATCGCCCTGCTGCTGGTGCTCCGGGTCGGCGACGCGCTGACCGTCGGCTTCGAACAGATCCTCCTCCAGCGCGACGCCGTGGGCCCCGGAGCCTCCGAGGTCCTCGACACCTTCGTGTGGTGGAACGGCGTGCGCAACCAGGACTTCGGCTACGCGGCCGCCGCGGGGCTCATCAAGGGCGTGGTCAGCCTCGGACTGGTCCTCGCCGCGAACAAGGTGGCCCATCTCATGGGCGAGCAGGGGGTGTACAAGAAATGACCGCCGTCACCGGCAAACCGCCGCTGCGGGAACGGCCGTCGTCCCGGTGGGCCGCGCCGCCCCGCCCGGTGTGGGAGGAGGAACCGAGCGCGGCCGGCGTCGCCGGAAAGGGACTGGTCCTGACCCTGGCCTGCCTCGGTGTCCTCTTCCCGCTCTGGATCGTGGTCGTCACCAGCCTGTCCTCCCGCAGAACCATCGACGAGGCCGGCGGGCTGGTGATGATCCCCAAGGGCATCACCTTCGTCGCCTACCGGGAACTCCTCAGCGGCGGCCAGGTCACCCGGGCCACGGTCATCAGCGTCCTGATCACCCTCGTCGGCACGGTGTTCTCGATGACCGTGTCGGTGCTGTGCGCGTACGGCCTCTCACGCATCGGGTCGCTCGGCCACCGCTGGTTCCTGATGCTGCTGATGGCCACGATGTTCTTCAGCGCCGGCCTGATCCCGACCTACCTGCTGGTCCAGTCCCTGGGCCTCACCGACAGCTACCTCGCCCTGATCCTGCCGAGCGCGGTGAGCGTCTTCAACATCCTCGTCCTGCGCGGGTTCTTCATGGGCATCTCGCAGGAACTGACCGACAGCGCGCGGATCGACGGCGCGGGCGACTTCCGGATCCTGTGGCAGATCGTCATGCCGCTGTCCCGGGCGGTCCTCGCGGTCATCACCCTCTTCTACGCGGTCGGGTACTGGAGCGCGTGGTTCAACGCGTCCCTGTACCTCAACGACCAGGACAAGATGCCGCTGCAGAACGTCATGATCCAACTGGTCCAGAAGCAGCAGGCCCCGGTGGGAATGGCACAGGCCATCAAGACGGGCGAACTGTCCGGGCTCGCCGTGCAGATGGCGGTGATGGTGATGGCGCTGCTGCCGGTGG
This sequence comes from Streptomyces fuscichromogenes, assembly GCF_014645815.1. Taxonomy (GTDB): domain Bacteria; phylum Actinomycetota; class Actinomycetes; order Streptomycetales; family Streptomycetaceae; genus Streptomyces; species Streptomyces fuscichromogenes. The sequence goes on along the minus strand of NZ_BMML01000008.1, from coordinate 59,465 downwards.
CGGTCCTGTCCCCGTTCGTCCAGAAGCACTTCAAGAAGGGGATGCTGACCGGGGCGGTCAAGGGGTAGCCGACTTCGCCCTCTGGGGGGCGGTTGCGGTGCGTCGGCGGCTGCGGGTGCGTGGGGGTTGCCCGCGCAGTTCCCCGCGCCCCTTCCGGGGCGCTGCCCAGCTGCGCCCCATCGAGCCACCCAGCTGCGGGCAGGCGTGCCGCAGGGCGGCACGGGTGGGCGCAGCGGCACCCCGCAAGCGCGGGCGAGCGAAACCCCCCGCCCCCACCCCGGACCACCCACCCAACCCACGCTCACCGAAGGTTCCCCATGCCCACCCTGAGCCGCAGAACCGTTCTCGCCGCCACTGCGGCAACCGCCACCCTCACCGCCCTCCCGATCCCCACCGCCCACGCGGCCGAGCCTGAGCCGCAGGCGCATCCGTACCGCTGGCGCAACGCGGTCATCGGCGGCACCGGATTCGTCACCGGGGTCCTCTTCCACCCCACCGTCCCCGGTCTCGCCTACGCCCGTACCGACATCGGCGGCGCCTACCGCTGGGACGCCCGCACCGCCCGCTGGACCCCCCTCACCGACCAGCTCGGCTGGGACGACTGGAACCTCCTCGGTGTGGAGGCGCTCGCCGTCGACCCCGCCCACCCCGACCGGCTCTACCTCGCCCTCGGTACCTACGCGCAGTCCTGGGCCGGCAACGGCGCCATCCTGCGCTCGGACGACCGCGGCGCGACCTGGACCCGCACCGACCTCACCGTGAAACTCGGCGCCAACGAGGACGGCCGGGGCATGGGCGAGCGTCTCCTCGTCGACCCGCGGGACAGCGACACCCTGTGGCTGGGGACGAGACACGACGGGCTGCTCAGGTCGACGGACCGGGGCGCCACCTGGTCGGCCGCCGACGGCTTCCCGGCCACCCCGTCCGCCACCGGCCAGGGCGTCAGCCTGCTCGTCGCGGCCGGCCGTGCCGTGTACGCCGGCTGGGCGGACGGGGACGGCGGCGCGGCCGCCGTCAGCCTCTACCGCACCGCCGACGGGACCACCTGGGAGGCCGTCCCCGGCCTTCCCACCGGCACCTCCGCCAAGGTCCCGGTCCGCGCCGCCTACGACCACCACGCCCGTGAGCTGTACGTGACGTACGCCGACGCCCCCGGCCCCAACGGCCAGTCGGACGGCAGCGTGCACAAGCTCGCCGTGGCCACCGGGCGGTGGACGGACGTCACCCCGGCCGTGCCCGGCGGCGACGACACCTTCGGCTACGGCGGGGTCGCCGTCGACGCCCGCCGGCCCGGCACCGTCGTCGTCTCGACGAACAACCGGTGGACGGCCGTGGACACCCTCTACCGGACCACCGACGGCGGCCGCACGTGGACGTCCCTCAAGGACTCCGCCGTCTTCGACGTGTCGGAGACCCCCTTCCTGAAGTGGGGCGGCGAGCAGCCCAAGTTCGGGTGGTGGATCCAGGCCGTGGCGGTGGATCCGTACGACTCGCGGCACATCGTCTACGGCACCGGCGCCACCCTCTACGGCACCCGCGACCTCGTCCACTGGGCCCCGCGGATCCGCGGCCTGGAGGAGACGTCCGTGGTCCGGCTGGTGTCGCCCCCGGTCGGGGAGGCGCACCTGCTGAGCGGCTCGGGGGACATCGGCGTGCTGTACCACGAGCGGCTCACGGCGTCCCCGTCCCGCGGGATGGCGACGAACCCCGTGTTCGGGTCGGCGACGGGGCTCGCGCAGGCCGCGGGCAGGCCGGAGTACGTGGTCCGCACCGGCTGGGGCGACAACGGCAACGGCGCCTTCTCGGACGACGGGGGCCGGACCTGGGCGCCCTTCTCGGCCCAGCCCTCCCTCGCCCACGACGCGCCGGGGCCGATCGCCGCCAACGCCGACGGCAGCGTGCTGCTGTGGTCCTTCGTGCACTGGGACGGGACCAGGTACCCCACCCACCGGTCGGACGACAACGGCGCCACCTGGACCGAGATCCCCTCCTTCCCGAAGGGCGCCACGCCGGTCGCCGACCCGGCCGACCCGACGCTCTTCTACGCGTACGACACCGACACAGGAACGCTACAAGCCAGCACTGACAGTGGCCGGACGTTCACGCCGCGTGCGACCGGGCTGCCCGCCGGGGACAGCCAGTTCCAGCTGGTCGCGGCGCCCGGCCGGTCCGGTGACCTGTGGCTGAGCGTGAAGTGGAACGGGCTGTACCGGTCCACCGACGGGGGCGTCGCCTTCGCCGAGGTCACCAGCTGCCGGGCCGCCTACACCCTCGGCTTCGGCAGGGCGGCGCCCGGCGCCGGTTACCCGGCCGTCTACCTCGTCGGCTCCACGGCGGCCGACACCGCCGTGTACCGCTCCGACGACGCGGCCGCGACCTGGACCCGGATCAACGACGACCGGCACCAGTGGGGCTGGACCGGGCAGGCCGTCACCGGGGACCCGCGCGTGTACGGCCGGGTCTACCTGGCCACCAACGGCCGCGGCATCCAGTACGGGGACCCCGTCCGATGACCGCCGGACGAAAGCCGCCGGGGCTCCGCGACGTCACCCGCGGCCGGATCCTCTTCGGCGGCGACTACAACCCCGAGCAGTGGCCCGAGGAGACCTGGCAGGAGGATGTCCGGCTGATGGGGGCCGCCGGCGTCAACTCCGTGACCATGGGCGTCTTCTCCTGGGCGCGACTCGAACCACGCCCCGGGGAGCGGGACTTCGGCTGGCTGGACCGGCTCATGGACCTGATGCACGAGCACGGCATCGGCGTCGTCCTCGCCACCCCCACCGCGTCGCCACCGCCGTGGCTGGGGCGGCTGCACCCGGACACCCTGCCCCGGGGCGCCGACGGGCGCACCGAGCGGTGGGGCGGCCGCCAGCACTTCTCGCACTCCAGCGCCACCTACCGCCGCTACGCCGCCGCCATCACCGAGGACCTCGCCGCCCGCTACGCCGGCCACCCCGCCCTCACCCTGTGGCACATCAACAACGAGTACTGCACCTTCGACTACGGCGACGAGGCGGCCGCCGCCTTCCGCCGCTGGCTGCGCGAGCGCTACCGCACCCTCGACGCCCTCAACTCCGCCTGGGGCACGGCCTTCTGGAGCCAGGGCTACGACACCTGGGACGGCATCCTGCCGCCGGGCGACGCCCACTACCTGAAGAACCCCACCCAGGTGCTGGACTTCCGCCGCTTCACCTCCGACATGCTCCTGGAGTGTTACGCCGCCGAACGGGACATCGTCGCCCGGCACACCCCGCACATCCCGGTGACCACGAACTTCATGCCGCTCTGGACCGGCCAGGACGCCTGGCGCTGGGCGGCCGAGGAGGACGTCGTCTCCGTCGACCTCTATCCCGATCCACGGGATCCGCTGGGCGCCCAGCACGGCGCGCTCGTCCACGACCTCACCCGCTCCCAGGCACACGGCCCCTGGATGCTCATGGAGCAGGCCGCCGGACCGGTCAACTGGCGCGGGGTGAACCACCCCAAGCCCCGCGGCCTCAACCGGCAGTGGTCCCTCCAGGCCGTGGCCCGGGGCGCGGACGCGGTCTGCTACTTCCAGTGGCGGCAGTCGAGACAGGGCGCGGAGAAGTTCCACTCCGGGATGGTCAGCCATGCGGGCGAGGAGGGCCGTACCTACCAGGAGGTCAAGCGGCTCGGCTCCGAACTGGCCGCCATCGGCGCCGAGGTGACCGAACGTCACGTCAGGGCGGACATCGCGGTCCTCCATGACTGGCACTCCTGGTGGGCCGGTGCCCACGAGGGCCGGCTCTCCACCGAGGTGGACCTCCCCGACGTCCTGCACGCCTGGCACCGCGCCCTGTGGGAGTCGAACCTCACCACCGACTTCGCCCACCCCGAACACGACCTGTCCGGCTACCGGCTGGTCGTCGTCCCGCAGCTCTACCTCCTCACCGACACCGCGATCGACAACCTCCTCGGCTACGTCCGCGGCGGCGGCACCCTGGTCAGCGGCTTCCTGACCGGCATCGCCGACGAGGACGACCGGATCCGCCCCGGCGGCATGGACGCACGGCTGCGCGAGCTGTTCGGCATCCGCGTCCTGCACGAGTGGTGGCCGCTGGACGCGGGGGAGACCGTCGCCTGCGAGGGCTTTTGCGGCACCCTGTGGTCGGAGGAGATCGAGGCCGCGCCCGGTGTCACGGAGACCGTGCGCTACCGGGGCGGGGAACTCGACGGGCTGCCCGCCGTACTGCGCACCGGACGCGCCTGGTACCTCTCCACGCTCCCGGAGCCGGAGGCGCTGCGCGAGCTGCTCGGCCGGATCGCGGCGGACGCGGGGGTGCGCCCGGTGCTCGACGGGCTGCCCGCCGGCGTCGAGGCGGTCCGCCGGGGCGAGTTGCTGTTCCTTTTCAACCACGGCCGTGAAGAGGTGAAGATCTCCTTCATGGGAACACATCGAGACCTGCTGACCGGCATGACCGTCACGGACGAGGCCGTCCTCGGCCGCTACGGAGTGGCGGTGCTCAAGCCGTGACCGCCACCGAAGCGACCTCCGGCACCGCCACCGGGCCGGTCCACGGCACCTGGGAGCCCGCCCCCGCGGCCCGCTGGGAGGACGCCTTCCTGAGCGGCAACGGCCATCACGGCGTCCTCGTGTTCGGTGATCCGGACGACGACCGTGTCATCGTCACCCATCACACCCTCGTCCGTCCCAACGGCGGCGAACACGCCCGCCCGCCCCGCCTGGCGGCCGAACTCGCGGGCGTGCAGGACAGGCTGCTCGCCGGGGAGCCCGACGCCGCCGAGAGCTTCACCGACGGCCGCCCGCTCCAGTGGGTCCAGCCCTTCCACCCCGCCTTCCAGCTCCGGCTGCGCAGGCCGCACGGCCGGCCCGACGGCTACCGCCGCTCCGTCGACTTCACCACCGGCGAGGTCACCGCCACCACCGCCGACCGGACCAGCCGGGTCTTCGTCTCCCGCGCCGACGACGTGATCGTGCAGCAGGTCACCGGTACCGCCGCCCTCGACATCGCCCTCGACCACCGGCTCCCCGGCGTCCCGCCCGGCCTGGGCGTCGGCCACGGCGCGCTGCGCACCCCCGAGGGCGCCCTGCTCAGCCTCCGCGCCCGCTACCCCGGCAGCGACCGCGCCTACACCGGCATCACCCTCGTCGCCGTCACCGGCGGCACCACCGAACTCGTCCCGCCGGGCGTCCGGGTCACCGGCGCCGAGTCCGTCCTGCTGCTCACCCGGGTCCGCCGCCACACCGGCGAACTCGACGTGACCGCCGAGGCCCGCGAACTGGGCGAACTGCTCACCGGCCGGCCCTCGTACGACGCGCTGCTCGCCCGCCACCTCGGCCCGCACCGCACCGCCTACACCCGGGTCACCCTCGACCTGGCCGCCGACCCGGCCGAACGCGCGCTTCCCGGATCCCAGTTGCTGCGAAAGCCCGCCGAACCGGCTCTCCTGGAACGGCTCTTCGCCGCCGGCCGCTACCACCTGCTCTCCGCCTCGGGCCTCAACCCGCCCCGTCTGACCGGCCTGTGGACCGGTGACTGGGACACCGCCTGGTCCGGTGCCTTCACCAACGACGCCAACGTCAACCTCCAGACGGCCTCGGCCGCGGCCGCCGCCCTTCCCGAGGTCACCGAGGCCTGCGCCGCACTGATCCAGCGCCAGCTCGGCGACTGGCGGGAGAACGCCCGCGCGGTGTTCGGCGCCCGCGGCGCGGTCGCGCCCGCGCACAGCGACGGCGAGTCCGGGCTGTCCTACCACTTCAGCCGTGAGTACCCCCTGCACCTGTGGACGGCCGGCGCCGACTGGCTGCTCAAGCCGCTCGTCGACCACGACGACACCCGCGGCGGCCGCGATCCCCGTACGGCCGCGGCACTGGCCGAAGTCGCCCGGTTCTACGAGGACTTCCTCACCCGCACCGACGCCGACGGCCATCTCGTGATCGTGCCGTCCTACTCGCCCGAGAACCGGCCCGCGAACGCCGGCTGGGGCGCGGTCAACGCGGCGATGGACCTCTCCGCCGCCCGGCACGCCCTGCGCACCGCGGCCGACTACCACCCGGGCCCGGACGCCGACCGCTGGCGCGCCCTCGCCGACCGGCTGCCCCCGCACCGCGTCAACGCCGACGGCGCGCTCGCCGAATGGGCCCGGCCCGGCCTCGACGACAGCTACGACCACCGCCATCTCAGCCACCTCTACGGCGTCTGGCCGCTCGACGAGATCACCCCGTACGACACCCCGGAACTCGCGGCGGCCGCCCACCGCGCGCTCGAACTGCGCGGCGCCGAGAACGACTCGGCCCACGGCCACCTCCACCACGCCCTCGTCGCCGCCCGCCTGCGCGACGGCGAGCGGGTCGCCGCCGCCCTCGCCCGGGTACTGGAGGGCGACTTCTTCCACGCCTCCCTGATGAGCGCCCACTACCCGCACCGCGACGTCTACAACGCCGATGCCGCGCACACCCTGCCCGCCGTGCTCGTCGAGGCACTCGTCCAGTCGGCCCCGGACCGGCTCGTCCTGCTCCCCGCGCTCCCGGCGGCCCTGAGCCGGGGCCGGCTGACCGGCATCCGCACCCGCTTCGGCGCCGGACTCGACCTCTCCTGGACCCCCGACGGCGCGCGGGCCGTCCTCACGCCACACCGGTCGCTCCGCATCGACCTGTGGACTTCCTCCGGCAGTCGGCCGCTCGACCTCGTCGCCGGAGAAGACCACGTCCTCACCGTGGGGACGTGGTAGCCACCCGCACCTCCCCCCACCCATGGAAGGGACACCATGGCAACACGCACGCTCGGCAGGGTCGCCAAGGCCCTGATCGCCCCCGCGCTCGCCCTCGGCGCCACCGTCGGCCTCGCCTCCGCGCCCGCCTCGGCCGCCGTCTGGAGCTCCTGCGACCAGTGGGGCAACACCACGCTGAACGGCTACACCCTCTACAACAACATCTGGGGCTCCGGCGCCGGCAGCCAGTGCATCTGGGCCAACTCCGGCACCAACTGGGGCGTCAACGCCAACCACCCCAACACCGGCGGCATCAAGTCCTACCCCAACGCCAAGAAGGTGATCAACAAGACGATCACCTCGCTCGGGTCGCTCACCAGCAGCTACAACGTGACCGTCCCCTCGTCCGGCGCGTACAACACGTCGTACGACATCTGGGACACCGGGTACGCCAACGAGATCATGCTCTGGGTCAACAAGACCGGGTCCGTCGGGCCGCTCGGCACCTCGCAGGGCACCCTCACCCTGGGCAGCAACACCTGGACGGTCTACAAGGGCAACAACGGCTCGAACAACGTGTACTCGTTCGTCCGCAGCTCCAACTCGACCTCCGGCACGATCGACATCCTGCCGATCCTGAAGTGGATCAAGGACACCAAGGGCTGGTTCGGCAACGTCACCATCGGCGACCTGCAGTTCGGCTTCGAGATCACGTCCTCGTCCGGCGGTCTGGACTTCACCGTCAACAGCGAGAGCGTCACCAGCAGTTGAGCCTCCGGGCGGCTCCGCCACCAGCGGGGCCGCCCCTTGCGTCGTCACGCCCGGTCGACCTCGGCGCGCAGCGCGTTGTAGTCCGCGAAGGCCGCATCGACGTCCGCGCGGCTCAGGCCGTAGCGGGCCAGGTCGTAGCTGTGCACGCGGCTGCCCCTGGGCCGGGCGACGGCCGTGGGGAGCCGGGCCGCGTCGGCCTCGGTCCAGGCGGCGCCGACGGCCGCGTAGAGCTTCGGGGCGCCCGCGGCCGGGTCGGAACCCAGCCAGGAGTACGGCACGTCGACGAGGGATTCGCGGGGGATCCCGGCGCGGGACGCGAGGCCGCGGGCGGCCGACCGGGCCAGCAGCTCCAGCCAGGTGGCACCGATCCGACTCAGGTCGAGGGGGCGGGTGTTCACCGCCATGCCGTGCTCGACCAGGCTGCAGAACGAGGCCACGGCGGTGGCCGGATCGCGGTGCGTCCACACGATCGTGGCGTCCGGGAAGACCGCGCGCAGCGCGTCCAGGTTCTCCAGGTGCAGCGGCGACTTCAGCACCCAGCGGCGGCGCGGGCGGCCGTACTGGAGCACCTGGTAGATCTGTTTGAGGTAGCGGTAGTCGGCACCGAAGTCATGGGTCTCGTGCCAGGGCAGGTACTCGGGGATCACCGCCTGGGACAGCGGCATCACCGTGTGCGGCAGCGCGAAGGTGCACTCCTCGGGGCCCTCCGGGCGCAGGTTGTGGATGTGCCGGAACCGCGGGGAGAGGAGGTTGATGCCGCCGACCAGCCGTCGCGCGGTCGTGATCGCCTTCTCCCGCTCCTCCGGCGGGAGTTCCAGGCCGGGGGTGAGCAACTCCCAGAGCAGTGGGCAGCGGTGGTCCGCGGAGAGGGAGAGGATGCCGTGGGTGAGCGTGGTCGCGGTGCGCGGCAGGCCCACCACGAACACCGGTCGCTCGACGGGCTCCCGTTCGATCCCGGGGTGCGCGGCGAGCAGCCGGCGGATCCGGGCCCGGTTGGCGAGATGCCGGCCGACGTGTCCGCGCGCGGACAGCCAGCCGACCGGGGTGAGATGTTCGGCGCCCGCCCAACATCGCAGCAGATGACGGAAGCCGTCGGTGAACCGCTCGTCGTCCTCCGTGGGCCCGGCCGCGTCGAGCAGCCGGTCGAAGGCCCGGTCCGGGGCGCGCCGGGCGCGGAAGCCGGGGCCGAGGAGCAGGTTGGCGAGTGTGAGGGGGAGCGGGTCCATGGGCACGGCGGCGGAACCCTTCGTGGGGGGACAGCGGAGGGGATACTGACTACCCCCTCCAACTGCTGGCCCACACCGCCGAGTTGAGACATTTACCGGCCGGTAATGAGAGGCGTCGCAATCCGGCCGGACTACTCCCTGACCGGCAGCCGCGCCCCGTCGCGCAGGAACAGCGGGATACGGTCCAGCGGCGCGTCCACCGTCACCGCCGTACCGCCCTCGTACGACTCACCCGTCCAGGCGTCCGTCCACCACGCGCCGGCCGGAAGATACGCCGTCCGGGCCGTCGCGCCGGCCGTCAGCACCGGCGCCACCAGGAGGTCACGGCCGAAGAGGTACGCGTCGTCGACCGCCCAGGACGCCTGGTCCTCGGGGAACTCCAGGAACAGCGGCCGCAGCACCGGCAGGCCCTGCTCGTGGGCCTCCCGCATGACCTTGAGGACGTACGGCTTCAGGCGCTCGCGCAGCCGCAGGTACCGCTCCAGGATCGCGCCGGCCTCCGTCCCGTACGACCACACCTCGTTCGGGCCGCCGGTCATGTCCGGGCCCAGCGGCATGCCCGGGTCGCGGAAGCCGTGCAGACGCATCAGCGGGGAGAGCGCGCCGAACTGGAACCAGCGGACCATCACCTCGCGGTAGGCCGGGTCGTCCGGGTTGCCGCCGTGGAAGCCGCCGATGTCCGTGTTCCACCACGGGATGCCGGACAGCGCGGTGTTGAGACCGGCCGCGATCTGCCGGCGCAGGGCGGCGAAGTCGGTGGGGACGTCACCGGACCACACCGCGGCGCCGTAACGCTGACTGCCCGCCCACGCCGAGCGGTTGAGGGTGACGATCTCCTCGTCGCCGTGTGCGCGCAGCCCCTCGTAGAACGTACGGGAGTTCTCCGCGGGGTAGCTGTTGCCGACCTCCAGGCCGGGGCCCGTCCAGTAGCGCAGGTTCTCCTGGAAGCCCGGCTTCAGCTCGGGCTCGCAGGCGTCCAGCCAGAAGGCCGTGATGCCGTACGGGTCCAGGTAGTTCTCCTTGACCTTCGACCACACGAACTCCCGGGCCTCCGGGTTGGTGGCGTCGTAGAACGCCACCTGCACGGTCGACGCCACCCCCTTGTCCGGCCAGTCGGCGTGCGCCATCGGGCCGTACTGGGTGCCGATGAAGTAGCCGCGCTGCTCCATCACCGGGTGGTTCTCGCTCAGCGGGGACACCGACGGCCAGACGCTCACCACCAGCTTGACGCCCAGCTCGTCCAGTTCGCGGACCATCGCGGCCGGGTCGGGCCACTCCGCCAGGTCGAACTTCCAGTCGCCCAGGTGGGTCCAGTGGAAGAAGTCGCAGACGATCGCCGACAGGGGAAGGCCCCGGCGCTTGTACTCCCGTGCCACGGCGAGGAGTTCGTCCTGGGTGCGGTAGCGCAGCTTGCACTGCCAGAAACCCGCCGCCCATTCCGGCAGCATCGGCGAACGGCCGCTCACCGCGCTGTAGTTGCGCTGCCCGTCGGCCGGGGTGCCGACGGTGATCCAGTAGTCGAGCTGCCGGGCCGAGTCGGCCACCCACCGGGTGCCGTTGCCGGCCAGTTCCACGCGGCCGATCGCCGGGTTGTTCCAGAGCAGCGTGTAGCCGCGGCTGGAGACCAGCACCGGGATCGAGACCTCGGCGTTGCGCTGGACGAGGTCCAGGACCAGGCCCTTCTGGTCGAGGCGCCCGTGCTGGTGCTGGCCCAGGCCGAACAGCCGCTCGCCCTCGTAGGCGGCGAACCGCTGCTCCAGCCGGTGGTGGCCGTTGCCGACCGCGGTGTACAGGCGCGAGCCGGGCCACCAGAAGTGGGCGCGCTCCTCGGCCAGCACCTCCGAGCGGTCGTCGGTGCGCAGGAAGCGGACCAGGCCCTCGGCGGACACCTCGACGGTCAGCCCGCCGACCGTCACCTGCCCCGTGCCGTCCTCGATCTTGACGGTCGATCCGGTCGCCGGGGGCTCGTCGAGCAGGGCCCCCGGCAGACCGTCGAGGACCGGTCCGCCGAGCCGGGCCCGCACCCGGACCGCGTCCGGCCCCCACGGCTCGATCCGCAACGTCTCCTGACGTCCGCTCCACTCCAGAGCCCCGTCCCGCTCACGGAACGTCCCGACGGTGGGGGAGGACTGCGCGAGACTGACCTTGGGCTGCGCCCCGGCAGACGCGTTTTCGGCAGGCTGATTCACGTGCGCGCTCCTGAATGAGTGCAGACATGGGGGTGCCCCGGAACGGCGGGGCACCGCAGAGGGGTCAGGACCCGGCCGGCGCCGGTCCCGTGCTCGCCCGGACCGTCAGCTCGGGGGCGATCAGTACGACGTCGTCGCCGCCCCGGCCGTCCAGCTTGGCGACCAGGTGTTCCACGGCGTACCGGCCCATCTCCTGTGCGGGGATGGCGACCGAGGTCAGCCGTACCGAGGCCTGGACGGCGACCTGGTCCGGGCAGATCGCGACCACCGACACGTCCTCCGGCACGGCCCGGCCCTGCTGGCGCAGCAGCGCGAGCAGCGGCTCCACCGCCGATTCGTTCTGGACGACGAAGCCCGTGGTACCCGGGCGTTCGTCGAAGATCCGGGCCAGCGTGACGGTCATCGCGTCGTACCCGCCCTCGCACGGCCGGTGCAGCACCCGAAGGCCCAGCTCCCGGGCCCGGGAGCGGAGTCCGTCCAGGGTGCGCTCGGCGAAGCCGGTGTGCCGTTCGTAGACGGCCGGAGCCTCGCCGATGACAGCGATGTCACGGTGACCGAGCTTCGCGAGGTGCTCCACACACAGCGCCCCGGTCGCCCCGAAGTCGAGATCGACGCAGGTCAGCCCGGAGGTGGTGGCGGGCAGACCGATGAGCACGGAGGGCTGGTCGGTCTGCCTGAGCAGCGGCAGCCGCTCGTCCTCCAGCTCCACGTCCATCAGGATCATGGCGTCGGCGAGCCCGCTGCCGGTGACCCGGCGCACCGCGTCCGGACCTTCCTCGCCGGTGAGCAGCAGCACGTCGTAGCCGTGCAGGCGGGCCGTGGTGGCCACCGCGATCGCGATCTCCATCATCACCGGTACGTACATGTCCGTACGCAGCGGGATCATCAGCGCGATGATGTTCGACCGGCTGCTGGCCAGGGCGCGGGCGCCCGCGTTCGGGTGGTAGCCCAGCTCCCGGATGCTCTGCTCGACCCGCTGCCGGGTGGTGGTGGAGATGGACCGCTTGCCGCTGAGGACATAGCTCACCGTGCTCGCCGAGACTCCGGCGTGCTGGGCGACCTCGGCGAGGGTGACCATCCAGCTCTCCAAGTTTGTGAAGCGCTTCGACAGTGCGCATTGCTGACAAGGGCGAGTGAGGGTGGTTCGACAGTAGCTTCAGTGGGGGTGGGTGTCCATAGTCTGTCGAAGCGCTTCGACAGCGAATTGCCGAGGCGGCCTCGGCAACCTTTCCAGGGGGCGGCGGCCACCAAGAGGTCGTACGGCCGTCCGACGGGTCGTACCACGAACCGTCCCCCGGAAGGACCCCTCGATGCAACACCGCAGACCGCGCCTGTCCAGGACGGCGAAGACGCTGCTGGCCGCCTCGGCCGCGCTCGCCGTCGCCGCGGGTGTCACCGTGGCGCAGGCCGGCGAGCCGAGCAGGAAGTGCGCCGCCTTCGACACCGTCACGCTCGGCAAGTATTACCTGAACAACAACCTCTGGGGTCAGGACAAGGGCACCGGCACCCAGTGCGTCTGGGGCGACTCCGCGACGGGCTCGACGATCTCCTGGGGGACGTCGTACACCTGGGCGAACAACAGCAAGGGCACGGACGCGGACGTCAAGTCGTACGCCGCCACGGTCCTCGGCTGGCACTGGGGCTGGAAGGCCGACAAGGCGGCCACCGGCCTGCCGATCCGGGTCGGCGACCGCAGGAAGGTCACCACCAGGTGGAACTTCTCGCTCAGCACCGACCCCGGGACCCTGGACGTGGCCTACGACCTCTGGCTGCACGCCAAGAGCACCGCGGACTGGCAGGACCAGCCCACCGACGAGATCATGATCTGGCTCGACCGCCAGGGCGGCGCCGGCCCGCTGGGCACCAAGTACGGCAGTGTCAGCCTCGGCGGCGCGATGTGGGACATCTACCGGGGAGACATCGGCTGGAACGTCTACTCCTTCGTGCGCCGCGCCAACACCACCGGCGCCACGCTGAACATCGACGACTTCACCCAGGCCCTGGTCCGCCGCAAGCTGCTGAGCAACGACAAGTACCTCTCCGGCATCGAGGCCGGCACCGAGGTCTTCAAGGGCTCGGGACGGCTGGACACCAGGTCGTACTCGGTCGACATCGGCTGAGAAGCGCGTCACGATCGGCTGAGAAGGGTGTCGCGCCGGCCGGCCCGTCAGCCGATCGGACCGCGAGGACTGGTGGGGGCGGCCCGTTTCAGGTACCAACGATCCAGTAGCACTGGTCGGTAACGAACGGTCCCAAAAACCCCTTTTGTGGCGAGGTGAGCCTCAATGTCCGCCCCCACCGCCAAGAAACCCACCGTCACCGAGCGGGAGGCCCGCCAGGTGGCGGAGGCCGCCCGGGAACAGGACTGGCGCAAGCCGAGCTTCGCCAAGGAGCTGTTCCTCGGGCGCTTCCGGCTCGACCTCATCCACCCCCATCCGCTCCCCGCGGACGAGGACGTGCGGCGCGGCGAGGAGTTCCTCGGCCGGCTCCACGAGTTCTGCGAGACGAAGATCGACTCGGCGCTCATCGAGCGCGAGGCGCGCATCCCGGACGAGGTGATCGCCGGCCTCAAGGAGCTCGGCGCCCTCGGCATGAAGATCGACACCAAGTACGGCGGCCTCGGCCTCACCCAGGTCTACTACAACCGGGCCCTGTCCCTGGTCGGCTCCGCCAACCCGGCGGTCGGCGCACTGCTCTCCGCCCACCAGTCGATCGGCGTGCCGCAGCCGCTGAAGATCTTCGGCACCCAGCAGCAGAAGGACGCCTTCCTGCCCCGCTGCGCCCGCACCGACATCTCGGCGTTCCTGCTCACCGAGCCCGACGTCGGCTCGGACCCGGCACGCCTCGCCACCACCGCCGTACCGGACGGGGACGACTACGTCCTCGACGGGGTGAAGCTCTGGACCACCAACGGCGTGGTCGCCGACCTCCTGGTCGTCATGGCCCGCGTCCCGAAGACCGAGGGCAACAAGGGCGGTATCACCGCCTTCGTCGTCGAGGCGGACTCGCCGGGCATCACCGTCGAGAACCGCAACGCCTTCATGGGCCTGCGCGGCATCGAGAACGGCGTCACCCGCTTCCACCAGGTCCGGGTCCCGGCCGCCAACCGCATCGGCGCCGAGGGCGCGGGCCTCAAGATCGCCCTCACCACCCTCAACACCGGCCGCCTCTCCCTGCCTGCGATGTGCGTGGGCGCCGGCAAGTGGTGCCTGAAGATCGCCCGCGAGTGGTCGTCGGTCCGCGAGCAGTGGGGCAAGCCGGTCGCGCTGCACGAGGCGGTCGGCTCCAAGATCAGTTTCATCGCGGCGACCACCTTCGCCCTGGAGGCGGTCGTCGACCTGTCCTCCCAGATGGCCGACGAGAACCGCAACGACATCCGTATCGAGGCCGCCCTCGCCAAGCTCTACGGCTCCGAGATGGCCTGCCTGATGGCGGACGAGCTGGTCCAGATCCGCGGCGGCCGCGGCTTCGAGACGGCCGAGTCGCTGGCCGCCCGCGGCGAACGCGCCGTCCCCGCCGAGCAGCTCCTGCGCGACCTGCGCATCAACCGCATCTTCGAGGGCTCCACGGAGATCATGCACCTGCTGATCGCCCGCGAGGCCGTCGACGCCCACCTCTCGGTCGCCGGCGACCTCATCGACCCCGACAAGTCCCTCCAGGACAAGGCGCGGGCGGGCGCCAACGCGGGCGTCTTCTACGCCAAGTGGCTGCCGAAGCTGGTCGCGGGACCGGGCCAGCTCCCCACGTCGTACGGCGACTTCAGGCACGGCGTGGATCTCGCCCCGCACCTGCGCTACGTCGAGCGGCACTCCCGCAAGCTGGCCCGGTCCACCTTCTACGCCATGTCCCGCTGGCAGGGCCGGATGGAGACCAAGCAGGGCTTCCTGGGCCGGGTCGTGGACATCGGCGCCGAGCTGTTCGCGATGAGCGCGGCCTGCGTGCGCGCCGAACTGCTGCGCCGCCAGGGCGACCACGGACGCGAGGCCTACCTGCTCGCCGACGCGTTCTGCCGGCAGGCCCGCATCCGCGTCGACGAGCTGTTCAACCGCCTCTGGTCGAACACCGACGACCTGGACCGCAAGGTCGTCAAGGGCGTGCTCGGCGGTTCCTTCGCATGGCTGGAGCAGGGGATCGTCGACCCCTCGGGCGAGGGCCCGTGGATCGCCGACGCGACCCCCGGACCGTCGCAGCGGGACAACGTCCGGCGCCCCTTCAAGTGACGCCTCCTGGGTGAGGCCGCTCGGGCAGGTACTGCTGAAGCGGCGACTCAGCAGTACTTGTCGCTCGGGTCCCGCGTCGTCCAGGAGCAGGAGTCGACCTTGGCGCCGCTCGCCTTGGTCAGCGTCGCCGTGTCGCTGGTGTTGTTCCACACGTACGCGCGGCGGTTCTGGTACTTGTTCGACGCGGTGTCCGTGCCGCTTCCGGTGTGCACCTTCATCGTCTTGTGGGCGCCGATCTTGACGCTCTTGAAGACGTAGCGGTGGTTGGAGACGTCCTTGAGGACCCACCCCTTGAGCGAGACGGCCGAGCCGCCGGTGTTCTTGATCTGCACCCACTCGGCGTTGAGACTGGCGTTGGAGCGGTTGTCGCTGCCCGGACTGTCGAACCAGACGTGGTAGACGGTCACGCCGCCGGCCGCCTGGGCCGGGGTGCTGAGCAGGGTGCCGGTGAGCAGAACGGCGCCCGCGAGCGCGGGCACGGCGGCGCGTATGCGCGGAGTACGCATGGAGAGATCCCCCCAGGATGTCTTCCGGTCGGGCCGGTCATCCCCGCCGGCCCGACAGAAGTGTTATCACACGATCTTCACCTGAACCTCACAAAGGGAATTCCGCTCCATAGGGCGCCAAGGGCTGATAAGGCACCCGCGGGAGGGACGCGCTGTCCTCGGCGCCGCCGGTTGCCGCAACAATGGGGGGATGACCGACAGTCCCGCCAGTCCGGCACCCCTCGCCGACCCGCACCTCGTGTACGACCCGCTCGTGGGCGACGGCCCGAAGGACGTGGTGATCCTCGGCTCCACCGGATCGATCGGCACCCAGGCCATCGACCTCGTGCTGCGCAACCCCGACCGCTTCCGGGTCACCGCCCTCTCCGCCCACGGCGGCCGGGTCGCCCTCCTCGCCGAGCAGGCGCACCGACTGCGGGTGCGCACCGTGGCGGTCGCCCGCGAGGACGTCGTACCGGCGCTGCGCGAGGCGCTCATCGCGCACTACGGCCCCGGTGAGCCGCTCCCGGAGATCCTCGCCGGCCCCGACGCGGCCACACAGGTCGCCGCCGCCGACTCCGCGGAGTGCCACACCGTCCTCAACGGCATCACCGGCTCCATCGGCCTCGCGCCGACCCTCGCCGCCCTGGAGGCGGGGCACACCCTCGCCCTCGCCAACAAGGAGTCGCTGATCGTCGGCGGCCCGCTGGTCAAGGCGCTGGCCAAGCCCGGCCAGATCATCCCGGTCGACTCCGAGCACGCGGCGCTCTTCCAGTCGCTGGCGGCGGGGACGAGGGCCGACGTCCGGAAACTGGTCGTGACCGCCTCCGGCGGCCCCTTCCGCGGCCGTACGAAGGCCGACCTGGCGCACGTCACCGTCGAGGACGCGCTCGCCCACCCCACCTGGGCGATGGGGCCGGTCATCACGATCAACTCCGCGACCCTGGTCAACAAGGGGCTGGAAGTCATCGAGGCGCACCTCCTCTACGACATTCCCTTCGACCGCATTGAGGTGGTCGTGCACCCGCAGTCGTATGTCCACTCGATGGTCGAGTTCACGGACGGATCCACGATCGCGCAGGCGACGCCCCCCGACATGCGGGGGCCGATCGCCATCGGTCTCGGCTGGCCCGAACGGGTTCCGGACGCGGCGCCCGCCTTCGACTGGAGCAAGGCCTCCACCTGGGAGTTCTTCCCGGTGGACAACGAGGCCTTCCCGTCGGTGAACCTGGCCAGGCACGTCGGTGAGCTCGCGGGCACGGCGCCGGCGGTGTTCAATGCGGCCAACGAGGAGTGCGTCGAAGCCTTCCGTGCCGGTCTGCTGCCCTTCAACGGCATCATGGAGACCGTGACACGAGTGGTCGAGGAACACGGCACCCCTCGTACGGGAACTTCACTGACCGTGCCGGACGTACTCGAAGCGGAGACCTGGGCACGGATCCGGGCCCGGGAACTGACAGCGCAGAAGGCGACCGCGGAGGCGCGTGCATGACAGCCCTGATGATGATCCTCGGCATAGTCGTCTTCGTGATCGGCCTGCTGGTCTCGATCGCCTGGCACGAGCTGGGGCATCTTTCCACCGCCAAGCTCTTCGGCATCCGCGTCCCGCAGTACATGGTCGGCTTCGGCCCGACCATCTGGTCGCGGCACAAGGGCGACACGGAGTACGGCATCAAGGCCGTCCCGCTGGGCGGCTACATCCGCATGATCGGCATGTTCCCGCCGGGCGCCGACGGCCGGGTCACCGCCCGCTCCACCTCGCCCTGGCGCAGCATGATCGAGGACGCCCGCTCGGCCGCCTTCGAGGAGCTCCAGCCCGGCGACGAGTCCCGCCTCTTCTACACGCGCGCCCCCTGGAAGCGCGTGATCGTGATGTTCGCGGGCCCCTTCATGAACCTGATCCTCGCGGTGGCCCTGTTCCTCACGGTCCTGATGGGCTTCGGCATCAGCCAGCAGACCACCACGGTCAGCTCGGTCTCCCAGTGCGTGATCGCGCAGAGCGAGAACCGCGACACCTGCAAGAAGACCGACGCCTCCTCGCCCGCCGCCGCGGCGGGCCTCAAGGCGGGCGACAAGATCCTCTCCTTCAACGGCGTGCAGACGTCGAGCTGGAACCAGCTCTCCGACCTGATCCGGTCCGCCCCCGGCAAGGAGGTCGCGATCGTCGTCGACCGCAAGGGGCAGGACGTCACCCTGCACGCGAAGATCGCCACCAACCAGGTCGCCAAGAAGGACTCCAGCGGCCAGATCGTCACGGGCCAGTACGTCACCGCGGGCTTCCTCGGCTTCAGCGCCGCCACCGGCATCGTCCGCCAGGACTTCGGCGACTCGGTGACCTGGATGGGCGACCGCCTCGGCGAGGCCGTCGACTCCATCGCGGGCCTGCCCGGCAAGATCCCGGCCCTGTGGGACTCGGCCTTCGACGGCGCCCCCCGCCAGCCGGACTCCCCGATGGGCGTGGTCGGCGCGGCACGGGTCGGCGGCGAGATCTTCACCCTGGACATCCCGCCCACCGAGCAGCTGGCCATGGCCCTGATGCTGGTGGCCGGCTTCAACCTCTCCCTGTTCCTCTTCAACATGCTCCCGCTGCTGCCGCTGGACGGCGGCCACATCGCGGGCGCCCTGTGGGAGTCGCTGCGCCGAAGCCTCGCCAAGCTGCTCCGCCGCCCGGACCCCGGCCCCTTCGACGTGGCGAAGCTGATGCCGGTGGCTTATGTGGTGGCGGGGATCTTCGTCTGCTTTACCCTCTTGGTCCTAGTCGCTGATGTAGTCAACCCGGTCAAGATCAGCTGAGAAATGGTCATTTCTTGTCATAGTGCAGTGATGCCGCGCCCCTCGCTCGTGTGGCCCGTACGGGTGAAGGGTGCGGATTGCGCTCACGATGCATGTGCGAACTTCGTACGTTCTTGTTGTTCATGGGTGACCCCGGCAGTGCGCCAACACCCTGGGGTCTGGCCAGTCTCGAAGGGACTGTGCGCAGAAGACAAGGCCGGAGACGCCGTGCCCCTCGCTGTCGCCGCGTACATGCGGGTCTCGACGGCGGAGCACGGACTCTCGGCCTCGGCTCGACGAACTGCTCGTGGAAATCGGCGAAGGCCGCGTGGACCTCGTTCTCGTGCATCGTCTCGACCGTCTGGGCCGAACGGAGTCCGCCGTCTGGCGCCGCATCTGGCAGATCGAAGACGCCGGCCTCGAAAGATGGCTCACCATCGACCGGCTGGCGCAGGCAGTAGAGGCGGACTACCGCCGGATCGTCGCCCGCACCCAGGCGGGTCGGCAACTCAAGGCGCTTGATGGCGGCTGGCCGGGTGGCCCGGCCCCCTACGGCTACAGAATCAGCGGGAAGGGCGCTTTCGGGTCGACTCTCGAAGTCGACCCGGCCGAAGCGGCTGTGGTGCTGCTCCTGGTCGATCTTGTGATCGAGGGTGGCCGCACGCTGATGGACATCGCCGAGGAACTGAACGGACGCGCGATTCCCACCCGAAGCGGCAAGCGCTGGACAAGGGTGAACCTTCACCGACGCTTGCAGAGCGCGGCGTTTGTCGGGGAGGCCGTCTTTCGGCGCCCTGATCAGCAGTGGGGCGGCCACTGCACCCGCCTCGGCAACGACGGGCGACCTTTGCATGGTGAGAGTGTGTTGATCCCGCTCACCGGGCGAATCCATGGGTCATGCGGACGGCCTTACGTCGGTTGCTTCCGGAGCGAAGACGGGGTCCGGACGTATCGCTGTTCGGGGTGGAACGCGGCTTCGCGCTGCGGCTGCCCCTTCCTGCGAGCCGATCACGCAGAGGAGCAGGTGGCGCGGCAGGTGAACGTCTTGCCGGCTTCGATGCCGCGGCACAGTCGGCCGATGCCGCCAGCCTCCTCCCAGGCGCAAACGCAGTTGATCCGACACCCTGTGCGAGTGAGGTCGCTGGAACTGCTTATTGCGCAGTGCGCGGAAGAAATCGACGGATCAGGGCGCCAGGAACAGCACAGCCGTGCCATCGCTGCAGCGATGCGGCAGCTCGAAGCGGAGCAAGAGGCCTTCGAACGGATCCTGGCCCATGCGCGGGACTGGCTGGCGGAGCTGGAGGACCGAGTCGACTGGGCCGCCCGGCTTACGTCAGTACTGGGAGCGGCCGCTCCGGACATCCGGTCCCTTTCGTCCTCCGAGCAGCGTGGCCTGCTGGAGTCGCTCAAGGTGCGTGTCGACATCGTGGACCCGGATTTTCGGCACAGAGAGGGGCGTGACCTTCCAGAGCGATTCGGCAACCCCGAGAAGGTGCGTTGCAGGCAACGGACATGGTTGGCCGATGGTGTGTGGCCGGACATCGTCAAGCTCCTCGACGAGGAGGGGAAGGGCACGCCGGTCCTGAGCTACGAGGCGGGCCCCGCACTGACCATCCGCACGAGCCTCGATGGCCAAGTCCTCCCGAGCGTCCAAGGCGCGCCTGACGTGGTTCATTCCGGGAAAACCTCGTAGCCACAAGATGTTCGACGCGGCTCGGAACACTCTGTTCGGGGCCGCTTCCATCGAGTGGGTTTACGGATGGGGGATGTGCTCGGTCCTGTGCCGGTGCCGTAATCTCGAAGCCTGGAACCCGCTTCGGACGGGACCTGGACCTAGATCCACGACTTGGGGTTGCACAGCAGATGACTGCGATTTCTCTCGGCATGCCGTCCGTTCCGACCAAGCTCGCCGAGCGCCGGAAGAGCCGGCAGATCCAGGTCGGCTCCGTCGCGGTCGGCGGAGACGCCCCGGTCTCGGTCCAGTCGATGACCACCACCCGTACGTCCGACATCGGCGCCACCCTCCAGCAGATCGCCGAGCTGACCGCGTCCGGCTGCCAGATCGTGCGGGTGGCCTGCCCCACCCAGGACGACGCCGACGCGCTCGCCGTCATCGCGAAGAAGTCGCAGATCCCGGTCATCGCGGACATCCACTTCCAGCCGAAGTACGTCTTCGCCGCGATCGAGGCCGGCTGCGCCGCCGTCCGCGTCAACCCGGGCAACATCAAGCAGTTCGACGACAAGGTCAAGGAGATCGCGCGGGCCGCCAAGGACCACGGCACCCCGATCCGCATCGGCGTCAACGCCGGTTCCCTGGACCGCCGGCTGCTCCAGAAGTACGGCAAGGCGACCCCCGAGGCCCTGGTCGAGTCGGCCCTGTGGGAGGCGTCCCTCTTCGAGGAGCACGACTTCCGCGAGATCAAGATCTCCGTCAAGCACAACGACCCGGTCGTGATGATCGAGGCGTACCGGCAGCTGGCCGCCCAGTGCGAGTACCCGCTCCACCTCGGCGTCACCGAGGCGGGCCCGGCGTTCCAGGGCACGATCAAGTCGGCCGTCGCCTTCGGCGCGCTCCTCTCCCAGGGCATCGGCGACACGATCCGCGTCTCCCTGTCGGCCCCTCCGGTCGAGGAGGTCAAGGTCGGCAACCAGATCCTGGAGTCCCTGAACCTCAAGCAGCGCGGCCTGGAGATCGTCTCCTGCCCGTCGTGCGGCCGTGCCCAGGTCGACGTCTACAAGCTCGCCGAAGAGGTCACCGCCGGTCTCACCGGGATGGAGGTCCCCCTCCGCGTCGCCGTCATGGGCTGCGTGGTCAACGGCCCCGGCGAGGCCCGCGAGGCCGACCTCGGCGTCGCCTCCGGCAACGGCAAGGGCCAGATCTTCGTCAAGGGCGAGGTCATCAAGACGGTCCCCGAGTCCAAGATCGTCGAGACCCTCATCGAGGAGGCCATGAAGCTGGCCGAGCAGATGGAGGCGGCGGGCATGGAGTCGGGGGAGCCGTCGGTGTCGGTGGCGGGCTGAGACCGGCTCGGGGGCAGGTTTTCTCGCCCCCGCCGCCCCTACCCGTCCCGTCCTGAAGGGGCGCCGCCCCTTCGACCCCGCCAGGGGCTCCGCCCCTGGACCCCGCTCCTCAAAGGCCGGAGGGGCTGAGTAGTTCAGCCCGTCCGGCCTTTGAGGACGAGGCCGGAGGCCGAAGCGGGGGTCCGGGGGCGCAGCCCCCAGGGACGGCAGCCCCAGCTCGCGGCCACTTCACCGCACACGGGGCGGCACGGCCAGGCTTCCGCAGGTACAGTGCGGAGATCAGCAACCCCCAGCGTGAGGCCCCGCACGTGTTGACGCAGACCACCTCACGGGTGCTCGAACCGAGTGACCTGGACGCCGCGCTCGCCGTACTCGACCGCGAGCCGGTCACGAACGCCTTCGTGACCTCCCGCGTCCAGATCGCCGGCCTCGACCCCTGGCGCCTCGGCGGCGAGATGTGGGGCTGGTACGAGGACGGCATGCTCACGTCCCTCTGCTACGCCGGCGCCAACCTCGTCCCGATCTGCGCCACCCCGCGCGCGGTCCGCGCCTTCGCCGACCGGGCCCGCCGGGCCGGCCGCCGCTGCTCCTCGATCGTCGGCCCCGCCGAGGCCACCGCCCAGCTGTGGCGCCTCCTGGAACCGCACTGGGGCCCGGCCCGCGAGGTGCGCGGCCACCAGCCGCTGATGGTGGCCGACCGGATGCCCGCCGGCATCGCCCCGGATCCGTACGTCCGTCGCATCCGCAAGGACGAGATGGAGGCGATCATGCCGGCCTGCGTGGCGATGTTCACCGAGGAGGTGGGCGTCTCCCCGCTGGCCGGCGACGGCGGCCTCCTCTACCAGGCGAGGGTCGCCGAACTCGTCGGCTCCGGCCGCTCGTTCGCGCGGCTCGACGACGACGGCAAGGTCGTCTTCAAGGCCGAGATCGGCGCGGCCACGACCTCGGCCTGCCAGATCCAGGGCGTGTGGGTCGCCCCCGAGTACCGGGGCATGGGCCTGGCGGCCCCCGGAATGGCGGCGGTCCTGCGCTACGCGCTCGCCGACGTGGCCCCCGTGGTGAGCCTGTACGTCAACGACTTCAACACGGCGGCGCGACGGGCGTACCTGCGAGTGGGCTTCCAGGAGGTCGGCGCCTTCATGAGCGTGCTGTTCTGAGGTTCCTGCCGACGGTTTCCGCCGACAGGCGCCAGGGCGGCGCCCCGGCAGGGGCGCGGGGAACCACGCGGGCATCCGCAACCCACCTGCACCCGGACGACGACGCTCCGCCCGCTGTACCCTCCCCACATGGACCTCGTGATCGGCCCCCTGGACCTCCCTTCCCACGTAGACGAGGCCCTCGCGGTCCAGGCCATCGCATTCGGCCTCGGCCCCGACGAGGTGGCGGTCCGCCGGCAGATCGTCCTCCGCCACATGCAGTACCCCGGTGCCAGGGCGCTCGGCGCCACGTCCGAAGGCCTGCTCGTCGGGTTCGTCTACGGCATGCCGAACTCCCGCACGCACTGGTGGTCCACCGTCGTGGAGCCCTACCTCAGCGCCCTGGGCAACGCCGACTGGCTCGACGACTCCTTCGTGATCACCGAACTGCACGTGCACCCGCACCACCAGAACCGTGGCATCGGCCGCCGCCTGATCACGCTCATCACCGACGGCGCCGCCGAGCCGCGCTCGATCCTCTCCGCGATCGACACCGACAGCCCGGCCCGCGGCCTCTACCACTCCCTCGGCTACGCCGACCTGGCCCGCCGGGTGCTCTTCCCCAGCGCCCCGAAGCCGTACGCCGTGATGGGCGCACCGCTGCCGCTGCGCCGCAAGTAGGCCGTCGTCGTTAACCGATTTCCACCGGCACAGCGAGCCCGGCTAACCTCCTAGCCATCAACCTTTTCCGGCAGGAGTACGAGAACCATGGCGAACGCACCGGTCCAACGCATGTCCCAGTTGATGGCGAAGACGCTGCGTGACGACCCGGCGGACGCCGAGGTCCTCAGCCACAAGCTCCTCGTCCGCGCCGGTTACGTCCGCCGCACGGCGGCCGGTATCTGGTCCTGGCTGCCGCTCGGCCTGAAGGTGCTGTCCAACATCGAGCGGATCGTCCGCGAGGAGATGGACGCGATCGGCGCCCAGGAGGTGCTGCTCCCGGCCCTTCTGCCCCGGGAGCCGTACGAGGCGACCGGCCGCTGGGAGGAGTACGGCGCCGAGCTGTTCCGCCTCCAGGACCGCAGGGGCGGCGACTACCTGCTCGGCCCCACCCACGAGGAGATCTTCACCCTGCTGGTGAAGGACCAGGCGTCCTCGTACAAGGACCTGCCGGTCATCCTCTACCAGATCCAGAGCAAGTACCGGGACGAGGCCCGTCCGCGCGCCGGCATCCTGCGCGGCCGCGAGTTCCTGATGAAGGACTCCTACTCCTTCGACCTGGACGACGACGGCCTCGCCCACTCCTACGCCCTGCACCGCCAGGCCTACCAGCGGATCTTCGAGCGCCTCGGCCTCGACTACCGCATCTGCGCCGCCACCGCCGGTGCCATGGGCGGCTCGAAGTCGGAGGAGTTCCTGGCCCCGGCCGAGGCCGGCGAGGACACCTTCGCCGACTGCCCGAACTGCGACTTCGCGGCCAACACCGAGGCGATCACCTACACGCTGAAGCCGGTCGACGCCACCGGCGTGCCCGCGCTGGAGGAGATCCCGACCCCGGACACGCCGACCATCGAGACCCTCGCCGCCTACCTCGGTGTCCAGGCCTCCGACACCCTGAAGAACCTGCTGGTGAAGGTCGACGGCGAGATCGTGGCCGTCGGTGTCCCGGGTGACCGCGAGGTCGACCTGGACAAGGTCGAGGCGCACTTCGCCCCGGCCGCCGTCGAGCTGGTCACCGAGTCCGACTTCGCGGGCCGTCCCGACCTGGTCCGCGGCTACGTCGGCCCGCAGGGCCTGGGCGAGAAGGTGAAGTACATCGCCGACCCGCGGGTGGCCCCCGGCACCGCCTGGATCACCGGCGCCAACAAGGCGGGCACGCACGCCAGGAACGTGGTGTCCGGCCGTGACTTCGAGGTGGACGAGTTCGTCGACGTCGTCGTCGTGCAGGAGGGCGACCCCTGCCCGAAGTGCGGCACCGGCCTGAAGCTGGACCGCGCCATCGAGATCGGCCACATCTTCCAGCTGGGCCGCAAGTACGCCGACGCCCTCAAGCTCGACGTCCTCGGCCAGAACGGCAAGCCGGTCCGCGTCACCATGGGTTCCTACGGCATCGGCGTCTCCCGAGCCGTCGCCGCCCTCGCCGAGCAGACCGCCGACGAGCACGGCCTGGTCTGGTCGCGCGAGGTCGCCCCGGCCGACGTGCACGTGGTCGCGGCCGGCAAGGCCCTGCAGACCGAACTCGCCCTGGACGTCTCGGAGAAGCTGCGGGCGGCCGGGCTGCGGGTCCTGGTCGACGACCGGGCCGGGGTCTCCCCGGGCGTGAAGTTCACGGACGCCGAGCTGATCGGCGTACCGCAGATCCTGGTCGCGGGCCGCCGCTCCGCCGAGGGCGTCCTGGAGCTCAAGGACCGCAGGTCGGGCGAGCGCGAGGAGCTCACGGTGGACGAGGCGATCGCCCGTCTGAGCGCGAACTGAGTCTCAACTCCCGCCGCGGCGGCCCCCGGTGACACACCGGGGGCCGCCGCGGCTTTTCAGGAAGGTCTCAGACAGTTCTTCCGTTCCGTATGGGAGCCTCACAGACTTCTCTCAGGCCGATACCCGAACGTAATGCGTGACAGAGAGTCACGTGGGAGGGGATCGGTCATGACCGAGAGAGTGCAAGGCAGGGAGCCGGGGGACCGGCGGGAGAGGGGCGCGGTCGCGGCGGTCCGCCGGGGGACCCGGCGTACGGCGGCCCTGGCGGCGGCGGTCACGCTCGCCGCGGCGGCCGG
Source organism: Streptomyces fuscichromogenes (assembly GCF_014645815.1). Classification (GTDB taxonomy): domain Bacteria; phylum Actinomycetota; class Actinomycetes; order Streptomycetales; family Streptomycetaceae; genus Streptomyces; species Streptomyces fuscichromogenes. Next base: position 34,181 of record NZ_BMML01000008.1, on the reverse strand, counting down.
AGTGTTCGCCCTGGTCGGCACGATGCAGTCGGACGCCGAGACGGCGGCGAGCGGCACCGGTACGACGTCGAGCGCCAGCTCCGACTCCAGCTCCATCTCCAAGTCCGGTACCGACAGCGGAAGTTCATCGACGTCCAGCTCGTCCAGCTCGTCGAGCTCGTCCAGCTCCTCCTCCTCGGACCTCCAGTCGTCCTCCGACGGCCTCACCTCCGGCAGCGGATCCACCGACTCCACCTCGGGGGCGTCATGACCGCCACCATCGCCCCGCGCCCGACGGCCGCCGCCGAGTGGCGTGCCCTCGGCACCACCGTCCGCCTGGTCGTCACCGATCCGGCCCTGCTGGACTCCTGCAACCTGCTCCTCGCCCGGCAGCTCGCCGAGGTCGACGCGGCGTGCAGCAGGTTCCGCACCGACTCCGAACTGGCCGCCCTCGACACCACCCACGGCCGCCCGGTCCGGGTCAGCCCGCTGCTCTCCGAAGCCCTCGGCGTCGCCCTGCGCGCCGCCGAGGCGACGGACGGCGCGGTGGACCCCACGGTCGGCTCGGCGATGGAGGCGATCGGCTACGACCGTGACTTCACCCTGGTCCGCGAGGACGACCGTCCGGTCTCCCTGCGGGTGCGCCGCGCCCCCGGCTGGCGCAGGGTCACCCTCGACCGCGCGACCGGCACGGTCACCGTTCCCGAGGGCGTCCGCCTCGACCTGGGCGCCACCGCCAAGGCCTGGGCCGCCGACCGGGCCGCGACGATGCTGGCGCGGGCCGCCGGCTGCGGAGTGCTGGTGAGCCTCGGCGGCGACACCGCCGTGGCCGGCGCGCCTCCGGCGGGCGGCTGGCAGATCCGCGTCCAGGACATCACCGGACCGGTGGACGAGGCGCCCGCGCAGGGGTCGTACGACACCGTCGGCCTGCGTTCCGGCGGTCTCGCCACCTCCGGCACCGGCGCCCGCCGCTGGCGGCGCGGCGGCTACGACCTCCACCACATCGTCGACCCGCGCACCGGGCTGCCGGTCCGCTCCCCGTGGCGTACGGTCTCGGTCGCCGCCGGTACCTGCGCCGACGCCAACGCGGCGACCACGGCGGCCCTGGTCAAGGGTGCGGGCGCGGAACGCTGGCTGACCCGTCTGGGCCTGCCCGCCCGCCTGGTGACCCACCGCGGCACGGTCGTCACCACGCCCGGCTGGCCGGCCCCCGCGGTGCCGCTGGAGGCCGCGGCATGACCTCGGAGACCCTCTGGTACGCCAACCGCGCCACCGGCGCCGTCTGCCTGGCCCTCTTCACGGTCGTCGTCCTCCTCGGCATCGCCGTCCGGCTGCGCACCCGGCTCCCCGGCCTGCCCCGCTTCGGCACGGTCGCCCTGCACCGCAGCCTGTCCCTCTCCGCCACGGCCTTCCTGGCCCTGCACATCACCACGGCGGTCGTCGACGGCTATGTGGACATCGGTCCGCTCGACGCCCTGGTCCCCTTCGTCTCCGACTACCAGCCGCTCTGGCTCGGCCTCGGCACGGTCGCCCTGGACCTGATGCTCGCGGTCCTGCTCACCAGCCTCCTGCGGGACCGCCTCGGCCACCGCACCTGGCGGGCCGTGCACTGGCTGGCGTACGCCTCCTGGCCCGTCGCCCTGGTCCACGGCATCGGCATCGGCACGGACGCCGGCACCGACTGGATGACCTGGCTGACCGTGGCCTGCGTGGCGACGGTGATCACCGCCTTCGCCCTGCGCACCGCGCAGGCCGTCCGCGCCGCCCGCCAGACCCCCGCCGCACTGCTGCACACCGAAGGGGCCCACTGATGACCACGCTCTTCACCGACGTCTACATGTCCCCGCGCCTGCTGGCCCCGGGCGGCACCCCGGCCGACCTCACCACGCACGAACAGCGCTACGGCCCGCTCGGGTACGGCGATCCGGCGGCCCTGCTGCGCACCCTGGCCGAGTCCGGCCTCACCGGACGCGGCGGCGCGGGCTTCCCGGCCTACCGGAAGTTCGTCGCGGTCACCGACTCGGCCCGCCGTACCGAGCGCGCGCCGATCGTCGTCGCCAACGGCGCGGAGAGCGAGCCGGCCAGCCGGAAGGACCGGACCCTGCTCCGACTCTCGCCCCATCTGGTCCTGGACGGGCTCCAGTTGGCGGCCGAGGCGGTCGGCGCGGCGGAGGCGTACCTCGCGGTCGAGGAGGGCGCCTCCTACCTGGAGTCGGCCCTCGCCCAGCGCCGCGACCCGGTACGGGTACAGGTCGTACGCCTGCCCGCCCGCTTCCTCTCCGGCCAGGCCTCGGCCCTCGTCCAGTACCTCTCCGGCGGCCCCGCCCGCCCCGCCCACCCGGTCCCGCCGGTCCGTGAACGCGGGGTGCGCCGCGCCCCCACCCTGGTCCAGAACGTCGAGACCCTGGCCCATCTGGCCCTGGTCGCCCGCTACGGCGCCGACTGGTTCCGTTCGGCAGGCACCCCTGGCGAACCCGGCAGCACCCTGTGCACCCTGCACGTGCCGGGCCGCGAAGTCCGGGTCGTGGAAGCCCCGTTCGGCATGCCCGTCGGCCGGCTCCTGCCTCTGGAGGGCGCGTCCGCGGCCCTGGTCGGCGGCTACCACGGCACCTGGATCCCGGCCGCCGAGGCCGCCCAAGTCCCCCTCGCCAGCTCCTACCTGGGCGCGGGCGTGCTGGCAGCCCTCCCCGCCGACCGCTGCGGCCTCACCGAGACCGCCCGGGTCCTGCGCTACTTGGCGCTCCAGTCGGCAGGCCAGTGCGGCCCCTGCCTCAACGGCCTCCCGCGGATGGCCGCGGCCTTCCAGACCCTGGCCGTGCCGGGCCCCCAGGGCACCGCCCGCACGGACATCTCCCGCTGGGCGGGTCTGGTCGAGGGCCGCGGCGCCTGCCACCACCCCGACGGCACGATCCGCCTGGTCCGCAGCGCCCTCACCACGTTCACGACCGAGCTCGACGCCCACGCCCACGGCCACTGCACCGCGACCGACCGCACCCCGGTGCTCCCCGTACCCACCGAAGAGATCTGACATGGACCAGCACATAGACATCGACTGGACGTCCTGCCAGGGCCACGGCCTGTGCGCGGAACTCCTCCCGGAACACATCACCCTGGACGAGTGGGGCTACCCCCTGGTCGACGGCCGCCCCGTCCCGCCCCGCACGAGGAAGCGAGCCCGCAGAGCAGCGGCCGACTGCCCGGTCCTGGCCTTGAAACTGAGGGAAGGCTGAACGCCCCGAAAGGGGCGCGGGGAACTGCGCGACCAGCCACAACGCACCCGCAGCCGGGAACGTCAAACCCACCCGGCGAACTCGAGCAACAGCTCCGCATCCCCCGGCCGCCCCACCCGGAGCGCCCGCACCCCCGACTCCACCGCCCGGAACAGCGTCCATCCCCGCAGCCGTTCCTGGTCGACCTCCAGGGACTCCGCGAGCCGCTTGATCCGCCGCCGGGTGATGGACGCCCCGGAGGGCGACGCGATCAGGTCCTCCACCCGGTCCCGCACCAGCCGCGCCAGATCGAACGCGCACTCCCCGACCACCGGATCCGGCCCCACCGCCAGCCACGGCATCCGCTCCCCGGCCAGCACCTTGCTCTGCCGGAACGTGCCGTGCAGCAGCCGCTGCTCGGGCGGCGCGGCCAGCAACTCCTCCCGGGCCGCGACCGCCGCCGTCACCAGCGGCGCCAGCTCGGTGTCGCCGGCCGCCCAGGCCATCGCCGTGGCCTGCCGCTCCGTCCGCTCGGCCACGGTCTCGAAGACGTGCTCCTCGGGGGGCCGCACCCAGAGCCGGCGAAGCGTCCCCGCCGCCTCCAGCAGCGCCTTGGCCTCGGGCAGCGACCGCACCGACACCTCCGGATGCAGCCGCTCCAGCAGCAGCACCCCGGCGGCCCCGTCGGCCTCCAGCACCTGCACCGCACCGAGCCCGCCCCAGTGCGCCAGCGCCACCGCCTCGCTCTCCGGCCGGGCCCGCCGCGGCGCCAGCTTCAGCACGGCAGGCGTGTCGTCCGCCCGCCGCACCAGCAGCACCACACTGCTGCGGCCGCCCGGCACCTGTACCCGTTCCACGGTCAACTCGCGTAGCGCGACGGCCTGTTCCACCGTGCCCGGCAGCTTCTCCAGCCACTCGTCACCGTCCGGCGCCGTCTCACCGAGCGCCCTCACCAGGCGCCGCGGCGGTTCGAAAGCCATACGCGAGTCGTTCCTTTCCACCTCTAGAGAGCAGCCGAGGCCGAGGGCGAGGCCGACTCACTGGCCGCAGCCCCGGTACCGGCCCCGGTACCCGCCCGCTCGGCGAGCCCAGGGAAGGCTACGCTCTCCCCGCTCCAGCGCACCGCCCGCACCGCGGCCTCCCGCAGCGCCCCGGCCGCCGAGCCGCGCCGCCCGCCCGAGGACGCCCGGACCAGGTCGGAGTAGACGTCGGCGACCCGCTCCTCCAGCTCGGCGGCGAGTCGTACGGCCGTCGCCGGGTCCGTGACGGCGAACGGCAGCGCGTACGCCGCGCTCGCGGCGACGGGCGTACCGCCCAGGTCCCGTACCTCACGGACCAGCGCGTCCCGGCCGGCCCGGTGCGCGTCGTACGCCGAGCGGGCCTCGGCCAGCCGCTGCCGATCGATCCTGCCGCCGACGACGCCGTAGCCGTACACCGCCGCGTGCTCGGCCGCCAGCGCCGCCTGGAGCGCCTTGAGCACGCCCGCCTTCGCCTCGTCGCTCACCGGTCGCCCTTCGTCAGCAGGTACGCGTGTCCGGCCCCGGCGGCCGCCACCCCGGCCAGCAGTCGCGCCAGTTCGCCCGGCAGCTCCAGCAGTGCCCTGGCCCGCTGGTCGGCGAGGCCGCGTTCGGCGGCGGCCAGTGCGGCGAGCGCGGACTTCTCGTCGGCGGGCACGGTCGGCGAGGCCGACGGGGATGCCGTGGCCGACGGCGAACCGGTCGCCGTGGGCGAGGCCGTCGCGCCCTCCTCGAACGCCGCCGCGTGCGCCGCCACCTCCGCCCGCAGCGGCCGCAACCGCTCGGCGAGCGCCGGATGGGCGGCGAGCACGGCGTCGTACTGCCGCAGCAGCCCCCGGCTGTCCCGTGCCGCACGCGCGCGTGCCCGCGCGGACACCGACGTACTCCCACCGCTCCCGGCCGACTTCGGATCGGCGGAGCAGCCCACCAGCACGGCGGCCGAGGCCACCGAAACGAACAGGCTCCTTCTGCGCAACAGCGAGGGGAACGGCACGGCAGACGTCCTCAAGGGGGCTCGTACGAACACACGGCCGGACATGCACCCGACCGTGATCACGTTACCCGTGCTCCCCCACAACTGACGTCACCGCCTCGACGCCCCTGACCGCAACCCCCTCAAGGGGCGCGGGGAACTGCGCGATAAGCCCCCACCGGCCCGCACCCGCCCCCGAACCGCAGCCCCACCCCCCCCGTGGGCGTTCGGCCCCCCCCGCCGGAGGCACCCGCACGCAACACCCCCCGCGACCCGATACCCTTTGACCAGACGCGCGACCCATCCCACAACAGCACACGCGGCCGAGGAGTCACCCGGATGAGCACCACCCAGAGCGAGAGGCTGCGAGAGCTCCTGGAACCGCTCGTCACCTCCCAGGGACTGGATCTCGAAGAGATCGCCGTGGACTCCGTCGGACGCAAGCGAGTGCTGCGTGTCGTCGTCGACTCCGACACCGGGGCGGACCTGGACCAGGTCGCCGATGTGAGCCGTGAGCTCTCGGCGAAGCTCGACGAGACGGACGCGATGGGCGAGGGGGAGTACACCCTGGAGGTCGGCACCCCCGGCGCGGAGCGCTCGCTCACCGAGCACCGGCACTACCTGCGCGCCGTGGACCGCCTGGTGCGGTTCCAGCTGGCCGAGGGCGGGGAACTGGTCGCCAGGATCCTGGACGCCGACGACGAGGGCCTCGACCTGGAAGTCCCCGGGGTCAAGGGACGCAAGGCGACCGCCCGCAGACTGGGCTTCGCCGAGATCGACAAGGCACGTGTGCAGGTCGAGTTCAACCGCAAGGACAAGAAGGACATGACGGAAGAGGAGGAGGCGTAGCCGTGGACATCGACATGAGCGCCCTGCGGGGCTTGGTTCGGGAGAAGGAGATCTCCTTCGACCTGCTGGTCGAGGCGATCGAGTCGGCCCTCCTCATCGCCTACCACCGCACCGAGGGAAGCCGCCGCCACGCGCGCGTGGTGCTCGACCGGAACACCGGGCACGTGACCGTGTGGGCGAAGGAGGACCCCGAGGACCTGGAGGAGGGGCAGGAGGCGCGCGAGTTCGACGACACCCCGTCGGACTTCGGGCGGATCGCCGCCACCACCGCCAAGCAGGTGATCCTGCAGCGGCTGCGCGACGCCGAGGACGACGCCACGCTCGGCGAGTACGCCGGCCGCGAGGGCGACATCGTCACCGGAGTGGTCCAGCAGGGCCGCGACCCGAAGAACGTGCTCGTCGACATCGGCAAGCTGGAGGCCATCCTGCCGGTGCAGGAGCAGGTGCCCGGCGAGACCTACCCGCACGGGATGCGGCTGCGGTCGTACGTCGTGCGGGTGGCCAAGGGCGTCCGCGGTCCCTCCGTCACACTCTCCCGCACGCACCCGAACCTCGTGAAGAAGCTCTTCGCGCTGGAGGTGCCGGAGATCGCCGACGGGTCCGTCGAGATCGCCGCCATCGCCCGCGAGGCCGGTCACCGTACGAAGATCGCGGTCCGTTCCACCCGTTCGGGCCTGAACGCCAAGGGCGCCTGTATCGGCCCCATGGGCGGCCGGGTCCGCAACGTCATGGGCGAGCTGAACGGCGAGAAGATCGACATCGTCGACTGGTCGGACGACCCGGCCGAGATGGTGGCGAACGCGCTGTCCCCGGCCCGGGTCTCCAAGGTCGAGGTCGTGGACCTGGCGTCCCGGTCCGCCCGGGTGACCGTGCCGGACTACCAGCTGTCGCTGGCGATCGGCAAAGAGGGACAGAACGCCCGGCTCGCCGCCCGGCTCACCGGCTGGCGGATCGACATCCGCCCGGATACCGAACAGGTGACCGAGTAGCTCACCCGGCGGGAGACGCCTCTCCTCGTCCGGGGTTCACCCGGACGGGGGGAATAGTTCCAAGCCGCAGGTGGCTTGGATTACGACAACAGCCGTTCGATCTTTGCCCCGAAGGGGTGAGGTCGGTGCGGGGAGGTAGACTTAGCAGTGTCTGGCCGGACGCGAGCCCGCGCATGCCCTGAGCGCACCTGTGTGGGGTGCAGGCAGCGAGCGGCCAAGACCGAACTGCTGCGCATCGTGGCGGTCGGGGACGAATGCGTCCCCGATCCTCGCGGTACGCTGCCCGGCCGGGGTGCATATGTACACCCCGCCCAGGTCTGTCTGGACCAGGCGGTACGCCGCCGGGCACTTCCGAGGGCGCTCCGCGTCCCGGGTCCGCTCGACGTAAAGGCGTTGCGCCGGCACGTCGAGGAGTAACACCGTAAGAAGCGTCGTACGGAGCGTCCGTGCGGCTCTGGTACCCCGCGAGTTGGAAGTAGGTCGAGATTGCGATGAGCACTCGATGAGCACGCGATGAGTACGCCCATGAAGTAGCGACGGTCCGGACGCACCCGGACCTAAAAGGAGCGAAGTGGCTAAGGTCCGGGTATACGAACTCGCCAAGGAGTTCGGGGTTGAGAGCAAGGTCGTCATGGCCAAGCTCCAGGAACTCGGTGAATTCGTCCGTTCGGCGTCCTCGACGATCGAGGCGCCCGTTGTACGCAAGCTGACCGACGCCCTCCAGGGTGGCGGCAGCGGCAAGCCCGCCCCGCGCAAGGCGGCACCCAAGCCCGGCGCGCCCTCTCCGGCGCAGTCGGCCCGTCCGGGTGCCCCGAAGCCGGGTGCCCCGCGTCCGGCTGCCCCGCAGCCTGCCGCCCCGGCCGCGCCCGCGGCTCCGGTGGCACCCGCCGCCGCGGCACCCGCCGCTCCGGCTCCGGTCACCCCCGCGCCGGCCGCGTCCGGCCCGCGTCCGGGTCCCCGTCCCGCCCCGCGTCCGGCCCCGGCCGCGCCCGAGTTCACGGCTCCGCCGGCGCCTCCGGCCGCCGCGGCGCCGAGCCCGGCCGCCGCGCAGGGCCCGCGTCCGCAGGGTGCCGGTCCCCGTCGGGACGACCGCCAGGGCGCTCCGCGTCCCGGTGGCCGTCCCGCCCCCGGTCAGGGGCAGGGCCAGGCCCGTCCGGGCCAGGGTGCCCCGCGCCCCGGTGGCCAGGGCCAGCGTCCGGGCGGTGCCCGTCCGGCCGGTCCGCGTCCGGGTAACAACCCCTTCACGTCCGGTGGCTCCACCGGCATGGCCCGCCCGCAGGCTCCGCGCCCGCAGGGCGGTCCGCGTCCGGGCGGCCCCGGTGCCCCCGGTGGCGGTCCCCGTCCGCAGGCGCCCGGCGCCCAGGGCGGCGGTCCGCGTCCGCAGGCTCCCGGCGGTGCCCGTCCGAGCCCGTCCGGCATGCCCCGTCCGCAGGGCGGTCCGCGTCCCGGCGGCGGGTCCGCGGGTCCGCGCCCGAACCCCGGCATGATGCCGCAGCGTCCCGCTGCCGGCCCGCGTCCCGGCCCCGGTGGCGGCGGTCGCGGTCCCGGCGGTGCGGGTCGTCCCGGCGGCGCCGGTCGTCCCGGTGGCGGCGGCGGCTTCGCCGGTCGTCCCGGCGGTGCCGGTGGCGGCGCCCGTCCCGGTGGTGGCGGCGGCTTCGCCGGTCGTCCCGGTGGCGGTGGCCCCGGCGGCGGTGGCGGCGGCTTCGGTGGCGGTCCCGGTGGTGGCGGCGGCGGTCGTCCCGGCTTCGGCGGTCGTCCCGGCGGTCCCGGTGGCCGTGGTGGCACGCAGGGCGCCTTCGGCCGTCCCGGCGGTCCGGCGCGTCGCGGTCGCAAGTCGAAGCGGCAGCGTCGCCAGGAGTACGAGGCCATGCAGGCCCCGAGCGTCGGCGGCGTGATGCTGCCGCGCGGCAGCGGCGAGACCATCCGTCTCTCCCGCGGCGCGTCGCTCACCGACTTCGCGGAGAAGATCAACGCCAACCCGGCGTCCCTCGTCGCGGTCATGATGAACCTCGGCGAGATGGTCACTGCCACGCAGTCCGTCTCCGACGAGACGCTCCAGCTCCTCGCCGGCGAGATGAACTACCAGGTTCAGATCGTCAGCCCGGAGGAGGAGGACCGCGAGCTGCTCGAGTCCTTCGACATCGAGTTCGGCGAGGACGAGGGCGACGAGGAGGACCTGGTGGTCCGCCCGCCGGTCGTCACCGTCATGGGTCACGTCGACCACGGTAAGACCCGGCTCCTCGACGCCATCCGCAAGACGAACGTCATCGCGGGCGAGGCGGGCGGCATCACCCAGCACATCGGTGCCTACCAGGTCTCGACCCAGGTCAACGACGAAGACCGCGCGATCACCTTCATCGACACCCCGGGTCACGAGGCGTTCACCGCCATGCGTGCCCGTGGTGCCCGGTCGACGGACATCGCGATCCTGGTCGTCGCGGCCAACGACGGCGTCATGCCGCAGACGGTCGAGGCGCTCAACCACGCCAAGGCGGCCGACGTCCCGATCGTCGTCGCGGTCAACAAGATCGACGTCGAGGGCGCCGACCCGACCAAGGTGCGCGGTCAGCTGACCGAGTACGGCCTGGTGGCCGAGGAGTACGGCGGCGACACCATGTTCGTCGACATCTCCGCCAAGCAGGGTCTGCACATCGACTCGCTGCTGGAGGCCGTGATCCTCACGGCCGACGCCTCGCTCGACCTGCGGGCCAACCCGCACCAGGACGCGCAGGGCATCTCGATCGAGTCCCGTCTCGACCGCGGCCGCGGTGCCGTGGCGACGGTCCTCGTCCAGCGAGGCACCCTGCGGGTCGGCGACACGATGGTGGTGGGCGACGCCTACGGCCGTGTGCGCGCCATGCTCGACGACAACGGCAACAACGTCGCCGAGGCCGGCCCGTCCACGCCGGTCCAGGTCCTGGGTCTGACCAACGTCCCGGGCGCCGGCGACAACTTCCTCGTGGTCGAGGAGGACCGTACGGCCCGCCAGATCGCGGAGAAGCGCGCCGCCCGTGAGCGCAACGCCGCGTTCGCCAAGCGCACCCGCCGCGTGTCCCTCGAGGACCTGGACAAGGTGCTCAAGGCCGGCGAGATCCAGCAGCTCAACCTCATCATCAAGGGTGACGCTTCTGGTTCCGTCGAGGCCCTGGAGTCCTCCCTGCTCCAGCTGGACGTCGGCGAAGAGGTCGACATCCGCGTCCTGCACCGCGGTGTCGGTGCGGTCACGGAGTCCGACATCGACCTGGCGATGGGCTCCGACGCCATCGTGATCGGCTTCAACGTCCGCGCGGCCGGCCGCGCGGCGCAGATGGCCGAGCGCGAGGGTGTGGACGTCCGGTACTACTCGGTCATCTACCAGGCGATCGAGGAGATCGAGGCGGCCCTGAAGGGCATGCTGAAGCCGGAGTTCGAGGAGGTCGAGCTCGGTACGGCGGAGATCCGCGAGGTCTTCAAGTCGTCCAAGCTGGGCAACATCGCCGGTGTCCTCATCCGCTCGGGCGAGGTCAAGCGCAACACGAAGGCCCGCCTCGTCCGCGACGGCAAGGTCATCGCGGAGAACCTCAACATCGAGGGTCTGCGCCGCTTCAAGGACGACGTCACCGAGATCCGCGAAGGCTACGAGGGTGGTATCAACCTCGGAAACTTCAACGACATCAAGATCGACGACGTCATCGCGACGTACGAGATGCGCGAGAAGCCGCGGGCGTAACGCCTACGGTTGGTGGCCGGCCGACGGGACTTCGGTGCCGTCGGCCGGTACTTTCCCGTCGGGACACGACCGCCACGGGGCTCCGCCCCGGACCCCGGCCTCGCCCACCCACCACCCGACTCGGCGAGCTGAGAAGGTGCCCCCTGGGGCGGAGCCTGTTCGGCGGACCGAGACGGTGCCGTCCCGGCCGACCGGGTCGGTGCCGTCCCGGCCGACCGAGTCGGGTGGTGGGTGGGCGAAGGTCCGGGATCCGGGGCGGAGCCCCGTGGCGGCATCCCTCAGCCGACCGAGTCGGGTGGGCGGGCGGGCGAAGGCGGCGGACCCCCATGCGCGGGGAAAGTCGGTCGAGCCCCCGGCAGGGACGGGGTACCGTTCCTGACAGGGCCATCGATCCCGTACCGGCGGGTTAACCGGATACATACATGTACGTGGGGACCCTGTCCTTCGACCTCCTCCTCGGCGACATCCACTCGCTCAAGGAGAAGCGCTCCGTCGTCCGCCCGATCGTCGCCGAACTCCAGCGGAAGTACGCCGTGAGTGCCGCCGAGGTGGACCACCTGGACCTTCACCGCAGGGCCGGTATCGGCCTCGCCGTGGTCTCCGGAGACGCCGCGCACCTGACCGATGTACTCGACCGGTGCGAACGGCTGGTCGCCGGCCGCCCCGAGGTGGAACTGCTGTCCGTGCGACGGCGTTTCCACGGCGACGACGACTAGACCTGAGACCTGAGAACGACAAGAAGAAAGAACGGGAGACGGACCAGTGGCCGACAACGCGCGGGCTAAGAGGCTGGCGGACCTCATCCGAGAGGTGGTGGCCCAGAAGCTGCAGCGCGGGATCAAGGACCCGCGGCTCGGCACCCACGTCACCATCACGGACACCCGGGTCACGGGTGACCTCAGGGAGGCGACCGTCTTCTACACGGTGTACGGCGACGAGGAGGAGCGGAACGCGGCAGCCGCGGGTCTGGAGAGCGCCAAGGGCATTCTCCGGTCCGAGGTCGGCCGGGCCGCCGGCGTGAAGTTCACCCCGACCCTCACCTTCGTCGCGGACGCCCTCCCGGACACCGCCCGGAACATCGAGGACCTCCTCGACCGGGCGCGCCAGTCCGACGCGAAGGTCCGAGAGGCCTCCGCGGGCGCCGCCTACGCCGGTGAGGCAGACCCGTACAAGAAGCCGGATTCCGAAGACGAGGCCGACGAGACGGACGACGCCACCGAATGACCAGCAAGCCCACCCCGCCCGACGGCCTTGTCATCGTCGACAAGCCGTCGGGCTTCACCTCGCACGACGTCGTCGCCAAGATGCGGGGCATCGCCCGTACCCGGCGCGTCGGGCACGCCGGCACCCTCGACCCCATGGCCACGGGTGTCCTCGTCCTCGGTATCGAGCGGGCGACCAAGCTCCTCGGGCACCTCGCCCTGACGGAGAAGGAGTACCTGGGGACGATCCGCCTCGGGCAGAACACGGTCACGGACGACGCCGAGGGCGAGATCACCTCGTCCACCGACGCCTCCAAGGTCACCCGCGAGGCCGTCGACGCCGGCATCGCCAAGCTGACCGGCGCCATCATGCAGGTGCCGTCGAAGGTCAGCGCCATCAAGATCGACGGTGTCCGCTCCTACAAGCGCGCCCGGGACGGCGAGGACTTCGACATCCCGGCCCGCCCGGTGACCGTCTCGTCGTTCGCCGTGTACGACGTCCGGGACGCCGTCGCCGAGGACGGCACCTCCGTCCTCGACCTGGTCGTCTCCGTCGTCTGCTCCTCCGGCACCTACATCCGCGCCCTCGCCCGCGACCTGGGCGCCGACCTGGGCGTCGGCGGCCACCTCACCGCGCTGCGCCGCACCCGCGTCGGGCCGTACAAGCTGGAATCCGCGCGCACCCTCGACCAGCTCCAGCAGGAGCTGACCGTGATGCCGGTCGCGGAGGCGGCCGGGGCCGCGTTCCGCCGCTGGGACGTCGACGCCAGGCGGGCCCGCCTGCTCGTCAACGGCGTGCGCCTGGAGATGCCCGACGAGTACGCGGGCACCGGTCCCGTCGCCGTGTTCGATCCCGAGGGTCGCTTCCTGGCGCTCGTCGAGGAGCAGAAGGGCAAGGCGAAGAGCCTCGCCGTCTTCGTCTGAACCCTGCCCGTGGAGCGGCGACCACGGGGTCTGGCGCCGCCGCCGCTCCACGGTCCCCCCTCGGTTCCCCCACCCCTAGGGTGTATCCACCCGCCCCGGCCTATTCACCCGACCGAGCAGGCGCTCGGAGTGAACCGGGGGAGCAGAGGGGGGCGCGTTCAACACCCGCTCTGTCCGGCTGATCATTTCGCCCCTACGGTCGAGGGCAAGGGCCTGTCCGGCGGACCCGGTCGCAGGAAGTCAGCGGTGGCCGGCAGGGCCCGCGGCTGGGTCCCGGTCCGCAGGGCAGGGCCTGAGGCACGGGTGTACGGGCGGGAGGTTCGATCATGGCGGGATGTGGCCCGTGGACCGGGAGCGGTCGCCGGACGGCGGACTGGACGCGGGACGTGGAGCGGGAGGCGCCGCGGGAGGCGGGGCCGGGGCTCGACGCACGGCTGGTCCGGGTCCGCGACCTCGCCGGGCGCCCGCGCGGCACCGGCTTCCTGGCCGATCACCACGGGACGCTCGTCACCAGCCACGAGGCGGTCGACGGCCTCGCCCGGATCCTGCTGCACGCGGCCGGTGACCGCACCTGCGTGGTCGGCTCGGAAGCCGTCGTCCCGCTGCCCGCCTTCGGCCTGGCCCTGGTCCGCACCGAGGGCCTCGCCGTGGACCCGCTCCCGATCACCGTACGGGAACGCATCCCGGCCGGCGCCTACGTGCGCATCGCCGCCGACCGCTGGCGCGAGGCCCGGGTCCTGGCCGCGACCCGGGTGACGTACACCGCCACCGACCGCTCCCATCTCCTGGAGGACGCCCTGGAGCTGGCGATCGGCACGGCGGGCCGGGACGCCCTGCGGCGGGGCGGCGGGGCGGCCGGCGGCCCGGTCCTCGACGCGGAGACCGGCGCGGTCCTGGCGGTCCTCGGCACCGCCCTGTGTTCCGGCCAGCGCGACGTGGGCTTCGCCGTCCCTCTCCACCACCCCGGCAGCGGCCCCCTGGCCGAGCTCCTCGCCACCAACGCGGCCACGGTCCCGGCCTACGGCATCGACCTCAACCTGGCCGGCGTACTGGAACTGACGGCCACATCCGTGGACCAGGACGGCCCACCGGGAGCGCCCCGAAGGGGCGCGGGGAACTGCGCGACCAGCCCCCACTCGCCCGCAGCCGCCCCACTGCCGTTCATGGCACTCCCCGGCGATCTCACCGACCTCGTGCAACCGGTCGAACGCTCGGCCACCTCCGCGCAGCTGTCGGCCTTCGCCGAAGGCACCGGCACCGGCACCGGCACCGGAAATCCCACCGGCACGGTCCTGGCCCTCGTCGGCGCCCCCGGAACGGGCCGCACCACCGAACTCGCCGCCCTCGCGGCCCGCCGCACCCGCCAAGCGAACCCCGCCCCCACCCTCTGGCTCCGTGGCGCCGACCTCAAGGACGCCGACGACTCCGTCGCCGACGCGGCCCGCCGCTCCCTGGAACGCGCGGTGCGGATCGTCGCCGCCTCCCGCTCCCAGCTCCCCGGCGACCTGGGCGAGCTGACCGTGGAACGGCTGGCCCGCCTCGCCGCCGGCGCCGGCCGTCCACTCCTCCTCCTGCTGGACGGTCCCGAGGAGATGCCCCCGGTCCTCGCCCACCGGCTCTCCGCCTGGACCGAGGGCACCGCGGACTGGCTGCGCGACACCGGCGCCCGCCTGCTCCTGTCCTGCCGCGAGGAGTACTGGGAGCACGCCGGCACCGAGTTCCCGCCCGACCTCCTGCACGGAAACGGCCACGGAATCGGCCACGGAATCGGCCACCGAAACGGCCACGGCCACGGAATCCGCCACGGCCACGCACACCCGCACGACGCACCCGGACCCGGCACCGGCGGCAGCCCCCCGTGCGTCCGGCTGGCCGACCTCACCCCCGACGAGGCTCGCCGCGCCCGCTCCCGCTACGGCATCCCGGACGACGCCCTCATCGACCGGGACGCCCGCCACCCTCTCACCCTGCGCCTGCTCGCGGAGATCCGCGCCGCTCTCCCGGACGCCCCGGCCGACGGGGACCCGATCGACCGGCACGACGTCTTCGCCGCCCACCTCGACCTGATGTGCCTGCGCATCGCGGTCCGGCTGGCCGCCGAGAACGGCCTGCGCGGTACGGCCGTACGACGCCTCGCCGCCCGGGTCTCCCGGCAGGTGCACGAGGCCGCCCGGCGCAGTCTCGGTCCCGGGCAGGGCGAGCTGGACCGGGAGTCGTTCGAAGCGGTGTTCCCCTGGGGTCCCGTCCCCGCCCACCTCGGCGGCGGCTCCGGCTGGGCCTCCGCCGTGCTCACCGAGGGCCTGCTGGTGCCCGCCGGCGGCGGCTACCGCTTCGCCCACGAGGAACTCGCCGACTGGATCCAGGGCATGCACCTGGACCTGGACGAGGCCCTGCTCGCCCTCGTCCACCGCCCCCGCACCTCGCCGGACGCCCACCACCTGCCCGTTCCGCGCCACCGGGCCGGACCGGTCGTCCAGGCCCTGCTGCTGCTCGACCGCGAGTACGGGCCGACCCGACTGGCGCCCAGGCTGGACGAGTTGCTGCACGCCCTCGACCTGGACCCCGGCGACTGGTGGGCCGCGCGGCTGCTCGCCCAGACCCTGCTGCGGCTGCCCGACGCGACCCCGTACACCGGGGTGCTGCGGCTGCTCGCCGACCGGGTGGTGGGCCAACAGCACACCGCACCAAGGGAGTTCGGGCCGGACTTCTGGACCGGGCTCGCCCTCCCGGCCGCCGACCGCTTCGATCTGCTGCGCAGGCTGGTGCTCGCCGACGAGCCGTTGCCGGAGACCACGGGCATCGGGAGCTTCGGAGCCCGGCCGAACCGCCCGCCCACTCGCCCGTCGGCCACGCTGTCGGCCACGCCGTCGGCCCGGCCGTCGGCGGCGGAGCCCGTGGGTACGGCCCCGCGCTACCTGGACGCCGTGGCCCGGCTGCTGGCCGCCGACCCCACCGCCGTACAGCCGTATCTCACGCGGTGGTTCGACGACGAACGGCCGTTGCCCGCGATGCCGCACGCCACCGTGGCCACCGCGGCCCAGGCGCTGCTGCACACCCACCGGCACCCGGCTCTGGACGACCTGACCGAGGTCCTGGTGGACGCGGCGCACCGGCGCGGCGACGAACTGCTCGCCGTACTCGCCGAGGACGAGCCGTCGGCGGTGTGCCGGGCCGTGGACCGCTGGGCGCACGACGAGCGGCCGGCCCGCCGGGTGGCCGCTGTGGCGCACGGGCTGCGCACCGCCCCGCACGTCCGCAGCGCCCCCGACCGCGAACTGCTCCGTTACGCCGCGCTCGCCCTGCTGGCCCGCCCCGCCGACTGCACCCTGCACGGCGGCGCCCTCGCGCTGCTGGTCCGCGACCCGATGACCCGGGCCCGTCATCTCCCGCAGGCGCTCACCCACTTCACCACCGGCGACCACCAGCTCACGCCGGCCGCCCTGGTCCCGGCCCTGGTCACCCACCCCGACGAGGTCCTGGAGGCCTTCCGCGCCCGGCTGCGCGGACCGGACGCCGCGCAGGTGCTGCGCACGCTCGCGCACATCACCGCCCCCGCGCTCGCCCAGCGGGTCACCGAGCTGGTCCTGGAGGCCGCGGAGCTGCGCCCGGAGCTCGCCGGGCAGGTGGCCGGATTCGTCGAGCGCCGCCTCGACCAGGGCGCCGCGGCCCGTACCGTCCTGCTGCCGCTGGTCACCGAGCTGCTCGCCGACGGCCCCGAGCCGGTCCGGGCGGCCCTCGCGACCGTACTCGGCGCGGCCGGCACCCCCGCCTCGCGACCGCTGCGCCAGGAGCTCCTGGAGTTCCTGCTGGACCGTGAACGCGACCCCGGCGTCCTCGACGCGCTCCTGCACGCGGCCGCCGCGCGGCGCCAGGACTCCGGTGACGGCATGCGTGAGCTGGTCAGGCGCACCGGGCTGCTGCTCGTCCGCACCCCGGAGGGGGCGACCCTGTTCGACCGCGGCCTGGTCGAGCTGGGCCGGCACGTGCCCGGATTCGCCGCCCTGATGGCCCGCTGGCTCAGCGACACCCCGCAGGAATGGGCCGCGGTGGTCGGCCCGAGCACCCGCCGGATGCTCGGGAATCTGGCGGGCGTGCGGGTCCCCGCCTGACCGCGCACACGTGCGCCCGGTCACAGCGACCGTGCCGGTGTGAGCCGACTGCGCCGAACATGGCACCCTTAGACCTGCGTAAGTAGGGACAACGGACACAGGTTCGAGGAGCGGACACAGTGCAGCGCTGGCGTGGCTTGGAGGACATCCCCGAGGACTGGGGGCGCAGCGTCGTCACCATCGGTTCCTACGACGGGGTGCACCGCGGTCACCAGCTGATCATCCGGCATGCCGTGGACCGCGCCCGTGAGCTGGGCATCCCGGCCGTCGTCGTCACCTTCGACCCGCACCCCAGCGAGGTCGTCCGCCCCGGCAGCCACCCGCCGCTGCTCGCCCCGCACCACACCCGCGCCGAGCTGATGGCCGAGCTGGGTGTGGACGCGGTGCTGATCCTGCCCTTCACCACCGAGTTCTCGAAGCTGTCGGCCGCCGACTTCGTGGTGAAGGTCCTGGTCGACAAGTTGCACGCCAGGGCCGTCGTCGAGGGCCCGAACTTCCGCTTCGGCCACAAGGCCGCGGGCAACGTCGAGTTCCTCATCGAGCAGGGCAAGGTGTACGACTTCGAGGTGGAGGTCGTCGACCTGTTCGTGCGCGGCGAGGCGGGCGGCGGCGAGCCGTTCTCCTCGACCCTGACCCGGCGTCTGGTCGCCGAGGGCGACATGGCGGGCGCCCGCGAGATCCTGGGCCGCCCGCACCGGGTGGAGGGCGTGGTCGTGCGCGGCGCCCAGCGCGGCCGCGAGCTGGGCTTCCCCACCGCCAACGTGGAGACGCTCCCGCACACCGCCATCCCCGCCGACGGCGTCTACGCCGGCTACCTGCACGCCCAGGGCGAGGTGATGCCGGCCGCCATCTCCGTCGGCACCAACCCGCAGTTCGACGGCACCGAGCGCACGGTCGAGGCGTACGCCATCGACCGCCTGGGGCTCGACCTGTACGGCCTGCACGTCGCCGTCGACTTCCTCGCCTACGTCCGCGGCCAGGCCAAGTTCGAGTCGCTCGACGCGCTGCTGGTGCAGATGGCCGAGGACGTCAAGCGCTGCCGGGAGCTGGTGGCGGCCGAGAACGCCTGATCCGCCGGCGGGCTCGGCGGAACCTGTACGCGGAAGGGCGGCCGGTGCGACAGGGCACCGACCGCCCTTCGGCGTTCCGGCCGGGCTACTGCTGCGGCGGCGGTCCCTGCGGGGGCTGCTGCGGGTAGCCGTATCCCGGCTGCGGCTGCGGCTGCGGCTGCGGCTGTGGGGGCTGCGGCTGTCCCGGCTGCTGCGGGTAGGGCTGGGCGCCGGGCTGGGGCTGACCGTACGGCTCCTGCTGCGGCGGGTACGGCTGCTGCTGCGGATACGGCTGTCCGGGCACGTAGGGCTGCTGCGGGCCCGGCGCGTACGGCTGCGGCTGTCCGGGTGCGTAGTACTGCTGGCCCGGCAGGGGCTGGCCCGGCATCGGCGGGGCGGCGACCGGCGGCGGGTTGCCGTCGCTGGTCCACAGGCCGTGCATCTGCTGGTGCCGTACGAAGTCCTCGGCGACCATCGCCGCGAGGTTGAAGTACGCCTCCCGCACCTTCGGCCGCATCATGTCGAGGTCGACCTCGGCACCGGCGGACAGGTGCTCGTCGAAGGGCACGACCACGACACCCCGGCAGCGCGTCTCGAAGTGCTGCACGATGTCCTCGACCTTGATCATCTTGCCGGTCTCGCGGACCCCGGAGATCACGGTGATGGAGCGCGACACGAGGTCGGCGTACCCGTGCGCGGACAGCCAGTCCAGCGTCGTGCTCGCGCTGCTGGCACCGTCCACCGACGGCGTCGAGATGATGATCAGCTGGTCGGCGAGGTCGAGCACCCCGCGCATGGCGCTGTACAGCAGACCGGTGCCGGAGTCGGTGAGGATGATCGGGTACTGCCTGCCCAGCACGTCGATCGCGCGCCGGTAGTCCTCGTCGTTGAACGCGGTCGAGACGGCCGGGTCGACGTCGTTGGCGATGATCTCCAGGCCGGACGGGGCCTGCGAGGTGAACCGCCGGATGTCCATGTAGGAGTTGAGGTACGGGATCGCCTGGACCAGGTCGCGGATGGTGGCCCCGGTCTCGCGGCGCACGCGGCGGCCGAGCGTGCCGGCGTCCGGGTTGGCGTCGATGGCGAGGATCTTGTCCTGCCGCTCGGTGGCGAGGGTGGAGCCGAGCGCGGTGGTCGTGGTGGTCTTGCCGACACCGCCCTTGAGGCTGATCACCGCTATCCGGTAGCAGGACAGCACCGGTGTGCGGATCAGCTCCAGCTTCCGCTGCCGCTCGGCCTCCTCCTTCTTCCCGCCGATCTTGAACCGGGAGGACGCGGCGGCGGGCCGGCCGCTCTTCGCCTTCTGCTTCTTGTTGTTGAGCAGCCGGTCGGAGGACAGCTCCACGGCGGCGGTGTAACCCAGCGGCGCGGCACCGGGGTTGGTCATCTGCCGCTGGTCGTGCTGGATGGGCTGCGGCCAGGCGGCACCGGCCCGGGGGTCGACGGGCGGCTGGGGCGGCTGGGGCTGGGGCTGTGCGGTCTGCGGCTCAGGTGCCTGTGGTGCCTGCGGTGCCAGTGCGGCACGCGGGTCCTGCGGGGCGGTCTGCGGCGGCTGTTGCGGCTGGGGCTGCTGCGGGAAGCCGTAGCCGCCGGGCTGGACCGGCGGCACGGGGAGCTGCGCGCCGGGCTGGGGGAACCCGTAGCCGCCCGGTCCCTGCGGCGGCTGGACGGGGGCGCCGGGCTGCGGGAAGCCGTAACCGCCCTGCGCGTCGGGCCCGGGGGGCTGCGGGACGTACGGCTGGCCGGGCTGCGGGGGCACGGGCTGGTGCCAGGCGGCGGGCGCGGGCTGCGGGGCCTGCGGCTGGAACGGAGGCGTGCCCTGCGCGGCGGCGGGCTGGGGCTGCGGCTGGCCGGGAGCGGGCTCCGGCGCGGCCGGCTGGATCGGCCACTCGGCGGCGGGCGCGGGGGCCGCGGGCTGGTACGACGGCGGCAGCGGCGGGACCACGGCCGGAGGCGTCGGCGGGATCGGCGGGGTCTGCGGGGGAGCCCAGGTGGTGGGTACGGCGTCCTCGGGAGCCGGGGGTGCCTCCTCGGGCGGCGCCGGATCTGCGGGGACGGCGGCCTGAGGTACGGCGGGGGGCGCGTCCTGAGGCTCGACGGGGTCCGCGACGGTGCCCGCGACCGGGTCTGCGACGGGGTCCTCGGCGGCTACGGCGTCGTCGGCCTCGGCGCGAGGCCCGTCTCCGTCGCTGTCGTCGCTGTCGTCGCTGCCGTCGTGGTCATCGTGGCCATTGTGGGCGGCCACGGCGACCGCGTCCTGGGCCGGAGACCCGTCTTCGTCCGCCTCGGCTGCGGCGTCGGGGTCGGTATCGGCGCCCGCGAACTCGTCGCGCGGGTACCCGTCCTCGCTCTCCTCGTCCTCGGCGCTCCCGTCGGCCGACACGGACGGCTCAGGCGTCTCGTCGGTCTCCCGGGGCTCCTCGCTCTCCTGGCCTTCGGCGCTCACCGGAAGCGCGACGACCTCGGCCTCCCGTTCGGCCTCGGCTTCGCCGTCCGCCTCCTCGGCGGCACCGGGCGCCGCGGCCTCGGCGATCTCACGCTTCAGCGCGACGGCGGAGAACCGCATCGTCGCACCGCTCTCCAGGTCGCCGTTGTCCTGCTCGGGCTCCGCCGCCGGTTCCTCGGCGGTGGCCGACTGCGGTTCGAAACCGACCGGCAGCTTCGGCACGGACGTGGGGCCGTCGGCGGGCGGCGCGGCCGGGGTGAACGGAACCGCGGGCGGGGCGGCAGGCGCCGGCGGCGTCAACTGCGCGCCCGCCGTGGAGGTAGGCGGAGGGGTGAAGGGCGCCCCCGGCGTTGACGCGGGCGTGGGAGTGAACGGGGCTCCGGGCGTTGACGCGGCCGGGGGAGTGAAGGGCGCCCCCGGAGCCGGAGCAGGCGGCGGCGTGACCGGAGCGTCCGACGTCTGAACGGCCGGTACCGGAGCCGCCGGAGGCGTGAAGGGCGCGCCGGGCGTCGAAGCGGCCGGCGGTGTGAAGGGCGCCCCCGGCGTGGAGGCGGGCGGCGGTGTGAACGGCGCGCCGGGAGTCGACGCGGGCGGCGGCGTGGTGGGAACGACCGGCACCGAGGCGGCCGGAGGCGTGAACGGCGCTCCGGGCGTGGAGGCGGGCGGCGGTGTGAAGGGCGCCCCGGGCGTCGATGCCGGCGGCGGTGTGAAGGGCGCGCCGGGCGTCGACGCGGGCGGCGGTGTGAACGGCGCGCCCGGAGCGGATGCGGACGCGGACGTGGGCGGGGACGGAGGCGAAGACGGCGGCGTGAAGGACAGCCCGGGACCCGGCCTCGCACCCCCCTGCTGGGCATGCGGAGGAGGAGTCAGCCCGGGGATCGGCGCTCCCGGCGGGAACGGCGAACGAGGCGGCGCGGCCGGGCCCGTACCGGCGCCCGGGGCGCCCGCACCCGCCGTCGGCCCGCTCGTCGGCCCGCTCTCCGCGCCGGACGTGCCCGCGGGACCCTCGGCGGTGCCCGGACCGTCGGCCGCGTTCTGCGTGTACCAGGCGGGCGGCGCGTAGTCGATCGTGAACTCGCCGGTCATCTCGTTGAGGGACTCGGCGTCGGGCTGGTCATCGCCGGGTGTGGCCCAGCCCCCGCGGATCCCGTCCCGATCGCTGCTCACAGTTCCTCCTGGTGTGGTCGAGCACCCTCATGCCGTGCCGGCGCGACGACCATGTCGTGTCGTTCTCAGCATCCGTATTCGTGTGAGGTAGTCCGATCCACCGGCTCTCCCCCGCGGGAAACCGACGTCCTGTTCACGGTCCGGACGTCGCGCCCCCCTCCCAGCCTAATCACCACGAGCCGCACCTCGGCAGGCCCGTCCGCCTCTCGTCAGAGGTCCGCCTGGTCACACCCTGCCCGGAAGTGGTGTGCAGGACCTTCCTGTTGCCGAACACTCGATGAACAAAACGGGCAAGAACCGTCAGTACGGCTACCAGTTGGCGTTCGTCATCCGGTCCGTCCTCGCGTGCGCACGGAGGAGATCCAGGTGAACCGGCCCGGGAGGACGGGACATTGCGCGCGGTCCGCGCCGGCCTCGCGACGGGACGCGGAAGGGGCGGCACGCGCGCGTGCCGCCCCTTCCGGTTGCCGTCCGCCGGGCCTACTGGGCGGCCAGGCCGCCGTTGCGCTCGTTCGGCTCCAGGTCGAACTCCCCGTCCCGCGCGCCCAGCACGAACGCCCGCCACTCCGCCTCCGTGTACCGCAGCACGGTGCCGTGGTCGAGCGAGGACCGCATGGCCACCGCGCCGTCCGGCAGATAGGCGATCTCGACCCGCTCCTCGTCCTGCTCGGTACCCGGCGCGCAGTGCCACTCGACGCCCGAGATGTCGAGCGCGTAGAGCTCGTCCCGTTCCCGCTCCTTGCGCGCCTTCATCTCCTCAGCCGTCTCGCTCATCCCGCAGCGACCCCTTCCCGTCGTACCTGGGCTGTGACCGTCACACTACTGGCGGTCGTACCGGGCCCGTACTCTCTTCCGGATCCCCGGGACAGAGCCCCCCGTCGGCACTGGTACCCTGGACGACGGCCGTTTGTGTACGCACCTCCGGATTCCTCTGCGGACCCCGGAGGCCGCGCCCAGCGGACCCCGCCTCCCGAGTAACGGAAGCTCCCCCGAGACAAAGACCGGGGGCACTCGGTGGCCACTCACAGACTACGAGGAGTACGCGTGTCGCTCGACGCCGCTACGAAGAAGCAGATCATCACCGAGTTCGGTACCAAGGAGGGCGACACCGGCTCCCCCGAGGTCCAGGTCGCCATGCTGTCGCGCCGGATCTCGGACCTGACGGAGCACCTCAAGGTCCACAAGCACGACCACCACTCCCGCCGGGGTCTGCTGATCCTGGTCGGTCAGCGCCGTCGCCTCCTGCAGTACCTGGCGAAGAAGGACATCCAGCGCTTCCGTGCGCTGGTCGACCGCCTGGGCATCCGCCGTGGTGCGGCGGGCGCCAAGTAAGACGACGTGAAGGGGAGCGGTTCCCGGAGCACACCGGGGCCGCTCCCTTTGCCGTACGTGCGGAAACGTGCGGAGTGTCACTCACGCTTTGTAGTGTGGTAGCACAACGCAATACGCACGACACATAACGACGTACGACACAGAACGAGGAGAAGCGCACCCAAGCCGCCGCCGGTCCTCGGTAGTGGCCCCCGGGGGGAAGCGAGCCCCGGGTGCTTCGATCGAAGACCGGCCCGCACCGCAGGGCGCGCTTCTCCGCAACCGTCCCCCCGCCACACGGGCGAGAGGGACGAAGACGAGGAGAAAACGCTAGTGGAGAACGAGACCCACTACGCCGAGGCCGTCATCGACAACGGCGCCTTCGGTACCCGCACCATCCGCTTCGAGACGGGCCGCCTGGCCAAGCAGGCCGCCGGCTCCGCCGTGGCGTACCTGGACGACGACACCATGGTGCTGTCGGCCACCACCGCCTCCAAGAACCCCAAGGACCAGCTCGACTTCTTCCCCCTCACGGTGGACGTCGAGGAGCGGATGTACGCCGCCGGCAAGATCCCGGGTTCCTTCTTCCGCCGTGAGGGCCGGCCGAGCGAGGACGCGATCCTCACCTGCCGTCTGATCGACCGCCCGCTGCGCCCGTCCTTCAAGAAGGGCCTGCGCAACGAGATCCAGGTCGTCGCCACCATCATGGCGCTCAACCCCGACCACCTGTACGACGTCGTCGCGATCAACGCCGCGTCCGCGTCCACCCAGCTGGCCGGTCTGCCCTTCTCCGGCCCGATCGGCGGCGTCCGCGTCGCGCTGATCAACGGCCAGTGGGTCGCCTTCCCGACGCACTCCGAGCTCGAGGACGCCGTCTTCGACATGGTGGTCGCCGGTCGCGCCCTTGAGGACGGCGACGTCGCGATCATGATGGTTGAGGCCGAGGCCACCGAGAAGACCATCCAGCTGGTCAAGGGCGGCGCCGAGGCGCCCACCGAGGAGGTCGTAGCCGCCGGTCTGGAGGCCGCGAAGCCCTTCATCAAGGTCCTCTGCAAGGCGCAGGCCGACCTCGCCGCGAAGGCCGCCAAGCCGACCGGCGAGTTCCCGATCTTCCTCGACTACCAGGACGACGTCCTGGAGGCGCTGTCCGCCGCCGTCCGCCCGGAGCTCGCCTCCGCGCTGACCATCGCGGGCAAGCAGGAGCGCGAGGCCGAGCTGGACCGCGTCAAGGGTCTGGCCGCCGAGAAGCTGCTCCCGGAGTTCGAGGGCCGCGAGAAGGAGATCTCCGCCGCGTACCGCTCGCTCACCAAGCAGCTGGTCCGCGAGCGCGTGATCAAGGAGAAGAAGCGCATCGACGGCCGCGGCGTCACGGACATCCGTACGCTCGCCGCCGAGGTCGAGGCGATCCCGCGCGTGCACGGTTCCGCGGTGTTCGAGCGTGGCGAGACCCAGATCCTGGGCGTCACCACCCTCAACATGCTCCGGATGGAGCAGCAGCTGGACACCCTCTCCCCGGTGACCCGCAAGCGCTACATGCACAACTACAACTTCCCGCCGTACTCCACCGGCGAGACCGGCCGCGTCGGCTCCCCGAAGCGCCGCGAGATCGGCCACGGCGCCCTCGCCGAGCGCGCCCTCGTGCCGGTCCTGCCGACGCGCGAGGAGTTCCCCTACGCGATCCGCCAGGTCTCCGAGGCCCTGAGCTCCAACGGCTCGACGTCCATGGGCTCGGTCTGCGCCTCCACCATGTCGCTGCTGAACGCCGGTGTGCCGCTGAAGGCCCCCGTCGCCGGTATCGCCATGGGCCTGATCTCCCAGGACATCGACGGCGAGACGCACTACGTCACCCTCACCGACATCCTCGGTGCGGAGGACGCCTTCGGCGACATGGACTTCAAGGTCGCCGGCACCAAGGAGTTCGTGACCGCGCTCCAGCTCGACACCAAGCTCGACGGCATCCCGGCCTCCGTCCTGGCCGCCGCCCTCAAGCAGGCCCGGGACGCCCGCCTCCACATCCTCGACGTGATGATGGAAGCGATCGACACCCCGGACGAGATGTCCCCCAACGCCCCGCGGATCATCACCGTCAAGATCCCCGTGGACAAGATCGGCGAGGTCATCGGCCCCAAGGGCAAGATGATCAACCAGATCCAGGAGGACACCGGCGCCGAGATCACCATCGAGGACGACGGCACCATCTACATCGGTGCCGCCGACGGCCCGTCCGCCGAGGCCGCCCGTACGACCATCAACGGCATCGCCAACCCGACGATGCCCGAGGTCGGCGAGCGCTACCTGGGCACGGTCGTGAAGACGACCACCTTCGGTGCGTTCGTCTCCCTGCTGCCCGGCAAGGACGGTCTGCTGCACATCTCGCAGATCCGCAAGCTGGCCGGCGGCAAGCGCGTGGAGAACGTCGAGGACGTCCTCGGCGTGGGCCAGAAGGTCCAGGTCGAGATCGCCGAGATCGACTCCCGCGGCAAGCTCTCCCTGATCCCCGTGATCGAGGGCGAAGAGTCCGCCGACGACCAGAAGGACGACGCCGAGCAGTGACGTCCGACGGCTCCCAGGTAACGGCCCGCACCTCTTCGGAGGCGCGGGCCGTTGCCCGTACCCAAACCCTGATCAAGGGCGAGAACGGCATCGGCACGGTCCGCAAGACCACCCTCCCGGGCGGCCTGCGCATCGTCACCGAGACCCTGCCCTCGGTCCGCTCCGCGACCTTCGGCATCTGGGCCCACGTCGGCTCCCGCGACGAGACCCCCGCCCTGAACGGCGCCACCCACTATCTGGAGCACCTGCTCTTCAAGGGCACCACGCGCCGCTCCGCCCTGGACATCTCTTCCGCCATCGACGCGGTCGGCGGCGAGATGAACGCGTTCACGGCGAAGGAGTACACGTGCTACTACGCACGCGTGCTCGACACCGACCTGCCGCTCGCCATCGACGTCGTCTGCGACATGCTGACGGGCTCCCTGATCCTCGAGGACGACGTCAACGTCGAGCGCGGCGCGATCCTCGAAGAGATCGCGATGACCGAGGACGACCCGGGCGACTGCGTGCACGACCTGTTCGCGCACACCATGTTCGGCGACAACGCCCTGGGCCGCCCGGTCCTCGGCACCGTCGACACGGTCAACGCCCTCAGCGCCGACCGCATCCGCCGCTTCTACAAGAAGCACTACGACCCCACCCACCTGGTGGTCGCGGCCGCCGGCAACATCGACCACAACAAGGTCGTGCGACAGGTCCGCACGGCCTTCGAGAAGGCCGGCGCCTTCAGGAACGCCTCGGCCGCCCCCATCGCCCCGCGCGACGGCAGCCGGACGATCCGCACCGCGGGCCGCGTCGAACTGCTCGGCCGCAAGACCGAACAGGCTCACGTCGTCCTCGGTATGCCCGGCCTCGCCCGCACCGACGACCGCCGCTGGGCGCTCGGCGTGCTCAACACGGCCCTCGGCGGCGGCATGTCCTCCCGGCTCTTCCAGGAGGTCCGCGAGAAGCGCGGCCTGGCCTACAGCGTGTACTCGTACACCTCGGGCTTCGCCGACTGCGGCCTGTTCGGCGTCTACGCCGGCTGCCGCCCCTCGCAGGTGCACGACGTCCTCAAGATCTGCCGGGACGAACTCGACCAGGTGGCCGAGTACGGCCTGCCGGAGGACGAGATCGGGCGTGCCATCGGCCAGCTCCAGGGCTCCACGGTCCTCGGCCTGGAGGACACCGGTGCGCTGATGAACCGTATCGGCAAGAGCGAACTGTGCTGGGGCGAGCAGATGTCCGTCGACGACATGCTGGCCCGGATAGCGGCGGTGACCCCGGACGAGGTCCGCTCGGTCGCCCGCGACATCCTGGGACAGCGCCCGTCGCTGTCGGTCATCGGCCCGCTCAAGGACAAACAGGCCGCACGCCTGCACGACGCCGTCGCCTGACACACCACCGGTAAGGAACGAAGACGAAGATGAGCAAGCTGCGCGTGGCGGTCCTCGGCGCCAAGGGCCGGATCGGCTCCGAGGCGGTCAGGGCGGTCGAGGCCGCCGAGGACCTGGAGCTGGTCGCCGCCCTCGGCCGGGGCGACAAGCTGGAGGCACTGGAGGCCTCCGGCGCCCAGGTCGTGGTCGAACTCACCACCCCCGCCTCGGTCATGGGCAACCTCGACTACTGCGTGCGCCGCGGCATCCACGCCGTCGTCGGCACGACGGGCTGGACCGACGAGCGTCTCGCGCAGCTCAGGGGCTGGCTCGCCCAGTCCCCGGAGACCGGCGTGCTCATCGCCCCGAACTTCTCCATCGGCGCCGTGCTGACGATGAAGTTCGCCCAGATCGCCGCGCCCTACTTCGAGTCGGTGGAGGTCGTCGAGCTCCACCACCCGAACAAGGTGGACGCCCCCTCCGGCACCGCCACCCGCACGGCGCAGCTCATCGCGGAGGCCCGTCGCGCGGCCGGCACCCCCGCGGCGCCGGACGCCACGGTGACGGCCCTGGACGGCGCGCGCGGCGCGAACGTCGACGGGATCCCCGTCCACGCGGTCCGCCTCCGCGGCCTCCTGGCCCACCAGGAGGTGCTGCTGGGAGGCGAGGGCGAGACCCTCACCGTCCGCCACGACTCCCTCCACCACAGCAGCTTCATGCCGGGCATCCTGCTCGGCGCCCGCCGCGTGGTCACGACTCCGGGCCTGACCTTCGGCCTGGAGAACTTCCTGGACCTGGGCTGAGCCCCGGAAGGTTCCTGCTCATGCGCGCGAAGATCTCCTATGCCGTCACGGCGGCCGTCCTGCTCTTCTACTTCGTCCTGGTCGGCAGCCGGGGCGTGATGCTCATCCAGACCGGCACGGTCCTCACCGTCACCTTCGGGGTGGCGGTGCTGATCCTGCCGGTCATCGGCCTGTGGTTCCTGTGGAAGAACACCCAGTTCGTCCGCCGGGCCAACGCCCTCGCCGCCCAGCTCGACGCCGAGGGCGGCCTGCCCGTGGACGAGCTGAAGCGCACACCCGGCGGCCGGATCGACCGGGACTCCGCCGACGAGGTCTTCGCCAGACGCAAGGCCGAGACGGAGGCCGCCCCCGACGACTGGCGCAGCTGGTTCCGCCTCGCCGTCGCCTACCACGACGCCCGCGACACCCCGCGCGCCCGCAAGGCGATGCAGCGCGCCATCGCCCTGCACGAGGGCAGGCCGCTGGAAGCCTGAACACCACGCACCGGCAGCGCCCCGTAGGGGCGCGGGGAACTGCGCGATCAGCCACGACGGCGCCGCAGACGACACTCGGCACATCGCGGCACTCCCGGCGGAGCTACCCGCGCCGGTACTCCGCCGCCCACGCCTCCACCGTGTCGGCCGCACGGTCGAAGGCCGACGTCCGGCCCACGAAGTCCATCCCGTGCGTGGTCAGCAGCGGCTCGGTGTCGGCCGCGGCACGGTCCGTGCGTACGAGGGTCAGCGCCTGACCCTGGACGGTCCTCGGCAGACCCAGCCAGCGCACCGGCTGCTGTGCCGTACGTACCGAGGCGATCCGCTTCCAGGGCACCGTCCGGGTGTACAGCAGACCCACCTGACGCACCCCGTGCGCGCTCACCCACACGCCCACACGCAGTATCCGCAGCGCGGCGGCGATGATCAGCAGCGCGATGCCGAGGACCGCCCCGGCGGAGGACAGCGAGCCGGTCGCGGCCAGCGCCACCGCCGCGAACAGCACGAACGAGGCGAGCAGCAGCCAGAGGGCGGCTCCTCCGACCCGCCACGGACCGGGCCGGTAGGGGCGCCGCCAGTGCTCCCGGTCGTCGTGCGGAAGGGCGCTGTCGAGTGCCGCGTCGTAGGTGCGGTCGGCCGTCAGGAAGGGCAGGGGCACGGCTGGTCCTCACTCAATCCATGCGTGGGCTGTGCCCGGTGAGGCTATCCGCCCGTGTCCCCGCCCACCACTCACGGGGGTCCGGAAGGGTTCAGCGCCCCTGGGAGGCCTGTGACTGCTGGTTCTGTGTGTCGGACGGCGTGGAGAGCGCCGGCATGCCCAGCACCACCGAGCCCACGAGCCCGGCCACGATGGTGAGCCCGAGCAGCCACCGCCCGGCTATCTGACTCGCGGACGACCGCTGACGGGGCGGTGGAGCCACATTGCTCCGGAACCTGTCGGCTTCGGCGAGGAAGGCGAACGGAACCGGTTCGCGCCGACCGAACATGGGCGGTGCATCCCCTCTCGGGATCGAACGGGTGTCTGTCATCTACACAGACGGGCGAGTGACCCGAAAGGTGCCCGGTTTCACCGAATTCACAGAAATTCGCCGGTGTATGCCGCGCCCCGGCACCGAACGCCCCGATGTCGGTACCGGGCCGTAGAGTGGGCGCCGCCCGAGAGAAGTGATGGAAGGACCCTCCGAGCCGTGACCGACACCCCCGCCGACGACCTCAAGCCCAGCTTCCGCAGCGATGTCACCGTCGACCTGGTCAAGCACAGCGCGGCCGACTCCGACGTGCTGTGGGCCGCACGGGTCTCCACCGCCGGCGAGCAGTCCCTGGCCGAGCTGCAGAAGGACCCGGAGCGCTCCAAGGGCCTCATCAACTACCTGATGCGGGACCGCCACGGCAGCCCCTTCGAACACAACTCGATGACCTTCTTCATCAGCGCACCGATCTTCGTCTTCCGCGAGTTCATGCGGCACCGGGTGGGGTGGTGCATCGCCGGGGACACCGAGATCACTCTGGAGAGCGAGGCCGGTCACCTGCGCCGGCGCACCATCGCCGAGCTGTACAAGCTCTGGCACCTGGGCGTCGAGGACCGGCTGCCGCACTCGGCCGGGGGCGTGACCTGGAACAGCCGGGCGGGCAAGTGGATGGCCCAGGTGCGCCGCGGCGACACCGACCACTACCTCGGCCTGTACGAGAATCGCGAGGCGGCCGAGTCTGCCGTCGCGGAGTTCCGGGAGCTGCACCCCAGCACCCGCATCCGCAAGCTTGAATCCGTGCGCCGCACCCACGTGCGCTGCTACGACGAGGAGACCCTGCTCGCCCAGCGCGCCAGGATCGTCGACGTGATCGAGTCGGGTGTGAAGCCGCTCATCAAGATCACCACCGCCTCGGGCAAGACTCTCCGCTGCACGGTTGACCACGCCCTCTTCACGCCCGAGGGATGGTGCAAGGCGGGAGAGCTCACCGTCGGGGATGCCGTTCTGGTCTCCGGCACGGCGCCGCGCCCGTCGCAGGGGCTGGTCCCGCCGAGCCTGCGCCGGGGTATCGGCGTATGGACCTCGATGCAGCGCGAACGGCTCATCAAGGACACCGACACCTGCCACCTGTGCGGTCAGGACTTCCCGCGGGAGCAGCTCGCACTGGACCACGTCGTCCCGGTGGCCGGTGACCTGCTCCAGGCCCTCGACGAGAAGAACCTCGCCCCGGCCTGCGAGCCGTGCCATGCCGTCAAGAGCGCGGGGGAACAGGCACTGGCCCGGCGCGGCGGCAAGGTCGCCGAGGCGGTTCCGGACCAGATCCTCGCCATCGAGGCCGATGGCGAGGAGATGACCTACGACCTCTCTGTGGAAGGCCCCTGGCACAACTTCCTCGCGAACGGTTTCGTCGTCCACAACTCGTACAACGAGGAGTCGGGCCGCTACCGGGAACTGGAGCCGGTCTTCTACGTCCCCGGCGGGGACCGCAAGCTGGTGCAGCAGGGCCGTCCGGGGAAGTACGAGTTCGTGCCGGGCACCGAGGCACAGCAGGAGATCGTGGAACGCTCGATGCAGGAGTCGTACGTCCAGGCGTACGAGCGCTACCAGGAGATGCTCGCCGCCGGCGTCGCCCGTGAGGTGGCCCGCGCGGTGCTGCCCGTCGGGCTCTTCTCGTCGATGTACGCCACCTGCAACGCCCGCTCGCTGATGCACTTCCTCGGGCTGCGCACCCAGCACGAGCTGGCCAAGGTGCCGTCCTTCCCGCAGCGGGAGATCGAGATGGTCGGCGAGAAGATGGAGGCGGAGTGGGCCAAGCTCATGCCGCTCACCCATGCGGCCTTCAACGCCAACGGCCGGGTCGCGCCGTAGCAGGGCGCCCACGGCCCGCCGGTCGAGCTTTTTGTCGTGCTCGGCACAGATGTGCGGATCAGCCTCGCGAAGTGTCCGTATTGCGGCATTTAGCGAAGTTCATCTAGCCTGATCAAACGGACCCGGCACTGCTTGAACCCCCGAGCAGGCAGTGCCGGGCTCCGCATTTGTCCGGACTTTCCGCA
This sequence comes from Streptomyces fuscichromogenes, assembly GCF_014645815.1. GTDB lineage: Bacteria > Actinomycetota > Actinomycetes > Streptomycetales > Streptomycetaceae > Streptomyces > Streptomyces fuscichromogenes. Next base: position 3,043 of record NZ_BMML01000008.1, on the reverse strand, counting down.
CACCCCAAGGGCAGACCGCGCCGTGAGCACCGAGTAGCGTGTAACCCATGGCTCCGATCTCCACTCCGCAGACCCCCTTCGGGCGGGTCCTCACCGCGATGGTCACGCCGTTCACGGCGGACGGCGCACTCGACCTCGACGGCGCACAGCGGCTCGCCACCCACCTGGTGGACGCAGGCAACGACGGCCTGATCATCAACGGGACCACCGGCGAGTCCCCCACCACCAGTGACGCGGAGAAATCGGACCTGGTACGAGCCGTACTGGAGGCGGTCGGCGACCGCGCCCACGTCGTGGCCGGGGTCGGCACCAACGACACCCACCACAGCGTCGAACTGGCCCGCCAGGCCGAGCGCGACGGCGCCCACGGCCTGCTGATCGTCACGCCGTACTACAACAAGCCCCCACAGGAGGGCCTGTACCGGCACTTCACGGCCGTCGCCGACGCCGCCGGGCTGCCCGTCATGGTCTACGACATCCCCGGCCGCAGCGGCGTCCCGATCAGCACCGAGACGCTCGTCCGCCTCGCCGAGCACCCGAGGATCGTCGCCAACAAGGACGCCAAGGGCGACCTCGGCCGTGCGAGCTGGGCCATCTCGCAGTCCGGCCTCGCCTGGTACTCCGGCGACGACATGCTGAACCTGCCGCTGCTCTCCGTGGGCGCGGTCGGTTTCGTCTCGGTCGTCGGCCACCTGGTCACCCCCGACCTGCGGGCCCTCGTCGACGCGTACACCTCCGGTGACGTCGTCAAGGCCACCGAGATCCACCAGAAGCTGCTCCCCGTCTACACCGGCATGTTCCGCACCCAGGGCGTCATGACCACCAAGGCCGCGCTCGCCCTCCAGGGACTGCCCGCAGGACCCCTGCGGGCACCCATGGTCGAGTGCTCGGCCGAGGAGATTGCCCAGCTCAAGATCGATCTTGCCGCCGGCGGGGTACAACTCTGACAACAGACTTCCGCGCGGCCGTCCGCGCGGCAACGCTTCACAACTGAATAGGCGGGACCACCGGTGCCCGCACCCCGTAAGGACAACGACAACTGCTTATGCACGAACGTCACGCACGCCACGTGCCCGATCGGTACGTGGCGTGTGTGGTGAGGAGAGTCTTTTGAGTCATCCGCATCCTGAACTCGGCGCCCCGCCGCAGCTCCCCGAAGGCGCGCTCCGCGTCACCCCGCTGGGCGGGCTCGGTGAGATCGGCCGAAACATGACCGTCTTCGAGTACGGCGGTCGTCTACTGATCGTCGACTGCGGAGTGCTCTTCCCCGAGGAGGAGCAGCCCGGAATCGACCTGATCCTGCCGGACTTCTCGTCCGTCCGGGACCGCCTCGACGACATCGACGGCATCGTCCTCACGCACGGCCACGAGGACCACATCGGCGGTGTCCCCTTCCTTCTCCGCGAGAAGCCGGACATCCCGCTGATCGGCTCCAAGCTGACCCTCGCCCTCATCGAGGCGAAGCTCCAGGAGCACCGCATCCGCCCCTACACCCTGGAAGTGGCGGAAGGCCGGCGTGAGCGCGTCGGACCCTTCGACTGCGAGTTCGTCGCCGTCAACCACTCCATCCCGGACGCCCTGGCCGTGGCCATCCGCACCCCGGCCGGCATGGTGGTCCACACCGGCGACTTCAAGATGGACCAGCTCCCGCTGGACGGCCGGCTGACCGACCTGCACGCGTTCGCACGGCTGAGCGAGGAGGGCATCGACCTGCTCCTCGCCGACTCGACGAACGCCGAGGTCCCGGGCTTCGTCCCGCCCGAGCGGGACATCTCCAACGTCCTGCGCCAGGTCTTCGCCAGCGCGAGCAAGCGGATCATCGTGGCGAGCTTCGCCAGCCATGTCCACCGCATCCAGCAGATTCTGGACACGGCCCACGAGTACGGCCGCCGGGTCGCCTTCGTCGGCCGCTCCATGGTCCGCAACATGGGCATCGCGAGGGACCTCGGCTACCTGAAGGTCCCGCCGGGCCTGGTGGTCGACGTCAAGACGCTCGACGACCTCCCCGACCACGAGGTGGTCCTGGTCTGCACGGGCTCCCAGGGCGAACCGATGGCCGCCCTGTCCCGGATGGCCAACCGCGACCACCAGATCCGCATCGTCGACGGCGACACGGTCATCCTGGCCTCGTCGCTCATCCCGGGCAACGAGAACGCGGTCTACCGCGTCATCAACGGCCTGACCCGCTGGGGCGCCAACGTCGTCCACAAGGGCAACGCCAAGGTGCACGTCTCCGGCCACGCGTCCGCCGGCGAGCTGCTGTACTTCTACAACATCTGCCGGCCCAGGAACCTGATGCCGGTCCACGGCGAATGGCGCCACCTGCGTGCCAACGCCGAGCTCGGCGCACTCACCGGCGTACCGCACGACCGCATCGTCATCGCCGAGGACGGCGTCGTCGTCGACCTGGTCGCAGGCAAGGCCAAGATCTCCGGCAAGGTCCAGGCGGGTTACGTGTACGTCGACGGCCTCTCGGTCGGAGACGTCGGCGAGCCGGCTCTCAAGGACCGCAAGATCCTCGGCGACGAGGGCATCATCTCGGTCTTCGTCGTCGTCGACTCGTCCACCGGCAAGATCACCGGCGGTCCCCATGTCCAGGCCCGCGGCTCCGGTATCGACGACTCCGCGTTCGCGGACGTCCTCCCGAAGATCTCCGAGGTCCTGGAACGCTCGGCCCAGGACGGCGTCGTGGAGCCGCACCAGCTGCAGCAACTGATCCGTCGCACCCTCGGCAAGTGGGTCTCGGACAGGTACCGACGCCGGCCGATGATCCTGCCGGTCGTCGTGGAGGTCTGACGCGCGTACAGCGTTCGTACGACCCGTCGTACGCGTGAACCCGGAGCGGGGCGCCTCGATTTGCATCGAGCAGCCCCGCTCCAGTACGTTTACGGCTCCGCCCAACCGGGAACCCCAGTGCTTCATGCGCTGGATCCAGGAGCCCGGACCGGGTGGAAATTCCGACTCAGAACCTCTGATAAAGTCGGAACCGCCGGAAAGGGAAACGCGAGAGCGGAAACCTGGAAAGCACCGAGGAAATCGGGTC
>NZ_BMML01000007.1 GCF_014645815.1 Streptomyces fuscichromogenes | reverse complement strand
GTGCTGGTGGCCGCCTGGGCCGCCGCCTTGAACTCGGCGGTGGTCGAGACGCCGTACCAGTGCGAACTGGCGTAGCTCTTGAGGAGGTTGGTCATGGCCGTGTCGCCGATGAGCCGGCGCAGGTCGTGCAGGGCGCACTTGCCGTAGCCGTAGACCACGGTGGAGTAGCGGGAGGAGTGGGCGTCCCAGTAGGCCATGGAGTTGGTGATCTTCTCCGCCGACGAGGCCCAGGACACGCTGTTCCAGCAGTTGGTACCGGCCAGTCCCTGCGCCAGGTCGGTGGCGTAGTCGGTGAACGCCTCGTCCAGCCAGGGGCTGTTGTACTCGTCGTCACCGACGATGCCGTACCACCACTGGTGGCCGATCTCGTGGGTGAGCGCGGTGGTGCTGACGAGGTCGAGGACGAAGCCGGGGTACTCCATGCCGCCGAACCAGAAGTTGTTGTCGATGACCGCGTCCAGCTCGCCGTAGGGGTAGGCCCCGAAGCGTCCGGCGTGCGCGTCGACGGCCGACTTGGCGGTGGTGAGCATCGACTGGGCGCTGGAGGAGCTGATGCCCGACACCGAGTAGATGTTGATCGGGACCCCGCCGGGAGAGGTGCCGGAGATCTTGGTGAACGGCCCGGCCGCCCAGGCGAAGTCACGGACCTTGGAGGCCGTGGCGGTGGTGACGGTACGGCCGCTGGTACCCGGGGTGTCGACGGAGGTGCCGGTCGCCGGGACCAGGATGCCGGTGGGGTGGTCCAGGGTCACCTTGAAGTCGGCGGCCAGGGAGTAGAAGGACTCGCCGTTGTTGGTGTACGGGTCCAGGTGCCAGCCGGAGCCGTCCTGGACCGCGAGAACCGGCAGCGCGTTGCCGATCATGCTGAAGGAGCCGTCGTAGCCGAACCGGTCGGCGCCGCTGGGCACGGTGATGCCCAGGTCGAAGCCGACGGTGGTGCTCTGGCCCTGGGCCAGCGGGGTCGGCAGGGCGATCTCCAGCGCGGTGCAGGCCACCGAGAGGGCGCCCGCGGTGCCGCCGGTGACGTTGCTGACGGTGATCGGCGGGGCCGAGCAGGTGCCGTGGTAGTTGTCCCACAGCCTGAGGTAGATCTCGCTGAGCGCGGTCGAGGAGGCGTTGGTGAAGGTCACGCTCTCGTGGCCGGTCCAGCCGGTGCCGGTGGAGTTGCTGGTCAGGCTGACGGTGTACGACGGCGCGGCCGGGGTGCGGGTGCTGTCGCCCGGGGTGGTGGCGGCCGAGGTGTCGAGGGCGACGTCGTCCAGGACGAAGCTGGTCTGGAGGCTGGAGTCCTCGGTGCCGCTGAAGGCGACCGTCACGGTCTGCCCCGCGAACGCGGACACGTCGAACGACTTCTTCACGAACCCGGTGGCCTTGTCCAGGTTGGAGTAGGTCGCCAGCGTGGTGCTGCCGATCTTCGCCGTGAGCTTGTCGTACGCCGTGGACGAGGTCGTCTCGGCGGTGTCGACGTGCAGCCAGAAGCTGAGGGTCGCGGCGCATCCGGAGGGGATGGTGACGCTCTGCGAGAGTGTGTCGGTGTGGGTACCGCCGGTGCCGTCCAGCCAGGCGAAGCTGGAGCCGCCGTGGGCGGACTGGCCGGTACGGCTGGTGATCACGCTGGTCGAGGACTGGGTCCAGGGTGACGTGCCGCTCTCGAACCCGCCGTTGGTGACCACCTGGGCGGGGGTGCAGGCCGCCTGCTCGGCGGCCGACGCGGTACTGCCGGGGAGCAGGGCCGCGGTGAGTGCCGCGACGGCCGACGCGATGGTCACGAAGGCCTTGTGGGGGGTCGTTCTCACACGAAACTCCTTTACGCCGGCCGGGGTTCCGGCCTGCTCGGAGGCCGCCCGTCCGGCATGGGTGTGCCGGGGAGCGGCCATGGGTCACGCGCTATGAGTGGTGCGAGTCCGAAGCCTGACAGAATTGACCAGGGCATGTCACTAAGGGATTACCCGCGCGTCAGGGATGGTCCACGCAGCACGGGGTGGGGTCGGGCACCTCGAAGGGGGCCAGCAGGCCGCCCGCCGCCGGGACCAGGACGAGGACGAGGACACCGTCGCGCCACTCCGGGCGTACGTGGTCCTGGGTCAGGACCTCGGTCGCGGACGGGAGTTCGGCGGCCGGCGCGCCGAGGACGACCAGGTGCTCGATGGCGGTGCGGTCCAGCAGGTCCGCGACGGTGACGGTGCCGGTCAGGTGCGCGACGCCGGGATAGGCCACGGCCCGGCCGGAGCGGGGCGGGGCAGCGGCCGCGAGCCCGGCTGCGTCCACCATGCCGGCCGGGCCGTGGGTGCGGCCGCCCAGGACGAGACCGGCGCCCTCCGGCAGCGCCTTGAGCAGCTCCGGCCACACCGCGTCCGCGTCCGGCAGGGTCAGCGAGATCGTCGTGCCCCGGCGTTCGTCGGTGCGGTACAGGTGGGTGCAGGCGAACACGCCCTCGGTGAGCGCCAGTTCGCCGAGGACCCGGTGGACCAGGTGGTCGGCCTCGCGCAGGGTCACCGTACCGGCGTCCACCCCGATGACGGAGCGGACGCCGGACGCGTGGTGCGGGAAGGTCATGCGGGCAGGACCCACATCGGGTTGGAGTAGAACCACAGGTCCTTCCACGGGTCGGCGTCGCCGAGGACGTCGATGGCCGGGCCGGCCGGGTCCACGGCGGCACCGTTGACGCCGACCGCCGAGCGGTTGCCGTCGGTGCCGCGCAGCCGGACGTAGACCGGCTTGTCGAGGCGGCCGAGGGAGTAGGTCAGCCTGACCGCGCCGGTCGCCCTGTCGACCTCGAAGGACTTGACGACCCTGGTGGCGGGTGTGGCGAAGGTGTCCTTGTCGGAGACCGCACCGGTGACATCGCCCTGGATGACGTCGACACGGGCCAACGACGGCACGAACTGCGCCCAGTTGGGGCCGTTCGCCAGGCTGATCTCGATGACGAGGTCCACCTTGCTGCCCTTGCGGACGTGGAGCACGTCGCCCAGGGTCACCGCGCGGGAGCCGGAGCGCAGTTGGGCGTTCAGGCCGCTGATCAGGCCGCCGTGGTCCACCCAGACCCGGCCCGCGCGGATGCCGTCCATGACCGCCTGGTAGGAGAAGGAGGCGGCGCCGACGTGGGTGCGGGAGTACTGGCCGGGCCAGAAGTCGGTGTCGGTGAGGCTGACGCCGCCGCCGTAGACCGGGTCGTCGTAGCGGCCGTTGGCGTTGAAGTCGCCGTTCGGGCCGCGCACCGCGGTGTCGGCGTAGACGTTGTGGGAGTCGGAGTTGGCGGTGATCCACCAGGGCTTGCCCTCGGCGAGGAGGCTGTCCCACAGGCCGCCGACGGTGGCGGTCATCCAGTCGAACCCGCCCCAGGTGCGGTAGCTCTCCAGCGGGTACTTGGCGAAGGAGTCGGCGCTCGGGCTGTTGTCGTAGATGCCGCGGGCCGAGCCGGGCCCGTTCGGCTTGGGCAGGCCGCCCGCCTGGTGGCCGGGGGCGCCCTCGAAGCCGACCGCGATGGACGGCTGGGCGTCGCGCCAGGCGCGGATCTCGTGCGGGGAGTCGATGCCCTTGCGCGCCGGGTGGTTGGCGAGGAACAGCGCGTCCTTCACCTTGCGCCGCCGCACCTGCTCCGCAAGGAAGTCGAGGCCGGAGATGGCCAGCGCCTCGTTGGCGGGGGTGCTCGCGGAGGCGCCCTTGACCGAGCCGTCGAAGGAGTTCTCGAACTCCTTGAGGACGGCGACCTCGTTCTTGCCGGGGTGCACGAAGACGGTGCCGTGCTCGGCGGCCGGGATGTTCCACTCCAGGCCCTGGAAGACCAGCGTGTCGTCGATCTGGTCACGGGCGGCGACGATGTCCGGGTTGACCTTCTCCACACCGATCCTGGCGTGGGTCTCGCTGCCGTGGTCGGTGATGACCATCCAGTCCAGGCCGTGTGCGTTGGCCTGCCGGACGTGGTCGATGACCCGGTACTTGGCGTCGGAGCTGTGCTGGGTGTGGATGTGGTGGTCGCCGGCCAGCCACAGGTAGCCGCCGGAACGGCCGCCCTGGGAGTGCGAGGAGGAGACCGCGGCGGCGGCCTGGCCCGCACCGGCGAGGACACTGCCCGCCGCGAGACCGGCGCCGAGCAGGCCGGTGCGGCGCAGCATCGAGCGGCGGGAGAGCTGACCGGGCGTCAGCTCCGTGTCGGGTACGGAGAGATCGAGGGCGGGCGGCAGCGACGCGGAGGCGTCACCGTCCCCGTGAGGGTGGTGATGGTGAGGGTGACCGTGGTCGTGGCTGTGACCGTGGCTCATGTTCGGAACTCCCGCGGGCGGCCGGTACCGGGGTGACTCAGGACGTGCAGAGTCTGCGAAGGCCGCGTGAACAACCGGAGTCGAGGTCATGGTGGGGTAAAGAACGACTCATGTGCAGCGCGCTACGCACGTGCCCCGGTGGGGAGTTGACCAAGGAGCCGCAAAGACGGCAATGCCCGGACCGGCTCGCGGGGAGCCGGTCCGGGCATCGGGCCCGGTCGGTCAGACCAGGTCGAAGCGGTCCGCGTCGGCGACCTTCGTCCAGGCGGCGACGAAGTCCTTCACGAACTTCTCCTTGGCGTCGTCGCTCGCGTAGACCTCGGCGACGGCACGCAGCTCGGAGTTGGAGCCGAAGACCAGGTCGGCACGGGTGCCGGTCCACTTGACGGCGCCGCTCGCGTCACGGCCCTCGAAGGTGGACTGGTCCTCCGAGGTCGACTTCCACTCCGTGCCCATGTCGAGCAGGTTGGCGAAGAAGTCGTTGGTCAGCACGCCCGGCGTCTCGGTGAGGACACCGTGCTTCGAGCCGCCCTGGTTGGCACCGAGCACCCGCAGACCGCCGACGAGCACGGTCAGCTCGGGGGCGCTCAGGCCGAGCAGGTTGGCGCGGTCCAGCAGCAGGTACTCGGCGGGCAGACGGTTGCCCTTGCCGAGGTAGTTGCGGAAGCCGTCCGAGGTCGGCTCCAGGGCCGCGAAGGACTCGGCGTCCGTGTGCTCGTCGGTCGCGTCGACCCGGCCCGGGGTGAAGGGCACCTCGATCTCGACACCGCCGTCCTTGGCGGCCTTCTCCACCGCGGCCGCGCCGCCCAGGACGATCAGGTCGGCCAGGGAGACCTTCTTGGCGCCGGTGTTGAAGTCGCGCTGGACGCCCTCCAGGACGCGCAGTACCTGGGCGAGCTCGTCGGGGTTGTTGACCTCCCAGCCGCGCTGCGGCTCCAGGCGGATGCGGGCACCGTTGGCACCGCCGCGCTTGTCGCTGCCGCGGAACGTCGAGGCCGACGCCCAGGCGGTGGAGACCAGCTGGGAGACCGTCAGGCCGGAGTCGAGGAGCTTGGCCTTCAGGGCCGCCACGTCGGCCGCGTCGATGGCCTCGCCCTCGGCCTGCGGCAGCGGGTCCTGCCAGATCAGCGTCTCCGCCGGGACCTCCGGGCCGAGGTACAGGGACTTGGGGCCCATGTCACGGTGGGTCAGCTTGAACCAGGCGCGGGCGAAGGCGTCCGCGAACTGCTCGGGGTTCTCGTGGAAGCGGCGCGAGATCGGCTCGTAGATCGGGTCGAAGCGCAGCGACAGGTCGGTGGTGAGCATCGTCGGGAGCTTCTTCTTCGACGCGTCGTGCGCGTCGGGGATGATCGCCTCGGCGTCCTTGGCCACCCACTGGTTGGCCCCGGCGGGGCTCTGGGTCAGCTCCCACTCGTAGCCGAAGAGGATGCCGAAGAAGTCGTTGCTCCACTGGGTGGGCTTGGTGGTCCAGGTGACCTCCAGACCACTGGTGATCGCGTCGCCGCCCTTGCCGGTGCCGTAGGTGCTCTTCCAGCCCAGGCCCTGCTGCTCGATCGGCGCGCCCTCGGGCTCGGCGCCCACGTTCTCCGCGGGACCGGCGCCGTGTGTCTTGCCGAAGGTGTGGCCGCCGGCGATCAGCGCGACGGTCTCCTCGTCGTTCATCGCCATCCGGCGGAACGTCTCACGGATGTCGCGGGCCGCGGCGATCGGGTCCGGGTTGCCGTTGGGGCCCTCCGGGTTGACGTAGATCAGACCCATCTGGACGGCGCCCAGCGGGTTCTCCAGGTCACGGTCGCCGGTGTAGCGCTGGTCGTCGAGCCAGACCTTCTCGGGACCCCAGTAGACGTCGTCCTCCGGCTCCCAGACGTCCGCGCGGCCGCCGCCGAAGCCGAAGGTCTCGAAGCCCATCGACTCCAGGGCCACGTTGCCGGTGAGGATCATCAGGTCGGCCCAGGAGATGGCCTGGCCGTACTTCTTCTTGACCGGCCACAGCAGACGGCGCGCCTTGTCCAGGTTGCCGTTGTCCGGCCAGCTGTTGAGCGGGGCGAAGCGCTGCTGGCCGGCGCCGGCGCCGCCGCGGCCGTCGGAGATGCGGTAGGTGCCCGCGCTGTGCCAGGCCATGCGGATCATCAGCGGGCCGTAGTTGCCGAAGTCGGCCGGCCACCAGTCCTGCGAGGTGGTGAGGACCTCCGCGATGTCACGTTTCACGGCGGCGAGGTCGAGGTTCTGGAACGCCTCGGCGTAGTCGAAACCCTCGCCGAGCGGGTTGGCGACGGCGGGGTTCTTGGCAAGGATCTTCAGGTTGAGCCCCTCGGGCCACCACTGGCGGTTGCCGCCGCCCTGGGTGGGGTGCGGGGCGCGGTCATGTGCGACCGGGCACTGGCCCGCGGCGTTCTCCTGGGTCTCAGACATGGGGGAAATCCTTCCGGAATGGGCGGATCAACGTACTCAGGAACAACTGGACGTCATCAGGAACTACTGACGGTGGAGCAGGCGGGGCACACGCCCCAGTAGATGACCTCGGCCTCGTCGATCGCGAAGCCGTGGCCGTCCGAAGCGGTCAGGCAGGGGGCGTCGCCGACCGCGCAGTCGACGTCGGCGACGGCACCGCACGACCGGCACAGGACGTGGTGGTGGTTGTCGCCGACGCGCCCCTCGAACCGGGCCGGGCTGCCGGCCGGTTCGATACGGCGTATGAGTCCCGCCGTGGTGAGCGCGTGCAGCGCGTCGTACACGGCTTGAAGCGATATGTGGCCCACCCGCTCGCGGACGCCCGAGGCGATCCCCTCGACGTCGAGGTGGTCGCCGTGGCGGACGGTCTCCAGCAGCGCGACGCGGGCGGCCGTCACCCGCAGGCCGGCACCGCGCAGCTCGGCGGCGGTCGTCGGGGGCTGGGATGCGGTCATGACGCCAACCTATCCCGATAAACACGAGTGATTCAAGAAAACAAACCACTCAAGTCTGGTGGCGAATCAGCCAACATCCGCCCCACCCGTCCCCCGGGCCGTCCGCCTCCGCCCTCCGCCGCGCGGCTTTGCCGACTCTTTACAACCTGCCGCGGCGCCGGGTCGTCTCTCCGCTCGATCCGTTACCCAGCCCGCACCGACCACCGCGGGCCGACGAAAGAGAGCGTCCTCATGCGCCGAACCGTCCTGAGCGCCACGGCCCTCGCCTGCACCGCCGTACTGGCCGGCACCGTGCCCGCGTTCGCCGACGGCACCACCCCCAGCCCGGTGCCGTCCACCACCCGCTCCGCGGAACCCTCCGCCGTCCCGTCCGAGGCGCCGTCCGCCGAGCCCACCCGGGCCGCGAGCCCTGTGCCGACCCGGGACTCGCGCCAGGTCGCCGCGGTGCCGGCGGGCGCACCCGACACCGGAGTCGCGGAGCCCTCCTCGGACTCCGGCACCGAGGGCGCGCTGATCGGCGGAGGCGCGGCGGCCGTGCTCGCCGCGGGCATGGCGGTGTACGCCGTCCGCCGCCGGGCGACCAGGGCATGACCCCGCTCTCCAGGCGCGCCTTCGTCACCGCCGCGACGGGCTCCCTGCTGGCGGGCTGCGCGGGCCGGGCACCGGAGCGGACGGCCCCGGCCGCCCACCGGCGGGCGGCGCCCTCACCGTCCTCGCCCTCGTCCCGGTCCACGGCCGCCTCCGGTACGCCCATCGCGCTCGGGCGTTCCGTGCCGGTACGGCTGCGCATCCCGGCGATCGGCGTCGACACCCCGCTGCTGCGGCTGGGGCTCGCGGCCGACGGCACGGTGCAGGTGCCGCCCGTCACCGCGCACGACCGGGCGGGCTGGTACCGCTACTCCCCCGCCCCGGGGCAGACCGGTCCTTCGGTGATCCTCGGCCATGTCACGGTCGGCGCCTACGGCGACGGGGTGTTCCGCCGGCTCGCTGAGCTGCGCCGGGGGGAGCAGGCCGTGGCACGCCTGGAGAACGGCCGGTCGGCGGTGTTCACCGTCGACGAGGTGCGTACGGTCGCCAAGGCCGCGTTCCCGACCCAGGACGTGTACGGGGACGTGGACCGCCCGGAGCTGCGGCTGATCACCTGCGGCGGCCCGCGCGGCGGCGACGGCTACCTCGACAACGTGATCGTCTTCGCCTCGCTGACCGGGACGACGACCGGCACGACACCCTGAGCCGTCAGAACGGATGCGGGACCGGCGCAACGTACGCCACCGGTCCCGCATCCTCTCCGACGAGCGCCCCCCTTCGACCCTGGAGAACGTTGAAACGGTCCCGTGACACGGCGGCCTCCGAGCTCTTCGCCGCCCTGTACCCGCGCCTGGCCGGCTGGTGCCGCCGTCTGGTCGACGACGACGAGACGGCGCACGAGATCGCCTCGGAGGCGTTCACCCGGCTGTGGGCCCGGTGGACGTCGGTGGACGAGCCGCGCGGCTTCCTCTACGTCACCGCGGCCAATCTCGTCCGGGACCACTGGCGCAAGCTGGAGCGCGAGCGCCGTGCGGTGCGCCGCGCGGGCTCGGAGGCCGCGATCCGCCCGCACACCGAGCCGGCGGATCCCTCGGTACGGCTGCTGGTGCAGTCGCTGCCCGAGCGGCTGCGGGTGCCGATCCTGCTGCACTACTACGCTGACATGCCGATCCGGGAGGTGTCGGAGCTGACCGGGCGCAAGGAGGGAACCGTCAAGGCCGATCTGCACGCGGCCCGAGAACTGCTCCGTGGCCATCTGAGGAGAAGCCTTGACCACACGCTTTGACGACGAGCCGGAGTTCGACGGCCCCGACGATCCCCTCGCGGTCATCCTGCGGCCGCCGGCCGCCCACCTCGGTGCGCCGCCGGGCCGCTATGAGGAGATCCGCCGGGCCGCGAGCCGCCGCCGGTTCGTCCGCACGGCGGCCGGAACCGGGTTGACCTGCGCCGTCGCCGCCTGTGTCGCCCTCTCGCTGCATCTGACCGGGCCCTCGGCACCGGCGTCCCCCCGGCTCCCGCTCGCACCGCCGGCCGTCAGCCCGACGGCCCCGCGACACCCCTCGACGTCACCCGCACCGGCCGACCCCAGCCCGAGCCCGAGCGTCGCGCCGACCCGGGGCGGGAGCGCCCGGGAACCCACGCCGGGGACACCGACCCGGAGCACCACCCAGGCGCCCTCCCCGGCACGGTCGGCGTACCCGTCCACGCTCCGCGGCGCGTCGCCCGAGAGCGAGCCGAGCGCCGTCGCCACGTCGGCCCGCTCGTAACGACGTCAACCCGCCGACGGGCGGGTCACACGTTCGTGCCCCTGGGTTTCGGCGCGCCGCGCACGGCCCGACAGCACAGGCCACGGCGGCGACCCGGGCCGCGCGGCGCCCGCCGAGGGCCACCGGGCGCGTCGGCCCTCCGGGTAGGGTCGCACCCGCCCGTCCGGCCCCCGCGGCCCGTATGGCCGAGCCCTTCCCTCGGCATTGGTGTGATGTTTGGTCCGGGGCCGGAATGAAAAGTGCGGAACGGGCAACGCTCCGTTTCATGCTCCACGCCCGAACCCTCCGGCAGGTGACTCGATGACGACGGCGACCCAGGCCCCTCCGACCGCTCCGGCCGCCGCGCCACCCGCCCGCCCCCTGCCGTCCGCCCCCGCCCCTGCGCTGCCGTCCCTGACCGGACTGAGATGGATGGCCGCGCTGCTGGTCTTCGGGCTGCACGTGCACAACTTCCGTTATTTCGGCGGCACCGGCGGCCGCCTGGTGACCTGGGGGTTCCAGGCCGGCGCCTCGGGGGTGTCGTTCTTCTTCGTCCTCTCCGGGTTCGTGCTGATGTGGTCCGCGCGGCCGGGCGACCGGGCGACGCGCTTCTGGTGGCGGCGCGTCGCCCGGGTCTACCCGGTGCACCTGGTCACCGTCGCCGTCGCGCTGGTCATGGTGGGCACGCTGCCCCGCCAGCCGCGGCCGACCTTGCCGCAGGGCCTGGCCGACGTCCTCCTGGTGCACTCCTGGTGGCGGCCGTGGTGGCAGACGCTGGACCCGGTCAGCTGGTCGCTGGCCTGCGAGGCCTTCTTCTACGCCGCGTTCCCGCTGCTGGCACTGCTGCTGCGGCGCCTGGGCGGGCGGGGCGCCACGGCGCTGGCCGCGCTGGCCGTGCTGACGGTGCTGGCCCTGGCCTGGACGGACGCGCACCACTGGTGGGCGCAGCCGATCAGCTCCTTCCCGGCCGCCCGGCTGCCGGAGTTCGTCCTGGGCGCGGCCACCGCGCGGCTGGTGCTGCTCGGCCGGTGGCGCGGCCCGGGGCTGGAGGCCTCGCTGGCGCTGGCGGTGATCGGCTACTTCCTGGTTCCGCAGGTCACCTCCGAGTACGCGGCCACCGCCTGCACCATCACGGGCTTCGCGCTGCTCATCCCGGCGGCGGCCGTCGCCGACCTGCACGGCCTGCCCTCACTGTGGCGGCGCCGGTGGCTGGTCCGCCTCGGCGAGCTGTCGTTCGCGTTCTACATGGTCCATCTGCTGGTGCTGCGGGCGGGCACCCACCTCCTCGGCACCCGCCCGCGTTTCGGCCTGCTCACCGGTGGGGCGGTCGCCGCCGCCGCGTTCACCCTGTCGTTGGGCCTGTCCTGGCTCCTGTACGAGGGCGTGGAGCGGCCCGCACGACGGCTGTTGCTACGGCGCCCGGCACGGCGGCGGACGGCCCGGACCTGACCGGCTACCGGGCGTACCGGCCCGCGCCGCCCAGGGAGATCACCAGCAGGTCGTGCATCCTGATGCCCGGACCGGTCGGCACCTGGAAGCCGTTGGACCGCACGATCGTGGGATCGGCCGTGTAGGTGCATTGACCTGCTCCTCGGGCTGAGGCCCGAGGACGCTGGCCTTCTCGACCCGTTGCCGTGCCGCTGCGCGGCACGGTTTTCGGTCGGGAGTCCGTGGCTTCCTGTTTCCTCGCGCTGTGCCGGGATCACTCCCGGCCCTACCGGCGCTCCGCAGGCCGACACCGCCAGTCCGGCGGCCGTCTTCACATTGATCGCGGATTCTCCACGATCGCCCCTGCGCGGACCGAAGCCGAAGGGGCCGCGGCACCCGGGTCACCCGGCGAGCTGCTGGTACATGGCGGCCAGGTCGCCCGACAGGGCGCCCTTGGCCCAGCGGGTGAGGTCGTCGGCGAGCACCTCGTGGGCGCCCGACTCGACGCCGTCGAGGGCGGCCGCGGCGATGTCCTCGGCCTTCGCCTTGGGACCGTCGACATGGGCCGTCATGTCGGTGTCGACGTAGCCCATGTGCAGGCCGGTGACGCCGATGCCGCGCGGCTGGAGGGCCAGGCGCAGGCTGTTGGTCTGGGACCACAGGGCGGCCTTGGAGGCGCTGTAGGCACCGCCTTCGGCGAGCCAGGACAGCACCGAGTGCACGTTCAGGACATGGCCGCCGCCGTTGCGCTCGATGACCGGGACGAAGGCACGGGTGAGCAGCAGCGGGCCGTAGAAGTTGACCTCGAACTCGCGGTGGATGTCGTCCAGCGAGGAGGTCAGGAAGCGGGTTCCGGTGGCGACCCCGGCGTTGTTGACCAGGACGGTCACGTCCTGCGCCCGCTCGGCGACCGCGGCCACCGAGTCGGGGTCGGTCACTTCCAGAGCCAGCGCCACGGCGTCGGGATGGGTGACGGTGCGCGGGTCGCGGGCGGTGGCGTACACCTTGCCGGCGCCGCGCGCGTACAACTCTTCCACCAGCGCCTTTCCGACGCCTCGGCTGCCGCCGGTGACGAGGACGACGGAGTCCTTGATCGCGGTCATGACACTCACGCTCCAGATGCGCACGAAGATTGGAAACCGATCGGTTTCCATCGGTCGCCGCCCATCGTAAACCGATCGGTTTCCCACTTCAATCGCAGGGTGCGGCACCCGGCCGCCGGCCGGACCGGATGCCCTTACGGGCAGGGCGGGTTACTCGATCCAGTTCCTTGCGTCCGACCTCTGGCTACGGACTCCTACCGGGCGGTATACAGACCCCCGACACACGCGTGCGGGCCGCCCGTCGGGACCGGTTCCGTACGCGTCCTGGTTCCAGGGGGGAACTCCATGGCGTACGGCACCCCGTCCGACGGTTCGGCGCGACGGCACCGGCGGAAGGCCACCGTGGCGGCGGCGCTGGGCGGCTGCGCCCTGGTGGCCGCGTCCACGACACCGGCGGCGGCACACGGCGGCGGCCACGGCTCCGGCCACGACCGCGGCACCAGTTATGTGGCGCTCGGCGACTCCTACACCTCGGGCCCGGTCATCCCGACGCAGGTCGACGCGAACTGCGCCCGCTCCGACCACAACTACCCGTCACTGGTGGCGGCGGCCCGGCACGTGAGCGCGTTCAAGGACGTGAGCTGTTCCGGCGCGACGACCGTGGAGATGTGGAAGGCGCAGGGCACCAACGGCCCCCAGCTGGACGCCGTCCAGCGGGACACCGACCTGGTGACGCTCCAGATCGGCGGCAACGACGTGGGCTTCAGCTCCATCATCGGCACCTGCGTGGCCCTCAGCTCCAGGGATCTGACGGGCAACCCCTGCCAGCAGTACTACAACGCCTCCGGCACCGACCAGCTGACGCTCGCCATCGCGCAGACCGCGCCCAAGGTCGACAAGGTGCTGCGGGCGATCCACGCCCGCGCCCCGCACGCCCGGGTCCTGGTCGTCGGCTACCCCGACCTGCTGCCCGACGACGGCA
Organism: Streptomyces fuscichromogenes; assembly: GCF_014645815.1. Classification (GTDB taxonomy): domain Bacteria; phylum Actinomycetota; class Actinomycetes; order Streptomycetales; family Streptomycetaceae; genus Streptomyces; species Streptomyces fuscichromogenes. The sequence goes on along the minus strand of NZ_BMML01000007.1, from coordinate 509,464 downwards.
GCGGCTGCTACCCGACCGTGCCGTTCGCCGCCAAGGACTTCCCCTACCTCCGCGACACCGGGAAGCGGCTGAACCTCATGCTGCGCATGGTCGCCGCCTGGAACGGCGCCCGGTACGTGGACACCTACGGCCCGACCGTCGGCCACGACATGTGCAAGGCCCCCGCCGACCGCTGGATCGAGCCCCTCCAGCCGACCTCCCCGGCCGCCCCGGCCCACCCCAACGCCAAGGGCGAGGCGGCGATGGCCCAGGCCGTGCTGAACCGGCTGGAGCGGCGCCACTAGGCGTGCGCGACGGGCCGGGAGTCCACGGCCCGTCGCGTCCCGGTGTTCCGGGTATTGCGTCAGCGCGTCCCGACACTGCGGGCCGTGCGGCCCGGTGGGACGGTTCGCGATAGGTTGACCTGCATGAGCGACAACGTTTACTTCGACATTTCGATCAACGACCAGCCGGCCGGCCGGATCGTGTTCACCCTGTTCGACAAGGTGGTGCCCGACACCGCCCGCAACTTCCGTGAGCTCGCCACGGGCCAGCACGGTTTCGGATACGCCGGTTCCGGCTTCCACCGGATCATCCCCCAGTTCATGCTCCAGGGCGGCGACTTCACCCGCGGTGACGGCACCGGCGGCAAGAGCATCTACGGCGAGAAGTTCAAGGACGAGAACTTCGAGCTCAAGCACGACCGCCCGTACCTGCTGAGCATGGCCAACGCGGGCAAGAACACCAACGGCTCGCAGTTCTTCGTCACCACCGTCGTGACGTCCTGGCTGGACGGCAAGCACGTGGTCTTCGGCGAGGTCGTCGAGGGTCAGGACATCGTCGACAAGATCGAGGGCTACGGCTCCCAGAGCGGCAACCCCAAGGCCAAGGTCCAGATCACGGCGAGCGGCACCGTCTGAGTTCGGACCGGCTTTCTTCCACGGGGGACCGGGCGGCCGCCCGGTCCCCCGTGGCGTCGGTCACCGGGTGCCGCGCTCGCGCGGCGGTTCCGCCGCCCCCGGCGGGGCCCGCCCGGCCGGGGAGTCGTGCGCGGTGAGGTGCTCCAGGGCCTCGGCCAGCTCCTCGCAGGCCTCCTCGACGGAGAGCCGGGTGTGGTACTGCTCGGTGATCACCGCCGACAGCAGCAGTGCGGTCAGCGCCAGCGAGCCGTTGAACAACTGGAGCTTCACCATCACCTCGACGGGCGACAGCCGGGTGAACGCGCCGATGCCCTCCGTCGCGGCGACCGTGGCCGTCACGGACGCGAACAGCGCGCACAGCATGCTCCCCGCCAGCCGGAACCGCAGCGCGGCCCAGATCAGCAGCGGGTAGACGAGGAACAGCGCGCTCAGGGAACTGTGCGTGGCCAGCGGGACCAGGACGGCCGCGACGGCGACGAGGGCCAGGACCTCCTTCCAGCGGGACAGCGACGGCAGCCTGCGGGCTTCGAACAGCACCAGCAGGACCGGGGTGATGATCAGCACGCCCATCGCGTCGCCGACCCACCATGCCAGCCAGGTCGGCCAGAAGTGGGTCGGGTCGAGCTTGCCCGCGAGCATCAGGCTGACCACGCCGACGGTGGAGCTGACCAGCATGGCGCCGAACGCTCCGAGGAACACCAGGGCGAGGCCGTCCCGCAGCCGGCTCAGGTCGGTGCGGAAGCCGACCCGGCGCAGCGTCAGGTAGGCGCAGACCGGCCCGGCCGTCTGGCCGACGAGGATGCCCACGGCGTCGGGGCCGGGACTGCCGACCGACAGCACGAGGAAGAACGCGCCGAGCGTGATGCCCGGCCAGCAGCCCAGGCCGAGGACCAGCAGACAGGCCAGCGCCACGCCGGTCGACGGGTAGACGGGGGTGAAGACGGCGCCCTCGACGGTCAGCCGGCACAGCAGGCCGAGCCGTCCTGCCGCGTAGTAGCAGGTGGCGACGGCCAGCGTCCGGAGGGCGAAGACGACCGGGCGCAGCTCCTGGTTTCCCACCACACCAGCCATCAGACACCGGGGCGGCCGGGTCGGCGAGGCGGGAGCCGCCCGCGGCCGGCCCGCGGACCGGTGCCGGTGTCTCCGTGCGCCCGGCACGAGCGCCGGAACCGGAGCCGGAGCCGCAGCCGGGCCGCCGGGGGCTACGGCGTGGCGTCCGGACCCTCGTGGCCCATGACCAGGACGGCCGCGTCGTCCTCGTGGCCCACGCGTTCGGCGCCCTTGATCACGGCGGCGGCCAGGGACTGGGCGTCGAGACCGGCGACGGCGGCGACCCCGGCGAGCCGTACCACCTGGTCGAGCCCCTCCTCGATGGGCAGCGACGGCCCCTCCACCACGCCGTCGGTGAGCAGCACGAACATGCCGCCGGTGGTGAGCCGGTAGCGGGCCACGGGGTAGTCGATGCCCGGTTCGATGCCCAGCGGCGGTCCGCCCTCGTCCTCCCCGACCCCGGACTTCCCGTCCGCGGTGGCCCAGACGAACGGGACATGGCCGGCCCGGGCGCTCTCCAGCACCCCGGCCTCCGGGTCCAGCCGCATGAAGGTGCAGGTCGCGAAGAGGTCGCTGCCCAGGGACACCAGCAGGTCGTTGGTGCGGGCGAGCAGCTCGCCCGGCTCGCCGGTCACCGAGGCGAGCGCCCGCAGGGCCACCCGGACCTGGCCCATGAAGGCGGCCGCCTCGATGTTGTGGCCCTGGACGTCACCGATGGTCAGGCCGATGTGGCCGTCGGGCAGTGGGAAGGCGTCGTACCAGTCGCCGCCCACGTTGAGTCCGTAGCAGGCGGGTGCGTACCGGACGGCCAGATGGAAGCGGGGGGTGTCGGGCAGGTCCGGGGGCAGCATGCCGCGCTGGAGGGCGATGGCCAGCTCCACCTGCGAACGCTGGTACTCGGCCCGCTCGCGTGCCTGGGCGGTGAGCGACCGCAGTCTGACCAGCAGCTCGTCGTCGTCCGTCGAACGCTTGCGAGGCATGGATCACTCCGGCCGAGGCTCCATCCTTACCAGGGCAAACCCGCAGGTTTTCACCTTTACAGGATCATAGTGCGAACGGCGGGCGAGCGGTCGGCCGCGGCGACGGCCGGATGCGGTCGGCCGTCGCCGGGCGGCTCGGTTCACCCCTGGTGCGGTCCGTCCCCGCGCCGGGACACGCGCAGCGTGCCGACCGTCCTGAGCAGCCGGTCCGCCGGGTCGCGCAGCCGGGGATGGGCGAGGACCGTGTTGCGCAGCCCGCGGACCGGCCGGCGCCACAGTCGGTGCGCCGTGGCCACCGGGTGGGCGCGGGTGGCGAACCCCTCGCCCACCCGCAGCTCGCGGGTCTTGAGCCAGTCCTTGTACTCCTTGTCGCCGCGCCCCAGGTCGACCAGGGTGATCCCGGCCCGCGCAGCGGCCTCCGCGGTGCGCAGATGCATCATCAACCCCGGTGAGTAGTAGTGCAGTTCGGGGTCGTAGGCGGTGAACCAGGCGGCGAGCACGGTGCCCGAGCGCGGGCCGAAGTGCGCGGCCACCGGCCGGTCGCCGGCGTAGAGCACGGAGAGCACACCGGTGAAGTGTTCCTCACGGACGTGGAAGAGGTGGTCGACGAGGTCGACGATCCAGGGGCGGGCGAAGCGGTCCATGCGTCCGGTCCGCCGGTACTGGGCGGACTTCCAGCGCATCAGCGTGCGCAGGGCCGCGGGATCGCGTTCGTCGAACTCGAAGCGCAGGTCGCCGGTGTCCCGGCCGAGGCGCCGCTCCTTCTTCAGCGTGGTCTTCGCCAGGCCCGGATAGGTGGCGCGCAGCCACTCGGGGTAGCCGCCGTCACCGGGCTTCACGTCGATCACCGGCGAGGCGAAGGTGCCGGTGACATGGGGGACGAAAGGTCTCTGCTCGGCCACCAGGTGGTCGAACTCGAAGATGGACATCCCGCAGGCGCTCAGCAGCTCCTGGGTGTCCCAGGTGACTCCGGGCCGGTGCACCAGCGCCTGGCAGTCGGAGAGACCGAGGCCGACGGCCCGGCCGACGCCGAGGGCATTGCGCTCGTACGGGAGGAAGCCGACGGCTTCCCCGTCCTCGCGCAGGACCGCCACCCGTACGCCGGCCCGGTGTCTGCCGACGCCTGTCGTGAACTCCGGGGCCAGAAAGGGGTTCGCGTACTCCGGCGACTCGTCCATCGCACGGTGCCAGGCCCCGCGGAGCGACTGGGTCAGCTCGCCGGGTCTGTGGATCGTGATGTCCACCTCAGATCAACCGCCCTTCGGCTGACGAGGTGTGTGACGCATGACTGCACTGGCCTCTGGATCGCATGGGCGACCGCTCCCCCCCCCATAACGCGTATTCCGCGTTCTGCCGTTTCTATGAACAGCTCCTGTTCCCCGCTGTACACCTTCGTTCCGGGACCGGCGACGGGGTCGCCGGTCCGGAGGTGTCGCTCAAACGTCGCGAAACAGTACGCACACTGTCAAGGGTGCCACTGTCGGGGCGGGTTGGGGGTGGGTTGAGGGTGGGTGACTCGGACTTTCCGGCCCCTTTCCGTCAGCTCGCCGTCAGGTCGCCGTGGCGGCGGCCGCCGCGCGGCCCGCCTGCCGGCCGGAGAAGAGGCAGCCGCCGAGGAAGGTGCCCTCCAGCGACCGGTACCCGTGCACCCCGCCGCCGCCGAAGCCGGCGACCTCACCGGCGGCGTACAGGCCGGGCACGGGAGTGCCGTTGCTGTCCAGGACGCGTCCGGAGAGGTCGGTCTGGAGACCGCCGAGGGTCTTGCGGGTGAGGATGTTCAGCCGCACGGCGATCAGCGGGCCGGCACTGGAGTCCAGGATCCGGTGGATCGACGCCGTCCGGCTGAGGGAGTCGCCGATGTAGCTCAGGGCGTTGCGGATGCCCTGGACCTGGACGTCCTTGCTGTACGGGTTGTCGATCTCGCGGTCGCGGGCCTCGATCTGCCGTCTGAGGTCGGCGAGGTCGATGAGGTTGTCGCCGGTCAGCTTGTTCATGCCGGTGACGAGGTCGGTGAGGTTGTCGGCGACCACGAAGTCCGCGCCGTTGTTCTTGAACTTCTCGATCGGCTCCGGGGTCTGCCAGATCCGGGACAGCAACTGCCAGACGTTCTTGTTGGTCAGGTCGGGGTTCTGCTCGGAGCCGGAGAGTGCGAACTCCTTGGCGATGATCTTCTGGGTGGTGACGAACCAGGAGTAGTCGTAGCCGGAGGCGGTGATCGACCCGAGGGTGTGCAGGGTGTCGTAGCCGGGGATGTCGGGGGTGCCGAAGCGGCGGCCCTTGGCGTCGAACCACATCGAGGACGGTCCGGGCAGGATGCGGATGCCGTGGTTCGGCCAGATCGGGGCGTAGTTGCGCAGGCCCTCGGTGTAGTGCCACATCCGGTCGGGGTTGACGATCCGGCCGCCCGCCTGCGCCGTGATGCCGAGCATCCGGCCGTCCACGTGCGCGGGGACGCCGGTCACCATGAACTTCGGCGGGGTGCCGAGCCGGGCCGGCCAGTTCTGCCGTACGAGATCGTGGTTGGCGCCGATGCCGCCCGAGGTGACCACCACGACCGGGGCCCGCAGTTCGAAGTCGCCGACGACGGTACGGCTGCTGGGGGTGCCGCGGGCCGCGCTGCTGGGCTCCAGGACCGCGCCCCGTACGCCGGTCACCGCCCCGCCCGTGGTCACCAACTCGTCCACCCGGTAGCGGAACTTGAAGGTCACCTTGCCGGCGGCGACCGCGGCGCGCACCTTCTTCTCGAACGGCTCGACCACGGCCGGGCCGGTGCCCCAGGTGACGTGGAAGCGGGGCACGGAGTTGCCGTGGCCGTCGGCGAGGCCCCCGCCGCGCTCGGCCCAGCCCACGATCGGGAACCACTGCACGCCCAGCCCGGAGAGCCAGGACCGCTTCTCGCCGGAGGCGAAGTCCACATACGACTGGGCCCACTTGTAGGCCCAGTAGTCCTGGCCCTTCGGGTCGTCGACGCCCCGGTCGAAGCCGGCCGTGCCGAGCCAGTCCTGCCAGGCGAGGTCGTGGGAGTCCTTGACGCCCATCAGCCGCTGTTCGTCGGAGTCGACGAAGAACAGTCCGCCGAAGGACCAGAAGGCCTGGCCGCCGAGGCTCGCCTCCGGCTCCTGGTCGAGCAGCAGCACCTTCCGGCCGGCGGCGGCGAGTTCGGCGGTGGCGACCAGGCCGGCGAGGCCGTGGCCGACGACGATCGCGTCCGCGTCCTGCGACTCGGCGGCGAACGCCCCGGCCTGGCCGAGGGTCATACCGGCGAGCGCGCCGCCGGCCACCGTCAGCACCTGACGGCGGGTGAACCGGGACGACGGCTCGGAGCTTTCGGGCGCGTCGGCGCCTGCTCTGGGGTTCTCCATGGGGGCGTGCCTTCCGTACGGATGCGGGCGCTGCGGGAGACATGACTGGGACTGCCGGGACGGCAGGGTGTTACCGACGGTAGCCCATGGTGGGAGCGGCGACTAGAGCCGGGCGCGACCAGATCGCGGGCGACCTGGCCTACAGCCAGGTCGAGTTGAAGTTCCTCTCTGATTCCGTGGAGAGAGAACGGACATCGATGAGCATCATCACCACCGCGACCGCCCGGCTGGCCGACATCGCCGTCGAGACGGACCGCACCGACGCGGTGCAGTCCTCATGTCAGCCTCGCCGCCGCGGTGCCCGACGGCAGCCGCGTCGAGTACGGCCCGCAGCTGCGGGCCGTGACCCGCAGCGAGCTGGAGATCCGCGACGGCCTGGCGGTGGCCCCGGACGTGCCCGGCATCGGCATCGACCGGGACCCGGACGCACTCGACGACCGGAGGGTGGCATGACGACCTCCGTCGGCCCGCGGGGCGCGGATCCGACGGCGGACCAGGCGCCGACGGCGGCGGACCAGGCGGCCCCGGGTGAGGGGTGGGCCACGGCGGAGCAGGTGCTCCTCACGGAGCGGCCGGTCCGCCGGCCCCGTGGACACCGCCGAGCCGGAAGATGTGCAGGTGCGCGTGGAGGCGCTGCAGCGGATCGTACTGACGTGCTATCAACCTCAGTCATGGAGACCCCGGCGGCCGAGCCCGTCACCCCGTCCACCCCGCGGCCCGTACGGTGGCCGACCATGGTGCAGGGGTGGCATGAACTGACCTTTCTGCACTGGCCGGTGGAGCCCGAGCTGGTCGCGGGACTGCTGCCCGCCGGCACCCGGCCGGACACCCTGGACGGGGTCACCTACGTCGGCCTCGTCCCGTTCCTGATGCGGGGCACGGGCTTCGGGCCGGGACCGGGGCTGCCGTACCTGGGCACCTTCTGCGAGACGAACGTACGGCTGTACTCGGTGGACGGACACGGCAGGCGCGGGGTGGTGTTCAGGTCCCTGGACGCGACCCGGCTGCTCCCGGTGCTGGCGGGCCGACTGGGGTTCCGGCTGCCGTACGTCTGGTCCGCGATGCGGCTGCGCCGCGAGGGCGACGTGATCACCTACAGCTGCCAGCGGCGGCGCCCGGCGGCCGCCGGCCGGGCGGTCGTACGGATCGGGCCGCCGATACCCGAACCCTCGCCGCTGGAGCACTTCCTGACCGCGCGCTGGGGACTGCACGTGACCTGGCACGGCCGTACCGCGCACCTGCCGAACGAGCATCCGACCTGGCCGCTGCACCGGGCTGAACTCCTCGACCTGGAGGACGAGCTGGTGGCAGCGGCAGGCTTGCCGGCGCCGCTCGGGCCGCCGGTCAGCGTGCTCTGGTCGCCCGGCGTGAAGGTGCGGTTCGGGACGCTGGAACTCCTCGGTCACAACAGGTAAAGAAACCGCATGGTCTAGTCCAAAGTGGGCTTTGGTCCAGTCCAATTCATTGACGTGACCGCGACACCTCCGGAAGCTGGGACCACTCCACCTCCCCGCCCCCCATGGAGGCACCAGTGAGACCCCTTCGCGCATGTCTGGGCGCGGCGGCCGCCGTCACCCTCGCCGCCGCCGGCACCACCGCGCTCGTCGCGAACGACGCCTCCGGCGCGACCACCGCACTGAGCAACCGGTGGTACGCGGCCGCCCCCTACCTGATGCCGCTGGACAACAACCCGCCGGACGCGGCCGCCATCATGGACGCCAGCGGCCTCAAGGCCTTCCAGCTGGCGTTCGTCCTGGCCCCCGACGGCGGCGGCTGCTCGCCCACCTGGGGCGGCACGGCGGCGGTCTCCTCGGACACCGCCGTCCAGTCCGTGATCAACACGATCCGGGCCAGGGGCGGCGACGTCTCCGTCTCCATCGGCGGCTACGGCGGCACCAAGCTGGGGCAGACCTGTGCGGACGCGGCCTCCACGGCGGCGGCCTACCAGCAGGTCATCACCAAGTACGGGCTGCACGCGATCGACTTCGACCTGGAGGAGCCGGAGTACGAGAACACCGCGGCGATCAGGAACGAGATCGGCGCCGCGAAGATCCTCCAGCAGAACAACCCCGGCCTGTACGTGTCGGTGACGACGCCCGGGACGGCCGACGGCACCGGCTGGTTCGGCAAGCAGATGCTGCTGGAGGCGAAGTCCGAGGGGTTCACCCCGAACAACTTCTCCATCATGCCGTTCGACGGCGGCTTCAGCGGGGCGGCCTCGCAGACCAGCGCGCTCACCGACTTCAACGCGATCCTCCAGTCCACCTTCGGCTGGGACCAGGCGACCGCCTACGCCCACGAGGGCTTCTCCGGGATGAACGGGCGCAGCGACACCGGCGAGTACTTCACCCAGGCCGACTTCCAGACCGTGCTCGACTACGCGACGAGCCACCACATGGACCGCTTCACCTTCTGGTCCCTGAACCGCGACCGCCCGTGCAGCCCGGTGGACAACAACGGCACCACGTCCGGCACCTGCTCCAGCGTGGCGCAGAGCGCCTGGGACTTCGCCAAGTACTCGGTGAAGTTCGCCGGGGTCACCCCGCCGACCACCACCCCCACGCCCACCCCGACGCCCACCCCGACCTCGTGCAGGACCGCCTGGAGCGCGACGGCGGTGTACACGGCCGGCAACGAGGTCTCGTACAACAGCCACAACTGGCTGGCCAAGTGGTGGACCCAGAACGAGGTGCCCGGCGCCTCCCAGTGGGGTCCCTGGCAGGACGAGGGCGCCTGCTGAACCCCTTGCGGCCCTGGAGCGGCCTTCTGACGAGAGGTCCCCGTCGCACCTGGCCGAGTTCGACCGGTACGGCCTGGCGGGGGCCACCGTTGCGCCGCACGATGGTGGGGGCCGTCCGCGTCGCGGCCGGACGACGGGAGGACCGATGACTCAGAGCTGGGGGCCACGCCCTCCCCTCACGGCGGACGGCGCCGAATGGCGGCCCGCGCTGGACATCCCGGCGCCCGGGCCGCAGCGCCGCTGGACCGTACTGCTGCGCTGGCCGCTGCTGATCCCGCAGTACGTCGTGCTCTGCCTCCTGGGCATCGCGGCGTTCTTCACGACGGTGGCCGGCTGGTTCGCGGCGCTCGTGCTGGGCCGGCTGCCCGACGGGATCGCCTCGTTCCTGGGGAAGTACCTGGCGTACGAGACCCGGATCGCGGCCGCCTCGATGCTCCTGGTGGACCGGTATCCGCCGTTCGCCCTCACCGCGCCCGACCACCCGGTGCGGATCGAACTGCGGCCCACCGCCCTGAACCGGTTCGCGGTGCTGTTCCGGCTGATCCTGATGATCCCGGCGGCGATCATCGCGAACCTCGCGACGACCGGTTGGTTCGTGATCAGCTGGATCTTCTGGATCATCGCGCTGGTGCGGGGACGGCTGCCGGATCCGGTCTTCGGCGCGACGGCGGCGGTCGCCCGCTACCGGATGCGGTTCGGCGCGTACACCAGCATGCTGTCGCCCGTCTACCCGAAGGACCTCCTCGGCGACCGGCCGGACACCGCGAAGGAGGCCGGACAGGAGGCCGCCTCCGGCACCCGGCCCCTGGTCCTGGACACCGCCGCGAAGTTCCTGGTCTGGGCCTTCCTGGTACTCGGCCTGATCACCCAGATCGGCTCCCGCTCCACCGGCGGCCACGACGAGAACGGACTGGCGAATACGCCGCAAGTGGTGCATCTCGCGCGACGGTCGTAGCGTCGAGGGGACAGGTACGGCCGAACGGGCGGGAGCGACCATGCGCAAACCAGTGGTGGGAACGGCGATGGGACTCGGGGCGGCCCTGTTGCTCACGGCCGGTATGACGACGGCCTCCGCGACACCGCCGACACCGCCCGCGGCACGGGCGGCGGTCCAGCACCCGGTGCTCGTCGACTGCCTCTGGCACCAGCGGTTCAGGCCGACCGACTTCCTGCTGGCCTGCGGCGACGGCAACAGCATCCTCACCGGCATGCACTGGACCAAGTGGAACGACGACACGGCGGTCGGCCAGGGCGTCAACGTGGTCAACGACTGCAAGCCGTACTGCGCGGCCGGCAAGTTCCACAAGTACCCGGTGACCGTACGCCTCGACCGCCCGACGGCCTGGACGAAGCACCCGAACGTGCAGCACTTCACGCGGATGAACCTGACCTACTCCGATGCCAGGCCGGAGGGATACACGCAGGTCATGAGCTACCCGATGTGGAACTGAGCGGGGCCGTCACCCGGCTGCGCGACAGGCGGGGCCACCTCGTGCGCCGGGCGGGCGACGTCGCGGCCCCGGCTGCCGCGGCCCGGGGACGGCGAGGCGCCATGGTGGTGTGACCGGTACGCCGGAGCGCTGCGCTCCCGTCGAAAGAGGTCACATGCCCCGATTCCCCCGCCGGGCCGCCGCCGCCCCGGCCGCGGTCGTGATCGGCCTGCTCGCGGCGGTTCCGGCCGCGAGCGACGAGCCGGTCCTCTCCCGTCCGCACACCGTCGCGCATTTCGATCTGGCCCAGGGCCAGACACCCGAGAGCGTCGTCGCCGAGCGGGGCGGCGCGGTCGACGTCTCCTTCGCGTTCGCCCGGCAGGTCGTCAAGGTCACCCGGGAGCGCCGGGTCCGGGTCCTCGCCACCCTGCCCGACGAGGACAGCCCCCGCACGCCCCTCGTGAGCGACGCGGTCACCCAGGGCCTGGCCCGCGCGCACGACGGCACGCTCTACGTCAACTACGCCACCGGTACCGGCCGGACCGGCGTCTGGCGCATCCCGGCGGGCGGCGGTGCGCCCGAGCAGATCGCCCGGCTGCCGGCGGACGGCCTGCCCAACGGCCTGGCCCTCGACGAGAAGCACGGCGTGCTCTACGCCGCCGACTCGGCGCTGGGCACGGTGTGGCGCATCCGGCAGGCGGACGGCACGGCCACGGCCTGGGCCACGGGCACCGAGCTCACCGGGCTCCCGTCGGCCACCGGGTTCGGCGCGAACGGCATCAAGGTCCACCATGGCGCGGTATGGGTGACCAACACCGACCGGGCCGCCCTGCTGCGTATCCCGGTGGGCGCGGACGGCTCGGCAGGGGCGGTCGAGACGCGGGCGACCGGCCTGACCGGGGTCGACGACTTCGTCTTCCCCGGCCGCTCGGACCTGGTGCTCGCCGCGCTGAACCCGTCCAACGAGGTCGCGCTGGTCGACCCGGACGGCACCCACGCGAGCGTGCTGACGGTGCAGGAGGGGCTGTCCAACCCGACCTCGCTGGCGGTACGCGGCCGTGACGTGTTCGTGGTGAGCGCCGCCTACTCCACCCAGCGCGACCCGAACCTGCTGAAGGCCCGGCTGGGCACGCACTTCTCCCGCGGGTAGCCGGGGAGGGCCCGGATCAGGCCCTCCCCCGCACCCGGGGACCGGCCGGCCTCAGGCGATCTCGACCAGCAGGTCGCCGCCCTCCACCTGCTGGATGCGGTTGATGGCGAGCCGGGAGACCCGGCCGGACTTCGGGGCCGTGATGGTGGCCTCCATCTTCATGGCCTCGATCGTGGCCACCGTGGCACCCGCCTCGACCTCGGCGCCCTCCTGCACCGCGAGGGTGACGACGCCGGCGAACGGGGCCGCGACATGGCCGGGGTCGGTGCGGTCGGCCTTCTCGGTGGCCGGGATGTCGGAGGCCGCCGCCCGGTCCCGGATCTGGATCGGCCGCAGCTGGCCGTTGAGGCTCGACATCACCGTGCGCATGCCGCGCTCGTCGGCCTCACCGACGGCCTGGAGCTCGATGAGCAGCCGGACGCCGGGCTCCAGGTCGACCGAGTACTCCTTGCCCGGGCGCAGGCCGTAGAAGAAGTCCTTGCTGTCCAGGACACTGGTGTCGCCGAACGTCTGGCGGTGGTTGTCGAACTCGCGGGTCGGGGCCGGGAACAGCAGCCGGTTCAGCGTCGTGCGGGGCTCCTTGGCCAGGCCCTCGCGGTCCTCGGCGGTCAGCTCCGGGGCCGGCCTGGCGGCGGCGCGGCCCTGGAGGGCCTTGGTGCGGAACGGCTCGGGCCAGCCGCCGGGCGGGGTGCCCAGCTCGCCGCGCAGGAAGCCGATGACCGAGTCCGGGATGTCGAACCTGTCGGGGGTCGCCTCGAAGTCCAGCGGCCGCACCCCGGCGCCGACCAGGTGCAGGGCGAGGTCGCCGACCACCTTGGAGGACGGAGTGACCTTGACCAGCCGGCCCAGGATGCGGTCGGCGGCCTCGTACATCGCCTCGATCTCCTCGAAGCGGTCGCCGAGCCCCAGCGCGACGGCCTGGGTACGCAGGTTGGAGAGCTGGCCGCCGGGGATCTCGTGGTGGTAGACGCGGCCGGTCGGCGAGGCGAGGCCGGCCTCGAAGGGCGCGTAGACCTTGCGGACGCTCTCCCAGTACGGCTCCAGGTCCTCCACGGCCCGCAGGTCGAGGCCCGTGGGACGGTCCGAGTAGTCGGTCGCGGCCACGATCGCCGACAGCGAGGGCTGCGAGGTCGTACCGGCCATGGAGGCCACCGCGCCGTCCACCGCGTCCGCGCCCGCCTGGATCGCGGCGAGGTAGGTGGCGAGCTGGCCGCCCGCGGTGTCGTGGGTGTGCAGGTGGACCGGGAGGTCGAACTCCCGGCGCAGGGCCGAGACCAGCTTCGCGGCGGCCGGGGCGCGCAGCAGACCCGCCATGTCCTTGACGGCGAGGATGTGGGCGCCCGCGTCGACGATCTGCTCGGCGAGCCGCAGGTAGTAGTCGAGGGTGTAGAGGCGCTCGCCGGGGTTGGAGAGGTCGGCGGTGTAGCAGAGGGCGACCTCGGCTACGGCGGTGCCCGTCTCCCGTACCGCCTGGATGGCGGGGCGCATCTGGCCGACGTCGTTGAGGGCGTCGAAGATGCGGAAGATGTCGATGCCGGTGGCGGCGGCCCCGTGGACGAAGGTGTCGGTCACCTCGGTCGGGTACGGGGTGTAGCCGACGGTGTTGCGGCCGCGCAGCAGCATCTGGAGGCAGATGTTGGGGACGGCCTCGCGCAGGGCGGCGAGCCGCTCCCAGGGGTCCTCGGCGAGGAAGCGGAGCGCCACGTCGTAGGTGGCGCCGCCCCAGCACTCCAGGGAGAGCAGTTCGGGCAGGGTGCGGGCGACGACCGGGGCGACGGCGAGCAGGTCCTTGGTGCGCACCCGGGTGGCGAGCAGGGACTGGTGGGCGTCGCGGAAGGTGGTGTCGGTGATGCCGATGGTGGGCGACTCGCGCAGCCGGCGGGCGAAGCCCTCCGGGCCGAGTTCGACCAGCCGCTGGCGGGACCCGGCCGGGGGCTCGCCGTCCGGCAGCGGGGGCAGCTTGGTGGTCGGCTCGATCAGGTGGGGGCGGTCGCCGTGCGGCCTGTTGACGGTGACGTCGGCCAGGTAGGTGAGCAGTTTGGTGCCGCGGTCGGCGGAGGTGCGGGCGGTGAGCAGGTGCGGGCGCTGCTCGATGAACGACGTGGTGATCCGGCCGGCCTGGAAGTCCGGGTCGTCCAGGACCGCCTGGAGGAACGGGATGTTGGTGGCGACACCGCGGATGCGGAACTCGGCGACGGCACGCCGGGCGCGGCCGATGGCGGCCTTGAAGTCCCGGCCCCGGCAGGTGAGCTTCACCAGCATCGAGTCGAAGTGCGCGCTGATCTCCGTACCGGCGTGGGTGGTGCCGCCGTCGAGGCGGATGCCGGAGCCGCCCGGGGAGCGGTAGGCGCTGATCCGGCCGGTGTCGGGGCGGAAGCCGTTGGCGGGGTCCTCGGTGGTGATACGGCACTGGAGGGCGGCGCCGTGCAGCTTCACCGTCTCCTGGGAGAGCCCGAGGTCGGCGAGGGTCTCGCCGGAGGCGATGCGCATCTGGGCCTGGACGAGGTCGACGTCGGTGACCTCCTCGGTGACCGTGTGCTCGACCTGGATGCGCGGGTTCATCTCGATGAAGACGTGGTTGCCGTTCGGGTCGAGGAGGAACTCGACGGTGCCGGCGTTGCGGTAGCCGATCTCGCGGGCGAAGCGGACGGCGTCGGCGCAGATGCGGTCGCGCAGTTTGGGGTCGAGGTTGGGCGCGGGGGCGAGCTCGATGACCTTCTGGTGGCGGCGCTGCAGCGAGCAGTCCCGCTCGAAGAGGTGGATGACGTTGCCCTCGCCGTCGGCGAGGATCTGCACCTCGATGTGGCGGGGGTCGACGACGGCCTTCTCCAGGAAGACCGTCGGGTCGCCGAACGCGGAGGCCGCCTCACGGGAGGCCTGTTCGATCGATTCGCGCAGCGCGGCGGGTTCCTCGACCCGGCGCATGCCGCGGCCACCACCGCCGGCGACGGCCTTCACGAACACCGGGAAGCCGATCTCGTCGGCTGCGCGGACCAGTTCGTCGATGTCGTTGGAGGGCTGGGAGGAGCCGAGGACCGGTACGCCGGCCGCGCGGGCGGCGGCCACCGCGCGGGCCTTGTTGCCCGTCAGCTCCAGGGTCTGGGCGCTCGGCCCGACGAAGGTGATGCCCGCCTCCTCACAGGCACGGGCGAGTTCGGGGTTCTCGGAGAGGAACCCGTAGCCGGGGTAGACGGCGTCGGCCCCGGCCCGGCGGGCCGCGCCCACGATCTCCTCGACGGACAGATAGGCCCGCACCGGATGTCCGGGTTCCCCGATCTGGTAGGCCTCGTCGGCCTTCAGCCGGTGCAGCGAGTTGCGGTCCTCGTGCGGGAACACGGCGACCGTGCGCGCACCCAGCTCATAGCCCGCGCGAAAAGCGCGGATGGCGATCTCTCCACGGTTGGCGACCAGCACCTTGCGGAACATCCCTGGATCCCTTCAGCCTGCCGGCGACGAACACCATGGTGTCAGCCGCGCCCGTCCTCAGGGGGTGTCCGGCGGATCATGTCGGCATCGCGCGCGTCCTGGGCCGGCCGAGGAACGCCGTCTCCTCCCGCCGGCCCGATCCGTCGGACACCCCCCGGCTCGCCGCCACATTAGGGGTTGCCTGAACTCGCTGAAGTGCGAAAACCATCACATTGACGTTGTTGAGCAGTTCGGCGGGTACGCCGCGTGGCATATGGGGTTTCGCGCAGGTCGGCAGGGCCGGGGTGTCTCAGGGCAGCCGGAAGGACGGTACGGGGTGGCGTGGCGGGCCCGGTCGGGGCAGCGGCGGGTCCGACCGGGGCGGCGACGGAGTGGTGTCGAGGCGTTCCACGAGGAACGCGGGGAACGGCAGGCGGTGGCCGTGCAGCAGGCCGAGGACGATCGCCGAGCCCACGGCGATCAGGTGCTCACGGCCGGCGAGGTTCGGCACGGCGATGGACTCCCACACCATCGAGCCGCCGGTGAGGGTGAAGACGACGGGGGCGCGCCGGACCACCGCCAGATAGGTGAAGAGACCCACCACGGCCGCGGACGGCCCCGTGTCGAGGATGCGGCCGACCTCCGGGGGCAGGCCGAGACCCCACCAGCCGGGGCCCAGCGCGACCATCACCCGGGCGGTCATCGTGCCGGCCAGGGTGGTGAGGTACGCGACGGCGAGGGTACGGCCGCGGCCGAGGGTGAGTTCGGCGAGCGCGAAGGCGAGGAAGAGCTGGGTGATGCCCGCCCAGACCGGCAGGTCGAGCGCCGGGACGTAGAGCGACACCGGGGTGCGCAGCAGGGAGAGCCAGAGCGGGAGGTCGGCGGTGACGCCGCCGAGGTGCCACACCAGCCGCCTGCCGAAGGGGTGCTGGGCGATGCCGTGGAAGAAGATGACGCCGAACGCGGCCACGAACGCCAGCAGGAGCCCGGAGAGCCCGCGCCGCATCAGCTGCCGTACCGGCTCCAGCACGATCGCGTGCCATTCGTCGCGCAGTGTGCGCCGGACGAAGCGGACCGCCCGCGCGGCCACCCGGCTCAAGTCGCCTTCCATGAAAGGCATCGCCCCCATCGACACCGCCCCCGTCATCGGCCTGCGCACCCCAAGAGGTTCTCCGTGCCAGGGCCGTTCCACGCGTCATCGTATAGACGTTTGGATCATTTGCGACTATGCGGGAGCTACGGATGGTCGGATATCGACGTCGGATTTATCACCCGTCCACGACTCAACCCGCGCGACCTCCCTCGCGTCACGTACCACGACCCCACCGTGGCGGGCCTGTTGCTGGAGCAACCGGGTGGGCCGGTGGGGAGCGGATGCGCAGAACTGCATAAGATCGCTCACAGCCACAACACAGCAAGTCACCTTGCCGGTGGCCGGTTTTCAGCAATGAGACCGGAACCGTTCTGTTTCGATCACGGACTCCCCTATAGTGACGCCCAGTTCAGCACCGAGCGTCACAACTCCTTCACCGGACACACATCCCTACCTGCTCCGAGGACCAGACCGGACCGATGACCGCGCCCACGCATCCCGGCGACCGACCTTCCCTCCGAACGCTTCTTCCGGCCTTCGCGCTGACCGCCGTGGTGTCGGCCCTCGCGGTCTTCGCCGCGGTGACCGCCGCGCCGGCCTCGGTACGCACCCCCCTCGCCCTCGGCGCGAGCGCTGCCGCGCTCCTGCTGTGCACGGCGGTGACCTGGGCCGTACACGCGGCGCGGGTCGCGCGCGGCGCCCGGCGCAGGCTGGAGGCGGTGAGCCAGGACATCGGGCGGCTGCTCCAGCAGCAGGCCCGCACCACCGAGGAAGCGCGTCTGGAGCAGCAGCGGCTGATCGACGAACTGGCCCAGCAGCGCAGCGAGTTCGCCGACTCGTTCGAGCAGGAGCGGGCGCGGATCCACCAGGAGAGCGGCCAGGAACTGGACTGGTACGGGCAGGAGAACGCCCGGCTCGCCACCGAGCTGGAGCGCGCCTCCCGGGAGCGGGCCGCCGCGATCGCCGCCGCCGGCAACGCGTCCGGGCGGATGCAGGCCCTCGCCACCGCCACCCTCGCCGACCTGCGGGCCATGGAGGACCGGCACACCGACGAGGACGTGCTGGCCGACCTGTTGCACCTCGACCACCGCACCGCCCAGGCGGGCCGACTCGCCGACTCCATCGCCGTCCTGACGGGGGCCCGTTCCGGCCGTCGCTGGGCGCGTCCGATCAGCATGGAATCGATCCTGCGCGGCGCGATGGGACGCATCAGCGGCTACCGCCGGGTGCGGGTGCACTCGGTGAGCGAGACGGCCGTCGCCGGCCACGCCGCCGAGGGTGTCATGCACGCGCTGGCCGAACTCCTGGACAACGCGGCCAACTTCTCGCCCCCCACGGCCGAGGTCCACGTGTACGTGGAGGAGGTGCCGGCCGGGGTCATCGTGTCCGTGGAGGACAGCGGGCTGGTGATGGGCGACGTGCAGCTGCGCCGTGCCGAGCGGGCGGTCGCAGGTGACAGCACCGAGCTGGGCGGCCTCAGCGGTACCCGGCTCGGGCTCGCGGTGGTGGGGCGGCTGGCCCGCAAGCACGGCCTGAAGGTCTCGTTCCGGCCGTCGGCGCGCGGTGGCACCGGGGTGCTGATGCTGGTCCCGCAGGACCTGCTGACCCGCCCGGTCGCCGACGAACCCGCGACCGCGCAGGAGGCGGAACCGGCCGAGCCGGTGCCGGTCGCCCCGGACCCCACGCCCGTGCACGAGTCCGCCGAGCCGGACGAGGACGAGGAAGGGCCCACCGGGCTGCCCAGGCGGCGCCGTGGCCGGACCCTCGCCGAGGCCGAGCGCCGGTCGGCGCCCCAGCCGGCGGAGCCGCGCCCCGCGCCCGGCGCCGCGGACGCCCAGGTCCGGGCCGCCCGCTTCAACAGCTTCCGGCAGGCCGTCCGCCCGGCCGCGGGCGACGCGGCCGAGACCTCGGCCGAGCCGGCCGGCGAAGCGGCCCCGTACGCTCCCGACCCCGTACACGACCCGGTCCCCGCGCCCCGCCCGGAGGCCGGTCCAGAGCTCACGTCCCACCCGCACGCGTACCCGGAAGGCGACACCACTTCATGACCGGCAGGACCACCGCCGACGACAAGCTCACCTGGCTCATCGAAGGCCTCCTGGAGCGCACCCCCGGCGCGCGGCACGCCCTGGTGCTCTCCCGCGACGGGCTGAAGCTCTGCCGCACCCCGGAGCTCTCCGTCGACCAGGCAGACCAGCTCGCCGCGATCGCCGCCGGCATCCAGTCGCTGTCGCACGGGGCGTCCGTCGAGTTCGGCGACGGCAGCGGTGGCGTGCGGTCGGCGATGACCGAGTTCTACGGTGGCGTGCTGTTCATCGTGGAGGCCGGCGAGGGCGCCCACCTGGCCGTGGTGACCTCCGAGGACGCCGACCCCGGGCTGGTCGGGCACAACATGAGCGAACTGGTCGAGCAGCTCGGCGAACATCTGACCGCGCAGCCCCGCACGTCATGAGCCGCCCCGGCAGGGACGACGCGCCCGACCGCCTGTACACCATCACCGGCGGCCGCACCGGTTCCGGCCCCGACAGCCCCTTCGACCTGGTCACCCTCGTCGTCGCGGAGTCGGCGCCGGCTCCCGGCATGCAGTCGGAGCACGCGGCGATCCTGCGCCTGGCCGAGTTCCCGACCTCGGTGGTGGAGATCGCCGCGGAGCTGAAACTGCCGGTGAGCATCACCAAGGTGCTGCTGGGCGACCTACAGGCGGCCGGCCGGGTCAGCGCCCGCCATCCCCACCGGCCCGCCATCACCGACCCCGACATCCTGGAGCAGGTGCTCGTTGGACTCCGCAACCTCTGACGCGCGCACCCCGTTGGGTGCCTCCGCCGACAACGGTTTCAAGATCGTGGTCGTGGGCGGTTTCGGCGTCGGCAAGACCACCCTGGTCCGCTCGGTCAGCGAGATACGTCCCCTCAACACCGAGGAGACGATGACCCAGGCCGGCGCGGATGTCGACGACATCCGGGAGGTGCGCGGCAAGTCCGCGACCACCGTCGCCTTCGACTTCGGCCGGATCACCCTGGACGCCCGCAATGTGCTGTACCTGTTCGGGGCGCCGGGCCAGGAGCGGTTCTGGTTCCTGTGGGACCGGCTGTTCTCCGGCACCCTCGGCGCGGTCGTGCTCGTCGACACCCGGCGGATCGACGACTCCTGGTACGCCATCGACCGGCTGGAGAAGCACGGTACGCCGTTCATCGTGGCCTGCAACCACTTCGGCGGCCCCGTGCACACGCCCGAGGACGTCCGGCACGCCCTCGACCTGGACCCGAACGTCCCGCTGCTCGACTGCGACGCCCGTTCCCGGGAGTCCGGCAAGCAGGTGCTGATCACGCTCGTCCAGCACGTCAAGAACCGGTACGCCGGCCCGTCCGCACCGGCGGACCTGCCCCGACAGGAGTTCGTGTGACCCCCGATGCCGTGCCGCTCGGCGGCCCCCGGTTCCAGACCGAACCGGCGCGTCTGTACCGCGAGATGCGGCGCGACCACGGCGCCGTCACCCCGATCGTGCTCGACGGGGACGTGCCCGCCTGGCTGGTCGTCGGCTACCGCGAGCTGCACCAGGTGACCGGTGACCCGGTGCTCTTCAGCCGGGACTCCGACCTGTGGAACCAGTGGGACATGATCCCCGACGACTGGCCGCTGCTGCCGATGATCGGCCGCAAGCAGCCGTCGATCCTCTACACCGTCGGCGAGCGGCACCGCGAGCGGGCCGGGATGATCAGCGACGCGCTGGAGGCCGTCGACCCGTTCGAACTGCGCGGCCACGCCGAGCGGTTCGCGGACGAGCTGATCGACGGACTGTGCACCAGCGGCGAGGCGGACCTGATCGGTCAGTACGCCATGCTGCTGCCGGTGCGGGTGCTGGCCCGGCTGTACGGCTTCTCCGACGAGGAGGGCCCCGGCCTGGTCACGGCGCTCAACGACATGATCGACGGGCGTGAGCGGGCGATCGCCGGACAGATGCATCTGGCCACGTCCATGGCGCAGTTGCTGGCCGACCGCAAGGCGAACCCGGCCCATGACGTGGTGTCCCGGATGCTTCAGAACACGAGCGGGTTCACCGACGAGGAGATCTCCCAGGACCTGATGGTCATGATGGCGGCCGGGCACCAGCCGACCGCCGACTGGATCGGCAACTCGCTGCGCCTGATGCTCACCGACGACCGGTTCGCGGCCTCCCTGTTCGGCGGCCGCAACAGTGTCGCCGAGGCGATGAACGAGGTGCTGTGGGAGGACACCCCCAGCCAGAACATCGCCGGCCGCTGGGCATCGCGGGACACCCAGCTGGGCGGCCGGCGGATCCGCGCCGGTGATCTGCTGATCCTCGGCCTCCAGGGCGCCAACTCCGATCCGCAGGTGCGTATCGACGCCTCCGCGCTGACCGGCGGCAACAACGCGCACTTCTCCTTCGGCCACGGCGAGCACCGCTGCCCCTTCCCCGCCCAGGAGGTCGCCGAGGTGGTCGCCCGGACCGGTATCGAGGTCGTCCTCGACCGGCTCCCGGACATCGACCTGGCGGTCCCGGCCGGGTCCCTCACCCGGCGGCCCTCGCCGTGGCTGCGCGGGCTGAGCGAACTGCCCGTCAGGTTCACGCCCGTACCCGCCCTCTGATCGGTACCCCGGTACCTCGGTACCCCGGTGCTTTCTGCACCTCCGCACTTTCTGCACCTCCGCATCGACAGACAGGCGCAGCACACCGCATGGCGCAGTTACCCGACCCTGCCCTGGGAGGCACGTCACGATGACGACCGGTACCGAACAAGCCCGGATCGCCCTCGACCCCTTCGTCACCGACCTCGACGGCGAGAGTTCGCGGCTGCGCGCCGCCGGTCCGCTCGCGGCCGTGGAACTGCCCGGCGGGGTGCCAGTCTGGGCCGTCACCCGGCATGCCGAGGCCAAGGCGCTGCTCACCGACCCGCGTCTGGTCAAGGACATCAACGTGTGGGGGGCCTGGCAGCGCGGGGAGATCGCGCCGGACTGGCCGCTGATCGGGCTCGCCAACCCCGGCCGTTCGATGCTGACCGTGGACGGCGCCGACCACCGCAGGATGCGCACGCTGGTGGCGCAGGCGCTCACCCCGCGCCGCGTGGAGCAGATGCGGGAGCGGATCCAGAAGCTCACCCAGGACCTGCTCGACGGGCTCCCGGCGGACAAGGAGAGCGTCGACCTCAAGGCGGCCTTCGCCTACCCGCTGCCGATGTACGTCATCGCCGACCTGATGGGCATCGACGAGGCCGAACTGCCCCGGCTGAAGGTGCTGTTCGAGAAGTTCTTCTCGACCCAGACGCCGCCCGCCGAGGTCATCGCGACCCTCACCGAGCTGGCGGGGATCATGGCGGCGACGGTCGCCGCCAAGCGGGCCGAGCCCGGCGACGACCTGACCAGCGCGCTGATCCTGGCCTCGGAGGACGGCGACCACCTCACCGACGCGGAGATCGTCTCCACCCTCCAGCTGATGGTGGCGGCCGGCCACGAGACGACGATCTCCCTGATCGTCAACGCCGTGGTCAACCTCTCCACCCACCCCGACCAGCGCGCCAAGGTGCTCTCCGGCGAGGTGGACTGGTCTGCGGTGGTCGAGGAGACCCTGCGCTGGTCCACCCCGACCTCGCACGTCCTGATCCGGTTCGCGACCGAGGACGTGCCGGTCGGCGACAAGGTCCTCCCGGCGGGCGACGCGCTGATCGTGTCGTACGCGGCGATCGGCCGCGACGAGAACGCGCACGGGCCGAGCGCCGGGGAGTTCGACGTCACCCGGGAGTCGGCGAACCGGCACATCTCCTTCGGGCACGGCCCGCACGTGTGCCCGGGTGCGGCGCTGTCCCGGCTGGAGGCGGGCGTCGCGCTGCCCGCGCTCTACGACCGCTTCCCCGGCCTGGACCTGGCGGTACCGGCGTCCGAGCTGCGCAACAAGCCGGTGGTCACCCAGAACGACCTCTTCGAACTGCCGGTGCGACTGAACCCCTAACGGGTGTTCACGGAGTACGACTTGGCTCCGGTGCCGGCCAGCCTGCCGCCGTCGACGATCAGGTACTCGTCGCGCAGCGGCCGGCCCGCGAGCCAGGACTCCAGGATCTCGCGGGTGCCGGCCGCGTAACGGGCCTGTGCGGAGAGGGTGGAGCCGGAGATGTGCGGGGTCATCCCGTGGTGCGGCATGGTGCGCCACGGGTGGTCCGCGGGGGCGGGCTGCGGGAACCACACGTCGCCCGCGTATCCGGCCAGCTGCCCGCTGCGCAGCGACCGGTCGACGGCGTCCCGGTCGGCGATCCGGGCCCGCGCGGTGTTGATGAGGTACGCGCCGCGCTTCATCGTGCCGATCAGCTCGTCGCCGAACAGGCCCTCGGTCTGCGGGTGCAGGGGCGCGTTGATCGTGACGACGTCGCAGTGCGGGACCATGGCCGCCGCGCTCTCGTGGAAGGTCAGGTTCAGCTCCCGCTCGACGGACTCGGGCAGCCGGGTGCGGTCGGTGTAGTGCAGCGTGACGTCGAAGGGCGCGAGCCGGCGCAGCACCGCGAGGCCGATCCGGCCGGCGGCGACGGTTCCGACGTGCATGCCCTCCAGGTCGTAGGACCGGCTCACGCAGTCGGCGATGTTCCAGCCGCCGTCGAGCACCACCTGGTGCGAGGGCAGGTAGTTGCGGACCAGCCCGAGGATCATCATCACCACGTGCTCGGCGACGCTGATGCTGTTGCAGTACGTCACCTCGGCGACCGTCACCCCGTGCGCGATCGCGGCGTCGAGGTCGACGTGGTCGGAGCCGATGCCGGCGGTGACGGCCAGCTTGAGGTTCCGCGCGGCGGCGATGCGCTCCGGGGTGAGGTAGGCAGGCCAGAACGGCTGCGAGATGACGACGTCCGCGTCGACGAGTTCACGGTCGAAGACCGAGCCCGCGCCGTCCTTGTCGCTGGTGACGACGAGGGTGTGGCCGGCCTTCTCCAGGAAGGAGCGCAGGCCGAGTTCGCCCGAGACGCTGCCCAGCAGGTGGCCGGGGGTGAAGTCGACGGCCTCGGGGGGCGGGGCGGTCTGGCCGCCCGGGTAGTGGTCGATGACGGGGATGCCGTCGCGGGCGTAGCTCTTCGGGTATCCGTCGGTCGGGTCGTCGTACAGGACGCAGAGCACCTTGGCCATGGCGGCGGCTCCTCAACTCCGTTGCGGATGGGCGCCTTTCACGATCCTCGGGGCCAACTGTGCAGGTCAAAACGAACGTTGCTATGCCGTGATAGCCCGCTTCTATCACCGGCCGCGGCCGTCCAGGACGGCGTGCAGCCGGCTGTCGAGGGCGTCCCGGAGACCGGCCTCCCGGGCGACCTTCACCAGGGCACGGGCGAGCACGGACTGGGGCTCGCTGCGGGCGACGACGAGTCCGACCCGCGGTCCGTGGGCGGGGCCCTCCAGCGGGACCACGCGCATGCCCTCCGGTACACCGAACATGTGCAGCCAGGCGTGCGAGATCACGCTGGACCAGCGGCCGCCGGGGAGGTGGGCGTACAGCCCGGCCACGCTGTCGGACTCGATCGCCGGGACGGGTGCCGCGCCGTCCGCGGCGAAGCACTCGTCGATGATCCGCCGGTTGCGCATCCGGCGCCCGAGCAGGCACAGCGGGAGCGCGGCGGCCTCGGACCAGGTGGCCGTGACCGCCTCGCCGAGGGCGCCGTCGACCGGGGTGAGCAGCACGTAGCGCTCCTCGTAGAGCGGGAAGCGGCGGACCTGGCGCAGTTCGTCGTCGTCCAGGTAGGTCATGGCCGCGTCGAGCTCGAACCCGGCGAGGCCGCGCCTGATGTCGGCGGACGACAGGGACTCCATGGCCACCCGGGCGTGCGGATGCCGGTCGCAGAACGGGCCGGTGAGCAGCGAGGCGACGGGGACGGCGGTGGGGACGACGCCGAGGCGCAGGGTGCCGGTGAGGCCGTCCCGCAGGGCCGACAGCTCCTGGCGGAGCGCGTCGCCCTCGGCGAGGATGCGGTGCGCCCACGCCAGGACGACCTCGCCCTCGGGGGTCAGGCCCTCGTAGCGGCGGCCCCGGCGCACGACGGGCACGCCGAGTTCGTGTTCGAGCCGCCGGATCGCGGCGGACAGCGAGGGCTGCGAGACATGGCAGGCGGCGGCCGCCCGGCCGAAGTGCCGCTCCCGGGCGAGCGCGACGAGGTATTCGAGCTGGCGCAGCAGCATGCGGCCTCCGTTTGACTTCGAGTGCTCTTGAAGTCGTAGCGTCCTGAGAAGAACAAGTCAGCGGGAAAGGCTGGGAGTCAATGCAACAGCGCAATCTTCGAGATCTGTCGGTCTCCGCCATCGGCCTCGGCTGCATGGGCATGTCCGCCTTCTACGGCACCACCGACCAGGACGAGGGCGTGCAGACCATCCACCGCGCGCTGGAGCTCGGGATCACCTTCCTGGACACCGCGCAGCTCTACGGGCCGCTCACCAACGAGTCGCTCATCGGCGAGGCGATCCGGGGGCACCGGGACGAGTACGTCATCGCCACGAAGTTCAACTACCGCATGGACGACGCCGTGCCCGGCGACATGAGCACCATCGGCCCGCAGGACGGCTCGGCCGCGCACGTCCGCAGCTCGGTCCACGGCTCGCTGCAGCGCCTGGGCACCGACTACATCGACCTGTACTACCAGCACCGCGTCGACCCGAACGTGCCGATCGAGGAGACCGTGGGCGCGCTGGCCGAGCTGGTGGCCGAGGGCAAGGTGCGGCACATCGGGCTGAGCGAGGCCGGTCCCGAGACGATCCGGCGGGCCCACGCGGTCCATCCGGTCACGGCCGTGCAGAGCGAGTACTCGCTGTGGTCGCGCGACCCCGAGGACGGGGTGCTGCCCACCTGCCGGGAGCTGGGCATCGGGTTCGTCCCGTACTCGCCGCTGGGCCGCGGCTTCCTGGCCGGCCGGTTCTCCTCCCCCGACGACCTCGACGCGGGCGACTGGCGGCGCACGGGTCCCCGCTTCACCGGCGACAACCTGGAGCCGAACCTGCGGCTGGCCGCCAAGGTGCGGGAGATCGCCGCGGAGAAGGACGTGACCCCGGCGCAGCTGGCCCTCGCCTGGGTGCTGGCGCAGGGCGACGGCATCGTCCCGATCCCGGGCACCAAGCGCCGCAGCTACCTGGAGCAGAACGCGGAAGCGGTCGACGTGGAGCTGACCAAGGAGGACCTGGCCCGGATCGAGGCCGAGGTGCCCCGGGCGGCCGGTGCGCGCTACGACGAGGCCGGGATGCGGTCGGTGGATCTCTAGGGTCCCGCTCGCGGTGGCCGGGCGGGGGCCGGTGCCGCACGCTGGTAGGCATGGGGAGCCGGTGGAACGTCGCGGGGCTGCGGCAGTCGTGGCAGTCGTCACACATCCTGCTGCTGCTCCCGGTGCTGCTCATCGTGGTGATCACGGTGGCGGCCATCCGGTCGCCCCCCGACGTCCACCTGGGTCCCACCCTGGTCATCGCGCCCGCGCTCACCCCGTCGTTCGCCGGGCCCCGTACGACCGCGCTGGTGGGCGCGCTGGCGGTGGCCGCCCAGGTGGTGATCGCCGTGTTCCACGGCGGGCTGGTCAGCGCGAACCACATCGTGCAGATCGTCACCCTGACGATGCTCTCGGTGATCGTGGTGGTCTACAGCTCGGTCCGGGAGCGGCGCCGTGCCCAGCTGGCCCAGGTCCGCTCGGTCGCCGAGGCCGCGCAGCACGTGCTGATGTGGCCGCTGCCCGAGCAGATCGGCCCGCTGCGGATCGCCTCGCTGTACCTGGCCGCCGAGGACGAGGCGCAGATCGGCGGCGACCTGTACGCGGTCACCCGCTCCGAGGGCCAGGTCAGGGTGTTGATCGGTGATGTCCGGGGCAAGGGGCTGGCCGCGATCGGCGAGGCGGCGCTGCTCCTCGGGGCCTTCCGGGAGACGGCCCACCGGGACATCACCCTGCCGGAGCTGGCGGTCGTCCTGGAGCAGAGCGTGAGCCGGTACGCGGCGGACCGGGACTCGCCGGAGGAGGCGGGCGAACGGTTCGCGACCGCGCTGCTGATCGAGATCCCGGACCTGGACCCGGTGACCCGGATGACCAGCTGCGGCCATCCGCCGCCGCTGCTGCTGAGCCCCGGCCACGCGGTCACCGTCCCGAGCCTGCATCCGTCGCCGCCGCTGGGCGTGCACTGCACCCCGGCCACCGAGCACACGGTGGACGTGTTCTCCTTCGAGCCCGGCGACACCCTGCTGCTGTACACCGACGGGGTCGTCGAGGCGCGGGACGTCCGGCGCCGCTTCTATCCGCTGACGAACCGGGTGGCGCAGTGGACCGACGCGTCTCCCGAGGCGCTGATCCACCACGTCCGGCGCGATCTGCTGTTCCACGCCGGCGGCCACCTGGGCGACGACGCGGCCCTGATCGCCCTGCACCGCACCCCCACCGTGCACCGCCGTCACCACCACGGCGTCCTCGGCCACGGCTCCGCCCGGACCTAGCGGGTCTCAGAACTCCGTGGTCTGCGACTGCAGGTACGTCTGCAGGAAGGCGAGCTTGGCGTCGCTGTCGGCCACCGCCAGGGTGCCGAAGCCCGCGCCGAGTTCCATGGTCTGCGGGGTGTCGGTGGCGAGGGCGGGCCAGTCGGCCAGGGAACTGCCGTTCGGGTCGCCGGTGGCGGCGAACCGGGCGACGTAGGAGGCGGTGGTGTCGGCGATGTCGTAGTCCTTGGAGGTCCAGGGGCGACCGGTGTTGTAGAGGTAGCCGAGCAGGTAGTAGACGTCCGAGCCCTCGAAGGCACCGGTCGCGTCGGTGCCGATGACGGGGTTCGTGTCGTCGTACCCGGGCGGGACCCGGGTCCAGAAGTAGGTGTACACGTCACTGGAGTTGGCGGCCGTGGTCTTGAACTGGGTCGCCCACAGGAAGGCCGAGACGCGTTCCTCGTCCCGGGCGTAGGCGCTGAACTGCCGGGCGGCCGTCGTGTCGCTGTCCGCCGGGTACAGGCTCAGGAAGGTGTCCGCCAGCCCCAGCGGGCCGAACTCGGAGCGGGCGTAGGCCTGGAACGCGTCGAGGGTCAGCTTCAGGCCGGGCGAGGCGCCGTTCGCGTCCTTGCAGACGCCGGTCAGAACGGGCACGTCGGTCTCGGCGCAGGCCTTCAGCACGGCGGTGTAGGTGTCGGGCAGGACGTATCCGTCCAGGACGTGCCCGAAGTCGGCGGCGGTGTCGGCGGCGGCCCGGGTGACGAGGTCGTCGGCGGCCAGCGCGCGCAGGCCCGCGAGGTCGGCGGCGCCCAGCCGGGCGGCGAAGGCGGTGCCGTCGGTCTCGGCGTCGGCGAGGTCCCGGTAGCGTCCGGCACCCTGGGCGAGTCCCGGGTCCCTGGTGTACCGGACCCCCGAGGAGAGCAGGGCGCGGTGGTAGAGGCCCCTGGCGCGGCGGGACGCGAGCAGGATGTTCACGATGGACGCGCCCTGTCCCCAGCCGCCCAGGGTGACCCGGTCCGGGTCACCGCCGAACGCGCCGATGTTGCGCCGGACCCACTCGAGCGCCGCGACGACGTCCTGGATCCCCCAGTTGCCGGAGCCGCCGTACGCGGACTCGGCGGTCAGCTCGGGGTGGGCGAGACCGCCGAGCGGGCCGACCCGGTGGTCGGGGGTCACGACCACCACTCCCTTGGAGGCGAGCAGGGAGCCGTTGTAGATCTCCTGGCCCGCCCACAGGGCCCGGTCGCCGCCGTACAGCCAGACGAGGACGGGGCGGCCGTCGCCCGAACCGGAGTCCGCCGTCCAGATGTTGAGGTTCAGGCAGTCCTCGCCGAACGCGGGCACCTGGTCGGCGGGGATGTCCGTGACCGGCTGCGGGCAGGCGGGGCCCCAGGAGTCGGCGGCCCGCACCCCGTTCCAGGAGGGGGCCGGCTGCGGCGGGCGCCAGCGGTTGGCGCCGGCGGTGGTGTCGGCGTACGGGACACCCTTGTAGACGGTGACGCCGCGCAGGCCGCCCTGGACTCCGGTGACCTGGCCGGACTCCGTGGATATCACGGTGGCGGCCGAGGTCTTCGCCGCGGCCGGTGTGGACAGGGTGCCGAGCAGTCCGGCCGCGGCGGCGGCACCGAGAAAGCCGCGCCGGTTCAGCGGGGCGGAGGGCAGGTCTGTGTCGCTCACGGGATTCCCTTTCGGGCGGTGGGGGGGACGAGCCGACGAGAAGCCTGGCGTGGGGGGATCCGCGCGGCAACCGCATCCGGGCGACTCACAGCAGGTCAACAGCTCCTGAAGGGGCGGAAGTCGAGGCGACCGTTCAATTGTCTTTGGGCCAAAGTTAAGTCGTGAGGGTGTTCGCCGGCCTGGGCCGACTGTCAGACTCCGCTTCGCCTTTCACAGACAGGGAGTCGAGATGTCCGACCCGCAACCCCCCACCCGCAGACGGCCGCTGCGCAGGGCCCTTGCCGCGGCTCTCGGCGCGCTCGCGCTGGTGGTCGCCCTGCCCGCCACCGCGCACGCCGACGTCCTGACGCTGCTGCCGCAGAACGCCGACGGTGTGGAGCAGACGTTCTCCCCGGCCTACGACTACGACGGCGACGGCTGCTACGCCACCGCGGCCATCGGCGCCGACGGCACCCTCAACCCCGGCCTCGCGCTCGGCGGTGACGTCAACGGCCACTGCCACGACTACGCGCAGCTGGCCAACGCCAACACCTACTCCCGCGAGAAGTGCAACAACGGCTGGTGCGCGGTGATGTACGCCAGCTACTTCGAGAAGGACCAGGCGACGTACGGGCCGCTGGCCATCGGGCACCGGCACGACTGGGAACACGTCATCGTGTGGATCCAGAACAATCAGGTGCAGTACGTCTCGGTGTCCCAGCACAGCAGCTACCAGGTGGCGGCCGCCTCGGCGATCCGGTTCGACGGCACCCATCCGAAGATCGTCTACCACAAGGACGGCCTGTCCACCCACGACTTCCGGTTCGCCAACTCCAACGACGACCCGCCGGAGAACGCCACCGGCGGCTGGTTCTTCCCGCGGCTGGTGGGCTGGGACGGCTACCCGGCGGGCTACCGCGACAAGCTGATGAACGCGGACTTCGGCTCCGCCACCATCAAGATCAAGGACGGCTCGTTCAACGCCAACCTGGGGTACTCGATGCCGTCCGGGATCTCGTTCGACCCGAACGCCTGAGCCGGGCCGGACTGTCCGGTCCGCCGTCCGCGGGGCGGATGCCTTCGGGGAGGTCTCGTACCCGACCTCGACACCCGTGGCGCCGTCCGCCCCGGTGGCGGTGCCCGTCAACGGTAACCGCGCAACGACCGTGCCGGGGCCGGGAAGGTGAGCCGGGCCCCGGCACGGAGCCGGTGTCACGGCTTGCGGGCGACCGCTCCGTACATCGCGATGTCCTCGTCGCGGATGCCCTGCTCGCCGGTGCCGTCCGGGTGCCACTTGTGGACCTGGACGATGCCCGGCTCGACCAGTTCCAGGCCCTCGAAGAAGGCGTCGGCCTCGTCGATGGTGCGCAGCCGCATCGGCATGTTGCGGGCCGCGTACTCGCGGGCGACCCGGCCCACCTCCTCGGGCGCGAACTCGGCCGTGCCGATGGACATCGCCAGGTAGCTGCCGGAGGGCAGCGGTTCGAGGAGGCGGCGTACGACACCGACCGCGTCGTCCGCGTCGAGCATGAAGTGCACGATGGCGATCACCGTGAGCGCGACCGGCTTGTCCAGGTCGAGGGTCTCGCGCAGTTCGGGGGCGTCGAAGAGGTCCGTCAGGTCACGGAAGTCGGCCTCGATGTACGCCGTCCTGCCCTCGGGCGTGCTGGAGAGCAGGCCCTGGGACAGGGTGAGGACGATGGGGTCGTTGTCCACGTAGACCACCCGGGAGTCCGGGGACACCGCCTGGGCGATCTCGTGGAGGTTCGGGGAGGTGGGGATGCCGGTCCCGACGTCCAGGAACTGACGCATGCCCGCCTCCTCGGCGAGCCAGCGCACGGCACGGTTCATCCAGTCGCGGTTGGCGCGCATGTGGATCGGGAGCGCGGGCCACTCCCGGGACATCGCGTCACCCGCCTCCTGGTCGGCGGGGTAGTAGTCCTTGCCGCCCAGGATGTAGTCGTAGATCCGCGCGGAGTGCGCGTTCTCGGTGTCGATGCGGTCGGCCGGCCATCCGTTGTCGGGCAACGCCGTGACTCCCATTCAGATGAGGGGGATGCGGGGTGTTCGATGGACTGCGGGTGATGCGTCAGAGGTGGGGGGTTGGTTGAACGATCAGCTATAGCAAGGAAGTTACGGGAAAACCGATCACATCAGGAAGTCGGCGTCACCCGCCTTCACTCCGGACAGGAAACTCGTCATCTCACGCGGCGTGAAGACCAGCGCCGGACCGTCGGGGTCGGTCGACTGGCGTACCGCGACCCGGCCGTCGGCCAGCTTCTTCACTTCGACGCAGGCACCGCCGGCGTCGTCGCTCCACGGCTTGGACCAGCCGCGCGCGCCGAGTTGCCGGGACGGAATGCCGTTGCGTATGAGGTGGTGCACTAGAGCTCCTTGCGAATCGCACCGAGGAGGGCCTCGGTCTTTCTGGCGGGCGCTGCCTGCGCGCCCAACCGGTCCAGGGCCTCGCGATAGACCACGACGTCGTCGCTCTTGTCCAGGTAGACAGCGCCCACCAGGCCGTTGAGATAGACGATGTCGGGCAGCTCGGGTGCCCGGAACCGGAAGAGGTGGTACGCACCGGCGCGCATGGCGGGGTGCGGGCCGTTGGCGAACGGCATGATCTGCAAGGTGACGTTGGGCAGCCGGTTGATCTCGATCAGATGGCCGATCTGGGCGCGCATCACCCCGGCGCCGCCGACCGGCCAGCGCAGCACCGTCTCGTCCATCACGACCCACAGCCGCGGCGGCGCCGGGCGGGTGATCAGCTCCTGGCGGCGCATGCGCAGGGCCACCATGCGCTCGGTGGCCTCGGTCGCCGCGTGCGGGTTGCCGGCCCCGAGCAGGGCGGCGGCGTACTCCCTGGTCTGCAACAGGCCGTGCACGAACTGGTTCTCGTAGGCGCGGATCTGCAACGCCGCCTGCTCCAGGCTCAGATACGCGGCGAACCAGTCCGGCATCACATCGCGGTAGGTGTGCCACCAGCCGCGCTTGTTGGCCTCGCGCACCGACTGGAGGAAGGTGTCCACCTCCTGGCGGTCCGTCACGCCGTAGACCTGCAGGAGCTTCTCGGCGTCGGCCAGCCGGAGCCGGGCCACCTTGGCGGCCTCCATCCGGCGGATGGTGGAGTGGCTGACCCCGATCGCGGCCGCGGCCTGCTCGAAGGTCAGGCCGGCCCGGGTCCGCATCTCCTCCAGCTGTCTGCCCAGGATCATGCGCAGGACGGACGGGGCTCCGCCCCAGTCGGTCTCCGAGGTCACGCCCTACCCCCTCACACCAGGTTTCAGGGTCACCGTCTCACGTGCTCGTGATCGTTCACGGACGCGTTCGATCACTTCTTGTCGGGAGCAGCATGCACTTCGCTTCTTGCAATTTTCAACTTGCCGGTTGCGAGGCGATGTTGCCGGATGCCAGAGTGGGCTTACTGCTCCGGCCGACCAAGGAGCAGGCGAAGCAGTCCAGTTGGGGGAGACTGAGCTGCGGTCCGGCGCCGTCCAGGCACGGGTCGTCGTCTGCACCCCGAGTGGCCCGGGGCCGACACAACCGCTCGACCCCCACGCTGCGAAGCCGGACGAAAGGCGCACGGCGATGGCCCCGCCCTCTCTCCCCCAGCCACTCGACCGACTGCCCGAGGACCACGTACCCGCCCTGCCGCGGCCGGTCCTGGCGGCCGCCGCCGAGGGCCCGCACCGCCCGTCGGACGCGACGGGCATCCCCAGACCACCCGGAGGCGAACGCCTCGGTCGACTCCCTGGGCCGCAAGGCCTCGACCGGTTCGCCTCCGGGGACCGTCCCACTCTGCACAGCCGGGCCTTCGACCTGGCGCCGACCCCGCGCGCGGTGGGCAACGCCCGCCGGAGCGTGGGCGAGCTGCTCGGCTCGTGGGGCGTGTCCGAGGAGGCCGTCGACAACGCGGTCCTGGTGACCTCGGAGCTGGTCACCAACGCGATCGTGCACTCGGCCGGCCGGCGGATCATCTGCCGGGTGCACGCCGACGCCGACCGGATCCGCATCGAGGTCGAGGACCAGAACGGGAGCATCACGCTCCCGGCGCCCCGGCGGGCCAGACCCGACGAGCAGAACGGCCGCGGCCTGTTCCTCGTCGACGCGCTCAGTCTCGACTGGGGTGTCACCGCCGCGCCGGAGGGACGGCCCACGGCCCGCGTCGTCTGGGCCGAACTGTCGACGGCACCGGACGCACCGCTCACCACCCCCCACACCTCAGGAGGCCCGCCGACCCATGGACCGTCCCCCCACTCCTGATCCCGCCGCAGACCCGTCCTGGACCCGCACCCGCCCCAAGCCCGGCCCGGAGCAACCCCACACCGCTCCGGCCGGCTGAGCCGCCACCGACACGATCCGGCCGGGACTCCCTCGTCCCGGCCGCGCCGCGTGCCCCGAGGCCGCCGCTCACTCCGTCGCATGCGAGAGCAACGCGGCCGCGGCCGCCCGTAGTTGTACCGCCGCGGTCACACAGGCCGTCGCCTGCCGCTCCAGGGTGGCACCGCTCCACTCCGGCGCCTCGGCGCAGTGGCCCAGCGTCTCGGCGGCACCTCGCAAGCGCTGGGCATAGCCGTCCATGCGGTCCGCGTCGACCCTCAGATCGTCCACGTACGCGAGGAGTTCGGGGGTGGCGGTGGCGGGACGGGATTCGGTCACCATGGGGCTCACCTGCAACTCGGAGGGACGCCTAGCGCGGCAGCACCGCGCCGGCGCTTCTATGGGCCACGAACCGGGGGCTGGACAGGACGAACCCGGGCCGCACGGTGTCGAGTTCGAGGACCTGGAGGTGCCGGGCGAGCGGCCCGTGGGCGCCGTCGACGCGCAGCCGCAGCCGGGGGCGGGCATGGATCCGCGGCCTGCCGTGCGCGCGGACCAGGGTGCGTACGACGCTCTCGCCCCGTCGCCCGTAGAACACCCAGTCCGCCTCGGGACAGCGGGCGCCCGGCCCCGGACGGCCCTCGACCGAGACACCCAACTCGGGTGCGTGCAGCCGCAGTTCCCGCCCCTGTAGGTCGATGTCGGCGGATCCGCGGACGGCCGGCTGGGCCCAGACCTCCTCGGCCACCGCCCGTGCCTCCTCGGTAGCGACGGCGAGCGCCACCACGTACCGTCCGGTGCGGCGCAGGTCGGCGCGGCGCAGCAGGTCCGCGGCGAGGTCGTACGCGTGCGGCCGCCACAGGTCGTCGACCAGCACCGACAGGCCGAGTTCGGTGTAGGGGCCGATGGTGGTGCAGCGGTGCTCGTAGAGGGAGAGCACGGCGAGGGCGCGGCGGCCGAGCCGGGTGGGCACCAGCCAGGCGACGTCGGGCAGCAGGCTGCGGGCCACGTCGGCGTCGACCGGGAAGCACAGGTGCGCGGCGGAGGAGTCGTAGTAGCGCACCGGCATGTCGACCGGGCCCGCCGAGGTGGCCAGGCTCGTGGTCGGGACGGCCAGGAACGGGTAGCCCTCGGGCGGGCGGCCGCGGTCCCTGAGCCGGTAGACACGGGTGCGTTCGACCGGGCCGTGGTAGCGGGCGAGGGCCCGGTCGACATCGGCACGGGCCTCGGGGACCACCGTCTCCAGGTGGTCGATGTAGACGCGGAGCAGGTGGCAGAGCGGGAACTCGCGGGTGGGGCCGGTGTAGTCGACCCGGTAGCGGTTGGGGTGCGGGGCCCCGGGGCCCTCCGGGACCGGGACGATGTCGTGCCGGTCGGTGATGCCGGCGACCCAGGTGCGCGGGTCGGCGGGCCGGCGGTCGTCGACCTGTGCGCCGACGGCGACCACGTGGGTGACCCGGTAGGCGCGGCAGAACTCGTCGTCCTGCGCGAGGTTCAGCAGCGCGATGCCGCCCTCGCCGTGGCCGACCAGGGCGAGGTCGGCGCCGCGTGGGATGCCGTGGTCCCGGATCGCCAGCAGGATCGAGCGGGTGTAGGGCGAGTCGGCCAGGAACAGGTTGCGCCAGGCCCCGGCGAAGTCCTGCGGGGAGCCGTCACGGGGGCGGCCGGGGGCCGCGCCGGGGGCCTGGACGACGTACCGGAGCACGCCGTCGGGGCCGCGGACGTCCTGGACGAGGACCCGGCCGTCGCCGGCGAGCGCGTCGATGTTGCGCAGGAAGCCGAGGAAGGAGCCCTCGGTGGCGAGGGAACCGGCTTCCCGGGCGGACAGTTCGACGGCCTGGGCGCCGCCCTCGCCCCGGTCCGGGACCGGCAGACGGGAGGCGTCGAAGCCCCTGACCGGGCCGGCGGCCAGCGCCCAGGCGGTCTCGTCGCTCAGCGGGTCCTCGTCCAGCAGGCCCTGGATGGTGAGGAGTTCGGACAGGATCGGGGCGAGCGCGGACAGCGAGCGCTGGGCACCCTGGTCCTTGAAGAGGGCCCGCAGGGCGCGGACGGCCTCCGGGTCGTGGCCGGCGGTGACGGCGCCCGTCAGCCGGCGCATCCCCGGGTCGTGCCCGCACTCGGGGTGGTCGAGGAGTACGGCGGCGATCCGGAGCCGCAGCGAGGTGACCGCCACCAGCGCGGCCAGGCTCTCCCGGCCCAGCGCCTCCCCCGCGGCGCCGAGCAGATGACCGACGCCGTCGGGGGCGACGATCGCCGAGCCGCCGAGACCCTGCTTGTTGGTGAGCGTCCGCAGCAGCGCCCAGCGGGCCGCGAGTCCGGTGCGCGGGCGGCGGCGCGCGGAACCCGTCAGCGCCGGGGCGAACAGCACGGAGCTGGTCCGTGCGGAGACCTCGCGGATGCCTTCGGCGACGGCCACCACGTCACGGGCGCACTCCCGCAGCATCTCCTCCGCGGGCGGCCCGGAGGCACGGCGATGCGCTGCCATCCGACGCTCCCTCGGATCGACGACATGCCCTGCTCCCATCGTGTGCCCTGCATCCGGCACCCGCACCTTCGCCCGCCCGGGTGAGACAGAGAGGCGAACCGGCCGAGGCCCGGCACGCACGCGGGGGCGCGTCGGTTGTCGGGAGCCGTGGGGGGGGATCCGTCGGTGGTGGGTGTTCAGGTGTCGGGCGTGAGGCCGGCGGCGATCGTCGCGCCCAGCTCCCAGCATGCCTCGATGTCGGCCTTGCCGGGCTCGCCGGTCACCGTGACCGGTTCGGCCGCGCGGCGCCAGCCGAGGCCGGTGGTGATGGAGTCGAGGGCGCGCAGGGCGCCCGTGACGTCGTTGCCGCCGTGCACGTAGGCGCCGAAGGGACGGCCGCGCGTCTCGTCCAGGCACGGGTAGTAGATCTGGTCGAAGAAGTGCTTGAGGGCGCCGGAGAGATAGCCGAGGTTGGCCGGGGTGCCGAGCAGGTACCCGTCGGCTTCGAGCACGTCGGCCGCGGTGGCCGACAGTGCCGCCCGCCGCACGACCCGCACGCCCTCGATCTCCGGGGCCGTCGCCCCGGAGACCACGGCCTCGAACATGGCCTGGCAGTGCGGTGAGGGGGTGTGATGGACGATCAGCAAGGTGGGCACACCGGCACCCTGCCGTGCGGGGCCCGCCGACGGCAAGCGGCGGCGGGCCGCCCTCAGGGCTGTACGGGCATGCTCCAGCAGTTGGAGACGGCCGGCACACCGGAGAGCCGGGCGGTGAGCCAGGCGACCGCGTCGCCCTGGTCGGTGAGCAGGGGTTCGAGGTGGTTCAGCAGGGCGCGGCCCGCGTCCGGCAGGAGGACCGGCACGTAGGTGATGTTCGCGCCCTTGTCGCACCAGTTCACGGCGAGCGTGCGGGCCTGCGCGTGCGGGACGAGATCGTCGCTGACGCCGGTGGCCACCCGGACCGGACTCGCCGGCGCGGTCCTGCCGATGCGCTGATCGTCCAGGAAGGCCCGGAGGGCGGGCTCCTCGCCGACGATCTCGGAGATGGAGCTGCCGTCGGTGGTCCAGGCGGTGCTGTGGACGGAGCCGTAGGCGAGCAGCGCGTCGCCGACGCACATCGTCGACAGGTCGGCGAGGGCGGCCCGGCCCGCCGCGCCGAGATGGGCGTCGACGATCGGCTTGAGCGCCGGATCGGACTGGACGAACCCGTTCACCGCCCAGCCGAGGGCACCGGCAAGGTCGCTGCCGTCGATCGCCGCGGTCACCGCGGTGAGGTCGGCGGGCGGCGCTCCCGCATAGCTGCCGGAGAGGGTGATGTCCGGGGCGTAGGCGGGCTGCAGCTCGGCGGCCGCGGCGGTCGCGCCGCCGCCCTGGCTGTAGCCGAACAGGCCCACCCGCGAGGCCGCGGTGACCGAGGCGCCGGGCAGGCTCCGGGCGGCGCGTACGGCGTCCAGCACGGCGTGGGCGCCGTCGAGCCGGTTGACGTAGGTGTGCAGCCGGTCCGTGGCACCGAGCCCGACGTAGTCGGTGACGACGACCGCGACGCCCTCGGCGAGCAGCCGGTAGATCGACAGGTCCTCGTAACCCACGGACACCGTCTGGCCGTTGAGGACCAGCGGATACTCCAGGCCCATCGAGGCGGCGCACTGGTCACCCTGTCCCATGGTGCCGGGGGCCAGCGCGACCAGCGGGCGGGCGCCGGGGCCGAGCCAGGGCGCGGTGGGCTCGATGTAGGCGCCGGTGACGGCGACGGGGTCGCCCGCCGAGTCGGTGGACTTGTACATCAGCCGGGTGGCGCTGCCCGGCAGCGGGCCGGGCAGGCTCGGCAGGCTGAGGGCCAGCGGAAGGGGTTCGGTGCGGACGAGGGCGCCGTCGGCCGTGGGCAGGGTGGCCGGCGGGTCGTAGAAGGCCGGGATGGTGACACCCCGGGAGACCTCCGCCTGGGAGGCCGTGGCCTGCAAGGTCTGAAGGCAGAGGCAGGCGGCAGCGGCGACGGCGGTGGCCAGCAGGCGAACGCGGACAGGCATGGGGAACCTCCTGGACGTGCTGGACGTGGGAGGTGCGGTGGGGTGTCCCCGGAGCGGCCGACGGGGCAGGTGCGGTCTACCCGACGGTAACGAGCACCGGATTACCGGCGGTAGCGGCCGTCAGGTTACGGTTCAGTAATATGACGGACGGTCAACATGGGGCGACGACTCACGCTGCGGGTAGGTCGCGGCAGGCGCGGTGGGACGTGTCGTCGCGCTTGGGGCACGGCCTGGCAGGGCAGGGCAGGTGGCAGTCGTGAGCGAGCCGGAGGCCGAGCCGGCCGGGCCCGCCCTGGACGCGTCGCGCGCGGCGCGCGAGAAGGGTCAGACCGCGTTCCGCCGGGCGCGCCAGAGCAGTACGGCCCCGGAGGCCAGCAGCAGTCCGCCGAAGAGCGCGGGCCACAGGTGCACGCCGGTCTCGGCGAGATCGCCCTGGACCGCCTGGGGCTCGGTCTGGGGTTGCGTGCCGGAGCCGGTGGCCGGGGTCTCCTGACCGGCCGGGGCGGCCACGGCGGTGTCGGCCGGCGTGGCGGCGACGGCGGTGTCGGCCGGCGTCTCGGTGTCGGGCCGCTGCGTGGGCTCGCTGATGACACCGCCGCCCGACGACTTCGTGGTCGAGGACTTCGTGGTCGAGGACTTCTTCGGCGACGCGCTCGCGTCGACCCTCGGCAGCTCGGTGCCGCTGGAGGCGGTGGCGGGGGTGCCGGCCGGAGGCTCGGACGACGGCTGCCCGGTCGCCGGCTCGGACGGCTCGGCGCTCTGCGTCTGGGCCGGCGGGGCGACCGGGCTCGCGGTCTCGCTCGGCTCGGACGGCTGGGTGCTCTCGGACGGCGGCTGTTCGTCGGCCCCCGCCCCGCAGGTGCGGCCCGAGTTGATGCAGTCGACCATCTTCCGCATCAGGCTCTCGTCGAAGACGTTGATGAAGTCACCGTGGTCGGTGACCGGCTTGTGCAGCTGCTCGGGGAACGAGTCCACCGCGAACAGCGGGACCGTACGGCCGCCGTCCTGGAGGCTCGGCGCGTCCACGGCGTAGACGATGCGCTGCACCAGCTGCGGGATGGCCTGGAATCCGGCCGGGCAGCTGCCGTCGGGAGCCTCGAACGCCACATGGGTGCGGTGGTTGGCGCTGTCGATGTTCCGGCCGTCCCAGCAGCTCTGGAACCTGAACGTGCGCACCACGTCACTGCCCGCCGGGCAGAGCGGGTACTTGTCCTTGAGCTGCCGGTTCTCGAACCCGGTGCAGCTCCAGGAGGCGTTGGCGTTGGCCGGCCCGTTGACGAAGGCCTTGGCGTCGCCGGTGATGATGCGCAGCAGCCTCGGCATCTCGGTGACCTTGGAGGTCGGGTTGCCCTCGAAGGTCAGCGTGACCTGCTTGGCCGTGACGATCTGCCCGGCGTTGCCCTCGGTGCCGCCGCCCGGCTTGCCGGCGTCCCGCTCCTGCTTGCCGTTCTGCAGCCGCAGCACGGGCCAGTAGTACGTGGACCTGTCGCCCTTGTCCGCGCAGCTGGTGTCCGCGTTCGCGAGGTCCTGGTCGCTGGCGAAGGCGTTGTTGGACTGGTTGCCGATGTAGTCGTGGAAGTGGTGGGCGCCGTTGGAGACACCGGGCGCGACGATCACGTTGTCCGAGTTGAACAGACCGTTCGCGTTGACGCCGCAGCTGGAGCTGAAGGTGCCGGTGGAGCCGCCGGACCGCTCGGCCGGGGTGGTGACGTTGGGCTGGACGGAGGTGATGTCCGCGTAGTCGGCGGCGACCGGGCCGTTGCCGCCCTGACCGCCGGCGCCGGTGCCGGTGCCGGTGCCAGTGCCCTGGCTCGGCGCGGCGCTCGCCTGACCGCTCTGGCTCGGCGTGGCACTGCCCTGGGGGTCCGCCGACTGCCCGGCGCCCTGGTTCGAGGAGCGCAGGGTGCAGGCGGCCAGGTCGTCCAGGCCCTGCGGGCGGTCGCCCTCGCGGCCGATGGCGTCGGCGATGCGCTGGAGCGACGCGGACCGCTTCTCCTTCAGCGGGTTCATGATCGTGTCGTCGGCGAGGCCGGGGTTCTGTTCGATCGCCGTGGCGGACTGGCTGAGCTGCTGGTAGGCGGCCACGACCTGCTGGTCCAGCTGGGCGAGTTCACGGTCGACGTCGGCCTTCGCCCCGTCGGGCACCGCCGTCAGCCTGCTGCCGACGTCGGGACAGTAGATCGTGGGGGCGGACAGCACCTGACCGGTGGCGACCTGGCCCTGCTGGTCCCCGCCCTCGGTGGCCGAGGCGTAGACGTTCACCGCGACCAGTCCTCCGCCACCGAGCATCAGGGCGACCGCCGCGAAGGTCGCGCGCTGTGCGCCGGTCGGGCGTCTGCGCCTGTTGGGTCTCAAGGTCGTTCCCCTGGGTCTCGTGGTCGGCCGGACATGGAAATCCCCGGCCTTATACGGACCCCGGCGCCATCGTGTTCAACAGACCCGCGAATTCACGGTGACCTCACAGAAAGCGGGAGTCCCGGAACGGGCCGACGCGACCGACGGCAACGCCCCGGTGACCCTGCGAAAGCAATGGATGGACGCCAAATGCCGTCCCGTACGGTCGAGTTCCGAACGCTAAGACGAACATCACAAATACGTATCGGACATTACGCCCTTCAACCTTCACACGAGTGACACAAGTTGGCTAAGTTGACGGACAAGCCGTTCGGCTCCCCCCGGCGAATCCCGCCGGGCCGCACGGCCTCCGCCGAATCCGGCGCCGTCCAGAGGCGAATCCGGAGCCGGGGACCCAACCGAACCACTGGGGTGAATCGGCCGAGCGTCCGTGCGGACGACGGCCGTAGGGCATGCCTTCCGGACTTCACCGCCCGAACCCGACAGCTAACTCGGTAGGCGGAGTACGGAAGGAGCACGACCCCTCAATGGCGCCCGAGAGCCGTGACGAGGTTCGACAGCGGATCAACAGCCTCTACGACCAGGCCGAGAACGCCACCGGGAACTACAACGCCACGCGCGCGATGAGCGGGGGTTCGCGCTCACGCGGTGTACCGCTGTTCAAGCGGCCTCGTCGCGACGACCCGGGCCTCGACAACATCGCCCGGGAGTGGTTCGACGGCGCCCGCTCGAAGCTGGGACCGAGCGTCCCGGCCGCACTCCCGTCCGACCGGCAGCCCGCCCGGCCCGGCCCGCGGCGGCCCGTCAGCGCCATGGCCGCCGACCTGATCGGCCAGCTGGAGAACTCCGGCCCGGCCCGGCTGGAACTGACCGCGGGTCCGTCCGCGCAGACCGACTTCGAAGTCGTCCGCGAGCTGCCGCAGCCGAGGCAGGATCAGCGCGCGGTGGCCGCGCTGGAAGCGGCTCCGGCCGCCGCCCAGCCCGTGCCGACCGCGCAGAACCCGTGGCCCACGCCTGAGGCCCAGACCGCGGCGCAGCCCTGGGCGGCGCCCGCCGTCGGCATACCGAACCAGCGGACCGACAGCGGCTCCTTCCGGACCGATGCCCTCGCCGCCACCCGCGCGATCCCCGCGGTGACCGAGACGGGCGGCATCCCGATCGTGTCCCCGTCCGACACCGGGACGTTCCGCATCATGACGCCGGGCGGTACCGGAGCCTCCCGGGCCCTGCCCCCGGCGGACACCACCGGCTTCCGCGTCATGACGCCAGGCAGCGCGGCCACCGGAACCTTCCCGGGCGTGCCTCCCATGGAGATGGCCCCCGCACCGACCCCGCCTCCCGCGGACACGAACGGCTTCCGCGTCATGACCCCGGGCAGCGCGGCCACCGGAACCTTCCCGGGCATGCCCCCCATGGACATGGCCCCGGCGCCGGCCGACACCACCGGCTACCGCGTCATGACGCCAGGCAGCGCGGCCACCGGAACCTTCCCGGCCGTGTCCCCCATGGACATGGCCCCCGCACCGACCCCGCCTCCCGCGGACACGAACGGCTTCCGCGTCATGACCCCGGGCAACACAGCCACCGGAACCTTCCCAGGCGTGCCTCCCATGGACATGGCCCCCGCACCGACCCCGGCCGTAGGGGACAGCGGTTCCTTCCGCATCATGACCCCGGGTGCCACGGGGTCGTTCCCGATGCCGACCCCGGCCGACGCGGGAGCGTTCCCGACCGCTGACCCCATGGGCACGAGCGTCTTCCCGACCGCGGCACCCGCCGCTCCGGCCCCGGCTCCGGCCCCGATGGACATGGGCGGCTTCCGGGTCATGTCGCCGAACGCGGCCGCCGCCTACGCCGAGGTGCCCCAGGCCGCCGCCGACACCGCCTACGCCACCGGCGCGTACATGTACCCCCCGGCGGCCCCCGCCGCCCCCATCGCCACCATGCCGCCGGCCGACCCCTTCGCCGCCGCGCCCGTCCCCGACATGGTCGGCGCCTACGCCGGAGCCGCGCAGCCCGCCGACGCCGCGTACGCCTACACCGCCGCGATGCCCATGGCGATGGCAGCGCCCCCGGCCGCGATGCCCGCCCAGATGACGGCACCCATGCCTACTCCCATGGCGCCCCCCATGGCCGCCCCCATGCCGACGCCTCCCATGCCGGCGATGGCCGCGGCGGCGCCGATGGCCATGGTGGCGCCGCCCGAGGCGATGACGGCGGCCGCGCCCGCCATGGCGATGCCCACCGCCGCCCCGGTCATGACGGCCCCGCTGCCGACCGCACCCATGCAGGTCACCGCCCCGGTCCCGACCGCGGCCGCGCCCGCACCCGGTGCCTTCGCCGACCCCGGCGGCTATGCCCAGCCGGGCCTCACGCCCGAGCCGGGCAAGGCCATGAAGGCGCTGGCGTTCGCGCGGGAGCAGATCGGCCGGCCGTGCGTCTGGGGGGCGGCCGGGCCGGGGGCGTACGACTGCTCCAGCCTGACCCAGGCCGCCTGGCGCGCCGCCGGTGTCACGCTGCCGCGCAGCGCGGCGGAGCAGACGCTGGCCGGCACCCCGCTGACGCTGGCCGCCGTCGAACCGGGTGACCTGGTCTTCTTCTTCGACGACGACAGCCACGTCGGGATCTACGCGGGCGGCGGCGCCATGGTGCACGCGCCGAGCCCCGGGGCGCTCATCCGCGAGGAGTCGATCTACAACGCCGGGGAGTCCGCGATCCACCGGGTGATCCGCCCGGCCTGACCCGGGCCGGGCCGGGTCCCGAGGTCAGGCCCTCCGCCGCCGCGTGCGCCAGCTCTCGTGGTGGTCCAGGAGGGTCTCCTCGACGGGCCGGTAGACGAGGCCCAGTTCACGGACGCTGCGGCCGTTGTCGACGCGGAAGCGGATGCCCAGGTGCTTGCGTATGTAGTCCTGGGTGAGGCCGAAGAGCGGGCCGAGGACCCGTACCGGCCCGTGCGGGAGCGCGGTGCGCGGCAGGCGCGGGTCCCAGGGGTGGCGGGTGCGGATGATCCGGGACATCTCGTGGAAGGACGTCATCGTCTCGTTGGCCACGATGTACCGGCCGCGGGCCGCCGGGTTCTCCGCCGCCGCTATGTGCGCGTCGGCCACGTCGCGGACGTCCGCGGTGGTGAAGCTGAAGTCCGGGGCGCCGTAGCAGAAGTACCCCTTGAACAGTTCGTCGAGCAGGAACAGACTGCCGGACTCGGAGGCGGCGGTGAGGGCGGGGCCGAGGATCAGGCCGGGGTTGAGGGCGACCATCCGCCAGCGGTCCTGGACGGCCTCGGCGTCCCAGGCGGCCCGCTCGGCGACCGTCTTGGCGTAGTGGTAGGGGTTGTCGGCAACCGTGCTGG
Organism: Streptomyces fuscichromogenes; assembly: GCF_014645815.1. Taxonomy (GTDB): domain Bacteria; phylum Actinomycetota; class Actinomycetes; order Streptomycetales; family Streptomycetaceae; genus Streptomyces; species Streptomyces fuscichromogenes. The sequence goes on along the minus strand of NZ_BMML01000007.1, from coordinate 466,765 downwards.
TGGTGTTGAAGTACTTCTCCGTCAGCACCTCGCCGACCATCTCGCGGACGTCGGCGTAGTCGCCGAAGATCGCGCCCACGGTGGAGGTGAAGACCAGGGTCGTCACCTCCGGGGTGCGTTCCACGCTGCCGAGGACGTTGCGGGTGCCGAGCAACGCGGGGTCCACCACGTCCCGTCGGCCGTCCTTGATCTGCTCGGGCATCAGGAACGGCGAGGCCACGTGGAAGACGGTCGCGCAGCCGCGGAAGGCCTCGTCGAAGGAGCCGTCCCTGAGCAGATCCGCCTCGAACAGGGTGAGCCGCCCGGGGAAGGCCTCCTGGAGCTCCCACAGCGGCCGTGCCTTCGTGGCGTCGGAGGCGCGGCGGACGGTCGCCCGGACCCGGTACCCCCGCTCCAGCAGCCGCCGTACCAGATGGCTGCCGACGAAACCGCTGCCGCCGGTCACGGCCACGGTCGTCTCCGCGCGTGCGTCCACGCTCCCACCCCTCGCCCTCGGGCCACCGCGCCTCGGTGCGCCGCAGAGGACAGGTTGGTGCATGTACATGGCGTACGCCAAGCACGGCACGGCCGCCATGGCGCCCCGGGAGTCATAAGCAGGACCCGACACACCTCATAAGATCGCCTTATGAGGTCATAGAGTGGACCCGCGTACCTACTTAGGACTGCCTTAGTTTAGGCTTCCCGTTCGAGATCGCTTGTCCTCACTCGAAGGGAACCTGATCATGCCGCGCCCCCTGCGGGTAGCCATCGTCGGAGCCGGCCCCGCCGGGATCTACGCCGCCGACGCCCTGCTCAAGTCCGCGGTGGCCGCCGAGCCCGGCGTGTCCATCGACCTCTTCGAGCGGATGCCCGCCCCGTTCGGCCTGATCCGGTACGGCGTCGCCCCCGACCACCCGCGCATCAAGGGCATCATCACGGCCCTGCACCAGGTGCTCGACAAGCCGCAGATCCGCCTCTTCGGCAACGTGGACTACCCCGCCGACATCAGCCTCGACGACCTGCGGTCCTTCTACGACGCGGTGATCTTCTCGACCGGCGCGACCGCCGACCGCGAGCTGCGGATACCCGGCATCGAGCTGGACGGCTCCTACGGCGCCGCGGACTTCGTCTCCTGGTACGACGGCCACCCGGACGTGCCCCGCACCTGGCCGCTGGAGGCCGAGAAGGTCGCGGTCCTCGGGGTCGGCAACGTGGCCCTGGACGTGGCCCGCATCCTCGCCAAGACCGCCGACGAGCTGCTGCCGACGGAGATCCCGCCGAACGTCCACGACGGCCTCAAGGCCAACAAGGCCCTTGAGGTGCACGTCTTCGGGCGACGCGGCCCGGCGCAGGCGAAGTTCTCCCCGATGGAGCTGCGGGAGCTCGACCACTCCCCCAACATCGAGGTCATCGTCGACCCCGAGGACATCGACTACGACAAGGGTTCGATCGAGACCCGGCGCGGCAACAAGCAGGCCGACATGGTCGCCAAGACCCTGGAGAACTGGGCGATCCGCGACACCGGCGACCGCCCGCACAAGCTCTTCCTGCACTTCTTCGAGTCGCCGACCGAGATCCTCGGCGCGGACGGCACCGTCACCGGCCTGCGCACCGAGCGCACCACGCTGGACGGCACCGGCAACGTCAAGGGCACCGGCGAGTTCAAGGACTGGGACGTCACCGCGGTCTACCGCGCGGTCGGCTACCTCTCCGACAAGCTGCCCAAGCTGCCCTGGGACATCGAGTCGGGCACGGTCCCGGACGAGGGCGGCCGGGTCATCGAGGAGAGCGGCAACCACCTCCGGTCGACCTACGTCACCGGCTGGATCCGCCGCGGCCCGGTCGGTCTGATCGGCCACACCAAGGGCGACGCCAACGAGACCGTGTCCAACCTGCTGGACGACTACACCAACGGCCGGCTGCACGCCCCCGAGGCGCCCGCGCCGGAGGCCGTGGAGGCCTTCCTCGCCGAACGGAACGTCCGCTTCACCACCTGGGAGGGCTGGTACCGGCTGGACGCCGCCGAGAAGGCGCTGGGCGAGCCGCAGGGCCGCGAGCGCGTCAAGCTCGTCGAGCGCGAGGACATGCTCCGGGAGAGCGGCGCCTGAGGCGCTGAGCCGCAGGGACCGAAGGGGGCCGGCCGGACTGCGGGCGGCCCCTCTCGCACACGCCCGGTGTGCCCGGCGGACGGGGCCCGCCCCTGAGCGGATGGGCGGGCGGGCCCCGTCCGCCGCCCCCATTGTGCGTGGCGTGCCTGTTGAGGGGCACGGGTGAACCGGAGTCGTACGAGGCACACGGTCTGCGCCCCGGGTGCGGGGCGCACACCCCGTGCGCGGGCGGCCCCCGCCCTTCAGGACCCGCTCCCGGGCGGCGATACTGGAAGACTCAGCCCGCTCCCACCAGCAGATTGGCCCATGTCGAACTCCGCCACCGACCGTGCCGTCCTTCCGCCGACCGTCTGGCCCGCCCGCGGCCGCCACACGGGCCCGGACTCCGAAGAGGTGATCCGCAGGATCCTGCGCCGCCGCAAGGAGACCGGAGCCCTCGACGACTTCGCCGAACCCCCGATCCCCGTGGACTCCGCCCGGCGGCTCTTCGAAGCCCGCTGGCGCGTCGACGACGACGCCGTGACGGTGCGCGCCCGACTGACCCTCCTCGACCCGCGCGGCCATCAGGCGGGACGCGAGTGGCAGCTCGTCGCCGAGGCCGACCGGCCCTGGGACGAGGCCTGGCCCTCCCCCGCGGCGATGTTCTGGCCCGACGGCGAGGAGGCCGGTGACGGCGGCGAGGCGGCCTGGGACTACCTCCCGGCGGTGGCGGGCGTGCGGCTGCGCACCGTCAACCCGCTGCCCGCCGACGACAAGGACATGCGCCGGGTGCTGCGGGACGCGGCGAAGGACGCCTGGTGCGTCAACCTCGTCGTGCACGAGGCGATGACGCCGGACGCGCTCGGCCGGCTGCCGCTGGTCCGGCAGCTCCCGCCCGGTCTCGCGCACCGCGTCGTGGAACACCGGGCCGCGCCTCAGCAGTTCCGTGCGGTCAACTGGGCGCTGCGGGACCTCGGCGTCGAGGTACCGCGCGGTGGCGCCGTACTGCTGCCCCCGGACCCGGCGCCGTCGGACTACGCCGCGCAGGAGTACGCGGTGCGCAGTGTCTTCCTGGACGGTTCGGAGCCGACCGAGCTGTTCGCCGCCGTGCGCCGGTGCGTCGCGCTGCCGAAGCCCGCGCCGCAGGGCGCCGAGGAGGCGCTGGCCGATCTGCGCGACAACTGGACGCTGATGACGCTGGAGGAGGAACTGGCCCGTGAGCGGGGGCGCGTGGCGCAGTACGCCGAGGCGCTGGAGGCCATGACCAGGTCCCGCGACCTGTACCGGGAGGCCGCCGAGCGGGCCGGCGAGGCGCTCGCCGCCCTCCGCGACACCCCCGCTCCGGCCGCGCCTGCGCCGCAACCCGCCTCCCCCTTCCAGCAGTTGACCCGCGCCTTCAAGGGGCTGCGGGCCCCGAAGGAGAGTTCCGGGCCGGCCGTCATGTCCGAGGACGAAACCGGGAAGACGGACCAGTGAGAGACCCCGCGCCGGATCGGGGCCGAAGGACGGGACAGCCATGGACACCACCACGACCGTGCTCGTGATCTGCGCGATCGTCGCCGCGGCCCTGCTGGCCGGCGCCGTCGCCGTACTCGTACGGCTGGTCCGCACCCGGAGCGCCCTGCGCCGGGCCGGGCTGCCGACCGGCTCGCGCTGGGTGTTCTGGGGTGCCGTGCTGTATCTGGTGCTGCCCACCGACCTGTTGCCCGACCCGATCTACCTGGACGACATCGGTGTACTGCTGCTGGCCCTGCGCTCGATGCGCGCGGCCCTGCCGGCGGAGGACCCCGAACTCTGATCCGGCGGGCATGATGGGGTGATGCGCTGCACGTACACCGGTGTCCCCGGTCTCTCCTCGAATCCCGGTGCCACGCCCGAAGTCGCCGTGGTGGTCGACGTGATGCGCGCGTTCACCGTGGCGGCCTGGGCGTTCTCGCGGGGCGCCGAGCGGATCGTCTTCGCCGAGACCCTCGACGAGGCACTGGAGCTGAAGGCCCGTCACCCCGGCTGGCTGGCCTTCCAGGACGGACCGGTGGTGCCCGGCTTCGACCTGGCCAACTCACCGGCCCAGTTGCGCTCGCTGGACGTCGCGGGCCGCACGGTCGTGCAGAAGACCACCGCCGGGACGACCGGGGCGCTGGCGGTCGCGGGGGCCCGGCTGCTGCTGTGCGCGAGCTTCGTGGTCGCCGGGGCCACCGCCGCCGTACTGCGCCGCGAGCGGCCTTCGGCGGTCACCTTCGTGGTCACCGGGGACGGCGGACGGGCCGAGGAGGACCTGGCCTGCGCCGAGTACATCGCCGGGCTGGTGAGCGACGGCCCGGTCGCCCCCGGCCCGTTCGTGGAGCGGGCCCGGAACTCCGGTGGGGCCGCGCGGCTCGCCGAGGGCCTGCGGCTCGGCTGGGAGGGCGTCCACCCCGAGGACGTGCCGCTGTGCCTGGAGACGGACACCTTCCCGTTCGCCATGGCGGCCGGCCGGGAGGGCGGTCACCTGGTGCTGCGGCCGGTGGACGCGGGCTGAGCCGGCCGGCGTGGGTCGCGGAGGTGCGTTTTCGGGCCGTCGTGACGCATTCTTGCTGTGTCACCCACCCGGCGGTGCGCGGACGAGGTAGGACCCGATGACAGGGAGCGGCGAGCCCATGGGCCGGGCGCGTGAGCGGCTGACCGCGCTGCTGGTCGAGGCCTCGACCGGCGCCCTGGGCGCGGCGGACGGTCACGTCGCCGGGGTGTACCTGCGCTCCGGCACCCCGGGACTGCTGCGGCTGGCGACGCTGGTGGGGCTGCCAGGACCGCTGTTCCGGCCCTGGTGGCGGCTTCAGGTGGACCGGCCGTTCCCGGTCGCGGACGCCTACCGGCTCGGGGTGCGGGTGGTGCTGCCCGACGCCGCCGAGATGGTGCGCCGCTATCCGCAGTTCGCGGCGGGCCTGCCGTTCCAGTTCGGCTCGGTGTACACGCCGGTGCCCGGGGCGGAGCCGTCCTTCGGGGTGCTCACGGTGCTGCGGCCCGCGACCCCGGACACCGTGGACGAGCTGCCCGACCTGGACCGGCTCGGGCGGCTGGCCGAGACACTGGGGGCCGGGCTGTCCGAGCTGGTGGCCGAGGAGGGCGACGCGGCGGTCGCCTGGGAGGGCGAACCGGTGTGCGTACGGCCGCCGGCGAGCCGGCCCGGGGCGGCCCGGGTGGGACGTTTCACCTGGGACCCGGCCACGTCGGCGGTGCGCGCGGACGACCGGCTGCACGCCCTGCTCGGCATGGCGCCGCAGGACTTCCCCGGTACCGGCGCCGAGCTGGCCGCGGCGGTGACGCCCGACGACGCCGACGACGTGCTGGCCGCGCTGCACGAGACCGCGGCCGGCAAGCCGCCGTACGCCCCGCTGCGGGTGCGGGCCGCGGACGGCGCCCCGCTCCTGCTGGAGCTGTGGCCGCCGCCCGGCACCACCGACCCCTCCCTGGTCTCCGGGATCGTCGTCGACCCGGGCCCGGCCGCGGCCGCCGACGCGGCGGCCGATCTGCTCCCCCAGGGCGTCTTCTGCCTGGACCGCTCGGGGGTCGTCCGCTACGCCAACCCGGCCGCCGTCCGGCTGACCGGCCTGCCGCGCGCCGAGCTGCTCGGCCGGCCCGTGTGGGACGCGATGCCGTGGCTGAGCGGACCGCCGTACGACGACCACTGGCGGGGGGCGCTGCTGGCCCGCGGCCCGGTGCGCTTCCAGGTCCGTCGCGGGGATCCCGCCGAGGGCGAGCTCCTCGCCCTGTCCGTGCACCCGGGCCCGGACCTGGTCACCTGCACGGTCGTCCCGGCCGCCCTGATCGAACCGTCCGTGCACCTGCCCCGCGCGGCCGAGCCGGGCACCGCGGCCGGGTCCGGACGGCCCGGCGGGGCCTCGATGGCCCCGCTGTACCGGCCGATCGCGCTGGCCATCGCGCTGACCGACGCGGTCACCGCCCGGCAGGTGTCGGTGGTGGTGACGCAGGAGCTGCTGCCGGCGTTCGGCGGCGGCCGGCTCGCCATCTACCTGCTCCAGGACCGGCATCTCTACCTGGCCTGGGAGAACGGCTTCCCACCGGGCTTCCTCGCGCCGTTCGACGGTGTCGGTCTGGACGCCCACATCCCCGGGGTGGAGGCCCTCACCACCGGCCGGCCGCTGTTCTTCGAGTCGATGCAGCGGCTCGCGGACACCTACCCGGGTCTCGCCCTGGACGCGACCGTGGGCGCCCGCGCCTTCCTCCCGCTGATCGCCTCGGGGCGGCCGGTCGGCACCTGCATCCTCGGCTTCGACGTGGAGCGCCGTTTCAGCACCGAGGAGCGCACGGTCCTCACCGCGCTCGCCGGTCTGATCGCGCACGCGATGGAGAAGGCCCGCCGCTACGACAGCGAGGCCGCCCTCGCCCGCGGTCTGCAGCAGGCGCTGCTGCCGCGCCGGCTGTCGGCGCACCCCCAGGTGGAGACCGCGGGCCGGTACCTGCCGGGCACCCAGGGCATGGACGTGGGCGGTGACTGGTACGACGTCGTGGGGTCCGGCGACGGCCTCGCCCTGGTCATCGGCGACGTCCAGGGACACGGTGTGCAGGCGGCCGCCACCATGGGGCAACTACGCAGCGCGGTGCGGGCGTTCGCGCTCAGCGACCGGCCGCCGGACGAGGTGCTGAGCGGCACCAACCGGCTGCTCATCGACCTCGACCCGGGTCAGTTCGCGAGCTGCTGCTATCTGCGCCTGGACCCCGCCACCGGGCGCACCCGGATCGCCCGGGCCGGTCATCCGCCGCCGCTGCTGCGCGCCCCGGACGGCCGCACCCGGGTCCTGGAGATACCCGGCGGTGTCGTCCTGGGCGTGGATCCTCGGGCCCGGTATCCGGTGACCGAGCTGGAGCTGGCGCCGGACGCGATCCTCGCCCTGTACACGGACGGGCTGGTGGAGCGGCCGGGCGCCGACATCGACGACGGCATCGCCGCGCTGGGGGCGGCCCTGGCCGAGGCCGGGGAGGTGCCGGGGCGGGGCGGCGGCCGGACCCTGACCGGGGTGGCCGACCGGCTCACCGCCATGGCCCGGCACGCCACCGACCGCCCCGACGACGTGGCCCTGCTGCTCGCCACCCGCCGCCCGGGACCCGTGCGCCGCGGATGATCGGGACAGAACGGGGTGTCCGGCCGGTTACCAAGGGGGACGCCCTCGCCTCACGCCGCCGGGCAGTGTAGACATGGGCTCATGGTCCGTCAGCCCGGCCGGTCCGACACTCGGCCGTCCCCATCCGGGACTCCGCGCGCGCCGCTCGCCCCACGGCGTCCGAGCGGGCCGGGGCGGGTCCGGTCCGGATGGCTCGGGTCGGCGGTGAGCGGACGCAGCGTGGCCGGACAGGTCTTCGTGCTGCAAGTGGTGATCGTGCTGCTGCTGGTCGTGTCGGCCGTGCTGGCCCTGGTGCTCCAGGTACGGCACGACAGCACCATGGAGGCCCGCAACCGGTCCCTAGCGGTCGCCCAGACCTTCGCCGACGCCCCGGGCACGGCGGCGGCGCTGCGGCTGCCCGACCCGACGGCGGTGCTCCAGCCTCGGGCGGAGGCGGCCCGCAAGTCGACCGGCGTGGACTTCATCGTCGTCATGAACACCGACGGGATCCGGTACACGCACCCCAAGCCGGACCGCATCGGCAAGAAGTTCGTCGGGAACATCGGGCCCGCGCTGGCCGGCGGGACGGTCACCGAGGAGGTCCAGGGCACCATCGGGGAGCTGGTGCAGGCCGTGGTCCCGGTCCGGGACGCGGACGGCGCGGTGGTGGGGCTGGTGTCGGCCGGCATCACCACCGCGCACGTGGGCGGCCGCGCCGACCAGCAGCTGCCGCTGCTGCTGACCGCGGCCGCCGCGGCGCTGGCCCTGGCGACGGCGGGCACCGCGCTGGTCAGCCGGCGGCTGCTGCGCCAGACGCACGGGCTCGGCCCGGACGAGATGACCCGGATGTACGAGCACCACGACGCGGTGCTGCACTCGGTGCGCGAAGGCGTGCTGATCGTCGACGGCGACGGCCGGCTGATGCTCGCCAACGACGAGGCACAGCGCCTGCTGGACCTGCCCCAGGACGCCGAGCGGCGCCGGGTCCTGGACCTCGGCCTGGACCCGGAGACGGCGGCGCTGATCGCCTCGGGACGGATCGCCACCGACGAGGTGCACCTGGTCAAGGACCGGCTGCTGGCCGTCAACCAGCGCGCGATCGAGGTGCGCGGCGGCCCTCCCGGCAGCGTCACCACCCTGCGCGACTCCACCGAACTGCGCGCCCTCTCCGGCCGTGCCGAGGTGACCCGCGAGCGCCTGAACATGCTGTACGACGCCGGGGTGGGCATCGGCACCAGCCTGGACGTCACCCGCACCGCCGAGGAGCTGGCGGAGCTGGCCGTGCCGCGGTTCGCGGACTTCGCCACCATCGACCTGTACGACGCGGTCCTCAAGGGCGAGGAGCCCAAGCCCGGGGACGCGCTGCGCCGGGTGGCGTGCACCGGCATCCGCAAGGACGCCCCGCTGTACCCGGTCGGCGAGCGGTTCCAGTTCGTGCCGTCCTCGCCGCAGGGCCGCAGTCTGGAGACCGGCGAGTCCGTGGTCGAGCCGCGGCTGCGGGAGGCGCCGGGCTGGCGTGCCCAGGACCTGGAGCTCACCCAGCGGATCCTGGACTTCGGCATCCACTCGCTGATCACGGTCCCGTTGCGGGCCGGGAACCTGGTGCTGGGCCTGGCCAACTTCTGCCGTTCGGAGAAGCTCGCGCCGTTCGACGCCGAGGAACTGGCCCTGGCGGAGGAGCTGGTGGCGCGGGCGGCCGTCTCCATCGACAACGCCCGCCGCTACACGCGCGAGCACAGCATGGCGGTGACCCTCCAGCGCAGCCTGCTGCCGCGCAGCCTGCCCGCGCAGGGCGCCCTGGACATCGCCTACCGCTACCTGCCGGCGCAGTCGGGCGTGGGCGGCGACTGGTTCGACGTGCTGCCGCTGTCCGGGGCCCGGGTGGCGCTGGTGGTCGGGGACGTGGTGGGGCACGGGCTGCACGCGGCGGCGACCATGGGGCGGCTGCGCACCGCGGTGCACAACTTCGCGGCGCTCGATCTGCAGCCCGACGAACTGCTCGGTCTGCTGGACGAGTTGGTGGGCCGGATCGACCAGGACGAGACCCCCGCGGACACCATGGCCACGATCACCGGGGCGACCTGCCTGTACGCGATCTACGATCCGGTGACCCGGCGGTGCACGGTGGCCCGGGCCGGTCATCCGCCGCCGGCGCTGGCCAGGCCCGACGGCGGCGTGGAGTTCCCGGAGGTGCCGGCGGGTCCGCCGCTGGGGGTGGGCGGACTGCCCTTCGAGACGGCCGAGCTGGATCTTCCGGAGGGCAGCAGGCTGGTCCTCTACACCGACGGGCTGGTCGAGGACCGGCAGCGGGACATCGACGAGGGCCTCGAACTGCTCGCCGGGGCCCTGGAGTCGGCGGCCGGCGCCTCCCCCGACGAGACCTGCGCGGCGGTACTGGAGCGGCTGCCGGCCCGCCCCAGCGACGACGTGGCGCTGATCGTCGCCCGCACCCGGGCACTCGGTGCGGACCGGGTCGCCCAGTGGCAGGTGCCGGCCGATCCCGCGGCCGTCTCCGAGGTGCGGTCCCGGGTGACCCGGCAGCTCGCCCGCTGGGACCTGGACGAGCTGTCGTTCACCACCGAGCTGATCCTCAGCGAGCTGGTCACCAACGCCATCCGGCACGGCCGGGCGCCCATCGGGGTACGGCTGCTGCACGACCGGACGCTGATCTGCGAGGTCTCCGACGCCAGCACCACCTCGCCGCATCTGCGGTACGCGGCGAGCACCGACGAGGGCGGCCGGGGCCTGTTCCTGGTCGCGCAGCTGTCCGAGCGCTGGGGCACCCGCTACACGCCCGCCGGGAAGGTCATCTGGGCGGAGCAGCCGCTGCCGTGACCCTCAGCCCAGCGCGCGGTCCAGGTTGAAGGCGGCGCTGATGAGGGAGAGGTGGGTGAACGCCTGCGGGAAGTTGCCCTGTTGCTCGCCGGTGCGGCCGATTTCCTCGGCGTACAGGCCGAGATGGTTGGCGTAGGTGAGCATCTTCTCGAAGGCGAGCCGGGCCTCGTCGACGCGTCCGGCGCGCACCAGGGCCTCCACGTACCAGAAGGAGCAGATGGAGAAGGTGCCCTCGTCGCCGCGGAGCCCGTCGGGGCTGGCCTGCGGGTCGTAGCGGTAGACGAGGGAGTCGGAGACCAGGTCCTCGGTGAGGGCGTCCAGGGTGGACAGCCACTTGGGGTCGGTCGGGGCGATGAACTTGGCCAGGGGCATCATCAGCAGCGAGGCGTCGAGGACGTCCCCGCCCTCGTGCTGGACGAAGGCGCCGCGCCGCTCGGACCAGCCGCGGTCCATGATCCACCGGTAGATGGTGTCGCGGCTCTGCCGCCAGCGGGGCAGGTCGGCGGGCAGGCCGCGCCGGTTGGCGAGGCGGATCGCCCGCTCGATGGCGACCCAGCACATCAGCCGCGAGTAGAGGAAGTTCTTGCGGCCGCCGCGGGTCTCCCAGATGCCCTCGTCGGGCTGGTCCCAGTGGTCGCAGACCCATCCGACGAGGCGGGTGACGTCGTCCCACTGGCCGCTGGAGATGGGCTCGGCCCACTTGTCGTAGAGGTAGATCGAGTCGATGAGGGCGCCGTAGATGTCGAGCTGGAGCTGGCCGGCCGCGTCGTTGCCGACCCGGACCGGGGCGGAGCCGCAGTGCCCCTCCAGGTGGGTCAGCTCACGTTCGGGCAGGTCGCAGCGGCCGTCGATGCCGTACATGATCTGGAGCGGGCCGGAGGCGAAGCCGTCGCCGGGGCTGATGTAGGTGGTCACGAACTTCATGAAGGCCGCGGCCTCGCTGCTGAAGCCGAGCCGCAGCAGGGCGTAGACGGCGAAGGCGGCGTCGCGGATCCAGACGTAGCGGTAGTCCCAGTTGCGTTCGCCGCCGAACTGTTCGGGGAGGCTGGTGGTGGGCGCGGCGACGATGGCGCCGGTGGGGGCGTAGGTGAGCAGTTTCAGGGTGAGCGCCGAGCGGTGCACCATCTCACGCCAGCGGCCCCGGTAGCGGGACTGGTGCAGCCAGCGCCGCCAGTAGCAGACGGTGGCCTCGAACTGCCGCTGGGCCTCGGCGCGGGCGCAGCCGCGCGGGGCGATGTCCTCGCCGGCCTGGTCGAGGGCGAAGACGGCGGACTCGCCCTCGGCGAGCTTGAAGTCGGCGCGGGCGTCGGGGCCGTCGCTCTCCAGGGCGACCGTGGAGGTGAGCAGCAGCGACTTGGCCGCGGACTCGAACAGGGCGGTGTCGCCGAGCAGGCGCAGGGTGTGCGGGTCGGCGCCGTAGTTGAAACGGGGGGCCACCCGGACCCGGAAGGGCACGGTGCCGCGCACGCAGAGCACCCGGCGGATCAGCCGGTGCCGCTCGCACTCGCCCGAGCCGTCCGTCACCGGCATGAAGTCCTGGACCTCGCCGACGCCCTCGTCCGTGTAGAAGCGGGTGATCAGCACGTTGGTGTCGGGGAAGTAGAACTGCTTGGTCCGGGCCGGTACCGTCGCGGCCAGCGCGAAGAAACCGCCGCGCTCGGCGTCCAGGACGGCGGCGAAGACGCTGGGGGCGTCGAAGGACGGGCTGCAGTACCAGTCGATCGTGCCGTTGCTGCCGACCAGGGCCACGCTGCGCAGATCCCCGATCAGCCCGTGTTCGGCGATCGGCAGGTAGCGGGGGCTCCCGGGCGCATTCTGGTAGAACAGCTGCTCGGCCATCGTGACGGCCTCCCCGGAACGGATGTACGGTCACCATACAGCTTAAAAGGGACATAGCTTAAAGGGGCGAATCGCCTCCCGGGATGCGGGGTGCGGCCGGGCGGGCAATCGTGAGAGTGTGCACCCCGCTCCGCGAAGGAGGGACCCATGTCGACCTCAGAACCCGAAGCGTCCCGGCCGCCCGAGGACCGAGCCACCCCGGACGCCCTGCTGCACAGCGCCCCCGGTACCGGGGTGGCGCCCGAGGACCTGGTGATGGCGTCGGGCCGGGACGTCACCCCGGCCACGCTCGAATGGGCCAGGAAGAAGATGGAGCGCGAGGGGCCCAGCTGCGTCGAGCGGCTCCTGCCCTGATCCACCGCTGTCGGATTTCACACGAAGGTTGCCCGTTCACCCTTTCGAAGCGGGGTCGGCTGCTGACAGACTTCGCAGGGTGCCCGACTTCGACATGCTCGTCATCGGTTCCGGACCCGGCGGCCAGAAGGCCGCCATCGCCGCGGCCAAGCTCGGTCGCCGGGTCGCCGTCGTCGACAGCCCCGACATGGTCGGCGGTGTGTCCATCCACACCGGGACCATCCCCTCCAAGACCCTGCGCGAGGCCGTCCTCTACCTGACCGGCCTGACCCAGCGCGACCTGTACGGCCAGAGCTACCGGCTGAAGGAGGAGATCACCGTCTCCGACCTGACCGCGCGCACCCAGCACGTGGTCAGCCGCGAGGTGGACGTCATCCGCAACCAACTCTCCCGCAACCACGTCACCCTCTGCTCCGGCATCGGGCGGTTCATCGACCCGCACACCGTCGCCCTGCGCGAACCGAGCGGCAACGAACGGCTGTTGACCGCGGAGCACATCATCATCGCCACCGGCACCCGGCCGGCCCGCCCGGACAGCGTCGAGTTCGACGGGCGCACCATCATGGACTCGGACAACGTGCTGTCGCTGGAGCGGGTGCCGCGCTCCATGGTCATCGTCGGCGCCGGTGTCATCGGCATGGAGTACGCCAGCATGTTCGCCGCGCTCGGCAGCAAGGTGACCGTGGTGGAGAAGCGCGCGGCCATGCTGGACATGTGCGACGTCGAGGTCGTGGAGTCGCTCAAGTACCACCTGCGGGACCTGGCCGTCACCTTCCGGTTCGGGGAGACCGTGGCCGCCGTCGAGCGGCATCCCCGGGGCACGCTGACGGTGCTGGAGAGCGGCAAGAAGATACCGGCGGACACGGTGATGTACTCGGCGGGCCGGCAGGGCCTGACCGACGGACTCGACCTGGACAAGGCGGGGCTGTCCGCGGACCGGCGGGGCCGGATCACGGTGGACGAGCACTTCCGCACCGAGGTGCCGCACATCTACGCCGTCGGTGACGTGATCGGTTTTCCGGCGCTCGCCGCGACCTCGATGGAACAGGGCAGGGTGGCCGCGTACCACGCCTGCGGGGAACCGGTCGGGCAGATGGACAACCTCCAGCCCATCGGCATCTACACCATCCCGGAGATCAGTTTCGTCGGCCGGACCGAGGACCAACTCACCGAGGAGTGCGTGCCGTTCGAGGTCGGGGTGGCCCGCTACCGGGAGCTGGCCCGGGGCCAGATCATCGGCGACTCGCACGGCATGCTCAAGCTCCTGGTCTCCCCCGAGGACCGGCGGCTGCTCGGTGTGCACTGTTTCGGCAGCGGAGCGACAGAACTGATCCATATCGGTCAGTCGGTGATGGGCTGCGGGGGCACGGTCGACTACTTGGTGGATGCCGTCTTCAACTACCCGACGCTGGCGGAGTCCTACAAGGTCGCGGCCCTGGACGCCACCAACAAGCTGCGGCAGCTCGACCGGCTGGAGGACTGAGGGCCCGCGGAACCGTTGCTTCCGATGTGAGAGTTCGTAGCCCCAAGTGGCATATGTGATTACCGCTCGGTCAGCTTGAAAGGTCAAAGAGGGCCGCTATAGTCACACCCACACACGCGGTGTGACCGTCCGCCGACTCTCGGCATGCGGCCCTCACCACCCCTTTCTTCTTTCCGACCGGCCCTTTGCCCGAGGCCATCCCTCTCCGGGTACGAGGCGGGTCGTGCACCCCCCACCCGTACCACCGCGGGCCTGCACTCCCGTGCGCCCTGCACGACCGGAAAGCAGCACAACCATGAGCAACAACAGGGGCAGAGGGCTCCAGGCCAACGCCCTCGGCACGTTCGACACCGTGGTCATGGCCATCGCGGGCAGCGCACCGGCGTACTCGCTGGCCGCGACCACCGCGGTGCTGGTCGGGGCGGTGGGGCTGGGCAGTCCGGCCGCCCTGCTGTGGTGTGCGATACCGATGCTGGGCATCGCGCTGGCCTTCAGCTACCTGGGCCGGATCGATGTGAACGCGGGCGCGAGCTACTCCTGGGTGGGCCGCACCCTGCACCCGTTCCTCGGCTTCGTCAGCGGCTGGGCGCTGGTGGTGTCCGCGACCATCTTCATGGTGGCCGGCTCGCTGCCCGCCGGATCGATGACGCTGTCCCTGTTCGACGCGGGCCTCGCCGACAACGTGGCCCTGTCCACGGTGGTCGGCGCCGCCTGGTTCCTGATCATGCTGGCGGTGGTGCTCGGCGGGGCCCGCCTCACCGTGCGCGCCCAGCTGCTGATGTCCGGCATCGAGCTGGCGGTCCTGCTGCTGTTCGCGGTGCTGGCCCTCTTCCACACCAACACCGCCCGCACCTTCGACTGGTCCTGGCTCGGCTTCTCCCACTTCGACGGGGTCTCCGGCTTCGCCTCCGGCGCGCTCATCGCCGCCTTCTACTACTGGGGCTGGGACGTCACCAGCAACCTCAGCGAGGAGACCCGCAACTCCCGCCGTACCACCGGACTCGCGGGCCTGATCGGCGTCGGCATCGTCTTCGCGCTGTTCGAGGTGTTCACCATCGCCGTGAACGTCATCCTGTCCGCGGACCAGATCGCGGCGAACGACGCCAACGTGCTGGGCGTGCTGGGCGAGCAGATCTGGCCGGGCTGGGGCGGCAAGCTGCTCATCGTCGCCGTGATGCTCTCCACCATCGCCACCCTGGAGACGACCCTCATCCAGGTCACCCGCTCGCTGTTCGCGATGGGCCGCGACCGGACGATGCCGACCGCGCTGGGCAGGGTGCACCGCACCTGGAACACCCCGCACGTGGCGATCGGCGTGGTCGGCGCGGTGGCGCTGACCCTGTTCATCGCCTCCAACGCGCTGGGCTCGGTGGGCGAGATCCTCTCCGACGCCATCTCGGCGATCGGCCTCCAGATCGCCGTCTACTACGGTCTCGCCGGCCTCGCGGTGGTCGTGGCCTACCGCAAGACGCTGTTCAGGTCGGCGGGCAACTTCCTGCTCGGCGGGCTCTGGCCGCTGTGCGGTGCGCTGTTCATGTTCTGGATCTTCGTCGAGTCGCTGGGCCAGCTGAGCAGCGCGGCGATCGCCATCGGCATCGGCGGTCTGGCCGTGGGGCTGATCCCGATGCTCTGGTACTGGAAGCAGGGCAGCGACTACTACCGGCCGGCCAGGCTGGACGCCACCCGCACCGTGGCGGCCGACTGGGTCCCCGATGATCATGCCACCGTCCATGCCCAGGCTTACGAAGGCCTCCCCACCGATTTCTGAGGTACGAGTCCGATGGCGCGAGACCGCTTCGCCCCCGAATTCGACCCGGACTGCGGGGACGAACCCCTGACCTCGGCCCGGCAGGACATCGTCATCGGCCGCTGGCAGGGCCTGCGGGCACTGCTGCGGACCACCGGCCCCCACTGGCTCGTCCGGGGCCACCGGGTACGGCTGCTGGCCCAGGCCTGCGCGGGCAGTTCGACGATGGAGTCCTGGCTGGCCGCCGAGCCGCAGAGCGCCGACGCGCTGGTGCTGCGGGCGGCGACCGAGACGGCCCGGGCGTTCACCCTGGCCATCTCCGCGGGCCGGGGCGCCCCGATGGACCGGGCCAGGATCGACACCGCGGTGCTGGCCTGCCTGGCCGCCGCCGAGGCGTACCCGCAGGACCCGACCCCCTGGGTCTCCCTGATCTCGGTGGCCCGGCTGTATCCGACCGGGGTGCGCCGCCAGGAACTCGCCCGCTGGTGGGACGAGTTGCACCGGCGCGACCCGTACAACGTGGAGGGCCACCTCCAGGTGCTCCACTACTACTCCGCGCGCTGGCACGGCACGCACGGCCTGATGTACGACTTCGCCCGGGACGCGGCCGGGGTCGCCCCGCCGGGCTGCGCGCTGCCCGTCCTGGTGCAGTACGCCCGTGTCGAGGAGTTCCGGTACGCCCTGGACGCGGCGGAGGACCGGCAGAACGCCGTCGCGCTCAGCCAACACTGGAAGCACGACGGCGCGGTCAGCGACGTGCGGCGCACCTGGGAGCGCTGGATCACCCAGCGCGGTGACGCCCCCGTCGCCCCGGGCGAGCTGCGTGACCTCAACTACCTGACACACGCGGCCTGTCAGGCGGGCGTCACGGACATCGCCGCCGACCTGCTGCGGCTCCAGGGCCGCCGGGCGACCCGCACCCCGTGGTCGTACACCGGCGACGCGGAGAAGCAGATCGTCAAGTGGCGGGCGGACCTGAAGGTGCGTGGTTGACCCGCCGTCTGTCGACTGCGGCGCCGTCGTGGCTGGTCGCGCCCACGCGGCGGTAGCCGCACATCGGATACGGCCCCGCGCCCCTTCAGGGGCGCTGGCTCAGCCCTCGGTCTGCTCCGCGGGCCGGGCCAGGCCCGTGGTCCATTTCTCCTCGATGCGGCCCGCCTTCCAGATCAGCAGGGCGATCACCCAGGTCGCGAAGAAGAGGCCGACGATGACGAAGCCGACGATGTTGAGGTCGAGCCCGGCGACCCAGTCCCAGAAGAAGCCGTGCAGGTGCATCTTGTCGGCGAGCAGACCGAGGAGTTCCACGGTACCGATGATCAGCGCGACGGCCACCGACAGGCCGGTGATGGTGAGGTTGTAGTAGACCTTGCGGACCGGCTTGGAGAACGCCCACTCGTAGGCGAAGTTCATGAACGAGCCGTCGATGGTGTCCAGCAGCGACATCCCGGCCGCGAAGAGCACCGGCAGGGTGAGGATGGCGTACCAGGGCAGGCCGGAGGCGGCGCCGGAGCCGGCCAGCACGAGCAGCGCGATCTCCGTCGCCGTGTCGAAGCCGAGCCCGAACAGCAGGCCGAGCGGGTACATCTGCCAGGGCTTGCTGATCGAGCCGGTGACCCGGCCCAGGAAGCGGTTCATGAAGCCGCGGTTGTTCAGCTGCGTCTCCAGCGCGGCCTCGTCGTAGGCGCCGGAGCGCATCTGCCGGAAGACCTTCCAGATGCCGGCCAGGATGACGAGGTTGATGCCGGCGATGAGATAGAGGAAGGTCCCGGAGACGGTCGTACCGATCAGGCCGGTGACCTCGTGGAGGTGCGAGCCGTCGTCCTCGACCGGTCCGGCCAGGGCCTTCATGCCGAAGGAGAGCAGCAGGGAGAGGCCGAAGACGATGCTGGAGTGGCCGAGGGAGAACCAGAATCCGACCGACAGCGGCCGCTGCCCCTCGCCCATCAGCTTGCGGGTGGTGTTGTCGATGGCCGCGATGTGGTCGGCGTCGAAGGCGTGCCGCATGCCCAGCGTGTACGCGGTCACGCCGATGCCTATGCCGAAGGACTCGGTGCCCACGCTGAAGTGCTGCGGGGCGATGATCCCGACCAGCGTGCCCCAGCCGATGACGTGCAGCGCGAGCACGAAGCCGGCCATCCCGCCGACCCTGGTCCACTCCTGCCGGGTCATGGAACCCCGGACACGGCGCCAGGCCGAGCGCTTGGCTTCGGCCTGGACGGGAAGGGACGGGGCGGAACCAGGGGTGGCCGTCATCGGGAGGTGACATCCTTCGGTCGAGCAACAGGCAGCTGCCAGCGGCAGCCTTGTGCCATCTTCCCGCACTTGCAAATCGTTCGCATCAACGCCCGCACCAGGCCTTCACCAAGAGAAGGTCATGGAAAGGTAAAGGCCGGTTCGCCGGTCACACCGCCAGCAGCCCGCTCCCCAGCCAGTCCCTGGCGTTCTTCACGCCCGGCAGGGCGAAGAAGTAGCCGCCGCCGGTCGGGGAGATGTAGTCGACGAGCGGCTCGTCGATCAGCCGGGTCTGGGTCGCCTCGAACTGACGCTGGACGTCCTGGTTGTAGCAGCAGAAGGCCAGGCCCATGTCGAGGTTGCCGACGCTGTCCACGCCCCGGTCGTAGTTGTAGCCGCGGCGCAGGATGCGGGTGCTGTCGGACTTGGAGGTACGCGGGTTGGCGAGCCGGATGTGGGCGTCCAGCGGGATGGCGTTGCCCTTCGGATCCTTGGCGTAGTTGGGGATGTCGGTCTCCTTGGCGCCGTCCAGCGGGGCGCCGGTGTCCTTGCGGCGGCCGAACATCAGCTCCTGCTCGCTCAGCGAGACCCGGTCCCAGAACTCGACGAGCATCCGGATGATCCGGATCACCTGGTAGCTGCCGCCCGTCGCCCAGGCCGGCTCGCCCTGGCCCTCCCCGACCCAGATCAGCCGGTCGGTCTCGCGGGCCGAGGTGACGTCCGGGTTGGCGATGCCGTCCTTGAAGCCGAGCAGGTTGCGCTGGGCGCCGGTCGGCCGCGGGGCGTTCTGGAAGCCGTCGATGCGCCACTTGATCTGCATGGCGCCCCGGGTGTGCTTGGCGATGTCCCGCAGCGCGTGCAGCACGGTGTCCGTGCTGTTGGCGCAGATCTGCAGCGAGAGGTCGCCATGGCACTCGGCGGCGTTCAGGTTGTCGTTCGGGAAGGTCCGCATCGGGGTCAGCCGGACCGGCCGGGCCTTGGCGAGGCCGTAGCGGTCGTCGAACAGGGAGGCGCCGACGCCGACGGTGACGGTCAGCGCGTCGGAGGGCACCGTGGGGCCGAGGATGCCGTTGTCGGCGGGCGGCGCGCCGACGCCGAGGTCCTCGGGGGTGCCGCCGGAGGTGAGGAAGCGGGCCCGCGCGGTGATCGTCTTCAGCAGGTCGGTGAGCTCCTGCCGGCTGTCGGCGATGACGTCCAGGGAGACGAAGGTGGCGGCGGCCGGGGCCGGGGTGAGGATGCCGGCCTGGTGGGTGCCGTGGAAGGGGATCTCGGTGGTGCCGCTCGCGTCGGCTGCCTGGGCCTCGGCGGCGCCGCCGGCCTGGCTCAGGGCGAAGCCGCCGCCGGCCAGGACCGCGCCCGCGGCCCCGGCGCCCAGCGCCGTCCGCACGAAGGAACGGCGGCCGGCGCCCATCGGGCAGGACGGGGTGTCGGCAGCGGACATCGGAGGGTTCCCTTCGTCGTACGGGTGCGGGTGCTCTGCGCGCTTCATCAGGCGGACTTCCTGATCTCCAGGAGGTCCGGCACCGGGGAGAGGTCTTCGAGGAGCTGTCCGGTGGCACCGGCGATGCGCTGCCGGGTGACGGTGTCGAGCCCCTCGACCGGGGTCCAGGTCGCGCCCTGGTGCTCGGCGTCCAGGAGTTTCTGGAGACGGGCGATGTCCGCGTCGACGGTCGGCAGCAGCTTCGGCGCCCGGGTGGTGAGCAGCGGCCGGAGCACGGTCAGCAGCTCGCGGGTGCCGGCGAGGTTGGCGTTCGCGGTGGCGAGGTTGGTGCCGCTGCCCTCGTCGGTGTCGGCGGTCAGCTCGAACTGGAGGGTGTTCTCCAGGATCTCGTGGGCGCGCAGCGGCAGGTCGCCCGGGTCGAAGTCCTGGGCCGGGAACGCCTTCTGGAGCCCGGCCGCCGCGTCGGCGAGCGCCTGGACCGGAGCCTTCAGCTGCCCGGCGGTCTGCGCGTGCCACAGCCCGTACTCGACCCGGTGGAACCCGGCGAAGTCCCGGTCGGCCACGCCGCCCGAGAGGCCGTCGGCACGGCCGTTGATCTTCTTGTCGTAGTCCTCGAAGGTGCCGTAGGCGGCGCCGAGGGAGGAATAGGTGAGGTGGGCGGTCAGCCAGTCGGTGCGGGCCTTGGCCAGGTGGTTGCCCGCGATGTCGGCGTCGAGGGTGCGGGTCTGCGCGACCAGGGTGGCCAGACCCCGTTCGACGTACGCCTTGTACGCCGCCAGCGGTGCCGCGAGGTCCGCCTCGGAGACCGGTACGACCGCCTTGGTGCCGCCTGTGCCGCCGCTGACGGTGACCGACTCGGAGGTGACGGCCTTGCCGCTGGAGGGGACACAGCGCCAGGCGTAGGTGCCGCCGGCCACCGTGGCGACCAGATCACGGGTGGTGCCGGGAGCGAGGCCCTCGACCTCGCCGTAGACCGCGTTGCTGCTCGGGTCGATCAGATACACCTCGGAGGTCTTGCTGCCGGTGTTCTGCATCCGGAAGGTCTGCCGGCCCGGCTTCGGCGCGGTGAAGCCCTTGCCGCACTCGGTCTCGGAGACGGCGACGGTCTGGCCGCCGGCCGGCTTGGGCCGGGCGACGGCGACGACGAGCCCGGCGACGACGGCCGGCACGGCGACCACGGCGACGGGAACCACCCAGGCAGGCCGGCGCCGCGGCCCCCCGGCGGGCTCCGGGCCGGGTTCGGGCCGCCCGGCGGAGGCCTCCGGCTCGGAGCGCTCGGCGGCAGGCTCCGACTGCGTCGGCGTCGGCGTTCCAGGCTTCGCGGCGGAGGGCTCCGCCTGCCGCTCCGGCCTGTCGGCCGGCTTCGGTGCCGCGGTCCGCACTCCCCGCACGAACAGGGTCATGACGACCGCGAGGTAGCCGATGTACCCGGCCACCTGGAGCCACGTCATCGCCGGGGTGATGTTGAGGACGCCCTGGAGGAGGGTGCTGTACCAGGAGCCCGCGTCGATGTGGGCGCCGAGGTCGAAGGCGTACGCCGTGTTGCCCGGGAGGACGCCGCCCTCCTGGAGGTCGCGCAGGCCGTAGCCGAGGACACCGGACGCGATCACGATCAGGACGGCACCCGTGTAGGTGAAGAACCTCGAGAGGTTGATCTTCAGTACGCGCCGGTACAGGCCCCAGCACAGGCCGGCCGCCAGGACCAGGCCGATCCCGGCGCCGGTCAGGGGGCCCGCGGACTCACCGGCCGCCCGGGCGGTGGTCCACAGGAACAGCGCGGTCTCCAGGCCCTCGCGGCCGACCGCGAGGAACGAGGTCAGGATCAGCACGCCCGAGCCCATGGCCAGGGCCCCGGTGACCTTCTGCCTGATGTCGCCGGCGAGACTGCGGGCCGAGCGCCGCATCCAGAAGACCATCGCGGTGACGAAGGCGACCGCGATCACGCTGAGGACGCCGCCGAAGGCCTCCTGGGCGGTCGCGGAGAGGGAGGCGGCGGTGAAGGTGAGCACCGCGCCGAAGCTCATCGCCAGTGCGATCGCGGCCAGCACACCCGTCCACACCTGCGCCAGCCGGTTCGCGGCCCCCGCCCGCACCAGCGTGGCGACGAGGATCGAGACGATCAGTCCGGCTTCAAGACCTTCCCTCAGCCCGATCAGGAAACTAGGAAACGCGTCGTCCCACATCCGTCGCAGCCCTCCCCGGCAGGCCCGTCCCCGCCCATTGGCTCGAACTTAGTGAAGGCATGCCTTACTCCGCCGACCATGATGACTACACCCATGTAGTCAGCCGGTCATGAACTGGTAATGGTGCGGCAAAAGCCGCGCCGGACGCGGACGCGCACGCCCGGGAACACCGGCCGGACGTCGTTCGTCTACATTCGGGTAGACCGTCTACGCCTTCGCAGTCACCGGAGCTTCGCAGTCATCGGAAAGGGCCGTCGCCGGCGTCATGAACCGCAAGAGGACCGCGGAGTTCGCGGGGAGCGTCGCGTTCGGGGCCTGGGCGGCGTTCGCGGTGCTGGCCCTGGTCGTGACCGGCCGGCACGGCACCCCGCTCGGCCCGGACCGCACGTTGCTGGCCTGGTCCCTCGGTCACCGTCCGGACGTGGCGGTGGCCGTGGCCCGCGGGGTCACCGCGACCGGCACCGGGATCGTGCCGTACGCGCTGGTGACGGCGGCCGGGGTGGCCGTGGGCCGGACCCGGCGGCAGCGGCTGGTCGCGGCGCTGCTCGGCGCGGGGTGCCTCGCCCTGGGCCAGGCGGCCCGGAGCTCCGTGATGGAGCTGATCGCGCGGGCCCGGCCGCCGCAGGCCGACTGGCAGACGTCCGCCTCCGGTTGGTCGTTCCCGTCCGGACACACCACCACGGCCGCGCTCGCCGCCGGTCTCGTGATCCTCGCGATCCGGGCCAGGGGCCCGCGGGGCCGCACGCCGTGGTGCCTGGCCGTCGCCTGCTGGGGCCTGGCCGTCGGGGCCACCCGGGTGTTTCTCGGCGTGCACTGGTGTACCGACGTGATCGGCGGCTGGCTGTTCGCGAACGGCTGGCTCGGGGTCTGCGCGTGCGCGGCGGCCCGGTGGGTTCCGGACAGATGGGTACCGCACGACGCACCGGAGAGACCGGTGGCCACGCCGTGAGCGTCGGGGCGGGTGCGGCGCCGGTCGGCCATGTCCCCGGTCAGGCCCGCCGTTTCGGCCTCCGGCAGCCGTCCGGGGGTCCGAGGCCGTCCGCCGCGATGACCGGGACCGGCGGGCAGCCACGGCGTACGACGCCTGCCCGGTCACAGCGCCCGGCGTCGGATCAGCAGGCCGAGCACCAACAGGCCCGGCAGCAGGGGCAGCCACACGGTCAGCAGCCGGTAGCCGAGCACGGCGGAAGCGGCCGCGGCGGCCGTGGTGCCGGAGGCGGTGAGGGCGAGCGCGAGGGCCGCGTCGAGCGAGCCGAGACCGCCCGGGGTGGGCAGCAGCGCGGCGGCTCCGCTGGCCGCGAGGTAGAGGAGCGCCACCCGGGCCGGGGCCAGCGGCAGTCCGACGGCCCGGGTCACGGCGATGAGGACCACCGCGTGCAGCCCGGCGAAGGCGAGCGAACCGCCCCACAGCGCGGCCGCCCGGACCGGGCGGGCGTGCAGGGCCCGGATGTCGGCGGTCACGGCGGCCACCGCGCCCCGGCAGCGGGGCCAGACCCGGACCCGGAGCAGCACGCCGACCAGAGCGGCCGCGGCGGTCCCGGCGAGGAGCGCGGCCATGGACAGGTGCGGGATCCGCAGCAGTCCCGGGCAGGCGGGGGCGAGGACGGCGACGAGGGCGAGCCGGACCACGGCGCCGGCGGCCGCCTTGACCGCGAGGGCCGACGCACCGCGGCCCGCCGGGAGACCGCAGCGCATCAGGAACCGCAGGTTCACCGCGCCCGCGCCGAGCCCGGCGGGCAGCACGTGGTTGGCGGCCGAGGCGGCGAACTGCGTGGCGACCAGCCGTCCGACGGGCAGCCGGCGGGCGACCGCGCCCTGCTGGGCGAGCGCCGAGGACGCCCAGGTGCCGACCGCCGCCCCGGCCGCCACCAGCAGCCACCCGTGGTCGGCGACGGCGAGCCGGACCACCCCGTGCGCCACGGCCGGCCAGTGCCGCCTGACCAGCCAGCCCGCGCCGAGCAGCAGCACGAGGCAGACACCGCTCTGCCAGTAGAGTCCCCGGCGGCCCAGGACGGGCGTGGCGTTCACGTTCGGGACCATCGACACACCCACCCCTGTTCCCCTGCGGCGCGCAGGACCCTCATGGGCTTCAGGAGCAAACACTGACAAACTAAACGGACTTACCCGCGGAGGCAGCGCGGGTGCGGCCATACGAACGGCGGCACTACGCGCTGTAAGGTTGGGACATGGCTGGCACAGGGTCCCGCGGCAGGGCGGAGCGGCGCAGCGCAGGAGAGCTGGAGAGCGAGGTCCTGGCGGCCCTGTGGGCGACCGAACGGCCGTTGACCCCGGCCGAGATCCAGACCGAGATCGGCGGCGGGCTCGCGTACAACACGGTCCACACCATCCTCAAACGGCTGTACGACAAAGGGCTCGTCCTGCGGGACGCCGACGGACGGCGCGGTGCGTACCGGCCGGCGAAGAACGCGGCGGAGCTGACCGCCGAGGCCATGCACGAGGCCCTGGACCGGGGCCCCGACCCGATCGCGGCGCTCCAGCAGTTCGTGTCCCGGCTGAGCCCGGAGGAGGAGCGGGCGCTGCGGAACCTGTTCGCCGGAGGCGGCGCATGAGGTTCGACGTCTACACCCCGCTGCTGGTCTCCCTGTTGCTGCCCCTGGTCAGTCCGGTGATCGGCCGCCGGATGGCCCCGGCGCTGGCGGCGCGCGTGCTGACGTCCGCCGCCGTGCTGACCGCCGCCGCGACCACCTGGTCCCTGATCCTGCTGACCACCGCGCTGCTGGGCGATGTCCCGCCGGTGATCCGGGAGGCCCACGAGGACGGGCGGCCGCTGGCCGACCCGGTGCCCGAGGTGATCGGCGTCGCCGCGTGCCTGGCGCTGGCCGTGGTGGCCCGGCGGGTGCAGCGGGCGGTGCGCGCCGAGCGGCGCACCCGGCGGGCGCTGCGACGGCTGTGCGAGGGGCATCCGCGGGACACCGAGCTGGTGGTGGCCGCCTGCGAGGTGCCGCAGGCGTTCGCGATCCCGGGCCGGCCGGGCCGCATCCTGGTCACCTCGGCGATGCTGGGCGCACTGGCACCGGCGGAACGGCGGGTGCTGCTGGCCCATGAACGGGCCCATCTACGCCACCGGCACGGCCGTCTGGTGACGGCGGTGACGCTGGCCGCGGCCGCCGACCCGCTGCTCGGGCCGGTCCGTTCGGCCGTGACGTTCCTGGTGGAGCGGTGGGCGGACGAGCAGGCGGCGACCGAGGTAGGGGACCGCGGGACCACCGCCCGTGCGCTGGCCCGGGCGGCCCTCAGCACGGGCCGCGCCGCGCGCCCGGCCTGCGCCCTGAACTTCACGGACCGTGCGGTCACCCGCCGGATCGCGGCCCTGCAGACGAGTCCACCCCCGTATCTCTGGTCGGCCGCGGCGGCCGTTCTCGCGCTGGGCGCCCTGGCAGCGCTGTTCGCTGCCGACGCGACGACCGACCTGGTACGGCTGCTTGCCAACGCCCTGACGTAAAGCGCCCCGTCTTTGTCTTTCAGGGGCGCGGGGAACTGCGCGACACGCCACGCCGGCGGCGCGGATGACCGATCACGCCGTAGGAGGTGCGGCCGCGTCGTCGAGTGCCGGTCGGGTGTGGCTGGTCGCGCAGTTCCCCGCGCCTCCGGGAAAACTGCGCTCAGGCCGGTCGGGCAGGTGCCCGGTGCCGTGGCTGGCCCGGGGCCGGGCCCTGCCTCACCGGGGGCACCGCCCGCACCGCCGGGCTGTCGGTGCCGATCGTCACCGGCTCCCCGTGGTGGTGGACGGTGAGCGGGGGGCCGTCGAGCAGGGTGTACGTCGCCTTGTCGGCGCCGATCTCCACCCGGAGCCGGCTGTCCCGCAGCTGCAGGCTGAAGGCAAGCCGGCGCAGCCGTTCCGGCAGCCGGGGGGCGAACCGGGCGCCGTCGTCGTAGTGGCGCAGCCCGCCGAAGCCGGCCACCAGGGCCATCCAGGTACCGGCGAGCGAGGCGATGTGCAGCCCGTCGCGGGTGTTGTGCTCCAGGTCGTCGAGGTCCATCAGCGCGGCCTCCGCCGTGTAGGCGTGGGCGAGCGTCAGGTGCCCGGCCTGGGCGGCGACGACGGCCTGGCAGCAGGCGGACAGGGAGGAGTCGCGGACCGTCAGCGGCTCGTAGTAGGCGAAGTTGCGGGCGATGTGCTCCTCGTCGAAGTACGCCTCGCAGGTGTACATCGCCAGCACCAGGTCGGCCTGCTTGACGACCTGTTTGCGGTAGAGGTCGAAGTAGGGGAAGTTCAGCAGCAGCGGGTACTGCTCGGGGCGGGTGTTCTCGAAGTCCCAGCGCTGGTAGCGGGTGAACCCGGCGTGCTGCTCGTGGACGCCGAGTTCGTGGTTGTAGGGGATGTGGACGGACTCGGCGGCGTCCCGCCAGGCCGCGCTCTCCTCCGCGTCGACGCCCAGCCGGGCCGCCTGGCGCGGGTGGCGTCCGACGGCGTCGGCGGCGGCCAGCAGGTTCGCCCTGGCCATCAGGTTGGTGTACGTGTTGTCGTCGGCGACCGCGCTGTACTCGTCGGGGCCGGTGACGCCGTCGATGTGGAAGGCGCCGCGGCTGTCGTGGTGGCCGAGCGAGCGCCACAGCCGGGCGGTCTCCACGAGGAGTTCGACGCCGGTGTCCCGTTCGAAGTCGGTGTCGCCGGTGGCGGCGACATAGCGGACCACCGCGTCGGCGACGTCGGCGTTGACGTGGAAGGCGGCGGTACCGGCCGGCCAGTAGGCCGAGCCCTCCGAGCCGGCGATGGTCCGCCAGGGGAACGCGGCCCCGTCCAGGCCCAGTTGGGCGGCGCGTTCGCGGGCCGCGGGCAGCGTGTTGTGGCGCCAGCGCAGCGCCTCGGCGACGGCGCCGGGGGCGGTGTGGGTGAGGACGGGCAGCACGAACATCTCGGTGTCCCAGAAGGCGTGCCCGTCGTATCCCGAGCCGGTGAGGCCCTTGGCGGGTATCGCCCGCTGCTCGGCGCGGGCCCCGGCCTGGAGCACGTGGAAGAGGGCGAACCGGACGGCCTGCTGGACCTCCTCGTCGCCGTCCACCTCCACGTCGGCGCGGGACCAGAAGTCGTCCAGGTAGCCGCGCTGGTCGTCGGCCAGCCCCTGCCAGCCCTCGTGGGCGGCGGCCGCGAGCGCCGCGTCCACCTGGTCGGCCATGGCGGGCAGCGAGCGCACCCCGGACCAGCCGTGCGCGACGAACTTCTCCATCCGCAGCCGCTCTCCGGGCTCCAGCACGGAGGTGACGGTCAGCCGGGCCACGTCCGCGCCGCTCTCGGCGCGGGCCTCGGTCCGCTCGGGACCGGAGACCGTGTGGTCGGCGGCGACCGCGACCCGCAGGCCGCTGCGCCGGGTGCGGTGCACGAGGCGCAGCCGGTGCCCGGAGGCGAAGTCGTCCTCCTGCTCCAGCACCGAATCCAGGGCCACGGCGGCCCGCGGATCGCCGTTCGCCCCGGGCAGCTGCTCGTTGGCGACCAGTTCGGACTGGACCACGATCCGGCAGCGCCGGTCGACGGCCGTCACCTCGTAGGAGACGGCGGCGATCGCCCGCTGGGTCAGCGACACCAGCCGGGTCGAGCGCACCCGTACGGTGGAGCCGGCCGGCGAGGTCCACTCACAGGTCCGCTCCAGCACGCCGCGGCGCAGGTCGAGGACCCGCTCATGGGTGACGAGCCGGCCGTAGCGCAGGTCGAAGGGCTCGTCGTCGACCAGCAGCCGCAGGATCTTGCCGTTGGTGACGTTGATGACGGTCTGCCCGGACTCGGGGTAGCCGTAGCCCGCTTCGGCGTACGGCAGCGGGTGCACCTCGTGCACGCCGTTGAGGTAGCTGCCCGGCAGGCCGTGCGGTTCGCCCTCGTCGAGGTTGCCGCGCCAGCCGACGTGCCCGTTGGAGAGCGCGAACACCGACTCGCTCTGCGCCAGCACGTCGAGGTTGAGCGCGGTCTCGCGGACCGCCCAGGGTTCCACGGCGTACGACCGATGGGTGATCACTGCCTGCCTCCCAGTTCGGCCAGGTCCTTCACGACGGTGTCCGCGCCGTGCGCGTACAGGGCGTCGGTCTGTCCGACGCGGTCCACGCCGACGACGTACCCGAAGCGCCCCGCGCGGCCCGCGTCCATCCCGGCCAGGGCGTCCTCGAAGACCGCGGCGCGGGCGGGTTCGACCCCCAGGTCACGGGCGGCGGCCAGGAAGGTGTCCGGGTGCGGCTTGCCGGGCAGCCGGCGCTCGGCGGCCACGACGCCGTCGATGCGGACGTCGAAGAAGTGCTCGGCGCCGATCGAGCGCAGCACGTCACGGCAGTTGGCGCTGGAGGAGACGATCGCGGTGCGCAGCCCGTGCGCGCGGACCGCCTCCAGATAGCGCAGGGTGCCGTCGTAGGCCTCGACCCCCTGGGTGCGGATCCTCTCCAGCAGCAGCTCGTTCTTGCGGTTGCCGAGGCCGTGCACGGTCGGGGCGTCCGGTGGGTCCTCCGGGGTGCCCTCGGGCAGGTGGATGCCCCGGGAGTCGAGGAAGGCGCGGACGCCGTCGGCGCGCGGGCGTCCGTCGACGTACTCGTCGTAGTCGGCGACCGCGTCGAAGGGCCGCTGTCCGTCGTGGCCGCGCAGAAAGGCGTCGAAGGTCTCCTTCCAGGCCGCGGCGTGCACGACGGCCGTCTTGGTGACGACCCCGTCGAGATCGAAGAGACAGGCCTGGATGGTGTCGGGCAGACCGAGTGCAGTCATGACCCGCATCTTCCCCACCGGACGGGTTCGAGGGGGTGGCGCCCGCCACATTCGGGGCCCGGTGTCACACTTTTTGCGTGCCGCTGACTTTCGACGACCTTCTCGACCGCGCCCGTTCGCTCGCCGGACGGGCCCCGCGCGCGATCCTCGGCATCGCGGGCAGCCCCGGCGCCGGCAAGACGACCCTCGCCGAGCGTCTGGTGCGGGAGCTGAACGGCCCCGGTGAGCCATGGGCCGCGCATGTGCCGATGGACGGTTTCCACCTGGCCGACGTCGAGTTGGACCGCCTCGGTCTGCGGGACCGCAAGGGGGCGCCGGCGACCTTCGACGCTGCCGGGTACGCGGCGCTGCTGCGGCGGCTGCGCGCGGAGCGGGACGTCGTGGTGTACGCGCCGGGCTTCGAACGGGTCCTTGAGCAGCCCCTCGCGGGCGCGATCCCCGTCCCGCCGACGGCCCGGCTGGTGGTCACGGAGGGCAACTACCTGCTGCTGACGGAGGGCCTGTGGGCGCGGGTCCGGCCGGCCCTGGACGAGGTCTGGTTCTGCGAGGTCGACGAGGCCGAGCGGATACGGCGGCTGGTCGCCCGGCACGAGGAGTTCGGCAAGGGGCACGAGCAGGCGGTGGCCTGGGTGGCGGGCACCGACCAGCTGAACGCCGACCTGGTCGCGGCCACCCGGGACCGGGCGGACCTGGTGGTACCGGAGACGCTGCCGCCCACCCGAAATTGATCGCGGGTTGTTGTCGATCCGGCCGTCTCCCGTTCGACATCATGATGTGCGGCGTCTCGCCCCACGAGGACACGAAACGAACCTGGCGAGGAAACACGTGGAACAACTGCTGAGAGTCATGAACTTCGTCGTATCGGCCGACGGGGTCGCCGCCGGTGCCAGTGAGCACCAGAGCCTGGAGCGGCCGTTCGGCCTCGACCGTCCCGAGCGGCTGTTCGCCTGGGCCGGCGCCACCGCGAGCTGGCCCAACCGCACGGAGGCCGGCGGCAGCCGGGGCCTCGACGACTACTTCACCCGGGACTTCGCCCGCAACATCGGCGCCGAGATCATGGGCCGCAACAAGTTCGGGCCGCAGCGCGGGCCCTGGCAGGACCACGAGTGGCAGGGCTGGTGGGGCGACGAGCCCCCGTTCCGCACCCCGGTGTTCGTCATGACCCACCACGCGCGTCCGTCGTTCACGCTCTCCGACACCACCTTCCACTTCGTCGAGGGCGACCCGGCCACGGTCCTCGCCCAGGCCCGGGAAGCCGCGCAGGGCAAGGACGTCCGGCTCGGCGGCGGCGTCACCACCGTCCGCCAGTTCCTCGACGCCGACCTCGTCGACACCCTGCACGTGGCGGTCTCACCGGTGAAGTTCGGCTCCGGCCTCCGCCTCTGGGACTCCCCCGACGATCTCCTCGACCGCTTCCACCTGGAGGTCGTCCCCAGCCCGAGCGGCGTGACCCACCACCTGTTCTGGCGCAGGTGACGTGTCGCTGTCCAGGCCGCCCTCGATGAACTCCGGGGCGGCCCGGGCCACGGCGAGCTAGCGCACCACGCGGTGCCGGAGGTAGGTGACCCCCGAGTCGAAGGTGCGGGTCTCGACGCGTTCGAGATCCACGCGGCGGTCGTGGCGGGGGAAGTACGGAGTGCCGCCGCCGACCAGTACGGGGTAGATCATGGTGCGGTACTCGTCGATCAGACCCCGTTCGGCCGCCTCGGCGGCGAGGGTCGCGCCGCCGATGGCGATGTCGCCCTCCCCCGGCTCGGCGCGCAACCGCTCGATCTCCTCCGCCACGCTGCCGGAGGCCGGCCGGGCGGC
This sequence comes from Streptomyces fuscichromogenes, assembly GCF_014645815.1. Taxonomy (GTDB): domain Bacteria; phylum Actinomycetota; class Actinomycetes; order Streptomycetales; family Streptomycetaceae; genus Streptomyces; species Streptomyces fuscichromogenes. The sequence goes on along the minus strand of NZ_BMML01000007.1, from coordinate 436,977 downwards.
CTGGCCCCGCACCTGGGACAAGGTGGTGGAGAACACGACCTTCGGGAGCGGGTTCCAGAGCGCGGTCCATTCGCGCTCGGCGGCGTCGAACGCGGGTTCCTGGTCGGCGTTCTCCCAGTACAGCATCGTCTCGTAGAGACGCCGTCCCATGAGGTGGACGTCGACCTCCCGGATCTCCTCGATCCAGAAGCGGAAGACCTCCTTGTCGGGCGCCGTCCAGTTGAACGTGCCGTCCGGCCCGACGATGTAACCGTCGAGCGACATGCTCATCGAATAGGTCACGCTGCGCATCGGGAGTCCTCCTGCTCGGGAACGGGTCCGACAGTACGACCGCCGGGGGCCGAAGGACTCATCGACGCGCGCGGCAGAGCCTCTAGCAGGCGGTCAGGGCCAGTTCGGGCACGCCGTGGGCGTCCTCGGCCCCGATGGCGGCCGTGAACTGCTCGGTGTGCACGGTCAGATCGCCTTCGAAGGACGGAGTGAAGTCCCCGCCGGGTCCGTACTGGACGGCGAACACGTGCAGGTGCTCCGGCGCGCCCGGCGCCGGTTCGGCCTCGTAGGCGGTGCTGGTGACCAGGTGGCGCCAGCCCTGGTCCGGGTTGCCGTAGCCGCGCGGGTCGGCGGCGAGGGCGAACGCGGCCTGTTCCTGGGTGAGTTCGGCGCGGGCGTCGAAGTGGTCGGGGCCCTGGAGCGCGGGATGCGTGAGCCGCAGCGCGCCCGCCGAGGCGACCCGGCCCTCGGCGACCCGGCGGACCCGGTCGCCGTCGTCCGCCGCGTAGGGCAGCCCGGACAGCAGGTACGGCGTCCCCGCGAAGCGCTCGACGGCCACCGTCACCCACAGGCTGGTGCCGTCCGTGACGTAGAGGGAGCGCACATGGCGCAGCACATGGTCGGGGCCCACGACCGGCTTGCTGACCAGCTTGGCGGTGAGGCCGTCGGCGTGGACGTCCCGGACCCGGATCTCTCCCATCGGCCGGCAGTACAGGAATCCGTCCAGGACGGGGCCGAAGCCGTGCTGCCGGTTCACCGCGGCCGGGAGGTGGTAGGTGCCGGCCGCCTCGACGAGGGCGGGGGTCATGTGGTGGTCGAAGGCGACCGACACGGAGCCCGCGCGGAGCTGGTGGCGGGCCGGGACCGTCGACGGGTCGCGGTGCCAGGCGGTGGTGTCCTGGATCTGCCAGACCAGCATCCAGGCGAAGTGCCCGTCGACCCCGCCGTCGGGCTTGACCGCGTGCCGGGCCCAGCGGCTGTCGCCCCGGTAGCGGCCCAGGTCGGAGCCGATCCGGGCGCCGAAGTAGCGCAGGCCGAGCACCGACTCGAAGGCGGAGTGCTGTTCGCTGTAGCGGGGGCCGCCGTTGTCGAAGCCGCCGTTGGTCAGGCGGGCGTCGATGTACCGGGCGAGCGCGTCACCGTCCTCGGCGAACATCTCCTCTCCGCTGATCCGGTGGGCCTGGGCGAGGAAGGACAGGGAGATGGGGCCGTAGTTGTTGTCGTAGGCGCCGCCGTGCTCGGGGGGCAGCAGGGCGCCGCGGTCGAGGACTCGGTGCGCGCGGATCTTGTCCGTGTACAGGGCGAGTGCCCGCTCACGGACCGGCTCCGCCTGCGCGGGCGGGAGGTGCCGGGCCAGCATGAGCCCGCCGACCACGCAGCCGATGGCCTGGTTGCCGGCCTCCTGCGGGTTGAAGAAGGTGGCCTCGGTCAGCCAGCGCCAGTAGCCGCGGGCCAGCTCGGTCAGCTGGGCGCGCTGCTCGTCGTCGACGAGGCCGTCCGCGAGGTCGAGGACGTTCACGGCCTGGAGCAGCGCCCACACCGTGCTGGGCCAGTCCCCGATCGGGTGCGCGCCCGCCTCCAGCACGTAACGGGCGTACGGCAGACCGCAGTCGCGGACGGTGAGGTTCGGATAGCCGGGGTTGTCCTCGGTGTAGACGCGTTCGCGCAGATGGAAGGCGAGGCTGCGGTGCACGGCATCCGGCAGCCGAGCGTCCTTCGAGCGCTGCCAGGCCAGCGCCAGCAGGGAGGTGATGCCGAGGGAGGTGTCGCCGATGTCGTCGTCGGCGTCGGGGTGTTCGAGGTTGCCCTCGGCGGTGAGGCGGGCCAGGGCCTGTTCGACGACGTCGGCGAGGACCGCGTCGTACGCCTCGGGGGTGGACGGCAGGTCGTGCAGCGGGCCGAGCTGGCGCGGCAGGTGCATCGGAGGAGGTCAGCCCTTCATGCTGGAGGTGGCCGTGGCGTGGTTCGTCGAGGTCAGACGGCAGGCGAGGGACGGCGGGCGCGCAGTGCGACGGTCAGGGTGCTCGGGCCGAGCCCACCGATGTAGACACGGTTCCCGGACGTCGCGTCGGTACCGCCGACCACGGTGTGGTCCTGCCCCGGGTCGTACCGTAGTACGTCGCTGCGGTCCGGCCCGGCGAGCGGCTCGCCCGCCTCGACGGCGGCCTCGACCCTGATCTCGTCGGCACCGACCCGGTAGGTCATCGGCCCGGTGGTCAGGCACCAGCGTCCGTCGCCGATCGGTACGGCGCCCTCGGGCTCACCGCCCGGCCGGAAGGTCAGTTCGAGGGCCCAGGGCACCCTCGGTCCGCTGATGTCGATCCGCAGGTCGGCACCGTCCTCCCGCAGCTCCGCCTCGACGCGGGTCGTGTGGGAGACCTCGTCCCGGGGCCGGTCCGGGAAGGCCATCGCGGCCGAGAAGCGGCCCTCGTCCGCCATCCGGTAGGCGCCGTCGTCGCGTCGCCGGCCCGGCGGGAGCGGCTGGTAGTAGGCGGCCGTGAGGGTCTCGGTGAGCCGGTACCGGTGGTCGGCGAGCTGCCGCAGGCCGGCGGCGCGGAACGGGCCGAGGTCGAAGAACCCCCGCGAGAGGCGGACCGCGTCGAGGACGGCGTCGCCGGCGAACAGGCGCAGGAAGGTGGGGTTGCAGGCGAGGCCCGAGCGGATGCGCCGGTGGTCGGGCACGTCCGAGCCGCCGTACAGGACGCTGTGCGCGGTGGCGGACGCGTGTGAGGCGAGGCCGGCCGTGCCGAGGTACCGGCCGCGGGGCAGGGGTTCCGGCGCCGGTGCCGGCAGCATGCGGCACAGGTCGGGGGTGAGAAGGGTCTGGGCCAGCAGGTCGGGGTCGTCGATGCCGCCGGCGGCCGCCAGCCGTGCCGCCCGGCTGAGGTCGCCCCGGCCGGTACGGATCGCGAGCAGCCGGTAGTGCGGCAGGTAGGGCGCCAGCGGGAACGGGTGGTGCTGGTCCTGCCGCCGCGAGTGGACGGTCTCCACGGTGCCGTCCGGCCGGATGAGGTCCAGGGTCGCGGTGAGGTTGCGTTCGACGGCGTCCCGCAGGTCGGTGCGGCCGAGGACGTCGGCCAGGAGCAGCAGCGACGGGTTGGACACGTGCGAGGCGTAGACGGCGCTGCGCTCCGAGTACAGGCCCTCGGCGTCGATGTCGACGCCCTCGGCGAGCCATGCGTCGACCCGGTCGAGCAGCCGGCCGTCCGGGAACGAGCGGTGCAGCCGCGCCAGCGCCGCGCACAGCTCCCAGCGGTGGTTCGGGGTGTGCACCCCGCCGGTCAGGAGGGCGCCGGTGGCGGCGCCGGCGATCTCGGCGAGCGCGGCCGTGACCTCGCGCAGCTCCGGCCCCGCGCCGGCGGCGAGGAGGTGTGCGTCGCACACGTCGTTGACGGTGAACGCGGAGTCCGGCGGTGACTGCACGTTGTCGCCGCCGGCGAAGAGGCCGGTGGCGGTCTGCGCGGCGCGCAGGGCGCGGAGCTGCGTCATCGCGGCGGCGACGGCCCGCCCGCTGCCGTGCAGTGCCGAGTCCGGGGACCGGTACGCCGCGACCAGGGTCTTCACCCACCGCGCCAGGGCGCGGTGGGTGACACCGGCAGGTTCCTCGTCGGGGCGGGCCGCCGCCGGGGCGGCCGACCGGTCGGCCGCGTCGGCCGCCGCGCGGACGAACTCGTGGTCGAGCGGGCTGGGCAAGGTCAGTCCTTCAGGCCGGCATTGATGTCGGCGCCCATGACGTAGCGCTGGAAGACCAGGAAGATCACGATCAGCGGGATCATGGAGATGACCGAGGCGCCGAGCAGGACCGACCAGTTGATGTTCTGGGCGCCGACGATGCTCTGGATGCCGATCTGGACGGTGAACTTGTCGGGGTCGTTCAGCATCAGCAGCGGCCAGATGTAGTCGTTCCACCGCCACTGGAAGGACAGGATGGCGAGGGTCAGCATGATGGGCCGGGAGAGCGGCACCATGATCCGCAGGAAGATCGACAGTTCACGGGCGCCGTCGATGCGGGCGGCTTCCACGAGTTCGTCGGGAACCGTCAGGAAGAACTGGCGGAACATGAAGCATCCGGTCGCGGTGAGCACGGCCGGGAGGATGACGCCGGCGAACGAGTTGTAGAGGCCGAGGTTGCGGACCACCAGGAACTCGGGGGCGAGCATGACCTCGCCCGGCAGCATCGTGGTGGCCAGGATGCAGATGAAGAACGCCTTGAGCCATTTGTTGTCGTACTTGGCCAGCGCGTAGCCGGTGCAGCAGCTGGCTCCCACGGTGAGGATCGTCGTGATCACGCACACGAGGGTCGTGTTGATGAAGTACTGCGAGAAGTTGGCACTGCGCCACGCGGTCAGGTAACCCGACAGGGTGGGGTGGTGCGGAACCATCGTCAGCGGGTAGGAGAACAGGTCTCCGGCCGGTTTGAAGGAGCTGAGGATGAACCACAGCACCGGCAGTCCGTAGAGGCACGCGAGGATCCACAGCAGTGTCGTCGCGGGGACCGCCCGCCGGAGCCCGCCGCTGTTCGCGCCGCGGGACCGCTTCTTGGCGGCGGGCCGTCCGGGATCGGCGTCGACCGGGCGTGGCATGTCTGTGGTTGTCATCGGTTCTCCACCCGTCGGTTGACGATCAGCTGGATGATCGCGACGGCCATCAGGATGAGCATGAGCACGAACGACGCGGCGCTCGCGTAGCCGATCTGGCCCCGTTGGAAGCCGGTCTGGTAGATGTACTGGACGAGCAGGTTGTTCGATGTTCCGGGTCCGCCGTTGTTGAGGGAGACGAAGACCGGGTATTCCTTCATCGCGTTGATCGTGTTGAGCAGGATGACGATGAACGAGGTGGGCGCGATGCTCGGCAGCGTGATGCTGAAGAACTGGCGCCATGGACCGGCGCCGTCGAGCGAGGCCGCCTCGTAGTAGGACACCGGTACGTTCTTGATCGCCGCGATGAACAGCAGCATCGAGAAGCCCGTCCAGGCCCAGGACGCCGCCATCACCACCACGAGCAGCGACAGGTCCGCGTTGGACTGCCACGGAACGGCGTGCCCGCCGAGCTTCTCGATGAAGTAGTTGACCAGTCCGAAGTTCTCGCCGAACAGCCACCGCCACAGGACACCCACGACGATGGGCGAGAGCAGCCACGGGATGAAGAAGATGATCCGTGCCACCGACGTGCCCTTGGCGTGCTTGCTCACCAGCACATTGGCGATGAGCAGCGAGACCGCGAAGTTCACCGGCACGAAGAGGACCGCGTACAGCAGCGTCCGGGTCAGCGCGTCGTAGAAGGCGGAGTCCCCGAGCAGGTTGTGGTAGTTGTCCAGTCCGACGAACTGGAACGCTCCCACACCCGTGTAGTTCGTGAAGGAGTAGACGAGCCCGATCACCGCCGGCCACACGAAGAACAGCGCGAAGAGCACGACATTGGCCGCGATGAGAACGAGTGGCGCAAGGGTGTAGCTGTTGCGTCGTTTTCTGGGTGGGCTCGCGGACACGGCCGAGGCGCGTTTTGTCATCTTCCTGACTCCGTGCTGGTGGAATGGATTGCTGTGGGCTCACGCCGTGAGCCCGGCATCACGTGGTCGCCCAGGGCCGGGCGGCGGTGTCGGAACACCGCCGCCCGGCCCGTCGGCCTACGAAACGCCGCCGACCTGCTGGTTGTAGCCGTCCACGATGTTCTGGAGGGCCTTCTCGACCGACTGCTGGCCGTTGACGGCCTTGCCGATCTCCGTCTTGGTCGGGTCGGTGGTGAGGCTCTTGCCCTTCAGCACCCAGTTCGTCTGCGCGCCGTTGAAGTAACCCGAGATCGGCGCGTAGAGCGGGATCTCCTCGTTGTACAGCTTGAACGCCGCCTGTGCCGCGGCCGAGGTGAAGGGGTACTTCGGGCTCAGGCCGCTCTCGACCGGGAGGAAGCCGGAGCTCTCGACGAGCTCGGTGTACTGCTTCGGGTCGTACACCCAGGACATGAACTTCTTGGCGGCGGCGGACGCGTCGCTGTTGTTGTTGAAGCCCACCATCATGCCGCCGCTGTTGACGTCACTGGCCTGGACCGGCTGGGCGGGGGTCGGGACGCTCGCCCAGTCGAACTTCTTGATGCTGTCCGCGAAGGAGGCGACCTGCCACACACCGGACCAGTAGGCGACCACGTCACCGCTCTGGAACAGGGCCGACGGGTCGGCGCCGCTCGTCCACACCGACTTCGGCATGACCTTGTCGTCGTTCAGCCCGACGAAGTACGAGACGGCCTTCTTGGTCGCGGCGTCCACCGAGAACTTGCCGGAGGAATCCGCGTGGACGTACTTGCCGCCCATCTCGTACACCATGGCGCGGAGCCGGGACGGCGACTGGTCGAAGGTCAGCGAGTACTTGGCGCCGGTCTTCTCCCGGACCTTGTTCGCGGCCGCGATGAACTCGGTCCAGGTCCAGGTGTCCGAGGGCGAGGCCGGGACGGCGACGCCGGCCTTCTTGAACAGCGTCTTGTTGATGAACAGACCGGAGGCGGTGACGTCCGAGGGGATGGACAGCACCTTCCCGGACGAGTCCTTCGCGAGGAAGTTGGAGTTGATGTTGTAGCTCTTGTTGTTGGCGATGGAGCTGAGGTCGATCAGCTTGTTCGACCAGATCGGGTCCAGCGCCGGCACGTCCGCCACGTCGGGCAGCGAGTTCGCCTGGGCGGCGTTGTGCAGCTTCGTCGGGTACCCGTCGTAGGGGATGTTGACGAGCTTGACGCTGACGCCGGTTTCCTTCTTGTACTGCGCCACCAGCTTCTTCCAGCCCGCGTCCTGGCCCGGAACCGTGGAGATCCAGAACGTCAGCGACTTCGCGGTGCCGCCGGAGCCGGACCCCGACCCGCAGGCGGAGAGCAGCAGGGCTCCTGCCGAGGCAACGGCAGCGAGGGGAATCAGGCGGCGCATACCGCCGCGGCCGAGTCGGCTGGAGCGCCGCACACCCACAGTGGTCATCTTCGATCCCATTTCGTCGTACGAACGGAGCACGGCGCCGGCTGAGGCGGCACTGGTGCATTTTGAAGGAAAAGTCACTTTCCGGGGGGCCGCGGCCTCGCCCGGCCGCATCGTCCACGCGGGGCGAGATCCCCGGCCGTCCTGGCCGTCACCGCACGGGCACGCCCTCGTGCGGTTGCCGTACGTCGTGTACGGGCTGGGAGGCTCACCCCAAGTCGGCGTCCCGGCCGACTTAGAAAGCGCTTGTCCGGACATTGGCAGACCGATTAGGAAGCCGTCAATCCTTCACCTGCGCGCCTTCGGTCACGTTTTGGACTCCCTTGGCCACAGCGAGCCGAGCGGCACCCACCACGGTACCGAGATCGCCGATCTGGCTGCTGACCACCTCGGTGGGCCAGCTCAGTCGCCCCAGCTCAGACCGCACCCCGGGCAGGAGCTGCGGGTCCGCGCCGGTGCTGCCGCCCAGCACGATCAGCCCCGGGTCCAGTACGGCGGCCACGGCGGCGGCCAGCCGGCCCACGTCGGCGGCGTGCCGGGCGACGAGGGAACGGGCCGGTTCACGGCCCTCGGCGGCCAGCGCGAACAGCTGCTCGGCGGTACGGGGGCACGGGCCGTCGGTGTCCTGCCAGGCCTCGGCGGCCCGGCGCAGCAGGGCGTGCGAGCCCACATAGGCCTCCAGGGCCTCCTGGCGGGGCTCCCGGTCGTCGTCCCAGGGGTAGGGCAGCCGGGCGAGCTCACCGGCCGCGCCGTTGGCGCCGCGCAGCACCTGGCCGCCGATGACGATGCCCAGACCGATACCGACGCCGATCCGCAGGTAGCCGAAGGTGCGGCGGCCCCGGGCGGCGCCCTCGTGGAGCTCGGCGAGGGCGGCGCAGTTCACGTTGTTCTCCAGGTGCACCGGAACCCCCGGTGGCAGGGCGACGGAGACCGCGTCGAAGACGGGCCCCGCCTTGGCGGTCGCCGGGCGCATCCCGGTGCCCGCCAGGTCGGAGGCGGTGACGTCACCGATGGCGACGACGATGGCCCGCAGCGGGGCGCCCGCAGGCAGCGCCGCCAGGGCCTCGCGGACGGCGTCGGCGGCGCGGATGCGGGGTGTGTCCGCCTCGACGAGCAGGGTGCCGTCCAGGGCGCAGCCACGCACCCTGGTGCGGGCCGGGCCGAGGTCGACGGCGATGACCGAGCCGGAGGCGGGGCCGAGACCGTATACGGCCGCGGAGCGGCCGGTGCCGCCGGAGGCGGTGCCGGAGTGGGTGGCCAGCCGGGCCCCCTCCAGCTCCGCGACGGCGGCGGAGACCGTGGGCTTGGACAGCCCGGCGAGGCTCGCGAGCTGCGGCCGGGTGGCGCTGCCGGCCTGGGCCAGTACGGCGAAGACCGCGCCGGCGCTCTCGGTGAGCCGGGGGGTCTCAGCCACGACGTGTTCCACAGTTCCCCCATGGGTCTGGGGCCGCGCTCCCCCGGTGTCGCGGGATGCGGCGATGCGGTGCCCTTGTGCCGCGCGGTTCTGCCCTCGACAGCGTCCCGTCGATCGAGTCCGCGGCAACTCTTGACGCACTGTACTTCGTTAGTTAACTTCCTAACGAAGTTCACGGTACTCGCCTGCCGTGCTCCGCAAGAAGCCCGTCCCGGGGCTTCCCTACTTGCTCGACTCCTGTTCGGCCAGAAACGGTTCGCCCGCCGTCGCAGCACAGTGCCAGGCTCTTCGGCGCTGTTCGCCCAGACGACGAAAGAGGATCCGTGCAGGACACCCCTTCTTCTCCGCTCGTGGTCGGTATCGACGTGGGTGGCACGAAGACCCAGCTCCGCGCCCTCGCCGGCGCGGACCGGGTCGCCGACCACGTCCGCCCGAGCAGCGGCTGGCGGCCGCACGACCCCGACGCCGCCGCCCGCTGGCTGACCGCGATCGTCCACGACGCCCTGCCGGCCGGCACCCGCCCGGCCGCGCTGGCCGTCGGCGGACACGCCTGTGAGACCCCCCGTCAGTGCGCCGGCATCGCCGCCGCACTGCGGGGGCTTCTCGGCGTTCCCGTCCGGGTGGTGGGTGACGCCGAGCTCCTCGTCCCCGCCGCCGGTCTGGAGAAGGGCGTCGGCCTGGTCGCCGGCACCGGCTCGGTGGCCGTGGGCCGGCAGCCCGACGGCAGCCCCGTGCAGGTGGGCGGCTGGGGCGCGGCCCTCGGCGACGAGGGCGGCGCCGCCGGACTGGTCCGGGAGGCCGCCCGTGCGGTCTGGGCCGCGCACGACCGCGGTGCAGCCCCCGACGCCCTGGCCACCGGACTCGTAGCCGCCTTCGAGGTGGCCGAGGTGCCCGCGCTCGGCGCCGCGCTGGAGAGCGCCTCCGACGTCTCCGCCGAGTGGGGCCGGCGCGCCCCGGTGGTCTTCGCCGCGGCCGACGCGGGCTCCCGGCTCGCCGCGGACGTGATAGCCGACGGCGGCCGCGCCCTCGCCGGCCTCGTGGCCCGGCTCGCCGCCCGCGGTCTCGCCGTGGACGACGTGGTGGTCGCCGGCGGCACGATCCTCTCCCAGCCGCGTCTGTACGACGCCTTCGCCGCCGCGCTCGCCGAGGCCGTACCGGGAGCGCGGCCACAGCGGTTGCGGTTCCCGCCGGTCGAGGGCGCGGTGGCACTGGCACGTTCGATCCGGTGAGCACCCGTCCGCGGCCCGTGCGGTCCCGCACACCTGGGCCACGGACCGTTCGACGCCGCGAACGCGCAGGTCCCGTCGGGTTCTTCCGGTGAACCACCGGGCTGCCGTTCAACTCCGGGTCACATGGCGGTCGTCGGGCGATGGCCGCCGGGACATGAACCCGGCCCAGAACTTCGCTCGTTCGACACTTCTCCCACGCGAACCCACACGTCCGGTGCGCATCGGTGCCCCGGGCGTCGTGTCAACTCCCCTCCGGCCAATGCGCCGTAGAACTGAAGAGAGGCACATCCATGTCGTCACCTGCCGGGCACCGCTCCGCTTCTCCGGCCCGTGGACTCGCCGTCGGCCGACGGGGATTCCTGAAGACCTCGCTCGGCGTGTCGGCGGGTGTGGTGGCCGCACCGACCCTGGTCGGCTGGCTCGCCGCCGCCGACGCCAAGGCCGCGACCGCCGCCCTGGCGTTCGTCGACGACTACAAGACCAACATCAGCACCAACCTCACCGCCGACACCAACGCGGTGGTCCGCATCCTCGGCGGCTTCGCACAGATATGGAAGACCGGTTCCGCCTGGAACACCGGCACCGTGCTGCGCGCCGACATCCTGCGCGCCAACATGCGCTACTGCGCCAAGATCACCAGGAAGCGCAGCGCCGCCGACGCGAAGAAGGCGTTCCTCTACGACCGCCAGCACCAGAGCTACGCGATGATCGCCGGCCTCGGCCCGCTCGCCGACCTCTACAAGGCCGGTTCCCTCGCGGTCACCTCGATCACCAGCGCCCCCGACGGCACCCCCGCCACCACGATCAGCGACGCCGTCCCGGCCGACGCCCCGGCGGGCTCCGCACTCGGCGCGGGCTCGCACGACTCGGCGCTCGGCAAGGTGGCCACCCTGGTCGACACCGTGCGCGGCAACTACGCGTCCGGCAACCCGTCCAAGTACGCCTACCAGTACCCGCGCCCCTGGCGGATGAACGAGGACAGCGAGGTCGTCGACACCGGTACGACCGACGCGTACGGCTTCCCGGTCTACGAGTCGGACGTGGTCGTCGCCCCGCAGCTGCTGCGCCAGCGCGGCACCTCCCCCACCGACGACGGCGGCTTCCCGTCCGGCCACACCAACGCCTTCCACCTGGCGGCCCTGGCTTACGCGTACGCGGTGCCGGAGCGCTTCCAGGAGTTGGTCACCCGCGCACTGGAGCTCGCCGACACCCGGATCGTGGCGGGCATGCACAACACGGTCGACGTGCTCGGCGGCCGCGTCATGGCCACCGCCCTGGCCGCCGCCACCCTCGCCGACCCGGCCAACGCCGACCTCAAGGCGGCCGCCCGCGCCCAGGCCCTCGCCTACTTCGAGGCGCAGACCGGCTCCACCGCCGACACCCTGTACGCCTACGCCCACTCGGCCGGCACCGCCACCGACCCGTACGCCGACCGCGAGGCCAACGAGCGCGCGATCACGCCCCGCCTGACGTACGTCCTGAACCGGGAGGGCCGCGAGCTCCCGCTCACCGTGCCGAAGGGCGCCGAGGTGCTGCTGGAGACCCGCCAGCCGTACCTCACCGCCGACCAGCGCCGCGAGGTGCTGCGCAGCACCGGGCTGCCGTCCGGGTACGTGCTGCTGGACGGCCCGGAGCAGTGGGGGCGCCTCAACCTGTTCGCCGCCGCCGACGGCTACGGCTCCTTCGACTCCGACGTCACGGTCACCCTGGACGCGGCGGCCGGCGGCTTCGCGGCGGCCGACAGCTGGCGCAACGACATCGACGGCCACGGCGGCCTGACCAAGAAGGGCACCGGCACGCTCACCCTGACCGGCCGCAACCGCTACCGGGGCGGCACCGTGCTGGCCGACGGCAGCCTGGTCGCCGCCTCCGAGGACGCGCTGGGCCGCGGTGACGTCCGGGTCTCGGCCGGCACCCTGCGGGTCGCCGGGGAGCTGTTCGTGCGCGGTACGTACACGCAGGACTCGGGCGCCCTGGAGGTCACCCTCGTCAAGGGCGGCAAGGCGCCGCTGGCGGTGAAGCACCTGGCCGTGCTGGGCAAGGGCAGCACGCTGGTCCTGAACCTCTCCGCCGAGCACCCGCCGGCCGCGGGCAGTACCCTCCCGGTCGTCGACGCGCCCCGGCTGCGCGGCCAGTTCGACAGGGTGGAGCTGAACTCCGCCACGCTCCGGGCCGTACCCGTCTACACGGCAGACGGTCTGTCGGTACGACTCGTGAAGCGGTGACGCGCCCGGCGGCGGGAGCGATGCGACAGTAGGGCCCATGGCTGCTCGTGATCGCTCCCGCCGCCGCGGGCCCGGTGTCCCCGCGGGGCGGATGATGGCAAGCGAACAGCAGTCGGTCCTCGAACCCGACGTCCCCGACCTCCCCGCCGGGCCCGGCCCGCTCCCCCGGCGCACCGCCGCGGTCCGGCTGGCCGCCGCGCTGCGCGCCCGCCGGCGGTGGCTGGTGCCGGCCCTCGCGGTGCTGCTGCTCGCCCAGATGGCGGCGGCGATGGTGACCACCGCCGTCCAGCAGACACCCACCATCGACGAGCCGGTCTACGTGGCCACCGCCACCGACTACCTGCACGAGCACCGGCTGCGCTACAACACCGAGCACCCGCCGCTCGGCAAGCTCGTCATCATGGCCGGCCTCGCCGTCGCCGACCCGCACTACGACCCGTCGTACCGGGGCGACCAGGGGCAGGTGGGCCGGCACCTGCTGTACTCGTCCGGCAACGACCCCTGGCGGGTGATGCTGTGGGCGCGGCTGCCGGTGATCGCGCTGACGCTGCTGTTCGGTCTGGTCGCCTTCGCATTCGCCCGCGAGGTCCTCGGCACGGCCGCCGGGCTGCTGGCGCTCGCCCTGTACTGCTTCTCCCCCGACCTGGTCGCGCACGGCTCGCTGGCCACCCTGGACGTGCCGTCGGCCGGGTTCGTGCTGACGGCGGCCTGGCTGGTGTGGCGGGCCCGGCGCCGTCCCAGGCTGTATCTGCCCCTGGCCGGAGCCGCGTTGGGGGCCTCGCTGGCGACGAAGATGAGCGCGCTGCCCGCGGTCCCGGTGCTCATGGCGCTGGCCGTGGTGTCGGTGTGGGGAGCGCGTCCGGGCCGTGCGCCGCGTGCCCTCACCGCCGCCGCCGTGGTGGCCGTGACCGCGGTCGCCGTCGTGTGGCTCTCCTACCTGGCGGTCGATCCCCGGCTGCGGGCGCTGTCCGCCCAGCCCGTGCCGGCGGTGCCCGGCCTGCGGGGGTTCCTGGTCGGCCTGATGCCCTTCCCGCAGTCCTACCGGGACGGCATGCGGATGCAGTTCGCCATGGAGGACTACCCCTGGCAGGGCTATCTGTTCGGGCACGTCTACACCGGCTCCCGCTGGTACTACCTGCCGGCCGCGCTGCTGGTGAAGACCCCGCTCGGCATGCTGGCGCTGTGGGCGGCCGGTGCCGTCGCGCTGCTGTGGGTACGGCGGTTGCGGCGGGTCGCACCCTACCTGCTGCTGCCGCCGGCCGTGCTGCTGGCCTCGGCGATGACCGGGTCACGGGACTTCGGGACGCGGTACGCGATCTTCATGCCGATGTTCCTGGCGGTGGCCGGGGCCGCGGTCGTGACGGTGCGTCGGCGGTGGGCGCGGCCGGTGGGCGGGGCACTGGTGCTGTTCGTCGCGGTGAGCTCGCTGCGCGCGTTCCCGTTCTATCTGCCGTACGCCAACGAGGCGTTCGGGGGTCCGGCGAAGACGCACCTGTGGCTGCACGACTCCAACGTGGACTGGGGGCAGGACCTGGGCCGGCTCGCCGACCGGCTGAGGGAGCGCTATCCGGGCGAGCGGATCTGGCTGGTCTACAAGGGAAGCGGCGTGCCGGCGTACTACGGCGTCCACGCCGCCGATCCCCGCAAGGTGCCGCCCGGGAAGGTGCACGGGCTGCTGGTCGTCTCGGACTCGTCGGCGGCCAAGGCGCGGGGCACACTGGCCGAATTGATCGACAGCAGCCGCCCGGTCGATGATGTCGGTCATTCGATCACCATCTACCGGCGGTGACCGTACGATCCACCCGAACCACCGGCGACGGCCACCGCATCCGTCGCCGGTGCGCACCGGAATCCCGGTGCTGATTCCGCATCCCGGGCGTTCGGACGCCGGGACGGTCCGGCGTACCGCACAACCCCTGGTCACCACGGTCCGTGAGCTATGTTGAGTCCTCGTGGGAGACAAAGGAGGCGCTTCGGTGCCATCGCCGCAGCAGGCACGTGCACAGGCATCCGCGATCACCTCGGGCAAAACCGTGCCGGAGGCCGAGGCCGCGCCCACCTCCCAGCTCCGCGAACTCTTCGACGGCCCCCGGCTCTCCCCCGGCCAGCGCCGCATCGCCCAGTACCTGATCGACCACATCACCGAGGCGGCCTTCCTGTCGATCACCGACCTCGCCGAGCGGGTCGGGGTCAGCCAGCCGTCGGTGACCCGGTTCGCGGGCGCGGTCGGTTTCAGCGGCTACCCCGCGCTGCGGGAGCGGCTCCAGTCGATCGCGTTGCGCACCCTGGCCGGCGGCACCGGGGCCGCCACCGAGCACCGCAGCAACGAACTCCAGGCCGCCGTGGACGCCGAGATCGAGAACCTGGAGAACCTGCGCCGGGACTTCGCCGACCCGGACCGGGTGATCTGGATCGGCCGGGAGCTGTCCCAGTCGTCCCCGCTCACCGTGCTCGGCCTGCGTATCTCCGTCTCGCTGGCGGAGTACTTCGCCTACGCCGCCCGCCGTATCCACCCGGACGTAAGGCTGGTGACCCGGGGTGGCAGCGTGGCCTACGACGCACTGCTCCAGTCGCGCGAGGCGGGCGGCACCTGGGTGCTGGCGTTCGGCATGCCGCGGCACGCCCAGGAGACGCTGACCGCGATCCGGGTGGCGCGCACCGCGGGGCTGCGGGTCGCGCTGGTGACCGACCAGGCGCTCGGCGCGCTGGCCGACGAGGCCGACGTCACCTTCAGCACCGGCATCGGCTCCCGCCTGGTCTTCGACACCTACGCGGCGCCCGGTCTGATGGCCGCCGCGCTGCTCCAGGCCATGACCGACGCCGACCCCGAGCGCACCCAGGCGCGGCTGGAGGACTACGAGCAGGTCGCCGAGGAGCACCAGTTCTTCCTCAAGGACTGACCCCGGGACCCGGCGCACCGGCCGTCCCGACGCCCCTGCGACGCCCCTCCGCGTGATCCCGTAGGGGGAGCATTCACCGCATTTCGAGCATGAATGTTTTCATACGTCTTGCAAACGGGACGGCATATATAAATACTGCTCACGGATCACCCCCGGCCCACTCCGGGCACGTTCCGCACCGAGCACGCACCGCTCGCACCCGCCCCGAGAAAGCCGACGGACCGCCCATGCGCACGCAGCACCATCCGCAGTGCCGGCGGCCGGCGTCCGGGGCCTCGCACGGACATCCCCAGCCGCCGTCTCCTACCCGCGTCGGCGCCGGGGATGTTCGAACGGGCATCGCTCATGCGATCCGCCCGCGGCGGCTCCGGCCATCCCCTAGGCCGGAGCCGCCCAGACCTCCGTCGCACATCCTCAGGACGCCGCACACCCGGAAGCGATGATCATGACTCTGACGACGACCGCGCGCATCACCCCCGACTGGCCCTGCCAGGTCAAGGCACCGGGCAGCTACGACTGGGAACGCTCCGCCGCCAAGTGGCTGCGCGAACTGGTACCGGCCCGCTACGCCAGCTACCCGGCACTGATCAAGCACCCCGTACTGCTCGCCCGGCACGCGCAGATCCAGGTCCAGCAGGAGGTCCGGGTGGCGCGCACGGCGCTGCAGACCGCACGCGCGGAACTGCCTCTGCTGGGCCTGCCGGAGTCGGTCATCGAGCACACGATCAAGCTGTACGCGGCGGAGGTCATGCAACTCCAGCACATCGCCCGCAGCGTCCGCGCGGTCACCGAGGCGCTCGTCGGGCACAGCACCGGCCGCTGACCGTACCGGCCTGCGGACGTCCCGTACCGCACCGGTCGGACACGCGTGTGATCAGGGGCACCTCCCTGTGCCATGCTCGACCCGTGACGAGTGAGCACGCGCCGGCCGTGGACACCGGTGCCGTCGCCGAGCCGGCGGCCCTGGCCAGGATCGTGTCCAGGCAACGCGCCGAGCTGGAACGACTGCGGGAGGCCATGGCCACCGCCGCCCTGCTGGAGCGGGCCAAGGGCGCGCTGATGGCCACGACAGGCTGCTCTCCCGATGACGCGCACGAGGCCCTGACGCAGCGGGCCGCGGCCGGGAACCGCACGTTGCTGGAGGAGTGCTGGCTGACCCTGGGCGCCCTGACGCCCGCCGGGGCCGTCGGCACCGGCCCGCCCGCACCGGCGGCCACCTGGCAGGTGCCCGCCCCGCCCGGCACCGCCCGGACGCTCGGCCGCCTGGGCAAGGCCCTGGTGAACGTCGGCTCCCCCCAGGAGCTGGCCGGGATGCTGCTCGACCACCTGGCGTCCGAGACCGACGCCGACGCGGTCCTGCTGTACCGGCGGCTCCCCGGCGACGGGCTGGAACTCATCGGATACGCCGGCGTCGACGCGACCCTCGCCGCGCAGTGGCACCACGTACCGCCGCTGGCGGGTTTCGCCCCGCTGGCGGCGCTCAAGGCCGGTGAACCGCTCTGGCTGGAGCACTTCGCCGCGGACCGGCAGGACTTCCAGCTCGTCGGCGAACCGACCGCGCGCTGGAAGTCCCGGGCCTGGCTGCCGGTCCCGGCGGAGCGCACGGCCGAGGTGGTCCTCGGGGTGCTGCGCCGGACCGATGCCGCCTTCCGGCGTGCGGACCGTGAGCTGCTGCGGGCCGTCGCCCGGCTGTGCGCCGGCCGGTTCACGGCCCTTGGCACCCCCGCCGAGCCGACGGCCCCGGCCTTCTCCCGGACGGTGCAGTCGGTACTGGACGCGCTGCCGGGAGCGACCGTCCTGCTGGCCGCGCTGCGCACCGCCACCGGCGAGGTGGAGGACTACCGCATCGAGGCGGCCACCCCGGACGCCGTCGACATCCTCGGCCGCACCGGCCATGAACTGGTGGGCTCGCGCATCCTGGAGAGCTACCCCTCCGTGGCCGGCGAATCGCTGTGGCAGGGGTATCTGAAGGCGCTCGGCGGAGAGCCGTACGAGGGCGAGCCGTTCGGTTACGAGGAGGTCGTCGGCGGGGTGACCGTGACCGGCACCTACTCGGTGCGCGCCACGCGGCTCGGCGACGGGCTGCTGGTGACCTGGCTGCGGCACGACACGGAGGAGCGCCAGGAACAGCGGCTGGCCGACATGCAGCGGCTGGGCAACCTCGGCTGGGCCAACTGGAACCTGGTGACCCGTCAGATCCACTGGTCGTCCCAGGTGTACACCATCCTGGGCCGCGATCCGAGGCGCGGGGCGGTCCCGTTGGACCTGCTGCCGGACCTGGTGCTGCCCGAGGACGCCCATGCGCTGGCCCGCGCCGTCGCCGAACTCACCCGCACCGGCCGCCCGTTCGACGTCCCGTTCCGGATCAGGTCGGGGAACGCCGTACGGCATCTGCGGGCCGTCGCGGAGGCGGTGACCGCGCCCGACGGCACGGTGGTCGAGGTGCACGGCTTCGTACAGGACCTCACCGCGCAGCGCAGCGCCGAACTGGCCCTGCTGGACAGCGAGCGGGCGATCCTGATGCAGCGCGGCGTCCTGGAGGCCGAGCGTGCGCTGGCCGCCCGGCTCCAGCACGCGCTGCTGCCGCTGCCCAGCAAGCCGGTGCGGCTGCGCGGGCTGCGGGTCGAGGTGGCCTATCTGCCCGCCCAGGCGGGGGTGCACGTCGGCGGCGACTGGTTCAGCGCCATCGAACTGCCCGACGAGGCCGCGCTGTTCGTGGTCGGCGACGTGGCGGGGCACGGCGTCGACGCGGTGGCGACCATGGCCCAGCTGCGGTTCACCGCGAAGGGCATGGTGACCACCGGTTCGTCCGTGACCGGTGCGCTGGCCCGGCTCAACTTCCTGCTCCTGCACACCCGCGACAGCCAGTCCACCGCGACGCTGGTGCTCGCCCGCTACGAACCCGCCGAACGGCGTCTCGCCTGGGCCCAGGCGGGTCACCCGCCGCCCCTGCTGGTACGCGGCGGCGAGGCCCGTTTCCTCGACCGTCCGGCGGGCATGCTGCTCGGCGCGTGCGCGGATCCGGTCTACGAGTCCGCCGAGTTCCGGCTGGAACCGGGCGACCGCCTGCTGCTGTACACCGACGGCCTGGTCGAACGGCCCGGCGAGGACATCGAGGTGGGCCTGGACCGCCTGGCCCGGGCCGCCCTCGCCGTGGGCCCCGCCGCCCTGGACGCCCTGCTCACCGCGATGCTGTCGGGCGAACGGCGCGACGACGTGTGTGTGCTGGACATCCGGGTGCCGACGGCCGGCGAGGAGTGACCGGGGCGTCAGCCGTCGGAAAGGCTGGTGCGGGACTCCAGCGAGCGGCGGGTGTCGTCGCCGTAGACACCGCGTTCGTCGCCGCTGATGCCGTACCAGACCTGGAAGCGTTCCACGGCGGCGGTCAGTGCCGCGTCGTAGGTGCCGCTGGTGGAGCCGTCGCGGTAGACGTCGGGGATGCGCAGGAGGCGTTGTTCCAGCTCGACCACCTGGGGTCCGGAGTCGCCCTGGCGGAGGGTGCCGGCGCCGTCGGGGTCGGTGGAGGTGTCGGAGGCCGGCGGGGTGGTGGCCGGTGCCGTGGTGGCGGGCGCGGACGGCTGGGCGGCCTCGGCGGTGTCCGCCCGGCCGGGCAGCAGCAGGGCGCAGCCGAAGCCGACCAGGGCGGCCGCGCCCACGGCCACCACGACGGCGGCCCGGCGCAGTCCCGGCCCGAAGCCGAAGGCACGGGGCGGGCCGGAGGTGACGGGCGGCAGCTCCTGGGTCTCGTCCTCCGTGCCGGCATCGAAGCGGTCGGCCGGGTCGAAGGACTCGAAGTCCGCGGGACCCCGGCTCTTCGCCGCCTTCGCCCTCGCCTCGGCCTCCGTCCCCTCGTGGAACTCGCGCATCAGCTCCGCGAGGGTGTCGAGCCGACGGGGCCGCAGGACCCGGACCGGTTCCAGGACCGGTCCGCGGTGCGGCTGTTCACGGTCGGGCGGTGTCGACACAGTGCTCCCCTTCCACGTCCCGCGGGCACAGGAGTCCGCGATCCCCGAGAACACATACGCGAGGACCGGCCCACCGGTTCAGCCCGGGACCCCGAGTGGACCGGGGGACAGTGACAAGAGCACTCAGTCCCCCACTGGCGTGCACTGAGTGCCATGAGCCCGGCGGAGTGCTACGTTCGCGTCCATGAGCTCCAGCAGCGCGGCACCGACCGCCAAGCCGCCCATGCGGGACGCCCTGGTCGCGGCGGCCTTCCGGCTCTTCCTGGAGCGCGGCTACGAGCAGACGACCGTCGACGACATCGTGGCCCTCGCGGGGGTCGGGCGGCGCTCGTTCTTCCGCTACTTCCCCTCCAAGGAGGACGTGGTCTTCCCCGACCACGAGGGGTGCCTGGCCGACATGACCGCGTTCCTGGCGTCGGGCGCCCCGGAGTGCGAGCCGGTGCGGCGGGTATGCGACGCGGCCCGGCTGGTGCTGCGGATGTACGCCGAGAACCCCACCTTCTCCGTGCAGCGTTACCGGCTCACCAAGCAGGTACCGGGGCTGCGGGCGTACGAGCTGTCGGTGGTGTGGCGCTACGAGCGGGCGCTCGCCGAGTACCTGCGGGGCCGGTACGCCGGCCGCCCGGACGGGACGCTGCGGGCGGACGTCGTCGCGGCGGCCGTGGTCGCGGCGCACAACAACGCGCTCCGCTCCTGGCTGCGTTCGCAGGGGCGGAGCGACGCGGAGGAGACGGTCGACCACGCGCTCGGGTACGTGCAGGCCGCGTTCGGCGCCCGGCCCGCCGGTCCCGCCGGGCCCGCTCCGGGCGAGGCGGGACCGGCGGCCCTGTTCGGCGGCCCGGTGGAGCACCCGGACGACGTGGTCGTCCTCGTCTCGCGGCGCGACGCCCCGCTGTGGCGGGTGGTGCAGGAGATCGAGACCGCGTTCGGGCGCGCCTGAGCGGATCCGCCGAGCGATCCGAAGAACCCATTTTTGGGGTACGCAGTGCCTTTACGACTGACACTGAGTGCCATACGCTGTCGGCGTGCACGGTGGCACCGCGGACCGGGCACAGGCGTGCCCGGCCGGGTCCGGACACGCGGGATTCCGGGCGAGCGCAGGGAGTTGACCAGCGTGTACCACCACTCGACGAGCGCCGCGCAGTCGGCGGTCGGATTCGCGACGGGCGTTCTCGACCCCGTGCCCGTGGACCGTGCCAAGGACGCCATCGTCTACCAGCGCTGCACCTGGTGCGGCACCGCGATGTACCACCGGCTGCTGTGTCCGGTGTGCCAGTGCAGCGAGCTGCGGACGGAGCACAGCGAGGGCACCGGCACGGTCCGCCACTCGACGGTGGTGCACCGCAACACGCCCGCGGCGCGCAATGTGTCCCTGATCGAGATGGCCGAGGGATTCGTCGTACGGGGCCGGGTCATGGGCCCGCCGATCGGCATCCACAGCGGTGACCGCGTCAAGCTCTCCACCACCCGCGACCCGGTGCGCGGCGAGCCGGTCTTCCAACTCCTCGACGAGCCGTACCGCGCCTGGACCTGACAGTCGGAAATCCGGTTGCCCCTTGCCCGGTTCGCTGCGCCAGGATGGCCCGATGGACGATGAGACGGCCCAGGTGGGCGCGTCCGGCCGGAGGTTCACCGGTGAACAGGTGCTCGCCGAACTGCCGGACAGGCCGGGTGCGTCGAAGGACGGCCCGTGGTACGAGCCGTCGGGCATGACCGGTGTCCTTCTCGCTCCGGGTCTGGTGCAGGCGACCTTCGAGGCCCGCCTCGGCGACCGCCGCTCCCGGCACAGCTCCCTGTGGCGTTTTCGCGATGCGCGGAGCGGCTGGCGGATGTACTACCACCACGCCACGGTCGTACCGCCCGGAGTCGAGTAGCACCGGGCCGGACGTCTCGCTCTGGACGTCTCGCTCCGGATGTCAGGGCGTCAGGGTGACCCGGATGCCGACGGTGCCGTCGAGGCCGCGGCGGAGGCGGCTGCCGAGGAGGGTGAGGCGGCCGGTGAGGCCGTACTTGCGGGCGATGAGGGCGCGGTAGCGGGCGGTGGTGGCCGCGTCGGTGATCTCCGCGGTCGCCGGGACCGGGTCCCCGGTCGGGCCGCCGCGCAGGTCGCAGGGGCCGACCTTGACATCGGCGCGGCGGCGGATGCGCTTGACCTTCCAGGAGTCGGCGATCGTCCAGACGCCGAGCGTGTCCCCGTCCCGCACCACCCACACCGGGGTGGGGACCGGGGTGCCGTCCTTGCGGTAGCTGGTGACCAGCAGGTACTTGCCGGCGCCGAGCCGGTCGAGGGCCGCCGTGCCGGTGGTGTCGTCCATGCCCGGAGTCTAGACGGAGTTCGGCACCGTAGCGCGCCCCGAAGGCGCGCGGGGAACTGCGTGACCAGCCACCACGGCGCCGCAGCCGAACGACGGCGCACTCCGGCCATGGCAGCGGCGCTCACGCATCCGAACACCGGCCGAGCAGGTCGAGGTACTTCCGGGCGAAAAGGTACGCGTCGCCCGGCCAGCGCGCCGAAAGATAGCCGCCGTCCTCGACGACGAAGGCAGGGCTGTCGTCGCTCGCGGTGCCGCGCCGGGTGAGCTCGCGAGGGCCGCGCTCGAACTGGCCGGTCGGGTCGGCGAGGGCGGCGCGCACCTCGTCCTCGACGTAGGCGGAGTAGGTCCGGTAGTAGCGGCCCAGGCGCCAGGCGGTGGTGAAGTAGGCGGTGCGCTCCATGTACTTGGGCAGGCAGGTGGTGCGGCGGCCGGACAGGACGCTGCGCCCGGTGGCCGGGTCCAGGGTGCGGGCGAGGACGAGGACGCCGTGGCAGATCGCACCGACCGGGCGCCCGAGCGCCCAGAACTTCCCCACCTGGTCCCGGAGTTGGGGCGAGCCGAGGTACTGGCGCATGCCGGGCGCGTGTCCGCCGGGCAGCAGCAGCCCGTCGAACCCGGTGACGTCGAGGTCGGCCCAGGCCACGGTGGCGGTGAACTCCGGTGCGGCGGTGAGCTGTTCGTACCAGCGCCGGGGTTCGTCGGCGGCGCCGAGCTGCCCGAACAGGACGCCGGTGAGCAGCCGCGGGTCGGCCGCGAGCCGGGTTCCGGCGCGTTCGGTGGCGAACACCACCTGATGGCCGGCCCGGGTCAGCTCCCGCCAGGGCACGGCCACCTCGGTCACGTCGAAGTCCCGGTCGGGAAGCGGTATCAGCACACGCATACGGCCATGATGGCAGCCGGACGGCCGCGCCTCACCCGAGCGCCGCCGCCATCCGCCGTACCGCCTCCGTGATCACCTCGGGCGACGCGGCGAGGTTGAACCGTACGTGCCCGGCGCCGCCCGTCCCGAAGGGGATGCCGGAGTTCACGGCGACCCGGCCGCGCTCCAGGAAGAACTCGGCCGGGTCCTCGCCCAGGCCGAGCGCACGGCAGTCGAGCCAGGCGAGGTAGGTGGCCTCGCCGGGCTGGTACCGGATGCCGGGCAGATGGCGGTCGAGCAGGCCGGCGAGCAGGTGCCGGTTCTCGTCGAGGCCGGCGAGCAGGGCGTCGAGCCAGGCCGTGCCGTCGGTCAGGGCGGCCGTGTGGGCGATGACGCCGACATGGCTCGGACCGTGGCTGACCTCCTCCGGCAGGCGGGCGAGGTCGGCGGCGGCGCCGGGTCCGGCGAGGGCGAGCGCGGCCTTGAGGCCCGCGAGGTTCCAGGCCTTGGACGCGGACATCAGCGCCAGTCCGCGGTCCGCGCCCGGCACGCTCAGATAGGGGACGAAGCCGACGCCCGGGGCCGTCAGCGGGGCGTGGATCTCGTCGGCGACGACCCGGACGCCGTACCGCTCGGCGAGGGCGGTGACGGCGGCGAGCTCGGCGGCGGTGTGCACGGTGCCGGTCGGGTTGTGGGGGCTGCACAGCAGATAGCCGGCCCGCACCCCGCCCAGCCCGCGGAACGTCGCCTCCAGCACGTCGAGGTCGATCCGCCCGCCGACGCCGAGCGGGGCCTCCACCACCCGCCGGTCCAGGTGGCCGACGAACTGGTAGAACGGCGGGTACACCGGCGAGTTGACCACCACCGGGTCGCCGGGCCCGGTGACCAGCCGGAGCATCTCGACCACGCCGAGCATCACGTCGGGGACGATCGCGGTGCGGGCCGGGTCGAGCCCGTCCCAGCCCCAGCGTTTCGCCGCGAACGCGGCGAGCGCCTCGGCGTAGGCGGTGCCCGCCGGGTAGCCGGTGTCCCCGAGTTCCATCGCCGCCGTGACCGCGCGGACGACCGGCGCGGCGAGCGGCACGTCCATCTCGGCGACCCAGACCGGGAGCACGTCCTCGGGGTAGGTGCGCCATTTCATGCTGGTACGACATCGCAGCCGGTCGAGGGTGAGGGCGCGCAGCGGGTTCGGTTCGCCCGGATTCTCCTGGATGCTGGCCATGGGATCAAGATAGGCGGCCGTGGCCGGCACCGGAACGAGGCGTGCGGCCGGGCCGTACTGCCACGGGATCGTAAAGATCACCAACGCCGTGAACACCCCGCGGGCCGCCCACGTATGGAATGCAGGGCGCTCGACGACCGGAGGGCCCCGCGGTGCAGGCACCGCGCGTTCGGGGTTCGGGAGCCATGGATGAGGCACGCACGACGACGGGTCGTCCGGCGGGGGACACAGCTGGCGGCGGTCGGCGGACTCCTTCTGGGAGGCGCGATGGTCACCACGGCCATGGCGAGCGAGACTCCCGGCACGTCCGCCGTCCCGTTCAGTTCCGGCTCCGCGACCGAGGCCGGCAACACCGGTGCCGCGCTGGTGGGCGAGCTCGGCACGGCCCGTACGGCGGGCAGCTGGATCGGCGCCGACGGCAGGCCGGTGGTCGCGGTGACCGACGCACAGGCCGCGGCGACGGTGAAGAAGGCGGGCGCCGAGCCCAAGATGGTGTCGCACAGCATGAACGAGCTCAAGGCGGCCACCGCCACGCTGAAGGCGGCACCGCGGGTGGCCGGCACCGCGTGGGCGGTGGACTACAAGACCAACCAGGTGATGGTGGAGGCGGACAGCACGGTCTCCTCCTCCGACTGGTCGGACCTGAAGCGGGTCGCCGCGGGCATCGGCAGTTTCGTGCAGATGCAGCGCTCCGAGGGGAAGTTCACCACCCGGCTCAACGGGGCGCAGCCGATCCTGTCGACGGGCGGCCGCTGCTCGGCGGGGTTCAACGTCACCAACGGGACCACCGACTTCATCCTCACCGCCGGTCACTGCGGTCCCGCCAACACCATCTGGTTCGACGACAGCCAGGGCAACCAGCAGTTGGGCACCACGATCAACACGCAGTTCCCGGGCAACGACTTCTCGCTGATCCAGTACGCGTCCGGGAAGGCCGGTGACAACGCGGACGTGGTCGCGATCGGCAACGGCCAGGGCGTGCGGATCACCGGGGCGGCCGATGCGACGGTCGGGGAGAAGGTGTTCCGCAGCGGCTCCACCAGCGGTCTGCACGACGGCACGGTGACCGCGCTCAACGCGACCGTCAACTACCCCGAGGGCACGGTCACCGGGCTCATCCAGACCAATGTGTGCGCCGAACCGGGCGACAGCGGCGGCCCGTTGTTCTCCAACGGCATTGCGCTGGGGATGACCTCGGGCGGCAGCGGTGACTGCACCACGGGCGGGGTGACGTTCTTCCAGCCGGTGACGCGGGCGATGGCCGCGCTGAACGTCCAGCTGATCGTGACGAAGCAGGCCGCCGGGGGCCAGAGCGCCGCGCCGGCGCCGTCGGCGTCAGCCAACCACAGCGCCATCGCGCCGAGCACGGCCACGCCGGGCTCCACGGCGCCGGTCACCGGGGAGGAGACCAGTCTGATCGCCCGGCTCACGGACACCCGAAACATCGGGCCGGGCCTGCTGGTGGTCGGGGGCAGTCTGATCGCGCTGGTCGGGACCCGGTTCATCCGCTCGGAGCAGGACCGCAAAGCCTACCAGCGCTACTACTCGGCCACTTGGGGCTGACGGGGGACGGAGCGGTCCGCCGCGCGAGGTCCTAAGAGATCAGGAGAAGGGCACCCGTCCGCTGCGGGTGCCCGGGACGGGCGGTCGGGCCGCCTGGTCCGGCCGCTACGGGGTTGCCGCCGCCCATTCGAGGACGAGCCGCTGGTACTCCTCGCGCTGCTCGGTGCTCAGTGTCCCGCCCGACCGGAGCCACAGGGCCCGGATCTCCTCGTTGACCTCGTCGGCCGATCGCTCGGTGACGGCTTCAACAGTGGTGGACATGGTGTGAGCATATGCCGGACGAGGTGAAGGCGCCGTGAGTAAGTACGACCGATAGGGATATATCGGACCGTGTTACTCATCACGTCAATGTGTCCAGCACAGGCGGGAGTTCGGTGCCCCGTGACAGTGCCGCGTGACAGCGCCCCGGCGGGCGGTAACGGCAGTTCAGCCGCCGGTCCGGCCGAGCACCAGCACCTGGATGGCCAGCACGGCGGCGCCGCGCGCCCAGTCGTGGAAGTCGGAGACCTT
Source organism: Streptomyces fuscichromogenes (assembly GCF_014645815.1). Taxonomy (GTDB): domain Bacteria; phylum Actinomycetota; class Actinomycetes; order Streptomycetales; family Streptomycetaceae; genus Streptomyces; species Streptomyces fuscichromogenes. The sequence goes on along the minus strand of NZ_BMML01000007.1, from coordinate 411,553 downwards.
GGTCTCCAGGTTGATCGGGGCGGCAAGCGGATGCCGGTGGGTGCGGATCATGTCCCGCACCGCGTCGCCGGCCACCTCCATCAGGCCGACCCCCTCCCCGGCGAGCAGGATCTTCTGCGGCATGACGAAGTTGGCGATCTGCGCGAGCAGGGTGCCCAGCGCCCGGCCGGCCTCGCCGATCACCCGTGCGGCCATCGGCTCGCGCGCGGCGGCGGCCGCCAGGATCTCCTCGTACGACGCGTCCCGGCCGGTGGCGGCGCGGACCTGGTAGCGGATGCTGGGGATGGTGAGCAGCGACACGGCGCTGCCGCGCTCGCCCTGCGGAGTGAGCGGGCCCTGCGGGTCGATGATCCAGTGCCGTCCGAAGCCGCGGTCCTCCTCGGCACAGGGGACCCGACGGCCGCCGAGCACCAGGCCGTAGCCGATGCCGGCGCCGATGGTGAGCACGACGAAGCGGTCCAGCCCGCGTCCGGCGCCGAACCAGGTCTCGGCCTCGACCAGGGCGGCCACGTCGTTCTCCACGACGACCGGCAGCCCGGTGCGCTCCCGGACCAGCCCGGCCAGCGGAACGTCCCGCCAGGACAGGTAGGGCGACTCGCCGACCACCGCGTACTCGCGCACGAACCCGCCGACGCCGATGCCGATGCCCGCGACGGCGGGGTGCCGGCCGGCCAGCTCGGCCGTCATCGCGGCCAGCAGGTCGGCGACGTACTCGGGGTCATGGCCGGTGAGCGGCCGGTCGAGGCGGGCGACGATATCGCTCCTGAGACTGGTGACGACGCCGTAGACCATCTCGTCGGTGATCTTGAAGCCGAGGAAGGACCGGGATTCGGCGACCACGCCGAGCGGCTGCGAGGGGCGGCCCTGCCGCGCTTCCGCCGGGGCGCCCGCCCAGGGGGCCTCGACGAGCAGGCCGGACTCGATGAGCGGCTTGGTGAGGCGGGTGAGGCTGCCCTGGGAGAGGTTCAGCCGGCGGGCCAGCTCGGTACGCGACAGCGGGCCGTGGACGAGCACCTCGATCGCCACGGAGCGCTCCGCGGGGCTCAGCGGCAGCCAGTCGGTCACGGCATTCCTTTTCTTCCGGAGTTGAAGCAACCAAGCCACCCTACTGTGCGCCGGGTGCGCCGCATAAGCGCCCTCCTCACACCTTTCCGACTTCCTTCCGCCCCTTGACGGCAAGATTCTTCCGCAGCAAAAGTAACCCCCATGACTTTCTCACTCGGCATCGTCGGCGCCGGACAGTTCTCCGGCCAGTTCGCCACTCTGTTCCAGGCCCATCCCGGGGTCGGCGACGTGTACGTCACCGACCTGCTGCCCGAGCGGGCGGAGAGGCTCGCCGCCGCCCAGGGTCTGGCGGGCACCTTCCCGTCGTACGAGGCCATGCTGGAGTCCGACGTCGACGCGGTAGCGATCTTCACCCAGCGCTGGACGCACGGCCCGCTGGTCCTGGCGGGCCTGAACGCCGGCAAGCACGTGTACTCGGCGGTCCCCATGGCGATCACGACCGAGGAGATCGCCGCGATCATCGACACGGTCAAGGCGACCGGCCTGACCTACATGATGGGCGAGACCAGCCAGTACAACCCGGCCACCGTGCACGCCCGCAACCAGATCGCCGAGGGCGCCTTCGGGCGGCTCTTCTACGCCGAGGGCGACTACGTCCACGACATGGACCTCGGCTTCTACGACGCCTACCGCTACAGCGGCGGCGAGAACTGGAAGGCGACCGCCAGCTACCCCCCGCTGCTCTATCCCACGCACGCGGTGGGCGGGGTGCTCGGCGCCTGGCAGACCCACGCGGTGAGCGTGTCGGCGATCGGCGTCACCGACGACCGCGGCGACGGCGTCTTCGACAAGGACGTCAGCCAGTTCGGCAACGACATCTCCAACGCGACCGCGCTGTTCGAGGTGGCCGGCGGCGGCTCGTTCCGCACCAACGAGTTCCGGCGGGTGGGCTACCCGTCGCACATCCGCGAATCACGCTTCCGGTTCTTCGGGACCGAGGCCAGCATGGAACAGCTGGCGACGGTGGCGCTGTGGCAGGACAAGAAGGGTGTCCAGGACATCAGCGAGCTGCTCGAACCCAAGCCGACCATGTCCCCCGACGACCCCTCGCTCCAGCACATCGCGCCGGAGCTGCGGGCCGCGTTCACCTCCGGGTCCGCACCGGTGCACGACCGGGCCCGGCTGCCGCGCGAGTTCGACACGCTGCACAACGGACACGAGGGCAGCCACCACTTCCTGGTGGACGACTTCGCGACCGCCGTCAACACGCGCGCTCTGCCGACGGTCAACGCGTGGGTCGCCGCCCGTTACACCCTGCCGGGCATCATCGCGCACGAGTCCGCGCGGCAGGGTGGGGCCAGGCTGGAGATCCCGGACTTCGGGGACGCCCCGGAGAGCTGAGCCGCAGCCGCCGGCCGGGGCCGGGTGCCGTCAGGTGCCCGGCTTGCGGCCGTACACGAAGACGTCGTCCCCGGTCTTCAGCAGCGACCAGTACTTCTTGGCGACGGTGGGCGTCATGTTGACGCAGCCGTGCGAGCCCGGCGGGTTCCACATGCTGAGATTCACCGAGTGGAAGGCCTGGCCGCCGTCGAAGAACTGGCTGTAGGGCATCGGCACGTTGTAGACGGACGAGACGTGGTCGATGTCACGCCAGTAGATCTTCTTCAGACCGGTCCGGGTCTCGAAGCCGTCACGGCCGGTGCGGACCGGGACCGGGCCGTAGACCAGCCTGCTGCCGTCCTGGATCCAGCTCAGCTGGAGCGTGAGGTTGACGCAGGCGATGCGCCCCTTGTTCGTCGGGCACGTGCCGTCCTTGTTGGGGTCGTTCCCGACGGCCTTCTGCTTGTTCATCAGGTCCATCACGCCCCAGGTGACGGAACCCGCGTACCCGACGGCGGGCGTGATGCCGTGCTTGTTCTGGAACGCCTGGATCGCCTTGCAGTCGGCGGTGGACTGCTTGCCGTCGACCGGCCGCCCGAGGAACTTCTCCACCTGCTTCTGGTACGGCCCGGCCTGCGTGGTGCAGCTCGCGGCCTGCGCGGGAGCGGAGGTGAGGGCGAGCGTGAGCGGCGCCACCAGTCCGGTGACACCGAGGATGACGGCACTTCGTCTGCTTATATCCCCCATGTGATGTCTGTCTCCTTTTCCTGTCCTGTGGTCTCGTCGTACTGGACCGGCCGATGCGCGGCTTTGGTTGTAGCCCGGGTCAGGCTGTGACGAAACGGTTGACTTGGCCGTCGCCAACGCCCATGCCGGCATCGGTCCACCTACCCGGAAGTGGACCGCGCCACAGCGTCGTGGCCGACCTAGTGTGCGGTTCATGGACCCCGCACTCGCCGACGATCTCGCCCGGCTTCCGGAACTTCTCCAGTCCGCCCGTGACATGGCCGCCCGGGCGGTGGCCGGTTCGGCCGAGCGGCCGGTGGCCGCGCTCGCGCCCGCACCGTCGCGGGCGCCGCTGCCCGAGCGGGGGGAGGGCGGTACCGGCGCGCTGGCCCGGTTCGCCGAGCGGTGGGCGCCGGGAATGTCCGCCTCGGCCGGGCCACGCTACCTCGGTTTCGTCACCGGCGGTGTGACGCCCGCCTCCCTCACCGGCGACTGGCTGACCTCGGCCTACGACCAGAACCTGTCCGGGGACACCGGCTCCTGGGGGGCCGCCCTGGAGCGCGAGACCGTGGAGTGGCTGGCCAGGCTGTTCGGGCTCGGCGAGGCGCACGGCGGAGCCTTTGTGACCGGCGCCACGATGTCGAACACGGTCGGCCTGGCGATCGCCCGGGAGTGGCTCGGCGAGCGGCTCGGGGTGGACGTCTCCCGGGCGGGGTCCGCCGCGCTCGGCCCGGTCGAGGTGCTCTCCGGCAGCCCGCACTCCAGCATCGGCAAGGCGCTGTCGGTGCTCGGCATCGGACGGGACCGGCTGCGCCGGGTGCCGCTGCTGCCCGGCGGCCGGGAGGCGGTGGACGTGGCCGCGCTGGAGGCGGCGCTGGCCGGTCTTGACGGGCGGCCCGCGATCGTCGTCGCCAACGCGGGCACGGTGAACACCGTCGACTTCGACGATCTGCGCGCGATCGCCGCCCTCCGCGAGCGGTACGGCTTCTGGCTGCACGTGGACGCCGCGTTCGGTGCCTTCGCCGCCCTCTCCCCCGCCCACGCCCCGCTCGTCGCCGGTCTCGACGCGGCCGACTCGGTCTGTGTGGACCTGCACAAGTGGCTCAACGTCCCCTACGACGCCGCCGTCCAGTTCACCCGCCGCCGCGACCTCCAGGTGGCCGTCTTCCACAACGACTCCCCGTACCTGGGCCCGCCCACCGAGACCCCGGACTTCGTGCACCTCACCCCGGAGAACTCCCGCCGGATGCGGGCGCTGCCGGTCTGGTTCGCGCTGACGGCGTACGGCCGGGACGGGCACCGCGAGATCGTCGAGCGCAATGTCACCGAGGCCCGCCGCCTCGGCTCCGGCATCGGGGAGTTGCCCGCCCTGCGCCTGCTCGCCCCGGTCCGGCTCAACGTGGTCTGCTTCACCCTCGCCGAGAAGCCCACGCAGGAGCGGGTGGCCGCCCTGGCCCGTGCGGTCGCCGCGTCCGGCGAGGCGTTCCTGACACCGACGGTGTACGGCGGGGTGCCGGCGCTGCGGGCGGCCTTCAGCAACTGGCGGACCACCGAGGACGACACCCGGCGCGTGCTGGCCGCGCTCGCGACCGCCTCAGCGGCTCTCTGACCCGCGCCGGGCCTCCCGGTGCGGCCGCAGTGCCGCATGGAACCCGCTGTTGACAGCGGTGAGTCCGCCGTCGACGCGAAGGGTGGTGCCGGTGATCCAGGCGGCGTCGCGGGAGGCGAGGAAGGCGACGGCCGCGGCGACGTCCTCCGGTTCGCCGATCCGGCCGAGCGGGTAGAGCGGCCGCAGGGCGGCGAGTTCGTCCTCCCGGCCCGCCCAGGCCGAGGTGCGGACCGTGCCCGGCTCCACCAGGTTGACCCGCACCCCGCGGGCGGCAGCGTGCCCGGCCAGGGTGCGGGTCAGCGAGCCGAGACCAGCCTTGGCGGCGCTGTAGGCGTGGTTCCCGAAGTCCGCCTCGGCGTTGACGGAACCGATGCTCACGATCGCGCCCCGGCCCGAGGCCGCCAGGTGCGGAAGGGCGGCGCGGCAGCAGCGGTGGACCCCGGTGAGCGTGATGTCGAGGTCCGCCTCCCACCCGTCGTCCGGCTGGTCCTCGAAGAGAGGCACGTCGGGGGTGCAGTGCGCGGCGCAGTTCACCAGGACGTCGAGGGCGCCGAAGGTCTCGACGGCACGGGCGACGGCGGCCGCCACGGAGTCCCGGTCGGCGACGTCGCAGGCGAACGCCGTGACCGCCAGGCCCTGTTCGCGCAACGCGGCCGCCGTCCGCTCCGCCTCGGGCAGGTCCCGGTCGGTCGCCAGCACCCGGGCGCCCTCCTCGGCCAGCCGGCGGGCGACGGCCGCACCGATGCCGCGGGCCGCCCCCGTGACGAGAACTCCGTGTCCGGCAAAGCGATCGGGTCCGGTCATGACGACGACCGTACGGGTCGGACGATCAACAGGACAGATAGCGTGCGCACATGTCCTCGTTCTTGCAGCAACTCCCGGCCCTCATCGGCGTCGTGATCGGCGCGCTCGGTTCGTATCTCGCGGTGGTGCGGGGCGACCGGGTGCGGTTCCGGCGGGAGCAGGAGGCGCGCTGGGACGAGCGGCGGCTGGCCGTGTACGCGGAATGGGCGCAGGCGCTGAAGAGGACCGTCTCCGTCGACTACCGGGTGGCGGCCCATCTGGGCAACGACCCGCATCCCCACCCGCTCTCCCCGCAGGAGGCCGAACCCCTGCTGGCCGAGGCCCAGTTGGCCCGTGATCCGCACGGCGAGAAGCTCATCATGCTGGGCAGTCCGACGGTGGTCGGCAAGGCCCAGGAGTGGGTCGTCACGGTCATGGAGATGGAGCGGTTCCTGCGGGAGGGGCGACGGGATCCCGCGGCGTGGCGGATACTGCTGGACCGGCAGCGGGACGGACGCGACCGCTACTACGCGGCCGTGCGGGAGGATCTGGCGCTGCCGCCCGGCCACTCCGGGCGGCTGCCGCTGCCGGCGGAGATGTGAGGCCGACTCGGTCCGGCCTCACGTTCTCCCGCAGCAGCCTCAGTGGCCGCGGGCGATCCACTCCGCCAGCTGGGGCGCCTCGGCGCCGATGGTGGTCGAGTCGCCGTGCCCGGTCAGGACCTTCGTCTCCGGCGGGAGGGTGAGCAGCTTGTCCCGGATGGAGTCGATGATCGTCGGGAAGTGCGAGTACGACCGTCCGGTCGCGCCGGGGCCGCCCTGGAAGAGGGTGTCGCCCGTGAAGACGGCGCCCAGACCCGGGTCGTAGAGGCAGACGGCGCCGGGCGCGTGGCCGGGCGTGTGCAGAACGGTCAGGTCGGCGCCCGCGGCCTCGATGACCAGCCCGTCGGACAGGTGGTTGTCGGGGTCACGGTCGGGGTGGGTGAGCTTCCACAGCGGCAGGTCGTCGGGGTGCAGCCAGATCTTGGCGCCGGTCAGGTCGGCGAGGGCGGGCGCCGCGTCGATGTGGTCGTTGTGGGCGTGGGTGCAGACGATCGCCTTCAGGACGCGGTCGTCGACCGCCGCGGCGATGGCCTGGGCGTCGTGGGCGGCGTCGATGACGATCACTTCCCGTTCGTCGCCGACGATCCAGACGTTGTTCTCGACGTCCCAGGTGCCGCCGTCGAGGGTGAACTGCCCGGAGGTGACGAGGCGTTCGATGCGCGTGGTCATCACAGCACCACCACCGAACGCAGCACGTCGCCCTGGTGCATCCGCTCGAAGGCCTTCTCGACCTCGTCGAGCTGGATGGTCTCGGTGACGAAGGCGTCCAGCGGCAGCCGCCCCTGCAGGTGCAGGTCGATGAGCATCGGGAAGTCCCGGGAGGGCAGACAGTCGCCGTACCAGGACGACTTGAGCGCGCCGCCGCGGCCGAAGACGTCGAGCAGCGGCAGTTCGAGCTTCATCTCCGGGGTCGGGACGCCGACCAGCACGACCGTGCCGGCCAGGTCACGGGCGTAGAACGCCTGCCGGTAGGTCTCCGGGCGGCCGACCGCCTCGATGACGACGTCGGCGCCGAAACCGCCGGTCAGCTCCCGGATCGCCTCGACCGCGTCGCTCTCGCGCGAGTTCACGCTGTGGGTGGCGCCCAGCCTGCGTGCCGTCTCCAGCTTCTGGTCGTCGATGTCCACGGCGATGATCCGCCCCGCGCCCGCCAGGTTCGAGCCGAGGACCGCGGCGGCACCGACGCCTCCGCACCCGATGACCGCGACGGTGTCGCCGCGGCCGACGGCGCCCGTGTTGAGGGCGGCGCCGATGCCCGCCATCACCCCGCAGCCCAGCAGTCCCGCGGCCGCCGCCGACGCACGCCGGTCGACCTTGGTGCACTGCCCGGCCGCCACCAGCGTCTTCTCCGCGAAGGCGCCGATCCCGAGGGCGGGCGAGAGTTCCGTGCCGTCGGTCAGAGTCATCTTCTGCTTCGCGTTGTGGGTGTTGAAGCAGTACCAGGGCCGGCCGCGCAGACAGGCCCGGCAGTTCCCGCACACCGCACGCCAGTTGAGGATCACGAAGTCACCGGGCGCGACGTCGGTGACCCCGTCGCCGACCGCCTCGACGACCCCCGCCGCCTCGTGCCCCAGCAGGAACGGAAAGTCGTCGCTGATCCCGCCCTCGCGATAGTGCAGATCGGTGTGGCAGACCCCGCAGGCCTCGATCCTGACCACCGCCTCGCCCGGACCGGGGTCGGGCACGATGATGGTCTCCAGGCTGACAGGGGCGCCCTTGCTCCGCGCGACGACGGCACGGACCTGCTGAGACATGGCCACTCCTCGACTGACAGAGGCGGCGAGACGTTGCCCTATACGGCACGCATCTCGTGTTTCGCAACACAGCATCGCGGAGGCCGCAGCGGCGGTCAAGGATCCGTCAGCCGCCCCGCGCATCTGGGGCGGGCAGCGCGTGCCCAGGTATCATTTGTTGCGCAATCACCATGAACCCACACATCCCTAGTCGGCACGGTTGTGCCTGAGGTGAGGATGCGCGACATCACCTTCTACGGCCGGGGCGAGCTTCCCGAGCCCGGGGGCGAGGCCGAGGTCCTGCTGGACGCGCGGGGGCGGCTGGCGGCCTGGGGCCCGGGCGCCGAGCAGCTGCTCGGCCGGCCGGCCCGGGAGCTGCTCGGCCGGCCCGCGCACGAGCTGCTGCACGACCCCGCCGACGCCGCGCACCTGCTGCGGCGCTGGGCGGCGGGGGTCCGCCGGGAGCGGCTGGTGCTGCGCGGTCGCGACGGGGAACCGGTCGAGGTCCAGGTCTGGGCGCGCTCCCTCACCACGGCGGACGGCGAGGTCCGGTGGCTCGTACAGGGGACGGGCGCGGAGTCGTACCGTACGTACGAATTCGGTCGCGCCCTGTTGCAGGGGCTGTTCACCGACATCCCCTTCCACATCGACCTCTTCGACACGCAGCTGCGGTTCATCGCCCAGAACCTCGGGCGGCGGCGTGCCGGGGTGTTCCGGGAGACCGCGTTCACCGGGCACACGATGCGCGAGATGGCCCCGCCCGGCCTGCTGGACCTCGATGCCCTGGAGGAGCGGCAGCGTCGGGTGCTGGAGACCGGCGAGGCCCTGCTCGACACCGAGGTCGTCGGCCGTCCCGTCCCCGGTTCACCGGACGACTACGTGTGGTCGGAGTCCATCCTGCCGCTCAGGAACGCGTCCGGGACGGTGATCGCGCTGGCCCATGTGGTCACCGACGTGACCCAGCGGGTCCGCTCGCGGGAGCGGCTGGTCCTGGCCAACGAGGCCGGCGCCCGGATCGGCACCAGCCTGGACCTCTGGCAGACGGCCCGGGAACTCGCCGACGTGGCGGTGCCGTGGTTCGCCGACAGCTGCCATGTCGACCTGCTGGACTCCGTCTTCGCCGACCGGGAGCCCGCCGACGACACGGCCCCGGGCCACCCGCTGCTCCGCCGGGCCGCCTGCGGCGGAGTACCCGAGGACACGGCAGGGGCCCGGCCGGTACCGGTGGGCGAGGTGGACACGGCGGCGACGGTGCCCGGCTCGCCGTTCCTCGACGCCCTGGCGAAGGGCGAGTCCGTGCTCCTCGCGGACGAGCAGCTGGCCCCGGGCGGCAGCGGCCGTCCGGTGCCGGGCGCCGGACCGGAGGTCCACTCCTGGCTGCTCGTCCCCCTGCTCGCCCGGGGTGTCGCCCTCGGTACCGCCGTCTTCATGCGGTCCCGCAGCCCCCGCCGGTTCGAGCCCGAGGACGTGCTGCTCGCCGAGCAGATCGTGACCCGCACCGCGGTGTGCGTCGACAACGCGAGCCGCTACCACCGGGAGCGGACGACCGCCCGGACCCTGAGGCGCAGCCTGCTCCCCCAGCGGCTGCCGTCGCCGTCGGCGGTGCGGACGGCGTCCCGCTACCTGCCGGCCAGCGAGCACACCGGGCTGGGCGGTGACTGGTTCGACGTGATCCCGCTGTCCGGGGCCCGGGTGGCGCTCGTGGTGGGCGACGTGGTCGGGCACGGTCTCCAGTCGGCGGTGACCATGGGCCGGCTGCGCGGCGCCGTACGCACCCTCGCGGACCTCGACCTGTCCCCCGTGGAGCTCCTCGCCCACCTGGACGAACAGATGAGCCGCTTCCTCGACGAGCGCGGCGACGAGGTGTCCCTGGTGACGGGGGCGACCTGCCTGTACGCGGTGTACGACCCGGTGTCGCGGCTGTGCCGGCTGGCGCGCGCCGGCCATCCGTCGCCGGCGGTCGTCTCGGCGGACGGCGCCGTCGAGTTCGTGGACCTGCCAGGCGGCCCGCCGCTGGGCCTGGGCGGTGTCGTGTTCGAGGAGCGCGAGATCGCCCTGGACGACGGGGACCTCCTGGTCCTCTACACCGACGGACTGCTGGAGTCACGGGCGCAGGACGTCGAGACCGGGCTGCGCCGGATGCGTGCCACCCTCTCCCGCACGCCCGTGTCGGCCGCTCCGCAGGAGGTGTGCGACACGCTGGTGCGCGAACTGCTGCCGCCGGGCCACCAGGACGACGTGGCCGTCCTGGTGGCCCGGATGACCGGTCTGGCCCCGGACTCCCATGTCACCTGGGAGATCGAGGCGCGGGACAGAATGGTCGGCCGGGCCCGGGAGCTCACGGCGCGGCAGCTGGCGCGGTGGGGGCTGGCGGAGTCGTCGTTCACCACCGAGCTGATCGTCAGCGAGCTGGTGACGAACGCGCTGCGGTACGGCGGTGCGCCGATCACGCTGCGCCTGATCCGGGACCGGAACCTGATCTGCGAGGTGTCGGACGGCAGCAGCACCTCACCGCACGTACGGCGCGCCCAGGACACCGACGAGGGCGGCCGCGGTCTCTACCTGATCACCCAGCTCGCGCAGAACTGGGGGACGCGGTACGGCGACCGGGGCAAGACCATCTGGGCCGAGCAGTCACTGACCGGCTGACGCGGGCACCGCGGCGCAGGACCCGTCGTCCGAGCCGGGCACGACGACCAGGAAGGCGTCCGTGCCGAGGTCCATCACCACGGTCGCCCGCCCGCCCTCGGCCCGGCACCTCGCCGCGTACTCCTCGGCGGGCCACGAACCCCGGGGAGCCCCGGCGGGAAAACGCTCCAGCACCCTCGCACCCATGGCGGCCCTGCACTTTCCGTGTCGGTCTCTCGCCTTGTCGTGCGGTTGCCCCGCATCCCCGCGGACATGCCGACGACGCGGACGGGCATCGGCCGCCGGTCCACCGGCCCCTAGCTACACATAAGGAAGAAATAAGAGCAGAATGTCTGCTAGCGGCGTATACCGCACGCACCAGACGCGGTCAGGCCTGTAAGTCAAAGGAGACGAGTCATGGCCAACGTCTCGCACGGCAGAAGTGACATAGCCAGCCATCCCGATGTCTCCGAGATGCGGGAGCGCTACGCCCGCATGCTCGGCGGCCGTGATGTGGCGCTCGTGGACGGACCGGTGTTCCTGCTCGGTCTGTACTGCGCGGCGTCCCCGTGGATCCTCCACTACACGGCGAGCCAGCCCGCCCTCGTGGCCCACAACCTGATCATGGGCATCGCGATAGGTCTGCTGGCACTGGGCTTCACCAGGGCGCCGGAGCGCATGTACGGCCTCAGCTGGGCCATGTGCGCCATCGGCATCTGGATGATCATCGCCCCCTGGGTGGTCGGCACCAGCCCCGACAGGGGCGTCATCCTCAACAACGTCATCATCGGCGCGCTGGCCCTCTGCCTCGGGCTGGTGTGCGCCGCTTCGGCGGCCAAGCGGACGCCTATGACCTAGGCACAGCGGCATCCTCTGGAAGGGAGGAGCGGGGCCGGTCCGATGACGGCGGACCGGCCCCGCCGCGCGCCCGCCCGGCGGACCGGCCGCCCGCGGGTCGCGCCCTCGACGTCGTGCAGGCATCCCCCTGGGATCGGCCATGAAAAAAGCCTCGCCCGGCGGGAGTCGACCGCCGGGCGAGGCTGACGCGTGCTCGCGAAGCTATACCACGACCGTTTCGTCGGGGGTCTGATACTCCTCGCTGACCTCCTTCGCCCCGAACGGCCACACCTTCTCCAGCCGGGCCCAGACCAGGAACGCCACGCAGCCGAGGGCGAGCCAGGCCAGGGACCACTCGATGGGGTGACGACCCGGCGAGTTCCGGTCGGCGTAGCCGTAGATCACGCACCAGCCGGCGAAGGCGACGATGCTCGGCAGCGGGTAGAGCCACATGCGGTACGGCCGCTTCAGGGCCGGCTGCCGGCGCCGCAGCACCGTGAGCGCCACGATCTGGGCCAGCGCCTGGACGATCACCATCACGGTGGTGAGCAGCTGGATCAGGGTCGCGAGGTCCGTGTGGCGGCCGATCAGGAAGCCGATCGCGGTGATCACGCCCATGGTCGCGAGCCCCAGCATCGGGAAGCGGTGCTTCGGGTGCAGCTTCCCGTAGGGGCGGAAGAAGACCCGGTCGCGGGCGGCGTCGTAGGGCACCCGGGAGCCGCCGAGCAGGCCGGTGAAGACCGAGGCGAAGGCCGTGATCAGGATCAGCACGGTCACCGTGTCGGCGGCGCCCTTGCCCCAGGTCTTCTCCAGGACCGCCGAGGCGACCGAGGTCGAGGCGATGTCGTCCGGGTTCGTCATGCGGTGCCAGTCGATGACGCCGAGCGTGCCGATCTGGAGCAGCAGGTAGATCGCCATGATGCCGAGGATCGAGAAGAGGATGGAGCGCGGCAGGACGCGGCCGGGGTCCTTGATCTCGGCGCCCATGTAGGCGGTCGTGTTGTAGCCCAGGTAGTCGTAGATGCCGATGGTCAGGCCCGCGGCGAAGCCGAGCCAGAAGTGGTCACTGGTCAGGTCGAAGGCGTGGGCGGGGTAGGTGAAGGCCAGGTGCGGGCTGAAGTCGCTCGCCGCGGCGACGATCACCAGCAGCACCGAGGCGATCATCACGGTCCACATCACGGCGGTGATCCTGGCGATGTGCTCGATGCCGCGCCAGAGCAGGAGCACCACCAGGGCGATGACGCCGAGCCCGATCAGGTCGCCGGAGGTCTGGCCGAGGCCGGGGGCGAGGTAGCCCAGGTACTGGACGAAGCCGACCACGCCCGTGGACATGATCAGCGGGATGAAGAGCATCGCCGTCCACACGAACAGGAACGGCATGAGGCGCCCGGTGCGGTACTGGAAGGCCTGGCGCAGATAGACGTAGCTGCCGCCGGAGCCGGGCATGGCGGCACCGAGTTCGGCCCAGACGAGGCCGTCGCAGAGCGCGAGCACGGCGCCCGCGACGAAGCCGATGACGGCCTGCGGACCGCCGAACGCGGCGACCATCAGCGGAATGGTGACGAACGGACCGATACCGCACATCTGGCTCATGTTGATGGCGGTGGCCTGGAACAGACCCACGCGGCGGACGAAACCGCCGCTCGGCGGGGCACTGCCCGAGACGACGGGACTACCGGGACCAGCGGACATGGAGGCTCCTGGGCGGGACACGGGGATGTGGGCGAGGCACGTACGACAGGCGGTGGCCGACTCGGCGGGATGGCCGATAAAGTTAAGGAGCCTTACTAGATGCGTCAAGTATGCGTCGGGAATCGGTGAGAATGGTCTGATGGCCGCCAGCGACGTCGAAGAGCAGCAGGACCAGCCCTGGAGCCGGCAGCGCCTGCGCAGCACCAACGAGCGGCTGCTGCTGGACCGGCTGCGCCTGCTCGGCTCCGCCTCGCGCGCCCAACTCGCCCGCGAGACAGGGCTGTCGAAGCCGACCGTGTCCAGCGCGCTGGCCGCGCTGGAATCCGCGCGGCTGGTCCACGAGGTGGGCACCCAGGCTCCGGAGCGCGGTCGCACGGCCGTGCTGTACGCCCCCGATCCGGCGGCCGGGTACGCGCTCGGGGTCGACGTCGGCCGGAGCTGGCTGCGGGTGGCGGTCGCCGATCTCGACGGCACCCTGGTCGCCCGCTCCGACGTGCGCAACCGGGCCCGGGGTTCGGGCGCGATGGCCGACCTGCTGGTCACGACCGCCCGGCAGGTCGTCGCCAACTCGGGGGTGGACCCGGCCGAGGTGGTGCACGGGGTGGTGGGCACCCCGGGCGTGTACGACGAGCGGCAGCGCCGGGTGCGGTACGCGATGCATCTGCCCGGCTGGGGCCGCGCGGGCCTCTTCGACCGGATGCGCGAGGAACTGGGCATCCCGCTGGAGGTGCACAACGACGCCAACCTCGCGGCCCTCGGCGAGTACACGTACGGCGTCGGGGCGGGCAGCCGGCTGTTCGCGTACATCATGATCGGCACCGGTCTCGGAATGGGCGTGGTCAGCGAGGGGCGGCTGTTCACCGGGGCCCACGGGCTGGCCGGGGAGATCGGCTTCCTGCCCTGGCCGGGCCGGCAGCGGGGGCCCGAGCGGCTGGAGGACGCGGTGTCGGGGGTGGCCGTGGCCGAGACGGCACGGCGGCTGGGGATGACCGGGCAGCTCACCGCGAAGTCCGTGTTCGACGCGGCCCGCCAGGGCGACCCGGCCGCGGTCGAGGCGGTACGCCTGGAGGGCGAGCGGATCGCGCACACCGTGGCGGCGGCCGCGGCCGTGCTCGACCCCGACCTGGTGGTGCTCGGCGGGGGTGTCGGCCACAGCGTCGACCTGTTGCTGCGCCCCGTACGGGAGCATCTGCGCACCCTGACCCCGCTGCGCCCGAAGCTGGCGCCCAGCCGGCTCGGCGAGGACGCGGTGCTGCTCGGCGCGGTGGCCACGGCCCTGGGCACCGCCCGTGACCTGGTGTTCGAGCGCAGGTCGGGCGCGGCCTGAGCACGGCGGCACCAACTCACGCGGGCGCCACGGTGATTGACACGGCCTTCATGGCACCCTAGCTTGAGCCGAGTTAGTAAAGTTTCCTAACTTTACGAGCCTGGAGACCACCGTGTTCCCTCGCCGTGCCCCCGGACACCGTCTCGCCACGGCCGCCATGGCCCTGGGACTGCTCTGCTCACTGAACACCAGCGCCTGGGCCGGGGCCCGCGACCCGGCCCACGGGCCCGCCCGGATCACCCGGGTGCCGTCCGCCGCCGGGTCCGAGACCCCGCTGTCGGGTTACGCGATCCGGTCGACGGCCGAGGTGGGCGACTCCGCGGCGGCGGTCTCCTCCCCCGGCTACCCGACGCAGGGGTGGTATCCGGCGGGACCCCGCTCCACGGTCCTGGCCGCGCTCCTCGCCGACGGCGGCTACGACGACCCGTTCGTCTCCACCAACCTCCAGAAGATCCCGAAGGCACCCTTCCAGGTGCCGTGGTGGTACCGCAGCGACTTCGCGGTGGCCGACCCCGCGCAGCGCACCTATCTGGACTTCAGCGGGGTGATCTCGGCGGCCGACGTGTATGTGAACGGCCGTCAGGTCGCCACCACCGCCGACGTCACCGGCGCCTACACCCACCATGAACTGGACGTCACCTCGCTGGTGACGGCCGGCACGAACACGGTCGCCTTCCGCATCCAGCCCAACAACCCGAACAAGAACCTCACCATGGGCTGGCTCGACTGGCTCCAGCCGCCGCCCGACCAGAACATGGGCATCGTCCGGGACGTCCTGGTCCGGCGCGGCGGCCCGGTGGCGCTGCGCGACGCGCACGTGGTGACGAAGCTCGCGGTGCCCTCCCTCGCGACGGCCGACCTGACGGTGAAGGCACAGGCCCGCAACGACTCGGAGGCGCCGGTCACCGCCGAGGTCTCCGGCACCGTCGCCGGGGTGACCCTCACCCGGTCGGTGGAGCTCGCGGCCCACCAGAGCAGGACCGTCACCTTCGCCCCCGCCGACACCCCGGGGCTGCACCTGACCTCCCCCAAGGTCTGGTGGCCCGCGGGCATGGGCGGCCAGCCGCTCTACGGCCTCGACCTCACCGCCTCCGTCGCCGGCACGGCCTCGGACACCGCCCACGAGGACTTCGGGATCCGGGACGTGCGGGCCCCCTTGAACGCCGACGGCGCCCGCCAGTACTCGGTCAACGGCCGCCGGCTGCTGATCAAGGGCGGCGGCTGGTCACCGGACGAGTTCCTGCGCTGGGACCGCACCTATGTCGAGGACCGCCTCAAGTACGCCCTCGACCTGGGCCTGAACGCCATCCGGCTGGAAGGCCACATCGAGCCCGACGAGTTCTTCGCCCTCGCCGACCGCCTAGGCGTCCTCACCCTGCCCGGCTGGGAGTGCTGCGACAAGTGGGAGGGACAGACCAACCCCGGCGAGAGCGGCGAGAAGTGGACGGCCGCCGACTACCAGGTCGCCCAGGCCTCGATGGCCGCCGAGGCCGCCCGGCTGCGTGACCACCCGAGCGTGGTCTCCTTCCTGATCGGCAGCGACGCCGCGCCCGACGCGACGATCGAGAAGAACTATCTGGACGCCCTGACCGCCGCCGACTGGCCCGTCCCGGTGGTTCCGGCCGCCTCCGACAAATCGGCTCCCCAGCTGGGCAGTTCGGGCATGAAGATGACCGGCCCCTACGACTGGGTCCCGCCGGGCTACTGGTACGCCAAGCGTGAGGGCGGCGCCACCGGCTTCAACTCCGAGACCAGCGCGGGCCCGGACATCCCCACCCTGGACACGCTGCGCCGGATGATGACCCCGGCCGAACTCGACACCCTCTGGAAGAACCCGGACGCCAAGCAGTACCACCGCTCACCGTCCGCGACCTTCGGCACCCTGAAGGTCTACGACGCCGCGCTCACCGGCCGCTACGGCGCCCCGAAGAGCCTCGCCGACTACGTGCGCAAGGCCCAGCTCGCCCAGTACGAGAACGTCCGTGCCCAGTACGAGGCGTACGAGCGCAACCAGACCGACGCCTCGAAGCCCTCGACCGGCGTCGTCTACTGGATGTTCAACAGCGGCTGGACGTCCCTGCACTGGCAGCTGATGGACCGTTATCTCGACCAGGGCGGCGCCTACTTCGGCGCGAAGAAGGCCAACGAGCCGCTGCACGTGCAGTACTCCTACGACGACCGCTCGGTGGCCGTGGTGAACAACCGGCACACTCCGGCGACGGGACTCACCGCGCGGGCAACTCTGTACAACCCCGACGGTACCGAGAAGTACGACAGGACCGTCACCGGTGTCTCGGTCCAGGGCGACGGCGCGCACAGCACCGCGCTCACCCTGCCGGCGTCGGTGACCGGGCTGTCGTCCACCTACCTGGCGCGGCTGGTCCTCACCGACGCCGACGGCAGGGAGGTGAGCCGCAACGTCTACTGGCTCTCCACCAGGGCCGACACCCTCGACTGGGCGAAGACCGACTGGTGGCACACGCCGACGACGAGCTACGCCGACCTGACGGGGCTGTCCTCGATGGCCCAGGTACCGGTCACGGCGACGGCGTCGACGACCGGGGCGGACGGCAGGTCCACGACCACGGTCACCCTCCGCAACACGGGCACCGGGAAGACACCGGCCCTGCTGACGGACGTCCATCTGGTCGACACGAGCGGAAAGCCCGTGCTGCCGGTCCAGTGGTCGGACAACGAGGTCAGCCTGTGGCCGGGCGAGTCCGTGACCCTGACGGCCGCCTACCGGACCGCAGACCTGCACGGCGCCACGCCCCAGGTGCGGGTCTCCGGCTGGAACGCGCTGGAGCGGACGGTTCCGGCAGGCCTGCCGGAACCGTCCGTCCCGCTCAGCTCACGTTGAGCGCGGTGTCGTCGATGACGAAGGACGTCTGGAGGGTCGAACCCTCGACACCGGTGAACTTGATGGTGGCCGTGGTGCCGGCCAGGGAGGAGACGTCGAAGCTCTTGAGGACGTATCCGGAGGCCGCGTTGAGGTTGGAGTACGTGGCCAGGGTGGTGGATCCGGCGGTGACCGTCAGCTTGTCGTAGGCGGTGCTGGTGGTGGTCTCCGCGGTGTCCACGTGCAGATAGAAGCTGAGCGTCGCGGAGCAGCCGGACGGAATGGTCACCGACTGGGAGAGCGTGTCGGTGTGCGCGGACCCGTAGCCGTCGAGCCAGGCCTTGTAGGAGCCGGTGCGGGCCGCCTCGCTGCTGGAGCTGGTGATGACCCCGCTGCTGGCGGTCCAGGTGGTGTTGCCGGACTCGAAGCCGGGGTTGCCGAGGAGCTGCGCGGAGGTGCAGGTGCCGCTGCCGCCCCCGCCGCCTCCGCTGCTGCCGCTGCTCGCGCCGGTGAGCCAGGCGGTGGCGTTCAGGGCGAGGGCGGCGTTGGTGGCGCCGGTGTCGTTCCAGCCGTCGTACAGCGTGTTGCCGGACTGGCCGGTGCCGTCGTCGATGGGGGAGCTGTCGCCCCAGAAGGCGACCCGGCCGCTGCCGAAGGTGCTGGTCGCGAAGAAGGCCCCGGTGTTGCCCGAGTAGCCGCTGCGGTACACCAGCCCCTTGACGGCGGAGTTGTCGGAGGGCTTGAGGGTGGCGGTGGTCCCGTCGGCGATCAGGCTCTTGGTGACGGTGCCGAAGGAGCCGTTCAGCACCGGGTCGCTGCTGTCGCTGATGGCGGCCGGGTAGCCGGAGCTGATGTCCAGCGAGTCGATCGAGAAGCCGAACGGGTCGGTCGAGTCGACGCTGTTGTTGGTCATCAGGTCGTTGAGGATCTCGACCGCGTCGTAGCCGTCGCTGTTGCGGTCGGCGCCGGTGTGGTCGGAGATCATGAAGAGACCGCCGCCGGCCTTCACGAAGTTCATGATCGCCGTCTTCTCGGCGGTCGTGAACAGCGTGTTGGGCTCCGGGAGGACGAGGGCGTCGAAGTTCGACAGGTCGGTCGTCGACGAACCGCCGTAGGTGAGCGCGCTCGTCGCGGTCTTCATGCTGTAGCTGCCGGTCTTCTGGAGCGCGACGCCCCACGAGGAGAGCGCGCCGGTCCAGTCCGTCTCCGACGACGGGGAGGAGTCCTGGGCGAGCGGGTCCGGCTTGCTGGTGGAGATGATCCAGTCCGCGTTGCCGGCCTCCTCGGCGTGGCCGTCGTCGAACAGGACGCGGTAGGTGGTGGCCGCGTGAGCGGGGGCGGCCGCCGTGCCGACCTGGAGGGCGGCTCCCGTGACGAGCAGTGCCAACCCGGCCAGGGCGGTGGTGAGTCTGTGGCGGGATCTGCTGGATCCAAGCATCCGGCGAACCTCCATGAGGGGGTGGGGTAGAGGCGGTGCGGGCGCCAACTCTGCGCGCGTAGAACGTGCTTGAGATTTCTACACGCGTCAACTCATTGAAAGGTACATGGCATGTCGGGTCGGTGAACAGAAATCCGCTGTAACAACCGGACGGGACTGCCTTCGGACTCAGCGGGCAGATTGGACAGCAGCGGGGTACAGACGAAGAGGGGCGGACATGGAGATCTCGGGCATCATCAGCGCCATCGTCATCGGACTCATCATCGGTGTGCTGGGGCGCCTGGTCGTCCCCGGCCGCCAGCACGTGGGAGTCCTGTGGACCATCGTCGTCGGCATCGTGGCGGCACTGCTGGGTTCGGCGATCGCGGCCGGTTTCGGCGTGGCCGACACGAAGGGCCCCGACTGGATCGAGTGGTTCATCCAGATCGCACTGGCGGGGGTGGGGATCGCGGCGCTGGACCGCAGCAGGGCGCGCCGCTGACCGGAGCACGCCTCACGCGCGGCGGGACCGCACCCCTTCGGTGCGGTCCCGCCGCGCGGGCGCACCCGGCCCCGGCCGGCGGGCCCCTGTCGCCCGGTTCAGAGCGGGGAGAGGTAGGGCGTGGTCGTGCTCAGGGCATGGAAGCCCAGCCGTTCGAGGATCGGCCGGCTCATCGGCGACGCGTCCACCTGGAGGTAGCGGCAGCCGTGCGCGGCGGCGACCCGGGCCCGGTGGGCGACCAGGGCACGGTACACACCGCGCCCGCGCCACCCTGCCACCGTGCCGCCACCCCACAGTCCGGCGAACCTCGCCCCGGGCACCAGCTCGACCCGGGCGGCGCTGACCGGCTCGTCCCCGGCGAGCGCGACCATCGCGACCACGCTGTCCGGCTGGTCGGCGAGTCGCGCCAGCAACCGGTGCCGTAGCCGCGAACCGTCCGTGCCGAAGGCCTTCTCGTGCACGTCCACCACGAGTTCGATGCCCGCCCGGTCGGTGGCGGGCAGCACCCTTACGCCCTCCGGCAGTCCGGCGTCGAGGCTCAGCCGGGCGACCTCGCCGACCATCAGCGTCTCCTCCGGCTCCGGCTGGAACCCGGCCGCGGTCAGCCGCTCACCGAGGTCCGAGGGCAGGTCGTGGCCGTAGAGCTTCCACTCGAACTCCCGCCCTCGGGCCGCGAAGAAACCGAGCTGCTCGGCGATCGCACGGTCCGCGGTCGCCTCGTCGAGGTCCGACCAGAGAACGCCGTTCCATCCCTCGGCGTCCGCCACCTGGCGTACCACCGCGCCGGTGCGCTCGATCCGGGCGCCGGGTCCGTCGGACCGGGCGCCCTCGCGCATGTCACGGTCGTAGAGAGCGAGTACCGCTTGATGATCCATCCGGGCACTCCACCATCCGGGCGCGACGGCGGCAACACCATTTCCCCGGTGGCCGCCGGGTGCCCGGGTCCTGCGGTCAGCCCAGTTCGAGCGTCGTGACCCCGAAGACCCGCTCGCGAGCGTGGTCGCGGACCGGGCCCGTGTACATGCGGGCGGTCTCGAACGAGGGGGTGAAGCCGGCCGCTTCGGCGAGGGCGACACCCGCCGGGCTGGTCTCGGGGACGTCGATGGCGACCCGGTGCCCCGCCGCCTCGGCGGTCAGGCCGGCGAACAGGGCGCGGGCGTCCTCCGCGGTGTCGGCGAAGAGCGGGCCGATGCGCAGGGTGTCGCGGCCGGGGCGGATCACCCCGTAACCGGTGAGGCGGTCGCCGTCGTGGCGGACGAGCGCCCTGTGTCCGGTGCCGGTCAGCCACGCGGCCACGAAGCGCGGCCGGTCGGCCGGGCAGCAGGCGCCGTCGTACGCCGTGACGGCGGCCAGGTCGGCGGCGCGGGCGGGGCGGACACCGGCCGGGATCCCGGCGGCGGGCGCCTCGCCCACGAACCGGGCGGTGCGGTAGGCGAGTTCGAAGCCGGACTGGCGGTAGTTGTCCTGTTCGGCCACCACCCCGTCCAGACCGACGGTGCGGCTGCCGGCGTGGGCGAGCGCGGTCTTCCAGGTGGTGAGGCCGTGGCCCTGGCCGCGCAGGTCGGGGCGGACCAGGTACCAGCCCAGGAAGGCGTAGGCGGCGTCGTAGTTGACGACCGAGATGGCCGACACCGGCTCGCCGTCGATCCGGCCGACGAAGAACCCGTCGGGGTCCTGGGCGAAGAAGGCGGCGACATCGGAGGTCCCGGGATTCCAGCCCTCGTCCGCCGCCCAGCCGACGATCACCGGCCAGTCGTCGGGGGTGGCCCGGGTGACGACGAGGTCCTGGGGGGCCGGAGAGGTCATCGATGCGCTCCATTTCCATCACTGGGTCCAACACGGCGACCGGCGCCGCGCGCCCGCAGCATCCTTCCCGATCAACGGGCCCCCTGCCACGACGGGATCAAGCCGTTGACGTGCACCACGAGCGCACCGCGCCGGACGACCGCCACGCTCACGGGCCCGCACCTCGAACGCCGCACCCGACGGTGTGCCCGGCCGCCGGCGTTCGCCGACGAGAGGCATGCGGCGCGGCCGGTCGGCGCGGAGGCCGCCGGGCCCCTGTACGACGGAGGCCCCACCGGTCGGGTCCGGTGGGGCCTGCCGATGCGGGGCGCGTCAGCCCACCCGGGTATCACGCCGGCCGGTCAGCGCGTCCGGCCCGGACGGAAGCGCCGGTGCAGGGCGGTCCCGGCGAGCAGCAGCGCCGCGCTGCCCGCCACGGTGGCCCCGGTGAGGTCCGTACCGGTGTGGGCGAGGGTGGCCTCGGCCGGCGGCTCGGCGGGGGGCTGCACCTTGGGCACGTCGTGGGCCTTCGGGGGCGCCGACGGCGCGGGCGGCTCGGGGGCCGGCGGCTCGGACCTGGGCGGCTCCGGGGTGGGGGTCTTCGGCGGGCTCGGGTGGTCGCCGGAGGTGTTCACCGAGGTGTTGCCCAGGGCCGGGTTGAGCACGCCGACCACGTTCACGCTGTTGCCGCTGACGTTCACCGGGAGGTCCACCGGCAGCTGGATGCCGTTCCCGGAGATCACCCCGGGCGAGTGCTCCTCGGCGCCCTGCGCGGACGCGCCACCGGATGTGGCCGAGCCGCCGTGAGCGCCGTGACCGGCGTCGCCGCCGCCCCTGTTCACGCAGGTGTTGCCGGCCGCCGGGTTCAGGAGCCCGACCACGTTCACGGTGTTCCCGCACACGCTCACCGGGACGTGCACCGGCAGCTGGATGCCGTTGCCGGAGATCACCCCGGGCGAACCGGCCGCGATTCCGTCCGCGCCCGCGTCGGCCCAGGCGGGGACCGCCACGGCCATCGCACCGGAGGCGGCAGCGACGGCGATCACACCGTTTCGGGTAACCCGTTTCATAGGTTCCCTGCCTTCCAGACATGATTGCGGGCGCTCGCCCGCAACGGTTAAACGCTTACGAACCATGCGAGTTATGGCTTATCCACCTTTCATCCCATCGAGTGACACTGAACTCGAACCGGGAGTAAAAGTGCGTAAGGCCGTCGAAACGGGATCTCCGCGCGCACGGTACGGCACTCCGGCCTGCCCCGCCTGCCGGGAGGCGGGCCCCGCGGAGCCCGCTTATGGTGGGCGAAAGCCCTGTATCCGGTCCGCCACGGAGCGTCCCTGGAGGCCCTCGATGCCTGCCGTGCCCCGTACCCGGCCCGTCCTGCGGCGCTGTGCCGGCGTCGGCGCCGTCGCACTGGCCCTGATCGGCGCCGGCCTGCCGGCGGCCGACGCGGCCGACGCGGCCGCGGACGGCAGGCAGCCGGACCTGACCCGGTTCTACCGGCAGAAGGCCCGGTGGGTGCCGTGCAAGGACAGGGAGCTGCCCAAGGACATGCAGTGCGCCGCGGTCACCGTCCCGATCGACTACGCACGGCCGGCCGAGGGCACCCTCGACCTGGCGCTGTCCCGCTACCGGGCGACCGGGAAGTCGCTGGGTTCGGTGCTGCTGAACTTCGGCGGTCCCGGCGGCTCGGGCGTCAGCCAGCTCGGCCAGTCCGGCAAGGACTTCATGAGCCTGACCAACGGCTACGACGTGGTCGGCTTCGACCCGCGCGGGGTCGGCCGCTCCTCCCCCGTGAGCTGCGGCGACGGACCGGGCCAGGACTCGGACGGCGCGAACGCCGACGAGCCCCCCGACGTGGCGCATCCGCAGGCCCTGATGAAGGCGCTGAAGCAGCTGACGGTGCGGTGCACGAAGAACTCCGGGCCCGTGCTGTCCCACATAGGCACCGTGAACGCCTCCCGGGACCTGGACGTCATCCGCCAGGCGCTCGGCGACCGGAAGCTGAACTATCTGGGCTTCTCCTACGGCACCAAGCTGGGCGCGGTGTACGCGGCGCAGTTCCCGCACAACGTCGGCCGGATGGCACTGGACGGCGTGGACACGCTGACCGAGTCGCTGGCCGAGCAGGGGGTCGCCGGGGCCCGGGGACAGCAGACGGCGCTGGACGACTTCCTGGACTGGTGCGTCACCGGCCTGGGATGTCCGTTCGGGCAGGACCGGCGCAAGGCCGGCGAGGCGGTCCTGAAGCTGGTGCGCTCCCTGGACGAGGACCCGGTGCCTTCCGACTTCGGCGGCCCGTTCACCGGTCAGGACCTGGTGGACGCCATCGGGCAGGGGCTGTACGGCAGGGAGCTGTGGCCGCTGCTGGCGCGGGCGGTGGCCTCGCTGGTCGACGACGGGGACACCCGTGCGGTGCAGAACCTCGCGGCCGGCGGCCATGCGCCGCCGCTCGGACGCGGCAGGCCCGACGGGGGGCTCGTGAGCAGCTCGGACATCCCGCTGGACAACCTGTCGGCCGCGCTGATGGCGATCAACTGCGCCGACGACCCGGACCGGCCCGGCGCCGGGCGGCTGACCGCGGACGTCGCCCGGCTGAGCAAGGAGTACCAGCAGGCGTCCCCGGTGTTCGGCCGGTTCCGGCTGACCCAGGTGATGCTGTGCTACGGCCGGCCGCGCGGCACGGACTTCATCCGCGACCGGGTGAAGGACGTGCCTTCCGCGCCGATGCTGCTCGTGGGCACGCGCGGGGACCCGGCGACGCCGTACAGCTGGGCCGTCGAGACGGCGAAGCGGCTCGGCCCGTCGGCCGTGGTGCTGGACAACAGGGGCGACGGGCACACCGGGTACACGTCGTCCAGGTGCGTGCGCGGCAAGGTCGACGACTTCCTGCTGTACGGCACGCTGCCGGCCGACGGCAGCTCCTGCCCGGCGGACGGTGACGACGGGGCCGCCACCGACTCGTCGGGCTGAGGCAGGGGCTGAGGCAGGGGCTCAGGCTCAGGCTCAGGCTCAGGCTCAGGCTCAGGCTCAGGCTCAGGCTCAGGCTCAGGCTCAGGCGAGAGTGAGCTCCGGGGCGTAGAGGTCGAGCCAGTGGGCCAGGTCGAGGGTGCGTTCCAGGCCGCGCCGGTCGGCCTGGGTGCTCATTTCGGTCCGGTGGGCCGCCCGGTCCGCCTTCTCCCGGTCGACGAGGTCGAAGACCCGGTGGCCGGGCCGGGCCAGCAGGTCCTTGACCTGGTCCTGGAGGGCCCGGCCGTAGTCGGGGTCCTGGGTGGACGGGTATGGGCTCTTGACCCGGTCGTACACGGACTGCGGAAGGACGTCCCGGGTGGCCTCGCGGAGCAGGGTCTTCTCGCGGCCGTCGAAGGACTTGAGGGCCCAGGGCGCGTTGTAGACGTACTCGACGAGCCGGTGGTCGCAGAACGGCACCCGGACCTCCAGGCCGACCGCCATGCTCATCCGATCCTTGCGGTCGAGCAGGGCGCGTACGAAGCGGGTGAGGTGCAGGTAGCTCATGCGGCGCATACGGAACTCGAAGTCGCTCTCGCCGGCCAGGCGCTGGATCTCCGTGACGGCGGAGTGGTAGGAGTCCGCGACGTAGTGCTCCAGGTCGAGGGCCTTGGCGAGGTCCGATCGCAGGACTCCGGCGTCGTCGCCGAAGTGCCGGGCGAACTGGAAGAGCCAGGGGAAGGTGTCGGCGCTGCGGGCGCCCTCGTCGAAGAACTGGAGGTAGCCGCCGAACACCTCGTCGGCGGACTCCCCGGACAGCGCGACGGTGGACTGGTCACGGACGGCCCGGAACAGCAGCAGCAGCGAGGTGTCCATGTCCCCGAACCCGGCCGGCAGGTCGCGGGCCCGGATCACCCGTTCGCGGACCGCGGGGTCGGCGAGGCTGGCCACGTCGAGGACGATGTCCTGGTGGTCGGTGCGGGCGAGCCGGGCCACGTCGTGCACGAAGGGCGTGTCGGGGGTGGAGCGCAGTTCGTCCGCGACGAAGTTGTCCGTCCGGCCGACGAAGTCGACGGCGAAGCTGCGGACCTTCTCGCCCTGCTCGGCGAGTTGCCGGGCGGCGAGGGCGGTCATGGCGGAGGAGTCGAGGCCGCCCGAGAGCAGGGTGCAGCGGGGCACGTCGGCGACCAGCTGACGGCGCACGATGTCATCGAGGAGGTCACGGACGGTGGCCACGGTGGTGTCGCGGTCGTCGGGGTGCGGGCGGGTCTCCAGCCGCCAGTAGGTCCGGGTGCGCAGTCCGTCGCGGTCGACGGTGACGACGGTGCCGGGTGCCACCTCGCGCATGCCCTCCCACACGGCGTGTCCGGGGGTCTTGACCATGGTGAACAGCTCACGCAGGCCGTCCAGTCCGACCCGGGGGCGGACCAGCGGGTTGGCCAGGATCGCCTTGGGCTCGGAGCCGAACAGCACGCCGTCCGGGGTCGGGTACAGGTAGAAGGGCTTGATGCCCATACGGTCGCGGATCATCACGAGCTTGTCGTGGCGGCCGTCCCAGACGGCGAAGGCGTACATGCCGTTGAGCCGCTCGGCGACGGTGTCGCCCCACTCCACATAGCCGCGGAGCACGACCTCGGTGTCCGAGTCGGTGGTGAACTCGTGGCCCCGGGCGGTGAGTTCGCGGCGCAGTTCGGTGAAGTTGTAGGCCTCGCCCGAGTAGACCATCGCGACGGTGCCGCCCGGGGTGCGGACGGTCATCGGCTGGCGGCCGCCGGGCAGGTCGATGATCGCGAGCCGGCGGTGGCCCAGGGCCGCGGGGCCCTCGCTCCAGGTGCCCCGGTCGTCCGGGCCGCGGCAGGCCATGGTCTCCGTCATTGCATCCAATGCGCGGTGTTCGGTGGTGAGGTCACGGTCGAAGGAGACCCAGCCGGTGATGCCACACATGCGCTACCTCCTGCTGCCGGTCGGCCGGGCCGTACGCGCCATCTGCGGCTTTGCGGCGGAGGCGATCGCCCGAGCAAACCACTTGTATTCAGCACCTATATGACGAGCGTGCGTCCGGGACCCTGGCCGGTCAACCTGGCCGTAACACGAACGGAGTACCCCACCCTCACTTTCGGACGCGCTTTGCCCGCGCGATGCCCGTGAACCCGCCCCGCACCGGGCCACGTCCGCCTGGAACAGGCCAAGCGCAAAAAGTTCCCCAAACGGGTCGACGCCGCGGCTCTCGCCGGGCGCCGGTCACCTGGTGCTGTCGCGGGCTCGCGCTACGCGGCCGAGGCCGGGCCCAGGAACCGGGCCAGGGTCGCCGTGAGCTCGGCCGGCCGCTCCACGGGCAGCTCATGGCCCGCGTCGATGATCCGGACCTCCGCGTCCGGGTAGGCCTTCGCCATCCGCAGCATCTGCCGCACCGGCAGCTGGATGTCGTGGTAGCCGTGCACGATCAGGGTGGGCGCGGTGATCTCACCGACCCGGTCCA
The DNA here is from genome assembly GCF_014645815.1 of Streptomyces fuscichromogenes. Classification (GTDB taxonomy): domain Bacteria; phylum Actinomycetota; class Actinomycetes; order Streptomycetales; family Streptomycetaceae; genus Streptomyces; species Streptomyces fuscichromogenes. The sequence continues at coordinate 385,260 of NZ_BMML01000007.1, read as the reverse complement.
GGACGTCGAAGGCCCGCATGGCGCCGTACAGCGTCATGACGACCTCGCGCGGGGTGCCGGCCGAGGCGCGCACGTATTCCCGGATCTGCTCGCGCGGGTAGCCGGGGGCGAAGGCCCGCTGGATGTTCGCGGCGACGAACAGCTTGAACGGCACCAGGGTCGAGGCCGCCATGAGCAGCCCCCGGCCGCGGCTGTACGTCATCCGGCCGATGGAGTCGACCAGGACCATCCGCTCGACCCGCTCGGGGTGGGCCAGCGCGAGGGTCTGGGAGATCATGCCGCCCATGGAGTGACCGACGGGGACGAAGCGGTCCACCTCGAGCCGGTCGAGGAGGGCGGTGACGTCCTGTGCCAGCTCGGCGATCGTCCGCACCCCGGCCCCGGTGCTCTCGCCGTGCCCGCGCAGGTCGAGCCGGATCACCCGGCGGTCCCCGGCGAAGTGCGCCATCTGGTGGTCCCAGCGGTGCCGGTTCGCGGTCCAGCCGTGGATGAACACCAGGGGCGCGGCCCCGCCGTCACGGGGGCCCTCGTCGTCGTACGCCAGCACCGCTCCGTCGACTTCGAGCTGCGGCATGGGGGCCTCCTGGGGCGTGATCCGGTTACTGCCGGGTACGGTAACCGGCCGTCGCGTCCGCCGTCACCGGCCCGCGGGCCTCAACACGGTTACGGCGCGCCCCCGGTCCGACGACCCATGGGAATTACCCCAAATGCCGCAATCGCGAATCGGTCCTATGGTGCTGATATGGAGCACGCACTCAGTCCTTCGACCCTTGCCGAGCTGCGCCGCCCGCGCCCCTATCCCGCCGTCTCCGTGCTGACGCCGACGCACCGCCGAAAGCCCGGGAACGCCCAGGACTCCGTCCGGTTGCGCAATGTGGTGGCCGAGGCCAAGAAGCAGTTGGAGTCCGATCCCGCGGTCACCCGGGACCGGCGCTCCGACGTGGTCAGACAGCTCGAACAGGCACTCACCGAAGTCGACCTGGCCTATACCGAGGACGGTCTGGTGATCTTCGCCGCGCCCGGCGAGCACCAGGTCTGGTCTCTGGCCCGCAGCGTGCCCGAGCGTGTGGTGCTCTCGGACACCTTCCTGACCCGCAACCTGGTCTCGGCGCACGCGGCCGAACGTCCGTTCTGGGTGCTGTCGATCTCGGCCGACCGCATCACGCTGTGGAACGGCGGGATCGACCGGGTCACCGAGAGCCGGTCCGGCGGTTTCCCGCTGGCCCGGCCCCAGGTGAACTTCGACGCCGAGCGCCAGGAGCGGATCGGCGACACGCCCAGCACCTTCCGCGACGAGGGCACCAAGCACTTCCTGCGGGACGCGGACACCGCGATGGCCGCGCTGCTGCGCGAGGAGCCGAGGCCGCTCTACGTCACCGGCGAACAGGCCGCGCTCTCCCTGTGGGACGAACTCGGCGGCGTCGCCAGGCACAGCGTCTCCGTGCAGCACGGCGGACTCGCGCACGCCGGCCCGGAGGCCGTCTGGCAGGCGGTCACCCCGCTCCTGAAGGCGGAGTCCCGCCGGAGCACCGCGTCGGTGTCCCGGGAGCTCGAATCCGCGCGCGGGCACAAGACGTTCGCGGCCGGGGTCGACGAGGTCTGGCAGAACGCCCGTGAGGGTCGCGTCCGGCTGCTCGCCGTCGAGGAGAACTACCGCACCACGGTCCGCGACGACGGCGACCACCTGATCCCGGCCACCAGCGGTGACCTCGACGCCCGCGACGACATCGTGGACGAGATCGTCGAGCAGTGCCTGGAGACCGGCGCCGACGTCCGCTTCGTCCCGGACGGCACCCTGGGCGACGAGAACGGCATCGCCGGCGTCCTGCGCTACTGACGGGCCCTTCTCTCGGCCGACGTAGGCTCTGGAACGTGATCGTCGGCCGAGAGGGAGTGTGTGGGCGTGGCTGAGTTGCTGGGCGTCGCGGTACTGGGTGCCGGACACATGGGAGCCGACCACATACGCAGACTCGACCAGGTGGTGAGCGGTGCGCGGGTGGCCGCGGTCGCCGATCCCGACCTCGACCGCGCCAAGGAGGCGGCGGCCGGACTGGACGACGTCACCGTGCACGCGGATCCGCTGGCCGCCCTGGCCGCGCCGGGTGTCGACGCCGTACTGATCGCCTCCCCCGGTCCGGCGCACGAGGAGCCGCTGCTCGCGGCCTTCGGGCGCGGGCTCCCGGTGCTGTGCGAGAAGCCCATGGTGCCGGACTCCACCGGTGCGCTGCGGGTGGTGGAGGCCGAGGCCGGGCTCGGGCGCAGGCTGGCCCAGATCGGGTTCATGCGCCGCTACGACACCGAGTACCGGCGGCTGAAGTCCCTGCTGGACGGCGGCCGTCTGGGCCGCCCGCTGATGCTGCACTGCGTCCACCGCAACGTGTCCTCGCCGCCCGGCTTCACCAGCGCCATGCTGATCGACAGCTCGGTGTCGCACGAGATCGACGCGGCCCGCTGGCTGCTCGGCCAGGAGCTGACCGCGGTGACCGTGCTGCGGCCGCGGCCCTCCTCGGGCGCCCCCGAGGGACTGCTCGACCCGCAGCTGGTGCTCTTCGAGACCGACGGGGGTGCGCTCGTCGACGTCGAGGTCTTCGTCAACTGCGGCTTCGGCTACCAGGTGCGCTGCGAGGCCGTCTGCGAGCAGGGCAGCGCCCGGATCGGCGAGGACCACACCATGCTCGTCACCTCGGCCGGCGGTGCCCGCGAGGAGGTGGCCCAGGACTATCTGGTGCGGTTCGCCGACGCCTACGACCGCGAGGTGCAGGCCTGGGTGGACGCCACCCGGCAGGGCCGGGTCACCGGGCCGAGCGCCTGGGACGGCTACGCCTCCTCCGTGGTCGCCGAGGCCGGGGTCCGGGCGCTGGAGGCCGGCGGCCGTACGACCGTCGGACTCGCCCCGCGCCCGGACCTGTACGCGGATCTCAGCCGCTGACGCTCGCGGCGCCCGTCTCCAGGTGGCCGGTGAACCGGCGCGACCAGGTCGCGTCGGAGTCCACCGTGACCGTGAAGTCGTACCAGCCGCTCTGGTACGCGACGGCGTTGAAGTAGTCCTCGGCCGAGGCACCCGCCGCGACCGGGTACGTCCAGGGGCCGTCGGTGCGGTAGTTGTTCGAGGTGATGGTGAACTTCACCGGTGAGGAACCCGAGTTGGTCATCCTGAACCAGACGGCGAGCCTGCCGGTGCCGGGCTCCACGGCGTACCGCGTGCTCACCTCGGCCGACTTGCCGGCCTTGGTGGCGTCGCCCTGGAAGCGGCGCAGGAAGCGATTGGGGCCGGCCATGGTCAGGTCGTACTTGCCGGCGCCGTATCCCGTACCGATGTTGAAGGAGTCGGCGGCGGTGTCGCCCGCGGCCACCGTGTACTGCCAGGGCGTGGTGTCCCGGTAGGCGTTCGGGTGGATGGAGAAGTGCGCCGCCCGGGTGGCCGGGGTGCCCTGGTTGGCCATGGTGAACCAGGCGAGGATCTTGCCGGCGGTCCCGAACTCCAGGCGGTCCAGGTAGCCGTTGGGCTGGTAGGGCAGTGCGCGGGCCGGGCGGGTGCCGGGCTCCTGGGCGGGCAGGGCGTTGGTGGTGGGCACCGGGTTGGGCAGCGGGCCGCAGGTGGAGTAGCCGATGACGCCGGTCGCGGGCAGCGGGACGGCGCCGTGGACCGGGGCGGCGAAGTCGAAGACGCCGGTCAGGTCGCCGCTGACCTGGCGCCGCCAGTCGCTGATGTTGGGGCAGGCGGCGGGCTTGCCCAGGGCGGCGGTCCAGGTCTCCAGGAAACGCAGCACCGAGGTGTGCTCGAAGACCTCCGAGGAGACCCAGCCACCGCGGGTCCAGGGCGAGATGACGATCATCGGGACCCGGAAGCCGAAGCCGTACGGCACGCCGTTCAGGAACTCGCCGGCCGTGCCGGCGGGCGGGGCCGGGGGCGGGACGTGGTCGAAGTAGCCGTCGTTCTCGTCGTAGTTGAGGAACAGGACGGTGGCGTCGAAGACGTCCTGGTCGGCGGCGAGGGCCTGGTAGACCAGGTTGACGAAGTGCGCGCCGTCGCCGGGCGGGGCGTAGGGGTGCTCGGAAGAGGCCTGGTTCGCGACCACCCAGGAGACCTGCGGGAGAGTGCCCGCGACCACGTCGGCCTTGATAGCGGCGGCGATGTCGTCGGGGGTGGAGCCGGTCACCGCCGGGACGGAGGACATGCCCCGGTCGTGCAGCGGGGTGCCCGCCGCGGCGTTCGCGAAGTTCCTGAAGTAGGCGCAGCCGTTGTCGCCGTAGTTGTCCTGGGCGTTCTGGTAGACCTTCCAGGTCACTCCGGCGTTCTGCAGGGCCTCGGCGTAGTTCTGCCAGGTCAGGCCGGACTCGTCGCCGCCGTCGTAGCTGGCGGGGTCGACCTTGCCGCTCCACAGGTAGGTGCGGTTGGGGCCGGTGGCGCTGAGGGTCGAGCAGAAGTAGGCGTCGCAGATCGTGTAGTTGTCGGCGAGCGCGTAGTGGAAGGGGATGTCGGAGCGGTCCAGGTAGCCGAGGGACCGCACATTGCCGACGCCCGCCACCCAGTTGTCGAGGCGGCCCTTGTTCCAGGCGGAGTGCTGGGAGGCCCAGGAGTGCGGCAGGTCGCCGCTGCACTGGGCGAGCGTCTCGCCGTCCTTACCGCCCGCGTCCGGGGTGGCACTGAGCTTCCACGGGTACTGACGGGCGGTGCCGTTCGGCTGCTCGAAGACCGGATGGCCGCCGTTCAGGGTGATGCCGCTGCGGTCCGCGAAGCCGCGGACGCCCTTGAGCCGTCCGAAGTAGTGGTCGAAGCTGCGGTTCTCCTGCATGAGGATCACCACATGCCCGACGTCCGAGATCGTGCCGGTCGCCGTGGACCGGGCCGCGTCCGCGGCCACGGCCGCGGTCCGTGGGCCGGCGACGCCCACCGTCATGCCCGCCGCCACGGAAGCGCCCAGTCCCACGAAGCCTCTTCGGCTGATCGGTGTCATACGCCCCGTCCTCGTCACCGGTGCGCCCGTGCGGCACACCGCGCGCAAGGGTGCACGGGGCGGTCGGCAGGGATCGGACCGGATCGGTGAGGCGGGGGTGAACAGAATTCGAAGGGCGGGTCGGCAGCGGACCCTGGAGCCTCACACTCCTCCGAACAGCGTGCTCAGACCCCGTTCCACGACCGCCTCGACGTCCTCCTGCCCCGGGGCCACCACCTCGTGGGTGCGCAGCAGGAACCGGAACAGCGCCTGGGTGTCGAACTGGAGCAGGGCGAGGCCGTGCGGCGAGTGGAACTCCACGGCCGTACGCCCGGGGCCGCAGGGCCAGATGTGCACGTCCCCGTGCCCGGCCGGGGCGGTGATCCCCTGGTCGAGGAGCGAGCGGGCGAAGGTCCAGGTGACCTCCTCGCCGCCGAGGGTGACCTCGGCCGGGAAGTCGACGAAGACGGCCAGCGGATCACCGGAGGTGTACCGGAGCGTGGCGGGCACCGGGACCTCCTCGTCCTCGGCGGTGATCAGCCGGGCTCGGGCGGGTTGCTCGAAAGTGATGTCCATGCCTGTAGGACTCCGGGAGGGCCCCTCGCATGACGCGAAATCCAGACAGAGTTGCCGTGGTTGGCCGAGACCGCGACACTGTGAACACAGAGGCGTCGAACAACCGCCCGAGCGCGACGCGGAAACCCTCCGGAATCCGCCAAGTCACGTAGTCCGGCTACGACTTCGAGAGTCGATCGCGTACGCCTTTCATAGCGGTCGACCAGCCCATGAAGACTCTGGCACATGCCAGAAGCACCACCGTATCGTGTGTTGCCAAATCCCTTACAGGGCGTCGCAGGCTGTGCAACAGTCGTAACCGGTCCCACCGTCCGCCCTGGCCGTACAGTCCCCGCATCGGAGTGCGTCATGCCGTCCCATGTCTCCGCGGACCGCCCCGCCGCCCAGCCGCCCGGGCGTGGCTCGGTCGAGGCGTTGATATCGCAGACGCGGCGGCTCAAGGGGGACGTGGACGCGGTACGACGGGACACCCGGAGTGCGGGTTCGGACCCCGAGGAACGGTGGCAGCGAGCCCTGTACGACCTGGCGCTCCATCAGCTCGACGACCTGGACGAGCACTTGGCCCAGCTGCGGGACGGCCCGGCACCGCTGTCGGCCGGTGTGGAGACGGCACCCGTCCGCCGCTCCTCGCCCGCCTCCGGCTCGCTGCTCAGCCGGGTCGGCAGCGCGGAGTGGAACCTCCTTACGGACGAGGCCAGTTGGTCCGGCGAGCTCTACCGGATCCTCGGCCGTGACCCGGCCGTGCCCGCGCTCACCCTCGACGAACTGCCCGCCCTGGTGCTGGACGACGACCGGCCCCGGCTCACCGCGATGGTCACCGACTGCCTGATCGACGCCAAGCCGATCGACGGCGAGTTCCGGGTCCTGCGGCCCGACGGAAACGTGCGCACCGTGCACATGATGGGCGAGCCGGTGCTCGACGGCGACGGCAGCACCGCCTCGATGTGGGCCGTGCTGCGGGACGTCAGCGAACTGCGGCGCAGCCAGCGGACGGTGCGCGAGACCCGGGACACCATGCAGCGGCACCACCGCCGGGCCGAGACCGAACAGCGGATCGCCGTCGAACTCCAGGAGGCCGTACTGCCGCCGGCGCACGGTGCCCTGCGGCTGCCGCGCCGGGGGCCGGGCACGCTCGACGTCGCCGCCCACTGCCTGCCGTCCGGGGCCGGCGCACTGCTCGGCGGCGACTGGTACGACGCGCTGGAACTGTCCGACGGCGACACCCTGCTGAGCGTCGGCGATCTCACCGGGCACGGCGTGGCCGTCGCCTCGGGCATGACGATGCTGCTCGGCGCCGTACGCGGGATGGCCATGGCCGGCACTCAGCCGGGACAACTCATGACCCTGCTCAACCAGTTACTCGACGCCACCGTGCAACCCGCGCTGGGCAGCGCCGTCTGCTGCCGCTACCGGCCCGCCACCCGCACCCTGACCTGGGCACAGGCAGGACACCCCGCCCCGCTGCTGTTCCGCGGCGGGACGGGGTGTGCGCTCAGCGCGCCGGACGGCGTGCTGCTCGGTGTCACCTCGGGAGCCGGTTACGGGCAGGCCGAAGTGACCCTGGAACCGGGCGATCTGCTCCTGCTGCACACCGACGGCGTGGTGCCCGGGCACAGCGGAACGGACTCCCTGGACGCTCTCCTCGGCCTGGCCCCCCGGTTCGGGGCGGCGCGCACCGCCCAGGAGTGTGTCAGGGCCGTGGTCGAGGAGTTCGGCGAGAGCGAGCGCGAGGACAAGGCCTGCGTGCTCGTCGCCAAGGTGAGCGAGTAGAGGTGTGAGTGAGTAGAGGTGTGAGTGGATAGGAGCCCGGTCCGGCTCGTGTCGAGCGCACCGGCTCCCTACGCCTGTGCGCTGTTGCCGCTTCCCTTGCTCCTGGCCCTGGGCAGGGCCAGCTTGATCTCCTCCCGCAGTTCCTGGATCTTCGGGTAGCCGGCGTACTCGGCGGTGAGCCGGTACATCTGGCGCAGTCGGTCCCAGGTGCGGTGGGAGGAGTTCGATCCCATCGACATCAGGGCCAGCCGCGCGTAGCGGTCCGCCTGTTCGGGGTCGTCCGCGATGAAGCAGGCGGAGGCCATGGACAGGAAGTCGAAGATCTTCGACCGCTGCCGGCCGTCGATCCGCAGAGCCAGGGCCTTCTCCGCGTAGTGCTGGGCGTGCGCGGCCGCGGCCGGGTCGTGCTCGGCCAGCGTGCGGTAGGCGAGGGCCTGCATGCCGTACAGGTCCTCTTCCTTGAACATCTGCATCCAGCTCGGCGGCGGCACGTCGCCCCGGTCGGAGACGAAGAGGTCCTCCGCCTGGCCGAGGGTGCGGCGCATCGCCTGGCCCTTGCCCATCGACGCCTGTGCCCAGGCCTCGATGGTGTGGAGCATCGCCCGGGTCCGCGGCAGCACCTCGTCGCCCGAGCCGGACTTGGCGAGCTTCATCAGGTCGAGCGCGTCGTCGGGCCGGCCGAGGTGCACCATCTGGCGAGCCGCTCTGGAGAGCGCCTCCCCGGCACGCGGCCGGTCGCCGCCCTCACGGGCCGCGTGGGCGGCGATGACGAAGTACTTCTGGGCCGTGGGCTCCAGGCCGACGTCGTGCGACATCCAGCCCGCGAGGACGGCGAGGTTGGCGGCGACGCCCCACAGGCGCCGCTGGAGATGCTCGGGGTGGCGGTAGGCGAGCATGCCGCCCACCTCGTTGAGCTGTCCCACCACGGCCTTGCGCTGGAGCCCGCCGCCGCGGGCGGCGTCCCAGGCGCGGAACACCTCGACGGAGCGCTCCAGCTCCTCGATCTCCTCGTACCCGATGGGGGCGGCCTCGTAGCGGTCGAACCCGGCGGGGTCGGCGTGCAGAGGATCGTCGAGGACGGGGGCGTCGGCCCTGAGGGTGGGGTCGGTGTGCAGCCAGTCGTACATGGCACTGCTGAGTACGGATCCCGCGGTGAGCGCGGCACCCGCGCCCACCAAGCCGCGTCGGTTGAGCATGAGGTCCATTCCCGTGAATTCGGTGAGGACCGCGGCGGTTCGTTCGGGCGCCCACGGCATGCCGTCGGGATGTTCCACGTTCCCGTCGTCCGGCCGTTTTCCCGTACGCCCGTGCCGTACCAGACCGAGGTCCTCGATGGTCACGACACGGCCGAGACGCTCGGTGAACAGAGCCGCCAGCACCCGCGGTACCGGATCGCGCGGGATCTCTCCCGTGTCGATCCACCGCCGCACCCGGGAGGTGTCGGTCGCCAGCTGGGGGTGGCCCATGGCCGCCGCCTGCCGGTTGACCAGCCTCGCGAGTTCACCCTTGGACCAGCCGGCCAGGCCGAACAGGTCCGAGAGGCGGGTGTTGGGTTCTCCGGTCACGTCAAGCCCCCAGGTTCTCGGCTGAGTTGACAGTAGACCCGTGACGGTTGCCGGGCGACTATTCGCCACGGTTCGCCAGGGTGCGCCAGATGGTGTGCCACTGGGCCACGGGTGTCAGGTAGGAAAGCGCCACCCCGACCCGACCGCCACTCGACGGGCACACTCCCCAGGGTGTTCCCGGGCGGCCGGGACGGGTTGGGCGCGAGAGCCCCTCACAGGACTTCTCAGGCAGGCACCGCAGGTACACGAAGGGATCTGTATCGCCCATGTACGCAGCATCGTCCTCCGTGTCCGCTCCGCCCCGGTCGCTGCGCCCCCGCCCGGCGGGCGGTGGACCGTATCTCGACCCCGCGCGTCCGGGGGCCGCGGTACCGGTGGTGGGCCGGCAACGGCGCGCCGCGGGTCTCGGCACCCAGCCCCTCAGCGGGAGACTCGACCTGTCCGGCCCCCAGGGCGCGCAACTGCGCACCGCGATCGCCTCGGTGCACCGGATCTGCCCGGAGTTCGCTCCGGTGCAGGTACTGCGCCGCTCCGGGCGGTCCGTGATCCTCGTCGGGACGACGGGGCGCAGCACGGCCGTGGCGAAGTGTCTCCTGGACCACTCCCCCGCCTGGGCGGAGCGGAGCCGTCACGAAATAGCCGCATACCGCTCGTTCGTCCGGCACCGGCCGCCGATCCGGGTGCCGAGGCTGATCGCGGCGGACCCGGACAACTGCACGCTGGTGATCGAGCGGATGCCCGGCCGGGTGGCGGCGGTCCAGCGCCACCCGGCGGAGGCCCCGCCCCGGGCGGACATCCGGGCCGCGCTGGGCGCGATCTGCCGGCTGAACGCGTGGCGGCCCCCGGCGGGCACCTTCGACGCCCCGGTGGACTACCCGGCCCGGATCGCCCGGTACCACGAGCTGGGACTGCTCACCGACCGGGACATGGGTGACCTCCAGAAGCTGCTGCACGGCATCGCGGTCGCGGCGGGGCGCCAGGGGATGGGCCAGTTCTGTCACGGCGACGCGCTGCTCTCGAACATCCTGCTGTCCCCGGCCGGTCCAGTGCTGGTGGACTGGGAGCACGCGGGCTGGTATCTGCCGGGGTACGACCTGGCCACCCTCTGGTCGGTCCTCGGCGACGCCCCGGTGGCGCGCCGTCAGATCAGCCAGATCGCCCAGTCGGGCGGGCCCGCGTCCAGGGACGCCTTCCTGGTGAACCTGATGCTGGTCCTCACCCGGGAGATCCGGACCTACGAGACCGCGGTGCAGCGTTCGATGCACGACGCGACCCCGGCGGCACCGGGCACGGCCCACCCGGGCGCCGCGCCGACCGGCGAGGAACAGCGGCTGCTGCTCCGGCGGCTGCACGACGACTGCCAGCTGGCCCGCCGGGCCGTGCGCGCGGCGGTCGGCACTCGCTGACGGGCAAGGATCCGCGGTGCGCTCAGGGCAACCACGCACCGCGGATCCCCGCATGTCCGGGGGTGTCTCCGGACGGGTCGGGGACGCCCACTGGTGTACGCCACCGACGCCCCGCAGGCCTGTGGACCACCGCCGCGAAACTCCCACGATCATCGTATGACATAGGAATTCCTGCCTCTCTGGGCATGATTGACGGATCGTCGGCAAGCCGATACCACTGAGCCACGCTCAGCCCCGCACGCCCCGTCGCGCCCCATCGCCCCAGGAGGCAGCATTGCGAGGATCCGTCACCGAGCCCACACCCCCGCACAGCGGCAGACGCACGCGCCGGACGGCCGGAGCCGTCGCCGCCGCGGCCCTGCTGCTGCCGCTGCTGGGCGCGGCACCACCCCCGAGCACCGGCGAGCCCTCCGCCGGACTGCTCCAGCGGGCGTTCGCGTCCGCCGCCACCGAGTACCACGTGCCGCAGAGCGTGCTGCTCGCCGTCTCCTACCTCCAGTCCCGCTGGGACACGCACGGCGGCGCGCCCAGCGTGACCGGCGGCTACGGCCCGATGCACCTCACCGACGCGCACACCGCACTGGCGACGGCCACCGAGCACTTCGCCGACGGCACCGAGGACGCCCGCGGCGACAGCGCCCGGCCCGCCCTGCACCCCGGTGTGCGGGTCCCGCAGAACTCCGCGCTTCCGGCCCGTCTCAAGACCCTGGTGAAGGCCGCCGCGCTGACCGGGATCCCGGCCGCCGACCTGCGCACCGACGCGGCGGCCAACGTGGCCGGCGGCGCCGCCCTGCTCGCGGCCGCCCAGCGCGACCTGCACCAGCCGCTCTCCGCCGATCCGGCGCAGTGGTACGGCGCGGTCGCCCGCTTCTCCGGCGCCGACGACACGGCGACCGCGTCGGCCTACGCCGACGACGTCTTCGACGTCCTCCACACGGGCGAGGAGCGCACCACCGACACGGGACAGTTCGTCGCCCTCGCCGCCCAGCCGGGTCTGCGGGCCGACACCGCGCAGCTGAAGCTGACCGGGCTGCGCACGGTGGCGGCGGACGGCGAGACGGAGTGCCCGACAACGGTGTCGTGCGAGTGGATCCCGGCGCCCTACGCGCAGTTCGGGGACAACGACTACGGCAACCACGACCTCTCCGACCGGCCGGTCTCGCAGAGCATCAAGTACATCGTCATCCATGACACCGAGGGCTCCTGGGACACCACCCTCAACCTGGTCCAGGACCCCACCTATGTGTCCTGGAACTACACCATCCGCTCCACCGACGGTCTGATCGCCCAGCACGTCAAGGCCAAGGACGTGGCCTGGCACGCGGGCAACTGGTACATCAACGCCAAGTCGATCGGCATCGAGCACGAGGGCTTCCTCGCCTCGCCGGACGCCTGGTACACGGAGGCGATGTACCGCTCCTCGGCCCGGCTGGTGAAGTACCTCTCCGAGCAGTACGGCATCCCGCTGGACCGGCAGCACATCCTGGGCCACGACACCGTGCCCGGCCCCACCACGTCCACGATCCCCGGGATGCACACGGACCCGGGCCCCTACTGGGACTGGCGGCACTACTTCGAGCTCCTTGACCACCCCTTCAAGCAGAAGGCGGGCAAGAAGCACCGGGTGGTGACGGGCGGTGCGGTGACGATCCTGCCGGACTACGCCACGAACCAGCCGACGTACACCGGCTGCGTCACCAAGGGCCAGCCCTGCGCCGCGCACGGTTCCAGCGCGGTACGGCTGTACTCCGACCATGACGAGAGCTCGGCCCTGATCAAGGACATCGGCCTCGGTACGACGCCGACGACCGACGTCAACGACCTCTCCTCACGGGCCGCGACCGGACAGCAGTACGCGGTGGCGGACGTATGGGGCGACTGGACGGCGATCTGGTACCTCGGCCAGAAGGCCTGGTTCAAGAACCCGCCGAGCGCGCCGACGGCGGTCGCCGCGACCGGGCTGGTGATCACGCCGAAGGCGGGCCGGACCAGCATCCCGGTGTACGGCCGCGCCTATCCGGAGGCGTCCGCGTACCCCGCGGGGGTGCCCGCCCAGTCGGTCTCCCCGCTGCCGTACACGATCCCGGCGGGACAGCAGTACGTGGTCGGTGACGAGGTGCCGGGCGAGTACTACTACGCCGTCACCTTCAGCACCGACTCGCACCGGGTCGTGGTCGGCAAGGACCTGTACTACGAGATCCAGTACGGCCACCGGGTCGAGTTCGTCCGGGCGGCCGACGTGGACGCGGTGCCGGCGGCGAAGGCCGGACGGCACCACGGCGGCCACGGTCACGGGAAGTAGCCGACGCCGGGCGGCCGGCCTCAGCCCTGCTGGAACAGTTCCGCCGGGAGCGGTTTCAGCAGGGCGTACAGGTCGTCGGTGATGGGACGGTCCCATGCCGCGATGGTCACCAGGACCCCGTCGCTGCGGTCGAACTGAACGCAGGAGATCCGGCTCTCGGAGAGCTTGAGGCGGCGCACGATCAGCAGGTTGTCACCCTGGAGCACCGGCATGTCCTCGGTGCCGACGACGGTGACGTCCTCCTCGTTCTCCAGGGCGAGGAGGAGCTGGCCGACCTCGAAGGGGATCTCGTCCTCCTCCACCTCGCGAGCCGGAGATCCCTCGGGGAGGTTGCCGATGATCATCGCGGGGCCGCGACCGCCGAAGAGGTCGTAGCGCAGGAAGACGCCCTGGCAGGTGCCGTCGGGGGCGGGCAGCAGCCCGGCACCGAGGTTGCCGGGCCAGTCACCCGGGTCCATGGCCAGAACGTCGAAGTCGGGGCCGGCGGGAGTGGCGCTGCGGCGACGGAGGAACGACATGCGGTCCATGGTACGGGGCCCGGGTGGCGGGGCGAGGACCAGTTCGGGGTGCGGGTCGGCGACCACCTCACGGCACGCCGGTTCTACCGCCCATGCCAGTTCCGCAGCCCGCTCATGCTCGGCTGGCTCGCCTGTTCCGCCGCCGCTCCTGTTCCGCCGGCTCTCCCGTTCCGCCGCCCCTCCCGTTCCGCCGCCCCTCCTGTTCCGCCGCCCCTCCTGTTCCGCCGCCCCTCCTGTTCCGCCGGCACTCTTGATCCGCCGCGACGGTGCTCAGCCACGGCGGTGGTGTTCGGCGGTGCCGTGCCGGGCGGTGGGGTTCGCCGTGGTGGGTGGCAGCCGTTCGGCAGGTGCGGCGCCGTCGTGGCTTGTCGCGCAGTTCCCCGCGCCCCTGGGAGTCGGCGCCGGCGCCCGCTGCAAAGCCCCCTCCGGCTCCTACAGGGCCGCCCCTTCCGTTGTCGCCAGTTCGGTTCGGGCTGTCTCCGCCAAGGCGTCCGCTCCGCACTGTCCGGCGATTTCCAGGCCCCTGCGCAGGTGGGCGGTATCGCGGTCCTCCGTGCCCAGGGCGACCAGTGCGCAGGCCAGTTCGTAGGCCGCCGGGGAGCGGTCCAGGTAGGCCACCGCCTCGCGCAGGTACGCCAGGCGGGCCTCCCCCGTCGAGACCTCCGCCGCCGTGCGCAGGGCCTGGCCGATCGCCGACGGGGCGCCGAAACGGCGGGCTCGGGTCACCGCGTCCAGGGCCGTGGCACGGGCGCGTTCGGGGGTGTCGTGGGCTTCGGCGCGGGCCAGGTGGAGCTGCCAGGGGCACCACGAGGGGTTGCGGATGCCGCGTGGTTCGAGGCGCCGGCCGGCCGCGGCGAGCTCGGCCGCCGCGTCCTTGACCAGGCCGCGGGCGAGGAGCAGTTCGCCGTGGACCGTCTGGGCGTCGGGGAAGACCACGGCCGCCGGGAAGGGTTCCTGGAAGGCGTGGTCCTCGGCCAGCCGGGTGGCCTCGTCGGTGCGGCCGCGGGCCAGGAGGGTCTGGATCAGGGTGCCGAGGGCGTACCAGTGGGCCGGGGTGCCGGGACCCACCCGTTCGGCCAGACGCAGGCCGGAGCGGGCGAGGTCCTCGGCCTCGACCAGCCGGCCGCGCCGGTAGCGGACGTAGCCGAGGAGGGTGTAGGCGAAGGAGAGGTGGGCGCCCCGCCAGCCCTGGCGTTCGTAGTCGGCGATCCCGGCGGCGAAGAGCTCCTCCGTGCGGTCGGGCCGGTCGGCGTACATGAAGGCGAGGGCGACGAGGACGGGGACCTCGAACCCGCGGTCCGCCTCGGCCCAGCCGAGACCGCCGGCCAGGGCGCGTTCGGCGTGCTGGAGGGCGACGTCGGCGGGTTCGCCGCGCTGGATCGCGTCCCAGGTGCGCAGTCCGATGACGTACCGCTCGGTGAGATCGCGGCCGCGGAGGCGGTCGGCGAGCCGGGCCAGGCGGCGGGAGCGCGAGGGATGGTCGGGCTCGTCGGCGCGGAAGGCGTCCCACATGAACTGTTCGGAGCACATGCGCAGCCGTACCCGGGCGTCGCCGGTCATCCGGATCTCGCGGGCGAGGGTCTCGGACGCCTCGGCGAGGCGGTCGCTGTGGGCGAGGACCTGGGAGAGGCGGTAGACGATGTGCTGGCGCAGCGCGGGTTCGGCGATGGGCTCCTGGAGGGCCGCGCGCAGGTGGTTGACGGTGGTGGCCGGTTCGGTGAGCAGCGAGGCGCTGCCCAGTTCGTAGAGGACCGCGGCGCGCTCCTTGGCGGGCGGGGGTTCGCGCAGGGCGCGGGCGAGGTAGCCGCGGGCGGTGTCCGGGGCGCCGGCCCGGAGGGTCTCACCGGCGGCGGCGCGCAGTTGCCGGACGACCCAGGTGTCGCCCTCGGGGTGGGTCTCCAGGAGGTGGCGGGCGGCGGCGGTGGCGCCCTGGCCGTCGTCGGTCACGCACCAGGCGGCCTGGCCGTGCAGGGCGACCCGGGTGGCGGGCGGGATGGCCCGGTAGACGGCGGTGGCGATCAGCGGGTGGACGAACTCCAGGGTCTCGGCGCCGGTGAGGATCCGGCCGCCGCGCAGGGCGTCGGCGGCGTCGGCGGCCTCCTCGTGGCCGAGGCCGGCGACGGCGGCGGCGAGCTCCGGACGGATCTCGGTGCCGAGGACCGCGCAGGCCCAGGCGAACCGGACGGCGGAGGGGCCGAGGCGCTCCAGCCGGGCGATCAGTCCGCTGCCCTTGACGGCGGCGGCGAGGTCGCGCAGCAGGGGCGCGCCGTCCTCGGTGGGGTCCAGGCCCCGGTCGTGGACCTTGGCGGTCAGTTCGACGGCCTCGAAGGGGTTGCCGGCGGTGACGGCCCAGCACTCGTGGCAGAAGGCGTCGTCGGCGTCGGCGCCGAGGCTCTCGCGGACCAGGTCGGCGACGGCACCGGCGCTGAGCGGTTCGAGGCCGTGCGGGCGCCCGCCTGCCCGGCCGGGCAGGCCGCGGAACGCGTCGGCGTGCTCGGGGAGTTCGTCGGGCCGGTAGGCGACGACGACGAGCAGCGGGAGTTGCTCGGCGCGCGGTGCGAACGCGGCGAGCCAGCCGAGGGATTCGGGGTCGGCCCAGTGGGCGTCGTCGAGGACGAGGACCATCGGGGCCCGGCGCACCGCGAGGTGGGTGAGCACCCAGTCGAGGCCGTCGCGCAGGCCCTGCTGGTCGGGCGGGGCGCCCTCGGTGGGGGCGCACAGGCCGAGGGCGGGGCCCACGATGTCGTACCAACTCCCCAGCGAAGCGCGGAGTTCGGCCTCCGGCGCGCCGGCGAGGCGGGGTTGCAGGAGCTGGCGGGCCACGTGGAAGGCGACCCGCTGTTCCTGCTCGCCGCCGCGCGCGGAGAGCACCGTGCAGCCCTGGGCGGCGGCGCGGCGGCGGACCTCGGCGAGCAGGGTGGTCTTGCCTATGCCGGCCCGGCCGGCGAACGCGAGAAGTGCGCCGAGCGGCCGGTCGGCCGGGGCCGCACCCTCCGTGCCCAGGCCGGCGAGCTCGGCCAACGCCTCGTCGACGGCGGCGAGTTCGCTGTCACGCTCGTAGAGCGTCCGTCGGCTCCGCAGGACCCGCTGTCCCATGACCACCCCCCGCCACGGCGGGACGCGAACGCGGGGGGCGAACGCGCACCGTGGCTTGCAGGCAGCTCAGCGTACGCCTGACGACGGTGATCCGCTCCCTACTGACGGTAACTGACCGAAGGGGCTTGACATCACTCCCGGGGTGGCGACGGCGGCACCACCGCGACCGGTGCGGCCGCGTGCAGCAGGACGGCCTGGGTGACCGAGCCGACCATCCGGGCCGGGGCGAGCAGCCGCCTGCGGTGGCGGCCGACGACGACCAGGGTGGCGTCCTTGGAGGCGGACACCAGCAGGCCGGCCGCGTCGCCGGGCAGCGCGAGGATGTCGGCGCGCAGGTTCGCGCGGTCCTTGAGGTGCGGGGCGAGAAAGCCTTCGGCGAGGGTCCGGGTCTCCTGTTCGATCTCGTCCTGGCCGACGGCGGGCGGGAGGGGTTCCCCGGCCGCGGCCCAGCTCCGCACCGGCCACGGGTAGGCGGCGATCACCTGGAGCCGGGCGCCGTGCCGGGCGGCCTCCGCGACGGCGAAGGCGAGGGTGGCCTGGTCGGGACGGTCCACGTCCAGGCCGACGACGACCCGGGGACCGGGCTCGGCGGGCACTTTCTCGTGCACCTCGCGGCCCGGCCGGGGTACCACCACCAACGGGCACGCGGCGTCGCGGGCGGCGGCCATCCCGGTGGAGCCGAGCAGCAGGCCGACGAAGCCGCCGCGGCCCCGGGAGCCGAGCACCAGCAGCTGGGCGTCGGCGCCCAGTTCGGGCAGCAGCGCGCCGGGGGCGCCTTCCAGGGCGACGTACTCGACGGGCGGCCCTGCGCCTGCGGCACCGGTGCGCAGCCGGTCCCGTACCTCGTCGAGCACGGGGTCGCCCGCCGCTTCCGGCTCGCCGGCGACCAGGACGTCCGGCTGCCCCCAGGCGGCGTACTGGCGTACGTGCACCACCCGCAGCGGAGCGTCCCGTTGCCGGGCCGCCCGTACGGCCCAGTCCAGGGCGCGCAGGCTGTCGTCCGAACCGTCCGCCGCGACGATGACCGGCGCACTGCTCATCGTTCCTCACCTCCGGAATGCGACCTTCCCTTTCCGGGGCCAGCCTGTCTCAGGCGGTGGCCCCGGAAAGGCGCTGCCGGTCACGTGTCCGGAAATCCTTGCGGAACACCCCCCGGCTCACCCTCTGTGTCGCGGAGTCCGGGGGAGACGCTCAGGTCAGGTCGAACTCGCCCTCCCGGGCCCCCGACACGAAGGCACCCCACTCGGCGGGGGTGAAGATCAGGGAAGGGCTCTGCGGGCTGCCGCTGTTGCGCATCGCGATGAATCCCTCGACAAAGGCGATCTGGACATCCCCCAGGCCTCGGCTGCTGGACTGCCAATCGGCCTCGCTGAGGTCCAGCTCCGGCTTGTCCCAGCCCCGTACCGGCTGCTGCTGGATGGTGCTCTCGGCCACGTCCGTGCTCCTCCCGAATTCGTCGTCCGCGGCCAGCCTAGCTTTCGGTTCCGGCCCTCAACAGGCCACGTGAACGGGTCCTTTCAGTTGTCGGGGGCGGTCGCGCCGACGAGCCACATGGAGAAGAACTGGGAACCGCCGCCGTAGGCGTGGCCGAGCACCTTCCGGGCGCCGTCCACCTGGTGTTCTCCGGCCTGGCCGCGCACCTGGAGGGCGGCTTCGGCGAACCGGATCATCCCGGAGGCGCCGATCGGATTGGTGGAGAGAACACCGCCCGACATGTTGACGGGAAGGTCACCGTCGAGTTCGGTGACACCCGATTCGGTGAGTTTCCAGCCCCCGCCCTCCTCGGCGAAACCGAGGTTCTCCAGCCACATGGGCTCGTACCAGGAGAACGGCACGTACATCTCGACGGCGTCGATGTCGCGGCGCGGGTCGGCGATGCCCGCCTGGCGGTAGACGTCGGCGGCGCAGTCCTTCCCGGCCTGCGGCGACACCGCGTCCTTGCCGGCGAAGAGGGTGGGCTCGCTGCGCATGGCGCCGCCGAGCATCCAGGCCGGCGGCTTCGCGCAGCGGGCGGCTCCGGCGCGGTCGGTGAGGACCATGGCGCAGGCGCCGTCGGAGGAGGGGCAGGTCTCCGAGTAGCGGATGGGGTCCCACAGCATGGGGGACGCCTGGACCTTCTCCAGGGTGATGTCGTGCTCGTGGAGGTGGGCGTAGGGGTTCTTGAGCGCGTTGCGCCGGTCCTTGTAGGCGACCAGCGAGCCGACGGTGTCGGGGGCACCGCTGCGTCGCATGTAGGCCCGCACATGGGGTGCGAAGAAACCGCCCGCGCCCGCCAGCAGCGGCTGCTGGAAGGGGATCGGCAGCGACAGCCCCCACATGGCGTTGGACTCGGACTGCTTTTCGAAGGCGAGGGTCAGCACCGTGGAGTGGACACGGGCGGCGACGAGGTTGGCCGCGACGAGCGCGGTCGAGCCGCCCACCGAGCCCGCCGTGTGGACCCGCAACATGGGTTTGCCCACCGCCCCCAGCGCGTCCGCCAGGTACAGCTCCGGCATCATCACGCCCTCGAAGAAGTCGGGCGCCTTGCCGATGACGACGGCGTCGACGTCGGCCCACTCCAGCTCGGCGTCGTCGAGGGCGCGTCGCGCGGCCTCGCGGACCAGCCCGGCGATCGACACGTCCCGCCGGGCCGCCACGTGCTTGGTCTGGCCGATCCCTACGACGGCCACGGGCTCCTTGCTCATCGCGGATCCCCTTCGAGTACGGCGACCAGGTTCTGCTGCAGGCAGGGGCCGGAGGTGGCGTGGGCGAGGGCACGGTCGGACTCGCCGCGGTGGATGCGGGCGGCGGCCTCGCCGATGCGGATCAGTCCGGCGGCCATGATCGGGTTGGCGGCGAGGGCGCCGCCGGAGGGGTTCACGCGCACGTCGTCGCCGAGTCGCAGCGCCTTGCGCAGCACGACCTCCTGCGAGCTGAACGGCGCATGCAACTCCGCGGTGTCCACGGGCCGTTCGAAGGCGCCGGCCCGCTCGGCGGCGAGCCGCGCGGACGGCGAGTCGGTCAGGTCGCGGACGCCCAGGCCGTGCGCCTCGATGCGGTGGTCGATGCCCCGGATCCAGGCGGGCCGCTCGCACAGCTCCCGGGCCCGCTCCCCGGCCGCGAGGATCACGGCGGCGGCGCCGTCGCCGATCGGCGGGCAGTCGCCGGTGCGCAGCGGCCGTACCAGGTAGTCCCCCTGCGGTACCGGACCCCGGAGCTGCGCATGGGGGTTGGCCGCCGCCGCGTCCGCCCTGCTGCGGGCGCCGACGGCGGCCAGTGCGGGCTCGTCGGTCTCCCCCGCGTCGACGAGGGCCTGGGCCTGGAGGGCGGCGAGGGCGACGGAGTCGGGCCACAGGGGAGCCACGTAGTAGGGGTCGAGCTGCCGGGTCAGCACGTCCCGCACCGAGCCGGGCGAGGACTTGCCGTACGAGTAGACGAGCGCGGTGTCCGCGTCCCCGGTGAGCAGCTTGGTCCAGGCCTCGTACAGGGCCCAGGCGCCGTCCATCTCGACGTGCGACTCGGAGATGGGCGGCCAGGCGCCGACGCCGTCGAGGGCGAGGGTGAAGGAGAAGGCCCGGCCGGCCAGGTAGTCGCTGGAGCCGGAACAGGTGAAGCCGATGTCGGCGGTCCTCAGGCCGGTCTGTCCGAGCACGTCGTGCAGGACCGGCATGAGCATCTCGACCTCGGAGAGCTCCTCGCTGGTACGGCGGTGGTCGGTCTGCGCGAAGGCGACCAGTGCGATGTCACGCGTCACAGCAGCTCCTTGTACGTGTCGTAGTCCGCGTCGGGTTCGCCGGTGGGCCGGTAGTGGTCCGGGTAGCGGGCGCCCTCGCTCCACACCGGCTCCACCCGCAGCCCCATCCGTACCTGGTCGTACGGGATGCCGCCGATCCGGCCGTGCAGGGCGAGCCCGGCGCCGTCGAGGGCGATGTGGGCGTAGACGTACGGCACCTCGATGTCGAGGTTCTTCGCCTTGATGTTGACGATGCAGAAGGTGGTGACCGTGCCCCCGGGACCCACCTCGACCTGTTCCGATGTGGCCACCCCACAGGTGGGGCACGCACCCCTCGGCGGGACGTACACCTTCCGGCAGGAGGGGCAGCGCTCGCCGAACGTCCGCTGGGACGACAGGGCGTTGATGTAGGCGGTCTGGGCCCGGCCGGGCGAGTAGGTGTAGTCGAGTCGGGCGTGGGCGACGATGCCGTGCACCGCGTCCTCGAACGTGCCGTCGTGCCCGCCGGGTTCGGCCGACTCGCCGTCGTACGGCTCGAAGCAGGCGATGTCGGTGATGGCGCCGACGCGCTCCCCGGCCCAGCGGATCCGGACCCGCATGCCGGTGTGCACGGCCTCGGGGCCGGGGGCGTCCAGGGCGTGCAGCAGGGCGGTGTCGGCACCGTCGAGCCGGACCAGTACCCAGGCGAAGGGGGTGCCGAGGGGCTGGCCGCGGCGGGGTTCGTGGTTCCAGGCCCAGGTGGTGACGGTCCCGGTGGGGGCGACCTCGACCAGGTCGCGGATCTCCTCGGCGGTGACGGGGTCGTACTCGACGGGCGGGACGAGGGTGCGGCCGTCGCCGGTCTTCACCCCGAGGACGACGCGCTCGCGCAGCCCGGTGAGAAAAGCACTCTGGACGGGCCCGAGGGACCGGGTGAAGGGAAACTCGACGACGAGGGGGGCTTTGAGAACTTCGGGCATCGGCGCTGCCTCCTTGAGAAGGTCGCTGTGCAGCGCCCCGTGAGGGGCGCGGGGAACTGCGCGACCAGCCACACACGGCCCGCAGCGTCAAGCGCACCTCGAAACTCACGCGCGCTTGTAATCGGGCGCCCGCTTCTCCGCGAAAGCGCGAGCCCCTTCCTTCGCGTCCGCCGTGTCGAAGATCGGCCACCCCCGCTTCAGCTCGGCGGCGAGCCCGTCGGTCTCCGTCAGCTCCGCGGACTCGTACACCGACGCCTTGACCGCCTCGACCGCCAGCGGCCCGCACGCGTTGATCTGCTCGGCGATCTCCAGGGCCTTGTCGAGCGCGCCGCCGTCCGCAACGACATGTCCGACCAGCCCGATGTCGGCGGCCTCCCGCGCGCTGTACGGCCGCCCGGTGAGCAGCATCTCCAGGGCGTGGGTGCGCGGGATCTGGCGTTGCAGCCGGACGGTGGAGCCACCGATCGGGAAGAGCCCCCGCCGGACCTCGAAGAGGCCGAAGGTCGCGGACTCGCCCGCCACCCGGATGTCGGTGCCCTGGAGGATCTCCGTGCCGCCTGCCACGCAGTACCCCTCGACGGCGGCGATCACCGGTTTGCGCGGGCGATGGTGGCGGAGCATCGCCTTCCAGTGCAGGTCGGGGTCGGCTTTCAGCCGGTCACGCAGGTGCTCCCCCGCCATGCCCTGTCCGGCCAGCGCCTTGAGGTCCATCCCGGCGCAGAAGGCGCCGCCGGCCCCGGTGAGCACGATCGAGCGGACGCCGTCGTCCTCGTCGGCCTCGATCCAGCCGTCGTACAGGCCGACGAGCATGGAGATCGAGAGCGCGTTCTTGGCCTCGGGCCTGTTGAGCGTGAGCACCAGTGTGGCGCCCTCGCGCCGCACGGTGAGGTGTTCCGTCCCACCCATGGACCGTCTCCCCTCTGAAAGAACGAGAACAGGTTGCAGTAGGCCGGGAGGCACTTCAAGGGTTTTCTGACAGACAGTCAGATTTCTTCGCGCGAACCCTTCACACTTGCCGCGCCCTTTGCTCTGATGACCGGCGAACGGACAGGTGCGCCTTTCTTCGTCACGGTCGCCGGGGTCAGGAGGAGCGGTGGAGTACAACCTTGCCGATCTGTTCGAGTCGGTCGTCGACGTGGCCTCGGACCGCGAGGCGCTCGTGTACGTCGACCACCCCGGCACGGGCGCGGAACGCCGGTTGACCTACGCCGAGCTGGACGCCGCCGCCAACCGCATCGGCCATCACCTGATCGACAGCGGGATCCGCCCCGGCGAGCATCTCGGCCTGCACCTCTACAACGGGATCGAGTACCTCCAGACCGTCTTCGGGTGCATGAAGGCGCGGGTCGTGCCGGTCAACGTCAACTACCGCTACGTCGAGGAAGAGTTGGCGTACCTCTACCGGGACGCCGACCTGGTCGCGCTGGTCTTCGACGCGGAGTTCGACGACCGGGTGGCGGCGGCGCTGCCCAGGGCTCCGAAGTTGCGGCACCTGGTGCGGGTGGGCGAGCCGACGTCGGAACTCAAGGCCCTGCCCTTCACCGAGGCCGAGGACGCCGGGTCGCCCGGGCGGGGGTTCCCCGCGCGCTCGGCGGACGACCTGTTCATCATCTACACCGGCGGCACCACCGGGATGCCCAAGGGGGTGATGTGGCGTCAGGAGGACCTGTTCTTCGCCGGACTGGGCGGCGGTGCACCCACCGGCGAGCCGGTGAAGCGGCCGGAGGAGCTGGCCGAGCGGGTGGCGGCGGGCGGGACCGGGATCACCTTCTTCCCCACTCCCCCGCTGATGCACGGCACGTCGACCCTCACCTCCCTCATCGGCTTCAACTTCGGGCAACGGGTGGTGATCCACCGCAAGTTCGTGCCCGCGGAGGTGCTGCGGACCGTCGAGAAGGAGAGGGTCAGCAGCATGTCGCTGGTCGGCGACGCGATGCTGCGCCCGCTGATCGACGCTCTGCGCGGGCCGTTGAAGGGCACCGACTGCTCCTCCATGTTCAGCGTCTCCTCCTCCGGAGCGATCCTCTCCGAGACCGTGCGCCGACAGTTCAGCGAACTCGTCCCGAACGCCATGCTGCTGAACAACTTCGGGTCCTCCGAGTCCGGCTTCAACGGCACCGCGACCAATGACTCAGGGGCCGGCAGCGGCTTCCGCGTCCGCGTCAACTCCCGTACTCAGGTGGTCGATCCGGTCACCCATGAACCGGTGGCGGTGGGCGAGATCGGCCGGGTAGCGCAGAGCGGACACGTACCGCTCGGCTACTACAACGACCCGGTGAAAACCGCCGAGACGTTCTTCGAGAAGGACGGCCGGCGGTGGGTGCTGCTCGGCGACATGGCGACCGTCGACGAGGACGGCGTCGTGAACGTGCTCGGCCGGGGCTCGCAGTGCATCAACACCGGGGGCGAGAAGGTGTACCCGGAGGAGGTCGAACAGGCGCTGAAGTCGCACCCGGACGTGTACGACGCGCTCGTCGCCGGGGTGCCGGACGCCACCTGGGGCAGTCATGTGGCGGCCGTGGTGCAGCTGCGCGACGGTGCCGAGCCGCCCTCCCTCTCGGACATCCAGACCCACTGCCGTACCCATCTGGCCGGTTACAAGGTCCCCCGACAGCTGGTGATCGCCGAGGCCATCCAGCGGTCGCCGAGCGGCAAGGCGGACTACCGGTGGGCGCGGGAGGTGGCGGCGGCCGCCGACCGGTAGAACGCATGGGTGTGCCACCGCCGCGAGGCGGTTCGCGGGCCGTACTCTGTGCGCACGATCTGACGTCGATCATGCACGCAGTGTCACGACTGCCGCGTGGAAGGACCGCCGGTGTCGCACCCTACGCCCGCCCGGCCGCCGGAGACCGCTCCCCCGGCCGGTCCGAGCCCCGACGAGGGCCGGCGGCGCGGGCACCCGCGCACCGCCCGGGGCATCAGGGTGGGCACGACCGTCGGCTCCGCCGTCCTGCTGCTGGCCACGCTGCTGCTGCCGAACCGGCTCGACCTGCTCACGCCGCCCGCGTTCATGCGCCTCCCCGCCGAGGGGATCGTGCTCGTGGCCGTGCTGCTGGTGCTGCCCGGACGGGCGCGGCGCGTCACCGCGGTGCTGGCGGGCGCGGCGATCGGGCTGCTGACGCTGGTGAAGTGCCTGGACATGGGCTTCTACTCGGTGCTGCAACGGCCGTTCGACCTGGTGCTCGACTGGGTCCTGCTGGACGACGCGGCGGACTACGTACGGGAGTCGTTCGGCCGGACCAGTGAGGTGCTCGCGATCGCCGGGGCCGTGCTCCTGGCCGCGGCCGTGCCGGCCGCGACCGCCCTCGCCCTGGTGCGGCTCGCCGAGCGGATGGCACGCCGGCGTCCGCCCGCCGGCCGTACCACGCTGGTGCTGGCCGTCGTCTGGGTCACCTGTGCCACCTTCGGCCTCCGGGCCGGCGGCGAGCCCGTCGCCTCGACGCTCGACGCGCAGTTGGTGGACGACCGGGTGCGGGCGGTCCGCGCCGGTCTGGCGGACGAGCGGGTCTTCGCGGCGGAGGCCGCCGTCGACGCCTTCCGGAGCACTCCGCCGGACCGGCTGCTGACGGGTCTGCGCGGCAAGGACGTGCTGTTCACGTTCGTCGAGAGCTACGGCCGTACGGCGATCGAGGACCCGGCGATGGCGGGGCCGGTCGGGGCGGTCCTCAAGGAGGGCGAGGCCTCCCTCGGGGCAGCCGGTTTCGAGGCGCGCAGCGGCTGGCTGCGGTCCCCGGTGCTCGGGGCGGGCAGCTGGATGTGCCACGCCACGCTGCTGTCCGGGCTGTGGATCGACAACCAGCAGCGCTACCGCCAGCTGGTCTCCGGCGACCGGATGACCCTCAACCGGTACTTCCGCAGGACCGGCGCGTGGCGCACGGTCGGTGTCGTCCCGGGCGTCCGCAAGGCCTGGCCGGAGGCCCGGTACTTCGGCCTCGACCGCTCCTACGACTCCACGCACCTCGGCTACCACGGCCCGTACTTCAGCTGGACGCCCGTCCCCGACCAGTTCACCCTCGATGCCTTCGACCGCCTGGAGTACGCGCGGAAGAACCGGCGCCCGCTGATGGCGGAGATCATCCTGGCCTCCAGTCACCAGCCCTGGGCGCCCCTCCCCCGCATGATCGACTGGAAGGGCCTCGGTGACGGCTCGGTCTTCGGGCCGATCCAGCGGGCGGGCAAGGATCCGGCGGAGGTCTGGAAGGACACCGAGCGCGTGCGCGCCGAGTACCGGGCCTCGATCGAGTACTCGCTGCGCAGCCTGTTCGGGTTCATGCGGCGCTACGCCCACCGGGACACGGTCCTGGTCTTCCTCGGCGACCACCAGCCCCGTCCGGAGGTCGTCGCCGGCAGCCCGCGCCGGGACGTCCCCGTCACGATCGTGGCCCACGATCCGGCGGTCCTGGAGCGGGTCGCCGGCTGGGACTGGACGCCGGGTCTCAAACCCGCCCCCGACGCGCCGATCTGGGCGATGGACAAGTTCCGCGACCGCTTCCTGAAGGCGTTCGGACCGCAGGCGCCCGGTCCGGCTCAGGAGTCCAGGAAGGCGGCGGTACGGCGGACGAACCACTCGGGGTCGTCGAGCCAGGGGTAGTGAGCGGCGCCGGGCTGCACGGCGACCTCGGCGAGCGGGAAGAGCTCGGCGGTCCGCCGGGCCAGGGCCGGGCTGGGTCCGCCGTCGAGCTCACCGGCGTAGACCAGGACAGGGGCGGCAAGGGCGCGCAGGGCGGTCCGGGTGGCGTCCGGGGTGAAGGCGCCCTCGGCGAAGTAGCGGTCGCCGGCCTCGAAGTCGGTCTGTTCCTCGGTGGCCGCGACATGGGCCCGGGCGGCGTCGTCCCAGCGGCCGTGGAAGAAGGGCATGAAGACCTCGTCGAAGTCCCCGGCGCCGGTCAGCCACGCCTCCAGCGCGGGGAACGCCTCCTCGAACCAGGGTTCCCCCACCCGCAGCCGGGCCGCGGCCAACCGCTCCTCGGGGGTGGCCCGCAGGCCGAGGGCCGAGGGGTTGCCGGTGATCAGCGCGAGCCGCCGTACCCGCCGCGGATGGGCCGCCGCGTACAGGATCGCCAGGCTGGCACCCGCCGAGTGCGCCAGCACGTCCATATGGTCGAGCCCTATGTGGGCGCGCAATATCTCCACGTCGTCGACCTGTCGGTCGCAGCGGTACGACGCCGGGTCGACGGGCTTCGCGGAGTCACCGGTGCCGCGCAGGTCGAGCAGGATCAGCCGGCGCCGGGCCGCCAGACCGCCGAGGTCCCCGAGGTAGGCGGAGGCGCGCATGGGGCCGCCCGGCAGCACGACGAGCGGTTCGCCCTCGCCTCTGACGTGGTAGGTGAGGCGGGTTCCGTCGGCTGCGCTGAAAGTGGGCATGACGCTGATCCTCGGGGTCCGCGGCCCGGTGTCGCAACGGATTTCGGCGCGGCCCGGATGTCAGGTGCGCGGGTCCGGCTTGGTCACCCGGAACGCGAACTGACCGCAGAAGGTGAGCTTGCGGAGGTTCACCAGGGCCGTGGTCCGCCTGCTCTTGCGGGCCCAGGCGTCGATCTCCGTGTTGAGCGGCGACTCCGTCCGCCAGAAGCGGCCGTACTCCTGCTTCCGGGCGCCGTGGTAAGTGCGCATGATCAGGGTGACGCCGTCGAGCGAGGGCCGGATCTCCTCCAGGGCGAGCCCGGCCTCCTCGACCAGTACCCGGAATCCGTAGGGCGTGTAGTTCCAGAGGCTGAAGGAGTGGTACGGCTCGAACTGGGAGGTGCTGCCGATGAAAAGGCCGCCCGGACGCAGCACCCGGCCCACCTCCGCGAGCAGTTCCCTGGGCCGGGCCACGTGTTCGAAGACCTGGTGCGAGTAGACGAGCGGCACGGCGTCGGAGCGGAACGGCAGGTTGACGCCGTCGAAGTACACCACGCTGTCGGCGCCGGGCGTGCGCTGCGCGGCCTCCGGCGAATCACGGATGTCGACTCCCACCCAGCGGATGCCGGAGGCGTGCTTGCGGAAGAGCTCGGCCGAGGTGCCCCTGCCGCAGCCGAGGTCGACCACCCGGTCCGGTGCCCGCGGCGAGCGCATGGCTTCGTCGAGGTAGTAGCGGGAGGTGACCTGGCGAGCGTGGTCGTCAGGGATGCAGTCCTGCATGAGTTCCCACAGGGTCGACATGTCCCCACGCTACGGAGGTGGCCTTCCTCAGGCCACCTCCGGGCGGGCGTTCGGGACCGTCGTCATCCCTTGGGGCGAATCCGCCGGCACCAGCCGGCCGATGCCGGACAGGTCGCGGGCGGTGACGCTGTTGCGCTCGGCGACCGTCCGGCCGAGCGCGTGGTACGGCCACAGCCCGCCGGCCTGCCGGCGGCTGCGTTCGTTCCACTCCAGGGCCTCGGCGGCGCGCGCCCGGAAGAAGTTGAGCGCGTAGCCGCCGCTGTGGATCCGCAGCAGGAGGAACCCGCCGGGGTACTCCTTGGCCGCACCGACCTCCTGGAGAGTCACATGGGGAGCGAGGGGCACATGGGTGCGCTTGTTGCGGTGGGTGTGGCCCACATGGTGGAGGAACACACCCGGGGCGGCGGCATAGGCCTGGAGAATCGCGCGGGCCTGGCGGCGGCCGAGGCGCTGCGCCGGACTCACCGGGAAGAGGGACTCCCGGACGGTCAGCGGGTGGTGGCCGAAGACGACGGTGGGCTGTTCCCGGTGGGCCCGCAACCGGCGCCGGAACCAGGACAGTTGCTCGGCGCCGAGGCCGCCCGCGTCAGCGCCGTTGCCGCGCTTGTCATAGGTGTCGAGGCCGATGATCCGCAGTCCACCCACGTCGTGCTCGAACCAGCCGGGCCGGTCGGCTCCACCGAACACCCGGTGGAAGGCGTCGTCCTCGCCCGCGCCGCGGTCGTGGTTGCCCCGGACGGCGAAGTAGTCCCGTCGGTGGGTGCCGAAGCCGTCCAGGATCCTTCTGGCCGCCGCCAGGTCGCGCGGTGCGCCGCCGGCGGAGATGTCACCGGCTGCCAGCAGCAGCCGGGCTCCGCGGCGGCGGGCCTCCGCCACCACGGCACGGCTCATGAGCTCCGGGTAGGGGGCCAGTCCGGCCCGCTGGGCCACGCCGCGCAGCACGGGGACCCCGGCCACCAGACCGGCTACGCTCTCGCCGATGTGCAGGTCGTTGCAGAGGGCCAGGGAGATCAGGTGGCGGCCGGGCGGGGGCTGCGGGGTGGTGAAGGAGTAGGGGCCGCCGGGGGTGTCCAGGCCGTGGCGGGAGGTGCCGACCGCGTTGCCGCGCACCAGGTGCAGCGCGGTGGGGGTGGCGGGCACGCCCCGGGAACGGGCCTGGTAGTAGTACGTCTGGCCCGGCTCCAGGCCGGTGAGTTCCACGTGGTGGTACGCGGTGGGCCGGTCCTCGCCGGCGGTGCGGTTCAGGCGGGCCGGGTGGGTGCCGTAGACCACCTCGCCCTCGGTGACGGCGGGCAGCATCCGGCCGGTTCCGTCGTCGGTGCCGGGCAGGGCGGTGTGCCAGGTGATGACGGCGCGGTCCTCGGTGAGGGTGACCAGTTCCAGGTGGACGGCGGAGAGGGAACGGGGGTGCCGGGGGCGGGGGACGGGGGCGGACCGGAGCAGAGCGGGTGCGAGGAGGAAGGCGGAGCGCAGCGTCTCGCAGGGACCGGGGATGCCCGCGAGTGCGCCGAGGGGGACGGGGAGGCAGCAGCGCATGTCTGTTAGGTGCACGCCGGCGGTGAACGGCGGACGTGGTGTCGGAAGCCGCACACCGTATGGAACCAGACTTCTTGGGTCCTGGACGGGCGGTGTGCCGACACTCACGTCCCGGGCCCCGCGAGAGCCGCCCCCAGGATCCTCAGGTGGCGGGACCGAACCGCTCCCGCAGCTCCCGCTTGAGGATCTTCCCGCTGGCGTTGCGGGGCAGCGCGTCGACGAACAGGATCCGCTTGGGCGCCTTGAAGGCGGGCAGCTTCTCCCTGACATGGGCGATCAGCCCGGCCTCGTCGATCTCGCCGCGCGGTACGACGACGGCGGTGACCGCCTCGATCCACCGCTCGTCGGGCAGGCCGATCACGGCTGCCTCGGCGACCGCGTGGTGGCTGTAGAGGGCGTCCTCGACCTGGCGCGAAGCGACCAGCACGCCACCGGAGTTGATGACGTCCTTCACCCGGTCGACGATCGTGTAGTAGCCGTCGGCGTCGCGTACCGCGAGGTCGCCGGAGTGGAACCAGCCGTCCCGGAAGGCCTCTTCGGTCTCCTCGGGCTTGTCCCAGTAGCCCTCGCACAGCTGCGGTGAGCGGTAGACGATCTCGCCGGGCGTGCCGTCGGGCACGTCCTCGCCGTCCTCGCCGACCACGCGTGCCTCCACGAACAGGACGGTGCGGCCGCAGGAGTCGAGCCGTCCCTTGTGCTCCTCGGGGGCGAGCACGGTGGCGAGCGGTCCGATCTCGCTCTGCCCGAAGCAGTTGAACAGGGCGAGTTTCGGGAGCCGTTCGCGCAGCCGCTCCAGGACGGGCACCGGCATGATCGACGCGCCGTAGTAGGCCTTGCGCAGTCCGCCGAGGTCGCGGGTGGCGAAGTCGGGGCGGTTGGCGAGTGAGATCCACACGGTGGGCGGCGCGAACAGGCTGTCCACCTCGCCGGCCTCGACCAGGTCGAAGAGGGTGTCGGCGTCCGGACCGTCGAGGATGATGTTGGTCGCGCCCACCGCGAGGTAGGGCAGCAGGAACACGTGCATCTGGGCGGAGTGGTAGAGCGGCAGCGCGTGCGCGGGCCGGTCACCGGCGCTCAGGTCGAGGGCGGCGATCGCGCTCAGGTACTCGTGCACCAGCGCCCGGTGGGTCATCATCGCGCCCTTGGGGAGCGCCGTGGTGCCGGAGGTGTACAGCAACTGCACCAGATCCTCGGTGCGCGGCTCGGGACCGTCGTACGGCGGCGCGTCCGCGAGCCGGGCGAGCAGTGAGCCGTCGGCGTCCCGCAGCGGCAGTGCCGGTACGCCGTCCGGGAGCCGGCCGGCGAGGTCGGGGTCGGTGAGGACCAGGGAGCTGCCCGACTGGCCGAGGAGGTAGGCGAGGTCGTCGCCGGTCAGGTTCTGGTTGACCGGGACGTGGACCAGGCCGGCGCGGGCGCAGGCGAGGAACGCGATCAGGTAGGCGTCGGAGTTGTGTCCGTAGCTGCCGACCCGGTCACCGCGGTCGAGTCCCTGGCCGAGCAGGACGCTCGCCGCGCGCGAGACGGCGTCGTCGAGTTCCTCGTACGTCCACTGCCGCTCGCCGTACCGCACCGCCACCCGTGCGGGAGTACGCCGGGCGCTGCGCCGCAGCACCCCGTCCACCGTGCTGCCCTGTCCCTGCGTCATGACTCATGATCCTCGGCCTGTCGCCGGGACAGGTCAAGCGAGCACGAGGGCGAGCGCCGAGAACCGGTGCGGCCGCAGGGAGCGGGACCGCATCGGGGTGACAGCAGTAATCACAGTCAGTGCATTGTCCATCAAGAGGTGTTCACCCTCCGCGCCTTCTGCTTCGACGTGCCCCCGTGCGCCCCTTTGGAGAAAGGTTTCCCGAAACCTGGGCGCGGTTGAACTGGGCAGGACTTGTCTCGGATGTCAGATCCGAAGCAGGTTCGCTCATTTCACGTGTCGTGCTGGGCAGGAGGTTTTCATGAACGGTGCCGCGCTCGAAAAGAAACGAACATGGACGGCAGGTGCTGCTCCCGGCATATTCCCACTTCTCGGCCACGCTATCGCCTTGTACCGTCGGCCGCTGGCGTTTCTCCATTCCTTGCCCGCGCACGGGGACCTGGTCGAGATACGGCTGGGCCCCCGGCGCGCGTGGCTGGTGTGCCATCCGGAGCTGGCCCACGAGGTGCTCATGGACCCGTACACCTTCGACAAGGGGGGCCCGCTCTACGACAGACTGGGCAGGCTGATGGGCGACGGGCTGGTCACCTGCCGCCAGCCCGCGCACCGGGACAAACGCAGGCTGTTGCAGCCCGCTTTCCGTCCGTCCCACGTCGCCGCGTACACGCAGCTCGTCGCAGAGGAGGCCGAGTCGGTGTGCGAGGGATGGCAGCCGGGTGGCGCGGTTCCCGTCACGGAGGCGATGACGACCCTCACGACGCGCGTGATCAGCCGGGTCCTGTTCTCCGACGCGCTGGACGACACGACGTCCGCCCAGGTGCGGGACTCGCTCGCCGACGTCGTCCGCGGCCTCTTCGTCCGCACGGTCGTACCGGTCGACGCCCTGTTCCGGCTCCCGGTCCCCGCCAACCGCCGCTACCGGCACGCGCTCGCCCGCCTGCACGCCGTCGTCGACGCGGCGATCGCCGAACGCCGCCGGGGCGCCGCCCGCGACGACGTCCTGGGAACGCTGCTGACGGCCACCCGCGGCGACGGCACCCGGGCGGCCCTCACCGACCAGGAGGTCCACGACCACCTGATCACGCTGCTGCTCACCGGCACCGAGACCTCGGCCCTGTCCCTGGCCTCGGCCTTCAGCCTGCTGGCCCGCCATCCGGAGGCCGAGCGGAGCCTGCACGCCGAGCTCGACACCGTCCTGCCGGGCGGCCGTCGGCCCGGCCCCGGTGATCTGCCGGACCTCGTCCGGACCCGGTGCGTCATCACCGAGACACTGCGCCACGCGTCGCCGGGCTGGCTCTTCACCCGAGTCACCACCCGGGAGACGGAACTCGCCGGGTGCCGGCTGCCCGCGGGTGCCACCGTGCTCTACAGCCCCTACCTGCTGCACCACGACCCGGCGTCGTTCCCCGACCCCGAACGCTTCGACCCGGACCGCTGGCTGCCGGGGCGGCCCACCGCCGGACAGCGGCGCGCGGCGATGCCGTTCTCCGCGGGCAACCGCAAGTGCCTCGGCGACGAGTTCGCCATGGTGGAGGCCACCGTGGCGCTCGCGACCATCGCCGGCCGCGTGCGCCTGCGCCATCGTCCCGGACACGTAGCGCGGGCACCGCGCCCCGCGATCACCCTGGGGCCGCGCTCCCTGGTCATGGCCTGCGAGGACAGGCCGCACCCGCCGTCGGACGCGGCGCACCCGGTCCGCGGACCGGCCACCGCCGCCCCCTGCGCACCGGAGCGCCGAACGGCGGGTGATCACGTTGTCGACGGCGCATGAGGAAATCGCCCTCGGCGCACCGGGCGGAACACCGGTCGCCAGTCTCAGGGACCTGATCGACGCCCACCTCCGCATCCCCTTCCCCTTCCTGCGCAACCCCCACGAGACCGAAGCCGCGGCCGGAGTCGACGCCTGGCTGCGCGGGTGGGGACTGACGGACGAACCGGGCGTGGCGTCGATGATCACCCGCACCCGCCCCGCCGAACTCGCGTCCTACATCAGCGCCGGCGTGGATCCCGGTCTCCTCCAGATCGTGGCCGACCAGATCGCCTACCAGTTCGTCTTCGACGACCGTGCGGAGGACATCGGTCAGCACTCGCCGGGCCTGTTGCTGCCGATGCTGTTCGAGAGCATCGCGATCCTGCGGGACGGCCGGCCACCCCGCACCCCCCTCGGCGCGGCGCTGGCCGATCTCCACCGGCAGGTACGGGAGCGGTGCACTCCCGCGCAGGCCGCCCGGTGGGCCTGGCAGAGCCGCGAGTACGTGCACGGCCTGTTGTACGAAGCGGTGGCGCAGGCCCAGCCCTACCTGCTGCGGGCCGGGGACTGCACCGCCATCCGGTCCCTGATCGCGGGAGTCGAGCCGTTCTACCCGCTGTGCGAGGCCGCCCAGCCCGAGGAGCTGTCCGCCGCCGAGCTGCACCATCCCGCCGTACAGCGGCTCGGCCGGCTGTCGGCCGACGCCGCGGTGTGGATACCCGACCTGTTCTCGGCGGTGAAGGAACAGCGGGCCGGCGGGATGATCAACCTGGCCCTGGCCCACCAGCGCGAGAACCGGTGTTCGCTCCAGGCCGCCGTCGTCCTCGCCGTCCGGCAGATCAACGGCACCGTCGAGGAGTTCCAGGAGCTCTTCGCCGAGGTCGAGCCGGAGCTGAGCGCCACGGGGATCGGCTATGTGGAGGGCATGGCCGGCTGGATCCGCGGGTGTTACCACTGGTCCCGCACCGTACCCCGGTACGCGGATGTGGCGACGGTGCCCGCCGTGTCGTAGCGGAATCCGGTGCCCTGCGACGACCACGCCTTCCGGGAAAGGCGATCAGGGCCTCTTACCCGGGAGGCGGACATTATCCCTTCTACAGTTCATGATTCACCCGATAGTACTGAGTCAGGTCTGCCCTCACCGCGACAAGGCGTACGCTCGGCTGTCCCCGGGCCGAACGAAAGAAAGCGGTACGGCATATGGCAACGGTGCCGCGGCAACCGGTCACGGACCAAAAGACCTTGATCGAGCGCCGACGGGAAATCCAGGCCCTCGACGCGGCTTTCCGGGAGCTGCGGCGCACCACGGGCGGCGTGCCACGAGCGCGGCGCAAGGGACTGCTCGCCTTCACGGGGTCGGCCGGGCTGGGCAAGACGGCCCTCATCACGGAAGCACGCGCGAGGGCCGCGGCGGACGGGTTCACCGTCCTTTCGGGCCGGGGTGCCGAGGCGGAGCAGAGTTCGGCGTTCCGTGTCGTACGTCAGCTGATGCAGCCTTCGCTGGCACGGATGGACGAGGCGGAACTCCACGCCTTCCTGGGCAGCTGGTACGACACCGTCGCCGCCGTGCTCGGTCTGGAGGCGAAGGGGTCCGTTCCCGCCCCGGATCCCACCGGGGTCCGGGAGGGCCTGGACTGGGTCATGACCCGGCTCACGGTGAGGAAGGCACCCGTGGTCCTGCTCCTGGACGACCTGCACTGGGCGGACCCGGAGTCCCTGAAGTGGCTCACCTCCTTCGTGCCGCGGGTCGACGACCTCCCGCTGCTGCTCGTGGTCGCCTACCGGCCCGACGACCTGCCGCCGGAAGGGGGCGAACTGCGCACGCTCGTGGGGCACCACGGGGACCGCCCCCACGAACTCGCGCTGCTCACCACCGAGGGTGTGGCCAGGATCGTCAGGGCCGAGGTCGGCGAGCCGGCCGTGGACCGGTTCTGCAGGGAATGCTGGTCGGCCACCGGCGGGAGCCCCTTCGAGACGGTGGAGCTGGCCATCAGGCTCGCCGAGCGGAGGGTGAGCGGCAGCGAGGACGACCTGCCCGCCATGCGCGAGCTCGCCGCGGCGATCAAGGGCCCGGGACTGATCGAGCGGCTGGAACGGCTCGGCACCGCGACCCGGCGGTTCGCGTACGCCGCGGCCGTGCTGGGCTCCCCCTTCGCGCCGCAGCTCGCCGCGACCATCGCGGTACTCGGCGAGGAGGCGGCGGCCGAGGCGATCCGGAAGCTGCGGGCGGCCAGGTTCCTGTCCTACGGACACGACCTCGACGGCTCTCTGGAGTTCGTGCACCCGCTGATCGCCACGACGATCTACGGGTCCATCCGCCCGTCGGCCATCCGGGTCGGTATGCACAACGCCGCGGCGGTGGCCGTCCTGGCCGCGGGACACGGTTCCACCGCCGCCGCCCGGCACCTGCTGGAGGTGCCCTGCGAAGGCAACCCGGAGGCGGTGGAGTGTTTCCGGGAGGCGGCCCGCCTGTACCTGCGCGCCGGGGCCACCGAGGCCGCCCGGCGGCTGCTGGACCGCGCGCTGGCGGAGCCGCCCCCGCCCGAGGACCGGGCGGCCGTCCTGCACGAACTCGCCTGCGCCACCTTCCTGATCGAGCCCACGGCCACGGTACGGCTTCTGCGCCAGGCGCTGGCGGAGCCGGACGTCGACCCCGATCTGCGCGCTTCCATCGTCTTCCGGCTGACGCAGGCGCTGGCCCACACCGACCAGTTGGCCGAGGCCGTGCGCGTGGCCACCGAGGAGGCACGGCAGGCCGCCAACGCGCGCGTCAAACTGCGCATGCAGGCCGATCAGTTCGTCTGGGGCATGTTCCGGGCCGACGACCGCGACTCACCCGCACGCTCCCGGACCCTGACACGGCTGGCCGAGCAGCTGCCCGGCCGCAGTCTTGAGGAGCGCTACATCCTGGGGCTGCGGGCCTGGGACGCCGTGCTGCGCGGGGAACCGCGGCAGAGCACTCTCGCCCTTGCCGAGAAGGCCCTGGACGGCGGCATGAGCTGGACCGACGAGAACCGGGGTTTCGAGGTCCCCGCCTCGGTCGCGCTGGTCTTCATGTACGGCGACCAGCCGCGACGGGCCGAGGAGCTGTTCGGCAGGGGGATCGCGGAATGCGTGGCCATGGGCTGGCGCGGCTCCCACCTGGCTCTCGGTCAGACCCTCGCCGGTTACATCCGCTACCGCCGTGGCTGTCTGGCCGAGGCCGAGGAGCTGGTACGGGGAGGTCTGCGGATCGCGGACGAGGTGGAAGGGGCCGTTCCCGCCCAGTGGTTCGCGGTGGGCATCCTGATCCAGACGCTGCTGGCCCGTGGGCGCGTCGCCGAGGCGCGCTCGCTCGCCGACGCACACCGCTTCGGCGCGACGGCTCCGAACGCCGTGATCTACCCCGACCCCCGCACCGTCCACGCCGAACTGCTGCTCGCCGAGGGACGGCGCACCGAGGCGGCACGGCTGTTGTCCTCGGTCGGCGACTGGCTGGACGGCCGGGGCTGGCGCAATCCGGCCTGGTGCCCGTGGCAGCTGCGGCTCGCGTCCGCGCTCGCGCCCACCGCCCCCGAGGAGGCGGTCGGCCATGCGGAGGAGGCCGTGCGCCGGGCCCGGGAGTTCGGTGCCGCCTCGGCCGTCGGACAGGCCCTGCACACGCTCGCCGAGGTGACCGGCGGGCCTGCTGCGGTCGACCTGTACGCGCAGGCCGTCGAAGAGCTGGAGCAGTCGCCCGCCGCCTACGAACTCGCCCGCGCCCAGATCGGCCACGGTGCCGCGCTGTCCCTGGGCGGCCGGCTCCAGGAGGCCGCCGACCGGCTCTACCAGGGGCTGGAGGGAGCCGTCCACTGCGGGGCCGAGGCGCTCGCCTCCCGGGCCAGGCAGGAGCTGTCGGCGGCCGGCCTGCGGTCGCTGCCGTTGCGCTACCCGCAGGCGGACACGCTGACCGCGCAGGAACTGCGCACCGCCGAACTGACCGTCCAGGGGCACCCGGTGGCCGTGGTCGCCAAGGAGCTGGGCCTCACCGAGCAGGGCGTGCGGCAGCTGCTGTCCCTCGTCTACCGCAAGCTCGGCACCGACGTGGCCGGCCTCGCCGGGTTCCTGGACGCCCTTCACCGCCCACGCCACTGAGGCACCGGGCTCCCTTGCCCCGGGTCCTTGAGGCACCGGACGCCCCGAGGCGCCGGGTCTCCAAGGCACCGGGCCTCCAAGGCACCGGGCCCCTGAGCCGCCAGGCTCCCCGAGGCGCCGGGCCCCTGGAGCCCCGGGCAGCCCGAGGCGCCGAGCCCCGAGATACCCGGTCCCGCCCCGCTCACACCGGCCGGGTGCGCCCCTCCCAGTACGGGTCCCGCAGCCGCCGCTTGTACAGCTTGCCGTTGGGGTCCCGGGGCATCTCGGCGATGAAGTCGACGGTCTTCGGGCACTTGTAGCCGGCGAGCTGTTCGGCGCAGTGGGCGAGGAGGTCGGCGGCGAGCTCCGGGCCGGGCTCGTGTCCGGGGGCGGCTTCGACGACGGCCTTGACCTCCTCCCCCCAGTCGTCGTGCGGGATGCCGAAGGCGGCGGCGTCGGCGACGGCGGGGTGGGACAGCAGTGCGGACTCGATCTCGGCGGGGTAGATGTTGACCCCGCCCGAGATGATCATGTCGATCTTGCGGTCGCGGAGGAACAGGTAGCCGTCCTCGTCGAGGTAGCCCAGGTCGCCGACGGTGAAGAAGTCGCCGATGCGGCTCTTCTGCGTCTTGGCCTCGTCCTTGTGGTAGGCGAAGCCGCCGGTGTTCATCTTCATGTAGACGGTGCCGAGTTCACCGGCCGGCAGCCGGTTGCCGTCGTCGTCGAAGACCGCGAGTTCGCTGATGGGCCAGGCCTTGCCGACCGTGCCGGGTTTCTTCAGCCAGTCCTCGGCTGTGGCGAAGGCGCCGCCGCCCTCGCTGGCCGCGTAGTACTCCTCGACGCTGGGACCCCACCAGTCGAGCATGGCGCGCTTGACATGGTCCGGGCAGGGGGCGGCGCCGTGGATGGCGTGCCGCATGGAGGAGACGTCATAGCGGGCGCGCACGTCTTCGGGGAGGGCGAGCAGCCGGTGGAACTGGGTGGGGACCATATGGGTGTGGGTGCACTTGTGTGCGTCGATCAGGCGGAGCATCTCCTCGGGGGTCCACTTGTCCATGACGACCAGACGGTGGCCTATGTGGAGGGACGCGCCCGCGAACTGGAGCACGGCGGTGTGGTAGAGCGGCGAGCAGACCAGGTGGACGTTGTCGTCGAAGGGGCGGATGCCGAAGATGCCGAGGAAGCCGCCGAGGTAGGCCTCCTCGGGGCGCCTGCCGGGCAGCGGGCGGCGGATGCCGCGGGGGCGGCCCGTGGTACCCGAGGTGTAGTTCATGACCCAGCCCAGCTCGCGGTCCTCGGGTGCCGACTCCGGCTGTCCGTCGAGGAGTTCGGCGTACGGCCGGAAGCCCTCGACCGCGCCGACCGCGTACCGGTGGGTGGCCGGGAGGCCGGCCTCGTCGGCGGCCTGGCGGGCCGGGCCGGCGAACCGTTCGTGGGCGAGGAGCACCTTGGCGCCGGAGTCGGCGACGATCCAGGCGATCTCCGGGGCGACGAAGTGGTGGTTGACCGGGACGAGGTAGAGGCCGGCCTGGGAGGCGGCCAGGTAGGCGGTGAGGAACTCGGGCCCGTTGGGCAGGACGACCGCGAAGGCGTCCCCGCGTTCCAGGCCCGCGGCCCGCAGTCCGTGGACGAGCCGGTTGGCGGCCGCGTGCAGCCTGCCTGCGGTCCATTCCTCGCCGTCGGGTGCGACGAGGACCGTGCGGTCGGGGTCCCGGGTGGCCTGGGCCCAGAATCCGGCGGGGGGCGTACTGGTCACGTGCCGCTCCTTCCGGCGATGCGGTTGATGCGGTCGACGGTCTGCTCGAAGCCCCGGGTGAGGTCGTCGAAGACGGCCTGGACGCTGCGTTCGCTGGTCATGCGGCCGACGATCTGGCCGACGGGGGTGCCGAGCAGGGGTGCGACCTCGTGCTTCTGGATGCGGGTGAGGGCCTCGGCGACGAGCAGGCCCTGGAGGGGCATGGGCAGGGTGCCGGGGCCGTTCGGGTCGTCCCAGGCGTCGGTCCACTCGGTACGCAGCTGGCGGGCCGGTTTGCCGGTCAGGGCGCGGGAGCGGACGGTGTCGCCGGAGCCGGCGGCGAGCAGTTTGCGGGTCACGGCGGGCGAGGAGAGGTCTGCCTCTGTGACGGTCAGCCACATGGAGCCCAGCCACACTCCCTGAGCACCGAGGCTGAGCGCGGCGGCCACCTGCTGCCCGCTGCCGATGCCGCCGGCCGCCAGTACGGGCAGCGGGGCGACGGCTTCGACGACCTCGGGGGTGAGCACCATGGTGGCGATCTCGCCGGTGTGGCCGCCGGCCTCGTAGCCCTGGGCCACCACGATGTCGATGCCCGCGTCCCGGTGTTTCACGGCGTGCCGGGCGCTGCCGGCGAGCGCGGCGACGAGGATGTCCTGGTCGTGGGCGCGGTCGACGACGTCGGCGGGCGGCGAGCCGAGGGCGTTGGCGAGCAGCCGGATCGGGTAGTCGAAGGCGACGTCGAGCTGGCTCCGGGCGACCTGCTCCATCCACCCGGTGATGCGCCAGCCGGACGCCTCCCCCTCGGCCAGCTCGGGCACGCCGTACTTGGCGAGGGTGTCCCTGACGAACTGCCGGTGCCCCTCCGGGATCATCGCCTCGACGTCGGCCTCGCTGACGCCCTCCACCTTCTTCGCGGGCATGACGACGTCGAGCCCGTAGGGCTTCCCGTCGACATGGGCCTCGATCCAGTCGAGGTCGCGTTTGAGGTCGTCGGGGGCGGTGTAGCGGACCGCGCCGAGCACTCCGAACCCGCCGGCCCGGCTGATGGCCGCGGCCACGGCGGGAAACGGTGTGAAGCCGAAGACGGCGTGCTCGACGCCCAGGGTCTTGCTCAGCTCCGTCTGCATGGGCGCAGGATGCCGCAGCCGTGCGGCCGACGGAAGAGGTTTTCTGATGCTCCGTCAGATTCTTCGGAGGATTCCCGGCCGGATCCGGCCGCGCACCCTCGTCCGGGGCGCATGGGCCGGGCGGCGCTCTCCCGCGCGGGCCGGTGCACGCCGTGTCACGGCTGCCGGAACCCGTCGCGGCGGCGGATGCGGGGTCCCGACCACCGGGTCGACGGCGGCCACCCGTCATCCGGCCGGCGCGAAGCCGCCACGGGAGCGCGGGTCGGGGCGGGCTGTCGGTCTCGCCTCGCCGACGGGCCGACAGGGTGGCGGGCATCCCCTTCGGGCGGCCGGGCGGCCGGGGGCCGGTGGCCGGTGGAGGTGGCCTTCCTCGTGGCCCGTCCGGTGGGTGAGGGGGCCGGACAGGTCGACGGCGGGCGCACCTGCGCTGACGCCCGGGGTCAGTCGTCCCGCTGTTCCAGTAGCGCCATCGCCGCGTTGTGCCCCGGCACCCCGCTCACCCCTCCCCCGCGCACCGCACCCGCCCCGCACAGCAGGACGTTGGCGTGCCGGGTCTCCACGCCCCAGCGGCCGGTGCCGTCCTGGGCGTAGGGCCAGGAGAGGTCGCGGTGGAAGATGTTCCCGCCGGGCAGGCGGAGGTCCTGTTCGAGGTCCAGGGGGGTCTTCGCCTCGATGCAGGGGCGGCCGTCGGCGTCCAGGGCCAGGCAGTCGGTGATCGGCTCGGCGAGGTGCGCGTCGAGCTGGGCGAGGGTGGACTTGAGGAGTTCCTCGCGCACCGCGTCGTTGTCCGCCGTGAAGAGCCGGGCCGGGGTGTGCAGACCGAAGAGGGTGAGCGTCTGGTAGCCGCGCTCGGCCAGGTCACGGCCGAGGATGGTGGGGTCGGTCAGGGAGTGGCAGTAGATCTCCGAGGGCGGGGCCGCGGGCAGCCGGCCGGCCGCCGCCTGGGCGTGGGCGGTGGCGAGTTGGCCGTAGCCCTCGGCGATGTGGAAGGTGCCGGAGAACGCCTCGCGCGGGTCGACGGCGGTGTCGCGCAGCCTGGGCAGCCGCTTGAGCAGCATGTTGACCTTGAGCTGGGCGCCCTCGGCGGGCTCCGGGGCCGGGTCGCCGGTGAGGGCGGCGAGTTCCTGTGGCGAGGCGCCCACCAGGACGTGCCGGGCGGCGGCGGCGCCCTCCCCGTCGGCGGTGCGGTAGGCGACCTCGGCGCTCCGGCCGTCCGTCTCGATCCGTACCACCTCGTGTCCGGTGGCGAGCACCGCGCCCGCCGAGCGCGCGGCGGCGGCCAGCGCGTCGGTGAGGGCGCCCATGCCGCCGACCGGCACGTCCCAGGCACCGGTTCCGCCACCGATGATGTGGTAGAGGAAGCAGCGGTTCTGGCGCAGCGAGGTGTCGTGGGCGTCGGCGAAGGTGCCGATCAGGGCGTCCGTGAGGACGACCCCGCGCACCAGGTCGTCCGTGAAGTTCTCCTCGATCGTCACCCCGATCGGCTCCTCGAACAACGCCCGCCAGGCGGCCTCGTCGTCGATACGGCGGCGCAGCTCCGCGCGCTCGGGCAGCGGGTCGGTGAGCGTCGGGAAGACGCGCTCGGCGACCCGGCCGGTCATGCCGTAGAACCGCCGCCAGGCCTGGTACTCCGTCTTGCCCCCGGTCAGCCGTTCGAACGCCTCGCGGATCCGCCGTTCGCCGCCGCCGACCAGCAGTCCGGTCGGCCGCCCGTCGCGTTCCACGGGCGTGTACGAGGAGACGGTACGGCCGCGGACGCGGAAGTCCAGGCCGAGGTCGCGGACGATCTTCCTGGGCAGCAGGCTGACCAGGTAGGAGTAGCGGGACAGCCGCGCGTCGACACCGGCGAAGGGGCGGGTGGAGACGGCGGCGCCGCCGGTGCGGCCCAGCCGCTCCAGCACCAGCACGGTGCGGCCGGCCCGGGCGAGATAGGCGGCCGCGACGAGGCCGTTGTGGCCGCCGCCGACGATGATGGCGTCGTAGGTGCGGGAGAGTTCCGTGGCAGCGGGCATGACTCTTCGTAACACATGATGATCTAGGCGGGTAAGAGGCGTGCCGGTTCGCTCCGCGAGGGGGGCCGGTTTTCGGGTGCGGGTTGTGCAGGGCTGGTCGCGCAGTTCCCCGCGCC
This sequence comes from Streptomyces fuscichromogenes, assembly GCF_014645815.1. Classification (GTDB taxonomy): domain Bacteria; phylum Actinomycetota; class Actinomycetes; order Streptomycetales; family Streptomycetaceae; genus Streptomyces; species Streptomyces fuscichromogenes. The sequence continues at coordinate 344,262 of NZ_BMML01000007.1, read as the reverse complement.
CCTACGGGGCGCCGCCCCTTGCGGGGCGCTTCACAGGCGACCTCCTGATGCGCGCTGCTGGCGCAGGACCGCCACCCTCCGGTACAGCTCGACCGCCTCGGCGCCCCGCCCCAACTGCTCCAGGCAGTGTGCCTCGTCGTTGCGGCTGGCCAGGGTGTCCGGGTGGTCGGAGCCGAGGACGCGTTCCCGGGCGGTGGCCACGCGCCGGTACTCGGCCAGTGCGTCCGGCCAGCGGCCCAGCCAGCCCAGGCCCACCGCCACCTCGCGGCGGCTGACCAGGGTGTCGAGGTGGTCGGCGCCGAGGACCCGCTCGCGGATCGCGCACACGTCGCGTGATTCCGCCAGTGCCTCCTCCCAGCGGCCGAGGCGGCCGAGGTTGACGCCCAGGCCGTGGCGGGCGCGCAGGGTCTCGGGATGGGCGGGGCCCTGGACGCGGGTGCGGTCGTCGATCAGGGCACGGTAGAGGGTGAGCGCGTCGGCGCTGCGGCCCAGGCGGCCCAGGCTGATGCCGACCTCGTAGCGGGCGGCGAGGGCGTCGGGGTGGTCGGCGCCGAGGGCGCGGGCGCGGGCCTCGGCGACCTCGCGGTAGGCCTGGAGGGCCTCCTCCCAGCGACCCAACTGGCCCAGTGCATAGGCGACTTCGTACCGGGTGACCAGGGTGTCGGGATGCTGCGGGCCGAGCACCCGGGCGCGGGCCGCGGCCACGTCGTGGGCCATCCGGTACGAGTCCTCCAGGCGGCCCAGCCGGCTCAGGTTGAAGGCGAGGTTGTGACGGCAGCGCAGGGTGTCCGGATGGTCGGGGCCGGTCAGCCGCTGCCGGGCGGCGAGAACGGCCGTGTACACCTGGTGGGCGTCGAAGTGGCGTCCCAACTGGCCCAGCACGTAGGCCGTTTCCTGACGGGCGGCGAGGGTGTCCGGGTGGTCGGCGCCCAGTGCGCGCTCCCGGGCGGCGGCGACCTCGGTGTACTCGCGCAGCGCTTCGGCGGCACGGCCGGTGCGGCTGAGGGTGAAGGCGATCTCGTAGCGGCTGGCGAGGGTGTCGGGGTGGTCGGGGCCGAGGAGGCGGGCGCGTTCGGCGGCGACGGCGCGGTGCACCTCGCCCGCCTCGCCCCAGCAGCCGAGCCTTCCCAGGCTGAGCCCGTCGTGGTGCCGGCCGGCCAGGGCGGCCAGGGCCTGCGGAGAGGGGGCGGGGACCACCGGGAGCGGTTCCACGACGGCGGTGGCCGGGCGGGCGGTCCACTCGCAGGTGAGTCCGGCGCCGGGGTCGGGCGGCGTGCTGCGCAGGGCGGCGCCGGTCGCCTTGTGGCCGGTGGTCATGGACCGGGTCCAGGACGGCAGCCGGGGCTCGTGGGCGGCCGGTTCCGGGGGCCGGAGCCGGGGCTGTGCGGTGACCACGGTGGGGACGTACGTGGGTGCGGTCCGCCCGGAGGTGATCCGGCGGCCCAGTTCCCCGGCGTCGTAGGGCCGTTGTTCCGGTCGTTTGGCCAGCAGGTCGAGGACGACCTTCTCGAACCAGCCGGGCAGCTCGGGGCGGTGGCTGCGCGGTGGGGCGGGGCGGGTGTCGCGGTGGCCGACGAGGATCGCCCAGGCGTCGTCGAGGTCGAACGGCGGTGCCCCGGTGGCGATCTCGTACAGCACGCAGCCCAGTGAGTACAGGTCGCTGCGCTGGTCGACCTCGGTGCCGCCGATCTGCTCCGGGGACATGTAGTGCGGGGTCCCCATGGCGATGCCGGTTCCGGTGAGCCGGGAGGTGAGGCCGGTGTCCTGGCCGAGGCGGGCGATGCCGAAGTCGCAGAGCTTGGCGGTCCCGTCGGTGAGCCGCATGATGTTCGCCGGTTTCAGGTCCCGGTGCACGATGCCCCGCTGGTGCGTGTAGGCGAGGGCGGCGGAGACCTGCTCGGCGATGTCGACGACGTCGCCGACGGGCAGCGGATGGTGCTTGTTGTCCTCCATGAGCTGGCTGAGGTTGCGGCCGTCCAGCAGCTCCATCACCAGGTAGAGGACGCCGTCGTGCTCGCCGAAGTCGTGGACGACGGTGACCCCGCGGTGCGAGAGCCCGGCGGCGGTTCTCGCCTCGCGCCGGAACCGCTCCCGCAGGACGCGGGTGAACGTCTGGTCGTGGTGCGGGCCGAGCGGTTTGAGGCACTTGACGGCGACCTGCCGGCCGAGGGACTCGTCGCGGGCCCGCCACACCTCGCCCATTCCGCCCCGCCCGATCAGGTCGAGCAGCCGGTACCGCCCCTGGACCAGCCTGCTGTCAGCCATCGCGCGCCGATGCCCCCCGTCGCGGTCCGTGACACCCCCCTGCTCGCCCAGTATGACTGTCTATCGCCCGACTTTGTACGGTGCGGGGCGTGCGTCCGGGCCGAGCCTCACGATGGCGTCCAGGATGTGTTTCGGCGGGAGTTGCCAGCGCAGACGTGCGGGAACACAGCGCAGCAGGGTGCCGGTGGCGCGCAGTCGGCGGGTGACGACGGCGGGTTCCGGGGCGGGTCTGCCGTACAACGCGTGGGCGTACGGCGGCAGAGAGGCGTACGCCAGGTGGGCCACGCGCCGCCACAGGACCTCGCGCGCCGGTATCAGGAGGGGGTGCGTCGACGGGCGGAGCAGGAAGTCGTCCACGGCGCGGGCGTCGGCCCCGACGGCGAGCAGCGGCCGTACCGACTCGAAGTACGCGGCCAGGGCCGCCCGGTCGCCGGGCACGGCATGGGTGTCGAGGCCCACCAGGCGGGCGCGGGCGCGTTGTTCGGCGACATACCGGTCGGCCTGCGCGTCGGTGAGCGGGATGCCGGAGCGGCGGGCGACATGCAGGTACGAGTCGATCTCGGCGCAGTGCACCCACAGCAGCAGGCCGGGTTCGTCCACGCCGTACCGTTCGCCGGTGTCGGGGTCCGTGGCGCCCAGCATGCTGTGGATCTTCCGCACCCGGGCCCCGGCCCGCTCGGCGTCCTCGGTGGTGCCGTAGATGGTGGTGCGCACGTAGTTCGCGGTCCGCATCAGGCGGCCCCAGGCGTCGCTGCGGAAGTCGGAGTTCTCCATGACGCCGCGCACCGCGCGCGGGAGCAGCGCCTGGAGGTAGAGCGCCCGGATGCCGGCGATCCACATGACGGGGTCGCCGTGCAGGTGCCAGGTCACGGAGTCGGGGGTGAAGAGCCCGGCGTCACCGTCCATACCGGCAGGCTAACGCCGTACCCGTGGCATCCCCAGTCCGATCCACGAGATGATCTCCCGCTGGATCTCGTTGTTGCCGCCGCCGAAGGTGAAGATGACCGCCGAGCGGTAGCCGCGTTCCAGGTCGCCGTGGAGGACCGCGCCCGCCGAGCCCTCCTTCAGCGGCCCGGCCGCGCCGGTCACCTCCATCAGCCAGGCGTAGGCGTCCCGGCGCGCCTCGGAGCCGTAGACCTTGACCGCGGAGGCGTCCTGCGGGGTGAGGGTGCCGTCCTGGACGGCGCTCACCATCTGCCAGTTGAGGAGCTTCATGGCGTCGAGGCGGGTGTGGGTCCGGGCGAGGTGGCGGCGCACCCAGGGCAGGTCGACGACACGGCGGCCGTCGGCGAGCTTGGTCTCCATGGCCCAGCGCTGCACGTCGTGCAGGGCGCGGATGGCCATGGTGCCGTGCGCGGCGAGGGTGACGCGCTCGTGGTTGAGCTGGTTGGTGATCAGCCGCCAGCCGTGGTTCTCCTCGCCGACCCGGCGGGAGACGGGGACGCGGATGTTCTCGTAGTAGCTGGCCGTGGTGTCGTGCGAGGCGAGGGTGTTGATGACGGTGCAGGAGTAGCCCGGGTCGGTGGTCGGCACCAGGAGCATGGTGATGCCCTTGTGGGGCGGGGCGTCGGGGTCGGTACGGGTGGCGAGCCAGACCCAGTCGGCGGTGTCGCCGTTGGTCGTCCAGATCTTCTGGCCGTCCACGACGTACTCGTCGCCGTCCCGTACCGCCCTGGTCCTCAGCGCGGCGAGGTCGGTGCCCGCGTCGGGCTCGCTGTAGCCGATGGCGAAGTCGATCTCGCCGGAGAGGATGCGGGGCAGGAAGTACGACTTCTGCTCGTCGGTGCCGTACCGCATGATCGTCGGGCCGACGGTGTTCAGCGCCATCAGCGGAAGCGGTACGCCGGCCTGGGCGGCCTCGTCGAAGAAGATGAACTGCTCCATCGCGGTCAGGCCGCGCCCCCCGTACTCCTTGGGCCACCCGACCCCGAGCCAGCCGTCGGTGCCCAGCCGCCGGACGGTCTCGCGGTAGAAGCGTTTCTGCGCGGCCGGATCGGCGTAGCGGGCGTAGGCGTTGTCCGGCACCAGGCCGGCGAAGTAGGCGCGCAGTTCGGTGCGCAGCCGCTGCTGCTCGGGCGTGTGGTCGAGGTGCACGGCGCCTCCAGGCTCCCCAAGGGCGGTCCTGACGGCGCACACCGTAGAACGTGTTCCAGAAATTGGGAATGGCGGCGACCCGCCGCGACCGGTGTCAGGACCGGCCGGGTGCCAGCGGGCTGCCGTGCAGGGAGCCGAGCACCTCGGGGCCGAGGACCTTCAGCAGCGGCTCGGTGAAGACGGCGTCCACGAGGACGAAGGCCATCCGGGCCGCTGCGTCCGTGCGGTTCTCCCAGCGGTGGTCGGTGCCGCGCTGGATCACCACGTCCCCGGCGCGCAGCACCCGCTCGGAGTCGTCGAGGACGAGGACGACCTCGCCGGCCAGGACGATTCCGTAGTCCACGGTCTGGGTGCGGTGCATCGGGGAGACACAGCCCGGCGGGAACTCGTTGACCCGGATCTTGGTGCCGCCGGGGGCCGGCGGCACGGTCAGGTCGCGCTCCGTGGGCTCGGCCTCGTCCGCCGCCAGGGGTGCGGGTACGGAGTCGGTGTTCCACATCTCGTAGAAGGCGGCGCCGTCCGGAGCGGTGCGGACGACGGGCGGCTCGCCGTCGGAGAGGAACACGGAGGTGCCCGTCTCGTCGTGACCGGTGACGATCCGGCGGGGCGGCTGGCTCATGGCGGCGCTCCTCTTCTGGCACGCGGGAGGCTGGGGACGGGGCGGTACCGATGACTGCTGTCACGCTAGGCAGCCCGGCGGTGCGGCGGAAATGCGGATCAGCGATGCCAGCCATCCGACCGGCGGTTCCCACCGGCCCGGGACGGGGCCGGAGGGGTGACATGAGCCGTCCGCGTTCGCCGACCGGGTCCTGGCCGACCTTCGTCGAGCCGGATCAGGAGCGCGCCCGCCCGGGTTCAGGCAACGCCGCGTGCGGTGTTCGGGGCCGGCCACCAGGCCGCGTCCGCGATCGGGGTCGCCGGGGAACCGGTCAGCCGGGGGACGACATCGGTGACCGCGGAGATCTCGCCTCTTTCGATCGCCTGGTACCACGAGATCCAGGTCTCGATCTGTTCCCCGCTCATGCCTCTTCGCCACCGCCGCGCGAAGGCCTCCTCGACGGTCTCGGGTTCGAAGCGGTAGGGTCGGCCGGTGGCCGCGGCAATCCGGGTGACCGCTTCGCCGACGGTCAGGGCCTCGGGTCCGGTAATCTCCAGGGTCGCCCCGTCGTGTTCGGAACGGGGGCCCTGGTCCAGGGCGACGGCCGTGATCACGTCGGCGATGTCCTCGTGGGTGACGAAGGCGGCCCGGCCGGTGCTCGCGGGGCCGCTGACGACGAACTCCTCGTCGGCGAGGGCGGCCGGCGTCGACGTGTAGAAGCCCGCCCGGAGCACCGTGTACCGGATCCCGGCCCCGGCCCCGGCCCCGGCCCCGGCCAGGAACTGTTCGGTCGCCCACTGGTCGCGGGCGTTGAGGTACGTGGCGACGGGCGCGGCGCCGACGAGGGACACGTACAGGACCCGGTCCACGCCGACCGCGATCGCGGCCTCGACCGCGGTGGCGTGTTCCTCCAGCCGACGCCCCGTGCGGTGTCCGGAGACCAGGATCAGAGTGGACGCGCCCTGGAGCGCCTTGCGCATGGCGTCGGCGTCCGCGTAGGCGGCCGGACCGCGCCGCTCGGCACCCGGCAGGTCGGGCATGCGGTCGGGGCTGCGTCCGACGAGGAGCTGGGGGACGCCGAGGCCGGCGAGCCGGGGCGCGACCCGGCCGCCGAGCGCCCCGGTCACCCCCGTGACCGCCACCGTGGCCCGGTTCTGCTCAGCCATGGGTTTCCTCCGCCCGGAACCGCCGCCGATCGCGGCGCTGCCGCTGTCGGCCCCGTCCGCGACAGCTCCTGCCGCGTCCGCAGGCCGCGCGACGACCCGTCAGTCCACCTCTACGAGCATGCCCCGGCCGACCGGGAGCCGCGAGGTGACCGCCCTCCTGCCGCACCGCATCGCGGGCAGGGCGAGAATACCGCCGTGCACGGCGCCGGGTTCCGGGCTGCGGGCCCCGGGCTCCGGGCTCCGGGCTCCGGGCTCCGGGCTCCGGGCTCCGGGCTCCGGGCTCCGGGCGAGAGCCGACGTGGACGGGTCGAGCGGTACGCCGGTGTCAGCCGAGTGCCGCCATGAAGTCCGTGCAGGCCGCGGCGCATGCCCGGCAGGCTGTCGCGTTCGGCTCGGCGCCGGGCCGGCCGTCGAAGGCACGGGCGGAGTCGAGGCAGACCGTACGGCACCACTGCAGCTGGACGCGGAGACCGGCCGCGTCCAGGCCTGCCTCCTCGGTCAGCGCCCGGCAGGTGGCCTCGCACACCTCGGCGCACATGATGCCGGTGCGCCGCAGGCGTTCCGCGTCGCCGCTCCCGTCCGGATCGAGCACCCCGGCCCGCAGCGCGCACGTCCGGGCGCACTCCGTGCAGGCCAGCGCGCACGCGAACCGGTCCTCCAGGAACCCGTACAGATCCTGCTGAGAAGACGTCCACGTCATGCGGCCCGGGTAACCAGCCCTCGGCACCGGCAAACGCCCCGTGGCACGGGTCCTGGGTCAGTCCTGCTCCGCGCGGACGATCACGACCGGGCAGGTGGCGTGCTGGGACACCTGCTGGCTGACGGAGCCGAGCAGGGCGCGGGCGAACCCGCCCCGGCCGCGGCTTCCGACGACCAGGGCCTCGGCACCCTCCGCGGCCCGCAGCAGGACGTCGGTGGTGTTGCCGTGCACGAGGTGGGAACGGACCGAGTCCGCCGTGTCCGCGCCGAGCACGTCGGTCAGCTCCTGTCGCATCCGGTCCCGGGCCTGCTCCGCGTCGACGTCCATGTCGACGGCGGGTCCCGACCATCCGTACAGCCCCGGCAGCTCCCACACCGCGACCGCCTCCACGACCCCGCCGACGAGGCTCGCGTACCGCAGGGCCCAGCGCAGGGCCGCGTACGAGGACGGCGACCCGTCGACGCCGACCACGACCCGTCGCTCGGCGACATCCCTGTCCATGCGTTCCACCTCTCCTCGGGCGTTCGGCCGGACCCCTTTCCTCCACGCTGCGCGACGGGCGGCCGGATCGCCAGAGAAGTGCGGCCGGCGGCATGACACGGCCCGTCGCCCGCGTCTTTTCCGGGGCGCGGAGAAATCCGGGCCGGTCCGCTCTGGTGGCACGGCCGTTCCCGTGGTGTGCTGGAGGTGACGGGAAGGACCCGCAGTGACGCGGGGAAGCGGCCGGCCACGACCGCGCACCGCGCAATCAGGATCCGCGAGAAGTGGATGGCGTCCTTCCCGCCCTCTCGTGATTCAGCGGGATCCGAGGAGGCAGCGATGCACGCCAGCCCGCACACCGTCGGCGACGTGATGACCCGGGCGCCGGTCGCCGTCGGCCGTGACGCCCCGTTCAAGGACGTCGTCACGCTGATGGACCGGTGGAAGGTGAGCGCTCTCCCCGTACTGGACGGCGAGGGCAGGGTGGTCGGCGTGGTGTCCGAGGCCGACCTGCTGTTCAGGGACGAACTCCCCGGTGGGGTGACCGCCGGCGAGCTGATGAACGCGCCCGCGGTGACCGTGCACGCCGACGCCGGCCTGGCGGAGGCCGCGCGTGTCATGGCCCGGCGCGGGGTCAGGCGGCTGCCCGTCGTCGACGGAGTGGGCGTGCTCAAGGGCATCGTCAGCCGGGCCGACCTGCTGAAGGTGTTCCTGCGCGCGGACGAGGAACTGACCGAGGAGGTGCGCCGGGAGGTCGTCGACCGCCTTTTCCCGCTCTACGCCGACCACATCCGGGTCGATGTCCGTGAGGGTGTCGTCACACTGACCGGCTGGATCGACGGCCCGGATCCGGTCCCGGTCGCCGAACGGCTGACACGCGCCGTGGCGGGCGTGGTCGACGTCCACTGCCGTCTCTGCCCGGTCGCCGTACCCGACGACCGACACTGAGGCCCGGCCCGCGCGCACGCGCCCGTCGCCGTCGCCGTCGCCGTCGCCGTCGCCGTCGCCGTCGCCGTCGCCCGAAGTGTACGAACCAGACACCGAGCGCGTCCGGTTCGTACCGTTCTGAGAGGGGTATCCCTTGGCTATGAGTACGGAACCGATGCAGCTGGCCGCTCCCAGCGGCCTGATGAGTCTCGCGCTCTTCCTGGTGGCCGTGGCCGTGCTGGCGATGCTCGCCGGAGGTTTCTGGCTGGGCAACCGGGTCAAGTACCGCGAGTCGACCCGGCCACGCCCCGAGGAGCAGCCGAAGCTGCCGCCGGGAGGCGCGGTGCACGAGGTCCGGGAGAACCGCGAGTCCGAGGAGATCCCGCTGATCCCCAAGGGCGGCCGTCCGCTCACCCCGTACGAACTCAGTAACCAGCAGACCAGGCCGAGCGCGTCCAAGGACCGGCCGCGCTGGAGTCAGGGCTCCAGCGGCTCGTTCGGCGGTGGCGGGCTCGGCGCCCACTGACTCCGGCAGCCCCTAGACCGTCCCCCGGCCCGCGTCGAGACGTCCGACGCGGGCCACGTTCCCGAGATCCTCGGCGTCCTGGCTCGGCATCGCCGTGAACCAGGCGTCGAGGATCTCCTTGAGCACCGGCTGCGAGGTCAGGCGCAGGCTGAGGGCGAGGACGTTGGCGTCGTTCCAGCGGCGGGCGCCGTCGGCGGTGTAGGCGTCGGCGCACAGGGCGGCGCGGACGCCGGGCACCTTGTTGGCGGCGATCGAGGCGCCGGTGCCGGTCCAGCAGCACACCACCGCCTGGTCCGCGGCGCCGTCGGCGACGTCCCGGGCGGCCGCCTCCGAGCAGACGGCCCACTGCGGGTCGGCCCCGGGTTCCAGCGCACCGTACGTACGCACTTCGTGGCCTCGGCCGCGCAGCTCCTCGACGAGGAGACGGGCGACGGGTTCGTCCATGTCGGAGGAGACGGAGATCCGCATGCCCGGGAGCCTAGTCGGCGGACGGCCGCAGCGTCGCGGTGTCCGTGCGGGCCTCGATCGCGGTGAGGACCGAGGACATGTCGAGGCGGGCGTTGCCCAGTCGTACGCTCTCGCCGTAGAGCTCGCTGCTGAGGTCGAGCATGGGTGTGTGGTGTGGCGATGCCGACCGCGCGGGCCGCGTCGGCGTTCAGGTCCGGGGTCGGAGTCGGGTGCGGGCTCGCGCTCGGGTGTCGAGGCCGGGTGTCGAGATACGGCGACGGCGCGGAGGTCCCGCGAGGGCGCTGAGGTCCCGCGGTGGGGCCTGGTCGGGGCCGATCGGCCAGCCGCGCGGCGCGCCTCGGTCGCGGGGGCGGACGCCGTTGGAAGATCGGTGCGGCGGGCCGCCCGGTACCGCCCCACCCCGTGCGAAGGCCCCGCCATGAAACGCTTCGACGCCCCGCGCCTCGCCCCGCCGTCGTGCCTGCTCCGCGGGCTCGACGGCGGCCTCGGCGGCACTCGGACGGCGGTGTGACCACCGCACCGGGCGACGGCCGTTACGGCGAGGCCGTCTTCCGTCCCGAACAGGCCGGCGAGGGCGAACGCATCGACTTCGGTGCCCTCGCCTACGACGACATCACCATGGCACGGCTACGGGCCCTGGGGGCCGGACCGGGCTGGCGTTGCCTCGACGTGGGGGCCGGTACGGGCACGGTCTCCCGCCGGTTGCTGGACGAGGCCGGGGTGGAGAGCGTGCTCGCCGTGGACCGCGACGTACGTTTCCTCGCCGGGCAGGCCCGGAAGCCGGGGCTCGACGTGCTGGAGGCCGACATCACCGGCCCGGACGTCGTCAGCGGCCGGTTCCGGCTCGTCCACGCGCGCTTCGTCCTGATGCACCTGCCCGAGCACGAGCGCCTGGTCTCCACGCTGGCCGGGCTCGTCGAGCCGGGCGGTGTGCTGGTGCTCAGCGACGCGGTCGACCTGACCAGCGACCGGACGCCCGGCACGCCGTACACCGCGATGATGCGGGCGATGTGGCAGGGGCTGCGGACCGCCATCGGCACGGACGTCTCCTGGGTGCCGTCCTATCCGCAGTTGCTGCGCGCGGCGGGGCTCGGGTCCGTGGCGGCCGAGATCCATGTGCCGCCGCTTGAGCCGGGCAGTCCCCTCAGCCGTTTCTGGGCGGACACCTGGGAGCGGGGCCGGGCGGCGATGCTCGCCACCGGCCTGGTCGACGACGCGGCCGTGGACGCGGCGATCCGGTACCTGGCCTCCGAGGAGTGCGCCGCGCTGTCGGCCGGCATGCTCACCGTCTGGGGCTGGAAGGCCCCGGAGGGGACCGCCCGCTGACCGACCGCCGCCGCCGGGAACCGGGTCGGCGGGCGACCGGCCGGGACCGGTCGGCACCCGGCGGGACGGACCATCTGACCCCGTGGGCTCCCGCGGCCGTCCCGTGGTCGTCCCGTGGTCGTCCCGTGGTCGGGCAACCGTCTCCGTCGGCGGTGCGCGTCCGGGCGGGGCCGGTCCCGTGGGGGTGTCCGGGCGTCTCCCGGCCGAAGGCCGTGGGACGTCGGGACGTCGGGACGTCGGCGTGTGATGACGACGCGGCGGATGCGCGGCCGGCCGCCGCGACGCCGCCCTCGTCCGCCGGACGCCCCCTGTCCTACCGCGCGTGGCGCAACCCGCGCGGACCCGGTTCAGCCCTGCCGTGACTCGGGGCGTACCAGGCCGGTCTGGTAGGCGATGACGACGAGTTGGGCGCGGTCGCGGGCGCCGAGTTTCGTCAGGGCGCGCTGGATGTGGCTGCGGACGGTCAGGACGCTGAGGAAGAGCTCTCGGGCGATCTCGTCGTTGGACCTGCCACGGGCGGCGAGCGCGGTGACCTCCCGTTCGCGCGGGGTGAGGTCGTCGAGGCGTTCCGGCGGTGCCAGGAGGGGGCCGGGGGCCGGACCGGCGAGGAAGCGGGTGATGAGGGCGCGGGTGGCTCCCGGGGACAGCAGGGCCTCGCCGGCGGCGACGGTGCGGATGCCGTCGAGGAGGGTGTCCGTGGTGACGTACTTGCCGAGGAAGCCGCTGGCGCCGACCCGCAGCGCCCGGGCGACGTACTCGTCGGTCTCGTACATGGTCAGGACGAGGACCCGGGTGCCGGAGAGGTCGGGATCGGCACAGATGGCGGCGGTGGCGGCGAGGCCGTCGGTACCGGGCATGCGGATGTCCATCAGGACGATGTCGGGGCGGTGGGTGCGGGCGAGGTCCACCGCCTGCTGCCCGTCGGCGGCCTCGGCGACCACCTCCAGGTCCGGGCAGGAGTCGATCAGCAGCCGGAACGTGCCGCGCAGCAGCGCCTGGTCGTCGGCGAGCAGGACACGGATACTCACGCGGCGGCCTCGGGTTCTTCCGGTGCGAGGGAGTGGAGCGGGAGGGCGGTGGTGACCTCGAAGCCGCCGTCGGGGCGGGGTCCGGCCCGAAGATCGCCGCCGACCGAGTGGGCGCGCTCGCGCATGCCCATCAGGCCGAAGCCGCCGCCGACGGCCTCCGGGACGGCGGCGGCGGTGCCGTCGTTGGTGACCGAGATCAGCAGCCGGCTCCGGGCGTAGGTGAGGCGGACGTCGGCGCCCCGGCCGGCGCCGTGCTTGGTCACGTTGGTGAGGGCTTCCTGGATGATCCGGTACGCGGTCAGGTCCACGCCCGGTGACAGGGGCCGCGGCTCGCCCTCGGTGGTGAGGACGACGTCGAGACCGGCGCTCGCACAGGTCGAGACCAGCTCCGGCAGCCGGTCCAGGCCGGGGGCCGGCTCCAGGGACTCGGCGTCCGGGTCGCCGGACTGGCGCAACACCCCTACGGTGGCCCGGAGTTCGATCAGCGCGGCGGACGTGGTGACCGTCAGTTCGTCGAGCAGCTTCAGCGCCTGTTCGGGCCGGATGGGTATCAGGTGGCGGGCGGTGCCGGCCTGGGCGTTGGCGACGGCCATGTGGTGGGCGACCACGTCGTGCAGTTCCCGGGCGATCCGCATCCGCTCCTCGGCGACCCGCAGCCGGGCCTCCTCCTCCCGGGTGCGCTCGGCGTACGCGGCGCGGGCCTGCACGGACTCCAGATAGGCCGCGCGCAGCCGGGCTCTGCTGCCGCCGACGAGGGGCAGCAGCAGCCACAGGACGGGGCCGACGGTGCGCAGCAGCAGCATGTCGGTCGTGGGGTTGTCGAGCATGGCGGAGATCACCACCACGGCCATGGCCGCCAGGCCGAACGCCCGCGCGATTCTCCGCTCGGTCTCGGCGGCCACCCAGTACAGGGCCAGCATGAGCGGGGCCAGCATGAGCGGGGTGGGAATGTAGCCCTGGGCGAGCGTGGCCACCGTACCGGCCATGGCCACGGTGGCGACGGCGCGCGGGTGGACGCGCGCCCGCAGCAGGGCAAGGCAGGTGACGGCCGCGATGGCCACGGCGGGCCACTGCTCCTGCGGCTGGCTGAAGCCGGGGAAACGGAGCAGGGCGCCCAGGGTCACGCAGCCGAGCAGCGCGAGGCCCGTGACCGCGTCCACGAGACCGCGGTGGCGTCCCGTGGCCCTGTCCAAGCTGGTGGTCATGTGTTTCTCCCGGTGAGGGGGCTGGCTCCATGGTGGCCGACGTCCGCGGCGCAACGCCCGGCGGGCCACCCGTGACCTGTGCCACGGGCGGCCCGCCGGGACCCGGGGGGACGGTCAGAGGTGTGCCTCGACGGGCTCGTCCGGGGCCGGGTCCGGGTCGGTGACCGTGACGCCGGCCCTGTCGGTGGCCGTGTTCCGGGTGAGGGCCTCGCCCTCGATGTCCACCCGGGGCAGCAGCCGGTCCAGCCACTTCGGCAGCCGCCAGGCGCGGTCGCCCAGCAGGGCGAGGACCGCGGGCACGATCGCCATCCGGACGACGAAGGCGTCGAGGAGGACGGCGGTGGCCATGCCGAACCCGATCATCTTGATCATGGACTCGCTCTCGCCGATGAACCCGGCGAAGACCGCGATCATGATGAGGGCGGCGGCCACCACGACCCGGGCGCTGTGCCGGAATCCGGAGACCACCGCCTCCTTCGCCGGCTCGCCGTGGACGTAGGCCTCCCGCATCCGGGAGACGAGGAAGACCTCGTAGTCCATGGCCAGTCCGAAGATGATGCCCACCAGGAAGATCGGCATCAGGCTCATGATCGGACCGGTCTGCGCCACCCCGAACAGCCCGGCCGCATGGCCCTGCTGGAAGACCAGGACGACCGCGCCCAGCGCCGCGAGGACCGACAGCAGGAAGCCGAGCGCCGCCTTGAGGGGGACGAGCAGGGACCGGAAGACCACCAGCAGCAGGACGACGGCGAGACCGACCACGGTGACGAGGTAGGGCACCAGGGCCGACTGCACCTTCTGGGCGACGTCGATGTTCAGCGCGGTGGTGCCGGTGACCTCGTAGGAGGCCCCGGCCGCCGACTCGACGGCCGGGCGCTCGCCGCGGATCGCCTTGACGAGGGTCTTGGTCCGGTCGTCGGTCGGGCTGGTGGAGGGCGTGGCGGTGAACACGGCGGTGTCGCCGGCCTTGTTGAAGTGCGCCTGGGAGACCGAGACGACCCCCGTCGTGCCGGCGATCCGCTCGCTGATCGTGCCCACCGCGGCCTTGGCGTCGCCGGCGCCCTTGGCGTCCACCACGATGGTCAGCGGGCCGTTGAAGCCGGGGCCGAAGCCCTCGGCGAGGTCGTCGTAGGCGCGTCGCTCGGTGGTGGACGTGGACTTGGCCTCGTCTCCCGGCATGCCGAGCTGCAACTGGGTCATCGGGACCGCGAGCGCACCGAGGCCGAGGACGGCCAGGAGCAGCACGGGGACCGGGCGGCGCAGCACGAGGCGGGCCCAGCGGGTGCCGAGGTTGTCACGGCCGTCGTGAGGGTCGTTGCCGGCGCCGTCACCGGCGCCGTTGCCGTTGCCGTGCTGGGTCGTCGGCTTCTCGGAGCGGAGCCGGAACCGGAACCGGAACCGGAACCGGCGGTGACCGCCTTCCCCGCGCCGCGCGGCGCCCGCCAGCACGGCGTTCGGCCAGAACCCCAGCAGCGCCGGGACGGCCGTCAGCGCGATGAGCACGGCGACGACCACCGCCCCCGCGGCGGTCAGGCCCATCTTGGTCAGCATCGGAATGCCGACGACGGCCAGGCCGGCCAGGGCGATGACCACGGTCAGACCGGCGAAGACCACCGCCGAGCCCGCGGTGCCGACCGCGAGCCCGGCCGCCTCCTCGGGAGCCCGGCCGCCCGCGCGTTCCTCCCGGTAGCGGGAGACGACGAACAGGGCGTAGTCGATGCCGACGGCAAGGCCCAGCATCATCGCCAGGGTGCCGGTACTGGTGGACAGGCCGAGGGAGTCGGACAGCACGGTGATCGTGAACATGCTGATGCCGACGCCGAGGATCGCGGTCAGCAGCGGCAGTCCGGCGGCCGCCAGCGAACCGAAGGTGGCCAGCAGGACGACGGCGGCGACCGCGATACCGACGACCTCGGCGACACCGCCGGGTCCACCGCCGCTGTCCATCGCGGAGCCCCCGGTCTCGACGGTGAGGCCCGTGTCGCGCGCCCGGTCGACGGCGTCGTCCAGGGCCGTCCGTGCGGTGTCGCCGATCTCGGACGACTTGACCTTGTAGGTGACGGTCGCGTACGCCGTCGTACCGTCCTTGCTGACCGCGTTCGCGGTGAACGGGTCCGTGACACCGGCCACCTGGGCGCCGTCGCCCAGGGCGGTCACCGTCTCCTCGATCGCCTTGCGGTGCCCGGTGGCGGTGACCCGCTCGCCGTGCGGGGCGACGAAGACGACGCGTGCGGTGGCGCCGTCGGCGGCGGCACCCGGGAAGCGCTCCTGCATCAGGTCGAACGCCTTCTGGGACTCGATGCCCGGCGTCGAGAACTCCTCGTCGGCGGCGCCCGGCGCCCGCAGCGCGCCCAGTCCGACGGCGGCCAGGACGGCCAGCCACAGCAAGGCGACGTATCCGCGCCGCCGGAAGGCCGTTCGGCCCAGTCGATACAGAAAAGTAGCCACGTCAGAGAACTCCGCATCCGATCTCGCTTGGTCACCCAGGCTGTCCCGGCGGGGGCTCCCCCGTCGTCCTCCGGCTGCTGGCACTGCCGGCTACTGAATCCGCAGGACGGACTACTGAAACCGCGGTACACGTACGGCCCGCCGGCTCCTGCCCGGGTACTACACGGGACCCGGCGGCGCGGCGCCGGTCTACGACACCGCTTCAGGCTCTCCGGGCGCGGGAGACGACGGCCCGGCCGGGGCCAGGGGCGCCCCCGTCGGCTGCTGCCGGCACGGCGGCTCCGGCCGGGTTGTGCGCGGGCGCGGACGGCATCTGCGCAGAAGCGACACACAGGCTGCACACCGCCTGGTCAAAGGATCGCTACCGTTCAGGCCGTTCGATCCCCCGTACGAACGGGATCAGGCCACGGCGCTGGACGCCGTCGGCGCCGTCGAGTCAGAAAGACGCGGATGGACTACTGCTCCTCGTGCCGCCGGCACCTCAACGGCGCCTTGGCGTGCCCCGGTTGTGGCGCCTACGCGCCGGACATCGCGCCGCGCACGGCCACCGGCACGGCCACGGGCGCGGGCGTGGTCGCGACTCCGGGGCCGGTCGGCGCTGCCGCCTGGCAGGCGTCGTCCGACTCCGCGTGGTCCGCCACGGACGCGTACGCCGAAGAGGCCGCCGAAGCCGCCGAGGGCCCGTACGACGGCCCGGACGCCGCTCCGCCCGCGTCCCTGGGCCGGGCGGCCCGGCGTCGGCAGCGGGCCCGCTGGAAGAAGAACCAGCGGCGGGCCGTGGTGGCCACCACGGTCGCCCTGGTCGGCGGCGGGCTGACCGTCGCCTCGATGGAGCGGCAGGGCACGGACCGGGCGCAGGCGGCCACGGCACCGGACAACAGGCCCATGGGGCTCGCCGACGAGCAGGCCACCGACGCCGCTCCGGCGTCGGTGCCGACCGGCCGGCACCGGGCCCCGGACGCCACGGCCGTCAGCCGCTCCGCGACGGCGAACACCCCGCACGAGCAGACCACCGGGGCGCCCCACGCCACGCCGGTGCCCGGTCAGGACACGGCCACCGCACCGAGCGGCACGGCGGCCGCAGCCGCCCGGCAGCAGTCCGCCGCCACGGTGTCCGGCACCGCCGGCGGCACGGCGACGGAACCGACGGCGGCCGCGGCCACTCCCGCGGCAACAGCCACGGCCTCCGCCCCTGCCTCCGCCTCGGACTCCACCTCCACCACCTCCACCTCCACCTCCACCTCCACCGGCACCTCGGCAACTTCGGCCAGCCCTGCTCCGGCCGCTACCTCGCCCTCGGAGCTCTGCCTGCTGGTCATCTGCATCGGCTGAACGGGCCGACCGGGCTGCCGGGTGCGCAGCGCACGGCAGCCCGTCCGGCCGCTTCAGCCGGGGTTCACCAGGGCAGCCGGCCGTTCACGTCGAAGTAGCCGCCGGTCGGCCCGTCCGGGGCGATCTGTGCCATCCGTACGACGATCTCGGCACCCTGCTCCACGGTCTGCGTGCCCGTGTTGCCGTTCAGGTCCGTCCTGGTGAAACCGGGCTCGACCGAGTTGATCCGCAGGGCCGGGAACGCCTTCGCGAACTGCACGGTGAGCATGTTGACCGCGGTCTTGGAGGCCGGGTAGGCGATGCCCGGGTAGAAGTGCGCGAAGTGGTCCGGGTCGGAGAGGGCCGTCAACGAAGCCAGGCCGCTGCTGACGTTGACCACGACCGGTGCCGCCGAGCGCTCCAGCAGGGGCAGGAAGGCGTGCAGGACGCGGACGACACCGAAGACGTTGGTCTCGAAGGTGTTCCGTATCTGGTCGGCGGTCACGGTCCGGGCCGTGGGCACGCTGTTGTCCTCGGTCCGGGTCTCGATCCCGGCGTTGTTGACCAGGACGTCGAGCCCGCCGTCGGCCTCGATCTTCTTGGCCGCCGCCTCGACCGAGGCGTCGTCGGTGACGTCGAGGAGGACGAACCGGGCGCCCAGTTCCTCGGCGGCCCGGCGTCCGCGCTCGGCGTCCCGGGCTCCGATGTACACGGTGTGACCTGCGGCGATGAGCTGGCGGGCGGTTTCGTGGCCGATGCCCTTGTTGGCTCCGGTGATCAGTGTTGTCGTCATGCCCCAAGACTGCGCCGGGGCCGCGAAGGCAGCCAGAAGACCCTTCTTCCTGGGACTGCGGGTACCAGGCACATCCGGGGCCGACCGTGTTGACTGGGGGCATGACGGCGACGGAACTCGGACAGGCGCTGCGGCGCTGGCGCGACCGGGTCGCCCCGGACGCGGCCGGGCTGCCTGCCGGAGGCCACCGGCGCGCGGCGGGGCTGCGGCGCGAGGAGCTGGCGCTGCTGGCCGGGATCTCGGTCGACTACGTCACGCGTCTCGAACAGGGCCGGGCGGTCAACCCGTCCGGGCAGGTCGTCGAGGCGCTGGCCAGGGCGTTGCGGCTGTCCGCGGACGAGCGGACCTATCTGTTCGGGCTCGCCGGGCTGGTGCCGCCGGGTCCCGACATGCTGCCGGGGTACATCACGCCCAGTGTGCAGCGGCTCCTCGACCGGCTGGCCGGCACCCCCGTCGCGGTGTCCGACGCGGCCATGACCCTGCTGGTCACCAACCCGATGTACGCGGCGTTGATGGGCGATCAGTCCGGACTGCGCGGCTTCGAGCGCAACGGCGTGTGGCGCAACTTCCTCAGCCGGCCGACCCGGGTGCGGCACACCCCCGAGGAGCGGCGGGCCTTCGAGGCCGGCATGGTCGCCGAGCTGCGCTCGACGGCCGCGCGCTATCCGGCCGACCGCCAACTGCGTCGGATGATCGCCGAGTTGCGGGCCCAGAGCGGGCGGTTCGCCGAGTTGTGGGACGCGGGGGTCGTGGGCCGGCTGGAGTCGTCGCGCAAGACGGTGGAGCATCCGCAGGTGGGCACCCTCACGCTGGACTGCGACCACCTCCGGGTCGAGGAACACGATCTGCGCATCCTCGTGTACTCGGCCGAGCCGGGCTCCGAGGCCGCCGAGAAGCTGGCGCTGCTCTCGGTGCTGGGCACCCAGAGCCTGACCGGAAAGCATTGACCCTGCGCCGCCTTGGAGTCGGCGGCCAAAGGGCCGGCGTGCCGGCGTGCTGGTCGGCCGGGGTGCTCGCGCTGGTCGTCGGCGGCAGCGCCGGCATGGCCCGCGTCCTCGCGGCCAAGGCCTCCGGCAGCGACGTCCCGGCCCGGCCGGTCGACCCAGCGGGACGTCCGGAGCTGCCCGAGAGCCCGGGACATCTGTCCGTCGACTCACCGACCCGACCGCTCAGTAGCCGAACCCGGGCGCCTGATAGGGCACCCACCAACTGGTCAGACCCCAGATGCCCAGGGCGGTCGCGGTGGCGGCGGCCAAGGCGGCGAGCCAGAGGCGATGAAACCGGCGCAGGGTGACCAGCCAGAAGGCGAGCGGCACCGCGGCGCCGCCCATGGCGACGAGCGGCAGGTCGACGTAGAGCACACTGAGGTCCCGACTGATCCCCTCGAATCCGCCCTCCACACTGACTCGCGCCAGTGGCGCCCAGGCCAGCAGCGCCGCCACGGCCCCCAGGCAGGCCACGAGAAAACCGGCGAGGCCCTTGATCTCCTCTTTCACAACAGGTCGGACGCCACAGTGCCGTTCCCAGTTCCCAGTTCCCCGCCACCGGTGAGACAGCGGCCGGCCGCCAACGATCAGTCTCATGCGCCGGGCCGCCTTCTCGATGTACCGGCCGTGAAGTTGCACGACTCCCGAACCGCAGGTGCAGTCCGCTCCACCACGCGGCCCTGCCGACCTCGGCCACACATCCGGATGAGGCCGTCGGCCTAGGTCAACTCTCCTGGCAAAGTCAAGTGTTGACATGTCCTCAGCGCGTGACTGATGATCACAACTACATCACGGAGCCTCCTGAGAAACTCCGAACAACTGACGCCTCGGTGTGCACATGCGCACCACGCGTATCCCCCGTCGGTCCTCCCCCACTCGCCGATATCCACGCATCCCCCACTTCGCGCCCCCGCCTCGCGCCCCCTCGCCTCTCTCCTCGACTCCCTCCGTCGCGTCTCACGCTTCCGGCACCTCGCGCGATGCCGTCATTCGCCGCGCCTCTGTTCCGTCCCCGGTCACGTCCCCGACAGGAAGGCCAGGCCTTGCCGGTGCAGAACACTCCCCACCTCGCCCCTGCGGACCCGGCGGCCCGCCAGGTCCGGCCCGCGTCCTTCGCCCAGCAGCGGCTGTGGTTCCTGGCCCAGCTTCCGGGCGGGAACACCGCCTACAACGAGACCCTGGCCTTCCTTCTCACCGGCCCGCTCGACCGCGGCATCCTGACCGCCGCCTTCGACGCCCTCACCGACCGGCACGAGACCCTGCGGACCCGGCTGGTGGCCGAGGCCGGCGGAGTGTGTCAGCACATCGACCCGGCGGGCTCGGGTGCTCCCCTGGACATCGAGGACCTCCGCGCCGCGGCCGACCCGGAGGAGCGCCTCGCGCAATGTCAACGCGAGGAAGCGGAAAGGGAGTTCGACCTGGCGGCCGGTCCGCTCTGGCGCGGCCGACTGCTCATCCTCGACGCTGCGCGTCACGTGCTGTTACTGACCTTCCATCACAGCATCTACGACGGCGCGTCGATGAACGTGATGATGAGGGAAGTCGGGCTCCTCCACGAGGCGTTGGCGGCGGGTGTGCCGGACGGCCTGCCGGAGTTGCGGCTCCAGTACGCGGACCACGCCGACGCCCAGCGGGAGTCCGTCCTCGGTGGCGCCCTCGCCGCTCAAGAGGCTTACTGGAAAGACGTGTTGGCGGATGCTCCGCCGATGCTCGAACTTCCGCTGTCGCAGTCGCGGCCCGCGGAGCAGCGGTACGAAGGCGGTCGCGTCGGTTTCGAGCTGGACGCGGAGACCACGAGCGCCCTGCGCGGCCTGGCCCGGGAACACGGGGCCACCTTGTTCGTCGCGGTGCTGACCGGCTGGGCCGTGCTGCTGTCCCGGCTCTCCGGGCAGCAGGACATCGTTGTCGGAAGTCCCGTCGCGGGCCGTCGCGGCCCGGCGGCCGCCGGACTCATCGGTTTCCTCGTCAACTCGCTCCCGCTGCGCGTCGACCTGTCCGGCTCACCGACGGCGGCGCAGGCGCTGGCCCGTACCCGAGCGGTGGTCCGCGACGCCCTCGCCCACCAGGACCTGCCGTTCGAGCGGATCGTCGAGGTGGTGAACCCGCCTCGGAGCGCGGCCCACACGCCGTTGTTCCAGACCATGCTGGCCTGGGTCCCGGACCGGCACGACCTGTTGAAGCTGCCCGGTGTCGAGACCGCGCCGCTGCCGATCGCGCACGCCCCCGCCAAGTTCGACCTCGCTCTGTCGGCGACCGAGTCGCAGGGGCGGGTCACCGGGCACCTCGACCACGCGACCGCACTGCTGGACACCGCCACCGCCGAACGCTGGGCCGGACACCTCCGCCGGCTTCTCACCGACATGGCCCGCCACCCGCACCGCAGCGTCGACACCCTGGAGCTGATGAGCCCGCACGAGCGTCTGGAGCTGATCGACGCCGGCGACGCCACCCAGGATCCGAACGAGGGTGGCAACTCCTGCGACGTCGAAGGCTCCTGCGCCGCGATGGCGACCGCGCTGCGCACCGCCTCCGGCCTCACGGAGCTCTTCGAGGCCCAGGCCCGCGCGCACCCCACCGCCACCGCCGTCGTCGACCGCGACCAGACACTGGACTACGGGACGCTCGACCGGCGCGCCAACCGGCTCGCGCACGCCCTCGTCGCCCGTTCCGTCCGCCCGGGTGACGTCGTCGGGCTGCACATGCGCCGCACCGGTGACCTGGCCGTGGGCATCCTAGGCATCCTCAAGGCGGGCGCCGCCTATCTCCCGCTCGACCCCGGACAGCCCTGGGAACGCCTCGCCGCCATGGTCGAGGACGCCGTGTGCCCGGTGGTCCTCAGCGACCACGGCGGGACGGGCCGGCCGAGGGACTGGCTCGACATCGACACGGTCGAGGCCGGGGCCGCAGCCGGGGCCGGGGCCGCAGCCGCAGCCGCAGCCGAAAGGTCGCTTGGGGAGCGGCCGCCCGGCGGGATCACCCGGGCCCCGGACCAGCCGGCGTACGTGATCTTCACCTCCGGGTCCACGGGGCGGCCCAAGGGCGTCGCCGTCGAGCACCGCAGCGTCCTCAACCTCTTCTCGGTCTGGCACGACCGGATGGGCACCGCCCCCGGCGAGGCGGGCTCGGCCTGGTCCAGCATCGGCTTCGACGCCTCGGTCCACGAACTCCTGCTGCCCCTCACCACCGGCGGTGTGCTGCACATCGTCCCCGAGGAGGTGCGCGGCGACCCGGAGGCGCTGTTCGCCTGGCTGCGCGAGCACGAGATCGTGCAGGCGTTCCTGCCTCCCGCCTACGTCAGGTGGGTCGACGAGGACCCGGCCGGACGGCTGCGCGGCCTGCGCCTGCGCAAGCTGCTGACCGGGGTCGAGTCGCTCACCGAGGCCGCGCTGCACCGTATGACGGAGCTGCTGCCCGGTCTGCGGGTCTGCTTCGGCTACGGCCCCACCGAGGCGACCCTCTACAGCACCGCCCACTACGACCCCCGCCCGCTGGACCGCCCCTGCCCCATCGGCCGCCCGCTGCCCGGCACCCGCTGCTACGTCCTGGACGCCCGGCTGCAGCCGGTTCCGCCCGGCGTCGTCGGCGAGGTCCACCTCGGCGGGGCGGGCCTCGCCCGCGGCTATCTCAACCGCCCCGACCTCACCGAGGAGCGCTTCCTGCCGGACCCGTTCGTGCCCGGCGCCCGTGTCTACCGCACCGGCGACCTCGCCCGCTGGGGTGACGACGGCCTGCTCCACTACGCGGGGCGCGCCGACGACCAGGTGAAGCTGCGCGGCTTCCGTATCGAACCGGGCGAGATCTCGGCGGCGTTGACCCGGCTGCCCGGTGTCCGCGAAGCCGTCGTCCTCGCCGACCAGGACCCGGCGGGCCGGGCCCGGCTGGTGGCCGCCGTCGGCCGGGGTGCCGCCGCCGCGCGCACCAGCGCCGACTGGCGCACGGCACTCGCCCGCAGCCTGCCGGACTACATGGTCCCCGCCGTCGTCCTCGACCTGGAGACCCTGCCACTGGGCCGCAGCGGCAAACTCGACCGCGGCGCGCTGCTCCGGCTGGTCCACGAGCAGACGTCGGACCAGGTCAACACGGCAAGTCCGCGCGACCACGTCGAGCACGCCCTGTACCGCATCTGGCAGCGCATCCTGCTGCACCCCTCGATCGGCGTCGGTGACAACTTCTTCGACCTCGGCGGCACCTCGCTGTCGGCCATCAAGATGGCCCACGAGGTCACCGAGGCGTTCGGCCGCCGGCTGCCGGTCGCCGAGGTGATGGTGCGGCCGACGATCGAGGCCCTGGCCGCGCTGCTGCGGGAGGACGGCGCAGACCGCGCGCCGGGCAGCCTGATCGAGTTCCGCCGGGGCACCGGCCCCCGGGTGGTCTGCGTCCACCCGGCCGGCGGCACCGCCTTCTGCTACCTGCCGCTCGCCGCCCACCTGCCCGCGCACACCGGCCTGTACGGCATCCAGTCCCCCGGCGTGAACCCCGGGGAGGAGGTGCTGCCCACCGTGCCGGCGATGGCGCAGGCGTACCTGCGCCTCCTCGAACCGCTCGGCGAGGGCCCGCTCGTCCTGACCGGGCTCTCCTACGGCGGACTCGTCGCGCACGAGATGGGTCGCCTGCTCGGCGTCGCCGGGCGGAGCGACGTGAGCGTCGTTCTCCTCGACACGCAGGCGACCGACGACGCGGCGGCCCGGGCGGCGATCACCGCCGTCGACGCGGCCGAGTTCCGCGACAAACTCGTCCGGTTCAACGGGATGTACCCGGGCATCGACGACGCCCAGGTGGACCGCTACTTCCGGATCTACAACCACAACCGGCTCACCGCCCGCGAGCACGTCCCGGCCGCGTCCCCGGCCCGGCTGGTCCTCGCCGAGGCCGTACCGGGCGGCGCCGACACCCCCTTCCACGAGGAGGTCCGCTCCTTCTGGCGGCGGCGCGCGCGGGGCGAGTTCCGGGTCGAGACGATGGCGTGCGACCACTGGGAGATCCTGGAAGGCGCCGAGACCGCCCGGGTCGCCGCGCTGCTCGCCGCCGAACTCGCCCATCACGAGGGGCAGTCGAGACACGCGGCGGACTCCGCCGCCGTACCGGTGGGAGAGGCCCGATGACCGACCGCACCACACTTTCCGGACCGGCCGGGAGCCCGTTCACCGAGGCCGGACTGGCCGGGGCCGTACTCGCCCAGGCCCGCCGAACGCCCTCCGCCGTCGCCGTCGAGGACGGCCCGCGACACCTCGACTACGCCGAACTCGACCTGCTCAGCGGCCTGGTGGCCGAGCGGCTGCGGGAACGGGGCGTGGGCGCCGGGCAGTCCGTCGCGGTGTGTCTGCCCCGCTCCTGGCAGCTGGTGTGCGTCATGCTCGGCATCCGCCGCGCGGGGGCCGCCGTCGTCCCGCTCGACCGGCTCAGTCCGCCCGACCGGCAGCGCCACATCCTCGACGACTCCGGCGCCGTCGCGGTCGTGCACGACGGCACGACCGGGCACCCGCACGGGATCGACGCCGACCAACTCCTCGGCCCGACCCCGCCCGCCGCCACCGCCACCGCCACGCCGCGGACGCCGACGCCCGCACCCGCACCCGCACCCGCACCCGCACCCGCACCCGCACCCGCACCCGCACCCGCACCCGCCGGGGACGACACCACGGCCTTCGTCTTCTACACCTCCGGCAGCACCGGCCGTCCCAAGGGCGTCGAGGTCACCGACGCGGGCGTGCTGCGGCTGGCCATGCCCGGCTGGCTCGACCCGCGGCCCGGCGCCCGCATCGCCTGCCTGTCCAACCCGGCCTTCGACGCGCTCAGTTTCGAGGTCTGGGCCCCGCTGCTCACCGGCGGCGTCTGCGTCGTGCTGGACGACTCCGAGGTGCACAGCCCGCACCGGCTGGCGGCCGTGCTGCGCGAGCGCCGCGTCGACACGCTGTTCATCACGGTGGCGCTCTTCAACACGGTCGTCGACCAGGTTCCCGGCTGCTTCGCCGGTGCCGACCAGGTCCTGGTCGGCGGCGAACGGCTCGACCCGCGCACGATACGCACCTGGTACGACGCCAACCCGCGTTCCGCCACCGTCCTGTACAACGTGTACGGGCCGACGGAGGCCACGACGTTCGCCCTGTGCCACCCGATCCCCCGTGACCTCACCGGCGACTCGGTCCCGATCGGCACCGCGCTGCCGGGGACCGGACTGCTGCTGCGCACCCTGGACGGGCGTACCGCGATGGCCGACGAGGTCGCCGAACTCCTGCTGAGCGGACCGGCGTTGGCGCGCGGCTACCGCAACCTGCCGGAGCTGACCGAGCGTTGCTTCGTCCGGCTGGCGGACGAGAACGGCACCCCGCGCCACTGGTACCGGACCGGAGACCTGGTACGCCGGGACACCGACGGGCACCTGGTCTACGTGGGACGCGCCGACCGGCAGGTCAAGGTGCGCGGCTTCCGCATCGAACCCGGCGAGGTGGAACAGCGGATCCTGGCCGTACCCGCCGTCCGGCACGCGCATGTCTGCACCCGGCGTGACACCGCGGACCGCCACGAACTGCTGGCCTTCCTCGTCCTCGGCGACGACCTCTCCTTCGCCGACTACGAACGTCACCTCACGGCCGCCCTGCCGCCGTACATGCGCCCCCATCGCACCCACCTCGTCACGGAACTCCCGCTGACCGCCAACGGCAAGGTCGACCAAGCCGCGCTGCTGCGCGAGGCGGCCGTGCCCTGGCGCGGCGGGCGGACGGACACCGTGCCGGTCAGTGCCGAGCAGCGGGCCGTCCTGGAGATAGCCGAGGAGATCCTCGCCGTCACCGGTCTGCGCCCCGACGACCGCTGGATCCCGAGCGGCGGCGACTCCCTGAAGGCGGTGCGGTTCCGCTTCGAGATCCTGACGCGGTACGGCGTGGACATCTCCCAGGGCCTCGTGCTGCGGTCCGACCTCGGCGCTCTCGCGGACGCCGTCCGCACCGCTCCGGCCGGCTCCCGGCCACCCGTGCCGCCCGCCCCGGACACCACGACCGCGCCGGCCACCAGCGAACAGGAACGCCTCTGGCTGCTGCACCGGCGCGCCCCCGACGACCGCTCCTACGAGGTGCCGCTCGCCTTCCGCGTCCAGGGCACCCTCGACCCGCGCAGGCTGCGCCGGGCGCTGCGCTCGCTGGTGGAGCGGCACCCTGCCCTGCGTACCCGGCTGGTCCCCGCCCCGGACGGGCTGCTCCAGCGGGCCGAGGCACCGTACGACCCCTGGCAGCCCCTCGACGCCCGTGCGGGCGAGTCCTGGCAGGCGACCGCCGACCGCTTCTTCGCGCACCGTCTCGACCTGGCCGAGCCCCGGATGCTGCGGGCCGCCTGGGTGGAGCGGGCCGACGGCGGCCTGCTGCTTCTGCACCTGCATCACGCGGCCGTGGACGGCTGGTCCCTCAACCTCCTCCTCAGCGATCTCACCGACGCCTACGCGGGCGTCGCCGGGCGGTCGGCTCCGGCCACCAGTCCGCTCGACCTCGCCCGGTGGCAGCGGGAGTGGCGGGCGACCGCCCAGTACGAACACCTGCGCGGCCGGCTGCGCGACCACTACGCCGGCGCCGCGGAGCCGTCGCCGACCCTGCCCGCCCCGCCGGCCCATGAGCCGGCCCCCCGGCCCGCCCCGGAGCCCGCCCCGGAGCCCGCGTCGCCGGCCCGGCCGCAGGCGGGGCTGCTGCGCACCTCCCTCGACCTGGTCCGCCGTACCGCCCTGGACCGGCGCGCCGCGGAACTCGGCCTGACCCGCTTCCAGTTGCTGGTGTCGGCATTCGCCGCCTGCCTGTACGGCGTGACCGGGCAGGCCCGGCCCCTGGTGGCCGCTCCGGTGGCCAACCGGCCGCGCCCCGAGTTCGCCGACAGCGTCGGCATGTTCGCGAACACCGTGCTCCTCGACCTCGCCCTACGGCCCGACGACTCCCTGGGCGCGCACCTCACCACGCATGCCGACAGCGCGCGCCGGGTTCTGGAGGGGCAGGAGGTCCTCCTCGCCGATGTGCTCGGCGAGCCGGCGTTCCGCGACCGCTCGCCCCTGTTCGACTACCTGTTCGTCCTGGAGAACACCGAGTTCGCCACGCTGCGCCTGACGGACTGCGCGGTCGAGCCGCTGTGGCCCGAGCCCGCGGGCGCCAAGTGCGCGCTGACGCTGTCGGTGGTGGAGGACGAGTCGGGGCTCGGCTGCAACTGGGAGTACCGCGACGACTTCGGCGCCGAACGCACCCGAGCGGCGGCCTGGTTGTTCCGGCGGGCCCTGGACCGGCTGGCCGACGACGGTGACCTCACCGTGCGCGAACTCGTCGCCCCCGAGCGCACGTCGACGACGGCCCGCGGCACCTCGGTCGCGGCGGACTTCACGACGGTCGCCGAGGGCTTCGCCCGCCAGGTGGCCCGGACCCCGGACGCACCCGCCGTCACCCTCGGCGGAACCACCCTCACCTACTTCGAACTCGACGCCCAGGCCAACGAGTTGGCGTCACTCCTGAACGCGCCCGAGGATCCCGCCGCGCCGGCGTCCGTGGCCCTGTATCTCCAGCCGTCCGTCGAGCACGTCGTCGCCCTGCTCGCGGCGGCCCGCCGCAACCTGACCGTCGTCCCCCTCGACCCCGGCTACCCGCCGGCCCTGCTCCGGCATGTGCTGGCCCACGCGGACCCGTTGTGCGTGCTGACCGGCGCCCAGGACCTCGACGTGCTGGCCTCGATCGCCCCGCCGGACCTGCCGCGGCACGTCGTCACCCTCACCCGCACGCCCACCGCGCCGCCCCTGCCGTACCGGCATCGCGGACTCCGGCCGCTCTACACCCTGTTCACCTCCGGCTCCACCGGCACCCCCAAGGGCGTCCAGGTGCCCGACCGGACCCTGTGCGACCTGCTCACCTGGCAGCGGACCGCGGGCGGACTCGAACGGCCCGCCACGACGCAGCAGTTCTCGATGCTCTCCTTCGACGTCTCCTTCCAGGAGATCCTCACCACGCTGTGCTCGGGCGGCGAACTGCGCCTGGTACGACCGGCCTGGCGGCAGGACGTACCCACGCTGCTCCGGCAGTTGGAGTCCGGGGGCGCGGAGCGGATCTTCCTGCCGTACGTGGCGTTGCAGCTGCTCGCCGAACACGGCGTGCGATCCGGGCTGTTCCCGTCCCGGCTGCGTGAGGTCGTCACCGCCGGGGAGCAGTTGGTGTGCACGGACTCGATCCGGCGCTGGTTCGCGGGGCTGCCGGACGGCGCCCGGCTGTTCAACCACTACGGCCCGACCGAGACCCATGTCGTCAGCGCCCTGTGCCTCGAAGGCGACCCGGCCGCCTGGCCGGCGCGTCCGGCCGTCGGGCGGCCGGTGGCGGGGGCCGTGCTGCGGGTGGTCGACGAAGGCGGCCTGCCCGTACCGCCGGGTGTGACGGGCGACCTCCTCATCGGCGGCCCCATGGCGAACCGCTGCTACCTCGGCGATCCCGCCGCACACCGGGACCGGTTCCTCGACGATCCGGAGCTGGGCACCCTGTACCGCAGCGGGGACCGTGCCCGCTTCGACGAGCACGGCCTGCTGCATTACGCGGGGCGCGACGACGGCCAGGTCAAACTGGGCGGACACCGCCTCGAACTCGGCCAGGTCGAGGCCGCGTTGCTGGAGCTGCCCGGGGTGGTCAGCGCGGTCGCGGGCGTGCTGGACGGCCGACTGGTCGCCGCTCTCCAGTGCCGGGGCGAGGATCCCGACCCGGCGGAGCTGACCCGGCGGCTGGCCCGGCTGCTGCCCGCCTATGT
Organism: Streptomyces fuscichromogenes; assembly: GCF_014645815.1. Taxonomy (GTDB): domain Bacteria; phylum Actinomycetota; class Actinomycetes; order Streptomycetales; family Streptomycetaceae; genus Streptomyces; species Streptomyces fuscichromogenes. The sequence goes on along the minus strand of NZ_BMML01000007.1, from coordinate 316,194 downwards.
CCGGGTCGCCGTCTTCCGCCGGGTGCCGGACCTGCCGCGCACCCCCAGCGGCAAGCTGGACCGCCGGGCGGCGCTCACGGCTCCGGGACGCGAACTGCGGGCCGGGAGCGAACGACGTCCGGGACACGAACCGCGGCCGAGGCACGAACCGCGGCCGGGGCACGAATCGCGGCCGGGCGGCCCCGCGGACGCCGGGCCGTCGCCGCTGGAGCGGCGGCTGGCCGAGCTGTTCCGGACCGCGACCGGGCGGACCGTCGCCGTGGACGACCGGTTCCTCGACGCCGGGGCCACCAGCCTGGACCTGATGCGCTTCCAGCTCAGATGCGCGGGCGAGGGCGATCTCCCCTTCTCCGTACCGGACTTGTTCGAGCACGTCACCCTGCGCGCGCTGGCCCGGTTCCTGGCGGACGACGGCACCGCGCGCGACACCCCGGCCCGTCCGCCGGAGTCGTCCGGCGGCGCCCGGCGGGCGGCGGACGAGCCCGTCGCGGTCGTCGGCATGGCCGTTCGGCTGCCGGGCGCCCCCGACCTGGCCGCGTTCTGGGACCTGGTCGTCTCCGGTCGCCGTGGCATCGAGCACTTCACCGCGGCCGACGGCCGGGTCGGCGCCCGCAGCCAGCTGGCGCAGCCCCTCGCGTTCGACCCGGTCCGGTTCACGATCAGCCCGCACGAGGCCCGGCTGATGGACCCCCAGCAGCGCCAGCTGCTGATGAACTGCGCCGAGGCCCTCGCCCACGCCGGTGTCGGCGACCCGGCCCGGCAGCGGGTCGGGCTGGTCGCCTCCTGCGGCGAGAACACCTACTTCCAGCAGCTGCTCCGCGACGGCGACCCGGACCTGCTGCCCGACCCCTTCCGGCTGGCGCTGCACCACGAGAAGGACTTCCTCGCCACCAAGGCCGCCTACCATCTCGGGCTCACCGGACCGGCGTTCACGCTCCAGTCCGCCTGCTCCGGTTCGCTCGCCGGGGTGCACATCGCCGCCGGGATGCTGCGGCAGGGCGACGCCGACGTGATGCTCGTCGGCGGGGTGCTCGTCGACACCACGCTCACCGACGGCTACACCTACCGGCCGCAGCACATCTTCTCCCCCGACGGGCACTGCCGGCCCTTCAGCGCGGACGCCGAGGGCACCGTGGGGGCGAGCGGCGCAGGTGTGGTCGTCCTCAAGCCGCTGGCCGCGGCCCGCAGGGACGGCGACACCGTGTACGCGGTCGTCACCGGCTCGGGGCTCAACAACGACGGCTCCGGCAAGCTCGGTTACAGCGCCCCGTCGCTGCCCGGGCAGCGGGCCGCGATCCGCGCGGCGCTGGACCGGAGCGGTCGCGGTGGCGGCGAGGTGGGGTACGTAGAGGCGCACGGCACCGGCACCCGGCTCGGGGACCCGGTCGAGGCGGCCGCGCTGCGGCAGGCGTACGGGCTGGCGGCGGACGCGCGGGTGGCGCTGTCGTCCGTGAAGAGCCAGATCGGGCACCTGGGCGCGGCGGCCGGCGTCGTCGGCCTGGTGCGGGCGGTGCTCGCCGTGCACCACGGGGTCGTCCCGCCGACGGCCGACTTCGACCGGCTCAACCCGGAGATCGCCGACGGCCCGTTCCGGATCCCGGTCGCCGCCGAGCCCTGGCCGGCCGGCCCGACCAGGGTGGCCGGGGTGAGCAGCTTCGGCATCGGCGGTACCAACGCCCATGTGCTGCTGGAGCAGCCGGTCCCGGTGCCGTCGCCGCAACCGGCGGCGCCGCTGCCGTGTCTGGTGCTGTCCGGTGCCTCGGAGGCCGCGGTCCGTGCGGACGGGCACCGGATCGCGGACTATCTCACGGCCCGTCCCGACGCCTACCCCCAGGTGCTGCGGCACCTCCAGGCCGGCCGGCCCGCCCTCACCCACCGCGCGGCGGCCGTCTGCGCCGACGCCGCCTCGGCCGTGGCCTGGCTACGGGCCCTGCCGACGGTCACCGCGCCGCCGCCCCGGAACACGCCGGCGGTCGAGGACCACGACCCGCGGGCCCTCGCCGAGGCCTGGACGGCCGGCCGTACCGTCGTATGGCCGGCGGGTCCGGCACCCGCGCCCTGGGACTTCCCGCCGCCCGCCTTCGACACCGCCGAGTACGACTTCCCGCGCGCCCCCGGGGAGCGGTCCGGGATCTCCCGGCTGCCCGCCGCGCAGTGGCTGCACCAGCCCCTGTGGACGCGCTCGCGGCGCGCCCGTACCGGCGCCGCGGTGACCGGCCGTACCGCCGTGGTGGTGATCGGGCCCGGTCAGGACGGCGAGAGCTGGCGGTTCCTGGAACGCCACTACGCCCGGGTGGTGACCGTGCGCGCCGGGCAGGGCCTGACCCGGCTCGACGACGACCGGTACGAGGCCGATGTCGCCGACGCCGGACAGCTCACCGCCCTGCTCGGCCGCCTGACCGGCGAGGCCGGACCGGGCGAACCGGCCGGACAGGCCGGACAGGCCGGACCATGCAGACCGGCCGGACCAGGCGCACCGGACACACCGGCCGGACCGGGCACACCGGCCGGACCGGGCGCACCGGGCAGACCGGGCGGACCGGCCGGAGCAGGTGAACCGGGGACGCCAGGCAGACCGGAAGGACCGGGCAGGGCGGCCGTCGACTGGCTGCACGCGCTTCCGCTCGCCCTCGACGGCAGCCCGGCCATGGCGGCGCTGGAGACGGCCGAGTGGGCCTGCCTCGACACGGTCGCCGCCCTCGCCCTGGCCCTCGCCGGCCTCCCGGAGGCGGAACGGCCCCGGGCCTGGCTGCTCTCCCAGCGGGCCCAGCCGGTCACCGGGACCGTGCACACCCCCGAGGCCGGTCTGCTCGCCGCGGCCCTCGCCGTCCCCCACCAGGAACTGGGCGTCACCCTGCGCTGGGCCGACCTGCCCGGCCCGCACCCGGCCGGCTGGGCCGCCCACCTCCCCGACCTGCTCCTCGACGACACCGTCGCCGACACCACCTCCGGAACTGTCACCGACACCGACCGGGCGACGGCCCTGCGGGACGGCTTCTGGTGGCGTCGCACCACCGTGCCGGTGCCGGTGGGCGAGGCGCCCCGGCCGGCCGCCGTGCCGGGCACCCATCTGGTCCTCGGCGGCACCGGCGGCCTCGGCACCACCCTGGCCGCGAGCCTCCTCCGGCATCCCGGGAACCAGGTCGTCCTGGTGGCCCGCGGCGCCGAAGTGCCCAGCTCGCTGCGGGCGTTCGGCGAGCGTGTCACCCTGGTCACGGCCGATCTGGCGGCCGAGGAACCCGCGGCCGTGGCGGACCGGCTGGCCCCGCTGCTCGACGGCCTGGCCGGCATCGTGCACGCCGCGGGCACCGCCGCGGGCGGCCTCCTGGCCCGCCGCGAGCCGGCCGCCGCCCGCGGCGTCACGGCGGCGAAGCTGCGCGGCGCCCTGCTCGTCGAACTGCTCGTCGCCGAGCACGCCCCCGACTACGTCCTGTACTGCTCCTCGATGGCGGCCCGGTTCGGCGGAGTCGGCCAGTTCGACTACGCGGCCGCCAACGCCTGCCTCGACGCCTACGCCCACCACCGCGCGCCCGGCGGCGACGCCACGGTGCGCACGAGTGTCGGCTGGGACGCGTGGCGGGACGTCGGCATGGCCCAGCAGCACGCCGCCCGGGCGGACGCCCGGCACCGGGAACACCTGACCGTGGCGCTCACCCCCGAGGAGGGCACGGCGGTCTTCGAGCGGGCCCTCCACCTCCAACTGCCGCACCTCATGGTGAGCACCACGGACCTGACGGCCGCGCGGGCCTTCTACGCGTACGAACCGGCGGCCGCCGAACCCGAACCCGCCGCTCCCCCGCAGGGGGACGTCGGCGCGGAGGTCACCGACATCCTCCTCGGCCTCCTCGGCGTGGACACCGTCGACCCGCGGGCCGCCCTGTACGACCTGGGCGCCGACTCGCTGACCCTGCTGGAGCTCCTCGACGAGATCAAACGCCGGTACGGCACCGACATCGAACTGTCCCGGCTCAGCCACCGGGTGAGCCTCGCCGAACTCCTCGGCCACCTCGGCGACGGAATCCGCCCGCCCGGCACGGTGGACGTCGAGGTGTGGCAGCGCGGCCCGGGGCCGGACGTGCTGTGCCTGGTGCACCCGGTGGGCGGGGACATCCAGGCCTACCGACCCCTGGTGTCCGCGCTGCCCGACGACCTCACCGTCTGTCTGATCGCCGATCCCGGGCTGCGCGACCCCGGGCTGCCGGACCGTTCCATCGCCGAGCGCGCCGCGCACTACCTGGCCGCCGTACGGCGGGAGTTCCCGGAGCCCGGACGCCGACTGAGGCTCGCCGGCTGGTCGTTCGGGGCCTGGACCGCGCTGTCGATGGCCGCGCTCGCCGAGGGCGAGGACCGGCCGGTGGCCGCCCTGCATCTGCTCGACCCGCCGCCGCCCGGCGCCGGGCGCAGCCTCGGGGGCTACGACGAGGAGCGGATACAGGCCGTCTTCGCCCGCGAGTTGAGCGGAAACGGCACGGGACGGCCGCCGGAACCGGCGCACGGCACCGTAGGCCCCTTCACGGAACCCCGTCGCGACTCCACCGGCCCCGTCGCGGGCGCCGCCCCGGACACCGAGGCCGCGCTCACGGAGTCCGGCCGCCGCTACGCCGATCGGCTCGCGCGCTGCTGCCGTGCCAACCTGGCGGCCATGGCCGGACACCGGCTGCCGCGGCTGCGCCGGACGCCCACCGCCGTATGGCTGGCGACCCGCCCCGTGGACGAGGCCATGCTCGCGCCCGAACCGACCGGTCCAGGTGCCTGGGACGCCCATCTTCCCTCGCCGTACCGGCTGCACCACGTCGACGCCGACCACTACCAGATCGTCGCCGAGCCACAGGTCCGGGAGATCGCCGCCGCCCTCACCGCCGCGCTCGCCGCGAGCCCGTCCGGCACCCGGCCAGAGCCCGCCGGACGGATCTGAGGAGACCCCCCGTGCAGCATCCGTACACCCGCCTGCCCGCGCGGTCGTTCTGGCGCACCGCCGTGGCCGAGCCCGACCCCGCGGACATCGCCGGCCTGTGGACGCCGAAGTTCACGATCGGCCAGGACGACCCCGTCGTCACCGCCGGGTCCTGCTTCGCCGCGCACATCGGCCGGACCCTCCTGGCGGAGGGCATGCACGGGTACGACGCCGAACTCCCGCCCCCGGGCCTGACGGCCGCCGAGCAGGCCGCGCGCGGCTACCGCCGCTTCTCCTTCCCGACCGGCAACGTCTACACGGCCGCCGCGCTGCGCCAGTGGGTCGCCTGGGCGCTGGAGGAGGAGAAGCCGCCGCGGGTCGGTCGACCTGTGGACCCGCGTCACCGACGGTGCGGGGCACCAGCGGCCGGTCCTCTGCCAGGCCGACGACACGATCCACGGCAATTCCGCCTTCGGCCGCCTCATGGTCGCCGAACTCCTCGACCGCGGGCTCTGAACCCGCTCCCGCGTTCCCGCGTTCCCGCTCCCCATTCCACGGAGGTCCCTCATGGAGGACTACGCGCTGCGCGCCGTAGCGCAGCTCACCACCCGCCCCGCCGAGCCCTACGACACCTTCTCCATCGCCCCGATCACCCCGGTGCTGGGCGCCGAGGTCACCGGTCTCGACCTCTCGCGCGAGCTGACGCCGCGGCAGGAGAAGGAGCTCAAGCACGCCTTCCACACCCACCACGTCCTGGTCTTCCGGGACCAGGACCTGACCCCCGAGCAGCACAAGCGGTTCGCGGGCGTCTTCGGCGAGCTGCACCCGGTCGCCCTCGCCGCCGAGGGATCCGACCCGCACATCCTGGAGATCAAGGCGGACAAGGACTCCAAGGCCGTCGCCGGCAACGGCTGGCACTCCGACGGCACCGCCGACGCCGAGCCCTCGCTCGGCTCCATGCTGTACATCACCACGATCCCCGAGGGCGGCAGCGGCGGCGACACCCTGTTCGCGAACATGCACCTCGCCTACGAGCTGCTCTCCCCCGCCCTGCGCGGCTTCCTGGACGGCCTGACCGCCCTCCACGACGGCGCGAAGCCCTGGACGGACGCCGGGCTGACCCCGCCGCCCGAGTACGACGTGCCGCGCACCGAGCAGCCGGTCGTGGCCCGCCATCCGGAGAACGGCCGCAAACTGCTGTTCGTCAACGCCCCCTACACCTCGCGCATCACCCAGCTGGCCCGCGCCGAGAGCGACGCCCTGCTGGGGATGCTGTACGCGCACATCGCCCGTACCCCGCTGCTGCACTGCCGGGTGCGCTGGCAGGAACGCACGCTGGTGTTCTGGGACAACCGCAGCGTGCAGCACCACGCGGTGTGGGACTACTTCCCGCACACCAGGGAGGGCCGGCGGGTGGCGATCGACGGTACGAGCCTGCACGCCTGACCCTGCCGGACGGAGCACCCACACGGCCACGGCGGCAGCGGACGAGACCGCACCGCCCCGGCTCCTGGCCGACGGCCTCCTGGCCGCCGTAAAGGAAACCTTGACACGGCCGGACGTGTAAATGCATCCTTTACACGTGACCGACTCCTCCATGAGCCTCGCCTCGCTGAGCGCCGAACTGGCCGGGCGGGCCTCGGTGCTGGCCGAGGCGCTGGCCAGTCCGCTGGCCCCGCCCGCCTATCTCGACCTCGTGCGGCACTCCCGGGACGTGGACGATCTGGCCGAACACATGCTCAGGCTGTGCGTCCAGCAGTCCCGGGACGCCGGTCACACCTGGCAGGAGATCGGGGACCTGCTCGGCGTCACCCGCCAGGCCGCGTTCCAGCGGTTCGGCAAGCCCGTCGACCCCCGGACCGGAGAACCCATGGACAAGACCGTACGCATGACCGACGCCGCCGGGCGGGCCCGCGAGATCGTCATCGACGTCCTCGAAGGGCGCCTGGACCAGGCCCGGCGGTCCTTCGACGCCCAGGTCCTGGAGGCGTTCACCGAGGAGGTGCGCGGCAGCGGCATGGCCACGGTCGCCGGCCTGGTGGGCGCGTTCGAGGGCTTCGGTGAGGCGGAACCGCTCGTCCGGCGCATCGGCGACCACACGGTCGTCGACGTCCCCCTGCGCTACGAGGCCGGCGACATGAAGGCCCGGGTCTCGTTCGACACGGACGAGAAGGTCGCCGGCCTGTTCATCCTGCCCGCCGAGACCCCGTGACGGGAGGCCGCGCGGGTCCCGCTCCTCAGGTCAGCGGACCCAGCAGCCGAACCGCGTCGGCGGCCACCGGGCCGTCGGCGTCGTCGGTCAGCTCGACCGCGGTACCGAGTCCGGCCGCCAGCTCGAACACCCCGAGCGAGAACCAGGTACCGCCGCGCGGATCGGTGGCGCCCGCGGCCCGCTGGTCGATGCGTACGGTGGTCGTCGAGCCGTCCGCCCGGACGACGGTGTAGGGCGCATTGCTCGCCCGGCCGGCGGCCGGCGGGCAGGACACCTGGACCTCGTACCCACCGTCCTGGGGCACGGCCGGCCGCCAGCGCACCTTCCGCCCACCCGAACCCGCGGGCGCCGTACGGTAGTTGCCCGACCAGAAGCCGGGGTCCGCGGTCGCCGTCGGCCAGCTGCCGCTGACGATCTCGAAGCCCAGCCGGTCGTTGTCCACGACCACCTCCGCGCGTACGTCGGCGGAGCCCGGCGCCCGGATCAGGCTGAGTGAGTCGAGGCCCAGCCGGGTGCCGCCGCCCCTGCCGGGTCCCGTCACCGCGCAGCGCAGGGTGTGCCGTCCGGCGCGCAGCCGGGTGGTCCCGAGGTGGGCCAGGTCGAAGCCGTCGGCCGTCTGCGCCGTGGTGTCGATCGAGAGAGCGGGCAGATCGGTGCGGTCCATCGTCACCGTGGTCAGTGCGCCGTCCGCCGAGCGGTGGTACCGCAGCAGCAGCTCGTAGGCACCGGTGCGCGGCACCCGGAAGGCGAACTCCACTTCGCCGCCGACCTGTTCGGGGGTGAGGACCAGTCGCTCGCCGCGGCGGGCGAGCGGGTCGGCGACGTTCTGCACGGCGCCCCCGGTGACGGTCCGGTCCGCTTCGGCCAGCGCGATCACGGCCTCCCGGTAGTGCGGGCCGTGACGGAGGCTGTCGCGGCCGCGGGTCAGCCAGTCGAGCGAGAAGCGGCAGACGTTCACCCGGAGCGGCACACTCGCCATGTCACCGTCGCAGCCGTAGAGCAGCACGATGGTGCCGTCGGACAGCCGGGCGAGGTCCGAGTAGAAGGAGCGGTTCTCGTTGACGACCCGCTGGTAGCGGTACGAGAAGCCGTCGTCGTAGCTGACTCCCACCGTCATGTTGCGTCTGACGGGTGAGTCGGGGCGGCTGAACAGCACCCGCCCGGGGGCGTGATCGCCGGGGCCGCCGGTGTAGCGCAGCAGGCCGGCGTCCACCGCGTTGAAGGAGCCGGTGCTGCCGTCGAGCGCCGGCTGTGACCAGGTCATGCCGTCGTCCGTGCTCACGGAGACGATCCGCTGGTTCTCGCCGCCCGACGCGAAGCGGCCGTCGACGAACACCGTGCCGTCGGCGCGCTGCACCATCCGCGCCTCGTTGACGGGGTAAGCGACCTGTACCGGCACCGCGCCGGTGGCCTGCCAGCTGGCGCCGTGGTCATCGCTGCAGAGGGGCGCGACACCGTAGTACCGCTGGGCCACGGTGTTGCCGACGATCACCCTGCGGTGCAGGCAGTTGAGCAGCAGACGGCCGGAGCGCAACTGGAGTCCGTGGCCCGGACCCGGGCCGTGCAGCGCCCAGTTGTAGGGAAAGCCGTCGAACAGGCCCGCCAGGCTCCGTACTTCGCTCCACGTCCGGCCGCTGTCCCGGCTGGAGATCACGTACAGCTCGCCCGAGTCGCCCGAGCAGGAGGTGTTCTCCGGGAGCCGGAGCGAGAGCATGTAGAAGAGGAAGACCTCTCCCGTCTCCCGGTCCACGACCAGCGCCGGGTTGCCCCAGGACTCGCCGTCGACGGAGGCGACCAGGGTGCTGCTCGCCGCCCAGGTGCGGCCGCCGTCGGTGCTGCGGCGCAGCAGCAGATCGCGCGGACCGGCGTCGCACACCTCGTGGCGGCCCTCGGTCACCGCCAGGACGGTGTCGTCGGGCAGCACGGCGAGCGCATGGACGTGATAGCTCACGAGCGGGCCCTCGCCGGAGTCCCAGAGGGTCTGCTCCTCGAAGAAGGCGCCGGGCCGGCCGGATACGGACGTGCGGTCGGCGGCGCGGGCCGGTGATCCGAGGGCCACCGCCCCCAACGCGGCGCTCGCCGTGGCGCCGACGGCCCCCAGGGCGAAGGATCTGCGGTTCATCACGGGGTGGTGCGGTCCGCTGTCGGACATGGTGGGGCACCCCTTTCGGGCGGGTACGGAGGAGCGGGAACCGGTGCGGAGGGTTACGCGCACCGGATCGGGTGCGGGTGCGGGTGCGGGTCCAAGTGCGGGTGCGGGTGCGGGATCAGGCGCGTACGAGATGTGCGTCGAGGGGCGCGAGCAGTTCGAGCAGGGACTGCCGCTCCTTGTCGGAGCACGGTGTGAAGGGCGCCGCGGCGTGCGGCGGGCACAGGCCTCGTGCGGCGAGGACCGCCTTCAGCGCCGGGACACCGGGGCGTACGGTGTGCAACGCCAGCACCTGGTCGAGCAGTTGCTGCGCGCGCAGCGCGTCCTCGGCCCGGCCTTCGCGGTGGGCCCGGAACAGCTCGACGGTCGCCGCGGGCGCCAGGTTGGCCACCCCGAGCACCACGCCGTCGGCCCCGAGCCGCAGCGCGTCGAGCGCCCGCCGCTCCGCACCCTGGCTGACGCCGAAGCCGGGGCGCCGCCGGGCGGCCGCGAGGGCGTGGCCGAACAGCGCGAGGTCGCCCGAGCTGTCCTTGACGCCCACCAGGTGCGCGAGACCCGTCAGGTCGTCGAGCAGGGCGGGGGTCAGCGGACTGGCGTAGCGGGGCGCGTTGTAGGCGACGACGGGAACGCCGAGGCCGGCCAGGACGGCGTAGTGGGTGACGATCTCGTCGTGCCGGTGGTGGAAGTAGATCGGCGGGCTGAGGACCAGCGCGTCCGGCGCGGCGGGCAGGACGGCCTCCGCCCGCGCCAGCGCCTCGGCGGTGCCGGGAGCGGTGATGTTCACCAGCACCGGCCCGTCGGGGACCAGTTCACGCCAGCGCGCCGCCATCTCGGCGGCGAAGTCGCCCAGGTGTGCCGTGCGGAGCAGCGGGCCCTCGCCGTTGCTGCCGAAGAGCATCAGGCCGCGGGTGCCCGCCGCCGCCAGTGCGCCGAGCAGGAGGTCGGCGGCCGGCGCCGAGGGCCGTCCCGGCCGGTCCATCGGCGTGACCAACGGGACGACGACACCGGCGAGCAACGCGCGGCCGTCGACCGGGCTCCGCACAGCGCGTGCCGGGCCGGGCGGTCGTTCGGCCGCGGTACCGTCGTGGCCGGTCGCGCCCCGTGGCACAGCCGGACGTCGACCGGGCACCGCACCGCTCCGGGGCGCTTCCCGACCGCCCATCAGTACCCCTTGACCTCGGGCCAGGCCAGTTCCACCCCGGCGCGTGTGAGTTCGTCCTGGAAGCGGTGCAGGCGCTCGGTGTCCTCGTACACCTGCTCCGGATCCAGCCGGTTGTCGAGGCAGTGCGCGGCCAGTGAGACGGCCGCCTCGCCGATGTTCCACTCGACGGGGTGGAGGCGGTGGCAGCCGTTGGTGATGTGGGTGGTGCCGATGTTCTTGCACACCGGCAGCAGGTTCCGCACCCGCACCGGGAGCAGCGCGCCCAGCGGGATCCGGAAGGGGCTGCCGGCCACGTCGATGCAGGTGTCCCCGCCGGTGGAGGGATGCAGGTCGATCCGGTACATCCCGATGCCGTCCGAGTCCGGGTGGCGCACCGCGCCGTGCTCGCCCCGTACGGCGAGGGACAGGCCCTGTTCGACGATCCGGCGCCGGGCGACGATCCGGCGTGACTCGCGGATGTACGGCGCCTTGGCCGGCCCGTCGGCCGTGCCCAGTACATCGCCGCGCAGCCGCAGGCAGGGCCGGCCGGTGCCGCCGTCGGGGCGGGGTGCCTCGGTCCGGAGCCGGTAGAGCATGCTCATGCTCAGCTCACGGGCTCCGGCCGCCAGATGCCGGTCCCGCTCCTCGTCGGCCACCCCGATCAGCGGTCCGGGCAGGTAGTCGATCACGGGCCAGTTGACGATGGTCACATCGCTCGCGGCGAACCCCGGCCGGAACAGCCTCCGGGAGAACACCCGGCGGAACTCCCACAGTTCCTTGTCGCCCGCGTCCTTGCTCTGGTCGGCGACGACCGCCCCCGAGCCGGCGTTCGGAGGGAACGCGCGCGCCACGGTCTCCAGCGTCCTCGGGTCGGGTGCGCTCAGGCTGAGCAGCCGGTTCGGCCACTTCGGGGGGTGGTAGGCGGCCCAGTGCCGGTAACCGGCCGGGCGGTCGACGGTGTGGTCCTCCCCGGCCCGGTGGTCGACGGCGAACACCCAGGAGAACGCCTGCATGGTGGCCCGCCGGGCCCGGTCGGGCGCGCTCGGCTCCCCGGTGTCCCGCCGCGACTCGAAGCCCGTCACGTGCTCGGTGCCGGTCAGCGGCAGCAGGTCGCCGAGTTCCGTCGCGTCCAGGACGAACGGCGCCGACACCTCGGCCCGTGTGCCGTCCGGCCCTTCGACGACCACGGCCCGTACCCGGTCGCCGTCCACGGCGGCGGCCACCGGGCGGTGCCGGTACAGGATCCGCAACCGGCCCGCGGCCACGTACGGGGCGACCATGGCCGCCAGCACGGCGGCGGCCACCCGCGGTTCGTGGCACAGCGCGCTCACCCGTCCCTCGCCCGGGTCGAGATACCGGCGCCGCCTGGCCTCCTCGGTGAGCGGATACCAGGTCCGGTAGTGCTCGCGGATCGCGTCGCGCAGCGCACGGTAGGTGCGGGTGGCACCGAACTGCTCGATCCAGGCGTGCTCGTCGGGCGGTACGCCCTGGCTGGTGAGCTGGCCGCCGATCCGGTCGGTCTCCTCGGTGAGCAGGACCGTCCGCCCCCGGTCGAGGGCGGCCGGCGCCGCGGCGACCCCGCCGAGGCCCCCGCCCACGACGAGGAGGTCCGCGGCCGCCGACGTCGGCGCGCTCATGAACCGCTCCCTTCCCGCACGTCGGCCGCACCGTCCGGGCCGATGGCGAAGCTCCGATGTCCGCCCCGTACGTCCACCGGCACCGGCGGACCGCCGTCCGGCGGGGTGACGAGCAGGTCGCCGGTGCCCTCCGCGGTCCCGGTGACCTGCTCACCGGTCCGCCGGTATCCGTGTACGACGACGTCGGGCGCCAGGTCCAGCAGGACCCTTCCGTCGAGGTGGACGGTGAGTCGCCGGTCCGCCCGGACGTCGAGGCGGCCCTCGCCGAGCGGCAGGTTGCGCAGCTCGGCCGGCTCGCCCGGGTGGGCGAACCGCCAGCCGTCGGGGCGTGCGTCGGCCAGTTCACCGAAGGCGAGATACGCCAGCAGGCCGCCCCAGGCCATCAGCCCGTCCGAACGCTTCTCGAAGCCGGTCAGGTTCTCTCCGCCGACGGCCGGATAGTTCTCCCTGACGTGGCCGTGCACCCGCCATTCTTCGAGGAACAGCCGCAGCAGGTCCCGCACCACCGGCCGGCTCAGCCCGGTCAGCCCGTACCGCCGCAGCCCGCGGACCGCGAGATACGCCATCGGCGCCCAGATCCGGCCGCGCCAGTATGTCGCCGCGAAACCGGGGTCGTCCCGGGCCACGCTGGGCAACGGCCGTTCGCCACCCAGCACTTCGGGCCGCAGCAGGTCGGTGGCCATGGCCGCCGCGCGACGGGCGTCCGGCAGCCCGCCGAGCAGTGCGTACAACATCGTCGGCGAGACGTGCGGATCATGGGTGCCCGCGGCGGTGAGGTTGCGGTAGCCGCCGCGGGCGTCGTCCCACAGCAGCCGGTCGGCGATCGCCCTCGCCGTGGCGGCCTCGGCGCGCAGCCGGTCGGCGGTGGCGGGCTCCCGCAGGATGCCGGCGATGTCCGCCAGCGCCTCGGCATCGGCGATGTGCAGCGCGTTCAGTCCGACGTCGGCGAGGTCCATGGTGTGGGTCGCGGGGTCGTACCGGGCCTCGTCGTACATCGGTGAGTCGTCCAGGCCCGACTCGCGTCTGGCCCGGTCCAGGGTCGCCGAGGCCGGGTCGCCCGCGACCGGGTCGGAACCCCAGGCGAGCAGCCCGTGCGGCCCGCGGCGGGCCCGGGGCCACCAGTCGTGCCAGGCCAGCAGGGCCGGGAAGGTGCGGGCGAGCAGTGCCGTGTCGCGGGTCTCGGGCGACAGGCCGCCCGCCAGATGGGCCTGGTACACCGTCAGCGCGCCGACCGGCGGCTGCGAACGGTCGTCGGTGCGGCCCCGGTCGTCGGAGACCCGGTTCGGGATCATGCCGGTCACGTCCGCGTACGGCAGGATCTGCTCGAAGATGCCGCGCGCGTAGTCCCGGTCGACGGCCGAGGCGACGAGGCCGGTGAAGAAGGTGTCCCAGGCGTGCAGGGCCCAGGTGCCGTAGAAGCCCTTGCGCTCGGCGCAGACGAAGTCCCTGGAGGTCGGGGTGAGGACCCGGTCGAGGTCGGGGGTGTGGATCGTGTTCCAGGTGACGGCCCGGGTCAGAGCGTCGGCGGCGGCGCCGAGCCAGCCGCCGGAGCGCAGTCGGGTCCGGTCGGCGGCGGCGCGGTGCGCGGCGAGGACGCCGGCGGTCCGGTGCACCGTGCCCGGTGCGTCGGCCGGCGCGATCCGCAGCTCCACCGTGCCGGGGCCGCGGAACACCAGGACCAGCGCGTCGGCCGCCCCCTCGATCCTGCGGGCGGGCGCCGAGGCGGCGACCGTCCAACGGCGCTCGTCCGCGCGGACGATGCCGGCCGCGGCGCGGTCCGCCGTGCCCGGACGGTCCGTCGGCTCGTCGTGGCCGGTCAGGCCTTCCACGGCCAGCACGACCTGGCCTCCGCTCTCGGCACGGACGTGAAGGACGTCGCCGGGGCCGCCCGCGAACTCCAGCCGCAACCGGTGCCCCGCCGCCCGTACCGTCACCTCGGCGTAGGTACCGTCCACGGTGTGCGGCCCGAGTCGTTCGAGACCGTCGCGCCAGGTGAACCCGTCGAGCACCGGGCCCTCGGGGCCGAGTACGCCGAACCTCACCCGAGGTCCGGACGGCAGCCGGCTCATACCGGTGTGCGTGCGGACGTCCCAGGTGTTCCAGCCGGACGGCGCCGGAGTCCGCCGGCCGGTCCACGCGGGAGTCGCGGTGGCGCGTCGCTGTCCGGCCCCGCTGTCGCTCATCCGGCCGCCCCGCCGTCGGCGGTGCCGTCCCCCGGCACCGGGTCGTCCAGGTCCAGGGCCGCGTCCAGCAGCGCCCGGGTGTACGGGTGGCGCGGTGCGGTCAGCACCTCGACGGTCCGGCCCTCCTCCACGATCACGCCCCGGCGCATCACCGCCACCCGGTCGGCGATCTGGTGCACCACCCCCAGGTCGTGCGAGATGAACAGCATCGCGAGCCGGTGCCGGCCGCGCAGCTCGGCCAGCAGCCGCAGGATCTGGGCCTGGACCGACACGTCGAGCGCCGACACCGCCTCGTCGCACACCAGCAGCCGGGGCCGTACCGCCAGCGCTCTGGCGATGCTGACCCGCTGGCACTGACCGCCCGACAGGTCGCCCGCGCGCCGCGAGGCCACGTCGGGGTCGAGCCCCATGGCGGCGAGGAGCCGGTGCAGGGCCTCGGTGCGGTCGCCCTCGGGTGCGGTGACCGGGTGGGTGCGCCAGACCTCGGCGATGACCGAGGCGACCGTCATCCGCGGGTTCAGCGACGAACGCGGGTCCTGGAACACCATCTGCACCGCACGCTGGAGCTCGGGCGGCCGGTGTCCCGCGCGGCCGAGCGGCCGTCCCTCGAAGGTGACCGTCCCCGCGCGGGGCCGCAGCAGTCCGGCCACGCACCGGGCCACGGTCGTCTTGCCGGAGCCCGACTCGCCGACCAGCCCGAGCGTCTCCTCGGGCGCCACCGACAGGCTCACCCCGGCCACCGCGGCGTGCCCGCCCCGCCGCCCGCCGCCCCGGCCTCCGTAGGTGACGTACAGCTCGCGCACGTCGAGCAGGTCCCGCTCGCCCGTGCTCATGATCCGGGCACCTCCTCCGCGAAGTGGCAGGCGCTCCAGCGGTCCGGCGCCACCTCCCGCACCTTGGGCGGTTCGGCGCGGCACCGGGCGCGGGCCAGCGGGCAGCGCGGGTGGAACGCGCAGCCGACCGGCCGGTTCGCCGGTGTCGCCGGGGCCCCGGGCAGCGGGTCGGCCGGCGCGGTACGGGTCCTGACGGCGGGCACGCTGCGTACCAGGGCGGCGGTGTACGGGTGGGCGGGCCGCCGCAGGACGTCACGGGCGGGCCCGCGTTCGCAGATCCGTCCCGCGTACATGACCACCACCCGTTCGCCGACGTGCGACACGACCCGCAGGTCATGGCTGACCAGCAGCATCGCCAGGCCGTCCGCCGCCCGGATGTCGGCCAGCAGCCGCAGGATCCGGGACTGCACGGTGACGTCGAGCGCCGTGGTGGGTTCGTCGGCGAGCAGGAGCGCGGGGTTTCCCGCCAATGCCATGGCGATCACGGCGCGTTGGCGCAGGCCGCCGGAGAGTTCGTGCGGGTAGGCGCGCATCCGCCGGGCCGGCTCCGGCACCCCGACCCGGTCGAGGAGTTCGACGACCCGGCGGTTCACCTCGGCACGCGGCAGCCGGTCCCGGCGGGGCACCTCGCCGATCTGACGGCCGATCCGCTGGGTCGGATTGAGCGCGGCGAGCGGGTCCTGGAAGATCATCGCGATCTCTCGGCCGCGTACCGCGCGGCGCCGTGCCGGGGTGGCGGCGAGCAGGTCCTCGCCGTGCCACAGCAGTCGGCCGGTCAGGGTGGCGCCCTCGGGCGGCAGGCCGAGGACCGCCTGGGCGGTCATGGTCTTTCCGCTGCCCGACTCGCCGATCAGCCCCACGGTGGCGGCCCGCGGCACGTCGAAGGACACGCCGTCCACCACCCGGGTCCGGGTGCCGTGCGGGCCCGGCAGTTCCACCACCAGGTCCTCGATCCGCAGGATCGGTCCGTCGGTCGCGGGCGCCGGCTTCCCGGCGCCGTTCTCCCGCGCGGTGCCCGCTCCGGCGGGGGTCACGATCCGCCCGTCCGTACGGTGGCGAAGTCCGGCAGCCCGCTGGCGTCGGGGACGAACCCCTTCAGGTCGCTGTTCCAGGCGTAGGCGATGCTCACCGACATCGGGTACATCCCGACCGCGTCCTGCCAGATGATCCGCTCGGCCCGGCCGTAGAGATCGGTGCGCTGCTGCCTGTCGGCCGTGGCGCCCGCCGCCGCCAGCAGAGCGTCCAGCTTCTTGTCGCAGTAGCCCATGCGCCTGGCCGCACAGGTGTAGAGGCGGCCGAGGTTGCTGGCCGCGTCGTAGCTGGGGGTGGCCAGTTGCTGGAAGTTGATGTCCCACTTGAGCGCGAGCAGATCCTCCGTGAAGACGGCCTGCTCCTTCTCCAGCGGATCCACCCGCACGCCGACCTTCTGGAGGTCCGAGACGACGGCCTGGACGAAGGGCCGGAACTCGTCGTTGGCGAACTGGAGGCGGAGCTTCGTGGAGAAGTCGAACCCGGCGGCGGTGAGGGCCGCCTTGGCCGCCGTCGGGTCGTAGGCCACGGCGGGCTGTGCGACATGGCCGAGGACGACGCCGGTGACGGGTGCGTCGGCCGCCCTGCCGGTCTCGGGATAGAGCTTGCCGATGATGGTCCCGAAGTCGACCGCCTGCCAGATCGCCCTGCGCACCTTCGCGTCCTTGAGGGCCGGGATCGAGGAGTTGAACCACATGGTGAACTCGGCGCTGCTCGGCACGGTCCGTACCGTGAGGTCCTGCCGGCCCTTCAGGGCGGCCAGTTGGTCGTCCGGGATGCCCCATACGACGTCCACCTCGCCGGTGCGCAACGCGGTCATGCGGGCGGCGAGCTCGGGGATGTTCCGTACGGTGACCTTGCGGAGCCTGGGCCTGGTGCCCCGGTACCTCTTGTTGGGCACCAGGACCAGCGACTCGCTCGGGGTGAACGCGTCGACGGTGAACGGACCTGATCCGACGGGGTGATTGAAGAAGGCGGTGTCGTCCTTGCCGACGCCCGACGGGAGCACGTAGAAGGTGCCGAGCTTGCCGGGGACGGACGCGTCGGGCGCCGGACTGCGCAGGACCACTTCGGTGGCGGACACCTTGGTCAGCGTGTCGCCGGGGAAGTTGCCCGCGTTGGGGCCGCCCAGGCCGGTCATCCGCTGGAAGGAGGCGACCACGTCGTCGGCGTCGAGCGCGGAGCCGTCCGAGAACGTCACGCCGGAGCGCAGGGTGAACGTCCAGGCCGTGACGTCCTTGTTGGCTTTCCAGGAGGTGGCGAGGTCGCCTTCCAGGGTGCCGTCCGCTTCGGGTCTCACGAGTCTGCTGAAGATCTCCTGCGCGGCCAACTGGGTTCCTGTGGAGGCACCTTGGGCACCGTGCGGGTCGAGGCTCTCGATCGGGTAGGTACCGGCGACCGTCACGTCTCCCGAGGCGGCACCGCCTCCGTCGTCGCCGGCCGTCGTGCAGGCGGCGAGGAGCGCCGCGCCCGCCGTGGCGGTGGTGGCGAGCCGGACGAGGCGGCTCCGCCCGTGCTCACGCGTCCTGGTCATGATGGTGCTCCTCTCGATCAAGGGTCGGTCGGAGTCAGCCGGTGGGTGAGGCGCTGTACCTAGCCGGTCCGGTCGGAGCGGCCGCGCCCGTAGCGGGCGGTGAGCTGGTCGCCGAGGATGCCCACGTTCACGATCAGGAGGGACAGGGCGATGCCCGGCAGGGTGGAGATCCACCATTGCGTTTCGAGGTACTCCTTGCCGTTCGCGATGGTCTGCCCCCACGACACGGTGGACGCGGGCAGTCCGATGCCGAGGAAGCTGAGACCGGCCTCCGCCAGCACCACCAGCGCGAATTCGAGGGTGGCGAGGGCGACGACGGGCCCCGCCGTGAACGGGAGCACGTGCCGGGCGAGGACGGTCCGGCCCGGCACCCCCAGCACCCGTGCGGCGTCGACCCAGGGCCGTTCCCGCAGGGAGAGCGCGATGCCGCGGGTGACCCGGGCGAAGGTGATCCAGCCGGTGGCGGCGAGCGCGACGACGACCAGCAGGACGCTGCGCCGGAAGGCCCCGGCGATCACGATGGCCAGCAGGATCGCGGGAAACGCCAGCAGGACGTCGAAGATCCGGGCGAGGACGGCGTCGGCGACGCCCCGGAAGTATCCGGCCACCGCGCCGAGCAGGACCCCGACGAGACAGGACAGCGCGACCGTGGACACGCCGATGAGCACCGCCGTCCGGGCCCCGTAGACGATCTGGGCGAGCAGGTCGCGGCCGAGGCCGTCCGTGCCCAGCCAGGCGGTGCCGCCACCGGACACCCGGGAGCCGGGTGCGAGCAGCCGGTCCTCCAGGGAGGTGTGCACCGGGTCGTAGTGGATCAGCACCGGGCCGACGGCGGCCACCAGCAGATAGCAGCCCACGACCAGCGCGGGCACCAGGGACAGCAGCGGGCGCCGGACCCGCCGCGGAGCCGTCCGCGGCCCCTGGACGGCGACGGTGAGGCCGGCCATCAGACGGCCCCCGTCCGGATCCGCGGATCCAGCTGGGCGATGAGCAGGTCGGCCGTCAGGTTGAGTACGACGACGATGCCGGCGATCAGCAGAGTGGCGCCCTGGACGACCGTGTAGTCGCGGTTGGCCACCGCCTCCACCACGAGGGAGCCGAGGCCCGGCCAGGCGAACACGTTCTCGACGATCACGGCGCCGCCGACCAGGGCCCCGACCTGGACGCCCACCACGGTCACCACCGGGATCAGCGAGTTGCGCAGCGCGTGGCCGAACAGCACCTGCCGCTCGGTCAGCCCTTTGGCGCGCGCGGTCTGGATGTAGCTCTCGCGCATCGTCTCCGCGAGGCTGGTCCGGGTCAGCCGGGCGATGATCGCGACGAACGGGAACGAGAGGGTGACGGCCGGCAGCACCAGGTGCTGGGGCGTGCCGACCCCGGAACTGGGCAGTACCCGCAGGCTGAGGGCGAAGACCAGCACCAGCATGATGCCGATCCAGAACGTGGGGAAGGACTGGAGGGCGATCGTGCAGGCCGAGACCACCCGGTCCAGCGGGCCGCCCGGCCGGGCGCCGGCCAGCATGCCGAGCGCGAGTCCGACGGTCACCGCGATCGCGGTGGCCGTCGCGGTGAGGTCGACGGTGGCGGGCAGCCGGTCGAGGACCGCGCCCATGGCGGGCCTGCCGAGCCAGTGCGACTGGCCGAAGTCGAGCCGGCAGACGTCGCCGAGGTAGTCGAGGTACTGCACGGCGAGCGGCCGGTCGAGGCCGAGCGAGGCGTGCAACTGGTCGATCTGGCTCCGGGTGGCGTCCGGGCCCAGCAGTACCGTCGCGGGGTCGCCGGGCGCGGCGCGGACGATGAGGAAGATCAGCGAGGCGGCGCCCCACATCACGAAGACCCCGATGAGCAGCCGGTGCACGATCATCCGGATCATGTCGGCGGCCTCCCGCCGGGCGTCGGAACGGATCCGACCGAGTCACCCGGTACGAAGGCGCAGGGCACCGTCGGCTGCCGCGGCTCGGGGGTCTCCTGGTCGAGCAGCTCGACCAGCACGCGTACGGCGTCCCCCGCCGTCTCGGCGCGGGGCGGCGACAACCGGGTCCGGTTCCGGAACTCCGGTGTCCAGGACGGCGGATCGCCCAGCAGGGCCGGCGAGCAGTCCTCCGGGAACCGGACCCGTTCCGTACCGGCCGTCGTCACCGGCGCCTCGGTGAACCGGTTGTCCTCGGTCGGCTCGACCAGCAGCGCGCGGTCCCTGGTGGGCTCGGTGTCCTCCGGGACCCGCAGGTACAGGATGCACGGGTGGCCGAGTCGCGCCGGCTCTGCGACGAGTCCCGCGGTCCCGGAGACATCGGCGGCCACGTAGGAGAGTTCTCCGTCGTCCACCTCACGGCGTCTGACGAGGACGAACGGGAAGCCCTCCCGGACCAGCGCCGACAGCTCCTCGCGGCGGACGTTCCCGCCGAGCAGCACACAACCGTCCGCGATCTTCAGCAGGTTGGTCCCGCCGGCGTGGATCGACCGCTCGGTCCCCGCCGTGCCGGGCGCGCTTCCGTCGGAGCAGAACAGCATCAGGTCGTAGCCCTGCCGTGCCGTCTGCTCCTCCACGCCGAGCAGGAACGGGCAGGAGAAGTCGCGCAGGTCGGTCGGGAACACCGACTCGAAGGTGTGGAGCCCGAGCGGTCGGTTCCGGCCGCCCTTCAGACCGCGTGCGGCGACATCGGCCGCGCAGCCCGGTACCTCGGCCGCCGCCGGCACGGCCCGGCGGGTCGGTTCCGCGATCCGGGCACTCGCCGCGCCTCCGCCGATCACCAGCGACACCGTCGCCCGGGAGACGCCGGCGCGCCGGGCGATGTCCCGTTGGGTGGAGCGTCTACGTCGTTCGGGAGGGGCCATGAGCGCTCCCAATTAATACGTATTAGCAAGTGCCGAACGACGCTACTCGGATGCGACGAAAAGCGTCAAGACACGTGAGTGAACGTCACCCCGAGTTCGCCGGGCCGCCGTGGCCGTGTCCGGTCGTGTCGCGGGCGGGGAGCCGGTCAGCGGTGGTGTCGTTCTCGGTCCCGATCCTGCGGTTCCTGCGGCGGGTGGCGCTCGCCGTGTTCACGATGGCCACGAACGCGGTTCCGGCGACCGCGATACGGAGCCCCGACGCGCCGGGCAGCCGGTGGTGCTGGACCCAGTGGATGCCGTCGGCGAGGGCGAGCCCCGCCAGGCAGGCGGCCCAGATCGACAATGCTCTGGATGCGAACACTCGGTGACGTCCACGGGCGGGCATGGAGACATGATGCGGCTTCTCCGCTGCGCGTGGCCAGAGTTGCCGTGCCGCCGGGTGAGGACGAGCGGGACGGACCGACCGCGAGCTCAGCCCGGCTTGTCCAGCAGGGCGGTGACGTAGGCGTCCAGACGCGCCTCCACCGCCCGCGTCGTCAGCTCCGTCCGCCCGGCCTCCTGCCACGGCCGCGCCACCCGCTCCAGCTGCCCCGCGAACCCCAACGCGTCCAGCAGCAGCCAGTACAACCGCTCGCTCGCGGTACCGGCCGGCATCCCACCGGCTTCCTCGTACGCCTCGGAGAAGCGCAGACCCCACGCCGGGCCGTGCAGCATCGCGAGATTGGTGGAGCAGTGGGCCACGTCGAGGTCCGCCGGACCCCAGGAGGTCTCTACCCAGTCGACGACCCCGGTGATGCGGAGACCCGCTCGGTCGCCCGGGGGCGGCACGTCGAACAGCACGTTGCCGGGCTGGAAGTCCCGGTGCAGGAAACGCCCTTCATAGGGTGGCGGGGGTCTGCGGATCACGTCGGCGGCCGCGGCCCAGGCCGCCGCGTCGGCGCCGTCCGGGGGGACGACGGCGTCGGCGGTCGTCCATGCCTCGTACTCCCGGGGACGCTCGGCGGGTCGCAGCGCGTGGATCGCGACGAGTTGACGGGCCAGCAGGGGCACGCGCCCCTCCAGTCCCCTGTCCTCAAGGACCGTCCGGCCCGCCAGATGTGTCATCAGCAGTGACGGATACTCGCACTGCGCGGCGGTCGGATCGACCGCGACCGGTCCGGGCGTCGGCACGGCGGTCCCCATGAGCAGGGCGAGGACGCCGGCCTCCCGGGTCAGCATGTCCTCGGCGTGGTCCGCGAAGAACGGGTCGGCGAAGGTCCGCAGCACCAGGAGGCGGGTGCCTCCGTCCGCCGTGGCGATGGCCAGCCGCCGCATCTCGGCGGTGATGCCGCCGTGCAGCGCCTCGGTTCCGACGATCCGTTCACCGGCCTTCAGGTACCGGCGCACCCAGGCCAGGGTCAACGGTCGGACCGCCCCCGCCGCATCTTGGTCCGTCACCGTGCCACCCCATCATCCGCGCGGCACCGCACGCAAAGGGTTTCGCCGGGGCTCCGGACCTCCGGGCCGGGCCGGATCGGGCCCGACGGCGGCGACGTGTCCGTGTTCCAGTTCCGGACGGTCGTGCCTTCCGGCCTTTGCCGAGGGGTTGGCCGCGGGCGACCGCAGCGCGGCGCAGCCGCCCGGAGCAGGGCGCGGTGCAGGGCGCGGTGCGCCGGTCAGCCGAGAGTGCGGCGGTAGCGCAGCTTGTGGAGACAGGCGCCGCCGGTGGAGTCCTTCGCGGTCGCGCCGTCCGCGCCCCAGCCGGCGGCCGCGTAGAAGCGTCGGGCGCGTTCGTTGTCCTCCAGGACCCACAAGGTGGCTTGTGGGTAGCCGGCCTGTCCGAGAGCGGTCAACGTGGCCCGCATCAACTGCTTGCCGATCCCCGTGCCCCAGATCTCGGGGACCGCGTAGAGCATGCCGATTTCCGCGGCGGCGGGGATCTCCCGCGACGGGCCGAAGCCTGCGAATCCGACGATCCCGGCCTCGCTGTCCGCCACGAGTACTCCCGACGACGGCCACCGCGTCTCCGCGATGCGTGTCCTCCACGCGACCGCTTCCCGGCTCGGTTCCATGGCGTCGAGGTGGTCCTGGGGAACAAGACCGGCGAACGCCACCCGCCAGGAGCGCACATGGACGTCGGCGATCGCCGAGGCGTCATCGGGCCGTGCCCGTCGGATCTGCACGGCCGCCATCCTTCAAGTCCCTTCCACACAGGTCAAGTTGTCATCGTGAGGGCGCGCCGGCGAGTGCTCACTTGCCTGTTCGGCACTGCCCGCGCCGGGGCACCCCGATCCCCCCGCCCATGAATCCCCGGCCGTCGCAGGGTCTCCGGAGAGCAGGGCGACGCAGATCCAGCAGACGTGTGGCTGTGTCGTGCCGGCCCTGATGCCGGGCCTGGCCGTGGGCATCGACTACGCCCTGTTCATCGTCAACCGTGAACGACGGCTGATCGGGATCGCCCGTCCCGGACGGCGCGGCCGGGGGATCCGGGTGCGGGACAGCCGGTCGTCGGCCGTGTGCGTCAAGTCCCGGTGACCGCCCCTACGCGAAAGTCTTTCGGAAACGTGCCCGTGACACACCGCTGCCGCGTCCTAATACTGACCTCACCTTTCGTCCGGCAATTGCTGCCAGAAGAACCGCCCAGGCCCCAAAGGAGCCGCGTTGATTCGTTCATTGATACAGAGGGTGTTCGCGGCGGCAGCGGCCGCGGGCATCGGCATGGCTTTCACCATCGCCTCCGCAGGAACTGCGTCGGCTTATCAGCCGAGTCCCGCGAACCTTTACACGGCGACGAATTCGGCCGCCTGCAACAAGAGCCCCTGTGTGCTCTACCCGAAGTCGGCACAGTTGCCGAGTGGTCGGATCGTCGCGACGTTCGAGGACAGCGAGACGGCTCCGGTGGGGCAGACCCTGCCCGTCTACAAGAGCGACGACGACGGCACGACCTGGGCGAAACTCGCGGACGTCAAGGCCCCCGCCTACCTGTCCACCGACTCCGCCTACGCGAAGTACACGAGCAACTGGACCAATCCGTATCTCTACGTGCTTCCGCAGAGCGTGGGCAACCTGAGCGCCGGCACGCTGCTGCTCGCGAGCATCGTCTCGGGGGACGACTACTACTACGAGGAGCAGAAGGCCGCGAACTCCGGCTGGACGCCGACCAGCGACGGCGACCGCAAGGACGTGGCGCTGGCCCTGTACTCCAGCACCGACGACGGGGCGACCTGGAGCTTCCAGAACATCATCGCCGCCGGCGGCTGGCAGGGCGGCAGCGCGGGCAGCGTCGGCCGTACCTCGACCGCCAACACGTACAAGCAGGTCGACCCGGTCTGGGAGCCTCATCTGCTCGCGCACAACGGGCAGTTGATCGCCTACTACTCCGACGAGAACGACTACACCGGCTACGACACCGGCACCGGCGCCCCGACCCTCGACCCGGACAACGCCACGGCGACGGACTCCGGCGGGCAGGTGCTCATGCACCGGACCTGGAACGGCACCGGCACCTCCGCCTGGAGCAGCCCCGTCGTGGACGTCCCCGGATCGACGGTGGACATGGGCGGCGGCAAGACGGAGATCGGCGGCGGACGCCCCGGCATGACGACCGTCGCGCCGACCACCGACGGCAAGTGGATGATGACGTACGAGTACTGGGGCGGCGGGGCGAACGTCCGGTACCGCATCGCCGACGACCCGACCAGGTTCTTCGCGGGCACGGACGCGGCGATCACCTCGCTGCCCGTGCCGTCGGGCGGCGCCTCTCCCGCCACCGGCGGCAGTCCGGTCCTGCTCCCGATGCCCGACGGGCGGATCGTCTACAACGCGTCCGGCAGCGGAAGCGTGTGGGTGAACGAGTCGGGGCTGAGCACCGGCACCTGGAAGCAGTACCGGACACCGATCGCCGCCGGGTACAGCCGTGACCTGCAGTACGTCGACGGAACCGGACGCGTGCTGATCCTCCAGGCGTCCTGGAGCGGCACGAGCGTCGGACCGGTGAAGTACGCCGAGGTCGACCTCGGCCGGTCCGACGGCGCCTACTACACCCTCGTCAACCGGCTGACCGGCCAGGCCCTCGCCCCCGCCGCCGGCAAGACGCAGGACGCCGACCTCACCGGGAACGTAGCCGACCTGGTCACGAGCGCGGTGTCCGCTTCGGACCTCACCCAGCGTTGGCACACCCAGACCAAGGGCTCCGACATCACCCTGCTGAACAAGGCCGGCGGCCGTGCGGTCGCCGTCTGGACGGGCAGCGCGACGGCCGGGCAGAAGCTGGCCCAGTGGGTGGACGACGACGCCACCGACAAGCGCTGGACCCTGGTCGCCTCCTCCACCAGCGGGTACTACAAGCTCCGCTCGGTCAGGAACACGAGCCTGTACATGACGGGCGCGACCGCGGGCGGCTCCGTCACGCTGGCCGCGTCGACGGACGACGGCTCGCAGGACTGGCAGCTGGTCCAGGACCCGCTCCCCACGGACTCGACGTTCACCCTGAAGGGCGGCTACTCCGGCCGCTGCCTCGACGTCCCGAACGGCCAGACCGGCGTCCAGGTCCAGATCTACGACTGCTCGGGCAACGCCAACCAGACCATCACCCAGACCGGCGCGGGCGAGCTGCGGATCTCCGGCAAGTGCCTGGCCGCGAACGGCGACGGCACCACCGCGGGCACCAAGCTGATCCTGTGGGCCTGCAACGGCAAGACGAGCCAGCAGTGGGCGTTCCGGGTGGACGGCACGATCGTCAACCGCTCCGACGGTCTGGTCATCGACGTGACCGGCTGGGGGACCGCCAACGGTTCGAAGGTCGAGCTGTGGACGGGCCTCGGCAACGCGACCCAGCAGTGGAGCAGAGTCCAGTAGTCGCATCAGCGGGCGCCGGACCCTTGTCCGCCGGCGCCCGCTGCTGTTGCATTGCGCCAGGTCGCCGACGGGAGAGCGAGGAAAGTGACCGTTCAGGGCAAGGGACAGCTGGACGCGCAGTACGGGCTGCTGACGAGCATCGCCCAGGAGGCGGGCGTGTCGCTCAGTACCGTGTCCAAGGTCGTGCACCGGCGCCGTGACGTGGGCGCGAAGACCAGGACCCGGGTCGAGGAACTGCTCGTGCAGTACGGCTACGTGCGCTCCTGGGACCGGGAGTCCGCCGCGTCCCGGCAGATCATCGCCGTCTTCCGGGACCTGTCGGGCCCGTACACCCTGGAGGTCGTCCGCGGGATCGTGGACGCCGCCGGTGAGCTCGACGTCGACGTGGTGACCGGGACCACGAGCCGCAGGTCCATCGGCCAGTGGCTGGAGGAGTGCGTGGCGCTCGGCGCGGCCGGGCTGATCATCGTGATCTCGATGCTGGCCGAGGACGACCAGCGGCGGATCGTCGAGCAGCGGCTGCCGGTGGTGCTGGTGGACCCGCTGAGCGCGCCGTCGGCCGACATCCCGAGCATCGGGGTCACCAACTGGAGCGGGGCCAGGGAGGCGGTCCAGCACCTCCTGGGCCTCGGCCACACCCGGATCGCCATGGTCGCGGGGCGCTCGCACTCCCTGGCCGGCGCGGCTCGGCTGCACGGCTACCGGGCGGCGCTGGAGGAGGCGGGCATCGGCTACGACCCGGCGATCGTGGGTTCGACCGACTTCGACTACGACGAGGCGCTCGCGGCCGGCCTCCGGATCCTGCGCGGTGAGCGCCCGCCCACCGCTGTCTTCGCGGCCAGTGACGCCCAGGCGCTCGGTGTGCTGGAAGCGGCCCGGCAACTGGGGCTGCGGGTACCGGACGAACTGGCGGTGATGTCCTTCGACGACACCCTGGTGGCGGCGATGGCGTCCCCGCCGCTCAGCGCGGTGCGCCAGCCGTTCGAGGAGCTGGGGCGCGAGGCCACGCGCGTGCTGCTGTCGGTGGCCGAGGGCCGCCCGCCCGCCTCCCCACGCATCGAACTGGCCACGGAGCTGGTCCTGCGGGCCTCCACGTCCGCCCCGCCCCGCGGATGAGAAGGCGGGCGGTCCCGTGAGGAGACCGCCCGCCCGCGCCGTGTGCGCCTTTCCTCAGTCCCGCTCGACCACCGCCGGGACTCCGTGCCGCCGTACGACGCTCGCGTCCCGCTGTTCACCGACGAGCTGAACGCTCACCTCGTTCGGGGTGTCGCCGCTGGAGGACCCGGCGCGGAGCAGGATCTCGCCGGGCTCGACGACGCGTCGGCCGTCCAGGCCGGTGAAGGCCAGGCGGTCGGTGTGGACGGCGAAGCGGACGGTCGCCTCCTCGCCGGGCTCCAGCGGCACCTTGGCGAAGGCCAGCAGCGCCCGGACCGGCCGGGTGACCTGGGCGAGGGGATCAGTGAAGTACAGCTGGACGGTCTCGGCGCCGGGGACGTCCCCGGTGTTGCGCACCTTCACGGAGACCGTGAACTCGCCGTCCGTGGGCACGTGTTGCCGGTTCGTCCGCAGAGCGTGGATCTCGAACCCGGTGTAGGACAGGCCGTGCCCGAAGGGGAACGCCGGGCTCGGGTCCAGGTTGGACAGCCAGCTCTGCCGGTCGCCCAACGGCGGGTGCAGGTAGGTGTACGGCTGTCCGGCGGGCGAGTCGGGAATCTGCACCGGCAGCCTGCCGCTGAAGTTGGCGCTGCCGGAGAGGAGTTCGGCGACCGCCCGGCCCCCTTCCTCGCCCGGCAGGAAGACCTGCACCATGGCCGCCGTACCGGCCGTGAACCGCCCCACGGCGTACGGGCGTCCGCTGACGACGACGAGGACGACCGGCCTGCCCGTCGCGAGCACCGCCTCGACCAGCTCCTCCTGCACGCCCGGCAGCCGCAGGTCCTCGACGTCACAGCCCTCGCCCGAGGTACCGATGCCGAACATGCCGGGCCTGTCGCCCACGACCAGGACGGTGAGGTCGGCCGCGCGACTCGCCTCCACCGCTGCGGGAATGCCGTCCCGGTCCGCGTCCCGTATCGGACACCCCGGTGCGAACAGCCATTCAACGCCGGGGAGTTCATCGGCGAGGGCGGCTCGCAGCGACACCGCCTCCACTCCGTTGCCGAGGTCGTCCCGGTCGGAGAGGACGTGGTTGGGGAAGCTGTAGCAGCCGAACATCGTGCGGACGTCGTCGGCGCACGGGCCGATCAGCGCGATCCGGCCGGCGGAAGACAGCGGGAGCCCTCCGGTGTTGTGCAGCAGCACGGCACCGGACTGGGCCACCGCGTGCGCGAGCCGGCGGTTCTCCGGCTTGTCCAGGTCCAGGACTCCCTCGCGCAGGGCGGGCGGCTCCGGATCCCGGTCGGCGTCGAGGAGCCCGAGGGCGGCCTTCTGCCGGAGCACCCGTCGCACGGCCCGGTCGACGTCGGCCTCGTCGGCCTCGCCCCGTCGCACGGCATCGACCAGTGACGCGCCGAAGCCGCGCTGGTCGGGCAGTTCGACGTCCAGGCCGGCGTGGAGTGCCAGCGCACCGGCCCCCGGCAGATCGGCGGCCACCCGGTGCGCGCTCACCAGGAACGGCAGCGACCAGTAGTCGGAGACCACGGTGCCCTGGAAACCCCACTGGTCACGCAGCACACCGGTCAGCAGCCGACGGCTCGCGGCGGGGGCCTCGCCGTCGATCTCGGCGTACGAGTTCATGACCGAACCCACTCCGGCGGCGACGATCCGCTCGAAGGGCGGCAGGATGACATCGGCGAGCTCCCGGTGACCGATGCCGACCGGGGCGTGGTTGCGGCCGCCCATCGAGGCGGAGTACCCGGCGAAGTGCTTGAGGGTGGCGTACACCCCGGCGCCCTGCAGACCGAGGACGTAGGCCTCGCCCATCTCCCCCACCAGGTAGGGGTCTTCGCCGTACGTCTCCTCGCAGCGCCCCCAGCGGTAGTCGCGGATGACGTCGACGACCGGGGCGAGGCCCTGGTGCACACCGGCGGCGGCCATGTCGGCGCCGATGGCGGCGCCGACCCGGCGGATCAGGGTGGGGTCGAAGGTGGCCGCCATGGCCAGGGAGGTGGGGTAGATGGTGGCGCCGTAGGCGGTGAAGCCGGTGAGGCACTCGTCGTGGGCCATCGCCGGGATGGCGAAGCGGCTCTGCGCCATGATCTGGCGCTGGCGTTCGGCCAGCAGGCGGGCGTGTTCCAGGGCGGGGCGGGGGACGGTGCCGTAGGGACGGGTGAGCTGGCCGAGGCCGTGCCGGGCGGTCTCGTCGAGGTCGCCGACGCGCCCGAACAGGCTGGTTCCGGGGGCGACTTCGGGGCCGGCCGGTTCGACGTCCTCCCAGGTGCTGCTGAGCTGGGCGATCTTCTCCTCCAGGGTGAGCCTGGCCAGCAGCGCCTCGACGCGTTCGTCGACCGCGCGGGCGGGGTCGGACCAGGGGCGGTCGTCGTCCGCCGGGGAGAGATCGGCGTGGTCCGGCGTGGTGGTCGTCATGCAGGACTCCTCGTGGGGGTTGTCACTTGGGCATGCCGAGGGCGGCCGGCGACTGCGTGGTCCCGGCCGGCTCCCTGCGGGCGTTGGCTACTTGGAGAATCCGGCGGTCAGTCCGGCGACCAGCTGACGTCTGGCGAGGACGAACACGACCAGCATGGGAAGGGTGGAGAGGACGACCGCCGCCATGGTCGCGGGCACGTCGATGCCGAACTGGCCGCGGAAGAGGGTCAGGGCGAGCGGCAGGACGGCCTTGTCGCCGCTCTGGGTGAGGATGAGGGGGAAGAGGAAGCCGTTCCAGACCTGGAGGCCGTCGTAGACGGCGACCGTCATCAGCGCGGGCCGGGCCAGTGGCGCGGCGAGCGAGAACAGCATCCGCCAGTCGCCGGCGCCGTCGACGACCATCGCCTCGAACAAGGACCGCGGCACGTCCCGCAGGAAGCTGACCAGGATCATCACCGTCACCGGCAGCGCGAACGCCGCCGAGGGCAGCACGATCGCGAGCAGGCTGTCGTACATGTGCATGCGGATGATCAGCAGGTACACCGGGATGATCACCGCCTGGAGCGGGATCGCCAGGCCCAGCAGGTAGAGGCGGAAGGTCAGGCGGGACCAGCGGTTGGTGTGGCGGACGATGGAGAAGGCCGCCATCAGGGCGACGACCACGGTGATCGCGACCGCCGCCGCGGTGACCACCACGCTGTTGAGCAGGTAGGTGGTGAAG
This sequence comes from Streptomyces fuscichromogenes, assembly GCF_014645815.1. Classification (GTDB taxonomy): domain Bacteria; phylum Actinomycetota; class Actinomycetes; order Streptomycetales; family Streptomycetaceae; genus Streptomyces; species Streptomyces fuscichromogenes. The sequence continues at coordinate 286,665 of NZ_BMML01000007.1, read as the reverse complement.
CCGCCGTCGAGGACGGTCCGGTAGTTGTCGAGGGTCGGGTGGGCGGGAGGTGCCAGCGGACTCGCGGTCGTGAAGTCGGTGCTGCCGCGCAGACTGGTCACGACCAGCCAGTAGACGGGTACGACGACCAGCGCGGTCCACACGAACGTTGCACCGCCGGTGACGGTACGGCGCAGGGTGGTGACGGCGGTGAGGGTACGGCGCGGGGCGGTGGCGGTGCTCACAGGCCCTCCTGCTGGCTGTCCATCCGGGTGAAGCCGGACAGGCGGGTGGTGAGCAGCGACAGCGCGAGACCGAAGACCACCAGGAGGGTGGCGATCGCGCTGGCCCGGCCCATGTCGTGGGCCTGGAAGCCCGTGATGTACATGGCCAGCGGCAGCACACGGGTCGCGGTGCCGGGGCCGCCGGTGCCTCCGGAGAGGACGAAGATCAGGTCGAAGTAGGTCAGCGAGCCCACCAGCATCAGCGTGCTCGACGTGACGAAGGTGTACTTCAGCTGCGGCAGGGTGATGCGCAGGAAGCGGGTCACCGGTCCGGCGCCGTCGATCGCGGCGGCCTCGTGGAGGGAGACCGGGATCTGCCGTATGCCGGCCTGGTAGAGCAGCGCGTGGAACGGCGTGAACTGCCAGGCGATCACGAAGATGACGGTGTAGAGGGCGAGATCGGGCGAGCCCAGCAGGGGCTGGGCCAGCCAGTGCAGGCCGGGCGTGGCGCCGATCCCGAACGACGGGTCGAGCAGCGCCTGCCAGGTCAGGCCGATCGCCACGGCGGACAGCAGCAGGGGCAGGAACCACAGCACGGCGAACAGGGCGCGCAGCCGTCCCCGGGGAGCCTGGAAGACCCCCGTCGCCAGCGCCAGCGGCGTCTGCACCAGCCAGCTCACCACCATCACCTTGAGGGTGAGCCACAGCGCCTGCCAGGTGGCGCCGTCGCCCAGGACGCCGGTCCAGTTGGCGAGGCCGGCCCAGCCGACGGACCCCAGGCCGTCCCAGCGGGCCAGGCTGAGCACCAGCACGCCGACCAGCGGAACCAGGCCGAACAGGCCGAACAGCAGCAGGGCGGGGGCGGCCATCAGCAGGCCGCTGAAGCGGCGGCGGCGCCCGCCACGGGCCGCGCCCGGCCGCGCCCTGTGGGACACGACCGGACGTGACGTACGCACCACGGTGGCCATTACTGCGCCGCCTTGTACATGTTCGCGCCGAACTCCTCGGGCTTGATCTGCCGCAGGAACGACTTGTCGACGTTCGTCAGCAGCGGGTCGGCCTGGTCCGAGGGCAGCGCCTGGTCCCAGGAGAGCTGGAAGTTCGGGGAGTCCTGGACCAGCTTGTAGACGAAGGCCAGCCACGACTTGTCGTCCGACTTCACGGCCGCCAGCTTCGAGTCGAGCCCGTTGACCGGCGGCACGCTGCCGGCCGCGAGGTAGGCGTCGACCTGGTCGCCGTTCATGACGTAGTCCTTCAGGTACGTCAGCGCAGCGGACTTGTTCTTGCTCGCCGCGTTCAGCGACAGGAAGTTGGACGGGTTGCCGACGATGTCCTTCGGGTCGCCCTTGCCGCCGGACAGGGACGGGAAGGCGACGTAGCCGAGGTTCTTCTTCGCGAAGTCCGGTGCCGCCTTGACCAGGTTGGCGTACTCCCAGGTGCCCATCAGCTCCATGCCGGCCTTGCCGGTGTAGAGCAGCGCGGTGGAGGCGCCCTGGTCGTAGTTGACGGAGGAGGCGTTGTCGCCGAAGGCACCGGCCCCGGCGAGTTCCTGGAGGCGGGTGGCGGCCCCGGTGACCGCCGGGTCCTTCCAGCCGGAAGGGTCACCGCCGGCGATCCGGTCGAACACGTCGGATCCGCCGACGCGGTCCAGGAGGTATTCCAGGTACATCAGCGTCGGCCACTTCGAGTTCGCGGCGAGGGATATCGGGATGACGCCGTCGCCCTTCAGCTTCTTCACCGCCGCGAGCAGGCCGGCGTACGTCTTCGGCGGCTCGACGCCCGCGTCCTTGAGGACCTTCTTGTTGTAGTAGAGGACGACGGGTGCGAGACCGTTCGCCGGGACACCGTAGGTCTCGCCGTCGAAGGTGGCGCTCTTCAGCACGCTGGGCGTGAACCGCAGCAGGTCCACCTGGGCGTCGGTGACGGCCTTCACCTTGCCCGCCTTCACATAGTCGTCCAGCGCGCCGCCGCCCCAGTTGAAGAAGAGGTCGGGGGCCTGGTTCGCGCCGAAGGCCACGCGCAGCTTCTGCTTGTAGTCGTCGTTGGCGAACATCCGCAGGGTGATCTTCTGGTCCGGGTGGTCCTTGTTGTAGGCGTCCACGGACTCCTTGAGGATCGTCTGGTCGTTGAGCGCCCACATCGTCAGGCCCTTCGACGACGAACCCGAGGACGAACCCGCCGGCCCCGAAGTCCCGCACGCGGCAAGGGACATGACGGCCGCAACGGCGATCGCGACACCGATCCCACGCCGCCCTCCCGAAATGCCCGCACCGCTCTCTCCGCTCATTCCAGGTCCCGGAAATCCGCGCATAATCTGCCTCTCTCTTCTCTCGGCATGCCTATCTCACGCGCCAGGCAGATGGGCGTCTGGTGCGAAAAGCTTTCGGACGTCATCACCGCGGACGGCTGCCTGCTGGACCGGGACACTGACACGGAATTCACGGCGGGGACAAGGAGGGGAAATTCCTCGGTTACGAAACACTTTCGCGAACCCGTATGCCGTCAGGGCTGCGGCGTCCGGCTCCCGCCCGGGATGCTCGGCTCCATGCGAGTGAATGCCGATGACGCACAGTAATCATTAAGTGACTTGGCGCCATTCTGGCTGTTAGGTGGCTCTCGCCGGTCAACAGACCTCGGCAGCGGCTGGGCGAGGGGACGCCGGACGCCGCACGCACCGGTCCCGCAGAACAGGAACCACACCATGCTCGTCATCAACCTCGCCCTGGTGTCCCAGACCAGGCACATCAACCCGTCCCAGCTGACCCGGGTGGCCGCGGCCCTCCAGAAACAGGCCCTGCGCGACTTCGCCCCCATCTGGAACGTCCAGGCCACCGTCGACGCCTTCGACACGCTCCACGACGTTCCACCCGGCTACTGGCCGATGGTCGTCAAGGACGACATCCACCAGGCCGGCGCGGCCGGCGTCCATCTCGACAAGAACGGGCAGCCGCTGGCCCTGATCGAGTACAGCGACAGCTGGTCACTGACCGCCAGCCATGAAATGCTCGAGATGCTCGCCGATCCGAGCGGCAACCGACTGGTCGCGGGACAGTCCGTCAAACCGGGCCAGGGCGTCGTGGAGTTCCTCGTCGAGGTCTCCGACCCCTCCGAATCCGCGGAGCACGGCTACACCGTCAACGGCCTGCTGATGTCGGACTTCTTCACCCCGCACTTCTACGACCCGGTCACCGCCGCCGGGGTGCGCTACAGCTTCACCGGCGCCCTGGACGGCCCGCGCAAGATCCTCCCCGGCGGTTACATCACGTGGCACGACCCGGTCACCGACAACTGGTGGCAGCAGGTCTGGTTCGACACCCAGGAACCCGAGTTCCGCAACCTCGGACGCCTGACCGCCTGCGCTGGCAGCCTGCGCTCGGCCGTCGACTCCCGCACCGGAACCATCGCGCGCATCGCCGCCGGCGGCCCGCAGTCGGCCCGTTTCGCCGCCGCCCGCACCCTGACCGCGGCGGTGAAGGAGACCACCGCCGCCCGGGCCGACCGATGGAACGAGCGGATCGAGGAGCTGGTGTCCCAGCCCGTCGTCGAGGGCACCTGGGAAGACGGCGAGTAGGACAATGGACAGCGGCACCCGCACCAGCCCGGCCGGAACGGAGGGCGTCATGGGAACCGATGACAAGCACGGCGAAGAAAACCGCGCGGACGAATTGCAGGAGCTCGTCGACCGGCTCGCCTCCGGTGCGACCGGGCCCGGCGGAGAAAGCCTGCGGGAAGCCGTCCACCGCCGTATGCGCGAACTCTCCGACGAGTCCACGACAGCCGAGAAACGGGGTGAGAGGGACGCCGGAGAAGACCACGGGTCCCCCTGAGACCACCCAGGTGACCACGGCACGGCCGTCATGCCTGTCCCTGTGGGTACCAGTAACAGCAGGATCTGGAACCGAGCGGTCGCGCACGGTGATCCTGGCGTCATGGCACACGTACTCGTCACCGGTGGGACCGGCTTCCTGGGCGCCCACACGATCGCACGGCTCCTGGCGTCGGGGCACCAGGTCACGACCACGCTGCGCTCGCCGAAGCGGCGACCCGACGTCGAGAAGATGCTCGCCGCGGCCGGGGCACCGGGGCGGGAGGGGGTCTCCTACGTCGAGGCGGACCTGGCCTGCGACGCCGGCTGGGACCGGGCCGCAGCAGGGGCCGACTATGTTCTGCACATCGCCTCGCCGTTCCCCGCCTCCCGTCCCAAGGAGGAGAACGAACTGATCGTCCCGGCCCGCGACGGTGCCCTGCGGGTGCTGCGGGCCGCGCGGGACGCCGACGTCAGGAGGGTGGTCCTGACATCCTCGTTCGGCGCGGTCGGCTACGGCCACGGCCCCACCGACCGGGCCTTCACGGAAGCCGACTGGACGAACCTTCACGGACCCGGCGTGACCCCCTACGTCAAGTCGAAGGCCGTTGCCGAACGCGCCGCGTGGGATTTCGTCGCCGCCGAGGGCAACGGTCTGGAACTCACCACGATCAACCCGGTCGGGATCTTCGGTCCGGTACTCGGATCCGACTACTCCGGCTCGATCCGCATCATCCACGCGATGCTCACCGGCGCCATGCGCGCCGCGCCCCCGATCTGGACCAACACCGTCGACGTGCGGGACGTCGCCGACCTGCACATCAAGGCGATGACCTCGCCGGCCGCCGCCGGACAGCGCTACCTGGCACTGGCAGGCGAGCCGGTCTCCTTCGGGCAGATCGCGCTCGCCCTGCGCTCCCGGCTGGGCGAAGAGGCCGCGAAGGCCCCCACCCGGACGGCCCCCGCCTGGCTGCTGCGGCTGCTGTCCACGGTCAGCCCCCGGCTGCGCGAGACGGTGCCGCAGCTGGGCGTGGTCCGCCGGGCCGACAACGCCAAGGCCCGCGAGCAGCTGGGCTGGGCACCGCGCCCGAACGAGGAGAGCGTGGTCGCCAGTGCCCGCAGTCTGGTGCGGCTGGGTCTGCTCGCCGACTAACGTCGAAGGATGAACGACATGGCGGACACCCTCGGCCACTTCCTGCGGGCCCGGCGGGAACAGCTCAGCCCCCAGGAGGCCGGCCTGCCCGCCGGCGAGCGCCGCCGTGTCCCGGGGCTGCGCCGGGAGGAGGTCGCCCACCTCGCCGGCATCAGCCCCGAGTACTACCTGCGCCTGGAGCAGGGCCGCAACCAGCACCCCTCCGACCAGATCCTCGAAAGCCTGGCCGGGGCCCTGCAACTCGACGACGACGCCGTCGCCTACCTGCACCGCCTCGCCCACCCCACGCCCCCGGCCCGGCGACGCCGCCCCCGCCCCCAGCCGGGCACGGCCGACCTCCAGCCCCTGCTGGACAGCTGGCCCCTCACACCCGCCTACGCCCAGGGCACAGCCGGCCGCGTCGTCGCCGCCAACCGCCTGGCCGTGGCCCTGTGTCCGTTCTTCGCCGTCGGCAACAACCCCCTGCGAGCCGTGTTCCTCGAGCCCGAGATGCGCAGCCTCTACCCCGAGTGGGACGACGTGACCGCCAAAGCCGTCTCCGGACTGCGCGCGACCCTCAGCATCGACGACGCCGATCCCGAACTCCTGGAGACCATCGGCGAACTGACCGTCGCCAGCGAACGCTTCCGCACCCTGTGGGCCAAACGGGAAGTACGCCGCCGCGCCGCCGGCCACACCCGGTTCAACCACCCCCTCGTCGGACAGCTGGAACTGCGCTACGAGAAATTCCTCAGACCAGACGCACGGCAACTCCTCGTCGTCCACCACGCCGACCGGAGCTCACCCAGCGCCGAACGCCTGCAACTGCTCACCACCCTCTGAACCCCGGCGCCCCGCCCGTCCACCTGCGGCACCCGCAGGTCGACGTCTTCCGTCCGGCGCCAGTTCGAAGGGATCTCCTCGGTCGCGATGCGGCGCATACCCGGGGTGCGGATCCACTCTCAGGCGCCCTCCTCCCCGCCGGAGAGCTCCGCCGCCGCAGGGATCAGCCGGTCCGTACCCCGTCGACCCGCCCCTTCGCCACCCAACCGGAGCAGGACACCCGCTGTTCGTCTCGGGCCCCGCGTACGCCGCGCTCAACACCGACGCGTTCGTCACCGGCAGGGTCGCGGACGACGGCCGGGTGGCGCTGGCCGACCGTGATCCGGAGAAGACCGCCGCGGCGTTCACCCACTGGAAGGACGGCGCCGCCTACCTCGCGATACTGCAACGCCTCCTCGACAGCGCGGACGCGATCGGGGGCTTCCCGGGCAGCAAACCGCGCTCGCCCCAAGTGCTGCGGTACACGGTCACCAGCGGTCGCTCCTGCTGTCGCCGTGAGTTCCACGGGGACGAGGCGGATCTGCTGTGGGTGCCCTGGCTGCCGCATGCCGGTGCCGCCCGACCGCGCCTCCCGCGCGCTCATGGTCCCGATCCTGGCCGCGACCGTGCACGGCTTCGGCCTGCCGTGGGTGGCGGGCGGGGCCGGTCGCTTCGTGGACGCGTTCCGGGCGACGACCATCCGGGACGGATCACAGATCTCCAACCGGACTTCGGCGAGGTGTCCGAGCGAGCGTGGACGGCCGCCACCCTATGAGTACCGACCACCGGCCCCCGCCGTTCCGCGGCCGCGGAACGGCCATGATGTCCTCTCAGCGGCCGGTACTTGAGGAGTGGTCCCCGCTCGCGCCGCGGATCAGAGTGCTGAGCTGGGAAGCACCTCCCGGAGCCGGCCGATGACCGGAACCAGGGCAGCGCCGGAATTGCCTGGTACGGAGGCCCCATCGGCTCGACGGCGACGACGGCCAGGACGTTCCGCGGACGGTGGGCCGCCGCCAGCCAGCGATGCCGGCCGCTCTGCGCGCCGTCCACGGACTGCGCGATCGACTGCACGACGAACGCGGAGTGCCCGTCCAGGTTGGCCAGTCGCAGCCCGGTCCATCCTGCTCACGTCGGGCGGGACCGGCTCGAACCCCAACCAGCAGAAGTACGCCACCGCCACCAGCATCACCGGCACCTGGTCCTCGCTCCAGAACGTCGCAGACTCCACGGCGTACGGTTCGCAGACCGCCTACGGGCTGCCCCTCCAGGACACCTCCGGCACCGACTACCCGTACATGGGCGACCGCTGTGTCAAGTTCGTCTCCCGGCTCGGCGGCACGTGCTTCGACATCACCTCGGCGTCCGCCGCGAGCAGCGCCAAGCTCATCCAGTACACCTGCGGCACCGGCACGAACCAGCAGTTCACGCGCGGAGCCTGACGGACCCGGCCCCCCTTCTCGTGACGGAAGGGGGGCCGCCCCGCGTGTGCCGTGCGGATCAGAGCGCGGTGAAGGTCCACAGCAGGTTGGTGCTGCCGTCCCAGGTCCACTGCTTGGTGACGGAGCCCGAGGAGACGCTTCCGCCGCCGTCGAGCACCAGTGCGGTGGTGCGGTTGGCGATGGTGCAGCGGCCGTCACCGCGGTGGGTGATCAGCCACTGCTGGTTGGTGCCGCCGTTCCAGGCCGCCTGGCGGGCGGCCGAGCCGTCGGTGGTGGCGCCCCAGCCGTCGGCGACCATGCCGTTGGTCCGGTTGACGAGCTTGTAGTAGCCGCCGCCGACCTCGACCGCCTGCCACTGCAGGTTGGTGCTGCCGTCCCAGGTCCACTGCTTGAGGTTCGAGCCGGAGGACACGTTCCCTCCGCTGTCCAGGGCCAGGCCGTCGGTGACGTTGAGGATCCTGAAGTAGGCGGACGGGATGAACTGCACCTTCAGCGAGACGACCTTGTCGTTGTTGCCGGTGTTCCTCAGGTCCGCGTTGTCGGCGGTGAAGGTCCACGCGGTCCCGCTGAAGTTGTCGGCGGAGTAGCCGATGACCTGGTGGCCGGGGGCGAGCCGCAGCGAGGAGAGGGTGCCGGGGGTGAGGCCGGCCAGGGTCAGGTCGTCAGCGGTGTGGTTGCCGACGTCGAGGACCGTGCCCGTTCCGGAGTAGCCGACGTCCGCGAAGGCCACGGCCCCGGTGAGCGGGCGCAGACTCGGGATCTCGCCGCTGAAGGTGAGCTTCAGGACGTAGGCGTCGGCGGTGAAGGGTGCGGACGACGGCAGGGTGACGGTGAGACCACTGGTGCTCTGGGTCGGCGTCGCCAGGCTGATGTAGCTGTCGGCGGTGGAGTTCAGGAGCTTCGCGGAGGTCAGCGAAGACAGGCTGATCCGCTGGGAGTTGAGGCTCTGGATCGTCAGTGAGCCGCCCGGCCAGCCGAGCACGGTGGCGTACAGGACGTTGTTCGCCTTGTTCCGGGTGAAGCGGATGTCCTGCGCGGTGCCGGCGGTGGGCGTGGTGAAGGAGCCGCCGCCCATCTTCGTGGGGCCCTCCCCGTACGCCGTCCACGCCCGGGTCGAGTAGATCGACTCGCCGAAGCGCTTCAGGTAGTCGCCGAGGGCGAGGAGGACGTCCCGCTGGCCCTGCGGGATGGTGCCGTCGGCCATGGGCGCGATGTTGAGCAGCATGTTGCCGTTCTTGCTGACCCGGTCGATCAGCGCGTGCAGCATCTGCTGCTTCGAGTAGTAGCCAATGCCGACCGTGTAGCACCAGCTGGAGCTGGAGATGCTGTCGTCGGTGAGCCAGTAGGGGTTGGTGATGTCGGCAGGGCCGCCGCGCTCGTAGTCGAAGACCTCGCCGTGGCTGTCGAGGCCGTCCTTGTAGGTGGCGACGACCTCCCTGCCCCAGGTCTGCGCCTGGTTGTAGTAGTAGGCGAGGAAGTTGAGGCGCTGCGTCTCGTCGACGTGGTCCAACCGCCAGTCCTGCCAGAGGATGTCCGGCTTCGCGAGGTCGACGACCTCCTTGAGCTTGTCGTACCAGAGCTGGTTCTCCTCGGCCGAACTCAGTTGGCCGTAGAGCTTCTTGAGGCTGTCGCCGGTCTGCTCGGGCGCGTACTCGTAGTAGCCGGTGAAGTTGTAGGCGTGGTGCATCGCCACCAGCAGTTTGAGGTTCCTGGCGCGGATGGCGTCGGTGAACAGCCGCAGCAGGTTCAGCCCGGGGCCCTTGTCGACCGAGTTCCACTCGTTGACCTGGCTGTCCCACATCGAGAAGCCGTCGTGGTGCTCGGACACCGGCCCGGCGAACTTCGCCCCGGCGTCGACGAACAGCTGCGCCCACTCGTCGGGGTCGAAGTCGCCTCCGTCCGAGACGAGCCTGGGCGCGAACTCCACGTGGTTGCCGTCCAGGTCGTCTGCGCCGTTGATGAAGTTGTGGAACGGCCAGCCGGACGGGTCGCCGTAGGTGGCGATGTGGTGGGCGTTCGCCTTGCTGCCGCCGTCGTACATGTTGCGCGGGTACCACTCGCTGTCGTACGCCGGGACGCTGAAGACGCCCCAGTGGAAGTACATGCCGAACTTGGCGTCGCGGAACCACTCGGGGGCGGCCTGGTGCTGGTTCACCGAACTCCAATCCGGCGTGTAGACGGTGGTCGCGGCCCGGGCGGGGCCGGCACCGAACACACCGCCGGCCACGGCCGCCGCGGCCACGCAGGTGGCACCGGCCAGGAACTGGCGTCTGTTGACCGAACTCGACATGAGGACATCCCTGATGCGGAGGGGGGACAGGGGAACCCGGGCGCCGGATGTTACGCACGAAGGTCGGCCATGTGTCCCCGCGGTGTCAACGGGTGTGCAGGGATGAAAAACCCCGATGGGTGATGCGCCCTGTCCTCTTTCATCAGCTTTTGCCCTGGTTCACTCACGCACAGACATGCCATGTCTTGGTAGACCCCACGACGATGCTTTACCTGGACCGCACCCCTGATTAATGGGATGGATTTTCTTGAGTGGTCCCTGCCGAGATCACCCACACTCACTACGAGCTGGTATTTCACAGGGAGTTGGTCGCCGGGGTAGACAGGGAATCCCGACGAGCCCTATACATACATCCCATCTCTTCCCTCAGGGGGCATCGATTTGTCCCCGGCACGAAACATCTCCCGCTTCGGGACCGGCGTGAGGAAGTACCGATGAGACCCAGACACCTCCTCTGCTCCACCGCCTCCGCCCTCTCTGCCCTGGCGCTGCTCAGCGCCTGCGGCACCGGCTCCGGCTCCACGGCCTCCTCCGACGGCAAGCCGTTGGTCGGCGTGGACTACCCGCGCTCCGACACCGACTTCTGGAACTCGTACATCAAGTACACGCCGCAGTACGCCAAGGAGCTCGGCCTCTCGCTCAAGACCACCAACTCGCAGAACGACGTCGCCAAACTGACCGCCGACGCGCAGACGTTCATCAGCCAGGGCGTCAAGGGCATAGCCATGGCACCGCAGGACACCGCCGCCATCGCGCCCACCCTGGCCCAGCTGGCGGCGAAGAAGATCCCGGTGGTCACCGTGGACACGCGGCCGGACACCGGCAAGGTCTACATGGTCGTCCGCGCCGACAACCGCGCCTACGGCGAGAAGGCCTGCGAGTACCTCGGCACCAAGCTCGGCGGCGCGGGCAAGGTCGTCATGCTCCAGGGCGACCTCGCCTCCGTCAACGGCCGTGACCGCACGGAGGCGTTCAACGCCTGCATGAAGAAGAACTACCCCGGCATCAAGGTGTTCGGCGAGGCCACCAACTGGGACGGTGCCGTCGCCGCGCAGAAGCTCCAGACCGACCTGACCGCCCACCCGGACATCAAGGGCGTCTACATGCAGTCCAGCTTCGCCCTCTCCGGCACGCTCCAGGTCCTCAAGCAGAAGGGCCTGCTGGTCGGCCCAGAGGACAAGAAGCACGTCTTCGTGGTGTCCAACGACGGGATCCCCGAGGAGCTGAAGGACATCGCCGCCGGGAAGATCGACGCCACCGTCTCCCAGCCCGCCGATCTCTACGCCAAGTACGCCCTGTACTACCTCAAGGCGGCCATCGACGGGAAGACGTTCAAGCCCGGAAAGACGGACCACGACAGCACGATCATCCAGGTTCGCGCCGGGCTGCTGGAAGACCAGCTGTCGGCTCCGCTCGTCACCGCCGACGGCGGCACCTACGGCGGCGTGAGCAGTCTCAAGAGCGACGACACGTCGCTGTGGGGCAACAACCTCGGCTGACGTGACGTCCAAGGAGGTCTTGATGACCCATGCGGAGCCGCCCGTCGTCGAGGCGACGGGCATAGTCAAACGGTTCGGTCCGACGGTGGCCCTCGACGGCGCCCGGATCACCGTCCGGCCCGGCGAGACCCACGCCCTCGTCGGACGCAACGGGGCCGGCAAGTCCACCCTGGTGTCCGTGCTCACCGGCCTCCAGGCCCCGGACGAGGGAACGGTCGCCTTCGGTGGCCGGCCCGCCCCCCGGACGTCCGACCGGGACGGCTGGCGGCAGCGGGTGGCCTGCGTCTACCAGAAGTCGACGATCATCCCCGGCCTGACCGTCGCCGAGAACCTCTTCCTCAACCGGCACCCCCGCGGCCACGGACGGCTGATCAGCTGGCCGGGCACCCGCCGGCGGGCCCAGGAACTGCTCGCGACCTGGTCGGTGGCGGTCGACCCGCAGACACCCGCGGGCGAACTCGACGTCGAACAAAGACAGTTCGTCGAGATCGCCCGGGCCCTGTCGTTCGGTGCCCGGTTCATCGTCCTCGACGAACCCACCGCACAGCTCGACGCGGCGGCGATCAACCGGCTCTTCGGCCGCATCCGCGACCTGCAACGCCAGGGTGTCACCTTCCTGTTCATCAGCCACCACCTCCAGGAGGTCTACGAGATCTGCGACATGGTCACAGTGTTCCGCGACGCCCGGCACATCGTGACCGCGCCGGTCGCCGACCTGCCCCGCACCGAACTCGTCGCCGCCATGACCGGCGAGGCGCCGGCCGCCCGTGCCGAGGACCGCACGCGGTCCCTCGGGACGGGCGCGCGGTCCGCGCTCAGCGTGCGCGGGCTGCGCGGCGACACCTACGCCGACGTCTCCTTCCGGGTCGGCGCCGGGGAGATCGTCGGCCTGGCCGGAGCCGCGGGCAGCGGTCGTACCGAGGTCGCCGAGACCGTCGTGGGGCTGCGGGCCGCCACCGCCGGCGAGGTGCAGATCGCCGGGCGGCGGCCCGCCGCGGGCAGCGTGCCCGCCGCCCTCGCGGCCGGCGCCGGATTCGTCCCGCAGGACCGGCACCACCAGGGCCTCGTGCCCGACATGTCGATCGCCGACAACGCCACGCTGTCCGTGCCCCGCAGGCTCGGCCGCAACGGGCTGCTCAGCCACGGCCGCCGGGACCAACTCGCCGAACGGATGATCGAGAACCTGGCGATCAAGACACCGGGACCCGAGCTGCCGGTGTCCGCGCTGTCCGGCGGCAACCAGCAGAAGGTCGTCATGGCCCGCGCCCTCGCCGACGACCCGCGTCTGCTGGTCCTGATCAACCCCACCGCGGGGGTGGACGTGCGCTCCAAGGAGTTCCTCCTCGGCAAGGTCGAGGAGACCGCGGACACCGGCACCGGCGTGCTCGTCGCCTCCGACGAACTCGACGACCTGCGGCTGTGCGACCGGGTCCTGGTGATGTTCCAGGGCCGGGTGACGACGGAGATGAACCGCGGCTGGCACGACCACGACCTCGTGGCCGCCATGGAAGGAGTGGACCTCGATGCCTGAAACCGTCCTCGCGGACGCGCCCGAGGCCGCCGGCGCGCGGGGCGGGCGGACCGCGCTGTTCGGCGGCCGGATCCCCCTGGCCCGGCTCCGCGACCTGGCCCTGGTGCCGGCCATCGTGGTGATCGCGGTCGTCGGGCAGATCGTCAACCCGGTCTTCCTGCAGCCCGACAACCTCATGAACGTCCTGCAGACCATGTCCGAGATGGCCCTGCTGGTCCTTGCCCAGACGATGATCCTGATCGTCAGGAAGATGGACCTGTCGCTGGAGTCCACCATGGGGCTCGCACCCGGTGTGGCCGCCTGGCTGGTGGTCCCGGCCGGGGCCGGACACGGACTCGGGCTGCTCCCCGGCGCCTGGGCGGTCCCGGTCACCCTCGCCGTGGGCGCGCTCGTCGGCGTGGTCAACGCGCTGCTGATCATCCGCTTCGGCCTCAACGGCTTCATCGTCACGCTCGGCATGCTGATCGTGCTGCGCGGCATCCTCACCGGCATCTCCGGCGGCCAGACCTTCTTCCAGCTGCCGCCGTCGATGCTCTACCTGGGCACCGCCGAATGGCTCGGGATGCCGGCCTCCATCTGGGTCTGCCTCACCCTGTTCGCGATCGCCATCGGTGTCCTCGGCTGGACGAGTTTCGGCCGCTCGCTGTACGCCATCGGAGGCAACGTCGACGCGGCGAAGGCGGCCGGCATCCGCACCGACCGGGTGCTGTGGATCGTCATCGTCACCGGGAGCGTGCTCGCCGCCCTCTCCGGACTGCTGCTGTCCGGGCGGCTCGCCTCCGTCGCCTCCGCCCAGGGCAACGGCTACATCTTCACCGTCTTCGCCGCCGCCGTCATCGGCGGGATCAGCCTCAACGGCGGCAAGGGCACCATGTTCGGCGCGTTCAGCGGCATCCTGCTGCTCTTCATGATCCAGAACGTGCTCACCCTGGCCGGTGTCCCCGCCCAGTGGATCGGCGCCCTCAACGGCCTGATCATCCTGGTCGCCCTGTCGATCTCCCGGATCACGGGCGGCAAGGTCCAGGACTGAACGGGACCGCCGTGGTCGGCACCGGGGGCAGGAAGGGGCAACCGATGTCCTGCTCCGGCCTCTGCGACCCCACCCCACCCCGCCGCCGGGACCCGACGTCCCCCGCTCCCACAGGAGTTGCCATGTCCCGCACCGAGTCCGCAGCCGCGCTCGTCACCGCCCTGGACGTCCTCGACGTCCGCTTCCCGACCTCCGAGCACCTGGACGGGTCGGACGCGATGAACCCCGAACCCGACTACTCGGCCGCCTACGTCGTCCTGCGCACCGACGCCGGTGACGGGCTGGAGGGACACGCGCTCGCCTTCACCACCGGACGCGGCAACGACGCCCAGGCCGCCGCCATCGCGACGCTCGCCCCGCACGTGGTCGGCCGGTCCGTCGCCGAGGTCTGCGACGACCTCGGCGGCTTCGCCCGGTCCCTGGTCCACGACCCCCAACTGCGCTGGCTCGGACCGGAGAAAGGCGCCATCCACATGGCCACCGGAGCCGTCGTCAACGCCGCCTGGGACCTCGCGGCCAAGCGGGCCGGCCGGCCCGTCTGGCGCTTCCTGGCCGAGATGACCCCCGAACAGCTGGTCGCCCAGGTCGACTTCCGCTGGCTGAGCGACGCTCTCACCCCCGAGGACGCGCTGGAGATCCTGCGCCGCGCCGAACCCGGCCGCGAGGAACGCGTCGCCCGGCTGCTGGAGAGCGGCTATCCCGCCTACACCACCACCCCCGGCTGGCTCGGCTACTCCGACGAGAAGCTGGCCCGGCTGGCCCGCGAGGCCGTCGCGGACGGCTTCACCCAGATCAAGCTGAAGGTCGGCGCGGACCTGGCCGACGACGTGCGGCGGATGCGCACCGCCCGCGAGACCGTCGGTCCGGACATCCGCATCGCCGTGGACGCCAACCAGAGATGGGACGTCGGCCCCGCCATCGAGTGGATGCGCGCCCTGGCCCCCTACGACCCGTACTGGATCGAGGAACCCACCTCGCCCGACGACATCCTCGGCCACGCCGCCGTCCGCAGGGCGCTGCGCCCCATCAAGGTCGCCACCGGAGAGCACATCGCCAACCGGGTCGTCTTCAAGCAGCTCCTGCAGGCCGAGGCGGTGGACATCGTGCAGATCGACTCCGCCCGGGTCGGCGGCGTCAACGAGAACATCGCGATCCTGCTGCTCGCCGCCAAGTTCGGGGTGCCGGTCTGCCCGCACGCCGGCGGGGTCGGGCTGTGCGAGATGGTCCAGCACCTGTCGATGTTCGACTACGTCGCCGTCACCGGCACCGTCGAGGACCGGGTCATCGAGTACGTCGACCACCTGCACGAGCACTTCGTCGATCCGGTGCGCGTCACCGGCGGCCGCTACCTGGCGCCGTCGGTCCCGGGGCTGGGTGCGCAGATGCACCCGGACTCCCTCAAGGACTACGCCTTCCCGGACGGCCCCGTGTGGTCCGGCCGTGTCTGAGCCGCCCTTGTCCGAGCAGCCCTTGTCCGAGCAGCCCTTGTCCGAGCAGCCCTTGTCCGAGCAGCCGCGTCTGGTCGACTCCCACCACCACGTCTGGGACCTCGACCACCGTCCCCAGCCCTGGCTCGACGAACCCGGCCACGCGCCGATCCGCCGTACCTTCGGCCCCGACGACCTGCGTGCGGCGGCGACCCGGACGATCGCCGGACGCCGGCTGGCGGCCACGGTCCTCGTGCAGTGCGTGACGTCGGTGGCCGAGACCCGCGAACTCCTCGCCCTCGCCGACCGGGACCCGCTGGTGGCGGCCGTCGTCGGCTGGGTGGACCTGGCCTCCCCGGCGGTGGACGACGTGCTCGACGCGCTGCTCGCGGGGCCCGGCGGCCGCTTCCTGCGGTCCGTTCGCCATCTCGTGCAGGGCGAGCCGGACCCCGGATGGCTGCAACGGCCTTCGGTGGAACGGGGGTTACGGGCGGTCGGCGGGCGCGGTCTCGGCTACGACGTGCTGATCCGCGACCACCAGTTCCCGCAGGCGATCCGGCTGGCCGAGCGGCTGCCGGAGCTGCCGCTGATCCTGGACCACGCCGGCAAGCCGCCGGTCGTCCGGCGGGACCTGGCCGGCTGGGCGGCGGGGGTGCGGCGGCTCGCCGCCCGTCCGCAGGTGCGCTGCAAGGTGTCCGGCCTGGTCACCGAGGCGGACCACGAGACGTGGACGGTCGCCGACATCCGGCCCGTGTGGGAGGTCCTGCTGGACGCCTTCGGCCCCGGCCGGCTGATGTTCGGCTCCGACTGGCCCGTCTGCGTCCTCGCGGGCGGCTGGAACCGGTGGGCCGGCACCGTCGAGGAACTGCTGGACGGCTGTTCGGCCGCCGAGACCTCGGCGGTCCTCGCCGGCACGGCGGCCGACTTCTACCGCGCCCGCGCCCGCGCCGACGACCACGACCACGACCACGAGGAGAGGACACCGTGCTCCTGACCGACCTGTTGCACCCCGGCATGCTCGAAGCCCTCGCCGGAGCCGGCCACGGGGCCCGGGTCCTGCTGGCCGACGGCCACTATCCCGCCAGCACCGCCACCGGCGAGCGGGCCCGCACCGTGCATCTCAACCTGACGCCCGGCCTGCTGGACGTCACCAGCGTGCTCGACGTCCTGCTGCGCGCGCTGCCCGTGGAGTCGGCCCACGTGATGGTGCCGCCCGAGGGCGAGCCCGAGCCGCCCGCGGTCGCCGAGTACCGCGCCCGGCTGGCGCCGGTCCCCGTGCGGACGCTCGGCCGCTTCGAGTTCTACGACGCCGCCCGCTCCCCCGACCTGGCGCTGGCCGTCGTCACCGCCGACACCCGCACCTACGCCAACCTGCTGCTGACCATCGGCGTCCGCGCTGAAGGGACCCTGACGACACGATGACGCTCGCCGTCCGATACACCGCCGCCCGCACCCTGGACACGGCCCCCGCCGAACCCCGCTCCCCCGGCCCCGGCGAGGTGGAACTGGCCCCCGCCTACGTCGGCATCTGCGGCACCGACCTGCACATCTTCCACGGCGACATGGACGCGCGGGTCGACACGCCCGCGGTTCTGGGGCACGAGATGTCCGGCCGGGTGGTCCGCGTCGGCCCCGGCGTCGAGGGCTGGCGCCCCGGGGACGCGGTGACCGTGATGCCGCTGCGCTGGGACGACAGCTGCCCCGCCTGCCGGGCCGGCCACCGGCACATCTGCCAGCACCTGGACTTCATCGGCATCGACTCGCCGGGGGCGATGCAGCAGCGCTGGACCGTGCCCGCCGCAACGCTCGTCCGGCTGCCCGAAACGCTCCCCCTGGACCGGGCCGCGCTGGTGGAGCCCACCGCCGTCGCCGTGCACGACGTCGGCCGGGCCGGTGTCCGGGCCGACGAGAAGGTCGTCGTGGTCGGCGGCGGCCCGGTCGGCGTGCTCATCGCGCTGGTCGCGCGGGCCGCGGGGGCCGACGTCCGGGTGGTGGAGATCAGCGCGCACCGGCGGCTGCTCGCCGAGGAGTCGGGGCTGACCGCCTGGGATCCGACCGCCGTCGACGTGCCCGAACTCGTCCGGCAGTGGACCGAGGACGCCGGCGCCGACGTCGCGTTCGAGGTCTCCGGCGCGGCGGCCGGGGTGGACACCGCGGTCGAGGTGCTCGGCGTACGGGCCCGGCTGTGCCTGGTGGCGATCCACCCCAAGCCCCGTGAGATCAGCCTGCACCGCTTCTTCTGGCGCGAACTCACGCTCGTCGGCGCCCGGTTGTACGACCGTACCGACTTCGAGAGGGCGGTGGCGCTGGTGGCCGACGGGACGGTTCCCGCCGAGCGGCTGATCAGCAAGGTGGTGCCGCTCATCGAGGCGCCCTCGGCGTTCGAGGCGCTGGAGGGCGGCGGAGACGTGATGAAGATCCTTGTCGACTGCGGCAACGACACCGAGGAGGCCCGGACGTGAAGTCCTTCGACCTGACCGGCCGGCTGGCCGTCGTCACCGGCGCCCGGCGCGGCATCGGCCGGGCCATGGCCCGCGCCCTCGCCCGGGCCGGCGCGGACGTCGTCGGCGTCAGCGCCCACCTGGAGGACTCCGGCAGCGACGTGGAGAAGGACGTCGTCGCCGCCGGACGTGCCTTCGAAGGCCTTCGCGTCGACTTCGCCGACCCGGAGGCCGTGCGGGCCCTCGGCGCCGAACTCGCCGGGCGCGAGCGGCCGGTGGACATCCTGGTCAACAACGCGGGCACCATACGCCGCGCTCCGGCGGCCCGGCACACCGACGAGGACTGGGCGTTGGTCCTCCAGGTCAACCTCACCTCGCAGTTCGCGCTGGCCCGGGCCGTCGGCGCGGCGATGGTGGCCCGCGGCCAGGGGAAGATCATCTTCACCGCGTCGCTGCTCAGCTTCCAGGGCGGGATCACCGTCCCCGGCTACACCGCCGCCAAGCACGGCGTCGCCGGTCTGACCAAGGCGCTGGCCAACGAGTGGGCCCCGCACGGCGTCAACGTGAACGCCATCGCCCCCGGATACATCGCCACCGACAACACCCGGGCCCTACGGGACGACCCGACCCGCAGCGCGGCGATCCTGGACCGGATTCCGGCGGGCCGGTGGGGAGACGCCGACGACCTCGCGGGCGCGACCGTCTTCCTGGCCTCGGACGCCGCCGCCTACGTCCACGGCGCCGTCCTGCCCGTCGACGGCGGGTGGCTGGGCCGGTGACGAGCGGCATCGCCCGGGGCGTGACCGGCACCGGGTTCCCGCCGGTGCCGGCCGCGCCCCGGGCCGCGCACGCCCCGCGGACCGGACCGGCCGGGGAAGGGGGCACGGCGTGACGGACGTGGTGGCCCTCGGCGAGGTGATGCTCCGCCTCGACCCGGGCGAGGGCCGGATCCGCACCGCCCGCTCCTTCCAGGTCTGGGAGGGCGGCGGCGAGTACAACGTCGTCCGCGGCCTGCGCCGCTGCTTCGGCCTGCGCACGGCGGTGGTGACGGCGCTCGCCGACAACGCGGTGGGACGGCTGATCGAGGACCTGGTCCTCCAGGGCGGCGTGGACACCTCGCTGATCCGCTGGGTTCCCGGGGACGGCGCCGGCCGTGACGTCCGCAACGGGCTGAACTTCGTCGAGCGCGGATTCGGCATACGCGGCGCGCTGGGCGTCAGCGACCGCGGGCACACGGCCGTGTCGCAGCTGCGGAAGGGGGACGTCGACTGGGACGCCCTGTTCCGCGGCGGGCCACGCTGGTTCCACACCGGAGGCATCTTCGCGGGGCTCTCGGACACCACGGCGGACGTCGCGGACGAGGCCATGGCGGCGGCCCGACGGCACGGGGTGACGGTCTCCTACGACCCCAACTACCGCGCCAGTCTCTGGGAGGGCCGGGGCGGGCCGGGACGGGCCCGCGAGGTCGACCTGCGGCTGGCCGGGCACGCCGACGTGGTGGTGGGCGCCCTGGGCCTGGCCGGGAGCCATCCGGGTGCGCTGCGGATCGCGGCCGACGAGGTACCGGACGCGCTCGCCGAGGTGGCCGCGCTGCTGCCCCGGGCGGCGGTGCTGGCCACGACGCTGCGCGAGGTGACCTCCGCCGGCGTGAACGACTGGACCTCGGCCGCCTGGTCGGAGCCGACCGGCTGTGTCACCGGTCCGGCCATGCCCGGCCTGCACGTCCTGGACCGCATCGGCTCGGGCGACGGCTTCGCCGCCGGCCTGATCTACGGGCTGCTGGCCGGGGACGGCCCGGACGGCGGGACCGGCGCCACCGGCCGTCTGGAGCGCGCGCTGGCCTACGGCACCGCCCACGGGGCCCTGACGATGACCACTCCGGGGGACGTCTCCATGGCCTCGCTCGCCGAGGTGGAGGCCCTCATGGCGGGCGGGTCGGCCATGGTCAGACGCTGAGCGGGGCTGTGGGACGGCCGGCCGGGACGCCGCCGTGCCCCCGGCCGGCCGAGCCCTCCGGGCACCGGCCGTCGCCCGCGACCGCGCCAGTATCATCGACGTCGTCCCGGGCAGGCGGAGGACCACGTCCCGCGGCGAGCGCTCCCGGAAGGAGTTCGTGTTGTCACTGACGGACAAGGCCATCGAGCAGATCCGTGAGCTGATCCGCACCGGCGCCCTGCCCCCGGGGTCGAAGCTCCCGCCCGAGCCGGAGCTGGCCGCCCAGCTGGGCCTGTCCCGCAACCTCGCCCGCGAGGCGGTCAAGGCGCTGGCCGTCGCACGCGTCCTGGAGGTGCGGCGCGGCGACGGCACGTATGTCACCAGCCTGCGGCCGAGGCTGCTCTTCGAGGGCCTCGGTGGCGCGGTGGAACTGCTCCAGGGGGACTCGGCCGCCCTCCAGGACCTCATGGAGGTGCGCCGGCTGCTGGAACCCGTCGCCACCGCGCTGGCCGCCACCCGGATCACCGACGAGCAGCTCGCCGAGGTGAAGAAGCACCTCGACGCCATGCGCGAGGCGCGCGATGACGTGGAGAGACTCAACGCCCACGACGCGGCCTTCCACAGCGCCGTGCTCTCCGCGACCGGCAACGACACCCTGCTCACCCTGCTGGAGGCCATCTCCGGCCGCACCCTGCGGGCCCGCATCTGGCGCGGCCTGGTCGACTCCCGGGCGGCGGAGCGCACCCTCGCCGAACACGAGGCGATCTACAACGCGCTGACGACCCGCGACGCCTCGCTGAGCCAGGCCGCCGCGCTGCTGCACGTCAGCAGCACCGAGCAGGGCCTCAGGGAGCACCTGCGCGCCGACTCCTCACTGCCCTCCTGAACACCGCAGGCGAGCGTGTTCCTCACGCACGCTGCGGACGCAGTGCGTCCAGCATGAGCCGGAGGTAGCGACGCCGTGCCTGTGCGTCCACGTTCAGCACCGCGGTGCTGGAGGCGAACAGCGCCGGCAGGTTCGGCACGTCGGCGCCCGAGATGTCCGCCCGCAGGTTGCCGACGGCCTGTCCGCGCACGACGAACTCGTCGAACGACGGCGCGGACCGGGCGAGCAGATCCGCGGTCTTCTCCCCCAGCGAGGCCAGCGACGTCACGAGTCCACGCTCGCGCCGGGCGATGACGGCGATCCGGTGCGCGACCTCCAGGAGGATGCCGGGGGCGCGTCGGTCGACGTCAGCCGGACGAGCAGCGGTTCGATCTCGGTGCTGAAGATCCGCTCGTACACCGCCTCGGCGAGCGACTGCCGGTTCGGGAAGTGCCGGTAGAGCGTGGCGATCCCCACCCCCGCCTCCTGGGCGATCCTGGTGAGCGGTCCCGCCCCCGCCTCGGTCGCGAAGACCCGACGCGCGGCCTCGATGATCCTCCCGACACTGGTGACCGCGTCGGCGCGCGCGAACAGTGACGGTCGGCCGGTTGAGCGGCCGCCACCGCGGCAGGGTGCGCCCGACCGGCCACGCGTCGTCCGTTCCGGTCACGGTGAGCACCACCGTCCCAAAGGCGCGGCAGGCGAGCCAGGCGGCGCCGCCGCGCAGTTCCCCGACGCCGTCGGAGCGTTCGTGGTCGCGGACGATGCGCCCTTCCGCGTCGATCGCGACGACCTGGCCGTGGTCCAGCAGGCGTTCGGCCCGGCGCGGTCCGTCCAGGGCCGAACGCCCGCGCAGGGCGGGTATCGCCCGCAGCAACCGGAGGACCGTACGGTTCACAGGTCTGTCGAAGAAGTCCTGCCGGGCGAACGTGTACGGCCGTACGCCGTGCCTGCGGCAGCGGGTGACGACCACCAGCGGGTCGAGGAAGCTGCGATGGTCGATGACGGTCAGGGGCCCCTTCGCCAGGTCGCCGAACTCCTCGATCCCGTCGGTGTCCACCCGGGCCGCCGCCCGGACACCGAGCGCGATCAGGGCCCCGGCGCCCATCACTTGGGGTCGGCCGGTTTCCCGCCCGGCGTGCGGGCGATCCCCGTGGCCGTCGGGACGGAGGGCGCCGAGAACGCTTCGGACGGGGGACGCCAGAGGGGCTGCGGAGGGAGAAATCTCCCCTGCCGGGAGCGATGTCCCGCGCCGACTCCGCGGCACAGCACTGAGGTCACCTCGTGCGACGAGCCGCCGTCCGAAGTCCGGCACCGCCGTTCGGACCGACGCCCTGGAGAACGCCATGACCACCACCGGAGTCCCGGAAGCCACCGCCCCCGTCATACCGGACGACATCGCCCGGCAGGTCGTCCTGCCCGAGGGGCACCGCGACGACGTGCCGCTCTTCGCCGCCTACCGGTGGCTGCGCGAGCACAACCCCCTCGGCCAGGTCCGGGTCGAGGGCTACGACCCCGTCTGGCTCGTGAGCAGGCACGCCGACATCATGGAGATCGAGCGGCAGCCCGACATCTTCACCAGCGGCGGCGCCGACCCGGGTTCGCACAACCCGATCCTGCAGAACCAGGCCGGAGACGCCTTCACCAGGTCGCTGCTCGGCGGCAGTCTGCGCATCCTGGACGCCGTCACCTACCTCGACCCCCCGGAGCACACCGCCGTCCGGGGTATCGCCGCGGACTGGTTCCGGCCCGCGAACCTGAAGAAGTGGGAGGAGACCGTCCGGGGGCTGGCCCGCGAGGCCATCGGGAAACGGCTGCACAGCGGGCCCAATGACCTGGACTTCGTCCAGGACTTCGCGCTCTTCTTCCCGCTGCACGTCGTCATGAGCCTGTTCGGGGTGCCCGAGCACGACGAGCCCCGGATGATGGCGCTCACCCAGGACTTCTTCGGCACTGCCGACCCCGACAGCCAGCGCGCCGACGTGGAACCGCTCAGTCCGGAGGCCGCCGCCCAGCAGTGGTCGGCCACCATCGCCGACTTCTACCGGTACTTCGACGTCCTGGTGGAGGACCGGCGGAAGAACCCCCGCGACGACCTCGCGACGATCATCGCACTCGCCCGCACGGAGGACGGCGAGCGCTACCCCACTGGCCCTGCGCCCCGAGGTCCTCGCCCAGGTCCAGGAGAACCCGAAACTCATCCCGGGCCTGGTCAACGAGGGACTGCGCTGGTCCTCGCCGGTCAAGCAGTTCACCCGGCGGGCGACCCAGGACTACACGCTGCGCGGCCGGCGCCTGCGCGAGGGCGACCGCTTCATGCTCCTCCACCAGTCCGGCAACCGGGACGCCGACATCTTCGACGACCCGGACGCCTTCCGGATCGACCGGCGGCCGAACAAGCAGATCGCGTTCGGCTACGGACCGCACATGTGCATCGGACAGCACCTGGCCAAGCTCGAACTCCGCGTCATGTTCGAGGAGTTGCTATCGCAGATCCGGAGTATCGAGATCACCGGGGAGCGCCGCGTGGTCCAGACGAACTTCGTCGGCGGTCTGCGGAAGCTGCCCGTTCGCCTGGAACTTGCGTGACCGGCCCGGCCCCCGGCGTCCGAGGACGCGTGGTGATCGTCGGCGGCGGCCACGCGGGGGCCACCCTGGCGGGCCTGCTCCGCCGGGGCGGACACCAGGGCGAGGTCCTCCTGCTCGGCGACGAGACGGACTTCCCGTATCAACGGCCCCCGCTCTCCAAGGGGGTCGTCATCTGCGCGATCGCCGACGACACGGCGACAGCCCGGCGGGAGGCGGCCGCCCAGATCGCGTTCTACGTCGCGCCCAAGGCCTACGGCCCGGTCATGGAGGCCTCCGGATTCGGGGCCGAGGCAGCCGCTGTCCAGGCCGCGTTCCGCGCGGGAGACCATCAGTCGATGATCGCGGCGGTCTCCGACAAGATGCTGGACCGGATGGCCGTGGCCGGCACCGTCGACGAGGTCCGTGACGCCCTGCCCGTCATCGAGCGCCGCTACGACCACGCTGCGCTGTACTCGCCGAGTTTCACGGTGCCTCCCGAGCGGGTCGCGGAGAACACCGAGGCGATCATCGAGACGTTCGGCCGCCGCGACCCGCTCTCGTCACCACGCAGCCGTGACACAATCGCGAGCAGGGTTCAAAACCTCCATAGGTCAGACCGTTAGATCAGGCCCGTGGAACAGCGACCGCGACCGAGAGGGACCAGGAGAGCCATGCCTGAGGCAGCAGCCGCCGGACGCGCATCCGGAGGCAGGCAGTCCGTGATCCAGCTCGCGCCCGTGACGGTCCCCAAGGCCTCGGACGTGCTCGCCGCGGAACTGCGGGAACGCATCCTGAGCAGCGAGTTCACCGAGGGCGCGGCGCTGCCCCCGGAGCGCGAACTCGTGGTCCAGACCCAGATGAGCCGGGCCACGGTCCGCGAAGCCCTGCGCATCCTCGAAGTGCAGGGCCTGGTCAGGATCAAGATCGGCCGCGGCGGCGGCGCCTTCGTGCAGCTTCCGGGCAAGGACTCCGTCGCCAGTTCGGTGAACCTCCTCATCCGCGGCCGGAAGATCAGGCTGTCCTCGCTGCTGGAGACCCGGGAGGCGATCGAGCCCTACTGCGCCCGGCTCGCCGCCGTGCACCGGACGGACGACGATCTCGCCGTGCTGGACGCCGCCAACAGGACCATCGCCGACGAGGGCAGCACCATGGCCGGGTTCCTCCAGGCCAACGTGGACTGGCACGTGGCCGTCGCGACGGCCGGCCACAACGAGTTGCTCGCCGGTCTGATGACGGCCCTGTCCCGGGCCATCTACACCGCCACCGAGAACGAGCGGTTCGTGAACACCGAGGTGCGCCGGGTGGCCGCGCGCGCCCACCGCTCCATCACCGACGCGATCCGCGCGCAGGACCCGGAGGCGGCGGCCCGCCGGATGACCCGCCACGTGCACGGGTACGCGGACGCAGCCCTCAAGGCCGACGAGCGCACGGAGATCACCGTCGACGACCGGTGACCTCGCCGGGACGGCCGCCCGGCGGGGTCACCGCATCCGCCACCGCGGTGCACGTTTCTCCCTGAACGCCCGCACGCCCTCCGCCAGGTCGTCGGTCGTGAAGGCCAGGGCGAGCCGGACCTGGAGGGCGTCGAGCGCCTGGTCGAGGGCGAGGTCGCGGGTGGCGTTGATGGCGTCCTTGCCCAGTCTCATCAGGAGCGGCGACCTCCCGGCGATCCGGTGCGCCCAGGAGACCACGGTCTCCTCGAACTCGGCGTCGGAGAACACCTTGTTGACGAAGCCGAGGGCCTCGGCCTCTTCGGCGGTGACCAGGTCGCCGAGCATCATCAGTTCGTTGGCCTTCATCCGGTCGACGTTGCGGTAGACGAGCCCGGAGATCATGAAGGGAAACGCGCCGACGTTGATCTCGGGGCAGCCGAAGCGGGCCGACTCCCGGGCGATGACGAGATCGCAGGCGAGCGCCGGCCCGAACGCGCCGGCGAGCACGTCTCCGCCCGCCGCGCAGATGACGGGTCTGCCCAGCGCGCCGATCAGCCGGTAGAGGCGGGGGAAACGGTCGAGCCCGGCGTACTTGGCGATCGGGGGCCGGTCCTCGGCGAACGCCTTGAGATCGCCTCCGGAGGAGAACACCCGCTCGTGCGAGGAACCGAGGACGACGACGCGCACGGCCTCGTCCCGACCCGCGCCTTCCAGGGCGTCGAGGAGTTCGTCGAGCATCGCGTCGCCGAGGGCGTCGCGGGTGTGCGGGTCGTCCAGGGTGAGGAAGGCGGCGCCCTCCGCGTCCACCGCGTCCACCGCGTCCACCGCGTCCACCGCGTCCACCGCGTAGCGGACGAGCGTGCCGGTCATGCGAGGTCTCCTTCCGCCACCGGGTCCTGGGTCAGGACGACCTTCCCGAACCGCCGCCCCCTTCGAGGTAGGCGTGCGCCTCGGCGGCGCGGGCCAGCGGGAACGTCCTGTCGATCACGGGCGGCGCGACGTCGTGCCGGTCCATGAGGGCCAGCAGCCCGCGGAAGTCACGGAGACTGCCCATCGTCGTGCCGAGCAGGTCGTACTGCCCGAAGTAGAACCGCCGTACGTCGAGCGGCACCTGCTCGCCCGCCGAGGCGCCCAGGACCACCAGCCGGCCGCCCGGTCTCAGCGCGCGCAGCGATTCCGGCCAGCGTCCGACCGGGTCCAGCACCACGTCGAAGCCGCGCCCGCCGGGCGAGAGCCGCCGGGCCGACTCCGGCCATTCGGGGCCGCCTGTTGCGGGCCTACGCCGCACTGCCCGGAACCGGCAACGACATCAAGGCGGCCCGCACTCACCGCATCATCGACGCCTTGGCCGAGGCCGGCCTGACCTGCGAGAGCAACTGGCATACAGGGGGCAAAAGTTCACCAAACACCTCCGGTGGATCCTGGACACCGGACGTCGTGCTCGCAGGCCTCGTGGTCCCCCGGTAGGGTTCTGCCCAGACGTTGATGATCAGTATTGGTACGACGACATGCCGTCACGTCTTCTCGGTGGTCGGCGTTCTGGGCTGGCTGTGGGGGCGTGTGATGACCTTCGGTGAGAAGTTGCGGGATCTGCGCCGGGCTTCAGGGCTCACACAGGAGGAGCTCGCCCAGGCCGCCGGGCTGACGGCCAGGTCGATCAGGGATCTGGAGCGGGGCCGTCGGCAGCGGCCGCAGCGCCGCACGCTGGAGCTGCTGGTGACGGCGTTGGGACTGACCGACGCCGACGCGCTGCTTGCCGCCGACCGTCCTGGTCGGCAGGGCGGTCCTCCAGCCGATGACGGCGCCACCGAATCGGGTCTGCTCGATCGTCGCCGTCAACTGGCGGTACTTGACCGCGCGGCCGGTGAGGCCCGGACCGGTCGGGGTGCGGTGGTGCTGGTGCGGGCGGGCGCGGGGATGGGGAAGACCTCCCTGGTGAACGCCTGGGCGGAGGCCGAGCAGCCGCGTGGGATCAGGGTGGTGCGGGGCAGCGGGGCGGAGCTGGAGCAGGACTTCGCCTTCTCGGTACTGCGGCAGCTGGCCGAGCCGCTGCTGGCCCGTGCCGGTCGGGCCGGGCGGGAGCGGCTGCTCTCGGGCCCGGCGGAGCCGGCGTCGCACGCCCTGCGGGTGGCTGGACTCGGTGACGCCGGAGGCCTGTCGTCGGAGGCGTCTCAGGGCCTGCTGCACAGCCTGTACTGGCTGATGGTGCATGTCACGGACGACGGGCCGATCGCTCTGGTGGTCGACGACGCGCACTGGGCGGACGGCCCGTCCGTACGGTGGCTGGAGTACCTGGCGCGACGGCTGCGCGGTCTGCCGTTGCTGCTGGTGCTGACGGCACGGCCGGACAGCGGGACCGGGGCCGAATCGCTGCTGGAGCGGATCGCCGCCCAGCCGCACTGCGTGCGGGTCGGGTTGCCGGCGCTGGGCGTCGACAGCGTGGCGGGGCTGGTGCGGGCGAGTCTGGGCCAGGACGCCGAACCGCGGTTCGTCGTCGCCTGCGCCGAGGCGACCCAGGGCAACCCCCTGCTGCTGCGGGAGTTGCTCCGCACCCTTGCCGACAAGGGTGTCAGGCCCGTCGATGACCGAGCACGACTGGTCGAGGAGTTCCGCGGCCGGATCCTGGCGGACACCGTGGTCAAGCGGCTGACCGGCCAGCCCGAGCCGACCCGGCGGCTGGCCGAGGCCCTGATGGTGCTGGGGGACGGAACCGACTGGCATCTGGCGGCCGAACTGTCGGAGCTGGGCGAGGCGCAGGCCCGTGAGCACGGGCGCCGGTTGCGGCGGATCGGTGTGCTGGCACCTGGTGAGCCGGTGCGGTTCGATCATCCCCTGGTCCGTGCTGCGATCGCCGAGAGCGTCGTCGGACCGGTGGGGCTGGCCGCCGGACACGCGCGGGCGGCCGAACTGCTGCGGCGCGAGGGGGCGGCCGGTGATCTGGTGGCCGCCCACCTGCTGCTGGCCGAACCGAGCGGTGAGCCCTGGCGGGTCGAAGCCCTGCGGCAGGCGGCGCGGGCCACACGTGGCCGAGGCGCCCCGGAGGTCACCGCGGCCTATCTGCGCCGTGCCCTGCGGGAGCCGATGTCCGGCAAAGAACGCGGCCCACTGCTGCTGGAGTTGGGCGGCGACGAGTTGCAACTCGATGTCGGTGCCGCGCGGCATCATCTGACGCAGGCATCCGCGGTGTTGACGGACCCGTACTCCCGCGCTCAGGCGGCCTATCTGCTCGCCAACGCGCTGTTCCTCGGGCATGAGCACGCGGATGCCGTCGAGGTGCTCGCCCGCGCGGTGGAGGACCTGCGGCAGGCCGACGACGGCACCGGGGCGGCCCGTGAGGTGTCGTGGTTTCTGCAGGCCCAGATGCTCCTGATCGGCTATGACCAGCTGTCCACTCTCCCCGCGGCCCGGCAACTCGCCGACCGGCTGTGGGATTACAAGCTGGCCGGTGACACCCCGGGTGAGTGCGCGGTCCTGGCCGCGTTGGCCGCCTCGGCCGTCGCCGGGGATGCCGACGCCGAGGTCGCCAACAGCCTTCTGGACCGGGCTCTGCGCGGCGGGTTGGCAGCCATGGACCAGTCGCAGATGCTCGTGAGTCTGGCCGGGACGGTCTTCCTGACCACGGACCGTCTCGACGACGCGGCCGCCCGGTTCGAGCAGATCGCCGACATCGGTGCGCGGTGGGGCGTGTTCCTCATGGTGTCGACGGCGATGATATGGCAGCTGAGGGTCCGCGCGCGCCGCGGCCAACAGCTGGCGCTCACGGCCGACTTCGGACATCCCGCCGTCACGGACGGCGAGGGCCTGGAGCCGCGGGCACGGCTGGCGCTGATGGCCCAGGTGGGCGAATCGCTGATCGAGCGGGGCGACCTGGCCTCGGCCGCACGGCTGCTGGTGCCGGACGCCGGCACCGACCGGGGCGGCTGGGTGTGGCAGGGACCGATGCTCCTCGCACGCAGCCGTGTGTACGCCGCGCGGGGCAATCGGGCCGCCGCCCTCACGGTCCTGCTGGAGTACGGTGCGCAGGAGAAGCGGACGCGGGTCACGAACCTGACCGGGGCGCCCTGGCGGTCGCGGGCGGCGCTGCTGCACCTGGCGCTCGGACAGCGGACCGACGCGCTTCAACTGGCCACCGAGGAACTGGAGCTGGCCCACCGCTGGGGCACCGAGCGGGTGATCGGCCTGGCGTCGCGCTGCCTGGGGGTCGTCATGGGCGGCCCCGAAGGGGAGGCCCTCCTGCGCGAGGCCACCGCCACACTGGAGCGGTCTCCGGCCCGCCTGGAACTGGCCCGGGCCCGGTACGAGCTGGGCGTCGCGCTGTCGCGCAGAGGAGAGACCCACCAGAGCGGCCAGGTTCTCACCCAGGCGCTGGACCTCGCCGATGCCTGCGGCAGTCTCCTCCTGTCCGGCCGGGTACGCCGGGCGCTGACCGAACTGGGGGTGCGCCCGAGAGCCGCGCCGGCAGTCGCCCCGAGCCTGTCGCTGACCGAGCACCGGGTGCTGGAGCTGGTAGGCGCCGACTACAGCGACCGTCAGGTCGCCCAGGCCCTGCTGCTGACTACGCAGGACGTGACCGGCCTGGTGGAGCGAGTGGGCCGCAAGCTGGGGGTGACCAACCGGTCGGAACTGCTACGCCTGGCGGGAGCCGGCCACGCCCGGTAGGTACCGCGGGGCTCGAGAGCGGGCTTCCCGCCACACCCCGGTCGGCTTGCCCAGGACCTGGATGTCACGGTCGCCGGGCCGGACGGTGTCGGGCATGGCCGGGACGGCGTCCGTATGGGCTCCGCCCGGCCGTTCGCGGAACTCCCCCACAAGGCCGCCGCCACCGCGACCTCAAGGACACCCCCGGCCCCAACCAGTCCGTCCCCACCTGCACGAACATCGTCCGTACCGATCAGCAAGCCGCTGGCCTCCAGCACCGCGCCACCGCACTCGGTCAGCGGGCACCCCACGTACCCGGCCCGCTCGGCGAGCGGCTGCACGGCAATGCCGAACGCCTGCGCGACCTCGCCGACGCCCACCACCGCACCCGCATCACCCTCCAGGACGGAGCCGCATGAGCCCCGCACCCGACGAACGCGACCGCATCCGCGCGGCCATGGACCGCATCCTGCAAGAGACGCCGCCACCAGTTGACCGTGGAGAACCGGCAACTGCGTGGAGCGCTGTCCCAACCCGGAGTCGCTGTAAGGGCATTGCCGTCCCGGCCTCGCCCCGACCGGAGCCCGTGACTACCTCAAGGGCCTCCTGAGAGATCGTGGTAGGCCCGAAAAGCCGCCTGTTGTCGATCTTGTGGTTCGGTCCGATGGCGTCCGTCGCCCATTCGGCCGAAGGCCGTCGGTGGTGATGCCGACTGTCATGTGGGCCCGGGGTAGGACTGTGAGCCGCGCCTGTCAGCTGCGAGACGACGTGGTCGCTCGTGTACCGAGTGACCGACGCGAGTGAGCGGGACCAGAGCAACCGTGACGACGCCGACCATCCACACCCGGGACCAGAACAGGTGAGATCCTCGGTGCCCAGCCCGGCTGCGCCGAGCTGGCATCCGGTGCACCAGACCTCCTCTCTCGCCCGGTGCCTCGGACTGCTGGACGTACGTTCAACCTGAGTGATGTGGCAGCGGAACTCCCGTGACGGTGATCGAGCCGTTCAATGCCAGATCTTGGGAGAAGACATGAGTCCACGCGACCTTCAGGCTCCGCGCCGATGTCGGGACGGCCTGATCCAGCGTCAGCGTGTCGGAGACGGTGCCGCCGGCCGGCACGCTGATCGGTGCGAGCGGGTGTGCTGTGTAGGAGTTGCCTTGACCATCGGTCGCGGTGAAGTTGGAAAAGATCGGCAGGGTCACCGATGCGGCGGCGCCGTCGTGCGCGCTGACCGTCAGACTGACGTTCCCGCCGACGTTGACGACCTTGACGACGGTCACGGTCAGGGCGCCGTCGGCGGCGGACCACGCGCCGGTGGCCGTCGCGGCGGGGAGCGGTGTGGGGGACGTCGTCCGGCTCCCGGTCCCGGAACCGGCCGCCTGGCCGAGCCCCTGGGCGATGGACGGTGGTGTGGGCGGCTGGTCGTCGCTCTGCAACTCCCCGGCGATGCGCCCGCCCATGGAGGCGAAGCCGACCAGGAAGATGTTCAAGAAGACCAGGCCCGCCAGCATGGGCACGGTGCCCTGCTTGGCGCCGCGTTGGTCCACCACGCAGCGCATCGGGTTCCCCGCGCTGTAGCGGATCTTGACCGGATCGCCGGGGATCAGGAGTTTGTCGACCGCGCTGCGCATCGGTGAGGCGGTGATCAGCTCACCGGTCTGCGTGGTGAAGCGCACCACCGGGCGAATCGTGGTGGAGGAGGAGCTCAACCGCGTGGCCGTGTCGACGTGATGGGTCACCGTGATGTTGATCCGCACGACCTCGCCGGTCGTGGGCACGCCGCTGTTCAGCAGCTGACTCCGGCGTGCCCACCACAAGAAGGCGCCGATATCGACGGCCAGCAGGCCGGCTAGCGGCAATAGCACGAATAGCAACCACATAACTGCCCCTCAACGTCAATCCCTCGAATCGTCAGGAGTCTTACCCTGCGCCGATTCCTGGCGTCAACTTCGGTCCTACAGCCGTGGTCACCCTTTGATTTGCGCGTTCCGACCGAAATATGCGCAAGGATCCCGCAGTCTGATCGCGACCGGTGGCGCGTAACCAGGAGCTTGGGGCCCGCGCTCTTGGTTTGTTCCGGTAAAACTTCCGGTATTCCTTCCGGTTCTTCTTCCTGGCGTCCCTGTCCGCATCGATGTTTTGCTGTACGCGGTGACTCTGCTGCGCAATTCCGAACGGTCTCCCCAGCCGGATTCTGCTGAACGGCCGAATTGAGTAGCAGAGTCGACGCTGGCGCCAAAACTCCCTCACACCCCCTGCCGTCAACACCGGTGGCCCCAGCCCGGATTGCAACACGCAGAACTTGACAGGGAACGGACCCGGTCGGATGACACGACCCACGCCATCCACGATTCGCAGATCCTGCGCATCGAACGCGTCCGGTTGGGGCACCGCCATCGGCGCCCCGGTTGACGAGAAGAAGGTCACCACAGCCACCCAGCCGCTCTCCGACGCCGGATGGAAGCACACCGCGGACGGGCGATGGTTCCGCCGGACGTCCCCCGACGAGGACGCCTGCGTCCAGTTCGACGTTTTCACCGCACAGCACCCGAATCAGGACCTGGCCACCTGGCCACCTGGCCCGTCTGGGCCGGACCCGGTCCGGACCGGCCCACCTGGGCCATCACCGCGTCCCCGCACACCCCGCGTTGGCTGCCGACCGACCTCTCCGAATCCCTCGCCCACGAGACCGGCACGCGCCAGGCCCAGCCGGGCCGCGAGCACAAGACCCGCCTCGCCGCCAGTACGCCGGCAGCTCCGGCGGTCACGGCCGGCCGGCCCGTCAGCCGTTCACGCTGATCATCGGCCCACAGGAGCGGGGCAACATGGCGCGGGATCGCCGGTTGGCCGAACCGGCGATCCCGCGGACCATGGACAGTCCACCGCCACCCCCTGCCCGACCGTCGAAAGGCCCCGCGCACGACCGCAGACACAGCACGAAGCGCAGCCCGCCACGAGACGGGCGGCGGCATCCGATCACGCCGCCGCATAGCTCGCCCAGAACAGATCCTGCGCTCGTTCCAGGCCTCTCGGCGTACGGATCTGCACCTCCAGATCGCCCGTCCCACGGTGACCGAGCCCGGACACGTCCCGGGTGAAGCCCGGAACGAGGTCGACGTCCTTCGGGTCGGCCTTCAGGTAGACCAGCAGCTGGGTGCGCTGCGGCGGGCACAGGCAGGCGAAGTTCCGCAGCCGCTGATGGGCCCGGTAACTCGTGCGCTCAACCCGGTTCACGCCGTCACCGAGCCCGAGCAGAACCTCGTCGACCGTGCCCGCCAACTCCATCATCGCCGCGCCCTGGAAGGATTTCGTCGCAACCCTCGGCAGCAACCGCCTGTGATCATCGGACTCACCGTGGGCCAGAGAGGGTCCCAGCAGCATCGCCGCAGGTCAGTTCCACCAGGTAGGCGGCTTCAAGAAGATCTCTTCGTCCTCCCGGCTTCGCGTATCACGCCCCGCCCTGAGCGAGCCCCTCTCCGACTCCCGCCTCGCCCAGTTCACGACCAAGATCCGGACCGTATACGGGCCAGAGCCCAGCACCCCTGCTTCAAGGCCCGCATTCGCACTGGTCAGAGCCATGCACGTCGTGTGTACCACCAGCAGACGAAGAACCTGCCGGCGGGCGTCGCTTGCGCCGTTCCCCGGCATGACCGGCGAACGAGCAAACACCCCAAGCCCCGCACGTGCGCTTCCCTGGCCCGCCCAGGTGACCTTCGCGCGCGCAAGGTCGATACTGCGCTCAGGAGAACTACGCCGCTCACGGTCACGGCCCCCACGTACAGCTGACGAACAGTCACCAAAGTCGGCATTGAGTCAGCATCAGCCTCGCTGCAACCCGCTCCGGACCGCCACGGGGCGCCAGGATCAAGAACCGGCGAAACCTGCCCTGATCTGCAAAGAAGCAGGTCAGAGACTAGTCTGGTAACGTTACTTGGAGGACCGTATGAAGATGCTGATCAACGTTCCGGAGACCGTGGTGGCGGACGCGCTGCGGGGTATGGCAGCAGCTCATCCCGACCTCACCGTGGACGTGGCGAACCGGGTGATCGTACGGCGGGACGCCCCCGTCGCCGGGCAGGTCGCGCTGGTCTCGGGCGGCGGTTCCGGGCACGAGCCGCTGCACGGCGGATTCGTGGGTCCCGGAATGCTGACGGCCGCCTGTCCGGGCGAGGTGTTCACTTCCCCGGTCCCGGACCAGATGGCACGGGCCGCCGCCGCCGTGGACAGCGGGGCCGGCGTGCTGTTCATCGTGAAGAACTACACCGGCGACGTGCTCAACTTCGACATGGCCGCCGAACTCGCCGAGGACGAGGGCATCCAGGTCGCGAAGGTGCTCGTCAACGACGACGTCGCCGTCACCGACAGTCTCTACACCGCGGGCCGGCGTGGCACCGGCGCCACCCTGTTCGTCGAGAAGATCGCCGGCGCGGCCGCCGCCGAGGGCCAGCCGTTGGAGCGGGTGGAGGCGGTCGCGCGCCAGGTGAACGAGAACTCCCGTAGCTTCGGTGTCGCGCTGAGCGCCGTCACCACCCCGGCCAAGGGCACCCCGACCTTCGATCTGCCGCCCGGCGAACTGGAGTTGGGCATCGGCATCCACGGCGAACCGGGCCGGGAGCGGCGGCCCATGATGACCTCCGGCGAGATCGCCGACTTCGCGGTCAACGCCGTCCTGGAGGACCTGCCCCCGCGCAACCCGGTCCTCGTCCTGGTCAACGGCATGGGCGCGACCCCGCTTCTCGAACTGTACGGCTTCAACGCCGAGGTCCGGCGGGTGCTCGCCGAGCGCGGTGTCACCGTGGCCCGCACGCTGGTCGGCAACTACGTCACCTCCCTGGACATGGCCGGCGCCTCGGTCACGCTCTGCCAGGTCGACGAGGAGTTGCTGCGGCTGTGGGACGCGCCGGTGAGGACACCGGCCCTGCGCTGGGGGATGTGAGCGAGAGAGCCGACACCGACCCGCGTCCGTACCGCAACGCAAGGAGATCCAGTGCTCGACGCCGACTTCTTCCGCCGCTGGATGGCGGCGACCGCCGCATCCGTCGACCGCGAGGCGGAGCGGCTCACCGCCCTCGACTCCCCCATCGGGGACGCCGACCACGGCAGCAACCTCCAGCGCGGGTTCAAGGCGGTGGTGGCCGTGCTGGAGAAGGACGCGCCCGCCACCCCGGGTGCCGTGCTGACGCTCGCCGGGCGTCAGCTGATATCCACGGTCGGCGGCGCCTCCGGGCCGCTGTACGGCACACTGCTGCGCAGCACCGGAAAGGCGCTGGGCGACGCGGCCGAGGTGAGTGAGGCGCAGTTCGCCGAGGCGCTGCGGGCGGGGGTGGACAAGGTCATGGCGCTGGGCGGGGCCGCACCCGGGGACAAGACGATGATCGACGCGCTGGTGCCGGCCGTCGACGCGCTCGGCGAGGGCTTCGGTGCGGCACGGGCCGCCGCCGAGCAGGGCGCCGAGGCCACGATCCCGTTGCAGGCCCGCAAGGGCCGGGCGAGCTATCTGGGCGAGCGCAGCATCGGCCACCAGGACCCGGGCGCCACCTCGTCGGCGCTGCTGGTCGCGGGACTCGCGGAGGCGGCCGGTGAGTGACGACAAGCTGGTCGGGATCGTGCTGGTGTCGCACAGCGCGCAGGTCGCGGCGGCCGTCGCGGAGCTGGCCAAGGGGCTGGCGGGCGGTGCGACGGCGGTGCCGGTCGCCCCGGCGGGCGGCACCGAGGGCGGTGGGCTCGGCACCAGCGCCGAACTGATCGCCGCCGCTGCCGCGGCCGTGGACCGGGGCGCGGGCGTCGCCGTCCTCACCGACCTGGGCAGCGCGGTCCTCACCGTGAAGGCGCTGCTCGCCGAGGGCGACGAACTCCCGGCCGGCAGCCGCCTGATCGACGCCCCGTTCGTCGAGGGCGCGGTCGCCGCGGTGGTCACGGCGGCGACCGGGGCCGACCTCGACGCGGTGCAGGCGGCGGCCGCCGACGCGTACACCTACCGCAAGGTCTGAGCACCGGCCAGTGCCCCGGCAGGCAGCGTTTGCCCGACGGGGCGAACGTCGCCTGTTGGGGCACTAGGACAGTCCGGCCGCCACGACCGCGAGGGCCGAGCGCAGGGTCGCCCGGAACTCGGCCTCCGCCGTGGCGGCGTCCGCCGTCTCGTCGGCGACCCGCCAGACGTGGTACTCGGCGGCCGCGCGCAGGGCTCCGTTGAGCGCGGCCGCCTGGATGGCGGGCCGCAGATCGTCGGCGGGCAGCCCGGCGCGTTCGGCGAGGGCGCGGGCGAACACCGGCTCGGCCTCGTCGTAGGACTGCAGCCACTCCGCGCGCAGGCCCGGTTCGCTGCGGGTCAGCCGGATCAGGGCGCTCATGGTGGCCTGGTCCGGGCTGTGCACCAGGCTGCTGTCCAGTACGGCGCTCCCGAGCGCGTCCCCCAGGGAGCGGCCGGGGCGCCATGAGCGCAGGCCGTCGGCGACGGCTTCGATGCCGGCCGCGAACAGCGGCCGTACGCAGGCTTCCTTGCTCGGGAAGTAGCGCCACACCGTGCGTGCCGAGATCCCGACCGCCCGGCCGATCTGCTCGCCCGTGGTGGCGGCCACCCCCTGGGCGACGAACAGGGCCACCGCGACGCGGGCGATCTCCAGTCTGGTCTCGGCCTTGCGCTCCTCGGTCAGGGGCGGGCGTCCCGTGCGTCCCGCTGCTGCGGTCATCTGCTCCTCCGGTTCCGGCGACTGGTGATCGGAATTCTCCCCGAGGAGTCGCGCTGCGGATAATTCCCATCACGACTTCATGTCACTAAGAGACATTAAGTCGTATGGTGTGTCCGTCACGGGCGCGGGCGCCCTCGAACCACCTGATGGGAGCACCACATGGCCAGCGGACTCGAAGGACGCGTCGTCATCGTCACCGGCGCGGGATCGGGGATCGGGCGGGCCGCGGCCCTGGCCTTCGCCCAGGAGGGTGCCCGGGTCGTGGTCGCCGACCTCAACGCCGAGAGCGCGGCGGCGACGGTCCAGGAGATCGAGAAGGCGGACGGTACGGCCGTGGCGGTCACCGGTGACCTCGGCGAGCAGTCCGTGGTCGACCAGGTGGCCGCGACCGCCGTGGAGCGGTTCGGCGGGGTGGACGTCCTGGTGAACAACGCCGGGATCATGGACCGGATGTCGGCGCTGGGCGAGGTGAGCGACGCGGAGTGGGACCGGGTGATACGGGTCAACCTCACCGCGCCCTTCCTGCTCACCCGCGCGGTGCTGCCGCACATGCTGACGGCCGGCCGGGGTGCGATCGTCAACACCGCCTCCGAGGCAGGCCTGCGCGGCAGCGCGGCGGGCGCGGCCTACACGGCCTCCAAGCACGGCGTCGTCGGCCTGACGAAGTCGCTGGCGGTGATGTACCGCAACCAGGGCATCCGGGCCAACGCGATCGCCCCTGGTGGTACCCGGACCGGGATCCAGATCGACCTGGCGGACGGTGCGCACGGGCCGGCCGCGCTGGGCCCGTACTTCGGCAACGTGGGCCAGGTCTCCGAGCCGGAGGAGCAGGCGGCGGTGATCGTCTTCCTGGCCTCGGACGCGGCGAGCAACATCAACGGCGCGATCCTGCCCGTGGACAACGGCTGGGCGGCCGTCTGAGCCGGCTCGCCCCAGGACGGCGCGGTGCGGTGCGCGTGCATCGCGCCTCCGCCGTGCCGCTCGACTCCCGAGCGCGGCCGGGGGGATTCGTCGGCGCTCCCGACGAGGGTCTGGTGTCCCGGGTTTCCCTGCGGTTCCCGGACTCCGGGACACGGGGGCTCTCGCATCGGCCGGGCGAATCCGCCACCTCGCCCGGCCGTCGAGCGGAGCGTGCGAGCGGCCGGCCGCGGCCGGGAAGGGGGCGGTCGCGGCCGGGAAGGGGGCGGCGCCCGGAGAGGGATCTCCCCGGGCCGGTCCCGGACAGGCCGTCCGCGGCGGACGGACGACTTGGCCGCCCGGGTCGCCTCCCGGGCTCCACAGGCCGCGGAACGCGGCCGGTCAGTCGATCCCGGTGAAGAGTGCCGCCAGCCGCTCCCCCTCCGC
Source organism: Streptomyces fuscichromogenes (assembly GCF_014645815.1). GTDB lineage: Bacteria > Actinomycetota > Actinomycetes > Streptomycetales > Streptomycetaceae > Streptomyces > Streptomyces fuscichromogenes. The sequence goes on along the minus strand of NZ_BMML01000007.1, from coordinate 249,572 downwards.
CTCGGCCGCCGCCTGGTCCTCGATGGGCTTGATCGCCGAGTCCTTGAAGACGATGTACGTGACGCCGGTGGGGATTCCGCCCACCCGCGGGTCGGGGTTCACGCCCAGCGCCTTCGCGGTGGCGTACGAGGCCTCGCCGATGATGTCGCGTGGTCCGGTGTCGCCGACGACGGCGTACTGCACGCGGTCCTTGTAGATCACCGCGGCGACCGCGCCGCCCCGGACGCCGGACGCCCGGTGGTTCCAGCGGCCACTGGGGCCGGGGACGACGACGTAGGGCAGCCGCTCGGCGTTGAGCTGGCGGCCGTTGGACTGCTGGAAGGCGGTGGCGGCGGAGAACGACGGGTCGGCGCCGTGGTTGCAGTGGGCGGTCACCTGACCGTCGCAGTCGATGTCGAGGTCGGCCTTCCAGAAGACGGCCTGCGGGGTGCCGCACACGGGGACGGTGGCGGCGGTACCGGCGTCGGAGCGGTAGCGGCCCTTGGAGACCTGATCGCAGTCCTGCACCCGGGCCAGCAGGTCGTCGGCGGTGATCCGGTGCCGGTCACCGGAGGCCGCGTACGAGACGGCGGGGACGGGCAGGGTGGCCGGGGCGAGCAGGGCGGCGCCGGCCGCGGCCAGCGTCAGCGACTGGACACGCACGATGAGGGACCCTTTTCGTGGGGGACATGGAGTCACCCGGAACAATGTGGTGCGACTGCGGCGGCCGGGCCAGCACATGGGGACCGTACAGGGCCGTTCGGAGCAACGAAACTGACACTTCGTGAGCGGCCGCCGAGGGCCGGGGCGTTGAGCCGGTGTCGGCCCAGACCGCCCCGGCCGCCCGTGCCGGCGCGGGATCAGCGACGACAGCGTTCCGCGCCAAGGGCACGAACTCCCCTGTTCTCCAGGGAAGTTCGACCGCAGGACGCTCAGCATACGTAACTCTCCCCGGTCGTCTCCCATACGGCCCTCTTGATGTCCGTATCCCGGGCAGGCCATATTGGTCCGGTTGGTCCGGACCAATGCCGTGCTGCCGTCCCGGGAAGGCGGAACCGTGCGCCGAGTCGCCGTCGTGGTCTGCGTCCCGCTGTTGGTGACCTCCTGTGGCTGGGGCGGGGCCGCCGACGGCGACAGCGGCCGGCTGCCCGGTGCCCCGACAGGGGTCACCGCGGCGGCCGGGAGCGCCACCAGCGTGCACGTCATGTGGAACGCGCTGCCGGACGGTGCCGCGATCCATGGCTACGAGGTGTATCGCGGCACCACGAAGGTCGGGGAAGTGCCTGGGTCCGAGCACATGGTGGACGTCACCAGGCTCAGGCCGGGCACGGTGTACGCGTTCACCGTGCGGGCCCGCGGCGGGGACGGCAGCCTCGGGCCGCGCAGCCGTGCGGTGCGGGCGACCACACCGGCGATGGTGACGGCGGACCGCTCGGCGCCGACCCGTCCGGCACGGCCGGCCGGGCGGGCCGTGGGCAGCCGTGCGGTGCAGCTGTCCTGGGGCGCCTCGACGGACGACCGGGCCGTGGTGTCGTACGACATCTGGCAGGGCGGGGCCAAGATCCACAGTGTGGGCGGGAACCAGACCGCGACCGTGGTCACGGGACTGCGGCCGGGCACCCGCTATGTCTTCACCGTCCGGGCCAGGGACGCGGCCGACAATCTCTCGCCCGCGAGCCACGCGGTGCGGCTCACCACGCCGGGCAGCGGCGACGGCCGGGACACCGCGCCGACCGCGTTCACCGCGCGGACCCACCAGGAGAGCGGGGCCTGCTACCTGGATCTGGCATGGGATCCGCCGCCGGTGGACGGTGTGGTCACGGAGTACCGGATCCGGCTCGACAGCGGGACGACCACCTCCCTGGTGTGGGGAGGCACCCCGCCGAAGGGCCGCTCGACCTATAGCTTCTATGTGGGCCGCGACCATGGGGTCGTACACCATGTGCGACTCCGGGCGCGGCTGCCGGACGGTACCTGGGGCGGCTGGTCGGCGGATCGGACCGTGACCACGGGGACCTGACGCGCATCCGGGCCTGGGCCGGACGGGGAAGAAGTCACCTGCCCGGCCGCCCTCCGGGTGCGGGACACGCCGGGGCCCCTTTCGCTGAACCCGAGGCAGCACGGGCGATTCCCGACCCTCGGCGGCGCAAGGGACGTTCCGCCACCGTGCCGCCGGAGGACAGCCCATGCGCACTAGACGACTTCTCCTCCGCTCCGGTATCGCCCTGGCGACCGCCGCCGCGTTCCCGGCCTGGTTCGCCGGCCCGTCCGCCGCACTCTCGGGCATCTCGGTGAGCACCATCGGCACCACGGTCTCGGTGGTCACCAGCGCCTGCACCCAGAGCAACGGCAGCTGGGGCAACGCCTCGCTGCTCAACAGCGGTCAGACCGCCTTCGCCCAGGGGCGGCAGGTGGCCCTGGCGGGCACCACCGTGAGCCAGTCGGCGGCCTGGTCGGGGGTGTCGGCGGGCACCTACACGGTGGTCGTCGTCTGCTCCAACGGCGGTACGGCGGGCACCCAGACGGTGATCGTGTCCGGAACCAACGCGGCGCCGACCACCTCCTCCACCACCAGGTCGGCCGCGCCCTCCCGGGGCGTGATGGGCGGCCTGGGCGGTGCCGCCCGCGACTACGGTCCGCTCACGCTGGGCGTCGGCGCGGCGCTGGTCGGCTCGGGCGTCATCGCCACGGGCTGGTACCTGCGCAAGCGCTCGAAGCCGTACCGGCTCTAGACGATCGATTCCAAGGGGTCAGTGGTCACAGGCGGTCAGTGAGCGCAGGACGGGCTGTCCGGTGTGATCGTTGTGCCAGATCGCGGCGGTTACTGCGAGGATTCGCTGCATGACGCGGGCGATGACACCGCCGGGCGTGCGCCCTCGGTGCTGTTCGAGGTCGAGCTGGCGTTTGACTCACGAAGCCTGGCTCGGGAATTCACCCACCGGGTGCGATGCGATAGGTTCCCGGTGTCTGGCCCATGGTGCGGCTGAACGTGTCGATGAACGCACTGGTCGTGGCCCATCCGCACTGGCGTCCCGTTTCACTGACGCTTACTCCTTCCGCCAGCAGCACCATGGCGTGAAACACCCGGACGTTGGTCCTCCATTGCGGATAGGTCATGCCGAACTCGCTCCTGAACAGCCGGGCCAGGGTGCGCTCGCTCACGCCGATGCTCCGTGCGAGCCAGGCGGCAGTCCGCGGCTGCCGCAGATCGCCGGTCACCAGCGCGCACGCCTGCCGCAGCAGGGAGTTGTCGGGGGTGGGCAGCGTCAATGGCTCCACGAGGGCTCGCCGCAGCCGGTCCCGCAGGACGGCGCGCAGGTGGCGTGCCTCCTGCTGCGGGAGGGACGGTTCACTGCACGCGATGATCAGTTCGCGCACCAGGGTGTCCACGGCCACAACGACCGGCGCCCGGGACCTCAGCAGGACGTCGTGGGCGGGGAAGCCGAGCGTGTGCACGGAACTGTGCCCGTGCACCCGGTGCTGATGCCAGATGCCCGCCGGAATCCACACGGCGCGCGCCCTGGACGCCACCCAGGATGCCTCGCCCGTCTGTACCGCCAGCACACCGGCGCTGACGTAGAGAAGCTGGTGATAGCCATGCTGGTGGCGGCCGATGACCTCACCCGCGAGGTGGGCATGCGTGGTGTCCCTGGGCTCCGCCGCCTCTTCCGTCTGGCTGTTTTCCGACATATGACGGCAGAATAACGGAAGCGGTAAACCGCGCGGTCCTGCCAGCGTGGTGACCATGCCCACGACATCCCGCACTCCGCGCGATCTTCCTCCCACGGCCCCGCCCGCACTGAAGGCCCGGCTGGCCTCCAGTCTGCGCGGTATCGCCCTCGACACCCGCCCGCTGGCGCACCCTGTCTTCCGTCGCCTGCTGATCGGGCAGGGCGCGGCATACATCGGGACCATGGTCACCAGCGTCACTATCCCGGTACAGGTGTACGCGCTGACGCGGTCGTCGCTGTTCGTGGGGCTGACGGGGCTGGCCGGCCTCGTACCGCTCGTGGTCTTCGGCCTGTACGGCGGCGCCATCGCCGACCGGTTCGACCGCCGTACGCTCTACCTGGCATCGGCCTGCCTCACCTGGGCGATCACACTCGCCCTGCTGTTCCAGGCGCTCGCCGATCTGCGCTCGGTGCCCCTCATCCTCGCCCTCGTCGCTGTCCAGGCCGGCGCCTTCGCCGTGTCGTCCGCCGCCCGGGGCGCGATCATTCCCCGTATCGTTCCCACCCCGTTGGTAGCCGCCGCGAACACGCTCTACTTCACCGCCGGCAATGTCGGGCAGGTCGCCGGGCCCCTTGTGGCGGGCCTCCTGATCTCGCTGCCGAACGGCTACTGCTGGGCCTACGGCGCCGACGCCGTGCTGTTCTCCGTGCTGCTGTACTCGGCCGTCAACCTGCCCCCGATCCTGCCCACCGGCTCGGGGGTCCGGACCGGTGGGCTGCGCTCGGTCGTCGACGGGCTGCGGTTCATCGCTGCCGCCCCCGTGCTGTGGATGTCCTTCGCGGTCGACATCGCGGCGATGACGTTGGCCATGCCGACCGCCCTGTTCCCGGAAGCGACACAGGTGCGCTTCGGCGGAGGAGTGGGACTGTTGTACTCGGCGATCGCCATCGGGTCGGTCGTAGCGGGGCTGTTCAGCGGATGGATCGGACGCGTGCGCCGCCAAGGCCGGGCGCTGGCGATCGCCGTCACCGCCTGGGCGGCGGCCATCGCCCTCGCGGGCACCGTCCACCACCTCCTCGCGGCCGCGGCCCTGTTGGCCGCTGCCGGAGCTGCGGACCTTGTCAGCGCGGTCTACCGCGAGACGATTCTGCAAACCTACGCACCTGACGCCATGCGTGGCCGTCTGCAAGGCGTCTTCACCGTCGTCGTCGCCGGCGGTCCGCGCCTCGGAGACCTACGTGCTGGCGCCATGGCCTCCGCCACCGGTCTCGGTGTCGCGTGGACAGGCAGTTCGCTGCTCTGCATGATCGTCGTCATCGCCGGCACACTGCTTGTCCGACCGTTCTGGCGCTACACCGCCACCCTGGCACAGCCGCCATCCGCACCGACGCGTCCCGAAGCCGCACACCAGCCATAGAACTGGCGCCTCACGGCCGTCTCTCGTTCGTTCACCCGGAGATCCAAACAAAACAGCCAGGATGATCGGCCCCAGGGGGTCAGTGGTCATAGGCGGTCAGTGAACGCAAGACAGGCTGTCCAGTGTGGTCGTTGTGCCAGATCGCTGCGGCCAGCGCGAGGATGCGCTCCATGACGCGGGCGACGACACCGCCGGGCGTGCGCCCTCGGTGCTGTTCGAGATCGAGTTGGCCCTCGAAGGTCTCGTTGACCGACTCGATGACCTGGCGCAACGGTTTGAACAGCGAAGCTCCGGGCCGTTCCGGCTCGCCCTTGCGGGCCGGCCGCAGCAGCCGAATGTCCCGTTCGTAGAGCTCTTCTTCGAAGCCTCGGCCGAAGTAGTTCTTGTCGCCGATCAGCGTCTGGACAGGACGCGCGGCGACGAGGCCCGGTTCGGCGGAGAGGAGGTCCAGCAGAGTCTCGCGCTCGTCGGCCTTGGCCCCGGTCAGGGCGAACGCGACGGGCAAGCCCTGGAGGGTGCACACCAGGTGCAGCCGCAAGCTCCAGAAGAATCGGCTGTGACTGGCGCAGTACCCGTACTCGGCCCATCCGGCCAGGTCAGAACGCTTGACGGTCTCGCGTGAACGACCGCATTCCACCGGCGTGGAGTCCACGATCCACACGTCGTCGCTCCACACCGAGGTGTCCGTGGCCAGGAGCCGGGTGACCCGGCGCAGCAGTTCGGCGGCCTTGCGCAGCCGCTTGTTGTAGCCGGGCTGCTTGGGCAGGTATGGGAAAAGATATCGCAGGTGGGAGCGTGCGTGGCGGAGCCATCTGGCCTCGGAGGTGAAGCCGAGCATGGCCTGCATCATCGCCAGCGTGACCAGCTCGGCGTCGGTGAGCTGCGGGGCGATCCCCACAGTCGGCCGCCATGGCGCGAGACTCGGAGACTCCTTCAGCAGGTCGTCGGTCTTCACACAGAGTGCGATCGCAAGGGTGTCCAACTCTGTCTTCACACACTGACGTTGGACGCCCTCGTCCCATGAGCGCAGCCGATCCCTTGGAATTGATCATCTAGGGCCGGGAAGTTCGCCGAGTTCGTCCAGGGCGTGGGTGAGCCACTGGGTCCAGAAGGTCTCCAGGTCGATGCCGGCCCGCAGTACCAGGTGCCGCAGCCGGTCCTCGGGGGCGTCCTTGCCCGGTGGGAAGTCGCGGCGCTGGATCTCCTGGTACTCGGCCAACTGCCGCCGGTGCAGCTCCAGATGGCGGTGCAGGTCGGCTTCGAGGCCGTCGGTGCCGACGACCGCGGCGGCGCGCAGCCGCAGCAGGAGCACGTCCCGCTGCGGCCTGGGGTCCTGGGCGGCGGCGGTCCAGCGGGCCAGTTCGGCGCGGCCCGCGGGCAGGACCTCGTAGCTCTTCTTCTGCCCGCGGGCCGGCTGCTCGGCCGGCAACGTGCGGATGTAGCCCTCGGCCTCCAGTTTTCCGAGCTCGCGATAGATCTGCTGGTGCGTGGCCGACCAGAAGTAGCCGATCGACCTGTCGAACCTGCGGGTCAGCTCAAGCCCCGACGACGGTCTTTCGAGCAGGGCGGTGAGGATCGCGTGCGGGAGTGACATGGGCTCATCCTAGGGACGGCCGCTACAGGGCGGCCGCGAGCTCGGTGCCCTGCTTGACGGCCCGCTTGGCGTCCAGTTCGGCGGCGACGTCGGCACCGCCGATGAGGTGCGCGCTGCACCCGGCGGCGACGAGTTCCTCGTACAGGCCCCGGCGCGGCTCCTGCCCGGTGCACAGCACGACGGTGTCGACCTCCAGGACGGTGCTCTCGCCGTCGACGGTGATGTGCAGTCCGGCGTCGTCGATCAGGTCGTACCGCACGCCCGGGACCATGGTGACGCCGCGGTGCTTGAGTTCGGTGCGGTGGATCCAGCCGGTGGTCTTGCCGAGTCCGGCGCCGACCTTGGCGGTCTTGCGCTGGAGCAGGTGGACGGTGCGCGGCGGCGCCGGGCGCTCGGGGGCGGCCAGACCGCCGGGGCCCCGGTAGTCCAGGTCGACGCCCCAGTGCCGGAAGTACGTCGCCGGGTCCTCGCTCGCCTTCTCGCCGCCGTCGGTGAGGTACTCGGCGACGTCGAAGCCGATGCCGCCGGCGCCGAGGATCGCGACCCGGTCGCCGACGGGGGCGCCGTCGCGCAGCACGTCGAGGTAGCCGAGGACGCGGGGGTGGTCGATGCCGGGGATGTCGGGCGTGCGCGGGGTGACGCCGGTGGCGACGACGACCTCGTCGTAGCCGGTGACGTCGGTGGGCTCGACCATGGTGTTCAGGCGTACGTCCACGCCGTGGGCGTCGAGCTGGTGGCGGAAGTAGCGCAGGGTCTCGTCGAACTCCTGCTTGCCGGGGACCTTGCGGGCCACGTTGAGCTGGCCGCCGATCTCGCCCGCCGCGTCGAACAGGGTGACCTGGTGGCCGCGTTCGGCCGCGGACACCGCGCAGGCGAGGCCGGCCGGTCCCGCGCCGACCACCGCGACGCGCTTCTTCAGCCGGGTCGGGGCGAGGACCAGCTCGGTCTCGTGGCAGGCGCGCGGGTTGACCAGGCAGGAGGTGATCTTCCCGCCGAAGGTGTGGTCGAGGCAGGCCTGGTTGCAGCCGATGCAGGTGTTGATGGCCTCGGGCGTGCCGGCCGCGGCCTTGTTGACGAAGTCGGGGTCGGCGAGCATCGGGCGGGCCATGGAGACCATGTCGGCGAAGCCCTCGGCGAGCAACTCCTCTGCGACTTCCGGGGTGTTGATGCGGTTGGTGGTGACCAGCGGGACGGACACCGCGCCCATCAGCTTCTTGGTGACCCAGGTGTAGGCGCCGCGCGGGACCGAGGTGGCGATGGTCGGGATGCGGGCCTCGTGCCAGCCGATGCCGGTGTTGATGATGGTCGCCCCGGCGGCCTCGACGGCCCGCGCGAGGGTGATCACCTCGTCGAGGGAGGAGCCGCCGGGGACCAGGTCCAGCATGGACAGGCGGTAGACGATGATGAAGTCGTCGCCGACGGCCTGCCGTACCCGGCGGACGATCTCGACGGGGAACCGCGTCCGGTTCTCGTACGAGCCGCCCCAGCGGTCGGTTCGCCGGTTGGTCGGGGCGGCGATGAACTCGTTGATCAGGTAGCCCTCGGAGCCCATGATCTCGACGCCGTCGTAGCCGGCCTGCCGGGCGAGCCGGGCCGCGCGGACGTAGTCCTCGATGGTGCGCTCGACGTCCGCGTCGGTCAGCTCACGGGGCGGGAAGGGGCTGATCGGGGCCTGGAGGGGGCTCGGGGCGACCAGGTCGCGGTGGTAGGCGTACCGGCCGAAGTGCAGGATCTGCATCGCGATCCGGCCGCCCTCGCGGTGCACCGCCTCGGTGACGGTCCGGTGCCGCTCGGCCTCCTCCTCGGTGGTCAGCTTGGCGCCGCCCTCGTAGGGGCGGCCCTCGTCGTTGGGGGCGATGCCGCCGGTGACGATCAGCCCCACTCCCCCGCGGGCCCGGGCGGCGTAGAACTCCGCCATCCGTTCGAAGCCGCGCTCGGCCTCCTCCAGGCCCACGTGCATGGAGCCCATGAGCACGCGGTTGGGCAGTGTGGTGAAGCCCAGGTCGAGGGGTTGCAGCAGGTGCGGGTAACGGCTCATCGGGCCCTCCGTGCGCGGTGTCGTCACCGTAGTTCTAGAGGACCGCGCACAGATTGTGCAACTAGTTGCACAACCGCTTCGGTGTGACGTGTCTCAGATCACCGGTCACCGGCTTTCGAGCAGGACGTGCAGTTCCCGCTCCTGATCGCCCGAGGCGGAGGACAGGTTGCGTACGGCGAACAGGGAGTCGAGGGTCGAATGCAGCCGGCTGATCGCCCAGTAGCCGCCCTGCGCGTCGGCCTCGACCGAGGCCGAGAGCCGGGGCGGCGGGGTGCACTCGTGGGCGTCGGTGACCTCGAACGTGCCGAGCCACACCATCGGGCGGGTCTCGTGGAGCTGTTGCGGCACGTCCTCGGCCGCCCGGTCGGACTCGAAGCACTGGCACAGCGCGTCGAACACGATCCGCGCGTCCTCCTTGTTGCATCCGCTGATCTCGAGGGAGACGGGTTCCTCGTGCAGTCGCTCACGGACCATCGTGATCGCTCCTCTCATGGCGATGGCGCGACACCACGGATTCCCCCGCGAACCGCGCCATGCCAACAGAAAAGCACTGATTTCCGGCCGGTGCACCACCCGTCGGGGCCCGTCGCAGCCGGATCGGCTCCGGGCGCACCTGCAGATCTCACTGTTCGTGGCGAGGCGGGTACCGGGTGGCATCACGACGACCAGGAAAGTGAACTCGCGCCCCAGCTGTCCCTGTGGTCGCTTCGCCATACGGATGCCGCCGTGTTGAGAGATGGTGGAAACGTCGGCGCAGGCGGCGGAGAGTCGGGGGTGAGCGCGATAGAACAAGGGGAGCCGGCGCGGGGGACGACGAGCCGTGCGGAAGTTCGAAGGCGGTGCGTGCGATGAGTCCAGCCGAGGCTTCGGCGCCGGGAGGCCGGGAGCCCATGCGCGGGCCCGTGCGCCCGGGCGGGCTGCTGGACGTCCTGAGCGTGGCCTCGGTGGTGCTGGACACCAAGGGGCGCATCGTGCTGTGGAGCCCGCAGGCGGAGGAGCTGTTCGGCTACTCGGCCCCGGAGGCGCTGGGCCAGTACGCGGCCCGGCTGATGGTGGACGAGCGCCACATCGAACTGGTCGGCAAGCTGTTCGCGGACGTGATGAGCACCGGGCGGAGCTGGGCCGGTGGTTTCCCGATCCGACACAAGGACGGCACCACCCATGTGGTCGAGTTCCGCAACATGCGGCTCATGGACGACAACGGCGACGTGTTCGCGCTGGGTCTGGCCGCCGACCAGTCGACGGTGCGCCGGCTGGAGCAGGACGTGGCGCTGTCCGAGCGGATCGTGAAGCAGTCGCCGATCGGGCTGGCCGTCCTCGACACGGAACTGCGGTTCGTGTCGGTCAATCCGGCCCTCGAACAGATGAACGGCGTACCGGCCGAGGAACACGTGGGACGCACGATCCGCGAGGTGCTGCCCTCCCTCGACGCCGACGCCCTGGAATCTTCCTACCTGCGGGTGCTGCGGACCGGTGAGCCGATCATCGACGAGTCCGCGGTGGGCCGTACCCCGGCCGACCCGGACGAGGAGCACATCTGGTCGGTGTCGGTCTACCGGCTGGAGGACGCGCTGGACAACGTGCTGGGCGTGGCCACCTCGGTGGTGGACATCACCGAGCCGTACCGGGCCGGCGTCGAGGCCGAGCACGCACGCCGCCGGCTGGCCGTGATCGCCGACGCCTCCGCCCGCATCGGCACCACCCTGGACCTGGAGCGCACCGCCCGGGAACTGGCCGACGTGGCCGTCCCGGAACTCGCCGACCTGGCGGTCGTGGACCTGCTGGACACGGTGGCCGAGGGCCGGCGCAGCACGCTCGGCCCGGGTGAGCCTGCCGTGCTCAGGGCCCTCGCCGTGCGCGCGGAGCAGGGGGCGGACACCGTCCGGGCCGCGGACTCGCCGGGCACGGTCGCCCGGTACGCGCCCGACCTGCTGATCACCGAGTGCGTACGGACCGGGGAGGCCGTCGTCGTCCCGCAGGTCAAGGACGAGGACCTGGCGAGGATCGCACCCTCCGGGGAGGCCGCGGTGCGGCTGGGCCGGGCCGGGGTGCACTCGTACCTGGCCGTGCCCCTGATCGCGCGCGGCGAGGTGCTGGGCGCCCTCGACCTCAAACGCACCCGCAACCCGGCGCCCTTCGACGACGACGACCTGCTGCTGGCCCGGGAACTGGCGGCGCGGGCGGCCGTGCAGATCGACAACGCCCGCTGGTACCAGAACGCCCGCACCACCGCCCTGACCCTCCAGCGCAGCCTGCTGCCCACGCATCCCCGGGTCACCCCCGGCCTGGAGGTCGCCTCCCGCTACCAGCCGGCGGGCGCCACCGTCGAGGTGGGCGGCGACTGGTTCGACGTCATCCCGCTGGACGGCGACAGAACGGCCCTCGTGGTGGGCGACGTGATGGGCAGCGGCATCAACGCGGCCGCGACGATGGGCCGGCTGCGCACCGCGACGAACACCCTGGCCTCGCTCGGCCTCGATCCTGCGGCGCTCCTCGAACACCTGGACAAGACCACATCGGGCCTCGACCACTCCATCGCGACCTGCGTGTACGCCGTGTACGACCCGCATCTGCGCCGGTGCCGGATCGCCAACGCCGGCCATCTGCCGCCGGCCCGGGTCCGCCCCGGCCGACCGCCGGAACTCCTCGACCTGCCCACCGGGGTCCCGCTGGGCGTCGGCGGGGTCCCCTTCGCCACCACGACCGTCGCCTTCGAACCCGGCGACGAGCTGGTGTTCTACACCGACGGCCTGGTCGAGACCCGCACGCACTCCCTGGACGAACGGCTGGACGAACTGCTGGCCCTGCTCGGCGATCCCGCCCGGCCGCTGGAGGACGCCTGCGACCTGCTGCTGCGGGAACTGCACCACCCCGACAACCACGACGACGTGGCACTGCTCATCGCCCGGGCACGGAACCTGCCGTGACGGAGAGGATCAAAGGTCCCGGATTCATCGAATTCACAGGCACTGATTACCAGGTTCTTATCGGCGAACTCCCACAATTCACAGAGAGGCATGCTGTGCGATGCCGCGTGCCGTTCGCCGATGGGAGCGAGCCGTGACGCACGAACCGGAGCAGGAACACCGCCGTGACGTCGACGGAACCGGACCGTCGATTCCCCCGATGCCCGACCGGCCCCCGCGGGCCGCCGCCCCGGAGTGGGAGGTCCTCGCAGGTCCGGGACCGGACCGCGAGCCGGGCGCGCCGCTGCGCGACCGGTGGCGCCGCCAGTCGTTCCGCGTACGCGCGGTGACCGTGGCCTTCGTCGCCGGGGCGCTCGCTCTGGGCGGCACGGTGGCGTTCGCCGCCGGGTCCGGCAGCAGCGGCTCCGCCGCCCCGCCGGCCGCCTCCGGTGCGCCGTCGGGGCGGCCCACGGCGCCGGACGGGCACGGCCCGGGACACGGCTGGTTCGGGATGGGCGGCGGTATGGGCGTGCACGGCGAGGCCACCGTCAAGGACCCGGACACCGGCAAGTACGTGGTACGGGTCTGGCAGCGGGGCACGGTCCAGAAGGTGGACGGCGACCAGGTCACGGTGAAGAGCGACGACGGCACGTCGTGGACGTGGACCGTGGGCTCGGGCGTCAGGGTGCGCGGCGACTCCGACACGCTCAAGAAGGACGCGACGGCCTTCCTGATCGGCACCCGCGGCGGCGACGGCAAGCTGACCGCGTCCGGCGCGCTCTCGGGCGACTTCATGGGCATGGGCCGCGGCGGCATGCACGACCGGGGCGGCCCGTGGCAGCGCCCCGGCGACCGCTCCCCGTCCCCGAGCCCTTCGGGCAGCGGGGCAACCACCTAGCGCACACCGGACGGACCGGCCGGTGGCACCGGCGCCGACGTCAGTGGACCGCCCGCCTGGTCGGGGCGGGCGGTCGAGGGTCGGTGGAGCCGGACTACGTGGTCGACCAGCGCCTCAGGCAGGGCCAGGTGTTCGGACCGACCTCGCCGTCCCACTCGCTGGAGTCCGAGAAGCAGGCCTTCTGGGCGTTGATCACCGCGTTCTCGGTGTTGGTGCCGAACTGGCCGTCGATGCCCTTCGGGTCGTACTTGCTCTCGCCGACCCGGTCGGCCCAGTAGGTCAGCAGGCACTGCACCTCGATCACGCGATCGCCTGACTGCCCCTTCTTGGTGTTGGTCGTGTTGGTGTCGCTGTACCCCTCGTACAGGTAGTACAGGCCGCCGCTGGCCTTCCAGGAGGGGTGGCAGGTGTACGTCGCCGCCGACGCGGCGGGCGCGAGGGCGACGAGCGAGGCGCCGAGGACGCCGACCGTGACGAGAGCCGCCAGCTTGGCGTGCGCCGTCCTCGTCCTGGTACGGGCGGTGCTCCTGATCATGGACTTTCCCCCTTGTTCGCATCGGGCCTGGCGCACCAACGATGTCAACGCGGTCCACGCGGATCCAGGCCTTTAGACCCAGCTCTAAAGACGCAGGCCGGCCCGCCCTCGCCTCCGGTCACACGGCCCGGCCCGCTTCCTGCGCCTCTCGCTCCAGGCGGCTTCGGTGCTTCTCCCACCATGCCGGGTCGCCCGGCGGCATGCTGTCGTTGCCCTTGTTCATCCCGACGGCACCGTCCATGAGTTCACGGAGGATGTCGGCGTGTCCGGCGTGCCGGTGGGTGTCGGCGATCACCCGCACCACGGCGTGATGCAACGTCACCTCGTCCCGGCCGTCGGGCCACCACGGCACCCTGCCGGTCGTGTCCAGCGCCAGCGCGTCGATCGTCGCGTCCGCGTGCGTCCACGCCCGGCGGTACAGCTCCACGATGTACTCGCGTGACTCGTCGGCGGTGGCCCACATGTCCGCGTTGGGCTCGGCGCCTTCGTCGAGCCATGGCAGCGGCCGGCCGGACGGCCGTCCGAAGGTGTCGCCGAGGTACCCGAGTTCCACACCGGCCACGTGCTTCACCAGGCCCAGCAGGTTCGTACCGGTCGGCGTCAACGGGCGGCGGACGTCGTACTCGCAGAGCCCTTCGAGCTTCCACAGCAGGGCATCGCGGGCGGTCTGCAGGTACATGTGAAGGTCGGACTTGGCGTCGGATGCGGTCATGGGATCAGTCTGTCGGCCGCGCTACGGGCGTCCACCGCTTTTCCGGAGCCCCGCAGGTGTCGACGACGTCGGCACGCACAGCCACGCGAGACCCGCGGCGGCCAGGTAGGCGAGCGCGCCGACGGCCATGCTGGTGCGCAGCCCGGTGGTGTAGTCGGCGGCCGTGGCGAGCAGGCTGCCGCCGAGCGCGACGCCGGTGGCGCTGCCGATCTGCCGGGTGGTGTTGAACAGGGCGGAGGCGGCGCCCGAGTACGCCGCGGGCGCGGCGCCCATCACCGTGGCGGTCGAACCGGTGAGGGCGAAGGAGGTGCCGAATCCGGCGGCCGTCATCGGGGCCACCAGCAGCGGGTAGGCGGGGTCCGCGCCCGCCGCGGCCCAGCCGGCCAGCCCCAGGGCGGCCAGCAGCATGCCGGAGACGACCAGTGGGCGATCGCCGGTGCGGCGGGCCAGGCGTCCGGACAGGACGGAGGCGAACATGGTCATCGCCACCGCCGGGAACAGCGCCAGCCCGGTGCCAAGGGCGCTGAAGCCACGCTGGTGCTGGAATTCCAGGCTGGCGGTGAACACCATGCCGTAGAAGCCGAAGTTGAACAGCAGGCCGATGACGGCACCACCGCTCATCGCACGAGAGCTCAGCAGGCTCGGCGGAAGGACGGGAGAGCGGGCCAGCCGCTCGCGCACCGCGAACGCCGCCGCGGCCAGCACGGCCAGAGCCACTCCGGCGAGAACGGCGGGATCGGACCAGCCCCGCCGTCCGGCCTCGTTGAGCGACGCGGTCAGCAGCGCCGCGGCCGCCAGCACCGCGCACTGCGCCGGCCAGTCCAGGGCGCGAGCGGCGCGCCGGGGCGAACGCGCCACATGCCGCATGGTCAGGGCCAGACAGGCCACGCCGACGGGCAGGTTGACGAGGAACACCCAGCGCCAGCCCAAGGTGGAGACGAGCAGCCCGCCCAGCAGCGGGCCGGCGGCGGCCGCGGTGCCCGCCATCGAACCCCACAGCCCGAAGGCCCGCGAGCGTGCCGCCGACGCCGGGTAGGCCTGTTGGAGCAGGGCCAGGGAACCGGGCACGATCAGGGCCGCACCGAGCCCCTCCGCCAGCCGGGCCGCCACCAGGAACGGGGTGTTCGGCGCGAGCGCGCACGCGGCCGAGGACAGCGTGAACACCGCCACGCCCCAGCAGAAGACCCGGCGGTTGCCCAGCCGGTCGCCCAGCGCGCCACCGGTCAGCAGGAACCCGGCGAAGACCAGGGTGTACCCGTCGGTGATCCACTGGATACCGGTGAGCGAGGCCGACAGTTCCCGGCCGATCACCGGCACGGCGACGTTGATGGCCGTCACGTCCAGGATCACCATGAAGTACCCGGCGCACACCGCCAGCAGCGGCGCCCAGGACCGCCGCCCGCACTCCGGGGCCGCCCCGGGAGAGGACACCGGCTCACCACCGGCCGACTCCGCGAACGCCACGGCCCCCACTCCATCCCATCCACTGACACGCCACACCAAACGCCACAATAGTCGACATATAGGGGTAGTTCGTGACCGCCCGGTGACGGCTCGCGGATCCGGCTCGCGCGCGGCTCCGGGGCACACGGACCGCGGGCGACACTCGTCAAACCAACTCCTGTGCAGCCAACCGCAGTTGAGGGCATGTATAGGGCATGCACCCAGCTGCCTGGCACCTCACCGAGGACATCGACGACTTCCTCGCCCACGCAGGGGACTTCCTCCGCTCGCGCCCCGCCCTGCACAACACACCGCTCACCACGCTGGAGAAGTGGCGGAACCAACCGGGCGGGCTCACCGCGGGGACCGTCCTCTTCGGCCGACTGGAGTCACGGGGCGAGACCCGAGCCGTCTTCTACCGCCCGGCGACCCGCCGGCTGACCCTCACCCCGCTCTCCCCCGAGCAGGCCGACGCCCTCGCCGTTCATCTGACCGGCCTCGGCCACGTCCTCGTCGGCGTCACGGCGGACCACGACACCGCCACCGCGTTCGCCGGGGCCTGGCAGCGGCACACCGGTGCGACACCCGCACTCCGCGTCCGGATGCACCTCTACCGCCTCGGCACCCTCATCCCGCCGGACCCGCACCCGCACGGCCACAGCCGCCCGGTGGGCGAGCGGGACCAGGAACACCTCATGCGCTGGTGCCGCGAGCTCGCCGCCGACCTCGGCGAGACCGTCACCATCGACGCAGCCTCGTGGGCCGGCACCCGCTTCGCCGAGAAGAGCTACACCTTCTGGCAGACCCCCGACGGCACCCCCGTCTCCATGGCGGGCGTGAACCCGCTGGTCGCCGGCATGGTCCGGGTGGACCCCGTCTACACCCCGGCCCACCTCCGCGGACACGGCTACGCGGCCGCCGTCACCGCGGAGGTGAGCCGGGCCGCACGCGCCTCCGGCGCCACGGAGGTCGTGCTCTTCACGAACGCGGCCAACCCGACCAGCAACGCCCTCTACCAACGCCTCGGTTACCGCCGGATCGCCGACTGGGCCCCCTACGACTTCGACCACGGCACCCCGGAAGCCACCTGAGGAACGTCCCGTCACTGACCGCCGAGATCTCGGGGCCGGCCGGCCGCGCGCCGGAAATCACGCGACAGCTCGTACCGGGCGCACGGATCACAGGAGCATGGCGCGCCTTCGCGACATCGTCTTCGACAGCGCCCACCCGGCGGCCACGGC
This sequence comes from Streptomyces fuscichromogenes, assembly GCF_014645815.1. Lineage (GTDB taxonomy): Bacteria > Actinomycetota > Actinomycetes > Streptomycetales > Streptomycetaceae > Streptomyces > Streptomyces fuscichromogenes. The sequence continues at coordinate 233,137 of NZ_BMML01000007.1, read as the reverse complement.
CCGCTTCCGGGCGGCGGCCCTGGACGGTTACGCCGTCGCCCCCTACGACGACGCGGAACTCGCCCGCCCGCGCACCGCGGGGATCACCAGCACCGAGGACGACCCCACCGCGCTCGTGGAGACGGCCGACGGAGGGCCCCGCCTCTGGTTCCAGCTCGTGCCAGAGGCCAAGAGCGTGAAGAACTGCGTGCACATGGACCTGCTCGCCGCCGATCCGGAGGCGGAGACCCGGCGTCTGACCGCCCTCGGCGCGACCGTCCGGGCCCGGCACACGGACACCATCGTGCTGACCGATCCCGAAGGCAACGAGTTCTGCCTGTCTCCGACGGACCGATGAGACAGACCCGCCCTGACGACTGCCGACCGATGGCTGCCGGCCGCGGCGAGCGGGGCATGGGGGAGCGTACGAGCGCAGGGCGGCGGGAGGCAGGCGACCGACGGCACGCCGCGGACGGGCGTGGAAGGCCCGCCCCGAGTCCGCGGCGCTGTCCCTCGGGCAGCCCCGTCGGAGGGAGGAACCCGGTGGTCGGCCTCGGGCAGTCAGCGGCGACGGCCGACGGCGACCGCACCCCTCCCCGCGTTCGGCCACCAGGAGGACTTCGGCGGCCGCGGACCGCCGGGGCCGGCCCGCTCTCCCTCACTCACCGTCACCGTCGGGGATGCGCGGCCGTACGCCGCCACATAACGTCGCTGGTGTGGACTGGTGTGGACCATCCAGGGAGCGGACATGAGCCGGACCAAGCACAGCAGGACCCGCAGCACGGCCCGTAAGCGGACGCCGAGGATCGCGTCCCGCATCGTGGCGGCACCGACGGCACCCACCCCGGCGAGACCCGATCCCAAGCCGACTCAGCCGGCGCCGACCCGTGACCACGCCCTCCCGCATGCTCCACCTCACCGGCCCACGCACATACGCATATCCGAGACCAACCCCTGGTCGGTCACGGTGATGAGCTTCTTCTTCCTGGCGGGCCTCGGGGTGTGCGTCCTCGGAGCCGCCCTCGTCACGTCGGTGATCCTGGACATCGTGGCCCCGGGCGAATGGCCGACGCCGTGGGAGACGCTGGTCATCGCCACCGGGGTCGTCACGCTGGAGATCGTCCTGGGCACCGTTCTGGCCTGCCTGTGCAGCTTCATGTACAACTACACCGCGCGGTTCAGCGGCGGCCTCGAAGTGGCCCTCACCGACGATCTCAGCGATCCGACACCGGCCGCCCAGGCCCTCCAGCTCATGACACGGCTGCACGCCGGCGCCCGGCGGCGGCTGCACGCCTTCCTGCCGGTCAACTCCCCCGCCGGCGAGCGTCCTTACCGCCGGCGTCCGGACGACACGCCCCGGTCCGCCGTCGAAGCGGACCATCGACCCGAAGGGTCCTAGGGCGCCGGACGGCCGATCGACAAACGGGGGGCATGGGTTCACGGCCCGGCAGCCCAGGGGCCGACCGGCCGGGTCCTACGCGCGAGGGGACCGGACCGGGCTGGATGCCAGAACACGACCGAGCGCCGCCCGGCCCGCCGGTCCCCACGTCGGCTTGCCGCCGGGAAGGCCCCGATCCCCGCTCTGGCCCATGAGGACGAGGAAGAGGCTCTTCATGGCGGCCAGCCCCCGGGCGCGCCGGATCGTCCCGTCGTCCACCTGCGGGTACACCTCGAAGAACCGTGAGTCCGCGCCCGCGGGCAGCAGCACCCACACGGCCGCCAGGTCCCACGCCGGATCGCCGGCGAACATGGAGTCGAAATCGATCACGCCCGAGAGCGTCCCGTCCGAGACGACGACGTTCGCGGGATGGAGATCACCGTGCAGCCATACCGGTGGGCCCTCCCACTCGGGAGCCGCGACGGCATCGTCCCAGACGGCCCGCACGGCCCCGACGTCGGCGGCCAGGCCGCCGGGGGCGATGGCCCGGAGGAAGTCCTCGAAGCCCTCCGTGCACTGCTCGGGATGACCGCCGCGGTCCGAACCGGCCGGCGCGTCACCGGGCGCCTCCGCATGGAGCGCCCGGAGGAAGCCCGCCAGCGTGCCGGCCGCGTGGTCGCCGCGACGGATCGAGGTGTGGTCGAGCGGCTCGCCGTGAACCCACGTCATGACGCTCCACGGCCTCGGGAAGCGCGCGGACGGTTCGCCGATCCGCACCGGTGTCGGAACCGGGAGCGGAAGACGCGGGGCCAGGACGGGCAGCCACCGGCACTCCTTGCGCAGGAGGTCCGAGGTACCGTCCATGCGCGGCATGCGCACGGCCAACTCGTCGCCGAGGCGCCACATCTGGTTGCCCCAACCGCCGGTCACCTCCCGGACGGGCAACCCCGCCAGGTCCGGATGCTGGTCCCTGAGAAGGTCGTGCACCAGCTCTGCGGTGATCTCGATCCCGGCGTCGGTCATGCGCAGCCACAGTACGCGAGGCCGACGGTGCCGACACGCGCTGTCCGGCATTCCCGCCGCCACGCCCGCGAGTGAACGAGCCGGCATGCGCAGGTGCTGCCGGTCTCAGTCGCGTACGCCGATCACGACGTTCGCGTACAGCTCCTCCGAGACGGCGAGCCGGGTGGTCAGACCGGCCCGGTGGAAGGTCTCGACGGCGTGCTCGGCCTGGCGTTCGCTCGTCTCGACCAGGACGCAGCCGCCGGGTGCGAGCCACTCGCGTGCCCCCGCGGCGACCCTGCGCAGCACGTCGAGGCCGTCGCCGCCGCCGTCGAGGGCGACCAGCGGCTCGTGCTCGCGGGCCTCGGCCGGCAGCAGCCCGACCTCGTCGCTGGGGACGTAGGGGACGTTGGCGGCGAGGATGCCTGCCCGGCCGCGCAGGGCGGCGGGCAGGGCGTCGAACAGGTCGCCGACGTGGGCGTGGCCGCCGTAGGGGGCGATGTTGCGGCGGGCGCAGCCGACCGCGGCCGGGTCGATGTCGGCGGCGTGCAGTTCGACGTCCCCCAGGGCGGCGGCGAGGGCCGAGCCGACCGCGCCGGAGCCGCAGCACAGATCCACGACGACGGACGCGTCGGGGGCCTGGGCCAGGGCCTGGTCGACCAGGAACTCGGTACGGCGGCGGGGCACGAACACACCGGGTTCCACGAGGATGCGCAACCCGTGGAACTCCGCCCAGCCAAGGACGTGTTCGAGGGGCTGTCCGGCGGCGCGCCGGTCCACCATGGCGGCCAGTTCGTCCGGGGTGCGGGCGGTCGCCAGGATCAGCTCCGCCTCGTCCTCGGCGAAGACGCAGCCGGCCGCGCGCAGCGCGGAGACGACAGCGGCGGCGCCGGCAGCGGCGGTGGTTTCGGAGTCGGAGAGTGAGGTCATCACCGGGGAGCCTATCCGGACGCTCGGGTGCTGGTCAGACGGTTTACCCGCCGGACGGCCCGCCGGGCGGGCGGGCCGTCCGGTGGGCGGGCGGGTGGGCGGGGGGGCCGTCCGACGGGCCGTCAGACGCCGACCGCTTCCTCGGTCTCCTCCTCGGCCTCCTCGGTCTCCTCGGCCAGTTCAGCCAGTTCGGCAGGGGACTCGGGTACGACGACGGTCGCGTCCCGGGTCGTCCTGGTCCGCTCGTAGGCCGCGGCGATCGCGGTGACCGCGAGGCCGGCCAGCAGCCAGACCGCGAGGGTCCACACATCGCGGCCGAGGCCGTCGCTGCCGAAGTACAGCAGGCTGCGGACACCCTCGAGGAAGCCGGCGCCGTTCCAGAAGGCGTGCAGGGTGCCGAAGAAGCCGTTCTGCAACTCGGGGCGGAACAACCCGCCGGAGCTGGTGAAGTTGAGCATCACGAACAGCACCATCATGGTCAGCGTGGTCCACCGCTTCAGGAAGGTGTGCAGGCCGACGCCGATGAGGAGGATGCCGGCGGAGTAGAGCCAGGCCATGCCCCAGACACCGGCCAGGTCGTGGTGGGCGAGGTGGAACACCGGTCCGGCGAGCAGAGCGCCGATGCCGCTGACGACGGCGGACACACCGACCGCGAGCAGGGCGCGTATCCGCATGGGGAGCCCCGCGCCGGCCGTGCCGAGGGCGGCGACCGAGGCGTAGGAGCCGATGCTCACGGCGATGAGCAGGAAGAAGAGGCCCTGTCCGGTGGGGTCGTCGGCGACCGGCTCGGCCACGTCGGTGACCTTGAGGGCCACGCCCTGCCTGTCGGCGAGCGGGGTGAAGACCTTCTCGACGGCCGTGGCACCCATGTCGGAGGCCGCGCTGGCGACGATCAGTTCCGGAGCCTTGGCGCTCGGCACATAGGCGCCGGTCACGGTACGGGACCTGAGCAGGTCGACGGCCGCGGCGCGGGTGGGGACGGTACGGACGTCGAGCTTGTCGCCGGCGGTGTCCTTGATGGTCTGCGCCAACACCTTCGCCTCCGGTCCGGACCCGACCACAGCCACCGGCATGTGGTTGGGCTCCGGGTGGACGAACGCGCCCATATAGGCGAGCCCCATGCCCAGGCACATCAACAGTGGGGTGATCAGGTGCGTGAGCACATGGCGCAGCGCCGGTGACCTCATCGCGTACGACCTCCAGATCCTTCCGGCCAAACTGGTTGGCTTATACAACTCACGGTCAAGTTGTACTATACAACTAGAACGGCTGAGGAGGTATTCCCGTGAAGGCGTTGCGGTGGACGGCACAGCCGTCGAAGGTGTTCCCGTGACAGCGGCGGAGACGGCGGTCGAGACCATCCAGCGCGAGATGACGGTCTTCGCGCGCCGGGCCCGGGCGTCCGCCGGGCGCATGCACCCCGAGCTGTCGCTGGTGTCGTACACACTGCTCGGGCATCTGGAGGAGCGCGGCGGCTGCCGGGCCACCGATCTGGCCGCGCACTACGCACTGGACAAGTCGACGGTCAGCCGGCAGGTGGCGGCGCTGGAGCAGGCGGGGCTGGTCGAGCGGCGCCTGGACCCGGAGGACCACCGGGTCCAGGTGCTGCATCTGACGGAGGCCGGGCAGGAGATCCTGGCCCAGGTCACGCAGAGCCGCCGGGCCGCCTTCCGGGAGCGGCTGGCGGACTGGCCGGAGGCGGACCTGGTCAGGTTCGCCGCGTACCTGGGGCGCTACAACGCCGGGACCCCGGCGGGCTCCGCGGACGACTGACCGAGCTGCTCGGGCACCCTGGCCGCCAGGAAGGCGGTACGGCGGCGCAGGCGGAAGCCGAGCGACTCGTACAGCCGGATCGCGGTGCTGTTCTCGGCACCGGTGTGCAGGAAGGGGGTCTCGCCGCGTTCCCGGATGCCGTGCGCGACCGCGCGGATCAGCCGGGTCGCGAGGCCCTCGCCGCGGTGGGCCGCGTCGGTGCAGACCGCGCTGATCTCGGTCCAGCCCGGCGGGTGCAGCCGCTCCCCCGCCATCGCGATCAGCCTGCCGTCGCGGCGGATGCCCAGGTAGGTGCCGAGTTCGATGGTACGGGGCAGGAACGGGCCGGGGCGGGTGCGCGCGACCAGGTCGAGCATCTCGGGTACGTCGGCGGGGCCGAGCAGGACCGCCTCCGGCTCCGGGGCGGCCGCCATGCCCTCGTCCACCAGCTGCACGCCCGCGATGTTCATCGTGAGTTCCCAGCCGTCCGGAAGCTCACCGCGGTAGCCGGCCAGCCCGATCTCCGCGCCGGGGCCGGCCAGGGCGGCGAGATCCGCCCAGTCGTCGGCGTTCGGCGCGTCGGGCAGCGCCAGCCACGGGGAGACGTCGACGGGGTAGCGCAGGATCCGGCCACGCCGCTCGGCGAAGTGGGCGTGCGGGCCGGTGAGAGAGGCGCGGGCGACGTTGTCCAGGACGTGCGGGGCGGCCTCCCGGGGGTGCGGGACGCTCATATGGCGACCTCGATCACGATCTTGCCGAGGGCGTGCCCGTCCTCGACGGCGCGCAACGCCTCGTCGGCCTTGTCCAGCGGGAAGGTCCGCGAGACGTGCGGGTCGAGTTCACCGGCCACCACGAGCTCGGCCACCTCGTCCAGGACCGCGGCGGTCCGGGCGCGTGCCACCCGGGCGCCGCCCAGCGCGGCGACGGTCTCCGGCGGGGCACCCGCGGTGATCAGCTTGGTGCGGTCGGCGAGCAGACCGGCCGCCTCGGCGAGCACCTCCCCGCCGACCAGGTCGTAGACGCCGTCCACGCCCTCGGGAGCGACCGCCCGCACCCGGTCCGCCAGCCCCGGGCCGGAGGGCACGTGCACGGCGCCCAGCGCCTCGACGAGGTCCTTCTTGGCCTCGCCGGCCACACCCACCACCCGCAGCCCCCAGGCACGGGCGATCTGGAGGGCCGCCACGCCGACCCCGCCGCCCGCGCCGGTGACCAGCAGGGTCGCGCCCTCGGGCAGGTCGAGCTGGCGTACGCCGTCGTAGGCGGTGGCCGCGGCGACGGGCAGGGTGGCGGCGTCGGTGAAGGACAGCGCGGCGGGCTTGTGCGCCGTCACGGACGCCGTCAGGAGAGCGTACTCGGCGAACGCGCCGGTGGGCGTGTTGCCGAAGACCTCGTCGCCGGCCGCGAAGCCGGTCACGCCCGCGCCGGTCTCCTCGACCACACCGGCGGCCTCGCTGCCCAGCACGACCGGGAAGCGTGCGTCTCCCTCGCCGGGGCGCCGGAAGCCGCCCCGCAGCTTCCAGTCGACGGGGTTGACCCCGGCCGCGCGGACCGCGACCAGCACTTCACCGGGGCCGGGAACGGGCCGGTCCAGGTCGGCGAAGGCCTCGGTCTCGGGCCCGCCGTGCCTGGTGTAGACGTACGCCTTGGGCATCGTGTTTCCTCGCTCTCTGGTGCTGTCACCGGTGTCCCGGCAGCCGCACTCAGCGCCAAGGACGGGCACCTGACAGCTATTCCCGCACCCGCGGATCGTTCACAGGGCCGCAATGATCGAGGGGATCCGGGTCCGGCCCGGGCCCTTCACTCCCCTTCTGCGGCGCTCGGCACTACGATGCGCGGGCTCGCCCGTCGAGGGCAGGGGGGATGATGCGGCCGACGCTGACGCTGAGGTACGTCCCGGAGGTCGACGACCTCCTCGAACTACTGGCCCGCACGCCCGCGGTACGGCGTGTGCGTCGCCAGGTACTGGGCCAGGCCTCGATCGTTCTCGTGACCCTGTGGAGCCTGGCGGTGCTGCTGGCCCTGGCCAGACCCGCCTGGCCGTGGTGGATCGCCGCCCTGCTGCTCGCGATGGTTCTCGTCCGCGTCTTCTACAGGTCGTTCACCATCGCCTCGCGGCAGACCCTGCGCCGCAGGGCACGCGAGATCCGACGGCGCTCCCCGAGGATGCAGCTGGCGCACGAGGTGGAGATCGGACCGGACAGCCTGACGATCAGCACGGAGGGGCGGACCGTCGTCCACTCCTGGTCCCAGTTCGGTTCGTTCACGGAATCCGGCAGACAGTTCGTCCTCCCGGACCTCACGGGCAGCCCCTCCGTCATCCTGCCCAAGCGCGGCCTGTCCGACGCGGCACTCGTCCCGGTCTGCCGCGACCTCCTCACCCGGTACCTCGCGGACGCCTCGGCCCCCTCCTCCGAGTCGCCCGACAATCACCGCGGCTGACCGGCGGCCGGCCGGGGCGCGCGGCGGAACCCACGCTTCGGCCGGTGCCGCACCCGTTCCCGCGGACGGTGGGCGGGATGCTCCGTTCGGGGTACCACTCCCGTGTGGACGCTCGCGTGCGAGCGGGGGCACGCTGGGAGCTGCGGACCGGCTGTCCGGCCCTCCGGCTCTTGCAGCGGCGAGGAGGTCGACATGCGTACCCGGGTGCGTGGCTGGCGCTGGCGGCAGAACCCGCTGCGGCGCAAGTCCGACATGGTGGAGGCTTGGATCGCGCTGACCGTCGCGGCCCTGCTGTGCGTGGGCGCGCCCCTGGTGGGGGCGGTGACGGGGCTGTGGGCCCATGAGCAGGCGCAGTCGGTGGCGGCGGCGGAGCGGGCCCAGCGGCACATGGTGCGGGCCGTGGTCGTCGGCGGCGCTCCGGAGCAGCTGCCCTCGGTGGAGGGCGGCGACCGGGCACACGCCTATCAGACGAACGTCCGCTGGACGGTGCCCGGCAAGGGCACGAAGACCGCCCTGGCCCGAGTACCGGCGGGGACCCGGACCGGTGACGTGGTGGACGTGTGGTTCGACCGGCAGGGGCACGGGGTCGCCCCGCCGCCCGACGCCATCGCCGTCTGGCAGCACACGGTCACCGTGGGCCTGTGCGGGACGGCCGGCGCGGCGGCCGTGGTGCTGGTCGGCCATGGCGTCGTACGCCGGGTGGCGCTGCGGCACCGGCTCGCGGAGTGGGAGCAGGAGTGGGCACGCACCGGCCCGGACTGGACCCGCGGACGCGCCTGACAGCGCTGGAGCCCTGCGGCCCTGATGCCCCGGGAGTCCTGGAGCCCTGGCCGGTGGGGGTCGAGCCGTCGCAGCCGAGGCTCGCGGGCAGTTCCGGGGCGTGCGTCTCCCGCACACCGGCGGTGCCGCCGTCGATGAGCAGGTCGGAGCTGGGACGGTGCGCGGCGGGTGTCGACGAGGCCGGGGACGGCGAGCCGGACGGAGGCGGAGCCGACGGTGCGGGTTCGCGGCCCGCCGCTCCCACCACGGTGACCCGACCACCTGCTGGGGCCGCCCAGCCGCCAGGGATCTTCTACCCATGGCCCACGACGCGTAGTCCCGCGCCCCTGACCAGCAGATCAACGGCTGACGGGAGGGGCTCGTCGTAGGTTCCGGGCGGCGCAGAGGCCTGGCAATTCGTCGGACCACCCACGTACGGTGTGATCATCCGCACCTTTCCTTCACGAAGGCGGTCGTAGATGGCCCTGTTCGACCTTCCCCTGGACGAGCTCCGCGAACACCGTAGCGAGTCGGTGGCGCCCGACGACTTCGACGACTTCTGGTCCGGGACGCTCCAGGAGGCCCGCGAGCACGATCTCGACGCCCGCTTCGAGCCGGTCGACACCGGGCTGTCCACGGTCGACGTCTACGACGTGACGTTCGCCGGGTTCGGCGGCCACCCGGTCAAGGGCTGGCTCCGGCTGCCGGCCGGCAGCAGCGGACCGCTGCCGCTGGTCGTGGAGTTCGTCGGGTACGGCGGCGGGCGCGGGCTGCCGCACGAGAACCTGCTCTGGGCGTCGACGGGACGGGCGCACTTCACGATGGACACCCGGGGCCAGGGCAGCGCCTGGGGCGGCGGGGGCGGCACCGCCGACCCGGTGGGCGGCGCGCCGGCGTATCCCGGGTTCATGACGCGGGGCATCGACGCGCCGGAGAACTACTACTACCGGCGGGTGTTCACGGACGCCGTGCGGGCGGTGGAGGCGGCCCGTTCGCACCCGCTGACCGACGCGACGCGGACCGTGGCGCTCGGGTCCAGCCAGGGCGGCGGGATCACCGTCGCCGTCGGCGGTCTGGTGCCGGACCTGGTCGCGGTCGCGCCGGACGTGCCGTTCCTGTGCGACTTCCCGCGCGCCACCACGCTGACGGACCGTCACCCGTACCGGGAGATCGGTCTGTTCCTCAAGACCCACCGCGGCCGTTCGGCCGACGTGCAGCGCACCCTCTCCTACTTCGACGGGGTGCACTTCGCGGCGCGCGGCCGGGCCCCGGCGCTGTTCTCGACGGGTCTGGAGGACCAGACCTGCCCGCCGTCCACGGTCTTCGCGGCCTTCAACTCCTGGGCCCACGAGGACAAGACGATCGAGCTGTACGACTACAACGACCACGAGGGCGGCGGCCCGTACCACGAGGCGGCGAAGGTGCGCTGGCTGCGCTCGTACGCCTGAGGAGGCAGCGGAGATGCCGGAGACGGCGCAGATGGACGCACGCCAGGCCGCCGAGCGGTTCGTCCGGGTCTGGGAGCGGGGCTGGGCCGCGCACGACGTGGAGGCGCTGCTCGCCCTGTACGCGGAGGACTGCGTGCACCGCTCGATGCCGTTCCGTGAACCGCACCGGGGGCGGGACGAACTCGCCGCCTATCTGCGCTGGTCGTTCGAGGCGGAGCGGGTGACGGACGTCCGGTTCTCGGCGCCGCTGGTGGGCCCGGACGGGGTGGCGGCGGCGGAGTTCCGGGTGCGGTCCGAGGAGGGGGGTGCGGCGGCCACGCTGGCGGGGTGCGTGTTCGCGCGCTTCGACGCGCGGGGCCTGGCGGTGGAGACCCGCGACTACTGGCACAGCGCCGACGGTCACCGGGAGCCGGCCGGGAGGCTCTTCCTGCTCTGATCTTCCCCCCAGTCCGACCAGTCGGTACGTTCAGGTTCCCGGGCCGCAGCGTCGCGGTCCGGGTTCCCGGCGTACGACGGAGGACCGATGTCCGAGCACGAGCCACAGATCCACGGCCACTGCGCACCGCGTTTCGCGGCGGTGCGGGAGGCGTTCGAGGAGAACTTCCGGGACCGGGAGGAGCTGGGCGCCGCCGTCGCGGTGACGGTCGGCGGCGAGACCGTGGTGGATCTCTGGGGCGGCTGGGCGGATCCGGCCCGCAGCCGGCCGTGGGAGCGCGACACGCTGGTCAACGTCTGGTCCACCACCAAGGGCCCGGTGGCCCTGTGCGCGCACATCCTGGCCGACCGGGGACTGCTGGACCTCGACGCGCCGGTGGCCGACCACTGGCCCGAGTTCGCGGCGGCCGGCAAGGAGCGGATCCTGGTCCGCCATCTGCTCTCGCACCGGGCCGGGCTGTCCGGCCTGCGTGAGCCGCACTCGCTCCAGGACCTGTACGACTGGGAGCTGACCACCGCGCGGCTGGCGGCGACGGAGCCCTGGTGGGAGCCGGGGACCAGGTCCGGCTACCACGCGCTGACCTACGGCTTCCTGGTCGGCGAGGTGGTGCGGCGGGTGTCGGGACTGCGGCCGGGCGCCTTCCTGGAGCGGGAGGTGACCGGACCGCTGGGGATCGACTTCACCATCGGGCTGCCCGCGAAGGAATCGGGCCGGGCGGCCGAACTGGTGCATCCCAAGGTGCTGTCGGACAGCGAACAGGCCGCGATCTTCAGCCAGTTGGCGCCCGCCGCGGTCGCCGCCCTGGCCAACCCGGGCACGGGCGCGAGGGACGCCAACACCGCCGAGTGGCGGGCGGCCGAGATCCCGGCGGCCAACGGGCACGGCACGGCCCGCGCGGTGGCGGCGCTGTACGGGGTGTTCGCGGGCCGGGGCGAGTACGGCGGCCTGCGTGTGCTGTCGCCGGAGGCGGCCGAGCGGGTGCGGGAGGGCCAGGGCAGCTGCCGTGACCTGGTGCTCGGGGCGGGCTTCGAGCACGAGACCGAGGTCGGGCTCGGGCTGTGGCTGAGCGGGCCGAACGGTTCCTACGGGCCGAATCCGCGGGCCTTCGGGCACGACGGGTTCGGTGGCTCCTGCGGGTTGGCCGACCCCGAGGCGGGGGTCTCCCTCGGCTACGTCATGAACCGCATGGGGCCCCGGATCGCGGACGACCCCCGGAAGACGGCCCTGGTCGACGCGGTTTACGCGAGTCTGTGAGGCCCGCACGGTTTCGGCCGAACCCGTCGGCCGCTCTTCCCTGATGGTTTAGACCAATGCTAGATGTGGTCGCGGAACGAACCCGCACGGCTACTTCTTGTCACCCCCAGGAGGAGCGGCATGGCCCGCACCACCCCGCATGACCACCACGAGAACGAAGGGCAGCCCCTGTACTGGCGGATCGCGACCCAGCTCCTCGGCGAACTGCGCGACGGCACCGTGCCGCCGGGGGAACGGCTGCCGGGGGAACGGCGGTTGGCGCAGCACTTCGAGGTCAGCCGGGAGACCGTCCGGCAGGCGCTGGAGGTGCTGCGGCACAGCGGACTGGTGGCCACCGACCGGCGTGGCAGTCACGCGACACTGCACGGCCGTCCGGTGCAGAGCCCGGTCTCCCTGGCCTTCCCGGTGGGCGCCGGGACCACGGAACACGGCGCGGTCGACCGGGCCACGGTGACCTGGGAGGAGCCGCCGCCCGAGCACGCGGCGGCGCTGGGGCTGGCCCCGCACCGGCCGACCCTGGTGCACCGCTACGAGTCGGCCTCCCCCGACGGCCACGCCCTGCGCACCGCCGTGACCTCCTTCTCGGCGGTGGCCCTGAGGGAGGTCGAGGAGCTGGGCCGCTACCGGGAGCGGGCCGACGGCAGTGCCGCCGCGCAGCTGCGCCGGACCTACGACTGGATGCGCAAGGCCGGCCTCACCCTGCACCACCGGGACTCCATCACCCAGGTCGCGGACGCGTCCTCGGTCCGGGTGACCCGCCGCGTGCACGACCAGTACGCCCGCCCGCTGGAGATCACCGACCTGGTGGTCGACGCCCAGCAGGACGCACTCGTCTACGAGTTCACGGTCCCTGCGGCGGGCTGACCGCGCCGGGCCACCACCAGCCGGGCCCGCGGGCTGCCGTCGTCGCGCTCGCCGAACCCGGACAGCGGGTACAGGTCGGTCTCGAACCCGGCGCGCGCCAACTCCCGCAGCACGAGGCCGAGTCGGAAGGCCCGGTAGTACATGACGAACGGCGGCCGCCACAGGGCGTTGCGCACCCGCATGACGGCGTCGAAGCCCAGCAGCATCCAGAACCCGGGGCTGGTGGGCCGAGGCGGCGCGAGCACCGGGAAGGCGAAGCCGCCGCCCGGCCGCAGCACCGTGTGGACCTGGTCGAAGAGGCCGGGCAGCTCCCGGGGCAGGAAGTGCCCGAACGCCCCGAAGCTGACGACCAGATCGAAGGCGGGCCCGAAGGGCAGGGCGCGGGCGTCGCCGCGCACATACGCGACGTCCGGGCCGTCGGGCGGGGTCTGCCGGCGGGCGACCTCCAGCATGCCGGCGCTGAAGTCGACCCCGGTCACGCTGTGCCGGCACACCTGGGCCAGTACCTCGGTGCCGGCTCCCGTCCCGCAGCACAGGTCGAGGCCGTCCTCGAAGGGGCCGAGCGGGGTGAGCGCCTTCGCGACCGCCTCCAGGACCGAGTCGGGCGTCCGGAAGGGGGTGTGGTCGAACTTCGGGGCCAGCAGGTCGTAACCGCGCTCGACGGAGGACAGCGCCTGGACGGTGAGTTCACGCAGGCTCGGGCCTTCGGGGCTGAACATCCGGCCAGCTTACGGGAGCCCGCGCCACCGGACCCAAAGGAGGCGCGGACCGTGGAAGGGTCCGCGCCTCCGGCCTGGTGGCACTCCACGGCGCCCGAGGTCACGCCATGGGGCCGGGCGTCACGCCACGGTGAGCGTGAGGGCGCCCGTGTAGGTGGAGCCCGCGGTGATCGCCATCTCGGTGCCGTCGACCGTCAGCTTCACGGCCTTGCCGCGCGGTGCCTTCACGGCCGCGTCGGCCGCGAGGGTGAGACTGGTCAGGTACGACGTCCCGGTGACCGTCCAGGTCGAGCCGCTGTTCAGCTTCACCACCACGCCGTTGTTGACGGCGGCCTGCACGGTGTTGGTGACGATGCCGAGCTCGTAGAAGGTGGACGAGTCGATCGAGGACACCCGGTGCTTGGTCCTGGTCGCCGAGATGACGCCCTCGACACGGGAGCCCTCGAAGGTGAGGACCATGTTCTTGCCGTTGCGCATGCCGTTGTAGAAGTCGCCCTTGAGTCCGATGGAGCTGAAGGTGGCGGCGGCGTCGGTGGAGTGGACGGCGGTGACGTCGAAGGAGGAGTTCTTGGTGGGGTCGGTGGTGGGCTCGGTGTAGACGCCGATGTTCATCATCTTGCCGTTGACGGGGACCGGGCCCGGGTCGTCCAGCTCGATCATCTGCAGGATGATCCCGTCGCGCGGGTTGAGCCGGGCGCCCTTGGAGCCGTCGACCGAAATGGTGGTCTGCTGGCCCTTGTTGAGGAAGGTGGCCCGCTCGGAGTTGATGACGGTGCCACCGTCCAGGGTGAGTTGACCGGCGCCGAAGAACATGTAACCGAAGTGGCCGGAGTTCACCACCGTGCTGCGCTCCGGGATGCCCCGCAACTCGGCGTTGGTCAGGCCGAGTTCCAGCTCGGTGTTGAGGGCGGCGACGGCGTCGCGGGTGCTGTCGCCGTAGTGCACGACGGCGGCCGGCCCGGCGATGATCGTCGCGTAGGAGCCGACGTCGAAGCGGGAGCCGAGGACGCGGACGGTGGCGTCGCCGATGGCGTAGGTGCCGTAGCCGTACGCGCCGGTGTTGCCGACATGGCTGTTGATCGCGGTCAGCTTCAGGCCGCTGCCGCCCTCGACCGACAGCGCGCCCCAGGTCTCGGAGAACACGGTCGAGTTGAGGTAGGTGGCGATGCTGCCCTTGCCGATCAGGTTGGTGGCGCGGACGTTGCCGTCCAGGCCCAGCATCCAGGGCACCGACTCCATGTACGGGGTCTCGACGGTGGCCTGGTAGTCGGCGGGCAGGACGCCGTCGCGGGCGCGCAGGAAGGAGTCCTTGACGAGGACGTTGGCGCCGTTGTTGGCGATGACGGTGGTGCGTACCACGCCCTTGTTGCTGATCCGGGCACCGTCCACGACCAGTTTGGTCGTGGAGCCGTCGCCGACCACGGCCGCACCGTACCCGGCGAAGTCCGAACGGCCGTTGCCGTCGAGGGTGATGGTGGGGCTCTGGAGGGTGTAGCTGCCGCTCTCGACGTAGACGCCGTTGAAGCACTCGCCGGTGGACGCGATCGACACGTTGCGGGCGGCCGTGTCGGTGACCTTGCCGCCGCGTACGGCGGACAGCACGGACTTCGCGGAGTCGACGCCGGCCGAGCCGACGTACAGGGCCTGCCGGAACGGGAAGGTCAGCGTCTGGTAGGTGACGTCGTTGGACTCGGCGACCGTCAGGACGACGTCCCCGCGGTAGGTGCCGGCCTGGACGAGGGTCGCGGTGCCGCCGGTGGCGGTGAGCAGCTGGCCGGTCTCCACACCGTCGACGGTCAGGCTGATGTCGTACCCGTCCGGGGCGACGATCCTGCCGCCCTCGCCGATGGTCAGCCGGCTCACCTTGGTGGTCGCGGCGAGTTCGTAGGTCTCGCCCGCGGCGACGGAGATCGTCCTGCCCGGCGCCACGGGGGCCGCGGTGGCGGTGCCGGAGGCGACCGGAACGAGCACGGCCGCGGTCGCGGCGGAACCGGCGATCAGGAACGAGCGTCGGGATGTCAGCGTCATTGCAGGCCTTTCCACGGGTGGAGTGCGCCGTCGCGCAGAGTCACAAGTCGCCGGTCGGAACCAGGGCGACGAAGGCACCTGGGGTGCGCAGGTTGGAGTGAATCAGCCTCGGTAAACCCGGGACAGCCATTGCACACACGCATCCCGGAACCCGATGCCTTCGATCGTGCGGCCCACTTCATGGCGCTTACACAGAGTGGCCACAGCCCCCGGCCGTGAACGCGCACGACGACGAGGCGGACGGCCCGTGTGCCGTCCACCTCGTCAGGTCCCTGCCGGGGAGCTACGCCGGGGCGATCATCCCCGCCGACAGGTCGATGTCCGCCCCGCACAGTCCGGGCATCGCCAGCATGGCGACCAGTGCCCGCGCGACCTCGTCCTCCTCCACCAGCCGGCCGAGCGCGGCACGGGAGGCGAAGTCGCGTTCGGCCTCCTCGACGGTGCAGCCGGTGAGTTCGGCGGTGAGCCGGAAGTTGCGGTCCATGCGGGGCCCCCGGACCGGGCCCGGGGACAGGGAGTTGACCGCGACGCCGTGCGGGCCCACCTCGCCGGCCAGGGTCCTGGTGAGGCCGATCAGCGCCATCTTGGAGGCGGTGTACGGCGTGCGGTTGAGCAGCGGGCGTTTGCCGCTGACCGAGGCGACGTTGACGATGTCGCCCCGTCCGGCGGCGAGCATGGGCGGCAGGAACGCCCGGCACATGAGGTAGACGCCGCGGACGTTGGCGGCGAACACGTCGTCCCACTCGCCGGGTTCGATGTCGACGAGCGGCCGCACCGGTCCCGCCACCCCGGCGTTGTTGACCAGCAACGACACGTCCTCGTCGGCGAGTCCGGCGGCCAGCGCGCGCACGGCCGCGGGGTCGGAGACGTCGCACACGGCCGTGCGGGCCGCCTCGCCCACCTTGGCCGCAGCCTCCGCCAGGGCCTGCTCGTTCCGGCCGACCAGGACCACCCGGGCCCCGGCGTCGGCGAGCGCCAGCGCGAAGGCCCGGCCCAGCGGGCCTCCCCCGCCGGTGACCAGGGCCGTACGGCCGTCCAGGCTCACGCTTCGTTCCACGGCAGCGCGTCGCCCGCGGCCCTCGCGGCCCGTACGTCGCCCGAGCGGGCGTGGCCCTCGAACAGCTCGACCCGGGACGCGCGCCCGCACAGCCGCCCGAGCAGGGCCTGCGAGGCGGTGTCGGTGACCTCCTGGTACGTGACCGTCTTGAGGTACTTCCCCACCCACAGGCCGCCGGTGTAGCGGGCGGCACCACGTGTGGGCAGCACATGGTTGGTGCCGATGACCTTGTCGCCGAACGACACACAGGTGCCCTCGCCGAGGAACAGGGCGCCGTACTGGGTCATCCGCTCCAGGGCGAGGCGCGGTTCGGCGGTCAGCACCTCCACGTGTTCGAAGGCGAACGCGTCGGCGAGTTCGTACAGTTCGTCGATCGAGCCGACGACGTGCACCTGACCGTGGTTGCGCCAGGCGGGTTCCGCGTAGTCACGGGTGGGCATGCCGGGCAGCAGGCGTTCGACCTCGGCGACGGTCCGCTCGGCGACCTCACGGGAGGTGGTGATCAGGACCGCCGGGGAGGACCGCGCAGACGAACGGGTCCGCCTGGTCGTCGGCGAGGACCAGGATCTCGGTCGGGCCGGCGAACAGGTCGATGCCGATCTCGCCGAACAACTGGCGCTTGGCCTCGGCGACATAGGCGTTGCCGGGACCCGCGATCAGGTTGACCGGCTCCATGGTGTCGGTGCCCACGGCCATCGCGGCCACCGCCTGGACGCCGCCGAGCAGCCAGATCTCGTCGGCGCCCGCGAGGTGCATGGCGGCGACGGTGGCGGCGGGGATCTCACCGTGGATGGGAGGAGTACAGGCGACCACGCGAGGTACGCCCGCCACCTTGGCGGTGACGATGGTCATGTGGGCGGAGGCGGTGAGCGGGTAGCGGCCGCCGGGGATGTAGGCACCGGCCGCCTGCACGGGGATGTGCTTCTGGCCGAGCCGCACCCCCGGCAGTGTCTCCACCTCGAACTCGCCCATCGAGTCCAGCTGGTGGCGGGCGAAGTTCCGGACCTGCTCCTGCACGAACCTGATGTCGTCGATGACCTGCCGGGGCACCGACGCGACGATCTTCTCGACCTCCTCGGTGCTCAGCCGGAAGGAGTCGGGGCTCCACTTGTCGAACTTCTCGGAGTACTCGCGGACGGCCGCGTCACCGCGCTCGCGGATGTCCGCGATGACGCCGGTCACCGTCTCGCGCACCTGGCCGAGGGAGGCGGCCACCTCGGCCTTGGGCACGGCGTGCTTCAGGATCTCTGCCACAACTGCGGCCTTTCTCGGAAGGATCGGGGTTTAGACCGGGGGTGCTTCGAACAGCACGTCGGGGTCGTTGAACTGTTCCTTGGCGACCGACTCGCTCATCGGGTCGGCGGTGCCCCACTGGTCCTGGGTGACCGGGTCGTCCACGTCGTGCCGGCCGGGGTGCCACAGGTCCTCTTCGAGGACGGCGAGCTCGGTGGTGTACTCGACGGTGTTGCCGTGCGGGTCGTGGAAATAGGAGAAGGTGTTGTCGCCCGCCAGGTGCCGTCCCGGACCCCAGGTGAGCCGGGTCCCGGCGCGCAGCGCACGTCCGGTGCCGCGCATGTACTCCTCCACCCCCCGCATCTCGAACGAGGCGTGGTGCAGCGACACATGGGGCCCGCGCGCGATGGCGAAGGAGTGGTGCAACGGGCTGCACCGCAGGAAGTACATGAGGTCGCCCATGTGCGTGGAGTACAGGGTGTCGGTGAGCCGGAAGCCGAGGTTCTGGATGTAGAAGTCCCGCAGCCCCTCCGGGTCCCGGGAGTTGACCACGCAGTGCGACAGCCGTACCGGGACGGCCTCGCGCTCCTCGATCTTGCGGTGGGCGCGGGTGGCCACGTCGGCCGAGACCTCGACGACCCGCCCGTCGGGGTCGAAGAACCGCAGCCCGTAACCGCCGCCCGGGGTGTCCAGCGCCCGCGGCTCATGGATGACCTGCACCCCGGCCCGCCCCAGCCGGACCGCGAGTTCGTCCACCGCTGCCGGTGAGACCGCGCCGAAGGCGACGAGGTCCATCCGCTTCCGCTCGTCCTCGCGGATGCGCACGATGTACTGCTCGGGGCTGCCCTCGGCGGCGAAGAACGCGATACCGCTGTCGTTCGCGACCTCGGTCAGGCCCCAGGTGGTGCCGTAGAAGGCCCGCTGGGTGGCGAAGTCCGGTACGGCCAGGTCGACATGGCGCAGGTGGGTGATGGGCTGGAAGCTCATGCGTGGCTCCTGACGGTGTTGCGCTGATGGCCGAGGCCGGTGATCTCCGCGTCGATCACGTCTCCGGGCCGCAGGAAGACCCCCCAGTGCGCGCCGTTGCCGGCCGGGGAGCCGGTGAGCAGCAGGTCGCCGGGGCGCAGGGTGGTGGTCGTGGAGGCGTAGGCGATCAGCCGCGGGATGTCGAAGATCATGTCCTTGGTGGACTCGTCCTGCCGGACCACCCCGTTGTGCCGGAGCGTGATCCGCAGGTCGCCCGGGTCGCCGACGAAGTCCGCGGGGACCAGGAAGGGCCCGGTCGGCAGGAAGGTGTCGGCGTTCTTCGCGGTGAACCAGTCGGTGCCGATGGCCTTCAGGTCGGGCCGGTAGAGCCGGTCACGGGTGGTGAGGTCGTTGCTGATCGTGTACGCGGCGACGTACGACATCGCCTCCTCGGCCGCGATGTCCTTCCCCGACCGGCCGATGACCAGGGCGAGTTCGAGCTCCCAGTCGTGCTGCTCGCCGAGCGCGGGCAGCACGATGTCGTCGTACGGCCCGCACAGGGCACGCGGTGAGCCGAGGAAGATGTACGGGACCCCGTTGCGGCTCCGTTCGTCCATCATCTGCTCGGCGTCGGCGCGGGCCTCCTCGGGCGTGGCGCCGTGCACGCTCTCCTTCTCGGCGGCGACCAGGTCGACCACGTGCTTGCGGTAGTTGGCGCCGCTCTGCAGGATCTGGCCCGGCTCGATCGGCGTCAGGACCCGCAGGTCGGCCAGGTTGTGCCAGCTGCCGTCGGTGGTGGCGGCCAGCTCGTGCAGGCGGGGCAGCCAGGTGTCCCAGTCCTCGACCAGCGCGCGGACCGAGGCCACCAGGCCGGAGAGGTCACGGACCCGGGCGCCGGCGACCAGGCCGGGGAAGGCGGCTGCGCCGCCGCTGAAGGTGCCGAGCGCGAAGGGTCCGGCGTGGGCGGGGGAAGGTTCGGGCACGGGCGGCTCTCCTCGTACGGGTGGGGGCTCGTCCTCGACGCTAGGCATCGCGCCCGGTCGGCGGAAATGGCCGTTCACGATGGCTGCCATCGCCCGCGCACTCCGCCGCGGCCTGCGCCGATGTGCGGTTGCGCGGCGCGGGACCGCCATCGCCGTCGGGGATGGATGACGTCCCCCTTGTCGATGACTCGATCCGTTGACCCGGTACCTACCGCCGATCAGGCTCGATGCCACCCCGAACCCGAGGAGCGCACCGTGGTGGTCGAGCACGCCGAGCTGTCCGTCGAGAAAGGCCGGGAAGCGGAATTCGAGGAGGTCTTCGGCAAGGCCCGTGCGGTGCTCGCCGAGGCGGACGGGTTCCGCTGGGCCGAGCTGCTGCACTGCGTGGAGCGGCCGCGGACCTTCCTGCTGCTGGTCGGCTGGGAGTCGGTCGAGGCGCACACGGTCGGTTTCCGGGAGTCGGAGCGGTTCGCGCGCTGGCGGGCCCTGGTCGGCCCGTTCTTCGCGGCGCCGCCGGCCGTCGAGCACTACCGCGAGCTGGCTCCCCGGTTCACCGGCTGAGAGCTGCTGACCCCCACCGTCTGTCTTTCTACTTTCGCAAGGATCGCCCATGCCCGTGAACAAGGTGCTCGTCGTCGGCGGCGGCATCACCGGAAGCGTGCTGTGTCTCGCCCTCGCCCAGCGCGGGGTCGAGGTGGAGCTCGCCGAGGTCTCGCCCCAGTGGTTCGGGGTGGGCCACGGCATCACCATCCAGGGCAACGCGCTCAAGGCGTTGCGTTCGGTCGGCGTGCTGGACCGGGTGCTGGCTCGGGCGGTGCCGTTCGACCTCATGCGGCTGCGCCGGGCCGACGGCGGTCTGATCACCGAGCTGGAGACCCCGCACACCGGCGGCGCGGACCTGCCCTCCACGGCGGGCGCGCTCCGCTCGGACCTGCAGAACGCGCTGTGCGACGCGGTGTACGCGCACGGGGTCACCGTCCGTCTGGGCCTGAGCGTGCGCACGCTGGACCAGGCGGCCGGGCATGTGGACGTGGACTTCACCGACGGCACCGCCGGCCGCTACGACCTGGTGGTCGGCGCGGACGGCATCAACTCGGCGATGCGCGCGCTCATCGGCATCACGACCAGGCCCCGCCCGGTCGGCATGTCGATCTTCCGGGTGGTCGCGCGGCGGCCCGCGGAGATGGACTGCGCCGAGGTGTACTACGGCGGTCCCCGCTACAAGGCCGGCTACAGCCCGATCTCCGACGACCAGTGCTACGCCTACCTCCTCGACGAGAACCTGGACGCCTCGCTGATCGGTCCGCGCGCCTCGCTGGACCTGCTGCGCGAGCGCGGCGCCGGGTACGGCGGCACCTGGGGGAAGATACTTGCCTCGCTGCCGGACGACACGGCGGTGGACTACCGCTGGATCGAGGCGGTGCTGGTCGACGAGGACTGGCACCGGGGCCGGGCCATGGTGATCGGTGACGCGGCGCACGCCTGTCCGCCGCTGATCGCGCAGGGTGCCGCGATGTGCATGGAGGACGCGGTGCTGCTGGCCGAGCTGGTCACCGCCGACGAGCCGGTGGACCGGGCGCTGGCCCGGTTCATGGCCCGGCGGCTGCCCCGCGTCCGCATGGTGCTGGACAACTCCCTGCAGCTCGCCGACTGGGAGATCCACCCGGACACCCCGGGCGCCGACCCGGCCCGGATCATGTCGGAGACCCTCGCTTCCCTGACGGTGGCCGCGTGAGCACGCCCGTCGTCGACTTCCACGGCCATCTCGCGGTGCCGGAGGCGGATGCCCTGGTGGCCGGCACCGGGGGCTTCGCGGCCGAGCTGGCCGCCGAGCAGCGCGCCCACTCGCCCGAGTCGCTGGCCGCCAACCGGGCCCAGCTCCGGCGTCTGGCGGGGCGGTTGACGGATGTGGACGTGCGGCTCGCCGACCTCGACGCGATGGGCGTCGATCTCCAGGTGGTCGGCCCGATGCCCATGCACCACTACTGGGCCGGCCCCGGCCTCGCGGTGCGACTGGCCCGGACCGTCAACGAGGCGGTGGCCGCGCACTGCGCCGCCGCGCCCGGCCGGCTCCACGGCCTCGGCACGGTACCGCTGCAGCACCCGGACCTCGCGGTGGCCCTGCTGGACCAGGCGGTCACCGAGCTGGGCCTGTACGGCATCAGCGTCTCCACCAGCGTCGAGGGCCACGAGCTGGCGGACCCGGCGCACGACGACGTCTGGCTGAAGGCCGAGGAGCTGGGCGCGGTCGTCTTCGTCCACCCCTGGGGCTGCTCGCTCGGCGAGCGGCTCGCCTCGAACTATCTCGGCAACACGGTCGGCCAGCCCACCGAGACCACGGTCGCGCTCTCCCACCTGATCTTCACCGGGGTCCTGGACCGCTTCCCGCGACTGAAGCTGGTGGCCGCGCACGGCGGTGGCTATCTGCCGACGTACATCGGCCGCTCCGACCACGCCTGGCGGGTCCGGCCGGACGCGCGCGGCTGTGCCGAGCCGCCCAGCAGCTATCTGCGGCGGATGTGGTTCGACGCGCTCGTCTACACGCCTCGCGCGCTGCGCCATCTGGTCGAGGAGGTGGGTGCGGACCGGGTGGTGCTCGGCACCGACCACCCCTTCGACATGGGTGTGACCGATCCGGTGGCCCGTCTGGACGCGGCCGGTCTCGACCCGGCCGCACGGGACGCGATCGCCGGGGGCAACGCCCTGGACCTGCTGCTGAAAGGACATGTCCGATGACCCTGGGTCCCCTTGAGGAAGAGCTGGCCAAGGCCCGCGCCGCCTACCGCGACCGGGGCCGCTGGGGTGCGGCGGACGTGCTGGGCACGCTCAACTTCATCGACGACGCGATCCGCGCGCACGCGGCGGGTCTGGTCCGGCGCGGCCACTGCTTCTCGCTGGCCCACGAGTTCGACGCGCCCGGTGCGGAGCACGGTCGCCGGGCCGGCACCCGATGGGACGGGCTGGGCCGTGGTGACGCCACCGACCAGTCCTGGCACGGCCGTTCGAGCACGGGCACCGGCACCGACTACGACGGCGACGGCGTGACCGGCGTCGAGCAGCTGCGCGACGCCTTCACCGGCCGTGGGGTGCTGCTCGACGTCGGCCGGGCGGTCGGCGACGCGAGGGGGGAACTCCCCGACGGCTACCCGATATCGGAGGAGCACCTGCGGGACACCGTCGAGGCGCAGGGTGCCACCTCCAGTGTGCGCCGGGGTGACATCGTCCTCGTCCGTACCGGACAGCTCGGCCGCGTTCGTCGGCTCGGCGCATGGGAGGGGTACGTGAGCGGGGACGCGCCCGGCCTGTCCTTCACCACCCTCGGCTGGCTGCACCGCACGGAGATCGCGGCCGTCGCCACCGACACCTGGGGCCTGGAGGTGCGGCCGTCCGGGTTCGCCGAGCCGGCGGCCGCGCCGCTGCACCGGATCGCCGCCCCCCACCTGGGCCTGCCGCTGGGCGAGCAGTGGGACCTGGAGGCCCTCGCGGAGGACTGCGCGGCCGACGGTGTCTACGAGTTCCTGCTGGTCGCGGCACCCCTGCCGGGGAGCGGAGCGGCCGGTACCCCCGTCAACCCCATCGCAGTCAAGTGAGCCGCCCCGTGAACACCGACCGTTTCTCCGGCAGCCTCCACCTCCCCGGTGACGAGGACTTCGAGGAGGCCGTGTACGGCAGGGTCTTCAACGCCCGCCGCCCGGCCGACCGCACACCCGCCGCCGTACTGCGGGCGGCCACCGAGCAGGATGTCGTCGAGGGCGTACGGCTCGCCCTGGAACAGGGCTGGCAGGTCGCCGTCCGCTCCGGCGGGCACAGCTGGGCCGCCTGGTCGGTCCGCCGGGACGCGCTGCTGATCGACCTCGGTGACTTCCGCGAGATGGCGTACGACGGGGACACCTCGATCGTCACGGCCACCCCCAGCGTCAAGGGCGGCGACGAACTCAATCCGTTCCTCGGCGAGTTCGGGCGGTTCTTCAACGGCGGGCACTGCCCGTCCGTCGGCATCGGCGGCTTTCTGCTGCAGGGCGGGCAGGGCTGGAACGCGCGCGGCTGGGGCTGGGCGGCCGAGAACATCGTGGCCATCGACGTCGTCACGGCCGACGGTGAGCTGGTCCGTGCCGACGAGACGCGGCACAGCGACCTGTTCTGGGCGGCGCGCGGGGCGGGCCCCGGTTTCTTCGGCGTCGTCACCCGCTTCCATCTGCGCACCCGCCCGCTCCCCCGGCATCTCGCGCACACCGTGCACGCCTATCCGCTCGACCTCTTCGACGAGGTCATGACCTGGCTGCACGACACCCACCACACGGTATCCGACCTGGTGGAGATCGTCGCCCTCACCCAGACCCCGCCCGACCTCGGCGGACCGGTGCTGCTGGTGACCGGTGTCTCGATGACCGACACCCCCGAGGAGGCGGCCGAGGCACTCGCCCCGCTGCACGCCAATCCCTACGCGGACCGGGCCCTGTTCCGTGTCGAGGCGCAACCCACCACGCTCGCCGAGCAGTTGGCCGGGCAGCGCACCGCCAATCCCGAAGGCCACCGCTACCTCGTCGACAACGCCTGGCTGACCGGCACCGCCGCGGAGGTGGTCCCGGCGATCCGCAAGGCGTTCACCGAACACCCGACCCGGCAGACCTTCACCATCTGGTTCTCCATGGCACCGCTGCGACAACTGCCCGACATGGCCTTCTCGTTGCAGTCGGAGATCTACTGCGCCACCTATGTCGTGCACGACGCCCCCGGGCGGGACGCGGAGCTGCGCGGCTGGCTGGACGAGGCGATGGCGCAGATGCAGCCGGTGACCGCGGGCCAGTATCTCGGCGACTCCGACTTCACGGTACGGCAGTTGAGGTTCATGGGTGACGAGCAGTGGCGGCGGCTGGCCGGGATCCGGGGCGCCTACGACCCCAAGGGCGTGTTCGCCGGCCATCTGAGCGCCGGGACCGTCACCAACACCAACCACTGGGAAGAGTGAGCCATGCGTTTCGCGACCTACGAGCACGACGGCGAGGAGCGCGCCGGTGCGGTGCGGGACGGGGTGATCCACCCGCTGCCCGACGGGGTGAGTGTCCTGACGCTCGTCGAGGCGGGCGTGCTGTCCGCGGCCGGCCTGGAAGCCCTGAGAACGCCAAGTGAGTTGACGGTGGATCAGGTGCGGCTGCTGCCGCCGCTGAAGCCGCCGTCCATCCGGGACTTCGTCGGGTTCGAGGCGCACATCGAGGGCGTGTCGAAGTCGCTGGACGGCCTGGAGCACGTCCCGGAGGAGTGGTACCGGGCGCCCAACTTCTACTTCACCAACCCGCACGCGGCCTACGGCGCCCACGACGACGTGCCGGTCCCGGCGGGCTGCTCGGTGCTGGACTTCGAACTGGAGGTCGGCGCGGTCATCGGCCGCGGCGGCCGGGACCTCACCCCCGAACAGGCGAGGGACCACATCGTCGGCTACCTGGTCTTCAACGACTGGTCGGCCCGTGATCTGCAGAAGCCGGAGAAGAACCTGGGCCTGGGCTTCTCCAAGGGCAAGGACTTCGCCAACACGCTCGGCCCCTGCCTGGTCACCGCCGACGAGGTCGAGGACCGGCGGGACGCGGACGGCTTCCTGGACCTGGAGATGACGGTCACCCTGAACGGCGAGCTGATCGGCCGGGACACCCTCGCCAACGTCTCCTGGACCTTCGAGGAGATGATCGCCTACGCCAGCCGGGACGCCTGGGTGCGCCCCGGTGACATCCTCGGCTCGGGCACCTGCGGCTGGGGAGCCCTGGCGGAGTTCTGGGGACGGCTCGGGGAGCGCACCCCGCCCCCGCTGAAGCCCGGCGACCAGGTGACACTGGAGGTGGAGCGGCTGGGCACGCTGTCCAACCGGATCGTGCCGGGGCGCACGGACGCCTACCTTCCGCGGGCCCGCAAGAGGGGTCGCACGCCGCGCCCCTAGCATCCGAAGCTGTGGGGGGCCTGTGGTGTGCCCACGCCCCCCACCTGCGGGTATCCGGTGCCGGAATGCCTGGCATCGCATCTTCCTGAGAGTCGCCCCGACCCCCTTCCTCGACGGCCGTCCGCTGGTTAACCTCGCGTTTCACCGAAGCTTCAAGGACGTGGCCGGCCGGAAGGGGACACTCGTGGGTCTCGGAGCGATCGATCTCAATCTTCTGGTGGCACTGGAAGCGCTCCTGGAGGAGAAGAACGTCACTCACGCCGGTGTACGGCTGTCCACCAGCCAGTCGGCGATGAGCGGCTCGCTGGCGCGGCTGCGCCGGCACTTCAACGACGAACTGCTGATCCGGGTGGGCCGCGAGTACGAGCTGACGCCGCTCGCGGAGCGGCTGCTGCCGGTGGTCCAGGGCTCCCTGCAGAAGGCCGAGGAGGCGCTGTCGCTGACCCGGCACTTCGACCCGGGGCGCAGCCGCCAGCGGTTCTCCGTGGTCATGTCGGACTACGTGATGACGGTGTTCGTGGAGCCGCTGCTGCGGGTCATCGCGGCCGAGGCACCGGGCGTGCGGATCGACTTCCATCCGATCGTGGACGGGCAGCTGGAGACGGAGACGCATCTGCGCTGCCACGACCTCATGATCGTGCCGCTCGGCTACCAGCTGCCCGGGGTCAGCGAGGCCGTGATGCACGACCGGTTCGTGTGCATCGTCGACCCGGACAACCCGCGCCTGGTGAACGGCCGGCTCACCCTGCGCGACCTCGCGGAGATGCCGCACGCGGCCTGCGCCATCGGCAAGAGCCACACCCCCGCCGAGCGCCAGCTGGAGACCCTCGGTATCACCCCGAAGGTGCAGGTCAGCACGCCCGGCTTCAGCGTGCTGCCGTTCCTGGTGAGCGGTACGGACCTGGTCGCCATGGTCCCGGAGCGGCTGGCCCGCCGCTACGAGGGCTTCGCGCGCTGTGCGGTCGTACCGGCGCCGTTCCCGGACGTGCCGCTGGTGGAGGCCATGTACTGGCACCACAACCGGCATGCCGACCCGGCGCACCGCTGGCTGCGGGACACGGTCCGCAGGGTCGGGGCGGAGCTGGGCGAGGAGGCACGGGGCGCGGAGGCACGGGGCGCGGAGGCACGGGGCGCGGAGGCGTTCGGCGCGGAGGCGTTCGGTGAGGAGGAGCCGCCGGAGATCGCCGACGTGGATGCCACCCATCCCGAGAGCGCGTTTCCGGAGCTGTCCGCCGCTTCCTAGCGTGGACGGGAGACCCTCTCCCGTACCCCCTTGGAGGATGCCGTGAGCCGCACGCGCCTGGCGGGCCGTACCGTCGTCGTCACCGGAGCCGCACAGGGCCAGGGCGCCGCGGAGGCCGCCGCGGCCGCCCGGGAGGGCGCGACGGTGATCGCGACGGACGTGCTGGACGAGGCCGGTGAGAAGCTCGCCGCGGGCCTGCGCGCCGACGGCCTCGACGTCCGGTACGTGCACCTGGACGTGTCCTCGCCCGACGACTGGGCGGCCCTGGCGGCCTCCCTCGATGCCGTGCACGGGCTGGTGAACAACGCCGGCATCCCGATGCGGGGCCGGCTCGGTCAGGTCGCACTCGCGGACTGGAACCGGGCCTTCGCCGTGAACACCACCGGCGCCCTGCTCGGCATCCAGGCCCTCGCCCCGCTGATGCCGGCCGGCTCCTCGATCGTGAACGTCGGCTCGGTCGCCGGGCTCACCGCACACCACGCGGTGGCGTACACGACGAGCAAGTGGGCGCTGCGGGGCCTGTCCAAGGTGGCGGCCCTGGAGCTGGCCCCGCGCGGTATCCGTACGAACGTCGTCCACCCCGGCTACATCGAGACCCCGCTGATGGCCACCGCCGACCCGGTGTTCGTCGCCGCCCACCTCGCCATGACCCCCCAGGGCCGACCGGGCACCGTCGACGAGGTGGCGCCGCTGGTCGTCTATCTCCTCTCCGACGAGGCCTCGTACGTCAACGGCGCGGAGATCACCGTCGACGGGGGCTACTCGGCGCACGGCCCGGTGAAGGCGATCACCGACGCCCTCGACCGGGGCTGAGCGTCAGTCCTTGAGCTGCTCCAGCGTGGACTTGGTGTCGGTCTTCAGCCAGCCGGTCACGGAGTCGAGGGTCGGCGGGTCGGTGTCGCTGTCGTACGTGGAGAGGTACGCGCTGTAGGACATGGTGTACGTCATCCAGCCGTCCCGTACCGCGAGGGTGGCGTACCGCGAGCCGGTGGTGGTGGAGCCGTTGCTGGTGTCCTGGGTGACCAGGTAGGCCTCGTCGCCGATGCCCTGGACGGGCGACACGTCGTAATCGGTGTGGCTGTCGCCGTAGTTCTTCCAGGTGGCCGTGAACTCCGGTGCCGGGTCGGTCTTCCTGTGCAGGTCGACCTGCATGGTGAGGTAGGCGTCGCCGTAGCTGGAGCTGGTCTTCTTGAGACTGAGGCTGCAGTAACTCTCGTCCAGCGCCGGGTCCTTCATCGCGTTCTTGGTCGGGGCCGAGTCGGCCACGGGGTACTCGTCCTTGAACGACGAGTAGTCCGCGCTGGAGCAGAGGTTGGCGGGCGCGCGGTAGCCGCGCAGGTCCGCACCGGCGCCGAGGCCCCCGGTCAGGAAGAGGCCGGCCGCCCACCCCGCGGAGGCGACGACCGCTCCCACGACGGCCCACAGCACGGCTCTGCCGACCGCGTTCCCGCCGGTGGCCGGCGGCGGTGCGACCGGCGGCGGATAGCCGTAACCGGGCTGCACCGCATAGGGGTTGCCCTGCTGCGGCACGGTGGGCTGAGCATAGGGGTTGGGCTGCGACGGGGGTGGCGACTGCGGGTGCGGATACGGGTACGCGGTCGGCTGCGGCGGGACCGCGGGCGGCTGTTGCTGCTGCGGCGCGGGCGGCTGCGGGGCGGCGACGGTGTCCTGCGGGGCGGGATCGGGTGGCCCCGGCACGGAAGGGGGCTGCTGCGGTGGCGTGGACATGTCGTGAAGATAAGGCATAACCAGACATCAAGTCCCGTCCCGGCCAGGACCGTTATGGATTGCGGACATCCGCCGCAAACCCGGGACCCGCCCGCCAGGACCCGTGTCGGCCCAGGGGCTCAGGAGGTTCGGGAGACCCCAACTGACTCACCATCAGTTTCTATCGCCACCGCCGGAGGAACCTCGACCCGGCATATTGCCCGCCCGCGAGCAGCCGTGCCACGATCGGACAAATATTCGCCCAGATGGCAATGGGGGTGTTCATGAAACGGACACGACGCCTGGTCGCCCGCCTGGTGGGCAGGAAGCGGGTCAGCGGCCGCTACCCGTACTGGCCCTACCAGCTCCGGTAGCCCGACCCCGCTTCCTGCAGAGCCACATCCACCGGAAACAGTGGAAGAACACCGGTCGCAGGATCCCGTGCGAGGGGTCCTGCGATCCCCTGGGGAGGCCGGATGGCACGCCGCGAGACGCTCGGCCGGCCCCCGGGTCCGCGCGGGCACTGGCTGACGGGCAACACCCGCGCGTACGAGGCCGACCGGATCGGCTTCCTGCGCCGCTGCCACCGCGAGTACGGTGACGTCTTCTCCTACGACGAACAGACGGTGTTCGTCATCGACCCGGACCTCGCCCACGACGTCCTCGCCCGCACCGGCCACGGCTTCGTGACCGAGCTCGCCCCCTTCGACATGCGGCGGGACCTCGACGAGGCCGCCGCGCAGGCCACCGCGTGGATGTCCGCACGCCGTGCCGCGTGGCCGGGCCTCAACCGCTCCGCGGCGGCCGCCTCCGACGACCGGACCGTCGAGATCCTGGACTCGGTCCTGGCGGACACGGCCGGCCGGGAGACCGACGTGCTCACCACGATGCGCGCGTTCACCGCCCGGGCCATCGCCGACTACTGCTTCGGGGCGGACTCCGCCGGTGTCCCCGTCCTGCTCGACGAGATCATCCACGCCACCCAGCCGTTCACGGAGTCGTCCTACGAGTTCCCCGCCTGGCTGCCGATCCCCCGCCATCGGCACTTCTTCCAGGCCGCCCGGCGCCTGACCGACGTGCTGACCGGGATCGTCCGGCAGCGGCGGGCATCGCGTGCCACGGCGGCCCCGGACGACCTGCTGGGGTCTCTGCTCGACGCCGAGCCGGCCATGCCCGACGACACCGTGGCCTCGACCCTCCACAGCATCCTCATGGGCGGCCACGGCGTGCCCGCCGCCGCGCTGACCTCCGTCGTGTGGCAACTCGCCCGCCGGCCCCGGGTCGCCGGTGACCTGCGCGACGAGGCGGACCGGCCGACGGGCGACGACGCCCTGTCTACGACGGCCCCGTCGGCGGCGGCCCCGTCGGCGGCGGCGCGGCTCCCGCTGGCCGAGGCGGTGGTCCGGGAGACGCTCCGGCTGTATCCGCCCGCGTGGTTGATGACCCGCACCGCCGGTACGGCCACGGCTCTGGGCGACTGGTCGCTCGACCCCGGTGACGACGTACTGCTCAACGCCTACCTGATCCACCGCGATCCCCGGTGGTGGCGGCGACCCGACGAGTTCGACCCCGACCGATGGCTGACCGGCCGGCCGGCACCCGGTGCGGCCTGCCTTCCGTTCGGTGCCGGGCCACGGGTCTGCCTGGGTTCGACGCTGGCCGTGCGGCAGCTCACCCTGGCCACCTCGCGACTCGCGCAGCGCTTCACCGTCGAGTCACCCAACGCCTTCTCGGTGGTCCCGGAGTTCATGGGCAGACTCGCGCCGGCGGGCCTGCGGGCACGGTTCGCACCGGTCCGGCGCTGAGCGCTCCGCCGGAGGTGCCGCGCTGTGCCGGCTGCGGCGCTGTGCCGGCTGCGGCGCCGTCG
This sequence comes from Streptomyces fuscichromogenes, assembly GCF_014645815.1. Taxonomy (GTDB): domain Bacteria; phylum Actinomycetota; class Actinomycetes; order Streptomycetales; family Streptomycetaceae; genus Streptomyces; species Streptomyces fuscichromogenes. The sequence goes on along the minus strand of NZ_BMML01000007.1, from coordinate 203,164 downwards.
TGGCTGGTCGCGCAGTTCCCCGCGCCCCTGGGGCGCTGCCGAACCGCCGCGGACTTCGCGGCCCCGGCTCAGCCGAGGGAGCCGCCCCGGGCCGGGGCGTGCGTGAAGGCGGATCAGGCGGATGCCGGCTGCACCGGCGCCTGGGCCGTCGCCCGTCCGGTGTTCTTGCGGACCAGCAGCAGGGTGACCAGCGCGCCGAGCAGTGAGGCGCAGCCGCAGATCACCACGCCCAGGGCCATGCCGTGCGCGAGGGCGTCCTGCGCGGCGGCCCGGGCGCTGTCGCTGCCCGCGTTGACCACCGCGAGCGGACCGGCCGCGGCCTCCATACCGGCGTCGGAGCCGCTCAGCTTGCCGACCAGCGCGGAGGAGGCCGCGCTCATCGCGATGGTACTGATCACGGCCGGGCCGAGGCCCTGGCCGAACTCGCGGACCAGGCTGGTCGCGCCGCTCGCCATGCCGGTCATCTCGATCGGCACGGCGTTCACCGCGGCCGAGGTCAGCGAGGAGACCACGCAGATGAAGCCGACGCCGAGCAGCAGCACCGGGCCGATGAAGGCCGCGAGGGAGGTGGTGGTGATGGGCAGCGCGGCGATCCAGAACTGGCCGGCGGCCATCGGCAGCAGGCCGCCCATCAGCAGCCAGCGCGCCTCGACGCGGGTGAGCATCCTGCTGAGCACCGGCGCGAGCAGCAGCGGGATCAGCTGGAGGATCACGAACGGCAGGCCGGCACGCAGGGCGCTGAGGTGCATCACCGCGCCGAGCCGGATGGAGACGCAGTAGGCGGTGCCGATGAAGCCGAACATGCCGGTAAGCGCGACCACCGCGGCAGCCGCGAAGGACGGGATCCTCAGCAGCTCCAGGTTGAACATCGGGGACGCGGCGCGCCGCTCCGCCAACACGAAGCCGACCAGGGCCACGGCGGCGAGGGTCAGCGCGAAGACGATCGAGGGGCTGCTCCAGCCGCGGTCGCCGCCCTCGATGATGCCCCACAGCAGGGCGGTCAGGCCGACGGCGATGCTGATCTGGCCCGGCCAGTCCAGAGCACGGCCCTCGGGCGCCCTGGAGTCGGTGACCAGGGCCCAGCAGGCGAAACCGACGACGACGCCGAGGACGACCGGCGGCACGAACGCCCAGCGGAAGTCGGCGGCCGTGGCCAGGATGCCCGAGGACAGCGGGCCCACGGCGGAGGCGAGGGAGATGCTCAGCGCCCAGGTCGAGACCGCCTTGGCACGGTCCTTCTGCTCGGGCGTCGCGGCCGCGATCACGGCGAGGGAGCTGGGGAAGAGCGCGGCGGCGCCGATACCGGCGAGTGCCTGGCCGATCCAGAGCATGGTGATGTTCTGCGAGGTGGCGTTGAGGAGTTCACCGGTTGCCAGCACGAATCCGCCGAGGACCAGCAGCCGCTTCCGGCCGAACAGGTCGCCCACCACACCGAAATTCAGTTCCAGAATCGCGGTGGGCAGAATGAATGCGGAGGTGACCCAGGCGACCTGTGATCCCGAGGCTCCGAATGCACTCTGGATCTCCCCGTTGATGGGTGAGGGGACGGTAATGCACAGCTGCGCGGCGGCGACTGCCAGACAGCAGGCCACGAGTGTGCCCACGTCCAGTTTCTTCACAGCGTCGGTCATTCCGTACTCCGTCTCACGGTTCAACAGTGGTGCCGCGCTCTATGAGTTCGATGAGGTTTCCCTCGGGGTCCTTGACCCAGGCCATCCGCACCCCGGCTTCGGGGGACGGGCCGGGGGCGAGCACCTCGCCCGCTCCGTGTGCCACCAACGCGGCGTACACGGGGTCGAGTTCGGGGGTGGTGACCGCGAAGTGCCCGTACCCCTCGGTGAGGACGGCGGTCATCGGGTCCGGCGCCCTGAGGCCGGGCGCGGACCCGGGCCTGGCGAGCAGTTCGAGTCGCCAGCCGTGCGGGTGTTCCAGGACGACACCGGCCAGACCGGTGTGGTCGAGATGGAACTCGAATACGGTCTTCAGACCGAAAACCGTTTGATACCAGGCGAGTTGGGCGGTCAGGTCGCGTACGTTGACACCCACGTGGTCGAGTCGTGCGTCCATCCCCGCTCAGCCTGCCATCGCGCTGTCGCCGCCGTCGACCATGAGGTCGGCGCCGTTGACGAAGGCCGCCTCGTCGGAGCAGAGGAAGGCCGCCGCACGGGCGATGTCCTCGGGCTGTCCGACCCGGCCGACCGGGATCCGCGCCTCCAGCTGCGCCTTCGGGCCGTCCGGGTCGTCGAGGAAGGGTGCGGTGGCCGCGGTGCGGGTCATGCCGGGGGCGATGGTGTTGACGCGGATGCGGTGCGGGGCGCCGGCCGCGCACAGGTGCTTGCTCATGGCGAGGACCCCGCCCTTGGCGGCGCCGTGCGGGACCATCGGCATGAACGGCGCGCCGCGTACGGCGGCCACGGAGGCGACGTTCAGGACGGCTCCGCCGCCGCGGGCGATCAGATGCGGCCAGGCCGCCTGCGTGCAGAAGTAGGGGATGTCCAGCTCGTTCCTGATGGTGAAGTACCAGTCTTCGGCGGGCATCGTCTCGAAGGGACCGTTGCGCAGGGCGGAGGCGTTGTTGTAGAGGATGTCGATCCCGCCGAACTCCGCGATCCCGGCCTCGATCCACTCCCGCGCCCCGGCCTCGGTGGAAAGGTCGACCGGCGCCAGGGAACGCATCACACCGCCGGATTTCTCGACGAGTTCCACCGTTTCCGCGGCGCTCGTCTCATCGATGTCGCAACCGAATACGGTGGCCCCCTCCGCCGCGAACACCTGTGCCGCGGCCCGGCCGATTCCAGCCCCCGTTCCACTGATGAAAGCGATTTTCCCGGCCAGTCGACCCATGATTGCCAAGCCCCTTGTCCATGCCGCCGAAGTGCGGTGGTGGAAGCGTAGGTAGGGCCTTTGGCCAGAACAAGAAATGCGTCAGCGAAACGCCATCGGGGGTTCGTATGGCTGGTATGCGCCGCGGGCGCCGGGGCCGGGAGGAGAGCCGACGGACGGCGTCGGGGCGGGTCGGCCGGGGGCGGGGCCGGGCGGGAATATCGGCAGGAGGGGTCATGTTGACGATACCGGAATCCTGGGTATAGTGCGATCAGCACGTGTGGCCGCCCCGCTGTCGGGCGCCCAGTGCCGGTTCCACTCCTCCAGCCGTTTCGCCCGTCGTTTCCCGACCGGCCGTCGGCTTCTCAGCACCACCTCGTGACCTGGGCCTCTCCGCCGTTTCCGAGGTGTCGTTCCGCGCCGCACGGAGGCTTGCGCATCCGCCCCTCCCGCTCGCGGCCCACTCCCCCCTTCCTTCATGTCTTCCGTCCTCGAAAGGACCACCTCTCATGACCACCACACTCGAACCCCCCGTACAGCAGCGGGACGGAGCCGCGGGCCGGCCCGTCACCGGTGTCCTCGACATCGACCCGGGCGGGAAGGGCCAACTGCGCGCCCCCGACTGCCTGTCCTCCCCCGCCGACCTCCAGGTCCCCCCGGCGCTGATCCGCCGTCACGGCCTGCGCAAGGGCGACCTCGTCGAGGGCGTCCGCGGCGACCGGCGCACCCTGACCGAGATCACGCGCGTCAACGGCCGTCCGCCCGGGGAACTGCGCGGACGCCGGAACTTCCGCGATCTCACCCCGCTGCACCCGCACGAGCGGATCCGCCTGGAACACCCCGCTGCCGGGCTCGCCGGACGGGTCGCCGACCTGTTCGCGCCGGTCGGCAAGGGGCAGCGCGGACTGATCGTGGCCCCGCCGAAGACCGGCAAGACCGTGCTGCTCCAGCAGTTCGCGGCCGCCGTCGCCGGCAACCACCCGGAGTGCCACCTGATGGTGCTGCTGCTCGACGAGCGCCCCGAGGAGGTCACCGACATGCGGCGCTCGGTGCGCGGCGAGGTGTACGCCTCCACCTTCGACCGACCCGCCAGGGAACACATCGCCCTCGCCGAACTCGTGGTCGAGCGCGCCAAGCGGCTCGTCGAGGACGGCCGGGACGTCGTCATCCTCCTGGACTCCCTGACCCGGCTGTGCCGGGCCCACAACAACGCGGCCGCCTCCAACGGCCGTACCCTCAGCGGCGGTGTCGACGCCGGCGCGCTGCTCGGCCCCAAGCGGTTCTTCGGCGCCGCCCGCAAGGCCGAGGAGGGCGGCTCGCTGACCATCCTGGCGACCGTCCTGGTGGACACCGGTTCCCGGGCCGACGGCTACTTCTTCGAGGAGCTGAAGAGCACCGGCAACATGGAGCTGCGCCTGGACCGCGAGCTGGCCTCCCGGCGGGTCTTCCCGGCCCTGGACATCACCCCCTCCGGCACCCGTCGCGAGGAACTCCTGCTCGACCCGGCCGAGTTGACCGCCGTACGCGGACTGCGCCGGGCCCTGCAGAGCCGGGAGGGCACCCCGAGCGGCCTGGAGACGCTCCTGGAGCGGCTGCGGGAGACCCCGGACAACGCGGCCTTCCTGCGGCGTGTGCAGCCGACCCTGCCGGCGGGCTGAGAGCGGGCCGCCAGCGGCACGAGTCCGTTGACGGGCTCGGACCGGAGCCGGGCGGCTTGGACCGGAGCCGGGCGGCTCGGACCGGAGCCGGGCGGCTCGGACCGGAGCCGGGCGTGGCATCCAGCCGGGCGCGTGCGGCATCCGGGTTGCTCACGGCGTCCGACCGGCCCACGCAGCGCGCGGGACACCGCCCCCGTTTCTACGTTGATCATATGACGATCGGATTCTCTCACCGCATCCCTCGGCGAGCGGCGGTGTCGACCTGCTCCGTCTGCCTGGCGGGCCTGCTGGCGCTGGCGCCCGGCACGGCCGCCGCCGGCACCGGGGCGCCGGCCCCGGCCCCGCCCCCGAGGGCGGTGGTACCCGGCCCGTCGCTGCTCTACCGGTCCGGCACGCAGGTGCGACCGCACCTCGGAGCCCCGCAACTCCCGGAACTCTCCGCGCTCTCCTGGCTGGTCGCCGACGCGGGCACCGGCCAGGTGCTGGCGGCGGACCAGGCACACCGCAGGCTGCCGCCGGCCAGCACCCTGAAGACCCTGTTCGCGCTCACCGTGCTGCCCGCCCTGCCCGCGGACCTCCAGCACCGGGTGACGCCCGCCGAACTGGCGGACGTCGCCGAGGGCAGCAGCCTGGTGGGCGTGGAGGAGGGACACACCTACCGGGTGTCCGACCTGTGGCGCGGGGTCTTCCTCAGCTCCGGCAACGACGCCGTGCACGTGCTGGCCGCGCTCGACGGGGGCTGGAACCGTACCGTCACCCGGATGCAGGCCAACGCCCGCTCGCTGGGCGCCCTGGACACCCATGTCGAGTCCCCCGACGGCTACGACGCACCGGGGCAGGTGTCCTCCGCGTTCGACCTCGCGGTGTTCGGCCGCGAGGGGCTGCGCAACCCCGACTTCGCGCGGTACTGCTCCACCGCCGCGGCCCGATTCCCCGACGGCGCGGGCTGGTCGTTCGGCATCGAGAACACCAACCGGCTGCTGACCGGCGAGGACGGTGTGGGGCGCTACCCCGGCCTGATCGGGATCAAGAACGGCTACACCAGCAACGCCGGCAACACCCTCGTCGCCGCCGCCCGGCGGGGCGGGCGCACCCTCCTGGTGACGGTGCTCAACCCGCAGGACGGCGGCGTGTACGACGAGGCCCGTCAGTTGCTCGACTGGGGCTTCGCGGCGGCGGGCCGGGTCGACCCGGTGGGCTCGCTGGACGGTCTGCGGCCGAGGCCCCGGCCACGGCCGGGGCCGAGCACCGTGCCGATGGCGGCGGCCACCGCACCCGAGGACGACTGGTCGCAGACCGCCATCGCCGCGGGCTTCGCGGTGCTCGGCGCGGGCGCCGTGAGCCTGGCGCTGCGGATCAGGGGCGACCGCTCCGGACGGGACTGACCGGCCGGCAGGCCCAGCAGCAGGGCCAGCGTGATCCAGGTGTAGAGGTTGCTGCCGAGGAACCCGTCGATGCCGGACGCGTCGTCGAACCACAGCCACACCACGCTGGTGCACATGACGGCGTAGAGGCCGCCCGCGATCCGCGGGTGCCCGGCGCGGGCCAGCAGCGCGAACGACGGCAGCACCCACACCAGGTGGTGCACCCAGGTGATCGGGCTGACCAGGCAGGCCGCGAGACCGGTGAGCGCGAAGGCGGCCGTCCAGTCGCCGGCCGCCACGGCCCGGCGGGTCCGCCACGCCCACACGGCCAGCGTGAGCAGCACCGCGGTCGCCCACAGCGGCTTGTCCGGATGGCCGAGCCGGGCCAGCACGCCCTGCAGCGACTGGTTGGAGACGTAGTCGAGCCGGCCGACCCGGCTGGTGTCCCAGAGCGCGTCCGTCCAGTAGAAGCGGGAGGCCTTCGGGTCGACCCAGGCCGCGAGAGCGGTCGCGGCGAGCGCCACGGCCGTGGCGGCGCCGGCCGCCCGCCACCTGCGGCCGATCAGCAGCATGCCGATGAACAGCGCGGGCGTGAGCTTGATCGCGGCGGCGAGTCCGATGCCGGCCCCGGCCCAGCGGCCCCGCCCGCTGCGCAGCAGACAGCAGTCCGTCAGGACCAGGGCGAGCAGGACCAGGTTGACCTGGCCGAAGCTGAAGGTGTCCCGCAACGGTTCGAACAGCGCCAGCGCGCACAGCGCCAGCGCCCAGCGGTACCAGCCCCAGCGCCGCCAGCCCGGCCCGGCCAGGACGCGCAGCACGAACGCCAGCGCGGCCAGGTTCAGCAGCAGCGAGGCGGCGATGGCCAGGTGCAGCCCGACCAGGGCCATGGGCAGCATGCCGACGGCGGCGAACGGCGGATACGTGAAGCCGTACCCGGTCCCGGGCACCCGGTAGTCGTAGATCCGCCCGCCGTGGTGCACCCAGGTGTGCACGGTGCCGTAGTAGACGCGCAGGTCGAACCAGTCGCGCAGCAGCGGGACGGTGGCCGTGAACGCGGTGACGGCGGCGGCCAGGACCAGGACGAGCAGCAGCCTTCCCCGGTCGGTCCGAGGTCCTCCCGGGCCCCTCATGCCGTACGTCCCACGGCCGGGGCCTGCGCGGCCTGGTGGGCCTGCCACAGCACGACCACCCCGAGCACCCCGCCGGAGACGGCGAGGACCAGCTGGCCGAGGTCGGCGGGGCCGCCGCTGGGCAGCACGGCGAGCGCGAGCACCCCGGTGGCGGCGGCCACCCGGTGCCGTACCGAGGTGCTGGGCGCGGCGGCCGCGATCAGGAACAGGCCCCAGATGGCGTACCAGGGGCGGATCGCCGGCCCGAAGGCGGCGACCGCGGCCAGGCTCAGGCCGAGGGCGTAGACCGGGCGGGGCCGCAGCCGGACCCATATCAGCAGCACGGTCACCGCGGTGAGCGCGAGCCCGAACAGATGCCAGGCCGGCACGGCCAACGGTGCCAGGTCGCTGCCGAGGTGTTCGAGGAGCGCGCCGGTGGCCCGGCCGAGCAGGCTGCTGAGCGCCCAGTTGTGCGCGGAGACGGGCGTGTCGAGCGCTCTGATCCACCCGTACCCCGTCCCGGCCACCGCCGTCGCGGCCACCGTCGTCGCCCCCGACGCGAGCGCCGTGGTCAGGGTGGCCCGTACGGGGCTGCGGCCCTTGCGCGCCTGTACGACGATCACGGCGAGCAGCCCGAGCGCGGCGGGCGCCTTCACCAGCGCCGCGAGCGTGACCAGTACGGCTCCCAGGACCGGCCAGCGGCCGAGCGCCGCGACCAGGCCGAGGCCCAGCAGCCCGAGCATGATCGCGTCGTTGTGGGCGCCCGCGACCAGGTGCAGCAGCACCAGCGGGTTGAGGGCGCCGAGCCAGAGCGCGGCGGCCGGGTCGGCACCGCTGTGCCGGGCGAGCCGGGGCAGCGCGGCCGCCATCAGACCGACGCCGAACAGGGCGACCAGGCGCATCCCGAAGAGTCCGGCCGGGAGTTCGCCCCGGGTCAGCCCGGACAGCAGCGAGGCCACGCCCATGAACGCCGGGCCGTACGGGGCGGCGGTGTTCTGCCACACCGGCGCGACCTCGCCGGCCAGCGGGCCGCCGAGCTGCGCGGGTCCCGACGTGTAGACGTCCATGTGCGCGTCGACCATCGCGCCCTGTGCCAGGTAGCTGTACACGTCCCGGCTGAACAGCGGGGGCGCGAGCAGCAGCGGGGCCGCCCACACCGCGAGGACCAGCAGCAACTGGCGCGGGGTGGGCGGCGACGCGCCGCGCACGAGGCGGCCGAGCAGCAGCCACGCCGCGATCAGCAGGACGACGCCGAAGTAGACGCCGACCAGGCCGAACGCCGCCTGCACGGAGCTGGGTGCGAGCAGGTCCTCCACCGGGAGGGCGCCGGCTGTCTCACCTCCCAGGGCGAGGAACGCGGTGCCGGCCAGGCCGAGAACCTGGCAGCGGCGTAGATCGACGGGGAAAGCCATGGCCAACACTGGCTCAGCGTGGCAAGGGCGGGTGGCCGGGAAGCGACGGGGCGTTTTCTTCGGAGGGGCCTGGTTGTTACCTGTGGGTGGTGGCCTCGGCCGGAGTCGCCCCAGGCGTTCGCCGGCCGCGCAGGGCTGCGCCGATCATCCTTCCCGCCTGCTGTACGACGCCCACCAGCCGCTCCAGGCTGTGCGCGGGATCGGTCACGAGGCACAGGGACGCCAGCGGCGCGCCGTTCGGACCGTGCACCGGCACGGCCACACAGCACACGCCTGCCACCACCTCCTCCCGGTCGAAGGCGGCGCCCCGCTCCCGGATCGCCTCGGCCTGCCGGTGCCAGGACGCCGGCATGGGGCCCGCCGGGAGCCGCGGCCCCGCCCCGGCGACCAGGACCTTGCCCGCAGCGGTGAACCAGGGCCAGACCCCGGTGTCGAGCGATCGGCCGACCGTCCCCGCGCTCTCGCCGGGCGTCCAGTCGAGGACCAGGGTCTGTCCCTCCCGAAGCACGTTGAGCCCCACCGTCGCGCCGGTGACGCGCGCGAGGCGCCGGGCCGGTGCGCGGGCGGCGGTGCGCAGTCCCGGGTACGGCTGCCAGCCCTGCCCGAGCCGGAAGATCCGCGGCCCCATGCGATAACCGCCGCGGCTCCGCTCGACCGCGCCCAGTTCGACCAGTTGCTCCAGCAGGCGGTACGCGGTCGTCTTGGGCAGGCCGCACTCGGCCGCGAGCCTGGTCAGTCCGGCCTCTTCGGCCCGTTCCACCGCCCCCAGCAGCGCGAAGGCGCCCCCCAGCACACTGCGTCCGCCGCCGTCCGGCGGGTGTGGTGCGGCGTACCGGGTCCGCGGCTCGTACGGGCGGTCCGGCCCTCCCACCGGTGGTTCCGCCGTTCTCGTGGCTGTGGCTCCCCGTTGTTCGGTCACGTCTCTCCCCCGTATACCGCCCGACCGGCACTCGCGTACCCGTCGTTCCCCGTGTGCGGTGCGCCGCCGTGCGTGGCGACTCCACGCCCCAGCAGACTGAAGTCCGCGTCATCAGACTGAGGTTCGAGTGTGGCTGAGAACGTTGTCGATAGGTTGTCGCCCGGCGCGAGAATGTGTGCATCGCGTGAAGAACAGCTGTGCGGGGAGTGTGAATGTCGTGGTGGAATTACGCCTTCTCGGCCCCGTTGAGCTCTCCGTGCTGGGCCGGACCACCGAGGTCGGGCCCCCGCAACGGCGCACCGTACTGGCCGCGTTGGCGGTGGACACCGGCCGGCCCGTGCCTGCCGACGCACTGATCAGGCGAGTGTGGGGCACCGATCCGCCGGACGGGGCGCGGCGCGCGCTGCACGCCCATGTCGCCCGGCTGCGCCGGCTGTGCGAGCAGACCGAGGACGCGGGACCGTCCCGGTTGCGTCTGGTGCGCCGCTCCGGCGCCTACCTGCTGGAGGCCCGTGCGGACCAGGTGGACATCCACCGGTTCCGTCAACTGGCGGGCCGGGCCCGGGAGCCGGGGCGGACGGACCGGGCGCGGGCGGCGCTGCTGCGCGAGGCGCTCGGGCTGTGGCACGGGGAACCGCTGGCCGGACTCGACGGACAGTGGGCGGCACAGGTGCGCGAGGCCTGGCGACGACAGCACGTGGACGCCGCGGTGGCCTGGGCCCAGGCGGAGTCGCGGGGCAGCGATCCCGTCGCCGTGATCGGCCCGCTGACCGAACTCCTCGACGCCTACCCGCTGGTGGAGCCACTGACCGAGGCGCTGATGCGGGCGCTGCACGCCGCCGGCCGCAGCGCCGAGGCACTGGACTGCTACGCCGCCGTCCGCAAGCGGCTCGCCGAGGAGCTGGGCACCGACCCCGGTGCGGAACTGCGCAAGGTCCACGAGGCGATCCTCCGGGGCGGCCTGGCCGAGTCCGTCGCACGGCCGGTGTCCGCGGTGCCGGTCCCCGCCGCCGCCCCGCCCCGGCCGGCCGCCGCGGCCGCTGCCTGGCCGGGCACCGCACCCGTCCAACTTCCCATGGGAGTACGGGGGTTCATCGGCCGTGGCGCGGAGCTCGCCCAGCTGGAGGACACCCTCGCCTCGGCCGCGGACCAGCCGTCGGCGGTGGTGATCACGGCGGTGTCGGGCACGGCCGGGGTGGGCAAGACCGCGCTGGCCGTGCACTGGGCACGGCGCGCCCAACGATCGTTCCCGGACGGGCAGTTGTACGTGAACCTGCGCGGCTTCGCGCCCGGCGGTTCGGTGATGAGCCCCGCCGAGGCGGTACGGGGGTTCCTGGACGCCCTGGGGGTGCCACCGGCCCGGATCCCCGCGGGGCTGGAGGCACAGGTCGGCCTGTACCGCAGTCTGCTGGCCGGGCGTCGGGTGCTGGTGGTGCTGGACAACGCCCGCGACGCCGAGCAGGTCCGTCCGCTGCTGCCCGGGGCACCCGGATGTCTGGCGCTGATCACCAGCCGGAGATCGCTGACCGGTCTCGCGGCCACCGAGGGGGCCCAGCTGCTGACCGTCGGCATGCTCGCCGCCGAGGAGGGCCGGGAGTTACTGGTCCGCCGGCTCGGCGTGGAGCGGGTGACGGCCGATCCCGACGCCGTCCGCGAGATCGTCGGCCGGTGCGCGGGCCTGCCGCTCGCGCTCGCCATCGTCGCCGCGCGGGCCGCCGCACAGCCCGAACTGCCGCTGGCCGCCCTCGCCGAGGAACTGCGCCTGGCCGACCGGCGGCTGGACGCCCTGGACGGCGGCGAGGCGAGCAGCGAGGTGCGGGCCGTGTTCTCCTGGTCGTACCAGGCGCTCGGCCCGGATGCCGCCCGGCTCTTCCGATTACTGGGCCTGCACCCCGGCCCCGACGCCGGGCTCCCGGCCGTCGCCGCGCTGGCCGGCGTACCGGCCGCGCGCGCCCGCGTGCTGGTGGCCGAACTGGTCCGCGGACATCTGCTCACCGAACAGCCCGCCGGCCGGTACGCCTTCCACGACCTGCTGCGCGCCTACGCGGCCGAACTGGTCACCACGCACGACAGCGACGACACCCGGCGTGCCGCGGCGCACCGCATGTTCGACCACTACCTGCACACCGCGCACCGGGCGGACGCGCTGCTGACCCCCCGGCCCAGCCCCGCTCCCCTGCCGCCCGCCCGACCGGGAGCCGCCGCCGAGGAGTTGTCCGGCCACCGGCAGGCACAGGCCTGGTTCACCGCCGAGCTTCCGGTCCTGCTCGCGGCCGTGGAGCAGGCGCCCGCGGCCGGCCTGTACAGCCACACCTGGCGGATCGCCGCCGCGCTGACGACCTATCTCGACCGCCACGGCAACCGACGGGCGCTGACCGCCGCGCACACCGTGGCCCTGGAGGCCGCCCGGCACCGGGGCGATGTGGTCGGGCAGGCGGAGGCGCACCGGGGCCTCGGGCTCGCCGAGGACCGGCTGGTCCGTCCGGACGCGGCCCGCACGCACTATCTGCGCGCGCTGGAGCTGTTCGGCGCGGTCGGCGACCACGCCGGGCAGGCCCGTATCCACCAGCACCTGTCCCGGATGTCCGAGGCCCAGGGACGGCACCAGCAGGCGCTCGGTCACGCCCACGACAGCCTCGCGCACCACCGGGCCGCGGACGACCGGGCCGGGCAGTCCGCCGCGCTGAACCACATCGGCTGGATCCTCGCCCAGCTCGGTGACCACCGGCAGGCCCTGGCCTATTGCCGGGAGGCCCTGGAGCCGGCGCGGGAGACCGGGGACCTCAACGGGCAGGCGCACATCCAGGACAGCCTGGGCTACATCCGGCACCGGCTCGGCGAGCACGCCGAGGCCGTCGACCACTACCAGCAGGCGATCGACCTGTTCCATCAGACGGGCGACCGGCACAGCGAGGCCTCCGGTCTCGGCTGTCTCGGCGACATCCACGCCGCCACCGGCCGTCCGCTCCCGGCCCGCACCGCGTGGACCCAGGCGCTGGCCATCACCGCCGGACTCGGTCTCCCGGACGCCGATCCCCTGCGTGCCGGGCTCCTCGACCGGCTCGGCCACGCACCGGCCGACGCCGCCCCCGCCCCCGCCCGGCCGCGCCCGGCACCGGACTGAGACCCGGCCGGCCGTGCGGGGTCGCCGGCGACCGGCTCCGGTCACCGGAAAGCGGGAGGTCAGAACACCGACAGACCGGTGAGGGTGGTGAACCTGTCCAGGGCCGCCACGCCCGCCACCGAGTTGCCCCGCTCGTCCAGACCGGGGCTCCACACGGACAGCGCGCAGCGGCCCGGGACCACGGCGATGATGCCGCCGCCGACCCCGCTCTTGCCCGGCAGCCCCACCCGGTACGCGAACTCGCCCGCCGCGTCGTAGGTCCCGCAGGTCAGCATCACCGCGTTGACCTGCTTCGCCTGGCTCCGGGTCAGCAGGCGGGTGCCGTCGGCGCGGATGCCGTGGCGGGCCAGGAAGGTGGTCGCCAGGGCGAGGTCGGCGCAGGAGGCGGCGACGGAGCACTGACGGAAGTACTGGTCGAGGAGGACCGGGATCTCGTTGTCGATGTTGCCGTAGGAGGCCATGAAGTGGGCCAGGGCGGCGTTGCGGTCACCGTGCTGCGACTCCGACGCGGCCACCCCCTGGTCGAAGCCCAGCGACGCGTTTCCGCTCTCGGCGCGCAGGAAGGCGAGCAGCTCGCCGGCCGCGTCTCCGGTACGGGTCTGCAGACGGTCGGTGACGACGAGGGCGCCCGCGTTGATGAAGGGGTTGCGCGGGATGCCCTGCTCGTACTCCAGCTGGACCAGGGAGTTGAAGGGGTTGCCGGAGGGTTCGCGGCCGACGTGTTCCCAGAGTTCGTCGCCCTCGCGGGCCAGGTCGAGGGCGAGGGTGAAGACCTTGGTGATGGACTGCGTGGAGAACGGCTGCCGCCAGTCGCCGACACCGTAGACCGTGCCGTCGAGCTCCGCGACGGCCATGCCGAAGCTGCGGGGATCGCAGGCGGCGAGCGCCGGGATGTAGTCGGCGGGGCGGCCGCGGCCCGGCGTGCGGCCTGTCTCCTCGGCGATGCGCTCCAGGACCGGCAGGAAGGCTCGGGACGACGTCATTGTCATGATCACCATTGTGCCTCCGGGCCGGTCCTGGTGCGTACTCGCAGGTCAGACGAGGGGTGAACCGCTGCCGGCGACGACCTCGGGACGCAGCAGGTCGGCGAGTCGCTCGGCGGGCAACAGGCCCTTCTCCAGGACGAGTTCGGCCACACCCCGGCCGGTGACGAGGGCCTCCTTGGCGATGTCGGTGGCCGCCGTGTACCCGATGTACGGATTGAGGGCGGTGACCAGGCCGATGGAGTTCTCGACGGTGGCCCGCAGCACGTCGGTGTTGGCGGTGATGCCGTCGACGCACCGCTCGGCCAGCGTGCGGCAGGCGTTGCGCAGGTGCGTGATGCTCTCCGAGAGGGAGTGCAGGATGATCGGCTCGAAGGCGTTGAGCTGGAGCTGTCCGGCCTCGGCGGCCATGGTGATGGCGACGTCGTTGCCGATGACCTCGAAGGCGACCTGGTTGACGACCTCGGGGATGACCGGATTCACCTTGCCGGGCATGATCGACGAACCGGCCTGCACCGGCGGCAGGTTGATCTCGCCGAGCCCCGCGCGCGGCCCGGACGACAGCAGCCGTAGGTCGTTGCAGCTCTTGGAGAGCTTGACCGCGATCCGCTTGAGCACGCCGGACATCTGGACGAACGCCCCGCAGTCCTGGGTCGCCTCCACCAGGTTGGCGGCGGTGACCAGGGGCAGCCCGGTGATCTCGGCGAGGTGCCGGCGGGCCGACTCCGCGTAACCGGCGGGCGCGTTGAGGCCGGTCCCGATGGCCGTGGCACCGAGGTTGATCTCGTGGATCAGCTCGACGGCCTCGGCGAGCCGGCTGCGGTCCTCGTCGAGCATGACGGCGAAGGTGGAGAACTCCTGCCCGAGGGTCATCGGGACCGCGTCCTGCAACTGCGTGCGGCCCATCTTCAGCACGTCACGGAACTCGACGGCCTTGCGCCCGAAGGAGTCCTGGAGCACGGCCATCGCCCGCAGCAGCCCGCGCACCGCGAAGACGGTCGCGATCTTGACGGCCGTCGGGTAGACGTCGTTGGTCGACTGCCCGAGGTTGACGTCCTCGTTGGGGTGCAGGAACCGGTACTGACCCTTCTCGTGCCCGAGCAACTCCAGCGCCCGGTTGGCGACGACCTCGTTGGCGTTCATGTTGGTCGACGTCCCGGCACCGCCCTGGATGACGTCGACGACGAACTGGTCGTGCAGCTTGCCGGCCCGTATCTCCCGGCAGGCGGCCACGATCGCGGCGGCCTTCTCCGGAGCCAGCAGCCCCAGCTCCTCGTTGGCGAGAGCGGCGGCCTCCTTGACCGCGGCGAGGGCGTCGATCAGGTGCGGGTAGGCGGAGATCGGCGTACCGGTGATCGGGAAGTTCTCGGTGGCCCGCAGGGTGTGCACACCCCAGTACGCGTCGACGGGCACGTCACGGTCGCCGAGCAGATCGTGTTCGCTTCGGGTGACGACGGTGGTGGTCATGAGGGTGGTGATTCCTCTTTCGGAGGGAGTGATTTTCCAGGGCACGGAACTGAAGCGCCCCTCAGGGGCGCGGGGAACTGCGCGACCGACCGCAATCGGCCCGCAGCCGCCGACCGACGAGCCGGCCCACCCCACTAGGCGCAGGCCGAGACCGAAACCGGCTCCAGGCAGCGAACGGGCCGCACCCGCCCGACCTCCCTGCCACCGCCGAGCAGCGCCTCCCCGGCGAACCCGCCCAGCAGCTCCGGATCGACCCCGGCCCTGGCCAGAGCGGCCGCAGCGACCGGCACCCGCGCCCGGTTCGCCCCGTCGGCGATCTTCACGGCCACCGCCCGCCCGTCCGGCAGCGCCGCGACCTCGACGCCCTCGAAGCCGTCCTTGGCCAGCAGCCCCGGCACGGCCCGCATCAGCGCGGCCACGTCCCGGCCCGCGCCGGACGCCATCTCCGCGTCCTCGCGCATCGCGTCGGCGACCCGTGCCTCGGGCGTACCCGGCGCGGCGGCGACGATCCGCGACACCGCCCGCGCCAGCCCGTGCAGGGAGATGGAGAAGAGCGGAGCACCGCAGCCGTCCACGGTCGTACGGGCGATGCGCTGGCCCGTCAGATCCTCGACGATCTCGGCGATCGCCTGCTGGAGCGGATGGGCCGGGTCGAGGTAGTCGTCCAGCGACCACCCGTTCAGCCGCGACGTCCACAGCATCGCCGCGTGCTTGCCGGAGCAGTTCTGGGCGAGCCGCGACGGCTGCCGGCCCTCCCGGATCCAGGTGTCGCGCACGGCGGGGTCGTACGGCATGTCGGGCACGTTGCGCAGGTCGGACTCGGTCAGCCCGGCGAGGTCGAGGATGCGCCGGGTCCCGGCGAGGTGCCGCTCCTCGCCGGAGTGGCTCGCGGCGGCCAGCGAGAGCAGGTCGCCGGCGAGGGGCAGCCCGGCCCGCAGCATGGCCACGGCCTGGACGGGCTTGAGGGCCGAGCGCGGGTAGAACGCGGCCTCGATGTCGCCGAGCTGGAACTGGACTTCTCCGTCGGCGCCGAGGACGACGACGGAGCCGTAGTGGATGCCCTCGACGACCCCGCCGCGGACGAGGTGGGCGACGGGGGCGTGGAGGGGTTCACGGACGATGGGTGCGTCCGCGGGGGAACTGCTGTACATCACGGCCTGGTCTCGGGTGAGGTGGGACGGACCGGTGCGCTGTTCACGCGTCGGTTCCGGTGGACGTGCGCGAGCGGCGACGGATGGCGTACCAGCCGGCGACCAGCGCGGCGACGATCAGCGGCACGCAGAGCACGGTGGTGCGTCCGGCGCCGCCGTCGGCGTACATGAGGACCAGGACGGAGGCGAGGAACGCCAGCGTCACGATCTCGGTCCAGGGGGAGCCCGGCAGTCGGTAGCCGGGACGGGTGAGCTCGCCGTTCTGGGTCTTCCGCCAGAAGAGCAGGTGGCAGAGCATGATCATGCCCCAGGTGGAGATGATGCCGATCGCCGCGAAGTTGAGGACGATCTCGAACGCGTCGGCGGGGACCACGAAGTTGAGGCCGACGCCGAGCACACAGATGCCGCTGGTGAGCAGGATGCCGCCGTACGGGACCTGGGTGCGGCTCATCTTCGCGGTGAACTTCGGGGCGGAGCCGTTGACGGCCATGGAGCGCAGGATGCGGCCGGTGGAGTAGAGGCCGGAGTTGAGCGAGGACATGGCCGCGGTGAGGACGACGAGGTTCATCACGCCGCCGGCCGCCGGGACGCCGATGTGGGAGAGCACGGTGACGAAGGGGCTCTGGCCCGCCGTGTACTTGTTCCAGGGCAGCAGCATCGACAGCAGGACCACCGAGCCGACGTAGAACAGGCCCACCCGCCACATGATCGAGTTGATCGCCTTGGGCATGATCTTCTCGGGGTTCTCGGTCTCGCCCGCGGCGACGCCGACCAGCTCGACCGAGGCGTAGGCGAAGACGACGCCCTGGATGATCAGCAGCATGGGCAGCAGGCCGTTGGGGAAGATGCCGCCGTTGTCGGTGATCAGGGACGGGCCGGGGGTCGCGCCGTCGACCGGGTGCTGGGTGACCAGCAGGAAGATACCGATGACCATGAAGATCACCAGGGCGCTGACCTTGACGATCGCGAACCAGAACTCCAGTTCGCCGAAGATCTTGACCGAGATCAGGTTCACGGTCAGGACGACCGCGAGGGCTATCAGCGCGATCACCCACTGCGGAATGTCGGAGAACATCCCCCAGTAGTGGGTGTAGGTGGCGACCGCGGTGATGTCGGCGATGCCGGTGGTGGCCCAGTTCAGGAAGTACATCCAGCCCGCGGTGTAGGCGCCCTTCTCGCCCAGGAACTCCCGGGCGTAGGACACGAAGGCGCCGGAGGACGGGCGGTACAGGACGAGTTCGCCCAGGGCACGTACGACGAGGAAGGCGAAGACTCCGCAGACCGCGTACGCGACGAAGAGCGAGGGCCCGGCGTCGGCGAGACGGCCGCCGGCGCCGAGGAAGAGGCCGGTGCCGATGGCGCCGCCGATGGCGATCATGTTGACGTGCCGGTGCTTCAGCGACTTGCTGTAGCCGTGGTCTCCGGCGTCGACGTGACGGGACGAGGGGCGCGTCTCGTCTTTGAGGTGCTGTTCGCTCACGCCTCGGTTCCGCCTTCCTTGTGCTGGTCCGTGCGCGTGGGACGCACGATGTCGGTGAGGGTGGTCTCGACGCGGTCCAGGTGGTGGCTCATGGCATCCACGGCGTCGGTCTCGGAACCGTCCGTCAGCGCTTCGACGATGGCCCGGTGCTCCCGGTTGGACTGCTCGCGGCGGCCGCCCAGTTCGTTGAGGAAGGCCGACTGACGCGCCAGTGCGTCCCGGATCTCCTCGATGACCCGGCGGAAGACCGGGTTCTGGGCGGCCTCGGCCACGGCGAGGTGGAAGAGGGTGTCCATCGCGACCCACGCGGTGGTGTCCGTCTCCCGCTCCATGCGGTCGAGCAGATGGGCCAGGTGGTCCAGGTTCTCCGGGGTGCGGCGCAGCGCCGCGTACCCGGCGACCGGGATCTCGATGTGCCGGCGCACTTCGAGCAGGTCGCTGGCCGCGTAGTCGCCGAAGGTGGGGTCCTCGACGGCGCTCGCGACCACGAAGGTGCCCTTGCCGGTCTTGGAGACGGTCAGGCCCATCGTCTGCAGGGCCCGCAGGGCCTCGCGCAGGACGGGCCTGCTGATCTCCAGGGTGCGGCAGAGCTCCGCCTCGGAGGGGAGCTTGTCGCCCACCGCGTACTCGCCGCGCTCGATGGCGCCGCGCAGGTGCGCCAGTACCGCCTCCATGGCGCTCACGCGCCGCAGGGGCTGTCCGGCTGTCGGGCTGTCTGACAGGTTCACGGGTGAGATGTTCCGGGTTGCGTGAGGACGCTGTCAAGGTTTCCGGAAAGGAAACATTCACGGGGTGTGACGCCTGAATGCAGGCGTCACACCCCGTGGTGGAGCGGTGACTCGTGGGACGGCGGCCGTCAGGCGCCGATGGTGCCCGTGGCGAGCAGGCCGAAGACCGCCAGGCCGATCACGATCCGGTAGATCACGAACGCGTTGAAGGAGTGCTTGGCGACGAACTTCAGCAGCCAGGCGATGGAGGCGTAGGCGACCACGAAGGAGACGATCGTGCCGACGGCCAGCGGGGCGGCGCCGACGCCCGCGCCGAGCGCGTCCTTGAGCTCGTAGATGCCGGCGCCGGTCAGGGCCGGGATGCCGAGGAAGAAGGAGAGGCGGGTGGCGGCGACGCGGTCCAGGTCCAGGATGAGCGCGGTGGACATGGTGGCGCCGGAGCGGGAGAAGCCGGGAAAGAGCAGGGCGAGGATCTGGGAGCAGCCGACCAGCATCGCGTCCTTGAAGGAGGTGTCGTCCTCACCGCGCTTGTGGCGGCCCATCTGGTCCGCGCACCACATGACTCCGGAACCCACGATCAGCGAGCCGCCGACCACCCACAGCGATCCGAGCGCGCCGTCGATCAGCGGCTTCGCGGCAAGACCGACCAGGACGATCGGGATCGTCGCGTAGATGACCCACCAGGCGAACTTGTAGTCGTGGTGGTAGCGCTCGTTCTTGTTGACCAGCCCCCGGCCCCAGGCGGAGACGATCCGCTTGATGTCCTTGAAGAAGTACACGAGCACGGCGGCGATGGCGCCGACCTGGATGACGGCGGAGAACCCGACGACGGACTGGTCGTCGACGGGGATGTGCATGAGCCCCTCGGTGATCTTGAGGTGGCCGGTGGAGGACACCGGGAGGAACTCGGTCACCCCCTCGACTACCCCGAGGACGGCGGCCTGACCGACGGAGATGGCGCTCATGGGATCCAGTTCTGCAGAGTTTGGTCGACAGTGCTGTAGACAGTCTTACAACGGCGGGTGAGAGGCAAGTCCTAGGCCCAGACGGCCTGGGCGATCGCCACTCCGGCGAAGGCCGCCCCGAGCCCCGCCACGAGGCTCGCGACGACGTTGGCGGCAGCGTAGAGCCCGGCGCCGGTCTCGGTCAGCCTCAGCGTCTCGTACGAGAACGTCGAGTACGTCGTCAGCGCCCCGCACAGTCCGGTGCCGAGCAGCAGCTGGAGGTGCGGGCTCGCCGCCCCCGCCGAGGCCGCGCCGGTCAGCAGGCCCAGGATCAGGCAGCCCGTGACGTTCACCACGAAGGTGCCCCAGGGGAAGACGGAGTCGTGCCTGGCCTGCACAGCGCGGTCGGTGAGGTAGCGGAGCGGGGCACCCACGACGGCGCCGAGTACCACCAACAGCCAGTTCACAACGACTTCTTACCCTTCACGTCCGGTTCGCCGGTTTCGCCGGCCCGGCCGACGTACCTGATGACCTCGACGTCGTCCAAGGTCACGAGCCCCTCGGTCACCAGTTCGTCGAGCTGCGGCAGGAACGCCCGGACCCGCTCCTCCGTGTCCACGACGACCACCGCCACCGGCAGGTCCTCGCTCAGGGAGAGCAGCCGGGAGGTGTGGATACGGGAGGAGGCGCCGAAGCCCTCGATGCCCCGGAAGACGCTGGCACCGGCCAGTCCGGCCCGGTGCGCCCGGTGCACGATCTCCGTGTACAGGGGCTTGTGGTGCCAGGTGTCGTCCTCGCCGATGTAGACGGTCAGGCGCAGGGCGCGGCCGGTCAGTCTCGTCATCGCTGCCTCCGGGTGAGGACACGACGGGTCACGGTCGCGGCACACCACACCGCCGCGAGGGCCGCGCACAAGGTCGCGGCGAGGTAGGCCAGGCCCGTCCCGGGCCGGCCGTGGTCGACCAGTTTCTGGATGTCGACGGTGTAGGTGGAGAAGGTCGTGAAGCCGCCCAGGACGCCGGTGCCGAAGAAGGGCCGGACCAGCCGGTGCGCCGGGAGTCCCTCGGTGACCAGGACCAGGAACGCGCCGATCACCGCACAGCCGACGACGTTCGTCCAGAAGGTGGCCCAGGGGAACCCTCCGGCGGCCGTTGGCAGCGCCAGGGCGAGGGCGTAGCGGGCCACGGCGCCGATCGCGCCGCCGACGGCCACCACCGCGACGACCGGGGCCTGGGCACGCCACTCGGACCGCCGCTGGGGGGTCGGCTGGACTCGGAGGCTCTCGGCTTCCGGGGCTGTCATGGTCGTACGTCTCCTGTTCGGCACCGCCCCTGGCGGGTGCCCCAGGGTACCGCCGGGCGTACCCGGCGGTCACTTCGCGGTGGGGGCCTCGCAGACCGCGACACCGGGCTCCCACACGCTGCCGAGGACCAGGTACCGGCCGGTCCGGCAGACACTGGTGACCATGCGGAAGCCGGAGTTGTCCCGGGCCAGGTGGTGGACGACCCGACCCTGGTCGTCGAGCGCCAGCACGGCGACGGTACCGACCGGGCGGTAGGGGGCGTGCACGGCGGCCCGGGCGGCGGCCCTGCGGACGGCGAGCGGGGCGCGGTGCAGGAGGTCGAGCGGCGGGTTGCGCGGGCCGGCCAGGGCGACCCAGAGGAGGTCGCCGTCGCGCCAGATGTTGTCGGGCATGCCGGGGAGCTCGGCGAAGAGCTCGGCGCGGCCGGTGCGCGGGCCGGTGAGCCAGTAGCGGGTGAGGCGGTACCCGCCGGTCTCCGCGACGACCAGGAAGCTGCCGTCGCCGCTCACGGTCAGGCCGTTGGCGAACTGGAAGCCCTCCCAGACCACTTCGGCCGTGTCCGCGCCCGGCGCCAGGCGCAGCAGACGGCCGGTGCCGCTGTGCTCGACGATGTCGCCGATCCACTGGCCGAGGGGGAAGCGGCGGCTGGCGGTGGTGAAGTAGACGGTCCCGTCGGGCAGGGCGGTCACATTGCTCGCGAACCTCAGCGGCTCTCCCTCGACCGTGTCGGCGAGGACGCGGACGGTGCCGTCGGCGAGACCGACCCGCAGCAGGCCGCGCTCCGCGTCGCAGACCAGCAGGTCGCCGTCCGGGAGAAGGTCGAGCCCGAGCGGGCGGCCGCCGGTCCTGGCGAGCGTGCGGACCCTGGCGGTGTCCGGGTCCCCGAGCCCGTCCAGGCACAGGATCCGGCCGTCCTCGACGCCGGTCAGGACCCGGCCGTCCGGATCCGTCACCACGTCCTCCGGACCCCGGCCGCCGACGGCTACGTAGTGGAGGGGGACGAGGCGCGTGGGTCGGTCCATGGGCCCCATGGTGACAGGCCGGACCGGTCTCACCAGCCTTTCTCGAACATCCGGGCCACTTCGGCGATCCGGATCTCGTCGCGCCGGTAGTGGACGCGGTACCGGATGCGCTTGGTGCGGAGCAGGCCGAGCCGGGCCAGCAGGCCCAGATGGGCGCCGGCGACCCTGCGGGAGACGCCGAGCTTGGCGGCGACGGCCCGGACGGTGACACCGTCCTCGGCGAGATCCGCGTGGCGCTGGGGTGGGAAGTGGGCCGCCGGATCCTTCAGCCAGTCCAGAATGTCCAGGCGGCTCACGCCGCCCGAGTTCCTCAGCATCCGACCAGCCTCCGTCCCTGCCTCCTCGCAGTGTGTGTTCCCACTGTCCCGCAGCCGAAGCCCCCACGTCAGGGAGTCGGCGAGCGTTGTCCGAGACCGAACGGCGGTACCCGGCCGACCTGTTGGGAAGTCGCCTGAGCGGTAGGGACCGGGCGGGGCGGAGGGGCCCGACCGTCCCCTTACGGCCGGGCCCCCGTCAGCGGTGGTTCAGCGGTGGCTGAACCACGCCATGGAGGAGAGCGCCTTGTCGTCGTAGCCGAACAGGGCCTGGTTCTCCCAGCCGTTGCCGGAGGAGGCGTCGGTCGGGTCCCAGCCGTTGCCGGTGACGGCGGTCCAGGTCGCCTCCCAGTAGAAGACGCCGAGGCCACGGCCGTTCGGGACCGCCTCGACGATGTTGGCTACGGCGTTCATCCAGGCCAGCTGACCGGCGGCGGTGGCCGGGTAGCCGGTGACCAGTTCGCTGCTGGTGTCGATCTGGTTCTCCAGCGAGTCGTCCTGGGCGAGGGTGAACGGGTAGGCGGTCTCGGCGATGAAGACCGGCTTGGAGTAGCGGGACGCCACGTCGTCCAGGGTGGTCTGGGCGGCGGCCAGCGAACCGTGCCAGTAGCCGTAGTACGACAGCCCGATCACGTCGTAGTTGATGCCGTAGGTCTTGGCGTTGTCGAACCACCAGCGGACCGTGGCGTCGTCGCCTGCGTTGGCCAGGTGCAGGGCGACCTGGGTGGCGGAGGAGACCGCCTTGGCCGCGCTGTAGCCGGAGTTGATCAGGCCGGCGAGCTGGGACCAGTTGTCGGTGGAGCCCTCGGACCAGAGCATGCCGCCGTTGATCTCGTTGCCGATCTGGACCATGTCGGCCGTGGTGCCCTGGGACTTCAGCGCGTTGAGGACGTCGTACGTGTGGTTGTACACGTCGGTCTTCAGCTGGCTGTAGGAGTGGCCGGACCAGGCGGCGGGCTTGGTCTGCTTGCCCGGGTCGGCCCAGGTGTCCGAGTAGTGGAAGTCGACCAGCAGCTTCATGCCGGCCGCCTTGATCCGCTTGGCCATGGCCAGGACATGGGCCTTGTCGTTGTAGCCGTCGGCCGGGTTGACCCAGACCTTCAGGCGCGCGTAGTTCATGCCGGCGCCCTTCAGGATGGTGACCGCGTCCCCGGTGGTGCCGGAACTGGTCTTGTAGACCCCGCCCTTGGCCTCGCTCTTGGCCAGCGACGAGATGTCGGCGCCCTTGATGGACAGACCGGTCGAGCCGGACGCGAAGGTCAGGTCGTCGACGTTGATCCAGTTGCCCGCGTTGGCGTCGGAGTAGACGCTCACCGTGCACTGGTTGTTGGTGACCGCGATCGAGGTGACGATGCGGACCCAGCTGCTGGTGGAGACCGGCAGGTCGGTGCGCTGCTCCGAACTCCCGCAGTTCTTCAGGGATATGTAGGCGGAGTTCTGCCCGCCGCTGGAGCGGACCCAGGCGGTGAGCGTGTAGTTGCCGTTGGTCAGCCCCGACAGGTACTGGTAGGTCTCCACCTTGTAGGCGGAGGCCGAGTAATGGCTCAGCCGGTAACTGCCGCTGTGGCCGCCGGACTCGGTGTACGAGGCGCCCGTGTCGCCGTACTCCGACCAGCCGGTGGGCGTGGCCACGCCCGCACCGTCCGACTCGAAGCCGCCGTTGGTGAGGGTGCTCGCCGCCTGGGCGGTCTGCGCGGGCAGGGCGGTGAGGGCGAGCCCGGCCAGGAGCGGCAGCAGCAGGGCTCTGATGGTGCGTCTGGGATGGAACATCATCGTCCGTCGTCCCTTCGACGTGACTGCGGTGGGGATGTCCTCCGGCGGGGCCGGAGGAGCACCCCTCCGCCCGCGGCTCTCGTGGCGCTCACGGGCGGAGGGGAGTCTGGGCGGGCGCGGGCACGACGGCCCCGGGTCCCGCGCCGGGGTTCAGCCGTCGAGTCGTACGACCCGCACGGCGCCCGCCGGGACGGCGAGCCGGCCCGCGGCGCGTTCACCCGTCAGCAGTTCGGTGCCGGGCGCCTCCAGGGGCACCTTGGCGTCGGTGGCGGTGTGGTTGATCGCGAACAGGAAGGTGCCGGACTCGCCGGTGCGCCGGACTACCTCGACATCGCGGGGCAGGTCGGCGCGGGGCGCGATCCGGGCGTCCTCGGCGGCCCAGCCGAGGAGGGCGTCCAGGCCCTGCGCGTCCAGGCGCGTCGACACGTACCAGGCGGTGCCCTCCCCCAGCTGGTGCCGGGTGACCGCCGGGCGGCCGGCGGTGAGGCCGTCGGCGTAGGTCCAGACCGTCTCGGCGGCGCCCGGCACGACGAACTCGGTCCACACGTCGCCGGTCAGCTCGGAGCCGTCGGGGCCGGTCAGCCGCACCCGCTGGTCCTTCAGCAGGGGCGAGAACTCCTCGACGGTGAGGCCGAGGGTCTCCCGCAGGGTGCCCGGGTAGGCGCCCTCGTGCACCGCGTCGTGTTCGTCGACGATCCCGGAGAAGTACGAGACGACGAGGGTGCCGCCGTTCTCGACGTACTCGCGGAGGTTGTTCCCGGCCGCCTCCGTCATCAGGTAGAGGGCCGGTACGACGACAAGGGGATAGGCCGACAAGTCGCTTTCGGGGTGGGCGAAGTCGACGGTGAGATGGCGGTCGTAGAGGGCCTCGTAGAAGGCGTCGGCGCGCTCGCGCGGGTCGTGGTCCTCGCTGGGGCGCCACTGGAGGTTCTGCGCCCACCAGGACTGCCAGTCCCACAGGACGGCCACGTCGGCCCGGGTGCGGGTGCCCTTGATCTGGCTCAACGAGTCCAGGGAGGCGCCGAGTTCGACGACCTCGCGCCACACCCGGGTCCCGGTGCCGGCGTGCGGGAGCATCGCGGAGTGGAACTTCTCGGCGCCGTGCCGGGACTGCCGCCACTGGAAGAACAGCGCGCCGTCGGAGCCGCGGGCCACGTGCGCCAGGGAGTTGCGGGCCATCTGGCCGGGGGCCTTGGCCGGGTTGCGGGGCTGCCAGTTGACGCCCGACGTGGAGTGTTCGAGGAGCAGCCAGGGGGCGCCGGCGGCGACCGAGCGGGTGAGGTCCGCGGCCATCGCGAGGTTGACGTGGGTGCGGCGGCCGTCGGTGATCAGGTAGTGGTCGTTGGTGACCAGGTCGACCTCGCGGCCCCAGGCCCAGTAGTCCATGGAGTCGCACTGGCTGAGGGCGGTCATGAAGTTGGTGGTGACCGGGACGCCGGGCGAGAGGCGGTGCAGGATGTCCCGCTCCATGCGGAAGTTCTCGCGGATGGTGGCGTCGGTGAACCGCTTGTAGTCGAGGGCCTGGCCGGGGTTGCCGACGGTCGGGGTGACCCGCGGCGGGTTGATCTGCGCCAGGTCCGTGTAGTGCTGGCCCCAGAAGGCCGTGCCCCAGGCCTCGTTGACGGCCTCGACGGTCCCGTGGGCGGCGGCGAGCCAGCGGCGGAAGTGCGCGGCGCAGGAGTCGCAGTAGCAGGCCGAGACGGGGACGCCGTACTCGTTGTGGACGTGCCACAGGGCGAGGGCCGGGTGGTCGCCGTAGCGCTCGGCGAGGCGGGTGGTGATGTTCGCCGCCGCCGCCCGGTAGTCGGCGTCGGAGTGGCAGATGGCGCCGCGGGAGCCGAACTCGTAGCGCACGCCCTCCGCGGTCACCGGGAGCGCCTCGGGGTGGGCGCGGTAGAACCAGGCCGGCGGCGCCACGGTGGGGGTGCCGAGGTCGACGCGGATGCCGTTGTCGTGCAGCAGGTCGAGGAGCCGGTCGAGCCAGCCGAAGTCGTACTCCCCCGGGGCCGGCTCCAGCAGGGCCCAGGAGAAGATCCCGACGCTCACCATCGAGACCCCGGCCTCGCGCATCAGCCGGACGTCCTCGTGCCAGACGTCTTCCGGCCACTGCTCGGGGTTGTAGTCCCCACCGAAGGCGAGCCTGGTCAGGCCCCTGGGGGTGGTGTCCGGCATGGATCTCTCCCGTTTAATCGATCATTTGGGAACGTTCACACACATCGATCGTGGCGTGAGCCCAACATAACCGCACAGCAACAACCATTGACAAGTGTCCGGGATGTTTCTCTACTGTGAACGCTCACAGAGCATGACACGGACTCGCGGCAGGCGATGATCCGGGTCTGTGCTGTCTGGAAAGCCCACACATTCATCTGCATGGCAGGTTCCCGCGACGGGCGGGGACCCAGGTCAGGGGAGAGATCCATGCCGCACACGAAGCGCCGTCGCCTCGTGACAACCGCCGTCGCCGTCTCGCTCGGCGCCACCGCACTCGCCGCCTGCGGCTCGTCCGACGACGACAGCAAGGCCGACTCCGGTCCGGTCTCGCTGACGTACTGGGCCTGGGCGCCCGGTATGGACAAGGTCGTCGACCTGTGGAACAAGGGCGAGGGCAAGAAGGACCAGATCACCGTCACGGTGAAGAAGCAGGCGTCCGGCGACACCCTGGTCACCAAGATCCTCACCGCGCACAAGGCGAAGAACGGCCCCGACCTGGTGCAGGCCGAGTACCAGGCGCTGCCCACGCTGGTCAGCAACGACGCGGTCGCCGACATATCGAAGAACGTCGGTGACGCGAAGAGCAAGTTCGCCGACGGGGTCTGGCAGCAGGTCACGCTGGGCACGAACGCGGTGTACGCGGTGCCCCAGGACATCGGCCCGATGATGTTCTACTACCGCGCCGACCTCTTCAAGAAGTACGGCCTCAAGGTGCCGACCACCTGGGACGAGTTCGCCCAGGACGCCCGTCAGCTGAAGAAGAAGGCACCGGACCTCGACCTGACCACGTTCTCCGCCAACGACTCCGGGCTCTTCGCGGGCCTCGCCCAGCAGGCCGGCGCCAAGTGGTGGACCACCTCCGGCGACCAGTGGAAGGTCGCCATCGACGACGCGGCCACCCAGAAGGTCGCCTCGTTCTGGGGCGGCCTGGTCAAGGAAGGGGTCATCGACAACCAGCCGATGTACACCCCGGCCTGGAACAAGGCGCTGGACACCGGCAAGCAGATCGCCTGGGTCTCCGCCGTGTGGGCACCGGGCACCCTGACCACCGCCGCGCCCGACACCAAGGGCAAGTGGGCGATGGCCGCGCTCCCCCAGTGGTCCGCGTCCGAGAACGTCACCGGCAGCTGGGGCGGCTCCTCCACCGCCGTCACCACGGACTCCAAGCACCAGGCGGCCGCCGCCAAGTTCGCCGCCTGGCTGAACACCGACGGCGAGGCGCTCAACGCGCTGGCCAAGGAGAGCGGCATCTACCCGGCCGCCACGAACGCCCAGACCAGCGGCGCCTTCGCCACCCCGCCGGCCTACTTCTCGAACCAGTCGGACTTCTACACCAAGGCCGCCGAGATCGCGAAGACCACGGCGCCCTCCGCCTGGGGCCCGAACGTGAACGTCGCCTACACGTCCTTCAACGACGCGTTCGGCACCGCCGCGAAGAACAAGTCGGACTTCACCGCCGCCCTGAAGACGATGCAGGACGACACGGTCGCCGACATGAAGAAGCAGGGCTTCGAGGTCTCTCAGTGAGCAGCACCGCCGGCCGGAGGTCGTACGGGGTCAAGGGGGCCCCGTACGCCTTCCTCGTCCCCGCCGCGATCCTCTTCGCGCTGTTCTTCGCGCTGCCCATCGGGTACGCGGTCTGGCTCAGCTTCCGCAAGGTGCACGTCTCCGGCCTCGGCCTGGGCGCCGGCGCCCGCAGCGAGGTCTGGGCCGGCCTGGAGAACTACCGGGACGCCCTCACCGACAACGAGTTCTACGACGGTGCGCTGCGCGTCCTCGGCTACGGCTGCATCGTCGTCCCGGTGATGCTCGGCCTCGCCCTGCTGTTCGCCCTGATGCTCGACTCCGAGCGGGTCCGGCTCGCCCCGTTCACCCGGCTCGCGATCTTCCTGCCGTACGCCATCCCCGGCGTGGTGGCCGCGCTGCTGTGGGGCTTCCTGTACCTGCCGGACGTCAGCCCCTTCTACTACGTGCTCGACAGGCTGCACCTGCCGCAGCCGAACCTGCTGGACGGCGGTCCGCTGTACCTGGCCCTGTCCAACATCGCGGTCTGGGGCGGCACCGGCTTCAACATGATCGTCATCTACACCTCGCTGCGTGCCATCCCGGCCGAGGTCTACGAGGCGGCCAAACTGGACGGCGCCTCCCCGTTGCAGACCGCCCTGAAGATCAAGATCCCGATGGTGGCGCCCTCGCTGGTGCTGACCTTCTTCTTCTCGATCATCGCGACGCTCCAGGTCTTCAACGAGCCGACCACCCTCAAACCCCTCACCAACTCGGTCAACACGACCTGGAGTCCGCTGATGAAGGTGTACGTGGACGCCTTCGCCAAGGGCGACATCTACTCCGCGGCGGCCGAGGCGACCCTCATCGCCCTCGCCACGCTGATGCTGTCCTTCGGTTTCCTGCGGGCCGCGAACCGCCGGAACAGGCAGGAGGCAGCAGGATGAGTTCTCTTGCCGTCCGCAAGGCCGCCCCGGCCGCGGGTACCACGCCCGGCACCGCCCAGGGGCCGCCGCTGCGCCGCCGGATCGCCCTGGTCCCGACGCTCACGCTGCTGCTGGGCGCGATCTACACGCTGCTGCCGGTGGCCTGGGTGGTGATCGCGTCCACCAAGTCCGGCAGCGAGCTGTTCTCCACGTTCACCTTCCTGCCCGGCTCCGGCTTCACCCAGAACCTCAAGGACCTCAACGCCTACCGGGACGGCATCTACTGGCAGTGGATGCTCAACTCCGGTCTGTACGCCGGTCTCGGTGCCCTGGTCTCGACGTGCGTGTCGGCGTTCACCGGCTACGCCCTCGCCACCTACCGGTTCAGGGGCCGCGAAGCGATCTTCAACGTGCTGCTCGCCGGCGTGCTGATGCCTCCGGTCATCCTCGCCATCCCGCAGTACCTGCTGCTGGCCAAGGCGAACCTCACGGACTCCTACCTGTCCGTGCTGCTGCCACAGATCCTCGCGCCGTACGGCGTCTACCTCTCGCGGATCTACGCGGCCGCGGCCGTCCCCACCGACGTGGTGGAGGCGGGGCGGATGGACGGGGCGAGCGAGTGGCGGATCTTCACCCGGATCGCGCTGCCGATGATGATCCCCGGCATGGTCACGGTGTTCCTGTTCCAGTTCGTGGCCATCTGGAACAACTTCCTCCTGCCGTACATCATGCTGAGCAACGACGAGAGGTTCCCGCTCACCCTCGGTCTGTACACACTCCTGATGCAGGGCGCCAACACCCCGGCGCTGTACACCCTGGTGATCACCGGTGCGTTCCTGGCCGTGCTGCCGCTGATCGCGCTCTTCCTGGTCATTCAGCGCTTCTGGAGCCTTGACCTGCTGTCCGGGGCCGTAAAGTCATGACCATGAGCAGCAATGCGGGGGGCCGGCGCAAACCGCCGACGATCCACGACGTGGCGCGCGAGGCAGGCGTCTCACGAGGCACTGTCTCGCGCGTGCTCAACGGCGGGCACTACGTCAGCCCCGCCGCCCGGGAGGCGGTCGACGACGCCATCCGGCGAACCGGGTACGTCGTCAACCGGCACGCCCGGTCGCTGATCACCGGGCGTTCGGACTCGGTCGGCTTCCTGCTGACGGAGCCGCAGGAGAGGTTCTTCGAGGACCCCAACTTCAACGTGCTGCTGAGCGGTTGTACGCAGGCGCTGGCCCGGCACGACATACCGCTGCTGCTGATGCTGGCGGGTACCAAGGAGGAACGGCGGCGGATCACCCGGTACATCACCGCCGGGCACGTCGACGGGGTGCTGCTGGTGTCGAGCCACTCGGGTGACCCGGTCGCGGAGGAACTGCGCGCGGCGGGCGTACCCCTGGTGGCCTGCGGCAAGCCGATCGGCCTCGGCTCGAAGGTGAGTTACGTCGCCGCCGACGACCGGGACGGCGCCCGGGACATGGTCCGGCACCTGCTGGCCGTGGGACGCCGTCGGATCGGCATGATCACCGGCCCGCTGGACACCCCGGGCGGTGTCGAGCGGCTCGCCGGGTACAAGGAGATCCTCACCGAGGCGGGCATCGCGATCGACGAGGCACTCGTCGTGTCCGGGGACTACAGCAAGGCGAGCGGTGAGGCGGGAGCGGAGCGGCTGCTCGCGCAGGCCCCGGACCTGGACGCCGTCTTCGTGGCCTCGGACCTCATGGCGCAGGGCGTGCTGGCGGTGTTGCAGCGGGCCGGGAAGCGGGTGCCGGATGACATCGCTGTCGGCGGTTTCGACGACTCCCCGGCAGCCACGGCGGTGACCCCGGCGCTCACCACCATCCGCCAGCCCTGGGACCGGATCAGCACCGAGATGGTCCGCGTCCTGCTCGCCCAGATAGGCGGGGAGGACCCCGCGGCGGTGATCCTGCCGACGGAGCTGGTGCGGCGCGAGTCGACGTGAGCGCTCCGCTGGGAGGGCCGGGACATGCCGTCGGTCGTCTGCGGCGCCGTCGTGGCTGGTCGCGCAGTTCCCCGCGCCCCTCTGGGGCGCTACGGCAACCGGTCAGGATCGGAGAAGCGGGGGTGGGCCGACGCGTCCTAGCGTGGGATCACCGGCCGGGAAGCGCCGGTTCCCTTATCGCGAGGAGTGAGAGCGCCATGAGCGAAGGCGTGCAGACGATCATCTACCCCGTGAAGGACGCGGCGCGGGCCAAGGCCCTGTTCGGCGCGCTGCTGGGCGTCGAGCCGTACGCCGACGAGCCCTACTACATCGGGTTCAAGGCGGCGGGGCAGGACGTCGGCCTCGACCCGAACGGTCATGCCCAGGGGCTGACCGGGCCGACGCCGTTCTGGCACGTCACCGATCTGCGGGAGCGGCTCGCGGCGCTGCTGGCGGCCGGCGCCGAGCTGGTCCAGGACGCCCGGGACGTCGGCAACGGCCGGCTGGTCGCGTCGGTGAAGGACGCCGACGGCAACATGGTGGGGCTGCTCCAGAACCCGGTCGGCTGAGCACCGTACGACTGCGTGCACCCGCACTAGTTGCACACTCAACAATTGGCTTGATCGGTGTTACCGTGCGGGTATGGCAGTGAAGACGGCCGAGGCCCGGCTGGAGGAACAGTGGCGGGACATCCTGTCGGTGCACGCGCGCACGATGTGCGAGATCGACCGGGTGCTGCATCCGCACGGGCTCGGCGCGAGCGACTTCGAGGTGCTCGACCTGCTCGCCACCGAGACGCCCGCCGAGGGTGACCAGTGCCGGGTGCAGAACCTGGTGGGACGGGTCCATCTGAGCCAGAGCGCGCTCTCCCGGCTGATCGGGCGACTGGAGAAGGACGGCCTGGTGGAGCGCTCGGTCTGTGCGGAGGACCGGCGGGGCGTGTGGGTCGCGCTCACCGCCAGGGGCCGCGCCGTGCACGCCGAGGTGCGCCCGCTGCAGCGGGCGGTGCTGGCGCGGACGCTCGAAGGCACGGACGGCTGAGCGCTCCGCCGGAAATACCACGACCGGAAGTACCACGACCGGAAGTACCGCGACCCGCCGTGTGCCGACCTGGGGCCTGTCTGACAGTTCCCCAGGCACCGTCGTGGCCCGTCGCGCGGTTCCCCGCGCCCCTTGCGGGGCCGACCCGCCTAGAGCGCGAACTCGATCCCGTCGGGGAGGACCTCGACGCCCTCCGCGGCCACCTGGGCGCGGGCCCGGGACGCCGGGTCGACCAGCGGGTTGGTGTTGTTGAGGTGGGTGTAGATCCGGCGGGCGCGCGGATGGCGGGCCAGGGCGGCGAGGCTGCCGTGCGGGCCGGAGACCGGGAGATGGCCCATCGCCGCCTGGCCGGGGCCGGTGGGGGCCGCTGTGCCCATCTCGTCGGCGCTGAAGAAGGTGCCGTCCAGCAGCACGCAGTCGGCCTCCGCGCACAGCTCGTCCAGCACGTCGCTCCAGGCGCCCACGCAGGGGGCGTAGAGCAGCACTCCCCCGGTGGCCAGGTCCTCGACGCGGTACGCCGTGACCCAGCGGCCGTCGGCCTCGGCGAGCTCGGGCGGCACGTACGCCGGGACCTTGGCGCCGACCGGGTGCGCGGTGACGACCAGGCCGCCGGCCAGCACGAAGCCGCCGTCGGCCAGGCTGTCGGCCCATTGCCAGGGAGCGTAGCGGTCCAGGGCGCCCCGGGCGGGCGCCAGCACCGTCCCCACCGGCGGGGCCGCGTACACCTTGAGGTCCGGCGCCCCGCGCAGCACGGTCAGGCCGCTGACGTGGTCGGCCTCGGCGTCGGTGAGCAGCACGCCGCGTACCGGGGTGTCCCTAGGGCCCGGTCCCGGCCACAGCGCGGCCGTGGCGGTGAGCTGGGCGCGGATGTCCGGGGAGGCGTTGAGCAGCCACCAGTCCCGGCCGTTGCCGGTCAGCGCCACGCACTCCTGGGTCCGGGAGGGCAGCTTGCCGTCCCGGGCGGCCGCGCACAGCGCGCAGGCGCAGTTCCACTGCGGGAATCCGCCGCCCGCGGCGGTGCCCAGCAGGACGACCCTCACGACGATCCGCCCCTCTCGGTCTCCCCGGCCCCTGCTGGGATCTTCCCTCATGAAGCGCCGCGCTACCCGCCGGAAGGAGGAACTTCCGGCCGTCCTTCGAACGGCCGCCGGTCCACCGGGCGCCGCGGCGGAATCGGCTCCGAGGGAAAGTCGCGGCCACCGGTCCACAGCGCGGGTACCGCGTCGCAGCGGCGGCACAGCTCGTAGGCGACCGCCTCGTAGTTGACCCGCCAGCCGTGGAAGTGCGGCCAGGCCTCCTCGGTGCCGCGTTCGGCGCGGAAGCCGGTCTTCTCCAGCATGGCCACGGCCTCCTCGAACTCGCCATAGGTCAGCTCGACGGGGGCGTCCGGGGCCGGGTCGGTGTCGACGGTCGCCCGCACGGAGACGGCGATGTCACGCAGTGCGGTGAACCCCGCGCGCAGCATCAGCCGGGCCTCGGGCGGGGCGGCGCGCGGAGCGAGCGCCAGCTGCATGGCGGCCGCGTCCATGACGGCGATCAGCCCGACCAGCCAGCTGCGGTAGGGGCGGGGCGAGCGGAACGCCAACAGCACCGGGTAGGTGGCGTGGCTCTCGCCCATGTCCGCGGCCAGCCGCTCCCAGGACCGGTACAGCTCGGGCAGCGCCGTCTCGGTGTCGACCAGCCACTGCCGGGCGAGGATCTCCGGACCCCAGGCGGGCTCCCCGGCCCGGGACTGGAGCAGGGTGACCTCCAGTTCACGGCGGTTGTAGGCCGCGTACAGCGTGGGCAGATAGGCGATCTGGAGCGCGATGACGACCGGGCCGGTGGCGGCGGCGACGAAGTCGAGCGCGGACAGCCGCAGCCGGGCACCGCTGGCGAACCCGAGGGTGAACAGGCTGGAGCCCGCCTCCCGGAAGGCGGTGCTCCAGGACAGCGGGGAGAACGCGTACAGCAGCATCCCGAAGCCGAGGAACGCCCCGCCGAGCCAGGCGGCGAGCATGCCGACCAGCATGAGCGGGGCGAGCCAGGTCTGGGCGCGGTCGATGGCCCGGTAGCCGCCCCGGTGCGCGGCGAGGCAGAGCACCCGGCGCAGGCCCCACCACAGCCGGTACACCAGTACGGAGTACAGGCCCCGGGGGACCACGAGCGTGCGCAGGATGCTGCGCAGGACCAGGACGAGCACCAGTCCCCCGGCCACCCCGGAGATCCATTCCATGGCGCCATTCTGGCCCGGGGGCCGGCCTGTCGGTGACCGGAGCCCTTCGGTCAGCCCGCCGGCCGCGCCAGCAGGGTGCGCACTCCCTCGGAGGTGAGCGTCAGCGCGTGCGCCGAGCTGCCGTCTATGGCGAGCGAGAGGTTGTCCTCGGGCCACTGCGAGGCGAGCGCGCCGAGCGGCACCACGCGGTAGCGGGAGACCGTCGGCAGCAGACCGGTCAGCTCCCCCTCCGAGGTGAACACGGGGACGACGGGGTCGCCGTCGGGGCGTTCCAGGACGGGCAGGGCGATCATCGCGGGGTCGGCCGCCTCCGCGGCGTCGTCCGGCACCGGGACCAGCACGTCACTGTGGGCGAGCGTGTCCAGGGCGTCATGGTCCTCGGCGTTCACGGCCAGCGTGTCGAGCGCTCGCTGGGCCGGCGTCGGGAGGTCGTCGTGTGCGGGTGTCTCCATGGCAGGTCCCCAGGTAGCGGTGGTGGTACAGGCCGCAGGGCCGGCAGGTCACCGGGCGGCCACGGCACGCGTACCCGGTCGGGGCCGGGGCATGCGCCGGGAGCGACGGGGCTTTCACCGCGCCCCGGGATGCCGCGCCGCGATCCCGGTGGCTCCCGGCCGGAAACCGGCGGCCGGGGGTGGCCGGGGTGGAGTGAGGGGTGGTGATGGCGCAGTTCCCGGTGGCACGTGCCTCGCGCTCCGTCCCCCGGCATCACTCACGGCGCGGGTCGGGGGGTAGGGGTAGCCCCGGAAGGTGACGGTCCGTGTCCGTTCCGTCACCCAAGTGACGCGAGAGAAGGAAATCGATGTCGGTCGAGACCGGTACGACGCCCCCGGCGGACGCCGAGGAGCGGGAGCAGCAGAGCCTCGGCACCGCCGCGGCACGGAATCTCACCACGACGACCAAGTCCGCACCCCAGATGCAGGAGATCAGCTCACGGTGGCTGACCCGGACGCTGCCGTGGGTGGACGTGCCCGGCGGTACCTACCGCGTCAACCGCAGACTGTCGTACCGGGTCGGCGACGGCCGGGTGACCTTCGTGCAGACCGGCGCGCAGGTCGCGGTGATCCCGGCCGAGCTGGGCGAGCTGCCGTTGCTGCGGGGCTTCGAGGACGGCACCGCGCTGCAGGCGCTGGCGGCGCGGTTCGAGCAGCGGGAGTACGAGCCGGGGCAGGTGATCGTGGCGGCCGGCCGCCCGGCCGACCATGTGTATCTGATCGCGCACGGCAAGGTGGAGCAGATCGGGGCGGGGCCCTACGGCGACGAGGCGGTGGTCGGACTCCTCGCGGACGGCGACACCTTCGGCGGCCGGGTGCTCGCCGGGCTCGACGGCGGCTGGGAGTTCACCGCCCGCGCGGCTACGGCGACCACCGTGCTGGCGCTGCCGCACACGGCGTACCAGGAGGTGGTGGACCGGCACGCCGCTCTTCGCGCGCACGTGGAGCTGGCCCGGCTTGACGGACACCGGGAGACGAACGCCTTCGGCGAGGCCGAGATCGCGCTCAGCGCGGGCCATACCGGCGAGCCGGACATCCCGCACACCTTCGCGGACTACGAGCCGGCGCCACGCGAGTACGAACTGAGCGTCGCCCAGACCGTGTTGCGCGTGCACACCCGGGTGGCCGACCTCTACAGCAGGCCGATGGACCAGACTGAGCACCAACTCAGGCTCGTCGTGGAGGTGTTGCGGGAGCGGCAGGAGCACGAGCTGGTCAACAACCGGGACTTCGGCCTGCTGCACAACGCCGACCACGGCCAGCGGATCTCCACGCACTCGGGTCCGCCCACCCCGGACGACCTCGACGAGCTCCTCGCCATGCGGCGTGACACCACGCATCTGTTCGCCCACCCCAGGGCGATCGCGGCGTTCGGGCGGGAGTGCAACAAGCGCGGTCTGTACTTCGGCGGGATCGAGGTCGGCGGCCATCATCTCCCGGCCTGGCGGGGCGTCCCGCTGCTCCCCTGCGGCAAGATCCCGGTCACCGGGGCCCGCACCTCCTCCATCATCGCGCTGCGGGCCGGCGAGCAGAACCAGGGCGTGATCGGCCTCCTCCAGACCGGCCTGCCGGACGAGACGGAGCCCGGCCTGGCCGTCCGCCTCATGGGCATCAACGAACAAGCGGTCGCCTCCTACCTGGTCACCGCCTACTACTCGGCCGCCGTCCTGGTCCCGGACGCCCTCGGCATCCTGGAGAACGTGGAGGTGTCCCGCCGGGACTAGGCGCTCCGCGGGGGCCGGGTGTGAGGGGGTGCGCGTCGTGAGCCATCCGCGGCACCGTGGCGGCTGGTCGCGCAGTTCCCCGCGCCCCTACGGGGCGCCGCAGGACAGCAGTTCGGTCGTCGTCACCCTGATCAGCGGTCGGTAGAGATCCAGCAGGTGCAGCGCCCTCGCGTGGGAGTCGTCGTCGGCGCCCGCGCAGGCGTCGGCGACGACCAGGACCTCGATGCCGGCGTCGGCGGCCGGCAGCGCGGTGGACAGGACGCAGCAGTCGGTGCTGACGCCGGCCAGGACCAAGCGGCCGTGCGGGGCGGCCAGGGCGGCGAGTTCAGGGGTCCATTTGCCAAACGTCGGGGAGTCCAGGACGACTTCGGCCTGCTCGGCGAACTCGTCGGTCAGCCGCCAGAGTTCGGCGTCCGGGGGCTGGAGCGCGAAGGGCCATCGCTCGTAGTAGGCCCGCCAGGCGCCGGTGGGGTGTGCGGGGGCGACGAAGCGGGTGAAGACCGTGCGGTTTTCGAACGCCGGGAGCAGCCGTCGTACGCCCGCCGCCGCCTCGGCGTAGCGCGGGGCGGCCCAGGGGCCGGCGGGGTCCGCGAAGACGTGCTGCATGTCGATGACGGCCAGAAGGCCGGGCGAGGTGGTCATACGGGGGTTGCCGGGGTGGTGGCGGGCAGGCTCTCCTGGTCCCGGATCCGGCCGCGGCCCAGCGCCAGGGTGCCGAGGAAGCCGAGCGCCAGGGCGGCCAGGACGCCCAGGTTGGCGTACGCCCAGGCGCCGGACCTGCCGCCGAGGCCGAGCGGCTCCAGCAGATAGCCCTGCCAGGTAAGCCAGCTCGCGGCGGTGTTGGTGACCAGACCCCAGCCGAGGGCGGTGGCGGCGAGGGTGAGGAGCAGGGGCGGCAGGGGGACGTCACCGTAACGGCCGGCCGGGCGGTAGAGGTCGGCCTCGTCGTAGTCGCGGCGGCGCAGCGCCAGGTCGGCGAGCACGATCCCGCACCAGGCGGCGATCGGTACGCCGAGGGTGGTGAGGAAGCCCATGAACTGGCCGAGGAAGTCGTCGGCGAAGAAGACGATGTAGACCGAGCCGGCGATCATCAGGACGCCGTCGACCAGGGCGGCGAGGTAGCGGGGCACGGGCAGCCCCGCGGAGAGGAGGGCCAGCCCGGAGGAGTAGATGTCCAGGACCGCGCCGCCGACCAGGCCGAGGACGGCGACGACGGCGAACGGGACCAGGAACCAGGTGGGCAGGATGGTCGTCAGCGCGCCGATGGGGTCGGCCGCGATCGCCTTGTTCAGGGTCTCGGAGGACCCCGCGAGCAGCAGGCCGAAGACCAGCAGGAGGAGCGGGGCGACGGAGCCGCCGAAGGTGGTCCAGCCGATCACGCCCCGGCCGGAGGAGCCGCGCGGGAGGTAACGCGAGTAGTCGGCGGCCGCGTTGACCCAGCCGAGGCCGAAGCCCGTCATCATGAACACCAGCGCGCCGATGAACTCCTGGGCGGAGCCGGACGGGATCGCGCTCACCGTCGCCCAGTGGATGTGGCCGGCGACGAGGACGACGTAGACGACGGTGAGGACGCCGGTCACCACGGTGATCACGGTCTGCAGCCGCATGATCAGGTCGAAGCCCGTCACGCCGCCGGCCACGGTCAGCGCGCAGACCACGATCAGCGCGACCACCTCGGTCTCGGTGCCGCCGCCCCAGCCGAGGCGGGTGAAGACCGTCGC
The DNA here is from genome assembly GCF_014645815.1 of Streptomyces fuscichromogenes. Taxonomy (GTDB): domain Bacteria; phylum Actinomycetota; class Actinomycetes; order Streptomycetales; family Streptomycetaceae; genus Streptomyces; species Streptomyces fuscichromogenes. The sequence continues at coordinate 165,822 of NZ_BMML01000007.1, read as the reverse complement.
GGTGGCCATGGTGGCGAGGGCGATCAGGACGGTCTCCCAGCCGACGGTGAGCACCCAGGAGACGACCGACGGCAGCCGGTTGCCCCGCACGCCGTACGCGGCCCGGCTGAGCACCATGGTGGGTGCCGAGCCCCGCTTTCCGGCGACCGCGACGAAGCCGCAGAGCAGGAAGGAGGCGAGGATGCCGAGGACGCCGGCGGTCAGCGCCTGCCAGAAGGAGATGCCGAAGCCGAGCGCGAAGGCGCCGTAGCTCAGCCCGAGCACGGAGACGTTCGCACCGAACCAGGGCCAGAACAGGGTGCGCGGGGTGCCCTTGCGGTCGGCGTCGCCGATCACGTCGAGCCCGTGCGTCTCGACCTGGAGCTGTCTGCCGGGTTCCCGTGCGTCCGCCATCGTCGGCCCATCTGTCCAGGTGTGTTGGCTGGAGGCTAGGTCGGCCGGTGACAGGGGTCAAGAACAAATGATCAGACGGTGATCGGACGGGATCGGGACCGCGGCCCCGGGCACCGCCCCCGCCCACAGCGCCGGACCTGCGGCTCCGTCAACCGCGGGGGTCCGTAGCCCGGTTGGCCGACTCCGATTTGACACCGCCGACGGCCTCCCATCAACCTGTGCTCATGAAATCCATTTTCAACAACGGGGGTGGCTGATCATGCGCGTGGCCTTCGTCGGCAAGGGCGGCAGCGGCAAGACGACCCTGTCGGCCCTCTTCGCCCGTCATCTGGCGCGGTCCGGCGCGCCCGTCGTCGCGATCGACGGTGACATCAACCAGCATCTGGCCCAGGCCCTCGGCCTCGGCGAGGACGAGCCGTTCGCGGCGCCACCGCTGAGCGCGCGCACCGGTGAGATCAAGGACTACCTGCGCGGCGCCAACCCCCGGATCGCGTCCCGGGAGGCCATGGTCAAGACGACCCCGCCGGGGCAGGGCTCGCGGCTGCTGCGGCTGCTCGGCGACGACGAGGTGCACTCCCGTCACGTCCAGGAGGTCGGCGGGGTGCCGCTGATGGTCACCGGGGCGTTCGCCGGGAGCGACCTCGGGGTGGCCTGCTACCACTCCAAGCTCGGCGCGGTGGAGCTGTACCTCAACCATCTGGTGGACGGTCGCGGCGAGTACGTGGTCGTCGACATGACGGCGGGCGCCGACGCGTTCGCCTCCGGCCTGTTCACCCGTTTCGACATGACCTTCCTGGTGGTCGAACCGACCCGCAAGAGCCTGTCCGTGTACCACCAGTACCGGGACCACGCGGCCGAGTTCGGGATCCCGGTCGCCGTGGTCGGCAACAAGGTGACCGGTGCGGACGACCTCGCCTTCCTGCGCGAGCGGGTGGGCGAGGACCTGTTGGCCCACTGCGAGCTCTCGCGGTACGTCCGCGCCCAGGAGCAGGGGCGCGGCAGCGGTGCGCTGGAGCGGTCCAACTCCCGGGCGCTGGACCGGCTGCGGGCCGCCGTGGACGGCAGAGGCAAGGACTGGGACGCGTTCCAGCGGCACGCCGTGGAGTTCCACCTGCGCAACGCCGCCGCCTGGGCCGACGCGGCGACCGGCCGGGATCTGGCCGCCCAGATCGATCCGGACTTCCGGCACGGCCCGGCGGCACTGCCCGCCTTCGCCTGAGCTCCCGATTCCCCCACCCATCCGAAAGAACAGGACACTCAGACATGTCGCTCGACGTCTCCCCGCAGCTGCTCGCCGAAGCCGAGAACGGCGCGGTGCGGGAGGAGGACTTCATGGAGACCGTCCGTACCTCACTGCCCTACGCGTACGATCTCGTCGGCCGCCTGGCCGCCGAACTGCGCGGGGGCACCGCCGAGTTCGCCGACAACCAGACCCCGCCGCCCTCGGAGCGGGAGCGCGGCCAGCTGCTGCGGGCACTGTCCTCCGACGCGATCCGGGGCGGCCTGGAGCGGCACTTCGGGGTCGCCCTCGCCTTCCAGAACTGCCACCGGGTCGCGGTGTTCCCGCCCGGGGCGCGGGGCGGTGAGACGCACACCCGGTTCACCTCGGCGCGCGCGCAGATCCTCAACCAGTCGCCGGAGTTCCGCGACTGCTGAGCGCCGGCCGTCGGTCCGCGGGCTCCGGGAGACCGCGCCGGCCGCCGCCCGTCCGGGTTCAGCCGGCGACGAGCTCGGCGAACCGCTCCGCCCCCACGTTGCCGCCGGACAGGACGACCCCGATCCGGCGCGGCAGCGGTGCCACCCGGTGGGCGAGCAGCGCGGCCAGACCGCTGGCACCGCTCGGCTCCAGGACGGTCTTCAGCCGCTCGAAGGCGAACCGCATCGCATCCGCGATCTGTTCGTCGGTGACCAGCGAAACGCCGTCCACCAGCCGCTGGTTGAGGGAGAAGGTCAGCTCGCCCGGGATGTTCGCGGCCTGGCCGTCGGCGATGGTCCGGGGTACCGGGATCGACACCCGGTGCCCCGCCTCCAGGGACCTCATGGTGTCGTCACCGGCCGCCGGCTCGACCCCGACGACCCGGATCCCGGGCAGCAGCCCCTTGGCGGCGGTGGCGCTGCCCGCGATCAGCCCGCCGCCCCCGACGGGCACCACCAGGGCGTCCAGTTCGCCGACCTCCTCGACGAGTTCGAGGGCGGCCGTACCCTGCCCGGCGATGACGTGCGGGTGCTCGTACGGCGGGATGAGCGCGAGCCCGCGTTCGGCGGCGAGGGCCTCGCCGATCGCTTCCCGGTCACCGGTGTAGCGGTCGTACGTCACGATCTCCGCGCCGTAGCCCGCGGTGGCCGCCAGCTTGGCGCGCGGGGTGTCCTCGGGCATCACGATGACGGCGGTGGTGCCGAGTTCACGGGCGGCGAGGGCGACGGCCTGGGCGTGGTTGCCGGAGGAGTAGGCGGCGACGCCCTTGGCGAGCTGCGCGGCGGACAGCCGGGACACGGCGTTGTAGGCGCCCCGGAACTTGAACGCGCCGATCCGCTGGAGGTTCTCGCACTTCAGGAAGACCTCGGCACCGACCAGCTCGTCCAGGGTGCGCGAGCGCAGCACGGGGGTGCGGTGGGCGACCCCCTTGATCCGCGCCGCCGCGTCGTGCACGTCCTGGAGAGTCACGGGCGGGGTGTCGGGCATGTTCGTCCTCCGTTCAGGGCGCCGCCGGGCGCCGGATGGGCGTCTACCGCATGGACTTATTGTCTATCACTTGGACAGGAAGTCCAGACCCGGTCCCGGCCGGCCGGGCTAGCCGATCTCGACGACCCGAGCCCAGGCGGGCGGTGCGGCCGGTACGTAGTCGGGGTCGTCCTCGTCCCCTGACGTGTCGCCGTACTGCCGGGGGAACAGGCCCACCACCGTGCGGCAGGCCGGCCGTGTCCGCGGCCAGGGGGTCTGTCCGTCGGTGAGGGCCACCACGACGTCCGGGGCCGGCCGCGTCCGCAGCGCCCTGGTGAAGCCCGCGCGCAGGTCCGTACCGCCGCCGCCGACGAGCGCGATGCCCTCCGCGCGGCACAGCGGCTGCACGGTCCGGGCGGCCGCGTCGCAGGACAGTACGGAGACCAGGTCACGGCGGCCGCCGACGGCGCGGGCGATCGCGGCCACCTCCAGCAGGGCGCTGCCCAGTTCGGCGTCGCTGACCGAGGCGGAGGTGTCGATGACGACCGAGACCCGGGGCGGACGGCGGCGCAGGCTCGGAAGGACCACGCCGGGCAGACCGGCCGAGCGGCGCGACGGACGGCCGTAGCTGTAGTCCTCGCCGGCGCCCGCGGCCGAGGCGGCCGAGCGGACCGCGGCGCCCAGCAACTCCCGCCAGGGCTGCGGCCGGTGGAAGGCCTCCTCGGCCCAGCGCCGCCAGCCCTGCGGGGCGTCGCCCGGCCGGCCGGTGATGGCCTGCGCCACCCGGAACCGGACCCCGTCCCGTTCCTGGTCGCTGAGACCGTGCGCGCCGTCCGGCCCCAGGTCCCACTCCCGGTCCGCGCCGTCGGCGCCGCTGCCGCAGTCCAGCCAGCTGAGGTCCTCGGTCAGCGGCCCGAGCCGGAACCGGCGCAGGTAGTCCTCCATCAGCCCGCCCTCGTCCAGCCGCAGCATGAACGGCAGGACGGCACCCCGGGGCTGCACCAGCCCGTCGCCGTACGCGTCGTCGTTGATCTCCAGGTCCGCCGCGATGTTCATCCGCAGCCGCTCGCCGGCCCCGCTGAGCCCGCGTTCCCTGGCGACCCGGTCGCTGCGCGCGTGGTGCTCGCGCAGCAGGTGCGACACCTCGTGCACCCACACCGCGGCCAGGTCCTCCTCGGGCATCCGGTCCACGAAGGCGGGCGAGACATAGCACCGCCAGTGCTTGTCGACGGCCATGGTCGGCACCTGCCGGGACTCCACCACGTGCAGGGCGAACAGGGCCGTCGCGAGGTAGGGCCGGGCCCGGACGGCCTGCAACCGGGCGGCGTAGAGCTTGTCCAGGTCCAGTGCCCCGGCGGGTTCCGCCGTCATCGGCCCGCCTTCGCGGCGACGCGTTCGGCCGCCCGGTCGGCGCGCCGGGACACGGACACCGCCCCGGCGAGCCGTTCGATCGCCGCCGGGACGTCCCAGTCGTCCCGGCGCAGCGTGGCCAGGGTGGTGGCGGGGACGACCACCAGGTCGGGAGCTCCGGTGTCCAGTGCCCGCACCAACAGCGCCCAGGCCGCGTCCCAGCGGGCCCGGTCCGGCCGTTCGCGGACCGCCGCGACCACTCCGTCCAGCACGGCCTGGCGCAGGTCACCGCGCTCGGGCAGATCGGCCGCCGCCGGGTCGGCGAGCAGCGTCTCGGGGTCCGGGAGCTCCATCCGGTCGACGCTCGCCAGCAGTTCGAGCCCGGCGCCGTCCCCGACCGTTCCCCTGACCAGCAGGGAGAGCACGTCCCGGGAGGAGTCGGCGGCGTACGCGAAGGCGACCAGGCGCAGCGTCATGTCCCAGCTGCGGGGTGACGGCCAGGCACCGCCCCGGCGCGCCTCTCCGCTCGGCAGCCGGTGGACGAGCGTGGGGCGGGTGGCGAGCAGGCCGCACACCGCGCGGCGCGCGAAGTCCACGGCGGCGGGCAGCCGTTCCGGGTCGAGCCGGGGCAGGGTCGCCCGGGGCCAGGTGCCGCCGAGGCCGCGGACGACCACCTCGTGGTCGTGGGTCCACTGCAGATGCACGAACCGGTTGGCCAGCGGCGGGCTCAGCTCCCAGCCGTCGGCCGCCGAGGACCGCGGGTTGGCGGCGGCCACGATCCGTACGCCGGGCGGGAGCCGGAGCGCGCCCACGCGGCGTTCGAGCACCAGCCGGAGCAGGGCGGCCTGCACGGCGGGCGGAGCGGTGGACAGTTCGTCGAGGAACAGCAGGCCCCGGCCGGCCCGCACCAGCCGGACCGCCCAGTCCGGCGGGGCCATCGGGACGCCCTGGACGGCCGGGTCGTCGCCGACGACGGGCAGGCCGGAGAAGTCGGACGGCTCGTGGACGCTGGCGATCACCGTGGTCAGCGGCAGGTCGAGCGACTCGGCCAGCCGGTTCAGGGCGGCGGTCTTGCCGATGCCGGGCTCGCCCCACAGGAGGACGGGCAGGTCGGCGGCGACGGCCAGGGTGAGCGCCGCCAGCTGGCTGTCGGACCGGGGTTCGGTGGTGGAGTCGCCGAGCAGCCCCAGAAGGGTGTCCGAGACAGTGAGTCGGTCAAGGGCATGCGTGGTCATGAGTGATCACCTCGGGGTGTGAGAAGGCAGGTGGGTGGGGTCAGCGCCGGTCCGCGGGGCGTGGGCCCAGGCGCGGGTCGTGGACGGACCGGCGCCGCCGGGTGCGGACGGGTCCACGGCGGGATCCGGCGAGGCCCGCCCGGTAGAGGCCGTACGTGATCCGGCGCCGCGCGGCCGACTCCAGCTCGTCCCGCAACGGGCCGTCACGCAGGACGGCTTCGGGACCCAGCAGTTCCTCGACGACGGCGAGCGCTCCGGCGATGTCGCCGTGGTCCAGGCGTTCGCGGACGCCGGTGAGGCAGTCGGGGCGGCGGTGTGCCTCGTCGATGACCCGCAGGCAGGGCAGCGGCGGCCCGCCGAGCGCCACCAGCAGTTCCTCGCGCCGCAGTTCGTCCGGGGAGTGGTCCAGCGGTGACAGCACCCCGTCGACCATGCCGATCCGGTGCCGGGCACCCCGGCAGTCCACCGGACGTCCCTGCCGGGCCGGGTCCGGGTGCGGTGACCGGGGCACCGCCTCGCATCCGGGCACGAGCGCCGCGGCGACCAGCGGATGCAGCCGGCCCGCGTCGACCAACCCGGCGCGCAGCAGCGCCAGATCGGGGAGCGTCCAGGTCGCCGCGTCGGGCAGGACGAGCGGCCCGCCGGTGCCAGGCGCCCGGCCGCCGGTGTCCCGGCCAGCGGTGTCCCGGCCGGCGGTCACGGCCCCGTCGGCCGCGAGGTGCAGCGCGAGCCGCTGCCGGCCGTCCAGGCGTACGACGACGACCCCGCTGTCCAGCCCCTCCGCCCCCAGCACGATCCGCGCCTCGTCCGCCCAACGCTCCGTGGCACACGACGACCGCTCACCGAACCATGGCCGGTCGGCGAACGAGAGTGGTTCAGCGCCCGGGGTCCGGTCGCCGCGCTCGGACCGACCGGCGTGCAGGCGCCAGTCGGCACACGCGAACCGGTCGCCGCACGCGCACCGTTCACCACACGCCAACTCCACGCCACACGTGGATCGTTCACCACACGCCAACCGGTCGCCGCACGCAGACCGTTCACCACACGCCAACTCGTCGCCGCACCCGAGCCGTTCACCACACGCCAACTCATCCCAGCAGCCGAGCCGTTCACCACACGCCAGCTGGTCACCACCCGTGGGCCGTTCACCGCCCACGAACCGCTCCCCGCCCACGGCGCGTTCACCGTCCACGGGCCTGTCGGCGCCCGAGCGGGTGCGGAGTTCGTCGGCGGCGTCCGCGTCCCACAGGTGGCGGTGCAGGTCGAAGCGGAAACGCCGGCTGGGGTGCGGATGCGGGTGCCCGCGGGCGACGGGCTCGCTCAGGGTGCCGTCCCACACGGCGAGGCTGACCCGCTGCCCGGCGTCCGCCCAGGCCGGCGGGGTCCGGGCCACCAGGCACAGGAGGCCGTCCCCGGCGTCGTAGCGGGCCAGCGGCATGGTCAGCCCCGGCCGCAGCAACCCGTCGGGCGCGATCCTGGGCAGATGCCAGCGCAGCAGGTCGGGCGCCAGCCTGCGCAGGTCGGCACGGATCCGGTCCCGGACGTCCCGACCCCGTGAACGGGCCAGTGCGCGCAGGTCGAGGTCGACGTCGAAACCGGCGGCGGCACAGGCCCCCGCCCAGTCCCCGGAGTTCCGGCGGGCGGTCGCGGTCTCGATCATGGCGGGCGGCACGGCGAACTCGCGCACGCGCCGCCACAGGGCGAGGCGGGTGTCCCCGATCGCGGGGTGAGTGGCCATCAGCACTCACCTGACGCGGACGGGACCCCCAATCTGACAGCAGAGTGAGTGGTCATCGCGGGGAGCATACGGCGGTCTCGTCCCGGTCGGCCACGCAATTACGCGGCGGGCCCGCACGTGACGCGGATCACCCCGGCCGAGTGCAGCGTTCCGCCGCCCCCAGGGCCTTTTCCCAGGTGTAGGCAGCCGGGGAGAGCGGGGACCGTGGGAATGGAGCAGGCTCGGGCCGGTGAGTACGACGAGTTCGTGGCGGCCCGCTGGTCGGGGTTGTGCCATCTGGCCCGTCTGCTCACCGGTGGCGACCGGCATCGGGCCGAGGATCTGTTGCAGGAGTCCTTGGTCCGGTTGTGGTTCGTCTGGCCGAAGATCGCCGACGAGGCGCCGGAGGCGTACGTCCGCAAGGTCCTGGCGCGCGCGGCGGCCCGCTCGGCGCGGCGCCGCTGGTGGGGCGAGCGCCCGGTCGAGGAGCTGCCGGAGGTGGCGGCGGCCGGTGACATGTCGGCGATCGTCGCCGAGCGTTCCCGGCTGGAGGCGGCGCTGGCGCTGCTGACCCCGCGCCAGCGGGCCGCGGTCGTCCTGCGCTACTACCAGGACCTGCCCGACCGGCAGGTCGCCGAGGTGCTGGGGTGCCCGGTGGGCACCGCCCGGTCGCACGCGGCACGCGGGGTGGCCCGGCTGCGGGAGCTGCTGGCGGACGTCATCGAGCCGGTGGGGTGAGGAAGAGGCCATGGATCACTTCGAGCGGCAGTTGACGCAGTTGATGCACGGCGACCGGGAACCGGCGGCGTTCGAGCCCCGGCACCGGGAGCGGCTGCGGGCCGGTGTCCGGGCTCGGCGGCGGGTCCGGGCCGCGCGGCGGGCGGCCGGCAGTGTCCTCGCGGCCGCGGGACTCGGCCTCGGCCTGTTCCTGTGGCCGCACTCCGGCGTCCGTGACGAACCCAGCGCGCCGCACCCGTGGCCCGCGACCAGCCCCACCGGCCCCGCGGCACCGACGCCGGGCGTCTCCCCGAGCGTACCGGCCGCCGGCGTCACGACCTCGGCACCGCCGCCCACGGACACCACCGCGCCCACGGACACCCCGTCGGCCACCGACGGAAGCACCGCCCCGAGCTCACCGACCCCGACCGGCACGGCGACCGCCACCCCGGACGCGGGCACGACCCGGAGCGCGACCCACGGCTCGTCCGGGGATTCGACCGCCACCACGTCGCCTCCGTCCACGCCCGCGACCGGGGGTACCGACCCGTCTGACGGCTCCTCGGCCGGCTCGTCGGCCGCGGCCGGTTCGGCCGGATAGCGGACGACGCCACCCCCTCGCCCACCCCACCACCACCGGGTGTGTCTTCGGCACGCCCCGAGAACGAGTACGGATGACTGAAAACGCCATGAATCACCCTCGGGTCGCCCTGCCCGTCCCGGCGCCGCCGCCTCCCCCGCACCACGACGAGCCGGTCCTCGACCTGGCCGTACCGGTGTTCAACGAGGAGAAGGACCTGGAGCCGAGCGTGCGACGGCTCCACGCCCATCTGCGGGAGACGTTCCCGTACCCCTTCCGGATCGTCGTGGCCGACAACGCCAGCACCGACGCCACCCCGCTCATCGCCGCCCGGCTCGCCGCCGAGCTGCCCGAGGTGGAGTGGACACGGCTGGCGGAGAAGGGCCGCGGCCGCGCGCTGCGGGCCGTCTGGTCGGCGTCGTCGGCGCCCGTCGTGGGCTATCTGGACGTGGACCTGTCGACCGGGCTGGCGGCGCTGCTGCCGCTCGTCGCCCCGCTGCTGTCGGGCCACTCCGACCTGGCCATCGGCACCCGGCTGGCGCCCGGCGCACGGGTGGTGCGCGGCCCGAAACGGGAGGCCGTCTCCCGCTGCTACAACGTCCTGCTGCGCTGCACGCTGTCGGTGGGGTTCTCGGACGCGCAGTGCGGGTTCAAGGCCGTACGACGGGACGCCGCCGCGCAGTTGCTGCCGCTGGTGCGGGACTCCGCGTGGTTCTTCGACACCGAGCTGCTGGTGGTCGCGGAGCGGGCCGGGCTGCGGATCCACGAGGTGCCGGTCGACTGGGTGGACGACCCCGACAGCCGGGTCGCGCTGCTGTCCACGGCGCTGGCGGATCTGCGCGGCATCGCGAGGGTCGGCCTGGCCACGGCCCGCGGCGCGCTGCCGTCCGGGCGGCCACCACGGCCGTTCGCCGTCCCCGTGGCCGTCGTCGCGCTCGCGCACCTGCTCCTGTACGCGGCACTGCGCCCGGCCGCCACCGGGCAGATGGCCAACGCGCTGTCCCTGCTGGCCTGTTGGACGGTCGCCCAGCCCGTCCTGCGGCCCCTTGAGCGGTCCGCCCGGCCGACTCTGGCCGCCCGGCTGGCGCTCACCGCCGGTTCGCTCGCCGTGCTGCGGCACACGGCCCCCGCGGCCGGGCTCCGCACGGAACTGGCCGTACTCGCCGCCGCCCATCTGTCCCTCCTCCTCGCGCGGTCGGCCTTCGGTGGGCGGCGCGGTCGCCGGACGGGGTCGGCGGTCTCATGACCACGCCCCTGAAGCGCACGGCGCCGGCCGTGCCCGCCGTCCCCGGGGCCGCCGCGCCCGTACCCGGACGGCGCCTGCGCGACACGGCCCGACGCCACGGCCCGGTCCTCGCGCTGTACGGCGTCCTGAAGCTCGCCGGCTTCGGCTCCTTCATGTACCTCCTGGACTCGGCCGGGGACTTCCGCAAGAAGCATCCGCGGTTCGGCGGCGGGGCGCACACCTGGGACGTGCTGGGCACCTGGGACGGCTGGTGGTACCAGCAGATCGCCCTGCACGGCTACCACCCCGCGCTGGTGCCGGTCCCCGGTGCCACCGGCCTGATCACCCTCCAGGGCAACTCGGCCGCGTTCTTCCCGCTCTACCCGGCGCTGATGCGGGTGGCGATGGAGGTCACCGGTCTCGGTCCGTTCGGGGCCGGGCTGCTGGTGTCGGTCCTGGCGTCGTTCGCGGCGGCGCTCGGGATCTCCGCCGTCGCCGCGTGGTTCGGTGGCCGGCGGGCGGGCCTGGCCGCGGCCGGGCTGTGGGCCGTGTGGCCGGGCTCCGGCGTGGAGTGGGCGGTCTACTCCGACTCGCTGTACGTGGCCCTGGCCGCCTGGGCCCTGTACGCCGTGCTGACCCGGCGCTGGCTGACGGCGGGGGTGCTGACCTTCGCGGCCGGCCTCAACCGGCCCACCGCCGCCGCCCTGGTCGCCGCGCTCGCCGTGGCCGGGCTCCTCGCGCTGCGCCGCCGCACGGACGGCGTGGCCCGTCCGCTGACCGCGATGCTCGTGGCCCCGCTGGGGCTGCTCGGCTACCTGGGCTGGGTGGGCCACCGCATGGGTGACTACGGCGGCTACTTCGAGCTCCAGTCAGGGGCGTGGGGGCACGAGTTCGACTACGGCCGGCAGACCCTGGACGTCCTGACCTCCGTCCCCGTGGGCCACTTCGGGTATCTCTTCGCGCTCCCCTTCGCGGACGTCATCGGGGTCGGGGTGGTCCTGCTGGACCTGGCGCTGCTGCCGCTGCTGTTCCGGCTGCGGCCGCCCGCCGTGCTCGTCGTGCACACGGTACTGACCCTTGCCCTGGTGCTCGGCAGTCAGCAGTACTTCGCGAACGTGTCGCGCTACCTGCTGCCCGCCTTCCCGCTGTTCGTCCCCCCGGCGGTCGCGCTGCGCCGGGTCGGCCTGCCCTGCCTCTGCGTGCTGCTGGGCATCGCGGCGCTGGCCTCCGGCTCGTACGCGGGCTACGCCCTGTTCGAGCTCGGAGTGCCCTGACGGCCGCGCGGTGCCCGACGGCGCCTCAGTCCTTCCTGACCGCCACCGCGCCGTAGAAGCCGATCTCCTCGGAGCCGGCCGGCGGGGTGGCGTCCGGGCGCCAGAACGGGACCTGTGTCACGCCGGGTTCGACCAGCTCGAACCCGTCGAAGAACGCCTCGACCCGGGCCCGCGGGCGCAGGTTCATGGAGGCGGTCGCGTTGTTGTAGACGGCCTGGGCCTCGCTGCGGTCGTCGGCGAAGTCGTCGGTGGCGTGCGAGAGCACCAGGATGCTGCCGGCCGGGAGCGCGTCGCGCAGGGTGGCCACGATCCGCTCCGGCTCCTCCTCGTCGCGGATGAAGTGCAGGATGGCGACGAGGAACAGCGCCACCGGCTCGCCGAAGTCGATGACCCGGCGCACCTCGGGGTGGTCGATCACGGACAGCGGGTCGCGCAGGTCGGCGAGGACGATGCTGGTGGAGCCGGCCCGGCTGAGCAGCGCGTCGCCGTGGGCCTTCACGATCGGGTCGTTGTCGACGTAGGCGACACGGACGTCCGGCGCCAGTTCCTGGGCTATCTCGTGCACGTTCGGCGACGTGGGCAGCCCGGTGCCGATGTCGAGGATCTGGCGGACCCCGCTCTCGATGACGTACCGGACCGCGCGCTGGAGGAAGCCGCGGTTGGCCCGTACCGAGATCCACACCTCGGGCGCGACGGAGGCGAGCTGGTCACCGGCCTTCCGGTCCACCTCGTAGTTGTCCTTGCCACCCAGCAGGTAGTCGTAGATCCGGGCCGGATGCGGCTTGCTGGTGTCGATCTCCATGGCCCCGATGCCGTCCTGCGTCACGTGCACTCCTCTCAACGACCGTCCCGGCTCCCCATGGCCCACCGACGGCTGGCGACAGCTTTCCACATCAACTTCTGTGTCAGCGCACCGAGTTCCCTCGCCGTCGCAACGTCCCGCGGTGGGCCCGGTCGACCGACCGGGCCGGTCTTGACTACCATCGGACCCAGGTGTCCGGGCAGGTGGCCCGGTTTGGTTGGGGGTTTCTCATGGTTTCTGGTCGTGTGGTGCGGTTCGACAGCTCGCGCGGGTACGGGTTCATCGCTCCGGACGGTGGCGGAGAGGACGTCTTCCTGCATGTGAACGACATGCAGATGGCCGAGTCCTACGTCCGTCCCGGCGTGGCCGTGGAGTTCGACATCGAGGCCGGCGAGCGTGGTCCGAAGGCGTCCGGCGTCCGGCTCGCCCGCGGCGCCGACGTCAGGACGCTCGGGCCGGACGACGACTCGCTGTGCGATCTGCTCAGCGCGGAGGAGTTCACCCGCGAGGTCACCGAGACGCTGCTGGCGTCGGCGCCCACGCTCACCGCCGAGGAGATCGTGCGGGTCCGGGGCGCGCTGGCCCAGTTCGCGAAGAACCACGGCTGGATCGAGGGCTGACCTGCCCACGGTGGGCGGCCGGCTCACGCGTCGCACGAGCGAAGCAGCCGACCGCCCACCGCCGGGGACCGACGGGCAGCCCTCCGCTGTCGCCGACCGGCGACAGGGCCGCGCAGCCGTGTCCCCGGGTGCGGCCCCGGCCGGGCTCGACCGGACGTCCGACCGGCAGCGGGCCGAGCCCCGACACGGTCGTCGGCCGCCCGGGTCACGCCGACGACCACCACGGCGACGGCCCCGCCCATCCCAAGCGCCTCGACCGGTCGGCATGACCGAGGCGCGCCGGTCCTCCGCGCATCGTCATGACGAGGGTCACGCTCTTGCTGTCCGACTGTGACGCTCGCCCCGCGTCCGGTTCATCGCCGTCGTCCTGGCCGTCGGCAACGCGGTGGACGCGCCCCGTCCTGGGTGGGCATCACCGCCCAGGTCATCGGTCCGGCCGCCCCGATCGTCTGCACGAAGGTCCCTCCCGAGCGGGCCCAGCGGCGCGTGCTGGAGTCGCGGGGGCTGACTGCACCCCGGTGACCCGTCACGTCGGCTCCGAACGAGGTTCGGGAGCCCGACCGCCGTCCGGCACGCCCTTCCTCCTCGGTGACGCACGGGTGCGACCGCATGACCGGCCCGTGCCATCGCTCCTGACGCGGCGTCGGGCGCGCCCCGGGTGGCCGGTGCTCCGAGCGGGTTCGAGACGACAGGTCATGCCCGGTGCGGTCCCTGCGCGGTCGTCCGCAGTCGCGGGCCCCTGACGGACAGCCGGCCGCCGAACTGGGTGATCTGGGAGGCGGTCGCCGCGGCGAACGTGATGGTGCGGGTGGTGGCGGGACCGGCCGGGTGCGAGAGCCAGCGGGGTACGGCGTCGGGGGTGACGGCGACGGAGCGGTGTGCCGGGAGCGGGCCGCCGCCGAGGCCGGTGACCCTGCCGGTCAGTCTGCGGACGTAGAGGGTCGCCACCCCGCCCGCCCCCTGCCCCTTGAGCGTCGAGGTGCTCGCCGGCCTCGCCCACAGACGCATCGCCGCGCGGCCCCGGCCCGCGGTCAGGTCGAGGCTGACGGCGTCCAGCGACCGTACGGTGAACTTCAGGGCCCGGACGGTCCCGGCTCCGGTGCGCACCGAGACCACCCCGCGGAACCGCGCGCCGCGCAGTACGAGCCGGTCCGCACGGAGCACGCAGAAGCCCTTCGCGACGCGCACCGGGGGCGACGCGTCGAGCCGGGCGCCGGAAGCGCTGCCCACGCCGCCCGGACCGCCGACCGCCCGCTCCACGTGGACGTGCAGGAGCACGGCCACGCCGACCACGGCCAGCGCCGCCGCGAGCGGCCGGACCGCGCCCCCGAACCGGTCAGGTGCCACCGCACCCCGCTTCCGCCGCCGACGGCTCGTCGGCCGGGGGCGGCAGCCAGGCACAGGCCAGCGAGCCGCCGGTCAGACCGCAGGCCACGCCGAGGAAGAGGCCGCCGAAGTTGGCGACGGGGAAGGAGACCAGGGCGAGCAGCAGGGTGGCGATCCCGGCGAACACCCGCAGGTGGGGGCGGCAGCAGAGCGCGATACCCAGGGCCAGGAGCAGGGTTCCGATCAGCAGCGACCCGGCGCCCGACGTGGTCGACAGGGCGAGCGGAATCCCGCCCAGGGTCAGGTTCGCGTAGGGCCAGTAGAGGATGGGCAGGCCGGCGGCGAAGGTGAACAGCCCTGCCCAGAAGGGCCGTTCGCCCCGCCAGCTGCGAAACCTGCTTCGGAACTCCGGCGCCCTCGCGAGCAGTTCACGTCTCCTGTCGGCGGCGGTCCGCCGGATCAGAAGCATGCGTGGTCGCCCTGCTGGAGCCGGACCCGCAGGCCCGGGATGTTGAACGTGCCGGCCGAGACCGCGACCGCGCTCACCCGCACGTCGGTCAGGGTGGTCGACAGCGCCTGCTGGGCGACGCCGTCGGGGTCGAAGAACCGCGAGTTCCGGTCTGCGGACCTGACCGGGCCCTTGGTGAGGGCTCCCTGCGCGACGCCGATGTCGAGGCCGTCGAAGTTCGCCTGACCGACCGACTCGGTCGTCGCGTCGATGAAGAGGTTCGAGGCCTCGACCGGCCGGCCGTCGCCACCGGTGAGCCGCAGCGTCTGGGTGCCCAGCACCGGGACGTCGACGACGACGGACTGGCACAGTCCGCTGACGGTCGCGTGCCGGAATCCGGAGACGGCGACGGGGACGAGTTCGTGTTTCCTGGTCACGTCGATCATGCCGTAGAGGCTGAAGCCGCGGGCGGTCAGGGAGTCGGCGGCGACCTGGAACTTCTGGCCGGAGATGAAGAACGAGGCGGCGAGCACACCCTGCGCCATGGCGACACCGACGGCGGCGCAGGCGGCGACACCGGGCACCAGGATCACCGCGAACCGTCTCCAACGGGTTCTTCCCGCACGGCGCGACATCCCGTCTCCTTCGGTCGTGAGGTAGACCCACCCAAGCCGACAAGGCAGCGGATGCCCCTTTTGTCCGGTGATGGATCCTAGGCTCCCGGCCGCGCGAACCGACTGCACGCCAGGCCCGCCGGACGAGTGACGCAACTTCTGCTGCTCCCTTCGGGCGAACGGGCCCAAGGCCTCAGGACGCGCACGGCACCTGCGCCGTCGGCGCTTCGCCCTTGCCTCCGGGATGCCGCCACACGCCCTGGGCGGCCAGCCGGGGCAGCACCCCTTCCCCGAACCAGTACGCCTCCTCCAGATGCGGGTACCCGGAAAGCACGAACTCCTCGATACCGAGGGCCGCGTACTCCTTGATCCGCTCGGCGACCTCGTCGTGGGAGCCGACCAGGGCGGTCCCTGCGCCGCCGCGTACCAGCCCGATGCCCGCCCACAGGTTGGGGTGGATCTCCAGGGCGTCCCGCCGTCCGCCGTGCAGCGCCAGCATCCGCCGCTGCCCCTCCGACTCGCTGCGGGCGAGCCCCGACTGCACCGACCGCACGGTGTCCGGGTCGAACCCGTCCAGCAGCCGCCCCGCCTCGGCCCACGCCTGCTCGGAGGTGTCCCGGGTGATGACATGCAGCCGGATCCCGAACCGCGGGGTGCGTCCCCGGGCCGCCGCGAGCCCCCGGATCCAGGCGATCTTCTCGGCGACCTGGGCCGGCGGCTCCCCCCAGGTCAGGTACACGTCCACGGAGCGGGCCGCGATCTCGCCCGCGACCGGCGAGGACCCCCCGAAGTACACCTCGGGAACCGGCTCCGGCACCCGGGCCAGTCTGGCGTCCTCGACCCGGAGGTGCTCCCCGTCCAGGTCGACCGCCTTGCCCTCCCAGAGAGCCCGTACGACCTCCAGGAACTCACCGGTGCGGCGATAACGGGCGTCCTTGTCGAGGAAGTCACCGTAGGCCCGCTGTTCGTTGCTCTCGCCGCCGGTCACCACGTTGAGCAGCAGCCGTCCGCCGGTCTGCCGCTGGAAGGTGGAGGCCATCTGCGCGGCGAGCGTCGGCGAGACGAATCCCGGCCGGAAGGCGACCAGGAACTTCAGCCGCTCGGTGTGCTGGCTGACCATCGCCGTGGTCAGCCACGCGTCCTCGCACCAGGCGCCGGTCGGGGTGAGCGCCCCCACGAAGCCGAGGTCCTCGGCGGCCCTGGCGATCTGGCTCAGATAGGCCACCGTCGGCGGCCGGTCCCGTCCGGAGGCCGTCGCGGGCGTGCCGTGGCCGCCGCCGACGACGTGCCGGCTGTCCCCGTTGGTGGGCAGGAACCAGTGGAAGGCGAGCGACACGGGGGTCTCCGATCGAAGGGCAGGGCGGGAGGTCGCAGCAGGCCGTGGCGGGGCGGCCGGGTGTCGTTGAGGACGTACCGGCCGCCGCGCTGGATCTTCCAGCGGGTCGGGTCGTGCAGGGTGTGGGGCCGGGCGTCCCGCCAGTGCCGGTGCGGACATGTCCTGGACGTGTTTCGTTCCGGCCTCGGACTGGGCGTTGCCGAAGCGGCGGCCGACGAGCAGTGCGGCGAAGAAGAACTTGCGCTGCTTCTCGGTGCCCTGACGGCTGGTCACATTGACGTACGCGAAGTGGCTCTGCGGGATCCGGGCGAGGCTGCCGTCGGCGGACCCCAGGCGCCGGAAGATCTCCGCGAGGATCTGGGCGCCGACGTCGGCGCCGCCGTGCTCGGCAGGCGCGGTGACGCCCTGCGGGCCGGAGGCCGACAGACGGTCCAACTCGGCTCGGGGCAGCCTGCGTTCGGAGTCCCGGCCGGCTGCCCCGGAGCGGAACTCGTCGGCCAGGACTCTCGCCACGGCGAGTGCCTCGGTGTCGTCGGCGATGACGTGGGCGGTCATCGGGTCAGCTCGCCGCGGCCAGGGCGGGCAGCCGGCCGAGGAGCGCGACCGAGAACTGGTCCACGGCCGGGGTGAGAGCCTCGGCGGCGGCCGGCGCGAGGACCAGGGTGCAGTCCTCGCTCACGGTGATGTCCTTGTCGAGGAGCGCCTTGAGGACTCCTGAGTACGACGCCTTGTAGGCCGGGGTGCCGATCACGACCCCGTCCGCGCGGGCGAACAGCTCGGTCGCCTCGACGATCGCCGGGTGCCGGACGTCGGCGCCGAGCAGGGCCTCGGCGGGGATGGTGCGGACGTCGAGCGGGACGACCTCGTGGCCCTGGGCGGCCAGTCGCCGGTCGAGGTGGCGCAGCAGGCGGCCGGTGCGGGAGGCGGCGGAGGGGCTGCCGGAGACGGAGAGGACGGTGGCCATGGAGCTGCCTCCTTCGTGGCGTCGCGGCGTCGCGGCGGAGCGAGGGTCAGGCGCGGGCCTGGGCGGGTTCGGGCTCGCTGTCGGGGAGCCGGGCCTCCAGTTGCGCTCAGCCAGGTCCGCTACATGGCCGGCCACGGCACCGAGTACCAGCACGAGTCGACCAGCTTCAGCCTCGCCCTGCTGCTCGCCACCGAGCGCCTCAAGATGATCGCCGCGGTCCACCCCGCCCTCCGGCACCCCGGTGTCCGGGCCAGCTCGGCGCCACCGCCGACGGCGAATTTCACGGGCGCGGCGGGCACGCGGAACTCCTGTCACGAGTTTTCAGGCACGCCGGAATTCGGCGGCGCCCGGTGCGGTGCACACGCGGGCCCGCTGAATTCGGGCGGGGAAGGGGGAGGTGAAGAGGGCGGAGAAGAGCGCGGCGGATCTTGGTGGGTGCCGATCAGGCCGCGGCGCAACAGGAGGCGCTGGAGACGCGCGCGAGGTCGACGTGGCGTCGCCGCGTGAGGTCCAGTCGCATCTTCATGCCGTCGATGCTCGCAGTCGGCGCCGACGGACGTCAAGGAAAACCCGACCGTTCTCGTATCGCGGACCATTGAATTTCACGAACGCGTGACAGGGAAACCCTTGAACCCGCTCCGAATGGCGGCGCATTCCGCCGGGTGCGGACCGAACAGCTGGAATACACAGCGGCCGTGACCCGGCTCGGCTCCCTGCGCCGGCGGCCGATGAACTGCGCCTGTCCCAGCCCGCGTTGAGCGAGACCGTGCGGAGCCTGGGCGGGAGCTGGGCATCGATCTGCCGGAGCGCGGGCGCACCGGCGCATGCCACGAGGACGGCGTGCGCACCTCACCCCGATCGTGTGGTGCGGCGTGATTCGTCCGCTTCGCCACGGATCGTTCGGTACGGTGGGGGCCGCTCCGCGGGCGGGACTCCCGGTCCTGTTCCCCGGGCGCCGACACGGCATTCAGGCCCGGGCAAGGAGACGGCATGCTCTCGGACTCGATCGTCTTCGGCGCCGGGGGCTTCATCGGCCGCTCCCTGGTGGCCGAACTCCTGCGCGGCGGCCGGGGGGTGGTGGCAGCCGTGCGCGGTTCCGGGGACGGGCTGACGGCGTGGCTCGACGGGCAGGGGGTGGACCGTACCGCTCTGGCGGTGGTCCGGGCCGACATCACCGCTCCCGGTCTCGGTCTTCCCGACGAGGGGCTGTCCGGGATCCGCGACGTCTACAACACCGCGGCCCGTTTCGCGTTCGGCATCGCGGCGGCCGAGGCGCGGGCGGTCAACGTGACGGGCGCCGTGCATGTGGTCGAGTGGGCGGCGGGCCTGCCGAGGCTGCGCCGGGTGGTCCACATCAGCGGCTACCGCATGGCCGCCGCACACCGGCGGCCGCCGGACTACCGCCGGCAGGGTGCCTACGAGGCCTCGAAGCAGGAGGGCGACGCGGCGGTGCGGGCCGCCGCCCGCGCACTGGGGGTGCCGCTGAGCATCGCCAATCCCAGCACGGTGATCGGGCCGGGACAGTACCTCGGGCTGGCCGAGGTGGTCGCCGGTCTGTGGCGGGGCCGGCTGCCGGCCCTGCCCGGCGGTCCCGGCATCTTCCTTCCGGTGGTGACCCTGGACCACTTCGTCGGGTTCCTGGCCGCGCTTCCGCAGGACCCCGGGAGCGCGGGCCGCGCCTACTGGGTGCTGGACGACGCGACCCCCGAACTGCCGGCGCTGGTCGGCCTGCTCGCGGAGCACATGGGGGTACGCGCACCGCGCCGCTCGGTCCCGGTGGGGGTGCTGCGCAGACTGCCCCGTGCGATCACCCGGGCGGATCCCGAGACCCTGTCGTTCCTGTCGGCCGACCGCTACGACACGGCCCCCGCCCGTGCCCTGTCCGCGGCGCACGGACTGTCCATGGCGCCGGTGCGGGAGGCGCTGCGCGCCTGGGCGGACGACCTGGTCGCCACCCGCTTCGGCCGCTCCGGCCGGTGCCCCCGTCCGTACGGCTTCCACGGCGTGGCGGGCACCCGGACCTGGGTGACGGGAGAGCGACGGCGCCCCGGATACGTGCTGTTGCACGGGCTCCTGCTGAGCGCCGACGCCTGGGCGGGGACGGCGGACCGCCTGGACGCGCCCGTGCTCGCTCCCGACCTTCCCGGCTTCGGCAGGTCGGGAGCGAGCACCGGAACTCTCGACGACTGGCTCGCCGACCTGCTGCGCCCGGTGGAGACCCGGCCGGTGCTCGTGGCGCACTCGCTCGCGTGCGGCCCCGCCCTGCGCTACGCCGCGGCCCACCCCGACCGTCTCGCCGCACTCGTGCTGATCGCACCGGCCTTCCTGCAGCGGCCGTCCGCCGCGTTGCTGCGCTCGCCGCTGGCCGTACCGCTGTTGCGCGCGGCCCCCGCCGCCCGGCTGGCCCGTTCGCTCGGCCTGCCCGAGGGCCCCGGTCCGGACGCTCTCACGCTGGACCTGCGGCGTGCGGGGGCCGCCCGCCGGGTGGTCGCCGCCGTGCGCGACGCCCACCGCCGGCGTGCGGAACTGCGCCGGGTGCTGCGGGAGTTGCGGCTGCCCGTGGAGATCGTCGTCGGGTCGGCGGACGCGCCGGCCGAGCCCGTGGACAGGCCGGTCACGGTGATCGAGGCCGCGGGGCACTGCCCCCAGGTCACCCACCCGGCGGCCGTCGCACGCCTTCTGACGGCCTGTCGGGACCGGGCCGCACCGCGTGCTGCCTCGTGAAGGCGAGCACCACGTTGTGGCCCCCGAACCCGAAGGACGTGGACAGCGCCGCCCGGGCGGGGACCCGCCGCGGCTCGCCGGACACCAGGTCGAGCTCGATCCCGTCCGACGCCTGGTCCAGGTTGCGGACCGGGGGGATCAGCCCGTGTTCCAGGCTGAGGACGGTGAAGACGGCCTCGACCGCGCCGGAGGCACCCAGCAGGTGGCCGGTGGCGGACTTGCAGGCGGTGACCGCCGGATGCGGGCCCACGGCCTCCCGTACCGCCCCTGCCTCGGTGACGTCGCCCACCGGGGTGCCGGTGGCATGCGCGTTCACATGGTCGATGTCGGCCCCGGTCAGGCCGGCGTCCCGTAACGCCGCCCTGATGGCCCGGGTCTGGCCCTCCGCGGCCGGGAGTGTCACGTCGTACGCGTCGGACGTGACCCCCGCGCCCGACAGGGCCGCGTGCACGCGCGCGCCGCGCGCCCGGGCGAAGTCGCCGCGCTCCAGGACGACCATGCCCGCGCCCTCGGACATGACGAACCCGTCGCGCTCCCGGTCGAACGGCCGGGACGCCCGGTCCGGGGCGTCGTTGCGCAGGGAGAGGGCCCGCATCCGGGCGAACGCGCCGAGTGCCAGCGGGTGCAGGCAGGCGTCCGTGCCGCCCGCGACGACCACGTCGGCGCGGCCCGAACGGATCAGCAGCGTGCCGACCGCCAGCGCCTCGGCGCCGGACGCACAGGCGCTGGTCGGCGCGTGCGTGCCCGCCCGGGCGCCCAGCAGCAGCCCGACCGCCGCGGCACTGCCGTTGGGCATCAGCATGGGCACCGTGTACGGGGAGATGGCGCGTGGGCCCCGTTCCTCCAGCCGGTCGTCCTGTTCGAGGAGGGTGAGCCCGCCGCCGATGCCGGTCCCCACGACCACCGCGAGCCGTTCGGCCTCGACCGGCGGCGCGCCGGCGTCCGTCCACGCCTCCCGGGCCGCCACCACCGCGGCAGCCTGACTGCGGTCCAGCCGCCGCCGCTGGATCCGGTCCAGCCGGTCGGCCGGGTCCTCGTACATGGCGCCCGCGATGCGGACGGGCAGCTGCTCGGCCCAGGGGGCGTCCAGCCGGGAGACGCCGGACCGTCCGGACAGCAGCGCCGCCCAGCTGGACGGAACGTCACCGCCGAGCGGGGTGGTCGCGCCGAGGCCCGTCACCAGCACCTCGGTGCTCGGGGGTGTACGCCGGCCGGCGCGGGGCCGGTTCGCTTCAGTGGTCGCGGGCAGCATGACGGGTTCCTTCCGCGTGGTGTTCCTGTCTCTTGCCTTGCGTCGCCGGCGGGAGGTTCCCCGGAGTCTCCCCCGAGGTCCGTGGGAGTCCGGCCCGCACGAGCGCCATAATGGCGATCAGTAATTCCCCGGTGGTGAGAATTTCTTCGGCCCTTTTCATGTGTTTCCCGGCGCCTTCGAATATCGACCGCTTCCTTCGATACATCCGCCCGGAGAAATCTACTCTCCCCGCACGGCCCGGCGCTTCACTCTTTTTCACGAGATACGGGCAGGTCCGGTGGGCCACACAAAGGACCATTAGAACTATTAGCAGTCCACCACCTGTCCTATTTTATGGAGATAACCGGACGGGGCCTCAATAATTCAGTTGTTGCAGCGACGCTTGGACACGCTGCATAGTGAGGTAGTAATGCAGCAGGGGGAGCACGACGAACGGCGCATCGCATATTTCTATCCATCCGAAAGGGGAAGCCAATTCGTGCCTCAATACAGTGAGGGGCAGTTATTCTCAGCCATCCAGGACGTGCGGGTCCTGCGCTGGCCGGTCGAGGTGCAGGAGCTGGAGCAGTTGCGGCGTCGGGGAATCCTCCGGCTCCTCGTGGTGGAGCACGGCGCGGTTCCGCCGGTTCCCAGCGACTCACGGGAGGACTGGATCCGGGCGCCGGTCAGCAGGGCCGACTTCGCCGCCCGGGTGGCGGCGCTCCGGGCCAGAGCCGGCACGCACCGGATCCCCGTCCTCGATCAGGACGGACTGCTGCGGTACGGCACCCGGATGGTGCCCGTGTCACCGACCCAGATGAACCTGCTGCAGCCGTTGGTCGAGCGCTACGGCACCCTCGTGGCCCGGCACGAGCTGATCGCCCTGCTCCGCGCGCGGCGCGGAACGGACAGCCAGAACGCCCTGGACCTGCACATCATGAGAATCCGGCGCAAGGTGGTCGCGCTCGGGCTGCGCATCAGGACCGCGAGCGGACGTGGATATCTCCTCGAATCCAGCGACTGATCTTCACAACAGGCAACGAAACGAGCCCTGTTGAGCGCCGTGCGCTCAACAGGGCTCGCGCGGAGTGTCACAGGCTCACTGAAGCGCCCCCGGAGCGTGGTCGCCGGTCCGCTGCCTGCCGGGCTCCGGGCAGAGCGGTGCCATCAGGCCCATCCGGTAGGCGTGGATGACCGCGTGCACCCGGTTGCGCAGGTGCAGTTTCTCCAGCAGCCGTTGCACATGGGATTTCACGGTGTTTTCGCTCAGCACCAGCACCGCGGAGATCTCCGTATTGCTCAGCCCCTGGGCCAGCAGCCGGAACACCTCCCGCTCGCGCCGGGTCAGCATCTCGAATCCCGCCGCCCCCGCAGCCGGGACGCCGGGGAATTCCGTAGCCCCGGGAAACCGGCCGCCGCCCGGCCGTGGGCCCTCCTCGTCGAAGAAGATCCGATAGCCGGCCGCCACGACGTGGATCGCGGACAGCAACTGCTCGGGAGTGACACGGTGGAGTACGACCCCGTGCACCCCGGCCCGCAGGGCGCGCCGCGCACCCGGACCCCCCTCGTGCGTGATCAGCAGGACACCGGGCCCGGCTCCGCCGCAGTACGCGGCCAGTTGGTCGACCAGTTCCACGGCGTCGCCGGGGTCCGGGAGGGCACCGGCGAGCAGCAGGTGCGGTCGGAGTTCACGGGCCTTGCCCACCGCGCTCGCACGGTCGGACACCTCGCCGACCACCTCGATTCCGCCGTCCTCGTCGAGGACGGACCGGATTCCGGTGCGGGCGATGGACCTGTCGTCCACCAGCAAAATCCTGATCGGTGAGCTCATCGCTGTCTCCTCCGCACCACGTCACACCACGTCACACCACGTCGCCCACGCACCCCGGCACCGCCGGTTCGGCGTCGGCGGAGCGGTTGTCCCGGGGGCGCCGCGGTACCAGCAGGACCGTCAGCGCTCCGCACGCGATCAGGGCGACGCCGGTCCACACCGCCGGAACCATGCCGTCCGTGAACCGGTCCGGGGTGGTGAGGTCGCCGTGCGCGGAGAACACCGAGGCGAGCACCGCGATACCGAGCACGCCGCCGAGTTCGCGCAACGCGCTGATCGCCCCGGAGGCCATGCCGCGGTCCCCGGCGCCGACCGCGCTCATCACCATGTTCGCGGTGGGCGTGAAGTAGAGGGTCATGCCCAGGCCGCACAGCACCAGCGCGGGCACCAGCGAGGGATAGGGCACCGTCGGCGAGACACGGGCGGCGATCCACCCCAGTCCGAGGGCCTGGAGGGCCAGGCCGAGCGCGACGACGGTCCGGCCGCCGACGCGGTCGGAGACCAGGCCCACCAGGGGCGCCACGACCACCGGCACGGCGGTCCACGGGAGGATCCGCAGGCCCGCCTCCAGCGGCGAGTAGCCGCGTGGCCCCTGGAGGAACTGGGTGAGCAGGAAGACCGACCCGAACATGCCGGCGAACATCAGCAGCCCGGCGACGTTCATCGCACTGAACGTCCGGTGGCGGAACAACTTCATCGGGAACATGGGGTGTTCGACCCGCAGCTCCCGGAGCACGAAAGCCGTCAGGACGGCCGCGCCGCCGGCCAGCGCCGGCAGGACCCGTGCGCCGGTCCAGTGGTCCGCGTGCCCGTTGATGATGCCGAAGACGATCCCGAAGAGTCCGGCGCTGGCCAGGACCGTGCCCACCAGGTCCAGACGGGGGCTGGGACCGTGGCTCTCGGTGAGCTTCCACCGGGCGGCCGGCAGCACCACCGCACCGATCGGCACGTTGATCCAGAAGATCCACTGCCAGCTCAGGTGCTCCACCACCGCGCCGCCCAGCAGCGGGCCCATGGCGATCGCGACGCCCTCCACGGCACTCATCGCGCCCAGCAGGGCACCGCGGCGCCGCTCGGGCGCCGCGTCCGTGAGGATGGTCAGGTTCAGCGGCATCAACAGCGCGGCGCCCAGGCCCTGTACGGCGCGTGCGGCGATCAGGGCGCCGATACCGGGGGCCAGCGCGGCCGCGGCCGACGCGACGACGAAGACGCCCATCCCGATGCCGAACATCCGGCGTCGGCCGAACCGGTCCCCGAGCGCCGCGCCGGTCAGCATGAGCACCGAGTAGGTGAGGGTGTACGCGTTGACGGTCCACTCCAGTTGCTGGATGCTCCCGCCGAGGTCCTCGCGGATCGACGGCAGGGCCGTGATGACGACGAGGTTGTCGAGCGACACCATGGCCACGCCCAGGCCACAGCAGAAGAACGTCCACAGCACGTTCCGTTGCCGAACACTCATGTCCACCTCCGTGGTCGCAATGGCTGCGCAGGCGCCGGCGCCGGACCCCGTCCGGGCCTGCGTCAGGGGGCCGCGCGTTCTCACCCGGTGCGTCGCCGGTGAACGCGCGGCCGGGGGGCCGGAGCCGCGGTGCCGGGGCTCAGGTCGCGTCGCGGTCCGCCGGGGCCAGCGGTGCCCGGCCCGCGCCGGACCGGCGGGCCAGCCGCAGGAGTTCCGGCAGCAGCGCCGCCAGTTCCACCGGCCACCGCGCCCGGCTGCGCCACCGCTCCCCCAGCGGCCTGGCCTTCTGGTGCACGTCGAGCCGGACCTCGGCCCGCACCCGCTGTCCGGCCAGCAGCCGCACCACCATGTGGGAGCTGAGCACACCGAACGCCATGGCCGTGTACGCGACCTGGGGGAAGCTGTAGTCGGTCCGGGCGTGGTTGGCCCGGATCTCGGCCAGCATGTCGGTCGGCACGTGCCGCAACGGCACGGCCCGGCGCAGCAGTTCCCACATGTCGTGCCGGTCCGCGTCGTACGGGCCGATGGCCCCCGCGAACGGTTCGCGGACGTGCCGGTAGTCGTAGCAGCGGACGTACTGGGTGCCCGCCATGTCCCAGCCCGTGATCAGGGGCAGCCGCCGCCGTACGGCGTGGCGGTGCAGCAGGAGTTTGGCCCGCCACCCCTCGGGGGTGGTGACGTCGACCCCGTCGATGATCACCTGGCAGGAGCCCGTCAGCCGCTGGACGGTCCGTGGGGTGACCCCCTCGGTGCAGACCTCGACCGAGGCGTGCGGGTTGATCGCCCGCACCCGGTCCCCGGCCAGCGAGGCCTTGTTCCGGCCGAGGTCGGCGGCGGTCGCCGACTGCCGGTTGAGATTGTTGAGTTCGTACGTCCCCGGGTCGGCGAGGACGAACTTCTGCAGGCCGAGCCGGGCCAGCGGTTCGACCGCGGCGCCCCCGATCGACCCGCAGCCGGCCACCAGGACGGTGGCCGTGCGCAGCGCCCACTGGTCGGCCTCCGGCACCACTCCGGCGTTACGGGTGGTCAGCTCGGCGTAGAACCCGGCCTTCGCCGTGGGGCCCGCGGCCGTCTCGGACATCGGTTCCCGCTCGCCGTCCGTCACCTGAGAGCCCCTCCTCGTGCGGGACCGGAACGGTGTCCCGGCTGCCTCCTGCGTGCGGCCAGCGTGGTGATCACGGCCTGCCACGAGGCCAGCTCGCTGGTCCCGTCGAGGTAGGAGCGGACCACGTCGCGGTACCAGCCGATGTCCGCGGGCACCGGGGCGGCGAACGGTTTGGCCACGACCGTCTGCCGGTAGATCGGCGCCATGGGATCCGATGCGGACAGGCGCGGCGACGTGCCGTCCACGACGTGCAGGTCGAAGCCGACCAGGCGCAGATGGCGCAGGGCGACATGCTCCTTGGCGTCGCCCAGTACGACCCGCACGCCGTCGCCCAGGCCGAGCAGCGCCTCGCCGACCCCGAGCATGAGGTGCCAGGGGACGCGGGTGTACTGCTCGTCCCGCGGCATCGTCTGGTCCCGCAGGAACCGCTTGAACTCGAAGGCCTGGTGGGTGCCCAGGCCGGGCCGTGCGTACCGGCCCAGCAGGTCGATGCCGTGGGCCGCCTCCGTCGGGAACGGGGTACGGCGGGCGGAGTCCAGGGGCAGGCTCTCGGTGTCCGCGGAGCAGGCCAGCCCGACGTAGCCGCGGATCTTCCCGGAGCGCGCGCACAGCGTCACGGTGTGGATGTTCTCCACGGGCGAGTGCGGCAGTGGTTCGTGGAAGGCGGCGGTGCGGTGGACCGCGTCGGCGGAGATCCAGTTCAGCCGGAGGTACTGGGCCAGGCGGAACCCCAGCAGCCCCTTGAGGTAGCGGGAGGGGAACTGGCTGTCGCGGCCGGTGACGGTGACCAGTGCGCTGTGCGGGTCCTCGACGAGGGAGAGCGGGTCGCCCCTGAACTCCGTGGGCAGCCGCCGGTAGCTGAGCCGGTCGTGGAGCCCGATGATGTCCCGGGCGTAGCGCCGGGCGCGGGAGTCCCGGACACCGACGGGCTCGGGTGCCGAAGTACCGGCGGGCTCCGGAGCCGGGGCTGCGGACGTGGCAGGGGCGGCGGGGACGGCGGGTAAGGCGGGACCGGCGGCTCGGCCGGGGGCGCTCACCACTCGTCCCGCTCGGCGTACAGGCTGTCGGTGATGGCGAGTGCCAGGACTTCCGGGGTGCCCTCGTAGATCCGGGTGCCCAGGGCGTCCCGCATCATCTTCTCGACGCCGTAGGAGCGCAGGTAGCCGCGGGCGCCCAGCAGCGAAAGGGCCGTCTCCGCGACGTCGATCGCGGTCCGGTCCGCGAACAGCTTGGCCGCGGCCGGTTCGTAGACCGGCGGCGGCAGTTCGTTGTCGACCTTGTCCGCCGCCCGCAGGTACAGCATGCGTGCGGCGTCGACCCTGGCCGCCATGCCGGCCAGCTTCGCCGCCGTGAACTGCTGGTCCTTGAGGTGGCGTCCGCCCTGGACGCGTTCACCGCACCAGATGATCGCCTGTTCCAGGGCGCTGCGTGCGACCCCCGTGGAGATGCCGGCCACCGCGGCGCGCGCCATGTTGCTCTGCGCCATGTTGATGGCCATGCCCTCGCCCTCCGCGCCGACCAGGTACTCGGCGGGCACCCGGACGTCGTGGAACTCCAGCTCGCTGCCCAGGCACGCGCGGTATCCCATCTTGTCCGCCACCGGTCCGCGGACCACGCCGGGAAGGTCCAGGGGAACGATGAAGGAGGTGAGCCCGGTCGCCCCCGGGCTGCCCTCCATGTTGGCGAACACGGAGGCGAACGCGGCGACCTTCGCGTTGGTGATGAACCGCTTGCGGCCGGTCAGCACGTAGTCGTCGCCGTCCCTGCGGGCGGTCGTGACGTTGCGCGCGTGCTCGGCCTGGGCGGGGACGATGAGGTCACAGCCCGCGTCCTCCTCGGTGACCGCGTTGCAGGCGAGGACCGGTTCGTCACCGGAGAACAGGGGCAGGAAGCGGGCCTGCAGGCGTGGATCGCCGGACAGCAGGACCGGCGCCTGGCCGAGCAGGGTGGCCCCGAAGACCAGTGCCGTGCCCGGACAGACCGCGGCGACTTCCTCCAGTGCGGTGGCGACGCCCAGCATCCCCACGCCCAGGCCGCCGTATTCCTTCGGAATCGCCGCGCGGGTGAGACCGATACGGTGGCCGCGACCGACGAGGTCCCAGTCGAAATGCGCCGCCGGTTTCTGGTCGAGATCCTGGACGCGGGGTTTGACGACGTTCCGGGCGAATTCCCGAGCGGCCTCCCTGAACTGCTCGACACCGTTCGGCAGTACGTCGAAGTTCAGCGCCGCCTCGGACACGGATTCGGAGAGAGCTGTGTTCACGTGCGGTGTCACTCCTTGTGCGTTGGTTCGGTGTTCGGAACGGGTGGCCGCGCGGCGGTTCACGCGCCGATGCCGGCGGCGGCCGCGATCTCTGGGTACCGGTCGAACGCGGGGCGCAGCATCGGCACCAGTTCCAGCACCCTGGCGACCTTGCCGCGGATCCGGAGCCGGCCCGTGGCGATGGCGACGGGCACCATGAGCTGCCCCATCCACAGCGCGTGGGCCGTGTCGCAGGACATCCGGAGCGTGATCGCCGCCGGCCCCGCCTGTTCCCCGCCGGCCCGGACGCCCTCCGGCGTCACGAGGAGCTCGCAGTCGGGCTTCGTGTGCAGGAGCCGGACGGACATCCCCTCCTGCCGGGCTTTCGCCGCGAAATCGTCGTCCTCCAGCAATACGGTGAAAAGCCTGCCGAAGACCTTCACGGCCATTTCACCGGACGGAAATACGGACATGCTTCCCCTTCGTTTGTTCCTCCTGCGCGAAAGCGCTCACGAAAGAACGTTAAGGGCCGTGACGACCGGCTTCCACCATGCCAACACAAGGCCGAAGGGAAGCGGACAGGACACGGAAAGGAGGCACGATGAACAGGCGACGGAAAACAGATACCGGAAAGGAAATACTCAGGACGACCCGGAGGTCCGCGTCCAGCCCAGCGACCGTTCGACGGCCCGCTGCCAGTTGTCGTACTCCGAGTCCCGGTGGCCGGGGTCCATGGCCGGCAGCCAGCGGGCGGCCGGGTGCCAGTTGCGGCGCAGGACCTCCAGGTCCGGCCAGTAGCCGGCGGCGAGACCGGCGGCGTAGCCGGCGCCCAGGGAGACCGTCTCGGAGACCATGGGCCGTACGACGGGCACGTCGAGCACGTCGGCGACGAACTGCATGAGCAGGTTGTCCGCGGTCATGCCGCCGTCCACCTTGAGCTCCTTCAGCGGTATCGAGGAGTCGGCGTTCATGGCGTCGACGACCTCACGCGTCTGCCAGCCCGTGGCCTCCAGGACGGCCCGGGCCAGGTGCCCGCTGGTGATGTACGAGGTGAGGCCGACGATGACGCCGCGTGCGTCGCTGCGCCAGCGGGGTGCGAACAGGCCGGAGAACGCGGGGACGATGTAACAGCCGCCGTTGTCCTCGACGGTCCGCGCGAGCGTCTCGATCTCCGGCGCGCTGCTGATCAGCCCCAGTCGGTCGCGGAACCACTGGACCAGCGCGCCGGTCACGGCTATCGACCCTTCCAGGGCGTAGACGGGCTCCCGGTCCCCGATCTTGTAGGCGACCGTGGTGAGCAGGCCGTGCCGGGACCGTATGACCTCGGTACCGGTGTTGAGCAGCAGAAAGCTGCCCGTTCCGTAGGTGCACTTGGCCTCTCCCGGGGAGAAGCAGGTCTGGCCGAAGAGGGCCGCCTGCTGGTCGCCGAGGGCGGCTGCGATGGGAACGCCGGGAAGCAGCGCGTGGGCCTCGTCGTAGGTCTCCGCGTTGGACCTGATCTCGGGCAGCATCGGGCGGGGCACACCGAAGAACGTCAGGAGTTCCTCGTCCCAGTCGAGGGTGCGGATGTTCATCAGCATGGTGCGGCTGGCGTTGGTGGCGTCGGTCATGTGCAGTCCGCCGTCGGCACCGCCGGTGAGGTTCCAGATCAGCCAGCTCTCCATCGTGCCGAACAGCACCTCACCGTCCTTGGCTCGCTGCTCCAGGCCTTTGACGTGGTCGAACAGCCAGCGGATCCGCAGCGCCGAGAAGTAGGTGGAGGGCGGCAGACCGCACCGGTCGAGGAAGAACTCCTCTCCGGGCCGCTGTCTGAGCTCCTCGACCAGCGGCGCCGTGCGCGTGTCCTGCCAGACGATCGCCCGGCCCAGCGGCACCCCCGTGCGCCGGTCCCAGAGCACCGTGGTCTCGCGCTGGTTGGCCAGGCCGATGGCGGCGATCTGTCCCGCGTCGACGGCGGTACCGGCTCCGGCCATGGCGTCGGACACCACCCGGCGCAGGTTGTGCCAGATCTCGACGGCGTCGTGCTCGACCCAGCCGGGTCTGGGGAAGTGCTGCTGGTGCTCCCGCTGCGCGACGGAGACCAGCCGACCGCCCTGGTCGAACAGGATGCATCGCGTGGAATTGGTGCCCTGATCGATGGACATCACGTAACGCTCCACCATGATCGGGTCCGCCTTCCGATGGGTCGCGGAGGGAGCCGGGGCTTACCAGCGAGCGGCGCCCAGGTCTCTGGAGATCGCTCGTGCCGCCTCCCGGAGCAGCGTGATCAGACCGGGCCGGGGGTGCCCCTGGCCGTCGCAGACCCGTTCGACCGGACCGGACAGCCCGACGGCGCCGACGACGAGGCCGCCATGTCCCCGGATCGGCGCGGCGAGCCCGGCCTCACCCATGCTCATCTCCTGTATCTCGGCGGCCCAGCCCAGCTCGCGGACCTCGGCGAGGGCCCGGGTGAGCTGTTCCTGGGTGACCAGGGTGTGCCGGGTGTACGCCTCGAGACCCGATTCCACGGCGGAGTCGAGGGGCGCGGTGCCGTAGGCCAGCAGCACCTTGCCCAGGGAGGAGGCGTGCAGCGGCAGCAGCGAGCCCACGTCCAGGGTCTGGAGCGTGTCGTCCGGCCGGAACACATGGTGGACGACCAGGACCATGCCTTCCAGGGGCGTGCCCAGGCGCACCGCTTCGCCGCTGCGGGCGGCCAGGGCGTCGGCCCAGTTGATGGACCGGGACCGCAACTCGTTGACGTCGAGGTAGCTCGTGCCCAGGTGCAGCAGGGCGGCTCCGAGCTGGTACTTCCCGGTCGTGGCGTCCTGCTCCACGAAGTCCACGTGCTGGAGCGTGCGCAGGATGCCGTGGGCGGTCCCCTTGGCCAGCCCCAGGGAGGCCGCCACCTCCCCGAGCCCGAGTCGGCGAGGCCCACCGGCGAGCAGGCGCAGGATCGCGGCCGCCCGTTCGATCGACTGGACCGGACCGGTCATGAATCGAGCCTATTACCGTCTCGGAAGGTCTGCCGTACGTGCGCAGGGCGCTGTGGCGTCTGGTGCGGGAGGCCGCGTTCGGTAATGCCGACCCCCGTTCATTGACCGACCCGGCCGGGCTGCCTAGCGTGCAATCAGGCCCGGCAACGTGCCGAGGCGCGCAATGCGAGGGCGCTGTGGCCCTCACCCCTGGAGACACGAGATGGCGGTACAGCTGAACACACGGGTGCGGGAGGCGAGTGAATACGTCTTCCCGGTGCCGCCCGTCGCCGGTGCCGTCCCGGACACACGACGGCGGGCGGGCGCGATCCTGGCCGCCTGGAGGGTGTCCCCGGACGTCATCGAGGACGCGCTGCTGGTGGTGTCGGAACTGCTCACCAACGCGATCGTGCATGCGCTGCCCCCGGCGGTGCTGAGGCTTTCGTGGCTGCGGGACGCCGGACTCGGCACCCTGCACATCGAGGTCACCGACGCGGGTCCCGCGCGTACGGCGGGAGAGCCGCCCGCGGGGATCGACCCGGACGAGCACGGCCGCGGCGAGGGGATCGTCCACGCGCTGGCGACCCGGTACGGCATCCATGTCCGTCCGGGCGCGGTCACCCGCTGGGCCGATCTGGTCGCGGTGTGAAGTCCGCGGTAGTTGGCGAGCGGCGCTCGTCAGCGTCCGAGTCCCGCTGAGAACGCGGCGTCCGTACGCCTGCCGCCCTCGGTGCCGACGGCGGCGGACCTGCTGCGCGACACCACGGGGACGGCCTCGCGGCCCTCAGGTTCTTCCGGCCCTTCCGGTCCTTCCGGCTTTTCCGGCCCTTCCGACTCCGGGAGGGCCGTTTCCCGTGCCCGCTGGGCGGACGCGACCGGTTCGCCTTCGCCCACGGCCTGCATACGGAGCAGGAGCAGGGCGGCGTCGTCGTGCAGCCGGCCGCCCACATGCGTCAGCAGTTCGTCGTGGATCGCGGAGAGGACGTCCTCCGGCTCGTCCGACAGATGGCGGGCCACCCTTTCGGCCAGCGGGTAGAACTCGTGGGCGCGGTCGCGCGCCTCGATGACCCCGTCGGTGTAGAGCAGCAGCTGATCGCCGTCGGAGAAGGGCAGGATCTCCAGGCAGGGGGGCTCGTCGACGAGGCCGCGCAGACCTAGGGGCGGAGCCGGACGGGTGGCCTCGACCGCGCTGACGCCTCCTGACGCGGGTATCAGCAGGGGAGGCGCGTGTCCGCAGTTGACCACCTCAAGCTGCCCGGGGCGCGGATGTCCCACGACCACCGCGGTGACGAAGTCGTCGGGCCCGAGGTTGCGCGCCAGGCTCCGCTCGATCCTGCCGACGACGGCGAGCAGATCGGGCTCGTCGTAGGCGGCCTCACGGAAGACACCGAGGACGAGCGCGGCGATCTCCACGGCCGGCAGCCCCTTGCCGCGTACGTCGCCGACGATCAGCCTGATCCCGTGCGGGGTGGGCACCAGGGCGTAGAGATCACCGCCGATCCGGGCCTCGGCCGCCGCCGCGCTGTAGCGGACCGCCACCCGGAACGGGCCGACGGTCTCCGGGATGGGCTTGAGTACGGCGTGCTGGGCGGCCTCCGCGACCGAGCGGACGGCGGCGAGCACCCGTTCCCGGCGCCCGCGCAGTGCGCTGGCCAGAGCGCTCGCCAGGGTGACGGCCAGCAGCGCCGAGAGCACCGCCGCCGTCTCGCGCCCCAGTCCCGCCTCCTCGACGCCCCGGCTTGCGCCCAGCACCGCGGCGAGGAATCCCACGCACAGGACGCCTCGGGGGCCGTTGGTGCTGGCCGCCAGCGCGGGCCCGGCCGCGAGCAACGGCAGCCAGAACATCCCTGACCCGGCGATCACGTCGACGAGTGCGATGCCGGAGACGATCAGAACCGGTACCACGGGCATTCCCGCGGCCAGCTGTGAGGCGGCCCGCCTGGGAACCGGCACCCCGAGACCGGGCACCGGTCTCCGGAGCGGCCGCAACGGCCAGTGGTCGCCACCATGGTCTCGCGCCTGCCTCATGTCCTGTCCGCAATCCTCATCCGTACGAGCCTTAAGCCCGACTTATCCGTTTCATCCAGGAAAGAGGTTCGGCCGACAAGCCACAAGGAGACGGATTTCAGATAGTGAGAGAGAGGCCTCTGGTGACGCGGTCCCCGGTATGGATCAGCCGGGCCCGGACCTCCGGGAGGCGGGCGAGCCGTTCCGCCGGGAGGGAGACGCCGAGGGAGCCGAGGACGTCGCCGCGGTAGATGGGCACGGCGACACACACGGTGCCGAGCGCGTACTCCTCGAGGTCCGTGACGGCCGGCGCCAGGGGTGAGGCCTCGATGTTCCGGAGCAGCTCCGGCAGGCTGGTGATGGTCCGCGGCGTCAGGTCGGCGAGATCGTGCCGGGAGAGGTAGTCACGGCGGGCGTCCTCGTCCAGTTCGCGCAGGACGGACTTGCCCAGCGCGGTGGCGTGCCCCGCCTCCTCGAACCCCACCCAGAGGTCGACCCGGGGCGCACGGGGGCCGTCGACGATGTCGGCGACACTGATCTCGCCCTCCTCGTAGAACGTGAGGTAGGTGGCGGCGGCCAGCTCGTCGCGGAGCGCGGCGAGCGCCGGCCGGACCCGGCTGAGCAGCGCCTGGGTGTGACCCGCGGTGTGCAGCGACTCGACCTTGTCACCGAGGATGAAGCCGCCGTCGCGCAGCTTCCGCAGGTAGCCGTCGTGGACCATGGTCCGCAGCAGGTGGTAGGTGGTGGCCAGGGGCAGCCCCGCCTCACGCGCCAGCTGCTTCGCGGGCGCACCGTTCTCGTGCGCGCTCACCGCCTCCAGCAGCCGGAAGGCACGCTGCACGGACATGATGAGCGTGGGGCTCTCATGAACGCTCATGCCACAAGCGTGCCTCCGACATCCCACACGGGCAAGGCGCGGGGCGAACGACTCGTGTCGTTTCTTTCCGCCTCGCCCCGCGGCCGGTGAAGCGGCACGGACACCGGGGAAGATCTCTACTCTGTACGAGTGCTCTCATACGACGAGTTGACTTCGCCGGAGCGTGAGTTGTGGGACGCGTTCCCCGAGGGACGCCGTGTGGACCTGCGCACGGGTGTCCCCGAGGACGACCGTGTGGCGGAGGGCGGGCAGTGGGGCCCCGGGCGGACCGTTCGGGCTGCCCTGATCATGGCGCTCCTGCTGGGCGCGAACACCACGCAACCGGGCGCCGTGGCGTGTCTGAGGCTCGCCGGGGCGCGGATCTCCGGGCGTCTGAACCTGGCCGGCGCGCGGATCTCCCACGCCCTGTGGCTAGCGGACTGCTGGTTCGAGGAGTCGGTGGATCTCCTCGGAGCGTCGACGCAGACACTCGTGATCACCGGCAGCCGGGTACCGGGCATCGAAGCCAATTCGGCCCGTGTCGAGGGAAACCTCGACCTGCGGCGTTCGTTCGTCGAGAGCCTCGATTCCTCGCCCTTCAACCACAGGAGCACCGCCCTGGCACTGAGCGACGCCCGGGTGACCGGCGGCGTCCTGCTCAGCGGGGCCGAGATCAGCGCGCCGGGAGGATGGGCCGTGGCAGCCGGCGGCCTGGTCATGGAAGGGGGCTTCTTCTGCAACGGCGGATTCGTCGCACGGGGCGAAGTACGGCTGCTGGGCGCGCAGTTGCCGGGCGGACTGTTCATGCGAGGGGCGCGCCTGGAGGGCCCCGACGCACGCGGAGTGGCGCTCGCCCTGGACAACGCCGTGGCCTCGACGATCAACCTCTCCGACGGATTCACCGCGAACGGGACCGTGCGGCTGCGGGGTGCTCGGATCTCGGACGACCTGACCTTTGCAGGTGCCGTCCTGAACGGGCCGCCCGACGGCCACGGCCCGACCCTGGCCGCCGTGCGCATGCAGGCCGTCGACTTCGACCTCACCCTCGCCCGGCCGCCCTCCGGCCCGGTGGACCTGCGCGGCGCGCAGGTGTCCTACCTCCACGACAACGAGCACAGCTGGCCGGACGTGGTCGAGCTGGACGGCTTCGGCTACGGCTCGATCAAGATGGCCGAGGCCGGCGAGCGGCCAGGGACGGTGGTGCAGCGGGACTCCGTGGCGCGTCGGGTGGCGTGGATACGGCGCAGCCCTGGCTACAACCCGCAGCCCTACGAGCAGTTGGCGAGCTGTTACCGGAAGGCCGGGCACGACGACGACGCCCGCCGCGTGCTGCTGGCCAAACAACGCCATCGGCGCCGGACCC
The DNA here is from genome assembly GCF_014645815.1 of Streptomyces fuscichromogenes. GTDB lineage: Bacteria > Actinomycetota > Actinomycetes > Streptomycetales > Streptomycetaceae > Streptomyces > Streptomyces fuscichromogenes. The sequence continues at coordinate 130,790 of NZ_BMML01000007.1, read as the reverse complement.
TGCCCGCCGCCGCGCGGGCGTGGGGCCACCTGCTCGACGCGACCGTCGGCTACGGCTACCGTCCCTGGCTGGCCGGCGTCTGGCTCCTCGCGCTGACCCTGCTGGGCACCCTGTCCTTCGGCGCTCGTACCCCGCACCCGGTCGGCCAGGGCGCGGGCGCACCGTTCCAGCCCCTCGTCTACACGCTCGACCTCTTGATCCCCATCGGTGGTCTGGGGCAGCGCACGGCCTGGTACTGGCCGGACGCCGGCCTCCAGTGGCTGGCCTACCTGCTCATCACCTTCGGCTGGGTGCTGACGACCGCCGTCATCGCAGGTGTGACCCGCACCCTGCAGAAGAACTAGCGGACGCCGGTACCGGGCAGTGCCGGATTATGCGTGGCTCGGGATTTCCGGCGACCGGCGATCCCCGCACGGGCGAAGGAGCGGTCACCGGTATCGACCTGATACAACCGCATAACTTGAGGGCAGGACCTTTCAGGCCGGAGAAGGGCATAACGCTTTCCGCCGGGAGACTCCTACGCCGTATACGCAACATCGCCCTGAGAGCTGTATAGTTCAGCCGTCAACTGCCGTTTCTTGCACGCCGGTTCGTGGATGCGACTCGGGTCACCACGGACTGTCCTGAACAACCATCACGAGAACCTGCCGCGGCCTGGTCCTTTTCCGGACACATATTTCCCACGCAGGTGACCGGGAACTCTCCTCACCCCCCTCCGATACATCTCATCGAAAGCCTTCCTCTTTCGTGTCCATCATCGTGCACGAGGACCGGCCTGTCGGTCGGCATGCCGCCGTTCCGTCCGGCAGTCTCTTTCGGCGAATCTATGCTCCGCGCGCGAGTGACGCCCTGGCATTCTCCATGGCGACGTACGCCATGCCACTCCTGGTCCTGACAATTACCGGCTCTTCGTCTTTGACAGGTCTGGCGTTCGCACTGGAGTGGACTCCGCGGATCGCGGCGTTCGTCCCGGCCGGCCACGCGGTGGACCGCAGGGGCGCGGCGATCGTCTGCTTCATCGCCTCTCTCGCCCGGGCCACGGTGGTGGCGGTGTCGGCGGTCGCCCTGATCATGCTTCCACGGGGCACTGCCGAGACCGCGGTGGTGCTGATCCTGGCAGCCGTCACCGGCACCCTGTCCCAGTTCGGTTTCGTTGCCAACGAGGCCGTCGGAGCGATCGTCACCCGGCGGGACCAGGCCCGGCCCCAGGGGATACAGGCGGTCCTCGTCGGCATCGACCAGACCGCCACGGTCATCGGTCCGCTGCTCGCCGGCCTGCTGCTGCTGGCCGGACCGGAGTGGATGCTCGGATGCCTGAGCACGGTGTCCCTGATCGCCGCCGTGCTCGGCCTGCAGACCCCGCCGACTCCGCTGCGCGCCGCACGCGCCGACGCGACCGGAAAGGACAGCGCACTCCGCCTGGGCCTGCGCACTCTGCTGACGCTGCCCGCGCTGGGCTGGCTGGTGGCCGGGCTGGCCTGTTCCAACCTCGCCCTCGGGCTGCTCCAGTCCGCCAGCCCCGTGATCGTGGTGGAGACTCTCGGGCGCTCTTCCGCCGATGTCGGCGCCATGTGGTCCGCCGCCGCCGTGGCGACCCTGCTGGCCATCACGTGCTGCCGGCTCGTGCTGAGCCGACTCGACCTCTGGGGAGTGGGCATCGTGTCCGCGACGCTCGCCTCCGCCGCATGCCTCGCCATCACCCAGGTTCCGTCCTACGCCTCCTACACCGTCCTGATAGCGATCTTCATGGCGGGCGACGGCGGTCTCACGGTCGTGCTGCGTACGGTGCGCTCGCTGATCATTCCCACCACGGCGCTCGGTGCCACGCTCTCGCTGACGATGCTCCTCCTGCTGCTGCCCTTCCCCGCGGCGGGCATCCTCGTGGCGCTCACCCCGCCGCCGCACCTCGGCAACGTCATACTGGCCTGCGCTCTCGTTCAGGCTGCCGCTCTGGCCACCATCTTCACAAAGCTCCGCAACGAACCCACCCTGCGCATGGTCGCCACCCGACGGTGAAGGACAACGCTCTCACTCCCGCGTGTCCGCGCGGGGAGGACGGCCGCCTCGGCGAAGGGGGCCCGGGCACGTCCCCGGCGTGACCCGAGCCCGCCCTGCGTCACGCCGGATGGTCCACCGCGTCGTTGCGCAACCGCACCGCCGCCAGCAGGCTCAGCCCCGGCTCGGCCTGCCGCAGCGCCTTCACCGCCGCGGCAGAGGTGAGGTCGCCGGAGAAGCCGACCTCGGCCAGCCGGGCGCGGACCCAGTCACCACGCAGCCGGCCCGCGGTGTCCTCGGCGGTCGCTTCGGCTATGGCGACCGCGCGTTCCAGGCCCGCGCGGGTCTCGGCCGAGGCACTGGCGAGTGCCTCGCGCAGGGCCGCCGCCACCACCTGCGCGTCCCGGATCACCACGATGTTGTCGCTCTTGCCCATCTATCGGATTCCCTTCGCAGAAATCAGCAGGTCTTTCGGGACGCACGCCACGTCCGCACGCCCGTACGGCACACTAGGCCCCCGGTCCACCCGAGCGGCTGCCCGGGTTGAGTACCGGGCGCCGGCGAAGCTGAGTACGAGCGCTCACACCCCGGGCCCCGCGGCCCTCGAGGATGAAGGTCATCATCTTCGGGACCGGGAGATCTCATGCTCAGCCGCCTCACCGACGTCCTGCTGCCGGCCGTCGGCCGACTCACCGTCACGACCGACACCGATGCCGTCCTGGCGCCGGGCAGCATCATCGTCGCCAACCACACCTCCCTCGCCGACCCGGCCGTCGTTCTCGCCGCGCTCCGCCGCCTCGGCACCGAGCCGGCCGTCATGGCGGCTGCGGGCCTGTGGCGCATCCCCCTGCTGGGACGCGTGCTCGTCCGTAAGGGCCACATCCCCGTGCACCGCAAGGACCGCCGTGCCGCCCGGTGTCTCGACCTCGCCGCAGCGGCCCTGGGCGCGGGGCGCTCGGTCCTCGTCTACGGGGAAGGCGGACTCCCCCTCCGTACCGACGCCACCGAAGCCGCGCCCGGCGCCTTCCGCAGCGGCCTGGCGCGGCTGGCCGAACGCACCGGCGCCCCTGTCGTCCCCGTCGGCCAGGCGGGAGCCCGGCGGATCTCCTGCGGCAGGACGGTCAAGCAGATCGCCGGGCTGGTCACCGCACCGCTGCGCCGTAGGCGCGCCGATCACGCTCACCGGCGACCGGGCCACGTGCACCGTGACGGCCCACGGCGCGGTGACGGCCGCGTGGAGGACGGCGGCCGGACACCTCGGCGAGCCCGCCGCGCTGCCGACCCCTCAGATCTGACCCCACGGCGCCACCGCACTGCACACGACAGCTCCACCGAGCGAACGGCCGCGATCGGCCCGGTCCCGGCCCGGTCGGCGCCCTCGACTGCTGCACCCCGGAGGCCGACGCCGCCGGCACCTGCCCCGGCCGACACTCCCGGCCAACCGGCCGCGTCGCCGTGACGAGACCAAGAACGGTGACCGCGCTGCTCGACTCGCTCGCCGTCGTCCCCGCGGTCAACCTGCTGGAGATCCACCCCTACTTCCAGCAGCGCGCCGTACCCGACCTCGACGACAGGCACGGCATCCTCAACCAGACCTGGTCCCCCGTCGGAGGGATCACCTCACCTTCTACCCGGACTACGGCGAGAACCGCAGGAGCGTCCTCCAGGATCCCGCCGTCACCCGCAGCACCGAGGCCCACGGCAAGAGCCCGGCCCAGGTGCTGCTCCGCTGGGGGCTTCAGCACGGACGCTCGGTCATCCCGAAGTCCACCAGGCGTGCGCGGATCGCGGAGAACATCGACGTGTTCGACTTCGAGCTCACCGCCGACGAACTCACCGCCCTCGACGCGCTCGACACCGGCCGCCGTGGCGGCCCCGAACCCGAGAACGTCACCCTCGCCGCCTCGCCGCCTACGGCCGCGCCATCCCCGAGGCCTGGGACGGTCCGCCCGGTGCCCGACCAGGTGCCGGGGAGTCCCGTTCCGGCGTGTGACAGGGCCCCTCACAAGGCTCACTCGCTGCTCGGGGGGAGCCACCCCGCATTCATGAGACGTGCGCAGGCCGCCACGGGCGGGAGCACGAAGCCGGGTCGCCTCCTTCGTGCTCACCGCGCTCGGCGCAGTCCCGCCGACACGCGGCTCCCGGCGCGAACCTCAGGGCGTCAGCACGATCCTGCCGAACACCTTCCCCGCGTCCATCTCGCGGTGGGCCAGCGCCGCTTGCTCCAGTGGCAGCACTTCGTGCACGACCGTGCGCAGGGCCCCGTGCGCGGCATCGGCGAACTGGGCCGACCGCACGGCCTGCCGGTCGGGGCCGGGCACGGTGTCGGAGCTGAACGTGGCGAACGACAACGACCTGCGGAATGCGTCCATCAGCCGCATCCCGAAGTCCGCCGGTGGCTGCCCACCGACCACGCCTACAGCGAGGTACCGCCCGTTGGGGTTCAGCCTGTCCAGGAAATGGGGAAGCCCCGGACCCCCCACGACATCGATCACCACGTCGAAGCCCGGCGGTGCCTCCCGGGCGGCCGCGCCGGAGCGGTCAAGGACCCGGGTCGCGCCCAGATCCCGCAGGCGGGAGCCGCGCCCCACCGACGAGGCGGTGACAGCCACCTCGCTCGCACCGTCCCTGGCTGCGAGCTGGACCGCCGTGATCCCGATGCTGCCTGCCGCACCGCGCACGAGGACCGACTCGCCGCGCGTGAAACGAGCCCGCTCCAGGGCGAAGTGCGCGACCACGCCGGAGCCGCCGAGGGTCACCGCGTCGGCGCCGGTCAGGCTGTCGGGCAGCGCCAGGACGTCCTCGACCGCGGCGACGGCCCGCTCGGCATACCCACCGGACAGGCCGGTGAACGCCCACACCCGTCGCCCGATCCACGAGGCGTCCACGCCCTCCCCCACCGCGTCGACCCTTCCCGCGACCTCGCTGCCGAGGAGATGCCCCTCCCGGAAGCCGTAGGCGGCAAGCGTTCCCCGGCGGATCACGGCGTCCACGCCTCCCACCCCGACCGCCTCCGTGGCGATCCGCACCTGCCCCGGGGCCGGAACGGGCACGGGCACCTCGACCACCTCCAGACCTTCGGGGTCCCCGAACGTCCTGATCACGACGGCTTTCATCACTGCTCCTCGGGCAAGCGGAGGGACGGAACGGCGGCACCGCCCTCGGACCGTAACGGACGCCCCCGTCCGTTTGGCTAAAGTGAGAGTCGATGACGGATCATTTGCCTCACGCCATGCGTTCCGACGCCCTCGACAACCGGGCCCGTATCCTGGACGCCGCCCGCGCGGTCTTCGGCGAAGTGGGCCTGAGTGCGCCGATGCGCGAGGTCGCCCGGCAGGCCGGTGTCGGCCCGGCCACTCTGTACCGGCACTTCCCGACCAAACAGACGCTGATCGCCGAGACCTTCGCCGAGCAGCGGCGCGACTGCCATGCCGCCGTCCGCGACGCCCTCGCGGACCCGGACCCCTGGCACGGATTCCGGACCCTGATCGAGCGGATCTGCGAACTCCACGCGCACAGCCGGGGATTCGCCGACGCCTTCATGACGGCCTTCCCCGAGGCCATGGACTTCGCCGCCGACCGGGAGCGGACTCTGCACGCGGTCGGCGAACTGGCCCGCCGCGCCCAGGAGACCGGCCGGCTGCGCGCCGGCTTCGTCGTCGACGACCTGGTCCTCATGCTCATGGCCCATCGGGGCCTCCAGGACACACCGCGTGCCACCCGGGTGGCTGCCTCCCGCCGCTTCGCCGCCTACGTGATCGAAGCGTTCCGCGCCGCACCGGAGACGGGAGCGCCTGGTGGGCCCGAGGCATCGCCCTGGCCCGCTTCGACGAGCCGCTGATCCCGGACCCCACCCCCCACACCGACTCGCCGCCCGTCAACCACAGACACGAGAGAGGGCAACCGAGCCGCCCGCAATTCGCTGAAACCGCTCGTTTCGCGGACTTCACCCGGGAAAACACGATTGAGTAACCGGCACCGGGCGGAGTTCCGTGTGCTCCTCCCCGTACCTCGATCGTGCCCGACGACCTTCCCGGACTCTCGAAGGAGCATGAATTGCGTGTGAATGTGCGTGTGAGACGGCACCCACGACCGACGGGGTTTCGCGCGGTAGCAACAGTTGCGGTGTCCGCGGCCCTCGTCGTACCCCTCGCTGCGGCCCCGTCGAGTGCGGCCCCCGGCCCTCGGACGCTCTCTGCGGTCCGCCGGGACGGCACCGCGCAGACACGCGCTCATCTGCGCGAGTTAGCGCGGAAGTTGGTGGAGGAAGGAGTGCCCGGGGTGATCGTGCGGGTGGACGACGGTCACGGCAGGCCCATCGAGATCTCCGAGCAGGCCGCCTGGACGAAGAAGGACCATCGGCTCCGGGCGGACGACGAGGTGCGAGAAGCGTCCAACACCAAGACGGTGATGGCCACCCTCGCCCTTCAACTGGTCGCCGAGCACAGGCTCGCCCTCACCGACCCGGTCGACAAGTGGCTGCCCGGCCAGGTGCGCAACGGCGGAGCGATCACCCTGCGCATGCTGCTCAACCACACCAGTGGGTTGTTCGACTACACCGACGATCCCGCCCTCGCACCGGCCCTCACCGGCCAGGACTCCCACGTATGGACGTCGACGGAAATCCTGCGGCTGGTGAGCAGACACCCGGCGCTGTTCGAGCCCGGCACCGAGTGGTCGTACAGCAACACCAACTACATCGCGATCGGTGCCGTCCTGGAGAAGGTCACCGGCAAGAGCCTTGCGGCGCTGGTGCGGGACCGGATCGCCGGACCCCTGGGGCTCCGGCACACCTTCTACGCCACCGGCTCCGCCTGGCGCGACCGGCACGCGCACGGCTACGAACCGGACGCCGCCCACATGCCACCGGACGTCCCCGACGAGTTCAGGAACTACGCCGGACCGCAGCACGACGACCACGTGGACGTCACCGGCGACTACGTCACGGCCGACGGGGCCGATGCCGCGATCGTGTCCACCGCCGGTGACTGGTCCCGTTTCTACGGGGCGCTGATGTCGGGCCGCCTGCTGCCCGCCGCCCAACTGGCCGAGATGCGCACCACCGTGCCGGAGGGCGGGCCGGAGGACCCGGACGAGCTCGGCTACGGGTTGGGCATCGAGACGGCGAAGACCTCCTGCGGCACGGTCTGGGACCACGTCGGCGTCGTCCCGGGCTATGCGACCTACAACGTCACCGACTCCACCGGCCGGCGCACGGCCGCCTTCTTCTTCGCCACGTCCACTCTCACCAGGCAGGCGCACCAGACCGGCGCGGCCCTGATGGACGCGGTCAACTGCGCCCTGTTCGACTGACCTGCGCGTCTCCGCGGGCTGTCGGACCGGGTCGGGCGGCGTTCGCGACCCGGATGCGCTACTCCGGCGCCTTCGCCGGTGCCCAGTTCGCCTCCGTCGCGGCCGGCGCGCCCGCCCCGCTCATCGCCACCGCCCTGCGGGCCGACCACCGCAGCTCCACCCCGATCGCCCTGTACGTGATCGCGGCCTCCCTGCTCACCCTGGTCGCGGTGGGTGTCGCGAAGGAGACCCGGCGGCGCGAGCTGGCCGGCGTCGGCGTCGCGGCGTCTCGGCGCGCGCCGAGGACGTACCCGCCCGCTGAGCACGCGCCGCCGGTCCCCCGGTCCCCGGCGGGATCAGCGGCGCTCCGGCGGCGCCCCCAACCGGTGCAGGCGCAGCGCGAGTTGGATCTCCAGCGCGCGTGCCGGGCTCTGCCAGTCGTCGCCGAGGAGGCGGGCCACCCGGTCCAGCCGCTGGGCCACCGTGTTCACATGGACATGGAGTTCGTCCTTCGTGCGGGCCGGGCTCATCCCGCAGGCGTAGTACGCGTCGAGGGTGCGCAGCAGTTCGGTGCCGCGCCGGGTGTCGTACGCGGCCACCGGGCCGATGGTGCGGGTGACGAATGCGGCGATGTCCCGTTCACCTGCGAGGAGCAGGCCGAGGAAGCCGAAGTCCTCGGCGGCGGCGCCGTCTCCGCCCCGGCCGAGGAGGTTCAGCGCGTCGAGGCAGCGGCGGCCCTCGGCGTAGGCGGCGGCCACGGTGTCGGGACGGGTGGCGAGGCCGGTGACGGGCGCGGAGGCGCCGACGGTCACCGGCTGGTGGACGGCGGTGCCGAGGTGCCGGGCGGTTCGCCGCGCCAGGTCGGTGGCGGTGTCGCCGGCGGCGAGGGGCAGCAGCAGGACGGTGCCGCCCTCGCGGGCGGCGGCCAGGCCGTGCCGGGTGCCGGCCAGGTGGGAAGCCGCCGACCACAGTCGGCGGCGCGCTGCGGCCGCCTCCTCTGTGTCCGCCGCCGGGCCCTCCAGGCGGGCGGCGAGCACGACGTGGGTGGCGTCGAGGTCGGCGTGCAACCGGGCGGCCCGGTCGCGCAGTTGACGTGGTTCGCGGTCACGGGCGTCGAGGAGGTCGTCCAGCAGCTCACCGCGCACCCGCTGTTCGGCCTCGGCGGCGGAGCGGCGGGCCAGCAGAAGCAGCGAGGTGACCATCGCGGCGCGCTCCAGGGTGCGCTGGTCGACGGGGTCGAGGCCGGGACGGCCGCGCAGCACCAGGGCGCCGAGGAGTTCGCCGCCCGCGGCGACCGCGGCGATCCAGTCGTCGCCGTGCCGTACCGCGTGCCCCTCCGTACGCGACGTCTCCAGTGCCCCCGTGTCGGCGGTGTCCGCGGTGTCGGTGAACTCGACTGTGCCGCCCAGGACCTGGGAGACGGCGGCGGCCACGTCATGGACCTGGCCGCCGCGCAGCACGAGTTCGGCGAGCCGGTCGTGGATGTCCGAGGCCCGTTCGATGACCGAGCTGCGGTCCTTGATGATCTCGTTGGCCCGTTCCAGGCCGGCCATGGCCGAACGGGTCTCGGTGAGCAGGTTCGCGGTGTCGATGGCGGCCGCGGCGAGCGCGGCGAAGGAACCGAGCAGCGCGATCTGTTCCCGTTCGAAGACCCGTGCCCGTCGGTCCGCCGCGAACAGCACCCCGATGACGTGCGGGCCCAGCATGAGCGGGACGCCGAGTATGGCGACCAGACCCTCGTCGCGCACCCCGGCGTCGATGGTGAGCGTGTGCTGGAAGCGGTCGTCCTTGAAGTAGTCGTCGGTGACGTACGGCCGCGCGGTCTGTGCGACGAGTCCGCCGAGCCCCTCCCCCATGCCGAGCCGCAGCTGCTGGAAGCGGGCCGCGACCGACCCCTCGGTGACCCTCATGTAGGTGTCGCCGCGCGCCGGGTCGTTCAGGCTGAGATAGGCGACGTCCGTGCCGAGCAGGGAGCGGGCACGCTGGACGATCGCCTGGAGCACCGCGTCGACATCCCGCAGTCCTGCAAGGTCGTGCGCGGTCTCGAACAGGGCGGACAGCTCGGCCTCGCGTCGGCGTCTGCCCTCCAGCTCGGTGCGCACCCGCAGCGCGAGGAGCTTGGCCCGCTCCAGGGCGGCGATCCGCTCCGGTGGCCGGTTCTCCGCGCGGGCGAGCAGCACCGGCTGCTCGTACGCCTCCGCCGAGGCGCCCCTGGCCAGCAGTTCGAGGTACACCGGCTCGGCGCCCCCGGGCGCTTCGGCACCCGGGTCGAGGACACCGGCCGCCGGGGCCGGGGCAGGCCGCCTGGCGGACTGCACGTGATTGCGAGACATGGTCACAGGATTCCGCATCGTCACTCCGGCCCGTCGGGCCTGTGGAAAACTCGCAAACCGACGAACCGACGAACCGATAGGCCGACGGGCCCGTGGGCCCACGGGCCCACGGACTGACAGGTGCCGAGCCCGGCCCGTTCCGTCCCGCCCCGTCCCGTCCCGTCAGTGGGCCGTCCAGCCGCCGTCGAGCACCAGCGAAGTTCCCGTGACGAAGGATGCCTGCGGGGCGCAGAGATAGGCCACGGCTTCGGCGACCTCCTCCGGTTCGACGAGCCGTTTGACGGCGCTGTCGGTCAGGAGCACCTCGGACAGCACCCGCTCCTCGGGAATGCCGTGCGCCCGAGCCTGGTCGGCGAGCTGCTTCTCGACCAGTGGGGTGCGCACATAGCCCGGGTTCACACAGTTCGAGGTCACCCCATGGGGCGCGCCCTCCAGGGCAGCCGTCTTCGACAGCCCCTCCAGACCGTGTTTGGCGGCCACATAGGCGGACTTGAAGGCGGAGGCGCGCAGACCGTGGACGGAGGACACGTTCACGATGCGCCCCCAGCCCTGCCCGTACATGTGCGGCAGCGCGCCCCGGATGAGCCGGAACGGCGCCTCCAGCATCACGGTCAGCACGGTGTGGAAGACGTCGGGCGGGAACTCCTCGATGGGGCGTACCAGTTGGAGGCCCGCGTTGTTGACGAGGACGTCGGTGGCGGTGGCGGCGCGTTCGGCCGCGTCCAGGTCGGTGAGGTCGAGGACGTACGGTTCCACGGCGCCGCCGCCCGCCGGGCCCAGGGCCCGCCCGACGGAGTCCACGAGCTCGGCCAGTCCCGCCTCGTCCCGGTCGACGGCCCTGACCCGGGCGCCGGCCGCCGCCAGACGCAGGGTGCAGGCCCGGCCGATGCCCCCGGCCGCGCCCGTGACGAGGGCGGTGCGGCCGTGCAGGTCGAGGGCGGAAGCCGCGGTGGTACCGGTGCTGGGCGAGCTCATGGGTCGACCCTAGGCGGCACCCGATCGCTCCCACATAGCGTCAGCACACATACTTCAGCTGAAAGCCGTAGCGTCGAACCATGTGGGTGCATCCGACAGAGCTTGCTTGATCCGGAACACCCCGAACTCGTTCAGCTCAGGCAGGGCGTCCACGTCGAACCAGGCCACCTCCAGCGACTCGTCGTCGTTCACGCGGGCCTCGCCGCCGACCGCCCGGCAGCGGAACGTGATGTCCATGTACTGGCAGACATCCCCGTTCGGGTAGGTGACGGGCTCCTGCCCCTGGACGAGGACGACCCGCTCGGCGACACAGCGCACCGCCGTCTCCTCGAAGACCTCGCGCACGGCGCAGGCCGCGGGCTGCTCCCCCGGCTCCGGGATGCCGCCGATGACCGACCACTTGCGGGTGTCGGTCCGGCGGCCCAGCAGCACTCTGCCCTCGTCGTCGAAGACGATGGCGGTGATCCCGGGCAGCCAGAGCAGCTGGTGGCCCGCGGAAGCCCGGATCGTGCGGATGAAGTCAGGAGTAGCCATGACCCGACCCTAACCGCCCGGTTCCGCGCACCCGGCTCGAACCACGGGGCGTACGGCGGGCGTACGGCTACGCGTCACCGGCGCGCCGCCCGCGCAGACCGGCCCCGATCGCCCAGCCGACGCCACCCGCCGCGATCAGCACCAGGGCGATCTCGGGCAGGATGCCCAACTTGGTCGCGGGCGTCTCGGAGGTGCGCAGCGGCACCTTCTGGACCAGGTAGGCGGGCACGAACATGCCGGTCTTCTGGGTGATCTTCCCGTCCGGCATGATGATCGCGCTGACGCCGCTGGTCACCGGCACGGTGACGGTCCGGCTGTGCTCGACCGCGCGGATCCGGGACATGGCGAGCTGCTGGTAGGTCATCTCGCTGCGGTCGAAGGTGGCGTTGTTGCTCGGTACGGAGATCATCTCGGCGCCGTGCGTGACGGTGTCCCGGACGTCCCAGTCGAAGGCTGCCTCGTAGCAAGTGGCCAGGCCGACCTTGGTGCCGTCGATGTCGAAGACACCGGGCTTCGTGCCCCGGCTGAAGTCCTGGCGGACCATGCTGGTCCAGTTCTTGTTGATGGCGCCGACCAGGCCGCGCAGCGGGAGGTACTCGCCGAAGGGCTGGATCTGCCGCTTGTCGTACGTCGAGGTCGGGCCCTTGACCGGGTCCCACAGGATCTGCTCGTTGAGCAGCTTGCCGTCGCGCTCGACGACCCCGCCTACCGAGATGGGCACGCCCATCGCCTTGGCGGCCCCGTCGATCACGGCGGCCGCGTCGGCGTCGGAGTACGGGTCGACGTCGGAGGAGTTCTCCGGCCACAGCACGAAGTCCGGCTTGGCGGCCTTGCCCGCCTTGACGTCGGCGGCCAGCTTGAGCGTCTCCTTGACGTGGTAGTCGAGCACGGCCTGCCGCTGCGACGCGAAGTCCAGGCCGGCCCGCGGCACGTTGCCCTGGATGACCGCGACGGTGACCGAGCCGTCCTCGGCCTTGTCGCTCACGAGCGTCCGCGCGGCGACCGCGCCCACCACGGGCACAGCCACGCTCAGCAGGGCCGCGGCCGCCGCCCCGCGCCGGAACTCACGGGTACGCCGGCCCTCGACGGCCAGCCGCCCCGCCTCGTACAGACCGAACCCGCACAGGACGACGGCGAAACCGAGCACCGGGGTGCCGCCCAGCGCGGCGAGTGGCAGGAAGACGCCGTCCGCCTGCCCGAAGGCGATCTTGCCCCAGGGGAAGCCGCGGAACGGCACGCGCGCGCGTGCCGCCTCGCCCGCGATCCATAGGGCGGCCGCCCACACCGGCCAGGCGGGAAGCTTGGAGACGGCGGCCACACCCACGCCGACCAGCGCGATGTAGATCGCCTCGATGGCCACCAGCGCGAGCCACGGGCCGGGGCCGACCTCGACACCGGTCCACACCAGGAGGGGCAGCAGGAAGCCGAGGCCGAAGACGTAACCGAGACCGAGGGCGGCCTTCCAGGTGCGGCCGCGCAGTACCCACCCGAATCCGGCGAAGGCGAGCAGGGCCAGCCACCACAGGGGGCGCGGCGGGAAGCTGACGTACAGCAGCACTCCGCTGAGTGCGGAGGCGGCGGCCGGGACCAGGCGGCGGAGCAGCCGAAGGGCGCGTGCGCGGGGCGCGGGGCGCGGTGTGAGCTGGTCCGACTGGCCCACGGAAGTTGCGGTGACGGTCACTCGGGGAGTGTACGGCGGTTGACCTTGTGGCCGACAGCACGGTCTCGGCATGCAGGAATCACACGGTTCCCGCGCAAGTCGTCCACAAAGCGGGCATCACCGGTTACGGTGTGCCGAGGCGGGCGGCGGGGCCTGCCACAGGTCGGGGGACCGGGGTACGGGGGGCGACGGTGGGGTCGACCGGGATGACGTCCGCTGCCGACAGGGATGCGGACAAAGAAAGACGAAACGTTTCTGATGTGCTGGGCGTCGTGGTGCTCGGGGCCTGTGCCGGGTGGCCGCTGATCTCGGCGGCCGGACACGACGCACGGCCCGAGGGCGTGCTGCTGGCGGTGCTCGCGGTGGCCGCGGGCTATGCCGCGGGCCGGATGTCCGGGTCGCTGTTGCCGGTGGTCGCGCCCTGTGCGGGCGCGCTGGCCGGGCTGGCACTCGCGGTGGCGATGCCCCGGGTGCCCCCGGGCCCCCAGTTCACGACCCCGCTCGGCCATACGGGTGCCGTCGCGGCGCTGCTGGTTCTCGCGACGGGCGGCGCCTGCTGCGCCGCGTGGGCGACGCCGGTTCCGGCGCTGCGGTTCGGACTGCGGACGCTGGCCGCCGGCATCGCGGTGGCGGGGGCGGCCATCGGCTCGGCGGCCGGCTGCGTGGCCAGTGCCGTGGTCCTGCTCTGCTCCCTCGCCGCCGGGCGCATGCGGCGACGGGGTCCGGGCATCGCCGGACTGGCCCTGGCGGCCGTGCTGGTGACCGGCACGGTCTGGGCGGTCGCCGCGAACGTCCTGCCCGCCGGACTCGCCTCCGCCCTGGAGGGCCCCCTCGGCGAGCATCGCGTCCGGCTGTGGCGGGACGCCCTGCGTCTCGCGCACCGGAACTCCGCCCTGGGCGTCGGCCCGGGGCGGTTCGGCGAGCTGAGCGGCACCGCGTCCGAGTCCCTGCTGCCCGACGGCAAACCGCACTCCGCGCCGCTCCAGCAGGCCGCCGAACAGGGCCTGGTCGGCATCCTGCTGCTGGCCACCGCGTTCTGCTGGATCCTCTACGCCCTGTGGCGCTCACCCCGCTCCACACCGGTCGTCCTCACCGCGGGCGCGGCGCTCACCGCCCTGGCCGCGATCGCGGCCATCGGCAACGCACTGAGCTTCACGACGGTGTCGGCGGGCGCGGGCCTGCTGGCGGGACTGGCGACGGCACACCCATGGGTGGCGGGAGTGCCGGCAAGTTGAGCCGTACGGGTGTATGGCCCGCGCACATGGGGTGCGGCCCTGTGTGGGCGCGGGGGTCAGTGGGCCGTGCCCGGTGTGATCGTCCGCAGGCGTTCTCTGATGACACGCACCGCGGACTCGGCGTTGTCCACGGTGATCGTGAAGGTGTGGCCGTCCCACAGCCGCAGGACGATGCCCTCGCCACGGCGGACGACGACGGCCGTGCCCTTCTCTGGGCGCCAGCGGTAGCCCCAGCCGCCCCAGTGACGCGGGGTGATCTGCGGGGAGAAGTCGGCGCCGACCACATGGGAGAGCGGAATACGCCGACGCGGTACTCCTATATGACCGCAACGGACTTCGAGGCACTCCTTGTCGAGCTTGAGATCGACGTGCACGAAGGCCAGCGTCCCGAAGATGACCAGCAGTCCGGCCGCGATGCAGCCCACGACCGACATCACCAGCGGGGCGACCCCCGAGGTCCAGGCGGAGTCCACGGCCAGTTCGATACCGAGCGCCAGGCAGGCTGCGCCGACCAGCGCCAGCAGCCACTGGACCCGGTTGGTGGCGCGCCCGGTCCAGACATCCGGGTGCGAGGTGTCCTCGTCCGGAGAGCGGTCGCGGGGGTGGTCCCTCATGTCTACGAGACTACTCAGGTTTCGCTGCGCGGGTACCGCGTTGCGGAGGGTGACCGCTCACATCTGCGTATTCCCGGCCCCGCGGGGGCTCACTGGGACGCGGCCGGACTCACCGTCCGGAGCAGGCGGGCCTCGGCGTAGCCGAGGGCGGCCTCGGGAAGCTCGCCCTCCCGGCCGTTGAGCAACACCGTCACCGTGCCGGTGGCCGGTGCGCCGGGGGCCGGCTGCGCGCCGATCCGGCGCAGCGCCTGGGCGGCCACCGCACCGGCGGAGCCGTGCAGGACGAGAGGAGCGGCGCCGGGACGCTGGACGGCGGCGCGAATGCGTTCCGCCAGGAGCTCGTAATGGGTGCAGCCCAGGACGACGGTCGTCACGTCGTCGGGGGTGAGCTCGGCCGCCGCGGTCACGGCGGCGTCGACGGCGGCCTGGTCGGCGTGCTCCACGGCCTCGGCCAGTCCCCAGCAGGGCACCTCGGTGACCGGCACACCACCGGCGAAGTCCTCGATGAGACCCCGCTGGTAGGCGCTGCCCGTGGTCGCGGGGGTCGCCCAGATCGCGACGGGGCCGCCGCCGGCGGCGGCCGGCTTGATCGCCGGGACCGTGCCGATGACCGGGATGCCGGGTTCCAGGCGCGCGCGCAGCGCCGACAGGGAGTTCACGGTCGCCGTGTTGCAGCCGATGATCAGCGCGTCGGGCCGGTGCGCGGCGGCGGCCTCGGCGACGGCCATGGCACGCTCGGTGATGCCCTCGGGGGTACGCGGCCCCCAGGGCATGCCCTCGGGGTCGAAGGAGAGGACGAGATCGGCGTCGGGGCGCAGCCGCCGTACCGCTGCGGTGGCCGCCAGCAGGCCGATTCCGGAGTCGATGAGCGCGATCTTCACCCGGCCACGATAGACGATGGGCCGTTGCGGACAGGTCCGATGGGGCAGACTGCGCGAGTGAGCGCCTTCACGTGGACCGCCGCAGTGTCCCTCGCCGCCTGGCTGTGGCTGCTGCTCTGCCAGGGCTTCTTCTGGCGCACCGACGTCCGGCTGCCGCCCTGGCGCGAGCCCGCCGGGTGGCCGGACGTGTGCGTGGTGGTGCCGGCCCGGGACGAGGCCGCCGTGCTGCCGCTGAGTCTGCCGTCGTTGCTGGCGCAGGACTATCCGGGGCGGGCGGAGGTCTTCCTGGTCGACGACGGCAGTACGGACGGCACCGGCGATCTGGCCCGGGAGCTGGCCGCGCGCCACGGCGGGCTGCCGCTGACCGTGACCTCGCCCGGTGAGCCGCCGCCGGGCTGGACGGGCAAACTGTGGGCGGTACGGCACGGCATCGGTCTGGCACACGCGCGTGGCCCCGAGTACCTGCTGCTGACGGACGCCGACATCGCGCATGAGCCGGACAGTCTTCGGCTGCTGGTGGCGGCCGCCCGCACCGGAGGCTTCGACGTCGTCTCGCAGATGGCCCGGCTGCGGGTGGCGAGCCGGTGGGAGCGGCTCGTGGTGCCCGCCTTCGTCTACTTCTTCGCCCAGCTGTACCCGTTCCGCCGGATCGGCCGGAAGGGGTCGCGCACGGCGGCAGCGGCGGGCGGCTGTGTCCTGCTGCGCACGGAGACGGCGGAGAAGGCCCGCATCCCGGACGCGATCCGGCACGCCGTGATCGACGACGTGGCGCTCGCCCGCGCGGTGAAGGGCGCCGAAGGACACATCTGGCTGGGGCTCGCCGACCGGGTGGACAGCGTGCGCCCCTATCCCCGCCTGCACGACCTGTGGCGGATGGTCTCTCGCAGCGCGTACGCGCAGCTGCGGCACAGTCCGCTGCTGCTCCTCGGTACGGTCGCCGGTCTCGCGGTGGTGTACCTGGTACCGCCGGCGGCGGTGCTGGCGGGGGTGGTCACCGCCGGCACGCCGACGCTGCTCCTGGGCGCCGCGGCCTGGCTGGTGATGACCGGGACGTACACGCCGATGCTCCGCTACTACCGGCAGCCGTTGTGGCTCGCCCCGCTGCTGCCGTTCACCGCGTTCCTCTATCTCCTCATGACGGTCGACTCGGCGGTGCAGCACTACCGCGGGCGCGGTGCCGCCTGGAAGGGCCGTACGTACGCGCGCCCCGACGCGGTCACCGACGAAGGCTGACCGCCCGGTGTGTCACTTGCGGCCAGGCGTCCAGTTCATGCCCCAGCCGTAGGCGCGGTCGACGGTCCGCTGCGGGCTGACCCCACGATCCGGGACCAGGTAGCGCGCCTCGCGCTGTACGACCAGGTCGCCGCCGGTGTTGGTGATCAGGGCGAGCGCGCACACGGTCGAGGGCACCGTGCACTCGTCCAGCGAGAAGTCGACCGGGGCGCCGTGCTGGGGCTGGAGGGTGACCGTGGCGTGCAGGTCGGCGAACGACGTGGCGCCCTGGTAGATCGTCACGAAGATCAGGATGCGCCGGAAGTCCTGTTTGCGATCGAGGTTGACGGTGAGGTTCTCCCCGCTCGACAGGGCACCGGTGCGGTCGTCGCCGTCGAGGTGGATGTACGGCGGCCGGTTCAGGGAGCCGAACGCGTTGCCCAGCGCCTGCACGACGCCCTTGCGGCCGTCCGCCAGCTCGTACAGGGCGCACAGGTCGAGGTCGAGGTCGCCCGCCGCGCCGCGCCGGCCGCCCCAGCCGGGGAACTGCTTGCGGACCTGCCAGTTGAGGTTGACCCGTAGCGCGCCCGAGGTACCGCCCTGTTTGGCCAGCGAGACCGAGGGCGCCGCCTTGGTGAGCGTCACCTTGGACAGCCGTACGGGGGCGGTCGGCGGGGGCGGCGGGACGGGCGGACCGGCGGAGGTCGGCGCCGGATGCTGCGGGAAGGTCGGTCCACCCGGCTGCGGCGGCGAGAGCGGACCGGGGACCGGCGGGGGCACCGGACCGGGGAACGGCGGGACGACCGGAGCCGGGGTCGCAGGGGCGAGCGGCGCCGGGGCCGAAGCGGTGGTCTGCGGCATGGGCGGCCGCGCCGGGTGCTGGGGCTCGTCCACCGTGATCCCGAAGTCGGTGGCGAGCCCTTCCAGCCCGCTGCTGTACCCCTGCCCCACCGCACGGAACTTCCAGCCGCCCTGGCGGCGGTACAACTCCCCCAGCACGAAGGCGGTTTCCACCGTGGCGCCCGTGCTGTCGAACCGGGCCACCACGCCTCCGTCCGCCGCGTCGCGGACCTCGACGTGGAGGCCGGGGACCTGCCCGAACGTACCGCCGTCGGCCGAGGCCGCGAGGACGATCCGGTCGACCGGGGCCTCCACGCGCGCGAGGTCGACGAAAAGGGTGTCGGTGACCAGGTCACCGGAGCGCCGCTTGCCCTCGTGCCGGACCGCGCCCGAGGCGTGCACCGGCTGGTTGTAGAAGACGAAGTCGCCGTCGGAGCGTACTTTCCCGGCGACCAGCAGGAGCGCCGAGGCGTCCGCGTCGGGGGCACCCGGACCGGAGCGCCAACCCAATTCGACACGCAGCGCCGTGGTCGGCACCGGTGTATTCGAACCTTTCGGCATTGACATGTCCGCCCCCATCACGTGTCGGCGTGCCGGGCCCGCCCGGCGGTCCCAGGTCATCCCTACCCCGACAACCTATTCCCGGGGACAGGGATCTCCCATGAGCGGCACAGGAAGATCCCTGGCCAACTGGCGGTAACCGGCTCGGAACTCGGCCTTTACACGATCAGAACGCTGATTGCCGTCCTTTTTTGCCGAGTTCGCTCGGATTGGGGATCCAGGGTCACTGCCGACACGGAAAACAACCCTCTTATCGGTCTCCCCAACCAGCACATCGTGGGCTTAACTTATGTGCCATGACCTCCCCCCGCTCCACCTATGGCGGCGGCTACTACTCCGCCTCCTTCCCGGACACTCCGATCTACGACTCGCTCGTGGCCGAGCGGGGCACCCCGCAGATCGCCCCGATCCGGGTGCCGCCGGCCTACGACACGGGCAGCAGCTTCGGCAGCAACCTGCCCGCGCTGCCGTCGGCGCTGCCGGCCCTCCCCGCGGGCCCCTCCCAGCCGGCCCCGGGCTACGCCTACCCGCAGCAGATGCAGCAGCCCGCGCCGCTCCAGCAGGCGCCCACGGCGTACATCCCGCAGCAGGCGACGGCACCGCGCGGCTACCCCGGGCAGCAGCCGCAGCAGCCCCGTCCGGCGATGGGCGGCACGGGTTACGAGGCGATGCGCCCGGCGGCTCCGCGGCCCGCGCAGACGGCCCCGTACCAGGACCCGTACAACAACCAGCAACAGCAGCAGTACCGCGGCTACTGATCGGCACCCCCCGATGTCCGTGCGACCTGGCACGATGGCGTCATGGGGATGGCCGAACTGCAGTCGATTCACGTTCACCCGGTCAAGTCGCTCCGGGGCTTCTCGCCCCGGGAGGCCGTCGTGGAGCCCTGGGGGCTGGCCGGTGACCGACGCTGGGTTCTGATCGACGACGGGGGAAAGGTCGTCACCCAGCGCGTGCAGCCGCGCCTCGCGCTCACCGCCGCCGAGCCGCTGCCCGGCGGCGTACGCCTGTCCGCGCCCGGGCGCTCACCCCTGACGGTGCCGGTCCCGGAGCCGGGGGTCACGGTGCCGGTGGACATCTTCGGTACGAAGGTGGAGGCGGTCCTGGCGACGGACGCGGCTCATGCGTGGTGCGGCGCGTATCTGGAGGCCGATGTCCGCCTCGCCCACATGGACGCCCCCGCGACCCGCCGCCCCATCGACCCGGACCACGCGCTGCCGGGCGAGACCGTGAGCTTCGCCGACGGCTTTCCCCTGCTGGTCACCACGCAGGGCTCGCTGGACGCGCTCAACGCACTGGTCGCGCAGGGCGAGGACGCCGGCGAGGGCCCGCTGCCCATGAACCGGTTCCGGCCGAACGTGGTCGTGCGGGGCACCCGGGCCTGGGCCGAGGACTCCTGGAGACGGATCGCCATCGGCGAGGTCGAGTTCCGCGTCGCGAAGATGTGCGGGCGGTGCGTGGTGACCACGACCGACCAGCTCACCGCCGAGCGCGGCAGGGAGCCGCTGCGGACGCTGGCCAGGCACCGCAGGTTCGGCAACCAGCTGGTCTTCGGCCAGAACCTGGTGCCGCGCTCCACCGGCACGATCCGGGTGGGTGACCCGGTGCGGGTCCTCGCCTGAACTCGGCGCATCCGAGCCGGCGCCCGGACCGAGCCACCCCGCATCCGGTCAGCCCTCGCCCGTCCCCGGGCCGGAGCCACCCGCGACCCGGTCTCCGACGATCTCCGCCCCGTCGGGAACCCAAGCCCGCGGCCCGGTCGTTGGGGTCGTGAGAAGTTCATGAGGCTACGGGCCTGGGGTGATTTCGCTCTCTCTTCGGCCGGGGTCTCGGGTGAACGGACCGGGCGGGGGTTATCACGGAGCGGGAAGGGGGTGGTGGTCGGTGCGAGCGATCCGCGGCCTGTGGCGCTGGCGGCGCAATCCGCTGCGCCGCGCGACCGACCTGGCCGAGGCCTGGGTGGCCCTGGCGGCGCTGGTGCTGATCGTGGTGGCCGCGCCGGTGCTCGGCTCGTTCGTCGGCGCCGCCGCCCAGAGCGCCCTGCAGCGGTCGGTCCGGCAGCAGCGCCACGACCGGCACATCGTCGTGGCCACGGTGGTGCGCAAGCTGGGCGGCCCCCTGGTGGAGCCCGACCCCGACGCCACCAGCACCCACGACAACCGCAGCCGCGTCGTCGCCGACTGGACCGCACCCGACGGCACCCGGCAGCACGGCCCGGTCCTGACGACCCTCGAATCCCCGCACAAGGGCGATCACTTCGACGTCTGGACGGACCGGCACGGCCTGATAACGGCCCGCCCGCTGGACGCCGCGACCGCGACGACCCACGCCGTGCTGGCCGGATTCGGCGCGGCCCTGCTCACCGTGGGGCTGGTCGAGAGCGGCAGACGGATGATCGTCTGGCGTATGGTCCGTCGCAGGTACGCGCGTTGGGACCAGGCCTGGGACCGGGCGGGCCCGGACTGGGGCAAGGCCGGCACGGGCAGCTGACAGCCTTTCCGTCTCTGGTCAACCCACCACCTCGGCGCACGCTACGGTGGACCGGCCGAAGCGTATTCGGCATCGACCCGCGCGCG
Source organism: Streptomyces fuscichromogenes (assembly GCF_014645815.1). Lineage (GTDB taxonomy): Bacteria > Actinomycetota > Actinomycetes > Streptomycetales > Streptomycetaceae > Streptomyces > Streptomyces fuscichromogenes. Next base: position 110,082 of record NZ_BMML01000007.1, on the reverse strand, counting down.
AGCGAACCACAGGGGCCCGGCACCGTCCGCGGTGGCGTCCCGAAGGCCGGCGAGCGATCTGTACGACGAGGTGGGGGCACGGCAACGCCATGGCACAGGGCACGGTCCAGGTGACGCACACCGGCACATCGAGGTGGCGCCGCCGCACGGGTGAGTACGCTTCGCTCGCCGCCGCTCTGGAGGCCGCCGCCGACGGCGACGTCCTCACGGTCGCGCCCGGCACCTACCGGGAGAACCTCGTCGTCCAGCGCGCGGTGACGCTGCGCGGCCCGGAGGGCTCGCCCGGCTCGGTGCGCATCGCCCCCGCGGACGGGGTCCCGCTGACCGTGCGCGCCTCGGCCGTCGTCCAGGACCTGCATGTCGAGGGCCAGGACGCGGCCGCGCCCGCGCTGCTCGTCGAGGAGGGCACTCCCGAACTGCTGGACGTGCGGATCGTCACCAGGTCCGCGGTCGGTATCGAGGTGCGCGGCGGAGCCCGGCCGACCGTGCGGCGGTGCACCGTGGACAACCCGGCGGGCATCGGCATCGCCGTACTCGACGGCGGCGGCGGGGTGTTCGAGGAGTGCGAGGTCGTGGCCGCCGGTCAGGCCGGCGTGGCGGTGCGCGACGGCGGCCACCCCCGGCTGGAGCGCTGCCGGGTGCACCACGCCTCGGGCACCGGCATGACGGCGACCGGGGAGAACTCCGCGCTGGAAGCGGTGGGTTGCGAGATCTACGAGGTGCGCGGATCCGGCGTCCAGGTCACCGCGCGGGCGACGGCGCACCTCACCAACTGCGAAGTGCACCGCACCACCGCCGACGGGGTCACCCTCGACACCGACGCGGTGCTGACCCTCGCCGACTGCCGTATCCACGACATCCCGGAGAACGCGGTCGACCTGCGCTCGCGGTCGGTGCTGACGCTGACGCGGACGACCGTGCGTCAGTTCGGACGCAACGGCCTGTCGGTGTGGGACCCGGGCACGCGCGTGGACGCCAACCAGTGCGAGATCTTCGACAGCACCGGCGACTATCCGGCGGTGTGGGTCAGCGACGGCGCCACCGTGGTCCTGGACTCCTGCCGGGTGCACGACGTGCCCGACGCCCTGTTCGTGCTGGACCGCGGCTCCCGCGCGGACGTCGTCGACAGCGACCTCTCCCAGGTGCGCAACACGGCGGTGTCGGTGAGCGACGGCGCCACCGCGCAGCTCGACGACTGCCGGATCCGGGACGCGGCCACCGGCGCCTGGTTCCGCGACCACGGCAGCGGCGGCACCCTCAACAACTGCACGGTGGACGGCACCCAGACCGGCGTGATCGTGACCAAGGGCGCGGACCCCACCATCGAGCGCTGCACGGTGGACTCCCCGGCGGAAGCGGGCTTCTACGTGTCGGCGGGCGGCCGCGGCACCTTCCAGAACTGCCGGGTCACGGGCAGCGCGGGCTACGGCTTCCATGTGATCGACGGCTGTCGTACGACGCTGCGCAAGTGCCGCACGGAGCGGTGCGCGCGCGGCGGCTACGAGTTCGCGGACGCCGGCCCGGACACGGGTTCGGGCACCGGCCCAGTGGTGGAGGACTGCACCAGCGACGAGAGCGGCAGTCTGCGGCCGTCGGCGGCGCACGAGACGGCCGTTCAGACCTCGTACCAGTCCCCCGGTCTGCTGGGCGCGATCCCCGGCCAGCGCTCCACCGAGCAGGAACCGCTGCTCACCCCGGCCGCGCCCGAGGAGCCGGCCCGCACCTCCAAGGCCGTGCTCGGTGAACTCGACGCGCTGGTCGGCCTGGACAGCGTCAAGCGCGAGGTCCGTGCGCTGACCGACATGATCGAGGTCGGGCGGCGCCGCCAGCAGGCCGGTCTGAAGGCCGCCTCGGTCAAGCGGCACCTGGTGTTCACGGGCTCCCCCGGCACCGGCAAGACGACCGTCGCCCGGCTCTACGGCGAGATCCTCGCCTCCCTCGGGGTGCTGGAGAAGGGCCATCTGGTCGAGGTGTCCCGGGTCGACCTGGTCGGCGAGCACATCGGCTCCACCGCGATCCGGACCCAGGAGGCCTTCCAGCGGGCGCACGGCGGGGTGCTGTTCATCGACGAGGCGTACGCGCTGTCCCCGGAGGACGCCGGGCGGGACTTCGGCAAGGAGGCCATCGACACGCTGGTGAAGCTGATGGAGGACCAGCGGGACGCCGTGGTGGTGATCGTGGCGGGCTACACGGAGGAGATGGAGCGCTTCCTTTCGGTCAACCCGGGTGTGGCGTCGCGTTTCTCCCGGACCATCACCTTCAGCGACTACGGCCCGGACGAGCTGCTGCGGATCGTGGAGCAGCAGGCCGACGAGCACGAGTACCGGCTGGCGCCGGGCACGTCCGAGGCGCTGCTGACGTACTTCACGGTGCTCCCGAAGGGCCCCGCGTTCGGCAACGGCCGTACCGCCCGGCAGACCTTCGAGGCCATGGTCGAGCGGCACGCGAGCCGGGTCGCCCAGCTCGCCGACCCGACCACCGACGACCTGACGCTGCTGTACGCGCAGGACCTCCCCGAAGTCGGCTGATCAGCCGCCCGGTTGCGGTCGCTGCCCGGGCAGTTCCGGGCGCAGCCGGGCCAGCAGCCGCTCCCGTTCCGCGGCGAGGACCGGGTCCGCCTGGTAGTCGGAGTGGCCCAGGATCGGCGCGGGGAGCGGGTGTCCCGGGGTGCGCCCGTAGGCGAGCGGGTCCTTGAGGGGCGGGTGGTCGACCGCCGGGCCGTCGCCGTCGGAGATCCGTACGGGGCCGCCGATGGGGTCGGTGAGCCGGTAGAGGTTGCGCCAGCAGGCGACCTCGCGGTGCAGGGAGCCGAGTTCGGCCGGCCCGAAGTGGGCCGGGAACCAGCGGCCGTACAGCCGCTCCAGCGGGGAGCCGTAGGTCAGCAGGGCGACCCGTCGGCGGACCGCCGGGGTCAGCTGCCAGGCCGCCGCGGCCGCGAGGACGCTGCCCTGGGAGTGGCCGGAGAGGACCAATCGGCCGCCGGTGCGGCGGGTCCAGGTGTCCATCCGCCAGGTCAGGTCGGGGACCGCGCGCTCGGCGTAGCAGGGCGGGGCGAAGGGGTGGGCGGCGCGCGGCCAGAAGGTGCCGACGTCCCAGAGGATGCCGATGGTGCGCCGTGCCGAGGGGTCCTTGTAGGCGCGCCGGCCCCAGGTGACGAACAGTATGAAGCCGAGTCCGACCAGCCAGGAGCCGAGCGCCTGTGAGCTCTGGGCCGCGCCGTGCGCCAGGGTGTGGGCCGGGCCTGCCGCCGCGTCCGGGGTCTTTCCGGTGGCCAGCGCGCCCGCCAGTGCCCCGGCGCCCAGTACCAGCGTGGCGGCGCACAGCACGGTGACCACGAGCGGCGTCCGGTCGGTGAGGACGGCCATCGCCCGGACCCGGGCGATACGACGGCTGCGGGCCGCGTCCTCCGGCTCCCCGGGGCGACCGAGGGCGACGGCGGTGCGTTCCGCGCGGCTGAGCCGCGAGGTGCGCCAGGACAGCCAGGCGACCGCGGTGAGCAGCACGCCGAGGACCGGCGGGATCACCGACGCCTGCCAGGTCAGCAGGACCGGAGGCCCGGCGATGGAGGTGCCGGTGCCGTCCAGCCAGTCGGAGACCCGCTGGGCGACCCCGCCGGAGATCACGCCGCCCAGCGCGCAGCCGAGCAGCGCGACCGCGGGCCCGCCCAGGCCGCGCATCGCGGCCCGCGCGTCTGGCGTCCGGCGGTGCAGGTCGTGGGCGACGGCCGCGAGGACGATCACCAGCACGCCCTGGGACAGCACCAGGCCGCCGAAGGTGGTGTCCCCCGCGAGCCGCCCGACGGAGTGCCACCCCGGGCGGGACCAGCCGGCGTCCACCGTCACGAGCAGCAGCAGGGCCAGCGCAGCGAGCGGCAGGCGTCGTACGAGACGCCGGTCGAGTTCCTGGTCGAGGTGGTTCTCGCTGCGGCCCCGGCGGCAGACCACCCACACCACGGCGAGGACCCCGGCGACCAGCGCACCGGTCAGCAGCCACCCGGCCGTGTCCAGTGCGGCGGGTCCGCCGCGCCTGCGGTCGAAGGCGGCCGCCGGTGCCAGGACCGCGGCGGCGACGGTGAGCAGGCCCGCCGCGGTGTGGGCGGCGCGCAGCCGGGCGACCAGCCGGCGCCCGTACCAGAAGCCGGGGCTGCCGAGGGAGGTGTGGCCGGGCTCGGGATCGTGGACCAGGGGCCGGGTGGACTCGTAGGCGCTCCAGGTGCGGTGCGAGAGGTACCAGAGCAGGGCGGTCAGTGCGGTGGGCACCAGGGCGGCCAGCGCGAGCCGGCGTCCGGGTGCGCTCCACCACCCGCCGTCGGCAGGTGACAGGAGACCGAGCCAGGAGTGCCGGCCGGCGCAGGCGGTGACGCCCGCGCACTGCCAGGCGGCGAGGTCCAGGGCGACCTCGCAGGCGGCGGCGACCAGCAGCACCGTGAGGGTGAGCCCGGCGAGCCGGACCAGCAGGCCGTAGCAGCGCACGGTACGCGGCCGGTCCTGGGCGGCGGGGCGCATCCAGTGGGCGAGGTTGACCACCATGAACGGCAGAAGCAGCAGCCACAGCGCCCGGGAGGCGTTGCCGGAGGTGAGGTTGCACCAGACGTAGGCCTCGGGCACCGGCCGGTCGCGGTAGTCGCCGGGCCGGGACTCGGCGTCGACGTCCTCGGCCCGCCGGAAGACGGCGGCGGTGTCGTCACCGGTGATCCGCACGGTGCGCGGATCGTCGAGCATCTTCTCGGGCGTGGTGCCGCCGACGCCGTGCACCAGGAGCTCCAGGTCGATCTCCAGGGCCCCGGACCGCTCCGCGGCATGGGCCTTCGCGGTCGAGGTCCGGTCGACGGAACCGGTGTTCGCGGTCCCGGGCCGGTCGGCCGAAGCGGTGTCCGCCGCCGTCGGCCGCTCGGCGGGGCCGACGGCGGTGCGTTCCTGCGCGCGTTCCACTCTTCTCGCACTTCCCCCGTGCCGCGCCGATGGTCTGTGTCCGTGCGGTTTTCAGGATGGCCGATTCCGGTGTGACGCACACCACTCGTCACGGAATCGGCGCGTTGTGTGTGACATCCGGCGCGACACGTGATGACCGAATGACATGTGTGCACCGACACAGGCAGTGGCGCAACCTGTGTGGTCCCGTGAAAGGATGGGGCGCCCGCGCACCGGAGCCCGACGGAATGTCCTGGTCGGAACCGGTACGCAGGGCGTGTCGGACGGTTTGAGGCGAGAGGACCGGAGCGTACGTGAGCGAGAACCAGAACCTCCTCGCGGAGCAGCGCCGCGCCCTGATCCTGGACGAGGTCCGGCGCCGGGGCGGTGTACGGGTCAACGAGCTGACGCGCAAGCTGGGCGTGTCGGACATGACCGTGCGCCGGGACCTGGACGCGCTGGCCCGGCAGGGCGTGCTGGAGAAGGTGCACGGCGGCGCGGTGCCGGTGGTCGAGGCCAGCACGCACGAACCGGGTTTCGAGGCCAAGTCGGGGCTGGAGCTGACCGCCAAGGAGGACATCGCCCGGACCGCCGCCGAACTGGTGGTGCCTGGTACGGCGATCGCGCTGTCCGGCGGTACGACGACGTACGCGCTGGCCCATCACCTCCTGGAGGTCCCCGACCTGACCGTGGTGACGAACTCGGTGCGGGTCGCGGACGTCTTCCACGCGGCGCAGCGCGTCTCCGGGCAGCGCCCGGGCGCGGCGACGGTGGTGCTGACCGGCGGGGTGCGCACCCCGTCCGACTCCCTGGTGGGCCCGGTGGCCGACCAGGCGATCGCGGCGCTCCACTTCGACCTGCTCTTCCTCGGTGTGCACGGCATATCGGTCGAGGCCGGCCTCTCCACGCCGAACCTCGCGGAGGCGGAGACCAATCGCCGCCTGGTGCAGTCGGCCCGGCGGGTCGTGGTGGTCGCCGACCACACCAAGTGGGGGACCGTGGGCCTGAGTTCGTTCGCCAAGCTGGAGCAGGTCGACACGCTGGTGACGGACGCGGGCCTGCCGGCCTCGGCGCGTGCGGAGATCTCGGAACATCTGCGCCGACTGGTGGTGGCGGGCGAGGCGGAGGCCTGACCACGTCGGCGGTACAGACATCTGACAGATCGTCAGTTATCGTGGCCGAGCCGGTCAACGGCCTCATCGGCCAAGGGGGTTCTCGTCCATGACGCGCCGTCTGCGCCCCGTGGGGCTCGACTTCGTCGAGACCGCGCCCGTACGTCTGGTCTTCGCGCGGGAGATGTCCGCGCCACCCGGGCGGGTCTTCCACGCGCTCAACGACGACGTGCCCGGCTGGGCGGAGTGGTTCGCCGCGGTGACCCACGCCGAGTCCGTCGACGACGGGGCCGGGCGCGACGTCCGGCTCAAGGGCGGCGGGCGGTTCCGGGAGACGATCATCGCGGCCAAGGAGGCCGAGGTGTACGCCTACCGGGTGGACCTGACCAACGCGCCCGGCGCGCACGCCATCGCCGAGGAGTGGCGGCTCGTACCGTCCGGCAGCGGCACCCGGGTGCAGTGGACCTTCGCCGTGGACGGCACGGCACCGTTCCGTCTCGCGGTCAGGGCGGCCCGTTCGGGGCTGGGCCGGGCCTTCCGGGGCGCGGTCACCGAACTGGACCGGCGGCTGTCGCGGTAACGGCTCAGCCGGGCCAGACTCCCGTCTCCAGCAGCGAGTCGATCGCCGCCGTGTACGGCGTGATGTCCAGGCCCTGCCCGGCGAGCCACCGGTCCGAGTAGTACTTGTCGAGGTAGCGGTCGCCCGGGTCGCACAGCAGGGTCACCACACTCCCCTGACGTCCCTCGGCCACCATCTCGGCGATGATCTTCAGCGCGCTCCACAACCCCGTCCCGGTCGACCCTCCGGCCTTCCGCCCGATCACCCGCTCCAGCGCCCGCACCGCGGCCACGCTCGCCGCGTCCGGGACCTTCATCATGCGGTCGATGGCCCCGGGCACGAAGCTCGGCTCCATCCTCGGCCGTCCGATGCCCTCGATCCGGGAACCGCAGTCGCGGGTGACGTCCGGATCGCCGGTGGTCCAGCCCTCGAAGAAACAGGAGTTCTCGGGGTCGGCGACACAGATCCGGGTGTCCCGCTGGGTGTAGTGGACATAGCGCGCGAGTGTCGCGGACGTACCGCCCGTACCCGCCGTGGCCACGATCCAGGCCGGCTCCGGGTACCGCTCCGACTCCAGCTGGCGGAAGATGGATTCGGCGATGTTGTTGTTGCCGCGCCAGTCGGTGGCCCGTTCGGCGTAGGTGAACTGGTCCATGTAGTGGCCGCCCGCCTCCACCGCGAGGCGCGCGGACTCCTCGTACACTTTGCGGGGGTCGTCGACGAAATGGCACTGTCCGCCGTGGAATTCGATGAGCCGACACTTCTCGGCGCTGGTGGTGCGGGGCATGACGGCGATGAAGGGCACGCCGATGAGCTTGGCGAAGTACGCCTCGGAGACGGCCGTCGAGCCGCTGGACGCCTCGATCACCGGGCGGCCCGGCCGGATCCAGCCGTTGCACAGGCCGTAGAGGAAGAGCGAGCGGGCCAGCCGGTGCTTGAGGCTGCCGGTCGGATGCGTCGACTCGTCCTTCAGGTACAGGTCGATGCCCCAGGCCTCGGGCAGCGGGAAGCGCAGCAGATGTGTGTCCGCCGAACGGTTCGCGTCCGCCTGGACCTTGCGGACGGCCTCTTTGAGCCAGGCGCGATAGGCGGCGTCGCTGCGGTCGACGTCACGGGTGGCGCCGGTCCGGATCTGCGGGGTGCTGCTCACGGCGGGACTCCTTACGCTCGGCGCCGACGGCGTCCGAACGCGGCCGACGCATCGATCATAGGCACCTTCCGCACGCTTCTCACCTGCATAAACGCATCTTTGGGCGGCTCAAAGGCACCCCTGGGGACCCTTCGGGAACGGCGGCGGGCGATGGCGCGAACCCTTCGGGGGCGCATTGCGGCGAGTGCTCCGAGCGCCCCCCGGCCGACGGTCCGTGCGTACTGGTGCTCCGCGCCGAGGGCGGGCAGACTGCCCCCGGACGGGACGAACGTCCCGAACGGGGGCGCACACTGGATCACAACACGAGCCGGAGCGCGCCGGCCGGGGCCACAAGCTTCCGGTCCGGTGACCGAGGTACTCGAAAAGGGGCGGGGCAGGATGGCGGAGCCGGAGTTCACGGCGACGGGCGTTCGGATCGACAAGCGGCTGCGTTCGCTCACCCGGGCCGGACAGGTCCGGATAAGGGACGGCAGGCTGCAACTGCTGACCAGCTACGGCAGCGAGATCGACAGCGCCCCCGTGCAGGCGGTACGGGCCTCGAAGCCGTGGTTCGCGTCGGACGACCGGGCCCTGGCCGACCTCAACGGCCAGCGCTACTCACTCACCCTGGGTGACCACGATCCGGCGCCGGGCGAGCCCGGTCCGCCTGCGGCGCGCCGCTTCATCGAGGCGGTACGACGGGCCGCCGGGCACGACCGCTGAGCTGGTCGGACCCGTCGGGCACGACCGCTGAGCCACCGCGAGTTGCGGGACCGTACGTGCTGGGTCACGCTTGTCTCACGTCACTCTGGGTTTACCGGCGATAACGCTGCGAACCAGCCCGCCGGCCACGACAGCAGGCGGCCCCATGGACGGCGGCGCCCCGCTGGATCCGTTCTCCGTGTTCTTCCGGGCCTCACGTCGGGGAGTCGCAGCCGTGATCAAACACCCAAGCAGACACTGCTCGGTGGAGCTCCAAGCCTTGCCCTCGCGGATCGGCCAGGTCCGCAGAATCGTATCTGCGCAATTGCGCTACTGGCATCTGGACCCGTTGATCGACCGGGCCGCGCTAGGTGTGACGGAGTTGCTGACCAACGTCCACCGGCATGCCCAGCCCGACAAGAACTGCACCGTGGAGATCGAGCTCCAGCTCGACCGCCTCACGGTGTCGGTCCGCGACCACGATCCGCGCCTTCCGGTGGTCGAGGACGGCACGGAGATCGCACCGATGGCCACCTGCGGGCGAGGGCTCGCGATGGTGGCCGCGGTCAGCGAGAGCTGGGGTGTGCGGCCGCACGACGAGGGCAAGGTCGTGTGGTTCACCCTGCCCGCGCCGACGGCCACACCGACCGCGGGCCGCCCGCAGCGCCGTGTCACCGAACCGGCGACCCGCCGGACCGCCGAGCCGGAACCCGCGGCGGCCGGTGCGCCCGCCGCCGCGCACGCGACCGCACCCGCACCCGCGCATGCGGCCGCCGGCATCCCGGCCACCGCCCACGCGACCGCCACCGCCCCCGGTGCCGTACACGCTCCCGCCCGCTCGGCTGTCGCCAGTTGAGCGGGCGGTGAGTCTCCTCGCCGAGCCGTTGCCCTTCCTCCCGGCGTCACCGTTTCACGCCGCACCGCCCTTGCCGATGCGGCCGAACTGCTCCTCCAGGACGGACAGCCGGCGCCAGTACTCGTCCTCGTCGATCTCGCCGGAGGCGAAACGGCGGCCGAGGACCGCGAGCGGCGAGTCGCCGGAGGGGCGACCGGCGTCCATCGGACGCCAGGATCCGCCGCGCCCGCGCCATGCGACGCGGCGCAGGAACATGCCGACGCCGATCACGACGGCCGCCCAGATCAGCGGGAAGAACAGGATCCACGGGCCGGGCCCGCCGGCCCCGTTCGCCAGGGTCTGCATATGGGTTCAACTCCCCAGGGTCTCGTTGTGACGCATCGAGACTGACGGCCGCGAGGGGTCCGGGTCGTCGTGCAGCCGACGGCAGTGCGCGTACCTCCCGGGGAGTACGCGGCGGAGGGCGTCCTGCTCCCGAAAGGACTGGCATTCTGTAACTACTAGTATGTACAGTCGGTGCATGAGCACGTCGGAGCGGTTGATCGAGTCCACCCGTGAGCTGCTGTGGGAGCGTGGATACGTCGGTACGAGCCCGAAGGCCATCCTGGAGCGCGCCGACGCCGGCCAGGGCAGCATGTACCACCACTTCAAGGGCAAGCCGGACCTGGCGCTGGCCGCGATCCGGCGGACCGCGGAGGAGCTGCTGGCCACCGCCGAGGCCGTGCTCACCGGGCCGGGCACGCCGTACGAGCGGATCGAGGCGTATCTGCGGCGCGAGCGCGACGTGCTGCGCGGCTGCCCCGTCGGGCGGCTGACGATGGACCCGGACATCATCGCGAGCGACGAACTGCGCGCACCGGTCGACGAGACTCTCGACCGGATCCAGGAACTGATCGCCGGGATCGTCGAAGAGGGCAAGGAGCAGGGGCAGTTCGGTCCCCGGGTGAACGGCGAGGAGATCGCCGCGACCGTGCTCGCGACCGTGCAGGGCGGCTATGTGCTCGCCCGGGCCTCCGGTTCCCCCGCCGCGTTCGACGCCGGTGTGCGCGGGCTGCTGTCCCTGCTGAGGAGTTGAGGTACGTGCACATCGCCAGGAAGCGCCCGGACACCGTGCGGGCTGCGCATGTTCAACGTCCATTTCGCGCCGGGCGCCCACACCGCCTGGCACCGCCATCCGCACGGCCGGGTGCCGCACGTCGTGGAGGGCGAGGGGCTGGTGCGGCGCCGCACCGCGCGGCTTCCTGACGCACCTCGCGGTCGTGGAGGCCGCCGAGCACGGCACCCACCACCGAGTGGCATGAGCACGTGAGAGGGACTACCCGGCCTGAGAAGGGACCCGCGTCATGCACGCCATGCAGTACGAGTTCACCCTGCCCGCGGACTACGACATGGGCGTCATCCGCTCCCGCGTCGCCCGTGTCGGGCATCTGCTGGACGGCTGGGACGGCCTGGGCGTCAAGACCTACCTCATGCGCGAGCGGGGACGCCACGGTTCCCCAGTCAACCAGTACGGGCCGTTCTATCTCTGGAACACCCTGGCGGGCATGAACGGCTTCCTCTGGGGAGGCGCCTTCCAGGGGCCCGTCGACGACTTCGGGCGGCCGCGGATACGGCAGTGGACGGGTCTGGCCTTCGAGGAGGGCAGCGCCGCCGACTCCCCGGCCGCGTTCGCGGTGCGGCGGCGGCAGCCGGTGCCGGACGGTGTGGAGCTGGCCGCCCACATGGCGGACGCGGCGGACGGGACAGCGCGGCTGGCGGCCGAGGAGGGTGCCGTACTGGCGGCGTCCGCCGTGGACACGGATGCCTGGGAGCTGGTCCACTTCTCGCTCTGGGCGCATGACGTGCCCAAGGCCGAGGGCGAAGTCTTCCAGGTGCTGCACCTGTCGCAGCCGGGGCGTGGGGAACTGCCGCGCGGCCGGCAGTGGTGAGCGGCGTTCGTACGGTCCTCGGTGACATCCGGCCCGCGGACCTCGGTGTCTGCGACGCGCACGACCACCTGTTCCTGCGCGGCCCCCGGCTGCGGGGACAGGAGCGGGACGGCGCGACGGGCCGCCGATCTGCCGCTGTTGTCCCGGTCCGCCGGTGTGCCCGTGGTCTGCGCGACGGGACTGCACCAGGCGGCGCACTACGAACCGGAGCTGCTCGACGGTCTGCTCGACCGCCTGTCAGGCGCTGCTTCCCGACCTGTTGGCGGCTTTCCGTACGGCGCATCCGCGGGTACGGCTGGATCCGCGCACCGGGGCCGCGTCGGCGCGGTGGTGGTCAGGTGGTGGGCCGTTGCGGTGGCAGGCCGTCAGCGCAGTGCCCCCAGCGGGTCGTCCAGCACCGGCTGCCAGGCCAGTTCGGCCGCTCCCACCAGGCTGTTGTGGCTCAGCGTGCACGGCAGGATCGGCACGCTGCCGCTCTGCCCCCACAGGCTGCGGTCGGCGACGACGGCACGCAGCCGCTCCGGGTCGGCGTCCAGGAGGGTGCGGTGCAGGCCGCCGAGGATGACGCGGTCGGGGTTGAGGATGTTGACCAGCCCCGCCAGGCCCAGGCCGAGCCGGTCGATCAGGGCCTCGGTGGCCCTGCGGACGGTCGGGTCGGCGTAGTGGTCGCGGATCAGGTCCTCGGCCTGCCGCAGCAGCGACACCTCGGGACCGGGTTCGCGGCCCGCCTCGATCAGCAGCGCCAGCGGGTCGGCCTCCACGTCCAGGCAACCCCGGCTGCCACAGTGGCAGGGGCGGCCCTCGGGGTGCACGGCGAGGTGGCCGACCTCCAGCGCCAGGCCCGAACTCCCCGTGTGCAGACGGCCGTCCAGGACCAGCGCGCCGCCGACGCCACGGTGCCCGGTGGCCACGCACAGCAGGTCCCGGGCGCCCCGGCCCGCGCCGTGCCGGTGTTCGGCGAGCGCGGCCAGGTTCACGTCGTTGCCCGCGAACGCCGGGCCGGTGATCCCGGCGGCCCGCACGCACTCCGCGAAGATGCGGCGCACGGGCGCCCCCACCGGCCAGGCCAGGTGCAGGGGGTTGAGGGCCAGGCCCTCCGGTTCGGCGACGGCGGACGGCACGGCGAGACCGGCGCCGACGCAGCGGCGGCCGGTGGTCCGCAGCAGGTCGGCGCCCGCCTCGACCACCGAGCCGAGCACCTTCGCCGGATCGGCGTCGACCGTCTCGCAGCCGGGCGCGGTCGCGACGATGTGGCCGCCGAGGCCGACCAGCGCCGCTCGGAAACCGTCGGCGTGGACCTGCGCGGCGAGGGCGACGGGGCCGTTCTCGGCGACCTCCAGGCGGTGCGAGGGGCGGCCCTGCGACCCGGCGGCGGCGCCCGGGTGGGCGTCGACCCTGATCAGGCCGAGCGCCTCCAGTTCGGCGGCGACGGCGCCGGCCGTGGCCCGGGTCACGCCGAGCTCCGCGGTGAGGACCGCGCGGGTGGGGGCGCGGCCGGTGTGCACGAGTTCCAAGGCGGGGCCGAGTGCGCCGCGTCCTCTGTCCAACCGGGGTTTCGAGGTTCCGTTCCCCGTCGGGACGGGGGCCGTTTTGCCACTCATGAGAGGGAGTCTGCCATGATCCGCAGGAGGGGCCGTAGCGAAGGTGCGGCGCCGTCGGGGCTGGTCGCGCAGTTCCCCGCGCCCCTGACGGGGCGCTCCAGGCAAGGCGTGTCAAAAGCCGCCGGCTCTCAGAGCGTTGTTCAGGCGTCCGGACACTGCCAGGTCGGCAGGTCCCGTGCTCGGGTACACCCCGGACCGAAATTCCGCGTTCGGGTACAGCTGCCCCTGCTCTCCGTGTTCCCGCAGCGGAGCACGCACGTGTCGTCCGGGCTCGGTGGCACCACCGGTGCGGGCGGCTTCTCGTCGGCGTCGGGGGGTGTGCCCATGTGGGCGTCCGCGTCATACGAGTTGACCGGTGCGATGTCGTACGACAATCCGCCGACCGCTGCCGGGGCCGGCGCGTCGGTCAGCGCGCGGGGGTCCGGTTTGCCGAGCCAGGCCGGGAACTGCTTCGCGGGGTCGCCGCCGCCGGCTGTGCGGCGCAGGCCTACGGGTACCAGTGCCGGCTTCGGCAGAGCCGGCGGGCGGTCATCGTGCCGCCCCGGGCGTACGGACCGTGCGCAGGCCCGCCGGGGGCCGGGCCGGTCGCGGCAGGCGGCGAGCAGCGCGCGCCGTCGGTCCGTGTCCAGCCGGTCGGGGACGTGCACGGCGCCCGGCGTGATGCGGGCGTACGCCCTCGGGAACAGCTCGTCCTCCATGCCCCCACCCTGCTCGACCGGGCCTGAGCTGGGGTTCGGCTAGCCTGGACGCACGATGAGCGACCGTATGACGACTGCGTGGGGCGAGTTCGAGCTGTCCCGTTTCCCGGAGGACCCGCGCGACCGGCTGCGTGCCTGGGACGCCTCCGACGCCTACCTGCTGAGGTATCTCGACCGGGAACGGATCTCGCTGTCCGGCACGGTCGTGGTGCTTGGCGACCGCTGGGGAGCGCTGGTCACGGCACTGGCGGAGCACCGGCCGGTGCAGATCACCGACTCGTACCTGAGCCAGGAGGCGACCCGCGTGAACCTGGCGCGCGCGGGCGTCGAGCCGGGCACGGTGCAGCTGCTGACCACCCAGGATCCGCCGCCGGAGCAGGTGGACGTACTGCTGGTGCGGGTGCCGAAGAGCCTGGCGCTGCTGGAGGACCAGCTGCTGCGGCTGGCGCCCGCCGTGCACGCGGGCACGGTCGTGATCGGCACCGGCATGGTCAAGGAGATCCACACGTCGACGCTCCGCTTGTTCGAGCGGATCCTCGGCCCGACCCGGACCTCGCCGGCCGAGCAGAAGGCACGGCTGATCCACTGCACGCCGGATCCGTCGCTGAAGCGCCCGGAGAATCCGTGGCCGTACAGCTACGCGCTGCCCGTCGGCGTCGGCACGGTCTCCGGGCGTACGGTCGTCAACCACGCCGGTGTCTTCTGCGCCGACCGGCTCGACATCGGCACCCGGTTCTTCCTGGCGCATCTGCCCGAGGGCGGTCGGCGGATCGTGGACCTGGGGTGCGGGAACGGGGTCGTGGGTACGGCGGTGGCGCTCGCCGATCCGACGGCCGAGGTGCTGTTCGTGGACGAGTCGTTCCAGGCGGTCGCCTCGGCGGAGGCCACCTACAAGGCCAACGGGGTACCCGGGCATGCCGAGTTCCGGGTCGGGGACGGCCTGGCCGGGGTCGCGGCCGGGAGTGTGGACGTGGTGCTGAACAACCCGCCGTTCCACTCCCACCAGGCGACCAGCGACGCGACGGCGTGGCGGATGTTCAGCGGGGCGAAGCGGGCGCTGCGGCCGGGCGGTGAGCTGTGGGTGATCGGCAACCGGCACCTGGGCTACCACGTGACGCTACGCCGTCTGTTCGGCAACAGTCGACTGGTCGCGAGCGACCCGAAGTTCGTGGTGCTGAAGGCGGTCAAGCGCGGGTAGTTCGACCGGCGCCGGCCAGCACTCCGATGATCCTGGTCACCTCCCGGGCCATCGCCTCCCGGCCGGCGTCGAGGTAGGTGCGGGGGTCGACGGCCTCGGGACGGTCCGCGAGGAAACGGCGGACGGACCCGGTCATCGCGATGTTCAGCGCCGTACCGACATTGACCTTGGCGATGCCGCCGGCCACCGCGGCGACCAGGCCCTCGTCCGGGACCCCGGAGGAGCCGTGCAGGACGAGCGGAACGGGCACGGCGGCGGAGAGGCGGCTGAGCAGGTCGTGGTCCAGGGCGGCGGTGCGGGTGGTCATGGCGTGCGCGCTGCCGATCGCCACGGCCAGCGCGTCGACTCCGGTGCCGGCCACGAACTCCCGTGCCTCGGCGGGGTCGGTGCGCGCCCCGGGGGCGTGCGGATCCGGCGCCGGTCGGCCGTCCTTGCCACCGACCTCCCCCAACTCGGCCTCGATCCACAGGCCTTGGGCGTGCGCCCAGTCGACGGCGACCGCGGTCGCGGCGAGGTTCTCGGCGTACGGCAGCCGCGACACGTCGTACATCACCGAGCTGAACCCGGCGGCGGGAGCCTGACGGAGCAGGTCGTCGCTGCGGACGTGGTCGAGGTGCAACGCGACGTCCACGCGGGCGTGTTCGGCGGCGGCGGTGGCGGCGCGGGCCAGCGGGAGCAGACGTCCGTGCCGGAATCCGACCGCGTTCTCGCTGACTTGCAGGACCACGGGTGATCCGGCGGCCTCGGCGCCGGTGATGACGGCTTCCACGTGTTCCAGGCTGATCACGTTGAACGCGGCGACGGCGGACCGGGCTTCGGCGGCCCGGGTGAGCAGTGCGCCGGTGGCTGCGAGGGGCACGCTCACTCCTCGCCGGACGGGGTGAGGATCACCGAGCGGGTGAGATGGCGCGGCCGGTCGGGGTCGAGACCCCGGGCCGCGGCGACGGCGACGGCGAGACGCTGGGCGCGGACGAGTTCGGCGAGCGGGTCGAGGGTGCCCTGGATCCACGTCCCCCCGGTGGCGCCCACCTGTTCGGCGAGTCCGGCGGGGGCCGGGCCGAACATCCAGGTGGCCGTGGTGCGGGTGGTGATGCTGATCGGGCCGTGCCGGTACTCGGTCGCCGGGTAGGCCTCGGTCCAGGACAGCGAGGCCTCCCGCATCTTGAGCGCGGCCTCGCTGGCGAGTCCGACGGTCCAGCCTCGCCCGAGGAAGGTGAACTGGGAGCGCTCGACCAGTCCTGGCGGCAGCGGGGTCGACAGTGCGGTGCGCGCGTCGGCGACCACGGCGTCGGTGTGCAGGCCGAGGTGGGCGCGGAGCAGGGTGAGCGCGCTGGTGGCGAACCGGGTCTGGACGACGGAGCGTTCGTCGGCGAAGTCCAGGACGACGAGGTCGTCGGCGGCGTCGGGCACGGGGGTGTCGGGGTCGGCGGTGATCGCGGTGGTGCCTATCCGCCCCTTCAACTCGTGCAGCAGGTCGAGTACTTCGGTGGTGGTGCCGGACCGGGTGAGAGCCACCACCCGGTCGTACGACCGCCCGTGCGGGAACTCCGAGGCCGCGAAGGCGTCCGTCTCACCGTGCCCCGCGGACTCGCGCAGTACGGCGGCCGCCTGGGCCATGAAGTACGAGGTGCCGCAGCCGACGATCGCGACCCGCTCGCCCGGGGCCGGCAGGGCGCGGGCCTGGCGGGTCGCTTCGGCGGCGGCGCGTATCCAGCACTCGGGCTGACTGTTCAGCTCCTCGGTGATATGCGACATACCACTCTCCCTCCCCTGGATGCAGCACAGCTCTCGTCGCCATGCTCATTCTTGCAAGATAGAGCCATATTTCAATCACAATCAAGCATCCAGCCCAAAGTCCGGTGCGCTAGGGTCGCCAGGAGATCGAGGAACGGAGGCGGCGGATGTCGCGTGACGCCCGCTGGAAGGCGCTGCTTGAACTGCTCGTCGAGCGCGGCCGCCTTGACGTCGAGGAGGCGGCGGCCGAGCTGGCGGTCTCCGCGGCCACCATCCGCCGGGACCTCGACCAGCTCGCCGAGCAGCAGATGCTGGTGCGCACCCGGGGCGGGGCGGTGGTCCACGGGGTGTCGTACGAGCTGCCGTTGCGCTACAAGACGGCCCGGCAGGCCTCGGAGAAGCAGCGGATCGCCAAGGCGGTGGCCGACCTGGTGGCGCCGGGCGAGGCGGTGGGGCTGACGGGCGGCACGACCACCACGGAGGTGGCCCGCGCCCTGGCCGTGCGGGGCGACCTGACCACCGGCGCGCCGGCGCTCACCGTCGTCACGAACGCGCTCAACATCGCCAACGAGCTCGCGGTGCGGCCCCAGTTCAAGATCGTGGTGACGGGCGGGGTGGCGCGTCCGCAGTCGTACGAGCTCATCGGCCCGCTCGCGGACGGGGTGCTGAGCCAGATCACCCTCGATGTGACGGTGCTCGGGGTGGTCGGCTTCGACCTCACGCACGGGGCGGCGGCCCATGACGAGGCGGAGGCCGCGGTCAACCGGCTGCTGTGCGAGCGCGCGGCGCGGGTGATCGTCGCCGCCGACTCCAGCAAGCTGGGCGGGCGGGCGTTCGCCCGGATCTGCGCGGCGGAGCTGGTGGACACCCTGGTGACGGACACGGCGGCGGCACCGGAAACGGTGCGCCGGTTCGAGGAGGCGGGGATCCGGGTCGTCGCCGTGTGACGCGGGGCGCCCCCGGTGACTCGGCTCCCTGTCACATCCCGCGCTCGGCTCCCTGTCACATCCCGCTGGTGTCCGCGCTGACGAATCCCGCGCCCCGCTGGTCGTTGCAGCCGAACACCGGCCGGTCCGCCGGGTCGGGCCAGCTCTGGCGGGCCTGGAGGGCGACGCTCACCAGCGTGAGCAGCAGGTCGACGTCGCTCGCGGCATCGAGTCGTATGGTCACCCACTGCGAGCCGGGGACGATCCGGATCGCCCCCGTGCTCTTGAGGTTCTTGGCGAAGTGCCGGATGGCATGGGCGGTGAGACGCAGGTCCACGTCGCGGTCGGAGTGGAAGTGCACGATCTCGCCCTCCGCCGAACTCACGGCCTGACCCAGACCGCAGCTCGGTACGGCCTGGGTCAGGTCTGGCCAGGTCGCCAGTTGCGCCAGCGCGCGCGAGGCCAACGTCATGGGGTCATCATGACCCGCTCACTCTGCGGTAACCAACCAGCGAGCAGTTATTAACCGAGCTGTTGCCGGAGTCCGTCCGAACACAGACGCCGGGGACGAGTGGATATCCGCAGGATTTCAGTGATTCGAGTGATTCGAGTGATTCGCGAGACGGAAGGCGCCTCCAGGACATCCGGCATGAACCTGGCCGACGTCACCTTCCACGCGGATCCGGCGCCGGCCCTACGCGCGCCTGGCTCCCGTCGCCGCGAACGCGTCGGCGGCGGCGAGGTCGAAGTCCCCGTGATCACTGCCGAGGCCCTGCGCGACCAGCGCCGCCACGGCGTTGCCGAGGACGGCGGAGTCGTGCGGGGTGCGGCCCAGCCCCATCCCGTAGACGAATCCGGCCGAGAAGGCGTCGCCGCAGCCGGTGGTGTCCACGACGTCGATCTCGAACGCGGGCACCGGGTCGGCACCCTCGGCGGTGACCAGGAGCGCGCCGTCGCCGCCCCGGGTGACCGCGACCAGCCCGGCGCCGGCACCGACCAGCTTCTTCGCGCCCGCCAGCAGGTCGTCCTCGCCGGAGAAACCCAGCACCTGGTCGTCGTTGGGGAGGAGGTGGTCGACGTACGGCAGCGCCGCCGCGATCTGCTCGAAGCTGCCGAGCACGCCAGGCGCCAGCAGGTCCACGGAGGTCGTCACGCCGTGCTCCTTGGCGAAGTGCAGGATACGCGCGGCGGCGTCGACGCCGATCAACTCCGGTCCACCGAGGTGGAGATGGCCGGCCTCGGCGAGGGCGTCCCAGGGCACGTCGTCGACGCCGTAGGTGATGTTGGCGCCGAGCAGGTGCAGGGACGGCCGGTCGCCGTTGGGGCGGATGGGCAGCACGCTCGCCGAGGTGGCGGTGTCGGTGCGGCGGACGAGGAATTCGGTGTCGATCCCGGCCCTGCCGAGCAGTTGCACCAGCATGTCGCCGGTCGCGTCGGCGCCGACGGCCCCCGCGCTGCGCACGTCGGCACCGAGCTTGGCGAGGCTGAGCGCGGTCCCGCCGGCGGTCCCGGCCGCGGTCATCCGGATGTCCTCGACCAGAGTGGCGCCCTGGCCCTCGGGTATCGCGTCCACCGGCCGCACCAGCACGTCCAGCACATGCACGCCCATCGTGACGACTCTCATGACCTGCCCTCCTGGAGGGATCGAGTGGTGCCGTAGTTCCGGGCGATCGCGGCCTCGATCACCGCGAGTTGCTGCTGCTCGTCCAGGACGCGGGGCGTTCCGAGGGCGGCCGCGTGCTGGTAGACACCGCAGGCCCATTCGAGCAACAGAGCGTTCTCCACGGCCTTGTCGAGGGTCGGGCCGACAGTGACCGAGCCGTGGTTGGCCAGCAGCGCGGCGCTGCGGCCGTCGAGCGCGGCGAGCACCGACTCGGCGAGTTCCGGGGTGCCGAAGGTGGCGTAGGGGGCCACCCGCACGGTGCCGCCCAGGGCGAGCAACTGGTAGTGGATACACGGTAGTTCGTCGAGCACACAGGAGAGGGCGGTGGCCATCGGAGCATGCGTGTGGACGACCGCACCGGCGCCGTAACGCCGGTAGACCCCGAGGTGCAGGTCGAGTTCGGAGGTCGGTTGCAGGGTTCCGGCGAGGACCTTGCCGTCCAGGTCGACCACCGTCACCTGACCGGCGGTGAGTTGGGCGAGCACCGCACCGGTCGCGGTGACCGCGACCCGGTCCCCCACCCGCACGCTCACGTTTCCCGCCGTACCGATGAGCAGGCCCGCCGCTCCCAGGCGACGGCAGACGTCCGCCACCGTCGCCCGCTCCTGGACCAGCGCGGAGCTTGAGTCCGTCATGGCCGCGACGGTAACGTAAACCTGAAACAATGTCACGTTCAGATTCAGGAGCCGCGGGTGACCGAGCCGACCGCCGAGGAGACCGGGGTCGTGCTGCGCCGGACTCCCCAACAGGCCCGCAGCAAAGCCCGGTTGGCGCGTGTACTGACAGCGGCGGAGCGGGTTCTGATCGCCGAGGGCGTACCGGCCCTGACCACGACCCGGGTCGCGGCGGAGGCCGGGGTGTCGGTCGGCTCGCTGTACCAGTACCTGCCCGACCGGGACGCGATCATCGACGCGCTGGCGGCGACGTACTTCTCCCGGCTCGAAGCGGTGATGGAGGAGTTCGTGCGCGGCGCGGCGACCGAGCGCTGGTCCGACCCGGTCGGCGTGCTGATCGACGCCTATGCCGGGCTCTACCGCACCGAACAGGGCTTCCGGGCCCTGTGGTTCGGCAGCGGTCTGACCGACCGGACCCGCGCGGCGGACCGGGAGCACAAGCTCCGGATGGCCGACGGGGTACGCCGGGTGCTGCTCGGGCTCGGCATCGCCGGCGATCCGGAGGGGCTCGGCCGGGCCTGCCATGCCGCCGTCCTCGCCGCCGACGCGCTCGCCCAGGAGGCTTTCCGCCGCGACGCCGAGGGCGACACGGCTCTCCTCGACGAGGCGAAGGTCATGCTGCGCGGCTACCTCACGGCCCTCGCCGGGAGGCAGGAGCAGCGGAACGGCGGCGCGACGGGCGCGGCTGCGCCCGCCGGGCCCGTTCCCGGCCCGGCCGGACACCCGGAGTCACAAGGGTGATGCCGGGCGGCCCCGCGGAGCCCGTTGTACCGGGCGGCCCCGCGGAGCCCGTTCGGCGCCGCCCGGTACGCGGACAGCGAGGACGCACAACCGCCGCCGGCCGGTGGGCGCGTCACGGCAGCGGGTCGAAGCCCTCCACCGGCACCGGGTCCGCCGCGGCGCGGCTCCTCGCCGCCCTCCCGGGCACCCGTTCGTCTTCTCCGTACGGCCCGCACCCGCTGCCGTGACGCGTCCACCGGCCCGGAGCCGGCCGGGCGGACCCGCTCCGGCCGGCCGTGCCTCGCCCGGTCAGTCGACGGGCCACGAAGCGCCCCGGAGCTCCTTGCTGAAGCCGGCCGTCACCAGGGGCACGCACAGGACGCCCGCGAGCGCCACCGGTGCCACCACCGGTGAGGCGAGCTGGAGCAGCACCCCGGCCAGCACGCTGCCGACCGGAGTCCCGACCCCGACGAGGGCGACGGTGGTCGCGATCACCCGGCCGCGGACCGCGTCGTCGACCTGGCGGAAGACCAGGATGTCCAGCATCACCGTCAGGCTGGGCCGGCCGAGTGCGATCAGCGCCAGGACGAGCATCAGCCAGCCGGTACCCCACGGCACCGCCACGAGCAGCAGAAGGGGCACCACACAGCAGCTGACGGCGAGCAGCAGGCGGCCGGGGGCCAGCGCCGCGTGCAGCCGTCTGGTCAGCAGCGCGCCCAGCACGCCGCCGAGCGCGTCCGCGGCGAGGACCAGGCCGGTCACCCGTGACGACGCCCCGTCGTGCTGAAGCCGCACGATGACCACCAGCGTCAGTGCCGCGTTGACGACGCCGAGACCGGCCACCAGGAACAGGACGCTCCGCAGCAGGCGCCCGGCCCACAGGATGCGGAAGCCGCTCAGGAAGCCGCCGCCTCGCCGACCCGCCGGCCGGACGGCGCGCCCGTCGAACCTCACCACCAGGACGCTGGTCACCGCGAGGACACAGCCCGCCGCCGAGGCGACGAAGGGCAGGCCGCTGCCCAGCGCGTACAGGATGCCGCCGAGCGGGGTACCGACGAGGCTGCCGCCGCTGGTGCGCACCTCCTCCTGCACCAGCGCCCGGCTCAGCTGCTCGGGCGGGACCAGGGAGCGCAGGGCCAGCATGCGGACCGGGCCGCCGAAGGCGGTGCCGGCGCCGAGCAGGACCGCGGTGCCCATGAGCTGGGCGACGGTGAGGCCGTGCAGCGCCATCGCGACCGGCACACCGGCCACCGCGACCGCCTGGAGGCCGAGCGCGCCCGCCAGCACCGTCCGGCGGTTCGCCCGGTCGGCGACCGCCCCGCCCGGCACGGCCAGCACGAGCATGGTGCCGGTCTGCACCGCCCCGAACGCGCCGGCGGTCGCCGGGGAGCCGGTGCGGGCGAGGATGAGCAGCGGATAGGCGAGCCCCGCGATCCTGAGGCCCAGCAGGGAGCTGACGGCACCCGCCCAGAAGACCTGGAACCGCCAGTTCCGGTGGAGCGGGACGGCCGCCCGCGCAGGTGCCCGCACGCCCACGGACTCGGTCATCGCGGCGTCTCCCCCATGGTCACGTGGGTCTCCCTCCGGCGATCGCCAGGGCGGTCCGGGCCCGGCGGACGCCACCCACCGCCCTTGTCCCAGCCCCGGCGCTCGCCTAGCCTGAGTTTGTGCCGCTAATAAACAAAACCCGGACGCACAACGTCGTACCCGGCAACGCCCTCACCCGACTCCGCGTCGCCCTGACCGTCTTCTTCGCCATGGACGGCTTCATCTTCGCCGGTTGGGTCGTCCGCATCCCGGCCATCAAGGAACAGACCGGCGCCTCGGCGGGCGCCCTGGGACTCGCCCTGCTCGGGGTCTCGGCCGGAGCCGTGATCACGATGATGTTCACCGGACGACTGTGCCGCCGCTACGGCTCCCACCCCGTGACCGTCGCCTGCGCCGTCCTGCTCTCCCTCAGCGTCGCCCTGCCTCCGCTCACCCACTCGGTCCTGGCCCTCGGCGCCGTCCTGCTGGTGTTCGGCGGCGCCTACGGGAGCATCAACGTCGCCTTCAACAGCGCCGCCATCGACCTGGTACGAGCCCTGCGCCGCCCGGTCATGCCCAGCTTCCACGCCGCCTTCAGCCTGGGCGGCATGACCGGCGCCGGCCTGGGCTCGCTGATCGCCGGAGCACTGACCCCCACGCAGCACCTGTTCTGCCTCACCGCGATCGGCCTGGCGGTCACCTTTTTCGCGGGCCGCACCCTCCTTCGTACGCCTCCTCCCACCGCACCCGACGACCACGCACCCGACGACCACGTACCCGACGAGAACACACCGCGGGCCGCGTCCGCACCGCGCCGCATGACTCCGCGCACCCGGCTGCTCGTCGTCACGTTCGGTCTGATCGCCCTGTGCACGGCCTACGGCGAGGGGGCCATGGCCGACTGGAGCGCCCTGCACCTGGAGCAGGACCTCGGCGCCGCACCCGGCGCGGCCGCCATCGGCTACTCCTGCTTCGCCCTCGCCATGACCGTCGGCCGGCTCAGCGGCACCAGGCTGCTCGAAGTCCTGGGCCAGACCCGCACCCTGGTGTTCGGCGGCACGACCGCCGCGCTCGGCATGCTGCTCGGCGCGCTCGCCCCGGCCCTGTGGGCGGCCCTGCTCGGATTCGCGGTCACCGGACTCGGTCTCGCCAACCTCTTCCCCGTCGCCGTCGAACGCGCGGGCAGGCTGGCCGGCCCCGAGGGCGTCGCCGTCGCCTCCACCTTCGGCTACGGCGGCATGCTCCTGGGACCGCCCGCCATCGGCTTCATGGCGGAATGGATCTCCCTCCCCGCCGCCCTGACCACCGTCGCCGCCCTCGCCGCCACGGCCGCGGCGATCGCACTCCTGACCCGGCACACGGCCGGGCACTGACCGAAGGCCGCGTCCGCCCTGCCGGACGTGCGCCCACCTCAGCCGGCCGACGGGAACGCGCCGACGGCTCGCAGGATGTCGCGGCGCGTCACGTCACCATGCGTGACCAGGCGGACGGCGGCCGCCAGCGGCACGGCGAGGACCCCGCGTTCGGCGAGTACCTCGACGGTGCCGGACGGGTCGTCGACCGGCACCATCACGATGTTGGTCTGCGGCGTGCCGGCCTTCCATCCGCGCTCGGCGAGACCGGCCGCGAGCAGCCGGGCGTGCTCGTGGTCGATGGCGAGGCGGTCGACACGTTCCAGGGCCACCAGACCGGCGGCCGCGAGCACTCCGCCCTGCCGGACACCGCCCCCGAGCATCTTGCGGACCCGGCGTGCCTCCCGCACGAACTCCGCGTCCCCCGCCAGCACCGAACCCACGGGCGCGCCGAGCCCCTTGCTCAGACAGACCTGTACGGTGTCGGCCCCCGCGGCCAGTTCGGCGGGCCGCACACCCAGGGCGACCGCGGCGTTCCACAGACGGGCGCCGTCGAGGTGCACCGTCAGGCCGGCGTCATGGGCGGTGTCGGTCAGCCGGCGGTGCTGCTCGGGTGCGGTGACCGCGCCGCCCGCCGCGTTGTGGGTGTTCTCCAGGCACAGCAGCCGGTCCCGCAGCGCGAAGCAGGATCCGCCGCGGGTGACGTTCCGGGAGATGTCGGAGGGACTCGGCACCCCGGGCCCGGCCGTCCAGGGCAGCGGTCGGGGTACGCCTCCGGCCAGCCAGGCGGCCGTGCCGAGCTCCATGTCGAGGATGTGCGCGCGGTCCGGGGCGAGGAAGCGGTCGCCGCGTTCGAGGTGCACGAACAGGGCGATCAGGTTGCCCATCGACCCGCTCGGCACCCACAGCGCGGCCTCGGTGCCGAGCAGTCCGGCGACCTTCGCCTCCAGCGCCCGCATGGTGGGGTCGCCGTCCAGGACGTCGTCACCGACCTCGGCACGGGCCATGGCCTCACGCATCCGCGCGTCGGGCCGAGTGACGGTGTCGGACCGCAGGTCGACGGGCGGTCCGTCGACGGGTGCTGTCATGCGTGCCTCCGGAGGGGAAGTGCCGGCCGGCACCGGACGCCGACCTCGGCAACCGCCAGAAGCGTGGCACACGATGACGGGTCAGCAGCAGGGTCGCGGCCACGCCGAATCGGGCTGGGCGGCGAAGGAGACGCCGACGTCACGGACATGCGGCGGGGCGGCGGATGCGCACCGGGGCGGGGCAGCGGATGCGCACCAGGGCGGGGCGGCGTCTGGGGCGGCTTCGTCCGGCCCTTCGTCGCCCGCTCAGTCCAGCAGCCCCGGTTCGTGCACCGATTCCAGCAGGCCGGAGAGTCTTGCCGTGTCGGCGGCCGTCCAGTCGGGCGGGGTCGTGATCTGCGCCCACGCGCTCGTCGGCAGGGTCCCGTACCGGTGGCCGAACCCGTCCGGCACACTGTCGGCGCCGGCCAGGTCGCACGCCACCTGCCAGAACGTCAGCAGCGGATACCACTGCATCGCCGGCGAGACGTCCCGGGCCCGCGGCCGGTCGAGCCAGTCCGGCTGGTGGAAGGCGAGGGCGGGCGACCACCAGACGACGGGATCGGAGCCGTTCTGGAGGTAGACCGCGCGGGGTTCGCCCCAGGGCGCCGCCGGGATGCCGTAGTCCGCCGGCACCTGTGCGAAACGCACATGTGCCCCGTCGCCGACCACCGGCCGCCACTCGGGGCTGCCCGGCTGCCGCTGTGCGGTGACCGACTTCCACAGCGGGTTGTCGTAGGTCGGCCCGACGAACAGCGCGCCGCCGGTCTCCGCGACGAGCGTGGCCAGGGAGCCGTTCAGGGCGGATTCCATGGAGAAGGAGCCGAGGCTCTCGCCGTAGACGAGGAGCCGGGGACGGGAACCGGCGGGGAGGGTGCGCCACTTGGCGTAGACGGCGTCGAACAGGGCGCGTCCGGTGTCGGCGGCCTCGTCCTCGGTGAGCGCGGAGACCCAGCTGGGGAGGTACGAGTACTGCATGGCGACCTGCGCGGTGTCGCCGCCCCACATGTACTCCAGGGGCTTGCTGCCCTGGTCGTTGATCCAGCCGGTGCCTGTGGTGCCCATCACGGCGAGGATCCTGCGGGAGAAGCCGCCGGTGCGTTCGAGTTCGCGGACGGCGAGGGCGGCGCGTTCGTCGAGGGTGCCGGCGGAGCGCAGGCCCACGTAGACCCGTACCGGGTCCCTGGCCGGGCGGCCGGTGAAGGCGGCGATGCCGGCGCGGGGCGTGGCCGTGCCGACGAAGTCACGGCCCTTGGCGCCCAGCGTGTCCCAGGGAGCGGCGGACTCGGGGCTGCCGGACAGGGTGGACAGGCCGGGCTGGTGGACACCCTCGGCGGTGCCCTGGTCGGCGAGCGAGGCGGCACTCTCGATCGCGTCCAGCGCGCCGCGCAGCAGGAAGCCCTGGACGATTCCGACGATCACGAACACGGCGAGGGCGACCCCGGTGGCGTACGCGACGGGGCGTGGCAGGTGGGCGCCGAACGCGTGGGCGGCGAGGCGGGTGGCGAGCCGTACCGTACGGGCGGCCAGGACGAGCAGGGTCCCGACCAGCGCGGCCACCACCGGGACGAACGCCCACTGCCACCAGACGATGTCCGGGGGCAGGGTCACCGCCCGGCGGACCTGGCCCTCCCAGCGGACGCTCCAGGCGGTGACGGTGACGACCGCGGCGGCGCCGAGCAGGCCCAGGGCGGTCCACAGGACGCGGCGGACCCGCGGGCGGACGCGGGCGCCGGCCCAGCGGAGCAGCAGCCGGGCAAGTTGCTCCAGCACGGCACCGACGGCGTAGCCGACCGCCGCCGAGACGCCGGCCGCGAGTCCCTGGAGCCACCAGGCCCGCGGCAGCAGGGACGGGGTGAGGGACAGGCAGTAGCACAGGACCGCCACCGTGATCCCGCCCCAGCACGGCCGCCGCCGGACCACCCGGTCGGGGCCCAGCTGCTGGCGCACCCGCTCCGCCGCCCGCCGGGTCCAGTCCTTCGTACGATTCAGAGCCCTGCCCGCACCACTCACTTGGCCACCTCGGGACCACGATCGGCCACCGCACCCGGCGCCGCATCCCGAAGATCGCTCAGCGCCGCGCTCCGGTCCGGTCCGCTCCGCTCCGGTCCGCTCCGCTCCGGTCCGGTCCGCTCCGGTCCGGTCCGGTCCGGTCCGCTCCGGTCCGGTCCAGGAAAAGGTGCGGAGCAGCACGGGATATCCCATCGTGGTGGACATGGCCCAGGCCCGGACGACGACCGAGGATCCCCGCTCCGCACCGCCCGGGGCCAGGTCGGCGTCGTCCGCTCCGACCGCGATGACGGCGGGTGCCGGGGTGTTCGCCTGCCCCGGGCCGGCCATGGACATGGACGTGGCCCGCGAACGTGGCACCCGGACCGGCGTCCCGCTGCGGAAGCCGGGCATCGGGATCGTCACCGTCATCGGCGCCGGGACGGGCCGTGGGCGCGGTGGCGGGCACCGTGCGTCCTGCCCGCCGCCGCCCGGCCCGGTCGGGTTCTGACCGCCGTCCGGCATGCCGCTGCCCCGGCTCCCGACCCGCACCGCCGTGGCGGCGGTGGTGGTCGTGCTGGTGCTCGCGAACCTGCTGAACAACCGCTGGGCGGGGTCCTGGATCCTGCTCACCGCGGTCGCCGTCGCGGCCGTCCTGGTGGGGCTGCTGTTCTGGGCCGGGGGCAGTTGGGCGGAGCTGGGACTGGGCCGGAACACCCTTGCCGACGGGGCGCGTTGGGCGACGACCCTGATCGGGATCGTGGTGGCGGTCTATCTGTGCGGGGCCCTGCTGCCGGTCACCCGCGGGCTGTTCGCGGATCAGCGGACGGACGCGCTGAGCGGTGCGGAGATCACCTTCAAGGCGTTGGTCGCGGTGCCCGTGGGGACGGTGCTGCTGGAGGAGACGGCCTTCCGTGGGGTGCTGTTCGCGCTGCTGCGCCGCCTGCACACGGCCACGACGGCGGCCGTGCTGTCCTCCGTGCTCTTCGGACTCTGGCACATCCTGCCCTCGCTCAACCTCGACAAGGACAAGCCGACGCTGGGTTCGCTCTTCGGGCACTCGGTCGCCGGAGCGGTCGTGGTGGACGTCGGTGCCGTGCTGTTCACGGCCGTCGCGGGCTGTCTGCTGTGCTGGCTGCGCGACCGCAGCGGCTCCCTGCTGGCGCCGATGGCCCTGCACTGGGCGGTCAACGCGCTCGGGTACGCGGTGGCGTTCCTGCTGCGCTGACGCCGAGGACCCGGTCCCGTCCGGCAGACTCAGGGCATGGAGACTGCCGAGTTCCTCAAGATCCTCGACCATGAGGGCCAGTTGCTGGCCGCGGCCGCCGAGCAGGCGGGGCTCGACGCCCCGGTGCCGACCTGCCCGGACTGGCAGGTGCGCGACCTCCTGCGGCACACCGGCGTCGTCCACCGGTGGGCGGCCGGTGTCGTCACCGGCGCCGAGACCTCGCGCCCCGCCTTCCCGGACCCGCCGGACATCGACGGCACCGAGCTGACCACCTGGTACCGCGACGGCCACCGCCGACTCGTCGACACCCTGGACGGCGCGCCGCGGGACCTGGCGTGCTGGACCTTCCACCCCGCCCCGGTGGCCTCACCACTGGCCTTCTGGGTCCGCAGGCAGGCCCACGAGACGACCGTCCACCGGTACGACGCGGAGGCCGCCCGGGGCGGTCCGGCATCCCCGGTCGGCACGGACTTCGCCGTCGACGGCATCGACGAACTGCTGCGCGGCTTCCACGCCCGCGCACGCAGCCGGGTCCGCAGCGAACCCCCGCGGGTGCTGCGGGTGCGTACGACGGACACCGACGCGGCGTGGACCGTACGGCTGTCCGCCGGTCCGCCGGTCACGGAACCCGGCACATCCGATGACGCGACGGCCGAACTCGCCGGTCCAGCCGACCAGTTGTACCTCGCCCTGTGGAACCGGCTGCCAGTGCCGACAGTGACCGGCGACCCGGAACTGGCCGACCTGTGGCTGACGAACTCCGGCATCTGACCGGCCTGTTCACACACCTGGTCGGCCGGTCCACACACCCGGTCGGCCGGTGCACACGCCCGGTCGGCCGGTACGACCGGCCGGGCTCAGCCTGATTCGACGGCCAGCATCCGGGTGAGCACCGCGCGCTGCACCGGCAGCACCTCACCGTGCAGCGTGCGCCCCTTGCCGGTGAGCGCCACCCGCACGCCCCGCCGGTCCTCCGGGCACATGGCCCGCTCGACCAGCCCGTCCTTCTCCAGGCGGGCGATCAGCCGGGACAGCGCGCTCTGGCTCAGATGCACCCGCTCGGCGATCTCCTGCACGCGGAAGCTGCACACGCCGTCCGCCGCCGGACCGTCGGAGAGCAGGTCGAGGACCTCGAAGTCACTGCCGCACAGGCCGTGGCCGTGCAGGGCGCGGTCGAGCTCGCACTGGGTGCGGGCGTGCAGGGCCAGGATGTCCCGCCATTGCTCCACGAGCGCCTGCTCGGGCTTCTTCGCCGCCATGCCGGCACCGTAGCAGAGAACCGAAATTATTGCATCGGAATTAAATGCATTTGCATTCGATGCACGCGCATGTAGTGTCTGGGGTCATGACCTCTCCGCTCACCTCCCCCGCTTCCGAGGGACGCTGGACTCCCCGGCTCTGGGGCACGCTGCTGGTGCTCTGCGCCGCCATGTTCCTGGACGCACTGGACGTGTCGATGGTCGGCGTCGCCCTGCCGTCGATAGGCTCCGACCTGCACCTGTCCACCTCGACGCTGCAATGGATCGTCAGCGGCTACATCCTCGGATACGGCGGCCTGCTCCTGCTCGGCGGCCGCACCGCCGACCTGCTCGGCCGGCGCCAGGTGTTCCTCGTGGCCCTCGGCGTCTTCGCCCTCGCCTCGCTCCTCGGCGGCCTGGTCGACTCGGGCCCGCTGCTGATCGCCAGCCGCTTCGTCAAGGGGCTCAGCGCGGCCTTCACCGCGCCGGCCGGCCTCTCGATCATCACGACCACGTTCCCGGAGGGCCCGCTGCGCAACCGCGCCCTCTCCATCTACACCACCTGCGCGGCCACCGGCTTCTCTATGGGTCTGGTGCTGTCCGGCCTGCTCACCGAGGTCAGCTGGCGCTTCACCATGCTGCTGCCCGCCCCCATCGCCCTGATCGCGCTGGTCGCCGGCCTCCGGCTGCTGCCGCGCAGCGCCCGCGAACGCGACCACAACGGCTACGACATCCCCGGCGCGGTCCTCGGCACCGCCTCGATGCTGCTCCTGGTGTTCACCGTGGTGGAGGCCCCGCAGGCCGGCTGGGCGTCGGCCCGCACCCTGCTCTCCTTCCTCGCGGTCGCCGTCCTGCTGACCGTCTTCGTCCGGGTCGAACGCCGCTCCCCCGGCCCGCTCGTCCGCCTCGGTGTGCTGCGCTCGGGCAACCAGGTCCGCGCCCAGTTCGGCGCGATCGCCTTCTTCGGCTCCTACGTCGGCTTCCAGTTCCTGACCACCCTCTACATGCAGTCCCTGCTCGGCTGGTCCGCCCTGCACACCGCCCTGGCCTTCCTGCCGGCGGGCGCGCTGGTGGCGGTGTCGTCGACCAAGGTCGGCGCGATCGTGGACCGCTTCGGCACCCCGCGGCTGATCTCGGCGGGTTTCGCCTTGATGGTCCTCGGCTACGCCCTGTTCCTCCGCGTCGACCTCAGTCCGGTCTACGCGGCGGCGATCCTGCCGTCGATGCTCCTGATCGGCGCGGCCTGCGCCCTGGTCTTCCCATCCCTCAACATCCAGGCCACCAACGGCGTCGACGACCACGAGCAGGGCATGGTCTCCGGGCTCCTCAACACCTCGGTCCAGGTGGGTGGCGCGATCTTCCTGGCGATCGTCACGGCCGTGGTCACCGCGGGCGCGCCTGCCCACACGACCCCGCAGGCGGTGCTCGACAGCTACCGTCCCGGCTTCGTGGTGGTCGCGGCCGTCGCCCTCGCCGGACTGCTGATCACGCTGACCGGACTGCGCGCCCCACGCCCGCAGCAGACCGTCGTGATCGCCAGGTCCGCCTCTCTGGAGGCGGAGCGCGTGTCCGCCCGCGACTGAGCGGGGACGCCCGCGAACATGCGCCCGGCGGCGGCCTGTTGCCCCGCCGGGCGCCCGGCTGTGACACTGCCGGGATGACGATGCACGGGGGACGGCGCGGTCAGGCCGAGCGGGACGCGATCACCGTCGAGATCGGATACGCGCTGTGCAGTGCGGTCTTCGCGGCCCTGGTCCTCTTCGGGGCGGTGGCCGGCCCGGCACTGCTGTTCGACCTTCCCCACGGCCTGGAACGCACGCTGCCCGTCGTGGGCGAGGTGCTCGCCGCCCTGCTGTTCCTGGCCCGGGTCGTCAGTGTGCTGGTCCGTTTCCGGCGCCCGGCTCAGCCGAGCCAGCCCGGTCGTACCAACCCCGACTCGTAGGCCAGGACGACCAGTTGGGCGCGGTCCCGGGCGCCCAGCTTGATCATGGTGCGGCTCACGTGGGTCTTGGCGGTGAGGGGGCTGACGACCAGGCGGCGGGCGATCTCCTCGTTGGACAGGCCGATGCCGACCAGGGCCATCACCTCCCGCTCCCGCTCGGTGAGCCGGGCGAGGGCGTCGGCGGCGGCCGGTTCCTTGGAACGGGCCGCGAACTCCGCGATCAGCCGCCGTGTCACCCCCGGCGACAGCAGCGCGTCCCCGGCCACCACCGCCCTGACCGCCCGCAGCAGTTCGTCCGGCTCGGTGTCCTTGACCAGGAAGCCCGAGGCGCCGGAACGGATCGCCTCGAAGACGTACTCGTCGAGCTCGAACGTCGTCAGCATGACCACCTTGACGTCCGTGAGCTCCGGCTCTCCGGTGACCCGGCGGGTCGCGGCCAGACCGTCCAGACGCGGCATGCGGATGTCCATCAGGACGACATCGGGGCGCAGTTCACGCACCTTGCGCAGCGCATCCTCACCGTCCGCCGCCTCACCGGTCACCTCGATGTCCGGCTGCGCGTCGAGCAACGCGCGGAAACCGGCGCGCACCAGCGACTGGTCGTCGGCGAGCAGTACCCGGATCATCGGTCCTCCGCGTCGTCCAAGGGCAGTGCGGTGGGCAGTGCGGTGGGCAGTCCGGCCGAAAGCGCGGCGGGAAGCACGTCAGGCAGTGATGCGGGCATCGATGTGGGCATCGATGTGGGCAGCACGGCCAGCACCCGGAAGCCGCCGTCGGCGCGCGGTCCCGCCTCGACCGTGCCACCCAGGGCGGCCGCCCGCTCCCGCATCCCGGCCAGCCCGTTCCCGCTGCCGCCCGCGTCCGTCCCGGTCGTCGGACCGTCGTCGTCGATCCGCAACCGCAGCTCCCCTCCGCCGTGTTCGAGCCGCACGCGCGCGTGCCGCGACCCCGAGTGCCGTACG
The DNA here is from genome assembly GCF_014645815.1 of Streptomyces fuscichromogenes. Taxonomy (GTDB): domain Bacteria; phylum Actinomycetota; class Actinomycetes; order Streptomycetales; family Streptomycetaceae; genus Streptomyces; species Streptomyces fuscichromogenes. Next base: position 78,367 of record NZ_BMML01000007.1, on the reverse strand, counting down.
ACATTGGTGAGGGCCTCCTGCACGATGCGGAAGGCGGCCAGGTCCGCGCCGGGCGGCAGGCGCGGCGGCTGCCCCGTCACGTCCACGGCGAGTCCGGCGCTCGCCGCCTGTTCCACCAGTTCAGGCAGCCTCCCGAGACCCGGCGCCGGCGCCCGGGGCACGTCTCCTGGGGCGCGCAGGGTGTCGAGCACCTGACGCACCTCGCCGAGGGCCTCCTTGCTGGCCGCCTTGATGGTGGTGAGCGCGGCCCTGGCCTGCTCGGGGTCGGAGTCGAGCAGCGCGAGGCCCATGCCGGCCTGGACGTTGATGACCGAGATGCTGTGCGCCAGGACGTCGTGCAACTCCCGGGCGATCCGCAGCCGTTCCGCGTCCGCGCGCCGCCGGGCCGCCTGGGCGCGGTCGGCCCGCTCCCGCGCCCACTGCTCGCGCCGCAGCCGGACCAGTTCGGCCACCGAGACGATGATCAGCACCCAGGTGGCGATGAACAGTTCCTGGCCGAGGTTCGCCCCCGTGTCGCCCGGCGGCGGCAAACTTCGGTACAGCCAGAGCGAGATCAGCAGATGCCCCGCCCACAGCATCCCGAGCGCCGCCCAGGCGGCCCGGCGGTGCCCGGCGACGACGGCGGCGAAGCAGGCCACGGCGGCGGCCGCGAAAACCGGTCCGTACGGGTAGCCGGCGCCGAGGTAGACCAGGGCGAGCCCGGCCGTACCGAACGCCACGATCACCGGGTGCCGGTGCCGCCCCAGCAGCAGGCCGCAGGCGGCGAGGAGCAGGAGCCGGGCGAACAGGTCGAGGTGCTCGCGGTGCGGCTGCGTATGGCCGGCGAAGTTCGAACCCGCGAGCACGAGGACGGTGAGCAGCAGGGTGGAGCGCCACGGGAGGCGGGGGCGCAGGGTCTCGGCGGCGGGGGCGGTGACCGCGGCGGGGGCCGGGGCGGCAACCATGTCGGTGGCGGCCCGGTCGCCGGCGGCTGTGCCGGTACCGGGCGCGATGGCCGTACCGGTGCCGGGCGCCGTGACCGTGCCGGTGACCGTGACTGTGTCGGCCGCCGTGACCGTGTCCGTGGCCGTGACCGTGGTGTCCGGGTGGTTCCACCATGGGGGTCCGTAGCGCCACCACCGCGCAGGGCCGCGCTCCCGTACCCGCTGCTCGTCCATGACCGCAACGCTAGACGCCCCCGCCCGCGCGGGCGTCAGCCCGGCGGGGTGATCACGCGTACTCCCCGGGAAGTAGACCGCCGGGCCTGGTCAGCGGCCGGATGCCAGCTCCGCCACCTCGGCGTCGAACAGCCGGTCCTGGTCGAAGCCCATGCCCGTGAAGTGGCCGGCGAGTTCCAGGGAGAGCACGCCGTGCATCCGGGTCCAGAAGGCGAGCGCCCGGCGCAGCACTCCCGGTGGGGCGGGATGGCCGCCGGCCCACTCGCGGTGCTGGGAGAGATGCGCGGTGAAACCGGCGGAGGCCGACGGCGGGGCCTCGGGCTCGGCCGCCGCGCAGACGTCGAGAAGGGCCGCCATGATCTCCTGGGCGATGCCGGTGATGTCCGCGGGTGCTTGATAGCCGGGCACCGGCGTGCCGTAGACGAGGAAGTACCGCTGGGGGTCGTCGAGCGCCCAGCGGCGCAGGGCGTGGGCGAGGCCGCCGATACCGGCCCCCGAGTCGGCGGCGGCACGGAAGGTGTCGGCCAGGCCGCGGTAGGTATCCCGGATCAGCTCGGTGATCAGTTCGTCACGGCTGCCGAAGTAGCGGTAGAGGGCCGGGCCGCTCATCCCCAGCTCCTTCGCGATCGCGTTCAGGGACAGGCCCGTCGCGCCCGCCTTGGCGATCTGCTCCCAGGCGCGCGCCTTGATGTCCGCTCGCACCTGGCTCCGGTATCGCTCACGGGGACTCACGGCGTCCGCGTCCGCGGCCATGGCCATGGCCATCACGCTCCTCTCTCGGGGCTTCAGGCTTTCAGGTTTGTTTCAACCTATCACTTTCGGAAGTGGATCTAACGGGCGGGACACCCCCGCCCGGCACAACGGCTTGACACTCAAGCGAGAGCCAGTCATGTTTGTTATAGCTTCTAACGCCAGCAAGAACCTCTCTCGCTAGCGAGCGCATCTACACACCGCCCACACGGAGGCAGTCATCATGGGAATCACAGAAAACGCCGGAAACACCGGGAACACCCGAAACACCCAGCTCGTCGAGGTCGTCCTGCCGGGCGTCGTGGAGCCGGAGGGCCTCCGCATCCAGCGCCGGGAGATACCGGCCCCGGCCGCCGGCCAGATCGTCGTCCGCGTGGAGGCGACCGGTGTCTCCTTCGCGGAGCAGCAGATGCGCCGCGGCCGCTACTACGACCAGCCGCCCTTCCCCTTCGTCCCCGGCTACGACCTGGTCGGCACGGTGCTCACGGCCGGTGCGGGCGTCGCGCCCGAGCTCGTCGGCAAGCGGGTCGCGTCACTGGTGAAGGTCGGCGGCTGGGCCAGTCATGTCGTGCTCGACGCGGCCGACGCCGTACAGGTACCCGCCGGCGTCGGCGCGGCGGAGGCGGAGACGCTGGTCGTCAACGGCATCACGGCGTGGCAGATGCTGTACCGCAAGGCCAGGGTGCGCAGCGGCGGCACGATCCTGGTGCACGGTGCCAACGGCGGTGTCGGCACGGTCCTCGTCCAGCTCGCACGGGCGGCGGGCCTCCAGGTGATCGGTACGGCCTCCGCCCGTCATCACGCGGCACTGCGGAAACTGGGCGTGACCCCGGTCGACTACAGCGGCGAGGACGTCCCGGCCCGGGTCCGGGAACTGGCCCCCGGCGGTGTCGACGCCGTGTTCGACCACCTCGGCGGCCGCAGCGTCATCGACTCCTGGCGGCTGCTCGCCCCGGGCGGCACCCTCGTCTCCTACGGCAGCGCCACCACCCGGGACGACTCCGGCTCCAAGCAGCTGCCCGTGCTGAAGATCCTCGGCCGGGTGTGGCTGTGGAACGCGCTGCCGAACGGCCGGCACGCCTACTTCTTCAACGTCTGGGAGGGCCGCGCCCTGGGCAGGAACCGCTTCCGGGCCCGGCTGAGCGCCGACCTCACCCAGGTGTTCCAGGCCCTCCAGCGCGGCGAGGTCACCGCGCACGTCGCCGCCCGGCTGCCCCTCACCGAGGCCGCCGAGGCCCTGCGGCTCGCCGAGTCGGGGACGGTCGCGGGCAAGGTCGTGCTCATCCCGGACAGCGACGACGCGGCGTCGGCCGACTCGGCCCGGTGAGGCCCCTCGGCTCGGACTCAGCGGCCGCCGTCCTCCGTGAAGACGCCGTCCGCACCGAACGCGCCGCTCCCCGCGAACGCGCCGTCCTCCGCGAAAGCCAGCCCGGCGAAGCGTTCGCCGATACGGCGGTGGGTGGCCGCGTCCGGGTGGAGTCCGTCGGGCAGCGGGAGTTCGGCGGAGTCGGCCTCGCCGTAGAGGGCACGGCCGTCGAGGTAGTGGAGGTTCGGGTCGTCGGCCGCGCGCTGGGCGACGATCCGGGACAGCTCGTCCCGGATGACGTTCAGGGTGAGCTTGCCGGTCGCGCGCTCGGCCGGGTCGCCCGCGGCCGTGAACACGACCCGGCCGACACCGAAGGCGCTCAGGTCCATCGCGGTGGGGCCCGGCGTGTCCTCGTGCATCGGGCACAGGATCGGCGAGACGACCAGCAGCGGGGTGGTGGGATGCCCCTCGCGGACGGTGTCGAGGAAGCCGTGCACGGCGGGACCGAAGGCCCGCAGCCGCATCAGGTCGGCGTTGACGACGTTGATGCCGAGCTTGAGGCTGATCAGGTCGGCGGGGGTGTCCCGGACGGCGCGGGCGGTGAACGGGTCGAGCAGGGCGCTGCCGCCCAGCCCCAGGTTGACCAGTTCCACGCCGGCGATCGTGGCCGCGAGGGCGGGCCAGATGGCGGTGGGGCTCGCGGCGTCGGAGCCATGGCTGATGGAACTGCCGTGGTGCAGCCAGACCTTGCGGCCGTGGTCGGGTACGGCGGTGAGCGGGGCGTCGGTGCGCAGCGCGACCAGTTCGGTGGTCTCGTTGTGCGGCAGCCAGATCTCGACGGTCTTCTCGCGCGCGGGCAGGCCGGTGAAGCGGAGGGTGCCGACCGGTCCGGGGCGCAGTTCCGTGGTTCCCGCGCTCATGTCGACGGCCTGCACCTGGCCGCCCGACACGCTGCCCTGGCCGGCCAGAGTGCCGTCGACGAGCAGGTCGTAGACGCCGTCCGGGCGGACCGGCCCGCCGACGTAGAGCCGCTTGGTGGGCAGGGTGTCCAGTTCCACGGCGGTGGCCCGGGTGCGGAACACCAGCCGTACGCCGGAGGGCTGCGACTCGACCATGGCGAGCTGCGGGTCGGCGCACTGGGCGCGGGCCCGGGGCGGGAGCCGGTGCGGCAGGATGCCGTGCCCCGTGTGCTCCAGGTCGAGGGCACCGCGCAGCAGGCCGGCGGTGATCGGGGTGGTGATCCAGCGGAGGTCGGCAGTCCGGGGATCGGTGGTACGGGGGCCGCTGTGGCCGCTGTTCTGGGGATCGGCAGTCCGGGGATCGGTGTTCCGGGGATCGGTGTTCCGGGGATCGGTGTTCCGGGGATCGGTGTTCCGGGGATCGGTGTTCATCGCCTCTGAGTTCCGTACGAAGGGGGTCAGGTCGGTGTGGGCCAGTTACGGAGCAGGGCGTCGAGGGCGTCGAGGACGCGGGTCCAGGACTGCTGGCTGTCGGGGGCGCTGTGACTGAAGCCGCCGCTCAGTTCCAGGTCGACGTAGCCGTGGAAGACGCTGCCGAGCATCCGGACGGCATGGGTCTCGTCCGGTTCGGTCAGGTCGTAGCCGCGCAGGATCGCCCGGGTCATCCGGGCGTGTCGGACGCCGGCACTGGCCGCGGCCGTCTCCGGGTCGAGGCGCAGCCGGGCCGCCGCGTAACGGCCGGGGTGGGCGCGGGCGTAGTCGCGGTAGACGTCGGCGAAGGCGACGAGGGCGTCCTTGCCGGCCCGGCCGGCGAGCGCGTCGGCGGCCCGGTCGGCGAGTTCCTCCAGCGCCAGCAGCGCGATCCTCGTCTTCAGGTCCTGGGAGCTCTTGACGTGCGAGTACAGGCTCGCGACCTGCACGTCGAACCGTCTGGCCAGCGCCGAGACGGTCACCGAGTCAAAGCCGACCTCGTCGGCCAGCTCGGCTCCGGCCCGGACCAGCCGTTCCGTACTCAGTCCCGCTCGTGCCACACCCGCTCCTCGCCTTCACCACTCACCCCGAAACTGAAGTGGATTATGCATTTGCCTAAAACCTTTAGGCAAATTAGCGTGCGCCGCATGCGACAGCTGACCGAGCAAGAGATCCGTGCCGCCTTCGTGAACTGCACCAAGGGGGCGGCGAAACGCCTGAACATCCCGCACGACCTGGACGAACGCCCGTGGGCCGACCTGGACTACTTCGGCTGGCGCGACCCGCAGGCACCCGACCGCGCCTACCTGGTGACCGGACCGGACGACGGCCCCGCGCGGGCGGTGGCGCTGCGCTGCCCGAGCCCCACCTCCTGGCAGACCCGGCGCAGCATGTGCTCGATCTGCCTGACCACGCACACCGGAGGCGTCTCCCTGATGGTCGCCGCCAAGGCGGGGAAGGCCGGGCAGCAGGGCAACTCCGTGGGCGCCTACCTCTGCGCCGACCTGGCCTGTTCGCTGTACGTGCGAGGCAAGCGGGACGCGGGGGCGGGCGGGCGCATGCCGGAGTCGCTCACCCTGGAGGAGAAGATCCGGCGGACCGTGACGAACCTCGCCGCGTTCCTGGACAAGGTGACGGCCTGAGCCGAGGCGGCTAGGGGAAGACCAGACCCACCCCGTGGGCGAGTTGCGCGGCCGCGTGCCGGAAGAACCGGTCCCGCTCCTCCACGACCCCCTTGAACTGGCCGAACAGCTCGAACCCCACCAGCCCGAACAACTGGGCCCAGGCCGCAGCCATGGCCACCGCCACCTCCGGCGGCAGGCCGGGCATCAACTCGTCGGACATCCGGCGGGCCTCGGGGGCGAGTTCGGCCGGCACGGGGGTACGGGCCAGACCACGCCGCTCGAACGCCTCGCGCAGGATCCCGATGAGGACGAGGGCGACCCGGGCGGCCGGCGGAATGGTCGTGTCCGGCGCCGCGTAGCCGGGCACCGGCGAGCCGTAGATCAGCGCGTACTCGTGCGGGTGGGCCAGCGCCCAGCCGCGCACCGCCTCGCACACGACGACCCAGCGCCGCGCCGGGGCCGCGCCGGCGACCGCGGCGTGGGCGGTCTCCGCGGCGTCGCCGAGGGAGTCGTAGGCGTCGATGATCAGCGCGGTGAGCAGGTCGTCACGGCTGGGGAAGTAGCGGTAGAGCGCCGAGGAGACCATGCCGAGTTCGCGCGCCACGGCCCGCAGCGACAGCTTGGCCGCACCCTCGGCCGCGAGCTGTCTGCGCGCCTCGTCCTTGATGGCGGTGGTGACTTCCATCCTGGCTCGCGCGCGGGCGCCCTGCGGGGTGGTCATGGGGAGCAGTCTGCCATGCGCGAAGAGCAGTGCACACGGTTCGGAGCAGTGCACACGGATTGGATCAGCGCACTCAGTTTAGATCTACGCTCACAAACGAGAGCACTGCTCTTGCTTTGGATCACCGATCCCCCTCACACTCTTCCTGAAGCGAGAGCACTGCTCTCTCAATCAGGTGGGGGTCACCATGTCGCCGTCCGAGCCGTACTACGCCAAGATCAACCCGCTGGCCGTCCGGGTGAACAGTCTCGTCGGGTGGCTCGCCCGGCACGGGCTCAGTCTGGCCGGAAGTGCGGAGCTGTCCGTGCGCGGCCGCAGGAGCGGCAAGATGCAGCGCGTCCCGGTCAATCCGCACACGTACGACGGCACCCAGTACCTGGTCTCGGCGCGCGGCAACTCCCAGTGGGTGCGGAACATGCGCGTGGCCGGCGGCGGGGAGCTGCGAGTGGGGCGCAAGGTACGGGAGTTCACCGTGGCGGAGCTTCCCGATGCCGAGAAGCTCCCGGTGCTGCGGACCTATCTGGAGAAGTGGGGCTGGGAGGTCAAGCAGTACTTCCCCGGGGTGAGCGCCACGTCCTCCGACGACGAACTCGTCGCGGCCGGCGCCGACCACCCCGTCTTCCGGGTCACCGTCACGAAGTGACGGCCTCTTCGTCGGCCGGGTCCTCGGCGGGCGGCTGCCCCTTGGCGGCCGGTTCCGGGCCGAACGCCGTGAGGGCGCGCTGGGCCAGCGGATGGGAGCGGATGAGTTCACCGAGGGTGGTCCGGCCCTGGGTGATCTCCTTGAACGCCCGCCAGGCGGGACGGAACCCGGTCAGCGCCGCGTGGAACAGTCCGGGCCGGCGCTCGAACGCCGCCAGCATCCGCTTGCCGACGCTCATCTCGACGCCGAGGCCCGCCTTGACGGCGAAGGCGTAGTTCAGCGCCTGGCGGCGGGTGTCGACGGCGTCGTGGGCCTCGGCGATGCGCACCGCCCACTCCCCCGCGAGCCGCCCCGAGCGCAACGCGAAGGAGATGCCCTCGCGGGTCCACGGTTCGAGCAGACCCGCAGCGTCACCGCAGACCAGGACCCGGCCCCGGGAGAGCGGTGAGTCGTCGGCGCGGCAGCGGGTCAAGTGGCCGGAGGAGATGCTCGGTTCGAAGCCGGCGAGGCCGAGCCGGGCGATGAAGTCCTCCAAGTACCGCTTGGTGGCGGCACCTTCGCCGCGCGCCGAGATCACCCCGACGGTCAGCGTGTCGCCCTTGGGGAAGACCCAGCCGTAACTGCCGGGCATGGGACCCCAGTCGATGAGGACCCGTCCCTTCCAGTCCTCGGCGACCGTCTCGGGCACCGGGATCTCCGCCTCCAGGCCGAGGTCCACCTGGTCGACCTTCACCCCTACGTGAGCGCCTATCCGGCTGGCGCTGCCGTCGGCACCGACCACCGCGTGGGCCAGCAGGGTCTCGCCGCCCTGGAGCACGACCGCGACCGTCCGCCGGTCCGGGACCGCCGAGCCGTGCTGCTCGACGCGCTGCACGGCGGCGCCCGTGCGCAGCTCGGCGCCGGCCTTCTGGGCGTGCTCGACCAGCTGCTGGTCGAACTCGGGACGGTTGATCAGCCCGAACATCATCTGCTTGGAGCGACGGGTGCGGGTGAACCGTCCGTTGTTGGAGAACGTGACCGCGTGCACCCTGTCCTTGAACGGCAGCTCGAAGCCGGGCGGCAGCGCGTCGCGCGAGGGGCCGATGATGCCGCCGCCACAGGTCTTGTACCGGGGCAGCTCGGCCTTCTCCAGCAACAGCACGCGCCGTCCGGCGACCGCCGCCGCGTAGGCGGCCGAGGCACCCGCGGGTCCCGCGCCCACCACGACGACGTCCCACACCCGCTGTACGTCGTCCGCCTGCACGTCGTCCGCCGAAGAATTCTCGCCGCTCACGATGGTCCGCTGCTCCGATCAAGCCGTAGAAGCCGTATCAAACCGTCAAGCCGTGGGTCGGGCCCCGGCCGTCCGTGGACCGACATCCGTCACCCTGTCCCCCCGCATCCTACGGCGGAGATCGCCGCAGGCCACTGTGGGAGGATCGGTCCACTCACCAGTTCAACGTCGCACCCACGAGGAGCGTGCCCATGTCGTCCAATCCGGTCGCCGAGACCGTCGCCGCCCTGTTGCCCAGGGCCAAGGCGGAGCTCGCCGAGCTGGTGGCCTTCAAGTCGGTGGCGGACTTCGCCCAGTTCCCGAAGAGCGAGAGCGAGGGCGCCGCGAACTGGGTGGCCGACGCGCTGCGCGCCGAGGACTTCACGGACGTCGCCGTACTGGACACCCCGGACGGCACCCAGTCGGTGTACGGCTACCTGCCCGGCCCGGCGGGTGCCAAAACGGTCCTGCTGTATGCGCACTACGACGTGCAGCCGCCGCTGGACGAGGCCGCCTGGACCAGCCCGCCGTTCGAACTGACCGAGCGGGACGGCCGCTGGTACGGGCGCGGTGCGGCCGACTGCAAGGGCGGCGTGCTCATGCACCTGCTGGCGCTGCGTGCGCTGAAGGCGAACGGCGGAGTGCCGGTCAACGTCAAGGTGATCGCCGAGGGCTCGGAGGAGATGGGCACCGGCGGCCTGGAGCGGTACGCGGAGCAGCACCCCGAGCTGCTGACGGCGGACGCGATCGTCATCGGCGACACGGGCAACTTCCGGGTGGGGCTGCCGACGGTGACCACGACGCTGCGGGGCATGACCATGGTCCGCGTCCAGATCGACACGCTCCGGGGCAATCTGCACTCGGGGCAGTTCGGCGGTGCCGCGCCGGACGCGCTGGCCGCGCTGATCCGGGTCCTGGACTCGCTGCGCGCCGAGGACGGTTCCACGAGGGTCGACGGGCTCGCGCAGGAGGCGCACTGGGAGGGGCTGGCCTACGACCAGGAGCAGTTCCGTACGGACGCGAAGGTGCTGGACGGGGTCGGGCTGATCGGCGGCGGCTCGGTCGCGGACCGCATCTGGGCCCGTCCGGCGGTCACGGTGCTCGGCATCGACTGCCCGCCGGTGGTCGGCGCCACCCCGTCGGTGCAGGCCGGCGCCCGCGCGCTGGTCAGCCTCCGGGTGCCGCCGGGCGTGGACGCGACCGAGGCGGGCAAGCTGCTCCAGGCCCACCTGGAGGCGCACACGCCGTGGGGAGCCCGGGTGCGCACCGAGGTGGTCGGGCAGGGCCAGCCGTTCCGCGCGGACAGCGCCAGCCCGGCGTACCGGGCGATGGCCGACGCGATGGCGGTCGCCTACCCGGACGAGACGATGCAGTACGCCGGTCAGGGCGGCTCCATCCCGCTGTGCAACACCCTCGCCGGCCTCTATCCGCAGGCCGAGATCCTGCTGATCGGCCTGAGCGAGCCGGAGGCGCAGATCCACGCCGTCAACGAGAGCGTGTCCCCGCAGGAGCTGGAGCGCCTGTCGGTGGCGGAGGCGCTGTTCCTGCGGAACTACGCGGCGGGCTGAGCCTGTTCTTCGGGAAGCGCCACGGGCGGGCTCCGGCTTCGGTGAGAGGCCGGAGCCCGCCCGTGGGTTCCCGCGGATGAACGTCGCTCTTCCAGGAGGTACGACCCGTCCCCCTTGCCGCCCTTAATCAAACGAACTAGTCTGTTTGATTAAGGAGGCGTGCTCATGGCGACGCAGTTCAGGAAGACGAAATCCGAGGAGCGGATCCTCGCCGCGGCCGCCGAGCTGTTCTACGAGAACGGGCTCCGCGGAGTGGGCGTCGATCAGGTCATCGCGGCGTCCGGTGTCGCGAAGTCGACGCTGTACGCGCACTTCCGCACCAAGGAGGAGCTCGTCGCGGCGTATCTGCGCAGGACCGACGACTCCTGGATGGCACAGCTGCAGGCAGCGGCGGAGCGCACGGGCGGCGGCCCTGGCGAGCAACTCGTCGGACTGTTCGACGCGCTGACGGAGGCCTTCGACCGGCATGGCTTCTTCGGATGTCCGTTCGTCAGCGCGGCGGTCGAAGCCGAGCTGGACTCGGAGGCCCGCGCCGTCACCGTGCAGCACACCCGGCGCCGGCAGGCATGGCTGACCGAGCTGAGCCGACAGGCCGGAGCCGGTGCCCCCGACGCGCTGGCCCGCCGGATCGGACTGCTCATCGACGGCGCTCTCGCCTCCGGGCGTCTCCTTCAGGACCGCACCGTCGTGAGCGAGGCGAAATCCGCTGCCCGCCTGCTGATAGCCGGCCACATCTGACCGCGACACCCCCGGCCCCGGCCTGCCCGGCGGTCACCACACCCGCCCGACACGACACGGCGAGAAAGAGGCGCAGTCATGCGCGCAGTGGTCCTGGAAGAGTTCGGCACTCCGTTGGTGCTCGCCGACATCGAGAAGCCCGAGGCGGGTCCGGGCCAGGTGCTGGTCAAGGTCGGGGCCAGCGGCGTCAACCCGCTGGACACCAAGATCCGGGCCGGCAAGGCGGCGCACGCCAAGCGCACGCTGCCCGCGGTCCTCGGCCTGGACCTGGCCGGCGTGGTCGAGGAGGTCGGCGCGGGCGTCACCGGTCTCGCGCCGGGCGACGAGGTCTTCGGGATGACGGGCGGCGTCGGTGACGTGCCGGGCTCGCTCGCCGAGTACGCGGCCGTCGACGCCCGGCTGCTCGCCCGCAAGCCGTCCTCGCTCGGCATGCGTGAGGCCGCGGCCCTGCCGCTGGTCTTCATCACCGCCTGGGAAGGGCTGGTCGACCGAGCCCAGGTCCACGCGGGGCAGAAGGTCCTCGTCCACGGCGGAGCCGGCGGCATCGGCCATGTGGCCGTGCAGATCGCCCGTGCCCGCGGTGCCGAGGTCTTCGCCACCGCGTCCACCTCGCGGCTGGAGGTAGTCCAGCGCCTGGGAGCCACTCCCGTCGACTACACCACCACGACCGTTGACGATTACGTCGCCGAGCACACCGGCGGCGAGGGCTTCGACATCGTCTTCGACACCGTCGGCGGTCCCGTGCTCGACGCCTCCTTCACCGCGGTACGCACCTACACGGGGCATGTCGTGAGCGCCCTGGGCTGGGGAACCCACAGCATCGCGCCCCTCAGCTTCCGCGGGGCGACCTACTCCGGGGTGTTCACCCTGCTCCCGCTGCTGACCGGACGCGGGCGGGAGCACCACGGGGACATCATGCGCGAGGCCGCGGCCCTCGCCGACGCAGGGGCGCTCATCCCGCTGCTCGACCCCAGGCGCTTCACCCTCGCGGACGTCGCCGACGCCCACGCGGCGGTGGAGAGCGGCACCGCCCGAGGCAAGATCGTGATCGACGTCGGCTGACGCCGCGCCCCGAGACACCGCCGGCCCGGCCGCGCCCCGCCACGCCGCGGCCGGCAGGAGAAGGCGGACATGCTTCGGCGCCCGGGGCGTCGCGGCATGGACGTGTCACGGTGATCCGGTGACCGCCGACGCGGCACCGGTCCCGCGGGAATCCGCGGACACGCACGGACCGCCGCCCTGACCATGGGGGGTATGACCGACTCCGCGCGCCGTATCGCCGCCCATGCCGACATCGCGACCTCCCTGGCCCTGCTGAGCGACGTCGAGCTGGCCGAGCTGGTCGCGGCGGGCGAGCCGCTGGGCACGGGGGTCGGTGGCAGAGCCGTGCGGATCACGGTGGACGGCAGCGCGGTGTTCGTGAAGCGGATCCCCTTGACCGACCGGGAGCGGGGCCCGCTGCACGTCCGCTCGACCGCGAACCTCTTCGGCCTGCCGCCGTACTGCCACTACGGCATGGGTGCCGTCTGCGGCCCGGGCTTCACCGCCTGGCGGGAGCTGGCCGCGCACACGGCGACGACGAACTGGGTGCTGACCGGGCACTTCCCCGGCTTCCCACTGCTCCACCACTGGCGGGTACTGCCGGACACGGCCCACCCGTTGCCCGACGAACTCGCGGACGTCGAGAAGGTGGTCGCCTACTGGGGCGGCTCGGCGGGCCTGCGTGAACGCATCGAGGGTCTTCGGGACGCCTCCGCGAGCATGACCCTGTTCCTGGAGCACTTCCCGTCCACCCTGCACGACTGGCTGGACGCCGAACTGCGCACGGACCGGGCGGATGCCGCCTGCGGCCAAGTGGCGCGGCGACTGGAGGAATTGACGTCCTTCCTCCACTCACGGCAGCTCCTGCATCTGGATGCCCACTTCCGCAACATCCTCACCGACGGCCAGGAGCTGTACCTCACCGACTTCGGGCTCTCGCTCAGCTCCCGTTTCCGGCTCACGCCCGACGAACGGGACTTCTTCGACCGGCATCGGCACTACGACCGCACGTACACCTTCTACCACCTGGTGATCTGGCTCGTCACCGCCCTGTACGGGTACCGGGGTGAGGAGCGGGCGGAGTTCGTGCGCGCCTGCGCCGACGGACGGCGGCCCGAGGGGATCCCCCGGGGCGCCGCCGAGTTGGTGGTCCGGCACGCCCCGCTCGCCGTGGGCATGGAGGATTTCTTCCGGCGGCTGGGCCAGGAGAGCCGGCTGACGCCGTTTCCGTACCCGGACGGCTACAGCAGTTGCACGCTCTCCGCGTAGTGGCAGGCGACCGGGTTGCCGCCGCCCCGGTCGACCAGGTCCGGGACCTGTTCGACACAGGCCGTGCGCTCGCTGTCGGTGAGCTGGTCGGCGAACTTGGGGCAGCGGGTACGGAAGCGGCAGCCGCTGGGCGGGCGGACCGGGCTCGGGACGTCGCCCTGGACGGTGATCCGCTTCCGGGCGCGTTCCTTGCGCGGGTCGGGCAGCGGGATCGCGGAGACCAGCGCCTGGGTGTAGGGGTGGGCGGGGCGGGCGAAGAGCTGCCGGGCGGGGGCGATCTCCACCAGGCGGCCCAGGTACATCACCGCGACCCGGCCGGCGACATGGCGCATCACGGAGAGGTCGTGCGCCACGAACAGGAAGGACAGGCCCAGTTCGCTCTGGAGGTCCATCAGCAGGTTGAGGACGCCCGCCTGGATCGACACGTCCAGCGCGGAGACCGGCTCGTCCAGCACGATCACCTTGGGCCGGAGCGCCAACGCCCGTGCGATGCCGATGCGTTGGCGCTGCCCGCCGGAGAACTCGTGCGCGAAGCGGTTGCCGTGCTCGGGGTTGAGGCCGACCAGGCGCAGCAGTTCGCGTACCTCGTCGGCGGCGCCGGGGCCGTAGCGGCCGTGGATGCGCAGCGGTTCGGCGACGATCTCGTGGACGGAGATCCGGGGATCCAGGGAGGCGTACGGGTCCTGGAAGACGATCTGCAACTCTCGACGCAGCGGCCGCATCTGACGTCTGCTCAGGTCGGTGAGGAGCCGGCCACGGTAGTGGACGGAGCCCGAGGTGGCCGTCTCCAGGTTGAGCAGGGTCCGGGAGACGGTCGTCTTGCCGGAGCCCGACTCGCCGACCAGGCCGAGCGTCTCGTTCTCGTACAGGTCGAAGGAGACCCCGCAGACGGCGTGCACGTCTCCGACCCGGCGGCGGACCACGCCCCGCGACATCACCGGGAAGTGTTTGACGAGGTCGCGGACCTGGAGCACGGGGTCGCCGGTGCCGCCGTGGCCCGGCAGCGGGGGCAGCGAGTCGGTCATCGGGCATCGTCCTCCAGGTCCGCGAACCGGGCCAGGGCCTCGGTGTCGGCGCCCACGGCGTCGAAGACCTCGCCGGCCGCCGTGTCCACGAGTTCGCCGGCGAAGTGGCAGGCGCTGCGGTGGGCGTCGGATCCGACGGGCCGCAGGGCGGGTTCCGTGCTGTCGCAGGGCTCCCGGCGCATCGGGCAGCGCGGGGCGAAGGGGCAGCCCGGGGGCAGGTTGAGCAGCGAGGGCGGGGAGCCGGTGATGGGGGTCAGCCGGTCCTCCTCGCGGTCGAGGCGGGGCAGGGAGCCGAGCAGGCCGAGGGTGTAGGGCATACGCGGGGTGTAGAAGATGTCCTCGACCGAACCGGTCTCCACGATCCGCCCGGCGTACATGACGGCGACCCGGTCGGTGTGGCCGGCGACCACCCCGAGGTCGTGGGTGATCAGGACCAGGGCGGCGCCGGTCTCGGCACGGGCGGTCTCCAGTGCCTCCAGGATCTGTGCCTGGACGGTGACGTCGAGGGCGGTGGTGGGCTCGTCGGCGATGATCACGTCCGGGTCGTTGGCGATCGCGATGGCGATGACGACCCGCTGGCGCATGCCGCCGGAGAGTTCGTGCGGGTAGCTGTCGACACGCCGTTCGGGGCTCGGGATGCCGACCGTGCCGAGGAGTTCCACGGCACGTGCCCGGGCCGGGCGTTTACCGAGCCTCGGGTTGTGCCTGAGCAGGGTCTCGGCGATCTGGTAGCCGACCGTGTAGACGGGGTTGAGGGAGGTCATCGGGTCCTGGAAGACCATGGCGATGCCGCTGCCCCGTACGTCCGAGAGGCGGCCGTCGGACATCCCGAGCAGTTCCGTGCCCTCGAAGCGCACCGAACCGCGCACCCGGGCGGAGCCGGGCAGCAGCCCCATCACGGCCAGTGCGGTGACGGACTTGCCGGAGCCGGACTCGCCGACGATGCCCAGCGCCTCGCCCCGCTCCAGCCGGTAGCCGACACCGCGCACGGCCCGTACGGTCCCGTCCTCGGTGGGGAACTCCACGCTCAGGTCCTCGACCTCGAGAACGGCGCCGGACTCCTCCCCCTTGCCGACGACCGCACCCGCACCAGCACCCGGCACCAGCCCCGGCCCCGGCCCCGGCCCCGGAGCGACAGTCGCGTCGGCGGCGCCGCCGTTGCTCGCGATGTGGTCGTCGTCTGTGTCGTTGGCCGTCACTGTCGCACCCTTTGCTGCCGGGGGTCGAAGGCGTCGCGCAGCCCGTCGCCGATGAAGTTGATGGTGAGGGCGATGGCGATGATGAAGGCGCCGGGGATGTAGAAGAGCCAGGGGCGGGTGTCGACCGCGGTCTGTGCCTGCGCGACCAGCAGCCCGAGGGAGGTGTCGGGCGGCTGGACGCCGAACCCGAGGAAGGACAGGGCGGTCTCGGTGAGGATGCCGGTGGCGACCAGGACCGTGGCGTTCACGATGATCGGGCCGAGCGCGTTGGGCAGCAGGTGCCGGAAGATGATCCGGGAGTCGGAGGCGCCGAGCGCCCGGGCGGCCTCCACGAACTCCTTCTCGCGCAGGGAGAGTACGGACGAGCGCACCACCCGGGACACGTAGGCCCAGGTGAGTCCCGCGATCACCACGGCGATCCAGTACCAGGAGCCGCCGCTGCGCGAGGAGATGACCAGCGCGATCGCGAACAGTGGGAGGGTCAGCACGAGATCGGCGATGCGCATCATCAGCGCGTCGACGAACCCCCGGTAGAAGCCGGCGACGGCCCCCCACACAGCGCCCACCAGGGTCGAGCCGAGCGCGATCAGGATGGCGATCTTCAGCGAGGTCTGGGTGCCGCGCATCACCTGCGCGTAGGCGTCGTACCCCGAGGAGTCGGTGCCGAACGGGTGTTTCCAGGAGGGGGGTTGGGAGTTGTCCGGCGTGTACTTGGCGTACGAGTAGTGCCAGAAGTGCGGGCCGGCGAAGGCCCACAGCACGATCAGCACGAAGACGACCAGGCTGATCATCGCGGCCCGGTGGCGCAGGAAACGGCGCAGGACGAGCTGGGTCTGGCTGCGCTGCACGACGGTGAACTCGCCGTCGGCGCGCGGTGTCTGCGTGCCGGTGGGCCCGAGTGCCCCGATGTCAGTCATAGCGGATCCTCGGGTCGAGTACGGCGTAGAGCAGGTCGGCGAAGAGGTTGAAGACGATGACGACGACGGCGGAGAGCAGCAGCCAGGCCATGGTCCGGTAGACGTCGAGGGTGGTGGCGGCCTGCACGAGCATCTCGCCCATGCCGTGCCACTGGAAGATCGTCTCGGTGATGACCGCGCCGCCGAGGATGATCGCGATGTCGAGGGCGGTGACGGTGGCGAGCGGGATCAGGGCGGTGCGCAGGGCGTGCCGGGTGAGCACCCGGCCGCGGCGCAGCCCTTTGGCGCGGGCGAGCCGCACGTAGTCGCTGTCCAGGACTTCGAGCATGGAGGCGCGGGTGTAGCGGGTCCAGGAGGCGAAGGAGACCAGGGCGAGGGTGATGGTGGGCAGGATGAGGTGTCCGACGCGATCGGTGAACTCGTTCCAGGTGGTGTCGACCTCGAGGTACGGGGACTTCTCGCCGATGGTGCCGAGGAACTGGCTGCCGGTCTCCTGGTTGAACCAGATCCCGGCCTGCTTGAGCAGTACCGCGAACCAGAACACGGGCATGGCGAGGAACAGGAAGCCGAGGAAGGTGATGGTGTAGTCGGCGGCGCTGTACTGGCGGATCGCGCTGAACACGCCGAAGACGATCGACATCACGAGGGCGAGCAGCATGGCGGCGGCGACCAGGGTGACGGTGACCCGGAAGCGGGTGAACAGGTCGTGGCCGATGTCCAGGTTGGGCTGGACGGACGGGCCCCAGTCGCCGTGCAGGACGCCGGTGATCCAGTTCCAGTAGCGCTCCACGGCGGGCTGGTCGGCGTGGATGTGCCGGGCGAAGGCGGTCACTGCGGCCTTGCTCGGCGGGGGTTGCCGGGAGGTGGCGAAGTTGGCCACCGGGTCGCCGGAGTTGACGACGACCAGGAAGACGATGAACGTCGAGACGATCAGGACGGGTATGGAGACGAGGATGCGGCGCACGGTGTAGGCGAGCATGGGGTCTTCTCTCGCGGAGGCGGATGCCCGGCCCCGGGATCACCGGGGCCGGGCACAGAGGTTCCGACGGGCTCCGGCGGGGCTACTTCTTGAGACCCCACTCACCGACGTTGTACGGCGGTCCGACATTGGTGGAGTTGTTGCGCATGTTGACGAACCGGGTCTGCACCGCGAGGAAGGTGGGTTTCTGGTAGAGCGGCAGTACGTAGGCGTCGTTCACCATGATCTGGTCGGCCTGGTTGAGCAGGGCGGCGGCCTTGGTCTGGTCCGTCTCGCCGATGGCCGTGCTGATCAGGGAGTCGACCTGCTTGTTGCTGTAGCCGCCGTAGTTGCCGCCGGCCCCGGTCGTCCACAGCTGCTGGGCGCCGCTGATCGCGAAGGGCGAGGCGACCCAGGCGAAGACGATGATGTCGTACTGGTGACCGGCCAGGACCGTGCCCAGGTCGGCGGCGCCGATGGGCTTGATCGTGACCTTGATCCCGAGGTTGGCGAGGTCGCTCTGCAGGATCTGGCACTCGCTCTGCCGGATCTGGTTGCCGGTGGTGTAACGGCAGTTGAAGGGTCCGACGGTCTTGCCGTCGGGGGACTTCAGTGCGGTACCGACCCCGGTGAACTTGGCGTCGGTGAGGTACTTCTTGGCCTTGGTGAGGTCGCCCGAGCCCTGGCCGCTGGCGCTGACGACGTCCTTGTAACCGGCGGTCCCCGGGACGAAGTTGTGGTTGTAGAGCTGCTTCACGCCGGGATCGAACTGGGCGACCGTCTTGGCCATGATGTCCTTGACGCTGATGGCCGTGAACATCGCCTGTCGCAGGGCCAGGTACTTGCCGATCACCGGGTTGTGCAGGTTGAGGTCGAAGTGCTCCCAGGTCAGCCCGCTGCCGATGGTGTAGGTGACGTTGGGGATGGCCTTGACCTGGTTGACGAGGTCGACCTCGGGCTGCGGGTAGATGCCCTGGACCTCGTTGTTGCGCAGGGCGATCGGCTCCTGGGTGGCGTCCGAGATGACCTTGAAGATCAGCCGTTGCAGGGTGGCCTTCTTGCCCGTCCACTTCGGGTCGGGCTCATAGGTGGCGTGGTCGTTGTCCACCCACTCGGTCATCTTGTACGGGCCCGCGGTCGCGTACTTGGTGGGCGGGTTCTTCTGGAAGTACTGCCAGCCCTGGGTCATCTGAGCGGCCGTCATATGGGCCGCGTCGCCCGCTGTCGCGCCGGAGACCTTCTCGGCGACATGCGCCGGATAGAACGGATAACCGGCGCCGAACAGGGACTTCCAGTCCGCGTACGGCTTGGCCATCACCACGGTGACGGTCTTGCCGTTGTCGGAGCCGGTGACCGACTTGATCCGGTCGTAGCCGGCGGTGCTCTCCGGCAGACAGCCCTTGGTCTGGGTGGAGTCGCTGGCGGGCGGCGGCGGACAGTCCTTGCCGTCGTTGGTACGCCAGTAGTAGACGAAGTCGTCGGCGGTGATCGCGGTGCCGTCGTTCCAGGACGCCTTGGGGTTGATCTTGTAGACGATGGTCTGCGGGCTGGCGCTCGTCTGGGTCGCCGAGGTCACCAGGTCGGTGTTGAGCTTGACGCTGAAGTCCGGCTGCGGGACGTAGACCTGGGGCAGCACCGGGCTCAGCGCCTCGGCGTTCTCGAAGGTGTTGCCGTTGGTGTCCTGCACGTTCCACTGCTGGATGTTCTTCTCGATGACGTAGGTGAACGTGCCGCCGGCCTTGGTGGTGCCGGAGTTGCAGGTGTCGGCCTTGCCCTCGGTGGCGCAGGACGTCAGACCGGCCGAGGTGCCCTTGGTGCCACCGCTCCCGCCGCCGCCCCCGCTGCTACAGGCGGCGAGCGTCAGCACTAGCCCGGCGGTCAGTGCGAGTCCCCTTGTGAGGGCCGAAGAATGCGCGCGCATGTCCCTCCTTCAGCCGGCGGTTGTCCGGCCTGTGCACGGCGGCCAGCGGCCGCGAGGAAGTTGAGCTGCGCACCGACGGTAGAACGTTTGTGTACCTCCTTCACGTTCCTGTTCATACCGGGACGGCGACAATTCACCCTCGATTTGCCCCAGGAACCTTCCGCACCGGGCAAAGTCCCCTACACACGCCCGTGAAATGCCAAAGTCCCAGCCAACATCACCAAGACTGCGGCGACTTGACGCTTCGTCAGCAAATGTCAACCGACCGGGACACCGGCCTCCAGATAGAGCGCGGCACCGCGCTCGCGGGCGCGCAGTGCCCAGCGCAGCCGTTCGTAGCGCACCGGCGGCAGCAGTTCGGCGGCCTCCTGCTCGGTGACGAACCGCCAGCCGCGCAGCTCCGGCCCCGGCAGCACCACCCGCCCGGCCTCGGCGGAGTCGAGCCGGCCGCCCTCGAAGAGCAGACGCAGACCGCCGTAGCGGGGCGCCGCGGGCTGTTCCCAGTCGACGACGAGCAGCCTCGGCAGTTCCTCCAGCCGTATCCCGGTCTCCTCCTCGACCTCCCGCACCCCCGCCCGGGCGGGGGCCTCACCGGGCTCGACGACACCGCCCGGGAACTCCCAGCCGGCCTTGTAGGTGGGGTCCACGAGGAGGACGCGGTCCTGTTCGTCGAAGAGGAGGACGCCCGCGGCCACGGTCTCGGCGGTGGGTTCGGGGGTCTGCACTATGTCGCACACCGCCGCTTCGCCACTGCCGACCGCCCCCGCGATCCGCACCGCCGCCTCATAGGGACTGAGCGTGCTGGTGTCGACGAGATGGGCGTCGGCGCTGATCCAGGAGGCGAGGGCGGTGCGGTAGGACTCGATCCGGTCGTAGCACCACTGCCGGATCCGGATCTCGCCGTCGGGCAGGTCGGGCGGGATCTCCCGGTCGGCTATTCGCTCGCGCAGGATCGTTTCGGCCGGGGTGAGGCACAGGTGCCGGACGGCGATCCGGCGGGCCGCGAGGCCACCGAAGATCTCGTCCCGGTACTCCTGGCGCAGCAGCGTCATCGGAACCACCAGGGTTCCGCCCAGCTCGGCGAGCATCGCTGCCGCCGTGTCGATCACCAGCCGTCGCCAGATCGGCAGATCCTGGAAGTCGCCGGCCTCGGCGAGGTGCTTGGCCGGCAGCAGGTGCGTCAGTGCCCCGCCGATGAACTCGGGGTCGAAGAGCGTGCTGTTCGGGATCAGTTCGATCAGTTCACGTGCGGTGGTGGTCTTACCCGCACCGAACGCGCCGTTGACCCAGACGATCACGGACTCCCCCTCTTCTGTTGGCCCCCTGTGGCTTGCCCGCTCCACACTGCCACGGAAACCAGCACCCGGTGAGGGCGCACAAACGGAGTGCCGGCGTCCCCCGCCCGGGACACCGGCACCGCCGCCCGCTCCTGCCCCCGCTCCCGCTCCCGCTTCGCCGGGTTACTCCTGGCCCAGGAAGTGCTGGTCGGTCTGGAAACTGTCCCGGCTGACGATGTGGTCGACGTGCTCCAGGGTGTCCGAGACGTTCAGGTCGCCGAGCGGGACCTGGTCGGCCGCGTGGGACGGGGTGATGGCGGCCACGACGAATCCGGTGGCCAGGCTGGCGATGGCGAGCATGCTGCGCTTCTTCATGCCCGTCTCAACTGCGCGGACGGCCGGGGGTCACGGGCGTACCCGCGAGGGGAGCAACGCGGCGCGTCGGAGCGGAAACCAGGTGGCCGGACGATCACCACGCCGATACCGTCGGACACCCGAGCCGCCCCCGCAGGCCTCGCCCCCGCCCCCGCCCAGGAAGCCGTACGCCATGACGACGCCCCGTCCCACCACGACCCTCTGGCGACCCACCGGCCCGGCGGAGCTCGCGCTGGTCCGGGAGTCGCAGTGGCGCGTCTGGCCGCCCCGGCTGCCCGAACAGCCCGTCTTCTACCCGGTGCTGAACGAGGACTACGCGATCCGGATCGCCCGGGACTGGAACGTCAAGCACGACGGCGCGGGCTTCGTGACCCGTTTCGAGGTCGACGCGGGGTTCCTCCGCCGCTATCCGGTCCGGCAGGCGGGCGGCAGCACGATCCTGGAGCTGTGGGTGCCGGCCGAGGAACTCGACGAGTTCAACGCACACATCGTCGGGACGATCGAGGTGGTCCACGAGTTCCGTCCGGCCGACCTGAACATCGGATGACCTGAATCGTTCCGGTCCGGACCCAGCAGGCCCCGGGTGAAGCACGGAACCACCATCACCGCACTCTGTCCAACACACTCCGACGGGTTCTAACGTAACCGCACAGAGCGATGACGCGTGCACGCCGTCAGCACACCGCTCGCGGGTCGGAGGAACGTGACGATGCGCCACCCTCACGGCGACGGCGGTGACGGCGTCACCTCCGACCACGGGGACTGGGCGGACGCGCGGATCACCTGCTGAGGTCCCGCGCGTCCGTCCCCGGCCCCGGTCGGCCGGTCCTGAACCCCGGCCGACCGGGTCCGACCGAAGCCGACCCGAGCCGACCTGAGCCGACCTGAGCCGACCTGAGCCGACCCGAGCCGACCCGAGCCGACCGGGCCTGAACGTTCCTGCGTAGCCCTGCGGCTGCCGTCAGACCCCCGCCGCCTCCGCGTCCGGCCGGGCGGCCAGTGCGGCCGCGGCAGCCCCCACCAGGCCCGCGTCCGTACCCATCTGGGCCGGCACGATCGTCAGGCGCTGGACGAAGGAGAGGGTGGCGTAGTCGGTGAGGGCCTTGCGCAGGGGCGTGAAGAGGATGTCCCCCGCCTTGCCGACGCCCCCGCCGATCACCGCGATGTCGATCTCGACCAGGGTCGCGGTGGCCGCGATCCCGGCCGCGAGCGCCTGCGCGGCCCGCTCGAAGGAGGCCACCGCGACCGGGTCGCCGGCCCGGGCCGCGGCCGCCACCGCCGCCGCCGAGGTGTCGCCGTCGGGACCCGGCCGCCAGCCGCCCTCCAGCGCGCGCCGGGCGATGTTGGGGCCGCTGGCGATGCGCTCGACACAGCCGCGCGACCCGCAGGGACAGGGGTCCCCGTCGAGGTCGACGCTGATGTGACCGATGTGGCCCGCGTTGCCGGTGGGGCCGGGGTGCAGCTTGCCGCCGAGCACCAGGCCGCCGCCGACGCCCGTCGACACCACCATGCACAGCGCGTTGTCGTGGCCGCGGGCAGCGCCCTGCCAGTGTTCGGCGGCCGTGATGGCGACGCCGTCGCCGATCAGCTCGACGGGCAGCCCGCCGGCGGCCGCCCGCACCCGCTCGACGAGCGGATAGTCCCGCCAGCCGGGCACGTTGACCGGGCTCACGGTGCCGGCGGAGGCGTCCACCGGGCCCGCGCTGCCGATCCCGAGCGAGCCGGCCCGGCCCCACAGGGGTGAACCGGCGAGTTCGCCGATCACCTCCTCGACGGCCCCCATGACCGTCTCGCCGTCCTGCTGGGCGGGTGTCGCGCGCTGGGCGCGCGCCTGGATCCGTCCGTGACCGTCCACCAGCGCGCCGGCGATCTTGGTGCCGCCGATGTCGAGGGCAGCCACGAGGTCGGTGTGCATCAGAGTCAATTCTCCCCGTCAACCATGAGTAGCCGAGTGACACAACAGGCCGGTCAAGCGGTGGGGGCGCAGGCCGGAGATTGCGGTGGACAGTCTCCCTCGCATCTGACAACGTTGTCCAGGCTCTATGCTCGACGCCACATCCTCATACAAACCCACGAGCCTGTGTATCCCTGATACAAACCCATGAGCCCAGACACAACCCGTGAGCCCATGCATCCCGTGGACGACAGGACAGGACGTCGCATCGTGCCCGAAACCTCCCGCCGTGCAGACCGTCTCCCCGGCTCCCGTTACGGGACCCGGCCGACGATGAAGGACGTGGCGGCGCGGGCCGGTGTGGGCCTCAAGACGGTGTCCCGGGTGGTCAACGGCGAGCCCGGGGTGACCCCGGACACCGAGCGCCGGGTCCAGGAGGCGATCGACGCGCTGGGCTTTCGCCGCAACGACAGCGCGCGGGTGCTGCGCAAGGGCCGTACCGCGAGCATCGGCCTGGTCCTGGAGGACCTCGCCGACCCGTTCTACGGCCCGCTGAGCCGCGCGGTGGAGGAAGTGGCTCGGGCGCACGGGGCGTTGCTCATCAACGGCTCCAGCGCGGAGGACCCGGACCGGGAGCAGGAGCTGGCGCTGGCGCTGTGCGCGCGGCGGGTGGACGGCCTGCTGGTGATCCCGGCCGGGGACGACCACCGCTATCTGGAGCCGGAGATCAGGGCGGGCGTGGCGACGGTGTTCGTGGACCGCCCGGCCGGGAAGATCGACGCCGACGTCGTGCTGTCCGACAGCTATGGCGGTGCCCGGGACGGGGTCACCCACCTGATCGCGCACGGCCACCGCCGGATCGGGTTCATCGGCGACATGCCCCGGATCCACACGGCGGCCGAGCGGTTGCGCGGCTACCGGGCGGCGATGGAGGACTCCGGGATAGCCGTCGAGGAGGCGTGGACCTCGCTCGGGGTGACGGACCCGGAGCGGGTGCGCCGGGCCGCCGAGGAGATGCTGTCCGGGGCGGACCCGGTCACCGCGATCTTCGCGGGCAACAACCGTGTCACCGTCACCGTGATCCGTGTCCTCGCCGAGCGGAGCCGCCCGGTCGCGCTGGTCGGCTTCGACGACATCGAGCTCGCCGAGCTGCTGCACCCCGGTCTCACCGTCGTCGCCCAGGACTCGGCCCTGCTCGGCCGGACCGCCGCCGAACGGCTCTTCCGCCAGCTGGACGGCACCCTCCTGGCACCGGAGCGGATCGAACTGCCGACCCGCCTGATCACCCGCGGCTCGGGCGAACTGCCCCCGGCGGACTGAGCCGCGCATGGCGGACCCGACACACACGGAACCGACCCGCCCGGCGAGCGGCGGGACGAGCGAGGAGTCGTGCCGCTCGGCGGACGGCCGTGGCAGCACGGCGTCGAGCCGCCTGGCGCCCGTGGGTTCGCCTGCGGGACCGAGCCGGTCGACGCCCGGGCGGACCCGCACGGAACCCACCCGTACGACGCCCGGCCGAGCGCAGGCGGAACCGAACCTCCTGGCACCCGGCCGACCCCTCACGGAATCGAGTCGGTCGAGACCCGGAGGGACGGGTCCGGAGCCGAGTCCCGTGGCCGTCGGGTGGGGTCTCGTCGGGGCGGGGTGCGGGTGATCGGCCGTACGCTCGGCGAGTTGGGGCTCGGGGAGGCGCCGCGTGATCATCCGCTGGACTATCCCGGCGTCTGGCCGGCCGACTCCGGGCTGCTCGACGGTGACCGGCTGCTGCCGCTGGAGCGGCTGGTGCACGACGACGGCCGGGTACCGGTGCTCGCGGTCGGGTCCAACGCCTCTCCCGCCCAACTCCAGCACAAGATGGCCGAGTTCGACGTCAGCGGGCCGATCCCCATGGTGCGCGCCCGGGTGACCGGCCTCGACGTGGGCGTCTCCGCGCATGTCAGCCGCCTCGGCTATGTCTCGGCGTCCCCGGTCGCATCCCCTTCGTCGGTAAGGGAGTTGTTCGTCCTCTGGCTGGACGGACGGCAGCTGGAAGTGATCGACGCGAGCGAGGGCGTACCGCTGCCGAACGGCAACTTCGGCCGGGCCTGGCTGCCCGCCCCGGACGTACGTGTCACGCTCGCCGACGGCACCGCCCTCCCCGGCGTGCACGCGTACGTCAACCGGCACGGCGTACTGCACGACGGCACCGGCGCTCCACGCCGCCATCCCGGCGAACGCGCCCTGCTCACCGAACTCCTGGCTGAGTCTGCCGAGTTGAGAGAGCTGTTCGGTGTCACGCCCGAGCAGTTCTGCGCGCGGGCGCGGGCCGAGTCCGCGCTGTGCCGACGGGGCACCAGGCTGTTCGCCGAGCGGAAGTGGGCGGTCGCGTCGGGGCTGGAGCAGTACGTCCGTGCTCAGCAGACGGGCAGTCCCGGGAGCGGCTCGTCGTCGGTGCCGCCCTTGATGTAGACGTCGCTGACGTACACCCCGGTGTTGCCCTTGTCGTCGTCGGTCTCGGCCCACCAGACGTTGGTCCGCTGACCGTGGGTCTCCCGGCGGCCCAGGTCGACCTGGCAGTAGAACGAGTGGGCGCCCTGGCGGACCTTGCCGACCTTGACCCCGTCGGCGGTGTAGGACTTGGCGCCACCGTTGCGCACCAGGCAGGTGTACGTGCCGTCGCCCGCGGACTCGCAGACCGGGGCGGGGGTGGCGGAGGCGTCGGCCGAGGCGGTCGCGGGGGCGGTGGCACCGGCGGTACCGGATCCGCCGGAGGAGCCGGAGGAGCCGGAACCGGCGGTCGGCGCCGCGGACGCCGTGGCGGAGGCGTGGTCCGCCGGGTCCGCCGGATCGCCCCCCGCGGCGTGCGTGGTGCCGGCGGCCGGTACGGCGCCCGTCTCGTCGCCCTGTCCCACGGGACCCGCGTCGGTCGAGCGCCTGGCCCCGGTGGCGCGGACGCTCTCCGAAGCGCCGGCCATGGTCGGGGCGGGCGGCGCCGCGTCCGTCTTGGCCGTCTGTCCCCTGTCGTTCCGCAGGGCGACGGTCAGCCCGGTCGCCGTGAGGACGACCGCGACGGCCACCACGACGAGCATCCGGACCCGGCGGCGGTTGCGGGCCGGCCGGCCGGGGTCCATCGGTCCCTCCGGAGCGCCGGGCCGGGGCGCGAGGGCTAATCTTCGGGCGGCCACCAGACCGGGCCCCGGGGTTCCGGCGCCCTGGGCGAGGCCGGCGGCGGGCACCGGAGCAAGCTGTCCGACGGGGTCCGGAGCAGCGTTCTCGGCGGACCCCGGAGCGGCCTTCTCGGCAGGCTCCGGAGCAGGTCCCCCGACACCCTCTTGCGGGCGCTCGCGGTCGGCCCCCGGGCCGGCCGCGTGGGCCGACCCGCCGCCCGAAACCTCGTCCGACCGATCGACCGGCCTCGCGTCCGTCCCCGCGTCCGGCTCCCCGACGGACCCGGGGACCGCTCCGCGTGCCGGAGGCACCACCGGCCCGCCGCCTCCGGTCCCCGGTCGCACCGGCTCACGCAGGACCGTCGTCGGAGTGTCCGCGACCGCCTCCCGCGCCACGGTCCGCAGCAGTCCGCAGGCCTCCTCGGCGTCCGGGCGGGCGTCGGGCACCTTGTCCATCAGTCGCCGCAGGACGGGGGCGAGCGGACCGGCCCGGTGCGGCTCCGGGAGGGGTTCGTCGATGATCGCGGCGAGCGTCGAGAAGGTGGACGTACGGCGGAAGGGCGCGGCGCCCTCCACGGCCGCGTACAGGGTGGCACCGAGGGCCCAGATGTCGGACGCCGGGCCGGGGGCCGCGCCCTTGGCCCGCTCGGGGGCCAAGTAGTCCAGGGAGCCGACGAGTTCACCGCTGCCGGTCAGGCGGGTGGCGGAGCCGTCGCCGGGATCCGCCATGGTGGCGATGCCGAAGTCGGTCAGGACGACGCGCCCCGTGCGGTCGAGGAGGATGTTGCCGGGCTTGACGTCGCGGTGCAGGACGCCGACCCGGTGGGCCGCGGCCAGGGCGTCCATGACCTCGGCGCCGATGCGGGCGGCCTCCTGCGCCCCGAGCGTGCCGCGCTCGCGCAGCAGGTCGTCCAGGGAGGGGCCGTCGACCAGTTCCATGACGATCAGCGGCCGGCCGTCGACCTCGGCGATGTCGTGCACGACGACCACCCCGGGGTGCCGTACCCGGGCGGCGGCCCGTGCCTCGCGCTGCATCCGCAGCCGCAGGTCCGCCAGTTCGGGTCCGGCGCTGTCGGTGTAGGCACGGAGTTCCTTGACGGCGACCTCACGGCCGAGGACCTCGTCGACGGCGCGCCACACCACGCCCATACCACCGCGCCCGAGCCGGTCCACGATCCGGTAACGCCCTGCCAGCAGGCGACCGGTCCCGTCAGCCTGTCCGTACGAACCCGACACCACAGCCCCGTTCCTGAGACATGTCCCTGAATGGCGCACCAGAGTACGTGGCGATGACAGGGTCGGTTCAAGTCTGCGGGAAAAGCCGTGACTTGACCGGTACGCGCTACTTGCCGGAGGCCGTCGGGCCGCCGCGCCGAGGCATCGCGAAGCCCTCCAGGCCGGCCCGGGTCAGACCGGTCAGCCGGGTGACCTCGGCGCTGTCGAGGGCGCCGCAGTCCAGGCCGCGCAGCAGGTAACCGCTGAGGGCCTTGGCGGTGGCGGGTTCGTCCATGACGTCACCGCCGACGCGGTCGGCGTACCGGGCGAGCCGTGCGGCCGCCCGCTCCAGGCCTTCGCGGTAGAAGGCGAACACGGCCGCGTAGCGGGTCGGGAGGTGGCCGGGGTGCATGTCCCAGCCCTGGTAGTAGGCGCGGGCCAGGGCCCGCCGGGTGAGGCCGTAGTGCAGCCGCCAGGCGTCGTGCACCTGGGCCGTCGGGCCGACCGGAAGGACGTTGGTGGAGCCGTCCGACACCCGTACACCCGTGCCGGCGGCGGCGACCTGCATGACCGCCTTGGCGTGGTCGGCGGCCGGGTGGTCGCTGGCCTGGTAGGCGGCGGAGACCCCGAGGCAGGCGCTGTAGTCGAAGGTGCCGTAGTGCAGTCCGGTGGCGCGGCCCTCGGCGGCCTGGATCATCCGGGCGACGGTGGCGGTGCCGTCGGTGGCGAGGACGGCCTGGCTGGTCTCGATCTGGATCTCGAACCCGATCCGGCCGGGCTCCAGTCCGCGCGCCTTCTCGAAGGCCTCCAGGAGCCGGACCATCGCGGTGACCTGTTCGGGGTAGGTCACCTTGGGAAGGGTCAGCGTCAGTCCGCCGGGCAGTCCGCCCGCCTCGGTCAGCCCGGTGAGGAAGATGTCGAGGGTGCGGATGCCCCGGTCGCGGACCGCGGCCTCCATGCACTTCATCCGGATGCCCATGTACGGCGCCGCCGTTCCCGCGGCGTACGCCTCCGCGATCAGCCGGGCGGCGCGGGCTGCCGTCTCGTCCTCCTCCGCGTCGGGGCGGGGGCCGTAGCCGTCCTCGAAGTCGACGCGCAGGTCTTCGACCGGCTCGCGCTCCAGCTTGGCGCGGACCCGGGAGTGGACGGGCTCCGCGAGGTCGTCCGGCAGCCCGAGGACGGCGGCGAAGGCGGCGGCGTCGGGGGCGTGTTCGTCGAGTGCGGCGAGGGCCTGGTCGCCCCAGGAGCGAATGGTGCCGGCCGTGAAGGCGTCGCCGGGCACGTACACGGTGTGGACGGGCTGGCGGGTTCCGGGATCACCCGGGTAGCGGCGCTCCAGTTCGGCGTCGACGGGTGCGAGGGAGGCACTGATCTCCTCACCGACGGCGCCCGCGAGGCTCGTCGACACCTTCTCCTGCCGGCCCTGGCCCATCCCGCACCCTCCTGTTTTCCACCGTACGGAATCAACAATCCGTTGAATGAAGGTATCCGGGCGGCTTCGGGGCGGTCAACACCATGTCCACGAGGCGACACGCCCCCATCTGGGCATGTTCACGCTCATCACGCACCTGGGTATCACACTGCTCAACGCCCACCTCTCCGGCTTGTGCCCCCTGAAGGAGCCGCCGTGCCCAACCAGCGCCGAGTCACCCGCCGGCTCGGACTGCAGGCCTTGCTGGCCGCAGCGGTCACCGTGCCCCTCTCCAGTGCCGCGATCACCCCGTCCTCCGCCTCCTCCGCCGCGTCGCGGGTCCGCCGGGTCACCGCCCGCGCGGCACCGTCCAAGCCGGCGCCCCGCCTCGACGTCATGACCTTCAACCTGCGCTACGCCAGCACCGCCGAACCCAACAGCTGGGCCGACCGCCGGCCGGTGATGCGCGAACTGCTGCTCCGCGCGCGCCCCCACGTCATGGGCACCCAGGAGGGTCTCTACCAGCAACTGCTCGACATCGAGACCGGCCTCGGACCGCACTACGACTGGGTCGGCACCGGCCGTGAGGGCGGCAGCCGGGACGAGTCGACCGCCATCTACTACGACACCCGGCGTCTGGCCCCCGTGGAGCACTACACCTTCTGGCTCTCGGACACCCCGGAGGTCATCCGTTCCAACACCTGGAACGCCGCCTTCCCCCGGATCGTCACCTGGGTGCGCTTCCGTGATCTCGCCGACGGCGGGCGGGAGTTCTACGTCGCCAACACCCATTTCGACCAGAAGAGCCAGTACGCCCGCGAGCGCAGCGCCACCCTGCTGGTGAAGCGGATCGCGGAGTTCGACCGGAGACTGCCCGTCGTGGTGACCGGCGACTTCAACGCCTACGCCCACAAGAACCGCGCCTACGACACCCTGGTGGACTCGGGGCTCGTCGACACCTGGGACGCGGCGGAGCGGCGCGGCCCGCAGTACGCGACCTTCCACGGGTACCACCGCCTCAAGCCGGACGGCGACCGTATCGACTGGATCCTGACCTCTCCGGGCGTGACCACGCACCAGGCGACGATGGACACCTTCTCGATGCACGGCCAGTTCCCGAGCGACCACCTGCCCGTACAGGTCTCGCTGAGCCTGCGCTGAGCCGAGCCCGCGACGACACGACGAGGCCCCCGTGACCGGCACCGGTCACGGGGGCCTCGGGCAGCCCGGCGGCGGTCAGCCCTTGCGGGCCTTGACCTCGTCGGTCAGCTGCGGGACGACGTCGAAGAGGTCGCCGACCACACCGAAGTCGACCAGTTCGAAGATCGGGGCCTCGGCGTCCTTGTTGACCGCCACGATGGTCTTGGAGGTCTGCATGCCCGCGCGGTGCTGGATCGCGCCGGAGATACCGTTGGCGATGTACAGCTGCGGCGAGACGGACTTGCCGGTCTGGCCGACCTGGTTGGTGTGCGGGTACCAGCCCGCGTCCACCGCGGCACGCGAGGCACCCACGGCCGCGCCGAGGGAGTCGGCGAGGGCCTCGATGACCGCGAAGTTCTCGGCACCGTTGACACCACGGCCGCCGGAGACCACGATCGCGGCCTCGGTCAGCTCCGGACGCCCGGTCGACTCACGCGCGGTACGGCCGGTCACCTTGGTGCCGGTCGCGGCCGCCGAGAACGTCACCGCGAGGGCCTCGACCGTACCGGCGGCCGGAGCGGCCTCCACCGCGGCCGAGTTCGGCTTGACCGTGATGACCGGGGTGCCCTTGGAGACCCGGGTCCTGGTGGTGAAGGACGCGGCGAACACCGACTGGGTGGCCACCGGGCCCTCCTCGCCGGCCTCCAGGTCGACGGCGTCGGTGATGATGCCCGAGCCGATGCGCAGCGCCAGCCGGGCGGCGATCTCCTTGCCCTCCGCGGAGGACGGCACCAGCACGGCGGCCGGGGACACCGCGGCGACGGCGGCCTGCAGCGCGTCCACCTTCGGGACGACCAGGTAGTCGGCGTACTCGGACGCGTCGTGCGTCAGCACCTTCACCGCGCCGTGCTCGGCCAGCGCGGCGGCGGTGTCGGCGGCACCGTTGCCCAGCGCGACGGCGACGGGCTCGCCGATACGACGGGCCAGCGTCAGCAGCTCCAGGGTGGGCTTGCGGACGGCACCGTCCACGTGATCGACGTAGACGAGGACTTCAGCCATGGGAATGCTCTCCTGCGAAACGAAGTTGAGGGGCGGTCAGCGACTGCGGGGCTCAGATGAACTTCTGGCCCGCGAGGCTGCATCACACGAATTTGCGCTCCGCGAGGAAGGCGGCGAGCTGCTTGCCGCCCTCGCCCTCGTCCTTGACGATCGTGCCCGCGGTACGGGCCGGACGCGCGGTGGCGGTCTCGACCGCGCTCCAGGCACCCTCCAGGCCGACCTCCTCCGCCTCGATGTCGAGGTCGGACAGGTCCCAGGACTGCACCGGCTTCTTCTTGGCGGCCATGATGCCCTTGAACGACGGGTAACGCGCCTCGCCCGACTGGTCGGTCACCGAGACCACGGCCGGCAGCGAGGCCTCCAGCTGCTCGCTGGCGGCGTCGCCGTCGCGGCGGCCCCTGACCGTGCCGTCCTCGACCGACACCTCGGAGAGCAGGGTGACCTGCGGGACACCGAGGCGCTCGGCCAGCAGCGCGGGCACGATACCGGCGGTGCCGTCGGTGGAGGCCATGCCGGAGACCACCAGGTCGAAACCGGCCTTCTCGATCGCCTTCGCCAGCACCAGCGAGGTACCGATCGCGTCGGTGCCGTGCAGGTCGTCGTCCTCGACGTGGATCGCCTTGTCCGCACCCATCGACAGCGCCTTGCGCAGCGCGTCCTTCGCGTCCTCGGGACCCACCGTCAGAACAGTGACCTCGACGTCGTCGTCCGAATTCTCCGAGATCTGCAGCGCCTGCTCGACCGCGTACTCGTCCAGCTCGGAGAGCAGACCGTCCACGTCGTCACGGTCGACGGTCAGGTCATCGGCGAAGTGCCGGTCGCCAGTGGCGTCGGGCACGTACTTCACAGTGACAACGATCCTCAGGCTCACGCCGGCTCTCCTACTGCATCGTCTTTTCTGGGCTGCCTCTTGCAGGCAGCATAGGCGCCTCAAGCGGCTCATCCCGGTCGGGGCGGCCGCGCGCTCCGAACGAAATATTACTCACCAGTACAGCCAGTTCATGCCCGCTAAGCAAGCGCTTTGAACTGTGACCTTCGCAACGCAGCGTAACCGGAACTCGACACGTTCGCAGAACTAGGGGTGTGTGATTCCTGGAACTGAACGTCTGTGATCAGTCCCGCAGACCGTTGAAGCCGCCCTGGTGGTAGAGGAGCGGCCGCCCGGCGCGGGAGGGATCGCCGGCGAGCACCTCGGCCAGCACGATGCGGTGGTCGCCGGCCGGCACCCGCGCGACGATCCGGCACACCAGCCACACCAGTACGTCGTCGAGGACCGGGACACCCTCATGACCGTCGCGCCAGTCGGTGGGCGCCCCGAACCGGTCGGCGCCGCTGCGCGCGAAGGTGGCCGCCAGCTCCGCCTGGTGCTCCCCGAGGATATGGACGCCGATGTGCTCGGCGGTGGATATCGCGGGCCAGCTGGAGGCACTCGTACCGACGCCGAAGGAGAGCATGGGGGGCTCGGCGGAGACGGAGGTGAGGGAGGTGGCGGTGAAGCCGACCGGGCCGTCGGCGCCGCGCGCGGTGATCACCGCCACACCGGCCGCGTGCCGCCGGAAGGCGGAGCGGAGCAGGTCGGGAGAGGCGAGCTGAGGAGTGCCGAGGTCGGGCGTGGCCGTCATGGAGTTGTCCTTCTGCGAGGGGCGGCGTTCGGGTCCGTGGCTGCTCAACAGCCTGGACAGCGCGCGCTCGCGGTGCGGGCCAGGTCCACGTGCACCCGCCCGTAGAGAAGGAGTTCCTCAGGCATACGGTCAGGCTGACGATAGGTGGCGTGCCCAGTCAAGTACGTTTCGGCATATGGGAGGTGCCTCACCGTCATCGGCACGGCCGTCAGACCGCCTCTCCCAACGCCGCGATGACGTCCGCCCTGCGGGGCTGCCCGGTGGCCCGGCGCACGACCCGGCCGTCCGCGTCCAGCACCAGCACGGTGGGCGTCTTCAGGATCTCCAGCTCGCGCACGAGGTCCAGGCGGGCCTCGGCGTCGATCTCGACATGGGTGACACCGGGGACCATCCCGGCGACCTCGCCCAGCACCCGCCGGGTGGCCCGGCAGGGGGCGCAGAAGGCGCTGGAGAACTGCACCAGCGTGGCCCGTTCGCCCAGTTCGCCGCCGAGTTCGGCCGCCCCGAGCCGCTTGCCGTCGTCCCGCCCGCGCACCCGCACCCTCCCGCTCCGCCGCCTGTGCAGCACTCCGTAGACGCTCGCCGCCGCGAGCACCGCCACGCACACCACCAGTCCGGTCATCACCGGACAAGGATCCACGAGACCGCCCAACACCCGGAAAAGCGTTCACGAGACTGCAAAGATTCCCGGCTCCCCTACCGGCCCGCGGGGCGGAATCCTTGGTTCATGGACATCGACGCACGTGGGCCGCGGTTCGCGGCGGCCGTGACGACGGCCGTACTGGCCGCCGCACTCATCACCAGGAGCCCCTGGATCCTCGCCTGGCAGACCCTGGTGTTCGCGCTCGGCGCGGCCGGGGGCGTGACCCGGTCACCGTACGGCTGGGCGTTCCGGACCGCCGTACGGCCGCGGC
Organism: Streptomyces fuscichromogenes; assembly: GCF_014645815.1. Lineage (GTDB taxonomy): Bacteria > Actinomycetota > Actinomycetes > Streptomycetales > Streptomycetaceae > Streptomyces > Streptomyces fuscichromogenes. The sequence goes on along the minus strand of NZ_BMML01000007.1, from coordinate 45,295 downwards.
TCGGCCCGCCGGCGGAGTTCGAGCCGCCGGAGCCGCCGCGGTTCGCCCAGGCGGTGGGACTGGTCTTCGCGGGGCTCGGTCTGGTCGGATTCACGCTGGGTCCCGCGTGGTTGGGCCTCGCGGCGACCGGGTCGGCGCTCGCCGCGGCCTTCCTCAATGCGGCATTCGGGTACTGCCTGGGGTGCGAGATGTTCCTGCTCATGCGGCGGTTGACGGTGCGCGCGGAGTAAAGACGAGTTAAAAGCGCGAGGTGGATCAAGGGGCCAACGTGACGAGAATCTCGCCGCTCCGGGGCGCCAGGACTGGCTCCCCGTCCGTTCTTCGGGCACGATCTGCGAGACGCCGTAAACCTACGGCTGCGTAACTTTCCCGCCGGGAGCCCCTTTCCCAGGCAGAGCAGAAAGGGTCCACCCCGCCCATGGCAGAGTTGGTCTACCGTCCCGTCGTCGGTCTCGCCAAGACACTGTTCAAGGCCTGGGACCTCAAGATCGACTGCCAGGGTTCGGAGAACATCCCGCGCACGGGCGGCGCCGTGCTGGTGAGCAATCACATCAGCTACCTGGACTTCATCTTCGACGGCCTGGCGGCGCTCCCCCAGAAGCGCCTGGTGCGGTTCATGGCGAAGGAGTCGGTCTTCCGGCACCGGATCTCGGGTCCGCTGATGCGCGGGATGAAGCACATCCCGGTGGACCGCAACCAGGGCGAGGCGGCGTACCAGCACGCGCTGGACTCCTTGAAGTCCGGTGAGATCGTGGGGGTCTTCCCCGAGGCCACGATCTCCCAGTCCTTCACGCTGAAGAGCTTCAAGTCGGGTGCCGCGCGCCTGGCCCAGGAGGCCGGCGTCCCGCTCGTCCCGATGGCGCTGTGGGGCACCCAGCGCATCTGGACCAAGGGCCACCCGCGCAACTTCAAGCGCAACCACCTGCCCATCACCATCCGGGTCGGCGAGCCGGTCGAGGCGCCCCGCGACCAGTACGCGGGCGCCATCACCCGCCGGCTGCGCGAGCGCGTCCAGGAACTGCTCGACGCCGCCCAGCGCGCCTACCCGGCCCGCCCGAAGGACGCGACCGACACCTGGTGGCTTCCGGCGCACCTCGGCGGCACGGCCCCCACGGTGGACCAGCTGAAGGCCGCCGAGGCGATCTGAGCCTCGGCCCCGGGCCTCAGCCCGCCGACTCGGGCGCGCGCACCTCGATGCGGGCGCCCGGGCTGAACTTCTCCAGCAGTTCCGCGAGTTCGGTACCCGCCGACGCCACCTCCGGCACCGGCATCGGGGCGAGGCTCTCCAGCAGGAAGACGGCCGAGGCCGTCCGTTCGGTGAGGCGGGTACGGGGGCCCTGGCGCCAGTTCCAGCGGCGGCAGGTGACTCCGGCGTCGTCGCACCACACGATCTCGCCGGGGTCGGGGTGCTCGACGCTCTCCTCGCCCCCGGCCACGGTCACGAAGTCCTCCTCGCCCGTGGCGCGTACGAGGCGCATCCCGCCCTGGACGCGGTCGAGATCCTCACCCCCGACAGGGATCAGGTGGGCCACGCTGATCGCGTTGTAGAGGTCCACGAGCAGGTTGATGCGGGGCAGGCCGCCGTCCGCGAGAGCCCGTCTGGCCAGCGCCTCGGCCGAGTTGCGGGTGCGGGACGGCTTGGCGCCGAAGGCCGTGTAGGCCGCCCGCCAGGCGGCCATGTGCGGGTCCTCGTGCGGGGCGCGTCCGTCGAGGCGTCCGGCCAGCCGGCGGGCAGCGTCGTCGAGGAGCTCCGAACTCGCCTCGGTGCTGGGCCCGTTGACCAGGCCGTGGGCCTCGATCACGAGGTGCGTGAAACCGGGCGCGAGGGCGCGCACCTGGTCGGACACGGTGAGCGTGAGAGTCATCTGCCTTGCCTCAGAGTGCGGTGGGGAGCGTCGTCCAGAGGTGCGCGCGGTCGGGCGCCGCTCTGAGCGCGCCGAGCACCACCGGGTGAGGTTCAGCGTACAGGACCGGATAGTCCATCTCATTGGACCGAGGATCGGGGACCCAGGCCAGCCGTTCACCGTCGAGGGAGAACCGGGCGTCCACGCCCGGTTTGTTGCCGCGCGGGTCCTGCCGGTGCCAGGCGCCGCGGAAGCGGACGGCGACCAGTCCGTGCACGGCATGTCCGCCGCCGTCGTGCGCAAGGCGCTGGTAGCACAGGGCCGTGGGGATGTCCTCGGCCCGCAGCAGGGCGGCCAGGGCATGGGCTTTTGCGTGGCAGATGCCGGTGCGGGACTCCAGGACGTCCGAGGCGCGCCAGGTGACCCGGGGATCGTCGGCGTCGGCGGAGTGCGGGATGGCGTCCCGCACGAATTCGTACGCGGCGCGCGCATAACCATACGAGTCGTCGACTCCCGCCCACAGTCGGGCGGCCGTCTCCCGGAGCACGGGATGATGATGATCGATGACCTCGTCAGCGGCCAGGTAGGCGGACAGGTCGGCGGTCTTCTGGATCAGCTGCATGTCCGCAGAGCATAGGAATGCGATCACCCGAGAGTCAATGACTTTTCAGGTGAACGCATATCTATGCATGCTGCCGGAGGGGTGCGGGGAACTGCGCGGCCAGCCACGACGGCGCCGCAGTCGACAGATCACGGCACCCCGGCGGAGCCCTCAGCGCGCCATCTCCTCCTTGAGCGCTGCCACGAACGCGTCCACGTCCTCCTCGGTCGTGTCGAAGGCGCACATCCAGCGCACGTCCCCGGCGGCCTCGTCCCAGAAGTAGAACCGGAAGCGCTTCTGCAGGCGCAGGCTCACGTCGTGCGGGAGCCGCGCGAAGACGCCGTTGGCCTGCACCGGGTGGAGGATCTCCACGCCGTGCACGGCCCGGACGCCCTCGGCGAGCCGCTGGGCCATCTCGTTGGCGTGGCGGGCGTTGCGCAGCCACAGGTCCTTGGCGAGCAGGGCCTCCAGCTGGACCGAGACGAAGCGCATCTTGGAGGCGAGCTGCATGGACAGCTTGCGCAGGTGCTTCATGTGGCTGACGGCGTCCTGGTTGATCACCACGACCGCCTCGCCGAACACGGCGCCGTTCTTGGTGCCGCCCAGGGACAGGATGTCGACGCCGACGGCGTTGGTGAAGGTACGCATCGGGACGTCCAGGGAGGCCGCCGCGTTGGCTATCCGGGAGCCGTCCAGGTGCACCTTCATGCCGTGTGCGTGGGCGTGCTCGCAGATCGCGCGGATCTCGTCCGGTGTGTAGAGGGTGCCCAGTTCGGTGCTCTGGGTGATGGACACCACCTGGGGCATCGCTCGGTGCTCGTCGTCCCAGCCGTATGCCTGCCGGTCGATGAGCTCGGGGGTGAGCTTGCCGTCGGGGGTGGGCACGGTGAGCAGCTTGAGGCCGCCCATGCGCTCGGGGGCGCCGCCCTCGTCGACGTTGACGTGCGCGCTCTCGGCGCAGATCACCGCACCCCAGCGGTCGGTGACCGCCTGGAGCGCGACGACGTTGGCGCCGGTGCCGTTGAAGACCGGGAAGGCCTCCGCGGTGGCCCCGAAGTGGCTGCGGACGATCCGCTGGAGGTTCTCGGTGTACTCGTCCTCGCCGTAGGCCACCTGGTGGCCGCCGTTGGCGAGGGCCAGGGCGGCGAGCACCTCGGGGTGGGCTCCGGCGTAGTTGTCACTGGCGAAACCGCGGACCTGGGGGTCGTGGTGGCGACGGGCGTCGGTCCTGGGAGGGTTCACGGCTTCTCGGTCAGCCACAGACGGTTTCCGTTCACTTCGGCGGCGGACTTGCCCCAGACGCCCTCGACGGCCTCGGCCAGGTCCTTGACGTCGGTGAAGCCCGCGAACTTCGCGTGGGGCCGCTCGGCGCGCATCGCGTCGTGCACCAACGCCTTGACCACCAGGATGGCAGCCGCGGAGGTGGGGCCCGCCTCGCCTCCGGCCTTGCGGAAGTCGTCGGCCATGGCGAGCGTCCAGGCCTCGGCGGCCGCCTTGGCCGCGGAGTAGGCGGCGTTGCCGGCGGTGGGCTTCGACGCGCCGGCCGCGCTGATCAGCAGGTACCGGCCGCGCTCGCTGCGCTGCAACGCGTCGTGGAAGGCCAGCGAGGTGTGCTGGACGGTCCGGATCAGCAGCTTCTCCAGCAGGTCCCAGTCGGCGAGGTCGGTCTCGGCGAAGTTGGCGCTGCCGCGCCAGCCGCCGACCAGGTGGACGAGGCCGTCGATCCGGCCGTGGTCCTTCTCGATGCGGTCGGCCCAGGCCCGGGTCGAGTCCAGGTCGAGCAGGTCGACCGTCTCACCGGTGACCACGGCGCCGCCGCCCGCGTAGCGGGCCGCGTCCACGGCCTCCGCCAGGCGCTCGGGATTGTTGTCGGCGCCGACGACGGTCGCGCCCGCCTCGGCCAGCCTGACCAGGGTCGCGTGCCCGGCGGGTCCGCCCGCCCCGGCCACCGCGATCACCGCACCACTGAGAGACCCGTTGCCCGCCATGCGCTTCCCCTCTTGAACAGTGTTCCGCAGATCTTGAGCAGTGTTCCGCAGCCGGTCGCTCACGCGGCGACCGGCTCGGCGCTGTCCGCCGTGATGCCCTTGGTCTCGGCGATCACGTTCTTCAGTTTCCTGGACAGGGCCTCGTAGAACATGCTCAGCGGAAACTCGTCGGGAAGCACGTCGTCCACGAGCTTGCGCGGCGGCAGCGTCAGGTCCAGGGCGTCGGGACCCTTGGCCCACCTGGAACCGGGGTGCGGGGCGAGATAGGTGGCGACCAGCTCGTACCCGGCGAACCAGTGGACGAGCTTGGGGCGGTCGATGCCGTCCTTGTACAGCTTCTCGATCTCGGCGCACAGCTGGTTGGTGACCTGCGGGGCGCGCTCCCAGTCGATGGCGAGCTGGTTGTCGGTCCAGCGGACCACGTCGTGCTTGTGCAGGTAGGCGAAGAGCAGCTGGCCGCCGAGCCCGTCGTAGTTGCGGACCCGGTCGCCGGTGACCGGGAACCGGAACATGCGGTCGAAGAGCACGGCGTACTGCACGTCACGGGCCTGCGTAACGCCGTCCGCCTGGAGCTTCACGGCCTCCTTGAAGGCGGTGAGGTCGCAGCGCAGCTCCTCCAGGCCGTACATCCAGAACGGTTGGCGCTGCTTGATCATGAACGGGTCGAAGGGCAGGTCGCCGTGGCTGTGGGTGCGGTCGTGGACCATGTCCCACAGCACGAAGGCCTCCTCGCAGCGCTTCTGGTCGTGGACCATGGCGGCGATGTCCTCGGGCAGGTTCAGGCCCAGGATGCCGACGGCCGCGTCGGTGACCCGGCGGAAGCGGGCGGCCTCGCGGTCGCAGAAGATGCCACCCCAGGAGAATCGTTCCGGCGCCTCGCGGACGGCGATGGTCTCCGGGAAGAGGACGGCGGAGTTGGTGTCGTAGCCGGCCGTGAAGTCCTCGAACTTGATGCCGCAGAACAGCGGGTTGTCATACCGGGTGCGCTCCAGCTCGGCCAGCCAGTCCGGCCAGACCATGCGCAGCACGACCGCCTCCAGGTTGCGGTCCGGGTTGCCGTTCTGGGTGTACATCGGGAAGACGACCAGGTGCTGGAGGCCGTCCGCGCGGCCCGCGGCGGGCTGGAAGGCCAGCAGCGAGTCGAGGAAGTCGGGCACCTGGAAGCCGCCGTCGGCCCAGCGCCGCAGGTCCGCCACGAGCGCCCGGTGGTAGGCGGCGTCGTGCGGGAGCAGCGGGGACAGCTCTTCGACGGCCTCGGCGACACGCCGTACGGCCGCCTCGGCGTCGGCCCGCGCGGGCGCGCCCGCCGTCTCGAAGTCGATGGCCCCGTCCTTCGACTGCCATGGCCGGATCCGCTCCACGGCATCCTTGAGCACGGGCCACGCCGGGTGCTCGACCACCCTGGTCACGGGAGGAACCTGCTCCTCCGAACCCAGCTGCACAAGAATTTCCGTCATGATCCATCCTCCACGGGAGAAGCTTCCGTAAGGACACCGTATGCATACAGGGTTTCTCCCAGCAAGGGGGTACTCAGGAAATTATCCTGCTCCATCCCTTCTTAACCGCGCTTTTTCCTGCGCGAAACCGTGAAGGCGCTCACATTCACCGAGACTGGTGACGAAGCGTCAGCTCGTCGAGACCGTATGGATCCGGCCGGTCAACTCGCGGCGGGACGCGCCCACGCCCGGGTGACCGCCGACCGGGGCACGGGCCAGGTGTCGCGCACCCGGCACGCCAATCACCCCGTGTACGTACGGGTCCATCGCGACGGGCGGCCATTAGGCTGCGCCCAGCCGCGTGGACAGCGACGTCCGTCGTACGGTTCGCGCGCCTGCACCCACCGCCGCCGTCGACGGAAGCGAGTTGAATCTTGAACTTCCTTACCATCGGTCACCGCGGAGTCATGGGCGTCGAGCCCGAGAACACCCTCCGTTCCTTCGTCGCCGCCCAGCAGGCCGGCCTCGACCTGATCGAACTCGATCTCCACCTCAGCAAGGACGGCGCCCTGGTCGTCATGCACGACGCGGAGGTGGACCGCACGACCGACGGCACCGGCCCGATCGCCGACAAGACCCTGGAGGAGCTGCGCGCGCTGGATGCCGGCCGGGGCGAGCGGGTGCCGGTGTTCGAGGAGGTCCTGGACGCGGTACGGACCCCGCTGCAGGCCGAGATCAAGGACGTGGCCGCGGCCCGGGCGCTGGCCGAGGTCATGCAGCGGCGGGACCTGGTGTCCCGGGTGGAGGTCTCCTCGTTCCACGACGAGGCGGTCGCCGAGATCGCCCGGCTGGTGCCGGGGGTGCGCACCGCCCTGATCGCCAGCCGCTACGACACCGACGTGGTGGAGCGGGCCCGGGAAGCGGGCGCCGCGACGCTCTGCCTCAACATCCGGCGGCTGACCCTGGAGGTCGTCGAGCACGCCCGCAAGGCGGATCTGCGGGTGATCGGCTGGGTGGTGAACACCCAGGACGAACTGCGGCTGGTGCGCGCGCTCCAACTGGACGGCGCCACGACCGACTACCCGGAGATCAAACGCACCGCCCGCTTCACCGCGTGAACACCGGCCGGCGCCTCACACCAGCGGCTTGACCAGCAGCTCGAACCGCAGGTCGGCGCGGAGCGGAATGCCGAAGCGCTCCTCGCCGTACGGGAACGGCGACATCCTTCCCGTACGGCGGTAGCCGCGCCGCTCGTACCAGGCGATCAGGTCCTCGCGCACCGAGATCACCGTCATGTGCATCTCGGTGACGCCCCACTCCTCGCGTGCCCGGCGCTCCGCCTCGGCGATGACGACCTTGCCGAGGCCCGCGCCCTGGAGGGCCGGGCTCACCGCGAACATGCCGAAGTAGGCGTGAGTACCGCGGTGTTCGAGCTGACAGCAGGCGACGACCGCGCCGTCCCGCTCGACGACCAGCAGCTTGCCGTCCGGTCCCTTGACGACCTCCAGGACGCCCTCCGGATCCGTCCGCTGTCCCTCCAGGATGTCCGCCTCGGTGGTCCAGCCGACCCGGCTGTCGTCGCCCCGGTAGGCCGACTCGATCAACGCGACCAGGATGTCCACGTCGGCGTCGGTGGCGTCGCGGAACGTCAGTCCGGCGGCGGCGTTCTCCATGGGCGGTGTCTCCGATCTCGGGCGCGACTGGGCCGGACCCGACCCTATCCCCGCGGCACGGCCCGGCCTCCCGGCACCCGCCCCGCCGGCCTCCTGCCCGCGACCGTCCGCGGCAGCCGGGGTGTGGCTCGTGGCGCGCGCGGGCCGCCCCGGGGCGGCCCGCGGCTACGCTCCGGTCGCATGGTGCATGTACTGAGCAGTCGTACGCTGATCCACCCCACCGACCCCGAGCGAGCCCGCGCCTTCTACGGCGAGCAGCTCGGCCTCGCCGTCTACCGTGAGTTCGGTACGGGTCCGGAGCGCGGCACGGTCTACTTTCTCGGCGGCGGGTTCCTGGAGGTCTCCGGGCGGGCGGACGCCCCGGCCTCACCCGCCGTTCGGCTGTGGTTGCAGGTCGCGGACCTCACGGCGGCGCACGACGAGCTGGTGGCGCACGGTGTCGAGATCGTGCGCCCGCCCGTGAAGGAACCGTGGGGCCTGGTCGAGATGTGGATCACCGATCCGGACGGCATCAGGATCGTGCTGGTGGAGGTGCCGGCGGACCACCCGTTGCGCTGTCGGCCGGGAATCTGAGCGGCTACGGTTCGGCAGTGCCCCGAAGGGGCGCGGGGATCCGCGCGACCAGCCACGACGGCGCCGCAGTCGACAGACGGCGGATCCCGGCACTTCCAGCAGTGGGGTCAGGCCCTCAGCGCGCCCGTCCTCCCCTCCAGCCGGCCCAGCAACTCCGCGAGGAGCGCCGCCAGTTCGCCCTGGCCCTCGGGGGCGAGGACGGACAGTACGGCCGTCTCGTAGGCGAGTTGCTCGGGCAGCAGGCCGTCGACGAGGTCGCGGCCCACGTCGGTGAGGCGGAGGTGGGCGACCCTGCGGTCGCGGGCGTCGCCGCGCCGCTCGACCAGGCCGCGCTCGGTGAGCTGCTTGAGGCGTTTGGTGACGGCGGCGCCGGAGGAGAAGGTCTCCTTGGCCAGCTCGCTCGGCGTCAGCTCGTGGCCGGTGCGGCGGAGCGCGCCGAGCAGATCGAACTCGGGGCGGCTGAGGCCGGCCCGGCGCAGCGGGGCGTCCTCGGACTGCTGGAGGAGGGCCGCGCAGCGGTTGATCCGGCCGATGACCTCCATGGGCCCGGTGTCCAGCCCGGGATGGACGCTCCGCCACTGCCGGACGACGGCGGCGACCGTGTCGTCCCGCCCCGTGCCCCCACCTCTGTCCGCGTCGCTCCCGGCCGCCGGTCGTCCGTTGGTCGCCGTCATGGCCGTACGTCCTCCGTTGTCCTCGCGCCGTCCCAGGAGTGCGTTCCCTGGCGTCGTACCATCGCGGCGAGCGTACGGTGTCCGGACTGCTCGGCCTGCACGACCCGCTCCTGAGGCAGCGCGCGTTGCCACCACTCGCCGGAGGCGGTGTCGGCCGTGGCGCGCAGGTCGGCCAGAGCGGCGGCCAGGGCGCGCCGCGCGGTGGCCAGGGCGCGCGGCGCCGGCTGCACCTCGGCGAGCAGGCGGGCGGCCTGTTCGCGGGCCCGCTCGACGGTGGTCAGGGCGTGCTCGATGCCGTCGCCGGCCCGGCGGTTGGTGACGACGACGGCTGCGCCGAAGCCGACGAGCGCGCCGACCAGGGTGTCCACGACCCGCTCGGTGACCAGCTGCCCGGCGTCCTGGGTGCGGGCGAACTCGGTGATGAGCAGGGCCATCGGGGTGACGCAGACGCTGCCGAGCCAGTAGTTACGGCCGATCAGCGCCTCGGCGCCGAAGTTGAAGGCGAGGCAGCACAGCACCAGGACGGCCGGGTGCAGACGGGCGAACGGTACGACGGCGGCGAAGACAAGGACGCCGAGGAGGTTGCCGACGACGCGCTGGATGCCCCGGCTCCAGGTGAGGGTGACGTTGGCCTGGTAGAGGGAGGCCGCGGTGACCAGTGCCCAGTAGGGGCGGCCGACACCGAGGGCGAGGGAGGCGTATCCGGCGAGGGCGCAGCCGAGCGCGGTGCGGGCGGCGAGGGGGGCGAGCGGGCCGAGGCGACGCCGCAACGGGCGTCGGGGTACGGCGCGTTCGGCGTCGACCCCGAGGAGGTCGTCGTCGAACCCGGCCACCCGCGGGACGCGTCCGGTGCCGCGCAGGTCCCGGGCCAGGGCGCGGAGCAGCCGTGGGTCGGTGTCGGCGGGGGCGGCCAGGGCCACCTCGGCGCGGACGACGAGGTGTGCGAGGGCGCGCCGGGTGCGGTCGGGGCGGGCGCCGGCGGCGAGCAGGGACTGCCAGGCGGCCTGCACGGCGGCGACCGCGGCGGCGCGGGCCTTGTCGTGGCCGCCGCCGGTACGGCCGCCGGTGCCGCCGCGGCCGGTGCCGCGGCCGGTGCCGCGGGTGTCGGCGTGCCTGTCGGCGTAGGCGGCGGTGGCGTTCAGGGCGTGGGCGGTGGCCCGGCGTTCGGGGCCGTGCGGGCGCAGCAGCCCCGGGGCCATGCCGACCAGCCAGGCCCAGGCGCCCGCCGCCAGGGCGAGGCCGAGGTGGCCGGGGACCTGGCCGAGGGTCTGCGGGGCGAACAGGGAGGCGGAGCTGATGAAGGTGAGGACCACGTTCCCGGGCGGGCCGACGCGGGTGGCGTCGCAGAGCACCTTCTGGACGGCGGCCATGAGGGCGCCGACGGTGACCAGGACGACCGCGTTCGTGGTGAGCGAGGCGGTGACCAGGGCGACGGCGAGGCCGCCGACCATGCCGAGGACCACCTGGGCCAGGGTACGGGCGCGGGCGGGGTAGGGCCGGTTGTGGCCGTAGAGGGCGCACAGCGATCCGGCCATCGTGTACATGGCCAGGTCGAGGCGGCCGAGGGCCAGCAGGGTCAGGTTGGGCACGGCGACCGCGGCGACCACGCTGACGGCGGGCTTGAACCAGATGTCGGTGGGCCGGCCCAGGCGCAGCACACCGGCGAGAGGCAGACGGCGGGGGGTCGTAGGGGGCGCGGTGCTCATACCCATCAATTTAGCATATGTTTTACTCGTAAAATACTTTGGAACGACCCTGATCACACACTGTGCTCCGGCGAATGCTCCCCGTGTACATCCTTGCGCTCGCGTGCGCGCCGTACGGCCGGGGCATGGCATCCCTCGACGCGACGTCGAGCGGGGAGGTGCGCCGTGCACGGACCGGCTTCGCCCGGCTGGCTGCTGGTCGCGCTGTGCGCGGCGACCGGCGCCTACTGCCTGGTGCGGATGCGCAGCACTGTCGAGGAGCAGCGGCGCGCCGCGGGCGGCGAGGCGCTGATGGGGTTCGGCATGGCCGTCATGGCCGTGCCCGCGACGGTGTTCACCCCGCCGGGGTGGGCATGGCCGCTGTATGCGGCGGTGTTCGGCGCGGCCGCCCTGCGCGCCCTGTGGAGCGCCCGCAGCAGTCCGCACCATCTGCACCATCTGGTGGGGACGGCGGCGATGGTCTACATGGCGGTGGCGATGGCGGCCTCCCCCGGCGCCCACCATCACGGCGGCGCCGGAGTCCCGCTGGTGACCGGGCCGTTGCTGGTCTACTTCACCGGTTTCGTGCTGCTGTCCGGCGCACGGCTGGTCCCGCTCGGCGCGGCGGCCGCCGGGACGGCGGCGGTCAGGTGGGGCGACCGGCCCGAACTGGCGCGGGCTTGCCGCCTGTCGATGGGGATCGGCATGGTGGCGATGCTGCTGGCGCTGTGAGGAAGTGACACCACACGCGGCGCAAACGTTGCCTGCGTCACTTTGGCGCAATGGGCTGTACCCCTCAGCGGCCCCCCGCTCATAGGGTGCTGGCCATGATGGTCCCCGTGGCACTGTTGCTGCTCGGCGCCTTGACCGCCGCGGTCGGCCCCCGTTTTCTCGGCCGGGCCGACTGGACGGACCGGGAACCGGTGGTCGCCCTGTGGGTGTGGCAGTGCGTGGTGGCCACCGTGCTGCTGTGCTGCGCCCTGTCCATGACGCTGAGCGCGGCGGCGGCCTGGCAGGCGGTGCGCGGGCAGGTGTTCGCGACCGCCCCGAGCGGGGTGGCGGACGCCTATGCGCTCGGCACGAGCGGTCCGTGGGCGGCCGCGACCGCGCTCGTCCTCGCCTGCGCCGGGCTGTGGAGCGGGGCGATGCTGGTGCGGGAGATCGCGCGGGCCAGGTCCAGGCGCAGCCGGCGACGGGCCGAACTCCTGCTCCGCGCGCCCCTGCTGCCCGGCGAGGAGCGGTCCGCCCATCGCCTCGTCGTCCTTGAGGGAGAGCGCCCGGATGCCTGGTGGCTGCCGGGAGCGGCGCCCCAACTCGTGGTCACCACAGCCGCGTTGCGTCGCCTGAAAGGGCGTCAGCTGGACGCGGTCCTCGCCCACGAGCAGGGGCACGCGCAGGCCCGGCACGACTGGCTGCTGCACTGCTCGGCCGCGCTGGCGGGCGGGTTCCCGCAGATCCCGGTGTTCGCCGCGTTCCGCGAGGAGATGCACCGGCTGGTCGAACTGGCCGCCGACGACATGGCCTCGCGGCGCCACGGCCGCCTCACCACCGCGCTCGCCCTGGTCGAACTCAACGAGGACCGGGGCGTGTTCGGCCCGGGACCGACCCCGCACGCCCATGTCCCGCAGCGGGTGAACCGGTTGCTCACCGCCCCGGACCGCCTCCCGGCCCGGCACCGGCTGCGGCTGACCGCGACGGCCGCCCTGGTCCCGGTGATCCCGGTGCTGGTGGCGCTGGTACCGAGCCTGCACGCCCTGCGGTGAGGCGGTATTCCGCAGGGGAATTGCCCTGCGGGCAATGATTCGGCAAAGATCACGTCATGCGCCCACCGTCCAGCGACCGTCCTGCCCCGCTTCTCGCGACCGCCGTGCTCGCCCTCTCCTCGGCGCTGCTGCTCGCCCTGGTCGCCGGCGAGTGGCCTCCTCTGGTCGCGGTGGACGAGGACATCGCCCATGCCACCCACCGCTGGGCCGTGGCGGACCACGGCACCACGCAGGTGCTGCGCGTCCTGGCGGACTGGGTCTGGGACCCGCTGACCATGCGCCTGCTGTGCGCGGCGGTCGCGGTGTGGCTGGTGTGGCGGCACTCGGCGTGGTGGACCGCCCTGTGGCTGACCCTGACCTGCGCGCTCGGGACGGTCGCCCAGCAGTCCCTCAAGGTCGCCGTCGGCCGTCCGCGCCCGGAGTGGCCGGACCCGGTCGACTCCGCCCACTACGCCGCCTTCCCCTCCGGGCACACCATGACGGCCACGGTGGTCTGCGGCCTGCTGCTGTGGCTGCTGCACCGCTGCGGCACCGGTCGCGCGCTGTGGTGTGCGGCGCTGGCCGCGGCCGGGTTCTCGGTCGTGGGCGTCGGCCTGACCCGCGTGTGGCTCGGCGTGCACTGGCCCTCGGACGTGCTCGGCGGCTGGCTGCTCGGCGCCCTGGTGGTGGCGCTCGCGGTGCTGGCGTACGAGTGGGAGCGCGACGCCCGGGGACGCCCCCGCCCGTAGCCCGCACCACGTCCGGCCCTCGGTAGAGTCCGGCACATGACTGCCGTGCTCTTCGACTTCTCCGGGACCCTCTTCCGTATCGAGTCCACCGAGTCCTGGCTGCGGGCGGTGCTCGCCGAGACCGAAGTACCGCTTTCCGAAGCCGAGTTGGTGCAGGCGGCGGGTGCGCTGGAGGTGGCCGGGGCGCAGCCCGGCGGGGCCTTCCCGGTCGCGCTGCCCGAGGAGCTGGCCGGGGTGTGGGCGGTGCGGGACGAGAGCGCGGAGCTGCACCGGGCCGCGTACACCGGCCTGTCCCGGCGGGTGACGCTGCCGGACCCGGCCCTGCACGACGCGCTGTACGAGCGGCACATGACCCCGCGGGCCTGGACGCCGTACCCGGACGCCGCCCGGGTGCTGCGCACGCTGCGCGAGCACGGGATCGGGGTCGGTGTGGTCAGCAACATCGGCTGGGACCTGCGCCCGGTCTTCCGCGAGCACGGGCTCGACGCGTACGTGGACGCGTACGTCCTGTCGTACGAGCACGGTGTCCAGAAACCGGATCCGCGGCTCTTCACGGTGGCGCTGGAGGCACTGGCGGCCGAGCCGGCGAAGACGCTGATGGTCGGGGACAGCAGGCCTGCCGACGGCGGCGCGGCGGCGCTCGGCTGCCGGGTGCACTTCGTGGACCCGCTGCCGGCGGCCGACCGGCCGGACGCGCTGCTGCCGGTCCTGGACCTGGTGGGCGTGGCCCGCCGACCGGCCGCGCCCACCCGGTCCTGAGCTGTCGCGCCGTCCGCCCGAGACGCTCCCCCGTGTCGCCCCGGACGAACGGCAGCCCTGGACAGGCCCCGCGCAGAGCGGTGCCCGCTGCGTCGATTATAGTTGGCTGGCAGCCAGTCAACGCAGGAGTTCCAGGATGTCCCCGCGCAGCGCATCGGTCAATGAAGAGTTGCGCAGGCGTTCCCGGGAACGGCTGCTCCAGGCCGCGGTCGAGCTGGTCGACGAGCACGGTTTCGAAGCCACCACGCTGGGCGCGATCGCCGACCGCGCGGGGTCGGCGCGCGGGCTGGTGTCGTACTACTTCCCGGGCAAGCGCCAGCTGGTCCAGTCCGCCGTGCACCGCCTGATGCACCGGACGCTGGAGGAGGCGCTGGAGCACGAGCCGCACACCGAGGACGGGCGGGAGCGGCTGGCCCGTGCCATCGACGCGATCCTGGGGCTGGCGCACGACCGGCCGGTGCTGATGCGCCAGCACATGGCGGGCCTGCTCCAGGGCGAGGGCTTCGTGCAGTGCCCCGAGCAGCGCCGGCTGTCGGAGCTGCTGGGCGACACCGTCGCCCGGTACGGCTCGCAGCACGTCGAGACCGACTACCCCATGCTGCGCGCCGTACTGATGGGGGCCGTGTACGCGGCGCTGGTGCCCGGTGTGCCGATGCCGATCCCGGCGCTGCGGGCGGAGCTTTTCGAGCGCTACGGGCTCGACCGGGAGCTGGGCCTGCCCCCGGAGTCCGCACCGGCCGCCGCGCGACAGGACCTGTCCCGGTTCTTCGCGACCGGGGACCGGACCGCACCGGGAACCGGTCCGGGAACCGGACCCGGATCCGAACCCGGTTAGTCAGCGGCGGGCATGACGCGGCGTCAGGAAGCCCGCGTCACGCGCCTGCGCGATGAGCCTAAGCGACCGCCGACGGCTGTGCCCGGTCGCGCACATCACCGCGAGGACCGGATCGAGGCCCTCCTCCTGCGCGGCCCGGTACTCCTGGGCCACCAGCCACCTCCCCTCGATGCCCCGTGGCCAGGCGGGCCGGGCGCGCGGCGCGCCGCCGGGCCCACCGTCCTCGTCCGTCCCGGGCCCGCCGTCCTCGTCCGTACCGGGCTCCTCGTCCGCGTACGACTCCATCCCGCAGGCCCGGCACAGCGGCTCCTCGATCCAGTCGGCGAGCACCGTCAGATCGGCCAGGGAGAGCGCGGGCCACGCCTTGACGTCCTCGATGGAGACCTGTCCCCCGGCCACCACGGCGAGCGCGTCGACCCGCGCGCCGTCCTCGAAGGCCAGCCGGACCTGGAACCACGAGGTGGCTCCCGTGTGCTCCTGCACCTCCCAGGCGGGCGTCACGGACACCGTGCCGTCCTCCGCGCGCCGATCAGAAAGATTGAGAAACGATGCTTCCAGCACATACGTAACGTAACCCCATGATCACATCTCGTGGTCCCGGACACGCGTCCGCGTCACCCCTGCGGCCCCTGTCGAGGCGGCCGGGCCGGTGGGATGCTGAAGACACCAGCCCCTCGGGCAAGGAGTCCCCCTGTGTTGCGTGTCGCCGTCGTCGGCTCCGGGCCGAGCGGGTGCTACACCGCCCAGAGCCTCGTCCAGCTCGACCCCACGGTGCGTGTGGACGTCCTGGACCGGCTGCCGTGCCCGTACGGACTGGTGCGGTACGGCGTCGCCCCGGACCACGAGAAGATCAAGTCACTGCAGGGGAACCTGCGGAACGTCCTCGAACACGAGCGGGTGCGCTTCCTCGGCGGGGTCCGGATCGGGGGCACCGGCGGGCTGCCGGTGGAGCGGCTGCGGGAGCTGTACCATGCGGTGGTCTACTGCGTGGGCGCCGCCACCGACCGGCGGCTCGGGATTCCCGGCGAGGAGCTGCCGGGCAGCTGGTCGGCGACCGAGTTCGTGTCCTGGTACAGCGCGCACCCGGACGCGATCGACGCCGGGTTCGTGCGCGACGCCCGGTCCGCGGTGGTCATCGGGGTCGGCAACGTCGCGGTGGACGTGGCGCGGATGCTGGCCCGGGGAGTCGCGGAGCTGAGCCCCACCGACATGCCGCAGGAGGCACTGACGGCGCTGTCGGCGAGCCGGATAAGAGAGGTCCACGTGGTGGGCCGGCGCGGCCCCTCGCAGGCCCGGTTCACCACGAAGGAGCTGCGCGAGCTGGGTGCGCTGCCGGAGACCGAAGTCCGGGTGGAACCCGATGAGTTGGCGCTCGACCCGGCCTGCGCCGACCCGGCCGCGCTGCCCGCCGCCCAGCGCCGCAACGTGGCGGTGCTGCGCGACTGGAGCGAGGCCGGCCGGCGGGGCGCGGACCGCAGCATCCGGATGCGTTTCTTCCTGCGTCCGGTCGAACTCCTCGACGAGGGCGGACGGGTGGGCGGCGTGCTCTTCGAGCGCACCGAGCCGGACGGCCGGGGCGGGGTGCGCGGCACCGGACGGTACGAGACGGTCGAGGCACAGCTGGTGCTGCGGTCGGTCGGCTATCGCGGAGTACCGCTGGACGGGCTCCCGTTCGACGAGGAGAGCGGCACCGTGCCGCACGAGGCGGGCCGGGTCCTGCGCGGCTGCTTCGGCGCGCCCGGCGACTACGTGGCCGGCTGGATCAAGCGCGGCCCGACCGGTGTCATCGGCACCAACCGGCCCGACGCCAAGGAGACGGTGACCTCGCTGCTGGACGACGCGCCCGAACTGCTGCGCAAGGAGGTGCCGGCGGACCCGGTCGCCGTGATGCGCTCGGCGGGCATGGAGCCGGTCCCGTGGACGGGCTGGCAGGCGATCGAGCGGGCCGAGGCGGCGCTCGGTGCCCGGCTCGGCCGCAGCGTGGTCAAGCTGGCCGACTGGAACTCCCTGCTGACCGCGGCGCGTTCGGGGTCGTAGCGGAGTCACCGGCGATCAGGTGGGCATGACACGTATCGGCAACGAGTCGGAAATCAACAAACTGTTCAAGCCGCTTACCGTCTCGTGCTGTCCGGATGTCGTCCCCGCTCTGGAGTCCTCATGGCCACCACCAGTGCCCCCGTCCATCCCGTCGACGAGGTCCCACCCGTACGGCAGTTGACCGCGTTCGGCCTCCAGCACGTGCTCGCGATGTACGCGGGCGCGGTCGCCGTTCCGCTGATCGTGGGCGGCGCGCTGAAGCTGTCCCCCGCCGACCTGGCCTATCTGATCACCGCCGACCTGCTGGTGTGCGGCATCGCGACGCTCATCCAGTGTGTCGGCTTCTGGCGCTTCGGCGTCCGGCTGCCGATCATGCAGGGCTGCACGTTCGCGGCGGTCTCGCCGATGGTCCTCATCGGTACGACGGGCGGCGGACTCCCCGCCATCTACGGCTCGGTGATCGTGGCGGGGCTGGCGATCATGCTCCTCGCTCCCGTCTTCGGGAGGCTGCTGCGCTTCTTCCCGCCCCTGGTCACCGGCACCGTGATCCTGATCATCGGGGTCTCGCTGCTACCGGTCGCCGACAACTGGGCGGCGGGCGGCGCGGGCGCGAAGGACTTCGGGGAGCCGAAGAACCTGGCGCTGGCGGCCTTCGTGCTCGCGGTGGTGCTCGGCGTACAGCGGTTCGCGCCCGCCTACCTCGCCCGGATCGCGGTCCTGGTCGGCATCGCGGTGGGCCTGGCGGTCGCGGTGCCCTTCGGGTTCACGGACTTCAGCGGGGTCGGCGACGCGGACTGGCTCGGCATCAGCACCCCGTTCCACTTCGGAACGCCGACCTTCAAGGCCTCGGCGATCATCTCCATGCTGGTGGTGGCGCTGGTCACGATGACGGAGACGACCGGTGACCTGATCGCGGTCGGCGAGCTGACCGGCCGCAGGGTCGAGCCGCGTTCCCTCGCCGACGGCCTGCGCGCCGACGGCCTCTCGACCGTCCTCGGCGGTGCCTTCAACACCTTCCCGTACACGGCGTTCGCGCAGAACGTGGGCCTGGTCGGGATGACCCGGGTGCGCAGCCGCTGGGTGGTCGCGGCGGCCGGCGGCATCCTGGTGCTGCTGGGTCTGCTGCCCAAGCTGGGCGCGGTGGTCGCGGCGATTCCGGCGCCGGTGCTGGGCGGCGCGGGCCTGGTGATGTTCGGCACGGTCGCGGCGAGCGGTCTGCGGACGCTGGCGTCCGTCGACTTCCGCGGCAACGACAACCTCACGGTGGTGGCCGTGTCGGTGGCGGTCGGCATGCTGCCGGTGGGTGTGCCGACGGTCTACGAGAAGTTCCCCGACTGGTTCCAGACGGTGATGAACAGCGGGATCAGCGCGGGGTGCCTGACGGCGATCGTGCTGAACCTGCTCTTCAACCACCTGCCCGCGAAGGCGGATTCGGCGCCGGGGGCGGTGCCGAGCGGGGCGGAATCCGCCTAGGCGCTCCCCTGGGGGGGCCGCGATATGCCGTCTGCGGCGCCGTTGTGGCTGGTCGCGCAGTTCCCCGCGCCCCTTGCGGGGCGCTGTCAGACGCTCGCGGCGGAAAGGTGCTCGTGGACCGCCCGCCAGTCTCCGTCGCCGGTGCGGTGGAGGACGATGGTCTCGCGTTCGCGGAGTACCTCCTCGCCTGCCGTGGTGGAGACCCGGGTGGTCACCGAGTGGGTGAACACGGCCGTGTCGCCGAGGAGTTGGAGGCGGCGGTCGGTCGAGTCGCAGGACAGCACGCGGAAGGCGTCCTCCTCGCTCCACTTCTGCCACAGGGCGCGGTACTCCTGGGTGGAGTCCAGGCGCCGGTCGGAGGTGTGGAAGACGAACGTGGCGTCGGGCGCGAAGGCGTCGAAGTAGTCGTCGGTGCGGCCTTCGGCGAAGGCGGCGATCAGGGCGTCGGCAGCGGCGAGGGCGCTGTCGTGGTCGTTGCTCAAGGCTTCGGCTCCGAGATCCGGGCCACGGCGCGGACGGGTGCGCCGTCCGCGCCGGGCAGGTGCAGGGGGAAGAGACTGACGTGGACGTCATGGCCGGTGCGCTGGGCGTCCAGCACCTCGGCGAGGTGGGTGAGGTTCTCGGCGATGACGGCGTCGGCGCCGCACAGGATGCGGTGGGCGGGCAGGGTCTCGCCGGGGGTGGGATCGACGCTGAGGGCGTCGATGCCGACGGTGCGCACGCCGCGGGCGACGAGGAGGGCGGCCGCCTCCTCGGTCAGGTAGGGGTGGGCGTGGTACGCGTCGGTGCCCCAGTGCGCGGACCAGCCGGTGGCGATGAGCACGATCCGGCCCGCCCGGACGCCGGCGAGCAGGTCCGTCCCGATGGCCGCCCGGGGCGCGAGGCCCCGGGCGTCGACCACGTGGGCGGGACCGTCGAAACGGTCCAGGGGCAGCTGGTCCAGCGCGGGCAGGCCGTCCTCGATGTGGGACGGCGCGTCCACGTGCGTGCCGGACTGCGAACCCATGTGCACCTGAAGGACGTTGACACCGTCCTGGGCCGCGGTGAGCGCGGGCCGGATGTCCACCTCCGGGTCACCGGGGTAGACCGGCATCCCGGTGCGCAGCGGCACCGACAGGTCGATCAGGCGCATCCCGCTCACACCTCCGCCGGCTCGGGCACCGTGACGACGGCACCGTCGGCGGCGGTGATCGGCGGCACCGGGGTGTCGACGGCACGCACCAGCCGCGGGCCCTCGGGGCCGAAGACGGCGCGCGGCTCGGGGAAGAGCCACAGCAGGGCCAGGTAGAGGACCGCGGCGAGGCCCAGGCCGACGGGCAGCGAAATGTCCACACCGCCCGCGAGGTCGCCCAGGGCGCCGACGAACTGGCCGGGGAGGTTCACGAACTGGACCGCGAGCAGGGCGGAGGCCAGCCAGGCGCTCATGCCGCGCCAGTTCCAGCCGTGCGTGAACCAGTAGCGGCCGCCCCGCTGACGGCGGTTGAAGACCTGGAGCGAGTCGGGGTCGTACCAGCCGCGGCGGGTGAGGAAGCCCAGGGTCATGATGATCATCCACGGCGCGGTGCAGACGATGATGAGCGTCGCGAAGGTGGAGATGGACTGGGTCAGGTTGGCGGCGAACCGGCCGACGAAGATGAAGCAGATCGACAGGACACCGATGAAGACCGTGGCCTGCACCCGGCTGAACCGGGGGAAGACGCTGGCGAAGTCGAGGCCGGTGCCGTAGAGCGAGGTGGTGCCGGTGGACATGCCGCCGATCAGGGCGAGCAGGCAGACGGGCAGGAAGTACCAGGAGGGCGAGATCGCCAGCAGTCCGCCGACGTAGTCCGGGGCGTTCGGGTCGAGGAAGTTCCCCGCCTTGGCGGCGATGATCGAGGCGGTGGCCAGGCCGAAGAAGAACGGCAGGATCGTCGCGACCTGGGAGAGGAAGGCCGCGCCCATGACCCGGCGGCGCGGGGTGTCGGCGGGGATGTAGCGGGCCCAGTCACCGAGGAAGGCGCCGAACGAGACGGGGTTGGAGAGCACGATCAGCGCGGAGCCGATGAACGCGGGCCAGAAGCCGGGCGTGCTCAGCGAGTGGAAGCTGCCCTGGTAGCCGGCGTCGAAGTCGCCGCCGAACGCGAACGCGCCGAGCACGAACAGCAGGGAGGCCGCGGCCACCGCGATCTTGTTCACGAAGAGCATGAACCGGAAGCCGTAGATGCACACCGTCAGCACCAGCGCCGCGAACAGCCCGTACGCCAGCGCGTACACGCCGTCGTTCGTCGGCAGGTGGAACATCCGGTGCGCACCGCCGACCAGGGCGTCGCCGGAGGACCACACGGAGATGGAGAAGAAGGCGATCGCCGTCAGCAGGGAGAGGAAGGACCCGACGACCCGGCCGTGCACACCCAGGTGGGCGGAGGAGGACACCGAGTTGCTGGTGCCGTTGAGCGGCCCGAACAGGGCCAGCGGCGCGAGGATCAGTGCGCCGACGGCGAGCCCGAGGCCGGTGGCCGCCAGGCCCTGCCAGAAGGAGAGCCCGAACAGGATCGGGAATGCGCCGAGGACACAGGTGGCGAAGGTGTTCGCGCCGCCGAAGGCGACCCGGAACAGGTCGAGCGGGCGGGCGGTGCGGTCGGCGTCGGGGATGCGCTCGACGCCGTAGGTCTCGATCTCGGTCAGCGACGGGGCGTCGTGCTGCTCCGCTTGCGGGCTGGTGGTCATCTCTGCTCCTCGCGAGGGCCGGCGGAGTCCAGGGTGAACAGGCTGATCAGGTCGTATGCGACGTGCGACGCGGCGACCGAGGTGATGTCGGCGTGGTCGTAGGCGGGGGCGACCTCGACGACGTCGCCGCCGACGAGGTTGAGCCCGGCGAGGCCGCGCAGGATCTCCAGCAGCTCACGCGAGGTCATGCCGCCGGCTTCCGGGGTGCCGGTGCCGGGGGCGTGTGCGGGGTCGAGGACGTCGATGTCGACGGACACGTACAGCGGCCGGTCGCCGATGCGCTGCCGCAGCGCGTCCACGGTCTCGTCGACGCCGCGGCGCAGCACGTCGGAGGAGGTGACGATGCCGAAGCCGAGCCGTCGGTCCTCCTCCAGGTCCCGCTTGCCGTACAGGGGGCCGCGGGTGCCGACGTGGCTGAGCGCCTCGGTGTCGACGATGCCTTCCTCGACGGCGCGGCGGAAGGGGGTGCCGTGGGTGTACTCGGCGCCGAAGTAGGTGTCCCAGGTGTCGAGATGGGCGTCGAAGTGGAGGACGGCGACCGGTCCGTGCCGCTTGGCGACCGCGCGCAGCAACGGCAGCGCGATGGTGTGGTCGCCGCCGATGGTGACCAGCTTCGTGCCGTCGGACTGGAGGCGGGAGGCCTCGTGCTCGACGGTCTCGATCGCCTCGTTGATGTCGAAGGGGTTCACCGGGATGTCACCGGCGTCGGCCACCTGCACCGCCGCGAACGGTGACACGTCCAGTGCCGGGTGGTACGGGCGCAGCAGCCGGGAGGCCTCGCGCACCGCGGCCGGGGCGAAGCGGGCACCGGGCCGGTAGGAGACGCCGGTGTCGAAGGGGACGCCGACGACGGCGATGTCCGCGCGGGGCACCTCGTCCAGCCGCGGCAGCCGGGCGAAGGTCGCCGGTCCCGCATAGCGGGGGACGCGGGAGGAGTCCACGGGTCCACGGGGCTCGGTCGTCATCGGGCACCTTCCTGTCGAGCCTGGGAGTGCGCCGCCGGGGCGGCGGACCCCGGACCGGATCACATGGTTCCGGTAGCGGGGGATGTCTCAGTCTGCGAAGGAGCGCCCTTTACGGTCAATTGTTGACGGCACTAAGAACTACAGTTGTCTTGTGTCCGACCACAAAGCCACGTCGCGTTCCGTCCTCACCGTCGGCGACCTGCTGTCCTTCCCGGCCCTCCAGATGCGCCTGCTCGCGGGCGGTGGCGGCCTGGGCCGCACGGTGTCCTGGGCGCACGTCAGCGAACTGGAGGACCCCACCCCGTGGCTCCTCGGCTCGGAGGTCCTCATGACCGTGGGCCTCGCCGTGCCCCGGAGCGGCGAGGCCCAGCGGCGCTACCTGGAGCGGCTCGACGACGCGGGCGTCGCGGCGCTGGTGCTCAGCACCCAGCTGCGGACCCCGCCACTGCGACAGGCCTTCCTCGCCGCGGCCGAGGAGCGCGGCTTCCCGGTTCTCGAGGTGCCGCTCGCGGTTCCCTTCGTCACCATCGCGCAGGAGGTCGCCGCCGCGGTCCGGGAGAACTCCGCCGAGCGGCTCGGCGCCCAGCTCCAGGTCTTCGGCGCGCTGCGCTGGATGGCCGAGGAGAACCTGGACATCCCCGCGCTCTTCGACCGTCTGGAGCAGCTCAGCGGCTACCGCCTCTTCCTGTGCACCGCCCAGGGGCGTCCGCTGCTGCCCGGCGTCGCGGCGCCCGAGGACGTCTCGGTGCTCCCGGCGGACGCAGACGCCCCGCCGACCGTTCCCGGCGGCTTCGTGCTCCCGGTCCTCGGTCCGGGCGGCGCGGCCGGCTACCTGGTCGCGCTGGAACAGGCGGGTGCCCGCCCGGCCGGGCTCGCCGTCGTCCAGCACCTGGCCACCGTCGCCGCCCTGCGGCTCGCGATGGTGCGCCAGGAACGCGAGGTGCTGCGGCGGGAGGGGGCGGAGACCCTCGCCGAGCTGCTCCAGGACACCCTCGACCCGGCCAGCGCGCAGCGCCGGCTGGCCCACCACCGCCTGGACACGCAGCGGCCCGTCGTCCTCGCGGTGCTCCGGCGCACCCAGGACGACCAGCTGGAGGGCGCGCTGTCCGACCACCCGCACCTGACCCTGCGCCGCGGCGAGGACCGGCTGGTACTGGCCGAACCCGGCTTCACCGAGGCCCTGGCCGGCCTGCCCGGCGCGGTGTGCGGGGTCAGCCGTCCGTTCACCGTGGGCGAGCCGCTGCGGGTCGCGCAGCAGGAGGCGGAATGGGCCGCCGGACGCGCGGAGGAGGCGGGCAAGCCGCTCGTCCACTACGGCGAGGACGCCACCGGACGCTGGCTGCCCGAGGACCGCCGGCTGCTGTCCGCCCTGGTCGAGCAGGTCCTCGGCGAGGCCCTGCGCTACGACGCCGCGCACGGGGCGCAGTTGCTGCTCTCCGTGCGCACCTGGATGGAACGCGACCGGCGCACCGAGGAGGCCGCCGCGGCCCTCCACATCCATCCGAACACGCTCGCCTACCGGCTGCGCCGTTTCGGCGAGGTCACCGGCCGGGACCTGTCGACGACCGCCGCCTTCACCGAGGTCTGGTTCGCCGTACGGGCGGCCACCGAACTGGGCGTGGCGGCCGCGGGGCCGTAGCCCCGGAGCGTCCGTCCGTGGGCGGCCCGCCGCGACACGTCACCGCTCACCGGTCATGGACGCGACGGCCGCGGGCCCTCCCGACGTACAGTCGATCATGCTCGGCGCCGGACAAGGAAGGGACGACCCAGTGTCGGAGAACCCACAGCACCCGCACGCCGGACCCGACGCGGACGGCCCCGGCTGGACCCGGGCGGTGAAGGTGCTCCAGGAGGCCGCTGCGATCACCGTCCCCGAGGGCGCGTCGGCGATGACCCTGCACGTCGAGTGGGAGCCGGGCGACTCCGGAACCCCACCGCACCGCCACTCCGGCCCGGCGTTCGGGTACGTCCTCAGGGGCGCGGTCCGCTTCGAGATCGAGGGCGAGCCCGAGCGTGTCGTCGAGGCCGGTGGCACGTTCTGGGAGCCGGGCGGCGACGTCATCCACTACCAGGACGGCAACGCCCTCACCGACGCCAGGACCGAGTTCGTGGTCACCATGATGTGCGCGCCGGGCAAGCCCATGCTCGAACTGGTCGAGGAGGCGGAGCTCGCCTCGCGCGCCCACCTGCGGGCCCCGCGGCCGACCGGCTGACCTGCCCTGGCCAAGGCCAGGCCTGGGTCCGTACCGTCCAGGCCCGCTACGAGGTGCCGAACAGCCCCGCGGGTACCGCCGCGGCCAGCGCCCCGTACCCGGTCGGGTTCAGGTGCAGCCAGTCCCCCACCTGGAGGTCGGCCCGCAGCCGGCTCGGATCGGCCGGGTCCCGTACCACCCGGTCGAAGTCGATCACCGCGTCGAAGTGTCCCTGTCCCCGGATCCACGCGTTGACGCGCTGCCGGGCCGCCTCGCGCACACCCCCGCCGTCGTCGTAGGCGTTGCCGCCGAAGGGCAGCAGGGTGGCGCCGTACACGCGGATGCCCTGGGCGTGGGCGCGGACGACGATCTGCCGGTAGGCCGCGATCAGGTCGTCGGCGACGGCCTGCTGGGCCTGTGGGGTGGCGGCGGCGGTCCCGATGTCGTTGACGCCCTCGAACAGGATCAGCCAGGAGACCCCGCTGCGGGAGAGGACATCCCGGTCGAGCCGGGCCAGGACGTTGGGGCCGAGGCCGTCGTTGAGGACCCGGTTGCCGCCTGCCGCCTGGTTGAGCACCGCGATGTCCGAGGTGCCGGCCCGCGACTGGAGCCGGTCGAAGAACTGGTCCGGCCAGCGGTCGTTGCCGTTGGTCGTGGACCCCCGGCCGTCGGTGAGCGAGTCGCCGAGGACGGCCACGGCCCGGGTCGCGGCGGGCGCCAGGACCTCGACGTCGCTCAGCAGGTACCAGTGGTCGACCGTGGTCGCGCCCGTCAGGTCCGGGTCCTCGGTGCGGTCGCCGGATGCGAGGTACGACGTGGTGCGCGAACCCGGGTGGGAGGTGAGCGCCAGATCCGGCTGGCCCTGCGCGGTGTACGCGGTGACCGTGAGGTTGGACCCCGGCGCCAGCTCGAAGTCCACGGGGTCGGAGACGACCTGGGCCCCGACGGGCACGACGGCCGCGGCGCGCCCGGAGAACGTCACCCGGTGCAGGCTGCCGGGCACGATCGCGCCGACGCCCGCCCTGCCGCCCACCGGAAGCGCGACGGTCACCGAGGTCAGCGGGAGCGCGGTGTCGCCGTAGGCGTTGGAGAAGCGCAGCCGGAGCCGGTGGGCACCGACGGTCACCCGGACGGTCTGGCGCAGGGTGGTGTCGGCCAGCACCGACCTCTCCCCTGTGAAGGGCGCGGGCGGCAGGTTGCCGACCTCGGTGAGCTGGGGCATGCCGGTCCAGGTGTTCACCCAGTGGCCGCCCTGACGGGTGGCCGAGGTGACCTGGTGGGGACCGCGGACCAGCGCGGTGACGGCGGAGGCGGTCACCACCAGGGCGAGGGCGAGGACACAGGTGCTGAGGAGCGTGGCGAGCGGCGCTCTGCCGGGCGGTGGCTTCACGGGGACCTTCCTGGCGAGGGGACGGCGCGGGAGCCGTCGTCAACTGACCGTGCAGGGGGTGCCGTTGAGCGTGTACGCGGTGGGGGCCGCGCTGTTGCCGGTGTGGGTGGCCTGGTAGCCGATGCTCACGCTCGCGTTCGGCGCGATCGTCGCGTTGTACGACACGTCGGCCGCCGTCACCGCACCGGACGCGGGGCTGTACGTGGCGTTCCAGCCGTTGGTGATGGTCTGCCCGTCGGGCAGGGTGAACCCGAGCCGCCAGCCGCTGACCGTCGTCGTACCGGTGTTGGTGACGGTCACCGAGGCGGTCAGGCCGGTGTTCCAGGCGCTGGTGGTGACCGTCACCCTGCACGCGCCGGCCGGGGGCTGGGGCGCGGTGCCGCCGCTGTCGAGGCCGAAGAAGGTGAGGGCGCGGGCGGCCATGCCGGAGGTGTAGAGGTTGTGACCGACGCCCTGGAGGCTGATCGCCTCCACGGGGGCCCGGTCATCGGTGGCGCCGTAGCGGGTACGGGTCCAGCCGCTGACGGGGCTGTCGGTGACGGCCGGTGCCTGGCCGACTCCGAGCACGTTCGTCCACTGCTTGATCTCCTCGCCGAAGTCGGCGTAGGCGAGGGTGGTGTCGTCGGTGCCGTGCCAGAGCTGCATCCGTGGCCGGGGGCCGGTGTAGCCGGGGTAGGCGGCGCGCACCAGGTCGCCCCACTCCTGCGGGGTGTGCGTGATGGTGCCGCCGGAGCAGGCGCTGTTCCACTCGGAGCCGTCGGTGGTGGCGAAGCAGCCGAAGGGGACGCCGGAGAAGGCGGCACCGGCCGCGAACACGTCCGGATAGTCGCCGAGCAGGACGTCGGTCATCATCGCGCCGGACGAGATGCCGGTGACGAACACCTTCCCGGTGTCCGCCGCGTAGGCGGCCGTCACCCAGCCGACCATGGACCGGATACCCACGGGGTCGCTGCCACCGCCCCGGCGCAGCGCCTGCGGCGACGACACGTCGAAGCACTTGCTCGCCCGCGTCACCGACGGGTACACGACGACGAAGCCGTACTGTTCGGCCAGCGCCGCCCATTCGGTCCCCGCGTACATGGCGGAGGCCGACCCGCCGCACCAGTGCACGGCCACGACGACGGCCGGGTGGGCGGTGACGCTGTTCGGTACGTACACGTACATCTGGAGGTTGCTGGGGTTGTCGCCGAAGCCGGTGACCTCGGTGAGCGTCGCCGCGGGGACGGCGGCGGGGCGGGCCGCGGCGGCGGGCGCGAAGACGGCCGTCACCGCGAGCACCGGCAGCAACAGCAGCGCGCTCAGGAAGCCGAGAAGGGCCGAACGCGGCCTGGTTCGGGGTGCGTTGAGGATGGGGCCGGGCGTGGCGGCGGGTGTGGGGCCGGGCGTGGGGGGCACGTCGCTGTCCCTTTCTGATCGCGGCTCGGTGCGGCGTCGTGCGGGGAACTTCCGGCATGGTGGCATGGACACGGCCACCCATGGAAGCGCTCCCACGCCACTTTGCGGGACGGTGGCGCGGCCGGAACGGATGCTGCGCGAAGCGTTGACTAGAAAGCGCTTGCATCCTACGTTCCGTTCAGAAACCTGACCACCGAACCTCGCCGGGCTCACATCCGCCCAGGTTCCGGCACATCGCGTTCTTCATGATGAACATCTCTCACCGTCCTGAACACGCGATGGGTCGCCGGTCAGGACCCCCACTCGAAAGAAGGCATCCGGGACATGACTTCACGAGCACGGAGCAGTACGCGCGCCCTGACAGGCGCCGCGACCACCCTCGGACTTTCATTTGGCATGCTCATGACTGTCGGAACCTCGGCGGAAGCGGCCACCTGGCCGACCGCGAGCGGCAGCCAGGCAGTCACCGCGACGATCAAGCTGTCGGGCACGAAGGACTACGGGATGCTGCGCCTGTACGGCAGCGGCGACCTGGGCACCGGCGGGCAGAGCGAGGACCAGGACCCGATCCTCGACCTGGCCGCCGGCACCGTCCTGAAGAACGTCATCATCGGCGCGCCCGCCGCGGACGGCATCCACTGCGAGGGCAGCTGCACCCTCCAGAACGTGTGGTGGGAGGACGTCGGCGAGGACGCGGCGACCTTCCGCGGCTCCTCGTCGTCCAACGTGTACACCGTCTCGGGCGGCGGCGCGAAGGAAGCCAGCGACAAGGTGTTCCAGTTCAACGGCGCCGGGACGCTGAACGTGTCCGACTTCGCGGTGCAGAGCTTCGGCAAGCTGGTCCGCTCGTGCGGCAACTGCTCCACTCAGTACAAGCGCACCATCAACCTGAACACCATCGAGGCGACGTACAAGGGTGGCGCGCTGGTCGGAATCAACACCAACTACGGCGACAGCGCGACGCTGAAGAACATCACCATCGTCGGCGACAGCAGCAAGAAGATCGTGCCCTGCCAGAAGTACATCGGCAACAACACGGGCGCGGAACCGCCGACGAACGGGAGCGGGCCGGACGGGACGTACTGCAGGTACGCGAGCTCGGACATCACCTACAAGTGAGCCGCGGCGGTGCGGGCGTCCCCCTCGCGGCGGACGGCCGCACCACGGCGCGGGCGACCGTCCCGGCAAGCCGCCCGAACAGATCGCGGACGGTGCTCAGTCGATGCAGAACTCGTTGCCCTCGACGTCCTGCATCACGATGCAGGAATCGTCGCCGCCGTCGTACAGGAGACGCAGGCGTACGGCGCCGAGCGGGAGCAGCCGGGCGCACTCGGCTTCGAGCGCGGCGAGGCGCTCCTCACCGAGGAGACCGGTACCGACCCGCACACACAGATGCACCCGGTTCTTGACGACCTTGCCCTCGGGAACGCGCTGGAAGTACAGGCGTGGGCCCACGCCCGAGGGATCACTGCAGGCGAACCACGAGCCCTGCCGCTCAGGCGGCTGGGAGCGATCGAAGTCGTCCCATGTGGCGAACCCGGCCGGTGGCGGCGGTACGACGTACCCCAGCACCTCGCACCAGAAGCGAGCGACACGCTCGGGTTCCGCGCAGTCGAAGGTGACCTGGAACTGCTTGATCGATGACATCGGCGCACCCTAGCAGGGGGGCTCGGTCGCTCACCTCTCCCTTTTGGCCCGCATGTTGAGCAACCCGCCCGTCGGCGCTGAGCCCGCGTACTCATGAAACGCCGGACACCCTCCGCCAGCCTTGTTCCCAGACCGACCGGAGACATCGCTGAAGGAGCTTCCACCATGAAAAGGCACACCCGGGCCGCTGTTCTCGCTTCCGTCCTGGCCGTCGCCGCCGGGCTGCTGTCGGCCTGCTCGTTCTCCATGGCGGACGCCATCTGCGGCTCGGGCGAGTACCCGGTGATGACCGTGGG
The DNA here is from genome assembly GCF_014645815.1 of Streptomyces fuscichromogenes. Taxonomy (GTDB): domain Bacteria; phylum Actinomycetota; class Actinomycetes; order Streptomycetales; family Streptomycetaceae; genus Streptomyces; species Streptomyces fuscichromogenes. Next base: position 16,635 of record NZ_BMML01000007.1, on the reverse strand, counting down.
CGGCACCGGCGGTGCCTGCGTGAAGAACGGCGAGGCGGCGCCCAAGGGGACAACGCGTTACCCGGAGGGAAAGGTGCCGCAGCACGTCGGAGACAAGTGGGACACCTACTGGGAGTCCCACACCGTGAACGAGCACGGGAAGACCGTCCCGGTTCCGTAGCCGGGTGAGCGCGAGGCGTTGCAGGACGGTCCTCGCCCCGGGTCACACCTCGACGAGGCCGAGCTGGCGGAGCATGCCCAGTTCGTCACTGCTCCCCCAGCGTTCGACCAGCTTGCCGTCACGGTCGAAGCGGCTGATCTGCATGCCCCGGTAACGGACCTTCCTGCCGGTCGCCGGCCGCCCCAGCAGCGGCCCCAGGTGCGTCCCGGAGATGACATAGGCGAAGGCCAGCTCGTCGTCGGTGGCGACCAGGTGCTCCACGTCGATGTGCAGGTCGGGAAAGGCCGTTCGCAGCTCTCCGAACATGGCCTTGTACCCTTCGGCCCCCGGACCCTGACCCGGCGCGGGATCATGGTCTGTCGAGTCGGTCGCCACGATCCCGTCGAGGGCGTCGAGGTCGCCGGCGACGACGGCCTCCCCGAAAGCAGTCTGAGCGGCGATGTTCGTCTGCTGAGCCATGGGCGCTCCCGGAGCATCTGGGCCACTGGCCTGTCCGTCGGCTGCGAAACGCATGCACACGGTCTTTCGACGGTACCTCGGTCTCGAAGCGGCTGCTCTCCGCCGGTGCGGGACGCGCCGAGAGGCCGGGACCGTGATGCGGCGGCTCAGTCGGCCGGATAGCCCGACGGCTCCCGCAGCTCCGCCCGGAAGTCCGCGTACGCGGTGCGCAGTTCGTCGCCCGGCCAGTCGGCGGGCAGGAGTTCCGGGGGCAGGACCGGGTCGGCCAGCAGGTGGCGTACCGCGGCCGCGAAGACCGTGAAGCGGTCGGCCGGGAGGCGGGACGCGGACGCTCGGGCCAGCAGGGCGCGGGCGGTGCCGGCCCAGGTGTCCAACGGCCAGAGTCCGGCCGCCAGTTCGGGCGCGGGGCGGTCGGGGCGGGCCGTGTAGGACTGAGCGGTGTCCGCGAGGTCTTCGGGCAGGGGCCGCGCCAGGTTCGCCGGCCGGAGCCAGACCCCCTCGCGGAGTTCGGCCAGGCGCAGCGAGGCCAGCCGGCCACGCAGGTCGGCCCGTGCGGCGGGGCCGCGGCCGGTGGCCGTGATGACGAGCATCTCCCAGTCGCCGCGCCACGCGCGCGTGCGGGGCCGTACCGCCTCGTCCTGGCGGCGCTGGCGGGCCAGCAGCCGGTCACTGAGTCCGTAGCCGGCGTCGTCGGTGCGGCGCAGGTCGCCGGCGGCCGTCATACGGCTGAGCGCGGCCCGGAGCGTGGAGCCGCCGACCCCGAAGGGCTCGACGATCCGGATCAGGTCCCGCACCGGCAGCTCCGGCGGATGCGTGCCCAGCAGCAGGCTGAGCACGACCGACCGGGCGGACAACGGCCGCAGGTCCACGTCGGCGGGCTCGGCGGACACGTCGTTCATACGCATGGTCACGTACTGTACGTGCGGTGCGATATTGCAGTATTGCTGCGATCGTGGAATTCATGCAACATGATGGGTATGGACTCGACCGCCGCGCTTCCGCAGCCGCAGTACGCCACTCACGACGTCGTCAACCAGCCGCCGCCGCTCGCCCCGTACGACGCCTCGGACGACACGGCCCTGATCGAGGGGCTGCGCCGGGAGGGGGCGGAGTGGGCCGAGGAGGGGATCCGGCGGCTCGGGATGCGGGCCGGGAGCGCCGAGGCGCAGGAATGGGGTGAGCTGGCCAACCGGCACGAGCCCGAACTGCGCACCCACGACCGGTACGGCAACCGGATCGACGAGGTCGACTTCCACCCCGCCTGGCACCACCTGATGCGGACGGCGGTGGCCGAGGGACTGGCCGGGGCCGCCTGGGCGGACGACCGGACGGGCGCGCATGTCGCGCGGACGGCCGGCGGGCTGGTGTGGGGGCACACCGAATCCGGCCACGGGTGCCCCACGTCGATGACGTACGCCGCCGTGCCCGCGCTGCGCGCCCAGCCCGAGCTGGCCAAGGTGTACGAACCGCTGCTGACCGGCCGGGAGTACGAGCCGGGGCTGCGCGTGCCGACCGAGAAGCCGGGGCTGCTCGCCGGGATGGGCATGACCGAGAAGCAGGGCGGTTCGGACGTACGGACGAACACGACGGCCGCGACACCCACCGCCGAGCCCGGTGTCTACACGCTGCGCGGGCACAAGTGGTTCACCTCGGCCCCGATGTGCGACGTCTTCCTGGTCCTGGCCCAGGCCCCGGGCGGGCTGTCGTGCTTCCTGGTGCCGCGCGTGCTGCCGGACGGCAGCCGCAACACGTTCCGCATCCAGCGGCTGAAGGACAAGCTCGGCAACCGTTCCAACGCGTCCTGCGAGCCGGAGTTCGACGGCACCGTGGCCTGGCTGGTCGGGCCCGAGGGACGAGGCGTGAAGACCATCATCGAGATGGTCAACTGCACCCGGCTGGACTGCGTGATGAACTCGGCGACCCTGATGCGCCGGACACTCGTCGAGGCGGGCCACCATGTCCGGCACCGCCGCGCGTTCGGTGCCCGGCTCGTCGACCAGCCGCTGATGCGCAACGTGCTGGCCGACCTGGCCGTCGAGTCGGAGGCCGCGACCACCCTGACCCTGCGGCTGGCGGGGGCGGCGGACCGCGCGGTGCGCGGCGACGAGCAGGAGCGGGCCTTCCGGCGGATCGCGACCGCCGTCGGCAAGTACTGGGTCACCAAGCGCGGCCCGGCCTTCACCGCGGAGGCCCTGGAATGCCTGGGCGGCAACGGTTACGTCGAGGACTCCGGCATGCCCCGGCACTACCGCGAGGCACCGCTGCTGTCGATCTGGGAGGGCTCGGGGAACGTCAACGCGCTCGACGTGCTGCGGGCGCTGTCCCGCGAACCCGACGCCGCCGACGCCCTGTTCGGCGAACTCGCGCACGCGCGCGGGGCGGACCGGCGACTGGACGCGACCGTGACCCGGCTGCGGAACGAACTGGCCGAGACCGACCAGGTGGGGGCGCGCCGGCTGGTCGAGCGGATGGCGCTGGCGCTGCAGGCCTCGCTGCTGGTCCGGTACGCCCCGGCCGCCGTGGCGGACGCCTTCTGCGCGACCCGGCTCGGCGGCGACTGGGGGCACGCGTTCGGCACCCTGCCGGCGGGCGCCGGGTTCGACGCGATCCTGGAGCGGGCGTTGCCCGGCCTGAACTGACCCCCTCCCGGCCGACCGTCGGCGGGCGACCGCCGGTGGATCGCACACAGTCGTCGTCCGATTCCGCATCGTTGTCAGTGCCGTGGTGCAGACTCCCGAACAGGTGGTACTCGCCTGGGGAGGACAACGTGTTCACGGGGATCGACGAGGTCGACTGGGCCGCGCTGCGGCACGCGTACGGCAGCGCGGCGGACGTGCCCGGTCTGCTGCGCGGACTGGCTTCGGCGGACGCGGCCGAACGGGAGGTCGCGCTCGACGGGATGTACGGCTCGGTGCACCACCAGGGGAACGTGTACGACTCGACGCTCGCCTGCGTCCCGTTCCTCTTCTCGCTCGCGTCCCGCACGGAGGTGCAGGACCGGGGCGGCATAGTCGAACTGCTGGTCAGCATCGGGGCGGAGAGCACCGGCCCGCGGGCTCCGGCCGCCGTCCGCGCCGGCGCCGAGGCATTCGTGCCGCTGGCCGACGACCCCTGCCCCGGGGTGCGCCGGGCGGCGGCCGGGGCGCTGGTCCGGTTCCTCGACGAACCGGAGCGGGTGCTGGCGCTGTTACGACGGCGGATCGCGGTCGAGCGCGACGAGCAGGTGCTGCTCGCCCTCACCGAGGCCCTCGGGCTGCTCGTACGGCGCCACCCCGACCGGGCGGCCGGTGCGGTGGACCTGCTGGCCGCGCGGAGCGGGCCGCCGTACGCCCCGGGAGCACGGCTGGCCGCCCTCGGACAGCTCGGCCTAGGCGCGCCGGAGCGGCTGCCCGCCGACCTGGTGCCGACCGCGGTCCGGCTGCTCAGGGAGCGGTCCGGGCGACGGGCGGCCGATGCGGACCGGGGGGACGCGGACACCCTGGTCGGCCGGATACGGCGGCTGCGGCCGTCGGACGAGGAGGGCTCCGCCCTGCTGCGCACCCTGCACCGGGCGCTGGACGACCGGGTGGCGGACCGGATCGCCCTGCTCGTCGGCCAGTTGGGCAGCCCGGACCCGATGGACCGGTGCAACGCGGTACGGATGTCGGCCGGCCTGTTCCGCGGGTGGCGGGCGGACTTCACGGCGCCGGTCTCGCTGATCGGTACGCAACTGGGCCGTGAGCAGGACCAGTTGCGGGACTCGGCGGTCGCGGTGCTCGTGGAGCTGTTCGGGCTGGCCGCGCCCGCCGCCGACGAGCTGCACGCGCTGGTGACCGTGCGGCCCGACCTGTGGGTGCACACCTGGGAGCGCCGCAGGCCCTCGCTGGGCGGTCCGCTGAAGGCACTGGCCAGAAGCGGCGACCCACGCGCGGTGCCAGCCCTGTCCCAGTTGCTGGCGAGACCGGTGGTGCCCGGCGGGCTGGGCTTCGAGATCGTGCATCTGGGCCCGGCGGCCGCGCCGCTCGCACCCGCGCTGCGGCGTCGGCTCGGCCAGGTCGCGCTGGACTCGCCGGAGGCCGCCGAGTCGGCCGCTCCGCTGCTGGCGGCGCTCACCGCTCTCCGGGACCCCGCGGCGGTGCCGGAGGTGCTGCGGCTGCTGCGCGGCGCACCGGACGGGCTGGGCTCCCGGGAGGCCCTCGCCGGGCAGGCGGTGCGGACGCTGGACGTCCTGGGTGCGGCGGCCCGGGCGGCGGCACCGGTCCTGCGCGGACTCCTGGACACCCGGCACGCGGCGCCGGCGGCCGGGGCCCTGTGGTCGGCGGAGGGCGACACGGACGCCGTGCTTCCCGTGCTGCTGCGCGAGTTGACGCACGGCCGGAGCCGCAGCGCGCGCACGGCGGCCGAGCAGCTGGGGCGGCTGGGGGCGGGCGCCCGCGACGCGCTGCCCGCGCTGCGCCGACTGGCCGGATCCGGCCGGATATGGGAACGGACGGCGGCGGCAGAGGCGTTGTGGCGGATCGGCGGAGACCCGGAACCCGTACTGCCGGTGTTCCGGACCGCCTGGTCGGAGAACCCGTACACCCGCGGCGCCATCTCCGGCTGTCTGGCCGCGATGGGCCCGGCGGGCGCCCCGCTGAGCGACCTGGTGGCGGCCGAACTCGCCACCGCCCGGCGGCATACGGCACGGCCGGGCGGGTTCGGCAGCCACGACATCGCCCAGGACGAGCGGCTGCTCGCCAACTGCCGAGCGGCGTTGGCGAGTCGGTGACCACACGCGGTGCCGCCCGGCTCGGGCGGGTCGGTCGGGCGGGTGCCGGGCCGCGTGGAGCGGGCGTCAGCCGGCCGTCCGGCCCCACTGCGGTCCGAGCCGGGCCCATTCCGCGTCCCAGCGGTCCATCCGCCGCCGCTCCAGCCGGCCGCGCGCCACGAGCCCGGCGACGAACGGGACGGCGGCCGCGCTCAGTCCGACCAGGCCGCCGATCAGCGCCGAGCGGAAGTGGGCCTCGGCGGCGGTGGCGGGCCGGGTGACGAGATGCCCCTGGGGGTCGGTCCAGACGGTGACCGGGGTGCCGGCCCTGCTGCCGGCCGGGACCCGCGCCTGACCGGTGTGCGCGGAGCCGTCGGCGACGGTCCAGCCCACTCTGGTCCAGACCCGTTCCCCGTCGGAGGACTCGGACTTCACGCCCGCCGACCCCGGGGCCCTGTCGATGACATGGGCCACGACCGGGTGCCATTCGACGCGCTCGCGGGCCAGCCCGTCCTCGACCGACCGGGCCGCCGCGAGCCCGGCGAGCACCCCGGCCAGCAGGGTGAGCAGCCAGGCGCCGAGCAGCACCCAGGCCTCCATCGTGTCGGCACGTCGCTTCAGCGGGTTGCGCCGCCAGCGCCACAGCCAGACCTTCGGACCACGGAACGCCTTCAAAGGCATCCTCCTCACGCGCGCACGGACAGCCCGGACCGCCCTCCCATACGGGAGCGGCCGCCCCGTTGCTCACGGCGAACTCCGTGTCGACGGTCGCACGATCGGCCCCGCTCGCGCAGGCGTCTTCCGGAACGTGTGCCGTCGGCTTGTTCGACGGGCCGACACGGCGACTCCGACCTGCGCCGACACCGTCCCGAGGGTGACTGTCAGTGGTGGGGTGCAGACTGGCCGGTGTCTGAAAACAGGCGGTGACAAAGGCGTCATGGAGGTGGTCGGCATGACCGAGGTACTGCTCGCCGTGGGGACCCGCAAGGGCCTGTTCCTCGGGAGGCGGCGAGGTGGCGACTGGCGGTTCGACGAGGGCCCCTGCTTCAACGCGCAGGCGATCTACTCGGTCGCCATCGATACCCGGGGCGAGCGGCCCCGCCTCCTGGCGGGCGGCGACAGCGCGCACTGGGGCCCTTCGGTGTTCCACTCCGACGACCTGGGCCGCACCTGGACCGAGCCGGCCCGGCCCGCCGTGCGGTTCCCGAAGGACACCGGTGCCTCGCTGGAGCGGGTCTGGCAGCTGCACCCGGCCGCCGCCGAGCCGGAGGTGGTCTACGCGGGCACCGAACCGGCCGCGCTGTACCGCTCCGAGGACCGCGGGGAGAGCTTCGAACTGGTCCGGCCGCTGTGGGAGCACCCGACGCGGGACAGGTGGGTGCCGGGCGGTGGCGGTGAGGGCCTGCACACCGTCGTCACCGACCGGCGCGACCCGAGGGCGGTGACGGTCGCCGTGTCGACCGCCGGCGTGTTCCGCACCGGTGACGGCGGCGCGAGCTGGACGCCGTCCAACTCCGGTGTCTCCGCGGTGTTCCTGCCGGATCCCGCCCCGGAGTTCGGCCAGTGCGTGCACAAGATCGCCCAGGACGCGGGCAGTCCGGACCGGCTGTATCTCCAGAACCACTGGGGGGTGTACCGCAGCGACGACGCGGGGGCGCACTGGGCCGACATCGGCGAGGGGCTGCCGTCCACGTTCGGCTTCGCGGCGGCCGCCCATCCGCACCGCGGCGGCACGGCGTACGTCTTCCCGATCAACGCGGACGCGGACCGGGTGCCCGCCCGGCACCGCTGCCGGGTGTTCCGTACGGCCGACGCGGGCCGTACCTGGGAGCCGCTGTCGGCGGGGCTGCCGCCGGAGGACCACTACGGCACGGTGCTGCGCGACGCGCTCTGCACGGACGACGCGGACCCGGCCGGAGTGTACTTCGGCAACCGCAACGGCGAGGTCTTCGCCTCGGCCGACGACGGTGACAGCTGGCGCCAGTTGCTCTCCCATCTGCCGGACGTGCTGTGCGTGCGGGCGGCGGTCGTCGCCTGAGGCCAGTTCCCCGGAAGGAGGGAGGTTTCTGTCATCCGGGGCGCCGGTCCGGTCATCCCCGGTCGTCCGACGGCCACAGCTTGATCGCCGACCCGTGTACGGCAGTAGGGTGACGCCGTGGCACCACGACCCTTGCATGAAATCGTCGAACCGGGCTGGGCGAAAGCCCTGGAACCAGTCGCCGGGAGGATCGCCGCGATGGGCGACTTCCTGCGCGCGGAGATCGCCGCGGGACGCACCTACCTCCCGGCCGGGCCGAACGTCCTGCGGGCCTTCCAGCAGCCCTTCGACGACGTCCGCGTCCTGATCGTCGGCCAGGACCCGTACCCCACCCCGGGGCACGCGGTGGGCCTGTCGTTCTCGGTCGCGCCCGAGGTACGCCCGCTGCCGGGCAGCCTGATCAACATCTACCGGGAGCTGAACACCGACCTGGGCCTGCCCCAGCCGTCCAGCGGCGACCTGACCCCCTGGACCCAGCAGGGCGTGCTGCTGCTCAACAGGGCGCTCACCACGGCCCCGCGCAGCCCGGCCGCCCACCGCGGCAAGGGCTGGGAGGAGGTCACCGAGCAGGCGATACGGGCGCTGGCCTCCCGCGGGAAGCCGCTGGTGTCCATCCTGTGGGGCCGCGACGCCCGCAACCTCCGCCCACTGCTCGGCCAGTTGCCGGCGGTGGAGTCCGCACACCCCTCGCCGATGTCGGCGGACCGCGGCTTCTTCGGCTCCCGCCCGTTCAGCCGCGCCAACGACCTGCTGATCCAGCAGGGGGGACAGCCGGTGGACTGGCGTCTGCCGTGACCGACGAGGGCGGCTCCGGGTCGCCCTCACCGCGGCGACTCACCCTGCCGGGTGATGAAAAGCTACTCTCTGTTGTGCACATAAAACTTGTACACACAAAAGGGGATTGATCCCGCTGGCACACGAAGTGCCCGACAGGTGACGGGATCACCTCTGAATCATGCGTAACTCATCAGACAAAACCGGACGGATACCGCTCACCTGCACCCTCCCCGAACAAGGGAGCCCAGATAGCCAGTAACATGCGGCGCCATGAGCTCCCCCACTGGGCCCGCCGGCCTGCCAGTACGAATGCCGCGCCCCCGCCAGCCCGGACGGCACCGCCGCCCCGAGCCGCTGGTGGCTCCCGAGGACGCGCCCGCGCTCGTCCTCGCGGTGCCGGGTGCGCCCAGCGCGGCCACCCGCGGCCTCGCCGAGGAGGTCGTGAGCATCGCCCGTTCCGAGCTGCCCGGCCTGGACGCGCGCATCGCGTACCTGGACGGGGACGACGCGGAGTTCCCCACCCTCCAGTCCGTCCTCGCCCGTGCCGCCGAGGAGCGCACCGCCCGCTACGAGCAGGCCGTCGCCGCCGGCGTCGAGGGGATCAAGGCCCCCGACGGCCCCGTCGCCGTCGTCGTACCGCTGCTGGCGGGTCCGGACAGCGCGCTGCTGCGCCAGGTCCGCCAGGCGGTCATGGAGAGCCGGGTCGCCGCGGATCTGACCGACGTCCTCGGCCCGCACCCGCTGCTCGCCGAGGCGCTGCACGTGCGGCTCTCCGAGGCGGGTCTGGCCCGCGCGGACCGGGCCCGGCTGTTCACCGTGGCGACGGCCGCGGACGGCATCATCCTCGCGTCCGTGGGCGGCGACGAGGCTGTGCAGGCCGCCGGCATCACCGGCATGCTGCTCGCCGCGCGGCTGGCCGTGCCGGTGATGGCCGCCGCGCTGGACCAGGAGGGTTCGATCGCCTCCGTCGCGGAGCAGCTGCGCGGGTCGGGGTCGCAGCAACTGGCGCTGGCGCCCTACCTGATAGGGCCGGAGATCGACGCGGCGCTGGTGACCGCGGCCGCAGAGGAGGCCGGCTGCGCCACCGCCGACCCGCTGGGGCCGTACCCGGCGATCGGCAAGCTGGCGCTGGCCAAGTACACGACGGCGCTGGGCATCGCTCCGCAGCAGCCGCAGGGTGCACCGGTTCGCTGACAGCCGACATCGCCGATGGCTCCCTTTCCCGGAGAGGGGGCCGTCGGGTTTTTCCGGGGTGGTGCGGCCGGTTCACGGCTGCGGACCGTGAGGGCTGGGCGCGCAGTTCCCCGCGCCCCTTGCGGGGCGCTTCGGCGGGGCGCCTGGCAGGTGCGGCTCAGTCGAAGACGACGCAGGACGCCGCCGGGACCTCCACCGAGCCGTCGTAGCGGGGCAGGCCGGTGACCTGGTCCACCGCGAACCAGGTGATGTTTCCCGAGCGCTCGTTGGCGGCGTACAGGAAACCGCCGGACTCCGTGAGCGCCCGTGGCCAGTGGCCCCCGCAGGGCACCGTCCCCGCCAGGTGCAGGTGGTCCTCCTCGACCGCGAACGTCGTCAGGACGTCCTCCCCTCGCGTCGCCGTCCAGACGAAGCGGCCGTCGGGGGACACGGCGATGCCGGAGGGGTACGCGTCGCCGGCGGGGGCGCCGGGGAGCACCGGGGTCTCGGTCAGCGGCTTGAGGGTGCCGGTGCCGCCGTCCCAGCGGCAGACGGTCACGGTCGGCATGAGTTCGTTGACGACGTAGGCGTACCGGCCGTCGGGGTGGAAGGCCAGGTGGCGGGGGCCGGAGCCGGGGCGGAGGGCGAACTCGCGGTGCAGGACGGGGGCGCCCGCGTCCAGGGTGCAGACCCGGACCGAGTCGGTGCCCAGGTCGACGCTGACCGCCCAGCGGCCGCTCGGGTCGGGCTGCACCTGGTGGGCGTGCGGGCCGCGCTGACGCCGCTCGTGCGGACCCGAGCCGGTGTGCCGCAGCTGCCCCGAGGGGGCGGCGGCGAGGGTGCCGTCCCCGCGGACGGGGACGGCGGTGACGCTGCCGGAGCCGTAGTCGGCGGTCAGGACATGGCCGTCGAAGACGCTGAGGTGGGTGGGGCCACTGGCGTCGACCGGGACCGGCGGCCCGGCGAGCCGTGGCTTGTCGTCGTGGACGTGGTACGCGGCCACCGCGCCGTCGGCGGTCTCGCTGACCGCGTACAGGGTGCGCCCGCCGGGGGCCAGCGCCAGATACGAGGGGTCGGGGACGCCGTCGACGCTCTCCAGAAGGGCCAGGGCGCCGGTGTCCGGGCGGACCGCCGCCGTGACGACCCCGGGGCCGCCCGCCGCCGTGAACGACCCGATGAACGCCCTTCGCCGCCTGCCGCCGTCTGCCACCGCTGTCCCCTATCGCTGCGAGCCGATCCCTGCGAGCCGCCACGAGCCGGTACGAGTCGGTACGAGCCGGTCCGGGGCCGACGGTAGCAGCTTGCGGTCTAGACCAGGATGTGCGGGGCCGCGCGTCTCAGGCGCCGACCAGGGGCGAGCCCGAGGGGGTGCGCAGCGGCTCGGCGAGTTCGGACAGGGCGCGCTCCAGGCCGTGCAGGTGGGCCAGGGCGGGTTCGGCGGGCGGCTCGGCGGGGGCGGTGATGTGCTCCGAACCCCTGGTGAGCGCCTCGACGGCGGCCTCGACCCGCCAGCAGGCGGCGGCCAGCCGGGCGTCGTGCGAGGCCTCCGGGTCGGCGGCCACCGCGACCAGGCCGCGGATCTCCCGCGCGCAGTCGTCCAGCAGGGCGAGGACGCGGCGGGCGCGACGCTTGCGGCCGCGCATCGGGTTGAGCGGGTGCATCAGCGGGGCGACCGAGAGCCGGACCCGGCCGAGGAGCTGCTCCAGTTCGGCCACCCGGGGTGCCGGGTCGGCGGCGGCGCCGGCGAGCCCGGCGGCGGCCTCCGCCGTGCAGGCGTGGACGCAGCGCAGGGCGCGCTGGATCCAGGCGTCGGTGGTGAGGTGGGTGGTGACCGGCAGTACGAACAGCACGGCGAGTACGGCGCCGAGGGCCCCCACCGCGGTCTCGGCGAGCCGAAGCGCCAGCAGGCCGGGCGTGAGGACGCCGAGGAGCCCGTAGAGCAGTTCGGCGAGGAAGGTCACCCAGAGGATCATGAATGATGCAGTGCAGCGGTTCTTGCAGGTCAAGAGGCTGACAGCCGGGAGGGGGTCAGCAAAGAGTCAGCATCAGCCTGTCACCCGCCGATGACAGAGGTCGTCGCCACCCCGATCGCGCTAGAAGGCCGGTGCGCCGTCGTGGCGTAGCGAAGAGATGCCACATCTCGACGGGTCCATCCCAACTACCGACGGTTCGCCTTCACTGCGGTGGCCATCTTCCTCGACAGCTAGCCCTACACCCCAAGCCGCCTCACCTGAACCGACAGCTCGCATGGGCGGCAGCCGGCTCCGAACAGGTCTGTGCCCGGGGCAGCGGTCACGCATAGCACGCGATCCCCGGTTACGGAAATCGGGGATTCCCCGGACCATGGCTTTTATCCACATCAGCGTTCATCGCCAATGGAACACCTTTGAACCAGACCTGACTTCCCATCTGCACCCTCCCAATTCAAGTCAGCCCCTCCCCTCAAAGCAAATCGACCCCACCCCTGGAGAAACCAAGCAATGGCCACCAAGACCCTCACCCGCGGCATGGGTACCTTTTTCAAGGAATGCGAACATCCCCCGAGCCGTTGGTCCAAGTGCCCTCACCCTTACAAGATCAGGTACCGGGATGCCACAGGTCGGCAGCGTGAAGAGGCCGGCTACGCCACCCAGGACAAGGCGACGGCTCGACTCAACGAGATCTACCAGGCGAAGAAGGGGCCGCTCAAGACTGGTAACACAGAAGCCCAGGAGATAGCCGAGATGCGATTCGAGGACTTCGCGGCTCGGTACATTTCGAATCGGAAGCGCGGCCTGGAGTCCAACACCGTCGACCAGTACGAGCGCGGCCTCAAGACACAGATCAACCCGCACGTCGGGAGTCGCCGCGTCGGCACATTCACACCCGGAGTGATCGAGGACTGGCTCAACGGAATGGAACTGGACAAGGTTGGCTTGGCCAGCCAGAAAAACGCATACCTTGTCCTGAAACTCGTCATCGACGCGGCACGTCATCGCGGTGCAATCACACTGGACCCCTTCCTCGACATCGCCCCTCCCGACTATGTACCGAATGAGGTGATCATTCCGACCCTCAAAGAGCTCAATGCCATCCGCGACGCGGCCGAGGACGACGACCTTCGACTTGCCATTGAACTCATGTCCGGGTGCGGCCATCGCAACGGAGAAGCTCATGCCGCAAACATCAAGTCGATTGTCGCTGACGATGTCTACCGGATCAACGAGCAGATCCACAGCAATAAGGTCCAGCCCGCACCGCTGAAGCACCGCAAGCGGGGAGAATTCCGCGAAGTGCCGCTCCCCAGAAAGACCCACGACTTCGTCTCGCATTTTGCCGATAAATACGGTACCGACAAGAACGGATATCTTCTTGTCAAGGGAAACGGCTCCGGCAACCAGCACATGCAGCATTACTTCTACGGGAAACAGACCCTGCGGTGGCGATGGGACAGGTGTCTCGAACGGTCCGGTGTAGAGGTCAAGTACACGATGTACTCTCTCCGTCACTACTTCGCATCGAACTGCCTTACCCACGGCATCCCCATCACTGATGTCGCGGAGTGGATGGGACACAAATCAATCGAGGTCACCTACCGGATCTACCGGCACCTCTTGCCGGGCTCCATCACGAGAGCAGCCAAGATCCTCAACGAGTGGCTGTGAGCCGTCTGGCAGACAGCGCCGGACCGTAGGTCGACGTTCTTCCTCCGGTTCCGGACGGGCCCATCTGCGCTCTCACGACGGCTTCCGCCGCATCTCAGTTGGACAGCTCACCGACGATTGTGAAGACGTATCCGATTCCGGCTCACGGCGAACCAATCCGCCCAACACCCGTAGACCGACCGCCATGGACATCGAACCTGCTGGCGAACCGACCGTATATAGCAGCGAATCCCCGGTTATGGAAACCGGGGATGCTCCGGAACATAGGTGTCGCCAAGGTGCGATACGTGGCAGTAGCGCACTGCGGAAGATGTTGTCCGATATTCATCCAAAGGACTCCGATGCTCGACGCCACGAACAGCCCTCCTGATGGCATCCAGCCCTCGCCCACCCATCCTCGAACGACCCGCCGAGTGGAGCCGGTCCTCATAGATACCAATGAGCTCGCAGCGATGCTGAACATGTCGGCAAGCTGGATCTACCGAGAAGCCGCCAAACTTGGACTAAAGGGATATAAGCTCGGTAAAGGCCGAAACGCCAAGGTTCTGTACAAGAAGACTGAGGTCCTTAAATGGCTTGAGCAGCAGAAGATCCGCTGAGGAATGCGGCAGCGGCGGAATATTGACACGCTTCCGCTCAACGACGGGTCAGCAGTATCGGCCGAGGCTGCTTCCCCCAGCCTCCGGCCGCACGGCAGGATCATCCCATGAGACTTCTGGTCATGGGCGGGACATGGTTCCTGGGCAAGCACATCGTGGAGGGCGCACTGGCGCGACGGTGGGAGGTCACCACCTTCAACCGCGGGCGCTCCGGCCGCGATGCAGACGGCGTAGAGGCAATTCACGGGGACCGTACGAGCCTCGTCGACCTGGGACGCCTTGCCGAGCATGGGATTTGGGATGCCGTGATCGACACATCGAGCTCCGAACTAGCTCCGCGCGACGTCCTGGCGGCCGCGACCGCGCTGCGCCCGGCCGCCCGCCGGTGGGTGCACGTCTCTACAGTGTCCGTGTATGAGGGATGGCCCCACCAGCCGCTCACCGATACCTCACCGCTACTCCACTGCCCGGCGGACGCCGATGAGTCCTACGGCTACACCGGCCCGGACGGCTCCCCCACCCAATACGGGTTCCAAAAGGCCGGCGGGGAGCGCGCCGTGACCGAAGTGTTCGGCAGCGCTTCGGTGTTGCTGCGCCCCGGGGTGATCCTGGGCACTGGCGAGTACGTCGGCCGACTGCCCTGGTGGCTGGAGCGAGCCAAGCGCGGCGGTCGTATCCTCGCTCCCGCCCCGGCGGAGCAGCGCATCCAACCGGTAGACGTTCGAGATGTGGCGAGGTTCGCCCTCGACCAAGCGGCGAGTTCGTCAGGAGGCGGCTTCAACGTCACCCACCCCGAAGGCGTCACCTTCCGCGGCTTCCTCGAAGCCTGTCTCGCCGAGACAGGCGGTGCCGGGGCACCGGTATGGGTCGACCCGGCGGTGCTGATCGAGCAGGGCGTGAAGCAGTGGACGGAGCTGCCCCTGTGGCGTACTCACGCGGGCGTGTGGGCCGTTGATTCCAGCCGTGCGGTGGCTGCGGGGCTTCGGTGCCGACCGCTCGCCGACACCATCCGGGAGACGTGGCGGTGGTGGGCCGGGGACGGGCGTCCCGTGGACCACCCACGGTGGGCGGAACACGGGATCGCCTCGGAGAAAGAGGCGAAGATCCTCGCCTCTCTGTAGGTCAGCTCTCGATCGCGAGCAGCCCGATGTGCGGGCCGATGCGGTGCGGTGGGGAAACGCGGTTGAAGTCCTCGATCCGCTCCCGCAGTTCCTTGGGGACCGAAGAGCCGTGGTACTCGGGCCGGTTCAGGTGCCTTCCGATGCGAGCCGTGCGGACGACGATGCCCGTCTGCCGCTTCTCCGCGGGAACCTTCCACACCGGCTGCAGCGCCTCGGCCGCGCCGTCCACGTCCCCTGCCATGAGGCGGGCGTGGGCGAGGTCGGCAGCCGCACCTGCCCGCACATGGGCCGACTGCTCCTCACTCGGCCGCTGCGCGATGAGCTCCAGGGCGCGCCGCGCGTCGGCTTCGGCCTGCGCGGCGTCGCCGATGACCAGAGCCGTTGTGCTGGTGGACATGGCCAGGCGTTCCAGGGAGAAGGCGAACTCACCGCCTACCCCGTCGTGTAGATCGTCCCGGTGGCCCTGACCATCCTGAGAGGACAGCAAGATCGCTTTTCGTGCTGCGTCGACATCGCCCAGGTGAGCATGGGCCCGGGCCTTGATCGCCTGGTGCCGTCGGTGCGCCATGTCGCCAAGACCTCCGTAGGACAGAGCACGGGCGGCTTTCGCCACCGCCTCAGTGGCATTGCCCGTGTGGTAGGCGATGTAAGCGAGCGTGCCGTCAGCGAAGGCTTGCAACGGCGTGAAGCGGGTTGTCTCGCCGAACACAGCGGCCGTGCGCGCCAGGCTCCGGGCACTCGGAAAGTACCCGAGATCGAACGCGGCAACCGCGAGAAGGGCGGCGGCCTGCCCGTTCAGGATCATGAGCTGTTGCTGCTGGACGGGAACCTGCGTCCGGTCCCGCTGCCGTTCGATCGCCAGGCGCAGCCGGTCGACGCTCTCGTAGGCCTCCGCGGGCGGCATCAGGTGATACCTGCGGGCTTCGGTCTCCACCTGGTCGCGTAGTTCGTCAATAGAGTTGTCGGAGATGGACGCCGAAGCAGTAGCGTCGGCGCCTTCAAGGGCTTCTTCTGCGGTCATTCGAACTCGTTCTTCCAGGTCATTCGCGGGTGCCTGGGGATCTGTCTTCGGAGGCGGTCCGAAGAGCTGCTCAGCCGTGTAGCCCGGCCACATTGCCTCAAGAATCTGGCAGGCCTCGGGGACTGGCAGCCCTTGTAACTGACCGCCCGTCCACCGCCGGAACTGCGTCTCGCCGCATGTCGGACTGGCACTGCCGTTCCCGAAGATCCGCCCACCGTGCTTGGTGAAGTCCTGCGCGAAGCGGCGGTAGGTGACCTTGTCCCGGCCGCACAGCCATGCGAGCAGCGTCCTCGGCTCAGTCCTCATTCCGCCCCCAGTCTGCGAGACGCAGGCGGTCGGCCTACGAATCGATCCCTTCTCTGGAAGGGGATACCGCCAATACTGCCAGGGGCAACCTCCCCCGAGCAGAAGCCACTTCAAAGCTACCCCGAGGCCACTTCAGTCGCCCGGGAGCACCGAAGAAGCCACGCCGCAAGTCATGGCGGAGCTACCTGGGGTGGGTGAACTCTGATCGCCTACTTCGCTGAGAGTGCTCAACCGAGCACAGAAGCCAGGGAGTCACCACAATGCCCTTAGAACCTGCCGGATTGTCGAGCCTGTCGGCGGCGTCGTTTCTTGTTCCTGTCCGATACCTCGTGACGGACGGATTCGACATCGCGATGCCGGCGGCTGCGGCGAGCGTCAGAGAGGCACGGCGGGTCGCGCGGGCCTGGTGCCGTTACCGCCGGATGCCGGACGACCTGGTCGACACCGTGCTGCTCGTCGTCTCCGAGATGTGTGCGAACGCCATTCTGCACGGCAGGTCGGACAGCATTGGCGTACGAACGTGGCTGCCGCCCTTCGGCGTACTACTTAGTACTGCAACGGTGCTTGTTCTGAGTGTTGGGCAGTTTTCAGGGGCTGTGGCCCCGCCGTTT
>NZ_BMML01000006.1:46586-525073 GCF_014645815.1 Streptomyces fuscichromogenes | reverse complement strand
ACTGCCACACCGCTGACCAGCAAGTCCGACCTCACCCAAGACCCAGAAACCCGATTAGCTGCGGACCCCGGGTCCAGCTGACGTCCGTCTTTGGTGAGGAAGGCTTCGAAGCCTTTCTTCGCGGCGTCGGGGAGGAAGGCGAGATCCTTCTTCCCCGTCCACTTGATTTCGCTGACATGACGTACCTCATGCTCGGGCAGTAGTCGTCTGAGCATTTCCAGCATCTGCACCGGACGTTCTCGTCGATGAGGATTCGCATCAGGCGGCGCGCGGTCCTGGGCTGTAGCTGTCCACATACAGGGCAAAGGACACCGCATCGCGGGCGGCCTCAGCTGTCACGCCGGGGTAGTAGTCGGCGATCTTCTCGGGAGGGACGCGATCCTCCACCAGCTCCGCGACGGCGTCGAACGGGACGCGAGTGCCGGTGATCACCGGCTGACCTCCTTGCGTCTCCGGGTCCACACTGACGTGCTGCTTGGGTCGCAGAAGGTGTGGAACTACGACGCCGGCGCGGGGCGCGAACTCCTGGAGGATGTCGTCCATGGTTGCGATGACCCGCTGCCCAGGGTGCTTGACGAGGTCCGTTGCATGGTCGTCCTCGGTGTCACCCACAAGGACGATGGAGTCGCCCTCGGCGACCAGGGAGTATCTGGACAGATGCTCGAACTCACCGAATCGCTTCAGCGTGGCCAGAGCCTTGCGGATCTTCTGCAGCGATACGTCTTGCCGGAGGATCGCGAACGCGCGTAGGGCCAGCACATCCCTGAAGGAGTACAGAGCGGGCTTGGTTGCAAGCTCAGGGCAGAGGATGGGTCCATTGCCTCGGTCCTGCCGCCATGAGCGCAGTTGCCCGGTGGTGGCCCCAGAGAGAGCTGCAGCCATACGAGTCGAGTACGCCATTGTCCGCTCCCTCCGTTCCTCGCGAGATCTTCTACCCGCCAGCGTCCCAGTTGTGCGCCTCAGGACGCTACAGGAAGTAGGAGGAGGTGGGACCGAAGCAGGCGCAGGACTCCCGCGATGTATCGAGAGACGTTGAGCGAGCTGGCACGCTTGTGACTTTCGGCCCCCGCACCTGGCAACTATCGTCGGCCGGTCAGCGCGCGGACGTTCTCCAGCAGGGCGTGGAGCAGGAACGGCGGCTCAGCAGTGACCGTCCGCGTCGTCTCCAGGTACGTTGCCGCGTTCTTACCGTCGATGCCCTCGCCGGCACGGATGAGTTCCTGGCGGCGTTCCTCCCAGGTCGGCCAGTGTTGGTCGAGGTAGGTCTCCAGAGTGTCCTCGAAGGCGGTGTATCGGCCGGTTGAGTCGTCGGCGGGCTGGGAGGCCGGCGTCGTCCCCAGGTACTGGAGAAGGTTCGCGTTCTTGGCCCGGTTCACTCGTGCCTGCCGCTCGAATTCCTGTTCCTTCTCCTGACGCTGCTCTGGAATGAAGTGGCTCACAGACTCCCGCTTGCGCTCCTCCATGCCGGAGTCACCGTCGAACACCACGTAGCACGGGACGCCCAAGGCGCTGAACAGCGCATCGGAGATCATGATGTTGTCCTTGCCATGGACCTCGATGACGCTGATGCCCTCTGCCCCCAGGTTGATACCGGACCGCTCGGCGCACCCGGTGATGACCCCCTCGTCCCCACGGCCCTCGACCAGCACCACGGCGTGGGCGAAGAAGCCCTCAGCCAGCGCGCCTCCCAGCGTCCCCTCGGTCCTGCTCCGGATCGACTTCTTGTCCACGAGCCCGTCGAGGGCCCTGCACAGGTCTTCCTCCGTGGCCTGCCACACCTCGGTGGCGGGATGCTCCTCACTGACAGCGCGGCACAGACGTCGGATCTGGTGGTAGCCCTTCGGGTCGATGAAGACCGGATTGTGGGTCGCGTGCATGACCTGCGTACGCCCTTGCGGCGACGCGGCGATCAGCTCGCGAAGCACCTTCGCAAAGGTTCGAGCCTGAGGGGGGTGCTGGAACAGCTCGGGCTCCTCGATGGCCAGGCACAACGTCCGCATTCCGTCGGCCGGGCGCCTTCGGTCCGCCAGGTACTTCAGTGCCGCGATGATCAGGGCGCGCTGAAAGCCGTGCCCTTGCCGGTGCACCGAAGTGTGGGCCGCGCCGTCCCGGATGGTCACCTGGAAGGTGGTCCTGGCCGGCCTGGGCGCCTGGACCGTGGGAGTCACTACCACCTGACGTCCGGTGGTGAACTTCGAAACCTCTTCGGAGAGAGCGGCCGACACCTCGTCCAGCACCGGACCGTAGACCTTGGCGTGCACCTCCTGCCGGGCCAGATGGGCATTTTCCTCGATCTCTCCGAGCTGCTCGTTCGCCTGCGAGCGGTCCACCGCGTGGTCGAGGATGCGGCCGAGTGCCGTGGCCTTCTGATCGTCGGCCTCCTCGTACGCCCGCAGGTCGGCGGAGACGAACACGAAGTCGATCAGCTGGGCGAGCCTGCTCTGCCCGGCGAAGCCGAAGAAGTGGGTGTCCTCGACCTCGGCCTCGGTGAGCCGGTTGCGGTTGTCCAACTCCCAGGTGAGCATCGCTTCCAGGACTTTGTCCTTGGTGCCGGCAGATGGCAGCCCCAGGCCCGGATCGCTCTCCCTCAAGTGCTCATAGGCGCGGCGAAGCTCCATGGCCTTGTCATTCTTGCGCACCTCCTCGAACGGTGCGTACGCGAGTGCCTTGCCGGTGATCTTGTCCTCACCGTTCT
This sequence comes from Streptomyces fuscichromogenes, assembly GCF_014645815.1. GTDB lineage: Bacteria > Actinomycetota > Actinomycetes > Streptomycetales > Streptomycetaceae > Streptomyces > Streptomyces fuscichromogenes. Next base: position 522,378 of record NZ_BMML01000006.1, on the reverse strand, counting down.
GCCAGGTCCGCCAGACGCTCACACTCGCGGCGCCCTCGGGCGCGTACCGCCCAAGCGTCTGACGGTCGTGATCCGTGAGCCCGTCGAACTCCACCTCCACGGAGATGCGGCCGTCCTCGGCCGCCGAGTGGATGTCGTCGTCGCTGAGGGCGACACCCTTCTCGCCATTGAAGAACCAGTCGAGTGCTCGGAGCACGGTGGACTTGCCAACCCCTGTCGGGCCGATGAAGGAGGTTATTTCCTCGAAGGACACGTCCACCTTGTGCAGACAGCAGAAGTTCTCGATGCGCACTCGCTTGATCTTCACAGTCGTCCTGAATGGTTGTTGCGGGCGGGGTATTTGTATCCCTGTGTGACGTTTGTGGACGCTAGCAGCCGTCCTGACGCCTCATCAGCCGAATTCCCGAGATGAGTGAATTTCTGAAGGGCGGGACCTCTGAGCCTCGGAGCCCTGCGGCAGCCCTCCATGCCCCTTGCTGCCGACACCAGGCTGCTCTCTGCGGAGATCGAAGTCAGCGTCACCTCTGATGCCTTTTGTGATCTCCCGGAACGGGGCAGACGACAGTCAGGTGGTCTGCCGTCTGCGGTCCGCGGTCGGTGGGATTGATCAGCGGACGGGCCTCCCTGGTTGCATGTTTCAGCACCGGGAATTCCTCACCTACGCCTTTCCACCGGGCCGCACCCGGCTGTGCGTGCTTGGCCTCGGTGCTCTGGGACATCTGGGTCTCGCTCGCTTCTTCCCGGCCGGCGCCGCGGTGGACGGGGCTGCTGTCAGCCTCACCCGGCGCCCGCGAGCGAACGAGTGGATGTCTGCCGTACGGGCGAAAACGGTTGAGGAAGGCCGCCCACGTCGCACCGTCCGAGGGGGTACTTCCTCAGCGTCGATGTCGACGTGTTCTGCCGTGGATCGGCGCTGCGTCGCTCAACACGCCTGCAAGGTCTCGCCAGGCACGGATGACGGATCCAACGTCCAATAGGAGACCGCGAATCTGCCGAAGCAGCAGGCGTGCCACACCCAGTCCCATGACAGCGCCACATCCCACGGCGAACCACCGCATCACATGGCCTCCTGACCCCAAGTGTCAGGCTTTCCGAGATCAGTACCCAACTGGTCGCATTTCTTGCCCTCGCGCCACAGCGTTACGCGACGCCTGGCACCAGACTGTTCGTCGTAGGGGCCGAAGTCTGTAGGGTCGAGCCCAATTGGCCAGCCCCGCTGCGGCGTCGTGCCCATAGCGTGCCCATAAGAGCGGACAACCACGGTCAACAGAGGCACCTCCGGCCCTGGCGAGGCTGCCGCTGAATCGGCGTATGGGCAGGTCAGAAGCAACGCGGACGCCCAAGCGCCGTCGCTTCCCAAGCTGAGAGCGCGAGTTCGATTCTCGTCACCCGCTCCAGGAGAAACCCCCAGGTCGATGACCCGGGGGTTGTTTGTTGCCCAGACCAGTGCAGGGTGCGCGCACCACAACCGCTCGGCTAGCTTCCGGTGCACTCCTCCTTGCGGTGCGCGGCGTTGCCCTCGTGTTCCTTCGCACGCTCCGCCCGCACCATCTCGTCCAGCCCGGCCGCCCTGAAGCCATCGGGGGCCCCTCCCGGGAACCGGGCCGGAGCGATGGCGTGGTGATCAAATCGTTGCGGTACCGCGTACAACCGCGTAACGCCCTCCCCTGTCCCACAGTTGGCCGCTGGGGATGAACCTCTGGCCGGTGCGCCCACGCGCTCGGTCCGGACGGCAGGGGAAGGACGGGTTCGAAGATGGGGAAGACGATGTGGAGCGCGGTGGTGGCCGGTGGAGCGGCAATCGTGTTCACAGGGGTGGCTGCGGTGCCGGCCGGGGCGGCGGAGGGCGGGGTCTCCTTCAGCCGGGTCACGGTGAACAGCGGGAAGCCGATCGTGATCGGGGTCAAGGAGGAGGTCGAGGTGCGGGCGGCCTTCCGGATGACGACCACGCTCAAATACGACTTCGGGCCGAAGGTGTTCCCCTACCGAGGGAAGCCCGACACGGGGGACAGACTGTACAGCGCCGTCATCACCAGCGACTGCGAGGTCGTGGACAGGGCGAAGGGAATCTGCGACTTCGACGAATGGCTGTACATCGACCCGCGGCACGTTGACTTCGGGAACGAGGACGCCGGAACCTGGAAAACTGCCGCTCAGGTCTTTCTCGCCGGTGACGCCCAGGACACCGACGACCTGAACCTCCCGTTGCAGGTCAAGCGGGCCACACGCGTCACTGTCAACGCCTCGCCAGAGCCGGTCGCGGCAGGGAAGACGATCACCGTGACCGGACGGGTCACACGGGCGAATTGGGACACCCACACGTACCAGGGGTACGCGGGCCGCACGGTGAGCCTGCAGTTCAAGGCGGCGGGCGCTTCCTCGTACACGACGGTCAAAAAGGTGACGTCGAGCAGCACGGGGGCGCTCAGGACCACGGTGAAGGCCACCGAGCCGGGGACGTGGCGGTGGACGTACTACGGGAACTCCACCTCTGGGGCGAAGTCGTCGACCGGGGATTACGTCACCGTGCGGTAGGCGGCGTGCGCGGAGCGCCTCCCCTCGCGGAAGCGTCACCACAGTGCGTGGCGCTCTCAGTCGCAGGAGCTCTGACCAGGTGTGCCAGAACCGTGCCAGGTCATGCAGCGAACACTGGGCGTGCGGGGAGTCTGTGCCACGTGCTCTCTCCGCCGTTCTGGACTTCGATCCTATGGGGACCGCTGTCCGAGAACTTCAGGGCGCCTCAGACATCGGCGAGTTCCACTCTGCGCTACGTGGCACATCCCACGAGTGCTTCGATGCTCGTCGCCCGCGCCGGATTGAGGCCTCGGGTCAGCTACCTGGGGTTTCTCGGCCGCTCCGACTGGGGCGGCATTTTCTCCGTACGCCCTGACGGCGCCTCGGCTCAAACCTTCTCCGAACTCACGCGTGGGTGCTCTGCAGTGAGCAGGGCGATGTCTTCTGCATCGGAAGTCAGGATCGTCACCCGGCCGGGATGTTGCAGGGCGGTCGCGCACAGCATGGCGTCGATTGCGTACTTGTGGCCGTGCAGCCCCGCTGCGCGCAGCAGGGCTGCAGCGGATTGCGCGACGACCTGGGTCACCGGCTCGACGCTCAGGCGGGACAGGGTCCGCTTCAGTGCGGCTTCGTTGATCTTCGGGTGGATCACCTCGACCAGCACCGCTGCCGAGGTGATCACGGGCAGGTCCGCGTCGCGAGCCGCCGCCAGCCACTCGTGGATTTCCCGATCACGTTGCACGGTCTTTGCCAGGCCCTCGCTGTCCACGACCAGGGCACCGCTCACGCGGGCGCCCCGGCATTTGAGGCGCCGGCCCGCTTGGCCGCCACGGCCTCGGGGCCGGCCGGGCCGTGCACCTTGTCGAAGTCCGCGATCAGCTCGTCCAGGTTGTTCCGCTCGATCTGTCGCTGGGCCGCCTTCTCCAGGTAGGCCGAGACGCCCCGCTTGCCGACCCGCTCAGGGATCGCCTGTAGTGGGTGGCAAGTGCACCACGAGGCTCTGATCTGATGCGGAGGTTCGGCCGGAGGTTCGTCGGTGCTGTGCAGCCTCAACGCCACGTCGGCAGCTGACCCCCGCACCGGGCGAACCGCGCCCAGGTGCCCCCTCAGTGGCGTCGACCTCCCCCCTTCTGGGACTCCGTGTCCTCCGCGTGCCCGTAAGAGCGGAAAACCACGGTCAACAGCGGTGCAATCCGACGCACACGATCACTTCGAGATCCAAGTATCCGTGCTGGTCAGAGGCGTTCAGCCGTTGCAGGCGCCGTCGCTTCCCAAGCTGAGAGCGTGAGTTCGATTCTCGTCACCCGCTCTTCTTGAAGCCCCAGGTCAACGGCCTGGGGCTTGTGTATTGGTGGGTCTTTTGGTGGCGTCTCGGCAGGTGGAGCTTCGGAAGATCGGGCACGTGGAGGGCACGAAGTCCCGGGGCGGGGTGCAGAGCCAGTCGGCGGGAGGTGACGGACCTGCAATGTCGCTCGATGGGTCAGGGCGTTCGCCCAGTGGAAGCACTCAGCTTCCCGTTCCCTCGGCGGGGCCGGTCGGTGCTGTGTGGACGTCTCCTCGCAGAAGTGGCGTCGGCCCCGGCCGCCCGTGCGGCCGGCCTTCGTGTGGAGGTCGCGCATGATGTCGATGGTCTCGGGGCCGCCACCGTTGCCGGTGCCCGGGGACGCCCAGTCGGCGAGTTCGGCACTGGTGCGTTCCCTCGGCTGGGAGGCGAGGAGGCCGGCGCATGTCCTGGCCTCCGGCGCTCCCTCAACGCATGGACCCCAGGCCGTCCTGGTCGGTCATCTGGGTGGCCAGGCTCTGGTCGTACTGCCCGCCGGCCAGGTCCACGTGGCCGGAGCGCCGTTGGACGAGGATGTCGAAGGTGCCCAGGCTGTTCGGCCGTACGACGTTGGCGTGGACCCCGCGGTGCCAGTCGCCCTCCGCGTGGACACGGTCGCGTTCCTTGTGGCCCGTGCACTCGGCCGTCACGGGGTCGAAGACGGGGAACACATCGCTGCCCGAGCTCATGAACTGTCCGTTTCCCTCACACCGGTCCGCCTCTGACGCGGAGCCTCACGACGGACCGTAGAGAAACGACCATCAGCCGTGGAACCACCGCCGTGGCGTTCCGGGCCTGCGGCTCGGGCGTGGGTCAAGGCGGACATGACCCGTACCCTGCGGCTCGGCGCGGCCGGGCGGCACCCTCTTCCGTCTCACGGGGGATGCTGCCGAGTCACCCCACGTTGACGCTCCCCACCTGCGAAGCGCTCCCCGAACGGGACATGCGTCCCGGCCGAGCCGAGCACGGAGCCCGTTCGCTCAGGCACTCGGCCGGTGCGCACCAGCCCTCGCGGGGCGGCCAGTGCTGACAGCGCGAGTTCGGTTCTCGTCATCCCCGCCATGACGAAACCCCAGGCCAGCGACTGGGGTTGCTGCTTTCGAGGGCTCTTCGGCGGATTTCGCCTCGTGGAGGGCACGAGTGCTTGGCAGGACCCGCACCGCGACCGTTCACGTGTGCTGAAAGATGCCGCCGGCCTGCTGTTCCATCGCATCTGCCGACGGCGTAACGGTGTCTGAGCCCGCAGCCTGCCGATCCCCCGGCGGTGACATCGGAGCGCTTGCGAAACCCTGACCAGGCGTGCGGAAGGGGAGCCCCGGGCCGTCCGGGGCTCCCTGTGTACGCGCCGTTGTCGAAACCGGTGCGTACGGCTCGATGGCGGACCACGTCCCGGTGGCTCACCGCCGGACGTCGTCATGCGGATCGCCGCCTGCGCGGCAAGGGCGAGCTGGAGGGCAGGCCGCGGTGGACCGAGTGGAGCAGGGGCCCGCCGGAGCCGGCTTCGAGTGCCGAGGTCCGCGGACGGGACTGCCGCGGAACCGGGTGGGAACGGCCCCGGGTGCGGGGCGGCCGCCCGATGCGCTGCGACGCCGTTCGGGTACGAGCGGTGGCTTTCGGTACCGCGGTCGCCCCAACAGCCGGTACGGGCTTCGGGCGCTCCCGCGAAGGTATCCCGCTACCGGTGCTCGGGGTTCTCGTAGTCGCGGCGGCAGCCGGCGTCCCAGACGGTGCGCTGGTTGCCGTAGGCGGGGATGCCGCCGAGGTCCTTCAGCGCGCGGGCCAGGTGGAGCAGGTTCCAGGTCATGAAGGTGGTGTTGCGGTTGGTGAAGTCGTTCTCCGGACCGCCCGAGCCGGGGTCGAGGTACGACGGTCCGGGGCCGGCCTCGCCGATCCATCCGGCGTCCGCCTGGGGAGGGATGGTGTACCCCAGGTGTTGCAGGCTGTAGAGGACGTTCATGGCGCAGTGCTTGACGCCGTCCTCGTTGCCGGTGATCAGGCAGCCGCCGACCCTTCCGTAGTAGGCGTACTGGCCGGCGTCGTTGAGCAGGCTGGAGCAGGCGTAGAGGCGTTCGATCACCCGCTTCATCACGGAACTGTTGTCACCCAGCCAGATGGGGCCCGCCAGCACCAGGATGTCGGCCGCCAGGACCTGCTGGTACAGGTCCGGCCAGGCGTCCGTCGCCCAGCCGTGCTCCGTCATGTCGGGCCACACACCGGTGGCGATGTCGTGGTCCACGGCCCGTAGGACGTCGACCCGTACCCCCTGTGCGTCCATGATGGCGGTGCTGCGGTCGATCAGTCCCTGCGTGTTGCTCGTGCCGGGCGACCGCTTGAGGGTGCAGTTGATCACCAGGGCCCGCAGGTCGTCGTACCGGGCCGGCGGTGCGTCGGTGGCGGGCGACGAAGTGGTCACATGGTCCTCCCTGAGCCTGCCGCCGCTCGGTGTCCGGCGGCGGGTCCACATCCGGATCCAGCGTGCGGGCCGACCGCGGAAGGCGCCACCACAGCACCTCCGAACGGCCTCGGCGGTGCTTGAGCTCCGGCACGGGTCGGTACCCGTCACCGGTCCCCGGGCGGCGGCCGACAGGTGGCCGAGGCGGACGGGGCGTGCCTACGGTCGCCCCATGGGCACCGAAGGCGCGACCGGGTCGCGGGACACTGCAGCAGTGGATGACGTCGCGCACCTGTTGGTGCGCTGTCTGCGGGCCGAGGGCGTGGAGTACGTCTTCGGCATCCCTGGTGAGGAGAACATCCGTTTCGTCGACGCGCTGAACGGCTCCGGGATCCGGTATGTCCTGGTACGTCATGAACAGGCCGCCTCGTTCATGGCGGAGATCTACGGGCGGCTGACCGGCCGGGCCGGTGTGTGTTCGGCCACGCTGGGGCCCGGCGCGATCAATCTGCTGCTCGGCACCGCGGACGCCATGACGAACAGCGCGCCGCTGGTGGCCCTGGCCGCCCAGGGCTCCCTGCGCCGCATCCACAAGGAGTCGCACCAGGTCGTCGACCTGGTGTCGATGTTCGCTCCCGTCACCCAGTGGTCGGCCCGTATCGAGTGTCCGGACGCGGTGCCGGAGATGACCCGCAAGGCGTTCAAGACGGCGCAGGGCGAACGGCCCGGCGCCGTGTTCCTCGCGGTCCCGGAGGACGTCGAGGCGGAGCGTCCCGCCGGGCCGCTGGCGCCCCTGCAGATCGACACGGTGCGGGCCGACGCGCCGTCACCCTCCCAGATCGCACGGGCGGCCGAGGTGCTCGCGGCTGCCCGGCACCCGGTCGTGCTGGCAGGCCATGGCGCCGCCCGAGCCGGGGCCTCGGCCGCCCTGGTGCGGTTCGCCGAACGGCTGGACATCCCGGTCGCGACCACCTTCCACGGCAAGGGCGTCTTTCCCGACGACCATCCGAACGCCCTCGGCGCGGTCGGCTTCATGCGCCACGACTACGGCAACTTCGGCTTCGACGCGGCCGATGTGCTGCTCTGCGTGGGCTACGAGATCCAGGAGTTCGACCCGGCCAAGATCAACCCGAACGGCGACAAGCGGATCGTTCACATCCACCGCTTCCCCGCCGAGGTGGACACCCACTACCCGGTCACCGTGGGTGTCGAAAGTGACCTCTCCCAGGCGCTGGACGCGCTCGCGGCGGCACTGCCCGAGGGACTCTCCTACGATTCGGGAGGCAGCGAGAAGATCCGCACCCTGCTCGACGAAGAGCTGCAGTACGGACGTGACAACGACGCGTTTCCCCTGGTGCCGCAGCGCGTCGTGACCGATGTGCGCACCGCGCTGGACCGCCACGACATCGTGCTCGCCGACACCGGCGCCGGAAAGATGTGGATGTCCCGTCTCTACCCCACCTACGAACCGGACACCTGCCTGGTCTCCAACGGCCTGTCCACGATGGGGTTCGCACTGCCGGGTGCCATCGCCGCCAAGCTGGCCCGGCCGGACCGGCGGGTCCTGGCGATGATGGGGGACGGCTCGTTCCTGATGAACTCCCAGGAACTGGAGACGGCCGTCCGTGAACGCGTCCCGCTGGTCGTCCTGGTCCTGGTGGACGAGGAATACGGCCTGATCACCTGGAAGATGGAACTCGAACTCGGCCGCCACAGCCACACCCGGTTCACCAACCCGGACCTGGTCGCCTACGCCGAGAGCTTCGGTGCACGCGGCTACGTGATCGAGACCGCCGGCCAACTGCTGCCCACACTGCGCCGCGCCCTCGACGACAACTCGGTCTCCGTGATCGCCTGCCCCGTCGACTACTCCGAGAACCTGCGCCTGACCGACAGGCTGGGCAGTCTTCACGGTCCGTTCTGATCCGACAGCCCCAGAGCCTCCCGGCCGGCATCGGGAAGGCCCCCGCACCGGCGAACCCGCCACGGACCCGCCGTCGGCCACACCGTCCAGGCCGGCCTGGACGTCCGCAGTCCGGCGTCCGCCGTCGGCGCGGGACAGCCCGCTGCCGTCGTGGATCTCGTCGTTGTCGAGCGAGATGACGTACCGGCCGAGCACCTCGCGCACGACACCGCTGTGCCGTCCTCGAAGGTGGCCGAGCGGCCGGGTCGGTGCCGGTCACGTGGTTGCCGTCGACCACAAGAGCCCGTACCGGCGCGATGGAGGCGGGGGAGCGGCCGTCGTTCCGGCCGGTCGCGAGGGTGGGCTCGGGGAAGAGGCTGTCGTCGACATGGACCTGCGCCGAGGCGGGACCCGCGTTCTTCAGCCCGGCGACGGCGGTTCTGGCCATCTCGGTGAGGTCTGCCGTCGCCGTGGACGGCCTTCGTGGTGAAGCGGTGGTCGGGGCCGAGGACGGTCAACGTGGCGGTCGAGGTGCCGAGTTTGGTATGTGAGGCGGCCATCAGCGCGGTCGTCGCGTCATGGCCCCAGACCTGCCTGTCGGACGCTGCGTCGATGACGACACCGCAGAGCGTGCTGCCCAGGCGCGTGTCCTGGCTGCGCGTGTTCAGGTTGTCCGCGATCTGCTGCGCGGCCGGGTCGAGCACGGTGGCGGCGGTCTTCGAGACGGCCTTGTCGGCGGCGAAGGCGGACGGAGCGGTCAGGCTGGTTCCGGCGACGGGAACGGCGACCGCCAACACGGCTGCCCGGCGGAGGGCCGCGGAAGAAACGAGTACGGGGTCTCGTAGCCGATGTTCGCGGGGGAGGGGTGCCTCTATGTCTTTCGTCAAGCGAGGCGTGGGGTTCCGGGTTCGTGGAAGGTGCCGTCGCGGAGCATCGCGAAGAGCACGTCGATCCGTCGGCGGGCGAGCCGGAGGAGGGCTTGCGTGTGGGTCTTTCCTCTGGCTCGGCATTTGTCGTAGTAGGTGCGGGAGGCGGGATCGTGGAGGGCGGCGAACGCGGACAGGGACATCGCGCGTTTGAGCTGCCGGTTGCCGCCTCTGGGCGCGTGTTCGCCGTGGATCGACGTTCCCGACGACTTGGTGGTCGGGGCAAGGCCGGCGTAGGAGGCCAGGTGGGCGGCGGTGGGGAAGCTGGTTCCGTCGCCGACGGTGACCAGCAAGGTGGCGGCGGTCCTGACCGCGACCCCCGGAAGCGAGGTCAGGACCGCGGAACGAGGGTGAGCCTCCAACAGCTGTCCGATCTGTGCTTCCAGGGCCCTGCGCTGTTCGTGGACGGCGGAGAGCGAGCGAGCGGGCCAGGGACGGGATCACGACGTCGAGGGTGCCGGTGCCCGGGACCACGACGGTCTGCTCGTCGAGGGCATCGAAGACCTCGTCGATGAGGCGGGCGGCCATGCGTGGGGCCTTGGGCCGGACCACCTCGACGAGCCTGCGGCGACCGGCTTTCCGCAGGGCGGCCGGGGATCCGTGGCGTTCCAGCAGCCAGGTCACCGCGGGGTGGTCCAGTCAGGGGCCGAGGACGCGTTCCAGGCTGGGGTGGAACTGGGCGAGCAGGCCGCGGATCCGGTTGGAGGTGCGGGTGGCCTCGGCGGCGAGGTCCTGGTCGAAGCCGGCCGGCACGGTCAGCTCGGCGGTGATCTCGTCGGTCAGTTGAAGCGGGCGCAGGGTGTGCGGCATGGTGCGGGCCGCGTCCGCGATCACCGCGGCGTCCTTCGCGTCGGTCTTCGCCTTGCCCGGGTAGAGGCCGGCGATCCGTCGCATCGAGAGTCCGGGCAGGTAGGCCACCTTGCAGCCGGCGGCCCGGGCGACAGCTGCTTGTCGAAGACCTTCTTGCCGGCCGAGGTGAGGCCGTGCCCGTGGTGGGTGCTCTTGCCGACGTCCAGGCCGAGGAAGACGCCCACGTCGTCGATGTCGTCCAGCCCATCCTCCCGAACGGGGTTCGTGCGATGCCGGCCAGGGCGTCGGCGTCGTATGCGCGCATCCACGTCATGCAGACCTGCCGCCCGCAAACGGCCGGGCATTGCGCCAGACCAAGCGGTAGTCGGACCTCTCATCAGCGTCTCCAACGGCGCCTCCCGGGCCCGGTGACACCACCCCCCAGGGCATCCGTTCGACAGGGGGGAACAGTCATGCCGGGCCCGGAGGCCAGCGATCCTCCTGCAGGACCGCGAAGAAGATGACGGGGGACGGGTCAGGCGAGGACGAGTGAGGGCGGGCGAGGCCGCCACGGGGTTTCGAAGGTGAAAGCAACAGCGCCAAGCCCCTTCACTGATCAGCTTCTTGTGAAGAGGACATGCAACACTCCGGCCACAGGAACGGGCCCTCGTCGTTCACGAGAAACACACCTGACATGCACATGCCCTACGCTTGGTCGGCCTTGCTCCTTCTCCCCCACGGAAGGTCTGGGAAACGCGGATGACCAGAGCGGACCGGATGAGAAAGCCCAGAGCGCGGTCGGCGGTACTGCCCGCCCTTCTGGCCGGCCTGCTGGCGTTGACCCTGGCGGCACCGTCCGCCGCGGCCGACACCGGCACCCCTCCATCGCCATCGGCAACGGCAACGAACACGACCGCAGCGCCCGGCACCCGCGCCCTCTGCGCGCGCCCGAGTCGCCCCGGCGAGGCGTCCTGCTTCGCGCTCGCCCGTGATGACATGGGGCGGCAGGCCAAGGGCCTGCAGCCCCTCGCGGCACCGGCGGGGCTGGGCCCCGCCGACCTCCAGAGCGCCTACGACCTGCCCTCCGGCACGGCCGGGGCCGGCGCCACGGTGGCGATCGTCGACGCCTACGACAACCCGAACGCCGAGGCCGATCTGGCCGTCTACCGCAGTCAGTTCGGCCTGCCGCCCTGCACCACAGCGGGCGGCTGCTTCCGCAAGGCCGACCAGCGCGGTGGCACCGACTACCCGCAGCCCGACGGGGGCTGGGCCGGGGAGATCGCCCTCGACCTCGACATGGTCAGCGCCGCCTGCCCGCAGTGCTCCATCCTGCTGGTCGAGGCCGACGAGCCGAGCATCGACAGCCTCGGCGAGGCCGAGAACACGGCGGTCGCGCTCGGCGCCGCGTACGTCTCCAACAGCTGGGGCGCGAGCGAGAGCGCGATCGGCGACCTGCCCGGCGACGCCTACTACAGGCACCCGGGTGTGGCCATCACGTTCAGCACCGGCGACAACGGCTACGGCACCAGCTACCCGGCCTCCCTCCCCTACGTCACCGCGGTCGGCGGCACCTCGCTCGCCCGGGACACCTCCACGACCCGCGGCTGGAGCGAGTCCGCCTGGACCGGCGCGGGCAGCGGCTGTTCGGCCTACCAGGCCAAGCCCTCCTTCCAGACCGACCGGGGCTGCGCGAACCGCGCCGTCGCCGACGTGTCGGCGGTGGCCGACCCGGCGACCGGCGTCAGCGTCTACAACACGTACGAGGACGGCGGCTGGGGCGTGTACGGCGGCACCAGCGCGTCCGCCCCGCTCATCGCCGCCACCTACGCCCTCGCCGGGAAGCCGGGTGCGAAGACGTACCCCAACGCCTACCCGTACGCCCACACCGGCGCCCTCCACGACGTGGCCACCGGCACCAACGGCACCTGCGACACCGCCTATCTGTGCACCTCCGGCACCGGCTGGGACGGCCCGACCGGCCTCGGCACCCCCGACGGCACCACCGCCTTCACCACCGGCCCCTACGGCGAGCTGACCGGCCGGGTCACCGACCCGGACACCGGCACCGGGCTCGCCGGCGTCCGCGTCACGGCGGGCGCCGACGCCACGACGACCGCCGCCGACGGCACGTACGACATGACGCTGCCGGCGGGGACGTACGACGTGACGGCCGCGCGGTTCGGCTACGGCAGCGCCGTCTCGGCCGGCGTCGAGATCGGCGACGGCCAGGCCGCGAGCCGCGACTTCACGCTCACCGAGCAGCCGCTGGTCACCTACACCGGGCGGATCCGGGACGGCTCCGGGCACGACTGGCCGCTCTCCGCGGGCGTCCAGGTCGCGGGCGAGCCGTCGACCCGGACGTACACCGACCCGGCGACCGGCCGCTACACCCTGCGGCTGCCGGCCAACAGCGCCCTCACCCTCCAGGTCGACCCCGTCTACACCGGCTACCAGGTGACGACGGCCGACGTGACGACCGGGACCGGGGCGGGGCATCGGGACTTCGCCGTCCGGGTCGACGCCGCGTCCTGCGTGGCGCCCGGCTACCGGCAGACGTTCAGCGCCCCGAGCCAGACCTTCGACGGGACGTCGGCTCCGGACGGCTGGACCGTCACCGGCGCCGACGCTGGACACACCTGGGTCTTCGACGACCCGGGCGCACGCGACAACCTCACCGGCGGCTCGGGCGGCTTCGCCATCGCCGACAGCGACCACTACGGCGACGACGAGAACACCTCGCTTCTCTCACCCGTACTGGACCTGACCGGCTACGACACGGCCGCGGTCCGCTTCGCCACCTTCTACAGGAAGTTCGACGACGACTCCCGCGCGGACGTCGACCTCAGCACGGACGGCGGCCGGACCTGGTCCACGGTCTGGCACCGGGACACGGTCAACGCCGGACCCGGCGTCCAGGCGCTGAGCCTGCCGGACGCGGCAGGGAAGTCCGCGGTACGGCTGCGGTTCCGCTACACCGCGCACAACGCCTACTACTGGCAGGTCGACGACGTCACCTTCGGCGGCGTGCGGTGCGCCCCGGTCCGGGGCGGGCTGCTGTACGGCACGGTGACGGACCGGAACACCGGCGCGGCGGTGCCCGGAGCCTCGGTCACCGCTCCCGGCGGCGCATCGGCGACGACGGCCGGGGACGGCACGTACGCGCTCTTCGTCCCCGGGACCGGCCGGCAGCGGATCACCACGGCCGCCGGCCACTACACCACGACGACCAGGACGGTCCGGGTCCGGGCCGACCACGCGAGCCGCCTCCGACCGGTGCTGCGCGCCGGCCGGTTGGCGGTCGGCCCGGCGTCCGTCACCAGGACCGTGCACCGGGGACGGACGGCGACGGCACGGCTCACCCTGCGCAACACCGGCTCGGCACCGCTGACCGTGACGCTCACCGAGCGGTCAGGTGACATCCCGGCCGCTACGGTCACCGACCCCGCCGCGCAGTACGTGCCCGGCGACTACAGTCCCCTGCCGCTGACCGCGGCCAAGTCCACCACCACCGCATCCGGCACCGAGGCGGCGGCGCCGGCGGCCTCCGCCTGGACCGAGGTCACCGACTACCCGACCGCCGTCATGGACAACGCGGTCGCGACCGGCCCGGACGGCCGGGTCTACTCGGTCGGCGGCATCGACGGCACCTCCCTGCTGGACGGCGGGAACGTCTACGACCCGGCCAGCGCCGCCTGGACGGCGATCCCCGGCGGCCCGGCCACCCCGCGCGAGGCCCCCGAGGCCGCCTTCCTCGGCGGGCGGCTCTACGTCACCGGCGGCTGGGACGCGACCGGCACCCCCGTCGCCGCCACCGAGGTCTACGACCCGCAACACCACACCTGGTCCAGCGTCGCCCGGGCGGCCACACCGTACGCCGCCGCCGGCTCGGCGACGTTGGACGGCAAGTGGTACCTGGTCGGCGGCTGCGCCTCGTCCGGCTGCGGCACCACCACGGTCCAGGTCTACGACCCGGCCACCGACACGTGGGGCACCACGACGCCGTACCCGGAGCCCGTCTCCTGGCTCGGCTGCGGGGCCGTCGGCGGCCAGTTGTACTGCGCGGGCGGCTACACGGCGACCGGCGGCACCCGGCACGCCTACGTCTACGAACCCGTTTCCGCCCACTGGACCCGGATCCCGGACCTGCCGACCGACCTGTGGGGCTCCGCCTACACCGCCGTCGACGGACGGTTCCTCGTCTCCGGCGGTACCAGCGACCTGATGGGCGGCCGTACCGACGGCGGCTTCGCCTACGACCCCGCCGCCCGCACCTGGACCGGCCTGCCGCCCTCCGCCAACGCCCTCTACCGGGGCGGCGGCGCGTGCGGCTTCTTCCACGTCGGCGGCGCCCGCAGCGTCTTCGACGCCACCCCGGCCGTCGAACGGCTGCCGGGCCTCGACGACTGCGTCCCGGCCGCCGACGTGCCCTGGCTCACCGCCGCCCCCGCCACCGTCCAGCTGCGCCCAGGCGCACGCGTCACCGTCACCGTTCGCCTGGACGCCTCCGTCGCGACAGTCGACAGGACGGGGACGTACACGGCCGCGCTGGCCGTCGGCACGGACACGCCGTACACCTGTCCGGTGGTCCCGGTGCGGATGACCGTGGGCTGACCCGTGCCCCGACCCATGCGCTGACGTCGGTCCTGCACACGCCGTCCGGCCGCGCTCCGAACGAGCGTGTCCGGACGGCCCTTCCCGACGCTCCCGGCCGCCGCGCGCCGAGTTGTCCGCGAACTCCCCTGGGATTGTCCGTGATCGGTAACGGACGCATCGCCAGGCCGCCGTCCGTCGTCCTGTCATGTGGTCGCAAGATGACCGAGGACCGGTGAGGAACTACGGGAGAGCGGGGCGGACATGGCACGGCACGGCGGCGGGCGGGGCTGGTACGGCAAGGTGCTCGGTGCGGCGCTCGGTGTGACGGTGCTCGCCGCCGGTGCCTCGATATGGACCGCGCAGGCCGGTGTCGTCGGCGTCGCGTCGCCGAAGGCGAGGACGACCGCGTCCGCCACGCTGCGCAGTGCCGTCAAGCCGGTCTCGGTGACCATCGCGCACGCCTCGGACCAGGGAGCGCGCGGTGTGAACATCACCATCGACGACGGCCCCGACCCGGTGTGGACCCCTCAGGTGCTCGACGTGCTGCGGGAGTACGGGGTGAAGGCCACGTTCTGCATGGTGGGGACGCAGGCGCAGGCCCACCCGGACCTCGTGAAGAAGGTGGTCGCGGCCGGGCACCGGCTGTGCGACCACTCGGTGTCGCACGACACCACCATGGACAAGAAGTCCGAGGCCTACCAGTCGCGGGAGATACTCGACGCCGAACGCATGATCACCGAAGCGTCCGGGGGCGTGGCGCCGATGTACTACCGGGCGCCCGGCGGTGCTTTCACTCCCTACAGCCGCAAGCTGGCCGCTTCCCGGGGGATGCGTCCGCTGGGCTGGAACGTGGACACCAAGGACTTCGAGCAGCCGGGCACGGACGCCATCGTCGCCACCGTGGAGCGGGAACTGCCCAACGGGCCGACCGTTCTCTTCCACGACGCGGGCGGCGACCGCTCCGAGACCGTGGCCGCCCTGCGCCGGATCCTCCCCCGCCTCAAGGAGCAGGGGTACTCCTTCGGCTTCCCGGTGCGCTGAGCCCTTCGCGCAAGGTCACGTGTCGGCACCGCCGCCTATCGGGGCTGAGGGGACGAGCCGTCCTTGAACCGGGGGTTCAGGTCTGGGGGCGGCCTCAGGTGGTGAAGGTGAAGTACTTCCAGGGGCCGTGCGTGGTCGAGTTCACGGTGTCGTTCGAGGAGTTGTCGATGTAGGACGACCGCACGCGCATCGAGTGGCCGGTCTGGTGCGTGCCCCGCAGTTCCACCACCGACCTGCCCTTGGAGTCGAGCCTGAAGTACTCGTACCCGGCCGGCCGCCAGGCGCCGGCGGAACCTCGACCGTGCCGGAGGCGGAGGCGGCCGTGCGATCGGCGTCGCCGGCGTAGGAGACCTGGTAGGTGACCTTGCTGCCCGCGGGTGGGACGTCGGTGAAGGAGAAGGTCCCGTCCGCCGTCACCGTCGCGGCAGGCAGCGCCTTGCCCTTCGGGGACTCCAGGTCCGTCCGGGCCGCCGAGGTGTGATCCATGGAGGCGGCCGCTCACGTCCCCGGAGCCAGTACCAGAACACGGAACGGACCGGGCGGCTCGGTCAGCGGCACGGCCGGGAGGGTGCCGTCCCCTGCGTAACGCCAGCCCCAGGACCGCATGGTCTCCACCGTTCTGTCGTCCCGGGCGTCCACCAGCGTGACGCCGAGCGCTGCGCCGTGGCCGGCGAGCAACCGCCGCTGCAGGCGCCGGGCGAGGTTCCAGACCTGGTCCTTGTACTCCCGGCGCACGCGAGGCGGCACCACGATTCCGGAGACGACGAAGAGACCGCCGGAGGCGGTACGACGGAGCAGACTCGCTCCGACGTGTCCGCCGGACCCTGCCCACCACGGGCCGGCGCCGGTCGCGGGGAAGCCGTAGGCGTATCCGGCCAGGGCGGTGGTCTCGGCGATCAGCAGCGAGAACCCCGGCCGTCGGGCGTCGGCCGCGAGATGGACGAGGAACGTCGCACGCGCCTGGTTCCATGCCCACGCGTCACCACCGGAGGTCTCCGCGTACAGATCACCCAGCTCCTGCAGCCGGTCGGCGACCTGCCCACGGGTCAGCGGACGGACGCGTTCCGCCACCTCGGGCGACGAGCGGCGCTCGGCCTTCGCCGAGTTCGAGTCCGAGTTCGAGTCCGGCAGGCGAGTACGCGGCCTGCCCCGTGCGGGTTGGAGCGCGGGGAGGGTCAGGGGCGTCGGGAGGAACACGTGCGCGGGCATGAGCAACCCAGCCCCGGGCACGGGCGAAGGCCGCCCCGGCGTCGTCGATCCCCGAGAACGGCACCGGTGTCGGAGGCGGTGCACGGCATGCCCTCGGTCTCTCCACCGTACTCCCGGCGAGGCCCGCCCCGGCGGCCCGCTCCGACGCTCCAGCGCCCCGGCAGTCGCCGGGAACAGGGCGGGTGCGTGTGGGTTGACTGCGACGGGCAGGACGGCGGGGATGTCACGGGCGCCGAAGTCAGCCTTCCCCGGCGTCATCCGCCGCGGCCGTCATGAGCGGTTCGGCGGCGTCCTCGGTGGTGTCCGGAGGCACGACCACAAGGTCCCAGCGCCCTCGGCCGGGGGCGAGCAGGACGATGGTGTCCGGGGCGTTCGCCGCCAGGGCTCTGTGCAGTCGTACCACCTGGTTGGAGACGAGCATCCGGCCGGGCGCCGCGGACCACACCGCCCCGTTGACGGTGACACTGGTGATATGGCCCCACTCGCGCGGCAACCCGGCCAACAGGTGCGGGAGTTCCACGAGGAGGTCGTAGGAGCGCGGCCACCAGGCTCCGTCTGTGGACCGGGGCAGGCCGCCGCGGGGCGCCAGGCGCAGGCGGAGGACGGGGCGGGAGGGAAGCGGTGGTTGCAGTGCGGTGGTCATGAGGTGCTGCCGACTTCCTTGGGTGGGTGCGTGGGTGCCGCCAGGTGCGACGCGCGGCGACTCTGGTTGGCATCGCCGGGCGCTGCCGCGGTCCGCGTGGTGGCGGTCGCGCCGGGTTTGCCGGACGGAGAGGCGGTTGAGGGGGCACCTGGTCGTGGCTTCGTCGAAGGCCCGTCGGGTGCGGGAGGCGCTTTCACCTGGCGCGTGGCGCAGCGGACTGACGCTCCGGGCCACGTGGTGGAGCGGCACGATGCGGGCGCAAGTCCTGCCCACAGCAGGGCGGTCAGGCCATGGGCAGGGAGGCCGCGGCCATGGCCGCGGATCCGCCGCCTCGGATTCGCGAGGCGACGTCCGGCGGGGTGGGCGTGCAGGGGACTGGGCTGCATGGTGGCGTCCTGGGCCTCGGCGAAGGCCGCTGGGACAGAGCTGCGGCCGGGGTCACGGACTGCCCCTGGAGATGGGTGGTGTGCTGGTGACGGCCTGTCGGACAGACACGACCCACCCTCGTTCCGCCCACCGTACTCCTCGGGCGGGGGATACCCGGATTCCGCTGACCGGCGGCCCTCGACCGGATGCACCGGGGGCGGCGTCGCGTTGACACCTGTCGTCACCGGACGTTGACTGGCGGGACGGCTGAGGGCCGGGAAGGGCAGGGTCGACCGGATCTCCGGAAGCCTGAAGCAGGCCGTCGGGAAGGCGAAGGGCGCCTTCGGGCGGTGCCCCACGCAGACGGAAGCGGTACACACGACGATGTACGACCAGACACGCGCCCAGCAGCCCCCCGACCTGCACCCGGACCCGGGCGGACGCCGGACCACGGGCCCGGAGCCGCTGCTCCCGCCGGAAGAACGGGCCGAGATCGTGCGCCGCCTCGGACATGCCGTCAACACCTTCGCGGACACGCCGCGCGAGGCGCTGGAGGAGGCCGAGGCCGCCTTCGACGAAGCCGCCGCCCGGCTGGCGAGCGCCCTTTCGGAGCTGCGGCGGGTGCTCCGGGCCGGCTGGCAGGACCGGGACCCCGAAGCGGACTCCGCCGAACTGAGGGACGCGCTGCGGCAGTACCGGGACCTCACCCAACGCCTGCTGCGTACATAGACAACGGCAGGCCCCGCCGGAAAACGGCGGGGGTTCACGCCGTCCCGTCCCCGGCATCGTCGATCGCCGAGAGCGGCTCCGGTGTCCGGATCGTCGTACGGTACGCGCCGGTGTGCGCACCGTATTCCCGGCTGGGAGGGACAGCCGCCTTCGCGAGCGGCCTCCGCCGTCGGCACGGGCCGACCGGCCCGGCTCCGTTCGGTCACCCGGGGCGGGCAACGCGTGACGGGCCTGCCGCTGTCCGGTGCGCGGTGCGGCCGGCACGCAGGGGCGGTCCTTCCCGGCATACCCTTCAGAAAGAGGGGATCGCCGGGTGACTCGGACGGGCCCGCGTGGAGACCCGCCGCGGCCGCCCCCGCACCGTCTCTCGGCGTTGTCGGGTGGCGATGCCTCCGCGTTCTGCCCCGTCGCCCGCCAGGAGGTCCGCATGGACGACGACACCTTGCCCTCCGTGAGCCACGCCGAGGTGCGCATCGTCGCGGCGACTCCTGAGGTCGCCCGGCGCGTGGCCGAGGTACTCCGTCACTGCTTCGCCTCGACCGAGCAGCGCAGCTACCCCGCCGGGGCAGGCGGTGGCACCCGGCTCCATCTCACCCTCGACACCGCCCACACCGCGGAACCCGCGCGGTCGTGGCTCGCGGCCAGTGAGTCGACGGGACAGGCGTCGGCGCACGCCGATGAGGTGTGACCCGGGTCCGTGCGGCCAGGAGGGTCCGCCGTCCCGGCCGTCCCCACGCGGCCGTCGACACCCCGGAGAACGACAGACATGACGAAAAACCGCGCGCACGCGAGAACAACCGGAAGGCGGTCCTGCGATCCCTGTACGGGGCTGTGGAGCACGACCGCCCCGGGGCCGGCGGATCGGAGCTCCGCGCCGAGTCGGGGCTGCCCGGTGAGGCCTCCCCGCCGCCTGCGTCCACCTGGCCGACGAGGGCCTGATCACGGTGGAACCGGCCTCGCACCGGACCCCGGTCGCCGTGCCGCCGACACGCGAGGGCATCCGCCTGGTGGAGCAGCGGGAGACACGACAGCAGGAGGCCCGGCCCCGTCCGCTTCTCCGTGATCCGGAGTAGCCTGGCCACACCGAGAGCTTTTCGCGCAGCGCGGTCGGCGGTGCCGTTCCCGGCGAGTGACGCGACGGGCGGCCGTTCCCATGGCGCCCGGGACGGGACCGCACGATGGGAACGAGCAGAACGCGGGGCACAGGTGCGTCCGCGGCCGACGCGCACACGTATCGCATGCCCCTGCCTCGCCTGACGGTCGCCCGGGACATCAGTCACGGGCCGCTGGACGGGGCCTGGTGGCCTCGTTGCGACGCCCTGGAACTCGAACTGCCCGCGCTCGTAGTCGCGTTGGAACCGGACGTGGACGCCGAGGTACGGGTCACCGTCGACCCCGCCGAATGGCCCGGCGCCCCGCACGCGGTCATGGCGCCCGGCCGGGCGATCACCGTGCAGTCGGCTGGTCCCGCGGACGAGGCGCATGTCATCACCCTGGACTGCGGCACCGTGGGACGCTGGGTGCTCCTGGTGGTCCCGCCCGACGAGTCCGTGGGAACGGCCGCCCGGCTGCTGGCCGCGGTCGACGACCCCGAGAGCCCGCTGACCGCCGTGCGGATGCTGGAGCTCGCCCGCACCGGCCGCCTCGGAGGCACGGCTGGGAAGACCGGATGAGGGCCGCGCCCCGGGTGGAAGCCCCGGCGGGGCAGGCCGCCGTCTCGCCTCTGTGCCCCGCACTGCGCGATCCGTCGGCCGCCCAGGGCGAAGCGCACGCGCTCTTCGAGGAGTGCCGCATCGTCCGCGCGTACGGTGAACTGGACGCGCAGACCGTCGCACCACTGGTCAGCGCCCTGGCCAAGGTCCGCGCGGCCCGGCCCGGACGGCTTCTGATCATCGTGGACCTGAGCGCGGTCACCTTCGCCGACTGCAGCATTCTGCGGCCGCTGTGCGAGGCGTGGGCCGACTGCCACGCCCGGGGCGGCTGGATCCGCATCGTCCACGACAACCACACGATCGGCCTGGTCTTCCGCTGCACCGGCATGCTCCGCCGCTTCCCCGCCTACGCGAACGCACAGGAGGCCTGGGAGGGACGGAGGGCCGGGGCGACGGCGGTGTCGAGTGGGCCCTGAAGGAGATCTGCCACGGCGAGGCCACATGTCAGTGCCCGCCGCAGATAGGGTTGTGGCACGACGCAGATGGTGCTGATTCCTTCGGAGCACGGGTGCCACGCACAACTGGGTCACTCGCAGCGCTCCCGGAACGAAGGTGTCATGCCCGCCGAGAACGACCCTGTCGTCGGCAACCTCGACGATGACGACTACCCCGCCTACACCATGGGCCGGGCCGCCGACGTGCTCGGCACCACCCCCGCCTTCCTGAGGGCCGTCGGTGAGGCCGGGCTGATCACCCCGCTGCGCTCGGAAGGCGGTCACCGCCGCTACTCCCGCCGCCAGCTGCTCGTCGCTGCCCGCGCCCGCGAGCTGGTCGGTCAGGGCACCCCCGTCGAGGCCGCCTGTCGCATCATCTCTCTCGAGGACCAGCTGGACGACGCCCTCCGCCTCAACCGTGAAATACGCCGGAAGCTGGACGAGGGCGACGCCAATATCTAGTTCCGCCGGTGCAGGAATACCGGTTCCGGCGGGATGAGAATCACGGGTGAACGCGAATGTGCATGGCCGGTTCCTCTCGGACTGTGTTAACGTAATAGGCGTTGCAGTTTTGGTTGCCAGAGGTTTTTTCTTTGCATAGCTTTCCGGATCTTTCCGGAGGGGTGATCATCGCGGCGACCCGGCCCCGCAAAGTGCAGGTCCGGCACTGCCCCCCAAGGGAGATTCAATATGGCATCTGGCACCGTGAAGTGGTTCAACGCGGAAAAGGGCTTCGGCTTCATCGCGCAGGACGGCGGTGGCGCTGACGTGTTCGCTCACTACTCGAGCATCATCAGCAACGGCGGTTTCCGCGAGCTTCAGGAAGGCCAGAAGGTCAGCTTCGACGTCACGCAGGGCCCGAAGGGTCCGCAGGCCGAGAACATCGTCGCTGCCTGAGACTGACGCGTAGCGTCGCGAGCCAGTGGCTCGCGCATCATGTGGCTGGGGCCCGCGCTCCTGGGGTGCGGGCCCCAGCCATTGCGTTACCCGTACACCCCGACACCTGGATATCGGATTTCCGAGGTCTCCGGGTTTTCTGAAATATTCGAGTCTCCGGGATCTACGGGTCTCCGGGATCTCCGGGTCTCCGGATTGATGACAGTTCCGGCTTCGGTATCGAGAGAGGCCCGGCGTTCCGTTTTTCTTCGGCTCATTCTTGTGATTCCTCGTGCGGCCGCCCGCCGTCGGACGGAATTCCTCGACACGCCGTATCGAGGAAGGTGCCCCGCACTCGACAGGCTTGACGCGAGGAAGTCGTTTCCGCAAGCAGGAGACGGGCCACCAGGGCCCTCGTCCGGGCACCGGGCGCAGGAGTCCTCAGGGAGCGAACCCCACCGCACGGCGACAGGAGTTCTCTCCGCCCGTCACCCTGACGGAGCCGCTGCCCGCGGTAGCGGCGTTCGCCGAGCTGGACATGCCCGTACGGCTGCTGGCCGCGCTCCGCCGCCGGGCCGACCACATAGTCCGGCCACGGGGAACGCGGCCCCGCTCCCGGTGGCCAGGCCGGGACGCCGTCTTCCTGCCCGCCCCGACGAAGAGGAGAAGCCCTTGACGCCGAGTACGCCGAGTACGCCGAGTACGCTGAGCACGCCGATGACACCGATTCCGCCGGCTCCGCCCCGGGCACACCGGTCCGGCAGGACCGACGGCACCGGACTGACCGCCCGCGACGCCATGCTGTACGCCCCCGGGCCGCAGGTCGACGACCACATGGCGGTCGACGTGGCCCTGTCCGTGCTCATCGGGGCTCGCGTCCCGCACCTGCTCCTCCAGGACGAGGACGGGCGGTGCGCGGGACTGGTCACCCAGGCCCAGCTCACGGCGCACCGCGGCGGCTCGTGGTTCAGCGACCGGACCCGGCTGCGGGACATCCCGCTCGACCGCGGACCGTTCACCGCGTCGACGGCCGCACTCGGCGACGCGGAAGCGGCCATGCGGGTACGGATACTGAACGTCTCCCCCGTGGTCGACGACCACGGCTACGCCCTGGGCGTTCTCGCGCTGACCCCCTGACCGCCCTGTCCGGCCGTCCCGGAGTCGTTCCCCGGCGTTCCCTCATCTCTGCGGAGGCATTCATGCGCTGTGTCATCGCCCGTTTCCCCTTCGACCTGACCAAGAGCGAGGTCGAGCAGTCGATGGACGGCATCACCCCCGAACCCGTCACCGGCGTGTCCGTGACCGTCGAGGGTCGGCTCTACCCCGTGATGCAGGTCGGGGAAGTGATCACCAGGCAGAACCGTCGGGACTTCACGTCGTTCGAGATGCGTCGCGCCCTGACGCGGCTAGGTTTCACCTGCCACGACGCGCCCCCGGCGGAGCGGCCCCGGGACGCGTGGGCCGACGAGGACGCGCTCGGTTGGTGACGATTTCCGGGGTCACGGCGATTCAGGTGCCGTCCGCCGGTTCGGCAAGAAGCCGCGAGCCGCACGAGACGGCATGGCCCGCTCTGCCCGGTTGCCGCCGTGAGGATGCCCGGCGAGATCCGGCGCGGCCCGGCCGTGCCCCCGCACGCCGCGTGCGCGCGGCGAGGGTGGCGTGGGGACCGTCGTCCAAGGGGCACCGCTGGTCCGGCGGGCGTGGGTGCGGTCGCGCCGAGCACTCTGAAGGCCGACGACGTTCCGGCAGCTCGCCCCGGACCGCCCGTCGGGCAGGACGAGGCGGGCCATGTCAGGTCTGTTGGACGGCGCCGGTCCGCAGGCGCGGCATCGCCGCCGCTGCGGCCGGTCGCGTCTCCTGACGGATCTCCTCGTCGGATGCGCACAGGTCACCGCGTCGCACTTGATCACAGAAGAGCCGGCAGGCCGCCGGCGGTCACCGTCCTTCGGGCGGCTCGCGGACGTCTGCCGCTGCCTGCGCCACGCTGATGCGGGTGTGGGACGCTGGGGGAATGGACGGAGAGCATCGGCTGCTGGTCGTCCGGGCGGTTGCCGGCGGCGGAGGTGCTGCCCTGCGAACCGTTCGGCGCTTCCGGGACGTCTCGCCGCTCCCGTGGGCGAACGGGGCAGGTGAGACCTCGGAGTTCGTCTCCTTTTCGGCCGGTGTGCGGTTGGACCCCGAGACCGCGCCGTGGCGGCTGAGCGTCGCACGGCTCACCGCTGCCGGCCCGTTCTCGCCGCTTCCTGGTGTGCGCCGGGAGTTCTCGCCCGTCGCGGGCGCGGTCTCCCTGCGCGTCGACGGTGTGCTGCACGAGGTGGGGGAGCGGGAGATCCTGTCGTTCTCCGGTGCGAGCGTCACGGAACTCGTACGGCTGGAAGGACCGTGCTGGGCCGTGAACCTGATGCAGCAGACGGGACAGGACGGGGAGGACGTGCACCTCGTGAGCGCCGCGTCCCCTCCGGTGGGATCCCGAGTCGTCGTCGCGGTGGCGACAGAGGCGGAACCCCCGGGCCTGGAAGCCCTGGATCTGCTGGGGCCCGCTTCCGCGAGGGCGGTCCTTGCGGGATGACCGAGCCGGCAGGTCAGGACCGCCGGTTCAGCGACGGGCGGTAGGTGACGACGGGCGGGTCGGACGGGCCGCCGATGAACCTCTTCTTCGTGGCGGCGCCCCAGCACAAGGCCGTGGACGCCGACCGCATGCGGGTGCGGCACCCGGGCGACGGCACGGGCCTCACGGACCGCCCGGCGCGGCCGTGTGCGGTGCCCCTCGTCGCCGGCGGTGAGGACGTGCGGTTGCCCGGCGGCGACCGGAGGGTCCAGCAGCTGGTCGTGCGCGCCAGACCGTGCCCATGCCGCCTCCGCCGAGGATCTCGTAGGGCCGGTACCGGTCGGCGATCAGCCGCCGCACACCGCGTTCGGATCCCGTCGCCGCACGGTGGTCGTCATCTCCGGATATCGCGCGCTCGCTCAGGTTTCCTTCCGGGCGGCCTCGGCGCCCACCGGCCGTCGTCCGTTCGAAAGGCGTCAGCACGGCGGGCGCTTGCGCGTCGTACGTCGCCAACTGTGGTGCATCGGGGGGCGTTTGGCGTCCGGTGACGCGTGACGCAGGTCATACGCGGCGATCGCATCGGAAAGCGGAGAGGCGCGCGTCCTCTTCTCGCGGGGGCCGCGCGCCGTGGCCCGCCGTGCGGGCACGGCGCCATGTTCCGGCAGGGGCCGGGGTGAGCTCGCGGGTGGCTCCGAGACAGAGGGAACCGACAGTGCGCCGTGGGTACAAGTGGGTGGACCGCGAACTGGCCCGGCTGGACCCGGAGCAGGACTGGGAGCGGATGATCTCGCTCTACGTCGGCCATCGTGTCCCGGAGTTCGGCCTCGCGATGATGATCTATCCGGGCACCATGCGCATGATGCAGCCGAGCGACACGGCCGACACCCTGGCCCACACCTCGAAACTTCAGACGCGGCCCCACAGACGCTTCCAGGACGGCAACGACTTCCTGACGGCCTGGATGGTGGACGGTCTGTCCAGCCCGGCGGGCCGCAGGGCCGCCGAACGGCTGAACCGTATCCACCGGGCCGTCGACCGCCGCACCCCGCACCTGCCCGGCAACCTCGACGACATCGACGACTTCGTCTATCCCCTGGTCCTGCTGGCCACGTTCGCCGACCGTCTGCAGACCTCGCTGGGCCTGCCCGGCACGAGCGAGCCGATGAAGACCGCCTGGCACCACTGGGCACAGGCGGTCTTCCGCCTCCTGGAGCGCACGTCCGGCCCACTGGCCGACGAGGCGTTTCCCGAGGACTGGAACGCGATGACCCGATTCGCCGCGGAGTTCGACGCCCGGCCGTACGAGCAGACGGAATCCGGACGCCGGGTGGCGACCGCGATGACGGACTTCTTCGCCGAGCGCTGGTTCCCCGCCCCCTTACGGGAGTTCGGCAGAGACGTGACCCGCTACCTCGCCGGCGAGCGTGTCTGCCGGCTCCACCGGATCGGCTGGATGAGCCCTCGACGCGAGCGCGTCGTCCGGATCTTCCTGAAGTCGGCGTTCCGCGCCCAGCGGCTGCTGCCCGACCACCGCACACCGCTGCCCGAACGCCTCGGCCGAACCCGACGAACCCCCGCACAACTCAGGCAACTTGAGCCCCACGGGACCGACCGTACCCGCCCTCACCAACGCTGCTTCTGAGCTCACCGGGAACGTCCCGTCGGCCGCCGGGGTGCGCCGGCTTGGCCGGGAACCCCGGGGCGGCCCGGGGAGCGTTCTGCCCGCAGGTCACGCCGTTACGAGGGCTCGACGGCCCCGCGCACACGCATGCGCGACACACCTGAACCACGGTCGACAGCGGTGCCTCCCGGCCCTGCCGGACGCCGAGCCGGAGCACATACGCCCAGTTCACCCTGTGCACGGCTCACCGCGCGCCGTCGCTTCCCAGGCTGAGAGCGCGAGTTGCGTCGCGCGTTGCTGCCGCCCCGGGCCTTGACCTGTCGGGCGGGGAGGTACAGTCTCTCTCCGTTCATGCGTATTATCTCATACGCATGAACGGGGGAGAGGTCGGGGAGAGGTCACTGTGGAACCCAGGAAGCGGCCCGGCCGTACGCCCGCGCCGACGGGACGTACGGCACGGCCACGGCAGGCCGAGGTCGCCCGGCTCGCGGGAGTGTCCCAGGCGACCGTGTCCCTGGTGCTCTCCCCGAAGCCCGGGGGCAGGGGGCGGATCATCTCCGAGGAGACCCGCCGGCGGGTCCTGGAGGCGGCCCGCAGCCTGGGCTACGTGCCCGACCCGGCTGCCCGGCGGCTGGCCGCGGCCCGTAACAACCTCCTCGGTGTCTTCAGCTTCACCGCCACGTTCCCCACCGACGTGCAGCACTCGTACTACCCCTTCCTGGTCGGCGTGGAGTGCGAGGCGGCGGCGCTCGGCTACGACCTGGTGCTGTTCACCGGGTCGAGCACCGGCGGCGCGGGGGCGGCGGGCCCCGACGC
This sequence comes from Streptomyces fuscichromogenes, assembly GCF_014645815.1. Taxonomy (GTDB): domain Bacteria; phylum Actinomycetota; class Actinomycetes; order Streptomycetales; family Streptomycetaceae; genus Streptomyces; species Streptomyces fuscichromogenes. The sequence goes on along the minus strand of NZ_BMML01000006.1, from coordinate 495,945 downwards.
CCTGAGCCGGGTCCGGCTCGCCGACGGCTGTCTCTTTATGGGCCGGCAGACACCCCGGGCGGAGCTCAGGCGGCTGGTCGAGGACGGCTTTCCGATCGTGCACCTGGGGCGCCGGGAGGAGTTGGAGGGCGTGGCATGGGTGGGCGCGGACTATGTCGAGGCCACCCGTGAAGTCGTGGGTCATCTGGCCGAGTTGGGACATCGACGGATCGTTCTCATTCGCGAGGACGACGACGCGCCCGCCTCGGCGGACCGCCAGCGCGGCTTCCTGGAAGGGCTGGAGGCGGCGGGTCTGCCTGTCGGGACCGCGACCGTCTTCCGGTCCGCGGATCCGCAGCGGGAGCTCACGCCCGAACGGCTGCGCGCCTGGACCGACGAAGGGGTGACGGCCTTCGTCGCGGAGGAGACCGACACCGGGGCGGCCTGGCGGGGCCTGCTCTCCGCCGTGCGCGAGGCGGGCCTCGACTGCCCCGCGGAGGTGTCCCTCGCCCTGCTCGGCAGTCCGCCCTCCGATCTGGCGGGCGAGCCCGTGCCGACCGGATTCGACATTCCCCGGCCGCAGTTGGGCGCCGCGGCCGTGCGGCTGCTGGCCGCGCTCGTCGCCGGAGAGGAGGCGCGCGAGCCACTCGTCGGCTGTGCCTTCCGGCCGGGCCCGACGACCGGACCGCCGCCTGTCCGTCCCTGAGCACGGTCCGTACGGACCATCTCCCTCCCTGTCATGGACCTGATCTGCTGGCAGGACTCAGTAGCAAGATCCAGTAGTGGGATCCAGTAGCAAGGACTGCCCGTGTTATCCGAAGCAGACATCCTCGTCGTGGGCGGCGGACTCGGTGGTGTGGCCGCCGCACTGGCCGCCTGCCGGGCCGGACGCAGCGTCGTCCTCACCGAGGAGACGGACTGGGTCGGTGGCCAGCTCACCAGCCAGGCCGTACCGCCCGACGAACACCCGTGGGTGGAGCGGTTCGGCACGACCGCCTCGTACCGGCGGCTGCGCGAGGAGATCCGGCGGTACTACCGCCACTGGTACCCGTTGCGGGCCGAGGCCCTGGCGCTCACCGACCTCAACCCGGGAGCGGGCCGGGTCAGCAAGCTCTGTCATGAGCCGAGGGTCGCCCTCGCCGTCCTGGAGGGCATGCTCGCGCCCCACCGGGCGGCGGGCCGGCTGACAGTACTCACCGAGCACCGGCCGGTCTCCGCCGAGTCGGACGACGACGTCGTACGGGCGGTGACCCTGGAGGACCTGCGCGACGGGACACGGCGCACCCTCACCGCGCGCTATGTCCTGGACGCCACCGAGACCGGCGAGCTCCTCCACCTCGCGGGCGTCGAGCACGCGAACGGGGCCGAGGCGCGCGCCGAGTTCGACGAGCCGCACGCGCCGGACCAGGCCCAGCCCCTCAACCAGCAGGGCATCACGGTCTGCTTCGCGCTCTCCCACCACGAGGGCGAGGACCACACGATCGACCGGCCGGCGGACTTCGGCTTCTGGCGCGGCTATCAGCCCTCGTTCTGGCCCGGCCCGCTGCTCGGCTTCGCGGCGCCCGACCCCCGCACGCTGGAGCCGCTGCCGCGGACCTTCGTGCCGAATCCCGATCCGGACCCGCTCGGTGTCTCCGCCGACCAGAGCGCCGACGCCGGTGACAAGGAGCTGTGGGGCTTTCGCCGGATCCTCGCCCGCAAGCTGCACGCGCCGGGAGCGTTCGACTCCGACATCACCCTCGTCAACTGGCCGCTCAACGACTACTGGCTCAAGCCGTACATCGGGCAGGAGGCCGAAGCGCTCGGCGAGGCACGGCAGTTGTCGCTGTCACTGCTGTACTGGCTGCAGACCGAGGCGCCGCGCCCGGACGGCGGCACCGGCTTCCCGGGCCTGCGGATCCGCCCGGACGTGACCGGCACGACGGACGGCCTGGCCAAGGCGGCGTACGTCCGTGAGTCCCGCCGCATCAAGGCCGTCACCACGGTCACCGAGCACGACGTGGCGATCGACGCGGTCGGCCCGTACGGCGGTACCCGGTACCGGGACTCCGTCGGCGTGGGCGCGTACCGCATCGACCTGCATCCCTCGACCGGCGGCGACAACTACATCGACATCGGCTCGGTGCCCTTCGAGATCCCCCTCGGGGCGCTGGTGCCGCGGCGGGTCCGCAACCTGCTGCCCGCGGGCAAGAACATCGGCACGACCCACCTCACCAACGGCTGCTACCGGCTCCACCCGGTGGAGTGGAACGTCGGCGAGGTCGCCGGCGCACTGGCCGCCCACTGCGTGGCCGAGGACGTCGAGCCGCACCAGGTCCAGGCCGAGGACAGACGGTTCGGGGAGTTCGCGCGGCTGCTCGACCGCGACGGAGTGCAACGCCGCTGGCCGGACGTACGCGGCTACTGAACGACCCCTGCACGGACGGGAGTTCCGGGCGCGGCGGCTCCCTTCGCCACGCCCGGCGGCAGCCCGCGCGAACCCGATCCAGCACCAGGAGGTGCCCTGACATGAGCACACCCCGCATACGCGTCGGCATCGACGTGGGCGGAACCTTCACCGACGCCGTGGCCGTGGACGCCACGACCCTCGAACTCCTGGGGCAGATCAAGGTCCCCACCAGCCACCACCACGAGGACGGCGTCGCGCACGGCATCGTCGAGGCGCTCGACCGGCTCCTGGCCCGGACCGGCCGCGCCCCGAGCGACGTCGCCTTCCTGGCGCACGGCACGACCCAGGCCACCAACGCCCTCCTGGAGGGTGACGTGGCGACCGTCGGACTGATCGGCGTCGGGACCGGCCCCTCGGCGGTGTTCACCCGCCGCCTCGCCTCGTTCGGCAGGCTCGAACTCGCCCCCGGCAAAAGGCTCCCGCTGGCCTACGCGCATGTCGCCGACCCCGACGACCCGGCGGCCGTCCGCCGCGCCGTCGAGCAGGTGAAGGACGCGGGCGCCCAAGTCCTCGTCGCCAGCCAGCCGTTCAGCGTCGACCGCCCCGAGGGCGAACGGGCCGTCCTGGACGCGGCACGGCCGTACGGGCTGCCGATGACCGCCGCGCACGAGATCACCTCGCTGTACGGGCTGCACAGGCGCACCCGGACCGCCGTGGTCAACGCGGCGATCCTGCCCCGCATGCTGGCCACCGCCGGCCTGGTCGACGCCGCCGTCACCAAGGCGGGAGTGACCGCGCCCCTGATGGTGATGCGCTGCGACGGCGGCGTGATGGCCCTCGACGAGATGCGCCGCCGACCGCTCCTGACGGTGCTGTCGGGACCGGCTGCCGGAGTCGCGGGCGCTCTGCTGCGGGAACGGGTGAGCGAGGGCGTGTTCCTGGAGACCGGAGGCACGTCGACCGACATCAGCGTCGTACACCGCGGCAAGGTCGCCGTCCGGCACGCCACCATCCTTGGCAGGACCTCGTATCTGAACGCCCTCGACGTGCGCACGGTCGGTGTCGGCGGCGGTTCCATGGTGCGGATCGGCGACGGCCGGGTGACGGGCGTGGGACCGCGCAGCGCCCACATCGCGGGGCTGCCGTACGCCTGCTTCGCCTCCCCCGGCCGGCTGCGCGACGCCAGGGTGGACACCGTCCGGCCCCTGGACGGCGACCGAGCCGACTACGCCGTGCTGGACACGGCGGGCGGGCGGTTCGCCGTCACCATGACCTGTGCCGCCAATGCCCTCGGCCGCGTCCCCGAGGGCGACTTCGCCCACTGCGACCCGGAGACCGCGCGCGCCGCGATCGCGCCGCTGGCCGCCCTGCTCGGCACCGACGTGGCGACCGCGGCCACCCGGATCCTCGACGCGGGCGTCGCCCAGGTGAGGACGGTGGTGGACGCAATGATCCGTGACTACCGCCTCGACAGGGACACGGCCGTCCTGGTCGGCGGAGGCGGCGCTGCCGCGTCCGTCACCCCGCACCTCGCCCATGCCAGCGGCATGGCGGGCCGGATCGTCCGCCACAACGAGGTCATCAGCCCCGTCGGCGTCGCCCTCGCGCTCGTACGGGAACAGGTCGAGCGGATCGTGCCCGGCGCTTCGCAGGAGCAGATCCTCGCCGTCCGCGCCGAAGCGGAGCGGGCGGTGATCGCGCAGGGCGCCGCCGCCGAAGGCGTCGAGGTCGACGTCACTGTCGACCCGCGGACCAGCACCGTGCGCGCGGTCGCCACCGGTGCCACCGAACTGCGTGTCCAGGACCGGTCCCACCGAGCCGACGACACCGAGCGGCTGCGTGCCGCGGCGGCCAGTCTCAAGGCCGACCCCGCGGACGTCCGCGTCCTGGCGGGCACCGCCGCCCACACCGTCTACGGCACGCGGACGCACCGCCGTCTGCGGCCGGCCCGCCGGCCCGTACGGATCGTCGACATGGACGGCGTCGTACGCCACCATGCCGCCGACGCCCGCGTGGAGACCACCACCGTGGCCGGCGCTCCGGAGGTGCTCGCCCGGCTGGTGGGCGAGTCCACCTCGTACGGCGACGGCGGGGTACGCGCTCCCGCCCTGCGGCTGTTGCTCGGCTCCCGCATCGCCGACCTGTCCGGCGTCCTCGATCCGCAGCCGCTGCTCGCTCTGGCCCGCAGCGAGCTGCGGACCCGCGCGGCCGACGAGCCGGTGGTCGCGGTCCTGGAGGTGCGGCCATGACAGACAGTCAACTCACCTCGGTGGACGCGGTGGTATCGGACTCCGTGCCCATGGATGACATGGATGACATCGACGACGTCGACGACGTCGAGTGGGGCGTCCGGCTGCTGGCGGCCACGCCGACCCACGAGGGGCGCGACCACGAGCTGCTGCGTCAATGGGCCCGTAGGGCAGATGAGTTCGGGTCCGGGCTGGCCCCCGTGCCGTCCACGGCACGCGTGGTCGAGCGGAACGACGGCCTGGAGCGGATGCTGCTCGCCCGCTACACCTCACGGCCCCCGACGGTCGAGCTCTACACCGACACGCTCGCGCTCGCCGAGGAGTTGGCCGACGCCCGCGGCTGGCGTGCCTGGTACCCGCCGGGCTCGGTGCGCGCGGCCGCCCTCGCCCACGAGGCCGCGCATGCCCACCTGCACCACGGCCCGGCGAAGGCCGCGCTCAAGGAGGCACTCGGCCACACCGTGCTGCGTCTCGGCCGCCACCGCGTGGCCGGCCATGTCGCCGGTGCCGAGGAGATCGCCGCCCACGCCTACGCCAGAACCGTCTGCGGGCTCGGCCGCAGCCCCCTGCTCCTCACCGCCGCGCTGCGCGCGGCGCTCACCCGGCCCGGGAATCCCGCTCCGAGAAGAGAGAACTGACCCATGGGTGTCGTCATCCTCCTCGTCATGGCCGCCGGCGTCGGCCTGATGCTCACCCGAAGAATCCCCACCGCCTTCGCGCTGGTGCTGCTCGCCGTCGTCATCGCCTTCCTCGCCGGGGCACCGCTCACCGGCAGCAACAGCGTGCTGGACACCGTTCTCCAGGAAGGCGCGCCGACCCTGGCCGCCACCATGATCGCGATCGTTCTGGGCTCCTGGCTGGGCAGGCTCCTCGACGAGACCGGTATCGCGGGCACGCTCGTCCGCAAGATCGTCGAGTTCGGCGGTGACAGCCCGACCGTGGTGGCCCTCGGCGTCCTCGCCGTGTCCGCCCTCGTCGGAACGGTGACCGGCTCGGCACCCGCCGCCATGCTCGCCGGCCTCATCGGCATCCCCGCCATGATCGCCGTCGGCGTGCCCAGGGTGACCGCCGCGGGCACGGTGCTGATGGGCATCGCCGTGGGCGTCCCCTTCGAGCTGCCGCTGTGGCAGTTCTTCTCCACCGCGCTGGAGCTGCCGGTCCCGGCCGTGCGCGGCTTCATGGTGAAGCTCTTCCCGTTCGCCCTGGCCGCCGCCGTCGCGTTCGTCGTCGTCGAGACCCGACGGCGCGGCACCGAGCACGCCTGGTCGCTCAAGTCCGTGGACACGAAGCCCCGTTCACGACGTGCGGAACCGGGCGACGCGCCCTGGTACGCGCTGCTCGCCCCCGCCGTCCCGCTGGTCCTCGCCCTGGGCTTCGAACTCGCCGTCATCCCCTCCCTGTTGGCGGGCATCCTGTACGCGCTGGTCACCACGACCCGGCCCGGCGAGCTGAACAAGCGGCTGCTGCGCACCCTGTACGGCGGCTTCGAGGTGGCGGCCCCGCCGATCGCCCTGTTCATCGCCATCGGCATCCTGCTCGCGGCCGTGAAGCTGCCCGGCGCCGTGGACGCGCTCGAACCGCTCGTCAAGGCCGTCAGCCCGCGGAACCCGGTGCTGTTCGTGCTCGTCTTCACCCTTCTCGTCCCGCTGTGCCTCTACCGCGGCCCGCTCAACGTGTTCGGGCTCGGCGCGGGCATCGCCGGCGTCCTCGTCGCCGCGGGCGTCTACCCCGCGGCCGCCGTCCTCGGCATGGCGACCTCGTACAACCAGGTCTTCGGCGTCGCCGACCCGACCAGCACCCAGACCGTGTGGAGCGCCCAGTACGCGGGTGTCACTCCCCAGCAGGTCATGGTGCGCACCCTGCCGTACGTCTGGGCGGTCGCCCTCGGCGGCCTGTGCGTCACGGCCGCCACCTACCTCTGAGCCCTTCCGTCCCTTCTGTCTTTTTGTCATCGGAGCCCACATGCACGAGCAACGCCTCGACCGGCGTCTCTTCCTGCGCACCGCCGCCGCCACCGGAGCCGCTCTCACCGTCGGGACGACCCTGGGCACCCAGCCCGCCGCCGCGGCGCCCGGCGGATTCCCCGACTACACCTACGTCCGCACGCTGCTGACCGCGTCCAAGCTGAAGTACAACCCCACCGGCGAGATCATCTTCCCCTGTGTCCGGGGCGTCTACGACAAGCTGAGCTCCCCCCTCGGCCGCTACTACCTCTACTACGCGCCGCACGACCCGCCCGGTGGGATCTGCCTGGCCTACGGCGACTCGCTGGAAGGGCCGTTCACGGAGTACCCGTCGAACCCGATCGTCTCCAACGACTGGTCCCCGCACTACTCCGTCAGCCATGTCTCGTCCCCCCACGTGCTGTGGAACCAGGACGCCGACGAGTTCTGGCTGTACTTCCACGGACCGAACACCACGACCCGCCTCGCCCGCTCGGCCGACGGGATCAACTTCACGTACGACAAGGTCGTGCTGTCGGCGTCCATGCTCCCGGCAGGCACCACGGAGACGTCGTACGCCCGGGTCTTCCGCCACGACCTGCCGGCACGCGACGCCGCCTACGTGATGGTCTTCATGACCAACAACACGACCAACCACCGTGACATCCACTGGGGTTGGTCCGCCGACGGCCGCACCTGGACCTACGACCAGCAACCGCTGATCCGGCACACCGACGTCGACGCCGTCAACGTCGGCGGTCCGCACCTTCTCCACCGCGACGGCAGCACCTATGTCGTCTACAACAAGGACAGGTCGAGCGGCGGCGACATCATGATCACCGAGGTCGGCAACGACTTCGGCAAGCGCGACCACCTCGGCGTCTTCTACAACTCGCGCAGCGCGGCTCCGGAGAACGGGCGCGCCGCGTCGCCCTGCTTCGGCACCGACGGCGGCGTCCCCTACATGATCTACGAGGCCGGAGAGCGGCTCGCGGGATCCATCGCCGTGGCCCGGGGCTGACCCGACCGGGCCCTGCGGCTCCTCATACCCAGCACCAGACCGGGAAGCCGGCGGAAACGCCGCCGGCGCCCTGCTGTCCCCATCCCTCGGAAGGAACCTCCCCTGATGAACCGCCACCTGCGCAAGGCCGTTGTCGCCACTGCCGCGATCACTGCCGGGCTGCTGATGACGGCGTGCCAGAACGGCACCGACGCCACCTCGTCCGGCAAGGGCGGAGCGAGCGCGTCGGCGGTCGCGGACAAGGCGTCGGACGCCAAGAACTCGAAGGGCGTCAGCGGTACGTTCAAGAACGGCAAGGTCACCTATCTCGCACCGGGCAAGTACGTCGTCTCCGTGCCGGGCGAGGACGACCAGCAGTTCCTGGTGGCCGACGAGACCCAGGTCTACGGCGCCGGCACGATATGCGGGCAGGCGGGGTCCAAGGCGGACACGTCCTGCACGCTGGACCAGTTGGAGGCGGCCACCAAGAAGGGTGCCGTGAACGCCGACGTGGAGATGGACAAGGGTGTCGCCACCCTGGTGACCGAGCGGAGTGCCGCCCAGCAGGACACCGGCTCCGGGTCGTCGTCCACGTCGTCGTCCGGGTCTTCGTCCGGATCGTCTTCGTCCGGATCGTCTTCGTCCGGATCGTCGTCGTCCGGGTCGTCTGCGTCCGGGTCCTCCGGTTCGGGTTCGGGCTCGTCGTCCGGCTCCGCCACGGGCAAGGGCGTCAGCGGAACCTGGTTCGGCGCCGTCTCCTACCTGGCGCCGGGCAAGTACACCGTCAGCGACATCAAGGGAAGCGAGCAGGAGTTCCTCGTCGCCGAAGACACCAAGATCATCGGCTACGACGACATCTGCGACGCCATCAACACGGGTCCGGGCGGTGAGGGCGGTGTCGAGTGCACCGAGGCCCAACTGGAGAAGGCCGCCAAGAAGGGCTTCGACGCGACGGTCGTGATCAAGAACGGCATCGCGACCAGCATCCGCGACGCCAGCTGAGCCGCATCCCACGGAGAGCCGGTGGACGGCTCCCGCGTCAAGGCGCGGGAGCCGTCCACCGGCTCGGGGGCGACCCGACCGCAGGCCGGCCGGAATGCGCGGTGCCGAGGAACGCGGGGCGCTGGGCCGACACGGTGCATGCGCCGTCGCGACGGACACTCCGGACCAGGCCGCGAGACGATGCGGTCCGGTCAGTGCGAAGCCGCGCCCGGGTATGCCTGGGCCACTGGCGTGCGGGCCCGCCGGGCCGTCGGCTCAAGGTGTGACGATGGCGAAGTCCGGGTCGGGCATGCCGAGATGGCCGACGAGTTCGGTCAGCCGGCCGGGATCGCCGGTGATCTCGACGGTGTCGAGGGCCGCCAGGTCGGCCGGTTTGAGCGTACCGAGCAGGAGAGCGCGCAGGTCGGCCTCGGTGAGGGTGATCTCGACGTCCGGGTCGGCCGCGGCCGGTCCGGTGCCGGTGACGTGGGTGAGGACGCCGTTGCGCAGCCGCACGGTCACGGAGTCGCCCTTGGCGATGTGCACGCGAACGGCGATGTCCACGTCCCAGCTGCCCGGCCCGTCGACCCGGATGGCCAGGGCGTCGAAGAGCTGGTCCAGGGTGAGGGCCGCGATCACGTCGGGCGAGGCGGTGACGGTGGGGGTGCCGACGGAACCGTTGCGCAGTTCGTAGGCGCCCATCAGGTAGAAGTTGCGCCAGGTGCCGTTCTCGCTGCCGTAGCCGAGCTGTTCGAGGGCGTCGGCCTGGAGTCCGCGGGCTTCGGCGTGGTCCGGGTCGGCGAACAGGACCTGCCCGACGACCTGCGCCACCCAGCGGTAGTCGCCGTCGGCGTACGACTGCCGGGCCCGGTGCAGTACTTCGTCGGCACCACCCATGAACTCCACGTACCGCTTGGCGGCTTCGACCGGCGGGTGCTCCCACAGGTGGGCCGGGTTCCCGTCGAACCAGCCCAGGTAACGCTGGTAGACCGCCTTGGTGTTGTGGCTGACGGAGCCGTAGTAGCCATGGGTGTGCCAGGCCCGCTCCAGCGCCGGGGGCAGCTCCATCCGCTCGGCGATCTCCGGGCCGGTCAGGCCCTGGTTGAGCATGCGCAGGGTCTGGTCGTGCAGGTAGGCGTACAGGTCCCGCTGTTCGGACAGGAACTCCACGACCCGCTCGCGGCCCCAGGTCGGCCAGTGGTGGGAGGCGAAGGCGACGTCCGAGGAGGCGGCGAACAGGTCGACGGCCTCGGTGAGGTAGCGGGCCCACACCCGCGGGTCGCGGACCTGGGCACCGCGCAGGGTCAGCAGGTTGTGCAGGTTGTGGGTGGCGTTCTCCGCCATGCACAGGGCCGCGTGGCTGGGGAAGTGGATGTTCAGTTCGGCCGGGGCCTCGGTGCCGGGAGTGAGCTGGAAGACCATGCGGATGCCGTCGACGGTCTCCGTCTGCCCGGTGCGCGTGATGTACAGGGTCGGTGGGATCAGGGTGACCGAGCCCGTCGAGGTGGTCTGTCCCAGGCCCGCGCCGATCTGCCCGCGCTCCCCCTTGGGCAGCGCGGCACCGTACATGTAGGCCGCCCGCCGGCCCATCGCCGTACCGGCGTAGACGTTCTCGCTGACCGCGTGCTCCAGGAAGCCCTGCGGGGCGAGGACCGGGACGCCGGCCGCCACGTCCTCGTCGGTGATGACCCCGCGTACCCCGCCGAAGTGGTCGACATGGCTGTGCGTGTAGAGGACGGCGCTCACCGGGCGCTCACCACGGTGGGCCCGGTACAGGGCGAGCGCGGCGGCCGCGGTCTCGGCGCACAGCAGCGGGTCGATGACGAGGATCCCGCGGTCGCCCTCGACGACCGTCATGTTGGACAGGTCGAACCCGCGGACCTGGTAGATGCCCTCGGTGACCTCGAACAGCCCGTGCTCGGAGCAGAGCCGGCTCTGCCGCCACAGGCTCGGGTTCGCGGTGGCCGGAATCTCCCCGGCCAGGAATCCGTAGGCGTCGAGATCCCAGACGGCACGGCCGTCGGCGTCCTTGACGACGCTCTCCGCGGCCGTGCCGAGGAAACCGCGCCGCGCGTCCTCCAGGTCCCGGGTGTCGTCGAAGGGGAACCGGCGCAGCACGGCGTCGTTGGCCTGCGCGACGGCGGGCTCGGCGGGCCTGGCCTCGGTGTGGGGGGACATCGGGGGCTCCCTCGCTGACGGCGGCGCTGCCTGGGCCGCCACCCCGACGGCCGCGGCCAGTGCCACCCTCGCCCGGCGCCCTGGCCCGCACGACCGGAAGCACGCCGCACGGGTGAACCGGGCTTGGCCTGCTCCGGCCGAACCCGGATCCCCGTCGGTTGGTGCCGGAGGATGCCGTTGGGCATCGGGCCGATCCGTACATTTGAACGATCGTCGATCGTCCTGGGTCGGCCTCCCCGGCGTGCCCTTTCGCGACGACCTCTGCTGGCGAGCCCGGCAGCACCGGCCGCCTATGAGGGCAGGCGAACGGCCCCGTCCGAGGCTCCGGGACCACCACCACAGGTTGGAAGGCGTGTCGGCACCACCGCCCATCGGGGCCGAGGAGTGGCCGGCGCGCGCCATCGTGTCCTTGGGCGCGGCCTCAGCTGGTGAAGGTGAAGTACTTCCAGGAGCCGTGCGTGGTCGAGTTCACGGTGTCGTTCGAGGAGTTGTCGATGTAGGACGACCGCACGCGCATCGAGTGGCCGGTCTGGTGCGTGCCCCGCAGTTCCACCACCGACCTGCCCTTGGAGTCGAGCCTGAAGTACTCGTACCCCGCCGGCCGCCAGGCGCCGGCGGAGTGGATCTGGAACTCCAGTTTCTGCGCGCGGCCGGGGTAGGCCGTCATCGTGGTCGTGAGAAGCGGGTTGGTCTTCTTCCGGAAGTAGTACGTGGTGTACCCGTTGACCTTGGCCGTCCTGTAGTGGCGGCTCGGGCTCAGCGACACCTTGACCTTCGCGCCCACCCGGCTCGTGGCCGTCTTCGGGGCGGTCCGCGCGTCGCCGGAGAAGGAGGCGCTCACCGTGGTGTCGCGCTTCAGGGGCAAGGTCACCGACAGGTTGCCCCCGCTGTTGACCGTGCCGGTCCTGACCAGGTACTTGCCCTTGCCGTCGCCCGCGGTGTCCGCGTAGAGCGAGAGCGTCCGGTTCTTGTACGTCGTGCCGAGGTGGGCGGTGAACGTCACGTTGCTGGCGTAGTCGTGGACGGTGCCGTTCTTGTTCACGGTCAGGGCTGTCGTGTTCCGGGAGACCTCGACCGTGCCGGAGGCGGAGGCGGCCGTGCGATCGGCGTCGCCGGCGTAGGAGACCTGGTAGGTGACCTTGCTGCCCGCGGGTGGGACGTCGGTGAAGGAGAAGGTCCCGTCCGCCTTCACCGTCGCGGCAGGCAGCGCCGTGCCGTTCGGGGACTCCAGGTCCGTCCGGGTCACCGCGACGGTGGTCCCGGCGGGCAGCCCGAGCGTGTTCGTGACCTTGCCGGAGACGGTCAGCGACCTGGCACGGTCGGCGGTCGCCGGGGCGTTCACCGTGACGGCGGTGACCGCCTTGCCGGGGTCGGTGACGACGCGCAGGCTGTACTTGCCGGAGAGACCGTGTGTGACCGCGAAGAGCCGGCTGCTGTCGGGTGCGAAGGCGAGGTCGCCGCGGTCGAGCAGGGTCTCCTGGGAGACTCCACCCTGTTCGTCGGTGAAATCGGCGGTCCGCCTCGGGGTCGTGCCGCCCGGCTCGTAGACGGACACCTGGGGGGTGAAGTTGGCGTAGGTGTCCGTGCCCACCGCGACGAGGCCGTCCGGCGCGACATCCACCGACCGTTGTGCCGAGTAGCCGCTCGGATACCTGGTGGTCTGCGACAGGTCCGAGGTCCGGAAGACCGGCTGGAAGTCGCCTGCCGCGGTGGCCACCACGAGTTCTGTGCCGTCCGGGGTGAGCGCCAGGTCCTCCGCGGTGTTGGCGATGGCGGCGTCCTGCCCGCCGAGGAACGCGGTCCGGTCGGCCGTGCCGGACGACACGTCGTAGATGCCGAGGGCGAAGTAGTACTGGCGCGAGCCGGCCGCCAGAGTGTCGGGAGCGCCGGGTGCCGAGTCCAGCAGGGGAGCGTCCTTCCACGTCCCCTCGGCCTCCTGGGCGAGGGAAACCTGCGGCTGCCCGCCGGACAGGTCGAGAGAGCCGATGTTGCCGTGGCCGACGCTGCCGTAGCCGAACCAGAGTCTGCCGCCGGCGAGCGCCAGGTGCTGCGGATCCGTGCCGTCACCCGTCGCGTACCGCCCGGCCTCGGTGAGCGTCGCGGTGTCGATGGCCACGATCTCATCGGCTCCCGGCACGGCGACGTAGACCGTTGCCGAGTCGGCGGAGAGCTCCAGACCGTCAGCCTGCGGCAGCGAGGTGATCGTCCCGATGACGGTGCCGTCGTAGTCGGTGGCGACGACCTTGCCTCCCGACGGGTCACTGATGAAGACCCGCTGGTGAACGCCGTCCACGATGATGTCGCCGCTGGACGTGACGGGCAGCGCGGCCCTGCTGTCGGCGACAGCGGAGCCCGCCGTCGACCCGATCAGGGCGACAGGACCGAGAGTGACCGCGAGCGCTGTCACGGCCGAGATGCTGCGCACACGCACAGTGATGCAACCCCCACTAGGAAGACAGGATGCCCGCAAGACCCCTGGAGCCCCTTCAGGGTTGTACGGCACACCTGCGCGGGTTTCCGCAGCGGGCGCGCTTCGCCGGGCGTGCGCCAGGCGGCAGGCAGCTGCGAGGTCACCCCATGAGGTCACCCCATGACGACGACCCGCACACCGGACGCATCCGCCGCTCCCGTTCGCCGAGATCGATGTGGAAGCGGCGTCCGGGGGTCACGGCAGGGGCAGTTCCGTCCAGATGGTCTTTCCTTCGCCGGTGTAGCGGGTGCCCCACCGTTCGGTGAGCTGGGCGACGAGAAAGAGACCGCGCCCGCCCTCGTCCTCGCTCCTGGCGCGGCGCAGCCGGGGCAGCGTGCTGCTGCCGTCCGAGACCTCGCAGATGAGGGCGCGATCGCGGAGCAGCCGTAGCCGGATCGGGCCGACGGCGTGCCGGATGGCGTTGGTGACCAGCTCACTGGCGACCAGTTCGGTGGCGAAGGCCAGCTCGTCCAGCCCCCAGGCGGTGAGCTGGGCGGTGACCGCCGCACGGGAGCGGGAGACGACCGCCGGATCACTGGGCAGGTCCCACTGGGCGACCTGGTCGGAGCCCATCGCGCGGGTGCGGGCGACCAGCAGGGCGACGTCGTCGGCCGGCCGGGCCGGGAGCAGCGCGTCCAGGACCGCGTCGCAGGTGTCCTCCGGTTCCCGGTCGGCGCTTGCCAGGACGGCGCGGAGCTTGTGCAGGCCGGCGTCGATGTCACGGCACCGGTCCTCGACCAGACCGTCGGTGTAGAGAACCAGTTGGCTGCCCTCGGCCAGCTCCAGTTCGGCGGTCCCGAACGGCATGCCGCCGAGCCCCAGCGGCGGCCCCGAGGGCAGGTCCACGAACTCCACCGACCCGTCGGGTCCGACCACCGCGGGCTGGGGGTGCCCGGCACGGGCGAGGGTGCACCGCCGGGACACCGGGTCGTACACGGCGTACAGGCAGGTCGCGCCGACGATTCCGGGGTCCGGGTGACCGGGCTCCACCGACCATGGCTCAGCCGGGTCGAGGCCGCCGACCAGGTCGTCCAGCTGGGTGAGGAGCTCGTCGGGCTGCAGCTCCAGGGCGGAGAAGTTGTGCACGGCGGTGCGCAGCCGGCCCATGGTGGCGGCGGCGTGCAGACCGTGGCCGACCACGTCGCCGACGACGAGTGCCACCCGGGCGCCGGACAGCGGGATGATGTCGAACCAGTCGCCGCCCACTCCGGCCTGCGCGGGCAGATACCGGTAGGCGGCCTCGACGGCGTTCTGCTCCGGCCGCCCGCGGGGCAGCAGGCTGCGCTGCAGCGCCAGGGCGGTGTTGTGCTCACGCGTGTACCGGCGGGCGTTGTCGATACAGATCGCGGCCCGGCCGACCAGTTCCTGGGCCAGGGACAGGTCGTCGTCCTCGAAGGGGGCGGGTTTCTCGGAGCGGTAGAAGCTCGCCACGCCGAGGATCGTGCCGCGGGCCCGCAGGGGCACCGTGATCAGGGAGTGGATGCCCACCGAGAGCGCCCGGCCGAACCGTGCCGGTTCCTGGGCGATCCAGCCCTCGGCGTCGGCCAGGACGGGTTCGAGTACGGGTTGCCCGGTCTCCAGGCAGCGGGCCTGTGGGGTGGACGGCACGTACTGGACGGGGTCGCCGACGCCGTACACGGGCAGTTCCTCGCGCACGGTGCCCAGCGCGACCCGGCGCAGCGGCGTCTGTCCGCCGAGCGGCTCGGGCTCGTCACCGAGCAGCACGGAGTCGGGCAGGTCGACGACCACCAGATCGGCGAACCGGGGGACGGTCACCTCCGCCAGTTCCTCCGCGGTGCGGGTGACGTGCAGGGTGGTTCCGATGCACACGCTGGCGTCGTGCAGCAGTTCCAGACGCTTGCGGGCCAGCACGGCCAGCCTGCCGACGCCGGGCTCGCCGACGAGCAGCACCCAGCCGTCGGCCGAGCCGGAGTCACTGCCGTTCCCCTCGGTTCCGGCCCGGGGCCGGGGTTGCGGGCCGGCCACGGTGAGGGCGGGCGAAGCCGCTGCCGCCGACGGGGGCGGCCCGACCGCACGGGGGAGTACTCGGACGTGCCGCCTCGGCACCGGGGAGGGCGTCGCCGGCACGGCGGTCAGGGGCGTCGCGGTCAGCGCGGTCGGCCGCCCCGGCTCGGCCGGCGCGGTGAGTCCGACATGGCGCAGGCTCGGACCGCCCAGGAGCCGGACCTCGACGACCGCGCCCGTCTCACCTGCCGCTCCCGTGACCGCGTGGCGCAACAGCGTGGCTTCCCGCCCGCCGGAGAGGGCCACCGTGTCGAGGGTGCGCTGCGGTGTGGCGAGGAGCTCCTCGGCCTTCTCACGCAGCACGGCCAGGTCGATCCGGCCGAGGCGGCCGTGCTCGGGGCCGGAACTCGAGAGTGCGCGCGGGGAGTGCGGTGGCCGGTCACCGGAGCCGTCCGTGTCGCGGCAGGCCCGCCGATACGCGGCGAGCAGTGCCCGTTCCCGCTCCGTGGCCTGTTCCAGCAGCCGGGTCTCGATGTCGCGGGCGGCCTCCCGCACCAGTCGCAGCATGGCGGGGTCGCTGTCGCCGCGCAGACAGGTGAGGTCGAGGACCGCCTCGATGCGGCCGCTGAGGGGGTCGCGGATGGGCGCACCCGCGCAGCTGAACGGCTGCAGGCAGTCGGAGAAGTGCTCACGGCCGGCGAGATAGATCGGGCCCCGCCCGGCCAGTGCCGTGCCGACACCGTTGGTGCCCGCGACCCGCTCCGAGGCGTCGAAACCAGGGGCGAAGTTGATTTCGTCGAGGCGCTGGAGCAGCTGACGCCCACCGCCGTACCGCTGGACCATGCGGGCCTGCGCGTCACAGAGCGCGACGATCATGCTCATGTTGGAGAACGACGCGGTCAGATCCCTGAGCACCGGCTCGATCGCCCGCATGAGACGGTCGTCCAGCTCCAGGTCAGGGGTGTACGGCAGCAGCACGTCGTGCGGCTCGACCCCTTCTGACCTGCATCGCTTCCAGGATTCGAGGATCGGACCGCGTACGTCTCTTTCGACCTGCGCACCGGACAGAAAGCGCTCATGAGCGTCAACGAGTCCGCCGATGTGGTCCCAGGCCACCGACACCCTGCTCACTTCCCTTGCCTGGAGCCCCCGTGACCGGGTCACCGCCTGTCAGGCCGCTCCGGGGAGGCTCTCCCGCTCTAGGTCCATTATCGCGCGAAATGTGCGCTATCACATGAAAATCCCATGGGCGTCGTCGACAGAGGGTGCCCTGGGCCTCGGGCTCCGGCGCGGCGACGCCGAGCGGTACGGCTGCTGTGCGAGCCGCTGTCACCCGTTCAACCGGCATGTTGAATACATTCATATTGTGTCAGGTTCCATACCTTATCGGAGGCATGTCCGCATCGTCTTCGTCCGGGAGGAACCATGAAACAAGTCCTGCGCACCAGCCTCGCCGCCGTCGCCGCAACGCTGCTCATCGGCACCGCGACCGCGTTCACCGAGCCGAGCGACGCGACCACGGCAACGGTCGCACACCCGGCGAAGGCGGGGATCGCAAAGCTGAACACGGCCGTCAACCTGCCGAGCGGGGTATGGACCGACACCCCGCTCGAGATCACCCTCCCCAGGGCCGGGACCTACGCGCTCGACGCGGACGTCCGCGGACGCCTCGCGGGCACTCCGGCCATCAACACGTACATCACCGCGCGGCTGTGGAACGTCAACTCCGGCGCCGAGCTGCCGCAGAGCGAGCGGCTCGTGTACCAGATCATCAACCTGAACGCGGGCGACGCCACCGCCGGCGGCAACCAGACCGCACCGATCAGCGAGCTGATCAGAGTCGGCGGGCCGACAACGATCCGGCTGCAGGCCCGACGGGTCGACGCCGTCGGGGCCGCCGGCATCGCGCAGATCTACTCCGACAACTCTGGCTACACCTCGCTCCGCTACGAGCGGGTCGGCTTCTGACCGCATCCCCCTCGGAACGGTGTCGGCCGGCAACGTCCCCGGTAGCCGTCACGCCTCGGAAGCCGGGCCGCGCGGAGGGCAGGCATGCCTGGCCGAGGACACGTGCGCGTCGCTCGCGGGCTTCCTGTGGGTCCGGGTCCACCGATCGGTGGACGTGAAGTTCAACCCGACACCTCTGTCGACCGACTGCCGTGGCCAGCAACGCTGTTGGGCATGAAATCAATCACTGTGCGCATGGCGCGCTGGAGTGCTGGGCACCCCTGGCGGGCCATCGTCGGCTGGCTGGTGTTCGTGGTGCTGTGCCTGGGGACCGGCAGCGCCGTCGGCACGCACAGCGCGACGACGGCCGACTACCGGGTCGGCGAGGCCGGCCGGGCGGAGGCGATGGCCGCCGAGGGGCACCTGGAGCGGAGGCCCACCGAGCAGGTGCTGATCTCCGCTCGGACACCGTCAGTGCCTGTCGACCGGGCCGCGGCCGAGGCCGCCGCGAGCGATCTGACCGCCCGGATGCGGCGGCTGCCCGAGGTCGCGGGGGTGGCCCGCCCGCTGCTGTCCCGGGACCGGCGGATCCTGATGGTCGAAGTGGCGCTGAAGGGCGCGGAACTGGACGCGAAGGACAAGGTCGGCGCGCTGGTCGAGCAGACCCGGGCCGTGGGGAAGGCGTATCCCGGGCTGTTGCTGGAGGAGACCGGGAGTCCCTCCATCAGCAAGGGGGTCGACCGGCAGCGCGGCGACGACCTGGCGCTCTCGGAGAAGATCACGCTGCCCATCACCCTGATCACCCTGCTGGTCGTCTTCGGGTCCGTGACCATGGCGGGGGTGCCGCTGCTGCTCGCACTGTCGTCCATCGCGGCGGCCGTCGGGCTGTCGATGGTGGTGTCACACCTCTCCCCCGACGCCGGGGTCGGCACGAACGTCATCCTGATGATCGGCCTCGCGGTCGGCGTCGACTACACGCTCTTCTACCTCAAGCGGGAGCGGGAGGAGCGGGCCCGCGCGGGCGGCCGGCTGAGTTCCGGGGCGCTGGTGGAGCTGGCCGCGGCGACCTCCGGCCGGGCGGTGGTGATGTCCGGCCTCGCGGTCGTGGCCTCCACCGCGACGCTGTACCTCGCCGCCGACGTCATCTTCTCCTCGCTGGCCACCGGCACGATCGTGGTCGTCCTGGTCGCGGTGGTCAGTTCGCTGACGGCGCTGCCCGCGCTGCTGGTCAAGCTCGGGCAGCGGGAGGAGCGCAGGGCGCGGCGCCGCAGCGAAAGGGGAAAGCCCGCTCGCCGGACGCGGGACGACGACGCCGGCCGCGTGTGGGCCGCGCTGCTGCGGCCCGCGAGCAGGCACCCCCTGGCCACCCTGTGCGTCTCCGTTCTGGCCCTGCTCGCGCTCGTCACCCCGCTGGCCGGGCTGAGGATCACGGAGATGAGCCGGGACACGCACTCCCGGGACATCCCCGCCATGCGCGTGTACGACCGGCTCAACGAGGCGTTCCCGGACCAACGCGTCACGCACCAGGTCGTCGTACGGGCCGCCGCCGCGCGCTCCGGCCAGGTCGCCGCGGCGCTGCGTGAACTGGCCCGACGCGCCGACGCCGACCCGCTGTTCGCCGGCGCCTCGCGCGTCCGGACCTCCGCCGACCACCGGATCAGCACCCTCGAACTGAACGTGCCGTACCTGGGCAACTCCGCGCAGGCGTACGACTCCCTCGACCACCTGCGCCGGGACTACCTGCCCGCGACCGTGGGCCGGGTCGCGGGCGCGGAGTCCGCGGTGAGCGGCGACGTCGCCCGGTACACCGACTATCCCGCCCACCAGAACAGCAAACTCCCGCTGGTTCTGGGCGCGTTGCTGCTCGTGACCTTCGTGATGACCGGGTACGCGTTCCGGTCGGTGGTGCTGGGACTGATCGGCGTCGTGCTGAACCTGCTGTCCGCGGCGGCGGCGCTCGGACTGCTCGTCCTGGTCTTTCAGGGGTCCTGGGCCGAGGGGCTGCTGGACTTCCGCTCCACCGGCTCGATCGGATCGCGCGTACCGCTGTTCCTCTTCGTGATCCTCTTCGGGCTCTCGATGGACTACCAGGTGTTCGTGGTGAGCAGGATCCGGGAGGCGGTGCTCGCGGGCGTGCCGACGCGGCAGGCCGTGCTCGACGGGATCCGCCGGTCGGCGAGCGTGGTGACGAGCGCGGCGGTGATCATGACGACGGTCTTCGCGAGCTTCGTCTTCCTGCACATCATCGAGATGAAGCAGATCGGCTTCGTCCTCGCGGCTGCCGTGCTGCTCGACGCCTTCGTCGTCCGGATCATGGTCCTGCCGTCGGCGATGCTGCTGCTCGGGGACGTGAGCTGGTGGCCCTCGCGGGTGGCGGGACGAGCGGCGGGACGGACAGCGGGGCGGGCGGCGGCGGCCTCGGCCCAAATCGCCGACGGCCGATCGGCGGCCGACGTACGTTGATGGGCATGACCGCTCTCGCCGCGCCCCCGGCCGACGCCTTCTGGGCCACCTCGCTGCGCCGGTGGAACACGGTGTGCTGGGCGCTGTTCGGTGCGATGGCCGTCGGGCTGGTCACGACGGCTCCGGCCGACGGGAGCAAGTACCGGGCGCTCGCGCTGCTCGGCTGCGTGGTGCTGTGCTACGCGGTTCTCGACCGCTTCCCGGGGAATCCTGTCGTACGCCCGCAGGTCTACCTCTCGGTGCTCGTGCTCGCACTCGGCGGGCTGGCGTATCTGGGGAGCAGTTACGCGGCGCTGTTCATGGTGACGCTGCCGCACTACTGGATGTTCGGGCGTACTCCGAGGACCTCGATGGGGTTCCTCGGGTTCGCCACCGGAGCCACGCTGGCCGGGAGCCTGGTCCGGCAGGGCTGGTCGGCGGAGTTCTTCGGCGAGACGCTGGTGTCCACCCTGATCGTGGTCGCCGTGGGCGTGCTGATCGGCCTGTGGGCGCACTCGGTCGTCGCGCAGAGCACCGAACGGGCGCGTCTGATCGAGGAGTTGGAGCGGACGCAGGCACGGCTGTCCGAGGCTCACCAACGACAGGGCGCGGCGGACGAACGGGAACGCATCGCACGCGACATCCACGACACGCTCGCGCAGGGCTTCGCCTCGATCATCGTGCTCGCCGAGGCGGCGCGGGCGGGCATCGCCGAGGACCCGGCGCGCAGTGCCCAGCAGCTCCGGTCGATCGAGTTCACCGCCCGCGAGAACCTCACCGAGGCCCGGGAGCTGGTCGGTTCGGCGAGCCAGCCGGGTCCGGGCCGGGAGGCGGCCGGTTCGGTGGCGCGGACCCTGCGCCGCACGCTGGACCGCTTCGCGGAGGACACCGGGCTCACCGTGGACGCCGAGCTGACCGACCTCGCATGCGACCAGCAGACCCGGATCGCGCTGCTGCGCTGCACCCAGGAGTCCCTGGCCAACGTGCGCAAACACGCGGGCGCGTCCACGGTCGGGGTGGTGCTGGTCCGGCGTCCGTACGGGGTGGAACTGGAGATCACCGACGACGGCACCGGGTTCGTGGTGGCGGAGTCGACGGGCTTCGGGCTCGACGGCATGCGCAAACGACTGGCGGAACTGGGCGGGAGGCTCACGGTGACGAGTTCGGTGGGCGACGGGACACGGGTTCTGGCGACGATCCCCACGGCGGACGAGGGGGCGGCATGAGCGAGGTGGGCCTGCGCATCGTCGTGGTGGACGATCACACCGTGATGCGCGCCGGAGTCGTCGCCCTGCTCGCCGGCGAGAACAGCATCGAGATCGTCGGTGAGGCGGGCGACGGGCGGGCGGCGCTCGAACTGGTGGAACGGTACGACCCCGATGTCGCCCTGGTCGATCTGCGGATGCCCGTTCTGGACGGTGTGGCGACGACGGCCGAGATCGTCGCCAGGTATCCGCGTACCCGGGTCCTGATCCTGACGACGTACGACACGGACGCGGAGATCGAACGCGGGGTGGAGGCCGGTGCCATCGGCTACCTGCTCAAGGACACCACGCGCGAACAGCTCGTCGAGGCCGTCCGCGCGGCGGCACGCGGCGAGACGGTGCTCGCTCCCCGGGTCGCCGAGAAGCTGGTGGCGCGGCTGCGCCGGCCGGTCCAGGAACCGCTGACCGACCGTGAGACCGATGTCCTCGGCGCGGTGGCCGACGGCCTCACCAACGCCGAGATCGGCAGACGCCTGGTCATCGCCGAGGCCACGGTGAAGACGCATCTGCTGCGCCTGTTCGCCAAGCTCGACGTGAACGACCGTACGAGGGCGGTCGTGGTGGCGATGGAAAGAGGGCTCCTGCCGCGGCCCTGATCCGGATCCCCGATGCGGAGGTCCGCTTGAGGGCGGCTCGGCGCGCGGCCCTGGTCGCCGTCGTGCCGCGGCGGTGGGCACAGCCGGTCGTTGTCAGTGCCGGGTGGCATGATCCGCGACATGGATCTCCGCCTCGTTCTCACCGACCTCGACCACGTGGACTGGTCGGGGTTCGGCCATGCCTACGGCTCCGCCGAGGACGTCCCCGCGCTGCTGCGGGACCTCGCGTCCCCGGTGGAGGAGACCGCCGCGGAGGCGGAGCAGGAGTTGTGGAGCAGCATCGTCCATCAGGGCACGGTCTACTCGGCGACAGCGCCCGCGGTGCCCTTCCTGGCGCGACTCGTTGCCGGGGGCGTGCGCCGAAGTGCCTTGGTGGGGATGCTCGGTGTGATCGCCGGGAGCGCCGACGAGCGCGGTCTGCCGGTGCCCGGCGCGGCCCGTGACGCCGTTGTGGCACAGCTGGGGCTGCTCCTGCCGCTGCTCGCGGACAGTGATCGCGAGGTGCGCCGGACCACGGTGTGGGCGGTGGCCCAGTGCGGGTCTGCGGCCGGCCCCGACGCGCGTGCGGCGCTGCGGGCCCGCTGGGCGGCGGAGAGCGATCCGGCGCTACGCGCGGATGTGCTGACGGCCTGTGCGCTCCTGGATCCCGATGCGGCCGGGGAGCTGTGCTCCGCGGTGCTCGCCGGAGACGGGCCGGCGCCGGTTCGGGTCGCGGCGCTGCTGGTCACCGCCGACTTCGGCCTGCCGTGGGACGGGGAGACGACCGCGTGCGTCGCGAGACTGGTCCCGTTGGATCGGCACGGTTTCGGTGCTCTGTGGGAGCGGGAGCCGTTGCAGGCGATCGCCGATTCCCTGCACGCGCGCGGTGCGGCCGGCACCGCCATCGACGTGGTCGGTTCCGCGCTCGGGCGGGCCGTGGCGCTGCGGGTTCAGGGGAGCGAGCACGCGCAGGCCGCCGTCACCGAGGCGCGCTGGGCCGCCGAGTCCCTCGCCCGCCGCTCCCGGTCCGCCCCGGCCCGGCTGCTGCCCGCATTGCGTCCGCTGTTCGACGATCCGGCCACCGTGGCCGACGTGATCCCGCTGCTGCGTACCTGGAGTCAGCCGGCCCCGGAGGCGGTCCCGGCCCTGCTCGCCCTCGCGCAGGGCGATGGCGATCCGGCCGACGAGGCCCTCGCCGCGCTGGTGTGCCTGGGAGCCCCGGAGGCGGCCGGGCTGCTCGCCCGCCACCTGGCCGACCGGCCGCGTGCGCTGCAGGCCGCGTACCGACTCGCGACCGGTGAGACCCGGACGCCGAGTCCTGGCGACACGGCCGGCGAGGAGACGACGCCCCTGCCCTACGATCCCGACCTGCTCGACGCGATACGCGTCCGGCTCGCCGCCGAACCGTCCCGCGAGCGCGGATCGGTCTTCGGCGGCGGACTTGCCGCGACCAACGAGCCGGTCTACCTGGGCGGGCTGCTGGCCGCCTGGGGCCGGACGGCCAGAGCCGCCCTGCCGGAGCTGCTCGCCGCGCTGCCCCGTCATCCGCTGCCGGTCAGCCGCGCCCTGGCCGAGGTGGCCGATCCCCGGGCCGACGCCCACGTGATCGAGGCGCTGCGAGCCCAGGCCGGACAGGGGCCGGCGGCCACGCGTCAGGCGGCGGCAGGCGCGCTGCACTCCCTGACCGGTGACGCCGGCCCCCTGATCTGCGTGCTCTCCGAGCTGCTGGCCGAGCGAGGCAACAGCCTGGACCACACCGTCAGCGCGGTCGCCTCACTCGGGGAGGCGGCTCGTCCCTTGCTGCCGCTGCTGCACACACTGCTGGCGGAACCGCCGCGGTCGCGCGAGACCATGCCGATGATCAGGGCAGCGCTCGGGGCCGCGGCGCTGGTCCAGGAACTGACCGGGGACGAGCGGGCGGTGCTTCCGGTGATCAGGGAGGGCCTCGCCTGGGCCTCCCGGGCATGGGGCCAGGAGACGGTGAAACGCGCCGCCGAAGTCGCTCGCCTGCTCGGTCCCGCAGCCGAACCGCTCCTTTCCGACATCCTGCCGCTGCTGGACGATCCCGAACTCTCCCCTGCCCTCGTCACCGTTCTGACCAGCGTCTTTCCCCAGGCCGACCCACTTGCCGGGCTCGCCCGGACCACCCTGGCCGACCGTGTCCTCGCGGCGGCCGGGCCGGGCTCGTACGGGCGCTCCGCCTCGGCCGTGCTCACAGCCTGCGCCGCGCTCGGCCCGACGGCCTTCACCGGCGCTCAGCTCGACGTGATCCGCGACCTCGCGGACGGCGACCGGCGCATCGTGGGTGCCGGCCTCCAGGACCGGATCGTCCTCGACGACGAACACTTTCGCGCCGAGGCCCGGAAGGTCCTGCGGACACTGACCGCCGATCCCTCGATTCCGTAAGGGCTTTGGCCTACGCCTGTCGGTACACGCCCTGGTACGCCTGCCAACCCGAGGCGATCCTCGTGCGGGGCCCGAACGAGCCGGAGCCGTTCCCGGTGTTGCGCCACAGGCTGCCCGAGGTGTCGCGGGAGACGATGTCCGCTCTGCCGTCGCCGTCGCCCCGCGTGTTCGTGTCCTTCGCGTCGACGGGGGTCAGGGCGTCAGTGTGGTGCCGATCGACGGGTCTCTGGTGTTGCTGAGGAAGGGGGTCGAGGGGAGTCGGCCGTCCGGGCCTCGGCCGGCGGTGGGTGACGTGGGATCGGTGAGGTTCAGTGCCGCGGTCGTCCAGCCCTGTCGGTCCCAGGAGTTGGCCGTGTGCCTGGTCCGGGTGCCCAGCCAGTCGTCGGGGTGGTTGCCCAGAGCCAGGTCGCGTTGCAGGACCGCGGCGGAGGTGACGAAGGCGAACCCCGCGGCCCCGTTGCGGTAGGCGGTGTCGTTGGTCAGCCGGGGAGTTCCGGCGGCGCCCGTCTCGGTGAACCCGAAGCCGGCGTTGTCCCAGGCCGCGCTGTCCGAGACGACGGGGGCCACCTTCAGGCCGGCGTCACCGCCGAGCTTGAACCCGCTGCCCCCGGCGGAGAAGTCCGCGAGGCCCCAGCGGTCGACTCCGTTCCCGAACGCCCAGGTGCGGTCGATCGTCACCGAGCCGTCGAACCCGCTGAGGTCCAGCCCGTCGCCCGAGTTGTCGTAGGTCCGGCAGCCCAGGACGCGGTTTCCCGTGCCGGAACCGGCCGTGAATCTCACGCCGTCGACGTGTCCGCCGTTCGACCCGGACTCGTGGTTGTCGTAGAAGTCGCTGTCCTGGACCAGGTTGTCCTGGGTTCCCGCGCCCTGGAGGAGGAGACCGGTGCTTGCGTTGCCGTGCACGACGAGCCGGGCGAGCACGTCGTCGTGGCAGGAGTCGCAGACGAACGGGCGCCCGGCGGTGCCGTCGAGCTCCAGTCCCCGGACCGTGACGTGCCCGCCGCTCAGGACGAACAGTCCGGTACCCGACGGCAGCCTTGATCCGTCGAACACGGGGCGCTCGGCACGGTAGTTGCTCACGGTGATCCGGTGCCCCCGGGTGCCGGAGGCGGCCAGGGAGATCGTGGTTCCGGGGTGGTAGGTGCCGCCGCGGACGGCGACCGTCTGGCCCGGCCGGGCCCGGGAGACGGCCCGGGTGACCGTGGCGAACGGGCGGGCGAGGGTGCCCGGGGCGGTGTCGTCCCCGTCGGGTGCGACGTAGTAGTCGGCGGTGGCGACGCCGGAATAGGTGGCCGGCGAGGTCTTCGGGGTGGGGGACGGCGCGGTGCGGGCCGAGGGGGCGGCACCGGGCCGGCGCGGGGTGCCGTTCGTGGCGGCAGGGCTCCGCGCGGTGTCGGGGGCGGACGGTCCCGGCGGCAGGTGATGGATCGTCACTCCGGCCACGACGGCCAGCGTGACGCCGGCGCCGCCCGCCGCGGCCGCCGCCTTCACCGGGATCCGGCCCAGCGCGTGCCGGAAGGAGCTCAGCAGGGACGACACCAGGCCGCCGGCCGCGCCGTGCTGGGCGGCGAGGCCCGGGACGGCCGCCGCCAGCGCGGCCGGGACGGCCAGCGCGCCGATCCGGATCGGCAGGTCGTCGACCGAGTTCCAGGCGGCCGCCGCCGCCCCGCATCGCGGACAGTCCTTCACATGGCGGTCGAGCCTGGTCAGCAGCCGGCCGCCGGCCGTGGTTGCTGTGGCCGCCGTGGCTGCCCTGGCCGCCGTGCGCGACCGGTCCGTCCGGTGCCCGCCCGCCAAGGCGTCGAGACCGGCGCAGCGCGGGTCGGCCCGCCAGGCGGCGAGGACGCCGACGGCGACCGAGAGCCTGGCCTTCATCCGCTGGATGCGTACGGCGGTGTGCGGAGCGCTCAGGTCCAGCGCTTCGGCGACCTCGGCGCGGGTCAGCTGCCCTGCGGTCTCCTGCCACCACAGGGCCATGGTCCGGCGTTCCTCGTCGCTGAGCCAGCGGCCGGCTTCCAGCAGGTCGCCGCCCGCCTCCGCCAGTGCGCGGCGGTCGAGGGCGACGTCGGCGAAGGCGCGGGCGTCGTCGGGAATCCCGTCCGCGTCGGTCACGGGCCGGTGCCGGGCCAGCGCCGCCCTGCTGCGCCGTCCCTGCTCCTGCATCTGACGGATCGCTATGGACACCAGCCAGGACCGGAACCTCTCGGGTTCCCGCAGCAGGGGCAGCGCCCGCATCGCGCGCAGCATGGTCTCCTGGACGACGTCGTCGACGTCCGCGTGACCCTGCAGACCTCGTCCGACGACGTTGTAGACCAGGGGCAGGTACTCGCCGAACAGGGCCGCCCGTGCCCCGGGGTCGCCGGACCGGGCGGCCTCGACCAGGCCGGGTCCGGTCAGTTCGGCCCGGGACGGATCCTTGCGCAAAGCGCCCTCGCAGAATGATCTCGGGTGAAGGCGGTCATGATGGCATGGCCGCGTCGACCGGCCAAGCGGCCCGAGGGCGCGACATCCGGCGAAATCGAGGGCTCCGAACCTGTTATGGGCCGCCGGGGTGGGCCGTCTCCGTAGGGACAGCGGAGAAAGGAACGACACCGCAATGAATTCCAGTCGGGGCAGAAGAGCCCGGAGCAGGCGCCCCAGGTGGCACCTCGCGGCGGCCGGTGGCGCGGCCATCGTCGTCACGGGCGGCGTGGCGATGGCGGCCACCGTCGGTTCGGGAACCGGCGGCTCGTCCGGGGCGCAGGCCGGCACCTACACCCTCTCGGTCGCCGGGAGCGGTCTGTGCATGGACGTCACCGGCGGCGGTGCGGTCAGCGGCGCGCGGATCCAGCAGTGGGGCTGCGCGAGCGGGCAGAGCAACCAGCGGTGGACGCTGGCCGACCAGGGCTCCGGCAGGTTCGCGGTCAGGTCCGCCGGCGGGATGTGCCTCGACGTCCCGGGCGGCTCCACGGCCGTCGGCACCCAGCTGCAGCAGTGGGGCTGCGCGAGCGGCCAGACCAACCAGCAGTGGACGTTGAAGGCGTCGCGGAACGGCACGTACCAGATCGTCAACGTCAACAGCGGGCTGTGCGTCAGCGACAAGGGGGCGAGCACCGCGCCCGGCGCCGCCGTCATCCAGGAGACCTGCACCGCCAACAGCAACAAGCTCTGGAAGCTGAACCCGGTCGGCGGCACCTCCGCCACCGCGTCCGCGACCGCCACCGCCACCGCGTCCGCCGGACGGACCATCACGGTGGCCGCGGACGGCAGCGGTGACGTCACCACCGTCCAGGCGGCGATCGACAAGGTCCCGGTGAACAACACCACGCCGGTGACCATCGCCGTCAGGAAGGGCACCTACCGGGGCGTCTTCACCGTCCCCGCCGACAAGCCCTACGTGACGCTCAAGGGCCTCGGGTCCGCCCCCGCCGACGTCGTCCTCGTGCAGAACCACGGGGCCGGCACGGAGAAGGCGGACGGGACGACGTACGGGACCTCCGGCAGCGCCACCGCGTTCGTCGACGGGCACGACTTCGCGGCGTCGAACCTGACCATCTCCAACGACTACGACACCGGGAGCAACAGCACCGGCCAGGCGGTGGCGCTCAGCCTGTCCGCCGACCGGGCGGTCCTCACGGACGTCCGGATCCTCGGCCACCAGGACACCCTGCTGCTCAACGACTCCGCGCGGGCCTACTTCCAGAAGTCGTACGTGGCCGGGACCGTCGACTTCGTCTTCGGCGGCGGCATCGCGGTCTTCGACCGTTCCGAGATCCACCAGCTGGGCAGCGGCGGCTTCCTCACCGCCGCCAGCACACCGGCGACCCGCACCTACGGATACCTCTTCTACAAGTCGGACATCACCGGCGCCGGGGCCGCGGGCACCAGCAGCCTCGGCCGCCCGTGGCGGCAGAACGCCCAGGTGCTCTACCGCGAGTCCAGCATCGGGTCGTTCGTGCGGACCGGGCAGCCCTGGACCGACATGTCCGGCGCCACCTGGAAGAACGCCCGCTTCAGCGAGTACAGGAACACCGGCGCGGGTGCGACGGTCAACGCCAACCGGCCCCAGCTGACCGACTCCCAGGCGGCGAACTACACCCCGGAGAAGTACCTGGCCGGCTCGGACGGCTGGAACCCCCTCGCCGCCGCCGGTTCATCCGGTACGACGACGAGCGCGTCGTCCGCCACCGTCTGCAAGCCCACCGCCTACGGAGCGAAGGCCGACGGCCGGACGAAGGACACCGTCGCCCTGCAGAAGGCCATCGACGCCTGCGCCGGCAAGGGCACCGTGGAACTGACCGGCGGCAAGTACCTCTCGGGCCCCCTGACCCTGCGCGGCAGCCTCACCTTCACCCTCGACTCCGGCGCGACCCTGCTCGCCTCGCAGGACGCCGCGGACTACGCCACCTCGGGATCCAAGCTCGCCCCGTTCCTGTCCGCGTCCGGCGTGAAGAACCTCGCCATCACCGGCTCGGGCACGATCGACGGCCAGGGTGCCCCCTGGTGGGCCCGGACCAGGTCCGAGAAGGCGGCGGGCAGGACGCTGTCGTCCCGCCCCGGCCTGGTCGACATCGGCGACGCCTCCGGCGTGCGGATCACCGGCATCACGCTGAAGAACGCGCCCAACGTGCACATCACCCTGAAGAAGGTCACCGGCGCCGCCCTCGACAGGATCACGATCTCGTCGCCGGCGGACTCCCCCAACACCGACGGGATCGACGTCTGGTCGTCGTCCGGTGTCGCCGTCACCGACAGCACCATCGACGACGGCGACGACAACATCGCCATCGACTCCTCGCCGTCGGGCGGGCCCGCCCACGACATCTCGCTGAGCGGCTGCACCATCCTGCACGGCCACGGCCTGTCCATCGGCAGCTACACCGCGGGCGGCGTCTACGACATCAACATCCATGACAACACCCTGAACGGCACGACCGCGGGCGTACGGATCAAGACCGCCCGCGACCGCGGCGGCGAGGTCCGCGACATCACGTACAAGAACCTCACGATGACGAACGTGGCCACGCCCATCCAGGTCGTCGGCTACTACCCGAAGGTCCCCGCGGACGGCGACGCCGCCCAGGCGATCACCAGCACCACCCCGAACTACCACGACATCACCATCTCCGGCATCACCGCGACCGGCGCCGGCGAGGCCGGTCAGATCATCGGCCTGCCCGAACGGCCGGTCACCGGGATCACCCTGACCTCGGTCACCATCAGCGCCAGGACCGGCCTCACGGTCCGCAACGCCACGGTGCGCACGAACTCCACCACGATCAGGCCCGCATCGGGCTCGGCGTATCTCGTGCAGAGCAGGGCCACCGTCGAGTGACCGGCTTCATGGCGCAAGCCCAGGTCGGCGAGGTGCGGCGGTGATGCGGCCCGGCGCTGTCAGCGCGGTGCGGTGTCACCGTCGACGTACCTCGCCAGTGCGGTCGCGGCGGCCGTGAGGTCCGTGTGGACGGCCTGCTCGCGCACCGTCAGATCCTCCTGCCTGCCGACGACCGACACCGCGGCCCTGATGTGTCCGGCGGAGTCACGTACGGGTACGGCGTACTCGGTGACGCCGTGCTCGAACTCGCCGTGCGCCGCGACGAAGCCGCGCAGCCGGTCGCGGTCGTTGGCGGCGGTGACCTCCCCCGCCGAATGGGCCGCGTCCGGCCCGCCGACGCCGATCAGCTCGTAGTCGTCGAGCAGGGCGGTGATCTCCTCGGCGGTGTGGTCGAGGAGGAGTGCGCGGCCGGCACCGGTGCACCAGCACGGGGTGACGAGGCTCGCCACGCCCTGCCACTCCTGGCCGAAGCCCGTGGCGGACTCGGCGCGCAGCAGCCGGACCTGGACACCGTCGCGGACGGAGAGCCGTGCGCCGGCACCGTGCTCGACGGCCAGGCGGCGCAGCAGCGGACGGCTGCGGGCGAGCAGGCCGGGGTGCAGGGAGGCGGCCGTCGTGAAGAAGGCGGTGCCGGCCCGGAGCGTCGAGTCGTCGCGGCGCTCCAGGAAGCCCTTGTCGCACAGGTCCTGCGTGGTGCGTGACGCCTTGCTGCGCTCGACGCCGACCTCGTCGGCGAGCCGGCTGACGTTGAAGCCGTTACGGCCGGAGACCTCGCGGTCCAGGACCGTGTTGACCATCCGCAGGGCCATGCGCAGTGAGGAGGCTGTCCCCCTGCCCGGCGGGCGGGGCGCGGGGCCGTTCGTCGTCACGCCCGCACTATAGCGAGCCGCTGGTCGGTGGGCCGGTGCGGCGACGGCAGGGCACGCGACAGGACGGACGGTCGGCGGACTGTGCGTTTCGGCAGTCGGTCCGGTCGCTTCGGCATGGCCGTACTGACCTGCCCGCGTCCGACGCTGTGGGTGGCCGGGCCGCCAGGTGGGCGGCGCCGCTGGAGAAGGAGGACCGGATGACCCGATACGACCTCGCGCTCATCGGATTCGGCGGCGTGAACCGTGCGCTCGCCGAGCTGATCGCCGGCCGCGGAGACGCCCTGGAGGCCGAACTCGGTTTCGCCCTGCGGGTGGTGGCCATCACCGACCTGCGGGCCGGATCGCTGGTCCGCACGGACGGGGACGGCATCGATCTGGCGCCGCTGCTCGCCGTCGCCCCCGGGGAACTGGACTTCTCCGCCATGGACGGCGGCGACGCGGAGCCCCGCAACGAGTGGGTGATCCGTGAGGTACCCGCCGACATCGTGGCCGAGGCGACCTTCACCAACCCCATGGACGGCGAGCCCGCGCTGTCGCACGTGCGGTGGGCGATCGAGGCCGGCAAGCACGTGTGCACCACCAACAAGGGGCCGGTCGCCCTGCACTGCCGGTCCCTGCGGGAGCTGGCCCGGCGGCACGGCGTGTGCTTCGAGTTCGAGGGCACGGTGATGTCCGGCACCCCCGTCCTGCGCACCGCCCGCCGGATGTTCGGCGGGCTCGCCGTGACCGGCTTCGAGGGCGTCCTGAACGGCACCTCCAACTACGTCCTCGGCCGCCTGGAGTCGGGCCTGTCCTTCGCGGACGCCGTCGCCGAGGCCCAGGCCCTGGGATACGCGGAGGCCGATCCGACCGCCGACATCGAGGGGTACGACGTCCAGCTCAAGGTCATGATCCTCGCGAACGAGGTGCTGGGCGCCGGCCTGACCCGCGCGGACGTGCCCTGCACCGGCATCTCCGCGCTCACCGCCGAGGACGTCCGGCGGGCCGCGGCCGAGGGGCTGCGCTGGAAGCTGGTCGGCTCCGCCGCCCGACGCCCGGACGGCACCGTGGAGGCCCGGGTCGCCCCGGTCGCGCTGCCCGACGGGCACCCCCTCGCCGGGGTCACCGGCCCGGTCAACACCGTCGCCTTCCACACCGACCTGCTGGGCACCGTCACGGTCGGCGGACCCGGCGCCGGACGCGTCGAGACGGCGTACGCCCTGCTGTCGGATGTCATCGGCATCCACGAGCAGAGCGGCCGCGCGGTCGCCGGTGCCAAGTCCCTCCAGGAGGCCCACCGTGGCTGACACCGCCCTGAGCACCGCACTTCCCTCCGCCGCGCAGGTCGGCGACGGCATGGCCCCGGTGCGCAACCCCTACACCGGCGAGATCATCGGCTCGGTCTGTGTCACCCCGGCCACCGCGGTGCCCGACGTGCTGCGGCGGGCCCGCGCCGGGCGGGAGACGGCCCGCCGGCTCTCCCGCGCCGCCCGCGCGGCCGTGCTGGACGGCGCGGCCCGGCTGATCGAGGAGCGCGCCGAGTCGTTCGCCCGGCTGATCGTCGCCGAGGCGGGCAAGACGCTGGTCCAGGCCCGCAAGGAGACCGGCCGCGCGGTCAACACCCTGCGGCTGTCCGCCGCCGAGGCGCGCCGCAACGCCGGCGAGGTGGTGCCCTTCGACGCGTACGAGGGGTCGGAGGGCCGGACGGGCTGGTTCACCCGTGAGCCGCTGGGCGTCATCGCGGCCGTCACGCCGTACAACGACCCGCTGAACCTGGTCGCGCACAAGCTCGGCCCGGCGATCGCGGGCGGCAACGCGGTCGTCCTCAAACCGTCGCTGCTCACCCCCCTGTCCGCGCTGCGGCTGGTCGACACGCTGGTGGAGGCCGGGCTGCCGGAGGAGGTGGTGACCGTGGTCAACGGCGGCGCGGAGCTGGGCGCGGCCGTGGTGGCGGCGCCGGACGTGCGGATGGTGTCCTTCACCGGCGGGTTCCGCACCGGTGAGGCCATCGCCCGGACGGCGGGCCTGAAGAAACTGGCGATGGACCTGGGCGGCAACGCCCCCGTCCTGGTGCTCGCGGACGCCGACCTCGACGCGGCCGTGGAGGCGTGCGTCTCCGGGGCGTTCTGGGCGGCCGGGCAGAACTGCATCGGCACCCAGCGCATCCTCGTCGAGCGCGCGGTGTACGAGGCGTTCCGGGACGCCTTCGTCGAGCGGACCAGGCGG
The DNA here is from genome assembly GCF_014645815.1 of Streptomyces fuscichromogenes. Lineage (GTDB taxonomy): Bacteria > Actinomycetota > Actinomycetes > Streptomycetales > Streptomycetaceae > Streptomyces > Streptomyces fuscichromogenes. The sequence continues at coordinate 463,768 of NZ_BMML01000006.1, read as the reverse complement.
CTGCGGGCCGGGGACCCGGCGGACGTGCGCACCGACGTCGGCCCGATGATCAGCGAGGCGGCGGCCGTCGCCGCCGAGGCCACGGTCGAGGCCGCGCTCGCCGAGGGCGCCCGGCTGCTGTGCGGGCACGAGCGGGACGGCGGTGTGTACGCGCCGACCGTGCTGGAGGACGTGCCGGGCACCTCGGCGGTCTGGCGCGAGGAGGCGTTCGCGCCGGTCGTGGTGGTCCAGCCGGTGGACTCCTTCGAGGAGGCCGTCGAGCGCGCCAACGAGATCGACTTCAGTCTGCACGCGGGCGTCTTCACCGGCTCGCTGGACCGGGCGATGGCCGCGGCGCGACTGCTGGAGGCCGGTGGGGTGATGGTCAACGACTCCTCCGACTACCGCTTCGACGCGATGCCGTTCGGCGGCTTCAAGTACGGCAGCATGGGCCGCGAGGGCGTGCGCTTCGCCTACGAGGAGATGACCCAGCCGAAGGTGGTCTGCCTCAACAGGGAGCCCGCGTGAGCGAGTTGGAGGAGGGGACGCCCGGCGGGTCCGCCGCCGGGTTCCGGATCGAGTCCGACGCGCTGGGGGACGTGCCGGTGCCCGCCGAGGCGTACTGGGGTGCGCACACCGCGCGGGCCCTGGAGAACTTCCGGGTCAGCGGGGTGCCGGTCGGTGCCCACCCGCACCTCGTCCGCGCGCTGGCCCAGGTGAAGCACGCGGCGGCGCTCGCCAACGGCGAGATCGGGGTCCTGGAGCCGCACAAGGTGCGGGCCGTCGCGGCGGCCTGCCGGGCCGTCGCGGAGGGCCGGCACCACGACCAGTTCCGGGTGGACGTCATCCAGGGCGGCGCGGGCACCAGCACCAACATGAACGCCAACGAGGTGATCGCGAACCTCGCGCTGGAGCACCTGGGCCACGAGCGCGGGCGGTACGAGCACCTCGACCCGCTGGACGACGTCAACCGCTGCCAGTCCACGAACGACACCTACCCCACCGCCCTGCGCATCGCGACCAGCGCCGCCCTGACCGGGCTGACCGCCGAACTCACCTTGTTGTCGGCCGAGTTCGCCGCCAAGGGCGAGGAGTTCGCGACCGTCGTGAAGGTGGGCCGGACCCAGTTGCAGGACGCCGTGCCGATGACGCTGGGCCGGGAGTTCGCCGCCTTCGGCGTCACGCTCGCCGAGGACGTCCAGCGGATCGGCGAGACCCTGCCGCTGCTGGCCGAGACCAGCCTCGGCGCCACCGCGATCGGCACCGGCATCGCCGCCGAACCGGGTTACGCGGCAGCGGCCGTACGGCATCTGCGGGCGCTGACCGGACTCGATCTCACGCCCGCCGCCGACCTGGTGGAGGCCACCTCGGACACCGGCGTTTTCCTGCTGGTGTCGGGGGTGCTGAAGCGTACGGCGGTGAAGCTGTCGAAGGTGTGCAGCGATCTGCGGCTGCTCGCCAGCGGGCCGCACGCGGGCCTCGCCGAGATCAGCCTGCCCGCGCTGCAGGCCGGTTCGTCGGTGATGCCGGGCAAGGTCAACCCGGTGATCCCCGAGATGGTCAACCAGATCGCGTTCGCGACCGCCGGCGCGGACGTCGCGATCACCATGGCCGCCGACAACGGGCAGTTGCAGCTCAACGCGTTCGAACCGCTCATCGGGCACCTGCTGTTGCAGCACATCGGCTGGCTGACCCTCGGCTGCGAGGCGCTGCGCACCCGGTGCGTGGCGGGCATCACCGCCAACCGGGAGCACCTCGCCCGCACCGGCGCCGGCACGGTCGGCGCGGTGACGGCGCTCGCTCCGCGCATCGGCCACGAGACCGCCGCCGACGTCTCCCGGGAGGCGGCACGGACCGGGGCGGACGTGGTCGACGTGGTCGTACGGCGCGGGCTGCTGGACCGCGAGACCGCGCTGCGCCTCATGGCGGTCACCGCGGTCGGCTGACCACCCGGGACAGCGCCAGCGCGGTCACCGTGTCCCGTACACCGGGCATCTGGGCTATCTGCTCCCAGATGCCCTGTACGCGTTCCAGGGTGGCCGCCTCCACGCTGACCAGCAGGTCGAACTGGCCGCTGAGGACGTCGCAGGAGACCACCTCGGGGATGCGTCTGAGGGCGGCGAGCACGTCCCCGCCGCGCATCCGGTCCTCGCGGTAGACCAGGACGTGCGCGGCCACCATGGCGCGGTCCGGCCCCTGGGACGGGCGGACGATCGTGTAGCCGCCGATGTGCCCCTGCCGCTCCAGGCGTTCGACGCGCTGGCGCACGGCGTTGCGGGACAGCCGTACCCGCTGGCCCAGCTCGGCGTGCGAGATCCGGGCGTTGCGGGTGAGTTCGGTGATGATCTGCTCGTCGATGGCGTCCATGGCGCGGTCCGTTTCTTGGCGGGCGAAAGCTCCGGCGGCCGGGTCAGGACGGCCGCCGGAGCTGGTGGTGCGACGGAGGTTCAGTCCGCGTGGTGCAGGGCGAAGACACGGGCGGGGAAGCCCGAACCGCCCTGCGGCTTGGGCCAGGTGGCGACGATCAGCGCGCCCGCCTCCGGTACCCGGTCGAGGTCGGCCATCAGCTCGATCTGCCAGCGGTCCCGTTCCAGCACGTAGCTCTCCAGGCCGAAGTCCCCGGCGGAGGTGGCAAGTCCCGGGTCGGTGTCGGTCTGCTCGTGCCCGATCGCGGTCACGCCGGCCTCCTCGAAGAGGTACGTCAGGACCTCGGCGGACCAGCCCGGGTAGTGGCTCACCCCCGCCGCGTCCTTGTTGGCCATGGCCGCCGGGTCGGGCCAGCGGCGGCCCCAGCCGGTGCGCAGCGCGACGAACGCCCCTTGCGGGACACGACCGTTGCGCGCTTCCCAGGCCGCCACGTCGGCCAGTGTCGGTACCGCGTCGGGGTCGGCCTCGACGCGCTCGGTGATGTCGAGGACGACGAGCGGCAGGATCATCTCGTCGACGGGTATCTCGTCCAGCGGCCGGGCACCGTCGACGAAGTGCACGGGCGGGTCGACATGGGTGCCCCACTGTCCGACGATCGTGTACAGGTGCACGTTGAAGCCGTCGCCGCGGGACATGTCGAAGGGCATCTCGCGCTTCTCGTCGGGAAAGGCCGGGAAGTGCGGCTGGCCCGGGTGGAAGGCGTGCGTGAGGTCGGTGCGGACCGTCTTGCCGATCAGTTCCCGGTGCAGGGCCCACAGGGGCGGTTCGGGAGCGGTGGACGGGGTGGTGACCGGGTGCGCTGTCATGCGTGCTGGTCCTCTGTTTCGACGGTGTTCTGCAACAGCTCGGCGAGTCGGGCCGGTTCGGTGACGGACGCCAGGGCGCCCGCCGACTCCCCGGGGCCGCCGTAGCCCCACCGCACATGGACGGCGGGGATGCCCTCGGCGGCGGCGCTCTCGATGTCGTAGGCCCGGTCGCCGACCATGAGCGGGCGGCTGACGTCCGCGCCGGCCGCCCGCAGCCGGGCCACGCACTCCCGGATCACCAGCCGCTTCGTCGTACGGCCGGCCTCGTCGGACACCCCGCAGACGGTGCTCAGCCGGGAGTCGAGGCCGAAGCGGCGGGCCATCAGCTCGGCCTGGTCCTGCACCTTGGAGGTGGCGATGCCCAGCGGGAGTCCGCGCGCGGCCAGGGTGTCGAGGAGTTCGGGTATCCCGGCGTAGACGGTGGCGGCAAAGGCGCCGGTGCGGGCGTAGGACGCGCGGTAGGCGGCCAGGGCGGTCCGCGCGGCGGGCTCGGGCAGGCCCACGACGTCGCGGAAGGTGTCGTACATCGGCGGGCCGACGAAGGTGCGCAGGGTGGGCGCGTCGGGGACGGGGGCGCCGACCGCCCGCAGGGCCTCGGCGGCGCTGGCGGTCACGCCCGCGGCGGAGTCCACCAGGGTGCCGTCGAGGTCGAGCAGGACGCAGGTGGGCGGCCTCACGTGAGAGGTCCGGCGGTACGGCGGCGGCCGTGCCGCAGCCAGTGGTACAGGTAGCAGCCCGCCACGAACGGGACGCCGAAGTACAGGGCCGTCGCCTGGGCCGGGTCCAGGGCGATGCCGACGAGCGAGGCGAGGCACAGGACGAAGGCGAGGACGGGGACGACCGGATAGAAGGGCGTGCGGTAGGGCAGGGTGCGCGGGTCGCCGCCGTCGCGGACGAAGGCCCGGCGGTGGAAGAACTGCGCGGCCACGATGGACATCCAGACTCCGACCGCGGCGAACCCGGCGATCGACACCAGCACCAGGTAGACCGTCTCGGGCGCCGCGACGCTGCTCACCAGGGAGGCGAGGCCGCCGAGCATGCTGAGCGCCAGCGCGGTCAGCGGGATGCCGCGCCGGGTGAGCCGGCGCAGTGCCTGCGGGGCCTGCTTCTCCTCCGCGAGGGAGAACAGCATCCGGGCGCAGGAGTACAGACCGCTGTTCCCGGCCGACAGCAGCGCCGTGATGATCACGAAGTTCATCGCGTCGGCCGCGTAGGGGATGCCGAGGGACGAGAAGACGGTGACGAAGGGGCTCTCGTCCAGGCCGACCTTCTGGTACGGGATGGTCGCGGCGATCACCGTGATGGCGCCGACGAAGAAGACCAGCAGGCGTACGACGGTGACGCGCAGCGCCTTCGGGACGGCCTCGGCCGGGTTCTCGGTCTCGCCCGCGGCGACGCCGATCAGCTCGGAGCCGGAGAAGGCGTAGAAGGCGGCGAGCACGGTGACCAGGACGCCGGAGAAGCCGTGCGGGAAGAGGCCGTCGGGGGTGTGGAAGTTCTGCAGCAGGAAGGGGTGCGAGCCGCCGGAGGACAGCGGGTGGAAGCCGAACAGGGCCGCGCCGCCGAGGACGATGAGGGTGACCACGGCGATCACCTTGACCAGCGAGAACCAGTACTCGGTCTCGCCGAAGACGCGGGCCGAGAAGGCGTTCACGCCGAAGACGACGGCCGCGAAGACCACGCACCACACCCAGACGCTGATCCCGGGGAACCAGCGCTGCATCAGCAGTCCGCACGCGGTGAACTCGGAGCCGAGGGCGACGGCCCAGGTCAGCCAGTACAGCCAGGCGGTGGCGAAGCCGGTGGCGGGGCCCATCGAGCGGGAGGCGTAGACGTGGAAGGCGCCGGAGACGGGGTAGGTGACGGCGAGTTCACCGAGGCAGGCCATCACCAGCCAGACGACGAACGCGCCGACCAGGTAGGCGAGGACGGCGCCGAGGGGACCGGCCTGGGAGACGGTGAACCCGGAGCTGAGGAAGAGCCCGGAGCCGATGACGCCACCCATCGCGATCATGACGAGATGGCGGGAGCGCATGGTTCTGCGCAGGCCGTCGGAGGGCGGCTGGGGAGCGGAGTCGGTGGCGGCCGGAGGGTTCTCCGGTACGGCTGAGACGGACACGGCGGTCTCCTCTGCGGAGCGGGCGGGGAGGGACGGGGAGGGTGGGGGGGATCGGCAGGGCATGGCTGCGGGGGTGGGCCACTTTCGACGGGGGGGGAGGGGTGCGCGCGGGGGTGGTCGCGCACGGGCGGGAGCGGTCGTCCGGTGGGGGCGACGGGCTCGGCGGGGACGGGGCGGGACGGGGGCTGTCGGCGGGGGCGGGGCCGGGTCAGGCCCGGGTGACGAGGTCCATGGGGGCGGAGAGTTCGATCACCGGGACCTCCCAGGGGTGGACGTCGGTGAGCCGGGCGAGGAGGAGGGCCAGTTCGTCGTCGCCGGCCGTGGCGTCGACGTAGGTGGTCACCGCGACGGTCGAGGAGAGGAAGTGTCCGCCGACCGAGCCGAGGGTGGGCCGGGCGCCGGGCCGTACGGTGAAGCTCTCCACGCCGAGGGCCACCTCGAAGACATCGCCGTAGACGCCGAAGTCGCCGAGTTCGGGTGAGGTCTCCAGGACCCGCAGCAGCGGGGCGAAGGACTCGTCGGAGCGCAGGGCGTCCGGGTCGCCCGCCGCGCACGCGGCCAGGGTCGTCGCCGGGACCGGCCAGTGCACCTTGATCGCGCGGACCGTGCGGCGCCGCACGGGCTTGCGGTCCCGCGCGGCGGCTTCCGGCGTGATCGTCGTCGTGACCATGCGTGTTCCTCATCCCTCGGTGTCGGGCGACGGCTGGTACGAGGATGGTAGGCGTGCATTAAATGCACGGCAAGATGCAGATGCTGCACATTCCATAACGGTGTGGAGGGTGCGGCTAGAGTGCGGAGCGGCAGGTCACGGTGGCGACGGCCGCAGCGGACGCCGGTGTCGGCACGACGGAGGAGCGCGTGGACCAAGGCGTGGACCCAGGCGTGAACCCGAGCGTGAACTCAAGCGTGACCAAGGGCCTGGAGGCCCTGACCGCGCTCGCCCGCAGCACGGCCGACGGCCGCCGGCACGGCTCCGCCGTGACCGTCTCGGAGCTGGCCCGGCAGATGGGCCGCGACCGCAGCCAGCTGTCCCGCACGCTCACCGCCATGACCGCGGAGGAGTTCGTCGGCCGCGACGACGCCTCGGGCGGTGTCACCCCGCACTGGCGGCTCTACGCCGCGGCCCGCGACCTCACCGCGCACCGGCTGCGCACCGACGGGCTCACCGCGCTGGAGATGATGGTCGCCGAGACCGGCGAGAGCTGTTATCTGGGCGTCCTGGTCGGCGACACCACCGTGACCATCGCCGAACGGGTACCGCCGGGCAGCCGCCAGCTCGGCTCCTGGATCGGCCGCCCCTACCCGGCCTACTGCAGCGACTGCGGCCAGGCGCTGCTGAGCGACGCCGACGACGACGAGGTGGCCGCGGTCTTCGCCCGCACCGAGTTCGTCCGCCACGGCCCCAACACCCCCACCGGCCTGGACGACTTCCTGCGCCGGCTGGAACTGACCCGGCGGCGCGGATACTCCGTCGTCGACGAGGAGGCCGAGCCCGGCCTGTACTCGGTCGCCGTGCCGGTCCGCGACTTCACGGGCGAGGTCGTGGCCGCCGTGCAGGTCGTCGGACCGCGACGGCGTCTGGAACCGAGGACGGCGGACTGCGTGGCGGCCGCCCTGCGCGGGGGCCGCTGTCTGGAGACGGCCCTGCGCGGGGCCTGAGCGGACGCGGGAAGTGCTGTCACTCGAATGGCGCAACATGCCGTGCCACCCACATGGGTGAAGATCAAGCTGGCTGATGCCCCCATCGAGGCAATGCGTGAAAGGGGAACCACATGCGCATGCGACGAATCCTCGCCGCCGGCATCGCCACGGCAGCCCTCGCCGGACTCGGCCTCACAGGCGCCGCCACCGCCGCCACCGCACAGGGCGCCCACTCCTACGTCACCCCCTCGCAGTGCAGGCAGGGCGGCGGCACGCCCGCGATCAACGAGGCGGGCAACTACTGCAAGGGCGGTACGCACAACGGGGAGCAGGTCGACTGAACCACGCGGGGCGCCCCGCGGCCACGCGCGGCGGGGCGCTCCGGTGCGAGCCCGGCCGTCGGCGGGCGGGCGACCCGCGTGGTCACGGAGTGCGGAGCCTGCTGGTGTACACGTCCGTACGGTTTTGCGGTGCGCCGGAGTCGGTCTCGGTGAGCACCGCCCGTACTCCCTCGCCGTCCGCCACCAGGCCCTGGTAGTCGCCGAGGAAGTAGCCCCCGGAGAACGGCGCCCGCAGCCAGTCGAAGACCCGCGAGATCCGTCGTTCGGTCCGGAGCTTCGGGTTTCCGTGCCGCAGCGTGGCCAGTTGGTAGGCGGTGGGCAGGGTGGTGGTGTTGCCGGGCCTGAGGAAGCGCAGGTCGTAGTAGGTGAGCGCGACCGTGCCCCGGTCGGCGACCGCGAGCGACGGTGAGAAGGCCGGAACGCCCCTGGGGCTGATCAGCTCCGGCCTCCCCCAGGTGCGTCCGCCGTCGGTGGACCGCACCAGCTGGACGGAGTCGAACTTCCCGCCGGAGAAGTCCGAGCCCTCGTACGCCATGTACAGCGTGCCCGACCCGGGGTCCACGGCCGGGCTCGGCAGCGTGGTGCCGTCGCGCAGCGCCTTGGCGGGGTCGTTCGGGTCGACCTCCGGTACGGAGGTGTCCCGGGCCACGGTGACCGGGGCGCTCCAGGTCTCGCCGGCGTCGGCCGAGGTGACCGTCTCGAAGCGGGCTTCGACGACGGTGCTCAGGTCGTCGGCGTAGGTGATCCGGTCGAAGAAGTCGTGCAGGGTGCCGGTGCGCCGGTCGACGACGATCACATGGCCGATGGTCTGGGTGTTGGGCACGGCACCGGTGTCGACGAACGGCCGGGCCCCGCTCCAGGTGCGGCCGCCGTCGCGGGTGAGCGAGATGTAGCCGGGACCGTCGAGGGAGCTGGGGCCGGGCGGGTCGTTGTCGAGGCGGTCCCAGACCTGGTAGGCGGTGCCCTTGCGGATCGGGTCGGCGGTGAGCGAGGGCTTGTCGTTGAAGAACGGCTGCTCGTCGACGTGCGTGGTGGTGAGGTTCCGCCAGGTACGGCCGCCGTCGCGGGACGTGACGGCCAGAAGGGCGGTGCGCGTGCTCTTCGTGAAGTCGACGCCCTCCCCGCCGGCGTAGACCGTGCCGTCCGGTCCGGTGCTCACCCAGGGGTCGGTGGCCCGTTCGTAGTCCGCGCCGCCGGGGGCGCACAGGCTGAACGGCAGCGTGCTCGGGTGGAAGGTGCGGCCGTCCGTGGTCCAGCCCGCCGCCAGGCCACGGGCGCCGCCGTCGCTCCAGCGGTCCTGCTGGAACACGGTGACCACGCGCCTCGGGTCGCGCGGATCGACGGACAGGTACGGCTCGACCTCGGTGCCCGGGTGGACGACGCTGTCGGGGGACCTCGCTCCGACGGTGCACTTCGCGTACGGGTCGCCGTGGGACACCCTGACCAGCGGCGGTGTGCCGTCGGGGCGCCGTTCCGCCGCGGCGGGAACCGTGCCGATACCGGTGGCCGTGACGAGCAGGAGCGATGCGGTGCCGACGGCGGCCAGGGGCAGGAAGACGCGCATGCGGGATCTCCTCCGGGCCTGTCGGCCGGCGTACGGGACCGCCGTCATCGGGGCGGCCTGGGGCGCGGAGGAGTACCGGAACACGAGGGCGGGGGGCTCCGCCTGGTCCTTTTCGGCGTCGCGGCCGGTGCCCTTGATGGGCCGAACGACGGAGTCGCCCCCGGGGCCGTCCCCCGGGATCGTCCAGGGGGCACGGCGGAGCCGACCGGCGGTCGCACCGTGCCGGTCGGCTCCTTGGCCGTGCTGTTGCTCGCGGCGCCCTTGCCTGAGGCGCCGTGCCGTAGGTCAGGTGATCGCCTGCGTGGTCCCGTCGGGCAGCGTGCAGGTGTAGCCGGCGTAGGGGCGAGCGACGACCTGCCCGCCGGCGGCCGTGCAGTCGTCCCTGGAGATGTTCGGAGACGAGGCGGCCCCGGCGCTGACGGCGCCGACGGCGCTCACGCCGGCCAGGGTTGCCGCGGCCAGGGCGAGGCCCAGGATTCTTCGCATGCGCATGACTTCCTGCTCCTCTCAGGCGCCTTCGTTCGGCCTTCGGGGAAGGACAGGTCTGGGCACGACGACGCCCTCCCACCCAGCATGGGCGCTCCGCACGAGGCCCGCGAGGCGTGGCTGGGCAGGCCGGGGGCTGAGGGGGAGAGACGGGCCGTCACCCGCCGCCGACCGGCGCGCTCGGCCCTCTAACGCGGTTCGTGGGCCGCCGCCCGGCAGGCGGCGGTCGCGGCGCCGCCCGCCACTCCGGAGCCGGTCAGTCCGGTCACACAACTCTGCAGGTCTCCGACCACGCCGCGGGTGCAGGCCGCCGTGACGGAGTCGGAAGCGGTGGCACCGGCCAGTTCGGCCATCCGTGTGCAGGCGGGGATGTCCGCCCGAGCCGCGGGAGCGGCGAGGACCGCGCCACCGAGGGCGAGGGTCAGGCCGGTGAGGGCACCGGCGATACGGGTCGACGTGCGCATGGGACGCACCTGCCTTCCGGGCTGGTCGCGCGGTCCTGGTCCCGGCGGGCCGGATCCACGCGGTAAGGCCGCCTGGCGACGCTCGGTGAGTGGTGGCCCCGGCCGGCGCGCTCACGGACCGACCGCACGGTTCGGGGTCGCGTCCGTCGAGCCGCACCGGGGCATGGCCGCCAGGCCGAAGGAGAGGGCCCCGGACCTGATGAGACGCACTCGGACCGCCACTCGCGGACCCCTCACACCAGCGTCGCATCCTCTCTCCCGCCCGTCCTGTTCCCGCACACCGCCGGGCGCGGCCCGGCCGGGGAGGCGGCCGGCACCGGCCACGCCGGGTTGCCGCCGAAGTTCTTCCGACCCGACGCGGGAGCCTTCGACCCGCGGCCGGCCGACGGCCGCTCCCGGCCGTCGACGGACCGTCGCTCCGCGGCGTCACCTCAGACTGACGCCATCGCTCGCGGCGTTCACCGAAGCCACCGTGTCGCTGCCCGCGTACGACCAGCGCCAGCGACCCGCGGCGTTCGCCGTCACCTTCGTGTTCAGGTGGCCCGTCGCGTTGGTGCGGACCGTTTTGACCGTCGTGTACGTGGTGCTGCCCGACTTTCTGAACTGCAGCTTCACCGGCTGTCCGGCGTAACCGGTGAAAGTGGTGGCCGCGTCGGTCGTCGCGCGGGTGAGGCGACCCGTGACCGTCAGTCCGGCGCCCTTGGCCACCGGTTCGGGGCTCGCGTTCACCGTGAGCTTCGATGCCTTCAGCAGGGTGACGGCGTCTCCCGTCGAGGTCGCGGCGGAGGAGGTGTCGTTCTGTGCGAACAGCCAGCGCCAGGTGCCGGACGTGCTCGCCTCGGCGGTCGTCCTCAGCTTGCCGCCGGTGCCCGAGGTCACGGTCCTGACCGTGCTGTAGGACGTCCCACCGGACTTCTTGAACTGCAGCTTCACCGGCTGACCGGAGTATCCGACGACGGCCTTCGCACCGTCCGCCTCCGTGGTGTTCCAGTCGGGGCGGGTGAGCCGGCCGGTGAAGGTGAGCGTGCCGCCCTTGCGCACCGGCTCAGGGGTGGCGTTCATCGCCGCGAGCCTTGTCTCCTTCAGCAGCAGGGCGTCGCCGCCGGGCAGGTCCGCGTACTGCGGGTACAGCGTGTACTCCAGGTACTGGCCGCCGTCGTACGCGTAGCCGAAGATCCTGAGCCCGATGGGGCCGGGAGAGTCGTTGTAGTACTGGGCCGGGTCCATGATCGCTGTCCCGGTGCAGGTGGACACCGTGGAGGTGGTCTGCACACACGTCATGTTGTGGCTCACGGGCCCTTCGAGGAAGGTGCCCGCCAGGTCGGCGTCGATGGTCTCGACGCCGCCGGAGTCGTCATAGATCTGGGCGCTGACCGGCACCGTCACCGTCCCGGCGGTACCGAGGACGACCGGCTTGCCGTTGTTGATGGAGACACTGCGGAACTCGGTGTCCCCGTACGCCGCCTGAGCCGGCGTCGCGAGCAGCCATCCGCCGGTCACCGTCGCCGCCAGGAGCAGGGCCGTTCTTCGTACGGCGATCCGGGATCTCGTTGCCGCGGGCGTCATGGAACCCCCCATGTGGTCGGACCGTGCCCCCTGCACGGTTGGCGCATCTTTTCACAAAGATCACCAGATCTTGCCCGGGGTTTGGGGTTCCGGGCGCATTCCCGCGGGCCGCTCAGCCGTGGACCAGCTGGAGGGGCAGGTCGATCGCCGCGTAGGCGAGCAGCGCACAGGGCGCCGCCAGGGCCAGGGAACGGACTCGCTCCCGGTTCGTACCGGCCATGAGCAGCGGCACAAGGGCGAACACCGCGAAGCAGGTCCAGGCCTGGGACGCATGGTGCAGGTCCAGGGCGGCCATCAGCCCCTCGCTGCCGAAGAGCCCGGCGAACGCCGCCAGGCCGACGGTGCGGCGCCGCGCGTCCCGGCCGCTTCGCCACCAGTGTCCCGCGACACCGAACAGCGGCCCCGCCACACATGCCATGGCGAGCCAGACGAGCGGGAAGAACAGGGACCCCATGCCGTCGCGCCCGAACTCCGCGTAGCCGTAGTACCCCACGACGAGCCCGACCTCGGCGGCCAGACCGCAGGTCACCGCGCGGGACAGGGTCCGCCGGTGGGCAAGCAGGGCGCCGGCGGCGAACGCGGCGGTGGACCAGACGGCGCCGGAGTTGGCGAGCTGGTTCCATGCGCCGGGGAGCCAGCCCTGGGCCAGGTTGGTGAGAACGCCGAACGCCAGCCCGCCGACTGCTGCCGCCACCGCCGGCGTCGCCGCCGTGACCCGCGGGCCGGCGGTGGCGTCCGGTGGCGTCAGGTCCTCGGGGGTCGTGGTCGTCGTCATTCCGGCCTCCGCGATCACGCTGGTGTCCGACGTGCCTGGGACGTGCTCCAGCGCACTATACACAATGCGTATACATGTGGTGTATAGCTGTTGAGGGCGAGGGGGTCCTCCGGGGGTGCTGATCGTCGGCCGACGGCCGTATTCGGGCGCGGGTGACGCAGGGAGGCGCGAGACCCGCCACGTCGCGACCCGCCAGGACCACGCACTGGGGCAAACGGCACCCCCCGTATACGGCGAGTGCCCTGCGCCCTCTGGGGCGCGGTCGCGCCCCGGCCGGGCCGGGGCGCGATTCCGCGACGGCGTGTCGTCTCCCGCTCGGGGGCGCGATCAGCTCCAGGGCATGCCGAGGAGCACGCGCCACGGACCCTGGCCCGGCATCAGGGTCGGCACCTGTATCAGGGTCGGCACCCGCGTCAGGGTCGGCAGCTGCGGAGTGGTCGGCACCTGGGAAGTGGTCGGCACCCGCGGCGCGGTGCTCGGCTGCTGGGCGGGCTGGGTCGCCGTGCCCGTGGCCGCTGCGCCTGCGGTGGCCCAGAGCTGGTCGACGCGCGAGCGCTCGGCGGCGTTCGGGTAGCGGTTGGTGCAGGACGGGCCGGCGCCGCCGCCCGACATCAGCTCACTGCACGGCCCGCTGTAGTCGTCCGCCAGGCCCAGCACGTGCCCGGTCTCGTGGGCGACGACGCGGACCGAGTCGTACTGCCGGCTCTGGGAGTAGTCGATGAAGATGTAGCCGCTTCCGTGGCCGTTGGTGGAGGCGTAGGACCCGCGCTGGTCGTTGCCCTCGTAGTAGGAGAAGTCGGCACCGCTCGACGCCTCCTGGAGTTTGACGTGGGTCTCGGAGCTGTTCCAGATCGAGGCCGCGCTCGATATCTGCGAACGGAAACTCGGTGCCCGGGAGTCGTCGTAGTAGACGGTCACCGCCTGCGCGTTCGGCTGGGCGGCGCGCTTCGCGGCGACCGACTTGAGCACGGCCTCGAAGAACGCCTTGTTGCTCGCGGCCTCCTCGCCCGACCCGTCGTACCGCGCCACGGAGGCGCCGGCGGGGGCGGACGGGCCGGCGGCCGCGCGGGCGCTCGCCGGCACTGCGGCGCCCAGCAGGCCGGCGGCCAGAACCAGGCCGAGAGCGAGGGGTCTCGCGGACGTTCGGGACGAGTTCATGTGGGGGGCTCCTACTCGCTCGGTGACGCCGAGCGCCCGGCGCGCGGTCGAATCTGCGCGAACACCGGTTCCGAACTGCGGCGACGTCCTGTGGGTCGACATTCTTAGAACGCCTTCACAGGGAGCGCAAAGGGCCCCCGCCACTACCTCGCCTCGTAGGTCCCGGGACCTCGTCAGGGCGGCGCGAGGGCGGTGCGCGGGTCTGCGCACCGCCCGCGGCGGCGGGAGGCAAAGCTGATGCGACGTCAGAAGCCTTGCGGGGCAGCGTGGTGGGAGTGCGGACCGGCCGGGCGGAAATCCGGAACGAGCATCGGGGCCCACATCGACGTCAAGACGGACAAATGCCTAAATGTCCGCCACGTCGCGTCTACTAAGCGCGCCGGTGGATCGCTGGAACGCTGTGACTGACGTCATAGGGTGTGGGCATCTGTCTGTTTTGCGGGGTCCGCGGCGCGGTGCCGGCCGGCCCTGGCGGGCTCACGCCTTTCCCGGGGAGCCGCTCCCCGGAGCCGTCGCGAGCAGGCCGTTGACCACCAGGGACGCCAGCAGCTCCGCCGTCGCGCCGAGTTGCTCCGGGGAAGTGGCCTCGGGCCTGCCCAGGCGGCGGGCCAGCGGTACCTCCAGCATTCCGGACACGGGGCCGACGATCACGAAGAACAGCACGTCCGCCGGGACGGGTGCCATGCGGCCCGCGGCCACGAGGCTCTCGACGTCGGGCAGGATGCGCTGCATGAGCGGGGCGATGTAGCGCTCGTGGAGATAGTCCAGGCGCTCGCCGTCGCGGGAGAACTCGTCCACCATGATGCGTCCCACCAGCGGCGTCTGCGCCGCCGACCGGTAGAAGTCGGCGATCACCCGCCGCAGCCGCTCGGCTCCGTCGGCCGCGGGGTCGGCCTCCGACAGAAGGGCCAGCTGCGCCCCCAGCGCGTGGTCCACCACGGCATGCCAGAAGGCCGCCTTGGATCCGTAGCGGTCGTTGATGAAGTTGTGGCTCACGCCCAGGCGGCGGGCCAGTTCGCGGGCCGAGGCGCGGTCGTAGCCCAACTCCGCGAAGGCCTCCAGTCCGCGTCGCAGGATGCTCTCCTCCTCGGGCACGGCGGGAGTGTCCATGCCGGGACGTCCCGGCCGCCGAGCGGATCCGGTTGCTGCTCCCACCCTTGCCTCCACTGCTTTCGGTCGAGCCCGCGTACGCGCTCCCACCTTACTTGACGCCTGTCAGATTCTCGCTAATCTGACAGGTGTCAGACGGTGCTCCGGTGTGCCGCGTGCCTGCCCGGTACGGACGGCCGCGGCGCCCCTCCAGGAATGCCGGAAAGTGAGAGCGACATGACCGCACCCCCCTCGCAGCCCGACGGCCGCACGGCACCCGCGCCCGTGCCGGAGCCCGCACCCGTCCGCACGCGCGCCGCCGCGGCACCGCCCCGTCGCTGGTGGATCCTCGCCGTCATCGGCGTGGCCCAGCTGATGGTGGTCCTGGACGGCACGATCGTGAACATCGCCCTGCCCTCCGCCCAGAAGGACCTGGGCTTCTCCGACGGCGACCGGCAGTGGATCGTCACCGCCTACGCCCTCGCCTTCGGCAGCCTGCTGCTGCTCGGCGGCCGGATGGCCGACCTCTTCGGCCGCAAGATCACCTTCCTGGTCGGGCTGGTCGGCTTCGCCGGCGCCTCCGCGCTCGGCGGCGCCGCCGGCAGCTTCGAGATGCTGGTCGGCGCCCGCGCCGTCCAGGGCGCGTTCGGCGCGCTGCTCGCCCCGGCCGCGCTGTCCCTGCTGACCACGACCTTCACCGACGCCAGGGAGCGCGCCAGGGCCTTCGGTGTCTACGGCGCGATCGCGGGCGCCGGCGGTGCCATCGGCCTGCTGCTCGGCGGCGTCCTGACCGAGCACCTCGACTGGCGCTGGACCCTCTACGTCAACGTCGCCTTCGCCGCCGTCGCCTTCGTGGGCGGCGCCCTCCTGCTGCGGCGCGCCACCCGTGACCGGAGCGCCCGGATCGACGTCCCCGGCGCGGTCCTCGTCTCCGGCGGACTGTTCTGCCTGGTCTACGGCTTCTCCAACGCCGAGACCCACGACTGGGGCTCCCCGGCCACCTGGGGCTTCCTGCTCGCCGGGGCCGTACTGCTCACCCTGTTCACCTGGTGGCAGACCCGGGCCGCGCACCCCCTGCTGCCCCTGCGCGTCCTGCTCGACCGCAACCGCGGCGCGTCCTTCCTCTCCGTCCTGGTCATCGGCGCCGGCATGTTCGGGGTCTTCCTCTTCCTCACCTACTACCTGCAGCAGAGCCTCGGATACAGCCCGATCAGGACGGGACTGGCGTTCCTCCCGATGATCGCCGGGCTGATGCTCACCTCGACCCTCGCGACCACGGTCCTCGTCCCCCGCGTCGGCCCCAAGCCGGTGGTTCCGCTGGGCATGGGCATCGCGGCCGCCGCCATGGTGTGGCTGACCGGGCTCGACCTGACCAGTTCCTACGGCACCGACATCCTGCCGCCGCTGATCGTGGCCGGCCTCGGCTTCGGACTCGTGATGGCGCCCGCGATGGCCCTGGCCACGGACGGGGTGCGCACCGAGGACGCCGGTGTCGCCTCCGCGGCCGTCAACACCATGCAGCAGGTCGGCGGCTCGCTCGGCACCGCCCTCCTCAACACCCTCGCGACCAGTGCCGTCACCGACTACCTGGCGGGCCGTGATCCCGGGGACCCGACGGTCCTGGCCCACGCGAGCCTGTCGGGATACTCCACCGCCTACTGGTGGTCGGCCGCCTTCTTCGCCGCCGGCCTGGTGGTCAGCGTGCTGCTGTACCGGCGCGGCACACCGGCCGCCGACCCCGGCAGGGCGCCCGTGGTGCACATGTAGGCGCCCCGCGGACCGAGTTCGGCTCCCGTCGGCCGCTCCATGGCGAGACCCGGAGCGGCCCGCCCTTGGTAAGAGTCAGGTAAGATCCGGGCACTTGTGCGAGGGCCGGACCCTCGTGGGGGAGGGAACATCACGTGGGCAGACACGCCCTGGGACGGGGCGGGCCTGCCGCCGTCGTCTCCTCGCTCGCGCTCGCCGTCGTGGCCGCGTCCGTCGTCGTCCTGACGGAGGGCGGCGGCTCCGCGGAGGCGGCCGATGCCGACACCACCGCGATCACACTGGTCGACCCGAGCTCCGCCACACCACGCACCGACCGCCCGTACGCCGCGGGCGACACCGGCTTCCTGCACCGGCAGACCGGCCGGACCGGACTGCTGTGGAGCGACTACACGACCGGCCGGACCGTCACCGTCGAGAACGCCGCCGGTGTCTACACCCCGGGCACCGGCTGCACGAACATCGGCTCCGCGTGCCGTGCCGCCTGGTACGGCTCGGACAGCGACCTGGTCGCCCTGCCGACCACGGCCAACGACGCGTACGCCACCCTGTGGGACCCGGCGACGGCCACCTCGAAGAAGGTGAGCTGGAACGGCTCCGTCCAGTACGGGCAGGGCTACTACCGGGCCCTCGCCGGCGACACGATCGTCACCACCCAGGCCCTGATCGACAAGGTCGACGGCGAGTGGCGCACCCGCGAGGTCACCGGTGACTGGACGGGACTGGGGACCGAGGACGTCCTCGCGGCGGACTCCGCCGGTGTGCTCTGGTCGGTCGACTCCGACACGGCCGGCTACATCGACATCGGCTCGGCCGTGAACACCTACGCGTTCACCGACGTCACCTACGCCTCGCGGTACGTGATGAGCGAGGACCGCATCGGCTGGTACGACACCGGCGCCGCCGAACTGCACCTGAAGTCCCGCACCGACCTCGCCGCCGCCGAGCAGGTCGTCACGCTGCCCGCCGACCCGGGCATGCTCGACGGCGACCCGGTCCTGGTCGGCGACTGGCTGCTGCTGCCGCTGTCCTCCAGCGCCCTCGGCTCCCGGCTGCTCGCGGTCGACGTCGACGATCCCTCGGTGCAGCGGACCCTGCTGGCGAGCGCCGGCGAGTACACGCTGGCGGCGGGCGACGGCAGCGCGCTGGTCACCGGCGGCACCGACGCCACCGACTGGTGGGTGCGGCGGGTGAGCCAGGCCGAGGACGGCACGCTGGACCTGACGAAGGTCCGGCAGGCCCCGGCGGTGGAGAACGCCAAGACGGGCATCGCGCTCAGCCGCGGCAGCCTGCGGGTCGCCGAGGACGACCCGAACGCCGTCGCGGACACCACGTCCGTACGCACCCTCACCACCGACGGCTCCGCCACCCTGACGGCGTCCGACGCCACGGCGAGCCGCTCCGTCCACTCCGCCCTCTGCCCGTACGAGGGCACCACGTGCTCGGCGCTGTGGGGGAACCTCGACGCCCGGGACGTCTACCTCGACGCGAACGGCGGCACCGACGAGGGCGAGAGCCCCGGCGACGACCGGCTGGTCGAGATCGGCGGCCACGACCTGGACTTCGGCGGCCAGGGCGGCCACATCGTCGACGTCTCCGACGACTACGCCGTCTTCGACTCCGGCGGCACCGGCCCGGCGCAGTACGTCGGCGAGTTCGGCCAGGGGCAGAGGCTGAAGCGGTCCGTGCGCGCCGCCGCCCTGAACGGCTCCACCCTGTGGAGCGCCACCAGCACCGCCGGCAGGCTCACCTCGTACAGCATCCCGCTGGCGAAGACGCTCACCACGGTGACCGTCCCGGGCCTGGCCTGCGTGCCGAGCGAACTCCAGGCGGCGGGACGCTGGGTGTACTGGGCCTGCGGGACGGACTCGGCGGGCGTGTACGACAGCAAGGCCGGTACGGCGACCGCGGTCACCCCCGGTGACGTGCTGCTCGGTGACGGCTTCACCGTCCGCCACGACCACGGCGCGGACACGCTCGTCCTTGCCGAGGCGGCCACCGGCACCACCCGCACCATCGCCTCCGGTCTGGCCGACAAGGGCCTGACCGTGGACCGCCGTTACCGCTGGACGGTCGACGAGTACACGGGTCTGGTCGCCTGGTTCGACGACTACGAGCGCACCCACGTCACCACCACGGGCATCACCCCGTCCGCCGTGACCGCCTTCGAGACGTCCGTCGGCGACTACGTGGGCCCGGGGGCGCCCTTCGACGGCTCCTGGGTGCTGTCCCGCCCGGTCAGTTCCTGGTCGCTCACCTTCACCTCGCTCCACAGCGGCGCGAACGGCAGGGCCACCCGCACCCTCACCGGCGCCGCCACCCCGGCCCGGGTGACGGCGACCTGGGACGGGAAGACGGCGAGCGGGAGTCACTTCCCGAACGGCCACTACACCTGGACCCTGAAGGCGACCGGCCTCGGCACCGCCACGCAGTCCACGGTGACCGGCGGCGAGGGCTTCCTCCAGGGCGGGGCCCCGGTGCGCCGCGACTTCGTCAGCCCCGACGGCCCGGACGGCCGCGGTGACCTGCTCACCCTGAACTCCTCGGGCGGACTGACCTTCCACAGCGGCACGGGGACGGGGAAGCCCGGCGAGAAGTACACGGGCACCGGCTGGCCCACGAGCGTCACCGCGGTCCCCTTCGGCGATCTCAGCGGCGACCGCTGCAACGACGTCCTCGTCCGCTACGGCAGCGGCGCGCTGCGGCTGTACAAGCCCCGCTGCGGGGCGCCGGTCAAGCCGTCCACGTCGTACACGACCCTCGCGACCAGCGGCTGGACGCAGTACAACACGCTCACCTCGCCCGGCGACGTGAGCGGTGACGGACGGCCGGACCTGATCGCGAGGAACTCGTCCACCGGAGCGGTCTACCTCTACAAGGGGACGAGCACCGGCAAGCTCGCCGCCCGCGTCAGGCTCTACGACAACTGGAAGGGCTACAAGAAGATCGTCGGCACCGGCGACATCACCGGCGACGGCAAGGCCGACCTGCTGGCCCAGGACACGTCCGACAACCTCTACCGCTACGACGGCAAGGGCGACGGCACGTTCGCGGCCCGCGTCAAGGTGTTCTCGAACTGGGGCGGCTCGTACAACGCGGTCGTCGGGGTCGGCGACATCACCGACGACGGCAGGCCGGACCTGGTCTCCCGCGACACCAGCGGCAAGGTGTGGCGCAACAACGGGGACGGAAAGGGCTCGTTCGGCCCGCGGACGCGGATCGCGAGCGGCTGGAGCGGCTACAAGTCCCTGTCGTAGGCGCGGAGTCCGGCTTCCGGAAGGCGCCCGGGGACGTGATGTCCCCGGGCGCCTTCGTGCTGCCCGCGCCATGGCGGGCCCCGCGCGGCCGACCGCACGCGGCGGCACCCGAGCTCTCCCCGCCCCTTCGGCCCGGCGCCGGGAGCGTCGGCCCCGGCGGACGGACGTCGAGCGCCGTACGGCCATACCGATACGAAGAGGGCATGTCCATCGGCTCGCCGGCGTGGTCCAATCGGTCGTACCGCCGAGAGCCAGTGGGGACGTATGGAGCACGCCGACGGAGAGGGGCCGAGACCGGGCGCCCCGGGACCGGAGCCCCGCGGGGTCGCCGGGCTCCGGGTCGGTGTCCTCGGCGAACTGACCGTGACGCACGACGCGCGGGCGCTGAGCCTCGGCGGGCCCCGGCCGCGTGCGGTGTTCGCGCTGCTGGTGCTGGCCAGGGGCGCCGTGGTCACCGGCGACCGGCTGATCGACGCGGTGTGGGGCGAGGGGCCGCCGCCGAGCGCGGTCGGTGCCCTCCAGGCGTACGTCTCGCGGCTGCGCAGGGAACTGGAACCCGCCCGGACGGCCGGCCGCCGCAGCACCGTCATCGTGTGGGAGGGCGCCGGTTACGCGATCCGTCTCGCCGCGGACCAGGTCGACGCCTGGCGGTTCGAGGAACTGCTCAAGCAGGCCGGACCGGCCGGGCGGTCGGAGCCGCCGGCGCGGCGGGCGGCCCTGCTCACCGAGGCGCTCGCCCTCTGGCGGGGCCCGGCCTTCGCCGGGTTCGCGGACGGGCCGTGGGCACGGGCGGAGGCGGCGCGCCTGGAAGAACTGCGTGAGGTGGTGCGGGAACAGTTACTGGCCGCCCGCCTGGAGTGCGGGGAGCACACCGAGGCGCTGCTGGCCGAAGCCGAGGACCTCGTCGCCGGACAGCCCCTGCGCGAGGAGCGCTGGTCCCTGCTGGCCCTCGCCCACCATCGCGCCCGGGGCCGGGCCGACGCCCTCTCGGTGCTCCGCCGCGCCCGCCGCACCCTCGCCGACCGCCTCGGCATCGACCCCGGCCCCGCCCTGCGCGGCGTCGAGGCCGAGATCCTGTCCGACGCGCCGCGCCCCGCGGCCGCCCCCCGGCCGGCCGCACCGCCCGGGAGCGGACCCGCGGCGTCCGGGTCCGGCCCCGTCTCCGGTCGACTCGTCGAGCGGGAAAAGGAGTCGGCCGAGCTCCGGCAGTGCCTGTCGGACGCGGTCGCGGGCCACGGCGGGCTGGTGTGTGTCCAGGGCCCGGCGGGGATCGGCCGCAGCGCACTGCTGGCGGAGGCGGAGCGGCTGGGCAGGGAGTGGGGGACACGGGTGCTGGACGTCGGTGACGTGCGGGCATCCGCGGGGCCGCGTCGGCGCCGCCCGCACGACGTCGTACGCCGGTTGCTCGACGCGGTGGCCGCCGGGCCCGCCGGCACGCCCGCGGACCCGGCCACGCCGGTGTCCGACGGGCAGGCCGTCGACGGGCCCGCCGGATTCGACGTCCTGCACGGGCTCTACCGGATCGTCGAGCGGCTGGTCACCGACGACCACCCGGCACGGCGGCCCCTGCTCCTCCTCGTGGACGACCTCCAGGCGTGCGACACGACGTCCCTGCGCTTCCTGGCCCATCTGCTGCCGCGGGTCCAGAACCTGCCGGTCCTCGTCGTCACCGCGCTGCGCACCGGGGAGCCCGCCGCCCGGCGCGCGAGCGAGCAGCTGCTGGCCGACATCGCGCAGGACCCGGCGGTGGTGCACATCCGGCCCGAGCCGCTGAGCGCGGCGGGCGTCGCCCGGCTGGTACGCCGACTGCCCGGCCGCACGGTGGACGAGGAGACCGAACGTGCCTGTCACCGGGTGTCGGCCGGCCTGCCGCTGCTGCTGACCCAGGTGCTCGGGGCCCTGGAGACGGCGGGGGCGGAGGCGGCCGCGGGCCCGCGCGCCGTGACGGAGTCGGGCGTCCGTGCCGTCTCCGACCTCGTGCGCACCGTGCTGGACCGGCTGCCGCCCGCCGCCACGGCCGTCGTACGGGCGGTCGCGGTTCTCGACGGCGGCGGTGACGCAGGCGGCGGTGACGGCGGTGGCCCGGACGGCGGCAGTGGTGACGGCGGGGCCTCGCTGCCCGCGGTCGCCGCCTTCACGGGCCTGTCCGAGCAGGACGTGGCCACGGCGACGGCGGCCCTCGTACGGGCGGAAGTGGTCCGTGACCAGTACCCGTTGGCCTTCGTGCATCCGCTGGCCGGTGCGGCCGTGCTGCGGACGGTGTCGCCGCGGGAGCGTCCGGCCCTGCACGAAAGGGCGGCGAGACTCCTCGACCGTGCCGGTGCGGCTCCGGAGCGGACCGCCGCGCACCTGCTCCTGGTCCCCTACCGGGGCGACCCCTGGGCGGTCGGCGTCCTGCGCACCGCCGCCGCCCGCGCGACCGCCCGCGGTGCGAACGACACGGCCGCCACCCTCCTCACCCGCGCACTGCTGGAGCCGCCCGCGCGGGACGTCCGGCCCGAGGTGCTGCTGGAACTGGGGCGGGCCGAGGCACTCGTCGACGGGCCCGCCGCGGCCCGTCACCTGCGGGAGGCCTACGAGACGTCGTCGCCCCCGCGCGCCGGTGCCGCGTGCCTGCTCGCGCAGACCCTGATCCACACCGGCAGACCCGGCGAGGCCGCCGCGTTCGCGGTCCGGGCGGCCGCGGAACCGCCCACCGGACAGGAAGCCGTGGACGGTGCCGCCGACGAGCGGCAGGGGCTGCTGGCGCTGGCCCGGCTCGGCGCCTTCGCGCACGGGCTGTACACCGCGGGCGCCGGCGGTCTGGACGTCCCGGTGCCACCCCCCGTCGGGGACGGGCCGGGCGCCCGCATGCTCGCCGCCGAGGCGGCGAGGGACGCCACCGCACGCCGGCTCGACCGCGCGGCGGCCGTCGCCTCGGCCCGGTTCGCGCTCACGGACCGGGTACTGCTGCGCGGCGGAAGGGTGCTCTCGTGGTGCACGGCCGGTGTCGTGCTGCACCTGGCCGACGACGACGTCAGGCTGCTGTGGGACGAGACGCTGACGTACGCCGGGCAGCGGGGGTCGCTGATCGGGACGCTCTCGGCGCACCTGTGGAACGGGTTCACGCAGTGGCGGCACGGCGAGTTGGACCAGGCCCGCCGGTCACTGGAGACCGCGCTCGAACAGTTCGGCGCGTGGGGCGTCCCGCCCGGTGCGCCGCACTGCCACGCGTTCCTGACCGGGGTGCTGCTGGACCTCGGGGACACCGCGGGCGCGCGTGCCTGTCTGGAGCGGATGCGGGCGTGGGCCGGGGGCTACGAGGGGGCGCGGTTGCGCGGCGAGAGCGAGGCGCGGGTGCTGATCGCCGAAGGCCGGTACGCACAGGCGCTGGCCGCGCTGGACGGCGTACGGCATCTCCAGCCGGACGTGCCGAACCCGGTGTGGTGGGACGGGGATCTGCTGCGGGTACGGGCGCTGACCGGGCTGGGGGAGCGGGACCGGGCCGAACGGCTGGCGCGGGAACAGCTGTCGCTGGCCCGCAGGTGGGGCGCGCCCGGCACGGTCGGCCGGGTGCTGCGGCTGTACGGCGAGGCACGCGGGCCCGACGGCGGACCCGAACTCCGCGAGGCGCTCGCCCTGCTGGCCGACGGCCCGGCCCGCCTGGAGCATGCGCGGGTCCTGCGGTCCCTGCGCGCCCTGGCCGGTGGCGAGAGCGTCCAAGACGGCGTCGTACGCCGATTCCCCCCTGCGTGACCGGCGTACGACGCACCGTCGGGACGAGAATCCGACGGCCGACTTGCGATCGGCTTGCAAGCGGTTCGCAAGACCGATGGCGCATCATCCGTTCCGCGGACGAACCAGACGCATCACGAACCAGACGGACCGCACCGCACACCGACCACACAGCGGACGTACCGCGACGAACTGACGGGGGCGGCCCGGGGGACGGGCCGGGGGGCGAAGGACATGGGCGACGCGATACGCGCCGGGGACGGGTGGACGGTCTCCGGCTACACACACGACAAGGAACTGGGCTCCGGAGCCAGCGGGCGCGTGGTCCTGGCCACGCACGGCACGACCGGCACCCGGGTGGCGATCAAGTACCTCGCCGAGGAGCTCCGTGACGACCCCGCCTTCCGCGAGGTGTTCCGCGCGGAGGCCCGGCTGCTGGGCGAACTCCGCTCCCCGCATGTCGTCGAGCTGTACGAGTACGTCGAGAGCCCGCGCGGCGCCGCCATCGTCATGGAACTCGTGGACGGCGTACCCCTGCGCAGCCTGCTGCGGGAGCACGGCGCCACCACCCCCGAGGCCGCGCTGGTCGTCCTCAGGGGTTCGCTGCTCGGCCTCGCGGCCGCCCACGCGGCGGGGGTCGTGCACCGCGACTACAAGCCGGACAACGTCCTGGTCGCGGCCGACGGTTCGTCCAAGCTCGTGGACTTCGGCATCGCCGTGCCGAGCGGGGTGGCCGCGAACGCCTCCGGCACCCCGACCTACATGGCGCCCGAGCAGTGGACCGGCGGCGAGGCCGGACCGGCGACCGACGTGTACGCGGCGACGGCGACCTTCTTCGAGTGCTTGACCGGCATGAAGCCCTACCCGGGCCGGACGCTGGCCGAGCTGGCGATCCAGCACATCGAGGCGCCGATCCCGGACGAGCTGGCGCCCGAGCCGGTGCGCCCGCTGATCCGCCGGGGCCTGGCCAAGACCCCTGAGGAGCGCCCGGAGAGCGCGGCGGCGTTCGTCGCGGAGCTCGAAGCCGTGGCCGGGGCCGGGTACGGCGAGGAGTGGGAGGAGCGCGGCCGGCGCGAACTCGCCGCGCTCGCCGCCCTGTTCTTCCTCTCCTTCCCGACGGCGGACGGTTCCGCCTCGGGTACGACGGACCTGGCCACGACCACTCTCGGGGCGGGCGCCCGTCGGACGCCCCGCCGGAGCAGGAGGATGCTGGCCGGACTGACGGCAGGGGTCGTGCTGGTGATCGGCGGGGTCGCGGCGACGGCGGTCGCCACGGGCCTGGGCGCCGGGCACCGCACGACGAACGGGGCCGGGGCCGGGTCCGGTACGGATCCGGACGGGTCCACCGACGGTCCCGCTCCCAGCGGGTCGGCCGGCTCCCCCGACGCGGCTCCCTCGGCGTCGGACGGTTCCTCGTCGCCCTCCGCGACCGGCTCGCCCTCCGCGTCGGCGTCCGGGGAGGACAGTTCCTCGCCCGCCGGGTCCGCGGGCGGCGGCGCGGGCGGTACGACCACCACGGGCGGCGGTACGACCACCACGGGCGGCACGGGAACCACCGGTGGGACGGGAACCTCCGGTGGCACGGGTACCTCCGGCGGCGGTACGACCACGACGGGCGGCGGTTCCACGAGCGGCGGGGGTACGACGACGTCCGGCGGCGGTACGACGACGTCCGGAGGTTCCACGAGCGGCGGCAGCACCTCCGCGCCGCCCGCGCCCACCCTCGACGTGAAGTCCGCGCAGATCGAGGTGGTCGGCCCGACAGCGGCCACCTGCACCATCGTGGCCTCCGTCAGCGTGACGACGGACGGCGCCGCCGACGGCACGCTCTACCTCAGCTGGTACACCGGTGACTCGCCCCGCGTCGTCGGGACCGTCGTGGCCACCGACGCGGTCGCGCTGCCCAAGGGGAAGACGCAGATCTCGGGCCGCTACACCCACGCCTTCGCCGTCCCGACGCGCGACTCCTACCTCGGGGTCAGGGTCACCACCGACCCGGCCGCCGACTCGGGCAACGGTTCCTTCCAGGCCACCGCGGCCCCCGTCGACTGCGACCCGCCCCGATGAGCACACCTCCCGAGGACCCTCGACTGCGGTTCGCCCGCACCGGTCCGGCGGCGCCGCGCCCCGACGACCCCGATCTCACCGTCACCCTCCCGCCCGCGGACCCGGCCGCGACGCTTCACCTCCCGCCGTCGGCAGCGGCAGCGGCAACGGGAGCGGAAGCCGGAGCGACCGAGGGAGAGACCCGTTTCGGTCCCGGGACACCCGGTGCGCCGGGCCCGGCCGACGACCGTGCCACGGGCATCTGGCGGGGCACGCTCACCCCCGACGGCCCGGCCGCGGTGCCCGTCCGCCGTCGTCGGCCCTGGTGGCGCCGCGAGCTGCCGTCCCTGCTGGCGGTGGTCGCCGTCGTGGTGGCCGTCGTGCTGGGCATGCGCTCCTGCACCGCGGTCCGGTCACCGCTGCACGTGGTGGCCGCCACGGTCACCGTGCCCCGGGTCGGCCGCTGTGCGAAGACGGTCGTCGTCACCGGTGTCCTGAGGACCGACGGCAACCCCGGCACCGTCGACTACCGCTGGAAGCGCAGTGACGGCACGTCCTCCGCCGTTCTCCACCAGGAGGTCGGGGAGCACGTCCGGAGCTCCGAGGTCGTGCTGCGCTGGAGCTTCGACGGTCACGGCACCATGAAGGCCACCGCCACGCTCGACGTGCTCTCGCCGGACCCGGTGACGGCGTCGGCGAGCTTCACGTACGCCTGCTCCTGACCGCCGGCCTCACACAGGGCCGTGTCCGGTCGTCGCCGTGGCGTCCATGGCGGCGACCAGACCCGCCGCACCGCACTCCCGCGCGAGGGACCGCCCCCGGCTCAGCAGGGCGGCGGCCTCCTCCCGGGGCGCGTACCCGGCGAGCGCGTACAGCGCACGGGCGTACTCGAGCCGTGCCGGACCGGGCGCCAACAGGGCCACCGCCTCGCGGAGTTCGGGTTCGCCCTCGGGTCCGCGCAGCCGTCCGGCGATCCGCAGCACCCGTCCCACCGTGCTGGGCGCTCCCCAGCCGCGGGCCGCCGCCAGCTGCTCCGTGGCCAGGGCCAGTGCCTCGGTCCGCCGGCCGGCGCCCGCGAGCGCCCGCACCCGCAGCAGCGACCACGGCCACCACGCCGGGTTGGCCAGGGCGGGCTGGAGGTGCCGTACGTCGTCGAGGGCGGCCAGCGCCTCCTCGTACCGCCCCTCCGCGGTCAGCACCCGCGCCTCGCTCTCCCCGAGCAGCCGTCGGCCCTCCGCGCCCCGGATCCAGCCGCGCATCCGCTCCAGACAGGCGCGGGCCCCGGCGGTGTCGCCCAGGTCGAGCAGGACGGCGGTCAGGAAGGTACGGCCCTGCGGGGCGCCCGGGGCGAGGCCCCAGATCTCCGACTGCCCGACCGCGGTCTCCAGCGACCGCCGTGCCGCGGCCAGGTCGCCGTGGTGCCACTGGGTGAAGCCGCGCCACAGGTGCGTGGCGAGCACGGAGAACAGCGAACCGCGTTCCACGGCGCGGGCCACCGCGGTGTCCCAGAGCTCGCCCACCTCCTCGTCGGCGAGGTGCAGCACGATGCCCGCGGTGTAGAAGAGCATCTCCTCGCCGGCCGCCTGGAGCACGTCGTCGGCGACGGCGAAGCGGGCGAGCGCGACGGCCCGGGGCCGGTCGGCGCCGTCCGACGCCGCCTCCCGGGCGAGGTTGGCGGCGAGCATCCGGGCGCCGGGCCCCGCGCCCTCGACGGCCGGGTCCTCGACGCTCCGCCACAGCTTCTGGTCCAGGCCGTGCATGAACCCGCTGATGCGCTCCAGCGCCAGCAGCCCCTGCCGTTCGTCGCTCAGCCCGGCGGGCAGGTCCGCCGCCGCCCGGCGGGCGAACTCGGTCGCCTGGCCGTGGCCGCCGGCGAAGACCAGGATCCGGGCGAGCAGCAGGGCGGCGGCCGCCCTGCGCGCCGGGTCGGCCAGCGTGTCGTACGCCTGGCGCAGATGCTTCACGGCGGCCGGGCCGTTGCCGAGCGTCTCGGCACGCCCGAGGTCGAGCAGTACCTCGGGGCGGCGTTCGGGGGCAGGCGGTTCGGCGAGGACGCGGGTGAGGTACGTGGCGGCGGCGTCGGGGGCGCCACGGCCCGCGGCCTCCCGGGCCGCCGCGCAGAGGACGTCCACCACGTCGGGGTCGCCGCGGTGCGGGGCGAGCAGCAGCTGGGCCGCCGTACGCTCGGGCGGCGCGCCGGCGGCGGACAGCGCGCGGGCCGCCTGTTCATGACGCAACTGCCTTTCCCCGGGGGGTAGTTCGCGGTAGACGGCATCCCCGACGAGGGGGTGCACAAAGGCGTAGGGGTGGCCCTCGCGCAGGATCTCGGCCTGCACGAGCGGCACGATCGCCTGTGCCGCCGCCGCCTCCGGCCGCCCCATGAGCGCCGCCACCTCGGCGAGCGTCGCCGCCCCGTCCCCCAGTACGGCCACCGCCTGCGCCGCGTCCCGTGCCGCCGCGGGCAGCCGTGTCATCCGGCCCAGCACCAGCCCGGACACCGCCCGCGCCCCCGCCTCCGCGACTCCGTCGCTGTGCGCGGCGTCGGGCCGGGTCCCGCGCGCGTGCAGCGCCCGCAGCAACTGCCTCAGCAGCAGTGGGTTCCCGGCCGTGGCGCGATGGCAGGCCGCCGTGAACTCCTCCTGAGGCTCCTCGCCGAGCGTGTGGCGGACGAGACCGGCGACCCCGCTCGCCGTCAGCGGGGTGGGCCTGATCCGCACCACCGAGGGGTCCGACGTCAGCGCCTCGGGCAACTCCTCGCCCTGCTGCGGCTCCCCGGTGCGCAGGGTGACGGCGATGAGCACCGGCAGCCCCAGCCCTTCCAGCCGGGCCGCCAGATACGCCAGGTACCGCACCGAGCCGCTGTCGCACCACTGGAGGTCGTCCACCGCCAGCACCAGCGGTCCCGCCGCCCGCACCAGCTTCCGGGTCAGCTCGTACAGCCCGTTCAGCACCGCGAAGCTCTGCGGCTGCGGCCCGCGCACGGTTCCGAAGACCGCCCCCGCCGCGACGGCGGCCCCGGCCAGCAGCGACTCCTCGCCGCCGCTCACCACCCGCTCGAACAGCTGGCGTACGGCTCCGTAGCCGTAGTCCTTCTCCCGCAGGCTGCCCGTCGCGGTCAGGGTGGTCACCCCTTCCCCGGCCGCCAGTTCGGCCACCTCCCCCAGCAGACGGCTCTTGCCGATGCCGGCCGGGCCCTCGACGAGCACCACGCGGGGCTTGCCGTCCAGGGCCGAGCGCAGGCTGTCGCGCAACTCGGCGAGCTGGGGTCCGCGGTCCACGAGCACATCGGCCCGAGGGGCGGGCCGGGCCCCCGGACCGGCCGGTCCACCGGGTCCTGCCCCGGCGGTGACGGGCGCTCCGGCGGGCGCTCCGGCGGGGTGCCGCCCCGGGCGGGCAGGGGCGTCGAGGGCGGGGTCCTGGGCCAGGATCCCGGCCTCCAGCTCACGCAGGGCGGCCCCCGGGGCGGTGCCGGATCCGGCGGGCGGCAGGTGCCTCGCGCGGCGGAGCGTGTCGAGAGCGTCGGCCTGGCGGTGGGCGCGGTAGAGGGCGAGGGCGAGAAGGCGCCGGCGTTCTTCGCGCAGCGGGTCCTCGGAGACCAGGGATTCGAGTTCGGGCACGAGAACGGCGTCCTCGCCCCGGGCCAGGCGGGCCGCGAGCAGCCGTTCACGGGCGAGTTCGCGCAGCTCGGTGAGGCGGGCCGACTCCCGGTGGGCCCAGGGCTCGGCGGCGTACTCCGCGTAGGCCGGGCCCCGCCACAGCGCGAGCCCGGACTCCAGGACGGCCACGGCCTCCGAGGGCCGGCCCCCGTCGGCGTGCGCGGCGGCGGACCGCAGCGCCTCCTCGAACCGCCAGGCGTCCACCGCGTCGGCCGGCAGCCGCAACGCGTACCCCGCCCCCTCGCTGACGATGACACCCCCGCGCGCCCTCGCCTTCCGCTCCGGCTCCAGACAGCGCCGCAGATGCGAGACATGGGCCTGCAGCGAGGCGGCGGCCCGGCGCGGCGGAGTGCCGCCCCAGACCCCTTCGACCAGCCGGTCCCGGGTGACGACCGAGCCCCGGGCGACGATCAGCAGGGCGAGCACGGCCCGCTGCCGTCGCCCGCCCAGCTCCAGCGGCCGGGCCCGGAACGCGGCACCGACCTCACCGAGCACCGTCATGCGCAGTTCGTGTGGCGACACACACCGCATCAAACCAGAACATCCGTTCGCCGATGCCGCACATGCGCGGGAAGGGGACCCGAGGCCCTGGCACGGCAGCCGCACGACACCGCGGGCGCCCGCCCGACGGCCGTCCTGTCGCCCGCCGGTCATCGCCGCCCACGTGCTGGTACAGGCAGGGGGTCCGTACGCCCGCCCGCTCGGCCGGCAGACCCGTCGTCAGGTCGGTGAAGCCCACCTCGTCGGCGAGGGCGACACCCGCCGTGACCACGACCGCCGGGTCTAGGCGCGGGCGGCGTCGGTCCGGAGGAAGGCGAGCGTGAGGGAGACCACGTGGTCGGCGAACTGGTCGTGCGGGTAGTGCCCGGCGCCCTCGATCATCTCCAGGCGGCCGAGGCCGGCGGGGAGGGCGTCGACGATCGCCGCCCCTTCGGCGTGCGGGTCGGCCCAGTCGGGGTCGAGCGTGCCCATCACGACCAGGACCGGGCAGCGGACGTTGCCGAGCTGTGCGCCGGCGTCGGTCGGGGTGGTGCGGCCCATGCCCTGGAGGGCCTTCATCCGGCCCGGCTCGCGCAGCAGGGCGTCGACGCGGCCGAGCCGCTCGGTCCAGTCGGCCGGCTTCGTACCGGGGTAGGCGACGTCGAGGTACGAACGCCACAGCGGCACGCTGCCGAACGCGCCCGCGCCGAGCAGCCGCAGCATGCCCCGCCGGAAGCGCCTGACCCGCAGGTCGCCGAGGCGGATCGACTGCGCGCGGGTGAACGGCGCGAGCTCGACCACCGCGGTGATCAGCGAGGGCTCCTGGGCCGCGGCGATCGTGGCGGCGCCGCCGGATATCGAGTGGCCGACGAGCACGGCCGGGCCGCCCAGGTGACGGACCACGGCGAGCAGGTCACCGGCGATGGTGGTACGGCTCCAGGCCGGCCACTCGGCGCTGGACTCGCCGCAGCCGCGCAGATCGACGGCGGCGACCCGGTGGCCCGCCGCCACCAGCTGCGGGATCACGGCACGGTAGGCGGCGCGGCTGTCGCCCATGCCGTGCGCGAGCACGATCAGGGGGCCGGACCCCGCCACCTCGTAAGCGATCGTGCCGCTGTCGACGGCGAGGTACTCGGTCATGACACCCTCCAGTTGGCTAACGCTGTTAGCCATAAGCTAATGGCGTTAGCCGAACCTTGTCAACGGCCGGATCCCCGGCGCGGCCACCAGGACAGGGCGTCCCCGGCGTTGTCCGGCCCGACGAGCCGGAGCAGGGGGCGCGGCATACGCTGATCGAGGGGGCATTCGGGTGAATCGCGCACCGGAAGGGGCCCCGATGGACGACTACCCGCTGATCGAGAACCACGGGCTGATCGGCGATCTGCAGACCGCGGCGCTGGTGACCACCGACGGGGCGGTCGACTGGTTCTGCTCCCCGCGCTTCGACTCGCCGAGTGTGTTCGGAGCGCTCCTGGACAAGGAGAAGGGCGGCCACTGCACGGTCCGGCCGGCGCATCCGACCCATTCGACCAAGCAGCTGTACCTGCCCGACACCGCGATCCTGGTGACCCGGTTCATGACCGAGGCGGGCGCCGGCGAGGTCGTCGACTTCATGCCCGTGACCGGTACCAGGACCACCCGACGGCACCGGCTGGTGCGCCTGGTCCGCTGTGTGCGCGGCACCATGACGTTCGACGTGGACATCGCCCCGCGGTTCGACTACGGGCGCAGCAAGCACGAGGTGCACATCACCCCGCACGGGGCCGTCTTCGTCGCCGAGGACGGCACGGAACTCACCGTGAACCCCATCCGGGAGCCGGACGACGACCGGATCGCGGACATCCTGACGCACCGGGACGCCGACGTGCAGGTCACGCTGACCCTGCGGGCGGGCGAGCAGCGCGGGCTGATCCTGGAGATGGGCGCCGAGGGACCGCCCAGGGAGATCCGCCGCGAGGAACACGAACGGCTCTTCGAGGAGACGGCCGAGTTCTGGCGCTCGTGGCTCGCGCAGTCGACCTACGTCGGGCGCTGGCGCGAGGTCGTCGAGCGGTCCGCGATCACGCTGAAGCTCATGACCTTCGCCCCCAGCGGCGCCGTGGTGGCCGCTCCGACGGCGGCACTCCCGGAGCAGCTGGGCGGCGAGCGCAACTGGGACTACCGGTTCACCTGGATCCGGGACGCCTCCTTCTCCGTGTACGCCCTGCTGGGACTGGGCTTCACGGAGGAGGCCAGGGCGTTCATCGTCTGGCTGAGCGACCGGGTCAAGGAGCGGGCCGGCAGCGAGGGGGGCACGGGTCCGCTCAACATCATGTACAAGGTCGACGGCTCCTCCGAGCTGAACGAGCAGATCCTCGACCACTGGGAGGGCTACGAGGGCTCCGCCCCGGTCCGGATCGGCAACGGCGCCGCCACCCAGCTCCAACTGGACATCTACGGCGAGGCGTTGGACAGCATCTACTTCGCGCACCAGCGCGGCTTCCAGGTCGGGTACGGGGGCTGGACCTCGCTGCGGACGGACCTGGAGTGGCTGGCCGGCCACTGGGACCAGGCGGAGGAGGGCATCTGGGAGACCCGCGGCGGCCGTAAGGACTTCACGTACGGGCGGGTGATGTCGTGGGTGGCGTTCGACCGCGCGCTGCGGCTGGCCGAGTCGAAGGGGTGGCCGTCCGCGTCCGGACGCTGGCAGGCCGAGCGGGACGCCGTCTACGAGCAGGTGATGGCCAAGGGGTGGAGCAAGGACCGGCACGCCTTCGTCCAGCACTACGGCAGCGACGTCCTGGACTCCTCGCTGCTGCGCATGGCGACGGTCGGTTTCCTCACTCCCGGGGACCCGATGTGGGCCTCGACCCTGGACGCCATGGAGGAGGAACTGGTCAGCGACAGCCTGGTCTACCGCTACAACCCCGACGCGTCGCCGGACGGCCTGCGCGGCTCGGAGGGCACCTTCTCGCTGTGCACGTTCATGTACGTCGACGCCCTCGCACGCGCGGGACGCACCGACCGGGCGCGGCTCGTCTTCGAGAAGATGATGGGGTACGCCAACCATCTGGGCCTGTACTCCGAGGAGATCGACCCGACGGGCCGTCAACTCGGCAACTTCCCGCAGGCGTTCACCCATCTCGCGCTCATCGACTCGGCCATCACCCTCAACGACGCCCTCGACAGCCGGCGGCCGGGGCTCACCCAGCACGCCTGAGCGCTCCGCTGGAAGTGCCGCAATTGCTTTGCCGTCTGCCGTCTGCGGCGCCGTCGTGGCTGGTCGCGCAGTTCCTCCCCCAGCCTTCGGCCGGGGGTGCCCCCAGCGCCCCTACGGGGCGCTGTCCCGTCGCAGGTCGGCGTCGGTGAGGCCCTCCAGTTCGCCGTGGGTGTCCAGCCAGTACAGGAGGGCGACCGCGGGGACGACGAGGACGAGGGCGACGAGGGTGACCAGCCCCAGCCAGCGCAGTGTGCTGGGGGCGCCCGCGCCCTCGGCGACGGTCAGCGAGGTCGGGACGAGGTAGGGGCGCTGCGCCATGCCCCAGGCGATGACGGCGGCGGCGACCACGCCGACCGCGGTGACCCGGGACCAGGCCCCGGAGGGGCGGGTCAGCAGCCAGGCGGTCGCGAGCGTGGCCAGTACCGCCACGACGACGAAGACCAGGCCGACGCCGTGGGTGAGCCCGTGCCAGACGTGCGGCGCGTCGTCGTGGGTGACGACGAGGGTGACGACGGCGAGCACGGCCACGGCCGCGAGGGCGGCGAAGGACCGGTGCCGGAAGTAGCGGTCCAGGTCCGGTGCGGCGAAGCGGCGGGCGTCCGCGGCGAGGAAGACGGCGCCGAGCGTCGCCGTGGCCGCGACGGCCAGCAGGCCGAACAGCAGGGACGTGGGGTTGGCCCAGGCGTCCGTGGACGCCGTCGTCGTGGCGGTGACCCGGCCCGAGGCCACCCCACCGGCGGCGGTCCCCAGGAAGAACGGCGTCAGCAGCGAGGAGACGGCGAACACCGCCCCGTACAGGCGCCGGCCGGCCAGCCGCCGGGCGGGCCTGCGCAGGGCGAAGCCGGCGCCGCGCAGCACGATGCCCACGGCGGCCAGCGCCAGGGGCAGCCACATGGTGGTGAACACCCGCTGGAAGAGGACCGGGAAACCCGTCCACATGATCACCAGCACGAAGATCAGCCAGACGTTGTTGACCTCCCAGACGGGCTCCATCGCGTGGTCGATCAGCTGCCGCGGGCGCTTGCCGCGCGCGGTTCCGCCCGCGGTCAGGTCCCAGAAGCCGGCTCCGTAGTCGGTGCCGCCGCCGCAGGCGTACGCGGCGATCGCGAGCAGCAGGACGACGGCGATCACCCCGGCGATCACAGCCGGCTCCCGGCGGAGCGCGGCCCGTACGGCGTCTCGGTCTCCGGCGTGTCGGGCTCCGGGGTCTCCTTCGGCGGCCGTGGCCCGCCCTGTCCGTCGGCGAGCCGCCAGCGCGAGCGCATCCTGAGCAGCACCGCGAGAAACGACCCGAACACGAAGACGTACACGACGACGATCACCGCGAACATGATCCACAGACCGGTGGAGCGGGTCGCCGTCACCGCCTCGGCGACCCGCATGTTCTGGTAGACGATCCAGGGCTGGCGGCCCACCTCGGTGGTGATCCAGCCGCACTCGACGGCGGCCACGGAGGCCACGCCCGCGCACGCCGCGCCGCGGAAGAACCACGGGGAGGCGGGCAGCCGCCGGCGCCACAGCCACAGGCCGCCGTACCAGAGCGCGAGCAGGAGCAGCAGCGAGCCGATCCCGACCATGGTGTCGAAGGCCCAGTGGGCGATGGTGGCCTGCGTGGGCGTCGGCCGGTCGGCCGCGGGGACCGAGGTGAGCCCGGTGACCCGGGTGTCCGGGCGGAAGCCGGCCAGGACGGAGTCGAGTCCCGGGATCCCGATGCCGCCGGTGACGGTGCCGTCCGGGTGCAGCCGGCCGTACAGGTACTCCGTCTGGTGGGTGGCGGTCTTCCAGACGATCTCCATGCCGGCGAACTTCACCGGCTGCTTCTGGAAGACCTGCCGGGCGATGGAGTCGCCGAGCACGAACTGCACGGGCGTGCACACGGCGGCGAGTGTGAAGGGGACGGTGAAGCCGAGCCGGTGGTAGTGGTCCCGGCGGCCGCGCAGCCGTCCGACGGCGTAGACGCCGGCCACGACATAGCCCGCCGTCACGAACATCGCGAAGACGAAGTGCCAGTACTCCGGGCCGAACATGGGGGTGAAGACGGCTTTCCAGATCCGCACGTCGACCGGGTTGCCGGCGGCGTCGAGGGTGAAGCCCCGCGGGGTGTTCATCCACGAGTTGGCGGCCAGGATGCCGAAGGCGCCGAGCAGGGCCACCAGCGGCAGCGGCAGCCCGAGCAGGAAGTGGGTCCGGGAGGGGAGCCTGCGCCAGCCGTAGAGGTAGACGGCGATGAGGACGGCCTCCAGGAAGAACGCCCAGGCCTCGACGCCGAAACCGATGCCGAAGACATCGCCCCAGCGGCCCATCAGGCCCGGCCACAGCAGTCCGAACTCGAAGGACAGCACCGTGCCGGTGACCACCCCGATCGCGAACTGCACCGCCATGACCGCCGACCACCGCCGGGCGAGCAGCAGGGCGGTGGCGTCGCCGCGGCGCAGGCCGTAGCCGTGCATGAGGAGCGTGATCAGCGGCAGCGCCACGCCCATGGGCACCAGGATGATGTGGGAGGCCAGGGTGAAGGCCATCATCGATCGGGCCGGCAGCGTCTGCGCCGGTGGGTCCGCCAGCAGCAGGACCGTGTGGACCGTGTGCATGTGTCGTCTCTTCGGGGCCGGCGCGGATGGGACGGGGCGGTCGCCGCTGTCAGCCGCCGGTCGCGAAGCCCGGGAAGAGCGTCATCCCGCCGTCGACGTACAGGGTGGTGCCCACCACGTAGTCCATGAGGTCGGAGGCGAGGCCCACCGCCGCGTGGCCGATGTCCTCGGGGTCGCCGACACGGTCGTAGGGGATCAGCCGCAGCAGGTCCTCCAACGCCTCGGGCGTGTCCCAGGCGCTGCGGTTGATGGGGGTCCTGATGGCCCCGGGGGCGATCGCGTTCACGCGGATCTTCTTCGGGGCGAGTTCCTGGGCCAGCGTCTCCATCATCATCTGCACCCCGCCCTTGGAGGAGGCGTAGTTGACGTGCCCGGCCCACGGGATGATCTGGTGCACCGAGCTCATGCAGATGATCTTCCCGGCCGCGCGCGACACCTCGGGCACGACTCCGCGGCGCAGGAACTCCTTGGTCGCCTCGCGGGCGCACAGGAACTGCCCGGTGAGGTTGACGTCCAGGACCTTCTGCCACTGGGCGAGGGTCATCTCGGTGAACGGGGCGTCCCGCTGGAGTCCGGCGTTGGCGACCAGGATGTCGATCGTGCCGAACTCCCGGACCATCCGGTCCGTCATGGCGACGACCTGCTGCTCGTCGGAGACGTCCGCCTCGTAGGCGGCGGCCCGGACCCCGAATCCGGTGATCTCCTCGACCACCTTCTCGGCCTCGTCCTTGCCCGCCACGTAGTTGACCACCACATCGGCCCCGGCCCGGCCCAGGGCGACGGCCGTCGCCCGGCCGATCCCGGAGTTCGCGCCGGTCACGAGCGCCTTCTGGCCGCGCAGCAGATGGGCGGGGATCACGCCCTGGGATGTCCCGGGTGCTCCGGATGTCGCCTCGGTGGAACTCACGATGTCCTGCTCCTCCACTGCGTGCCCGCTTCCGCCGGGCCCGTCGCCCGGAGGTCCGGGCATCAGACAAGCACCGGGGACAGACGCGGGCGCGCCCCGCCGGACCGCGTTGCGCTGCCCGGCGGAGGAACTTCGCCCGGTCGGGGTCCGGACGCCCGGCGCGGGCTCAGCCCAGTCGCTCCAGCAGGTGGTCGCCGACCCGGAGGGCGTTCGCGATGGCCGTCAGGGACGGATTGACCGCGCCGATGCTCGGGAAGAAGCTCGTGTCCACGACGTAGAGGTTGTCCAGGTCGTGCGCCTTGCAGTTGACGTCCAGGGCCGAGGACGCCGGGTCGGTGCCGAAGCGCACGGTGCCGGCCTGGTGGGCGGTGGCCCCGATCGGCATCCCCTTGTGCAGGTAGATGCTGCGGGACAGCAGCCGGTGTTCGCGCATGCCCAGATGGCCGAGCAGGTGCTGAAGTCTGTGCCGCAGGCGCTGCAGGCCCTCGATGTTGTTGCCCTCGTCGAGGGTGAGCCGGATCTGCCCGTCGTCCTCCAGGGTCACCCGGTTGTCCGGCCGCGGCAGGTCCTCGCCGCACAGCCAGAAGTCGACGGCGTGATGGGCCAGGACCTCGAACGGCAGGTCCGGCATGACCGCCCCGGCCCAGCGCGGGGCCTCGCCGTGGATCTGCTCGGCGTCCGACTTGCCGAGCATCTGGATCCCGCCGAGCGGATACTCCCAGTCGTCCGCGCCCAGGTACCAGTCGTGCAGGGCCAGGGTCTTCTGGAACCGGGTGTCGTTGGGTTCCTCCGAAACGGCCATCAGCGCCAGGTTGTTGTGGCGCATGTAGTGCCGTCCGACCACGTCCGAACTGTTCGCGAGACCGCGCGGATGCCGGTCGTTCGCCGAAGCCAGCAGCAGTGCCGCCGAGTTGACGGCCCCGCACGCCACGACCACGACATCGGCCGAGAACCGGGCCTCCCGTTCGCCCGGGAGCCGGGCGACGACGCTCGTGACGCTGCGCCCGCCGGCGTCGGTCTCCAGCCGGGTCACCCGGGCGTCGGTGACCAGCTCCACGTTCGGGTGCGCCAGGGCCGGCTCCACGCAGATCACCTGGGCGTCCGACTTGGCGCGCAGCAGACAGGGGAAGCCGTCCACGCGGTCGCAGCGGATGCAGACGCTGGAGTGGGTGGCCCGGCCGTCCTCGTCCTGGGTGAGGTTCACCCCGATCGGCAGGTGGAAGGGGTGCAGTCCCTGCTTCTCCAGGTCCATGCTCAACTGCTCGATACGCGGCTCGTGTTCGACCGGCGGATACGCGTACTGGGCGCTGCACGGCCCCTCCCAGGGATCCTCGCCGTGCCGTCCGTGCACCAGGTAGAGGTGTTCGGCCTGGGTGTAGTACGGCTCCAGGTCGTCGTAACCGATGGGCCAGGCAGGGGAGATGCCGTCGTGGTGGCGGAGTTCGCCGAAGTCCTCGGGGCGCAGCCGGAACAGGGCGGCGCCGTAGAACTTGGTGTTCCCGCCGACGTAGTAGTTCACCTCGGGCGGGAACTCGTTGCCGTGCCGGTCCAGCCAGAACTCCGGAGCGCGGTACTTGGCCTTCACGAACACGGCCGTGGAGTCCCAGTTGTCGCGCTCGCGCGGCAGGTAGCCGCCGCGTTCGAGGAGGAGGATCCGTTTGCCGGACGGGGCGAGGCGGTGGGCCAGGGTGCCGCCGCCGGCACCGGTGCCGATGACGATGACGTCGTACGGGGGCAGGGCGTCCATCGCAACCACCGTCCTTGTTCGCGCGGTCCGCGGCCGGTGCGGTCTCCCTCCTCCGAACGTACGCGCCGTACGGGAGTGCGTCACCCGGAGCCCGCCCGCCGCTCCGGCGCGGTCACAGCACGGCGATCGGGTTCACCGGGGAGCCGGTCGCCGCCGGGAGCCGCAGCGGGGCGATCACGCACAGGAAGTGCCAGCGCCCCTGCTGCTCGCACACCGGCACCAGTTCCTCGAAGTCCAGCCAGTCCAGCAGCGGCAGCCCCAGGGCGTTGACGGCCAGCACATGCACGGGAAACCCGATCGTGGGGACCGCGCTGGGCGCGGCGTCGCTGTTGCCGTCCGAGCCCAGGACCGACACGCCCCGTTCGGCCGGGAACTCCATGGCCGTCGGGTGCAGGCCCGCGCGGGCCCGGGTCACGTCCCAGGGACCGAGGGCGCGGCGCCGCAGGCGGTGCCCGACCCGTACGAACAGCAGGTCACCCGGGCCGACGGCGGTCCGCTGGGCGGCCTCCGCGGCGACGAGGTCCCCGGCGGTCACCTGGTCGCCGGGCTCCAGCCAGCGCACCCCGCGCAGCCGGGGGATGTCCAGCAGGACACCCCGGCCGACGATGCCGTCCCGCACCAGATCCAGCGTGAGCGCCCCGGCGCCGTCCGGGGTCACCGTGCTCGCCGGGACGCCGCCGTACAGCTCGCCGTCGAAGATCACGTGGCACAGGGCGTCGAGGTGGGTGTCGACGTCGCCGTGCACGTTCATGGCGAACCGGTCGCGGGCGAACACGAGCCCGGGTGCGCCGGTCTCGCCGGGCGCGGGCGCCGTCATCCGATGGGTCGCGGGCTCCGGACTGTCCGGGCCGCTCCGCGTCTCGACGGGCGCGGCCAGCGACACCGTCCGCCCGCACCCGACCTCGGCGGCGGCCGCCACCACCCGCTCCGGCGTCAGCCGGTCCGCCCCACCGCCCGGGGCCCGGCTCCGCAGCCGCCGGTACAGGTCGCGGAAGCCCGCTTCGGAGAGGGGCCGCGGTACGCCGGTCTGATCCTGGGCCATCGGAAACCTCCTGCTCCTGCCGGCCCGGCCACACGCCGGCCGAGGCTGTCAGCGCCCCGTAGGGGCGCGGGGAACCGCGCGACGGGCCACGACGGACCCGGAGTCGACACCGAACGCCGTGGTGGTCCGAGAGTGCCACGATCCGTCGCCGGTCGCGTTGCGCATCGTCGGGGCCGGCCGCGCGGTTCCCCGCGCCCCTTGCGGGGCCGCACGCCGGACGCGGGTCGCCGGGTTCCCGGGGTGCGGGCGAAGGGCCTGCGGCATAGGCTGAACGGGCGAAATGTCAGGGTCTTCAGGCGGTTTCGCGGCCGCCGGTCGCCGCCGACGGGTGACGGCCGATCCTCTCTCGCGATGACAATTCCTCCCGCGGAGCCCGACGAGCATGGTGCGCCGCCGCGCGGTACGCCGGACCGTCCCGCGCTTCCCTCACCGCAGGGGCGCCGGCTTCAGGGTCCGCGGTCTGCAGCCCCTGTGGAGGCCGGGATGCGAGTCGTCGTTGATCTTTCCCGATGCGAAGGGTATGCGCAGTGCGCGTTCCTGGCTCCGGACGCGTTCCGGATGCACGGCGAGGAAGCGCTGATGTACGACCCCGAACCCGACGACGCCCAGCGCGAACGGGTGCTGCGCGCCGCGGCGGCCTGCCCGGTCCAGGCGATCCTCGTCGACCGGCTGGAGGGGCGGACGGCGGAGCAGGACGTCCCGGTGACGGCGGCGAGCTCATGACCAGCGCCGACAACCTGCGCGCCTTCCGGCGCGACGGCCGCATCGTGATCGTCGGCGCGTCGCTGGCGGGCCTGCGGGCCGCGGAGTCCCTGCGCGACGAGGGTTTCACCGGATCGCTGACGATGATCGGCGACGAGCTGGGCGAGCCCTACGACCGTCCCCCCTTGTCCAAGCAGGTGCTGACGGGCTGGGTGCCCGCCGGGGGCACCACGCTGCCGCGCCGTCGTGACATCGACGCGGAGTGGCTGCTGGGCGTCCCCGCGAGCGGCCTCGACCTGGCCACCGACCATGTCCGGCTCGCCGACGGATGCGAGGTCCCCTTCGACCGGGTGCTGATCGCCACCGGGGTACGGGCCCGGCCCTGGTTCGTGCCGAGCGAGGCGGAGCTGGACGGGGTGTTCGTCGTCCGGACCCGTGAGCACGCCGAAGGCCTCCAGCGGGCCCTCGCCGCCGGGCCCTCCCGGGTGCTGGTCATCGGCGCGGGATTCACCGGCTCCGAGATCGCCTCCATCTGCCGGGAGCGGAACATCCCGGTGACGGTCGCCGAACTCGCCCCGTACCCGCTGGTCGGGGCGCTCGGCGCGATGATCGGCGAGGTGGCGGCGGAGATGCAGCGCGCCCACGGTGTCGACCTGCGCTGCGGGGTCAAGGTCACCCGGCTGGAGGGCGACGCCCAGGGGCGGCTGCGCCGGGCCCACTTCGACGACGGCAGCACGGTCGACGCCGACGTGGCGGTGGTCGCGCTCGGCGGCATCCGCAACACCGAGTGGCTGCAGGGCTCCGGGCTGGCGGCCGGTGTCTGGGGCGTCGCCTGCGACACGGGCTGCCGTGCCATGGACCTCAACGGCCTGATCACCGATGACGTCTTCGTCGCCGGGGACGTGGCGCGCTGCCCGAACCCGGTCTACGAGTACCGGCTGATCTCGCTGGAGCACTGGGCCAACGCCGTGGAGCAGGCCGAGATCGCGGCCCACAACATGGTCAACGGCCAGGCGGAGCGCTGGCCGCACCTGTCCATCCCGCGGTTCTGGTCGATCCAGTTCGGCGTCAACATCAAGTCCGTCGGCGTGCCGACCTTCGCCGACGAGGTGGTCGTCACCCAGGGATCGGTGACCGATCACCGCTTCGTCGCCGCGTACGGCTACCAGGGCCGGGTCACCGCGGCGGTGACCTTCAACAACGCGAAGTGGCTGGACCACTACCGGCGTCTCATCGAGACGGCCGCGCCCTTCCCGCCGCCCTGCCCCACGCCGGACCAGCCCCTCGACACGAAACCGGTGCCCGTCGACTTCCCCGGCCCCACCCTGCTCGCCCAGGGCGCGACCGTGGTCGTCACCGGACACGACCCGGGCGAGCGACGGGTCACGGCCGCGCACCAGCATCACCGGTAGGCCCACCGGCAGATCCACCGGCAGGAGGGAAAGGCAAGCGAGATGACCACGACCGAGATGCCCGACACGCTGCACCGGATCCTCGACTACTCCTCCCGGCCCGACCCGTACCCGCTCTACGCCGAGCTGCGCAGGACACCGGTGGCCCGGCAGGAGGACGGCAGCTACGTCATCAGCACGTATCGCGAGCTCGCCGACATCCTCCACAACCCGCACCTGAGCTCCGACGTCCGCAACCTGACGCATCCGATGCCCTCGGCCGAGGGCGCGCCCACGCCGGCGTTCATCAACATGGACCCGCCCCAGCACGACCGCCTGCGCCGGATGGCGATGCGCCACTTCGGCCCTCCGAACACCCCGGGGCTGGTGACCGGCCTGGAGCCCGACCTGACCGCCACCGTCGGCGGCCTGATCGACGACTTCGCGGGCAAGGAGCAGATCGACATCGTCGACGACCTCGCCTATCCGTTCCCCGTCTCGGTGATCTGCCACCTGCTCGGTGTGCCGCGCGAGGACGAACCGAGGTTCCGCGTGTGGGTGAACGACCTCATCAACTCGATCGACTACGACGCCAGGACCGACCCGAAGGAGAAGCTGGAGGACGGCGTGCGGGCCCGCAAGGACCTGCGCGAGTACCTCGGGGGCCTGGTGGAACAGCGTCACGGCCGCCCTGGCGAGGACCTGTTGTCCCTGCTGGCCAACGACGACGGGCCGGACGGGCGGATGACCGACGAGGAGATCATCAGCACCGCCAACCTGCTGCTGATCGCCGGTCACGAGACCACCGTCAACCTCATCACCAACGGCATGCTGACCCTGCTGCGTCACCCGCGGATCCTGGAACGGCTGCGCCGCGAACCGGATCTGGTCGTGCCGCTGGTCGAGGAACTGCTGCGCTACGAGCCGCCCGTGCACATCATTCCCTGGCGGGCCGCGTACAGCGACATCACCGTCGGCGACACCGTCATCCCCAAGGGCTCGCAGATCATGCTGATGCTGGCCTCGGGCAGCCGGGACCCGGACCGCTTCCACGATCCGGACCGCTTCGACCCCGACCGCACCGACAACCAGCACCTCGGCTTCGGCAGCGGCATCCACCTGTGCTTCGGCGGCCCGCTGGCCCGGCGGGAGGCCCAGATCGCCCTGGGCGAACTGGTACGGCGCCTCGACGCGCCCGCCCTGCTCGCCGACCCGCCACCGTACCGGCGCAGCCCCGTACTCCGCGGGCCTATCCATCTGCGTGTCGAACGGAACGGCGGATAGCCCCGAGCCCGGGACGGCGCCGGTCAGTGTTCCAGGGGGACGGCGATCTGCCCGGGGAAACGCGGGGTCTGCGCCTCGTCGAGCATGGCGGCGGCGACCGTCTCCCGGCTGACGCGGGCCGGGAAGAACCGCCTGGGGGTCTCGGCCAGCCCGACCGTGCGGCGGCTCGTGCTCGCCGGGCCGTTCGCGAACGGCCCGGAGTGGAAGACCGTGCCCCCGGCCGCCAGCACGGCGGCGTCGGCGCTGATCTTGTCGGTCAGTTCCGCGCCCATCGCCCTGAGCAGGGTGCGGGTGGCGAAGCCGGCGGCCCGCGCGGACGGACCCGTGCCGTAGGCGCCGAGCCAGATGATCCGGCCCGGGTGCGCGTCCAGTACCGCGCGGGAGCCGGCCGTGAGCGCGCCGGGTCCGTCGCCCTTGGCGATGCCCAGGCCCGAGAGCACGATCTCGCTGCCGCGCAGCGCCTGCGCGATGCCGGCCGGATCGCGTACGTCGGCGGCCACCCGGGTCAGCCGTGGGGAGTCGGGCACGGTGACGCGCGCCGGGGTGCGGGCGACGGCGGTGACGGTGTGTCCGCGTTCGAGGGCCTGGCGGGTCAGCGCGAGGCCGACGGCGCCGGAGGCGGCCAGGACGGTTATGTTCATGACGGGTTCCTCGTGTTCGGGTTCTCGGCAGGTGGTGGTCGTGTGTCCGGTCAGGCGACCGTCGCCAGGACCTGGACGGCAGCGGCGTGCAGCGCCGGAGGGGTGGCCAGGACGGTGTCGGCGCCCGGGGCCCACGGCGTGCCGTCGATCCGGGTGACCACACCGCCGGCCTCGGTGACCATCAGGGCGCCGGCCGCCACACCGGGCAGCACCGGCTCGTACTGCCAGAACACGTCGTGGTGCCCGGCGGCCACCAGCAGCATCGGGAACGTGGAGGGCACGGCGGCGCGCACCAGCAGGGCGCTGTCGAGCATCGCCGTGATCGACTGCCCGATGCGCCGGTAGGTGCCCTCCTGATCGGCCTCGGCCTGCCCGGTCACCACGATCGCGGCGTCCAGGCCGGTCTTCGCCGAGACCTTGAGCGCCGTGCCGTTGAGGTGGGCGCCCGCGCCGCGCAGCGCGGTGTAGGTGAGGTCGCCGACGGGCTGGCGCACCACGGCCAGCACCGTCCGCCCGTCGCGCACCAGCGCCACGGTCACCGCCCACTCGGGCAGTCCGTGCACGTGGTTGACGTTCCCCTCGACCTCGTCGACCACCCACCATTCGCCCGGCGGCAGTTCGGCGGTCTCGTACTCGTCGGTCAGCCAGCGGGCTCCGGGGCGCAGCGCGGTCAGGGCCGGGCGCAGGATGTCGAGCGAGACCCGGCTGTCGGCCGTGCCGGACCGGAACATGTCCGCACGTCCGGCCGGGCGGGCCGTGGTCGAGTACCTGGCCTCCAGAGCGCGGCCCGCCTCGGCCGCGATCTCGACCACCGCGGCGAGCAGCGTGCGGTCCTGGGCCGAAGCGGCAGTGCTCACGGAGGCGTCGGCGGTGCTGGGAACGGTCATGACGCAGCCCTCTCAGGTGGGGTTCCGGGACCGGTCGGGCCCTGGTGACGCCAACGCTACGAGCGCTCTCGCATGATCTCCAGTGCACTCTTGTAAGGTCATCAGTTACCGTGGTGCATGTGGATCTGAACCTGCTGGTCGCCCTGGACGCCCTCCTGGAGGAGAACAGCGTGGCGGCGGCCGCCGACCGGCTGCACCTGTCCCCGCCGGCCATGAGCCGCACCCTCGCCCGCATCCGCAAGGCCACCGGCGACGACATCCTCGTGCGCACCGGGCGCACGATGACCCCGACCCCGCACGCACTGGCGCTGCGCGAGGAGACCCGGGACCTGGTCGCGCGCGCCACCGCGGTGCTCACCCCCGTGACCGCGCTCGACCTCGACACGCTGGAGCGCAGCTTCACCCTGCGCTGCCACGACGCGCTCGTGTCGGCGCTCGCCCCGCTCCTGACCGCGGCCGTCGCCGGCGCCGCACCGAACGTCTCGGTCAGGATCCTCGCCGAACCCTCCGCCGACGTCGCCGACCTCGCGCGCGGCCACACCGATCTGGAGGTCGGGGCCACGGCGCCGCAGCGGCCCGAGATCGCCGCCCGCCGCATCGGCACCGACCGGATGGTGGCCGTGCTGCGCGCCGACCACCCGCTGGCCACCGGCACGCTCACCCCCGAGCGCTTCGCCGGGGCCGAACACGTCACGGTCTCGCGCCGCGGACGACTCA
Source organism: Streptomyces fuscichromogenes (assembly GCF_014645815.1). Lineage (GTDB taxonomy): Bacteria > Actinomycetota > Actinomycetes > Streptomycetales > Streptomycetaceae > Streptomyces > Streptomyces fuscichromogenes. The sequence goes on along the minus strand of NZ_BMML01000006.1, from coordinate 419,328 downwards.
CCGGCCCCATCGACGACGCCCTCGCCGGTCTCGGCCTGCGCCGACGTGTCCGTGCCGCCCTGCCCACCACCGCGGCGGCACTCGAACTCGCCGCCCGCACCACCATGGTCACCGCGGTCGCCGAGCAGGTCTGCCGGCCGGCCTGGACCGGTCTCGGACTACGCGCCCGCGCCCTGCCCTTCGACCTGCCTCCCGTCCCGGTCATCGTCGCCTGGCACCACCGCTACGACAGCGACCCCGCCCACACCTGGCTCCGCACCGAACTCATGACGGCGCTGCGGACCGTCCTCACCGCACCCGAGCCGGAGACCGACCCGGTGGGCGGGGCGTGACAGCAGGGCGCCGCGGTGGTGTCTATCCACGGCCGGCGAAGAAGTCCAGGTAGGCGTGGGCGAGTGCGTCGGGTGCCTCCAGGGGGATGTTGTGGCCGGCGTGCTCGATGACCGTGCTGCGGACGTCCTTCGCGACCCGCGCCATCTGCCGGCCCGGCTCCGCGCCCAGGTACGCCCGGCCGCCGACCGCCAGCACCGGGCAGGCCAGCGGGTCGGCGAACTGGGTCCGGTTCTGTGCCGCGTCGGTGTCGGTGGCCCGGTAGAGCTCGAAGACGGCGTGGTTGCCCCCGGGTTGCTCCAGGCCGCGGGTGTATTCGTCGGCGTCGGCTTCGGTGTAGGCGCTGGGAACCGCCATGATCCGGCGCATGAAGTACGTCCAGAACGCCCGCTCACGGCCCGCGAGGAGCAGTTCCGGATAGTGCGGCAGGGCGAACAGCGTGCGGTGCCAGCCGGTCCGGGGGTCCTCGGGCGCGAGGGCGGCCGGGTCCGGTACCGGAAGGCCGGGCAACCGGGTCTCCTGGTAGACGAGTTGCACCACCCTCGGCCGGTGGAAGGCCGCGACGGCGTACGCGACCGCGGCGCCCCAGTCCTCGCCCACCACACGGAACCGCTCGAAGCCCAGAGCCGTCATCAGCCCCGCGACATCGCCGGCCAGGGTCCGGGTGTCGTAGCCGGACGGCGGTCGCGCGGAGCCGCCGAAGCCGCGCAGGTCGAGCACGACGACCGTGTGGCGAGGGGTGAGCAGCGGGACGACGTGGCGCCAGAAGAACATCGTCTTCGGGACGCCGTGCAGGAGTACGACCGGTTCGCCCGAGCCCGCCAGCGCGTAGTGCAGATCGACGCCGTCCACGGTGTGCCGGCCGTGACGCAGCCGGGCACCCGTGTGGTCGGTCATTCCGTGCGCTCCGTCACCGGTCATCGCGGCCTCCTCGGCGTTCGGGGGGCCCAGACCATCACGTGCGCCGGCGGCTCGCACCGGGGTCGGACCCCGGTTCGCCGATCGCCCGCGGGATCTGCCTCCGGGAGGTGATGCCGAGCTTGCGGAACACCTTGTTCATGTGGAACTCGACGGTCGAGGTGGTCACGAACAACCGCGTCGCGATCTCCACGTTGGTCAGCCCCGCGGCGGCCATGGCGGCCACCTGCCGTTCCCGGGGGGTGAGCACGAACCTGGTCTCCTCGGTCCGTACGCGGGCCGTCTCGCCGGTGGCCAGCAACTCGGTCCGGGCCCGCTCGGCGTACGGCACCGCACCGAAGGCGTCGAAGCTCTCGTACGCGGCACGCAACTGGGTCCTGGCATCGGAACGCCGCTTGCGGCGGCGCAGCCACTCGCCGAACAGCAGCCGGGACCGGGCCTGTTCCAGGGCCAGCGGGACCTGCCCCAGCAGCTCGACCGACTCCCGGTAGGACTTCTCGGCGTCGTCGCCGTCGGCCGTCAGCGCGCGGCCGAGGGCCAGGGCGCCCAGGGCCCAGGGCGTACCGGCGAGCGGGGCGCGCTCCTCCAGCCGGACCAGGGCCGCCGCGGCCGCGGCACGGTCACCGGTGCGCACCCCGGCCTCGACGAGCAGCGGGAGGACGAGGTTGCCGCAGGCCGGGGGGTCGGCCTCGAACACCGCCTGGGCGTGCCGCGCCGCCTGCCGGTAGCTGCCCTGCCCGAGCTCGAACAGGGTCAGCGCGTGCCGCGCCAGCAGGTGGAGGACGCCGTGGCCCATGCCCGTCATCTGCTCGGTCCGCCGTGCCGCCGCCCGCAGTTCGGCCTCCCGGCCGGTCAGGGCGAACAGGTGGAGCCGGTTGATGTCGCCGCCGCCGGGGAAGCCGGTGTCGGCGGCGATGTCGTCGAACTCGGCGTAGCGGACCTCCGCCTCCGTGAACCGTCCGTCCCAGAGGTCGCAGCGCGCCGCGACGAGCAGCGTGATGCTCAGCGCGTACAGCGCGCCGGCGTCGCGGTCCGCCGCCGCCAGCCGGTCGGTGAGTTCGCGCTCGGCCCGGACGTCCCACAGGTCGTCGCAGGCCATGGAGAGCATCACCGCGAACGGGCTGTTCCCGTCCCCGGTCCCGCGCCCGGTCCCGTGGCCGTCCCGCAGCAGGCCGAGGGCGGTACGCAGCACGGGCGCGCCGTGCTCGTAGCCCTCGGCCACGCGCCGGGCCAGCCCCTCCACCAGCAGGTCCCGGCCGTACGCGGCGGTGTCCGGAGCCGGCCGGGCGGCGGCGACGGCCGCCCCGACCTCGGCCAGCGACGTGCCCTGCACCCGGTCGTGGGCGACCAGCGCCGCGTGCAGCGCCTCCCGGAGCAGCTCCCAGGTCAGCCCCGGGTCCTGCGGACCGAGCCGGGCCACCGCGTCCATCAGCATCGCGGGGACGTCGGCGACGACGATCCGGAACATCTGCGCGGTGGCCCGTATCCGCAGCTCACGGATGCGCAGCACCGGGCCGCGGAGATCGGCGCCGGCGAGGTCCAGCGCGGTCCGGGCCGCCGCCGCGTCGCCCGACATCAGGTGGGCCTGCGCCGCGTCCAGCAGCCGCTCGGCCCGGCGGTCCGGGGCGCCGGTGAAGTCGACGGCCCGCGACAGGAACAGGGCCTGCTGGGAGTAGCCGCCGCGGGAGCGGGCCCGCTCGGAGGCGGCCTCCAGGTCGTCGGCCACCTGGTCGTCCACGCCCTCGGCGGCCTCGGCCCGGTGCCAGGCGCGGCGGTCGGCGTCCCGTACCGCGTCGCAGGCGGCGGCCAGGGCCGCGTGCACCCGGCGGCGTTCGCCGGCTCCGGCCCCGGCGTACACCGTCGAGCGGATCAGCGGATGCCGGAAGGCCGTCGGCAGGCCCCGGCCGAGGATGCCCGCGGCGACCGCCGGTTCCACGGCGCGGGCCGACAGGCCCAGCCTTCCGGCGGCCCGCCACATCAGCCCCGTGTCGTCCGAGGGGGCCGCCGCGAGCAGCAGCAACAGGGTCCCGGTGGCCGTCGGCAGGGCCCGGACCAGTCCCTGGAAGTGGTCCTCCAGGAGCCGGCCCACCGGCAGCGGATCGGGCAGCGGGGCGACACCGGAGAGCTGCTCGGCGGTCAGGGCGTCGGCCAGCTCCAGCAGCGCGAGCGGGTTGCCGCCGGTGCCGACGACGATCCGGTCCGCCACCGCCGGATCCACCCGCCGGGTGCCGGAGGTGAGCAGGGTCCTGGCCTCCGACTCGGCCAGACCGGCCACCCGTCGCGTGCTCAGCGCGTCGAACAGGCCCTTGTCCCCGGCCCCGTCACGGACCGCGAAGATCAGGCCCAGGGAGTCGGCGTGCAGCCGGCGGGCGGTGAACGCGAGCGCCTCGGCCGACTCCCGGTCCAGCCACTGGGCGTCGTCCACCAGGAACAGCAGCGGCTGGTCGGCGGCCACCTCGGACAGCAGGGTCAGCGTGGCCAGACCGACCAGGTAGCGGTCCGCGGGCAGCCCGGACGCCAGGCCCAGGGCCGCGTCCAGCGCGGCCCGTTGCGGCGCGGGCAGCAGGGCCGCCCGGTCCAGGAACGGCCGCAGCAGCCGGTGCAGCGCGCCGAAGCCGAGACCGGTCTCCTGCTCGACCGGGGTCAGCCGGACCACGCGCACCTCCGCGGCCCGGTCCGCGGCGTACTCCAGCAGCCGGGTCTTGCCGATGCCGGGTTCGCCGGTCAGCACCAGGGCTCCGCTCAGCCCGTCGCGCACCGCGTCGAGCAGTCCGCCGATCGCCTCCCGCTCGGCGCGCCGGCCGACCAGGGCCGTGGGCAGCCCGGATGCCTGTGGTGCCCGCGCCGCCCACTGGGCGCCGTTCCACGCCATGGGACCGCTCCCCCCGCTCGTCGATACCCCGCACGGGAAACGCTAGGAGCGTCACGCGGGCGGCAGGTAGCGTCATGTGACGGTCGTCGGTCAGCGCAGGGTGCTGACCACCGTCCGCAGCTCGGCGCGCGAGACCACACCCAGCTTGGGGAAGATCCGGTGGAGATGCGAGCTGACGGTCCGGTGCGACAGGTAGAGCCGCTGCCCTATCTCACGGTTGGTCAGCCCCTCCGCGGCCAGCTGCACGATCTGCAGCTCGTGGGCGGTCAGCCGGTCACGGGCGTCCGGGGCCCGGCGGCGGCTGGTCTCGCCCGCGGCCCGCAGCTCCCGGCGGGCCTTCTCCCCCCAGGGGATGGCGCCGAGCGCGTCGTACATGTCGCGGGCCGCCCGCAGGTGGTCGCGGGACTCGACGCTGCGCCGCCGGCGCCGCAGCCACTCGCCGTAGACCAGGTGGGTGCGGGCCCTGGTCAGCGGCCAGGCGCTGAGCTCGGCGCCCAGCGCGGCCGCGAAGAGCGGTTCGGCGTCCTCGTCGGCGGCCAGCACGGCCCGGACCAGCCGCAGGTCGGCGTGGAGCACCGGCGCCGGGGTGACCGCGGCGACCTCCTCCAGCTCCGCCACGACCGGGAGCACGTCGGCCAGCCGCCCGCAGTGCGCCGCCGCGTCGACCAGGTCGCCCACGGTGGTCAGCCGCAGGGCGACCTGGAAGGCGGGGTCCGCCGGATCGTGCAGCCGGCGGAAGTGACCGAAGGCCTCCTCGAACCGGCCCGCGCCGAGCGCGGCCAGCCCGCGTGCCGTCGACGCGGTGGCCAGCACCGGACGCGCCCCGACCGGAAGCCCGATCTCCTCCGCCTCCCCGGCCAGCCGCAGGGCGGAGTCCTGCTCACCGCGCAGCGCGGCCAGCTTGGCCGCGGTGGCGGTCATCAGCCCGTACATCATCGTCTGGCTGGTCTCGCGGGCCAGCCGCCGGGACTCCTCGGTCGCGGCGATCGCCGCCCCGAGGTCGCCGACCACCAGGGCGCTCCACGCGTCCGCGCCGACCGTCCGGGCCAGCAGCCCCAGGCGGCCCTGGGCACGCAGCGGCGCGCCGCCGGCCGCCGAGAACGCCCGGGTCAGGTCGAAGCCGCCGGCGAGGAGCGTGGCGGTGCTGAGCATGCGGTAGGCACGGCCGTCGTCGCCCTCCTTCGGTACGACCGGTACGACGTGCCGGGCCCGGTCCAGGACATAGGCGCCGCGGTCGACCGGCGCGGCGTAGGCGCAGATGGCCAGCCGCCACGGATCGAGCTCGTCCAGCCCCATCCGCTCCACGGCCAGCAGGATCCGGCGGCGGCCGTCCGGCCCCGGATCGGACCAGAAGCACAGCTGCGCCGCGCTCCACAGGATCCGCAGCGCCAGCGCGGGGTCCTCCGCGGCCATCTCCTCGGCGAGCGCGGTCAGGGAGATGGCACCGGACGAGTGGCTGCGCAGTCCCTCGTCGAAGCTGCCCCGCAGCCAGACGACCGTGGCGTGCTGCCGCCGGGACAGCGGCCCGGTGAGCGCCTGGTCCAGCAGCCGGGTCACGGTCTCGGGGCGGCCGAGCTCGGCGGCGAAGTCGGCCGCGCGCAGCAGCCGTTCCGCCCGGTGGCCGGCGTCCTCGCTGAGCGCGGCGGCCTGTTCCAGGGCGCTGACGGCGGCCGCGATGCCGCCGCGCCGGGCGGCCCGGTGCGCGGCGTCCTCCAGCGCGGCGGCCACCGTCTCCTCGGGGCCGTCGGCCGCGGCGGCCCGGTGGCGTGTCTGCCGGTCCGGGTCCGCGTCGAGCACGGCGGCCAGGGCGGCGTGCGCGGCGTGGCGGACGGCGGCGGGCATGGTCTGGTGGATCGCCGACCGCATCAGCGGATGCCCGAACCGCAGGTCGGTGCCGACGACCTGGACGAGCCGGGCGCGCACGGCCGGGTCGAGGTCCGCGGCGCCGGCCGCCGCACCGGTGAACTCCCGGGTCGCGCGGTAGATCTCGGGCAGCGAAGGGCTGTCGTCGAGGGCCGCGATCCGCAGCAGACCGCGGGTGCTGTCGGGCAGGGTGTCCAGGCGGTCGGTGAAGGCCCGTTCGAGGCGTTCGGTGAGGGGCAGCCGGGAGATGTGCGGGTCGGCCGAGGCCCCGAGGGTGCGCGACAGCTCGGTCAGGGCCAGGGGGTTCCCGGCCGCCTCGGCCAGCAGCCGGCGGTGCGCGCCGGGACGCAGGCCCGGGGCGCGGTCGGCCAGGAGTTCGGCGGCCTGGCCGTCGTCGAGCGGGTCCAGGACCACGGAGGTGAGTTCGTCGGGGTTCAGCCGCGACCGGTGGCCGTCGCGGGCGGCTCCGACCATGACCACGGGTTCCGTGCCGATCCTGCGGGCCACGAAGGCGAGGACGCCGGCGGTGGCGTCGTCGAGCCACTGGACGTCGTCGGCCAGGACCAGCACCGGTGCGGCCGCGGCGGCGTCGGCCAGCAGGTTGAGAACGGCCAGGCCGACCAGGAAGACGTCGGGGACACCGGCCTCGGTGTGTCCGAGGGCGGTGTCCAGGGCCTGCCGGTGCGGCGCGGCGAGCTCGGCGGCCGCCGCGTCCAGCGGGCGCAGGACGAGTTGCAGACCGGCGTAGGGGATGTCGCTCTCGGCCTCGACACCGCTGGTGCTCAGCACCCGGTAGCCGAGCCCCTCGGCGAGCGCGGCGGTCTCGGTGAGCAACGCGGTCTTCCCGATGCCGGGCGCCCCGCGCAGCAGCACCGCGCTCCCCTGGCTCCGCGGTCCGGTCAGCAGCCGACGCAACAGGTCCAGCTGCTCGTCCCGGCCGATGAGCCCCACGTCGTCCCCCATCAGCAGGGTCCCCGGGCTGGGGCCACCTGAAAGATCAGGGTACTGCGCCGCGGCCGGCGAGCTGAGAGGTAAAAGAGGACGCGACAAACCACCGCCTCGGCTCGACGGCCGGTAACAGGTGCTGTTCCTGGACAGCGGCTTGGTGACTTGGCGGCTGGGTGGTCTGCGCGTGCCCGGCGGGGTGGTGAACCCTGCCGGGCCGTACCGCTCAGAGGGCGTCGAGCATGCCGCCGTCGATCCCGAAGTCCGCGCCGGTGATGTTCCCCGAGCGCCGGCTCGCCAGGTAGAGCACGAGGCCGGCGACCTCGGCCGGGGTGCTGAACCGGCCGGTGACCGCCTGCCCGGCGGCGGTGCGGGCCACCTCGCCCGGATCGACGCCCAGCGACCGCCCGACGGTGTCGGCGACGCCGCCCGCGCCCTGCCACAGCGCGGTCTCCACCGGCCCGGGACTCACCGTGTTGACGCGGACGCCCTCCGGCCCGACCTGCTTGGACAACGCCTTGCAGAAGTTCGTCAACGCCGCTTTGGCCGCGCTGTAGTCGATGACCAGGGGATCGGGCAGCCGGGCGTTGACCGAGGAGACGGTGACGATCCGTCCGTCGCCGCTCGCGATCAGGTGGGGCAGCGCGGCCCGGGTGGCCCGTACGGCGGTCAGGAAGTTGACCGTGAACGCCCAGTCCCAGTCGGCGTCGGAGACGGCCTGGAAGCCGTCCACCCGCGGCCGTACCGCGCCGACGTTGTTCACCAGCACGTCGACGCCCCCGTACGCGGCGACCGCCTCCGCCACCAGTGCGGCCGGTGCCTCGGGCTCGGTCAGGTCCACTTCCACGACGGTGAGTTCGGCGCCGTCCTTGACCAGGGAGTCCAGGGCATCGGTACGACTGCGCGAACCGGCGACGACGCGGGCACCGGCGCCCAGCAGGGCCTCGACGACCGCCAGTCCGATGCCGCGCCCGGCCCCGGTGACCACGGCGCGCTGCCCGGCCAGACCGAGGTCGAAGCGGGCGGATTCGGAACCGCCGGTCGTCATCGCGCCGCCTCCAGGTTCTGCCGGCCCAGCCAGGCCAGGACGGTCTCGGCGACCTCGCGCCAGCCGCTGTCGATGGTCAGGGAGTGCCCGCGGTCGGGGAACCCGATGATGTCGGTGACGGCGTCGGAGTGCCGGTACTGCTTGAGGGTGGCGCGGGTGACGGCCTCGGGAACGGTGTGGTCCTTGCCGCCCGAGATCAGCAGCAGCGGGCCCCGCCCGGAGTTGTCGGTGGCGACCTTCGCCGGGGAGTGCGGGTTGAAGTTGGCCGAGGCGGCCTCGTAGAGCGGCTTGCCGGGGGCCGGGATGGTCCAGCGCTCGTACAGCTCCGCGGACTCCTCCTCGGGGATCGCGTTGCCGAAGGCGAACCGGAACTGCTCGGCGGTCAGGGACACCGAACGGTGCTTGTTGGCCGGGTTCTTGAAGACCGGGAAGGTCGCCTTCAGCGCGGACAGCGGCAGCGGCAGTACGCCCTTGATCTGCGCGGCGTCGATGGCGACGGCCGCGGCGGCGCGGTCCTGGCCGAGCAGCTTCTGCGCGATCATGCCGCCGAAGGAGTGGCCGATCAGGACGGGCGGCGCGGGCAGTTCGGCGATCAGCGCCGCGTAGTGCTCGACGACGTCGTCGATGCCGTGGTCGGCGATGCTCTCCGGGTTCGCGCGGGCCTCCTCGACGGTGTCGGGGTCGCCCGGCCAGCCCGGGGCGGACGGTTCGTAGCCCTCCTGGCGGAACAGGTCGGTCCACGGCTGCCAGGAGGCGCTGTGCAGCCACAGCCCGTGGATGAAGTAGACGGGGATCGGGGCGGCGGTCATGGCTCGGCCCTCCTGCGTGACGAGGTGTCGTTCCTGCGACGCCCCACCCAACCCGGTTCCCGGCGTGCTCGAACCGTGGTGACACCCCAGTCCTTCACGGCCGTACGCCGAACGGCCCCGTGTCCCGGGAGCCTCGGCACCCGGGCGGACCGCCGACCGGAGGCGACGGGCGACTGCCGGTCGGCGCGTCGTACTCGTGGCCGGCTGGACCGTCCGGCGGTCTAGATCAGGTGCACCTGCTGGGCCTGCGGACCCTTCTGACCCTGGCCGATCTCGAACTCGACGCGCTGTCCCTCCTCCAGGGACCGGTAGCCGTTGCCCGTGATCTCCGAGTAGTGCACGAACACGTCAGGTCCGCCGCCGTCCTGCTCGATGAATCCGAAACCCTTCTCCGCGTTGAACCACTTCACGCTGCCTTGAGCCATCTCTGTTCCCTCGCCTCACGGCCACGACCCGATCGTCGCGAACCGCCGACGATTGTCCCCCGACTCGGTGAGCGAGAACCCTTCGCCGACCCGTTGGAACACGAACGAGTGACCCGGGGGCGGGTTCAGCGGGGCGTCGCCGGCCCCGGCCATACGGCGGATGCGTCGTCCCGGGTCGGGTCGGGCAGACGGAGGGGGCGGACGGGGACGGTGCGGTGGTGTCCGTCCGTCGTCGCCGTCCAGGGGGCCGGGCGGCCCGAGTAGCTCAGGGTCGTCAGGACGAAGACGCCGTCGGCGTAGACCTCGACGTACTCGCCGACGGTGAGCACGCGCAGCGTGCTCGCGGGCTCGGCCAGGACGGTCTCGCCCAGGAGGGCGCCGGCCGGGCCGCCGGCCCAGAGGTTCTTGCCGTCGCAGCCGACGACGAGGGCGGGGCCGCCGTCGTCGTCCGTGCGGAGGGTGATCTCGACCCGGCCGGAGACCTCGATGTCGCCCACCGCGTGCAGCGTCGGCTCCGTCGTCTCCGGCCGGAGCCAGCCGTCCAGGCCCGGCCACCACTCCAGGCGGGGTGCCGAACCCTCCGGTACGGCAAGGGACTTGGGCTGGGCCAGCATGCCGCGGCAGCGCTCGCCCGAGTCCGTCAGGCCGACCCGGCGGGGGGTGGTGTGCAGGACGACGCGGGAGCCGTCGGGGGCGGCGATGACGCGCGGGGCGTAGGAGCCGGTCGGGCCCAGCGGGCCGCGGCGGGTCCAGGGGCCGCGCAGCCGCGGTGCCGTCCATGACTCGAAGCCGCGCGTCGAGCCGATCGAGCCGATCAGCAACCAGCTGCCGTCGTCGAGGCGTTCGAGGACCGGGCACTCCAACTCGTCGACATCACCGGGGGAGACGAGCGGCGGGTGGACCGTCCAGTGCTCCAGGTCGTCCGAGGTGGCCCAGGCGACACAGCCGCTGACCTCGACGGGCAGCGCGGCGTCGGCGGCGCAGACGACCATCACCCAGCCGTCCGACTCGTCGTCGCGGACGACGAACGGGTCGCGCCAGCCCATGCGTTCGCCGGTGCGGTACCAGCGGGCGTCCGCCTCGACCACGGGACCGGTGCCGTGGCGGCGCCAGCCGGTGCCGTCGGTGCGGTCGGAGTGGGCGAGGCCGACGGACTGGAGCGGCCAGCCGCCGTCCGTGAGTCCGCTCACGCCCGTGTAGAACATCGCCATTCCGGAGCCGTACGCGACGGGGTGCATGGTCCACACCGCCTGCTGGTCGAAGCGGTCGGGCAGGCCGTTGCCGAAGACGGTGCCCGCGGGCCGCCAGCCGACCAGGTCGGTGGAGGTGGCCCGGCCGTAGGAGGTCTCCATCCTCAGGTGGTCGAACTCACTCGTCCACGGGCCCTGCAGATGCAGCACCGCGTAGGTGCCGTCGTCGTCGCGGAGCAGGGCGAAGTCGTTCACGCAGAGGCCGGGCGGGGCGTATCGCATGCGCATTTCCTGTCGGCTCGCAGTGCTCAAACGCATGCGCTGAGCAGTGGCACAAAAGATCTCGCTTGGGAATTGGCCCAAGTAAAACTGAACGCAAACGCTTGCGCAACAGCGAGCTCCGGCTTACGGTCACGTCACCCCCAGATCACACCGATGTGAAACAGACGGGAGAAAAGCGCTGTGACCGTCAGCATCACCGATGTCGCCCGCGCCGCCGGAGTCTCGGCTTCCACCGTGTCCCGTGCCCTGCGCGGCCGGCCGGGCGTCTCCGACGAGGTGCGGGCGCAGATCACGGCCGTCGCCACCCAGCTCGGCTACACGGCGTCCCGGTCGGCGTCCAGCCTGGCCAGCGGACGCACCTTCACCATCGGGGTCGTCGTCCCGTACGTCGGCCGCTGGTTCTTCGGCACCGTCCTGGACGCCGCCGAGCACGTGTTCAGCGCCGCCGGGTACGACGTCCTGCTCTACAACCTCGGCTCGCCGGAGACGCGCAAGCGTTTCTTCACCAGGCTGCCGCTGCGCAAGCGGGTGGACGCCGTGCTGTCGCTGCTCATCCCCGACGAGGAGGAGTCGGCGGCGCTGCGCTCCCTCGGCGTGCCGCTGGCCAGCACGGTCGGCGGCGCCCGGCCCGGCTTCAGCGTGGTCGGCATCGACGACCGGGCCGGCGCCGAGCACGCCGTACGGCATCTGGTGAACCTCGGCCACCGCCGGATCGGCATGATCAGCGGGTCGAGCGGGGAGCAGCACTGGACCACGCCGGTCGCCCGCCGCCAGGCCTACCTGGACGTGCTGTCCGACGCCGGGATCGCGCACGACCCGGCCCTGGAGGCGGACGGCGACTACACCGTCGAGGGCGGTGAGCGGGCCATGACCGAACTGCTGGCCGCCACCCGGCCGCCGACCGCCGTGTTCGCGCAGTCCGACGAGATGGCGATGGGCGCGCTGCGCGCGCTCAGGCGGCATCGGCTGCGGGTGCCGGACGACGTGTCCGTGGTCGGCTTCGACGACCACGAGCTGTCCGACGTCCTCGGGCTGACCACCGTCGCCCAGCCGGTGGCCGGCCAGGGCGCCGAGGCCGCCCGGCTGCTGCTGCGGCAGCTCGACGAGCCGGACGGCGAGCGGGCCGGGCATGTGCAGATGCCCATCCGGCTCGTCCTGCGCGAGACCACCGCACCGCCGAGCCCGCGCGGCCCCCAGTAGGCACGCGCGGCCCCCGGTAGGCACCCGGGACCCCAGTAGGCCCTCGGGGACCGTCAGGCCCCCCGAGCTCCCCCACGCCGGAAGCACCAGCGCACGCACCACGAACCCTCGCACCCGCACGGAGGCACCACACCATGAGCCCGACCAGCCCGAACCGCAGAAGGTACCGCCGCACGGCCGGTACCACCCTGGCCCTCGCCCTGCCCCTCGCCGGCCTCGCCGCCTGCGGTGGCGGCAGCGGCCAGGACACCGCCGCCTCGGCCGGCAGCGGCAAGGGCACCATCAGCGTCTGGGCGCACCAGGGGCAGAAGAGCGAGGACACCGCCCTGCAGAACGCGGTGACGTCCTTCAACTCCTCGCAGAGCAGGATCAAGGTCGAGCTGAAGCTGATCCCCGGTGACGACTACACCAAGACCATCACCGCCACCGACGCCTCCAAGCTGCCGGACGTGATGGAGTTCGACGGCCCGACGATGGCGAACTTCGTCTACAACAAGAAGCTCGCGGCCATCGACGACTACGTCTCCGCGAAGACGATGTCCAACGCCACCGACGCCAGCAAGGCGCAGGGCGAGATCGACGGCAAGCACTACGGACTCGGCATGTACGACTCCGGGCTCGGTGTCTACGCCAACAAGAAGCTGCTGGACGCGGCCGGGGTGAAGTACCCGAAGAAGGCGACCGACTCCTGGACCGTCGCCGAGTTCGACAAGGCGCTGAAGGCGCTCAAGGCCAAGGACTCCGACGGCAAGGTCCTCGACATCCAGGAGAACAACGGCCTCTCCAACGAGTGGGGCACCTACGGCTTCTCGCCGATCGTCTGGTCGGCCGGCGGCTCCCTGCTGAAGAACGGCAAGGCCGAGGGCGCCCTCGACAGCGCGTCCGTGGTCTCGGCGCTGAAGACCTTCCAGTCCTGGAAGAGCGATGTCGACCCCAACACCGACGGCAACGCCTTCGCCAAGGGCCGGGTCGCGCTGAGCTGGGTCGGCCACTGGATGTACCCGACCTACAGCAAGGCCCTCGGCAGCGACCTGGTGGTGCTGCCGCTGCCCGACTTCGGCAACGGCACCAAGACCGGCCAGGGCTCCTGGGCCTGGGGCATCGGCGCCGACTCCAAGAACGGCAAGGCCGCCGGCGCCTTCCTCGACTACCTGCTGAACGACACCAACGTCACCGCGATGACGACGGCCAACGGCGCCCCGCCCGCGACGAAGTCCGCGCTCGCCGAGAGCTCCCTGTACAAGAAGGGCGGCCCGCTGGAGCGCTTCGCCGACCAGCTCGACAAGCCGTGCGGCGACAGCGACATCACCACGTCCTGCGTCGCGGTGACCCGCCCGGTCACCGCCGGATACCCCACGGTCACGGCCAAGTTCAGCGAGGCCCTGAACTCGATCTACGGCGGCGCCGACGTCAAGAGCGCCCTGCAGAAGGCCGCCCGCTCCATCGACCAGGACTTCTCCGACAACGACGGCTACCAGATCCAGTAGGACCCCTCGGCCGGGCGGGTGCGCGTACGACGCCACGGGCGGCGCACCCGCCCCGGCCGGCGACAGGACCGGAACAGGACCCCCACCGTGAAGACCGTGGAACCCGCGCACGCAGCGCCCTCCCGCAGCCAGGAAGGACCACCCGTGACCTCCGTGAAGCCGGCGCGCGCCGGGCGGCCCAGGACCAGGAACCGGGACTGGCTGCACGGACTGCTCATGTCCACGCCCGCCGTCGCCGGCCTCGTGGCCTTCGTCGGCATCCCGTTCGGCTACGCCGTCGTCCTCTCCTTCTACAACGTGCGCCTGGGCTCACCGCTCGCGCCCAGGTTCTTCGGCCTGGAGCAGTACCGGCGGCTGTTCACCGACCCGGACCTGTCCGGCCCGTTCCTGCGGGCGCTGCTCAACAACCTGACGTTCGCGGTGGTCGTCGTACCGCTCCAGACGGGCCTCGCGCTGGGCCTGGCGATCCTGCTCAACCGCAAGCTCAGGGCGATCGGCGTGTTCCGGTCCCTGTTCTTCATGCCGGTCGTCTTCCCGATGACCCTGGTCGCCGTCATCTGGCGGCTGATCCTCGCCCGCAGCGACCAGGGGCTGCTCAACTCCGCCCTGCACGCGGTGACGTTCGGCAACTGGGGCGCCTTCGACTGGCTCGGCGACGCGGCCACCGCGATGGCCTCGGTCATCGTGCTCTCGGTGTGGCAGGGCGTCGGCTTCCAGATGGTCATCCTGCTGGCCGGCCTCCAGCAGATCCCCGGCGAGCTCTACGAGGCCGCCGAACTCGACCGCGCCACCCGGTGGCAGCAGTTCCGGCACGTCACCCTGCCCGGCATCCGCGGCACCCTGGTCTTCGTCGCCATGCTGACCTCGGTGCTCTCCTTCCGGGTCTTCGACCAGGTCTACGTCCTCATCCACGGCGGCGGCCTCGACGAGGACGCCACCCGCACGGTCATGTACGAGGCCGTCACCACCGCCTTCGACCAGAACAACATCGGCCAGGCGTCCGCGATCACCGTGGTCTTCTTCCTGATCGTCGTCGCCCTGACCATCGTCCAGCGCCGCGTCGTCCGGCCCGACAACGAGGACTGATCCCCGATGGCGTCCACCCCCATGGCCACGACCCGCGCACCGCGCCGCCGCCTGCGCCGCTTCACGGACTACGCCGTCCTCACCGTCCTGGCGTTCGTCTTCGTCCTCCCCGTCCTCTACCTCCTCCTCGGCAGCCTCAAGCCCTCCGACCAGGTACTGAACGGCCTCTCGGGCTTCCTCCCCACCCACCTCACCCTCGCCAACTACGCCCACGTCCTCGACGCCCTGAACTCCGACAGCACCGGCTACTTCTGGCGCTTCATGGGCGTCTCGCTGCTCGTCGCGTTCGTGGTCGTGACCGGCGGCCTGTTCGTCAACTCGATGGCCGCGTACGGCATGTCCCGGCTGAAGTGGCGTGGCCGCGAAGCCGTGTTCACGCTCGTCCTGCTGCTGATGCTGGTGCCGTTCGAGTCGGTTGCGGTCCCGCTCTTCTACCTCTTCAACGACCAGCGCAACACGATCTACATCCAGGCCGTCCCGTTCATCGCCAACGCCTTCTCGATATACCAGTTCCACACGTTCTTCCGCTCGATCCCGCCGAGCATCGAGGAGGCCGCCCGGCTGGACGGCGCGGGCCCCTGGCGCACCTTCTTCGCGATCGTCGTCCCGATGTCGAAGCCCGCGTTCGCCTCGGTCGCGATCCTCACCTTCCTCACCCAGTGGGGCTCCTTCCTCTGGCCGGTCCTGATGGTCTCCGACCCCTCGGTCCGTCCCCTGCCGCTGGAGATGAGCGTCTTCCAGGGCCAGCAGCCCGTGGACTGGGGCGAGATCCTCGCCTTCGGCGTCCTCCTGGTGCTGCCCGTCCTGGTCGTCTTCGCCTTCTTCCAGCGCTGGTTCGTCCAGGGCGTCGCCAGCTCGGCCGTCAAGGGCTGAGCCACTCCAGGGCGAACCAGAGTTCCATGCGGACCCCGGGGTCCTGGAGGTCGACGCCGAGCAGGTCGGCCACCCGGGCCAGGCGGTGCCGGACGGTGTTGCGGTGGATGGCCAGGGCCGTCGCGGTACGGTCCCAGCTGCCGTGCAGGGCGAGCCAGGTGCGCAGGGTGTCGAGCAGGACCTCGGCGCCCGGCTGGCCGGCCGGGACCGGCGGCACCTCGGCGTGCACGGGGGTCACACCGAGGCCGAGCGTGGCGACCCCGGCGGCGACCACCCGCCGTACGGACGTGTCGATGCCGTCCGCGTCGTCGGGGAGTTGTACGCCGGAGGTGAGTCGGAGCTCGCCGTCGACGAGGCAGGGGAGGTGTCCTCCAGCTCCGTGGTGCCGACCGTGCCGACTGGGCGTGCCGCATCCAAGAGCGACTTTCTGGTCGCTGGCAGACGCCTCGGCCCCCTCATGTGCACCGGCACCATGGCCGCCGTCGGCCTCGGACTGCTCGCACTGAGCGTCTTCTTCTCCGCCCGGATCGCCCGGCTGCGCGTCTACACGGTCGCCGAGATGCTCTCGCTCCGCTACGGCGACGCGGCCAGCGTGATCTCCGGTCTCGTCATGGGGGTCTACACCCTGATGCTGGCGGTGACCTCGACGATCGCGTACGCCAGCGTCTTCGACGTTCTCTTCGACGTGCCGCGCTGGGTCGCGGTGGGCGTCGGCGGCACGATCGTCGTGGGCTACTCGGCGCTCGGCGGCATGTGGTCCATCACGCTCACCGACATGGTGCAGTTCGTTGTGAAGAGCCTCGGCGTGCTCGTCATGCTGCTGTCGATCGCGGTGGTCAGGGCGGGCGGCTTCGGCGCCGTGGCCGACCGGCTCCCGCACGGCTACCGGGAATCATTCGCAGTGTTCCGGCCTTCGGATCGGGGGTGAAGCGAATCTTGTGGTTGCGACGCGGAGCGTCGCGGTGGCGTTCCGGCGGAGCCGGACCCGGCTCGTTACGGTGATTTGTCGTTCACATGTTCCCGGTGACGACGCGGGTTCGGTTTGCCTAGTGTGATCGTCACGCAGCTCCGGTACGCCTTCAGGGTGCGACACGAGGTCGCACCGCTCAAGTGGACAACACCGCTTCAACGGGGTTGTCCCAGACCAGTGTTCTGAGGTCTGGTCCCACGCTCACATGCGTCGCTGGCAACGGCGGGGTGTGAAGCTGAGCGCTCAAGGCCCAAGAACGTCAAGGCATCTGACGTCACAGGCCGAGGGACAGTTCGGAAGGGTGAACGAAAGTGAACCCCTGTCAAAACCTCGTCAGCGTTACCCGCCCGATGTCGAGCAAGAGCGGCGGTCATGGCCCGGACGCCGGGAAGCGTCAAGCGGAGCCGAGGGTCTTGACCCAAGGCTCGTGAACACCGCTGGCCACGGGGCAAAAGGGGCACCCTCCCCGGACGCACCTTGACGGTGCGGAACGTGGAAACCCGGTTGAGGTCCAGAGCGATCTGGTAGGCCGACCGCAAGGAGAGCGGAATTCTTCAGCCGGACAGGATGGTTCAAGAAGCGAATGCCGGTCCCCGAAAGGGAAAGGGAAATCGGGCGAACATGCCCGTATAACCTGCCGGATACGGGGATTTCCCCGGCCCGAAAGGGAGCAGACGTGAACCAGGTAAGCCTTTGAAATGAACTGAGAAGAAGCCCGAACCGAGGGGCAAGTTAGACGCCGGAAGGACGGTGGACATGTCTGCTCTGCCGCTCGCCCCGGCGAACGGACCCGAGGACGCCTCCACGCTGTGGCACCAGATCGACTGGAGTCAATGCGAGGGGGAAGTACGGCGACTGAGACAGCGGATCTTCAAGGCCGCGCAGGAAGAAGACTGGCCCAAGGTCAGAAATCTTCAAAAGCTCATGCTGCGGAGCTACTCCAACACGCTGGTGAGCGTGAGACGAGTGTCCCAGCTGAGTACTGGCCGCAAGACGGCCGGCGTCGACAGGAAGAAGGCGGTAACGCCCGAGGCCCGCTGGAATCTCGCATCAGAGGTCCATCGGGTCGAAGAGCCCTGGCGAGCCATGCCGGTCAGACGGGTGTACATCCCGAAAAGCAACGGGAAGCAACGCCCACTCGGTATTCCGACGATTCTAGACCGGGCCATGCAGGCACGCGTCAAAAATGCGCTGGAACCCGAGTGGGAGGCCCGTTTCGAACCCCGGTCGTATGGTTTCCGGCCGGGCAGAGGATGCCACGACGCAATCGAGGCCATTTTCGGGGCGACGGCACGCAAGAACGCCAAACGCCTCTGGGTTCTCGACGCCGACCTGTCAGCGGCATTCGACCGCATCGACCATCCTCGCCTGATGGACGCTGTCGGGGGATTCCCCGGCCGGAGTCTCATCCGGGCGTGGCTGAGCGCCGGTGTCGTCGAAGAGGGCCGCTTCACACCAACCGAGGAGGGAACTCCGCAGGGCGGTGTGATCAGTCCGCTGCTGATGAATGTGGCACTGCACGGGATGGAAGAGGCAGCAGGGTGCCGGTACTGGGGAGCCGAGGCGAAGACATACGAGCCGAAGGCCGCCCCCAGGACTCCGATCCTGATCCGTTACGCGGATGACTTCGTGGTCATGTGCCACAGCAAGTCCGAAGCGGAAGGCATCAAGGAACGGTTGGCAGAATGGCTGGAGCCGAGAGGACTGCGGTTCAACGAAGGGAAGACCCGGATCGTCCACATGGAGGATGGGTTCGACTTCCTCGGCTTCAACATCCGCCGCTATGACGGAAAGCTACTCATCAAGCCAAGCGCTGACGCTGTCAAGAGACTCCGGGAAACCCTACGCACCGAAGTGAAGGGCCTGTACGGCTCCAACGCGGCGGGAATGCTCAGGGCGCTGACGCCGATCATCCGCGGATGGTCGGCGTACTACCGGAATGCGGTTTCCTCTCAAACATTCTCAAGTCTCGACCACTATGTGTGGGGGCTGCTCTGGGAATGGGCGAAACGGAGCCATCCGAGAAAGTCGAGGGTCTGGGTAGCCAACAGATACTTCGGCAGGTTCAACGAGTCCAGAAACGACAAGTGGGTGTTCGGGGACCGGAACAGCGGCGCCTACCTCCCCAAGTTCGGCTGGACCAGGATTGTCCGCCACGTGCAGGTGAAGGGTGCGGCATCCCCCGACGACCCCGCCCTGGCCGAGTACTGGCAAGGACGCCGCCGCAAAAAGGCGCCACCGCCGATGGACAAAGTGAGTCTGTCCTTGGCGTACAAGCAGAAGGGGCTCTGCCCACTCTGCAATCAGGCGCTCATCGCCGGGGCCGAGTACGAACCGGACAGCCCACGCGAGTGGATCAACTGGTTCGCGGCCTCGAAGAAGATGCTGCACAAGCATCACTTCGTTTACCGGCGAGACGGCGGCTCCGACGATCGAACCAATCTCCGTCTCGTGCACTCCGCATGCCACCGACAGCTACACGCTCAAGATGGCGTGCAGGCCAAGTGAAACTGCGCTGGCCCATGGGGCGAGCTTGAGCCGTGTGCATTGAAAGGTGCACGCACGGTTCTGAGGGGGCCGGGATGCAGTAATGCATCCCGGCTACCCGACTTGTACCCCGATGCCGCTCAGCAGGCCGCGCTGGCCAGGGCGTTCGGGTGCGCCCGTGTCGTGTTCAACGACGCGGTCCGAGCCCGTGAAGACGCGCGAAAGGCCGGGCGACCGTTCCCGGCGGCCGGGGAACTGTCCCGGAAGCTGATCACCGAAGCGAAGCAGACGAAGACGCGGTCCTGGCTGGGCGAGGTCTCCGCTGTGGTGCTCCAGCAGTCCCTACGGGATGCGGAAACCGCGTACCGCAACTTCTTCGCCTCCCTCAGCGGCGTCAGGAAGGGTCCGAAACTGGGTGCGCCGCGCTTCAAGTCCCGCAAGGACGCGGCGCAGTCGGTCAGGTTCACCGCCAACGCGCGCTGGAACATCACCGACGGTGGCCGTCTGAGCCTGCCGAAGATCGGCGC
The DNA here is from genome assembly GCF_014645815.1 of Streptomyces fuscichromogenes. Classification (GTDB taxonomy): domain Bacteria; phylum Actinomycetota; class Actinomycetes; order Streptomycetales; family Streptomycetaceae; genus Streptomyces; species Streptomyces fuscichromogenes. Next base: position 400,016 of record NZ_BMML01000006.1, on the reverse strand, counting down.
GGTGAAGGTGAAGTGGTCCTGCACCCTGCCCACCACCCCCACCTCCGTCACCGTCATCAAGGATGCGGCCGACAGGTTCTTCGCCTCCTTCGTCATCGACACCGACCCCGCCGCTGACCAGGCGCGAATGCCGGAGACTGACCGCACCATAGGCATCGATCTCGGCCTCACCCACTTCGCGGTCCTCTCCGACGGTACGAAGATCGACTCCCCGCGCTTTCTGCGGCGCGCGGAGAAGAAACTGAAGAAAGCTCACAAGGAGCTGTCCCGCAAGCAGAAGGGATCGAAGAACCGGGCCAAGGCACGGGTGAGAGTCGCCCGCGCCCACGCTAAAGTCGCCGACGCACGCCGTGAGTTCCACCACCAGCTCTCCACCAGGCTGATCTCCGAGAACCAAGGGATCGCCGTGGAGGACCTGTCGGTGGCGGGACTGGCTCGCACCAGGCTGGCCAAGTCCGTCCATGACGCGGGCTGGTCGTCATTCGTCAAGGGTCGTTCATGCAGTCTTGACTTCCTGGGGTCAGAAAGGCAGACCAGCGCGCTTGGCCAGCCGTGTCAGCCTCGGGTTGCTGCGGCGGTGCAGTGAGGTCAGCACCCGCATGAGCTCCTGGCTCGTCGGGTGAACGCGGGCCATCTCGGGAGCGATGTTCCAGGCCTCTTCGAGGGCTTCGAGGGCGGAGTCCCGGTCGCCCAGGGCCAGATGCGACCGGCCCAGGTTCATGTGCAACGGGCCGATGCGGGTCGCGGGCAGTGAGGTGCCCTCCCGGATGAGGTCGTCCGCTGTGTCCAGCGCTCGGCGGTGCTGGTCCATGTCGGAGTACGTCGAGATGACGTGGGTGGCGGTCTGGTCCGGCCCGAAGTGGATGCCGTGCTCGTCGGCGTCCCCGCCGTAGTCCTCGGCCGTCCGCCATGCCGCCCGGATGTGCTCCCCGGCGGCGGCCTCGTCCTTCAGCCGACCGGCCAGCGTGAGCCCCCGCAGGTGCAGGATGCCCAGGCCGAACGCGCGGTCGCGACCCTCCAGTGTGGACTCGGCCTCGACGATCGCGCGGTCGACGATCGCCATCCCGCCCGCGAAGTCTCCCGAGTTGAGGAACGTCCCGGCCTCGTCCCGGGCGGCCACCGTGGCGGCGATCGGGTGAGCACGTTCTGAAGCCAGCCTCTGCTTCATGACGGCCAGTTCGGCCAGGTGCATCCAACGGAACCTGGCGGCGAGCCAATACACCACCGAATACGTGTCGGCGACCCGGGTCCACGCGTCGGGCGACTGTGTGGCGTGCGCGTAGTTGGTCGACTTCGCCAGCACCCCGGGCAGCTCCTGAAGGACTGCCCCCAGTTCGGTGCGGTAGCGGTACTCGTTCAGCCGGTCCAGTTCGCGCGGGAGGTCCTCGGGATGCGGTGGCGGGGCGTCCGGGATGTCGAAGCGCCGGATGGCGTAGTTGAGCGCGGCCAGGCTCGCCTCGTCCGTCCTGGCGACGGGTTCCGTACCCAACAGCTCGTCGAGCGTGAGCCCCATGGCCTGTGCGAGGGACGCGGCGATGCCCTGTGTGAGGGCACGGTCGCCGATCTCGATCTTGCTGAGCAGTGAAACCGACACACCTGCCCGCCGGGCAAGGGCGACCTGGCTGAGGCCGCGTGCCTTGCGGCAGACGGCCACGTTCGTACCGGGTCCGGGAATCCTGATCGCGCTCATCCTGTACGTCTTCCCCGCTCGACGTCCGTTGCGTCCCATCGTCTCACCCCACCCCTCCCGCCCCCGGCCGTTGTGCAAGAGCTGTGCAAGTTGGTTCTGCACAACGGGAGTTCTCTTGGGTGACACACGTATGCCCAGGTGGGACGAGGACTCATGACACAGATTGAGAAGCCAGCCACGATGCTCGACTACGGCACCCTGCCGTACCCGCAGGGCACGCTCGTCGAAGACAGAGCCTCGGGACGCACGGGTGAGCTCCAGGACGTGATCGAGGAACGGCTGAAGGACTCCGGCCGGATCGTCAGCCGGACCGCGTACATCCGCCCGCGAGGGGGTGGCATCGAGTGGGACACCCCTTTGGACCACGTCCGGCGCGCCGAGACCGATTAGGCGTCCCGACGAAACGTGCAGCCCTCGTCGTCCCCGGTGATGTGATCGGTTACGAGGGTCAGTGGCGCAGGGTGAAGACGGTGAAGGCCGACCGGGGACCGATGGGCGGGCTGGCCGTCGTGGTCTCCTGGGAGGAGGGCGGCACCGCCCGCTTCCCCACAGGGGACGAACTCCTCCTCGGCGATCAGGACGCCGACTGACACGTCTTCTCCCCGGTGAGCGGTGCAGGTGGGCACGTCGCCGGCCGCAGAGACTTTGGGCGGGAGCTGCCATGGGGCGAGTGAACAGGGGGCCTTACGCTCGCCAGCGGATCGGGCAGTCTCTTGGGAACTGCCCGCAATAGCCCGATCGGCCCCCTGTTCTTCGAGGCTCGCCCCATGGTGGCTGCCTAAAGTCTCGGAGGCCGTCGACCCCCAGCCCACCACGTCCCGGGCCGAGACGGCTGGTCGACGTTCTCTTCCTCTGGCGTGCTGCGGTGCGGGGCGACCGGCGACCGGACGGGACCGGCGGTCACGCCGCATGCCCGGTCGGGGCGGCCGGGTGGCCCGGCGCGCCGCAGGCGCGCCCTTGAGGAAGTAAAGGCTGTTTCGACCGATGCCGGTTGCTCACGCCAGGGGCGGAGTAACTGCCGTGATTTCAGGCGGCGTTATTGGAGCCACTTCTGTCAAGCCCCGCTGGCATCATGTAAGGACGAGTGACGACCGAAGCGAAGGGAGCAACGCCATGGACTGCCGCGACCCACCCACACCACCGACACGGAGGCATACCCAGGTTGCGCGCCCAGCGTTCCCATGACGATCAACGCACACGGGCCGTCAGACGACAGGCGGCGAAGTTCCCGGCACGGATAGGACCGAAGAGCGCGGCACGGCTCGCACGGCTCCTCGGCCCTCATAACGATGACTGACGACCTAGTCGAGCGGGTTGGGCTCGATCTCTATGCGGTCGAAGTCCAGCCCCTGGCCCCGCTTGCTCGTGGGGTGGATGATCACAGCGGCGAACAGGAAGCGGAAGACGGCGTTCATACGGGCGTAGTCCTTCTCCTCCTCCAGCCGTCGCCAGTTCTTGCGCGCGTCCGGCCCTACGATGCCGTCGAGCACCGCTACGGGCCGCTGCACGGTCCGGCGCTGCCGCTCCTTGATCCTTTCCTCGATGACGCGGCGCATGGACCGGTATTCCGGGGTCGGGATCTCCTTGGACAACCACATCTGATTCAGCTCCGCGAGTTGCGCGGCGTCGTCCTCGTCGGCGGCCACGTCCTGTGACGGCCGGATGGTGGTGGCGGGCTGGCGTCCGGTGATGTCGAGCTTCTCCAGCACCTCAAGCGCCACGTCCCGGGTGAAGGCTTCGAGCGGCTCGGCGGTGATGGCGCGGGTGCAGCGCTCCTGGCCGTAGGCGGCGGCCCGGGTGCACCGGTAGATCGGCTTGATCCGGTTGCTGCTGCCTGACATCCGCATGCCGCAGGTGCACATCACCACCCCGCGCAGCAGGTAGTAGCGGTGCTCGGCAGTGCTCTTGCCGCTGTGCGCAGCCCGGTAGGCGCGGAGCTGCTGAACCTCCTCCCACTGGCCCACGTCAATGAGCGCGGGCCACTCGCCCATGCCGATCCGCTGGCCCCGGTGCATCTGGATTCCCGCCACGTACGGCACGGACAGCAGATTGCGGACCTTGTTGGGCTGCCACTGCGCCCCTTCGGCCGTCGTGAGCTGGCGTGCGTGCAGGTCCTTGGCTATGGCGCTGGCCGTCTCTCCGTCCAGGAAGCGGCGGAAGACCTCCCGGACAACCTCGGCCTCCTCCTCGATCACGGTGTAACCGTCCTTGGCGTAGCCGTAGCGGCGTCCCCCGTGCGGCTTCCCGGCGCGGGCCCGGTCCTCCAGCGCGGCTCGGGTGCGGCGGGAGGTGTCATCGGAGGAACGGCAGGCGTGCGCCACCTCGATACGCAGGATGAACCGGTCGTCCGGGTCCGATAGGTCCTTGCGGTTGGCCTGCCCGTGCAGCACCACGTGCTGATCGTCCGCGATGGTCAGGAGCTTTTCGAGGTCCTTGGGCTGCCGCATCAGCCGGTCGGGGTGGTAGACGATCACATGCCGGTACGCGCCCTCGCCCATCCGCACCAGTAACGCGTCCCAGCCCGGCCGCTTGCGGTTGCGCCGCCACGCGGAGCGGTTGTTGTCCACAAACACATCCGCCACCCGCGCCCCCAGCCGCTCCGCCACCTCCCGGCAGATCCGTTCCTGACGGTCCACCCCCGTCTGGTCGTCGTCCCCAGCCTGCGATATCCGGCAGTAGATCGCCGCATCCTCACCAACTACACTGTCCTGCTTGGAAGTTGCTGGCTGTCGAGTCATATCTAGACTGTATGAACGACCACTGACATTCGTGACATGCTGGAGTACAAAGCCGCCCGGTACGGCCGCACTCTGGTCAAGATCGGCCGGTTCACACCGACCTCCCAGACCTGTTCCACCTGCGGCGCCAAGGACGGACCCAAACCCCTGAACGTGCGGGAATGGACCTGTACCGCCTGCGGTACCGTCCACGACCGGGACACCAACGCCGCGATCAACGTGAAGACGGCCGCCGGACTGGCGGTATCGGCCTGCGGAGCGCCGGTAAGACCAGGAGTAATCCCGGCACAGCGCGAAGAAACAGGAAGCCACGGATTCCCGACCGGAAACCGTGCCGCGTAGCGGCACAGCAACCAGTCAAGGAAGGCCGGAATCCTCGCCCCTTCAGGGCGAGGAGCATGTCAATTCTCGCCCACCTCCATCCTGATCTTTACCTTCGGCATGCTGATCGGGCAGGACCGGCCATACCTCCCCATACGCGCGTCTTCACCGCCCGCAGCGACAGGGTCGCCTCCTGGGGCGGCACCGTCGCCGGTGTGTACTGCCTGGCCTACGCCCTGGCCGGCGCGTTCATCGGGATGGCGACGAAGACCCTCTACCCGAACCTGGCCGACGCCGACCAGGCCTTCGCCACCATCGTCAGGCACGTCCTGCCCACCGGCGTCCGGGGCCTGGTGCTGGCCGCCGCGCTGTCCGCGATGATGTCCACCGCCAGCGGCGCCCTGATCGCCTCCGCGACCGTCGCGAACAACGACATCTGGGCCCGGCTGCGCCGCCGCACGGTGTCCGGGGACCACGACGAGATCAGCTCCAACCGGCTCGCCATCGGCGTCCTGGGCGTCGTCGCCATGGGCATCGCCTGTGTCCTCGGGGACGTCATCGCGGCGCTCACCGTCGCCTACAACCTGCTGGTCGGCGGCCTGCTGGTGCCGATCCTCGGCGGCCTGGTCTGGCGGCGCGGCAACCTGCCGGGCGCGCTGACCGCGATGATCGCGGGTGGCACGACGGTGGTCACCCTCATGTTCACCGACGGCCTGCTCGCCAACGAGCCGATCTACTACGGCCTGCTCGCCAGCCTCGTCGCCTACGTCGGGGTCAGCCTCGCGACCAGGCCGACCGAGGAGGCGGTCCTGGAGACCTGGCGCCGCCGCCTGGCGGGCGAGCCCGCCCCTGCCACCGCGGCCCCCGAACTCAGCGCCGCCTGACCCACCGCCCCCGCATCACGCACCCGCACCGCACCACGCACCGGCGCCCGCACGTGCCCGTACCCCGCCGAAAGGTCCCCCGATGCCCACCCCCGCCTCGGAAGAACTCCGTCTGCGCCGTGAACTCGCCGCCGTCTACCGGCTGGTGGCGCACTTCCGGATGACCGACCTGATCTTCACGCACATCTCGGTACGGCTCCCGGGCCCGGAGCACCACTTCCTGATCAACCCCTACGGCCTGCTCTTCGAGGAGATCACCGCCTCGAACCTGGTGAAGATCGACCTGTCCGGCAACCCGGTCGAGGAGACCCCGCACCCCGTCAACCCGGCCGGGTTCGTCATCCACAGCGCGATCCACGCCGCCCGCGCGGACGCCCAGTGCGTCCTGCACACCCACACCAGGGCCGGCTGCGCGGTCGCCGCCCAGGAGGACGGCCTGCTCCCGCTCAACCAGATCTCCATGGAGTTCTGGGGCAGGCTCGGCCACCACGCCTACGAGGGCGTCGCCCTCAACCTCGCCGAGCAGCGGCGGCTGGTCGCCGACCTCGGCGGCCACCCGGCACTGCTGCTGCGCAACCACGGCCTGCTGACCGTCGGCGAGACGCCCGGCCAGGCGTTCCTGCGCATGTACTACCTGGACAAGGCCTGCGAGATTCAGACCACGGCCATGGCCGGGGGCGCCAAGCTCGTCCTTCCCGACCCCGAGGTCTGCGAGCTCACCGCCCGCCAGCTGACGGGCGAGGAGCACGGATCCGACCTCCAGGACGACCGGGCCGCCGAACTCGCCTGGTCGGCCCTCCTCCGGCTCGCCGACCGCATCGCCCCGGACCACAGGGACTGAGCGCCCCGAAGGGGCGCGGGGAACTGCGCGACCAGCCACGACGGCGCGGCAGACGGCGTATCGCGGCGCCCCCCCCGCGAAGCGGTCAGTGCTCGTGCGGCTCGTCCCGGTGGACCGGCCCGTGCGACTCCTCGCAGTGGCCGTCGTCGTCCAGGGGGAGCAGGTCGCGGTCGCCGGGCTGGGCGCCCTGGAGCACGGCGGCGGAGGCGTGGTCGACCTGGAGGGTGGTGTGGGTGATGCCGTGGTCGTGGCGCAGGAGTTCCTCCAGGTCGCGGCGGACGGCGTGGCAGTCGCCGCCGGGCTCGACCAGGATGTGCGCGGACAGGGCGGCCTGGCCGGAGGTGATCTGCCAGACGTGCAGGTCGTGGACCTCGACGACCTTCGGCTCGGCGACCAGCTTGTCACCCAGGGCGTCCGGGTCGACGTGCGCCGGTGCCGCCTCCAGGAAGATGCGGCCGGACTCGCGCAGCAGCCCGTAGCCGGCCTTCACCATCAGGGCGACCACCACGAGGGTGGCGATGGCGTCGGCGCGGGCGAAGCCGGTCAGGACGACGATCAGGGCGGCGATCGCGGTGCCGATGAAGGCGAACAGGTCGTTGAGGATGTGCTGGTAGGCGCCCTCGACGTTGAGCGACGAACGGTTGGCCCTGGACAGGCACCAGGTCGCGGCCACGTTCACCACGATGCCGACGAGCGCGGTGGCGAGCATCAGGCCGCCCTCGACCTCGGGCGGGGAGACCAGCCGGCGTACGGCCTCGTAGGCCAGCCACGCCCCGAGCAGGAGCAGGGTCAGCCCGTTGGCCTGGGCGGAGAGGATCTCGGCGCGCTTGAGGCCGTAGGTGAAGCCGCCCTTGGCCGGCCGGGCGGCCAGCCGCATGGCGATCAGCGCGAGGACGATCGAGGCGGCGTCGGTGAGCATGTGCGCCGCGTCGGAGATCAGGGCCAGCGAACCGGCGACGATGCCGACGACGACCTCGACCGCCATGAACCCGGTGATGAGGGTGAGGGCGATGGCCAGCCAGCGGCGGTCGGCGTCCGGTGAGACGCCGTGGGAGTGACCGGCGTGCCCGGAACCGTGGTCCTGCCCGTGGTCGTGTCCGTGTCCGTGTTCGTGGCCGTGCTCGCTCATGCTGATGTCTTCCCCCTCGCGACGGGTGCCCTCCCGCAGTGAAACCCACCCGTCCGGGAATCGCCAAAGGCTGCACCGGTGACCGTTGTCATGTCCGATAGTGGGCGGCTGACCTGCGGAAACGATGCGGATCGGGTGAGTGGCGGCAGACGGCGCGCAGAGGTCGGTACGCTGCCGGGGCGCGCCGGGAACCCGGCCCGCTCCGTCGTCGAGGGGCGAACGTGCCGCGTGATCACCTGACCGGTCGCGCGGAGACCTGCGTCCGGGCAGGTCTGTTCGCCGCGCTCGGCACCGTGCTCGCGGCCCTCGGCCATCACACGGTCGCCGAGGGCGCGGTGCCCTGGCGGCTGTTGGGCGCGATGGCCCTCGTCCAGTTCACGGCCGTCGGGCCACTGGCCCGCCGACGCTGCACGCCCGCCGCGACCGTCCTGTGCACGCTGGCCGTGCAGGGTGCGCTGCACCTCGCGCTGTCCGGTGCGGACGGCGGCGCCCCGGCGGCGATGCCCGCCGGGCACACCGCGGCCGGGGACGGGCACGCCTGGCATCACGCCGGGGCGGCGATGACCACCGCCCACGTGGTCGCCGCGCTGGTCGTGGCCTGGCTGCTGTGCCGGGCGGACGCCCGGACGGCGGCCGCGCTCGCCGTGCTGGGCACGGTCGCCGGGGCGGCCGTGACGGCCGTGGCCCGGATGCTGCCGCGGCCGGTCCGTGACAGCGGCCGGACGGCGTCCGTCCCGCCCGCCGGCCGGTGGCCGGGTGCCTTCTCCGAGACGGCGGCGAAGCCGGGGGACGACGTACTGGAGCACGCGGTGGTGCGCAGGGGACCACCGCGCCGGGAGCACCTCCCGTGCGTCACCCGGTCCCGGCGGCTACGGGACCGGTACCTCCCGTACCCGCAAGGAGCTCCCTGTGCCCACACCCATGTCCACACCCATGTCCACACCCACACCCGCGCCCCGTCACCCGGTGGTCCGCGCCGGCCGCCGTGCCGCTCTCGCCGGTGCCGCCGCGCTGACGGCCGTGCTCGCCCTGGCCGCGCCGGCCGCCGCCCACGCGGAGGTCGAGGCCGACACCCCGCGGGCCCTGGCCGAGAACGTCACCCTCAGCTTCGTCTCCGAGGCCGAGTCCGGCACGGCAGGCTTCACCGAACTGCGCGTCGTGCTGCCCGAGGGCATCGCCCCCGGTGACGTCCGGCTCGGCGAGGCGCCCAAGGGGTGGCGGCTGACGGCCACGGGCGACGGCTACCGCATCGCCGGGCCCGCCCTGAAGGCCGGAGTCGACGCCGAACACACCATCAGGGTCCGGCAGTTGCCGGACGCGAAGGAGATCGCCTTCAAGACGGTCGAGACCTACAGCGACGGCGAGGTCTCCCGCTGGATCGAACTGCCCGGCGGCGCCGCGGAGCCCGAACAGCCCGCGCCGGTCCTGAAGTTGAAGCCGGCGGCCCCGGGCGCCACCACCGGCCCGACCGGGACCCCGACGCCCACCCCGTCGCCCACCCCGTCGCCCACCCCGTCGGCCACCGAGCCGGACGCCACCGCCACCGCCACCGGCACCGCCACCGAGGCCGACGCCGCGCGGCCGGACGACAACAGTTCGACCGGCGTGGTCATCAGCGCCGTCCTCGCGGCGGTGGCCCTGCTCCTCGCCGGAGGGTGGTGGCTGGCGAAGCGGCGCGGGACCACGCCGCCGTCACAGGGCTGACCCCCGCCGGTCCGCTACGACGCGCTCGGTTCCGCTGCCGGGCCGAAGCCGCGCAGTTGCCGGATCGTGCCGCCGAGCCTGTCGCGGAACCCGTCCAGCAGCTGCGGCTGGGCGCTGACGATCCACCGGGTGCCGACCAGGTACTTGCCACCGTACCCGGAGGCGGAGTCCAGCCAGGTCTCCTTGAGTTCGTCGGTGGGGAAGGTGGTGATGAGGTAGTCGACCTTCTTCGTGTGGCACACGCCCTGGCGCAGTTCCGAGGCGGCTATGCGGATCTTCGGTGTGCAGCCGGTCAGGCCGGCGATCACCTCGACCTTGGCCGGCGCCACGACACCGTTCGCGGGGGCGTCGGTCACGGCGGTCCTCGACCGCTTTCGCTCGCTCTCCGTGGAGTCGTCACCGCCGCCGCAGGCCGCGGTCAGTGGGACGAACGCCAGGGTCGCGGCCAGCGCCGCGCCGCGCATCAGGCGGCCGGTGTGCTGGACTCGTGGCTGCTGCGACACGTTGCCTCTCCGTCTCCGGGTGGGTCCTGCCCGCGGCCGGCGGCCAGGCGTACGACAAGGGGTACGGGCGAACATCCGGGACCGTTCACCCGGTATGTCACGGTGAGCCCGTACCGGCCTCGTCGCGGCGGGTCAGCGGCGGGCAGGGGGTACCGGGCGGTCGCGGCCGACCGTCAACCGCGCCGGGCGGTACGGCGTGTACGCCGCCCCGTCCAGGCCGAGCGCGGTGGCGGACCGCTGGAGCGCGGCGGGTGTCGCGGCGTCGTCCCACCGGCCGGTGTCGACGCGGTGTTCGAGGGCGTGCAGGGCGGCCAGGGTCTCGGCGGTGGTGAAGGCGCAGTGGCCCTGCCGTGCGACGTACGCCTGCCGCAGCAGCGCGCCGTCACCCGCGGCGCGCACCCGGGCGGCGAAGCGGTTCTCCTGCTGCACCGGGACCAGGTTGTCGGCGGTGGTGTGCACGTCGAGCAGCGGCACCCCGAGTCCCTGGCCCGCGGCGGACGTCCGTCGTGCGGTACGGACCGCGGCGGGATCGGCGGTGACGCCGGCGCCCGCGGTGAGCGTCCGCAGGTCGGCGCCCAGGTCCAGCCCGGCCGTCCGGTACAGGGCGCGGACCTGGGGCGCGTGTTCGGAACCGGCGAGCAGCCGGGCGTAGTCGACGCCCCGGTTCCAGGAGTTGTTGCCGCCGACGGACTGCTCGACGGCGTACCGGCCGCCCTCGACGAACGCCAGGATGCCCTGGGCGAACCAGTCGTACTGCTGCGCCTCCTGGCCCGCCCAGTCCGTCGCGCCGGGCGCGGTCTTTCCGGGGGACCAGGCGGGCAGGTTCAGGAAGGCGGCGGCGAGCGCGATCCGGGCACGGCCCTGCGGGGTCGCCTGTGCGGCGGTGACGGCGGCGGTGAGCGTGTCCGCGGTGGCGGCGGCCTGGTCGGCGGAGCCGAAGCGGACCAGTCGCACGTCCTGCGCCGGCAACAGCAGCCGGGCGACGGTGTACTCGGCGTCCAGCTGGTAGTTGTCCAGGTCCGTCGCGCCCGCGACCAGGCCGCACTGGCCGAGCGCGCCGTCGATCCGGCCGGCGCCGTCCCGGGCCAGCTGCGCGTTCACGAGCCCGCCCATGGACTGGCCGATGGCGAGCGTGCGCCGCGGTGTGCCGATCCTCGCGGTGACCGCGCCGAGGGTGGCGAACTGGTCGCGTTCGGCGCTGTCCAGGGCCCACATCGAGCCATGGGGGTCGTACGACGATCCCGCCAGCGCGTAGCCCTCGGCGAGCAGTTCGGTGCGGACGGCGTCGGTGGGGGCGTCCCTGGCGACGGTCGGGCCGAAGCCGTGGCTGAACAGCAGCAGGGTGCCGTTCCAGTGCTCGGGGACGTCCGCGATCCAGGTGGCGCCGTCGGGGAGGGTGCCGGTGAGACCGCCGGTGACCTGGGTGTCCGCCTCGGCGGCGGGTGCGGGCAGGGCGATGAGGGCCGCCGCGGCGAGCGAGGCCAGAGCGGCGAGCGTGATACGCGGCCGGCTCCGGGAGACGCGCGGACGAGTGCTGACAGCCATGGAAGTGCTCCTTGCGGGTGGGGGCGGGGAGCTGGGCGTGCCGAGTGAAGGCACCGAGGAATGTAGGGCTAATTTCTTACGGCGGTCAACATGGTGCACAACATTTAGGCCTGGGGTGCGGGCAGTTCCACGGTGATGCGCAGTCCGCCGGCGGGGCGCGGGGTGAGGGTGAGCGTGCCGTCGTGTGCCTGGGCGATGGTCTTGACGATCGCGAGGCCGAGACCGACGCCCGCGTGGTCGGCGTGGGTGCGTTCGGTGCCGCGCTGGAACGGTTCGGTGAGGGTCGCGGCCAGCTCGGGGGCGACCTGTTCGCCGGTGTTCTCGACGGTGAGCACCGCGGCCCCGGGGCGGACGCCGGTGCGTACCCACACGGTGCCCCGGCCGGGCAGGTTGTGGACGATCGCGTTGTGCACGAGGTTCGTGGTCAGCTGGAGCAGCAGCGCCGCCGATCCGCTCGCGGGGGTGATCTCGCCGCCGGTCTCCAGGGTGACGCGGTGCTTCTCCGCGAGGGGGAGCAGGGTCTCGGTGGCCTCCTCCGCCAGGAGGGACAGGTCGACGGGTTCCCGGGTGAAGGACCGCTGGTCCGCGCGGCTGATCAGGAGCAGCGCCTCGGTCAGCTCGATCGCCCGGGTGTTGACGGCGTGCAGGCGGCCGAGGATCTCGCCGGTGTCGTGGTCCGGGTCGGCGCGGGCCACGTCGAGCAACGCCTTCGAGATCGCCAGCGGGGTGCGCAGCTCGTGCGAGGCGTTGGCGGCGAACCGCTGCTGTCCGGCGACGTGGGCTTCGAGCCGGGCCAGCATCGTGTCGAAGGCGTCGGCCAGTTCGCGGAACTCGTCGTTGGGGCCCGGCAGCCGGATCCGGTGGGAGAGCGACCCGTCCGCGGCCGTGCGGGTGGCGTCCGTGATCCGGGTCAGCGGGGCGAGCATGTGGCCGGCGAGCAGCCACCCGCCCGCGAGACCGAACACCAGCAGGAACGTCAGCACGACGGCCGCGGTCGGGGCGAAGGCGCGCAGGACGGCGTAGCGGTAGCCGGGCATGAGGATGAGGCCGACGTGGTTCACCCGGTTCAGGAACACCCACGTGGCCGAGAGCAGCAGCACGCCGGCGACCAGGAGGAACCCGGCATAGCTGAGGGTGAGCCGGAAGCGGACGCTCCACCCGGGTGCCCTAGCCACGCCCGCCGTCCTCCTGGTCCCGGCCGGCCGCCGGCGGCCGGCTGTCGATGCGGTAGCCGACGCCCGGCACGGTGGCGATGATCCAGGGTTCGCCGAGCCGTTTGCGCAGGGCCGACACGGTGATGCGCACGGCGTTGGTGAACGGGTCGGCGTTCGCGTCCCACGCGCGTTCCAGGAGCTCCTCGGCGCTGACCACACCGCCCTCGGCGGCCACGAGGACGTCGAGCACCGCGAACTGCTTCCTGGTCAGCGCGACACAGCGGCCGTCCCGGTGGACCTCCCTGCGGAACGGGTCCACGCGCACACCCGCGATCTCCCGCACCGGCGGCCTGCTGTGGCCGCGTCTGCGGTCGAGCGCCCGGAGCCTGAGGACGAGTTCCTGGAGCGCGAAGGGCTTCGTGAGGTAGTCGTCGGCGCCGAGTTCGAACCCGGACGCCTTGTCGTCGAGCCGGTCGGCCGCGGTGAGCATCAGGATCGGCATACCGCTGCCGGAGGCGACGATGCGGGCGGCGACCTCGTCACCGGACGGTCCGGGGATGTCACGGTCGAGGACGGCGATGTCATAGGCGTTGACACCCAGCAGCTCCAGCGCCGTGTCCCCGTCCCCCGCGATGTCGGCCGCGATCGCCTCCAGACGCAGACCGTCGCGCACGGCTTCGGCCAGGTAGGGCTCGTCCTCGACGATGAGCACACGCATGCCGTCGAGGCTACGAGCCTGTACGTATCGCCGGCGTATCGAAATCCGCATACGCGCCGGCAACACGGCGCCGCCTTGGCTGACGGTATGCATCGATCCCCACGACCGGCGGGTACGACGCCCACCCGGACCCCGAGGGCCCGGCGGCCGCACCCGGCGGAGACCGCGACGGGCGGCCCCGTCCGCCCGAACCCCGGTGGTCCGGGCACCGCCTGGCGGGCGCGCCTGGGCCGGGCGGTCCGGGCCGGTACCCGGTCCGGGCCCTGGAAGCGCGGGCCGCTGCTCACGGCGTCGGCGCTGCTGCTCGGCCTGCTCATGCTGCTGCACGCGTGGATCACCGACCTCGCGGGCCTCGGCAGCCTGGTGGAGACCTTCCTGCCGTGGTTCGGCCTGTTCGTCCCGGTACTGCTGGCCGGGGCGCTGTGGCGGCGCTCCGCCGCGGCGGCGGCCGCGCTGGTGCTGCCGGTCACGGTGTGGCTGAGCCTCTTCGGCGGGCTGCTCGGCGACAGGTCCCGTCCGGGCGGCGACCTCACGCTGGTCAGCCACAACGTGGACGCGGGCAACCCCGACCCGGCGGGCACCGCCCGCGACCTGGCCGCCTCCGGGGCGGACCTGCTGGCGCTGGAGGAGCTCACCCCGCAGGCCGAACCGCTGTACGAGAAGGGGCTGGCGAAGGCGTACCGCTACCACGCGGTGCTGGGCACGGTCGGGCTGTGGAGCAGGCTGCCGCTGTCGGACACCCGGCCGGTCGACATCGAGACGGACTACGGGCCGCTCGCGGCCACCAGGCCGGCCGCCGTCAAGCTGGCCTACAACCGGGCGCTGCGCACCACGGTGACCACCCGCCACGGGCCGCTCGCGGTGTACGTGGCCCATCTGGGGTCCGTACGCCTGCTTCCCGGCGGCGGGTTCTGGACGGAGAGCCGGGACCGCGGCGCGAAGGCGCTCGCCGCGGCCGTCGCCGCCGAGCCCGACGAGCGGGTGGTGCTGCTCGGCGACCTCAACGGCACCATGGACGACCGGGTGTTCGCCGGCCTCGCCGCGCGGCTGCGGTCGGCGCAGGACGTGGCCGGGGACGGCTTCGGCTTCAGCTGGCCGGCCGGGTTCCCGGTGGCGCGGATCGACCAGATCCTGGTCCGCGGGGTGCGGCCGCGGAGCTCGTGGGTGCTGCCCGCCACCGGCAGCGACCACCTGCCGGTGGCGGCCCGGATCAGCTGGTGAGCGCCGGGCCCCGCCGGGTCCGGCATGACCCCGCCGCTTCGGGGAACCCGGGAGACGAACAGAGGTCATGGAAAGGCAGACGGAAAGGCAGGAGGGACAGTCATGATCGCCATCGGCATCATCCTGCTCGTCATCGGATTCGTCATGGGCATATCGATCCTGTGGACTCTGGGCATCATCCTGCTCGTGGTCGGCGCGGTCTTCTGGATCATGGGCTCCACGGGGCACGCGGTCGCCGGCCGACGCCACTACTGGTGAGCGGGACCCGCCCCGAAGTCACGGACGAAGGCCCGCACTTCAGTCACGGACGAAGGCCCGCACTTCGCGAAGGTGAGCCGTGCCCGGAAGCGGTAGCCGGTGGGCGTGGTGTCACCGGCGTACGGCACCGGGCTCCGCTCAGCTCCGGGAGTCGTCGCAGAGGTCGAGGATCCTGGTGAACGGCCTGCGGAGCACCACTCCCATCGGCTCCGGGTCCTGCCTCGCGTACCGGGCCAGTGCGGCGCGCGCGGTGTCCGTGTCCGTGCGCGGGTCCCGCCCCGCGAGGACCGACTCCAGGGCGCGCCCGGTGGCCTCGGCGACCGGGAGAAGAGCTGTCCGGGCCCGGGAGAGAGCCGGGGCGGGCCCGTCGCGCACGCTGAAGAACTCGACCTCGGCGGCCAGGGCGAGGAGATGCGGCACCGCCCGGACGGCGCGGTCGATCCGGTCGCCCAGTTCGGTCACCTCGGCGCGGTGGCGCCGGCGCAGCGGATTGAACCGCATCGCCTGCTCCGCCTCCCGGGCCTGCGTGCCGTAGCGGCGCAGCCGGTCCGCCTCCGCCCGCGCCGCCGTCCGGTTGGCGCCCGCCGCGTCCGCTGACCCGATCGCGCGCGTGCTCCGTACGAGGCCCTCCGCCAGGCCGGCCGCACACTCCCGCGCCAGCGTCGCCGCCTCCCGGCAGGGGTCGCGCGGCCAGAGCAACGGAGCGAGGACGGCGGTCACGGCACCCCCCAGCGCGTTCTCCCACAACCGGGCGAAGCCGTACGCCTCCGGCGAGGGATTGGCGAAGACCAGCAGCGAGGTCACCGCGACCTGCACATTCAGGGTCGTACCGGAGCTGATGACGGTCCCGCAGAGCAGGGCCAGCGCCATCACGACGGCGAGCACCAGGGTGGTCGGCCGGAAGAGGCTGACCATGGTGACGCCCAGCGCCACGCCGGCCATCACGCCGAGGATCCTCAGCAACAGGGCCACCAGGGAGGAGGCGGAGTCGCCGCGCAGGCTCAGCAGCGGAACGATGGCGGCGAACACCGGCGGCTGATCGGCACCGGCCCACAGGGCGGTCTGCCAGCAGAGCACCGCGATCACCAGAATCCGCAACGCCGCCGGCCCCTGCACCCGAACCCTGCGACACACCTGCCCCCACGGGGCAACACCCGTCACCCGCCCAACATAGCCACACACCACACGCTCGACACCCCGGGTGCGCCGTGGGTGGCACAGGGCGTGCTGCCCGGGAAGACGGGGCTCTCACTCGAAGGCGTGAACTTCTACCCTTATAGGTGTAGTTGCCGCTGAACGCGTGATTTTGGGCTGCTCTGTCCGGCCTAGACTCCACGCACATGTCGCTGTGGCTGCTCAACCATTTCAGCACGTTCATGCTGGCCGTCGTCACCGTCGGCGGCACCGTCCTCCTGGCCGTCACCGGCAGTGTGCTGCTGCGGCGCAGGTACCCGTCGCTGGCCGGCGGGGAGCACAACGACATGGTCGGGGTGACGCTGGGGATGTTCGGCGCCATCTACGGGATCATCCTCGCGTTCGTGATCGTCACGCTGTGGACGCAACTGGAGGAGACCCAGACCATCGTCGCCTCCGAGGCCACCGACGCGGCGCTCATCACCCGCGATGCCGCCGCGTTCCCGGCGGTGGTGCGGTCCCGTCTCGACTCCGCCATGAGCGGCTACGTGCACGCGGTCGTCGAGGACCAGTGGCCGCGGATGCGCGCGGGGCACCCCAGCTACGGGGCCACCGAGACCCATCTCCGGTCCGCCTTCCACGTGTTGCAGACGTACGCCCCGAAGACCGAGCAGGAGCAGGTCTTCTACGAGCAGACCGTCAGCCATCTCGACGACGTCGCCTCCCAGCGCCGCGCCCGCATCACCATGGCCCGCCAGGAACTGCCCGTGCTGCTCCAGATCCTGGCCGTCGGCGGCGCCCTGGTCCTGGTCCCGCTCACGTTCCTCTACGGCATGCGCAAACTGAGAGTCCAGATCCTGTTCGTGGCCTCGGTCGCCGGGCTCGTCGGCTTCAGCCTGCTCCTGGTCTTCGTCCTGGACCGCCCCTTCGCCGGCGACCTGAGCGTCAGCCCCGCCCCGTACCGGGAAGGCGCCCTCGCCCAGTACTGGACCCGGTGAGCCGTCACCAGCCGACGGCGTCGTCCATCGACTGCTGCCAGTAGGTGACCTTGAGCGAGTCGTCCACGTAGAGACCCTGCGCGGGCAGCGACGGGTGCGCGCCCGTGCCGACGCTCTCGTTGCCGGAGCGGCCCTGGAAGTAGACGGTCAGCGACTTCACGGTGTGGCCGTGCGTGCCGCTGCCGTCGGTGGCGGACAGGTTCACCGAGGCGTAGCCGGACTCACCCGGCGCGAGCGTGACGACCGCCTGCGGCTTCGAGTCCCCGATGACCGGGGGCACGGCCTGCGCCTCGCCGAAGCGGACGGCCGGGTAGCCGTAGAGGTAGCAGCTCCTGCTGCCGGTGTTGGTCACCGTGAGGAGCATGTGGTTCACGGGGCGGGTCAGCGGGGCCGCGACCGTCCTGGTGACGGACCCCTCGCAGGTGACCGGCCGGCCGGCCGCGGCGGGCGTCTTCGACGCGGAGGTGCCGGCCGCGGAAGCGGGGGTGGAGGTGCCCGACACGGAGGACGAGGACGAGGCCGCGGACGAGACGGGGGAGGGGGAGGAGGAGTGCGTGGCCGGGGTGCCGGCCGTGGCGACCTCCTCGGCGCGGACGCCCGTGCCCTCGGAGCACGCGGTCAGGGACAACGCGGCGAGTACGACGGTCGTGGCGGCGCCGACGAGACGGGTGCGGGAGGTGCGGGAGGCGCGGAGGTCGGACATGTGGCTGTGCCCCTTCGGTGTTCGGGTGGCGGTGGTGATTGGATGACCGAAGCCTGCGAGGCGATCTGTCCCAACTGCCAGCCACGGCGGGCAGTTGGGGACACCGGAACGCGAAAATGCGCTCTGGCCAGGGAGGATGTGGTGGCCCTGGAACGCGCGACTGGAACGTGAGGGGACGGGAAACGGGTGTCAGGGGCAACAGGGGCCGACGCGACGGAGGCGTTCGCGCTGCTGCTGCGGGAGCTCAAGGACCGCTCGGGACTGAGCTACGGGGCGCTGGCCAAGCGGCTGCACATGAGTACGTCGACCCTGCACCGCTACTGCAACGGCACGGCGGTGCCCGTCGACTACGCCCCGGTGGAGCGCCTCGCACGGCTCTGCCGGGCGACACAGCAGGAACTGGTGGAACTCCACCGACGCTGGATCCTCGCGGACGCCACCCGAGGAAGCCGAGCGGACCACCCCGCACCGCAGCGACCCGACGGAGAGAAGAAGAACGAGCCCGAGACCGGCGACCCGGCGGTCCCGGGAGGCCCTGGGGGCCTGGCGACCCCGGGAGGTCCGGCGGGGCCGGGAGGCTCGGTGGGGCCGGGGGTCCCGGGAGGTCCGGGGGGCCCGGTGGGGCCGGGAGGTCCGGTGGGGCCGGAAAGTCCGGCGGTCCCGGAGGCCGCGGCGGTCCCGGTGGGGCCGGGAGGGCCGGTAGCGGCGGCGGCCCCGGCGGGATCAGTGGTCCCAGCAGCACCGGCAGCATCGGGAGCACTGGCAGCCTCTGTGGTCCCCGCTGTCGTCGACATGCCGCGCGGGCCCACGGCGGCGCAGCCTCGGCGGCGTACCGTGCTGATCGTCTCCGTCGCGGCGGCCGCCGTCCTGGGGGCCGTCGTACTCGCCGTGAACCTGCCGGGCGGTGGCGCGGGTGGCCGGCGGGCGGCCGGTGACACCGCCGTGATCACCGGTGCGGCGGATGTCGGGAGGACGTCCGCCGCCTCGTCGTCATCGCCGTCCTCGTCCTCGTCCCCGAGCGCGACGGGACACCGGCCGTCCGGTTCCGCCTCCGCCACCCCCACCGACTCGCCGAACACCGGGGCCGGGAGCGCGGGGGGCGGGGCCGGTACCGCCGTCCCGCTCACCGTGAACACGCGGCCCTACGTCTACGACGACCCGTGCAGCCAGCACTTCCTCGTCGACAGCGAGCCCGCACAGGTCGGCCCGCCCGCGAACGAGCAGGACGCCCCGCGCTGGGCCGCGGCCTACGGGGCGGTCTCCTCGGGCGAACAGGAGATCGCCCTCACCGTCCAGGGCACCGGCGCGGAGACCGTCGTCCTGGAGGCGTTGCACGTGCGCGTGCTCAGCAAGGGCGCGCCGCTGGCCTGGAACGACTACTCGATGGGCGTCGGCTGCGGCGGTGGCGTCGGGACCAAGTCGTTCGACATCGACCTCGACAACGGCAGCCCCACGGTCACCGCCAAGAACGGCCAGCGTGACTTCCCGTACAAGGTCAGCGAGTCCGACCCGGAGGTCTTCTACGTCTTCGCCCGTACCAAGGCGCACGACGTCCGCTGGGACCTCACCCTGGACTGGTCCAGCGGGAGCCGCCACGGCACCGTCCGCGTCGACAACGCGGGCACCGCGTTCCGCACCAGCGCCGACGAGGGCCGACCGGGCTACGACTACCCGCTGGGCGGCAGCGAGTGGATCGCCCGGGAGGGCGGCTGACGTCAGCCCCGCTGTGCCGGGGTCTGCTTGCTGCCGTCGGCGACGGCGCGTCGCATCACGGCGCTGTCGCTCAGCCACCTCCCGGACGGCGCCTGACGAACAGGGACGGGCGTCTTCCCGTCCTTCACTCACCGCCAGGCGGTCTGGTAGCTCACCCCCACCCTCCCGAACGGACGGCCCACGCCACCGGGCCGTGTTGACGGGCCGTGCTCACGTGCCGTACGCGGCCGGATGCGGAGTGCCCCGGTGGCGCGAGCGGATGCCGTCCAGGGGTGATGTAGTCGTGGGTGTTTGGTGTTATATGAGCCGTATGCACCAACTGCTCCGGCGGGTGCGGTCCTGGTACGGGATACGCAGCGTTGCCGGCCAGATGTTCCTTCTGCAGGTCGGAGTCGTCCTGGTTCTCGGGGCGACGGCGGTCGCCGCCCTCCTGCTCCAGTCGCGGGCCGACGCCGAACGGGAGGCCCGCAACCGCACTCTCGCGGTGGCCTCCGCCGTCGCCTCGGACCCCACCGTGCGACAGGAGCTGGCCGGTACGCATCCCACCGCCGTGCTCCAGCAGTTGGCGGAGGAGACCCGTAAACGCTCGCACGTGGACTTCGTCGTCGTGATGAGCCCCAAGGGCATCCGCTACACCCATCCGAACCCCGCCCAGATCGGCCGCCGCTACATCGGCAGCATCGCGGCGGCGCAGCGCGGCGGCGTCGTCACCGAGACGACGACCGGGACCCTGGGGCCCTCCGTGCGCACCGTCGTGCCCGTGATCTCCGCCCAGGGCACGGTGGTCGGGCTGGTCTCCGCGGGCATCACCGTCCACCAGGTGAGCCTCGCGGCCGGCCGGCAGGCGCCGCTCGTCCTGGCGGGCACCGGGGTGGCGCTCGCGGCCGCCACCGCCGGCACGGCGCTCGTCGGCAGACGGCTGGGCCGCCAGACGCACGGCCTGGGGCCGGTGCAGATGACGCGCATGTACGAGCATCACGACGCCGTTCTGCACTCGGTACGCGAAGGCGTCCTCATCGTCGATCCGCACGGCCGCCTGCTCCTGGCCAACGACGAGGCCCGGCGCCTGCTGGGGCTCACGGCGGAGGTGGACGGCCGGCCCGTCACGGACCTGGGGATCGCCCCGGCGGCCGAACGGCTGCTCGCCTCCGGCCGGGCGACCACGGACGAGGTGATCGAGGTCGGCGACCGGCTGCTGGCCGTCAGCCAGCGCCCCACGGACCGCCCACCCGAACCGCCCGACCCACCGGGACCGCCCGACCCACCGGGACCGTCCGGGCTGCCCGGATCACCCGGATCACCCGGATCACCCGAAGCACCTGGACCGCGTGGACCGGGCGGCTGGGTCGCCACCCTGCGGGACACGACCGAGCTCAGCGCGCTGATGGGCCGGATCGAGGTGGTCCAGGAGCGGCTCAGGCTGCTGTACGACGCCGGACTGCGCATCGGCACCACCCTCGACGTGCGCCACACCGCGGCGGAACTGGCGGAGTTCGCGGTACCCAGGTTCGCCGACTACGTCACCGTCGACCTGACCGACGCCGTGCTGCGCGGCGAGGAACCGGACGGGGTGAACGCGGCGGAGCTGCGCAGAGTGACCCTGCACGGCATCCGGCCGGGCGTACCGCTCTACCCGCCCGGTGCGCTCATCCACTTCGACCCCTTCACCCCGCAGGGCGAGGGCTTCGGTTCCGGGCGGATGGTGCTGGAGGCCGACATGGCGGCCTTCACCGGCTGGCAGGCCCAGGACCCCGAACGGGCCCGGCAACTGGTGGCCTACGGCATCCACTCCATGATCGCCGCTCCGCTGCGGTCCCGCGGAGCCGTCCTCGGGGTGGTGACCTTCTGGCGCTCCAAGGAGCCGACCTCCTTCACCGGGGAGGACCTCTCGCTCGCCGAGGAGCTGGTCGCCCGCGCGGCGATCAGCATCGACAACGCACGCCGCTTCACGCGGGAGCGCACCATGGCGGTCACGCTCCAGCGAAGCCTGCTGCCGCACGCCCTGCCGGAACAGAACGCGGTCGACGTGGCGCACCGCTATCTTCCGGCGGGGGCGGGACCCGGCGGCGTCGGGGGCGACTGGTTCGACGTCATACCGCTGCCCGGGGCGCGCGTCGCGATCGTGGTGGGCGACGTCGTGGGGCACGGACTGCACGCCGCCGCCACCATGGGCCAACTGCGCACGGCCGTGCACAACTTCTCGACGCTCGACCTGCCGCCCGACGAACTCCTCTGGCACCTGGACGAGCTGGTCACCCGCATCGACCAGGACCGGGACGGCAACGGCGGAACCCCGACGCTCACGGGCGCCACCTGCCTGTACGCGATCTACGACCCGGTGTCCCGGCTCTGCACCATGGCCAGGGCCGGCCACCTGGAACCCATCATCGTGCCCCCGGACGGCCACGCCCACCTGCCCGGAACGCCGGCCGGCCCGCCGCTCGGACTGGGCGGCATGCCCTACGAGCGGAGCGAGGTGGTGCTGCCCGAGGGCAGCGGCATCGCGCTCTTCACCGACGGCCTGATCGAGGACCGGCGGGAGGACATCGACGAGGGCATCGAGCGCCTGCGCCGGGCCCTGGCGGTGCCGGGGCGCACGCCGGAGCAGATGTGCCGCGCGGCGATCGACGCCATGGTGCCCAGGGCGCCCCGCGACGACGTGGCCCTGATCGTCGCCCGTACCCGGGTGCTGGACGACAAGCACACCGCGTCCTGGACCGTGCCGTCCGAACCCTCGGCGGTCGCCGGTGTCCGGGCCGCGGCCACCGAGCTGCTGCACGACTGGGGGCTGGAGGAGGAGGCGTTCACCCTGGAGCTGATCCTCAGCGAGCTGGTCACCAACGCCATCCGGCATGCGACGGGCCCCGTCGGTGTGCGGCTGATCCGGGACCGCAGCCTCATCTGCGAGGTGTCCGACGGCAGCAGCGTCTCTCCGCACCTGCGCCGGGCCACCACCATGGACGAGGGCGGCCGCGGGCTCTTCCTGGTGGCCCAGTTCGCCGACCGCTGGGGAACCCGCTACACCGACGACGGAAAGGTCATCTGGACCGAGCAACGGCTCTCCACCCAGCTGTGAGCGGCGTCGGCCGACGCCGCCTCGGCCTCAGCCGATGGGCGCCGGCAGGGGCCGGACGTCGTAGTGCAGCCGGATCGTGTCCCCGGTGGCGGGGTCGGCCAGTTCCACGCTCCAGCCGTCGCCGAACTGGTCGACGCCGGGAGCCATCGGGATGGTGCCGGAGACCAGGACGGTGCCGGGGGTGAGCGCGCCGCGGGCACGCAGCACGTCGATCCAGTAGGCGGGGGCGAGGAGTTCGGCGAGGGCGCCGTGCTGGATCTCGGTCCGGGTGTCGCCGTGGGTGACCCAGGCGCGCAGGGTGAGGTCGTCGACGCGGGACTCCACGTCGGCCAGGCGCCAGGCACGCCGGGCGAGGACGTCCGGTCCCGCGTTCTTGCTCCAGGCCACGCCGAGCGCCTCCAGGTCGCGGTCGGTGTGGTCGCAGGCGGCCGTCAGCAGCAGCTCCCCGCCGTCCGCCACGACCAGCGCCCACTCCGCCTCGCCGGAGGTGTGCCCGTGCTGCGCGTGGACACGGTCGGTCTGCTGGGCGAGGTAGGGGGCGAGGGGGTAGAGGGCGGGCGTCACGGCCGGTCCGGGCACGCCGAGCTCGGCGAGCTCCGCGACATGCGCGGCAACGTCCTCCTGGCGGCGCCCGGCGTACCCGGCGTTCAGGACCTGGACGACGTCGACCTCGCGTGTCGAGCCGTCGGGCAGTTCGAAGGTCAGCAGGGCCATGGGCACTCCGGTGAAGTTCTCGCGCGGGGCTTGCGCATACGACCTGTATACAAGAAGTATGCCGAAAGGTCGATGTCCGCGATCGAGCAGGATCGAGCAGGATCGAGCGGGATCGAGCGGTATCGAGTACGGACGTCCAAGGACGTCCAAGGACGTCCAAGCACGGCCAAGCACGAGCGAGGAGGGCAGTACATGCCTGGCATGGCGAGGGGCGCCGCACGCGGCGACGCGAAGGACGGGTGCCCGGAGGTGGTGCGGCGGTGAGCAAGCCGGAGCTGGAGTTCCACCTCCCCGACGGCCCGTGGCGGACCCCGCCCGGCGCCGGCCCGGGGGTCGAGGAGCGCGTCCTGGCCGACGACCCCGCACGCGGATCCCGTACGGCGCTGGTCCGCTGGGCGCCGGGCACCGACACCTCGGCGGACGGCGTGACCCGCCACGACTTCTGGGAGGAGGTCTACCTCGTCGAGGGCGCGCTGCACGACCTGACCCTCGGCCGCACCTTCACCGCCGGCATGTACGCCTGCCGCCCACCCGGCATGCCGCACGGCCCCTGGACCACCCAGGACGGCGTCACCATGCTCGTGATCACCTACCCCGAGGCCTCCGCCCGCCCCTAGCCCGCGAGCAGCACCTTGAGCGTCGACTCCAGGTGGTGGTCGATGGCGGTGCACGCGGCCTGTGCGTCACCGGTCTCCAGGGCGTCCAGGATGGCCTCGTGCTCCTTGAGCACCGCCTCCTGGCGGCCCTGCCGGTTGAAGAGGGCGACCGCCCCGGCACGGACCTGGCGGCCTCGCAGGCCGTCGTAGTGCCGGTCGAGGAGGGTGTTGCCGACGGCGGACACCAGGGCCGCGTGGAAGCGGTGGTCCACGGCGATGAACTCCCGGGCCTGGTCGGCGCCGGTGAGTTCGCGCTGCCGTGCCAGCAGGGACCGCAGCTCCGCCGGCGGCGCCCCGCCCGCGCCGACGAGCTGCTGGGCGGCGTACCGCTCGACGATGCCCCGCAGCTCCATGAGCTCGCGGATCTCGCGTCCCGTCAGCGGCGACACCCGGGCGCCCCGCTTGGGCACCAGCTCGACCAGGTCCTCGGCCGCGAGTTGCAGCAGCGCTTCCCGGACGGGCGTGCGGGAGACGCCGACCCGGTCCGCGAGCTCCTGCTCCGACAGGAAGGCGCCCTGCATGCCGGGATCCGTCAGCACCGTGTCCTTGAGGTACGCGTACGCCTTCTCCCGACCGGACGTCACGGTGGCCCCCAGCTCTCGTATACAGCCTGTATACCAACGGACGCTACCACGCATCCGGCCCGCTCTCCGCGGGCCGGATGCTCCGGGTTCAGATGAGTTCGGGCAGGGGCGCCGGGTGTCGTGCCGTCGGCTCGGGGCTCGGTTCCCAGCGCTTGACGGTGCGCAGGTAGTCGTAGACCACCGAGGCCATCGCCAGCAGCAGGAGCGGTCCGGACAGCCAGGGGCGCGTGGCCATCTCCAGCGGCAGCCAGCGGTAGCAGACCAGGAGCGCGGCGAAGACCGCCGTACCGTGGGCGACCAGCCGGACGCCCGCCGGGTCCCAGTCGCGGTCGAGGGTGCGCAGCGCCGCCTCGACCGTGAGCGCGAACACCACCCCGGCGATGAGATCCGCGCCGTAGTGGTAGCCGAAGCCCAGCGTCGCGGTGAGCGTGGCGACCAGCCAGAACGCGCCCGCCCAGCGCAGCGCCCGGGGAGCCTGCCGGGAGTGCACGAAGATCGTGGTGGCCCATGCCGTGTGCAGGCTGGGCATGCAGTTGCGCGGGGTGAACCCGTCGTAGCGGATGGGGCGCGGGGCGCGCATCGGCGGGACCCTGCGCGGCCACAGGTCGGGCGACGGCCAGTGTCCGCCGTGCGGCGGCCGCTCCGGCCAGAGGCTGACCGAGGCCCAGTGCTCGGCGCCGGTGCCGTAGGCGAAGACCGGTCCGACCACCGGGAAGATCATGTAGACGGCGGGCCCGAGCAGGCCGATCACCAGGAAGGTGCGCACGAGATGGTGGCGCGGAAAGCGGCGTTCGGCCGCCACGCCGCGCAGTTGGTACAGCGCGACGGCGACCGCGGCCACGGCGAGCTGGCCGTAGACGACGTCGAGAAGGTTGAAGCCGATCGGGCCGCCGGCCGTGACGATCCGGCCCGCCAGCCAGGACGGGTTGCCCAGCGCGTGGTCGGCGGTGGCCACGTACTGGTCGAGCACCATCGGGCGGGTCTTCGAGGTGATGAGCAGCCAGGCGTCGCCGGTCTTGCGGCCGGTCACCAGCAGCAGGCCCAGCCCGACGCCCTTCAGCAGCAGGACGCGTTCGTGGCCGGTGCGGCGGGTCACGGCGACGACGGCGCAGCCGAGTATCACCCACAACGCGCCGTTGCCGAACGGCTGGCCGCGGGTCGCCTCGACACCGAGCGCCCAACGGACCGTCGCGAAGCCGAGGTCGACGGCGACGGCGGCGCCGAGGGCGATGAACCGCTCCCGCCAGGTGAGCACCACCATCGTCAACGCCAGGCCCGCGTACAGCAGAAAGCCTGACTTGGGGGGGCATATCACCTCTCTCGCCTGGTTGGTGATCGGCCCCGGCAGGCCGTAGTGCCGTGCGGCGACCTCCAGTGCGACGAGGAACGCGAAGGCCGTGGCAGCCGCCACGGCCCAGAGTCTGAGCGGTGTGTGTCTTCTCAAGGTCCGGCCGATTTGTGTGAGGTTGCGGGTGAGTTGGCGTCCTGTTCGACAAAGGGAGACGGAAAGTCCGCGGCCCGGGTTCCAGCCTTGTCCTCCGCGGCGGGGCGGTCAACCGTGGGATAACGCGGGGTAAAGGGTTCGGCATCGTCCGTTCAACGTACTTGATCTGTGCATGACCCGTTCGATGGGATGCGCGAAGACCACGTCGAGATCTCCTCGGAGACCGAGACCACTTCGTGAGACTCCGAACCACAGGGGGATTCATGCACATAGCCCGTACCGGGCGGGGCGTCGCGGCAGCCGCGTCCGTCGCCGCCCTCGCGGCCACCGCGCTGACGGCCGCCGCGCCCACCGCCGTACCGCACACCTTCGCGGTACCGGCCGTCGTCGGGCACACCCTGGTGCACGGCGTGAGCAGCCCGCTCTCCAACGCGCAGTGCCAGGCCAAGTGGCAGATCAACTGCTACACCCCGCTCCAGTACCGCACCGCGTACGACCTGAACGCGCTGTACCGCAAGGGCGTCACGGGCAAGGGGCGCACCATCGTCATCGTCGACTCGTACGGTTCCCCGACCGTCCAGCACGACCTCGACGTCTACAGCAAGCAGTTCGGGCTGCCGAGCACCACGGTGAAGGTCGTCAAGTGGGGGCACGTGCCCGCCTTCGACCCCAAGAACTCCGACATGACGGGCTGGGCCGGCGAGACCACCCTGGACGTCGAGATGGCGCACGCGGTGGCGCCCGGCGCGAAGATCGTCGTGGTCGAGACGGCGGTCTCCGAGACCGAGGGCACCACCGGCCTTCCGGAGATGATGAACGCCGAGAAGTACCTGATCGACCACGGGGTCGGCGACGTCATCAGCCAGAGTTTCGGCGCCACCGAGAACACCTTCCCCGGCTTCGCCAAGGGCGACTTCTCCAGCATCAAGAAGCTGCGGTACGCCTTCCAGGACGCGAACCGCAAGCACGTCACCGTGCTCGCCGCCTCCGGTGACGGCGGCGCGACCGACCTCCAGGCGGACGGCAAGACGTACTACAAGAAGCGCGTCAACTCCTGGCCGTCCTCGGACCCGTTGGTCACCTCGATCGGCGGCACCCAGCTCCACCTGGACGACAAGGGCAACCGCGTCAAGCCGGACAGCGTGTACAACGACTACGGCTCCGGCGGTGGCGGCCAGTCGCACGTCTTCACCCGGCCGTCCTTCCAGAACGGCGTGAAGAAGGTGGTCGGCACCCGCCGCGGCACCCCGGACATCTCGATGTCCGCGGCGGTCAACGGCGGCGCCTGGATCTACTCCAGCTTCGACCCGACCGCCGTCGGCTGGGACGTCAGCGGCGGCACCAGCGAGGCCACCCCGCTCTTCTCGGGCATCGTCGCCCTCGCCGACCAGGCGGCCGGCCACCGGCTGGGCAACATCCAGCAGGCCCTGTACGACCTCGCCGCCCACCACGCCAAGAGCAACGGCATCGTGGACGTCAACGACGGCACGAACAACACCTACGAGGGCGTGACCGGCTACCAGGCCGTCAACGGCTACGACCTCGCCACCGGCGTCGGCACCGTGGACGCCCTGCGCTTCGTCCCGGCCCTCGCCAAGCAGTAGCCCCACCGCACGTCCAACGGCCCGGGCCCGCCCCGGGCCGTTGCCCGTACCCCACCGGAAAAACAACACCGCCCCCTCCACGACGCCCCCCGGGCCGCCGAGCACTCAAGCTGCCGCCCCCCTGCCCCCCGAGTCCCCGAGCCCCCGAGCCCCCGAGTCCCCGAGTGTTCGGGCTGCCGGGCCCCGACCCCCCGAGCCCCCGCACCGCAGGTTCAGCGCGCCCGTGTCGTGGTCCCCCGGACGATCAGTGTGGGTGCGAGGACGGTCTCGCGGGGCTCGGTGCGGCCGCCGTCGAGGCGTTCCACGGCGGTCGTCACCGCCTGACGGGCCTGCTCGCGGGCGTTCTGGCTGACGGTGGTGAGGTTGAAGCAGCTCAGCCGGGACAGGGTGTCGTCGTCGTACCCGGCGACGGAGACGGTGCCGGGCACCTCCACCCCGGCCGAGCGGAAGACGGTCAGCAGGCCGATGGCACTCTGGTCGTTGTACGCCACGACGGCGGTGGGCAGCGGGCCGTCGTCGAGGAGGCGCCGGCCCGTCTGCTCGCCGGTCTCCTCGGTGCTGCCGCCGCGCAGGACGTGGACGTGCTCGTGGAGGCCGTGCCGGCGCATGGCGTCCCGGTAGCCGCCGCGCCGGTCGGTGGCGATGACGCCCTTGCCGCCGTCGACGTAGGCGATCGCGCGGTGCCCGAGGCCCACCAGGTGGTCGACGGTCTGGCCGACGCCGTCGTCGTCGGCGGTGCGGACGACGTCCAGCGGGGCGCCGGCGATCCGGCGGCCCACGCTGACGACAGGCGCCTTGCGGTCCAGTTCGGCGAGGGTGGCGGCGGGGGCGACCGGGCCGAGCAGGATCAGCGCCTCGCAGCGGAACGCGAGGAGCGTCTCGACGGCCGTGTTCTCGTCCCGGGTCCTGGTCAGGGCGCTCAGGACGAGGTCGTAGCCGACCTCCTCGGCGGCGGTGTGCAGATGCTCGACCAGCTCGGCGTGGAAGGGGCTGTGCACATCGACCATGACGCCGAGCAGCCGGCTGCGCCTGCTGGCGAGGGCGCTGGCGGTGCGGTCGGGGCGGTAGCCGAGCTCGGCGGCCGCCTTCAGGACCCGCTGCCGGGTGCGCTCGCTGGGGCCGGGCACGCCCCGCAGCACCAGGGACACCGAGGCCGTCGAGAGACCGACGCGGGCGGCGACGTCCTCCAGCCGGGGGCGCGCCGGCGACCCGCCGGTGCCGCCCGCCGGGACGGCGGAGCCGGACTCGTGCACACGATCTCCCGCGGATTCGTGACGACCGAGGCGAGGCCTCTGTCTCAGCTGCCTGTGAGGCCATTGATGGTAGCAGTTCTTAAAGCGATTTAAGAAGCGTGGCCGTCATGCGCCGGCGACCGTACCGAGGAGTAGCGACAGCGAAGAAGGTGAAGATCGCGAAGGTGCTGCGAAGGTCCTGCGGAGGGCGTGAAGTCCAGGACGTAGAGAACCTGTTGCCCGCCCGCGGGCCCCGGCCGGTCCGCGGCGCACGGTCCGCCGGCCCCGTGAACTCCCTTTTCACCGGCCTGAACTGGGAGAACCACCGGTGGGCCGCACCCCTCGGGGCAGCCGGTCCGGCATGCTCCGACAGCCGTGTTGTCCTGACGTCTTGACGTACCCCGTCGCTACGCGTTTGCTTCCTTCACACCATCGGTTGCGCATGATGCTCCCCCCACTCGGAAGGCGCCTGATGTGAGCGTTCCTACCCCCCGCGGGACCCCCTTGCCCCGCCTCGTGACGACCCTGGCCGCCTCCGCGTCCGCCCTCACGCTCACCGCGTGCGGGGTCGTCGACGGCATCGGCGGGAGCGGTGACTCCGCGGCCCCGAAGAAGGGCGACGGCATCACGGTCGGGCTGCTCCTGCCCGACCGGGACACGGCCCGCTTCGAGGCCTTCGACCACCCCATCTTCAAGAAGGAGGTCGCCGCGCTCACGCACGGCAAGGGCAAGGTCGACTACGCCAACGCCGAGGCGAGCCAGGAGAAGCAGAGCCGGCAGTTCCGCGCGATGGTGTCCAGGAAGGTCGACATCATCGTGGTGGACGCGCTGGACGCCGCGGCCATCGCGCCGGACGTCAGGAGGGCGAAGGAGGCCGGCATCCCCGTCATCGCCTACGACCGCCTCGCGCAGGGCCCGATCGACGCCTACGTCTCCCACGACAACGAACTCGTCGGCGAGGTGCAGGGCCGTGCCCTTCTGGAGGCGCTCGGCAGCAGGGCGGCGAGCAGCGAGATCGTCATGATGAACGGCGATCCCGCGGACCCGAACACCGCGAGTTTCAAGGAGGGCGCCCTCGGCGAACTCAAGGACAAGGTCCGCATCGCCGAGCAGTACGACACCGCCAAGTGGTCGCCCGCGGCCGCCGGGGCGAACATGAAGAAGGCGATCCGGGCCGTCGGCCTGAGCAACATCGCCGCCGTCTACTCGGCCAACGACGGTATGGCCGGAGCCGTCATAGACGCGCTGAAGGGGGCGGGCGCCACCACGATCCCGCCGGTGACCGGGCAGGACGCGAACCTGGACGCGGTGCAGCGGGTCGTCTCGGGCGAGCAGTACATGACCGTGTACAAGTCGTTCCTCGAAGAGGCCACCGACGCCGCGGAGATGGCGGTGTACAAGGTGCAGGGCCGTGACATCCAGTACGACGCGCTGACCCAGGACAAGGTCGACAGCCCGACCCGGAAGGACATCCCCGCGACGCTCGTGCCGGTGGTCGCCCTCACGAAGGACAACATCAGGGACACGGTGATCGAGGACGGCGTCTACACCGTCGCCGACATCTGCACCCCGAAGTACCGGTCGGCGTGCGCCGCGATCGGGCTCAAGTAACTCCGCCGGTCAGGCCGTCGGGCCCGGACGGTCCCGCAGCTCGGCGCGGAACCGCCCCGGAGTCGCCCCGAACTCCCGCTTGAAGGCGTGCGAGAGGGCGTACGGGGTGCCGTAGCCGACGCGGCGGGCGACGGCGGCCAGCGGTTCCTCGGTGTCACGGAGCAGGGTGGCGGCGAGGGTCAGGCGCCACCAGGTGAGGTACGCCATCGGTGCCCGGCCCACCAGGCCGGTGAACCGGCGGGCCAGGGTCGGGCGGGAGACGCCCACCTCGGTGGCCAGGCGGTCGTTGGTCCAGGCGGCCGCCGGGGCCGCGTGCAGCGCGCGCAGCGCGGCGGCGGTGACCGGATCGGTCAGCACGGCCGGCCAGGCACCGGTCGAACCCTCGGCCATCCAGGACCGGATCAGGTAGACGAACAGCAGGTCCAGCAGACCGGGGAGCACCGTGCCGGACCCGGGCCGCCGCGCGTCCAGCTCCCGGCCCAACAGGTCGATGGCCGACCGGAGTTCGGGGTGGCTGCCGACCCGGTTGGGCAGGTGGACGGCCACCGGCAGCTCCGCCATGAGCGGGTGGGCGCGGCCGCGGTCGAGCCGGTACTTGCCGCACAGCAGCTCCACCCCGCCGAACGCGGTCCGGTCGTCCGGCGCCTCGGCCCCCGCCCAGTCCTCGAACGGCACCGCGCGCCGCACGGCCGCCGCGTCGGCGGGGGAGTCGGCGAGCACATGCCCCGTGCCGTGCGGGAGCAGCACCGCGTCGCCGGTGCCCAGCGCGACGGGGGTCCCGCCGTCGGGCAGCAGCCAGCAGGTCCCCTGCAGTACGACGTGGAAGCCCGCGCCCTCGTAGGGAGCCAGCCGTGCGCACCAACTGCCGCTCACCCGGACCCGGTTGGACGAGGGCCGGCCGATCCTGACGGCCGCGACCGCGTCGCTCAGCACATCCACGGCGGCAGGCTACCCCACCGCGCTCAGTCATGAGCCGTACGCGTATTCCGTTGAGCCCGGCGGGCATTGAGGCGCTCACCCGGTGCTCCCTAGGGTCGATTCCATGGCGAACGAGAATTCCCGAAACATCGAAAGCGCCCGAGGCAACCCGGGCGAGAGCCATGTGCACCGCCTCGTGCTGGGGGAGGTCGAGGTCCTCCGGGTCGTCGAGTGGCAGGGGCCGTTCGCACCGGCCCGTACCCTCGTGCCGCGGTCGAGCGCGGAGGTCTGGACGGACAACGCGGACTGGCTGGCGCCGGACCACTGGGACCCGGCGACCGACCGGGCGGTGGTCGCGCTCGGCACCTGGGTGCTGCGCAGCGGCGGGCGGACCGTGCTGGTCGACACCTCGGTGGGCGAGGGGCGCGAGCGGCCCGGCATGCCGGGGTTCCACCGGCGGCAGGGCGACTACCTCGGGCTGCTGGCCGGGGCCGGGGTGCGGCCGCAGGACGTCGACGTCGTCGTCAACACCCATGTGCACGCCGATCACGTCGGCGGGAACACGGTCGCCGTCGAGGGCGGCTGGGCGCCCGCCTTCCCCAACGCCCGGTACCTCGTCCCGGCCGCCGACGACTTCCACTTCGGGCCGCGGAACGGGTACGGGAACGGGGTGACGGAGGACGACCGGCTGGTCTACGAGGACAGCATCGCGCCGCTGCACCGGGCCGGCCAGGTCGTCCTGTGGAGCGATGCCCACCGCATAGACGACCACCTCACCCTGGAGCCGGCGCCCGGCCACACCCCCGGCTCCTCGGTGCTCAGGCTCGCGTCGGGCGACGACCGCGCGGTCTTCGTCGGCGACCTGCTGCACAGCCCGGTACAGATCCTCCACCCGCACTGGAACAGCTGCTTCTGCCTGGACCCCGCACAGGCGGCGGCCGGCCGCCGCCGGATCCTCGACCGGGCCGCCGCCAACCGCGAACTGGTCCTCCCCGCGCACTTCGGCGGACCGGGGGCCGTACAGGTCCACAAGAGGGCCGGCACCTTCACCCTCACCCCCTACCCGGCCGCCACACCCGGTGGCGGGGGCGCCGCCAGGAACTCGGTCACGGCCAGGGCGAACAGCAGGCACAGGGCGATGCCGATCACCACCCAGCCGGTGGGGAAGGACCACAGCAGGTAGACCAGTACCGCCACGGCCACCAGGATCCAGTTGATCCAGCCGCGGTACCGGCGTACGAAGGGGCCGACCGGGCCGGTGCGCAGGCCGGCGTGGTCGGCGGTGCCGCGTACCGCGCCGATCCCGGACGTCCACAGGCCCCGGACCAGTCCGGCGTACCGGCCGGGGCCGGTGAGCCAGGCGGCCAGGGCGACGACGACGCCCAGGGCCACGACCATGCGCACGCCGGTGCGCAGGAAGTGGGTCAGCGCGTCGTAGACGGCGGCCGCCGCGCCCGGGGAGACGCTCGCGGGCAGCCGGTCCAGGTAGAACACCCGGAACACGCGCAGGCCGATGCCGAGCAGCCCGGTGGTGACGGCGACCCCGAGGCAGGCCGTCACCAGGGCCCGGCGCCGCCGGACCGCGAGCAGTACCCCGGCGGCGACCAGCAGCAGGGCCAGCACGGGCAGCCAGTTCCCGGCGAGCTGCAGCAGCCGTACATAGTTCCTGACCTTGCCGACCTGGTCGGACCGGGCGAGGGTGAAGTCGGTGTGCACGGCGGGGATGTGCTCGGCGGGGGTCAGACCGGCGTCGACGAGCCGCTGCTTGACCTGGTCCACGAGGGGCCCGACGTCGAGGGTGACGGTGTCCCCGGTCAGCTGCACCGCGCCGCCGCCGCTGCCGGTGAGCGCCTTGTCGAGGCTGCTGTGGATCCGGCGGTTGGCGTCGGTCCAGACGGTCCGGAACGCGTCGGACGCGGCGACCTGGCGGGCCTTGTCGTGGACGAAGCTGCGTACGGCCCCTTCGAGCGCGTCGCCGAGTCTGCCGCCCAGCGCCTGCTGGAGCCGGGGCCGGTCGGCGGGGGCCACGTCGGCGAGCAGGGCGGGCAGGTCCAGGTGGCTCATGAGCGCGTCGGTGGCCCGGTTGGCGACGGCGTTCTGCACGTCGGGGTCCGAGGCGAGCGGCGCGACCGTGCTGACGTAGCGGTCGGTGTCGCCCACCTCGTCGGCCGCCCACGAGGCGACCACGGAGAGCGGGGCGAGCAGACACCCGAGGATGATCAGGACGACCGCGAGGAAGCTCCTGGTGCGGTGCCGGGGCGGCCGGGCCCGTTCGCTCTCCAGGGCGGCGACCCGGGCCCGCAGCTCCCGGACGTCGTCGGACCGGCCGGCCTCCCCGTCCGCGTGCGCGCTGTCCTCCGTCACCCGTACCTCCAGATCGCTCCGGTCCTCCTCCAGCCGAACCGCCACGGAGCACCTGCGCGAGCAGAGGGGGGCCGTCCGGGTCACGACGCGCGGGACCGCGCCGCGGCGCCGGACGGAAGCGCCCCGGACGGGAGGCGGACGGCCGCCGCCGGGCAGCCGCTCGCCGCCTTCGCGTACGGCCGACCGCCGGTCCGCGGCGGGTTCGGCGGTCGGCGGGGCGACGGTCCTGGGAAACCGGAACGCCCCCCGGCCCGCAGAGGGTCGGGGGGCGTTCCGTGTTCGCGCGGGTTACTTCACCGGCTCCGGCTCCGGAGCGGGCTCCGTCTCCGCCGCGTCCTCCGGGTCGACCGGGGTGCGGACCGAGTCGAGGAGCAGCTGGGCCACGTCCACCACCTGGATGGACTCCTTGGCCTTGCCATCGTTCTTCTTGCCGTTGACCGAGTCGGTGAGCATGACCAGGCAGAACGGGCAGGCGGTGGAGACGATGTCGGGGTTCACCGACAGGGCCTCGTCGACGCGCTCGTTGTTGATGCGCTTGCCGATCCGCTCCTCCATCCACATCCGCGCACCACCGGCGCCGCAGCAGAAGCCGCGCTCCTTGTGGCGGTGCATCTCCTCGTTCCGGAGGCCCGGGACGCTGGCGATGATCTCGCGCGGGGGCGTGTAGATCTTGTTGTGGCGGCCCAGGTAGCAGGGGTCGTGGTAGGTGATGATGCCCTCGACCGGGGTGACCGGGACCAGCTTGCCCTCGTCCACCAGGTGCTGGAGCAGCTGGGTGTGGTGGATGACCTCGTAGTCGCCGCCGAGCTGCGGGTACTCGTTGCCGATGGTGTTGAGGCAGTGCGGGCAGGTGGCGACGATCTTCTTGGCCGACCTGGGCTTCTTCGTCGACTCGTCCTCGTCGTCCTCGCCGAACGCCATGTTCAGCGCGGCCACGTTCTCCATGCCGAGCTCCTGGAACAGGGGCTCGTTGCCGAGGCGGCGGGCGGAGTCGCCGGTGCACTTCTCGTCGCCGCCCATGATCGCGAACTTGACGCCCGCGATGTGCAG
Source organism: Streptomyces fuscichromogenes (assembly GCF_014645815.1). Lineage (GTDB taxonomy): Bacteria > Actinomycetota > Actinomycetes > Streptomycetales > Streptomycetaceae > Streptomyces > Streptomyces fuscichromogenes. The sequence continues at coordinate 365,509 of NZ_BMML01000006.1, read as the reverse complement.
CAGCTCGGCGAAGGCCTTGGTGGTCTTCTTGGCGCGGTCCTCCAGGGAGCCCGCGCAGCCCACCCAGTACAGGTACTCGACCTCGGTGAGGTCCTCGATGTCCTTGCCGACGACCGGGACCTCGAAGTCGACCTCCTTGAGCCATTCCAGGCGCTGCTTCTTCGCCAGGCCCCAGGGGTTGCCCTTCTTCTCCAGGTTCTTGAGCATCGTGCCCGCCTCGGACGGGAACGCGGACTCGATCATGACCTGGTAGCGGCGCATGTCGACGATGTGGTCGACGTGCTCGATGTCGACGGGGCACTGCTCGACACAGGCACCGCAGGTGGTGCAGGACCACAGCACGTCCGGGTCGATGACGCCGTTCTCCTCGGCGGTGCCGATCAGCGGCCGCTCGGCCTCCGCGAGGGCGGCGGCGGGGACGCCGGCCAGCTGCTCCTCGGAGCCCTTCTCCTCGCCCTCCGCGGTCTTGCCGCCGCCCGCGAGCAGGTACGGCGCCTTGGCGTGCGCGTTGTCCCGCAGCGACATGATCAGCAGCTTGGGGGAGAGGGGCTTGCCGGTGTTCCAGGCGGGGCACTGCGACTGGCAGCGGCCGCACTCGGTGCAGGTGGAGAAGTCGAGCAGGCCCTTCCAGGAGAACTGCTCGACCTGGGAGACGCCGAAGACGTCGTCGTCACCGGGGTCGGTGAAGTCGATCGGCTTGCCGCCGGAGGTCATCGGGAGCAGGGCGCCCAGCGAGGTCTCGCCGGTCGCGTTCCGCTTGAACCAGATGTTCGGGAAGGCCAGGAAGCGGTGCCAGGCGACACCCATGTCGGTCTTCAGGGCGACCACGATCATCCAGATGAACGAGGTCGCGATCTTCAGGCCGGCGAAGAAGTAGGTGAGGTTCTGGAGCGTGGAGACGTCCATGCCCCGGAACCAGGACACCACCGGGTACGAGATGAAGAACGACGCCTCGTAGGTGTCCACGTGGTGCTGGGCGCCCTCCAGGGCGTGCAGCGTGAAGATGCAGACGCCGACGATCAGGATGACCGTCTCGACGAAGTAGGCCTGGCCGAAGTTGGAGCCGGCGAAGCGGGACTTGCGGCCCGGCCGGTTCGGCTTGCTCAGCTGGCGGATGACGATCAGCACGAGGATGCCGAGGACCGTCATGGTGCCGATGAACTCGACGAACATGTTGTACGGCGCCCAGTCACCGATGACCGGCAGGATCCAGTCGGCCTGGAACAGCTGGCCGACGGCGTTGACGATCGTCAGCAGGAGCGAGAAGAAGCCGACCGCGACGAACCAGTGCGCCACGCCCACGATGCCCCAGCGGTTCATCCGGGTGTGGCCGAGGAACTCCCTGACCACCGTGACGGTCCGCTGCGCGGGCTCGTCGGTGCGGGTCCCGGCGGGCACGTTCTGGCCGAGCCGCAGGAAGTTGTAGATCTGTAGGACGGCGCGGGCGAACAACGCCACGCCGACCACGATCAGAACCAGCGACACGATGATCGCGGCGAGTTGCATGGGGGCTCCTCGGGCCTGCGAGGTCTCTCGAAATTACTAAGCGGTAACTTATGCAGTCCGTCTGAGACTACCCGCATCTTTACTCGCACTGTAGCCAGGTGCGGAGTGATCTGGATCGCTGAGGCCTGCCTCTGTCGCGGCCCCACAACCTGATCGTGTTATTCGTACAGAATTGTTACATTCAGGTCTAATTTGGACCTGTGCTCTACGGGATCGCCGCCGCCACCACCGCCTTCCTGCTCGCCGCCGTCCTCGCCGCGCTCATCCGGCCCGGTGCCCTCCGGCTCGGCCTCGTCGACCGCAGGCGGGCCCGCCGGGTGCCCGCGCTCGGCGGCCTCGCCGTGGTCGGTGCCACCTGCCTGGTCGCGTGCGCGGGTGACTGGACCGGGGTCGCCCCGCTCGGTACCGGCGTCGGGGAGCTGGTGGCCGCCGGAGGGGCCGTGGCGCTGCTCGGGCTGGTCGCCGACGTGTGGCGGCTGAAGACGCGGTTCCTGCTGCTCGGTACGGCGGTGGCGGCCGCGTGCGTCGTGCCGTACGACGAGTTCGGGGTCGTCGGCGGGCTGCTCGGGGCGGGCTGGATCGCCTTCGTCGCCGTCGCCTTCAAGGGGCTCGACCACGCGGACGGGCTCGCCGGGACCGTCGGGGTGGTGACCGCCTTCGGGGTCGGGGCCTGTGCCGCCGCCGAGGTGATGGACGGGCTCGCCGTGCTGCTCAGCGTGCTCGCGGCCGCGCTCACCGGGTTCCTGATGCACAACTGGCATCCCGCGCGGATCGCCCTCGGTGCCGGCGGCTCGCTGTTCGCCGGGTTCGTGCTGGCCGCGGCCGCGCTGGTGACCCGGACCGGGCACGATCCGGTGGCGAGCGCGGGCGTGCTGTTCGCGCTCACCGCCGTCGCGAGCGCCGACGTGCTGCTCGTCGTGCTGTCGCGGCTCCTCGCCGGGCGGCCGGTGCTGCGGCGCGGGCCCGACCATCTCGCGCACCGGCTGCGGCGCCTCGGGCTCACCTCGCAGCGGGCGACCGTCGTCCTCGGTGCCGGATCCTTCGCCGGGGTGCTCGTCGGGGTGCTCGTGCACGGCGGCTGGGTGGGCCGCACCGGCGCCACCTGCGTCGCCTGCGTCACCCTCGGCGTCGTCCTGCTGCTCCTTCGGGTCCCGGTGTACGGGCCCAGGAGCCTGGAATCATCGCAGGTCAGCGGGCACTTGCGTGTAAGGAGCGGATAAGACTTGAGTCTCACTCGCTCAGGTCTGTTGACCCAGGGCCAGGCTTGATGCACACTTGAGTCCGTTCCACTCAAGTCAGCTGGAGGAAATCACCATGGCACGTGCGGTCGGCATCGACCTGGGCACGACTAACTCGGTCGTCAGCGTTCTTGAAGGCGGCGAGCCCACCGTCATCACCAACGCCGAGGGTGCCCGGACCACGCCGTCCGTCGTCGCCTTCGCGAAGAACGGCGAGGTTCTGGTCGGCGAGGTCGCCAAGCGCCAGGCGGTCACCAACGTGGACCGGACGATCCGGTCCGTGAAGCGTCACATGGGCACCGACTGGAAGATCCAGCTGGACGGGAAGGACTTCAACCCCCAGCAGATCTCCGCGTTCATCCTGCAGAAGCTGAAGCGGGATGCCGAGGCCTACCTGGGCGAGAAGGTGACCGACGCGGTCATCACCGTCCCGGCCTACTTCAACGACTCCGAGCGTCAGGCGACGAAGGAGGCCGGCGAGATCGCCGGTCTGAACGTCCTGCGCATCGTGAACGAGCCCACCGCCGCCGCGCTGGCGTACGGCCTCGACAAGGACGACCAGACGATCCTCGTCTTCGACCTCGGTGGCGGCACCTTCGACGTGTCCCTCCTGGAGATCGGCGACGGCGTCGTCGAGGTGAAGGCCACCAACGGCGACAACCACCTCGGTGGTGACGACTGGGACCAGCGCGTCGTCGACTACCTGGTCAAGCAGTTCGCGGCCGGCCACGGCGTGGACCTCGGCAAGGACAAGATGGCCCTCCAGCGCCTCCGCGAGGCCGCCGAGAAGGCCAAGATCGAGCTGTCGTCCTCCACGGAGACCTCGATCAACCTGCCCTACATCACCGCCTCCGCCGAGGGTCCCCTGCACCTCGACGAGAAGCTCACCCGCGCCCAGTTCCAGCAGCTGACCGCGGACCTCCTGGAGCGCTGCAAGACGCCGTTCCACAACGTCATCAAGGACGCCGGCATCCAGCTCGGCGAGATCGACCACGTCGTCCTCGTCGGCGGTTCCACCCGGATGCCCGCCGTCGCCGAGCTCGTCAAGGAGCTGACCGGCGGCAAGGACGCCAACAAGGGCGTCAACCCGGACGAGGTCGTCGCCATCGGCGCCGCTCTCCAGGCCGGTGTCCTCAAGGGTGAGGTCAAGGACGTCCTGCTCCTCGACGTGACCCCGCTGTCCCTCGGTATCGAGACCAAGGGCGGCATCATGACCAAGCTCATCGAGCGGAACACGACGATCCCGACCAAGCGGTCCGAGATCTTCACCACCGCCGAGGACAACCAGCCCTCCGTCCAGATCCAGGTCTACCAGGGCGAGCGCGAGATCGCGGCGTACAACAAGAAGCTCGGCATGTTCGAGCTGACCGGTCTGCCGCCGGCCCCGCGCGGTGTCCCGCAGATCGAGGTCGCCTTCGACATCGACGCCAACGGCATCATGCACGTGACCGCGAAGGACCTGGGCACGGGCAAGGAGCAGAAGATGACCGTCACCGGCGGCTCCTCGCTGCCGAAGGACGAGGTCGACCGGATGCGCCAGGAGGCCGAGCAGTACGCGGAGGAGGACCACCGCCGCCGCGAGGCCGCCGAGACCCGCAACCAGGGCGAGCAGCTCGTCTACCAGACCGAGAAGTTCCTCAAGGACAACGAGGACAAGGTCCCGGGCGAGATCAAGACCGAGGTCGAGGAGTCCATCGCCGAGCTGAAGGAGACGCTCAAGGGCGAGGACACCGCCGAGATCCGCACCGCCACCGAGAAGGTCGCGGCCGTCTCCCAGAAGCTGGGCCAGGCCATGTACGCCGACGCCCAGGCCGGGCAGGCCGCCGCCGGCGGTGCCCCCGCCGGTGACGCCGCCGACGACGTGGTGGACGCCGAGATCGTCGACGACGAGCGCAAGGACGGTGCCGCGTGACGGAGGAGACCCCGGGCTTCGAGGAGAAGCCCGACGTCCCCTCCGGCGCCACCCCCGACGACGCCGCGCCGAAGGCCGCTCCCGCACCGGGGGCGGCCCCGGCCGGGGACTCAAGCGCACAGCTGGCCGGCCTGACGGCCCAGCTGGACCAGGTACGCACCGCGCTCGGCGAGCGCACCACGGACCTCCAGCGCCTCCAGGCCGAGTACCAGAACTACCGCCGACGGGTGGAGCGCGACCGGATCACGGTCCGGGAGATCGCCATCGCGAACCTCCTGACCGAACTCCTGCCGGTGCTCGACGACATCGGCCGGGCCCGGGAACACGGCGAACTGGTCGGCGGTTTCAAGTCGGTGGCCGAGTCGCTGGAGACGGTCGCGGCGAAGATGGGCCTGCAGCAGTTCGGCAAGGAGGGCGAGCCCTTCGACCCGACGATCCACGAGGCGCTGATGCACAGCTACGCGCCGGACGTCACCGAGACGACGTGCGTGGCGATTCTGCAGCCCGGGTATCGCATCGGCGAGCGCACCATCCGCCCCGCGCGGGTGGCGGTCGCCGAACCGCAGCCGGGGGCGACCGCGGTGAAGGCCGAGGGGACCGAAGAGGCCCCCGCGGCGGGCGACGAGAAGGACAACGGCCCTGAGGAGGGCTGACGTAATAAGTACCGAGCGGAAGGAGGGGCGTCGGGGATGAGCACCAAGGACTTCATCGAGAAGGACTACTACAAGGTCCTCGGCGTCCCCAAGGACGCCACCGAGGCCGAGATCAAGAAGGCGTACCGGAAACTCGCCCGCGAGTTCCACCCGGACGCCAACAAGGGCAACGCCAAGGCGGAGGAGCGCTTCAAGGAGATCTCCGAGGCGAACGACATCCTCGGCGACCCCAAGAAGCGCAAGGAGTACGACGAGGCACGCGCCCTCTTCGGCAACGGCGGCTTCCGTCCGGGGCCGGGCGCGGGCGGCGGCAACTTCAACTTCGACCTGGGCGACCTCTTCGGAGGCAACGCCCAGGGCGGAGGCGGCGGCTTCGGCGGAGGCGGCGGCGGCTTCAGTGACGTCCTGGGGGGCCTGTTCAACCGGGGCGGCGGCACGGCCGGCCGTACCCAGCCGCGGCGCGGCCAGGACATCGAGTCCGAGGTCACGCTGAGCTTCACGGAGGCCATCGAGGGCGCCACGGTCCCGCTGCGGATGTCCTCGCAGGCCCCCTGCAAGGCCTGTTCGGGCACCGGCGACAAGAACGGCACCCCACGGGTGTGCCCGACCTGCGTCGGCACCGGCCAGGTGGCCCGGGGATCCGGTGGCGGTTTCTCGCTCACCGACCCGTGCCCGGACTGCAAGGGCCGCGGCCTGATCGCGGAGCACCCCTGCCTCGACTGCAAGGGCAGCGGCCGCGCCAAGTCGTCGCGGACCATGCAGGTCCGGATCCCCGCCGGGGTGACGGACGGTCAGCGCATCCGGCTGCGCGGCAAGGGCGCACCGGGCGAGCGCGGCGGCCCGGCGGGCGACCTGTACGTGATGGTCCACGTCGACGTGCACCCGGTGTTCGGCCGCAAGGACGACAACCTCACGGTGACCGTCCCGGTGACCTTCACCGAGGCGACCCTCGGCGGCGAGGTCAGGGTGCCCACCCTGGGCGGCCCGCCGGTCACCCTGAAGCTGCCCCCGGGCACGCCCAACGGCCGCACCATGCGCGCCCGCGGCAAGGGGGCGGTCCGCAAGGACGGCACCCGCGGCGACCTTCTGGTCACCGTCGAGGTGAGTGTGCCGAAGGACCTGTCGGGGAAGGCTCGTGACGCGCTGGAGGCGTATCGCGAGGCGACCGCGGGCGAGGACCCGCGGGCCGAGCTGTTCGAGGCCGCGAAGGGAGCATGACAGAGATGGACGGCCGTCGACGCGGTGACACTTTTCGTGGGCCGTATGAACTGACCGAGGAGACCCCGGTCTACGTCATCTCGGTGGCGGCCCAGCTCTCCGGCCTGCACCCGCAGACGCTGCGCCAGTACGACCGCCTCGGCCTGGTCTCCCCGGACCGCACGGCCGGGCGGGGCCGCCGCTACTCGGCCCGCGACATCGAACTGCTCCGCCAGGTGCAGGCGCTGTCGCAGGACGAGGGCATCAACCTGGCCGGCATCAAGCGCATCATCGAACTGGAGAACCAGGTGATGGCGCTCCAGCAGCGGGTCGCCGAACTCCAGTCGGCGGTGGACGGCGCGGCGGCCGCGATGCAGCAGCGCGAGGCCGCCGTGCACGCCTCCTACCGCCGCGACCTGGTCCCGTACCAGGAGGTCCAGCAGACCAGCGCACTGGTCGTGTGGCGGCCGAAGAAGGCGAAGGACTAGGCGCGGACCGGCACGGTCGATGCGCAGGGGCCCGGAGGTTCACCGACCTCCGGGCCCCCGCGTGTGTCACCGGCCGACGAAGAACTCCAGCGACGAGCCCTGCCCGCTCTGCCGTCCGTAGGCGTCCACGGCGTACACGGTGGCCGTGCAGGGGCCGTTGTAGGGCGGCTTCCAGGAGATGTCGCCGGTGGCGGACAGGTTGACGCCGCTGCCCCCGCAGGCTCCCTCGATCTCCCAGGAGTACCCCTGGAGCAGCCGGTTCTCGTCACCCGCGCCGGGTGCCGCCGTCAGCACGACGGGGGACCGGGCCGGAATCCCGGTGCTGACCAGGGTCAGCCTGGGGGCGGCCGGCCCGGTCGCGGTGGCCGGGGTGAGCCGTTCGACGGCCGGCTCCGCCGAGGGAGCCGACTCGGCCCCGTCGCCGTCCACGGCGGTGACGTAGTAGTACGACTTCCCCCGCGGGGCCGAGGTGTCCGCGAACGACGCGGTGGCGGTGGTCCCCAGCGGCGTCCAGCCGCCGTTGTGGACGGTCCGCCGGTAGACGCGGTAGCCGGTGACGGCCGGGTCCCCGGACGGGGTCCAGTCCAGCCGGGTGGCGGCGTCGGCGGGCGTGCCCGTCAGCCCGGCCGGGGCGGCCACGGCGGACGCGGCCGGACGGGCCGCCGTCACCGGCGCCGAGACCGGGGAGATGTTCCCGGCGGTGTCCACGGCCTGCACGGTGTACGTGTAGGCCGTGCCGACCTCCGCGGTGGCGTCGGTGTGGTCCGCGGAGAGCAGGAACTCGGGCCCGTCCGGGTCGGGCTCGCCGCCCCGCGAGGCCCACAGCTCGTAGTGGTCCAGGTCCTTCGCCGAAGAGGCCTGCCAGCTCACCACGTTGCCCGCGGTGCTCGCGCGCACGGCCACCCCGCTCACCCGCTCCGGAGCGGTGCGGTCGGCGGTGGTGACGCCCTGGTCGGCCGAGCCCGCCGAGACGTTGCCCGCCCTGTCGTAGGCGCGGACCTCGTAGTAGTAGGTCCTTCCGTCCGCGGGCAGCGAGCTGTCGGTGTACGACGTGGAGCCGGTCGTCGCCAGCGGCGTGGCGCCGAACGAGGAGCCCTGCGGGCGGCGGTAGACGCGGTAGCCGGCGAGGTCCATCTCCTTGTTCTTCGACCAGGTCGTCCGGGCCCTGCCGGTGGCGGAGTCGTAGGAGACCGCCGCTCCGCCCGGGGCGAGGGGCGCGACCTTGTCGGCGCTCGCGGAAGTGCGGGGCGCGTAGCCGAACTTCACCTTGGCGGCGCCGGTCCAGTTGACGTGGTCGATCCGCAGGGTGTGCCTGCCCTTGGGGACGGTCACGTCGACGGTCCTGCTCACCGCCTTGCTGGTGTCCTTCCACAGGTCGACCTTGCGGACGCCGTCGAGGTACACCCGGATCCCGTCGAGGCCGGCGGCGGTGAGGGTGAACGGCCCGCCGGAGCCGAAGTCGCGGGTCACGGTCCAGCGGACGCCGAAGCCGTCCTTCGGGAGCCCCGACGCGGGCGCGCCGCTCCAGCTCTGGTCGATCGCGCTGTCGCAGTCGGTCTTCCTCGGGGTGCCCTTGAACGTGGTGTTCGCGAACAACTGGCGCTGGTAGACCGGGGCGGTGCAGGTGGTCGCCGCCGAGGCGGTCGCGGTGGCGCCGCCGAGCAGGGTGCCGACGGTGGCGAGTCCGACGGCGGTGGCCGCGGCGGTTCTGGCTGGCTTCATTCGATCCTCTGGTCGTATCCGTACGGCGGGGCCGGCCGCCGACGATCACGACTCGCGAGGAAACGACTTGGTTGTACTGATCTTTGCCTGCGCATGAACTCCCGTTGGATGGAGGGTCCGTAAAGAGTGTTTGGAGATGGTTCCGCTCCGCCTTCACAGGTGCAGCGGAGCGTGGTGTTGCGCACTCGTTAAGTAGTTCCGCTTGACGCCGGGTGTGGCGTGCGCGTTGGCTTTTCAGACATCTGGGTCGCGAAGCGCCCACGTCCGGAACGCACCTGAAGTGAGCCCCCGTATGCGTCGTATAGCCCTGTTTGTGGCCGCGTCCACGATGACCCTTTCGCTTGCCGGCTGCGGCGTGCTCAACGCGACAGGGTCATCGACGTCCGCGACCCCGACGAAGGGCAACGACATCACGGTGGGTGTGCTGATGCCGGACAAGATCAACACCCGCTACACCAACTTCGACTACCCGATCATGAAGTCGAAGATCGCCGAGCTGACCAACAAGCAGGGCCAGGTCGACTACCAGAACGCCGCGTCGTCCGCCGCCACGCAGGCGAAGCAGATGCAGAAGATGATCGACGACAAGGTCGACGTGATCATCCTGGACTCGGTCGACGCGCACGCCATCGCCGGCACGGTGAAGAAGGCCAAGGCCGCGGGCATCCCGGTCATCGCCTACGACCGCCTCGCCGAGGGCCCCATCGACGCCTACGTCTCCTTCGACAACGAGCTCGTCGGCGAGGTCCAGGCCCGTACCCTCCTGGAGGGCCTCGGCAGCAACGTCGACACCTCCGACAAGGTCATCATGATCAACGGCTCGCCGACCGACCCCAACGCCAAGCAGTTCAAGACGGGCGCCATGTCGGAGCTGGGCGGCAAGGTGACGACCGCGGGCCTCTCGTACGACACCAAGGACTGGGACCCGGTCATCGCCCAGCAGGAGGTCACCAAGGCGGTCAACTCGATCGGCAAGGACAACGTCGCGGCCGTCTACTCCGCGAACGACGCCATGGCGGCCGGTGTCGTCAAGGCCCTCAAGGCGGCCGGCGTCACCACCATGCCGCCGATCACCGGCCAGGACGCGGACCTCGACGCCATCCAGCGGATCCTCACCGGCGAGCAGTACATGACGGTCTACAAGCCCTACCCGGACGAGGCCGAGGCCGCCGCCGAGATGGCCGTGTACAAGGTGCAGGGCAAGGACATCCAGTTCGACGCGCTCACCCAGGACACCGTCGACAGCCCGACCAAAAAGGACATCCCGTCCCAGCTGGTCCAGGTCAACGCCGTCACCAAGAGCAAGATCAAGGACACCGTCGTCGCCGACGGCATCTACAAGATCTCGCAGATCTGCACAGCCGCGTACAAGACCGCTTGCGCGGAGGCGGGCCTCAAGTAGGCGCCGGCGGGCGGCAGCCGGGGGGTGGGGACGCTCACCGGCGCTTGCCGGGTGCCGCCGCGCCCACCCTCCCCCACTCTCGGCTTCGCTCGAGCGGGGGGACCCCCATCGCCCTGCGGCACGCCTGCCCGCGGCTGGGGAGACGCGGCGGCTGCAGCGCCCCGTCAGGGGCGCGGGGAACTGCGCGACCAGCCCCCACGGCCCCGCAGACGACTACGCGACCCTCGTGAACTCCACGGTGACCTCCGGCGCCCCTCCCGGCACCCCCCGGTAGATCCCCTTGTGCGGCGTGACGTCGTCGTAGTCGCGTCCCCGGCCCACCACCACGTGGTCCTCCCCGGCCCGCACCCCGTTCGTCGGGTCGTAGCCGCACCAGTCGCCGGCCCAGTACTCGATCCACGCATGGCTCTGCCCGGCCACCGGCCGGTCCAGCTCGGCCTCCCGCTCCGGGTGCAGGTACCCGGAGACGTACCGGGCCGGCAGCCCCAGCCCCCGCAGCAGGGCGATGGTGAGATGGGTGATGTCCTGGCAGACCCCCGCCCGCTGCTCCCACGCCTCCGCGGGCGAGGTGTTCACACCGGTCGCCCCCGGCAGGTAGGCCACCCGGTCGGCCACCATCCCGGAGACGGCCACCGCGGCCTCGTGCGGTCCCAGCCCCGCCGCGGCGCCCCGTGCCCTCTTCACCAGCTTCTTCGGCACGGACGTACGGGAGGTCGCGCCGGAGAACTCCAGCAGCCTTGACCCGGCCGCCCGTTCGGCCAGCTCCGCCCACCCCGGCGCGGCCGGCAGCGGCCCCGGCGCCGAGGTCTCCACCAGACTGGACGCGGTGATCGTCAGATCCTCGTGCGGGTCGATCAGGTCGAACCCGGTGACCTGGGTGCCCCAGTAGTCCCAGTACGACCAGACGGCGGTCGCCGGCTGCACGGTGACCCGCGCGTCCAGCGTGGTCTGCCCCGGCAGGGTCAGCGGGGTCATCCGCACCTCGTTGTGCGAGGAGCTGGCGGGCTGGGCGTAGGGGACCCGGGTGGTGTGCCGGATACGGAGGCGACGAGCCATCTCAGGCTCCTTCCTGGGCCCACTCGACGGGCCCCTGGTACGGGAAGAACCGCTCGGCCACCGCGTCGGCGGACGCCATGCAGGCCTGCTGGAGGTCGCGCAGCAGGACCGGCAGCTGTTCCTCCAGGGAGGCGGTGTCCAGGTATTCGAGGCGGGTGCGGGCCCGGCCGACGGGGGAGCGGGCCGGGTCCTGGCGGGGCCGGCCGAGCGCCGCCAGGCACTCCTCGGCCGTGGTCAGCGCGTGCAGCGCCGACCGCGGGAAGTCCCGGTCCAGGAGCAGGTATTCGGCCACTCTCGGGGTGTCGCCGAACCCGCTGTGCACCCGTGCGTACGCCTCGTCGGCGCCGCTCGCGCTGAGCAGCGTCGGCCAGTCCGGCGCGTGCGCCGCGTCCAGCACGCGCACCGAGAGCAGCCGTACGGTCATGTCCACCCGCTCCAGGCTCCGCCCGAGGACCATGAACCGCCAGCTGTCGTCCCGGCTCATGGTGGAGTCGGCGAGGCCGAAGAAGAGCGCGGCGCGGCTGCGGACCAGCTCCAGGTAGGCGTAGGGGCCGGTGCGGCGGGCCGCGCGGCGCCGGTCGCCCAGCGCGTGCCAGGTGGAGTTGAGGCACTCCCACATCTCGGAGGAGACGGCCTCACGGGCGCTGCGCGCGTTCAGCCGGGCGGCGCCCAGGGCGCCCTCGATGGAGCACGTGGAGCGGGCGTCGAAGGCCAGCTGGTCCAGGACCTGCTGCATGTCGACCCGGTCCGCACCGGCGTCCACGCCGAGGATCGCGTACAGCGACCGGCAGGCGGCGTCCTCGTCGCGCCAGGGGTCCTCCAGCATCCGGTGCAGGTAGGCGTCGAGGATCCGGCCGGTGGCATCGGCCCGTTCGACGTACCGCCCGGTCCAGGTCAGCGACTCGGCGATACGGGAGAGGATCACGTCGTTCACTGCTGCTGGGCTCCTTCCGGTACGACGGCACGGGTGCCGTCCGGGCCGAGGCGGCGCGGGGCGACGGCGGGGATCGGGCCCGCGTCGACCGGCTCGGGGCGTTCGGCGGGACCCTCGGCGAGTACCCAGGTGTCCTTGGAGCCGCCGCCCTGGCTGGAGTTGACGATCAGGTTGCCCTCCTGGAGGGCAACCCGGGTGAGGCCGCCGGGCAGCACCCAGATGTCGTCGCCGTCGTTCACGGCGAACGGCCGCAGGTCGATGTGGCGCGGCGCCATCCGTTCGCCCGACAGGGTGGGGGAGGTGGAGAGGGCGACCGGGCGCTGCGCGATGAAGCCGCGCGGGTCGGCGGCCACGGCTTTGCGGGTGCGATCCAGAGTGGCCTTGTCGGCCTTCGGGCCGATCACGATGCCCTGTCCGCCGGCCCCGTCGACGGGCTTCACCACCAGTTGGTCCAGCTGGTCGAGGACGGCCTCCAACTGGCCTGGTTCGTCGGGTCGGTAGGACTCCACGTTGGGGAGGACCGGTTCCTCGCCGAGGTAGTAGCGGATCAGGTCCGGGACATAGGTGTAGAGGAGTTTGTCGTCGGCGATGCCATTGCCGACGGCGTTCGCGAGTGTGACGTTCCCCGCGATGGCGGCGCTCAGGATGCCGGGGCAGCCGATCACCGAGTCGGGGCGGAAGTGCAGCGGGTCGAGGAAGTCGTCGTCCAGGCGCCGGTACACGACGTGCACGGGCACCTCGCCGCGGGTCGTGCGCATCCAGACCCGGTTGCTGCGGCACACCAGGTCGTGCCCCTCGACCAGCTGCACGCCCATCAGCCGGGCGAGCAGGGCGTGTTCGAAGTAGGCCGCGTTGCTGGGCCCGGGGGTCAGGACGACCACCCGGGGATCGCCCGCCGCCCCGCCGGGCGCCGCCGCCCGCAGCGCGGCCAGCAGCCGCTGGGCGTACCCGTCGACCGGCAGGACGTGCTGCTCGGCGAAGAGCGAGGGGAAGATCCGGGTCATCGCCCTGCGGTTCTCGATGACGTACGACACCCCGCTCGGCACCCGGACGTTGTCCTCCAGGACCCGGAAGGCGCCGGCCTCGTCCCGGACCAGGTCGATTCCGGCCACATGGATGCGTACCCCGCCGGGCGGTTCCACCGCGTGCGCCGCCCGGTGGAAGTGCGGCGAGCCAAGGAGCAGCCGCCACGGGACCACCTCGTCCTCGAAGGCCCGCGCGTGTCCGTAGGCGTCGGCCAGATAGGCCTCCAGGGCCCGGACCCGCTGGGCCACGCCTCTTCGTACGAGATCCCATTCCAGGGCGTCGAGGATCCTCGGCACCAGGTCCAGCGGCCAGGGCCGTTCCTCGCCCGCGAAGGCGTAGGTCACCCCCCGGTCGGTGAAGGCCCGCGCCATCTGGTCGGCCCGGAAGCGCAGTTCACTCGGTTCGATCGGCTGGAGCGCAGCCAGTACCGGCTCGTAGGCGGTCCTGACCTCACCCGGCCGCACAAACATCTCGTCCCACGCGTCGGCCAACGCGTATGCGTCAAATATGTCCGCCATGAGGGGACGTTAGAGCGGGCACGTAACACGGCGATCACTGGCGGATTTCGGGGATTCGCCGAGACCGCCGCGTCACGCGCCCGCGAGCGACCCTCCCTTGCAACGCACCTCCCCCGTAGGTGCGTTGCAAGGGGCCCCGACCCAAACGGGGGAGGATGGTCCGGGGCCCCGCCGGGTGTACGGCAACACCCGTGGGAAGCGGGTCCCACGATGCCCCGCGGGCCCTGTGGCCACCACCGTCATCTTGTTGCAACGCGGCCTGCGGAGGCGGTGTGAAATCCGGTCGTACCCGGGTATTACGACGCCCCGCACGAGGGGAGCCGTGTTGCGGACCCGGTCCGGACCGCTCATAGTTGCGCTGCGGAAGAGGCAGCAAACCGGGGGTGGAATGGGCGATGGCCGGGCACGGGACGGAGGAGCATCCACACGGTGCCGACCGGCTGTGCACCGTCGGGGACCGCGTGTACTCCCGGGCCGTGCGCCGGGGCCGGGTGCCACGCACGGACGCCGACGCGGTGCCCTGCCTGCTGGAACTGGCGCTGCTGCACCCCGACCCCGATGACATGGACTGGCTGGTGCCGACCGCCCCGCAGGAGGTCATGACCCGGCTGCTGCGCGGGGTGTACGACGAGGTGGCGGACAGCCAGCGCCGGATGGGGTCGGCGGTCGAGGCGTTCGAGTGGTACGCCGGTCTGGGACGGCAGCTGCAGGCCGTGTCGGCGTCCGCGGAGGGCACGGTGGCCATCCGGGTGCTCGACGGGCTGTCCCGGATCCAGGCGGCCATGGACGAGGCGACGGAGGCGTGCACGCAGGAGGTGCTGACCGTGCAGCCGGGCGGTATCCGGCGCGAGTCGGAGCTGACCGAGGGGCTGCACCGGGCGGTCGCCCTGCGCGGCCGGGGCGTGCGCATGCGCGACCTGTACACGCATGTCGCCCGGCACGGTCAGGGCCTGCTCAACTACCTGGAGCTGATGGGCGACGCGGTCGAGGCCCGCACTCTCGACGAGGTCATCGACCGCCTCATCCTCTTCGACCGCACGGTGGCCTTCATCCCCGCGAACACGGACCGCACGATGGCCCTGGAGCTGCGCCACCCCGCCCTGGTCGAGTACTTCGTCACGGTCTTCGAACGCCTGTGGCGGCTGGCGATCCCGCTCACCGCGCCGCTCCCCGACACCGGCATCGAGGGCATCTCGCACCGGGAGCAGTCCATCGCCGCGCTCCTCGCGGAGGGTCACCAGGACGCGGTGATCGCCGAGCGCCTCGGCATCAGCGTCCGCACCTGCCGGGCCCACATCGCCCGTCTCTCGGAGACGCTGGGCGCGGCCAGCCGTACCCAACTGGGCGTGCGCATAGCGCAGGTGGGCCTGGACCGGCCGCCGGGCGGTACGAGCGCGGCCCCGGCCGCGGTCAGCCTTCCCGATCGAGAATCCCCGAGCGTCCGATGAGGTAGCCGAGCTGGGCGCGGCTGTCGCTGCCGAGGGTGGTGGCGAGTTTGGCGATGTGGACGCGGGCGGTGCGGATGTTCATGCCGAGGCGCTCGGCGATCACGGCGTCGGTGTGGCCTTCCACGAGGAGGGCGGCGATGGCCTGCTGGCGGGGGGTGACGCCGTTGACGGTGGGGCGGTGTTCGAGGGTCGGGTAGAGCGGGGTGGCCAGCCGCCACAGGCGGTCGAAGGTGGTGACGAAGTACTTGATCAGTGCCGGGTGCCGGGCCTCCAGGGCCAGGGAGCCGTCGGCGGCGGCCGGCAGGAAGGCGATCGCGTGGTCGATGACGATCAGCCGGTCCGGGGTCTCGTCGAGGCCGCGCACCTCGACGTCGCCGCGCAGCCGCTCGAAGCCGCCGTACACGGCCGGGACATGGCGCAGGGTGTGCTGGTAGAGCGCGCGGATGCGGGCGCCGCGGTCCAGGATCTCCTGGTCGCGGTCGCGGGCGGCCGCGACGGCGGTGCGGGCCCCGGGACCGGTGAGCCCGGTGTGCGACTGGATGCAGAGCACCTCCTGGCCGGCCCCGGCCATGGCGTCGGTGATGGCCTGGTTGATGGGCCTGGTACCGCGGTGCAGGCGCAGCGTGGGGGTGTCGCCGCCGGGGCCCGGGTCACCGGCCCGCAGCAGCGGTTCGAACTGCTCCAGCAGCCGTGCCTCGCGGCGCCGTTCGTCGGCGATCCGGGCGGCCGAGGAGCGCAGCAGCCGGTGCAGGGCCGCCGCGGCCGGCACCGGCTCCAGCCGGTCCAGGTCGTCGAGGGCCGGGTGCAGGAGGCCGAAGTCGGTGAGGCAGGTGGCCTCGGCGGCGTCCTCGGCCGTGATGTGCCCGGCGCGCAGGGCGCGTTCGTACAGCTTCGCGCCGACCGGGCACAGCTCGTCGACACCGTGCTCGCAGCCGGTCACCGCTCGTCGTCCCGGTCCTTGAGGATCCCGGACTGCCCGATGAGGTAGCCGAGTTGGGCCCGGCTGTCGCTGCCGAGGGTGGTGCCGAGGCGGGCGATGTGGACGCGGGCGGTGCGGATGTTCATGCCGAGGCGCTCGGCGATCACGGCGTCGGTGTGGCCTTCCACGAGGAGGGCGGCGATGGCCTGCTGGCGGGGGGTGACGCCGTTGACGGTGGGGCGGTGTTCGGCCTTGGGGAACATCGGGGTGGCCAGCTGCCACAGCCGCTCGAAGGTGGTGGCGAAGTACTTGATCAGTGCCGGGTGCCGGACTTCGAGAGCCAGGCTGCCGGGGCCGTCGGCGGGCAGGAAGGCGACGGCGTGGTCGAGGACGATGAGCCGGTCCGGTACCTCGTCGAGGCCGCGGGCCACGCTGTCGCCGTGCATCTCCTCGACGTAGACGTACACGTTCGACACATGGCGCAGGGTGTGCTGGTAGAGGGTGCGGAACCGGCCGCCGCGGTCGAGGAACGCCTGGTCGCGTTCGAGGGCGACGGGGTAGGCGACGCTGCCGCGCGGGCCGACCAGACCGGCGTGCGGCTGGATGCACAGGATTTCATGCCGTGCCTCGGCCATGGCGTCGGTGATGGCCTGGTTGATCCGCCGGGTGCCGCTGAGCAGCCGCAGGGCCGGGGAGTCCGACGACGTGCCGGGCCCGCGTTCGACGCGGGTCAGCGGTGCGAAAAGTTCCACCAGCTGTTTCCTGTGCCGCCATTCGTCGGCGATCCGGGCCTGCGGGCCGGACAGGAGCCGGTTCAGGGCGACGACGGGGGCGACGGGCTGCAGCCGGTCCGCGTCGTCCGGCGCCGGGTACAGCAGGCCCAGGTCGGTGAGGCAGGGGGCGCCGGCGGCTTCCGGGGCGGTGATGCGGCCTTTGCGGAGGGCACGCTCGTAGAGCTCCCGGCCCTCCGCGCACAGGTCCTCGGCACCGTGTTCGGGGTGTGGGGCGGAGGTCACGGGGTGGTGCCCTCTTCGGGAAGCGTCTGGTCCAGGATTCCGGACTGGGCGATCAGGAAGCCGAGCTGTGCGCGGCTGCCGCTGCCGAGCACCTGGGCCAGTTTGGCGATGTGCGCCCGGCAGGTGCGGACGTTCATGCCCAGCCGGCGCGCGATGGCCTCGTCCACATGGCCCTCCACCAGCAGCTTCGCGATGGAGTGCTGGATCTCGGTGATGCCGTGGGAGGCGACCTCGTAGTGCCCGCCCGTGCTCAGCGGGACCGAGCGGTTCCACATGAACTCGAAGACCCTGATGAGGTAGCGGACGAGGCCCGGCTGACGCAGTTCCAGCGCGACCTGCTGGTCCTCGCGGATGGGGATGAAGGCGACCGTCTCGTCACAGATGATCAGCCGCTCCACGAGTTCGTCGATGGTGCGGTACTCCGCCTTGCCGTCGGCGAGATGGGCGGCGTACGCCAGCTTCTCCGGGCTGTAGCGGGCGGTGTGCTGGTACAGGGTCCGGATCCGGACACCCCGTTCGTTCAGCGGCCTGTCCCGCTCCAGGGCCCGCTGCATGCTCTGTTCGGAGAGGCGGTCGCTCGGCTGGATCGTGAGCACCTCGGTCCGGCACTGCTCGGTGGCGAGATTGAGCGCGGTGTTGATCCGCTCGCTGCCCTCCAGGACGGTGACCGAGTCGCTGTTCGTCATGGCGTGGGAGCCGAGCGCCATGAAAGGCTCGAAGGCGGTGGCGAGTTGGGTGGACAGTCGGCGGCGCTCGGTGATCTCGCGCTCGATCGGGCCGAGCCGGTGGGTCAGGGCGAGTGCCGGGGGAACCGGCAGCAGCCAGCTCGGATCGGCCGGATCCGGCTGCAGCAGAGCGAACTCCATCAGGCAGGGCGCGTCCTCGACGGCCGAGCGGGCGACGCGTCCCGCACGCAGCGCGGCGGCATACAGACGGCTGCCTTCCTCGCACAGATCCGCCATCGCGTGGGGATGTGTCGCTTTCGCCCTATTCGCCACTGAATCTCCACCCCCCAGGGTCCTGAACATGCAGGAACATGATGCACCGATCGTGTGGCCATGACGTGCCCGAATGAGCCATCGTCTTATTCGTACGGGGGAAGAGGGGACCTTCAAGTGAGGACGAAGCCGAAGATGAGCAAGAAAATGCTTCGCTCGGTACTTGTGGCCGCCTTCTCCGTCGTGGCACTCGGCGGCATGTTGAGCGGTCTGTCCGATGCGAAGGTCGATGTCCGGGCCAACACGGGCTGGCCCTCCGACGTGCAGGCCATCAACACCGGCTGGCCGGCCGTGGTGGCGACGGACACAGCTGACAGCAGCACCACCGATGGGCTTGTCTCGACCGATGGAGCCGGGAGCTGAAGTGACCACCCCACCCGACGACCGATCCTTCCGCCGCGAGATGGCGACCGCCTACCGATCCGGCTGGCACTTCATCGACCTGGTCACCGCCATCCCCCACAGTGGTGACTCGTTGATGGTGACCGTCTTCGGTGAGCCGGTCGTCGTGACGCGGGACGAGGACGAGGACGTACGGGCGTACCGGTGCCTGCGCAAGCCCCGGGGTGCGCCGCAGCCCGTGCGGTGCGCGATCCGGTACGGAATGATCTTTGTGAATCTGGACCAACGGGACCACCGGCTGGCTGAGCCGGACATCCCGGACGTGAGGACCATCTCGGCCACCCCCCGCAGTGCCTGACGCGATTCCCCCGTCGTAAAAAGATCGCTCAGGTGCTTCCCCCCGCAGCGGCGTCACCGTGACCTGAACACGGTGACGCCGCTGCAGTTTCCGGGGGACATTTCGCCGTATCGACAGGTTTGGGCCATCTCGCATGGTGGCTGAAACCAGCCGTCAGAACGGGTCGGTCACCCTGGCCTGTCATCCCCGCCCGAGCGCCCGCTCCACCGTGATCTCGATCACCACCCGGGTCGGGTTCTCCCGGGGCGTCCGCCCGTACCGCCCGGCGTACCGGCGCTCCGCCTCGCCGACCTTCTCCGGCTCGGTCCGGACCCGTCCCCGCCCCTCCAGTGTGGCCCACCGCCGTCCCGCCACCTGGCACACCGCCACCCGGGCCCCGTCCGGCCCGGCGGCCCGCACGTGGGCCGCCTTGGCGCTCGCCCCGTCCGTGATCACCCGGGCCAGTCCCGCCTCCGGGTCGTAGGTCACCCCCACCGGGACCACGTGCGGGCTGCCGTCGGGGCGCAGGGTGGTGAGGGTGCACAGGTGGTGCTCCTGCCAGAAGCGCAGGTAGGCCTCGTCCGGCGCGGCGGGGTTCACGCGGTGTGTACTCATGATCCGGAAGGTAGTCCCCGGAAGGGCTCCCGATCGCACCTTGAGTGGAATAGACTCAACTTTGTGTACGTTGGCTGAGTCAGCCGTACGGTGCCGAGGAGGAGAACGCGAACGTGGACGCAGAGCTGACCAACAGGAGCCGGGACGCGATCAACGCGGCCAGCAGCCGGGCCGTGACCGAGGGGCATGCCGACCTGGCCCCCGCTCACCTGCTGCTGGCTCTGCTGGCGGGGCAGGACAACGAGAACATCACCGACCTGCTCGCGGCCGTCGACGCCGACCAGGCCGCCGTACGCCAGGGCGCCGAGCGCGTGCTGGCCGCACTGCCCAGCGTGACCGGTTCCACGGTCGCGCCCCCGCAGCCCAACCGTGAACTGCTCGCGGTCCTCGCCGACGCCGACGAGCGCGCCCGGGACCTCGGCGACGACTACCTCTCCACCGAGCACCTGCTCATCGGCATCGCCGCCAAGGGCGGCGCGGCCGGCGAGGTCCTCGACCGGCAGGGCGCCACCGCGAAGAAGCTGGTGGAGGCCTTCCGCAAGGCGCGCGGCGGGCGCCGGGTGACCACCGCCGACCCCGAGGGCCAGTACAAGGCGCTGGAGAAGTTCGGGACCGACTTCACGGCCGCCGCCCGGGACGGCAAGCTCGACCCCGTCATCGGCCGGGACACCGAGATCCGCCGGGTGGTGCAGGTGCTGTCCCGCCGCACCAAGAACAACCCCGTGCTGATCGGCGAGCCCGGCGTCGGCAAGACCGCCGTCGTCGAGGGACTGGCCCAGCGGATCGTGAAGGGGGACGTCCCCGAGTCGCTCAAGGACAAGCGGCTGGTCTCGCTGGACCTGGGCGCCATGGTCGCCGGCGCCAAGTACCGCGGTGAGTTCGAGGAGCGCCTGAAGACCGTCCTCGCCGAGATCAAGGACTCCGACGGGCAGATCATCACCTTCATCGACGAGCTGCACACGGTCGTCGGCGCGGGCGCCGGCGGCGACTCCGCGATGGACGCCGGCAACATGCTCAAGCCGATGCTGGCCCGTGGCGAACTCCGCATGGTCGGCGCCACCACCCTCGACGAGTACCGCGAACGCATCGAGAAGGACCCGGCGCTGGAGCGCCGCTTCCAGCAGGTGCTGGTCGCCGAGCCCACCGTCGAGGACACCATCGCCATCCTCCGTGGCCTGAAGGGCCGTTACGAGGCCCACCACAAGGTCCAGATCGCCGACAGCGCGCTGGTCGCCTCCGCGACCCTCTCCGACCGCTACATCACCTCCCGCTTCCTCCCCGACAAGGCCATCGACCTGGTCGACGAGGCCGCCTCCCGGCTCCGCATGGAGATCGACTCCTCCCCCGTCGAGATCGACGAACTCCAGCGCTCCGTCGACCGGTTGAAGATGGAGGAGCTGGCGCTGGAGAAGGAGACCGACCCGGCCTCCCGGGAGCGCCTGGAGAAGCTGCGCCGCGACCTCGCCGACAAGGAGGAGGACCTGCGCGGCCTCAACGCCCGCTGGGAGCGCGAGAAGCAGTCCCTGAACCGGGTCGGCGAGCTCAAGGAGAAGCTCGACGCTCTGCGCGGCACCGCCGAACGCGCCCAGCGCGACGGTGACTTCGACACCGCCTCCAAGCTGCTGTACGGCGAGATCCCGCAGCTGGAGAAGGAGTTGGAGGCCGCCTCGCAGGCCGAGGAGGAGACGTCCAGGGACACCATGGTCAAGGACGAGGTCGGCTCCGACGACATCGCCGACGTGGTCGCCGCCTGGACCGGCATCCCGGCCGGCCGCCTGATGGAGGGCGAGACCCAGAAGCTGCTCCGCATGGAGGACGAGCTGGGCCGCCGCCTCATCGGCCAGACCGAGGCCGTACGCGCCGTCTCCGACGCCGTCCGCCGCTCCCGCGCGGGCATCGCCGACCCGGACCGCCCCACCGGCTCCTTCCTCTTCCTCGGTCCCACCGGCGTCGGCAAGACGGAACTGGCCAAGGCCCTCGCCGACTTCCTCTTCGACGACGAGCGGGCGATGGTCCGCATCGACATGTCGGAGTACAGCGAGAAGCACAGCGTGGCCCGGCTGGTCGGCGCCCCGCCCGGATACGTCGGCTACGAGGAGGGCGGCCAGCTCACCGAGGCCGTCCGCCGCCGCCCGTACACCGTGGTCCTCCTGGACGAGGTGGAGAAGGCCCACCCCGAGGTCTTCGACATCCTGCTCCAGGTGCTGGACGACGGCCGCCTCACCGACGGCCAGGGCCGCACCGTCGACTTCCGCAACACCATCCTGGTCCTCACCTCGAACCTGGGCAGCCAGTACCTGGTCGACCCGGTCCTCGGCGAGGAGGAGAAGAAGCGGCAGGTCCTCGAAACCGTCCGGATGTCCTTCAAGCCGGAGTTCCTGAACCGGCTGGACGACCTGGTGGTCTTCTCCGCCCTGGCCAAGGACGAACTGGCCCGGATCGCCCGGCTCCAGATCGACCGCCTCGCCAAGCGCCTCGCCGACCGCCGGCTCGCCCTGGAGATCACCCCGGAGGCCCTGGCCTGGCTCGCCGAGGAGGGCAACGACCCGGCTTACGGCGCCCGCCCGCTGCGCCGCCTGGTCCAGACCGCCATCGGCGACCGGCTGGCCAGGGAGATCCTGTCCGGCGAGGTCAAGGACGGCGACACGATCCGGGTGGACGCGTTCGGCGAGGGCCTGATCGTGGGCCCGGTGACTCCGGAACCCGCCGCCGGACCCGTCGGCAAGAGCCTGTGACGAACCGGATTCCGGTTTTCACCTCGTTGAGCAGGCGCGAATCGGCGGCTCGGGCCCGAGCAGGTTGCCGGTCGCGGTCCAAGGGAGAGAGGGTGGGTCTTACGTCTGGTCTCAGCGATGACCGGACGATCCAGACGACAGCAGGAGTGTCCACGTATGTCCATCGACCCGTCCTCGATTCCGAGCTTCGGGGGCCAGCCCGAGCCGCAGCCCCAAGGACCGGCGGGCCCCGTCGTCCCGGATCAGGATCTTGTGAAGCAGCTCCTCGACCAGATGGAGCTGAAGTACGTCGTCGACGACGAGGGCGACCTCGCGGCGCCGTGGGAGCAGTTCCGTACGTACTTCATGTTCCGCGGCGAGGACGAGCAGGCCGTCTTCTCGGTGCGGACGTTCTACGACCGCCCCCACAAGATCGACGAGAAGCCGCAGCTGCTGGAGTCCATCGACGACTGGAACCGGCGGACCCTGTGGCCCAAGGTCTACACCCACACCCATGACGACGGCACCGTCCGTCTCATCGGTGAGGCCCAGATGCTGATCGGCACGGGCGTCGACATCAACCACTTCGTCTCGTCCACGGTCAGCTGGGTGCGGGCCGCGCTCGAGTTCGACAAGTGGCTGGTCGAGCAGCTCGGCCTGGAGGAGGCCGTCAACGAGGCCGAGGAGTCCGAGGACGACGAGTAGTCCTCGCTCCTACAGCGGTGTGCGCGCGTACACGACGAGGTACGCGCCGTAGCCGAACGAGAGCCCGGCCAGGGCCGTGACCACCACCGTCGCGTGCCAGGGCCGGGCTCTCGCCGTGCGGACCAGCGCCCGCGCCAGCGGGAGCAGCAGCGGGAAGGCCGGCAGCAGGAAGCGCGGCTTCGACTCGAAGAAGCCCGACCCGCCGAGCGCGATCAGCAGGAGTACGGCGGTGTAGGCGAGGAGCGGGAGCGGGGCGCGGTCGACGGCCAGCAGGGCGAAGAGCACGACCGCGGCGGCCACGATCACCAGGGCCATCGGGAAGACGAAGCGGTCGCCGCGCAGCAGCAGCGTACGGACGAAGGCCAGCGAGCCCCGGCCGAAGTCGAAGCGCGAGCCCCACAGCCGCTGTACGGCGAAGTAGCCGCCCAGCCGGTTCCCCTTGCGGTGTCCCACCCACAGGACGTACGCCGTCCAGCCGAGCGGGGCGAGCGCCGCGCCCGTCCACAGCCTGTGGGTAACCCGGCCGCGGGTGCGGCGCAGCTCGCACGCGGCGGCGACCAGGACGGCCGCCGCGACCGCGAAGCCGTTCGGGCGGGACAGCCCCGCCAGGGTGGCCAGGGCGCCCGCCCATACCCAGTTCCCGGCCAGTACCGCGTACAGCGACCAGGCGGCGAAGGCGGTCAGGACCGGTTCCGTGTACGCCATGGACAGCACCACGGAGTGCGGCAGCAGGCCCCAGAGCAGTACCAGGGCGGTGGCCACCGCACGGCCGTGCAGGCGGGCGCCCACCGCGTAGACGCCGGCGGCGGCGACGGCGGCGGCCGTCCAGGACACCAGCAGCCCGGCGCCGGCCCCGCTGAGCGGGGTGACGGCGGTCAGGGTCCGGATCAGGGCCGGGTAGAGCGGGAAGAACGCCAGGTCGCTGTGGATGATGCCGGGGCCGAAGTACAGGGTGCGGCCGTAGCCGTGCGCCGCGATCCCCAGGTACCACGCCGCGTCCCACGACCTCCCCAGCAGGGTCAGCGGATGCCGGCCGCCCGCCCAGGCGGCCAGCGCGAGCACGGCCGCACCGGTGAGCCGGGCCACCGCGAACAGGCCCACGGCGACCCCGCCGGCGGCGACGGCGGACAGCCGGGCGCCGGGCTGCTGCGCGACGGACGGGGCGAGGGCGGCGGTGCTGGCGTGGCTCACATTCGCACAGTGCCGGTGATCGCCCCGGGGAGCGAGAAATACACGTCCGGTCGGGGTAGGCCCCGAGTGCGCCCAGTGGGACGACGGCCCCCCGATCAGCCCCGATCAGCCCGGATCGACCCGGGTCAGCCCGGATCAGCTGACCTTGACCGTCCACGTCGAGGAGTAGGTGTCCGTCAGGTCGGTGGTGGCCGGGCGGTAGACCCGGAGCGTCCACGTTCCCCTGCGCGGGAAGGTGATCTTCGCGGTGGCGGTGCCGCCGGTGGTGAGGGTGGCGCTGGTGAGGGTCACCCAGGTGCCGTTCTTCTGGCGGGCCTGGAAGCGCAGCGCGGTTCCCTTGACGTAGGGGGAGCTGTGCGCGGTGAAGGACACGGGCTTGCCGTGGACCGCCTTGGTGGCCGGCTTGCCGACCGTGAGCACGGCCTTGACGTGCGCGGTCAGGGTCTTGCTGGTCGAGGACGCCCACGTCAGGTTCTTGGCCGCGGTGACCGCACGCCAGACGCCGTTGTACTTGGCGGTCGTGGCGTAGGAGGCCTTGCCGGCGCTGTCCGCGGTGACGGTGCCCTGGGTCTTCCAGGTGGTGGTTCCCGCCCGCTTGTACTGGAAGCTCACCTTGGCGCCGGCCGCGGCCTCGGCGCCGGTCCGGGTCACGGTCGCGGTGAAGGTCGCCTTGCCGCCGTAGGTGCTGGTGGCCGGGCCGGTCAGCTGGGTCGTCGTGGCGGCCAGGACGCGCGTGGACACGCTGCGGACGGTGGTGTCGCCGTACTGGGAGACGATGGTCAGCGTGACGTCGTGCACCCCGGTCGTCGTGGTCTTCCAGGTGCCGGCGGGCTGCGCGGGATAGCTGCCGGTGGCGAAGGCGGTGCCGTCGACGTCGAGGGTCCAGTGCTCGGCCCGGCTGACGCCGTCGGCGGCGGACGTCGTGGCGGCGAACTTCCTGCTGCTGCCCGCCACGGGGAAGTCCTGGAAGCCGTCCGTCCAGGTCGGCGTGACCTCGGAGACCACCCTGACCGGCAGGTCCGTCCGGCCGTGGGCGCCGCGGTTGTCGACCGTGTCGAACGTCAGCGTGTGGGCGCCGTAGGGCAGCTCGCCGAGGTCGGCGAGGAAGCCCGCGGTGTTGCCCTCGTAGGTGGAGTCGGTGACCGGCGTCGTCGCCTGTGCCGTGCCGTCGAGCGACACGGTGGTGCTGACCGGGTAGGCGTAGTTGAGGTTGGCCGGGAACTTCTTGTCGAGCGCCGACGGGTAGGCGTAGGTCACGCTCGCCGTCGTCTCGTCCGGGCGGATGACGCTGTCGAGTTTCGGCGTGATGGTGAAGCCGTGGTCGACCAGCGTGTCGGCCCGGACCGGGGAACCCGCGCGGCCGTCCTTGTCGTAGGCCACGACGTAGACGCCTCCGGCGTACAGGCCGGCCGGGACCGCGCTCGTGTCCAGGGTGGTGGTCCACGTCGTGCCGCTCTTCGGGGCGGTCAGGTCGACGGGGGCGGGCCACGCCGTGCCGGAGCTGAAGTACCGGACCCGCGAGACTCCGTCGGCGCCGGTCGCGGTGGCGCGCAGCGACAACTCGTCGTCCGCGGACAGACCCACGGGCTGGTAGCTGGTCCAGGCGGCGTCGCCGGGCAGATCGGGCAGGGTGACGGTCGGCCGCCCGTTGTCCACGGTGACGGCGGTGTTCGCCGTGACGGTCCGCGGGCGGGGGCTGTCCACCTCGACGTGGACGGTGTTCGCGCCGTCGTTGACCAGCGGCGCGGCCACCCCGTTGGTGGCGCCTGCGAACTGCCGGGTGGCGGCGGTGTCCAGGGTCGCGTGCAGGGTGCAGGAGGGCAGGCAGTCTCCCGGGTTCAGGGCGAAGGTCTGCTTGACCGTGCCGGTGCCCTGGTACGCACCGCTGCCGGTGATGCTGACCACGGCCTCGGTCGGCTCGTCGTCCGGGTCCGCCTGCACCGTGAAGGTGACGTCCGTCGTGCCGGTGACCGTCTGCCCGGCGCTGACCGTGCCGTCACCCCCGGCGTCCGAGGAGATGCCGTCGAACGTGATCACGGCACCGGTGTCGTCCGCGACGGCGGCCGTCGCGGACGCGACGGAGCACAGCACGGCGGCACTCGCGGCAACGGCGAGCGACCTGACAGATCGGGATATACCCACGTCTCTCCTCCTGCGCCTGCCCCCGGCCCGGCGGAGGCGCCGGGTGCGGTCCGCGGGCCGCCCTCCGCCCGGGGCTCACCTGCCTGACCTGGGCGGACCCGGAAATGAGCGGCGGAGTGCGGGAGCAGCGTGAAGATCTTGAAGGGACTCCGATCGCGTGTCAAGGCCCGTCCGTCCGCCGACCGGGAGCCGCCCCGTTCAGGACGCCAGGCGCCGCAGCCGGCGTCGGGGTCGTCGTAGAAGACGGAGTTGGGGATGGCGACGACGCCGCAGCGTTCGGGCAGGGCCCGGCAGAAGGCGTGGGCGTCCTTCTCGCCCAGGGGGGCGATGTCGGTGGTGATGAAGTACGTGCCCTGGGGCTGGTAGACCTGGAACCCGGCCGCGCGCAGCCCCGCGCCGAGCAGGTCGCGCTTGCGGCCGAGGTCGGCGCGGAAGCCGTCGAAGTACGCGTCCGGGAGGGCGAGGGCCTGCGCGACCGCGTACTGGAAGGGGCCCGAGGCGACGTACGTCAGGAACTGCTTCGTCGAGCGCACCGCCGTGACCAGCTCCGGCGTCGACGTCACCCAGGCCACGCCTCCTTCGTGCACCCATTCACGCGTGGCGCACCGGGCCCACCGGGGTCAGCCGTCGCCGACCGAGGCGCGGGCCGAGAAGTCCGCTGCTCTCCGTCGTACGACTGAACGCACCGTGCGGATGGGACGGGACCGGCGGATCGCCGCGGTTCACCGGTCAGCTCTCGTAGTGGTAGCGGCACTGTGCGATCAGGACGGCGTCCTCGGTGGCCTTGTAGATCAGTCTGTGCTCGTCGTTGATGCGGCGCGACCAGTAGCCCTGGAATCCGTGCTTGAGCGGTTCCGGTTTGCCGATCCCCTCGTTGCCGTTCCGGGCGATGTCCGCGATGAGCGTGTTGATGCGCTTCAGGATCTTCCGGTCCTGAAGCTGCCACCACAGGTAGTCCTCCCAGGCACGGGAGGAGAAGGTGATCTTCAACTCGGGGCCCTCATCCGTCGGTCGCCAGCTCGCGTACGGTGCCGCCGCCGTTCTCCAGCTCGTCGATGGAGGCGAGCAGGCGCCGGGCGTTCGCCGGGCTTCGCAGCAGGTATGCGGTCTCCTTCAGGGACTCGTAGTCCTCAAGGGAGACGATGACGACCGGCTCATGTCCGGCCCGGGTGATGACGACCTCCTCGCGGTCGTCGGTGACGGAGTTGAGCACCTCGGCGTACCGCGCGCGGGACTCGGAATACGTCATGGTCTTCACGATCAACCCTCCTTCGACGTACAAGAAATTGTACGTATCGCTCTGTGGTGCGGCAAGCGCCGTTACCGCGGCCGAGAGCATGCGGCCTCCGGTGCGGACGTTCCGGGCGGGTGGGGCGGGGCGGGCGACGGGGAATGCGAGGACCGACCTGCGGCGGCGGTCGGTGCGCGAGCGCTTTGCGGAGCCTTTCCGTCGCATCCGGCAGCACCTCGGTGCGTTTGCGGAATGCGAGCCGGACGCAGGGGACGCCCGCTGCGGAAGGGAGCGTTTTGTCCGGCGCGCGGCGACGGCATCGACGTCACCGACAACGGCAGGTGCGCCGAGAAGGGACCCGGGGTCGCCGACGCGGTGGCCGTCGCGAAGACGATCAGGATCTCGTCCTACCGGTGCCGCAGAGAAACCTGTGGCCACTGTTATCCTCAACTCGCCGCGTGTGGGGGGAAGTTCGGGGGCGAATATGTCGCGGCAGCATCGACACACGCCTTCCCGGCCGTCGACCTCCGGCACGTCTCTTTCCGCCGGAAGCCCCCAGGAGGCGACGATGGCTCGTCGTACCACCGCTCGCGGCGTCGTCGCCGCGCTGGCAGTCCTCACCGTTGTCGCCGGTCCCGGTCCGCTCGTCGGCACGGCCGATGCGGGCGACGGCACCGGGAGCGCCGCACTCGCGACCGAGAAGGTCTTCCAGTCCGACCGTTACCAGCCCCGCGCCGACCGGCTCTACAGCGCCGGTGCCGACGGCTATCTGCACGCCCAGGAGGGGCGCTCCGGCTATCTGTGGACGTCGTACGCCACCGGTACGACGACCGAACTGGGCGAGCTGTCGAGACTCGAACTCGCCGGCTACCTGGGCGCGTCGTCCGACATCGTGACCGACGTCGTCTCGCCCACCCAGAAGGTCGTCCTCCGTGACCTCTCCTCCGCCACCAGC
Source organism: Streptomyces fuscichromogenes (assembly GCF_014645815.1). GTDB lineage: Bacteria > Actinomycetota > Actinomycetes > Streptomycetales > Streptomycetaceae > Streptomyces > Streptomyces fuscichromogenes. The sequence continues at coordinate 337,244 of NZ_BMML01000006.1, read as the reverse complement.
GCCGACGTCACCCTCACCCACGGCACATACATGGCCACCTACGGCGCCCATGTGCTGACCCAGGCCCAGGACACGGACGGCAGCCGCACGCTGTGGCTCTACGGCGGCGACGCCCCCGCCGAGGGCACCCTCGTCGACGGGTGGCCGACCGGGATCACCTCGAACTTCCAGGTGCTGGGCGGCGACAGCGGCACCGCCGTCGTCGGCTACGCACTGGGGGGCGCGCAGCACCTGGCGCTGGTGGACCTGGCCGCCGCGAAGGTCACCGGCGACGTGACCGTGTCCGCCGCTCCGGCAGGCGTCGCGCTGAGCGCGGACCGGCTGGTCTGGTACCCGTCCGGCATCACGCCGGTGGCACACGTCCTGGACCGCGGCGACCTCACCGCCCCCGGGACGACGGTGACCCTGCCCGGCACCGAGGGCACCCCGTCGGTCGGCATCGCCGGGGGCTGGCTGGTGGTGGCCCGTACCGTGCCGTCGGACCCCTCCGATCTGGCCGACGAGTCCGGCGAGCAGCTCATGGCCGTCCCCGTCACGGGCGGCGCCCCGGTCACCCTGCTCCGGCACGCGAACAGCTCCGTCGTCCCCGCACCCGACGGCGGCCTGCTGGTCGTCGGCGGCGCCGACGCCGGGCACTGGGCGGTACGCCGGGTCACCGACACGGGCGCGGCCACCCCGGCGCTGACCGGACTGACCGCCGTACCGCCGATGGCGGCGAAGATCACGCGGCTGTCGCTGGAGAACGGCACCCTGGCCACCGACGAGGCCGACAGCAGCTTCATGGGTGCGTTCTACACCCGGCCGATCGCCGCGGACGGCACGCCCGGCACCCGGACCTGGCAGAAGTGGGACGGCCTCGACACGGGACCGTACGCCACCGGGGACGGTCGCGCGGTGACGTTCACCGCCGACGCCGACCCGGCCGGCTCGTACGTCCAGTCCGTCGACCGCAACGACCAGGCCGGCTTCTTCTACCTGCCCTCGGCCGCCGGCACCCTCCTCGACGTCACCGGCCGCTACGCGGTCGTCAACGGTTCCTCCCCCAGCAAGCAGTACGTCGGCGACCTCGGCGTCTACACCGACCTGCAGCCCGTCCTCACCCGCTCCGTCACCGCCGCCTCCGTCTGGGGGACCAGCCTGTGGACGCCGGGTTCCGGCAACGGTGTCGTCACCGCCAGGAACCTGAAGACCGGCGCGACCGCCACCACTGTCAGCACCGGCGCCCCGTGCGTCCCCAAGGAGCTCCAGGTGGTGAGCCGCTGGATCTACTGGTCCTGCGGTACGGGCGGGACGGCCGGTGTCTGGGACCGTACGGCGAAGAAGAACATCCCCGTCCCGTCCGGCCAGGTCCAGCTCGGCGACGGATACCTCGTCCGGCAGGACACGACCACCGGGACGCTGCTCCTCACCGCCTTCGCCGACGGCACCGCGACCACCCGTGAGATAGCCGACCTCCCGGCGGGTACGTCCGGCGGGCGCGGGACGACCTGGACCGTGGACAAGTTCGGCGGGCCCGTCGCCTACGTCGACGCGGAGAACCGGATCCACCTGGTGTCCAGCGGGGTCGCCACCCAGCCGCTCTCCGCCGTCGAGTCCGAGACGACCGGCAACGCGGGGGAGAGCAGCGCGGCCGACAGCCCGTGGTGGCAGTGGCGCGGGCTCCTCTCCAAGCCGGCCGCCTCCTGGACGGCGACCCTCACCAGCAAGGCCACCGGTGCCGTCGTCCGCACCCTCTCCGGCGGGGCGGTGCAGGGCAACCTGACCGCGCGGTGGGACATGCGTGACGCCAAGGGCGCGCTCGTCCCCAACGGCACCTACACCTTCACGGTGACGATCCCGCCCGCCGACGGTTCGGGACGCGCGCTGACCGTGTCGCAGACGGTGAAGGTGTCCGACGGGGCCGCCGCACGCCACGACTTCACCAGCGCCGGTTCCTGGGCGCCTGACGGAACCGGCGACATCCTGACCCTCAGCTCCTCCGGCACCATCAGCTACCAGCCAGGCACCGGTACGGGCACCCTGGGCAAGGCCATGTCCGCCTCCGGCTGGCCCGCCTCCGTGAAGCTCGTCCCGTTCGGCGACCTCAACGCCGACCGACGCAACGACATCCTCGTCCGGTTCAGCAGCGGCGAACTGCGGGTGTACCGGACCATGCTCGGCCAGGCGTTCCTCACCAGCACCCCGCACACCTCGCTGGGCAAGGGCTGGAACCAGTACGACGTCCTGACCTCGCCCGGCGACATCAGCGGCGACGGCCGTCCCGACCTCATCGCCCGCAACTCCGCCACCGGCGCGGTCTATCTCTACAAGGGGACGAGCACCGGAAAGCTCTCCGCGCGCGTGAAGCTCTACGCCGACTGGAAGACGTACAAGAAGATCGTGGGCGTCGGCGACCTCAACGGCGATGGCATCGGCGACCTGGTCACCCAGGACCAGTCCAACAACCTGTACCGCTACCTCGGCACGGGCAAGGGCACCTTCTCCGCACGCGTGAAGCTGTCCTCCTCCTGGGGCGGCTCGTACGACACCGTCATCGGCGCCGGCGATCTCACCGGCGACGGCAAGGCCGACCTCCTGTCCCGCGACACCTCCGGCAACCTGTGGCGCAACAATGGCAACGGCAAGGGGGCGTTCGGCGCCCGCACGAAGATCGCCACCGGGTGGCGGGGGTACAAGGGGATCTTCTGAGTGGTGACGAAAAACGCGCCACGGGGCTGGTCGACCTCGAACCCGGCTGCCCGTAGGCCGTTGCCGAGCAGGTCGCGCTTCGGCGGAGGCCGGCGCCGAGCGGGCCGTTGGCCGTGACCCTGCCGGAACCGTGTTCACGCACCCGGTCGCGTGCCGCGCGGCAGGCCCCGCGGAGGGAGGCCGGCGAGGTCGGTGGACCGGCAGTCGCTCCACCCGGTCGGGCCGCTCCGTGTCAGCAGTCGCGCTCGTCCCTCCACCGCGCCGCTCCATGGCCTGCGTCATCCACGTGCTGCGGTGTGAGTCAGGCCCGGACCCTTGCTGGTACGGCTGTCGGCTGTCACCCGGCCAGCGTCTTGAGCCGGGTGGCGGCCTCCTCCAGCACCCCCATGCGCTTGCAGAAGGCGAACCGTACGAACGGCGCACCCTGCTCGCGGTGGTCGTAGAAGACCGCGTTGGGGATCGCGACCACCCCGCAGCGCTCCGGCAGCGCACGGCAGAAGGTGAAACCGTCGCTCTCACCGAGGGGCCGGATGTCGGTGGTGATGAAGTACGTACCGGCCGGGCGGAAGACCTTGAAGCCCGCCCGCTCCAGGCCGCCCGCGAGCAGGTCCCGCTTGGCCAGCATGTCCGCGCGGAAGTCCGCGAAATATGAGTCGGGCAGGCGCAGGGCCTCGGCCACGGCGTACTGGAAGGGCCCGGAGGCGACGTACGTCAGGAACTGCTTCGTCGAGCGCACCGCCGTGACCAGCTCCGGCGTCGACGTCACCCAGCCGACGCCTCGTTCGCACACCTATTCGTCTGCCGTGCGGCGTCGTGTCCGGACCAGGTTCACAGTCGTACCGCCGGGTTCGGTGACACGGTGCTGTCCGTCGTATCTTGACCACACACGGGAAGGAGCCGTTGATGAGCGTCGACGCGATCGTGCACACCGAGTTCCCCAAGGGGTACACGGTCCTGTTCGGGGCTGACGGAAACGTGATCATGGCTCCGCAGAGCTTCGAGCACTCCAGCACGATCAAGTCGATGCAGTAGGACACGATCGTGTCGCTCGGACGCCACGCGAAGACCGCCTCCGATCTGGCGATCCTGCGGGAGGACGCCCGCCGGGAGGGCAAGCGCTACGGCTTCGAGGACGTCCTGCTGCTCTCCGGGGTCGTCTCGACATCTTCCGCACGCAAGGACTACGACGACTGCACGGCGAAGTACGGCCGCTACGGCGTCCCGATCTACCTGGTCGTGGACCCCTACGCCCAGGAAGTCGCCCTTCACGCCCAGCCGACCGCCACTGACTACATCGCCGCCCACACCCACAAGTACGGCACCGGCAAGCTCTTCATCCCCCTGGCCGACGGCCGCACCTTCACCCTCGCCCTCGACGAGCTCCCTCGTCCGCAGCCCGAGTCGGACGCCCGCTGACCAAGGACTCCCCGCCGGACGTGGTCGTTCCTGGTCGGGGCAGTCGGTTGGGATGGCCTGGCCTTTCGTCGATCGAGATCGGTCACGGGCGTGACGTTCCGCGCCGCGAGTCCGCGCGGCCCGGTTCCAGCCGTAGAGACACCGCGAGGCCCGCATCGCGGTCGGCGGCGACCTCCGCCGCCCGGCCTCGCTGCTCGGACACGGCCTGCGGGGCGCGTACCGCGAACGCCGGCCCGCCGGTCACCTGGCGGGCGGCGGGAGGGCGGGCGAGGGAATCGGCCATGGCGTCCAGGAAGGCCCGCAGCAGCGGCTCGGCCGCCGGAAGCGTGAGGGGGGAGACTCCGGGGACCGCGATCGCGAGTGAGCCGTTGTGTACACATGGGACACTCGGTACCCTTGGGTGCATGACGCAGCCAATGCCCATAGAGTCGATCCGTGATGTCCGGGCGCACCTGGCCGAGGTCGTGGAGCGGGCCGACCGGGACGACGTGCCTACCGTCATCACCCGGCGCGGCAAGCAGGTCGCCGCCGTGGTGTCCATCGAGGTGCTGCGCAAATACCAGGAGTGGGAAGAGCGCGAGATCAACCGGATTATCGACGAGCGCATGACCAACCCGGCACCCGGCATCCCGATCGAGGACATCATGAGGGAGACGCTGGCGCGCAGTGAGTGAGTACCGCACCGTCTTCCGAGCCGAGGCTCAGGCCGAACTCCGCAAGGTCCCGCGAGACATGGCCCTCCGCATTCTGGCCAAGCTGACTGAGCTGGAGAACGACCCGACGGGGTTCAACACCACGGCCCTCGTCTCCCAGCCCGACCGGCGCCGCCTGCGGGTAGGCGACTACCGCGTGATCTACACAATCGACAACGGCGATCTGGTGGTGTGGGTCGTACAAGTCGGGCATCGCTCCACCGTCTAGGACACCTGAGCAAAACCCAGGTCACGCCGTGTTCACACACCCTGTTTGTCAGGACCTTCGGCTTGCTGTCCCCTTGCCTGATCAGCATCAGAGCGTAAATCGGATGACGGTCTGAGTGTGAGCATCGCGCACTGGGCGTCCGAGTCGGAAGCCGTCACGTTCACCGATCTGTCCCGGAACCCGAAGGCCGTCGCTGCCAGGGCCGCCGCGCTGGGATGCCTGCGTGTCACGCACCGGGACGCGCCTGACATGGTGCTGACCACGGCCGTACACGCAGAGCGCACCGAGGAGAACCTGACCACCGAGTCCCGGTTGTTCCTTGCCCTGATGAAGCAGGACGACGGCGCCAGGTCGCTGCTGCTCGCGCTGCCCGAGGTGTTTCCGTGGGTGCGCCATCTGGGCGGTGAGGAAGTCCGGGAGTTCACCGTCGAGCTCCTGGACGCGCTGTCCGACGCCGCCGAGCCGGGTGCCAAGGAGGCTGTGCACCGGGCGGTCGTCTCGTGGCGGGCGACCGCCCGCATCAACGCCGACCCTGACCAGCTCAGGGAAGCACTCCGCCCGCTCGGCGATGTCGACCTCGGCCCCGTCGAGGTGTACGAGTGAGCCCGAAGGAAGGCGATTCCCTGGACAGCAGAGGCTCCCTTCTGCCTCCCGCCACGCTTGACACCACCAACAGCCCCTTGACTTCGTGGCATTGGATGTTCGACGCGATGCGCTCCCTCGTCGACAACGGCGTGACGTGGACGGCCATACCGGTCGACTTCCCGTAACACTGCCGACGGACCTACGACTACGTGCGTGAACTGCACGAACGCCCGGCCGCGCTCGCGGGAGCGGCATCAATGTCAGTGCCCCTCGCTACTGTCATGCCCTCTTGTTCGACGGCATCGAAGGGGTGCGTGGGGACGATGGTGGGGACTCGGCATGCTGCGGTTGGTTCGGAGCACGTCTTGGAGCTGCCCTCGCGGCTCGGCAAGTGGGTGGTTCCACGGCGTGGCGACGCGATCGACCCGCCTGTTCTCGGCGTCAGAGCAGTCGTCAAAGCACTGAAGACGTATCAGGGTATGGTCACGGCGGTCGGCAACGCGGTCGAGAACGCGTTGGCGCATCCGAAGAGCGACCCGGACCTTGTCGCGGCGGTGCGCGATGCGGACCTTGCCGACCTCGACAGGGTCACGCCGGCCGCTGCCGCGGTCACGCTGGCGTACTTCCTGGTCTCCCATCCGATGGAGAAGCGCGCGTACAGCACGGCGGTCATCGATGCCTGGGTCGGCGCGCGCGGGGTCGCGTTCGCGGCGGAGGCGCTGGTCACCTCCATGCACATCTCGCCCGGCGACGAGTCCGGCGATCCGTACCTGCACCGCGACCAGGACGACCGCTGCCGGCCGGAGGACTGTTTCGGGCTCGCCGCCCGCACGCGTGAACACCTGGCCGCGGCTTCCGACGCCGACCACGCCGCGGCGATGGCGGTGGTCGCCCCGTTGCGCGACGGCTTCTGGGCGCGCAGCATGCTGACGTCGTTCCTCTTCCCGGAGCGCCGTGACTGGGTCGACGAGGACATACAGACCTACAAGAGCCTCTCCCGCGAACGCAGCTGGCACCCCTGGCTCGCCGCGGAACTGCTGCTGGGCTGCGTGAACTCGGCGGAGCAGGTCGAGGTGATCACGTCACGCGCGTTGTGGAGCGGCATTTGCCGGGAGCCGCGGCGGCTGGCCAACCTCTGGGCGTCGCTGGGCCCGAACGCCCTCACCGTGTTCCATGACTGGATCCGGGGGCGCCACAACACCTCCGACGAACGGCGCAAGCTCTACGGGTACGTCGCGATGATCCCGACGGACGAGGCGTTTCTGGAGCTGCTCGCCCACATCGACGAACGTCATGTGCCGCAGGCGCTGGACGACGCCGCGCAGCGCTTCCCGCGTCGCGCGCTGCGTCTTCTGGCGGAGAGCTCCCCGGACGAGGATGCCAGGGGGCAGGCCGTCGCGCGCGTGCTGCGGCTTCTCACGCTGTCCAACCGAGAGATCGCCGAGGACCTCCTGCCGATTCTGAGCACACCCGCCCGCGCGCGCGTCGCGTCGCTGCTCACCGAAGCGAGTCCGGTCGCCGAGGCCGCGCCCCAGACGCTCCCCGCGCTGCTGGTGGCACCGCCGTGGACCACGGACCGGCAGGCCGCCGAGGAGGTCGTCATCGCTGACCTGACGGCGCCAGTGCAGAGCGAAGTCGAGTGGCTTCCCGGGGAGCGTGAGAGGTTCGCCGGCGCCACGAGATGGCCCTGGGGCGACCTCGACAAGAAGATGGAGTGGGAGACCGTCGCCCGGCAGATCGCCGACGGGACCGTCGAGGACTGGTGCGACCCCCTCCGCTTCCTGTTGAAGGGACCCGAGGAGCTCGTCCGCCCGATGCTGCCGAGCATCAAACCGTACGGTTTCGGGAGGTACGTGCTCCCCGGGACCGTGGCCCGCTTCGGCGCGGACGCGGCGCCGCCGGCGCTCCGGGCGGCCAACGAATCCCCTGTCGAGTACGGCAAGTACCTCATGCCGTTGGCGAGTTCCGAGGTCGCGACACTGATGTCCGACTGGTTCGTCCGACTGAGGAGCTGCCGCCGGATCGCCCGGGAATGGCTGCGACGGCACCCCGCTCTCGCCGCCCGGACCCTGATTCCGGTGGCGCTCGGGGAGCCCGGGGCCGCGCGCACCGGTGCGCGGTCCGTGCTGTGGATGCTCGTTCTCTCCGGATTCGCCGACGTCGTGGCCGAGGCCGCCGCCTCCTACGGCGAACCGGCCGCCAAGGCCGTCGCGGACCTGATCGCCGACGGCGTGCACGTACTGCCGAAGACGATGCCGGACCTGTCGGCGTGGGCCGAGCCGGACATGCTGCCGCGGCTTCTGCTCAAGGGGCGGCAGGCGGCGCTTCCGGCCGCGTCGGCGCGCTTCGTCGTCCAGATGCTCACGGTGTCCCTGCCGGACGCGCCGTACGCCGGCCTGGCCGTCGTCGAGGAACTCTGTGATGCCCGGTCGCTGGCGGAGTTCGGCTGGGCGCTGTTCGAGAACTGGCGGGCCTTCGACTGCCCGCCGAACGAGACCTACGCCCTCGATGCCCTGGGTTGGCTCGGTGACGACGAGACGGTGCGCAGGCTCGCCCCGGTCGTCCTCGGCTGGGTGAAGGAGAACGTGCACAAGCGCGCGGCCGCGGGCCTCGACGTGCTCGGCGCGTTCCGCGGCGACACGGCCCTGATCGAGCTGCACGGCATCGCGCAGCGGGTGCAGTCCCCGGACTTCAAGGAGAAGATGGCGATCCGGATCCAGGCGATCGCCGACGAGATGGGGCTGAGCGCCGAGCAGCTCGACGACCGGCTCGTGCTGGATCTGGGACTCGACGCCGACGGATCGCTGACCCTCGACTACGGCCCGCGGCGGTTCCGGGTGGGCTTCGACGAGCAGCTCAAGCCCTACGTCGCCGACGAGACCGGCAAGCGTCTCAGGTTTCTGCCGAAGCCGGGCGAGCAGGACGACAGGGGAGTGGCGGAGGCCGCCTACGAGCGCTTCTCCCGACTGAAGAAGGAGGCCAGGATTCTGGCCTCGGACCAGATCGCGCGGTTCGAGTCGGCGCTGTGCGTGCGCCGGACCTGGAACCCGCAGGACTTCCGTCAGTACCTCGTGGGGCATCCGCTGCTGCGTCACCTCGTGCGGCGGCTGGTGTGGACGACCTTCGACCCGGACGGCACGCCCGGCACGGCGTTCCGCGTCACCGAGGATCTGAGCTTCGCCGACGTCGCGGACGGTCCCTTCGCCCTGCCCGACGACACCTCGGTCGGCCTCGCGCACCCGCTCGACCTCGGCGGGGACCTGGCGGCCTGGTCGGAGGTGTTCGCCGACCACCGGATACTCCAGCCGTTCCCGCAGCTCGGGCGGCCGGTGTTCACCCTCACCGACGAGGAGCGCGACTCCGTCGTCCTGACCCGCTTCACCGGCATCACCGTGCCCCCGCTGAAACTGCTCGGCATGGAACGCCACGGCTGGTATCCCGGCTCCCGCGCCGACGCGGGCGGCCGGAACCACCTGCTGCGCGACCTGCCCGGCGGCCGGGTCCTGGTCGCCGGCCTGAACCCGGGGCTGTACGCCGGAAGCATCGCCGACTCCCCCGAGCAGACCTTCGACGCCGTGTACATCACTGAGCACGAGTACCGGACCGACCCGCATCAGAACGGGTTGACGTTCTCGGAACTCGACTGCGTGACCGCCTCGGAGCTCCTGCGGGATCTCACGGAGGTGACGTCTGTATGAGCACGATCCCGTTCGGGGCCGACGGAAAGGTGATCGTGACTCCGCAGAGCGAAGAGCACTCCAGCACCATCAGATCGATGCCGGCGTACTGGGGCGGCACCGTGACCGACGGCGAGCACAGGCTCGCCGACTTTCACGGTGCTCTCCGGACTGAGCCCGAGACCGCGGAGAACGCCGCCTGCGACCACGTGCTCGTCCAGGTCATGGAGTTCAGCCAGCTGGTGCGGACGTGGCGACAGGTGACGGAGCCGGCGCGCAACGCCGGGTGACCGGGAGCGCCGTCGCGGTGCTCCGCCTTCGCCCGCCCCTGCGAGCCGCCGGGGTGCGCCGCGCCGGCGGCAGGTGTGGAAGTTGTCGGAGCAGGCGCCCGGCAGGCGCAGCGCTTCGGCGATCGTGCACCGGAGGGGGCCGGGCCCCCGCTGACCGCGCGAGGGAAAAAGCCATCCATCCGGGATGTCGTAGAAGGCGAGGAATGGAAGGGCGACGCCGCCGCAGCGGTCAGTGCGCGAATGCCTTGCGGAGCCGTTGCGCGGCGTCGGTCAGTACCTCGGTGCGTTTGCAGAAGGCGAACCGGACGAAGGATGTGCCCTGTTCGCGGTGGTCGTAGAAGACCGCGTTGGGGATGGCGACGACACCTGCCCGTTCGGGTAGGGCGCGGCAGAAGGCGAAGCCGTCGGATTCGCCGAGGGGGCGGATGTCCGTGGTGATGAAGTAGGTGCCCGCCGGGCGGAAGACCGTGAAGCCCGCCTGTTCCAGGCCGTCCGCGAGCAGTTCCCTCTTGCTCCGCATGTCGGCGCGGAACTCATCGAAGTACGAGTCGGGCAGGCGCAGGGCCTCGGCGACCGCGTACTGGAAGGGCCCGGACGCAACGTACGTCAGGAACTGCTTCGTGGAGCGGACTGCGGTCACCAGTTCCGCGGTTCCGGTAACCCAGCCGACCTTCCAGCCGGTGAAGGAGAAGGTCTTGCCGGCCGAGCCGATGGTGACCGTGCGCCCGCGCATCCCGGGGAGGGTGGCCAGCGGGATGTGCTCGGCGGTGTCGTAGACCAGGTGCTCGTACACCTCGTCCGTCACCACCAGCAGGTCGCGCTCCACCGCCAGCTCGGCGATCGCGGTCAGCTCGGTGCGGGTGAGGACCGTGCCGGTCGGGTTGTGCGGGGTGTTGACCAGGAGGAGACGGGTGCGCGGGGTGACCGCCGCGCGCAGCTCGTCGAGGTCGAGGCGGAAGACGCCGGCCTCGGCGTCGGGACGGAGGGTGACCGGGACCCGGGTGCCGCCGGCCATCGCGATGCTGGCCGCGTACGAGTCGTAGTACGGCTCCAGGGCGACGACCTCGTCACCCGGCTCCAGGAGCGCCAGCAGGGTGGCGGCGATGGCCTCGGTGGCGCCGGCGGTGACCAGGACCTCGGTGTCCGGGTCGTAGGACAGGCCGTACCGGCGCTGCTGGTGTGCCGCGATCGCGGTGCGCAGCTCGGGGACGCCCGGACCCGGCGGGTACTGGTTGCCGCGGCCCTCACGGATCGCGCGTACGGCCGCCTCGCGAACTTCCTCCGGACCGTCGGTGTCCGGGAAGCCCTGCCCCAGGTTGATGGAGCCGGTGCGCAGGGCGAGGGCGGACATCTCGGCGAAGATCGTGGTGCCGAACTCGGCCAGCCGACGGTTCAGGAGCGGGCGTTCGCTGGAGGTCATGCCGGTCATCCTGCGCCCAAGCTCTGGAGTTCCTCAACTCCGCTTTGGCTGGTGAGACGGCCGGGCATTCCCAGTCCACGCCGCGTTCGCGCGGCGGCCGGGGCGCCCACGGGGGGTCGCCCGCGGGGGAACGGAAAGAAGGTGACGTGATGGGCACCGTCTTCATCGTGGTGGTGGCCGCGTTCATCTGCCTGGCGATCGTCGTGTCGGCGGTCCGCAGGGGCGGACGGGGCAAGGGGCGGAGCAGGGGGGCGTACCGCGGGGGCGGATCCTCGGCGGCGTCGTCCTCGTCCTACGACAGCTCCGGCAGCTGGTGGGCCGGGGACTCGGGGTCGTCGTCCTCGCACGGCGGTCATCACGGCGGCGGCCACTCCTGCGGCGGCGGCCACTCCTCCTCCTGCGGCGGCTCGTCCTGCGGCGGCGGGTCCTCCTGCGGCGGCGGGGGCGGCTGCGGCGGGGGCAACTGAGCGGCCCGGCGCGGGAGCGCGGGAAGCAGCCGCGCGGGCGGCGGTTGACCGGGGCGTTCGGCCGGAGAGCGGGGAGCTCTGGCCGGGCGCCCCGGCGTGCGCCGGACCCGGGGGAGCGCACCACATGGTTGAACAGTTGAGCTGTGGAGCCCTCTGAGGGATGGAAACCCCACGAAGTTGGGTAAAAACGCTGTGGCGGCACCACAGTTCATGATTCCCTCTAAATCACCAAAGCAGCACCTCGGACGTCCTGACGACACCCCTCCCCGGCTGGGCCGGCCGGGCCGATCTCCCGGTGTCGACCGAGGTGCGCCGGACCACACTCCCCGTCTTTTGCGTGTTAGCGGAGCCGATCCATGCTCACGACCCTTCACACCTCCTACACCGATACGCGCGCGGCCGACCTCGCCTGGGCCCTGGGACGCGAGCCGCTGCCCGCCCTGGCCACCCTCGACCTGGAGCTGTCCGGGGCGAAGCTGCAGTTGAGACTGCTCGGCGCGTCCCACCAGGTGCTCCTGGAGGAGGAGTGCGGCGGCTGTTCGGAGACGGTGGCGTGCATCCCGGGGTCCAGCACCCCCCTGCCGCTCGGGGTCGCCAAGCGCATCGGCGACTGGGAGTACGAGTTCGCGGCCCGCGTCGAGGTGCTGTCACCGGGCTCGTTCGCCGGCCGGGCCCAGGAACTGCTGGCCCTCGTCTCCGAGCACCCGTACGGCCTCGCCGGGGTCTTCCCGGGCAGTCCGCACGCGTTCACCGCGATGCTGGCCCAGCGCCACGAGGGCCAGGTGCACTGGCGCACCTGGCACGCGTACCCGCAGGACGGCCAGCTGGTGGCCACCCGGACGAGGGTCGGCGTACGGGTTCCGGTGCCCCAACCCGTGGGCGGATGACATAAACCAACGAGGCGTCAAAAGGCCCGGAGTTCCACACGTGTGGGTGACGAAGCGTACCGAGCGAGTGACGTAACGTCGCAGAGTGATCGATCCGCACGCACCCGCCCCGCCCGGCACACCGCCGCCCTGGGGCACCCCCGCGCCGCTGCCCGTGCGGCCGGGGACGGGCCGCTTCCTGGTCCTGGCGTGCGTGTTCGTCTGCGCGGCCTGCGGATTGGTGTACGAACTCGAACTGGTCGCCCTCGCCTCGTACCTGATCGGCGACTCGGTCACCCAGGCCTCCGTCGTGCTGTCCGTGATGGTCTTCGCGATGGGTGTCGGCTCCCTGGCCGCGAAGCGGCTGCGCTGGCACGCCGCGGCCGGGTTCGCCGCGGTGGAGGCCGCGCTGGCGCTGGTCGGCGGGTGCAGCGCGATGGCCCTGTACGCCGTCTTCGCCTGGACCGGCGACTGGGGCGGCCTGTGGGCCCTCGGCCCGCGCTGCCTCCTGGTCGGCTTCTCCCTCGCCATCGGCCTGCTCATCGGTGCCGAGGTGCCGCTGCTGATGGAGCTGATCCAGCGCATCCGCCGCCAGGACGCGGGCGGTGCGGTGGCCGACCTGTTCGCGGCGGACTACGTCGGCGCCCTCGTCGGAGGGCTGGCCTTCCCGTTCCTCCTGCTGCCCTTCCTCGGCCAGCTGACGGGGACCCTGCTCACCGGCACGGTCAACGTCGCCGCCGGGGGCGCCCTGGTCCTCGGCCTGTTCCGCCGCGACCTGTCCCGCCGGGCCCGCTGGACCCTCCTGGTCGCCAACCTCACCGTCCTCGGTGTCCTCGCCTCCGCCGCCGCCCTCGTCGGCGACTTCGAACGGGCCGCGCGGCACGCCGTCTACGGCGCCGACGTCCGGGTCGCCCTCCAGACGGATGTCCAGGAGATCGTCCTCACCGGCGGCACCCACGGCCGCCCCCTCGACCTCTTCCTGGACGGCCGGCTGCGGGTCGGCGGCCATGACGAACGCCGCTACCACGAGGCCCTCGTGCACCCCGCGATGAGCGGCCCGCACGCGCGCGTGCTGATCCTCGGCGGCGGTGACGGCATGGCCGCCCGCGAGGTGCTGCGGCACACCGGCGTCGACCGCGTCGACATCGTCGAACTCGACGCGGGCCTGGTCCGCCTCGCCCGCCACGACCCCGCCCTCGCCGCGCTCAACGGCCACGCGTACGACGACCCCCGCGTCCACGTGGCCACCGCCGACGCCTTCCAGTGGCTGCGCGAGGCACCCCGCTCCGGCTACGACGTCGTCATCGCCGACCTGCCCGACCCCGGCATCACCGCCAGCACCAAGCTGTACTCCCAGGAGTTCTACGGCCTGGCGCGCCGCGCCCTCGCACCGGGCGGCCGGCTGGTCGTGCACGCCGGGCCGGTCCAGGGCCGCCCCCGTGCCTTCTGGACGGTCGCCGCGACCGTACGGGCCGCCGGCCTGGCCACCACCCCCTACCGGGTCCTCGGCCACGACGCCGGCTTCACCCCCGGACCCGACCGTTCCGCGGGCGAGTCCAGGGCCCCGCACGACTGGGGCTTCGTGCTGGCGGCGGCGGGTTCGCGGGGTCCGCCGCTGCGGCTCCCGGCCGACGGTCCGCGGCTGCGGACGCTGACGCGGGGGGCGCTGGCGGCGGACGCGCTGGCGACTCCGGCGGCCGCGCTGCCGCCGTCGACGCTGGTGCATCCGCGGTACTGAACGGCGCCGCGACCGCGGCAGGGGGCGCGCAGCGTGCCGTGCGCCGGGGAAGGGTGTGCCGGACCGACTCGTGGGTAGGCTCAGTCGCCATGGAGCACCAGGTGTACGTCCCGGCCCCGGCCTCGCGGCTCAGGGAGGCGCTGGCCGACCCCGCGCGGGTCGTCCGGGCGGTCCCCGGCCTCCAGCAGGACGCGGGCGCCGATCCCGGCACCGGCAGGCTCAAGGTCCGGATCGGCAGCCACTCCATCACCTACCGGGGCTCCCTGCGCGTCGGTGTCCGCGGCGACGGCTCCTACGTGCTCGACGGCGACGCCACCGAGGCGCGCGGCGCCGGGACGGTGAAGCTGGCGCTCACGCTGCGCCTCACGGACGCCGACGGGGGCTGCACGGTCGCGGTGACCGGTACGGCCTCCGCCGACGGGCGGGTCGCGGAGCTGCCGGCGGAGGCGGTGGAGTCGGCGGCGAAGAGGCTGCTGAGCCGCTTCGCGGAGGGGCTGGCACAGGCTCCCGCCGACGAACCGGCCTCGGTCTTCGAGACGGAGGTCCCACCACCGTCCCTGGCACCGGAGCCGGAGCCGGAGCCGGAGCCGGAGCCGGAATCGGAATCGGAGCCGGAATCGGTGGAGGGGCAGTCGGTGGAGGAGCAGGTGGACGAGCCGGTGGTGGAGCCGCTCCCCGAGATCTTCGCGGAGGCCGCGCACGCCCGTCGGACGATGATCGGCCGCAGTGCGGAGGAGGTCGACCACGCGCCGCCGCGGGGCCGGTACGCACCGGTCCCGGCACCGCAGACGGTGGCGGGCGGCTCGGCCCTGCGATGGGCCGCCCCGGCGGCGGCGCTGGCCCTGGCCTCGGCGATCGTGGTGACGAGGGCGCTGCGGCGCCGCCGCTGACTGTCGCGGGGCGGGGGTTTCCCTCACCGGCGCTCGCCGGGTGCCGCCGCGCCCACCTGTGCCGCTCTGCGCCACGCCTGCCCGCAGCTGGGTCTGGGTCGACCGACAAGGTGCCCGCGCCTGAAGCGCCCCGTCAGGGGCGCGGGGAACTGCGCGAGCGACCCCCACCCACCCGCACCCGAAACCCGACCCCGCCCCCACTACTCTCGTCCCGTGAGTAACGAAGACATCACGCTGACCGCAGGCGACGTCACCCTCCATCTGCACCCCGGCAACGGCGGCCGGATCGCCGGGCTCGAAGTCGGCTCTCTGCAACTCCTCCGCCAGGGCGACCGCTTCGGCTGCTTCCCGATGGTGCCGTGGTGCGGCCGGATCCGGGACGGCCGTTTCCGCGACGGCGCGACCACCGTCCAGATGCCCCTCAACTCCCCGCCGCACGCCATCCACGGCACCGCCCGCGACGGCGCCTGGCGCACCGCGCGGGTCTCGGCGAGCGAGGCCGTGATCACGCGCGAACTCGGTGCCCCCTGGCCCCACCCCGCCCGCGTCACCCACGACGTACGGCTCACCGAGGACTCGTTGACGCTGACGATGGGCGTCGAGACGTACGACGACTCCTTCCCGGCGCAGATCGGCTGGCACCCCTGGTTCAACCGCAACCTCGGCGACCAGGACGTCCAGGTCGACTTCAGCCCCGCCTGGCAGGAGGAGCGCGGTGCCGACCACCTGCCGACCGGCAACCGGATCGACCCGAAGCCCGGCCCCTGGGACGACTGCTTCGGCATGCCCGACGGAGTCGACGTCACCCTCACCTGGCCCGGCCTGCTGGAGCTGAAGGTCGCCAGCCGCGAGCAGTGGGTCGTGGTCTACGACGAGCAGCGGGAAGCCGTGTGCGTGGAACCGCAGACCGGCCCGCCGAACGGGCTGAACACCCTGCCCCGCCTGGTCACCCCGCTGGAGCCGCTGGAAGCCGCCACCACCTGGACGTGGACGCGCCTCTAAGCTGGTCGGCATGACGGACGTACGCGCTGAGCTGCTGCAACAGATCAAGGACAAGGCCGTGGTGCACGGCAGGGTGACCCTGTCGTCGGGGCTGGAGGCCGACTACTACATCGACCTCCGCCGCGTCACCCTCGACGGCACGGCCGCCCCGCTGGTCGGGCAGGTGCTGCTGGACCTGACGGCGGACCTGGAGTTCGACGCCGTGGGCGGGCTGACGATGGGTGCCGACCCGGTCGCGGGCGCCATGCTGCACGCGGCGGCCGCGCGTGGCCGGCACCTCGACGCCTTCGTCGTCCGCAAGGCGGCCAAGGCGCACGGCATGCAGCGCCAGGTCGAGGGCCCGGAGATCAAGGGCCGCCGCGTCCTGGTCGTCGAGGACACCTCCACCACCGGAGGCTCCCCGCTCACCGCGGTGGAGGCGGTGCGCGCGGCCGGCGCCGAGGTCGTCGCCGTCGCCACCATCGTGGACCGGGCGACGGGTGCCGCCGAGAAGATCCAGGAGGGCGCCGGCGTGCCGTACCTGTTCGCCTTCTCGAAGGATGAACTGGGTCTGGACTGAAGCCCGGTTGACGGGTGGGATTGACCCGGATTTGACCGGTGCGTGGAGCATCGGTCGAGGTCTGGAAAGATGGGCACGACGATGACGTCGCCCCCATAGGTCTAGGTCAGGGCCGTAAGAAAACAGCAGTACGCCGACCCGCACACCCAAGGAGCGGACCCATGCCCATCGCAACTCCCGAGGTCTACAACGAGATGCTGGACCGGGCGAAGGCAGGCAAGTTCGCCTACCCGGCCATCAACGTGACCTCGACCCAGACCCTGCACGCGGCGCTGCGCGGCTTCGCGGAGGCGGAGAGCGACGGCATCGTCCAGATTTCCACCGGTGGTGCCGAGTTCCTCGGTGGCCAGTACAAGAAGGACATGGTCTCCGGCTCGGTGGCGCTCGCCGAGTTCGCGCACATCGTCGCCGAGAAGTACCCGGTGAACATCGCGCTGCACACGGACCACTGCCCGAAGGACAAGCTCGACGGGTACGTGCGTCCGCTGCTCGCGATCTCCGAGGAGCGGGTGAAGAACGGCCGCAACCCGCTCTTCCAGTCGCACATGTGGGACGGCTCCGCCGAGACCCTCGCCGACAACCTGGCCATCGCGCAGGAGCTCCTGGAGCAGGCCCGCCGCGCCAACATCATCCTCGAGGTCGAGATCACCCCGACCGGCGGCGAGGAGGACGGCGTGTCGCACGAGATCAACGACTCGCTGTACACGACGGTCGACGACGCCATCCGTACGGCCGAGGCGCTCGGGCTCGGCGAGAAGGGCCGCTACCTGCTGGCCGCCTCCTTCGGCAACGTGCACGGCGTGTACAAGCCGGGCAACGTCGTGCTCCGCCCCGACCTGCTCAAGGAGCTGAACGACGGCGTGGCCGCCAAGTTCGGCAAGCAGTCGCCGTTCGACTTCGTCTTCCACGGCGGCTCCGGCTCCACCGAGCAGGAGATCCGCACCGCGCTGGAGAACGGCGTCGTGAAGATGAACCTGGACACGGACACCCAGTACGCCTTCACCCGTCCGGTGGCCGACCACATGTTCAGGAACTACGACGGCGTCCTGAAGGTCGACGGCGAGGTCGGCTCCAAGAAGACCTACGACCCGCGCACCTGGGGCAAGCTGGCCGAGGCCGGCATGGCCGCGCGTGTCGTCGAGGCCACGCAGAACCTGCGCTCGGCGGGCAACAAGATCAAGTAAGCGGGCGCCCGCTCCCGTCGGACCCGGCGTCTGTTCTACGGCGCCGGGTCCGCTGTATACCTGGAACCATGCCCGACGTCCGGCTGGCCTCCTCCCAGGGCAAGTGGATTCTGCTCACCACCGTCCTCGGCTCCAGCATGGCGATGCTGGACTCGACGGTCGTCAACGTCGCCCTGCCCCGCATCGGGGAGGATCTGGACGCGAGCCTGTCCGCCCTCCAGTGGACGGTCAACGCGTACATGCTCACGCTGGCCGGCCTGATCCTGCTCGGCGGCTCGCTCGGCGACCGCTACGGCCGCCGGAAGGTCTTCGTGGTGGGCGTCGTCTGGTTCGCGGCCGCGTCCCTGATGTGCGGCCTCGCTCCGAACGACGCGATGCTGATCGCCGCCCGCGCTCTCCAGGGCATCGGCGGCGCCCTGCTCACCCCCGGCTCCCTGGCCCTCATCCAGGCCTCCTTCCACCCCGACGACCGGGCCCGCGCGGTCGGCCTGTGGTCCGGCTTCGGCGGCATCGGCGCGGCGGTGGGGCCCTTCCTCGGCGGCTGGCTGGTGGACGGTCCGGGCTGGCGCTGGGTGTTCCTCCTCAACGTCCCGCTGGCCCTGCTCTGCGTCCCCGTCGCCCTGCGCCACGTCCCCGAGTCGGCCGACGGACGCGCCCACGGCCGTTTCGACGTCCTCGGCGCGGTGCTGGGCGCCCTGGCCCTCGGCCTGGTCACCTTCGCGCTGATCGAGGCCGGTACCGCGTCCCTGCTCGCGGTGGCGGGCGTCGCGGCCGGGGTGGCCTTCGGGTACGTCGAGAAACGCCGCCAGGACCCGATGCTCCCGCTGGACATCTTCGGCTCCCGCCAGTTCACGGCACTCAACGTCGTCACCCTGTGCGTGTACGGCGCGTTCGGCGGCTACTTCTTCCTCACCGCGCTGCAACTCCAGGTGGTGGCGGGCTACTCGGCGCTGGCCGCCGGTACGGCACTGCTGCCGACGACGGCCCTGATGCTGCTGTTCTCCGCCCGCTCGGGTGCCCTGGCCGACCGCATCGGCCCCCGCATCCCCCTAACGGTGGGCCCGCTGCTCTGCGCCACCGCGATGCTCCTGATGCTGCGCGTCGGCGCACACGCGGACTATCTGACCGACGTGCTGCCGGCGGTCCTGGTCCAGGGCGTCGGCATGGTCGTCCTGGTGGCCCCGCTCACCGCCTCCGTCCTCGCCTCCGTGGACACCGCGCGGGCGGGCATCGCCAGCGGCATCAACAACGCGGCGGCCCGCGCCGCCGGCCTGCTCGCGGTGGCGGCGCTGCCGCTGCTGGCCGGGATGGGGCCGGAGGCCTACCGGTCGCCCACGGCGTTCGACAAGGCGTTCGACCGGGCCATGCCCATCTGCGCGGGCGTGCTGGTGGTCGGCGCGGTGCTGGCCTTCACGCTGGTACGGCGCCCGGCCCCGGGCTGCGTACGCCCGGAGTGCCGTCGGCACGGGAACGTCACGACGCCGCCGCTGGAGACGGACGGCCGCAGCTGACCGGCGGGAATCCCGAGCCGCCCCGCCCTGCAAGCTGATCGTGCACGCAATTCGGTGGTGCCCTCTTCCGGCGCGCGCGGCCTCCCGGAAGGTGGTCCTCGGCGTGAGCGTCGACGCGTCGGGGAACCTGACGGAGTCAGTCGACGGAGGGCCGTTCACGGACTCGCGCCTGACCCTGCAGTACGCGCAGCCCTGGAACAGGCCCACCCAGCCGTTCCGGGCCATGTACTGGATGGGCGAGAACGACGTGCGGGCCGTCCAGTGGTTCGCCACTCCCGGCGTCACTCCCGGCGTCACTCCCGGCGTCACGGTCGGCTTCTCGCGCGGAGCGACGGCGCGGCCCTCGCTCGCGGCGGCGGTCACGAAGGCGGCACACGCCCTCGACACCGTCGCGGTGTCCGGCGCCGGAGACGACTCCGACGTGGCCGCGGGCACCGGCGTGCCGTACGACACCGGATACGACGGGACGGGGTTCTGGACGTTCGCCCAGGCACACCTCGGAACCGGCACGGTGGCCTGGGCGGCGCGCCGATCCCTCAGACTGGCCACCATGAGCATCCACCAGAACCTCCTCGGCGGGCCGCCCCCCACCCACCTCCCCGACGAGCCCGCCCCCCGCGAGCTCCTCGAACAGGGCACCGCCCCCGCGGACGTCGCCGCCAAGTACCCCACCTCCTCGCTCGCCTGGGCCCAGCTCGCCGACGACGCGTTCGAGCGCGGCTCGGTCGTCGAGTCGTACGCCTACGCCCGTACGGGCTACCACCGCGGCCTGGACGCGCTGCGCCGCAACGGCTGGAAGGGGCATGGGCCGGTCCCCTGGGAGCACGCGCCCAACCGTGGCTTCCTGCGCGCCCTGCACGCCCTGGCCCGGGCCGCCGGAGCCATCGGCGAGAAGGAGGAGTACGAGCGCTGCACGCAGTTCCTGAAGGACTCCTCGCCGACCGCGGCCGAGGCCCTCGGCTAGCCGCTCGTTCGGCCGTCTGGCCCGTCTGGCGACAGGCGGGCCTTGCCGGATGCGGGTTATGTTGCGGAAGATGCCGGTGGGGACCGGGGCCCCCGTGTCGGCATCGGCAGGGGCGGACCGCTACCCGGAGTACAACAGGAGACAGCGATGTCCCAAGAGGCTCTCGCAACCAACGAGCCCGAGACCCCGCATCTCGACTTCGCCGGCACGACCCCCTACGAGGACTACGTCAGGGCGGACGTGCTCACCCACCTCCAGCACACCCTCTCCGACGATCCCGGAGAGATGGTCTTCCTGGTCACCACCCAGGTGATGGAGCTGTGGTTCACCGTCATCGTGCACGAGTGGGAGACGGCCGCGGCGGCGCTGCGCGGTGACGACCTGCCCACGGCGATCGCCGCGCTGAAGCGTTCCACCCGTGAACTGGAGGCGCTGAACGCCTCCTGGAAGCCGCTCGGCCAGCTCACCCCCGCCCAGTTCAACTCCTACCGCTCGGCCCTCGGCGAGGGTTCCGGCTTCCAGTCGGCGATGTACCGGCGGATGGAGTTCCTGCTCGGCGACAAGTCCGCGTCCATGCTCGTCCCGCACCGCGCCGCGCCGCGCGTGCACGCGGAACTGGAGAAGGCGCTGCACGAGCCGAGTCTGTACGACGAGGTGGTGCGGGTACTGGCGCGCCGCGGGCATCCGATCCCGGACGCGGTGCTGGAGCGTGACACATCACTGCCCTACACGCCGTCCGAGGCCGTCGAGGCCGCCTGGACGGCCGTCTACTCCGGTGACGGCGACGCCGGCCTCGCCCGTCTCGGTGAGGCGCTTACCGACGTCGCCGAGCTCGTCTGGCGCTGGCGCAACGACCACCTGGTCGCCACCCGCCGGGCCATGGGAGCCAAGCCCGGTACCGGTGGCTCGGCCGGGGTCGCCTGGCTGGAGAAGCGGGCCCGCAAGAACGTGTTCCCTGAGCTGTGGACGGCGAGGTCCCATGTCTGAGCGGGCCCTGAGGGCACAGAAGCTGGACGCCGAGGACGAGCTGGCCGGGGTGCGGGACCGCTTCGTCCTCGACGAGGTCGTCTACCTGGACGGCAATTCGCTGGGCGCCCTGCCCGCACACGTCCCCGGCCGGGTCGAGGACGTCGTCCGGCGGCAGTGGGGCGAGCTGCGGATCCGGTCCTGGGACGAGAGCGGCTGGTGGACGGCGCCGGAGCGGATCGGCGACCGGATCGCCCCGCTGGTCGGCGCGGCGGCCGGCCAGATCGTGGTCGGGGACTCGACAAGTGTCAACGTCTTCAAGGCACTTGTCGGCGCGGTGCGGCTGACGGGGGAGGGCCGTGACGAGATCCTGGTGGACGCGACGACGTTCCCCACGGACGGCTACATCGCCGAGTCGGCGGCCCGTCTGACCGGCTGCACGCTGCGCCCGCTCGCACCCGCCGAGGTCCCGGCGGCGCTGGGCGCCCGTACCGCGGCCGTGCTGCTGAACCACGTCGACTACCGCACGGGCCGGCTGCACGACCTGCCGTCCCTCACCGCCGCCGTGCGCGCGGCCGGCGCGGTGTCCGTCTGGGACCTGTGCCACAGCGCGGGCGCCCTGCCGGTGGGCCTCGACGAGCACGGGGTCGACCTGGCGGTCGGCTGCACCTACAAGTACCTGAACGGCGGCCCGGGTTCACCGGCGTACCTGTACGTGCGACGGGAGCTGCAGGACGGCTTCGACTCCCCGCTGCCCGGCTGGAACTCGCACGCCGAGCCGTTCGGGATGCGCTCGGGGTACGAGGCCGCCCCGGGCGCGCTGCGCGGTCGCGTCGGCACCCCGGACATCCTCTCCATGCTCGCCCTGGAGGCGGCGCTGGAGGTGTGGGACGGCGTGCCGGTGACGGCCGTGCGCGCCAAGTCGCTCGCCCTGACGGACTTCTTCCTGGAGTGCGTCGAGGCGTATGCGCCGGCGGACCGCGTGCGGTGCGTGACCCCGGTGGCCCACGAGGAGCGCGGCAGCCAGATCGCGCTGCGCTGCGCGGACGCCGGGGACGTCATGAAACGGCTGATCGAGCGGGGTGTGGTCGGGGACTTCCGGCACCCGGACGTGCTCCGCTTCGGCTTCACCCCGCTGTACGTCGGCTTCGCGGACGCGGAACGGGCGGCACGGGTGCTGGGGGAGGTCTTGGGGTCGTAGCGGCAGCGACTTGGAGACATAGCGACCGGCGGGTGGAAAGCCGGGACGGTACAGAACCGAGCATTCCTCACCGTGCGTCACATCCGCGTGTCCGCGCACGTCACCGGGCTGATACCGTCCCGGCCAACGGCCGAATTCCCCCACTGGTCCGCCAACATGATTACGCCGCTGAGAGGTTGGAGCATGCCGGACGACGACGCAGCAGCACGGGCCGCCGCCGAGGAGGAGTCGGCCTTCTCGCACCCGCACGTCGCGCCCGACGTCACGGCCGCCTACGGCGACCACCCCGACCAGCTGATCGACTTCTACGCCCCGCGTACCGACGAGCCCCTGGTCCCGCTGGTCGTGGTCCTGCACGGGGGCGCGTGGCGGGCGGCGTACGACCGCGGCCACATCACCCCGTTCGCCGACTGCCTGGCCCGGCGCGGCTTCGCGGTGGCCAACGTCGAGTACCGGCGTGGCGCCGCGCTCCCCGCGCAGGGCGGTACGGCCCCGGTGGCGGGCCGCTGGCCGGACACCTTCGACGACGTGGCGGCGGCGCTGGACGCCCTGCCCGCCCTGGTCCGCGAGGCGGTGCCGCGGGCGGACCCGCGCCGCACGGTCCTCACCGGCCACTCGGCCGGCGGCCACCTGGCGCTGTGGGCGGCGGCACGGCACGTCCTCCCGGCGGACTCCGGGTGGCGTACCTCCGGTCCGGCGCTGCTGCGCGGGGTCGTGGCGCTGGCTCCGATCGCGGACTTCGCGATGGCCGAGAAACTGGACGTCTGCGGCAACGCGGCGCTGCAACTCCTGGGCGGCGAAGAGAAGTTCACCGACCGTCAGCGGTATGCCGACCCGGCGCTGCTGCTTCCGACCGGCATCGCGACCACCCTGGTCCAGGGCCGTACGGACGTGGTCGTCCCGCACGCGGTCGCCGAGTCCTACGCGGAGGCGGCGGCCAAGGCGGGCGAGGTGGTGGGTCTGACGCTCCTGGAGGACGTCGGTCACTTCCCGCTCATCGACCCGGCGGCGGACGCCTGCGCGGTGGTGGCGGAGGAGATCGCCCAACTGGCCTGGTGAGCCCGGCCGATCCGATGACGGGGGTGTGGTCCGCCGCCCGGGGTGTGGTCCGACGGCCGGGCGTGGTCCGTTGGCCGGGGCGCCTCTGAGCCTCCGGGACCCCTACGTCTTGCCCCCTCACATACCCGTAGTACCTGAGAGCTACCCGCAAGGTGAGTTCTCAGGCGGGACGCGAGCGACACGGTCGGCTCCGTAATTTCCCGATCAGACAAGCCCGACGGCCGGGCGGACTGAGCGGGGGGACCGACCATGACGGCGGTGACCGGGGAGCGACGGAGGCAGCGACAACGGGCACGCCGGCGCGGGCGGTTGCACCGCACCCTGCTCGCCGCCCTGCTCACCGCCGCCGTGGTCCTCCCCCTCTCCGCGGCTGCCCGGCCCCGGATCCCGGCCCCGCCACCGGCCGCCCTCCCCGACCGCCTCACCCCGGCCACCCTCGCCACCGCCTACGAGGCCAACCGCGCGGACGCCGCCGAGGCCGCCCGGATGGCCGCCGCCCACGGCGACACCGACCGCGCCGCCGCTGACCGCGCCCTCGCGTCCCCCTCCCGGCGGCTTCTCCGCTTCGACGCCCGAGGCGACGGCCAGGTCACCGAGGTCTTCGGCGACGTGACCCACGCGACCCGCGTCGCCGTGCTCGTCCCCGGCTCGGACACCACCCTCGACACCTACGCCCGCTTCCGCACCATGGCGGCGTCCCTGTACCGGCGCCTCACCCGGGAGGCACCCGGCGACACCCGCACCGCGGCCGTCGCCTGGCTCGGCTACCGCACCCCCGCCACGATCAGCACCACGGTGCTCACCCCGGGGCGGGCCGGCCGAGCCGCCCCGCGGCTGCGCGCGTTCATCCGCGAACTCCGCACCCTCACCGCCCCCGGCCCGGCCTCCGTGGCGCTCCTCTGCCACTCCTACGGCACGGTGGTCTGCGCCCGCGCCGCCCCCACCCTCACCGGCCTCGGCGTCACCGACATCGCCCTGGTCGGCAGTCCCGGCACCGGCGCCGACTCGGCCGCGGACCTGCACACCTCCGCCCGCGTCTGGGCGGGCCGGGGAGCATCCGACTGGATAGCCGAGGTCCCGCACCTGCACGCCGACCTCTTCGGCACGACCGTCGGCTTCGGCGCCGACCCCGTGTCCCCGGCCTTCGGCGCCCGTGTCTTCGCGGCGGGACCCGGCGGCCACAGCGACTACTTCACCCCGGGCTCGGCCTCCCTGGCCAACCTCGCCCGGATCGTCCTCGGCGAGACAACGGAGGTCACCCGTGCGTAGGACGCCGACGCTCAGCCTGTCGAACCCCATGGGCCCCGTACGACACCTGGCGCTCCGTGTGCACGACGCCACCCCACCCGACCGCGACCGAGCCGTGGACGCGCTCCGCGCGGTTGCCGTCCTCGGCGTGGTCCTCGGCCACTGGCTGGTCACCGCGCTGGTGGCGGACGGCGGCAGGCTGCACACCGGCAGTCCTCTCCAGCACATGCCGTGGCTGGCCCCGATCTCCTGGGTGTTCCAGACCCTGGCCGTCTTCTTCCTGGTCGGCGGTCATGTCGCCACCCGCGGCCACGCCTCGGCCCAGGCCAAGGGCACCCCCTACCGCCGCTGGCTGACGGCCCGCCTGTCCCGCCTCTTCAAGCCGGTGGCCGCGCTCCTCGTCCTCTGGACGATCGCGACCACCGCCCTGCTCCTCTCCGGCACCGACGTCACGACCGTCCGCACCCTCGGCAAGCTCGCCCTGTCCCCGCTCTGGTTCCTCGTCGTCTTCGCGGCGCTGACGGCGGCGACCCCGCTCGTCGCCCGGCTCAACCCGCTGTGGCCGCTGGCCGTCGTCCTTCACGTGGACGTTCTCCGTTTCGGCTTCGGCGCCCCGGCCGCCCTCGGCTGGGTGAACCTGGCCGCGGGCTGGCTGGTGCCGTACACCCTGGGCGCCGCCTGGGCCCGCGGCGAACTGGACCGCCCGCGCGCCGGCTGGGTCCTGCTCCTCGGCGGTACGGCGGCGACGGCCGGGCTCGTCGCCTGCGCGGGCTATCCCGCCTCGATGGTCGGCGTCCCCGGCTCGGCCGTCTCCAACCTCGACCCGCCCACCCTGGCCGCCGTCACCTTCGGCCTGGCGCAGTGCGGCCTCGCCCTGCTCCTGCGCGAGCGGCTGCGTCGTGCGATGCGCAGGCCGCTCGCCTGGGCGGCGGTGGCCTTCGTGAACCTCTCCGCGATGACGATCTTCCTCTGGCACCAGACGGCGCTGATGGCGACCACGGCCACCGGCCTTCTGCTCGGCCGCCTGCCCGGCCTGCACACACCCCCCGACGGCCTCACCTGGGTCGCGGCCCGCCTGCTCTGGCTGCCGGCCTTCGCCCTGACGCTCACCGTCTGCTGGGCGGCGTTCCACACCTACGAGCGCGGCCGCCCCCGGATCCGCCCGCGGGTGGTACGCACCCACTCCTCGTCCGATCGGGCCGCACCGGCGAAAGCGCGTCGTGTCTAGGCTGACCGCTGTGACGGAGACGCGGACCCGGCGGGCGGAGTGGATCGGGACCGACCGCGTGCTGCGCTGGCTGCGGACACTCCGCGACGACCTGTGCTCCGTGCGCCTGGACCCGCTGCCGCCCTCCGTGTGGCTGCGCTGGCTGCCGCACGGAGTGCTGTGGGTGGCGGCCATCGGCATCACGATCGGCGGCGTCGCGCAGCTCCAGCACAACGGGCACCTGGGCGCTGGTCTCGCCTCTCTGCTCGGCTTCGCCCCGGGCGGCGCCGTGCTGCTCGCGATGTGGCGGCCCGTCCCGGCCTGGTGGCTGTCGACGGGGGCCATGCTGGTGGGCGCCATCACCCTGCACGGCCGACTGGGCACGACACCGGTGGTCCTGTTCACCTGGCCCTGGACCGTGGCCGGGATCATCGCGCAGCTGCTGGTCCTGCTGCTGCTCACGCTGCGGGTCCGGGCCCGGGTGGCCTTCGAGGCACTGGCCGTGACCGTGGTGGTCACCTGGCTTCTCGACGGCGTCTGGGGCGCACCGCCGCACCAGTCCACCTCGGTGGTCACCGTCGTGCTGGCCGCGATCGTGGTGGCGCTCGGCACGGCGCTGCGGGGCCGCCGTGAGGCACGCGCGGAACTCGGCCGGCAGGCCTCGCTCACCGAGGAGGAGCGGGCCCGGCGCACCCTGCTGGAGGAGCGCAGCCGGATCGCGCGCGAGCTGCACGACGTGGTCGCCCACCACATGTCGGTCATCTCCATCCAGGCCCAGGTCGCCCCGCACCTGGTGGAGAACCCGTCGGACGAACTGCGCGAGAACCTCGACGGCATCCGGCAGAACGCGCTGGAGGCGCTGACCGAACTGCGCAGAGTGCTGGGCGTGCTGCGCTCCGAGAGCCCCGACGAGGACGCGCCCGACGTCCCCGGCACCGGTCCGCACAGCCCGCAGCCCACCCTGGACCGGCTGGACACGCTGGTCGAGAACACCAGGGCGGCCGGTCTGACCGTCACCGCCCGGATCAACGGCGAGCGGCGCCCGATGCAGTCGGGCGTGGAGCTGTCGGCGTACCGGATCGTGCAGGAGGCGCTGAGCAACGTCCTGCGGCACGCGCCGGGGGCGACCGCGCATGTCGAGATCGAGTACATCCCCTACGGACTCCTGGTGTCCGTGGCGAACTCCCGGCCGGACGGGCCCGCGCCGCCGTCGCCGGGCGCCGGGCACGGGCTGCTCGGCATGCGGGAGCGGGCCGCGATGCTCGGCGGGTCGCTGACGGCGGGCCGTCGGCCGGACGGCGGCTACCGGGTCTTCGCGGAGCTCCCGGCCGCCGCACCCGGCGCCCGCCCGGTACCCGGCCCCACCGCGGACCCCACCTCCGGCACCATCGGTGCCCCCGACCCGAAGGACGACCACGCATGACGAGCAGCAGCGGCGACCCCATCCGCGTGGTCATCGCCGACGACCAGCAGATGGTCCGGCAGGGTTTCACCGTGCTGCTGAACGCCCAGCCCGGCATCGAGGTGGTCGGCCAGGCGGTGGACGGTCTGGACGCGGTGGCCAAGGTCGCCGAACTCACCCCGGACGTCGTCCTCATGGACATCCGCATGCCCGAGCTGAACGGCATCGAGGCCACCCGCCGGATCACCGGCGAACGCCCGTACATCAGGGTGCTGGTGCTCACCACCTTCGACCTGGACGAGTACGTGTACGAGGCGTTGCGGGCCGGCGCGTCCGGGTTCCTGCTCAAGGACGCGTCCGCGGACAAACTGGCGGAGGCGGTGCAGGTGGTGGCGGCCGGCGACGCGCTGCTCGCGCCCGTCGTCACCCGGCGGCTGATCGCCCAGTTCTCCCAGCTGGACGGGGGCGGGGTACGGGCCCCGCTGAAGGTGCGCGTGGGCGATCTGACCGGGCGCGAGACGGAGGTCCTCACCCTGATCGCGCAGGGCCTGTCGAACGCGGAGATCGCCGAGCGGCTGGTGGTCGCCGAGCAGACCGTGAAGACGCATGTGGGCCGCATCCTGGTGAAGCTGGGCCTGCGGGACCGCACCCAGGCCGCGGTGTTCGCCTACGAGTCCGGGCTGGTACGGCCCTCCGGATACTGACCGGCACCGGCCTGCCGCTGCTCCGCGTAGTACCTGAGAAGGATGCCCGAGGACCCACCTCACTGGTGACGACGGCTACCCCCTCCTCCGCCTACGGTCGGGTACGTGACCGAGACGACCCACACGCAGCCGCTGCCGCCGGAGCGGCCGGACGGCGCGTTCGCACCGTACAAGCCGCGCAGCCCGGAGGTCCGGGCGGCGCTGGACGCCCTGCGCAGACTGCGGCAGGACCTGTTCCAGGACGCCTTCGCCTACCGTCCGCTGCCCCGGATGAGCATGGACCGCCCGTTCGTCCGCCGCCTTCCCGTCCGGTGGCGGGAGTACGCCGTCTGGGCCCCGCATCTCGCGGTGGTCGCGGCCGGCGGGGCGGCGCTGCTGGTGTCCGCCACGGACCCCTCGCTGGGGGAGTTCGGGGCCCTGGTGGCGGGGCTGTTCGCGCTGGCGCCGGTGCTGCTGACGCTGGCGCGTCCGGTCGCCGCGTTCTGGCTGTCCCTCGCCGGGACCTGGGTCGGCGCCGTGCTGAGCAGTTCCTGGGACGACTGGCCCTGGGCGGCGGGCAGCTTCCTGTCCCACCTGGTGGTGCTGACGGTGGTCGCCGTCCGCACCCGGCCGCGGACGGCGGCCTGGATGTGGGTGATCACCGCCCTCTACGGCTTCATGGCCCTCTCGCTCTTCGGCGCGAGCCGCGACGGAAACGACGTCGCGTCGATGCTGGTCGCCTCCGCGATATCCATGCTCGCCGCCTCCGTCCGGCAGATCCGCCGGGAGGCCGAGCAGACGGTCACCGCGCAGCAGACGGAGACGGCGCAGGAGCGGTCCCGGCGCACCCTGCTGGAGGAGCGCACGACGATCGCCCGTGAGCTGCACGACGTGGTGGCGCACCACATGTCGGTGGTCGCCATCCAGGCGGAGGCCGCCCCCTACCGTGTCGAGAACCCGCCGCCGGAGCTGGAGAAGGCGTTCGCCACGATCCGGGAGAACGCGGTGGCGGCGCTCACCGAACTGCGCCGCGTGCTGGGCGTGGTCCGCGCCGCGGACTACGAGGCGCCGGACGCCCCGCAGCCCACCCTCGCCGACCTGGACGCGCTGCTCGCCAACGTGCGGGAGGCGGGCCTGCCCGTCGGCAAGACGGTCACCGGAGCGGTGCGTGAACTCCCGCAGGGCGTGGAGCTGTCGGCGTACCGCATCGTCCAGGAGGCGCTGAGCAACACCCTGCGTCATGCGCCGGGGGCGGGCGCCGGCGTCGAGATCGGCTATGTCATCGGCGGCCTGGGCCTGCGTGTCGTCAACGGTCCCCCGCCGCGGCCCGCCCTCATCAAGCCCTCACCCGGCGCCGGCCACGGCCTCACGGGCATGCGGGAGCGGGTCTCGATGCTGAACGGCGAGATGACGGCGGCCGCCACGCCCGAGGGCGGCTACGAGGTGACGGTGTTCCTCCCCGTCCCCGCCACCACCGGTGAAGGTGACGCATGACCGACGGCACCATCCGCGTACTGATCGCCGACGACCAGATGATGGTGCGTGAGGGCTTCTCGGTCCTGCTGAACGCGATGCCGGACATCGAGGTCGTCGGCGAGGCGGTCAACGGCCGGGAGGCGGTGGACCGGGTCCGTGAACTCGCCCCGGACGTGGTCCTGATGGACATCCGCATGCCCGAGCTGAACGGCATCGAGGCGACCCGGGAGATCGTGGCCGCCGACGGTGCGGCGAAGGTCCTGGTGCTGACCACCTTCGACCTGGACGAGTACGTCTACCAGGCGCTGCGTGCCGGGGCCTCCGGCTTTCTCCTCAAGGACGCCTCGGCCCGTCAGCTTGCCGACGGGGTGCGGGTGGTGGCGTCCGGCGAGGCCCTGCTGGCCCCCTCGGTGACCAGGCGCCTGATCACCGAGTTCTCGAAACTCTCCGGCACCCCGCGCCTGATGCCCACCGCCCACGCGGCCTACGGCGACCTCACCGACCGCGAGACGGAGGTCCTGGTCCTCATCGCCCAGGGTCTGTCCAACGCGGAGATGGCCGAACGCCTGGTGGTGGCCGAGTCGACCGTCAAGACCCACGTCAGCCGGATCCTGGTGAAGCTGGGCCTGCGGGACCGTACCCAGGCGGCGGTGTTCGCGTACGAGGCGCGGTTGGTGACGCCGGGGTAGCACGGAGCGACGCACATGCCATGCGCACGGTCGTTGTTGCGATTCGATCGCGGGCGGTACAGGAGTGGACACAGTGCGCGTAAGTTGTGTTTGAATGGTGAAGGAATCAGCCACATGGCTGATTCCGTCCTTTTGCCTCCCACTCCCGTTTCCCCGGCGGGAGCCGCAGTCGTCCCCTTCCGCCCCCCGTCCCCGTTTCGCGCGAAGAAAGTTGCCGCGATGACCGCTGACGTGTCCGAGTTCCACTACGGACTGGTAACTCCGATAGCCGCCTACCTGATGGCATGCCTGGGTGCCGTGCTGGCGCTGCGCTGCACGACCCGTTCGATCGGCCGCGGGCATGGGGAGAAACGTTTCGGCTGGCTTGCCCTGGGTGCGGTGTCCCTCGGGTGCGGCATCTGGACCATGCACTTCATCGCGATGATCGGCTTCAGCGTGGACGGCGCTCTGGTCAGCTACGACACGGGCCGGACGGTGCTGAGCCTGTTCGTCGCCATCGGGGTGGTCGCGGTCGGCGTCTTCCTGGTCGGCTACCGGGGTTCGGGCCCCGTCACCCTGGGCATCGCCGGTGTCCTGACCGGTCTCGGCGTGGCGGCGATGCACTACCTCGGCATGACCGCGATGAACACCGGCGGCACCGTGCACTACGACACCACGGTCGTCGTCCTCTCCGTGGTGATCGCCGTGGTCGCCGCGACCGCCGCGCTCTGGGCGGCGGTGTCGATCAGCGCGGTCTGGGCGACCGTCGGCGCCAGCCTGGTGATGGGTGCGGCCGTCGCGACCATGCACTACACCGGCATGGCCGCGGTGAGCGTGCACGTCCCCCAGGCGCAGTCCGGCGGCCAGTCCTCGACGAGCCTGCTGGCCTTCCTGCTGGTCATGCTGGCCGGCCCGGTCGCGGCCCTGGTCCTCGCGGCGGCGATCGTCATGTTCGACCCCGAGGTCGTCGGCGGCCAGCGCAACTGGGCCGACCAGCCGGCCCCCGCCACCGTCCCGGCCCCACCGCCCTGGCCCCCGACCGACCGCACACAGTCCCTGGCAGACCGGCGCTACACGCCCTGACGCCGGGCGCACCCGAAACCCCGTCATTCACACCCCACCGCCCGCCAGGCCGCCCCGTGCCGCCGGCGGGCGGCGGTGCGTCCCGCCGCGGACGCGGGCTCACCCGAACGCGCGTACATGTCGGCGGGGCGTCGCCAGCCGCGCGTGATGAGGTGAGCCGGGCGGCGGGAACCGGACCGGGACACCGGTTCGCTGCCCGCCTCTTCCTTGCCGAGATGGGGAGCGTGCATGTACGGCGTACTCAGATCCGTCGCCCTCGCGGCCGGTGCCGCCTGTTCGCTGCTGGGCCCGTCGACGGCCCCGAGCGGCCCCGGGACCGTGCCGACGGCCGCGCCGCATCCCGTGCGGGCGGCCGAAGAAGCACCCCGGGGCGGGGCGGACGGCACCCTCATCACCCGCCTGCGCACACCCGCCACCGGCACGTCGATCGCCGCACCCGGACGCGACACCCTCTTCGCCTGCAAAGGGGGGACCCTCACCCGCCCAGACCGGCCGTGGATCGACGCGCACGGTGTGATCGACGTACGCAAGCGCCCGTTCGTGTCGGGGACCATGCACTGGCACAAGTACCTGAAGGTGACGACGACCGGGACCGGGCGGCGTTTCCAGGGCAACGGCCTCCCGGACCACTCCACCGGGCGCTTCCCCGTCCAGCAGGGCACCCCCGCCTACCAGTACTACGCGGAGATCCCCGCGCACGGTTACCCCAACGCCGCCGCGATCCCCATCGAGCCGTGGAACCTCGACGTCACCGTGCCACGCGACCCCTCTGTTCGGGCCCGGCCCACCTGCATCGACCAGCTGACGACCGGGATGGCCCTGGCAGGCGGTACCTTCCACCTGGAGGTGGCCACCGACGCGCAGGACCGACCGGTCGACCCCAACGCGGCGCTGCCGCTGGACCGCTGCTGGGGCCATCCGTACGACACCCAGTACCACTACCACGGCCCCTCGCAGACCTGCTTCGGCAGCAGGTCCTCGAAGGCGCCCACGAACACCCCTTCCCGCCCCCGGCACTCCCCGCTGGTGGGATACGCCATCGACGGCTTCGGCATCTTCGGCCCGCGCGGCGAGGACGGGAAGATCGTGAAGAACAGCGACCTGGACGTCTGTCACGGCCACACCCACACGATCATGTGGGACGGCAGGAAGGTCGTCATGTACCACTACCACCTCAACGGCGAGTACCCCTACTCCCTCGGATGCTTCCGCGGTCAGCCGGTGACGGTCCCCGGGTCCGGGCACGGCTGGCACTAGGCGGCGTCTCACGTCGCGGCACGTTCGCACCACACGTACTTGCCCCGGTTGCCGAACCTGGACAGCGGCTGCCAGCCCCACAGGTCGGAGCAGGCCCGGACGAGGGCGAGCCCTCTGCCGCCGTCGGCCCGCACCGCGATCCCGGGCAGGTCCCGGGTCCGGAGTCGGCAAGCTACTGGCCCCGCCGAAAGCTACTGGAGCAGCATCACGCCGGGTGACCTGAGACACCCCTGGTCAGAAAGGGGACCGGCGGTCTAACGTCCGTCCATGACAGCCTTCGACCCCTGGGACCCGGATTTCCTGGCCGACCCGTACCCCTCCTATGCCGAACTCCGTGCCCGGGGCCGGGTGCAGTACTTCGAGCGGACCGACCAGTGGCTGGTTCCGCACCACGCCGACGTCTCGGCGCTGCTGCGGGACCGGCGGCTGGGGCGGACGTACCAGCACCGGTTCACGCACGAGGACTTCGGGCGGACCGCGCCCGCGCCGGAGCACGAGCCGTTCCACACGCTCAACGACCACGGCATGCTCGACCTCGAACCGCCGGACCACACCCGTATCCGCCGCCTGGTGTCGAAGGCGTTCACCCCGCGCACGGTCGAGCGGCTCAAGCCGTACGTGGCGGAACTCGCGGGTGAGCTGGTCGACGGCCTGGTCCGGCGGGGCGGCGGCGACCTGCTCACCGATGTCGCCGAGCCCCTCCCCGTCGCCGTCATCGCCGAGATGCTGGGTATCCCGGAGGCGGACCGCGCCCCGCTCCGCCCCTGGTCGGCGGACATCTGCGGGATGTACGAGCTGAGCCCGTCCGAGGACACGGCGGCGAAGGCGGTCCGGGCCTCCGTGGAGTTCTCCGACTACCTGCGGGAGCTCATCGCCGAGCGGCGCAAGGAGCCCGGCGACGACCTGGTCTCCGGGCTGATCGAGGCGCACGACGAGGGCGACCGGCTCACCGAGCAGGAGATGATCTCCACCGCCGTCCTGCTCCTCAACGCCGGTCACGAGGCGACCGTCAACGCCACGGTCAACGGCTGGTACGCGCTCTTCCGCCACCCCGCCCAGCTCGCCGCCCTCCGCGCCGACCACTCCCTGGTCCCCACCGCGATCGAGGAGCTGATGCGCTACGACACCCCGCTCCAGCTCTTCGAACGCTGGGTGCTGGACGACATCGAGATCGACGGGACGACGGTCCCGCGCGGCGCCGAGATCGCCATGCTCTTCGGCTCCGCCAACCACGACCCGGCCGTCTTCGAGAGCCCCGACCACCTCGACCTCACCCGCCGCGACAACCCGCACATCTCCTTCAGCGCGGGCATCCACTACTGCATCGGCGCCCCGCTGGCCCGTATCGAACTGGCCGCCTCCATGACGGCGTTGCTGGAACGGGCGCCGACCCTGACCCTGGCGGCCGAGCCGGACCGGAAGCCGAACTTCGTGATCCGGGGGCTGGAGGGGCTGCGGGTGACGGTGGGCTAGCTGTTCTGCCCGCAGTGGTCACCTCATGAGGTTTCGCGGTACCGGTCGTGGAGGGTGGAGAGTTCGCCGGAGGCCCAGAGCCCGTGTCCCCCGAAGGCGGCGATGACCCCGCCGTAGAGCACTCGGTGGAAGACGTCCCCGGAGGTGGTCAGCGCCACGAGCGGTCCGAGGACGAGCAGGGCGAGACCGCCGAGCAGGGTCACGGGCAATCCGACGGTGAAGACGGCCGTCGCCTGACCCCGTGTCAGCTCCGAACAGCCCTTTTCAACGAGAAACAGGGCGGCCAGACCGATCAGCGTGACGCCGGCGGCGAGTGCGAACAGCGCCGGCCAGGGGTGACCCGTCACGGCACCGACGACGGCCCCGGCAAGGCAGACGGCGCCGACGCCGACGCCGCTGAAGCCGTAGGGCAGCGGACTGTCTTCGGCGACTTCGGCGGCGAGTTCCCACAGCAGGAACAGCCCCCGCAGGGCCGCCAGGAGCAGGGCGCCCCCGGCGCAGACCACCGCGTACCAGAAGGCGACGACTAGGGAGACGAGCGCGGTCGCCGCCCCGATCAGCGAAAACCCGCACCAGAGCCAGACCAGCCACGCGCGATCGCCGTCCGCGGAGTCCTCGCCGATGATGAACCCCGCGACCATCACCCCCAGGCCCACCACGAGCAGCGCCATGGTCGCGACACCGCGCGCTGCCGACGCCGACGAGTCCTGCACCGAGGCGGCGACGAGCATGCCGGCTGACTCTGCCTTCACAAGACCACCTGCCGACACGCTGACGTGACGCTACGACATGTCCTCAACAGCTTCGCACCGGCCAGGTCCGCTCGTCATCGGCGCGATCTGCCACACACCGGGCGTCTCCTCGCCGGGAGCCGAGCCGGCGGCGGAGTCGGCGTCCGCGTCACGTCTCCTGCGTCCTCGCCGCCAGCCGAACGGCTGCGTCGACCTGCGCGTTCAGCTCCGTGAAATCACTCGGCCAGCCCTCGAACCGCACCCACAGCTCCCGGCCGTCCATCGCCACCGACTCCACGTGCTGCCCCAGGCCCAGTCGGTGGATCTTCCGGTGGTGCACCCGTGCGGGCGACCGTTCCTCGGAGAGGCGGACCAGGACCGTCATGGGCTGATCGGAGCCCGTCTCGGGGTCCCGGTGCGTGGAGCAGCTGATGCCCACCTCGACACCGTCCCGGTGGCCCACGGCCAGCAGCGAGCCGCGAAAGTGCGGGCTTGCCGGCAGCTCCCACCCTTCCCCGTCGGCGGTGAACGCCGCCCGGTCGGTCGCGCAACGCCCCCCGTTGAGGCATGCCCAGGCGAGCAGGATCACGCGGCTGTTCTCCCGCCGGTCCGCGGCGCGCTCCTCGTCGCCCATCGACATGGCGGCGAACAGAAGCCCGAACACGAATGCGGCGGCGGGGAGGGGCACCTTCCACTGCCACGGCATGCGCACGAACAACTCGGTGACGAGGAGGAGCACCGCCGGGAACCCTCCGGCGGCCGCACCCATGAGCAGCGTGTCCCGCGTATCGCGCGTAAGCCGCATGTATTGCAGTACACCACCTCTTGCCGCCAATTGCCCTGCCCTGAACGGTGGTTGTGTCGGGCGCTGCGGTCCGGCCCCCGGCCACGCCGTCCGGCAACGCCCGTCGTCCGTCCCGCGTGTGTCCGTGACGGGCGGGAAGACCCGGCGGGCGGGCCGTCGGACGGCTGCACCCCGCCCGCCCCTCAGACCGTGAGGTCCCGCCTCCGCAGCCCCGCCAGCCCCGCACCCGCCAGTACCGCTGCCAGCCCGAGCAGGGCCGCCACCGGCCCCCACTCCATCCCGCCGCCCGGCAGCTTGGGCAGGTGGCCGAACGGGGAGAGGTCCAGGACGAGTTGCGGGGCGTTCAGCGCCGGGCCGACCCAGCCGATCAGCAGCACCGCCACCGCGACGCCCCAGGAGGCGGGGACGCAGAGACGAGGTGCCACGCCGTACAGGAGCAGCGCCAGGCCGCCGATCACCCATACCGCCGGGAGCTGTACCAGGCAGGCGACCAGGACCGGCCCGGCCCGCCTGCCGTAGCCGACCGCGAGGCCCGTCCCGGCGAGCAGCATGAGCAGGGCCGCGCCGCCGAAGGCGATCGTCAGATGGCCGGCCGCCCAGCGCAGGCGGCTCACCTGGCAGGCCAGGAGGGGCTCGGCGCGGCCCGAGGTCTCCTCGCTGCTCAGGCGGAGGACGGACGCGACGACGTACAGCGCGGCGACCAGGCCCAGTATCCCGGCCATCGAGGCGAGGAACGCGTCCGTCAGCCCGCTCCGGCCGCCCATCCGCTCGAAGATCTGCCGGGCGTTGTCGTTGTCGCCGACCAGGTCGGCCGCGCCCTGGGCCAGGTCGCCGAAGACCACCCCGGCCAGGAAGAACCCGAGCGACCAGCCGAGCACGGCGCCCCGCTGGAGCCGCCAGGCGAGCCCGGCGGCGGAACCGAGGCGGCCGACGGCCGGGCCGGGGCGGGTGGGGAGGAAGCTCATGCCGAGGTCGCGCCGTCCGGCCAAGGCGTAGGCCACCGCGGCCTGTACCAGCACCGCGGCCGTGAACAGGAGCAGTACCCACCAGCGTTCGGCGGCGAAGGGGCGGAGGTTCTCCAGCCAGCCGAGAGGGGAGAACCACGTCCATACCGACGACCCGTCGGCCGTCGCCGCGTCGCCCGCCGCGCGGAGCACGAAGGCCGCGCCCAGGACGGCGGCGGTCAGGCCCCGCGCCAGGCGGGCGCTCTCGGTGAGCTGGGCGGCGATCGCCGCCGTCGTCGCGAACACCATGCCGGTCGCGGCCAGGCCGAGGCCGAAGGCGAGCGCCCCGGCCGCCCCCTGCCCCGCCAGGCCGACGGTGACGAGCAGGGCCACCACCCCGTTGGCCGCCCCCGCCGCCAGCAGGGCCGCGGCCAACGACGCCCCGCGGCCCACCGCGCCCGACACCACGAGTTCCGCCCGGCCGGACTCCTCCTCGTCGCGGGTGTGGCGGACGACGACGAGCAGGCTGGTCACGGCGGTGAGAAGACCGGCGTACACACCCACCCGCCACGCCGTCAGGCCGCCGAGCGAGGTGCCGTACAGCGGGCCGATCAGGGCGCGGAAGGCGGCGTTGGTCTGCAACTGGCTCACCAGATCGGAGCGTTCGGCCGCCGTGCCGTAAAGGGTGCGCAGGGTGTTCGGCATGGAGAGGACCATCAGCGCGTTGACCGCGATCCACACCGGGGTCGTCACGCGGTCGCGGCGGAGGGCGAAGCGCAGCAGGGTGCCGGTGCCGGTGAGGCCGGTGAGGGCGCTCATCGTGCGGCCGCCTCGTCCTGGTAGTGGCGCAGGAACAGCTCCTCCAGGGTCGGTGGCGTGGAGGTGAGGGAGCGGACGCCGGTCTCGGAGAGCGCGCGGAGTACGGCGGTGAGCTGGCCGGTGTCGACCTGGAGCCGGATGCGCCGGCCCTGCACGTCGAGGTCGTGGACGCCGGGGAGGTGTGCCAACCCGTCTGGCGGGCCCGCGAGTTCGGCGGTCACGCTGGTGCGGGTGAGGTGGCGCAGGTCGGCGAGGGAGCCGGACTCGACGGTCCGGCCGTCCCGGATGATGCTGACGCGGTCGCAGAGTTCCTCGACCTCGCTGAGGATGTGCGAGGAGAGCAGGACCGTACGGCCCCGGTCGCGCTCCTCCGCCACGCAGCGCTGGAAGACCTCCTCCATCAGGGGGTCGAGGCCGGAGGTCGGTTCGTCGAGGATCAGCAGGTCGGCGTCGGAGGCGAAGGCGGCCACCAGGGCGACCTTCTGCCGGTTGCCCTTGGAGTACGTGCGGCCCTTTTTCGTGGGGTCCAGTTCGAAGCGGTCGACCAGTTCGGCGCGGCGGCGCGCGTCCAGGCCGCCGCGCAGCCTGCCGTAGAGGTCGATGACCTCGCCGCCCGAGAGGTTGCGCCAGAGGGTGACGTCTCCGGGGACGTAGGCGATCCGGCGGTGCACCTCCACGGCGTCCGTCCAGGGATCGCGGCCGAGGATCCGCGCGGCGCCCGAGTCGGCGCGCAGCAGGCCGAGCAGCACCCGGATCGTGGTCGACTTCCCGGCGCCGTTGGGACCGAGGAAGCCGTGCACCTCACCGGTCTCGACGGTCAGGTCGAGGCCGGTCAGGGCGCGGTTGCGGCCGAAGGACCTGTGGAGTCCGGCGACCGTGATGGCCTTCGTCATGGTTCAGAACGTACGCTTCTTTCAGAAAATTGTGAAGTTAAGGAATCGTCTGAAGCTCGGATAGGGTGAGCCCATGACGGAAACAGCCGGCGGCCGGGACGCGGAGGCCGTGTCGAAGTTCGTCGAGTCCTTCGCGGCACAGCTCGTGGAGGCCGGGATGCAGCGGATGCCGGCCCGTATCTTCGCGGCCCTGCTGTCCTCCGACTCGGGCACCCTGACCTCGGCGGAACTGGGGGAACAGCTCCAGGTCAGCCCGGCGGCGGTGTCCGGCGGGGTGCGCTACCTGGCGCAGCAGCACATGGTCGCGCGCGAGCGGGAGCCGGGCTCGCGGCGGGAGCGGTACCGGGTGCACAGCGACCAGTGGTACGAGGCGCTCACCAACCGGGAAGCCGTGATCAAGCGGTGGGAGGGTGCCCTGCGGGAGGGTGTGAGCAGCCTCGGTGCCGAGTCCCCGGCGGGGCGGCGGCTGAGCGAGACGCTCGCCTTCTTCGAGTTCGTGGACGCGGAGGTCGCGGCGATGATGGAGCGCTGGCGGGCCCACAGGGAAGAACGGTTCGGCAGCGCGCCCCTTTAGGGGCGCTGGGGGTACCCCCGGCCGAAGGCTGGGGGAGGAACTGCGCGACCAGCCCACCGCCGGGCCGCAGGTGGGTACGTTCCTGCGGGAGCGTCGTGGCCGGGCGCGCAGTTCCCCGCGCCTCCGAAGGGGCGGCGTTCAGCGTTCCTTCGTCTCCTCCAGCACCGTCCGCCCCAGCAGCGCGTACCGCTCCGGTGCCCGGTGCTTGAGGTACTGCGCGTAGCCGACGCCCGTCGCCGCCACCAGGGCCACCAGCCACGGCGTCGCCTTCAGCAGCAGCGAGCCGGACTCCGCGCCGGCCGCGACGCCCATGTTGGACACCAGCAGGACGACCACGGCGAGCATCGCGACGCCGCCGATCAGCGGGGCGGTGAAGGTCTTGAACCAGTGCCGGCTCTCGGGGTGGTTCTTGCGGAAGTAGACCAGCACCGCGAACGAGCAGACCGCCTGCACGACCAGGATCGCCATGGTGCCGAGGATGGCGAGCAGGACGTAGAGGGCGTTGTACGGGTCCTTGCCCGCGACCCAGAACGCGGCGATCAGGACGGCGGAGATCAGTGTCTGCACCAGGCCCGCGATGTGCGGGGAGCCGTGCCGGTGGTGGGTGCGGCCGACGGTGTTCTGGAGCCTGGGCAGGACACCCTCGCGGCCCAGCGCGTACATGTAGCGGGCGGCGCAGTTGTGGAAGGCCATGCCGCAGGCCAGTGAGCCGGTGATCATCAGCCACTGCATGAGGACGACCGCCCAGTGGCCGACGTAGTGCTCGGTCGGGTTGAAGAAGAGGGCCAGCGGGTTCGAGGAGGAGGCGGCCTTCACGGCCTCCGTCTCGCCGTTGCCGATGATGGCCATCCAGGAGACGAAGACGTAGAAGACACCGACGCCGAGGACCGAGATCATCGTCGCCTTGGGGATGATCTTCTTCGGGTCCCGGGACTCCTCGCCGTACATCGCCGTGGACTCGAAGCCGACCCAGGACCAGAAGGCGAAGAAGAGGCCGAGGCCGGCCGAGGTGCCCTTGAAGGCGTTGACCGGGTTGACCGGACCGAAGGTGAAGCCGTGCGGGCCGCCGCCGTGCAGGGCGACCGAGACGGCCATCGCCGCGAGGACGGTCACCTCGGTGCCGAGGAGGACGACGAGGAGCTTCTCGGCGACGCTGACGCCGAACCAGGTGCCGGTCGCGTTGATGGCGAGCATCAGGATCGCGAACGCCCACCACGGGACGTCAAGTCCGGTCTGGTCCTTCAGGGTTGTGTTGGCGAAGACCGAGAAGATACCGATCAGCGCCGGCTCGAAGACGACGTACGCGAAGGTGGCGAGCAGCCCCGACGCGAGGCCCGCGGTGCGGCCGAGCCCGTAGGAGATGAAGCCGTAGAAGGCGCCCGTCGACGTGATGTGCTTCGCCATCGAGGTGAAGCCGACGGAAAAGATCGCCAGGACGACCATTGCGACGAGATAGCTCGCCGGGGCGCCGATGCCGTTGCCCGACGACACCATGAAGGGCACGTTGCCCGTCATGGCGGTGATCGGCGCGGCGGTCGCGACGGCCATGAAGACCACCCCGAGCAGACCGATCGCGTTGGGCTTGAGCCGGTGAACCGTACTCTCGCCGCTTGTTTCCGTCGCCGGGGCGACTCCCTCGTCCACTGCCATCGGGGTGGCCCCTCTCCTGCTGTTCGCTGGCTGTACCGAACCGGAACTCTGTCTGCCGAATGAGTCGGCAGACGGCGTCCGGGCGTTAAATGTTTGTCAACCAGACCTTTAGAACTCGGACGCAACCTGTCGGCAACACCCGGCTCGTACGGTCGCCGTCATGACCACGTACACGGCCACCCTCGGCGGCGAACGCCACCGCTTCGACTCCCTGGCCCGCCTGCTGGCCGCCGCGAGCCCGGAACGCTCCGGCGACCGGCTGGCCGGGCTCGCCGCCGCGAGCGCGCGGGAGCGGGTCGCGGCGCGCTGGGCGCTCGCCGAGGTGCCGCTCGCGACCTTCCTGACCGAGCCGGTGATCCCGTACGAGGACGACGACGTGACCCGGCTGATCCTGGACACCCACGACACGGCCGCCTTCGCGCCCCTCGCCGGGCTGACGGTCGGCGGGTTCCGGGAGTGGCTGCTGGCGGCGGACACCGGGGCGCTGGCCGCGGTGGCGCCGGGGGTGACGCCGGAGATGGCCGCCGCGGTGTCCAAGCTGATGGGGAACGCGGACCTGGTGGCCGTCGCCCGCAAGGTACGGGTGGTCACCGCGTTCCGCTCCACGATCGGCCTGCCCGGCCGCCTCGCCACCCGCCTTCAGCCCAACCACCCCACCGACGACCCGGCGGGGGTGGCCGCCGCCCTGCTCGACGGCCTGCTCCTCGGCTCCGGCGACGCGGTCATCGGCATCAACCCGGCGACCGACAGCCCGAAGGCGGTCCGCGACCTGCTGGAGCTCCTGGACGGCGTGATCACCCGCTACTCGATCCCCACCCAGTCCTGCGTGCTCTGCCACGTCACCACGAGCGTGGACCTGATGGAGCGCGGCGCCCCGGTCGACCTGGTCTTCCAGTCGATCGCCGGCACCCAGGCCGCGAACGCCTCCTTCGGCGTGACGCTGGGGCTCCTGGACGAGGCGTACGAGGCGGCGCGCGGACTGCGGCGGGGCACGGTCGGCGACCACGTCATGTACTTCGAGACCGGGCAGGGCAGCGCCCTGTCGGCGGCCGCGCACCACGGTGTGGACCAGCAGACGGTGGAGGCGAGGGCGTACGCGGTGGCCCGCCGCTACCGCCCCCTGCTGGTGAACACCGTCGTCGGCTTCATCGGCCCCGAGTACCTCTACGACGGCCGGCAGATCCTGCGGGCCGCCCTGGAGGACCACTTCTGCGGCAAGCTCCTCGGCCTGCCGATGGGCCTGGACATCTGCTACACGAACCACGCCGACGCCGATGACGACGACATCGCCACCATGCTGACCATGCTCGCCGTCGCGGGCGCGTCCTTCGTGATCTGCACGCCGGGCGGCGACGACATCATGCTCAACTACCAGTCGGCGTCGTACCACGACGCGTTGTACCTGCGCGAGGTACTGGGCCTGCGCCCGGCCCCGGAGTTCGAGGCATGGCTGGACGCGATGGGCCTCCTGGACGAGACCGGCGGCCTGCGCGAGGTCACCGGCCACCCGCTGACCGCGATCGGAAGGGAACTGGCCGCATGAGCGAGACGACCGAAGTGACCGAGAGGGCCGAGGTGATCGACGCGGTGGGTGTGACCGGTGAGGCCGAGGGGGCAGGGGTGCGCGGCACTGCCGACGTGGCCGCTGTCGCCGACGCGGTCGACGTGGCCGATATGTCCGATAAAGCCGATATGGCCGGTACGGCGGCTGTCGGGCTCGGTGAGCTGTGGCCGTTGCTTCGGCGTCATACCCAGGCGCGGATCGGCCTCGGGCGTTCCGGTTCCGGGCTGCTCACCCGGCACCGGCTCGGTCTCCAGGCCGCGCACGCGGCGGCCCGGGACGCGGTGCACTCGGCGTTCGAGCCGGACCTGGTCGCGGCGGCGCTGCCCGGGATGCCGACGGTACGGGTGCGCAGCGCGGCCGGTGACCGGCTGACGTATCTCCAGCGCCCCGACCTGGGACGGCGGCTCGACCCCGTGGACCGGGCGCAC
Organism: Streptomyces fuscichromogenes; assembly: GCF_014645815.1. GTDB lineage: Bacteria > Actinomycetota > Actinomycetes > Streptomycetales > Streptomycetaceae > Streptomyces > Streptomyces fuscichromogenes. The sequence continues at coordinate 294,935 of NZ_BMML01000006.1, read as the reverse complement.
CTGCCGCGCGGCGGTGACCCGGACGTCGTCTTCGTGGTCGCCGACGGGCTGTCCAGCCGGGCCGTGCACGAGCACGCGGCGGCGATGGTGCGGGCGACGGCGGCCCGGCTGACGGGCTGGCGGATCGCGCCGGTCGTCCTCGCCGAACAGGCCCGGGTGGCCCTCGGTGACGACGTCGCGGCGGCGATGGACGCCACGATGGTGGTCGTCCTCGTCGGCGAACGCCCCGGCATGTCGGCGGCCGACTCCCTGGGCGCGTACCTCACCCACCGGCCGGTGCCGGGCGTGACGACGGACGCCGACCGCAACTGCCTGAGCAACATCCGCCCGCCGCGGGGCCTGGACTACGAGACGGCGGCGGAGAAGCTGGCGGCACTGATGGGAAGGGCGCGGGAGCTGGGGCGGACGGGGGTGGGGCTGAAGGACGAAAGCGATCACGGAGAGGTGACCGATCGGATACTCTGAGTGGCGGCTGGTCAAGCTGAGGGGGAGGGCGCATCATGACGTTGATGACTGAGCGACCGACGATAAGCGGCACCGAGCCCGACAGCTTCGAGGATCTGCTGGACACCCTCGACGAGTTGGACGTGCCCGGCTACAGGGCCGAGATCATCAGGGGGAGCATCGTCTTGTCGCCGTGGTCGAAGGGGTACTACCAAGACCCGATGGAGCTGATTTGCGATCAGTTGCGGCCGCATCTGCCCCAAGGGCACCGCATCAGCGTCGGCCCGTTTCTCTACGTCTTTCCGGGGGACGAGCGGGCATACGGGCCGGACATCCATGCGGCCCCTCGACAGGCGTTCAGGACGACCAGCAACCGCTTGGACGGAGAGGCCCTCTCGTTCGTCGCTGAGCTGACCTCCACTTCCACCCGCAACGACGATCTGACTGACAAGGTTCGTGTCTACGGCGGGGCAGGCATCCCGGTCTACCTCGTCCTCGACATGCAGGAAGAACGGGCCACTGTGTACTGGACGCCCTCGGCCAAGGGCTACGAGTCACACTGCACGATGCCGTTCGGCGAGAAGCTGCCGATGCCCGAGCCGTTCGACTGCACACTCGACACCTCTGGCTTCCAGCGCCCAGAAGCGGACGACGAACCCGACGAGGCGTGACGGCTCACCCCACCCCCGGCACCGTGAGCCCCCAAGCCCCCTCCACCACGCGCCACGTGCGCCGCCGTACCGGCCCCGCCACCCCGCCGTCCGCCCGGTAGCGGAAGTCCGCGCCCGTCACCGTCACCGTCCGCCCCGCGGCCCGCAGCGGGGTCGCCTCCGCGCCCACGGACAGCGGGCGTACCTCCACCTCGGCGAGGCCGTCGCGGCCGCCCGGGGTCACCGAGATGCCCTCCACCGGCTGGTCCAGGTCCACCACCGTCCGGCCGTCGACCTCCACCCGCAGCCGCGCGGGCGGACCGGGCACGGCCGGGACCGGGGCGGGGCGCGCCGACAGGGAGCGTACGAGGTGCTGGTACGGCCGCAGCCACCCGCGGGCCGGCACCGGCACCGGAGCCTCCGCCACGGCCGTCAGCGGCGGGATCCGCAGCGCGCCCAGCACCACCCCGTCGCTGTCGTCGACGAGGAGGTCCATCCGGCGCTCCACCCCGTCCAGGACCGCCCGCGCCGCCGCCACCGCGCCGGTGGGCACCCCCAGCGCGTGCGCGACGCCCAGCGGGCCCCCGACCGGGACCATCGACAGCACGCATCCCGCCAGCTCCCGGCGCCGGTGCAGCAGGGTCACCGCACGCACCAGGGCGCTGTCGTCGCCGACCACCACCGGTCGGCGTGAGCCCCGGCGGGCCAGTACGCGGGCGAATTCCTCGGGGCCCTCCGGCATGCACACCTTCGATGCCGCACCCGCGCTGAGCACGTCTTTCGCGATCCGGACGGACTCACCGTCCGTCTGCCGTGCCGCCGGATCGATGATCACCAGCAGCTGATCGGACGTCGCGAATGTCGCCACCTCGGTCGTGCCTCGCTTCCTCGGGTAGCATCACTGTGCAAGAGCCCCTTGCGCTATTGCGCCAGGGGCTTCGTCTATTCCGGGGCATCCGGTCCGACGGTTGTGCGGCCAACGACGGTCGCGGTGGTACGCGGCGACGAACCTTACGCGTACGCCCCTGACCTTGGACATGCCCCGCCCGGAAGGGGTGTACGCGCGTGCCCGCACTTGTGCTGCTCGGTGCTCAGTGGGGTGACGAAGGCAAGGGAAAGGCGACGGACCTGCTAGGCGGATCCGTCGATTACGTGGTGCGTTACCAGGGTGGCAACAACGCCGGCCACACGGTCGTCGTGGGCGACCAGAAGTACGCACTGCACCTGCTCCCTTCCGGAATCCTCTCGCCCACGTGTGTCCCGGTCATCGGCAACGGTGTCGTCGTCGACCCGTCGGTCCTGCTCTCCGAGCTGAGCGGTCTGAACGAGCGTGGCGTCGACACGTCCAAGCTCATGATCAGCGGTAACGCGCACATCATCACGCCGTACCACGTGACCGTCGACAAGGTGACGGAACGCTTCCTCGGAAAGCGGAAGATCGGTACGACGGGGCGCGGTATCGGGCCGACCTACGCCGACAAGATCAACCGGGTCGGCATCCGGGTCCAGGACCTCTACGACGAGTCGATCCTGACCCAGAAGGTCGAGGCGGCCCTCGACGTCAAGAACCAGATGCTCACCAAGCTCTACAACCGGCGCGCGATCGCGATCGAGCAGGTCGTCGAGGAGCTGCTCGGCTACGCGGAGAAGCTCGCTCCGTACGTCGCCGACACGGTCCTGGTCCTCAACCAGGCCCTGGAGGAGGACAAGGTGGTCCTCTTCGAGGGCGGCCAGGGCACGCTCCTCGACATCGACCACGGCACGTACCCGTTCGTCACGTCCTCGAACCCGACCGCGGGCGGCGCCTGCACCGGCTCCGGTGTCGGCCCGACGAAGATCACCCGGGTCATCGGCATCCTCAAGGCGTACACGACCCGGGTCGGCGCCGGTCCGTTCCCGACCGAGCTCTTCGACGAGGACGGCGCCGCGCTGCGCCGCATCGGCGGCGAGCGGGGTGTGACGACGGGCCGGGACCGCCGCTGCGGCTGGTTCGACGCGGTCATCGCCCGCTACGCGACCCGCGTGAACGGCCTGACCGACTTCTTCCTCACCAAGCTCGACGTCCTCACGGGCTGGGAGCAGATCCCGGTCTGTGTGGCGTACGAGATCGACGGCAAGCGCGTCGAGGAACTCCCGTACTCCCAGACCGACTTCCACCACGCGAAGCCGATCTACGAGAACCTGCCCGGCTGGTCCGAGGACATCACCAAGGCCAAGTCCTTCGCGGACCTGCCGAAGAACGCGCAGGACTACGTCAAGGCGCTGGAGGAGATGTCCGGCGCCCCGATCTCCGCGATCGGCGTGGGTCCGGGCCGCGACGAGACGATCGAGATCAACTCGTTCCTCTAGAGCGGCGGTTGCAGGACTCATTTGGGCCGGTCTTGGGAATCCTTGACCGGCCCTTGGGTCATCCGTGGTTACGCCGGTAACGGGTGAGGGTCAGCATCTACGCGGGTAGCCCGCCGCGGCCCGCATGCCACACCCGTCCTCTGCGCCTTTCCAGGAGTCCTGAATGCCCGTCAATCCCATGAACCGCCGTGAGTTCGTGCAGAAGTCGGCCGTCACCGGCGCCGCCGTGGCCGTCGCGGGAACCGTCGGTACCGGCACCGCCCAGGCCGCCGAGGCGGGCCACGGCCACGCCAAGCCGCCGAAGGCGCCCAAGACCTGGAGCTTCTCCATCCTGGGCACCACCGACCTGCACAGCCACGTCTTCAACTGGGACTACTACACCAACGCGGCGCCCGTGGACTCCAAGGGCAACACCTACGGCATCGCCCGTATCGCCACCCTGGTGAAGAACATCCGCAAGGAGAAGGGCGCGGACCGGGTCCTGCTCGTCGACGCCGGCGACATCATCCAGGGCACCTCGCTCGCCTCCTACTTCGCGAGCGTCGACCCGATCACCGGCAAGAACGGCAAGCGCGGTCCCAAGCACCCCATGGCGATCGCCATGAACGAGATGCGCTACGACGCGGCGGCCCTCGGCAACCACGAGTTCAACTACGGCATCGAGGTCGTCCGCACCTTCGAGAAGCAGTGCGACTTCCCGCTGCTCGGCGCCAACGCCCTGGACGCCAAGACGCTGAAGCCGGCCTTCCGGCCCTACACCGTCAAGCACATCAAGGTCCCGCACGGCCCCGACATCAAGGTCGGCATCCTCGGCCTCACCAACCCGGGCATCGCCCTGTGGGACAAGGACAACGTCTCCGGGAAGATGGCCTTCACGGGCCTGGTGGAGCAGGCGAAGAAGTACGTGCCGCGGCTGCGCGCCCTCGGCTGCGACGTCGTCTTCCTCACCGACCACTCGGGCCTGGACGGCTCGACCTCGTGGGGCGACGAACTCCCCTACGTGGAGAACGCGTCGAACCTGGTCGCCGAGCAGGTGCCCGGCATCGACGCGATCCTCGTCGGCCACACCCACGTCGACGTCCCGACCTACACGGTGAAGAACGCGGAGACCGGCGACGACGTCCTGCTCTCCGAGCCGTACTGCTACGGCTACCGCCTGTCCCGCTTCGACTTCGAGCTGGAACTGGTCGACCACTCCTGGAAGATCACCAAGAAGACCGCCACCACCCTGAACAGCAACACGGTCGCCGAGGACCCGCGGATCACCGAACTCCTCACCGCCGACCACCAGTTGGTCGTCAAGTACGTCAACACCGCGATCGGCACCTGCACCGCGGCGATGTCGACGGCCGAGGCCTGCTGGAAGGACGTCCCCGCCATCGACTTCATCCAGCAGGTCCAGATGGACGCGGTGAAGGCGGGCCTGTCGGCGGCGGACGCCGCACTTCCGCTGATCTCGGTGGCCGCGTGCTTCAGCCGTACGGCCACCATCCCGGCCGGTGACGTGACCATCCGCGACGTGGCGGGCCTGTACGTCTACGAGAACACCCTGTACGGCAAGAAGCTCACCGGCGCCCAGCTCAAGGACTACCTGGAGTACGCGGCGAAGTACTACCACCAGGTCCCGTCCGGCACGGCGGTGGACACGGCCACCCTCACCAACGCCAACAGCTTCTGGGACTACATGTACGACATGGCGGCCGGCGTCGACTACGAGATCGACATCGCGGCGGCCGAGGGCTCGCGCATCAAGAACCTGAGCTACAACGGCACCGCCGTCGCCGACGACCAGGTCTTCGTCGTCGCCGTCAACAACTACCGCGCCAACGGCGGCTCGGGCTACCCGCACATCGCCGCCGCGGAGACCGCCTACAGCTCCACCAACCAGGTCCGCGACCTGATGATCGCCTACGCCACGGCCAAGGGCACCATCGACCCGTCGGCCTTCGCGGCCACCAACTGGAAGCTGACCCAGGGCGGCACGCCGGTCTTCTAGCGTTCGCCTGCTCGCCGGTCCATGGCGGTCCCACCTCGTGTGGGGCCGCCTTTTTTGTTTGCTCGACAAGCGGAACCTGTCATTTCCCATAGGTAATTCAACCTCATCTGTGAAATCTTAAAGCTGTGAAAACTGAAGGATTTCGGAGGCGATTAGAAGCTGTTCTTCAGTCGCCTTTCACGCATTGAGTGTCAACGGAGTTATTGGTACCGTCCATGGCGTCACAGCAGGCCAACGGGTGCCTCCCGGTTGGCTGTTGCGTTTCTTCATGCCATTCTCCCCTCTCTCTGAAGGAGCGGTTAGTGAGTCGAGAAAGAACTCGTCAGGTGCGTACGCGACGAACCTGGCGGGGCGTGGCCGGCGCTGCCACCGCTATAGTCCTGGTCGGTGGCGGATTCGCCGTGGCGAACGCCTCCACCGAAGGGGTCAAGAAATCCGACGTCGGTGTCCAGCGCCCGGTGAACAAGAAGGCCAAGGGCGTCGCGGGCGTGGTCAGCGCCGCCAACGCGTTCCTCAACACCCTCACCTCCGACGAGCAGTCCGCGACGCTGCTGGACTTCACCCAGGCGAACGCGACCGCCTGGTCGAACCTGCCGTGCGGCTCCTCGTGCCGGGTCGGCGTCGAGTTCAGCTCGCTGACCACCGACCAGATCGCCGCCGCCGAGGCCGTCCTGAAGGAGGCCCTGGGCACCGGCAAGGACACCGGTTACCAGCACGTCCTGCAGACCCTCGCGGCCGACGACGTGCTCGCCTCGGCGCAGGCCACCAGCAGCGCCGGCGCGCCGACGGACGCCCCCTCGGACGCCCCCACGGACTCCGCCTCGGCCGACCCGAGCGCCTCGTCCACCGACACCGCCGTTCCCACCGACGCCCCCACGGGCGCCCCGCCCTCCGGCGGCACCGGTGGCGGCGGCGGAGGCGGGTACGGCAGCAGCCAGTACTTCATGGCGTTCCTCGGCACCCCGTCGGCGACCGGCACCTGGCAGCTGCACTTCGGCGGCCACCACCTCGCCGTCAACATCACGTACAAGGACGGCAAGGTCGTCGGCGCCAGCCCGTACTTCACCGGCGTCGAGCCCTCCAGCTGGACCGCGAGCGACGGCACCACGGTCGCGCCGCTGAACAGGTTCCGCGACGGCATGCTCAAGCTGACCGCGAGCCTGAGCACCGCGGAGCTGGCCAAGGCCAAGCTCTCCGAGTCGTTCAGCGACGTGCTGCTCGGCCCGAACAAGGACGGCGACTTCCCGGAGACCAAGGAGGGCATCAAGGTCAGCGAGCTCTCGGCGAAGCAGAAGAAGCTGGTCCTCGCCGCGATGCGCCCCTGGGTGGCCGACGCGGACGACGCCACCGCCGAGAAGCTCATGAAGACGTACGCCAAGGAGCTCGACCAGACCTACGTCTCCTACTCCGGAGGCACGGGCCTGGACACCCAGGGCGACTACGTCCGCATCGACGGCCCCAGCGTCTGGATCGAGTTCGTCTGCCAGGACGGCGTCGTGTTCCGCGACCAGGTCCACTACCACACCGTGTACCGGGACCACACCCGCGACTACGGCAGCGAGTTCTCCTTCTCATGACCGGACCGCGAAACTGGCTGACCACCGCCCTGACACGCCTGGTGGCCGGGATCGCGATCGTGGTACCGGCGGTGCTCCTGCTCGGGGCGTCGCCGGCCGCCGCGCATCCGATGCCGCACTCGGTGGTGCAGCTGGACGTGTACCGGTCGTCGGTCGCGGCCCGCCTGGAGCTGCCGGTCAGCGACCTCTCCCGGGCCAGCGGGATCGACCTCACCGAGACGACCAGGGCCCAACTGCCGTCCCGGGCCGCCGCCATCCGTACCTACCTGCTCAAGCACATCCACCCGACCACGGGCAACGGCAAGGCCTGGCGGGTCGCCATCGGCGCGCTGAGCCTCAGCCGCACCCGGCAGACGTCCACCGGCCCCTACCGCGAACTCACCGTCGCCGCCGTCCTCACCCCGCCCGCCGGCGCCGACGTACGCCACTTCACCTTCCGCTACGACGTGATCGTGCACCAGGTCGTCACCCACGTCACCCTGGTGACCGTCCGCCAGGACTGGGCGAACGGCCGGGTCGACGGCGAGGGCACCACCCAGGTCGGCACCATCGAGCTCGACATCCGGCACATGAGGGTCCCGGCCCTGAAGGTCGACCTCGGCCCCGGCAGCGCCTGGCGCGGCTTCGTCGCCATGGTCGGACTCGGCGGCAACCACATCCTCACCGGCACCGACCACCTTCTCTTCCTACTGATCCTGCTCCTGCCGGCCCCCCTGGCCGCGACCGGCGGCCGCTGGACCGGCCTGGTCGGTCCCCGCAGGGCGCTGGCCCGCATCGGCGGCATCACCCTCGCCTTCACGGCCGGCCACTCGGTCGCCCTGGCCGCGAGCTCCCTGGGCCGACTCGACATCCCCTCCTGGCCGGTGGAGGCGTTCATCGCCGCGAGCATCCTGGTCGGCGCGATCCACGCGATCCGCCCCCTCTTCCCCGGCCGGGAAGCGGTCGTGGCGGGCGTCTTCGGCCTCGGCCACGGCATGGCGTTCTCCTTCGTGCTCGCCGAGATGCACCTGTCCACCGGCCAGTTGGTCACCAGCCTGCTCGGCTTCAACCTGGGCATCGAACTGGTCCAGCTGCTGCTGGTCTGCCTCGCGCTGCCCTCGCTCCTGGTCCTGGCCCGGCTGCGCGTCCAGCCCGCACTGCGCCTGACCGGCGCCGCGCTCACCGGCATCGCGGCCCTCGGCTGGCTGGTCGACCGCCTCGGCCTGCCCAACCCCGTCGCCCGCGCGGCCGACAGCGCGGGCTCCCACACGACAGCGCTGCTGGCCACGCTGGCGCTGGCCGCCCTCGCCGCCACGGCGTGGACCGTGGCGGGCCGTCTGCGCGCACGGCCGAAGGGTCTGGACCCGGCCCCCGCCGAACCCGGGCTCAGCCCCCCATGATGACCGTCGAGTCGTCGTTCTTCCGCCTTTTCTGCTTCGAGCCGACACGCAGCACCTCGCCGGCCATCAGCGTCACCATCGCCACCCCGCGCGCCCAGCGCGGACCACCGCGTGCCGCCCAGAAGACGCACACGCAGCCGCCGACGACGGCGACGAGAAGAAGGGCGAGAGCGGCGAACATGGTCATGGCGGGGTTCCTCTCGATCGGTGGACCGGCGGAGGCCCCGCCGATGGGGGAGACGGTGTTGGTGCGTCCGAGGTTGCGGGAGATCGTCTCCGTCCGTGATCCCCATGATGCCGTTCAAGGCTCAACGGCCGCCTGAGTAGCGGTACTCAACAGTTCGTCGCCGCCCGGAAGCCGTCTCCGGTGTTCAGGACGGGCAGAGCCGCGTGGCGGCCCGGACCAGCCCGGCGACCGCGCCGGAGCGGCTGTGCGGCGGCCACGCGATGACGGTGGTGACCGGCGGCGCGTCCAGCACCGGTACGGCGGTGAGGTCCTCGCGCAGTTGGGTCCGGACGGACTCCGGCACCACACAGCAGGCGCGGCCCAGCGCGACCAGCTGGTACAGCTGGGCCTGGTCCCGGACCTCGGGACCGGGCCCGTCCGGGTACGTGCCGTCGCGGTGCCGCCAGCGCGCCACGGGAAGGCCGGCCAGTTCGCTGATGTCGGCCATCCGCACCTGGTCGCGGGCGGTGAGGCCATGCCCGCTCGGCACCACCACGACCTGGCTCTCCGTCTGCAGTTCCTCGGTGTCGAAACCGGCCGTGCTGTCGAACGGCAGGTGCAGCAGCGCCACGTCGGCCCGGCCGTCGCGCAGCATCCGCTCCTGCTCGCCGACCCCGCACAGCAGCAGATCGACGGCGACCGCGTCGGGTTCGGCGGCGTAGGTGTCGAGCAGCTTCGCCAGCAGTTCGCCGGACGAGCCCGCCTTCGTGGCCAGCACCACCCCCGGCCTGCCGGTGGCGGCGAGCGCCGCGCGGCGGGTGCGCTGCTCGGCGGCCTCGACGGCGTCCAGCGCGGCCCGTGCCTCGCGCAGCAGCACCGACCCGGCCTCGGTCAGGGCGACGGCACGGCTGGTGCGGTCCAGCAGCTTCGCCCCGAGCCGCCGTTCCAACCGGCTGATCGCCCGCGACAGCGGGGGCTGCGCCATCCCGAGCCGCTGGGCCGCCCGCCCGAAGTGCAACTCCTCTGCGACGGCCACGAAGTACCGCAACTCCCGCGTCTCCACCCGCCCATGCTACCGATCCGGCCGGGATCGATACCCCTGCGGTATCGCTGCCCACCCGATCGGTGTTGGCCGCCCCGGCCTGTCCCCGTACAGGATAGAAGCATGACCGAACAGCAGAAGACCGCGCTGGTCACCGGCGCGAACAAGGGCATCGGACACGAGATCGCGGCCGGCCTCGGCGCCCTCGGCTGGCGCGTCGGCGTCGGCGCGCGCGACGCGGAGCGCCGGGAGACCGCGGTGGCGAAGCTGAGGGCGGCCGGTGTCGACGCGTTCGGGGTGCCGCTCGACGTCACCGACGACACGAGCGTGACGGCGGCCGCCGCGCTGATCGAGGACCTCGCCGGACACCTCGACGCGCTTGTCAACAACGCCGGTGTCACCGGCGGCATGGCACAGACACCGACCACCGCCGACCTCGCGACGGTACGGGAGGCCGTCGAGACCAACGTCATCGGCGTCATCCGCGTCACCAACGCGATGCTGCCGCTGCTGCGTCGCGCCCCGTCCCCCCGGATCGTCAACGTCTCCAGCAGCGTCGGTTCCCTCACCCGCCAGACCACGCCCGGCGCGGAAATGGGCCCGGTCGCCGTCGCCTACTCGCCGTCCAAGACGTTCCTCAACGGCGTCACCGTCCAGTACGCCAGGGAGCTCCAGGGCACGAACATCCTGATCAACCTCGCCTGCCCCGGCTACTGCGCCACCGACCTCAACGGCTTCCAGGGCCACCGCACCCCGCAACAGGGCGCGGCGACCGCGATCCGCCTCGCCACCCTGCCGGACGACGGCCCGACCGGCCGCTTCTTCGACGACGACGGGGAGGTGCCCTGGTGACTCGCTCGGGGGCACGAGCTCATCCCGCCTGAGTAACTCTACTCAGGCGGGGACACCCGGGCGGGGACGACATTGGGAGCATGAGCCATCCACCGTCGCGCCCCTCGCAGGGCGCGCCCCTCAGGGCGGTCTTCGCCGTCGTGGCCGGACTGCTGCTCGCGGTCGCCGTCGCCGTCAACGGCCTGCTGTCCTTCGGCATGCTCTTCGCCGGTGACAGCTGCGGCACCTCGGCCGGGACCCAGCGGTTCTGCGACGACTCCGGCGTGTGGATGCTGGTGGCGATGTTCGGGCCGTGGGTCGCGCTGGCCGCCGCGGTGGTCACGGTCGTGCTGGGCGCGGTGCGGGTGCGGCGGCCGTGGACCAGCCTGACCCTGGGCGTCCTCGTCTACGCGACCGGCCCCGCACTCGCCCTGTTCACCGTCTTCGGCTAGGTTCCGACCCTTTGCCCGGCGTCGGGCCGGACGCTCGACGGGGACGGCGGCCGCCGCCTGCCGTGCGGCCGCCCCGCGGGGCCGGGAGGTCAGGCCAGGCCGGCCGCGATGGCGCGGCGCACGGCGTCGGCCCGGTCCCGGATGTCGGCCTTGGCGAAGAGGTTGTTGATGTGCGTCTTGACGGTCGCCTCGCTCACGAAGAGCTTCTCCGCGATCGCGCGGTTGGGCAGCCCCTGGCCGATCAGGGTGAGCACTTCGCGTTCGCGGGGCGTGAGGTCCGCGGGCAGCTGCTGTCCGGACGCCGTCGGCCTGGCGCGGACGGTGGCCAGCAGCCGGTCCTGGACCTCGCGGTCCAGGACGGACTGGCCCGCGGCGGCGGCGCGGATCGCGCGGACGATGTCCTGGCGCCCGGCGTTCTTCGTCAGGTAGCCGCGGGCGCCCGCGCCGAGGGCTGCCAGGATCGAGTCGTCGTCGGCGAACGTGGTGAGCACGACGACGGCCACCTCGGGGTGTTCGTCGCTCAGCCTGCGGGTGGTCTCGATTCCGTCGAGCACGGGCATGCGCAGGTCCATCAGCACGACGTCCACCGGACCGGCGGCGACCGCGTCCAGTACGCCGTTGCCGTCCGCGGCCGCCGCGACGACGTCGATGTCCTCGGTCAGGTCCAGCACCGCGGCGAGCGGTTCGCGCACGGCGGCCTGGTCGTCGGCGACGACCACGCGCAACGGCCGGGAGCTCTCGGTGGGTTCACTCATCGCGGGATCACTGCCTCCACTTGCCAGCCGCCCTGGTCCGGTCCCTCGGTGACCGGTCCCGCGGTGAGGGTGCCGCCCAGCAGGGCGACGCGTTCGCGCATGCCGATCAGCCCCATTCCGCTGCCGCCCGCCGCGTTCACCGTACGGGTGGCGGGCCGGTTGCGGATCGTCAGCGTCGTCGAGGAAGCCGCGAAGGCCAGCTCCACCCGCACCGCGCCGCCCGGGGCGTGCCGCGCGGCGTTGGTCAGGGATTCCTGGGCGATCCGCAGCAGGTTCTGGGTCACCCGGGCCGGTACCTCCACCGGGGTGCCGCGGACGGTCAGGGCGTCGCGGTGGCCGGACGACTCAAGCATCGCGGTGAGGGTCTCCACCAGCGGCAGGGCGTCCTCGCGGAGCGCGTGGACGGTCCACTGCGCCTGCTTCAGGCTCTCCTTGACGAGGCTGTGGGCCCTGTCGTTGGCTGCCCTGACTTTTTCCAGGTCGCCGGTGTCGAGGAGGGCGTCGGCGAGTTCCAGCTGCATGTTGATCCCGGCCAGCGTGTGCGCCAGGACGTCGTGCACGTCCCGGGCGATCCGGCCGCGTTCGCTGAGCACGGCGGCCTGCGCCTCGGCACGGGCGGCGCGCTCCGCGCTCTCGGCCGCCGACAGCGCGGCCTCCACGGCCTGGTGCTGGACGCGGTTGAGTATCCCGATCAGGACCGGTGCGCCGGTGGTGAGACCGACGGCCCAGGGCAGCAGGGGGTGACCGCCTCCGATACTGAAGTACAGGACGCCGCCGCAGAGCAGGCTGCAGGCCGACGCCAGGACGAGGGCCGGTCTGGCCGGCAGCCGGTATCCGATGTGACCGGAGAGGAAGAAGGCGAAGAGGTAACCCGTTCCGCTGCGGCCGGCGCCGATCAGCGCGGCCGCCGCGAGGACGCCCAGCGACAGCCAGACGACGGCGGCACGCGGCGGGATCCTGCCCGGGGGCAGGCCGCGGGCGAGCAGCGCCGCACAGTTCAGGACGAACAGGACCGCGACCACCAGCCCCCGCCCGCTGACGCCCATCGGCCGGATCGTCAGGGCCCCGCTGACGATGACCGCCATGGTCAGGGCCCACTGCACCCGGGGGTCCCGGCCCGGGACCGGCCGGGGCGCGGCCGGTGGGGGCGGCAGCTGCCCGGGGCAGGAGGCGGTCTCGGCGGTGGGCACGGCCAGACCATAGCTCACGGCCGGACCGCGACACGGTTCGAGGCGGGGGCGCTCTGCCCGGCGGTCAGCATCCGGCTGCGGACGAAGATCGTGCCCAGCCGGGTGACGACCTCGGTGAGCGCCATCAGGACGAAGGCCGCCACCCATGCCTGGTCGCTGGTGATGTGGTGGGCGACGCTGAACCGGGCGACGTCGTCGGCGCCGCCGCCGTGCTCGGTCCACAGCTGGAAGCCCATCCGGGCACCCATGCCGAGCACCCACAGGATCGCGGAGACCGCGCCCGCCTTGATCAGGATGTGCTCGCCCGCGGTCCTGACCCGGGTGTAGACGCCGCCCGCGATGCCGAGGACGGCGCCCGCGGCCATGAGCGCTGCGACCAGTATCAGGTCGTTGCCCGCGGTGGGAACGGAGTCCAGGTACGTGTGGGCCACGAAGGCCACGATCCCCAGCGGGATCAGGAAGGTCCTGAGGTCGAGCCGGCCTTCCCGCAACTGCCGGAAGACGACGAGGATGAGAGCGATGTCGGTGATCCACTCGGTCGTTGTCATGCCCCCAAGCCTGCTGTCGCAGGTCCCGCGAGGCCTGGACCCACGGGTGGAACCCGGGGTGGAGAAGCGCGCGGCGGGCCGCACCTCACCTCACCGGCATCGTCGTCCGGACCGGTCGATGTCGGCGCTCACCGCATCGCTCGCGCTCACCCGGCCGACCCGAGGAAGGCGGCCCAGGCGGCGGGGGAGAGGGTGAGGTGGGGGCCGTCGGGGGCGGTCTTGGAGTCGCGGATGTGGATGGTGTGGGGGCAGGGGGATATTTCGAGGCAGTTCCCGCCGCCGTCGTCGCTGTAGGAGGACCTGCGCCAGGTGTAGGCGGTCTCGACGCAGTTGCCGCCCCCGCCGTCGCTGTAGCTGGACTTGAACCACCGAAGGGTTCCGGTGCGGGTCATCGCTTCTCTCCTGCCAACCGTTCGATGAGGCTCACCGAGTCGTCGGTACTCAGGGCCTGTGCGCGGATCTTCGCATAGCGGTGGGCGAGTTGGGACACTTCCTCCGGTTCGCTGACCAGGATGCCCTGGTCCTCGATCTCCATGTAGACCACGTGTTCGTGGTCCGCGGTCACCACCATCTTCATGGCGCCGCGATCACCGGCATGCGTGCCCCGCAACCCCCGCTCCATCGGCAGCACTTGCAGACACACATTGTCCCGCCGCGCGTCCTCGGCGAGCGAGAGCAGTTGTCCGCGCAGTACCTCCCAGGACCCGAACGGCCTCCGCAGCACGCTCTCTTCGAGGATCAGCTCGATCATCGGCGCCGGCTCCCGCTTGAACAGCGCCCGGCGGGCCAGCCGTGCCTCGACCAGTTCCTCCCGCTTCTGCTCCGAGACCGGCGGAAAGCTGCCCCCGATCAGGGCCCGTGCGTAGTCCTCGGTCTGGAACAGGCCGTCGACCACGAGCGTCTCGTACGACGAGATCGTGACCGCTCCGGCCTCCAGCTCCGAGAAGCCCCGGAAGCGGGCCGGGTACTTCTCCAGCAGCATCCACTTGCGGGCCTTCTCGAAGACCCCCATCCCGTTGCCGATGGCCTCCTCCAGCGCCACCAGCATCTTGTCGCTGGCGGGCTGCGCACACGTCTCCATGGCGCTGATCGCGGACGCCGTGTAGCCGGTCCGCCTGCCCAACTCCTCCTGCGTGAGCTCCCGCTGCTCACGCAGGGCTTTCGCGAGGGCGGCCACCATCTGTGCCGTGCCGCCCGCTTCCTCTTTGTTCTCGGCCCGCGCCATTGCGGTCACCCCCGAACTCAACCGAACTCAACCGGTCACAACCAACCCACCCTGAATTCCGACCGTGTGCGGTGGTCGACTCAGAGTTATGGCGACGGTAGCCCCACCTCCCCAAACTGGTCCCATGAATACGCAAAGTGACCGGTCAAACCTCGGCTGGCTGCCCGCCTCCGGTGTTCAACTCCGCAAGGCCGGTGTCCAGTTCGACGCGGTGCGGGTGGACGACGGGGAGTGGGGGCGGCGGCTCGCCGACCGGCTCGCGGAGCTGACCGGGGGTGACCCGGGGCCGGTGATCGAGGTCGCCAGCGGGCGGCGGTGCGTGTACTTCCTGGTTCCGGCCGGGAGCACGGATCACCTGCCCTGGCCCGCGGAGGTGACCAGACTGACCGCCGTTCCGGCGCGGGTGTCGTACATCCCGATTCCGGCGCTCGACGACATGACCTGGCCGTTGGCCTGGCGCTACCGGCCCACCGCCCACGGTCGCTTCGTGCACACGCGACTGCTGCGGACCGCGCTTCACTCGGCGGAGTGAATTGCGTCAACACGCGGGCGGGAAAAAGGGATTGTGGCTTGCGCTCGGCTCTTTGGGTGGCCCTAGAGTCGCGATCAACGAAATTGCCCCCGCGGTGCGCCAACACCCGGGGGCTCGACACCTGGAGAGAACAGCTCCGATGCGCGTTCATCGTATGGCGCCCCTGCGCGCCTTCGCAGCCCTTGCCCGCTTCCGTTTCGGGGACCGACGTCTGTCCTGGGGAGCGGTAGGCGTACTGACGTACCTCTTGGGGCTGCCGAACGGTTCCTGGATCACCGAGCGCATCCTCGCGGCGCAGCGCGGCGAAGGGTGCATGTCGGTCGTCGCGTCCCTGCGTGAGCTGGAGGAACGGCGGTATCTGCGGCGGGTGGTGCGGCGGGATGCGGTGACCCGGCAGTACTCGACGACCTGCGAGGTTTTCGAGAGGCCGTACGAATTCGATGCACCGGTGGGTGAATTGCAAAAAGTTCGCCCATTGGCGGCCTAGCTCAAAGGGAAGGGAAAACGATGACTGTCTTGCTTGAGCGGCCCGACACGGTATACCGGAGGTATACTTGCGTCATGGCTGACACCACCGTCAAGGTCGACCCCGCTGTCCGTGACCGCCTCATGGTGCTCGCCCGGGAGCGCGGGATGACCATGCGCGATCTGATCGCCGAGCTCGCGGGGGCCACGCCCACGCAGGAGGAGCTGCGCAAGCGCTACGAGGAGACGAAGGCGTACTGCGAGACGCACTTCGGGGTGACGTTCACCGACGAGGAGCACGACCGGGTGGAGAAGATCTGGCAGGACCTTGAGGCCGGCCGGCCGGTGGACAGTCTGTGAGCGCGATGAGGGCCGGTTCCACCGGTGTCGTGTTCGACGAGTCCGCCCTGCTGGCGCTGGGTTCGGGGAACTCGCTGGCCTCCCACTTCGTGGCGAACACGGAGCACGGGCCGACCCGGCACGTCTACGTCCCCGCGCTCTGCCTGGCCGCCGCCGACGGCATGCGCAAGGGGCTCGCGGAGCATGTCGGCGCGCTTCCGGCCGTCGAGATCGTGGAGTTGGACTTCGCGGGCGCGTCCACGGTCGGCGCGCTGCTGCGTGACGGCGTGGAGTGGCGGCTGGGGCACGCGGTCCACCTGTCCCGGCCCACGCTCGACTGGCCCGACGGCCGTCATGTCGTGACCGTCGAACCCGACCGCTACGCAGACATGCCCCTCGTGCGCACCATCAGGCTGCCGCAGCAGAGGTGACCTCGGTCGGCCGGGGTGTCCGCCTCCGGGGCGCCCCGTCCGTCAGCTGAACACGATCATCGAGCCCTGGGCCAGGCTGCGGGTCGCCGCCGCGTGCAGGCCCAGCCAGACGTGGCGTTCACGGGCGAAGGGGCTGGGGTCGTAGGGGGCGGGGACCGCCGGTTCTTCGAGGTCCGTGGGGGCCGTGGGAGGCTGCGGCGGGGCCGGGGGGTTCGCCGGGTCGATGCCGATCGACGGGGCGACGTACTCCAGCTCGCGCAGCAGGGCGTGGGAGGAGCCGAGAGGGCCGCCGCTGGCGAGGAGTTCGTCGCTGGAGAGCGGGTGCGGGAAGTCGACCGGGACGTAGGCGCCCGCGTGGTCGTAGTGCCAGACCAGGTGCGACTGCTGGGCCGTCGTCTCGAACATCTCCAGGAGCTGCTCGTAGTCGCCGCCCAGGTCGTCCACCGGGGAGAGGGGCAGTCCGCAGACCTGGAGCAGGTACACGCGGCGGAGGAAGTGCAGGGCGTCGTAGTCGAAGCCGGCCACCGGGGCGACCTCGCCGGACAGGCCCGGCATGTACTGGTACACCGGCACCGGGGGCAGCCCGGCCTCGGCGAGCACCTTGTTGTACTGCGCGAGTTCCTCGGCGAACGGATTGTCGGGGGTGTGGCACAACACGTCGACGAGCGGTACCAGCCAGAGGTCACAGGCCAAAGAGGGCTCCTAGTATCAGCGCGTTCACAGCAGGTGCTCGGCCAGGTGGTCAGGGAAGAGTAATCCGTGCGGCGCCGGTCAGCTCCCCCCGTGCAGGTCCCATACCCAGACCCCGCCGGTCCACTTACCGGGTTTTCCGGTCAGAGCCGCCACCGCCTGTCGTAGTTTCTCGTCATTGGGTTGCGGGGCGACCACCAGGACCCCCGCCTTCCAGTACGCGAAGTCCTTCTTGGCCTGCGCCTGCCAGTTCTTGCCGATCACCGGCACCTTCCCGGAGTAGCGGACGTCCCGCAGCATGTCGGAGGTGTAGCGCGGGGCGGCGCCGTAGATTCCGATGCGGTCGTCGCCGTACGGGCCGTTGAAGTATCCGCCGGGGAGCTTGAAGCCGAGACCCGCGCTGGTCTGCCAGTGCAGGGCCTCCGCGTAGCCGGGATCCGGCAGCGGCAGCGGGACGAGGGACTCGCCCTTGCCCACGTACGACTTCCACATCCCGCTCGTGATGAACTCCGGGACCGCCTCCCGCTTCTCCGACTTGAGCGGGGCCGGGACGATCGGGAGCAGCGCGAGGGCGACGGTGAGCAGGCCGAAGTACTGGACCGCGATGCGGCGGGTGGCCAGGACCTTCTCCAGGGCCAGCGCGAGCAGCACGCCCAGCGCGGGCGCGCAGATCATCGCCACCCGGCCCTCGATGACGGACTCGAAGAGCGGGAACCTGCGGACCAGCGCCCAGGGGCCCGGATACACCGTCTCCGTCAGCGGGATGCGGATCTCGGGGCCCAGGGACAGCACGGCCGCGGCCACCGACGTGAACGCCAGGGCCTTGACCAGCGGCCGCTCCCACAGCCGTACGACGATCCCGAAGGCGACCAGGACCAGCGGCCAGCCGTAGAAGGCGTTCTGCTCGGTGGGGTTGAGGGAGAGCTCGTTGGCGCGGCCCGCGTCGCCGTAGAGCAGCGAGCGTTCGGAGAAGGCGAGGAGGGAGAGCGGGCTGTTTCCGGCGTTGTCGCCGTGCAGGACGCTGTGGTAGCTCTGCGGGCCCGCGAACTGCCAGGCGAGCGGGAAGGCGACCAGGGGCAGGCAGACCGCCCCGGCGATCAGCAGGCCCTTGCCCAGCGGGCGCCAGGCCTCCTTCGCCACCTGCGGCCGTACCACCGCGTACGCCAGGGCGAACAGGGTCATACCCAGCGCCGCCAGCAGGAACGGCTCCTCGCCCAGGAAGACCTGGTACACCGCCATCAGCCCGAGCACGATCCCGTCCCGCCGGACCCGCTCGCCCGTCGCGAGCCGCAGGGCGCGGTCGATGATCAGCGGGATCATGAACAGGATCACGAAGTTGGGGTGCGCGTTGGCGTGGCTGACCATCGGGGGCGCGAAGGCCGCGAGGGACGCGCCGACGAAGGCGGCACCCCGGTTCCGCACCACCCGCTTCACCAGCAGCCAGTACCAGGCGACGGCGGTGGCGGCGAGCCCGAGCGCCATGCAGACGGAGAGCGAGACCGCCGGACCGGCCAGCAGGGTCAGCGGGGCGAAGGGGACGGAGACGCCCAGCATGACCGTGTTGGCCATCAGGTTCACGCCGTCGGGGAAGTTCTGGAAGTCGGAGAACAGCGGGTTGCGGAAGTGCGCGAGGTTGTCCGCGGTCACCGCGAAGAACCACTCCCACTGGTTCTGGTCCTGGAGCGAGTCGACGAGATAGCGGTGGTCCGGGTCGAAGAACCGGCCCGAGTACAGCGCCACGGACATCAGCAGGAACAGGACCGGGACCAGCAGGTCGGCCGGGCGCAGCCGGCGCAGCCGCAGCCGGGCCAGGTCGGCGAGGACCTTCGGGTAGTCCAGCGGGCCCACCTTGGAGCCCGACTGGTGGCTCCAGCGGACCGGGACCTCGGTGATCGGGTGGCCCTCGCGGTGCAGGTGCTGGAGGACCTCCACGTCGATGCCCCAGCCGTCCAGCCGGGACCCGGCGAAGGCCTCCCGGGCCAGCTCGCCGTCGAAGAGCTTGAACCCGCACTGGGTGTCCTTGATCCCCGGCACGGCGGTCGCGCGTATCAGCAGGTTCCCGGCGCGGCCGAGCAGCTCGCGCAGCCGGTGCTGGCGGTCGGCTATCTCCGCGCCCGGCACCGCACGGGAGCCGATCGCCGCCGCGCTGCCCTCGCTGAGCGCCTTGTCCAGCCGCTCCAGTTCCTCGATCGGCGCCGCGAGATCGGCGTCGGTGACGAGGACGCGGCCGCCGGCGGTGGCGGCGACGCCGAGGCGCAGGGCGTTGCCCTTGCCCCGGTTGCGGTCGGCGGTGACCAGCCGGACCCGCGGGTGCCGTAAGGCGGCGACCTCGCGCGTCCCGTCCGTCGAGCCGTCGTCGGAGACGACCACTTCCCAGGAGCCGAAGCGGCTCTCGTTGTCGGCGAGATAGCGGGTGACGGCGTCGAGCGTCGGGCCGAGCCGCGCCTCCTCGTTGTACGCCGGGATCACGACGGAAAGGTCGACGGTCCCCCTGTCCTCGTCCTCCGTGGGTTCCGTGGGCTCCGTGGGCGCGGTCATCCGTTCTTCTCCGCCAGTCGCTCGATCAGGGCGAGGGAGTGGGTGTTGTACGCGGCGACGATCCCCCGGGCCGTCTCCGTGTCCCGGCGGGACAGCGCGTCGACCAACTCGGTGTGCCGGGACCAGAGATACCCGCGTAGATCGGGCAGCCGGCGCAGATGCTGCACCGCGCACACCCAGGACTGCACGCGCAGCCGGTGCAGGAAGTCGGCGAGGTAGGGGTTGCCGAACAGGGCGGACAGCTCCCGCCAGAACCGCAGGTCGTAGCCGATCAGAATGGTCAGGTCACCGGCGGTCGCGGCGCGCTGCGCCTCCTCGCCGCGCCGCCGGACGGCGGCCAGGGCGGCCGCGACCCGCGGCTCCTCGGGGTCCTTGAAGGCGGGGTGGAGGCCGTCGGCGAGGGCCAGGAACATGCCGTCGGTGACCAGGCTGCGGGCCTCGATCATGCCCCGGTAGTCGGCGAGCGTGTACTCCGGCACCCGGAAGCCGCGGTGCTGGTCGGCGTCGAGGATGCCCTGCGCGGACAGCTCGACCAGCGCCTCGCGGACCGGCGTGGCGGAGACCCCGTACTGCTCGGCGATCTCCTTGACGGTGAACTCCAGGCCCGGCTGCAGCCGCCCGGCGAGCACCTCGTCACGGAGCGCGTCCGCGATCTGCTGGCGCAGGGTACTGCGGGTCACAGCGCCGTTGCCGGGCATCGTCGGGTGTCTCTCCTCACGCGTACGGGTGACGTGCTCGCTCACAGATACATGTACGAGCACGCCACCTTACGCGTTCGGGTTCCGGGCGTACTCCTTCTGTACCCGGGAAGCTACCCGTGGGTCGCCTGTGAGAAGCGTGAGAGCCGCGCCCCCGAAGGGGCGCGGGGAACTGCGCGCCCAGCCCCCACCGGGCCCGCAGCCGAACGCGGCCCTACGCCACCGTGAACTCGTCGGCCACGCTCAGCGCAGCGTCCAGCGCCGCGAACCCCTCCTTCAGCTCCGCCTCACTCACATTGCACGGCGGCACGACATGCGTCCGGTTCATGTTCACGAACGGCCACAGCCCCTGCTTCTTCGCCGCGGCACCGAAGGCGGCCATCGCCGCGTTCGTCTCCCCGGCCGCGTTGTACGGCACCAGCGGCTCCCGGGTCGCCCGGTTCCGCACCAGGTCGAGCGCCCAGAACATGCCGACCCCGCGGACCTCGCCGACGCTCGGGTGCCGCTCGGCGAGCGCGGCGAGCGCGGGTCCGACGACCTCGGCCCCCAGCCGCTTCGCGTTCTCCACGACCCCCTCCTCCGCCATCACGTCGATGGTGGCGACGGCGGCGGCACAGGCCAGCGGGTGCCCGGAGTACGTCAGCCCGCCCGGGTAGGGCCGCCTGGCGAAGGTCTCGGCGATCTCCGGGCCGATGGCGACGCCGCCCAGCGGCACGTACCCGCTGTTCACGCCCTTGGCGAAGGTCATCAGGTCGGGTACGACCCCGAACAGGTCGGCGGCGAACCACTCACCGGTCCGCCCGAACCCGGCCATCACCTCGTCCAGGACGAAGACGATCCCGTACCGGTCGCAGAGCTCCCGGACCCCCGCCAGGTATCCGGCCGGGGGAACCATGATCCCGGCGGTCCCGGGGATGGTCTCCAGCACGATCGCCGCGACCGTCCCCGGCCCCTCGAACGCGATCGTGGTCTCCAGGTGCTCCAGCGCCCGCGCGGTCTCCTGCTCCTCGGTCTCCGCGTAGAAGCGGGAGCGGTAGAGGAAGGGCGCCCAGAAGTGCACGACCCCGGCGGCGGCGCCGTCGGAGGCCCAGCGCCGCGGGTCACCGGTGAGGTTGATCGCCTGCTGGGTGCCGCCGTGGTACGAGCGGTAGGCGGACAGCACCTTCGGGCGTCCGGTGTGCAGCCGGGCCATCCGGACGGCGTGCTCGACGGCGTCCGCGCCGCCGTTGGTGAAGAAGATCTTGTCCAGGTCGCCGGGCGTGCGCTCGGCGATCAGCCGGGCCGCCTCCGACCGCGCCTCGACGGCGAAGGCGGGCGCGAAGGTGGTCATCTTCGCGGCCTGCTCCTGGATGGCGGCGACGACCTTCGGGTGCTGGTAGCCGATGTTGGTGAAGACGAGCCCGCTGGTGAAGTCCAGGTAGCGCCGGCCGTCGTAGTCCCAGAAGTACGACCCTTCGGCGCCGGCCACGGCGAGCGGGTCGATGAGGTCCTGCGCGGACCAGGAGTGGAAGACGTGCGCACGATCGGCCGCCTTCACGGCGGCACCGGCCTGGGGGTTGGGCTGAGGGGTCATGGCCCGGAGCGTAGGAGCGTCCGGTGGGGGAGCGATATCGGCGACATGTTCCGTGGGCGGGGGGATTCCGCGACAGGTTGTCCACAGCCTGGGGAAACGGCCGGGCGGCGGTGCCTGTTACGTAACCGTAGACATGGCGCGGCGCGTTCCCCGGAACGGCCGCATTATTCTCGGTTCGATCACAAGTGTGAGCGAGGGGCGGATCTGCCATGGAGAAGCTGGGGCCGGGGGATCCGCAGCACATCGGGCGCTACCGGCTGCTGGCCCGGCTGGGCGCGGGCGGGATGGGGCACGTGTACCTCGCCCGGTCGGAGCGCGGCCGTACGGTCGCCGTGAAACTGGTGCGGGCGGAGCTCGCCGAGCACGAGGAGTTCCGCGAGCGCTTCCGCCAGGAGGTGCGCAACGCCCAGCGGGTCGGCGGGTTCTGGACGGCGCCCGTGCTGGACGCCGACACCGAGGCCGCCGTGCCCTGGGTGGCCACCGGCTATGTGGCCGGGCCGAGCCTGCAGCGGGTCGTGGAGCACGACCACGGGCCACTGCCCGAGCGGTCGGTGCGCATCCTCGCCGCCGGGCTCGCGCACGCGCTGGGCAACATCCACGCGGCCGGGATCGTCCACCGCGACCTGAAGCCGTCCAACGTGATGCTCACCATAGAGGGCCCCCGGGTCATCGACTTCGGCATCGCGCGGGCGCTGGAGACGCTGCCCGGCGAACGGCTCACCCAGACCGGCTCGCTCCTCGGCTCGCCCGGCTTCATGGCCCCCGAGCAGGTCCGCGGCGACCGGATCACACCGGCCTGCGACGTCTTCTGCCTCGGCTCGGTGCTCGCCTACGCGGCCACCGGCCGGGTTCCCTTCGGCTCCGCCGAGGGCGGCGCGCACGCCCTGATGTTCCGGATCGCCCAGGAGGAACCCGACCTCTCCGGCCTCCCCGAGGACATCGCCGACGTGGTCCGCGACTGTCTGCGCAAGGACCCGCAGGCACGTCCGACGCTGGACGCGATCCTGACCCGGACGGGAGCGGGCGCCACGGTCTGGGAGGGCCGCGCCAGGGAGCCCTGGCTGCCGGGCACCCTGGTCGCCCAACTGGGCCGCCACGCCGTGGAACTGCTGGAGGTGGAGGACCCGACGATCCACGGGGTCCTGCACGAGGCACCCGCGTCCGCGGCGACGAGTCGATGGGCGCAGGGGCCGACCGCCCAAGGGGTGCGGGGCGGTGCCGAATCCGCGGCCGCCGCCGCGGGGGCGCGACCGGCCACGGACCACCCGCAGCCGGCACTCGGCACCCCGTCCCCCGAACACGCCCCCGCCCACCCGGCCTACGGCTACCAGAACCAGCCCCACCAGCACCCGCAGCCGCCGTACAACCCGTACGCGGAGACCTCCCCCGACCTCACCCCCGACCCCACCCAGGTCTACGTCCCCCCGCCTCCCCTCTACGACCCCGACCCCACCCCCGCCGACGAGACCCGCCGCACCCCCCGCTCCACCGCCCTTCTCGTCACCATCGCGCTGATCGTGATACTGGCGGCGGGCGGCTCGGTGTACGCGCTCATGAACAGCGGCGGCGACGGCGCGGACGACAAGGCGGCCGGCCGGGCCACCGCCACCCCGTCGGCCACCGCCCCCACCGCCTCGGACGAGCCGACGCCCACGAAGTCGCCCTCCTCCTCGGCCGCTCCGAAGGGCACGGTCCCCAGCGGCTTCCTCGGTACCTGGGACACGTCGATAGACAACGACACCGGCCACAACACCCGCGAACTGACCATTCGCCAGGGCGCCGTGGGCGACAAGGTCCTCACCCTGGTGGCCGACGGCCCCGGCTACCACTGCGAGTTCACGGCCGAGCTCGCCAGGAAGCCCGGCTCCGGCGGCCCGTTGGAGATCGGCCCGTCCAAGGTCACGTCCGGCAAGCCCCGTTCGTCGTGCAGCGCCGGAGAGGCCACCGAGGTGACCCTGCTGTCGGGCGGCAAGCTGAAGCGCGTGACGAAGGACGGCGACGAGAGCCTGACCTACAGCAAGGAATGAACAAAGGCCAAATATGGGGTAGTTGAACGTCCGGCGAACTCTCGCGCGGGTGACCGAATTGTCCCTCCACGGCTCCTCGCGGCCTCTTACGGTGACCCCATTCATCCGGCTCCGGGGAGTTGCGGGGGCACCCACATGGAGTGGCTGAGCGCGGAGAACATCGTCGCCGTGGGCACCGCGGTGCTCGGCATCGTGGCCTCGGCGGGCATCTTCTGGTACGAACGCCGGGTCCCGCGCCGCAAGCGGATCGGGTACCGCGTGCAGATGGACAACCCGATCGGAGACGACGTCCGGTCCGGCCGGATCGGCAGACGCCTGGGCCTCTTCGACGAGGCCCCGGACATGACCGACGCCACCCTGGTCCTGCTGCGCATCGAGAACGACGGCTCCCAGGGCATCGGCCGCGACGACTACACCAGCCCCGAACTGCACGGTCTCACCGCGGTGTTCACCGACCGGGTGATCCGGGGCGTCTCGGTCACCCAGCCCACCGACAGCGACCACCTCATGCCGCACTTCACCCCGGAGCGCGGCTTCGGCTATGCGGGCAACACCCTGCGCATCCCGCGGGTCCCGCTCAACCACGGCGAGCACTTCAAGCTGCTCGTGCTGCTGTCCGGCGGTGACGTCGGCCGGGACATCAGGATCGTCGGCGGACTCCACGACGGCGAGGTGCACCCCAACCGCAGCGCCACCCCGGACGACGCCACGCCCCTGTTCAGCCGGGCCTCCCGGCTGATCACCATCATGCTGACGTTCAGCGTCCTCACCCTCGCCACGATCGTCGTGGCCCGCGACGACAACCCGCCGCCGATCGGCTGCGCGAAGGGCTCGCTGCGGGTCATCGGTTCGACCGCCTTCGCTCCGGTGATGCAGGACGCGGCGAAGAAGTACGAGCGGGAGTGCGAGGGCGCGTCGATCACCGTCGACGCGCACGGCTCGACCGCCGGGATCAGGGAGCTGGACGGCGCCGGGACGGACGCGAAGAAGGGCTCCCCGGCGGTCCTGGCGCTCTCCGACGGCCCCAAGCCCGCCGACATGCCCGAGCTGACCGAGAACAGGGTCGCCCTGGTGGTCTTCGCGCTGGTCGTGAACGACGACGTGTCGCTGCGGAACCTCACCACGGCCGACGTGCGGCGGCTGTACCGGGGCGAGATCACCGACTGGAAGCAACTGGGCGGCCCCGACCTGCCGGTGCACCTGGTCAGCCGGGACGCCAACTCCGGTACCCGGCAGGTGTTCCAGCGGCGGGTGCTGGGGCGCGGCGAGATCGCCAACTCCTCCGTCGACTGCGTGCACAAGGACGACCCGACGGCGAAGGTGATCCGCTGCGAGCTGGACTCGACCGACCAGGTGCTGGCGGAGGTGGCCGGGCTGAAGGGGGCGGTCGGCTACGCCGAGCTGAACGTGGCGGAGGGCGCCAAGGGCCTGCACATCCTCTCGCTGGACGCCGACGCCCCCTCGGTGGAGGCGATCGAACGGGGCGTGAGCCGCTACCCGTACCGCGAGATCGAGTACGCGTACACCTACGGCAGACCGGCGGCCGACTCACTGGCGTCGAGCTTCCTGGCGTACGTCGTGAAGGGCAACGGCGAGGACGTGATCCGGTCGTACGGGCATGTGCCCTGTTACACGCCGGTGGGGATGAAGCTGTGCGCGTGACGCGGTGCGATGGCCGTCCCGTTCGGCGCGGCAGAGCACTTCCGGCTCGCCTCAAGGCCGTCGTTCCGCACATGGGCCGCCCCGCCGGCATCATCCAGATCTCCTCGATGACGGGCCACGGCGGCCTCGCCTTCCCCGCCTGCACCGCCACCAAGGGCGCGGTCCTCGCGCTCACGCGCCGGCTCGCGGCCGAACTCGGGCCGGAGGGCATCCGGGTCAACTCGATCAGCCCCGGCGTGATCCTCACCGGCATGACCAGGGACCGTCTCTCCCGGCCCGAAGGGCGCGGTCACATCGCCGGGCGCACTCCACTGCGCACGGTGGGCGCACCGGAGGACATCGCGTACGCGGTGCTCTGTCTCGCGAGCGGCCTGTCCGCGTTCGTCACCGGCGCGGACATCCTGGTCGACGGCGGACTGACGTCCGTCATCGACCTGTGAGCGCGGCTCCTCGTCACCCGAGGCTCACCCAGGTGCCCTGCTCGGCCGAGCGGCTCATCGCGTCGAGGGCGGTGGCGCTGTGCACGGCGTCGTCGAGGCTCGGGCCGTAGGAGGTGCCCTCGGCGACGGACCGCAGGAAGTTGTGGGCCTCGATCACCTTGAGGTCGTCGTAGCCCATGGCGTTGGCCGCGCCGGGCTGGAAGGCACCGTACGCGCCATGGCCGGGGCCGACGAACACCGTGCTGACCGGCTGGTCCTGGTAGGAGGTGCCGCGGCTGACGCCCAGCTCGCCCATCCGCCGGTAGTCCCAGAACACGGCGCCCTTGGTGCCGTGCACCTCGAAGCCGTAGTTGTTCTGCTCGCCCACCGAGACCCGGGAGGCCTCCAGGACACCCCGGGCGCCGGAGGCGAAGCGCAGCAGGCAGTTGACGTAGTCCTCGTTCTCGACCGGGCCGAGCTCGCCGCCGGTGGCCAGGGTGTGACCGGCGGTGGCGCCGGTGGGGCGGGCCCGCTCCGGGATGAACACAGCAGTGTCGGCGGCCAGCGACGCGATGTCGCCGAGCAGGAAGCGGGCCAGGTCCACGCCGTGCGAGGCCAGGTCGCCGAGGACGCCCCCGCCACCCCGCGCCCGCTCGTACCGCCAGGTCAGGGCGGAGTCCGGGTGGGCCGCGTAGTCGCTGAAGAGGCGGATGCGGACATGCGTCACGGCACCCAGCTCACCGGAGGCGATCAGCTCACGGGCGTACGCGACGGCGGGCGCGTTGCGGTAGTTGAAGCCCACGGTGCCCCGCACACCGGCCTTGGCGACGGCGTCGGCCACGGCCCGCGCGTCCTCGGAGGTCAGCCCGACCGGCTTCTCGATCCAGATGTGCTTGCCGGCCTCGGCCATCGCGACGCCGATCTCGCGGTGCAGGAAGTTCGGCGCGGTGATGCTGACGGCGTGCACCCGCGGGTCGGCCGCCACGTCCCGCCAGTCCCGGGCGGTGGACGCGAACCCGAACCGGGCGGCGGCCTCCTCGGCCCGTCCCGGCACGTCCTCGGCCACGGTCACCAGCTCGGCGCGTACCGGCAGCTCCGGGAAGTGGTGCGGAATCCGCTGGTAGGCCTGGGTGTGCACCCGCCCCATCCAGCCGAATCCGACGACGGCGACGCCGACCGTTCTCACGTCCATTGGCTGCCCTTCTCCGCACCGTTGCAGCGACTGCGCTGCTCACGATGGGGGCCTGCCCTGATGATGTCAAGACATTCGGGCGTCTGGACAATGTCGTCCGCCGGGCCCCCGCACCCTCACCTCGGGTCCGGCGGCCGCTGCCGCGGCATGTTCGGCCGAGCCCCGTGGGCACCCGGCGGCAGCGGAAACCGGCCGTTCAGATGGCCCGCGTCGGCCCGCGGCCCCGCCGCCACCGTCGCCTGCATGCCCAGCGGCGTCGGCCCCGTCCGGAACTCCACCATCCAGTCGGCCGTCTCCGTACGGACCAGTTCCGTCACGTCCTCCGAGAACCTCCGCAGCACCCCCAGGCACCGGTCCGCCGCCTCGCTCGCCGTACCCTCCGCCGGCCCCAGCACCTCCCGCACGCTCTCCGACGCCCAGTCGAACTGGAGCACCTGCAGGCGCCGCTGCACGGCCTGCGCGGTGGCCATGTCCCTTATCCAGCCGGACGTCACCCCGAAGAACCGGTCGATGCCGACGCAGGACACCGCCATCAGCAGCGCGAGATACCCCCAGGGCGCGACCCCGCCGACCACTCCGGTGAGGTCCAGCAGCGGCAGCGCGGCCCCCAGCACCGCCCCCACCGCCGCCCCGCAGCGCAGCGCCCGCGCCCCCCGCCGCTTCCACACCCGGTCCGTCAGATACCACGCGGCGGTCTCCAGCGCCCCGCGCTCCACCCAGCGGTACAGCTCGTCGAGCCGCTCGGCCGGCTCACCCCAGTCCCCGAGCGGGAACGCCCGCGCGGTCAGATCACCCGGCCGCAGTCCGGCCGCGCCCTCGCCCCGCCCGTCCTGAGGCGGTCCCTCGGGCTGCATCTCCGGCTGACCCACCCGGCACTCCTTAACTGACCCCGAACCGATCCCGACCGGTCACGTTCCGTGACGCCTGGCCTGGCACCGGACCCGGCACTGGACCTGGCACTGGACCTGACAATGGATGCTGACGACGGGAACCCTTCCTACCGCCCAATGGGTGGCGAAGCTCCGGCTTTCGCCTCTTTTCCGCCCGGAAGTGGGCCTTGATCAGGTATAGGACTCTCGGGAATCTCACTCGAAAGAGTGGCGGGGCGATGGCTGCGTCGACCACGTAGGCTCATGCACAACAGAGAAAATCCGGACCCGACCCAGGAGCTGATCGTGATCCCCGGTGGTGGCCAGCCCAACATGCAGCAGCTGCTCCAGCAGGCCCAGAAGATGCAGCAGGACCTGGCGCGGGCTCAGGAGGAACTGGCGAACACGGAGGTCGACGGACAGGCGGGCGGCGGCCTGGTACGGGCCACCGTGACCGGCTCCGGCGAGCTGCGGGCGCTGAAGATCGACCCGAAGGCGGTGGACCCGGAGGACACCGAGACCCTGGCCGATCTGGTCGTGGCGGCGGTCCAGGCGGCCAACGCGAACGCCCAGGCGCTCCAGCAGCAGAAGCTGGGCCCGCTGGCGCAGGGGCTGGGCGGCGGCAGCGGCATCCCCGGACTGCCGTTCTGATGTTCGTCGCCCGCGCGACACCCGTACCGCCTTCCTAGGACAGGCGGCAGCCAACTACGGTACGTACCGAAAGACTCCAGGAAGGGCAGTCCGTTGTACGAAGGCGTGGTTCAGGACCTCATCGACGAGCTGGGGCGGCTGCCCGGCGTCGGTCCCAAGAGCGCGCAGCGGATCGCCTTCCACATCCTGCAGGCCGAGCCGACCGACGTACGGCGTCTCGCGCAGGCTCTCCTGGAGGTGAAGGCGAAGGTCCGCTTCTGCGCGACCTGCGGCAACGTGGCACAGGAGGAGCTGTGCAACATCTGCCGCGACACCCGCCGCGACCCGACGGTCATCTGCGTGGTGGAGGAGCCGAAGGACGTGGTGGCCGTCGAGCGCACCCGCGAGTTCCGCGGCCGTTACCACGTGCTCGGCGGCGCGATCAGCCCCATCGAGGGCGTCGGCCCCGACGACCTGCGGATAAGAGAGCTGCTCGCCCGGCTGGCGGACGGCACGGTCACCGAGCTGATCCTCGCCACGGACCCGAATCTGGAAGGCGAGGCGACTGCCACCTACCTCGCCCGCATGATCAAACCCATGGGCCTGAAGGTCACCCGCCTGGCCAGCGGCCTCCCGGTGGGTGGCGACCTGGAATACGCGGACGAGGTCACCCTCGGCCGCGCCTTCGAGGGGAGACGACTCCTAGATGTCTGACGCCACGCTGCACGCGACCGCGCAGAACCCGGACGACTTCGCGGTCCAGATCGCGGACCAGGTGGAGAGCTTCCTGGTGGCCGTGACGGAGGTGTCGAAGGGCGACGAACCGGACTCGGCGGTGCCCTTCCTCCTCCTGGAGGTCTCCCAGCTCCTGCTGGCCGGCGGCCGTCTCGGCGCGCACGAGGACATGGTCCCCGACGAGCGCTACGAGCCGGACCTGGGCCCGGAACCGGACGTCGACCAGCTCCGCGAGAACTTCGCGCGCCTGCTGGACCCGATCGACGTCTACTCCGAGGTCTTCGACCCCTACGAGCCGCGCAAGGCGCCCGTCCCGGCCCGTATCTCGGACGACCTGGCCGACATCATCACCGACCTCCGCCACGGCATGGCCCACTACCGCGCGGGCCGCACCACGGAGGCCCTGTGGTGGTGGCAGTTCTCCTACTTCTCCAACTGGGGCCCCACGGCTTCCGCGGTCCTGCGCGCCCTCCAGTCCGTCCTGATCCACGTCCGCCTGAACCAGCCCCTGGAGGAACTGGACGGCCTGGACACCGACCAGGACACGATCGGCGACGAGACCCTGGAGTTCGAGGCGGGCCAGGTCATGGAACAGGAGATCGGCGGCTCCCTGGGCCTGCGCCCGGCCGAGCGGTAACACCCCGGTTCACTCCCCGGCCTCGGGTGCCATGACGAGGCCGGGGACCTTGGGAAGCGTCGCTCGGACTTCGTCGGCCACGCGGTGCACGTCGGCACCCAGCCGCTTCAGCCGCGCGACGAGTTCTTCCGGCGGCATGGTCGTGGAGTGCGCGAGGTACAGGAAATCCCTGATCGGCCCTCTGAGAAGGATCGAGTCGGGTTCACCCGACCGGGAACCACCGTTGCAGAGGCCGAGATCGGCGCTGTCCAGCTGGTGCGGTTCGGTGTCGGGAAGCCGGAATCCGTAGGCGGCGAGCCGTTCGGCGACCTCGTGCGGATCGATGCGCAGGTATGTGGCAGCCCTGACGATGTGATGGACCGGAACCGGCTCGTCCCAGGGCAGCATGTCCCGGGTGAACGTCGCCATCCTCAAATGATCGGCATCGTCGATGATGGTCGGTCGTGTGAAGAGCAGTTCCAGGTCGAATCTTCCGACGCTGTCCGGCATCGGGAGAACAGGTGCGGTGAAGCCGTACTCGGCCAGTCGGTCCAGCACCTGCCGAGGTGATGTGCCCAGCTGACGGGACGCCTGAATCACGTGGTGCACGGAGACCGGCCGGCCCGGCGGGAGCGGCTCCCGAAGGGCGCTGACGAGGATGGTCGGGTCGGTGGGTTCGACGGCCTCGGGGAAGGGGCCCGGCGGGGCTTGCACACCGTAGGCGCGGAGTCTCGCCACCACGGCGCGCGGCGGAAGACCCGTCTGCAGAGCCGCCTCGGCCACGAAGTTCGTGGAGACCGCGCGGCCCGCTCCGATCCGGTGGCCGGATGCCTCGTAGGACCGTGTTCCGAGGATCTCGGCATCGGCGGCCTCCGCCTCCTGGGGCAGGGACTCGGGAGGGCGCAGGCCCAACGCGCCGGTCCACTCGGCGATTTCGTGGAGCGGTGTCCCGGAGGCCGCCGAGAGATACGCCAGCAGATCGCCCGGGACG
This sequence comes from Streptomyces fuscichromogenes, assembly GCF_014645815.1. GTDB lineage: Bacteria > Actinomycetota > Actinomycetes > Streptomycetales > Streptomycetaceae > Streptomyces > Streptomyces fuscichromogenes. The sequence goes on along the minus strand of NZ_BMML01000006.1, from coordinate 263,924 downwards.
GTTCCGTCGGCATACAGCGCAGCCCAGCTGGCCGCCGACCAGCCGTAGTCCGTGCCCTTCTTCAGCCGGTCGAGTGTCGGCCATACGAAGCCGGGAGCAAGGTCGAACAGGAAGCCGTACGAGGTGAGTTCATCCACCACGTCAAGGACGGGCCGGTCGAAGGTGGCGGCGGCGTGGAAGACGTGGCCGATCGGAACAGGGTCGCGCGTGTCCAGCCACCAGGTGCCGGTCAGCCCCGTGGAGAGCAGTCGCAGCGTGTGCTCATCGGGGGTGCTCGCCGTGTCGTCGGGTTCGTGAACGAGCAATCCGTACGTCCGCAGCCGACGGGCGGCCTCACGGACGCTCATGCCGAGTTCCAGCGAGGCGCGCACGAGATGACCCGGGGGCACGAGGGAGCCGATGCCGAGCCATTGACCGAAGGACCGTTCGTCGCGCAGGAGACCCAGCGTCCGGTCGTCCGGTGTATCCGCCTGCGGCCCCAGGTCCGGGACCGTGAACCCGAACGACCGCATCCGTTCCGCCGCTTCGGAGACACTGATGTCCAGTTCGAAGTGGGCGCTGACGAGATGGCCGGGTGGTACCGCTTCCTTGACGTCGCGCCACCTGTTGTAGCTGGATCCGGTCTCGCTCAAGGTGTTACCGAGCAGCGCGAAGTTGACCGCGTCGATGGACGGTCGCCCTTCGGGCGGTGGGGGCGCCGTCATCCCCAGTTGCCTCATGCGGGCCAGGACGCCGCTGTAGGGCACTCCGGTGAGCTGGGCGACGGTGAGGGCGTGCCCTGGCGTGGACTTCTGCGCCGTACCGCTGTAGGACGACCAACTCAGACCTCCCGACGAGAAACCGTGCGACTCGGTCCGCAGGAACACGTCCGAGGGACGGGCGGGCAGGACGCTCGCCACCCGGTCCAGCTCCGGTACGAGGAGGGTCAGAGCGGCGAGGTCCGCGTTGGGGCGGTGGGCGAGCAGCCGCCACAGAAGGGTGGTGCCGTCCGGTTCACCGCTGACATCGGTGACCGGCAGTCTCGACCTGGGCACGCGGTACGTGTTGTCGGACCGGCCGACGATTCGGAGGTCGGGGGGAAAGAACCCGGTGGCGGAGACCGGCGTGCGACGGCCGTCCAGCTCCAGTTCGGTGCCTGCGGCCGCCGCGGCCTCCGTCACCAGGTCCGCGAGCAGGGGGCTCTCGTTCGCGACCTCGGACAGCCATCGGGTGGTCAGCAGGCGCTCCCCGGAGTCCGTCAGGGCCGGAAGCGCGGCTTTGACGAGCCGTTCCACCGTCGCGCAGATGTCGTCGTCGAGGATCTCCGTACGGTCGACGGAGAGCCGCTTGGGCCGGTCGCTCCCGACCAGGTTGACGATGACGCCCCGCAGCCGGCGGGTGCCCTGCGGATCGGCCAGTACGCCGTCGCGGACCCGGGGTTCGGTGAAGATGCCGTCGACCAGTACGCCGCCGCCGAGCTCGCACCAGACGACTTCGCCGCCGCCCGACGCGGGGACCAGTTCGCCGTCGGCTTCCAGACCGTGTGTCTGGAGCTGCTGGCGCTTGCGGCGCATCAGCACACCCGGTTTCCACTCCGCGGTCTGGGTGCCGTGGGTCGCCGTGGTGGTGAACTCGGCGATGCCCAGGCGCTTTCGGAGTTCGGAGACGCAGGAGGGGGCCTTGTCGCCGTCGCGCAGGTAGAGGCGGACCGTGGTGCCGGTGGTGCCGGGGCGGCCGGTGGGACGCACCCGGAAGTAGTGGCCAGGCCCGCTGATCAGGACGGTGAGTTCGCGGGGGCGGCCGTCGGCGCCGTCCATGTGGCAGGTCGTCACACGGACCTCGTCGGCGAGCATGAAGTAGCTCAGCACGCCGATGCCGAAGCGGCTGTTGGGATGGACCGTGATGCCCCGGGCCCGCCATTCCCGGCGCTCCTCCTGGAAGCGGGGGAGATCCGTGAAGCGGACCCCGGCCTGTGCGAAGACCTCCGACAGGGTGAGCTCGTCCATGCCCACGCCGTTGTCCCGGCACTCCAGGTAGTGCCGGCCCTCGTCCTCGTCGTAGCCCTGCACGAACTCGATACGGCCCTGGTAGGCGCTGAAGCCGTCGCGGTACTGGGCGCGGGCGCGCCGGTAGCGGCAGGCGTCCAGGGCGTTCTGGTAGAGCTCACGGATGGCGAGGGAGCGGTCGCGGTAGAGGTTCTCGCCCATCAGGAGTTCCTGGACGCGTTCCTCGTCGAGCCGGAACCGGATCACTCCGTCGACGGGCACCGCACGGCCCTGGTCGTCCTGTTCGCGCACCTCGTCGGCGTGCGTGTAGCCGGGGAGGCCGTCCAGCGCGGTGTCGGCGCCGCGCCGTACGGCACGCAGGAGCGACTCCAGCCGGCCGGTGTGCTCGGTGAGCGCGGCCACGACGGCGGGGTGGTCGCAGCCGGCCTTGAGGCCCAGCCCGTCCCCGCGCGGCTGCCAGGAGGCGGTGTCCACCGTGGTGAGCAGCCGGGCCGGGTCCAGCGGGTCGGGAATGCCCACGTGCCTGACGATCACCGACGGCAGGTGGGTGACCTCGATCGCCATGCCGTGGGCCACCGCGAACAGCGGGCCCACCAGCCTTTCCCGCACGGTCTGGAAGTCGCGTCCGTCGAGGTCGAGCTGGAAGGGGTCGGCGCGCAGGTGCTCGGGCCGGGCGGTGTCGAAGAGCTCCTTCGGCCTGGCGTGGACGGACGCGAGCAGTCTGGACAGGAGCTCGGGATCCAGCAGGCCGCCCAGACCGGTCCGGCCCGCACCGGTGTCCGACAGGAGGTCGCGCAGCCGCCCCGGCTGACGCGCGGTCCACTGCTCGAACAGCCACCAGCCGATCTCGCGCTGCCCGCTCCGGCGGTCCTTCAGTACGCCCAGTTCGGCCCGGCGCAGCAGCCGTTCATGGGCGTGCAGCAGCACTTCGTACATCTGCCGCTCAGGGCCCGCGGAAGTCTGCCGGCCCAGGTCGGTCGGGTCCACCCGGGACAGGCCGGCCGAGGTGCGCGACCGGTGGACGTGGTGGACGAGCGGCAGCAGGGCGATCAGGGCCGCCTCGGCGGGTGACAGGGTGAGGCGGCTCTCCCGGCCGTTCTGGAGCAGATGGACCAGGTGATTGACCCGGCGTGCGACCCTGCCGGGGAGGTGCTCGTCGTGCCAGGGGTCGTCGGCGAGGAACTGCCGCACCGACGCGTACAGTCCGGCCAGCCGGTCGGCGGCTTCCGCGGCCTCGTGCCGGAGGTCTTCGGTCCGCTCCTGGTCGTCCGGGGGGATCAGCTTCCAGGCCAGGGACGCCACGACGTCCTTGCGCCACTCCGGTGGCGCCGGAGGTGACTCGCGGGCCTGCCCGGCCAGGTCGTGCCAGTGCCGGCGGCTGGGCAGGCACGGTGCCGTGGCGTGCGGGTTCGCCGCCACGATCCGTTCGACCGCGGACAGGAGGAGGTCCAGGTCGCCGTTGTGGCGGGGGACCGCCCGTCCGGCGATCCAGTCCGCGACCGTGCTGTCCGCCGGCGGTCGCTGAGCCCGCGTGAGGTCCTGCCGCATCTCGGCGCGCACGGAGGCGGCTTCGGGATGCCCGGCCAGCTCCATGAGTTCGGCCAGTGCCCTCCGGTACCCCAGCAGTTCCGCCATGGTCGGATCCCCGTGTCTGTGCGCCCTCGCCCCTGTGTCCACACCGTACTGGCCTGATCTGGTGGGCAGCCCGGGAACAGCGGATCTCGGGCACCGTCACAGCGCCCACACCCCCTTCGCCACCGCCGTCGCCCCGCCGGTCAGGGCCAGCAGGAGGACCAGGCGGCGGGCGTGGTGTTCGGGGAGGCGGTCGCCCACCGCTGTGCCGATCACCCCGCCCGCCACCATCGCCGTACCCACCGCCGTCCACTCGGCCGCGCTCAGGGCCGGGATCCCGTTCGCCGTCACCGAGAACGCGTTGACGACCACGCCGTAGAACTGCGCGTTGGGCACGAACTCCCGTACCGTCCAGCCCGCGTTGAGGGCGTAGAGGGAGACCGGTGGGCCGCCCACGCCCGCCGCCGAGTTCATGAAGCCGCCCACCGCGCCCGCCGTGAGCGCGCCGCCCCGGCCGCCGAGGGCGGCCAGACGGGCGCCGCGCATCACCAGGAGGACGGCCACCGTCACCAGGGCGCCCATGGTCAGGAGGAGGTACGGCGGCGGGAGCCGATGCGTCAGCCAGGTGCCCGCCGGGACCGTGCAGGCCGCCGCCGCGCACAGCGGGACCATCGCGGCCAGCCGGACCCGGCGCAGGCCGCCCGCCAGACCGACCACGCTGATCGCGCCCGCCGCGCAGTTCGCCAGGGCGACTCCCTGGGCCGGGCCGAGGAGGAGGATCAGCGCCGGTACGGCGACGAGCGCGAAGCCCATGCCGGTCAGCCATTGCACGCTCGCGCCCAGCAGCACGATGCCGGTCAGAGGTATCAGCGTCGTCGTCATGGTGTAAGTGGCTACACCGTCGCTTCGGGAGCGCGCTCCCTCGTTCCGGATCCCGGGAGCCGGGATCGTTGATCTCACAAGGTCAACCAGCCCGAAACCGAAGGATTCCGCCATGAAGCCGCTGCTCTCCTCCCGTCCCGTCCTGTGGTTCCTCTTCCTCTTCAACCTCGTCGTCGCGGCCGCCGCGCCCTTCGTCGTCGACGGCACGCAGGGCGTGCTGACCGCCGTCGGGATGGGGGTCGTCTCGCTGGGTGCCGGGGTGAGTCTGCTGCGCGGCTGAGGGAATTGGACCAACCCTGCACGTCCGTTGTACGTCGGCTGGACGGGAGTTAACCGGTGGAAAGCGAGTCTTGGGTCATGAACCGAGAGAACCGGATGAGCCGGAAGAATCGCATACGCGCCGCCTTCGTCGTCGCCTCCGCCCTCGCCACCGCCGCCACGGTGAGCGTGGGGGTGAGCCAGGCCGGTGGGACCAAGCCGCCGCGCGAGCCCAGCAAGAAGCAGATCGCCGGACTGTTCGACAAGTGGAACGCGGCTCTGCGGACCGGTGACCCGGAGAAGGTCGCCGACCTGTACGCCAAGGACGCGGTGCTGCTCCCGACCGTGAGCAACAAGATCCGGACCAACCACGCGGAGATCGTCGACTACTTCGAGCACTTCCTGCAGAACAAACCGGTCGGCAAGAAGGTCGAGACGATCGTCAACGTCCTCGACACCAACTCCGCCATCGACACGGGCGTCTACGAGTTCACCCTGACCGACCCGAAGACCGGCGCCGAGCGGGTCGTCGAGGCCCGCTACACCTACGAGTACGAGAAGCGCGGCGGGAAGTGGCTCATCGTCAACCACCACTCCTCGGTGATGCCCGAAGGCTGATCCGCACCCACAGGCCGCCGTCCGGCGCGTCCCGCAGGGTCACCGTGCCGCCGTCGTCCGTCAGCAACTGCCGTACCACGGACAGGCCGAGGCCCGAGCCGGAGCGGCCGGTCAGGCCCTGGCCGCGCCAGAAGCGGTCGAAGGCACGGGACTTCTCCTGGTCCGTCATGCCGGGGCCCTCGTCCAGGACGGAGAGCGCCACCTCGTCGGCCGACGCCTCGACGCGCACGGTGATCGTGGCGCCGTCCGGGGACACCTCCAGGGCGTTGGAGAGCACGTTGTCCAGCACCTGGTCCAGATGACCGGGACCGGCCAGCACAGACGGCCGGCCGTCGGCGACTCCCCTGAGCGCGATGTGGACTCCGCGCTCGTCGGCGGCCGGTCTCCACACCGCGAGGCGTTCGTCCACGATGTCCAGCAGGTGCAGCGGTTCGGGCGCCGTCACCTTCGCCTCCGCGCGCGCCAGCACCAGCAGACCGCTGACCAGGCGGCTCATCCGGACCACTTCCGCGGTCGCCTGTTCCACGTCCTCGCGGACGGACTCGTCGTCGACGCCGTCCGCGATGTTGTCCAGGGACAGCCGCAACGCCGTGAGCGGGGTGCGCAGTTGGTGCGAGGCGTCGGCGACGAAGCGGCGCTGCGAGGCGACCAGGGTGTCCAGGCGCTCCGCGCCCTGGTTGAGGGTGCGGGCCAGGGTCTGGGTCTCGGCCGGGCCGGTCACGGGGGAGCGGGCGGTGAGGTCGCCGTCGCCGAACCTGCTGGCCATGGAGTTGAGTTCGCGCAGGGGACGGGTGATGCGGCGGGCCGCGACCGCGCCGATCGCGGCGGCCGCCGCCAGGACGAGCACGGCCAGGCCGGCCCGGAAGCCCCAGATCTGCCAGAACCGGGTGGTCATGTCAGAGGTGGAGTAGACGATGCGGACGGCCGCGTCGCCCTCGGCGGGGACGGTGACGGTGAGGTGCCTGCCCCAGATGAAGTCGGAGCCCCAGTCGGTGGTCGGCTCGTCGTCGGTCACGGCCCGGGTCAGCGCCGGGTCGGCGGCGGGCTCCGGCAGGTCCGGGGTGCAGGCGGGGGTGGGGGTCGCCTGGACCGTGCCGGGCGACTCGCGGTCGTACGCCTTCGCGACCTCGGTCAGCGCCTCGCAGGAGACGCTGTCGCTGCCGCCCAGCAGCAGTGCCATGGTCTTGGCCTCGCGCAGGACGGAGAGTTCCGTGTCGTCGCGCAGCTGCTTGGTGAGGGTGAAGGCGACGGGGACCGTGAAGAGCAGGATGGCGACCGCGACCAGCAGGATGTAGCTGCGGATGAGCTGGCGGTTCACGAGGTGTCCGCGCCGCGGGTGTCGCCGTCGTCGCCCCCGGCTGTCTCCAGGCGGAAGCCGACGCCCCGGACCGCCTCGATGGTGATCGCGCCCGCGAGTTTGCGGCGCAGGGCGGCCACATGGACGTCCAGGGTCTTGGTCGGGCCGAACCAGTTGGCGTCCCAGACCGCCTCCATGATCTGCTCGCGCGACATCAGCGCGCCCGGCTCCTCGGTGAGGAAGGCCAGCAGGTCGTACTCCTTGGGGGCCAGCGCGACCTCGGCGCCGTCCACGCGGACCCGGGCCGCCTTGCGGTCCACGGTGAGGCGGGAGCCGTAACGGTCGGGGCCGGCGTCCGGCGGCCGGGGCTGCGTCCGGCGCAGCACCGCCCTGATCCGGGCGATCACCTCGCGGACCCCGAACGGCTTGGAGACGTAGTCGTCCGCGCCCAGCTCCAGGCCGACCACCCGGTCCGTCTCGTCGCTGCGCGCGCTGATCACGATGATCGGCAGGTCGCCGCGCCGGCGGAGTGCCCGGCACACGTCCAGGCCGTCCGTGTCGGGCAGGCCGAGGTCGAGGAGGACCAGGTCGCAGGGGGCGGAGTGGGCGAGCGCGGCGGCGCCCGTCGTCACCCACTCGACCTCGAAGCCGTACCGTCGCAGGCCGCGCCGCAGGGATTCGGCGACCGGCTCGTCGTCTTCCACCAGAAGTACGCGCACGCCCCGCACCCTAGTGCTTGAAACCTCAGGCACAGGGCCGACTGTGAGCCGGGGCACTTTCCCGCGTGGCGTTCCGTTGTCTGGGCAGGCTCCGGTCGCGAGCGCGGAGGTCCGGCCGGTCTCACCATGCGGGAGCACGCCGGTGGATTTCGGACGCTCGTTAAAATGAGCCGACACAGACGAACCGAGCGAGGAGCGCACGTGGGCCTTGTCGTGCAGAAGTACGGAGGCTCCTCCGTAGCCGATGCCGAGGGCATCAAGCGCGTCGCCAAGCGAATCGTGGAAGCGAAGAAGAACGGCAACCAGGTGGTTGTCGTCGTTTCCGCGATGGGCGACACGACGGACGAGCTGATCGATCTCGCCGAGCAGGTATCCCCGATGCCTGCCGGGCGTGAGTTCGACATGCTGCTGACCGCCGGAGAGCGTATCTCCATGGCACTGCTGGCCATGGCGATCAAAAACCTGGGCCACGAGGCCCAGTCGTTCACCGGCAGCCAGGCAGGCGTCATCACCGACTCGGTCCACAACAAAGCCCGGATCATCGACGTCACGCCGGGGCGGATCCGGACGGCCCTGGACGAGGGCAACATCGCGATCGTCGCCGGGTTCCAGGGCGTCAGCGCGGACAAGAAGGACATCACCACGCTGGGGCGCGGTGGTTCCGACACCACGGCCGTGGCGCTCGCCGCCGCGCTCGACGCCGAGGTCTGCGAGATCTACACCGACGTCGACGGTGTGTTCACCGCCGACCCGCGCGTGGTGAAGAAGGCGCGGAAGATCGACTGGATCGCCTTCGAGGACATGCTGGAGCTCGCCGCCTCCGGTTCCAAGGTGCTGCTCCACCGCTGTGTGGAGTACGCCCGCCGCTACAACATCCCGATCCACGTCCGGTCCAGCTTCAGCGGACTGCAGGGCACGTGGGTCAGCAGCAAGCCGATTGGGGACAAGAAGGTGGAGCAGGCCATCATCTCCGGTGTCGCACACGACACCTCCGAGGCCAAGATCACGGTCGTCGGTGTGCCGGACAAGCCGGGCGAGGCCGCCGCGATCTTCCGGACCATCGCCGATGCCGCGATCAACATCGACATGGTCGTGCAGAACGTGTCCGCCGCGGCCACCGGCCTGACGGACATCTCCTTCACGCTCCCCAAGACCGAGGGCCGCCGGGCCATCGACGCGCTGGAGCGCAACCGGTCGGGCATCGGCTTCGACTCGCTGCGCTACGACGACCAGATCGGCAAGATCTCGCTGGTCGGGGCCGGTATGAAGACCAACCCGGGAGTCACCGCCTCCTTCTTCGAGGCCCTGTCCGACGCCGGTGTGAACATCGAGCTGATCTCGACGTCCGAGATCCGCATCTCGGTCGTCACCCGCGCCGACGACGTGCCGGAGGCCGTGCGCGCCGTGCACACCGCCTTCGGTCTGGACTCCGACTCCGACGAGGCCGTGGTCTACGGAGGCACCGGCCGATGACGGGCAGGCCGACGCTCGCGGTCGTGGGAGCGACCGGGGCCGTCGGCACGGTCATGCTCCAGATCCTGTCCCAGCGGGCGGACGTCTGGGGCGACATCCGCCTGATCGCCTCACCGCGCTCGGCCGGCCGCAAGCTGGCCGTGCGCGGCGAGGAGGCCGAGGTGGTGGCCCTGTCGGAGGAGGCCTTCGACGGGGTCGACGTCGCGATGTTCGACGTACCCGACGAGGTGTCCGCGCGCTGGGCGCCCGTCGCCGCCGCCAAGGGCGTCGTCGTGGTGGACAACTCCGGGGCCTTCCGGATGGACCCCGAGGTGCCGCTGGTCGTCCCCGAGGTCAATCCGCACTGCGCCCGCAACCGGCCGCGCGGGATCGTCGCCAACCCCAACTGCACCACCCTGTCGATGATCGTCGCCCTGGGCGCGCTGCACGCCGAGTTCGGGCTGCGCGAGCTGGTGGTGTCGTCGTACCAGGCGGTGAGCGGGGCCGGGCGGGCCGGCGTGGAGACACTGCGGGCCCAGCTGTCGATGGTCGCGGGTACGGATCTGGGCACCAAGCCCGGTGACGTACGGCGGGCGGTCGGGGACCTCACCGGGCCGTTCCCGGAGCCGGTCGCGCTCAACGTGGTCCCGTGGGCCGGGTCGCTGCGGGAGGACGGCTGGTCGTCGGAGGAGATGAAGGTGCGGGACGAGTCCCGCAAGATCCTCGGGCTGCCGAAGCTGCCGGTCGCGGTGACCTGTGTCCGGGTCCCGGTGGTCACCACCCACTCCCTGACCGTGCACGCCCGCTTCCAGGGCGAGGTCACCGTCGACAAGGCCCGGGAGATCCTCGACACCGCCCCGGGCGTCGTCCTCTTCGACAACCCGGCCGCCGGTGAGTTCCCGACCCCCGCCGACGTGGTGGGCACCGATCCGACCTGGGTCGGGCGGGTACGGCGGGCGCTCGACGACCCGACCGCGCTGGAACTCTTCGTGTGCGGGGACAATCTTCGCAAAGGGGCGGCGCTGAACACCGCTCAGATCGCCGAGTTGGTGGCGGCCGAGCTGACCGGCCGTTCAGGAGCGGCGGAATTCGTGTGAAGCGCCCGTGACCATGGGAAACGGTCTGGATGCGGTCCGGGTGGGAGCGGGCCCACAGGTAGGATCCGCGTAAGAAGTGTGTTCGGGAGCATGGTCCAAACCTCTTGAATCGCGACCCCTTCGCGTTCGAAGATTTTCCTCCCCGTCCTCCGCAACCATGCGGGCGGCGGGGAGCGTCTTTGCGGTCGCCCGCTTACCGGGCGCTTACGCAACCGGGCCCTCGGGTCGCGGGGACGCATGATCCTGGCGTGGGGACGCCGTGATCGGGGCGTGGGGACGCCCGTTCATATGGGACATAGGGGAAGAGCGGGACGCATGACGGCAATTGAGGCACCGTCGGGCTGGACCGGTGCGCGCCCGTGCGAGGGGCTCGGTGTGCGCCCGTCCGACATGCCCGACGTAAAAGTGATGTGCGGCACGTACAACCCCATCGGGGGTAGGCGTGTCCAACTGGCGTGGCAGAGGTTCTCGAACTCAGTGCGCCCCGCGGCGCGACGGCCCTGCGGCCGCCCCGCGCCGGTCTGCGCCCCCGCAGGCCCGGCACGTCCGGCGGCATGCCGGTGATCGCGCCCATGCCTGCAGCGCGGCCCACCCGCATACCCGGTCAGCGCGACGGCTCGGAGGAGACGGCGACGGCGGCCGGCACCACCGTCGACCACCTCACCGAGACCTACCGGGCGCACTACCGTTCGCTCCTCGGCCTCGCCGCGCTCCTCCTCGACGACACCGCCTCCTGCGAGGACGTCGTCCAGGAGGCGTTCATACGCGTCCACTCCGCCCGCAAACGCGTCCGGGACCCGGAGAAGACCCTGGCCTACCTGCGCCAGACGGTCGTCAACCTCTCCCGCTCCGCGCTGCGCCGCCGCATCCTCGGCCTCAAGCTCCTCTCCAAGCCGATGCCCGACGCGGCCAGCGCCGAGGAAGGCGCCTACGACCAGCTGGAGCGGCGCGACCTGATCAAGGCGATGAAGGGCCTCCAGCGCCGCCAGCGCGAGGTCCTGGTCCTGCGCTACTTCGCCGACATGACCGAGGCCCAGGTCGCCGAGACGCTCGGCATCTCGCTGGGTTCGGTGAAGGCGTACGGTTCGCGCGGTATCGCGGCCCTGCGGGTGGCGATGGAGGCGACGACATGACGGACAGCCCCGAGGGAGGCGACTCCCATGACCGCCACGAGCCCTACGCCTGGCACGAGCCGACGCCAGAACAGCACGAGCAAGAGCACACGCAATCGCACGCTGGGAACGGAACTGTGAACCACGGCCCCGACGAGAAGGGCCCCGAGGGCGCGGGACAGGGCCCTGACGGGCTCCGGAACGGGCTCGGCGCCGGCTTCGGTGCCGGTGCCGGTGCCGGTGCCGACGGTCGCGAAGCCGACGACGGCCTGGACGCCCTGGACGGCCTGCATGCCCTGGACGGCCTGGACGGCCTGCATGCCCTGGACGGCCTGGACGGCCTGGACGCGGACGAGCTGGCCCTGCGCAGGCTGCTGCACTCCGCGGTCGACGACGTCACGCCGCGCGACGGCGTCCTCGACCACCTGCGCCGCGCGGTGCCCGCCCGCCGGGCCCGCAAGCGCCAGGCCGCCGTCGGGATGGCGGCCGCGGCCCTGTTCATCGGCACCGCGATCCCGGCCCTCATCCACGTCTCCAACTCCGGCGGCGCCGACCCCAACACCTCCATGGCCGGCCAGGCCTCCCAGGCGCAGGGCGGCTCCGCCGGCGGCAAGAACCCGGACGGCGGCGCCAGCACCGCGGGCGGCAACAGCGGGCAGGCCACCGGCCAGAACCCCGGCGGGGCCAAGGGCGGCGGCAAGAACGAGACCACCGGAGCGGGTGACGGCACCAAGGTCGTCCCCACCGACAGCGCCGCCAGCAGCTCCCCCGTCTGCACCTCCGCGCAGCTCGGCACCCCGACGTCCACCGTCGACGCCCCCGACTCGACGGGCGTCGTCTACGGCACCTTCCGCGTCGTCAACGTGTCGGCGACGAGCTGTACCGTCGGCGGCCCCGGCAGTGTGGGCCTGCTCGCGCAGGGCGCGGCCGACGCCACCAAGATCAACGCGATCCGGCACGCCTCCGGCGACGCGGCGGCCGGGCTGCCCGATCCCACCACCGAGCTCACCGGGCTGGTCCTGGCGCCCGGCGCGGCCTACGAGGAGAAGTTCGGCTTCGTGCCCTCGGAGACCTGCCCGACCAGCGGTTCCAGCACCGGCGGTACCGACACCGGCGGCACCGGAGGTTCCACGGCCTCCCCGAGCCCCTCCGAGGGCGCCAGCAGCAGCGCCGGTACGACCACCTCCGGGACGGACGGCATCACCACCCAGCTGTTCACCGAGGACGGCACGGCCGACGGGAGCATCGCGGTCTCGTACACCCCGCAGGCCGGGTCTCCGACCGGCTCGGCGACGGTGACCAACGCGTGCGCCGGGACGGTCTACTGGACCGGGGTCCTGCCGGGGGTGTGACCAGGGTCCCGCCCGCCGGTGTGACCAGGGTCCCGCCGGCGGCGTGACGGGGGACCTGCCGGTGGTGCGACGGCCGGTCCTCCGCTGTCGCTGTCCTGGTGGTGGAGGGCTGTCGCGGTCGGGCGCCGGTCAGACGGCGGCGGTCGGCTGCCTGGCCTCCCCGCCCGGAGCCTCGTCCGGGTCCGGGTCCTCGTCCGGGACCAGGCCGAGTGCCGCGTCCCGGGCGAACTCCACCTCGCGGCGCAGCAGCCGGAACCACATGAACACCACGAACCCCGCGAACACGAACCACTCACCGGTGTAGCCGAGGTTCTGGAACGCCTTCAGATCGAGCCCCGAGTTGTCCGGCGCGGTCGCCGGTACGGCCGTCATCCCCGAGTCGGCCTTGTCCAGGGTGATCCACGCGTCGTACACGGAGTACGGCACCAGGTTCACCAGGGAGGCCGCGCTGATCGCCGCCGTCTGCCCCGACGGCAGTCCGCCCTGGCTGCTGACGCCGTCGTCCCCCGGGGTCTCGGAGGCCTGGAGCGCGCCGGTGACGGTGACCTCGCCGGTGGGCGGGGCGGGTGCCTCGGCGGTATCGGCCTTGCCGGGCAGCCAGCCGCGTACGACGGGCAGGGCCTTGCCGGAGTCGGTGCGCAGCAGGGTCAGGACGTAGAAGCCGTTCTTCCCGTCGACCTGGCGGTCGGGTACGAGCAGCTGCTTGGCGTACCGGCCGGTGACGGTGGCCCGCTGACCGGAGGTCGACTGGTCGACGGGGAGCAGGTCGGCCAGCGGCCGGGCGGCTTCCGTCTTCGCCGTCTCGACCTGTCTGTCGGCGCTGCGATGCGCCTCGACCCGCGCCTCGAAGCGGCTCAGCTGCCACGACCCCATGAAGATGCAGAACGGGATGGCGAGCAGCACGAAGACGTTGATGCCCCACCAACGGGGTGTAAGCAGGAAGCGGTACACGCCGTCCACGGTACGGGGCGGTTCATGACGGTTTACGGGCGGGGTGGGCGCGCGCCGGCGCGGTCGCGGGGCGGGTGGCGACCGGGCCGCGGGGCGGGTGGCGGCCGGGGCGCCGGGCGGGTGGCGGCCGGGCCGGTGGGCGGGTGTCGGCCCAGACGCCCACCTGGAGGTTCGCAAAGTTATCCACAGGCTGCGGACGCCCCTCGACGCTTTGTGGGCGCGGACGGGCACTATGGGGCCATGACTGCGGCCATGAGTGAGAGCGACATGCCGGACTGGGAGAAGCGCTTCCGCGCCCCTCGGGTCTCCCTGCCGGACTGGGCGGAGGACGCCCCCGACCGTTCCCTGTTCGTTTCGAACGCGACGGGGACGTACGAGCTGTACGCCTGGGACCGCGCGAGCGGCGAGCAGCGCCAGGCGACGAACCGGCCGAACGGCACGACTGACGGGCTGCTCTCCCCGGACGGCGCGTGGATCTGGTGGTTCGACGACAAGGACGGCGACGAGTTCGGCGTCTGGCGCCGCCAGCCCTTCGGCGGCGGCGCGGACGAGGAGGCGACACCGGGCCTGGAGCCGTCCTACCCCTCGGGCCTGGCGCTGGGCCGGGACGGCCGCACGGCGGTCGTGGGCCGCTCGACGGATACCGAGGGTACGACGATCTACCTGGTCAGAGTGGGTGAGGAGCCGCTGGAGATCTACCGGCACGCCGAGTCGGCGGGCGTCGGCGACCTCTCCCACGACGGTTCGCTGATCGCGATCGAGCACACCGAGCACGGCGACGCGATGCACTCGGCGCTGCGCGTGGTCCGCCCGGACGGCTCGACGGTCGCGGAGCTCGACGACACCGACGGCGGCACGGAGGAACTGGGCCTGGAGGTGCTGGGTTTCGCCCCGGTCGATGGCGACCCGCGCCTGCTGATCGGCCACCAGCGGCGCGGCCGCTGGGAGCCCCTGGTCTGGGACGTCGTCTCCGGTGAGCAGACGGACCTGACCCTCGACCTGCCGGGCGACGTGAGCGCGGAGTGGTATCCGGACGGCGCCGCGCTGCTCGTCGCGCACAGCCACAAGGCCCGCAGCGACCTGTTCCGCTACGACCTGGCCGCGCACCGGCTGGAGCGCATCCCGACCCCGCCGGGTTGCGTCTCGGGGGCCACGGCCCGCCCCGACAACACCGTCGAGTACCTCTGGTCGTCGGCCGCCGAGCCGCCGGTGGTCCGCTCCACGACCGGCGACGTCGTCCTGGACCCCCCGGGCATGAAGTGCCCCCCTTCCGTCCCGGTCTCGGACGCGTGGGTGCAGGGCCCCGGCGGCCCCATCCACGCCCTGATCCAGAAGCCGGCCGGGGCCGTCGGTCCCCTTCCCACCGTCTTCGACCTGCACGGCGGCCCGACCTGGCACGACAGCGACAGCTTCGCGGCGGGCCCGGCGGCCTGGGTGGACCACGGGTACGCGGTGGTCCGCATCAACTACCGCGGTTCCACGGGGTACGGCCGGGCCTGGACGGACGCGCTGAAGCACCGGGTGGGCCTGATCGAGCTGGAGGACGTGGCGGCGGTCCGGGACTGGGCGGTCGAGTCCGGCCTCGCCGACCCGGACCGGCTGATCCTGACCGGCGGCTCCTGGGGCGGCTATCTCACGCTGCTCGGCCTGGGCACCCAGCCCGGGTCCTGGACGGTGGGCATCGCCGTCGTCCCCGTCGCCGACTACGTCACGGCCTACCACGACGAGATGGAGTCGCTGAAGGCGATGGACCGTACGCTGCTGGGCGGCACGCCGGAGGAGGTCCCGGAGCGCTTCGCCGCGTCGTCGCCGCTGACGTACGTCGACGACGTCAAGGCCCCGGTCTACATCTCGGCCGGCCTGAACGACCCACGCTGCCCGATCCGCCAGATCGACAACTACGTCAACCGCCTGGCAGCCCGCTCGGCCCCGCACGAGGTCTACCGCTACGACGCGGGCCACGGCTCCCTGGTGGTCGACGAGCGCATCAAACAACTCCGCCTGGAAATGGCCTTCGCGGAACGCCACCTCGCGCCTACGGCGACAGCACCGACAGACTGACCCACCTTTCCCACCCACCCACCCACCCGACTCGGTTCGTGAAGCGTCCCGTAAGGGGCGCGGGGAACTGCGCGCTCAGCCCCCGCACAGCCGCGCCTGCTCCACCACCGCAACCCACCCACCCCCAGCTCTCAACCGAGCGAGTCGGGTGGGTGGGTGGGCAGGGGGCGGCGGCCGGACAGCTCCGCCAAACCCCTCCTCGTCGCGACCACCACCGCCCGATCCCCACCCCGCAACACGTACTCCCCGGCCGCGACCCCCGGCCGCCCGTCGAGCGCCAGCACCCGCCAGGCCCCGGCCCGGAACGCCTCCCCCACGGCCCGCCCCTCCAACTGCGGGTGCCCGCCGACCTCCACCACCGCCACCAGCAACACCTTCCGCTCCACCGGGATCGCCCCGAGGATCTGCCGCCCCAGCATCGCCCCCGCGAAGGACGGCGCCGCCAGATAGGACACACTCCGGCTCCGGGTGACGGCGCGCGGATGTGCCGCCCGCAGCGTCCGGTACACGGCGGTCGCGAAGTCGTCGTCGTACAGCCGCAGCACCGCCGTCAGATCGGGCCGCACGGACCGCGCGTACAGCACCGCCTCCAGATTCGTCGTGTCCGCGCTGGTCACCGCGAGCAGCGCCTGCGCCCGATGGATCTTGGCGGCCTCCAGCACCCCTTCCTGGGTCACGTCCCCGAGCACCACCGGCACCCGCAGCCGCCGCGCCACCGCCAGCCCGCGCGCCTCGGGATCCGACTCGACGCACACCACGGGAACATGCAGTTCCCGCAACCTCGTCAGCACGCGCGTACCGATCTTCCCCAGCCCGAGGAGCACCACATGCCCGCTCAGTCCCCGAGGCGGCTTGCGCAGCGCGGACGCGGTCCGGAAGGTCCCGAGCGCCTCCAGCACCGCCGCCAGCAGCACCGGCAGCAGCAGCAACCCGACCAGCCCCGTCAGCAGCTGGAGGATCTGCCGGCCGAGCGACGCCCCGATCGCGGGATCGTCGATGGCGAACAGGTCGAGGAGCGTGTAGTAGAAGGCCCGTACCGGATGCATGCCCGTCACCACGGACAACGCGACCGCGAGCGCGATCACGCACCCCACGCTCCCGGCCAGCGACCACCTGAGCCGCCGCGAGAACAGCGAGGCGAGCGGCGGTACGACCCCGACCCCGCGGCCGGCCGGCTCCGCCTCCCCCGCGGACGACGACACGTGCTCCAGCACCATCACGCCACGCTCGTCCGCGGCCCGTACCTGCTCCCCGTCCGGCAGCAGCCGCGGCCCCCGCTCCCGGCCGGCGCCCTCGGCCGGCTCGGGCCCGGTGCCGTTCGGCGAGAGCAACGCCAGTGGGAACAGCCCCCGTTCGACGGCGTCCTGCCGTTCCACGGCACCCGGCGGCAGCTCCACCGCCCGCAGCACCAGGCCCTTCGTGTGGATGACCCTGCCGCGCCCGGCGAGCGCGGTGGCGACGAGCGCGGGCGCGGCCGTGTCGGCGTCGGACAGCACGATCGTGGAGGCGTCCCCCACCGCGCCGTCCGCACCGCCGTCCGCGTCCCCGATCGCCAACGCGGCCGCCTGGTCGAGGAGTTCCTCGATGTGCTGCCCCAACCGCCGGTTGTACAGCCGCAGCACGAGCCGCAGCCGTGGATTGAGCCGGCGGGCGGTGAGGGCGGCCCGGATGTTGGTCTCGTCGTCGTCGTACACGAGCGCCAGCGCGGCGGCCCGCTCCACACCCGCCTCGGCGAGCACCGCCTCGCTCGCCTCGACGGCCTCCAGCACCCGTTCCCCATGCGGCCCTTCGCCGGGGCCGGAGCCGGAGCCCACACCGGCACCGGCGGCGCCCGGACCGGCGCCACCACCGCCACCCCCGTTGCCGCCCGTCCGTCCCACGGCCGCACTGACCACCCGGTCGAACAGCGCGGCCGAGGCGGCCCGTGCCCGTCCGACGACCGGCGGCCGGGCGACGCGCACGTTCGGCGGTACGACAAGGGTGACCTGTTCGCCGTACACGGTGCGCAACTCGGCGGCCAGCCGGTGCGCGAGTCCGTCGTCCCCGCACACCACCATGGGCGCCGGGGCCCCACCACCCTGATACGGAACGCTCGCCACGAGGGAAAAGACTGCCTCAACGGGACGCATGGTTCCAGCAACGAGGTGAACAGCCACCCCTGACCGCCCGTAGGGAGAGGGAGGGGGCATAATCCCCGATCTGACCGAAGTGCCGGAGGTATCCGACCCGTGGCCATCACCGAGAAAGCCGCCCCGCCCGGCGCCGTGCCCGAGGACGGGGCACCCGGCGGCGACGGCAGCCGTACCCCGCCCGGCCAGGAGGGCTGGCACCTCAACTCGCCCATGGCCCTGACCCTGCTCCTGCTCGTGGTCGTGGTGTTCCAGGGCCCGGTGCGCGGCGCGCTGTCGAAGCCGGTGATGCAGAGCTGGATGACGGTGTTCGTGGCGGTGGTCGTCCAGGCGCTTCCGTTCCTCGTCCTCGGCGTGCTGCTCTCTGCCGCCATCGCGGTCTTCGTCCCGCCCTCCTTCTTCGCCCGCGCCCTGCCCGGCCACCCCGCCCTTGCGGTACCGGTCGCGGGCCTGGCCGGGGTGATCCTCCCGGGCTGCGAGTGCGCGTCGGTGCCGGTGGCCGGCGCCCTGGTCCGCCGGGGCGTCACTCCCGCCGCGGCCATCGCCTTCCTCCTCTCCGCCCCCGCGATCAACCCGATCGTGCTGACGGCGACGGCGGTGGCGTTCCCGCGCAACCCCGAGATGGTGGTGGGCCGGTTCGCCGGCAGCCTGCTGGTGGCCTGTGCGATGGGCTGGCTGTGGCAGCGGCTCGGCCGTACCGACTGGCTGCGGCTGCCGGCGCACGCGCACCACGAGGGCGAGACCAAGGGGGAGGCGTTCTGGTCCTCGGTCCGCCACGACACCATGCAGGCGGGCGGCTTCCTGGTGCTCGGCGCGATGGCGGCGGCGACGCTGAAGGCGGTGGCCCCGGCGGAGTGGCTGCGCACGGCGGCCGCCAACCCGGTGGTCGCGATCTTCGCTCTGTCGATCCTGGCCGTGCTCCTGTCCATCTGCTCGGAGGCGGACGCGTTCGTGGCGGCTTCCCTGACCCAGTTCTCGCTCACCGCGAAGCTGGCGTTCCTGATCGTGGGCCCGATGATCGACCTGAAGCTCTTCGCGATGCAGGCGGGCACCTTCGGCCGCGGCTTCGCGCTCCGCTTCGCCCCGGCCACCTTCGTGGCGGCGATCGCGGGCGCGGTCCTGACCGGGGCGGTGCTGCTGTGAACCGGCAGGCCCAGGCGGCGGTGATGTTCCTGGTGGGCGCGGCCCTGCTGCACGCGGGCGGCACCAACCTCTACCTGCGCTACGTCAAGGCGGGCCTCCAGCCACTGGTGCTGGCCGCGGGCGCCGTCCTGATCGTCTCGGCGCTGGCGACGGCGTGGTACGAGTGGAAGCGTGCCCGCGCCCGGAAGGAGACCGCGGCAGCCGCGGAGCCGACCGCCCACCCCGAGCCACACGCCCACCCCGAGCCACACGCCCACCCGGAACCCCGTATCTCCTGGCTGCTGGTCCTCCCTCTCCTCGCCCTGATCCTCGTCGCCCCGCCCGCGCTCGGCTCCTACAGCGCGCTGCGCACCGGCACGGCCCTGCAACAGCCTTACGGCTACCTGAAGTTGCCCAAGTCCGACCCGATGCCGCTCAACCTGGTCGACTACGCGGGCCGCGCGGTGTACGACCACGGCCGTTCGCTGGCCGGCCGCCAGGTCCGGATCGCCGGTTTCGTGGCCGTCGACTCGGCCGGCACCCCGTATCTCGTCCGCATGGCCCTCAACTGCTGCGCGGCGGACGCCCAGCCGGTGAAGGTGGGCCTGACCGGCAAGATCCCCCCGGTCCTCCAGCCGGACGCCTGGCTCCAGGTGACGGGCACCTACACCACCAAGCGGACCCACGACCCGGTGAACAACGGCCCGATCCCGTTCCTCCAGGTCACCGAGGCCAAACCGATCCCGACCCCGGCCGACCCGTACGACGAGACCTGGAACAACTGATCCCGTGTCAGGCTCCGCCCGCCCTGCGGCCGGGGGCGGGAATCGTCTGCGGGTATCCCCGGTATCTCCCGTGTATCCGGACTGACATTCGACGGGCGGTCCCAAAAGATCGAAGTGGAATTTATTGTTCCCTTAAGGAGCGGCCGTTCGGTCAATTTCGGCTGTGAAACGAGAAAAACAGGCCACATGCTGTCATGCCTGTTAGTCGCAACACCCCCCGGCGGCAGCATGGTCGGGCGCTTGAACGGCGTGCCGCGTCACGGGAGCGAGATCGTCGGGGGTGCTGGTGAATCACGCGTGGGCGCCGTCCACTTTTCTCGGCCGGCTGGGGAACACGACACGTGAGGAACTGCTCGGACAGGGCACGCCCATCACCTACCCGGCCCATCGCACACTGCTGCAACAGGGCGACGAGAGCCGGCACGTGCTGCTGATCACGACCGGTGTCGTGAAGGTCGTCGCCAGCGCGGAGAGCGGCTACGACATGCTGCTCGCCGTCCGCATAGCCGGTGACCTGGTCGGCGAGATGGCGGCGTTCGAGGAGCGCCCCCGGTCCGGCACCGTGATCGCCTGCAGTGATGTGACCGCGCGGATCGTCCAGGTGCGGACACTGGAGACCTTCCTCACCCGGCACCCGGATGCCATGCGGGCGATCCTCCACATGCTCTGCGCCCGGCTGCGCTGGGCCAACGGGCGCCGGATCGACTTCCAGGCCTACGGCTCGCTGATCCGGCTGGCCCGAGTACTGGCCGAGCTGAGCCGGGCCTACGCCCAGCCCACGCCGGACGGCGACGGAAAGCGCTGCGACCTCGGGGTGACGCTCACCCAGGCGGAACTCGCGTCACTCGCCGGCCTCCGGCTCACCACGGCCGAAAAGAATCTGGCAACTCTTACCGCCATGGGGCTGGTGAAGCGCAGTTACCGCAACATAACCATCTGTGACGTTCCGAAACTGCTTGAATTCGCCAAAGTCGTTGCCGACAACCCGTAGTGGTACGGGATCACTTCACGCACTCTCTCCTAGCCTCTCGGACAGCACTTCGTGGGCGGTATCAGCCCATGTACTGCCCAGAGAGGAAATGATCGGGTGGCTGAGTGGCCCGGGTTCTGTCCCTGTACCTGTATAGCCGTGGACGCACAGGCCTACGGCAGCAAGAACGATCGTATGCAGTCCGAATTCCAGCATGACCTGCCACGACTCCTCGACCGCGCCGCGAAGGGCGCGGGCCTGGACCGCTCCGAGTGGCAGATCCAGCGCACGGGCGACGAGCAGCTCGCGGTGCGTCCCCAGGACGGCAGCGAGCCGCGCCTGGTCGACGACTACATCCGTCATCTCGTGGCCGGACTGCGTCACCACAACGCCCAACGGGTGCCCGAGGCCCGGATGCGGTTGCGGGCCGTGATCCATCAGGGGCTGGTGGAGCTGGCCGAAAACGGCTTCGCGGGTTCGGCCGTGGTGGCCACGGCGCGACTGCTGACCGCGCGTCCGCTGTACGACGCCCTGGCCGCGCATCCGGGCGCCGATCTGGTGCTGCTGCTGTCCGACGACGTCTACCGGTCCACGGTGGCGGGCGGTCACACGACCCTGTCCACGGCGGACTTCACCCACGTCACCGTCAAGGTGAAGGAGTACGAGGCCTCGGCCTGGCTGCGCGTGCCCATGCTCGGCGCTGCCGCCACCGCCTCGCACGAGCCCGGAACCGCGGGAACGGGGAAACCCGCGGCTCCGGTGTCGGGGGAGCCCGCGGCGGCCCGGCCTGCTCCGGCCGCCGCGGGCACGGCAGACCGCGGGACGACCAACGAGTACCGGGCTCACCAGGTCAACGTCACCAACGTGGCCGGCTCGGTGGATGCCCGGGGTGCCGTCTTCGGCTTCGGGAGCGCCGGTGACTGATGTGCCGGACCCGGCCGGCGGGGCCGCCGTACCGCCGGCCGGCGAGGACGTTGCACCGCCGGTGCCGGAAGGTGCGGGCGGTGGCGAGCCGGAGGGGGCGCTCCGCCCGGACCTCGGCGGGGACGCGGGCGCCGAGCGGCGCAGGGAGCAGGACGAGCGGGAGGAGGACGAACGGGGCTACGACGATCTGCGCCGCGTCCAGCAGCTCGTCAACAACAACTTCTACGGCGTCGTCGAGGCCTCGGGGGCCGCGTTCGGCTTCGGCGCCGCCTCGGCCCCCGGTCTCGCACCCGGCATCATCGAGTCTGCGGATACGGACCGGGTCCTGCGGTTCTACGTCCCGCCGCAGCCCTGCTTCGACGAGGCACTCGGCACGTTGCGCGAGAACGCCCTCGTGGTGCTGACCGGTCAGGACAACTGCGGCCGCGGTGCGGGCTCTCTCGCCCTGCTCCGGAGCATCCTCGGCGAGCAGGCCGTGGTGCGCAGCCTGTCGCCCGCCAACGCCCTCGCCGAACTGGCCGCTTCGCGCGATCTCAGGTCCGGGCAGGGGTACGTCATCCTCGACTACGTCGGCGAACTGCGTCCCGACGCCGTGCAGACGTACGAGATCGGGCGGCTGAGCGAGGAACTCGGCCGCAAGGGGTCGTACCTGGTGATCACGGCCGGCGACACGGTCCGGCGGCGGCTGGCGCTGCGGGACCACTGTGTGCCGTGGCAGGTCCCCGACCCCGAGGAGCTGTTCGACCACTGCAGGGCGGAGCTGCCGCACGCCGGCCTCGCGCCGGACGCCGAGAGGGAACTGCTGGAGCGGGTCGGCGAACAGCGCCGCCCGGCGGTCGTCGTCGAGGCGGCGGTGGCCCTGTCCCGGGGAGGCGTCGAGGCGGCACTGGACATCCTGCGGGACCGGCACCGGGAGCAGGTCCAGGAGTGGTTCCGCAGGCGGCCGGCCGTGGACGACCTGCTCGCGCTCGCGGCCCTGGCGTTCCTGGAGGGCATCCCGGAGCGCACCTTGGAGAGGGAGTGCGCCGCGCTCGCGGCCCACGTGCGCAACTGGGAACAGAGCGGCGAGACACCGGCCGGGGAGCCGGACGGCTCGGCCGGGGCGCCGCTGGGCGGCAGGGTGGCCGAGCAGTCCCGGGCCCGCTGGCGAGAGCGGGCGGTGGGGCTGGTGACGACCGAGTTCCGGCTCGGGCCGGGCCGGGGCGCCGGCCGCGGCGAGCGGTGTCTGGTCTTCACCTCGCCGCGGATCCGCGAGCTCGTCATCGCGGAACTGCACGACCTCTACGGCTACGACCTCTGGTACCCGCTGCGCCAGTGGCTCGGCGACCTGGCCCTGCGGGGCGACCTGGACACCCGGACCGAGGTGGCCCGGGGCGTCGCGCTCCTGGCCCGGTACGCGCTGGTCGAGGTCGACGAGAACCTGCTGACGGTGTGGTCCGACGGCGTCACCAGCCAGCGGGTGACCGCCGCGCTGACCCTTCAGTTCATGTGCGACGTCGAGCATCTCGCCCCGCAGGCACTGAGCACCGTCGTCGGCTGGGTGGACAACCGGGGCGCCATGCGGGCGGTGACGGCGGCCATGGCGCTGACCGGCAGGCTGGGCTCGCTCTACCGCCTTCAGGCGCTCAACTGGCTGTGGTTCCTGACCAACCGGGGCGAACGGGTCGCGTTCTCGGCCCGCCGCTCCCTGGTCCTGCTGTTGCAGACCGCCGAAGCCGATCCGGAGCGGGCCCTGCTGATCCTCCGGTACGTGCGCACCGTCATCGCGAAGTCGGCTCCGGGCTCACGGGAGCGGGCGATCGCCCTCAAGGCCGCCGTCCAGCTCCTGGAGGCGACCCGGCTGGAGGAGAGCGCCGAACCCGTCACCGCGGCTCTGCTGCGCACCGTCCCGGACAGCGTCCGTCATCTCGGATCACTGTGGGCGGACGTCCTGCACAGCAGCAACCGGAGCCGTGCGGTCGCCGCGTTGTGCCGGACTCTCGTCCAGCTGCGCGACGACCCGTCCGTCACCGCCGCCGTGCGCGAACTCGGCGAGACCATGCGCAAGGCCATGACCGCGCCGCAGTGGGCGGCACTCGGCCGCCATCTGTCCATCGCACTGCAGCATCCCGACTACGCGATCCCCGGTACCCACCGGCTGGCGCAGGTGCTCATCGGTTCACTGCGCAGCCGGACGCCGGGCGAATCCCGGCGCGCCATCGCGCCCCGCACATCCACCGATCCCCTTTCTTCCGCTCAAGGAGGCCGAAGCAAGTGAACTATCCGGTCATAGCCGAGCACATCCTGGCCACGGTCCAGGGCACCTGGTGGTCTCGGCGCCGCCGCCGCGAGGACGTACCGCCGTTGCCGCCGGGCGCGGTCCATGTCTTCAGGGTCGGCGGGAACTACCGCACCTTTCCCGAGGGCATGGTCTTCGATCCGTCCCACCCGGACGTGCTCGACGCCTCCTCCGTCAGCCTGGTCGACACCCGGGCCCGCCTGGTCGACGTGGAGCGCCCGCTGCCGTCGGTCAGCGAGGCGGACAACTTCACGATGCGGGCGTCCTTCACCTGCCAGGTGACCGACCCGGCCGTCGTCGCCCGGCAGGGCATCATCGACGTCACCGTTCCGCTGCGGGCCTATCTGCTGGGCGACAGCGACCTGCCGAGAGTGAGCGCCGGGCACCGGGTGGAGGAGATCAACGCGGTGCGCACCGAGGCCGGCCACCGGATGACCGCCTACAGCGCGATCGTGCCGCCGCGGGTCGCGGGCATGAGCGTCGAGTTCGTCAGCGCGGAGGTGTACGCCTCGGACGACCTGCGGGACTGGGAGCAGAAGCTCCGCGACGAGCGGCGCTCCTGGGAACTCCGAAAGGGACAGCGCGACTTCGAGACCCAGGACGCACGCCGGATCGCGGAACTGCTCTCCCAGGGCTCCGACCACGTGGACGCCTTCGGCATCGCCCGCGAGGAGATCGACGTCACCGAGGTGGCGGCCCGCGTCCACCGGAGCACCGAGCAGGAATCGGCGCGCCGGTACCAGGCCGAGACGGAGGACCGGGCCCACGCGCGGTCGATGGAGACGGCGGGCGCCGAGATGCACCGGGAGACGGTGCTGACCCTGCTTCGGCAGATGGCCGGCAGCGAGTACGTCGACTACCACCAGGTCCTGGAACAGGTCCTGCGGGAGACGGGCGGCCAGGCCGCGCGTGGTGTCGGAGGCGTCTCGGGCGCGGCCCGCATGGTCGAGTCGGGGCAGGCCCGCTCCGGTCGCCCGGCGGCGGGCCGGGAAGGCGCACGCGACCCGCAGGGGGGTTTCGTCAAGGACGAGGACGATCTCGTTGACTGACTTCCCGACGAACCACACGACGGCCACCGGCCCGGCGGACCGCAGGGGCACGGAGGCCGGGGCAACCCGCCGCACGGGCCGTATCCGCCCCGGCACCGACGCCGCACGGGGTCTGCGGACCCTGACCGGTGTCGACGAGGAGCTGCTGTCCAGGGTCCGGTACGAGCGGAGCAAGTACACGGCTCTGGGCGGGGTGGTGCTCGGTACCTCGGTCATCGCGGCGTTCTCCATGTGGAACTTCGCGACCGAGGCGCTCGGCAGGGTCAGCCTCGTGGCCTTGCTGCCGACGGTCATCTGGATGCTGTTCGTGCTCAACCTGGACCGCTGGCTGGTCACGCCGCAGCCGAACGCACGGCGTAGGCTCGCCCCGCTCCTGACGCGTCTGCTGGTCGCCCTGATGCTCGGCGTGGTGATCGCCGAGCCGTTGGTGCTGCGTATCTTCCAGACGGCCATCGAGGAACGCGTCCAGGACGAACGCACCGACACCGTGGACCGGTTGCGCACGAACCTGGTTCGCTGCAACCCCGTGCCCGCCACGACCCGGACGGTCGCTCCCGCGGGTTGCGACACGACGTACGTCCTCTCCTTCGGCGCGACGCCCGGCGAACGGGTCGACGAACTGACCGCCCTGCGCTCGGACGCCGCCACCCTGCAGAAGCGGGTGGACAAGGACAGCGCCGGGCTGGAGGCCATCGACTCCGAGGTGCGGGACGAGTGCCGTCGGCTGATCCGTATCGCCGCGACCGGGCTTTACGAACGGACGTCCGAATGCGTGCGCCTGCGCGACAAGGCACGGGACTACCGGACCACCCACCGCACCGCCCGGAACGAGCAGCGGCTCGCTGGGATGAACACCCGCATCTCGAAGATCGAGGGCGAGCTGACCTCGTCCCGCGACACGTTCCTCAAGGCGCGGGCCGACGGCATCGAGCAGCGGCTGGACGAGGAGCGCGCCAAGCAGAAGGAGATCGGCGTCCTCGAACGCATCCGGGCGCTCGATGAACTCGCGAGCGGGAACCCGGTGCTGTTCGTGGGCATCTGGCTGGTCCGCCTGCTGTTCGTACTCCTGGACATGCTTCCGGTGCTGGTGAAGTACCTGACCGGGGAGACCGCGTACGACCGGATGCTCACCGGCGAGAGCAACAGCGCGGTGAAGATCCACGGTGAGCAGGTGCGGCTCGCCGAGCGCCGCGCTCTCGCGGACCTGGAGATCGCCCAGGACGCCATCGAGCAGGAGGTCCGGCGCCACCGCGCCGAGTCGGAGGCGGCCTTCCGGGAACACACGGCGGCTATGAACATCCGCGTCCGCCAGGCGGTGAACGCGCTGGAGGACGAGATCCGCCGCTCGTCGACGGTCTGACGCACCCGCATCGGACACGCGCCACCGCGACCGTCCCGGACACCGGGGCGGCCGCGGTGGCACCGGCGGAACAGAGCGACACCGACGGAACAGGAGGGGGAGCATGACCACATCCGCAGGCGGCACCGGCCCGGACCCCACTACCGCGACCACCGACCGCGTGGCGGAACTCGCCAGAGTCCTGCTGTCCGAGGCACGTGAGGAACTCGTACGGGCCGACAACAAGGCGGGCCTGCTCCTGGCGTCGCTCGGTGCGGCCCTGACCGCCCTGCTGGGCGCGATCGGCAGCGGCATCATCGCCCCGCGGCACTACCCGGTCGTCCCCCAGCTCCTGATCTGGGTGGGCTCCGCCGCCTGTGTGCCGGCGCTCGTGCTGCTGGGCCTGGCCGTGGCCCCACGGCTGGGCGATCCCCGCCGCTCCCGCACCCACTACTTCGGTGACGTCAGACTGGCGAGGTCGGCGGTGCACCTGGAACGCACCGTCCGCCGCACCGATCCCTTCGCCCGGGACCTGACCCAACTGGCGGTCCTGTCCCGGATCACCTGGACCAAGTACCGCTGCATACGCCAGGCGCTGGCCTGGGGCACGGCCTTCTTCACACTCACGCTGTTGGGGATAGTGACCGGGGCGTCTGTCTAGGGGCGGTCCGGCGCATGCCCCGGATCACACCCGGCCCACCGTGTCCTGGTCGGCCGCGTCGGCCGGGTCGGCCTGCGCGGGTACGAGGGCGACGGGGTCCGCCGGCTCCGGCCGGCGGGTCAGGCGGCGGGCGACCGGCTCGGTGTAGCGGGCGGTGAGGGGGCCGATGATGACCAGGATCAGGACGTAGGCCGTGGCCAGGGGGCCCAGGGAGGGTTCGATGCCCGCGGTGACGGCGAGGCCGGCGATGACGATGGAGAACTCGCCGCGGGCCACCAGGGTGCCGCCGGCCCGCCAGCGGCCCTTGGCCGAGATCCCGGCGCGTTTCGCCGCCCAGTAGCCGGTGGCGATCTTCGTCAGGGCGGTGACGACCGCCAGCGCGAGCGCGGGCAGCAGCACCGGCGGGATGCTCGACGGGTCGGTGTGCAGACCGAAGAAGACGAAGAAGACCGCGGCGAACAGGTCGCGCAGGGGTGACAGGAGGTGGTGGGCGCCCTCCGCGACCTCGCCCGAGAGCGCTATGCCGACGAGGAACGCCCCCACCGCGGCGGACACCTGGAGCTTCTGCGCGATACCCGCGACCAGCAGGGTCAGGCCCAGGACCACGAGGAGCAGCTTCTCGGAGTCGTCGCTGGAGACGAACCGCGAGATGTGCCTGCCGTAGCGGACCGCGATCAGCAGGACCAGTCCGGCGGCCCCGAGGGCGACGGCCAGCGTCACGCTGCCCGCCGCGAGGCCGACGCCGGCCAGCAGCGCGGTGATGATCGGCAGGTAGACGGCCATGGAGAGGTCTTCGAGGACCAGGATGCTGAGGATCACCGGGGTCTCCCGGTTGCCGAGCCGCCCCAGGTCGCCGAGGACCTTGGCGATCACCCCGGAGGAGGAGATCCAGGTGACGCCGGCCAGCACCACGGCCGCCACCGGGCCCCAGCCCAGCAGCAGCGCCATCGCGGCGCCGGGCAGCGCGTTCAGCGCGGCGTCGACCAGGCCCGCCGGGTACTGCGTCTTGAGGTTGGAGACGAGATCGCTGGCCGTGTACTCCAGGCCGAGCATGAGCAGCAGGAGTACGACGCCGATCTCGGCGCCGATCGCGACGAACTCCTCGCTGGTGCCGAGCGGGTAGAAGCCGCCCTTGCCGAAGGCGAGCCCGGCCAGCAGGTAGAGGGGGATGGGCGAGAAGCGGAGGCGTCCGGCGAGCCGGCCGAGCAGGCCGAGGCCGAGGATGATCGCACCGAACTCGATCAGGAACACGGAGGAGTCGTGCACGACGGCTCACTCCCGCCCGAGTATCGCGGCGGCCGCGTCGACGCCCTCACGGGTGCCGATCACGATGAGCGTGTCCCCGCCGGCGAGGCGGAAGCCGGGCGTGGGGGAGGGCACCGCCTCGGCGCGGCGCAGCACGGCGACGATGGACACCCCCGTCTCGGTCCGCATCCGCGTGTCGCCCAGCAGCCGGCCGTTCCAGTACGAGGTCGCGGAGAGTTCGATCCGCTCGGCCACCAGCCCCAGGCCGGTGGTGGACAGCAGGTTCGGGCTGTGGTGCGTCGGCATCAGCGCGTCGATGAGCGCCGCCGTCTCACCCGAGGACAGCCGCAGGGACAGCGCGCAGGCGTCCGGGTCGTCCTGGTGGTAGGCGCTCAGGATCCGTGAACCGTCCCGGTGCGCGACCACGGACACCCGGCCCTGCTCCCGCGTGGCGAGGTCGTAGCGGACCCCGATTCCCGGCAACGGCGTCCTGCTCAGGCGTGGAGCCCCCAAGGCTGTCTCCCCTGTCTCGTCGTGTCGTCCCGCTGGATCTTTGCTCTTTCTTTAACAACACCTTAACGGGAAAAGGGGGAGGGGCGGGCCGGGGGGCGGTTCAGGACGGGTACGGGACGTAGCAGTCCAGCGCCGGGTGGTAGAGCGCATGCCAGGTGCGGCCCTCGACGACGCCGCTGGCCGGCAGCCCGTGGCAGGTCTGGATCCACTCGATCTTCCGCTGCATGACCGCGCCGTAGAACCCGTCGGGGACGACCTTGGGCGGCTGTCCGCCCCAGGCGTTGCTGAGGCACTGCGCCTGTCTGACCGCCGCTCCGGTGGCGCCGTACGTCAGCGTCGGCTGGTAGCCCGCTGCCACGTAGGAGCAGCTCTGAGCGGGGGCGGCCGAAGCGGTGTGGGGCACCGCCGGGCCCAGGGCGACGGCCGCGCCCAGCAGCGCGGCCGAGGTGAGCAGTCGGTGCAGTCGGTTCCGTCTCATGCCCACTCCTTCTGGGGCGACTCGACTTCTGCCCATGGTCGCGCGGGAGCGGCGACACCCGCGAGTCGGGAGCCCCCCGGTCCCCGGTCCCCCGGAGCCCCCGGTCACCCCGAGCCCGGGGCCCCTGCCATCTCCGCCGCGTCCGCCGCGTCCGCGGTCTCCGGCGGCTCCGCGGCCGCGGAGCGGCGCCGGTCGCGTACGGCGGTGAGCGTGCCGAGCAGTGCCATGCCCAGGCAGCCGAGCAGGACGACGGTGGACGACGCCTTCAGCATCGCCAGCCCGGACCCGGTGAGCAGTACGACCAGGGCCCAGCGCACCGTGGATCCCGCGACCCGGCTGGAGACCAGGGAGCCGAGCAGCACCCCGGGGATCGCCCCGATCAGGAGCGTCGCCGCGAGCCCCAGGTCGGCGTCGCCGACGAGCAGGTGGCCCAGGGCGGCCGCGGCCACCATCGGGATGGCCTGCACCAGGTCCGTGCCGACGAGGTGGTTGGCCTTGAGCCGGGGGTGGGCCAGCATCAGCATCACGATGATCAGGGAGCCCGAGCCGACCGAGGTCATCCCCACGATCACCCCGCCCACCAGCCCGATGAGCAGCGTGGCCACGGGCCGTACCGGGACCTGGGCGTCCTCGTCGGCGGTGCCGTCCGCGGCGGTACGGCGGCGGTCGAGCCACATCCGGGTGAGCATGCCCACGACGGCCAGCATCAGCGCCGTACCGACGACGTACTTGACGCGCTGCTGGAGGTCGTCGCCGTCGCCGAGCGCGCGGAGCAGGAACACCCCGCCGAAGGCGGCCGGGACCGCGGACGGCAGCAGCCACCGCACGATGTCCCAGCGCACGGTGCCGGCCCGCTGGTGCACCAGCGCGCCGAACGGCTTCATGAACACGGACGCGGCCAGGTCGCTGCCGATGGCGGCCGTCGGATTCACCCCGAACACCATCACCATGATCGGTGTCATGAGCGCTCCGCCGCCCATGCCGGTGAGCCCTACCGCGAAGCCGACCAGGGCACCCGCGATGACGATCGGAACGGTGGAATCCATGGTGGGGGACCTTAACCACCTTTCCTATGGGAAACGTATGGAACCGCCTCCCGCCCGGCTGAAACCGGGCTGAAGCCAGGCTGAACCGCCGCTGCCGCACGCTCTGCGGCATGACGACGAACGAACACGAACCCGAACACGAACTCGCGATCGCGGCCACCGGGCTGCGGAAGGCCTACGGGGACAGGACCGTCCTCGACGGCATCGACATCCGGGTGCCCGCCGGCACGGTCTTCTCGCTCCTCGGGCCCAACGGAGCGGGCAAGACCACGGCGGTCAACATCCTGTCCACGCTGATCGCCGCCGACGGCGGCGAGGCCCGGATCGCCGGGCACGACCTCACCGCCGAGGCCCAGGCGGTACGGGCCGCCATCGGGGTCACCGGCCAGTTCTCCGCCGTGGACTCGCTGATCACCGGCGAGGAGAACATGCTGCTCATGGCCGACCTGCACCACCTCCCCAGGCAGCGGGGACGGCAGGTCACCGCCGAACTGCTGGAGCGTTTCGACCTCACCGAGGCCGCGAGGAAGCCCGCCTCCACCTACTCCGGCGGCATGAAGCGCCGGCTCGACATCGCCATGACCCTGGTCGGCAGCCCGCGGATCATCTTCCTCGACGAGCCGACCACCGGACTCGACCCGCGCTCCCGCCACACCATGTGGCAGATCATCCGCGAGCTGGTCTCGGGCGGCACCACCGTCTTCCTCACCACCCAGTACCTGGACGAGGCCGACCAGCTCGCCGACCGCATCGCGGTGCTCAACGGCGGCCGGCTCGTCGCCGAGGGCAGCCCCGAGGAGCTGAAGCGGCTGGTGCCCGGAGGCCACGTACGGCTGAGGTTCTCCGACCCGGCGGTGTACGAGCGTGCGGCGACCGCGCTGCGCGAGACCACCCGGGACGACGAGGCCCTCGCCCTCCAGATCCCCAGCGGCGGCAGCCAGCGCGAGCTGCGCGCCATCCTCGACTGGCTGGACGCCGCCGGCGTCGAGGCCGAGGAGATGTCCGTGCACACCCCCGACCTGGACGACGTGTTCTTCGCCCTGACCGGCAACCCCGTGGCTTCCACCGACAAGGAGACCGTCCGATGAGCACCGCTTCCCACGCCCTGCGCGACAACCTCACCATGCTGCGGCGCAACCTCCTGCACGCCCGCCGCTACCCCTCCCTCACCCTGAACCTCCTGCTCACCCCGGTCATCCTGCTGCTGCTGTTCGTCTACGTCTTCGGCAACGTGATGAGCGCCGGCCTCACCGGCGGCCATGCCGACCGCTCCGAATACGTCGCCTACCTGGTCCCCGGCATCCTCTTCCTGACCGCCGCCATGACCTCGCTCGGCACCGCGGTGGCCGTGGCCACCGACATGACCGAGGGCATCATGGCCCGCTTCCGCACCATGGCGATCTCCCGCGCCTCGGTGCTGATCGGCCATGTCGTCGGCAGCGTGATCCAGACCATGACGGCCCTGGTCCTGGTCCTGGGCATCGGCGTGGCCATCGGGTTCCGGCCGAACGCGTCGCCGGTGGAGTGGCTCGCGGCGGCCGGGCTGATGGCCCTGGTCAGCCTCGCGCTCACCTGGCTCGCCGTCGGTATCGGCCTGATCAGCCCCAACGCCGAGGGCGCCAGCAACATCGGCACGCCGCTGGTGATGCTGCCGTTCCTGTCCAGCGCGTTCGTCCCGGTGGCCGCCATGCCGGGCTGGTTCCGCTGGTTCGCCGAGTACCAGCCGTTCTCGCCCTTCATCGAGACCCTGCGCGGTCTGCTGCTGGGCAGCGGGATCGGCACGAAGAACGCGCTGCTGGCCCTCGGCTGGGGCCTGGGGCTGACCGTGCTCGGCTACCTCTGGTCCAGGGCGCGGTTCAGCCGTGAGCCCCGGCAGTGAGCTCGTGCAGCGCCTGCCGGGCCGCCGGCCGCAGCTGATCCCGCCCCAGGGCCGCGTACCCCGACCTCGCGTCGGCGTACGCGGCCCCGTCCGCGTTCTCGGCCGCCTGCCGGGACCGCTCCGAGGACAGGGTGGGGAGGTCCCGCATCACCGGCAGCCGCTCCGCCAGCGCCAGCAGCCGTACCCCCGCCGGGTCGCCGGCCGCCAGCCCGGCGTAGCCGAGCGCCAGCAGCACCGAGCCGTACACCGGCAGTTCCAGCAGGTCCCCGGCGCCGGGGGCGCCGGACAGCATCCCGAGCAGCCGTTCCCGCAGCTGCCCGGCCAGCTCGGCCACCGGCTCCAGCCGGCCGTGCTGGGCGTGCGCGGCGAGCGCGGCCGCCTGCACCTGGAGGGACCACGAGTCCAGGAAGGGGTCGTCCGCGGCCAGCGCACCGGCCTGCCGGATCCCGGCCGCCGCCTGCCGCCAGAGGCCCAGCCCGACCTCGGTCAGCCCGCGGGCCAGGGCGATCTCCGCGCGGGCCTGGAGCAGTTCGGGTGTGAAGGTCCGGGCGGACTCCGGCCGCGCGTCCGGCGCGGCGCGGCCCAGCCAGTACTCGGCCTCGCCTATCTCCCCGCGCTGGAGACAGGCGGACACCAGCCCGTAGCGGACACCGATCGCGTCCGACCAGGTACCGGTGTCACTGAGCGCGTCCGCCGCCCGCAGATGGTCGTACGCCTCCGCACCGCGCTCCGTCTTCAGGCACAGCTCGCCGATCCGCCCATGGCCGAGCAGCAGCAGGATCGGATTGCCGAGCGGCGCCACCGCGGCCAGCATCCGGCGCGCGTAGCGGAGCGCGCGCTCCGTCTCGTACGCGGACTCCCACAGGTAGCTGGCGACGGCCGCCGCGATGCCCGCCAGCATGGGTTCGGCGGCCTCGCACAGCTCCTCCAGCCGCGCGAACCGCGGCGGCCGGATGTCCGGGATCGCGCACAGCACGGCGGCCAGGGCCCGCGGCACGGTGTCCGCCGGGACGGGCGGCAGGCGGCGCAGCGTGACGAGCTGGCGCACGGCGTGCGGGCCGTAGCCCATGAAGAGCCCGGCCGCGCACACCGCCGCCGCGCTGCGGGCCGCCTCCACGTCGGCGGGGTGCTCCGGGCGGAAGCGGGACAGCGGCCCGCCGGTCTCGGCGGCCAGGGTGACGAACCGGGTGTAGCTGTTGCCGACGGACCACAGGGAGGCCAGTACGGCGGTGACGGCGGCGGTGGCCGGCCCGTCCGCGCGGGCCAGAGCGTGCCGCAGCGCGAGCACGAGGTTGTCCTGCTCGGTACGGACCAGGTCGAAGCAGGACAGCGCGTCGGTGCCGTACATCCCGGTGTGGTGGGCCCGGCCGAAGTCCCGGGCCCAGGCGAGGAACCGGCCCGTCACGGCCTCGTCCTCACCCGCCTCGGCCCGCCGGGCGGCGCCGAACTCCCGCAGCGTCTCCAGCATGTGGAAGCGCACCCCGGCCGCGCTCTCGCCGACCTTGACCAGTGACTGACCGGCCAGCTGCTCCAGCAGATCCATCGCGTCGCCGTCGCCGTCGTCGTCCCCGCCGAGGCCCGCGCCGTCGCCGTCGGCGAGCACGTACTCCGCCGCGTCCGCGTCGAAGCCGCCGGGGAACACCGACAGCGCGCGGAGCGCCGCCCGTCCCTCGGGCTCCAGCAGGTTCCAGCTCCACTCGACCACCGCCCGCAGTGTGCGGTGCCGTTCGGGCGCGTCCCGGGCGCCGCCGCGCAGCAGCGCGAAACGGTCCCCGAGCCGGTGCGCGATGTCGGCCACGGAGAGCACCCGCACCCGGGCCGCGGCCAGCTCCACGGCCAGCGGCAGCCCGTCCAGATGACGGCAGATCTCGGCGACCCGGCCGGCGGGCAGCTCCACCCCCGGCCGGGCGGCCCGCGCCCGCTGCCCGAAGAGCTCCACCGAGGTCGCCAGGGACAGCTCCGGCAGGGCGTACACGGACTCCGAGGTCAGGCCGAGCGCGGCCCGGCTGGTGGCCAGCACGCGCAGTTCCCTCGACCGCGACACCAGGGCCTGTACGAGAGCGGACGCACCGGCGACGACGTGCTCGCAGTTGTCAAGGACCAGCAGCACGGGACCCGGACCCAGCGCGGCGACGATCCCGCTCACCGTGTCCTTGCCGCCGCCCGGCAGCGGGCGGCTCTCCCCGCCGCCGACGGCCGCGGCGACCTCGTCCGCCACGTCGCCGTCGGTGACACCGGCCAGGGTCACGAAGTGGACGACGGGCTGTTCGGCCGCCCGGCTCACCGCGTGCGAGAGCCGGGTCTTGCCGAGCCCGCCCGGCCCGACCACGGTGACCACCCGGGCGCTGCGCAGCAGCCCGGCCACGGCGGCGATGTCGGCCTCCCGGCCCAGCAGCGGGTTGGGTTCGTGCGGCACCCCGTGCCGGACCGGTGCCGCGTCCGCGCTGAGCAACTCCTGCTGGACGGCCCGGAGTCGGGGCCCCGGATCGCTCCCCAGCTCGTCCCGGAGCCGGCGCCGGTAGCCGTCGTAACGGGTCAGCGCCGCGGCCCGGCCGGCCCCTGCGGCCTCGCAGCGCAGCAGCTCCGCCAGCACCTCCTCGTCCCGCGGCAGCTCCCGGTTCAGCTCGGTCAGCGGCGCGGTGGCCTCCGCCCGCCGCCCCAGCCGGGCCAGCGCGAGGGCGTGCGAGCGCACCAACGCCCGGTGCGCCCGCGCCCGTTCGGCGCGCAGCGCCACCACCGGGTCGTGCGACTCCTCGTCCGCCGCGGCGCCCACGCTGCCGTCCCACAGCGCCAGCCCCGCCTCGGCCCGCGCCAGGGCGCCCTCGTGGTCCCCGGCCCGAGCCCGCTCGGCACTCGCCGCCTCGTGCGCCAGGAGCGCGGAACTGTCGACCTGTGTCTCGTCCAGCCCCAGCCGGTACCCCGTCGGCGTGCTCACGATCAGCTCGGCGCCCAGCTGCGACCTGAGCCGGGACACCAGGACCTGCACCGCCTTGCCCGGTCGCTCCGGCTGCTCGTCCGGCCACAGCCCCGCCACCAGCCGCCCGGTGCTGCATCCGGTGCGCAGGTCCTCCGCGAGCAGCGCCAGCAGCCCGCGCAGCCGGGGTGCGGTGATCTCC
This sequence comes from Streptomyces fuscichromogenes, assembly GCF_014645815.1. Lineage (GTDB taxonomy): Bacteria > Actinomycetota > Actinomycetes > Streptomycetales > Streptomycetaceae > Streptomyces > Streptomyces fuscichromogenes. The sequence goes on along the minus strand of NZ_BMML01000006.1, from coordinate 229,034 downwards.
CGGCCCCGGCAGGCGACTCGGGACAGCAGGGTCAGCTCGGTGGTGTCGGTGGTCACCCGTGCAGAGTAAGGGGGCCCGCCGGCGCCCCGGCAGGGGCGCGGGGCTGTATGCATATGCGGCTCCGCCGCGTGGGCGCGACCAGCCACGACGGTGCCGCAGTCGGCACCCGGCATGTCGCGGCACTGCCGGCCGAGCGCTCAGTCGGAGGCGGAGCCTCGGCCGAAGGCCCGCTCGAAAGCCGCGGAGGCGGTTTCCTGGAGCCACTGGACGGCGGCCTTGGGGCTCGCGCCGAGCAGCTGCCGGCACTCCCCGCTCGGCGCCCGCCCGCCACCGGGCAGCTGCCCCGCGCACGCGGCGACCGGCCGGTACCCGTCGCGCGTGGGGTTGCCCCGCCACAGGCTCCGGCCGGGCAGGAAGGCGTACTCCAGGGAGGCTCGGGCCAGGTCCTTGAGCTCCGGGTACGTCAGGCCGTACGTCTCGGCCGCGTACCGGTACTCGTGGCTGATGTCGGTGCGGGAGACACCGGGGTCGTCGGTGGCCAGGACGACCGGCACCCGGTACGCCCGGTAGGTGTCGAAGGGATGCGCGGCGCCGCGCACACCGAGGATCTGGGCGTTGCTGGTGAAGGGCACCTCGACGGCGGTCTGCCGGGCGGCCATCGTCCGGGCCGTGCGCTGCCAGTCGTCCTCGTGGCGGAGGTCCACACCGTGGCCGACGCGCTCGGCTCCGGCGATGCCCACGGCTTCCCGGATGTGGAACCGTAGGTCCTCGGGCGGCACCAGTCCGGGCCGCAACTCGCCCGCGTGCAGCGTGACATGGGCTCTCGGGTAGACCGTGTGCAGGTAACTCACCATGTCCATCTGCTCGGTGTAGTCGGCGAGCGCGACGGGCCCGTCCTCGGGCTGGACGAGGTTGACGGCGAGGAAACGGGGATCGCGTTCGGCGAGCCGCATGCCGAGGGCCAGTTCGGTGAAGACGCGGGCCCGGGAATCGCCGCGGAAGGCCTGGTAGACGAACCGGACGGTGAGCCGGCAGCCGGGGCGGGGATGCGCGGTGCCGCAGCGGGCGGCGGCCCGGAACTCGGCGTCGGAGGCGTCCGTCGCCCTGCGCGCCTCGTCGACCACCTCGTCGAGCCGGCCGCCCTCGACCAGCCTGGCGTGCAGGGCGGCCGGGTCGGGGTCCCAGCCGACCTCGTCGGCGAGCCGCTCGGCGCGGTCGGAGGCCGGGTTGACCATGGTCTCCAGATACGACTGGTGCTGCGCCGCGACCGAGTCGGCGACCTCGGCGAGCACCTTGCCCGGGTGGAGCGCGGGTACCAGCCCGAACTTGTCGAACGTGGCGAAGAAGTGGTCGTGGCCGCTCCGGTTCGGCGGGAAGCCGTACATGGACCAGGCCCGCAGGATCGCCTCGCGGAAGTCACGGTCGCCGCGGGCGTCGGCGGCCGGCCGGGTGCCGGGGCCGCAGGGCGCTACGACGGCGGTCAGGGTCACCGTGTCGATGCACAGCCCCTCCTGGCCGGCGAGCGCGATCAGGTACTCGGTCCTGACCGCGCCGAAGAGGTGGTTGTGCAGGTCGCCGCCCTTGGGCAGCGCCAGAAAGAACCTGCGCAGCGACCGGGAGTCCGGGGCCTGGTCCCGCACCGACGCCAGGTAGGCGTCCGTGCGGGCCTCGCCGTCGGTCAGCGGGCGCGGGTGCGGGTGCGGTGCCGTCCGGGCCGCCCCGGCCGGTGCGGCGGCAAGGGCGGTCAGCAGGCAGCAGCAGAGCAGGGTGAGGGCGGCGGTGAGGGCGCGGGCCGGATACCGGCCGGATCCGACGGCGGGCGCCGTGCGGCGGGGGCGGCCGGCAGTGCGAGTGCCGTCGTGGATGGTCACGAGCCGATGATCATCAAGTCGCCCCGACCACGCCCCAACAGCCACGCGCCACACCCCACGGAGCCACCCGACCGGCCGCAACACCCCACGCCGGACGACCACCCCGCCTCGCGCCGTCCTGACCCACCTCACCCCGCGCCGCGCCGTCCTGGCCCACTTCATCCGGCCTCGCCCCGCCTCGCGCCGGACGACTGCCCCGCCCCGCGCCGCGCCGTCCTGGCCCACCTCACCCCGCCTCGCCCCGCCTCGCGCCGGACGACTGCCCCGCCCCGCGCCGCCTCGCGCCGTCCTGGCCCACCTCACCCCGCCCCGCGCCGTCCTGGCCCACCTCACCCGGTCTCGCCCCGTCCCGCCCCGTCCCGCGTCGTCCGGTCCTGCCCCCGTTGCCTCGCCCTGCCCGGCCTCACCCCGTCCCACCCCACCCTGGGGTGTGCGGGTCAGGTGTTGGTGGTCGGTGGGCGGGATGCCGTGATGACGTAGTAGTCCAGGAGGCCGTCGCGGTAGGACGGCAGGAAGTTGCGTGGCCACTGGACGGGCATGTCGACGCCGGCGAGGAAGCGGTCCAGGCCGGGCCAGACCTGGTCGCCGATCGACTCGGTCCGGACGTCGGTCAGGCCCGCGGTGCCGAGGGCGTCGACGAGGGCGGCCAGCGGGTGGGCCAGATCCAGGCCGGACGCGAAGCTCTCCAGCCGTGCGGCCAGTTCGCCGCCCGCGTCCTCGGCGCCGACCGGCAGGAAGAAGCTGGTGACGGCCAGCCGGCCGCCCGGCCGCAGCACGCGGGCGGCCTCGCGGGTGAACGCGGTCAGGTCCCGGAAGTGCTGGGCGGCCTCCACCGAGTACAGCCGGTCGAACCGGCCGTCCTCGAACGGCAGCCGTTCCGCCGCCCCGTGCGCGAAGCGGAGCCGCTCCGGTGCCCGCGCGAGCAGACCGGCGTTGGCCCGGCGGGCCCGCTCCAACTGCTCCGGGTGGATGTCCACACCGGTGACGGCGGCGAAACCGAACTCCTCCAGCGCGAGCGCGGCACCGATGCCCAGCCCGCAGCCGACCTCGACCGCGCGGGCGTCCGCACCGTCGAGGGCGCCGAGCACATGACGGTAGAGGTCGCGCTGGCTGCGTACCCGGTCCTCGGTGGTCAGCGGACGGTCGAGCGGAATCCCCGCCCAGTGGCCGAAGTTGATGAAACCGCCCGCGAACGCCGGTGCGGAGCTGAGGTCCTGGGGCCCGTAGACGGCACGCACGGCGGGCGCGACGGCGAGGTCGTGGATGCGGTCCACGTGATCTCCTTCTCGATGGCGAACGTTCCCGACCCGGACGTTCTCCCCCGGCCGGCGCCCGCTCAGTCCGCGTCGCCGTCCGGCGAAGCCCCCATCATCCGCAGCATCGCCCGGCCGCCGGTGCGCAGGAACCGCACGACCAGCGCGGCGGCCAGCAGCAGGAAGACGATGTTCAGGACGGTGGTGTAGTTCCAGCTGATCCCCTCGTCGGGGATCTTCGCGTCGGCCTGGTCGGGGATCAGCCCCAGCCCTCCGAAGACGAACTCCACCGCATAGCCGGCCACCACCATCGAGACGTAGAAGGTGCCCAGCAGGAACGCGGCGGTCCGGGCGCCGTAGTACTTCCGGTAGATGTTGAGGATCGGCAGGATCAGCAGGTCGGCGTAGATGAAGGCGATGACGCCGCCGAAGCTGATGCCGCCCTTCCAGAGCACCACGGCCAGCGGCACGTTGCCGATGGAGCAGACGAACGAGGCGATGGCCACCAGCGGCCCGATCAGCGGCCCCGTCAGCCTGGCCGCGAGCGGATGGCCGGCCAGGAAGAAGCTCCGCCAGAAGTCGTCCGGTACCCAGGCGGCGATCGCCCCGGCGATCAGCAGCCCCGCCACCAGGTCGCGCAGGATCGCCGCCCACTCCATGACGAAGATGTGGGAGACGGACGTGAACCCGTCCCGGGAGAGCAGCCGGCGCGCGAAACCGCCCTCGCCGCCCACGGACATGTCCATCGCCGCGTGCCCCTCCATGGAGCCCGCGAGCCCCCGGTCCGCCTGCTCCCGGGCCTGCCGCAACAGCCGCTCCCGCAGCAGGACACGGAACAGCACCGCGAGGACGACGATCATGATCGGGCCGCCGACGAACTCCGCCGCGGTGAACTGCCACCCCATCAGCAGGGCCAGGATCACGCCCAGTTCGATCACGAGGTTGGTGGAGGCGATCTCGAAGGCCATCGCCGCGGTGAAGTTCGCGCCCTTGCGGAACAGGGAGCGGGCGAGGGCGACGGCGGCGTAGGAGCAGGACGAGGAGGCCGCGCCGAACCCCGCGGACAGCGCGAGCGTACGCGGCCGGTCGTCGCCGAGCAGCCGTACGACCGTCTCCCGGCGCACCACGGCCTGCACGACCGCGGAGAGCGTGAAGCCGAGGATCAGCGCCCAGGTGATCTCCCAGGTCATCGACCCCGCGATGGAGAGCGCGTGCCCGACCGCATGCATGCCGTCCGCCCTTCGCAGCCGACCACGACCATCCGTTTATATACCCCTGGTGGGTATGAGGCCAGTGGTGCCGCGCCGCCGCCCCGCTACCTGCGTGAGCCGCACCCCGGGCAGAAGGCCGCCCCTTCCGGTATGGCCGCGGAGCAGGAGGAACACCGGTCGGACTGGGCCAGTTGATGGCCGCACCCCGGGCAGAAGGCCGCTCCGCGGGTCTCGGTACGGCAGTGCGGGCAGACCAGCTGGCGGGGCGTGCTGGGGTCGTAGCCCTGCCCGGCCTGCTGGCCCGCGGCGTACGCGCGTTGCGAGGCCATGTCGTTGAGACCGCGCTGCTGGGCCGCCATCGCCTCGGCCGCCGTGTCCGGGGCGCAGCGCAGGCACAGCCCCTGGGCCGCGTTCCAGCAGCGGCCGCACACGTAGTCGGTGCAGCGCGCACAGCGGTTGAAGTGCCCCTGCGCGTTGTCGATCGCCCGCTGGAACGCGTCGTCGCGGGCCCGGCCGTAACCGGCCCCCGCAAGCCCTTCGGCCGCCGACGACAGCCCGGTGCCGGTACGGCCGAGCAGCCCCCAGGCCACGTCGGCCCCCTTGCGGACCCAGGTGGCGGCCCGCTCCCCGGTGTAGGGCTCGAACGGCGAACGCCAGGTGTCGTAGCAGCGCGAGCAGGAGAACTCGAACTGGAACCCCGCGCCGGTCCCGTTGCGTTCGCACAGGTCCCGGTAGTTGTTGCTGAAGTAGATCTCGGCGCTCATGTGGTCCCCCCACAGGTCAGGCCATCGGCACACACATGCCGTACGACGCTGGAGAAACGGTACTGGTTCTGGCCAAAGCCGCCGAGTTCAGGCCATGGCTCCGATCCGGGCACCGCCACCGCGTCGGCTCAGTCGCGGGAGTTGCCGAACAGCAGGCGGTAGCCGATCAGCAGGACCAGGGAGCCGCCGATCGCCGCGCCCCAGGTGTAGAGGTCGAAGAAGTGGTTCTCGACCGGGCGGTCGAGGAAGCGGGCGGAGAGCCAGCCGCCCACGAAGGCGCCCGCGACCCCGATGAGGGTGGTGCCGATCAGGCCGCCCGGGTCGCGGCCGGGCAGCAGGACCTTGGCGATCCCGCCGGCGAGCAGGCCGAGGACTATCCAGCCGATGATGCCCACGGTGTTCTCCTCCAGGGGTGCGGATCGTTCGTCTGCGTCAGCGTAGGGACGGCCGCACCGCTGTGACGAGGGCGTATGCGCGGTTGCCGCACGGTCGTCGAGGTCCTGTTGCCCGATCCGGACATTGCGTGCGGGGCGGTGCTCCGGCAGCCCCGGGGTCCCTGCACCGGCCCATACACTGGGTCGGCGCGTGTGCGGGCGCGGTGACCAGAGGCGGGACGGGAGAGGACTGTGGCGGAGAACGCCGGTGGCTTGGAGGACCCCTCCGCCGAGGTGCTGACGGAGGCGGCCGCCGTGTTCGGGCTGCTCGCGTCCTCGGCCCGGCTGCACCTGATGTGGGCGCTGGCCCAGGGCGAGAGCGATGTCACGCATCTGGCCGACCGGGTGGGCGGTGCCCTGCCCGCGGTCAGCCAGCACCTCACCAAGCTCAAGCTCGCCGGGCTGGTGCGCTCCCGCCGTGAGGGCCGCAGGCACGTCTACTACGTCGACGACCCCGACATCGTGACGGTGCTGCGGGTGATGGTCGGCCAGCTGACCGCGCGCTCGCACCAGACCGGCGCACCGGTGCACCGACTGCACGGGACCGGTGGCTGAGACCACCGCGGCCTCGGGACCCTCGGGACAGGACGCCGCCGGGAGACCCGGGTCGGGCCGCTCCGTACCCACCGTGCTGGAAGTGCTGCGCTCACTGGACAGCGGCCCGCGCGGACTGACGGAGGCCGAGGCCGGGCAGCGGCTGGCCCGCTGGGGCGAGAACACGCTCCCGCAGCGGCGCGAACCCTCCTGGCCCCGGCTGCTCGTGCGCAGTCTGCGCGACCCGTTCACCGCGGTGCTCGCATGTCTCGGCCTGGTGTCGGCGGCCGTGTTCGCCTGGGGCACCGCCACGGTGATCCTCCTCCTGGTCGTGGTCAGCTGTGTGCTGCGGGCGTCCGGGGAGCACCGGGCCGACCGGTCCACGGCCGCCCTGCGCGAGCTGGTCGCCACCACCGCCACCGTGCTGCGGCGCGCCGACCAGGACGCGCCGCCGACCGCGCGCGAGATCCCGGTGGACGAGCTGGTCCCCGGCGACGTGGTGCGGCTGGGGCCGGGCGACCTGGTCCCGGCCGACGTACGGCTGCTGCGGTCGAGCGGGCTGACCGTGCACCAGTCCGCGCTGACCGGGGAGTCCGCGCCGGTCCCGAAACGCGCCGCCGACGACCGGGCGCCGGGCACCGGGACCGGCGGGTCCGGGCCGTCGCAGTCCTGCTTCCAGGGCAGCAGCGTCGCCTCCGGCAGCGCCACCGCGGTCGTCACCGCGACCGGTGCCCGGACCCTGCTGGCAGCCGGCCACGGGCCCGGCGCGGACCGGCCCCGGGACAGTGCCTTCGACCGTTCCGTGCACGGCGTCTCCTGGATCCTGATCCGGTTCATGCTGCTCACCCCGCCGCTGGTGCTGATGAGCAACGCCGCGCTGCGCGGCCGCGGTCTGGAGACGCTGCCGTTCGCCGTCGCGGTGGCGGTCGGGCTGACCCCGGAGACGCTGCCGGTCCTCGTCACCACCTGCCTGGCCCGCGGTGCCGCCCTGCTGGCCCGCGCCCACGGGGTGATCGTCAAGAGGCTGCCCGCCCTGCACGACATCGGCGCCGTCGACGTGCTGTGCGTGGACAAGACCGGCACCCTCACCCAGGACCGGCCGCTCGTCGCCGGCGCGCTCGGACCGGACGGCCGGGACGACCCCGAGGTCCTGCACTGGGCCGCCGTCAACGCCTGGTGGACCCTGCAACTCGCCGAGCTGCCGGAACCCGACGCCCTCGACGAGGCGCTGCTGGACGCGGCCGACGAGGACGCGCTGACGGCGTACGAGGGGACGGCGGTCGTTCCCTTCGACCCGGTACGCCGGCTGGCCACCGCCGTGATCCGCACCCCGGGCCGGCTCGGCGGCCACACCCTGGTCGTCAAGGGGGACGTCGAAGCCGTCCTCGACCGCTGCCGGCTCGACGGGGACGAGCGCGAGCGGCTGCGCGTGCTCGCCGCCGGGGCCGCCGCCGACGGTCTGCGGGTCCTGGCCGTCGCCACCGCCGAACGCCCCGCACGCACCCGGGAGTACACCCCGGCCGACGAACGCGGCCTCGCCTTCCGCGGCCTGGTCACCCTCCGGGACGCCCTCGCGCCCACCGCCGCCGACGCGCTCGCCGTCCTGGCCGGCCAGGGGGTCACCGTCAAGATCCTCACCGGCGACCATCCGGGCACCGCCGCCCGCGCCTGCCGCGACCTCGGCGTCCCCGTCGGCGAGAACGGACTGCTCACCGCCGACCGCCTCGACGGGGTGAGCGACGCCGAACTGTCCGCACTCGTCAGCCGTACGACGGTCTTCGCCCGCTGCACCCCGGCTCACAAGGCCCGGATCACCGAGGCGCTGCGCGCCGCCGGGCACACGGTCGGCTTCCTGGGGGACGGCGTCAACGACCTGCCCGCGGTGCGCGCCGCCGATGTCGGGATCGCTCCGCGGGGCGCCGCCGACGTGACCCGCGAGGCCGCCGACGTGGTGCTCGCCGAGAAGGACCTGACGGCCGTCGCCCACGCCATCGCCGCCGGACGGTACGCGGGCGGGAACATCGCCACGTACCTGCGCATCACGCTCTCCTCCAACCTCGGCAACGTGATCGCCATGCTCTCCGCGGGCCTGCTGCTGCCCTTCCTGCCGATGCTCCCGGCTCAGGTCCTGATCCAGAACCTGTGCTTCGACGCGGCCCAGCTGGCCTACGTCCACGACCGCCCGCACCCCTCCGCGCTGGACCGCCCGACCGTGCTGAGGCCACGCGAACTCCTGCGCTTCATCACCGGCTTCGGACTGCTCAACGCGGTCGCCGACCTCGCCACCTTCGGCGTCCTCGCCTTCGCCCTGCACGGTCCCGGGACCGGGGACGACCAGGCCATCTTCCATTCGGGCTGGTTCACCGAGAACCTGCTCACCCAGGCCCTGGTGATGCTGCTGCTGCGCGAGGGCCGGCTCTGGGCACAGGGCCGCAAGCCCGGTTCCGTCGCCTGGGCCGCGGCCGCGCTGGCCGCCGTGGGCCTGCTGCTGCCGCCCTCGCCGCTGGGCCCGCAGCTCGGCCTGACCGCCCTGTCCCCGGCGTACTACCTGCTGCTCACCGCGGTCCTCGCGCTCTACGCCGTCGCGGTCCTGGCCGCCAGAGCCCGCTACGAACGACGCCGTGCGCAGAAGGCCGGTGGGGGCGGGTCGCACAGTTCCCCGCGCCCCTGAAAGACGGGCGCTGCGCTGAGCGCCCCTTCAGGGGCGCGGGGAACTGCGCGAGTGACCACGACGCACCCGCAGCCGACAACGCACCGGCGGCCCCCGAGTCCTCCCGCCCTTCCGATCCGTATCCGGGAGTCGGCCCGGCGGCTGAATTCACTTGCTGCATTGCGCAATAATGGAAGCGCCGCCGGGGACGGTCCCGGTCCGGGGGAGGGTGAGCAGGCATGCCAGGCGGGGAGAGACGGCCGACGCGTGAGGCGAATCTGCGGATCGGTGCCGCGATGGCCGAGGTCGAGGGGCTCTACACGGCGCTGCTGAGGGCGGGTACCGCGGACCGCCGCCGACGATTACAGGCCGAGCTGGGCCGGGCCGCGCGCAGGCTCGCCGCGCTGGCGGACACGCCGGACCGGCCCCCGCCCCGCGCCGCGGGTGTGCGGCGTTCGCGTCGGGGACGGCGGCGGGCGCTGGCCGAGCACGGCGCCGCCTGGATCGTCGCCCGGTACGGGCGGACCGGGGACTGAGGCCGCGGCGTGCGAGAGATCTCCTGCTGTGAATTGCATGAGGATCTGTGCTGCTTGGGCCATGGCTTTGTTAGATTTCGCAGCCACGCACCCCGGTGCCCGACCGTTTCTTCGTGGGAGTGGGAATGAGCGACCCCTGGGGCGGCCCGGCCGGGCAGGCCACGCGCAGTCGTAGCGACCGGGTGCCCGGACAGCGGATGCCCGCGGCCGACGAGACGCGCCCGGCCGACGAGACGCGCCCGGCCGGCGGGCGTGCGGCCGCCCGGCAGGCGGCCAGGAACCAGGGCGGCAGAGGGGCCCGGCGGGCCAGACCGGCGGGCCGCGGCCGGCGGTTCCTGAAGATCGCCGGGATCTCCCTGGCGCTCCTGATGGTGGTCACCGCCGGGGCCGGCTGGTGGTTCTACCAGCACCTCAACGGCAACATCGTCAGTGTCCCGCTCGACGGCAAGGGCGGCACCGAGAAGGCCGACGCGTTCGGCCGGACGCCGATCAACATCCTGGTGATGGGCTCGGACGCGCGGACCAGCAAGACCGACTGCAAGCTCGGCGGCGGCTGCTCCCAGACCGGCGTGCAGAGCGGGTACGGCAACGCGGACGTGGAGATGGTCGTCCACATATCCGCGGACCGCTCCAACGCGACGGTCATGAGCATCCCCCGCGACACCATGGTCGACGTCCCCGCCTGCAAGAACACCGAGAACAACACCGCCACGTCGGGCTACTACGGCCAGATCAACAGCGCCCTCCAGTACGGACCGGCCTGTCAGGTCGCCACCGTCCACCAGCTCACCGGCATCCCCATCGACCACTTCGTGAAGCTGGACTTCTCCGGCGTGGTCAAGATGTCCGACGCGGTCGGCGGCGTCTCCGTCTGCGTCAACAGCAACGTCTACGACACCTACTCGCACCTGAAGCTGTCCAAGGGCAGTCACACCCTCAAGGGGCAGGCCGCGCTGGAGTTCGTCCGCTCCCGGCACGGCTTCGGCGACGGCAGCGACCTCGGCCGTACCGTCTCCCAGCACATCTTCCTGAGCGCGATGATCCGCAAGTTCAAGAGCGCGGGCACGCTCACCGACCCCACCGCCGTCTACAGCCTCGCCGACGCCGCCACCAAGGCGCTGACCGTGGACGACGGCCTCGGCAGCATCAAGAAGCTGGTCGCCCTGGCGGACGACGTGAACAAGGTCCCCACCAAGCGGATGACGTTCACCACCATGCAGACCGCGCCCGATCCGCAGAACAGCAACCGGGTGGTGGTGGGCGAGGGCGCCAAGGAGCTGTTCGCCACCATCGCCGACGACCAGTCGCTGACCACCGGTTCGGGCAAGAAGTCCGCCGCCGCCTCGGCGACCGCGAGCGCGAAGCCGACGGCCACCGCGACCGTCCCCGCGGCCCAGATCGCCGTGACCGTCGAGAACGGCACCACCGTCACGGGCCGCGCCTCCGCCATCGCGACGGCGCTGGTCAACCACGGCTTCAGCTCCGGTACGACCACGGGCAACGCCCCGAGCTCCGCGACCACCACCACCCTGACCTACGGCAGCGGTGACAAGGCCGAGGCACAGACCGTCGCCAAGGCCCTCGACCTGCCGAGCTCGCACCTCAAGGCGGGCACCGGGACCGGCGTGACCCTGGTGATCGGCGGCGACTGGACGACCGGCACCAGCTACCCGTCGGCCTCCGCCGACGCCAAGGCCGCGACCGCCAACGCCAACGCCTCCACCGCCGACGACTCCAAGACCTGCGCCAAGGTCAGCCAGTACAAGACCGTCAGCCTCAACGGGGTTCCCATGACACCGGCCCAGGCGTACGCGGCGGCGACCGGCACGCCCGACTCCGACAAGTAGGGCGCGCACCGGACCGCGGTGGCGGAACCGGACCGCGGTGGCGGAATCCGGGCGAGGGGGCTGGCGTCCTGCGGCTCGGGTTGTACAGTTGCGCAATGTAGCAATCATGGCAGCGAGCGCGGCACAATCCGCGGGTATCGCTGCCCGGCGTGTGGAAAGGGTGGGCGGGATGCTCCGCAACGGACTGGAACCGTGGCACCTGCTGGTCGTCGCGATCGTCATCATCCTGCTGTTCGGGTCGAAGAAGCTGCCGGAAGCCGCCCGTGGCCTCGGTAAGTCGATGCGGATCCTCAAGAGCGAGGCCAAGGCGATGAAGGACGACGGCGCCCCGCAGCCCGCCGCTCCCGCCGAGTCCGCGCCCCAGGAGCCCGCCGCGCGGGTCATCCAGTCCGCCCCGGGCGACCCGGCCTCGGCCCGCCCGGTCTCCGAGGAGAGCGCCGCCCGCTGAGCCGGTCGGGGGCTTGCCGGGTCGCGGGCGTCCTCCTGATGCTTCAGGATTTGCGCAAGTACGGGAACCGTGGTGGTCGGGTCCGCGTGGGGACCGGTGACCGGACGGATACCCGCAGTGGGGAGGACGAGCCATGGGAATCTCCCTGGCCAAGGGTGGCAACGTCTCGCTGAGCAAGGAGGCGCCGGGCCTGAGCGCGGTGCTGATCGGCCTCGGCTGGGACGTGCGCACCACGACCGGCGCGGACTACGACCTGGACGCGTCGGCACTGCTGCTGGACGCGTCGGGCAAGGTCGCCTCCGACCTGCACTTCGTCTTCTACAACAACCTCACCAGCCCGGACGGTTCGGTCGAGCACACCGGGGACAACCTCACCGGTGAGGGCGAGGGCGACGACGAGTCCATCAAGGTGGACCTCGCCTCCGTGCCGGCCGCCATCGCGAAGATCGTGTTCCCGGTCTCGATCCACGACGCGGACGCCCGCGGGCAGAGCTTCGGACAGGTGCGCAACGCCTTCATCCGCGTGGTCAACCAGTCCGGCGGCGCCGAGATCGCCCGCTACGACCTCTCCGAGGACGCCTCGTCGGAGACGGCGATGGTCTTCGGCGAGCTGTACCGCCACGGCGGCGAGTGGAAGTTCCGCGCGGTCGGCCAGGGCTACGCGTCCGGCCTGCGCGGCATCGCCCAGGACTTCGGCGTCAACGTCTGAGAACAGGCCCCGGCCCCCTCCCCCTCCGCCTCAGGGCCGGGGCGTTCCGTCCCGGCCGACCACGGTGCCCGGGATCACGCGGTCGGAACCGGACGCCGGCGCGTCCGGCGCGTCCTGCTCCCGGAGTGCCCTGGCCTCGCTCTTGAAGATCCGGGTCGCCTTGCCCGCCGAACGCACCAGTCCGGGCAGCTTCCTGGCGCCGAGGACCGCGACGGCGACGACGAGGATCAGGGCCAGCTCACTCAGGCCGAACATCAGGTCTGCCCTCCGCATTTCGATCTACAGTGCTGTAGAAGTTTCCCTGGAAGGTGATCACGCGGCAAGCCCGCCCCCCGCCCGGGGCGGCCGGGAACGCCGTACGAACCGAGGGGCAAGGGCAGCAGCATGCCGGACCAGCAGGACCAGACGGCCCAGACGGCCCAGACCAAGCCCTGGCCGGACCGGCGGGAGCTGGCACGGCGCTGCCGCGATGTGACGGAGGCCCGCTGGTTCGCCCTGACCGTCTTCGCCGTGATCCTCCTCAACGCGGCCCTCCTCGGCCTGGAGACCTACTCCGGACTGGTCGAGGAGTGGCACCGCTGGTTACGGCTGGCCGAGCACGGCTGCCTGGCCGTGTTCACCGTCGAGATCCTGCTGCGCCTGGGCGCGCACGCCGACCGCCCCCGGGACTTCCTCAGGGACCCGTGGAACCTCTTCGACCTCGCCGTGGTCCTGTGCGCCTTCCTGCCGGTCGTCCGTGAGAACACCACCGTGCTGCGCCTGCTGCGGCTGGCCAGGGTGCTGCGCACCGCCCGCTTCCTGCCGCAGCTGCGGATCGTGCTGACCGCCGTCGCCCGCAGCCTCCCCGGCACGCTCAGCTTCCTGCTGGTGGGCGCCCTGCTGCTGTACGTGTACGCCATGGTCGGCTGGGTCTTCTTCGGCCGCCACGACCCCGGGCACTACGGCTCCATCGGCCGCGCGGTCCTCACACTCTTCCTCCTCATGACCCTCGACGGCATAGGCGACGCGGTCCACGCCGGTCTGGAGGTCTCCCGCTGGAGCCTCGCCTACTACGCCTCGTACGTGCTGATCGCCTCCTTCGTCCTCGTCAACGTCCTGATCGGCGTGGTCATCACGTCCCTCGACGAGGCCCGGGAGATGGAACGGGAGGAAGCGGCGGACGAGCCGGCCGGCCCGGCCGAGGGGCCCGCGGACCGGCTCCTGCTGCTCACCAGGATCACCGCGGCCCGCCGAGCCCTGGACGACCTCGAACGCGGCCTCCTCCAGAGCACGACCCCGGACGCCGCTCCGGACGGCGCTCCGGACGGCGCCCCGGACGGCGCCCCGGACGGCGCCCCGGACGGCGAGGCCGCGCCGGTGCCGCTCCGTTCCTGAGCACCGCGCCTCTGGCGTCGTCCGGCCGGATCCGTGGCGGGCCCGCCTCCACGGCGGCGTGGTCCGAGCGAGCGGTTCCGCGGCAGGCGGCCGGCTGACGGCGACGCACCCGGTCCCGGTTTCCCGGTCCCGCTCCGCTCCTGAGCACCGCGCCTCTGGTGTCGTCCGGCCGGATCCGTGGCGGGCCCGCCTCCACGGCGGCGTGGTCCGGGCGAGCGGTTCCGCGGCAGGCGGCCGGCTGACGGCGACGCACCCGGTTCCGGTCTTCCGGTCCGGCTGATCATCCGCACGCCGGTCGCCGTCGTCTCCGGGGGCACGGGGTGCGACCCGCACGTGGCCCGCACGCGGCCCGTCCAGGGCGGCGGGGCGGCTCAGCCCTCGTCGTCGGCGGTGTGCTTGCTCTTCCCCTTCCGGGGGTCCTTCCGCCCGGCCGGGTCGTCGTCCTTGCCGATCCGGGGCTCGGCGCCGCCGGTCGGCGGAGGGGTCACGGCCGACGGCGTGGCCGAGTTCGTCGGCGGGGTGTCGGCCGAACTGTGGTCGGGGGAGAACCAGGCGATGCCGAGCAGCAGCGCCCCGAGGAAGATCACCACGGCGGCGATGGCGGTCACCGTCCTCGTCCGGCGTGCGGTGCCGGAGCCGGTTCCCGCCCGCTGACGGCGCCGGGTCCGGTGGGCCGCGCCGGTGCCGGGACCGCCGGCCGACGGGAAGGCGTACGTGGTCACGGAGCCCGGGGCCGCGTTCGTTCCGGACCGGGTCCCGGTGGGTGCGCCCAGGACGGTCGCCCGCGGCTCCGGCCCGGGGCGCGGTGCGGGCGCCGGGAGCGGCTCGGGACGCCCGCGCCAGGCACCCGCGCCGAACCACTCGGCCGCCTGACGCGCCGTCGGGCGGTCCTCGGGCCGCTTGGCGAGCAGACCGAGCAGGTAGTTCTCGAAGGCCGGCGGCAGCGCGACGCCCAGCTGCCGCGGCGGCACGGGGGGCGTGTCGAGATGGTGGTGGAGGACGGCGATGGGGCTGTCGGCGTTGAACGGCGTGCGGCCGGTGAGCAGCTGGTAGAGCACGCAGCCGAGCGAGTAGACGTCGGACGGCGGTCCGGCCGGCTTGCCGAGGGCGCGTTCGGGGGCGATGTACAGGCTGGTCCCGACGATCTGCCCGGTCGCGGTGAGCGCACCCCCCGGGTCGTCCATGAAGCGCGCGATGCCGAAGTCACCGATCTTCACGGACCCGACGGCGTCGAGGAGGAGGTTGCCGGGCTTGATGTCCCGGTGCACGATGCCCTGTTCGTGCGCGTCGGCGAGTCCGGCGGCCGCCTGGGCGGCGATACGGGCGACCTCCTCGGCGGGCAGGGACCCCGCCTGGGCGAGCACCCGGTGCAGACTGTCGCCCTCGACCAGCTCCATGACCAGGAACAGCCGGCCCTCCTGCTCGCCGAAGTCGACGACGCCGACCACATGGGGGTGGCGGAGCCGGCCCGCGGTCTGGGCCTCCAGACGGAAGCGGGCGGCGGCGGTGGGGTCGGAGTTCTGGGCGAGCAGGAGCTTGACCGCCACGGGGTGGCCGAGCATCTCGTCGTACGCCCGCCAGACCTCGCCCATCGCGCCTCGCCCGATGGCGGTCATCAGCCGGTACCGGCCCGCTATCAGCACCTGTTGCTTCATCCTCACGCAGTATGACGATTCGACCGCTGTCGGCCATGTTCCCCTGTGTGAAGGGATGTTGATGGCGATGCCGCGGCCTCCCCACCTTACTGGCGGGACGACGGCCGTCGGCCATGAAGGACCGACTGGCTCCGCCCGGTCGTCGTCACGGGTGTCGCCGTGGGGACCCGTCTCGGGGAACCGCGAGGTGGCCAGGCAGACTCTGCGTGTTGTGTATCCCGAGGAGAGGAAGGCCCACACATGATCACGCTCACCAAGGAAGACGGTCCCGCGGACCTGGACGGAGTGACCCACCTGTCCATCGGGGTGTCCTGGGACCCCACCTCCGGCAGCACCGGCGGTGTGATGGGTGTGCTCCGCCGCAAGTCGGGCACCGACCTCGACCTGATCGCCATCGCCATGCAGGGCGGGGAGCCGGTACGCCTCGCGGGTCTGGACTCCCTCGACCCGATGGGGAACGGCTCCCTGGTCCACAGCGGTGACAACCAGTCCGGGCGCGGGGAGGGCGACGACGAGACGGTGACCGTCGAGTTCGCCCGGATCCCGCCCAACGTCACGTCGATCGTGTTCATCGCCGCGGCCTACAAGAAGGGCAGCTCCTTCCAGAAGGCACGCAACATCAGCTTCAAGGTCTACGACGCCACCGGGGGCAGCTCCCAGCAGGTCGCCGACATATGGCCGAGCCTGCTCTCCCAGGACAACGGCTGCGCCGTGGCCAAGGCGGTGCGGGTCGGCGCGAGCTGGAAGCTGGAGGTGATCAACCTGACGGGAAAGATCAAGCAGGGCGACGAGCACGCCCTGATGCGCTTCGCCGTCAGCAAGTAGGACGCCTACCCGCTCTCACCTGGGGGCCCGCCGGCAGGCCGTGTGAGCTGAACCGGGACGTGAAGGGGCCGCCGAGACTTCCGGGATCATGCACTGCGCGGCCGTCGTCGCGGTGTCACCCTTGCCCATGCGGCACACGGAGCGTGGCCGCCGGGGGATCTGTAGAGGCGGGCGAGGGCAGTGGGGGACTTTCTGGGGGCGGTCACGGCGTTTCCGACTGTGGCCTTCACCTTCGCGCTCGTCGTGGTGGCGGTCTACTGGCTGCTGGTGCTCCTGGGGGGAGCCCACTTCCACGGGGCGCGCGGAGGACATCACGGCCACGGCCACGGCCACGGCCACGGCCACGGTCATGGCCATGGGCACGGCCACGGTCATGGCCATGGGCACGGTCAGGGGCACGGGCGCGGCGGGGGGCGCCACGGCCACGGGGGACTGCAGAAGGTGCTGGGACTCGGCGGGGTGCCGATCACCGTGGCGGTGTCGCTGGTGGTCGCCTTCGCCTGGTTCAGCGCACTCAGCGGCCGGGTGGTGTTCGGCGGCGGCCACGGGGGAGTCCTGCTGCCGGCCGCCCTGGTCGGCGGGTGGGCGGGGGCGCGGGTGCTGGCATGGCCGCTGCGGCGGCTGATGCCGGCCCCCGCCCCGCCACCGTCGCGCCGTGACTTCGTCGGTCTGGGCTGCGTGATCCGCACCGGACGGGTGGGCCCCGACTTCGGCCAGGCCGAGGTCCGTGCGGCCGACGGCTCCTCCGCGGTCGTACAGGTCCGGCAGAGCCTCGACGACGCGGCCGGGCCGGGCGGTGTGCTCCGCGCCGGAGCGTCGGCGCTCATCTACGACTACGACGACACGGGCGAGTACTTCTGGGTCATGCCCGCGGTGCCGGCCTCCGGCTGACGCGACCGCACCCCCGTCACCCCCGTCGTTCGTCCGGGCGTCCGGTACGCCCGTCGTTCTCTCATCCATCCACGGCAAGGTCGTCCAAGGGAACAGCCATGTCTGTCGTCACCATCGGAATCGGCGTGCTGGTCGCCGTCCTGCTTCTCATCGGCCTGGGCACGCTGCTGCTCTTCGGCCGGCTGTTCCGCAAGGTCGTCCAGGGCGAGGCGCTGATCGTCTCCCGGCCCAAGAGCGTCGACGTCACCTTCACCGGAGCCCTGGTGCTGCCGATGCTGCACCGGGCGGAGGTCATGGACATCTCGGTGAAGACCATCGAGATCTCCCGCACCGGCCGCGAGGGCATGATCTGCAAGGACAACATCCGCGCCGACATCCAGATCACGTTCTTCGTCCGGGTCAACAAGACGGTCGAGGACGTCGTCAAGGTCGCCCAGGCGATCGGCACCGAGCGGGCCAGCCATCAGGACACCCTCCAGAACCTGTTCAGCGCGAAGTTCGCCGAGGCGCTGCGGACGGTGGGCAAGCAGCTCGACTTCGCCGACCTCTACACCAAGCGCGAGGAGTTCAGGGACCGCATCGTCGCGGCCATCGGCACCGACCTGAACGGCTACCACCTGGAGGACGCCGCGATCGACCACCTCGAACAGACCCCGCTGGGACAGCTCGACGCGTCCAACATCCTGGACGCCCAGGGCATCCGGAAGATCACCGAACTGACCGCGCTGGAGCACATCCGCACCAACGACTTCCAGCGCAACGAGGAGATGGAGATCACCCGCCAGAACGTGGACGCCCGCGAGGCCGTGCTGGAGCTGGAACGGCGGCGCGCGGAGGCGGAGATCCGGCAGCGCAAGGGCATCGAGACCCTGCGGGCGCAGGAGGAGGCGGCCACCGCGCAGGTCCAGGAGGAGGAGCGGCTCAAGGCGCACAGCGCGCTGCTGCGGACCGAGGAACTCCTCGGCGTCCAGCGGGAGAACCAGGTGCGGGAGATCGCGGTCGCCGAGAAGAACCGGGAGCGCGTCCTCGCGGTGGAGAGCGAGCGCATCGAGAAGGACCGGTTGCTGGAGGTCGTCAACCGGGAGCGGGAGGTCGAGCTCGCCAGGGCGGAGAAGGAGAAGCAGGTCGAGGTGGAGCGCCGGAGCGTGGCCGACGTGGTGCGCGAGCGGATCGCGGTGGACCGCACGGTCGCGGAGCAGGAGGAGGAGATCAAGCGGGTCCGGGTCGTCCAGGAGGCCGAGCGCACCCGGCAGACGGTGATCATCGCCGCCGAGGCGGAGGCGCAGGAACAACTGGTCAAGGACATCAAGGCGGCCGAGGCCGCCGAGCAGGCCGCGCACCTGCGGGCCAAGGAGCAGCTGGTGCTGGCCGAGGCCGGGCAGAAGCGCGCGGAGCTGGAGGCCGCCGCCAACGTGCGCCGGGCGGAGGGCGAGCGCGCCCTGGCCGGGGCGGCCGGGCTGGCCCAGGCCGAGGTGGCGGAACGGCAGGCGATGGCCGAGGCGGCCGGTGTGCGGGCCCGCCTTGAGGGCGAGGCCGCGGGCCTGAAGGAGAAGGCGGACGCCGTCCAGAAGGTCGGGTTCGCCGAGGCGGCGGTCGCGGAGAGCAAGGCGAACGCGGAGGCGGCCGGCATCCGGGAACGGCTCCTCGGCGAGGCCGCCGGTCTCAAGGAGAAGGCGGCGGCGATGGCCGCGCTGGACGAGGTGTCCCGCACCCACGAGGAGTTCCGGCTGCGCCTGGCCGCGGACAAGGAGGTCCGGATGGCCGCGCTGGAGGTCCAGAGCAAGGTGGCCGAGGCCCAGGCCGCGGTACTGGCCGCCGGACTGGAGAGCGCGGACATCGACATCGTCGGCGGCGACAGCGTGTTCCTGGAGCGGCTGGTCGGCGCGGTCTCCTTCGGCAAGGCCATCGACGGCGCGGTACAGGGCTCGGAGACGGTGCAGGCCCTCGGGTCGGACTGGCTCAGCGGCGAGAAGAGCTTCAGCGGCGACGCGACGGAAGTGCTGCGCTCGCTGGCGGCCGGCGGCCCGTGGAACCTGGCCCTGCTGCTCAAGCTGCTCGGCGACCAGACACCCGACAACACCCTCACGACCGACCCGACACAACTCGCCAACGGCACCACCAAGTAACACCCCGAGGAGGCGCCCCCGAAGAAGCGCCCCCGAAGGGGCGCGGGGAACTGCGCGACCAGCTACGACGGCGCGGCGGACGAACGACGGCACGACGCGCCGACGGTCCAGCCGGACAGCGCGATGACGAAGGCGCCCCCGAAGGGGCGCGGGGAACTGCGCGACCAGCCACGACGGTGCCGCGGACGACCGAGGGCGCAACGTGCCCAGAAGGAACGGAAAGCAACCATGGGCGTCGAGGACGGCACCTACCAGATCCTGCGGCAACGGCTCGCCGACCGCGCCGCGGAACTCGGCCGCCGGGCCGCCGACCTGAACGCCCGTCGGCAGGACGCCTTCGGCTCCCGCACCCTGGAGCTGGCGGCCTCGGCCCGCCCCCGCACCGGCGGCGAGGGCACCGCGTGCGGCGTGGTCGCGGTACGGCCCGACGTCCTGCTCCTGGGCACCTCGGCGCCCGGCCTCGACGCGGGCCTGCTGTCGCTGCACACCCCGGACGGCTCGGCCCTCGGACCCGAGAAGGTCCCCGGCCTGCTCGACGACGAACGGTTCCACCGCGACCTGGCCGAACTGCTGCGCTACTACCGCGACGCGCGCCTCACCGACCTGAGGCGTACGGCGTCGGGGCGGCTGCTCGCCGTGTTCCGCACCGGCGAGAACGAGGGCGATCTGCGGGTCCTGAGCTGGCAGCTGGGGGAGGCCCGGGTCGAGTACCTGGGCAACCACGGCGAGCGCGACCTGCCGCAGCCGCCCGCCTTCGAGCTGCCGTGGACGACGACCGGACGCGAGTACCACGCGGACGGCAGGATCCTGATCGAGGGCGGCGAGGGCGCGGTCTCGGTCGCCACCACCGGCGGCAGCCTCACCGTCCGGGCACACCCCGGCGACCGGCCGCTGTTCCGGGAGCCGGTCGACGAGCCGCTGCAGAGCCTGGCCGACGCCACCGTCGCCTACGCGGCGACCGGACCCCTGCTGCTCCTGCGGATCCGCCCCTACAACGAACCGGCGGACCGCTACCTGGTCGTCAACACCCGTACCGGTTCGGTGCGCCGGCAGGACTCGCTCGGCCGCGGGGCCAGACTGCTGCCGGCCGAACAGGGGCTGATCTTCCCCGGCGGCTACGAGCTGGCCGACGGGAGCCACCGGGCCTTCCGTATCGGCGGCAGCGGCCTGGCCGACGCGGGTGCCGGTGCCGCGGCCGACGGATCCGCCGTGGACGAGCTGCGCTTCGACGCGGTGCTCCCCTCGCCCAACGGCGAGGACCTGCTCTACGTCCTGCGCCGGCCGGACCGCGCCCAGGTCCTGCTGCTGCCGTGGAACACCGTCCGCCGCGAGGCCGCGAGCGCCCTGCACGGCGCGGCCTACGCCCTGCTGCCGGACGGCACCCTGGCCCTGCTCAGACCGGACCACGAGCCCGTGCGCACACACGAACTCCAGCTCTGGCGCACCCCTTTCCAGTCCGCCGAGCACGCCGCCGCCCAGCCGGTCGGGGACGGCCCGCTGGCCCGGATCGGCAACGCCGACCTGGTCGCGGGCATCGCCGACTGCCTCGACGTGGTCCGCGGCGCGACCGCCGCCGCACGCGAGAACCGGGCGACCGCCTCCCCGGAACTGATCCTCGACGCCTGCGCCAAGGCGACGGACCGCCACTACTGGCTGGCCGACACCGGCCTGCTCGAACCGCTCACCGAACTGCGCTCCGCCGCCGAGCAGTTGGCCGCCGAGCAGGCCAGGATCCGGCAACTCGCCGCCCGTGCGGCGCAGTCGCTGGAGCAGGCGCGTACGGAGGCCGCCGCGCTGGTCCGCCGCTCGCACGGCGAACCGCCCGCCGACGCGGACGCCTGGACCGTCCTGCTCGCCGAACTGCGCCGGGCCCAGGGCCGTACCCGCACCCTGCGCGAACTGCCCCAGCTCGACCTGGCCGCCCTGGACCGGGTCGAGGCGGACCTGGCCGCCGAACTCACGGCGGCGACCGAACGCGCCTTCGCCTTCTTCGCCGGCCCCGACGCCTTCGCCGCCCCCCTCGCCGCCGCACAGCTCGCCGCCGGGGAAGCCGCCTCGATCGCCACCGCCGCCGAGGCCGCACGGCTCGCCGACCGCCTCACCGACCAGGCGGACGCCCTGGCCACCGTCACCGACCTGGTCACCGGCGCGGCCGACGCCGACCCGAGCGCCGGAACGGCCGTACTGCTGGCCATCGGCGAGGTCCTGGCGGCGGTCAACCGGGCCCGCGCGGTGCTGACGACCCGCCGCCGCGCCCTGCTCGACGCCGAGCACCGCGCCGCGCATGCCGCGGAGTCGGCGCTGCTCGCCCAGGCGACGACCGCCGCGCTGGCCGCCGCCGACACCCCGGCCGTCTGCGACGACCAGCTCGCCCGCCTGCTGCTGCGGGTGGACGCGCTGGAGGCCCGGTTCGCCGAGGCCGAGGACCTCGCCGCCGGCCTGGCGGTGCGCCGGGAGGAGATCCGGCAGGCGTTCACCGCCCGCCGCCAGACCCTGCTGGACGAGGCCGCCGCCCACGCCGACCGGGTCGCCGCCTCCGCCCGGCGGGCCCTTCAGGCGCTGAGCCGCAGGCTGGCCGGGCTCGGTTCGGCGGCCGACATCCACGCCGCGCGGGCCGCCGACCCGATGGCGCTGCGCATCCGCGCCGCCGCCGGGGAACTGCGCGGCCTCGACGACCGGGTACGCGCCCAGGAGCTGGAGGACGGCCTGCTCGGTGCCGTCCGCACTGCCCTGCGCGAGCTGCGCGACCGCGCCGACCTGTCCGAGGACGGCGGTGCCACCGTCCGGCTGGGCCGCCACCGCTTCGCCGTCCGCCGCGAACCGGTCGAACTCACCCTCCAGCCGGACGGCGACGACGGTCTGGCCTTCGTCGTCACCGGGACCGGCTACCGCCGGGCCGCCGACCTCCCCGAGCTGCTCACCGGCCGCGAGTTCTGGACCCAGCCCCTGGTCAGCGAGTCACCGACGCTCTACCGCGCCGAGTACCTGGCCGCCTCGCTGCTGTCCACCGCCACCGCCACCGCCACCGGTGAACCGGGTGAACCGGGTGAACCGCTGCTCGACCAGGTCCGCCGCGCGGCCGAGCGGGGCTACGACGAGGGGTACGAGCGTGGCGTCCACGACCACGACGCCGCCGTCGTCCTCGGCGCGCTGCTGCGGCTGCAGGCCGGTGCGGGGCTGCTGCGGCACCCCGCCGAGGTGCGCGCGACCGCCCAGCTGTTCTGGGCCCACGGCACGACCGGCGCCCAGCGGACCGGCTGGCAGCGCCGGGCCCGCTCGCTGGCCCTGGCCCGCATCCACTTCGGACCCGACGCCACGGCCCCGACCACCGCCTCCTCCGAACTGGCAGCCGAACTCACGGCCGCGGTCGCCGAGTTCACCGCCGCCCTCGGACTACCGTCGCTACCCCGGGCGGGCGACTACCTCCAGGAGGAACTCGCCGACCCGCACGAGGGATTCGCCACCGGCATCGCCGCCCGCACCCTCCTGGACGGCTTCCGCCACACCGACGCCGCCCCCCTTCTCACCGCGGACCTGGACGCCCTCGGCACCGACCTGCCCGCACGGCACCAGCTCGCCGGCGCCTGGCTCGGCTCGTACGCGGCGGCCCAGGTGAAGAGCGGCGACGACGAGGGCGTGCCGGAGGCCGTGGCGCACCTGTGCGCACCCGGCCTGCCGCGTTACGAGATCACCGCGCCCGTCGGCGAGACGGTCGACGGCCTCCTCGGCACCCACCCCCGCGTCCGCGACGGCCGGCTGACCGTGCGCATCGACGAACTGCCGTACCGGGCAAGGGTGTTCCGCGAGGAGCGAGTCCCGGCCTTCCGGGCCTTCCAGCGCCGGCGCGCGGACGTCCTGACCGCCGAACGGGCCCGGCTGCGCCTGGACGACCACCGCCCCCGTCCGCTGGCCGGCTTCGTCCGCAACCAGCTCGTCGACCAGGTCTTCCTCCCGCTGGTCGGCGACAACCTGGCCAAGCAGCTCGGCACCGTCGACAGCACCGGCCCCGCCGACCGCAGCGGCCTGCTGCTGCTCCTCTCCCCGCCCGGCTACGGCAAGACCACCCTGCTGGAGTACGTCGCCGACCGCCTCGGTCTGCTCATGGTCCGCGTCGACGGCCCCGCGCTCGGCACCGGCACCACCTCCCTCGACCCCGACCGGGCCCCCGACGCGGCCGCCCGCCGCGAGGTGGAGAAGATCGTGTTCGCCCTGGAGGCGGGCAGCAACGTCCTGCTGCACGTGGACGACATCCAGCACGTCTCGGCCGAACTGCTCCAGAAGTTCATCCCGCTGTGCGACGCGCAGCGCCGCGTCGAGGCCGTCAGCGACGGCGTGGCCCGCAGCTTCGACCTGCGCGGGCGCCGCTTCGCCGTCTGCCTCGCGGGAAACCCGCACACCGCGAACGGGCAGCGCTTCCAGATCCCCGACATGCTCGCCAACCGCGCCGACGTCTGGAACCTCGGCGAGGTGCTCACCGGCCACCAGGACCTGTTCGCCCTCTCCTTCCTGGAGAACGCCCTCGCCGCCAACCCGGTGCTGGCCCCGCTCGCCGGGACCGACCCGGCCGACCTCGCCCTGCTGGCCGCCCTCGCCGACGGCGACCCGGCGGCACAGGCCGACCAACTCACCCACCCGGTACCGGACCTGGACCGCGTCCTGGCCACCCTCATCCACCTGCGGCGCGTCCAGCGGACCGTCCTGGCCGTCAACAGCGCCTACATCGCCTCCGCCGCCCAGGCGGACACCGACCGCGTCGAACCGCCGTTCCTGCTCCAGGGCTCCTACCGCACCATGGCGCAGCTCGCCGCCCGGATCGACCCGGTCCAGAGCGACTCCGAGGTCGAGGCCCTGCTCGACGACCACTATCTCGCCGAGGCCCACACCCTGGGCAGCGCCGCCGAGGCCAACCTGATCGGACTCGCCCGGCTCCGCGACCGCGCCACCCCCGAACAGACGGCCCGCTGGCGCTCGTTGTGTGCCGCCTACCGGTCCGCCGGCTGATCCGGCCACCCCAGCAGCCGCGCACCGAACACCGCCGTCTCCAGGGTGTACCGCTGCAACGCGTCGTCCGGATCCAGGCCGGTCAGCCGGACGATGTGCGCGATGCGGTACGCCAGGGCACGCACACTCACCCCGAGCCGCCGGGCCGCCTCCGCCGCGACATAGCGGGACTCCGCGTAGGCGGTCAGGGTCTCCAGCAGCAGCTGGGACCCGCCACGGGCCTTCCGCAACGGACCCAGCACCCCCCGCACCAACTCCTCCAGGGCCTCCCGGTCCCGCAGCAGCACCGGCAGGACCAGCAGATCGGCCGCGTTCAGCAGTTTCCCGTCCAGCCCCAGCTGGGCCGCCTGCTCCAACGCGTTCCGTGCCTCCTCGTAGGAGTGCACGACACCACCGGGACCGCTGTGCGGACGGCCCACGACGACCCGCCGTCCCTGCGTCAGCTCCGCGAACGCCCTGACCGCCGGGGCCTCACCCGGGCCGGCCGGCACGATGCACACCAGCCGCCCGTGCTTCACCGCCAGCAGTACCTCCTGCTCCCCGAAGCGGCCGAGCAACTGCCGCTCCAGCGCCTGCACCTGGGGGTCCTCCAGGTCGTAGCCGTCGCCCTCGGCGACCGCGACGACATGCGCGCACGCCAGATTCAGCCCGAACCGCTCGGCGTGCTCGGCCAGCCGCCCCACATCACTGCGGCTGCTCAGCAGGTCCGCCACGAACTCCCGCCGCCCGGTCTCCTCCCGCCGCAGCCGTTCCCGGTGGGCCCGGCCGTGTCCCGAGGCGAGCGCGGCCACCGCCGCCCGCAGCGCCGCCATCGACGCCGCGTCCACCGGCTGCCCCTCCCAGACCCGGCCGGCCGCGGCCAGCCGCTCGTCGACCAGCTCGGCCAGCCCGCGCCCCTCCTCCGCGGCCCGGTCGCCGTACTCGCGCAGGGACTCCAACTCCTCGCGCCGCAGCCGTCGTCCGCTCCTGCCCACGTCCTCCAGCAACCGCGCCCACGCACCGTCCCCCGATGAGACGGGCACCCCCGAGACCGCTCTGCCCGTAACCAACTCCCGTGTCCTCCCCCGACCGCACACCATGACAGCGACCTGCCAGAGTACGCCGCACCACCAGAACACGACACCTCAGGCCGTGTTCCGCCTGCCGAGGAAGGCTGTGCAATCTTCTGTTCAATTCAGTCCAGAACGTTGTCCGTTTAAGTGGGGTCCTGTAGCACTGTGCGCGGAGCTGTTTCTTCCGTCCCACTGACGCACCGGGAGAACCCATGTCCCCATCCGTGCGGAGCCGTGCGCCCAGAGCGGGTGGCGTCCTCCTCAGCGCACTCGTACTGCTGCTGTCGGGCACGGCGACGGCCGGTGCCGACGGTGCCCGCGCCACCACCGCCGCCACCGCCACCGCCACCACGGTCACCGTGGACGACTCCGTCCAGGGCAGCGGACAGGACCAGTTCGACTACGAGGGCACAGGCTGGGGCCACGCGAGCGGCGAAGGGGAACCCGCCAACCCCTACGAGGGCACCAACAGCTGGACCGAGCACGCCGGCGACTCGGTCGACTTCGCCTTCACCGGCACACAGCTCACCTTCCGCGCGGTCACCGCCCCCGGCCACGGCATAGCCGCCGTGTCCGTCGACGGCGGCACCCCCGTCGACGTCGACCTCTACAGCGTCACCCGCACCGGCGACGTCCCGTTGTGGACCAGCCCCACGCTGCCCGACGGCCCGCACACCCTCACGGTCACGTCGACCGGCCGGAAGAACGCGGCCTCCAGCGGGACCGCGGTGACCGTCGACCGGATCGACTTCGTCGGCGAGGCACCCGTACCGGGCCGCACCGACATCACGGTGGACGCCGCCGGCACCGGGCGCACCTTCGACGGCATCGGCGCCATCAGCGGCGGCGGAGGCAACTCACGGCTGCTCATCGACTATCCCGAGCCGCAGCGCAGCCAGATCCTGGACTACCTCTTCACACCGGGCTACGGCGCCGCCCTGCAGCTGCTCAAGGTGGAGATCGGCGGCGACACCAACTCCACCGACGGCTCCGAGCCCAGCATCGAGCACACCAGAGGGACCGTGCACTGCGACAGCGGCTACGAGTGGTGGCTGATGGAGCAGGCCAGGAAACGCAATCCGCACCTCAAGCTCTACGGACTCGCCTGGGGCGCCCCCGGCTGGATCGGCAACACGGACAACTCCCCGGGCGGCGGCCACTTCTGGTCCCAGGACATGATCGACTACCTGACCGCCTGGCTGGGCTGCGCCCGCCGGCACGGCCTGGACATCGACTACCTGGGCGGCTGGAACGAGCGCGGCTACGACACCGCCTGGTACGAGAAACTGCACGCGACGCTCGCCGCCAAGCACCTCCCGGTGAAGATCGTCGCCGCCGACTCGGGCCTGGACGTCGCGGATGACATCGTTGCCGACCCGGACTTCGCACAGTCCGTCGACGTCGTCGGCGCCCACTACCCCTGCGAGGGCGGCGACGGCGGCACCGCGGACAGCTGCTACAGCTCGGCCAACGCCCAGAACAGCGGCAAACCCCTGTGGGCCAGCGAGAACGGCTCCCTGGACGAGAACTCCGGCGCCGGCGCCCTGATCCGCTCCCTCACCCGCGGCTACCTCGACGGCAGGTTCACCGCCTACCTCAACTGGCCGCTGCTGGCCGCGATCTACCCCAACCTGCCCTACGACACGGTCGGCCTCGCGGTGGCGAACCAGCCCTGGTCCGGGGCGTACGACATCGGCACCAGCCTCTGGACCACGGCTCAGGTCACCCAGGTCACCCAGCCGGGCTGGAAGTTCGTCGACAAGGCGAGCGGCTACCTCGGCGGGAACCGGACGAACGGCAGCTACGTCACGCTGAAGTCGCCGGACGACTCGGCCTACAGCACCATCCTGGAGACCTCCACCGCGAGCGGCGCCCAGAGCGCGGACTTCACCGTCACCGGGGGACTTCCGACCGGCACGGTGCACATCTGGGCCACCGACCTCGCGTCCGGCACCGCCGCCGGCGGTTTCACGCACACCGGTGACGTGACCCCCGACAAGGGCGGGCACTTCTCCGTCACCCTCCAGCCCGGCTACGTCTACTCCCTGACCACCACCACCGGCCAGGGCAGGGGCAGCGCCGTCAGCCCGCCGCAGGGCCACCTCGCCCTCCCCTACCGCGACTCCTTCGAGCGGCACACCCCGGGCCGGGAGGCCAGGTACCTCTCCGACATGCAGGGTTCCTTCGAGACGGTGAGGTGCGCGGGCCGGCGCAAGGGCCGGTGCGTCCGGCAGATGGCCGCGCAGCAGCCCATCGAGTGGCAGGACGACAGCGACGCGTTCGCCCTCCTCGGAGACACCGACTGGAAGAACTACACGGTCAGCTCGGACGTCCACCTGGAACAGCCCGGCACCGTCGAACTCATCGGCCGGGCCGGCGAACAGCAGCGGCCGCAGTCCCACCAGGCGGGCTACTTCCTGCGGGTCGGCGACACCGGCGCCTGGTCGGTGGTCAAGAGCGACACCAGCGGCAGGCTGACCACACTCGCCGACGGCACCACCCGGGCGCTCGGCACCCACCGCTGGCACAGGCTCGGCCTGAGCTTCAGCGGCACCACGATCACGGCGAGCATCGACGGCAGGCCGGTCGGCGCGGTGGACGACTCCTCCTATGCCTCCGGGCAGGTCGGCATCGGCGTGGTCGGCTACCGGACCGACGAGTTCGACAACCTCACCGTCACCCCCGTACGCCACCCGGCGCTATCCCCGGCCACCCTCACCGCCGACCTGCCCTCGACCGTCCACCGGGGCGAGTCGGCGACCCTCAGGTCCACCTTCACCGTCCCGGCACCGGCCGCCCCCGCCACCCACGTCACCCTGCGGCCCGGCGCCCCGGCCGGCTGGACGGTCACCGCCACCACACCCACCGCCTTCTCGAAGGTCGCACCGGGCCACTCGGTCACGGCGAGCTGGACCGTCACCGCCCCCACGGCCGCCGACACCCCCGTGTCCGCCACCTTCTCGCCGCTCGCCGACTATGTCCGCGGCGGTGTGCAGCACCGGACGTACGGCACCGCGAAGACCGAGGTGCCGATCCCGCCGCCCACCGGAAGCCCCTACCTGAGCGACCTGTCGTTCGTCTCCAGCAGCAACGGCTGGGGCCCGGTGGAACGGGACATGTCCAACGGCGAGCAGGCGGCCGGCGACGGGGAGCCGATCACGATCCGCGGCACCGTCCACGACAAGGGGCTCGGCGCCCACGCAGACAGCGACGTGGCGTTCTTCCTGGGCGGCGACTGCACCCGGTTCACCGCCACCGTCGGCATCGACGACGAGGTCGCCCCGAACGGCTCGGTCACCTTCTCCGTGACCGCGGACGGCCGGACGCTGACCACGACCCCCGTCCTCACCGGCGCCTCCCCGCCCCGGCCCCTGGACCTGGACGTCTCCGGTGCCCAGCAGCTGCACCTGGTGGTCTCGGACGCCGGAGACGGCAACGCCCACGACCACGCGGACTGGTCCGACGCCCGACTCACCTGCGCGGGGTAGAGCGAGCCACGGCGAGGTCGCCGAACTCGCCGGTCCGCGACCAGGCGGCCCCGAGGCGTGGCGCTGCCTCGCCGCACATCAGGCTGTCCGGACGGGACCCCTCCCGCGCTCGCCGTCTCCCCGAACGCCGGTGGTTCTTCGGCAAACCCGATCAGTTGCCCCGCTTCCGCGCCGTCAGCTGGAAGAGCCGAGCGGTGTGCATGTAGGGCGGACGCGCGGTCGTGGCGAGTTCCAGTCGCTCGAGGTCGGCGTAGAACGCCGGGTCGTACTTTCGCGCGTCGTCGGTGATGTAGTCGCAGAAGCCGCGGATGCCGTAGTGCTGTACGTCCTCGCAGCCGAGGCCTTGCAGGACCGGGATGATCTCTTCGGCCGTGTGCAGCGTCAACGCCGAGTCGAACATCCGGGTCCGGGACCGGTCCGTGCCGAGCGCGGCCAGCGCGGCGGCCGGGTCGGTCTCGCGAACGGCGATGCTCAGGGCGGCCGAGTGCCGGTTGATCGCCATCATCGAGAACAGCCCGCCGGACCTCAGCGGAGCGAGTGCCGTGGCGAGGACGCCCGGCACGTCGTCCATGTACTGGAGAAGGTTGTGGCACAGGACCACGTCGAACGCCCCGTCGGCGAGTTCGGCGAGTTCGGCGGGCAGCGCGGTCACGTCGGCGCGCACGCATGTGATCAGCTCCGTCAGGCCGGCCGTCGAGGCTCGCTCGGTCGCGGCGGCGAGCATGGCGGGCGCGTGGTCGACGATGGTGACGTGATGCCCGCGGGCGGCCAGGCGCATCGCGTCACCGCCGTCACCGCCGGCGAGGTCGAGCATCCGCAACGGCCCTTCGCCCAGGTCGTCGAGATGACGGGCGAGGTTCGCCTCCGCGATCGCGTATCGCAGGCGACCCCACGGGGCGTCCTGCCATTCCTGCCAGGTGGTCATCGCGGTGTCGAACTTCTCGGGAGCTTCAGCCATCTCGCGACGATAGCCGGAACAACGGTCCGAACAGGCCCGGCCGAGCGGACCGGGCCCGTGCGGATCAGCGCAGTCCGGCGAAGAGGTCGTTCTCGGGTATGGCCGCGCCGGTGGCGTCCTGGACGCGTACGAAGGTCTCCGTGCCCATCAGCTCGCCGAACCTCTCCTTGCCCATCTTGAGGAAGAAGATGTTCTCGCCCTGACTGGCGTGCGCGGCCAGGGCGTCGAACTTCTGGCCGCTGAACGCGGTGGTGTCCACCCACGTGGTGATCTCGTCGTCGGGGAGGCCGATCTCGGCCATCGCGGCGGCCTCGGCAGGATCCGGCTCCGGCATGTCCGGATGGAACTCGCGCATGATCTCGCCGAACCGCTGCATCCCCGAGCGGGGCATCGTGGTCCAGTACACCTTCGGCGCGAGCGAGGTCATCTCCAGCGCCGCCATCGTGATGCGGTGGGCCTGGATGTGGTCGGGGTGGCCATAGAAGCCGTTCTCGTCATAGGTGACGACCACATCGGGCCGGTAGTGCCGCATGAGTTCCGCGAGGCGCGCCGCGCCTTCCTCCACGGGGGTCCGCCAGAAGGATCCGGGGCTGTCGTTGCTCGGCCAGCCCATCATCCCGGAGTCGGCGTAGTCCAGCATCTCCAGATCGCTGATCTTCAGGACCTCGCAGCTCGCTTCGAGTTCCTGACGGCGCATCAAGGCGACGGCCGCCGGATCGTGTCCGGGATCGCCCGGCTTGACGCCCCCGGGTCCGTGACCGCAACCGCCGTCGGTACACGTCACGAGAACCGTGCGGACACCTTCCGCCGCGTACCGCGCCAGGATCCCTCCGGTTCCGGTGGCCTCGTCGTCGGGGTGGGCGTGTACCGCCATCAGCGTCAAGGGTCGGTCAGTCATGAAACAGTCCTCCTGGAGCAGAACGTCGCGATCCGAGCTCACGACGGGCGTCGCCCGTGCGGCGCCGGTCCCTCGGTCGATCCAACCCCGCGGACCGGACCGACTGTTCCCGGCGCGACCGGCTGTCAGTGCTGTTCGGCAGGGTATGCACATGACGGATCAAGACGAGGAACGTGGCGCCCCCATGTGGTCTGGACTGCCTCCGAAGGCCGAAGAGCTGCTCATGGCAACCGAATGGGACGCCCTGCAGCATGCATACGGGAGCGCCGGGGACACCCCGCCGTACCTGTGCCAACTTCTGGACGAGGATCCCGAGGCGCAGGCCGAGGCACTGGGCATGCTCGAAATGTCCGTACTGCACCAAGGATCCCTCTACAGCTCCACCCCGCCGGCCGCGTTGTTCATCGCGGCGATCCTGGCCCACCCCCGGACTTCGGCCGAGCACGAGAGCTTCTTCCCCTGGGACGACCGGTCCCGGCCCCTGCGCGCGGCACTGCTCGACTGGCTCGGCCAACTCGCCGACTCGGCCGCCTACGGCGAGAACGAGTACGGCGGCGACGAGTACGACGGCGACGGCGACGGCGACGGCGAGGACGATGACGAGGGCGCGGACGAGGGCGCGGACGAGGACGAACTCGAAGCGATCCGCGCATGCCGGAGTATCCGACCCGAGCTCTACGACGCGGTCGAACCGTTCCTCGACGATCCGCATCCGGACACCCGAGAGGCCGCCCTCGGCACGGTCACCCTGCTACTGAAGGCACCCGACCTCGCCGAACGCGTTCCCCGTGCCGCCCGCCGCCTGCGCAGCGTTCTCGCGGCGGACGGCACCCGCCGGGAACGCTCCTCCGCCGCCCTGGCACTGGGCGCCTGGGGCCAGGACACCACCGGACTCCTCGACGATCCTGATCCGGCCGTGCGCACCTGCGCCGCTCTGGCCACCGGCTGCGCGCACGTGCCCCGCGCCACCGCCGTCCTGCTCGAAGCCCTGCGGAACCCGGCCGAGGCGGACCACTGGTTCCCCGACCCCCTTCCCCAGTTCGACGGTTGGCTCCGCTTCACCCTCCTGAAGGCCGTCCTCGACCGTGTCGACTCCTTCGAGGACCTGGCTCCGGCGGCCATGGCCCTGATACCGCTCGCCAGTGACCACACCGTCGACCGCGACTGGGGCCCGCTCCTCGTCAAGGCCTTCCCCACCGGCCACAGCCCCGATCTGCCTCTCTCGGCCGCGCAACGGGAGCTCCTGCAAGCCGTCACCGCCAATGACGCCTGCTGGGGGAACATCGCCAACAAGCTCCGCTGGCTCAGACAGGCCGGCCTGCCGGAGCATCGCGACGCCATCCGGTCCCTCCTCTGAGGCGAAGGGCGCCCCGGAGATTCCCGGGGCGCCCTTCGTGGTGGTCGGGACAGGAGGCTGATCAGCGCACGTCCACGTAGTCGTGGTAGCTCTCGGCGTCCACGTAGGAGCCGGACGCGAGGTAGACCCCGACCCAGGTGCCGTCCTGCTTCGCGGTGAAGCGGGCGGTGAAGCGGCCGTGCGAGTCGGCCTTGACGGAGCCCAGCTGCGTCCAGGACTTCTTGCCCTTGGCCTGGAAGAGGATGTAGACGCGCTGCTTGCCGAACGCCACCCACTTCGTGCCGCTCAGCCGCTGCAGGGTGCCGGTGGTGGTCACGGTGTGGCCCTTGCGCACCGGCTCGGGCCCGGCGTTGAAGCTGGTGATCCTGGTGGCGGTGCGGTTGAAGTGCACGGAGTTGGAGTAGCCGGGCTGGTAGTCCGACGAGCCCGCCGAGTACAGCCGCCAGTAGCCCTTCGGCACGGCCACGTACCCGTCGAGGTTGAAGGTGCCGTCGGACTTCGTGGTGAACCAGCCGAGCGACTTCCAGCCGGTCTTGCCGTCGGCCGACTGCTGGAGGTACAGCTTCCGGTTCGGCGGCACCTTGCCGTTGCTGGCGGTCATGCTGCCCTGGATGTGCAGGTCGGAGTATTCGTCGAGCCAGCTCGAACAGAAGCAGATGCTCGTCTTGTTGATGACGTCGACCTTGAACTTCGCGTGCGAGGCCGTCAGATACGGGTCGGCCAGGTAGCTGTCGAGGCTGGTCTCGACCGTGTACGTGGCGTCGTCGTACGGGATGTACGGGTCGGTGAGCTTGAAGCGCCCGCCGGCACCGCTGGTCGTCGTGGCGTAGTAACCCATGTCGAGCGCGACGCCCTTGGCCGGGCGCCAGGTGCCGTCGTACAGGTACTCCACGACACCGGACGAGGACGCCTTGGCGCCGAACTTGATCTGGACGCTGGAGTGGTCCAGCCGGATCCGGCTCGGGCTGACCACGACCGGCAGGGTCTTGCTGTCGACGAGCACATAGGTGTTCGTGCCGTCGGGGTTGGCGATCCAGAAGGAGAGGGAGACCGGCACGGAGGTGGCGTTCTCGCCGTTCAACTTCGGTGCCACGTCGATCGCGTAACTGCCGTCGGCGGCGGTGACGGCGCTGTAGGCGTACTCGGCCACCACACTCAGCGCCTGGCCGGCCAGCGGCGAGGTGTCACCGGTGATCGGGTCGAAGAGCGAGATGCGGCCGCTGAGCGTGACGTGCGTGTGCTCCACGTCGAGCACGTCGGGGCTGATGCTGCGGTCGGCGAAGACCGGCTTCGGCTCGACGTCCACGGTGGTGGCGTGCGCCGACGTGGTGTGGTCGCCGTCGCTGTCCTGGGCGCTGACCGTCACGTCGTAGCCGCCGTAGGACGGCAGTTGTGACATGCGCGGCGAGCGCCAGACGCCGTCCTGCGGCGTGCCGGAGACAAGCGTGAAGCCGGTGACCGCGACGGTCGCCGGGGCCGCTCCGTGCAGCTCCGTCAGGTCGGCGGACACCTCGGTGACCGCCGAATCGGAGGAGACGGCGACCGTCAGGAAGCCGGAGTCGGAAGGGTCGGAGCCGACGCTGCCGAACACCGGGGCGCCGCTGCCGTCGGTAGACGCCGCGTGGCTGTTCGGGTCGCCCGTCGGGTCGCCCGTCGGGTCGGTCGTCGGTTCGCCCGTTGGTTCGCCGGAGGCCGGGGTGTCCGAAGGAGAGTCGGACGGGGTATCGGACGGGGTGCTGGTGGGCGTGTCCGCCGGCGTGGGATCGGCCGTCGGATTCGTGGTCGCGGAGGCCGCCGGGTCCTGCCCGGGGCCGCCGTCCGCGTACGCCAGCGTCGGCGCGGCGAGGAGCGCGGCGCCCAGTGCGGCGGACACGGCCGCCGACACCAAAGAGCGTGTTCTCACTGCTGGATTCCCCCCACGGGAATGGCGCAGCCACGCTGCCCCGATGTCCGGAGGCCGGCCGCGCTCTCTGTACGGTTGCTGTGAACATCACGCAACGGATCGAACTCTAGTACCTGCCTCCGACACGCGAACAACGGGTTTGTGCAGCCGGCGAGGACCTCACCTGCCCCTGTCGAGGGCGTGTCCAGTACGTGGTAGCGGATCCTCTGGGACGCGACGGCCGCGACAGCCGCGACAGCCTCGGCCGCCTCTCGGGAGAGCGGCGGCGGCTCAGCAGGCCGCACGGAGACGGTTGCCGGATTCCCCGGACCGGCAGTCCCGGCAGCGGCCGGGTTGCGCCGAGCGGAATCCCCGGTCGCAACCGTCGCAGTTCCGCATGGGTACGGTGACCGGACCCGCTGGGGGTTCCGCACTCCTTGCCGGTGTGGGCAGGGGAGTCTCCTTGAGCCGGTAGGCGAGGATGCCGGCCGGGCGGGTCAGCAGGGAGTCGGGGAGTCTTGCGGTGAGGTGGTCCGTGATCTGTGTGGGCAGTAGGCCTGCCGCGAGCCACCGGGTGACGGCCGGGGCGAGGCGGGCGGCCTCCTGTTCGGAGAGGACGAGGCGGGGGTCGATCCGACGCAGGGTGGCGAGTACGGCGATGGCTTTGGGGTCGGCGTCGGCGAGCGCGACCGGTGTCTCGGTTTTGGCCGGTGCGTGCGCCTGCACCGTTTCCTGCACGGCCGCGGGGGCGGGGGCGGGGGCGGGCGCGGGCGCGACCGCCGTGGCGGAGGGGGACTTCCGGGACCGACGAGGCTTGGGAGGCCCGTCCGGCTCGGGCTCCGGTCCTGGCCCTGGTCCTGGCCCTGGTCCTGGCCTTGGTCCTGGCCTTGGTCCTGGCCCTGGCTCGGGATTGCCACCGGGGACGTCGTAGAAGTACGTCCGGGTACGGATCTGCCCGGTGGGCGTCCGCTCGCGGTGGCGCTTCAGGTATCCGGCGTCTTCCAACTCCCTGAGGGCCCGGGAGATCAGGATCTCCCCCTCGGTGAAGTGTTCGCAGAGGGCGGCGATGCTCACGGGGGAGCCGTCGGGCAGGGAGAGGATGAGGGCCGCGACGCCGACGGTGACCGCGCTGCCGCGCCGTTGGGCGAGGGCGTTGGAGATCACGGTGAAGTCGGCGGTGAGCCGGGTGCGGACGTGGATCACGCCGGAGGTCGGAGCTCCGGCGTCGGCGCGCAGAGGCGCGTTAGACTGCGGGTCAGCCATCGGGAAGGTTCTGCTTCCTGATCGGTCAGGCCCTCGTTCGGGATGCCAGTCCCGGCCGGGGGCCGTCGTCTGTGTGCGGTTGTTGCGGCGAACGTAACGGTCCGTATCCCGCGCCTGCAAGCTGGTCACTCGGACGGGTGACGCGGGCCGTGCGGCCGGGGAGGGCGGGCGGGCGGGTAGTTCTTTCCCCCGGTTCTTTGGGGAGGTCAGTGGCCTGCCGGGCCCTCGCGGACAGGGGTCCGGTGAGCCCGGCGCGTGGACGGCGACCGGAGCCCGGCGGACTCAGCGACGGTGGCCCCCGGCCTTCAACTCGCCTATGAAGGCGGCCCAGGAGGCGGCTTCGAAGCACAGTGCAGGACCGCCCGGGACCTTGCTGTCACGGACGGGGACGACGGCCGCCTGGAATCCGTCGGCCACCTCCACGCAGTTGCCACCCTCCTGATTGCTGTAGCTGCTCCTGCGCCAGGCGGCGCCGGTCGGTTCGGGACGGGAGATTCGAGCCATGGCGGTTGTCCTCCAGCACGGATCGGATCATGTCGAGCGACATGAGCGGGGGCAGAGCTGCCGCCCGAAGCCGATCGTAGGTGAGTGAGAAGCTCCTGACCTCGTCCGGATCCTCGATGAGTTGGCCGTAGTGCGCGCCCTCGGTGTAGGCGGTCTCCGAGCCGTCCGGCATGGTGAGAACGGTGAGCGAGCCGCCCATCACATCGTGCGCGCCCTGGTCGAACGGCAGTACCTGCACGGTGATGTGACGCTCCGTCCGGGTCTTCACCAGCCGCCCCAACTGCTCACGCATCACCGCCGGGTCGCCGACCGGACGCCTGAGCACCGCCTCGTCGAGGACCACCCACAGCTCGGGCCGGTCGGGTGTGCGGAGGCGCCCCTGCCGCCCCATGCGGGCGGTGACCCGTTCCTCCAGCTGCTCCTTGCTGCCGAGCGTCCGGCCGACACTCAACACCGCCCGCGCGTACGGCTCGGTCTGCAACAGGCCCGGCACCACATGCGCCGCGTACTCGCGCACGGCCACCGCCCGCTCCGAGTACTCCATGAACTTCCGCGACCAGTCCGGGAACGCCTCCCGGTACACGTACGGCCACAGCTCCACCAGCAGGTCGTCCGCACCGAGCGCCACGTCCAGCGCACGCGCCAGCTCCAGTGTCGGTCTCGCCCCGGACGCCCGCTCGATCTGTGTGATCCGGGTGCTCACCACATGCGTCCTGGCGCCGAGTTCGGCCTGGGTCAGTCCGGCCGCCGTACGGAGTCTGCGCACGCGCGCGCCGAACAGCGCCGCCACCGACCCGCTCGGGTCAATTCCATTGGCCAAAGCGTCACTTCCGTTCCTTACGGGGCGAAAAGTAAGGCTGCGTCACCTGTTGAGCGTAGGGCGGCCGGACGATTCTTGAGCGCGGAACGTAGTGGATCGCGCACATCGTGCGACATCCCCCTGCTCGACGGAGAAGGACGGAACACGCCGTGCTGACAGAAACGACCGTCCCGGCGGACGAACCCGGGCGTGGCACCTCGCCCCTGGCCGCGGAGCCGGGTGCCCTCACCGGCGTACCGAGCGCACTTCCGCCTCTCGTCGCGCAGTTCGCGCCCTCTCCCCGAGGCGCGCGGCTGGCCCGCCGGATTGCCGTACGACGCATGGAGGAGTGGGGGTACCCGCCGGCCTCGGACGCGTCGTACGCGGTCGCCCTCGTGGTCGCCGAACTCGCCGCGAACGCCGTGCGACACGGCCGGGTGCCCGGACGTGACTTCGGCCTCCGACTCGCTCTCGACACGGCGGCGTGCCTGGTCCGCGTCGAGGTCTCGGACGCGGCGTGCGCGAAACGGATCCCCACGACCCCGCCCTCGTCGGTTCCCGAGGGCGAGTCGGGCCGAGGGCTGCTCTTGGTGGACGCCCTGGCCGTGTGCTGGGGTTCGGCGCCGCGTCACCCGTTGGGCAAGACGGTGTGGGCGGACGTGCCCACCACCCCACCCGCAGGCACGAGCCGCCACGGCGAACGCGGCGCGCCCCTCACGGGCGGACCCACCTCACCCCACCGAGACGATCACGGCGCGTCATGACCACCGCGGGCCACTGTTCACGAGCCCTCGGCTCTCCCTCGATCTTGCGGGAGAGCGTGGACTTCCACGTTCCGGCGGGGAGCTTCCAGGTCCTCCACATCGAAGTCCGCGCGGATCAGGCGTCGTACGTGCTCGGCGATGCCGGCTGTCACCGCTCGCCACTGTGCCTGCCGGTTCGTGAACGCCTCATCGGCGGCGATGCTCCGGTCGTCCGAGCCGAACGGAGTTCGAAGGTCCCGCCCTGCCACTGTTTCCCTGGACGAGCGACTGCAGCCAATCCATGCCGCCTTGACGACAGCCTGGCAGCCCCGCAATCAGGCGGACACGCCGGTGCGATTGAGCTCAGGCGGCCCGGAGCGCGGGGAGCCCCGGAAGACCTGGCTCGTGTGCCAGGAGCGGTGGGCTGCCGCGATGGGCGGCAGTCCGGGTTGAGGGCCCATGAGCGGACGGCCGGTGAGCGCGGTGACCTGCTCGCGGGCAGCCTGGCTGCGGCCGATGAACTGCTGCGAGACCAGGACGCGGTGGCCGTCGCCTATGCCGAGGACGCCCTTGTCGAAGAGTTTGTGGTGCAGCGAGCACAGGCACAGCCCGTTGTCGACCTCGTCCGGGCCGTCGAACGCCCACCAGCGCACATGCGCGGCCTCCAGCCCGACGGGCGCCGAGTCGATCATGCCGTCGTAGCCGCAGAAGGCGCACTGGTACTCGTACGCGGTCAGCACCATCTCCCGCATCCGCCGGTCCCGCTGCCGCCTCCCGGGCGCCGCCAGAGCATCGGTCTCCGCCAGCTCCAGTTCCAGACCCACCGCGTCGCACAGGTCCTGGTGCAGTGACGCCGGGAAGTGCAAATCCAACAGCACTCTTGCCATGCGGACCAGCAGCGACGGTTCCCGCTGGAGCGCCACCCGAAGGTCCGGGGCCAGCCGCCCGGTGGCCCGGCTGGCCCGCAGTTCCCGCACCCCGGTACCCGGACTGCCGACTCCGCGCTCGGTCCGCACCTCCCACACCCCGTCGCTGACCAGATGGTGGAAGGGATAGGCGGGCGTGGTCCCGCGCGGCGGACCGTACTCCACCAGCAGCTGCTTCAGATCCGCCTCCACCGCGCTGTACGGCAACTCGTCCGCGGCATCCGCCTGAAACCGGCCCAGCGCGTACAGCAGCAGCAACGGCTTGTGCGGCGCCCGCACCCCGTCCCGACTCCACTGCCTCAACTTCGCGGCCCGCTCCAGCCAGTCCATGACGGTGATCGTAGTGACGCCTGCCCGGATAGTGGTCCCCGGACCACTGGGTCCCGGGATGCCGAACGGCTCCGCACCCACCCCCCTCACAACCTTCTGCTCCGTAGCTCTGCAGAGACCGGTCATTGGATGTCATACAGACTGCGGGGAGGATCGTGAGTGCCGGTGTCGGTCGCCGGCGGTCACTGGGGTCGCTGTTCTTCGTTGCCGTACCGCTCACAGGTCCACTCGGGACTCCGTCTCCCCGCTTCCTTGGCGCAGCACCACGTGCGCCGGTCTGAAAGGCACAGCGTGGAGGGTCGGCTCCATCACCTTGAAGAGCGCTTCCGCATCCTTCCCGTAGGCGTACAGCACGGCTTCACCTCCGCCGAACTCGTTCCCGTCGACCTCGCCGACCCCTGCCTGCTCGACGGCGGCCGCCATGGCCCGCTCAGCATCGAAGATCGCTTCGCGCTCAGCACGCGAGCCGTACTCGTCGTCGCTGAGGCGGTAGTGGGCGATGACGGCTTCTTCCGGTGCTGCTGGTTCGGGGAGATCAAAGAGCGTGTCCATGTCCGCACCATCCCACCAGCCTCTGACAGCGCGCTCGCGCCGTGTCCACCGCCCCGCATGACGGTGCGCGCTTTCCAACTGTGGCGGTGGGGTGTCGGGGTGCGTGCAGGTGTGTTCACCTGCGTTCATCGGCGGCTCGTCACCAGACTTGGCTCGGCCTCCGGGGCTTGGCTGAACGCCGGTGAACCGGGCTGACCGAGACGGAAACTGAGACGGGCCTGTCCGACGGCGGTTGTCAGTGGTCTCGCTTAGTCTCCGGCCATGAGCATGATCGGTGAATACCTGCGCGTCACGGCCGCTGACCTGGGACATGCTCCGCTTCCTGCTGGCGCGCGCCGAGTTCCCCGTGAACGTGATCCGCGGTGAGGAGCCGTTTGCCGAGGATGAGGACTGGAGGTACGGGCCTCCGAGGTACCTGCGGTCTGAGCGAGTCCGGCTCGCGGCGGAAGCCCTGCGGGCTATCACCTATGCCCAGCTGATCAGTGGGGTAGACCCTGCTGAACGGACCAGCGCCGAGGTGTATCCGCTCGGGGAGGGCGAGCCCGGCTCGCTGGAATGGGGGGCGTCCCTGGTACGACGACCTCACACAGTTC
This sequence comes from Streptomyces fuscichromogenes, assembly GCF_014645815.1. Lineage (GTDB taxonomy): Bacteria > Actinomycetota > Actinomycetes > Streptomycetales > Streptomycetaceae > Streptomyces > Streptomyces fuscichromogenes. The sequence goes on along the minus strand of NZ_BMML01000006.1, from coordinate 189,560 downwards.
TTCGAGGCCGCTGCCAGGGCGGACGACGCGATCCTCGTCTGGCTGGACTGACAGACCATGACGGCGGAGACCTCGGCTTGGGAAGCTGCGGGCGTTTGCGACTCATTGGGCCCTTGACCTGGCGACCCGTTCGATCATGAACCGCCCCCTCTGTCCCATGGTGTCTCACCGCAGGACAGACCTGGGGTACGACATAGGTCGGCGGAGTCTTCATGACCGGGTCAGCACTTTGGAGCGCTGGTTCCTTCTTCCCAGCCCCACTCATGGCGGCAGTCGAGGCAGGTGAGGTGAGTGGACACCGACTCCGTCCTGCTGTGCGCGATGCGGAAAAGTTCCTGCTCGTCAGTGGTGGTGGGGTCGAACACGGTCAGGACGCGGTCTGTCGCTGCGCCGCAGCGGGGACACGGCGTGGGCGGATCAAGGCGGGGACGCATGGATCACCTGCTTGGTCGGTTGAGCGCTCAAGGTAGCCAACTGCGAGGCTGCTCGTGGTGGTGTGGTGGTTGAAGGGGCGGTTGTCTCGTAGGAGGGCCCATAGGAAGTCGACGCGGCGCCGGGCGAGGGTGACGAGATGATTGGCGCGGTCGGGGCCGTCGTGGATGCTGCTGGTCTGGGCGGAGAGGCAGAAGACGCGGCGAAGGCGTCGGTTGTAGCGCTGGGGGCGGTGCAGGTTGCCGGTACGACGTCCGGAGTCTTTGGCGACCGGGACCAGGCCTGCGGCGGAAGCGAGATGGCCGGCGTAGCAACGAGGAACTCGGCTCCCAGGATTGGCCCCATGCCGGGCACCGATTCGATGACGGCTGCCTGCGGACGGATGTGGAAGGCATCCCTGATCTGCAGGTCGAGCTGCTTGATTTGTTCATCCAGGGCCAGGACCTGTGCGCCCGCCTCGGTGTCCCGGCCCTCATGGCAGAAGCCGTCGCCGCGGAGCTCTGAAGGCGGAGTTCGGCGCGACGTGTTACCTCTTTCGCCGCACTCGCTGAAATCCTGCGGTGACCAAAAGGAGCAGCACTGAGAAGCAGCACATGGCGATCACGTTGGCCCAGGATGCGCCCGCCCACCACCGGCCTGCTGCGGACGCGAGCCCAAGTATCAATGCGATTCCACCGAAGGCGATCAGCCCTCGTGTTCTTCGTGACATGCCGCTTGTTTACACGTCCTCGCACTCATCGGGCGAGCGATGCTGCGGCTTCTCCGCCAACGTCCGCCGAACCTTCCGCCAGGCGCTCAGGGCATCGAGGGGACCAATGCGGACGAGTGGACGCCTCTGCTGCTCCGGCACGGTTTCGTGTCGTTGCCCTCGGACCGGGGCGTGTCGCTGGAGGAGATCTCCCGGCTTGTCGGGCACTCGGGGACTGCCGTCACCGACGAGGTCTACCGGAAGCAGATCCGGCCCGTGATCCAGACCGGCGCGGTGGTCATGGACGGGACCTTCGGCGCCGATCCGCAGCGGTCGTAGAGGCTCGGGGGGAGGTAGTCACGCAGATAGTCACGCAGCCCAAAACAGATCAGCCACCTGCTCACGTGAGCAGGTGGCTGATCTGTTTCGGCTGTCGGGGTGGCGGGATTTGAACCCACGACCTCTTCGTCCCGAACGAAGCGCGCTGCCAAGCTGCGCTACACCCCGGTGTCGCTGCTTTGCTGCTTGTCGCGGCGACGTCGTTTACTTTAGCCCACCGGTGGCCGGAGACGAAATCCGGTTTAGGGGCGGCGGCCGACCGGGTTCGGGCGGGCGTGGTCCAGGGCCACCAGGAGGACCGCCAGGCCGTAGAACGCGAGGCCCAGCAGGAGCGCGTTGGCGAGGGTGGCGCGGTAGCTGTGCTGCTCGGCGTCGAGGAAGGGATAGAGGTAGCGGCCCGGTGTGCCGGGGAGGATCAGCCCTGCCCGGATGAGGGTGAAGGTCAGGTAGGCCAGGGGGTACAGCATCCACGCCGAGGTCTGGCGGAGGCGGAGGCGGGCCGGGGGTGTGAGGACGAGCCAGTCCAGGAGCGCCGCCGCGGGGGCCGCCGTGTAGAGGAGCTGCAGGGCCAGCCACTGGCCGTGCCAGGCCACCGGAAGGTGCGTCGAGCCCGTCATCGAGAACGGGGGCGTCGTATGGCCCAGGAGCAGGTGGTAGACCAGGGCCGAGATCACCGTGTAGAGAAGTGCCGCCCCGGTCAGGGCCGAGGGCAGGGGCCGGCCCGCCTGCCAGGCCCGGCGGGCCGAGGCGAGACTCACCAGGGTCAGGATCACCGCCGCCTGGACTCCGAAGTAGCTCATGATCCGGCCCGGGTCGCCCAGCAGCAGCTCCAGGGCCACGCCCGCCGCTGCCAGTGCGGCCGTCGCGAGGCGGAAGATCGCGGTCACGGGGCGGGGGACGGGCGCGACCACCGCCGTCGCCGGAACGTATCCGGGCAGCAGCACGGGCGTGCCCGGGACCGCGGGGAGACCGGGTATGTCCCGGGGTATCGGAGGAGTCGTCGTCATGCCCCCAAAGTAGGGAGAAAGGGGCATGGCTGGCATGTCGGTCTACGCCGGGTGGGTTATTCCGTTGTCTCCCCGCGGTGGTCCCCATCGGTGGTCCCCATCGGTGGTCCCCCGCGGTGGTCCCCCGCGGTGGTCTCCCGCGGTGGTCTCCCCCGCGAGATGGTCCCGCGCGGTGGCCGGTCGGGCTACTCCCGTCCCACCAGCGTCAGCAGCGTCGCCTCCGGCGGGCAGGCGAAGCGGACCGGGGTGTAGCGGTTCGTGCCGCAGCCCGCCGAGACGTGGAGGTAGGACGTACGGCCCTCCGCCGTGTGCGTGGACAGCCCCTTCACCCGGTCCGCGTCCAGGTCGCAGTTGGTGACCAGGGCGCCGTAGAACGGGATGCAGAGCTGGCCGCCGTGCGTGTGGCCGGCCAGGACCAGGGGGTAGCCGTCGGCCGTGAAGGAGTCCAGGACGCGCAGGTACGGGGCGTGCACGACGCCCATCGAGAAGTCGGCCGTACCCGACGGGCCGCCCGCCACCTGCGGGTAGCGGTCGCGCTTGATGTGCGGGTCGTCCAGTCCCGTCAGCTCCACCGAGGCGCCCTCGATCTTCAGGACCCCCCGGGTGTTCGTCAGGTTCAGCCAGCCGGCCCCGTCGAAACCGTCCCGCAGTTCCTCCCACGGGTTGTGGATCGCGCCGACGACCGGCGGGTTGCCGTTCAGGCCGTGCCTGCCGCTCGTCCTCTCCAGCAGGTAGCGGGCGGGGTTGCGGGGCCTGGGGCCGTAGTAGTCGTTGGAACCGAAGACGTACGCGCCCGGGAACTCCATCAACGGGCCCAGCGCGTCCAGGACCTCCGGGACGCCCTCCGGGTCGGACAGGTTGTCGCCCGTGTTGAGCACGAAGTCCGGGCGCAGGCCCGCCAGCGACTGGAGCCAGCGCCGCTTCTTGCGCTGGCCGCAGACCATGTGGATGTCGGAGACCTGGAGCACGCGCAGCGGGCGCATCCCCGGCGGGAGGACCGGGACCGTCACCCGGCGCAGGCGGAAGGACCGGGCCTCGAAGCCGGCCGCGTACAACACACCCGCGGCGCCGAACGCCGCGATTCCCAGGGGTACTCCGTATCGAGCGCGCATACATCCATCGTGTCAGACGTGGGGAGGGGGTTGAGACCGGCCGGGGGAGGCGGAGGCCAGGAGGAGGTGGAGGCCAGAAGGAAGGGGGCGGAGAAAACGGTGGGCGGGGCGGGTGCGGCACCTGCGACAATCGGTGTCATGACCACCACGCTCAAGTCGAAGCTGAAGGACGACCTCAACGTCGCGATCAAGGCGCGCGACGAGCTCCGCTCGGCCACGCTCCGTATGACGCTCGCCGCGATCACCAACGAGGAGGTCGCCGGCAAGCAGAAGCGCGAGCTCTCCGACGACGAGGTGCTCAAGGTGATCGCCAAGGAGGCGAAGAAGCGCCGGGAGGCGGCCGAGGCCTTCACCCAGGGCGGTCGTACCGAGAGCGCCGACCGGGAGAAGGCGGAGGGCGAGGTCCTCGCCGGCTACCTGCCGAAGCAGCTCGGCGACGAGGAGCTGGCGGCGATCGTCTCCGCGGCCGTCGAGGAGGCGCAGGCGGCGGGTGCCGAGGGGCCGCGGGCCATGGGCGCCGTGATGAAGATCGTGAACCCGAAGGTGGCCGGCCTGGCCGAGGGCGGCCGCGTCGCCGCCGCGGTGAAGAAGCGGCTCCAGGGCTGACGGTCCGGGGGACGACGCGGGCGGCAGTACGACGGTGGGGCCGCACCTCTGAAGAAGAGGTGCGGCCCCACTGTCGTAACAACCGTCGTACCCGCCGGACGTCGACGTCGCGTCGGACGTCGCGCCGGACGTCGCGTCGGACGTCGCGCCGGACATCGCGTCGGACGTCGCGCCGACTGTCGTGTCGGACGGCCGGCGTACCCGGAGGTCAGTTCCGGTTTCCGCCGTTGCCGTTGTTCCCGCCGTTCCCGTTGCCCTGGATGAAGCCGTCGGGGAGGGAGAAGGTCGGGGTCGGGGTGCTGCCGCCGTCGTCCGTGCCGCCGATGAGGCCGCCGATCAGGCCCGCCGTGGTGTCGCCCCCGTTGCTGTTGCCGTTTCCGTTCCCGTGGCCCTTGCTGTTGTCGTTCTCGTCCGGGATGTCGACGAGGTTGAAGGACTCGGACGGCTTGCCCTCCAGGGCGCCGGTCATGGCGTCCTTCCAGATCGGGCCCGGGGTGTCGGCGCCGAACACCTCGGAGTGGTAGACGCCGCCGATGGTGATGTTGGTCATCTCGATGTTCTGCTTGGCGCTGCCGACCCAGACCGCGCCCGCGAGGTTCGGCGTGTAGCCGACGAACCAGGCGTTCTTGCGGGAGTCCGTCGTACCCGTCTTGCCCGCGCTCTCCCGGTCGTCCAGACCGGCCTGCTGGCCGGTACCGGAGTCGATCACGCCGCGCAGCAGGGTGTTGACCGTGTCCGCGGTCTTCTGGCTCATCGCCCGCGAGCAGGTGGACTTCGGGACGGCCAGGGACTTCTGCTCGTTGCCGATCTTCTGGGTGATCGACTCGATGGCGACCGGGGTGCAGTACATGCCGCGGTCGGCGAAGGCGGCGTACGCGCTCGCCATGGTCAGCGGCGAGAGGCCGATCGCGCCGAGGGCGATGGAGGGGGTCTCCGGAAGCTTCGAGCCGTCGCCCTGGTGGACGTGGAGCGAGTCGGTCATCTTGACCACCGGGCACAGGCCGATGTCGGAGATCAGCTGGACGAAGTAGGTGTTGATGGACTTCGCCATCGCCTTCTTCATCTGGTACGGGCCGACCTCGGACTCGTTCTCGTTCTGGACCTGCTCGCCGTCCGTGTTGACCCACTGCTTGCCGTTGCACTGCTGGACGGGGCTCGGGTAGTTCATCTTGTACGGCGACGAGTACTCCTGCGTCGCCGACTTGCCGCCCTCGATGGCGGCCGCGGCCACGAACGGCTTGAACGTCGAACCCGTCGGGAAGCCGTAGTTGGAGCCGCCGTAGTCCCGGTCGACCGAGAAGTTGTACTCGGTCTCGTTCTTGTTGTAGCCGTACGGCTTCGACTGGCCCATGCCCAGGATCTTGCCCGTGCCGGGCTCGACCAGGGTGGCGGCGGCCGCGACCGAGTCGGACTTGTAGACGTGGTCCTTGAGCGAGGACTGCACCGACTCCTGGGCCTGCGGGTCCAGGGTGGTGCGGATGGTCAGGCCGCCCTGGTTCCAGAGCTTGGCGCGCTCCGCGCTGGTCTTGCCGAAGGTCGGGTCGGTGAGGAAGACGTTCTCAACGTACTTGCAGAAGAAACCGGCGCCCTTGACCGCGGTGATGCAGCCGTTCTTCGGCTGGGTGACGTGCAGGCCGAGCGGGGACGCCTTGGCCTTGTCGGCCTCCGCCTGGGAGATGTCGCCGAGCTGGGCCATGCGCTCCAGCACGGTGTTGCGCCGCTTGGTCGCCTCGGCCTCGTCGTTGACCGGGTCGTAGCGGCTCGGCGACTGCACGATGCCGGCCAGCAGGGCCGACTGCTGGAGGTTCAGGTCCTTGGCGTGCTTGGAGAAGTAGCGCTGGGAGGCGGCCTCGATGCCGTAGGCCTGCTCGCCGAAGAAGGTGATGTTCAGGTAGTTCTCGAGGATCTTCTTCTTGCCGAGCTTCTCCTCCAGCTGGATCGCGTACTTCAGCTCCTTGACCTTGCGGCCGAGCGTCTGCTGGGTGGCCTCGGCGACCTTCGTCGGGTCGTCGCCGGCCTCCTCGATGAAGTAGTTCTTCACCAGCTGCTGGGTGAGCGTGGACGCGCCCTGGGAGACCCCGCCGCTCTGCGCGTTCTTGTTCAGCGCCCGCAGCACGCCCTTCAGGTCGATGGCGCCGTGCTGGTAGTAGCGCGAGTCCTCGATCGCGACGATCGCCTTCTGCATGTACGGCGAGATGTCCTTGAGGTCCACCACCGTGCGGTCACGGGAGTAGACCTGGGCGATCTGGTTGCCCTTGCTGTCCAGGATCGTGGTGCGCTGGCTGAGCTGCGGGCTCTTCAGGTTGGCCGGGATCTCGTCGAAGCCCTGTACCGAACCCTTGGCCGCGAGGCCCAGGGCCCCGGCCGCGGGCAGCGCGATGCCCGCCATCACGGCTCCCGCGAGCACACTGACACCGAGGAACTTGGCGGCCTGCTGTGTGGTCGACAGACCACCGCCCGAGCGCTTCTTTGGCATGGGGGCAGCCTAATCCGTAGTGCTCACCGTTCCGGGTGAGCGGGCGGCTCTCGGGATGTTCGAGTGCCGGATCGTGACATAGAGGGCGACCCGGCAGCCCACAGCGGGCCGCACCGCCGACTCCGGCTGACGGCACGACGACATGGACGGTCTACGTTGCCATTCGCCGGACACACGTACAGGCCTTGGCCTAAGCTGCTCTCAACTGTCACAGCAGTGCGGCCACGTATCAATACGTCCGGCGACCCCGAATCGTTTCGGAACCCGCCCACTTTTTTTCGGGTGATGTGTTGATGGTGTGTCCGAATCCGCCTCGTGTGTCACTTGGCGTCCGTTGTGGCGCACCGTAGCTGTCCCGGTTTGCCGCGAACATCGCGTATGTCGCCAGCTCACTCCCGCGGGTGATCTGCCGCTTACCCATAGTCCGTTCGGGCCATTCAAGATTGGGCCCGAAGGGGGTGTTGCGCTGTGCCCACCTTCCGTAACGTCCTCAACTGGCGGCGGTGAATATGCCGCTGCCGCCGTGGGGGAGCCTCGATTCGGGAGAGGACGGCGCCGGTATGGGCTGGGTAACCGACTGGAGTGCGCAGGCTGCCTGCCGCACTACCGATCCGGATGAACTGTTCGTTCAAGGAGCAGCGCAGAACAGGGCCAAGGCGGTGTGCACCGGATGTCCGGTACGCACGGAATGCCTGGCCGATGCGCTGGACAATCGCGTCGAGTTCGGCGTGTGGGGAGGCATGACGGAGCGGGAGCGCCGCGCACTGCTGCGCAGGCGGCCCACCGTGACCTCCTGGCGCAGGCTCCTGGAGACAGCGCGCTCGGAGTACGAGCGGGGGACCGGGATCGTCCCCCTCGACAGCGACGAGGTGTACGAGAACTACGCAGCGGTGAGCTGAACCGCACAGCTCGGCTAGGGCAGCTCCGGCCGGCCGGCCGCGAGTCGGCTGCCGATGTCCCGCAGCCCCGAGAGGTCGTGCACATCGCCGGGCAGCGCGGCCACTTGCACCACGGCCACCTCGGGGTGGCGCGCGGTGAAGCGGTCACGTGTGCGCTGCTCGCGGGAGAGCAGCTGCATGCGCTCGGCGTGCAGCCTCAGCAGGCCTGCGGTGAGCTGGTCGACGGTGCGGTCCGGGGTCGCTGACGAGGGGGATTCGTCAGCCGTGTCCGCAGGGCCTGACGAGGGGGATTCGTCGGGCCGGGACTCGGACGGCACGTGCGCGGGTGATTCAGAACTGCCGTACGTGTCGGGAGAGTTACGAAGTCCAGCTTTCCCGCCACCCTGATCGACAATGCGGGCCTCTTCAAGATTTTCCGCGGCGGTGAGCGCACGCTCGGCCGACAGCCGGTCGGCGCCGCTGCCGTGGACCCGGTTGAGGACCAGACCGACCAGCGGCATGTCCTCCGCGGCCAGCCGCTCCACGAAGTACGCGGCCTCCCGCAGCGCGTCCCGCTCCGGAGCCGCCACCACCAGGAACGCCGTACCGGGCGCCTGAAGCAGCTTGTACGTCGCGTCCGCGCGCGTACGGAACCCGCCGAACGTCGTGTCCATCGCGGCCACGAACGTCTGGACGTCCTTCAGCAGCTGCCCGCCGAGCAGTTTGCCCAGGGTGCCGGTCATCATCGACATCCCGACGTTCAGGAAAGCCATGCCCGCGCGGCCGCCGAGTTTGGCGGGGGCCGTGAGGAGGCGGATCAGGCGGCCGTCCAGGAAGGAGCCGAGGCGTTTCGGCGCGTCCAGGAAGTCCAGGGCGGAGCGGGAGGGCGGGGTGTCGACCACGATCAGGTCCCACTCGTCCCGGGCCCGCAGCTGGCCCAGCTTCTCCATCGCCATGTACTCCTGCGTGCCCGCGAAGCCCGCCGAGAGCGACTGGTAGAACGGGTTGGCCAGGATGGCGGCCGCCCGCTCGGCGTCCGCGTGCGCCTCCACGACCTCGTCGAAGGTGCGCTTCATGTCGAGCATCATGGCGTGCAGTTCGCCGGCGCCCTCGGTGCCCTTCACCTTCCGCGGCACGTTGTCCAGCGAGTCGATGCCCATGGACTGCGCGAGCCGCTTGGCCGGGTCGATGGTCAGCACCACCACCTTGCGGCCGCGTTCCGCCGCCCGCAGGCCCAGGGCCGCCGCGGTGGTGGTCTTCCCGACGCCGCCCGAGCCGCAGCAGACCACGATCCGGGTGTCGGGGTCGTCGAGCAGCGGGTCGACGTCGAGCACGGGCGCGGGAGAGAGCCGACGGGCGTCGTCCTGTGCCTCGGCCGGGTCCGGAGTCATGACATCCCCTGTTTCCGCAGTTCGCGGGCGAGTTCGTAGAGGCCCGCCAGGTCCATCCCCTCGGCGAGCAGCGGCAGTTCGTGCCGCTGAAGGTCCAGCTCGGCGAGGACCGCGCGCTGCTCGTGCTCCAGCGCGTACCGCTCGGCGTACTCGGATGCCTGCGTGAGCAGCGGGCTCACCAGCTGCTCGGCCTTCCCGCCGCGCCGTGCCCCGCCGAGCCCCGCCGCCGACAGCGCCTGCGCCACGGCGGTGCGCGGCACGCTCCGTACGAGTTCCAGGTCGGCCGCGTCCAACACCTCCGGCCGGACCATGTTCACGATGACACGGCCCACCGGCAGCCGCGCGGCGTGCAGTTCGGCGATGCCGTCGGCGGTCTCCTGGACCGGCATCTCCTCCAGGAGCGTGACCAGGTGCACGGCCGTCTCCTTGGACTTCAGCACCCGCATCACGGCCTGTGCCTGGTTGTGTATCGGGCCGATCTTGGCGAGCCCGGCCACCTCGTCGTTGACGTTCAGGAAGCGGGTGATGCGGCCGGTCGGCGGGGCGTCCATGACGACGTAGTCGTAGATGAACCGACCGGCCTTGTCCTTCCTGCGCACCGCCTCGCACGCCTTGCCGGTCAGCAGGACGTCCCTGAGGCCGGGCGCGACCGTGGTGGCGAAGTCGATCGCGCCGAGCTTCTTCAGGGCCCGGCCCGCCCCGCCGAGTTTGTAGAACATCTGGAGGTAGTCCAGAAGGGCCAGTTCGGGATCGATGGCGAGGGCGTAGACCTCACCACCGCCCGGCGCGACCGCGATTTTCCGCTCTTCGTAGGGCAACGCCTCCGTCTCGAAGAGCTGGGCGATGCCCTGCCGGCCCTCGACCTCCACGAGAAGCGTCCGCTTCCCCTCGGTCGCGAGGGCCAGCGCGAGTGCGGCGGCGACCGTCGTCTTTCCGGTCCCGCCCTTGCCGCTGACGACCTGGAGCCTGCTCACGCCTTCGAGACTAACCAGTCGGCCGGACACTCACGCGGGAGGCTGTGGACAACCGTGCGTGCGGTGGGCCACGTGTCCCGTCCGTCACAGCGGATAAAGTCGGCCGCATGACCAAGTGGGAATACGCGACAGTGCCGCTGCTCGTCCATGTCACGAAGCAGATTCTGGACACCTGGGGCGAGGACGGCTGGGAGCTCGTCCAGGTCGTGCCCGGGCCCAACAACTCCGAGCAGCTCGTGGCCTACCTGAAGCGGGAGAAGCCGTAATGGGCGCCGTCGAGGCCAAGCTGGCCGAACTCGGTCTCACGCTGCCGGCGGTCGTCCCGCCGCTCGCCGCCTACCAGCCCGCCGTGCGGACCGGTGTGTACGTCTACACCTCCGGCCAGCTGCCGATGGTGGACGGCAAGCTTCCGGTCACCGGCAAGGTCGGCGCCGAGGTCACCGCGGAGGAGGCCAAGGAGCTGGCCCGCGTCTGCGCGCTGAACGCCCTGGCCGCCGTGAAGTCCGTCGCCGGTGACCTGGACCGCGTCGCGCGCGTGGTGAAGGTCGTCGGCTTCGTCGCCTCGGCGACCGACTTCACCGGCCAGCCGGGCGTGATCAACGGTGCCAGCGAGCTGCTCGGCGAGGTCCTCGGCGACAAGGGCGTGCACGCGCGCAGCGCGGTGGGCGTCGCGGTGCTGCCGCTGGACGCGCCGGTCGAGGTCGAGGTCCAGGTCGAGCTGGAGCCCTAGCCGTCCGAGGCCGCTCTCGAACAGGGTCCGAGGCCCCTCTCGAACATTCGCTCCCCGCGGGATAGCCTCCGGTAATGGCGGATGGACAGTGGTATCCCCCCGAGTGGCCGGACCGTATCCGCGCACACGCGGAGGGCACCCTCGTGCCGGTGGCCCCGAAGCGGGCGGCCACCGTGCTGCTCCTGAAGGACACCCCGGACGGTCCCGTCGTCCACATGCTGCGCAGACGCGCCTCCATGGCCTTCGCCGGAGGCGCGTACGCGTATCCGGGCGGCGGTGTCGACCCGCGCGACGACGACCACCAGGTCCGCTGGGCGGGCCCCACGCGCGCGTGGTGGGCCGACCGGCTCGGCGTCGACGAGGCGGGCGCCCAGGCGATCGTCTGCGCGGCCGTGCGGGAGACCTACGAGGAAGCCGGTGTGCTGCTCGCCGGTTCTGCCGCGGACGCCGTGGTCGGTGACACCACCGGGGACGACTGGGAGGCCGACCGCGCGGCCCTGGTCGCCCGTGAGCTGTCCTTCGCCCAGTTCCTGGACCGGCGGGGCCTGGTCCTGCGCTCGGACCTGCTGGGTGCCTGGACGCGCTGGATCACCCCCGAGTTCGAGAGCCGCCGCTACGACACCTGGTTCTTCGTCGCCGCCCTGCCCGCCGGCCAGCGCACCCGCAATGCCTCCACGGAGGCCGACCGCACGGTGTGGATCCGACCGCCGGAGGCCGCCGCCGGCTACGACAAGGGCGAGCTCCTCATGATGCCGCCCACCATCGCGACCCTGCGCCAGCTCACGCCGTACGCCACCGCCGCCGGGGCGCTCGCGGCGGCGCCCGCGCGGGACATGACCCCGGTGATGGCCCACGCCCGCCTGGCGGACGGCGAGATCGTCCTGACCTGGCCGGGCCACGCCGAGTTCACAAAGCGCATACCGACCGACCTGACGACCGGTGGAGCCTGACCATGACGGACGCAGCAGCCCTGCCCGGCCAGCCGCGCGGCGGAGTCCTCCCGGGGCCCGCCACCGCGCGGGCCGTCAACGTGCTGGCACCCAACGCCTCCGTCATGACCCTGGACGGCACCAACACCTGGATCGTCGCCGAGCCCGACTCCGACCTGGCCGTGGTGATCGACCCGGGTCCGCTGGACGACGGCCACCTCAAGAACGTCGTCGACACGGCCGAGAAGGCCGGCAGGCGGATCGCGCTCACCCTCCTGACCCACGGCCACCCGGACCACGCCGAGGGCGCCGTACGGTTCGCGGAACTGACCGGCACGCGCGTGCGTGCCCTCGATCCGGCGCTGCGGCTCGGCGACGAGGGCCTGGCCGCCGGTGACGTGATCACGACCGGCGGGCTGGAGCTGCGGGTCGTACCGACCCCGGGCCACACCGCCGACTCCCTGTGCTTCCACCTCCCGGCCGACCGCGCGGTCCTGACCGGCGACACCATCCTGGGGCGCGGTACGACGGTCGTGGCGCACCCGGACGGCCGGCTGGGCGACTATCTGGACTCGCTGCGCCGGCTGCGCTCGCTGACCGTCGACGACGGCGTCCACACCGTGCTGCCGGGCCATGGACCCGTCCTGGAGGACGCCCAGGGCGCCGTCGAGTTCTACCTGGCCCATCGCGCCCACCGGCTGGCCCAGGTGGAGACGGCGGTCGAGAACGGCCACCGCAGCCCCGCCGAGGTCGTCGCCCGGGTCTACGCCGACGTGGACCGCTCCCTGTGGCCGGCGGCGGAACTGTCGGTACGGGCCCAGCTGGACTACCTGACCGAGCACGGTCTGATCCAGGCGGAGTTCTAGTCCCAGCCCTCCGGCCGGGGTGTCCGCACGCCGTGCACGCGCGCGTACTCGCCGGCGAGCCATGGCCCGAGGTCGTCCACGTAGGACCGCAGTACGGCGCGGTCGCCGACCGGCTCGTACCCGTACCCGGCCGCGCGGCGCATCAGGCCGGCCCGCTCCGGGTAGTAGCCGGCGAACGCCTCGGCCATCTCCCGCAGATCGCTGGTCCAGCCGTTCCAGCGGGGCATGACGAGGGTGAAGCCGGTGCGGACGAGGTTCCGTGACATGAAGCGCACCAGGGGCCGCAGGGCCTCCTCGGTGCCGTCCGCGGCCGCGATCCGCTCTCGCCAGCGCGGCAGGTACCGGGCCAGGTCACCGTTGGTCTCGCGGGCCAGCAGCGAGTCGGGGCGGTAGCGGGGCAGGAACTCGGCGAGGTCCTCCCCGAGCAGCGGGGTGCACAGGCAGGCCACGAACCAGCCGATGTCGTACCGCTCCAGCTCGCTGAGCACCCGCGCGCGGGAGTAGAGCAGGGTTCCGACCCCGTCGATCTCCGGGAACTCCTTGTCGACGGCCTCACCGAGGGCACCGGCCGTGTCCCGGTCGGCGCCGGTCGGTTCCTCGCCCAGGACGGCGACCAGATCCAGGTCGCTGCGCCCCACCCGCGCGGTGCCGCGCGGGATCGATCCGTAGAGGTAGGCGCTGTCCAGCCGCGCCCCGAAGGCGTCCAGGAGCCGGTCGCGGGCGGCGGCGACCACGGGACGGAAGACGGGCGGCACGCGCGCATACGAGCCTTCGCGCTCGATGAAGCCCAGGGGGTCGAGGCCCCGGGGCGCGGCTCTTTCAGACATGGGGAACCACATATCAGCCCGTCCGGCGCTTGAGGACAAGGCCGGAGGCCGATGATGCGGGGGGGCAATGCGGGGGGCCTGGGGGCGGCAGCCCCCAGAAACCGGCGCCTACCGGGACCGCTTCGCCAGCCGCTCGACGTCCAGCAGGATCACGGCCCGCGCCTCCAGCCGCAGCCAGCCGCGCTGTGCGAAGTCCGCCAGCGCCTTGTTCACGGTCTCGCGGGACGCGCCGACCAGCTGGGCCAGCTCCTCCTGCGTGAGGTCGTGGACGACGTGGATGCCCTCCTCGGACTGCACACCGAAGCGGCGGGAGAGGTCCAGCAGGGCGCGCGCGACCCGGCCCGGCACATCGGAGAAGACCAGGTCGGACATGGCGTCGTTGGTCTTGCGCAGCCGGCGGGCGACGGCGCGCAGCAGGGCGGTGGCCACCTCGGGGCGTGCGTTCAGCCAGGGCTGGAGGTCGCCGTGGCCGAGGCCCAGCAGCTTGACCTCGGTCAGCGCGGTCGCGGTCGCCGTGCGCGGGCCCGGGTCGAACAGCGACAGCTCGCCGATCAGTTCGCCGGGGCCGACGACGGCGAGCATGTTCTCGCGGCCGTCGGGGGAGGTGCGGTGGAGCTTGACCTTGCCCTCGGTGACGACGTACAGCCGGTCGCCCGGGTCGCCCTCGTGGAACAGGGAGTCGCCACGCGCGAGGGTCACCTCACTCATGGAGGCACGCAGCTCCGCGGACTGCTCGTCATCGAGCGCCGCGAAAAGCGGGTTGCGCCGCAGAACGTCGTCCACGAAGTCTCTCCTTGTCGACCTGCTCAGGGGATCTTGCTCCCCCTTGGTACCAGGGGACCGTGCTCCCCATTTTGCCGGACGGTCCAAACAGTGTGATCTGTCACAAGGATGCCGCACAGGTGTCCCGAGGTAAGCGGCAGGGGTCCAATCGGGGGCTGATCTTCCGGGTCCGGGGCGGATGTCGGTGCCGGGCTCTAGGCTGGCCGGGTGTCCAAATCGCCGGTGAGAGCACAGGCCAAGGGGGCTGGGCGGGTGGTTGTACGAGGTGATTCCGCTGTGGGCGAACAAGGGTCCGATACCGCCTCCGGTGCGGCGAAGAAGGCGACAAAAGCGAGGAAAGCCGTGAAGGCCGCAGTGCCCGGGAAGGCTGCCGAGGGTAAGCCGCAGTCCGCTGCCGGCAAGCCCGAGTCGCAGACCGCGCTCGTCCGCCGGGCCCGGCGGATCAACCGGGAGCTCGCCGAGGTGTATCCGTACGCCCACCCCGAGCTGGACTTCGAGAACCCCTTCCAGCTCCTGGTCGCCACGGTGCTGTCCGCGCAGACCACCGACCTCAGGGTCAACCAGACCACCCCGACGCTGTTCGCGAAGTACCCCACCCCCGAGGACCTGGCCGCCGCCAACCCGGAGGAGGTCGAGGAGATCCTGCGGCCGTGCGGGTTCTTCCGGGCCAAGACGAAGTCGGTGATAGGCCTCTCCAAGGGGCTGGTGGAGGAGTTCGGCGGCGAGGTCCCCGGCCGCCTCGAAGACCTCGTCAGGCTGCCCGGTGTCGGCCGCAAGACCGCGTTCGTCGTGCTCGGCAACGCCTTCGGACGCCCCGGCATCACCGTGGACACGCACTTCCAGCGCCTGGTCCGCCGCTGGCGCTGGACCGCGGAGACCGACCCCGACAAGATCGAGGCGGCCGTCGGCGCGCTGTTCCCGAAGAGCGACTGGACCGACCTCTCGCACCACGTGATCTGGCACGGCCGCCGGATCTGCCACGCGCGCAAGCCCGCCTGCGGCGCCTGCCCCATCGCTCCGCTCTGCCCAGCCTACGGGGAGGGCGAGACGGACCCGGAGAAGGCGAAGAAGCTGCTCAAGTACGAGAAGGGCGGCTTCCCCGGCCAGCGGCTCAATCCGCCGCAGGCGTATCTGGACGCGGGCGGCCGGCCGGCGCCGCCGCTGGGCGGCGTATCAGGGACATGACCCAGGGGTCTTCTCAGGGGCGAAGGGCGGAACGATCAAGGAGTCGTCGGGCGTTGGAACGGGCAGGACGGGGGAGCGGGGCAGGACGGGGGATGCCGTGACACACAGCAGCAAGGCACAGACGGGCGGACCGCGCGGGGGCGTGGCGCTCAGCAGGGAGGGCCTGCCGGAGTGGCTCGGCCCGGTGGCGCGCGCCGCCGAGACGGTCCAGCCGCTCCAGCTGAGCCGCTTCCTGCCCCCGGAGAACGGCACGGGCCGGCAGTCGGCCGTGCTGATCCTGTTCGGCGAGGGCGCGCAGGGCCCCGAGCTGCTGCTGATGGAGCGGGCCGGCTCGTTGCGCTCGCACGCCGGGCAGCCCTCGTTCCCCGGTGGCGCCCTCGACCCCGAGGACGGCGACCCGAAGGCCGACGGGCCGCTGCGGGCCGCTCTCCGCGAGGCCGAGGAGGAGACCGGGCTGGACCAGGCCGGTGTCCAGCTGTTCGGGGTGCTGCCCAGGCTGTACATCCCGGTGAGCAAGTTCGTGGTCACCCCGGTGCTGGGCTGGTGGCGCGAGCCGAGTCCGGTGGGGGTGGTGGATCCCAACGAGACGGCGCGGGTCTTCACCGTTCCCGTGGCGGATCTCACGAATCCGGCCAACCGGGCCACCGCCGTGCACCCAAGTGGGCACCGAGGTCCGGCATTTCTGGTCGAATCGACCTTGGTGTGGGGGTTCACCGCCGGGGTGATCGACCGCCTGCTGCACTACGCGGGATGGGAGCGCTCCTGGGACCGCGAGAAGCTGGTCCCGCTCGACTGGCGGTCATGACAGGGTGTCGTTCGTGAATGTGCTGGACATCCTGTTGCTGGTCGCCGCCGTGTGGTTCGCGATCGTCGGCTACCGCCAGGGGTTCGTCGTCGGCATCCTGTCGGTGATCGGCTTCCTGGGCGGCGGACTCGTCGCCGTCTACGTCCTGCCGGTGATCTGGGACGCGGTGACCGACAACGCCGAGGTGAGCACCACCGCCGCGGTCGTCGCCGTGGTCGTCGTCATCGTCTGCGCCTCCGTCGGCCAGGCCCTCACCACCCACCTCGGCAACAAACTGCGCCGGTACATCACCTGGTCCCCGGCCCGCGCCCTGGACGCCACCGGCGGCGCTCTGGTCAACGTGGTGGCGATGCTGCTGGTCGCCTGGCTGATCGGCTCCGCCCTCGCGGGCACCACCCTGCCGACGCTCGGCAAGGAGGTGCGCAACTCCAAGGTGCTGCTCGGGGTGTCCAGAGCACTGCCCACCCAGGCCGACACCTGGTTCGCGGACTTCTCCAAGGTCCTCGCGCAGAACGGCTTCCCGCAGGTCTTCAGCCCGTTCGCCAACGAGCCGATCACCGATGTCTCGCCGCCCGACCCGGCGCTCGCGAACAGCGCGGTGGCGACCACGGCCAAGCAGTCCATCGTCAAGGTGACGGGTACCGCGCAGAGCTGCGGCAAGATCCTGGAGGGCACCGGCTTCGTCTTCGCCGACCGCCGCGTCATGACCAACGCCCACGTGGTCGGCGGCGTCGACGACCCCACCGTCCAGATCGGCGGCGAGGGCCGCAGGTACGACGCCAAGGTCGTCCTCTACGACTGGCAGCGCGACATCGCCGTACTGGACGTGCCGGACCTTCAGGCCAAGGTCCTGAAGTTCTCCGCGAAGGACGCCGAGACGACCGACAGCGCGATCGTCGCCGGGTTCCCGGAGAACGGCTCGTACGACGTCCGGCCCGCCCGGGTGCGCGGTCGTATCACCGCCAACGGCCCCGACATCTACCACCGCGGCACCGTCCGCCGTGACGTCTACTCGCTGTACGCGACCGTCCGTCAGGGCAACTCCGGCGGCCCGCTGCTCACGCCCGAGGGCAGGGTGTACGGGGTCGTCTTCGCGAAGTCACTGGACGACGCCGACACCGGGTACGCCCTGACGGCCGACGAGATCCAGGCGGACATCGCCCGGGGCCGTACCGCGAGCCAGCAGGTGGGCACCGACAGCTGCGCCCTCTAGACCCCTTCGGAGGTCTGGGGGCCCGGCGGGGGCCGAGCGGGCTGTCAGCCGCGGGTGTGGCGCAGGCGGACCGAGACCCAGCGGGCCCGGCGCCGCAGGATGCGCGGAATCCCCACCCTCGGATCGGCTCCCGGCAGCTGCGGGGCACCTCCTCGGTGGGAGTTCAGACCGCCTGTCGTACGGCGGTTGCGGGGTGCGTCACTGTAGTCGTGCGTCCAGCCCATACCCCGACGTCTGCCCCTGCCCCAAGGTCGATAACCTCCCGCGCGCCCCCTAATCGGCCTATGCGCCGGGCATGTGGCCGTTCGTAGAACAGGTGTGCAGATCCGGATACCGGGCGCATCGGCGCGGTCACCGATCGGGTTCGGGGTCTTTGAGCCAGTTGGCCAGCTCACGCCTTTTCAACGGTCCGGCTCCGGATCCCTGAGCCAGTTGACCAGCTCGGCGGAGAACGCGACCGGGTCCTCCTCGTGCGGGAAGTGCCCGAGTCCGTCGAACAGCCGCCAGCGGTACGGCGCTTCGACGTACTCGCCGGAGCCGGCCGCGCTGCGGGTACGGGTCACCGGGTCCAGGGAGCCGTGCAGATGCAGGGTCGGGACGCGCACCGGGCGCTTCATCCTGCGGTTGAACTGGATGCCGTCCGGGCGCGCCAGCGAGCGCACCAGCCAGCGGTACGGCTCGATCGAGCAGTGCGCGGTGGACGGGATGCACATGGCCCGCTGGTACGTCTCCACCGCCTCGTCGTCCGGCAGCCGCGGCCCGGACCAGTCCCGGATCAGCCGGCCGACCAGCGCGCCGTCGTCGGCGATGAGCTGCCGCTCCGGGATCCAGGGCCGCTGGAAGCCCCAGATGTAGGAGGCGGCGGCGGTCTGCCGGCGGTCCCGGAGCATCGCCGAGCGCCAGCGCCGCGGGTGCGGCATGGACACCACCGCGAGCCGTCGGACCAGCTTGGGGCGCATCGCGGCCGCCGTCCACGCCAGGTAGCCGCCCAGGTCGTGGCCGACCAGCGCGGCGTCCGGCTCGCCCAGGGAGCGGATCACGCCGGTGATGTCGAGCGCGAGGTTCGCCGGGTCGTAGCCCCGCGGGGTGCGGTCGCTGCCGCCGACGCCGCGCAGGTCCATGGCCACGGCCCGGAACCCCGCGTCGGCGAGCGCGACCAGCTGGTGCCGCCAGGTCCACCAGAACTGCGGGAAGCCGTGCACCAGCATGACCAGCGGTCCGTCGCCGAGCTCGGCGATGTGGAAGCGGGCGCCGTTCGCGGCGACGTCCCGGTGTGTCCAGGGGCCCTCCGGCCGTGCGGCCGAGGGAGCGGGATCCGTCATGACGTCGAGCGTGCCACAGCCTCGATGGCCGGCACCTCGTCCCGCGGGAGCTCCGGGCGCGGATGCGGCTTGGCGTTCTGGAGGACGCCCGCCGTCTCCTTCATCGACGCGGCCACCTTCTGCGGGCCCTTGCTCTTCTTGGCCTTCTTCGCGAAGACCACGCCGATCAGCGCGAGGACGACGGCCACCAGGACGTTCGCCGCGAAGGAGAGCAGGAAGCAGATCGCGAGATTCCAGTGGCTCCAGGTCCGAATACCGTACGCCAGCGCGAAGTTGAGCATCGGCAGGGAGAACAGCAGCAGCACACCCGCCACCGAGAACGCGCCGCCGCTCGCCGCGCCCCGCTTGACGTCCTGCTTCAGCTGGGCCTTGGCCAGCGCGATCTCGTCGTGCACCAGCTCCGACATCTCGGCCGTGGCCGAGGCGAACAGCTGGCCGATGCTGCGTTCGGCACCGACCGGGCTGCCGTCGGGTGCGCTCATCGCGGTCTCCCTCTGCGTCTTCGTCATCGTCTTTGCGTGCCGGTCCTCCGGCACCGGCCCCTTGTGGCACCGGTCTTTTTTGTACCGTCTCGTCAGATCATGCCGGACGGCCGCCCTGCTCGCCTGCCCCGCCCGGTACTTCGGCAGGCGCGTCCCGCCCGTCGGCCCCCTGGGCGGCCTTCTGGGAAGCCTCTCGGGAAGCCTCTCGGGAGGCCTCTTGGGAGGCGGCCTTCTCCGCGGCGATCCGGCGGTGCTCGGCGGCCTTGCGCTCGTAGATCTCCGCCATCCGCAGGTGATGGGCCGGGTTGTCCTCCTCGTAGACGTCCGGGATTCCGTCGAGGTCGTCGTCCCGCTCCTCGGCCTCGACCAGCCTGCGGTAGCGGGTGTTGCGTATCTTCAGCAGCACCGTGGCGCACAGGGCCGCGATGAGCGAGCCGGTGAGCACGGCGGCCTTGACCTCGTCCGTCAGCACGGCGTCGCCGGCGAACGCGAGTTCGTCGATGAGCAGCGAGACGGTGAAGCCGATGCCGGCCAGCGAGGCCACCGCGAAGACGTCGGCCCATTCGAGGTCCTCGCTCAGCGAGGCCCGGGTGAAACGGGCGGTCAGCCAGGTCCCGCCGAAGATCCCGACCGCCTTGCCGACGACCAGGCCGAGGACGACCCCGAGCGTCTCCGGCCTGGTGAAGATGTCGCCGAGCGCCCCGCCGGACACCACCACACCGGCGCTGAAGAGCGCGAACAGGGGCACGGCCAGCCCCGCCGACAGCGGCCGCACCAGATGCTCGACGTGCTCGCCCGGGGAGTGCTCCTCACCCTCACGGGTGGTGCAGCGCAGCATCAGGCCCATGGCCACACCGGCGATGGTCGCGTGCACGCCGCTGTTGTACATCAGCGCCCAGACCACGACCGCGAGCGGCACGTACACGTACCAGCCGCGCACGCCCGCGCGCAGCAGCAGCCAGAAGACGGCGAGGCCGAGGACCGCGCCGCCGAGCGCGGCGAAGTCGATCCGGGCGGTGAAGAAGATCGCGATGATCAGGATCGCGAACAGGTCGTCGACGACCGCGAGGGTGAGCAGGAAGGCGCGCAGGGCGCTCGGCAGCGAGGTGCCGATCACCGCGAGCACGGCCAGCGCGAAGGCGATGTCGGTGGCAGTGGGCACCGCCCAGCCCTGCGTGGAGCCGCCGCCGGCGAGGCTGGTGAGGGTGTAGACGAGCGCCGGTACGGCCATCCCGCACAGCGCGGCGACCACCGGGAGCGCGGCCGCCTTCGGGTCCCGCAGGTCGCCGGCCACCAGCTCGCGCTTGAGTTCGATGCCGGCGACGAAGAAGAAGACCGCGAGCAGGCCGTCGGCGGCCCAGTGGGCGACGGAGAGGTTCAGGCCGAGGGCCCCCGGGCCGAAGTGGAAGTCGGCGACGCTCGCGTAGCTGTGCCCGAGCGCCGGGATGTTCGCCCAGACCAGCGCGGCTATCGCGGCGACGAGCAGCAGCACACCGCCGACGGTCTCGGTCCGCAGCGCGTCCGCCACGATGGTCCGCTCGGGCAGCGAGAGCCGCCCGAGAAACTTCCGGACGGGGGTGGTGCGGGGCGCGGACACGTCGACCTCCGGTCGGTGGGCAGGAGCGGGCTACTTGCCGACCAGACTTCCCGGCACACCTTGAGGAGACGCTGTTTTGTTTAGTTTACCTAAGGTGCGGCGGGGGCTGTCAGGTGAGAATCACGGTAGGCGCAAAAAGGGCGCCCGGCGCGTTTCGCGCCGGGCGCCCTTCGGAGCACGGGGGCGGCTCAGTCCTCGCTGGGCGCCGCCGGGAGCTTCGCCTGGATGAGGTCCATGACCGTCGAGTCGGTCAGCGTCGTCACGTCACCGAGCTGCCGGTTCTCGGCGACATCGCGCAGCAGTCGGCGCATGATCTTGCCGGATCGGGTCTTCGGCAGCTCCGCCACCGGCAGCACCCGCTTGGGCTTGGCGATCGGGCCGAGCGTGGCGCCGACGTGGTTGCGGAGCTCGTTGACCAGTCCTTCGTCCTCCGCGTTCGCGGTGCCACGCAGGATCACGAAGGCGACGATCGCCTGTCCGGTCGTCTCGTCCGCCGCGCCGACCACGGCCGCCTCGGCGACCGACGGGTGGGACACCAGCGCCGACTCCACCTCGGTGGTCGAGATGTTGTGCCCGGAGACGAGCATCACGTCGTCCACCCGGCCGAGCAGCCAGATGTCGCCGTCGTCGTCCTTCTTCGCGCCGTCACCGGCGAAGTACCTGCCCTCGAACCGCGACCAGTACGTGTCCAGGAACCGCTGGTCGTCGCCCCAGATCGTGCGCAGCATCGAGGGCCACGGCTCGGTCAGCACCAGGTAGCCGCCACCGCCGTTCGGCACCTCGTTGGCCTCGTCGTCGACGACGGTCGCCGAGATGCCGGGCAGCGGGGTCTGCGCCGAACCGGGCTTGGTCGCCGTGACACCCGGCAACGGCGAGATCATCATCGCGCCGGTCTCGGTCTGCCACCAGGTGTCCACGATCGGCGTCCGGTCGGCGCCGATGTGCTTGCGGTACCAGATCCAGGCCTCGGGGTTGATCGGCTCACCCACCGAACCCAGCACCCGCAGGCTGCTCAGGTCGAACTTCGCGGGGATGTCGTCGCCCCACTTCATGAACGTGCGGATCGCCGTCGGCGCCGTGTACAGGATCGTCACCCCGTACTTCTGCACGATCTCCCAGAACCGGCCCTGGTGCGGGGTGTCCGGGGTGCCCTCGTACATCACCTGCGTCGCGCCGTTGGCCAGCGGCCCGTACACGATGTACGAGTGGCCGGTCACCCAGCCGACGTCGGCCGTGCACCAGTACACGTCCGTCTCCGGCTTGAGGTCGAACACCGCCCAGTGCGTGTACGACGCCTGGGTGAGGTAACCGCCCGAGGTGTGCAGGATGCCCTTCGGCTTCCCCGTCGTACCGGACGTGTAGAGGATGAACAGCGGGTGCTCGGCCTCGAAGGCCTCGGGCGTGTGCTCGGCCGACTGCCGCTCGACGATCTCGTGCCACCACACGTCCCGCGAGTCGTCCCAGGCCACTTCCTGCCCGGTGCGCCGGACGACCAGCACGTGCTCGACGTTGTCCACCTTGCCGATCGCCTCGTCCACGGCCGGCTTGAGCGCGGACGGCTTGCCGCGTCGGTAGCCGCCGTCGGAGGTGATGACGACCTTGGCGTCCGCGTCCTGGATACGAGTGGCCAGCGCGTCCGCCGAGAAGCCGCCGAAGACCACCGAGTGCGCGGCGCCGATCCGGGCGCAGGCGAGCATCGCGACCGCCGTCTCCGGGATCATCGGCATGTAGACCGCGACCCGGTCGCCCTTCTGAACGCCCAGCTCCAGCAGGGCGTTGGCCGCCTTGGAGACCTCGTCCTTCAGCTCGGCGTAGGTGATCGCGCGGCTGTCGCCGGGCTCGCCCTCGAAGTGGATGGCGACCCGGTCGCCGTGCCCGGCCTCCACATGCCGGTCCACGCAGTTGTACGCGACGTTGAGCTCGCCGTCCTTGAACCACTTGGCGAACGGCGGGTTCGACCAGTCCAGCGTCTCGGTCGGCTCCTTGGCCCAGGCCAGCCGACGGGCCTGTGCGGCCCAGAAGCCGAGCCTGTCAGCCTTGGCCTGTTCGTACGCCTCGGCCGTGACATTGGCGCTCTCGGCCAGGTCAGCGGGCGGCGCGAAGCGTCGCTCCTCCCTCAAGAGGTTGGCCAGGCTTTCGTTGCTCACGACATCTCCCTTTCGAAGGGTGTCCGTTGTGTCCCAGGCCACAGCTCATCAGACCTGGGGCCCCGGTGACAAGGGCCGCCCAATAATTGGTTTAGACCTATCGGGGCGCGGGGCGCGGGGCGCGGGCGACGGGGTGGCGCAGCAGCGGTGCGGCGGGGCACGGTGGGGCGGGGTGTGTCGCGGTCGGGTGTACTGGGCCTGCCGGCGCTGCGTGCACCGTGGCCACCGGGTCGGCCGGCGCAGGCCGGTACAACGCGGGCCGGTACAACGCGGGCCGGTACAACGCGGGCCGGTACGGCACCGGCCCGTACGGCACCGGCCCGTACGGCACCGGCTCATGGGGCTCCCGTGGGCCCGGTCGCCCTTTCTGTCAGGCCGGGCTGGACAGCTCCTCCGCGCCGGGCACCCCCTGGAACACCCCTTCCTCTGCGCCCGCACCGCCCCCGCTCAGCAGATACGCCTGCGCCTCGCTCACCTGGAAGTACATCCCGTGCAGCTCCAGCTCACCCGCCGCCAGCGCCCGTGCCACCGAGTCGTGCGCCCGCAGATGCTCCAACTGCTGGACCACGTTGGTCAGGCACAGCCGCTCCACCGTGTCCGCCTGCGCCCGCCCGGCCAGCCGGACCCCCGCAGGGCCCTCGTCGGCCAGCCGCGCCAGGCTCGGCAGCCCGTGCCGCAGCCACCGCCCGAGCGGGGTCGCCGCACCCCCGGTCCCGGAGCCGAGCAGTGCCTGCATCGCCCCGCAACCGGAGTGCCCGCACACCGTGATGGACCGCACCTTCAGCACGTCCACCGCGTACTCGATCGCGGCCGCCACCGAGTCGTCCCCGTTCTCCTCACCCGGAAGAGGGACCAGGTTGCCCACGTTGCGGACCACGAACAGGTCACCCGGGCCACTGGAGGTGATCATCGAGGTGACGAGCCGGGAGTCGGCACAGGTGAGGAAGAGCTGCGACGGCCGCTGCCCCTCGCGCGCCAGCCGGGCCAGTTCCTCCCGGACCAGGGGCGCGGTGTCGCGCTGGAACGCGCTGATCCCCCGGGCGAGTTCATGACCGGCCCCGGCCGATCTCCCGAGCCGACGCCCGAAGCCGTGACCTGCGCGAGGCCCGGGACGGGGACCGCGCTCCGGTCTGTGGCCGTACTCCGGTTCGCGGACGCCCGCGCGGCAGCCGGTCAGTTCGGCGGAGCCGCCCTGCGCGGTGTGGGCCCTGCGCCAGTCCCGCAGTGACTCGTACGCCGCGTGGTCCATGAACGAACCGTCCAACTCCACGACGGCGTGGGCATCCTGGGGCACGAGATGCAGGACTCTGCTGAGCCGGGGCACCGCGAGGAACGTCAGCTGTCCTCGTACGTGTACGTGATGGACTCCTTCCTTCTCCTCATGGGTGATGCGGGTGCGGGCGAGGCGGTGCAGGGCGAGGGCGACGGCCACGGCGACCCCGAGGACCACCCCCTCCAGGACGCCGAGGAGGACCACCCCGAGCGTGGTGACGGCGTACACCAGCACTTCGCGGTGGCGGGTCACCGCGCGGATGTGGTGCAGGGACACCATCTGGATGCCGACGGCCATCACCAGGGCGGCGAGCGAGGCGAGCGGGATGAGATCCAGGACCGGGACCATCAGCAGCGCGGCGAACACTACGAAAACGCCGTGCAGCATCGTGGAGTTCCGGCTCACGGCACCGGATCGCACATTCGCCGAACTCCGTACCGCCACCCCTGCGACCGGCAGCCCGCCGAGCGCCCCCGACACGATGTTGGCCGCGCCCTGACCGAGCAGTTCCCGGTCCAGGTCGGCGCGGCCGAGGCGGGACTGGGGGCCGGTGCGGCCGGCCACCAGCTTGTCGACGGCGACCGCGCCCAGCAGTGACTGCACGCTGCACACCAGCGTGGTGGTGAGCACGGCGGCGACGAGCCCGAGCACCGGCCCCTCGGGCAGCCCGGCCAGGGCATGGCTGCTCCAGGACGGCAGGTCGACCCGGGGCAGGGCGAGCCCGGTGAGCGAGGCGGTCGCGGTGGCACCGGCGACGGCGACCAGGGCGGCCGGGACCGTGCGCAGCAGGCGGCCCGCTCTGCCCGGGATCCGGGGCCAGCCCAGCAGCAGGGCCAGGGTCAGTGCGCTCATCGTCACGGCGGCCGGGTGCAGGTGGGCCAACTGGGCGGGCAGTGCCCGGACGTTGGCGAGGACCGAGCTCTGCGGGGTGCCGCCGAGGACGATGTGCAGCTGGGCGACCGCGATGGTGATGCCGATGCCGGCGAGCATGCCGTGCACCACGGCCGGGCTGACGGCGAGCGCGGTGCGGGCCACGCGCAGGCAGCCCAGGCCCAGTTGGGCCAGTCCGGCGAGGACGGTGATGCCGCAGGTGGCCCGCCAGCCGTACCGGTGGATCAGGTCGGCGGTGACCACGGTGAGTCCGGCGGCCGGACCGCTGACCTGGAGCGGGCAGCCGCCGAGCCGCCCGGCGACCAGCCCGCCGACGGCCGCCGCCACCAGGCCGGCCTGGAGCGGGGCGCCGGTGGCGAGGGCGATGCCGAGGGAGAGCGGCAGGGCGATCAGGAACACCGCGACGGACGCGGACAGGTCGGCGCCGGCGACGGGGCGGCGGCGGTGCGGGGCCCTGGGCGGGTGCGGCGGCCGGTCGGCGCCGTTGACGGCCCGGGAAGTTGTGGCTCGGGCCAGGCCGAGGCTCTCGGGGTGGGTGGGTACGCAAGCTGATGACATGTTCCCGTCTCCTCCGGGGCAGCGCGGTCGCGGGTCTGGGGGTCCTTTCGATCGAGGGCTGGGGCTCGGTCGCGGCCGTGGGTCGCGGCGTGCAGTGGCGGGATGGATCAACAATCGGTAAACGAATCGTAATGCAGAGTAAAGGTCAAGCATGGATTTTCTTCGCAAATGGGGTACCTCTTCACCCTCATGGGTGAAGTGAGCAGTTCATCGGCTTGTCGTATTAATCCCTCTCTCGGTCCTATGCGACCTTGGCCGCGCTGTCGGCAGATACCCGGCACATCGCCATAAAACGCCGTCACCGGCGTTCGCCGAGAGAAGGAAGAAGGTGGGCGGAATTGGCCGCCACCCAGAGGATTGCGGTCGGCGCCGTGGCCGCCGCGGCCTGTGCCGCGTCGGTCGCCGGTTGCGCGACCGGTACCAACTCCGAACAAGGGGCGTCCGGGCCGCGGAAAGGAGCACCGGCGCCCCAGAGTGTGGTCCGTCTGATCGGTGACGGGTCCACCGCCTACACCGGGGCGCAGCCGCATCTGCCCCGGCCCGAGCGGCTCAAGGCAGGTGAGAAGCCCCCGCAGTTCGTGGTGTTCTCATGGGACGGCGCGGGCGAGGACAGCCAGAAACTGTTCTCGCACTTCCGCAAGGTCGCCAAGGAGAACAACGCGACCATGACGTACTTCCTCAGCGGCGTCTACATGCTGCCGGACGAGAAGCGTGACCTCTACCGGCCGCCCCAGCACTCGCCCGGCAGCTCCGAGATCGGCTTCAACGACGAGCAGGGCATCGCCGACACCGTCAAGCAGGTACGGCTGGCCTGGCTGGAGGGCAACGAGATCGGCACCCACTTCAACGGGCACTTCTGCGGCCCCGACGGCGGGGTCGGCGAGTGGTCGGTGGCCGAGTGGAAGAGCGAGATCGCCCAGGCCAAGCAGTTCGTGAAGACCTGGAAGACCAACACCGGCAGAAAGAACGCCGCACCGCTGCCCTTCGACTACGACAAGGAGCTCATCGGCGCCCGCACCCCCTGCCTGGAGGGACAGAAGAACTTCGTGAAGGCGGCGAGCCAGCTGGGCTTCCGCTACGACACCAGCGGCGTCAACGACCAGGTCTGGCCCAAGAAAAGGGAAGGCCTGTGGGACCTGTCCATGCAGCTCGTCCCCTTCCCCGGCCACAACTACGAGCAGTTGACCATGGACTACAACTTCATGGTCAACCAGTCCGGCACGTCGACCCAGGGTGACCCCGACAAGTACGACTACTGGGGCGACCAGATGCGCGACGGGCTGCTCCAGGGCTTCAACCGGGCCTACAACGGCAACCGCGCACCCCTGGTCATCGGCAACCACTTCGAGTCCTGGAACGGCGGCACCTACATGCGTGCGCTCGACGAGGTCATCGGGAACGTCTGCAACAAGCCCGACGTGCGCTGTGTCTCCTTCCACCAGCTGGCCGACTGGCTGGACGCCCAGGACCCGCAGGTCCTGGCGAAGCTGCGCACCCTGAACGTGGGCGAGGCCCCGCGGCCGGGCTGGGAGTCCTTCCTGTCCGGCCGTCCCGCCCCGGCGCCGAAGGGGGTGCCCGGGGCGCCGGCGGTCAAGCAGTAGGCGCGGAGCCGGGGCCGGCCGCCCGTCAGGCGGGGGCGGCCACCTCCTCGCCGAGCACGAAGCCGGGGTCGATCTGCGACGCCAGGTCGGCCCCGGTGCGCTCGTTGCCCCAGGACAGGGCGTTCTTCAGGTGGAAGTGGACCATCTGCCGGGTGTAGCGCTCCCAGTCCCGCAGCTCGTACGTCGCGTCCGTGGCCTCCTTGAGGGCGCCCAGGGCGCGGGAGTTGGGGTCCTCCAGGAGCTCGAACCGCGGCGGGCGGCCCTTCTCCATGGCGCGCACCCAGTCCGAGTGGCCGAACGTGACCAGCAGGTCGTCCCCGACCTCCGAATGCAGGAAGTCGATGTCCTCCGGCCCCTGCACCTTGTTGCCGACGACCTTCAGCGCGACGCCGAAGTCCCGGGCGTACTCCTTGTACTGGCGGTAGACGGAGACCCCCTTCCGGGTCGGCTCGGCGACCAGGAACGTGATGTCGAAGCGGGTGAACATGCCGGAGGCGAAGGAGTCCGAGCCCGCCGTCATGTCGACCACGACGTACTCGTCGGGGCCGTCGACGAGGTGGTTCAGGAACAGCTCCACCGCTCCCGTCTTGGAGTGGTAGCAGGACACCCCCAGGTCGGCGTCCGTGAAGGGGCCGGTGACCATCAAACGGACCGCGCCGCCGTCGAGTTCCACCGGCCGCGCACAGGCGTCGTACACCGGATTGGGCTCCCGCACCCGGACCAGCCGCGAACCCGCGCCGGGCGGAGTGGTCTTGATCATCGTCGCGGCGGAGGTGATGCGCGGGTTGTGGCCGCGCAGGTGGTCCTTGATCAGGGAGAGCCGCTCGCCCATCGCGGGCAGCGCCTCCGCCTCCCTCTCGTCGAGGCCGAGCGCGGGGCCCAGGTGCTGGTTGATGTCGGCGTCGACGGCGACGACCGGCGCGCCGCCGGCCGCGAGATGCCGGATGAACAGGGAGGAGAGCGTGGTCTTGCCGCTGCCGCCCTTTCCGACGAAAGCAATTTTCATGTTCACGAAGAGTAGTCGGGTGATTGCTTTGCGTGTCATGTGAAGTGAAGAAGACCACTCCTTCGTGGAGTCCCGGGGCGGGGTGCGTACTGTCGTACTCATGAGTACGACAGGTGCGACCGCCGATCCGCTCGCGGCGCTGGGCGAGCTGCCCGGGGTGCCCGAGTCCGTGGAGTCCGTGCGCAAGGCCGTGGACCGGGTCTACGGGCACCGGGTCATGCGGCGCCGCAGCAACGCCGTCACCTCGGAGGCCGCGCTGCGCGCCGCCCGGGGCAGTGCCGCGCTGTCCGGTGCCGACTGGGCGCTGGAGGAGGTGCGGCGGCGCTCCGACTTCGGTGTGGACGACGATGCGCGCGTGGTGGGCGCGGCCCTGCGGCTGACCGCGGAGGCGGGCCAGCTGCTCTCCATCTGGCGGCAGTCGCCGCTGCGGGTGCTGGCCCGGCTGCACCTGGTGGCGGCGGCGACGGGGGCCGACGAGGTCGGCAGGCCGCGCCGGGCCGGCGAGGGCGTCGACGAGCCGCTGGTGGAACTGGAGCTGCCGGGCGCCGACGAGGTGTCGGGACGCCTGGAGGGGCTCTCCGAGCTGATCGTCGCGGGGGGTGAGGCACCCGCGCTGGTGACGGCCGCGGTGGTGCACGGCGAACTGCTCGCGCTGCGGCCCTTCACCTCGTGCAACGGGCTGGTCGCGCGCGCGGCCGAGCGGATCGTGCTGATCGGCAGCGGCCTCGACCCCAAGGCGATCTGCCCTGCCGAGGTCGGCCATGCCGAACTGGGCCGGGCCTCCTACCTGGCGGCCCTGGACGGTTATGTCTCCGGTACCCCGGAAGGGATGGCGGCCTGGATCGCGCACTGCGGGCGCGCGGTGGAGCTAGGTGTGCGCGAGTCGACGGCGGTGTGCGAGGCGCTGCAGCGCGGCGCGGCGTAGCGCCCGTCCGGAAGGCCGCGTGGAGCGGCGGAAAAGGGTTGCGGCGGTACGAGTCCTCGTACCGCCGCTGGCATGCTCACCGGGTTACCAAGCGTCCTCGATATGTTGCCCATCAGGTCGGGTGCTTTGCCCGTCACCTGGTGCGGCTGGCCCGTAATCGACGGGTCGACGTCGCGTGGGTGCCCAGTGTCCATGCTCGGTCCGTGGGGCCAAATGCGTTTTAAAGGTGATCCTCTCGGATGTCCTTTGGTCTCGCGGGCCGCTAACCCCTTTGTACTGCAAGCCCGGAGCAAGCGGAAGTCCTGCCTACAGTTCTTTACTTTTAGGTTCAAAGACCCGCTAAACGGGCGTCTGTTCAGGCGACCGTGCTCCGGCGCCGGCTCGCGTACCAGACCAGGCCCGCGGTGGCCGCCGCCGCTCCTATGGCCGCCGCGGCGACCAGGGCCGGGCGCGGCGGTGCGGAGATGCGCTGCTTGAGCCGTACCGGCCGGTGGAAGTCCAGGATCGGCCAGCCGCGGGCCAGGGCCTCGCGGCGCAGCGCGCGGTCCGGGTTCACGGCGTGCGGATGCCCGACGGCCTGGAGCATCGGCACGTCGGTCGCCGAGTCGCTGTAGGCGTAGCAGCGGTCCAGGTCGTACCCCTCGGACGCGGCCAGCTCCCGCACGGCCTCGGCCTTGGTCGGGCCGTACGCGTAGTACTCCACCTCGCCGGTGTAGCAGCCGTCGTCGCCGACGACCATGCGGGTGGCCACCACCCGGTCGGCGCCCAGGAGTTCGCCGATCGGTTCGACCACCTCGGCGCCCGAGGTGGAGACGATGACGACGTCCCGGCCGGCCTGGTGGTGCTCCTCGATGAGGGAGGCGGCCTCGTCGTAGATGATCGGGTCGATCAGGTCGTGCAGGGTCTCGGCGACGATCTCCTTGACCTGCTGGACATTCCAGCCACGGACGAGACCCGACAGGTACGCGCGGGTGCGCTCCATCTGGTCGTGGTCCATACCGCCGAGCAGGAACACGAACTGGGAGTACGCGTTGCGCAGCGCCGCCCTGCGGTTGATCAGACCGCCTTGGTAGAACGACTTGCTGAAGGTGAGCGTGCTCGACTTCGCAATGACCGTCTTGTCCAGGTCAAAGAAGGCTGCTGCGCGGGGCAGGGAGTGGTTTTCCACGCCCCCGAGCATAGGCGCCCACCATTCGGCGTAAGGTGGGGCGCGTGGGTTTGCCTGAGAGGGCTCTCGGGTACACCATGGAAGTCACGGATCGTTCGCGACCGTGCTAACCCGGTCCGGCTCCTCCCCCCCCGAGTCGGCCGTGGAGACGACCCCCACTCTCCCCCCCGGTGGGGGTCGTCGCATGTCCGGATGGGTTTTTCCTCTCTCTCGTAGGCCGTGAGGCCTTGATCGGGCGGCTTCGGCCGCCCTTTTCGTATGCCCATGATCCGTCACGTTGGGTAGTCGCGGCGCTGCGCTGTGGAAGTCTCGCGGGGCCCGGAACGGGCCTCACCGGTAGGGGTGACGGCGATATTCACAGCCGTCGGGTCGTCCACAGTTTTCGACCAAGATCCACACGATTTCCGGGTTCGTTGCACCGTGATTCCAGCGCGCTCCGGCGGCGGCGAGTTCATGGCCGGTTCCGTTTGTCGGGCGCCAATGGCCGGTTTCTGCCGGCCGTGCATATGGAGGCCGCTTGCCGGTTCTCCACCCGTTTGGGAATCGCGTGGCCGCAGGGGCCATGCGCGAGAACACAGCCAAGGGGGAAGCTCACATGGCCGGAACTGTCACCCAGGACCCGCCGTCCGCCGCCGCGGGACGGCCCGGACGCCCGATGATCGTCACCGAGGACGCCGAACTCCTCGACGACCTGTTGCGCCTGTGCGCGGCGGCCGGCGCCAAACCGGAGGTCCACCACCGTCCTCCGGATCGTGGCGGCGGCTGGGAGTCCGCCCCGCTCGTCCTGGTCGGTGACGACGCAGCGCGGCGGGTGCGCGGGGCCGCACGCCGCCGCGGCGTGGTGCTGGTCGGCCTCGACCAGGACGACCCCGACGTGTGGAAACGGGCCGTGGAGATCGGCGCGGACCACGTCCTGATGCTCCCCGACGGAGAGCAGTGGCTCGTGGACCGGATCGCCGACGTCGTCGAGGGCGTGGGCCGCCCGGCCCTCACCGTCGGCGTCATCGGCGGCCGGGGCGGGGCCGGCGCCTCCACGCTGGCCTGCGCGCTCGCCGTCACCTCCGCGCGGGAGGGGCTGCGCACCCTGCTGGTGGACGCGGATCCGCTGGGTGGCGGAATCGACGTACTCCTCGGCGGTGAGACGGCCGAGGGCCTGCGCTGGCCCGCCTTCGCCGCCTCGCGCGGCCGGCTGGGCAGCGGCGCCCTGGAGGAGTCGCTGCCCGAGCTGCACTCGCTGCGGATCCTCAGCTGGGACCGCGGCGACTGCGTGGCGATCCCGCCGCCCGCCGTCCGCGCGGTGCTCGCGGCCGCCCGGCGGCGCGGCGGCACGGTCGTCGTCGACCTGCCGCGCCGCCTGGACGACGAGGTCGCCGAGGTCCTCACCCAGCTCGACCTCGCGGTCCTGGTGGTCCCCGCCGAGCTCCGCGCCATCGCGGCGGCCGGACGGGTCGCGGCCACCGTCGGCATGGTCGTGCGCGATCTCCGGGTGGCGGTACGGGGGCCGTACGCGCCCGGTCTTGACGACCGCGAGGTGGCCCGGCTGCTCGGCCTGCCGCTGGCCGGCGAAGTACCCGCCGAACCCGGTCTGTCCCGTCCGCACCGGAAACCGCCGGGTGCCGTCGCACGTGGACCGCTGGCCCGCTTCTGCAAGGGCTTCTGGGAGCGCACGCTGGTCGAGGCGGGTGGCGCCGTATGAGGCCCGGCACCGCGGGCGCGGACGGCCCCGCCCTGCTCGACGGGGTACGGCGCTGGCTCGCCGAGAGCGGCGCCGAACCGACACCCGCGCGGGTGGCACAGGCCCTGCGCGCCCAGGGGCGGGTCCTCGGTGACGCCGAGGTTCTCGGCGCGGCCGAGCGACTGCGCTCCGAACTCGTCGGCAGCGGCCCCCTGGAACCCCTCCTCGCCGACCCCACGGTCACCGACGTCCTGGTGACCGCCCCGGACCGGGTCTGGGTGGACCGCGGCGGCGGCCTGGAACTCACCCGGGTCGCCTTCCCGGACCCGGCGGCCGTACGACGCCTTGCGCAGCGGCTGGCCGCGGTGGCCGGCCGGCGCCTGGACGACGCACGTCCCTGGGCGGACGCCCGGCTGCCCGACGGCACCCGCCTGCACGCGGTCCTGCCCCCGGTGGCCATCGGCTGCACCTGCCTGTCCCTGCGCGTGGCCCGGCCCCGTGCCTTCACGCTCGGCGAACTGGTCGCGGCCGGGACGGTCCCCCCGGGCGGCGACCGGATCCTGCGGGCGCTCGTCGCGGCCCGGCTCTCCTTCCTGGTCAGCGGTGGCACCGGCACGGGCAAGACGACCCTGCTGAGCGCGCTCCTCGGCCTGGTCGGACCGGGGGAGCGGATCGTGCTCGCCGAGGACTCCGCGGAACTCAGGCCCGAACACCCGCATGTCGTACGGCTGGAGACCAGACCCGCCAACCAGGAGGGCGCCGGCCTCGTCACCCTGGAGGACCTGGTCCGGCAGGCCCTGCGGATGCGGCCCGACCGGCTCGTCGTCGGCGAGGTCCGCGGGCCCGAGGTGGTCCACCTGCTGGCCGCGCTCAACACCGGCCACGAGGGCGGCTGCGGCACCGTGCACGCCAACGCGGCCGCGGACGTACCGGCCCGGCTGGAGGCCCTCGGCACGGCCGCCGGGCTCGACCGGGCCGCCCTGCACAGCCAGCTGGCGGCCGCGCTGTCGGTGGTGCTGCACCTCGTACGGGACCCCGCGGGCCGGCGACGGATCGCCGAGGTGCATGTCCTGGAGCGGGACCCCGCCGGGCTGGTGCGGACGGTACCGGCGCTGCGCTGGGACACGGCGGCCTTCGCCCGGGAACGGGGATGGGAGCGGCTGCGGGAGCTGCTCGGAGGAGCAGCCCCGGAGTGACGCCGGTGAGCTGTGGGTTTCCGAAGTGATGTCAGTGATGGCTGAGTTGAAAGGGGCATGTGTGATGGGTGAGACGACGGTCGGTGCGGCCGTGGTGTGCGGTGGGGTCATGGCCTGGCTGCTGGCCGAGCGACAGCGTGAGGTACGGCGGACCCGGCTGCTGCTCGCCGGTGGCGGGGTGGTGGCCACCGGGCCGCCCTCCTGGGAGCAGGCGCTGGGGGAGCTACGGCGGCTGCGCGGCCGTTGGCGGTGCGAGTGGTGGGCTCTGGTCGCCGGTGTCACGCTCGCGCTGCTCGCCGCCTCGCTCCTTCCGGTCCTCGCGGGGGCCGCCGGGGTGCCGGTGCTGCGCCGGGTGCGGCTCGCCCGACAGGCCCGGCGGACCCGGCAGGCGCGTGCCGACGCGGTGATCGCGCTGTGCGGTGCGCTCGCCGGCGAGGTGCGCGCGGGACGGCAGCCGGGCGAGGCGCTGTTGCGGGCCGCACGGGACTCCGGTGGGCTCGGCGAGGCCCGGCCGGGCGTGGTCGCGGCGGCACGCTTCGGCGGGGACGTGCCGGGCGCGCTGGCGGTCGCGGCGCGGCAGCCGGGCGCCGACGGCCTGTCGGGGCTCGCGGCCTGCTGGCGGGTGGCCGTCGACCAGGGCGCCGGACTCGCGGCCGGTCTCGACCGCCTGGACGCCGCCCTGCGCGCGGAACGGGACCAGCGTGCCGACCTGCGAGCCCAGTTGTCGGGCGCGCGGGCCACCGCGGTGATGCTCGCCGCCCTGCCCGCCCTCGGCCTCCTGCTCGGCTCGGCCATGGGCGCCGACCCGCTCCGGGTGCTGCTGCACACCGGTGCCGGACTGGGCTGCCTGCTCGTCGGAACGGTGTTCGAGGGTGCCGGGATGTGGTGGGCGACCCGGATCGTGCGGGGAGCTGAGGGGGCATGAGCGCCGAGGTCGTCCACAGGCTGGGGGCGACGGCCGCGGCGCTGGCGGCCCTGGGCTGGTCGGCATGGTGGCTGGAGAGGGCCAGGCGTCGGCGCTGGGCCCGGCGGAGACTGGCCGAACTGCTCGGCCTGGAGCGGGCGGAGAGGCACTCCGACGTCGGCGGTGCCGTCCGCAGGTGGCTGCCGGTCGCCGGTGCGGCGTGCGGCGGCTGGGTGCTGGTCGGCGGGGTCGCCGGGGGACTGCTGGGGCTGGGTGTCGCGGCGGGGCTGTGGCGGTGGCGGAGCCGGGTGGACGACGGCGACCGGGCAGCCGTGGCGGAGGCGGCCGAGGCCGCCCGCCAACTCCCGCTCGCCGCCGACCTCCTGGCGGCCTGCATCGCTGCCGGTGCCGGTCCGGTGGTCGCCGCCCAGGCCGTCGGAGAGGCCCTCGGCGGACCTGTCGGGCAAGGGCTGGCGCGTGGTGCGGCGGAAGTCCGGCTGGGTGGAGAACCGGCGGTTGCCTGGCGGCGGTTGGCCGGGCTGCCGGGGGCCGCCGCCCTGGCCCGGCTGCTGGAGCGCGCGGACGAGTCCGGGCTGCCTGCGGCCGTGCCTGTCGCCCGGCTCGCCTCGGACGCCCGCGCCGAGTGGGCGAGAAGCGCGACCGCGCGGGCGCGCCGGGCGGCGGTGCTGATCTCGGCCCCGGTGGGGCTGTGCTTCCTGCCCGCGTTCATCGCGGTGGGCGTGCTTCCTGTGGTGATCGGACTCGCGGGCGGGGTGCTGCGCGGGGGCGGTGGCTGAAGGACATGTGACGACGAAGCAGCCGACGACGACCGAAGTCGGCGCCGATCCGGGCTAGTTCAAGAAGTTTCAACCAGTTTCAAGCGAGTTCGAGGGAGTCGAGATGTACCTGATGGGGCGGAAGATGCGGAAGCTGGTGCGCCGGGACGCAGGAATGGTCACGTCCGAGTACGCGATGGGGATCATCGCCGCCGTCGGGTTCGCGGCGGTCCTCTACGCGGTCGTGACGAGCGGACAGGTCAGCGCGGAGCTCCAGGACATCGTGAAACGAGCCCTCAGTGCGGGGGTGTGAGCGGTGGCGCGGGGCGGACCGGGGGTTCGTGACGGCGGAGGCGGCCGTGGTGCTGCCGGTGCTGGTGGCGTTCACGATGGCGCTGGTGTGGGGGCTGCTCGTGGTGGCCGCCCAGATCCGGTGCGTGGACGCCGCCCGTACCGGGGCGCGGGCCGCGGCACGGCAGGACGCCGAGGACGCGGTGGTCGCGATGACGAAGGAGGTGGCGCCGGCCGGGGCGACGGTGACGGTCGGCCGGGAGGGCGACGAGGTGCGGGTGACGGTGGTGGCGAGGCCGCCGGTGCTGGGCGTGTTGCCGTTCGAGGTGCGGGAGTCGGCGGTCGCCTTGGCGGAGGGGCCGTGAGGGGGCGGGCGGTGGTCGTTCGGCCGCGGGTGCGTGGGGGCTGGTCGCGCCCACGCGGCGGAGCCGCAGATGGCACAGCCCCGCGCCCCTGCGCGGCGCGTCGCAGCGAGGAACGTGATCGAGGCTCGGCCACTGTTTGGAGTGTCGGTGCGATCGCCGTGCTGTGTGTGGTGTTCGGGGTGGTACTCGGCCTCGGGCAAGCCGTAGTTGTCCGGCATCGAGCGGCCGGTGGTGCCGACTTGGCAGCTCTCGCGGCGGCGGACCACTGGGCCGAGGGGACTGCGGCGGCCTGCGCCCGAGCCGACCGGGTGGCACGGGCACAGGCCACGCGGCTGACGAGGTGCGTGATCGTCGGTGACGTCTCGGACGTCTCGGCGGTCTCGGGCAAGGGGCCGTTCGCGGCAGAGGTTCGAGCCAGAGCCGGCCCCGCTGCACCGCGCCCCTGACACCGCGCCCCTGACACCGCGCCCCTGACACCGCGCCCCAAAGGCGCGCGGGGCTGTGACATCTGCGGCTCCGCCGCGTGGGCGCGACCAGCCCCCACCGGCCCGCACCGACGCAACCGCCCACCCCTACCCCGGCGCCCCCCTCAACAGCACCGTGAGCAGCCGCACCGCCCCTCGCTTGTGCAACGGCTCGTTCCCGTTCCCGCACTTGGGGGACTGGATGCACGACGGACACCCGGCGTCGCACTCGCACACGGCGATCGCCTCCAGCGTCGCCGTCAGCCAGGTGCGGGCGGTGTGGAAGGCGCGCTCCGCGAAGCCCGCGCCGCCGGGGTGGCCGTCGTAGACGAAGACGGTCGGCAGGAGCGTGTCGGGGTGCAGCGGGATCGACACGCCGCCGATGTCCCAGCGGTCGCAGGTCGCGAAGAGCGGGAGCAGGCCGATGGAGGCGTGTTCGGCGGCGTGCAGGGCGCCGCCGAGGATCTCCGGGTTGATCCGGGCCTCGTCGAGCTGGTCCTCGGTGACGGTCCACCACACCGCGCGGGTGCGCAGCGTACGAGGAGGGAGGTCGAGTTTCGTCTCGCCCAGGACCTCGCCGGTGATGAGCCGGCGGCGCAGGAAGGAGACCACCTGGTTGGTGACCTCGACGGAGCCGTAGCAGAGGCGGCCGTCGCCCCAGGGGACCTCGGTGTCCGTCTCCAGGACGGAGATGGCCGTGGTGTCGCGGGCGACCGTGGAGTACGGCGGGTCGGCCTGCTCGACCAGGGCCACCGAGTCCTCCAGGTCGAGGGAGCGCACGAGGTAGGTGCGGCCCTGGTGGAGGTGGACCGCGCCCTCGTGGACCGTGGAGTGGGCGGCACTCGCGTCCACCGTGCCCAGCAGGCGCCCCGTGCCCGCCTCGACGACCTGCACCGGGCGGCCGCCCTCGCCGCGGATGTCGGTCAGCTCGGCGGCCCGCTCCCGCCGGGTCCAGTGCCAGGCCTTCGTCCGGCGGCGCAGCAGCTTCGCGGCCTCCAGCTGCGGCAGCAGCTCCTTGCAGGCGGGGCCGAACAGGTCGAGGTCGTCGTCGGTGAGGGGGATCTCGGCCGCGGCGGCGCACAGGTGCGGGGCGAGGACGTACGGGTTGTCGGGGTCGAGGACGGTGGATTCGACCGGTTGGTCGAACAGGGCCTCGGGATGATGGACGAGGAAGGTGTCCAGCGGGTCGTCGCGGGCGACCAGGACGGCGAGGGCACCCTGCCCGGCCCGCCCCGCGCGACCCGCCTGCTGCCACACAGAGGCCCTCGTACCGGGGTACCCGGCGATCAGTACGGCGTCCAGCCCGGAGACGTCCACACCCAGCTCCAGGGCCGTTGTGGCGGCAAGTCCGAGGAGCTCCCCGGAGTGCAGCGCGCGTTCCAGGGCCCGCCGCTCCTCGGGGAGGTAGCCGCCGCGATAGGCCGCGACACGCCGGGCGAGGGAGCGGTCGACCTCGGCCAGCCGTTCCTGGGCGATGACGGAGATCAGCTCCGCGCCGCGTCTGGAGCGCACGAAGGCGACCGAGCGCACGCCCTGCACGGCGAGGTCGGTCAGCAGGTCGGCGGTCTCGGCGGTGGCGGTACGGCGGACGGGGGCGCCCTTCTCGCCGTGCAGCTCGGTCAGCGGCGGCTCCCAGAGGGCGAAGACCAGTTCGCCGCGCGGGGAGGCGTCGTCGGCGATCTCCACGACCGGCAGGCCGGTCAGCCGCCCGGCGGCGAGGGCCGGCTCGGCGGCGGTGGCGGAGGCCAGCAGGAAGACCGGGGAGGCGTCGTAGCGGGCGCACAGGCGGCGCAGCCGGCGCAGCACCTGGGCGACGTGCGAGCCGAAGACGCCCCGGTAGGTGTGGCACTCGTCGACGACGACGTACTTCAGCGACTTCAGGAAGGAGGACCAGCGGGCATGTCCGGGCAGGATCCCGCGGTGCAGCATGTCCGGGTTGGTCAGCACGTAGTTGGCGTACTGCCGGATCCACTCGCGTTCCTCGTACGGGGTGTCGCCGTCGTACACCGCCGGGCGTACTGCGTGGCCCAGAGGTTGTGAAAGTTCCTTCACGGAACGGCACTGGTCGGCCGCCAGCGCCTTGGTGGGGGCCAGGTAGAGGGCGGTGGCGCCGCGGCCGTTGGCGGCCTCGGAGCCGTCCAGCAGGGTGGACAGGACCGGCACGAGATACGCCAGCGACTTGCCGGAGGCGGTGCCGGTGGCGACCACCACCGAGTCGCCGTCCAGGGCGTGCTCGGCGGCCAGCGCCTGGTGCTCCCAGGGGTGCTCGATGCCGCACTCCTGTACGGCCGCGACGACCTCCGAACGAATCCGGTCAGGCCAGACGGCATGCCGACCCGCCCGCGGGGGCAAGTGCTCCGTATGAGTGATGCGCGAAGCCCGGCTCGGCCCGGAGGCGAGCCGGTCCAGGACCGTGCCCGGAGAGAACCCGGACACGGCCGAAACCGGCGGTCGATCGGATCGGTGATTTATGGCCATCGGGACCGAGTGTGTCACCGGCGTGACGGACAATGGGGCCAAGGCGTCGTGCACGCCTGCCGGTAAGTGATTGAATGCCATCGCGGCTGGCGAACCGTCCCGGGGGCCGCAGGCCGAGTCCCGAGGGACGACCGCTCGATAGCAAGGTGCTGGAGGATCCGTGGACCTGTCCCTGTCGACCCGTACAGTCGGCGATCGTACGGTCGTCGAGGTCGGTGGCGAAATCGACGTATATACCGCGCCCAAGCTGCGCGAGCAGCTGGTCGAGCTGGTGAACGACGGGAATTTCCACCTCGTCGTCGACATGGAGGGCGTGGACTTCCTCGACTCCACCGGGCTCGGCGTACTGGTCGGCGGCCTGAAGCGGGTGCGTGCCCATGAGGGCTCACTGCGCCTGGTCTGCAACCAGGAGCGCATTCTGAAGATCTTCCGTATCACCGGCCTCACCAAGGTGTTCCCGATCCACACCTCGGTCGAGGAAGCGGTGGCGGCCACCGACTGACCCCGGGCCGGCCGACGGACCCGGACCGCCCATCGGTCCGTGCCGTCCGGCCGGCCCTCGGCACGGGCCCGTACGCGCCGTACGGACACCCGTGTCACCCCCGCCCGTCTACGGGCCCGCGTGCCCGTGCCGCCAGCCGCTCACGGACCGCGGTGCCCGCGGCGGACGCAATCCATCGGGGGTCCGGGTTCTTCGGCGGCCCGGCCCCCTACCGCACGCCCGTAGTTCCGAGGGGGACGCATGGCCACCGTTGAACTCCGCTTCAGCGCGCTGCCCGAGCACGTCCGTACCGCCCGACTGGTGGCGGCGGCGGTGGCGCGCAGGGCCGGAGTGGACGAGGCCGTCCTGGACGAGGTCCGGCTGGCCGTCGGCGAGGCGTGTTCCCGTGCCGTGGGCCTGCATCAGGTCGCCGGTATCGCCGAGCCGGTGCGGGTGGCGCTGATCGAGGAGGAGAAGCAGTTCTCCATCGAGGTCGGCGACGAGGCACCCCGTTCCGTTCCCGGTGACCGGACGTCCGGCGGCGCGGCGGAGCTCGACGTGGACGCCGAGGAGGACGAGATGGGCCTCGCGGTCATCAGCGGCCTCGTCGACGACGTGGAGGTCACCGCAGGGGAGCACGGCGGGCTGATCCGCATGACCTGGCCGACGACCCCGCCCGGAGTCGCGCTCACCTGAGAGTGATACCGGTCACACCGTCCGTCTCCGAAGGGCCCCACCGGGTGGGGCCCTTCGGCGTTTCCGCCTGTCCGCATGGCCGCGTCAACCACGCGCCGGTCGTACAGTGATCTCGTGCGATGGATTTAGTGAATTCATTCACGATCAATCAGGCGATAATTCGATCAAGTAAACGCCGCCGTCAATGCTTTTGGAGCATTACCGCTTTCGGGTTCGTCGATGCGACCTCGATCATTTGCTGAAGAGCACGAGAAGGCCAATTCCGTTTACCGTCCCCTGTTTAGATCACTCGCGGGTACCTACAATCCGTCCACATCTTGAGCTCAGTCCAAGCGTCAAGGAGGACGAATGGCGGGGCTTTCTACCCCTCATCAGTTGGGCCACCCCACAACCTTCGCAGCCGCGGTCCTGACCGACGACAATCGGGCCCTGGTGGCGGTCATCGCCGTCGTCGCGCTGGCCGCGCTCGTGGTCGCCTGGATCCTGGTGCGCCAGGTACTCGCGGCGGGCGAGGGCACCGACAGCATGAAGAAGATCGCGGCGGCGGTCCAGGAAGGCGCGAACGCCTATCTGGGCCGACAGTTGCGCACCCTCGGCGCATTCGCCGTCGTGGTGTTCTTCCTGCTCCTGCTGCTGCCCGCGGACGACTGGAATCAGCGCGCCGGCCGGTCGATCTTCTTCTTGATCGGCGCGGTCTTCTCGGCGACCACCGGTTATATCGGCATGTGGCTCGCCGTACGCAGCAATGTGCGCGTCGCCGCTGCCGCCAGGGAAGCCACTCCGGCGGCGGGTGAACCAGAAAAGGATCTCACCGCCGTCTCGCACAAAGCCATGAAGATCGCTTTCCGCACGGGCGGCGTCGTCGGCATGTTCACGGTGGGGCTCGGCCTGCTCGGCGCCTCCTGTGTGGTGCTGGTGTACGCGGCCGACGCGCCGAAGGTGCTCGAAGGCTTCGGCCTCGGAGCCGCCCTGATCGCCATGTTCATGCGAGTCGGCGGCGGCATCTTCACCAAGGCCGCCGACGTCGGCGCCGACCTGGTCGGCAAGGTCGAACAGGGCATTCCGGAGGACGACCCGCGCAATGCCGCGACCATCGCGGACAACGTGGGCGACAACGTCGGCGACTGCGCGGGCATGGCGGCCGACCTCTTCGAGTCGTACGCCGTGACCCTGGTCGCCGCGCTGATCCTCGGCAAGGCCGCCTTCGGCGACTCCGGACTGGCCTTCCCGCTTCTGGTGCCGGCCATCGGCGTGCTCACCGCGATGATCGGCATCTTCGCGGTCGCCCCGCGCCGCAGCGACCGCAGCGGCATGAGCGCCATCAACCGCGGCTTCTTCATCTCCGCGGTGATCTCGCTCGTGCTCGTCGCGATCGCGGTCTTCGTCTACCTGCCCGGGAACTACGCGGACCTGCACGGCATCTCCGACGCGGCCATCCGGGCCAAGGACGGCGACCCGCGGATCCTCGCGCTCGTCGCGGTCGCCATCGGCATCCTGCTCGCGGCCGTCATCCAGCAGCTGACCGGCTACTTCACCGAGACCAACCGGCGTCCGGTCATGGACATCGGCAAGACCTCGCTGACCGGCCCGGCCACCGTGGTCCTCGCCGGTATCTCGATCGGCCTGGAATCGGCCGTCTACACCGCTCTGCTGATCGGCCTCGGCGTCTACGGCGCCTTCCTGCTCGGCGGTACGTCGATCATGCTCGCGCTGTTCGCGGTGGCGCTGGCCGGCACCGGCCTGCTCACCACGGTCGGCGTCATCGTCGCCATGGACACCTTCGGGCCGGTCTCCGACAACGCCCAGGGCATCGCCGAGATGTCCGGGGACGTCGAGGGCGCGGGCGCGCAGGTGCTCACCAACCTGGACGCCGTCGGCAACACCACCAAGGCCATCACCAAGGGCATCGCCATCGCCACCGCCGTCCTCGCGGCGTCGGCGCTCTTCGGGTCGTACCGGGACGCGATCACCACGAACGTGCAGGACGTGGGCGCGAAACTCAGCGGTACGGGCGCCCCGTTGACCCTGTCCATGGACATCTCGCAGCCCAACAACCTGGTCGGCCTGATCGCCGGCGCGGCGGTCGTCTTCCTCTTCTCCGGACTCGCCATCAACGCCGTGTCGCGGTCGGCGGGTTCGGTGGTCTTCGAGGTGCGGCGGCAGTTCCGCGAGCACCCCGGGATCATGGACTACACGGAGACGCCCGAGTACGGCAAGGTCGTCGACATCTGCACCAAGGACGCCCTGCGCGAGCTGGCCACGCCGGGACTGCTCGCCGTGATGGCGCCCATCTTCATCGGGTTCACACTCGGTGTCGGAGCGCTCGGCTCCTACCTCGCGGGCGCGATCGGCGCCGGCACCCTGATGGCGGTGTTCCTGGCCAACTCCGGTGGTGCCTGGGACAACGCCAAGAAGCTGGTCGAGGACGGCCACCACGGCGGCAAGGGCAGCGAGGCCCACGCCGCCACGGTGATCGGCGACACGGTCGGCGACCCCTTCAAGGACACCGCGGGACCCGCGATCAACCCGCTGCTCAAGGTCATGAACCTGGTCTCCCTGCTCATCGCACCCGCGGTGATCAAGTTCTCCTACGGCCATGACAAGAGCGTCGGCGTCCGGATCACGATCGCGGTCCTCGCGCTGATCGTGATCGTCGGCTCGGTCTACGTCTCCAAGCGGCGCGGCATCGCCGTCGGCGACGACGAGGACAGCGCCGAACGGGTGGCCAAGCCGGCCGATCCCGCGGTGGTTTCGTAGGCGGTCTTACGACGCCCACCGGGGCCCTCGCGAGCCTCGCGAGGGGGGACCGGTCAACGAGCGGGCGGATGGCGTGTGCTGACACGCCGTCCGCCCGTTTCGCGTGCCGGGGCGCTCGCCGTCGGTCGTGCGCGGGAGTGGGCTCGGGGGCGGGAATGTGCGCGTCGTCTCGTCGTGAGCCTTCTCTCCCTTGGTGCAAAATTGCCCAAAAGTGAACTTAATGGGTGCTTCCATGAGGGTGCTGTCCGTCCGCCGTGTAGATTCCGGGGGCCGAGAGCCATGGAAGGGACCGATCCGGTGAACAAGAAGCTCGCGGCCGCACTGTCCGGCGGCGCGGTACTGGTGGTGGCGCTGTCCGGGTGCAGCAGCAACAAGGGCACCGACCCGAAGCTGATCGCCTGGGCCAAGACCGTGTGCGACGCGGTGCCGGCGCAGGACGCGAAGATCAAGGCGGCGAACGAGGCGATCTCCACGGCGGTCTCGGACACCACGAGCTCGCCCACGACCATCCAGAAGACCGACTCCCAGGCCTTCCAGGACATGTCCGACGCCTACAAGGCGCTCGCCTCCGCCATCAGCGGTGCCGGCGCGCCCCCCGGGGTGGAGGAGGGCGCCAAGCGCCAGCAGAACGTGGTCACGACCCTCAACAGCCTCTCCGCCTCCTATGCCGACCTGAAGAAGAAGGTCGACGCGCTCGACACCAAGAACCAGGCCAAGTTCGCGTCCGGTCTGCAGGACATCGCCTCCCAGACGACGCAGCTGGAGACGCAGAGCAAGAGCGGCACGGCGGCGCTGCAGGCCCTGGAACAGGGCGAGGTCAAGGACGCGATCGCCGAACAGGCCAGCTGCAAGAAGGTCTCCGCGACGGCGACGACCGGGGTGTCGACCCCCGCGTCGGGGTCGACGCCGTCTTCGTCGGCGTCCGCGTCCTCGTCCGCATCCTCCTCCTCGTCGACCGCGGGCTGAGACAAGGAACTGCCCCGGCCTGCGAGGCCGAGCCTCCGGGGCCGGGGGCGGGGCCGGGGGTAGGGCGAAGGCCGGGGCCGGGGGCCGGAGCCGGCGCCACGCGCTGAGGCCGGGTGCCGGGCCCCGGTGGTTCGGGGCCGGGTCCCGAGTCCGGTGGTCCCGAGTCCGGTGGTCCCGGGTTCCGTGGTCCGGAGTCGTGTGCTGAGTCCGCGGTCGGGCGGTGCCACGGGCCACAATGGAGGGCGTGACTGACTCCGGCCTCGCCCCCCTGCCCGCCTCCGACCGCCCCGACGCCGCCGCCCGGCTGCGCGCCGCCCTGCTGGACGCGTCCTTCACCGCCGACGGGCTGCTCGACCTGCTCGGCGCGCCCGCGTACGCGGCGCTGGCCCGTAGCGAGACGGTGCCCGCGCTGCGGGCGACCCGCGGTGACGCGCCCCTTGAGACGCTCGTCCGGCTGTTCCTGCTCCAGCAGCCCGTGCCGCACGCGCGCGTGGCCGGCGTGCTGCCCCTCGACGACCTCGTGGACAGCGGCTGGCTGACCCGGGTGGGCGGCGACGAGTTCGCGGCCACCGTGGACGTACGGCCGTACGGCGGGCCCGACGGCGAGGACTGGTTCATCGTGTCCGACCTCGGGTGCGCGGTCGGCGGCGCCGGCGGCATCGGGCAGCGGCACGAGGGTGTGGTCCTCGGGGTCGGCGGCGCGTCCACGACGCTCGCCGGCATCACCGTCCGTACGCCCGTCGCGGCCGCCCTCGACCTCGGCACCGGCTCCGGGATCCAGGCGCTGCACGCCGCCCAGCACGCCACACGCGTGACGGCGACCGACGTCAACCCCCGCGCCCTGCACATCACGGCGCTCACGCTGGCGCTCTCCGGCGCGCCGGCGGCCGAGCTGTCCGAGGGCTCGCTGTTCGAGCCGGTCAAGGACGGGGAGACGTTCGACCTGATCGTCTCCAACCCGCCGTTCGTGATCTCGCCGGGCGCCCGGCTGACGTACCGGGACGGCGGGATGGGCGGGGACGATCTGTGCCGCTCGCTCGTTCAACAGGCCGGGGAGCGGCTGAGCGAGGGCGGGTTCGCGCAGTTCCTCGCCAACTGGCAGCACGTCGCGGGGGAGGACTGGCAGGACAGGGTCAGGTCGTGGGTGCCGCGCGGCTGCGATGCGT
Organism: Streptomyces fuscichromogenes; assembly: GCF_014645815.1. Lineage (GTDB taxonomy): Bacteria > Actinomycetota > Actinomycetes > Streptomycetales > Streptomycetaceae > Streptomyces > Streptomyces fuscichromogenes. The sequence goes on along the minus strand of NZ_BMML01000006.1, from coordinate 145,134 downwards.
GGATCGTGCAGCGCGAGGTGCAGGACGTCAACCAGTACGCCGAGTTGTGGCTCCGGGACTCCGGTGACCACCGCGGGGACTCGGCGGAGTACCAGGCGCGGTACGACGTGTGGCTCGACGAGTTCGAGGCGCGCAAGGTGAAGGGGGTGGGATTCGGCTGGATCACGCTGCGGAGGACGGGTGCCGCCGTGCCCTCGGTCACCGTGGAGGAGTGGCCGCATCCGATCGAACAGCCGCTCGGCGAGACGATCCGCGCGCACTTCGACCGGCTCGACTACCTCCGTGCCCACGACGACGCGGATCTCCTGGAGGGCCACTTCCGGCTCGCCGTCGAGGTGGTCCAGGAGCAGGTCGGGCTGCCCGGCGCCGAGGACCCGGAGCACGTGGTGCTGCGCCAGCACCGCGGGATGCGCCGCGCGACCAAGGTGGACACGGTCGGCGCCGGGTTCGCGGGGGTGTGCGACGGCACGCTGAGCGCGGGGCGGATTCTCGACGCCATCGCGCAACTGATGGGTGAGGACCCGGTGCTGCTGCGCGACCGGACGCCCGCGCAGATCCGGCTGCTGGTGGAGCAGGGGTTCCTGGAGCCTGCGGTCTGACGGACCGGAAGGTGTGCCCGGCGGGTCCCTGGGACACGCCGGGAGGGGAAAGAGCCGGAAAAATCTGGCCGGAACGTTCGCCCTGCGGTTCAACGCCCGTCCAGCGCCGGTCCCATGCCGCTCCCATCCGGTCCCATGCCCGTCCCATGCCCGTCCAGCACCGGTCCGTCGCTGCACTGCCGCTAGTCCGTCGATCGAATGTTCGAGAAGGTTGCGCCCGCTCGTTCACCTCGATTTCGCCCGCCGGCCTCCCGCCTGCCGCCCGTGCGTGCCATTCTCCGGGCGCTGGGCAGTCGCAGGCGGCAGGGAAGGGGCGCGCGGGCCATGGAGAGCGGACCGGCGATCTTCGCGGGGGTGGTGTTCGCCCTGTTCGGGGGCGCGCTGCTCGTGTGGACCGGCACCCGGCTCCGGCGCGGCGAATCCGTCGCCCAGGGTGTGAGCCAGGTCGCATCCGCGACCCTCGCGACCCTCGCCGCGATGATCTCGCTGGGACTCGGGGCGTACTGCCTGACCCGCCTCTGAGCCCGTCCGCGACGGTGCGGCCCGGGTGATCGGAGCCTCACGCTCCGGACGGTGCCGGGAGAGCGACCGGGGACTCCGGGCGGCAGGAATGGCGGTAGTCGGGTTACCGTTCGAGTGGCCGTTGTGGGCTTTTCCCGTTTGACACGGGGGCGGGATGTACCGTCACACTCCGCAGCGTCACCAAGTGAGCGGGCATCCGTGCCCGTGCCACGACCCCGGGAGCAAGGCCTGGGGAGGCCCCAGCGTCGACCGGAGAGAAGAGCGAAGTTGTCCCCGACCAGCGAGACCGCACAGGGCGGCCGCCGACTCGTCATCGTCGAGTCGCCTGCCAAGGCGAAGACGATCAAGGGCTATCTGGGCCCCGGATACGTCGTCGAAGCGAGCGTCGGGCACATCCGTGACCTTCCCAACGGCGCCGCGGAGGTGCCCGAGCAGTACACCGGCGAGGTCCGGCGCCTCGGCGTGGACGTCGAGCACGACTTCCAGCCCATCTATGTGATCAACGCCGACAAGAAGGCCCAGGTCAAGAAGCTCAAGGACCTGCTGAAGGACTCCGACGAGCTCTTCCTCGCCACCGATGAGGACCGCGAGGGCGAGGCCATCGCCTGGCACCTCCAGGAGGTCCTCAAGCCGAAGATCCCCGTCAAGCGGATGGTCTTCCACGAGATCACCAAGGACGCGATCCGGGCCGCCGTCGCCAACCCGCGCCAGCTCAACCAGAAGCTCGTCGACGCCCAGGAGACCCGCCGCATCCTCGACCGCCTCTACGGCTACGAGGTCTCGCCGGTCCTGTGGAAGAAGGTCATGCCGCGTCTGTCGGCCGGCCGTGTCCAGTCCGTGGCGACCCGGCTCGTGGTGGAGCGGGAACGCGAGCGCATCGCGTTCCGGTCCGCCGAGTACTGGGACCTGACGGGCACCTTCGGAACAGGCCGGGCCGGTGATCCGAGCGACCCGTCGTCCCTGGTCGCGCGCCTCCAGGCGGTCGACGGCCGGCGGGTGGCCCAGGGCCGCGACTTCGACTCGCTCGGGCAGCTGAAGAGCGCGAACATCCTCCACCTCGACGAGGCGAACGCCCGCGCGCTGGCCGCCGCCCTGGAGAACACCCGGTTCGCGGTCCGCTCGGTCGAGTCCAAGCCGTACCGCCGCTCTCCGTACGCCCCGTTCCGTACGACGACCCTCCAGCAGGAGGCCTCGCGCAAGCTCGGCTTCGGTGCGAAGGCCACCATGCAGGTGGCCCAGAAGCTGTACGAGAACGGCTACATCACGTACATGCGTACGGACTCCACGACGCTGAGCGACACCGCGATCGCGGCCGCCCGCGCCCAGGTCACGCAGCTGTACGGCGCCGACTACCTGCCCTCGGCCCCGCGGACCTACGCCGCGAAGGTCAAGAACGCGCAGGAGGCGCACGAGGCGATCCGCCCCTCCGGTGATCGTTTCCGCACCCCCGCGGAGACCGGTCTCACCGGCGACCAGTTCAAGCTCTACGAGCTGATCTGGAAGCGGACCGTCGCCTCCCAGATGAAGGACGCGACCGGCAACAGCGTGACCGTCAAGATCGGTGGCACCGCCGCCGACGGCCGCGACGTCGAGTTCAGCGCCTCCGGCAAGACGATCACCTTCCACGGCTTCCTGAAGGCCTACGTCGAGGGTGCCGACGACCCGAACGCCGAGCTGGACGACCGCGAGCGCCGGCTGCCCCAGGTCGCCGAGGGCGATGCGCTGTCCGCCGAGGAGATCACGGTCGACGGGCACGCCACCAAGCCCCCGGCCCGCTACACCGAGGCCTCGCTGGTCAAGGAGCTCGAAGAGCGCGAGATCGGCCGCCCCTCGACGTACGCGTCGATCATCGGCACGATCCTCGACCGGGGATACGTGTTCAAGAAGGGGACGGCCCTGGTGCCCTCCTTCCTGAGCTTCGCCGTGGTCAACCTCCTGGAGAAGCACTTCGGCCGACTGGTCGACTACGACTTCACCGCCCGGATGGAGGACGATCTCGACCGCATCGCCGCCGGCCAGGCGCAGGCGGTGCCGTGGCTGAAGCGCTTCTACTTCGGCGAGGGCGGCGAGGACACGGCCACGGGCGGCGCGGCCGACGCCGGCAACGGCGACGGGGACCACCTCGGCGGCCTCAAGGAGCTGGTGACCGACCTGGGCGCGATCGACGCGCGCGAGGTGTCGTCGTTCCCGGTGGGCAATGACATCGTGCTCCGGGTCGGCCGCTACGGCCCCTACATCGAGCGCGGCGAGAAGGACTCCGAGGGCCACCAGCGCGCGGACGTCCCCGAGGACCTGGCACCGGACGAGCTGTCCGTCGAGCTCGCGGAGGAGCTGCTCGCCAAGCCGAGCGGCGACTTCGAGCTGGGCGCCGACCCGGAGAGCGGCCACCAGATCATCGCCCGTGACGGCCGCTACGGCCCGTACGTCACCGAGGTGCTGCCCGAGGGCACCCCGAAGACCGGCAAGAACGCGGTCAAGCCGCGCACCGCCTCGCTCTTCAAGACCATGTCCCTGGACACGGTCACCCTGGCGGACGCGCTGAAGCTGATGTCGCTGCCGCGGGTCGTCGGCGCCGACGCCGAGGGCCAGGAGATCACCGCGCAGAACGGGCGCTACGGGCCGTACCTGAAGAAGGGCACGGACTCGCGTTCGCTCACCTCCGAGGACCAGCTCTTCACGATCACCCTCGAAGAGGCGCTGGCGATCTACGCCCAGCCCAAGCAGCGCGGCCGGGCCGCCGCCAAGCCGCCGCTGAAGGAGCTGGGCACCGACCCGGTCAGCGAGAAGCCGGTCGTGGTGAAGGACGGCCGCTTCGGGCCGTACGTCACCGACGGGGAGACCAACGCGACCCTGCGCTCCGGCGACAGCGTCGAGGAGATCACCCCGGAGCGCGGCTACGAGCTGCTCGCCGAGAAGCGGTCCAAGGCGCCCGCCAAGAAGACGGCGAAGAAGGCGCCCGCGAAGAAGACCGCGGCCGCCAAGAAGGCCGCGCCGGCGAAGAAGACGGCGGCCAAGAAGACCACCGCGAAGAAGACGACGACCACCGCGAAGACGGCGGCCAAGAAGGCGACGGCCTCCCGGACGGCGACCGCGGAGGACTGAGCCCGGATCGAGCCGGGCGCGGGACCGGGAGGGCCGAGACGCCCCCCGGCCCTCACATCGGCTTCGCAATGTGCACGCCCCGGCATCAACTTGGTGTCGGGGCGGGCGTACCTGTGGACGGTCGCCGCAGGCTGTCGTCGGCTGCCGATAGGCTGAAAGCATGACGCGAGCCGAGCAGCCAACGGCCCCCCAGACAGATCCGGACGACGCGCTGGTAGCGGATTCCCGCGAGCGCGCCGTTCGCTCGCTGCTGCGCCGACCCGAGTTGAGGCGCTTGTGGAGCGCCCAGCTGGTGAGCGGGATCGGTGACAGCCTGGCGTTGCTGGTGCTGGTCGTGCTCACGCTCCAGGCAGCCGTCGCCCAGGGTTCCTTCGGCGGCGGCTACCGAGGTGCGGCGCTCGCGGTGGCGATCGTCTTCGGGGTGCGCATTCTGGCCACCCTGCTCTTCGGCGCGGTCCTGCTGGGCCCGCTGACGGCGCTGACCGCACAGGACGGCCCGCTCGACCGGCGCTGGACCATGGTCGGCGCCGACGGTCTGCGCACCGTCCTGCTGATCATCGCGCCCCTGTGGATCGACTGGACCCCGGCGAACGCCCTGACGCTCCTGCTGGTGACGGGCTTCGTCACCGGAGTCGCCGAGCGCTTCTGGACCGTCTGCCGGGAGAGCGCGGCCCCCGCGCTGCTGCCCGCGCCGCCCCTGGAGGGCGCGACGGTACGCCCGCTCCCCGACCACCTGGACGCCCTGCGCCGGCTGTCGCTGCGCACGACGTTCCTGGCGATCCCGCTCGCGGCCGCCGCCCTGGTTGTCGCGTCGCTGGTCAACAACCTGCTGGGCACCGGCATCGCCTGGTTCGCCCAGCACCAGGCGGCCCTCGCCTCGTACGTGGCGGCCGGCCTGTTCGCCGCCTCCCTGTCGGTGCTGGTCTACCTGGAGGTGCCCGGCACCCGCACCCCGCGCGCGCGGTCCCCGCTGGAGGGCCTGCGCCGACCCAGGACCGCCGCCGGCGTCGAGACGGGCCGCACCGGCGCCATCCCGCTCCTGGTACTGGCCTGCGCCGCGGTGGCCGGAGCGGTCGCCGCGGCCGTCTCCGTCGCCGTACTGGACGCCAGGGACCTGCACGGCGGGCCGGTGCTGTACGGCCTGCTGGTGCTCGGGCTGACCGGCGGGGTCGCCGTCGGCATCCGTACGGCGCCCGCCCTGCTGCCGACGCTCTCGCGCCGCCGGCTGCTGTCGCTCGCGATCGCCTTCACCGGCATCGCGCTGCTGGCCGCGGGGCTGGTCCCGGACGTCACCACCGTGCTCCTGATCGTCACGCTGGCCGGTATCGGCGCGGGCGTGGCCGCCAACACCGGGCACACCCTGCTCGACCAGGAGACCGAGGACTCCCGCCGGACGCGGACCACCGAGCACCTGCACGCGGTGGTCCGGGTCGCCATGGCGCTCGGCGCGCTGATCGCCCCCCTGGTGGCCGCGCTGATCGGGCCGCACCGGCTGGAGAACGGCAAGTTCGTGTTCGCGCACGGCGGAGCCGCGTTCACGCTGATGCTGGTCGGCGCGCTGCTGCTGCCGGTGGCCGCCCTGGTGCTGGCCAAGGTCGACGACCGCGCGGGCGTACCGCTCCGCCACGACCTGCGTGACGCGCTGCTCGGCGGCGACGACCCGGCGCAGGCACCCACGGCCAACGGTTTCTTCATCGCCCTTGAGGGCGGCGACGGCGCCGGCAAGTCCACCCAGGCCGAGGCCCTCGCCGAGTGGATCCGCGCCAAGGGCCACGAGGTCGTCCTCACCCGTGAGCCCGGCGCCACGCCGGTCGGCAAGCGGCTGCGCTCGATCCTGCTCGATGTCTCGTCCGCCGGTCTGTCGCACCGCGCGGAGGCGCTGCTGTACGCCGCCGACCGCGCGGAGCACGTCGACACCGTCGTCCGGCCCGCCCTGGAGCGCGGCGCGATCGTCATCTCCGACCGCTACATCGACTCCTCCGTCGCCTACCAGGGCGCGGGCCGCGACCTGTCCCCGACCGAGGTCGCCCGCATCAACCGGTGGGCGACCGACGGACTCGTCCCGCATCTGACCGTCCTGCTGGACGTGGTGCCGGAGACCGCCCGCGAACGCTTCACCGAGGCCCCCGACCGGCTGGAGTCGGAGCCCGCCGAGTTCCACGCGCGCGTGCGGGCCGGTTTCCTGACGCTGGCCGCCTCCGACCCCGGCCGCTACCTGGTGGTCGACGCCGGCCAGGAGCCCGAGGCCGTCAGCACCGTCATCCGGGCCCGGCTCGACACCGTGCTGCCGCTGTCCGAGGACGAGATCAGGGCCGCCGAGGAGGCGCGCAGGAAGGCCGAGGAGGAGGCCCGCCGCAAGGCCGAGGAGGAGGCCGCGCGCAAGGCCGAGGAGGAGCGCCTGGAGCGTGAGCGCCAGGAGCAGCTCGCCAAGCTGCGCGCCGAGGAGGAGGAGCGCAAGCGCCGCGAGCTGGAGGAGGCGCAGCGCCGCGAGGCCGAACGGCAGGCGGAGGAGGCCCGGCTGCGGGCCGAGGAGGCGCGTCGGCGGGCCGAGGAGGAGCAGGCTCGGCTGCTCGCCGAGGAGAAGGCCCGCGCGGAGGCCGAGGCCCGTCGCAAGGCCGAGGAGGAGCAGCGCCGCAAGCGGGCCGAGGAAGAGGCCCGGCTGCGCGCCGAGGCCGAGGAACGGCGCCTGGAGAAGCAGCGCAAGGCCGAGGAGGCGCTGCTCAAGGCGGAGCAGGCACGGCGTGCCGCGGCGGAGGCGGCGGCAGCGGCCGACGTGGCCGTCCAGCAGTCCGCCGTACGGCAGCCGACGGCTCCCGGTGTCACCCCGGAGGCGACGACCATGCCAACACCGGTGGTGAAGCCGGAGGCCGGGGCCGACGAGACGAAGGTGCTGCGCCCGGTGCGGGACGAGCGGGCGGCCAGGGCCCAGGAGTCCGACGCCGAGGTGACGGCGGAGCTGCCGCAGCCGCCGGTGCGGCCCGCGCGGTCGGCCGACGAGACCGCGGTGCTGCGGCCGGTGCCGCCGGGTGCTGCCGACGAGACGGCGGTGCTTCCGCCGGTGCCGTCCGGTGCCGCGGACGAGACGGCGGTGCTCCCGGCGGTGCCGTCCGGTGCCGCCGACGAGACCGCCGTGCTGCCTCCCGTGCGCGACGAGGCCGCCGCTCCTGACGATGCCCCGGCGGACCGGATGCCGCCCGGGTTCTTCCGGGACGAGCGGGCGGGCCGGAACCCCGACGGCTCCGAGGGCAGCACCCGCGAGCTGCCGCAGGTCGACGCCGACACCGGCGGCCCGGCCCGGCGGCAGCGCCCCCGGCCCGACTGGGCCGAGGAGACCCCGCTGGACGACCTGCCGTCGCTGGCGGACGAACTGCTGGGGAACTACGAGGAGCCGGATCACGGCGACGAGCGGGGCCGCAGGGGCCGCGGTCGGCGCGGCTGAGTCTCCCGGCGCGGGGGCGGTGCGGGTCGGGGACACCGGCCGGTGCCGCCCCCGTCGCCGTGGGCGGGAGCCGGCGGGACCGGCTGTCCCTCCCGGTCGTCCGCGGACCTCGTTGTCAGTGGGCACCCGCACAATGGAGTCCGGACCACGGAACCGGTGGGCTTCGGGTCCCTGCGTATTCGGATCGGTTCGTATGACGAAAGGGCGGCGTGACCCATGACCGTGTGGGACGACCTCGTCGGGCAGGAGCGGGTGAGCGAGGTGCTCACCGCCGCCGCCCGGGACGCCGACGCCCTCGTCACCGCGGCCGCGGCCGACCAGCCGCCGCCGGAGTCGTCCAAGATGACGCACGCCTGGCTGTTCACCGGCCCGCCCGGCGCCGGCCGCAACCAGACGGCGCGGGCCTTCGCCGCCGCCCTCCAGTGCGTGAGCCCGGACCGGGCCCTGGGCGGCGCCCCCGGCTGCGGCTTCTGCGACGGCTGTCACACCGTGTTGATCGGCACCCACGCGGACATCACCACGGTCGCCGCCGTCGGCGCCGAGATCCTGGTCAAGGACATGCGTGACACGGTCCGCAAGTCCTACACGTCCCCCGCGACCGGCCGCTGGCAGATCATCCTGGTCGAGGACGCGGAGCGGCTGAACGAGAAGTCGGCCAACGCCGTCCTCAAGGCCGTGGAGGAGCCCGCCCCCCGCACCGTCTGGCTGCTCTGCGCCCCCTCGCTGGAGGACGTGCTGCCCACGATCCGCTCCCGCTGCCGCCATCTGAACCTGAGCACGCCCTCGGTGGCGGCGGTCGCCGACATGCTCGTCCGGCGCGAGGGCGTCGAGCCCCAGGTGGCCGAGGCCGCCGCCCGCGCCACCCAGGGGCACGTGGACCGGGCTCGTCGGCTGGCCACCGACCCGGCCGCCCGCGCGCGCCGCGCGGCCGTGCTGAAGCTGCCGCTGCGGCTGGACGAGGTCGGCGCATGCCTGAAGGCGGCACAGGAGCTGGTGGACGCGGCGGCGGAGGACGCCAAACAGCTCGCCGAGGAGATGGACGGCAAGGAGACCGAGGAGCTGAAGGCGGCGCTCGGCGCGGTCCAGGGCGGGCGGCTGCCGCGCGGCACGGCGGGCGTGATCAAGGACCTGGAGGACATGCAGAAGCGCCGCCGGACCAGGACCCAGCGCGACAGCCTCGACGTCGCCCTCACCGACCTCACCGGCTTCTACCGCGACGTCCTCGCCCTCCAGCTGGGGTCCAGGGTCGCGATCGCCAACGCGGACGCCGAGGACGCCCTGGAGCGGCTGGCCCGGGCCGGCTCGGCCGAGGCCACGCTGCGCCGGATCGAGGCGATCGCCTCCTGCCGGGACGCCCTCGACCGCAATGTGGCGCCGCTGCTGGCGGTGGAGGCGATGACGATGGCGCTCAGAGCGGGCTGACGCCCCGAACGGCGGCGTCCGGGCGAACCTCTGTCGCCGAGGTGCGGGGCGTTGACCGGGGTCACCCGTACGAGCCACAGTCGCTCGGTACGCCACGGAGATCATTTCTCGGCGTTACGCTCGAATGATGCACATCAGGCGAATCGCCCGCCAGGCCCCGATCCGGTCCCGGACCCACGCCCGGACCACGGCGGCCGCCCTGCTCTCGGCAGCCGCCCTGCTCGCCTCCGGGTGCTCCTCCTCGGGGAACGCGTCGGCATCGACACCGGCGTCCACCACGGCCGGCGCCGCCCAGCTGGCCGCACTGCCCCGCTCGACACCGTCGTCGCTGGCGCGCTACTACGACCAGAAGCTCACCTGGCGCGACTGCGGAGTCCCCGGATTCCAGTGCGCCACGATGAAGGCCCCGCTGGACTACGCCGATCCGGGCGCGGGTGACGTCCGGCTGGCCGTCGCCCGGAAGAAGGCGACCGGCAAGGCGAAGCCGCTCGGTTCGCTGCTGGTCAACCCGGGCGGGCCGGGCGGCTCGGCGGTGGACTACCTCCAGCAGTACGCGGGCATCGGCTACCCCGCCGAGGTGCGGGCGCGCTACGACATGGTCGCCGTGGACCCGCGCGGGGTCGCCCGCAGCGAGCCCGTGCAGTGTCTGAACGGGCGGCAGATGGACGCCTTCACCGAGACCGACATGACCCCCGACGACCAGAAGGAGACGGCCCGGCTGGTGGCGGAGTACAAGGCGTTCGCGGAGGCCTGCGGGACGCACTCGGCGCAGCTGCTGCGCCATGTCTCCACCGTCGACTCGGCGCGGGACATGGACATCCTGCGGGCGGTGCTCGGCGACCCGAAGCTGAACTACGTGGGGGCGTCGTACGGCACCTTCCTCGGCGCGACCTACGCGGGCCTGTTCCCGGAGCGGGTCGGCCGGATGGTCCTGGACGGCGCGATGGACCCCTCCCTGTCCGCGCGGGAGCTGAACCTCCAGCAGACGGCGGGGTTCGAGACGGCGTTCCGGTCCTTCGCCGAGGACTGTGCCAAGCGCGCCGACTGCCCGCTCGGCCCCAAGGGCAGCACGCCGACGCAGATCGCCGACAACCTCAGGACGTTCTTCCTGAAGCTGGACGCGCACCCCGTCCCGACCGGTGACCCGGACGGCCGCAAGCTGACCGAGTCCCTCGCGACGACCGGCGTGATCGCCGCGATGTACGACCAGGCGGAGTGGGAGCAACTGCGCGACGCCCTGCACGCGGCGATGAAGGACAACGACGGCGCGGGTCTGCTCGCCCTCTCCGACAGCTACTACGAGCGGGACTCCGACGGCCGCTACTCGAACCTGATGTCCGCCAACGCCGCGGTGAACTGCCTGGACCTGCCGCCCGCCTTCACCGGCCCCGCGCAGGTCGAGAAGGCGCTGCCCGCGTTCGAGAAGGCGTCCCCGGTGTTCGGCCCGAACCTGGCGTGGGCCTCGCTGAACTGCGCGTACTGGCCGGTGCGGGCCATGGGGGAGCCGCACCGGATCGAGGCGAAGGGCGCCGGGCCCATCGTCGTCGTCGGCACCACCCGGGACCCGGCGACCCCCTACCCCTGGGCCCGCTCCCTGGCCCGCCAGCTCTCCTCGGGCCGCCTCCTCACCTACGTCGGCGACGGCCACACCGCCTACGGCCGGGGCAGCGCCTGCATCGACTCGGCGATCAACACCTACCTCCTCGACGGCACCCCGCCGGCGGAGGGAAAACGCTGCTCATAACCCCTGCGGCCGGCCCCGGAACCCCCGCTCCGGAGCGTGTGCGGAGCACCCCCGGAAACTGTGTAGACTTACCGACGTCGCTGATCGCACCATAGTGCGGGCGACGCGCCGCTTTAGCTCAGATGGCCAGAGCAACGCACTCGTAATGCGTAGGTCTCGGGTTCGAATCCCGAAAGCGGCTCTCTTTGAACCCCGGGTCAGGACTCTGATCCGGGGTTTTCTCGTTCCGGCGGGCGGCATTCGGGTGAAAAGTAACGGTATGATCGTTGTTCGGTAGGGTGCTGTGCGGAGTGGTCCCGGGTGTCGCCCGGGGTCGGGAAGCAGGCCGAAGTGGCCGTCGAGTGGGACGACACCGAAGCTCTCAGCCACGCCCATGACCGCTTCCTGGGCAGTCGTCCGGTGGGCGGCAGGGTCCGTGAGCCGGTACTGCGCTCCTGGCAGCGATCCCGTTCGCGGGGCGTCGCGGCCGATCACATCGACGTCCTCTACCACCAGGATCTGGACTTCGGCGGCCTGCTCGACCAGCTCGCCGGACCCGTCCTGGACGACCTCGCGTCGAGGGTGTCCGGGATCAAGGTGTGCATCGCCCTCTGCGACGAGCAGGCACGGGTACTGGCGCGCCGCGTCGGCGAACCCTCGCTCAACGGCTTCCTCGACACCATTCAGCTCGCCCCCGGCTTCGGCTTCCCCGAGCCCGGCGTCGGTACCAACGGCATGGGCACCGCGCTCGCGGCCAGGCGCCCGTCGTTCATCTGCGGGCGCGAGCACTACGCGGACATCATGCGCCCCTTCGCCTGCGCCGCCACCCCCATACGCGACCCGCTCAGCGGGCGGATCCTGGGGGCGCTGGACCTGACCTGCGACCACAAGGACGCCGAGGTCTCCATGCTGGACCTGGTCAGCGAGACGGCGGAGCTCATCGAACAGCGTCTGCTCGGGCAGATCCGGGGCCGTGAACGGGCCCTGCTGCAGTCGTATCTGCGGGCCCGGCGCCAAGCGGGCCTGGCGGCGGACCGGTCCGGTCCGCCGGTCCGCACCGGACTGCTTCCCGACGACCGGCTGGAGCAGCGGGACCGCATCCTCCTGCTGGAGAAGGCGGCTGAAATGATCTCCACGGGGCGCACCGGCCTCACCGAGGCCGGACTCGCCCACGGACGGGTCGCCGTCCTGCTGAGCCGGCCGGTGCACAGCCCCACCGGGATGACCGGGCTGGCCGTGGAGGCCGTACTGCCCGACGGCGCGCTGCGCCGCCTGGACTCCACAGCGGCGAGGCCGGCCGAGCCGATCGTCGAACCGGCCGACAGCCCCGGCGTACGCGAACCGCCCGCCCCGCCGCGTTCGCCGCCGGCCGCCACCCGATGGCTGGTCGCGGTGGGGGAGGCGGGCGTGGGGCGGCTCGCGCTGCTGTCCCGGCAGCGTCTTTCGCTGCTCACCGAAGCCGGCTGCCGGATCGGCTCCACTCTCGATGTGACCCGTACCGCCGAGGAGCTGACCGAGGTCGTCGTCCCCAAGTTCGCCGACTTCGCCGCCGTCGACCTGTCCGATGCCGTGCTGGGTGGCGAGGAGCCGCCGGGCCCGGGTGAGGCGACCCGGCGGGTCGCGCTCAGGGGAGTCCGCGCGAACTCGTCGCTGCACGAGGTGGGCACACTGATCACACCTGCCCCGGCCACCCCGCAGGCGATCAGCCTGACCACCGAGGAGTCGATCCTCGAACCGGACCTGAACGCCGCGCCCGGGTGGACCACCCAGGATCCGGCCCGTGCCGCCCGGATCCGCGAGGCCGGCATCCACTCGCTCATCACGGTGCCGCTGCGCGCCCGGGGCGCGGTCCTCGGCGTGGTCAGCTTCTACCGCTCCGAACAGCCCGGCCCCTTCGAGGGGGACGACCTCTCACTCGCCGAGGAGCTCGTCAGCCGCGCGGCGGTCTGCATCGACAACGCCCGCCGCTACACCCGCGAGCACTCCGCGGCCCTCGCCCTGCAGACCAGCCTGTTGCTGCACGAGGTGCCCGAGCAGAACGCCGTCGAGGTCGCCCACCGCTACCTGCCGGCGCGCGGCGGGGCCAGCGGCGACTGGTTCGACGTCATCCCGCTCTCCGGCGCCCGGGTGGCACTCGTCGTCGGTGACGTGGTCGGCCGCGGAGTACGTGCCTCGGCCACGATGGGGCGGCTCTGCACGGCGGTGCGCAACTTCTCCGACCTCGACCTGCCGACCGACGAGGTCCTGGCCCATCTCGACGACCTGGTCGCCCGCCTCGAACTCGAACAGGAGGGGCGGGGCCGGGCCGGGGAGGTGATCGCCGGCGCCACCTGTCTGTACGCGGTCTACGACCCGGCCTGCCGGCGCCTCACCATGGCCAACGCCGGGAACCCGGCACCGGTGCTGGTCCGCCCGGACGGAACCGTGGACCGTCCCGAAGTGCCGACCGGGCCGCCTCTCGGCCTGGGCGGCGGCCCGTTCGAGACCGTCGACGTGGAGCTGGACGAAGGCAGCGAGCTGGTGCTCTTCACCAACGGCCTGTTCCGCGACCGCTCCTGGGACGCCGACACCATGCTCACGGCGATGCGCGACGTGCTCGCCGGCCCCGCCCGCACCCCGGAGCAGGTCTGCCGCACCCTGCTGGAGACGCTGCTCCCCTCCGGGCCCCAGGACGACGTGGCGCTGCTGGTCGCCCGCACCCGCGCACTGGACGACAGCCAGGTGGCGCGATGGGACCTGCCGGTCGACCCGGCGGCCGTCTCCGGGCTGCGCTCGGCCGTGACCGGGCAGCTCGTCGACTGGGGACTGGAGGAGCTGGCGTTCGCCACCGAGCTGGCCGTCAGCGAGCTGGCCACCAACGCCATCCGCTACGGCGGTCCGCCGATCCAGGTACGACTGCTCCGTGACCGCGCGCTGGTCTGCGAGGTCACCGACGGCAGCAGCACCTCGCCGCGGCTGCGCCGGGCCAAGAGCACCGACGAGGGCGGCCGGGGTCTGTTCCTGGTCGCGCAGCTCACCAGTCGCTGGGGCACCCGGTACACCGGCGACGGCAAGGTCATATGGGCCGAGCAGCCCTACCCGTGATCCCGGCAGCCGCCCCGGTCAGGTGGTCGTGGTGCGGCCGTCGTGGCGGGTGCGCCAGTGGTTCACGTCGTAGGTGACCTGGCGGGTGGCGGGCTGGAGGGCGGTGGTCAGGGAGATGGTGAATTCCTCGGGGGTGAGGGTCGAGCCGTGGGTGCGGAGGAGGGCGGCCATGCGGGTGCGCAGTTCGTCGCGGATCCGGGTGGCCATGGCGGTGGTGGTCCGGAGGTCCGGGTGCGGGGCGGAGTCGTGGGCGGTCAGGTCGGTGGTCGGCAGGGGAAGGCCGTGGGCCTGGTTCCAGAGGCCGGTGCGGACGAGGTGCTGGGCGAGGAAGTCCAGCTTGTAGCCCGCGCTGTCCGCCATCGCGCCGGACTGGTCGAAGGGGACGGAGCGGTGCTCGGGCGCGGAGACGGCGTGGCCGTGGAGCACGACCAGGGTCAGCGGGTTCGCCTCGGCCGAGACGTGGTCGGAGAGGAGTTCCGCGTGGGTCTCGTGCATGGTCTCTCCCGGTCGCCGGCTGTACGAGCGGAAGTACCACTGGGCCTTGCCGTCGATCATCGGGGCGGTGCCCTGCATCGCCGCGGCGGCCTGACGGAGGGCGTGGTGCTGTTCCGCCTCGGGCGCGCGCCGGTCGCGGGCCTCCTTCGCCGTGACCAGCAGGTCGGCCACCCTGGCCCAGGACCTGAGGGTCTTCTGGCGCTCCGCGGACGCGCCGACCCGTTCCGCGTACCCCGCGCGGTCGTGCAGCGAGGCGGCCACCTCGCGCAGGTCGGCGGCGGAGCTGCGCAGGTTCTTCTCGACCGCGTCGTTCATCTCCGCGCGGTTCCTGCTGACCCGGGCGTGGTTCTCCAGGGCGATCTGGGTGTGGCCGTCCTCGCTGGCCAGGACGACGGACGCGAAGTGGTAGCCGAAGTGTGAGCCGTTGCTCGCGCCCGGCTTGGCGTAGTTGAACTCCAGGGTCGGCCTGCCGGACGGGTCCGCCGCGTTGATCGACTGGACGAGGTAGCCCTCGCCCACCTGGGCCCAGGCACCCTCGTTGAACCCGGTCTGCCGGGCCGCTCGGGCCAGCGCGTCCCGGCGCGGGTCGTCCAGCAGCTCGTAGCTGAGCGCGCTGCCGTACGCCCGGCCGGGCAGCGGTGAGCCGCCCTGACCGCCTACCACCCGGTTGTCCCGGGCGATCTGGGCGGCGGCCCAGGCCGGGCCGGTGGCCGCCGGGTCGATCTCGCCGTCGGCGACCCGGGCGAGCGACTCGGCGAGATGGTGGGTGCCGGTGACCTCCGCCGTGTCCAGGGCGCTGATCTGGCCGGTCGCGACCCGCCGCTGTGCCCTGAACACCACGTTCGAGGCCCTGACCTCGCCGGACACCATCTGGGCGAAGTCCCGGCAGGCCTCCTCCTCGGACCGGCCGGAGCGGGTCAGGAAGCGCGGGGTGACCCGCAGGAGGCGCGGACCGGGTCCGGGCTCCCCGTCGGGGCGGGGCAGGACGAGGGAGACCTCGGGATCGGCGTCCAGCCGTACCTTGCTGCCCGCGGCGGCGAGTTTCGCGTTGGACTCGGCGACGGCCCGCTCGGTGGCGTACGCGTGCTGGCTGAGGCCGCCGGTGTCGATGGCCAGGGTGCGGTCGCGCGACACCCGGATCGCGGGGTGGTCCCCGGCCCGCACCACGCCGAGTTCCTGGGTGGGCAGCCGCAGCGCGGGGGCGCCGGGGCCGGACCGGGTGGCGTGGACGGACTCGACGTGGGTGGCGGGCAGCCGGTGGAAGAGCACGGCGTCGGCGTCGGCGGCGTGCACCGTGTACCTCCTGGTGACCAGGGGATCGGGCCGCAGGTGCGCGAACTCGTCGCGTCCGAACGGGGTGGTGGCGGCCCAGTGCGGGTTGTCCCCGGACAGCCGGATCCGCTCGACCGTCGTCCCGTTCGTCCGGACGGAGGCGAGTTCGAGGGCGCCGTCCGACGGAGTCCACACCTTGCGCCCCGTCGCCCGGGACACGGCCTCCGCAAGCCCGGCGGGGGCCTCGTGCAGGCCGCGCACGGCCAGCACGATGTCGGCGCCCGGGGGCCGGACCGGGTCGTTCTCCACCAGGGCGGCGAAGTCCTCGGCATCCGTCAGCCGGACGGTGCGGGACGGGGTCTCCAGCGTGATGTGGCCCCTGCCGGCACGGGCCAGGACGACATGGGCGTCGTCGGACCAGGGCACCTCGTGCTGGTCCCGCTCCCCGTCGGCCCGGTGGACGTGGTAACGGACCCGGTCGAAGCGGGGGCGCCCGGGGCCCCGCCAGTTGCGGCCGCCGCCGTCCATCGCGGTGTTCTCGTGCGTGACGTCGCGGATCAGCCTCGCGACGTCCGCGCGGGAGCGGCCGGAGAACGGTGCGGCCGCGGGGGGCCGGGCCGGGTCCGTCGGGTGGGAGTGCGGGTCCGGTGCGAGGAGGGACTCGCGGGCCGCGGCGCCGGTCAGCCCGGGGGCGGTGACGACCGGCTCTCCGTGCTCGGCGTACGGCAGGTCGCGCAGGACCGGACCGGAGTCGGTGACCTCGGCGATGGACCTCAGGTAGCTGTCGGGTACGTCGATGGTGTCGATGTCCGCCATCAGACCGGTCCGGTCGGCCTGTTCCTCGTGGCGGCGGAAGAGCGTCGTCGCGTCGTGGTAGCGGTCCGGCAGGCCGCCGTAGTGCAGCAGTTCGTGGAGGGCGCGGGCGTCGTCCAGCGCGCCCTCGTGCGTGCCGAGGGGGAAGGTGAACTGGTCCCAGGCGTGCTCGGGTTGCTCGCTCCGGCTGATCTCGACGGCCTCCGGGTGGTCCGGACGGTGCTCCAGGTCCACGTCGATGTGCAGCTGGTCGCCCGAACCGGGCAGCCGGCGACCGTCGTTGACGTGCGTGTCCAGCAGCGACTGGAGGCGGTCACGGTACGGGGCCAGGTCGGCGGGGCCGAATCCGTGGCCGAAGCGTACGGGGAGGTGCAGGGAGAGGTTGCGGACCCAGCGTCCGTCGTTCGCCTGGATCCGGGTCACCGCCGCGCGGACCACGACGTCGCGGCCGGCGAGGAGGCCGGGCGCGGGGCGGTCGGCCGCCGGGTCGCGGGCGGGGTCGTACCGCTCCGTGCGGAGCACGGACCAGACCGCCTGGTCGCGCCGGGGGCGCCACTGGGAGGGGTGCAGGGGCGGTGGCTGCGCGGGTTCGTGGGCCGCGGCCGGGGGGTGGGTGATCGTGACGACCGCGCGGTCGGGGGAGTCCGGGGCGGTGTGGGGGAGGTCGTCCGGGCCGTGGGACTCGGTGGTGATCGTGAACGCGGCGGAGGTGAGGGGGGAGCCGAGGTCGTGCAGGTGGGCGTCCAGCCGGCGGGTGAAGAACTCGCGGACGTGTTCGGCGCGTTCGGCGGCGAGTTGGAGGGAGCGGCCGAAGTGGGGCTGGCCGGCGAGGGACGCGGTGGCGTGGCCGGTGATCCGGACGGTGGGGAGGGGGCCCTGTTCGGGGGTGGGGCCGGGGTGCTGTACGGCGCTCTGGGCCGTGTCGGCGGCCAGTGTGTCCAGGTGGGTGATCTGGGTGGGGGTGAGGGTGGGGGTGGGGGTGTGTTCGGTGGCGAAGGTGAAGTTGTGGGTGGCCGTGGCCGTGGCCGTGGCCTCGGCTTCGCCTTCGGCGGGTGTTTTCCCGCCCGCACCACCCGTGACGGTTTCGTGGTCGGGTGCGGGTGGCCCCTGTGGGGCGGACTCGCCGTCGGCGGCAGCCGGGGGACGGGGATCAGCCTGCGCTGAGGGACGGGGACCAGCCTGCGCCGAGGGGCGGGGATCAGCCTGCGCTGAGGGGCGGGGCTCGGTGTGTGTCGAGGGGCGGGGGGCGGCTGCGGGGGGTCGGGGGGCGCGGGGGGCGGTCTCGGGAGGGGCGGGGTGAGTGTCGGAGCCCGGAGGGGCGGGGTGGGTGTCGGAGTCGGAGGGGGTGGGGTGGGCGGTGGGGGGCGGGGTGGTGGTCCAGTGGAAGAGGTGGCCGGTCAGGGAGCGGGGGGTGCCGTAGGGGCCGGCGTCGTCGTGGGGGTGGAGGGTGATGCGGACGGGCTGGCGCATCAGGGAGGCCGGGCCGGTGAGTTTGGCCTTGCCCGGTTCGGTGGGGGGTACGGCGTGCGGGAGGGACGCGTCGGGGGTGGGGCGGCTCGGGGTGCCGGGGGCGCGGGTGACGGGGCGTGCGGAGTCGTAGGTCTGGTCGCGGGTGAGGCGGGTGGTGGAGAGGGGGACGGTGAGGACCGGGTCCTCGGTGAGGACCGCGAGGTCCACGGGGGAGACCGTCCAGTTGTAGGAGTTGGTGGCGGCGGTGGCCGACTCGTCCTTGACGGCGACCGAGAGTTCGTCGTCGGCGGCGTCGCGGTGGGCCAGTTCCTCGGCGGGGCCGATCGCCTCCATCGAGACGGCGAGGGAGGTGCCCGGTACCCGGTAGGGGCGGTCCGAGCCGCCGAGCCGGTGGAAGAGGGCGGGGAGCGACTGGCCGGAGAACATCTGCCGGATCGCGAACTGCTCGTCCGGCGTGAGGCGTTGTTCCTGGCTCAGGTCGTGGCCGGGGCCGAGCCGGGGGTCGGCGGTGAAGGTGGCCAGGAAACGGGAGACCGTGTCCGTCAGGTGCGAGGGAAGCAGGGTGTGGGCCGCCCAGCGGGCCGCGCCGACGCCCTGCGCGAGGGCCCAGGAGTAGGAGGCGCCGGTCTGGCCCAGCACGCCGTCCCCCCAGGGGCGCGGGGTCGCCTGGACCTGGACGGCGGTGTCGTGCAGGGCCTTGGTGCTGTCGAAGCCGACTAGGTCGTGCGCCGCGTGCAGGGCGTTCTGCCAGGCCTCGTACCGGGCGGGGTTGCGGAGGCGGCCGAGTTCGACGTCGAACGGGTGGTCGGCCAGGGGGAGGGCCGGGAGGGCCGGGTGGGCCGGGTGGGCCGGGTCGTCGGGGATGTGCGGGGTGCCGGGGTGGGGTGCGGCGGTCGCGTCCTCGGTGAGGGACTCCGGCACCCAGGCCGCGACCGGGTGCGGGCCCACCGCCTCCGGCTCCTTCGGCAGGCGCGTGAAACGGCCGGCCTCGGTGCGCCGGGTGACCGTCACCTCGTAGCTCAGGCCGGCGGTGAACCGGGCGTTGGTGTTGCCGTAGCCGGACGTCTTGTGGCCGACGGTGGTGGTCACGCCGGACTCGGCGCTGCTGCCCCGGCCGCCTTCGAGTCCGCCGGCCGGGGCGATGGAGACCGAGTTGAGGTGGGGCACCTCCGGGGGGCGCACGGAGGCCCGCAGATTGCCCTCGGCGCCGAACGTGCCCTTGGCGCCGGCCTTGCCCTTGACGGTGTGGGCGGCGGTGACGTCACGGGTGAGGGGGCGGTCCGAGCGGGAGCCGTCGTCGCGCCAGCCGTCGGTGATGCCGCGCACCAGCACCTCGGTGACGACATGTCCGGCGCGCGTCACCTCGACGTGCCGGTCCAGGATGCCGGGACCGACGAGTTCGTCGTAACGGGCGGCGAGCGTGTCCGGTGAGTAGGTGTCGGCGAAGGGGAGGGCGGACACCGGGACGGGGCCGGCGTCCGGTCCGCGCAACTGCCGGTCGATCTCCCGCAGGACGGGGTCGGTGTCGGGGAGCTCCACCAGGGCACCGCCCGAGACGCCCTGGTCCAGCAGGGTGGCGCGGCGTTCCGGAGGCAGGACGCCCGGGTCCGTGAGGGCCGCGGTGTGCAGGCGGGCCACGTCCTCGTCGGAGAGCAGGACGTGGATGTCGTGGTGGTGAGCGACCGGACGGCCCACGTGCGAGGCACCGGACGCCTCGGTGAGGCGGCCGGCGACGCTCACCTCGGCCGTGGCCCGGTAGACGTGCCAGGTGCCGGTGTGGCTGACCTTGCGGGTGGTGACGGTCTGCTGCTTGAGGGTGTCCACGTCGTCCCACTGGCCGCCGGCCTTGCCCTTGCCGCCGCCCCGCACCTGGAACGTGGTGGTCAGCGAACCGGCCGCGGTCTCGGGGAACAGCCCGAAGTCCGGGCCGAGGCTGCCCTTGACGGACAGCGACGTCTGCTCGGCGAGGGTGGTGGCTCCGCTCGCCTTCAGTTCCAGGTCGAGGGTGTTGTTCCCGGACAGCGTCTCCTGGTAGTGCAGGTCGATCAGCCGGGTGCGCACCGACAGGCCCACGGTGTCCGGGGCCCGGCCGTCGCCCACGTGCCGGTCGAGCGTGTTGGCCCAGCCGGAGTGCGAGGCGGAGACCAGACCGGGCAGTTGGGCACGGCCGGTCAGCGCCGTCACGGCCTCGTCGAGTTCGGGGACCCTCGGTGGTTCGACGTCGGGCTCGCGGGACCGGTACGCCGCCTCCAGCGCGGCCCTGGCCTGCCGCTGGAAGCGGGCCTCGTCGGAGACCCGGGTGACGGCGTGCGACTGCGGCAGCCGGGCGGCCCGCAGATGCTGGGGCGCGGAGGCCGACTGCTCCGCCCGGCGTACCTCGACCCGCAGCCGGTCGTCGGCCGCGAGGAACACCTCGCGCACCGCGTCCGGCCCCCGGCCGTGGGCCGGGCGTTCGGCCGGCAGGGTGCTCGGCGGGTTCCCCTCCCGGTGCGGGGCGACCAGGACCCGGTACGTCACCGGGTAACTGAACGCGTCCGCCGGCCCCTTGAGCTGGAACGTCCGCTTGGCCTGCGTCTCGGTGGACGCCACGGTCTGCCGGGACGGGCCGTACGAGCCGTCGACACCGGCGTTCCCGAACGCCCGTACGGTGTCCGGCGGGTTCAGGGCCCTGCGTACGTTGCCGCTGACGCCGAGGGTGTGCTTGCTGCCCCGGGTCACGCCCTTGTCGGCGGCATGGCCCCGGGCCACCGTGTTCTTCGCGGTTCCCGCCACCGCCCCGTCGTGGCGGCCCGCCTCGGTGTCGGCCCGGACCACCACCTCGTACGTACGACCGGGCAGTCCCGGCAGATGGGAGGTGTCCAGGGTGATCCGGAAGGTGCCGTCGAGGAGCTGTCCGCCGTCGGCGCGCAGCCCCGACCGGGAGACGCGCTCGCGCAGCAGGCGCTGGTTCTCCATGGCCTGCGGGGTGACCCGCCCCGCCGCGGCGCCGTCGGGCGGCGGCAGGGTGCCGGGGGCCAGCTCGTGCAGCCGCCTGGTGATGTGCCGCTCCAGCTCCCGGGAGCCGGGTACGTCGACGAAGGCGGTGCGCTCGGCGATCAGGGGTTTGCGCAGGTTGTCGGCGGCCGGGGCGGGAGTGTGGGCGGCGGGGGCGGGGGCGGGGGCGTGGGCGGCCGGGGCGTCCGCGGTAGGGGGGTTCGCGGCAGGGGCGTCCGCGGCGGGTGCGGACGGGTGGTGGCGGACGCGGATGACCGTGCCGGTGTGTGGTGTGGGCGGGTTCTCCTCGTCGTGCGGGGCCTCGCCGCGGGCGGGCGCGGGGGCGGGTTGGCCGCGGACCGCGTGCAGGCCGTCCGTGCCCGGGGAGAGCCGCTCGCGCAGCACCTCCACCCGGAACCGTACGGCGGTCGTGACCAGGTCGCCGGTGCCCGCGTGCTCCAGGCTCCGCTCCAGCGAGAAGGTCTGCTTGCCCTTCTCCTGGTGGGCCTGGCTGTACGCGTAGGAGTAGCCGCCGGTGACCGTCAGCCAGGAGGACTCCTTCGTCGTGGCGCTCTGCCACATCCGCCGCGCGCCGCCGCCGTTCAGGCCCAGGCCCCAGCCGGAGGTGTCGGTACGGCCCGTGGCGTGCTCGCCGGTCTCCTTGCTGGTGACGGTGTCCTTGTCGGCGACCGTGCCCTCGCGGGCCGACGCCCCGGGTTCCAGGGTGAGCCGGAGCCAGGCGTGGCCGCCGTCGCTGAGGTCGAGCCGTTTGGAGGTCAGCCCCCAGCCGGCGGCGTGTTCGAAGCCGTCCACGACGTTCTTCGGGGACAGGAACTCCAGGATGTCGTTGTGGGCGGTGCCGTCGGGGCGGGCCTCGTCCGGCAGCCGGTCGAAGACGTCCTTGTGCAGCGCCGTCAGCCCGGTGACGTCGAGCGGGCGACCCTCCGCGTGGTCGGGGCCGTCGCTCTCCCAGCCGTTCCAGCCGTTGGCGCGGCCGTCCGCGGGGGCCGGGTCCGGGCGGGTGACCTCAGCGGTCACGTCGGCGGAGACGTGGGCACCGGCGGGCGGGCCGAGCGGACGGCCGTCGGGGCCGGTGACGGTCGCCCGGTAGCGGAAGCGGGAGACGTAGGTGTCGGTGGGGCCGGTGAGCGAGGTCTTCGTACCGGTCTCGGCGCCCGTCTTCACCGAGGTGTCGGTCGCGTGGGTGGCGCCGCCCGCCTTGATGGAAGGGGTGATCAGGGCCAGCCGGTCCCCGCCGGAGCCGTCCGGGCGGATCACCGTCGGGGCCAGGTCCAGGCCCGCCTCCGAGGTGGTGAGCGCGGTCTTCTTCGGCTCGGCCGCGCGCTTGGCCTCGGCGGACCGGTCGAAGCTCTTGCCCTGCTTCTCCTCGGCCGGCGCCTGTTCCGTACGCAGGCGCCAGCGACCGGGCTCGGCCGACAGCACCACGTCGTGCAGGTCGCCGCCCACCCGGATCTGGAAGCGCCAGCCGCCGTTGACCATCTGCTCGTGCCGGGTGCGGAAGTTGGCCGGGTCGAACTCCGCGTCGAGTTTCTGGACGACCCGGCGGTCGGTGCGGTGCGCCTCGGGCAGGGTCGCCAGGACCTGGGCACGCAGGGCCTCGGGGCCGGGGGCGTCGGTGATCCGGATGCCGGCCAGCGAATTCCGGTGCCGGTCGCCCAGGCGGGCGGGCGGGCCGGGCGGCTCGGGCGGTGGCGCGGGGTGGTCCGCGGTCTCGGGGTCACCGGCCCGGTGGGGGGCGTCGCCCGGCGGCGGGATCGCGGGATCGCCCTCCGGCTCCGGCGCCCTCGGCTCGGGCTCGGCGGCCTTGACGGCGTCCCCACCGTCCCCGCCGGCCGTCCTGGGCTCCACGAGGGGTTCCACGAGCGGCGCTGCGTGGGGCTGCTGGGGTTCTACGAGGGGTGCTGCGTGGGGCTGCTGGGGTTCTACGAGGGGCTCCACGAGGGGTGCTGCGTGGGGCTGTTCCATGCGGGGTGCCGCCTCGGGCTCCCCGGGGTGCTCGATGTGGGGGAGCGGTCCGACGGCGTGCGGGAGCGGCGAGCCGGCGCGCGGGGTGGGTGAATCGGCGCGCGGGGCGGGCGAGTCGGTGTCCGCGAGGGGTGGCTCGGGCCGTGTGGTGGTGGGCTCCGTCGGGGGAAGTGGCGGTTCAGGGTGTGTGGTCGGGGGCTCTTCCGGTGTCGGGCGTGGCTCCGGGGCCGGGCCTCTGACGAGGAACTCGGCCGGGGCATGGACGAGTTCGGCGTCGTTGAGGCCGGGACGGAAACGCAGAAGGGGCTCGCCGCCCTCCTGGTGGGACTCCACGATCTTGCTGAAGATGCCCTTGCTGAAGGGCGTCGTCGGCTCCCAGTCCATGTGCGCCCCGTGCATGACGGCCATGCCGCTGGTCATCATGGTGTTGACCACGTCGTCGTACGGGTCCCCCTGCAGCCGCGTACCGCCCGGTGTGTTGATGTCGAACACGTCGTGGTCGCCGGTGATCTCCGTCCAGCGGTCCTGGCCGTTCAGGCCGTACACCAGGCCGTCGTCGACCTTGAACCGGCCCTGGGTCCGGAGCTCGGCCATCACCGGCGCCAGGGTCTCGAACTCCTCGGTGCGCTGCGCGAACCGTTTTCCGAGCTGTTCCCAGGTCCTGTCGTCGAGGTTTCCGCGCTCGGGCCGGGCCGGCTTGAAGTACCCGATCAGGCCACGGTGTTCGGCCTTGGCGCCCAGCAGCACGTCCAGCTCGTTGATGGACTTCGCCTTGATGTCCTTGGGCTTGGGCAGCTTCCCCTGGTCAAGCCACTTCGGCGCGTCCGTGTTGGTCGGCCGGACGTCGATCACGAGATTGCGCGCCCGCGCCAGGGACCTGAACCTGTCGAAGTTCTTCTCCGGCATTCCGTAGTGCGACCGTGCCACGGCCGGGGCCACTGCCCGTGAGGACTCGTACCCCGACGCGGACGCGGACGCGGACGTGGACGCGGACGCGGACTCGGACTCGGGTGTCCGCGCCGTCGTGTCCGTGATCCGGATCTCCGGGACGGACGGGTGCGCAGAACCGGGTTGCCCCTGCTGACCGGTGTCCGGGGACCGCGTCCCCCGACCGCTGCCACTGGCCACGGGGGCACGGGGAGCGAACTCGTCGGGGTGCGGAGCGGACGCCTCCCGGACCACGGAAAGCACCGGGGGCGTGTCTGTTCCGTGGAACACGGCCTCCACACCGTCGGACATCGCGAGGAACTCGTTCTCGTGCTCGTACAGGAAGAGGGTGCGCTCGGCCTCCCCCTCGCCCCGCGCTCTGCTCTGCAGGTACGTTCCGAAGACCTGGTGCAGCGGAATCTCCTGCGAGGTGACCCAGAAGGCCCCCAGCCCATGATCGGTTTTGTTCTGGTCCTTGTACGGTCTCATCAGGCTGTACGAATCCGCGGGCCCGCGGCGCAGATTGATCCGGGCGCCGATGTCCGGGGTGCGTTCACCGTTGGCGTCGTCCACCACGGACCGCTTGTCCAGGCGCAGGAGTTGGACGATGCCCCGCTCCGGGTCCACGTTCGGCATTTTGACCCGGGTGAGGATCTCGTGGGTGAAGACGTGCTGGGCCACCATGCTCCGCACGTACGACGGGACGAAATCGAACTCCGGCAGGGCGTCCGGGTGGTCCGCGTGGGGGATATCGCGGTCCTTGACCCCCGGGCCGTCGAGGCGGGACATGTAGAAGCGCTCGGGATGCTTCGGCGGTCGGAAATGGCTCACCATCACCTTGAAGCGCAGTGCCTGGGCGGTATTGGAGCCGCCCGACTGGTGATCAGCCCAGTTCGCCAGCCAGCCGCGGTCGCCGCCGTTCCTGTCCAGCCAGGCGTGGAACTGCTCCGACACACCGCCAGGTCCGTGCAGCGAACCGCCGATCGGCCCCGCCGGATCGTCCGGCGAGACCAGGGCATACGACGTCACTTCGTCCGCATCGGTCCCGGACCGGTCGCCCCAATGCTCGTTCACGACCAGTTCCGGCGGCAGGTTGCCCAGGAAGCCGTCCTCGACCATCAGCATCTGCACGCGCAGGAACTCACTGCGGTACTCGGGCCGCCAGCCGCCCTGCTTGAGCGTCGACTCCACCTTCAGCAGACGCTCGGCACGCTCTCGTTCCGGATCGCCCGGTGCCTTCGTACGGACGGTCTGCTCCGCCCGGTCGGTGATCAGACGAAGTCGGTGCTCTGCCGCATCCGCCATCGCATGGTACGCGTCACCCCGGTATTCCCACTGCTGCCAATCGCCTTGCTCGTTCTCCGCCGGGAGATGTTCCGCCGTGCTTTCGTGGGAGTACGCCGTCGCAACCGTTCTGATCGTCCGCGCGGAGGGGTCCTCTTGGACGGTCACACTGAAGTCGACGAAGGGATCGTCTCCCCACAGCGTGGCTGCCTCGAACGGCCCGGACGGCAACGACTCCAGCGGAGGAACGACGGGTGGGGGCACGGGCGCCTCTTCCGCGGCCTCCTGGTGTCCGGAGGCGTCGGTGTGCTCCGGCTGCTCTTCGGTCTCCGGTGTCCCCGGACGGTCCGGGCTCTGTGCCTCGGCGCCCGTCCCCGTCCCGTTGCCGTGCTGCGCCAGCTGGTGGGTGGGAGCCGGTGCCGGCCCGCGGGACGGCCCCGGCAGAGGAGCGGCGCGGCGGGGGGCCGGTGTGTCACTCTCCGCATCGCTCCATTCCGCTTCCGGCTCCTCGTCGGAGTCCTGCAGCCGAAGCAGCCGGTCGTTGAGTGCCGCGTCGAGCGCCCTGGCGAGATCCGCCGGGGTCGTGGTGCGCGGGTCCGCGACCGCCGACGCCCTGTGCCCGGGGCCGTCGAGCGGTGCGTAGCGCGAAGGATCGGAGACCGGGTCGACCCAGGTGTGGCTCCGCTTGTGGGGCGTCGCGGCGAGGCGCGTCTGCTCCCACTCGGCGCCGTGCTCGAGCCCGGGTTCCGCGCGGTGGAGGTCACCGACGACAGCGGCGATCAACTGCAGATGACGTTCGCGCAGACCACCTCTGCTCAGCCCCTCGGGCGGGTCGGCGTGGAAGTTGCCCAGCAGACTGCCCTCGACATCGGGGCGGTGCGGAACGGCCTCGTCACGGTACTCGTCACGCAGGTTGAACACCTGGTGCGTCACCTCGTGGGCGAACTCGACGGGTTCGGCGTTCGCCCGCCATCTCCGCTGGTCCATGACCCCGTCGTGGCCGACGAGATCGACCGTCAGGTGCGCCTCCTCACCGGGCCTCGCACGCAACACGGTGACATGCAGCCGGTCACCGGCACCGGGAGTGTGGTCCGCACCGGGCAGGCGGTACCCCGGCGCGTTGAGGTACTGCTCGACGCCGGCCGTCACCCTGGCCCAGACGGCATCCGTGTCGTGCCCGTTGCCGCCGTTCCGGAAGGCGACCCGCACCGTCAGATCGGTGACCGGTTCGCCCCGGTACACGAACCGGCGGGCCTCGAAGCTGGAGCGCACGACGAAGCGAGGCGTACGGTCGAGCCGCATCCGGGGCGCCGGAGCCCGTCCGGCCCGGTCACCGCCGGGGGGCGGGGTGGGGTCCGGAGTGCGGTCCGGGGCCGGGGCGGAGTCCTGCCGGTGGGGTGTGGCGGCACCGTCATGGCCGGGTGCGGCGGTGGCGCCGGCGGTCGCGGCCACGGTCTTCGGTACGGCGCCGGTCTCCGATACGGCGGCGGTCGTACGCGAGGCGCCGCCGGCCTCGGTGTCGGTGCCGCCCGCGGTGGCCGACGAGGATGTGGTGACGGTGCTGGACGCCGTCGGCCTGGCCGCGCCCGCGGTGCCGGTGGTGCTGGTGGTCTGCGGGGTCCTGGCGGACTCCGGGCCGGTCTGGGTGCGGGTGGCGGCGGACGGCGGCGTGTTCGTCTCCGTCTGGGTACGGACGGACGCGCCGGGCTCGTTACGAGCGGATCCACCGGTCTCCGTACGGACGGACGGCGCCGACCCGGTCGTACCCGTGCCCGTGCCTGTACCTGTACCTGTACCTGTGCCCGTGCCCGCAGTGGACGGGCGGGCGGTTCCGGTGCCGGTGACTCCGCCGCCCCCGGTGGTGACGCGGGTCTGGGTACCGGACGCCGTACCGGTGCGTGTCGCCGTCCCGCCCTCGGCGTGCGGCTGCGTGGTGCTCGACGTGGACCTGACGGTGGTCGAGAACCCCGGCAGCCCCTGCTCGTGTGCGTGTTGTGCGCCTGTGACGGCCGTGGAGGTGGACGCGGAGGCGGCCGCGGAGGTGGACGTGCCGTGGGTCGACTCGGTGGTGTGCTGGGTGCCGGTGCTCTGTTGCCCGGTGCTCTGTTGCCCGGTCCCCGTCCCCGTCCCGGTCCGTGTCACGTTCTTCTCGGTGGTGCCGGTGCTCCGCGTCGACTCCTTGAAGGTCCCGGTGCCGGACAGCTGTGCCGGCTTCTCGGCCGAGAGCAGGCCGGGCAGGTCGGACAGACCCGACAGGCTGAGCTTGAGCGCGTTCGGCACGTTCACGTGGACGGGGTCCACCTTGACCGTGTCGTCCTTGCCGCCGAACCGCCGCTTGCCGCCACCGCCCAGCGCGCCCAGCGCACCCGCGCTGATGGACGTGCCGAACTCGTCCTCCCCGCTGTGGTAGATGCCGTACATGATCGCGGAGGTGCCGATGCCGGTCGCCGCGCCGAGGATGCCCTTGCCGAGCAGCGAGTGCGCGAACTTCGGCGCGAGGACGCTGCCGGCACCGAAGAAGATGCCGCCCACGGCCCCGCCGATGGCGCCCGACACCACGGCGGAGACGGTGTTGTCGGTGGACCACTCGGTACGGTCGCCCTTGAGGAACTGGATGGTCTGGACGGCGACGTCGAGGCCGACGTTCATGGCGACACCGGTCGCGACCGAGATGAGCAGCCGGCGCAGGATCATCTTCACCGCGATCCGGGCCGCCGTGATGGCGAGCGGGATGACCTCGGGCGCGAAGAAGATCCACTCCGCGATCTGCGCGGCCAGCAGGATCAGTTGGCCGAGGATCATGTACTTGGAGTACTCGACCTGGACGGCGGTGTGCTTGCCGAGCTTGCCCAGCTGGTTCGCGGACTCGGCCATCTCCGGGAGGCTGGCCTCCAGTTGGGTCACGAAGGACCGGAACTCGTCGGCGACCTGGCCGCCCACGCTCTCCAGGACCCCGTTGCCGGACGCGCCGATCTGCCCGCTGATGCCCTTGAGTTCCTGGGCGGCGTCGTTCCACGCCTGGCCGAGGGCGTGCAGGTTGTCCTCGTTGCCCTTGGGCCAGGCCTGACCGACCGCCAGCCGGGCGACCCAGGCCAGCTCGGGGGGCATCTCGACGCTCATGGAAGGGAGTTCACCGCCGGGTGCGGTGCGGCGAGGAGTCGCCGCCCGTCGTCACGGAGCCCGTGGACGGTGTGATGGCGCGCAGTGCCTCGACGTTCGCCTCCTCGGTCCGGGCGAACCCCTTGGCCATGGTGCTGATGCCGTCGACCGTGCTGTCCAGCACGTTCCCGGCGCCCATGATGCCCTCGCTGAGCTGCCGCTTGGGCTCCGCGTACTGCTCCAGGAACTGCCGTCCGCTCTCGTCGTCGCCCCAGCACGCGCCGAGCGACTCCAGCCGGCCGTCCAGCTTGGTGGCGATGGACCGGATCCGCGCGGCCAGCTCCACCATCTGCGGGGCGGACTGGCCGAGCCGGGCGGTGTCGACGGAGAAGGTGCTGCCGTCACTCATGGGTCTCTCCCTGGAAGCCGTGGTCGACGTAGTCGCGTACGGAGTCCGGCATCGCCGGGTCCTCGGGCAGTACGGCGGCCGGGTCGACCCGGCCCTGGAGCAGGTCCGGCACGGTCACCCCGGGCGGCAACCGCTCGGCGAGCACGCCCGAGACGCCCTCCAGCGCCTCGGCCCTGGCCTGCCGCAGGGTGGTGAGCAGTACGTCGGCCAGTTCCTTGGGGGCCATCCGGCGGTAGGCGCCGGTGGGGAACTCGATGGCCGTGACGTCCCCCTGGGCGCCGACGGTGATCTTCACCGTCTGCCGGGGGGCGGTCACGGTCGCCGTCGTCTCGTTGATCCGGCGCCGGGTCGCGGCGGCCTCGTCACGCTGGCGGCGGTACTGGTCCAGCAGATCCTCGATCTGCTGGTCGTACGGGCTGGGCACGGGAACTGGTCTCCTCGCGGGCCGGGTCAGAGGGTGGCGGTGGAGTCGCCGGGGACGCTGCCCCAGGTGCTCTGGTGCTGGACCAGCAGGTCGGCGATGCCGCGGGCGGCCGGTTCCGGGTCCGGCTCCGACCCGGCCTCCGCCGACTCCTCGGGTTCCTCGGGTTCCTCGGGTTCCTCCGGTTCGGGGCCGCCGTCGCCGCACAGCGCCTCGCCGCGGACGGCGGTGCCGGTAGCGGCCGGTGACCCGGTGGCGGTGCGGTCCGGCTGCCAGGTGGTGCGCGGCTCGGCGGACACGCCCTGTTCGGGGTCCGCCTCCCGCTCCCCGTCACCGTTCAGCGCCCACAGCAGCGGGACGAACGCGCCCGCGCCGGTCCCGACCTCCCAGACGGAGAAGTCCTCCTCGCCGTCGTCGGGCAGGGGCCGCGCCGCCGTGGCGGAGCCGTCGCCGTGCTCGCCGGCGGGCACCGGCAGGCCGTCGGAACCGACGGCGACCGGGGCGGTGCGGGGGGCGGCGGACGCGGTGGCCGGTCCGGCTGCGGCGGTACCGGGAGCCGCGCTCTCCGCGCCCGTGGTCCGCTCGGCCGCTTCGGCCGTGTTCTCCTCGGCCGTGTTCCCTTCCGCGGCGGCCGGCTCGGCGACGCGTTCGCCGGTCCGGCCCTCCGCACGGCCCGTGGCGCCCGTGGCGCTCGTGGTGACTGTGCTGCTTGTGGTGCTTGTGGTGCTTGTGGTGCCTGTGGTGATGCCGAAGCCGGGCAGGTACGGCACTCCGGGCAGGGCTCCGGTGGGGGAGCCGGCCTCGTCGGCACCGGACTCGGACTCCTCCGCGCCCTCCCACGGCTCGGCGCTCCCGTCGAGCAGACCGGAGGCGTCGCTGCGTTCGCCGGCGCCGTCCCGGCCCGCGCCCGAGGCGCCGCCCATGCCGCCCATGGCCGGCAGGTACGGCATCCCGGCCGTGCCGAGCCCCTCGCCGCCGGCCGCCGTGCCCAGCTCCGAGCCGACCTCGTCGCCGGGGGCCTCCTCGCCCTCCCAGGGGTCCGCGCTGGAGTCGAGCAGCCCCGAGGCGTCCGTGGGCTCGGAGGTGAGACCGGCGCCGTTCGCGCCGCTGCCGCCCATCCCCGGCATGTACGGCATCCCGGAGGACGTCGCCAGCTGGGACGGGGACAGGGCGTCGGAGGACAGGCCGTCGGCGAGGCCGTCGCCCAGACCGTCGTCCAGCCCGGTGTCACCGAAGGCGGCCGGGTCGGCCGTGGACAGACCGCCCAGCGCGCTCTCGCCGTCGGCCCCGAGACCGCTGCTGCCCAGGCCGGCCAGGCTGCCCAGGCTCCCCAGGGCGGGGAAGGAGAGCGGGTTGAGCGCGCTGTCGATCGCGGACGGGTCGAGGCCGCTGAGATCGCCCAGGTCACCGAGGTCGCCGATGCCGTCGCCGGTGCCGAGCCCGCTGTCCGTACCGCCGTCCAGGCCGAGGTCGCCGGGGTAGGAGGTGGGGTCGCCGGAGCCGTCCAGCGCGCCGAGGTCGCCGACGTCGCCGATGCCGTCGCCGGTGCCGAGTCCGCTGTCCAGGCCGGTGTCGGGGTAGCCGGAGAGATCCGACAGGTTTCCGGTGTCGCCCAGGCCGCCGATGCCGGAGTCGGATCCGCCGCTCAGGTCGGGATCCAGGTTCGGATCGAGGTTCGGGTCCGAAAGACCGTTGTCGTCACCGGAGTCGTTCGGGTTGTCGGTCGGCGAGGTCACCGGCGTCGGGTTCACGATGGCGTCGGTGGTGACCTGGTAGGAGTGCGCCAGGCTCTTCAGGACGGCGCGCATGTCGTCGGTCATCATCGCGACGAGTTCGGGCTTCTGGCTGATCGGGATCAGCCCGTCGGCCATCGGCGTGACGCCCATCCGCTGGGCCTCGTCGGCGTAGAACGAGTCGATCTCCGCGAGCTTGTTCTGCGCGCTCTGGAAGGAGATCGCGTTGTTGGCGAGCTGGTGCGGGATGGAGTGGTCGCCGGTCGAACCGCCGGACAGGACGTCGGCGTTGGCCTTCACCTGTCGGGAGAAGTTGGTCATCATGTCGAGGAAGGAGTCGGCGGCGGTGCCGCCCCACGGGCCGTTGTCGCCGGCCAGCGCCTTGGCCTGGTCGACCAGGCTCTTGGTGACGCCCTCCAGGGTGCGCTGGACATGGAAGAAGGCGTTCGCCGCGTCCAGCAGCGACTGCGGGTTGGCGATCGCGCGCGCGTGCGCGATGTTGGCGTCGGTCGAGACGCCGGACGACATGCCGTAGACGGCGGCCTTGATCTGCTTCCAGTCCCAGTTGTCGTAGTCCGTGACGCTTCCGGTGGCCGTGCCGTCCGGGTTCCCGAAGATCGTCCCGTCGTCGCCCTGGTGGAAGCCGCCGCTGTTGTAGTCCGGCACTTTCGCCCTCCCGCGGAGCGCGCCTAGGTGGTGGTGTTCGAGTTGCCGGACCCGCTGTTGCTGTTCGGGTTGCCGGTACCGGTGGTGGTGGTCATGCCGCTGCCGCCGTTCGACGTCATCATCGCGTTGAAGTCGGCGGTGGTCGTCGTGAAGGCGTCCGCGAGGTCCTGGGCCCTCATGCCGTTGGCGTCCTCGGTCGTGGCGTACTTGTGGCTCAGCCCCCGTACCCCGTCCCGCAGGTCCGTCAGGCCTCGGACCAGCGCCGACAGGGCGTCGCCGTAGCTCTTCTTGAGACCGGCGTCGGCGTTCGGGCCGTTGACCGTCGTGCGCATCACGTTGGCGTGGTAGAAGGCGCCCGGCGCGACCGAGACATCGGTCAGTTTGGTGGCGACGTCGCGCACCGGCTGGATCAACAGGTCGATGTTGGAGGCGAACAGGTCCAGCGACGGCGTGCTGACGGAGGTCCCGTTGTGCCCGTCGCCGCCCGGTACCGGCGGCGGCACGAAGGGGTGCAGGTCGCTCAGGATGCCCGGGACGTGCAGGACGTCCGTGCCGCCGTGGTAGTGGTGGTCGCCGGAGTTGCTGTTGCCCGAGCCGCTGTTGCTGTTGCCGTAGTCGTTGTTGTTGATGTTCGGGTCGTTGCTGTGGTCGCTGTCGGCGGTCTCGTTCGCCATCTCACTGCTCCCAGAGACTCACGCCGTGCCGCTCGCCCGCGTAGTAGGACTCGTTGATCTGGCCGAGGGCGTTGGTGGCGTTCTGGGCCTGGGTCACCATGTCGGCGGCGGCTGCGTCCCACTTGGCCTTGGCGATGTCGTAGGTGGCGCGGGCGTCGCTGGTCCACTCGCTCAGGTGCACCTTGGCGCTGTCGTCCAGCTCGGTCAGCGCCGCCTGGATCTTCCCGCTGATCGCGGTCATCTCGCCGACCACGTACTCGACCTGGTTCATGTTGACGGTGTACGTAGGCATGGTCGCTCCTCGTGTGTGCGGGGGTGGTGGTGGAGAACGGGGCTCAGAAACCGGGCAGCGGGGTCGACATGCTCTTGTGCAGCTGGGTGGCCGCGTCCGTGGTGTGCTGGTGCGTGGTGTCGTAACTCCCGGTGTTCGCCTGCAGCTTGCTGAGCATCAGCTCCAACTGCTGCTTCACCGTGCCGAAGTCGGTGAGCCAGGTGTCCATGGCGCTCTGGAAGGTGCTGGAGGCGTCACCGGTCCAGCTGGAGCGCAGCGCCTCGATCTGGCTCTGCATCTGGGTGTACGTGTTGTTGACCTCGTCCAGGGCGGTCTGGAAGCTGCCCTGGGCGATCCGCATGCCCGAAGTGTCGACCGATGTGTTCGTGTTGGCGGCCATGGCCGTTCCTCTCGTGCCGGGGACGTGGGGGTCGTCGTTCGTGATGGTGGTCCGGGGCGGCGCGGGCCCGGGGCCGGAAACCGGACTCCCTGCCCCACCGGCCGTGATTTTCTGTCCCTGCGGCCCGTCAGCCGGCCACCAGCGCCTCCGCCAGCGGGAGTTCGCCCGCCAGGTCGGCGAGGACCAGCGCGGGGGCGCCCGCGCGGACGGCGATCCGGTCCGCCAGCCGGTGCGCGCCGTACGCGCCGTGCGCCGGGTCCTGCGCGGCCAGTGCGCCGCGGACGTCGTCGGGCACGTCGAAGCCCAGGGCCGTGAGCCGCCGCCGGGTCAGCTCCGCGAGATCCGCGCCGGTCCAGGCCGGCAGCCGCAGGTACTCGGCGAACGCCCCGGCCAGATCGGTACGGGCGCGCAGCAGCTCCATCAGGCGCGGGGCGCCGCCGCAGAGCACCAGCACCGGGCCGTACGGGTCACGGGCCGCCGCTTCCACGGCCAACGCGTCGACGACCGCCTGCCGTTCGGGCTCCGGGCGGGACTCGAAGGCGGGGTCGGCCGTCACCGCCAGGAGGCCGCCAGCCGCGCGCCGGAAGACGTCGGCGAGGAACGCGCGCGGCTGGGTGGCCCAGCGGGCCGGGACCGCCGACAGCGGTACGTGCGTGAACGCGCCGGAGGGTACGACCCCGAGCTCGGCGAGGGCTCGCCCGTACGCGGCGGCCACCGCCCGGCGTCCGCTGCCCGGGGGGCCTTCCAGGATCACGTCCGCGAGGCCTGCGGTGCCCTGGCCGAGCTTGACGAGGGTGTCCAGGCGGGCGGCCAGGGCTTCGGTGACGGGGGTGAGGGCGGTGAGGGTGGTGAGGTGGCGGGTGGGGGTGAGGGTGGGGGCCGTGGCCTCGGCTTCGCCTTCGCCTTCGGCCTTTGTGTTCCCGCCCGCACCACCCGTGACGGTTTCGTGGTCGGGTGCGGGTGGCCCCTGTGGGGCGGACTCGCCGTCGGCGGCCGCGGGCACGGGCACGGGCGCCGGGAGCGCAGCGGGTGCGGGTGCGGGTGCGGGCGGGGGTGGGGGAGGGGTGGGGGTGGTGGCCGGAGGCCTGGGGGCCGGGGTGACGTCTGCGGCGGTCAGTAGGCTCAGTTCGTTGTCGTGGCCCGGCGGATGGGTGGCCAGGCGGGAGGCCTGGGCGCCGATCATCGACTCGAAGACCTGGCGGGCGACCCGGCCGTTGCCGAAGGTCGGGCCCTTGGGGACGTCCTCGAAATAGCGGGACAGCGCGCCCAGGGCGTCTTCGGAGAGTTCGTAGTAGTGCTTGGCACACAGGCCCCGGACGATGGTGACCAGTTCCTCCGGCGAGTAGTTGGGGAACTCGATCGTCCGGGCGAACCGGGAGGCCATACCGGGGTTGGAGGCGAGGAAGCGGTCCATGTGCTCGGAGTAGCCGGCCGCGATGACGACGATCTCGTCGCGGTGGTCCTCCATCAGCTTCATCAGCGTCTCGACGGCCTCCTGGCCGAAGTCCGGCCCGGTGCCCCGCGACTGGTTGGTCAGGGTGTACGCCTCGTCGATGAAGAGCACCCCGCCCAGCGCCCGGTTGAAGACCTCCGTGGTCTTGATGGCGGTTCCGCCGATGATCTGGGCGACCAGGTCGGCACGGGCCACCTCGACGATGTGCCCCTGGCCGAGGATGCCGAGTTCGGCGAGGACCGCGCCGTAGAGGCGGGCCACGGTGGTCTTGCCGGTGCCGGGCGGCCCCGCGAAGACGAGGTGCCGGCTCATCGGGGGCATCGGCAGGCCCATCTCGGTGCGCCGCTTGGTCATCTTGTTGAGGTTGATCAGCCCGGTGACCTCCAGCTTGACGCTCTCCAGGCCGACCAGCGCGTCCAGTTCGGCGAGCGGTCCGGTGGCGGCGGAGCGGGAGACGTCCGGGGCGGCCGACGGGTCGGGGGTCCCGGAACCGTCCGGGCCACCGGTACCGGTACCGGTACCGGTACCGCCTCCTCCTCCGCCTCCGCCACCGGCACCGCCTCCGTCCGTGCCGAAGCCTCCGCTGTGTCCGCCGTCCCTGCCGAAGCTCCCGCCGTGCCCTTCGCGCCCGTCGAAGTCGTCGCCCGCGCGGCCGGCAGGCGCGGGCCGGTCGCCGGCGTTGTCCTGGATCGCACAGTTGCTGAGGTCGGTGCGGGCGTCGGCGTGGGCGTTGACGCCCTGACCGCCCGCGCCCGTCATCCGGCACCCGACGGCGGTGAACGAGCCGCCCGCCAGCACCCGCACCGCGTCGCCCGGCGAACCGGTGAACTCGGTGTCGTGCGCGGTCAGTTCCGAGTCCTCGCCGACGACCGCAGGGCACCCGCGCAGCACCGAACCGGCCACGAACGCGCTCGCCGACCCGGTCAGCCCCAGCCCCGGCGCCGTCGTCCCCCGGCCACCGCCGGTCATCGCGATCCCGGCGTCCCGCAGCGTCACCCGGGCACCGCCCTGCGCCCGGACCCCGGCACCCGAGGCGGTGCCGGTGACGGTGAGCCGTTCCAGTTCGGCCGTGCCCGAGTCGGCGGCCTGTACGGCGGCGGTCGTGGCGTCCCGGACGACGAGCCCGGTCGCCCTGACGGCGGTCCCCGCGCCGGTGACGTACAGGCCGACCGGCGTACCGGTGATCTCGCAGTCCTCCAGGCGGGGCCGGGCACCCCCGGTGACCTGGACGCCGCTGCGGGCCGCGCCGCTGACCTTGCAACCGCGCAGGTGCGGCGCGGCGCCCTCGGCGATGTGCACGGACTGCCCGCCGGAACCGGAGAACGCGCAGTCGGTGAGCGTGGTCTCGCCCCGGCCGGTCAGGTAGGCGTCCAGCGCGGTACTGCCGGTCACGGTGACCCGGAGCAGCGCGGCGCGCGCCTCCTGTTCGACGGCGATGGCGGGCTTGCCGCTGCCGGTGACGAGGGTGCCCTCGACGGTCGCGGAGGCGTTGCCGTTGACACAGACGCCGTTGCCCCGGGGGCGGTCGAGCCGGCAGTCCCGGATGTCGAGGCGGCCGTGCTCGGCCACCACCACGGCCGAGGAGCCGGCCTCGGTGATCTCGGTGCCGGACAGCACGTTGCCGCCGGGCGAGGTGACCACCACGCCGGCGCCGTGCGGGTTGGTCACCCGGCAGCCGCGGGCGGCCAGCGTGCCCTCGTCCCAGGCCAGTACGGCCGTCCACGCCGCGCCCTCGATCCGGCAGCCGTCCAGAGCCGACTGCCCGCGCCGCAGGTCGAGGACCGGGGCCTCCCGGTCGGCGCCCGACAGGACGAGCCCGGACAGCTGCACGGCCTCGGCCCGCACCACGACCGTGCTTCCGGCGGTCGCGTGCACCTGTACGGTTCCGGCGCCGCCCTCCGCGGCCAGGGTCACGGGCCGGACGATGTCCAGCGCCTCCTCGTACCGGCCGGGGGCGATCGTGACCAGCGCCCCCTCCGCCGCCTCGGCCAGCGCCAGGCCGATCGTACGGTGGGCGCCCGGACGGTCCGGGGAGACCAGCAGCACCTGCCTGCTCACGACTCGGCTCCTTCTGTGCGGACCGTACGGGGAATGACGATCAGTCCGGGCGGGTCGGCGCTCTCGGCCGCGGCGTCGGTGCCGGTCCGCTCCAGCGCGTCCAGGATCTTCTCCAGGCCCTTGACGGCGATCTCGTCGAGCTTCGCCGCCACGACGTCGCCGCCCTGGCCGCCATGGACGTCCTTCGCGGCCTTCGCGGCTTCCGCCGCTTCCGCCGCTTCCGACGGCGACAGCTCCCGCATCAGCACGGCGGTGCCATCGGCACGCAGCACCCTGAAGACGGTGCCCGGCAGGAACACCACCCGGTCGGGGACGGCGGCGTCGAGGGAACTGGTCCGCCGCGCGGTCATCGACCAGATCAGGACGTCGGTGGCGCCGCTGCCGCGCGGGCCGGGGTGCAGCGACGTACGGGCGTGGCAGAAGGCCCACTCGGTGGCCAGCCTGCCCTCGCGGTACCAGGCGCGCTCCGCGTCACCGAGCCGGGTGCGCAGCAGGGCCGGACCTCGGTAGGAGGGCAGCCGCCGCAGCCCGGCGGTCACACAGCGCGCCAACGGCACATGCGGTCCGGGTACGGCCTCGCGCACGGCGGCGTCGGCCCGGCGGGGATCGCCGGACAGGTAGAGGCGTACGGCGACCAGGTCGGTCAGCGCGTCCGCGGCCTCCGTCCTGGACCCGCCGCGCAGTCCGGGCGACTCCGACATCACGCGCGAGACCGAGCCGGCCAGGGCGTTGTACTGCTCGCTGAAGGTCCGGCGCATCCAGTCCCGTTCCTGCGCGACACCGCGCTCCGGCGGCAGCGCGGAGGCGGCGGCCCGCGGCACGGGTTGCACCCGCACGGCCCCCGTTCGTGCCACCGCCGACGACCCGGCGGCGGGCTCGGCCCCCGGGGCGACCACCGACGACGGAACGCCGACGTCGTGGACGTCGCCGATATCCCGGATATCCCCGATAACCCCGATATCCGGCTCCGGCGCGGCGGACTCCAACCGAAACCGTGGCGAGGCAGGGGGCACGGGCCGCTGCACTGGGGCGGAAGGAGCGACGGCTGCGGCGGGCGAGGGCGAGGGCGAGGGCGCGGACGCCGGGGCGGCCGTGACGGCCGTGACGGCGGGTCCGGCTGCGGCGGAGGGCGCGGTTTCGGCGGAGGGCGCGGCTCCCGTGGGAGGCGCGGGTTCGATCGGGGAGACGGCTCCGGCCGTGGGGCCGGCTTCGGTGGAGAGCGCGGCTGCGGTGGGGGGAACGACTCCGGGCGTGGGCGCGACTCCGGGCGTGGGCATCGGGCCGGCCGGGGGGACGGCTCCGACCGGGGGGCCGGTTTGGATGGAGGGCCCGGCTGCGGCTGTGGGCACGGCTCCGGTTGTGGGCGCGGTTCCGACCGTGGGCGTGACTTCGGCCGTGGGCAGTGCTTCGGCCGTGGGTCCGGCTTCGGTGTTGTGTACGGCCTTGGTTGAGGGTGTGGGGGTGATCGGGGGCACGGGTTCGGCGGAAGGCGCGGGTTCGGACGAGAGGACGGGGCGGGGCTGTGGGGCCGATCGCGATGTCGACTCCGCTGTCGGGAGCTGGGGTGATGCCGGCGTTGTCACCGGGATCAGGGTTGATGGGGACGGTGCTGCGGGAGCCCCGGCAGGGGGCAGTGCCGACGTCGGCCCCGTTGCTGGAACTGACGCCGGTTCAGGCGTCGTTGCCGGAAGCCGATCCGGTGTCGGTGTCGGTGCCGGTGTCGATCCCGATGTCGAGGCTGCTTCCCTTTCCCTTTCTCTTTCTCCGGCCTCTGGCGATGTGTCGGTCTGGCTTCTGTTCCGTGTGGCGCGGGTTCTGCTGAGGACGGTGGGTGCGTCGTCGAGGTCCGCCGCGCCGCCGCTGGTCGCGTTGCGGACGGTCGGTGCCTCCGAGAGGTCCGTCGTGTCGGCGGTGTCGGCTGCGGTGTCCGGGGCGTCGGCGGCTACGGACTCCGTGCGGACGGGCGGCGCGGGCGCGCGGTCCGGTACCGGTGGAACGGAAGCGCGGGGGAGACAGGTCGTCTCGGCCGGTTCGGTCCGGTCGTCGGGCAGGCCGTCGTACAGGACGGCCGGGTGGCCGAGGGCGTCGGCGAGTGCCTGCCCGGAGGCGGCGCGGCCGCCGGGCACGTCGAGGGCGCCGTACAGGACGAAGCGCACCGCGGGGCGGGCGCCGGGGAGCACGGTGGTGTCCCAGAAGCGGGTCAGGTCGTCGAGGGACAGCGGTGGCGTGCCGGGGCTCCCGAGGACGACCAGGTAGCGATGTGGGTCGGTGGCCACGGCCTCGACCGCGCGCCGGTGGTGCGCGGCCAGGGGATCCGGGTCCGTGTGCCGCAACCACACGCCCGCGGGCAGCGGTTGGGCGACGGTGTGCGGCCCGGCCTGCTGGGTGCGGGCCGGTGCCGAGAACTCCCAGTGCGGTTTGGGGAAGCGCTGCGCCACCGGCTCGGGGTCATGGCCGGGCCGGAACCGCAGCCAGGCCGCGCCGTCGTCGCCGGGCACGAACAGGCCGCCGCCGACGGTCGGTACGAGGTCGCCGCCGGGGGCGAGCACCTCGCGTTCGAGCCGGTCGGCGATGCGCTGGCAGGCCGTACGGATGTCGTCCGGGGTGCCCCGCCCGAAGATCAGCCGCGGGCTGCCGTACCGCGCGGACGACAGCAGCCGGGCCACCGCCTCCCACTCCGTGGCGATGGCGTCGCCCGGCAGGTCCACCACGGCGAGGGTGTGCAGCGGGTCCTCGGCGATCCCGTCGGCGAACGCGGCCGCCCGGTCGTCGAACCTGCCCCTGGGGTGGATCAGCAGGGCGTCGCCCACGGGGGTGGAGCGGAGGCGGAGCCGGGCCACCGGGCTCAGCCCTTCGCCGCGGCGGCGCGGCTGAGCGCCGGACCGTCGGGGACGAGGGCGAGGACGCCCGCGGGCAGCGTGAGCCGGTGCTTGCCGTCGCCGAACCCGAGGGCCTTCTCGGCGTCGGTGTCGGCGATCCGGTACTTCAGGCCCTGCTCGGTGATCAGGTACTCGGCCCGGGTGGCCGACGAGGAGCCGTCCGGGACGGCCAGGACACCGTCGCCGGCCGGCAGGACGACGCCCCCGGCACCGGGGACGCCCATGGTGATCCGGGTACGGCCGTCCGCCGCTTCCGTCAGGCATACCGTGCCGTCGGCCAGCGCGCGGACACCGGTCAGGTCCGGTACCCGGCCGGTGGTGGCGCCGCCGTCCGCCGAGACCGGGGCGACCGCGATGTCCGACTGCCCGACCTGCCGCGCTGCCGGAGCGCCGGGGCGGGCGGCGAGCAGGGCGTACTCGGTGGCGTTGACGCGGGCGACTCCGTCCGAACGCATCACGTAGTAGTGCGCGGTGCCGCCGGTGCTGGTGCGGAAGACCTGGCCGACCTGCGCGGTCTGACCGGCGACCTGCCCGGCCGGCTTGCCGGCGCCGGCCGGTACGGGCGCGGTGAGCGCGGCGCCGGTGGGCACGGCGGCCAGCCAGTCGGCGGTGGCGGGGAGGGCGACCTGGTCGTCCAGACCGAGGGCGATCAGCGTGGAGTCGCCGGGGACGGGGTACTTGACGCCGCGCAGCAGCAGATACCGGGTGCTGCCGGGCCCGGCGAGCAGCACCTGCCGGTCGGCGGGCAGCGCGAGGAGCCCGGCGGCGGAACCACCGAAGAGCAGCGCCTGCCCCGTGCCCCCGGAACCCTTGCCGGCCCCTCCCTGGCCGCCCGACGCCTTGTCGCCCGACGCCTGGCCCCCCGACTCCTTGCCGCCCGACGCCTGGCCGGCCGACTCCTTGCCGGTACCGGCAGATTCCTTCCCGCCCGACGCCTTCCCTCCGGTCGCGCCCGTGCCACCGGCGCTCGTGCCACCGGCCCCTGCTCCGCCGCCGCCCGTGCCGTCCGCTCCCTGCCCCGGCAGGCACCGTGCCCACGCGCCGGTCGCCAGTGCGGATGTGGTCGGTACGGTGTCCGGCGCCCCCTGGATGCCGACCGGGGTGCCGTGCGGGACCCCGGCCAGGGACTTCGCGGACACCGTCTCCGGCGCGGCGCGCTCGCCCGCGATGAGCAGCGCGGAGGCGTAGTTGCGTACGGGGCGCAGCTCGCCGCCCGCGTACACGTACCGGTTGCCGGTGTCCTCCTCCAGGACGATCGCCCCGTCCTTGCGCCAGTCGTCCTTGGCGGCGGGCGAGATCAGCCCGTACACCCCGAACCCGGCGCACAGCAGCACCGCCATGCCCACCCCGAAGACCGAACCGAGCGCGGACCGCCGGGTCGGGCTGTCGCCCCGGCCGGGGTCGCCGCTGACCAGGGCGGAGGCCAGGCGGCCCATGGCGAACTGGTAGGCCTGTACGTGATCGCGTCGCGTCTGCATGGATGCCGCCGTCCCTAGCCCGCGAGGCCGCGGAAGTAGCCGTACGCGTGCAGCACCTGGAGCAGCAGCGGCAGCAGCGCGACCGCCGTGAGGGTCTCCAGCAGATCGCCGAAGTGCCCCCACACGGGCAGCAGCCGGGCCCGTGGCAGCCGCCAGGCGCCGACCAGCAGGAGCAGGGCGGCGGCCAGCAGTACCGCGAGGACGGCGGCCCGGCCGCCGGGGCCGGTGGGGGCGACCCGGACGATGAGGACGAGTCCGAGGCCGTAGGCGCCGGCCAGCACGGCGGGGACCCGCTGGAGGGTGCCGTTGGTGCCGCGGGCGCGGAGCAGGACGGCCAGGCTCAGCGAGAGCGGGAGCAGCCAGCCGGCCCAGCCGTGCTCGCGGTCGGCGAGCAGCCACAGCGCGACCGCCCACACCAGTGCCGAGGAGATGCTGATCATGTCGAGGCAGGCGGTCGCGACGGCGACCCGGCTCGCCACGGCCTCGCCGGGCTCGGGCTCGATGTCGAGCTGGAGTTCCTCGGCGTCGTGGGGGAGCTGGGGTACCCGCAGCCGGGCCGTGCGCAGGGCGAGGCGGGGGGCCAGGTGTCCCAGCACGAACAGGCCCACCGCGACCACCGCGGCGGCCTGGAGGCCGTGCAGCCCGGTGGCCCGGGCGAGTCCCGCGCCGATCGCGGCGGCGACCGCCGTGAGCAGCACGGTGCCGGGGACGACGAGGGGCAGTGCGCCCAGCGCGAGCAGCAGGCCGGCCAGCGCGACCACGAACCCGGCGGCCAGCAGTGTTCCCGTGGTGCCCGGCGCGAACCCGCCGGACGGGCCCTCCCGCAGGGTCGTCCCGGCCAGCGCGGCGAAGCCGAACGCGCCGACCCCGGCGACCAGGACGCCGCCGCGGTCGGCCTGTGCGCGGGCCGCCGCCACGCAGGCCGCGGCCAGCACCAGGGCGACCGCCCCGGCCGCCGCGGAGGTGAGCGGGCCGGGGCCCGCGCCGAACAGGGTGGCGGCGAGCGCGGCGAGCGCCAGGCAGGACAGGGCGAGACCGAGGTCGCGGGTGAGTCCGGGGCGCCAGCGGCCGGATCCGGCGCCGACGGTGTGCGCGACACCGTCGGAGACGTCGTCGAAGTGCACGGCGGGCAGTGCCGCGTCGGCGGGACGTAGGTGCAGCACGTCGCCGTCGCGCAGTCCGGCGCTCTCGGGGGTCGCCTCCGGGTCGAGCGGGTCGGCGCCGAGCCGTTGCAGGATCCAGGGCGTGCCCTGGAGGTCGGGGCCGACCGCCTGGCGCAGCAGCACCGGCAGCAGGGCGGAGAACGGGGTGGTGACCGGGACGGCGAGGTCCGCCCGGCCGGCCGGTGCCTCCACGGTGAGCCGGCAGACCTCGGCGGCCCGGACGGGCTGCGGTGCCGCGCTGGTGGTGCCGTTGGCGGCCGGTGCGTTGGCGGCCGGTGCGGTGGTGGCCGGGGCGGTGGTCATCGTGCTCCTGTGGGGACGGGGGCCGCCGACACCAGGCCGGTCTGGACGAGCTGGACGGTGCGCCGGGTGACCAGTTGGGCACGGCCGGCGGGCAGGGTGCGGGGCTTGGCCTCGCCGATGAACTTGCCCTCCTCCTTGGGGTAGGAGAACAGCAGCGCCGGGTTGCCGAGCTCCCACATGCGGCGGATCAGCGGGTCCATCACGGACCGCATGGCGCCGGAGGTGGAGCGGGCCACGACCAGGTGCAGCCCGATGTGGGCGCCCTGCGCGAGCAGCGGCACCAGCGGCATCATCGGGGAGGGCGTGCCGGG
This sequence comes from Streptomyces fuscichromogenes, assembly GCF_014645815.1. Classification (GTDB taxonomy): domain Bacteria; phylum Actinomycetota; class Actinomycetes; order Streptomycetales; family Streptomycetaceae; genus Streptomyces; species Streptomyces fuscichromogenes. The sequence continues at coordinate 102,705 of NZ_BMML01000006.1, read as the reverse complement.
CGCGCCGGCGAAGAGGTCGTAGTCGTCGACGAGGACGAACAGCAGCGGACCGCTCCACCAGTCCCGCTTCTCCAGCTGCTCCGGGGTGACGTCGGCACCGGGGGCCCGTTTGGCCACCGACACGGCGGCGCTGTCGGCGAGCTTGCCGAGCGCGTCGTTGTCGACGACGTATCCGACCCGGTACTCCTCGGGGACGTCCTTGAGGAGCCCGCGGCCGGGGTCGGCCAGCAGGATCCTCGCCTCCTCCGGACGGTAGCGGGCGGTGATGGCGCGGATGGCGAGGCGCAGGGCGTTGGTCTTGCCGGTCTCGCCGTCGCCGTAGACCAGCAGGTGCGGGGTGGTGCCGAAGTCGTGCCAGACGGGGGCGAGCCGCTGCTCGTCCCAGCCGAGGCAGAACCTGAGGTCGCGGGTGTCGGCGGGGGCGGGCAGCCGGCGGGCGTCCAGCCGGGTCGGCAGCAGCCGTACGCCGGGGGCCCGGGGGCCGGTCCAGAACGTGTCGATCTCGGCGACCGCGGCCTTGGTGGCGGCCGTCAGGTCGTCGGTGCGCGAGGAGCTGTCGAGCCGCGGCAGCGCGGACAGGAAGTGGTGTCCGGAGCTGGTCAGACCGCGTCCCGGCCGGTGCGGGACACCGGCGGCGGCCCGGGAGCCGACCTCGGACTCCATCGAGTCGCCGAGCCGCAGTTCGAGCTTGGTGCCGAGCATGTCCCGCAGTCGGGGCCGTACTTCGGACCAGCGGACCGCGGAGGCGACCACGTGCAGGCCGAACGACAGCCCGCGCGCGGCGAGTTCCATGACCCGCTGCTCCAGGTCGTCGAAGTCCTGGCGGAGCGTGGCCCAGCCGTCGACCACCAGGAAGACGTCGCCGAACGGGTCGTCGATCGAGCCGTCCGCGCGCAGCGCCCGGTAGGCGGCCATCGACTCCAGGCCCCTGGACGTGAACAACTGCTCGCGCTGTTCCAGGAGTTGGGTCAGCTCTTCGACGGTGCGCAGCACCCGGTCGCGCTCCAGGCGGGTGGCCACCGAGCCGACGTGCGGCAGCCCGGCCGTCGAGACCAGACCGCCGCCGCCGAAGTCCAGGCAGTAGAACTGCACTTCGCGGGGTGTGTGGGTCAGCGCCAGCGACAGCATCAGGGTGCGCAGCAGCGTCGACTTGCCGGTCTGCGGCGCGCCCACCAGGCCGATGTGGCCGTCGGCGCCGGACAGGTCGGCGGTCAGCAGTTCGCGCAGCTGCTCGAACGGCCGGTCCACCATGCCCAGCGCGACGCGCAGCGAGCCCTGCACCCGCGGGTCGGCGGCGCCCATGCCGCGCTCCGGGTCCGGCACGATGCCGGGCAGCAGCTGGTCCAGGCCCGGCGACTCGGACAGCGGCGAGAGCCAGACCTGCCGGGCGGGCGGGCCGCTCTCCTCCAGCCGTCCGACGAACACCTCCAGCAGGCTGTCCTCGCCGCCCTCCGTCTCCTCCTCCGCGGTGTCCTGGTCGCGCAGGTTCTCCTCGGCGAGCGAGACCAGCCGGGCGGCCTCCTCCGCCTCCCGGGCCCCGGCGGGCGGCCCGTGCCGCTCCAGCCCGAACGCGGTCACCTCCCGTACGACGCCCTGCCGCCCGGCGGTCTCCTCGGGACCCGGCGCGGCGGGCGCGGGCCCGGAGACGTACGCGGCCTTGAACCGCACCAGGTTGGTGGTGTCCACCTTGAGGTAGCCGTTGCCGGGCGCGGACGGCAGCTCGTAGGCGCTGGAGGTGCCGATCACGCTGCGCGACTCCATCGAGGAGAAGGTACGCAGCGCGAGCCGGTACGACAGATGGCCCTCGACCCGGTGGATCCGGGACTCGTCCAGCCGCTGCGAGGCCAGCAGCAGATGGACGCCGAGGCTGCGCCCGAGCCGCCCGATGGAGACGAAGAGCTCCACGAACTCCGGCTTGCTGGCGAGCAGTTCGGAGAACTCGTCCACGATGACCAGCAGCGAGGGCAGCGGGGCGAGGGTGCCCACCCCGGCGGCGCGCGCCTTCTCGTACTCGTAGAGCGAGGCGTAGCCGGCCTCCCGCAGCAGCTCCTGACGGCGGATCATCTCGCCGTTGATGGAGTCCCGCATGCGGTCGACCAGGTGGAGTTCGTCGGCGAGGTTGGTGATGACGGCGGAGGTGTGCGGCAGCCGGTCCATGTTGAGGAAGGTGGCGCCGCCCTTGAAGTCCACCAGGACCAGGTTCAGGATCTCGGACGAGTGGGTGGCGGCCAGACCGGTCACCAGGGTGCGCAGCAGTTCGCTCTTGCCGGAGCCGGTGGCGCCGATCAGCAGCCCGTGCGGGCCCATGCCGCCCTGCGCGGACTCCTTCAGGTCCAGCTCGACGATCTCGCCGTCCTCGGTGACCCCGATCGGCACCTTGAGCCGGGCCTCCTGGGCCAGCCGCGGCCGCCACTTGGCCGCGACGTCGAAGCCGCGCACGTCGCGGATGCCGAGCATGGTGGCCAGGTCGAAGTCGGACTCCAGCGGCTGGTCCACCAGGTCGACGACGCCGCCGGTGCGCATCGGGGCGAGCGCCCGCGCCAGGTTCTCGGCCTCGACGGGGCCGAGCCGGTCGGCCCGGCCGGTGACGCTCTCGGCACCGCTCGGGAAGTCGACCCGGCCGCCGCGCACCGTGAGCCGCAGCACCTTGGGGCCGCCGGGCACCGCGCCGGTGAGGTCCAGCAGCACCACCCCACGGATGCCGCCGCCCAACAGCCTTGACGCGGAAGGGACGGGCACGCCCTGGGCGACGATCACCGTGAACGGCTCGGCCACGCTGGGCGAGGAGGCCGCGTCATGGTCGGGGCGGTCGCGGACGTCCGGCCCGAGCAGGTCCATCAGCTCGTCGTGGTCCCCGGCGGCCAGCCGCACCGCGCCCGCCGCGTCCTCCTCCGCCGGATGGGCGTTGTGCGGCAGCCACTTGAGCCAGTCCCACTCGCGCCGCGCGGCCTCGTCGCCCAGTACGGCCACCCGCAGCTCGTCCGGGGAGTGGAAGACCGCCAGCTGCCCGAGCACCGCCCGGGCCAGGGCCACCGCCTCCCCGGTCTCGCCGGTGAACTCGACGCTGGTGAAGCGCCGCAGCGAGACCGGCACGGGCAGCAGGGGCACGGTCTGGTGGGCCTTGGTGAACCGGCGCAGCGAGATCGCGCACAGCGGCTCCAGGTCCTCCACCGGCCGGGTCTGCGGCGGCAGGAACTCCAGTGCCGCACGGCGGGTCGCGAGACCGATCCGGACCCGCCCGAAGTCCTCGTGACCGGGCCGCCGTTCCCACAGCCGGGGACCACCGGCGAGGGCCCACAACTCGGACGCCTCGGGGTTGTCCCACAGCAGCGCGGTCCGCTGCTCGTCGGCCGCCTGCCGGGCCTGGACCCGCTTCTGGCCGAGGTAGCGCAGATAGTCACGGCGTTCGGCGCGCATCCGGCGGCGCCGCTCCGCACCGGGCCGCCCGATCTGGGTCAGCGTCATGCTGACCATGGCGATGCCCATCATCCCGGTCATCATGTACATGGACGTACCGCCGCTGCCGACCGAGTACATCAGCACCATGGCCCCGGCACCCAGGCCCATCGGCAGGTACGTCATGACCGAGCCGAAGTCGGCGGTGGCGGGTTCGCCGAGGACCGGGGGCTCGGCCAGTTCCACCTGGCCCTCCGGCATCGGGGGGCCTTCGGCACGCGGCGAGCGCTTGGCGACGACGGTGCTCAACGTGCTCTCTTCTCTGCTGCAATTCCAGGCGTGCGCGGTGTCTGGCAGTCCGCGCGTGGAGCGTAGGCAGGAGGCCGTCGGCGCCTGTGCGGCGTGAGCGGATGTCCGCCCCCGCGGACAGCGAAGCCTGGCCGGAGGGGCAGCTTCGCCAAGTACACGCCAAGTCGGCGTTAAGGGGGTCCGGCGACGATCCTCGCGCGCCGTTCCGGTACGACGGCCCATGCCCGGAAGGAACACAGGAACGTTGGGGATGATCTCGATCGCAGTCCTCGCCGGTGACCCGATCACCGGCGAGGGGGCCGTCTCGTGCCTGCGCCGGTACCCGGGGCTGAAGGTGGTGCCCCAGGAGGAGCACCGGCACGCGGACGTGGTCCTCATGATCACGCCGGAAGTCAGCGAGGAGACGGTGCTGCTGATGGAGTCGGTGACCGCCCGCTCGGCCAACCCAGGCCTGGGGATCGTGCTGGTCACCGGGCACATCGGCGACGCCCACCTGCTGCGCGCGATGCGCCACGGGCTGCGCGGGGTGATGTGGCGTCAGGACACCACGTACGACATGGTCGTGGAGGCGGTCCGGGCGGTGGCCGAGGGCGGGGCCGCGCTGCCGCTCCCGGTCCAGGGGATGCTCGTCGACCACCTGCGGGCGGTCCAGCGCGACGTGCTCGGACCGCTCGGGCTGACCACGTCCGGCCTGGAGGCCCGCGAGGTCGACGTGCTGCGACTGCTGGCCGAGGGCCTGGAGACGACGGAGATCGCCCAGAAGCTGAACTACTCCGAGCGCACCATCAAGAGCATCGTCAGCGTCATGATGAACCGCCTGGGCCTCCGCAACCGCACCCACGCGGTCGCCTTCGCCCTACGCTCGGGAACGATGTAGCCGACGGGGCTGGCGGGGCTGGCGGGGCCGGAGGGGCCGGCGGGGCCGGAGGGGGCGGAGGGGCTGGAGGGGGCGGAGGGGCCAGGCGGGGCCGGAGGGGCTGACCGGGTCGTGCGGGCCTGATCGGGTCGATGGGGCTGACGGGGTGCGCGGTTGTGCGGGTCGATGGGGCTGACGGGGTCGTGCGGGCCAGGTGGGAGTCGATGGGGTCGATGGGGTTGGGGGGGGGCTGACGGGGTTGTGCGGGTCAGGTGGGGGGCGATGGGGTTGGGGTGGTTTTTTCGGGTGGGATGTCCGGCGTGGTCGTGTGGGATGCGGTCGGGTGGTACGCGCAAGGGGCGCGGGGAACTGCGCGAGCGACCCCCACCGGCCCGCAGGGGAAGGCTTTCCGGTTCGGCGGGGCAGAGTCCGCGGCGAACGGCGGGGCACCCGTCGCCGCGCCCCTAGATTCGCGCGCCGGGGCACAACACACGCGGAGACGGGCAGGCGGACATGGAGCACAGCGCAGGGCAGCCGGAGACGCCGGAGGAGCCGGCCGTCTGGGAACGGCCGCTGCCGTGGCTCCGGGAAACCGAGTCCGAGTCCCAGTCCGAGCGCCTGGCCGGGGCGACGCCCGCCTCCCCGGCGCCCGCCACGGAACCGCCGGCACCCCGCGCGGCCTCGTCCGCCCCGGACGGCGAGAGCGCACCCGCACCCGACCGCACGCCCGCTGCGACGCCCGCGGCCGCCGCCGAGTCCGAGCCCGCCGGTGGCGTCGGACGGCTGTTCCGGTCGCCCGTGGTCCGGCCGGACCAGCCCGGTGCGAGGGACGACGCGGACTCCGGGGAAGCCCGGCCGGAACGCGGCGCACGGTTCGTCGGAGCCGTGGCCGCCGCCTGTGCCCTGCTGGTCCTCGGCCTCGGCAGCGCCGCGTTCATGGCACTGCCGAACCACGACGACTCCACGCCGCACGCCGCCGCCGTCGGTGACGGCGCCGTCCCTCAGCTGGCCGAGGGCGCCTCGGCACAGCCGGCCGGCTCCGCGTCCGCGTCGCCGTCCGGCAGCGGCCGTCCCTCGCACGACCCGAAGAACACGAAGTCCGGCAAGGACAAGGGCTCGCACACCACCTCGGTTGCGGACTCCGCCCACCCGGACAAGTCGTCCGGCACCAAGACCACCCAAGCCGCCGGCACCACGAGCGGCAGCGGCGGTAGCGGCGGCAGCGGCAGTTCGGCGACGAGCAAGCCGGCGTCCAAGCCGGCCGCCACCCACCCCGCCTCGTCCACCACCGTCTCCGGCGACGCGATCGTCGGCTACGCCTCCTCGAAGTGCATCGAGGTGAGCGCCCACGCAGGCAAGGACGGCTCCCCGCTGCGGCTGTGGGGGTGCGACGGCGACGCCTGGCAGAAGTGGGTCTTCAAGTCCGACGGCAGCGTGCGCTCCATGGGCCTGTGCCTGGACATCGCCAACGCCTCCCAGGACAACGGCGCGGTCATCCAGCTGGCGACCTGCAACGGCGGCTGGGCCCAGCGGTTCAACCTCAACAGCTCCCACGACCTGGTCAACTCCGTGATCGGCAAGTGCGTGGACGCCAAGGACGCGGGCACCGCCAACGGCACCCGGCTCCAGCTGTGGGACTGCGCCGGCACGTCCAACCAGAAGTGGCGGCTGTCCTGACCCCGGCCGCGGTCACGTCATCTCCGGCCCGCCCTGCCCTCCGCGGCGGCCCGCGCCGCCGCGACCAGGTGCCGGGAACCCCACTGCCCCGCCACCTCCTCCGCGTGCGCGAACTGCCGTACGGCCTCCGCCTCGTTGCCGAGCAGCCGGTACAACTCGCCCAGCGAGTGGGCGAACGGGCGGGTGGCGAACGAGACGCTGGCGGCACCGGCGAGCTGGGTGCGCAACGGCAGCAGCAGCGGGACCAGTTCCAGCGCCGTGGTCATGTCGCCCACCAGGAAGGCGAGTTCGGCCCGGAGGGACAGAGCGATGCCGTACAGGTGGTCGGGTACGAGGGGGACGACGGCCGCGGTGCGCCGGCCGAGCGCGTGCGCCTGCTCGTGCTCGCCCAGCCGGGCGAGGACCACCCCGAGAGCGAGCTCGGCGGTGGGCTCGCGCTCGGGTTCCCGCGTGCGCGAGCGGGAGTGAGTGCGGGTGCGGGTGCGCGAGCGCATGTGTTCGCGCTCGGTCTCCGGCTCGGCTTCGGCTTCGGTATCGGCGAGGAGGGCCCGCAGCAGCGGTTCGGCCTCCCGCGGGCGACCCTGCCCGAGGAGTACGGTCGTCAGGCCCAGGACGTGCACGAAGTCGCCGTACGGCGACCCGCGGGAACGCAGCCGCTCGCGCACCGCCGCATAGCCGGCCTCGGACTCGGCGAAGAGGCCCTGGACCTGGGCCAGCATGGCCAGGGTGGTCAGGTTGACGGCCTCCGCCTCCGCCAGCCGGTGCCGCCGGGCGACGGCCCGGCCCTCCTCGGTGTGCCGGCGGACCTGGGCGACGTCGTTACGGGCGCCGGCGGCCATGGCCCCGATGTGCTCCCGCACCCAGCTGTTGGCGGGCAGGTCGTGCGCGTACCCGAGCACCCGTAGTTCGGTCGCCAGCGCCTCGCGGCGGTCCGGGAACCCGTCGGGCGTGACGGCGGACGCCACGGTCAGCGCGCAGGAGAGCAGCAGCGGGTCCCCGACCGCGCGGGCGACGGCCAGCCGCCGCGCCGCCTCCGACACCCGCTCCGCCCGCTCACCGGCGCCCGCCCCGGCCCCGGCACCGGCCCCGGCCCCGGCCTCGGCGTCGCCGCCGCGCTCCCGCTCGTCCGCGGGCCTGGGCGGCAGGTTGCCGAGGACGGCCGGGTCCAGGTCGGCGCGTGCGATCAGCCGGTCGGCGAAGGTGTACACCGCCGCCGGTTCGACGAGCCCCCACGGCCCGCTCAGCGCTCCGCTCAGCGCTCCGCTCAGCGCTCCGCTCAGCGCTCCGCTCAGGGCCCCGTTCAGGGCCGGCTCCGGTCCGATCCAGGTGCCGAGGGCCGCTGCCGCCAGTTCGTCGTGCCCGACCCCCTCGGCCGCCGCCAGGGCGCGCTGCCGGGTGTGTCGCGCGGCCACGATGGCCCCGGCCCGTATCTCGGCCCGCAACAGCCGCCCGAGCAGGGCGACCAGCCGCCCGGCCCGGCCGCAGTCGGCGGCGCCCCCGGCCGTGTCGGCGTCCATGGTGGCGGCGGGTATCAGCGCGAAGGACTCGATCGCCTGGGTGAGCAGTTCGACCGCGGTGTCATGGGCGTAGCGCCGCTCGGCCAGATCGGCCGCGCCCAGCGAGTACTCGACGCCGAGCGCCGCCGTCCGCGCGTTCGCGGCCCGCGTGAAGTGGTGCGCGAGAGCCGCCAGATCGTCCGGACGGCGCCGTCGCAGGACCTCTGCCAGACGGGCGTGCAGCCGTGCGCGTCGTACGCCGACCAGGTCGGTGTAGAGGGTGTCGCGGACCAGGGCGTGCGCGAACCGGACCACACCCGGCGCCGGTTCGGTCAGCAGCCCGGCCACGACGGCCGCCTCGACGGCGTCGAGCACGTCGTGTTCGCCGTGCCGGGCCGGGTCGGCGGCCTCGACGAGGACACCGATCTCGGTCTCGCGGCCCACCACCGACGCGAGCTGGAGGACGGCCACCGCCTCCTCGGGCAGCTGCCGCAACCGCCGGCGCAGTACGTCGCGTACGCCCTGCGGCACCTCGGAGACCGCCACCAGGGCGCCCTCGCTGGCGAGCAGCCGGGCGCTTTCGCGGACGTAGAAGGGGTTGCCCCCGGTGCGCTCGGCGAGCGCGGTCACGATGGCCGCGTCGACCGGCTCCCCGCACACCGCGCTGACCAGCGTGTCCACCTCCGGCAACGACAGCCCGCCGAGCGCCAGCCGGTACGGCGAGCGGTGGGCGAGTGCGCCGAGGGTCTTGGTCAGCCGGTCCGCCGCGTCGACGGGGCGATAGGCAGCGATCACCAGCACCGGTGAGCCGACCAGCTCGGCGGCGCGTTCCAGCAGGGCCAGCGTCTCGCCGTCCGCCCGGTGCAGGTCGTCGACGACGACTGCCAGCGGCGCCTCCGCGGCGGCCTCCCGCAGCCAGGCGCCGAACGCCCGGTGCAGCCGGAACCGCCCGGCCGACGCGGCCCCGCCGTCCGGGCCCGGGAACCCGGTGCCGCCCCGTTCGCCGTAGCCGGCCTCCCGGAGCAGGGCGCCGAGCGCGTCCGGGTCGGTGGGCGGCACGCGGCGGGCGAGCGCGCCGAGCGCCTCCACCCAGGCCCAGGCGGAGGGCGCGCCGTCGAACTCGGGGCAACGGCCGACCACCACGGTCCAGCCCTGCTCCCGCAGCCACAGCCGGTACCGGCCGAGCAGCGCGGACTTCCCTGCGCCGGCCTCCCCGGTCACCAGGACGACACCACCGCCCCGCCGCGCGTCCCGCGCCACCTCGCCCAGGTCCCGCAACTCACCGTCCCGCCCCACGAAAAGATCCTCGCCCGGCGACGCGGCACCCACGGGGTCCACGAACGGGAGCGCCGGGCCGACGACCGCCACCCCGGAGCCCGCGAACGACGTGGTCGGCTGCGCCGACGCTGCCCCCGAGCCCGCGAACGGCGTGGTGGGGGCGGCCGGTTCTGTCCCGGTGTGCGTGAGCGGCCCGCAGACGTCGGAGGTCGACGCCCCGGAGACCGTGAACGGTCCGCGCGGGTCGGCGGGTGCCGCCCCGGAGTCCGCGAACTGCTCGGGCAGGGCAGCCCGTGCCGCCCCGGAGTCCGCGAACGGTCCGCGCGGGTCGGCCGGGGTCGCGCCGGAGTCCGTGAACGGCCGGAGCGGGTCGGCCGGAGGCGGCGCGGCAGAGGGCGGCACCGGCCCGGGCGGGTTCTCGGAAGTGGGCGGGTTCGAGGAAGCGGGCGGGGTCGGTGTGCGCGGGGTCGTCGCGGGCGTCGGCGTCGGTGTGCGCAGGACCGTCGCGGCCGACGGCACCGACGCGCGCAGGATCTCGGTCCGCCCCGTCAGCAGCGCGTGCTCCAGTTCGGTCAGGGCGTCGCCCAGACCCAGGCCGAGTTCGTCGGCCATGACGGCGGCGGCGCGGCGCAGCTCGGCCAGCGCGTCGGCGCGGCGCCCGCCGGCCCACAGCCCGAGGGCCAGCAGCCGCCAGCCCTCCTCGCGCAGCGGATGCTCCCGCACCAGCGCCTCGGCCGTCGGTACCGCCTCCGCCGGGGCCCCGGACGCGAGGGTCGCCCCGATCGCCAACTCCCGTGCCGTGAGGTGCAGATCGTCCAGCCGGGCCGCCTCGGCGGCCGCCCACTCCTCGTCGGCCCACTCGCCGTACGCCGTCCCGTGCCACCACCCGATGGCCTCCTCCAGCAGCTGCCGGGCCTCGGCCGGAGGCGCGGTACGGGCCTGCCGTACCGCCGCCTCGAACCGCCAGGCGTCGACCGCCTCCTCGGGCAGCCGCAACGCGTACCCGGGGGCGACGCTGAGCAGGACACCGGCGGGGGTGCGGGGCGCCCGGCCGGGTTCGAGCGCGCGGCGCAGGTTCGAGACGTAGACGTGCAGGGAGGCCGCCGCCTTCGCCGGGGGCCGCTCCCGCCACAGCCGGTCGATGAGCCGGTCGACGGGGACCACCCGGCCGCGGCTCGCCAGCAGGAGCGCGAGGACCGCGCGTTGCCGGGGGCTGCCCAGGTGGACCGGTGCACCGTCGATGTCGGCACCGATCGGCCCCAGGACCTGAACAGAGAGCATGATGTGCCAATTTACAGCGCCGCCCGGCCCCCACCGAGACGCTCCGCCGCGTGCCCGTACCCCTGCCTGTACCCCTGCCCGTACCCGTCTCCGTACCCCCCGCCTGGGCGCCCGCCGGGCACCGCCACAGGACAGGCCCATTTATGGAGTATCGACCTACCAGTGGTGACGTCTTGGTGAACAATGGCCATCCTGGTGACAGGTGCGGCTGCCGCCGTCGGCCGGATGGGGTGAGGGGCATGCAGGAGCCGAGGCTCGGGGTCGCCGTCGTGACCATGGGGAACCGGCCCGACGAAGTCGACGCCCTGCTCAGGTCCGTTGCCAAGCAGGACCTCGCCCCCGACCGCATCGTGATCGTCGGCAACGGCTGCCGGCTGCCCGAGTTCGCCCGCCGCCTCGACCTGCCCGGCGAGGTCACCACCGTCGACGTCGAGGACAACATCGGCTGCCCAGGCGGCCGCAACGTCGCCCTCGCCGCACTGCGTTCCTTCGGTGACGTGGACGTCGTCGTCGAACTCGACGACGACGGACTGCTCGTCGACGTCGAGGTGTTCCGGCAGGTCCGCGACCTGTTCGCGGCCGACCCCCGGCTCGGCATCGTCGGCTTCCGGATCGCCGACGAGCGCGGCGTGACCCAGCGTCGGCACGTGCCGCGCGTCGGCAACGCCGACCCGATGCGCGGGGGTTACGTGACCGGGTTCCTGGGCGGCGGCCACGCCCTGCGGATGGACATGCTCGCCGAGATCGGCGACTGGCCCGCCGAGTTCTTCTTCGCCCACGAGGAGACCGACCTCGCCTGGCGGGCCGCCGACGCCGGCTGGAAGATCCTCTACGCGCCCGAACTGCTCCTCCAGCACCCCAGGACCTCGCCCGCCCGGCACGCCGTCTACTTCCGGGTCACCGCCCGCAACCGGGTCTGGCTGACCCGCCGTCGGCTGCCCCTGCCGCTGATCCCGGTCCACCTGGGCGTCTGGATACTGATCACGCTCCTGCGCACCCGGTCGTCGGGCGGCCTGCGTGCCTGGTTCGCGGGCTTCGTCGAGGGAATACGCGAACCGGCCGGGGAGCGCCGCCCGATGCGCTGGCGCACGGTCTGGCACCTCACGCGCCTGGGCCGCCCACCCGTCGTCTGAAACCGCGATCCGTTCCCGGGAGGGGAGGAGAGGGGAGGACAGTGAGGGGCGGGACGAGGGTCCCGGTCGATCACCTCCGCCGACCGGAACCCTCTCGCGTCCCCGGACCAGGCCTGCGGCGACACTCCCCCGAGTTACGCGATGCACGCGCGCACCGTTGGACCCGATCCGATGCGAAGATCACATCAGTGCTCGCCAACGGATCGCTAACATGTGGCCAGCGGTTCTCCCGGAGGTCGCGAACCGGTTGGCGAGAAGCCGCCGTACGGTTCCGGGGACAGGCCGGAAGCCCAGCGGATTCCGGCTCCGACCGGCACAGAGAAGATGGCGGGAACCCATCCCCAGCGGGATGGAATTCCGCCAGGACCCAGGACCGGCGGGTACATCCGCCGTTCGGGAAGGCGATGGGCGGAGTGATGCGGCGGTACGAGCTGCGGTTCGGACTGCTGGGACCTCCGGTTCTCTACGACGCGTCCGACGTGCGGCCCATCGGCAGCCCCAAGGTGCGCGCGCTGCTCGCCGCGCTGCTCCTGGAGGCGGGGCGGGTCGTCTCCGTGGAGTCGCTCAGGGAGGCACTGTGGGGCGGGGCGCCCCCGGTGTCGGCGCGCGCCTCGCTGCACAACCACGTCGCCCGGCTGCGCCGGCTCCTCGACGACCCGGAGCGGCTGCGGGCCGTACCGCCCGGTTACCTGCTGCGGGTCGACGACGGTGAACTGGACGTCGACGTGTTCGACGCCCGGGTCGCCCAGGCGCGCGCGGCGCACGGGCGGCGGGAGTGGACGCCGGTGCTGCACGCCTGCGCCGAGGCGCTCGCACTGTGGCGCGGCACCCCGCTCGGCGGCCTCCCCGCCGACATCGGCGGCCTCGCCTTCGTGCAGCGCCTGGAGGAGGCCCGACTGCTCCTGCTGGAGTGGCGCTACGACGCGGAGCTCGCCCTCGCCGGACCCCGACTGGGCGGCGTGGTACCGGAGTTGGCGGCGCTCGTCGCGGAGTACCCGCTCCGTGAGGCCTATCACCGCCAGCTGATGCTCGCCCTCCACCGCACCGGCCGGCAGGCCGAGGCCCTCGCCGTCCACCGCGACCTGCGCAGCCGTCTGAGAGAGGAACTGGGCATCGAGCCGAGCCCGTCGGTGCGCCGGGCCCATGTGGAGGTGCTGCGGGGGAGCGGCACGGTGGGGGAGGCGCCGCCGTACGAAGGCACCGCGCCTCGTGCGGCGCGAGACGGGGACGGGGCGGGCGCGGGCGCGCGGTTCCCCACACCCCGAAGGGGCGCGCCGACGGGCCGTCGGCCGAAAGCGGAGGGCGCCGCACCCATCGCCCCCGGTTCTACGCGCGACGACCCCCCGACCCCTCGCCCCGCCCAACTCCCCCCACCTCCACCCCACTTCACCGGCCGCACGCCCACCACAAAAGAGCTGACCGACGCCCTCGCCCCCACCGGTCCCGTTCCTCGCGCGGCCGCCGACGGCGAGTCCGCCCCACAGGGGCCACCCGCACCCGACCACGAAACCGTCACGGGTGGTACGGGCGGGAAAACACCCGCCGAAGGCGAAGCCGAGGCCACGACGCCCCCCGCCCCCGCCCTCGCCCCCACCCCGGCCCCCACCCCCGCCGTCGCCGTGATCAGCGGCATGGCCGGTGTCGGCAAGACCGCCCTCGCCCTGCACGTCGCCCACCACCTGCGGGATCGTTTCCCCGACGGCCAGCTCTACGTCAACCTGCACGGCGCCACCCCCGGCGTGCCCCCGCTCGCCCCCGGCCAGGCACTCGCCGCGCTGCTCAGGGACCTCGGCGCCGACCCCCGGCAGATCCCCGAACACCCCGACGCGGCAGCCGCTCTGCTGCGCTCCCTGCTCGCCCCGACCCGCACCCTGCTGCTCCTCGACGACGCCGCGAACGCCGCCCAGGTAAGACCGTTGCTCCCCGGCGGCCCCGGCTGCGCCGTGATCGTCACCAGCCGTTCCCCGCTCACCGCCCTCGACGGCGCCCACCGCGTCCCGCTCGGACCGCTGACCGGCGAGGACAGCGCGGCGCTGCTCCGCGCGGTGAGCGGGCGGCACGAGATCGACGCCGGTCACCCGCTGGTCGGCCTCACCGGCCGGCTCCCGCTCGCCCTGCGCGTCGTCGCCGCCCGGCTGGCCGCCCGCCGCGCCCTCACCCCCGACGTGCTGGCCAGCCAACTGGCCGCAACCGAGGGCAGGTTGCACCACCTCGAATACGACGACCTGAGCGTCCGGCGCTCCCTCGCCGTCGCCCATGACGCCTTGACCGCCTCCGAGCGGGCCCCCGACCGTGACGCCGCCCTCGTGCTGCGCCACCTCGGCGCCCTCGATCTGCCCACCTACGGCGCCCCTCTGATCGCCCGGCTCACCGGTACCGACGAGCACCGCGCCGAGGCCGCCCTGGACCGGCTCGTCGACGTGGCCCTCCTGGAGGAGACCGCGTACGGCCGCTACACCCCGCACGACCTGGTGCGGGACTTCGCCCGAGAACTGGCCGAAGAGCCCCACGACACCGACCGCACCGACGGCACCGGCCGCACTGACCACACCCACAACGACGACCGCACCCACAACGACGACCGCACCCACAACGACGACCGCACCCACGGTCCCGACCGCACCGAGGCCGCTCTCACCGCCCTGCGCTGGTTCGCGGCCGTCGCCGAGCGTGCGCTCGTCGCGATCGTCGAACCCGGACTAGACCAGGGTGACCGCCGCCGGCCCACCCCCGCCCAGCCCCCCGAACACCAGCCGTACGCCGCCGCCCTGCCGCCCTTCGAGCACGCCGAACACGCCTTCGCCTGGGGCGACATGGAGCTGGAGAACATCGTCGCCCTGGTGGCGCGGTACACCGACACCACCGACGCGCGGATCGACGCCTACCTCGCCACGCTCGTCCGGCTCCTCTACCCCTACGTGCTGCGCAGCGGCCGGGTCGCCGAGATGGAGGTGCTCGGCAGCACCGCCCTGGCCGCGGCCCGGCGCCTCGGGGACGAACCCGCCGAGGCCTACGCCCTGGGCGACCTCGCCGGTCTGCGCTTCCTGACCGGCCGCCAGCGGGAGGCCCTCGCCCTGACCGAGGGGGCGCTGGCCCTCTGGCGGCGGCTGGGCGCGGCGTCCTGGATCCGGCGCGCCCTGAACAACCGGGGGCTGCTCCTTGAGGGACTCGGCCGGTACGAGGAGTCGGGCGAGGCGCTGCGGCAGAGCCTGGCCTACTCCCGGCAGCTGAACGACCCCTACGGCGAGGCCGTCACCCACAGTCATCTCGGCAACCTCTACGAGCACACCGACCCGCGCGCCGCCATCGAGCAGCACCGGCACTCACTGGCCATCGGGGACGCGATCGGCGCCGTCATCGTTCAGCACTCGGCGCACTGCAACATCGGCTACGCCCATCTCAGCCTCGGTGAACCGGCGGCCGCCGCCACCCACTTCGAGGAGAGCCTGCGCATCCTCGGCGGCCACGGCGACTGGCACGGCGAGTCCCAGACCCGGCTCGGTCTGGTCCGCGCGCTGCGCGCCCTCGGCCGCACCGATGCCGCGCACCGTGAGTGCGCCGAACTGCTGGGCCGCGCCGACGCCCGCGCCGACCACTACAGCGGCGGTCTCGCCCGCCACCAGCTCGGCCTGCTCCTGCGCGAGCAGGGGCGCACGGGGGAGGCGAACGGCGTCTGGCGCGAGGCCCTCACCGCCCTGGACGGCACGGACGAGCCGGACGTCCTCACCGAGCTGCGCGACCTGCTGGCAACCGGCGACCGGTCCGGCTGATCACTTCGCGTCGGCATAGCACTCCACCACCGCCGTCGTGAACGGGAACCGCACCGGCGTCTGCCCGAACGTCAGCCGTCCGGCCAGGTCCGCCGCCTCCCGTATCGCGGCGACGACCGCCTCGGTCTCCTTCTCAGGACAGTGCACGATCACCTCGTCGTGCTGGAAGAAGACCAGCTCGGCCGCCAGGTCCGCGCAGGTCCGGCGCAGCGCCGCGAGCATCAGCAGGGCCCAGTCGGCGGCGCTGCCCTGGACCACGAAGTTGCGCGCGAAGCGGCCCCTGGCCCGGGAGTTCGTGGACGCGTACCCCGGCACCCAGCCCTCAGCCGCCTGTTCCTCCGGCTCCTCCTGAGGCATCCCCGCCTCCTCCGTGCCGTCGCCCGCACCGGTCGCCGGCGGACAGGTCCGGCCCAGCCAGGTGCGCACCAGCCGGCCCTCCTCGCCCGCCCGCGCCGCCTCGTCCACGTAGGCCACCGCCTTGGGGAACCGGCGGCGGAGCGCGGCCAGGTTCTTCAGGCCGTCGCCCGAGGTCTGGCCGTAGACCGCGCCGAGGACGGCGAGCTTGGCCTGCGCGCGGTCGCCGGAGAACGCACGGTCGGAGACGGACTGGTAGAGGTCGGTCTCCCGCCCGGCGACCTCCATGAGCCCGGGGTCGCGGGAGATCGCCGCCAGCACGCGCGGTTCCATCTGGTCGGCGTCGGCCACGACCAGCCGCCAGCCCGGGTCGGCCACCGCGGCCCGCCGGATCACCTTGGGGATCTGCAGGGCGCCCCCGCCGTTGGTCACCCAGCGCCCGGTGACCGTGCCGCCCGCATGGAACTCGGGCCGGAACCGGCCGTCGCGCACCCAGTCCTGGAGCCAGGTCCAGCCGTGCGCCACCCAGATCCGGTACAGCTTCTTGTACTCCAGGAGCGGTCGCACCGCCGGGTGGTCGACGGACGAGAGCTCCCAGCGCCGGGTGGACTTGACCTTGATCCCGGCCTGCGCGAAGGCCTTGACCACATCGGCCGGCAGGTCCGGGCGCACCCGCCTGCCGAACGCGGCCGACACCTCGTCGGCCAGCTCGGCCAGCCGGCGCGGCTCGCCGCCGCCCGCGTACCGCTCGCCGAGCAGTTCGCGCAGCACCTCGCGGTGGACCTCGGCGCTCCAGGGCACGCCCGCGCGGTTCATCTCGGCGGCGACCAGCATGCCCGCCGACTCGGCGGCGGTCAGCAGCCGCATCCGGTCCGGGTGTTCGGCCCGGTCGTGCCGGCGCTGCTGCTCGGCGTAGACCGCGAGGAGCTCGTCGAGCGTGAGGCGGGCGGAGCCCTGCGGCTCGAACAGCGGGGACTGCGCGCCCGGTTCGGCCGCGCGCGGCGGCGGATCGGGCGGTACGGGGCCGCCGCGGAGGCGGGCCAGGGCGGCGGCGGCCGAGTGCGGCTCGCCGGACCGCCCCTCGTGGCCCAGCAGGAGTGTCTCGGCGTCCTCGATGTCGTAGCACCGCTCTACTCGCACCCCCGTGGCGAGCAGACGCGGGTAGACCTCGGGGGTCGACCGCCACACCCAGCGTGTGACCTCCGGGCGGCCCCTGACCGCCCCGGCGAGATCGGGCTCCCGCCGCACCGGTCCGGCGGGCAGCCCGTCCGGACCGAGGGGGGCGACGTCCACGCCACCGTCCTCGGCCGGAGCGAGAGCCCACCGGTCGGTCATTCGACGAGTCTTGCACCCACCACTGACAATCACTCTGACCTGCGGATTCAGCCTTCCTGCGGGCTTTTCAGCCCGCCCCGTCCTCCTTCGTGTCGCCCGTGCCCTCCGCTGCTCCCGCGGCCTCCGCCGCCGCGTTCTTCTGCTCCAGCAGCAGCGACAGCACCTTGGTCATGTACTCCTCGGTCGCCGGCTTGGTGATGCCCAGTCCGCTGAGGACGCCGTCGCCGTTCTCGTGCTCCAGGAGCGCCAGCAGCAGGTGTTCGGTGCCGATGTAGTTGTGGCCGAGGCGGAGGGCCTCGCGGAAGGTGAGTTCGAGCGCCTTCTTGGCCTCCGGGCCGTAGGGGACGAGGTCGGGGACGTCGTCCGAGGCCGGCGGGAGCGCGGCCGTCGCCGCCTGGCGCACGGTGTCCAGCAGGACGCCCTGCGCGAGGATCGCCTTCGCCGCGATGCCGTCCGGCTCGGCCAGCAGGCCGAGGACCAGGTGCTCGGGGCGGCCCTCGGGGTTGCGGGCCGCGAGCGCTTCGTTGTGGGCCGCCATCACCACGTTCCGCGCGCGGGGGGTGTAGCGGTCGAAGCCCTGGCTGGTGTCGAGGGCGGCGGACTCCTTGGGCACGAAGCGCTTCTGCGCCGCCTGCCGGGTCACGCCCATGCTCTTGCCGATGTCGGTCCAGGACGCGCCCGAGCGCCGGGCCTGGTCGACGAAGTGACCGATCAGGTGGTCGGCCACGTCGCCCAGGTGGTCGGCGGCGATCACCGCGTCCTGGAGCTGGTCGAGGGGTTCGGGGTGCACCTTCTTGATCGCCGCGATGAGGTCGTCGAGGCGTACGGATGCCGTGATGTTCGAGTCGGTTGTCATGTGTCAACCGTAGGTTGACACCCGCGCGCTGTCAACCGTCGGTTGACACGCCGACGGCGGCCGGTACGGACGTTTGTCCACAGGGTGTGGACGGCCGTCGTCGGCTGTCGGCGCCGCATGGCACGATCGACACGTGACCAGCAGCCGCCCCAGCACCGTCGACCGAGCCTTCCGGAGCGCCCTGTACGACGACACCGACTCCGGCCTCGACACGGGCGCGTCCCTCCTCGCGGCCGACTCCGGCGCGGACGCGGAGGTCGGGCACCGGGGCCGGGAGTTCGTCGCGGCGGCCTGGCGGCGCGGCTGGCAGCCCGCCGACGTCGTGCGACTGGTCCGGCGCGAGCTGGACGACCCGCACGTCCGGCTCGCCGCCGGGCTGATCCGGGCGCAGATACCGGACGACCGGCCGCGCGGCCCCCGCTGGCGGGCGCAGCTCGACGTGCTGCCCGAGGAGGACGGCCAGGTACGCGTGGGCGACCGTTTCTCCCATGCCACCGCCGTCCTGGAGCTGTACCGGCTGCTGCTGCGGCTGCCCTCACTGGAGCCCCTGGACGAGCCCGGCCACCGCGCGGCCGCGCACCGGCCGGAGTCCCGTACGCTCACCCGGATCCGCGCGCTGCTCGCCAAGGCCGAGGCGACCGGCTACCCGGAGGAGGCGGAGGCGCTCAGCGCCAAGGCGCAGGAGCTGATGGCCCGGCACAGCGTCGACGAGGCACTGATCGCCGCCGGGGCGCCCGCGCCGGACACGCCGGGCGCCTGCCGGATCGGGGTCGAGCCGCCGTACGAGCAGGCCAAGGCGGTGCTGCTGGACGCGGTCGCCACGGCCAACCACTGCCGCGCGGTGTGGAACGAACCGCTGGCCTTCTCCACGGTCGTCGGTTTCGAGGCGGACCTGGCGGCGGTCGAACTGCTCCACACCTCGCTGCTGGTGCAGGCCACGCACGCGATGACGAAGGCGGAGGCGGCGCAGCGGGCGGGCGGCCGCAAGCGCACGAAGACCTTCCGCCAGTCCTTCCTGGCGGCCTACGCGCACCGCGTCGGCGACCGCCTCGGAGCGGCGGCCCGGTCGGCCGTGGCCGAGGCCGAGGCACCCCGGGACCTGCTCCCGGTCCTCGCCACCAGAGAACTGGCCGTGACCGACCGCATGAACCAGATGTTCCCGGACACCACCACGACCCGCCTGCGCGGAGTGACCGACGAGGCCGGCTGGACAGCAGGCACAAAAGCAGCAGACCAGGCCCAGGTCCACACCCACACCCCACTCCCCTGACCCCGCCCCGCCCCGTCAGGGGCGCGGGGAACTGCGCGATCAGCCCCCACCGTCGGTGCGCCGAAACTCAAGGCCGCCCCGCCCCACCAGGGGGCGCGGGGAACTGCACGAGAAGCCCCACCGGCGGTCAGCCGAAACCCGGCCGCCCCGCCCCGCCCCGCCCCGCCCCGCGCCGCGCCGCGCCGCCCTCGAATCAGTCCCCCGCCTGCTGGAACGCCCCCACCGCGGCGTTCGGTTTGTCCGCAGCCCCCTTGCCCGCCACCGCCCCGTACTTCCACGGGAAGCTCTGCGTCGCGTCGCCCCCCGGCAGGGACACCGTCAGCGACGTGGCCGCGAGGCTCGCCTTGTCGCCGTCCTTGCCCCGCACATACGTGATCGAGAACGTCGCGGAGTCGCCCTTGGCGAGCTTGAGCTTGTCGGTCTTGGCGCCCGACTGCGGGGCGACCGTCGCCGACGCGCCGCCCCCCTTCAGCGTGACGCCGGCGAAGCCGTCCAGCGTGCACGGCGCGCTCTGGTTGGTGATGCTCACCGGCACCTCGCCGGTGTCCCCCGTGGTCGGCGCGACGCTCGCGGAGCCGACCTGGACGGAGACCTTGCCGATCTCGCAGGTCGAGCTGTTCTTGCCGCTGGAGCCCGAGCCGCCGCCGTTGTCGCAGGCGGTCAGGGCGAGGGCGGCGGCGAGGGCGGTGACGGTGAGCGGAATGACGCGCATGAGCAGTTCCCCATCGAGGTCGTGACGGTGTCCCAGCATCATCACGCCCCGGCCCGGGTCCCGCGCGCCCGCCCCCGCCCCCGACCGCTTCACGGCGTGTCCCCGCAGGCCCGCACGGACCGCCGGGAGCGCGCCGCACGACGGTCGAACAGATCGAAAAGGTATGGAGCGGCCCTACTGGCCAAGGCTAGCCGTCGGCAGCCCCGACGGCAGCTTGCCGCCCTCGGCCCTGGTGTAGGTCTCCGCACCCGATTTACCGGACCAGGTGACCTTCATGCCGCTCTTGCTGACGGAGTCGACCATTCCGGTGCCCCGGTCCTTGCTGCCGTCCGTGCAGGTGAGATGGATCATCCGCATCCCGGCCTCCTCACCGGCGGTCCCGCTGCACACGGCCCCACCGGTCTCGAAGAGCCCGGCCTGCTTGCCGGTGACCACCAGTGCGACGATCTTGCCGCCGCTGGTGGTGATCCAGCTGCCCTGGAGCGCGTCGGAGGAGGCCGTGGAGCTCTCCGAACCGGCCGTGGCGGTGGCGGCCGCGGACGAGGTGCCCGACGGGGTGGCCGAGGAGCCGCCGGAGTCACCGCCGCTGCACGCGGTCAGCGCGAGCGCGCCCACCAGCCCCGCGGCGACGGCCCCGGCCCGCAGCACCGGCCGCGCGGCCGCCGCGGCCCCCGCCGGAGCCGTCCCCGTCGAAGCCGCCCCCGCCGAAGCCGCCGTCTCCCTGTGCGCCGTAGCCGTACTCGTCGTAGCCGTGGTCACCGCAACGCTCCCGAGCTCTAGGGGGTCGGCCGCCCGGCCGCCCGGACGACAGCCGCAAGCTACCAGCACTCACCAGGAGGACCCGCGTAGGTCAGGTAGGTATCCGCTGTGGACGGCTCCCGCCCCGGCGAGACCGTCCGCTCCCGCGTCGCCGACGTGCGGTTTCCCGCCAACGGCGGGAAGTGGACACGGTCCGTCCGGTGGTCCGGTCCCGATCCGGCCAATCTCGCTCACCGGACCATCACATGGACGCCGGAACACGGGGGCCGGGCTACGCGTCTTCTCCTAGTGCGTGAAGTATTCGATCCGGGCGGTCCCGAGCGGCTGACGGCGCGCGGGATCATGGACGGGGGCTGGCGGTCGCATGTCCTGCGGAGACTGGGGCAGACGCGGGAACGGGTTGAGTAAAGCGGACGTCAAAGCTGTAACCGCAGGAACACCCCCCGTGCACGTGCATCTGCTCATGCATCTGCACGTGAACAAGGTTATGATCCGGGTCAGTTGACCGCTGCACCAATGGTCACATCAGCCAGTTAGTGCACCACCGGGGAGCGACCTGTGAACCTCGACGTTGACGGCGTGTACGGGGGGTTTGACGTGTACAACGGCATGGCTGCCACGCAGCTGGACGGAGTGGCCTGGCAGAAGAGCAGGCACAGCAACTCGCAGGGTTCCTGCGTGGAGTTCGCCCGGCTGCCGGGCGGCGACGTGGCGGTCCGCAACTCGCGCTTCCCGGACGGGCCGGCACTCGTCTACACACGCGCCGAGATCGAGGCGATGCTCCTCGGTGTCAAGGACGGCGAGTTCGACCACCTGATCACGAGCTGACGGCGGCCTTACCTGGGGCAACCCGGTGCGTTCGGCGCACAACGCACGGTAACGCGCGTAGAAACCCGGCGTCCGAAGACGCCGGGTCCGTCATTCGGCGGGCTGGAGCCGGAACAGCGCCCACACGACCTTGCCGCTGAGGGTGCCCGCCAGCGGGTGCCAGCCCCAGCTGTCGCTGAAGGAGTCGACCAGGAAGAGCCCGCGGCCCGACTCCGCGGAGAAGTCGTCGGAGTCGCGGGGGGCGGGCGTCTCGTGGCTGGGGTCGCGCACCGCGCACACCAGCCGTCCGGTCCACCGCATCAGATGCAGCCGCACGGCCGGGCCGTGCGGCGCGACGAGGCAGTCGGTCTCGCCGGGCACCGCGTGCCGCAGGGCGTTGGTGACGAGCTCCGAGACGACGAGACAGACGTCGTCGAAGCGGTCGCCGACGTCCCACTGGCCGAGCATTCTCCGGGTGAACTGACGGGCTTCGCGCACCGCTTCGTAGCGGGCCGGCAGGGCACAGGAGGCGGCATTGGACACGGCCGCGGGATCAAGCGGCGGAAGGCCCTGCCGTAATGGCTTGAGCATGGTCGATCCATTCGTCCCCATGCGAGGCACTCCCGGGAATTCGCGGTCGTTGCGATGCAGCGGTGGCGCGAGACCATGGTTTCGGATGCGTACAGCAGATGCAAGGGCAGATGCACGTGCACGCGACCGAATTGGACCCTCCCGTACCGCTTGTTGGCCATTTTTTCCGCCAACTTGCTGCCCTTGGCTCACTACCTGCTTGCAACTTCCTGTGCTTAAACTTTGGCCGCTTTCCGTTTCCGTAACCGGACGAGTACTGCTCGAAGTGTTTTAGTGGCAGACTGCGGGCCCTGAAGACGGTTGGGGAGGCTGGCGAACGTGAGCGCGGGAGAGCCCGGATCGGTGGTGCGGCGCATGCTGCTCGGCTCGCAACTCAGGCGGCTGCGCGAGGCCCGGGGGATCACGCGCGAGGCCGCCGGGTACTCGATCCGCGCCTCCGAGTCGAAGATCAGCCGCATGGAGCTGGGCCGGGTGAGCTTCAAGACGAGGGACGTGGAAGACCTGCTGACGCTGTACGGCATCACCGACGAGGCCGAGCGCGAACAGCTCCTCTCCCTCGCCCGGGAGGCCAACGTCGCGGGCTGGTGGCACAGTTACTCCGACGTCCTGCCGACCTGGTTCCCCACCTATGTGGGCCTGGAGGGCGCGGCGCATCTGATCCGCGCCTATGAGGTGCAGTTCATCCACGGCCTGCTCCAGACCGAGGAGTACGCGCGTGCGGTGGTGCGGCGCGGTATGAAGGGAGCCAGCGAGGCCGACGTCGAACGGCGGGTCACGCTGCGTCTGGAGCGGCAGAAGTATCTGGTGGCCGAGAACGCACCCGACTTCCACATCGTCCTGGACGAGGCCGCCCTGCGCCGGCCCTACGGCGACCGTGAGGTGATGCGCGGTCAGCTCCAGCATCTGGTCGAGATGTCCGAACGGCCCAACGTGCGGCTCCAGATCATGCCGTTCAGCTTCGGCGGGCACTCCGGGGAGGGCGGCTCGTTCACCGTCCTGAGCTTCCCCGAGTCCGACCTGTCCGACGTGGTCTACCTGGAGCAGCTCACCAGCGCCCTCTACCTCGACAAGCGCGAGGACGTCGCCCAGTACGAGCTGGCGCTGAAGGAGCTCCAGCAGGACAGCCCGGGACCGGACGAGAGCCGGGACCTGCTGCGCGGGCTGCTGCAGCTGTCCTAGATATATCGATGCACCTGGGGATTCCCCTAGATCATCGAACTGGTGCCCCAACTGCCTTGTGACGCAAGTACGATGACGCGTGATCAGACCGTGATGTGGGTGTGGACCGGGTGTTCGCATCGACTGCCGTCGCAGCAGGGGATCGAGGGATCACATGTCGTCCTATTTCACCGACCTGGCCCAGCAGTACATCGACGGTGAGTGGCGCCCGGGGACCGGTTCCTGGGACATCATCGACTTCAACCCGTACGACGGTGAGAAGCTCGCGTCGATCACCATAGCCGCGGTCGACGAGATAGATCAGGCCTACCGAGCCGCCGCGCGCGCCCAGAAGCAGTGGGCCGCCATCAATCCCTACGCCCGCCGTGCCGTCTTCGAGAAGGCCCTGCGCCTCATCGAGGAGCGCGACGCGGAGATCACCGAGGCGATCATCGCCGAGCTCGGCGGCACCCGGCTGAAGGCCGCCTTCGAGCTGCACCTCGCCAAGGAGTTCCTGCGCGAGTCGATCCAGTGGTCGCTGCGCCCCGAGGGCCGGATCCTGCCCTCCCCGGTGGACGGCAAGGAGAACCGCGTCTACCGGGTCCCGGTCGGCGTGGTGGGCGTGATCAGCCCCTTCAACTTCCCCTTCCTGCTGTCGATCAAGTCGGTCGCCCCGGCGCTCGCGCTCGGCAACGGCGTGGTCCTCAAGCCGCACCAGAACACCCCGATCGTCGGTGGCACCCTGGTCGCGAAGATCTTCGAGGACGCGGGCCTGCCCGGTGGTCTGCTCAACGTCGTCGTCACCGACATCGCGGAGATCGGCGACGCCTTCATCGAGCACCCGATCCCGAAGGTCATCTCCTTCACCGGCTCCGACAAGGTCGGCCGGCACGTGGCCACCGTCTGTGCCTCGCTCTTCAAGCGCACGGTGCTCGAACTGGGCGGCAACAGCGCGGTCGTGGTGCTCGACGACGCCGACCTCGACTACGCGGTCGACGCGGCGGTCTTCAGCCGGTACGTCCACCAGGGCCAGGTCTGCATGGCCGCCAACCGCATCCTGGTCGACCGCTCGATCGCGGACGAGTTCACCGAGAAGTTCGTCGCCAAGGTGAAGACCCTCAAGGCCGGCGACCCGAACGACCCGCAGACCGTCATCGGCCCGCTGATCAACTCCCAGCAGGCGGAGTCGGTCTCGGCCACCGTCGAGCAGGCCGTCGCCGAAGGTGCCACCGCCCTGCTGCACGGCACGACCACCGACAACCTGGTCGAGCCCTCCGTCCTCACCGGCGTCCCGGCCGAATCCGACCTGCTCCGCCAGGAGGTCTTCGGCCCGGTCGCCTTCCTCATCCCGTTCGACGGCGAGGAGGAGGCCGTACGCATCGTCAACGACACCCCGTACGGCCTCAGCGGCGCGGTCCACACCGGGGACATCGAGCGGGGCGTGGCCTTCGCCAAGCAGATCGACACTGGGATGTTCCACGTCAACGACGGCACCGTGCACGACGAGCCGGTCGTCCCCTTCGGCGGCGAGAAGCACTCCGGGATCGGCCGCCTGAACGGCGAGACGACCGTGGAGTCCTTCACCACCCTGAAGTGGATCTCCGTCCAGCACGGCCGCAGCGGCTTCCCGTTCTAGCCCGCTGAAGGATCTCGGGCGCCCCGGGCCCTTTAGGACGCGATCTGTCCTAAAGGGCCCGTAGTTTCGGTCGGGTCAGGGCAACACGACCCGAGGAAAGGCGGCCGGCCATGGTCACTCACGTTCCCGCGGAAGCACAGGGCGACGAGCGCGGAGCACTGCTCTCCTTCATCGAGGAACAGCGCGGCGGCATCCGCCGGGCGCTGCTCGGCCTCACGGACGAGCAGGCGGCGAGCCGGCCGAGCGCGAGCGAGCTGTCCCTGGCGGGCCTGCTCAAGCACTGCGCCGAGGTCGAGCAGAGCTGGATCGCGCGCGCGAAGCAGGAACCGCCGGCGATGCAGCGCGACCAGTCCAACTGGCACGAGACCTTCCAACTGGTCGGCGACGAGACGGTGGCCTCCCAGCTCGCGTACTGGGAGCAGGTCGCCGCCGAGACCGAGAAGTTCATCCGCTCGGTCCCCAGCCTCGACGACACCGTCCCGCTCCCCGTGGCCCCCTGGTTCCCGGAGGGCAGCGTCTCCATGCGCTGGATCTGCCTCCACCTGATCCGCGAGACCGCCCGGCACGCGGGCCACGCCGACATCGTCCGCGAGTCCCTGGACGGGAAGACGGCCTTCGCACTGGTGGCGCTGGAACAGGGCGCCTGACCCGAACCCGCGGCGACGACAGCGCCCCGTCACGGCCCCTCCAGCGGACCGCTCAGTGGTGGAAGCCGGTGGCCGCCTCCTTGTCCCGGATCAACGGGTGCGGCTGCCGGCGCAGTTCCGGCAGCAACCGGCTCAGGTCCTCGACGAACAGGTCGGCCAGGTCCTTGGAGAAGCCGTTGCGGCACACCACCCGGAGCACCGACAGGTCCTCCCGGTTCGCCGGGAAGGTGTACGCCGGCACCAGCCAGCCGCCCTCGCGCAGCCGCCGGGAGACGTCGAAGACGTCGTACGACGTCACGTGGTCGGCGGTCGTGAAGGCGAACACGGGCAGCTCGTCGCCGCGGGTGAGCAGCCGGAAGTCGCCGAGCGCCTCGACGCGCGCGGCGAGCCCGGTCGCCACGTCCCGCGAGGCCTGCTGCACCGCGCGGTAGCCGTCCCGGCCGAGCCGCAGGAACGTGTAGTACTGCGCGACCACCTGGGCGCCGGGGCGGGAGAAGTTGAGGGCGAAGGTGGGCATGTCGCCGCCCAGGTAGTTGACCCGGAAGACCAGTTCCTCGGGCAGCGCCTCCTTGTCCCGCCACAGCGCCCAGCCGACGCCCGGGTATACCAGGCCGTACTTGTGCCCCGAGGTGTTGATCGACGCCACCCGCGGCAGCCGGAAGTCCCACACCAGGTCCTCGTCGAGGAAGGGTGCGACCATCCCGCCGGAGGCGCCGTCCACATGGACCGGGACGTCGGTCCCGGTGCGCTCCTGGAGGGCGTCCAGGGCCGCGCAGAGGTCGGCGACCGGCTCGTAGGACCCGTCGAAGGTGGAGCCGAGGATGGCGACGACCCCGATGGTGTTCTCGTCGCAGAGGTCGGCGGCGGCCTGCGGATCCAGGTGGTAGCGCTCGCCGTCCATGGGGACGAACCGCGGCTCCACCTCCCAGAAGTTGCAGAACTTCTCCCAGCAGACCTGGACGTTGATGCCCATGATGAGGTTCGGGCGGCCCGTCGGGGTGGGGTTCCGCCTGCTCCAGCGGCGCTTCAGCGCCATCCCGGCCAGCATGCAGGCCTCGCTGGAACCGGTCGTGGAACAGCCGATGGTGTTGGCCGGATCCGGCGCGTTCCACAGGTCGGCGAGCATCGCCACGCAGCGCCGCTCCAGTTCGGCGGTGCGCGGGTACTCGTCCTTGTCGATCATGTTCTTGTCGTTGCACTCCGCCATCAGGATCCCGGCCTGGGGCTCCATCCACGTGGTGACGAAAGTGGCCAGATTCAGACGGGCGTTGCCGTCCAGCATCAGCTCGTCGTGCACCAGCTGGTAGGCGGTGGAGGGCGGCAGCGGGCCGTCCGGCAGCCGGTGCGTGGGCGGGGCCTCGGCCATGCCGGCGACCGGGTTCGCCTCGCCGAAGAACGGGTTGACGGACATGGGTCGCTCTTGGTGCTTCTGGGGGCCTTTGTGGAGTGGCATGGAAGAGTGCCTCCTAGAGGAATTCACAAGGATCAGCGCAGGGCCGTACCGTCCGCCCGCAACTGCATTCTCGGCCGCCCGGTCACCAGGAGCCACGCGGGCAGCGACGCGATGCACAGCAACGCGGTGATGCTCGGCGAGGCCACCAGCACCGCGGCCGTGAACAGGCTCACCCAGCCCTGGCGGGTGACGGCCAGCAGCATGCCCAGCACGCCCGCCGCCACGCCCACCGAGGGCTGGACGGCGGACACCAGGGCGTGGGCGCACAGCCCGAAGGCGGCGCCGATGAAAACCGACGGGAAGATCCGGCCGCCGCGGAACCCGCAGGCGGCGGCCACCAGCAGCGCGGCCAGCTTGACGACCGTCATCACGGCGTACTGCCCGGCCGACCAGCCCGCCGGGTCCTTCGCCAGCTCCGCGACCTCGTCCAGCCCCTTGAAGAGCGTCAGCGGGCCGCCCAGCGCCCCCAGGAGGCCCAGCACGAGCCCGCCGGCCGGCAGGGCCACCATGGGGTGCCCGAGGCGCCGGAAGACGCCGTGGACGTACGGGAAGGCGCGGACGGCGCACATGCCGAGCAGTGCCGCCGCGGGGGCGACCACCAGGGCGGCCAGCAGATCGGGCCAGCGCGGCGCGCCCATGGCGGGCAGGCCGAGGTCCAGGGTCGGACGGGACACCAGGGCGGTGGTCATCGCACCCGCCCCAGCGGCCATCAGCGGCCCGAAGAGGTTGTCCCACAGGGCACCCTTCAACGGCTTCCCGGCCAGCGCCTCGGAGATCACCAGGGCCGCCGCCACCGGGGTGCCGAACAGCGCGCCGAGCGTCGCCGCGTCGGCCAGCGCGGGCCACAGCGAGCCCGGCAGCCGGGGCCTCGCGAGCCGGCCCAGCCACAGCGCGAGCCCGACGTTGACGGCGATGATCGGGTTCTCGGGGCCCAGGCTCGGCCCGCCCGCCAGCATCAGCGCGGTCGCCAGCACCAGCCCCGGCAGCACGGCCGGCGGCAGCGCCACCGCCTCCAGGCCCAGGGTGGCCGGATCGGGCCCCGCGTGTCCGGGCACCTTCCACACCACCAGCCCCACCGCGATCCCGGTGGCCGTGAGCATCACCAGAATCCACAGCACCGAGTACCGTCCGATGCCGAGCGCGTCCGGCAGGTCGGTCCACAGCACGTGCTGCAACCGCTCGGCCAGCGAGCTCACCAGCACGAACAGCAGGCTGCTGCCGACACCGACGACGAGCGCGGGCAGGATCAGCGGCAGCAGGGCACGCGCGGGGGCCGAGGGCGGGGTGGGAAGCGCCTGCTGCGCGGTGTCCTGGGCCACGGGCCCACGATAAGCGGGCAAAACCGACACAACATCCCGAAGGCTTCTGAAAACCTCCCTGCGGCACGGGCTTGCACCTCACGTGGCGTGAGGCCCCAGGCTGGAGCGCGGAAGGGAACGAGGAGGAGCCGACGTGAGCTACACCGTGGGACAGGTCGCCGGATTCGCCGGCGTCACCGTGCGCACGCTGCACCACTACGACGAGATCGGCCTCCTGGTGCCGGGCGAGCGCAGCGGCGCGGGCCACCGGCGCTACGGCGACGCCGACCTCGACCGGCTCCAGAAGATCCTGTTCTACCGGGAGCTCGGCTTCCCGCTCGACGAGGTCGCGGCCCTGCTCGACGGCGAGGCCACCGGACAGACGGATCCGCGCGCACATCTGCGCCGGCAGCACGAACTGCTGACCGCGCGGATCGGGAAGCTCCAGAAGATGGCCGCGGCCGTCGAACACGCCATGGAGGCACGCAGAATGGGCATCGACCTCACCCCCGAGGAACGCTTCGAGGTCTTCGGCGACAAGGACCCCGAGCAGTACGCCGAGGAGGCCGGGCAGCGCTGGGGCGGCACCGAGGCCTACGCCGAGTCGCAGCGCCGCGCGGCCCGCTACGGCAAGGCCGACTGGCAGCGCATGCAGGCCGAGGCCGACGACTGGGGCGGGCGTTACGCCGCCCTGGTGACCGCGGCCGAGCCGCCGGCCGGCGCACGGGCCATGGACATGGCCGAGGAACACCGGCGGCACATCTCGGCCTGGTTCTACGACTGCCCGCACGAGATGCACCGCTGCCTCGCCGTGATGTACGTCTCCGACGAGCGCTTCAAGGTTCACTACGACACGATGGCGCCGGGCCTCGCCGCCCACCTGAAGGAGGCGATCGAGGCGAACGCGGCCCGGCACGCGGTCTGACTAGACGGCCCTGTCGATGATCACGGCGGTCCCGTAGGCACACACCTCGGTCCCGACGTCCGCCGCCTCGGTCACGTCGAACCGGAAGGCCAGCACGGCGTTGGCACCACGCGCGCGTGCCTGCTCGATCAGCCGCTCCATGGCCTGGTTGCGGGTCTGGACGAGCGTCTTCGTCAGCCCTTTCAGCTCGCCGCCGATCATCGACTTCAGACCCGCGCCGATCTGGCTGCCGAGGTGCCGGGAGCGCACGGTCAGCCCGAAGACCTCGCCGACCACCTCCCGCACCCGGTACCCGGGAACGTCGTTCGTCGTGACGACCAGGACATCGGCCTGCGGTCCCTGACCGCCGCCGTACTCTTCGATACCCATGTCCACAGCCATTCCCCAGGCCGGGCACAGTCCACCCAGGTTCCACCGGTGGAACCTGGGGCGGACACATTACGTTGATAGCTTTGTGCGCCCGCACAAGGAACCCGACGTGCCTTCCCCCTTCAGGAGCCCGGAACCGTGATGACGATGGCCCTCGGCCCGAGCTGGCTCGATCCGAACAAACTTCTCGACTCGTTCGGCATCTGGGGCCTGCTCCTGGTCGTCTTCGCCGAGTCCGGCCTCCTGATCGGCTTCTTCCTCCCGGGCGACTCGCTCCTGTTCACCTGCGGCCTGCTGATCACCTCGCACCAGCTGGACTTCCCGCTGTGGGCCGCCATCGCCCTGATCTGCGTCGCCGCGATCCTGGGCGACCAGGCGGGCTACATGTTCGGCAAGAAGGTCGGCCCGTCGCTCTTCAACCGCCCGGACTCCCGCCTGTTCAAGCAGGAGAACATCGCCAAGGCGCACGAGTTCTTCGAGAAGCACGGCCCGAAGTCCCTGATCCTGGCCCGCTTCGTGCCGGTGATCCGTACGTTCACGCCGATCATCGCCGGCGTCAGCGGCATGGCCTACCGCTCGTTCCTGACGTTCAACGTCATCGGCGGCGTCCTGTGGGGCGCCGGCGTCACCCTGCTCGGCTCCTGGCTCGGCAAGATCGACGTGGTGAAGAACAACATCGAGGCGATCCTGATCCTGATCGTCCTCGTCTCGGTGGTCCCGATCATCATCGAGTTCCTGCGGGCCCGCGCGAAGGCCAGGAAGGAGCCCCGCCCGCAGCAGCCGGCCGCCCCGGTCATGGACGACGCGACGACCCAGCTCCGCCGCATCGAGCCGACGTACACCCCCCAGCAGCCCCAGCAGCAGTACGGCCGGCAGCCCCAGCAGCCCTACAGCCAGCAGCCGTACTACGACCAGGGCGGCTACAGCCAGCAGGGCTATGGCCAGAACGGCTACGGCCAGCAGCAGAACCCGTACACCGAGGACCACTACCAGGCGCCGTAAGCGGCGACGCCCTGTCTTCGTCTTCTGGGGGCGCGGGGAACCGCGCGACAAGCCACGACGCACCCACACCCGCCGACGCACCCGCACCGGCTCCTCCGTAGGCGCTCAGAACCCCCTGGTCCTCTTGGCGGCCCTGCGCTTCCCGGCCGACCCCACCCGCAGGGTCAGCCGGGAGATCTCCGAACCGAGATTGACCCCGATGGCGATCGCCATGGCCAGGGACGCCGCCTTGGCCAGCGAGACCAGTCCCCTGTCGACCTCGTTCTGGGCCATCGACAGCAGCCCGAAATAGGTCGCCGAACCCGGCAGCAGCGGCCCGATCGCCGCCGTCGTGTACGGCAGCGCGGACGCGAACCGGTACCGCGACAGCAACTGCCCGAACAGCCCCACGAGGCCTGCCGCGACGGCCGTGGAGGCGACCGGCGAGATCTCCCCGGCGTAGCGCATCGCGCCGTAGACCGACCACGCGACACCGCCGTTGAGGGTCACGGCCAGCACGGTGGACCGTTCCTGCTGGAGCAGGACGGCGAAGGTCAGCGACAGCACCATGGACGCGGCGATCTGCAGCAGCGGCCGCTGCGAGGTGCTGAGCGCCACGTCGGGATTGAGACTCCCGCCCAGCTTCACGCCGAAGTACAGGACCGTCAGCACCCCGATGACGATGCCGACGAAGAAGTACATGACCTCCAGCAGGCGCGCGGCGGCGGTGATGTAGAAGCCGGTGAGCCCGTCCTGGACGCCCGCGACCAGCGCCCGTCCGGGCAGCAGCGCGAACAGTCCACCGGTGACGACGGCGGACGCCGCGACATCGACGTGGGCGAGCGAGAAGGCGACCCCGATCGCGGCCGGCGGCATCGCGGCGATCATGAACTGGTAGAACTCCGGCAGCCCCCGCCCCGCGCACAGCCACGCCAGCCGGTCGCCGAGCATCGCGCCGACCGCGGCCGCCACGAACACCAGCAGGTCACCGCCGACCAGCACGGAGGCGGCCCCGGCGAGCAGCCCGCTCGCCGCGGTCAGCGCCCAGCCGGGGTACGGGTGCCGGTTGCGGCGGATCTCCGCGAGCCGCCGGTAGGCCTCCTCCAGGGAGACATGGGTCTCGGGGTCGGTGAGGTCGTCCACGAGCCGGAAGACGGCGGCCAGACGCGTGTAGTCGGTCCCGCGCCGCCGCACCGTCCGGGACGCCGTCACCGGGTCGTCGACGAGCGAGGGCTGGTACGAGATCGCCAGCAGCGTGAAGGTGACGCCCGGCTCGCAGCGGTCGAGACCGTACGACCGGCAGACCGCGAACATCGCGGCCTCCACGTCCTCCGCGCCCTCGCCGCCCGCCAGCAGCAACTCCCCGATGCGCAGGGTCAGGTCGAGCACACGCGGGACGGCGGGACCGCCCTCGTCGGCCTTCTGCACCGGCTCCGGCGCCGGCCGCTCGGCCACCGGCATGCGCAGCATCGTGCGCATCCGGTCCTGCCAGGGCGCGTCCTTGACGAGGCTGACCGCGGGGAACCCGGAGGCGGGCGTGAAGGCCGGCGGTGCCTCATGGGCGCTGTAGGTGCTCGGCGGGCTGAACGCGGACCGCTCCGGGTCGGCACTCGCGGGCGGCCGCGCCTCGAACCCCGCCGGCACGTCGAACTCGGACGTGGTCTCCGGCTCACCGCCACCGCCCTCGGGGGCCGCGACGCCCGCCGGCACCGCGAACTCGGACGTGAGCTCGGGGTCGTACCGCGCCTCGTCCCGCCCTGGCTTGCGGTCCTCCGCCTCCGTCACCGTCGTAACGCTCCCTGAACGACATCCTCACCTGAGCCTCAGTATGCGCATGACCGCACACCGGACACGAAAAACGGGCCCCACGCGTGCGTGCGGCCCGTTTCCCGGTTTCGGCCTGCCGGGGTGGTCTCAGTGACCGCCGGACTCCTTGAAGCGCTTGTACGACCGCTCGATCTCGACCTCGGCGTCGGTGCGGCCCACCCAGTTGGCACCCTCGACGGACTTGCCGGGCTCCAGGTCCTTGTAGACCTCGAAGAAGTGCTGGATCTCCAGGCGGTCGAACTCCGACACGTGGTGGATGTCGCGCAGGTGCTCCACGCGCGGGTCGGTCGCCGGGACGCACAGCAGCTTGTCGTCGCCGCCGGCCTCGTCCGTCATCCGGAACATGCCGATCGCGCGGCACTTGATGAGGCAGCCCGGGAAGGTGGGCTCGTCCAGGATGACCAGCGCGTCCAGCGGGTCGCCGTCCTCGCCGAGGGTGTTCTCGACGAAGCCGTAGTCGGTCGGGTAGGCGGTCGAGGTGAAGAGACGACGGTCCAGGCGGATCCGACCGGTCTCGTGGTCCACCTCGTACTTGTTCCGCGAACCCTTCGGGATCTCGATCGTGACGTCGAACTCCACCGGTGGCTCCTCCATGATCAACACATAGTTCTGATGGTTAAGTGTCCCCCACGCAGGTGTGTGATCGCGAAAGGGGCTGGTGGTCGTGCCAGAGCTGAGGCCTTGGCAGTCCGCGAAACCGCGTGTGCGGAAGATCGCGGGCGCCCTACGACCGCGGCTCACGCACCTCGCGACCGCCACGAAACCGCAGGTCGAGCGAGTGCGGCGGGCAGTGGGACCATGGCTCGCACGCGAACTCGCCCGCGTCACGCGCGCGACCGGACCCCGGCTGGCCACCCTGGTCCGCCCCCCTCGACCTCGGTCCCGGACCCTCAGGACCTGGCAGTACACCGCGGGCGCCGCCACGGCCGGGCTCGCCCTGGCCGCCGGTGTGGTGACCGCGGCGGGCCCCTGGGACGCCGACGGCCAGCGTACGGCCGAGCGGGACCGGGCCACCGCCCTGGAGCGGACGGGTGGCACAGATCACGGCTCCGGTGCGGACTCCGTCACAGCCGACGGCGGACCCACCCCCGCGCCCAGCGCCGGATCCGTCCTGACGGGCCTGGACGGCGCCACGAACACCGTGAAGTCGGCGCCCGCCGGGAAGTCCGCCGGAATCTCCGGAGCGGCCCTCACCGGCGTCCTGGGGCCCCTGCTGGACGCCCCGGCGCTCGGCAGCACCCGCACCGCCGCGGTCGTCGACGTGGCCAGCGGCAGGCGCCTGTACGGCTCCGGCGCCGACACGGCCCTCACCCCCGCCTCCACCACCAAGATCGCCACCGCGGTCGCCGCCCTCTCCGCCCTCGGCCCCGACCACCGCTTCACCACGCGCGTGGCGCTCGAACCCGGCACCAGGGAGGTCGTCCTGGTCGGCGGCGGCGACCCCACCCTGACCGCCCGCAAGGACGCGGCGGGCTGGGCGAGCCTGCGCACCCTCGCCACCGCGACGGCGAAGTCGCTGACCGCGCGGGGCATCAGAGAGGTCACCCTCTCGTACGACACCACGCTCTACTCCGGACCCGACCTGCACCCCGTCGGCGTCAACGAGAACCTCGCGCGCGTGAGTCCCCTGACGGCCGACGAGGGCCGCACCGACGACTCCGTCGAGGGGCCGGTGATCCGGGTGGGCGACCCGGCGGCCGACGCGGCACGGAAGTTCGCGGGCTTCCTGACGGCCGCCGGCATCAGGACCTCGGCGCCGGGCACCTCCAAGGCGAGCAGCCGGGCCGACACCCTGGCCACCGTCTCCTCGCCGCCGCTGTCCTCGGTCGTCGAGCGCATGCTGACCAACAGCGACAACGACATCGCCGAGGCCCTGGCCCGCCAGACCGCGCTGGCGAGCGGCAGGCCGGCCAGCTTCGCCGGGGGAGCGGCCGCGATCGACGCCCAACTCACCAAGCTGGGCCTGCCGATGACCGGCGCCTCCTTCCACGACGGCAGCGGCCTGAACCGCGACGACCGGCTGACGGCGAACCTCCTCACCGCCCTTCTCGTCAAGGCCGCCGACGCGGACCGGCCGGGCCTGCGCGCGGTCCTCACCGGCCTCCCCGTCGCCGGCTTCACGGGCACCCTCACCAACCGCTACACGGACGGTGCGGCCGGCGTCGTCCGGGCGAAGACCGGCACCCTGACCGGCGTCAACACCCTCGCGGGCACGGTCGTCGACAAGGACGGCCGCCTCCTGGTCTTCGCCTTCCTGACCTCGAACACGACCAACCCGGTGGAGGCCCAGGCGGCTCTGGACACAGCGGCGACGGCCCTGGCGGGCCTGTAACCACACCCTGAAAAGTGACCTCGCTCCGCCGATGCGAGCGCCCCCGACGCCGGCCCACCGAACAAGTCACGCCAACCTCACCAACCCGCACGGCCTGCCCCAAGTGGGAGCGCTAACGTACGGTTGACGCATGACGAGCATCGGTGGCGCTGCTTCATCTGGGATGGTCGACTGGAATCTCGCGGTGGCGACCGCGACCCGGCTCGTGCGGCCGGGCCCCGAGGTGAGCCGCGACGAGGCCCGGGACATCGTCGCGGAGCTGCGGCGGCACGCGAAGGCCTCGGAGGAACACGTCCGGGGCTTCACCCGTATGGGGACCGGCGATGTGCACGACACCCCCGTTCTGGTGGTGGACAGGCCCGGCTGGGTGAAGGCGAACGTCGCCGGGTTCCGGGAGCTCCTCAAGCCCCTGCTGGAAAAGATGCAGGAGCGGCGGGCGGGCACCCCCGGCGGCACGGTCCTCGGCGCGGTCGGCGGCAAGGTCACCGGCGTGGAGCTCGGCATGCTCCTGTCGTTCCTGTCGTCCCGGGTCCTCGGCCAGTACGAGACCTTCGCCCCTTCCTCCCGCGACCTCCCGGCGGACGAGAACGGCGGTGGCCGGCTGCTGCTCGTCGCCCCCAACATCGTCCACGTGGAGCGCGAACTCGACGTACAGCCCCACGACTTCCGCCTGTGGGTGTGCCTGCACGAGGAGACGCACCGCACCCAGTTCTCGGCGGTGCCCTGGCTGCGCGCCCATCTGGAGGGCGAGATCCAGTCGTTCCTCTCGGAGACCGACGTCGACCCGATGACCGTCCTCGAACGCGTCCGGGACGCCGCCCAGTCCCTCGCCGGCGGCCGCCCCGAGGCCGAGGAGGACGACGGCGGACGCTCGTTCGTCGAACTGGTGCAGACCCCCGCCCAGCGCGAGATCCTCGGCCGGCTCACCGCCGTCATGTCCCTCCTGGAGGGCCACGCCGACTTCGTCATGGACGGCGTCGGACCCGCGGTCGTACCGACCGTCGCCGAGATCCGCGAGAAGTTCCAGCAGCGGCGCGCCAAGGGCGCCTCCCGGCTGGACATGACCCTGCGCAGGCTGCTCGGTCTGGATGCCAAACTCCGTCAGTACCGGGACGGCGAACGCTTCGTGCGGGCCGTCGTCGAACAGGTCGGCATGGACGGCTTCAACCGGGTGTGGACCTCTCCGAACACATTGCCGACCAAGGCGGAGATCGCCAAACCGGCGGACTGGGTCGCGCGGGTGCACCGCAAGGCCGAGTCGTGAGCCAGCGGAGGTGCGGTGAGCCGAAACCGGCCGACGGCAGGCGAACGCCCCTCCAATCACCCGTCCGAGGGACCGTGAGCGATGGGTAGGCGTGCAATGCTCGGGGAACGGCCCGTTTCTGTCACCATCTACACACTCTGAGTGACCGATCTCGGGTTCACCCCCCGAAAACTTCATGAAGGGAACCGGACATGGGTCCCCATCCTGCGGTCGCGGCGATACGCCTGGCGGTCCGCCGCGTCCTCCACGACATCCTGACCGACCACAGCCGCCACCCCCGCACCGCCGGTGAACGAGCCGGTGAACGCGTCGGCGGCCGCATCGGCGCGCGCTGTGCGCGCCCCCTCGGCGGTATCCCGGAGATCCCGGAGCAGACACCGAACGAGCGGCCCCCCTCCCCGCTCGTCCTCGTCGCGTGCTCCGGCGGCGCCGACTCCATGGCGCTCGCCTCGGCCCTCGCCTTCGAGGCCCCCAAGCTCGGCATCCGCGCGGGCGGCATCACCGTCGACCACGGTCTGCAGGCCGGCTCCGACCTGCGCGCCGACGAAGTCGTCCTGCGCCTTCGCGAACTGGGCCTCGACCCGGTCGAGGCCATCACCGTGACCGTCGGCCGCGACGGCGGTCCCGAAGCCGCCGCCCGGGACGCCCGCTACGCCGCCCTGGACGCCGCCCTCGAACGGCACGGCGGCACCGCGATCCTGCTCGGCCACACCAGGGACGACCAGGCCGAGACCGTCCTGCTCGGCCTCGCCCGCGGCTCCGGCATCCGCTCCCTGTCCGGAATGGCCGCGGTCTCGGGGGCCGGCGGCCGTTACCGCCGCCCGTTCCTCCAGCTGGACCGGCAGACCGCCCGCAAGGCCTGCCTGGTCCAGGCCCTGCCCGTCTGGGACGATCCTCACAACGCGGACCCGGCGTACACCCGCTCCCGGCTCCGCCACGAGGGCCTGCCCGCCCTGGAGAAGGCCCTCGGCAAGGGGGTCGTCGAGGCGCTCGCCCGCACCGCCCAGCTCTCCCGCGACGACGCCGACGCCCTCGACACCTGGGCCAGCCAGGCCGAGGCCTCCGTACGGGACGCGGCGGGCCTGCTGGAGTGCGCCAAGCTCTACGCCCTGCCCCCCGCGGTGCGCCGCCGGATCCTGCGCCGGGCCGCCATCGAGGCGGGCGCGCCGGCCGGCTCCCTGTTCGCCCGGCACATCGAGGAAGTCGACCGCCTGATCACCGGCTGGCGCGGCCAGGGGGCCATCAATCTCCCCGGCAAAGTCGTCGCCCAGCGCCAGGGTGGCAGACTGGTGATTCGGCAAGGCTGAATCCCTACCTCGCGGAGAGCTCCTCGGTGCTCCTGTGAAGGGCCGGGTAGGCCGGTGGGACGACCGACCGAAAGTGATGCGGGTGGACGCGAAAGACATGGGTGCCGACCTCCAGCAGGTGCTCATCACCAAGGAAGAGATCGACGCGAAGCTGGCCGAGCTGGCCGCGAAGATCGACGCGGAGTACGCGGGCAAGGACCTGCTCATCGTCGGCGTCCTCAAGGGCGCCGTGATGGTCATGGCGGACCTCGCCCGGGCGCTGTCCACCCCCGTCACCATGGACTGGATGGCCGTGTCCTCGTACGGCGCGGGCACCCAGTCCTCCGGTGTGGTGCGGATCCTCAAGGACCTCGACACCGACATCAAGGGCAGGCACGTCCTGATCGTCGAGGACATCATCGACTCGGGCCTGACCCTGTCCTGGCTGATCAACAACCTCGGCTCCCGTGAGCCCGAGAGCCTGAAGATCTGCACGCTGCTGCGCAAGCCGGACGCGGCCAAGGTCGCCATCGACGTCGAGTGGGTCGGCTTCGACATCCCCAACGAGTTCGTCGTCGGCTACGGCCTCGACTACGCCGAGAAGTACCGCAATCTCCCGTTCGTCGGTACGCTCGCGCCTCACGTCTACGGCGGCTGAACCTCCGGCTGATACGCCGGAGGTCCACTTACGTAAGACGATCGGGAACCCCAGCGGGTTTCGCGCCGTTGGAGCATGCAGAGGCGGGTTCACCAGCCGTCCGAGCGGCTCAGTGCGGCTTCGGGCCACAATGCTGGGGTACCGTCAGAAGAACTGTCTTATCAAACTCACTATGGCAGGAGGGACGGGGCGACACCGCTCCGTATGGATGGACGTGAAGCGATACTTCCGTGGGCCGGTCATGTGGATCGTGCTGGCCGTCCTTGCCGTGGTCGTGTTGATGCAGGTCGTCGGCTCGTCCGGCGGCTACAAGACGGTGGACACCGGCCAGGTCGTGGCGGCGATCAATGACAACAAGGTGGAATCGGCCAAGCTGACCACCGGTGACGAGCAGACCATCAAGGTCACGCTCAAGAACGGCGAGAAGGTCGACGGCAGCTCGAAGATCCAGGCGAGCTACATCGGCGACCAGGGCGTCACCCTCGCCAACACGCTGCAGACCAAGTACCAGGACAAGCAGATCCCCGACGGGTACACCGTCGCGCCGACCAAGCAGAACGCGTTCGTCAGCGTCCTGCTGTCCCTGCTGCCCTTCGTCCTCATCGTGGTCGTCTTCCTGTTCCTGATGAATCAGATGCAGGGCGGCGGCTCCCGGGTCATGAACTTCGGCAAGTCCAAGGCGAAGCTCATCACCAAGGACACCCCGAAGACGACCTTCGCGGACGTCGCGGGCTGCGACGAGGCCGTCGAGGAACTCCACGAGATCAAGGAGTTCCTCCAGGAGCCGGCCAAGTTCCAGGCGGTCGGCGCCAAGATCCCCAAGGGCGTGCTCCTCTACGGCCGTCCCGGCACCGGCAAGACGCTGCTCGCGCGTGCCGTCGCCGGCGAGGCCGGGGTGCCCTTCTACTCGATCTCCGGTTCCGACTTCGTCGAGATGTTCGTCGGTGTCGGTGCCTCCCGGGTCCGTGACCTCTTCGAGCAGGCCAAGGCGAACGCCCCGGCGATCGTCTTCGTCGACGAGATCGACGCGGTCGGCCGCCACCGCGGCGCCGGCCTCGGCGGCGGTCACGACGAGCGCGAGCAGACGCTGAACCAGCTGCTCGTCGAGATGGACGGCTTCGACGTCAAGGGCGGCGTGATCCTCATCGCCGCGACGAACCGGCCCGACATCCTCGACCCGGCGCTGCTGCGTCCGGGCCGCTTCGACCGCCAGATCGCGGTCGACCCGCCGGACCTCCAGGGCCGCCTGGAGATCCTCAAGGTCCACCAGAAGGGCAAGCCGGTCGCGCCCGACGTCGACCTCGCGGCGGTCGCCCGCCGTACGCCGGGCTTCACCGGCGCGGACCTGTCGAACGTGCTGAACGAGGCGGCGCTGCTCACGGCCCGCAGCGACCGCAAGCTCATCGACAACCTGATGCTCGACGAGGCGATCGACCGTGTGGTCGCGGGCCCGCAGAAGCGGACCCGGATCATGTCGGACAAGGAGAAGAAGATCACCGCGTACCACGAGGGCGGACACGCCCTGGTCGCGGCGGCCTCCCCGAACTCCGACCCGGTCCACAAGATCACGATCCTGTCCCGGGGCCGTGCCCTCGGCTACACGATGGTCCTGCCGGACGAGGACAAGTACTCGACCACGCGCAACGAGATGCTCGACCAGCTCGCCTACATGCTGGGCGGCCGCGCGGCCGAGGAACTGGTCTTCCACGACCCGACCACCGGCGCCGCCAACGACATCGAGAAGGCCACGGCCACCGCTCGCGCGATGGTCACGCAGTACGGCATGACCGAGCGTCTCGGCGCGATCAAGTTCGGCGGCGACAACACCGAGCCCTTCCTCGGCCGTGAGATGTCCCACCAGCGCGACTACTCGGAAGAGGTCGCCGCCCTGGTGGACGAGGAAGTCAAGAAACTGATCGAGAACGCGCATAACGAAGCCTGGGAGATCCTGGTCGAGAACCGCGACGTCCTCGACAACCTGGTGCTCCAGCTTCTGGAGAAGGAGACCCTGAACAAGGAGGAGATCGCCGAGGTCTTCGCGGCGATCCACAAGCGGCCCGCGCGTCCCGCGTGGACCGGCTCCTCCCGCCGTACGCCGTCCACCCGCCCGCCGGTGCTCTCCCCCAGGGAGCTCGCACTGACCAACGGGGCGAACGGCTCGACGCCGGCGATCAGCACGGTGAAGTCCACGGCGGCCGAGCCCGCCACCGCGGTCGAGAAGGCCCCGGAGGACCGTCCCGAGAGCTGAGTCACACCGGCCTCGCCTGGCTCGGAATGGATGCCGCGCCCCCCAGGATCTAGCCTGGGGGGCGCGGCATTTCGGTATGCCCGCAGATGAGGCGCACGGTCCACGTGCGCCGCCCCGAAGGAACGAGGCACCCAGATGACCGACCCCGTGACCCTGGACGGCGAGGGCACCATC
This sequence comes from Streptomyces fuscichromogenes, assembly GCF_014645815.1. Classification (GTDB taxonomy): domain Bacteria; phylum Actinomycetota; class Actinomycetes; order Streptomycetales; family Streptomycetaceae; genus Streptomyces; species Streptomyces fuscichromogenes. Next base: position 62,569 of record NZ_BMML01000006.1, on the reverse strand, counting down.
GGCGAGTTCGACGAGAAACGCGCCGAGAACGCCGTACGCGAACTTCTCATCGCGGTCGGCGAGGATCCGGACCGTGAGGGCCTCCGGGAGACTCCGGCACGGGTGGCGCGGGCCTATCGCGAGCTTCTGGCGGGGAACCACCAGTCGCCCGAGGAGGTCCTGACGACGACGTTCGACCTGGGACACGACGAGATGGTCCTGGTGAAGGACATCGAGATCGTGAGTCTGTGCGAGCACCACATGTTGCCGTTCCACGGTGTGGCCCATGTCGGCTACATCCCGGCGGAGACCGGCAAGATCACGGGTCTGTCGAAGCTCGCGCGTCTGGTCGAGGTGTTCGCGCGCCGCCTTCAGGTGCAGGAACGACTCACCACGCAGATCGCGGACTCGCTCATGCGGATTCTCGAGGCCCGGGGCGTGATCGTCGTGGTCGAGGCCGAGCACATGTGCATGTCGGTGCGGGGGATCCGGAAGCCGGGTGCCAAGACGACGACGTCAGCGGTCCGTGGCCAGCTCAGGGATGCCACGACCCGCGCCGAGGCGATGAGCCTGATACTGGCGCGCTGACCTCCGCGCCAGGGATGTGCGGCGCGTCACGCGGCGGAGGCCGCGCCGTTGTCGTGCTCGTCGTCCTCCGGGAGCTTGCACACCCGCTCCAGGAAGATGGCCGCCGCTATCACGGCGATGCCCGCGACGACCGAGAAGGCCGCGTAGAGGGCCTGGTCGCGGCGGGTGGGGAGGTCGAGGAGTTCCAGCAGGAAGACGCCGGTGCCGCCGTACATGCCGGCCACCAGGGCCGCGACCAGGGCGCTCGCCTGACCGAAGACCACCGCGCGGGCCGCCATCAGGGGGTCGACGCCCTTGGCGCCGGGGCGGCGCTCGCGCTGGGCCTTGAGGCGGGCGCGCAGCGAGAGTGCCGTGGAGAGCAGGACCACCGCGATCAGCGCCAGGACGATCGGGGCGGCCACCGGCACGCTGGGCAGGGTCGCCACCGCGTTCCACAGACGGGCGCCCGCCCAGGACAGCACTCCGGCCACGACGAAGACACCGGCCAGCACCCTGATCCGCAGCTCTTTCACTGTTTTCCTTCAGCTCCCCCGCAGCGATGTGGTCGTCCTGACCTTAACGACTACTCGGGCAGTCGGAGTTCCAGGTCGCCGCGTGCTTCCACTCCGTGCCGGGTGACGGCGGCCAGCAGCTCCGCCACGGCGCCGCGGCCGGGCAGTGCGGCCTCGGGGTCGACGTCGTACCAGGGCGCCAGGACGAAGGCGCGCTCGTGGGCGCGCGGGTGCGGGAGGGTGAGCTGCGGGTCGTCGGAGACGACGTCGGCGTAGGCGACGATGTCGACGTCGAGGGTGCGCGGGCCCCAGTGCTCGTCCCGCACCCGGTTGAACGCCTCCTCCACCGCGTGCGCCCGCTCCAGCAGGGAGGACGGCGGGAGGGTGGTCTTCAGCACCACGACCGCGTTGTAGTACGTCGGCTGGCTGCCGGGCTCGACGCCCCACGGCTCCGTCTCGTACACCGGCGACACGGCCTTGATGCGGACGCCCGGGGTGTCCTCCAGGGCGTCGATGGCGCCCTGGAGGGTCTCCAGGCGGTTGCCGAGGTTGGAGCCGAGGGCGACCACGGCTCGTCTGGGGTTGGACAGCGTGGTGTCGGCGGCGTCGACCTGCTCGACGACGGAGGCGGGCACCGGCTGTACGGTCGGGTCGCTGGGACCCCGCAGGGAGGAAGCGGTCATACTCGGCTCCGGGTGATGGTGACGGTGACGTCGTCGAAGGGGACGGTGATGGGCGCGTCCGGCTTGTGGACCTGGACCTCGACCTCTCTTACCCCCTCGTGCTTGAGGCAGACCTGTGCGATCCGCTCGGCGAGTGTCTCGATCAGGTTCACCGGCTCTCCCTCGACCACGGCGACGACCTCCTCGGCCACGATGCCGTAGTGCACGGTCTTCGCCAGGTCGTCGTCGGCGGCCGCCGGCCGGGTGTCCAGGCCGAGGACGAGGTCCACGACGAAGGTCTGGCCCTCCTCGCGCTCCTTGGGGAAGACCCCGTGGTGCCCACGGGCCCTCAGCCCGCGCAGCGCGACACGATCCACGCGAATCACTCCTGCAGTCGTCGGTGTGGTGGCCGGGCGGCACCGCGTGCGGGCGTGGACCGGCCACCCACGAATCTACCTGCGGGCACTGACAGCGCAGGGGTTCGGGGCGTGCGGGCCCACCGGGGCACGGCAGGGTTCACCGCGGGTTTCCCCGGGAGAACCCCGCGGCTCACGGGCCGGTGGCCCTACCTACTCGCGAGTTCGTGATTCCAGCCACTTCTTGCTCCGCAAGGCTTCCGGAAGCCTTCCGAGAGCCCTGCGGAAGCCTCCCGCGAGGATCAGGACGGGGTGTCCTCCTCCTCGTCCTCGTCGGCCTCGGACAGCACCGGGGAGGCGTGGTGGGACCAGAGCTTCCAGCCGTCCAGGGTGCGCCGGAACACGTTCGTGGCGACGACGAGCTGCCCGACCAGCGGGCCGAGCTCCTGGCTGCCCTCGGGCGCGGGGCCGCCGCTGAGGATGTTCTCCGTGCAGGTCACCAGGGCGGTGTCGCCGGTGACGGAGACGTGCACGTCGGTGAGGAAGAACTGGATGTAGTCGGTGTTCGCCATGATCAGCGCGTACGACCGCAGGACCTCGCCGCGACCGGTGAGCACCGGCCAGCCGGGGTGCACGCAGGAGATCACGCCGGTGTCGGCGGGGTCGTGGTACTCCTCGTCGACGCCCAGGTCGGCGGGTGTGAGCCAGAGGGTTGAGACCGTCTCGAAGTCGCCGTTCTCCAGTGCCTCGTAGAAGGCGGTGTTGGCCGCCTCGACCTGCTCGACGTCGGTGTGGGGGGCGCTCACCGGGCTCCTTCTGCGCGGTGGGGCGGGTTCCGCACGGCCTGCGCGCCCGGCGCGTCCGTTCCGGTGCGCGCTTCCTCTACGGCGCGCGCGACCTGGACGGCGTCCGCCGTGGCCCGTACCTCGTGCACGCGTACCGCCCACGCGCCGGCGTGCGCCGCGAGCGCCGAGACGGCGGCCGTCGCGGCGTCGCGCTCCCGGGCCGGCGGGGGCGCCCCCTCGGGTCCGGCCAGGACCCGGCCGAGGAACCGCTTGCGGGAGGCGGCGACGAGCAGCGGGTGGCCCAGGGTGTGCAGCCGGTCGAGGTGGGCGAGGAGCGTCAGGTCGTGCTCGGTGTTCTTGGAGAAGCCGAGGCCGGGGTCGACGACGACGCGGTCCGGGGAGATGCCGCCGGCCAGGACGGCGTCCACGCGCGCGTGCAGTTCGTCGAGGACTTCGCGGACGACGTCGTCGTACACGCCCTGGACGTTGCCGCCCTCCAGGAAGCCGCGCCAGTGCATGACGACGAAGGGGGCGCCGGCGTCGGCGACGACGGGGATCATGTCCGGGTCGGCGAGGCCGCCGCTGACGTCGTTGACGAGGGCGGCGCCGGCGGCGAGGGCCTGGGCGGCGACGGAGGCGCGCACGGTGTCGACGGAGACGACGACGCCCTCGGCGGCGAGGCCGCGGACGACCGGGACGACCCGGCGCAGTTCCTCGTCCTCGTCGACGCGGGTGGCGCCCGGTCGGGTGGACTCGCCGCCGACGTCGACCAGGTCGGCGCCCTCGGCGACGAGGACCAGGCCGTGTTTGACGGCGGCGGTCGTGTCGAACCAGCGGCCGCCGTCGGAGAAGGAGTCGGGGGTGACGTTCACGACCCCCATGACGGCGCACCGGTCCCATGCCGGAAGCCCTGTCACCTGGCCACGTCCGCTGTGGTTGCTCATACGTTCAGCGTAGGCCCAGGGCTCTACGGGCAGGCCCGGTGGCCCGAGCGGCGCCCCCGGGCCGGAGGGGGAGGGGCGTCCGCTCGGACCGGTCAGGGGGTCAGGCCGCGCGCACACCCTGTTCGGCGATGCTGTGGGCGCACGGGCGGGACACGGGCGGGCGGCGGCGCAGGAAGCGGGGCAGGGGCAGGGCGAGGCTGACGAAGCCCTCGGCCTGCATGGCCGCGAGGCCGATGCGCGGAAGGTCGCCGGAGGCCCGGTAGACCACGAAGCGCGGCTCCCAGCGGGGCTGGAACTTCGCGTTGAACTTGTACAGCGACTCGATCTGGAACCAGCGGGAGAGGAAGACCAGCAGTCCGCGCCAGGCGCGCAGCACCGGTCCGGCGCCGATCTTCTCGCCGCGGGCGAGGGCGGAGCGGAACATCGCGAAGTTGAGGGAGATCCGGGTGATGCCGAGTTTCGGTGCCGCCTGGAGGGCGGCCACGATGAGCAGTTCGTTCATGCCGGGGTCGGCGGAGCGGTCACGGCGCATGAGGTCGAGGGAGACGCCGTCGGTGCCCCAGGGCACGAAGTGCAGGATCGCCTTGAGGTCGCCGTAGGCGCCGGGCTGGTCGTCGGCCTTGTGGGCGGTGGCGATCAGGCAGTCGCCGTCGGCGGGGTCGCCGATGCGGCCCAGCGCCATGGAGAAGCCGCGTTCGGTGTCGGTGCCGCGCCAGTCCTCCGCGGCCCGGCGGATGCGGTCGAGTTCGGCGTCGCCGACGTCACGGATGCGCCGTACCCGGGTTTCGTAGCCGGCCCGCTCGATGCGCTTGACCATCTGGCGCACGTTGCGCATCGCGCGACCGGCGAGCGAGAAATCCGACACGTCCACCACCGCCTCGTCACCGAGTTCGAGTGCGTCCAGGCCGGTCTCGCGGGTCCACACCTCGCCGCCCGTCTCCGAGCAGCCCATGACGGCGGGGGTCCAGGAGTGTGCCTTGGCCTCGTCCATGAAGCGTTCGATGGCGCCCGGCCAGGCCTCGACGTCACCGATCGGGTCACCGCTGGCGAGCATGACGCCGGAGACGACGCGGTAGGTGACCGCGGCCTTGCCGCTGGGCGAGAAGACGACGGCCTTGTCGCGGCGGAGCGCGAAGTGGCCGAGGGAGTCGCGGGCGCCGTGCTTCTCCAGGAGGGCGCGCAGTTGTGACTCGTCCTCCTCGGTGAGGCGGGCGGCGGGGTGTTCGGGGCGGAAGGCGAGGTAGATGGTGGTGACCGCGGTGATCAGGCCGAGGGCGCCGAGCGAGAAGGCGACCGTCCAGGAGGTGGAGCCCTCGTAGTCGACGGGGCCCTCGAAGCCGAACAGGCCGTACAGGACGTGCGTGATGCGGTCGGCCAGGCTGGGGTCGCCGATGGTGCGCTTGGGGTGGGCGCTGACGACGACCAGCCCCAGGGCCAGCGAACCGGCGCTCATGAGGACGAAGTTGGCGAGCGCGCGCCACCTGCTGCGCGGGTCGGGCAGCGCCTTGAACTCGTCGCGGTGGAGCACGAGCGGCACGAACAGCGCCAGGGAGATCAGCGCGCCGATGACCGAGTGCCGGTACACGAACTGCGACACGGCACCGGCCGGCAGCAGGACGACGGCGGCCCGCCACGCCCGCCGCTTGCGCCGCTTGAGCCCGTGCGCGAGCAGCAGCAACAGGACGCCGACGCTGAGCGCGAGCGCGGCGGCGAACGGGCCGAGTGAGCCGGGCAGTACCTCGGCCATGGCGTGCATACGGCTGTGACGGAAGCGCGGGAACACTCCCGCGGCGATGTCCAGGACGCCGACGACCGCGCACGCCCTGCCGACCAGGGCGGGGACGGCCTCGGGCCGCGGGCCGCGGACTATGCGCCGCGCCCGGCCTGATCGGCTCGGAACCTCGCCCGACATTTCCCCATCTATCCTGACAGACATCGCATCCCGTAGTTCTGCGAGAGACCTTGGATCCGGGCCCGATTGGGGCATCCGGCGACATTGCGCCCTCTAGGACGGTGTCTCGGGGGGAGAGGTTCACTCCCCACCGGAAAGCCGGTTCAAAGGCCAGGGAAAGCCCAGGGCAAGGCTCGCTGAAAGTAGCGACCGCCCACGGAGGAAAGCGCAGGCAGGAAGCACCTCATGGGTCTCACGAGCAATAAGATGCTGGCATTGACGATCTTGTCCGCCGTACTGCTGTTCGTCGGCACGGTGTGGCTCTGGCCCCGGCTGGCCCGCCGGAACCTGCGAGCCGTCGGCGGCCGCGTCGGTCTTTTGCTGGCCACGCAGTTGGCGCTCTTCGCGTGCCTGGGGATAGCCGTCAACCAGGCTTTCGGTTTCTATGCGAGCTGGGGCGACCTGCTCGGAACGGAAACCGACCAGGGCGTCGTCGTCAACCACACGGCGGGTGTCCGGGCCGGCAGCCCGGTCCAGGTGGTGGCCACGTCCGAGGTGCACGGCATGGGCGGCTCGCTGCCCCGGACGGCCGGTCAGGTCCAGGAGGTCGACATCGCCGGCCGGACGACCCGCATCGCCACGCCCGCGTACGTGTACCTGCCGCCGGAGTACTTCCAGCCGCAGTACCGCACGCGCACGTTCCCGGTGGTGGTCGTGCTCAGCGGCTATCCCGGCACCGCGCGGGCGCTGGTCGACAAGCTGCACTACCCGCGCACGGAGCAGCACCTGGTCCGGGCCGGGAAGATGCGGCCGACGATCCTGGTGATGCTGCGCCCCACGGTCGCGCCGCCCCGTGACACCGAGTGCGTGGACGTCCCGCGCGGCCCGCAGACCGAGACCTTCTTCGCCAGGGACCTGCCCGACGCCGTGCGCGCGCACTACCGGGCCGCCAAGCCGGGCGGCTGGGGGATAGTCGGCGACTCGACGGGCGGGTACTGCGCGCTCAAGCTCGCGATGCACCACCCCGGCGTGTACGCGGCCGGTGCCGGGCTCTCCGCGTCGTACAAGGCGCCCCTCGACCCCACGACCGGGGATCTCTTCCAGGGCGACCGGAATCTCCAGAACCGCGCGGACCTCTGGTGGTTCCTGCGCCACGAGCCCGCCCCGGACACCTCCCTGCTGGTCACGAGCAGCAGGGTCGGAGAAACCAACTACAAGGCCACGCTGAAATTCATCGCGGCCGTGGAGGCCACGAAGCTGACCCGGATCTCGTCGATCATCCTCGACAGCGGCGGTCACAACTTCAATACCTGGCGCCGCGAGATCCCCGCGACGCTGGAGTGGATCAGCGGTCGATTGAACGGAGGCTGAGTCCGGGCCCTGCCGATACCGTGTGAAGACCTCGTTGTCGCCGTGTTTTTACGGCCCGGGGCACCACGATTCCCCTACGCGCGGTAAGTTTCTGGCCATGCCACGTGGACGCCACCGTCATTCCCCGCCTTTGCACAGGCTGTTGCCTCCCTCGGCGATCGCCGGTGTCTCCCTCGTCTGCGCTCTGGGCCCCTGGTTGTTCTCCCAACCGACGGTGCTGCGCACGCTGGCCGCGATAGCCGCGGCCACCGCGGCCGTCGGCGCCGCCGTCATGCGGCGCTGGGACAGCGAGGCGGGCAAGCAGGTGGCCGACCTGGCACGCGCGCGTGCGAGCGACGAGTGGCGCCACGAGGAGCGGATCGCCGAGCTGGAGACCGACCTGGAGGAGTCGCGGGAGCTGCGCGCCAAGCTGGAGCAGCGGCTGCGCGCGAAGCGGTCGGAGCTGGCGGGCCTGCGCAACGAGCACGCGTCCCTGCTGCGCCGGTACGCCACGGCCGAGACCGAGCGCGCGAGCGCCCTGGAGGGCCGCCGCCTGCTGGAGATCGAGGCCACCGCGCCGTCCGAGCCGGCCGGGGACGAGGCGGAGGAGACCGCGGCGTCGGCCACGAAGAAGGCCGACTCGAAGGTCGCGGAGAAGGCCGACTCGAAGGCCACGGAGAAGGCCGAGGCGCTGACCGCCGAGGAGGCGACTCCCGCGATCTTCTCGCCGGAGGGTTCCAAGCTGTTCCTGCGGGCCAAGGTGGCACTGGCCCGGTTCGACGAGAAGAACGCCCCGGCGGCCGAGGCCGACACGGACGGCGAGGGCGCGGCGAAGACGGCCGCCGAGCCCGAGGCCCCGAAGGGCGAGACCGCGCCGGAGGACGAGGCGCAGGGGCAGCCCGAGGCGGCCGACGGGCACGCGCGCGCGGCCGCCGCCACGGCCGGGCCGGCGCAGGACACCACCCCGGAACCGGCGCAGGACACCACCGCCCAGCCGGCCGAGCAGGACGCCCACCCCATGACGGCACCGTCCGCCAACTCGGTGAAGCCCTCGGGCCACTTCACGGTGCCGACCGCGGTGGCGGTGCTGCCGGCCGCGCCGATCCCGCGCCCGCTGGTCACCGGCGGCTTCGACTTCTTCGGCACCCAGAAGGGCTCGCCGGCGGGCGGTCTGGACTCCGTGCACAACGAGGACCTCGCGGACGTCGTCGGCCAGGAGGCGCTCGCGCTCCACAAGGCCGAGTCCGAGTCCGACTTCAAGCCCGCCGACGCGCAGTCGCGGGGCGTCGGCCAGGTCATCGACCTGACCGCGCACGACGAGACGGAGCAGATCAACCTCGGGGGACTGCGCAGCGCCGCCTCCTGAACCCGCGGCGATCCAGAGCCTGGTTCGGCCGGTGGTCGGCTGCGGGTGAGCGGGGGCTGGCCGCGCCCACGTGGCGGAGCCGCACATCAAATGCAGCCCCGCGCCCCTGAAGGGGCGCTCACCGCAGCGCCCTGCTTCCAGGGACGCGGGGAACCGCGCGACCAGCCACGACGGCGCCGCACCCGCCCACCGCCCGCCCCGGCCGTCAGGCCATCCAGCGATCGGGTCGCGCCGCCCGCCGCCCGGTCCGTGACCGCTCGGCCTGCTCCCGCAGCAGCGAAGCGGCCTCCTCGGCGCCCCGCAGGCGCGCCGTCACGGTCTTGTCGGCCCCCGTGTCCACATGGACGTCCGCGAGCCGCCACAGCCGCCCCCAGGGCCCCTGCGTCAGCCGTACGCTCTGGACCTTGGCGTGCGGGACGAGCGCGAGACGGCGGCGCAGCAGCCCGTGCCGCGCCGCGAACACCGCGTCCGTGACCGCGAGCCCGTACCCGCGCCACCACAGCGGCAGGCACCACCGGGCCCGCCCCGGCGGCCGCAGCAGCTCGCCGGGCACGGTCGCACCGGGCAGCACGCGTGCGACGACCGACTCGGCGACCGCCCGCGGGGCGACCGGCACCAGCACGGAGTTCGCCGAGCCGGCCACGTCCAGCTCCACCCGCACCCAGCGCATCGGCCGCCACAGCAGCGGCTCCACGATCCGTACGGTCTGCACCCGCCCCGGCGGCACCGTCTCGTGCGTGCGGTCGAGGAGTCCGTGGTCGATGCGCAGCCCGTCCGGGGACTCCCCGACCGTCCAGTCGTACTCCCCGACGAACCGCCCCACACTCGTCGTGGCCGCCGCTCCGAGCAGCGGCACGGCGGTGGCGAGGACCGTCCACACGCTGTGGGTGGTCAGCCAGAGGAACGGCGGGGCGACGAGGGCGGCGGCCAGCGAACCCCAGGTGGCGCCGGTCAGCAGGATCGAGATCGCCAGCTTGTTCGGGGGCACGCGCATCAGCTCCCGCGCCGGTGCCTCGCCGACCTCGCGTGCCGTCTCGGGCGCGAACCCGGCGGCGCGCGCGAGCAGCTCCGCGCGCAGGGCACGCGCCTCGCCCTGGCCCAGGAAGGCGAGTTCGTCCTTCTTGTCGGTGCCGACGACGTCTATGCGCAGCTTGGCGACGCCCGCCACGCGCGCGAGCAGCGGCTGGGTGACGTCGACCGCCTGGATCCGCTCCAGCCGGATGTGCGCGGTGCGCCGGAAGAACAGGCCGGTGCGTATGCGCAGTTCGCTGTCGGTCACCGAGAAGTAGGTGAACCACCAGGTGAGGAAGCCGTAGAGGGCCCCCGCCGTGACCAGCACGGCGAGCCCGCCCAGGACCATGGTCGTGGTCAGCCTGGTGAGCTGCTCCTGTGCCTGGTTCGGGTCGTGCACCGCCCAGCCGGTGAGCACCGCGACCGGCGCCCACGCCCGCCGGAACGGCGTCACCGGATGCAGCCGTCGCTCACCCACGGCCTTGCCCGCGCGTACGGCGCCCTCGACGCCCGGCGCGGTCACAGCCCCGCCGATCGGGCCTCGCCGAGCTCGGTGAGCCGGTCGCGCAGCCGTTCCGCCTCGGCCGGGTCGAGCCCGGGGATCGTCGCGTCGGTGGCCGCGGCCGCGGTGTGCAGCTGCACGCTGGCCAGCCCGAAGTACCGCTCGACCGGCCCCGACGTCACCTCCACCAGCTGCATCCGCCCGTACGGCACCACGGTCTCCTCGCGCCACAGCACCCCGCGGGTGATCAGCAGGTCGTCGGCGCGCTCGGCGTACCGCCAGGAGCGCCAGTTGCGGCCCACCAGCACCCAGCCCCAGGCCAGCAGGGCCAGCGGCAGCAGTGCGAAGGCCGCCCACACCGGGCCCGCGAACAGGCCCAGCAGCACCCCCACCGCCAGGGCGAGCAGCCCCAGCCACACCACCAGCAGCAGCCGCCGCATCCGCAGCAGTCCCGGCGGCAGCCCCGTCCACAGCGGCTCGGTCCCCGTCGTCTCGGCGCCGGCCGCGCTCCCCGTCTCCATGGGGCCAGCGTACGTAGGGGAGACTGGGTCCATGACGCCTACGACGGAGACGACGGTCGGGATCGGCGGCGCCGCGGAGAGCACCGACATGGTGCTCAACATCGGCCCCCAGCACCCCGCCACGCACGGCGTGCTGCGGCTGCGGCTCGTGCTGGACGGCGAGCGGATCGTCTCCGCGGAGCCGGTGATCGGCTATATGCACCGGGGCGCGGAGAAGCTCTTCGAGGCCCGCGACTACCGGCAGATCATCATGCTCGCCAACCGCCACGACTGGCTGTCGGCCTTCTCCAACGAGCTGGGCGTGGTCCTCGCCGTGGAGCGCATGCTCGGCATGGAGGTGCCGGTCCGCGCGGTGTGGACGCGCACCCTGCTCGCCGAGCTGAACCGGGTCCTCAACCACCTGATGTTCCTCGGCTCCTACCCGCTGGAGCTCGGCGGGATCACCCCGGTCTTCTACGCGTTCACCGAGCGCGAGGTCCTCCAGAACGTCATGGAGGAGGTCTCCGGCGGGCGCATGCACTACATGTTCAACCGCGTCGGCGGCCTCAAGGAGGACCTGCCGGCCGGCTGGACCGCACGCGCGCGTGCGGCGGTGTCCGCCGTGCGCTCCCGGATGGACGTCTTCGACGACCTGGTCCTCGGCAACGAGATCTTCCGCGGCCGCACCCGGGGCGTGGGCGTCCTCGCGCCGGAGGCCGTGCACGCGTACGGCGTGAGCGGGCCCATCGCGCGCGCCTCGGGTGTCGACTTCGACCTGCGCCGCGACGAGCCCTACCTCGCCTACGGCGAGCTCCAGGACGTCCTCGGGGTCGTCACCCGGACCGAGGGCGACTGCCTGGCCCGCTTCGAGTGCCTCCTGGCGCAGACCCACAACGCCCTGGACCTGGCCGACGCCTGCCTGGACCGGCTCACCGCCCTGCCGCCGGGACCGATCAACCAGCGGCTCCCCAAGGTCCTCAAGGCACCCGAGGGCCACACCTACGCCTGGACCGAGAACCCGCTCGGGATCAACGGCTACTACCTGGTCAGCAAGGGCGAGAAGACCCCGTACCGGCTGAAGCTGCGCTCGGCGTCGTACAACAACATCCAGGCCCTGACCGAACTGCTGCCGGGGACGCTGGTGGCGGACATGGTGGCGATCCTCGGGTCGATGTTCTTCGTGGTGGGGGACATCGACAAGTAGGGCGCGGCAGGCCGAGCAGGCCGAGCAGGGCGGGGCGCGCGGGTCAGAGCAGCGCGTCCTTGATGCCCACCGGCTGGAGCAGCCAGCCGAAGTCCCCGAGGCCGCCGGGGGCGATGAGTTCGGCGGCCTCTCCGGCGATCGCGAGGCCGCGTACGTAGGCGGCGGGGTGCGTGGAGGCGAGCGTGAGCGGGGGGCGTGCGCCGACCAGGCCCAGGGCGCGCAAGGCGTCGCGCTGTGTGCACAGGAGAGCCTCGGGGAGTCTGAGCGCCGGGTCGAGCGCCGCGCACGCGTCCAGGGCGACGTGCGCGGTGATGTCGCACGACCCGTCCGGCACGGGCGTCGTCGCGCGCCCCTCACGGAAGCCGGTGAGCGTCCCGAACGGGGGGCGGGTGGCCACGGTGTGCGCGTAGTCCACGGCCACCGCCAGGCCCCGCTGGAGGCTGGTGACGGCGGACGCCCACGCCCGGTCCCGGGGCAGTCCGATCTCCGCGCGCAGCCCCGGCTCGGTGCCCAGCGGCCACCACCGCGCGAGCCACTCGGCCTCCGCGCCCCACACCCGCTCCCCGAGCAGCTCGATGCCATCCCGCCGGACGTGCACCAGGCGGTGCGCGCCGGCCGCGTCCACCTCGGCGACGTCGACCGGGACGTTGTCGAGCCACTCGTTGGCGAAGAGCAGGCCGGTGACCGTGCGCGGGATCTCGGCCAGCCAGGTGACCCGGTCGGGCAGGCCCGGCGGGCGGTCGGCGAGCTCGACGGCGTACGCACGCGTGCGTGCCGCCACGTCGGCGGGCAGGGCCGTGAGCACCCCGGTGACCAGTTCGCCGCGGCCGGCGCCCATGTCGACGAAGTCCAGCGTCTCGGGGCGGTCCAGGGCTTCGTCGACTCTGCACAGCAGTTCGGCCACGGCCTCGGCGAACAGCCGCGAGGCGTGCACCGACGTACGGAAGTGCCCGGCCGGGCCCTCCGGGCGCCGGTAGAAGCCGCCAGGGCCGTACAGGGCCGCCTCGGTGGCCGCGCCCCAGCCACGGGCGTCGTCGGCCGTCTCTCGCGTCGCCTCATCCGTCACCTGGCCAGACTAGGCGCACAGGTGATCACCTTCTCCACCTTGGGGAGTACGCGTGCGGAACAGGGATCGGCCCTCCGGTTGACCCCTGCACCTATCACGCTTCCCTACTCTGGGTTACGTGCAGCGCCTCTATGACTTCCTCCGCAGGCACCCGACATGGGTCGACAGCTTCTGGGCCGTCGTCCTGCTCGGGATCTCAGGCGCGAGCACCTTCAAGCTCGGCGCGGCCCAGGCAGAGCACGGAACCAGGGCCGCCATGCTGGCCGTGTCCGTCGTGATGAGCGTCGTCGTCGCACTGCGCCGCCGCTTCCCGGAGCCGATGCTGCTGCTGGCCGCGGCCACCGGCCTGGCCCAGCTGGTGCTGGACGTGGAGACGACCGTCGCCAACTTCGCCATGCTGGTGATCGTGTTCACGAACGCCGCCGTCGGCGCCCGCTGGGCGTCCCGGTTCGGCCTCTACGCCGGGCTGTGCGCGGCGCCGCTGGCGGAGATCCGGTGGCCGCAGCAGCAGTCGAGTTTCCCGGGGCACATCGCGATCGTGCTGTTCCAGACGGTGCCGTTCGTGCTCGCCTGGGTGCTCGGTGACTCCATGCGCACCCGCCGCGCCTACTTCGCGCAACTGGAGGAGCGCGCCGCCCGGCTGGAGAAGGAACGGGAGGCGCAGGCCAAGGTCGCGGTCGCCGCGGAGCGCGCCCGGATCGCGCGCGAGCTGCACGACGTCGTCGCGCACAACGTGTCCGTGATGGTGGTCCAGGCCGACGGCGCCGCCTACGTCCTCGACGCCGCCCCCGACCAGGCGAAGAAGGCCCTGGAGACGATCTCCTCCACCGGCCGCCAGGCCCTCGCCGAGATGCGCCGCCTGCTGGGCGTGCTGCGCACCGGCGAGCACAAGGAGGTCGGCGAGTACGTTCCGCAGCCCGACGTCGAGCAGATCGACGACCTCGTCGAGCAGTGCCGCAGCTCCGGCCTGCCCGTCGACTTCAAGGTCGAGGGCACCCCGCGCCCGCTGCCCAGCGGCGTCGAGCTCACGGCCTACCGGATCGTGCAGGAGGCGCTCACCAACACCCGCAAGCACGGCGGCCCCAACACGGGCGCCAGCGTGCGGCTGGTCTACTTCGACGACGGACTCGGCCTGCTGGTGGAGGACGACGGCAAGGGCGCCCCGCACGAGATGTACGAGGAGGGCGGCGCCGACGGCCAGGGGCACGGCCTGATCGGCATGCGCGAACGGGTCGGCATGGTGGGCGGCACGCTCGACGCCGGCCCCCGTCCTGGCGGAGGATTCCGCATCAGCGCCCTGCTCCCGCTCAAACCAGCGCACTGACGCAGACGCACGCCCCCGATTGACACCTGTCACGCCCGGAAAAAACCGGAGCAGACGGACGAACGGAAACGGAAGAGGACCCGATGACGATCCGCGTGATGCTCGTCGACGACCAGGTGCTGCTGCGCACCGGGTTCCGGATGGTGCTCGCGGCCCAGCCGGACATGGAGGTCGTCGCGGAGGCGGGCGACGGTGTCGAGGCCCTCCAGGTGCTGCGGACCACCGCCGTGGACGTCGTCCTGATGGACGTGCGCATGCCCAAGCTGGACGGCGTGGAGGCCACCCGGCGCATCTGCGCGGAGCCCGACGCGCCCAAGGTGCTCATCCTGACCACCTTCGACCTCGACGAGTACGCCTTCTCGGGGCTCAAGGCGGGCGCCTCCGGCTTCATGCTCAAGGACGTGCCGCCGGGCGAGCTGCTGGCCGCCATCCGCTCCGTGCACAGCGGCGACGCCGTCGTCGCGCCCTCCACCACCCGGCGCCTCCTCGACCGCTTCGCGCCGATGCTGCCCTCCGCCGGCAAGGACCCCCGCCACCAGGAACTGGACCGGCTCACCGACCGTGAGCGCGAGGTCATGGTGCTGGTCGCGCAGGGCCTGTCGAACGGCGAGATCGCCGGCCGGCTGGTGCTGTCCGAGGCGACGGTGAAGACCCACGTGGGCCGCATCCTGACCAAGCTCGGGCTCCGCGACCGGGTGCAGGTGGTCGTGCTGGCCTACGAGACCGGGCTGGTGCGGGCGGGCGGCGGACACGGCTGACGGCGCGGCGCACGCGTGCCCGCGGCTAGCGGAGCATGCCTTCCAGGAAGTCGCTGCCGAGCCGGGCGACGACCGTGACGTCCAGCTGGTGCAGCACGTACCGCCCGCGGCGGCGGGTCGTGACCAGGCCCGCCCTCTTGAGCACGCCCAGGTGCCGGGACACCTCCGGCGCCGACAGGCCGTGCAGTTGCGCCAGCTCGCTGGTGGTGTGCGCGCTGCGCGCCAGATGCCGGCACAGCCGCATCCGGACGGGATGGGACAGCGCCGCCATCCGCAGCGTCAGCTCCTCCACGGACGCGGGCGAGGCGAGCTCCGGCGATCCGACCGGGTAGTGCAGCACCGGCTGCCAGCCGTAGCGGTGCAGCACCATCAGATGCGGCCGGCCCAGGCTCGTGGGCACCAGCAGCAGGCCGTCGGCCGCCACGCGCGCGTGGCCGTCGGTGAGCTTGTCCACGGTGATCCGCGTGCCCGTCTCGTCGAGTGTCACGGCGGGGGAGACCGCCGCCAGCGCCTCGGCCAGCCCCTTGCGGCGCAGCAGCTCCGTCTTGTGCCGGGCGTCGGCCGCCAGCTGGTGGCGCAGCCGTGACCAGGTCTCGTCGAAGAACGCCCCGGCGCAGTCCGCCAGGAACCGGCGCAGCCAGGCGCGCACGCTCGGCGGATCGTCGAGCAGCCGCCGGGCGAACCGGACCTGCTGCGGACCCCGCGAGGCGGCCACCGCCAGCGCCCTGCGGCGCCCGGCGGGATCCGACAGCAGACCCGGCACCCGGGTGTCGTACGCGATCACGCCCGTGAACTCCAGGGCCGTGTCCACGAACTGCTCGTCCGTCAGCTTGTCCAGCTGGTCGAGCTCGCCGGCCAGCGTGCCGGCCGGGAGGGCGTCCGGGACGGCCGCGTACGGCAGGAACAGGTCCGAGAAGGTCGTCCGCCACAGGAAGTCCGCCTCGGACATCCGGTCGGCCAGGTGCGGCTCCATACGGGCGGTCACACCGGTCGCCCAGCCCTGGAGGCCGGGGTGGTGCCCCGGCTCGGACAGCGCGTGCAGCGCCATGCCGAGCTCGGCCAGCGGCGAGGGTACGACGGTGACGCTCTCGGGGCGCAGCCCCTGGATGTCGATACGTACGCTCATATGTCCATCGTGCACTTTGCCGTGGTGTGGGTGGGTCGGGCGCCTGGTGGGGTGCCGCGTCCGGTCGGGTGGCGGGTGCG
>NZ_BMML01000006.1:0-46513 GCF_014645815.1 Streptomyces fuscichromogenes | reverse complement strand
GCGCTTCAGAGCGGGGCGCTCAAGAACGGGCGCCCTTCGGCAGCCGCCCGGCAAAGTCCGCCACCGCCGCCCGTACGTCCTCCGCCGTCCACTCCAGGCCCGTCGCCGCCACCGTCACCTCCGTCATCGACAGCCCCGGGCCCTTCGTGCCCCAGAAGCCGGTGAAGAGGTAGGTGTTGGTCTCCTCGGCCTGGCGTACCGCCGTCTCCAGCAGTACGTCGGCGTCGTACGGCAGCCAGACCTGGAACTGGTGGGTGTGCGGTTCCTCCGGGTGGACCCGGGCCCAGGGGACGCCCGCCCCGGCGAAGCCCTCGCGCAGCGCCGCGGCGACCACACGCGCGTGGCGGACGTAGTCCGGGAGGCGGGGCAGTTCGCGCTCCAGGCCGATCAGGGCCGCGAGCGCCGTCGGGAACTGCTGGAAGACCATGCCGCCGTAGCGGTGGCGCCAGGTCCTCGCCTCCTCGACCAGGGACCTCGGGCCGGCCAGCGCGGCACCGCCGATGCCGTCGAGGGACTTGTAGAACGACACGTAGACGCTGTCCGCCAGGTCCGCGATCTCCGGCAGGGAGCGGCCGAAGCGGACGGTGGACTCCCACAGGCGTGCGCCGTCGAAGTGCACCACCGCGTCGCGTTCCCGCGCCGCCTCCACCAGCTCCGTGAGCTCCTCCCAGGAGGGCAGGACGAAACCGGCGTCCCTGAGGGGCAGCTCCAGCATCAGCGTGCCGAAGGGCTCCGCGAAGTCGCGTATCTCCTGGGCGGTCGGGAGCCGGGGCTCGCCGGTGACGCGGACCGTGCGCAGGCCGGCCACCTCGCGCAAGGCGTCGCGCTCGTGCACCTCGGGGTGGGCGAGGGCGTGCAGGGCGACCGTGGGGCTGCCGGTGCGGGCCGCCCAGCAGCGCAGGGCGACCTGCTGGGCCATCGTGCCGGTCGGGAAGAACGCGGCGGCCTCCGTGCCCAGCAGAGCCGCGACGCGCCGCTCCAGGGCCTCGACGACGCCGTTGCCGTAGAGGTCCGACGGCTCGTCCAGGTCGTACACCTCGGGGGCCGCCTCCCGGAGCCCCGCGAGCCGCTCGCGGAGCGAGGCCCGCAGGCCGGTGCGCGCCAGGACGCGGGTTGCCTGCCGGTAGGCGTCGGCGCGTCGCCGTCGCATCCGTTCTTCCGCCGGCAGGGGTTCCGCCGGCTGCTCGTCCTGGGCCGTCGCCGTTTCACTCATGCGGTGGATGATGCCGTGGCGCGCCGGCCGGGTGCCCGGCATTTTCCCCGGGGCCGGTGTGACGGGATACCCACAGCCTGTGGACGACCGATCGGCCCCGGACCGGATAGCGTTAACATGACGAGAAATCGTCCGGTACCCAGAGCGGACTGGAACGGGAAGGCCACCCTCGCGTGAGTACAGTCCAACAGCCAGACCCCGGCGACCGCCCCGCGCGGCTCACCGTCGGCGTCGTCGGCGCCGGCCGGGTGGGCCCCGCGCTGGCCGCGTCCCTGCAACTCGCCGGGCACCGTCCGGTGGCCGTCTCCGGGGTCTCCGACGCCTCCCGGCGGCGCGCCGAGGCGATGCTCCCCGACGTCCCGCTGGTACCCCCCGCCGAGGTCCTGCTCCGCGCCGACCTGGTCCTGCTGACCGTCCCCGACGACGCCCTGCCCGGCCTGGTCACCGGCCTCGCCGAGACCGGCGCCGTACGGCCCGGCCAGCTGCTCGTGCACACCTCCGGACGGTACGGCGCGAAGGTCCTGGACCCGGCCCTGCGCGCGGGCGCGCTGCCGCTGGCCCTGCACCCGGCGATGACCTTCACCGGGACGCCGGTGGACGTGCAGCGGCTGGCGGGCTGCTCGTTCGGGGTGACCGCGCCAGAGGAGCTGCGGCTGGCCGCCGAGGCCCTGGTCATCGAGATGGGCGGCGAGCCGGAGTGGATCTCCGAGGAGAACCGCCCGCTCTACCACGCGGCCCTCGCCCTCGGCGCCAACCACCTGGTCACCCTGGTCGCCCAGTCCATGGAGCTGCTGCGCACCGCCGGTGTCGAGGCCCCCGACCGGATGCTCGGCCCGCTCCTCGGCGCGGCCCTGGACAACGCCCTGCGCTCCGGCGACGCGGCACTGACCGGGCCGGTCGCGCGCGGGGACGCGGGCACCGTCGCCGCGCACGTCACTGAGTTGCGCAGGCACGCCCCGCAGGCCGTCGACGGCTACCTGGCGATGGCCCGCGCGACGGCCGACCGGGCGCTCGCGCACGGCCTGCTCAAGCCGGAGCTCGCCGAGGACCTGCTCGGCGTCCTCGCGAACAGCGCCGACGGCCCGACCGGTACGACCGGCATCGACGGCACCGACGGCACCGAGGGGAGCCCCCGATGAGCACCGCCCTGCTGCGCACCGCCGGGGAACTGCACGCGCGCGTACGGCACGGCCGCCGTGCCGTCGTGATGACCATGGGCGCCCTGCACGAGGGCCACGCCACCCTGGTCCGCGCCGCGCGCGAGATCGCCGGCCCGGACGGCGAGGTCGTCGTCACGGTGTTCGTCAACCCGCTCCAGTTCGGCGCCGGCGAGGACCTCGACCGCTACCCGCGCACCCTGGACGCCGACCTCAAGATCGCGGAACAGGCGGGCGCGGACGCCGTGTTCGCCCCGTCCGCCGACGAGGTCTACCCGGGCGGGCGGCCCCAGGTGCGGGTCACCGCGGGGCCGATGGGCACGCTCCTGGAGGGCGCCTCCCGCCCCGGGCACTTCGACGGTGTCCTGACCGTCGTCGCCAAGCTGCTGCACCTCACCCGCCCCGACGTGGCCCTGTTCGGGCAGAAGGACGCCCAGCAGCTGGCCGTGATCCGGCGGATGGTGCGCGACCTGAACTTCGGCATCGAGATCGTCGGCGTACCGACCGTGCGCGAGCCCGACGGGCTCGCGATGTCCAGCCGCAACCGCTACCTGTCGGCCGACGAACGGCGCACGGCGCTCGCGCTGTCCCGCGCGCTGTTCGCGGGCCGCGACCGGCACGCGGCACAGGAGGCGCTGCGTGCGCGGGCGCGCGAGGTGCCGTCCACGCGGGCGCGCGCCGAGGCGCTCAGCGCCATAGGCGAATCCCGCGCGGCCGCCGACGCGCACGCCGTCGCCAAGGCCGTGCCGAACGCCGCCGCGGCGGTCCGCGCGGCCGCCCGCCAGGTCCTGGACGACGCGGTCCACCACGACCCGCCCCTCGCACTGGACTACCTCGCCCTGGTCGACCCGTCCGACTTCACCGAGATCGACGACGACTTCACCGGAGAGGCCGTCCTCGCCGTCGCCGCCCGGGTCGGGACGACCCGGCTGATCGACAACCTTCCGCTCACCTTCGGATCCTTCGGAGCCGCCTCGTGACCAGCACAGGCACCAGCACAGGCACCACCACCGGCATACGGCTGCACGCGCCCGCGCCCGGGTGGAGCATCTCGGCGGACGTGGTCGTCGTCGGGTCCGGGGTGGCCGGGCTGACCGCGGCCCTGCGCTGCCAGGCCGCCGGGCTCACCACGGTCGTCGTCACCAAGGCCCGCCTGGACGACGGCTCCACCCGCTGGGCGCAGGGCGGCATCGCCGCGGCCCTCGGCGAGGGCGACACCCCCGAACAGCACCTCGGGGACACCCTGGTGGCCGGCGTCGGACTCTGCGACGAGGACGCCGTACGGATCCTCGTCACCGAGGGCCCCGGCGCGGTACGGCGGCTCATCGACACCGGCGCCATCTTCGACGAGTCCTCCGAGGGCGGCCTCGACCTCACCCGCGAGGGCGGCCACCACCGGCGCCGGATCGCGCACGCGGGCGGCGACGCCACCGGCGCCGAGGTCTCCCGGGCCCTGGTGGAGGCGGTACGCGCGCGTGGGCTGCGCACCTTCGAGAACGCGCTGGTCC
This sequence comes from Streptomyces fuscichromogenes, assembly GCF_014645815.1. Lineage (GTDB taxonomy): Bacteria > Actinomycetota > Actinomycetes > Streptomycetales > Streptomycetaceae > Streptomyces > Streptomyces fuscichromogenes. The sequence continues at coordinate 42,635 of NZ_BMML01000006.1, read as the reverse complement.
TGGACCTGCTGACCGACGCCGAAGGCCGTACGGCCGGTGTCACCCTGCACGTCATGGGCGAGGGCCAGCACGACGGCGTGGGCGCCGTGCACGCCCCGGCGGTCGTCCTCGCGACCGGCGGCATGGGCCAGGTCTTCTCCGCGACCACCAACCCGTCGGTGTCCACCGGCGACGGCGTGGCCCTGGCGCTGCGCGCCGGCGCGGAGGTCAGCGACCTCGAATTCGTGCAGTTCCACCCGACCGTGCTCTTCCTCGGCCCCGACGCCGAGGGCCAGCAGCCGCTGGTCTCCGAGGCGGTCCGCGGCGAGGGCGCGTACCTGGTCGACGCGGACGGCACCCGCTTCATGGTGGGCCGGCACGAACTGGCGGAGCTGGCGCCCCGGGACATCGTGGCCAAGGGCATCATGCGGCGGATGCAGGAGCAGGACGCCGAGCACATGTACCTCGACGCCCGGCACTTCGGCGCCGACATGTGGGAGCACCGCTTCCCGACCATCCTGGCCGCCTGCCGGGCCAACGGCATCGACCCGGTCACCGAGCCCATCCCGATAGCGCCGGCCGCCCACTACGCCTCCGGGGGCGTGCGCACCGACGCGCGAGGCCGCACCACCGTCCCCGGGCTCTACGCGTGCGGCGAGGTCGCCTGCACCGGCGTGCACGGCGCGAACCGGCTCGCCTCCAACTCCCTCCTCGAAGGCCTCGTCTACGCCGAGCGCATCGCCGCCGACATCACGGCGGCCCGCGCGGAGCACGGCCTGCCCGCACGCGTGCCCGCACCGGTCCCGCACCCCGAGAAGCCCGCGCACCCGCTGCTCGCCCCGGAGAACCGCTTCGCCATCCAGCGGATCATGACCGAGGGCGCCGGCGTGCTGCGCTCCGAGGAGTCCCTCGCCAGGGCCGCCGGACAGCTCCAGCGGCTGCACACGGACGCCCGTGACGCCCTGGACGAGAACGGCAAGACCGCCGAGCCCGGCGTCGACACCTGGGAGGCCACCAACCTCCTGTGCGTCGCGCGGGTGCTCGTCGAGGCGGCCCTCCGCCGCGAGGAGACCCGCGGCTGCCACTGGCGCGAGGACCACGCCGACCGCGACGACGCCCGGTGGGAGCGCCACATCGTCGTACGGCTGAATCCCGACCGCACGCTGGCCGTGGGCACCACCGACACCGCAGACTTCCCCCCTACCCGGCCCCACCAGCCACACCAGGAGCAGTGACAGACGTGAGCACCAACGACCTTCCCCTCGCCGACGGCGGCGGCTGCGGCGACGGCTGTGCCTGTGGCGCCGGGGGCGACGAGGAGTACCTGGAGTGCGGGCTCGACCCCGCGCTCGCCGAACTGCTGGCCGCCGCCGGCCTCGACCCCGTCGAGGTCGAGGACATCGCCAACGTGGCCGTCCAGGAGGACCTGGACAACGGCGTGGACGTGACGACCGTCGCGACGATCCCCGAGGAGGCCGTGGCCACCGGCGACTTCGTCGCGCGCGAGGCCGGTGTCGTCGCGGGCCTGAGGGTCGCCGAGGCCGTGGTCTCCGTGGTCTGCACCGACGAGTTCGAGGTCGAGCGGCACGTCGAGGACGGCGACCGGGTCGAGGCCGGGCAGCGGCTGCTGTCGATCACCACCCGCACCCGCGACCTGCTCACCGCCGAGCGCAGCGCCCTCAACATCCTGAACCGCCTCTCCGGCATCGCGACCGCCACGCGCGCGTGGGCGGACGAGCTGGAGGGCACGGCCACGCGCGTGCGGGACACCCGCAAGACCACTCCGGGGCTGCGCTCCCTGGAGAAGTTCGCGGTGCGCAGCGGCGGCGGCGTCAACCACCGCATGTCGCTCTCCGACGCGGCCCTGGTCAAGGACAACCACGTGGTCGCGGCCGGTGGCGTCGCGCAGGCCTTCAAGGCCGTCCGCGAGGCCTTCCCGGAGCTGGCGATCGAGGTCGAGGTCGACACCCTGCACCAGCTGCGCGAGGTCGTCGACGCGGGCGCCGACCTGATCCTGCTGGACAACTTCACGCCGATGGAGTGCGAGGAGGCCGTCGCGATCGTCGACGGGCGCGCGCTCCTGGAGGCGTCCGGGCGGCTCACGCTGGACAACGCGCGGGCCTACGCCGACACGGGCGTGGACTTCCTGGCCGTCGGCGCCCTCACCCACTCCTCGCCGATCCTGGACATCGGCCTGGATCTGCGCGAGGCGGAGTGACCCCATGCTCCTCACCATCGACGTCGGCAACACCCACACCGTCCTCGGCCTCTTCGACGGCGAGGACATCGTCGAGCACTGGCGCATCTCGACGGACGCCCGCCGTACCGCCGACGAGCTGGCGGTGCTGCTCCAGGGCCTGATGGGCATGCACCCGCTGCTCGGCGACGAGCTCGGCGACGGCATCGACGGGATCGCGATCTGCGCGACCGTGCCGTCCGTGCTGCACGAGCTGCGCGAGGTGACGCGGCGCTACTACGGCGACGTCCCGGCGGTGCTGGTGGAGCCCGGGGTGAAGACCGGGGTGCCGATCCTCACTGACAACCCCAAGGAGGTCGGTGCCGACCGGATCATCAACGCGGTCGCCGCCGTCGAGCTGTACGGGGGACCGGCGATCGTCGTCGACTTCGGTACGGCCACGACCTTCGACGCGGTGTCCGCGCGCGGGGAGTACGTGGGCGGTGTGATCGCGCCCGGTATCGAGATCTCCGTGGAGGCGCTCGGGGTCAAGGGCGCGCAGCTGCGGAAGATCGAGGTGGCCCGGCCGCGGAGCGTGATCGGGAAGAACACGGTGGAGGCCATGCAGGCGGGCATCGTGTACGGGTTCGCCGGGCAGGTCGACGGGGTGGTCGGGCGGATGGCGCGGGAGCTCGCCGACGATCCCGACGACGTGACGGTGATCGCGACGGGTGGGTTGGCGCCGATGGTGCTGGGCGAGTCGTCGGTGATCGACGAGCACGAGCCGTGGCTGACGCTGGTGGGTCTGCGGCTGGTGTACGAGCGGAACGTGTCGCGGATGTGAGCGGCGGGTGGGGTCGGGGAGGGTTCTTCGCCCCCGCCGCCCCTACCCGTCCCGTCCTTCCAGGGGGCGGACCCCCTTCGACCGCCCGTTTCGGGGGCTGCCGCCCCCGGACCCCCGCATCGGCCTTCGGCCTCGTCCTCCGACGCCGGACGGGCTGGGGGGGGGTCCTCCGGAGCGGTGGGATGGGGGCTGAGCGGGTGGCCGGTGGGCGCCACGCCATGCACCCTATGTCGAGTTTGTCTGATTTACGCGTATCTTCGGTTCATGCCCACGCCATACGGATCCCGCGGCGGCATGGCGTTCGGTGCGGAGGAGCTGCGTGTGCTCCGCCGTGCTCTCGCCCTCGCCCTTCACCCCGGTCCCGTCTCCGCCGATGACATCAGGGACTGTCATCGGCTCGCCGAGTCGCTCGACGAGGCGATGTGCGAGGGGGCCCGGCTGCGTGCCTTCCTGGTGGCCGATCTGGCCCGGTACCGCGCCGCCCTGCCGGGGGCCGTCGCCGGTTACCTCACCCTTCTGGAGGAGGCGCTGGGCGCCGGGTACCGGCCCGCCCCGGACGACCTCGCCGCGCTGCGGGCCCTGCGGGGGAACGCCGGCGCCGCCTCTCTCCTCGACCGCTGCCAGAACCTCGCCGAGCGCGACGTACGGGCCCGGCTCGCCCAGGGGGCCCGCACGGTACCGGCACCCGCCGTTCCGGCCTCCAGGGTCCGGCTGACGGCCCTGCCGGGCGGGGTGGCCAAGGAGCCCGAGAAGAAGCCCCGGGAGAAGCCCGCCGAACGGCCCGCCCCGCAGCCCGCGGCTCCCGAGCCCGGCGCGCCGAAGCGGCCCATCCCCACGCCCGGCGAGGTCTTTCCGCGGCGCCGGCCCGCCGCGCCGCCGGCCGGACCCCCGCAGCAGCTCGCCGCGGGCTGAGCGGCGGCCGACACGGCCGCGGGGCGGTTCGCCCACCCCGCCCCTTTCGCCCCGCCCCGCCTGGCTACTCTGGACGCATGGACTACGTCTCCGCGTTGCTGCCTCCGGTCGTCATGGCCGTCTTCTTCATCGGCCTGGTCCGGGTGATCGTGAAGACCCAGGGCGGGGCCGCCAAGGCCAAGGAGGACGCCGCCGTCGACGCCGCCCTGGAGCGGGCCGAGGGCTCCCGCCGGACCGCCGCCGCCTCCAAGGCCGACGGCGCCTGACGCGGCCGCGTCCGCCCCGGGCGTACGACTCGCGCCGCGACTTTCCGAGCCGTACGCCCTTTTTGCTCGCCTTTGTCGGTGAAAGTGCACGTCCGGCACGCGATTGGCTAGATCTCCCACTATTGTTCTGAGCTGTGCCTCGCCCATTGGGAGAACTCGAAGACGCGGTCATGACGCGAGTGTGGAAGTGGAACCGCCCGGTGACCGTTCGAGAAGTCCTGGAAGACCTTCAGCAGGAACGGTCCATCGCGTACACCACCGTGATGACCGTTTTGGACAATCTCCATCAGAAGGGCTGGGTCCGCCGGGAGGCCGAAGGTCGCGCCTATCGATATGAGGCCGTCTCCACCCGGGCCGCCTACGCCGCCGCCCTGATGAACGACGCATGGTCGCAGAGTGACAACCCGGCCGCCGCGCTGGTCGCCTTCTTCGGGATGATGAGCGACGAACAGCGGCAGGCCCTGCGGGACGCCGTACGCATCGTGCAGGGCCCGGATAGCCGGGAAGAGCGGGAAGGGCGCGAAGCCCCGCGAGAGGAGAACCCCGGCTCCGCGGCGGACGCCGGCGGGCGATAGCGTCCGCTCATGTCAGCGACGCGCCCCGAAGTCACCGCAAAAGCCATCACCGTCCGGCGGGCCCGGACCAGCGATGTCCCGGCCGTGCGCGGCCTCCTCGACGCGTACGTTCGCGACCGCATCCTGCTCGACAAAGCCATGGTGACCCTTTACGAGGACATCCAGGAGTTCTGGGTCGCGGAACGCGACGACAACGCCGAGGTGGTCGGCTGCGGCGCGCTGCACGTGATGTGGGAAGACCTCGCGGAAGTGCGCACTCTCGCGGTGAACCGGGGCCTCAAGGGGGCCGGTGTCGGTCATCAGTTGCTGGAGAAGTTGCTGGAGACCGCGCGTTGGCTCGGTGTTCGCCGCGTTTTCTGTCTGACCTTCGAAGTCGAGTTCTTCGGGAAGCACGGCTTCGTGGAGATCGGCGAGACGCCTGTGGACACCGATGTCTACGCGGAGCTGCTGCGTTCCTATGACGAGGGCGTCGCGGAGTTCCTCGGACTCGAACGAGTGAAACCGAACACCTTGGGCAACAGCCGGATGCTTCTGCATCTGTGATCGCCGAGAGGGATCGTGGCGGTACAAGGGCCGACAACGGTCGACAAGGTTCATCGGGGCAGAGATGGTCGGGAGATCGGGCCGCTATTCCGGGCAACCCTCCTTGCCCAGGTGCCCTATGTCCGAAACGCGCATGTTTCCGGGCGGGAGCTGCCCCCTCGGTCTCTCCCAGGGGTTTGTGTTTTTCCCGCAAAAGCGGTTTGCTTTCCGACGTAGTGCAGTACTGCATATAACAGGGGGGCGGCGTAACGGCGGACGCCGCAGACCCCGGCCCTGAAGTTATCGATGAAAGGAAATCCGGTGGCACAGAAGGTTCAGGTCCTTCTTGTCGACGACCTCGACGGCGGCGAGGCGGACGAGACCGTGACGTTCGCGTTGGACGGCAAGACGTACGAGATCGATCTCACGACCGCCAATGCGGACAAGCTGCGAGGTCTTCTCGACGCCTATGTCAAGGGCGGCCGGCGTACCGGTGGCCGTGCTTCGGGCGGACGCGGAAAGGCCCGTGCGGCTTCCGGCGGCAGCCAGGACACCGCGCAGATTCGCGCGTGGGCCAAGGAGAACGGTTACGAGGTCAACGACCGCGGCCGTGTTCCCGCGACCATTCGCCAGGCCTACGAGGACGCCAACGCCTGACTGTCCTCCGGCTCGCGGCCCGCACGCCGCAGTCGGACGCGGTGGCATTCCGTGGCCACCGTGTTCACCAGTCGTACGAGATCGGGGGCGTCTCCGACGCCCCCCATGGCCGACAGTGTCGGCAGCGAGGCCTCGACCTCGCACCCCGACTCGGGGGGCCGCAACCAGACGGCGGCCCCCTGCACGGGCCCGCCCGGACCAGGCCGCAGCGGAGCGTCCAGCGCGCCCCCGGCGCCCAGCGCCCGCAGGTCGAGAGCGAGGGCCGGTGCGCCCCACTCCAGCCAGTCCAGCAGCCCCGGCAGCTCCTCCGCGCTGCCCGCCGCCACCAGCAGCCGCATCCGGCCGTCCTGAAGGGCCACCGGAGAGCCCGGCGCCAGCTGCCCCAGCGCCCGCGTCCCCGCCCGCGCCGGTACCTCCAGCACGTCGAAGCGCACGCCCGTGACCAGCCGCAGCGGCTCTCCGGGCGCCGCGGGCACCGTTGCCCATCCCAGATCGTTCTCGTACCAGTGCCGGAGCCGGCCCGGCTGCCGGGCGTCCGGCACGGCGACGGAACCGGAATCGAACGGGCTACGGGGGTGAGGAACCGTGGAAGCGGCCAGAGGCGCTGTGCCAGCCATGCACCTGCAACCGCCCCCAACCCATTCGAGTTACGCTGGGTGTGCGTACGACTGCACAGAGTCCCGTAAGCGGGCGCGTGCGGAGGTCCGGAGGGACGCAAGGTTGTTCGCCCGTAGCGGAGGGGCCGGGGCCCCACGGCATGGACTGTCGGTAGCAGCGGGTAAGACATCCCTAGTGGGAGGGGGCGACACGCAGGCGAGGCCGTCTCACGTTCGCCATCGGCGTACTGACGGAAGGGGTAACTGCCTGGCCTGCGGGAACATCGTCTCGCACCATCGGGTTGGAGCAGATGTCGGCGTTCGGGGTCAGGAGGCCATCGACGGTGTCGGCAGTTGGAATGAGCGGTCCCCGCTTGCGGGACTAAGCTGCGGAAGGACAGGGAGGGGAAGTTCCCCCCACTGCCTGACCGCTCTGAGGAGCGATTAACGATGTTCGAGAGGTTCACCGACCGCGCGCGGCGGGTTGTCGTCCTGGCTCAGGAAGAAGCCCGGATGCTCAACCACAACTACATCGGCACCGAGCACATCCTCCTGGGCCTGATCCACGAGGGTGAGGGTGTCGCCGCCAAGGCCCTTGAGAGCCTCGGGATTTCGCTCGAGGCGGTCCGCCAGCAGGTGGAGGAGATCATCGGGCAGGGGCAGCAGGCCCCGTCCGGGCACATCCCCTTCACCCCCCGTGCCAAGAAGGTCCTGGAGCTGTCGCTCCGGGAGGCCCTTCAGCTCGGCCACAACTACATCGGCACGGAGCACATCCTGCTCGGCCTGATCCGTGAGGGCGAGGGCGTCGCCGCCCAGGTCCTGGTCAAGCTGGGCGCTGATCTCAACCGGGTGCGGCAGCAGGTCATCCAGCTGCTCTCCGGTTACCAGGGCAAGGAGACCGCCACCGCCGGCGGCCCTGCCGAGGGCACCCCCTCGACGTCCCTGGTCCTCGACCAGTTCGGCCGGAACCTCACCCAGGCCGCTCGTGAGTCCAAGCTCGACCCGGTCATCGGGCGCGAGAAGGAGATCGAGCGGGTCATGCAGGTGCTGTCCCGCCGCACCAAGAACAACCCGGTCCTGATCGGTGAGCCCGGCGTCGGCAAGACCGCCGTCGTCGAGGGCCTCGCCCAGGCCATCGTCAAGGGCGAGGTGCCCGAGACCCTCAAGGACAAGCACCTCTACACCCTGGACCTCGGCGCCCTGGTCGCCGGCTCCCGCTACCGCGGTGACTTCGAGGAGCGCCTGAAGAAGGTGCTCAAGGAGATCCGCACCCGCGGCGACATCATCCTGTTCATCGACGAGCTGCACACGCTGGTCGGTGCGGGTGCCGCCGAGGGCGCCATCGACGCCGCCTCGATCCTGAAGCCGATGCTGGCCCGCGGTGAGCTGCAGACCATCGGTGCCACCACCCTGGACGAGTACCGCAAGCACCTGGAGAAGGACGCGGCCCTGGAGCGCCGCTTCCAGCCCATCCAGGTCGCCGAGCCGTCCCTGCCGCACACGATCGAGATCCTCAAGGGTCTGCGTGACCGGTACGAGGCCCACCACCGGGTCTCCATCACGGACGAGGCGCTGGTCCAGGCCGCCACCCTGGCCGACCGCTACATCTCCGACCGCTTCCTGCCGGACAAGGCGATCGACCTGATCGACGAGGCCGGTTCCCGGATGCGCATCCGCCGCATGACCGCGCCGCCGGACCTGCGCGAGTTCGACGAGAAGATCGCCGCCGTCCGCCGGGACAAGGAGTCCGCGATCGACTCGCAGGACTTCGAGAAGGCCGCCTCCCTGCGGGACAAGGAGAAGCAGCTCCTGGCCGCCAAGGCCAAGCGGGAGAAGGAGTGGAAGGCCGGCGACATGGACGTCGTCGCCGAGGTCGACGGCGAGCTGATCGCCGAGGTCCTCGCCACGGCCACCGGCATCCCGGTCTTCAAGCTGACCGAGGAGGAGTCCTCGCGTCTGCTGCGCATGGAGGACGAGCTCCACAAGCGGGTCATCGGCCAGGTCGACGCCGTCAAGGCGCTGTCGAAGGCGATCCGCCGTACGCGTGCCGGTCTGAAGGACCCGAAGCGCCCCGGTGGCTCGTTCATCTTCGCCGGCCCGTCCGGTGTCGGTAAGACCGAGCTGTCCAAGGCCCTCGCCGAGTTCCTCTTCGGTGACGAGGACGCGCTGATCTCCCTCGACATGTCGGAGTTCAGCGAGAAGCACACGGTGTCGCGGCTCTTCGGTTCGCCCCCCGGCTACGTGGGCTACGAGGAGGGCGGCCAGCTGACCGAGAAGGTCCGCCGCAAGCCGTTCTCCGTCGTCCTCTTCGACGAGGTGGAGAAGGCCCACCCGGACATCTTCAACTCGCTGCTGCAGATCCTGGAGGACGGTCGCCTGACCGACTCCCAGGGCCGGGTCGTGGACTTCAAGAACACGGTCATCATCATGACGACCAACCTCGGCACCCGGGACATCTCCAAGGGCTTCAACCTGGGCTTCGCGGCCACGGGTGACACGAAGTCCAACTACGAGCGCATGAAGAACAAGGTCCAGGACGAGCTCAAGCAGCACTTCCGGCCCGAGTTCCTCAACCGCGTCGACGACGTGGTCGTCTTCCCGCAGCTGACCCAGGAGGACATCCTGCGGATCGTCGACCTGATGGTCGGCAAGGTGGACGAGCGCCTCAAGGACCGGGACATGGGCATCGAGCTCTCCCAGTCCGCCAAGGAGCTGCTCTCCAAGAAGGGCTACGACCCGGTGCTGGGCGCGCGGCCGCTGCGTCGCACGATCCAGCGCGAGATCGAGGACACCCTCTCGGAGAAGATCCTCTTCGGCGAGCTGCGCCCCGGTCACATCGTGGTCGTCGACACGGAGGGCGAGGGCGACACCGCGACCTTCACCTTCCGCGGCGAGGAGAAGTCGGCGCTGCCCGACGTCCCGCCGATCGAGCAGGCGGCCGGCGGAGCCGGACCGAACCTGAGCAAGGAGGCGTAGCCCTTCCGGGGCTGAGCCGTTGAAAGGGGCCGGTGCCTTCGGGCTTCGGCCCCTTTCGTGTGGTCAGCTGGGTCAGCGGCTGACCATGTCAACGGTGACGTCCGGGAAGAGCGCCGCATAGCGGTCGGCGGGAAAGTCCTTGCCAGGGTAGGTCTGCAGGGTCACCCGGCGCAGGCCTGGAAGGCGCGAGGCGAGGACGGACAGATCCTCGGCGCCGTGCATGGCCGGGACCCGAAGGGACTCGATGCCGGGCAGTTCGGGCATGGCCTCGACGGAGTCCGGGAAATCAGTGACGATCCGTGCGCTCAGGTGGAGGCCGGTCAACTGCGGGAGCGCGGCGACCGATCTCCAGTCGTCGGCCGTGACGGGCGTTGCCAGCGGACCGAGGCTGAGTTCCGTGAGCGTCGTCCAGTGCTCCAGCCCGTGCAGGCCGGTTCGTAGCGTGGTGTCGCGGCCCAGGAAGAGGAATTCCAGCGCGGCACCGATCGGGAGGACGTCGGTGAGGCTGCCTCCAGGGAGCTCCTGCGCCAGGGACAAGCGCAGGAGCGAGCCCAGTGACCGGAGGCCGGTGAGGTTGGTGATCCGCCCCAGGGTGAGGTCGGTGAGGGGCAGTTCGGCCAGCTGGTACAGGCCGTACGAGGCGGTGCAGCCGTCGAGCCGCAGCGTTTCGAGCGAACCGAACGGCAGCAGGGCGCCCAGGTGGGTGAGACGCGGGTTGCTCCGCAGGTCGAGGCCGGTCACCGACTCGGGGGTCGGCACGGTCGCCAGGATGTCCTCGACGGGGTGATCGCCCAGGAAGGCCAGGCGGTGCCAGGGGCGCGTCCCCGCCAGGGCGAGGCGCTGTTCGGCCGACTCGCAAGTGACGAAGAGATCCGAGCGATCCAGGTGGTCCAGCACCTCCGCCGCGTACTCCACGGTGTCGAAACGGCTCCAGGTGCCGACGAGCTGCCGTCGTACGTCGAGATCCCGGTGGTGACGGAATCTGCGCAGGACGGCCAACGCTCCCTCCGGCTCCTCGGTGCCCAGCACCGAGGCCGTGACCGTCACCCCCAGCGCCTCCGCGTCGGTCAGCCCGTCCGGCCCGGGCAGCAGCTCCAGTACCAGCGGCCCGGCCTCCGCCAGGAGCTTCGCGTCCTCGTTCGTGCGCGGTGGGATCAGTGCGGCCGCTCGCGCCTCCACGTCCGCCCGCACCACGGGATCCAACGCCGTCGCATGTTCCAGGCAGGCCAGGGCCAGCAGCGTCAGGCGGGGTTGCTCCCCGGACAGCAGCCGCCGTAGCAGCGAGGCCCGTTCCCGGGGCCGGGCGTGAGCGACGGCCATGCGGATCACGTCCTCCCACTGGGTGTCGTCCGCATGGCTCGTCAGGACGTCCAGGTGGCCCTCCTCCACCGCGTACCGCGCGCCCAGGTAGTCCTGGAAGGTGCGGTGGACGAAGTCCAGGACGCCGTCGGCCGGTTGGCGGACCAGGCCGCTGCGCAGCAGCAGGGTGCGCAGGACGGTGGGTGCGTCCGCCTGCCGTCCCGGCAGCGCGATCGTCGGCAGGCAGCGCTCCACGATCCCCTCGGCCGTCTCCATGTCCATCTCCGTGCTGCCGCTCAGCACCAGCGCATAGGCCAGGCGTTGCAGCAGCTCCAGCTGGGCCTCCTCGCCCAGTTCCACCTCGTCCACCGCGCCCATGCCGCGTTCCCGGTCCCGGCGGGCCAGCAGCATCGCGAGGGCGGCGTCGTACAGCTCCTTGCGGCCGGTGGGGAGGTAGCCGCGGCGTTCGCGGTGCAAGGCGCAGATCAGGCCGCACATCAGGGGGTTGGTGGCGAGCCGGGCGAGGTCGCGTTTGGTGCGCAGGGAGTCGAGGAGCGGGCCCTCGAACTGCGCGGCCTCGGCCGCCGTGTGCCAGCGGTGGACGAAGGTCGCGACGTCCGGGCGGCGCATGGGGGCCAGGGTCAGTTCGCGGAAGTCCTCCGTGGCGAGCCAGGCCTGGCGGACCGCGGTGGGGCGGGAGGTCAGGAGCCAGCGGTTGCCCGGGAACGCGTGCATGAGGGAGCCGAGCCAGTCGCGCGTGCGGTGGCGGTCCGTGGCGGAGATCTCGTCCAGTCCGTCGACGAGGATCAGGCCGCGGCCCGCTGCCAGGACGCGTTCCGCCCAGCCCTCGGGCGCGGAGAGGGGACAGCTCGTCGCCGACAGGAAGGCGGCCGGGGCAGGAAAGGGGTCGGCGCCGCGGATCAGGGTGCGTAGCGGGAGGACGAACGGGATGTGGGTGGCTTCGCGCGCCGCCGTCACCGCCAGCCACTGGACCAGGGTCGTCTTGCCGGAGCCCGCGTCGCCCCGCAGCAGGACCCGGTCGTGGTCGGCGAAGGCCTCCTCGGCGGGGAGCTGCAGGACGACGGGGGCCGTGCCGGGGTCGTCCCCGGGGGCGGGGTGGGCGCCGTCGGCCGTCGCCTCCAGGCTCAGATAGGCGACTTCCAGCGGCCAGCGGTCGGGGGAGTCCCGCAGGTCGATGCCGTAGATGGTGATGTGGTTGTGGCGTTCGGCCACATAGGCGCGGTAGCGGCGCTCGAAGGCGGTGTCGCGGGAGTCGGGCCGTGGCGTGCGGGCGATCAGCTTGTCGATCTTCGCGACGAGTTCGGCCTGGCTCCGGGTCTGTTCCACGAGGGTGCGGGCCACGAAGGTGGAGCGGCGGGTGAAGAACTCCAGGATCTGCAGGCAGGCCCACTCCGTCGCGGAGTCGAGGAAGTGGTCGGCGTCGGCGGAGAGGCCGTCGGGGGCGGCTGCCGTGTGTGCCAGCTTCGCGGCCAGTTCGCGGTGGCCCAGCCGTACGGCCTGGACATCGTCCATGTCGAGATCGCCCAGGGCGAGCAGTCTGCGGGCCAGTGCGTCGGCGACGGCGATCTGTTCCCCGGTCGGGAACGGCGGCTCACCGGGCGAGTCGACCGCCTGCCGGACCACGTGCTCGGCGAGCCTGTGCACGTCCTTCTCGACGAGCGCGCGCTTCTCGCCGCGGAAGGACACCAGGCTCTTCAGCCGCACCGGCCGGTCCACCAGCCCCGCGCCCGGGCCGTCCGCCACGAACAGCTTCTTCAGCAGCGGGCCCATCAGGCTCGACGCCAGCTTGCCGCCCAGTACCGTCGGCTCCATCCGCCCACCCCCGTGATTCGCGCGAACGGATGGAGCCTAGCGGGGGGTTACGACAGCTGGCCGTTGTAGTCCGGCAGCTTGAACGTCTTGTCGGCGTGGCCGCCCGAGAGGTCGGTGGCGCTGTTGCCGATGTTCGCGATGATGTCGTAGCCCTTGTTCTCGATGTCGACGCGCTGGGCGGTCTTGTAGGCGGCGACGTCCTTGAACAGGTCGAGGAAGCCGCGCACGTAGAGGCCGGAGACCTGGTAGCCGTCATGTTCGAGGTTGTACTCGGTGGGCAGGTAGATGATCCCGGGGCGGGCCGTGACGAAGAACAGGGAGACGCCGTGCTCCTGGGCGTACCTGGCCACGTTCAGCACCGGCTTGTTGGCGGGCTGGGGGAAGCTGAAGCCGAAGTCGGTCTCCAGCGTGGTGTTGTCGATGTCGAAGACGATCGCCTGCTTCTCGCCCGGCCGGGCGGTGGCGATGCGCTCCTCCAGGTAGGGCAGGGCCTGGTCCATCACGGACTGGCAGTCCTGCTGCCAGGTGGCGTAGTCGACCGTGGTGGAACTGCTCTCCGTCGCTGCCTGGGCCGGCGCGGCCAGCCCGGCGAGCGCGGCCACGGAGACGGCGGTGACGGATATGCGGCGGGTCCAGGTACCTGTGGTCATGGGGGAGGGGTGTCCTCTCACGTCATGGCTGGGTGTGTCAGGGGCATGGTGAGTGGGGCAGGTGGCGCGAGGGGAACCGTAGGGTTACCGATGGGTAGGTGGCTAGAGGTGTGCGCCATAAACACGCGCCTCCGTGGACTTTCCGTACGACGGCGGTCGGCCGGGGTGGCGCCCGTCACCTTTCGGCGGGGGGCGGATCCCGGCAGCCGGTGACATACCGCACGGGCGAAACGTCCCCTACTAGGGCGGATAGTGGGGTGCCCTGCGCGGGCGGGGCGGTCCTTTGCCCCGGAGTCGTGCCGACGTTCGGAACCGGCGGCGGGACCTTGTCCGCCAGGTCGACTCTGTCAAGAAAGAGTCAATTTTTGGCATGAATACTAGGGCATGTCGTAGAAAAGCGGCTTGAGCTGGTTCCTTCCTCCGGGTTACCAAGAGATGCCCCGTTCGGCGGCCGCCCCTGTGGGCCGGTGCTGCTGGAGGGGGGTCCTGCTGTCTACCCCACGAGGTTTCGATGTCCCTGCGCGCCGCTTTCCGTGCCCCCCGTACGTCCTCGCTCCGCAAGCGGGCCGCCGTTCTGGCCGCCGGTGTCGGGGTCACGGCCGTGGTGGGGTCGGGGATCGCGTCGGCCGCCACCCCCGGTGCCGCCGCCTGGGTCGACCCGGTGAAGAAGTACACGCTCTCCGCGAGCTTCGCCCAGTCCGGCGGCCTGTGGAGCGCCAAGCACAGCGGGCAGGACTTCGCCGTGCCGACCGGCACCGACGTCGTCGCCGCGCACGGCGGCACCGTCGTCAAGGCCGGCGGCAACGGCGCCGGTGACGGTCCCGCGTACGGCAACGCCGTCGTCGTCAGGCACGGCAACGGCCAGTACTCGCAGTACGCCCACCTGTCCCGCGTCGACGTCAGGCCGGGGCAGGTCGTCAGGACCGGCCAGCACATCGGCCTGTCCGGCAGCACCGGCAACTCCACCGGTCCGCACCTGCACTTCGAGATCCGCACGACCCCGAACTACGGCTCCGCGGTCAACCCGGTCGCCTTCCTGCGCGCCAAGGGCGTGATCGTCTAAGGGGCACGCGGCGAACGGCGCCGCGCGACACGGCGCCGACCGTCGGCCGGGGTGAGCGGGGGCACCTCCGGCCGGCGGTCGGGTGTCGGGCCGGGATGTTTTCGGCTTGGCCGGCGGTCGGGTGTCGGGTCGGGGTGGATGGGGGTGCCTTCGGCCGGGCGACCACGGACGAGGTGATCGAAGTCGGCGACCGGCCGTCGGCTGGCAGCCGACGCCCCACGGGCCGCCTGGCCCGCCGGGGCGGCCTGGCCCGCCGGGGCCGCCCGGACCGCTCGAACGCCCGTGACCGTGTGGACCGTGCGGCTGGGCCGCTACCCTGCTGGGCGCAACCGGGCTCGGCGCGCTGATGGGCCGGGGTGGACAGGAGTGCCTTCGGTCGGCGGTGCCGCAGGCTACGCGGGGTGCGTGCCCCTGTGCGCCTGGGTCACCAGATCCACGGCGACCTCCAGGACCGCCTCGCGCTTCTGCTGGGGGTCGCCCTCGACGTCCTGCATCACGAACATGCCGGCGTGCAGTGTGAAGAGCGCGCTGATGCAGCGGATCTGGTCGGTCAGGGCCGCGTCCGGGTCGATGATGATGTTCCGCAGGCCGCGCATCCGGTCCTTGAAGGTGTCGCCGATCCGCAGCTCCCGGACCGTCGCCTGGTTCTCCTGCATGAACCGGAACAGGGGTTCGGCGTCGGTGAGCGCCTGGTGGTACCGCCGTACGATCTCCTGCTTGGTCTCCAGTGTGTGCGGCTGGCCCTTGCCCCACTCGATCAGGTCCTCGATCGGCCGCGTCAGGTCCTCGAAGACGCTGACCAGGATCTCTTCCTTGGTCTTGAAGTGGTAGTACAGGGCCGCCTTGGTCACGTCGAGGCGCTCGGCGATCTCCCGCAGGGAGGTCTTCTCGTAGCCCTGCTCGGCGAAGAGTTCGAGCGCCACGTCCTGGATGCGCTGGCGGGTGTTCCCGCGGCGCTGCTGCTTGGTGCCGTCCATGGTGACGCTCATCCTCTAACTCCTCGCACTCCCACGAAAACTTGCTTGCCGCCCGGCTAGTAAACTTACTTGACGCCCGGCTAGTGACAGGTCTACCTTCCCAGTGTAGTGAACTAGCCGGGCGGCAAGTAAGTACCTGTCGCCAGGGGGAGTGGGAGAGATGGCGGACACCCAGGCGGCCGAGACCGGCCAGGAGACTCCGGAGGCACCGGAAGCGGCCGCGCAGCCGCAGGACCGGCCGGAGAAGGAACCGAAGAGCGTACGGGTCGTGATCCTCGCGCTCATGGTCGCGATGATGCTCGCGATGCTCGACAACATGATCGTGGGCACCGCGATGCCGACGATCGTGGGTGAGCTGGGCGGTCTGGAGCACCTGTCGTGGGTCGTGACCGGCTACACCCTCGCGACCGCGGCGGCCACCCCGCTCTGGGGCAAGATCGGTGACATGTACGGGCGCAAGGGCGCCTTCATGACCTCCATAGTCATCTTCCTGATCGGCTCCGCGCTCAGCGGAATGGCCCAGGACATGGGGCAGCTGATCGGGTTCCGTGCCGTCCAGGGCCTCGGCGCCGGCGGTCTGATGGTCGGCGTCATGGCGATCATCGGTGACCTCGTGCCGCCCCGTGAGCGCGGCAAGTACCAGGGCATGATGGCCGGCGTCATGGCGCTCGCCATGATCGGCGGCCCGCTGGTCGGCGGCACCATCACCGACAACTGGGGCTGGCGCTGGGCCTTCTACATCAACCTGCCGCTCGGCGTGGTCGCGCTGGCCGCCATCAGCGCCGTACTGCACCTGCCGAAGAAGCGGAACAAGACGCGCATCGACTACCTGGGCGCCGGTCTGCTGACCCTGGGCATCACCTCGATCGTGCTGGTCACCACCTGGGGCGGCTCCCAGTACGCCTGGACCTCCGCGCGGATCATGGAACTGATCGCCATCGGCGTCGTCGCCCTGATCGGCTTCGTGTTCTGGCAGACCAAGGCCGCCGAGCCGATCGTGCCGCTGCACATCTTCCGCAGCCGCAACTTCACCCTGATGTCGATCATCGGCTTCATCGTGGGCTTCGTGATGTTCGGCGCCACGCTGTTCCTGCCGCTCTACCAGCAGGCCGTGCAGGGCGCCTCCGCGACCAACTCCGGTCTGCTGCTGCTCCCGATGCTCGGCGCGATGCTGGTGACCTCGATGGTCGCCGGCCGGGTCACCACCAACACCGGCCGCTACAAGATCTTCCCCCTCGCGGGCGGAGTGCTGCTCACCCTCGGCCTGTACCTGCTGTCCACCATGGACACCGACACCACCCGGTTCGTCTCCGGCGTGTACATGGCCGTCGTCGGCCTCGGCATGGGCTGCCTGATGCAGATCACCATGCTGGTCGCGCAGAACAGCGTGGAGATGAAGGACATGGGCGTCGCGTCCTCGTCCACCACCCTCTTCCGTACCCTCGGCTCGTCCTTCGGTGTCGCCATCATGGGCGCGATCTTCAACGACCGGGTCAAGGACGTCATGGCCCAGCGGGCCGGCTCCCTGGGCTCCAAGATCACCGAACAGTCGGCGCAGCTGGACGCGAAGAGCCTGGCGAAGCTCCCGGCCGCGGCGCGCGAGGCGTACCAGCACGCGGTGTCGGCCGGCACCCACTCGGCGTTCCTGCTCGGGGCCGTGATCGCGGTGCTGGTGCTGGTGGCGGCGGTGTTCGTGAAGGAGGTCCCGCTGAAGGGCGGGCCGCAGAAGACGGACGAGGCGGCACCGATGCCGGTGGTCGAGGCCGTCTGAGCGAGGCCCCGGTCGCCGGGGCCGGCTGAGCGATGCGCGGGTGGTTCCGGGGCTACGGCCCCCGGGGCCGCCCGCTTCGTCGTTCCGGGCCGAGAACGGGCGGCGTGGACGGACCGCGGCAGCTGCGCCTCGCCGAGGACGCCATGGGCCGGGACCGGGACCGGGACCGGGCCGACCCGGCTCCCGACCTCGACGCGGTCGCCGCGCACGCCGGGTACTCGCGGTACCACTTCCTCCGCTTCCTTTGCGCCTTCAAGGAGGCGTACGGCGAGACACCCGGCCAGTACCGACCGGAGGGCTGAGTGAAGGGCCGACTGGAGGGTCGGCGAAGGGCCTGTCGGGAGGGGCGTGGTCAGTCGCGGTCGGCCGTGCCCGGCTGCGGGCGGCTGTTCGTCAGCGGTTTCCCGACTGGGCGGGTCCCGGCAGCATCGGATAGCTGCCCGTGGCCGTCGGGGCGTGTTCCGGGAGCCAGAGGACGGCCACCGCGCCCTCCGCCGGGATGTGTTCGGGCGAGCCCGCGGGACGGATGTTGCGGAAGGTCAGGCGGGCGCCCAGGACGCGTGCCTGGCCGGCCGCGATGGTCAGGCCCAGCCCGTGGCCCTGGCCCGCGCGGTCCTCGCTGCCGGTGCGGAAGCGGCTCGGCCCCTCGGCGAGGAGCTTCTCGGGGAAGCCGGGGCCGTGGTCACGGACCCGGATGACCCGGCCCTCGACGGTCACCTCGACGGGCGGCTTCCCGTGCCGTGCCGCGTTGGCGAGCAGGTTGATCAGCACGCGCTCCAGCCGCCGCGGATCGGTGGTGACCTCCGACTCGTGCACCACCCGCACCTCGATCCCCGGGTCTTTCGCGGCCACCCGCCGGGTCACGAACTCGCCCAGCATGATGTCCTGCAGCTCGGCCCGCTCGGAGGCGCTGTCCAGGCGGGCCACCTCCAGCACGTCCTCGACGAGGGTGCGCATCGCCTTCGCCCGGTCCAGGACGAGCTCGGTGGGGCGGCCGGGCGGGAGCAGTTCGGCCGCCGTGAGCAGACCCGTCACCGGCGTCCGCAGCTCGTGCGCGATGTCGGCCGTCACCCGCCGCTCGGCC
Source organism: Streptomyces fuscichromogenes (assembly GCF_014645815.1). GTDB lineage: Bacteria > Actinomycetota > Actinomycetes > Streptomycetales > Streptomycetaceae > Streptomyces > Streptomyces fuscichromogenes. The sequence goes on along the minus strand of NZ_BMML01000006.1, from coordinate 24,455 downwards.
TCAAGGCGTTGCTGCAACGCGTCCGCCATGGCGTCCACCGCCCGCGCCAGGTCGTCGGTCTCGTCCCGTACGACCCCGCCGATCGCCTCCCGCACCCGCACGTCCGGTTCGCCCTGGGCGACCTGGTTGGCCGCGGCCGCCGCCTTCCGCAGCCGCCGGGAGAGCTGCCCGCCGATCAGCACCCCGAGCGCGCTGCCGCCGAGGACGACCGCGATGGAGCCGATGACGAGGGCCTGGTCGAGGTCGTTCAGCACATCGCTGCTGCGGTTCGCGAAGGTGCTGTGCAGGGACAGCACCCGCCCGTCCTTGGCCTGCACCGCGGCCCAGATGTCCGGTGCGCCGGTGCCGTGGTCGATGACGTCGGTCGCCCGGCGGCCCGCGTCGACCCGCTCGCGCAGGGCCGGCGGCAGCCGGGGGTCGTCGACCTTGACGTCCGGGAAGTTGGCCCTCCCGTACAGCTCGTAGTTGCGCTGGGCGATCTGCAGCCGCTCGTTGGCCAGGTCGCGCGCGTTGTCCAGCATCGAGACCCGGGCGGCGTTGTGCACCACCAGGCTCAGCGCGATCGCGACCAGCGCGCCGACCAGCGCGATCGCCGCGCTCAGCTTCCATCTGAGTCCGGTGCGCAGACCCGGACCCTGGTACCGGCTGGAGAACCCCCGCATGACCGCCTCGCTCAGGCCTTCAACTTGTAGCCGAAACCACGGACCGTCTCGATCCGGTCCTGGCCGATCTTGGTGCGCAGCCGCTGCACATGGACGTCGACGACCCGGGTGTCCCCGCCCCAGCCGTAGTCCCAGACGCGTTCCAGCAGCTTGTCGCGGGAGAGCACGGTCCCCGGTGCCGAGGAGAACTCCAGGAGCAGCCGCATCTCGGTGGGCGTCAGCCCGACCGGCTGCCCGGACCGGCGTACCTCCATGCCCTCCGTGTCGATCTCCAGCTCGCCGAAGGTGAGCATCCCGCCCGTCACCGCCGCCGCGTCCTCGTGCGGCCGCTCGCCGCCGCTCGCGTGCCCGAAGCGGCGCAGCACCGCCCGGATCCGGGCGACCAGCACGGCGCCGTCGAACGGCTTGGTGACGTAGTCGTCGGCGCCCGCCTCCAGGCCCAGCACCACGTCGATCGAGTCGGCGCGCGCCGACAGCATGATCACCGGGACGGTCGACTCGTCCCGGATGCGCCGACACAGACTCACCCCGTCCAGGCCGGGGACCATCACGTCCAGCAGGGCGATGTCGGGCCGGTCGGCGCGGAAGGCCTCCAGTCCGGACAGGCCGTCGGGCATGGCGGTGACCGCGAAGCCGTCCCGCTCCAGCGCGAGCTGGGTGGCCTCGCGGATGACGTCGTCGTCCTCGACGAACAGCACGTGGGTCTGGTCTGCCATCCCGGCTCTCTCGGTGGTCGGTGGGTCGGTGGGGGTGGGGCGGGGCGGTTACGGGGCGGGTCAGTTGGCGGTGGAGGGTTCCGGCGTCGCGTCGCCGCTGCCGGCCGCGTTGCCGTAGTCGGTGTGGTGGAAGTCCTCCTGGACGAAGTGTCCCGCGGACCAGCCGTAGGTGATCACGTTCTCGCCGGAGGGGCTCGACACCGGGTCGCCCCTCTCGTACACCTGCTTGGTCACGCTCAGGTCGCCCCGGTCTATCTCCGCGTAGACCGGGGACTCCTCGGCCTTGAAGACGTTCTTGTACGCGCCGCTCTCCCTGCGGTACACGTACGCCCCGACCCCGACCGCGTCCCCGCAGGTCAGGACGTTCACGACGATGTCCTCGACCGGGCCGCCGGTGAGGTCGCCGTAGGTCACGTCGACCGGGTACTCGTCGCCCGAGCAGGGCTTGAGGTCCCGCTTCACGGTGGCCGAGACCACCGGGTCGGCCTTCACCAGGGCGACCGCGTCGACCTTCTCGTACGTCTGGGACGGGTTGGGCGCGGGGGAGGGCGCGGCCACCGTGCCGTTCACCGAGTCGGCGTGCGCCGGGCCCTCGTCACGGGCTCCGGTGCCGCCGGTGCCGCAGGCAGCGGCGAAAAGGGCGAGGGCGGCGAGCACGGCCGTCGCCGTGATCACCGCCTGTGCGCTCGCCGGGCCCCTGCCGGGCCCCGTGTCGGTCAGGCCGCGCAACGCTCCCGCTCCTCACGCTCCAGCGCGCGTGCGTCGAGGTCGCGTGACTCCAGCTCCTCGCGGAGCCGGGCGAGCGCCCGGTGCAGCGTGCTCTTGACCGTTCCGGCCGACATGCCGAGGGCGGCGGCCGTCTCCTCCGTGGACATCTGCTCCCAGTGTCGCAGCACCACGACACTGCGCTGTTTCGGAGCCAGTACCTTCATGATGTCCATCAGGAGAGCGCGGTCCGCGTGCTGGTCGGTGGAGTCCTCGACGCAGGCGTCGGGCAGCTGCTCGGTCGGGACCTCCTCCAGCTTCCGGGCCCGCCACCACTCGGTCCGTGTGTTGATCATGACCCGGCGCAGGTAGGCGTCCGCGAGCTTCTTGTCGGCGATGCCGTCCCAGCGGCCGTACGTCCGCACCAGCGCGGTCTGGAGCAGGTCCTGGGCGTCCGTCGGGTCCGGGACCAGCCGGCGGGCACTGCGCAGCAGCGCGTCCTGCCGAGTGCGGACGTACTCCTCGAATTCGAGCACCTCGCCCTGCGCCATGATCAACCGCCTCCCGATCCCCGTTTTCCCCGGCCCTCGGCCCTGAGTTCCTGCCGTGCCCGCCCGGTCGTGGCGGGCACAGAAACGAAGCTACGGACCCGTTGTCACGGGGCTGTGCGGAGCAGCCTGCGGGGAGCAGTCGGCTGTCCGTCGGTTGTGTAACGGAAGTAGGTTCGGGGTAAGTGGGTACGGTTCTATGCCCGGTTGTGCGGTGATTCGCCGTGCGGACGGGGTCGTGACAGAGCCCCGTCCGCTGTGATGTGGCTGTACGTCAGCCCAGCGGAAGCCGGTACAGGCCGCCCGCGAGCGGCTCCACCAGTCCGTCGGAGACCAGCCCGTCCAGCGCGCGCGCCCGCTGCACCGGCTCGTGCCACACCCGGTCGAGCGCGGTCTGCGGCACGGGGGTGTGCGCCTCGCGCAGGACGGCGAGCAGCTTGCCGCGCACCTGCCGGTCGGTACCGGCGTACGTCTGCCCGCGCCGTGGCGGACCCTCGTGCGCCGGCTTGCCGGCCAGCCGCCAGGCGCACTCACCGGCGATCGGGCACCGCACGCACGTCTCGTTCTTCGCCGTGCACACCAGTGCGCCCAGCTCCATGGAGGCGGCGGCCCAGCGGGCGGCGGTCCGCTCGTCCTCGGGCAGCAGTTCGCGGGCGAGCCTGCGCTCGGCGGCGGTGGTGGCGTTCGGCGGGTACTGCACGCCGGTCACCGCGCGCGCGAACACCCGCCGCACATTGGTGTCGAGCACGGCGTGCCGCTGTCCGTAGGCGAAGGAGGCGACGGCCGCCGCGGTGTACTCGCCGATGCCCGGCAGCGCGAGCAGCTGCGCGTGGTCCGTCGGTACGTCACCGTCGTGGCGTTCCGTTATGGCGACGGCGGCGCCGTGCAGCCGCAGGGCGCGGCGCGGGTAGCCGAGCCGGCCCCAGGCGCGGACCGCCTCGCCGGGCGCCTCCGCGGCGAGGTCGGCGGGGCGCGGCCAGCGGGCCAGCCACTGCTCGTAGACGGGCTGCACCCGGCTCACCGGGGTCTGCTGGAGCATGAACTCGCTGACCATCACACCCCACGGGCCCGCCTCCGGGCGGCGCCAGGGGAGGTCACGGGCATGGGCGTCGAACCAGGCGATCACGGGGGTGTGGAGCTTCTCAGTCATGGCCCCTCCGATCCTGCCACGTCCGGCGGCGGCCGGGGTGGACGTGGCCCGCGGCCGGGTCGGGGCCGGTGCGGTGAAGAGGGGCCGTGCCGAGGGGAGTTGCCGAAATGATGATCCGGAAAAGTTGAGGTCCGGGCGGCGGGTGGGGCGAGGAAGTGCACGGATCTCTCGTACAGTTTGAGCCGTGGGATCTCTGCGCAATCCGGTCGGGCCGCTTCCCTCCTCCATCTACTGGCGACGGAGGGTCTTCATGCTGTCGGCGCTCGCCGTCCTGGCGCTGCTGATCGCGTGGATCATGACATCGAACGGCGGCGGCGGGAAGAAGAGCGCCGGCGGGCCGGACGGCAAGGACCCCGTGTCCACCATCACCCCGGGACCGTCCGGCAGCGGGCCGGCGATCAGCCAGGCGCCGGGCGGCCGGGACGGGTCGAGTTCCGGTTCCGACGGCGGCGGTTCGGGCGGGACGGGCGGCGACCCGTCGGCCGGTTCGAGCACCGCGTCGGGCTCCGCGGGTACGTCGGGTTCCTCGGGCTCCTCGGGTTCCGCCGGTTCCTCGGCCGGCTCGGGCGACGACGTCACCTCGGGTTCCGGCGGTACGGTCGCCTCGCTGCCGGGGTCCTCGGCACTTCCCAACTGCACCGCCGGGTCGGTGGCGTTGAGCTTGAAGAGCCTGCACAACTCCTACTCGCCGGAGCAGACGCCGACCTTCGAACTCACCGCGAAGAACACGTCGTCCAGCGACTGCAAGATCGACCTCGGCCCGAAGAACGCGGTGTTGACCATCACGCAGGCCAGCTCGGACGACAGCTACTGGTCGTCGGCGGACTGCCCCAAGCCGGCGGCGAGCCGGTGGTACCGGGTGCCGGCCGGGAGCAGCATCACGTACACCCTGAAGTGGGACCGGAAGCCGAGCGCCGCCCAGTGCGCGACCCCTCCGGCGGGGTCGGCCGGGACGGGCACGTACCTCCTGGAGGCGGCGACACCGGGGTACGCCAAGGCCCAGGCGTCCTTCGTGCTGGCGGCGGACTAGCGCGCGGCGGGCTGGGGCTGGGGGGCGGGACGCTTACCGGCGCCGGCAGGGTGCCGCTGCGCCCACCCGTGCCGCCCTGCGGCACGCCTGCCCGCAGCTATGCAGCGCCCCGTAAGGGGCGCGGGGAACTGCGCGAGCAACCCCCGCCGGGCCGCACACGCCACACGACGCAGCCTGCCGAGCTAATCGGCGAAATCAGACATACCGTTCAAGAATCGAAGACTCCGCCAGCCTCGACAGACCCTCCCGGACGCTGCGGGCGCGAGCCTCTCCCACCCCGTCCACGGTCTGCAGGTCGTCGACGCTCGCGGCGAGCAGCTTCTGCAGGCCCCCGAAGTGCTCCACCAGCCGGTCGATGATCGCCCCCGGCAGCCGTGGCACCTTCGCCAGCAGCCGGAACCCGCGCGGCGACACCGCCGAGTCCAGCGCCTCGGGCGAACCCGTGTACCCCAGCGCCCGCGCCACCGTCGGCAGCTCCAGCAGCTCCGCATGGCTCAGCGCGTCCAGCTCCGACAGCGCCTCGTCGACCGTACGGGACCGCTTCGCCGTCGGCTCCGGCACATAGTCCCGGACCACCAGCTCGCGCTCCGGCTCGACCCCGGCGATCAGCTCGTCCAGCTGGAGGGCGAGCAGCCGGCCGTCGGTGCCCAGCTCGACCACGTACTCGGCGATCTCCGTGGCGATCCGGCGGACCATCTCCAGGCGCTGGGCGACCGCCGACACGTCCCGGACCGTCACCAGGTCCTCGATCTCCAGCGCCGACAGCGTTCCCGCCACCTCGTCCAGGCGGAGCTTGTACCGCTCCAGGGTCGCCAGCGCCTGGTTCGCGCGGGAGAGGATCGCCGCCGAGTCCTCCAGGACCCGGCGCTGACCGCCGACGTACAGCGCGATCAGCCGCATCGACTGGGAGACCGAGACCACCGGGAAGCCGACCTGCTTGGAGACGCGGTCCGCCGTGCGGTGCCGGGTGCCCGTCTCCTCCGTGGGGATCGTCGCGTCGGGCACGAACTGCACGCCGGCCCGCAGGATCTTCGACAGGTCGGAGGAGATCACGATGCCGCCGTCGAGTTTGCACAGCTCCCGCAGCCGGGTCGCGGTGAACTCGACATCCAGCACGAAACCGCCCGTGCACATGGACTCCACGGTCCGGTCGAAGCCGAGGACGATGAGCCCGCCGGTGTTGCCGCGGAGGACGCGCTCCAGGCCGTCCCGCATGGACGTGCCCGGCGCCACGGCGCTCAGCGAGGCGCGCATCAGGCCATCGGAACCGGCACTCCCACCGGACTTTCCGGGAGCCGCTGCCCGGTCGTTGGCTGCCACTGCACTCCTCCGGTCGCAGGTTCTGAGGCGCTGCCGTCCCCGCACTCGGTTCGTACGGACGGGCGAGACCAGGGCAAAGTCTACCGGCGCTCTTCCGCCTCCCGTGGGGCCTCTCGACGACGGGACCGCGGCAGTACCCGTAGCGCGTCTCCCATGTCGGCGACTTCCAGGACCTTCATGCCCGGCGGGATCTTGCCGGGATCGCCCGGCACGAGCGCGTGCGTGAAGCCGAGCCGGTGTGCCTCCGCGAGCCTGCGCTGCACCCCGGTGACCCGTCTGACCTCGCCCGCGAGGCCGACCTCGCCGATCGCGACCAGGTTCTTCGGGAGCGGGGTGTCGCTGGCGGCGGAGGCCAGCGCGAGGGCGATGGCCAGGTCCGCGGCGGGCTCGGAGAGCTTCACGCCGCCGACGGTCGCGGAGTAGATGTCCCGTTTCCCCAGCGCGCTGATGCGCCCGCGCTGCTCCAGCACCGCCAGCATCATGGACACCCGGGAGGTCTCCAGGCCGGACGTGGTCCGGCGCGGGGAGGGGATCTGCGAGTCCACCGTCAGCGCCTGGACCTCGGCGACCAGCGGACGGCGGCCCTCCAGGGTGACCGTCAGGCAGGTGCCCGGGACCGGTTCGGCGCGGCGGGTCAGGAAGAGCCCGCTCGGGTCGGCGAGGCCCGTGATGCCCTCGTCGTGCAGCTCGAAACAGCCGACCTCGTCCGTGGTGCCGTAGCGGTTCTTGACGCCCCGGACCAGGCGCAGGCGCGCGTGCCGGTCGCCCTCGAAGTGCAGGACCACGTCCACGAGGTGTTCGAGGAGCCGCGGACCGGCGATCGCGCCGTCCTTGGTGACATGGCCCACCAGGAGCGTGGACATGCCCCGCTCCTTGGACGCGCGGATGAGCGCCCCGGCCACCTCGCGGACCTGGGCCATACCGCCCGGGGCACCGTCGATCTCGGGAGAGGCGACCGTCTGCACCGAGTCCAGGATCAGCAGCGACGGCTTCACCGCGTCCAAGTGGCCGAGGACGGCGGCCAGATCGGTCTCGGCGGCGAGATAGAGATGGTCGTCGATGGCGCCGATGCGGTCGGCGCGCAGCCGGACCTGGCTCGCCGACTCCTCACCGGTGACATAGAGCGTGCGGTGCTCGTCACTGGCCGACTTGGCCGCCACGTCGAGCAGGAGGGTGGACTTGCCGACGCCGGGCTCCCCGGCGAGCAGCACCACCGCGCCCGGCACCAGACCGCCGCCGAGGACCCGGTCCAGCTCCGGGACGCCGGAGGTGCGGGCGGTGGCCTGCCGGCCGTCGACCTGGCCGATGGGCACCGCGGAGGTGGTGACCCGGCCGGGCGCCGTCGTACGGACGGCGGGCGTGCCGTACTCCTCGACCGTCCCCCACGCCTGGCACTCGGCACACCGGCCGAGCCACTTGGCCGTCTGCCAGCCGCACTCGGTGCAGCGGTACGACGGACGGTCCTTCGAGGTCTTGGTACGGGCAGCCATGCGGAAACCGTAGCCCCCGCCACTGACAGCGGGGTCACGGTGGCCCATGTGACAGGCGTGGACGGACCGGTCCCGGCCACCCCGCGAGGGGGCCGGATCCGCCGAAGAACAGGTTCCTGTCCCCTTATGAGGGATCGTTTCACCCGTACGGATTAAATGTGCTCAAGCCGCAAGAAGGGGCCGTACAGCGCCGCCTACGGTCGCACGGGTGATGAGCAGCAGCCCGGAGACCTCGACCCGCACGACCGGCGCACACCGGGCGCACCGGGAGGCGCGTGCGGCGCGTGATCGCACGGCGGCGCGTGCGCTGGCGCAGCGACCGCCGGCGCGTTACGAGCCGTACCTGGACGGCCTGTTCACCTACTGCCTCTCGGTGCTGTGCGACCACGACGCGGCCACCGCCGCGCTCGGGGACGTCCTCGCCCTCGCCGAGCGGCGCGGCCAGCGCGTCCCGGAGGCCGCCGGGGACCGCAGGGCCTGGCTGTACGCGCTGGCCCGCTGGGCCTGTCTGCGCGGGCTCGCCCAGGCCAGGCAGAAACGTCAGGCCACCCACGCGGCGGGGCGCCACAGTGCCTCCGAACCGGCGGCACCCGCCGACACCCAGGACGAGCGGCGCCGCGAACTCGCCCTGCTCGCCTGGCCCGAGGCGGCCGGCACCACCCCCGAGCAGCGCGAGGCGCTCGAACTCGCGGTACGCCACCACCTTGCCGCCCAGGAGGTCGCCGCCGTCCTCGGCATGGACCTGGCCCGCACCCGGGAGCTGCTCGCCTCCGCCGCCTGCGAGGTCGAACGCACCCGCGCGGCCCTCGCCGTCGTCGAGACCGGCGGCTGCCCGAGCGTGTCCCACCTCACCGGCGACAGCCAGCTGGTGCTCAGCAGTGCCCTGCGCCGGGAGCTGGTCCGGCACGTCGACGACTGCCCGCGCTGCCGCCGTACCGCCGAGCGCGCGGCCCCCGGCCGGTGGCCCGGCGCGATGACCACGCCCGCCGAGCTGCCCGTCCTGGAGGCGCCCCGCGCGGCCCTGCACATGGCCATGGCGCACCAGCCACGCGCGCGTGGCGCCGCCGTCCCGCGCTTCGACCGGCGCGGCTTCCCGATGGACCCCAAGGACCGCGCGGCCCGCCGCGACCGGCTTCGCGCGCGTGCCGTCACGACGACCGTGGTGGCCACGGTGGTGGCCGCGCCGGTGCTGGCCCTGTGGGCCGCGTACCGGGGCGCGCCGGCGGGGGAGGCGCACGACGGGCCGTCCGCGACCGCGCGGGAGGCCGCGGGCCCCGACGCGGTCGACGGCGACACCGGCGGGGGCTACGAGAACGCCGGCAACGCGGGTGACGCCGGCGCCCGACCCGGGCCGCGGGTCGGCAGGGACGGCAAGGCCGACGTGTCGGTGGAGGTGATCAGCGTCGCGGGGGCCGGCCGGAAGCGGGCCGGCGCCGGGCACCTCGCGGTGACGGCCGTGAACGACGGCGACACGACGCTGATCACCCTCGCGGCGTCCGGGGACGCGCCGGTGCGGTGGTCGCTGTCGACCCCGGCGGGCTGGCTGTACTTCGCCCGGTCGTCGGGAACGCTGCGGCCGGGCGAGTCGTTCACGATCAAGGTGTACGTCGATCAGCTGCGGGAGCCGGCCGGCCGCTGGAGCGCGCGGGTCGCGGTGGCGCCGACGGGGGCGGTCGTGTCGATCGCCGGGTACGGGACGGCTCCGCCGACGCGCCGGGGCCCGAAACCGCCCCCTGCGGGGAGCCCGGCGCCGACCGACTCGACCTCGACCCAGCCGACAGCGCCGGCCGGCGGGCCGCCGACATCGAGCGACCCGACCCCGAGCCCCACCGACTCACCCACCACGGGTCCGACGGGGTCCCCCTCCCCGACACCCCCCGACAGCGACAGCCCACCACCGACTCCGTGAGCCCCGTGACCGGTCGGCGTTGCTCCGCCGGCCTTCTTCCGCCGGTCTTCTCTTCCCGCCGCGACGTTGCTCGGTCACGACGGCGGGGTTCGGCGGTGTCGGGCCGGGCGGTGCGCGCCGTTGCGGGTGCGGCGCCGTCGTGGCTGAGCGCGCAGTTCCCCGCGCCCCTGACGGGGCGCCGTCGTGGCTGAGCGCGCAGTTCCCCGCGCCCCTGACGGGGCGCTGTCGCGGGTGTCAGGCGGGCGGGTCCGCCGGGTGGGGGGCCAGCAGCGGGAGCTGTGCGGCGAGGCGGGACTCGCAGAGTTCCACCAGGCGGTCGTAGCCGGCCTTGCCCATCAGTTCGGTCAGTTCCGCGCGGTAGGAGACGTACACCGGGTCGCCCGCGCCGTGGGCCGAGGTCGCCGAGGTGCACCACCAGTGCAGGTCATGGCCGCCCGGTCCCCAGCCCCTGCGGTCGTACTCGCCGATCGAGATCTGCAGGACGCGCGTGTCGTCGGGGCGGTCGATCCAGTCGTAGGTCCGGCGGATCGGGAGCTGCCAGCAGACGTCCGGCTTGGTCTCCAGCGGCTCACGGCCCTCCCGCAGCGCCAGGATGTGCAGCGAGCAGCCCGCGCCGCCCGCGAAGCCGGGCCGGTTCTGGAAGATGCACGAGCCCTCGAAGGGGCGGGTCTGGCGGGAGCCCTCGTCGTCCTCCGAGACCCAGCCGTGCTCGGTGCCCTCGGCGTGGTGCTGCCAGATGTCGGGCGTGAGCCGCGCCACATGTCCGGCGACCCGCTTCTCGTCGTCCTCGTCGGAGAAGTGCGCGCCCAGCGTGCAGCAGCCGTCGGCCGCACGGCCCGCCTGGATGCCCTGGCAGCCGCTGCCGAAGATGCAGTTCCAGCGCGAGGTCAGCCAGGTCAGGTCACAGCGGAACACCTGCTCCTCGTCGGCCGGATCAGGGAACTCCACCCATGCGCGCGCGAAGTCGAGGCCCTTCTCGTCCGCGGCCAGGGCCTTTTTCGACAGCGCCGACGTCTTCGCCGCCGCCGCTGGCTTCACCCGCGAAGAACCGTCGGCGGATTGGGCGCCCTTGTGGTCCTTCGTCTTTTTCGTCTTTGGCACCCGTCCAGGGTAAGTCGCCGAAGGCGGCTCCGGGGACCGCTCAGGGCCCGCGGTCAGCAGTGTTCCGTAGAGTTCGGTGCATGAGACTCGGTGTCCTCGACGTGGGATCTAACACGGTGCATCTGCTGGTGGTGGATGCGCACCCCGGCGCGCGTCCGCTGCCGGCGCATTCGCACAAGGCGGAGTTGCGCCTTGCCGAACTCCTCGACGGCAACGGGGCGATCGGCCCCGACGGTGTCGAGAAACTGGTCGCCGTCGTCAAGGACGCCCTGCAGGCCGCGGAGGACAAGGGCGTCGAGGACCTGCTGCCGTTCGCCACCTCCGCGGTGCGCGAGGCCAGCAACGCCGACGACGTCCTCGCGCGCGTGAAGGCCGAGACCGGTGTCGAGCTCCAGGTCCTCAGCGGCGCCGAGGAGGCCCGGCTGACCTTCCTCGCGGTCCGCCGCTGGTTCGGCTGGTCCGCCGGAAAGCTGCTGGTCCTGGACATCGGCGGCGGCTCCCTGGAGATCGCGTACGGCATCGACGAGCAGCCCGACGCGGCCGTCTCGCTGCCGCTCGGCGCCGGTCGGCTCACCGCCGGCTGGCTCCCCGGCGACCCGCCGTCCGCCGACGACATACGGGCGCTGCGCCGCCATGTGCGCGCCGAGATCGCCCGTACGGTCGGCGAGTTCAGCCGCTTCGGCGCCCCCGACCACGTGGTCGCCACCTCCAAGACCTTCAAGCAACTGGCCCGCATCGCCGGCGCGGCCCGCTCCGCCGACGGCCTCTACGTCCAGCGCGAACTCAAGCGGGGCTCCCTGGAGAGCTGGGTGCCGAGGCTGGGGGCCATGACCACGGCCCAGCGCTCCGCGCTCCCGGGAGTGTCGGAGGGACGGTCGGGCCAGCTGGTGGCGGGTGCCCTGGTGGCGGAGGCCGCGATGGACCTGTTCGGGGTGGAGAACCTGGAGGTGTGCCCGTGGGCCTTGAGGGAGGGCGTGATCCTGCGCCGCCTTGATCACATGGGTTCCGCGTAGCACCCCTTCAGGGGCGTGGGGAACCGCGCGATCAACCACGACGCGGCCGCACTCGCCGACGCACCGCAACCCGCAACGGCGAGCAGGCGCCCGGTTCCCCTCCCTGCCGCACCCGCCGACGCGACCCTGGTCACAACGGCCGGCAGGCGCCCCCTTCCCACTCACCCCCACCCCGTAACCTGTCCCTCGTGGCAAACCCAAGGGACGTCGTCCGCATCCCGGATGCGAAGGTCGCGCTCTCCACGGCCTCCGTGTACCCGGAGTCGACGGCGACGGCCTTCGAGATCGCCGCGCGCCTCGGTTACGACGGCGTCGAGGTCATGGTGTGGACCGACCCGGTCAGCCAGGACATCGACGCCCTGCGCCGGCTGAGCGACTACCACCGCATCCCGATCCTCGCCGTCCACGCGCCCTGTCTGCTGATCACCCAGCGGGTCTGGTCCACCGACCCCTGGGTGAAGCTCCAGAGGGCCCGTGCCGCCGCCGAGAAGCTGGGCGCCGGCACGGTCGTCGTACACCCCCCGTTCCGCTGGCAGCGCCAGTACGCCCGCGACTTCGTCGAGGGGATCTGGCGCATGGCGAACGAGACGGACGTGCGGTTCGCGGTGGAGAACATGTACCCCTGGCGGTACCGCGACCGCGAGATGCTGGCGTACGCCCCCGACTGGGACGTCACCAAGGACGACTACCGGCACTTCACGATCGACCTCAGCCATGCCGCGACCTCCCGCGTCGACGCGCTCGCCATGTTCGACCGGATGGGCGACCGGCTCGGCCATGTCCACCTCGCCGACGGCCGCGGCTCCGCCAAGGACGAGCACCTGGTGCCCGGCCGTGGCACCCAGCCCTGCGCCGAGCTGCTGGAGCGGCTCGCGGTCACCGGTTTCGACGGGCACGTCGTCATCGAGGTCAACACCCGGCGCGCGATGTCCGGCGCGGAGCGCGAGGCGGACCTCGCGGAGGCGCTGGCCTTCACCCGCCTGCACCTGGCCTCGGCGGTGCAGGTGCCCCGCCGGTGACCGGTACCGACAGCGGGGGGACCGGAGTCCGTCGCCGCGGCCGCCCGCCGCGTACCGAGTCGGCCGACACCCGGGACCGTATCCTCGCCACCGCCCGTGAGGAGTTCTCCGAACACGGGTACGAGAAGACGTCGGTGCGCGCCATCGCGAAGGCCGCCGGGGTCGACTCCGCCCTGGTCCACCACTACTTCGGCACCAAGGAACAGATCTTCGAGGCCGCCATCGCGGTCGCCTTCGCCCCCGCGCTCAACGCGCCCGTCGCCATCGCCGACGGCCCGCTGGACGGTGTCGGCGAGCGGCTGACCCGGTTCGTCTTCGGCGTCTGGGAGAACCCCACCACCCGTACGCCCCTGCTCGCGATCGTCCGCTCCGCCGTCAACAACGACACGGCCGCCGCCGTCTTCCGCCGCCTGGTCGTCGCCCAGCTGCTGCGCCGGATCGCGCAGCGGCTGGAGGTGCCCGACGCGGAACTGCGCGTCGAACTGGCGGCGGCACAGCTGGTGGGCTGCGCGATGCTGCGCTACGTGATCAAGGTGGAGCCGCTGGCGTCCGCGGACCTGGAGCACATCGTGGTCAGGATCGCCCCGGTGGTGCAGGGGCATCTGACCGGGCCGTGAGCCCTCGCCGGGCGAGGCGTCCGGCCGGGCCGCGAACCCCGGCCGTACGAGACGCGCGTCCCGCATTCCGGACACCTCGTCCCGAGGCCTGAACATCGGGCGTACGCTCAATAGCAGCCCTATCTGTCTGAAGGAGCGAGCGCGATGCCCGAGCTGAGGTCCCGCACAGTCACCCACGGCCGCAACATGGCGGGCGCCCGCGCCCTTATGCGCGCCTCCGGTGTACCCGGCGCGGACATCGGCCGTAAGCCGATCATCGCCGTCGCCAACTCGTTCACGGAGTTCGTGCCGGGCCACACCCACCTCCAGCCGGTCGGCCGGATCGTCTCCGAGGCGATCAAGGAGGCGGGCGGCATCCCGCGCGAGTTCAACACCATCGCGGTGGACGACGGCATCGCGATGGGCCACGGCGGCATGCTGTACTCCCTGCCCTCCCGCGACCTGATCGCGGACTCGGTCGAGTACATGGTCGAGGCGCACTGCGCCGACGCCCTGGTCTGCATCTCCAACTGCGACAAGATCACCCCGGGCATGCTCATGGCCGCCCTGCGCCTGAACATCCCGACGGTCTTCGTCTCCGGCGGCCCCATGGAGGCCGGCCGCGCGACCCTGGTGGACGGCACCGTCCGCACCCTCGACCTGATCGACGCGATGGTCGACGCGGCGAACGAGAACGTCTCCGACGAGGACGTCCTGCGGATCGAGGAGAACGCCTGTCCGACCTGCGGCTCCTGTTCCGGCATGTTCACCGCGAACTCGATGAACTGCCTGACGGAGGCGATCGGCCTCTCCCTCCCGGGCAACGGCTCGGTCCTCGCCACCCACACGGCCCGCAAGCAGCTCTACGTCGACGCGGCCCGCACGGTCATGGACCTCACCCGCCGCTACTACGAGCAGGACGACGAGACGGTCCTGCCGCTCAACATCGCGACCTTCGCCGCGTTCGAGAACGCGATGGCGCTGGACATCGCGATGGGCGGCTCCACCAACACGATCCTGCACCTGCTGGCCGCCGCCCAGGAGGCGGGCGTCCCCTTCGGCCTCCCGGAGATCGACGCGGTCTCCCGCCGGGTCCCCTGCCTGGCCAAGGTCGCCCCGAACGTCGCCAAGACCCGGACCTACTACATGGAGGACGTGCACCGCGCCGGCGGCATCCCCGCCCTCCTCGGCGAGCTGCACCGCGGCGGCCTCCTCAACGAGGACGTGCACTCCGTCCACAGCCCCTCCCTCGCCGACTGGCTGAAGACCTGGGACGTGCGCGCCGGCTCCCCGTCCCCCGAGGCGGTCGAACTCTGGCACGCGGCCCCCGGCTGCGTCCGCTCCGCCGAGGCCTTCTCCCAGTCCGAGCGCTGGGAGGCGCTGGACGAGGACGCGGCCGACGGCTGCATCCGCAGCGTCGAGCACGCCTACTCCAAGGACGGCGGCCTCGCGGTCCTCAAGGGCAACCTCGCCGTCGACGGCTGCGTGGTGAAGACGGCCGGCGTCGACGAGTCCATCTGGACCTTCGAGGGCCCCGCGGTGGTCTGCGAGTCCCAGGAGGAGGCCGTCGAGAAGATCCTCAACAAGCAGGTCACGGACGGTGACGTGGTCGTGATCCGCTACGAGGGTCCCAAGGGCGGCCCCGGCATGCAGGAGATGCTCTACCCGACGTCCTTCCTCAAGGGCCGCGGCCTGGGCAAGTCCTGCGCCCTGATCACCGACGGCCGCTTCTCCGGCGGCACGTCGGGCCTGTCCATCGGCCACGCCTCCCCCGAGGCGGCCTCCGGCGGCACCATCGCCCTCGTCCAGGACGGCGACCGCATCCGCATCGACATCCCGGGCCGTACGATCGAGCTCCTCGTCGACGAGGCCGAGCTGTCCCGCCGCGAGCAGGCCCTGAACGGCGTGTACGCCCCGAAGAACCGCGAGCGCAAGGTCTCCGCGGCCCTGCGCGCCTACGCCGCGATGGCCACCAGCGCCGACAGGGGCGCGGTCCGCGACGTGACGAAGCTGGGCTGAGCACCCACCGCCCGTCGAAGGGGCCGCCTCCCACCGGGGAGCCGGCCCCTTCACGCCGCCGTCACCAGCCGGCGGGATCCTGCGCGTCCACGGCGAAGACGGTGCCGTCGGGGGCGGTGGCGTAGATGTGGGTGCCGGCGATCAGGGGGGCGGGCACCGAGGTGGCGACTCCACCTGTGCCCGATCCGAACCGGGACGAGGTCTGTCCCGCGGCCTTTCCACTGGCCGCGTCAACGGCCATGAGCCGTCCGTCGGCCGCCGAGAAGTACACGTGCCGGTTGTCGGCGACGGGTGCCGAGCCTCGGCTCACCGAAGTCTCCAGATGCCAGACGCGCTTGCCCGCATCCATGTCGACGGCATCCAGCGACCCGGTGGCGGACAGTACATAGACCACCCCGCCGCGTACGCCGGCCTGCGCGTCCGCACGCGGTACGGGGAGCTTGGCCCGGCGGATCGCCCCGGACCCCGGCGTGTAGCGGACCACGGCAGTCGTGTCGCCGTACTCGGGATCCGCGACCAGCAGGAAGACCGCCCCGTCCCGCCCGCCGACCGGTGTCAGCAGACCCTGCAGCCGTGTTTCCCACCGAACGTCTCCGGTGGCCGGATCCACGGCGGTGACCCGAGTGCTGGCGCCGTCGTCGGACGTACTGGTCACATATGCCGACGACGGGTCCGAGGGGAAGAGGCTGATCCGGGGCGTGCTGTGGCCCTCTGTCGGCCGACTCCACTCGGTCCTGCCGGTCGCACTGTCCACTCCGGTCACCGTGCCGCCCGCCTGCGCGAGCAGGAGCATGTCGCCGGCGTACTTCATCCCCACGTTCGCGGGCAGGTCCCGTTGCCATCGGCTCCTGCCCGAGTCCGGATCGAGCGCTGACACATGTCCCTCGTCCGTGATGAGCTGGACGAGGCGGCCGGAGTAGGCCGGGGGTCTGTTCCAGTGGGCGTTCGCGACGGAGTGCCGCCAGAGCACGGCACCCGTCACCGGGTTCAGGGCGAAGGCCACGGATGCCTCGGTGCAGAACAACTTCCCGTCGCCGTCCGCGCACTGGGGAGTGGTCACGTCCTTGGTGATCGGGTTCGCCTGCCAGGCGGCGAAGGCAGCGGCCGTTGTCCTCGGGCTGCTCTCCTGCGGCCGTGGGCCGTTCCCCGCGGCCCACAGGGCCAGAGCCGCGACCGTGCCCAACGCGAGCACGACGGCGCCCGTGGCCAGGACGACCCGCCGACTGAGGCGTGGCCCGCGCGGATGCCCCGGCTCCTGCTCCTTCGCCTTTGCCTTCACGTTCGTCGGATCCGGATCCGACGTTCCGCGGGCGCCACCGGTTTCGCCGGTGACCGTGGTCCGCTGCGCCGGTATGAACGCCTGCGTGTCGTACGACGCCGACAACGACCGCAGCTCCCGCATCAGTTCGTCGGGCGTCGGCCGGTCCTCCGGCTCCTTGGCGAGGCACCGCAGCACCAGCGGAGCGATCTCCTCCGGTACCTCCGTGATGTCGGGCTCGTCATGGACGACCTGGTACGCGACGACGTAGGGGCTGTCGGAGTCGAACGGCCCCCGCCCGGTCGCCGCGTGCACCAGCACCGACCCGAGCGCGAAGATGTCCGCGGCGGGCCCCACTTCACGCGGCCGCCGGAACTGCTCCGGCGCCATGAACGGCGGCGTACCGATCAACTTCCCGGTCTCGGTCCGCAGTTCGCTGTCTTTCGGCCGGGAGATCCCGAAGTCGATGACCTTGGGACCGTCCTCGGCGAGCAGCACGTTGCTCGGCTTCAGATCCCGGTGGACCACGCCGACCCGGTGGATGTCGCCCAGCGCCTCCGCCAGTCCGGCCATCAGCCGGCGCAACTGGGCAGGAGGCATCGGCCCGTTCCGCTTCACATGCTCGGAGAGGGTCGGGCCGGGGATGAAGAGAGTGGCCATCCAGGGCCGCGCGGCCTCGGGATCGGCGTCCACCACGGGTGCGGTGAAGGCGCCGCTGACCTTGCGCGCGGCGGCCACCTCCTGCCGGAAACGGCCCCTGAACTCACGGTCCTTGGCGTACTCCGCGTGCACGACCTTCACCGCGAGCTTCAGCCCCGAGGTGCTGCGGGCCAGATGCACCACGCCCATGCCACCGGACCCGAGGCATGACTCCAGGCGGTAGTGCCCGGCGTACTCGGGAAGTTCCGCTTCCGCGCCCGCTCCGGTGTTGCGCTGTGGCGTCAAGGGACCACCCCCGTGCTTGTTCCGCGGAGCGCGACGCACGGAGCCTAGTCGATGACTCGTGCGATACAGAGGCGACTTGCTAGCGTCCACGTGCGAGTTACGCATATGTGTTTCGTGGCTCGATCGCGGGGAATCAACGGGACTCCATGGCACTCATGGGTCCAGTGGGGGAGCACTACATGTCTGTCGAAAACACGCAGAAGGCCGAGAGCAGCGGCGAGGACGAGGCCGTCACGACGCTGGCGGCATCCGTGCGCTACTACTCGGTCGCCCCGGGCGTCCGCCTGAACGTCCGCAGCGGCCCCGGCACCGGTTACGACATCACCCGCGTCCTCCCCGAGGGCGCCAAGGTCCCGATCTACTGCCAGACGCCGGGTACGACGGTGTCCGGGTACTACGGCACGTCGAACATCTGGGACAACATCAGCAACGGCGAGTTCGTCTCCGACGCCTACGTCAGCACGGGCAGCGACGGCTACGTGGCCGACCGCTGCTCCTGATCCGGTCCAGGGGGGACTGAGATGACACCCGTAAGACGCGCTTCCGTTCTTCTCGCCGGCTCCGCAGCGGCTTTCCTCATGATCTTGGGGTCGGCCTCGGTCGCCTCCGCCGTATCGCTGTACTCGACGGCCCCGGGCGTCCGCCTGAACGTCCGCAGCGGCCCCGGCACCACCTACGGCATCACCCGTACCCTCCCCGAGGGCACCAAGGTCCCGATCTTCTGCCAGACGCCCGGCTCGACGGTGTCCGGGTACTACGGCACGTCGAACATCTGGGACAACATCGACAACGGCGAGTTCGTCTCCGACACCTACGTCCACACCGGCAGCGACGGCTACATAGCCGACCGCTGCGCCTGACCGCACTCCTGAAAGGACGGCCACGACCATGACCTCGCCGAGGCGCCGGGCACTGATGCTCGCCGGCACAGCCGCCACGTCCGCCATGATGGTGCTGGGCTGGGCCGCGACGGCAACGGCCGCGAGCTCCTACACCACCGCTCCGGTCGAGCTGAACGTCCGGAGCGGGCCGGGCACCTCCTACAGCGTCGTCCGCGTCCTGCCCGCGAGCTCCGTGGTGGAGCTCTTCTGCCAGAAGCCGGGTACGACGGTGTCCGGTTACTACGGCACCTCGAACATCTGGGACAACATCGGCGGCAGCGCGTACGTCTCGGACACCTACGTGCACACCGGCAGCGACGGCTACGTCACCGCCCACTGCTCCTGACCGGTCACACCGGCCCCGCCCCGGAGCCCGCGGCCCCCGGCGCCATAATCGTCCCGTGAGCGACGAACCAGGCACCCCGGACACCCCCGCGGGCTCCACCGGCGGACCCCGCCCCGAGCCCCTCCGCTTCTTCGGCACGTCCTGGGTGAACCACGACGACGGCTACACCGCCCGCCGGATCGGCGTGGCCGCGGGCTCGCTCGCCGCGGCCGCCGCCTCCTGCCTGGTGCTGCGCCTCGCCTACGAGGGTGTCCAGCTCGCCGACACCGGCTCCTTCGTGACCGTCCTCGTCGTCGCGATGTTCGCCATCTGCAGCGCCCTGGCCTTCCGCAACACCTGGGAGTCCTTCGGCAGGCGCCCCGACCCCGAACGCCAGGCCTCCCTGCGCGGCCTCCTCGCCATCGGCTTCGTCGGCTCGCTCCTCGCCTACTTCTTCCGCTCCCTCACCGAGGCCCCCGGCGAGAGACTCCACCGCGCCGAGTACGACACCGCGGTCCGGGAACACGAACAACGCACCACCCGCCGCTCAGGCAATCCGTCGAAGAAGAAGCGCAAGCGCTGAGCGGAACCACACCGGGGGAGGGGCCCGGTCGGCAGGCGTATTCGGCCGGGCCCTCGGAAATCCCTGTCGCCCCGGACCCGCCCCCCGGGACCATGGCCGCATGACCACAGGCCAGTCGCAGTCGCATCCCCGGAACCCGACCCCTTCCCACGCCGCACGTGCCCGCTCCTTCGACGACGCCGCCGCCCAGTACGCCGCGAACCGCCCCTCCTACCCGCCCGCCCTCCTCGACGCCGTCGAGGAAGAGGCCGGCCGCTCCCTCACCGGCGCCCGGGTGGTCGACGTCGGCGCGGGCACCGGCATCGCGACCGCCCTCCTGCACGCGCGTGGCGCCGACGTCGTCGCGGTGGAGCCGGGGGAAGGCATGGCCGCGCAGTTCCACGCCACCCTCCCCGACGTCCCGATCGTCCGCGGCGACGGCAACGCCCTCCCGCTCGCCGCCGCCACCGCCGACGTCATCACCTGCGCCCAGGCCTGGCACTGGACCGACCCGGCCCGCTCGGTGCCGGAGGCGCTCCGCGTGCTGCGCCCCGGCGGGGCGCTGGCGCTGTGGTGGAACACCGACGCGCTCGACGTCGACTGGATCGCCGACTCCGCCGACCGCATGGGCCGCTTCTTCGGCATCGACGTCCGAGCGGAGCGGAGCAGGTCCACCGACCGCACCGACCTCGCCGACCCCAGCGGCCGGCTCCGCTTCGCCCGCCGCATGGTCCGCTGGAGCCGACGTGTCCCGGTCGACACCCACCTCGCCAACATCGGCAGCCACTCGGCGTTCCTCGTCACCCCCGAGACCCGCCGCACCGCCTTCCTCGCCGAGGAACGCGCCCACCTCCTGAAGACCTTCCCCGACGGCATCGTCGAGGAGACGTACGACGTCCTCCTGCTCGTCGCCCTGAACACCTGAGCGCCACCACCTCCCGGCAAGCCCTCCCGCGAGCCCCCCCCCGCGAGCAACTCCCGCCCGGCAAGCACCGGCCCGCGGCCGCGACTTGGGCGCGGGCCGGTGGGGGCTGGTCGCGCAGTTCCCCGCGCCCCCTTCGGGGCGCCTCGCCCGCCGCTACTGCCCAGCCGCGGGCAGCGCCGGTGAGCGTTCCTCCGGCCCGCACGCCCCGTGCCCCTCCCCTTGACGCCCCACCCCCTCCCCAGCATTATTCATCACATGATGAATTACTCGCCGGAGCCGCCCCAGGCCCCCGGCAACTCAGCCCTGCCCCCCGCCATCCAGGCCACCGGACTCACCGCGGTCCGCGGCCCCCGCACCGTGCTCCGCGGCCTCGACTTCACCGTCCCGCGGGGGCAGATCACCGGCCTCCTCGGCCCCTCCGGATGCGGCAAGTCCACCCTGATGCGCTCCGTCGTCGGCACCCAGGCCAAGGTCACCGGCACCCTGGACGTCCTCGGCCGCCCCGCCGGCCACCCCTCCCTCCGCACCCGCATCGGCTACGTCACCCAAGCCGCCTCCGTCTACGACGACCTGACCATCCGCCAGAACCTCGACTACTTCAGCCAGATCCTCGACCCCACCCGCCCCACCCCCGACCGCCGCGCCGACATCGACCGGGTCCTCGGCGAAGTCGACCTCACCAGCCACGCCGACGCCCTCGCCGGCAACCTCTCCGGCGGCCAGCGCAACCGCGTCTCCCTCGCCGTCGCCCTGCTCGGCAGCCCCGAAGTCCTCGTCCTCGACGAACCCACCGTCGGCCTCGACCCCGTCCTGCGCCGCGACCTCTGGAACCTCTTCCACTCCATCGCCGCCACCCGCGGCGCCACCCTCCTCATCTCCTCCCACGTCATGGACGAGGCCGAACGCTGCCACCGCCTCCTCCTCATGCGCGAGGGCGAGATCCTCGCCGACGACACCCCCGAGGCCCTGCGTACCCGCACCGGCTCCGACACCGTCGAGGCCGCCTTCCTCCACCTGGTCGACGAAGCCGCCGCCCACTCCCGCACGAAGGAAACCTCACGATGACCACCCGGACCGCGACCGCGACCGCCGCCGCCACCACCGCCGCCGACACCGTCCCCGTCGGCGCCCTCAACCTCTCCCGCACCACCGCGACCGCCGCCCGCGTCCTGCGCCAGCTCCGTCACGATCCCCGCACCATCGCCCTGCTGATCCTCATCCCCTGCCTGATGCTGGTCCTGCTCCGCTACGTCTTCGACGGCAGCCCGCACACCTTCGACAACATCGGCGCCTCACTCCTCGGTATCTTCCCGCTCATCACGATGTTCCTGGTGACCTCCATCGCCACCCTCCGCGAACGCACCTCCGGCACCCTCGAACGCCTCCTCGCCATGCCCCTCGGCAAAGCCGACCTCATCGCCGGCTACGCGCTCGCCTTCGGCATCCTCGCGATCATCCAGTCGGCCCTCGCCACCGGCCTGGCCGTATGGCTCCTGGGCCTCGACGTCACCGGCTCACCCTGGCTCCTGCTCCTGGTGGCCCTGCTCGACGCCCTGCTCGGCACGGCCCTCGGCCTCTTCGTCTCGGCCTTCGCGGCCTCGGAGTTCCAGGCGGTCCAGTTCATGCCCGCGGTGATCTTTCCCCAGCTCCTCCTCTGCGGCCTCTTCACCCCGCGCTCCGACATGCACCCCGCCCTCGAAGCCGTCTCCGACGTCCTCCCCATGTCCTACGCCGTCGACGCCATGAACGAGGTCCTCCACCACACCGACATGACCTCCACCTTCGTCAGGGACGTCCTGATCGTCGCCGGCTGTGCCCTGCTGGTCCTGGTCCTCGGAGCCGCCACCCTGAGGCGACGGACGGCCTAGCCGACAGCCACGACGCCCAGCGGCGCAGTCCGGCCGGCGGACAGACAACCTCCGCCCCGGCCCCCGGTGCCAGACTGACCGCATGAGCCAGAAAGTCGCAGTCCTCGGCACCGGCAAGATCGGCGAAGCCCTGCTCAGCGGAATGATCCGCGCCGGCTGGGCCCCCGCCGACCTCCTGGTCACCGCCCGCCGCCCCGAACGGGCCGAAGAACTCCGCGCCCGCCACGGAGTCACCGCGGTCACCAACCCCGAGGCCGCGAAGACCGCCGACACCCTGATCCTCACGGTCAAGCCCCAGGACATGGGCACCCTCCTCGACGAACTCGCCCCGCACCTCCCCGCCGACCGCCTCGTCATCAGCGGCGCCGCGGGAATCCCCACCTCCTTCTTCGAGGAGCGCCTCGCCCCGGGCACCCCGGTCGTCCGTGTCATGACGAACACCCCCGCCCTCGTCGACGAGGCGATGTCCGTCATCTCCGCCGGCAGCCACGCCACCGCCGACCACCTCGCCCACACCGAGGAGATCTTCGGCGCCGTCGGCAAGACCCTCCGGGTCCCCGAGTCCCAGCAGGACGCCTGCACCGCCCTCTCCGGCTCCGGCCCCGCCTACTTCTTCTACCTGGTCGAGGCCATGACCGACGCCGGCATCCTGCTCGGTCTGCCCCGCGACAAGGCCCACGACCTGATCGTCCAGTCCGCGATCGGCGCCGCCGTGATGCTCCGCGACAGCGGCGAACACCCCGTCAAGCTCCGCGAGAACGTCACCTCGCCGGCCGGCACCACGATCAACGCCATCCGCGAACTGGAGAACCACGGCGTCCGCGCCGCCCTCATCGCCGCCCTGGAAGCAGCGCGCGACCGCAGCCGCGAACTCGCCTCAGGCAAGAAGGACTGAAGCTAACGCGCCGCGTTCAACGAGGGCTCGGCCGTCACCGAGCCCGGCCTCGACCCCGAACTCGACCCCGACCCCGAGAAGGCGCCGGGCGGCAGCAGACCCACCGCCCGGTAAGCCGTATCGACGATCGGCCGGGCGATCGCCCGAGCCTTCTCCGCCCCATGCCGCAGCACCTCCTCCACATATCCCGGATCGGCACACAACTCCCTGTGCCTGGCCTGCACGGGCCTGAGCGTCTCCAGCACCGCCTCCGCGGTGGCCTGCTTCAGAGCGCCGTACGAATCATGAACGCTCGCCAGTGACTCAGGGTTCCCGCCCGTGCACGCAGCGAGAATCTCCAGCAGATTCGCGACGCCGGGCCGCTCCTCCCGGTCGTACACGACCTCCCGCCCGCTGTCGGTCACGGCCCGCATGA
The DNA here is from genome assembly GCF_014645815.1 of Streptomyces fuscichromogenes. Classification (GTDB taxonomy): domain Bacteria; phylum Actinomycetota; class Actinomycetes; order Streptomycetales; family Streptomycetaceae; genus Streptomyces; species Streptomyces fuscichromogenes. The sequence continues at coordinate 1,103 of NZ_BMML01000006.1, read as the reverse complement.
CCTTCTTCCGGATCACGTCCGGCTCGTCGAGCAGATAGACGATCCCGGGTCCGGAGTCGTCGCTCTTCCCCATCTTCGACCCCGGATCCTGAAGATTCATCACCCGCGCCGCCACCGCCGGGACGGTCGCCTTCGGCACCACGAACGTGTGCCCGTACCGCTGGTTGAACCGCACTGCCAGGTCCCGGGTCAGCTCCACGTGCTGCGACTGGTCGTCCCCGACCGGCACCTCGTCCGCCCCGTACGCCAGGATGTCCGCCGCCATCAGCGCCGGGTACGTCAGCAGCGACAGCCGCACACCCCGCCCCCGCGCCCCCTCACCGGCGACCTTCTCCTTGTACTGGATCATCCGCCGCATCTCGCCATCGGTCGCCACGCACTCCATGACGTACGACAGCCGGGTGTGCTCGTCGACATGGCTCTGCACGAACACGGTGCACAGCTCCGGATCCAGCCCGGCCGCCAGCAGCAGCGTCGCCGCCTGCCGGGTCAGCCGGCGCAGCCGGGCCGGGTCGTGGTCCACGGTCATCCCGTGCAGATCGACGACGCAGAACACGGCGTCGGCCCGGTGCTGGTCCACGGCGGCCCACTGCCGCATCGCTCCCAGGTAGTTCCCCAGTGTCAGGTGCCCGGTCGGCTTGATCCCGCTGAAGACCCGTGTCATTCCCTCTCCACCTCCTGGTCGAGGCCGCCGTCCCCGGCGCCCGACCCCCTGAGGTTCTGGAGGGGGATACGCGAACGGCCGCCGAAGCGGCGGCCGTTGAATGCGTACGTGAGCGCGGCCGCCGTCAGGCGGGCCACCACTGCTGGGTACACGTACGCGTAGTCATGCGGCCCAGCCTACGCTCCCGAGGTGCCGTCCCGCCGCGAGTTGACACGCCCCAACCGGATACGTAGTGTTCTCCGAGTTGTCCGACGTGAGCGCCGACCCCGGTCGGTCCCCGGACAGCCATTCCGCAAGTACCAGCCAGCAATCGGCGACATGTCGTCGGATGCTTCGGTGTGCGTATTTACGTAATGAGGAATCCACGTTCGAAAGGACGCGGCCCCCGATTAGCTCGGAGGCCGGGAATCCGCTAAAGTCTCACTCGTCGGAACGGCCC
>NZ_BMML01000005.1 GCF_014645815.1 Streptomyces fuscichromogenes | reverse complement strand
CGCGTTTCCGCACGTCAACCCCCGAATCCACGGACTATCCCGCTACATCAACTGCGGAACCCGGGCTGGAGGACCCTTCGGAGACCGCTGCCATCAAGAAATCCGGCATGCACCATATTCGGTTCAGCCACACTCACAAGGGCATGGTGGGCCTGGGTCTGGCCATGGGTGCTGTGATCGCCGCCATGCCCCTGATCGTCCGTGATCTCGAAACGCTGGAAGGTCAACAGCTCGTTCATATCAAAGGGCTGAACCCCGGCAGTAAGCAGCGCTTCGACCTGGTTGACCCCGCCAAGGAACCGCCTCGCTACTGGCCGCGATAGGTGCATCCGGCAACAATGACGTCCCCGGCACGAGCGGGCCGAGGATACTGATTCGGGTCGACCGCCGCGGAAGGCGCCGGGGAGCAGCCCTGGGACGGATCCTGCGGCCGAGGAGAAACTGCGCGGCGTACGCGCCATCGATGACCAGATGCGGAAGCACTTCGAGACCGTCGACATCGGCGCATGACGACCGGCGACGGCTCAGTGCTGGGTACCGGCCGACCAGAGGGTAGTGCCCTGGTAGACCACGCTGACGTCGCCGTCGGTACCGAAATACAGGTAGGCGCCGTCGTGCCCGGAGGTGACGGAGCTCCAGACGCCCCAGGTGTCCTTGTCGTAGACGACGAGGTTGCCGTCGGCCTGCATGATGGCGCGGTATCCGGTGCCCGAGGTGCCCGAGGACCAGCGCCGGTGGTGGTTCTCGTCGTAGATGACGAGGTTGCCGTCGGTCTGCATCGTCATGGTCGTCCGGTTGGTCTGCCAGGACTCCCCCGGCATCAGCTGCTGGTCATGTCGCACGGTCAACGTCGTCCATTCGGGCGAGGCCGATGCCGTCTCGCTCGGGTCCGGGTGCGCCGCCTTGCCCGTAGGGACCGTCGTCCTCGTCGTCTTCGTCACTTCGGCGCCGACTCCGGCCGAGGAGGTTGATGACGGCAGCACGGCGGACCTTGTGGGTGCAGACGAAGGATCCGCTGCGGCGGGTGCTCGGTGCGGGGACGCTGATGTCGAGGCCGCGGAGGACGCGTACGGCTCGGCGATCGCTGTACTGCCGGCCCCCGCGCGGGGCTTCGTGTCGACGGCCGAGTCCGCTTCGAAGGCCGCGTGCGTGGCCAACCCCGCGGTCACGAGGACGGCGGTTCCGGCGAGTACGGCTCCCGCTCTCCGGACGCCGGTGCCCTTGCCGGTTGCGACGGTTCGGAACAGGCGGCCGCGGAGGGTCGTGGCACCGGCGGCTTCGAGCGCGTCCGCGAACGCGGCGGCATCGGCCCAGCGCCCCTCCCGCTCGGGTTCGAGGGCGCGTCGCGTCACGCGCCGGACTGCCGCCGGCACCTGGGGGCGCGGCGGCCCTGGCCAGTCGAGTTGTTCCGTCGAGCCCGGCAGGCTCCCGGTCAGCAGCTCGTAGGTGAGTACGCCCAGGCCGTAGACGTCGGCCCGCTCGTCGACATCGACCAGTCGGTCCTCCGGGACCTGCTCCGGAGCCATGTAGCCGGGTGATCCCACGCCCTGCGTCAGTCCCGAGGCGTGCGCCAGGCTCTTGGCCAGGCCGAGATCGGCCACCAGCAGCCGTTCACGGCCGCCCGACACCGTCTGGAGCAGGATGTTGGACGGCTTGATGTCACGGTGCACGATGCCGACCGCGTGCAGGTCGGCCACGCCTCGGGCGGCCTGTACGGCGAACCGCAGCGCCTGGTCGACGGCCAGGGGCCCCTGGGCCACCCGGTCGGCCAACGTGCCGCTGTCGGCGTAGGTCATGACGAAGTACGGCCGCCCGTCCGGCAGTTCACCGATGTCGTACACCTGCACCACCCGGTCCGACGCGGCCTGGCGCAGCAGCCGGGCCTCGTCCAGGAAGCGCTCCCGGAGGTCCGGCCGGTGCACCCACTTCTCCGCCATGACCTTCACCGCGACCGGGGCTTCGAGCAGGTCGTCGTAGGCGAGCCAGACCATGCCGAAACCTCCGCAGCCCAAAAGGCGCTGCAGGCGGTGGCGTCCGACGGTGACGAGTGTTGACATGAGGGCGGAACTCCAGCGCAGTTGCCGTTCGACATTCGACCGGACCGAGGGGTGGCGGGCTCGGCGCCCGGCCGCCGCGCCACCCTTGAGCGACGTCCGGTGCCGGTCTCCTCCTCGCACCGCGGAGACGGTGGGGGCACCTTGCGGGGCGCCCCTCCGGCATGCCCGGTCCTGAGACCGCAGCTGCCTGCGTGTCAGTGTCGACGCGTGAGGCAGCCGTGCGCAACGTGCACAGGACCAACATAATCTGCACGTTTTGGGCACCGGCACAACGGCCCTGCCGGGAGTGCGATCTCCGATCACGGGCCCTACGTGCGGGGGAGGCCGCGCATCACAACCGGCTGCCCGTACGGATGCCGGTCAGGCCCAGGCACCGCTGCCGGGCGTCAGTCCGGGCCCGGGCCGAGCATGCGGCGGGAGAGCTCGGCGAACTGGAGCAGTTCGGGCATGGTCCGGTGCTTGGAGTAGGCCAGGGCGACCATGCGTGGTGCGACGCCCTCCAGCGTCAGGTAGACGACGTCGTCACGGCGGTAGAAGCCGGCCATCCCGGCCGGCATGACATAGCACCCGGACCCGAGGGCGACGGTCTGCAGGCATTCCTCGATCGTCGCCGGGAAGCGTCCGGCATCCCCCGGCGGCGCGACCGGATCGAGCGGGACACGTCCGCGCCACTCCGGTACGTCCCGCGGATCCTGCAGCAGGGTCATGTCCCGCAGGTCCTCGACGTGCACCGCCTTGAGTTCCGCGAACGGATGCTCACTGGACAGCGCCACCACCCGGGGCTCCGGGAAGAGCGGGACCACCTCGAACATCCCCTCGGGCAGGGGCAGTCGGACATAGCAGACGTCGACCCGCCCGTCGAGCAGGAAGTCGACCTGGTCGGTGACCGAGGTGTGCACGACATCGATGTCCAGTTGCGGCGCCATCCGGGCGAACTCCCGCACGATGGGGGTGACGATGACACCCGGCATGAAGCCGATGGTGAACTGGTTCACCTCCCGGTTCGCCGTCCGCACCCGCTGCTGCACCGCCTGTGCCATCGCCAGCATCGGCCGGGCGTCCTCCAGCAACTGGTGCCCCGCCCGGGTCAGTACCGTGCCCTGCCGGTCGCGCAGGAAGAGGACCACGTCCAGATCCTCCTCCAGCGCACGGATCTGGCGGCTGAGCGCCGGCTGCGTCATGTAGAGGCGGCTCGCCGCCCGCACGAAGCTGCACTCCTCGGCCACGGCCACGAAGTAGCGCATCCGGCGTATGTCGAGGTCCATGCGGTTCATCGTAGCCACGCCCATCACGGCATATGCCGAAACGGCTTCAGAATCGAACAGATAGGCATTGGCGCGGTTCCCCTCGACCGGTCCACCATGGTCGGACCGCGGGGAGAAGCCACAACGTCCTTCGCTGTCAAAGCAGTTGGACGTCGGGCTCGCGAGGACGGCCGGCCACCGTCGTGGGCCGGGGTACACACACCGTCGAACGGGAGCAGCCCGAAGCGATGGGCCCTTCGTCCGTCAAGCGTGGACGCGGTCACACGACCGTCCCCCCGCGGGAGTACGCCCGCGCCTTCGGGCATCTGCCCCGCGTCCGGCCCGCGGGGCAGATGCGCCCCACGAAAGGAATCACCATGGGATCACACCCGCACCGGGGCAGGGCCACGCCGTCCACCGGACGCACCCGGAGCGCCGCGGCATACGACGGCACGGCGCGGCGGCCGGTTCTCCCCCTGGTTCGTACCCGTCCGTCATGACCGGCAGATCCGAGCGCGCCGCCGCCGCGGCAGCGGCTCTGCGCGGCGTCCTGGAACACGTCGACGCCGATGCCGTGGCCCAGCGTGTGGAATCCGTACTTCGCCACACGCCCGAATACGTGCGCTCGGCGCGCGATTGCGGGACCTCCGCTCTTCGTGCCTCACTGCGCCGGAACGCCGGCCTGCTCCTGCACTGGATGGTGCGGGGCACGCCTCCGGACTCGTACGCCCTGTCCGAGCTGTACGAGCAGGCGCGGGAGTGCGCCGCCACCGGACAGCCGTTGGACAGCGGCCTGCTCCTCCATCACCGGGCCGCGGGCGCCTTCTGGGACGCCGTGCTCGGCCTGGCGGCCGAAGAGGAACGCGGACAGCTGGCGGACTGGACCGACCAGGGGCGGCGTCACATCGACAGCTACCTCGACGTGGTCACCCGGACTTTCACGCAGGCATACGCGGACCAGGCCGACCTGCCGTCCGCGCAGGGCGACCGCCGGGCGCGCACCCTCTTCGACCGCCTCTGCGCCCACCTTCCCCTCACGGTGGAGGACCAGGAGCGCGCCGCTCGGCTCGGCTTCGATCCGACACCTCCGTACGTGCCATTCGTCGCGCTGCTCGACAGGTCCGCCCCTGCCGAGCGCACCGAGCTGGCGGCCCGCCTGCGCACCGCCGGAGCCCTGGCCTTCGTCGAGGACGTCCGCGTCACCGGACTCACCGGACCCGCGTTCGACTGGTCCGCGTTCATGGCCGACCGACGTCTGCTCCTGGCACAGGACCCGGCGACCGGGCGGACCGGGCTCCAGACCGCCGTCGACAACCTGCGTCTGCTGATCGCTGTCGCATCGCGGTCCCACCGGCGTGGGCATGTCCGGGCCGAGGACTTCCTGCCTCAGCTGCTCCTGGCGCGCTCTCCCGAACTCGCCGACGCGGTGACCCGCCGTGTCTTCGGCCCGCTGGCAGGCGGGGACCACGGCGAACTGGCGGCGACCCTCGCCTGCCTGGCCGAGAACCAGTTCGACGGTGCCTCCACCACGGCCGCCCTTCACCTGCACCGCAACACCCTGCTGTACCGGCTCAAGCAGATCGAGAAGCTCACCGGCCTCGACCTGCAGAGGCACGGCGACCGCGCGCTGGTGTGGCTCGCGGTCATCTGGGCGCAGGTCTCCTCCCGACCGGTCGGATCACGATCCGCGCGGAACCACCGACTGTCGGCCGCGTCCAACGGCGCTGACCCAACAGGCACGTTCACCTCGGAAAGCGAGCAGCCATGAGAAGCCGTTCGACGGAGGCTCCGGCAGGGCCGGTGCCGATGCAGCGCCGGGGCGAATCGGACCCGCGTCTTGCGATCAGTCCGGCAGCCACCGATTCGCCGCGTAGCAAGCGTCCGTACCATGCGGCCAGACCGGGCCTCCCACGACCGCACGCCGACGTCATAAGACGGCTCCCCAGGGCCTCGATATCGGTGGCCGTGGACGCCGCGGACCCGGTGACGCACGCCGGGCTGGCGGCCGGGCTGAGCCGCGGACCGAAAGTGGCGCTCACCGCGGTGAGGGAGGCGGACGTCGTGGTGGCCGCGGTCCAGACCGCCGACAACTCCACGTTGGAAGAGCTGAGCGGTCTGCCCATGCCGCCGCCGGCCCGGATCGTGCTCGTCGTCAGTGACGGCTGGTACGCCGACCTGACGGTCGCGGCCCACAGCGGCATCCGGGCCGTGCTCTGGCGGGCCGAGGCACAGCCGCAGTCCCTGATCCGCGCCGTGCTGGCGGTCGCCGCCGGCGAAGCGCTGCTGCCGTCCGCGGTACAGGGCGAACTGCTCGACCAGGCGGACCGTCTCCAGCGCAACGTGCTGGTACCCAAGGGCCTGACGCCGTCCGGCCTGAACACACGCGAGATCGACGTGCTCCGGCTGGTGGCGCAGGGCCTGGACCTCGCCGAGATAGCCGACACCATGTGCTACTCCGAACGCAACATCAAGAAGATCCTCTACGGAGTCATCAACCGCCTCGGACTGCGCAACCGCGTCCACGCCGTGTCCTACGCCATCCGCAACAAACTCATATGAGCCGGCCCGGTGGGCCGTGATGGCCCGCGGGAACGGGCCTACGAGCTCTGATCGGGTGGCGTGATCCCGAGGTCGACGCGCATGGTGTGGCGCATTTTCCAGAGGGAGTCCCACAGCCGATTCATGCCCTCCCGGGCGGCTTCGACGCTCTCTCCCGGTTCGGCGATACCTCTGTCGAGCCGCATCAGCAGGCCGTAAAGATCTCCAAAATGACGGTTGGCGGTGCTGGCTGCCGCCATGACGGCGTCAGGCAGCACCATCTGGGCCTCCGCGTGACGCAGGCGATGGTCCCGGCGTGATCGGTCCAGTTCTGCGCGCAGTTCCTCGGTCACCTCGTCCCTGTCGAGAGCGTGGACGAGCTTCGTCATCACGTTGACGAAGTCGCGAGTACCGGCGTTGAGAGCCGCGTAGCAGGTGCGCCGCGCTTCGAGCTGAGCCTGGCGAGTGACGTATTCGCGCTCATCTGCCTGGAGTTGTCTCGCATGCCGCAGCTCACGATCCCTGGCACGGTTGGCGCTGCGCTGGGTGAGCAAGGCGGATGCGAGGGTGCCACCAATACCCAGAATCACGACCATTATCTGGCTGATCGAGCTGCTCATACCGCCCCCGGCTCCGTTCGGCTCGCCGGGACCTTACCCACTCAGGTCAGGCGTGCCGCCCGTCCTGGGGGTCTCCGCCTCATTGCGCGAGAGCGGGGGCGCCTTCCGGCTGCTCGGGCAGGTCGTCCTGGCCGCGGAACGACAGCAGGCGTGAGGGAAGAAGCCAGAGGCAGGCGAGGGTTCCGCCGATCGCGCCGACCCACAGAGCCACGGGGATTCCCGCTGTCGCGGCGATGAGGGCGCCGGCGACCGAGCCCAGCGGCCGGAGGCCGAAGCTCACGGTCTGGTACGCGCCCCGGGTCTGTGAGCGGAGATGAGGGGGCACCACCAGCGCGAACACCGAGCCGACCGAGATGTCCTGAACGGACTCACCGACGCCGCCCAGCAGTGTCGAGGCCAGGACCAGGGCGAAGACGAGGCTTCCGGTGGCGCCGATGGCGGGGATCACGAGGAGCGGAGCGTGCGACAGCACGCAACCGACCAGGAGCATCCGCCCCAGACCGATGCGGCGGGCGAGCCGGGATGCCAGGGCCGCGCCGGCGAGTCCGCCGATGGCCTGCACACTGAACACGAACCCGATCTGGGCACTGGTCAGGGACAGCTTGTGGACGTAGTACCAGACGAGCACCGACAAGAAGAGCATGTTGAAGAAGTTGCCGGTGGCGGTGACCGCCAGGGCCGTCCTGATCAACGGATTTCGTCGGATGAAGGCCAAGCCCGGACGACGGTCGCGGCTCTCCGGGGAGCCGGGTTCGCGGCGGTACTCCACCGGGCGCAGCCGGAGGAGGAACAGGGCGGCCGTGACGGCGGTGGCCGCGTCCACCCCGATCGCCGCCGGCACACCGGCGAGTTGGACCAGGAGTCCACCGACGGAAGGTCCGGCCAGGACCGCGGCGGTCTGGCCCGTGTAGGAGGCCGCCTGCCCGGCCACGTAGAGCTCGGACGGCAGGGTGGTGGCGAACAGGCCGCTCTCGCTGACATTCGACAGCACCGAACACAGGCCGATGACGGCCAGGATGACGGCCAGCTGCATGAGCGAGAGCAGGCCGAAGGCTGTTGCGATCGGGACGCTGCTCAGGGCGGCGACCCGCAGCAGGTTGGCACCGGCCAGGAGCCTGCGGTGGTAGCCCGTACGGTCTGCGAAGGAGCCCGCCGGTATGGCAAGGAACAGGCTCGGGAGCCAGATCACGGCCGACAGGACGGCACTTTGGACGGCGTCGGCACCCAGGACCTCGATCGCGGCCAGCGGCAGGGCCACCGAGGAGATGGCATCGCCCAGGGCGGCCAGAGTGGTGGCGGACCAGAGCTTTCTGAACGCGGAATGGCGCAACGGCGCCGGCACCGAAGGACGAGGGGCCCACAAGGCGATGGATCCTGTTTCTCGCGATGACGGATATGGCGCGGAATATGCGGCCGCTCCGGCCCCGAACAGATCACCGGAGCGGCCGATGAATTCACCAGGAGTGCTGCTTCTTCATCTCTCACCTCCGCTGCTCATGAACTCCCTTCCATAAGGGAGTCGCTGGAAAAATTATCGAGGAATTCGCCGCGTATCGCTAATGCCGATATCGTCGCCCCCCATACCGGATCGGCATCGACGGACCGGTACCGGGAATTCAGAGAACCAGGTAGAGCGTGAGCAGCGTGGCGCCCGTGGCCACGACGTAGACCTCGAAGGCGCCGCGAAGGGCCGCCGGGGCGTTGCGCAGCTCCATGAAGTGCAGGCCGACCAGGCGTACCTTGATCAGCGCGATCACCACGACCGCGCAGCCGATCAGGGTCGACGTGCTGCCTTCGATGCCCAGCAGCCAGCTCGACAGCGTGGCCAGGACGAGGACCGGAAAGACCCACATGTGTCACGCCACCAGGTAGAAGAGCGGGAAGAGGACGAGCCAGAGCAGGTCCACCATGTGCCAGTAGGCGGCCGCTCCCTCGGCGGCCAGCAGTTGGCCCCGGCTCAGGGCCGGCCGTCGCGACAGGACGATGAGGACGGTCAGCGCGCCAATCCCGATGGCCAGGTGGGCCAGGTGGATTCCGGTGAACACGAAGTAGTACATGAAGAAGTCGTTGCTGCTCGGTGTATGTCCACCGCGAATCACCAACGCGTATTCGCATGCCTTGACGGCGGCGAACCCGAGCGCGCACAGGAGCGCCCATGGCAGTGTCCGCGCGGGTCTGCCGGATCGCAGCTGCCGCAGCCCACGAGCCACCAGCGCCGACGCGGTCAGCAGGAGCAGTGTGTTCAGGAGTCCCAGGTCCGGATGGAGGGCCTGCTGAGAAGTCCGGAACATCCTCGGGTGTCGGCCGTGCAGTACCGCGACGAACCCGAAGAACACCGAGAACATGATCATGTCGCCGAGGAGGAAGACCCAGAGTCCGGGCTCGCCCGGGATGTGGCGGTGGCGCTGGGGCGCCGAGTGCTCGGTCCGGGCTGCCGTGGCGGTCATGCCACGGGTTCCAGGACGGCCGGGGCCCGGTCGTCGTCCACCCGCTTCGCGGCCCGCATCATCAGGGGCGTCATGACGAGGAACCAGACGCCGAAGGCGCCGGCCGCGACCCAGAACGAGAGGATGCCGTTCCAGGCGAAGGGGCCGGTCTTGAAGAAGGTCAGCAGGATGCTCGGCAGGAAGAGGAAGGCCATCCAGAAGTTCAGGTACGCGGCCCAGCGGGGCAGGAGCGGCGTGGGGCGCTTGTCGGCCAGGATCGCCACGCCGACCACGATGGCCTGCCCGACGGCCGGGAAGGCGTTCATGACCAGCATGATCCAGGCCGTGTCGTTGAGCGCCATCGTGATGTCGGGCGAGCGGTCCGGCCGGTAGGCCGTCGCGGTGAAGATCAGGACCGGTACGAAGATCGCGGCCACGTTCGCGGCACCACAGACGAGTTGGATGGCAGCCAGCGGCTCCAGCCGTGAGTCGATACGCCGGATCAGGCTCGACAGCGCCGCGACGAAAGGTGCGGTCGCCACGGCGCCGACGAGCATGACCACGAGTCCGGCACGGATCGAGTTGGCGTGGTCCGTATAAAAGGCCGCCACCCGCTCCGCCGACCAGCTCGGCGCCATCGGCGGTATCCAGTGGGCGATCAGCAGGGCGGCGAAGAACAATCCGATGAACAGGTAACCGAAGCTCGCGCAGACGGTCAGGATTCGGCGGGACATGGTGGAAATCTCCTGGTTCCGGACGGGACGGGTACGGAGCGGGCTTCGCTGCACGGACCTGAGGACATAGGGGTGGGACTGCCGGCCCGGCGGTCGACCTGGGGAAGGCCGCCGGGCCGGGTGTTGTGAGGTGCGGCTTTGGCGTCTGGCCGATCCCCTGGCGACGTCAGGCCGGTGCGCTCAGATACGGGAACACGGCGCGCAGCGTCCCGGTGGCGTGGCCGGCGTCCAGGCCCATGGGGACGGGAGCGTTCAGCACGATCTCGAACATCGCCTCGGGAGCGGACTCGGTGAGCCCTCTGCCGTTGCGGGTCACCGCGCCGAAGTCGGCTTCGGTGCCCACCTGGTAGCGCAGGACGTCCGGGAAGATGACGTCCCGTATCGCAGCGCCGTAGCCCTGCGGGTCGGAGTGCGTGGCGTTCGCGGCCACGAGACCCGCGACCTTCCGGCGTACAAGGTCGCCGTAGTTGTCGAGGTCGGCATGTGGATCAGTGGCGTTGTAGTCGTCGAAGCCGGCCTCGGTGACGTCGAACAACGTGCTGACGAGCGGATTCGCGCACCGGTTGATCTGCAGCCAGCCGCCGTGGTGGTCGTCCAGCGCGGTGGTGGCCCACAGGCTGATCGTCCCCGATCCGATGAGCTCGTCCGGTACTTCGAGGACGATGGCGGTGACGTTGGTGCCCGCGAACAGGTTCGAGGCCCGCTGCGGGTCGAACGCGGAGAGGTCCACCGCCGCGCCGTTGCGGAGCGCGGTCACGACCGACGTGATGACGGTGCCGTCGAGGTAGAACGGGTCCCCGGCTCGGCCGACGAAGACGTTGACGCCGTCCGCCGTGGTGACGATCTCCTGTGTCCTGCCCGTTGCCACCAGGGCTCCCGAGGCGTTGCGGTCGATGGCCTCGTAACCGGTGAGCCGGTCGAGCACCCAAGCCTGCCGGCCGTCCGGTTCCGTCGCGAGGAATCTGAACCGGAACGTCAGATCCTGCACCGCGTCGTCGTCGGCGTCGATGTGGAACTCGTACAGCGCCTCGGGGTGGAAGCCCTTGTCGGCCGACACCGGGTTGGTGTTCATGACGAAGACGGTGCCGGTCCGTCCCTTGAACAGGTAGACATCGCTGATGTCCAGGCGAGGGTCCTGTTTCGCGGCAGCTGAATCCTGGTGGTGGGACATCGATCGGCCTTCCGTAAGGGCAGAGCAGGGCAGGGCACGGCGATGCCTTGCCGAGTAGACAGTTGTTGTGTGCACAGCAATCAGGGGGTTCGGTTCTGCGAACCCGAGGAAGCTGCTGCGGGACCAGCGCGCTCAGGCGCTCAAGACCGTCGCCAAGCGGTGTGTTGTGCCGCTGCGCCGGGCACTCCGAGGTCGAAGTGGGTCACGTCGAACATCCTGACCCGGGGCGGTCATGCGTCGCCAATGCCTATCCGCTGGTCCTGCATGCCGGTTCGGCATCAGTCCACTTGCGTACACGTGAGGTGTCTGACGAGGTTCGCGAATTCGGGATGGATCACACGGGACCGTGCCGCTGCTCGTTCAGCCCCGCCGTGCGGACGTGCGGGGTGGTTGTGCGTCCGCACGCGTGACGTCCGTACGAGGCAAGCTGCGGGGCAGCTTGCACGTGAGTGCGTAGATCACCGCGCCGACGAGCGTTTCGTCCACCATGCGCCACAAGAACTTCACCGTTACCGTTCCTTCGTGTTCAGGGGCCGCCGTGCGGCCTTGCTCCGGACGTCCGGCAGGTGCTCTCAGGGCCGTTTCGCATCGCGTCGGATGGTCTCGGCAGCCCGTTCGGCGACGGCCAGGACAGTCGCGTTCACTCCGGTGTTGGGGATGGACGGCATCACCGAGGCGTCCGCGACACGCAGACCGTCGACGCCGTGCACTCTGAGGTCCGGGTCGACGACAGCGAGGGCGTCCATCCCGATCCGGCACGTGCCGACGGGGTTGTGGAAGGTCGCCGCGTTCCTGCGGATGTAGGCGACGAGGTCGTCGCCCTTTCCCGGAGCGGTCTCCCGGGCACCCCATTGCCCCCAGGCGGGCATGCGGCCGATCTCTCGCGCGATGCCGAGGGCCACGAGCATGGCCGACACGTCGGCGCTGTCGGCGAGGTAGTTCGGGTCGATCAACGGCAGCCGGCCCGGGTTCGGGCTCCTGAGCCGGACCGTTCCCCGGCTCGCCGGCGCCGTGTGAGCGAAGGCAACCGTGTGTCCGCACTCGGGCGTCCCGACGTCCGCGATGTCCGCCGGAGCGTCGAGCAGCATCAGCTGGACGTCCGGAACGGCTGTCGCGCCGCTGTGCACCAGGGCACCGACCGTACTGAAGCCATGGCTGGTGGTCAGTTGCCGCCCTGCCTCGAAGACCACAGGGCACTGCAGGTGGTCGTGCAGATTGGCGCCGACTCCGGGGAGGTCGGCCAGCACCGGAATCCCGACATCACGCAGATGTGCCGCAGGGCCGACACCGGAGAGGAGCAGCAGGTGAGCGGAGCCCACCGTCCCGGCCGCCAGTATCAGCTCGCCGCGCGCCTCGGCGCGTTCCACCGTGCCGAAGGAGGTGTATTCCACGCCGGTGCAGCGTCCGTGCTCGATCACCAGGCGGCTGACGTCCGCCTCCGTGGCCAGGTGCAGATTGGGGCGGTCCAGCACCGGGACCAGATAGGCGTCCGCGGCGCTCTGCCTACGGCCACCCGCCCCCGCCAGGTCGCACCAGAAGGCGCCGTGCTGCCGTTCCCCGTTGATGTCGTCGGTGAGATCGTGACCGGCCTCGGTGAGCGCGCCGAGGAACGTCAGCGACCCGTCGTCGAGCTGGGTCGTCGGTGCCGCCCACACCGGCCCGATGACACCGCGCAGGGCGGGGTTGCGGCCCATCGCCGTCTCCGTCCGGCGGAAGTACGGCAGCAGCTCGGGGTAGCTCCAGCCCTTCGCACCGCTGTCCGCCCATCCGTCGTAGACGGCGCGGTGCCCGCGGACGTGCATCATCGCGTTGATCGAGCTCGATCCTCCGAGGACCCGTCCGCTGGGCCAGTGGTGGCTGCGCGACAGTGTCCCGGGCTGTGGTGTCGTCCAGCGTGACCAGAGGATCTCCTTGGCCGGGATGAGCGGGAACCCGACCGGAAGGTGCATGGCCGGCGGCCCGAGCGCCGAGCCGGTCTCCACGAGAAGCACCTCCGCCGCCGCGTCCTCGGACAGGCGCGCCGCGAGAACACAGCCGGCTGTTCCGCCACCGACGACCACATAGTCATAGGCAGTCATCTCTGTCCCGCCCGAGGGCCGATCGGCCCGAGAGCGCTCCGGCTTTGTCGCGCTGCGGCGCAGGACTGAGATGCATGGACATCTGTCCCGGCAATCTGCACGAGTAAGCCGAGTTGACGCATCGTCCAAACCTTTTCTGTCAGTTCAAGTTCCTTCTGACACAGAGCTTTGCGGGCCAAGGCTCATCACGCCAATGCCGATTCCCGGAACCGTAATGCCGATCGGACATGACGACAGGACAGGGTGGTTCTGCTCGCCCACCCGCGCACCTCTATGCCGAACCGAGCGCCGCAATCACGATCTTGGCGAACTGGTCGATGGACGGCATCTTCCGGTTCCTGGCGTACGCCAGCGCCACCATGCGCGGGGCAACCCCTGCGAGCTGGACGTAACGGATATCGGGGCGACGGTAGAAATCGGCGAGGCCGGCCGGGACGACGATGAACCCGGTGCCGGACGCGACGGCTTCCAGGCTCTCCTCGATCGAGGTGGGCCGTTCGGCTTCCGGAGGGTTGCGCGCCACTGCCGCGTCGACGTCGGTGCCGCGCCACTCCGGTACGTCCGCGGAGTCCTGGAGCAAGCGGTACGGCGTCAGTTCCGTGATGTGGACGGTCTGCGCCCCTGCCAGCGGATGTTCGTCGGAGAGAGCCGCAATCCGCGGCTCGGGGAACAGCGGGACGATCTCGAAGGTGTCGACCGGCAGGGGCAGCCGGACGAAGCAGACATCGACACGACCGTCGAGCAGATAGTCGACCTGGTCGGTGGGCGTCGTGTGCAGGACCTGCACGTTGACCTCAGGCGCCAGTGCCCGGAACTGCCTGACGATCGGGGTGACTATGACACCTGGCATGAAGCCGATGGTGAAGTGGTGCCCCTCACGGCCGGCGAGCCGGACTCGCCGCTGCAAGGCCAGCGATGCTGCGAGCAGCGGCCGTGCGTCCTCCAGCAGCTGACCGCCGGCCCGAGTGAGCGCCGTACCCAGCGGGCCACGCTGAAGCAGCGACGCTCCGAGATCGTCCTCAAGAGCTCGGATCTGTCGGCTCAGTGCGGGCTGGGTCATCTTCAGCCGTTCGGCACCACGCACAAAGCTGAGCTCTTCGGCAACCGTCACGAAATAGCGGAGACGCCGGAGGTCGATATCCATGACGCCATGTTAACCACGCCGCTTTTCCTGTCGAACTGCGATCCGGAAAGGCGTCTTGGGCTTTGGCAATGCCCAACCGGCATGACTTCTACGCGAATCGGCATTGGCGCCGACGGGCATCCATGACCATGATTGACTGGCGTAAAGTGGCCTCCGGCGGTGGCTGGTTGCCCTGCCATGCCATGCCCGCGACTCTGCCCACATTTGCCGCCGGTCACCGACGGTGCCGATGTGAAATAATTCCGCTCTGTCTCGGTGCGGCAACGGTTGAAGACTTCACGGTGTTCAGTACTCGGCAAATCCCCGAGTTTTATAGCCCTGCGGCCGGGCGCGATCCGGCTCGGATCACCTGAGCCCGGTGGTCCGTCGCAGCGCCGCCTGGATCAGACGATCCACCAGGTCTGCGTATCCGATGCCACTGGCCGCCCACATCTGCGGGTACATCGAGACGGGGGTGAAGCCGGGCATGGTGTTGATCTCGTTGATCACGAATCGTCCCTCCTCGGTGAGGAAGAAGTCCGCACGGACCAGCCCCTCGCAAGAGGCCGCCTCGAACGCCTTGACGGCCAGTCGGCGCACCTCACTGGTCTGGCTGTCGGTCAGCGCCGCGGGGACCACTCCGGGAGTGGATTCGAGGTACTTCGCCTCGAAGTCGTAGTACGCACGCGCGTCGGGCGCCGGGATCTCGGCCGGCACGCTGGCTCGCGGTCCCTCGGGGAACTCAAGCACTCCGCACTCGATCTCGCGGCCCTGCACCAGGGCCTCCACGACGATCTTCGCGTCATGCCGGTGCGCCTCCGCGATCGCGTCCTCCAGCCCCGGCGGCCCGTCGACCCTGGTGATACCGATCGAAGAGCCGGCGCGTGCCGGTTTCACGAACAGCGGCCAGCCGTACCCGTCGGCGAAGCGGCCGATTCTCTCGCGGGCACCCACCGCGTCGGACTGCCACTCACGGGGTCTGACCACCAGGTACGGTCCGACCGCCAGGCCGAACGAGCTGAACACCCTCTTCATGTACTCCTTGTCCTGGCCGACCGCCGAGGCGAGAACGCCCGCGCCGACGTAGGGGATGCCGGACAGCTCCAGCAGGCCCTGCACGGTGCCGTCCTCGCCGTACGGTCCGTGCAGTACGGGGAAGACCACGTCCACTTCGCCGAGCACCTTGGCCTCCGCGCCGCGTTCACCGCGGACGACGGTCCGGTCGGTCGGGTCGACGGAGATGACGATGTTGCCCCGGTCGGAATCCGTGAGCTGCTCGACCCTGGGCTGCCGCCGGCCTGCCATCGCCATGCGCTCGGGATCGTCCGCCGTCAGGACCCAGCGCCCGTCCTGGGTGATGCCCACCGGCAGGACGTCGTACTTCGTCCGGTCGATGGCTCGCAGTACGGCCCCCGCGGTCACGACGGAAATGCCGTGCTCCGAGCTCCGGCCGCCGAAGAGGAGCACCACCAGCGGCCTGCGGCGCGATCCGGACGGAGGGGAGGTGGATTGTTCGGTCATGGTCTCTGCCCTGCTTCCTTCGCTGTGCGGCGCCGGCCTTCCGGTCGGAAGGCCGGCGCCGCACACTGGTGGACCGGAGTCCTCGGTTGTCCGGTCAGCTGGTCAGCGAGGACCGGGAGACAGGGAAGTCGAAATAGGTGGACGGGTAGGGCTCGGCGGCGAAGGTGAAGTGCCACCATTCCTCGGCGAGATTCACGAATCCGAGAGACTCGAGCTCGTTCTTGAGCAGCAGTCTGTTGCTGTGCTGGACTCCCACGATGCGCGGGTCGAGGGTGTGCGCGAGCGTGTCGAAGCAGTCGTAGCCGGTGCCCATGTCGATCGAGTTGTCCGGGAACCTCTGCGCCGCCGGCGCGTAGCACGGCTCGAGCTTTTCCCCGGGAACGTAGGAACGCGTCGGGTGGACCGGCAGCTTCACGAGCGTGAGGTCGATCGTGCTGCCACGGCTGTGCCCCGACTTCGCCGCGATGTACCCGTCGGCGAAGAGGTCGGCCTTGTCCACCTGCGGGTAGAACTCGTCCTTCATCTTCAGGTCGGTCAGATCCTGGGCCCAGTCGACGAACTGGTCCACCGCACGCTGCGGCCGGTAGCAGTCGTACACCTTCAGCGTGTAGCCCTGCGTCAGGAAGTAGCGCTCGGCCTTCGCCAGGGCCTGTGCCGTCGGGGCGGTGACGATGCACAGCGGTTCGGCGTAGCCGTTGATCGGCGTGCCGATGAAGTTGTGAGGCGTGGCGTAGCGGATCTCCTGCAGAATCGCGGGGGCCACGTCGTGGAGCGCCACGAAATCGGCGGGTGCCTTGTCTTCCGTGTCGGCGGCCTGCGCGGTGACCGAGGCGCTCGTCACCGTGACAAGGGCGGCCGCCAGAAGTGCCAGCAGCATGGGGACGCGCATGCGCACATTGTTGATCATCACTATGCCGTACCTTCTACTTGATATATGGGCTTGATATACGGGCGCAGAATTTCCCCAGACCCGCGAACGGTGTCAACGAGAGCGCCATGACGAAAACGCCGAAGAACAAGGTGCAGTGCAGGAGGCCGTATTCGCCGACGAGTAAACCCGTGACCAGTACCGGAACGCACATCGACGTATAGGTGATGGTGTAGATGGCGGCCATCAGGCCCGCCCGTTCCGTCGCGAGGACGTTCGCCGTCACCAGACGGACGCCGCCCTGGAACGCGGGGCCGAATCCCGCACCGGCCACCGCGGTCCCCACGTACAGGGCTGCGGCGGAGTCGCGGTGCGCGGCCAGCAGCGTGACGGCCACCCCCGTCGTCAGAAACAGCGAGCCGACCAGAGCCGTTCGGCCGGCGTCGGCATGCCGGGTCAGCAGCACAGCGGGTACCGCGCTGGCGGTCAGCAGGGACACGACCAGCCCGTCGGCGGCCGACGACGCCGATCCTGTGATGCCCTGCACCAGATCGGGCCCGAGGGACAGATAGAAACCGCCCAGAGCCCAGACGGCCACGAACACGGGTGCGGTGACGAGGAGGGCTCGGCGACCGGACCGGGGAGCGCGGATGCGTGGTCGGAGTGAAAGCCAGGCGCCCGGCCTCGGCGACCTCGACTCCGGCAGGAAGGCCAGGCCCAGCATCTGCGCGGCCAGCGCGCCGAACAGCAGCGCGTACACGCTGCCGAGGTGAGCCGGAATCAGGTCCATGAGCAGGCTCGTGCCGATCGTCCCCAACGCCATGCCGATGAGCGGTGCGATGCTGACGAACAGAGGTCCCCACCGCCTGGTCACGTCGAGCAGGGCAGCGCCCAGTGCACTCGTCGCGGCACCTGTGGCCAGTCCCTGGAGCGTCCGGGCGAGGATCAGCCAGGTCACGCCGCCGGCCTGCAGGAAAAGCAGCATGGACAGTGCTTCGAGGGCGAGAGCTGCACCGATGACCGGCCGTCGGCCGACATGGTCGGAAAGCGCGCCGACGGTCAGGAGCGCGACCAGGACGCTCAGGCAGTACACGCCGTAGACCACGGTGACCGTGCCGGAGGAGAGGTGCCAACTCGCCTGGTAGACGCGGTAGAGCGGGGTGGGCGCACTGGAGGCGACGAGGAACGTGGTGAGGACGGTCGACAAGAAGACAGCCGACCTGCGGCGGACAACCGCGTCGTCGTCGGCCCACCCGCCGGGCGGCCTGGCCCTTGCCTCGGACTTGGCATGAAGCTCTTCGAGCATCGTTGTTCGGCTCTCTGTACGGGAAGGGCGGAGCGGGACACGCGAGCGGCAGCCCAAAGGGCGCACGTCACCTGGCCTTTCGGCGGGCCGTGCTCTCCATGACTCCGACGCCGCGGGCGACTCGACGGGCATCAGGGCGGCCTCCCGCCGAGGGGGACCGGGGGAGGCCGACGGGGACCAACGTAGGGCTCCGGGTGACGTGCTCACGGCTGCCGTAGCCCATCGGGTACCGACGGGACCTCGACAGGGACCGAACGGACACTTCGGCGCGGCAGGTGCGGCGGACGAGGCGGCGGCGGGCTGGTGGCATGCCGATCCGGCATCGGAACGACCCCGGTCGGTATGGGCGGTATCGGCTGGACCTGACCGAGAATCGGCGGGCGGGTCAGGTCTGCCTCTGCCGCCCGGCGACCCGCCGACGCCCGAGCAGGCCGGCCTTCGCCAACGCCTCCAGGCCCACGTCCGGGCGCTGCAACCCCGGAGGACGAACACCGAACATGACTGCCCTCAGCATCGCCCACGGTCCCGTCGGTCCCGTCGGTCCCGTGGAAGAGCGCGTGGAAGAGCTCGCGGAAGAGGAGGACGTCACCTATCCGGTGAGCATCGTGCTCACGCTGCAGCGCGAGCGGACGGCGTCGCTGCTCCGCGCCATGCGCAGTCAGCGGGTACTGCCCGCCCAGACGCACACCTGGGGCTCCGAACGGGCTTACGGCGCCCTGCTGCACGAGGCCGGCCCCCACCTCACCGTCCTGGACGTACCCGGTTCGCAGTGGAGCGACGGTCTTGAGCGACGCGTGCGCGCGCTCAGCAACATCGCGTCCGTGGTCGTACTCGTACCGGATCACACGGATTCCGTGCGGCTTCTGCTGGCGGGGGCCGCCAATGTCCTCCCCCGCGACTCGCCGCCCAGGGAACTCGCCAGCAGAATCGCCGCAGAGCGCCGATGGCTGGACATGCGGCGCTCACCGCGGCGGCGGGTCGCTGATTCACCGCCGTTTCGCGCTGCCCGCCCCCAGCAGCATTCCCAGCAGGTGCTGTTGGACATTCTCTGTTCCGCCTCGCGGCCGTGGTGCTGTCACGATCTGTGCCTCCTGCTCGGCACAGCCGGGGAACCGATGAGCCGCCGAGCGTTGCAGGGCAGAATCGTGCGGCTCAACGAGCGGCTTGCGCGTGACGGGCTTGCGGTCGACTGCACGACCCAATGGGGGCGCACGACGTTCCTGGGCCTCGTCGAGGATGGATGCGTCGCCCCCCACTGAACTGCGGCTTCGTGCCCCGGAGATGAACGGACCGACGGAGAAATGAACATGGACGAACGAGCGACGGAACCGGGCGAAGAGGCGGAATCGGAGGAGGCCGTGAGGGCCGCGCTCCTGAACGCTTGGACAGCGGGCTGGACGACAGGGGGTGGAGGAAGGGACGGAGATGCGGCGGGAGCCTCGTCGCGTCCGGCGTCATGGGCCGGCACGCGTCCTGGTCCGCGTGAGGCCGGCCCCCACCGGAGACTTCGTGGCATCCCCTCGCAGGGTGGCTTACCAGGTACCTGAGCACGCCCTCGGCAGGCCGCCCCCCTCCCCGATGAGGGATCAGGTGGGCATGTTCCACCGCTGGTTGACGGCGCTGGTACAGCTCGTGATCTGGAGCTGGGTGAGAGCGATGGTGTAGTTGGCGGTGCCGTCGAGACACTTGCCGGACTGCGGGTTGTAGATCGTGCCGTCGGCGCGCGTCTGCCAGTTCTGGCCGCCGGAGCCGTCGCAGTCGTACAGCTCGACGACGGTGCCGTTCGCCGTGCCCCCGTCCTTGACGGCCATGCACTTGCTCTCAGCCGTGATCGTGCCGTTGAGGTTCAGCGTCCACTGCTGCGAGTTCGTGTCGTTGCACCAGTACAGCTGGACCGGGTTGCCGTTCGTGGTGTCTCCCACGCGGTTGTCCACACACATCCCGGCGGAGTTGCTGATGGGGCCCGTCGGGTTCTTCTCGTTGGTCAGGGAGAACCCGCTGTTCGGCGTCAGCACCGCGTAGGACAGATCCGAGCAACCGAGGTCGGACGACTTCACCGTGGTCGCCACGCTCGAATTGGCCTCCGTGGCGGCCGTCCAGCCGCCGCCGTAGGAGGTCTGGTACTTGAGCCCCGTGGTCTGGAACACCGCGCCCTTGGTCTCCGCGCAGTACTGGCCCTGGCCGGTCGTGGGGTCGTAGTGCGTGTAGACCTCCATCATGTCCCAGCCGCCGCCGGAACTGCCCAGCTTGCTGGTGTTCGCGCTCTTGAAGAAGGTCTCCCATTCGTGCGTGTCGTAGTTGTAGAGGTACGAAGTCCACTCGTTGGTCGCCGCATTGGTCTGAACGTCCTGGACCGAGTACGACGGCCGGCCGTTCACCTTCTTTGTGTAGGTGTCCAGGAAAGCGGAGTCGACGACCACGTACTTCGCCCAGCCCGGGATCGCCGCACACCAGTCCCACGCGCCGACCCAGATCGTGCCCCCGGAGTAGATCGTGGTCATCTCGATGCAGGTGGCGTTGCTCGGGTCGAGGGTCGGCGCATAGACGGTGTCGTCGCCGGTGACCGGGGTCGAAAGGTTGACGCTGTGAGTGGCCTGCGCGCCGCGCAGGGTGGCGCCGGTGGGAAAGACACCCCAGTAGGCGTGGTACTTTCCGGTCCAGGAGGACAAGGCGTCGGTGGTGGTATCCGTGGCGGACGGCGCGTCCTCGTAGACGCCGACCGGGCCCTGGTGCCGGGAGGCGTTGAGCTCGTAGAACCGCCGGGAGACCTCGGCGGGCAGTCCCCTCCGAGCCGCCGCCCCCGAGGTGCCGGGGATCACGCGCTCGCTGTGCCGGGCATCAGGCGCGGGTGAGTCGGAGTCCGGCTGGGCGGAGGCTGCCGCTCCGGAAGGCCGGGCGGGGGCCGCCGCTTCGGAAGCAGGTGTCCCGGTGGTCATCGCCAGCACGGCGACGACCCCCACCAGGGCAGAGCTCAGCTTGTGTATACGCACTACTTGTCCTAACTGGATGTACACATGGCGGTGCCCGAGAACGGGCTGTGGGGTGGCCGTTGTGTCCGACGCGGACCGGGCGGCCCGGGCGGTCGCCGACGCCCACGCACCGTCGTCGCGACGTGGGAAGACACGGGCCGTCGGCGGCTCAGTGCTCGTGCATGCCGTTCATGGCCTCGATCCGCGTCCACGACCTGGGCTGAACCGGAAGAGAAAACCTGCCGACCGTGACGGACACACCGCCGACTTGGCCGGCGGGCATGCTGACGACGCCACCGTCCTCACATGGTCGTCGTCCGGTCACGGCGATGCCGGCCGCCCCCGGGCGACCGTGCCCGTTCGTACCCGTCGCAGTGCCCACACCACCGCGCAGGCGAAACAGATACCGGCAATCAAGCGCGCCGGACAGCACGGATGCCGCCCAATTGCCAGCAGCTCTGCCCGCTTTAAGCGAGGGAAATTCGGCGCTGAAAATATCGAAGAACGGCGGGAGAGCCCACTGGCTCATGCCGGATCGACATGGAAAGAAACAGGATTGGCATTAGCCTTCCGCCGATGCGGCCGCCATAGTCGATTCTGCGAAGCGCCGCCGGCCGTAACAAATGCGGTTTCCCTGCCCTTGCGGACCGTGCCGCTTCCTCTGCCGATCAGGCTCGACAACCCGAGAGGAACAACACCACATGAAGTCCACCGCTCGAATCAAAGCGCTGGCGACCGCCGGAATTGTGAGTGGCGCGGTCGTGGCCTCGCTGGCCGTGACGAACGCGAGCGCCGTCACGACCCAGGCGAACGACCACGCCGTCGCCTCGCAGGCGGCGCACCGAGCGAAGCCGACGGTGGTCCTGGTCCACGGGGCGTTCGCCGATTCCTCCAGCTGGAACAGCGAGATCGGCTACCTGCGACGCCACGGCTACCCGGTCCTCGCGATCGACACCCCGCTGCGCGGCCTGGCCTTCGACAGCGCCTACGTCGAGGCACAGCTCAAGACCGTCAAGGGCCCTGTCGTGCTGGTCGGCCACTCCTACGCCGGAGAGGTCGTCAGCCAGGTCGCCGCGAAGACGTCGAAGGTCAAGGCCCTCGTGTACGTGGCGGCTCTCATCCCCAAGGCGGGAGAGACCGCCGGCTCCCTGATCGGACAGTTCCCCGGGTCGCAGCTCGTATCGGAGAACTTCCGCACCGTTCCGCTGCCCGGCGGTGACACCGACGTGTACCTCAAGGCCGACAAGTTCGGGACCGTGTACGGCAACGGGCTGTCGACGTCGGACATCCAGGTCGCCTCGGTGACTCAGGAGCCGGTCGCCCTCTCGGCCTTCACCGACAAGGCCACGGTGAATCCGCCGGCGAGGACGCCGAAGTGGGCGGTCATCTCGACCGAGGACCACGCCGTACCGACGGCCGCCCAGAAGTTCGAGGCCAAGCGGGTGGGCGCCCACATCAGCTACACCCGCTCTGGCCACGATGTTCCGTCGATCAGCCCGGGAGCGGTCGACCGTGCCATCGTCGCCGCCGCCGACTCCGTGCGCTGATCAACTCCGCGAGCGGGACGCCCATTTGACCGACGCGGGGCTTCCGGCGGCCGTGTCTTGGCCTTCCTCACCGCTGTACAGGCACTGGCATTGACTCTCTGCTGCCGCCCCGGACGGTGCAGGACTCGCAGCCGCAGACGGTACAACCGACGGCTCCCGCGGGCCCGATGCCTGCGGGAGCCGTCCCGTTCTCTCAGCGCTGACCTCGTCCTCTTACAGGACCGCGACGCACAAGCGCCGCGTTCACAAGCGGCTCGTCATGTCCGAGTGCCCGCATTGCGGAATCTCGCGCTCGGACCGCTCCGGTATGGACGGGCAAGGAGCACCTCCGCTTCCTCGTCGGCGCCAGTGGTGGTGACGGCCACGTCGACATCGTCGGCTTCGGCGGCCCGGAGGTGCACGTGGCCCGGAACCTCTACGCCCCGGAGCGCCTGCGCCTGCGCCTGCGCCTGCGCCTGCGCCTGCGCCTGCCAGGGCGACGCCCCGTGCCGACAGCTGTACTCCGCTTGGCCACCGGGCACTCAAGGTCCGAAACGAGATGCCGGGCACCAGCCGGGGCGGCTACCATCCTCGTCGTGCAGGTGCGCAGGCAGCGGATACTTCGCCTTCCAAGCGGGTAACGCGGGTTCGAATCCCGCCGTCGGCTCCGGTCGGCGTCGTCCAGCGGCCCAGGACTCCTTACGTCTCCGCCGCCGACCCTGATCTCTGCACATCACACAGGCACTCGGCTCCGCGGCCTCACCACCGTACTCATGTCGGGGGCGCGAGGTGCCTGGCAGCAGTGGGTGCGAGCCGGACTCAGACCCCGTCGAGGATGCGGTCGTCCCGACCCACACCGGCGCGTCAGCCGAGAAGCCCGATTTCGATGGCCAGAGCGCCCAGTCCTTCTTTCTCGGGTGGGTAGATGGCCCGGATCCTGGCGAGCTGCTCGTCACGGGTGGCCGTGGGGTTGATGTTGAAGGGACCTTCGCCGTCGAGGAGGGCTTCGACGTCGGGGTATTCGGTGACTCGCCTCGCCTCGACCTCGCACGTGTCGTCAGTTCCCTTGATGCAAAAGCGGATCACGGCGCCGACTGCCAGGTCGGCCAAGTGCGGGTTTTCGACCCGGACCTCGATGGTCTTGGCGCCTGCCGCGACCAGGTCGAAGTACTGGCGGTAGAGATTGAGTTCGCGGATGCGGGAGGTGCTGCTCATGGGGCGGGAAGGCTCCGGGGGGCTTGGGCGCGCCTTTTCAGGGGAGGCCGGTCGCCCGGTGAGGCATCAACGGAAATCACGTGGGACGGCCACATCGCGAAGGGCCGAGCCAGGCATCGCCTGCTCGTGAACAGGCGGTGCCTGGCATGCTGTGAAGCAGGTTCAGTCCTCGTCTCCGAGGATGAGTCGGGCCGTCTGCTCGGGCTGTTCCCACTGGGGCCAGTGGGAAGCGTTCTTGATCAGGTGCAGCGCGGCATGGGGGAACTGATGGGCGATGTGACGGGCGACTTCGGGGTTGAGGTAGGGGTCGTCCTCACCGAACGCCACCGTGACCGGCACGGTCAGCGTGGCCAGATCGCCATCCGCGATTCGGCGGTTCTGGACCTCCAGGTCGGGGAAGAGAGCGGCAGTCCACGCGCGTATCGCTACCAACGCGTCCGACCGCGTGCCTTCGCCGAACCATTGCGGCACTACGGAGGCGGCCACCACACCGTCCGGGTCCCCGACTGCGTAGCCGAACCGCGCCTGGGTGTGCGCCAGGATCCATTCCCGCATCTTCGGGTCGTCCATGAGGGCATCGGCGAGCGGTTTGAAGTCGGGATCTCCCAGCAAGCGGATCAACTCCGGGAACTGCAGGGAAGGGGCGTCCCCGTAGTAGCAGTTGAGGAGGACGAGTCTGTCCACCGACTCGGCGTGGTCCAGGGTGAAATTGACCGCAACGGCACCCGAGGCGTCGTGGCCGACCAGAACGCAGCGATCGATTCCCAGCTCAGTGAGTACCGCACTGAGTTCGGCCTCGCGCTGTCCGGGCCGGAGGGTGGTCTCCTGGCCCCGCTCGGACTTTCCGAAGCCGGAGAAGTCCAGAGCCACCACGCGTCGTGGAGTTACGAGAGGGATGATGCGGTCATAGATCCGCGAATCGTCCGGAAAGCCATGCATGGCGACTATGGGTAAGCCAGTGCCTCCGATGTCTCGGACGTGCAGACGTCCGTAGGGTGTTTCGACCAGTCTGCTCGCATACTCGTCATCAGGTGTGGACATACCGTCCTCTCCAGCTTTGAGTGCCGTCCCCGGCCACTTGGCATTTTGGGTGCTTGCCGTCGGTCCGCTGTTCCCGACGACTCGTCCTCGGCGCCCTAGAGGGCACAGACCTATTCGTGGTCGGTGGAGAGGGCGATGTGCCGGGCGGCGTCCATGTCCTTGCGGAAGGTGTCCAGTTTGGCGTCGAAGGCTTGCAGGGTGTCGGCGCCGAGCGGGAGACGCAGGGGCGGCTCGGCAGTGCCGGCCATCTCGACGATGGCGCGCGCGGCCTTGGCCGGATCGCCGGGCTGGGCGTGGTGCAGGCTCGCGGCGGCCGTGCGCATCGCGCCGACGGTGGGCGCGTAGTCGTCGATGGTGTCGGGGCCGGTGTGCAGGTTGGCGGGGTCGAGGAAGTCGGTGCGGAAGAAACCGGGTTCCACGAGGGTGACGTGGATGCCGAGGGGCGCGAGTTCGGTGTGGAGGGTCTCGGTGAAGCCTTCGACGGCGAACTTCGTGGAGGCGTAGATGCCCCAGCCCGGCGCGGTGGCGAAGCCCACGATGGAACTGATGTTGATGACGTGGCCGGAGCGCTGGCGGCGCAGTACCGGCAGTGCGGCGCGCTGGACGGCGAGCGGGCCGAACACGTTGGTCTCGAACGCCGCCCGGACCGCGGCGTCGTCGGACTCCTCGACGGCGGCGAGCAGGCCGGTGCCGGCGTTGTTGACCAGGACGTCGATCCGGCCGAACCGCTCCACCGCTGCGTCGACGGCCGCTGCGATGCTCTGCGGGTCGGTCACGTCCAGCGCCACGGCAAGCAGCTTGTCGCCGACGTCGGAAAACTGCTCCCGGACGGTGTCCGGCTTCCTGGCGGTGGCGACCACCTGGTGGCCGGCCGCGAGGGCGGCACGAGTGATCTCCAGACCGAAACCCCGGGACGATCCGGTGACGAACCAGACGCTCACCGCTGCCTCCTCTTCAGGCTGAGTAGTTGTCGTAGAAGGACCTGTTCTGGGCGACGAAGCCCTGGACATCAAGCGGAGCGACGCCGCCGATCGTCTTGACCAGGTCGTTCATGCCGGAGAAGACGCCGTTGCGGTAGTCGATCGCGACAGCGAGGAGATGCTGGATCATGTGGGGCGAGGTTCCTCGCTGCTCCAGGATCGCTTTGAACTCGTCCAGTTCGATCGGCACGTAGGTGACCTTCCGGTCCAGCGCCCGTGACATCTTCTCGGCGATCTCGTAGTGGTCGAGTTCCTCGGCTCCGTACAGCGGATAGATCTGGCCGGCGTGCGGGGCGGGGTCCTCCAGGACGGCCGCGATCACCTTGGCCTGGTCGCTGGCGGCGATCGGGGCATGGCGCCCGCCCGCGAAGGGGAAGCGCAACGTGCCGCTCCCGTCCCACATGTTGATCAGCCACTCGGCGAAGAAGGTCGGGCGGAGGTGAGTGACCGGGACCGGGGAGCGGTCCAGGACGCGCTCGGCGACCCAGTGCTGACGTGCCGCATTGCTCGCGGTGTCGCGGCGCGCGGAGATCTGCGACATGTTCACGATCGCCTGGACCCCGTTCTCCTCCGCCGCCTGGCCCACGTTCGCGGTGGCGTCCATCAGGCCGGGGCGGATCGGATAGGTGAAGTACAAGGCATCGATCCCCTTCGTCACCTCCGCCAGGGAGTCCAGGTCGAGGACGTCGCCCTCCACGACGTCCGCCCCGAGGGCGGCCAGCCGCTCGGCACGCCCGTCCAGGCCCCGGACCAGCGCGCGGACACGATGACCGCGCTCAAGCAGCAGCCCGGTGGTGTATCCCCCCGTCCTGCCGGTGGCCCCGACCACCAGAAGATTGCGTTGCATGACGGTGACTCTCCGTTTCTGGAGAAGTGCCTGTAGCGGAGGGTGGGTCGACTGGGGAGGCACATGCTCCCGCAGGTCAGTCGGCGAGGAAGCCGAGCAGATCCTTGTTGAACTGCTCCCTGAAAGGAGCGACCGACATGAGCCCGTGCGGCGCCCCCTGATAGACCTTCAGTTCGGCGTCCTTGATGAGCTTCACCGACTTCTCCGCGGATGCCACGATGGGGACGATCTGGTCGTCATCTCCGTGGATGATGAGGGTCGGGACGTCGATCCGCTTCAGATCCTCGGTCAGGTCCGTCTCCGAGAAAGCCTTGATGCAGTCGTACGCGCCCTTCAGGCCGACCTGCATGCTCCACAGCCGGAAGGCTTCGCGCAGCCCCAGGGACACCTGCGAGCCCTCTCGGTCGGCACCGTAGAACGGTGCGCTGAGCTCCCAGTAGAACTGTGAGCGGTCCGCGAGCACACCCTGGCGGATCTCGTCGAACACTTCGATCGGTGAGCCTTCGGGATTGCTCTCCGTCTTCAGCATCAGCGGCGGGATCGCGCCGAGGAGCAGGAGCTTGGAAACCCGGGGTGCGGCCCGCCCTGCAGCGACGCGCGTCACCTCGCCGCCGCCGGTGGAGTGCCCGACGAGCGCAACGTCGTGCAGGTCGAGGTGCTCAAGCAGTTGCGCGAGGTCGTCCGCGTAGGTGCTGAGATCGTTTCCGCTCCACGGCTGGCTCGACCGGCCGTGACCGCGGCGGTCGTGCAGGATGGCCCGGTAGCCGCTCTCTGCCACCAGACGAGCCTGGTCGTCCCAGGCGTCGGCGTTGAGCGGCCAGCCGTGGCTGAACACCACGGGGCGACCACTTCCCCAGTCCTTGTAGAAGATCTGGGTGCCGTCAGAAGTGGTGAAGACTGCCATGATCGACTCACCTTTCCGCCGGCGTGTCCCGCCGGTCGACCTGTTCCATGTCAGCGTTCCTGCAGAACTCGCCGACGACAGAGCTCGCTTGAAAATGGTTCAATGGACTGGCCCATGTGCAGCGAGCCGACCACGGGCGTCACATTCGCGCGGTTTCATCCCCACTGCCGTGCTCTGCCGTACCCGATGTCGCGGGGCCGCTTCCCATGGTGAATCAGGACGGGCCCGCAGCCATCACGTGCGGTTCGTAGTCCGCGTGGCCAGGTGACTACGAACCCGTGGCGCAGGACCGGAATCCGCCCGGTTCACACCGTCATGCAAGGGTTCATGGACTGCGGAATTTCCGGTTCTCCTGCAGTTCTCGACGGGAACGCACTCCTAGTTTCCTGAACACTTTGCGCAGGTGATAGTCGACGGTATGCACACTCAGGAAGAGTTGCTCGGCGATCTCGGCGTTCGTTGCGCCATCGGCCGCAAGTCTCGCGACTCTGGCTTCCTGCGTGGTGAGGCGACTTTCACTGCCGGTCGCAGGAACGGGATGTTGGGCCTCCGAGGGAGCGCCGGCTGCGGAGAGCTCCATGGCCGCACGCATCGCATATCCCTCCGCACCCATATGCGCGAACAGGTCGCGGGCGGATCGGAGGTGATGGCGCGCTTCCTTGGTACGACGCACCCGGCGCAGCCACTCTCCGTAGAGCTGATGGCTGCGGGCGCGCCGCCCGGGGCCTCGTGTGTTCTCGTGATGCTGAATCGCCGCAAGGTAACGCGGTTCGGCCGACGCGTCGTCGCCGAGAACAAGTGCGTCGGCGCGCGCCAGATCACCCAGGAGGGCGGGCACCGGAGTCAATTCGACCAGGTCACGCAGATAATCCCGTATGGAAAGTGCCCGCCTCGATTCGTCGCAGCGGACAGCCGCTTCCACCATGTCGCAAATCGCGAATTTTAGTTGCGAGCTCTCCGCGAGACATCCCTCCAGGTCAGTGAGGGCCTCGGCATAGCGGCCCTGGCTCAGCGCGACGACACTTCGCGCATAGTCACGGAATACCAACTGGTAGCCCTGGCCGTTGCGAGATGCTTGCTGTGTAACGATTTCATCCAGTTCCCGAGCGGTGACATGTTGACCACGCCAGGCCGCGATGAGGAGTGCTCCGATGTGCTGCTCGTTGCCGCGCGCCTCTTCCCACGCGGACCGCTTGTCGAAAAGGATTTCCGCCTCCCGGACGCGTCCGGCAACGAGTTCGGAAACCGCCGTGTGACTGAGCGCGAGAGCCAGAGGAATGGCCGCTCCCTGTGCGCGGGCCTCCCTTTCCATGCGCAACGCCAGGGTGTTGAGGGCGATATCGTCACCCAGCAGGGTCGCGTGGGCACATGCTGCGGCGAGCCACTGGAACAGTTCGGGTGCCGTCGCCGGAGCCTGACGTACTTCGTCGGTGGCGCGGTGAAGTCGGGCCGCCGCTTCGGCGAGTCCTTCGAGATGCAACGTGGCATCGGCGTCCAGGAGAGCGTCACCGGGGGTACGGTCCAACTCCGGGGGCAGCGGCAGGTCCCGTACCAACCGGGCCACCGCACGCCGGGTGCTGACGGCGGGGGCCAGAGACCCACCGATCTGCGCCTGCACCACCGCCTCCACCAGGACGTCACGGGCCATGCGGATGTCAACGGGCGCGAGTTGCCGGGCCGCGGAGAGCAGTGCGCCCGCAGCAGCGCCCGTGTCTCCGACAAGTCGATGGATTCGCGCTTGGACACGCTGGGCCTGCCCGTTGTAGTGCGGGTCCGCTCGGTAGGCCGCTGCTTCGTCGAGAAGCGCCTGCCCTCGCCCGGACGATCCGGCGACCACGCTCGCCTCGGCCGCGGTGAGCAGTCGGCGTGCCCGGGAGGGCAGGTCGTTGGTCAGCGCGGCGGAGCGGGCGAGGATGGTGGAGGCCGCCGCCCACCCTCCACGGCCGACGGCACGCTGCGCTGCGGTTTCGAGTTCCATGGCCACGGCGTCGTCCGGGTTCGTGGCTGCCGACGCGAGATGCCACGCTCGAAGGTCCGTGTCGCCGAGCTCACCGGCCACATCGGCGAGGACCGCGTGGGTTCGGACGCGGAGGGCGGTGGGTGCGGCGTGATACACGGCTGCGCGAATGAGAGGGTGGCGGAAGGTGACACGGTCCCGGATGGTCAGGAGATTCTGCTCCTCCGCCGGCGCGGCGGCATCGGCGTCGTAGTCCAGAACGGCTCCGGCGCGCCAGAGGACCTGGGGATCGCAGGTGGGGTCGGCGGCGGCGGCAAGCAGCAGGGCCCGGGTGGCGGTCGGCAGCGCCAGAGTCTCTCGTACGTAGAGTTTCTCGGTGGCCTGGCCCAGTGGAACGGGGTCGGGAAGCGGTGAGGCACCGCTCAGTTGGGCGGGGCTGAGTTCTCTGGCTGCTTCGATCAGGGCCAGCGGGTTGCCTGTAGTGGCGGATACGATCCGGTCGCGTACCTCGCTGTCGAGTACTCCGTCGACAGCCGCCTCCAGTAACTCAGCGGCGTGCCTCTCCGTAAGAGTTTCGACCACCAGTGAGGGCAGTCCCTGGAGAGTGGATGCTGATTCGGTGCCCTCACGAACTGCGAAGATCATGGTGAGGGACTCGGCGTACATGCGCCGCGCGATGAAGCCCAGGGCAACGGCCGACTCCTGATCCAGCCACTGCGCATCGTCCACCAGGCACAAGAGCGGCCGGTCCGCGGCAGCCGCTGTGAGCAGTCCCAGGGCGGCCACCCCGACGAGGAGGCGATCCGGTGGAGAAGTGTGGTCTTGAAGGCCGAAAATGCGCCCGAGCGCGTTGCGTTGTGGGAGCGGTAGCTCGGGCAGACGAAAGAGATGAGGAGCCAGCAGCTGGTGGAGGGCTGCGTATCCGAGTTCTGCCTCGGAATCGACGGCATCAAATCGCAGGACCTGATGGCTTTCCTCGGCTGCGGCCTGAACGTGATCGAGCAGGGCGGACTTTCCGACGCCTGGTGCACCGCGGAGCACGACTGTGCTGCTCATGCCAGTTCGGCCGCGCTTGAGCAGTGACTGGAGGCGGCCGCGCTCTTTGTCGCGGCCGAACAGCTGATCCATCTGTAGTCCTGTGGGCCTTCCATTGCCGCTGGCCGTGGTCACGCTGCAGTCGGACCGGTCGCGGTCGCGCCGCGCGTCCCGTCTCCCCTCCGTGCATGGGCGGGCAGCGTGAGGTGCTCGGTTGTCGGGTCGGGGGCAGGCTGTCCGCAGAGGGACCCGAAAGCTCCCGAGCCCATACCCGCACGTGATCGCTTCCAGCAGTAGATCACGCGGTTGCAGGGTCGTGACGGTCCTTTGAAAGGTGGCCAGGCATGCACGTACGCGACCGATCACCGGGGGCGTCGACCGGGGACAGGGAAGCGCTCGTCGTCGATCCGCCGTAGACACCGCACCCGCCGTCATGCGGTGAGAGCATCGGACCGCAGCGTGCATGTGATGCCGTCGCCGGCTGCGTTGAGCCCTCCGGCGACAGCCCTCAGCCGGGGCATCACAGCCGGGGCTGCCGCCATCAAACAGGTTCGGCCTGGGTACAGACGACAACAATCTTCGCCACCTACTGCCATGGGGGAGGACAGGGAGCAGCAGCTTCAAGTGCCACCGCTGCGGGTCGTCGGCGGACATGCGCTGAGCGAGACCATTGCTCGGCAGATCCTTTTCCTGTTGTGTCAACACTGCCGGATCGTCGGCGCCGAGGTGCTGCGGCTGACCGACCCGTACCTGCTCCGGACCTTCGGAGCCGCCAAAGCAACCCAGCAGGGGCTCACTTACGAAGCCGTAGTCGATGCGGACTCCGTATCGGATTCCACGGCGGCGGACGACACGGACAAGGCCGTCGCCGTGGCCGACTCCGATACCAGCGAAGGTGACACAGCGGCAGACGATGATGCCGCGAGCAGCCACTGGAGCGTGGTGAAGTTCGTGACCCACGACAAGGACGGGCGCTACACCCCAACCCGTCAGGGGAACCGGTCTATCGGCTGGGTCCATTTCTCCGGACCGCCCGACATCCACAGCGAGAAAGTCATCAAGGCAGCGGTGAACGAGCATCCTGAGCGAGGGAGCACGAAGACCCGCAAGGTGTACGGCGCTGTACTGTACGACACCCTCGGGATCACCCTCGCCAAGGTCAAGGGCAAGGTCATCGCGCAGTACCACTGGGAGACCAGCGACCACAGGTACAAGCTCGCCGACACCGACGACGAGATCGGCGTGATCACGACGTTCTGCCAGGGCGTCAGCACATGCCCGGACGCGTTGAACCGAGTATGACGGAGCACTCCATGGCATGGGACGAGACGGGCCTGTCCGGTCTGCAGGCGCAGCTGGCGCACGAAATGCTGAGCCGTGTCACAGCCTTCACGTTCGGACCGGACGTCCGGCTCGTCCGAGGTGTGATGACCTCCCCGGACCGACCCGACGCCGGCCGCGTCGTCCTCTGGGACGGCCGGCACCTCGACAACTCCGTCGCCTACGACGTGCCACTCACGGACCCCCAGGGCGGAAACATCCCCGCGGGCGACATCGCGGCCGCGCTGCGCGGCGTGGCGTCCGACGGGCCGGAACACGAGACCGAGAAGGCACCGCGCGACGCCTTCGGGATCCCCGTGATCGACGCATCCGCCCGCGTGCACGCCTTCGTCGCCGAGCCGCGATTCAGGGTCCCGGACGCACTGCACGCCGCAGCGGCCGCGTTCTCCCTCTCTCCAGAACCGGAAGACCCCCCAGAACTGCGCCTACGCGGCTTCCTCCTCCTGGACCAGGCAACGTGCCGCCTCTACCTGGACACCCCCGAGTCACAGGACGCACCGCCGTTCGGCCTCGACCTCCCCCTCCAGGACAAGAAAGGGGCCGTCACGGTCGGCCTGACAGCGGTGCACACCGCGCTCCCGGTCCTCCTTCTCGGCGAACTGGAACGCATGCGCAAGGACGTCCACGACCCCTACTGCCATACCGTCTACGACTTGGCGGACTGGCTCTCCGACAGCTGACCGCACAGTGCCGGAAACCCCCTCGCGGGCATCGACCCTGGCTCCGGAAGTCCACCGGCTCCCGGAGCGGACGGGCCCACCAGGAGCCTGTGGCCACGCCAGAAGACAGCACCGTCGACCCGGACGATCAACACGCCGGCACGGATCCGGCACACGACAACTGATCACGATGAACAGCAAAAAGGCCCGGGTTTGTGACCTGGGCCTTCTCCATGGAGCGGGTGACGAGAATCGAACTCGCGCTCTCAGCTTGGGAAGCGACGGCGCTTGAGGAGCGGGATGGTCAGTGACCTGCGCGTATGCGGCTCTGAACAACACCCGATAGCGCGAGATCGCACCGCTGGTGACCGTGATTGTCCGCTCTTACTGATCGTTTCAGAATGCGATGTGTAGTCGCCTCAAGCAGATGATGACGCAGGCGAGTTGGAGGAATCCCTGGTGGAGGTCGGCATCCTGCCGCTCGTGCAGTGAATGGATGGGCGGGGTTCTCGCGGGTCAACGCCGTCTCCTGGGCTCATGTGCCCTGGATGTGCCCTTGGGCCGTTTCACCAGAGGGCAGCTTCTCTTCGGCCGGGCCCAGTACTTCGTCGGCGCTGCGCGGCTCGGTGCGTGGCTGTTGGTTGAGCTTGTGGCGCGCGATGGAGGATTGCCGGTAGACCTCCTTGCGGGTCCGCATGATGTTGCCCAGGGGCGCGTGCTCGGCGGTGACCCGCCAGGGGGTGAAGGACAGCGCGTCCATCTTCTCCAGGTTCTCCGGGCCGGAGATGTCCTGCTGCGGCAGCCGCAGCCTGGCCACGGTGACGGACGGCGAGAGCTGTTCGGGCCACTCCACGGTGGTGTCCTCCACCGGCATGCGTCGCAGGTCGGTGCAGAGCTGGACCTGGATGTCGAAGACGTAGGGCCGTTCCTGCAACTCGCCTTCCAGGGCCGGCCGGAAGACCTCCGCTGCCGAGGTCGGGTCGATGGTGCGCCGGACCACCGCGGCAGCGGCAGACGGGTCGGGCGTGAAGCGCACTTTGGCGATGTAGTCACCGTGGCGGACCGCGCCCATGGTCCAGTAGCTCGACAGCAGCACGTTCGCCGGAGGAGTCTTCGCCAGGCGCAGGAAGGCCAGGAACTCGTCCCACGCCCAGTCGCCCTGGTCCAGGGTTCCCTTTCCGGTCACGAAATCGGTGTAGAAGCGATGTGCGCCGGGACGGCCCTGGGAGAAGTAGGCCGGCGCGTTCAGGAACAGTTCCTGGATGAACAGGTAGTGCTCGACCGTGTTGCAGAAGAAGATCGGTCCGTTGATGTTGGCGTAGTCGAAGGTGCCCGTGTCCGGTTCGTCGTCCAACAGGGTCGGGCCGGGGATGTCGAACATCTTCAGGGCCAGTCCGGTGGCGGCGCCCAGGCGCGCGTCGGCTCCGGCGTGGGGCGAGCCGTTGGAGAAGCGGATGAGCGCGTCGTGGGTTCCCGGGGTGGCGTAGATCCCCTGGGCGTACTCGGGGGGCAGACCGGCCAGGATCTCCACTTCCCCGCGGACCAGCCCGTAGCCCTTGGCGTGGGCGTCGCGGAGGGCCTGTCCGGTGCCGCCGGCCTCGACCGACTCGGCGATGTAGTTCTTGGTCTTCTCGATCACCGTCTGCACGTTGCGTTCGAAGTCCGGGTCGGCGTCCTCGACGTCGGGCGTGTAGCGGACGAACTCTGCTGCCATGACTCCGACCTCTCCTCTCAGAGACCGTGATCGCACTCCAGGAGCCTGGAACTGCCCTCAGCCCTCCAGTTCGGCGAGCCAGCGCAAAGCGCGCAGCCCCGGAACGAAGCAGTACTCGCCGCCGCGGGTGACCACGAAGCTGGGCAGGTTCTGGAGACGGCGCCGGACCGGTTTCTCCGGGATGGTGAGGCTGCCGGTGCCGCCGTGGTGCCCGGCCACCGGGTCCTGCTCGCCGGGGTAGCCGATGAAGTTGCCGTCGTTGACCCATTCGGCCTTGATGAACTCGAACTGCCGCTCCAGGTGGGCTCCGAGGAAGACTCCGACCAAGCCACGGTCGGCGCCGTCGTCCTCCAGCACGCCCTCGGGCAGCGGCGGGCCGTAGGTGGTGCCGCGGCGGATTAGCCGGTGCATCCGCGCATCGCCGATGATGGTGGAATCGCGAGGGTTGGTGCGCCGGATGTGCGCACCGGCGGGGCACCGGTAGCCGCGGTCGTCGTTCTCCCGGTAGAGGAAGTTGTTGACGCGGTGCGGATCGGCTGCCAGCTCGGGATCGTCGTGCTCCGGCGCCAGCGCCAGCGGCGCGCCGCTGGGCCAGCGCCCGACCATCTTCGCTGCCAGGAGCGCCTCCTCCTCGGCGCCGGAGCTGTTCGCGCGCAGGTACCGGCGCCATGCCGCCACGTTGGTGTGGATCTTGCGAACGGCCGCGTAGGTGCCGTTGCGCCCCAGCACGTCGGGGCTGGGCATGGGCGGCAGGCTGCCGGTTTCGTCGGGGTAGCCGAGGATGAACTCGCCGGCTTTGATCGGGGCTTCCTGTGGGTTGGAGCCGGGTAGCCCGACGCCCTCGATGTTCGGGTGGCTGATGCCGTCGCGGAAGCCGAAGGTGGTACGCCCGGTCGGTAGCTGGTGGACGTCCTGCTGCCAGATCACCTGGACACCGGGGGTGTCCTCGTAGGCGACCCGGGCCCGCTCCAGTTCCTTGTCGAGCTGTCCCGTATCGGAGGACAGGGCGCTCAAGGCGATGTGGATGTCACCGGTTCCGAACGGTGCCTCCCAGTGGGCCGGCGCACTCTCACCCACGTCGCCGATCCGCTCCGCCCGGGCGGCCATGCCCTCACGGAACGCCTGCGGAAAGGTGTCCAGCGACTCCTGCGGCACGCCCAGGGCCCTCAGCCCCTGATAGGTGAAGGCCACAGAGACCCAGGCATCCCGGCTCCTGTCCGCACCTGGCAGACCACCCGAGGTCACCGGTAGGAGCCGCCGCATCAGGGCGCGCCCGGCGTGGCGGTCCTCGACGCGCAGGAAGACGAACTTTCCCTCGTACGGAACGGGCCTCGGCCGCAGGGCCCCGCTCTGGACGTCGTCGATCTCGACGCTCGTGCCGGCCGCGCTGTCGCTGTCCGCTGTGTTCATGGTCGCTTGTGCCTCCGCGTCGGTCTCTGCCTGGACAGCCCGGCAGCGGCTGGTGCGCGCCTGTCGACGCGGTCCACCCATGGTGGGTGGGGGTCCGGGGGTTGGCTGTGTCCGGGTTCTAGGCCGAGGCTTCCTCCAGCAGCTTCTGGAAGGCCGGCGTGGCCAGCAGCTCGGCGTTCGCGGGGTTGTCCAGTGCCGCCCGGAACTGGGGGGTGTCCAGCACCTCCTGGAACGCGTCGTCCACGCGGTGGTCCTTGTAGATCTGCTGAACGGTCAGGTCGGGGTAGGCGCTGACGAAGACCCCTGCGGGCTCCTGGTGGGCGAGGAACCAGTCCTTGACCCCTGGATCCTTGATGCCGGGGAACCCTTCGCTGTGCGCGAAGACCTTGTCGAAGCGTTCCCCGACCACCGTCTTGGCGAAGTCGTCGATGTAGGTGTCCCAGGAGCCGTCGAAGACGCTGGCGAACATGAACCTGGTGTCGTTGTCGAAAATGACGTGCCGTGCGTCATGCAGTGTGCCGATCTGGCGCAGCGCCGCATGGACGTTCTCGTCATTCGCCGCGTCGCCGAGCCAGGTGAGATCCGCGCGCAATGCATCGGCCTCGCCCGGCTTGATCTTGGTGAAAACGGTGAACTCGTTGGAGACCCCATCCGTCCTGCCCGGGTGCTCAGGGTGAGCCGACGGGGTTGCACCTGTCGCGGTCATCGCGAAGCTCTCCTGTCGCGGATCGGCGCGAGAGTCGCCAAGCGCTCGGACATGAGGCGCCATCGCCCTCACGTCTTCAATCCTCACCGCGGCTGAGCTCCCTCGCATCTCGACCCCTGGGCGTAGTGGTCGCCTGGGGTGGTACCTCGAGAAGCTCCGGCAAGCGGGTTCGCCTGCCGGTCCGGCAGGCCGAAGCCGGGGTCCTCACGTCCCGGGAAGCTCCCGAAGACAGATCCGGCCGGGCGCAGGAGGATGGAGTTGGGTGAGACGTGCCGAGTACGTCGTCATCACCGTCGTCCGGCAGCCACTTCCGCGCGGCCGTGAAGGAAGCAAGTGTCGCTGCCCACTGCACACCACCCCGTTGCGCCGCCCGGACGGCCGGGGCACCCGCTTCCGGCCCCCCTGCTCCACTGGATCGCCACCCGGAGGCAACCATGGGCCACGTTCTCGGTGACGTGCTGGGTTTCGCGGCCGCGGTCGCCGTCAGCCCGCTCCCGATCATCGCCGTCATCCTCATCCTCGCCACGCCCCGGGGACGCCTCAACGGAGTCCTCTTCACCATCGGCTGGATCGTGGGACTCTCCGCGCTGGGCGCGGCGATGTTGGCGATCGCCTCCCCCGCAGGCGCCTCCGCCCACAACCACCCGGCCACCTGGGTGGGAGCCCTCAAGCTCGCCCTGGGCCTGTTCCTCGTCCTGTTCGGCGCCCGACAGTGGCACCGGCGCCCGAAGGATCCCTCGCAAGCCCAGCTCCCGAAGTGGATGAGCGCGATCGACCGCCTCACACCGGTCAAGATCTTCGCGCTCGGACTGGCCCTGGCTGCGCTCAACGCCAAGAACGCACCGCTGACCATCGCCGCGGGGGCATCGATCGGCTCGGCCGGCCTCCCGGTAGGGCAGCAGATCGCATCCTTGGCGATCTTCGTCGTGATCGCCACTCTCGGCTTGCTGGTCCCACTGGGAGTTTTCCTGCTCGGAGGAGAGCGGGCCAGGACCACGCTCGGCAACTGGAAAGACTGGGCGGCTCAGCACAACGTCGCCGTGATGGCGGTCCTGTTCTTCGTCCTCGGGCTGAAACTGCTCGGGGACGGCATCTCCATCCTCACCTCCTGACACGCCTACTCGTGTCGTGCGCCGGCGTAGCGGCCCTGGGTCGGCCCGGGGCGAGCAGCCAGATCCGGAGATCCTTGACCACGACCGCGTACACCGGTGAGTCGGCAAAGGGCTGCTGCTCGCCGGCCTGGCCTCAAGCGCCCTGGTACCAGAAGTCGGCCG
The DNA here is from genome assembly GCF_014645815.1 of Streptomyces fuscichromogenes. GTDB lineage: Bacteria > Actinomycetota > Actinomycetes > Streptomycetales > Streptomycetaceae > Streptomyces > Streptomyces fuscichromogenes. The sequence continues at coordinate 503,330 of NZ_BMML01000005.1, read as the reverse complement.
GACGGGGTCGCACCGCCGTTGACCGTTGCCGGCCGGAAGGCTCCGGGGCTGTCGGATCAGAACGTACCGTGGATGCGGCGCAGGGAGCCCCGGGTGGCCCGGGGCTCCCCTCCGTGGCGGCCGCTTCCCAACACCACGGAGCCGCTCACCTGTTGGGAGACGAGCAGAAGGAGAGTGGCACGCTCCGCGGCGGGTTTCCCGGGATCCGCGCGCCTGGTCAGGATTTCGTAAGCGCTCCGGCGCCACCGCCGGGGGAACGACAGGCTGAGGGTTCGGACACGGACACCGTCGACAGATGCGATGAAACAGCCGACCAGCGACATCTTTCAGTGCAGGAGAGCAGCCACTGCACAGCGCCCGTCGAGCACTCGCGCCCTCGCCTGCCCGATCTTCGTACGCTCAACGGGGCGAAATCCACCGGAGAGCCCTCGAAAAAACAGCAACCCCGGGCCACTGACCTGGGGTTTCAATCTGGAGCGGGTGACGAGAATCGAACTCGCGCTCTCAGCTTGGGAAGCTGCGGGCATTTGGAGCGGGTTCGCGCGCTGACCTGCGCGAACGGCCGGTGAGCGGTCCTTGCGCGCTCGGCTGCTTTCACCGTGGTTCCCCGCGGTTCCCCCCTCGTTCTGGTGCGGTTGTGGTGCGCCCCCTCGGGACCCGTCGACACACGACCGCAACCGATGCCCCTCCCGGTGAACGCCTATGCCTGCTGTGTGGCCTACCCAGGTGTGCCGCACGCCGTCTGGTCACCACAGCGAGGTTAACACTTGCATTAACATGAGGCTCGTGGCTCAATGGGAAGTGGTCCTTGTCGGGGAGGTCGCGGCGTGGTTCGAGGCCCTGGCCGAAGACGACTGGGACAGCGCTGAACAGGTAGAAGACGCTATCGACATGCTGGCGGTCACAGGGCCGACGCTCGGCCGTCCGCTGGTCGACCGGATCAATGGTGCCGAGAACCACCACCTGAAGGAGTTGAGACCGGGCTCATCCGGGAGCAGCGAGATCCGCATTCTCTTCGCCTTCGATCCGGTGCGTCGGGCAGTGTTGCTGGTGGCTGGCGACAAGGCCGGCAACTGGCAGCGCTGGTATGACGGCAACATTCCGCTTGCCGAGGAGCGGTACCGAGCACATCTGGCCGATCTTGAAACCAGGGAGTACGAATGAACACCGTGAGCTGGGAGGAGACCAAGCGCAAGGCGCGCGAGCGGCGTGCTGCCTCGGGGCTGCCGGTGCGGTCGCCTCAGGAGAAGCAAGCGGCCATGGACCGGCTGACCGCCGAAGTGCGCGCCCACAAACTTGCGGAGGTCAGGCGTGAACAGGCGTTGACTCAGCGCCAAGTTGCCGAGTCGATGGGGGTCTCAGCGCCTCGGGTCTCCGCGATCGAGCACGGTGAGCTGGATCGCGCGGAGGTCGCGACCCTCCGAGCCTACGTGGAAGCGCTCGGCGGTCGACTGCGCGTAGTCGCAGACTTCGGGGACGCGGAGTACACCGTCGCCTGATGCGCACGCCAAAGCTCTCGTCAATCAACAAGGCCCAGGTTTCCGACCTGGGCCTTCTCCATGGAGCGGGTGACGAGAATCGAACTCGCGCTCTCAGCTTGGGAAGCTAAGGTGATCTAGGGCTTGCTACGGTCATGACCAGCGGCGGAGCGCCGTGGGAGTATGACGGGCAAGTTCCTTCATTCTCCGCGGTTCCCCGTGGTTCCCTGCAGGATCTGGCACGCGTCTGGCACGACCGCCCCCTCCCAAACGTTGCCTGCCGGACTCTGTCTCTTTAGTGAGCGTTGAGTCCAGATGAGGCTCGGCTACCTCGCAGCCGCCGTCACAACAGGGATGGCAGACTGACTGCATGGGGGGATCACCGACGAGGGCCTGGGCGCAATTCAAAGCCCGTGTGGAGGAACTGGGCGGCGAGGTGCTCGAGCCGAAATGGCTCGGCAGCGCCGCCAAGCACCGAGTTCAATGCCCGAAAGGGCACGAGACAGTAGCAATCCCGAACAGAGTCCAACAGGGGCAGGGCATGTGCCGACCTTGTTCCGGCAGTGATCCGGCTACAGCCTGGGCAGGATTCAGGGCCCGAGTGAAGGAGCTCGGCGGAACCGTAGTCGAGCTGGAGTGGCTCGGGAAGGACGAGCGTCACCGGGTGATCTGCCCGGAGGGACACCCGTGCAACCCTCGGCCTGGCTACGTACGTAGCGGTGGGGGCATCTGCTCTGTGTGCTCCGCCAATGATCCGGCTACAGCCTGGGCGGCGTTCAAGACCCGGGTGAAGGAGCTCGGTGGAACCGTCGTTGAGCCGGAGTGGCTGGGGAAGGCAAAGCCCCACCGCATCATCTGTAGAAATGGCCATCCATTTAGTCCCACTCCGAACAATATCCGCACCGGTTCAGGCCGATGCCTTAGGTGCGTCGGCATCGACCCCGCCGCATGTTGGGAGTGGTTCAAGGCTCGGGTGGAGGAACTCGGTGGAACCGTCATTGAGTCGGCATGGCTGGGCGACGGAACCGCGCATCGACTGATCTGCCGCGAAGGTCATCGGACCAAAACCATCCCCAGCGGCGTCAAGCAAGGACAAGGAATCTGTCGACGTTGTGCGGGCAAAACGTGGGACGTGTTCTACGTCGTAGAGAGCGCGGACCACGTTAAGTTCGGGATCACTTCCGGAGATCCTCGTCCCAGGCTGCGGACTCATGCGAAGGATGGCTTCGCTGTCGAGCTTCGCATCATGCGGGAGCTTCCGGGCGATTTCGCGCCCGACTTGGAAGCCAGCATTCGGCTAGCCCTTGCCGACGAAGGTTTGAAGCCTGTGAGAGGACGTGAGTACTTCCCGTCCTCGGCCACTCCGCTAATTCTGTCCCTTGCCGACCAAGGACTCAGCGAGATTGGCCGCCAGCACGTGGGCCTTTGAGCGGCTGGTTAGTGTGCGTGTGGCATGCCCACGGACATGACCCGAAGCGCCAGCCTGGGAGGAAACCCCTCCCGAGCGGGTTCTTCTGTCTGTGCCCTCGGCAGGATTCGAACCTGCGACACCCGCTCCAGAAGAGCGACTAGTAGACCGCGCAGGTGACCTAGGGCTTCGCTAACTGAGGTGGCTGAAAACTTGACCGTGGACCACCCTCATTGACCGTGGCTGACCGCTGCATCCGGCACGTTTGCGGCACGAACCCTAGCCGACGACAGTCAACCACGACGGTGGGTGAGCCGACCGGCCACGCGCGCGTGTGCCTCGTTCTACCCCTACCGGCCCTAGCCACGCTATTGGCTTGTGCCGTCCACCAGAGCAAGCCGCGACGGCCAGCCCGTGAAGGCGGCTCGCAAGGCACGTGCCACGTCGCCTGATGCCACGCGCGCTTCTAGGAGCAGGTCATTGCTCACCTCACTGCGAGGCTGTGGTTTGAGTGAATCACTGAGGTTCCTGCGTGTTGAGGGCATGGCAGCTCCCCGGAGGACACGAAGCACGATGAAGGTGACACTGGGTGACGAGTTGGTCACTACGTCGCAAGTACCAGATCTGTCTCATCAGAGTGAACGCACAGTTCCTGCACCTCGCAGAATGGGCATGGTGCCTTTAAAGTGCCAGTACGGCCACCGTCGAGCACCCACGGGGGGATCAGTTTCCGATGCCAAGTGAAGTGCGAAGCGAACCGCCACCGCGCCTGCCCTCTCCGGACCGGCGACCGCTTGAACAGCCGCCGATTGAGCTGGTGATCTTTGAGCTGTTGCTACTTGGCGACACTCTGGCGGTTACCAGCAAGGATGCGCTTGCCCTCAAGAACATGCTGCAAGCAGTGGGGTGGCATGCCGAACGAGTTGAGCCGGCGCAGCGTCGCAACCTGGGTCTCAAGATGGTGGACGGAGAACCAGAAGTCATCATCGGAGAGGACGCTGACGGCTGGGCCTTGATCGCCGCCGATGGCTCTGTAACGGTCTCAGTGTTCCCGACAGCCGTCACTGCACAGGTAAACAACTACAAGTCGTGGGGGCAGTCGTTGGCACCAGGCCTGGCGGTCCTTCTCGATGGACTAGCGAAGATCTTGGATCCGTCCGCGGTGCAGCGGGTTGGTCTCCGATACGTCAACCGCCTCATGGATCGGGCAGCGGACAAACCTCGCGCTTGGCAAGGGCGTGTGAGCACCCCGCTCCTGGGACCGGTTCTGCATGAAGAGCTAGGCGATGCGCTGGTCAGTGCTCAGCAGCAAGTTGATCTAGCGTGGTCGCCCACCGAGAGAGGGGTGCTACGGCACGGCCCCTTCAAAGATGGATCACTGGGGGGTTCACTTAGTTATTTACTGGACATTGACATCTCAGACGCGGGAAGCGGTACATTCGACACTGGGAGGGTACTCAGCGTAGCGGATGCACTACACCTGCGGGCACTGTCGGTGTTCCAGGCATCGCTGACGTCTGACTACCTGGCGGTCTTGAGGGGGGACAAGACATGACTGTGGCGATGCCGCCGGCAGCGGAGAGGGGCGCTGGTCTGCTCCCTGGCTTGGAGTCGGTCTCGCCACGAACAGATGTCGAAATCACGCACGTGGCGAACCCCGTCGTGAGAGACACCCTCATCAGATTCGAAGCGTCGCTAAGTCCCGTAAATCCGCCTCTGCCTGTTCCGTCCAGCCGCTCGTCTTGGCCGCTTAGCGCCGTTGTAATAGCCATGGTGCATGAACTTCCCGTCGCGCTGGCGCAGTCGACCGGAGGTGCGGGGTGGCTCGTGCATGGCGCGTCGGTGAACGACGCTGCAGCAGGCATTCACCCATCGGCCGAAGCCGTGTTGCATGTGACTGCTGTCGGTGAGATTCGAGCGATTCTGGGATTCACTCAACAGCAAGTGCTGCAAGCTGCGGGAGTAAGTAAGCGAACATTCCAGAATTGGCGCAAGGGAACCTCTAAGCGGATTAGGCCGTCAAGTGTCGGACGCTTGTGGGAACTGCACACGCTGGCGTGTGAACTGAGAGAGCTTAATGGGCCTGCATGGGTACGGCAGTGGATCGCTGCAGATTCTCAGCGTGCCAAGATGCTGCGTCAGGGGCAGTTTGACGACCTGATGGCAACTGCCTCCCTTTCTAGGGCTGAACGGAATGCTCCCACTCTGCTTTTTGGTGCCGCTGAGGTCGAGGATCGGATCCAATTGAACGTTACCCCCTTGAGTGGGGGCGCGTTAGACGCTGACGAAATCGTGGAGCCGCCCGAGTGAACCTTGAATCGCTGCTTATCGATCCGTGGCCAAGGGAAATCTCTGCGGCTGCAGACAAGTTTCATCAGGGGCACCTCGTAGAAGACATACGACTGCTTTACATGAGCAGCCCGCAGTCTCCTGCGACATCGTTCACCAGCCGCAACACGGCATCGGACAGCGAGCGGGCCCTTCGCCCATTGATTCTGCCGCAGAATTTGGCCTACAGGTACGGGATTATCACCTCGGCGACGTGTGATCTCGCAGAAGCGGGAGATCACAAGAACCCATTTTTTCAGGTAGCGCCTGTCTTTGACATTGCGGGCGATCTGAGGTCCGGACAGGAAAAGCAGATCAAGGAAGGGCGGCTCGGCGATTTCGTCTACCTGACACAGCAGCCGCAGCCTGAAGGTGTCTGGGTTGCAGATCTTCGTGTGTCAATTCCGGTGGAAAAAGGTGCACTGGTTGGACGCATGCCCATCGATGCCTTCCTGACGGAAGGAGACCGCATAGCCTTTGCTGCGCGTTTGGCGCGACGTGTGGCGCGAGCCGCTTTGCATGAGGATTTGCATAATCTAGTGGTTTCCTCGATTAACGACTGGGTCAAGCGAAAAGAAAGAGATATTCGCGCCGTCGGATCCGGGGCCTTTACAGATGTCGAGCGAGTCGCTCTGAATATCGTAGGTGACCGCCTCCAGCCTCGCGCTGTGCAGGTAGTCGTTTTCGAAGAGACACGCCTAGAAAATAAGGACCGGGCAATCTGGCGCGAATGGCGTCACGCTTCGAGAAATCTCCTGAAAAATGCGCAGATCAAGCTCGATCCGTGCATTTTCGCAACATTGGCGAAAATGCCCGTGCGGGAATACGAGCGCCTGGTTCCCCTTTCTATCCCGACCTTGGGGCGCACGGCTCACTGGTAGCCGCATAGGCGAATCTCTCGGGAATTCCGGCCGGTGGAACGGATAGGGGACCCGTCCGGACAAGTGTGGCGCCGGCCATGATATTTGAGGCTTACGTCAAAATGACTGCGTAAAGCCGTGAAGTTGGCTGCCTTGCCACGGTGTACGCATTCTCTGGCTCAGGTAGCTGATTGCAGTGAGCGCGGCACGGGCGCCGGCCGGGCTGGAGCGGGGCGGAGACAGGAGCGCAGGCCCGGCCGGGGGCCGGGCCGCGCGCGGGGAGCGGAGCGAGCCGCCTTGAACCTGTAAGGAAGGTTGTAACTCAGTCGGGCCTGTGGGGCGCCTGAGGCGCTGCGTGCGGTTTGAAGTCCTGTGTGCAGGATGGGAGTTCGCCGCCTTGGCGATGAGCCAGCGGTAGGAAGATCACGGGTCGGATCGTCCATGTGATGCGGGTGCTGGCCTGGGTGACTGTCACCGTGCAGGGCTCGGCTCGCAGGAGGGCTTTCCTCGTCGTTATGCGGCCGTCGTAAAGCCACTCCCACGCTTCCTGAGACGCGTCGGGGTCGAGTGCCGGTGAGATGGTGCGGAGTGCGATGGCGACCCATCTGTCTGCCTGGGGCGCGGAGTAGGCGTCGAAGGATGCCCGGAGCGCCGGCCACCCCGTCCCGTCGGTGAGGTCCTCGGTCCAGCACTCGCACCAGTAGCCGCGCTGCGGCTTGTCCATCAGCACGGGTGACCTCCGGTCGATCGGCCCGCGAACAGCTCGGCGGTGACCGTGTAACCCCCGTCGCTCTCGTGGACGACGACGCGATGAGCGATCGCGCTGACCATGCCCAAGCCCCGGCCGTGCTCGGCCTCCTGGTCCTGGCGCTTGATCTTCGGTGCTGTGCCAGCGGCCCCGTCGTCGGTGACCGACAACGCGATCACCTGCGCTGACACCGCAAGGGCCAGATGGAAACTGCCCGACTCTTGCCCGCTGGCCGTGTGGAGGATCGCGTTCGCGCTCAGCTCGCTCACGATCAGCTCGGCGTCTTCGGCTAAAGGGGAGCCTCGCAGGATGTCACGGGTCCAGCGGCGGGCCCGGCTGACCTCTTCCGGGAAACCTGGGCAACTGAGCCCCCAGACCCGGGCTGTACTCGTATACTCGTGCATACAAGTTCCTTCGTGCTGGTAGGCCGCCATGTGCAGCGGGTTCGGGCTAGACGAGTTTCACGCCATCGTGGGCGCGGATCGCAGGTGGAGACGCCGCATCCATCGCGTCCAGGACGCGGATGGCGTATGCCTCGTCGGCAAGCTCGGAGACTTCTTCGCGGGTGGCCCAGCGCAGTGCGCGGGTCTCGTCGCCAGTGGTGGGCGTGCCGTCGGCGGCCTCGCAGCGGAAGACCAGGGAGACGATCAGGCCCGTCATGTTCTTGTAGACACCGGTCAGGGTCGCCGGAAGGGCGATCTTGATGCCGGTCTCTTCGAGGACTTCGCGTTGCAGGGCCTCGGGGATGATCTCCTCGCGTTCGAGGACACCGCCCGGCGGTTCCCACTTGCCGTTGTCCCGGCGCTGGATCAGGAGGGCACGGCCGCGGGTGTCTATGACGACCCCGGCGACGCTCACGGAGTGCGGGCGTTCTGTGCTCACGTTCCTCGGCCCTCTCGGCTGGCTAGGCTCTCCACCGTAGCAACAACACTCGCCCACTCGTCTAGATACCTAAAGGAGTACAAGTGAGCCCTGCACTTCCTTCGGGCCTCCTCGGAGATCTCGACCCCACGAGCGATCGTGCGGTCTTCCGGCAGATCGCCGACCAGCTGCGCGAAGCCATCGACCGTGGGCGATTCGGCGAGGGCGAGAAGCTGCCCTCAGAGGCTGAGCTTGTCGAGCACTACGGAGTCTCCCGGATGACGGTCCGGAACTCCTTCTCCATCCTCCAGGGGGAAGGGCTGGTACATGCCGAGCACGGGAAGGGTGTGTTCGTGCGGCCCCGGCCTCCCGTGCGGCGGCTCGCCTCCGACCGGTTCGCCCGGCGGCATCGGGAGCAGGGGAAGTCCGCGTTCATCGTGGAGGCGGATGCGGCCGGCAGTCACCCCCAGGTCGACAGCCTTGAAGTGAAGGAAGAGAAGGCCAGTCAGGACGTCTCCACGCGGCTCGGGTCCGTGCGGCGGGTGCTCGCCCGGCGGCGCCGGTATCTCCTCGACGGCCGGCCGGTCGAGTTCGCTACCTCGTACCTCCCGCTCGACATCGCCCGCGGCACCCAGATCGCCGAACCCAACCCGGGCCCCGGCGGCATCTACGCCCGGTTGGAGGAGCTGGGCCATCGCCTCGACCACTTCGAGGAGGAGATCCGTGCGCGGATGCCTTCGCCCGACGAGGTGAAGACGCTCCGGCTGGCCTCCGGCGTGCCGGTGATTCACCTGATCCGTACCGCCTTCGACACCGAGGGGCGGCCCGTCGAAGTCTGCGACACGGTCATGGCGGCGGATGCCTACGTCCTGTCGTATCAGCTTCCGGCGACCTGATCGTCACAGTTTGCGGTGGTGCGCGGGCGCAGCTCTCCGAACTCGTACATCCCAGCATGCATACTCGTATAGACGAGTGGGCAAGTTGTGTGGCAGGGTGATCGTCATGAGCCCGGGAGATTGGGTTCACAGATCGCCACATGTATAGACGAGTAGATAGGAGTGTGTGCCTTGCGCACCATCCGTGTTGAGACCACCGCCGCCACGATCCTCCTCACCGAGGCTCCTGAGCCCAAGGTCCGCGACCGCCAGACCGGCGAGATCGCCAAGGACGCCACGAGCGGTGAGGCGCTGATGACCATCGGAGTCGTCTACATCGAGGACGGGGAGTCCTCCCTGATCAAGGTCACCGTGCCGGAGGGCGGCGTTTCCGAGGGGCTGAACCTCGGTGCGCCGGTCTCGCTCCCCGGCCTCGTGGCCCGGCCGTGGGAGTCCGTGTTCAACGGGCAGCAGCGCCACGGCATCGCCTACCGGGCCGCCGCCGTCACCCCGGCCGCGTTCCCGGCCGCCATGGGGGCCACCGCCTGATGACCGACCTGACAACGCTCCTGGAGGTGGGTGGACCTGTCGCCGCGCTCGGCGGCGGGACCGCCTACACCCGGGCCAAGCATCCGGCGGCCTACTGGTCGGCCGTCGGTGGCCCGATGTCCACGGTCCGTCTGCTCAGCTCGTACGGCTCCGTCATGGAAGCCTGCGGCCTGACCGTCGTGCCCTCCCGGCTGCGGGTCCTCGCCGTCAAGGCCACCACCCGGCGGGAGGTCCGGGCGGTCCCGCCCCGCCGGGGCATCCTCCGTCCCACCTCGACCGGGATGCGGCTTCGCCTCCGGCTCGCTCCGGGGCAGGAACCCGCTGACGTCGCCGCTTCGGCCGAACGGCTGCGGCATGCCTGGGGCGTCCATGCCGTCTACGTCACCACGGTGAAGCCGGGTGTCGTGGAACTGCGGCTCGTCGGCTACGACGTCCTGCGGCGGGTGCGCATGCCCCGCAAGGTCGGCGGCGGGTTCCTCAAGGTTCCGGTGGCGCTGCGCGAGGACGCCATGCCCTTCGTGCGCGACTACCGCACCGTTCCTCACCAACTGACCCTCGGCGCAACCCTGTCCGGCAAGTCCATGTACCTCCGGCACCTCATCACCGGACTCGCCCCTCAGCCCGTCGCCCTCGTCGGAATCGACTGCAAGCGGGGCGTCGAACTGGCGCCGTTCGCGGCGCGGCTCTCGGCGCTCGCCACCGACCCGGACGAAGCCGCCGAGTTGCTGCCCGTCCTGGTCAAGGAAATGGAGGACCGATACGACCTGATCAAGGAACGGCAGGGCATCGCGCCCGGCACCCCCGACGAGGAGATCACCTCGGACATCTGGGGACTGCCCGAGAGTGAACGGCCCGTGCCCGTCGTGCTGTTCGTCGACGAGGTCGCGGAACTCTTCCTCGTCGCCACCCGCAAGGACGAGGAACGGCGGGACGAGATGGTCACCCAGCTCATCCGCCTCGCCCAGCTCGGCCGCGCGGCCGGCATCTACCTGGAGGTGTGCGGGCAGCGCTTCGGCGCCGAACTCGGCAAGGGCGCCACCATGCTCCGGGCTCAGCTCACCGGCCGCGTGTGCCACCGCGTCAACGACGAAGCCTCCGCCAAGATGGCGCTCGGTGACATCGCCCCCGAAGCCGTCTACGCCGCTTGCGCCGTCGCTCCTGAGATGCCGGGGCTCGCTGTCGCGGGCGACACCTCTGGCGGCTGGTCCCGCATCCGCACCCCGTACCTCTCCCTCGGCGACGCCGCCGAGATCTGCCGGGAGGCGGCGCACCTCGTGCCCGACCTGCCTTCGCTCAAGCCCTTCCGGCCTCACGTGCCCGTACACCCGGTCGAGACTTCGGCCCCGGTCGTCCGGCCGCGTCCGGTGACCGACTGACCGTCGTCCCTTCCCCTCATCGGCCTGCGTGACCGCCTCGCGCCAAGTCCCTACCCCTCCCATGCCCGAAACCGAAAGGAGTCGGACCGTGCGCGTCCACCTCGGCCGTGTCGACGCGGTGTTGGTCCAGGCGCTCATTGCTGCCGCGCTGTCCTTCGCCCACCTCCATGACGTAGCCATGGCGGCCGGGCAGGACGGGTGGAAAGCCTGGGCCTACCCGATCAGCGTTGACCTGCTGCTTGTCGCCGCCTGGCGTCGACTCCGCTCCGGGACGGCCAAAGCGGCGGCCTGGTGCTGGTTCGTCATCGCCCTCGTCGCGTCCCTCGGAGCGAACATCGCCACCGCCGGCCTCCTCGACCTGGACGACGTCCCCGCCTGGCTACGGATCCTCGTCGCCGGATGGCCCGCCGTCGCCTTCCTCGGCGGCACCCTCCTCGCCCACTCAGCGCCGAAAGCGGCCACCGAGGAGATCGGCGCCGACGTCATCGAGGACCAGGAACACGAGCCCGAAGCCACACCGGCCCCGCCGCCCGGCCAAGCCGCCATCGAGGCGCTGCCTGAACACCCGCCCGTCCCGGTGCCGGCCGCCCTGGTCGACCACGCCCGAAAGGTCGCCGCCGAACACCACACCCGCACCGGTACCCCGATCGACACACCGACCCTCCGGGCCCGCCTCGGCGTCCCGACGCCCATGGCCGAAGCCATCGCCGCCCAACTCGTCTGAACAGGAGGCACCATGCCGCTCTTCTGCTTCAACACAGCCGCCGACTACCTCGACGCAGCTCGCCAGATGGCCGACACCGGGCGCCCGACACTGGCCCGACTCCTCGCCGAAGAGGCCGCCGATCGCGTGTCGGACGCTGCCGAGGCTGCCCGGATCTTGAACGAATTCCCCGGCTCCAGCCTGCGACAGGAGGACTGACCATGACCACCAACCGCCGCTTCCGCAACGTCACCCGCACCGGCCCCATCCAGGTCGGCACCGCCTACGACGACCGGGGCCGCGAGAAGCACACCGCCGCCTGCACCGCCCCACGCTGCGGCTTCTCCGCCGACTACGACAGCCGCGCCGCCGCCGAACTCGCCGCCCGCACCCACCGCTGCCCCGTCCGCTGAAAGGACCCCGCACCCCGTGACCCTCAACCTCCCGCTCGTCGTCGTCCTCGGCTTCTTCGCCTGGGCGGCCGTCAAATACCTCGGCGTCCGCACCTGGATCGTCGTCCTGGTCGCCCTCTTCGGCTTCTGGCTCTCCCACACCTTCCTCGCCCCCGCCATCGAATCCGGCACGCGCTCCGGCGTGACCGTCATAAACGGCTCACATGCCTAGACGAGTAGATAAGGAGACCCCTGCTGTGTTCCTGCCCAAGTACCCCGACAGCCCCACCCCGCCACCCGTGCACACGCACGCCCCGACCGACCCGGCCCCCGCCCGGCGCTCCGCGCTCCCGGCCGTGTCCGTCAGCACCGGCGCCGTCGTGGCCGTGCTCACGGGTGGCGTGGTCCTCACCGCGCTCCTGGCCGCCGTCGCCGTCTCGGCCATCTCCGTGGCCATCGCCGCCGTGGTCCTGCGCTCCCTGCTGCGCGAGCACAACCGGCGCTGATCCCGCTGCCCGACCCCTGGGGCGGCCACGACACCGCCAAGCATCCGGCCGCCCCGGGGCCCGTCACTCCTGACCGAGCCAGCCAGAAGGAGCCAGCCATCTTCACCCGCACCACCCCGCCCCCGCTCCACGAACTCACCAACCTCGCCGCAGGCGGCACCCTGCCCGGTATCCTCCGCCAACTCTCCGGCCTCGGCGGCTGCACCAACCCCATCCGCCTCGACGGCCACCGCACCGAATACGACCTCGACACCACCACCGGCGAGATCGGCCGCATCCTCCAGCACCTCGACTCCACCGACCTGCCCGCCGGCCAACTCCTCGTCCGCTGCAACAACCGCCGCACCACCCGCTGCCCCGCCTGCGCCGAGGTCTACCGCCGCGACACCTTCCACCTGATCACCGCAGGCCTGCGCGGCGGCAAGGGCACCCCGGAACAGGTCGCCGCTCACCCCCGCGTCTTCGCCACCTTCACCGCCCCCGGCTTCGGCCCGGTCCACAACCGTCGCACCGATGGCCGCGCCTGCCGCTGCGGCGTCCACCACGCCCAGGACGACGACGCCCTTGGCACCCCGCTCGACCCGGACACCTACGACTACGAAGCAGCCGTGCTCTGGAACGCCCACGCAGGCGCCCTCTGGCGTCGCTTCTCGATCTACCTCCGCCGGGAGGTCGCCAAGCGCGCGGGGCTGTCACAGCGCCGTCTACGCGATCACGCCCGCGTCTCCTTCGCCAAGGTCGCCGAGTACCAGAAGCGCGGCGCCGTCCACTTCCATGCTGTCATCCGCCTCGACGGCCCCGCTGGCGGCGACACCCCGCCCCCGGCCTGGGCCACCGCCGATCTCCTCACCGACGCCATCGAAGCCGCCGCCACCAAGGTCCGCGTCGACGGCCCGACCCTCGACGGCCGCACCCACACTTTCACCTTCGGCCGCCAACTCGACGTCCGCACCATCCGATCCGCCGACTTCAACGACGGCCAGGAGCTGACCGAACGGGCCGTAGCCGCGTACATCGCGAAGTACGCCACCAAGGGCGCCGAGACAGCCACGGGAGCTCTCGACCGGCCGCTGAAGTTCGCCGCCGAACTCGCCCAGCTCGACATCAGCGACCACGCCCGCCAACTCATCCGAACCGTCTGGACCCTCGGCGCACGCAAGAGCCTCGAACACCTCCGCCTGCGCGCCTGGGCCCACATGCTCGGCTTCCGCGGCCACTTCTCCACCAAATCCCGCCGCTACTCCACCACCCTCGGCGCCCTCCGCGACGCCCGCGCCGAATGGCGCCGAGCACAAGCGGCAGCAGCCACCAACCCCCAGCCGGACACCACATACGTCCTCGCCCACTGGGTCTTCGCCGGCACCGGCCTCAGCGCCGCCGAGACCTGGCTTGCCGCATCCCTCGAACCAGCCCCCGGAACGGAAGGAGAACCCACCGCATGACCGACCGATACCTGTCCGTCGACCAGGTCGCCGAGCTGCTCGGCACGACCGCCCGCTTCCCCCGGCGGCTGATCGAAGAGCGGCGCATCCGGTACGTGAAGGTCGGTCGGCACGTACGCATCCCGGAGAGCGCCGTCGATGAGTTCGTCCAGTCCCGCACGGTGGAGCCGCTGAGGCGTCCCCGCACTGGCTTCAGGAGGGCCGCCTGATGGCCAACAGCAAGGGCAGGCGCCGCCGCTTCGGCGCGATCAGACGGCTTCCTTCCGGCCGAATCCAGGCGCGCTATCCGGGCCCTGACGGCGTGATGCGTCCGGCTCCGATCACCTTCGAGACGACGGCGGACGCGGACGACTGGCTTGCCGAGAAGCAGACGGAGATCCGACGGGGTGAGTGGCGTGATCCCGAGGCGGGCGCGGTGAGCTTCCGGGCCTACGCCGACAAGTGGGTCAACGAACGGGAGCTCGCGCCTCTGACGCACGACCTCTACCGCTACCTCCTCGACAAGCACCTGTTCGCCTTCGCCGAGTCGGACTTGGACGAGATCACCGCTCCACGCGTGCGTGAATGGCGGGCCGATCGGCTGCGGACCGCCAACGCCAGGACGATGACGGCCAAGGCGTACCGGCTCCTCAAGGCCATCATGGAGACGGCCGTGGACGACGAGTTGATCACTCGCAATCCGTGTCGGATCAAGGGTGCCGGTAAGGAGAAGGCTGCTGAGCGGCGCATCGCCACCGTCGCCCAGGTTGACGCACTCGCCAACGCAGTCGGGATGCGCTGGCGGCTCATGGTCTACCTCGGTGCGTACGGTCCGATGCGGCCGGAAGAGCTGGCCGGCCTGCGCCGCCGGGACGTCGACCTCGACAACCTGCGCGTCCGGGTGCGCCTCGCCGAGCCGGAGCGGATGAACGGGCGGCGGGTACAGGGCGACACCAAGTCCGAGGCCGGCACCCGGACTGTGATTCTTCCCGCGTTCCTCCGCCGGGAGCTCCGCTGGCATCTGGAGAGCTACGCCGAGCAGGGGCCCGATGGACTGCTCTTCGTGGGTGAGAAAGGTGCTCCCTTCCGGCGCAGCACCTTCGGGCGGAGGTGGCGGAAGGCGCGGGAGGTCGTCGGTATGCCTGAGGGCTTCCGGTTCTACGATCTCCGGCACACGGGGCACACGCTGTCCACGCGCTCCGGGGCCACGCTCAAGGACACGATGGTCCGGGCCGGACAGTCCTCCGAGAAGGCGGCGCTGATCTATCAGCATTCCGACGACGAGCGGCAGGAGGAGGTCGCCGCCAGGCTGGACGCTACGGTCCGTAAGGCACGGGCCGCTGCCGTGCAGAGAGCGCCCGACAAGCCTTCTGGCACGAATCTGGCACGCGACAACTGATCACGATGGACAGCAAAAAGGCCCGGGTCTCTGACCTGGGCCTTCTCCGTGGAGCGGGTGACGAGAATCGAACTCGCGCTCTCAGCTTGGGAAGCTGATGTTCTACCATTAAACTACACCCGCGTAAGACGCCGAACGAGTCGGTGTCCGAACGCTTGCTTACTGTACCTCATGGCGGACCCCCGGTGCTCGGACCGTGGGGTTCGTGTGCGTTTCAGGGGGTGGGATCGGGCTGCGGGGGAACGGAGTTGGGGCGTACGGTGGAGGCGCGGGAGAGGGGCCCGGTGGGCCGGAGTGCCGCCTGGAGAGCCGTCCCTTTGATCCCGTAATGTGGCTTTCCGTCGTCACGGCATTAAGCCCGACGCGGCTCCTGGGGAAGGGACTTAAGGGACTTGATGGAACGCACCGTCGTCCGCTGTGCCGAAGGGCACGTGTTCAGCACCGCTTCGTTCCCGATGCAGCAGGCCGAGCGGCTCGGCCCCGGCCGGCTCGTGCGGTGTCCCAAGTGCGCCCGGCTGCGCAGTGTCGTGCCGGTCGCGCTGGAGAAGCAGCAGCAGTAGAGAGCAGGAGAAAACAGCCGTAACAGAGGCGCGTGGACTCGTCATGGTTTTCGTCGGTCCGCGCGCCTTGCGTATCCTCGGGGCGTGCTTCTCTCAGACAAGGACATCCGGGCCGAGATCGACGCCGGGCGGGTACGGATCGATCCCTACGACGAATCCATGGTGCAGCCGTCGAGCATCGACGTACGGCTGGACCGTTTCTTCCGGGTGTTCGAGAACCACCGGTACCCGCACATCGACCCCTCCGTCGAGCAACCGGACCTCACCCGGCTCGTGGAGCCCGAGGGCGACGAGCCCTTCATCCTCCACCCCGGTGAGTTCGTGCTCGCCTCGACGTACGAGGTCATCACGCTCCCCGACGATCTCGCGTCCCGGCTGGAGGGCAAGTCCTCGCTCGGGCGGCTCGGGCTGGTCACGCACTCCACCGCCGGGTTCATCGACCCCGGGTTCAGCGGGCACGTGACCCTCGAACTGTCCAATCTCGCGACCCTCCCCATCAAGCTGTGGCCCGGCATGAAGATCGGCCAGCTCTGCATGTTCCGGCTCACCTCCCCCGCGGAGCACTCCTACGGCAGCGAGCGCTACGGCTCCCGCTACCAGGGGCAGCGCGGACCCACCGCCTCCCGCTCCTACCTGAACTTCCACCGGACCCAGGTGTGACGGACGCGCGAGAGGCCAGGAGGGACCGGATATGAGCGGTGACGACAGCGGGGTGCGGGAGAACCTGAGCTACGAGCGGTTCGGCGTCGCCGTCCGTGAACTCGCCCAGACCATCGCCGACGACGGGTACCAGCCGGACATAGTGCTCTCCATCGCCCGCGGCGGGGTGTTCGTCGCCGGCGGGCTCGCCTACGCCCTCGACTGCAAGAACCTGCACCTGGTGAACGTGGAGTTCTACACGGGGGTGGGGACCACTCTGGAGATGCCGGTCATGCTCGCCCCGGTCCCCAACGTCATCGACTTCAGCGCCAAGAAGGTCCTGATCACGGACGACGTCGCGGACACCGGCAAGACGCTGAAGCTGGTCCGCGACTTCTGCCTCGACCACGTGGCCGAGGTCCGGTCCGCCGTGATCTACGAGAAGTCCCAGTCCCTCGTGAAGTGCGAGTACGTGTGGAAGCGGACCGACGCCTGGATCAACTTCCCGTGGAGTGTCGAATCGCCCGTGGTGCGGCGCGCCGGGCAGGTTCTGGACGCGTGAGGCGCGCGGCGGCGTGAGAAGGGCCCCCGGCGGGAGTCGCCGGGGGCCCTTCTCGTAGGTGCGTCAGAACGTGCCCAGCTTCACGATCGACAGCAGGGCGATCAGCTGGATCGCCGATGCGCCCAGGGCCTTCGGCCACGGCAGGTCGTGGGACTTGCCGACCATCAGCGTGAGCAGGACGCCCGCCGCGACCCAGGTCGCCCAGCCGAGGAGCTGGACGAAGCCGGCGTTGCCGCCGAAGAACATGGCGAAGAGGAGCCGGGGTGCGTCGGTCACCGACGTGATCAGCATCGACAGGCCCACCGTCGGCTGCCAGGCGCCGTCGCCGCCCAGCTGACGGGCCAGGGTGTGGGTCACCACGCCCAGCACGAAGAACGAGATCACCATCGCCACCGCCGTCACCAGGACGATCGGGATCGCGTTGGTGAGGGTGGCGTTTATCGCGTCCGCGCGGGCACCGTCGAAGCCGAAGACGGCGAGCAGGCCGTAGAGGAAGGTCACGACGAGGGCGGGGCCCCACATCGCGTAGTCCCGCATCTGGAGGAACGTCTGGTTCGGGGCGAGGACGATCCCCTTCAGCAGGTCCTTCCAGTGCAGGCGCGGGCCGATCGGGCCGGACGGCGCCGCCGAGCCGGCGTGGTAGGTCGCGCCCTGGGTGTATGCACCGGCCTCGTCGACCGAGAAGGCCTGGGTGCTGCCCGGGTTGTTCGCCGCGTACGGGTCGGGGGCGCCGGCGCCGTGTCCGCCGTAGCCGGCGCCGTAGCCGCCGCCCTGTCCGCCGCCGTAACCGTTGTCGTCGCCGAAGTACTCCGGGCCGTCGCCGCCTGCCTGGCCCGGGTGGCCGCCACGCGCCTGCGGCCAGCCGGACCCGCCGCCGCTGTGCGGGTACGACGGCTGCGGGGCCGACGGGTGTCCGTACGACGGCCCCGGCTGCCCCCCGTAGCTCTGGGGCGGCGCCTGCTGCCCGTACGCGGGTTGTTGCGGTCGCGTTTGCGGGGCACGGTCGTCCCGGCCGCCGCGTCCGATCCTGAATCCAGCCACGTCCTCGAACGTACCTGGTCCGGGACGGCCGCGTGGCGGGCTCGGCGGTCCGAGCCCGCCATTGCGGCAGAGCTGTGACATCCCCTATGTGACATCCCCTAGGGGGTTCCGGGGGCTTCTGGAAGCCTCTGAGGGGCTCTTGAGAGGGCTCCTGAGAGGGCTCCTGCGGGGCTCCCGGGTGGGACGAGATCAGTCGGCGAAGACCGCGCCGAACTGCGGGACGCCGCTGGTGGACACGCCCACCTTGCTCGCGGCCAGGGCCCGCGAACCGGTCGTGGTGATCTTCGAGCCGTTGGACGGCAGGTAGGTCACCGCGCCGTCGCCGCCGTTCTCGTACGAGCCGATGATCAGGTCGGCCCGGCCGTCGCCGGTGACGTCGTCGAGCTTGACGTCGGCGCCGAAGAGGTCGTTCTTCTCGTCGTCGCCGGGGACGCCGGCCGTGCTCTGCGCGAAGGACTGGGCGCCGGAGGCGAGGTCGATCCCGCTCGCCGAGCCGTACAGGACGGTGACCTGACCGGTGTTGGTCTTGCTGCCGATGTCCTCGTTGGGCGTGGAGACGACCAGGTCGGCGTAGCCGTCGCCGTTGACGTCGCCGAGGTCGAGGTCCCAGCCGAAGCCGTCGCCCTTCTCGGAGGTGCCGGGGACGTTGGACGAGTTCTGGTTGAACATGACGGCCTTGGCCGGGCCCGTGGCGCTGCCGTAGGTGACGGCCACCCGGCCGCCCTTGGCGGAGTCCGGGACGGTGCTGCCGTCGCTGAGGGTGGTGTCCCAGGAGGCGCCGCTGACGATGTCGCCGAAGCCGTCGCCGTTGATGTCGCCGATGCCGGTGACGACGCCGTTCTTGAGCGCCTTGGCACCGGTGGCGGTCAGACCGTTGGCGGAGCCGGGGAGCCAGTAGTTGGTGTTCCAGTGGTTCGAGGTCCTGGTCTCGTACCCGTCGACGATCAGGTCGCTGCGGCCGTCGCCGTTGACATCGCCTGCGGTGAGCTTCAGCGGGCCGTACGGCCAGGAGGCGGTGCCCGACTGGATCGGCGGCTTGACGGTGTACCGGCCGCCGGGCGTGCCGTTGCTCGCGATGCCGCCCTTGAACACCCACACGGTGGCGGCGGAGCTGCCGACGGCGAGATCGGGCTTGCCGTCGCCGTCGAAGTCAGCGGCGGCAAGGGTCTGCCCCCAGTAGTCGTGGGACGACGGGGACGGGTCCTTGATGTCGACGCCCTTGCCGGTGAGCCCGTTCTCGGAGCCCCACAGGAGGGTGACCGTGCCGCCGTCGGTGTCGGTGCCGACCTTCTCGGTCGGCGAGCCGACGGCGAGGTCGTCGTAGCCGTCGCCGTTGAAGTCGGCGTACGCCAGGTCGTAGCCGAACTGGTCGCCGGCCTCGGCGGTGCCGGGGACGCCGGTGCTGTTCTGGCTCAGGGTGGTGCGCTTGGCGGTGGAGATGCCGGAGGCGGAGCCGTAGAGGGCGACGACCTGACCGGCGCCCTTGTGACCGTTGACGTAGGCGGTGGTCGCGGAGGTGGCGATGTCGCCGATGCCGTCGCCGTTGAAGTCGGCGCGGGCGGCCTTGAGGGGGTCGGCGGCCGACGCCGAGGCGGCCGAGAAGGTGAGCAGACCGCCGGTCAGCGCGGCCGCGGTGGCCGTCGCGAGGGCGAGTCGCGGGAAGGTGTGCATGCGGGTCGTCTCCTGCGGCATGCGGGGGCCGTCCGCCTCCCGGCGGGCGGCCGGAGTCAGATGGTGTCCAGCGATCAGGAGACCCGCACCTGGGAGTAAGGGTTGTACAGGAGTTCGGTGAATGTCCGAGGCCGCTGTTACTTACGGGAGCCTTGGTACCGGCTGGTGCAGGATGGGCCCATGAGCGTAGTGAAGATCAACGTGCTGACCGTCCCCGCCGAGCAGCGGGAGACCCTGGAGAAGCGGTTCGCCTCGCGGGCGCACGCCGTGGAGAACTCGGACGGGTTCGAGTGGTTCGAGCTGCTGCGGCCGGTCGAAGGGACCGACAGCTACCTCGTGTACACGCGCTGGAAGGACGAGGAGTCCTTCCAGGCGTGGATGGAGGGGCCGATGAAGAGCGCGCACCAGGGGGGTGCGGAGGGTGAACGGCCGAAGCCGGCGGCCTCCGATTCGACCCTGTGGTCCTTCGAGGTGGTGCAGTCGGCGGGGCCGAAGGGCTGAGAGCCGGAGGGTCGAGAAGGGGGGCCGGTCGCCTGGAAGGGGCCGGCCCCCTGTGTGGTCAGGCCGGTGTCGTGGTCGTCGTGCGCGGGGTGTCCGTCGTGTGCGGGGTGTCCGTCCGGGGCGCCGGTTGCGGTACGACGCGGCGGCGCCGGGCCGGGAGGCCCAGCAGCGGGTGGGCCACGGCCCAGGCCGCGCCCTTGCAGATCAGCTCCTTGTAGAGGGCGGCGGCCCGGCCCGTCAGCGCCGCCCGTACGGCGCGGTCGTCGGCCGTGACGTACTGGATCAGCCCCTCCCTGCGGCCCAGCGAGACGCACTGGTTGACATAGCGGAGCGGGGTGTCGGGGAGCTTTCCTCCGGTCAGGCGGGCCGCGATGGCGTCCGCGGCCTGCCAGGCCATCGGGAGGCCGGAGGCGCAGGACATGCGGAGCGGGTTTCCCGCCGGGCCCGTCGCCATCGCGGCGTCGCCGATCGCGTAGACGTCCGGGTGCGAGACCGAGCGCATGGTCCGGTCGACGACGATCCGGCCGGTGCCGGTGACCTCCAGGGCGGTGGCCCGGGAGATCGGGTGGACGGCGAAGCCGGTGGTCCACAGGGTGACGGCGGCCGGGACGGCCGTGCCCTCGGCCGTGGTCACGTGGCCGGGCGTCACGGCGGTGACGGCGGTGTGCTCGTGCACGGTGACTCCGAGTCCGTCGAGGACCTTGCGCAGGTGCCGGCGGCCCTTCGGGGAGAGCCAGTCGCCGAGGGCGCCGCGGGCGGCGAGGGCGACGTCGAGGTCCGGACGGGCCTCGGCGATCTCGGTCACGGCCTCCAGACCGGTGAGTCCGCCGCCGACCACGACCACGGGCGCCCCGGCCGCCAGCGCGGCGAGCCGCTCGCGCAGCCGCAGCGCCCCGGGGCGGTTCGCGATCCGGTCGGCGTGCTCGGCGGCACCGGGGACACCCTGGTCGTCCCAGTCGCTGCCGAGGGCGTACACGAGGGTGTCGTACTCCAGCTCCGCCGCACCCTGCTCGCCGGGGCCGTCCGCGGTGACCGTCCTCCGGTCGACGTCCACGGCGGTGACCCTCGCGAGCCTCAGCTCCACGCCGGTCCCCGTGAACATCTCGGCGAACGGCCGGGGCCTGAGCTCCTGTCCGGTCGCGAGCTGATGCATCCGGACGCGCTCGACGAAGTCGGGCTCGGCGTTGACGAGGGTGATGGCGACGTCCTCGCGGTGCAGCCGCCGGGCGAGGCGGCCGGCGGCGACGGCTCCGGCGTATCCGGCACCGAGGACGACGATGCGATGCTGCATGTCCCTGCTCCTGTCATCCAGTCATCCAGCTCTTCAGCGGGTCGCCCCCTGAACCGGGCGGCCCGCCGTTTCCTGACAGGAGGACGGTGTGAAGCACCTCACACCAGGGGGCGGTCAGAGGAGGCGGCGCGGACGGAGCGGACGGACGGAGCGGGCGGACGGACCGACGGACGAGGAGGTCAGAAGAGGCGGAGCAGCGGATCGCCGTGCGTGGTCGCCGCCCACCTCCTGGTGGCGCGCTCCAGCTTGTCGGGGTTGAGCTGGTTGCGGAACGCGGCGATGCCCTCGGTGGTGATCTCCAGGCACATCACGCCGAAGATCCGGCCGCCGACGACCGCCACCAGGGCGGGGCCGCCGTTGACGGTCGTGTCGTACAGCTCGACGGAGCCGCCGGCCAGGGCGCGCTGGGCCGGGCCCTGTTTGAACAGGCCCCGCATGAACTTCGCGACCGCGAGGGCACCCTCGAACGCCCTGGCGGCGGCCGGTACCTTCCCTCCGCCGTCGCCGATCGCGACGGCGTCCTCGGTGAGCAGCCGGACGAGCGGCTCGGTCCGGCCGGTCCCGGCGGCCGCGAGGAACTCCTCGATGATCCGCCGGGCGGCGGCCTCGTCGACCTCGGTACGAGTCCGGCCGTCCGCGACGTGCTTCCTGGCCCGGTGCAGGATCTGCTGGCTGGCGGCCTCGGTGAGGTCGAGGATCCGGGCGATCTCCCGGTGCGGGTAGTCGAAGGCCTCCCGCAGCACGTAGACCGCGCGCTCGGCAGGGGTGAGGCGCTCGAGCAGGACCATGACCGCGTACGACACCGACTCGCGCCGTTCCGCGGTGTCGGCGGGGCCGAGCAGCGGGTCGCCGGCGAGCAGCGGTTCGGGGAGCCACTGGCCCACGTAGGTCTCGCGGCGGGCGCGGGCCGAGGTGAGCTGGTTGAGGCAGAGGTTGGTGAGCACCTTCGTCAGCCAGGCCTCGGGGACCTCGATGCGGCCGGTGTCGGCGGCCTGCCAGCGCAGATACGTCTCCTGCACCGCGTCCTCGGCCTCGCTCGCGGAACCGAGCAGGCGGTAGGCGATGGCCGCCAGGCGCGGCCTGGCCGCCTCGAACCGGTCCACGTCGGTCATGGTCAGGGCCATGCCCCGGATCCTAGCCCGGCCCCGGCGGGCGGCTGCTGGTGCATGGGGGGGCACTCGCGCAGTTCCCCGCGCCCCTGGGGGGCGCGGGTGAGGCGCGCGAGAAGGCGCGGGAGACCCGGCACGACCACTGTTGCCGTAAGAAAATATGCGCATATTGTCGTGAATAAGCGGTGTGGGTTGCCTAGGTGGGACCGGAGAGGACGCGGGCGGCGGGCGCCGCCCGGTGCGCACACGACCGGAGGGCGAACGTCATGCGGCTCCGTGCCCGGCCCTGGGACGACCTGTCGGTCGACGACGCCCTGGGCAGGGCGCTGGCCGGCATGGTCCGCCGGACCGGGGCGGCGATCGGCGGCGTGTATCTCATCGAGGAACCGGCCGCGCTGCTGCACCTGGTGGCCCTGTGCGGACTGCCCGTCGACTTCACCGCGCCCTGGCGGCGGCTGCCGCTGACCGCCCCCGTCCCGGTGGCCGACGCGATCGCGGAGGACCGCCTGGTCTGGATCGGCTCGCAGGACGAGATGGCGCGCCGCTACCCGCGGACGGCGACCGTCCTGCCGTACCCCTTCGCGCTCGCCGCGGCCCCGTTGCCCGGGGTGCGGCGCCGCTGGGGCGGGGTGGTGCTGATGTGGCCCGCCGATCACCCGCCCCGGGCCACCACCCGCGAACGCCACCACATCACCGCGAGCGCCCGCCGGCTGGCCCGGCTCCTGGACGACTCGCCGGTGCCGCCCTCGCTTCCCGACCGGCCGCGCGTCGTGGCTGTGGACTCGCAGCGCCACCCGGCCCAGACCGCGCTGGCCGCCGTCGACTACCTCGACCGGCTTCCCGACGGCGCCCTGGCCCTGGACCTGGAGGGAAGGATCACGTTCATGTCCGCCCCGGCCGCCCGGCTGCTCGGCCGGGACGCCGACCGGATGCTCGGCACCCGGCCCTGGCAGTCGCTCCCCTGGCTGGACGACCTGAGGTACGAGGAGCGGTACCGGCTGGCGGTCGTCAGCCGGACCCCGGTGTCCTTCAGCGCCCTCCGTCCGCCGGACCGTTGGCTGGCCTTCCACCTGCACCCGGACGCCAGCGGTATCAGCGTGCGCATCACCGCCGGGGCGGAGACAGCGGCGGGGGTGGGAGCGGGGGTGGGGGTGGGAGCGGGGGCGGGCGCGGGCGGGACGGGGACGACGGCAGGGGCGGCGGAGGCGGAGGCGGCGGGCGGAGCCGTTGGGCGGGCCGAGCCGGCGCCGAGCACGCCCGGACGGCTCTACCAGCTGGTCCACCTGGCGGCCGCGCTCACCGAGACGGTGACCACCCGGGATCTCGTCGCATTCATGGCGGACCAGGTCCTGCCCGCGTTCGGCGCCCAGGGACTGGTGCTCAGCATCGCCGAGGCGGGCCGTCTCCGGGTCGCCGGGCACCACGGCTACTCCGCCGACGCCGTCGAACGCCTCGACGCCATCCCCGTCGACTCCGGCGCCACCCCGGCCGGCCAGGTCCTGGCCGGCGGTGTGCCCGCCTTCTTCGGCAGCCCCGCCGAGCTGACCGCGAGCTACCCCCGGGCGCCCCTGGTCACCGGGAAACAGGCGTGGGCCTTCCTCCCCCTGGTCATCTCGGGGCGTGCGGTGGGCTGCTGCGTCCTCTCCTACGAACGCCCCCACATCTTCACCGCCGACGAGCGCGCCGTACTCACCCCGCTGGCCGGTCTGCTCGCCCAGGCGCTGGACCGGGCCCGCCTCTACGACACCCAGCACCACCTCGTCCACCAGCTCCAGCAGGCGCTCCTGCCGCGCAGCCTCCCCGCCCTGCCCGGCCTCGACGTGGCCGCCCGCTACCTGCCGGCCGGGCACGGCATCGACGTCGGCGGCGACTTCTACGACCTGCTGCGCCTGGACGACACCTGTGCGGCCGCCGTGATCGGCGACGTGGAGGGCCACAGCATGGCCGCGGCCGCCCTGATGGGCCAGGTCCGCACCGCCATCCACGCCCACGCCACCTCCGGAGCCACCCCGGACCAGGTCATCTCCCGCACCAACCGGCTGCTCGCCGACCTGACCCCCGACCTCCTGGTGACCTGCCTCTACGTCCACCTCGACCTGGCCCGTCAGGAGCTGACCCTGGCCGGCGCCGGCCACGCACCGCCGCTGCTGCGTCCGGCCGCCGGCCGGGCCCACCCCCTCTGTCTGGACCCCGGGCCGCCGCTGGGGGTCGACGCCCGCGCCCGCTACCCCGTCACCCGCGGCCCGCTCCCGCCGGGTGCCGTCCTCGCCCTCTACACCGACGGCCTCGTCGAACGCCCCGGCCCCGGCGCCGACGTCGGCCGCGCCACCGCCGACCTCGCCGAGTACCTCGCGCACGCCGACGTCGACGACCTGGAACGCCTCGTGGACAGCCTCCTCCACCGGGCCTGGCCGGCCGGCGGCCACACCGACGACCTCGCCGTACTCCTGCTGCGGACCGACCGCCCGTGACTCCCGGCGGTGCCGCGTCTGCGGCGGGGGCAGGCCGTACGGACGTCACGCCGGTCACCGGGACGGTCGGCTGGTCCGGCCTCCGTCCGGCGGGCCTCCGTCCGGCGGTGGTCAGGTGGCGGGTGTCGTCCCCCTGGCCAGCCGCTCCACCCGGTCGTGCAGGTACTCGACGTGGTCCTCCGACTCCGGCTTCATGAGGACGCTGCGCAGGATCCGGGCGCCGTCCGCGTCCGCCGTGATCTTCGGGTGGCGGGCGCCGAAGGCGTCGCGGTCGGCCTTGAGGGTGCTGAGGAAGACCGGGTCGGGGGCGGCCATGCCGTCGGTCAGGACGCGGGCGGAGGCGGCGTCGATCGCGCTGAGGGCGGCCGGGTCGGTGGCCGGGAAGTAGGTGACGATGTCCAGCTGGGGGCGCTGGTAGAGCTCCAGGACGTCCGACGCCTCGATCAGGTCCGCCCAACGCAGGGCGGCCCGGCGCCCGGCAGCCAGCACCTCGCCGAGGCCGTCGGGCGTGGGCGGCAGGAGCCGGAAGGTGAGCCACAGGGCCGCCGCCGCGGCACCGGCACGGGAGCACTCCAGGCTGATCTCGCCCAGGTGGAGCTCGCCCGAGGTGAAGTAGGTGTACGGCGAGTCGTGCAGGTAGAAGCGGCCGACGTCGGGGTCCCGGAAGAGGACGGCCCCGCAGCCGTAAGGCTGGAGCCCGTGCTTGTGCGGGTCGACGACGATCGAGTCGGCCCGGCCGAGGGCCCGCCAGGGCTCGGGCGGCAGCCCCTCGGGCCCGGCGGCGCCGGCGAGGAGCGTGAAGAAGCCGCCGTAGGCCGCGTCGACGTGTACGCGGACGCCGTGCCGCGCGGCGAGCGGGAGGATCTCGTGCACCGGGTCGACGGCGCCGAGCCCGGTGGTCCCCGCGGTGACGACGACGGTGCCCACCTGCCCGGTCCCCAGCACGTCCGCCAGCGCGTCGAGGTCCATCCGGCCCTGGTCGTCGGTGCGGACGGGATGGCTGGTCAGGCCCAGGACGTGGCACATGCGGCCGTGGGTGTAGTGGGCGTCGGCGCTGTGCGCGACGCCCCGGCCGGGGTGGAGTTCGCGGGCGACGAAGAGGGCTTCGAGGTTGGCGATGGTGCCGCTGGTGGTGAGGTGGCCGAGGTGGGTGTCGTACCCGAACATCGCGGCGAGCTGCGCGACCGCCTCGCGTTCCATCGCCGCCGTGGCGGGGCCGCCGTCCAGGGCGTGGTTGTTGGGGTTGATCAGCATCGCGGTGAGGTGGCCGACCACCGCGGCGGGGTGCGGGGGCTTGAGCATCTGGCCCGCGTAGTGCGGGTGGAAGAAGGGGTAGTTGTCCTTGAGCCGGTCCGTGAACTCCGCGAAGACCGGCGCGAAGCGGTCGTCGGCGACGTCGAGGGACGGGTGGCGCCGGTAGGGGCCGAAGGTGTCGGCCCACTCCTGTATCGCGTCGGTGGCTCGGCCGAGCCAGTGCTGCAGATCCACGGATCTTCCTCTCGCTCGCGGTGCCCCCACCGTACGATTTAATTGACTGGTCAGCAATCGCCCGATCAGCAATTGAGTAATCAGCTATCGCCTCGGCAGCAGGTGCGGCCGCGGTGGGTACGGTCGCGGTGAGTGCGGTCGCGGTGAGTGCGGTCGCAGTAGGGTCGGTCGGGATGAACTCCACGCCCCAGCAGGACACCGCGGCCGAAGCCGCCGCCCGCGCCGCCAACAGCCCGCTCGTCCGGGACTTCGGGCTCCTGATCACGTCCGCCACCCGCCTGGAGCAGCGCATCGACAGCGCGTTGCGGCGGGAGTGCGGGATCAGCCACACCATGCTGGAAGTGCTGATCCTGCTCTGCCGCCGGTCCGGCGAGGAGATCTCCCAGCGGCTGCTGGCCGACGGCCTCACGCTCACCAGCAGCGGCACCACCCGCCTGGTCGACCGCATGGAGGAGGCCGGGCTGGTCCGGCGGGTGCCGTCCCCCGGGGACCGGCGGGTGGCCCTGGTGGAACCGACCGCCGCGGGGCACACGGCGCTGCTGGGCGCGGCCGCGGTGCACGCCCGGGTCGTGGAGGAGTTCTTCGTCGGGCCGCTGACGGCCGACGACTACACGCGGCTGACCGGTGCACTGGCCGCGATCGACCGGGCACTCCGCGAGGACACCGGGTGACGGCATCACTACCCTGATACCGAACACCCGATAAAGGGTAAGTCGGGTCACATCACCTGGGGAACCGGTCATGGGTGGGAAGCGCAGGTCCCTCGCCCGGGTGGCCGTCGCGGTCGCCGTCGGTGCCGGGTTCGCACTGACCGGGGCCTGCGGCGGAAGCGGGGGCGCGGGCGGGCACGGGCGGGACGCGGGGCTCAGCGTCGGCGTGCTGCTGCCGGGCGGCGGCGCCTCGCGGTTCGGGCAGTTCGACCGGCCGCTCATCGAGCGGAGGCTGAAGCAGCTGTGCCCGCACTGCCCGGCACCGGCCGTGGTGGCCACCCCCGAGCCGGAGGTCCAGCAGCAGCAGCTCGACGCCATGATCACCCGGGGCGTGGACGTACTGATCCTCTCCGCCATCGACCCCAGGTCGCTGCGCTCGTCGGTGGAGGCCGCGCACCGGGCCGGCATCCCGGTGGTCGCCTACGACCGGCTCGCGCAGGGTCCGATCTCCGGTTACGTTACCTTCGACGGCGCGGCGATCGGCAGGCTCCAGGGCGAGGGGCTGCTGAAGGGCATGGGGGCGAAGGCGGACGGCGGCCGGATCGTCATGCTGAACGGTCCCGCGGCCGACCCCAACGCCGGCTGGTTCGAGCGGGGCGCACTCTCCGTCCTGCGGGACAGGGTGCGGATCGGCAAGTCGTACGACACCCCCGGCTGGCGTCCGGACAACGCCTACACCGAGATGGCCGGCGCGATCGCCGCCCTGGGCGCGGACCGTGTCGACGGCGTCCTGGCCGCCAACGACAGCCTCGCCGGGGCCGCGATCGCCGCCCTCGACGCCGGCGCGGTCCGGCCGCTGCCCCCGGTGACCGGCCAGGACGCCGACCTGGTGGCGGTGCAGCGGATCGTCGCGGGCCGGCAGTACATGACCGTCTACAAGTCCTACCGGGCCGAGGCCGACGCCGCCGTCCGGATGGCCGTCGCGCTGGGGCGGGGCG
This sequence comes from Streptomyces fuscichromogenes, assembly GCF_014645815.1. Lineage (GTDB taxonomy): Bacteria > Actinomycetota > Actinomycetes > Streptomycetales > Streptomycetaceae > Streptomyces > Streptomyces fuscichromogenes. The sequence continues at coordinate 475,445 of NZ_BMML01000005.1, read as the reverse complement.
AGCCGGTCGGATCCGTCGCCACCACCACCGTCGACAGCGCGACCACCAGGAACATCCCCTCGGTGCTGCTGCCGTCGTACCCGGTGACGGCCGGCACGATCAAGGACACTGTGGTGAAGGACGGTATCTACACCATTGCCCAGATATGCACCCCCAAGCTGCGGTCCGCCTGCGCCAAGGCCGGACTCACCTCATGAATCTCATGAGTCCTGTGAGTCCCGTCAGCCTTATGAGCCTGCCCACGCCGGGAAGGAGGTGGTGGCCCCGTGGTCCAGCCCCTGCTGGCACTGCGCGGTGTCTCCAAGCGCTTCGCCGCCGTCCAGGCGCTGGTGGACGTCGACCTGGAGATCCGGGCCGGGGAGGTGGTCGCCCTGGTCGGCGGCAACGCGGCCGGCAAGTCCACGCTGGTCAAGGTGATCTCCGGGGTCGGTCCCGCGGACCGGGGCGTCATCGCGTGGGAGGGCCGACCGGTCCAGATCAGACGCCCCCACGACGCCCGGGCCCTCGGCATCGCCACCGTCTACCAGGACCTCGCGATGTGCGGGAACCTCGACGTCGTCGGCAACCTCTTCCTCGGCCGGGAGATCCACCGCCACGGTGTCCTCGACGAGGTCGAGATGGAGCGCCGCGCCCGTGAGCTGCTGCGGACCCTGCCCATCGACATCCCGGACGTGCGGGCGCCGCTCGCCACGCTCTCCGGAGGCCAGCGGCAGGTGGTCGCGATCACCCGGTCGTTCCTCAGCGGGCCGCGGCTGCTCCTCCTCGACGAACCCACCGCCTCGCTGGGCATCGAACAGACCAACCAGTTCCTCGACCTCATCGAGGAACTCCGCGACCGAGGCACCGGAATCCTCCTCATCAGCCACAACATGGGAGACATCAAGGCCGTAGCCGACCGGGTCGCCGTACTGCGCCTGGGCCGCAACAACGGCCTGTTCGACGTGGGCACCACCTCGCAGGAGCAGATCATCGCCTCCGTCACGGGTGCGGTGGACCACTCCGGCCGGCACCGGCCCTCCACCGACCCCGGGGAGAGATGGTCGTGACGGCGCCTGCCACCGGCCGCTTCCGGCGGTTCGCGGAGGCCGCGCGCCGCCGGCTGCACGAAGGGGGCCTCGGCCCCGCCCCGGTACTGCTCGCCCTCGCCGTGATCTGGGCGGTCTTCCAGAGCCTCAACGCGAACTTCCTCTCGCCGCGCAACCTGTCCGTGCTCAGCGTGGACATCGTCGGGACCGGGATGGTCGCCGTCGGTGTCGTCTTCGTCCTGCTGATCGGCGAGATCGACCTGTCGGTGGGCTCGCTGGCCGGTCTGTCGGGCGCGCTGTTCGCGGCGCTGAACGTGAACCACGGGATGCCGGAGTGGCTCGCCGTGCTCGTCGCGGTCGCGGCGGGCGCGGGCGCCGGGGCCTTCCACGGATTCGTGTTCACCAAGACCGGGCTGCCCGCCTTCGTGGTGACCCTCGCGGGGCTGCTGACCTGGAACGGCCTGATGCTCTACCTGCTGGGCCCGGAGGGATCCATCAACTTCAGCGGGGACGGACTGGTCGCCATGCTCACCGCCCGCCACTTCGCGGCCGCCGTCGCCACCTACGGCCTGGCGGCGCTCGGTACGGCCGCCCACCTCGCCGTCTCCTTCCACGACCGGGGCCGCCGCGCCACCGCCGGTCTGCCGCGCCGGCCGGCCGCCGAGATCTGGGTGCGCACCGCTCCGCTCGCCGTCACCGCCTTCGCCGCCGCGTACGTCCTGGACCGTTTCGAGGGCCTGCCCCTGGCCCTCCTGATCTTCCTCGCGGTCCTCGTCGCCTCCGACCTGCTGCTGCGCCGCACGACCTGCGGCCGGGAGGTCCTCGCCCTGGGCGGCGGCACGGAGGCGGCCCTGCGCGCGGGCGTCGAGGTGGCCCGGGTACGGATCGCCGTCTTCCTCGTCTCGGGCGCGCTGGCCGCGGTCGGCGGCCTGTTCGTGGCCTCCCGGCTGACGGCGGCGACCACGGTGCCGGGCTCCGGCATGCTGCTGATCAACGCGATCGCCGCCGCCGTCATCGGCGGCACCAGCCTCTTCGGCGGCCGCGGCTCGACCTGGTCCGCGCTGCTCGGGGTGCTCATCATCCAGTCGATCGCCTCGGGCATGGCCCTGCTGGGGGTCCAGCCGGCGGTCCAGTTCATGATCACTGGCGGGGTGCTGCTGATCGCGGTGGTCTTCGACGCCCTGACCCGACGAGCGGCGGCGGGACGGGTACGGGCCTAGCCGGGGCCTGTCGTTCGGATCGGCCCGGCCACCAGGTGCGGCATTTTCGGCGGACCCGAGCGGGCCGGGCCCCGCGACACGCGACACGCGACACGCGACACCGGGATGATCCGAACGACAGGCCCCAGCGGTGTCGCGATGTGCCGGGCGGGCGCCGGTGCGGCGGCGGGCGGCGGGCGGCGGGCGGCGGGCGGCAGGCGGCAGGCGGCAGGCGGCAGGCGGCAGGCGGCAGGCGGCAGGCGGCAGGCGGCGGTTGAGCGGAGCACGGCCTGGCGGGATCCTGGTAACGGGGCAAGGAACCCGCACGTCCGGAGGCACCATGGAGGGACGCGTACCGGAGGACCTGGCGGTCGTCGTCGACGCCGACGGGGCGGTCCTGGTGTGGAGCGCGGGTGCCCGGCGGCTGCTCGGGTACGAGCCCGCCGAGATCATCGGCCGCTCCACCCGGCTGCTGCTCGCCGCCGACCTGCCCGTGTCCGCGCGCCGGCACCTCGCCGACGGCCGGCGGTGGTCCACCGAGGTCGCGCTGCGGCACCGCAACGGCGACCGGGTCGTCGTCCACCTCCAGGGAAACCCGCTGGACGCCGGCACCGGCCGGCCGCTGTGGCTGGTGACCGGTGCCGTCCGGACCCCCCTGTCCGGAAGCGAACAGCCCGGGGCGGGCACCCTGTGGGACCTCACCCTCGCCCAGCTGCCGATGCCGGTCGCGATCTACGACCGGGAGGCCCGGTTCGTCGCCGCCAACGAGAGCATGACCCGGATCATGGGCCTGCCCGTCGCGGAGATGCGCGGCAAGACCCTGGTGGAGATCGAGTCCAGCTGGCCCTTCGACGAGTACGACCGCCTGCAGCGGCAGGTCCTGCGCACCGGGCGGACCGTCTTCCACGAACAGCACGCCCAGGCGCCCGGCGAGACCCGGGAGCACTCCTGGTCGATGTACTTCTCCCCGCTGAAGGACGAGCACGGCGGGGTCCAGGGCCTGTCCGCGGTCGTCTTCGACACCACGGAGCAGTACTGGGCCCGCCGCCACCTCGCCGTCCTCAACGACGCGAGCATGCGCATCGGCACCACCCTCGACGTGACCCGCACCGCCGAGGAACTGGCCGAGGTCGCCGTGACCGGCTTCGCGGACTTCGTCACCGTCGACCTGCTGGAGTCCGTCGCCCTCGGCGACGAGCCGGAGCCGCTGACACCGGGCGAACCGGTCACCGTCCGCCGTACGGCGCAGCGGTCGGTGCTGGCCGGCTGCCCCGAGTCGGTGGTCGACTCGGGCGAGGCGTTCCGCTACCCGGTCGGCACGCCCCCGATGCGGACCCTGCTCGCCGGCCACGGCACCCGCCACCGGCCCGGCGACCCCGGCATGCAGGAGTGGCTCAGGACCTCCCAGGCCCGCGCCGACGCCGTCGCCCGGCACCTGATCCACTCGGTGCTGATGGTTCCGCTGCGGGCCCGCGGCGTCACCCTCGGCCTGGTCCACTTCCTGCGGCACCGCACGCCCGAGTCCTTCACCGAGGACGACCAGCGGCTCGCCGAGGAGATCGTCGCCAGGGCCGCGGTGAGCGTGGACAACGCCCGCCGCTACACCCGTGAGCGCCGCACCGCCCTCGCCCTGCAGCGCAGCCTGCTCCCCGGCCGGCCACCGGGCCTGGCGGCGACCGAGGTGGCCTACCGCTACCTGCCCACCGGGTCCGGCGCGGACGTCGGCGGTGACTGGTTCGACGTGATCCCGCTCTCCGGCGCCCGGGTCGCCCTGGTCGTCGGCGACGTCGTCGGCCACGGCATCCACGCGTCGGCCACGATGGGCCGCCTGCGGACGGCGGTACGGACGCTGGCGGACGTCGACCTCGCTCCCGACGAACTCCTCACCCAGCTGGACGACCTGGTCATCCGGCTCGACCGCGAGGAGGGCCCGGAGGTGCCCGGCCGTGCGGAGGCGGCCTCCTCCGGCGAGGTCGGCGCGACCTGTCTGTACGCCGTGTACGACCCGGTGACCCGCCGCTGCACCATGGCCCGCGCCGGCCATCCGCCGCCGGCCCTGGTCACCCCCGACGGCGACGTCCGCTTCCTCGACCTCCCGGCCGGCCCGCCGCTCGGCCTCGGCGGCCTGCCCTTCGAATCCGCCGAGGTGGAACTGGCCGAGGGCAGCCTCCTCGCCCTCTACACCGACGGCCTGGTGGAGACCGCCGACCACGACATCGAGGTGGGCCTCGGCCTGCTCCGCCGGGCCCTCGCCGACCCGGCCGCGCCCCTGGAGCAGATCTGCGACCACGTCCTGCGTACGGTCCTGACGGACCGTCCGGCCGACGACATCGTCCTCCTGCTCGCCCGCACCTCCGCCCTGGACACCGCACAGGTCCGCACCTGGCAGCTGCCCCGGCACCCGGCCGCCGTCTCCGGGGCCCGCAAGATGGCCTGCGAGCAGTTGGAGGCCTGGGGGCTGACGGACACCGTGTTCGCCACCGAACTCATCGTCAGCGAACTGGTCACGAACGCGGTCCGCTACGGCACCGGCCCGATAGCCCTCCGCCTGATCCGCGACGCCTCCCTCATCTGCGAGGTCTCCGACGGCAGCAGCACCGCGCCCCACCTGCGCCGGGCCCGCGTGTACGACGAGGGCGGCCGGGGCCTGCTCCTGGTCGCCCAGATCTCGGAACGCTGGGGCAGCCGCCAGACCCCGACAGGCAAGACGATCTGGGCGGAACAGCCGCTGTCCACGTGACCGAGGGGGTGGGGCGCTGGGCTTGCTCGGCGGCGGGGCGGCGGGGCGGTGACAGAGCGGTGCGTCGGCGCGACGCGGCGGCCAGCGGCCAGCGGTCACCGGGGCAGCGGCAGGTCCCGGCGCAGGGTGTCGGTCACGGCCGAGACGACGGCGGTGGTGACGAACGTCCCGGCCATGACCAGCACCACGCCGACCATGAAGAGCCCACTGGCATCGTCCGACCAGTCGACCCAGGCGGCCAGGGTCAGCCCCGCGGTCGTACCGCCCACGGCCGCCGTGCTGTGTCCGCGGGCCGCCGCCCAGCAGACGGGCACGAGCAGGGTGAGCACCAGCCCGACGACCTGCCACACCGCGTACGGTCCGCTGGTCGAGCCGTCGGGCCGCACGTCGTACCGCTGGTCCCAGCCCAGCCAGGCGGCCCAGGCCGCCACCGAAACGCCGGCGAGGACACACGCCGGTATCGCCGCCCGGAACTCGGGCTTGTCAAGTCGCATGGCCCCAGCGTTCCGGCCGGGCCGGTCACCGGACAGAGTGCGGGTACTCAGATCGGTCGTCCAGCGGCCTCGGGGGCGACCTGAGTACGAGCCCGGCCCCCGCGCCACCGCCCGCACCACCGCCCGCACCACGAACAACGCGGCGGACAACAATCCGACAACACCCGGGCAACGAACCATTGGTTGACTGCCTCGCCGAACCGTCACACGAAGCGGTGACGCATCTGCGGGCCCCCCGTGCCCCGAGGCAGCGTCCGGCGAAGCGCTTCGCACCCCGTACCGCCAGGAGAGCCACCCGATGAACCCCCGGACAGGACAGGAGATGCGGTTCGGCGTGCTCGGCCCCGTGGAAGTCCATCGGGACCGCGTGCCCCTCGACCTGGGGCCCCGGCAGCGCCGGTTGCTGCTTCTGCGGCTGCTGGTCGAGGACGGCCGGCCGGTCTCGCAGGACACGATCCTGCGCGACCTGTGGCCGACGGACCGGCCGACCGGCGCCGCGTCCTCGGTGCGTGCCCACATCAGCAGGCTGCGCTCGGTCCTGGACCCGGTACGGCAGGGCAGGTCCGCCATGCTGGTCAGCGGCACCGCCGGGTATGCCCTCAAGGTGCCCCGCGAGGCCCGGGACACCGCCCTCTTCGAGGACGGGGTGGGCCGGGCCCGCGAGGCGATGAGGAACCGTCAGCTCTCCTTCGCCCGGCAGGAGATCGACACGGCGCTCGGGCTGTGGCGCGGCGAGGTCCTGGCCGAGGCCGGCGAACACGCCTTCGCGATCCGCGAGCGCACCCGGCTCGACGGCGCCCTCCACGACGCCAGGGAGCTGCGGGCCGCGCTCCTCGTCCAGCAGGGCGAGACCGAGCAGGCGATCGACGTCGCCGAGAGCCTCGTCCTCAAGGCCCCGCTCCGGGAGACCTCCTGGGCACTGCTGATGCGCGCCCTCTACACGGCCGGACGGCCGGTCGAGGCGCTGAAACGGTACGAGCGGTTCCGCGACATGCTCGCCACGGAACTCGGACTGGACCCCAGCCCCCGGCTACAGGACCTGCACACCGCGATCCTGCGGCACGACGTCGTCGCCCTCGGCGCCGCCGGGCCGCAGTCCCCGCCCCCGGGGCCCGAATTCACCGCCGCCTGCGTCCACCCGCGACCGGCCGCCACCGCCGCGCCCTTCGTGGGCCGCGGCGAACAGATGGCGCAGCTGACCGCCCTGCTGTCGGAGGCGACCGCGAACCGCCCCCGCTGGGCGGTGATCGGCGGCGAGCAGGGGGCGGGCAAGACCCGGCTGGTGGAGGAGGCCGCCGCCCGTGCCGAGGCCGCCGGTTTCACCGTCGCCCGCACCCGGGCCGGTCAGGCGCTCAGCGGCAACCGCGGGATCGTCCAGACCTGTCCCACCGTCCAGCTCCTGGACGCGCTGCGGCAGGACGGCAAGGACTCCGCCGAGGACGAGGTCGCGCAGAAGGACCCCCTCGCCACGGTCGTCCGCGAACTCACCCGGGCTCCCACGCTCGTCGTCGTCGACGACCTCGACCGGGCGCCGCAGGGCTTCCACCGTCTGCTGCGGCGGCTCGCCCAGGTGCTGCGGGAAGCCCCGGTCCTGTTCGTGTGCACCCTGCGCAACCCGGACGCCCCCGTGTCCAGCACACTGCTCGCCGAACTGGCCCTGCTCGGCGCGGCCTGGCTGACCCTGGAGCCGCTGACCGCCGGCGACGTGGCCGCCATGCTCACGGCGCTCGGTGAGGAGGCCCCGCCCGGGGCGGCGGTCGCGTTGCACCGGCGCGCCGAGGGACACCCGTTCGCCCTGGCCGAGTTGCTCAAGCTCCCGTCCGTCCGGCGCATCGGACCGGAGGCCCAGGTACCGGCCGCCGTCCGCAACATCGTCCACGCCCGCCTGGTCGGGCTCCCCGAACCGGCGCGGACCATGCTCACCTATGCGGCCGCCGACGGCGACCGGCTCGACCTCGACCTGCTCGCCTCGGTCCAGGGCGTCGCCCCGGACGAGCTCCTGCACCTGATCGACGCCGCGGTGACCGCCCGGATCCTGGTCTGGGACGCCGATCCCGGCACGCCCGGCACCGGCCGCTACCGGCTGCCCGAGCTGCCCCGCGACGTGGTGCTGAGCACCCAGACCCCGTCGGCCCGGCAGCTTCGGCACGCCGCCCTCGCCCGCACGCTCGCGGGCCGCGACGACTACGACCCCGCCCGCCTCGACCGGCACCGCCGGGCGGCCGGCCCGACGGCACCGACGCCTCCCTGACCGGGGCACTCCCCCTGCCACTCCTGCCCCCTCCACAGCTCTCCTCTCTCCGGCGGATCAGCAGATCCCCGGCAACACATTCACCTCAGGAGTCGTGATGAGCACGAAGACGGGACCCCAGCGCTACCCGGGCGCCAGCCGCGCCAACTGGTACCAGGACGACTTCGGCGGCGACCCGATGGAGGTCAACGTCGTCGTCCTGCACACCACGGAGGGCTACACCCTGCCCACCTACGACGGCGGGGCGACCGCCCCCAACCTGACGGCGGTGCCCGACCTCGCCGCCAGGAAGCTGAAGTGGTACCAGCACTTCGACATAGAGACCTCCTCCCGGGCGCTGGTCAATCTGAAGGGCGGTGTCGAGACCAACACCATGAACGTGTGCCAGGTCGAACTGACCGGCACCTGCGACCCGAAGACCCATGCCCAGTGGACGTCCGCCGGCCACGCCCACGTCTACTGGCCGGACGCGCCGGACTGGGCCCTGAAGGGGGTCGCCGACTTCCTGGCCTGGATGCACGAGCAGCACGGCGTCGCGCTGTCCGGCCCGAAGTCCTGGCCCGCCTACCCCGCGTCGTACGGCGACGGCTCGGGTCAGCGGATGACGGGCGCGCAGTGGACGGACTTCAGGGGTGTGTGCGGGCACACGCACGTCCCCGAGAACGTCCACGGCGACCCCGGTGCCATCGACTTCGCCCGGATCGTCAAGTACGCGAAGGCCGACCTGGACGTGGACGACGCCCCGGAGCCGAAGACCACCACCAAGCCGAAGATCCCCGCCTTCCCCGGCCGCAAGTACTTCGTGACCGGGGCCTCCAGCTCCTACGTCCTCAAGCTCGGCACGCAGCTGGTCAAGCGCGGCTTCGGCGATCACTACAAGGTCGGCCCGAGCCGGACCTGGGGCGACGCCGACCGGCTGAACGTGCGGGACTTCCAGAAGTCCCGCAAGGAACTCCGCGGCGACGCCGACGGCACCCCCGGCCCGCTGACCTGGCGCCTCCTCTTCTCCTGACGTCTCCGGCGAAGGCCCGGGCCGGCGCCGCCCCGGGCCTTCACGGGTGGACGACCCTGGCGGCGATCACACGCTTCGGCGAAAGAGGTTGACCGGGGCCGGGACTAGACCGACCTGCCCTGAGCACCCGGGCCACGGCGGCGCAGGGCCGGGTCGAGAAGGGCGGGCGGAGTGTCGTACTTCTCGTGGGCGGCCAGGTCGGTGCCGGGGGCGACGATCGCGTCGATCGCGTCCAGCACGTCGGCGGAGAGCACGGTGTCGGCGGCGGCCAGCTGAGAGCTCAGGTGGTCCGGGGTGCGGGGCCCTATGAGGGCGCTGGTGACACCGGGGTGCGCGGTCACGAAGCCGAGGGCGAGCTGGATCAGGGTCAGCCCGGCCCCGTCGGCGACGGCCGCCAGCCGCTCCACGGCGTCGAGCCGGGCCTGGTTGGCCGGCACGGTGAGGTCGAAGCGGTCGGGCAGCGTCTCGGCGCGGCTGGTGGTGATGTCCCGGCCCCTGCGCACGGCGCCGGAGAGCCAGCCGGAGGACAGCGGGCTCCACACCAGCACGCCCATCCCGTACTCCTCGGTCACGGGCAGGACATGGGATTCGACGCCCCGCTGGAGCAGGGAGTAGCTGGGCTGTTCGGTGACGTACCGGCTCAGGCGGTGCTCGCGGGCGGCCCACTGGGCCTGCACGATCCGGTACGCCGGGTAGGTCGAGGAGCCGAAGTGGCGGATCTTCCCCGCGCGTTGCAGATCGGTCAGCGCCGACAGGGTCTCCTCGTCGCTCGTGGCCGGGTCCCAGCGATGTACCTGATAGAGGTCGACGTGGTCGACGCCGAGCCGCCGCAGACTGTCCTCCAGCGCGGTGACCAGCCACCGGCGCGAACCGCCCTTGTGGTTGCGCTCCTCCCCCATCGGCATGCCGGCCTTCGTGGCCAGCACGATGTCGTCGCGACGGCCGGCGATGGCCTTGCCGACCATCTCCTCCGACTCGCCCTGCCCGTACATGTCGGCGGTGTCGATCAGGTTGATCCCGGCGTCCAGGGCGGCGTCGACGATCGCGGTCGCCTCCTCCTGGGTGGTCCGCCCGATCGCGCCGAAGTTCATCGCGCCGAGCCCGAGCGCACTTACCTGTACACCGGTACGGCCCAAGGTGCGGTACTGCATGACTGAGTCTCCTCACATGGCGGAAGTAGCAAGAACGTGACAGGGCCGGAAGGCCGAGCAGGAGAAGCGGGACCATGTCCCGCTTCACGTCTTCGACCATACGGAACACTGTCCCGTTTCGCAACGCCCCGATAGGGTGACGGCCGGAGAGAGCGCAACGACGAGAGAGCGCGACGATGAAGGATCACGACGATGAAGGATGAGGAGCGGCAGGCCGGCCCCCGGCCCGGGTCCCGACCCAGGTCCCGGCCTGCGGTCAAGAACCAGGCGGCCGCAGCCACGACCACGGCCCGCCCCACGGATGACGGACCGGCCGCCCGCCCCACGGACGGCGGACAAGCCGCCCCGCCCGCGGACGACAGGCAGACCGCCCGGCCTCGGCGGGCCGATGCCCGGCGCAATGAGATGACGTTGCTGGAGGCGGCCGCGGCGGCGTTCGTCGCGTCGGGCGTGGAGGCGCCGGTGCGCGACATCGCGGCCCGGGCAGGCGTCGGCACCGCGACGATCTACCGGCACTTCCCCACCCGCGCCGACCTGATCATCGCGGTCTACCGGCACCAGGTGGAGGCCTGCGCCGAGGCCGGCCCGGCCCTGTCGACCAGCGCCCCGACCCCGTACGACGCGCTGCGCGAGTGGATCGACCTCTTCGTGGACTTCCTGACCACCAAGCACGGCCTCGCCGCCGCCCTGCACTCCGACCAGGCGGGCTTCGACACCCTGCACACCTATTTCCTGGACCGCCTCGTCCCCGTCTGCACCCGGCTCCTCGACGCGGCCTCCGAGGCCGGCGAGATCCATGCCCGCCCGACGGCGTACGAGCTGATGCGCGGCGTCGGCAACCTCTGCATCGGCGCGGAGCACGACCCCGGCTACGACGCCCGGCGCCTGGTCGGGTTCCTGATCGCGGGATTGCGGTGACGGGCCGAGGCAGGAACCGGAGCGTGCAGGCGGGAGCTAGTTCCGGCCGGGTTCGTTGAAGGTGATTCCGGAGAAGTCACGGCCCTGGAGGACGGGGGCGTTCTGGGTTCCGCCGCTCACGGTGTTGGCGGTGTCCCCGTCGCCGGTGCGCACCACCTGTGCCTGCTGGTGCCACTGCGCCAACTCGGTTCGAAAAGCGGGGTCGTTCGCGGCACGGCGACCGAGCGCCTCACCGAGCACCCGTGCTCGCACCAGGTCATGGGGCGCCTCGGACAAGGAGGCGAGTTCCAGTTCGCCGACCTCCGGGCCCAGGCCTCCGGGAGCGTCCCGAGCCGGGTTCCTTCGTACCAACCGGCACAGTGAGTCCCACAGTTGGCGCCCGGCCTCGCCGGCCGCACCGGTCGCCACGGCCACGAGCAGACTCGCCGAGATCGGATCCACCGCAGTACCCCCCAGTCGCGCAACGGAGCCCACCGGAGCCGAACGGCTCTGAGTGCCATCGTCCCAGAGCCGCCGGTTCTTCAGGGAGGGGCCGACCGGCCTGCGTCGGCCGAGCGATCGCCGTCGGCCAGGTGCCGGGGGTGTCGGTGTCCGGTACGGGCCGCGAGGGTGCGAGGATGCGACAGGGACCGGACGCCGGATTGTTTACGCTCCGGTAGCGAGCAGGCCGGAATGGATCGTGATTGCATAAGCAATACACGTGAGGGTTATTGCCGACACTGCCATTACCGACACTACTGCCTTGCGGGCGGTCCTGGTGATCTTTTCTTTCACGTCTTACTTTACCTCGCGCTTTTCATGAAGAGCCGACGAGAACTAGAGCGTGCAGACAAGACGGAGCTCCGTCCCCAACTCGGGGACGAAGCCTCATGAGGGGTAGGTTAGCTCCTCAGGGGGGACCCCGCGCACACATATGCGCGTAGATCCATCAGCACTCGGTCGACATCCCGCCGACACGACCTTGACTACCCGACGAGTAACATTTCAGCGAGGGTCGGACCGTATTGACGCATCCCGGTCGCCGCGCCGTTCCCGCCCCCATTCGGTCAGCGCACCTGCGGCACGCGCCTCCTCGACCAGAGCCCCGATACGTCTGCTGACGCCCAGACTCTGCTCCAAATGCGCGAACGCCTGCGCCGTTCGGCCGAGATCCCGCTCAGCCAGGGCCAAGTCGTAGAGAACGTCGACCTCTTCCCCGGCCGCCTGGATGAGCCGCGTCAACTCCAGCGCGGCAACATGCTGACGGAGGGCCTCCTCGGCACGACCTGCCGTGCGGTACGCCCGCCCGATCCTGTGCAGCGCGATCGCCTCTCCCCGCCGGTCGCCGACGCCTCGCAGCACGGGCAGAACCCGGCCGTAGAGCACGAGAGCCTCTTCGGTCTTCCCGAGCTCGTCCAGAACGGAAGCCAAATTCATGTGAAGGGTGGCCTTGTCCCTTCTGTTTCCCAGCCCTTCGGAGATGATGACAGCTTCTCGATAAGCACGCTCGGCGGCTTCGGGGTTTCCGTTTTTTCGCCAGTACTCGGCAAGATTGTTCAATGCACTGTACCTGCCCCGCTCGTCCCCGATTTTTGCGAAATCAGCGAGCGCCGCGGTGAAATGATCCAGAGCCTTATCATTCTCCGCCATATGCAGATGAACTATCCCCAGCATGTTCCGACTGCGCCCGATGCGAAGCAGATCATTTGTTTGCAGCAGGAAACGTAGGGATTCTTTCTGGAGCGAACGGACCAAGGTGTACTCACCCGTCTGCCACAGCGCGATGGAAAGCTGGTGAATGCACTCGATCTCCAGTTCCCGGTCGGCGAGGGAGCGTGCGATGTCCAGTGCCTCGTGGGCCACCGCGATGGCCTCGCCGTAGCGTGAGCCGTGGGTGTGTACGGCGCAGAGGTCGAGGAGGGCCCGTGCTCGGCCTGCGTCGTCACCCGCCGCGCTCCAGTACGCGACGGCTCGCCGTAGCAGCGGTTCCGCCGCGGCGAGGTGTCCCTCCATGTCCAGGAACCCCGCCAGCACATGGACACACACGGCGAGTTGACTTTCCGTGCCGTGGTTTACAAGCCAGTTGAGAATGTCTAGAAGATTGGCGGACTCAGCGATCAGCCACTGTTCGGCCGCGTGTGCGTCGGCGATTTCCGGACCAGCCGGAATGGCCGGATCCGGGGCGTCGGCATTCATGCGCGAGCGGAAGGGATAAGCCAGCCGGTCGGCCTGGTCCGCCGTGCGAACGTAATGATCCACCAGTCGTCGCACGGCCTGTCGGACATCGCCTTCCGATTCGAAATCACCGGACTCCACCAGGGTTCGGGCGTAGTCCCGCAGCAGGTCGTGCATCGTGAAACGATGCGGCACGAGCTCGGAGACAAGGCTGTGGGCCAGGAGTTCCTCAAGGACGCGCTCGGCCTTCCCTGCCGGGAATCCGGTGAGGGCCGCTACCGCCGGAGCGCCGAATTCCACCCCGACATGCAGGCTGATGCGACGGAACGCCAACTGTTGATCGGCACTCAGCTCCTGATACGACCACTCGAACACGTGCTCCAGCGTCCGCTCCGTGTCGCGGAGTTGGGACAGCAGGCCACCCCCGCCCCGCAGTTGACGCAGCAGGTCCGAAACGGTCCAGGAGGGGCGGGCCAGTAGCCTGGCGGCGGCGATCTCGATGGCCAGGGGCAGATGACCGCAGAAACGGACTACTTCCAGCAGATCCTCTGCCGCTTCCGCTCCGCGGCGCGCTCCGAGACGTTGGATGAAGAGAGCCGCCGCGTCCTCAGGAGGCAGTACGTCGAGGGACACCGGCCGTACGCCGGGCAGCCCGGGCAACCGGCGTCGACTGGTCACCAGGACCGCTGTCGGCGAGGCACCCGGGAGCAGTGGGCCGATCTGTGCGGAGGATGTCGCGTCGTCGAGAAGCACCAGCATGCGCCGGTCACGCGCGAGCGAGCGCCACAGCGCGACCAATTCGTCCAGGTCGTAGGGGAGTTGTTTGGCATCCAGGCCGAGCAGGCGCAGCAGTTCGCGCAGCGCCCGGGTCGGGGTCGGCGGCGTACGGTCGGCAGCGCGTCCGCCCAGGTGCAGGAAGATCACCCCGGCCGGGAAGTCGTCGCGTAATCGGTGTGCCAGATGGATGGCCAGCGCGCTCTTGCCGGCGCCCCCCATTCCGTGGATCGCCTCCACGGTGACCACGTCCGACGATCCGCGGCCCTCACGAAGCGCCGCGGTGAGCCGACGCAGTTCGGCCACCCGTCCGGTCCAGGGGACGTCACGGGGCAGATTGTCCGGAACCTGCCGGGCCGACCGGGCAGGGCGCTTCCTGCCCATGCCGGCGTCCTCGCCGAGCAGGACCGCCGCCGGGGTTCCCGCCAGGATGCCCTGGTGGACGCGGTGCAGTCCGCGGCCGGCGTCGAGGCCGCTGTCGCGGACGACGCGCTGACGGGTGCGCTGGAGGAGCCGGGTCGCCTCGGCCGTGCGGTTGCTGCCGTACAGGGCGACGGCCAGTCGTTCGGCGAGTGCCTCGTCCACGGGATGTGCCTCGGCCAGGGGCAGCAGCACAGGAACGGCGGCAGCGAACCTCCCGGCGCCGAGCAGGATCCCGGCCCTGGTCATCGCGGCCGTGAGGGCGGTCTCGTCGGCGGCCGCCCGCAGATGCTCGGGCCAGGAGCCGCCGATCCCGGCCAGGGGTTCGCCGTGCCACAGCGCGTCGGCCTCGTCCAGCAGGCGCAGCGCTGCTTCCGCGTCCCCGCCGTCCCGGAGGGAACAGGCCTGGTCGACGCTGCTTGTGTAGCGGCGCAGGTCCACCCGGTCCGGGTCGGCCTCCAGGACATAGGAGTTGGTGCGGCTGACGATCGCGGGTGCGTCGCCTCCGGCGATCCGCAGAGCGGAGCGGATCCGGGAGATGTGCGTGTAGAGCGCCTCCCTGGCCTTACCGGGGGGATGGTCGTCCCAGACACGGTGAATGAGGGTGTCCACGCTGACGGTACGGGCCGCGTCCGCGGCCAGCGCGGCGAGCGTGAGCCTCGTTTTCGTCGAGCCGAGATCACTGCGGCGGCCCGCAGCCCGTACTTCGACAGATCCCAGGAGCCGGATTTCGAACTCCACCAGCGTCCTCCCCGCCGTTCGGTCCTTTGTGGCCGAGCATGAGCAAGCGATGAGCGAGCATCGTGCCGAGAGCAGAGAACCGTGTGCCGAGAGATGCACCGAGGGTGCGCCTCGCGCTGTGCCGAGCATTCGAGAGTGACATGGCCTTTGCGGGATGGACCGTAAAGGAGCGCTGCGCGTTCAAAATTGACCGATAAACAGACGCTGTAGTTCACATCTTGTTCGAAACGGGGAGTCACTCCTGGACGGTGAAAGGAGTTGGCGCACGTGCGAGCTTCCTCCGCGGACGAACCGTACGGCGCGGATCTGCTGCTGTCCGCCCTGATCGCGAATGGCACCGACACGGAGTCTCCTGCGTGGCGCGATCTGGCCCTGCTGATGGACACCGCCGCCCGCGCGGACCGCTCGGTGGCCGGGCTCTGGCCGCCACCCGCCGGTGCGTCCGCGGCGTGGAGCGAACTGGCTGTACGACTGGCCGAGTTGGCCGCACGCGACCCCGCGACACGGCATGCGCTGATGGAGTGGACGCATCGCCATCCCCCCACGCCCCGCACCGGGACCGCCAATACCGTGGCCGGTCATGCCGTGCTCCACGGGCCCACCGTGCAGGCCCGTGACATCCACGGCGGCATCCACTTCCATCCGCACACCGGCCCTCCCGCCCCCCGGCTCCCGGTGCCTCGTCAGCTTCCCCCGGCACCGGCCCGGTTCATCGACCGGCACGCAGACCGCCGCATCCTGGACGCGCTGCACGCCGGACGGCCCACGCACGCACCCCAGGTCCTGGTCATCAGTGGACTCGCCGGTGCCGGAAAGACCGCCCTGGCCACCCACTGGCTGCACACGCACGCGGACAGCTTCCCCGACGGCCAGCTCTACGCCGACCTGACCGAACCGTCCGCCGAGGGGGACCGCGGGCCCGTCTCCCCCGCCGTCGTCCTGGAGGCCTTCCTGGTCGCGCTCGGCGCAACCGAGGTACCCGCCGGGCTCGCGCCGCGGAGCGCACTGTGGCGTTCGATGACCGCCGACCTGCGTCTGGCCGTCCTTCTGGACAGCGCGTTCACCGCCGCCCAGGTACGTCCCCTGCTGCTCGGCACACCGGGCGGACTCACCGTGGTGACCAGCCGGAACAATCTGACGGGGCTGCAGGTCGACGGGGCCTTCGTCCACCGGCTCGACGGCCTGCCCACCGAGTCGGCCGTCGCCCTGCTGGCCGTCGGCGGCGGAACCCGCGTGACACACGAGCCCGACGCCGCCCGCGAAGTCGTCCGGCTGTGCGGCCGGCTGCCGCTGACCGTGGCCCTGGCATCGGCCCAGCTCGCCATCCATCCCCACCGGTCCGTCTCCGCGCTGGCCGACAGCCTGTCCCAGGGCCCCGGCGCCGTGGACACGCTGCACGCCGACGGAGAGGCAGTCATGCGCACCGCGCTCGACCTGTCGTACGACGTCCTGCCGGGCGAGAGCGGTGCGCTGTACCGGCGCATGGGGCTCCTGCCGACGGACCGGCACGACCTGTCGATGCTGAGCTCCCTCGCGGGCGAGGAAGCGGGGCACCCGGACGACAGAGCGGAGCTCGCGGCCGACCTCGCCGTGCACGGCCTGCTGGAGGCGAACCTCTTGGAGGAGACCGGACCGGGCACCTATCGCTTTCACGACCTCGTCCGGCCGCACGCCCGCCGGCTCGGCGAGGAACTGGAGGATCCCGGCCGCCGCGAGCGCACCCTGCGCGGTTTCGTCGACTGGTGCCTGGCCACCACGGCCATCGCGGAGGCCGTCCTCACCCCCAGCCATCGGCTGCCGGGCCACGACCTCCCGGCCGGCACCGCCCAAGCGACCCCGCTCGACGGCCCCGAGGCCGCCCTCGCCTGGCTCGACACGCACCGCAACGGCCTGATGGGCGCGGTACGGCACGCGGCCCGGGCCGGCTGGCACACCGCCTGCTGGACCTTGACCGATCGGATGTGGCCGCTGTTCCTGCGGCTGCGGCCGACCGAGATGTGGGTCGAGGCACACCGCCTCGGGCTGGAGGCCGCCCGCCGCAGCGGTTCACGGCCGGGCGAGGGCCGCATGCTCACCTCCGGAGCGATCGGCCTGCGCAACGCCGGCCGCTATCCGGAGGCGTCCGACTGGTACCGGCAGGCCCTGGAGTCGGCCACCGAGGACCGGGACCCACGGCAGCAGGCACAGGCACTGAGCGGGCTCGGGCACATCGCCCTGCTCACCCACCGCATCGACGAAGCACGCGATCACTTCACGGAAGCCCTGCGTCTCAGGGAGTCGGTCGGCTACCGGCGCGGGGCCGCGCTCACCCGGCGGCGGCTGGGCGAGACCGCACTGGCGGGCGGCGACCCGGCCGCGGCCGCCGAGCAGTTGCGCCGGGCCGCCGCCGAACTGGACGCGTTGGGCGAGACGTACGAGGCGACCCGGGTCCTGGCGCTGCTCGGCCATGTGCTGGACCGCCTCGGTGACCAGGAGGGCGGTGAAGAGCGGCTGCGGACCGCGCTGACACGCTTCCGGACGGGTGACGCCCGGTCCGAGCACTGGGAGGCACGTTGCCTGGAATGGCTCGGCCGGGCCGCCGAGTCGCGCGGCGACCGGACGGAGTCGGTCCGGCGCTACGAGGCCGCCCTCGCTCTCTTCCGCAGGCTGAACCCCACGGACGCCGAGCGGGTGGCCGGCCGGTTGCGGCAGGCATGACGCCGCCACGACCGGCCGGCTCGCGGACCTCGGGTCAACGGCGGAGCACCAGTGCGAGCGACCGCAGCGAGCGGCACGATGCACCGGACGCCACCCACGCATGCAGCACCGAGGCGACCGGTTGTGGGTGAACCAAAGCGGCGGCCGGGCCCCGCACCGTCGCCCGCAGGCAACCCACCGCCCCCGTACGGTCACGCACTCCAGCGACACACCCCCTGCCGACATCCGGTACCGCTGCGACGAGACAACCGGGATACGCCGCCAGCAGTGCCCGCACCCGCCGCCCGGCCGCCGAGAGCGGCACCGGCATCCGGGCCACGAGCACGTCGGCGTGTTCCCGCAGCTCCGTCCGCCGTGTGGCGTCCGCGGCCACCCACAGATGCGTGTCGCACGAAACCAGGGGCCCGTCCCACCGAGGCCGACGCCCGTCGCCCGGAACCCGCCGGAACAGCTCCGGAGCCGGTGCGTCCGGTGGGTCGCACCGAATCACGACCGATCCGGCTGCCGCCCCGGTCCGCCACATCATCCGGACGGGCCGGCCGTCGAAGCAGCCTCCGAAGACCATGTCGCCCATGGCCATCACATCCGAACACGCGGCACCCACGCCGTCACGCCCAGCGGCATCACACCCGACGGCACGGCACCCTCGGGACACCGCACCCGGTGCGGCGGCACCGCTCCCCGGCAGCTCGAAACACACCGTGGCCCGCCCGGCGTCCGGTTCCGGGCGGAGCTCCCGACACCGCAGAGCGAGCGGACGTGCGGGCGGTCCGCCGGTCACAGGGCCGCTCCACGACTCGCGAACCTCTCCCAACGGGTCAGCGACGGCGGAGTCGCGGGCGGAGCGACGGACACCGGCCGGGCCGGTTCTCCGAGCCCGAGCAGACGGTAGACGAGCGAACGCATCCGGGCGTGGAACTCGCCCGGCGCCGACGACAGCGACGCGGCCACCTCGTCGTACCGCCCCGGGCGGTGCAGCCCTGCCGCGTAGTCCAGTTGCTCGGCCAGCGGGTACCCGGGCACGAGCACGGGCGCGACGGCGGACAGCAGCGCCGCCGGTGAGGAGGCCGACACCTCGCGCCGTGCTCCGGCGGTCAGGAGGACGGCCGCATCCGTGAGCGTGCCGTACGCGGAGAGCGAGCCGTGATCGCCCAGGATCCAGTCGGCCGCGATCAGCAGCGCCTGCCAGTCGGCCTCGGGGGGTACGACCGCTACCCCCCGGTCCTGGCAGCAGGACAGCCAGGCGTGCACCTGCCGGGTGCCGTGTCCGGCGAACACGTTCGGATGGACCAGCAGAGCCAGGCGGTAGCCGTCACCCGGGAGCTGGCTCAGCAACTGGGGAAGCAGGGCGTCGAGCCGTCCGAACGTCGACGTGGGACCCCAGGTGGACGTGACGACCACGAGCCGCTGGCCGTCCTCGATACCGAGCGCCCGGCGGTAGTGCTCGCGCCGTGGCCGACCGGCCACGATCCGGTCGGCACAGGGATCACCCACGACATGGGCCACCGGCAGCGCCTCCGGGCAGGACCGTTCGAGTTCCACGAGGTCCCGGTGATGGGCGTAGACGATCGCTGCCGGGACCAACCTCCCCTGATGTAGAAGGTGTTGCCGACTCAGCATCCCGGGCGACCGCCGCTCTCCCGCTGCCAGCGAGGTGACATCGGTGAGCAGCTTGATCTGCCCTGCTCCGTGCGAGATGCGTACGACCGGGGCCCGCAGCTGGTGCACGCCGCGGGAACCGGCGGCCAGTGCGAGGTCGAACTCAGCCCGCAGGGCCTCTTCCCAGGGCACCGTGGTGATGCCCAGTCCCTCCAGGAAGCGGGCGACCCCGGCTCCGAAGGCGTGCGGTGCGATCGTGAAGACCAGCTGGACGCGCAGGTCGGTCTCCAGCAGGCCGAAGACCTCGCGCAGTCGCTGGGCGAACGTCACGGTGTGCACGACCACCAGGACTCTTGCGCAGTCCCTGACCGTGAGCCAGTGCCCTTGTTCGATCAATGCCGGTTGCGTAGTACGGACAGACACGCGATCCCCCATCGCTCATCGCTGCATACAGCGGTTGACGAGGCGATTCCCGGTGCCCACGGTGCTTTCCTTGCACGGTTCTTGCAGCACCCTTGCCCGCCCCGGAGTGCCGGGCAACGGCGTCCCGGTGACCGCTCCGCTCCGGCAGCCGTGCGAAGGGGACTGACAGCAGGTCAGCCCTCGGTCGGCGGCCCGTCGAGTGCCGTGGCGATCAGGGCTTCGAGGTGGCGGGACACCCGGTCCAGCGGGGCGATGTCGCGCCGGGCGCGGCACATGGCGATCGCGCCCTCCGCCGAGGCCACGACAAGGGTCGCGAGGTCGGCGGCGCGGGCGGGGTCGGCGCCGTGCTCCCGCAGGGAGGCGGCGAGCAGGTCCTCCCAGCCCTCGAACGCCTCGGCCGCCGCGGTGAGCGCGCGCGGGATCTCCTCGCCCGGAGGCGGCTCCTCGACCGCGACGGCCAGGACGGGACACCCGGCCCGGAAGTCGCTCGCCACGACGATCCCGCGCCACAGCCCGAGGAACGCGCGCAGCCCGGCCGCCGGACCCGCCGCCAGCTCCTTGCGCAGCAGCCGTTCCACCGACGCGCCGGCGTACCGCACCGCCTCCGTCGCGAGCTGCTGCTTGCCGTCGGGGAAGTAGTGGTACGTCGAACCGAGCGGCGCGTCGGCGTGTCTGGCCAGCTCACGGATGCTTGTGGCGTTCAGGCCGCGCCGGCTGATCAGGTCGGCCGCTCCGGCCACGATGCGATCCCGCGACGGCCCACCGGACTTGCCCACGCTTCCGCTCCCTCCGGACCCACTGGTTATAACGATCGTCATAGTCTAGCATGGCCTCGCTCTATAACGACCGTCATAACCGCCGCGGTCGTCGGCATCCGCGCTTCGTCATGGAGGAGACCCATGCCCCTGATCCGGCTCACCGCCCCGTCCGGCTCGCTGACCGACGAGGGCCGCAGGACCGTCCGGCGGGACCTGGCCGCCGTACTGCTGCGCTGGGAGGGCGCACCCGACACGCCCTTCTTCCGTGCCCAGGCGTGGAGTCACCTCGTCGAGCTGCCGGACGGCGCCCAGACCACCGCCGAGGACGACGCGCCCCGCTTCCTGGTGGAGGTCACGGTTCCCGCGGGCGCGTTGTCCGAGCGGCGCCGGGCCGGGCTGGTCCAGGACGCCACCCGGACCGTGCTGACGGCGGCCGGCCTCACCGCGGCCGACCCGGCCGACGCCCTGCGCGTGTGGGTCCTGGTGCACGAGCAGCCGGACGGCACCTGGGGCGCGGGCGGCTCGGTCGTCCGGTACGCCGACCTGGCGGCACTGGCGGAGGGTGCGCGAGCCGATGCGTGAACTGACCTACGTCGCCCGCAACACCGTCGAGTGGCGCGAGGCCCCGGACCCGAAGCTGCGCGGCGACGGCGAGGCGATCGTGGCCCCCGTCGCGGCGACCTCGTGCGATGTGGACACCGCGATCCTGGCGGGACACAGCTTCATCGACCCGCCGTTCGCGCTCGGGCACGAGTGCGTGGCCAGGGTGGTGTCGACCGGCGACGCGGTGACCGTCGTACGCCCCGGCGACCTGGTGGTCGTCCCCTGGTCCGTCAGCTGCGGCGGCTGCGGGCACTGCCGGGCCGGCCGCACCGCGCACTGCACGGCCGTCCCGCACATGGCGATGTACGGCGCCCCGATCGGCGGTACCTGGGGCGGTCTCTTCTCCGACCTGGTCCGGGTCCCGTACGCCGACGCCATGCTCGTACCGCTCCCCGCCGGGCTCGATCCGGTGGCCATGGCCTCGGCGAGCGACAACTGGTCGCTGTCGTGGCGCCTGGTGGCCCCGCACCTGAGGAGCCGGCCGGGTGCCCGGGTCCTGGTGGTGGCCCGCGGCAGCATCGGGCTGTACGTCGCCGACATCGCCCGCGCGCTGGGCGCGTCCACCGTCCTCCACGTCGACCCCGACCCCGGGCACCGGGAGATCGCCCGGGGCTTCGGCGCCGTCACGGCCGAGACCCTCGACCCGCCGATCCACCACGGCTTCGACATCGCGGTGGAGGCGACCGGCCGGGTCGACCAGTTGGCGCTCGCGGTCAGGTCCCTCGCCCCGGAGGGCGTCTGCGAGTCCGCCGGCAACCACTTCCGCCCCGGCGAACTCCCCCTCCTCGACATGTACCTCACGGGCGTCACCCTCCGCATCGCCCGCGACAACGTCCGCGCCCACATCCCCGACGCCCTCGCCCTGGCCGGCTCCGGCACGGTCGACCCGGGCCGGGTCGTCTCCCATGTCCTCGACTGGGAACAGCTCCCCGAGGCCCTGCCGGAGAAGCACCTCAAGCCGGTCTTCGTCCGGGGCGAGGGGGCCGCCGCGATGTCGTGACCGAGGCTCACCCGGCCTGTCCGGCCCCGGTGAACATGGCGATCAGGCCGTGCGGGGAGTCGTCGCCGAGCATGTGCTCGTGGAGGTCGGCGGCGTCGGCGGCCTCCGCGGCGCCGCGCGCGAACATGGCCCGCTCGTACGCGGTGAGCGCGGCCTCGGTGTCGTCGGGCCGGGCGGCGAGCGCCTTGCCGAGTTCGGCGCCGTCGTACATCGCCAGGTTGGCGCCCTCGCCGTTCGGGATCATGAGGTGGGCCGCGTCACCGAGCAGGGTCACCCCCGGCACCCGGTCCCACCGGTGCTCCGCGGGCAGCGTGTACAGCGGGCGCAGCACCGGGGCGGTGTCGGCGTCGGTGATGAGCGCGGTGAGCTCGGGCGCCCATCCGGCGAACTCCGCGGCGATCCGCCCGGCGGGCGTGGCGGCGGAGTCGGCAGCTGACGTGGCACCGGTGAACCCCGCTTCGGCGAACCCCGCTTCGGCGAACCCCGCTGCAGCGAACCCCGCTTCGGTGAACCCCGCTGCAGCGAACCCCGCTGCGGCGAACCACTCCTGCGGCCTGCGCAGCGCCACGTACGTGTGGAGGGTCCCGCCAGTCTCCCGGTGGGCCTGGATGCCCTTCCCCGGCGCGAGCGCGAACATCGCCCCGCCGCCGACCGCCTTCGCGGCGGCCGGGTGCCGGGTGTCGGCGTCGAACAGGTAGGTCTCGACGAACGAGGTGCCGGTGTAGGCGGGCAGGGCGGCGGAGAGCGACGGCCGCACCCGGGACCACGCGCCGTCCGCGCCGACCAGCAGGTCCGTGGTGACGGCGGTGCCGTCGGCGAACGTCACCTCGTGGCGGCCCCCGCCCAGGGCGCGGACGCCGTCGGCCTTGTGGCCCCACCGGACGGTGCCGGCCGGAAGCGAGGCCAGCAGGATCCGGCGCAGTTCGCCGCGGAGCACCTCGGGGCGGCTCCCCGTGCCGTCGTCGGCCTCCTCGAACAGCACGGTCCCGTCAGGGGCGAGGGCGCGGGTCGCCTCCCGCCCCGCCAGGACGAGGGCGCGGAACTCCTCGTACAGGCCCGCCTCCCGGAGCGCCGGCTGGCCGTTGTGCTCGTGGATGTCGAGCATCCCGCCCTGTGCGCGTGCCGTGGCCGAGCCCTCCGCCTCGTAGACGGTGGCCGGGATGCCGTGGACGTGCAGGACGCGGGCGAGCGTGAGGCCGCCGAGTCCGGCTCCGATGATCGTGACGGGGGTGCGCATGGGAACTCCTCGGATCGGGCGGGGGCGGGGCCGGCCTCTCGGGGCCGACACTCTGGAACGACATTCCAACCTGGAATGTCGTTCCATGTTGGAAC
Organism: Streptomyces fuscichromogenes; assembly: GCF_014645815.1. Lineage (GTDB taxonomy): Bacteria > Actinomycetota > Actinomycetes > Streptomycetales > Streptomycetaceae > Streptomyces > Streptomyces fuscichromogenes. Next base: position 452,154 of record NZ_BMML01000005.1, on the reverse strand, counting down.
GGCGCTCCAGCCATGTCAAGATGGCGCCATGGCAACGCGGACGCGCCGGTCACAGCGGCGTACAGAGGCGCTCTCCCGCGAGCGCATCGTCGAGGCCGCCGTCGAGCTGCTCGACACGGCCGGCGAGAGCGGGCTGACGTTCCGGGCCCTGACCGAACGACTGGCCACCGGCCCCGGGGCGATCTACTGGCACGTGGCGAACAAGGACGAGCTGCTCGGCGCCGCCACCGACGCGGTCATCGCCGCCGCCGTGACCGTCGGAACGGTCGCCGGGACCGTCGGGGCCGCCACCGGGACCGTCGGGGCCGCCACCGAAGGGTCGCGACCGGCGACCGGTGAGCCCGGGACGACCGAGCCCCCGGCCTCACCGCAGGACGACATCCGAGGCGTGGCGCTCGGGCTGTTCGACGCGATCGCACGGCATCCGTGGCTCGCGACACAGCTCGCCGCACAGCTCTCCCGCAGCCCCTGGGGGACGGTGACACCACGGATCTTCGAGAGCATCGGCCGCCGGGTCCGGGCCCTCGACGTGCCCGAGAGCAGCTGGTTCACGGTGACCTCGGCCCTGGTGCACTACATCCTCGGCGCCGCCGGCCAGAACGCCGCGAACAACGCGAGCGCCCGCAGCCTGCCGCCCGGCGTGGACCGCGACCGCTTCATCGACACGGTGTCGAGGGCGTGGGGGGAACTCGACCCCGACGAGTACCCGTTCACCCGGGCCGTCGCGGACCAGATGCGCGGGCACGACGACCGCGAGCAGTTCCTCGCCGGCGTGGATCTCGTCCTCGCCGGCATCACCGCCACCCACCACCACGGCCAGGAATAGCCGCCGGTCCGCCTCATGTTGCCGTGGCCATGACGACGAATGCGCAACGGCCCGAAATCCTGCGCTACACCGCCTTCTCCGGTTCCCCCGAGGGCGGCAACCCCGCCGGTGTCGTGCTGGACGCCCGCGGACTGGACGACGGGGACATGCTCGCCATCGCCGCCGAACTCGGCTACTCGGAGTCCGCGTTCCTGACCGCGCCCCCGGAGGGGCTCGACGGCCGGGCCGGACGGGCGTACACCATCCGCTACTTCAGCCCCAAGGCCGAGGTGCCGTTCTGCGGGCACGCCACCATCGCGACCGCCGTCGCGCTCGCCGAGCGGACCGGCCCCGGGGAGCTGGTGTTCGCGACCCGCGCCGGCACCGTGCCGGTGGCGGTGACCGAGGAGGACGGGGCGGTCCGGGCCACGCTCACCAGCGTCGAGCCGCACACCGAGGAGATCGCCGACGCCGACCTCGCGGAGGCGCTCGCCGCGCTCGACTGGCCGGCCGCCGATCTCGACCCCGCCTTCCCGCCCCGCGTCGCGTTCGCCGGCGCCCGCCATCTCGTCCTCGCGGCGGCGACCCGCGCCCGTCTCGCGGCCCTGGCGTACGACTTCGCGCGCCTCGAAGCGCTGATGCACCGTCTGGACCTGACCACGGTCCAGCTGGTGTGGCGGGAGTCGGCCACCGTCTTCCACGTGCGTGACCCGTTCCCCGTCGGCGGGGTCGTCGAGGACCCGGCGACCGGCGCCGCGGCCGCCGCGTTCGGGGCGTACGCCCGCGAGTTCGGCCTGGTCCCCGAGGACACCGTCCTCACCCTCCACCAGGGCGAGGACCTGGGCCGCCCCGGCGAACTCACGGTCACCCTGCGCGCGGGCGACCCACGCGTCCACGTCGGCGGCACCGGAACCCGCATCGCCTGAACCACCGGCCCCGAGCACGGCGCGGCCACGGATATTCCGTGGCCCCGCCACCGGACCGGGCGGAGACTCGCCCCATGACGAACACGACGGGTACGGAGGGCACGACAGGCGGCACGACCGGCACGACCAACACGGCGGGCACGACCAACGCGGGCTGCACGGCAAGTACCGGGAGTACAGCGAACGCGGCGAACGCGCCGAGGACACCACCGGCAACCGCGGACACCGCAGCCCCGACGGGAGCCGTGGCGGGCCCGAGAGACCCGGCGGACACGCCCCGCGCACCCCGCGCGGCGCTCACCTCGCCCACACCGCGCACGCCGCGCACTCCGAGCACCTCGGGCGCACCACCCACACCGCGCGCGCCGCACACCCCAGGCACCTCAGACGCACCACCCACACCACGCGCACCACTCACTCCAGACACCTCTGGCGCACCAGGCACCCCGGACATGCCCGCCTTCCGTGAGGCCGTCCGTTCGTGGGTCGGTGGTGGTCCCGAGGGGCCCGTGCGTGAGCTCGTCGGCCGGGTCGGGGTCCGTGTCGCCGTGCTGCTCGAAGGGCCCAGTGACCTCGCGGCCGTCGACGCGCTGGCCGCCCGGCGCGGCCGGGACCTGGCGGCCGAAGGGGTCTGCGTGCTGTCGATGGGCGGGGCGATGAACGTCGGCCGGTTCGCCCGCCTCCTCGGACCGCCCGGTCTGGGCCTGCGCCTGACCGGGCTCTGCGACGAACGCGAACGCCCCTACTACACCCGCGGCCTGGAGCGGGCCGGTGCCGCCCGGCACGGCTTCTTCGTCTGCGTGGCCGACCTGGAGGACGAACTGGTCCGCGCCCTCGGCCCGCCCCGGGTCGCCGAACTCGCCCATGCCGAGGGCGACCGCCGGGCCCTGCGCACCTTCCTGAACCAGCCCGCCCAGCAGGGCCGCACCCCGCAGCAGCAACTGCGCCGCTTCCTCGGTACGACGTCCGGCCGCAAGATCCGTTACGGCCGGGTACTGGTCGAGGCCCTCGACCCCGACCGGGTACCCGCACCGCTCGACGCCCTGCTCACCGGTCTCTGAACCCGGAGGGCTACGCGCTCTTCAGCCCCAGCGCCCCCGCCAGCTCCCGGTACGCCGGCAGCGGGTCGGCGCCGGCGGCGTGCAGCACCTGGAGCGCCACGTGGTCGGCGCCCGCGTCCAGATGCGCCCGGACGCCGTGCGCCACCCGCGCCGGGTCGCCGTGCACGAACAGCGCGTCGAAGAGGCGGTCGCTGCCGCCGTCCGCGAAGTCGGTGTCGTCGAAGCCGAGGCGGCGCAGGTTGCCGACGTAGTTGGTCAGGCCCAGGTAGAAGCCGAGCGTGGCGTCGCCGATCGCGCGGGCCCTGGCGCGGTCCGTCTCCAGGACCACCTTCTGTTCGGGGGCGAGAAGGGGGCCGGCGCCGAGCAGGTCACGGGCCCGGCGGCTGTGTTCGGGGGTGACGAGGTAGGGGTGGGCGGCCGCCGTACGGTCGCCGGCCAGGCGCAGCACGCGGGGGCCGAGGGCGGCGAGTGCCCGGCGGGCGACCGGGACACCGCCCGCGTCGAGGACGTCCAGGTACGCGTTGAGGGCTTCGTACGGCCGTACGAACTCCTTCGTCGCCTCCGGGTGGCCCGCGCCGATGCCCAGCAGGAAGCGGTCCGGGTGGCGTTCGGCGATGCGCCGGTACGCGCGGGCGATCCGGTCGGCCGGGCTGGACCAGATGTTCACGATGCCGGTGGCGAGAACCAGGGTCTCGGTGGCGTCGAGCAGCCGCTCGGCCGCGGTCAGGTCGGGGTCGGTCACATTGCCCAGCCACAGCGTGCCGTAGCCGAGGCGTTCCAGCTCGGCGGCGAGGCCGGGTTCCGTCGGGTCGTGGCGCCACACACCGATGGCACCCAGGTCGATCTTGCGAGGAGTCTCGTCCATGTCCCGGACAACCGGCAGACCGCCGCCGACTATTCCGATCACCATCGAAGTAATGGTCGGCGATCCAGGAGGCCGCAATCGTCCACCACCCCTCCCGTCGATCACATTTATGAACTGCTATTACATACATGACTATTGACGCGCCCTCGACACCCTCCTAGCTTCGCAGAGAAAGCGCTTTCCGCAAGGTTCCAGACGGAGACGAACGGAGACGAACGATGCACGTGAGACCAGTCATCGCGGCCGTCGGCCTGCTCGCCGGCACGGTCGTCGCGCTGTCCGGCAACCCGGCGCAGGCCGCGTCCAGCGTGCTGTACGTGTCGCCGGGCGGCACCGACAGCGCGGCCGGCACCCAGTCCGCACCGACCACGCTCACCTCGGCGATCAGCCGTATCGCCGCCGGCGGCACGATCTACCTGCGCGGCGGGACGTACGCCTACTCCTCCACCGTGACCATCCCGGCCGGTTCCAACGGCAGTTCCGGCGCGCTCACCACCCTCTCCGCCTACCCGGGCGAGACCCCGGTCCTCGACTTCTCGGCGCAGAGCGAGAGTTCGTCGAACCGGGGCATCCAGCTCTACGCGAACTACTGGCACCTGTACGGCCTCACCGTCCAGCACGCGGGCGACAACGGCATCTACGTCGGCGGCAGCAACAACGTCATCGAGCGCGCCGTGACCGCGTACAACCGCGACACAGGGCTCCAGCTCGGCCGGATCTCCTCCAGCACGCCCAGCAGCCAGTGGCCGGCCGACAACCTGGTCGTCAGCTCCGAGTCGCACGACAACGCCGACAGCGACGGCGAGGACGCGGACGGATTCGCGTCCAAACTGACCACCGGGACCGGGAACGTCTTCCGGTACGACGTCTCGCACAACAACATCGACGACGGCTGGGACCTGTACACCAAGACCGACACGGGAGCCATCGGGCCGGTCACCATCGAGTACTCGCTCTCCTACCGCAACGGCACGCTGAGCGACGGCAGTCAGAGCGGGGACGGCGACCGCAACGGCTACAAGCTGGGCGGCGACGACATCGCCGTCAACCACGTGGTGCAGCACGACATCGCCTACGCCAACGGGCACCACGGGTTCACCTACAACAGCAACCCCGGCACGATGACCGTCTCGAACAACGTGGGCATCGACAACGCCGAACGCAACTTCTCGTTCGACAAGGGCACTTCGGTGTTCCGGACCGACACCTCGTGCCGGTTCGCGGTCAGCGGCTCCAACGACAAGACCGTCGGTGACGCCGACAGCTCCAACCAGTTCTGGACCGGCACCAACGGCTCCCGGTGCGCCTCCTACTCGGGCGCCCTCGGCTGGTCCTTCGCCTCCTCCGGCAAGCTGAACGTCACCTTCGGCGGGACGGTCGTCAATCCGTAGCGCCGCTCCCCGCGCACGGTCCGGTCGTGCGCGGGGACCCGGTGCGGCGGTGGCCGCGGGCCTACCCGCGCGGGCCGGCGAAGCGGGCGAAGGTGTGGCTGAAGTACCAGGTGTCCTGGGCGATCCCGGAGCAGGCATTGGCGCCGCCGGTGCCGACACAGCCGCCGTTGTCGCGCTGGAGGGCCCAGAACGAGAGGGTGTCGATGCCCCGGGCGGCGGCCCAGCGCTCGACCGTCGCGGCGTTCTGGGTGGTGAAGGTCTCCGCGGGACCGAAGTCGTCGATGCCGGGCATCTCGGTGACGCCGACGCTGCCCCACAGGTCCTTGGCGCTCTTGTGCGGGTAGAGGGCCTGGAGTTGGGTGTGCAGGCCGTCGGCCGCGGTCCTGGTGTCGGCGGCCATGTCGTGGGCGGCGCCGTCGTAGTAGTCGAAGGTCATGATGTTCACGACGTCCACGCGCGCGTGGTTGGCGACGGCGTTCTGGAGGACGGCCAGTCCGTCGGCCTCCAGCCCCTTGGTGGTGGTCGGCAGGGTGTAGGAGAACTGGAGCGGACGGCCGGTGCGTTCGGCCCAGCGCTCGGCCTTGGCGATCGCCTTGTTGCGGCGGTCGATACCGGCCGTGTTCGCGAGGGAGTCCGCCTCGACGTCGAGGTCGATACGGCTGATGCCGTACGTCGTGACGAGCTTCTCGTAGACGCCGGCGATCGCGTCCACGTCGGTGCAGCTGTCGGCGAGTTCGGTGCCGGTGGTGTCGGCGCTGTAGCCGCCGAAGGAGGGGATGGCGTTGCCGCCACGGGCCTGGAGCGCGGCGATGTCGGCGCCGAAGGTCCCCGGGCCGACGGGCTGGGTGGCGTCGCCGTTCCAGTCGGCGGTGCAGGAGCCCGCGTTCGGGGTCTGGAGGAAGGCCAGGGTGAGGTACTTGTTGCCGGACTCGGCGGCGAGCGCGGCGGGGCTCTCGCCGGTCCAGGCCTCGAAGTAGGGCGCCGCGACGTGGGCGGGCATCGGCTTCGCCGCATGCGTGGCGGGATGCGGGGCGGCGCCGGGGGCCGCGTGTGCGGCGCCCGCCCCGAGGGCAACGAGCGCGGCGGACAGGGCGGTTGCGGGCAGGGCGTGCAGGGCACGAGTGCGTCTCATGGACGCCCATAGTTGGACTAGACCAATTGACTGTCAAGGTTCTTTACAATCACCAGACCCTTCCGTTCGATGTGATGTCAGGAAGCAGTTCCCTTCGATCAGTTCCGGCCAAGAATTTTCATGCGAAGATTTGAACTGAACGTAAGAGAGTCATTAGGGTCTGTTGCCCGAACCTCTGCTCGGAAGGAGCTCGCCTCCGTGGCGTCCCATCGTCGTGCCAAGCAGCCGGGCCGTGCCCGCGTCACTGTGCTCACCTCCGCGGCCGCCGCTGCCGTGGCCCTCAGCGCTCAGGCGGCCAACGCCGCGCCCAGCGAGAAGCCGAGCAAGAGCGAGGTGAAGTCCCGGGTCGACAAGCTGTACGAGGAGGCCGAGCAGGCCACCGAGAAGTTCAACGGGGCCAAGGAGAAGCAGGAGAAGCTGCAGAAGCAGATATCCGCGCTCCAGGACTCGGTCGCACGCGGGCAGGACGAGCTGAACGAACTCCGGGACGGCATCGGCTCCATGGCCACCGCCCAGTACCGCAGCGGCGGCCTCGACCCGTCCCTGCAGCTGTTCCTCTCCTCCGACCCGGACAGCTACCTGGACAAGGCCTCCACCCTCGACCAGCTGAGCAGCCAGCAGGTCGAGACGCTGAAGAAGATCCAGGCCAAGCAGCGCGAACTGGCGCAGGAGCGGGCGGAGGCGACCGGCAAGCTCAAGGACCTGGCCAGCACCCGTACCGAACTCGCCAAGAAGAAGAAGGAAGTCCAGGCCAAGCTGGCCGAGGCGCAGAAGCTGCTCAACAGCCTGACCGCCGCCGAGAAGGCCGCCCTCACCGCCGAGCAGGACCGGGCCAGCCGCTCCTCCAGCGCGCGGGTGGACCTGGGCGACGACACCTCCGCAACCGGCAGGGCCGCCGCCGCCTTCGCCGCCGCCAAGACCAGGCTCGGCACCCCGTACGTCTACGGCGCCACCGGCCCCTCCTCCTTCGACTGCTCGGGCCTGACCTCCTGGGCCTACGCGCAGGCCGGCGTCTCCATCCCGCGCACCTCCGAGTCCCAGTCGACGATCGGTACCAAGATCTACTCGGCCTCGGAGCTCCAGGTCGGCGACCTGGTCTTCTTCTTCAACGACCTGCACCACGTGGGCCTCTACGCGGGCAACGGACAGATCCTGCACGCGCCGCGCACCGGCACGGTCGTCCGCTACGAGTCGATGTCCACCATCGGCGGCCCGTTCATGTTCGGCGTCCGGGTCTGACCCGCTGAAAGTGCCTCAGCGCGGGCGCACCCGGGGGTCCTCCAAATAGTGCAGGACCGCCGCGACCCGGCGGTCCAGCCGGTCGGCCGGGGACAGGTCGAGCTTCGCGAAGATGGACCGGATGTGCTTGTGCACGGCACCGTCGGTGACGACGAGCCGTTCGGCGATCGCGGAGTTGCCGAGGCCCTCCGCCATCAGCGCCAGTACGTCGCGCTCGCGCGGGCTCAGCCGTTCCAGGCGGGTGTCCTGGCGGGACCGGGTGAAGAGCTGGGCGACGACCTCCGGGTCGATCGCGGTGCCGCCGGACGCCACCCGGTGCAGGGCGTCCAGGAACTCCTCGACCCGGCCCACCCGTTCCTTGAGCAGATAGCCGAGCCCGCCGACCCCGCCGGTGAGCAGCTGGGTGGCGAAGCTCTGCTCGACGTACGCGGACAGCACGAGGACGGCGAGACCGGGGTGCCGGCGCCGGGCCTCGACGGCCGCGCGGATGCCCTCGTCGGTATGGGTGGGCGGCATCCGCACATCGAGGACGGCGACATCAGGCGCATACGCCTCCACGGCATCCAGCGCCGCGTCCGGAGTCCCGACGGCCGCGGCCACCTCCATCCCCTCGGCCCGCAACAACAGAGCCACCCCCGCACGGAGCAGGGGGTCGTCCTCGGCGATCACGATCCGCAGGGCGCGGCGGACACCAGGGCCCGCCTGCACGCCGCCGACCGGCCGGGCACCGCCGTGCGTCGCGTGCTCGTCGCCGCGGGGCCGCGCGCCGCCGATCACCCGCGCGCCGCCGGCCGGTGCGGTGGCGTCGTGCGGCGGTAGGGGTCGCGGGGGGTGTGTCTCGTCGGGTGCCGGGGTTTCACGATCCACTGGGCAGGTCCACTTCCAGGGTTGTCGGGCCGTCGGGTGGGCTGGTCAGGCGGAGGGTGCCGTCGTGGGCCGCGACGCGGCGGCGGATGCCGGTGAGGCCGGAGCCGGCGGTCTCCTCGGCGCCGCCCCGGCCGTCGTCGGCGACGGTGAGGCGCAGCCGTCCGCCCCGGGCCCGGACGGTCACGGTGACCGACCCGGCGCCGCTGTGCCTGGCGACGTTGGTCAGGGCCTCGGCGACGACGAAGTAGGCGGTCGCCTCGACGGAGGCGACACAGCGTTCGGTCGCGTCCACGTCGACGCGGCAGGGCACCGGACAGTCGGCGGCGAGGCCGGAGAGCGCCCCGGCGAGACCTCGGTCGTCCAGCACCGGCGGCAGGATGCTCCGCGAGACCGTGCGCAGTTCGGCCAGCGCCTGCTCGGCGGCGGACTGGGCGCGCTCCAGGATCTCCTCGGCGCGGGACGGATCACGCGCCACCTGCCGGCGGGCGGCGCCGAGCAGCACGGTGACCGACACCAGCCGGTTCTGCGTGCCGTCGTGCAACGCCCGCTCGATGCGCCGGAGTTCGGTGGCGTGGGCGTCCAGCGCGGCGGCCCGGGTGGCGGTGAGTTCCGCGACCCGCAGGAAGAGGTCCTGGTCGGGTCCGGCGGCGAGCAGCGACCGGCCGGGGGCCGCCTGGAGCCGGGCCATGCCGGGCGTCAGGCCCATGATGACGGCGATCGAGCCGATCCCGAACGCGCAGACGGCGAAGGCGTCCGGCCAGGAGTGCGCGACGCCGAAGCCGACGGAGGTGGCGGTGGTGTCGCTCGGCATGAACCGCCAGTACAGCGGGAACGCCGTGTCCCGGACGGCGGACAGCGGCAGCAGGAAGCCGGCCAGGCCCAGCAGCAGCCCGGCGGTGCCGTGCCGGGCCAGCCAGCGCAGCTCCCGCCGGGTGGTGGGGTCGCCGAGGGCGGTCCGCAGCCGGGTCGGCGGGACCGGCTCCGGGGCCGGGACCTCGGGGCCGCGCCGCCCGAGCCGTTCGCGTTCCCGCCCGGCCAGCGCGTGCAGCGCGCGCAGCAGCGGGGACGCCGGCAGCAGGCCGATGCCCAGCGGCGCGGTCACCGCGGCTGCCGCCAGCAGCAGGAGCAGGAGCAGGGCCGTCGCGGCCGTACCGAGCCCGCCGACGAGTTCCGCGAGCGCGCCGCCGGCCGCCCGCGCCGTCCGCCCGGCGAGGGCCCGCACCCCCTCGCCGCCGTCCCCCGGCCCGCCCGCGGCGCCGCCCGTGCGGTCCGGCCGGGTGCCGGTGACAGCCATCCGCAGCCCCTCTCCTCTACGTCAACGACCCTAAGGCGTACGGCAGTTCGAGGGGGACCGGAGTCCGGAAAGGTACAGCCTGCTGTACCCCGGGTCCGGCGGTGTGCGGGATCGGCCGCGGAGGCCACGGTCCGTAGCGTCGGTGCCCGTACCCCCGGACGTCGGCACCCAGCAGGAGGTTCCCCGTGGCCCACCCCGACCCCTACCGCCTCACCGGCACCCCGCCCGCCGACCAGCGGGGCGACCGGACCGGCGACGTGGACCTCACCCGGGCCCTGCTCTGGTCCCTGCTCGTGCTCAGCGCGGCCGCCGACATGGCCACCTCCTACGGCGGCGCGGCCCCCTGGACCAACGTGGCCTGCGGAGCGGTGACCCTGCTCAGCGCGGGCGCCCTGGTCCTGCGCCGGCTGCGCGGCCGCCGATGAGCACGGCCGCCGTCGACACCGCCCGGCGGGCCCCGGCCATCGCGCTCGCGGGCGTCGGCAGAACGTACCCGGGCGGGGTGCGGGCCCTGGACGACGTGTCGCTCACCGTGGAACACGGCACCTTCCTCGCCGTGATGGGCCCCTCCGGCTCCGGCAAGAGCACGCTGATGCACTGCGCGGCCGGCCTGGACGCCCCGACGTCGGGCAGCGTCCGCATCGACGGCCGGGAGATCGCCGGGCTGAACGAGACCAGGCGCACCGAACTGCGCCGGGAGCGCGTCGGTTTCGTCTTCCAGGCCTACAACCTGATCCCCTCCCTCTCCGTCGAGGACAACATCACGCTGCCGCTGCGGCTGGCCGCCCGCCGCCCCGACCGGGACTGGATCCGCACCCTGGTCGAACGGGTCGGGCTGGCCGACCGCCTGCACCACCGCCCCGCCGAACTCTCCGGTGGCCAGCAGCAACGTGCCGCGCTGGTACGGGCGTTGGCCGCGCGCCCGGCGGTGGTGTTCGCCGACGAGCCGACCGGCGCGCTCGACCTGCGCAGCGCCCACCAGGTCCTCGACCTGCTCCGGGCCCTGGTCGACGACCTCGGCCAGACGGTCGTGATGGTCACCCACGACCCGGCCGCCGCGGCCCGCGCGCACACCGCCCTGGTGATGGCCGACGGCCGGGTCGTGGAGACCCTGCACCACCCGATGGCGGGCCGACTGGCCGCCAGGCTCGCCGCGTTGGGAGACCGCTAGCCATGTTCCAGTTCGCCCTGCGGATGGCCGCGCACCGGATCTCCTCGCTGCTGGCGGTGGCCTGCGCGGTGCTGGGCGCCGCCGCGCTGATCACCGCCACCGGGGTGCTGGCCGAGTCCGGGCTCCGCTCCCGGCTGCCCCCGGGGCGCCTCGGCGGCGCGGACGTCGTGGTCGCCGCCGATCAGGAGTACCACGTCGCCGGCGACCTGCCGATCGCCCTGCCCGAACGGGCCACGGTCCCGGCCGGCCTCACCGCCCGCCTGGCGAGGCTGCCCGGCGTCGTCCTCGCGGTCGGGGACCTCGGTTTCCCGGCCGCCGTGACGGACCCGCACGGCCGGCTGCTCCCGGCCGCCGCCGGCCAGGACCCGGCGGCGGCCGGACACGGCTGGTCCTCGACGAGGCTGCTCGCCGACGCCCGCGTCGAGGGCCGGGCCCCGGCGACCCCCACGGAGGTGGCGGTGGCCGCGACGACCGGCCTGTCCGTCGGCGACTGCGTCCACATCACCGCGAACGGCCACGCGGCCACCGCCTACCGGGTCACGGCCCTGGTCCACTCCCCGGACGCGGAGATCTACTTCACCGACACGAGAGCGACACAACTGTCGAACCGAGCACCGAAGAAGCCCTCCGCCGCGAGCGGGGAGGGGGGCATGGGCGCGGGCACGGACACGGGTGTGGGCACGGGCACGGACGCGAACGCGGGTGTGGGCACAGACACGGGCGCGGGTGTGGGCACGGACACGGGCGCAGACGCAGGCACGGACACGGGCGCAGACGCAGACGCAGACGCAGACGCAGACGTGGGCACGAACGCGAACGCGGGCACAGACGCAGACGCGGGCACGAACGCGAACGCGGGCACAGACGCAGACGCAGACGCAGACGTGGGCACGAACGCGAACGCGGGCACAGACGCAGACGCGGGCGCGGTGGCAGGCGGGGCGGTCGTGGCCGTACCCCGGTCCGCCGTGGTCACAGGCGGGTCGGCCCTCGCCATCCGGGGCACCGTCTCGGCCCGCACCGGCGGCCCGGCCCGCACCGCATCGTCGGCTCACACCGCCGCACCCCGCGCCGGCACCGTCGACCTCATCGGGCTCCGGGTCTTCCCCGGGGACCGGGAGCGGGTCGCGGCGGAGGTTCGTGGAGTGGTCGCCGGCAGCGGGCTCAAGGTGCTCACCGGGGCCGACCGCGGTACGGCCGTGGCCCCCGGCGTGGGATCCGCTCGCTCCCTGCTCGTCCTCCTCGCCGGGTCGCTCGCCGGGATCGTCCTGCTGATCACCGGGTTCGTGACGACCGGCGCGCTGGGCGTGGCGATCGCCGGGCAGCGTCGCGACCTCGCGCTGATGCGGGCCGTCGGGGCGACCCCGCGGCAGATCCGGCGGCTGGCGGCGGCCCAGTCGACGGCCGTCGCCGCCGTGGCCCTGGTCCCCGGCATCGCCCTCGGCTACCTGCTGGCCGACCGGTTCCGCACCCTGCTCGTCCACCGTGACGTCCTCCCCGACCGACTCCCCCTCACGCTCAGCCCGTTCCCGGCCCTGGCCACCGTCCTCCTCCTGGTCGCGGTCGTCCGGACCGCGGCCCGCTGCGCGGCCTGGCGCACCTCAAAAATGCCGGCCACGGAGGCGGTCGCCGAGTCCCGCAGCGAGCCCCGCGCCCCCTCCCGCCCCCGCACGGCCGCGGGCCTGCTCCTGATCGCCGCCTCCTGCGCCCTGTCCGTCACCCCGCTGCTGCAACGCACCGCGATCGGCGCCTCGGCCACCTCCATCGCGGGCATCGTCGCCGCGATCGGCCTGGCCCTGGCCGGCCCCGCGCTGGTCCGGGCGGCGGGCGAAGCGGTCGTACGACGGCTGCGCCCGGGGGTGTCCGCGCCGACCTGGCTGGCGCTGTCCAACGTCCGGGCGTACGCACAGCGCGTCACCGGGGTGGTCAGCCCGCTCGCCATGGCGGTGGTGTTCGTGCTGACATACGCCCTCGCCCAGACCACCGTGCTGGCCGCGACCTCGGACGACACCCGCACCGGGACGCTCGGCCAGTATCGGCTGAGCGCGGCGGCCCTCGGCGGGCTGCCGACGGACACGCTCGCCGCGGTACGACGGCTGCCCGGGGTGCGGGCGGCGGCCCCGGTCGGCACGACCACCGTCGTCTGGCCGTACCGCCAGTTCGGCGACACCGACACCGAGTCCGCGGCCGCGCTGATCCTCACCCCCGCCGCGCGGGACGTCCTGGACCTCGGCGTGACCCAGGGCGGCCTCGCCGGTCTGACCGGTGCCACGGTCGCCGTCAGCAGCGAGGTGGCGGGCCCGCGCGACGCCGGACTCGGCTCCCGCGTCAGGCTGTTCCTCGGCGACGGCGCGCCCGTCGAGGCGAGAGTGGTGGCCGTCTACGACCGCGGGCTCGGCTTCGGCCCGGTCGTCCTCTCCCGCGACCTGGCCGCCGGGCACACCACGTCCGGGCTCGACCAGAGCCTCCTCGTCCGCACCGACGGCACGGCCACCGCCGAGCGCGGGCTCACCGCGCTGGCCGCCGCCCGGCCCGGCCTCGCCCTCTCGGACACCGCCCCGGAGGCGGGCGCGGACACCCCGCCCGAGGTGTGGGTGAACCTCGCCGTCATCGTCGTCCTGCTCGGCTATCTCCTGCTCAGCATCGCCAACCGGCTGGTCGCGGCGACGGCCCAGCGCCGCACGGAGATCGCCGCGCTGCGGCTGGTCGGTACGACGCCGAGGCAGATCCTCGCGATGATGCGCAGGGAGGCCGGGGTGATCGCGGCGGCGGCGCTGGTGTCGGGGGCCGCGCTGTCCGCGCTGCCGCTGGTGCTGCTGGGCGAGGGCTTCCTGGACCGGCCGTGGCCGGCGGGGCCGGGGTGGCCGGCGCCGGCGGCCGCGGTGACGGTGGTCGTCACGTCGTACGTCACGATCGAGCTGCCGACGAGAAGAGCCCTGCGGGTGCCGCCGGCCGAGGCCGTCAGAGCCCCGTGAGGGGCGCGGGGAACTGAGCGATCGGCCACGACGGACCGTCATGCGTCGAACGGTGCTCAGCCGTCCGCGGCGCCGTCGTGGCTTGTCGCGCAGTTCCCCGCGCCCCTGACGGGGCGCGTTGTTCAGCTCTGGGTTTCCGGGCGGCCCTCGGTCGACCAGTGGGTGTGGAAGGCGCCCTCCCGGTCCGTACGGCCGTAGGTGTGGGCGCCGAAGTAGTCGCGCTGGCCCTGGAGGAGGGCCGCCGGGAGCCGGTCGGCGCGAAGGGTGTCGTAGTGGGACAGGGCCGCGGAGAAGGCCGGGACCGGGATGCCCCGGCGGGCCGCCGACGCCACCGTCTCCCGCCACGGCACCTGCGCGTCGGCGATCTCCCTCGCGAACTCCTTCTCGGCCAGCAGGCTGACGAGGTCCGGGTCGGCCCGGTACGCCGCGCGGATCCGGTCCAGGAAGGACGCGCGGATGATGCAGCCGCCCCGCCAGATCCGGGCCACCGCGCCGAGGTCGATCTTCCAGCCGTACTCGGCGGCCGCGTCCTGGATCATCGTCCAGCCCTGGTCGTAGGCGATGACCTTCGAGGCGTACAGGGCGTGTTCGACGCGGGAGGCGAAGCGGTCGGCCTCGGTGGCGCTGAGCGGCGGGGTCGTGCCGCCCGGCAGACCGGCGTACGCGGCGCGCAGTTCGCGGCGGCCGGAGGCGGCGCGGGCGAACGTCGCCTGGGCGATCGCGGTGACCGGGGAGGCCAGGTCCAGCGCGGTCTGTACGGTCCAGCGCCCGGTGCCCTTCTGCCCGGCCGCGTCGGCGACGACGTCGACGAAGGGGGCGCCGGTGGCGGCGTCGACGTGGGCGAGGACGTCGGCGGTGATCTCGATGAGGTAGGAGCCGAGGCGGCCGGTGTTCCACTCGCGGAAGATGTCGGCGATCTCGGCCGGGGCGTAGCCGCCGACCTGGCGCAGCAGGTCGTAGGCCTCGGCGATGAGCTGCATGTCGGCGTACTCGATGCCGTTGTGGACCATCTTCACGAAGTGCCCGGCGCCGTCCGCGCCGACGTGCGTGGCGCAGGGCTCACCGCCCACCTTGGCGCTGATGTCCTCGAACATCGGCCCGAGCACGGCGTACGACTCGGCGGAGCCGCCCGGCATGATGGACGGCCCGTGGAGCGCGCCCTCCTCGCCGCCCGAGACGCCCACACCCACGAAGTGCAGGCCCTTCGCGCGCAGCGCGGCCTCGCGGCGGCGGGTGTCGGCGAAGTGGGCGTTGCCGCCGTCGATGACGATGTCACCGGGTTCGAGGAGCGGCACGAACTCGTCGATGACGGCGTCGGTGGCGGCGCCCGCCTGCACCATGATCATGATGCGGCGGGGGCGTTCCAGGGCGGCGACGAACGCGGCGGCGGTCTCGGCGCCGACGAGGTCGCCCTCGCTGCCGTACTCCTCGATCAGCGCGCGGGTGCGTGCGGGGGTGCGGTTGTGGACGGCGACCGGGTAGCCGTGCCGGGCGAAGTTCCGGGCCAGGTTGCGGCCCATCACTCCCAGGCCGGTCACGCCGATGGCTGCGGATGCGTTCACGGGGGGACTCCGTTCTGCGGACGCGTGCGGTACCGGGAGGTACGGGCCGGCGGCGGCCGGGCGTTCAGCTCCGGGCAGGCGAAACGGCGTTCGATCAGGCGGAGACGGTGAGCACCAGGCGCCGGCCGGGCTCGACGGGAGCGGTCCAGGCCTCCTCGACGTCCGCGAGCGGCACCGGCCGGGCGTCGGCGGTGAGGGTGCCCCGGGTCAGTTCGGCCATCAGGCCGGGCAGTTCGGCGACGATGCCGCGGGCGGTGACCGAACCCTGTCCGCTGCCCATGAGCCGCAGGGCGGCCGCGCGCAGCACGGCGGAGGGGAGGGTGATCTCCCGGCCGGCCATGGAGCCGATCTCGATCCAGTCCAGCGGGGCGCTGCGGTCGGCGCGCCGGGTCAGCACGGCCGGGAGGGCGCGCTCGGTGGGCCCGCCCCAGGTGTAGTCGAGGACGACGTCGACGTCCGCGGCGGCCTCGCCGAGCCGGGCGTCGGCCTGGTCCGGGTCGCCGGCCAGGGAGACCACGTCGGTGGCGCCGAGGCCGTCGAGCAGTGCCAGGCGCTCGGGGTCGCGGCCGGCGGCCACCACCCGGCCGGCGCCGAGGTGCCGGGCGATCTGCACGGCCATCCGGCCCGCGTTGCCGGTGGCGCCGAGGACCAGGACGCCCTGGCCGGGCCGGAAGGCGATCCGGCGGCGCAGTGCCACCCAGGAGGACATGGCCGGGTTCATCGCCGCGGCGATGGTCACCGGGTCGGCGCCGTCGGGCAGCGGGACGGCCCGGCGCGGGTCGACGACGCTCCGCTCGGCCATGGTGCCGGGGTCCCCGTCACCGGCCACGAAGTACACGACCTGTCCGTCGGGCAGCCGGCCCACCCCGTCGACGCCGGGGATCAGGGGGAGGCGGCCGTCGCTGGTGTAGTGGGTGCCGTCGGCACCCGAGCGGACCCGGGGGTGCAGACCGGCGGCGATCATCTCCACCGGCAGCCTGCCCTCGCCCGGCACGGGGACGGCGAACTCCTCGAAGCGCGGCGGACGGTCGAACGAGCGGACCACGGCAGCATGCATGACGACTCCTTAGTTCGTGACACCAATTAAATTAGTTGGTGCCACGTACCAAGTCAAGTAGTTGGGGACGCGTACTAACACCGTAGGATGGGGACCATGCAGAACAAGCCAACCGCCGAACCGGCGGGCGCGGACCAGGACATCGAGGACCTCGGACTCGTGGACGGCCTCGCCCAGCTCTCGTTCCTGGTGCAGGGCGCGCTCGGGAAGGTCGCGGCGGAGCACGGGCTGTCGGTCGTCCAGCTGCGGCTGCTCGGCGTGCTGCGCGACCGCACGCCCGGCATGCAGGAACTCGCCCACCACCTCGGCCTGGACAAGTCCAGCATGACCGGCCTCGTCGACCGCGCCGAGCGCCGGGACCTGGTCCGCCGCACCCCCGCAGCGCACGACCGGCGCAGCTTCCTGGTGTCGATCACCCCGGCGGGGCAGCAGCTGGCCCGGCAGTGCGAGGCGCTCGCCTCCCGGCGGATCCTGGACCTCACCGCACACCTCACCGAGGCCCAGCGCGGCCACCTCGCACTGCTCGCGAGCGCGCTGGTCAACCACCACACCACGATCTGAGCCGGGCCCGCCGAGGGGCGCGGCCGCCGATCATCCGAACAGGCGAAAGTCGGGACACCGGGGCGTGTGGGGCCGCCGCCCGGCGAGCCGGTCGTCAGAGGATCCGAAGATGCGAACGGATGATCTACGACTTTTCACGGCCGCGCTGGTGCTCCTGCTGACCGGCGCGTTCCTCACCACGCCCGCCAAGGCCGACGAGCGCCCGGGGCACTGCGCCTTCGGCCGGCCCAGCTCCCCACCGCCCGTCGACCGCGGCGAAGAAGCCGGCCGCGGCGACGGCGACAGGCACACCGACCGCGGCGGGCACACCGGTCACCCCGGTCGCGCCGACCGCGCCACCCGCTGGACCTCGCCCACGGTCCGCTACCGGCTCTCCGCCGGCTACGCCGCCAGGGGGCACCACTGGAAACACCGGCACACCGGCCAGGACTTCGCCGTCGACGCCGGCACGCCCGTGTACGCCGTCGGGGCCGGCCGGGTCGTGACCGCGTCCTGCGGCGACGGCTTCGGCAACCAGGTCGTGTTACGCCATCCCGACGGCTACTACACCCAGTACGCCCACCTGTCCGTCATCAACGTCCGCGCCGGACAGCGCGTTTCGACGGGCCAGCGGATCGGCGCCGCCGGCGCGACCGGCAACGCGGACGGCCCCCACCTCCACTTCGAGGTGCGCACCGGTCCGCACCCGGGCTCCGCGGTGCCGCCGCTGCCGTGGCTGCGGCGGCACGGCGTGCAGGTGCCCGAGACGGCGTCCCCGGAACATCCGCACCCGGCCCCGAGCACCCCGGACACCGCACCGGCGGACCCGACGCCCGCACCCGGCAGGCCGGCCGCCCCTGCGAGGGACCTGCCGGCCGGGCACGGCCGACCGGCGAGGACACCGGGGAACCCGGCGCCCCGGCAGACCCCGGCGAAACCGTGGTTCCCGACGGCACCTTGGGATCCGACGGCCCTGTGGAACCCGATGACACGGTGAACCCGATGACCCGGTGAACCCGGCGACCCGGTGAACCCGGCCCACGCGGCGGCCCCCGGGACCCGACGGGCCCCGACCGGCCCCGACCGGCCGGTACCACGACGGCAGCGCACAGGGTCACGGTATGACCACATGGCGTGGCCACTGTGCGCGCAGCGGCCAGACTGCCTCCCATGGCACGTCTGAGGTTCCTGTGGGCCGCCGCGCTGGCCGCCCTCCTGCTGCTGCCGGTCTCCCGGCCGGAGACCCCGCGGCCCGCCGCGCCCGGACCGTTCGGGGCGTACGTCGGGTACGGCGCGGACGGGGTACGGCGGGTGGCCGCGCTCGGCAGCTGGCTGCGCGACGAACCCCGGGTCGGGCACACCTACCTGCCCGGTGACGTGTGGCGGAACATCGAGGGCGCCCCGGACTTCGTACGGCTGTGGGCCCGGTGGCGGCGGGCCGAACCCGACCGGCTGCTCGTCCTCAACGTACCGATGCTGGAACACACCGAGGCGCACGTCCCGGACGCCGAGGTGCGCCGCCGACTCCGGATCGGGGCACGGGGGTCGTACGACGTCCACTTCCGCGCGCTGGCCAGGCGGCTGGTCGCGGTCGGCGCGCCGGACACCGTCGTCGTGCTCGGCTGGGAGATGAACGGGGTCACGTACACCCATCGCTGCGAACCCGACCCGGTCGCCTGGCAGGCGTACTGGCGGCGGATCGTGACGGCCATGCGGTCGGTGCCGGGCGCCCGGTTCCGGTTCGACTTCGCGCCCAACCGGGGGCGGGACGCCATCCCCTGGACCGCGTGCTACCCGGGGGACCGGTACGTGGACGTGCTGGGAATGGACGCGTACGACGCCCCCCGCGGGATGCCCTTCGCCGAGCAGGTCACCGAGGAGTACGGGCTGCGGGCCCAGGTCGAGTTCGCCCGGGCCCACGGCAAGCCGGTCTCGTACCCCGAGTGGGGGCTGTACGAGAACGGGGACGATCCGGCGTATCTGCGCGGCATGCTGGACTGGTTCGCGAGGAACCGGCCGCTGTACCAGACGATCACCGACTACTGCCCGCACGGCGTGTGGGGCTGCCGGGGCAACCCCAGGTCCACTGCCGTCTACCGGTCCCTGATGAGGAGCTAGGAGTTCGCGCTGGACGGGCCGAAGAACTCGATCTCGGCGATGGCCACCTGGGTGCGGCCCGGCGCCGGGTAGGACGACTCGATCGTGAAGCGGACGGAGACGACGTCCGCGGCCCGCAGGTCGCGGACCTGGCCGCCGGCCGTCTGGTCGAGGGTCACCTCGCGGGTCTCGGTCTTGCCGTCGGCGGTCTTGATGGTCGCCTTCATCCGGTGCGGCAGGGCCGAGTTCCGCAACTGGTCGTTGTGGGTCGACTCGCCCGACGTGACGACGACGTTCAGCAGGCGGGTCGGCTCGTCGAAGTGCGCCTCGACCCACTCGCCCTCGCCGCCGCCGACGATCCCCGGGCCCCACCAGGTGTTGTTCAGCTTGTCGAAGAGCAGGTCCGGCTTGTGGCCCGCGTACGAGCGGGAGGCGCGGTAGCTCTCCGGCACGACCTGGGCGCGCTTGGCGAAGTGGTCGCGGGTGGCGCTGATCGCCTTCGGCGTGTTGACCGCCAGGACGGTGACTCCGGTGAGGACGAGGGCGGCGACGATCCAGGTGAGGACGCGGTCGAAGGTGCGGCGGAGGCGGGGGCGGTCGCCGGCCCACGGGGTCTCTCTGTTGCGGAAGTCGAAGAGGCGGCGCCACCAGGGGCGGTGGGCCGTGGCGTCGGTGCCGGGGTGGCCGGCCATGGGCATGGCGCAGCGGGTGCAGAAGTGGCGGTCGGGGCGGTTGGGGGTGGCGCACCAGGGGCAGGGGGTGCCGCCGTGGGCGCCGAGGTCCTCGCCGGGGGAGCGGACCGAGGCGGGGCGTTGGGGGGTGGGGCGGCCGGGGAGGACGGGGGCGACGGAGGGGGGCGCGGCGGCCGGTTCCGGGTCGCTCACGGGGATGAGGAGGAGGCGGGCCCGGTCGTGGTCGGAGGTGGGGGTGGGGGTGGGGGTGGGGGGCGGCGTGGGGGTGGGCGCGTACGTGGGTTCCGGTTCGGGTTCGGGGTCGGGTGCGGGTTGCGGGGTGGGGATGGGGGTGGTTTCGGCTGTGGGGGACGTGGCGGTGAGTGGGGGCTGGTCGCGCAGTTCCCCGCGCCCCTGACGGGGCGCTGTGGGCGCTGCTCCTCGCAGGTCGCCGTGGGGCTGACGAGGCGCTGTGGGCGCTGTTCCTTGCAGGTCGCCGTGGGGCTGAAGGGGCGCTGTCGTCACCGCTGCCTGTGGGGCTGTCGTCGTTGGGCGGGGGTCGCGTTGGGGGAGGCCGGTGGCGCCGTCTCTGCGGGTGAAGGCGTCCCATCCGGGGGCGGTGCCGGAGTCGGGGGGCGGGGTGCTGGCCGCCGGCTGCGGTCGGGGCTCCTCGCTGTTGCCGGTCCAGCTCAGGACCGCGCCGCACGCGTCGCAGAAGGACTGGCCCGGTTCCGCGACCGTGCCGCACTCCGTGCAGTTCCGGTTGGTCGTCATCTCTGCGGGGTCCTTTCGCCGGACGCGGTCACCTGGACCGTGTAGGGCATGTGAGCGGGGCGGGCGGCGGCCACGAGGTGCTCCAGACGGACCTCGTCGGCCGGGGTGGGAGAGGGAAGCATGAGGTGGACGTGCAGGCCGGGGCGGGGGGCGCCGGGGAAGGGGCCGAGCGGGCGGGCGTTCCAGTCGGCGCCGCCGCTCTCCGTGATCTCCGGGGTCACGCCGAAGGCCAGGCGGACCGTCTCCGACAGGCCGAGCCGGGTGCCCCGGATGCGGTGCAGGTAGGCGGCTGCCGCCACGGCCGCGCGCAGCAGGGGTTCCGGTTCGGTGCCGTCCGTCTCCGCGCCGACCCAGGTGCCGAGCCACTCCGCGAAGTCCAGCGGGGCCAGGGCCGGGTCGAAGTAGCTGGGCAGGCAGTCGAGGACGTTGGGGATCGGGGCGATCACGTCGTCCAGGCCGGCCACGAAGCGCAGCGCCAGGTCGTCGTCGGCGAAGACCGCCGGGAGCATCGCGGCGATGGGGACGGAGGAGCCGAGGCCGTCGATGGAACCTCTCAACGGGGGCCTCCGGTAGAGCTGTTGCCGGTGGTCATTCGCCGATCACCCGGACCCGGTGGTCGAAGGAGAAGACCAGGGACGGGGCGTCCAGGTCGATCCGGTCGGTCGGGTCGCCGCGCTTGCCGGTGAGCGGGTCGGCGGGGTGCAGGACGACCTCGTCGACCAGTTCCACGCCGGGGACGCGTTGCAGCACCGCGAAGACCTCGCCCGACTGCACCGGGCGCCCGAACCGCCAGCCCTTGCCGTCCGCGCCGCCGGTCAGCGGGTCCAGGTGGCGGTAGAGGGCGTCGTGGGCCTGGTGGCGGACCCGTTCGACGTCCACGCCACGGAAGGCGTGCACGGTGGCGACGACCGTGATGCCCTGGTAGAAGGGCGGCCCGACCGCCAACCGGGTCCCGATCAGGCGGCGTTCGTCCAGGTAGCGGGTGATGCGGTCGAGCAGGGCGTCGCCGGGGACGAGTTGCTCGAAGCGGAGCCGGCCGCCCGGGTCGGGGACCGCCTGGGGCACCACCAGGACCCGGACCGCGTACGCGCCGTGCTCGCCCTCCTCGCCCTCCAGGCAGGTGATCCGGGCCGTCTCCGGGGCGGCCCGGCGGGCCAGCTCCTCGTAGTCCCGCAGGGTCACCGCCCGCTCCTGGGCGCGCAGCGTGATCGGCGCGCGGACCTTCGCCTCGGCGACCGTCTCGCCCTCCACCCCGCCCCGCGCGGCCTCCCGGTTGACGACCTCCGCCACGTACGGGATCGAGGAACGCAGGATCTGTACGGCCCCCCGGGCCACGTTGCCGGCCCGGCCGCCGCCCGTGCGGTAGCGGCGGGCCCGGACGACCGCGCCCTTGGGGGCCACCGTGCCGTACTGGCGCAGCGAGCCGTCCGGTTCGCGGACCGCGGGGCCGAAGGCGATGTCACCGGTGGTCGCGTCCAGGGTGATGTGCCGGTCGTGCGGCCCGGAGGCCGCGAAGTGCGGGACGACCTGCCAGTCGGCCCAGCCGCCCTCGCCGTCGTGCTCGGCGGTCTGCAGGAGGAGCGGCGGGCTGTCGCCGACGACGGGGGCGTGGGCGAGCCTGAGGCGCTGGCCGGGCAGTCCCGTCGACTCGCCGAGCGCCTCGTCCTCGACGGTCTCCGCGTGCACGGCGCCGGTGGTGCCGCCCACCGTGCAGGCCTCGACGAACCGGATCGTCGGGGAGGTGGTGTAGAAGGGCTGGTCGGCGTGCGGCTCGGTGACCCGGCAGCGCAGCCAGCTCGCCTCCAGGCCGCCGTTGCGGGACAGCACGTGACCGCCGGGGACGTGCAGCACGACCTCGCCGGGGCGGTTGAGGCCACCCGTGCCGTCCCGGTCGACCTCGCACTCCCGCCAGCCGTCCTCCGTCCACGCCTCCCACACCAGCGGGGGCTGCCGCGGGTCCACGCCGACACCGTCGACCCGGCTGTCCAGGTCCAGGGCGACCGCGCAGTGCGGGACGGCGGCGGAGAGGCCGAGCAGCATGCAGTCACCGGGGTTCGGAGCCTCGGTGAAGCACAACAGGTCCTTGCCCTCGGCGAGTTCATGGGTGAGGTCGACGACGGCCGCGCCGTGCTGCTGCCGCAGCAGGTGCCGCAACTCGCTGGGGACGATGGTCAGTTCGCGTTCGGTGGCGAAGACCACCGCCTCCTGCGTCTCGGTACGGCGGGTCGCCACCTCGGTGCCCACCGGCACCGGGACCGGCTCCTCCTGGGCCGCCGACAGCCAGAACGTCACGTCCGTACGGGCCGCGGAGGGCGGGAACAGCGTGATGCCGACCAGGTCCAGGAAGGCCAGGTGGTTCTTCTCCGGGACCCGGTTGAGGCGGTACACGATCTGGTCGGCCATGTGCGCGACCGTCTCCACCAGCGTGATGCCGGGGTCGGAGACGTTGTGGTCGGTCCACTCCGGGGCGCGCTGCTGGATGTAACGCTTGGCGTCGTCGACGAACTGCTGGAAGCGGCGGTCGTCGAGGTTCGGGGAGGGCAGGGCCATCGGGATCAGCGGTCGCTTTCGGAGGAGTCCGGGGAGGCGGGTGGCAGGTCCGGCTCGTCGTGGGAGGGGATGACGTAGAAGGGGAAGACCAGGCTGCGCGGGTTGTTGGTGCCGCGGATCGAGTAGCGGACGTCGATCATCAGCACGCTCGGGTCGGCCCCGGTGGTCACCTCGACGTCCTCGACCTCGATCCGCGGCTCCCAGCGGTCGAGGCTGGCGTG
Organism: Streptomyces fuscichromogenes; assembly: GCF_014645815.1. Lineage (GTDB taxonomy): Bacteria > Actinomycetota > Actinomycetes > Streptomycetales > Streptomycetaceae > Streptomyces > Streptomyces fuscichromogenes. Next base: position 428,956 of record NZ_BMML01000005.1, on the reverse strand, counting down.
CACCTCGTGCTGGATACGGCCGGCGGTCTGCTCGTTGACGGGGGCGAAGACCAGGTCGTGGATGGCGCAGCCGAACTCCGGCCGCATCGGGCGTTCGCCCGGGGCGGTGGAGAGGATGAGCCGGATGGCCTCCTCCACCTCCTTCTCGCCGCTGACCAGGGCGATGCCTCCGGTGGGCCCGATCCGCAACGGGAACGACCAGCCGGAGCCGACGAACTGCTCTGCCATCAGCCCCGCACCCGCCTCTCGGGGAAGGCCTGCCGCCCGCTCACGGGATCACCATCACGTTCAGTCCGCCCATCGTCATCATGCCCAGGACCGGCACCTGCGGGGCCTCGATCCCCACGGTGATCAGGGAGCTGATCGCGACGGCGGCGTTGCCGCGCAGCGACAGGGCGGCGTTCGCCAGCACGTTCACGGCGGCGGCGTTCACGGAGACCGCGCCCGCCGGGGCCTTGATGTCGACGAGTTCCGCGCTCTGCAGGGACAGCGGCCCCCCGCTCCTGATGCTGAGCGCGCCGCCCGCCTTCAGTGACAGGTTGGCACCGGCCTCGACCGACACCGACCTGCTGCCCTTGATGGAGACGCTGCCCTTGCTGTCCACGGTGATCTCGGTCTGCTGCCGGTCCAGGAAGACGGTCAGCTTGTCGTCGCCGCTGGCCAGCCGGACGCCCTGTTTGCGGCCCCGCTGGTCGAGCAGGTCCATACGGTTGCCGACGCGGTCGGAGACGGTGTGCCGGGTGGCCCGGCCGCGCATGCCGTCGTGCAGCGGCACGTCCTTGACCCTGGTCGGCTTGTCCTTGCCGTTGTAGAGGCCGCCGATGACGTACGCGTGGTCGAGGGCGCCCCGGTCGAAGGCGACGAGCACCTCGTCACCGACGTCCATCGGGAAGACCCCGCCGCCGCGCACCCCGCCCCACTGCACGGTCCGGGTCCAGTCGCTGACGTAGGTGTCGTCCAGCCACGGGAACTTGATCTTCACGCGCCCCTGCTGGAGCGGATCCTGTACGTCGGTGACCAGCGCCTGCGCCACGCTGGGCTGCCGGTCGGCCCCGGCGTCCGAACCACCGCCCGAGGCCACGCCGTACAGCGACCGCCACTGCCGGCCGCTGACCGTCACCCAGGTCTCGTAGTGCTTGGCGTCGCCGAAGACGTGCCGTACCGAGGTGACGGTGTACTTCCCCTCGAAGGGGTCCCCGACGTCCGCGAGCGCCACCGGAACTCCCGGCCGCAGCTTCGGGTTGCCCCGCACCACCACCTCCACCTCGGCGAAGGTCGAGGTGACGTCGTCGGAGAGGGCGTCGGCCGCGTACTTCACCTCGGACTGCTTGTCGTACGGGGTACGCGTCTCGACCAGCTTCGAGGTCTTGAACTCGCCGGCCGCCGCGGCCGGGGTGGTGCCGATGCTGTAGCCGGTGTTGTCGGCGGGGGTCACGGTCGCCGTGAGCGTCTTCTTCGTCCGTACGTCCCAGCCCCGCGACTCGACCTTGTTGACCTGGTCGGAGGCGGTGACCGCGGTACGCAGCCGCAGGATGTCGTGCCGGGCCTCCAGCACGAAGGGGCTCTTGTCGCCGTCGGTCTGCGGCGAGGGCGCCCCGGAGGCGCTCTTCTGCTTCACGAACTGGAACTTGCCGTCCGCGTCCACCGACATGACCATCTCGTTCTCGTCGGCGAGCCGGGCCAGGAAGTCCCAGTCGGTGACGTTCGACTGGGAGATGAACTCGTAGACGGTCTTCGTGGCCTGGATCCGCCCGATCGGCACCCCGTCCTGCGCGGCCAGCTTGCGGGCGATGTCGGAGGCGGTCTGGTTGCGGTAGGCGACCACCCGGCGCTGCCGCATCAGCCGGAAGCCGTAGTCGTAGCCCCGGACCACCGCGTAGCTGCCGGTGCCGTCGTACTCGGCCTCCATCCCGGTGACCTCGCCGGTGAGCAGCGGGTCGCCGGTGCCCTGGCCGTCCGAGACCGGCGTGATCACCACCGGGACGCCGAACTGCACGCCCAGCTTGCCCAGCAGCTTGCGGTCCGGATCCCGGAAGGTCAGCTGGAAGGCCGCGGGCACCCCGACGCCCTGGTCCACGTGGGCGTCGACGAGATAGCGCCCGTACTCCGAGGTCGCGGTCAGCTCCTTGCCGCCGATGACGACCTTGATGACGTTCGAGAAAGCGTGCTTCACCATCAGGACCGCACCTCCTCGGCGGCCGGCAACACCAGTTCCGTCCCCGTGGGCAGCCACCCCGGGTCGTCGATCCCGTTGGCGTCCGCGATCGCCCGCCAGGCGGCCGCGTTGCCGTACTCCCGCCAGGCCAGCGACTGCAGCGAGTCGCCGGCGACGACCCGGTGCACGCGCTGCGCGGTGAGCGCGCCGGACGTCGGGTTCTGTCCCGCGGTCTTGCTCGGGATCTCGTGCAGCTGGAGCCGGCAGCTGGCCCGGATCGGCATCCCGCTGGTCCCGAAGAGGGAGTAGGAGACATCGGCGGAGGCGACGTACGCCGTGAAGTTGGCCGTCGAGAACGAGCCCCACTGGAAGACCACCCAGGGCGGCGACGGCTGCTTGGCCGCGATGCTCTTGCTGGTGACCTCGCAGCAGGCCAGCAGCGACTCCACCTTCTTCATCACGTCGTTGCTGTCCGGGTCGTCGGACCGGTCCAGGAAGATCTCCACGCTCATCTCACGCGGATGGGTGCCGAGGAACTCCGGCAGCGCGCCGTCCCGTTCGATCGGCGCCGCCGACGACTTCCAGTCCGCCCGGCGGGCGATCGACAGCTGCGCCGGGTTGAACTCGAAGCCGAACGTCTTGATGATGCCGCCCGGGCTGGTGCTGGTGCCCACGGGCGGCTCGTGAATCGCGAGGGTGGCCCGCACGAGGCTCTTGCCGGCGCCCCGGCTGCTCCTGGCCATGATCTGATCTGCCTCTCTCGGTCCGCTCGGTCAGCTCTGTCGGCTCTGTCGGCTCTGTCGGCTCAGTCGGTGAAGCCGTGGTGGGCGATCTCCAGTACCTCCGTGGCCACGGACGGACTGCCCGCGTCCAGGGAGGGCCCCTGCCAGCTCACCGGCAGTACGTCCAGCAGCCCCCAGCGGGCCACCTCGGAGCCGTCCGCGCGCAGCGCCGTGATCTGCCCGGTGGGCCGCTCGATCCCCGTCTGCACGGACGAGATCCACTTCGCGACCTTCGAGGTGTCCGGGGTGAGCGGGCGGGTCAGCCGGATGTGGGAGAAGGTGACCCGGGTCGGCAGCTGCCACACGAACCCGTTGTTGCCGCCCTCCTGCCGCTGCTCGATCTCCACCTGCGACGACAGCCCCTCGCACCCGTTGAAGTAACCGAGGTCCTCACCGTCGATGGAGAGGCTGAACCAGACTGTGGTTCCGGGGTCCTGGCGATCCATCGGGGGCCTTTCTGTGGGGTCGGTGCGCGGTCGTCGTGATCGGGAGCGATCAGGGGTGGTCGTAGGTGGTCGGAGGCGGTCAGGATCGGAAGTCGCGGAGCTTTCCCACGCGTTCGCGGTCGCGGCGGAGTTCGGTGCGGACGTGGCGGGTGATCCGGTCGATGATCCGGTGCACGAGGGCGTCCACCTGGAACTCGGTGAGGGCGCGCGGGTCGAAACCGCCGCCCTCGATCGCCGTGTAGCCGGGTGGCTGGTCGTCCGCTGCCGAGGCCGAGGCGGAGTACCCGGGTGGCGGCGGATCGTCGCGGGGCGGTGGCTGCCTGGCCGTCTGGGTCCGGGGAGCCTCGGCACGCGTGGTGCTGATGACCGGCGCCTTCCTCAGCGAGCCCGTGGGGTGGCCGACGGGGAGCGCGGTGGTGAGGGCCTCGCGCTGGACGACGAGGGGGGCGACCGGGAGGGGGGCGGTGGCGGAGATCGGCGCGGTGGGGCGCAGGGGGACGGGCCGGGCGGGAGTGGAGGTGGAGGCCGTGGAGGTGGTGCCGGCCGGCTTGACCGGCAGGGCGGCCTGCGGAGTCGCGGCGCGCTGCACGAAGAGCGGCAGGGCTGCCGTCGGCCCGGTGGGCGGCGGGGTGGGCGGCGGCGTGGTCGCGGGAAGGGGCGACCGCGCGCTGCGCTGTACGGCTGCCGGGACGCTTCCGGGGCCGGGAACGGCGGCCCGCTGCACGAAGGGGGGCAGCGGTGCGGCCACCGCCGACGGGCCCGCCGTGGCGGGGCCGGGAAGAGCGGGGGGCGGTGCCGGTACGGGGCCGGTGGGGGCGGGTTGCGCGCGCTCGGCCGTGGGCGTGGGCGTGACCGCGCCCGCGCCTGCGCCCGTGGGCAGGTTCGGTGCCGATGCCCGCTGGACCGGCAGGGGCGGCGCTGCGGGCACCGGCCGGGACGTGGCGGTCGGTGCTTGCCCGGAAGGACCCGCCGACGGACCACCGGACGAACCGCCCGCCGCCGGCCGCCGCTGCACGGACGGCACAGCCGCCTGACGGCCGACGGACCTCGCGGCAGCCGCACTCGCGGCCGGCCCCGTGAAGGGGGCGCCGAGACCGAGGCGGGGTGAGCCGGGAGCGGTCGCACCGGCACGCTGTACGGAGGCGGACGCGGAGGAAGGGGAAGGGGAAGGGGAAGGGGCAGGGGCAGGGGCAGGGGCAGAGGAGGGGGCAGAAGCTGAGGCAGAAGCGGGCGCGGGCCCGGTCTCCATGGCCGGGGCGGAGGGCGAAGGGACGGAGGACGCCTGGCCGGGTCCCCGCTCACGTGGACCCGGCGACGTCCGCGCATCCGGCACCGCCGCTCCCGGCACGGCAGCGGAGGAAGCCTGCGGGCCCTGCGTCGTCCGCCGCTGTACGGACACCTCGCGGCCACCGCTGCCCGCCGCGCGCGAAAGCGGGGCGCCGAGGCCGGGGCGCGGGGCGTCCGGGGTCGTCGCGGCACGCTGCACGGGAGCCGACGCGGGAGCCGACGCGGGAGCGGGAGCGGCAGCGGGCGTGGCAGCGGGCGTGGCCTGCGCCGTCGAGGTGACGGCCACGGTGTCCCGGCCTGGCTCACCCGGCGCCACCGGCACGGTCCCCGGCTTCGCCGGACGGGGCGCTTCCCGTACGGCATCCGTCGCACCCGTGCGCTCCGTGGCCCTTCGCTGCACGACCGTCTCGGGGCCACCGCTCGCGGCCGGGGAGGCCGAGGGCCGCACGCTCTGCGGGACGGCCGGGGCGGGTGGGACAGGGGGTGTGGCTCGCGGGACGGGCGAAGCGGCGGTGGCGGCCTCGGTGCCGGTGACGGCGTCGGCCCCCGTGCCGCCGGTCGTGGGCGCCGGTGCCGGACTCGCCGCCGTACGGCCGCTTTCCGGCGGCGACGCGGTGTGCCGGGCGGCCGGGTGGTCCGTGCCGGTGCGGCGCTGCACGGAGGGCGTCACGGGGGTGCCGGGCGGTTGCTCCGGGGCCGCCGCCGGGCTGCCGGGCGCGGTCGCAGAGGCCGGCACCCCGCCGCCGCTCACCGCCCGCCGCTGCACAGGGGGCACGGGGGGCACGGAGGTTCGCGCCCCGGCGCCGGGTACGCCGGAAGGCCCGCCGTCACGCGGGGGCGCGGAAGGGGCAGAAGGGGGTGTCGTCGTAGGAGACATGGAGGCCGTACGAGCCGTAGCGGCGGGCAGACCGGCCGCCGAGGCCGTACCGCCACCGCCACCGCCACCGCCGGAGGACGCCCTGACCGGAGCCGGAGCCGCAGCCGGAACTGTCGTGCTCGGCCCAGCCGTTGACGGTCCGGCGCCGGACGACGCGGACCGCTGTACGGCGGCAGGTGCCGGCGTCCTCCCGGAGGCACCGCCCCGAGAGGCGCGCGGGGTCTCGCCGGAGGAGGTACGGCCGTCGCCGTCGCCACGCGGCCGCGACCAGCCCCCGCTCACCGGCACCGGATCCGCGCCGCCGTTCTCGACCGCCCGCTGTACGACCGCGTCCGCCGCCGTCTCGCCGCCGTCGGCTCGGTCGCCCTCGGGCGGTGCCGGCACCGCGCCCTGGGCGGCTGTCACCCTCGGCGCCGACGGCAGCGTGCGCCGCTGCACGGCCGTCACCGAGGTACTCGCCGGCGCCCGCGTCAGCGCGCTGCGGCGCGGCGGGACGGGAGGTGCCGGCGCGACGCGCGGACCGGTGGCCGGCGCCGGAACGACCGGGGTCGGCTGCGGCGCCCACGCCAACGGCACCGCGGTCGAGGCGGCGGCCGTCCGTGTGACCGCCCGCTGGACAGCAGGTATCGCCGACTGGCCCGTGCCCTGCGCGGAGGGCGCCGGTCCCCCGGCCGGGGCGGTCGACGGAGCCGACGGGAGCGCCGGGCTCGGCGCGCTCTTCCCGTTCCGTGCCGCTCCCGCCGTACCCCCCGGCGTCCGGGCGGCCGGCCCGTCACCGCGCCGTCCCGCCGAAGGCACCCGCTGCACCGCGGGCGCCGCCGACCGGGCCGTACCAGCCGGTCCGCCCGGTCCGACCGACCCGGCGGACCTCACGGTCCCGGCCGCCGATCCCACCGATCCCACCGGTCCCACCGATCCGGCCGATCCCACATACCCAGCGGCAGCCGCAGCCACAGACCCAGCAGCGCCGGCGGACCCGGCCGATCCCGCCGGGCCTCCCCCCACCGCGCGCAACGGCACCACCGGTACCGACGCCCTCCGGCCGGCCGTCGGCCCCGGCTGCGTCGCCGGTCCCGTCGGCCCCGCCAACGGCAGTGACTGCACGGGACGTTCGAGGCCGGACCTGGCACCCGCGCCCGCCCCGGGTGTCCCGGTCAGGCCGCCGCCGGCCAGGCGGGCGCTGGACTCGCCGTCCAGGACGGCGTGCGAGCGCGTGGCCGTGAACGAGGGGTTCTGCCAGGTCGGCAGCCGGCCACCGAACCCGGCGTCCGCGACCGGACCGCCCGTTCCCAGCGCACGCTGGATCGGCGGCAGCCCGGACCAGGCCGCCGCCACCACGGGACGCGGCGCCTGCGCGGGAACCTCAGGCGCGTTCCCGGACTCTTCGGCCTCGGTCTCCCGGCCGCGCCCCCGCATCCGATCCCACAGCCCCACCCGTCAGCCCTCCGCCCCTGCGGAGGCCGTCGCCCTGGTCACCAGGGACGCGATCTCCGCCGTGTAGCGGCGGCGATCGGCGTGCTCCAGGTCCAGGATGTCCTCCAGGTTCCAGTGGAAGTGGTAGGCGACGTACGCGATCTCCTCGTGCAGCCGGTCGGTCGCGTACGTCACGATTCCCCCAGGCGGCTCCCGCCGAGTTCCACCTCGAAGGGCTCCGAGCAGTGCGGGCAGTTGACCGCGGCCCTGGTGTGGCCCTCCGCGTTGATCTGACGGTAGAAGTCCTGGAGGAACGCCAGGTCGGAGGCGAACATGTTCTCCACGATCCCGTCGTGGACGAGGGCGAGCGTGCCGAGCCGGGTGATGACCCGGCCCAGCAGCACCACCGACAGGAACGCGGGGTTCTCCTGGACGCGGACGTCCCGCAGCGGGATCAGTTCGTCGCGCGCCGTCGACAGGCGCATCACGCCGTCGCGGTGGACGGTGCCCTGCTCGTCGACGTACCCGCGCGGGAGCTGGAACGGGAACTCCGTGCGCAGCACCTCGACGGGCGTCTGCGGTTGCTGGGGGGCCTGGGGCGCCGGCTCCTCCGGCGCGAGCGGCGCCCCCACTCCCCCGGCCCTGACAGCCGAACGCCTCATTACTCGATGACCAGTTCTTCGAACGTGATGGTCACCGTCTCGGTCAGCGCGGCCGCCTCGCCCGCCTTGACCGTGCTGGTGTCGATCTTGCTGCACCAGGCGTTGCGCAGGTTGTAGCGCTTCACCGGGTTGTTCTCGAAGTCCATCATGATGATGGAGGCGTTCTTGCGGGCCGTGGCCATCTGGCCGTTGATCGACTCGTTGATCCACTGGGTGAACGACGAGGACTGGGTCATACCGCGGACGACCGTGCAGGTGCCGTTCTTCTTCACGCCCGGCAGGTTGCGGACGTGGTTCTTCCCGTCCGGCGTGTTCTGCTGGTAGGTGATGACGTCCTGCTCCATCGTCATGCCGCTGACCTCGGCGAGGTACTCGACCATCACGCCGTCGATCTGCAGGCCGAAATTGTGCGATGTGAGGGCGTCACCCGGCTGGAGACTCATGTGTTACTGCCCGTTCTTCTCGGGATGCCTGTGGAACAAGGGGGTTGGGACCCGGGGGTCCGCTACTCCTGCAGTTCGCCGCTGCCGCTGCTGAACTGGGCCAGCCGGAAGATCACGAACTCGGCGGGCTTGACCGGGGCGATGCCGATCTCGCAGATCACGCGGCCGACGTCGACCGACTCCGGCGGGTTGGTCTCCTCGTCGCACTTGACGTAGTACGCCTCCTCGGGCCGCTGCCCGAACAGGGCGCCGCTGCGCCACTCGTTGACCAGGAACGCGGAGATGTTGCGCCGGATACGGGCCCAGAGGTTGTGGTCGTTGGGCTCGAAGACCACCCACTGGGTGCCGATCAGGATCGACTCCTCCAGGTAGTTGAAGTACCGGCGGATGTTCAGGTAGCGCCAGGCCGGGTCGGAGGACAGGGTGCGGGCGCCCCAGATGCGGATGCCGCGGCCCGGGAAGGCGCGGATGCAGTTCACGCCGATCGGGTTGAGCAGGTCCTGCTCGCCGCGGGTGATCTGGAGCTCCAGGTCGACCGCGCCGCGGATGACCTCGTTCGCGGGGGCCTTGTGGACCCCGCGCTCGGCGTCGTTGCGGGCCCAGACGCCGGCCACGTGACCGGACGGCGGGATCAGCCGGGACTGGCCGGAGGACGGGTCGAAGGTCTTGATCCAGGGGTAGTAGAGGGCCGCGTACTTGGAGTCGTAGCCGGCCGTCTCCTGGCGCCAGACCCGGATCTGGCGGGCGTTGAGGCTGGGCGGCGGGTCGATGACCGCGACCCGGTCGCCCATCAGCTCGCAGTGCGCGATCAGGCCGAGCTGGACCGCCTTGACCTGCTCCAGGTCGATCGCGCCGCGCTGGTAGGCGGCCATCAGGTCGGGCACGGCCACCATGGACACCTCGTCGACGGCCTCCAGGCCGCCGAAGCCGGTGCGGTCGGCCGAGTCGCCGAGGTACTCGGCGGGGCCGGGGTGGGAACCGGCGTCCGCGACGGGGGGCGCGGACGCCGGAGCCGGGGTCGGGGCCACCAGGGCCACCGTCTGGTTGTCCGGACGGGCCAGCTGCGCGGCGGGCGCGGCCTCGGTCACGGTGATGAGCCTGGAGCGCTCCTTGACCTGCGTGACGACGTAGTTGCGGCCGCCCTTCTTCGCGGTCACGTCGAAGGTCTCGGCGGTCTTGCCGCCGTCCTTGACGACCAGCTTGAAGCGTTCGGCGGGGCCCTCGCCCTCCGGGTCGGCGACCTCGACGCTCAGGTCGCCGGAGGCGATGGCGCTGACCGTGAAGGTGCCCAGCTGCTTGGCCTCGCCGGCCGGCAGCGCGGCCGGGGCGGCCGAACCCCGCAGCGCGGCGGGGGACTTGACCTCGCCCTCGGCGCCCTCGGCGGTGCCGCCGACGCGGACGACGTAGGCCGCCGAACCGCCGTTGTTGAAGAAGCCGTAGACGGAGTGCGCGAGGTAGTACCCGTCGGTGAACTCACCGAACGCCGCGACGTACTGCGTCCAGTTGGTCACCAGGGTCGGCTCGTTCAGCGGACCGGTCGGGGCCAGGCCCACGAAGGCCGCCACCGACGTGCCCACCCCCTCGATGGGGCGCGAGCCGCTGGCCACCTCCTCGACGTAGACGCCGGGCGACAGGTAGGACGGCATGCTCTGCTCTCCTCGGGGTACGAGACAGGAACGCTTCCCACCCTCGCGCGCGGGCGTGTGCGCCGAAACGGCCACCGGTACCCGGGCCTGGGCACACCTGTTGCCCCCAAGGGCAGCCCCGGGGGGCAGTAGGGCGCGGTACCTCGCTGGTCACCGGCCCAGGACCGGCTCGAACCCCGTTCGTTCACCGGACCGTTCCGCAACCGCCCCCTTGTGGACCCTTCCTGTTCAGGCATTACCCTGCACGGCCAGGCGGGCTGCGTCCCGTCACGGGCGCCCGCACGCGCCACCAGGACGACGCGGACGGGGCCCCTGGCCCCGCCGGGACGGGAGTGCGCGGGTTGCGGCGGACACGTAAGCCGGTGTCGGGCGACGGCGGTGCGAGCGGAGCCGCGGTGAAGCGCACCGCCCAGGGCGGCGACGGCCTCTCCCGCCGGCCGCCGCTGATGTCGGGGGCGCTGGGCGGGCTCCCGGCCGCCGTCGAGATGCAGAACCTGCAGAGCACGGCGGGCAACGCCGCCGTGGCCGGCCTGGTCGAGGGCACCAGGCCGCCCGCCCCGGCCCGCACCCCGCCGCCCGAGACCACCGCGGCCCCGCAGCAGCGGCCGCTCACGCTTCCCCCGTACCTGAGGGCGATGACCTCGGCGGGTCTGTCCACCGCCACCGGGCTCACCGGCCACCCGTTCGTCGCCGCCGAGGTGACCCGGGCCACCGGCCAGGACGGCGAGGAAGTGGACGCGATCCAGCGGGAGTTGACGGGCCGGCCGGAGACCTTCTACGGCCGCGGCCGGGCCTTCGCGGTACGCGGGACGAACGGGGCGTCGTACGACGTCACCGTCGCCATCAGGCCGCGGGACGAGGAGGACGCGGCCGCGCTGTCGTTCGCGGACAGCGCCCAGGGCGAGGACGCCGACACCAAGGTCGACCACCTGCACAACTCGGCGGGCACGGTGGCCGCCGACACGGTCCGCACCCGCCGGTGGGGCGGCAGCGCCTCCGGCACCGTCCTGGTCCCCACGCCCACGCCCGGTGTCCTGGGCGGTGCCCAGCTCGCCGCCGGAGCCGCCCTGACCTCCACCCAGGACAGCCATTCCAACCGCACCGTGTCCGAGCCCCGGACCTTCCGCAGCGGCGGCGGCACGGTCACCGCCCGGCGCCGGGTGAGCTATGTCGTGCGGATCAAACAGCACGGCGCCCGGGGCCGGCAGGTCACCAGCGGCGACGGCAGCCTCGTCATGCGCGTCCCGCACGAGCACCTGGTGCCGCACGGCACCGCACGGCCGGTCCCCGGGCCCGAGCTGAGCGAGGAGCAGGCCACCTCCGTACGGCAGGCCGGGTCCATGGCGGCGCTGGCCGTGGAGGATCCCGGTGGCCCGCACGGCGGCGGAGGCGGGCTGTTCGACACGGTCGCCTCCGTGCTCGCGCCGTCGGTGACCGCGCCCGGCGCGCCCGGCCGGGCCCGGCTGTTCCAGGCCACCGCCGGCACGACCGTGCTGCAGGACCTGCCCCGGCTGCTCACGGGCTGGGTGCCCGGCGAGGACCTGCCGGGCAAGGACGGCAGTGCGGCGAGCGCGTACCGGATGCGCGCCGACATCGTGTCCCTGACCCCCGGCTGGGGTGCGGGGCAGACCCAGCTGCGCACCCACCAGCAGAGCGCGCACGGCGCGGGCCGCACCGCGTCGAAGGGCGCGAGCGGTCTGTTCGGGGCCGGTCCCGCGGTCGCCGTCGGCGTCCCGGGGGCACCACCGGTCGCCCGGTTCCAGGGCATGGGCTCCGTGGCTCTGAAGAACGCCCGGTTCTCGTCGTCCGACCAGAGCGTGGCCACCCGCAAGGGCGCCGAGATCCGCGGTGACAAGGTGCTCTACCTCGGCCGGGTCCGGCTGACCGTGCAGGGCCTGGGGCCCGCGTCCCCCGCGCAGCGGCTGCATCCCGCGCAGCGCACCGCCGAGCACACCCTGGACAGCTGGGTCAGCCTGAGCGCCCAGGAGGCCCAGCACATCGGGCTGCCGCTGCCGGAGGGCGTCCGGGCGGACCCGCTGCGCCGCAAGCCCACCGAGACCGCGCCCGACGGGACCGAGCGCGAGGTCGAACGCCGTCTGCCGTTCGGCGCCGTCGGCAACAGCGTCTCCCTCACCCACCTGGACGTGCGCCCCCTCGTCGAGGCGCTGGAGCGGCTGTTCGCCTCGCAGCCCGAACTGGCCGGCTATCTCCCGGACTTCGACACCGGCGACCGGCCGCAGGGGAGGATCCCGGAACCGGAGGAGGCCGAGGCGCGCATGCGCAACTACCGCGAGCTGGTCACCGTGCTCTCGGAGACCAACCTGCGGGCGAAGAAGAACCAGCTGCTGGGCGCCGGCGTCCCGGTGCGGCTGCGCCGGAAGTCCACGCTGCGCTCCCACGACGTGCAGGTCCGGGTGCGCGGGCGGATCGGCGAGCTCAGCTATCTCGGCGACACCGACAACTGGCTGGTACGCAGCAGTTCGGGCGTCGCCTCCGGCGGACAGACCGGCCGCGCCACCGCCCGCCGGGCCGGTGTGCAGGGCAGCGCCAACGTCACGCCGCTGCCGGGCGCGCTGTCCTTCGGCGTCACCGCCAACGCCGCGGTGGAGAGCGCGCGCCGGGTCCAGGGCGGGCCCGCGGTCCGCGGTGACTCGCTCAACAGCGGTGACGTGCGGACGAGTACGTTCGGCACCCGGCTGATGCTCGACGCGAAGATCACCATGACCACCCGGGAGCGCACCCTGAAACGCTCCCTCACCCCCGGCAGTCGGGGCCGCGAACAGCCCGAGGCCCGCGCCGTCGCCTCGCTGGGCGACCTCGACGCCGCCGTACCGCAGCACTTCGACGGGACCGCGGAGGGACAGGACGTGGAGCTGAGCACGCCCGCCGCGCTGACCGTGGGCGAGGGCGAGCACCGCAGGACGGCCGCCCGGCGGTCCAGGCCGGCCAGGTTCCACCTCGCCTCCCAGGCCACCGGCATCCACGACCTGCTCACCCGGCCGCCCGGTGCGGACACCGAACGGCAGGTACGGGACTGGGACTTCGTGGAGACCGTCGGCGACGGCAGGCAGTTGCAGCAACTCGCCTTCCGGCTGCTCGCCCTGGCCGCGCGCAAGGGCGACCGGGACAAGCCGGGTGACACCGCGTACCAGGCGGAGGGCCTCGCCCCGCGCCTCGCGCTGGAGGAGCGGCTCGGTCCGGAGTCCGTCACCGCGGCCCTGCGGCAGGCGACCCGCACCGGCTGGGTGGTCGGCGACCTGCGGCACGCCCGGCGCGCGGCCGCGCTGAACGGCGCCGTCGGCACCCGGCTGGCCCTCACCGGCCCACGGGTCCTGCACCGCAGGCCGGAGCAGAGCGGGGCGGGCGGGGCGGGCGTCGAGAACATGGTCCTGGGCGGCCATCAGGCGTCGGGGCAGCACGCGTCGACGAAGAGCAAGGCGGTGACCTTCAACGGCACCGGGTCGGAGCGCGGCTCGGGGTGGTCACTGGCCCAGAGCGTGTCGCCCGGCTTCGGGCAGGCGACGACCACGACCGACACGGCGGCGACCGGCGGCACGATCGAACGCAACTCCGTCCATCCGCGCTCCCGGCCGCTCTACCTCGTCCAGTGCGACCTGTCCGCGTGGATGGTGGCCGAGGTCGCGGTGAACGGCCGCGGCCCGTACGCGATGTCGCAGCGGCTGACGGTGCCGGGCGCCGTCGGACTCTGGCTCACCGAGCAGCAGCTGCGCAAGGCGGGCCTGCGGACGCCGGAGGAACGCGCCCGGGAGCAGGAGCAGGCGCTCGCGGAGACCGCGGCCAGGTGGCGGCCGACGCCGAGCGACCGGGCGGCGGTCACCGCCGACCCGGCCCCGGAGCCCGCACCGCGCCAGGCCATGTCGGAAAAGGCAAGAGGCAAACTCCCGGACCCGACGGCGGCCGAACTCGCGGGGCGGACGGCGGGCTCGGGGAGCCGGGATGTCGGTGGGCAGGAGCAGCAGGAGCGCGAGGCGCGCCAGGCGCGGCAGGCTCGGCAAGAGCGGCAGGTCGCTCCGCCCGTGCCGTCGCGGGACGTGTCCGGGGTACCGGCGCTCGCCGCGCATCTCCCGCTCGGGGCCGGTCTGGTCGACGGCATGCCCGACTTCGTGCCGCTGCTCGGACGGCTGCGGGCGGCCGTACGGGACCGGGCGCTGGCGGCGGACCTCCTGCCGGACCGGGTGCTGGACGACCGGTTCGAGAACGTGCAGCGGCTGCTGCGGGTGCTGGACCAGGACGGCTCGGTGGGTCTGCTCGCCGGCGCCATGGACGGCGGCGTCCCCGTCGAGCTGCTGCGGAACAGCTCCGTCCCCGGCCGCCGGGCCACGTCGTACTGGGCCGTCTTCCACATCCGCCGGACCGGGCCCGGCACGGTCGCCGGGCCGTCCGGAAACGACCGGGAGATGGAGTTCGCGACCGTCGGCTACAGCCAGCGTGCGACCGGCACCCAGGAGAGCCTCACCAGCGGCGTCGACGTCTCGCTGACCGGGGCCGGCAAGCCGCACGACGACCTGGTCGGCAGCGCGGGCGCCGTCGCGGGCCCCGGCGCCGGGAAGACCACGTCGAGCAGGCGGGCCGCGTCGACCCGGACGCAGACCGGGCTGCGCACCATCGTGGACACCGAGGCCGACTCGGTGCAGATGACGGTCCCCTTCCAGGCGGAACTCGAACTGCGCTCCGCCGACGGCCGGCTGGCGTCCGTGACCCTCGACGGGTCCTTGCTGCACCGGATGCTGGACAACGACCTCAAGGCCCTGGCCCGCGCCCGGCCGGAGCGCGCCGCGGAACCCGCCCGGGGCAGCGCGGCCCCGGTGCGCGACGCCACCGCGGCCGCCCTGGCCGCATGGCGCGCGGACGGCGCCCGGCTGCCCCTGGAGGCCCAGGTCAACGGCTTCCGGGGGGCACCGCAGATACGGGAGCTGATCGGCCGGGCCATGGCGCAGGCGCACGCGGGCACCGGCCTCCGGAAGGCCGGTGACGCCGCGCACTACGCACAGCGGGAGGCGGTGTCCACCGAGTGGCTCACGGCGGCGTTGCCGCTCCTGGTGTCGGCCGGTGCGCAGCTGCCGCCGGTGCATGTGTCCGGTCTGGAGGGCCAGGACATCGACTGCTCCCTGCACGCGCGGCTGCGCGACGGCGAGATCCTCGGCAGCGGCGACAAGATGACCTTCGAGACGGTCGCGCAGAGCGGACCCGAGGGGCGCCCGGCCGCCGCCGACGCACAGCACGCCTCCCACCACGGCCGTTCCGCGCGGTTCATGGGCGGAGAGGGCCCGGTCCGCGCCGACTACTCGGGCATGAACAGCATCCCGGGCACGTACGGCCGCGACGGCGGCCCCACCGACGCCGCGGCCAACGCCTCCGGCACGGTGCCGCTGCAGAAGCCGAAGGCCGCGTCGACGCTGGTGCAGTTCACCCTCCAGGTCAGGGCCGTCGCCCGGGTGCGGCACCGGCACAGCGGGGCGCTGCGGGATCCGGCGCGGGCGGTCGGCGTGCAGGACCACACCCTCACCTACCCGGTGGTGATCCGGATGCCCGAACCGGCCGTACGGCGCATGGCGGCCGCCGCTCCGGGCGGGCACGCGCCGGCCGACCCGCACCGCGTACTGGCCGCGGCGGACGGAGAGTCCTGAGGACATTGCCCCCGAGACTGCCCGAACGCCCCTTGCCCGCCCCGGCCCGGAGCTCGTAGTTGTGGTCGAGGGTCCGTCGCCGAAAGGTAGTTCATGCACGCACAGGAGGAACACGACCAGGCCGGCCGCCCGCAGGCCGCCCGTCGCCCGGCGGCCCGGGACACGTCCGCCGGCGCGGACCGTACGGTCGCGACCGGCACCGCGGCCGGGCTGCTCGCTCTCCAGCGGACGGCGGGCAACGCGGCGGTGGCCCGCACCGTCGAGGCGTCCCGCCACCGGCACGACGCGGGGTGCGGTCATCTGCCCGCGGTGCAGCGGCAGACGGCCGGCGAGGAACGCCACGAACACGACGCGGCCTGCGGTCACACGCCGACGGTGCAGCGCCGGGCCCTGGTCCACAAGGTGATCGAGTCGCCCGGCCAGAACATGGACCCGACGCTGCAGTCGGAGATGGAGACACGTTTCGACGGCGCGGACTTCAGCGGCGTGCGGGTGCACACGGGGTCCCTGGCCCGGGAGTCGGCGAGGGAACTCGGCGCCAAGGTGTACACCACGGGCCCCAACATCGTGGTCGGCGACACCATGACGAAGGAGGACTGGGCCCACGAACTGACCCACTACGAGGACCAGTCGAAGGGTTCCGTGCCCGGTACGGACACCGGCGACGGGTTCAGCATGTCCGACGTGAACGACTCCGGCGAACAGCACGCGGTGAACAAGGCACGGCGGGTGATGAGCGGTCCGGTGCCCCCGGTGCAGCGGATCCCCGCGGCGACGGCGGCGTCCGCCGCGCCCGCGGCCACCGGCGCCGTGCAGCGGGTCACCGCCGTGCAGCGGGTCACCCAACTGGCCGTGCAGCAGGGGCCGTCCTGCTGGCTCTACGTGCTGGAGGCCATCGCCGAGCATCACGGACTGCCCATCCAGGCACTGTCCGTGGCGATGCGGGCCTACCCCACCTTGGCGGACCGCGACGAACGCCAGCGGGAGGAGAAGCAGAAGGGGAACAAGATCGAGGGGCGCCGGCTCGCGGTCATCATGACGGCCGAGGCGCTGGACTCCATGGTGCGCAAGCTCGACAACTGGCGCGCGCACCACGATCAGGCCGTCACGGACATCACCCGCGACGAGGTCGCCCTGTTCGCCCGCCGGTCCATGGGGGCGGAGACCTCGCTCGACAAGCTGGTCTTCCAGAACGGCAGCGCGCAGTTCGCCTCGATCCGCGACGTCTACGCCAAGGCCTCCGACCGCGCCAAGACGCTGATCCAGAAGGTCGGCGCGCCGGGCGACGAGGTGAGCAAGCTCCTCGACACCGCCCCCGCCCACATCGACGCGAGCCAGAGCCTCGATGACGTGCGCCTTGCCATGGAGAACCAGAGCCTGCCCTGTTACGCCGGTATCAGGCGACGGTTCAAGCTGGACAAGGACGACGACAGGTCCGCCTCGGTCATCGACCTGACCAGCCGGAAGTCGAAGGACATGGAGAGCACGGTCCACGCCGTCCTGATCGACTCCTACGACAGCTCGGCCCGGGTCGTCACCTACAAGGACCCCAACTACGGGAACGTCTCGCTGAAGGTGACCCTCTACCAGCTCCGGGCGATGGCCGGCAACAGCTCGCAGAGCATGACCCTGCGGCCCTACTCGACCGGCCCGCGCGCGCGGCCGGGCCTCGACGACCTGGCGGACTGACCGCCGCCACTCTGCCCCGCCGGTCACACGATGTGCCCCAAAACCTCCTGACCGGCGCGGGCGGCCACCCCTAGCGTGACGGCGTGAGCCTGTGGACTTCCCTGGAACCCGCCTCCGCGACCGTCGATCCGGGCGCCTCGACGCGCGTGCGCCTGCGGCTGCGCAACACCGGCGACGTCGTCGACGAGTACCGCTTCGAACCGGTGGGCCCCGTCGCCCCCTGGACGACCGTGGAGCCGCAGACGCTCCGGCTCTACCCGGGGACAACCGGCACGGTGGACCTGACGTTCGCACCGCCCCGCACCCCGGACGCGACGGCCGGCCCGAACCCGTACGCGGTCCGCATCACGCCCACCGAGCACCCCGAGGCGGTCACCGTCCCCGAGGGCAACCTCACCATCACCCCGTTCACCGAACTGCGCGCCGAACTCGTCCCGCCCACCGTCAAGGGCCGCTTCCGGGGCCGCCCCAAGCTGGCCATCGACAACCTCGGCAACACCAAGCTCACCGCCTCGGTCAGCGGCAGCGACAACGGCGACCAGCTCGCCTACGACCTCCACCCCAGCAACGTCCAGATCGAACCGGGCCGCGCCGCCTTCGTCGACGCCACTCTGAAGCCCCGGAAGATCATCTGGTTCGGACCGAAGGAACAGCGGCCGTACCGGCTCACCGTGCAACGGTCGGGGGTGAAGCCGGAGCCCGTCGAGGGGACGTACATCCAGCGCGGCTTCCTGCCCCGCTGGCTGGCCACCTTCTTCGGCACCCTGCTGGCCCTCGCCATCACCTTCGCCCTGATCTGGTTCAACTACCGGCCCCACGTGCAGAGCCTCGCCCAGGAACAGCCGCAGGAGGCCGGGGTCAGCAGCATCGCCCCCAGCCCCTCGACGACCCCGACCCCGCCCCCGGCGCCCACCGACACCCCCGCCGCCGCACCGGCCGCCGCGCCGACCACCGAGGCGGCGGACAACGGCGGTGGAGGGGGCGGCGGAGGCGGCGGGGGTGGCGGCGCGACGGCCACCGTCACCGCCAAGCCGAAGCAGGACACGGCCGCGACTGCCGTGAACCGGCTCGCCGCCGCCGACCCGGGCGGCCGGCACATCTGCTACCGCGCCTACGTCCAGGGCGCCGGCTGGTCGAAGCCCGTCTGCGACGGCACCATCGCCGGCACCGTCGGCAAGAACACGCCGATCAAGGCCCTCAACGTCGCGGTGTACGGCGTCGACGGCTCCGCGGGCAACTCCTTCGTCTACGACTCCCAGTCCACCAACGGGCAGGGCAAGTGGCAGACCTGGACGGCGGTCGTCGCCGACGGCAAGGACAACTACATCGGCAGTACCAAGGCGGCCGATCCGTACCTGGAGACCTTCACCCTCAACGTCGGCAACGGCCAGGTCTGCGGCTACGCCCACGTCCACAACGTGGGCTGGGGCAACCAGGCGTGCAGCGACGCCCGTCCCGCCCTGCTCACCCTGGGCACCTGGGACAACACGCTCTGGCTCGAAGCCTTCAAACTGACGGTGTGAACCCATGACTCTCTGGACCTCCCTGGAACCCGCCTCCGCGACCGTGGACCCGGGCGCCTCGACCCGCGTACGCCTGCGGCTTCGCAACACCGGCGACGTCGTCGACGAGTACCGCTTCGAACCGGTGGGACCCGTCGCCCCCTGGACGACCGTGGAGCCGCAGACGCTCCGGCTCTACCCGGGCACGACCGGCACGGTGGACCTGACGTTCGCACCGCCCCGCACCCCGGACGCCACCGCCGGACCGAACCCGTACGCGGTCCGCATCACCCCCACCGAGCACCCCGAGGCGGTCACCGTCCCCGAGGGCAACCTCACCATCACCCCGTTCACCGAACTGCGCGCCGAACTCGTCCCGCCCACCGTCAAGGGCCGCTTCCGGGGCCGCCCCAAGCTGGCCATCGACAACCTCGGCAACACCAAGCTCACCGCCTCGGTCAGCGGCAGCGACAACGGCGACCAGCTCGCCTACGACCTCCACCCCAGCAACGTCCAGATCGAACCGGGCCGCGCCGCCTTCATCAAGGCGACCCTCAAACCCCGGAAGATCATCTGGTTCGGTCCCAAGGAGCAGCGGCCCTACGCCCTCACCGTGCAGCGGGCCGGTGTCCATCCACAGCCTGTGGACGGCACCTACGTCCAGCGCGGCTTCCTGCCCCGCTGGCTGGCCACCCTCTTCGGCACCCTGCTGGCCCTCGCCGTCACCTTCGCCCTGATCTGGTTCAACTACAAACCCCCCGTCCACAGCCTCGCCCAGGAGCAGACCCAGGAGGCCGGGGTGAGCAGCATCGCCCCCAGCCCCACGGTCAGCGCGCCGCTCGCCGCCGCTCCGGCACCCGCACAGTCCCAGGTGCAGCAGCAACCGGAGAACGACGGCGGCGGCTCCTCGGACACCCAGGCCGGCGGAGGCGGCGGCCAGTCCCAGCCGTCCCCCGAGGCGACGAAGAAGAAGACCCCGAAGCCGGTCGTCCCCGCGACGAACATCCTGCTCCGCAACACCACCACCAAGAAGTGCGCGGACATCCCCGGCTACGGCGACGGCACCAGCAACGGCCCGGTGCGGGAGTACACCTGCAACGAGACCACCGCCGACAACCAGCTGTGGAACCTGGAGGTGCGGTACCCGAAGGACGGCCCCGGCTCGTCCGCGCTCTTCCAGATCCGCAACGTCAAGGACCAGTTCTGCATGGACCTGCCGGCCTACGGTTCGGCCCGGCTGTCCGCGCCGATCACCGAGTACAAGTGCGACGGCACCAAGGCCGACAACCAGCTGTGGTGGATCGACAAGCAGCCCAGCGGCGCCTACTGGATCCGCAACTTCGCCAGCGACAACCTCTGCCTGGACGTCGCGGGCTACAGCACCGGCGGCAACGACACCAACCTCACCCTGTACTACTGCTCGAACACCGACGACCAGGAGTGGCAGATCGTGCACCCGTCGGGGGACTGACAACCCCGTCAGGAACAGCGCCCCGAAAGGGGCGCGGGGCGGTAGTCGATGTGCGGCTGCCGCCGCGCGGGCGCGACCAGCCACGACGGCGCGGCAGAAGAAAAAAGACGGGCGCACCGCCCTTCCGGCGCTTCCGCGCACCGCTCACGCCCAGGTACCCGGCACCAGGCGGCCCGCCTTGCGGTACTCGCGGCGGGCGCCCTCCAGCAGGTCGGCCGCGGTCAGGGGCCGGTCATGGGCGGCGGCGAGGTAGGCCGCAGTCACCACCGCGCTCCGGATGGAACCGCCGGCGAGTTCGAACTCCGCGGCCAGCGAACGCAGTTCGATGCCCGCCTCGCTCGGCACGTGCGCCAGGCCGTGCCGCCACAGCGCGAGGCGCTGCTCCTCGTCCGGGAACGGGAAGTCCACCACCAGGTCGAGGCGGCGGGTGAAGGCCTCGTCGATGTTGGCGCGCAGGTTGGTGGTGAGCAGCGCGATGCCGTCGAAGGCCTCCAGGCGCTGCAGGAGGTAGGCCGACTCCAGGTTGGCGTACCGGTCGTGGGCGTCCTTGACCTCGGAGCGCTTGCCGAAGACGGCGTCGGCCTCGTCGAAGAGCAGCACGGCGTCGGTGCGGTCGGCCTCGGTGAAGATGCGTTCGAGGTTCTTCTCGGTCTCGCCGACGTACTTGTCCACGACGGAGGAGAGCTGGACGACGTAGAGGTCGAGGCCGAGTTCGGCGGCCACCACCTCCGCCGACAGGGTCTTGCCGGTGCCCGACTCGCCCGCGAAGAGGCCGAGCACCCCCCGTCCCCGGCCGCCGCCCGCGCTCAGCCGCCAGTCGCCGAGCACCCGGTCGCGGTGCCGGGCGCGCAGCGCCAGTTCCCGGAGTTCGGCGAGCGGCCGTTCGGGCAGCACCAGGTCCCGCCAGTCGACGGCGGGCCGGATCCGGCGGGCGTGCTGTTCCAGGCCGGAGGCGGACTGCTGGCGGGCGCCCAGCCGCACATGGGCGGCGGTGAGCGGGGTGCCGTCGAAGGCGGCGAGGGCCTGCGCGGCGCGGGCCGCCCGGGTGAGCCGGTCGCCGCCGAGGTGGTACGGGGCGACGGTGGCCGCGAGGTCGAAGCCGGGCGCGTCGGGCAGTACGGCCGCCCAGGCGTCCGGGGCGGCGGCGCGCCGGGAGGGGACCTCCAGGACGAGCGGGTCGCGGTGCTCGCACCACTGGGGATCGTAGGGGCGGGGGCTGCTGAACAGCACGGTCACGTCCGCCGCAGTGGTGCTCAACTCGCCCAGCAGGGGGCCGGGTCGGTCGCTGTCGACGAGGACCGCGCGGCCGCTCAGCCGGGCCTCGCGCAGCAGCTCCGGGATCCGCTCCGCGGGCCCGGTGTAGTGCAGCGCGGACCGCTCCGCGAGCCGTAGCGCGGCCGTCGCACAGCCAAGGCCCTCGCCCTCCCGGCGCTCCCGCAGGAAGGCGAGGAGCGGCCCGGCGGCGATCCGCGCGGCCAGCAGGCGGACGAACTCGGCGTCGGCGGGTTCGCCGTCGTACGACACCGCCCGCAGGTGTCCGGTGAGCGCCGCGTCCGGGGTGTCGTCGCCGAGGAGGTGCGCCAGGACCCGGTCGGGGACGCGCAACGAGCGGCTGAGGAAGGGGCGTTCGGGCTCCTCGACGGTGAGCAGGCCGAGCGCGCCGAGCGGGGCTGCGGGGTGGAAGCGGGCGCGGGCCGCGGCGAGGTGCGCGGGGGCGCCGTACAGGTCGAGGGCGAGGCCGACGGTGGCGCGACGGCGGCCGACGTCGTCGTTGAGGTAGCCGTACAGCGGCTCGAAGGAGCGGTCGAGGTCGGGGGCGAGGGCGATGAGGAGGAGGGTGGTGTCGAGCGGGGTGAGGCGCAGCCGGGAGGCGAGGCCGGCCAGGGGGTCGGCCGGTCCGTCCGTGAACCCGTCCGTGAAGCCGTCGGCGAACCCGTCCATGTCGCCGCCCGCGAATCCGTCCATGTCGCCGTCGGTGAACCCGTCGCCGAAGTCGGCTTCGAGAGGCGGGAGTTCGGCCGGTTCCGGTTCGGGGCGCAGCAGGTGGCGGACCGCTTCCTCGGAGAGGTAGAGGCCACGCAGCGGGTCGGCGGCCGTCGGGTCGTCGGCCGAGCGGTGGGCGACGAGGGCGGCGACCCGGTCGCGCAGCGCGGACAGCCGGGCCAGGAGCGGCGCGGCCGGCTCCAGGGAGACGTCGAGGGTCACGCCCGGCCCCTCCGGGCAGCCGCGGCCTCGGCGACCTGGCCGGGCCGGTGGGCCCGCTCCTCCAGCACCGGCGCGGTGTCGTCCAGCCCGCCGCGCACCCGCACGGCCGCGCCCTCGGTGACCGGCGGACCGGCGTCGTACTCGGGGTAGGCCGGGAAGGGTGCGGTGATCACGACGTCCAGGGACGGCTTGAGCTCGCCGCCGAGCGCCGACCAGATCTCGGCGAGGGACCGGGCCTCGGTCTGGATACCGGCGCAGGACAGCGGCACGGTCAGGCCCAACGCACCGAGTGAGCCCGGCAGTTCGCTCGGATGGATCAGCTCCCGCGGGATCAGGGTCGCGAGCACGGCGCTGATCAGCCGGTGTTCGTCCTCGGGCCGCTTGGTCCACGCCGTCACCAGGTACGACAGCCGGAACCAGCGCGGCGGCTGGCGGCGCCTGACCACGACGTCCCGCTGGTCACGGAGGTCGACGTGCCCGCGCTGCCGCCGGTTGACGTCCTCCCGGATGTCGTACAGGTAGCTGTTGATCACGGGGCCGTTGCGGCGGGCCGCCCAGTCGCGGGTCGGGGCGTCGAAGGAGACCTCGATGCCGGACCCCTCCAGAGCGCCGCCGGTCAGCAGGTTCCGCAGCACCTGGTCCACCTCGTGGATCACGCCGTACTCACCATCCCACGGACCCGCCCGGCCCCCTCGGCACTCACGTCCATCCTGCCCCTCGCGCCCGCCGCCCCCGCAGGAACGGCCGGGCAGACCGGCCTGCCCCGGAACCGGTGTCCGCTGCCCGATCGGTCAGATGTAGCCTTCCCGCAGGGCATGGGCCACGGCATGGGCCCGGTTGCGCAGATGCAGTCGGGTGGTCAGCCCGTGCATGACGTTCTTCACGGTGCGCTCGGAATAGGACAGCTTGCTGGCGATCTCAGCGGTGTCGAGCCCCTCGGCGACCAGCCGCAGTACGTCCACCTCGCGGGCCGACAGCCCGGAGGCCGGGGCGCCCGGACGCCCGGCGGCGCTGCGGTGCAGGGTGCCGACCTGGTTGATGAGCCGGCCGAGCAGGTCGGCCGGCAGGTCGCCGTCGCCCCGGGCGGCCGCCAGCACGGCCTGCACGAGCCGGAGTTCGGTGGCCTCGTGGCGCCATACGATGGCTCCGACCCCGCACTCGATCACATCGAGCAGCTCGGTCTCGCGCAGCGTCCCGACCACGAGTACCGCCCGCGCCCCCTCGCTGCGCACCACCCGGCGCAGCCGGGTCAGTTCCGGTTCGTCAAGACTGTCACTGATGAGCAGCGCCACCGTGCCGGGACCGGTCTCGGACTCCTCCCGCACCTCGATCTCCGGGTGCCGGCGCAACTGGCTGAGCGCGCCCTCCCGGGAGATCGGGTCGGGTGCGTGCACGACCACGGGCGTGCGTCCGACCGACGCGAAAGAGCTGTTGCTGACCAACCGCTTCCCCTATGTCCACGGGCCCGTCGCCTCTGAGGGAACGGTGACGGGCGGGAGTACTCCAGCCTCCTGTGACCAAAGGGGCAACGACAATCGTGGAGCACCACGAGAAGAACCACGAGATATTCGGGGGCCGGGGGAGGTTGTGGGCGGCTGCGGGCCGGTGGGGGTTGCTCGCGCAGTTCCCCGCGCCCCCAAGAAGGTTTCTTGGGGGCGCGGGGAACTGCGCGACCAGCCACGACTCACCCGCAGCCGCCCACAACCCAAGGCACCCGTACCCAGATCCACAGCCCCGTATCAAATGTGCCGCCCCCGCAACAAACCCCGCCCCGCCCCCGCCACCCCACAACCTCTCCCACCGTCACCCGCTCTAACCCCCCGAACCCACCAGCGCACCGCGAGGAGCCAGGCATGACCCAGCCGTCCCCTGAACTCGCCGCCGCCATCGACCTGTTGGCCGAGGAAGCCGCGCGCACGCCGGCCGGCGGCGGCCGGCTCGTGCTGCTCCGGGGCGCCACCGGGACCGGACGCACCACCGTCCTGGAGGCCGCCGCCGAGCAGGCGGCCGCCCTCGGCCTGAAGGTGCTCCGCGCCCGCTGCTCACCCGGCGACACCGCGATCTCCTTCAGCACCGTCCTGCAACTCCTCGGCCCGGTCCCCGAGTTCGCCGACCTCGCGGTGGACGGGGACGAGCGGGGCACCGCCGCCCGGCTCTGGCGGGTGCTGCGCGCCTACGCCGCGGACTCGCCCCTGCTGGTGGCCGTGGACGACGTCCACCTCGCCGACGCCCCCTCGCGCCGCTGGCTCGTGGAGTCCGCCCGGCACATAGACCGCTTACCCATCCTCCTGGTCGTCGGCGAACGCAGCCAGTACGACCTCGAACCGCCCGCCCCCGGCTTCGCCCACACCCTCCCGCCGGCGCTGGTCCGCACCCACACCCTCGCCCCCCTCGCCCGGGCCGCCGCGGCCGCCCGGGTACGGGCCCGGTTCCCCGCCGCGTCCGGGTCCTGGACCGACGCCTGCGTCCGCGCGGCCGCCGGCAGCCCCCTGCTGCTGGGCGCCCTCCTGGACGACCTCGACGAGAGCCGGCACCCGGACGTCCCCGAGACGACGGCCGCCCTCTACCCGGGCGCCTACCCGGCCGCCGTGCAGTGGTGGCTGGACAGTGCGGGACCGGCCACCACCGAGGTCGCCCGCGCCCTCGCCGTCCTGGAGGAGGAGCCCGGCACCGGCCTGCCGGAGAACGAGATCACCCCGCTCCTCGCCGAACTGGCCGACGCCGACCCCATCCGGGTGGCCGGCTGGCTCACCGCCATGACCAACCTCGGCCTGCTCACCCTGGGAGCCGACGGCCGCCCCCACTTCCCGCACCCCCTGCTGCGCGACGCGATCCTCACCGGCGTCCCGGCCGCCCGCCGCCGCACCGCCCACCGGGCGATCGCCGAGGCGATGCTGCACCAGGACGCCCCCGCCGAGGCCGTGGCCCGCCAGCTGCTCGCGACCGGCCCGGTGGACGCCCCCTGGGCGCTGCCCCTGCTCCAGGACGCGGCCGCGGTCGCCCTCTACGAGGACCGGGCCGAGGACGCCGTCGGCTATCTGCGACGCGCCCTGGAGGAGCCCCTCTCCGACGACCACCGGCAGCGGCTGCTGACCGAGCTGGGCTCGCTGGAGTACGCGGCGCCCCGCTCCTCGGCCGCGATCCCCCGGCTCGCCGAGGCGGTGCGGCTGCCGGCCGCCCCGCAGGACCGGGTGCGCGCGGCCGTCGCCCTGGGCACCGCGCTGACCGGCCGGGGCCGCACCCGCAAGGCCGTCGAGCTGCTGCGCTCCGTGGACGTCGAACTCCACGGCCGTCCGGACCTGGTGCGCACCCTGCACACCGCCTCCGTACTGCTGTCCGACCAGGACCAGGAGATCCGGCAGGAGGTCTACCGGCGGCTGTCCGAGACCGCCGACCGCTCCCCGGAGCTGGTCGGCACGGCCGGCCAGGCCCTGCTCGTCCGGCACGCGGCCTCCGCGGGCCTCGCCTCGGCCCGGGACGCCATGCGGCAGCTGCGCGCCCTGCTCGCCGAGCCCACCGACCCGCTCACCGAGCCGATCCTCGTCGGTACGGCGGCCGCGGTCGCCCAGTGGGCCGACGAACTCGACGAGGCCGACCGGCTGGTGGACCGCGGCCTGGCCGGGCAGCGCCCCGACCTGCTGCACCCCATGCACCAGGCCCTGCTCAACAGCCGTACGGACATCGCGGCGGCCCGCGCCGACTACACCCGCCCGGCCGCCGTCCCGGACACGGTCACGCCCACCAACGCCGACGCGCAGGCGCTGATCGAGCTCGTGGAGACCGGCCGCGGCGCCGCGGCCGCGGGCCTCGTGGCCGGGATCGACCTGCGGGAGGCACCGGACTCCTGGGAGCTGAACCGGTTCCTGTACGCGCGGGGCGTGGTGCGGGCCGCCGCCGGTGATCCGGCCGCCGCGCTGGACGACTTCCTGGAGTGCGGGCGCCGCCAGACCGCCCGTGAGGTGATCAGCCCGGTGGTCACGCCCTGGCGGACGGCGGCCGCCGAGTGCCGGCTGGCCCTGGACCGCCCGCTGGAGGCCATCGCGCTGGCCGAGGAGGAGCTGCGGCTGGCCCGGGTCTGGGACACCCCGCGCACGGTGGGGCGGGCGCTGCGCGTCCTCGGTACGGCGACCGGCGGCCGCCGCGGCCTGGAACTCACCGAGGACGCCGTACGGCTGCTGCGGGACGGCGGCCCGGCCGGTACCGAGCCGGCGCTCGCCCTGATCGCGCTGGGCCGCCAGCTGACCGCCGCCGGTGAGGCGGCGCGGGCCCGGGACTGCCTGCGGGAGGCCGCCGAGCACGCCGAACGGCAGGGCGCGGTACGGCTGTCGGAGCTGACCGAGGTGATCCTGCGGAAAGGCGGCGCCCGCTCCCCCAGACGCCGTACCGGCGCCGCCTCCCTCACCGGCAGCGAGCGTCGGATCGCCGAACTCGCCGCCGAGGGCCGCACGAACGTGGAGATCGCGGCCCTGCTCCATCTGGCCCGCCGCACCGTGGAGACCCATCTCACGCACACCTACCGCAAGCTGGGCATCCGCCGCCGCACGGACCTCCGCCCGGCCCTGGACCAGCCGACCTCCCACCCGTGAGCCGGAGCCGGCAGCCGTGGGCCGGTGCGAGATCCCGCGGGCCGGTTGCCAGGCGTTGTGGGGCCGTCGGGTGGTGCCTTGCCGTTGGCCACCGGCGGCGGCAGGTGGTCGCCGGCGAGGAGTTCGCGCGGTCGAGCCCTGGGCATCCGCGCCCCCCGTCCTCCTCGCCGGCCTTCCCCCGTCCCCCTCTTGGTACCGCCGTTCGGCCCGCCGCCCGGGGCGCGTTGCACATCCGGTGGACGCGTGCAACGGACCCGCCGCGCTCCCGGCACCTCGGGTATGCGGCACGGAAAAGCTCTGCCGCACTTGCCACGATGTCAGACGACTGCTGCCAAACTGTCCGTCATGAGCACGCACTTGACCGCGGGCGGCGCTCCGGGCCGCCGGCCCCGTGTGGCCTGGCTGCTGCGCGTCAACCGCCTGCTCGGCACGGACCCCGCCTTCCGCTCCCTGCCTGCCTTCGCCACCGCCTTCCACGGCGGCTGCTACGACCGCGAGGTCAGCGTCTCCACCCTGTCCCGCTGGGAGACCGCCCGGACGGCCGTGCCCTGGGCCGCAGTCCGCCGCTACGAGGAGTTGCTCGGCCTGCCCCGCAACCTCCTCACCGCCACCGCCCGCACGGTCTGGCGCTACCTGGCCCCGGCCCCGGTCCTGGACACCGCCCCGGTCACCACCGGCGAGGACCTGCTGGAGGACCTGCTCGAACAGGCCCTGTCCGGCGCCGTGCTGACCGGCGAGGACTGGGACCGGATCGCCGACGGGCTGTGCGCCCGCCCGGACGTCGTGCTGATGCCGTCCGGTACCTGGTACGGCCTGGCCGAACGCCTCGTCGAGGAGATGGTGATCGCCGACGACCTGCCCTGGATGCTCCGCTTCGAGACCCTCAACCGGCTCCTCAACCATCCGCGCGGCGGCCGTACCGTCGTGCTCGCCTGCGCCGAACTCGCCGCGGGCCGCTCCCGGGCGACGGCGACCGAGATCGTGTGCGCCCTGGACAACTGCGGCCATCCCGACGCCGCCGGCCGGGTCCTCGCCGAACTCACCGACCCGAGCGGCCCGTTGGCCCACCGGGGCGCGGTGATGGCCTGTTTCCGCAAGGTCGGCTACCGGCACTTCGACCGCGGCCAGCTGCGCACCCTGGTCCACGCCCTGTGCGACTCCGCCGGCACGGGCCCGGTCGCCGACCAGGTCGACCCGCTGCGCCGCTGGCTGGCCCGCGCCCACCCCGAGCACGCCCGCACCCTGCTGGGCGGCCGTGGCACGGCACCGCCGCCGACGCGGCCCAGGGACAGCGCGGCCGGGCTGCTCACCCCGGCCGTCCGCCGGGTCACCGCCCCCGTGCGGGCGATGGAACCGGACCTGGTCCCGGACACCACCGTGGCGCACGCCCTGGTCGCCGAGACCCTCACCTCGCCGGTCTTCGACGTCCGGCTGTACGCGGCCTTCCTGCTGGCGGCCACCCCCTACCGGGAACCGCTGGCCGACGCGGTCGCCGCCGAACTGGCCCGGCCGTCGAGCCTGCGCCACGAGGAACTCGCGGTGCCCCTGCTGGAGGCGCTGCGGATCCTCGGCGACCGCCGGCACCGGGCCCTGCTCAAGGCGCTCGCCGTACGGCCGGGCGTGCCGCGCCGCACGGCGTACGTGGCGGTGCGCGCGCTCGGCCATGTGGCGGCCGACGACGCGGACTCCGGGTTCCTGCGCACCGCCGTCGCCCACCACCACACCGCCTGGCGGCTCACCCGGGACCCGGTGAGCGCGGCCACCGTGGAGAGCCTGGTCTACGCCCTGGGCATGGCGGCCCGGGACGATCTGCTGGCGGAGATCCGGTCCGACCCGGGCTTCCTGCCGACGGCGCGGACGGCGGCCGCGGGGTGGCTGGCGATCCCGGGACACCGGCGGGCGAGCGCGCTGCGCTGAGCCGGGGAGGGCGTCAGGGGGCGAGCCAGTGGGCCGCCGCCGCGAGCAGCGCCCGTACGCCCGTCTCGATCGTCGGCTCCGGGACGGGGGCGAAGTGCGGGGAGTGGTTGGCGGGGATCTGCGGGGGGATGCCGTCACGGACCAGGGACTCCAGGTCCACGCCCTCGTAGAGCCGGTGGTCGGCGCCGCCGACGAACCAGTAGACGGAGGGCACCCCCAGGGCCGTGCCGAAGGCCCCGAAGTCCTCACTGTTGGGCACCGGGGAGGTCAACTCGAAGGTGAGGCCCGGGAATTCACCGGACAGCGCGGCCTGGACGGCCTCGGTCGCCCGGGGGTCGTTGTAGGTGACCGGGAAGGAGTCGATGGTGACGAACTCCGGTTCCCTGGGCGCGGCGGAGGCGGCCGCCTCGGCCCGTACCACCCGCTCGACCGCCGCCAGCACCCGCTCCCGGACCGCCGCCGTGGCGGTCCGTATGTTGATCTTCAGCTCGACGGTGTCCGGGATGATGTTCTCCTTGGTCCCGCCGTGGATCGAACCGACCGTGACGACGGCCTGCTGGCCCGCGGCCACCTCCCGGGAGACGACCGTCTGAAGCCGCATCACCACGGCCGCGGCCAGCACCACCGGGTCGACGGTGGCCTCCGGCGTGGAACCGTGCCCGCCCCGCCCGAACAGCGTGACCCGCATGCTGTCCGCGCCCGCCATCAGCGCCCCCGCCCTGGTCCCCACCAGCCCGGCCGGCGCGGCCGCCACATGCTGGGCCAGACACACGTCCGGCCGCGGGAACCGCTCGGCGAACCCGTCCGCGAGCATCTTCGGGGCCCCGCCCACCTCCTCGGCCGGCTGGAACACGGCGACCACCGTCCCGCGCCAGCCGTCCCGCACGGCGGCCAGCCGTCCGGTGGCCCCCAGCAGCCAGGCGACATGCATGTCGTGCCCGCACGCGTGCATCACCCCGTCGGTCCTCGATGCGTACGGCAGCCCGGTCGCCTCGTGGACCGGCAGCGCGTCCATGTCGGCGCGCAGCAGCACCACCGGCCCGTCCCCGTTGGCCAGCACCCCGACCACCCCGGTGCCGCCGACCCCCTCGGTGACCGCCCAGCCCTGCTCCCGCAGCCGCCCCGCGACGACGGCCGCGGTCCGCTCCTCCTCGAAGGAGAGCTCCGGATGCGTGTGCAGGTCCTCGTAGAGCGCCCGCAGCTCGGGGAGCTCTGCGCCCAGGCCGGTCAGGAGGGGGCTGGTGGTCATGAGGTCGTCTCCCGGGGTGTGTGCGTCACGCGGCTGCCGAGTCAAGGATCAGGATCGGCCTCCTGACCCGGACTTCGCGAGCGAACACCGGAAGACCGTGTGCGGGGCGGGCTCCGTCGAGGCCCCGGCTACTCGTCCGTGGTCGGACGGGTCCGGCCCGGCTCCGGCAACTCGCCCAGCTGGAGCCGGGCGTGCAGGACGTCGCCGATGAACAGGTCGTAGATCAGCACCCCGATCACCGCGCCGATCAGCGGACCGACGACGGGGATCCAGAAGTAGTTGCTGAACCACTCCCCGTTCCCCGGGAACGCGTAGCTCTTCCACCCGGCGAACCAGGTGAGCAGCCGCGGCCCGAAGTCACGGGCGGGGTTGATGGCGTAGCCGGCGTTCGCGCCGTAGGACATGCCGATCGCGGCGACGGCGAGGCCGATGACGAACGGGCCCAGGTTGGCCCCCACGGCCGTGTTGCGCAGGTCGACGACCGCGACCACGAACATGACGAGGAAGGCCGTACCGACGATCTGGTCGATCAGCGGCCCCCAGTTCCCGCCGTGGAAGTACGGCGCCGGGAAGGTGGCGAAGATCGAGAAGGTCGCCTCGGTGTGCCCGCCCACCTTCGGCGGTTGCGACGCGGCGTCGAAGGCGTTGATCGCGTCGTGGTAGACGAGAAAGACCAGCGCCGCCCCGGCGAGGGCGCCGAGCACCTGCGACATCCAGTAGGGCAGCACCTTCACCCAGGGGAACCTGCGGCGCACCGCGAACGCCAGTGTCACCGCCGGGTTCAGATGGGCACCGCTGACGCCGCCGGCCACGTAGATGCCGAAGGTCACCGCGAGGGCCCAGCCCCAGGTGATCAGGAGCCAGTCACCGGCGGCGAGAAAGATGGTCGTCGGTGTCGCCGCGCGCCCGGACCCGGGCAGCGCCGCGACAGCCATCGCCACGACACCGCAGCCGAACGAGATGAGAACGAAGGTCCCGAGAAACTCTGCCAGGCACTCACCGAGCAGGCCTCCACGGCTTCTGAGCCGGGAGGGCTTGAGGAGAGGAGGTATTTCCACGGCCATCGCTGGCCCCCTTCAGCCATCGCTGGCTCCCTGCGGGAGCAATCAGGCGAACACCATTTTGTCCCACAAGTGATGTTCGCGCAGATCGACCGTTCCCGGTCAGCTCTCCAGATCGTCGGCGTAGTGCCGGAACCCGTGCCGGTCGCGGTGCATCCCCCACAGCGCGTCGGCGAGCACGACGGGATCCTTGCGCGGATGCCCGGCCACGATGGCCCCCGGAATGACCAGCTGCGCCACGTGGATCCCCTCGTCCGCGAGCCGGTCGTGCAGCAGATGGCCGTACGCGCTCTCGGCGGCGAAGGCGATGGAGGTACCGGCCCGGTCGGGGTGCGGGATCACGGCCGTACCGCCGTTGACGAGCAGGATCGTCCCCCGTCCCAGCTCCCTCATCCCCGGCAGCACCTGCTGCACGGCGGCGACCGGCCCGTACACCGAGAACTCGACCGGCCCGAGCAGGTCCGCGTGGGTGGTCTCCAGGACGGGCCGCATGAAGTCCGGCTGCGGTACCGGGCTGTACTGGAGGATCTCGACGGTCCCGAGCTCCTCGGCGGCCCGCGCCAGCGCCCCCGCGAGGGCGAGCGGATCCCTGACGTCGGCGGAGAACCCGCGGGCCCGGACACCCGCACCGGCGAGCTGCCCCGCCAGGGCCCCGAGCCGCTCCCCGTCCCGGGCGACGAGCGCGACCGCGTACCCCTCCCGCCCGAACCGCCGGGCGACCGCGGCCCCGAGGCCGGGCCCGGCCCCCACGATGGCGATACTGCTCACGACGACTCCCCACGACCGGCACGGCACCCTTGCACCTAGGTCCGTACCGCGCGCCCCCCGACTTCACACGTACCCGTCTCCCGGTCGCGGTCCGGGCGGGATGGGGCACGATGGCGGCATGGAACGTGTGCTTGGAATCGGCGGGTACTTCCTGCGGTCGGCCGACCCGGTGGCCCTGAGCGCCTGGTACCGCGACTGCCTGGGGCTGGACGCCGACGACAACGGCCTGTGGCAGCCGGCGGCCGGGCCGACGGTGTTCGCGGCCTTCGAGTCCGGGACCGACTACTTCGGCTCCCGCACCCAGCAGACCATGCTCAACTTCCGGGTCCGCGACCTGGACGCGATGCTCGCGCAACTGCGCGCCAAGGGCGCGGACGTCGCGGGGGAGACCCAGGACATGGCGGGCGTCGGCCGCTTCGGCTGGGTCACCGACCCCGAGGGCAACCGCATCGAACTCTGGCAGCCCGCCTGACGCCGGAGCCCGGGAACGGGGGAGGGGCGAGCCGGAATCCGGCTCGCCCCTCCCGTCGGCGGTCCCGCTAGTTCACGGCGTACGCGTTGTACACCGTGGTCGTCGAGGTGTCGCCGTGCGTGTCGGTGACCGTCGAGCGCAGGCCGACCCGGCCGCCGGCGACCGGATCGGGGACGGCGATGGTCCGCTTGCCGCCGGACAGCTTCACGGTGGCCGCCTTCCAGTGGGCGCCGTTGTCGGTGGTGTACCAGGCGCGGACGGACTTCACCCCGTCCGACAGCTGACGGATCGTGCCGTCGTCGGTGCCGAGGCGCTGCATGCCCAGGTCGACGACGGTGGTCGACCCGGCGGCCGCCTGGTTCCTGCCGTTCAGCGCCTCCGGCCAGAACCGGGTGATGTAGTTCCGGATCTGCTGGTTCTTGCCCGCGTCCGCGTAGAAGTGCAGCGAGAGACTGGCGGAGGTGGACAGCGAGCCGGACGGCAGGCCGCCGCGGTGGCCGGTCTCGGTGAGCGTGTACCAGCCCGAGCCGGGGATCCGCGGATGCGGGTCGAGCTGCGTCGAGGGGCTGTACGTGTGCGAGTAGAGCGTCCTGCCCGCGTGGGTGAGCTTCACGCTGCCGGAGGCGAGCACCCCGCCGCCCGTGAGCTTGGGGTCGGCGAACAGGTTGTCGTCCCCGAAGTAGAGCTGGTGGTACCAGGTGTAGGGCAGCCGCCCGCCGGGGCCCCAGACCGCGTGGCCGAGGGACAGCGAGGTCGTCTTTCCGGCCGCGTACGTGTGGAACCCGTTGTAGATGTAGTCGTGGCTCTGCTGGCTCACGTCCCACCGGCCGGCCGGGACGTGGACGGCGAAGGAGGCGGGCAGGTCGCGCTGGAAGCCGAGGATGTTCGTGGACCACGAGCAGCTGTCGCCGCCCGTCGGCTCGCCGTCGAACGAGAACTGCGCCTGTCCGCTGTCGGGGCCGGACCGGGCGGACACCTTGAGGGTGGTCAGCCCTGACCTCGTGAGCTTCGCCGACACCCCGGACGGCACACCGCGGCTGTGCCTGCCGGACGCCAGCCAGAAGTCGCCGC
This sequence comes from Streptomyces fuscichromogenes, assembly GCF_014645815.1. Taxonomy (GTDB): domain Bacteria; phylum Actinomycetota; class Actinomycetes; order Streptomycetales; family Streptomycetaceae; genus Streptomyces; species Streptomyces fuscichromogenes. The sequence continues at coordinate 395,606 of NZ_BMML01000005.1, read as the reverse complement.
TGTCGGCCGACCGCGGCTGGTACGTGGTGCCGTAGGCCAGCTGGTACGCCGTGCTGGTGTTCGGGATGGCGTACAGGTCGCCCGCCGACGCCGAAATGCTCATCTCGGCCGGACTGTCGTCGGTGGCGCAGACGGCCGCGCTGACCATGTGGTCGTATCCGCTGCCCGGGGCGGGGCTGAGCGAGACGTTGACCGCGCGCCCCTTGCGGCCGTCGAACGTGGTCGTCGTGGCGCCCGAGACCCGCACGCTGTGGCCGCCGACGAAGGCGTCCTCGTCGTCACCGCCGGCGAAGGACGTGGCCAGCTCGTAACCGCCGTTGGGCAGCGACGTCTTCTTGTTGCCCTGGATGAAACGGAAGTCGCCCGTCTTCGTGTTGTACACCGCCACCTGCGCGTAGACCGGCTTGCCGCTCCGGTCCAGCGTCCTGACGGTGAGCGACCCCTTGGTCGCGGCCGACGCGGTCGACGCGCCTGCCAGGAGAAGCGGCCCGAGTACGGTGACGACGCCCGCGGCCACTGTGATTCGCCGCATCAAACCCCCCATAGGTACGCGACAAAAGCGAGTCACCATAGCTCACAGGAAACTCCCGCCCCGCCACCACCCCCACCACCGTGTCCCCCACGCGGCAGCGGAGCACGGCACACTGCGGGCATGCGGATCGCGATGGCGTTGCTGGTGCTGGCGCTCGGCACGAACCTGATGCTGTTCGGCGGCGTCGAGCGGCGCCTCACGGTGTTCCTCCGGCCGGGCATCCTGCTGGTCGTGGCCGGTCTCGGGGTGGAGGCTCTGGCCCTCTGGCGGGACCGGGGCACGCGGAGCGAGCCGTCGGGGCGGTGAACCCGGTGGGCGTCAGTCCTCCGGGGGCTGAGCCTCGATCAGGCGTTCCGCGATGTCGTCCGCCCAGGTCTGGGCCCAGCGGCGGAGGGCGCTGACCGCGGCGGCGTCGAGGCCGAGTGCCGAGAACTCCCGGTCGTCGATCCAGTCCGTGCCGGTCAGCCGGGACTGGAGGTCGGTGAGGTCGAAGGTGTCGCGGGCGTGCCGGCGGCCCAGGTCCTCGAGGTCGGGAAGGCTCCAGCGGTCCGCGGCCGTGTGCACGATCAGCAGGTCGCGGGGCAGGCCACGGTCGGTCAGGGCCCAGACCCGCATGCCGACCACGTCTTCGAGGGCGAGGGCCGGCCCGAGTTCCGTCCGCACCGGCGGGTGCCAGAAGGCCTCTTTGACGAGGGTGACCTCGCTCTCCTCCGCCGAGACCGGGTCCGTGACGACGAGCTGGGCGGACAGCGGGTCCGTCTCGCGGGCGACGACATGCCAGCCGCGCTCCCGCAGGCCCGCCGCGACCGCTTCGGCGATCGCCGGCATGGGCCGCGGGTTCTGCGTGGCCGCGTCCACACTGCGGCCGGGGCGGTCGAACAGGCCGTGGGCCTGGGCCGCGTAGTCGCCGGTCAGGGCGAGGGGGTACGCGGCGCCGACCGACAGCAGGTCGGGCAGCAGGCGGCGGTGCAGGTGGGTGATGTTCACGCGGCGGCGGCCGAGGGGGGTGCCATGGGGCGATTATGCAGTGCGGCCGGCGCCACGGCCGTGCCTCGCCCGACCGCCCCCGCGGCCGGTGTCACAGGTGGCTGCGGCACACTCCGGACATGGAGCCCAACCAGCCGCCGTCCGCCTGCTGCGCACCCTCCGCCGCCGTACGTCCTGCGGTGCCCCGGCCGCTTCCCGCCCCCGGCGGCACCGCTCCCGAGCACACCGGCATGGTCGCGCTGCCCGGCGGTGAGTTCCTGATGGGCGCCGAGGACGCCGACGGCTTCCCGGCGGACGGGGAGGGGCCGATACGGGCCGTGCGCGTGCCGCCGTTCCGCATCGACGCCTGCGCCGTGCGCAACGACGAGTACGCCGCGTTCGTCGCCGGCACCGGGTACGTCACCGACGCCGAACGGCTGGGCTGGTCCTACGTCTTCGCCGGGTTCCTGCCCGCCGCGCTGCGCCGGGGTGCGCCGCGGCCGCCGGAGACGCCCTGGTGGTGTGCGGTCGCGGGGGCCGCCTGGAACCGGCCGGCCGGACCCGGCAGCGGGCTCGACGGGCTCGGCGACCATCCCGTCGTCCACGTCTCCTGGTACGACGCCGCCGCCTACGCCTCCTGGGCCGGCAAGCGGCTGCCCACCGAGGCGGAGTGGGAGTACGCGGCCCGGGGCGGTCTGGAACAGGCCCGTTATCCGTGGGGGGACGAGCTGGACCCGGACGGGGAGTACCGGTGCAACATCTGGCGCGGCACCTTCCCCACCCGCAACACCGCCGCCGACGGCCACCGCGGCACCGCCCCCGTCGACGCCTTCGCGCCCAACGGGTACGGCCTCCACAACACCTCCGGCAACGTGTGGGAATGGTGCGCCGACCGCTGGACCACCACCGTCACCGCCACCGGTCCCGACGAGGCCGCCCACCGCGCCGCCCGGGTCATCCGCGGCGGCTCCCACCTCTGCCACGCCTCCTACTGCAACCGCTACCGGGTAGCGGCCCGCACCGCCAACACCCCCGACAGCTCCACCGGCCACACCGGCTTCCGGTGCGTGCGCGACGCGGGGTGAACCGGGCGGCCCGGGGTCAGCTGCCGACGGGGCCGACAAACGTCCCCGGGTGCGTCGCGCCGTCCTGGAGCACCACCGGACCGCCGTGCCAGGGCAGGTCGAACGACGAGCGCTGGTCGGGCGCGGTGACGACCACCGTGGTCGGCGTGAACGCGGTGGAGTCGCTCTGGTCCGACACCAGGAAGGTGATCGTGAAGTCGGCGGAGGCGCCGTTCGCCAGGGTGACCCGCTTCGCGGCGGCGTTCGTGCGCTGCAGCGACCACGTCCGGCCGCTGTTGACCAGGTCGACGCCCGGGAAGCCGTACATCGTGCAGGAGTGGCCGCTCTTGTTGGTGAGCGCCACGACCGCGTGCTTCTGCTGGCCGGTGCCGCTGCCCGAGTCGGCCCAGGAGTAGCCGAGCTGGGATGCCTGGCAGGCGGGCACCGAACCACCGGAGGCCGACGAGCCGCCCGAGGCGGACGAGCCGCCGGAGCTGGACGAGCCGCCCGACGTGGACGAGCCCGAGGTGCCCGACGACGAGCCCGAGGTGCTGCCGGTGCCGGAACCGGTGCCGGAGCCGCCCTTCGCACCACCCGTCGAGCCGGACGCCGTCGTGGAGTCGCCCGCCGCCGGGGCCGCCGTGCCGCCGTCGGCGCTGACGGAACCGCTCGCGGTGCCGTTGCACGCGGTCAGCAGGGCCAGCAGCGCGGCGGCGCCGGTCACCGCGACAGCGGTCCTGCGCAGGTTCGTGCGACGGTTGCGAAGCTTCGACATGGGGTCCCCCAGGCGGTGGCGATCTCCCCGGCTCTCTGCCGGACACCCCTTTCGATGCGGCCCCGGGAAGGGAAGTTCGAAGATCGCCGTCACGGGACCGTCGTGGTCGTGTCACGCCCGCTGTTACAGGCGTGCCCCGCTCACGCCATCCAGAAGAACACCGCCGTCATCCGCTTCTCCTCCAGCGTCCTGCCGGTGTAACCGGTCGCGCTGTGCACGAGGTTGGCGTTGTAGAGGAGCAGCCGGTTGTACCTGTGCGGGACCCGCACGTCCTCCTCGAAGTGGTCGCCGGGCACGAACCGCGTGCCGAGCGCCTCGACGAGGTTGTTGTGCGGGGCCTGGACGATGTTGCCGCCGAGCCGGCCGCCGGGCAGCGACTGGCGGTAGAACGCGGTGCCGCAGTCCTTGGCCACCCCGGGGTTGAGGTACAGCACCGCCGCGTACCGGCACAGCGCCCGCGAGTCGGTGTGCGGGCGCGGCTCGCTCTCGCCCTCGCCGACCACCTGGACGCAGTTGTGGTTGAGGGTGCCGCCGCCGGGCGCCTGCTGCACCCACAGCTTCCCGGCCCCGGTCGCCTTCTTCACCAGCTCTTCCACGACGGCGAGTTCGGCGGGTTCCAGGCCGGGCATGGTGCGCAGTCCGGGCCAGGTCTCCGAGGTGTACGGATAGCCCTGGACCCAGTCGTCCTTCGCCAGGCACCGCTCCCGTACGGCGTCCACGTCCGGCAGGACGTCGTCGAACACCCAGTAGTCGCGGCCCCTGGTGGGCTTGCGGTAGGGCAGTACGGGCAGGGCCGGGCGCGTGGCGGGACCCCGTGGGGCGGCTCCGCCTGGCAGCCGGGGAACTCGGGGGAACGACTGTGGGGGCATGCGGCGAAGCCTGCCCGCGACTTTGTCATGACCACTATTACCAGGGGAAACCATCACTCTCTCCTGGCCAAGACATGGGGCGGTGGCGGTCCGGGCAGAGCCGCTCCTCACAAGTTCTTTGCCAAACCAAGAGGTTTGCGGCGACCGGACATCCGTATTCCTCTGCGAACCGACCCCGCCCCTGCGCGGGACCCTCGACCGGCAGGAGGCAACCGGTGCGCTTTTCGCGGAACGCGACGGGAACGCTGTTCGTTGGCGGAGCCCTGAGCTTCACCCTCGCGGCACTCGCCTACCCGAGCATGCTGGGTCTGAACACGGTGTCCAGCGACTCCAGCCGGATCATCGCCAACACCCAATGGGGCCCGCTGACCGAAGGCGACCGGGACTTCGTGGTGAAGGTGCGGGCGGCCGGGCTCTGGGAGTACCCCGTGGGCCAGCTCGGCCTGAAGAAGGGCCAGTCCCAGGCGGTCATCACGGCCAGCAAGCACCTGATCGACGGCCATGCCGCGCTGGACGCCAGCTGCCGCAAGATCGCGCCGATGCTCAACATCACGATCCCCGATCTGCCCTCTCCGCAGCAGCAGGGGTTCGTCAACACCCTGACCGCGGACACCGGCAAGAAGTTCGACACGGACTTCGCCAACATCCTGCGTATCACGCACGGGTCGATCTTCAACACGATCGCGAAGATCCGCTCGACCACCCGGAACACCCTGGTGCGGATCCTGGCCGACCAGGCCAACGCCACGGTCCTCGACCACATCACGGTGATGGAGCAGACCGGCCTGGTCGACTTCCCGTCGGTCAACTTCCAGGAGACCACCCCGCCGAAGCTGCCCGCCGTCGACCTGACCCCGCCGCCCCCGGCCGCGGGCCAGCCGCAGGTCGTCCTCACCCCGCCGGTCAACAGCACGACCAGCCCGCCGGCCCTCCCCGGCGAGAAGGGCTTCACGGGCAGCGGCGCCGGTGTCGGCACCGGCAACGCCGACGGCAACGCCGCCGCCAACACCCAGACCTCCGCCGTGAACGTGACTCCGGGCGCGACCCCCACCGCCGGCTGAGTCCCGTCAGGCGCCCAGCCACACCGTGGTGTCGGGCGGCAGCGTGCCGTCATGCGGCAACGGCACGCTCGCCAGTAGTACTTCGCCCGGCGGCAGCGGCACCGGCGCGTCCGACACGTTCGTGACGCACCGCCAGCCCTCCGTCCGGGCGAAGTGCAGTACTCCCGCGGGCGCCTCGGCCCAGGTCAGCGCCTCACCGTCGAGCAGCTTGCGGCGCAGTCGCAGCGCGGTGCGGTAGAGCTCCAGGGTGGACCCCTCGGCACCGGCCTGCGCCTCGACGGCGTACCGCCCGAACCACTCCGGCTGCGGCAGCCAGGCACCCCCGGACCCGAAGCCGTACGACGGTCCGTCCGTCGTCCACGGCAGCGGCACCCGGCAGCCGTCGCGGCCCTTGCGGGCATGGCCCGTCTGTTCCCAGATCGGGTCCCGGAGGACGGACACGGGCAGGTCGGCGACCTCCGGCAGGCCGAGTTCCTCGCCCTGGTAGACGTACGACGAGCCGGGCAGCGCGAGCATGAGGAGGGTGGCGGCACGGGCGCGCCCGAGGCCGTCGGAGACGTCGACGCGCGGCGCGTGACCGCCGGACAGCAGCCAGGCGTTCTCGTCCGTGCCCGGCGGGAGCACCAGCCGGGAGGCGTGCCGTACGACGTCGTGGTTGGAGAGCACCCAGGTGGCGGAGGCACCGGCCGCACGGGCCGTGGCCAGCGAGCCGGTGATGTCGGCACGGAGCGCCTCGGCGTCCCAAGGGGTCTGCAGATACTCGAAGTTGAAGGCCTGGCCGAGTTCGTCCGGGCGGGCGTACCGGACCCGCCGGGCACCGGGCACCCAGGCCTCGGCGACGGCCGTGCGGGGCGGGCTGTAGGTGTCGAAGATCTTGCGCCAGTCCCGGTAGATCTCGTGCACCTCGTCGCGGTCCCAGTACGGGTGGGTACCGGGCGGCACCCGCTCCAGCGCCTCCTCGCCCGTCGCACCCCACTCCGCCACGTCCCGCAGCGGTTCCGCGAGGTCCTTCACCAGGGCGTGGGCCACGTCGACCCGGAAGCCGTCCACCCCCCGGTCGGACCAGAAGCGCAGGGTGGTGCGGAAGTCGGCGCGGACCTCGTCGTGCGCCCAGTTCAGGTCGGGCTGCTCGGGGGCGAACAGGTGCAGGTACCAGTCGCCGTCCGGGACCCGGCGCCAGGCGCTGCCGCCGAACACCGACTGCCAGTCGGAGGGCGGGAGTTCGCCGTGCGCGCCGCGGCCGGCCCGGAACACGTAGCGGTCCCGGGCCGCGGAGCCGGGGCCGGCCAGCAGGGCCTCCCGGAACCAGGGGTGCAGGTGCGAGGTGTGGTTCGGGACGATGTCGACGATCACCTTCAGGCCCAGCCGGTGCGCCTCGGCGGCCATCGCGTCGAAGTCGTCCAGGGTCCCCAGGCGCGGATCGACGTCCCGGTGGTCGGCGACGTCGTAGCCGCCGTCGGCGAGCTCGGACGGGTAGAACGGGCTGAGCCACAGGGCGTCCACACCGAGCGCGCTCAGATGGGACAGCCGCTCCGTGATGCCCTTGAGGTCACCGAGCCCGTCGCCGTCCGCGTCGGCGAAGCTGCGCGGATACACCTGGTAGATCACGGCCTGACGCCACCAGTCGGGATTCCTGGAGGAGAGGTCGACCACGCGCGTTCCTTTCGGGCTGAGAGACACCGATCGGGCGGAGAGACACCGAGAAGAAGTCTGTCCCTATTGCCGAGAAAGCGAAACTTCACCCCGGCCGGAGCGGATCGTTCCCTGTGTGAGGGAGTTGTGATGGTGCCCGAACGGCCCTTGGTTCAAGGCAGGTTGACAGGGTTCACCAGGGCCAACCACCATGGGCCGCACACCGTGGCGCATGTGACCAATGAGCTCGGTGTTTCTTCGCTTTCCGCTGCCCTTCCGCCGCCCGCCCGCTGCCCGTCCGCGCTTCGCGACGTGCCGCGACGGGCCGGCGAGAGATGAGCACCCCACGGATGGGATCTCCATGTCCATAGCCAGACATGTCACCGCGCGCCGCCTGCTGGGGACGGGCGTCGCGTCGTTCGCCCTGTGCGCCGCCTCCGTCGCCGGCGCGTCCGGCGCCTGGGCGAACAGCGCCCCCGGCGGTGACGGCTGGAAGTCCGGCGGCCACTACAACCCCGGCACCGGTGCCGGCACGGAGACCGGCACCGACAAGTGCCAGTTCTCGATCGACGGCTCGAACTTCTACGACTCGGTGAAGGTCGACGACCAGAACCTGAAGGTCACCGACGACGGCAAGGTCCACCTCAAGGTCCGCGCCGCCGCCGGCGCCGCCTCCTGCACCGCCTCGCTCGCCTCCTACATCGCCCACGGCCCCTCCTTCGCCACCTCGGGCAAGCAGATCTTCGTCGACTTCGACACGGTGACGGTCAAGCAGGGCCAGACCGACTCCCTGGACATCGCGGTCCCGGACGCCGGCTGCTTCGCGCAGATCGACCTCTACCGGGGCGCGACCAAGTTCGACGGCAGGACGGACGCCAACGACGGCTTCGAGCACGGCGACCTGCCGGCCGGTCCGGACCACGCGGTCATCAAGGACAAGCTGATCGCGTCCTGGAACGGCGGTACGAAGGACTGCTCGACGACCGAGTCGTCCTCGCCGTCCCCGTCCTCGTCGCCGTCGCCCTCGTCCTCCGCGCCGGAGTCCACCCCGGCCACCCCGCCGTCCGCGCAGACCCCGACCCCGACGCCCTCGGAGACCTCGGCGACCGCCACGGCCTCCGCGTCCCCCTCCCCGTCCGGGTCGACGACCTCCGCGGCGCCGGCCCCGAGCACCGACTCCGGCGGTGGCGGCGACCTGGCCCACACCGGCGCCAGCTCCAGCACCGGTTACATCGCCGGCGGCGCGGCCCTGCTGCTGGCCGGCGGCGGCGCGATCGTCGTCGCGACCCGGCGCCGGAAGGCCACCCGCGCCTGATCCCGTCGGATGTCCCCGTACGCCCCGGCCGTTCACGACGGCCGGGGCGTACGGGTGTCCGCGAGGCCGGCGGTCTGGGCCGGCGCTTCCGGCGGAGCGGCCGGCTCACCCGCCGTAGTACGCGTCGTACACCGTGACCGCCGAGACGTTGCCCTGCCTGTCGGTGATCCGGTACTTGAACGACACCGACCTGCCGACCGCCGGGTCGCGGTAGCTGATGCGGCCGTGGCCGACGGCGAGCTTCCTCCAGTGGCGGCCATGGTCGTAGGAGACCCACACCGCGAGGGACCCGAGGTTCCGGCCGGCCGCCGAGCCCTGCACGGTCACCGGGACGGTGACCCTGCGGTGGGCCGGGGCGTGGCCGGTGAGGCCGGTCCGCGCGGCGATCCGCAGGGTCGAGGCCGGGAGCCGGACCGTGTCGGAGCCCTTCTGGGAGGTGAAGGTCCAGCTCGCGTCGATGCGGGACGAGTCCCTCGCGACTCCCGCCGAGCGCTTCACGGAGGTCGACAGCCGGTAACGCGCCTTGCCGGCCGGCACCTTGAAGCCCGCCTGCCCGAACAGCGGGTCGGTGTTGCTGCCGACCTCGGTGCCGTTGCGGAAGAGCGTGGTGCGCACCGAGGTGAAGTCGGAGGAACCCCCGTGGCCGGCGGCGTCGGCGAACAGCGGCAGCTCGCCGTCGATCTCGTTCTCGTACCGGTAGATTCCGTCCTCGTCGCTCACCCGCGGGGCGATCACGGGGCCGCCGAACGTCGTCCGGTAGGTCCTGCCGCCCCGGTAGGTGCGGGCGTCGTCGTCGCCGTACCGGGCCTGGCTGACCGGGTTGCCGTCGGCATCGGGTTCGGCGGCGTACTGCTCGAAGCCCAGGGCCCAGTAGACGCCGTCACCGGTGGAGATGTGCAGGGTGCGGGTGCCGGGCAGCCGCTGGGTGATGGGCAGGCTGCGGTTGCTGCCCCCCGCGACGGGGAGTTCGCCGTACAGGGTGACGCCGCCCGTGCGCCCCGGCACGGAGCTGCTGAGGCCCGCCCGGACGGTGGCCAGGTCGGCCGCCCGGTAGTGCCGGGTGAGCGCCTTGAACCTGGTCACGTGGGAGCCGGTGAAGATGTCGTACTCGCTGCTCGCGCTCCGCTTCCACTGGCCGAGCCAGCACTCCGACAGCCCCGAGGGGACGGCCGGACCGAGGTGCGCGGTGCGCAGGTCGGCGAAGGAGGTCGCGTCGACGCCTACCCGGACGTTCGCGTCGTCGACGGTGTACTGCAGGTAGGCGTCCGACGGCCTGGCCGCCGGGTCGGGCACGGTGATGTCCGACGCCCTGGTCCTGGTGAGGTCGATGGTGACGGCGGTGTTCCGGGTGACGTCCAGCACCGGCCGCGTCAGCCAGTCCACCGGGCCCCCGTCGGCGCCGAGGCTCCGGACGTTGAGCGAGTCGAGCAGGTACCTGCCCTTGGGCACCCGCAGGGTCACGGTGTTCTCACCGGTCTCGGAGTCGAAGCTCCGCCCTTCGGCGAGCCCGGAGTAGCCGTACAGGGTGGTGAGATGGACGGGGCTCTCCCCGGCCCGGTCGACGTACTTCAGCGTCAGATCGTACGACTGCACCTCACGCTGCACGCCCATCGGGGTACGCACGCTCTGCCCGCCGCCGCTCGCCGTGACGTACCCCGAGTAGGCGCCGTCGGCCGAGCCGCCCGGCCGGGTGTCGATCCGGACCCCGACGGAGGCCGTACCGCCCGCGGGGACGGTGACGGAGGTGGCGGTCAGCTTGAGGAACCCGGCCGGGGCCGTGCCGCCGTCGGGGTTCTTCACCGACGCGGCGAGGGCGAGCGTGACGTCCTTCGTCCCCAGGTTGCGGTAGGTCAGCTGCTTGGTCACCGGGGTGTCGTCGGTGTGCGGCCACCGCTGGACGCCGAAGCTCAGCGAGGGCTGCTCGGCGAGCACCGTCTGCTCGATGGCCTTGTCCACGGCGATCCGCCCCGAGCCCTGCTCGAACGGCGTGTGGTCGCCCGCCTTCGCGGACGCCATCAGCGCCGACTTGAGCCGGGCGTACTTCCAGTCGGGGTGCTCCTGCTTGAGCAGGGCCGCGGCACCGGCCACGTGCGGGGTCGCCATCGAGGTGCCGGAGATGGTCAGGTACCCGGGCGGGTTCTCGCCCTCCTCCTTGTCGATGACGGAGCCGGGCGCGGCGGCCGCGGTGATGTCCACACCGGGCGCGGTGACGTCCGGCTTCACGGAACCGTCGGCCGCGGGCCCCCGGCTGGAGAAGTCGGCGAGTTCGTCCTTGCCGTCGACCGCGCCGACGGTGAGCGCGTCGGCCGCGCTGCCCGGTGAGTCCACGGTCCCGTCGCCGTCCTCGCCCTCGTTGCCGGCGGCGATGGTGAACAGCACGCCCTTCTCCTCGGACAGCTTGTTCACCTCGGCCTCCAGGGGGTCGACCTCGGGGCTGTCGGTGCCGCCCAGGCTGAGGTTGATGATGTCGGCGCCCTGGTCGGCGGCCCACTCCATGCCGGCGAGGATCGCGGAGTCGTCGCCGGAGCCGTCGTCGCCGAGCACCTTGCCGTTGAGGATCTTCGCGTCGGGGGCGACGCCCTTGTACCTGCCGTGGGACTCGGCGCCGGTGCCCGCCGCGATCGACGCGACATGCGTGCCGTGCCCGTAGTGGTCGTCCGTGTCGGCGGACGTGGAGAAGTTCCTGGACTCGGCCACCTGCCCCTTGAGGTCCGGATGGTTCGCGTCCACCCCCGTGTCCAGTACGGCGATCTTCACGCCCTTGCCGGTGTAGCCGGCCTTCCAGGCGGTCGGCGCGCCGATCTGCGGCACGGACTTGTCGAGGCTCGCCCTGCGGACGCCGTCCAGCCAGACGTGGGCGACACCGGGCGCGGTCCTGGCGCCGTCCATGACCGCGTCCCAGAGCCTGCCGGTGTGCTGCTTCGGGGCCCGGACGGCCTCCGCGTCGATCGAGGGGAGAGTACGGCGCACGGCGGCCGCGTCCCGGACGTCGGCACGGGCGGCGGCGGCCGTGCCCCGGAAGCCGACGATGACCTTGAGGCCGTTGCGCTGGTCCGTGCGCTCCTTGTTCAACTCGGTGACGTCGAAGAGCCGTTGGTCCAGCTTCCCGGCGGCGAGCATGGCGGCCGCGTCGGCCGGCACGACGAGGGTGTGGCCGCCGACGGTCCGGGTCTGGAAGGGCACGTGCTCCCGCCCCGCGGCCCGCCGGATGCCGATCAGCCCGCCCTTGGCGTCCACGGTGACCTGGTCGCCGGTGACGAGGGTGAGGGTGTGGCCGGCGGTGGGCCGGGACCCGGCCCAGGAGGCGTGCGGGGACGCGTGCGGGGACGCGTGCGGCGCGTTCGCCGAGGCGCTCTGGGTGAGGGCCAGGCTCACCGTCGCCGCCGTGGTCGTCAGCGCCAGGCAGGCACGTATCCGCGTTCTCGTCTTCCGTCTCAAGGGGTCCCCCAGGGCGCGTCGGGCCGGTCCTTCTCTCGCACTCCAGGAGGGCCACCCCGGCCCCGGCGTTCCCCGACTCCCGCTCCGTTACGAACGGTTGACGATCGAGACCGGCCCGGCACAGAGGCCGGACACACAGGGCGGCGCCCGGCTTGGCAAGGGCCCGCGGCCCGCTCCGGGACGTCTCCCTCCCACTGCGCGGCACTCGGCCGGGGGGCGGTGCCGCCGTGCCGGGGGTTCTCCGGCCGTCCCGCGCGCCCTACGGCCGTCCGACGGTCTCCAGGTACAGCTCCACGTACCGCTCGACGTCCACGTCCAACCCCACGTCCACCAAGGCCTGTTCGCGGGCACCGCCGTGGATCTCGGCCTCGCCGGGGCGGGGGCGGCGGTCGACGACGGTCTGCCCCCGGGTCGGCCCCGGGGCGAGGGAGACCTCGACCGGCAGGAGCCGGGTGGTGAGACCGCCCGGATCGGCGACGGCACAGACCGCGCCCGCGTCACCGAGCCCGCCGGCGGAGTCGTCACCGTCCGGTCCGTCGCCGTCGGGGTCCGGGGCGGCGGGCCGGTGCGCGAGCAGCTCACCGGCGAGCCGGGCCCCCGGTTCCGCGCTCGCGCGCAGCCGTCGTACCTCTTCTCCCGGCACCACCACCCGCTGGAAGACGTCCAGGCCGTACATGGTGATCGGCACACCGGCGGTGAGCAGGACGGCGGCGGCCTCGGGGTCGTGCCAGACGTTGAACTCGGCGACCGGGGTGGCGTTCCCGGTGGCGACCGCGCCGCCCATGAACACGATCCGCTCGATGTTCCGGGTCACCTCCGGGTGGATGCGCAGCAGCAGGGCGATGTTGGTGAGCGGCGCGGTGGGGATGAGGGTGACCGGGCGGGGCGAGCCGAGGATCTCCCGGCGCAGCAGGGTGACGGCGTCGACGTCGGCGGGGCGCCGGCTCGGTGCGGGCAGCCCGAGGTCCCCCATCCCGTCCGCCCCGTGCACATGCCGTGCCGACCGCGCCGCCTCGATCAACGGCCGCTCGGCGCCCCGGGCGACGGGAACGTCCCCGGCCCCGGCCTGCTCCAGCACGGTCAGGGTGTTGCGGACCACCCCGTCCACGTCCGTGTTCCCGGCGACACAGGTCACCGCCCGCAGCTCCAGCCCCGGGTGGCGGACGGCGAACAGCAGGGCGAGGGCGTCGTCGACACCGGTGTCACAGTCGATGATCACGGGGATGCGCTGACCGGCCACGGGGGGCTCCTTCCGTCGGCTCAGACTCTAGGCGCCCGAGCGAACCTTTCAGCGGGCGGAGTCCTTCGACCGACGCCACGGCCACCGGCCACCGGCCCGCGGGGCGCGGGGCGCGGGCCGTGCCGATGTGCGGCTCCGCCGGGTGGGCGCGACCGGCCGCAACGCCTGCGCACCGGTCCGCCGGCTCATCCCGCCCGCTTCACTCCCCCGCGAAGTAGTGCCCCTGCTCAAGGTCCGCCACCAGTCCCGGCTCCACCGGCTGCCACCCCAGCAGCTCCCGGGTCCGCCCGCTGCGCACCAGCATGTCCCGCGACACGAACGCCCCGAAGAACCCGAAGTGCTCGTCGCGCCGGTCCTCCGGAACGCTCTGCACCGGAATCCCCAGCCGCCGCCCGATGACGTCGGCGATGTCCCGCACCGCGACCCCTTCGTCGGCCGCCGCGTGCAGCTCGGCGCCCGCCGGCGCCTTCTCCAGCGCCAGCCGGTAGAGCCGGGCGAGGTCCAGCGTGTGCACGGCGGACCACCGGTTGGAACCGTCCCCGGGGTAGCCGGAGACGCCCTTGGCCCGCGCGATCCGGATCAGTATCGGCAGGAACCCGTCCCGGTCCCGAGCACTGTGCACGACCGGCGGAATCCCGACGAGCACCGTACGCACCCCCTGTCCGGTGAACTCGCCGAACAGTCGCACCGTGGCGATCCTCGGATTGGCGCTGTACGCCGCGCCGAGGTGCTCGTTGCCGTCGCCGTGGCCCATGCCGACTCCCAGGAAGGCCTTACCGGTCCCGGCGAGCGCCTCGCCGAAGGCCTGCACCACGGCCCGGTCGGTCGCCGCCGCCCCGGCCATGTCCCCGGCGGCCATCGCAGCGTGGTCGAAGGCGAGATGGACGACGGCGTCGGCCTCGGCCGCGGCCGCCCGCAGGCCGTCCGGATCCGCCAGGTCGCCGCGGCGGACCTCGGCCCCCAGCGCCTTCACGGCCGCCGCGGAGTTCTCGGACCGGGCGAGGCCGACGACCTCGTGCCCGGCGTTCAGCAGTTCGGGAATGACGGCAGAGGCGATGTGACCACTGGCGCCGGTGACGAAAACACGCATGACAGCACTCTCCCGAGGGACGAGAAGCAGGTGATGTGACTCGGTACCGTCACCATACCCCCGTGACGGTACCGAGTCACATCACCTAGGCTGTCCCCATGGCCCGATGGGAACCGAACGCACGACTGCGCCTCGTGCAAGCCGCGATCGACCTGTTCTGCGAGCAGGGGTACGACAGCACCACCGTCGCCCAGATCGCCGAGCGGGCCGGGCTGACGAAGACGACCTTCTTCCGGCACTTCCCGGACAAGCGCGAGGTGCTGTTCGCGGGGCAGGAGGAGCACCGCCGCCTGCTGGCGGAGGGCGTCGCGGCCGCACCCGCCGACGCGACCCCGCTCGGGGCGGTCACCGCCGGCCTGGACGCCCTGACCGCCTCCTTCACTCCCGAGCAGCGGGAGTTCGCCCCCCGCCTCGCCACGGTCGTCGCCGGCCACGGCGAGCTGCGGGAACGCCTGGCCTTCAAGGAGCTCGACCTCGCGGCGGCCCTGGCCGACGCACTGCGCGAGCGCGGGGTGCCCGACCCGGCCGCGAGCCTCGCCGCCGACCTGGGCATCCGCGCGTTCAGCGCGGCCTGGGGCCAGTGGATCACCCCCGCGAACAGCCGGTCCTTCCCCGCCCTGGCCCACCGCCACCTCGCCGAACTCCACCGGGCGGCCACGACCCTCACCTGACCGGCCCGCACCTCGCGGCGGTGCCGAGGCGGCGGACCGGCCCACCGCTCACCCGGACGGACCGGAGCGGTGGTGGCCGGGCCCGACCGGTGGTGCCGTGGGAGCACGTGTTCCGCCGCTTCTGGTTCCCGGGGAGACCCCGTCATGAGAGTCAGCGCCTCCGGCCTTGTGATGGCCGGCCTCCTCACCGCCGTCACGGTCACCGTCAGCGCCTGTACGGCCGCCGGGCCGCCGAAGGCCGCCGCTCCCGCCTCCGCGCCGGCCGCCGGCAGGACCGCCGCCGAACGGCCCGCCCCCGCCGGCCCGGCCAGCCCGGCCGCCTCACCCGGCACCCCGGCGCTCACCGCCGCACAGGCGCAGGCCGCGCTGATCGGCGAGAGCGACCTGGGCGTGCCGTGGACGGCGGCGGACTCCACCGCCACCTGGCACGACGGGCTGCTCAAGGCCGCCACCGGGCAGGCCGACTGCCAGCGCCTCCTCGAAGCCCTGTACACCGACGAACTGCTCGGCGCTCCGGCCGGCCCGCAGGCCGTCACCTCACTCGACGACGGCGACGACGCGGCCCAGCTCCGCTACCAGGTCGACGCGGGCCGCTCCGCCGACGTCGACCGGACCCTGGCCTGGCTGCGCACCCTGCCCGGCACCTGCGGGCGGTTCACCGCGCAGACGACCGCGGCCGGGACCGAGGCCGTCCAGGTCACCGACGCCGGGCTCCAGGGCTTCGGCGACGCGCGCCAGGGGCTGCGGATCACCCTCACCGCGCAGCCCTCCGCCGCCGAGGATCCCACCACCCTCACCCTCGACGTCGCCGTCGTCCGGGTCGGCGACGACGCGATCGTCCTCACCGCCGGCGCCCTCGGCACCCTCCCCGACGACACCACCGAGCAGGCCCTCGACATCGGCGTCCAACGGCTCGCCCAGGTCAGGGAACAGGGACGGGCACAGGCCTGAAGGACCAAGGGGGCAAGGGGCCAACGGGTCAACGGGTCTCGTACGGGTCCGACGGCTGCCGCACCGTCTTCGCCGACCCCGCGTCCAGCACCGGCGGCCACGCCGCGTCCGAGCCCAGCCCGCCCTTGGGGTGCCAGGTGCCGGTCACGGTCACCCAGGTGCCGGTGGGCGGCGCGTCCTCGCCCCGGATCTCGACCTTGCTGGTGGTCGCGTCGGCGGCGCAGCACGTGACCATCAGCCGGGTCAGGTACCAGGTGCCGCCGGAGCCGTGCGTCGCGAAGCCGGTCATCCGGACCGTACGGCCCGTCAGCGAGCGTCCGCTGTCGTAGATCGCCCGCGAGCTGAACGCGGCGAGCGTCAGCTCCACCGGGTTCCCGGCGGGCAGCGCCGGGAACGCCCCGACCCCCTGCGCGGCCCGCTGCGCCGCCTCGCGCCCCGCGCTGTAGGAACCGAGGGCCGGGGGAGGGAAGAGGAGCAGCGCGAGGGCCGGGAGGGTGAGCAGCCAGGCGATCCGGGGACCGGCGGGGCCGTGGTTGTGGTGGTGGCCGTGCCCGCCCTCGTCCCCGTGCCCGCCCTCGCCCTCCTCGTCGTCCTCGCCCTGCTCGTCGTCCGGGTCCGTCGTACGGCTCCGCAGCACCGCCGTCGTGACGCCCAGCAGGATCAGGGCGATGCCGGACGCGATCAGGTACGGGCGCAGGGCGGCCTGGACGTAACGGAGGTACAGGTCGCCGAAGAGCGTGATCCGCAGGGCCGCCGCGCCGACGAGGCAGAGCAGGACCGGGCCGCCGTGGCGCCTCACAGCAGCCACCAGCCCACCAGGACGGACGAGGACAGGGCCACCAGCCAGGTCGCCGAGGAGAAGCGGAGCGCGAAGCTCTTGCCGAAGGTGCCCGCCTGGAGGGCGATCAGCTTCAGGTCGACCATCGGGCCCACCACCATGAACGCCAGCCGGGCCGTGGCCGGGAAGGCGCTCAGCGAGGCGGCCACGAAGGCGTCGGCCTCACTGCACACGCACAGCACGACGGCGAGCAGCGCGAGCAGGGGGACGGCGGTCCAGGCCGAACCGGTGAAGACGTCGAGGACGGATCGGGGCACGGCGATGTTGAACGTCGCCGCGGCCGCCGCGCCCAGCACCAGGAAGCCGCCGGCGTGCAGGAAGTCGTGCTGGAGGCCGGTGACGAAGGCGCGGGGGCCGGTGGCCCGGGAGTCGCCGGTGGGGCGCGGCGGGCGCAGCCGGTCGTCGCGGCCGAACCGGGCCCACAGCCAGCCCATCACCACCGCCGTGCCGAGGGAGGCGAGCAGCCGGGCCAGCACCATCCTGGGCTGGCCGGGGAACGCGATCGAGGTCGCCACCAGCACGACCGGGTTGATCGCCGGGGCCGAGAGGAGGAACGCGAGGGCCGCGGCCGGAGCGACCCCGCGGCGCATCAGGCTGCTCGCCACCGGGACGGACGCGCACTCGCAGCCCGGCAGTACGACGCCGGCGGCCGCCGCCGCGGGAACGGCGAGGGCCTGGTTGCGGGGGAGGAGGCGGGTGAGGACCCGCTGCGGGACGAAGGCGCCGATCGCCGCGGAGACGACGGTGCCCAGGAGGAGGAAGGGGACGCCCTGGACGGCGACCGCGGTGAACACGGTCCACCAGGCGGCGACCGGCGGGGTGGAGAGGTCGAGGGCCAGCGTCGGGCCCAGGAAGGAGACGACGGTCGCGGTCGCGAGCAGGGCGGTGCCGCCGAGGACCACGTGGACGACGGCCCGCGTCAGGAGACGCAGGCCGTCGCCGACCGTCCGTTGGTTGTGCACTTCGGGGACGGTAGTGACGGGGGCTGTCGGTCGGCACGGAGGAGGCTGTGTGCCGGGTGCGGGCCGGCAGGCAGATCGCGGGACGGCTGCCGGGCCCGCTCGGCCCTAGAGCGGTGGCTGTGCCGGTGCCGGTCCCAGGGTGGTCGTGCCCGGGGCCGTACGGTGGCCGAGTCCGGTGCGGTAGGCGTCCAGTGCGGCCTCCACCCGGCCGGTACGGCGCAGCAGGTCGCCCAGCAGGCGGCACAGGTCGGCCAGGTCGCCCGCCGCGCCCGCCCGCTCCAGCAGGCTCAGCGCCCGTACGTAGTGCTCCTCAGCCGCCTCGGTGTCCCGGGCGTCCTCGGCGATGATGCCGAGGAGGCGGTGCGCGGCGGCCGAATGGACCGCGCCGCGCTCGGAGTTGAAGTCACCGAGCACGTCGTTGAGGAGTTCGGCGGCCTCGTCCGACTTGCCCCGGCGGTGCAGGACGTCGGCCAGTTCGACCGCCGCCTGGCTGCGGTACAGGGCGGCCCGGGTCTCCGACAGCATCGCGAGGGCCTCCCGCAACTCCCTCTCCGCACGCTCCAGTTCGCCGTTCTGGGCATAGACGTAGCCACGCATCCAGTGGCAGTTGGCGAGTTCGGTGCGGAGCTGGAGCTGGCGGTACAGCTCGGCGGCCTTGGCCAGGGACGCGTCGGCCTCGGCGACCCGGCCCTCGGCGAGCAGGGTGCGGGCGACGGAGCGGTGCATCCGGGCGATCAGCGCGGGGTCGCCGGCCTGCGGGGCGAGGGCGAGGGCGAGTTCGGCGGCCTGGGCGGCGCGGGCGTGGGCGCCCATGTCCATGTACGGGCCGATGGCG
The DNA here is from genome assembly GCF_014645815.1 of Streptomyces fuscichromogenes. Lineage (GTDB taxonomy): Bacteria > Actinomycetota > Actinomycetes > Streptomycetales > Streptomycetaceae > Streptomyces > Streptomyces fuscichromogenes. Next base: position 377,367 of record NZ_BMML01000005.1, on the reverse strand, counting down.
GAGGCGTACAGGAGCAGCAGCGCGTCCGGGTCGTGCAGGCCGCCGCGGTTCAGTTCGTCGAGCGTGGTCTCCAGGAGGTAGACGGCGTACCGGAGTTCACCCGCGAGGTAGTGGCTGACCGCCCGGCCGCGGATGGCGGGCACCCGCACCGGCAGCGGTTCTCCGGCCGTCCACAGCTCGGCCCGCTCGAAGAACTCCCTGGCCCGCCCGAGCTCTCCGGTGTCCAGGGCGCACTCGCCCATCCCGAGCAGCGCGGTGGCCTGCTCGACCGCGAACCCGTGCGCCTCCGCCTCCTCGAAGAGGGCGGCGTACTGGGCGGCGGCCGCCTCGGCCTCGCCGTTGGCCAGGGTGCGCTGCGCCTCGGTGAGCCGTAGCCGCAGATCGGTGGCGAGGTGGGCGGGTCGCCCGCTGGCCAGCTCCTCGAAGCCGACGCCGAGCCGGCCCGCGATATGCCGCAACGCCTCGTCGGAGGCCCGTACCCGCCCGGCCTCCAGCGTGGAGATGTAGGCGGGTGTGTAGGCCGGTTCGGCCAACTGCCGCTGGGTCAGACCGCGTTCGGTGCGCAGTTGCTGCACCCGTCGGCCTATGGTCTCCGGATCGTCCCGTTCCTGCATCTTGTCATGCCCCCCAACTCCCCCTGTGCCTCTTGCCGTTGAGCTCTGCCTACCCCTAGGTTAAACCGCGAATTAAACGTGCTTAACCCGCCCCTGTCGTTGCGAGGTCGCCGTGCCCGGACGCACATCCGCACGCCCCACCGCAAGCCCCGCCGCACTCCCCCCGTCTCGAATCCGCTCGATCGGGGGGACCCCCGTCGCCCGTGGTGTCGCGGCAGCCGTGATCGCCGTGGCCGCGCTCATCACCGCGGCCAACGCCGGCCCGGCCAGAGCGACGGACGGCTCCCCCGGTTCGCCCGCCGCGGCGACCGCCCGGCACACCACCGGCCGCTAGGAGCCCGCCCGCGCCACCGGGCCGCCGCCCCGTCACTCGCACCGCCCGCACCGCCCTCACCCCCTGATCGCCCCCGGCGGGACCCTCCCCCTGTCCCGCCGGGGGCTTCACGCTGTGCGCGCTCGTTGATCAGTTCCGCGAATTGCCGCTCCCTGTTTGACGGAAAGCCCTTCCATTGAACGCTCAACTTGCCAATCTTGGTTCCCGCACCCGGATGTCATGTCCGGGACGAAAGGACCGTACCAACGGACCGCGTCACCACACCCGCACACCCCCCGGACCGTCGACTGGAGCCCCCCGATGTCCCGAACCAGGACCCGCCGCCTCGGCCGTGCCGCCGCCGTCGCGGGCAGCGCCGCCGCGCTCACCCTCGCCCTCCCCTTCAGCGCCTCCGCCGGCGTGCTGCAGAACCTCCCGGAGAACGCGACCACCTTCCAGAAGTTCTTCGAGCCGCTGTACGACTACGACACGGACAGCTGCTACCCCGCCGCCGCCATCGACCCCGACGGCAACCTCAACGGCGGCCTGAAGCCGACCGGTTCCATCACCGGCAGCTGCCGCACCGGCCATCTCGACCACGCCAACACCTACTCGCGGGCCAAGTGCAACAACGGCTGGTGCGGGATCATCTACGCCAGCTACTTCGAGAAGGACGAGGCCTCCCCGGGCATCGGGCACCGCCACGACTGGGAGTGCATCGTCGTCTGGGTCAAGCAGGGCGCCGACTACCCGTCGTACCTGTCCGCCTCCCAGCACGGCGACTTCGAGACCGAGGCGGTCGCCGACGTGCCGATGAGCGGCCAGCGCGTCCAGGTCGTCTACCACAAGGACGGCCTGAGCACCCATGACTTCCGGTTCGCCAAGTGGGGCGAGACCCCGGAGAACGACGACGCCGCCTGGCACCAGGAGAACCTCCTCACCTGGGACAACATGGCGTCCAACCTGCGCGACATCCTGAACGCCTCCGACTGGGGCGACGCGAACCTCCCGCTCCAGGACGCCAAGTTCGACGACCACCTCAACAAGGCCAAGCCGAGCGCGATCACCTTCGACCCGTACGCCTGAGCCCGCCTGAGCCGCCCCGGGAATCCCGGATGCCGATTGTCAGTGGCATGACCTAGTCTTCATCAGATCCGCCACACGCGGCCCACAGCACACTCATATGCGTGGGCCGCGTTCCGTGGTGCCACTTCATTCGATCCGGGGGGTTCGAATCACCGTGCGTATGCGCACCGTCACGGCCGCCACCAGCCTGGCGGTTCTCTTCAGTTCCGCGGCCCTGGCCGCCACGCCCGCCTTCGCGGACACCACCGCGATCCTGCCGGTCAGGTCGACCGGTGACATCGTCGTCGACGGTGTCCACCAGCAGGTCTTCATCAGCGACCCGAGCAACGGCAAGATCGTCGTCACCGACTACTCGGGCCAGGTGCTCAAGCAGCTCAGCACCGACTTCTCAGGGGTCACCGGCCTCGAACTGTCCGCCGACTCGGGCACGCTGTACGCGGCCGTGCGGGACCTGGACGCGATCGCCGTCATCGACACCGGCACGGACACCGAGACCACCCGCTACCAGGTGGGCGACAAGCCGCGCAGCGTCGCGCTCGCGGGCGGCAAGCTCTGGTTCGGCTACGGCGGTGCCGCCGAGGGCAACATCGGCTCGGTCGACCTGACCGGCGACCAGCACGAGGTCACGCTCAACCAGGACAACAGCTGGTACTCGGCTCCGATCCTGGACGCCGCGCCGGGCTCCGACGTCCTGGTCGCGGGCGACGAGGACACCAGCCCCGCCGCGCTGACCAGCTACGACGTGTCGTCGGGCACCGCGACCCAGCAGGCCCACATCCGCACCGACGGCAGCAACGTCAGCGACCTCCAGGTCACCCCCGACGGCAAGGACGTCGTGGTGGCGAGCGGAGCGCCGTACTACCACCAGGTGTACCGGACGTCCGACCTCGCCGAGGACGGCAAGTACACCACCACCGCCTACCCGAACTCCGTCGCCATCGCGCCCGACGGCACGGTCGCGGCCGGCAGCTTCGCCTGGTACGACCCGGACGTCTACATCTTCCACCCGGGCAGCAGCGAGGCCGTCCACACGTACGACTTCCCGAACACCGGCAACTCCAGCGGCGCGGACACCCTCGCCCCGGCCGGCCTGGCCTGGGCACCGGACGGCACCCGGCTGTTCGCGGTGACGTCCAACGACGCGGGCGTGTACTCCCTGCGCGAGTACGACGGCCCGGCCAAGGCCGCCACCACCCTCACGGTGAACGCCCCGGCGTCGGCGACGCGCGCCAAGAAGCTCACCGTCACCGGCAAGCTCTCCTCGGCCGTCGCACTGCCCGCGGGCACCAAGGTCACGGTCACCCGTACCGACCTGGACTCCCCGAACGGCAAGGCGCTGCCCTCGGCCACCGTCGCGGCCGACGGCAGCTACTCCTTCGCCGACACCCCGCCGGCCGGCGGCAAGGTGACGTACAAGGTCTCCTACGCGGGCGACGCCGACCACACGGGCGCCTCCGCCAAGGACACCGTGGACGTCTCGCGCGCCAAGCCGACGCTGACGCTGAACAACAACGGCAAGGTGTACTCGTACGGGAAGGACGTGAAGTTCACGGCCCATCTCGGGACGACGTACAAGAACCGCACGGTGGAGATCTGGGCCGACCCGTTCGGCTCGGACAAGCCGAACAAGCTGGCGAAGTCCGGGAAGGTCGACTCGCACGGCAACCTGTCCGTGGTCCTCGACCTCAAGCGGGACACCAAGGTCACCGCGAAGTTCGCGGGCGACGCCCGCTGGCAGTCGCGGTCGGTGTCCAGCACGGTGGGCGCGAAGGTCAGCGTCTCCATGGCGGTCAGCCGCCAGTACAAGACGAAGAAGGCCTGGGGCCAGACCTACTACTACTTCCACAAGACCAAGAACCCGCTGTTCACGACCAAGATGCCGTACTACGGCGGCCGGGCCCAGCGGTTCGACTTCCAGGTCTACTACCAGGGCACGTGGTACTCGGACACCTCGCAGTACTTCGCGCTGGCCACCAGCGGCGTCTCCCAGGTCGAGTTCACCGGCAACCACAAGGAGGACGTGGGCTGGCGCTTCCGGGTCCGCTCCGACTACATCAACGGCTCGTCCGGCGACACCGTCAACTCCACGACGTACGGCGCCTGGAAGTACTTCACCTTCACGAGCTAGCCGCGTGCCGGGCCTCAGCTGGTCTGCAGCTGCCGGAGGTGCTGCTGGACGTTCTCCAGCGCGCCCTCCCGGCGGCCCGGCACCCGCAGTCTCAACTCCGCCAGCGCGGGTCCGAGTTCACGGGCCCGCGCCGGGTCCTTGATGGCCCCCCACTGGTGGTGGGCGCGGTCCACGGCCGCCTCGACGGCCGGTGCGTCGGCGGGCTGCCCCGCGGCCAGCCGGGCGCGCGCCACGGTCAGCCAGGTACGGCAGCTGCGTGCCGCGTCCCCCGCGAACATGGCGAGGTCGGCCCGTACCTCGGACCAGTGCAGGGCGTCCTCGGAGGCCGGCCCGTGCGCCCGCGCGGCGGCCTCCTCCCAGCGGCCGGCGAGTTCGTCCGCCTCGGCGTGGCGCCCGCTCCGCACGGCCCCGCTGATGGCGTCATGGGGATCGCCGCTCTCCGGGGTGTGCGTGCTGAGCAGCAGGTCGGAGGCGAGCTCCGGGCCGAGCCGGGCGAGCGCCTGCCGGTGCAGCTCCGCCATCGCCGGCCGGTGCCCGCTTCGCAGCACCGTCGCCACGGCCTTCATGTACGACGGCGGGCGGACCTCCCGCCGGGCGGGCGGCGGCGCGATCCGCCCGTGCACGGCGTTGTTCCGCCCGGAGTCGAGGGGCGCGGTGCGCAACAGCTCCCAGGTCTCCGGATCCGCGTGCAGATCGAGCACCAGCGTCGTCGCCCCGGCCGGCCGCAACCGCAGCTCCTCCCGGACCCAGTGCCAGGGCAGGGCGGTGTAGCGGACGGTGGCGGGGGTGGTCCGGGCGAGCGCCAGGTGCGGCAGCCGCTGCCTGCGGTCCAGGTGCAGCTGGCCCGTGACGAACACGGTCAGCGGACCGGGGGCGGCCGCGGCGGCCCGCAGCCGGGTCAGCACGGCCTGCGGCTCCAGGGGGTCGGCGAGTTCGACGACGTTGGCGGTCTCGGTGCCGGAGAGGACCGCCGGGGGCACGGCCGCGAGCACGGGGAGCACGGAGGCCGCGTCCACCAGACGCGCTTTGCCGGTCGGCGAGGCCGCGAGCAGCAGCACGGTTCCGGGCATCGTGCCCTCCCCCTTTGTTCCCCGTTTCCACTTACGCCAGCACGGTAACCGCTGCGCCTGCAAAGCGAACACCACAGCCGGCCTTTCCCTCCACACCCGCCACGCGGCGGCACCGAACTCGCCGATACCGGGGACCAGGACGATCCAGGAGACGATCCGGAACCGCTCCGTGGTGGCGAGGTCGCCCGCCGTGATCCCGGCGAGCAACGGCAGCGGCGCCGCCCAGGCGATCGGTCACGACAGCCAGGGAAACACGGGCCGGCGGGCACCGCATGTCGTACGGGATGCGGAATTGCGTGCCGACCGACTTGCCAGGCCATACCCGTAGGTGTGCTCTGGAGGGTGGGGGCGAGGAGAGAGGAGCACGCTCATGGCTCAAGCGGCACCCACGTCCGGCGGTATGCCCCGGAGCGGCCGTACGCCCGACGTGTTCAGCGCACAGATGCACGCCAGGGCCCGGGTGGCCATCCCGGTCGTGACCGGGCTGATCTACGGCTACTGGGCCGCGGCCAACCGGCGCATGGGCGGGCCCATCACCGGCTGGAACCTGCTGTTCGGCTTCCTGACCGCACTCGTCTTCGCGGTGGTGCTGTTCGGCGTGCTGACCTTCGCCCCACGCCTGAGTCGGGAACTGCACGCGGTGGTGTGGACGGCGTTCATGGGCGTCGCCTTCGGCTTCCTGTACAGCCAGAGCGGCGACTCGATCCTCCGGTCCGTCGCGATGTCGCTCGCGGTCGCGGCGGTGACGTTCATCGTGATGTTCTACCGGTTTTACACGCACGAGGACGCGGCCGGACACCGCATCCGGTAGCGGCACCCCACCTCGACGGACGGGCCCCGGCCGCCACGGCCGGGGCCCACCCGTTCGGCTCGACCTGCGCCCCGCGACACCCCCGAATGCAGTCGTCCCGCTCGCCTGACCGGCCGCCAGGGGCTTGCCTGGAGACGTGCCCCCCGTGCCCCCCAGGCCGGCACCGCCCGCACGTCTCCGGGGCGCCCTGTCGGCCCTGCTGATCGTGCTGGCCTGCCTGCTGCTGCCGTTCGGCGCGCTCGCGGCCTGGGCGGCGTACGGGCTGGCGGACACCGGGCAGTACGTCAGCACGATGGCACCGCTCGCCGACGACCCGGACGTCCGGGACGCGGTGGCGGACACCGTCGGCGAGGGCATCATGCGCGAGGTGGACGTCGGCCTGCCGATGCGCGGCACGGTGGCGCCGTTCGTGCGTGAGGCGGTCCGTTCCTTCACCCAGACCCGGGCCTTCCGGCTGGCCTGGGACGCCGGCAACCGGGCCACCCACGACGCCGTGCTGCGCGCGCTCCAGGACGAGCGCGAGGAGCCGGTGACCGTCGACCTCGCCCCGGTCACCGCCCAGGTCAAGGACCAGCTCACCCAGGACCATGTGCCGCTCGCGGCCCGTATCCCGGTCCAGCACACGGCCGTCGCCGTCCTCCCGGCCGCCGAACTGGACCAGCTCCGGAAGGGGTTCCACGTGCTCGAAGTCGCCGGCTTCTGGCTTCCCGTCGCGGCCGTCGTCTTCGCGGCCGGCGGCATCGCCCTCGCCGTCCGACGCCGCCGGGCCGTCACGGCGACCGCGCTGGGCACGGCCCTGGGCGGCGGCCTGCTCGGCCTCGCCCTCTCGGTCGGCCGCCGGCTCACCCTGGCCGACCTGCCGCCGGACGTCTCGCACCCGGCCGCGGGCGCCGTCTACGACGCCCTGACGTCCACCCTGCGCACGGTCTCCTGGCTGCTGCTCGTCCTCGGCCTGGCGGTGGCCGCGCTGACGTGGCTGGGCGGCCGGCTCCGGCGGCGCCGGCCCGCGGAGCACGAACCGGTCGCCGACACGCCGGGTTCCGCTTCCCTCACGGCGGATTCACAGTCTTCTGACCAGAACATGACAGTCACGTAACCTGCCGCTTCTCCGGCGGTCACACGGCGGGCGTCCGGGCCGACCACCGTGGCGGAACGACGGCCACCGGTACGGAACACCGGTGGCCGACGTCGACGTGAGCTGAGGAGCCCCCACCCGATGAACCGTCTCACCGTGCGCCGTGCCGCCGTCGCCCTCACGGCCGGACTCGCCCTGTCGTTCGCCGCCGCCCTGCCCGCGCAGGCCGCCGACTCGACCGTCACCGAGGCCCAGTGGCTGTCCGACGTCGCCGCCGTCACCGGCCCCGCACAGACCTACATCGACGGCCGCGCCGCCGCCAACACCTCCGGCGCCAAGCTGGCGATCGTCCTCGACATCGACAACACCTCGCTGGAGACCTACTTCGAGGGCGCCGGCTTCAGCACCCCGGCCACCCCGCCGGTGCTCGCCCTCGCCCAGGACGCGCACGCCAAGGGCGTCAGCGTGTTCTTCGTCAGCGCCCGCAGCAACCTGTTCAACCTGGTGACCAAGTCCAACCTGACGTCGGTCGGTTACACGGTCGACGGCCTGTACGCGCGCACGGTCGCCCAGCTGCTGACCGAGTCCGTCGCCGACTTCAAGACCTCCTCGCGCAAGGCGATCGAGGCGAACGGCTACGACATCGTCGCCAACATCGGCAACAACACGACGGACCTGAGCGGCGGTTACGCCGACACCACCTACAAGCTGCCGGACTACGACGGCCTGCTGGACTGACCCGGCGAGGCCGCCGTCCCCTCAGGGGTGCTGTGCCGCGAGGCCCGCCAGCGTCCGCAGCGCCCCCGCCAGCTCCGGCTCCGCCGCCGACGCGAGCCCGATCCGTACCGCGTCCGGCGTCCGCTTCGGGTCGACGCGGAACGCGGTACCGGGCGTGACCGCGATCCCGCGGGCCGCCGCGGCCGCCGTGAAGCTGTCGGCCCGCCACCGCTCCGGCAGCTCCCACCAGGCGAAATACCCCGACGGATCACCCCGTACGGCGAATCCGTCGAGCACCTCGCGCACCAGCCCCTGCCGCCGCGCGGCCTGCTCCCGCTTGGCCGACACCAGCCGGCCCACCGTCCCGTCCCCGATCCACCGCACGGCCGCCTCCAGCGCGAACGCCCCCGCACTCCACCCCCCGGACCGCACGGCGGCCGCCACCGCGTCCACCCGGCCCTCCGGTACGACGGCGAACCCGGCGGTGAGACCGGGTGCGACCCGCTTGGAGAGCCCGTCGACGAGATGCACCAGCCGGGGCGCGAGGGCGGCGAGCGGCGGCTCGGGGCCCCGGTGCAGGAACGACCAGATCTGGTCCTCCACGACCGGCAGCCCCAAGTCACTGACCGCACGCGCGAGTTGCAGCCGACGCTCGGTCGGGACAGTCAGCGACGTCGGGTTGTGCAGGGTCGGCTGGAGGTAGAGCGCGGAGAGCGGCGCGGACCGGTGCGCGGCGAGGAGCGACTCGACGACGGGCCCGTGTTCGTCCGTCCGCACCGGGACGAGCATGCCGCCGAGCCGCCCGGCGATCTCCTTGACCAGCGGATACGTCAGCGGCTCCACCCCGATCCGGTCGCCCGGCCGGACCAGGGACCCCAGGGTGGCGGCGACGGCCTGCCGGGCGTTGCCGGTGAAGAGGACCCGGCCGGGATCGGGCCGCCAGTCTCCGGTGGCCAGCAGTTCGGCGGCGGCCTCGCGGGCCTGCGGGGTGCCGTCGGCGGCGGCCGGCCGCAGGGCGTCGGTGAGCGCCTCGGGCCGGAGCAGGGCCGCGAGGGCCGGGGCCAGCAACTGCGACTGCCCCGGTGCGGAGGGGTAGTTGAGCTCCAGGTTGACCCGGGCCGCGGCACCGTCCTCCACCAGCGCCCGCCCCTGCGGCGCGACCGGCGCGGCCCGCACGAACGTCCCGCGGCCGACCTCGCCCACCACGAGCCCGCGCCGCACGAGTTCGGCGTAGACCCGCCCGGCGGTGGAGGCGGCGATCCCGTGCCGCCGCGCGAACGCCCGCTGCGGCGGCAGCCGTTGCCCGGCCCGCAGCCGCCCGCGCGCGATGTCCAACGCGATCCGGTCGGCGATCCCCCGGAAGTCGTCCACGGTCCCCCTCGCCCTCATTGCACCGAGGGCAAAGATTCTATTGCACCGAGGAGCGGCGGATCTCTAGGGTCGACCACATGCCCCCCTTCCTCACATACGATGACCACAACGACATTTGCCATCAAAAATTCCCCACCCCTCTCCCTCTCCTCCTCATCCACGGCCACCCCTTCGACCGCACCATGTGGCACCCCCAGGCGACCGTCTTCGCCCGCACCCGCCGGGTCATCGCCCCCGACCTGCGCGGCTACGGCGCCTCCCCGGTCACCCCCGGAATCACCCCGCTCTCCCGCTTCGCGGCGGACATCGAGGAACTCCTCGACGCACTGGACGTACCGGCCTGCGTCCTCGCCGGTCTCTCCATGGGCGGCCAGATCGTGATGGAGTGCTACGACCGCCTCGGCCCCGAGCGCGTCCGCGGCCTGGTCCTGGCGGACACCTTCCCCGACCCCGAGACCGCGGAGGGCAGACGGGACCGGAACGCCATGGCCCGCCGACTGCTCCGCGAGGGCATGCGCGGCTACGCCGACGAGGTCCTGGAGAAGATGGTCGCCCCGTACGCCCACCCCGACGTGAAGGCGCACGTCCACCGCATGATGGCGGCCACGGACCCGAAGGGCGCGGCAGCGGCCCTGCGCGGCCGGGCCGAACGCCCCGACTACCGCCCGCTGCTGACGAAGGTCACGGTCCCGTCCCTGGTGGTGGTCGGCAGCGACGACACGTACACCCCCGTCTCCACCGCCGAGGCCATGCACGCCCTCCTCCCCGACGCCACCCTCCGCGTCATCGACCGAGCAGCCCACCTCCCGAACCTGGAACGACCGGAGGAGTTCAACGAGGCGCTGGCGGAGTTCCTGACACGACTGAACCCACCCACCGCCTGAGACCGAACGCCGATCAACACCTCCTCCAGCCCGCCTGACGCCTGGTGCGTGGTGGCTGGTGCCTGCCCCCTGACGCCTGACGCCTGGTGCGTGGTGGCTGGTGCCTGCCCCCTGACGCCTGACGCCTGGTGCGTGGTGCCTGCCCCCCCCTGACGCCTGACGCCTGACGCCTGGTGCGTGGTGCCTGCCCCCCTGACGCCTGGTGCCTGGTACGTGGTGCCTGGTGTGCCTGGTTGTGCCTGAGGACGAAAGCCGGTCAGCGCCCCCTCTCCCAGCCCGTCCGGCGTTTGAGGACGAGGCCGTTCAGGCCGATGCGGGGGTCCGGGGGCGGCAGCCCCCGAAGCGGCCCACGACCTCGCCGTGGGCATCGCGCTCCGCCGGACACCGTCCCCCGATAATGGACGCATGTCCCGCGAGTTCCCCATCGGCCTCACTCCTCCCGACTGGCTGGTCAGGAACCTCCGGCCGCAGCAGGCGGCCCCCCTCAACTGGGCCGCCCTCGCCCGCGCCGCCCTCGGCATGGCCCTCCCGCTCGCCGTCGGGCTGGCGGTCGGACAGCCCGCGTACGGGGCGCTGGCCTCCATGGGCGCGCTGTCCGGGGTCATCGGCGACACCGCCGACGCCTACCGGATGCGGATCCTCAACATCGCGGTCCCGCAGCTGTTCGGTGCCGTCGGCGTCACCGCCGGCTCCCTCGTCTACGGCCAGGGCTGGCTGACCGTCGCCGTCATCACCGGCATCGCGCTGCTCTCCGGGATGATCTCGACGATCGGCGCGGTGTCCTCCGTCTCCGGCCTCCTCCTCCTGCTCAACTCCGTGATCGGCGCGGGCCTGCCGCTGCCCGGGGCCTGGTGGCTCACCCCCGTGCTGATGACGGGCGGCGGCCTGCTGGTCCTGCTCCTCGCCCTGGTGGCCTGGCCGCTGCGCTCGGGCGTACCGGAACGCTCGGCGGTCGCCGCCGCCTACCGCACCGTCGCCGACCTGCTGTCCGTCAGCGACTCCGACGACGACGAGACGTACGACCGCGCCCGGCGCACCGTCACCGAGTCGCTGAACCAGTCGTACGACCTGGTCCTGGCCCGGCGCGCCCGGTACCACGGCCGCAGCCGCGAACTCACCCGCATGATCGCCCAGTTGAACGCGATCACCCCGGTGGTGGAGGCCGCCCCCGCCGTCCGGCTCGCCCGCCTCGCCGGAAAGCCGCTGCCGCCCGAGGTCCCGGCGGCGGTCCTGCGCATCGCCGACGCCGTCGAGTCCGGCCGCACCGGCCCGACAGGGCTGGACCTGCCCGCGCCGGTCAACGAGACCGGCCGCGCCGTCGACCACGCCCTGCGGCACCTGGCCGAGGTCGCCACCAGCCCCGACGTCGACCCGCGCGGCATCGACGACCGCCTGGGCCGCCCCGCCGCCCTCGGCATCCGCACCGCGCGGGCCGCCCGCAACGTGGTCCTCTCCGCCAACTCCTGGCGCTACGGCATCCGCCTCGCCCTGTGCATCGGCATCGCCCAGGCCCTGGTCTCGCTGGTCCCGGTCCCGCGCTCCTACTGGGTCGCCCTCACCATCACCTTCGTCCTCAAGCCCGACTTCGGCTCGGTCTTCTCCCGGGCGCTGCTGCGCGCGGTGGGCACGGTGGCCGGGCTGGTCGTAGCGGCAACGGTCCTCACCGTCGTACCGCGCGGCTGGTGGGACGTACCGGTGATGATGGTCCTGGCCCCGCTGGTCCCGGCCCTGACCCCCCGCGGCTACGGCTTCCAGACCGCCGCCATCACCCCGGTCATCCTGCTCCTCTCAGACGTCCTGAACCACCAGGGCACGGCGCTTCTGCTCCCCCGCCTCCTCGACTCCCTGATGGGCTGCGCGATCGCGCTGATCGCCGGCTACCTGCTCTGGCCGGAGAGCTGGCGCACCCGGGTCGGCGACCGGCTGGCCGACGCGGTGGCGGACACCGCGGCCTATGTCGAGCTGGCCTTCCGGGAGGGCGCCGACGTCGCCGCCCGGGCCCGGATGCGCCGCCGCCTCTACCGAGACCTGTCCGTGATCCGCACCGAGTTCCAGCGCGCCCTGACCGAACCCCCGCCCACCGGCCGCCGGGCGGCGGCCTGGTGGCCCCTCGTCGTCGCCGTGGAACGCATCGTCGACGCGACGACGGCGGCCCGGGTCCGGGTACGGCACGGAGCGGCACCCCCGGCCCGGTCCGAGGTCGGTCAGGTGGCCCTGCAACTGCGCGAGCTGGCGGAGGGCGTCCGCCGGTCGGAGACCCTGATCGCGGTCCGCACGGACCTCACGGGCCCACCGGACAGCGTCCTGGAACCGCTGCGCCAGGAGGTGGCGGCGGCCAGGGCGATCGCCTCCCCCCACTGACCGGCTGTCCCGCTCACACCCCGATGTCGCGGCCGTCCTTCCGCCACACGCTGACGACGGCCGGCCGCACGATCTTCCCCGGCCCGTCGGGCCGGCTGTTCGGCCCGGAGCGTGAGGGCTTCGGCTTGAGTACGGTCGCTCGTTTCCGTCTGCCGCTGGTGCGGCAGGGTTGCGCCACCCGCCCGCCCCGCCTCCGCCCTGCGGCGGGGGCGGGTGGCGTTGTCGTCCCGGTCGACGACCAGGTGGCAGGCGTCGCATGCGTACGTCCGGACGTGCAGCGGCAGCTTGGCCTCCACCGCGCGGCACCCGGAACACGTCCTGGAGGAGAGGTCGGTCTCGGCGAGTGGGCCGACGTCCGGACGATCGGCAGCAGCTTGCGCACTTTACCCACTCCTTGCCAACCCTTGACGTGATCATGGCAACAAGGGGTGGCGGTGCGCGCAATGAGCCGCCGACCGAACGGGAGATGAACTACAGGCACCCGAGAGGCACTTGGGGACCGACTGGGACTCGACCGCCGTACGCCCGACAGGAGTCATCGACCCTCCCCAAGATCGCAACCTGGGGCCGCTAACCTTACGTGTCCGTCCTGGCCAGCGATTGACGGGTATCAACTCACGCGAAGGGTTGCGCACATGGGCATTCTCACTCTCCTGCGGAACGCATTCGGCAGGTCGCGAAAGCCGCGCCCGGCCGAGGCAGAGGGTGCGGACCAGCTCCCCTCGCAGTCCACGCCGACCGCGGCGGGCTCCCAGGAAACCCCGGCACCGGAATCCCCGGCCGCGGTCCCGGAGCCCCGCCCGGCGGGGACCGACGAACACGATCTGGTCTCAGCCGCTTTCGACAACGTAACGGTCCCGAAGCAGGCAACCCGCCTGATCGAACCTGAGGTGACCATCACCCCGGAGCCAACTCCAGAGGCCGCACCTGAGCCGACGACCGAGACCGGGACCAAGGCCGAGGTGACGGCTGAGCCCGAGGCCGAGACCGAGGTGGCAGCTGAGGCCGAGCCGACAGCCGAGGTCACGGCCGAGGCCGACGCCGAGGCTGAAGCTGAGGCCGAGTCGACGGCTGAGGCGACGACTGAGGCCGAGGCCGACACCGAGGTGGCGCCCGAAGCCGAGACGGCGGAGCCGGTGGCGGAAGCCGAGGCGACGACGGCTGCGGCCGAGGCCGAGGCCGACACTGAGGTTGCGCCCGAAGCCGAGGTGACGGCGGAGCCGGTGGCGGAAGCCGAGGCCGAGATCGAGGCGACGACGGCTGCGCCCGAGGCCGAGGCCGAGCCGGCGGCCGAGGCTGAAGTGACGGCGGCCGAGGCGGAGCCGACAGCACAGGTGACCGAGGAGGCGGCTTCGGAGCCGGTGGCCGAGGTCGAGCCGGTGGCTGAAGTGACCCCGGAGCCGGTGGCCGAGCCCGCCGCCGAGGTCGAGGCCGAGCCCACGACGGAACCGGCCGCCGAGGCCGAGCCGGAGATGGTGATCAAGCTGGTGCCGGAACCCGAAGCCGAGCCGGAGCCGGTCACCGAGCCGGTCGCCGAGCCGGCTGTCGAGCCGGCTGTCGAGCCGGCTGTCGAGCCGGCTGTCGAGCCGGAGGCCGAAGCGGGTGTCACGGTCGAGACCGCCCCGGAGCCGACAGCCGAAGCCGTCGCGGAACCCACTGCCGAGGCCACCCCCGAGAACACTGCCGAGACCACTCCCGAAGCCACCCCCGAGACCACTCCCGAAGCCACCCCCGTGACCACCGCCGAAGCCGCTCCCGAAGCGGTCGAGGTGGTAGCCGAGGACGTTGCCCCGGTGCTCGTCGCCGCGGCCGCCGACGGCGAGTCCGCCCCACAGGGGCCACCCGCACCCGACCACGAAACCGTCACGGGTGGTGCGGGTGGGAACACCCCGGCCGACGGCGAAGCCGAGGCCGCGCTCGCCAAGGCCGGCCTCACCGGCACCCACGCCGTCACCTACCTCGTCCTCGACCGCTCCGCGAGCATGCGCCCGTACTACAAGGACGGCTCCGCCGCGGCCCTCGCCGACCAGACCCTCGCCCTCGCCACCCGCCTCACCCCGGACGGCGGCACCCCCTCCGTCCACGTCGTCTTCTTCTCCACCGAGGTCGACGGCACCACCGACCTCACCCCGGCCTCCCCCGAGAACGCGATCGACGACGCACACGCCGGCCTCGGTCGCATGGGCCGCACCAGCTACCACGCCGCCGTGGAAGCCGTACTCGCCCACTACGACAAGCACCACAGCGCCGGCACCGGCGCCGCCCCCGCCCTCGTCGTCTTCCAGACCGACGGCGCCCCGGACGCGAAGACCCCCGCCACCCAGTCCCTCACGGACGCCGCGAAGTCCCACCCCTCGGTCTTCTTCTCCTTCGTCGCGTTCGGCGAACACGAGAACAAGGCCTTCGACTACCTCCGCAAGCTGAAGACCGACAACACGGCCTTCTTCCACGCGGGCCCGACCCCCCTGGAACTCACCGACGCGGAGCTCTACGACGGCCTCCTGATCGACTGGCGCCCGTAGGCACCCTGGGCACCCCTCGCCCCGGCCCGCACCAGCCCCCTCGTGCCGCCCGCTTCTCAGCCCGTAAAACGGGAAGCGGGCGGCATACACATGTCGGCTACGATTTCAAGGTTCGCAATAGCAGCAACAGACCGACCTGGGAGCAGCCCCCGATGGCTCGACACCTCATCACCAGCGCCCTTCCGTACATCAACGGGATCAAGCACCTGGGCAACATGGTGGGGTCCATGCTCCCGGCGGACGTGTACTCCCGGTACCTCCGCCAGCGCGGCCACGACGTCCTCTACATCTGCGCGACCGACGAGCACGGCACCCCCGCCGAGCTCGCCGCGAAGGAGCAGGGCATCCCGGTCGACGCGTTCTGCGCGCAGGCGCACGACGCCCAGAAGGCGGTCTACGACGGCTTCGCGCTCGCGTTCGACTACTTCGGCCGCAGCTCCAGCCCCGAGAACCGCGAGATCACCCAGCACTTCGCCCGCCGCCTCAACGAGAACGGCTTCATCGAGGAGCGGGCGATCCGCCAGGTGTACTCCCCGGTCGACGGCCGTTTCCTCCCGGACCGGTACGTCGAGGGCACCTGCCCGCACTGCGGCTACGACAAGGCCCGCGGCGACCAGTGCGAGAACTGCACGCGCGTCCTGGACCCGACCGACCTGATCAACCCGCGTTCGGCGATCTCCGGCTCCACGGACCTGGAGATCCGCGAGACCAAGCACCTCTTCCTCCTCCAGTCCAAGCTCCAGAACGAGGTCGAGGCGTGGGTCTCCCGCCACGAGGCGGACTGGCCGCAGCTGGCCTCCTCCATCGCCCGCAAGTGGCTGACCGAGGGCCTGCACGACCGTGCGATCACCCGTGACCTGGACTGGGGCGTACCCGTCCCGGCCGACACCTGGCCGGAGCTGGCGGCCGAGGGCAAGGTCTTCTACGTCTGGTTCGACGCCCCGATCGAGTACATCGGCGCGACGAAGGAGTGGTCGGACCAGGACCCGGAGAACCGGGACTGGAAGTCCTGGTGGTACGACGTGGACGACAGCGTCCGCTACACGGAGTTCATGGCGAAGGACAACGTCCCCTTCCACACGGTGATGTTCCCCGCCACCGAACTCGGCGTCCGCGAACCGTGGAAGAAGGTCGACTTCGTCAAGGCCTTCAACTGGCTGACGTACTACGGCGGCAAGTTCTCCACCTCGCAGAAGCGCGGCGTCTTCACCGACCAGGCCCTCGACATCCTCCCCGCCGACTACTGGCGCTACTTCCTCATCGCCAACGCCCCCGAGTCGGACGACTCGTCCTTCACCTGGGAGCACTTCACGGCGACGGTGAACAAGGACCTGGCCGACACCCTGGGCAACTTCGTCAACCGCGTCCTGTCGTTCTCGAAGAAGCGCTTCGGCGACGACGTCCCGGCCGGCGGCGAGCCCGGCGCGGCGGAGGCGAGGCTGGGCGAGCAGATCGCGGAGCTCCTCGCCGAGTACGAGGCGCAGATGGAGGCCCTGCAGTTCCGCAAGGCCGCGGCCGCACTGCGCGCCCTGTGGTCGGCCGGCAACTCCTACCTGGAGGAGAAGGCCCCCTGGCTGGAGATCAAGACGAACAAGGACGGCGCGGCGCTCACCCTCCGCACCGCGATGAACCTGATCCACCTCTACTCGGTGGTCTCGGAGCCCTTCATCCCGGCGACGGCGAAGACCATGCGCGAGGCGTTCGCCCTGGCCGGCGACACCGCTGCCTGGGTCACCGCCGACGAGGCGAGGTCGCTGGTCTCCGTCCCGGCCGGCACCCCCTTCACCGTGCCCCCGGTCCTGTTCGCCAAGCTCACGGACGAGGACCTGGAGACGTACAAGGAGCGCTTCGGCGGCGAGAGCAGCGCCGCGTAGCACCGGCGGCATCGACGGCGAAGGCCCGGCAGGAGGACGCTCCTGCCGGGCCTTCGCCGTGGGGCGACACCTCGCCCGAGGCCGGCCGCACGGACCCCTTCCCGCTCCAGCCCAGCCATGCCCTGCTCCAGGAGAACAAGGTCCGCATGCCGCTGGACCCGGCCAGCTGGATCGACGAACTGCGCGGCTTCGACTTCGCGTACGGCACCCGTATCCACGGCACTGTCGCCGCCCTGCCGGCCGGCACCCCGAGCGTCGTCCTCACCCATGACGCGCGCCGCTTCCCCCGGCACCCGGCATCTCAGCTCGCGGTGAGCACTCCCGCGCCCGCCGTCTTCGCCAGCTCGGCCGGAAGGTTCCTGGCGTTGGTCTCCAGGCCCGCCGTCAGGGTCGGGGTCCAGTTCACCGTCGTCTTGATCTTCTTGGAGTTCGCGGCGTTGTAGGCGGCGACGAGGTCGGTGGTGGTGCCGTTGACGAGGTTGCCGCTGCCCGCGACCGAGCCGGTGCCGTCGCCGCTGAGGAGCTTGGAGGTCTTGATGGAGCTGGGCACGGTCCAGTAGTTGTTCTGGGCCACGACCTGGGCCTTGGCGCGCGAGTTGATGCTGTACTGGAGCGCGTAGCCGTTGAGGGGCGTGACGTCGTAGACGTTGTTGTAGATGTGCACCTGGCCGACGCGGGTGAGCGGGGCGCGCTGGACGATGCCCTTCCAGATGTTGTGGTGGAGGGTGACGCGGAGCTTGCCGCTCGGCTCGCTGTCGCTGCTGCCGATCAGCATCGTCTTGTCGTGGCTGGTGAACTGGTTGTGCTCGGCGGTCACCAGGTCCGAGCTCTTGGTGATGTCGAGTTCGCCGTCGTGGACCTGGTACTCACGGCCGTAGTACTTCGGGTTGGTGCTGTCGAAGTGCCCGGCGTCGGTGAACGTGTTGTGGTCGGCCCAGACGTGGGTGGCGCCGCGCAGGGTGACCGCGTCGTACTCGGAGTTCCAGTTGCCGCTGTCGCCGTCGGTCGGGTCCCACTGCGGGAAGCAGTCCTCGGTGTCGGAGAACGTCAGGTTGCGGACGATGACGTTGTCGACCTTCTGGATCTGGAGCATGCCGCCGGTGATGCCGGCCTTGGTGCCGGGGACGCCGACGATCGTGGTGTTGGCGGGCACCTTGAAGACGATGTTCGCGGCCTGCTTCTTCTGCGCGGCGGCCCGTGCCCTCTCCTGGGTGCCGGAGGGCAGCTTGGACCGGCCGTACGTCGACGGGTCGAACGCCTTCAGGTAGGCGCTGAGCGAGTAGCCCGTGCCGGCCGCGTAGTCGGCGCAGGCCAGCTTCTTGCCGCTGTCGTCGGTGTTGGCGTCGATGGTGCCCTTGACCTTGATGATGCGCGGTGTGGTGTCGCTCGCCGAGCCCAGCGCCTTCACCAGCTGGGCGCGGGTGGCGACGGTGAAGGTGTGCGCGGCGTCGGCCTTGGTGCCACCGGTCGTACCGGAACCGGACGACGCCCAGCCGTCCTTGGCGGCGAGCGTCTGGTGGTAGAGGTCGGGGGCCGACGTGGCGTTGGCGCTCAGCACGAGCGCACCGGCACCGACGCCGGCGGCCACGACAGCGGCGGAGACGACGAGGGTACGGCGCTTGCGCAGGGACCGGCGATGAGAGGCAGAGGCCACGGAGGAGTCCTTACATACTTCCGAAGTACGGGCGACGGGCCCGCTCTCGCGGGCCTCACTCCTCTGTGGTCACGGAGACCGGAAAGGTTGCCGTCGCCGCGGTGGCGGACGCCGTGGCATTTTCGCCAGAATCAGGTGAACATATCGGCGGGTCAGTACCCGCGTTGTCGCATGTCCACAACACCTCCGTATGGTTTCGCCATGGCACCTGAGCTCATCCCGATCGCCTACGAGCCCCACGGCCGTACCGAGGCCATCGGTCACTACACCGGCGGACAGTTCCTGGCGTCGGTCACCTACGCGTTCCCCGAGGGGTTCCGGCTCGACGAGGGCTGGGAGGAGCAGAAGCGGCTCTACGCGGTGCTGCATCTCTTCGACGCCGAGGGACACTACCGCGACTCGCAGATCTGGTGCGCGGGCAGCTGGGCCGAGCAGCAACTCGATCCGGACGGCGCCGAGTCGGTGCTGGCGCGAGCCCGCGCGCACCTGGCGGGCATGCTGCGCAGCCTGCCGCGGCGGACCTACACGGACATCGCGATACGCCCGTTCCAGCTCACCGTCGACGGCGTGTTCTTCGGGCTGGTGGCGAAGGACGACGAGGACGGGGGGTGGGCCGAGCTCTACCCGGACCACCTCGGCTTCGGCGAGCCCTGGGACGGCCGGTACGACACCTGACAGCCGGCTGTGCCAAGGGCGCCCGGGGCCTTCCCTGCCGAGCCCCGGGCGGCCTTGTCATGGTTGGCGGTGTCAGCCGTTGTTGGTCTCGTCCGGCTCGACGCCCAGCGTCAGACGGCCGCGGACGCCGCGGGCGATGTGGTGGCGGTCGTACTTCAGGTAGAGCAGGCCGCCCGCGTGCCCGTTGTCCGGGTAGATGGTGTCCTCGTCGAGCGTGGTGCGGGTGGTGGTGTTGCTCGCGTACGGCTCCACCTCGGCCGACAGCAGGACCGACTTCTCGTCGAAGAACAGCTGGCCCGTGTGGCAGGTGTGGCCGCCCTCGTACCCGGCGTCCGTCCACTCGCCGTCCACGTGCACCTTGACGTGGATGTGGACGCACCGGCCCTGGTACCAGCCGGGGAAGACGGTCCTGAAGGTGACGTGCCCGTGCCGGTCCGTGTGCCAGGTGCCGCGCAGGTAGCGGGTGTCGTCGGTCGGCTCCTGGTGGCCGCCGCCACCGCCGGGCGGAGGGCCGGTGGGGGTGCCGGTCGGCGCGTCGGTGGGTGGTTCGCCGGTCGGCGGGGTGCCACCGCCGCCGCTGCCCATCTCCTCGTACCCCGAGTAGATGCCCGACGCGTTGCAGTGCCAGATGTCCACGGCCGCGTTCCGGAGCGGCTTGCAGGTCTCCGCGTCGATCACCTTGAGGGTGAGCAGCAGGGGGATGCCCTCCTGGTCCTCGGTGACGTCCTGGCGGAGCTTGTCGGCGTCGATGTAGTACGGGCCCTCGACCAGTTCGGAGGTGAGCGTGTAGCAGGCGCCCTCCGAGGCCGACGCCGAGGCCGCCGCGGTGTCCTCGTTGCTGACGGTGGTGCCGTCGGTCGCGGCGAAGGCGCTGCCGACGCCCACCGCGGTCACGGCCACGCTGCTCGCCGCCAGGACCGTGCGGCGGGCCAACTTCCTTCTCTCTTCGGGCGATTGAGCGTCTTCGGAGGTGGGGGTGTGGGTGTCTGTCATGGTCAGGGACCGTAGACAAGGCGATACCGGTGGGAACATCGGAGCGAGCTGTGAATGCGCGGTGCACAAGCGAAAGGCTCGAAACCGACGCCGGTTTCGAGCCTTTCCTTCGACTGTGCTGCTTCTGTATGCCTTACTTCGGCTGCGGCTTGCGGATGGAGATGTTCAGCTCGCGCAGGCGGGTCTCCTCCAGCTCGGTCGGGGCGCCCATCATCAGGTCCTGGGCGTTGCCGTTGAGCGGGAAGGCGATGGTCTCGCGGATGTTGGGCTCGTCGGCGAGCAGCATCACGATGCGGTCCACGCCGGGGGCGATACCGCCGTGCGGCGGGGCGCCGAAGCGGAACGCGCGGAGCATGCCGGCGAACTCGCGCTCGACGGTCTCCGCGTCGTAGCCCGCGATGCCGAACGCCTTGAGCATGATGTCGGGCTCGTGGTTCCGGATGGCGCCGGAGGACAGCTCGACGCCGTTGCAGACGATGTCGTACTGCCAGGCGAGGATGTCCAGCGGGTCCTGGGTCTCCAGGGCCTCCATGCCGCCCTGGGGCATGGAGAACGGGTTGTGCGAGAAGTCGATCTTCCCGGTGTCCTCGTCCTTCTCGAACATCGGGAAGTCGACGATCCAGCAGAACCGGAAGACGTTCTCCTCGAAGTGCCCGGCGCGCTTGGCGGCCTCGACCCGGACCGCGCCCATGATCTTGGAGACCTCGTCGAACTCACCGGCGCCGAAGAACACGGCGTGCCCGGCGGCCAGCTGGAGCCGCTTGGTGAGCTCGGCGACGTTCTCCTCGGTGAGGAACTTGGCGATCGGGCCGGAGAGCGAACCGTCCTCGGCGACGCGGACCCAGGCCAGGCCCTTGGCGCCCTGCGAGACGGCGAAGTCGCCGAGCTGGTCGAAGAACTTGCGGGGCTGCGCGGAGACGTCCGGCACCGGGAGCGCGCGCACGTGCTTGCCGGCGAAGGCCTTGAACTCCGAGCCCTCGAAGATGTCGGTGATGTCGACGAGCTCCAGCTGGGCGCGGAGGTCCGGCTTGTCGGAGCCGTACTTCAGCATCGCCTCGCGGAACGGGATCCGCGGGAAGGGGGACGTCACATGACGGCCGCCCCCGAACTCCTCGAAGAGCTCGGTCATCAGCTGCTCGATGGGCCGGAAGACGTCCTCCTGCTCGACGAAGCTCATCTCGACGTCGAGCTGGTAGAACTCGCCGGGCGAGCGGTCGGCGCGGGCGTCCTCGTCGCGGAAGCAGGGCGCGATCTGGAAGTAGCGGTCGAAGCCGGAGATCATCAGCAGCTGCTTGAACTGCTGCGGAGCCTGCGGCAGCGCGTAGAACTTGCCCGGGTTCAGGCGGGACGGCACCACGAAGTCACGGGCGCCCTCGGGGGAGGTCGCGGTGAGGATCGGGGTGGCCATCTCGTTGAAGCCGAGGGCGACCATCTTGTGGCGGATGGCCGAGACCACGGCGGTACGCAGCAGGATGTTGCGGTGCATGCGCTCGCGGCGCAGGTCCAGGAAGCGGTACTCCAGGCGCCGCTCCTCGTTGACCCCGTCCTCGGTGTTGATCGTGAACGGCAGCGGGGCGGCCGCGCCGAGCAGCTCGACCTCGCTCACCTCGACCTCGACCTCGCCGGTGGGCAGGTCGGCGTTGATGTTCTCGGTTCCACGTGAAACAACGCGGCCGTCGACACGGACCGTGGACTCCTTGGAGAGCTTGTCCAGGGCCTCGTACGCCGCGGTGCCGGGGCGGGCGACGAGCTGCGTGATGCCGTAGTGGTCGCGCAGATCGATGAAGAGGATGCCGCCCAGGTCGCGCCGATTGTGCAGCCAGCCGCTCAGCCGGACGTCGGTGCCGACGTCAGAGGCGCGGAGCTGGCCGCAGGTGTGGGACCTGTACCGATGCATCGTCGGGTGTTCCTCTTCTTCGTGGTCTGCCGAGGTGCTCTCCTCGACCGGCACCGGGTCATGGTGCCCGGACCCATCAAGGGTACCGGGCACCCAAAGATCGGCTCCCCACCATTAATGCGGCCCTGAAACAGTGGCACTCTGCGATCTCATCTTCTTAAAGTGGGGCAATGCGAACTGGCGAGCCCCTGCCCGCCGTGGAGGACGTGCTCGTCGCCCTCGCGACCGGGCTGTGGCACTGGGACACCGCCACCGGGCTGGTCACCGCGGACGCGGAGGCGGCCCGGCTGCTCGGGCTGCCGCCCGAGGCGTCCGTCCTTTCGGAGGCCCTGGTCCGGTCCCGTTTCCACCCCGTGGACTGGAACGAGAACACCAGCATCACCCGGCTGGCCGCGGTCGAGGGCACCCTCGCGGAGGTGCGGCTGCGGGTCATGGACGAACGGGGCCGGCTGATCCGTACCGTACGCAGCCGCTTCCGGCCGGTGTACGACTCCGAGGAGCGCGTGTACCGGGTGACCGGCACCCTCCAGGAGGTCACCGAGCCGTCCCCCGGCACCGCCGCCCAGCACCCGGTCACCGGTGACTGGCGGCGCTCCCGGGAGGCGTTCCTGCTGGACGCGGGCCGGGCGCTGGCCGAGGCGCGGTCCACCGAGGAGGTGCTGCGGGTCGCCGGGGGGCTGTCGATGCCCGGGTTCTCCCCGGACGGACTGGCCGTCTTCGGGGTCAAGGGCGACCGGCTGATGATGATCGGCCACCACGGCCAGCAGATCGACGAGGACAGCCCCTTCACCAGCATGCCGCTGGACACCGACTACCCGGCGGCCGAGGTGGTGCGGACCGGCCGGGCCGTCTACCTCTCCTCCGCCGAGCAGTACCAGTCCCGCTACCCGGTGACCTGGCCGCTCGCCGAGCGCTTCGGGCGGCGGTCCTGGGCCTTCCTGCCGCTGACGGTGGCCGGACGGACCATGGGCGCCTGGATGGCGGGCTTCGCCTACCCGGTGTCGTTCACCCCCGACGAACGGTCCGTGCTCACCACGGTGGCCCGGATGCTGGCGCAGGCCCTGTCCCGGGCCGGGATCGCCGACTCGGAGCGGGAGCTGACGGACGGGCTCCAGCGCTCCATGCTGCCGGCGCTGGGCCCCGAGATACCCGGCATGGACGTGGCCGCCCGGTACATACCGACCGGCGGCGGGCTCCAGGTGGGCGGCGACTGGTACGACATCATCCCGCTGCCCTCCGGGCGGCACGCCCTGGTCATCGGCGACGTCCAGGGCCATGACGTACGGGCCGCGGGCCTGATGGGCCAGCTGCGGATCGCGCTGCGCGCGTACGCCTCCGAGGGCCACCGCCCGGACGCGGTGCTCACCCGGGCCTCCCGCTTCCTGCACGGGATCACCTATGACGCGGCCGAGACCGACCTGCGCTTCGCGACCTGCCTGTACGTCGAGGCGGATCCGGCGACCGGGGTACTGGAGATCGCCCGTGCGGGCCATCTCGACCCGACGATCCGGATGACCGACGGCACGGTGCTGCGGCGGCCGACGGCGGGCGGGCTGCCGCTCGGCATCGACCCGGACGCCGACTATCCGACGACGCGGTTCGCCCTGGAACCCGGCGAGACCATGATGATCTGCACCGACGGTCTGATCGAGACCGGCGGCCACGACATCGAGAGCGGCTGGCAGCGGATCCGCGCGATCATGGAGGAGCACGACGGCGACCTGGAGAAACTGGCCGACGGCCTGGTCCAGGCCGTGCACGGCCCCTCCTCCCACCACACCACCGGGCCGCTGGCCGACCGCCGCGAGGACGACATAGCGGTCCTGCTGCTGTCCCGGCCGGGCACCGGCCGCGGCGAGGAGCCCCTGGCCGTACGACCGTGGATCCGCCGCACGCTGCTGTCGGTGGCCCAGGCCGAGCCCGAGCGGGTCGCCGAGGCCCGCCAGCACGTGCGCGAGCTGCTGCACGACTGGGGTTCGCCCGACCAGGTCGACTCGGCGGTGCTGCTGGTCTCCGAGATGCTCACGAACGTCCTCGTCCACACCGACGCGGACGCGCTGCTGCTCGCCGAGGTCTCCGGCCAGGCCCCGGAACGCTGTCTGCGGGTCGAGGTCACGGACGGCGGCGACGACCTCCCGCACAAGCGCCGCCCCGGTGAACTGGCCTCCTCCGGGCGTGGCCTGGTCCTGATCGAGATCCTGGCGGACGCCTGGGGCGTCGACCCGCGCGGGCAGGGCAAGAGCATCTGGTTCGAGCTGTACGAGGCTGACAAGCCCTAGTCGGTGGCGTACCGGGCGCGCAGCTCGTGGACGACGCCGAAGGCGGCGGCGGTGAGCGGTACGGCCAGCAGCATGCCCAGGATGCCGGCGACGGAGGCTCCGGCGGTGATCGCCAGCATCACCACCGCCGGGTGCATCTGCATGGTGCGGCTCTGGATCATGGGCTGCAGCACATGCCCCTCCAGCACCTGTACGGCGAGGACGACGCCCAGTGTCCACAGCGCGATGACGAAGCCGCGGTCGGCGAGCGCGACCAGGACGGCGACGGCGCCGGAGAGGAAGGCGCCGAGGTAGGGGATGTAGGCGCCGACGAGGACGAGGGCGCCCAGTCCGACGGCTCCCGGTACCCGCAGGATCAGCAGGCCGACGGTGATGCAGACGGCGTCGATGAACGCGATGAGGGTGGTGCCGCGCATGAACCCCTCGATGCCCTCGAAGGCGCGGCGGGCCATGGCCTCGACCATGTCGGCGCTGGAGCCGGGCGCGACGGCCCGCAGGGCGTCGACGACCAGGTGGGAGTCGCGCAGGAAGAAGAAGACGAGCAGCAGCGCGAGCACGGCCATGGCGATGCCCTCGCCGACGACGCTCACGCCGCTGATGACGTTGGAGGCGGCGGTCCCGCCGAACTTGGCGAGCAGGTCCTTGGCGTTGCCGGCCAGGTCGTCGAGGGAGGTCCCGGCGGCCCCGAAGTGCCGGGCCAGCGACTTCGCCGCGTCCCTGAGCGAGGAGACGATCTCGTCGCCGGTGTCCACGAGCGCGGCGACGACGATGTAGACGGCGCCGCCGACGACGCCGACGACGGCGACGCAGGTGAGTCCGGCGGCGACGGACCGGTGTACGCCGACCTGTACAAGGCGCCGGTACAGCGGCCCGAGCAGGGCGGTGCCGAGCAGGGCGAGCAGCACCGGGGTCACCGCGGTGCGGAACTCCGAACAGAGCCGGACACCGACGTACCCCACCCCCGCGGCCAGCAGCAGCACCGCACACCACGCGGCGAAACGGCGCACGGTCTCGGGCAGCAGCTGCACGCGTCCAGCGGACCACGCGAGGCCGACGCATGCCCTGCCGTACACCCCCTGCCGGGTGAACCGGCACCCCGCGCGCCGTACCACGGGGCTCCGCCCCCTGGCCCCCCCGAAACCCCTGCCCACCCACCGCCCGAATCGGTCGGTGAGCAGGCGAGGTCGAGGGCCAGAGGCCGTCGGTCACTCCTGCGGGCCGGCTTCCGTCATGCCGTGGACGGCCGGGATCGTGCCCAGGCGGCCCTTCTGGAAGTCCTCGAAGGCCTGCTGGAGTTCGGCCTGGGTGTTCATGACGAACGGGCCGTAGTGGGCCATCGGCTCACGGATCGGCTGTCCGCCGAGCAGCACGACCTCCAGGTCCGGCGTGTGCGAGTCCTGCTTCTCGTCCGCGCGGACGGTGAGGGAGGAGCCGCTGCCGAAGACCGCCGTCTGGCCGAGGTGGATCGGGCGGCGCTCGGTGCCGACGGAGCCCTTGCCCGCCAGGACGTACGCCAGGCCGTTGAAGTCCTCGCGCCAGGGCAGCGTGACCTCGGCGCCCGGAGCGAGCGTCGCGTGGATCATCGTGATCGGGGTGTGGGTGATGCCGGGGCCGGCGTGGCCGTCCAGCTCGCCCGCGATGACGCGCAGCAGCGCACCGCCGTCGGGGGAGGCCAGCAGCTGCACCTGCCCGCCGCGGATGTCCTGGTACCTCGGAGCCATCATCTTGTCCTTGGCCGGGAGGTTCACCCACAGCTGGAGGCCGTGGAAGAGACCGCCGGACACGACCAGGGACTCCGGCGGGGCCTCGATGTGGAGGAGGCCGGAGCCCGCCGTCATCCACTGGGTGTCGCCGTTGGTGATGGTGCCGCCGCCGCCCTGGCTGTCCTGGTGGTCGAAGATGCCGTCGATGGACACGGCGTCGGCCGACGCGGCCACCCGGGGCAGGGTCAACGGGTTCTCGACGGTCACTGCAGGCATGTTGGCTCCTCCTTGTGCGCCCACTTTAGTTGAGCGTTGAACTTTCTGCCACCCCTAACGGAGAAAGCCCGGAGGACATTCCCTCCGGGCATCGCCCCGCTCACAGCAGGCGCATCAGGGGATCACAGCACGGCGCCCCGAGCCTCCCACAGCTCCGGAAAGAACCGTTCGGCGCTCCGCACCCGCAGATAGGCGGCACCCGAGCTGCCCGCCGTGCCCCGGCCGCCGCCGATCTGCCGCTCCACGACGAGGACGTGCCGGTCCCGCCAGAGCGCCCACCCCTCGTCGTGGCCGAGCAGCGCGTGCGCCAGTTCGCCGTAGGGCCCCTCCCCTCGAAGGGCGGCGGCCCGACCGGCCCGCGGGATGCCCGTCAGCACCGCGAGGAACCCGTCCCACAGCGTCGGCTCCAGCAGCCTCCGGTCCAGCCGGGCCCGCTCGGCGTCGGTCAGCCAGCCCATCGCACGGGTCCGGCCCCGGCCGGCCGAGACCGCCTCGACCTCGTGGAACTGCGCGGACTGGGCACCGCTGGCCGACCCCAGCGCGCCGCGGAACGCCTGGAAGTCGTGCGGCGCCATGGTGTCCAGCAGCTCCAGCGCCGAGAGCAGGGCCCGCTCGATCTCACGGCAGCGGCGCAGCCGCCGTACCGCCGTCGCGCTGTCACCGGCCAGCATCCGGTCCCGGGCGTCCGTCAGCTCGACCAGCAGCTGCTTGAACCACAGTTCGTGCACCTGGTGGACGGTGATGAACAGCTGCTCGTCGTAGGCCGCGGTCCGCGGCACCTGCTGGCCGAGCAGCTGCGGCAGCCGCAGGTAGGCGCCGTAGGTGAGGGCCGCGGTCGGGGTGGTGGCCTGATGCGCGGTGCCTCGCCCCGCACCGTCCGCCCTCATGCCGTCTCCTCGCTGCCGTCGCCGAGGCCGTGGGCGGCGAAGTGCTCGCGTGCGCCCGGCAGTTCGAAGACGCCGACGGCCGCGCAGAGTCGGAGGGTCGAGCGGGCGGTGGCGTTCAGGCGGTGCGGGTCGGGGCCGGCCGCGCAGCACTCGCCGGCGACCCGGCGGGCGGTGTCCGGGTCCAGGCCCGCCAGCCGTAGCGAGGCACGGACGGGGGCGAGATCCCAGGTCAGAGCGGTGCGGATCAGCTCGGGCAGGGCATGGGCGGCCCTGCTCCGGTCGGCGGCGGACAGCTGGGTCCACAGCTCCCGGAAGAGCGCCGAGAAGAAACGGTGGTGCCGGCCCTCGTCCCGGGCATGGTCGCGCAGCAGGTCGCGCACCACACGGACGACGGACGGGTCGCCCGGCACCTCGTTCAGGACGGCCGTGATCAGCGTCTCGAAGACCACCGCCTGCAGAAGGCCGGCGAGGACGGGCGCGCCGGGAAGCGCGCGGTGCGCCGCCGCCCGCAGACGGTCGACGAACCCGCCGTAGTCCTCGTCCGGTACCGCGATACCGGTCACGGCGGCGATCTGCTCGGCCAGGTCGAGGCTGTACAGGGCGTGGTAGCCCTCGTCGCAGTAGACCTTGAAGGCGTCCGGGCGCAGGGCGGCGGGCAGGTCGAGCCCGGTCCTGCCGTTCGCCACCGCCTCGGCGGCGGTGTTGACGACCCGGGTCTCCAGATGGGTCGTCGACAGCAGGAACTGGTAGAGGTGGCGCACGGTCAGCTCGCGCACCCGCTCGGGCTCCAGCTGCCGCACCGCCTCGTGACCGGCGCAGGGCACGAGCGCGGCCGGGAAGAAGACCCTGCCGCGTTCGGTCTCCTCGTGGAACATCCGGCGCACCCCGGTGCGTACGCCCGCCTGCTCATACCAGCGGTCGAGCGGGCCCGGCGGGTGCGGCCGGGCGGTGTCGTGCGTCGACATGGGGTGCTCCCTTCGGGGTGAGCAGCCGGCCGAGCCGGGTCAGGGCCTCCTCCACGAGGGCCGCGTCGAGCGAGTGGCAGACGCGGAACCAGCCGGGGCGGGGCGCGTGGAAGGCCTCGCCGGGCAGGATGCTGACGTGGGTGCGGTCGAGGATCTCCCGCCACAGCGCGCGTTCACCGGCGAAGCCGGGACGGGGCAGCCAGGCCGCGAGGTCCGCCCAGACCGAGCAGCCCGCCCGTGCGGGGACGTAGGGGATGCCGAAGGCGTCGAGCAGGGCGGCGGCGCGGGCGTGGGAGGCGCCGAGGCGGCGGCGGTTCTCGGCCAGGAAGGCGCGTACCCGGGCGGGGTCGGCGAGCAGGCCGGTCAGGTGGGTCTGGGTGTGGGTGGAGACGGGCGCGAAGTAGGCGAGCGCGCGGGCGGCGGCCCGGATCCGGGGGTCCGTGGTGTGCAGGACGCCCGCCTTGAACCCGGGCAGCCCGAAGTCCTTGGCGAAGCCCCACACGGTGTGGACGCGGGCGGGTTCGGCGGCGACGGTCCGCAGACTGGTGAAGGGCCGCGGACCGAACACCGAGCCCGCGTAGATCTCGTCCGCCACGACGTCCACGCCGTGCCGGGCCGCCACCTCGGCCAGCTCCCGCAGTTCCGCGGCCGAGTGGACCTGCCCGGTCGGGTTGCCCGGGGACGCCAGCGCCACGGCCCGTACCGCCACCCCGTCGCGCCGCGCCTCGGCCAGCGTCCGGTCCACGGACCGTACGCAGAGGGCGTGGCCGTCCTCCGGGTCCGGCGGGGCGGGCAGCAGCCGGGCGCCGGAGCGGCCCCCGAGGTCCGTGTCGAAGGCGCCGTAGCAGGGGGTGGGCACCACGATCGCCTCGCCCGGGTCGCACAGCGCCGTGGCCGCCACGTCGAGCGCCGCGGTCGCCCCGGCCACCACGACCAGGTCCTCGGGGTCGACCGGCCCGCCGGCCAGGCCGGCGAGGTGCCGTGCGAGGTGGCCGCGCAGCTCCGGGGTGCCGTACAGGGGCGCGTAACGGGTGTCGCGCGCCGTCAGGGGGCGGGGCGGCGGCCCGGTGTGCAGATCCTGGACGAGCCGGTTCTCCGCGGTGCCGAGGTTGAGCCAGCCGTCGGGACGCAGCCGCGGGTGGTACGGCAGCGCCTCCGCCCGGAAGTGCGCCTCGGCGATGGCCGGCGAACCGGCGACCAGCCGGGCCGCCTGACGGGAGATCCGCGGGGTGCGGGGCGCCGGGGTCACCGGTCGGCTCCGGCGGTCTCCGCCAGGCCGCCCAGCAGTCCGGGGCGTACCCCGAGGCCCATCGACGCGTCGATCACCGCGCCGTGCAGCAGCCCCGCGCCGGGGCCGGCCAGCCACCACACCAGTTCCGCGATCTCCTCCGGCTGGATCAGCCGGCCGCGCGGCAGCGCGGACTCCAGGTCGGAGCGGCGGGCGGGGGTGAGACCGGCCAGGGTGCTCGCCTCGAACATGGGGGTCTCGACGGCGCCGGGGCAGACGGCGACCACGTCGACGCGGTCGTGGACCAGTTCGGCGGCCATGTGCCGGGTGAGATAGGCGAGCGCGGCCTTGCTCATGCCGTCCGCGATCCGGAAGCCGGGGAACTGCGCGACGCCCCCGCCGACACTGGCCACGTTGACGATCGTGCCGCCGCCGCGCGCCCGCATGCCCGGCACCAGCTGCTCGCTGAGCCAGAGCGGTCCGACGGCGTTGATCTGGAGGAACGCCGCGTCCTGGGTGTGGCCGGCGCCGGGGACGTAGTGCTCGACGGTCTTGGAGCCGACCGCGGCGTTGTTGACGAGGACGTCGACCGGTCCGGGCAGTTCCGCGACCAGCCGCTCGTGGTCGGGCCACTCGCCCTGGCGGAACTCGAAGGCCCGCGCCGGGTGGCGGCAGGTGTCCGCGAGCTCCGCGACCAGGCCGGCCGCGCGGTCCCGCCCCGAGTGGTAGGTGAACCAGACATGGTCCCCGGCACGGGCGAACCGCTGCACGCAGGCCCGCCCGATCCCCGCCGAGCCGCCCGTGATCAGGACGTTCCGTGTCGCCGCCATGCCGGGCCCCCGTCGGTGTGCCGCGTCCGCTGTCTGACGGACCTGCACACTTCCAGCCGTACGGGACACGCGTCCCGGGGAGACGGGGCGGGACGGGCATGTCGTCGGATCGTGCCCCGCACTGTGGCGTCTAGCCGTACATCCGGCGCATCGCGAACTCGACCATCTGCTCGACCGCCTTCGCGTCGAAGACCATCCGGTGCTCGCCCTCCATGTCCAGGACGAAGCCGTAGCCGGTCGGGAGCAGGTCGATCACCTCCGAGCCCGTGATGACGAAGTACTTGGACTCCTTGCCCGCGTACCGGCGCAGCTCCTTCAGCGAGGTGAACATCGGGATCACCGGCTGCTGTGTGTTGTGCAGCGCCAGGAACCCGGGGTTGTCGCCGCGCGGGCAGTACACCTTGGACGTGGCGAAGACCTGCTGGAAGTCCTCGGCGGTCACCTGACCGGTGGTGAAGGCACGCACCGCGTCGGCGAGCGAGGGCGGGGACGGCTCGGGGTAGAGCGGCGCCTGCTGGCCGTATCCGCCGAGTCCGCCGGCCATCTGCTGCTGCGGCGAGGCGTACTGCTGCTGAGCGGCGCTCCCGTCCATGGGCTGGCCGTATCCATACATGCGCGCAAGCCTACCGAGACACGCGGCGTCCGCGAGAAGGTAGACCCTTCTCACACTTCGCCCAGGGGGGGTTGCGTCTTATTACCGACGGGTAGCATCATCGGAACCACTCGTTGGTATGTGAAAGCTTGCGCGAGGATCCAGTGCCTCGCCGATCCGGATACGGAGTCGTCACCATGGGGCACTACAAGTCCAACCTCCGCGACATCGAATTCAACCTGTTCGAAGTGCTCGGGCGCGACAAGCTCTACGGCACCGGCCCGTTCGCCGAGATGGACACCGACACCGCGAAGAGCGTCCTGGCCGAGCTGACCCGCCTCGCCGAGAACGAGCTGGCGGAGTCCTTCGCCGACGCCGACCGCAACCCGCCGGTCTTCGACCCGGAGACCAACACCGCCCCGGTCCCGGCGTCCTTCAAGAAGAGCTACAAGGCCTTCATGGACTCCGAGTACTGGCGTCTCGGCCTGCCCGAGGAGATCGGCGGCACCACCGCCCCGCCGTCGCTGATCTGGGCGTACGCGGAGCTGGTGCTCGGCGCCAACCCGGCCGTGTGGATGTACTCCTCCGGCCCGGCGTTCGCCCGCATCCTCTTCGAGGAGGGCACCGAGGAGCAGAAGAAGTGGGCGCAGCTCGCGGTGGACCGGACCTGGGGTTCGACCATGGTGCTCACCGAGCCCGACGCGGGTTCGGACGTCGGCGCCGGCCGTACCAGGGCGGTCCGGCAGGAGGACGGTTCCTGGCACATCGAGGGCGTGAAGCGCTTCATCACCTCCGGTGAGCACGACATGGAGGAGAACATCCTCCACTACGTGCTGGCGCGGCCGGAGGGTGCCGGCCCCGGCACCAAGGGCCTCTCCCTCTTCCTCGTGCCCAAGTACCTGTTCGACGGGGAGTCCGGCGAGCTGGGCCAGCGCAACGGCGTCTACGCCACCAACGTCGAGCACAAGATGGGCCTGAAGGCCTCCAACACCTGCGAGATGACCTTCGGCGACCGTCACCCGGCCAAGGGCTGGCTGATCGGCGACAAGCACGAGGGCATCCGCCAGATGTTCCGGATCATCGAGTTCGCCCGGATGATGGTCGGCACGAAGGCCATCTCGACGCTCTCGACCGGCTACCTGAACGCCCTGGAGTACGCCAAGGAGCGCGTCCAGGGTCCGGACCTCGCGAACTTCCTGGACAAGACCGCGCCCAAGGTCACCATCACCCACCACCCGGACGTCCGCCGCTCGCTGATCACGCAGAAGGCGTACGCCGAGGGCATGCGCGCCCTGGTCCTCTACACCGCCTCCGTCCAGGACGCGATCGCCGTCAAGGAGGCGAACGGCGAGGACCCGAAGGCCGAGCACGCGCTGAACGACCTGCTCCTGCCGATCGTCAAGGGCTACGGCTCCGAGAAGGGCTACGAGCAGCTCGCCCAGTCGCTGCAGACCTTCGGCGGCTCGGGCTTCCTCCAGGAGTACCCGATCGAGCAGTACATCCGGGACGCCAAGATCGACACCCTGTACGAGGGCACCACGGCGATCCAGGGCCAGGACTTCTTCTTCCGGAAGATCGTCCGCAACCAGGGCGCGGCGCTGAACTCCCTCGCCGAGGACATCAAGAAGTTCCTGGCGCTGGGCACCGGCGGCGAGGACCTGGCGGGCGCCCGCGAGCACCTCGCGAAGGCGGCCGTCGAGCTGGAGGCGATCGTCGGCCTGATGCTGACCGACCTCGCGGCCACCGAGCAGGACGTCAAGAACATCTACAAGGTGGGCCTCAACACCTCCCGCCTGCTGCTCGCCTCCGGTGACGTGATCGTCGGCTACCTGCTGCTCAAGGGCGCCGCGATCGCCGCCGAGAAGCTGGAGACGGCGTCCGGCAAGGCTGCGTCTTCCAAGGACGTGCCCTTCTACACCGGCAAGATCGCGGCTGCGAAGTTCTTCGCGGCCAACGTGCTGCCGGGCGTCACCCTGGCCCGCAGGATCGCGGCCGACGTCGACCTCGACCTGATGGAGCTGGACGAGGCCGCTTTCTGACCGTTCCGGCCCTTCCGGTCGCCCACGGTGGCCCGCTCCCTCTTCGGGGGGCGGGCCACCGTACGTCGTTAAGGTGAACAACATGAGCGAACCCGTCCGCTTCGATCGCGGCCACACCGACGACCTGACGTCCTTCCTCGCGGCGAGCCCCACGCCGTACCACGCCGTGGCGAACGCCGGCGAGCGGCTGGAGAAGGCCGGTTTCCGGCAGGTCGCCGAGACGGACACCTGGGACGGCACGTCCGGTGGCAAGTACGTGCTGCGCGGCGGCGCGATCATCGCCTGGTACGTCCCGGAGGGCGCCGCGCCCCACACGCCGTTCCGGATCGTCGGCGCCCACACCGACTCCCCGAACCTGCGGGTCAAGCCCCGCCCGGACAGCGGGGCGCACGGCTTCCGCCAGGTCGCCGTGGAGATCTACGGCGGACCGCTCATGAACTCCTGGCTCGACCGGGACCTGGGCCTGGCCGGCCGGCTCAGCCTGCGTGACGGCTCCACCCGGCTCGTCGACGTGAACCGGCCGCTGCTGCGGGTCCCCCAGCTCGCCATCCACCTGGACCGTTCGGTCAGCAGCGAGGGCCTCAAGCTCGACAAGCAGCGCCACCTCCAGCCGGTCTGGGGCCTGGGCGACGATGTCCGCGACGGCGACCTGATCGCCTTCCTGGAGCAGGAGTCGGGCCTGCCGGCCGGCTCGGTGACCGGCTGGGACCTGATGACCTACGCCGTCGAGGCGCCCGCCTACCTGGGCCGCGACCAGGAGCTGCTGGCCGGCCCCCGGATGGACAACCTGCTGTCCGTGCACGCCGGTACGGCGGCCCTGGCGGCCGTCGCGACGAACACCGGTCCGGAGCTGCCCGGCATCCCCGTCCTCGCCGCCTTCGACCACGAGGAGACCGGCTCGCAGTCCGACACCGGCGCGGACGGACCCCTGCTCGGCAGCGTGCTGGAGCGCTCGGTGCTGGCGCGCGGCGGGTCGTACGAGGACCGGGCGAGAGCCTTCGCGGGCACCGTCTGTCTCTCCTCCGACACCGGTCACGCCGTGCACCCCAACTACGCGGAGCGGCACGACCCGACGCACCACCCCCGCCTCAACGGCGGCCCGATCCTCAAGGTCAACGTCAACAACCGCTACGCGACCGACGGTTCGGGCCGCGCGGTCTTCGCCGCCGCCTGCGAGCGGGCCGGGGTTCCCTTCCAGACCTTCGTCTCGAACAACTCCATGCCCTGCGGCACCACGATCGGCCCGATCACCGCGGCCCGGCACGGCATCCGGACCGTCGACATCGGCGCGGCCATCCTCTCCATGCACAGCGCCCGCGAACTGTGCGGCGCCGACGACCCGTTCCTGCTGGCCAACGCACTGGTGGGGTTCCTGGAGGGATAGCGGCAGGGGGAGTCGACATGGCCCGCCCGCCCCTGGGTACCCGGTCCGGACCGGTAACACCACCGGACCTGAAGGGGAGGCAACGCTCATGGGGCTCGGCGGGTGCATCATCCTCATCGCCGTGGGGGCCATCCTCACGTTCGCGACCGACTGGCACATGCAGGGCGTCAACCTCGACGTCGTCGGCCTGATCCTGATGGCCGTCGGCATCATCGGAGTCGCCACGTTCAGCAGCATCGCCCGGCGCCGCCGGGTCGTCATGCCGCCGACGGCCGTGGTCGAGGAGGAACGGCACCGTCACGGCCGTGACGGATACGGCGACGGGTACGGCATGTAACGGACAGAGCGGCCAGAGGGGCCAGAGCGGTACCCACAGGGTCATCACAGGCAACCGTGAGCAATCCGTTACAGCGTTCAACTACCGGAGTTGTACGGATTTCGTGAAGACTGTGGATCGCCAGCAGGTCCGGAATATCGACTTCCGGATCCATCGCGGTCTTCACGACAGGGGGTACCGAGCCGTGCGCCGTCACGCCACGCGCCGTGCCCACGCCGCCCGCGAGGAGCCGGGCGACAGACCCAGACTGGCCGTGCTGATCCCTGCCCACAACGAGCAGGAACGTATCGCCGACGCGATCGACGGCCTCTGGGAACAGACCCGGCGCCCCGACCTGATCGTCGTCGTCACCGACAACTGCACCGACGACACGGCCGGCGTCGCCGTCGCCCACGGTGCCCAGGTCTTCCCCACCCAGGACAACACCCACAAGAAGGCCGGTGCCCTCAACCAGGCCATCGCCTGGGTGCTGCCGCATCTGGACGACCGGGACCTGCTGCTCGTCCAGGACGCCGACACCGTCCTCAACCCCTGGTTCGTGGAGACCGCGCTCGCCACCTTCAACCGCAAGGTCGGCGCGGTCGGCGGGGTCTTCTACGGCGAGGACGGCGGCGGCCTGCTCGGCCTGCTCCAGCGCATGGAGTTCCACCGCTACGCCTGGGAGCTGGAGCGCACCGGCGGCCGGGCCCAGGTCCTCACCGGCACCGGCACCATGTTCCGCGCCCGTGTGCTGCGCGAGGTGCGTGCCGCCCGCCGCGCCGGCGAACTCGGCGGCGGCACCGGCTACTACAGCCTCGCCTCGCTCACCGAGGACGACGAGATGACCAAGGCGGTCAAGACCCTCGGCTACCGGGCCATGTCCCCGGCGGGCTGCGCGGTCACCACCGAGGTCATGCCCACCCTGCCCAAGCTGTGGCACCAACGGCTGCGGTGGCAGCGCGGCGCGCTGGAGAACCTCCGCGACTACGGCTGGACCCGGGTCACCGCCCGCTACTTCCTCCAGCAGTTCCTGATGGGCTTCGGCGCGCTCTCCTTCCTGATCTACCTGACCTTCATGACCACGTACACCTCGCTGTACGGCTGGCCGGGCCTGTCGCCGTTCTGGACGGCGATCGGCCTGATCTTCGTCGTCGAGAAGACCGTCTCGGTACGGCGGGCCGGGCCCAAGGCCGTCCTGGTCGCCGCGGTGATGATCCCGGAGATGCTCTACGACCTCTTCCAGCACGCCGTCTACTTCACCTCGCTGTGGGGGCTGGTGCGCCGCAGCGAGGAGAAGTGGGTGGCGACGTGAGTTTCCCTCAACCCTCATAGGAGAAGAACGATGTACGGCAGAGTGATCGGCGTGGGCACGACCGGCGCGGGCGGGGCGACCCTGGCCGCCACCGGACTCTGGATCAACAGCATGGCGATGGTGGTGGCGGCCACGACGCTGGTGGCGGCCGGGGTGGCGGTGTTCAAGCTGGCTCCGCGACGGCGGTAGCCCCGCGCCCCTCACGGGACGCCGTTGCTAGGCGTCCTGATCCATCCCGGCCAGGACCAGGGGAAGTCGGTTCGCCCCACCCCCCACAAGTCGCACCGGAACTCCCCAGTCCTGCTGGTGCACATGGCAGGCCGGGTACTCGTTGGCCTCGTCGTCGTCGCAGGACGCGGCCATCGCCGAGACGTGCAGGACGCCCTCCTGGACCGCCGGGTTCAGGTCCAGTTCCCTGGACAGGTCGGTGTCGGCGCCGTCGCCCTTGAGCAGCAGCTCCGGCGGGGTCGACGAGACCAGCAGGCGGGTGGACGGGCCGTAGCGGGTGTCCAGCTTCTGGCCGGCCGGGGCCTGGAAGACCACGTCCAGCCGGAGTCTGCCCGGAGCCACCTCGGTCGCCGCGCGCCGGGTGCGGTGGGCGACCGACTCCACCCGGACCGCCTCCTCGGGCAGCCGCAGCCGGGTCAGCCGGTGGCGGGCCGACTCGACCACCACGATGTCGTCGCCGACCAGCACCGCGTCGCTCGGCTCCCGCAGGTCCGTCGCCAGCGTGGTGACCTCGCCGGTCGCCGGGTCGTAGCGGCGCAGCGCGTGGTTGTAGGTGTCGGACACCGCGACCGAGCCGTCGGGCAGGGCCGTCACGCCCAGCGGGTGCTGGAACAGGGCCTGGCCGGCCGCGCCGTCCCGGTGGCCGAAGTCGAAGAGGCCGGTGCCGACGGCCGTGTGGACCTCTCCGTCCGGGTCGACCCAGCGCAGGGCGCTCGTCTCGGAGTCCGCGAGCCAGAGCCGGTCGGCGGTGGCCGCGAGGCCGGACGGCTGCGCGAACCAGGCCTCGGCCGCCGGCCCGTCGACCAGTCCCTCGTTGGTGGTGCCGGCGGCGACGGCGACCCTCGCGGTCTCCGGGTCGTACGTCCACAGCTGGTGCACGCCGGCCATGGCGATCCACACCTTGCCGCCGAAGACGGCCACGTCCCAGGGCGAGGAGAGATCGATCTCGCGGGCCGGACCTGAGGTCGGGGAACCCTGCCACCACTGGCGGCCGGTGCCGGCGAGGGTGCCGACCTCACCGGTGGCGAGGTCGAGGCGGCGCAGGGCGTGGTTGACGGTGTCGGCGACGGCCACCGAGCCGTCGCCGAGGAGCGTGAGGCCCTGCGGTTCGCTGAAGGAGGCGGTGTCCGCCGTGCCGTCGGTGAAGCCGCGCGCGCCCGAGCCGATCCGCCGTACGACCGTCTCCGCGTCCTCGGCCAGCTCCACCAGCTGGTGCCGGGTGGTGTCGCTGACCAGGAAGTGCCCCGAGGGCAGCAGCAGGGCCTTGCCGGGGAAGCGCAGCGCGGTCGGCTCCGGCTCCGGCGGCACGTACGGGCCGTCGCCGCGGCGCAGGGTGCCCTTCGCCTCGTGCTCCGCCTCCAGCTCCTCGACCAGCCGCGCGATGGCGTGCGCGTGGCCCTCGCCGGCGTGCTGGGCGACGACGTACCCCTCGGGGTCGACGACGACCAGCGTCGGCCAGGCCCGGACCGCGTACTGCTTCCAGGTGGCGAGCTCCGGGTCGTCCAGCACCGGGTGTCCGACGCCGTACCGCTCCACGGCGTCGACGACCGCCTGATGCTCCGCCTCGTGCACGAACTTCGGCGAGTGCACCCCGATGATCACCACCGTGTCCCGGTGCCGCTCCTCCAGCTCACGCAGCTCGTCCAGGACGTGCAGGCAGTTGATGCAGCAGAACGTCCAGAAGTCCAGGATGACGATGCGTCCGCGCAGGTCCGCGAGGGTGTACTGCTTGTCACCCGTGTTCAGCCAGCCGCCCTTGCCGATCAGCTCGGGGGCACGGACACGGGCACGGCGCGGGGTGGGGGCCGGGGATGACTCGCTCATGAATCAAGAGTGCCATCCCCGACCGACAAGCCCCGCGGCGCTCCCGCGCCGGTCGTCCAGGGGCGGCCGACCGTCAGTCCTGGTGGATCACATCGGTCCCGGGGCCGCCGGAGAGCGTGTCCCGGCCGGGGCCGCCGTACAGCCTGTCGTTGCCGCTGTTGCCGTAGAGGTGGTCGTTCCCGCTGTTGCCGTACAGGACGTCGTTGCCCTTGCCGCCGTACAGCGAGTCGTTGCCGGTTCCGCCGTAGATGGTGTCGTTGCCGTCGTCGCCGGACAGGTACTGGCCCGCGGCTCCGCCGCGCAGCACGTCGTTGCCCCTGCCGCCCTGGACGATGTTGTCGCCGCCGCTCGCGTTGATCGTGTCGTTGCCGTCGTCGCCCCAGGCCAGACCCTCCTTGCCCACGGTGATGGTGTCGTTGCCCGTGCCGCCGGAGACGTAGGCGCCGTCGAGGCGTCCGTAGTCGGCCGACCGGTCGTTGCCGGGGCCCAGGGAGATCTGGGCGTAGGAGTAGATCTGGTCGGTGGAGTTCCTGTAGGCGATCATGTCGTTGCCGTCGCCGAGGTTCACGACGAGCGCGGCGTACGGGTCCTGGCTGTCGACGAAGGTGACCGTGCAGGAGACCGTCGTGTGGTCCGAAGTGTCGGGGTAGACGCAGTCATGGCCCGCGGTGATGGACACGGCGTCCTCGATCACATAGGTGATGCCCGTGCGGTCCGCGGTGAGCGACGCGGTGATGGTGGCCTTGTTGGTCTGCCCGGCGGCTGCCTGGTACGTGAGCTGCCAGTCGTACCGGTTGACCGAGGCGGTGGCCGGCGCCGTGGCGGCGCCGGCGGTACCGGCCAGGGTGAGCGGCAGGGCCAGGGCCGTGCCGAGGGCCAGCGCCGCCGCCGAGGCGGCTCGGATCACCCGGTGGCGGTCAGGGCGAGAGAGCATGACGAAACCTCCGAAAGGGACGTTCACAGCAGTGCGCCTTGCCCAACGTCCGACTCGTCACCCACCCGAAGGGTTGGGCAACTTGTCCGAAGACATGGGGAGTTCACCTGCGGGACGCCTTTCGGTCCGCCGCATTCCAGTGCCCGGCCGACCGGGGACGCGGTTCGTGCGCGCGGCCACCTGCGCGGTCCAGTGATGATCCCGCCGCGCCGGGGAACGTTAAGCCCATGAGATTCCTGGTACGCGACCGGCTCCTCGGCTTCGGCGAGGACTACTGGATCGAGGACGAGCACGGCGACAAGGTGTTCCTCGTCGACGGCAAGGCCATGCGGGTGCGCGACACGTTCGAGCTGAAGGACCGGCACGGGCGGGTGCTCGTCGACATCCACCAGAAGATGTTCGCCCTGCGCGACACGATGGTGCTCGAACGCGAGGGCGAACCCCTGGCGACCATCAGGCGCAAGCGGCTGTCACTCCTGCGCAACCACTACCGGGTCCGCCTGGTCGACGGCACCGAACTCGACGTCAGCGGCAAGATCCTCGACCGGGAGTTCGCCGTCGAGTACGACGGCGAACTGCTGGCCGTGATCTCCCGGCGCTGGCTGCACGTGCGGGAGACCTACGGCGTCGACGTCCTCCGCGACGACGCGGACCCGGCGCTGCTGATCGCGGTGGCCGTGTGCGTGATCCACCTCGCCGACAAGGAGCGGGAGGAGGACGAGTAGTGGCGAGCGGTGAGGGCGAGAAGCGAGCAGGGGACGAGCGTCAGCGGTGCGGCGGGGGGTCCAGGCCCAGGAGGCGGTCCTTGAGAGCCGGGAACTGTTCGCGGGTCGCGGCGACCTTGGCCGGGTCGAGGTCGACGGTGAGGATCTCCTCGTCGGCGCCCGCCTCGGCCAGCACCTCGCCCCACGGATCGACCACGATCGAGTGACCCGCCTGCGGAACTCCGGCATGCGTCCCGGCCGTTCCACACGCGAGCACGAACGCCTGGTTCTCGACCGCCCGCGCCTGGGCCAGCAGCGTCCAGTGCGCGCGTCGCCGCTCGGGCCAGCCCGCCGAGAGCACCAGCGTCTCGGCGCCGGCGTCGACGAGTCCGCGGAAGAGCTCGGGGAACCGGAGGTCGTAGCAGGTGGCCACGCCGAGCGTGGTCTCGGGCAGCCGGACCGTCACCAGTTCCCGTCCCGCGCCCATCAGTACCGCCTCGCCCTGGTCGAAGCCGAAGCGGTGGATCTTGCGGTAGGCCGCGGCCAGCTCACCGGAGGGGGAGAAGACGAGAGCCGTGTTGTAGAGGGAACCCTCCGGGTCGCGCTCGGGGATCGAGCCGGCGTGCAGCCAGACGCCCGCGTCGCTCGCCGCCTTCGCCATCGCCTCGTACGTCGAGCCTTCGAGCGGCTCGGCCTCCGTCGCGAACCGCTCGTAGGCGAACGCGCCCGTCGTCCACAGTTCGGGCAGTACGACGAGATCGGCATCCGTCTGCTCGCGCACCAGAGCGGTCACGCGTTGCCGACGAGATTCGACCGATTCGTCGTCATTTACATCGATCTGGATGAGCGAGGCGCGCACACTACCACCGTCCTGGCATTCGAGCCGTCCACACGGGCCTACGATCGTCACACGAAAGCACTGCC
This sequence comes from Streptomyces fuscichromogenes, assembly GCF_014645815.1. Classification (GTDB taxonomy): domain Bacteria; phylum Actinomycetota; class Actinomycetes; order Streptomycetales; family Streptomycetaceae; genus Streptomyces; species Streptomyces fuscichromogenes. The sequence goes on along the minus strand of NZ_BMML01000005.1, from coordinate 336,897 downwards.
GGGGTGCCTCACAGCAGCGTAACTTAGCGTCTCAAGACACCCGCCGACAGCAGCCATCGCCCACTGGCAGCGCCGCCATCACCTGCCCGAGTACCGACCGCCGAGGGGTCCCGTTCCGTGAGTCTGCATCCCACCCTCCAGCCCTACGCCGACGCTTGGACCCACTCCATCGAAGCGATATCCGAGCTGGTGACGCCGCTTGTCGAGGGCGAGTGGAACCGGCGGACACCGTGCCCGGGCTGGTCGGTGCGGGACGTGGTCTCCCATGTCATCGGCCTGGACACCGAGATGCTCGGCGACCCGCGCCCCATCCACTCCCTGCCGCGCGACCTCTTCCACATCACCAACGAGCACCAGCGCTACATGGAGATGCAGGTCGACGCCCGCCGCCACCACACGGCGCCCGAGATGACCTCGGAGCTGGAGTACACGGTCATCCGCCGCAACCGCCAGCTGCGCAACGAGTCGCGGGAGCCGGGGCACCTGGTGCGGGGGCCGATGGGCAAGGAGATCACCCTCGAAACGGCCATGCGCAACCGCGCGTTCGACGTGTGGGTGCACGAGCAGGACCTGCGGGCGGCGCTCGGGCGGCCGGGCAACCTCGACTCGCCGGGCTCGCAGGTCGTCCGGGACGTACTGCTCGGCGAACTGCCCCGGGTGGTCGCGGAGGACTCGAACGCGCCGCGCAGTTCGGCCGTCATCTTCGACGTGCACGGTCCGGTCGAGTTCCTGCGCACGATCCGCATCGACATCCAGGGCCGCGGCACCCTGGAGGCGACCCCCGCGCTCGGCCCCGCCGCCATCTTCACCCTCGACTGGGAGACCTACGTCCGCCTGGCCTGCGGCCGCACCACCCCGGACGCGGTCGCGGACCGGGTGAAGGCGGAGGGCGACCAGGAACTGACGGCGGCGATCCTGCGGAACTTCGCGGTCACGCAGTAAAAATCGGGAAAGAAAAGGGTGCGCCGCACATTCGGTGTACCACGGCTGTGGCCGCGGCCTACCTTGCCCATCATGACCACGCCGCCCCGGCTCAGCCGGCTCACCTTCCACGGCCCGCTCTCCGAGGCCCGCGCGGCCGCGATGGTACGGCGGCTGGCGGCCACGCGTCCCGGCAGCGTGCTGGACATCGGCTGCGGCTGGGGTGAGCTGATGCTCCGGCTGCTGGCGGCGGTACCGCAGGCACGTGGCGTCGGGGTGGACGTGAACGCGGTGGACCTGGAACGGGGACGGTGTGCCGCCGGGGCGCGGGGACTGGCCGACCGGGTGGAGTTCGCGGAGGAGTCCGCGGTGGGCACCGGGCGGGGCCCGGCCGACGTGGTGCTGTGTCTCGGCGCGAGCCAGGCGCTGGGCGACGACCTGGTGACGGCCCTGCGGGAGCTGCGGCGGCTGGTGGCCGACGGCGGGCGCGTCCTGCTCGGCGAGGGCTTCTGGCAGCGCACCCCGACGGAGGCGGAGTTGGCCGGGATGTGGCCGGGCGCCTCGGTCACCGACCACCACGACCTGGCCGCTCTGGTCGACCTGACGGTGGCCGCCGGCTTCCGCCCGGAGTGGATCGAGACGGCGAACCCGGACGAGTGGGAGGAGTTCGAGTCGGCATACCAGGCCGACAGGGAGCTGTGGCTGGCCGCCAACCCCGGACACCCCCTGGCCCCGGAGACCCGCGAAAGCCTCGACACCCACCGCGCATCCTGGCTGACCTACCGAGGCACCCTGGGCCTGACCTACCTGACCCTGGCCCCGACGTCCCACTGACGCTCGGCTGCCCCGAGGCCTCGCTGCCAGTCACTGTCTCGACGACCCACTGCCCGGACGGCTCGCCGACGGTTCGCTGCCCCAATGGCTCGCCGACGGTCCGCTGCCCCGCCAACTCGCCGACGGTCCGCTGCCCCGACGACTCGCTGCCAGCCACTGTCTCGACAGCTCGCTCGCGGACCGCTACCCGGGCGGACCGCTGCCCCGGTCGGTCGGCAGGGCGCTGCCCCGGTCGGCCGGCGGGGTGCTTCGTACGCTCGGAAAGCCGCCGACGGGGATCGCCCCCGCAGGTCGCCCGGCTTCTCTGCCGACGGTGAACGGGTGGTGCGTGGGTGGGCGAAGAAGTCACGCGGGCACGTGCACCGTCTCCACCCGGCTCGCCACCAACCGCTCCCGCTCCCGCCGCACCGCCCGCCCCCGCAACCGCAGAATCTGACTGACCCCCAGCGCCTGGAGCACGAACACGCACGAGAAGGCCACCGAGTAGTCGTCGCCGGTGGCATCCAGCAGCACACCCACCACGAACAACGTCGTCATCGAGGCCACGAAACCACCCATGTTGGTGATCCCGGACGCGGTCCCCTGCCGCTCCGGCGGATTGGCGGGACGCGCGAAGTCGAAGCCGATCATCGACGCCGGCCCGCACGCCCCCAGCACCGCGCACAACACCACCAGCAGCCACATCGGCGCATGGTCCGCCGGATACGCCAGCGTCGCCGCCCACACCACGGCCGTCGCCCCGACCGTGCCCAGCGCCAGCGGCAGCCGCGCCGTGTGGTGCCGGGCGACGATCTGGCCGTAGACGAGCCCGATCACCATGTTGGAGAGGACGACCAGGGTCAGCAGTTCCCCGGCCGTGGCACGGGACAGCCCCTGCGCCCGGACCAGGAACGGCAGCCCCCACAGCAGCAGGAACACCATCGCCGGGAACTGGGTGGTGAAGTGCACCCACAGGCCCAGCCGGGTCCCCGGCTCCCGCCAGGACGCGGCGATCTGCTTCCGTACGTACGCCGCCCCCTGGTGCGGGAAGGGCGCCGGCTCGTACCCCTCGGGGTGGTCCTTCAGGAACAGGGACACCAGGACCAGGACGACCGCACCGGCCAGCGCGCTGCCCGCGAACGCCGGGGTCCAGCCGATGCCGTGCAGCAGCCGCGCCAGGACCAGCGTGGAGACGAGGTTGCCCGCCATGCCGACCAGACCGGCGAGTTGGGCGACGAGCGGTCCGCGCCGGGCCGGGAACCAGCGGGTGCCGAGCCGCAGCACGCTGATGAACGTCATCGCGTCACCGCAGCCGAGCAGCGCGCGCGAGGCGAGCGCGGTGCCGTACGACGGGGAGAAGGCGAAACCCACCTGTCCGACGGTGAACAGCACCGCGCCGATGGTCAGCATCTTCTTCGTGCCGAGTCGGTCGACCAGCAGGCCGACAGGTATCTGCATGCCGGCGTAGACCAGCAGCTGGAGGATCGAGAACGTGGACAGCGCCGAGGCGCCCACGTGGAAGCGGTCGGCGGCGTCGAGGCCGGCGACCCCGAGGGACGTACGGAAGATGACGGCGACGAAGTAGACCGAGACGCCGATGCCCCAGACCGCGACGGCCCGGCGGCCGCCCGGCGGATCACCGGGCAACGACGCGCTGCCCCGGCTCATCGGACCTCACCCCGCGCCAGGTGCGCGAACCAGTCGACGTGCCGGTGCACCAGCTCGACCGCGCGGTCGGCGTCCCCGGCGCGCAGCGCGTCCAGGATCTCCTCGTGCTCGGTCAGCGACTTGGCGATGCGGTCGGGGTGCGCGTGCATGATGGCGACGCCCATCCGCAACTGGCGGTCGCGCAGCTGGTCGTAGAGGCGGGCGAGGATCTCGTTGCCGCCGTCGCGGACGATCGCGGCGTGGAAGCAGCGGTCCGTGACGGCGGCCGCGGCCAGGTCACCGGCGGCGGCCTCGGCCTTCTGCCGGTCGAGCAGTTCCTGGAGCCGGGCCACCAGTCCCGCCGAGGCCGGCACTGCCTTGCGCACCGCGTGCTCCTCCACCAGCATCCGGGTCTCCACCACGTCCGCGATCTCCTGCGCGGAGACCGGCAGCACCATGGCGCCCTTCTTCGGGTAGAGCCTGATCAGGCCCTCGACCTCCAGGCGCAGCAGCGCCTCGCGGACGGGGGTGCGGGACACCCCGACGGCCTCGGCCAGTTCGCCCTCGGTGAGAAGCGTGCCGCCTTCGTAGTGGCGGTCCAGGACGCCCTGCTTGACATGGGAGTAGACACGGTCGGCGGCGGGGGGCTGTTTGACGGCCAGGCTCATGCCTACAGCTTAGATACAACACGTACGCAAGGAGCCGGTTCGTCCACCATCCGGACGTGATGTAAATCGCTCTCAGCAACCGCACAACCATCTGTGCTACTTACGTGTCACACACGTGCGGCCCCACCCGCTTTGGCAACCCCAACTCGGCCGCATGCCAGGGGCATTACGACTCGACTCGACTCGGGGTATTTCAGTTGATTACCGGTATTAAGGGCACCAACCTCCGCAGGGCCGTCGCCGTCGCCGTCACGTCCGGCGCGATGCTCGCCACCGGCGCCCTCACCGCGGCTCCCGCGCAGGCCGTCACCGCGCCCACGATCGTGGCCAAGGGCGGCTACGTGATGAACAACGCGACCGCCAAGACGCTGTACACGAAGAAGGCGGACACCGAGCTGTCCACCGGCTCCACGACGAAGATCATGACCGCCAAGGTCGTGCTCGCGCAGTCCAACCTGAACCTCGACAAGAAGGTGACGATCCAGAAGGCGTACAGCGACTACGTGGTCGCCAACAACGCCTCCCAGGCGCACCTGATCGTCGGCGACAAGGTCACCGTCCGCCAGCTGATGTACGGGCTGATGCTGCCCTCCGGCTGCGATGCCGCCTACGCGCTCGCCGACACGTACGGCACCGGCACCACCCGCGCCAAGCGGGTCGCCAACTTCATCGCCAAGATGAACACCGCCGCGAAGAGCCTGGGCCTGACCCACACGCACTTCGACTCCTTCGACGGCATCGGCAACGGCAACAACTACTCGACGCCGCGCGACCTGACGAAAATCGCCAGCAGCGCGATGAAGAACGCCACGTTCCGCACGGTCGTCAAGACCAAGAGCTACACGGCGAAGACGGTCACCAAGACCGGCTCCACCCGCACCATGGCGGCCTGGACCAACACCAACACGCTGCTCTCCAGCTACAGCGGTGCCATCGGCATCAAGACCGGTTCCGGCCCCGAGGCCAAGTACTGCCTGGTCTTCGCCGCGACCCGCAACGGCAAGACGGTCATCGGCACCGTCCTCGCCTCCACCTCCATCACCCAGCGCGCGACGGACGCCACGAAGCTCCTCAACTACGGCTTCGCGACGAGCTGACACACCTCGCACCGAGAAGGCCCGCCGCACCCCATGCGGCGGGCCTTTTGCCATACCCCGGCGACCGCACGCAGCAGAACTCCCGTTCTTCCCTCGCATTCGTGAACATCAAGGCATTTGACTGGCATATTCGATTTTCTCCGCCCTAGCTTCCGCAGCGGAGGTGGTTCACATGAACGAACCCAGCAAGAAGGCGAAACCCGCCGGCAGCCACGAGGCCATCGACATCAGCGACTTCGTGTACGCGGCGACCGGGGCCCGGGTACGACGGCTCACCATGCCGGACGGGACGCACTGGTTTCCGGCTGTGGATGTGTGCAAGGAACTGGGGTACGCCAACTCTCGGAAGGCTCTCGCCGACCACGTTCCAGAAGAACACCGAGAGTGTATTGAGAGCGTAACTGGAGGTTACGCTCTCAGCGTTCCCGCAGGTCGGGACTGGCGTCGAGACATGAATCTCATCGATCTCCAAGGCCTGATCATCCTCGTCAACGGCTGCACGAAGCCCGCGTGCGCGCCGTTCAAAGAGTGGGTCGCGGAGGTCATCGCGACAGTCCAGCGAGAGGGTTCTTACTCTCTCGAAGAGGCCGAGGTGCAGCCGACCGAACCGGGCGCGCCCGTCGCGTACGCCATGCCCGAGCAAGTGGCCGAGGCCATCGTCCGGCTTGAGGCGCACAACCTTCAGGTGGACGAGCAGCTGGCGAACGGGCAGCGCGAACTGATCGAGTTGCAGAGGAGCACGCTCGCCGTGCAGCAGGCCATGGTCCGGGCCATGGAACGGATCGCCGATCGGCTCGACGAACTCGTCCTCGAACGGCGTAGGCCGTACGGCCCGCCCCTGGCCCTGCCGACCACCGAGTCCGTACTCGCCGACTGGCGACGGCGGTTGTCGGTGACCGAGGACGTATGGACGGTGGCCGTCGTCATCGCCCCGGTCCTCGTCGAGCAGGGTGAGCTGCGCGAGCCGCTCGAAGCGATCGCCGCCCGTACCGGCCTGACGGTGCACCGCGTGAACGAGTGTCTCCGGCTGCTGCGCAAGCACGCCTGCATCCACCCGCGGGGTGGGACGGAGGAAGGGGCGCCGGTCTACGTGCTGAACCAGCTCTGACAGTGAGTGGGCGGTCGCAAGACGAAGTTGCGGCCGCCCGGTCTCAGGCTATCCCCTCAAGCCGAGAGTGTCCGTGAGACCGTAAGCAGAAGTTACACTCTCAGCATTACCGCAGGTCAGAGAAGGGCAAGAGAGTGACTGGAGGTCGCTCTCTCGCCCTTCTCTCAATTCTCCGGGGTCTCACCCCCAGGTGATCAACCTCTTCGGCTGCTCCAGAACCGCCGCGATGTCCGCCAGCACCTTCGAGCCCAGCTCGCCGTCCACCAACCGGTGGTCGAAGGAGAGCGCCAGCGTGGTGACCTGGCGGGGCTTCACCTTGCCCTTGTGGACCCAGGGCTGGAGCTTGATCGCGCCGACGGCGAGGATCGCCGCCTCGCCCGGGTTGAGGATCGGCGTGCCCGTGTCGATGCCGAAGACGCCGACGTTGGTGATGGTCACCGTGCCGCCCTGCATCGCAGTCGGTGACGTCCTGCCGTCCCTGGCCGTGCCGACCAGTTCGCCGAGCGCCTCCGCCAGCTGCGGGAGCGTCTTCGCGTGGGCGTCCTTGATGTTCGGCACGATCAGGCCGCGCGGGGTGGCCGCGGCGATGCCCAGGTTGACGTAGTGCTTGAGCACGATCTCCTGGTTCGCCTCGTCCCAGGACGCGTTGATGTCCGGGTTGCGTCTGATGGCGACCAGCAGCGCCTTGGCGATGAGGAGCAGCGGGTTCACCCGGAGGCCTTGCAGGTCCTTGTCCTGCTTCAGCTCCTCCACCAGCTTCATCGTGCGCGTCACGTCCACCGTCACGAACTCCGTGACGTGGGGTGCCGTGAAGGCCGAGCCGACCATCGCCGCCGCCGTCGCCTTGCGGACGCCCTTGACGGGGACGCGCGTCTCGCGGGCGGTGTCGTGCGGGACGACGGCGGGGGTCACGGCGGTCTCGGGGGCCGCCGGCTGCGGCACCTCCGTCGTCGCAACGGCGGTCGCCGCCGTCACCGCCGCGTGCACGTCCTCGCGGGTGATGACGCCGTCCGGGCCGGACGGGGTCACCGTGGCCAGGTCGACGCCCAGATCCTTCGCCAGCTTGCGCACCGGCGGCTTGGCCAGCGGGCGGGAGCGGTCCTCCGCGGCCGGGACCGGGGCCGGAGCGGGAACCGAAGTCGGAACCGGAGCAGGGCCGTGGCCGTTCAGCTCCTGCTGGACCACGGACCGCACCGCCACCTCGGCGACCGTGACCTCCGGGCCCTTGCGCGGGCGGCGCTTGGTGGAGGAGGCCGCCACGCCGTAGCCGACGAGAACCGGCTGGCGGCCCTCCGGCTTCTTCTCGGGCTCCGGAGCGGGGGCCGGAGCCGGGGTCGCCGCGGGCTCGTCGGCCGCCGTCCCGCCCGCCACGTCCACCGCGATGATCGCCGTGCCCACGTCCACCGTGGTGCCCTCGGCGAAGCGCAGCTCGCGGACCACGCCGTCGTAGGGGATGGGGAGTTCGACGGCCGCCTTCGCCGTCTCGACCTCGCACACCACCTGGCCGTCGGTCACCGTGTCGCCGGGCTGGACGTACCACTTGAGGATCTCGGCCTCGGTGAGCCCCTCGCCCACGTCCGGCATCCTGAACTCGCGTACGGACGCTTCCGTCATCGTCGTCACGACCCTCTCCTCAGTACGCCAGGGCACGGTCGACGGCGTCGAGCACCCGGTCAAGGCCCGGTAGGTACTCCTCCTCCAGGCGGGCCGGCGGGTAGGGGGCGTGGTAGCCGCCGACCCTGAGGACCGGGGCCTCCAGGTGGTAGAAGCAGCGCTCGGTGATGCGGGCGGCGATCTCCGCGCCCGAACCGAAGAACACCGGCGCCTCGTGGACCACGACCAGCCGGCGGGTCTTCTCGACCGAGGCCTGGATCGAGTCGAAGTCCATCGGGGAGACCGAGCGCAGGTCCAGGATCTCCAGCGACTTGCCCTCCTCGGCGGCCGCGTCGGCGGCCTCCTGGCAGAGCTTCACCATCGGGCCGTAGGCGGCGAGGGTGAGGTCGGTGCCCTCGCGGACCACGCGGGCCTTGTGCAGCGGGCCGGGGATGGCCTCGGTGTTGACCTCGCCCTTGTCCCAGTAGCGCCGCTTGGGCTCGAAGAAGATCACCGGGTCGTCGCTCTGGATGGCCTGCTGCATCATCCAGTAGGCGTCCGAGGGGTTGGACGGGGAGACGATCTTCAGGCCCGCCACGTGCGCGAAGAGCGCTTCGGGGGACTCGGAGTGGTGCTCGACCGCGCCGATGCCGCCGCCGTAGGGGATGCGGACGACGACCGGCATCTTGACCTTGCCCAGCGAGCGGGCGTGCATCTTCGCGAGCTGGGTGACGATCTGGTCGTACGCCGGGAAGACGAAGCCGTCGAACTGGATCTCCACCACCGGGCGGTAGCCGCGCAGCGCCAGGCCGATCGCGGTGCCGACGATGCCGGACTCGGCGAGGGGGGTGTCGATGACGCGGCTGTCGCCGAAGTCCTTCTGGAGGCCGTCGGTGACCCGGAAGACACCGCCGAGCTTGCCGACGTCCTCGCCCATGACGAGGACCTTGGGGTCCGACTCCAGGGCGCGGCGCAGCGACTCGTTGATCGCCTTGGCCAGAGCCATCTTCTCCGCTGCCATGGTCAGACCCCCTCCACGTCCGCGAACGACGCCTGGTAGGCGGCGAACTGGGCTCGCTCCTCGTCGACGAGCGCGTGCCCGTCCGCGTACACGTTCTCGAAGACGGCGAAGTTGTCCGGGTCCGGCATGGCCCGTACCGCTTCGCGCACTCGCCTGCCCAACGCCTCGGACTCGGCTTCGAGTTCCGCGAAAAATCCCTCGTCCGCGTGGTTTGCGGCCTCCAGGTACCGGCGCAGGCGCAGGATCGGGTCCTTCGCCTCCCAGGCCTCGCGCTCCTCGTCGGCCCGGTACTTGGTCGGGTCGTCGGAGGTGGTGTGGGCGCCCATCCGGTAGGTGTACGCCTCGACCAGCGTCGGGCCCTCGCCGCTGCGGGCGCGCTCCAGCGCCCACTTGGTGACCGCGAGGCAGGCCAGCACGTCGTTGCCGTCGACCCGGACGCCGGGGAAGCCGAAGCCCCGGGCGCGCTGGTAGAGCGGCACGCGGGTCTGCTTCTCGGTGGGCTCGGAGATCGCCCACTGGTTGTTCTGGCAGAAGAACACGACCGGGGCGTTGTAGACCGCGGAGAAGGTGAACGACTCGGCGACGTCGCCCTGGCTGGAGGCGCCGTCGCCGAAGTAGGCGATCACCGCGCTGTCCGCGCCGTCCTTGGCGACGCCCATCGCGTAGCCGGTGGCGTGCAGCGTCTGGGAGCCGATGACGATCGTGTAGAGGTGGAAGTTGTTGGTGTTGGGGTCCCAGCCGCCGTGGTTGACGCCGCGGAACATGCCCAGCAGGTTGGTCGGGTCGACCCCGCGGCACCAGGCGACGCCGTGCTCGCGGTAGGTCGGGAAGACGTAGTCGTCCTCGCGGGTGGCCCGTCCGGAGCCGATCTGGGCGGCCTCCTGGCCGAGCAGGGACGCCCACAGGCCCAGCTCGCCCTGGCGCTGGAGGGCGGTGGCCTCGGCGTCGAAGCGGCGGGTGAGCACCATGTCGCGGTACAGGCCGCGCAGCTCCTCGGGGGTGATCCCGGCGACGTACGCGTCGTACTCGGCGTTCTTGACCCGCTTGCCCTCGGGGGTCAGCAACTGGACGAGCTCGGGATCGGCGCTCTTCTTCGTGGTGCTGCGCGTGGTGGTACGCGTGGTGGTGCGGCTGGTGGTGCGAGTGGTGCGCTTGGTGCCGGTCTTGCTGCCGGTGGTACCGGCTTCGCCTGCGGCGCTGCGTCGCGGTTCGCTCGCGGCACTGCTGTCCACGGTCACGTGTGCTCCTCCGTCGGTCCGGCCCCCGGGGTTGCCGGGTGAACCAGTGCGGCTCACCTGCTTCCGACACCCGTGGCACGGGGTGGGTGCCACTCGGCCGGGAACAGGCGTGACAGGTGCCCCGGCGAGCGCCCTGCAACTAGCACGTTACCCAGTGCCTCACATTTCTGTGAAACCCCTCCTGACCTGCGTTTTTGCTTGGAAATCCAAGTACTTTTTGCTTGGGTTTCCTAGTAAATCGACGCGGGCCGGAAGGTCGCTGGTCAGAGCCTTGCAGGAGGCCGGAGCAACGGCACGTTATCCCGCCACCCGGGGCCACGGGAAGACATCGAGGTGTCCGGTCTGCTCGCCGGGCGCCGAGCGCGGCGCCGCGACCCTACGCCTCACGGCGTGTCTCCAGGGCTCAACTTTCGCACTTGTATTCGCCATGGCTCACCACGTGACCGAAAGCGATCATCAGCGACTGTCTGTGACAACGCCCAGCTCACAGGGCTGAAGCTTGCCCTAGCATCTGGCGCGTGCCGCGCTCATGCTTACCCCCCCTCGTGCCCCACGCGCCCCCTCTGGGCGCCCTGCTCCGGCTGTACGCCGCCGGTTCCGCGCTCACCTGCGAGCCCGTCGAACAAGGCCTGCTCAACCGTGGTTACCGCCTCCGCACCACCCGCGGCCGCTACTTCCTGAAGCACCACTTCGACCCCGACACCGCCGACCCGGCCGCCATCGAGCGACGTCATCTGGCCACCCTGCGGCTGGCCGCCCTCGGCGTCCCGGTCGCGCCGCCCCTCGCCCACCGCGACGGCCGTACGGTCGCCGTCGTCGGCGGCCACGCCTACGCACTGCACCCCTGGATCGACGGCAGGCACCGGCACGGCGGCCAGCTCACGCGCGGGGAGTGCACGAGGCTCGGCGCGCTGCTCGGCGCCGTGCACGCCTGCCTGGAGCGCGTGATGCCCCCCAAGGGGCGCACCCGCCCGGCCACCAGCCCCCATCCCGTCGAGAGCGCCGACCCCGCCGACACCTACGCGCTCATCGACGACCTGCTCGCCCAGGTCAGCCGGCACCGGCCCGCCGACGCCTTCGACGAACTCGCCCGCCACCGGCTGCTCGAACGCCGTGCGCTCCTGGAGCAGCACGCCGGCCGGCGCCCGCCGCGCGGCGCCTCGGTGGGCTGGGTGCACGGCGACTTCCACCCGTTCAACCTGCTCTACAAGGACGACGCGCCCGCCGCGATCGTCGACTGGGACCGGCTCGGCGTGCAGCCCCGCGCGGAGGAGGCGGTACGTGCCGCCGTGATCTTCTTCGTCCGCCCGGCGGGCGCGCTCGACCTGCGGAAGGTGCGCGCGTACGCGCGCGCGTACCGGCGCGCGGCCGGGGCCACGCCCTCGGAGCTCGCGGCGGCCGTGCACCGCGTGTGGTGGGAGCGGCTCAACGACTTCTGGATGCTGCGCTGGCACTACGAGCGCGGCGACACCCGGGCCGACCCCCAGTTCCCGGCCGCCTCGGCACTCGCCGTGTGGTGGACCAGGAAGTACGACGCGGTGTGCGACGCGTTCGTCCAGTAGGGGCCGGGCCACAGCCAGGGGCCGGCCACAGCTAGAGGCCGGCCACGGCCAGGGGCCGGTCAGCCAGGGGCCGGTCAGCCGCCGAAGGGCGTCGGTGTCCTTCAACCGCCGCCCAGGCCGGCGCCGGAGATCGTGTTGCCGCCGTCGTCGCCGCCGTTGTCGCCTGTGCCCGTCGTGTCGGAGGGCTGCCCCTCCGGCGAGCTCGCGGTGTCCGTCGGCTGCGAGGCGCTCGCCGTGTCGCTCGGCTCGTCGCTCGGCTCGCTGCTCTGCGTCTGCGACTGGGTGTACGACGGGGTCGACGACGGCGTGTACCCGTTGTTGTTGCCGGTGTCCGAGCCGCTCGTGTCGGTCTCGGTGTCCGTGGCCGTGTCGCTGGCCTCGTCGGACGGGCTGGCGCTGGCGGTCGCGTCCTTGGTGGTCTGCGAAGTGGTCGGCGACTGCGTGGTACCCGTGCCGCCGTCGCCGCCGCCACCGCCCTTGTTCACCGCCAGCGCGACGCCCGCCGCGATGGCGATCACCGCGAGGACGGCCAGGATCCACAGCTTGCCGCGGCCGCTGCCCCGGTTGCCGTGCCCCTCGAAACCGCCGTCGTCACCGTTGCCGTAGCCGCCCGGCAGGATCGGCTGCGGGATCTGCGTGGTCCCGGCGGCCGCCGGGTGCGGCATCACCGTCGTACCGGCGAAACCGCCCGCCGCGGCATGCCGGCCGTCGTGCACGGTGACCGGGCCGGTGTTCCAGGTGCCGGTATGGCTGCCCTGGTCGTACAGCATCTGCAGGCCGTACTAGACCAGGCCGCGCATCTCCTCGGCGGTCTGGAAGCGGTCGTCGGGCTCCTTGGCGAGCGAGCGCATGACCAGGCCGTCCAGCTCCGGCGGGGCGGCGCCCTCGGAGGTCTGGGACGGTGGCATCGGGATGTCCTGAACGTGCTGGTAGACCACCGACAGCGGGGTCTCGCCGATGAACGGGGGCCGCAGGGCGAGGAGTTCGTAGAGCAGGCAGCCGGTGGCGTACAGGTCGGAGCGGTGGTCGACGGCCTTGCCGAGCGCCTGCTCCGGGGAGAGGTACTGGGGCGTGCCCATGACCATGCCGGTCTGCGTCATCGTCGTGGACGCACCGTGCAGGGCGCGGGCGATGCCGAAGTCCATCACCTTGACGGCGCCGTTGTTCGTGATGATCACGTTGGCGGGCTTGATGTCGCGGTGCACGATGCCGTGCTGGTGCGAGTAGGCCAGCGCCTCCAGCACCCCGGAGGTGATGATCAGGGCCTGCTCGGGGCCCGGCGCCTCGGCGTTGATCAGCAGGTCGCGGATGGTGCGGCCCTCGACCAGCTCCATCACGATGTACGGCACGGACTGGCCGCCGACCATGTCCTCGCCGGAGTCGTACACCGCCACGATCGCGTGGTGGTTGAGCCCGGCGACCGACTGTGCCTCACGGGTGAAGCGGGCCTTGGAGACCGGGTCCTCGGCCAGGTCGGCGCGGAGCAGCTTCACCGCCACGGTGCGGCCCAGCCGTACGTCCTCGGCCGCGAACACCTCGGCCATGCCGCCCCGCCCGAGGCGGTGGGTCAGCCGGTATCGGCCGTCGCCGACCAGACCTCCGTTGCCCCACAGCTCAGGCGCGTCCGACATACCGCCGCCAGTCGCCTCGGGGTCGGACGGGCCCTGGGCGCTGTGCGTCTGTGCCATCGGTCCTCGCCGTCGTTTCTGCCCGCGGTGCGCGCGGTGTTGTCACGGTCTCCGTCGGCCACGCTACAGCCTCGGAGCAACCCGCAGGTCCGGGATCCGGCCCGTGGACGGACCGGCCATCCAACCCGTACCACGCGCTGTCGTGCAAATTCTGTGTACCGGGCGTACGGCCGCTGTAACGCTTCCGCGACTCTTCCCTCTCGTACGGTCACGGAACGGGCACCGCGCTTGACGTCCCGGTGCCCTCGGGCAGACTTGGCCGGGAATGAGACATTCGATCAACAAGGGTGCCCGAGTGCCGGGCGGGGGACGGGGAAGATGAGCCAGGACGGCACACGCGGCCGTTACACGGGGCGGGCTCTGGCCGGTGGCCGCTACCAGCTGCGCGACCTGCTCGGCGAGGGCGGCATGGCCTCCGTGCACCTGGCGTACGACACGGTCCTGGACCGCCATGTCGCGATCAAGACCCTGCACACCGAGCTCGGCCGGGAACAGGCGTTCCGGGAGCGCTTCCGGCGCGAGGCCCAGGCAGTGGCCAAGCTCACGCACACCAACATCGTCTCCGTCTTCGACACCGGCGAGGACGAGCTGGACGGCGCCACGATGCCGTACATCGTCATGGAGTACGTCGAGGGCCGCCCGCTCGGTTCGGTACTGGACGAAGACGTACGGCAGCACGGCGCGATGCCCGCCGACAAGGCGCTGAAGATCACCGCCGACGTGCTGGCCGCGCTGGAGATCAGCCACGAGATGGGGCTGGTCCACCGCGACATCAAGCCCGGCAACGTGATGACGACCAAGCGCGGGGTCGTCAAGGTGATGGACTTCGGCATCGCCCGCGCCATGCAGTCCGGGGTCACCTCGATGACCCAGACGGGCATGGTCGTCGGCACCCCGCAGTATCTTTCGCCGGAGCAGGCCCTCGGCCGGGGCGTGGACGCCCGCTCCGACCTCTACTCGGTCGGCATCATGCTGTTCCAGCTGGTCACCGGACGGCTGCCGTTCGACGCGGACTCGCCGCTGGCCATCGCCTACGCACACGTCCAGGAGGAGCCGGTCGCTCCCTCCTCGATCAACCGTGCCCTTCCCCCGGCCGTGGACGCACTGGTAGCCCGCGCGCTGCGGAAGAACCCGAACGAGCGCTTCCCGACCGCCGAGTCCATGCGCGACGAGTGCCTGCGGGTCGCCGCCTCGCTCCAGCCGGCCGCGCCGAGCATCGTCCCGGGCATCCCGCCGACGCAGAGCGGCGCCGGGGTCGGCTCCGCGGTGTTCCCGCCGGTCGGCCAGGCGACGCCGGCGCCTCCCGGGCCGGTGCAGACGCCGTACCAGCCGATACCGGCCCCGGCTCCGACCCCGCATCCGTACGGGAACACCGGCCCGGCGCCCGCACCGGCGTACGGCTATCCGCAGCAGGCGGGGTATCAGACACCGGCCACGTACAACATCTCGCCGCAGGCGCCTTCCAGCGGCGGTGGCGGCGGCGGTGGCGGCGGCGGGAAGAGCAACCGGCCGGTGGTCATCGGGTCGATCGCGGTGTCCCTGGTCGCGGTGATCGGCCTGGTCGTCGCCCTGGCGCTGAACAACGGCGGCAGCGGTGACGACACCGGCGGCAGCGGCGGTGGCAGCACGGCGAGCGCCTCGGCCTCGCACGCCTCGGGCTACCGCGGCCCCGACACCTCGAAGACCGTCGAGACGACCGAGTGCACCGAACCGCAGGAGTCCTACGACGACCCGGCCAAGGTCCAGGTGCCGAACTTCAAGTTCAAGTACATCAAGTCGGTCAAGGAGTGCTTCCAGGCCGCCGGATGGCAGATGAAGATCGTCTCCGTGGACGAGAACACGTACGGCGAAGGCACGGTCATGGAGCAGTTCCCGTCCTCCGGCACGGACGTCGACCCGAAGGACATGCCGACCATCGAGCTCAAGGTGTCGACCGGCAATCCGGCGACCGGCTGACGCGGGGCACTACGCGAAGGGCCCGGCGGTCGTCCGCCGGGCCCTTCGCCGTCTCAGGAGGGTCTACGCGTACTAGAGGTACGGTCCGCCCGCCCGGCCGGCCGGTCCGTGCTCCTCGCCCTCGTGGCCGACGCCCGGCGGCAGCGCGCGCCGCATCGACTCCAGCTGGGCGCGAGCGGCCATCTGCTGGGCGAACAGGGTGGTCTGGATCCCGTGGAACAGCCCCTCCAGCCAGCCCACCAACTGGGCCTGCGCAATGCGCAGTTCCGCGTCGGAAGGGGTCGAGTTCTCGTTGAACGGCAGGGAGAGACGCTCCAGTTCCTCCACCAGCTCCGGCGCCAGACCGTCCTCCAGCTCCTTCACGGAGCTGGCGTGGATCTCCTTGAGCCGGACCCGGCTGGCCTCGTCGAGGGGAGCCGCGCGCACCTCCTCCAGGAGCTGCTTGATCATGCTGCCGATCCGCATGACCTTGGCCGGCTGCTCCACCATCTCCGTCACCGGGATCTCGCGGGAGTCCTCGTCCCCGTTGCCGCCGCCGAGTGCCATCCCGTCCTGGCCCACGACCAGGATCTGCGGATTCTCGGGCGACCGTTCGTTCCTCGGCATCTCCATGCCGCCATTCTCTCGCACCCGTACACCTCACCACCGTGGTGCCCCCCATCGGAGCTGATCCACCTTTCGGACCCGCCCCGGACCGGCCGTAGACCCATCGGCCCAACCAGAAATGCCGGGTTCACCACTGAATGTGAGTCTGGTGTCCGTCGGCCCTGACGACGACTGTGTTCCAGGAGGTCACCGACGTGACTCCAAGGCTGCGACTCCCCCTCCCGCTCGCCGCCCCCCGGTCACCCGCTCCACGTGAGCGGTCGCACGGCCGGGTGCGGCTCGCGCTCGGCCGGGTGCTGCTCGTCCTCGCGGCGGTCCTGATGCCGTGCGGCACGGCCGTCGCGTACGACCCCGAACCGCTGCCCTCGGACTCCGCCAGCGCCTCGGCCACCCCCGAGCCGTCGCTGGCCGGCACGGTGGCCGGCGAGGGCCGGATGCGTCCGGGCCGGCCCCAGGGACCGGCGACGAAGACCGAGGGCCAGGATCCGGACGATCCAGACGAAGCCCATGAACCCGATGGACCCGATGGACCCGATGGACCCGATGGACCAGACGGTGACGGGACGGCGACGGAGCCCGCGGGGAACGGCACCGGGAGCAGCATGGCCGGGGGCGGTGACGTCGAGGACAGCGACCTCGGCGACAACGAGGCCGGGAGCCCGGCGGTCGGCTCCTCGCAGCCGCCCCGGGAGGCCGTCCTGGCCCCCACCGCACCCCAGCCCCAGCCCGCCGGCCAGGCCATCGGCTCCGGCCAGGACCACGGCGACGACGACGAGCCCATGCTGCACATCCTCCCGCTCGGCAGCGGCCTGGTCCTGATCGGCCTCGGACTCGGCCTCGCCTTCGTCGGCCTGCGGGTACGGCGGGGATAGGCGGGCGCGGGCGGAGGACGGCAGGGCGCGGGCGGAGGGCGGCAGGCCGCTGGCGCAGGGCTGGGCTGGGCTGGGCCGGGCCGGGCCGGGCCGGGCCGGGCCGGGCCGGGGCAGGGTGTTAGCCGGTGACCAGCAGGACCTTGCCGATGTGCTCGCTGGCCTCGACCACCCGATGGGCCTGTGCCGCGTCCGCCATCGGCAGCTCCCGGTCGACGACCGGGCGGACACGGCCCTGGGCGATCAACGGCCAGACGTGCTCCCGCGCCGCCGCGACGATGGCCGCCTTCTCGGAGAGCGGCCGGGCCCGCAAGGAGGTCGCGCTGATCGCGGCCCGCTTGCTGAGCAGTGCGCCGATGTTCAGTTCGCCCTTGACACCGCCCTGCATACCGATGATCGCGAGGCGCCCGTTGGCCGCCAGTGCCTGCACGTTCCGCTCCAGGTACTTGGCGCCCATGTTGTCGAGGATGACGTCGGCACCCGCGCCGTCGGTGGCCTGCTTCAGCTCGGCGACGAAGTCCTGCTCGCGGTAGTTGACGAGGATGTCCGCGCCCAGCTCCGCGCAGAAGTCCAGCTTCTCCTTCGTGCCCGCGGTGACCGCGACCTTGGTGCCGATCGCCTTGCCGAGCTGGATCGCCATGGTGCCGATGCCGCTGGAGCCGCCGTGCACGAGAAGGGTCTCGCCAGGACGCAGGTGGGCGATCATGAAGACGTTCGACCAGACCGTGCAGACCACCTCGGGCAGCGCGGCAGCCTGCTTCAGGTCCACGCCCTCGGGCACCGGCAACAGCTGTCCGGCCGGCACGGCGACCTTCTCGGCATAGCCGCCGCCCGCGAGCAGTGCGCACACCTCGTCGCCGACCGACCAGCCGGAGACACCGGGACCAAGGGCGGAGATCCGCCCGGAGCACTCCAGACCGGGGTACGGGGAGGCTCCCGGCGGCGGGTCGTAGTAGCCCTGCCGTTGCATGATGTCCGCACGGTTGACCGCGCTGGCCACCACCTCGACCAGTACTTCGCCCGTACCGGGCACCGGATCGGGAACCTCGTCCCACACCAGCGTCTCGGGCCCACCGGGTTCGGGAATCGTGATCGCATACATACGGCCGACGCTACTCCCCGGCTGTCCGGACCCCGCTGGTGACGTCACCGCCGGCTCGCCCGGTCAGGCGCGGGGCATCGGTCGTACGTCCGGGGCGACCTGGCTGCCCGGCGAGGCCCGCACGATCGTGATCAGCCGGTCCGTCGGCTCGATCGTGCCGAGGGCCGGATCGTCGTACCCGAGAACCCGGTGTCCGCGCAGGACGCTCACCACCAGGTCGGTCGTCTCGCGCGGGGTCTTGCCGACCTCGGACTTGACCGCCGGGCGTTCCACGAGGTCCAGGCCGCTGCCCTGCTGGATGAGGTCCTCTATGACCATGCCGGCGGCCGGGCTGAGCACGGACAGCCCGAGCAGCCGCCCGGCCGCGCTGGCGCTGGTGATGACGGCGTCGGCACCGGACTGCTTGAGCAGCGGCGCGTTCTCCTCCTCGCGGACCGCGGCCACGATCTTCGCGGTCCTGTTGAGCTGCCGGGCCGTCAGGGTCACCAGCACCGCCGTGTCGTCACGCTGGGTCGCGATGATGATCTGCCGCGCCCGCTGGACCTCGGCCCGCTTCAGCACATCGCTGCGGGTCGCATCGCCCATGACCCCCGCGTATCCGTCGGCGGTGGCCGCGTCGATCACCTGGGAGCTCGGGTCGACCACGACCACCTGCTCCTTCTTCAGCCCGGTCGCACAGACGGTCTGGATCGCCGACCGCCCCTTCGTCCCGAAGCCGACGACGACGGTGTGATCCCGCAAGGCGGACCTCCAGCGGTTCAGGCGCCATTCCTCCCGGGTGCGTTCGGTGAGGACTTCGAGCGTGGTGCCGACCAGGATGATCAGGAACAGCACGCGCAGGGGCGTGATGACGAAGATGTTGGTGAGCCGGGCACTGTCGCTGACGGGGGTGATGTCCCCGTAGCCGGTGGTGGAGAGGGTGACGGTCGCGTAGTAGAAGGCGTCCAGGAGGTCGACGGAGGTGTCCGAGTTGTCGTTGTAGCCGTCACGGTCGACGTAGACGATCAACGCGGTGGCGACCAGCACCAACAGGGCCAGCGACAGCCGTTTGGCGACCTGGAGGATCGGGCGCTGCACCACTCTCGTCGGGAGTTTCACCCGATGGGTCACCAGGTGTTCGTCCGCCTGGCGGGCGATGGCGTCATGGCCCGGAAGTTTCACGTGAAACACACCCCGATACCGGCGGCCGCCCACGGCAGGTCAAGGATTTCCATCTCCTCACCCCGCTGCGCCCCGCCCGGCGGTACGACCGCGAGCGCGTCGGCCGCGGCGATGCCCCGGAGCATGGCCGGGCCGTTGTAGTGCAGCGGGATCGCGGTGTCCCCGCGCAGGACGACCGGGACGAGCCGGGTGTCGTACGGATGTCCGTGCGCCGCTTCCGCCAGGGGCAGCGCATACAGCTCGGGGGCCGGGCGGGCCGCGAGGGTGCGCAGCAGGGGTTCGGCGAGGGTGAGCAGGCCGGAGACGGCGGCGAGCGGGTTGCCGGGGAGGCCTACGAGGTGCTGGTTCTGCTTGGTCCGGGCCAGCAGCATGGGGTGGCCGGGCCGCACCTTGACGCCGTCGACGAGGAGTTCGGCGCCGATGCGTTCCAGGGTGGGGTGGATGTGGTCGACCGGGCCGGAGGCGGTGCCGCCCGTGGTGACGACGAGGTCGGCGGTCGAGGAGGTGATCGCCTTGTACAGCGCCTTGGCGTCGTCGCCGAGCCGGCGGACGGCGGTGACCTCGGCGCCGAGCGCGCGCAGCCAGGGCGGCAGCATCGGGCCGAGCGCGTCCCGGATGAGCCCGTCGTGCGGGAGACCTTCGGTGAGCAGTTCGTCGCCGAGGATCAGGACGTCGGCGCGGGGGCGGGGAACGGCGGTGACGGTGTCGTATCCGGCGGCCGCGGCGAGGCCGAGGACGGCCGGGGTGGCCAGGGTGCCGACGGGCAGCAACTGGTCGCCTCTGCGGCATTCCTGGCCGCGCGGGCGGATGTCCTGGCCGTGGACCAGCTCACGGGTGGGGTGCAGCCGGCCCTGGGCGTCGAGACGGCCGTGCTCGCTGCGCAGTACGGCGGTGGTGTCCGCCGGGATCCGGGCGCCGGTGGCGATACGGACCGCCTCGCCGTCGGTGAGCCGCTCGGGCTGCGCGTGCCCGGCCAGCACGCCTTCCTCGCGTACCTCCCAGGGGCCGGGGCCGGCGACCGCCCAGCCGTCCATGGCGGAGGTGTCGAAGGAGGGCAGGTCGGTGAGTGCGTCCAGCGGGGTGGCGAGGGTCAGGCCGAGGGCGTCGGCCAGCGATACGGAGACGGGGGCAGGGCGGGCGCCGGTCCGGGCGGCGCGGGCGGCCGTCTCGCGGGCCTGGGGCCAGGGGGTGGCGCGATGGCGGTGCGCCGGCGGTGCGCCGTGGGCGTGGTCGCCGCGGGGGGTGGGCGCGGGGGTCGCGTCCTGTCGGGGCTCCCTGGGCTCTCTCACTAGGGCGAGCGCCTCCTCGACGTCGAAATCGTCGTCGGTGTCCGCGGCGGTGGGCGTACCGGCCCGGATGTGAGGGGCCGTCACCGGCCGGGCCCGGGGGCGGGGTTGCCGGGACCCGGCTCGTCGGAGCCCGGCCCGTCGGTGGCGGGGTTCTCCGCGGTGGGTTTCCCGGCGGTGTTCGCCTCTTCCGCCCAGCGCAGGGCCAGTGCGGCGGCCTTGTGCGCCGCCGCGGCGACTTCCTCGGCGCCGCCCTTGCCCTGTGCGGCCGCGTAGCCGACGAGGAAGGTGGTCAGCGGCGCGGCGGGGCGGGCCACGCCGTGCGCGGCGTCCCGGGCCAGGTCGAGCAGTACGCCCGTGTCGACGTCCAGGTCGATGCCCAGCTCGTCCTTGACTGCGGAGATCCATTCATCCAACACGTGCCCATGCTCCCTGATGCGTGCCCTGGCGTCGGCGATGTCGTCCCAGGTGTCGCAGTCGAAGGACGCGAGGGGGTCCGGGACTCGGGTGAGGTTCAGTGTGGCGGTCAGGCGCCGCAGAGGGAGGCCGGTGAGGCCGTTGCCGCCTTCGGCGAGGGCTGCCAGCGCCCGGTGCAGCGCCGCCGTCCGGTAGGCCGCGACGAGGGGCTGGTCCCGGCCGTCGGCGTCGGTGAGCAGCGCGGCGTCCGCGCCGGAGGCGCGGAGGGCCGACAACAGGCGCCCCACGGTGGCCTCTTCGAGGAAGGGGAGGTCCGCGGAGAGCACGACCGCGTGGTCGGCGGTGGTGTGGCGCAGGCCGGCGTCGAGGGCGGCGACCGGGCCACCGCCCGGGGGGTCCTCGCGGGTCCAGTGGACCGGACGGGAGGTGGGGCGGGGGACCGCCACGACGACGGTCCGCCGTGCGCCGGCGCAGGCCGCGAGGACACGGTCGAGCAGGGGACGGCCGCCTACCCGGACGGAGGGCTTGTCGGTCCCGCCGAGGCGCCGGGCGGCGCCGCCGGCCAGCACGATCGCGTCGTAGGGCGGGGGGTCGGTGGCGGTCACCTTTCGAGTATGGGGGGCGTTCTGATCACGGGGAATCGGTGGGAGGCGTGAGATGTGCAGAGTGTGGTTGCGTGCGCCTGAGGGGCGGGGATGCGGCGGCCGTGTGCGCGTGCGGACCCGGTGGGGGTTTCTCGCGCCCACGCGGCGGAGCCGCATATTGGTACAGCCCCGCGCCCCTTTGGGCAGGGGCGCTCAGAGTGTCCTGAGAAGTACCGTCGGCTGTTCCACGCAGTCGGCCACGTACCGCAGGAACCCTCCCGCCGTGCCTCCGTCGCAGACCCGGTGGTCGAAGGTGAGGGACAGCTGGACCACCTGGCGGACCGCCAGTTCGCCCTCGTGGACCCAGGGCTTCGGGACGATGCGGCCCACGCCCAGCATCGCAGCCTCGGGGTGGTTGATGATCGGGGTGGAGCCGTCGACGCCGAAGACGCCGTAGTTGTTCAACGTGAAGGTGCCGCCGGTGAGTTCCGCGGGGGTGAGGCGGCCGGTGTGGGCCGCCTCGGTCAGGCGGGCGAACTCCGCCGTCAGTGCCTCGGCGTCGCGGGTGTGGGCCTCCCTGACGACCGGGACGACCAGACCACGGTCGGTCTGGGCGGCGAAGCCCAGGTGGACGTGGTCGAGTTGGACGATCTCGCGGGCCTCGACGTCGACGTAGGAGTTCAGCTCGGGGTGGCGGGCCAGGGCGGCGGTGCAGATCCGGGCGAGGAGCGCGAGGAGGGAGATCCTCGGGCCCGCCGCCGCGTTCATCGCGGTCCGGGCACGCATCAGTTCGGTCGCGTCGGCGTCCACCCAGCAGGTCGCGTCGGGGATCTCCCGGCGGCTGCGGGAGAGCTTGTCGGCGACCGCGCCCCGGATGCCCTTGAGGGGGGTGCGGGTGCCGGCGGGGGCGTTCGACGGGGCGGCCGGGGTCCTGGGGGCGGCGGCGCGGGCCGCGCTGACCCGCAGGGCGTCCTCGACGTCGGCGCGCATGATCAGGCCGTCGGGGCCCGAGCCGGACAGCCGGCGCAGGTCCAGGTCGTTGTCCCGGGCGAGGCGGCGGACGAGCGGGGAGATCACCGGGGCGGGGCCCTCGGCGAGCGGGAAGGGCGGTGCGGGCACCTGCGTGTGGGGGGCCGTTTCCACGGCGGTGGCGCGCGGCGCCGGTTCCGGGGAGCTGCCCCGTTCGGCCGTGCCGTTGGTCCGCTCGGGGGCGGGGGCGGTGTTCCGGATCCGTCGGCGGCGCGCGGGCGGCGTCCCCGTGCCGTATCCCACCAGGACGTTGCCGGAGCCCTCCGGCTCGGGGACGGTGGTCGGTTCGCCGACGGCGACCGTCAGCAGCGGGGCGCCGACGGGCAGTTCGGTGCCCTCCTCGCCGAAGCGTGCGGTGACCACACCGCCGTAGGGGCAGGGGACCTCGACCATCGCCTTGGCCGTCTCCACCTCGACGACCGGCTGGTCGATCGCGACGACCTCGCCGACCTGGACCAGCCAGGTGACGATCACCGCCTCGGTGAGCCCCTCCCCGAGGTCGGGCAGTTTGAACTCCAGCACCTGTGCCATCAGCCCTCGGCCTCCCATTGCAGACGCGCCACCGCGTCCAGGATGCGGTCGACGCCGGGCAGGTGATGGCGCTCCAGCATCGGCGGCGGGTAGGGGATGTCGAACCCGGCCACGCGCAGCACCGGCGCCTCCAGGTGGTGGAAGCAGCGCTCGGTCACGCGTGCCGCGATCTCCCCTCCCGGTCCGCCGAACCCGCCCGACTCGTGTACGACGACCGCGCGCCCGGTACGCCGTACCGACGCGCAGACCGTCTCGTCGTCGAACGGCACCAGGGAGCGCAGGTCGACGACTTCCAGGTCCCAGCCCTCCGCGTGGGCGGCCTCGGCGGCTTCGAGGCAGACCGGTACGGACGGGCCGTAGGTGATGAGTGTGGCGCTGCGTCCCGTGCGGCGCACCACCGCGCGGCCGATGGGTTCAACGTCCGTCGGGTGCTCGGGGTTCCAGGTGTCCTTGGACCAGTACAGGCGCTTGGGTTCGAGGAAGACCACCGGGTCGTCGGAGGCGATGGCCCGGCGCAGCAGGCCGTAGGCGTCGGCGACGGTGGCGGGGGTGACCACGTGCAGGCCGGGGGTGGCCATGTAGTAGGCCTCGGAGGAGTCGCTGTGGTGCTCGACGCCGCCGATGCCGCCGCCGTAGGGGACGCGGACGGTGATCGGGAGGGGCATCCGGCCGCGGGTTCGGTTGCGCATCCGGGAGACGTGGCTGATGAGCTGCTCGAAGGCGGGGTAGGCGAAGGCGTCGAACTGCATCTCCACGACCGGGCGCAGTCCGTACATGGCCATGCCGACGGCGGTGCCGAGGATGCCGGCCTCGGCGAGGGGGGTGTCGGTGCAGCGGGTCTCGCCGAACTCCTTGGCGAGGCCGTCGGTGACCCGGAAGACCCCGCCGAGGGTGCCGACGTCCTCGCCCATGACGTGCACGGACGGGTCGGCGGTCATGGCGTCCCGCAGCGCGCGTGTGAGCGCCTGCGCCATGGTGGCGGGCTTGACGGCCACGGTCGTCATCGCGGTCCGCCTTCCTGGTCCTGCTGCTCGGCCTCCAGCTCGGCGCGGAGCAGGGCACGCTGTTCGCGCAGCTGGCCGGTGGTCTCGGCGTACACCTGGTCGAAGAGGTGCATGGGGTCGAGCTCGGGGTCGCGGTTCATGCGGGCGCGCAGGTCGGCGGCCATGGCCTCGGCGTCCTCGCGGACCCGCCCGGCGAAGTCCTCGTCGAGCAGTCCACGGTGCGTCAGCTCGCGCTCCAGCAGCACGATCGGGTCGTGCTCGCGCCAGGTGTCGACCTCGGTGTCACCGCGGTAGCGGGTGGCGTCGTCGGCGTTGGTGTGGGCGTCGATCCGGTAGGTCACCGCCTCGACCAGGGTCGGGCCGCCGCCCTCGCGGGCGCGCCGTACGGCGGCGGCGAGGACCTCGTGCACGGCGGCCGCGTCGTTGCCGTCGACCAGGCGGCCCGGCATGCCGTATCCGACGGCCTTGTGGGCCAGGGAGGGCGCCGCGGTCTGCTTGGCGAGCGGGACGGAGATGGCGAAGCCGTTGTTCTGGACCAGGAAGACGACCGGGGCCTGCCAGACGGCGGCGAAGTTCAGGGCCTCGTGGAAGTCGCCCTCGCTGGTGCCGCCGTCGCCGACCATGGCGAGCGCGACCACGTCGTCGCCCTTGAGGCGGGCCGCGTGGGCGAGGCCGACGGCGTGCGGGAGCTGGGTGGCGAGAGGGGTGGAGAGGGGGGCCACGCGGTGGGCGTACGGGTCGTAACCGGTGTGCCAGTCGCCGCGCAGCAGGGTCAGCGCCTCGACGGGGTCGACGCCCCGGGCGATCACCGCGAGGGTGTCCCGGTAGCTGGGGAAGAGCCAGTCGCGCTCTTCGAGGGCGAGCGCGGCGGCGACCTCGCAGGCCTCCTGGCCGGTGCTGGAGGGGTAGACGGCGAGACGGCCCTGTTTGGTGAGGGCGGTCGCCTGGGCGTTGTACCTGCGGCCGCGCACGAGCTGGGTGTACAGCCGGCGCAGCAGCTCCGGGTCGGCCTCGGCGGCCGTCTCCGTTCCGAGGACGCGGTACGGGCGCTCGTCGGGCAGCAGCGGCGTGGGGTCCGTCCGGGGCTGCCAGGCGGGCGGCGGCGACGGGCGGTATGCGCCGCGCTGCTCCATGACCGTCATGACGGCACCTCCTCATGGGGGTGGCTACGGGAGACGGGTCGACTGTGACCCGCCCCACCTACCGATTGTTCGGTCGTCGGCACATTTTGGCTACAGGCGGCTTGAGGCTGTGGACAAACGGTTCTCCACAACCTGGAATGAACGCAGTACGTCCATGGTAGGGAGGTGGAGGGACATGGCACCTGAACAAATGGCCGAGGGCCCGCAGGACCGCGCCGCGCTGCCGCCCGCGCGCCCGCTGGACGCCATCGATCAGGACATCCTCCAGATCCTCCAGGCGGACGGCCGGGCGTCGATACGGTCGGTCGCCGAACGCGTCCACGTCTCGCGCGCCAACGCCTACGCACGGATCAACCGGCTCATCGAGGACGGGGTGATCCGCGGCTTCCGCGCCCGCGTGGACCATGAGCGGGCCGGCCAGGGCACCTCGGCCTACATCACGCTGAAGATCGTCCAGAACAGCTGGCGCACGGTCCGCGAGCAGCTGCGGCAGCTGCCCGGCGCCTCCCACATCGCCCTGGTGGGCGGGGACTTCGACGTCCTGCTCCTGGTGCACACGCCCGACAACCGGGCGCTGCGCGAGCTGGTGCTGACCAGGCTCCAGGCCATCCCCGAGGTGCTCAGCACCCGCACCCTGCTGGTGTTCGAGGAGGAGGACCTGGAGCCGGAGGCCTGAGGTCAGGCGGCGCGCAGGCCCGAGAAGGCCAGCCGGACGACCGCGTCGGCGACCTCGCGCTCGCTCGCGCCGCGCCCGTCCGGGCGGTACCACTCCACGATCGAGTTGACCATGCCGAAGACCAGCCGGGTCGCGAGGCGTACCTCGACGTCACCGCGTATGTCCCCCTCGGCGGCGGCCGCCTTCAGCAGGTCGGCCACCCGGTGGTCGAAGTCCCGGCGCCGCTCCAGCGCCCACCGCTCGGTGTCGGTGTTGCCGCGCACCCGCAGCAGCAGCGTCACGTACGGCAGTTCGGTGATCAGCACCTCGACCATGCGCCGGACGACGTACTCCAGGCGGTCGGCGGCGGAGCCCACGCGCGCGTGCTCCTCGTCGAGGATCCCGAACAGTCCGTCCAGGGCCCGGCTGACCGCGCGGCGCAGCAGTTCCTCCTTGCCGGAGACGTGGTGGTAGATCGACGACTTGGAGATGCCGGCGGCCTTGGACAGGTGCTCCATGGAGGTGCCGTCGTAACCGCGCTCGTTGAAGACCTGGACGGCCACCGAGAGCAGGGTCTCGGGGGTGTAGGTGTCGCGCTTGGCGGTGGTCACGAGGCGCCCTCCCGCTTCTCGGTGGCGTAGGCGTGGCGGTAGAGCGCGAGGGAGGGCGCGTAGCGGCCGCTCGGATCGCGCAGGTGCAGGTCGTCGAGGAGGTCGTAGGCGAAGTCGCGGCCGAGGCGGCGGCTCCATTCGAAGGGGCCGAGCGGGTAGTTGACGCCCAGGCGCATCGCGGTGTCGATGTCCTCCTCGGTGGCGACGCCCTTGGCGACGGCGTCGTGCGCGAGGTCGATGACCCGGGCCACCGTACGGGCGACGATCATGCCGGGGACGTCGCCGATGACGCTGACCTCCTTGCCGAGCGCCTGGAAGAGGCCGATGGCCTCGCTGAGGGTCTGCGGCAGGGTGTCGTGCCCGGCGGACAGGGCGATCCGGGTGGCGCGGCGGTAGTCCAGGGCGAGGTCGAAGTAGACGACGTCCCGGAACTCCACCGAGGTCTGGCCGTCGGTGAGGACCAGCTGGCCGCCGCTGGGCAGCACCAGGCGGGTGCCGTGGTCCTCGTCCTCGTCGCGGACCTGGATGCCGGCCTCGCGGATCATCGCGAGCAGCTCGGCCGCGGGGCCCAGGCCGCCCTCGGCGACGACGTAGGCGGGCCGGTCGGCGGGCTCGGCGGTGTGCGGCTCGGCGCGCTCGGCGTCGTCCGCGTAGTCGTACCAGCCGTGTCCGCTCTTGCGGCCCAGCCGGCCGGACTCGACCAGCCGGCCCTGGGACAGCGAGGGCGTGAAGCGGACGTCCTGGAAGAAGGCCTGCCACACGGAGTGCGTGACGGACTCGTTGACGTCCTGGCCGATCAGGTCGGTCAGCTCGAAGGCGCCCATCCGGAAACCGCCGCACTCGCGCAGCACCGCGTCGATGGTGGCCGGGTCGGCGGCCTGTGCCTCGTGGACCGCGAACGCCTCGGCGTAGAAGGGCCGGGCGATGCGGTTGACGATGAAGCCGGGGGTGTCCGCGCAGGCGACCGGCGTCTTGCCCCAGGAGCGGGCGGTCTCGTACGCGCGCGTGGCCGAGGTGACGTCGGTGGCGAACCCGGAGACGACCTCCACCAGCGGCAGCAGCGGGGCCGGGTTGAAGAAGTGCAGGCCGACCAGGCGGGAGGCGCTGCGCAGGGCGCCGCCGATGGCGGTCACCGACAGGGAGGAGGTGTTGGTGGCGAGCAGACAGTCCTCGCCGACGATGTCCTCCAGGGCCCTGAACAGCTCCTGCTTGGCCTCCAGCCGCTCCAGGACGGCCTCCACGACCAGCGTGCAGTCGGCGAACCCGGCGAGCTCGTCGGCGGGCAGCAGGCGGGCGCGGGCGGCGTCCCGGGCGGCGGCCGTCATCCGGTCCTTCTCGACGAGCCGGTCGAGGCGGGCGCCGATCGCCGCGGCCGCCTCGGCGGCCCGCCCGGGGACGGTGTCGTACAGCCGCACGGGATGGCCAGCGACGAGTGCGACCTGGGCGATGCCCTGGCCCATGGTGCCGGTGCCGACGACTCCCACGGTGCTGCTGAGGTCGAGTGCTGTCATGTGCGCGATCCTCCCGCACGGGGTTTTCCACAGATGCGGCAGGCCCCCTTGTCCCGACCGATCGTTCGGTTACTCTAACTCTGTCCGGCCGTTTCCGCCCAGGTCATGAGCTTCGAGGGGAGCTCATCAGACGAGGAGTTGGTCCCGCATGACCGCCGAACTCACCGCGCACGAGCTGATCGCCAAGCACCGGCCCACGCTTGACCAGGCGCTGGAGGCGATCCGCACGCGCGCGTACTGGTCCCCCCACCCCGAGCACCCCAAGGCCTACGGCGAGCACTCCAGCCTGGACGCGGCGGCGGGCAAGGCCGCCTTCGACGCCCTCCTCGGCCACCGCATCGACCTCGGCCAGCCCGGCACCGACGACTGGACCGGCGGCGAGGTCTCCCCGTACGGCATCGAGCTGGGCGTGACCTACCCGCATGCCGACGTCGACACACTGCTGCCGGCGATGCGGTCCGGGCAGCGCGCGTGGCGCGACGCCGGCGCTCAGGCGCGTGCGGTGGTGTGCCTGGAGATCCTCAAGCGGATCAGCGACCGGACGCACGAGTTCGCGCACGCGGTCATGCACACCAGCGGCCAGGCCTTCATGATGGCGTTCCAGGCGGGCGGCCCGCACGCCCAGGACCGCGGCCTGGAGGCGGTGGCCTACGCCTACGCGGAGCAGGTCCGCACCCCCGGCACGGCCGAGTGGTCCAAGCCGCAGGGCAAGCGCGACCCGCTCGCGCTGACGAAGACGTTCACGCCGGTCCCGCGCGGCATCGCGCTGGTCATCGGCTGCAACACGTTCCCGACCTGGAACGGCTACCCGGGCCTGTTCGCCTCCCTCGCCACCGGCAACGCGGTCCTCGTGAAGCCGCACCCGCGCGCGGTGCTCCCGCTGGCCCTCACCGTCCAGGTCGCCCGCCAGGTGCTCGCCGAGGCCGGCTTCGACCCGAACCTGGTGGCGCTGACCACGGAACACCCCGGCGAGGGCATCGCCAGGACGCTCGCCACCCGCCCGGAAATCAAGATCATCGACTACACCGGCTCGACCGCCTTCGGTGACTGGCTGGAGGCCAACGCCCGGCAGGCGCAGGTGTACACGGAGAAGGCCGGCGTCAACACGGTCCTGGTCGAGTCGACCGACCAGTACAAGGGGATGCTCTCCAACCTGGCCTTCTCGCTCTCCCTCTACAGCGGCCAGATGTGCACGACCCCGCAGAACCTGCTGATCCCCCGCGACGGCATCCGCACCGACGAGGGCCCGAAGACGTACGACGAGGTGGTCGCCGACATCGCCCGCGCGGTGGACGGCCTGCTCGGCGACGACGCCCGGGCCAACGCGCTGCTCGGTGCCATCGTCAACCCGGACGTCAAGGCCCGCTTGGAGGCCGCCGCCGGGCTGGGCGAGGTCGCCCTCGCCTCCCGGGAGATCGCCAACCCGGAGTTCCCGGACGCGGTCGTCCGCACGCCGGTGATCGTGAAGCTGGACGGGGCCAAGCCGGACGACGAGGCTGCCTACATGAGCGAGTGCTTCGGCCCGGTGTCCTTCGCCGTCGCCGTCGACTCGGCCGCCGACGCGGTGGAGCTGCTGCGGCGGACGGTCCGCGAGAAGGGCGCGATGACGGTCGGCGCGTACACGGTCGACGCCGACGTGGAGCGCGCGGTGGAGGAGGTCTGCCTGGAGGAGGCGGCCCAGCTGTCGCTGAACCTGGTGGGCGGGGTGTACGTCAACCAGACGGCCGCCTTCTCCGACTTCCACGGCTCGGGCGGCAACCCCGCGGCGAACGCGGCGCTGTGCGACGGCGCGTTCGTGGCGAACCGGTTCCGGGTGATCGAGGTCCGCCGGGAGGGGTAGGCGCGCGGGGCGCGCAATCGGCCGACGCCGACGACAGCCACCCGTGCCTGGCTGTCGCCGGCTCGGCAACTTTTCTGGCCGCCGCAACGGTGCTCGGCCACGATGGCGTTGACCGGCGGTGCCGAGCCGGCGGTACCGCCGTTGTGGCCGACGACCGTCGGGCGGGTGCGGCGCCGTCGGGGCTGGTCGCGCAGTTCCCCGCGCCCCTTACGGAGCGCTCCAGTGGAACAGCGTCATGGCGACACTGGTCGCCAGGTTGTAGCTGCTCACCTGAGGGTGCATCGGCAGGCGGAGCAGGTTGTCGGCTCGGGCGCGCAGTTCGGCCGAGAGTCCCATCCGCTCCGAGCCGAAGGCGAGGATCGCGTCGTCCGGGAGTTTCGCCCCCCTGATGTCCTCGCCCTCCGGGTCGAGCGCGTACAGCGGGCCCTCCGGCAGTTCGGGCACCGTCAGCCGTTCCACCGCCGTGGCGAAGTGGAGGCCCGCACCGCCCCGGACGACCGTCGGGTGCCAGGGGTCGAGGGTTCCGGTCGTGATGACTCCGGTCGCTCCGAAGCCCGCCGCCAGCCGGATCACGGCGCCCGCGTTGCCCAGGTTGCGCGGCTCGTCGAGAACCACGACCGGGGCCGTGCGCGGGACGCGGGCCAGCTCACGGAGGTTGGCCTCGCGGGACGGCCGTACGGCCAGGGCGGCCACCCCGGTGGGGTGCGGGCGCGGGACGAGGGACGCGTATGTCTGTGACGCCACCTCCGTCAGCAGCGCGGCCAGCGCCTCTCGCACGTCCGGCGCCAGCTCTGCCGCCAGCGCCAGCGTCGCCGTCCGGTCCGTGGTGACCGCCACCGGCACCTCCGCGCCGAAGCGCAGCGCGTGCTTGAGGGCGTGGAAGCCGTCGAGGAGGACGGCGGAGCCGGCCGGCCGCGCCCAGTGGTCCAGGGGGTCGGTCATGCCCCGAAGCCTACGCGGGGCTGTTCGTCGGCCCCCGGCAAGCGCTGTCCGGGCAGCCGGGGACCGGGCCTGCGCACCACCCGGTCACGCGCGCGTGCCGCCCAGCCGCCGAGCCGCCGCAGGAAGGACGTCGGCAGGAAGACGGAGTCCGCCGCGATCATGGCCAGTGAGAAGAAGGGCAGGCCGAGGACGACCGCGATCACCGCGTGCTCGGTCATCATCGCGGCCAGCAGCACGTTCTTGACCCGCCGGTTGAACAGCGTGAACGGGAAGGCGACCTGCACGATGACCGTCCCGTAGGTCACCAGCATCACCAGCGTGCCGTTGGCGGACAGCAGGTCGGCGAGAGCCGGCCAGGGCGAGAAGTAGTCCAGGTGGAGCGGGTAGTAGACGGCGGTGCCGTCCTGCCAGCGGGAGCCCTGGATCTTGTACCAGCCGGCGGTGGCGTAGATCAGGCAGGCCTCGGCCATGATCACGAACAGGGCACCGTTGTGCAGGATGTTGGCGATGACGTCGAGCAGGATCCGGGGCTCGGGGGTGCGCGCCCGGCGGCCGGCCGCCCACCACAGGCCGGCGCCCGCCCAGGTCGCCCACAGCACGGCCGGGACCAGCCAGCCGCCGCCGGTGCGGCCGGTGAGGGCCGCCACGAGCAGGACCACACCCGACACCGCCCACAGCGCCGGGCCCGCCCGGTCGGGGGCCGCCCGCTCGCCACGCGCGCGGGCCGTGCTCGCGCGGGCCGCCCTGCGCGCGTCCAGGGACCACACCTGACCGCAGCGCGTGAACACCAGGTAGAAGGACATCAGGTGCAGCACGTTGTCGCCGCCGTCGCCCACGAAGACACTGCGGTTCTGCAGGGACAGCACGCCGACCATGAACAGCAGGGACGTGGCACGGGTGCGCCAGCCCACCAGCAGCAGGGCGGCGGAAAGGACGGCGAGGAAGTAGCAGACCTCGAAGAAGGCCCGGCTGTCCGAGGCCAGCAGCGCGGTGAAGGCGTGGTTGTCGGCCGTCAGCTGCTGGGCGAGGTCGAAGCTCCAGGGGCTGTCGGGGCCGTAGAGCTCCAGACGGTGCGGGTACTCGCGCAGCAGGAACAGCAGCCAGGTGGCGGCGAAGCCGATGCGGACGACGGCTGCCTGGTACGGGCCGAGCGCCGCCTCGGTGACCCGGGCGATGGCACGGGACAGGCACAGGGTGAGCCGGTTCACGCCACACCGCCGTTCGCTTCGTCCGCCGGAACCGTCCACCAGGGCAGCACCCGGTAGACGGGCGTGTCGGAGACCTTCTCGCCGCTCCAGTCCGGCGGCGCCACGTTGGTGGTGCTGGAGCGCACCTGGACACGCTCGATGGTGCCCTTGCCACTGGTGGCGTCCCCCGCGTACATCCGCATCACGACGATCCGGCGCAGGTACTGCTGGGACAGCGAGCCGCGCAGGCCGATCGCGCGGTTGTCGGTGCCGTGCGTGGTCGTGAAGAAGTCCCAGGCCCGGCGCAGCTCGTTCTGCACGGTGTGGCTGGGCAGCAGACTGCCGTCGATGGCCCGGCCGTCCTGTGCGGACAGGTCGTTCCAGCCGGTGGTGGTCGTGGTGCCGTCCGGCATCAGCACGTCGGCGCGCACCTGTACGGCGATGTTCTGCTGGAGCGGGTTCGGTGCGAAGAGCTTCCAGTTCTGTTCGAACTCCGGGTACACCCACTCCTCGATGGCCTTGCCGTGCTGCTTGGTCACCGTGTTCGCCGGCGCCACGCTCAGGAAGACCATCCCCAGGTGCACGCAGGCGGCGACCGCCACCAGGGCGAGGGCGAGGGCCGCGCCGACCTGGTAACGGGGGGAGAGCGCGGCGACACCGGTACGGGGCAGGGCGGGGGACTCCGCGGGCGCTTCCCGTGGGCCGGGGCCCTCGGCGGGCACGTCCGGTGGGCCGGGGGACTCCGCGGGCGCCTCCGGTGGGCCGGGGGACTCCGCCGCCGGCTCGGGAAGCGTCCCGCTCGGGCTGTCCGGCCCGTGCCGGGCGTCCGCGCCCTCGTCGTACGCGTCGTCCATGCCGCCCCGTTCCCCGATCCCGCCACGCCGTCCGGGCGGCGGATCCGGGACCGCCCGGAGTGCCGCTGCCCGGCACTCGCACGGAACGGTACTCAGCACCGGCCGCCGGGCGCAGCCCCGAGGACGAGCCCGGCGGCGTGGCCATCGCCACTCCGGGCGGGGCCATCCGCCCTCCGGCCCAGGGCACAGAGGCCCCGGACCGGATGTCACCGCAGGTCATACGGCGTCCGGGCCCGCCCAACGGCCATGCTTCCGCGAGTTCTCCACAGACCGCGGCCGAGGTTTTCCACAGGGGTTGATCGCTCGTCGGGGCCCGGCGACCATGGGAATGACCGAAACCGAACGATCGGACGGGACGATCGGGCGGTTCGGCGTCCACGACGGAACCCGAGGGAGGTGGGACACCGTTCGGACCTCCCCGCCCGGGGTCAGGCGCTCGCGACCCGGGCGTGGAGCATGCGGCGGACCGCGTCCGAGCGTTCCAGGAGGGTGGTGCGGACCACGGGGGCCGCTTCCTCGGCCACCTGCCGGGCCTTCTCGATGTACACGGGATCGATGGCGTACGGCGGGAAGAGGTGGGAGGCGTAGGTCATCGCCGGGATCATGCCGCCCTGGTGCAGCTCGGGGACCGCGGCCAGGTAGCGCTCGGCGTAGGGGGCGAGCAGGGTGTCCTGGCCGGGGCGCCAGAAGGCGGCCGCCACCGAGGAGACCGCCGCGACGGGCACCTCGCGGTCCACGGCCAGCCGTCGCCAGACCTCCGCCTTCGCGGCCGGGTCGGGCAGGGCGGCCCGGACGGTGAGGGCGCGGACCCAGGCGTCGGGGTCGGGGTCGCGTTCCAGCAGGGCGGCGGACTCGGCGGTGACGTCGCCGCCGAGTTCGGCCTCGCGGGCCAGGGCACGCCAGCGCAGGTCGATGTCGTCGCCGGCCTGCTCGCGGAGCCAGGCCAGGTCCTCGGCGCCGGTCGCGGTGCGGGCGAGGCCGCGCAGGGCGACCTGACGGCGGCCCGGGTCGGCGGCGAGCCGTCGGCAGGTCTCGGCCACGGCCTCCGTCAGCGCCGGGCGTTCCGCGGCCGGGGCCCAGAGTTCGGCGATGTTGGTGACGAGCGTGAGGTAGGGCTCGATCACGGCGTCGGAGGTCTCGGCCGCGAGTACCGCGGTGAGGCAGCGTCCGGCCTCGGCCGCCGTGGCGTCGCCGGCCGTGAGCATGTCCCAGACGGTGGCGGCGGCCGCGCCCCGGGAGATGGCCGTGGGCAGCTGGGCCGCGGCACGGAGGAAGGTGTCCCGGGTGGCGGGGTCCGGGCGGGTGGTCGCGAAGGTGAGGTCGTCGTCGTTGATCAGAAGGAGGTCGGACGTGACAGGAAGACCGGTGACGGGGGTACGGGCCCCGGTCACCTCGACGCGGACCAGCGCGGTGCGTTCCAGGGCGTCGCCGGCGCGGTCGTACGCCCCGACCGCCAGCACCTGGGGGCGCGGGGTGCCGTCGGCGACCAGGGTGACGGTGTCGCCGGTGTGCTCCACGGTGAAGCGGTCGGTGCCGGCGGTCTCCAGCCAGGCCTTGCGCCAGGCGGTCAGGTCACGGCCGCCGGCCTCGGCGAGGGCGTCGATCAGGTCCTGGAGGGTGGTGGTGCCCCAGGCGTGACGGGCGAAGTAGGCGGCCATGCCGGTGCGGAAGCGGTCCTCGCCGACATAGGTCATCAGCTGGAGGAGGACGGAGGCGCCCTTGGGATAGGTGATGTTGTCGAAGATCGACGCGGCCTGGGCGACATCGTGGATGGGCTGGTGGATCGGGTGCGAGACCGGGCCCTGGTCGGACAGGTACGCCTTGACCTTGCCGCCGAGGAGGTGGCCCGCCCAGGCGTCGGTGTAGCGGGTGGCGCCCTCGGCGGCCCAGTGGCAGGCGAACTCGGCGAAGGCCTCGTTCAGCCAGAGGTCGTCCCACCAGCGCATGGTGACGATGTTGCCGAACCACATGTGCGCCATCTCGTGCAGCAGCACCACGGCGAGCAGCTCGCGCTCGGCGGGCGTCGGCGTGGCCCGCCGCAGGAAGACGTCCGACCAGGTCACACAGCCGTAGTTCTCCATCGCGCCGCCGAACTCCGGCATGAACACCTGGTCGTACCTGCGCTGCGGGAACGGCATCGCGAAGGCCTCGGCGTAGAAGGCGAGGCCCTGGCGGGTGAGGGTGAAGATCTCGTCGGCGTCGCGTTCCAGGACCTCGGCGAGCGAGCGGCGCGCGTAGATGCCGAGGTCGTGGCCGTCGGCCTCGCGGCGGATCCCGTGGAAGGGGCCGGCGTTGACGACGGTGTTGTACACGGACAGCGACGGGGTGTCCGGGAAGCTCCAGCGACGGGCCGCGCCCTGCTCCTCGATCCGCGGGTCACCGGAGTTGCTGAGCACGGTCCAGGCGGCCGGGGCCGTGACGGTGAAGGCGTGCGGGGCCTTGAGGTCGGGCTGGTCGAAGCAGGCCCACACGAAACGGGCCTCGTCGGGTTCGAAGCTCGTCCACACGTACACCTCGCCGTCGGCGGGGTCGGTGGCCTTGTGCACACCCTCGCCGGTGGCGGTGTCGGCCTGGACGCTCTCGACGCGCAGCACGTTGTGCGCGGCCAGAGCGGGCAGCGGGATCCGGCCGTCGCCGGAGGGGGTGAGGGGGGTGCCGTTCAGAGTGGCGGCGAGGACCTCGGCCGCGCAGTCGACGAAGCTCTCCGCGCCCGGCTCGGAACAGGTGAAGGCCACGGTGGAGACGCACCGGACCTCCGGCCCCTCGGGCAGGGCGGTGAGGTCGATGTCGACGTCGTACCGGTCGACCGTGATCAGTGCCGCCCGGCGTTCCGCCTCGGTGCGGGTCAGGCTCCGGATCCCCATGTGTCCTCCTCGTGTGTCCGTCCCCCGTCGGCGGACAGCGGCCGTCAGCCTACGACGAGAGGAGCTGGTGATCGCAGGGGTTTTCGGTTCCCTTCTTCTAGAACCTGTTCTATCTTGACGGACCGTCAGATCAGCGGAGACCCGCCGGGAGGACAGGACCGTGGACTTCACCTTCACCGAGGAGCAGTTGGCGGCGGCCGAGGCGGCGCGCGGGGTGTTCGCCGGGGTGGCGCCGGACGCGGTGCCGAGCCCGGCGTCGACCTCCGGTGCCGTGGCCGAGGGCTTCGACCGGGAACTGTGGGACAGGCTGGCGGGCGCGGATCTGCTGAGTCTGCTGCTGGGCGAGGAGTACGGCGGGGCCGGTCTGGACGCCATCGCGCTCTGCCTGGTGCTGCGGGAGTCGGCGAAGGTGCTGGCCAGGGTGCCGTTGCTGGAGCACAGCGCGGCCCTGGCGACCGTACAGACATACGGGACGGCGGAGGTGCGGGACCGGCTGGCGGCGCGGGCGGGGCGGGGCGAGCCGGTGCTGACCGTCGCGGCGAGCGGGCGTACCGGGCACGACCCGGCGGAGCTCGCGGTGACCGCGCGACGGGACGGCGAGGGATGGGTCCTGGACGGGGTGCAGACGGCGGTGCCGTGGGTGTACGACGCCGGCCTCGTCGTCGTACCGGCGCACACGGAGGCGGACCGGAGCGTGCTGGCGCTGGTGGCGCCGGGAGGCGAGGGGGCCGCGGCCGGGGTCACGGTCGCTGAGCAGGTGTCGACCAGCGGGGAACGGCTCGGGGAGCTGCGGCTGGAGTCGGCACGGGTCGCGGAGCGGGACGTGGTGACGGCGGAGGGGGCCTGGGAGTGGCTGCGGGAGCTGCTCGCGACCGGGACGTGTGCGCTGGCGCTCGGGATGGGTGAGCGGGTGCTGCGGCTGACCGCCGACTACGCGGGCAAGCGGGAGCAGTTCGGACATCCGATCGCCACGTTCCAGGCGGTGGCCGTGCAGGCCGCCGACCGGTACATCGACCTGCGGGCGATGGAGGCGACGCTGTGGCAGGCGGCGTGGCGGATCGCGTCGGGGGCGGCCGGGGCGCTGCCGGCGGCCGGGGATGTGGCGGTGGCGAAGATCTGGGCGGCGGAGGGGGTGCGGCGGGTGGTGCAGACCGCGCAGCATCTGCACGGGGGGTTCGGGGCCGACACCGAGTACGTGCTGCACCGGTATCACGCGTGGGCGAAGCAGATCGAGCTGTCGCTCGGAGGGGCCGGAGCCCACGAGGAGGCGTTGGGGGATCTGCTCGCCGCGCATCCACTGGGGTAGTGGAGAGAGGAGGAGGGGGCGCTCGGTCGGGTGCGAACCGCGGGCGAGTGGGGGGCTGGCAGCGCAGTTCCCCGCGCCCCTTTCGGGGCGCTTCGGCGCCTCCGTCGCGGGGGTGCCTCAGATGACGAAGCCCGGATCGCCCTCGTCCGTGACGACCTCCCGGCCGGCCGCCTGCCACACCTGCATGCCGCCGTCCACGTTCACCGCGTCGATGCCCTGCTGGACCAGGTACATCGTGACCTGGGCCGAACGGCCGCCGGAGCGGCAGATGACGTGGACGCGGGCGTCCTGGGGGGCCGCCTCGGTGAGCTCGCCGTAGCGGGCCACGAACTCGCTGATCGGGATGTGCAGGGCGGCGGCCGCATGGCCCGCCTGCCACTCGTCGTCCTCCCGGACGTCCAGCAGGAAGTCGCCGTCCTTTAGGTCCGCGACCCCGACCGTGGGCACACGCGCTGCGAAGTTCATGTCCCCGACGCTACCCGACCGGAGCCGGGCGTCACTCCTGGGTCAGCAGGGCCGCCAGTTCCGCCTCGCGTTCGGTCACGTCCTTCTGGAGCCGCTCGGAGATCTCGTCGAGGAGGCTGTCGGGGTCGTCCGGGGCCAGCCGGAGCAGACCCGCGATGGGGCCGTTCTCCAGCTCCTTGGCGACCAGGGCGAGCAGTTCCTTGCGCTCGGAGAGCCACTCCAGGCGGGCGTACAGCTCCTCGGCCCGGCTCGGCCTGCGCTCCGGCGGGACCGGGCCGGCCGCCCACTCCTCGGCCAGCTCGCGCAGCAGGACCTCGTCGCCGCGGGCGTAGGCCGCGTTGACCCGGCTGAGGAACTCCTCGCGCCGCTCCTGCTCGGCCTCGTCCTGCACCAGGTCGGGGTGGGCCTTGCGGGCCAGCTCGCGGTAGAGCCGGCGGGCCTCCTCGCTGGGGCGGACCCGCTGCGGGGGCCGGACCTCCTGCTCGGTGAGCATCGCCACGCTCTCGGGGAACAGGCCGTCGCTGTCCATCCAGCCGTTCAGCAGTTCCTCGACGCCGGGGATGGGCAGGACCCGGGCCCTGGCCTCCTCGGCGGCGCGGATGTCCTCGGGGTCGCCGGTGCGGGCGGCCTTGGCCTCCGCGATCCGCGCGTCCAGCTCCTCGATACGGAGGTAGAGCGGACCGAGTTTCTGTTCGTGCAGGCGAGAGAAGTTCTCGACCTCGACGCGGAAGGTCTCCACCGCGATCTCGTACTCGATCAACGCCTGCTCGGCGGCCCGCACGGCGCGCTCCAGCCGTTCCTCGGGCCGCGGTGCCTTGGACTGCTCAGCTTCCGGGGTCGTCACCCGACCAGCCTAGGCCCTGTCGCCGTCGGCGGTGGCCGGTACCCACTCGGCGACCAGATCGGCGCAGGCCATGACGAGGGTTCCGGGGCGGCAGGCCAGCTCGTGGGTGCAGCCGTCCGGGTGCGGGAGGATCTCGTCGAGGATCACCTCTCCGAGCGAGGCGATGTCGCAGGCGCCCAGGATGTCCGTCTGGAAACGGGAGACGCCCGTGTAGCGGACGATCAGGTCCTCGTTGTGGCTGAGGCTGTTGTGGCGGAAGCGGATCTCCATGTCGGCGGGGGCCGTGCGGCGCATGTCCAGCGGGCGCAGGTCCCGTACGCAGCGGCGGCCGCCGAGCTCGTAGTGGCGCGGGTCGGTGGCGAAGGCGCGGGCGCCGGGCGGCAGGCCGTCGGCGAGTTCCGGCAGCCGTGCCAGGTAGGGGCCGGGGTCGACGAAGACGGCGGCCTCGGCCTCGCCCCGGTCCTCGCCCGTGCCGATCTCGACGTACCTCATCTCAGCACCCCGACCCAGGGCCGGAGGCCGCGGGAGAAGAACCGAGGACCGGGGACCGGAGAGCGCCGGCCGGAGACCGGAGAGCGGCGGCCGGGGACGACGGCATCACGGGATCACACCCCGAGCTCGGCCGCTATCCGTCCCGTCCGCACCGCGGCCACCAGTTCCTCGTGGTCCGCCTCCGTGCGGTCGGCGTAGGTCACGGCGAACGCGGCGATCGCCTCGTCCAGCTCCTCGTTCTTGCCGCAGTAGCCGGCGATCAGGCGCGGGTCGGCGCTGTGCGAGTGGGCGCGGGCCAGCAGGGCGCCGGTCATCCTGCCGTAGTCGTCGATCTGGTCGGGAGACAGGGCGGCCGGGTCGACGCTGCCCTTGCGGTTGCGGAACTGGCGGACCTGGAAGGGACGGCCGTCCACCGTGGTCCAGCCGAGCAGGATGTCGCTGACCACCTGCATCCGCTTCTGGCCGAGGACCACCCGGCGGCCCTCGTGGCCGACGGCCGGCGTCTCGAAGCCCGCCGTGGCCAGGTGCGGGACGAGTGCGGACGGGCGGGCCTCCTTGACCTGGAGGATCAGCGGCTCGCCGCGGTGGTCCAGGAGGAGGACGACGTAGGAGCGGGTGCCGACGCTGCCGGTGCCGACGATCCGGAACGCGACGTCGTGCGGGGTGTGCCGGGACAGCAGCGGGTGGCGGTCCTCGGAGAGCGTGGTCAGGTAGTGCTCCAGGGCCGCGGTGACCGCCTCCGCCTCCGCGTCCGGGACCCGGCGCAGCACCGGCAGGGCGTCGACGAAGCGTCGGCCGCCGTCCGCGGTGGGCTCGGTGGAGCGGGCCGCGAACCGGCCGCTGGTGTTGGCGCGGGCCTTCTCCGAGACCCGGCGCAGGGTGCCGAGCATGTCGTGGGCGTCGGAGTGGGAGACCAGTTCCTCGTCCGCGATCGCGTTCCACGCGTCCAGCACCGGGAGCTTGGCCAGCAGGCGCATGGTGCGGCGGTAGGCGCCCGCCGCGTCGCCCGCGGCCTTGCGGCAGGTGTCCTCGTCGGCGCCCGCTTCCCTGCCGGCCAGCACCAGGGAGGTGGCGAGCCGCTTGAGGTCCCACTCCCAGGGGCCGAGCACGGTCTCGTCGAAGTCGTTCAGGTCGATGACGAGGTCGCCGCGCGGGTCGCCGTACAGGCCGAAGTTGGCCGCGTGGGCGTCGCCGCAGATCTGGGTGGCGATCCTGGTCATCGGGGTGCGGGCCAGGTCGTGCGCCATCAGGCCGGCCGAGCCGCGCAGGAAGGCGAAGGGGCCGGCCGCCATTCTGCCGACCCTTATCGGGACCAGCGCCGGGATGCGGTCCCGGTTGGACTCCTCGACCGCGCTCACCGCGTCAGGACGGGAGGCGTCCAGGTCCAGGGCGTCATGGCCGCGGCGCGGGACCGCCGAACGCAGGGCCCTGCCCTCCTCCTTGGGGGAACCGTGCGGGGGCCACGGCGCAAAGCCCTTGGGCGCA
The DNA here is from genome assembly GCF_014645815.1 of Streptomyces fuscichromogenes. GTDB lineage: Bacteria > Actinomycetota > Actinomycetes > Streptomycetales > Streptomycetaceae > Streptomyces > Streptomyces fuscichromogenes. The sequence continues at coordinate 296,798 of NZ_BMML01000005.1, read as the reverse complement.
GGCAGCTTCCGCCCGCCGGCCGTCGTCAACTCTTCCCGTCCGGTCACGTCGACCGCCTCCCCCGTACTCCGCGCACGCACGCTCACGAACATCAACTCGTGGAGACGGTACAGGCGGGGGCCGAAACACGTCAGACCCTGTGGATAACTTCGGGGCGGTTTGCGGAGGATGGGGATCCGTCGTCGTATGTCCGCCGTCCCGGTAGGTGTTGTTCGCGCCCCGGCCGACAACACGACGGAACGGGCGATGCCCCGTTCGATCGTGAGCAACGGCATCACCGGCGTGCGGCACCCGACAGTCACCGCGTGGCCGCGGATGTGTCCGGGCAGGTTGATCAGCACGCAGCACACAGCACACAGCACACAGCACGATGCCGGGCGAGATCGCGGAGAGTTCGGTCCAGGTCCTCCGCTCCGTGGTCCGGCGGCGACGGTGGACGCTGGATGCCGATCCGGCCCCCGAGCAGGGTTCCCATGGCTGGTCCGGGGGATGGATGCCATCCCGGTCGTGCCTCGGCCGTGGGGGCCGCCCTCATGGGCAACGGCCCGGAAGCCGGTGTGCGGCCCATTCTGGCGACCCGTGCCGCGGGCGGCGTCGGGCCGTCGGCAGAGCTGTGGCCGTCGGCAGGGCTGTGGCCGTCGGGAGGGCTGTGGCCGTCGGCAGGACCGTGGCCAGGCGCTGCACGCGACGGGCGCCGAGGCCGTGGCCGGGGAACCGACGCGGGCCCGTGATGTCGCCGACGCCCTCGACGGCTGCCGGGCCGCACCCGGTCGGCGGCTCGCACCGCTCCGGTACAAAGGGCGTCACGAGCCCGCGTGGCGCGCTCACGCTCCGCCGCTCGCCGCCACTGCCCGACCGCGCGAGACCTGGCGCGGGTTCGCGGCCGTCCTCGCCGCGGCACCTGGCACGCGTGGCACAGATCGATCCCGCCCCGGACACCGCCCCGCGACGGCGGCCGGCCCCACCCGTGAGATAGCTCACGAGCAGGGGTCTTTGGCAGCCTTGACAGGCTGTGCGATGCCTCACAACCGACGGACCGCCCCGGGTGATCGCGGGCAGGCGCCGGACAACGAGAAACGGGCCCCCACCGTGACTTCCGTCACCGGTGGAGACCCGTCTCATCGGTCTCTGTGCGCGAGGGGGGAGTTGAACCCCCACGCCCTTGCGGGCACTGGAACCTGAATCCAGCGCGTCTGCCTATTCCGCCACCCGCGCATTGGGTGTGTCCTCCGGCCTCCGCCCCGTTGTTTCCTTCGGTGCAGCGCCTTCCGACATCGAGAACACTAGCACGTGGGACAGGGTGGGTTCACATCCCTTATCCGGGGGCAGCGCCCACCTGAGGAGCACGTACCGAGCAGTCGGCCATCACGTATCAACCTCGTACCGGTCGAGGCCATCTGTCCAGGAGACGGATCGGGTCCACAGTCAGGTGCGGGACACTGGTTGTGGGCCACCTCTACGATCCATGGCAGAAGAAGCGCCGATCCCTGACAGGAGAAGCACGCCGAGGAGTTCGAAGAGGGGCCGCTGGGGGAACCGGCTGATTGCCGGGCGCGTAGATACGATCAGTGAGCGGTAACGGCAACGGCAGGCAGTACGGGCAAGGCGACAGAGGAGGTGCCCTGTGGGAGTCCTGAAGAAGTTCGAGCAGCGTCTCGAAGGTCTGGTCAACGGCACCTTCGCCAAGGTGTTCAAGTCCGAGGTCCAGCCCGTGGAGATCGCCGGCGCGCTGCAGCGCGAGTGCGACAACAACGCGACCATCTGGAACCGCGACCGGACCGTCGTGCCCAACGACTTCATCGTGGAACTGAGCGCGCCCGACTTCGAGCGGCTCAGCCCCTACTCCGGGCAGCTCGGCGACGAGCTCGCCGGCATGGTCCGCGACTACGCCAAGCAGCAGCGCTACACCTTCATGGGGCCGATCAAGGTCACCCTGGAGAAGGCCGACGACCTCGACACCGGCCTGTACCGGGTGCGCAGCCGAACGCTCGCCTCGTCCAGCAACCAGCAGGCCCCCGAGCGCGCCCCCGCGGGCGGTGCCCCGCAGCGTCCGGGCGGCTACGGCGGCCCGCAGGGCGCCGCCCCGCCGATGCCGAGCGCACCGCCGCCCGGCGGCCGCCCCGGCGGCTACGGCTATCCGCAGCCGACCCAGCCGGCCGCCCAGCGCCCGCCCTCGGGTCCCGTCGGCGCCTCGGCACCCGGCTCCCGTACCCGCTACTGGATCGAGATCAACGGCACCCGCCACCAGATCTCCCGCGCGACGCTCGTGCTGGGCCGCAGCACCGAGGCCGACGTGCGGATCGACGACCCCGGCGTCTCCCGCCGGCACTGCGAGATCCGGACCGGAACGCCCTCGACGATCCAGGATCTCGGGTCCACCAACGGCATCGTGGTGGACGGGCAGCACACCACCCGCGCTACGCTCCGCGACGGCTCGCGGATCGTCGTGGGCAGCACCACCATCATTTACCGGCAAGCCGAAGGGTGAAGCGGGGGCAATGTCAGAGCTGACCCTCACGGTCATGCGGCTGGGTTTCCTGGCCGTTCTGTGGCTGTTCGTGATCGTGGCCGTGCAGGTCATCCGCAGCGACCTGTTCGGTACGCGCGTCACCCAGCGCGGATCGCGTAGGGAAGAAGGGCGCCGGCAGCAGCCCGCCGCCCGGCAGCAGGCCGCGCCACCGCAGCAGCGTGGCCAGCAGCCCGCCGCCGCCGGCGGTGGTGGCCGCCGCCGCAACGCCCCCAGCAAGCTGGTCGTCTCCGAGGGCACTCTCACCGGCACGACGGTCGCGCTCCAGGGCCAGACCATCACCCTCGGCCGCGCCCACGACTCCACGATCGTGCTGGACGACGACTACGCCTCCAGCCGTCATGCCAGGATCTACCCGGACCGCGACGGCCAGTGGATCGTCGAGGACCTCGGCTCGACCAACGGCACCTACCTGGACCGGTCCCGGCTGACGACCCCCACGCCGATCCCGCTGGGCGCGCCGATCCGCATCGGGAAAACCGTCATCGAGCTGCGGAAGTAGTGCTACATCATGAGTAGGCGCGAGCGGAGCGAGCACGCGGCGGCGGACCGGACGCCGGTCCTTCGCGCGCTCCCGACCGGAGGGTGGGCACCGTGCGGATGTACCCGGAGCCGACGGGCGAGGTGCGCATGAGTCTGTCACTGCGCTTCGCCGCCGGATCGCACAAAGGCATGATCCGGGAGGGCAACGAGGACTCCGGTTACGCCGGTCCCCGCCTGCTCGCCATCGCCGACGGCATGGGCGGCCAGGCCGCCGGCGAGGTCGCCTCCTCCGAGGTGATCTCCACCCTGGTCACGCTCGACGACGACGTGCCCGGCTCCGACATCCTCACCTCCCTCGGCCTCGCCGTGCAGCGCGCCAACGACCAGCTGCGCGCCATGGTGGAGGAGGACCCGCAGCTGGAGGGCATGGGGACCACCCTCACCGCCCTGCTGTGGACCGGGCAGCGGCTCGGCCTCGTGCACGTCGGCGACTCCCGCGCGTACCTCCTGCGCGACGGGGTGCTCACGCAGATCACCCAGGACCACACCTGGGTGCAGCGGCTCGTCGACGAGGGCCGGATCACCGAGGAAGAGGCCACCACCCACCCGCAGCGCTCGCTGCTCATGCGCGCGCTCGGCAGCGGCGACCACGTCGAGCCCGACCTGTCGATCCGCGAGGTGCGCGCCGGGGACCGGTACCTCATCTGCTCCGACGGGCTCTCCGGGGTCGTCTCCCACCAGACCCTGGAGGAGACCCTCGCCAGCTACCAGGGACCGCAGGAGACCGTGCAGGAGCTGATCCAGCTCGCACTGCGCGGCGGCGGCCCCGACAACATCACGGTCATCATCGCGGACGTCCTCGACCTGGACACCGGCGACACCCTCGCCGGGCAGCTCTCCGACACCCCGGTCGTGGTCGGCGCCGTCGCCGAGAATCAGCAGCACCTGCACGACAACGGCTTCATGCAGACCCCGGCGGGCCGCGCCGCCAGCCTCGGCCGCCAGGGTCCCCGGCACGGTGGCGGCGGCGAGTTCGGCCCGCCCGGCTCCGGCGACACCACCGGCTACGCCCCGGACGGCGGCTTCGGCGACTACACCGACGACGACTTCGTGAAGCCCCGCAGGGGGCGCAGGTGGCTGAAGAGATCCTTCTTCGGCGTCCTCGCCCTCGCCGTGATCGGCGGCGGGCTGTACGGCGGCTACCGCTGGACGCAGACCCAGTACTACGTCGGCGCCAACGGCGAGCACGTCGCGCTCTACCAGGGCATCAGCCAGGACCTGGCCTGGGTGTCGCTGTCGAAGGTGGAGACGGACCACCCCGAGATCGAACTCAAGTACCTGCCGCCCTACCAGCAGAAGCAGGTCAAGGCCACGATCGCCGAGGGCGGTCTCACCGACGCCCGGTCGAAGGTCCAGGAGCTGGCCGTACAGGCCTCCGCCTGCAAGAAGGAGTCGGAGCGCACCGCCGCCGAGTCCAGCACCAGCTCCAAGACCGGTCAGGGCGAGGCCGGAGGCACCACGGGAACCACCAAGACCTCTCTCACGTCCAAGGCCTCGCCAAGCCCTACGAACTCGGCGTCTCCTTCGGCGTCATCGTCCCCGTCCCCCTCAGCGACCCCCAGCCCCGGCCCCACCCTCTCGGAGGATGAGCAGAAGGTCGTCTCGCTGTGCGGTAAGCAATAGGCAAGCCGTGAGAGGCCCTGTCACACGATGAGCAGTACTACCAACACGTCGACGAACCACACGTCCACGATCGGCTCCATCGGCACACCGAGCCGGCGCAACACCGAGCTCGCGCTCCTGGTGTTCGCCGTCGCCATCCCGGTGTTCGCCTACGCCAACGTGGGCCTGGCCATCAACGACAAGGTCCCGGCCGGACTGCTGAGCTACGGCCTGGGCCTCGGCCTGCTGGCCGGCGTCGCCCACCTCGCCGTCCGCAGGTTCGCCCCGTACGCGGACCCGCTGCTGCTGCCGCTGGCCACCCTGCTCAACGGGCTCGGGCTCGTCGTCATCTGGCGACTCGACCAGTCCAAGCTGCTGCAGTCGCTGCCCACCTACTTCACCGCCGCGCCCCGCCAGCTGCTGTACACCGCGCTCGGCATCGCGATGTTCGTCGTCGTGCTGATCTTCCTCAAGGACCACCGTGTCCTGCAGCGCTACACGTACATCTCGATGTTCGGCGCCCTGGTGCTGCTCATGCTGCCGCTGGTGCCCGGCCTCGGCGCCAACATCTACGGCGCCAAGATCTGGATCAGCGTCCCGGGCCTCGGCTCCGTGCAGCCCGGCGAGTTCGCGAAGATCGCCCTCGCCGTCTTCTTCGCCGGCTACCTGATGGTCAAGCGCGACGCCTTGGCGCTCGCCAGCCGCCGCTTCCTGGGCCTGTACCTGCCCCGCGGCCGCGACCTCGGCCCGATCCTGGTCGTCTGGCTGATGTCGATCCTCATCCTGGTCTTCGAGACCGACCTCGGTACCTCGCTGCTGTTCTTCGGAATGTTCGTCATCATGCTGTACGTGGCCACCGAGCGGACCAGCTGGATCGTCTTCGGTCTGCTGATGTCCGCGGGCGGCGCCGTCGGTGTGGCGAGCTTCGAACCACACGTCCAGCAGCGAGTCCAGGCCTGGCTCAACCCGTTGAAGGAGTACAAGCTCAGCCAGGCGGGCGTGGCCGGCCACTCCGAGCAGTCCATGCAGGCACTGTGGGCCTTCGGCTCCGGCGGCACCCTCGGCACCGGCCTCGGCCAGGGCCACTCCGACCTCATCCGGTTCGCCGCCAACTCGGACTTCATCCTCGCCACCTTCGGCGAGGAGATGGGCCTGGCCGGCATCATGGCGATCCTGCTGATCTACGGTCTGATCGTGGAGCGCGGTGTGCGCACCGCCCTCGCGGCCCGCGACCCCTTCGGCAAGCTCCTCGCCGTCGGCCTCTCCGGTGCCTTCGCCCTTCAGGTCTTCGTGGTGGCCGGCGGTGTCATGGGGCTCATCCCGCTGACCGGTATGACCATGCCGTTCCTGGCCTACGGTGGTTCCTCCGTGCTCGCCAACTGGGCTCTCATCGGCATCCTGATCCGCATCAGCGACACCGCCCGCCGCCCGGCCCCGGCCCCCGCCGGCAACCCCGACGCCGAGATGACCCAGGTGGTCCGACCCTCATGAACAAGCCCCTGCGCCGGATCGCGATCTTCTGCGGCCTCCTGGTCCTCACCCTGCTGCTGCGCGACAACTGGCTCCAGTACGTCAAGGCCGACAGCCTCCGCGAGGACACTCTGAACCGCCGGGTCACGATCGCCCGCTACTCCACCCCGCGCGGCGACATCATCGTCGACGGCGACCCGGTCACCGGCTCCACGGCATCCGGCTCGGCCGGCCTGAACGACCTGAAGTACAAGCGCACCTACAAGAACGGCGCCATGTGGGCGCCGGTCACCGGGTACGCCTCCCAGGCCTTCGGCGCCAACCAGCTGGAGAGCCTCGAGGACGGCATCCTCACCGGCAACGACGACCGGCTCTTCTTCCGCAACACCCTCGACATGATCACGGGCAAGCAGAAGTCGGGCGGCAACGTCGTCACCACGCTGAACTCGGCCGCGCAGAGCGCCGCGTACAACGGGCTGAAGAAGCAGGGCGGCAAGGGCGCGGTCGTCGCCCTGGACCCCTCCACGGGCAAGATCCTGGCCCTCGCCTCCTACCCGTCGTACGACCCCTCGGTCTTCGCGGGCAACTCGAACGACGACGCCGCCGCCTGGAAGAAGCTCCAGAAGAAATACGACCCGAACGACCCGATGCTGAACCGGGCGCTGCGCGAGACCTACCCGCCGGGCTCCACCTTCAAGGTCGTCACCGCCTCGGCGGCGCTGGAGAACGGGCTGTACAAGTCGGCCGACGAGGCCACGAACTCGCCGCTGCCGTACGTCATGCCGGGCACCACGACCGAGCTGAAGAACGAGGGCAACATCCCCTGCAAGAACGCGACCATGCGCGTCGCCCTGCGGGTGTCCTGCAACACCGTCTTCGGCAAGATCGGCGCCGACCTCGGCAACGACAAGATGCTCGCCGAGGCGAAGAAGTTCGGCTTCGACTCCGAGCAGTTCACCCCGGTCCGCTCCAGCGCCTCGGTCTTCTCCGACAACATGAACCAGTCGCAGACCGCGCTGTCCTCGATCGGCCAGTACAACACCGCCGCGACCCCGCTCCAGATGGCCATGGTCGCCTCCGCGGTCGCCAACGACGGCAAGCTGATGAAGCCGTACATGATCGACAAGCTCCAGTCGTCGAACCTCGACACGATCTCCCAGACCGAGCCCGAGGAGATGAGCCAGCCGCTGTCCTCCGCCAACGCCCAGATCCTCCAGTCCATGATGGAGACGGTCGTCAAGGACGGCACCGGCAAGAACGCCCAGATCAACGGCGTCACCGTGGGCGGCAAGACCGGTACGGCCCAGCACGGTGTGGAGAACAGCGAGAACCCGTACGCCTGGTTCATCTCGTACGCCAAGCTCCCCGACGGCAGCAAGCCCGTCGCCGTCGCCGTGGTGATCGAGGACGACCAGGCCAACCGTGACGACATCTCCGGCGGCGGCCTCGCGGCCCCGATCGCGAAGAGCGTGATGGAGGCGGTCATCAACTCCAAGAAGTGAGCCCGCTCACGTCCCCTTCACATCGGTGCACGTTGACATACCGGTCCTGTATCGGGTTACGGGCTTGGCCAGGTCACACAAACACAGCCGGGTACGGTAGGCCCGGACGGCAGCCTCCGACCGCACACCCCCGTGCCGGCCGGGACCGACGGAGAGGGCTGGTAGGTAGCTATGGAAGAGCCGCGTCGCCTCGGCGGCCGGTACGAGCTGGGCCACGTGCTCGGCCGTGGTGGCATGGCGGAGGTATACCTCGCGCATGACACCCGGCTCGGCCGCGCAGTGGCGGTGAAGACGCTGCGTGTCGATCTCGCGCGTGATCCGTCCTTCCAGGCCCGGTTCCGCCGGGAGGCCCAGTCTGCCGCCTCGCTCAACCACCCCGCGATCGTCGCGGTCTACGACACGGGCGAGGACTACATCGACGGGGTCTCGATCCCGTACATCGTCATGGAGTACGTGGAAGGCTCGACACTGCGCGAGCTGCTCCACTCCGGTCGCAAGCTCCTGCCCGAGCGCGCGATGGAGATGACCATCGGCATCCTCCAGGGCCTGGAGTACGCCCACCGCAGCGGCATCGTGCACCGGGACATCAAGCCGGCGAACGTCATGCTGACGCGCAACGGCCAGGTCAAGGTCATGGACTTCGGCATCGCCCGCGCCATGGGCGACTCCGGCATGACCATGACGCAGACGGCGGCCGTCATCGGCACCGCCCAGTACCTCTCGCCGGAGCAGGCGAAGGGCGAGCAGGTCGACGCCCGCTCGGACCTCTACTCGACGGGCTGCCTGCTCTACGAGCTGCTGACGGTACGGCCGCCGTTCGTGGGCGACAGCCCGGTCGCGGTCGCCTACCAGCACGTCCGCGAGGAGCCGCAGCCCCCGTCGGTCTTCGACCCCGAGATCACCCCCGAGATGGACGCCATCGTCCTGAAGGCGCTGGTCAAGGACCCGAACTACCGATACCAGTCGGCCGACGAGATGCGCGCCGACATCGAGGCCTGCCTGGACGGCCAGCCGGTCGCGGCCACCGCGGCGATGGGCTCCGTCGGCTACGGCGGCTACCCGGACGACATGCCGACCACGGCCCTGCGCTCCGACGCCGGCGCCACCACCATGCTCCCCCCGATGAACCCGGACGACGGCGGCTACGGCTACGACGAACGCCCGGACCGCCGCCGCCAGCAGAAGAAGCGGAACACGTCCACGATCCTGCTCGTGATCGCGGGCATCCTGGTGCTGGTGGGCTCGGTCCTGATCGGGAAGTGGGTGGTCAGCGGGGGCGGGGACAAGTCCTTCGCCGCCCCGAACTTCGTCGGCTCCACCTACGCGGACGCGCAGAAGATGGCGGTGAACTCCGGCCTCAAGCTGGGGACACCCACCAAGAAGGCCTGCGAGGCCCAGCCCAAGGGCAGTGTCTGCTCCCAGGACCCGAAGCCGAACACGGACGTCAAAAAGGGCGACACGATCAACCTGGTGGTCTCCACGGGGGCGCCGAAGGTGGTCGTGCCGAGCGTCGTCGGCAAGAACATCGACGACGCCAAGACCACGCTTGAGGGCGACAAGTACAAGTTCGTCGTCAAGACGAAGCAGCAGACTTCCGGTGAGGACCCGGGCACCGTCCTGGACCAGGACCCGGCCCTCGGCGCGGAGGTCCAGAAGGGCTCCACCATCACCCTCACGGTCGCCAAGGCCGAGGAGAAGTCCACGGTCCCCGACGTCAGCGGCAAGAGCTGCGACGAGGCCAAGGCGCAGATGACGGCCAACAACCTGACCGGCAACTGCACCGAGGTGGAGACCGACGACTCCAGCCTGGTCGGCAAGGTCGTCTCGACCGACCCGCAGGCCGGTTCCCAGGTCAGCAAGGGCTCCACGGTGACCATCCAGATCGGCAAGGCCAAGCAGCAGACGGCCGTGCCGAGCGTGCTGGGCCAGACCGTGAGCCAGGCCAAGCAGACCCTGCAGGCGGCCGGCTTCACGAACATCCAGTTCAACGGCGACTCCAGCGACAACGCCCTGGTCACCAACCAGGACCCGCAGGCGAACACCGGCGTGGACGACCCGGGCAACACGCAGATCACCCTCACCACGGTGAGCGTGGGCAACAGCAACAACAACGGCGGGAACAACGGCGGCACCAACTTCTTCGGTGGCACCGACGGCTGATTCCCCTGTGACGACGGATGGGCCCCTGCCGGGATCACCGGCAGGGGCCCATCCGTTTCGGCGCTCAGTCGCGCAGTTCCTTCGGCAGGGTCCGCCTGCTGTCGACCTTCTGTACGCGGACCAGTTCGCCCCAGACCACGTAGCGGTAACGGCTCGTGTACACCGGGGTGCAGGTCGTCAGGGTGACGTAGTGGCCCGGCTTGTTCCTGCCGGACTCCTTGGGGATCTGGGAGAGGACCTTGACGTTGTACTTCGAGGTCTCCGGGAGGATGTCGTAGACCTTGTAGACGTACCAGTCGTCACGGGTCTCGAAGACGACCGGGTCGCCGACCTTCACCTTGTCGATGTTGTGGAACTTCGCGCCGTGGCCGTCGCGGTGGGCGGCGACCGCGAAGTTGCCGGTCTTTCCGGTGGTGGGGAGCGTCGCCTTGACCGGGTCCGTGTAGTAGCCGGCCACTCCGTTGTTCAGGACGTCCGTCGAGGTGCCCTTCTCGACCAGGACCTCGCCGTTCTTCATCGACGGCACGTGCAGGAAGCCGATGCCGTTCTTCGTGTCCAGGGCGCCCGGACCGGTGTCCGGCTGGGCCCAGGTGTCCCGGACCTTGTCGCCCTCCCGGTCCGCCTTGCGGTCCGCTATGACGTTCGTCCACCACAGGGAGTAGACGACGAACAGGCCGAGTACCAGGCCCGCCGTGATGAGAAGTTCCCCGAAGACACTGACCGCCGTCGCGATCCGGCCCATCGGCCGCCGCCCCGGCACGGGCGCCGAACCCGGCGCGTCGGTCTGCTCTTCGGTGTCGTCGGCGGTCGCTGCCACTGTTCCTCTGCCTCTGCCCTTACTCGACGAGCGCGTCCGGCTTGCCCTTGCTGCGCGGGCGTTCCTCGACCATCTTGCCCCACACGATCAACCGGTACTTGCTGGTGAACTCCGGTGTGCAGGTGGTGAGTGTGATGTACCGGCCCGGCTTGGTGAAACCCGAACCCTTCGGGATCGGATCCAGCACGCTCACGTTGCTCGGCGCCGTCACCGGCAGCATCGAGGTCACCTTGTACACGAAGTACTCGTCCTGCGTCTCGACCACCACCGAGTCGCCGGCCACCAGCTTGTTGATGTACCGGAACGGCTCGCCGTGCGTGTTGCGGTGCGCGGCCAGACCGAAGTTGCCGGTCTTGTCCTGCGGCATCGCGGTCTTCAGCGCGCCCTCGCCGTAGTGCCCGACCATGCCCTTGTCGAGGACCTTCTTGTTGCTGACGCCCTCGGCGATCGGCGCCACCACGTCCAGCTTGGGGATGTGCAGGATGGCGAAGCCCTGGCCCGGCGCGAAGACACCGGGCGCGCGCTTGCCGCTCGCCCAGTCCTGCTGGAGGCTGCTGGCCTCCTGGCCGGCCTGCGCGTGGGCGCGGACGTTCGTCCACCAGAGCTGGTAGGTGACGAACAGCAGCATCAGCACGCCGGTGGTGATGAACACCTCGCCTATGGCCCGGCTCGCCATGACGGCCGGGCTGGGCTTGCGCAGCCGCTCCCGCCGCCGGGCCTCGACCCGGGAGAGCGGCCGGCCCTGCGCGGCGCTCTGCTGCCGCGCCGTCCCGTCCGACTCCTGCGCCGTCTCCTGAGATGCCGACTCCGCCGGGCCGCCGTGCCGCCCGCCACGCCGCTTGGCGGCCTTTCTGCGGGCCGCTCGGCCGCCTGATGAGGTTCCGGTGCCGAATGGGGCTGCTGTGCCCGCAGAGGCCGATATGGGCGGCGGATCGGGGATCCGCAGCGCGACGGTCTCCTCGTCGATCGGCGGGAGCGGCTGGAGGTACGCCGTCTCCCCGAGCGCACCCGACGCCCCGTACGGCTGTTCCCCGTACGAGGCACCGGTCTCGCGCTCGGGGCGCAGCGCGGTCACGCCGTGGCCCTGCCCACCACCGGGGCGAGCCCCACCGACCTCGCCACGGCCCCCTGGTCACCGCACTCCACCAGCCAGTTCGCCAGCATCCGGTGCCCGTGCTCGGTCAGCACCGACTCGGGGTGGAACTGCACGCCCTCGACCAGCAGTTCACGGTGCCTGAGGCCCATGATGATCCCGTCGTGGGTGCGGGCGGTCACCTCCAGCTCGGCCGGGACCGTCGCCGGCTCGGCGGCGAGCGAGTGGTAGCGGGTCGCGGTGAAGGGCGTCGGCAGGCCCGCGAAGACCCCCTTGCCCTCGTGCTCCACCAGCGAGGTCTTGCCGTGCAGCAGCTCCGGCGCCCGGTCCACCACACCGCCGTACGCCACCTGCATCGACTGCATGCCGAGGCAGACGCCGAAGACCGGGACACCGGTCGCGGCGCAGTGCCGGACCATGTCCACACAGACGCCGGCCTCTTCCGGCGTACCCGGGCCCGGCGACAGCAGCACGCCGTCGAAGCCGTCCTGGGCATGCGCCGTCGACACCTCGTCGTTGCGCAGCACCTCGCACTCGGCACCCAGCTGGTACAGGTACTGGACCAGGTTGAAGACGAAGCTGTCGTAGTTGTCGACGACGAGAATCCGCGCGCTCACTGGTTGTCCACCGTCACATCGTTGAAGGGCAGCAGTGGTTCGGCCCAGGGGAAGACGTACTGGAAGAGGATGTAGACCACGGCCAGGACGAGCACGAGCGAGATCAGCGCCCTCACCCATGCGTTCCCCGGCAGATGCCGCCAGATCCAGCCGTACATGCCGTCCCTTCCGTTCCACCACGGCACCAGAATCCCGCCGTACTGCACCAGACTAACGGCGCAGCGCCTTTGGTCTGCCTGCCTCCACAGGCTGTGTGGAGTCCAAGTGGGCCCAGACGATCAGCCGATGGCTGTGCCCCCATTCCGGATCGCACGTGGTCAGCGTGAGATAGCGCCCCGGACGCGTGTACCCCGACTTACGTGGCACAGGGTCGATCACTTCAACGTCCGTCGGAACTGTTTTGTATGGGCCTTTGTCGATCCGATACGTGAACCAGGTGGTCCCGTCCGTCAGCACGATCGCGTCGCCCTTGCGCAGCTTCGGGAAGTCGAGGAACGGGTCGCCGTAGGTGCGCCGGTGGCCGGCGACCGCGAAGTTGCCCACCTGGCCCAGCCCGGCGGTCCGGGCGTAGTGGGCGAGGCCCTTCTTCAGCACATCGGTGCCGGTGCCCTCCAGGACCGGCTTGTTCCACGTGAAACCGAGCCGGGGGATGTACATGATCGCGAAGGGCTTGCCGTAGTGGTACGCGGCGGGCTTGGCGGGTGCGGCGGCGGCCGCGGACGCCCCGGCCGTCGGATGCACCGTGGCACCGGCCGACCACTGCCGCTGTAACTGGTCGATCTGGTCGTGCATCACGCTGTCGGCCTTCACTCCGGTCCAGAACAGCACGTACACGACGAAGAGCACGATGAGCGTGCCGACGGTGATGCAGAGCTCGCTGACGGTTCTGACGATCACGCGCACCGGCGGCTCCAGAAAGTGACGAGCTGCTTACCCCACGGGCTTCGCGTAGTGCAGATCCACTGTGCCCGAGTAGCCCGGAAGAGTCACCGTGCCGTCCTCGGTGACTTTCCACCCGAGGCCGTACACGTTGACGTACACCATGTAGTTCTGGATCGCCTCGGAGTCCGCGAGCGCCTTCTGCATCTTCGCCGGATCCCCGACCGCCTGGATCTTGTACGGCGGTGAGTAGACCCGGCCCTGGAGGATCAGGGTGTTGCCGACGCAGCGCACGGCGCTGGTGGAGATCAGCCGCTGGTCCATGACCTTGATGCCGGTGGCGCCGCCCTGCCAGAGGGCGTTCACCACGGCCTGGAGGTCCTGCTGGTGGATGACCAGGTAGTCGGGCTGCGGCTCGGGGTAGCCGGGAAGCTTGGCGGTGGCGTTCGGCGGCGCGTCGTTGAGCGTGACGGTGATCGCCCTGCCGGTGAGCTTCTGGGTGCCCGCGTCCTTCTCCAGGCCGCTGAGCTGGTCGTCCTGGGCCTTGGTGGAGCCGTCGTCGCGCTTGGCGAGCTTCTCGTTCTGGTCGCGGCTGCTCGCGTTGGACTCGTCCAGCTCCTTGTTCTTGCGGCTGTGCTCCTGGATCAGGTCGGAGAGCTTCAGCAGGTTGTCGTCCGAGCGGATGTCGGTGCCCTTGGCCGTGTTGAAGCTGGTGAAGAAGAGCAGACCGGCGAGGGCGAAGACGCCCACGGTGAGAATCCGCACCGGACGGAACCCGTTCTTACGGGTTGGCCCGGCACCCGTTGATCCGGTCCCCTGGGAGTCGGCAGAATTGCTCAACGTACCCTTATCTCCTTCGGCGCCGCGGAAGCACTACGCTAACGGACGCCCGGGGGAGCGCTCAGTGTGCCCTTACTGTCCCCTTGTACGCTGCCCCGAGCCCGACCCAGTTACCTGCGCGGCCACGCAGCGCATCGACAGGAGAGACCCTCGTGCCGAAGTCACGTATCCGCAAGAAGGCCGACTACACGCCGCCCCCGGCGAAGCAGGCGACCGCCATCAAGCTGAACAGTCGCGGCTGGGTCGCGCCGGTGATGCTGGCCATGTTCCTCATCGGGCTGGCCTGGATCGTCGTCTTCTATGTGACCGACGGTTCGCTGCCGATCGACAGCCTCGACAACTGGAACATCGTCGTGGGCTTCGGCTTCATCGCGGCCGGATTCGGCGTCTCCACACAGTGGAAGTAACCCGGCCGACAGCTCTGCCCAGGGCTGTTCGCTGAGTTATCCACAGGCCTGACCTGCTGTCCACACCCTCCTGGGGAAAAGACGACGATCTGTGGATAACCCGTTGGGTGTTGACGCCGGTACGACTAGCACAACACCTGCCACAAAACCACTCGCCCCCTCCCTGACCTGCGGATAAGCAGGTGAGTCGGAGGGGGCGCAGGTGTGCGGGCACGTTGTGCACAAGATCGGCCACCGACTGTGGACAACGGTTCGGTATCAGTGCGGTGAGCCGCCGTGATCGGGCTCAGGTGAGCTGGGCGGTGCGGACGACCGTGATTACCACGGCCAGGACCAGCACCAGCGCACACGTGCCGTACTGGACCAGGTTCCGCCGCTCGCGGGGGGCGTGCACCATCGCGTAGCCGGTGACGACACCGGCGACCAGACCGCCGATGTGGGCCTGCCAGGCGATGCCGCCGCTGAAGGTGAAGATGAGGTTGATCACCAGCAGGGCGATGATCGGCCGCATGTCGTAGTTGAGCCGGCGGATGAGCACCGCGGTCGCACCGAAGAGCCCGAAGATCGCGCCGGAGGCGCCCAGCGAGGGCTGGTTCTGGGCGGCGAGCAGATAGGTGAGGGCGCTGCCGGCCAGCCCGGAGACGAAGTAGAGCGTCAGGTAGCGGGCACGGCCGAGGGCGGCTTCCAGGGGGCCGCCGATCCACCACAGGCTCAGCATGTTGAACACGATGTGCATGTAGTTCGAGGGATCGTGCAGGAACATCGCGGTCAGCATGCGGTAGTACTGGCCCTGCGCCACTCCCTCAAGAGGGCTGAACTGGGAGTACTGCGCTTGGCCGATCATCTCGAAGTGGTTGGTGAAGCTGTTCCCGACCGACAGTTGGGCCAGGAAGACCGCGATGTTGACGCCGATCAGGATCTTGGTGAGCAGCCGCGGGTCGGCGGTGACCGTGCCGCCGGCGAGGGTGCGGGGCCGGGAGGCGGCCAGGGGCGGGCCGCTCTGGCCCGGCGTGGTGCCGCGGACACACTCGGGGCACTGGAAGCCCACGGAGGCGCTGACCATGCACTCGGGGCAGATCGGACGCTCGCAGCGGGTGCAGCGCACGCCGGTCTCCCGGTCCGGGTGCCGGTAGCACTTGGGCAGGCTGTGGGCGTCGCGCGCGTTGCCTGTCGCCTGGTCCTCCATGGGGTCCCCTCGCTCGTCCTGGGCAGTGTTCCGCCCCGCCCATCCTTACGGACGAGCGGGGCGTTTGGTTCCCTTCGGGTGCTTCCCTTTCGAACCCGTTCAGTCGGCGCGCCTGGCGACCACGACGGTCTCGATGACGACGTTGTTCACCGGTCGCTTGTTGGGGCCGCTGACGGGGACCGCGGCGATGCTGTCCACGACCTTCTGGCCGGCCGGATCGACGACCTCGCCGAAGATGGTGTGCTTCCGGTTGAGGTGGGGAGCGGGGTTGACCGTGATGAAGAACTGGGAGCCGTTGGTACGGGGGCCGGCGTTGGCCATGGCGAGCAGGTAGGGGCGGTCGAAGCGCAGGTCGGGGTGGAACTCGTCCTCGAACTTGTAGCCCGGACCACCGATGCCGGTGCCGACCGGGTCACCGCCCTGGATCATGAAACCGCTGATCACCCGGTGGAAGACCGTGCCGTCGTAGAGCGGGTCCGTGGAGACCGTGCCGGTGTCCGGGTGGGTCCACTCACGCTCACCCTGCGCCAGTTCGACGAAGTTGCTGACCGTCTTGGGCGCGTGGTTCGGGAAGAGCCGGACCTCGATGTCGCCGAGGCTGGTCTTCAGGGTGGCGTAGAGGTGCTCGGCCACGGTCCGCCTTCCGTTTGTGCTCGGATTCAGTACCCCCGATCCTCGCACGGTACGGCAGGTCCGACGCCCGCCCGGAGTTTCCGGACCCGGATCCTCACCAATCACTTGCGGAACCCCTTCTGCGATGCGGGGGCGCGCGACGGCGATCCGTGGCATTGTCGTCGACAAGCCCCTCTTAGCTCTGGTTGCACCCGTATGCCCGTCCTCGCGCGCCGCCCGGCCCGCGAACAGGCATGATCCGTAAAAGGGTGGAAAGTCGAAATACCGTACGCCACCGAGGAGGAGGAAACCCGTGACCCGCAAAGACAGCGTGCGCGCCGCGACCAGTTCGGCGAAGGACAGCGTGCGGCACGCCGCGGAAGCGGTGGCGCCCTACGCCGACACGGCCAAGGAGCGTGCCGCGTACTACGCGCAGGAGGCACGCGTACGGCTCGCGCCCGTGGTGTCGCAGGCCGCCGAGCAGGCCCGCGTCCAGTACGACGCCCGACTCGTGCCGCGCCTGGAGCTGGCCCGCACCCATGTACCACCGAAGGTGGACCAGGCCGCGCACGACGCCGCCGACCTGACGCGCAAGGCGGCCCGGCAGGCCGCCGACTACTCGCGTCCGAGGATCGAGCAGGCGGTGGCGGCGGCCGGTCCGGTCCGCGAGGAGGCCACCGCGCGGGGTGCCGCCGCGCTGGCCGCGCTGCGCGGCAATGTCTCGGCCGAGGACATCGAGAGGCTGGCTCGCCGGAACCAGCGGCGTTCGACGTGCGGCCGTGCGTTCAAGGCGTTCGCCGTGGTCGGCGTACTGGCCGGTGCGGCCTTCGCCGCCTGGAAGTGGTGGGACAAGCAGGCCAACCCCGACTGGCTGGTCGAGCCGCCGGCCGCCACCGAGGTCTCGGATACGGCCCGGCTCAGCTCGGTGGACGGCAGCTCCTCCCTCGACCCCGAGGTCCAGGCCAAGGAGGCGGAGGAGCACGGATCCCGTTCCCGGGACGACAAGAACCGCTGAGCCCGGCGGGTCCTACGCCGTTTCACGTGAAACCGCGCGTCTGACCTCAAGCACTGACCGCAAGAGCGAAAAAAGAACCCCTCTGACCACGTTTACACAGGTCAGAGGGGTTTTTGTGGAGCCTAGGGGAGTCGAACCCCTGACATCCGCCATGCAAAGACGGCGCTCTACCAACTGAGCTAAGGCCCCGTACGGGAAGCGACCGGCCAAGCGATAGATCCGCAGGGTCGGTGCCGCACACCAGAGTACCGGGTCACCCCCCGTACCTCGCAAAAAGATTGGGGGTCCCCGCAGATGACCACTCTCCGTAAGATGCTCGACGGGGTTCGCTGTAGCGAACCGTGGTTTTTTTGGGGAAGCGATGGGGAGACGCAATGGACGCCGCACAGCAGGAAGCCACCGCCAGAGCGCGGGAGCTGCAGCGGAACTGGTACGGAGAGCCGTTGGGGGCGCTCTTCCGTAAGCTCATCGACGACCTGGGGCTCAACCAGGCACGTCTCGCGGCGGTTCTCGGACTGTCCGCGCCCATGCTGTCGCAGCTGATGAGCGGCCAGCGGGCGAAGATCGGAAACCCGGCCGTGGTCCAGCGGGTACAGCTGCTCCAGGACCTGGCGGCACAGGTCGCGGACGGCAGCGTCAGCGCGGCCGAGGCGACCGAGCGCATGGACGAGATCAAGAAGTCCCAGGGGGGCTCGGTGCTCAGCAACACCACACAGACGACGAGCGGTTCGGGGGCGCCGACGGTCAAGCGGGTGGTGCGCGAGATCCAGTCGCTGCTGCGCTCGGTCGCGGCCGCCGGTGACATCATCGACGCGGCCGACACGCTCGCTCCGAGCCACCCTGAGCTGGCGGAGTTCCTCCGGGTCTACGGTGCCGGCCGCACCTCGGACGCGGTCACGCACTACCAGTCGCACCAGAGCTGAGCCACCGCCCGGCACACCGGAGGGGGTCCGGTGAACCGGGCGGGGCCTGGTCCTGGCAGCAGGGGACACGCGAGAGGGGTCGTATCGCTCATCAGGGGGAAGCAAGGGGGGTAACAGGCAGGGGGTGGGCAGGGGGACAGAGGGGGAGGGCTACGGGCAGTCATGGGTGAGGTCTTCGCGGGCCGGTACGAACTGGCCGACCCGATCGGTCATGGCGGAGTGGGCGCCGTCTGGCGCGCCTGGGACCACCGGCGCAAGCGCTATGTGGCGGCCAAGGTGCTCCAGCAGAGCGACGCCCACGCGCTCCTGCGCTTCGTGCGGGAACAGGCCCTGCGCATCGACCATCCCCATGTCCTGGCTCCGGCCAGCTGGGCCGCCGACGACGACAAGGTCCTGTTCACGATGGACCTGGTCGCCGGCGGCTCGCTGGTGCACCTGGTCGGGGACTACGGCCCGCTGCCCCCCGCGTTCGTCTGCACCCTCCTCGACCAACTGCTCGCCGGGCTCGCCGCGGTGCACGCCGAGGACGTGGTCCACCGGGACGTCAAGCCCGCGAACATCCTGCTGGAGGCGACCGGCACCGGCCGTCCACGGCTGCGTCTGTCCGACTTCGGCATCGCCATGCGGCTGGGCGAGGCCCGGCTCACCGAGACCAACCTCGTTGTCGGTACGCCGGGTTACATCGCTCCCGAGCAACTCCTCGGCGCCGAGCCCGACTTCACGGCCGACCTGTTCGCCGTCGGCCTGGTCGCCCTGTATCTCCTGGAGGGCGCAAAACCCGACGCCAAGGCGCTCGTCCAGCACTTCGCCGAGCACGGCACCCCGGGAGCGCCCAAGGGCATCCCGGATCCGCTCTGGCAGGTCGTCGCCAGCCTTCTCCAGCCCGATCCCCGGGCCCGTTTCCACACGGCCACCGGGGCCCGCAGAGCCCTGGCCGAGGCCAGGGAACTCCTCCCGGAGACGGACGCCGACGACGAGTTGATCGAGATCTTCGATCAACTTGGCCCGCTGCCCGCGGGGTTCGGGCCGGAAGGCCCGGTACGGAAGGTGCCCGGGACGGAAACGGCCGGTACGGCCGGTACGGCCGCGACGACCGCGACGGGAACGGGAGCGGGAGCGGGAGCGGGGGCAGGAGCAGAGGCGCGGGAAGGCGGTACGGCGACGCCGAGTACCGCGGCAGGGACGGGGGCGGCGGCAGAGGCGGGCGCGAGCGCGGATACGGGTCCTGAGGCGGCAACCGGGGCGGGGAGCATCGACGGGTTCCCTGTCGGCAGCACCGGCAGCACCGGCAGCACCGGTGGTGCCGGTGCTGCCGGTGCTGCCGGTGGTGCCGGAACCCCCTCGGCTCCCGCCGCCATGTCCGACACCGGCAGCTTCCGGCTCCCCCCGCCCCAGGGGCCGGTCACCCCGGTCCCCGCCGCGGTGCGGCCCGAGCCGACACCGCCGTACCCGCCGTACCCGTCGCACGCCGAGCAGCAGGTGCCGCGGCGGGCCGCCGCGCAGGTCCCCCAGCCCCACACCCCGTGGCCGCCCGCCCAGCCACTCCCCCCGGCCCAGCCGGACACCGGTACCACCGCCACCTACACCGCGCGTGACCCGCAGACACCGCCGTCGCCGTCGGTCCGCACCCACGGGCGGCGTCGGCGACGGGCGCGGCGGCCCGGTCCTCCCGCCAGGGCGGCCGTGCCCATCCTTCTCCTCGCGCTGGCCTGTTACGCCGTCGGCTTCTGGGCGTTGGCCCGGATCTGAGCGCGCCGGGCGGTCAGGGTCCACACGCCCAGGACGAGCAGCAGGGCCGTGCCCGTACCGATGCCGCCGACCGCGAGGGCCCGCATCGCCGTGCCGTCGCCGCCGACCGCGGCACCGAGGCTCCCCCGGTCCGCGGACACGTCGAAGACACCCTTGGGGACCGGCGAACCTGCGTACGTGGGGCCGGAGTTCGGGGTGCCGTCGACGCGGACCCGGAGTGTGACGCCGTACGGTCCTGGCCCGAAGGTGTCCGCGGTCTGCCCGGTGAGGTGGACGACGAGGTAGTAGGCGCCGGCGAAGCGGACGGAGTTCTCCGCGCCGGGCACGGCGTACCGGTTGGCGTACGTCACCGGTGGCAGGACGGTGAGGGAGGACGACTTCTGGGTGCCGTCGTAGCCGAGGGAGACGTCGTCGACGTAGCCGCGGACCGGGTTGTAGAGCGAGAGGTTGAGGGCGGCGCCGACATAGCCATGGGCGTCACCGCTGGTGCTGCCGAGGTCGACGGTGGCGTGGAGCCGCTGGCCCCAGTCGACCGGGACGGCGTAGTAGAGGGTCTGGCCGGGCGTGATGTCGGTCTGCCAGACGCCCTGGTCCAGGGTGCGGGCCGTGCTGAAACCGGCGCCCGCGGTACGGCGGCGGGCGGTTCCGGTGAGCGGCTCGGGTGACGCGGAGTCCCAGGCCCCGGGGGCGTTGGTGGCGTCGGCCCCGGCCCCGGCCAGGGCCGGTTCGGTGACCGGGGCGATCTCCAGGTCCCAGCTGCCCGGGGAGGTGGTCTGCGAGCCGGACACGACACGCTCGACGACCACGTAGTAGGTGCCGGCGTCCTGGCACAGCGCCTTGCCCGCGTCCCGGTGTCCCAGCGCCGTGACCGGCAGGGGGCTGAGCCCGGCGCCGAAGCGGGCGCTGCTGTAGTCGCAGGCGGTGCCGTTGTCGTCCTCGACCGAGACCTCGATGCCGTCGCTGGCGGAGACCGTGGCGTCGGAGGGGGGAACGGCCGTGACGGGGACGTAGGCCGTGGTGTCGGCGGCGAGTTCGAGGCGGAAGTAGATCTTGCCTTTCTCCGGCAGGGTGCTGCGGTAGGTCGTGCCGGGCTCCAGCGGTACGGCGTCCGTGGTGCCCTTCGCTCCGGTGACCGTGCGGGCGCCGGCGGCGAAGGCGTATCCGCTGCCACCGTCCGCGGCGGCCGCGGAACCCGCGGAACCCGCGGAACCCGCGGAGAGCGCGGAAGCCGTGGAGGCCGGCAGCAGCGCCGTCAGTGCGAGCGCGGCCGTCACGCCGATGCCCCGTCGTGCCGCCGTGCACCACCGCCGTATCACGCGCGCCCCCAGCCGTCGTTCCCCCGCCGTCGTCCACCAGCCGTCGTTCGCCGGGCACCCGGAGTCCGGGACCGGCCGGCCCCCATACTGCCCCGCGCGCCCCCGCGCCACCCGGCGATCCGCACGACCGTCCGAAACGCCCGCATCGCACCGGCACCACGGCCCCGCGCGCGGAAACGCAAAACCGCGGAAACGCAAAACCCCGACCGCTCGGGCGGCCGGGGTCTCAGTGTCGTCTGTGGTCGGTACTCACGAACCCGTGGGCACGGAGTCAGTCGCCTCCGTCCACAGATCCTGCTCGGCGCGATCCGCCTGGATCTGGCGGTACACGAGGAGCCCGCCGATGGCGGCCAGTGCGACCAGGAGAAGCTTCTTCACCGCGCGACCTCGTCTCTTCCTTGACGTAGGGGACCTCTGGCGCCCGACTATACACACCGACCGATATCGATCGGTGACCTGGCATCCGACCCCAACTCCGGTCCGCCACAAGGCGTTGCACTGGGTCGGACCGCTCCGATCGGAGGGTGATCACACCCCCACGGACGGTTACTTTGCTCCCTCTCGGCTCCCTTCATGGACCTTTCTTGCGATTTTTCCCGCCCCATGCACCCGTCCGAGTGGTGTTCATCAGAACATCGACGCGCCGCGGGTTGACGTCCCCCACTTCGCGACCCCCATACACATCATGAGGAAAGTACGCAAATCGCCCAACCCGAAAGTGAGGGGCCATGGCCCGGAACGCCAAGGTCATGAAGCTGTGGACCGCCATCGTCACCGCCTTCCTCGCGCTGTGCACGGCGCTCGGATTCGTCTCCGCCGCCACCGCCGCCGCGGTACCGCAGACCGAGACCCCGCGCAACAGCACCGGCGACGACCACAGCACGGACCGGGTGACGATTCCGGCACAGAGCCACTGGCTCTGGTCCCACGCCAGGTCCCTGCCACCCACGATGAAGCAGCGGATCCGGGCCGAGGCCCACGGCAAGACCCCCAGCTGCCGGCAGCACCCCCTGGACACCACCGAGTCGGAGACCCCGGCCGAGCCCCCGGCGGCACCGCTCGACTGCTGACCCCACCGGTACAGACGGCTCGGACGCAACGGCGCAAGGGCGACTTGCGTACGTACCAGCGCCTACTGCGACACAGACCCGCGACCGGGAACCGGCCGCGGGCCTCCGCACATCCATGACCGGCACATCCATGACCCGGCGCATCCATGCCCGGCGCATCCATGACTCGGCGCATCCATGACTCGGCGGCCTCTCGGCCCCTCGACTCATCAACTCCTCTTAAGGAGTCGTAGGCTGATCATGTGCCCAAGGCCTACGAGGAGATCGCCGACGACCTCCGCCGCGCCATCCGGAGCGGCGAGCTCAAGCCCGGCGCCCGGCTGCCCTCCGAGGCGGAGCTGGCCCGGTACCACGGCCGGAGCGTCCCCACCGTCCAGAACGCGCTGCGCCTGCTGAGCGCCGAGGGTCTGATCGACAAGCGGCACGGCAGCGGCACCTTCGTGCGCCGCCCGCGCACCCGCGCGACCCGCGACAACGAACGGCACCAGTGGGAGAAGGACCGTGCCCGGATGCCGGAGGCCACCCGGGCCCAGACCGGCGCGACCGAGCGTGAGACCGGTCTGGTCATCGACGACCTGGTCTTCTTCGCCCGCTACCGCGAGCTGACCGCGCCCAGCGACCTCGCCGACGCGTTCGGGGTGCCGGAGGGCACCGTGCTGCTCGAGCGCACCTACCGGACCCGGCACACCGCCGAGCGCGCCCCCTTCAGTCTGGTGACGTCCTACCTGGTCCGCGGCCTGATCGCGGCCAACCCGGAACTCCTGGACGAGACCAACGAACCCTGGCCGGGCGGCACCCAGAACCAGCTCCACACCGTCGGCATCGAGGTCGACCGCGTCCAGGAGCGCTTCACCGCCCGCCCGCCGACGCCCGAGGAGGCCCGGGAGCTGGACCTGCCGGCCGGCACCTCGGTGATCCTGCTGCGCAAGACGTCGTACGACATCCACGACCGCATCGTGGACATCACCACCGTCACGCTCCCCGGTGACCGCACCGAGCTGCTCTTCACCACACGCCTGGAAAGGTGGTGAGCGCTGCCGTGATCCGGCGCATCACCGTCGTCACCGCGGTCCACGCGCCGTCGGCCCGCTTCCTGCCCGAGGCCTATAGGTCGCTGTGCGAACAGCGGCTGCCGGACGGCTGGGAGTGGCGGTGGCTGATCCAGGAGGACGGAGACGGCGGAGACGGCGGGGGCGACGGGGGCGTAGCTGGCGGCGAGGGCGCGGCCGGCGGCGAGGTCCGCGCCTGGGTACCGGAGGACGCGCGGGTGTCGTTCCGGCGGGGCCGCGCCGGTGGTCCCGGGGTCGCGCGCACCCTCGCGCTGGCCCGCGCGGAGGGCCCGTACGTCAAGGTCCTCGACGCCGACGACCAGCTCACGCCGGGTGCGCTGGCCCGTGACCTGGCCGCGCTGGAGGGCCGCCCGGACCTTGGCTGGGCCACCTCACGGGCCCTGGACCTGCTGCCGGACGGCTCCACGGCGGGTTTCCCGGGCGACCCGGCGGAGGGCCCGGTCGAGCGCGGGACGGTGCTCGGCCACTGGGCGGCGAACGGCTTCCGCGCCCAGGTCCACCCGGCCACCCTCTTCGTCCGCCGCGAGCTGCTGCTCGCCCTGGGCGGCTGGATGGCGCTGCCCGCCTCCGAGGACACCGGGCTGCTGCTGGCCCTCGACGCCGTGAGCCGGGGCTGGTTCTCGGCGCGGGCCGGGCTGCTCTACCGCAAGTGGGAGGGCCAGGTCACCGGGCGCCCGGCACACACCGACCCGGTGGAACGGGAGGCCCGGATGGCGGTCGTCGCGGCCCGGGCACGCGCACTGGCAGAGCTCGGCTGGCGGTACGGCTGACCTGCCCGGCGAAGCCCGGCACCCACCCGGCGACGCCGGGCCCCACGCGGCAGGGCCCGGCACTTGTCCGGGGGCCCCGCCACCAACCCGGCAGGGCCCGGCATCCACCCGGCGGCCCCCGCTACCTACCCGGCAGGGCCCAGCGTCGCCGCGTCCAGTCGTGAGAACACCAGGTCGCTCTCCTCGGTCACCGGGCGGTCCCAGCGGACCGGCACCACCGGCTCGCCGTACAGGGCACGGGGGTAGCTGTCGGCCGCGTAGCTGTTGGCGAGCCGGTAGACGTGGTAGCCGGCGTCGGTCATGGTGCGCAGCAGGTCGTCCGCGGAGTCGCCCAGCTGGGCCATCCGGTCGGGGGTGACCTCGACGGTGATCTCGGCGTCCGGGCGCAGCTTCTCCAGCAGGGGGGCGAGCCCGCGCACCACGGCGCCCTCGGCACCCTCCACGTCGATCTTGATGACGCGCGCGGTCTCGATCTCCTCCGGCCGGAGCAGTTCGGGCAGCGGCACGGCCTCGATGTCGAAGCTCGACTCGGCCGGGCCGTCCCACGGAACGATGCTGTTGGCGCCCATGTTGCGGGAGCTGGCGAGCACGAAGGTCAGGGTGCGGTGGGCGTCCGAGACGGCGGCGTTGACCGCGCGGATGTTCCGGCAGCCGTTGAGATCGCTCTGCTGTTCGAGGCGACGGTGGAAGGCGGGGGAGGCCTCGACGGCCACGACCCGGCCCCGCTCCCCGACGAGCCGGGAGGCGAGGACGCTGAAGACGCCGATGTTGGCGCCGACGTCGACGAAGCAGTCCCCCGGCGCCAGCCGGCCGCACAGCCAGCGGGTCATGTGCGGTTCCCACACCCCGAAGAGGTAGAGGTAGCGCTGGATGAGGTCCTGGGTGTCGACCGCGAACCGGGCGCCGGAGAGCGTCTCGACGACACGCCGCCGGGGGTGGTCGCGCAGGTAGGCGTTGAGCGCGCGGGCCACGAAGGTCTTGCCCCAGGGGCCCGGGAAGTCGCGGACGTAGCGGCGGCCGAGGGTGGCCAGGAGTTCGGTCAGTTCGGTGAGTTCGATGAGTTCTCTGGGTTCGGTGCGGGCGGTGCTCATCCGCTAGTCGGTGACCCTTCGGCCGTCGATCCGGATCGCCTGCGACGGGCAGCGCTCGGCGATGTCCCGGACCAGTTCGTCGTCGTCCCCGGACGCCTCCCGTCCGGGCAGGACGAAACCGTACCCGTCCTCGAAGCCGAACACAGCGGGTGCCCGGAAGGCACACTCACCCGACCCGTAACAGACATCGGCATCGACGGAGACCTCCATGGAAGGTCCCCTGCCCACCGGGCGGCCCGCTGAACCGGCTACTTGAAGGGCAGCTCCAGCATCCGGATCGCGTTGCCGCGCAGCAGCTTGTAGGCGATCTCCGGGGCCAGGCCGCCCACGTGCTCCTGGGCCACCCGCTTGGTCTCCGGCCAGGTCGAGTCGACGTGCGGGTAGTCCGTCTCGAACGTCGCGTTGTCCACTCCGATGGTCTCGATCGCCTCGATGCCGTGCCGGTCGCGGAAGAAGCAGCAGAAGATCTGCCGGTAGTAGTACGTCGAGGGCGGCTCCGGGATCAGGTCCTTCACCCCGCCCCAGGCGCGGTGCTCCTCCCAGACGTCGTCGGCGCGCTCCAGGGCGTACGGGATCCAGCCCATCTGGCCCTCGCTGTACGCGAGTTTCAGCCGGGGGAACTTCACCAGGACCCCGGAGAAGAGGAAGTCCATCATCGAGGCCATGGCGTTGTTGAAGCTGAGCGAGGCCTGGACGGCGGGCGGGGCGTCCGGGGAGGCGGCCGGCATCTGCGAACTGCTGCCGATGTGCATGTTGACGACCGTCCCGGTCTCCTCGCAGGCCGCGAAGAACGGGTCCCAGTAGCCGGAGTGGATGGACGGCAGGCCCAGGTAGGTGGGGATCTCGCTGAAGGTGACCGCCCGGACGCCCCGCTCGGCGTTGCGCCGGATCTCGGCGACGGCCAGGTCGATGTCCCAGAGCGGGATCAGGCACAGCGGGATCAGCCGGCCGCCGCTGTCCCCGCACCACTCCTCGACCATCCAGTCGTTGTAGGCGCGGACGCAGGCCAGCGCGACCTCCTTGTCCTCGGCCTCGGCGAAGGTCTGCCCGCAGAAGCGCGGGAAGGTGGGGAAGCAGAGGGAGGCCTCGACATGGTTCATGTCCATGTCCTCCAGGCGGGCCTTGGGGTCCCAGCAGCCGCGCCGCATCTGTTCCCGGGTGATGCCGTCGAGGGTCATCTCGTCCCGGGAGAAGCCGACGGCCGCGATGATGCGCTTGTACGGGAAGAGCAGGCCCTCGTACTCCCACCAGTCGGTGGTCTGGCCCTCGGGGTCGGTGGTGAAGCGGTACTTGCCGCCGACGTAGGCGAGTTCACCGATGCCGGCCGTGAAGGGCTTGGGCCCCTTGTCGCGGTACTTGGCCGGCAGCCACCGCTCGAAGAGGTGCGCGGGCTCGATCACGTGGTCGTCCACGCTGATCACCCTCGGCAGATCCTGGGTACCGGTCGCGTTCTCTGCCATGCCTACCCCCTGCTGCCTGCGGAGTTCCGAATTTATCTGACGGTCCATCAGATAAGCCGTCGGCATTCAGGCTAGGCCCAGGAGCCTGCACCAGCAAGGCCCACCGCACCGCGCACACCACCCGCACCACCCGCCCCTCCCTCGATGCGCGACCCCGCCCCACCTCCCCGCACGCGCCCCCACCGAGAACCTCCGCGCTCCCTCAGAGCCGCCCGGAGCCGCCCGGCGCTCCCCGGCGCTCCCCGGAGCTCCAGGGATTCCCCTGGGCCGCTCGGAGTTCACTCCCCCCACCCTCTTGCGACGCGTGCCGCCTTCCGCTGAACTGACGGTCCGTCAGGTGTGTTCGGGAATCCGGGGAGGGTGCGGGATGCGATCAGCCTTGCTGAGCGGTGCCGAATGGTTCGCGGTGCTCCGCATCGGACTCGGTCTGTGGTGGCTGGAGAGCTGGCGGCACAAGGACAAGAAGCAGTGGTTCGGCGGCGGGGGCATCCGGTGGGCGGCCGGTGTCGCGGAGAAGCATCGCTGGCCGGTGGTCCGGCGGGGCTTCGACACCGTGGTGGCACCCCGCCCCCGGCTGATGGCCTACGTCGTGGCGTACGCGGAGCTCGCCCTGGGCCTCGGCCTGGTCTCCGGCTTCCTCACCCCGATCGCGCTGGTGGCCGGGTTCCTGCTCAACCTGGTCTACCTGGTCCTCATGATCCACGACTGGGCGGAACAGGGGCAGAACCTGATGATGGCCCTGATCTCGGCGGTCGGCCTGTTCGCGATGAGCTGGCAGAGCTGGTCGGTGGACGCGGCACTGGGCCTGTTCGGCTAGCCGAGGTGCCCTCTGATCGGCGGCGCAGCCGCCGCTCCGGGGGCGCAGGCGCCGCTCTGGGGGCGCGGGGAACTGTGCGACCAGCCCCCACGCACCCGCAGCGACCCACCACCGCAGCACGGCACTCCCACCGAGGAGGCAAAGCCACATGACCGACCTTTCGAAGTCCCCCGACGCTTCCCCCTCCGCGGGCACCCTGAGAAAGCTGCACGCGGCCCGCGCCCACAGCGCCTACGAGCGCGCGGTCGCCGCCTGCCGTCACGCGGGGATCGCCCCCGAAGCAGCGCAGACCGTGCCGACGAGCCCGATGGGCCGGGCCGCGAACGCGCTTCGGCTGTCGGCCCAGTCACTTGCCGCCCTGGCCGACACCGCACCCGACCCGGCGGCGGACGCCCGCTGCGCCCGTAACGCCGCCGCCACCGCGGCGCTGGCCGCCCAGGTGGCCACCCAGATAGTCGCGCAGGCGGCCGACTTCCCGGACGACCGTGCCAGGACAACGGCGGCCCTGCGCGCCGCCCTCGCAGCGTCCCAGGCGGCCGCGAGGGCGGCCGGCGGCACGGCGGCGGGACAGGACACGGCGCTGAACGCGAAGGCCGACGACACGGAAGAACGCGCGGTCGAGGCGGCGCGCACCGCGGGCTGGACGTGAACCCGTGCCGTTCGGCACTGGTCCCTCCCCACGTGGGGACCGGTGCCGAACGGCGCGGGTGGTATCGGACCGCGCACCGAGGCCGGAGGCCTGCCCAGTGCGCGGAAGCAGCTCATGTCGTACGGCCACTCCGGCAAAGGGACGCCGGTCGAAGGTGACCGAGAACGTGCGGTGCCGTGAGCTGTCTCTGCGATTGCTGAGCTGGTCGGCCGGTCGGGGCGACACCCGATCACCGCGTTGCTGCGACGAAATCCTGCCAGTCAAGGAGCCCGTATGAGGAGGGCGGGACGCCCGGTCCAGGGCTTCGTCGCAGGTCAGCCGTATAAAGTGAGTTTTCCGGTCCGGATGTCCGGCAGCGGAGGAAGTAAGGGGTGGAGAGCCTTGGGTCCCGATGCAGGGGCACGCACAGCCTTCGCGGAACGCCTCGCGCTGCTGTACAGGGAGGCCGGTAATCCTCCGCTCAAACGGGTCGCCGAAGCGGTCGACCGCCTGCATCGCGTCGACGAGCGAGGCCGCCCCGTACGGGTCTCCGCCCAGCGGATCAGCGACTGGCGCCGGGCCAAGAACGTACCCGCCCAGTTCGTCGCCCTCTCCGCCGTCCTCCAGGTCCTGATCCCGCAGGCGCGCCGCGCCCAGCCGGTGCCGGTGTCCGGCGGGCTCTACGACATGACCCAGTGGCAGAAGCTGTGGGAGCGGGCCGTGGCCGACCCGGTCGGCGAGCTGCCCGCGCCGGAGGCTGCCGAGGAGACGGAACAGCCACCACCGGTCGACAGCGTCTGCCCCTACCGGGGGCTGGCCTCCTACCGCCTTGAAGACGCCCGCTGGTTCTTCGGCCGGGAACGCAGCACCGATGCGCTCGTCGCCCAGCTCCGTTCCGCGGAGACGGGGGGCGGTCTGGTGATGCTGGTCGGCGCCTCGGGGGCGGGAAAGTCCTCACTGCTGAACGCCGGCCTGGTCACCGCATTGCAGAACGGCGCCCTGGCCGACGAGGAGGGCCACCCGCATCACATCCTCCAACTCGTCCCGGGTGCCGACCCGGTGAAGGAGCTCACCCGTCGAATACCGGAGCTGGCCGACCTGCCCCGACTGACGGACGCCCCGGACGCCGTACGCAAGGCGATCAGGACCTGGACCCGACGCGAAGCCGAGCCTGTGCCGACCGTGGCCAGGACGGCAGTCGGTGTTTCACGTGAAACATGGCAGCCTTCAGACCCCGGTCCGGTCCGCCCTGTCGTGATCGTCGACCAGTTCGAGGAGACCTTCACCCTCTGCACCGACGAGGCGGACCGGCACACCTTCGTCCAGCTCCTGCACGCGGCCAGCACCCCCTCCGCCACCGGCGAACCGGCCCCCGCCCTGGTCGTCCTCGGTATCCGCGCCGACTTCTACGAACAGTGCCTCGGCTACCCCGAGCTGGCCGACGCGCTCCAGCACCGGCACATGGTGCTCGGCCCGCTGACCACCGCAGAGCTGCGTGAGGCCGTGACCTCCCCGGCGAAGGCGGTGGGGCTGGAGCTGGAACCCGGCCTCGCCGAGCTGATCGTCCGGGAGGTGAGCGCGGACGGCCCTCGGGGCGCCCATGACGCCGGTGTCCTCCCGCTCCTCTCCCATGCCCTGCTCGCCACTTGGCAGCGCCGCAAGGGGGGCCGGCTGACCCTGGCCGGATACCGGGCCGCCGGCGGCATCCAGGGCGCGGTCGCCGCGACCGCCGAGCGCGCCTGGTCCAGCCTGGACCCGGCCGCCCGCACCGCCGCGCGGCTGCTGCTGCTCCGCCTGGTACGGCTCGGCGAGGACACCCAGGCGACCCGCAGACGCGGTACCCGGCGCCAGTTGGCCGCGGAGTCCAGCGACCCGAACAAGACGGAGGAGTCCCTCGAAGCCCTGGTCCGGGCCCGCCTGGTGACCCTGGACGCCGACACCGTGGAGATCACCCACGAGGCGCTGCTGCATGCCTGGCCCCGGCTGCGCGAGTGGCTCGACGAGGACCGCAACGGCAATCTGCTGCGCCAGCGCCTGGAAGAGGACGGCCGGGCCTGGGACGAGTCGGGCCACGACTCCGCGCTGCTCTACCGCGGTTCACGGCTCGAACAGGCCCACACCTGGACGAAGTCGGCCGGTGACACCTTCCTGACCCGTAGCGCGGTGGAGTTCCTGGCGGCCTCGGTACGGCTGCGCCGGCGCACGGTGTGGCTCAGCCGGGCCGCCGTGTCGGCGCTGGTCGTGCTCGCGGTACTGGCCGCCGGCTCCGCCGTGATCGCCCGGCAGCAGCGGGACGACGCGGTGTTCGAGCAGGTGGTCGCGGAGGCGGACCGTTTCCAGTACTCGGACCCGTCGCTGTCCGCCCAGCTCGACCTGGTGGCCCACGGTCTGCGTCCGGACGACGAGGGCTCCAACAACCGTCTGATATCGATCGTCAACGCCCCGCTGGCCACCCCGCTGCTCGGTCACACCGGCGCCGTCTACCTCACCACCTTCAGCCCCGACGGCAAGGTCCTGGCCACCGCCTCCTACGACCGCACGGTCCGGCTGTGGGACGTCAGCGACCCGACCCGGCCGAAGGCCCTGGGCAAGCCCCTGCCCGGCCACACGAGCTGGGTCTCCAGCGCGGTCTTCAGCCCGGACGGCAGGACGCTGGCCAGCGCCGGCGACGACGGCACCGTACGCCTGTGGGACGTCTCCGACCCGCGGCACCCCACCTCCCTGGGCTCCCCGCTGACCGGCCACGACGGCACCGTCTACCTGGTCGCCTTCAGCCCGGACGGCCGTACCCTGGCCACCGCCGACGAGGACCGCACCGTCCGGCTGTGGGACGTGCACGACCCGCGCCACCCCGCTTCGCTGGGCACCCTCAACGGCCACTCCGGGGCCGTGCGCTCCATCGCGTTCAGCCCCGACGGCCGCACCCTCGCGGCCGGCAGCGACGACAGCTCGATCCTCCTGTACGACGTCTCCGACCCCCGGCGCCCCGAGCGTATCGGTGCTCAGCTGACCGGCCACACCGGGACCGTGCACTCGGTGGCCTTCAGCCCGGACGGCCGTACCCTCGCGAGCGGCAGCTCGGACGACACCGTACGGCTGTGGGACGTCGCGGACCGGGCACACGCCAAGGCCCTCGGCGGGCCGCTCACCGGCCATACCGGGCCCGTCTGGTCGGTGGCCTTCAGCCCCGACGGTTCCATGCTCGCCGCGGGCAGCGCGGACTCCACGGCCAGCCTGTGGAACGTCGACAACCCGGCCTTCCCCTCCCAGGTGGGCGAGCCGCTCGCGGGCAGCAGCGGCGAGATGTACGCCGTCGGCTGGAGTCCCGACGGACACACCCTCGCCACCGGCAGCGGGGACGGCAAGGTACGGCTGTGGTCGATCCCGGGTTCGGACATGATCGGCGCCGCGGGGGCGTTCAGCCCGGACGGCCGCGTCCTGGCCACCGGGGGCGGCGACAGCAGGATGCGGCTGTGGAACATCACGGACCCGGCCCGGCCCACCGCGCTCGGCACACCGTTCCGGACGGGGTGGCGGGACCTGCGCTCGATGGTGTTCACCCGCGACGGCCGCACGCTGGTCGTCCTGACCGGCGAGAACAACGTCAACTGGGTGCAGTTGTGGAACGTCTCCGACCCCGCGCACCCCGCCCAGTACGGCGCGCCGGTCCGGCTGAACACCCGGTACGCGGGCGCCGAGGCGCTGGCGCTGAGCCCCGACGGACGCACCGTGGCCGCCGACTACGACGACCGCACGGTCCAGCTCCTGGACATCAGCGACCCGGCCCACCCCGAGCGCCTCGGCGAGCCCCTCAGGGGCCACACCGGTTACGTCAACGCGCTCGTCTTCAGCCCGGACGGCAGAACCCTGGCCAGCGGCAGCGCGGACGGCACGGTCCGCCTGTGGAACGTCTCCGACCGGACCCGCGCCAGGGCCCTGGGCGAGCCTCTCAAGGGCCATCTGGGCCCCATCAACACCCTCGCCTACAGTCCCGACGGACATACCCTGGCCAGCGGCAGCGACGACGACACGGTCCGGCTGTGGAACGTCTCCGATCCCGCGCACGCGACCCTGCTCGGCGGGGTCCTCACCGGTCACACCGAGGCCGTCGTCTCCCTGACCTTCAGCCGGAACGGCGGAACCCTGGCCAGCGGCGGCAACGACAACACGGTCCGCCTCTGGAACGTGTCGTCCCCGGCCTCGGCCCACCCCATCGGCCAGTCCATGAGCCCCAACGCCAAGACGGGCAACTTCCTCTCCTTCAGCCCGCGGAGCAACATGCTGGGCGTCTCCAGCGGCGCCGACACGGTCCGGCTCTGGAGCCTGGACGTCGACCGCGCGGTCACCCGCATCTGCTCGGTCACCCGCAACGTCCTGACGCCCGCCAGGTGGCGCGAGTACCTCCCCCGCCTCACCTACGACCCGCCCTGCGACACCTGATCCACCCCCACCGATGACCGCATCTGAGTGATCCCGATCACAACTGCTCACGACGGCTGAGAAGTTGACTCCCACCGCACAGGCCACCTTGTTAGGCTGGCCGCAGCCCGGTCGCTGGTGCATCCCCCGTCGCCAGCGATCGGGCCTTTTCATGCCCTCGAACGGGAACCACACCCCATGAACGCCGAAGACCCCCGATCCATCCGGACCGGGGGTCTTCATGCTGGTGGGGCTAACAGGATTTGAACCTGTGGCCTCATCCTTATCAGGGATGCGCTCTAACCAACTGAGCTATAGCCCCGCCGCGCTCTGCGGTGTGTGTCCCGCGCGCTGACTCCTGAAGATTAGCGCACGACCGGGGCAGTCCCAAAATCGGTTGTCGGGGGAGCGTCAGGAGAGGTTTGAACTCCGGTTACTCGTCCTCGGCCAAGGTCAGCTCGATGCCGCCGACGAAGCCCGCGGAGAGGTTGTAGATGAACGCGCCGAGGGTTGCCAGCGCCGTCGCGAGGACGACGTCGATGACCGCGATGACCGCAGTGAACGTCAGGACGTGCGGCAGGGAGAGGAACGACTGGAGATCGAAGCCGTTCGACTCGTTGGAACCGGTCGCCTCCGAGATGGTGCCGCCGACCGTCGAGAACACGCCCATCGCGTCCAGGACCATCCACAGCACCGCCGCCGCCACGACCGAGCAGATGCCCAGCGCGATGGAGAGCAGGAAGCTGACCTTCATCACCGACCAGGGGTCGGCCTTGGCGACCCGCAGCCGGGCCTTACGGGTGCGCGGGGCGGTGCGCGCGGGGGCACCGCCGCGCGGCCGTCGTACGGCTCCCGAGGGCGCCTGGGCGGCCGGTGCGGCCGGTGCCGCCGGGTAGGCCTGCGGCGGGTGGTAGGGCTCGGTGGGCTGCTCGGCCCGCCGTTCCCCGGGCAGCGGGGAAGCCCCCTGCTGCGGCGGCTGCGCGGGCGCCGGCCGGTCGCCCGCCCCGGCCGGTCGTCGGGTGTCGGTCACAGATCCCCCCTGCGATCCCTGTGCGTCCGGCACAGGCGCCTTCACGGGCGCCTTGATCGCCTTCAGCTGGGTCGTGTGCGTGTCCGCCTGCTGCGGCGCCGCACCGCCCCCGTCGGACGCGGCGGAGCCACGGCCGCCGCCGTCCGCCTCCGTACCCGTCGAGGTACCGGCCGATCCGGCGCCCGTGGCTCCGCTCACGATGACTCTCTCCTCGTGCCTACTCGGCCGAGGGCGCCTCACCCTCGTCCGTGCCGCTGGTCGCGACACCCTCGGCGGTCTCGTCCACGGCGTCCTCGCCGTCGACTTCCTCCGCCTCGCTGCCGGCCTCGGCGTTACGTGCGATACCGACGACGGCATCGCGCTTGCCCAGGTTGATCAGTTGGACGCCCATGGTGTCACGGCCCGTCTCCCTGACCCCGCTGACTCGCGTACGAATCACACCGCCGGACAGGGTGATGGCGAGGATCTCGTCGTTCTCCTCGACGATCAGCGCGCCGACCAGCGAACCGCGGTCCTCCACGATCTTGGCGGCCTTGATACCGAGGCCGCCGCGCCCCTGGACGCGGTACTCGTCGACACGGGTCCGCTTCGCGTACCCCCCGTCGGTGGCAGTGAACACGAACGTACCGGGTCGAACAACATTCATCGACAGAAGTTCATCGTCCGCACGGAAACTCATGCCCTTGACACCGGAGGTGGCCCGGCCCATGGGACGCAGGGTGTCGTCGGAGGCGGTGAACCGGATCGACTGTGCCTTCTTGCTGATCAGAAGCAGATCGTCGTCCGCCGAAACCAGCTCGGCACCGATCAGTTCGTCATCGGAACCGTCCTCCCGCTCCCGCAGGTTGATCGCGATGACACCGCCGGAACGGGGCGAATCGTAATCCTTCAGAGGCGTCTTCTTGACCAGACCGGCCTTGGTGGCCAGCACCAGGTAGTCCGCCGCGTCGTAGTCCCGGATCGCGAGGATCTCGGCGATCGCCTCGTCCGGCTGGAAGGCCAGCAGGTTCGCCACGTGCTGTCCGCGCGCGTCCCGGCCGGCGTCCGGCAGCTCGTACGCCTTCGCCCGGTACACCCGGCCCTTGTTGGTGAAGAACAGCAGCCAGTGGTGCGTGGTGGAGACGAAGAAGTGGTCGACGATGTCGTCTTCCTTGAGCTTCGTACCGCGCACGCCCTTGCCGCCGCGCTTCTGCGCCCGGTAGTCGACGGTCTTGGTCCGCTTGACGTAGCCGCCGCGCGAGACCGTGACGACGATGTCCTCCTCGGCGATCAGGTCCTCGATGGACATGTCACCGTCGTAGGGCACCAGCATGGTCTTGCGGTCGTCGCCGAACTTCTCCACGATCGCGGCGAGCTCGGCGCTGACGATGCCGCGCTGCCGGACCGGCGAGGCGAGGATCTCGTTGTACTCGGTGATCTTCGCCTGGAGTTCGTCGTGCTCCTGGATGATCTTCTGACGCTCCAGGGCGGCCAGCCGCCGCAGCTGCATCTCCAGGATGGCGTTGGCCTGGATCTCGTCGATCTCCAGGAGGTCCATCAGGCCCGTGCGCGCGATCTCGACCGTGTCGCTGGCCCGGATCAGCGCGATGACCTCGTCGATCGCGTCCAGCGCCTTGAGCAGACCGCGCAGGATGTGCGCCCGCTCCTCGGCCTTGCGCAGCCGGAACTTCGTCCGCCGGACGATGACCTCGATCTGGTGCGTCACCCAGTGCCGGATGAACGCGTCCAGGGACAGCGTGCGCGGCACCCCGTCGACCAGCGCCAGCATGTTGGCGCCGAAGTTGGACTGGAGGTCGGTGTGCTTGTACAGGTTGTTCAGGACGACCTTGGCGACCGCGTCCCGCTTCAGCACGATGACCAGCCGCTGGCCGGTGCGCGAGGAGGTCTCGTCGCGGACGTCGGCGATACCGCCGACCTTGCCGTCCTTCACCAGGTCGGCGATCTTCTGCGCGAGGTTGTCGGGGTTGGTCTGGTACGGCAGCTCCGTGACCACCAGGCACTGGCGGTTCTGGATCTCCTCGACCTCGACGACCGCCCGCATGGTGATCGAGCCGCGGCCCGTGCGGTACGCCTCCTCGATGCCCTTGCGGCCGACGACCAGCGCGCCGGTCGGGAAGTCGGGGCCCTTGATGCGCTCGATCAGCGCGTCCAGGAGCTCCTCGTGCGAGGCCTCCGGGTTCTCCAGGTACCACTGGGCACCGGAGGCGACCTCGCGCAGGTTGTGCGGCGGGATGTTGGTCGCCATGCCGACCGCGATACCGGCGGAGCCGTTGATCAGCAGGTTCGGGAAGCGGGCCGGCAGGACGGTCGGCTCCTGGGAGCGGCCGTCGTAGTTGTCCGTGAAGTCGACGGTCTCCTCGTCGATGTCGCGGACCATCTCCATCGACAGCGGCGCGAGCTTGCACTCGGTGTACCGCATGGCGGCCGCCGGGTCGTTGCCCGGGGAGCCGAAGTTGCCGTTGGAGTCCACCAGCGGCATCCGCATCGACCACGGCTGGGCGAGGCGCACCAGGGCGTCGTAGATGGAGGAGTCGCCGTGCGGGTGGTAGTTGCCCATGACGTCGCCGACGACACGGGCGCACTTGTAGAAGCCGCGCTCGGGGCGGTAGCCGCCGTCGTACATCGCGTACAGGACGCGGCGGTGCACGGGCTTGAGGCCGTCGCGGACGTCGGGCAGCGCACGGGACACGATGACGGACATCGCGTAGTCCAGGTACGAGCGCTGCATCTCCGTCTCGAGCCCGACGGGCTCGACGCGCATCGCGAGTTCGCCGCCCTCTTCAGGGGTGGCGGGAGTGTTCTCGTCGGTCATGGCTGGTCAAGATCCTTCCTGGTGCGGTCAGCTGAGACCGACTCAGATGTCGAGGAAGCGGACGTCCTTGGCGTTGCGCTGGATGAACGCGCGACGGGCCTCGACGTCCTCGCCCATCAGGACCGAGAACAGGTCGTCGGCCTGGGCGGCGTCGTCGAGGGTGACCTGGCCGAGGACCCGGTGCTCCTGGTCCATGGTGGTCACACGCAGCTCCTCGGCGTTCATCTCGCCAAGACCCTTGAAGCGCTGGATCGAGTCCTCGCGGACCCGCTTGCCGCGCTGGCGGCCCATCTCGATGAGCGCGTCGCGCTCACGGTCCGAGTACGCGTACTCGACGTCGTCCCGACCCCACTTGATCTTGTAGAGCGGCGGACGGGAGAGGTACACGTGCCCGGCCTCGACCAGCGGCCGCATGAAGCGGAACAGGAAGGTCAGCAGCAGGGTGGAGATGTGCTGGCCGTCGACGTCGGCGTCCGCCATCAGGATGATCTTGTGATAGCGGAGCTTCTCGATGTCGAAGTCCTCGTGCACACCGGTACCGAAGGCGGAGATCAGCGCCTGGATCTCCTGGTTCTGCAGGATCTTGTCGATCCGCGCCTTCTCCACGTTGAGGATCTTGCCGCGGATCGGGAGGATCGCCTGGTACTGCGGGTTGCGGCCGGACTTGGCCGAGCCGCCGGCGGAGTCGCCCTCGACGATGAAGATCTCGCACTTGGTGGGATCGTTCGACTGGCAGTCGGAGAGCTTGCCCGGCAGGGACGCCGACTCCAGCAGACCCTTGCGGCGGGTCAGGTCACGCGCCTTGCGGGCCGCCACGCGCGCGGTGGCCGCCTGGATGCCCTTGCGGATGATGTCCGCGGCCTCGACCGGGTTGCGGTCCAGCCAGTCGTTCAGGTGCTCGTAGACCGCCTTCTGGACGAAGGTCTTGGCCTCCGTGTTGCCCAGCTTGGTCTTCGTCTGGCCCTCGAACTGCGGCTCGCTCAGCTTGACCGAGATGATCGCGGTCAGACCCTCGCGGATGTCGTCACCGGTGAGGTTGTCGTCCTTCTCGCGGAGCAGCTTCTTGTCGCGCGCGTACTTGTTGATCAGCGAGGTGAGCGCCGCGCGGAAGCCCTCCTCGTGGGTGCCGCCCTCATGCGTGTGGATGATGTTGGCGAACGAGTACACACCCTCGCTGTAGCCGCTGTTCCACTGCATGGCGACCTCGAGGGACAGGCTCTTGTCCTTGTCCTCGGCCTCCAGGTCGATCACCGTCGGGTGCACCACGTCGCCCTTGCGGGAGTTGAGGTACTTCACGAAGTCGACGATGCCGCCCTCGTAGTGGTACGTGACGGTCTTGACCTCGGCCTTCTCGTCGGCACCGGCCTCGTCCGCGCCGGCCACCGCCTTCGCCGACTCACGCTCGTCGGTGAGCTTGATCGTCAGGCCCTTGTTGAGGAACGCCATCTCCTGGAAGCGCCGCGACAGCGTCTCGAAGGAGTACTCGGTGGTCTCGAAGATGTCCGGGTCGGCCCAGAACGTGACCGAGGTACCGGTCTCGTCGGTCTCCTCGTGCTTGGCCAGCGGAGCCGTCGGAACGCCCAGCTTGTAGTCCTGCGTCCAGCGGTGGCCGTCGGTCCTGATCTCGACCGAGACCCGGGAGGAAAGGGCGTTCACGACGGAGACGCCGACGCCGTGCAGACCACCGGAGACCGCGTAACCGCCGCCGCCGAACTTGCCGCCCGCGTGCAGCACGGTCAGCACGACCTCGACGGCCGGCTTGCCCTCGGACGCCACGATGCCGACCGGGATGCCACGGCCGTTGTCGACGACGCGCACCCCGCCGTCGGCCAGGATCGTCACGTCGATGGTGTCCGCGTGGCCCGCCAGAGCCTCGTCGACGGAGTTGTCCACGACCTCGTACACAAGGTGGTGCAGACCGCGCTCACCGGTCGAGCCGATGTACATACCGGGTCGCTTGCGGACCGCGTCCAGCCCTTCGAGGACGGTGATGGCGCTGGCGTCGTAAGAGGCGGTGACCTCACCGTTCGCGCCGGCGTCGGTGGACGGGATGTTCTCGTTGGGGTTGCCGGAATCGGCCACGAAGCGCCCTTTCTGGCACAGCACGAGCCAGGCTCGTCGGCGGGTTGCCGGAGCGGCTGCGGCATGTTGCGTTGGTAAGCCTTGATCAGCGTTGCTCAGCTTTTCCCGGGCGGTCCCCACGGTCGGGGCGGGATTGTCTTCCAGTCTACCGGTAGCGCCGACAGTGATGGGGGTTTGCCGGTACCTGAGTCCGCATGTGCCGCCCTGAACCTGCCTCTGCCGACTCCCGATATGTAGATGGGGGCTCCAAGAGGCTCACGGAGGCACTCAGCGCTTCCAGCTGTCAACCCTTGGCTACTCAGGGGTCAGGTCGCGATTCGCAACCGCGTGCGGGCACACGAAGACCGGCCGAGGGCCCCGTACGACGGCTCCGCACCCGGCTCATGGCATGCCTCACGGCGTGACGTAAGTCACCCGTAGGTATCGCCGGGCCCGGTGCTCCCGGGAGCCCGCAACGGGCCGTAGCGCCGGGCCGGACCCCCCGGGTTGAGCACCTTGATCAGGCGAACGGTGCCATGCCCCAGATCCTCGTTCAGACGTGCGACCAGCGCGGGGGCGAGGTGACGCAGCTGCGTCGCCCAGGCCGTCGAGTCGCACTGCACGACCAGCACCCGCTCGTCCTCGTCGTACCGCTGCGGCACACAGTGCTTGGCGAGATCCTCGCCGACGATCTCCGGCCAGCGGCCCATCACCCCGCCCACCGCGGCCGGCGTCTCCCAGCCGCGCTCGGTGATCAGCCGGTTGATCGCGGAACCCAGCGCCATGGGGTCACGGCCGTCGGCACGCGCGCCGGAGCGCAGGCCGCCGCGCCGCGCCTGCTTCTTCTGCTGCGCCGCGTCCCCACGCGCGCGTGCCGCCTCCTTCGCCGCACGCAACGCCACGCGCGCGAGGTCGACCCCGGAGGGTTCGCCCTTGGCCGCGGGTCCGGGTCCGTCGCCGCTCATGCCCGCTCCACCGTCCCGTCGGCCACCGTGTAGCGCGTACCCGTGAGGATGTGCGGTACGTCGTCGTCCACGGCGGCGGTGACCAGCACCTGCTCCCCGGGCGCGACCAGCTCCGCCAGCCGCTCCCGGCGCCGGGAGTCCAGCTCGGCGAACACGTCGTCGAGCACCAGCACCGGCTCGTTCCCCTCGGCCCGCAGCAGGTCGTACGACGCGAGCCGCAGCGCCAGCGCGTACGACCAGGACTCGCCGTGCGAGGCGTACCCCTTGGCGGGCAGCTGCCCGAGCTTGAGCACCAGGTCGTCCCGGTGCGGACCGACCAGGGTCACGCCCCGCTCGATCTCCTGCTTGCGGGCGTCCGCCAGGGCCGCCGTCAGCTGGGCGTACAGGTCCTCGCGGGTGTGGGCCTCGCCTGGTGCGGACGGCTTGTACTCCAGGGCGAGCGGTCCGCCGCCCGGCGCCAGCTGCTCGTACGCCTTGTCCGCGAGGGGCTGGATCGCGGCGACCAGGTCGAGCCGCTGGGCGAGCAGCTCGGCACCGACCCGTGCGAGGTGCTGGTCCCACACGTCGAGCGTGGACAGGTCCATGGAGCGGCCGCCGTGCCGCCGGGCGAGGGCCGCGGTCTTCAGCAGGGTGTTCCGCTGCTTCAGCACCCGCTCGTAGTCGGACCGCACGCCGGCCATCCGGGGCGAGCGCGCGGTGATCAGCTCGTCCAGGAAACGCCGCCGCTCACCGGGATCGCCCTTCACCAGCGCGAGATCCTCGGGCGCGAACAGCACGGTCCTTACGATCCCCAGCACGTCACGCGGTCTGACCTGCGAGGACCTGTTGATGCGGGCGCGGTTGGCCTTGCCGGGGTTGAGCTCCAGCTCGACCAGTTGCTGCCGGTCGCCCTGCCGGACCTGGGCCCGGACGATCGCCCGGTCGGCGCCCATGCGGACCAGCGGAGCGTCGGAGGCGACCCGGTGGCTGCCGAGGGTGGCCAGATAGCCGACGGCCTCGACGAGGTTGGTCTTGCCCTGGCCGTTGGGGCCGACGAAGGCGGTGACGCCCGGATCGAGCGGGACCTCGACCCGGGCGTAGGAGCGGAAGTCGGCCAGCGACAGATGCGTGACGTGCATGGGTGTTTCGCCGACCTCCCCGTGACCTGCTGTTTCGTCGCTCTTTTTGCTCTTGCCCGGCTACTTCGCCTCGACGGCGTGGCCGCCGAACTGGTTGCGCAGCGCGGCGATCATCTTCATCTGCGGCGAGTCCTCCTGGCGGGAGGTGAACCGCGCGAACAGCGAGGCGGTGATCGCGGGCAGCGGCACCGCGTTGTCTATGGCCGCCTCCACAGTCCACCGGCCCTCGCCGGAGTCCTGTGCATAACCCTTCAGCCGGTCCAGGTGCTCGTCCTCGTGGAGGGCGTTCACCGCGAGGTCGAGCAGCCAGGAGCGGATGACCGTCCCTTCCTGCCAGGAGCGGAAGACCTCGCGCACGTCCGTGACGGAGTCGACCTTCTCCAGGAGCTCCCAGCCCTCAGCGTAGGCCTGCATCATCGCGTACTCGATGCCGTTGTGGACCATCTTCGCGAAGTGGCCCGCGCCGACCTTGCCGGCGTGCACCGAACCGAAGTCGCCCTCGGGCCTGAGTGCGTCGAAGACCGGCCGGACCCGCTCGACGTGCTCGGCGTCGCCGCCGTACATCAGCGCGTAGCCGTTCGCCAGGCCCCAGACGCCGCCGGAGACCCCGCAGTCGACGAAGCCGATCCCCTTGGCGGCCAGCTCCTCGGCGTGCCTCTCGTCGTCCGTCCAGCGCGAGTTACCGCCGTCGACGACCACGTCACCGGGCTCCAGGAGCTCGGCCAGCTCGTCGATGGTGGCCTGCGTCGGCGCCCCGGCCGGGACCATCACCCACACCACGCGCGGCCCGCTGAGCTTGCCCACAAGCTCTTCCAGGCTGTGGACATCGGCGAGGTCCGGGTTGCGGTCGTATCCGACGACGGTGTGGCCGGCGCGGCGGATCCGCTCGCGCATGTTGCCGCCCATCTTGCCGAGGCCGACGAGACCGAGCTCCATCAGTTGGTTCCTTAGGTTGCGGTGTGGCAGGAGAGGCACGTTCGTACCCGTGTCCGAGCCTAATCGCGACCCTTTGTGCACAGTTGTGGGCATAGCCGCTCACCTGGGGAAACCCACCCGGCCACCGTGCCGACCACAAGGCCGGTCACCATGCCGGGCACCCACAGGAGGTACCCGGCACCGTGCACAGCTGTGGACAGCTGTGAACAGACGGTCAGCCGCTGAGCCGCACCGGCATGATCAGGTACTTGTACGCCTCGTCCGCCTCGGCGTCCACGGCCGGCTTGCCGCTCAGCAGCGCCGGCTTCGTGGACGTCGTGAACGACAGCTGCGCGACCGGCGAGTCGATGGCGCTGAGGCCGTCGAGCAGGAAGGTCGGGTTGAAGGCGATCGAGATGTCGTCGCCCTCCAGCTGCGCGTCGACCCTTTCCACAGCCTGTGCGTCGTCGCTGGAACCGGCCTCCAGGATCAGCACGCCCTGCTCGAAGCTGAGCCGCACCGGGGTGTTCCGCTCGGCGACCAGGGCGACGCGCTTGACGGCCTCCACGAAGGGGGCGGTCTCGATCACGGCGACGGAGTTGAACTCGGTCGGGAACAGCGTGCGGTACTTGGGCAGGTCGCCTTCGAGCAGCCGCGTGGTGGTACGCCGACCGGCGCCCTCGAAACCGATGAGCCCCTCGCCCGCGCCGGAGCCGGACAGGGCCAGGATGACGCTGTCGCCGCTCGTGAGGGCCTTGGCGGTGTCCAGGAGCGTCTTGGCGGGCACCAGGGCGACCGCGGAGGCCTCCGGGTTCTCCGGCTTCCACAGGAACTCGCGGACCGCGAAGCGGTAGCGGTCGGTGGAGGCCAGGGTGACCGTGTCGCCCTCGATCTCGATCCGCACACCGGTGAGCACCGGCAGCGTGTCGTCCCGCCCGGCGGCGATGGCCACCTGGGACACGGCGGAGGCGAAGACCTCGCCGGGGACCGTGCCGGTCGCGTTCGGCATCTGCGGCAGGGACGGGTACTCCTCCACCGGCAGGGTGTGCAGCGTGAACCGGGACGATCCACAGACCACCGTCGCCCGTACACCGTCTGTGGAAATCTCCACCGGCCGGTTGGGGAGCGCACGGCAGATGTCGGCGAGCAGCCGGCCGGAGACGAGGACCGTGCCCTCCTCCTCGACCTCGGTCTCGACGCTGACCCGCGCGGAGACCTCGTAGTCGAAGCTGGACAGGCTCAGCTGCCCGTCCTCCGCCTTCAGCAGCAGGCCGGCGAGGACCGGCGCCGGCGGACGGGCCGGGAGGCTGCGTGCCGCCCAGGCCACTGCCTCCGCGAGTACGTCGCGTTCCACCCGGATCTTCACCGTAAGCCCGCCTCCTGCTGTTGCCGGGGCTTCTCGCCCTGCTGCGTCTTCGTCGTCTGTCCCGGTGTCGTCGGCCCCGAGGAGGGGAAGAACACCGGGGACCAGTCTGACGCACCGCACTGACAGCTGGTGCCCCTCGGGGTCAAGTCGTGACGAGGCGCGGTCAGAGGCCGAAGAGCGAGTTGTGCACAGGGCCCTCTTCGAAACGGATTCCGAGCTCTCTCTAGTTGTCAGTAGTAGTAGGGGCTGTGGATACCGTGGATAACCTCGTTTGCCCAGCTCAGGGGCGAGATTTTGTCCACTGCCCCTGTGGGTGGAGCCGGTGGACAACTAGGTGTCGCTGTGGAGAACAGAAAGTTCTGCACACGCCGTGCACAGCCCGAGGGGAGTTCTCCCCAACACCGTCCCCAGCTTTACCCACCTTTCCCACAGCCCAACCCGGCACCTTGATGTGACGCCTTTCACTCGACTCGGTGAGCAGGCGCGTCGCGTTGCCGAACAGTGGACAACGGTGTGGAGAAGCCGGGGATCGCTGGGGACAACTGCCCCTCAGCCTGTGGGCTACCGGTGGACAACTTCGTACACAGCCTGTGGATCATTTTTTGGTCCACAGGCTGTGGAGATCCGTTGTCCACGATTCCACAGCCACCTGAGCTGCCCTGATGCTCTTTCAACCCCCAGCCTGTGGACGACGTTCGGGACAACTTCACAGTCCCCAGGGTGTGGACGCAAGAAAGTCGGCAAATCTGTGGAGGACGCCCGTAACCAGGCAGGTAATCGAACAGCGGACCTCGCTGCAGCGCCCCTCCAAGGGCGCGGGGAACTGCGCGACCAGCCCCCACCGGCCCGCGGCGACCCACTGCCGAAGCACCCCAGGACGCCAAAAGGGCGCCCCGGGATC
This sequence comes from Streptomyces fuscichromogenes, assembly GCF_014645815.1. Taxonomy (GTDB): domain Bacteria; phylum Actinomycetota; class Actinomycetes; order Streptomycetales; family Streptomycetaceae; genus Streptomyces; species Streptomyces fuscichromogenes. The sequence goes on along the minus strand of NZ_BMML01000005.1, from coordinate 253,047 downwards.
TCTCCCGAGGGCGCCCTGAACGGCGTAGAACCGGTCGGCCGGACCGCCGACCGCTACCCGTTCTTGATCCGGTTCGTCAGCTCCGTCACCTGGTTGTAGATCGACCGCCGCTCCGCCATCAGGGCCCGGATCTTCCGGTCGGCGTGCATGACGGTCGTGTGGTCCCGGTTCCCGAACTGCGCCCCGATCTTCGGCAGCGACAGGTCCGTCAGCTCCCGGCACAGGTACATCGCGATCTGCCGCGCCGTGACCAGCTGCCGGCCGCGCGAGCTGCCGCACAGGTCCTCGACCGTGAGCCCGAAGTAGTCCGCGGTCGCCGCCATGATCGCCGTGGCGCTGATCTCCGGTGTGGAGTCCTGCCCCCCGGGGATCAGGTCCTTGAGCACGATCTCGGTGAGGCCCAGGTCGACCGGCTGCCGGTTGAGCGACGCGAACGCCGTCACCCGGATCAGCGCGCCCTCCAGCTCACGGATGTTGCGCGAGATGCGGGAGGCGATGAACTCCAGGACCTCCGGCGGCGCGTTCAGCTGCTCCTGCACCGCCTTCTTGCGGAGGATCGCGATCCGCGTCTCCAGTTCCGGGGGCTGGACGTCGGTGATCAGACCCCACTCGAACCGGTTCCGCAGCCGGTCCTCCAGCGTGACCAGCTGCTTGGGCGGCCGGTCGCTGGAGAGCACGATCTGCTTGTTCGCGTTGTGGAGCGTGTTGAAGGTGTGGAAGAACTCCTCCTGCGTCGACTCCTTGTCCGCGAGGAACTGGATGTCGTCGACGAGCAGGATGTCCATCTCGCGGTAGCGCTTGCGGAAGCTGTCGCCCTTGCCGTCGCGGATCGAGTTGATGAACTCGTTGGTGAACTCCTCCGAGCTCACGTACCGCACGCGGGTGCCCGGGTAGAGGCTCCGCGCGTAGTGCCCGATCGCGTGCAGCAGGTGCGTCTTGCCGAGCCCCGACTCCCCGTAGATGAAGAGGGGGTTGTACGCCTTCGCGGGCGCCTCGGCGACGGCGACCGCGGCCGCGTGCGCGAAGCGGTTGGACGCGCCGATGACGAACGTGTCGAAGAGGTACTTCGGGTTCAGCCGGGCGGTCGGCTCGCCGGGGCCGCCGGCCGGGGTGGGCTTCCCGCCGTGCGGCCCGGATCCACCGGCGCTCTGCAGGTCCGGCCGTCCGGGACCGCCCCGGTGCCCCTGGCCCGGCCCGCCCGGGGGCTCGGGCAGTTCCCGGCGCCCGGAGTCCCGGTCGTAGTCGGACCGGTCGTACTCGGGCCGCTCGTAGTCCGAACGGTCGTAGTCCGGGCGCTGCGGTTCGTACCCCGGGCGCTGCTGCTCGTACGGCGGCCGGGCCGGCGGCTGCTGCGGGCGGTACTCCTGGGCGTACGAGTCCTGGCCGCCGTAGCCGTCCGAGCGGTACGGGGCCTGGGACGGCGAGGCGTAGGGGTCGCGCTCGGGGAAGCCGAGCCGTGGCTGCTGCCAGCCGTACTCGTCCTGCCCGGGGCGCGGCCAGGCGCCGGGCTCGGGGCGCTGGTACTCGGAGGGGTAGGCGGGGCGGGCGGTGGGGAGCTGGTCATGGCCGCCCTGGTCCGGCAGCTGGTCGGCGCGGTGCCGGCCGTACCCTCCGTCGTACTGCGACGACGGGAGCTCGGGCTCCTCGTAACGCGGCGTCTGCACGGGCGGTGCCGGCGGGGCCGGGGGCTCGCCCGCGGACTCGTCCACGGTGATCGCGATCCGGATCGGCCGCCCGCACTCGCGGCTCAGGGTCTCGCTGACGATCGGTGCGAGACGGCCCTCCAGCACGTTCTTCGCGAATTCGTTCGGTACGGCGAGCAGCGCGGTGTCCGCGACCAGCGCGAGCGGCTGGCAGCGGCGGATCCAGTGCTCGTCCTTCGCCTCCACACCCTGACCGCGGCCCTCACCGAGGAGCTGCTCCAGTACTCGTGGCCACACTGCGGCAAGATCGGCAGGTACGTCAGCCACAGGGCACGCTCTCTCACAGGTCCCACGAACGTGTGGTTCGAGGACGGGTCGGGATGAAAATCAGGTCGGGCGGGGATAAAGGAACGAATCGGAGTTCAGCCACGGTAGTCAGCGTGGCGGCTGCGGTTCAAGTTGTTGTCCCCAGCCTGTGGATAGTGTCTCTCCGTCACCGCTGGTTTGACCGAATGGCGTAGCCCCGCGTACCGTAACCAGGTCGAGTTGTCGATGGCTGCTGCCGCCTGCCTCCGATGGGCACAGATCGCTGAAGGTGATCGGGAAGCGGTGCACTCGGGCGTGATGCGAGCTACTCGTGGGCGCACGGTGACAGCCAGGACGGCACCCGCCACACCCGATTTGATTTCTGGAGCCCCCGAGTGAGCAAGCGCACCTTCCAGCCGAACAACCGTCGTCGCGCGAAGACCCACGGCTTCCGCCTGCGGATGCGTACCCGTGCCGGTCGCGCGATTCTCGCGAACCGTCGTGCCAAGGGTCGCGCCAGCCTGTCCGCCTGATCCCGATCAGGTCATGACGTCGTGCTGCCTACCGAGCATCGGCTGAGGCGGCGCGAGGACTTCGCGACCGCGGTACGACGGGGTCGCCGGGCCGGCCGCCCGTCCCTCGTCGTCCACCTTCGTAGCGGTGCCACGGACCCGCACGCGCCTGGGGAGAGCGCTCCCCCGACGCGTGCGGGTTTCGTCGTGAGCAAGGCCGTGGGTGGTGCCGTCGTGCGCAACACAGTGAAGCGCAGACTGCGTCATCTGATGCGTGAGCGAGTCACCCTGTTTCCCCCCGGTAGCCTGGTAGTCGTACGAGCGCTGCCCGGAGCGGGCGACGCCGACCATGCACAGCTGGCCCGAGACCTGGACGCCGCCATCGAGCGGCTGCTGGGAGGGGGCGCGCGATGAAGTACCCACTGCTGGCTCTGATCAAGCTGTACCAGTGGACGATCAGTCCACTGCTGGGGCCGGTGTGCAAGTACTACCCGTCGTGTTCCCACTACGGCTACACGGCCATCGACCGGCACGGTGCGATCAAGGGCACGGCACTCACGGCCTGGCGCATCCTGCGGTGCAATCCGTGGTCGCTGGGCGGTGTGGACCATGTCCCGCCGCGCAAGCGCCCGCGGTGGCACGAAATGCTGCGTGACGCCTGGCGTGCACGCAGGGGCGGGCCCTCCGCCGCCGAACCGGCCACCGAGGAGAAGCCTCCTTCCGAGCTTCCTTCGAGCCCGGCCGCAGAGACTTCGTCCCATGCCCAAGGAGCATGATTAGTGGACACGATTGCCAGCCTGTTCAGCTTCATCACGACACCCGTCTCATGGGTCATCGTCCAGTTCCACTCGGTGTACGGGAAGATCTTCGGTCCCGACACGGGCTGGGCCTGGGGCTTGTCCATCGTGTCCCTGGTGATCCTGATCCGCATCTGCCTGATCCCGCTCTTCGTGAAGCAGATCAAGGCGACCCGGGCCATGCAGACGCTGCAGCCCGAGATGAAGAAGATCCAGGAGCGCTACAAGAACGACAAGCAGCGCCAGTCCGAAGAGATGATGAAGCTGTACAAGGAGTCGGGTACCAACCCGCTCTCCTCGTGCCTTCCCATCCTGGCGCAGTCCCCGTTCTTCTTCGCCCTGTACCACGTGCTCAACGGCATCGCGACGGGCACCACGATCGGTGTCATCAACGAGTCGCTGCTCAACAGTGCCCGTAAAGCCCACATCTTCGGGGCCCCGCTCGCCGCCAAGTTCACGGACGGCTCCGCGAAGGTGGAGGCCCTCGGTGCCTCCCTCACGGACGTCCGGGTCGTGACCGCGGTCATGATCGTCCTGATGTCGGCGTCGCAGTTCTACACGCAGCGCCAGCTGATGACGAAGAACGTCGACACCACCGTGAAGACGCCGTTCATGCAGCAGCAGAAGATGCTGATGTACGTCTTCCCCGTCATGTTCGCCGTCTTCGGTATCAACTTCCCGGTCGGTGTCCTCGTCTACTGGCTGACCACCAACGTGTGGACCATGGGCCAGCAGATGTACGTCATCCGCAACAACCCGACCCCGGGTTCCAAGGCCCAGGCCGCGTACCTGGAGCGCCTCACCAGCCACGTCACGCACCACGGCAAGACCCGTCGGCGCAGCGAGAAGACCATCGTCAAGGCGATCGTCGCCAAGGGCCGGGACCGCAACGAGTTCGAGCGCACGTTCATCAACGCGCTGACCAAGGCCGGCCTCACGGCCCAGGCCGACGGCACCGTGGTGAAGGGCGAGGCCCAGGCCGTCGCGCAGACCGAGGACGGCATCACGGCCGCCGGTGCCGCCAAGCGCCAGCAGCCGAAGCGCCAGTCCAAGGCCCAGCGGCAGTCCGGCGGACCGAAGGCGGCCGGCGACTCCACGTCGGCTTCTTCGGACTCGGCCTCTTCGGATTCGTCGGTTTCGGATTCGTCGGCTTCGGCGGAGCCGACCTCGCTGGAGAAGTCCGACGAGCCGCAGGACGCCAAGCCGGCTGCCCAGCAGGCCCCGAAGAGCGGTTCCAACGGCCGTAGCAGGGCCCAGTCCGGTCAGCGCAAGGGCGGTCCGCAGCGCCCCAAGTCCCCGTCCAAGAAGTAAGAAGGAGCCCATCCCGTGACGGAAGGCACCACCTCCGCCGCTGCCGAGGGTGCAGACACCCTGACCCGCCTGGAGCAGGAGGGCGAGATCGCGGCGGACTACCTCGAAGGTCTGCTGGACATCGCCGACCTCGACGGCGACATCGACATGGATGTCGAGGCCGATCGCGCCTCCGTGTCGATCATCAGCGACTCGGGCACCCGCGACCTCCAGAAGCTGGTCGGCCGCGACGGGGAGGTGCTGGAGGCGCTCCAGGAGCTGACCCGCCTGGCCGTGCACCGGGAGACCGGTGACCGCAGTCGGCTGATGCTCGACATCGCGGGCTACCGGGCCAAGAAGCGTGCCGAGCTCTCCGAGCTGGGTGCCAAGGCCGCTGCCGAGGTGAAGAACACCGGCGAGCCCGTGAAGCTCAAGCCGATGACCCCGTTCGAGCGCAAGGTCGTGCACGACGCGGTCAAGTCGGCCGGACTGCGCAGCGAGTCGGAGGGCGAGGAGCCGCAGCGGTTCGTCGTCGTGCTGCCCGCCTGAGTGGTCCCCATGCCTTACCGGCCCCGTCTGTTGAGCAGGCGGGGCCGAACTTTGTCAGCCTGGTAGTTCTGGTGGCCGGTGCGTACAGCGCCGGCGCTGTACGGAAGGACGGTCCCCGTGACGGAGGCTGCGGAGCTCCCCCCGGCGCCTGAACAGGCGCGGGAAGTGTTCGGCGAGCGCTACGCCGATGCGGTCCGCTACGCGGAGCTGCTCGCCGAGGCAGGCGTGCAGCGTGGTCTGATCGGCCCACGGGAAGTGCCCCGCCTGTGGGAGCGGCACCTGCTGAACTGTGCGGTGCTGTCGGAGGCCGTCCCCGAGGGGGTGACGGTGTGCGACGTGGGTTCCGGAGCCGGCCTGCCAGGCATTCCGCTGGCGCTGGTCCGGGAGGACCTCAACATCACCCTGCTGGAGCCCCTGCTGCGGCGCACCAACTTCCTGACCGAGGTCGTCGAGCTGCTCGGCCTGGACCATGTGACCGTGGTCCGTGGCCGCGCCGAGGAGGTCATGGGCAAGCTGCCTCCGGTGCATGTGGTGACGGCCCGTGCCGTGGCTCCACTGGACCGGCTGGCCACCTGGGGTATCCCGCTGCTGCGTCCCTACGGCGAGATGCTCGCCCTCAAGGGGGACACGGCGGAGGAGGAACTGAAGGCCGCGGCTACCGCGCTGACCAAGCTCGGTGCGGTGTCCACGTCCATCCTGCATGTGGGTGAGGGCGTGGTGGATCCGCTGTCGACCGTTGTCCGTGTGGAGGTCGGGGAGAGCCCCGGCGGTGTGCGATTCGCGGCCAAGCGTGCGAAGGCGGCCCGTACGGGGAGGGCACGTAGGCGCCGCTGATCCGTCCCGACGGCCAGACGTACTCCACACAAGCTGCCAAACCTACGCATGACGGAGTGTCGCGGCTTTTCGGTACTGCTGGCTGTGCATCGTGTTTCACGTGAAACGTCGCTCACTGCTACACGGCATCATCGGTCGGGGCCGAGCCGCGGCCGAACCACGCGACCGAAAGCCCCTCGGTTCCCTCAGAGAGGGAGCCTCTGGTGACACTCCGTCCTCCCTGCGGGGCATGGAGTTGTCCACAGAGGTGGATTTCTCCACAGAACACCAGGCCTCACTGGTTCGCGACCCCGAAGACATGGGAGGCTCTGTTCATTGCGAGCCTGAAGTCGAGGAGAGTGAATCCTTGCGGTCCGACGCCAACATCGCGGGACCGATGACCGATCCGGTCCCCGGTCCCCGTACCGAGTCGATGGGGGCGGATGTTTCACGTGAAACACCGCCTCCGATGGACGACACTCCCATCGGCCGTGCTGCCCAACTCGCTGTGGAGGCTCTGGGTCGCGCCGGCGAAGGTCTGCCACGTCCGGAGCAGACCAGAGTCATGGTGGTCGCCAACCAGAAGGGCGGTGTCGGCAAGACGACCACGACGGTCAACCTTGCCGCTTCCCTGGCCCTGCACGGCGGTCGCGTCCTGGTGATCGATCTCGACCCACAGGGCAATGCGTCCACTGCGCTGGGTATCGACCATCACGCCGAAGTTCCTTCCATCTATGACGTGTTGGTTGACAGCAGGCCACTGGCCGAGGTCGTCCAGCCGGTGGTGGATGTCGAAGGCCTCTTCTGCGCCCCCGCCACGATCGATCTCGCCGGTGCGGAGATCGAGCTGGTGTCCCTGGTGGCACGGGAGAGCCGGCTGCAACGGGCGATCCAGGCGTACGAGCAGCCGCTGGACTACATCCTCATCGACTGCCCGCCCTCACTCGGCCTGCTGACGGTCAACGCTCTCGTCGCGGGCGCCGAGGTGCTCATCCCGATCCAGTGTGAGTACTACGCGCTGGAGGGCCTCGGTCAGTTGCTTCGCAACGTCGACCTGGTACGGGGGCACCTCAACCCCGACCTGCACGTGTCGACCATCCTGCTCACCATGTACGACGGCCGGACGCGTCTTGCGTCCCAGGTCGCGGACGAGGTGCGCAGCCACTTCGGCGACGAGGTGCTGCGGACGAGCATTCCCCGCTCCGTCCGCATCTCCGAGGCGCCGAGCTACGGGCAGACGGTACTGACCTACGATCCTGGATCGAGCGGTGCCCTCTCCTACCTTGAGGCGGCCCGAGAAATCGCGCTGAAGGGCGTTGGAGTCAGCTACGACCCGACACAGGCCCATATCGGCGCTCAGACCAACCCGAGCATGGTGGAGGGGATCCAGTGAGCGAGCGACGGAGGGGACTGGGCCGTGGGCTCGGTGCACTGATCCCAGCTGCCCCGACCGAGAAGAACCCGGCCCAGGCGGCCGTAGGGGGACCGGCAGCGCCGTCCCCTGCCACGGTTCCGGTGCTGACGACCGACCGTGGGGTCGCCGCAGCCAAGGTGACGACGTTGCCCGCTGTCTCCTATGAAACCGAGGAACCGTCGGTGTTCGGAGTCGGAGGTGGTGCGGAGACGCCCGCTCCTCCGATGGGCGCCCACTTCGCGGAGATCCCCCTCGACGACATCGCGCCGAACCCGCGTCAGCCGCGTGAGGTCTTCGACGAGGACGCTCTCCAGGAACTCGTCACCTCCATCCAGGAGGTCGGCCTCCTCCAGCCTGTCGTCGTGCGGCAGTTGGGCCCTTCCCGCTACGAGCTCATCATGGGCGAGCGGCGCTGGCGGGCCTGCCGTGAGGCGGGCCTGGACGCGATCCCGGCGATCGTCCGGGCGACGGACGACGAGAAGCTCCTCCTGGACGCGTTGCTGGAGAACCTGCACCGCGCTCAGCTGAACCCGCTGGAAGAGGCTGCCGCCTACGACCAGCTGCTGAAGGACTTCAACTGCACGCATGACCAGCTGGCCGACCGTATCGGGCGGTCCCGCCCACAGGTCTCCAACACGCTGCGGCTGCTGAAGCTCTCCCCGGCGGTCCAGCGCCGGGTGGCCGCCGGAGTCCTGTCGGCCGGGCACGCTCGGGCGCTGCTCTCCGTCGACGACTCGGACGAGCAGGACCGGCTGGCCCACCGGATCGTCGCCGAGGGACTGTCGGTGCGGGCCGTCGAGGAGATCGTGACCCTCATGGGTTCGCGCCCCCAGACGGCGACGCGCGCGAAGGGACCGCGGGCCGGCGGCCGGGTCTCCCCGGCGCTGAGCGACCTCGCGACCCGGCTCTCGGACCGTTTCGAGACACGGGTGAAGGTCGACCTGGGCCAGAAGAAGGGCAAGATCACCGTAGAGTTCGCCTCCATGGAAGACCTTGAGCGAATCCTCGGCACGCTCGCCCCGGGTGAGGGGCCGGTTCTGCACCAGGGGATCCACGACGGTGACTCCTCGGCCTCCGAAGAATCCGAGGAGTTCGTGGACTGACCGTCCCGAGACCGGGTCTTTCCCGCCCGGCCGGTGACCTGTCGCTTGGAGAGCGGATCGTGTCCGGTGTGTATCGGTACACGGTCCGCTCTTTGCTTTCAGGCGGTATCGATGGAATCGCTGTGTGGATACGATGCGAAAGGTATGGCGCATCCACCTGGCAGCTGGCAGCACCTCTGAGAGAGGCGAGGGCCATGCGATCGATGAGCCGCACCGGACTGGTGAGCGCGGGTCTGGGACTGGGCGCGACCGTCGGATTCTTCGGCAGTCTGCTCAGGGAACGCAGCGCTCTGGCAGCCGCTCGCGATGCTGCGGGCGAAGGAAGCGAGGAACAGCCTTCATGGGGCGTCGGCTCGTACCGCTCACGCTGGACAACCTTCAGGACCTTCCCCAGCGCTGTCGCTCGTGTGTCTTCTGGGAACTGGATCCCGTCAGCGGCGAAGCAGCGGTGAGAGCGGGGAGATCCGCGCTGGAGAAGGAGTCCTGGATCTCCTCTGTCCTGCTCGACTGGGGCTCGTGCGGCCGAGTGGTCTATGTCGATGACCTGCCGGTGGGTTTTGTGCTCTACGCTCCCCCGGCCTATGTCCCGCGGTCCACGGCGTTCCCCACCAGCCCGGTGTCGCCGGACGCGGTGCAGCTCATGACCAGCTTCATCATGCCCGGCTATCAGGGGCAGGGGCTCGGACGGGTGATGGTGCAGACGGTCGCCAAGGATCTGCTGCGGCGGGGCTTCAAGGCGATCGAGGCGTTCGGAGACGCCCGCTACAAGGAACCCGCCTGTCTGCTTCCCGCCGACCATCTGCTGGCCGTCGGCTTCAAGACGGTCCGGCAGCACCCCTCACACCCTCGGCTGCGGCTGGAGCTGCGGACGACGCTCTCCTGGAAGGAAGACGTGGAGATGGCGCTCGACCGGCTTCTGGGGGCCGTACAGAAGGAACCGGCGCTGCGGCCGCTGTGAGCGCCTCAAAGCGAATGGGCCAACCCCGAGGGGTTGGCCCATTCGTGTTTCACGTGAAACATCACTCGGCGATGAAGTCCTCAAGGTCGCGGACAAGCGCGGCCTTCGGCTTGGCACCGACGATGGTCTTGGCGACCTCGCCACCCTGGTAGACGTTCAGGGTCGGGATCGACATGACGCCATACTTGGCCGCCGTGTTCGGGTTCTCGTCGATGTTCAGCTTGACGATCTCGATCTTCTCGCCGTGCTCAGCGGCGATCGCCTCAAGCGACGGGGCGATCTGGCGGCACGGGCCGCACCACTCGGCCCAGAAGTCCACCAGGACGGGCTTGTCGCTCTTGAGGACGACCTCTTCGAAGTCGGCGTCGGTCACATGCTTCAGAGTGCCGGCCACGGCTGGCTCCTTTACTTGATCGTGCGGTGGGGCGGAAGGGGGAAAGGTCAGACAGAGGTCGTCTCGTGCTCCGCCTTCTCCTCGTCCGCGAGGGCGGAGAGGAAACGCTCGGCGTCGAGAGCAGCGGAGCAGCCGGTGCCGGCCGCGGTGATCGCCTGGCGGTAGGTGTGGTCCACCACGTCACCGGCGGCGAACACACCCGTCACGTTGGTGCGCGTCGAGGGCGAGGCGACCTTCAGGTAGCCCTCCTCGTCGAGGTCCAGCTGGCCCTTGAAGAGCTCGGTGCGCGGGTCGTGGCCGATCGCGATGAACAGGCCGGTGACCGGGAGGTCGGTGAGCTCGCCGGTCTTGACGTTGCGCAGCTTCAAGCCGGCCAGCTTCTGCTCGCCCTGGACCTCGGCGATCTCGCTGTCCCAGGCGAACTTGATCTTCGGGTCGGCGAAGGCACGCTCCTGCATCGCCTTGGAGGCACGCAGGCTGTTCCGGCGGTGGACGATCGTCACGGACTTGGCGAACCGGGAGAGGAAGGTAGCCTCCTCCATCGCGGTGTCGCCGCCGCCGATCACGGCGATGTCCTGGTCCTTGAAGAAGAACCCGTCACAGGTGGCACACCAGGAGACACCGCGTCCAGAGAGGGCGTCCTCGTTCGGCAGGCCGAGCTTGCGGTGCTGGGAGCCGGTGGTGACGATGACGGCTTTCGCCTTGTGAACCGTGCCGGCGGTGTCGGTGACGGTCTTGATCTCACCGCTCAGGTCGACGGAGACGATGTCGTCCGGAACCAGCTCGGCGCCGAAGCGCTCGGCCTGGGCGCGCATGTTGTCCATGAGGTCGGGGCCCATGATGCCGTCGCGGAAGCCCGGGAAGTTCTCCACCTCGGTGGTGTTCATCAGGGCGCCGCCCGCAGTGACAGCCCCCTCGAACACCAGGGGCTTCAGCGACGCGCGCGCGGTGTAGAGCGCCGCCGTGTAGCCGGCGGGCCCGGAGCCGATGATGATCACGTTACGGACGTCGCTCACGGCTTGATTCCTCGTCTCTGGTCTACGTCATTCGACCGGTGGGAGCTCCTGTCAGAAGCTCACACCCCACCCAACGGATCCTAAGGGGCGCGCATTCCCGCTGTGTCCGGGCACACGGGCATCCCACACCGTACGGATTTCCACGCTGGGACGAGACGATGCGCGTTCGCTCTGCGAAGCCGTTCCCGGGCAACCCTCAGGGGTGAGTCAGGGACTCCGTCAGGAGAAGCTTGCCGGGGGAGGCGGATGCCTTGCCGACACAGGACGCGTCGACCACGTACGCCGTCACGCGGGACGTATCGGAGGAGTCGGGGAGCACGACGAGGTAGGCGTCCTTCCCCTCGTAGGTCCCCTTCTTCACACCGAGGACATCGCCGGTCTGGCTGATGCCCTGGCGGACGCATGAGGGCACCTGCTCCGAGGGCTGGATCAGGACCTTCGGGCTCTGTGACGAGCTTGGTCGGCCGGTGTCCTGGGACTCCACGTTGAAGGGCTTCTGAGAGCCGCGCTGCGTGTTCACCTTGGTGCCGAGGAGATCCTTCACCTGGCCCTGGAGGGTGCTCTTGGAGAAGGTCCCGGCGGAGTTCGTCGGCTTGCCCTGAGCTGTCGTCGGTCCGTTCCCGCCGAGTGACTGGAGGAAGAAGGAGCCGGCACCCAGGACGGCGGCAGTGAGGACAGCGCCGAGAACGACTGTCCGGCGGCGTGGGCCGCGGGCGCGTCCGTTCTTCTTGCGGCCGGGACCGACGGAGGCACTCGGCCGTCCGGCGGGTCGGTCTCCTGGGGACGAGGTCTCGTGGGGCGATGTTTCACGTGAAACATGTGCCTCGGGTGCCGTGGCGTTCAGCAGTGCCTCGGCGGCGAGTGCGGCGTCGATCCGGCCCGCGACATCGGCCGGCATGCGCGGTGGACCGGGCAGCGCGCCCAGCAGGCCCCGGATCTCCGCCAGCGAGGCGTGGACGTCGGCGCAGAGCTCGCACTCGTCCAGGTGCCGTCGTACTTCCGCGGTCCGGACAGGCGGCAGCAGATCCTCGGTGAGGTCGGAGATCTCCGTGACGTCCGGGTGCCCCGTCGTGTCTGCCGTCGAAGTCACGCTCGCCCACCTCCGCCCTTCACTGGGGCTGAATCACTCGGCCCGGTGTTCTGCGGGCCCCCGTCCTGAGACCCCGTTGCGGGTGGGACGGATGTCCCCTCCGCCCGGTTCCGTACCCGGTCCGGGTAGTTTTCGTCACCGGTGCTTTCCGGCCGTAGATGGGTGAGCAGCGGCAGGAGTCTGGCTCTGCCGCGAGCACAGCGACTCTTCACCGTCCCCGTGGGGACATCGAGGATTTGGGCCGCCTCGGCGACCGGGTAGCCCTGCATGTCGACCAGGACGAGGGCGGCCCGCTGGTCGTGGGGCAGGGTGCCGAGGGCTTCCAGGAGCTGGCGGTGCAGATCGTTCCGCTCGGCCGGAGCGGAGGCCGATTCATGCGGCTCCAACAGCTGCTCCAGCCGCTCCGTGTCATCGACGGGTGCGGTCTTGCGGGAGGCCGCCTTGCGGGCGCGGTCGAGGCAGGCGTTCACCGTGATCCGGTGCAGCCACGTTGTGACGGCCGACTGGCCCCGGAAGGTGTGGGCGGCCCGGTAGGCGGAGACGAGGGCGTCCTGGACGGCGTCAGCGGCCTCCTCGCGGTCCCCCAGGGTCCGCAGGGCGACCGCCCAGAGCCGGTCCCGGTGCCGTCGCACGATCTCACCGAAGGCATCGGGGTCGCCTTCCACATGGCGGGCGAGCAGGTCCTGATCGCTCACTCCGCCGTATCCGGCGCCCTCCGCCATCTGCCCCCTCCGCCTTCGGTGCCGCCGGTGAGACGTCAGCCTGTGAACTTCACTTCGGTGATGGCCTGCTTGTAGCCGGCTCCGGCATACGCGGTGGAGTCGTTGCCCGAGTACGGCACGGCGGTGAGCCACACGAGGACGTACTGGCTCTTCACCTTCTTGCTGACCTTCACCGTGGCGGTGTTTCCGGTGGTGGTGATGGAGCCGATCTTCGTCATCGAGCTGATCGACCCCGGGGACAGCGAGTCGGCCGCGTACAGGTCAACCGTTGTGTGATCGCCAGCGTAGCGAAGGGAGATGGTCCCCGTGGCGAGTTCCTTGGCGGAGCCGAGGTCGTAGACGATGCCTACACCGGCCTTGTAGGGGGCCAGCTCGGGACCGTCCGTGAAGCTCTTGGTCTTCCAGTACGTCGAGGTGCTGCCGTCGTAGGTCAGCTTCACGTCGTTCGGATGCTGGGCACCGCCGTCCGCGACGTACTCCTGGGCGTTCTGGATCTTTATCGCGGCGGCGGGCGCGGGGCTTGCGCTGCTCTTGTCCCCGTCGTCCGTCGTCTGGTTGTTGTTGGTGTCGCCGGACTTGTCGCCCTGTTCCATCAGGGCGTCCGCGAGCTGCCAGCTGCCCAGGCCCAGAGCGGCGATGAGCAGGGCCGAGACGGCCCACTTCAGCGCCTTGCCGGTGCGGCTCTGGAGCGGGGGCGGCGGCGCCTGGATCGGCTGCGTCACGCCGGGCGGCGTGGGACGGCCGTAGGTGCCCTGCTGATAGGTGGTGCGCTGGTACTCGGGCGGTGCCGTGAACGCCGGCTCCGGCGGGCGGATGCGGGGCATCTCGCCGATCGCCTTCACCAGCTCCTCGGGAGTGGTGCACGCGGACTCGTGCCGGGAGGCGGTCGCGCCGTCGTTGACCAGAGCCCGCATGGCGAGCTCGGACAGACCTCGGTGGACCCCGGCACGGACCTGGTCGGGTGCGATCAGACCGACGTCCTTGGGCAGACCGGCCAGACCGTAGGCGTCGCTCTCGTACGGCCAGCGCTGGGTCAGCGCCGCGTACAGCAGGGCGCCGATCGCCTCGGTGTCGGCGCGCTGCGGGGTGTCGGAACTGATGCCGCGCAGCGCCGCGTTCACCGCGAGGCCGCGGATGCGCCACTGACCGGTGGAGGTACGCAGCACGGCGTTCGGGTTCAGGCGCAGATGGGCCAGCCCCTCGCGGTGCGCGGCCGCCATGGCCGAGGCGATCTGACTGACCATCTGGTAGGCGTCGTGCGGTTCCAGCGGTCCGGCCGCCAGCAGTGCGCTCAGTTCGGTGGCGTCCGGGAGCCACTCGTGCACGACGTAGGCGAGGTCGTTCTCCTCGACGGCGTCCAGGACCTGTACGAACCTGGGATCGCCGAGCAGCGCGGCGGAACGGGCGGCTGCCAGGACCGCCCGGGTGCGCGTGTGGTCGGCGGGCAGGATGTGGACGCCGACGGCACGCCGGAGTTTCTCGTCCACCGCACGCCAACTGCTGAATCCGTCCAGACGGGTGACGCACTCCTCAAGTCGGTAGCGTCTGGCCAGTTTGTGTCCGCTGTGCAGTTCCGGGGGTGCGGTCTGCTTCTCAGCACCCGCGGCTGTGCCGCTTCCCTGTGCCTGGTCGCTGTCCGTGTCCCGCTCCGGGTTCTGGGCCACCCCGTCGGCCGTGGACTGCTCCGCCTTGGCGGTCAGCGGCTTGTCACCGCTGTTGTCTGCCACGTCGACGGCAGCCGTGCTCCGTTCCGCCACCGTCGTTCCCTGCCTCCCCATCCGTTGCACGCTGTCCGACGCCGAAACCAATTGTGCCCACAGTCCCCCGCTATGCACGACACGCGGCGGCGAACGATGGTTGTGCGCTTACCCTCGCCTCAGCGCCCCAGACGCCCCCGCACCATACCCACGAGGGAGTTGAGCTCCTCGATGCGCATGCGGCGCGCGGCGACGTAGAAGACGCCGAGCAGGACGGCTCCGCCGGCCATCAGCGCGGCGAAGGAACCGATCACACCCTGCCCCAGAGTGTGGCCGATGCCGTAGCAGGTTGCACCACTGAGCAGCGCGGCCGGTACGGAGGCGATGCAGAGCCTCGCGTAGGTGCGGGTGACCCGGGAGCCGTCCAGGTCGCCGCCGAGCCGCTGACGCAGCCGCCGCCAGGCGACACCCACGCCGATCGCGTAGGCGAGGCCGTAGGAGGCGGCCATGCCGGCCACCGCCCAGCGGGCCGGGAGCAGCAGGTAACAGGCGATCGAGGCACCCGCGTTGACCGCGGCGACGATGACCGTGTTGTAGAACGGCGTGCGGGTGTCTTCGTAGGCGTAGAAGGCACGCAGGACGACGTACTGCACCGAGTAGGGGATCAGGCCGAGGGCGAAGGCCATCAGCATGAAGCCCATGTTGGTAGCCGAGCTGGTGCCCGAGGATCCGAAGATCAGGGTGCACATCGGAATCCCGAGGGCCAGGAATCCGAAGGCGATGGGGACGATCGCGACGGCGGTCGTCCGGAGCCCCTGGGAGATGTCGTCGCGGACGGCACCCGCGTCGTTCTCGGCGGCCGAGCGGGAGATCCGCGGCAGCAGGGCGGCCATCAGGGAGACCGTGATGATGGCCTGCGGCAGGCCCCAGATCAGCTGGGCGTTGGCGTACGCCGCGAAGCCGGTGCCGTCGACCGGGGAGCTCTTGCCCGCCGAGGTCGACAGCTGGGAGACGACGAGCGCACCCGCCTGGTTGGCGAGGACGAACAGCACGGTCCACTTGGCGAGCGTGGCGGCCTTGCCGAGGCCGTGGCCCCGCCAGTCGAAGCGCAGCCGCAGCCGGAACCCGGTCTCGCGCAGGTAGGGGATCATCGCCAGGGACTGGACCATGAGGCCGAGCAGCACGCCGAGGCCGAGGAGCCGCTGGCCCTCCGGCGGGATGCTGGTGACCTTCATACCGGAGTGCGCGGCCGTGCCGTACACCCAGATGAACAGGCCGAGGGTGACGATGATGACGATGTTGTTGAGGACCGGGGTCCACATCATCGCGCCGAACTTGCCCCGCGCGTTGAGGATCTGACCCATCACCACGTGGATGCCCATGAAGAAGATCGAGGGCAGGAAGTAGCGGACGAAGGTGATGCCGACCTCGTTGGCCGCCGGGTCGCTGGCGACCGAGTCGGACAGCAGGCGGATGAGGAAGGGCGCGGCTGCGACGGTGGCGGCGGTGAGCAGGCCCAGCGCCACCATGACGAGGGTCAGCAGGCGGTTCGCGAAGGCCTCGCCGCCGTCGTCGTCCTCCTTCATGGCACGCACCAGCTGCGGTACGAAGACCGAGTTGAGGCCGCCGCCGACGGTCAGGATGTAGATCATCGTCGGCAGCTGGTAGGCGACCTGGAAGGTGTCACCGAGCAGTCCGACGCCGAGCGCGGAGACGATCAGCGCGGAGCGGACGAAGCCGGTGAGGCGGGAGACCATCGTGCCCGCCGCCATCACGGCGCTCGACTTGAGCAGGCCCGTGGCCTTCCCGCCCTTCTTGGCGGGGGCGGGGGCCGAGGCGGGTACGGCTCCGAGGTTCATCGTCTGGTCGGCCCCGGCGGGGGGAGCAGTGGGGGCCGACGGTGCCTGGTACTGCGGCATCCGCGCCGGTCCGCCCGGTGCGGATGCCGGACCCGGCACCGACGCGGGCTCGGCCGGCAGCTGACCGCCGCCCTGCTGTGGGTCCCGGTAGCCGCTCTGCTGCTGGTCGCGGAAGAGATGCGCGAAGGCGTCCGGCTCGTGGCGCTCCTCACCGGAGTGCGAGACCAGGTCGTCGACGCCCACGAACTGGGTCGTCCGCGGGTTGTCGCCGTACGGCAGGTACTGGCTCGGGCCGTCCGGCTCGGGTGCCGGGGTCTGGGCCCACACATGCGGGTCGGGGGCGTACGGCGACTGGGCGGGCTGCCCGTACAGCGGCTGCTGCGGGTAGCCGCCCGGAGCCGGCGGGGGGTGCGCGGCACGGTCGTAGAGCGCCTCGGCGACCGGGTCCTGGGCGGAGAGATCCCGGGCCCGGTAGGGGTCCTGGTCGTAGGCGTCCTGGAGGTACATGTCAGCCGCGTGCTGCGGCGGGACCTGGCCGGGCTCCGGCGGCGGCTCGGGGTAGCCCGAACCGGCCGCGCCCTGGCCGCTTTCACCGTCGTACGGCGCGTTCATGGTTACCCCACCTCATCGTCCCTGGCCCACCGGCCACGACATCGCTCAACGGTCCACTCTCTCACCCGTCTCGGACGGGTCGGCGCTTTCCGGTGCGGTGTCCGGTGTCAGGTCACTCGGCTGCTCCGGGTCGTCTGCCCGGGACCCGGCGGCGGACTCCTCCTGGAGACGATCCCCACGGGCAGCGGGGTTCCCCGGCCTGTCGGTGTCCTCTGGTCGCGTGGTCTCCGAGGCGTCGGAAGTCTGCGGGGCGGTGGTGGGCTCCGGGGCGTCGGGAGCGTCCGGAGTGTCCTCGCTCGCTTCCTCGGGGCCGTCGTCCTCCTCGGCCCGCCGGGCGGCCGCCCGCTTGCGCTGGGTGTACATCCGGAAGCCGGCGAGCACCAGCAGCAGCACGCCGCCGCCGATGACCAGCATGACCGTCGGTGTGACCTCGGTGACCTTCACGTCGAACCGGACGGGCGCGCCGTACTCCTGCCCGTCCTCGGTGTAGAGCTGGGCGGTGACCTCCACCCGGCCGTTGGCATTGGCCGAGGTGGAGAACTTCACGGACTGGGTGTGGCCGCCGGAGACCTCGACGGGCTGCTCGTAGTAGGGCTTGCCGCCGATCTCCAGCCGGGTCGGCATGGTCGAGGTGAGCCGCAGGACAAGGTGGTCGACACCCTGGACCAGGTTGTTCTGGACAGTCACCGGGATGGTGGCGCTGCGTCCGGAGAGCTTGGTCTCGGACTTGTCGATCAGTTTGACCTGACCGGTGAGATCGTCGAGCCAGGACTCCACGCTCGTGCGGAAGCTGTCCGCCTCGCTGCCGCGGCCCCGCCACGACGTGGACATCTCGCGGTTTATGGCCCGCCCGAAGGGGGTCACCACCCGGGACTCGTCGGTGAGGATCACCTGGAAGTTGTCGAGTTTGTCCTGGGTCCGCGCGATCTGTTCGAAGGCGGTCCGGGGCAGCTCCTGCTTGCGCAGCGAGGACGGGTACGCGGACGACGAGGGGATCCTCGTGGTCGCGCCGGGGTCGGGCTTGGCCTTGGCGGCCGCCTCCAGGTCCTGGGACTGCGACCAGCCGCTGTCCTGCAGCGCGGTGATCGCCGTCGCCATCGCCTGGGCCTGGCTCGGCGAGGGCATCCGCTGCGGAGCGACGACGATGCTGCGCTGCTTGTCGGTCTGGGTGTTCAGCGCCAGGCTCTGGGCGAGGAACTGCTGCACGGCGAGAGTGGCCGAGTCGGCCTTCGTCAGATCGCCCTCGAACACCGTGGACAGCCGCGCGTCGGCGACCACCGCCGTCGTGCCGCTGCCGATCGGACGCGCCGCGGAGGGCGTGTAGGTCAGCCCGCCGGTCTCCTGGAGGCTGTCGCTGCGGGCGATCACCTTGTCCGCACCCGCCGACGTGGCGACCTTGATGATCGAGGGGTCGACCGCGCCGTCCACGGGCCACGCGAAGTCCGTGCTCGGTGTGACATGGAGCACAGTCTTCACCGTGGTGGCGGCGACGTCGGTGGCGTCCTTGAGGTGGCTCAGCGAGCCGGTCACGCTGGTGCCGTTGTGGGCGAGGGAGGCCAGGTCCGGGTCCGCGAACGGAAGAGCCACCACTTCCCTGTCCGTCACCGCGTCCTGGAGGTCGTCCAGGAACTGCTTGGCCACCGCCTGATGGGTGCCGGCCGTGGTGGTGGCGCCGGTGCCCTGGATCCGGTAGTTGCGGGTCATCGCGTCCACGGAGGCCAGCAGGTCCGGGTCGATCACCCAGGTGACGTCCAGGTCCTTGCCGAGCGCCAGCATCTGGGCCAGCCGGCCGCCGGGCGAGATCTCCTTGGCCAGGTCGTCGTTCTGGAAGACCGGCGTCTGCAACTCGCCGGCGCCGGTCTTCGCCGTCACATGGACGGTGGAGATCAGCGGCCACAGAAACGTCGTCCTGGTCTTCGTGTCGGCCTCGGAGGACTGCCACGGCAGGAACGTCCGCTGGATGCCGAGGACCTGGTCCCAGGGCTGTGCGGACGTCTTGCCGGAGAGGGAGACGCCGAACTGGTACACGCCGTCCTGGCCGAGGTCGAGCTTGTCGACCGGCACGGAGATGCTGAAGTGCTCGGCGACCCCCGGGTCCAGCGAGTCGAAGTCCTCGGTGTACTTGCCGCCGACCTCGGTGCCCAGGCTCGACTGGAGGTCGTCGGAGTGCCGGGCGGCGGTGTCGATCTCGGAGCGTGCGCTGAGCGGGGAGCCCACCCGCAGGTCCACATGGGCGGCCGTGACGGCCTGCTTGCCGTTGTTGGTCACCGTGCCGGAGACCGTCAGCGTGTCGCCGTCGACGGGGGCGCTGGGGCTCAGCGAGTCCAGGGCGACGGACACGGTGTCCGAGCCCGCTGCCTGCGCCTGCGCCGCCATGGGCAGCTGCATCAGTCCGGCCAGCAGGGGCGCACCCGCGAGCAGTGCCCCGGTGCGCCGCAGCCAGCGGCGGGCAGGTGAGGGCGTCCCCTGGAAGTCTGCCGCCTCGGCCACGCGCTCGTCCGTCCCTCGTCGTCGTCAGTGGTCGTCGGAATGTGCGTCCACGCATGGTAACGAGGTGCGCTGAACGGAAGTGCCACGGTCCGCTTCACAAGATCGGAAGAGGCTATCGTCCTGTCCCCTATAACCAGTATCGCGAGGACACTCTGTTAAGTGGCTATGGATCCGCTTGCCTGAGTAGATAGTGATATGTCCCACCCTCCGTACGGGGAGGCTCTGCAGGGGGCGCTGCCGGAATATGGAGGCGCTTCGTACCGTCCGGGACACGTACTCTGTTCTGTTGTGCCGAACGCCAATGAAGACACTTCCTCCGCCCTGAGCCAGGCGCAGCAGCGCGCGGTGAGCGAACTGCTGCGCGTGGCGCCCGTCGCCGACGACCTCGCCCGCCGATTCCAGGAGGCCGGGTTCTCGCTTGCCCTGGTCGGCGGCTCGGTCCGGGACGCGCTGTTGGGCCGGCTCGGCAACGACCTGGACTTCACCACGGATGCCCGCCCCGAGGACGTACTCAAGATCGTCCGGCCGTGGGCGGACGCCGTCTGGGAGGTCGGGATCGCGTTCGGCACGGTCGGCGTACAGAAGGAAGCCCGCGTCGGAGACGCTGTCAGGCCCTTCCAGATCGAGGTGACGACCTACCGGTCCGAGGCCTACGACCGGACCTCGCGCAAACCCGAGGTGTCGTACGGGGACTCCATCGAGGAGGACCTCGTCCGCCGCGACTTCACGGTCAACGCGATGGCGGTGGCGCTGCCGGAGAAGCAGTTCATCGATCCGCACGGCGGTCTCGAAGACCTGGCGCTCGGCGTGCTGCGGACCCCGGGAACGCCCGAGGACTCCTTCTCGGACGACCCGCTGCGGATGATGCGCGCCGCCCGCTTCGCCGCGCAGCTCGACTTCGAGGTAGCCCCCGAGGTCGTCGCGGCGATGAAGGACATGGCCGGCCGTCTGGAGATCGTGTCGGCCGAGCGGGTCCGGGACGAGCTGAACAAGCTGGTCCTCTCCGCCCACCCGCGCAAGGGGCTGACCCTGCTCGTCGACACGGGGCTCGCCGACCATGTCCTGCCTGAGCTCCCTGCCCTGCGCCTGGAGAGCGATGAGCACCACCGGCACAAGGATGTCTACGACCACACGCTGATCGTCGTGGAACAGGCGATGGCACTGGAGGAGAACGGTCCCGACCTCACCCTCCGCCTTGCCGCGCTGCTCCATGACATCGGCAAGCCGCGCACCCGTCGCTTTGAGAAGGACGGCCGGGTCTCGTTCCATCACCACGAGGTGGTCGGAGCGAAGATGACCAAGAAGCGCATGACGGCACTGAAGTACTCCAACGATCTGGTCAAGGACGTCTCGCAGCTGGTCGAACTCCATCTGCGCTTCCACGGCTACGGCGCCGGGGAGTGGACGGACTCTGCGGTCCGCCGCTACGTCCGTGACGCGGGCCCGCTGCTGGACCGACTGCACAAGCTCACCCGGTCCGACTGCACCACCCGCAACAAGCGGAAGGCCTTGGCGCTCTCCCGTGCCTACGACGGCCTGGAGGGGCGCATCGCCGAACTCCAGGAGAGGGAGGAGCTCGACGCGATCCGCCCGGACCTCGACGGCAACCAGATCATGGAGATTCTGGGTATCCGCCCGGGTCCGGAGGTCGGTCAGGCCTACAAGCACCTGCTGGAGCTGAGGCTGGAGAACGGGCCCATGGAGTACGACGCGGCGGTGGCCGCACTCAAGGAGTGGTGGGCCGAGCAGGGCTGAGGAGGTGCGGTGAGGTCATGTTTCACGTGAAACATGACCTCACCGGGAGTGGTGAGGGGGCGATGTTTCACGTGAAACATCGCCCCCTCGTCATGAGTCACTGCGGCGTTGCGTGATTCTGTCCTGGTCGCCGGCCGCGTTCGAAGCGGGCCATGGCCGCGGCGACCGCTGCGTAGACGAGGGCAACCGTGATGACGAGGGCTGTGGAACGGCCGTCGGGTGGGAGCATCAGCGCGGCCACGGCGGCGGCCCCGACGAAGGCGACGTTGAAGAGCACGTCGTACACGGAGAAGATCCGGCCGCGGAAACCGTCGTCGACGGAGGACTGCACGATGGTGTCCGTGGCGATCTTCGCGCCCTGGGTGATGAGTCCCAGGACGAAGGCGGCGACGAGCATGGGGACGGTCGTGAACGCCAGACCCAGAGCAGGCTCCAGTACGGCGGCGGATGCGGCGCACACGATGATCCAGGGGCCGGGGCCGAGTCGCCCCACTGCCCACGGCGTCACCACGGCAGCGGCGAAGAAGCCCGCCCCGGAGATCCCCAGGGCCAGCCCCAGCAGCCCGAGTCCGTCGTCGGGATCGGAGGAGAGGGCGTACCGGCAGAGCATCAGCACCAGGACGAGCAGCGCGCCGTAGCAGAAGCGCATCGCCGTCATGCTGAGCAGCGCCCAGGCGGCCTCACGGCGCCGCGGTGCGGCGAGATGCCGTATCGCCTCCAGCAGGTCGCGGGCGGTGGTGGTCACGGCCGTTCCCAGGCTCGGCGGGGCCGTATGGCGGTCCGGACCGAGCAGGTCGGGGGCCATGGTCAGGGATGCCAGCGCCGCGCAGAGATACAGCGTGGCACCCAGCAGCACCACCGCGGCATCGGAATGCGCGGTCACCAGCCGTACGGCGAAGGCGAGGCCACCGCCGGCGGTTGCGGCAAGGGTGCCGGCGGTCGGGGACAGCGAGTTGGCCAGCACCAGCCGGTCGTTGTCGACCACCCGTGGCAGTGCGGCGGACAGGCCCGAAAGGACGAAGCGGTTGACGGCCGTGACACACAGCGCGGAGGCGTAGAAGAGCCAGTCGGGAACCTGGCTGACCATGAGGACGGCGGTGGCCGCGGCCAGCAGGGCGCGCACCAGATTGCCGTAGAGGAAGATCTGGCGACGGCGCCAGCGGTCCAGCAGGACTCCGGCGAAGGGGCCCACGAGGGAGTACGGCAGGAGAAGGACGGCCATGGCCGAGGCGATCGCGGCCGGCGAGGTCTGCTTCTCGGGGGAGAAGACGACGTAGGCGGCGAGGGCTACCTGATAGACGCCGTCGGCCCCCTGGGAGAGCAGGCGTATGACGAGGAGACGGCGGAAGTTCCGCAGGCGCAGCAGGACACGCAGGTCGCGGACGACGGGCATGGGACACAGCCTCACATATGGGGCCGTGTACAGGAGAAGGGTCCCCGGATCGGATGACCCGGGGACCCTCTGAGCCCTGGCAGGAGCGATTTTTGACGAGCTTGATCGGTGGAGCTTCAGCGCCCGGCAGTGTGCCGGGTCAGCGCTCGACGTCGCCGCGGATGAACTTCTCCACGTTCTCGCGGGCCTCGTCGTCGAAGTACTGGACCGGCGGGGACTTCATGAAGTAGCTGGACGCGGAGAGGATCGGGCCGCCGATACCGCGGTCCTTGGCGATCTTCGCGGCGCGCACGGCGTCAATGATGACACCCGCGGAGTTCGGGGAGTCCCAGACCTCCAGCTTGTACTCCAGGTTCAGCGGGACGTCACCGAAGGCGCGACCCTCCAGGCGCACGTACGCCCACTTGCGGTCGTCGAGCCAGGCCACGTAGTCGGACGGGCCGATGTGGACGTTCTTCTCGCCGAGGTCCCGGTCGGGGATCTGGGAGGTGACGGCCTGGGTCTTGGAGATCTTCTTGGACTCCAGGCGCTCACGCTCGAGCATGTTCTTGAAGTCCATGTTGCCGCCGACGTTCAGCTGCATCGTGCGGTCCAGGATGACGCCCCGGTCCTCGAACAGCTTCGCCATGACGCGGTGCGTGATGGTGGCGCCGACCTGCGACTTGATGTCGTCACCGACGATCGGGACACCGGCCTCGGTGAACTTGTCCGCCCACTCCTTGGTGCCGGCGATGAAGACCGGGAGGGCGTTGACGAAGGCGACCTTGGCGTCGATGGCGCACTGGGCGTAGAACTTCGCCGCTTCCTCGGAGCCGACGGGCAGGTAGCAGACGAGGACGTCGACCTGCTTCTTCTTGAGGATCTTGACGACGTCGACCGGCTCGGCCTCGGACTCCTCGATGGTCTGGCGGTAGTACTTGCCGAGACCGTCGAGGGTGTGGCCGCGCCGCACCTTCACACCGGTGTTGGGTACGTCGCAGATCTTGATGGTGTTGTTCTCGGAGGCGCCGATGGCGTCCGCCAGGTCGAGACCGACCTTCTTGGCGTCCACGTCGAACGCGGCGACGAACTCGATGTCCTTGACGTGGTACTCACCGAACTGCACGTGCATCAGTCCGGGGACCTTGGACGCCGGGTCGGCGTCCTTGTAGTACTCGACTCCCTGAACCAGCGAAGCGGCGCAGTTGCCCACGCCGACGACGGCTACGCGAACCGAACCCATTCCGGTTGCTCCCTGTGTGTACGAGTGAGGCCCTGAGCGGGTCTCACGTGGCGGTGTCGTCGGGCGAATCCGGCCGGAGGGTGTCCCCGGACCGGGGCAGGACGCCCGGCGCTCCATTGGTGGTGTTCTGCTGAGCGGACCCCCCTGAGACGGGACCTTGCAGGTCCCGTCCGGCCCGCTCGCTCTCGATGAGCTCGTTCAGCCAGCGCACTTCGCGCTCCACGGACTCCATTCCGTGGCGCTGCAGCTCAAGCGTGTAGTCGTCGAGGCGCTCCCGGGTGCGTGCCAGCGAGGCGCGCATTTTCTCCAGGCGCTCCTCCAGCCGGCTGCGACGGCCCTCCAGCACGCGCATCCGCACATCGCGCGAGGTCTGCCCGAAGAAGGCGAAACGTGCCGCGAAGTGTTCGTCCTCGTACGCGTCGGGGCCGGTCTGGGACAGGAGCTCCTCGAAGTGCTCCTTACCTTCGGCCGTCAACCGGTAGACGATCTTGGCGCGGCGACCGGCGAGCGGTGCGGCGAGGGCGTCCTCGGCAGTGTTCCCCGGCTCCTCGATCAACCAGCCGTTGGCGACCAGCGTCTTGAGGCAGGGGTAGAGCGTCCCGTAGCTGAAGGCACGGAAGACGCCCAGTGATGTGTTGAGTCGTTTCCGCAGTTCATAGCCGTGCATCGGGGACTCGCGGAGCAGGCCGAGGACGGCGAACTCAAGGATGCCGGAGCGCCGGCTCATGGTCGCCTCCTCTCGTCCGTGGCTCGCTTATCTCGCTCTGATGTATCGACTCGATACATCACGACGATAGATCGGCCTTCCCCGTGCGACAAGAGGAGCGGCGGTGAACGGGATCACATCACCGATTCGTAGGAGGCAAGTTGCCTGATTTGGGGTGAACTTCGGGGCTGGATGGGTTTTGGCGGTGCGTAGTCTGTGCGGCATGCAGACCGCCGGGAACCAAGTGACGCCTGGGGGGCGTCCACGTTCCCGGTGCAGTACGGGTGAATGCAGGACCGACCACATCCGTACTTTGGGGGGACCGGAAATCAGCCGCCGTTCCAGGCGCGCACGGGTGCGCCTGCCCGAGGAGTAATCGTTCGATGAGCGAGCACCGTCGCAAACCGCCGCCGCCGCAGGGAGGCGGACGTGCCGCGGCCCGACGCGGCCAGTCCGGCCCGTCCTCCGGCCGCCGTGCGGCACCGCGAGGCGCCACCGGGTCTCTTTCCGACTCCTATGGGTCCAGTTCCTATGGGTCGGATTCGGGCTCGGGAGGTGAGGAGCGTCCGTACGGCAGCCGTGCCGAGGCACGCCGGGCGACGCAGAGAAGCACGGGAAACGGTCGTCGCAGACCGTCCGACAACGAGAGCCGCGGTCCGGGTGGTCCTGCCGGGCCCGGACGTGGCAGAGGCCGGGCGTCGACGGCGCCCGGCAAGAAGCGCCTCATCGACTACCCCAGGGCGAACAGATTCGGCTGGCGACGCTGGGTGCCCTCCTGGAAGCTCGTCTCCGGGCTGTGCCTCACCTTCTTCGGCAGCCTGGTGGCGCTCGTAGGCGTCAGCTACGCCATGGTGGGCGTTCCGAACGAGAACACGGCGGCGCAGTCCCAGAACAACGTCTACTACTGGGCCGACGGCAAGCAGATGGTCGCGACGGGCACCGGCGTCAACCGGCAGAACGTCGGTATCGCCCAGATCCCCGAGGCCATGCAGAACGCGGTGATCTCGGCGGAGAACAAGAGCTTCTACTCGGACCCGGGCGTCGACTTCAAGGGCATCGCCCGCGCGCTCGTCAACATGGCCCAGGGCGGTGAGACGCAGGGTGGTTCGACGATCACCCAGCAGTTCGTCAAGAACACCTACCTCAGCCAGGACCAGACGCTCACCCGCAAGTTCAAGGAGATGTTCATCTCCATCAAGGTGGGCACCAAGGTCAGCAAGCCGCTGATCCTCCAGGGCTACCTGAACACGTCGTACTTCGGTCGTGGTGCGTACGGCATCCAGGCCGCCGCCCAGACCTACTACGGCGTGGACGCGAAGGACCTCACCCCGAGCCAGTGTGCCGTCCTGGCGGCCCTGCTCAAGGGCGCGACGTACTACGACCCCGCGGGTAACCCGGACATCGACCCCGCAGCCTCCCAGAAGGCCAACTACCAGCGTTCGCACGACCGCTGGGCCTGGATCCTCGAGGAGATGCACAAGGATCAGCACCTCACCGACGCCGAGTACCAGACGGCCATCAAGAGGTACCCGATGCCCCAGGGCCGCAAGGCGATCAAGGGCATGACCGGCCAGATCAGCTATCTCGCCGACACGGCCAAGAAGTACGTCCTCGCGCACTCCAACATCACGGAGACGCAGTTCGACCAGGGCGGCTTCCAGATCTACACGACCTTCCAGAAGGACAAGGTCAACGCACTGACCACGGCCGTGGAGAAGGTCCAGAAGGCCCGTCTGGACCCGAAGAACCGTGAGAAGGACAAGTACGTCCAGTTCGGTGCCGCCTCGGTGGTGCCCAACGACGGT
Source organism: Streptomyces fuscichromogenes (assembly GCF_014645815.1). Lineage (GTDB taxonomy): Bacteria > Actinomycetota > Actinomycetes > Streptomycetales > Streptomycetaceae > Streptomyces > Streptomyces fuscichromogenes. The sequence goes on along the minus strand of NZ_BMML01000005.1, from coordinate 226,901 downwards.
GCGATCGTCGCCCTCTACGGCGGTGCCGGCTACGAGAACAACCACTTCACCAACAACGCCGACACCTCCGGTGTCCCCGTCGGTTCGACGTGGAAGCCCTTCGTCCTGGCCGCCGCCATGGAGTACGGCACGTACAAGACCTCTCCCGAAGGGGTCTCGCCGCTGAGCAAGTACAACGGCGACGACAACCTCAAGGTCCGCAACGAGGACGGCACCTTCGTCCTCAACAAGGACAACTCGGTCTTCCACCAGAGGAACGAGAGCGGCTACCCCTGGGGCTACATCACCCTGCGCAAGGCGATGGAGCAGTCGATCAACACGCCGTTCGTGCAGCTCGGCTGGGATGTCGGCATGTCGAAGGTGAGGGATGTCGCCCAGGCGTCCGGAATCCTGCGGGAGAGCATGCTGCAGGGTCTGAACCCGTCCTTCGCCCTCGGCACCTCGACCCCGAGCGCGATCCGCATGGCCGACGCCTATGCGACGTTCGCCGCGTCCGGCAAGCACGCGGACCCGTACTCGGTGACCGAGGTCAAGCAGGACGGGCAGGATCTTCAGGGCTTCGGCAAGCCGAAGGTGAGCACGGCGATGCCCGAGGACATCGCGAACAACGTCACGGACACCCTGGAGAACGTCATCCAGAACGGTACGGGTACCAACGCCAAGGCCCTGGGCCGTACGGCGGCGGGCAAGACCGGTACCACCGACAGCAACAAGTCGGCCTGGTTCGTCGGCTACACCCAGCAGCTGGCGACGTCGGTGGCGATGTTCCGCGAGAACCCGAAGGACGCCGAACTGCTCTCGATGAACGGCACCGCCGGCGTGGCGTCCATCCACGGTGGTGACATCCCGACCTCGGTGTGGACCGAGTACATGAAGTCCGCGCTGAAGGGCAAGAACGACCCGGGCTTCCCGGACGCCGCCAAGGTCGGTGAGATCGCCGACGAGTCGGGGGCTCCCTCCCCGACGCCGACCATCAGCATCACGCCGAGCGAGACGCCGACCGAGACGCCGACCGTCACGCCCAGCGAGACGTTCACCTCCCCGTCCCCCACGGCGACGGAGACCTGCCAGTTCGCCTTCAACTGCTCCACCGACGGCGGTGACACCGGCAGCACGTCTGGTACTACGTCCTCGCCGACAGCCACGGAGAGTACGGGCGAGGGGAACACCAGAGGCAACCAGAACGGTGGAAACCTCTTCGGTGGGTCAACCGGCTAGCCGTGATCTGACCGGTTGGTGACCATTTCGCCCGCCGAAGTCTGTTTCACGTGAAACATGGGCCGCCGCACCCGGCGAGGTGCGGCGGCCCTCGGCGTATTCCTAGAGAGGTACGGCAGGATGGCCCCCATGCCCAGTGCAGAGACGACGCCCGCGGGCGTGCGCGAGCCGGAGCCGGTGCGGCCGACCAGGGATGACGAGGTCGCCGCAGCCGGGAGTGAGCTGATCGGTGGCCCCATCGGGCGGCGTGCCCTGCTCGGGACGTCCTGGTGGACACCGCTACGGGTGGTCGTCATCGTGGCGGTCGGGATGTTCGCCCTCGGCATGGTGCAGAAGCTGCCCTGCTACGACAGCGGCTGGTTCTTCGGCGCCAGTACCCAGTACACCCACGCCTGCTACTCGGATATTCCGCACCTCTACCAGGGGCGCGGTTTCGCCGACGGCCTGGTGCCGTACTTCGACAAGCTCCCCGGCGACATGGACTACCTCGAATACCCGGTGCTGACCGGCGTGTTCATGGAGGTGGCCGCGTGGCTCACGCCGGGCAGCGGCAGCATCATGCTCCAGGAGCAGGTGTACTGGTTCGTCAACGCAGGCATGCTGATGCTGTGCGCCGCCGTCATCGCGGTGTGCGTGGTCCGTACGCACCGTCGGCGCCCCTGGGACGGTCTGCTGGTCGCCCTGGCGCCCGCCTTCGCCCTGACCGCCACCATCAACTGGGACCTCCTGGCGGTCGCTCTGACGGCCGCGGCGATGCTGATGTGGTCCCGGAGCCGGCCCCTCGCTTTCGGCGTCCTCCTGGGGCTTGCCACGGCCGCCAAGCTGTATCCGGTGTTCCTGCTGGGGCCGCTCTTCCTGCTGTGCTGGCGCGCGGGCAAGTGGCGGGAGTTCTTCATCGCCACGGGCGGTGCGGTGGCCGCATGGCTCGTCGTGAACCTGCCGGTGATGATCTTCGCCTTCGACGGCTGGTCGAAGTTCTACACGTTCAGCCAGTCGCGAGGCGTCGACTTCGGGTCCTTCTGGCTGATCTGGGCACAGAACACGACCACCCCGCCCAGCACCGACTTCGTGAACACCGCGGCCACGGTCCTGGTACTGCTCTGCTTCCTGGGCATCGCCGCCCTGGCCCTCACCGCCCCGCGCCGGCCGCGCTTCGCCCAGCTGGCCTTCCTGGTGGTGGCGGCTTTCATCCTGACCAACAAGGTCTACTCCCCGCAGTACGTGCTGTGGCTGGTGCCGCTGGCGGTCCTCGCCCGGCCCAAGTGGCGGGACTTCCTGATCTGGCAGGCGTGCGAGGTGGCGTACTTCCTGGGGATCTGGATGTACCTCGCGTACACGACCAGCGGAGACGCCCACAAGGGTCTGCCGACCGACGGCTACCACTGGGCCATCGCCGTGCACCTGCTGGGCACGCTCTATCTGTGCGGCATGGTCGTGCGCGACACCCTGATGCCTGAGCGGGACGTGGTGCGCCGCACCGGGGAGGACGATCCCTCGGGCGGGGTGCTGGACGGCGCGGAGGACGTTTTCGTGCTCGGCGCGGCGACCCGTCCCCCGCGTCACGCCGACCACTTCGACGGGCCGCAGGTGGAATGGGGAAGCCGATCCTCCGAGGGTGGTTCGCTCTGAGCGAACAGCCCAGGTCCTGGACGTGAAAAGGGCCGCACACGGAGTTCGTGTGCGGCCCTTTTCATGCCCTGCGAGCGGTTGAGCGGCCCGATGCTCCGTCCTGTGGAACGGTCAGCGGTCCACGAGACGGTCGAACTGGGTCGTGGTGTGCCGCAGATGGGCCACCAACTCCTCGCCGACCTTCGGTTCCGGGGCGTCCGAGGGCACGAAGAGGATCGACACCTGCATGTGCGGCGGCTCCGCGAACCAGCGCTGCTTGCCGCCCCAGACGAACGGAGCCAGGTTCCGGTTCACGGTGGCCAGGCCGGCCCGTGCGACGCCCTTGGCACGCGGCATGACGCCGTGCAGGGCCTTCGGGGCCTCCAGGCCCACCCCGTGCGACGTACCGCCCGCCACGACCACCAGGAAGCCGTCTGAGGCCGCCTTCTGCTGCCGGTAGCCGAACCGGTCGCCCTTGGCCACGCGGGTGACGTCCAGGACCGCGCCGCGGTACTCGGTCGCGTCATGGTCCCCCAGCCACAGCCGGGTGCCGATCCGCGCCCGGAACCGGGTCTGCGGGAACTGCTGCTGCAGCCGGGCGAGTTCGTCGGCCTTGAGGTGGCTGACGAACATGGTGTGCAGCGGCAGCCGGGCCGCCCGCAGCCGGTCCATCCAGCCGATGACCTCCTCGACGGCGTCCGAGCCGTCGGTGCGGTCCAGCGGCAGATGGATGGCGAAGCCCTCCAGCCGGACGTTCTCGATGGCGGAGTGCAGCTGGGGCAGGTCCTGCTCGCTGATGCCGTGCCGCTTCATCGTGGACATCACCTCGATGACCACACGGGCGCCCACCAGGCCGTACACGCCGTCGATGGACGACACCGAGCGGATGACCCGGTCGGGCAGCGGAACCGGTTCCTCGCCGCGCCGGTACGGTGTCAGCACCAGCAGATCGCCGCCGAACCAGTCCTTGATGCGCGCGGCCTCGTACGTCGTGCCGACGGCCAGGATGTCCGAGCCGAGCCGCGTGGCCTCCTCCGCCAGCCGCTCGTGCCCGAAACCGTAGCCGTTGCCCTTGCAGACCGGGACGAGGCCCGGGAACTGCTCCTGCACGCGCTTGTGGTGCGCACGCCAGCGCGCGGTGTCGACGTAGAGCGTGAGCGCCATGGCCGGACCTGGAACCTTTCTGGATGGCTGGGGTGTGCCAGACGAGTGCGGTGTGTCAGGGCAATAGAAGCACGGAGCGTGACGTCAGCGGCGCGACATGTAGATGTCGAGCGCCTTGTGGAGCAGCTTGTTCAGCGGGAAGTCCCACTCGCCGAGGTACTCGGCGGCCTCACCGCCGGTGCCCACCTTGAACTGGATCAGGCCGAAGAGGTGATCCGTCTCGTCCAGCGAGTCGGAGATGCCGCGCAGGTCGTAGGCGGTGGCGCCGAGCGCGTAGGCGTCGCGCAGCATCCGCCACTGCATGGCGTTCGAGGGCCGCACCTCGCGGCCGATGTTGTCTGACGCGCCGTAGGAGTACCAGACGTGCCCGCCGACGATCAGCATGGTCGCCGCCGAGAGGTTGACCCCGTTGTGCCGGGCGAAGTACAGCCGCATCCGGTTGGGGTCCTCGGTGTTGAGGGCCGTCCACATGCGCTGGAAGTACGACAGCGGGCGCGGCCGGAAGTGGTCGCGCACGGCCGTGATCTCGTACAGCCGCTGCCACTCCGCCAGGTCCTGGTAGCCGCCCTGGACGACCTCGACGCCGGCCTTCTCGGCCTTCTTGATGTTGCGCCGCCACAGCTGGTTGAAGTTCTTGTGGACCTCTTCCAGGGAGCGGTTGGCCAGCGGCACCTGGAAGACGTAGCGGGGCTGCACGTCGCCGAAGCCGGCGCCGCCGTCCTCGCCCTGCTGCCAGCCCATCCGGCGCAGCTTGTCGGCCACCTCGAAGGCACGCGGCTCGATGAAGTCGGGCTCGATGTCGCGCAGCCGCTTCACGTCCGGGTTCTGGATGCCCTGCTTGATGGAGTTGGCCTCCCAGCGCCGGATGATCACCGGCGGGCCCATCTTCACCGAGAACGCGCCCTGCTGCTTGAGGTGCGCCAGCATCGGCTGGATCCACTCGTCCAGATTCGGCGCGAACCAGTTGATGACCGGACCCTCGGGAAGGTAGGCCAGGTAGCGCTTGATCTTGGGCAGCTGGCGGTACAGCACCAGGCCCGCGCCGACCATCTCGCCGGTGCGGTCGTCGAACCAGCCGAGGTTCTCCGAACGCCATTCCGCCTTGACATCGGCCCAGGCCGGGACCTGCATGTGGCTGGCCGCCGGCAGGCTCTGGATGTACGCCAGATGCTGTTCGCGGCTGATGGTCCGCAGGGTCAGGCTCATGTCGGGGCGCTCCTCGGGCTGGTGTGTCCCCATGGGTACAGGGGCTCCGGCTCTCGCGCCGAAGCCTACTGCGCCTTGCCCACGGCCTGACTGGGCGTACGGCACCTACGCCCCGGCTCCTGTCCGGCCGGGGCGTTCCGGGATGGTGCGAGGGCCGGACTCAGCCGAACAAGCCGCCGTTCGCCATGCCGATGAAGAAGCCGACGCCCGAGGCACCGAGACCCAGGATCAGACCGAAGCGCTCGCGCGTGGTGATCGAGATCCATTGCCCGTACAGACCGGCGAAGAGGCCGATCAGTCCGGTCCAGGAGCTGAGCAGATGCAGGCCGTGGAAGAACGAGGTGATGAAGGCGATCAGCCCGAGCACCAGCGTCGCTGCCATCAGCGAGTCCTGGAGCGGATGGGTCTTGCCGTCGGTGGCGAACAGGGATCCGGCGGTGTTGGGTCGCAATGCCTGTGCCATAGGGCACCTCCTGCGGAAGGCGGCGCATCGTAGCGCCGTACACACCCGATGTGTACAGATTGACGGTCCGGGCGGCCGGATTTCAACCGGAAGCGGGTGTACGGGTAGTCTGTAGCCTCTGCACCGGTGTCTGCCCAGGCCGCGGCAGGGACTCCCGGCGGGAGCCCCGATTGTCAGTGGCGGCCGATACCGTTGCGTACGCATCACAACCCTCCTGCCACGGAACGACCGTGGCCGCTGAGTCCAAAGGAGGTGGGTTCCACATGCGTCACTACGAGGTGATGGTCATCCTCGACCCCGATCTGGAGGAGCGCGCTGTCTCCCCCCTGATCGAGAACTTCCTCTCCGTCGTCCGTGAGGGCAACGGCAAGGTGGAGAAGGTCGACACCTGGGGCCGTCGTCGTCTCTCGTACGAGATCAAGAAGAAGCCTGAGGGCATCTACTCGGTCATCGACCTGCAGGCCGAGCCTGCGGTCGTGAAGGAGCTCGACCGCCAGATGAACCTGAACGAGTCGGTCCTCCGGACCAAGGTCCTCCGCCCCGAGACCCACTGAGCTTCCCGCTCAGCTGATCTCGGGCATCGAGTAGCAGCAAGCAGCCAGCAGCAAACCCGCCGAGAGGTTCCCCCATGGCAGGCGAGACCGTCATCACGGTCGTCGGCAATCTTGTCGACGACCCCGAGCTGCGCTTCACCCCGTCCGGTGCGGCGGTCGCGAAGTTCCGCGTCGCGTCCACTCCCCGCACCTTCGACCGCCAGACGAACGAGTGGAAGGACGGCGAAAGCCTCTTCCTCACCTGCTCGGTCTGGCGTCAGGCGGCGGAGAACGTCGCCGAGTCGCTCCAGCGAGGCATGCGCGTCATCGTGCAGGGCCGGCTGAAGCAGCGGTCCTACGAGGACCGTGAGGGTGTCAAGCGCACGGTCTACGAACTGGACGTCGAGGAAGTCGGCGCCAGCCTGCGCAGTGCCACGGCCAAGGTCACCAAGACCGCCGGTGGTGGCGGTCGCGGAGGCCAGGGCGGTTACGGCGGCGGTGGCGGCCAGGGCGGCGGCAGCTGGGGCGGTGGCTCCGGCGGCGGCAACCAGGGCGGCGCTCCCAACGACGACCCCTGGGCTTCCGGCGCTCCCGCCGGTGGCGGCAACCAGGGCGGCGGCGGTTGGGGCGGCGGCTCCGGCGGCAGCGGTGGCGGCGGCTACTCGGACGAGCCCCCCTTCTAAGGGCCAAGGGCTCGTATCCCCACTTCTTGATCACACAGGAGAAACACCATGGCGAAGCCGCCTGTGCGCAAGCCTAAGAAGAAGGTCTGCGCTTTCTGCAAGGACAAGGTCACGTACGTGGACTACAAGGACACGAACATGCTGCGGAAGTTCATTTCCGACCGCGGCAAGATCCGTGCCCGTCGCGTGACCGGCAACTGCACCCAGCACCAGCGTGACGTCGCCACGGCCGTCAAGAACAGCCGTGAGATGGCGCTGCTGCCCTACACCTCCACTGCGCGCTAAGGGAAGGGTGACCGAAACATGAAGATCATCCTCACCCACGAGGTTTCTGGCCTCGGTGCCGCCGGCGACGTCGTCGACGTCAAGGACGGCTACGCCCGCAACTACCTGATCCCGCGGAAGTTCGCGATCCGCTGGACCAAGGGTGGCGAGAAGGACGTCGAGCAGATCCGTCGTGCTCGCAAGATCCACGAGATCCAGACCATCGAGCAGGCCAACCAGGTGAAGGCCCAGCTCGAGGGTGTCAAGGTCCGCCTGGCCGTCCGTGCCGGCGACGCCGGTCGTCTCTTCGGTTCCGTCACCCAGGCCGACATCGCTTCGGCGATCAAGGCTGCCGGTGGTCCCGAGGTCGACAAGCGCCGCATCGAGGTCGCTTCGGCGATCAAGACCCTGGGCGCCCACGCGACGTCCGTGCGTCTGCACCCCGAGGTTGCCGCCACGGTCAACATCGAGGTCGTCGCGGCCTGACGCTGCGCTCGGTTTGAGCAGTAGCGGAAAGGGGGGTCGCACCCGTGAAGGGTGCGGCCCCCCTTTGGCTTGTCCGGCCATGGTGACGCGCCATGCGTGTTTCACGTGAAACGTGACAGCTCACGATGTTTCACGTGAAACCCCCGACAGGCCGCATCGGTCAGCGCGTTGCGCCGGTCACGACCCACCGGCCGGAGCGGGCACGCAGCCAGAGGGTGAGCATCCGCACGGCCATCATCAGCGTCATGGCTCCCCAGAGTGCCGTGAGCCCACCGCCGAGGACGGGGACGAGGAGCGCCACCGGCGCGAAGACCGTGAGGGTGAGGACCATGGCTCCGGCCAGATACGGCCCGTCTCCGGCACCCATCAGTACGCCGTCCAGGACGAAGACCACGCCGGAGATCGGCTGGGAGAACGCCACGACGAGAAGTGCAGGCAGGGCGATGTTCTTCACGGCGGGGTCGCCGGTGAACAGCGGAAGGAAGAGCGGCCGGGCGGCGATCACCAGCACGCCCAGGACCACTCCGGTGGCGATGCCCCACTGGACCATGCGTCGACAGGCCTCGCGGGCGCCTACAGCGTCATCCGCCCCGAGATAGCGACCGATGACGGCTTGCCCTGCGATGGCGATCGCGTCCAGGGCGAAGGCCAGCAGACTCCAGAGGGACAGCACGATCTGATGGGCGGCGATGTCGGCATCGCCCAGCCGGGCCGCCACGGCGGTGGCGATCATGAGGATGGCCCGCAGCGAGAGTGTCCTGACGAGCAGCGGTGCGCCGGCCTGCGCCGAGGCTCGTATCCCGGCGGCGTCGGGGCGCAGCGATGCCCCATGCCTGCGGGCGCCACGCACAACGACGATCAGATAGGCCGCCGCCATCCCGCACTGGGCGATGACCGTGCCCCAGGCGGAGCCGGCGATGCCCAGTCCGGCACCGTAGACAAGAGTCACGTTGAGCCCGGCGTTGGCGATGAACCCCGCGATGGCGACGTACAGCGGCGTCCGGGTGTCCTGGAGGCCGCGCAGGACGCCGGTGGCGGCGAGTACGACCAGCATGGCGGGGATGCCCAGGGAGGAGATCCTCAGATAGGTGGTCGCGTAGGGAGCCGCGGTGGCCGAGGCGCCGAAGATGTCCACGATCCCTGGGGCGAAAGGCAGAGCGATGGCGATGACCAAGGCGCCGATCAGCAGTGCCAGCCAGATGCCGTCCATGCCTTGGCGGACGGCCGCCTGGAGATCGCCGGCGCCGACCCGGCGGGCGACGGCGGCCGTGGTGGCGTAGGCGAGGAAGACGAAGACGCTCACGGCGGTGGTGAGGAGAGCCGAGGCGACCCCGAGACCGGCCAGTTGTGCGGTACCGAGATGGCCGACGATCGCGCTGTCGGCCATGACGAAGAGCGGCTCGGCGACGAGTGCACCGAAGGCCGGGACGGCCAGTGCGACGATCTCTCGGTCGTGGCGCCGCCGGGTGGCCTTGGGGAGCGCGGGAGCCTGTGACATGGGCGCTAATCTAATCGTCCACAGGTAAGAGATGCAATCTCCTAGTGACCCTTACCGATGGTTGTGTACCGCACGCTGTCGCGCACTGTTCGAAGTGATCTTGATCCGACTGGGGAAGTTTTTCTTCTGCACAGCCAGTGGATGGGAAAATTGCAGGTCAAGCGCGTTTGCCGGCGTAGATCGAGGTCTTGTTCACAGCACTGTCCACCGCGTCGTGCACAGGTTTTGGGGGGTTCTCCACAGCATACGGGCCGTCGTCCACATGGCCTGTGGATAACCAGATTGGCTGACGGTGCCCGCGGGCCTACCGTGGTCCGGCACCCGCTCCTTGTCACCGCCTCGGAAACCTCACAAAACCGACGCGTCCAGAACCGGAATGGGGCGTCCTGGTTGTCAGTGCCGTGCCGTACAAAAGAGGGCGTGGCGAGGTCCGCGGTGCGGACGGGGAGGAGGTGGCTCGGTGAGCATTTCCGAGCCCTTGGACGATCCGTGGGCCGACGCCGGTCCCAGTGATCGTCTGCCCGCCTCACGCCGACGGGGCGAGGGTGGCCGTGGCCGGGACGACCGGCACGACCGGGGCCGGGACAGTGGGGACTGGGACGGCGGAGGCGCCACTTTCGAGCGGGTTCCCCCGCAGGACCTGGACGCCGAGCAGTCCGTGCTCGGCGGCATGCTGCTCTCCAAGGACGCCATCGCCGACGTCGTCGAGATCCTCAAGGGCCACGACTTCTACAAGCCCGCGCACGAGACGATCTATCAGGCGATCCTCGACGTCTACGCGAAGGGCGAGCCGGCCGACCCCATCACCATCGCCGCGGAGCTCACCAAACGCGGCGAGATCAACAAGGTGGGCGGTGCCTCCTATCTGCACACCCTCGTCCAGACGGTGCCGACGGCGGCGAACGCCGAGTACTACGCGGAGATCGTCCACGAGCGGGCGGTGCTGCGCCGGCTGGTCGAGGCGGGCACGCGCATCACGCAGATGGGATACGCGGCCGACGGGGACATCGACGAGATCGTCAACAGTGCCCAGGCCGAGATCTATGCCGTCACCGAGCAGCGGACCAGCGAGGACTACCTGCCGCTCGGCGACATCATGGAGGGTGCCCTCGACGAGATCGAAGCGATCGGCTCCCGTACCGGCGAGATGACCGGTGTGCCCACCGGCTTCACCGACCTGGATTCGCTCACCAACGGCCTGCACCCGGGCCAGATGATCGTCATCGCCGCCCGTCCCGCCATGGGCAAGTCGACCCTCGCCCTGGACTTCGCCCGTGCCGCGTCCATCAAGAACAACCTGCCCAGTGTCATCTTCTCCCTCGAAATGGGCCGCAACGAGATCGCGATGCGTCTGCTGTCCGCCGAGGCCCGGGTCGCCCTGCATCACATGCGCTCCGGCACGATGACCGACGACGACTGGACCCGGCTGGCCCGCCGGATGCCGGACGTCTCGGCAGCGCCGCTCTACATCGACGACTCCCCGAACCTGTCGATGATGGAGATCCGCGCCAAGTGCCGTCGGCTCAAGCAGCGCAACGACATCAAGCTCGTGATCATCGACTACCTGCAGCTGATGCAGTCCGGCGGCAAGCGGTCCGAGAGCCGTCAGCAGGAGGTGTCGGACATGTCGCGAAACCTCAAGCTGCTGGCGAAGGAGCTGGAGGTCCCGGTGATCGCGCTCTCCCAGCTGAACCGTGGTCCCGAGCAGCGCACGGACAAGAAGCCCATGGTGTCCGACCTGCGTGAGTCCGGCTCCATCGAGCAGGACGCCGACATGGTGATCCTGCTCCACCGCGAGGACGCCTACGAGAAGGAGTCGCCGCGCGCGGGCGAGGCGGACATCATCGTCGGCAAGCACCGAAACGGCCCTACGGCGACGATCACCGTGGCTTTCCAGGGCCACTACTCCCGCTTCGTGGACATGGCTCAGACCTGAGCCCTGCCAGGGAACGGTGCGGCCCTGGCAGGCGCCACCGAAATGAACTCGACGCCGGTCCGCCCAACGGGTGGACTGGGCGCATGACGACATTCCAGGAAGAGTTGCTCCCCGCCACCCGGCGGGCGCTGCTGCATCGGATCGCCGTGGCCCAGGCCGAAGGCCGGGCGCCGTCGCTGGTGGCGGCGGTCGTGCGAGGCGGGCGGGCCGTCTGGCACGGGGCGCGGACCTCGGTGGACGGGCATGGACCGGACGAGAACGTGCAGTACCGGATCGGTTCGATCACCAAGACGTTCACGGCCATTCTGGTGCTCAGGCTCCGTGACGAAGGGCTGCTCGACCTCGGTGATCCACTGGAGAAGCACCTGCCGGGCACCGGTGCGGGGGAGGCGACCATCGCCGAACTCCTCGCGCACACGGGCGGGCTGGCGGCCGAGTCGCCGGCTCCCTGGTGGGAACGCACCCCGGGCTCGCTGCGGCCGGAGTTGAGCGATGTCCTCGGTGCGCAGCCCCTGCTGCACCCCGTCGGCCGCCGTCACCACTACTCCAACCCCGGCTACACGCTGCTCGGCGCGCTGGTCGAGGAACTCCGCGATGCCCCCTGGGAGGAGGTGCTGCGGCGAGAGGTGCTCGAACCGCTGGGCCTCGGCCGCACGAGCGCCCAGCCGCAGGCACCGCACGCCTGTGGCTGGGCGGTGCACCCCTGGGCCGACGCCATGCTCCCCGAGCCGCTGGAGGATCTCGGCCGGATGGCTCCGGCCGGACAGCTCTGGTCGACCACCGGCGACCTGGCCCGCTTCGCCGTGTTCCTGGCGGCCGGGGACGACCGGGTGCTGAGTGCGGAGTCGGTGCGGGAGATGCGCACCCCGGCCGCCCCGGCCGAGCCCGCCGACGTACTGGACGGCGCCACCTACGGCCTCGGACTGCAGGTCCAGCGCCGTGACGGCAGGCTGCTCGCCGGGCACTCCGGCTCGCTGCCCGGCTTCCTGGCCAACCTCACCTTCAGCGTGGCCGACGACGTGGCGGCCGTGGTGCTGGCCAACTGCACCTCCGGCCCCCTGCTGTCCGCCACCGGGGCCGACCTCGTCCGTATCGTCGCTGAGGCCGAGCCACGGATTCCCGAGCCATGGCGTCCACTGGCCCAAGTCGAGCCGTCTGTGTTGGAGTTGGCCGGTCCGTGGTACTGGGGTACACATGCCTTCGTGCTGCGGGTGACGGCCGACGGGTTCGTCTCCCTGGGGCCGTTGACGGGCGCCGGCCGCCGAGCCCGTTTCCGTTCCAACGGAGACGGCACCTGGACCGGCCTGGAGGGCTACTACGCCGGAGAGCTGCTGCGGCCCGTACAGCGCCCGGACGGCACCGTGAGTCACCTGGACCTCGGATCGTTCGTGTTCACCCGTCAGCCGTACGACGAGACGGCTCCCGTGCCCGGTGGGGTGGACCCCGAGGGATGGCGGGGGATCGGCTAGCGGACGGGAGGGCGGGGGTGCTGTTTCACGTGAAACAGCACCCCCGTGAGGAAGCTTCGCCCGGCTGTGAGTCGCTGCCGGTCAGATCTCGAGCTTGAAGCCCACGTGCGAGGCGGTGAAGCCGAGTCGCTCGTAGAAGCGATGGGCGTCGATCCGGGACGCGTCCGAGGTCAGCTGGACCAACTGGCAGCCCTGGCGGCGGGACTCGTCGATCGCCCACTCGATGAACAGGGTGCCCAGTCCGCTGCCGCGTTCGTCGGCGTGGATACGCACGCCTTCGATGATCGACCGGGTGGCACCGCGTCTCGACAGTCCGGGAATGACCGTGAGCTGAAGTGTGCCGACGAGGCGGCCCCCGCGGACGGCGACGACCAGGTGCTGGTTGGGGTCGGCGCTGATTCGTTCCAGGGCGCCCAGGTAGGGCGCAAGGTCGTCCGGCGCTTCCCGCTGGGCCCCGAGCGGGTCGTCGGCGAGCATCCCGACGATGGCCGGGATGTCCTCGGCGACCGCGGTGCGAATGTCAAGGTCTCCCATGCCCGCAGCCTATGCGGGTACGTGCAGCGACTCCACGGCCTGGACCAGGGGGGCGAGTTCCGGCTTCCTGGCCGCCTCGTCGAGGGCCTCGCGCAGCGCCGTGTCGTTGGTGGGGCGAGCCTCTTCCAGCAGTCGCAGGCCCGCCTCGGTGACGTTCGTGTAGATGCCCCGGCGGTCGGTGGGGCAGAGGTAGCGCTCCAGAAGGCCGCGGTCCTCCAGCCGCGTGACCAGCCGGGTGGTGGCGCTCTGGCTGAGGACGACCGCGTCGGCGACCTGCTTCATCTGGAGATGCCCCCCCTCGTCGTCGTGCTGTCGGCTGAGGACGTCGAGCAGCGAGTACTCGCGCACGCTCAGGTCGTGCTTGGTCTGAAGGGCGCGCTCGATGTGTGCCTCGATCCTCCCGTGCAGCAGGGAGAGGGCGCACCAGCCCTGGGCGAGGGCGGTGAGCGCGGGGTCCGTCGCTGTCATCGGCGTATTCCTCCGTCCAGGAGCCGTTGAACCCAGGATAGAGCAGGACCGCAATATCCCTTGCTTGCGTATAGCCCGCGTCTGCAACTATTGTGGACGCACGCAAAGCGCATCTGCAATCGTCTGGGAAGGTCGTACCTCCATGCCTCTCGCGCTTCTGGCCCTCGCGATCGGGGCCTTCGGAATCGGCACGACCGAGTTCGGGATCATGGGCTTGCTGCCCGAGGTCGCGGGTGACTTCGGGGTCTCCATCCCGACCGCCGGTCTGCTCGTCACGGGCTACGCGCTCGGCGTCGTGATCGGCGCCCCGCTGATGACCGTGCTGGGCACGAAGGTTCCCCGCAAGCGGATGCTGATGCTGCTCATGGGCTTCTTCATCGCCGGCAACCTGCTGACCGCCGTGGCTCCCGTCTTCGCCGTCATGTTGATCGGCCGGGTGGTCGCCTCCCTTGCCCACGGCGCCTTCTTCGGCATCGGCTCGGTCGTGGCGGCCGAACTCGTCGCCCCCAGCAAGAAGGCGGGGGCCATCGCGCTGATGTTCACCGGCCTCACCGTCGCCAACGTCATCGGCGTCCCGCTCGGCACCCTCGTGGGGCAGCACGTCGGCTGGCGCGTCACCTTCGGCATCGTCGCCGCCCTTGGCGTCGTCGGCCTGGCCGGTATCGCGAAGCTGGTCCCCGAACTGCCCAAGCCGCAGGGCGTGCATCTGCGGCACGAGCTGGCCGCGTTCAAGAACACCCAGGTCCTGCTCGCTATGGCGATGACCGTCCTCGGCTTCGGCGGGGTCTTCGCGGCCATCACCTACATCGCGCCGATGATGACCCAGGTCACCGGCTTCGCCGACGGCTCCGTCACCTGGCTGCTGGTCCTCTTCGGCCTCGGCATGGTGGCAGGCAACCTCGTCGGCGGCAGGTTCGCCGACCGTGCCCTGATGCCCATGCTCTACGTGTCCCTGGGCGCCCTTGCCGTGGTGCTCGCCCTCTTCACGCTCACCGCACACAGCAAGATCGCGGCCGCGGTGACCGTCGCCCTGATCGGCGCCCTGGGCTTCGCCACGGTTCCGCCGCTCCAGAAGCGCGTCCTCGACCAGGCCCACGGTGCTCCCACCCTGGCCTCGGCCGTGAACATCGGCGCCTTCAACCTCGGCAACGCCCTGTCCGCCTGGCTCGGCGGCATCGTGATCGCCGCCGGCTTCGGCTACACCTCCCCCAACTGGGTGGGCGCCGCCCTCGCCGCGGCCGCCCTCGTCCTCGCCTTCCTGTCGGCCGCGCTGGAACGCCGCGACAGCGCCCCGAGTGCGGTGGTCACCGGCGGCACGACCGCCGGACAGCAGGCGTCGGTCCACCACTGACCGTCCGCCCTTCTCACCGCACGTCAGCACCATCCAAGGAGAACCATGAGCACCACCACCGTCACCCCGCTCACCATCCAGGACGCCGAGCTCCTGATCACCGAGGCCGGCCGCGCCGCCGAGGCCGCGGGGGTCACCGTCACCATCACCGTCCTGGACGCCGGAGGCCATCTGCTGGCCTTCCGCCGGGATGACCGTGCCGTGCTCATCTCCGGCGAGACCAGCACTCGCAAGGCCTACACGGCGCTCCAGCTGAACACCGCCACCGCCGACCTGATCGACGCCGTGCAGCCCGGTGGCCTCTTCCACACCCTGCCCACGGCGCTCGACCAGCCGCTGCTGTTCATCGCGGGCGGTGTCCCCGTACGGCGGGACGGCCGTCTCGTCGGAGCGATCGGCGTCGGCGGCGGTGCGCCCGGCCAGGACCACGGCTTCGCCACCGCCGCCGTCCAGGCACTCGCCTGACCGGCACTCCCGCTCAACGTGAACGCCGACTCCGTCCGGGAGCCGGCGTTCACCGCGTCGAAGGCTTCTCAGCCCGCCGCCACCGTCAGCGGCGCGAACCGTCGTGTCCAGTCCCCCGGTGACTCCGCGATGCCGTAGGTCATGACGGAGTTCATGGCGACGGAAGTCAGTCCACGCGCCTTCGCCCAGCTCAGCAGCTCCTCGTGTCTGACGTCGATGTCCGTACGGAGCGGGCGATCGGTGTGGGCGGCGAGCGAGGCGATCAGGGACTTCGCCGTCTCGGTGTCACGCGCGATCAGCGGCCCGACGACATGCGTGTCCATGTTGGGCCACGCGGCCGCGTATCCCACGATTCGCCCGTCGTCCACAGCGACGTGCAGCAGGTCCGAGAACGCGGGCAGCCGGGTGATGAGAAGGGTGCGGTCGACGCCGAACACCTCCTCGTCGAGCCGCAGGATGGAACCGAGGTCCTCAGCGGTGGCCGTCCGCGTCGCCACCCGAGGCTGGGACCCGCCCGGCGTGAAGGGCCCGGACAGCATCTCCGAACGCCCCGTGGCCTTGAACCCCAGCTCCTCGTAGAGCGGACGCCCGTACGGCGTCGCGTACAGGGTCAGGGGAGTCGTCCCCATCGCCGAGACGATGTGCCGCATCAGCCGGCGGCCGATGCCCTGGCGGGCGTGTCGTTCGGCGACCAGGACCATGCCGACCGCGCCGAGACGTGGGCGTTCCCCTGTGCCGTACTCCGTGACGACACAGGCGGCCACCAGGCCTCCGCCGGGGTCGTCGACGCCATATCCCTTCCCGGCCGTGAGGAGCAGGCGCCACTTGTGTTCCTCACGGGGCCACCCCCGATCCTCGGACAAGTCGGCGCAGGCGCTGAGATCGCGTGGCGTCAGTCGGCGAATGGGCAGAGCGGCGTCGGAAGGAGTTGACACGCAGGTCAGGCTTTCCGACCGGCGCCCCCGGCGTCCACCTGTTTCCAGGGAGACGCACGCGCTTTTGGCCATGTCGTAGCCCTCAGCACAGCCCTTGTACAGATCCAGGACGTTTCACGTGAAACACCGTCGCAGGGCAGCGGTTCGTGGCCGTACCGAGGAGTTGTGAGCCTTCCCGTTAGCCTCGGGCCATGGCGAGACTTCATCTATTCGATCTTGACGGCACTTTGCTGCACGGCACCTCCGCGCCCGTCGAGATATCCCGACAACTTGGTCTGGAAGAAGAGACCGTAGAGCTTGATCGGGCCATTTCGGCGGGACGGATAGACCCGTCGGAGTACGCGACACGGGTGTACACGCTCTGGGCCGAGCTGACCGAGGCGCATGTGACGGCGGCATTCGACGGTGCGCCGTGGCTGGCCCGGATCCGGGATGTCTGGGCCGAGATCAGGGGATCGGGGGACTACTGCGCGGTGGTCTCGCTGTCGCCTTCCTTCTTCGTGGAACGTCTCCTGGACTGGGGAGCCCATGCGGCCTTCGGATCGCAATTCCCGGCGGTTCCGTTCGTCGAACCGATGGATCCGGCTGGAGCGCTCACCGCAGCCGCCAAGGTGACGATCGCGGACCGGCTGTGCGAGCAGTTCGGGATCGGACGGGCGGACTGTGTCGCCTACGGCGACTCGATGTCGGACAGGGACTTGTTCGGTGCGGTTCCGGTATCCGTGGCGGTCAATGCGGACGGACATCTCGCCGGTCTCGCGACGTACTCCTACACGGGCCGGGATCTATGGGAAGCCTATGAATTGACGCGTGGCGCCCGGTAATTGAGGGAACCGATGGTTCGCCCGTTGCCAGAATCACGAGGGAGACAGGGGGGACTTGTGCGCGCGGCGACGGCCGGTAGGGTCGACTCCGGTTCATGTCCGGGGCGGGGCGCTTCTGCGGGAGCGATTGCGGCCCATGTCACACTCTCGCCTTACTTGTCCGTACACGGGAGAATCGCGGGTTCAATGTGGTCGTGTCGGCCACAGGGCCCGACCGGGGAGAGCTAGCCGTCAACGGGGGAAAGCAAGCACCTTCCGAGGGAAGTGCGCAGACCGACCGCAAGATGTTCGAGGCGAGGGCACACCATGGACGCTCCGACCACCACGTCGGCGGGCAACGACGGGGCCGGCGGAGGCCATTGGTTCGCGCCCCACAGCAGGCCCGCGTTCGACACTGCCACCGAGCCTCCGGTCGTGGCGCCGGGGAGCGGTCGGGAAACGCCCCAGGGCCGCCCTCCCGCGGCCGCGGCGCCCCAGGAGCGAATATGGCCACCGACGGAGCCCGCACGCTTTCAGGGAGCCGCTGAGGCCCCGCCCGGCGGGCAGTACGCGGCGCCCGGCCCCTACGCGCGCACGACCCCGCACCCCCCACCGGGCGCCTTCGAGGACGTCCCGCCCCGGCGCAGTGCCCAGCAGACGCAGAACGCCTCACCGGACGCGATCCGTATCCGCGGCACCATGGCCGAGGTCGGTCCGATCGCCGACAAGGTCACCTCGTACTTCTACGCACTGCTCTTCGTCCGCCACCCCGAACTGCGTTCCCTGTTCCCGGCCGCCATGGACACCCAGCGGGACCGGCTGCTGAAGGCGCTGCTCACCGCGGCCGAGCACATCGACAACACGCCCGTCCTGGTCGAGTACCTCCAGAACCTGGGCCGCGGCCACCGCAAGTACGGCACCCGGCCCGAGCACTACCCGGCCGTCGGCGAATGCCTCATCGGCGCGCTGAGCAGGTATGCCTCGGGCATCTGGGATCCCGAGACGGAGGCGGCCTGGGTACGCGCGTACACGACGATGTCCCAGGTGATGATCGACGCGGCGGCCACCGACGAACTGCGCGCCCCGGCGTGGTGGCACGCGGAGATCGTCGCCCATGACCTCAGGACCGCGGACGTCGCGGTGCTCACACTCCGTCCGGACCAGCCGTACCCCTTCCTTGCCGGGCAGTACACGAGTGTGGAGACGGCCTGGTGGCCGCGGGTGTGGCGGCACTACTCCTTCGCCTCGGCGCCCCGCTCGGACGGCCTGTTCACGTTCCATGTGAAGGCCGTCCCGGCAGGCTGGGTCTCCAACTCGCTGGTGCACCGCGCCCGCCCCGGCGACGTCATCCGCCTCGGCCCGCCCGGCGGTTCGATGACCGTCGACCACACCAGGGACAACGGACTGCTCTGCCTGGGCGGCGGCACCGGCATCGCACCCATCAAGGCGATGGTCGAGGACATCGCCGAACGCGGATCGCGCCGCCCGGTCGAGGTGTTCTACGGCGCCCGCACCGAACACGACCTGTACGACATCGACACCCTGCTCCGGCTCCAGCAGAGCCATCCCTGGCTCGCGGTCCGTGCGGTCGTCGACCGGCAGGCACACCTCCAGCTCCCCGACGCCATCCGCGGGTACGGCCCGTGGATCGATTACGACGCCTGTCTGTCCGGCCCGCCCGGCATGATCCGCAACGGGATCACCGCGCTGCGGGACGTCGGCTTCCCCGCACACCGCATCCGGCACGACTCGGTCGAGGAACTGGTCGTCGTCGGCGACTGACCCGTCATCCGAGATCCGGGGCGTGCATGGCCCGCACACCCTCGATGTTGCCGTCCAGGTAGTGCCGCAGCGACAGCGGCACGAGATGCACGGAGGCGATCCCCACCCGAGTGAAGGGGACACGCACGATCTCGTACTCGCCGGCGGGTTCGTCGATTTCAGGGCCGTGCCGCAGAGCCGGGTCCATGGACTCCAGCCGGCAGACGAAGAAGTGCTGCACCTTCACACCGGTCGTGCTGCCGCTGTCACCGATGTGCTCCACGGTGTCCACGAAGCAGGGCACCACGTCGGTGATCTTGGCGCCGAGCTCCTCGTCCACCTCACGGTGCAGGGCGTCGACGACGGTGGTGTCCTCGGGCTCGACCCCGCCACCGGGAGTGACCCAGTAGGGATCGACACCTGGCTTGGTGCGCTTGATCAGGATCAGGTCATCGCCGTCCAGAAGGACGGCACGGGCGGTGCGCTTGACCACGGGTCGGACGGTCATGGGAGAAATGTGGCCCAGCTGGTTCCACGTGAAACATCGCGAAGCGCCACCGTACGGCGGCATTGCGTCAACTCCGCAGAACGCGCGCTCAGCTCCAGTCCGCGGCCGCGTGCTGGAGCCACTCGTGCGCCCGTGCCACATGCGGCATGGCGAGCGTGCCGGTGCGCACCACAAGGAAGTACGTCCGCAGCGGGGGGACCGGAGGATCGTGCAGCGCCGCGACCTCGCCGCGCTCCAGGGCGGCCGTGCACAGGTACCGGGGCAGCACCGCGAGGCCGGCACCCGCGACCGCACAGGCGAGCACCGCGCGCAGATCAGGGACCACGACCGTGCCCGAGGCGGCCGGCCGCGTGTCGAAGACGGAACCCCAGTAGCGCGAGACGAACGGCAGCGACTCATGGACCTCGACGACCGGCAGATTCTCCAGGACGGCCGCGCCCTTGCCGCGCACGGCACCGGTGCCGATCTCCTCGGCCCAGCGTGGAGCGGCGACCAGGACATGCTCCTCGTCGCAGAGCGCGGTGGCGGTGAGCAGGGCGCCGCGCGGCCGGACGGTACTGATGGCCAGGTCGTGGTGACCGGCGGACAGCCCCTCCAGGGTCTCCTCGGCGTTCCCGAACGAGGCGCGCAGTGCGAAGCCCTGGCCGTCGTCGCCGGCGAGCTCCGTGAGAGCGGGAAGAGCGCGTTCCGCGGTGAACTCGGGTGGCCCGGCGAGGTGCAGGGTGCGCACCGAGGAGTCGTCGTCGAGGCCGCGTTCCGCTATTTCCACGAGGGCGTCGAGATGTGGGGCGGCCTTGTGGGCGAGTTCGTCGCCGATGGTCGTGGGAGTCACCCCACGGGCCTGGCGCAGGAAGAGCGGACGACCGAGTTGCTGTTCCAGCGTCCGGATCTGGGAGGTCACCGCCGGCTGCGAGAGTCCGAGCAGGGCGGCGGCGCGGGTGAAGGAGCCGGCCCGGTGCACGGTCACGAAGGTGCGCAGCAAGGCCAGATCCATCGCACGCCCTCCCGTTCCGCCTGCCCCTTTTCCGGCCCCCGGGCAGGTCCCCAACTATAAATAAGTCGATAGGTTCCTGTCGCTACAGTGATTGGACACTGACG
Organism: Streptomyces fuscichromogenes; assembly: GCF_014645815.1. Lineage (GTDB taxonomy): Bacteria > Actinomycetota > Actinomycetes > Streptomycetales > Streptomycetaceae > Streptomyces > Streptomyces fuscichromogenes. The sequence goes on along the minus strand of NZ_BMML01000005.1, from coordinate 206,450 downwards.
CAGAGTCAACTAGCCTTGGTCGCGCGGTTCTTGGCGCGCGAGAACCGGGACGGTCCGAGCCGCGAGGGGGGAGGTTCGGACCGTCCGTTATGCGTAGCCAGACCTGTGGAAGCGTCCGAAATTCGGTCACTCATCCGACTCGTCGAGTGCGCGCAGCACATCGGCCACAAGATCTTCGGGATCCTCGGCCCCGACCGACAGCCGGATGAAGCCCTCCGGTACGTCGTCCCCACCCCAGCGCCGCCGTCGCTCGGCCGTGGAACGCACCCCGCCGAAGCTCGTCGCATCGTCGACCAGCCGCAGCGCCTGGAGGAAGCGTTCGGCACGCGCGCGCGTGGGCAGTGTGAAGGAGATCACCGAGCCGTAGCGGCGCATCTGCTGCGAGGCGATCTTGTGCGCGGGATCGCCGGACAGCCCCGGGTAGCGCAGGCCGCTCACCTCGGACCGCTCGCGCAGCGCCTCCGCGAGCAGCAGGGCGGTCGCGTTCTGCCGGTCCACCCGCAACTGGAGGGTGGCGAGGGAGCGATGGGCCAGCCAGGCCTCCATGGGCCCGGAGATCGCCCCGATGATCTTGCGCCAGCGGCGTACCGAGGCCATGGCCGCCGCGTCCCGCCCGGTGACGTACCCCAACAGCACGTCTCCATGGCCGGTGAGCTGTTTGGTGCCGCTGGCCATGGAGAAGTCGGCGCCCAGGGCCAGCGGGCGCTGGCCGAGCGGGGTGGCGAGGGTGTTGTCGACGGCTACCAGGGCGCCACGCGCGTGTGCCGCCTCGGCGAGACGCCGGATGTCACAGACGTCGAGTCCCGGGTTGCACGGCGTCTCGATCAGCAGCAGCCTCGCCCCGTCGAGGACGTCGAGCTGGGCGTCGCCGGCGGTCGGTGCGGTGCGCACCTCGATGCCGTACGCCTCCAGCTGGGCGCGGACCAGCGGCAGCACCTGGTAGCCGTCGGACGGCAGGACGACCGCGTCCCCGGCGCTCAGCTGGGAGAAGAGCACCGCCGAGACGGCCGCCACACCGGAGGCGAACACCAGCGTCTCGACGTCCGGATCGCCGGGCGCCTCCAGCTCACCGATGGCCCGCTCCAGATGGGTCCAGGTCGGGTTCTCGTCGCGGCCGTAGGCGTACGGCCCGCTCACCTCGCCCGGCAGATGGAAGTGCGCGGCGAAGACCGGCCCCGGCAGGGTCGGCTCGTTCTTGACCGGCTCGGGCAGCCCCGCCCGCACCGCGCGCGTGCCCTCGCCCATGGCCGCCTCGCTCATCCCGCCGTTCCCTCCACCTCTGCCCGTACCGCGGCGAGCAGCCCCTCGCTCGCCGCCTCCACCATCTCAAGACACTCCTCGAAGCCGTCCAGAGCGCCGTAGTACGGATCCGGTACGTCGAGGTCGTCGCCGGCGGCCGGGTCGTACGCGCGCAGCAGCCGTACCTTGCGGGCGTCCTGCTCGGTGGGGGCGAGCCGGCGCAGGGCCTTGAGGTGGCCGGAGTCGAGGGCGATCACGAGGTCGAGGCGGGCGAACCAGGAGGCCTGGAACTGGCGTGCGGTGTGGTCGCTGTCGTAGCCGTGCTCCGCGAGGACGCGGACGGCGCGCGGGTCGGCGCCGTCTCCCTCGTGCCAGCCCCCGGTGCCGGCGCTGTCGGCCTCGACACGGTCGTCGAGTCCGGCCTCGGCCGTGCGGGCCCGGAAGACGGACTCCGCCATCGGGGAACGGCAGATGTTGCCGGTGCAGACGAAGCAGACGCGGTAGGTCATCGGGTGCTCAGTCCGTGTCGGGAAGGATCATGTTGAGCGCCCAGGACACGATCGAGATGATCAGGCCGCCCAGGACGGCGGTCCAGAACCCGTCCACATGGAAGCTCAGGTCCAGCTTGTCGCACACCCAGGACGTCAACAGCAGCATCAGCGCGTTGACCACCAGGGTGATCAGGCCGAGGGTGAGGATGAACAGCGGAAAGGTGAGGACCTTCACGATCGGCTTGACCAGGAAGTTCACCAGGCCGAAGACCAGGGCCACCAGGATCAGCGTCCAGACCTTCTTGGGGGTGCTGTCGCCGGTCAGGGTGATCTTGTCGAGCAGCCACACGGCGACTGCCAGAGCGCCCGCGTTGGCGATCGTCTTGACTACGAAATTCTTCATGTGTCTGATCGTGACAGAAGAGATCGGATGCAAATAGTGAGGCGAGGGCGGCAACTGAGATGAAGGCATTCCGGCTGGACGAACTGGAGGCGGAGCGCGCCGCCAATGACGGGGCCTACCTGCAGTTCCTGCGGGAGCGGAACATGTCGGTCGGTCTCTATGCCCTCGACGCGGGCGCGCAGGACCCGCAGCGGCCGCACAACCAGGACGAGGTCTACTTCGTGGCCAGCGGCCGTGCCGCGATCACCGTCGGCCTGGAGACCACGCAGGTGGCGCGGGGCAGCGTGGTGTACGTGCCCGCCGGGGTGGCCCACAAGTTCCATCACATCAGCGAGGATCTGAGGGTTCTGGTGGTCTTCTCTCCCCCCGAGGCCTGACCCCGGCTCTCGGGGTTCCCTAGGGGAAGGGTCAGGGGAGGACAAGGGATCCGGGGCCCCCGTATGGTCCCCTCGCGGCTCTAGCATCGGGTGCAGGACATCGCATCGTGCGGGACGCACGAGACCGTACGTGCCGGAGCGCACGAGAAGGCGGAGGACAGGGCAATGCGAGAGATCTTCACAGGTCTGCCGTGGTGGGTGAAGTGGATCGCGGTGCCGGTCATCGCGCTGGTGGTGTTCGGCGGCCTGATCACCGCCGTGATCAGCTGGGTGGTCTTCCTGCTCTTCAAGCTGCTGATCTTCGTGGCGCTGGTCGGCGGACTGATCTACATCGTGCGGAAGTTCATGTCGAGCTCCTCGTCGAAGAGCGACTGGTGAGCACCGTGGGAATCGGCGGTCGGTAAGCGGGAATCGCCGGTTCCCTCGGGGGAGGGAAGTTTGCCGCGCGGGCGGATCGGGAGCGGTGGCTGACGGTTAGAGTCGCTGACCCCCTCGCGCTCCGGGAGTGACCCTTGGCCACGCTTGACGCCGCCCCCGCACCCACAAAACATCCGGCACCCCCCGCCCAACGCCGCTCCGGCACACCCCCCGTGCAGCGGCCGGCCGACCCCGCACAGCCGCACTCGGCCACCCTCATCGGCTCCGTGCAGCGCGCGATGCGCCTGCTGGAGTGTGTCGCCGGACACGCACACGGCGCCCCCGCCAAACAGCTGGCCCGTGAGACCGGCCTGGCCCTGCCCACCGCCTATCACCTGCTGCGCACCCTGGTCCACGAGGGCTATCTGCGCCGCGACAAGGGGCTGTTCTTCCTGGGGGAGGCGGCGGAGCGGCTGAGCAGCAGCGGAGCACAGCAGAAACGTCGCAGCGCGGTCGTCGACACCCTCGCCCACTGGCGGGACGCGATCGGTGTCCCGGTGTACTACTCCATGTACCGGGACGGCGAGATCGAGGTCATGTGCGTCGCCGACTCCCCGGGTACCCCGGCGGTCGAGGAGTGGGCCGGATTCCGCGAGACCGGACACGCGCACGCCATCGGCCAGTGCCTCCTCTCCCAGCTGGACGAGGACGTCCGCCGCGACCATCTCGCCCGTTATCCCGTGCGCCCCCTCACCCCGTACACGGTCCGTGACGACCGGACCCTGCTGCGACGGCTGGAACGGACGCGGCGGATGGAGCCGGTGGTGGAGCGCCAGGAGTACGCGCTGGGGACGGTGTGCGCGGCGATCCCGCTGACCGTCGGCACCACGGCCGCCACGATCGCGGTCTCCCTCCCCCTTCACCAGGCCGACCGGCTGCTGCCCGCCGTACGGCAGTTGCAGGCCGAAGTGGGCCGTCATCTGGGATCCCTGGCGATCGCTATCAGTATCTGAAAACTCACTCCTTGTGATCTGCTGTGTACGTTCAGCAAGATTTGACCACCATCAAAGGGATAAATCCCGGCCAGTCGGCGTCATATGACGGGGTAGGCAATGCGCGAGTCCGTACAAGCAGAAGTCATGATGAGCTTTCTCGTCTCGGAGGAGCTCTCCTTCCGCATCCCCGTGGAGTTGCGCTACGAGACCTGTGATCCCTATGCCGTACGGCTCACCTTCCATCTGCCCGGGGACGCGCCGGTGACCTGGGCCTTCGGGCGGGAGCTGCTGATCGACGGGGTGGGGCGGCCGTGCGGCGAGGGCGATGTGCACATCGCGCCCGCCGATTCCGAGGTGCTGGGCGAGGTGCTGATCCGGCTTCAGGTCGGCGGCGACCAGGCGGTGTTCCGGTCCTCCGCGCCCCCGTTGGTGGCATTCCTCGACCGCACGGACAAACTGGTGCCGCTCGGCCAGGAGGGCTCGCTCGCCGACTTCGACGCCCACCTCGACGAGGCCCTGGACCGCATCCTCGCCGAGGAACAGAGCGCCGGCTGAAGCGTTACGGCACAGCGCGCTGCTCCCCGCGCCGCCGAGTCGTGTCAGGACGGGCAGGAACGCTTCTGCGTGTCCGTGGCGGGTCTGTGACCGGTTCTCTGCCCGGCCCCTGCCGCAAGGTCCCCGTGGGCGGCTTTCCTCCAGGCCGCTCACGGCTCAGCACTCACCACTCACGGCTCACCACTCACGGCTCACCGAGCGCGCCGCCGTGCCTCACCGTTTCCGGCGACGCCCCCGCCCGCCGCGGGCCGCGGCCGGCGCAGCCTCGATGGACACGGCTGTCTCCGTGCCCGGCCGGTCTGCCGACACCACCAGGGCCGCGAGCAGTGTGGTGACCGGTACCGAGGCGACCAGGCCGATCGAGCCGACCAGGGTGCGCACGATCTCCTCGGCCACCAGCTCGCTGTTGGCGACCGTGCCCACACTGCTCTGCGCGATCGAGAAGAGCAGCAGCAGCGGCAGCGCGGCGCCCGCATAGGCCAGCACCAGGGTGTTGACGACGGAGGCGATGTGGTCGCGGCCGATGCGGATGCCCGCCCGGTACAGCCCGCGCCAGCCCATCGTCGGGTTGGCTTCGTGCAGTTCCCAGACGGCCGAGGTCTGGGTGACCGTCACGTCGTCCAGGACACCCAGCGAACCGATGATGACACCGGCCAGCAGCAGACCGCTCATGTCGATCGACGGATACAGGCCGTGGATCAGACCGGTGTTGTCGTCGGTGTTGCCGGTGAGCGCGGCCCAGTCGATGAACTCCGAGCCGAGCAGGCCGATCAGGCACAGCGAGACCAGCGTGCCGAGCACGGCCACCGAGGTCCGGGCCGACAGCCCGTGGCAGATGTAGAGGGCGATCAGCATGATGGCGCTCGACCCGACCACCGCCATCAGCAGCGGGTTCGAGCCTTGCAGGATTCCCGGCAGGATGAACATGGTCAGCACCAGGAAACTGACGGCCAGTGCGACCAGTGCCATCACACCGCGCAGCCGGCCCACCACCACGACGGCGAGTGCGAAGATCCCGGCCAGCAGCGCCATCGGGAACTTCCGGTTCACGTCGGTGACGGAGTACTGGAGGTCCTTCGGCGCGGAGGGTTCGTACGCGGCCACGACCTTCTCGCCCTCGTGCAACTGCCGTGACTGGTCGGGCTGCACGATCTCGGTGAAGGTACGGCCCTTGTTCTTGCCGGCGTCGACCCGGACCGTGGCCTTCTTGCAGGTGTCGCCCTCCTCCTGCTTCGAGGAGGTGCCGTCGGCGGTGGAGGTGTCTCCGGTCGAGCCGCCGCCGGAGGCGTTGACCGACTTGCAGCTGACCGAGACGACCTTGGTGACCGTCGCCGCCTGCGTCTGGCGGTCGAAGCCGACGCCGGTGCGCTCGTGAGGCGGGGCGCCACCGGGCCACAGCACCACCAGGCCGACCACGACCGCGGCGGTGAAGGGGATGAGGATCGCCGCGATGACCTTGCGCAGATGCTTGGAGACGGGCGCGGCGGGGCCGTGGTTGTGGCTGTGCCCGTGCGAGTGGCCGTGACCGCCGCCCGGCCCGGAGTCGTTGTGACCGGCGCTGGAGCGGCCGCCGGGGCCGGCGCTCGGACCGGTCGGGTGGCCTTGGGTGTGGCCGTCGTCGTGATGGTGGGCGTGGTCGGGGCCGTGCCCGTGGTCGTACTGCTCGCCCTGTCCGTGGATGTGTCCGTCACCGGCACCACGGCCCCCGTGGCCGGATCCGCCGCCCTGCACGGCGCCGTTGTCGCGCCGTGGGTCGGGGGGCGGGTAGGGGTGCTGCTGTGTCGAGGTCACCGGCCGATCATCGCAAGAACGGCAGGGGCCCTCTGTTCACCGCGCCCGAATTGACGCTAGCGTGGAGGCACCTTTGCACACGCGGGAGCTCGGAGCACCGGGCTGAGAGGGCGCTGACCTCCGTATTCGCGATGTTTCACGTGGAACGAGTGATGTTTCACAGGAAACGCCGCCCCACGGAAACCGCTGCGTCGACCGCCGAACCTGTTACCGGGTAATGCCGGCGTAGGGAGTAGGTCTCATGACCAACAAGGACGTACGCACGCCTGCCTTCAGCCAGGACGAACAGCCCATCACGGGTGAAACGTCCGGGGAGGCCGGGAAGTCCATCGGCTGGCACAAGGGGTACGTCGAGGGCTCCCGCCCCGATCTGCGGGTGCCGGTCCGACAGGTGCACCTCACCAACGGGCAGTCGGTGACGCTCTACGACACCTCGGGCCCGTACACCGATCCGCTCGTCGGGACCGACGTCCGCAGGGGCCTGCCGGCGCTGCGGGAGAACTGGATCATCGCCCGCGGTGACACCGCCGAGTACGCGGGCCGGCCTGTCCGTCCCGAGGACGACGGGATCAAGCACACCGCGCCGCGCGGCGGCCTCCGCAACCTCGACGCGGTCTTCCCGGGCCGCCCGCGCCAGCCGCGCCGCGGCCGCGACGGCGAGGCGGTGACGCAACTCGCGTACGCCCGCCGGGGCGAGATCACCCCCGAGATGGAGTACGTGGCCATCCGCGAGAACGTTTCTCCCGACGTGGTCCGTGAGGAGATCGCGGCGGGCAGGGCGGTGCTGCCCGCCAACGTCAACCACCCGGAGATCGAGCCGATGATCATCGGCAAGCGGTTCCTGGTGAAGGTCAACGCCAACATCGGCAACTCCGCGGTCACCTCCTCCATCGAGGAGGAGGTCGAGAAGATGACCTGGGCGACCCGTTGGGGCGCCGACACGGTCATGGACCTCTCCACCGGCCGCAACATCCACACCACCCGCGAGTGGGTGCTGCGCAACTCCCCGGTCCCCATCGGCACGGTGCCGCTCTACCAGGCCCTGGAGAAGGTCGACGGCCGGGCCGAGGAACTGACCTGGGACATCTACAAGGACACGGTCATCGAACAGGCCGAGCAGGGCGTGGACTACATGACCGTCCACGCGGGCGTGCGCCTGTCGTACGTGCCGCTCACCGCCAACCGCAAGACCGGCATCGTCTCGCGCGGGGGCTCGATCATGGCGGCCTGGTGCCTCGCGCACCACAAGGAGTCGTTCCTGTACGAGAACTTCGAGGAGCTCTGCGAGATCCTCGCCGCCTACGACGTCACGTACTCGCTGGGCGACGGGCTGCGCCCCGGCTCCATCGCGGACGCCAACGACGTGGCGCAGTTCGCGGAGTTGCGCACGCTCGGGGAACTCAACCGGATCGCCAGGCGTTTCCATGTACAGACGATGATCGAGGGCCCGGGCCATGTCCCGATGCACAAGATCAAGGAGAACATCGACCTTCAGCAGGAGATCTGCGATGAAGCTCCGTTCTATACGCTCGGCCCGCTGACCACGGACGTCGCACCGGCGTACGACCACATCACCTCCGGCATCGGTGCCGCGATGATCGCCTGGTGGGGTACGGCGATGCTCTGTTACGTCACGCCCAAGGAGCACCTGGGCCTGCCCGACCGGGACGACGTCAAGACCGGCGTCATCACCTACAAGATCGCTGCCCACGCGGCCGACCTCGCCAAGGGCCACCCGGGCGCGCAGGAGTGGGACGATGCACTGTCCGACGCCCGCTTCGAGTTCCGGTGGGAGGACCAGTTCAACCTCGCCCTGGACCCGGACACGGCCCGCGAGTTCCACGACGAGACACTCCCGGCGGAGCCGGCGAAGACGGCCCACTTCTGCTCGATGTGCGGGCCCAAGTTCTGCTCGATGAAGATCAGTCAGAGCATCACCGAGCGGTTCGGCGGCGCGGCGGCCGAAGGCGCGTCAGCCGAGGAGGTCGTGGAGGGGATGCTCCAGAAGTCGAAGGAGTTCGCGGCCGGCGGGAACCGGGTGTACCTGCCGATCGCCGACTGACACGGCGCGTGCGTCCCAGGGGACGGGACGAGCCACGGCACCGGCGGTCGGCGCCGGGCTCGGCATCGCGTCCGGTGCCCCGGCGCGGCCGCCTGGGCCGGGTGTCCGGCCTGCGCCCCCTGGGCGGGGGCGCAAGCCGGGCTATTCCGGCTGGTGTTCCGGGCCTCCGAAGTCCGGACTGGTGTAATCCGGGCTGGTGAAGCTCGGCCGGGGCGCGGGGGCGGCGCCGTCGTCGGTGCTGAATCCGGGACGGCCGTAACCGAGCCGCGGCATCCGGCCCACCGGGCTCGACGGAGCGGTACGGCGCAGTCCGGACGTGCCGGTGTCGGTGGCCAGTGCTTCCCGCAGGAAGGGCAGGATGCCGCGCTCCAGCAGGGCGTCCCGCCAGGCCTCCCGGGCCTTGGCCACCTCCCCGTCCGGTTCGCCGTAGGCCCCGGCCTCCAGCGAGGGGCTGTTGCGCAGTGCGGTGAGCAGCAGCCCCGCGCCGGCCATGAGGATGGTGGCCGCGGTCACGACGCCGAACACCCAGCCCGCGGTGAGCATGGTCTGGGCGAACGCCGGGGCCGGGTCCAGCATCTTCAGGACATAGCCGACGAGCAGGAAGATGGCGGCTGAGGTACCGGCGAGCACGGGCGCCAGGACCAGGGCGAGGGCGAAGCCTCCGGCGCCGGTGGTCTCGGCGGCCTCGCCGAGGGTGGTGGCGAGCCCCATCGCGCCGCCCGGGCCCGGCTCTGCGGAGCCGGAGTCCTGGACGGCGGCCGGGGTGGACCGCGCGGGATTGCGCAGTTCCTCGCGGACCTTCACATAGTGCTGGTACTCGGTCGCCGCGGCCGCCGTGATGAGTGCGGTGGCGTTGAGCGCCATGGTGCGCAGCTGTTCGATGTTCAAACGCTGGCCTATACCGGCCAGTTCGGGACGGTACTGGGCGGAGCGCAGCGCCTCATCGAGGATCCGCTCGTATTCCTGGCGGTCCTCGCTGTGCAGGTGCTGCGGAACGCTGTTCATGTGCATCCCCCGATGCTCCGTAGGGCTGGTGGCTCGCACGCCGGCGAGCCGTCGGGCAGAAACGGAGGGGAGCCTGCTACGGATAAACCGATGGTAGAGCCGTTACGGCACGCGGTGACAGGGGGTTGCCGGAAATTGGGGGTTGACCGCGTGTGACATCGGGAGGACCAAAGAGCCCGGCGAATGCTCAGGAATCCAGCGGAAGTTGCCTCACCAGCAGCTTTCCGGCCATGGTCACGCCGCCGTCCATGGCGATGGCGAGTCCTTCGGCATAGATGTGCGGTCCTTCCACAACCGGACCGCTGCCTTCTTCGCCCTCTTCGGAGCCGACTTCCCCCAGCAGATAGGGAATCGGGCTGTGTCCGTGAACGATGCGGGTACCGCCGTACGTATCGAGAAGGGAACGGACGGCGTCTGCACCCCCCTCGTCGCGGAAGGAGAAGCGCTTGGTGAACTTGCGGAACAGGTCCCAGACCTCGTCCGCGTCGTTACGCGTGATGGTCTCGCGGACCGTGTCGTTGACCGCCTCGATCGAGTCGCCGTAGTCGAGGTAGGCGGTGGTGTCGGAGTGGACCAGCAGATAGCCGTCGACCTCCTCGACGGCGTCCAGGCGTGCCATCCACTGGAGGTGGTGGTCCTGGAGCCGGTCCATGTCGGTCTTCTGGCCGCCGTTGAGCAGCCAGCCCGCCTGGAAGGTGGCGGTGCCCGCGCCGGAGTTGACGGGGGTGTCGCCGAACCGCTTGGCGCCGAGCAGCAGCAGCTCGTGGTTGCCCATCAGGGCCTTGCAGTAGCCGCCGGCCGCGGCCGCCTCGGCGGACAGCCGCATCACCAGGTCGATGACGCCGATGCCGTCCGGACCCCGGTCGGTGAAGTCGCCGAGGAACCACAGCCGGGCGGTGCCCGCGCACCAGTGCCCGTCCGCGTCGATCAGGCTCTGCTCCCGCAGCGCGGCGACCAGCTCGTCGAAGTAGCCGTGCACGTCGCCGACGACGTACAGCGGGCCCGGACCGGCCGCGAGCTGCGAGGCCGGGGCGGCGGCCGGTTCGACCGGCATCTGGAGCGTGTCGCCGCGGTGGATGACGGGCAGGTCGCGCTGGGTGGGTGTGTACCCCTCCGGGTACTCGTCCGAGTAACCGTCCGGATACCCCTCGGGGTATGCCTCCGGGTACGGCCCGTCGAGCGGCGGGGCGACGTCCCCAGGGTGTGCGCTGCGGGCGTACGGGCCGGTCTCGTTGACGTACCCGGGCACCCGGAAGTCGCGCAACGTCGCCGTCCGCTCCGCCTCGGGTCCCTGACCGGCCCCCTGAGTCATCAGACCCCTCCACCATCGCGCCGCATCTGCACCGCTTCGGCCTGCCTGGTCGCAGCGGCCCGCGGTGTCGTGGGCCCATCATAGGAATGCCCGTCGCGCCGTGTGATGACCCAGGGGTGGTGAATCCGGGCAGGACTCCGGTTCAGCGGGGCTTTCGCCCCGGTTGGGCAGGGGTTCGACCCCTCACCGTTCGGCTGCCGGCCGCCGTCCGACGGCGCCCGGCAGCCGCGCCGCCCCCCTCTGTGCGCGTCCGTGCTACTCCTCCTCCGGTGCCCGCGGCGGGCTGACCGTGGTGCGCTGCTGGCGTCGCTGGGAGGAGGTACGCACGATCAGTTCGGTCGGTATCACCTGCTCGACCGGTTGGTCCGACTCGACCCCCTCGATCGCGTCGATGAGCAGTTGCACCACCGCCGTACCGATCCGGCGCGGCTTCAGGGAGAGCGTGGTGATGGGCGGCTCGGTGTTGGCGTACACGGTCGACTCGCTGCAGCACACCAGCAGCAGGTCGTCGGGAACGCGCAGCCCGTAGCGGCGGGCGGCGGCGAGCAGGTCCGTGCCGTTGGGGTCGAAGAGGCCGTAGACGGCGTCGGGGCGGTCCGGGCGGGCGAGCAGCCGGTCGGCGGCGACGGCGCCCGCGCACGGGTCGTGCGCGGGGTAGGCCTCGTAGACCGGGTCCTGGCCGACGCGCTCGCACCAGCGCAGGTAGGCGGTGGTCGACAGATGCGTGTACGTGTCCGTCGTGGTGCCGGTGAGCAGGCCGATCCGGCGGGCGCCCGCGTCGGCGAGATGGTCGAGGATGCCGAGGACGGCCGCCTCGTGGTCGTTGTCCACCCAGGCGGTGACCGGGAGCGAACCGGCCGGGCGGCCGTCGGAGACCACCGGCAGGCCCTGCCGGACCAGTTCGCTGACCACCGGGTCCTGGTCGGAGGGGTCGATGACGACCGTGCCGTCCAGGGCGACGTTCGACCACACGTCGTGCCGTGAGGTCGCCGGCAGGATCACCAGGGCGTAGCCACGGGCGAGCGCGGCCGAGGTGGCGGCCCGCGCCATCTCGGCGAAGTACGCGAACTCGGTGAAGGTGAAAGGTTCATCCCCGTACGTCGTCACGGTCAGGCCGATGAGTCCCGACTTGCCGGTACGGAGGGTGCGGGCGGCGGCCGAGGGGCGGTACCCCAGCCGGTCGGCGACCTCTCTGACGTGGCGGCGGGTGGCATCCGGGAGCCGCCCCTTGCCGTTCAGGGCGTCGGAGACGGTCGTGATGGAGACTCCGGCGGCGGCGGCCACGTCTCTGATGCCCGCCCGGCCTGGCCGGCTGCCTCGCCGAGAGGTTTCCGCGCGGCTCACCTGGTGCTTCCCTGCTGCTGTCATGGCGAGCCGATAGTAGGGCTCATGCGGTGGGGTAGTGCGGACGCATATGCACGCGTTGACAGGCACGTTTCTGCAAGGTCAATCGGGGTCAACTGCCTTAGAAAGAAAGTCAGTTGAACGATCCAATAGTGAGACGTGACTCGTCGGCACGGATGGGCCTGCCAAGTGCCCGATGTTTCGAAGAGGTCTCAACTCACCTGCACGGGTGATGCGCGCCACGGCGTGAGCCACCGGCGCGTAGATATATGTAGGGCGCGCCCCCGATAAATGCGCCTTCGTACGGTGATGCCCGTGATGCCGGTGGGACGGATGGGGTCCGGCTCCGCTCCCGTTCTTCCGCTGTACGCGGCGGCGCCGAATCCTCATAAAGTGAGGAGTATGGGAAGCCGGCGGTGCGGACGGTCCGCCGGTGGTCGCGAGGAGGACTGCGGTGAGCGAGACGAGCCCCAAGCTGCGCGCCGAGCTGGAGGGTATCCCCACCTACAAGCCGGGCAGGCCGGCGGCGGCCGACGGCCCGGTCGCCTACAAGCTCTCCTCCAACGAGAACCCTTATCCCCCGCTGCCCGGCGTGATGGAGTCCGTCACCGCGGCCGCCACCGCCTTCAACCGTTACCCGGACATGGCGTGCTCCGGGCTGATGACCGAGCTGTCGGACCGCTTCGGCGTCCCGCTCGGCCATCTGGCCACGGGGACCGGATCGGTCGGTGTCGCCCAGCAGCTGATCCAGGCCACCAGCGGTCCCGGCGACGAGGTGATCTACGCGTGGCGGTCCTTCGAGGCGTACCCGATCATCACGCAGATCAGCGGCGCCCGGTCGGTCCAGGTGCCGCTCACGCCCGGTGACGTGCACGACCTGGACGCGATGGCGGACGCGATCACCGACCGCACCCGCCTGATCTTCGTCTGCAACCCGAACAACCCGACGGGCACGGTCGTGCGGCGGGCCGAGCTGGAGCGGTTCCTGGACCGGGTGCCGGGTGACGTGCTGGTGGTCCTGGACGAGGCCTACCGGGAGTTCATCCGCGATCCCGAGGTGCCCGACGGTGTCGAGATCTACCGGAAGCGGCCGAACGTCTGCGTGCTGCGGACCTTCTCCAAGGCGTACGGCCTCGCCGGGCTGCGCGTCGGCTTCGCGATCGCGCATGAGCCGGTGGCGGCGGCGCTGCGCAAGACGGCGGTTCCCTTCGGGGTGAGCCAGCTCGCCCAGGAGGCGGCGATCGCCTCGCTGCGGGCCGAGGACGAGCTGCTCGGGCGGGTGGGTTCGCTGGTGTGCGAGCGGCAGCGGGTGGTCGAGGCGCTGCGCGGCCAGGGCTGGACGGTGCCCGAGACCCAGGCCAACTTCGTGTGGCTGCGGCTGGGGGAGCGTACGACCGCCTTCGCGCAGCTCTGCGAGGAGCACGGCGTGGTCGTCCGGCCGTTCCCGGGCGAGGGGGTGCGGGTGACGGTCGGCGAGACCGAGGCGAACGACATCTTCGTGAAGGTGGCGGAGGCGTTCCGTAAGGAGCTGTAGAGCCCGCGGGGCCGGTGGGGGACTTCCCGCGGGCTCCCGGGATGCCGAGGGTGCGGGGTCGTACGGCCGACATGAGGGCCGGACGGCCCCGTACTCGTTCCCGGAAGGTGCCGAACGGCTCAAGTGCGACCCCCCTTCGATGGTCGACCATCAGTGCGTCATAATGGCTTGTGAATGTGAATGCATTCACAAGCTTGGCCCTTTTGATCCGTTATGTACGCGACAAAAAGGTCATGTGCCGCTGTATCACGGCGACGTAAGGAGAATGACGACGTGTACCTGGCTCTGGCGCCGGAGACACTGGCGCGCTGGCAGTTCGGCATCACCACCGTCTACCACTTCCTGTTCGTCCCGCTGACGATCTCGCTGGCCGCTCTCACGGCCGGCCTGCAGACCGCCTGGGTGCGTACGGAGAAGGAGAAGTACCTCAGGGCGACCAAGTTCTGGGGCAAGCTCTTCCTGATCAACATCGCGATGGGCGTGGTCACCGGCATCGTGCAGGAGTTCCAGTTCGGCATGAACTGGTCCGACTACTCGCGCTTCGTCGGCGACATCTTCGGCGCGCCGCTCGCCTTCGAGGCACTGATCGCCTTCTTCTTCGAGTCCACCTTCATCGGGCTGTGGATCTTCGGCTGGGACAAGCTTCCCAAGCGGATCCACCTGGCCTGCATCTGGATGGTCTCCATCGGCACGATCCTGTCCGCGTACTTCATCCTCGCGGCCAACTCGTGGATGCAGCACCCTGTCGGTTACAAGATCGACAAGGCGAAGGGGCGGGCCGAGCTCACCGACTTCTGGGCCGTTCTCACCCAGAACACCGCGCTGGCCCAGGCCTTCCACACGCTGTCCGCGTCCTTCCTGACCGGCGGCGCGTTCATGGTCGGCATCGCCGCCTTCCACCTGTTCCGCAAGAAGCACATCACCGTGATGAAGACTTCACTGCGGCTCGGTCTGGTCACCGTCGTCATCGCAGGCATGCTCACCGCGATCAGCGGCGACACCCTCGGCAAGGTGATGTTCAAGCAGCAGCCGATGAAGATGGCCGCCGCCGAGGCACTGTGGGACGGCCAGAAGCCGGCACCCTTCTCGATCTTCGCCTACGGCGACGTCAGCAAGGGCCACAACACCGTCGAACTGTCCGTCCCCGGTCTGCTGTCGTTCCTGGCCGACGACAACTTCAACTCGTACGTCCCCGGCATCAACGACACCAACAAGGCCGAGCAGCAGAAGTACGGCGCGGGCGACTACCGGCCCATCATCCCGGTCACCTTCTGGGCGTTCCGCTGGATGATCGGCTTCGGCATGGCGTCCTTCGCCATCGGCCTGGCCGGGCTCTGGCTGACCCGCAAGAAGTTCATGCTGCCGCAGCACCTGAGGGTCGGCGAGGACGAGGTGCCGCATCTGGTCCTGTTCAAGAGCAAGGCACTCAGCCCCAAGCTCGGCCGGCTGTACTGGCTGGTGGCGATCTGGACGCTCGGTTTCCCGCTGATCGCCAACTCCTGGGGCTGGATCTTCACCGAGATGGGCCGTCAGCCCTGGGTCGTCTACGGCGTCCTCCAGACCCGCGACGCGGTCTCCCCCGGTGTCTCCCAGACCGAGATCCTCATCTCGATGATCACCTTCACCGCGCTCTACGCCGTCCTCGCCGTCATCGAGGTCAAGCTGCTCGTGAAGTACGTGAAGGCGGGCCCGCCCGAGCTCACCGAGGACGATCTCAACCCGCCCACGAAGATCGGCGGCGAGACCCGTGACGCCGACAAGCCGATGGCCTTCTCGTACTAGGCCGAGGGAGACGCAGTCATGGAACTTCACGACGTCTGGTTCGTCCTGATCGCCGTCCTGTGGACCGGCTACTTCTTCCTGGAGGGGTTCGACTTCGGGGTCGGCATCCTCACCAAGCTGCTCGCCCGGGACCGCCTGGAGAAGCGGGTGCTGATCAACACGATCGGCCCGGTCTGGGACGGCAACGAGGTGTGGCTGCTCACCGCGGGCGGCGCGACCTTCGCCGCCTTCCCCGAGTGGTACGCCACGCTCTTCTCCGGCTTCTATCTGCCCCTGCTGGTCATCCTGGTCTGCCTGATCGTCCGGGGTGTCGCCTTCGAGTACCGGGCGAAGCGGCCCGAGGAGAACTGGCAGCGCAACTGGGAGACCGCGATCTTCTGGACCTCGCTGATCCCGGCGTTCCTGTGGGGCGTGGCCTTCGGGAACATCGTGCACGGCGTGAAGATCGACCGGAACTTCGAGTACGTCGGCACGCTCTGGGACCTGTTCAACCCGTACGCCCTGCTCGGCGGACTGGTGACGCTGACGCTGTTCACCTTCCACGGGTCGGTGTTCACCGCGCTCAAGACCGTCGGCGACATCCGGGTACGGGCACGGAAGCTGGCGACCAAGGTCGGTCTGCTCACCGCCGTGCTGGCGCTGGCCTTCCTGCTGTGGACCCAGGTCGACAGCGGGGACGGCAAGAGTCTGGTGGCCGTGATCGTGGCGGTCGCCGCGCTGGTCGCCGCCCTCGGGGCCAACCTGCGAGGCCGTGAGGGATGGGCGTTCGCGCTGTCCGGCGTGACCATCGTGGCCGCGGTGGCGATGCTCTTCCTGTCGCTCTTCCCGAACGTCATGCCGTCGTCGCTCAACGGGGACTGGAGCCTCACCGTCACCAACGCCTCGTCGAGCCCGTACACCCTGAAGATCATGACGTGGCTGGCGGCGATCGCCACGCCGCTGGTCCTGCTCTACCAGGGCTGGACCTACTGGGTGTTCCGCAAGCGGATCGGTACGCAGCACATAGCGACCGAAGCCGCGCACTGAGTCCGAGGGGAGGGTGTCTCATGGTGATGGTCGCGGTGGCCTGTGACGTTTCACGTGAAACACCCTCTCCGGGCCGAAGGGCATGTTTCACGTGAAACCAATCGATCCCCGCCTGCTGCGTTACGCCCGTGCCACCCGCCTCTTCCTGGTGGCTGTCGTGGGCCTCGGTGCCGTCGGTGCCGGGCTGGTCATCGCTCAGGCCATGCTCATCGCCGAGGTCGTGGTCGGTGCCTTCCAGCACAGTCACCCGGCCTCCGAACTCCGCACCCCCCTGCTGCTGTTGGCGGCCGTAGCGGTCGGCCGGGCGCTGGTCTCCTGGCTCACCGAGCTGGCCGCACACCGGGCGAGCGCGGCGGTCAAGTCCGAGCTGCGGGGCCGGCTTCTCGACCGGGCGGTGGCGCTCGGTCCCGGCTGGCTGGGTGGCCAGCGGACCGGGTCGCTGGTCACGCTCGCCACGCGCGGGGTCGATGCCCTCGACGACTACTTCTCGCGTTATCTACCGCAGTTGGGGCTGGCGGTGGTCGTGCCGGTCGCGGTGCTGGCGCGGATCGTCACCGAGGACTGGGTCTCCGCGGCGATCATCGTCGGGACCCTGCCGTTGATACCGCTCTTCATGGTGCTGATCGGCTGGGCCACCCAGTCCCGGACGGACCGGCAGTGGCGGCTGCTGTCCCGGCTCTCCGGGCACTTCCTGGACGTGGTCGCCGGGCTGCCCACGCTGAAGGTGTTCGGCCGGGCCAAGGCGCAGGCCGAGTCCATCCGCCGGATCACCGGTGAGTACCGGCAGGCGACCATGCGGACGCTGCGGATCGCCTTTCTCTCCTCCTTCGCGCTGGAGCTGCTGGCCACGCTGTCGGTGGCGCTGGTCGCCGTGACCATCGGCATGCGGCTCGTGCACGGCGACATGGACCTGTACACCGGACTGGTCATCCTGGTGCTGGCGCCCGAGGCGTATCTGCCGTTGCGGCAGGTGGGGGCCCAGTTCCACGCGGCGGCGGAGGGGCTGGCGGCGGCGGAGGAGATCTTCGCGGTGCTGGAGACGCC
This sequence comes from Streptomyces fuscichromogenes, assembly GCF_014645815.1. Taxonomy (GTDB): domain Bacteria; phylum Actinomycetota; class Actinomycetes; order Streptomycetales; family Streptomycetaceae; genus Streptomyces; species Streptomyces fuscichromogenes. Next base: position 189,133 of record NZ_BMML01000005.1, on the reverse strand, counting down.
GATGCCGGTCTCCGGGGTGGGTGCGGTTCCCGTGGGGGCTGTGCCTCTGGCTTTCGAAGGGGTGACGGTCCGGTACCCGGGGCGGTCGGCGGACGCGATCACCGACGTCTCGTTCACCGTCGAACCCGGGGAGACCGTCGCACTGGTCGGTCCCAGCGGGGTGGGCAAGTCGACGCTGCTGAGCGTGCTGCTGGGGTTCGTACGCCCGGAGGCGGGGCGGGTGCGGGTCGGGGGAGCCGACCTCGCCGGCCTCGATCCGGAGGAGTGGCGGTCGCGGATCGCGTGGGTGCCGCAGCGGCCGCATCTGTACGCCGGGACGATCGCCGAGAACGTACGGCTCGCGCGTCCCGACGCGGACGACGACGCCGTCCGGGGGGCGTTGCGGGACGCCGGGGCGCTGGAGTTCGTGGATGCGCTGCCGGAGGGGGTGGAGACGGTGCTCGGGGAGGACGGGGCCGGTCTCTCCGCCGGACAGCGGCAGCGGCTGGCGTTGGCGCGGGCGTTTCTGGCCGACCGGCCGATGCTGTTGCTGGATGAGCCGACGGCTGCGCTGGACGGGGCGACCGAGGGGGAGGTCGTGGCGGCGGTACGGAGGCTCTCCGAGGGGCGGACCGTGTTGCTGGTGGTGCATCGGCCGGCGCTGCTGTCGGCGGCGGACCGTGTCGTGCGGCTCTCCGGCAGCGAGGTCCCCAGGGGGCTCCGCCCCGAGGTCCCCAGGAGGCTCCGCCCCCTGGACCCCCAGAGCCTTCGCCCACCCACCACCCGACTCGGTCAGTCGGAGAGCGAGGTCGCGGAGCGGCTCGGCGCGCTGGGAGGCGAGGCTGGGGAGCGGCTCGGGCGATCGGGGAGTGAGGCTGGGGAGCGGCTCGGGCGATCGGGGAGTGAAGCTGGGGAGCGGCTCGGGCGATCGGGGAGTGAGGCTGTAGGGCGGCTTGGTAGGGGTGAGGACGCGGGGCGAGGCGGGCGGCCGGCGAGTGGGCAGTCGGAAGTGCTCGGGCAGCTTGCAGGCGGCCCTGTGGAGACCGCGTCCGGGCGTCACCGGGGTGTCCTCGGGCGGGTTCGTGCTGCTTCTCGGGCTCGGCGGGGGCGGTTGTTGCTCGCGTTGTTGCTCGGGGCTCTCGCGGTGGGCAGTGCTGTCGGGCTGATGGCCACCTCCGGGTGGTTGATCTCGCGGGCCTCTCAGCAGCCGCCGGTGCTGTATCTGATGGTCGCCGTGACGGCCACGCGGGCCTTCGGGATCGGGCGGGCCGTGTTCCGGTACGGCGAGCGGCTGGTGTCGCACGACGCCGTGCTGCGGATGCTGGCCGATACGCGGGTCGCCGTGTACCGGCGGCTGGAGCGGCTCGCGCCCGCCGGGCTGCGCGCGACCAGGCGGGGCGATCTGCTCAGCCGCCTGGTCGCCGATGTGGACGCCTTGCAGGACTACTGGCTGCGGTGGCTGCTGCCCGCCGGGATCGCGGTGGCCGTGTCCGCAGGGGCCGTGGGGTTCACTGCCTGGCTGCTGCCCGGGGCCGGGGTCGCCCTCGCGGTGGGGCTGCTGGCGGCCGGGGCCGGGGTCCCGCTGGTGACGTCGGCGGTGGCGCGGCGCGCCGAGCACCGGCTGGCGCCCGCCCGCGGGTTGCTGGCGACGCGGGTCACCGACCTGCTCACCGGCACCGCCGAACTGACCGTCGCCGGTGCGCTGCCCGCCCGTACCGACGAGGCCCGGCGGGCCGACGGCACGCTCACCCGGATCGCCTCGCGGGGAGCCACGGCCACCGCGCTCGGTGACGGGCTGACCGCGCTGCTGACCGGCCTGACCGTCGCGGCCGCCGCGCTGCTGGGCGCCCAGGGGGTCGCCGAGGGCCGGCTGAGCGGCGTGGCGATGGCGGTGGTCGTACTCACACCGCTGGCCGCCTTCGAGGCCGTACTGGGCCTGCCGACGGCCGTGCAGCACCGCCAGCGGGTGCGCAGGAGCGCCGAGCGCATCTACGAGGTGCTGGACGCCCCTGAGCCCGTGCGCGAGCCGGAGCGGCCCCGCCAGGCGCCTGCCGTGCCTTTCCCCGTCGTACTGAAGGGCCTGACGGCCCGGCACCCGGGGCAGGGCCGGGACGCGCTCACCGGGGTCGACCTCACCCTGCGCGAGGGCCGCAGGATCGCCGTGGTCGGTGCCTCCGGCGCCGGCAAGTCGACCCTCGCCCAGGTCCTGCTGCGGTTCCTCGACCCGGACGCGGGCGCCTACACGCTCGCCGGGGTGGACGCGTTCGGCATGGACAGCGACGACGTACGACGGCTGGTCGGGCTGTGCGCCCAGGACGCGCATCTCTTCGACAGTTCCGTACGGGAGAACCTGCTGCTCGCCCGGAAGGAGGCCACCGAGGAGCAGCTGCGGCACGTGCTGGGGCGGGCCCGGCTGCTCGACTGGGTGGACGGGCTCCCCGACGGGCTGGACACCCTGGTCGGCGAGCACGGGGCGCGGCTGTCCGGTGGGCAGCGGCAGCGGCTGGCGCTCGCCCGGGCGCTGCTCGCCGACTTCCCGGTGCTCGTGCTGGACGAGCCCGCCGAGCATCTCGATCTGCCCACGGCCGACGCGCTCACCGCGGATCTGCTGGCCGCCACCGAGGGCCGTACGACGCTGCTCATCACGCACCGGCTGGCGGGCCTGGAGGCCGTGGACGAGGTGATCGTCCTCGACGAGGGCCGGGTGGCGCAGCGCGGCACCTACGCGGAGCTGGCCGCCGTGGCCGGACCGCTGCGCGCGATGGCGGCGCGGGAGGCGGCGGCCGAGTCGCTGGTGGGAGTCCGGTAGTCCGGTAGTCCGGTAGTCCGGTACGGCGGGCGGCCTCAGGCGCGGGCGGCCAGCAGCTGCTCGATCACGACGGCCACCCCGTCCTCGTTGTTGGCGACCGTGCGGCCGGAGGCGGCGGCGACGGCGGCGGGGTGGGCGTTGCCCATGGCGTAGGACCGGCCGGCCCAGGTCAGCATCTCGACGTCGTTGGGCATGTCGCCGAAGGCCACGACCTCGTCCGGCGAGATACCGCGTTCGGCGCACTCCAGGGCGAGCGTGCTGGCCTTGGAGACGCCCGGACCGCTGATCTCCAGCAGCGCGCTGGGGCTGGACCGGGTGACGGTGGCGCGGTCGCCGACGGCCAGGCGGGCGACGGTGAGGAAGGCGTCGGGGTCGAGGTCGGGGTGGTAGGCGAGGATCTTGAGCACGGGCTCGCCGGCGCTCGGACCGTCGGCCGCGAGGATCTCCTCGGCGGGCAGCAGGCGGTCCGGTATCTCCATGTGCAGCTTGGGGTAGGCCGGCTCCTGGTGGAAGCCGTACGTCTGCTCGATGGCGTACACCGTGCCGGGTGCGGCCTCGCGCAGCAGGTGCACGGCGTCCAGCGCGTTCTCCCGGGCCAGGTCGCGGACCTTCACGAAGCGGTGGGCGCCGGGGCCGCCGTGCAGGTCGACCACGGCGGCGCCGTTGCCGCAGATCGCCAGACCGTGGCCGTGGACGTGGTCGCTGACGACGTCCATCCAGCGGGCCGGGCGGCCGGTGACGAAGAAGACCTCGACCCCTGCCTCCTCGGCGGCGGCCAGCGCGGCGACGGTCCTCGGGGAGACGGACTTGTCGTCGCGCAGCAGGGTGCCGTCGAGATCGGTGGCGATCAGCCGGGGCGGGGTCGCGAAGGCAGGGGTCTCGGGCTGTCGGGTCGCTGAGGTCACCGGGTCATTCTCGCGCATATGCCCGCACGGCCGTGCGAGCGGGCGCACAGATGAGACACAGACGACTCCGGAGCGCCGCCACCGCCGTCCTGTTCGGCCGTCCCGTGCGGCTGAGCGGTTCAGCCCAGCTGGGCCGGGGCCTCCATGGCGATGCGCTCGAAGACCTTCTCCTCGGTCGCGAACACCGAGTCGGGGACGGGCCAGTGGATCACCAGCTCGGTGAAGCCCAGCTCCTGGTACCGGCCGGCGAAGTCGACGAACGCGTCCAGGGACTCCAGCGGCCGGGAGCGGTCCGGGGTGAACCCCGTGAGCAGCACCTTGCCCAGTTCCGAGGCGTCCCGGCCGGTCGCCGCGCAGGTGTCGGCGAGCTTGCCCAGCTGTCCGCGCAGCGCCTCGAACGACTGCTCGGGCGTGCCCGTCTCGTAGAGCTTCGGGTCGCCGGTGGTCACCCATGCCTGGCCGTGCCGCGCGGCCAGCTTCAGCCCGCGCGGGCCGGTCGCTGCCACCGCGAAGGGCAGCCGGGGCCGCTGCACACAGCCCGGGATGTTGCGCGCCTCGCCGGCCGAGTAGAACTCGCCCTCGGACGTCACGGAGTCCTCGGTGAGCAGCCGGTCGAGCAGCGCCACGAACTCCGCGAACCGGTCGGCCCGCTCCCGTGGGGTCCACGGCTCCTGGCCCAGCGCGGTGGCGTCGAATCCGGTGCCGCCGGCGCCGATTCCGAGCGTCACCCGGCCGCCGGAGACGTCGTCGAGGGAGATCAGCTCCTTGGCGAGTGTCACCGGATGCCGGAAGTTCGGCGAGGTGACCAGCGTGCCCAGCCGGATCCGGTCGGTGACGGAGGCGGCGGCGGTCAGCGTCGGTACCGCCCCGAACCACGGGCCGTCCCGGAAGGTGCGCCAGGACAGGTGGTCGTACGTGTACGCGGTGTGGAAGCCCAGTTCCTCCGCGCGCGTCCAGGCGGAACGGCCGCCCTCGTGCCAGCGGCGGTGGGGGAGGATCACGGTGCTCAGACGCAGACTCATGGATCCGAGACTAAGGGGACCCACCGGCGACGCAGGAAACGGTCACCGTACGCGGCCGCCCGGCCACGGCGTGCGCGGGTTCATGGTGAGGCGCTCCTGGTACGGACGGTTGCCGGGGTCAGTGCGGATCGGGGAGGCGCAGGTAGCGCGGGGGCACGGCCTGGGTCAGCCACACGCCGTTCGCGCTGATGTGGAAGACGTGGCCGTCCCGGTGCATCGCGCCGGCGTCGACCGACAGCACGACGGGGCGCCCGCGCCGGGCGCCGACCCGTGCCGCGGTCTCGCGGTCGGCCGACAGGTGCACGTCGTGCCTGTTCATCGGCCTGAGGCCGTCGTTCCGGATCGCGTCCAGGTTCCGCGCGACGGTGCCGTGGTAGAGGTACGGCGGCGGGGTCGCCGGGGGCAGTCCGAGGTCGACGTCGATGCTGTGGCCCTGGCTGGCGCGGATCCGGGTGCCTTCGACGGCGAACCGCTGCTTGTCGTTGGCGGCGACGACGTGGTCCAGTTCCTCGCGGGTGACCAGGAAACCGTGCGCCGCCAGCGCCGCGAGCAGCGTGTCGATCTCCACCCAGCCCGCCTCGTCCAGGCTGAGCCCGATGCGTTCGGGCTGGTGGCGCAGGTGTTTCGAGAGGTACTTCGACACCTTCACGGTGCGCCGCTCGTCCTGTGCTCCTTCGCTGTGTCTTGCGTTCATGCCATCAGAGTGCCGGGCGAGACGCGGATCACGCAGATATTTTTCGCCGCAGGTTTGATCCACAACCAAGTGCGGTTATCCACAAGGAAATTGGCCGAGTTGTGGACAAGTACTGGGCATTTCACGGTGTTTCGTCAAGATCGTTAACAGGCCTGTGATGTGCGGCGAGGACCTCCAAGTGCCGTACCTGGAGCTGGTGTTCGGAGGGGATCACGATTGCGCTCCGCGGTGTGGCCGGGACCAACGGGGCGCCGTGCAGCACCGATCTCGTCCGTGGGAAGGGGCTCGGCGCGCGTTCGGTCCGGGGATTTCGCCCACTCCCCCGGATCGGACCTAGGGGCAGTGAACTCGGCTGACCAGGCCCGGACATGCTCGCTCCGGACCCGCAACTTCCCCAGGTGCCAGGAGATCCGGAGCGCGGAACGTCGGACGCCTGCAACTCGGCTGCCACGGACGGTTCTTGGAGACTCGGGGCGTGGAAGGGGTCAGGGACGTCGTCCACCGGTGCCGGTACGCCGAGTTGCGCGGCTTCCGGCTCGGCGCGGGACAGACGCGCCGGTTCCTCCTCGGTCCATGGAGTCGCGCGATCGGCCTTCGCACACCCGTAGTTGGAGCCGCGCCCCCTACAGCTTCGGCTCCACCCGCGCGATTCGCCGCAACGCCGCGGGCGCCAGCCGCGAAAGCCACCGCGCCCCCCTCGCCTCCGGCGTCACCGGGACCACCGCGCGGTTGTGTGCCACCGCCTCCAGGATCGCCGAAGCCACCTTCTCCGGCGGGTAGTTGCGCATGCCGTACAGCCGCGCCGAGCGCTCCCTGCGGCGCCGTTCCTCCGCCTCGTCGACCCCCGTGAAGCGGGCCGTCGACGTGATGTTGGTGTTGATGAGGCCGGGGCAGATCGCCGTCACCCCGATGCGCCGGGAGGCGAGTTCGGCGCGCAGGCACTCGGAGAGCATCAGGACCGCCGCCTTGGAGGTGCTGTAGGCCGGCAGCGCCCGGGAGGGCTGGTACGCGGCGGCCGAGGCGACGTTGACGATGTGGCCGCCCTGGTCGCGTTCCGCCATGCGGGCCCCGAAGAGGCGGCACCCGTGGATCACGCCCCAGAGGTTGACGTCCAGGACCCGCCGCCAGTCCTGCGTCGTCGTCGTGAAGAAGGAGCCCGACAGGCCGATGCCGGCGTTGTTGACCAGGACGTCCAGCACCCCGTACTCGCGGTGGACCTTCTCCGCGAGCTTCTCCATGGCCTGCTCGTCGGAGACGTCGGCGGTCTCCGCCCACGCGTCCGCCGCGCCGGCCAGCCGGGACAGCTCGGCCGTGCGCGCGGCGGCCTCCGCGTCCCGGTCCACCGCCACCACCCGTGCGCCCGCCTCCGCGAACGCGAACGCCGTCGCCCGCCCGATGCCGCTGCCCGCGCCGGTGACCAGGACCAACTGGCCCCCGAACCGCTGGGCGTGGCGGTCCGTGCGCGTCGGCCGCGGGTCCTGGCCGGCCTCGACGGACCGCACGAACTCCTCGATCCAGGACGCCACCTGGTCCGGCCGGGTGCGCGGGATCCAGTGCTTGTCGGGCAGGGTGCGGCGGGTGAGCCGGGGCACCCAGCGCTCCAGGTCGTCGTAGAGCCGCTCGGAGAGGAACGCGTCGCCCAGGGGCGTGATGAGCTGCACGGGCGCGTGCGCGTACGCGTCCTCGCGCGGGTGGCGCAGCCGGGCTCGTACGTTGTCGCGGTACAGCCAGGCGCCGTGTGCCGCGTCGGAGGGCAGGGAGGCGGTCGGGTAGTCCCCCGCGGGGAGCTTCTCGGCCCGTCGCAGGATTCCCGGCCAGGCCTTGCCGAGGGGGCCGCGCCAGGCCAGTTCGGGCAGGGCCGGGGTGTGCAGCAGGTACACGTACCAGGACTTGGCGCCCTGGCCGAGGAGCTGGCCCACCCGGCGGGGCGTCGGGCGCCGTACGCGCGTGTTGATCCAGTGTCCGAAGTGGTCCAGGGACGGCCCGGACATCGACGTGAAGGAGGCGATCCGGCCCTCGGTGCGCCCCACCGTGACGAACTCCCAGGACTGCACCGAGCCCCAGTCGTGGCCCACGAGGTGCACCGGGCGGTCCGGGCTCACCTCGTCGATCACCGCCAGGAAGTCGTCGGTGAGTTTCGCGAGGGTGAAGCCGCCGCGCAGGGGCTTCGGGGCGGTGGAGCGGCCGTGGCCGCGGACGTCGTACAGGACGACGTGGAAGCGGTCGGCCAGGCGGGCCGCGACCGCGGACCAGACCTCCTTGCTGTCCGGGTAGCCGTGGACGAGGACGACCGTCGGGGCGGCCGGGTCGCCCAGCTCCGCCACGCACAGGTCGACACCGCCCGTCCGCACCCGCCGCTCGCGCGCGCCTTCGATGTCCGTCACTTGTCCTCCGCCCAACGTCGCACTCCCCCACGCTCGAACGACCTCGCGCGGGGGGACCCCCATGGCAGATCGTCGTCCAGCCAGAAGGCGCTCTGCTCGGGGTCCCGGGAGTAGGTGACCACGAGGATCTCCTCGATCTCGGCGCCGGTACCCCGGAACCCGAGGTGCGGTCCGACCGCCCACAGGCCCGGCCGGGGCGGGTGGTCGCAGAAGCGGTACGGCGACCACAGGGGCGACCAGCCCTCGCGGTGACCGTGCAGGGCGTCGGCCGCGAGCCCCTTCAGGGACTGGACGCCGAACCCGAACAGGTGTGGTGACCAGCGATGCCGCTTCACCCGGTCCACCTTGTGGGCGATCACCCCGAAGGGGTACGCGCGATGCCGGTTGGCGTAGCCCTGGCGGACCATGAGGCGGTCCACGTCCTGGTAGATCTCGCGCAGTGGGCGCCGCTCGCGCACCTCGCGCAGGATCAGCTCCCGGTGCGCCTCCAGGTCGGCCGCCGGCCGCTCCTGCACGGGGTTGGGCCCGAGGGAGCCCGAGTAGCCGATGTAGGCCGTGCAGCCCTCGTACACCGGGGCCAGGTCGAGGATGAACGGCATGCCGGGGGCCGGCCTGCGGTCGGTCGGGAAGAACTGCAGCGGTATGCGGAAGTCCGTGAACGCGGTGCGGTCGCCGAACCAGGCGAAGGGGAGGTGGAACCAGTCCCGCACGCCTCGCGCACGCAGCCACTCGCGCTGCATCCGGGCCGCCTCGCGCTCGGTGATCCCCGGCTCCAGCCGGGCCGCGACCGCCTCCGCGCACTCGTACGCGAGTCGCTGCACCCGTCGGAAACCCTGGAGCTCCGCCGCGCGTTCTCCCTGCACTGCCGTCGTCACCCGATCCGCCCCGTCTCCGTCGACTGCGGTACGTGCCCGTAACTTGACACTGGTGAATGTGGCAGTTGTTAGAGTGAACGTCAATAGGCGAGATGGGGCCTGTGGATAACTCTGCGTAGCTCTCAAGCAGGGGATCCCCTAGGGCCCAGTAATACTCCAGAGTGACGCGAAGACTGCTCTCGGGTCTGACGACCCGCAGTGGTCCGCGTCACTACCTTCTATGACGTGACTGTGATCGCGACCGAAAGCCTGAGCAAGCGGTTCCCCCGGGTGACCGCGCTCGACCGGCTGTCCGTGGACATCGGACCCGGTGTGACCGGACTCGTCGGGGCCAACGGCGCCGGCAAGTCCACCCTGATCAAGATCCTGCTGGGTCTGTCCCCCGCGACCGAGGGCCGTGCCGAGGTGCTCGGCCTCGACGTCGCGACCAAGGGCGCCGCCATCCGCGAGCGCGTGGGCTACATGCCGGAACACGACTGCCTGCCGCCCGACGTCTCGGCCACCGAGTTCGTCGTGCACATGGCCCGGATGTCCGGCCTGCCGCCCACCGCCGCCCGCGAGCGCACCGCCGACACCCTGCGCCACGTCGGTCTCTACGAGGAGCGGTACCGCCCCATCGGCGGCTACTCGACCGGCATGAAGCAGCGCGTGAAGCTCGCCCAGGCCCTGGTGCACGACCCGCAGCTGGTCTTCCTCGACGAGCCGACCAACGGCCTCGACCCGGTCGGCCGCGACGAGATGCTCGGCCTGATCCGCCGCATCCACACCGACTTCGGCATCTCGGTCCTGGTCACCTCGCACCTGCTCGGCGAACTGGAACGCACCTGCGACCACGTGGTCGTCGTCGACGGCGGCAAGCTGCTGCGCTCCAGCTCCACCACGGACTTCACCCAGACCACGACCACCCTCGCGATCGAGGTCACCGACAGCGACGAGCACCCCGACGGCACCCGCGCGGTGCGCGACGCGCTCCACGCGCGCGGGGTGGAGACGGACAACGAGGGCGGCGGCCTGCCGGGCGCCGGACACATCCTGCTGCTCACCGCCCAGGGCGAGGAGACGTACGACCTCGTCCGTGACGTCGTCGCCGACCTCGGCCTCGGCCTGGTGCGCATGGAGCAGCGCCGGCACCACATCTCCGAGGTCTTCACCAGCAGCGACGAGCAGCGGAAGGAGGCGACCGTCCATGGCGGTTGAGCATCCCCCGGCCACCCCCGCGGGTGACCAGTCCCGGATCCACGACATCGGCTACCGCGGCTACGACGGCCCGCGCCTCGGCCGCGCCTACGCCCGCCGCTCCCTCTACTCGCAGACCCTGCGCGGCTCCTACGGCCTCGGCCGCTCGGTGAAGTCCAAGGTGCTGCCGATGCTGCTGTTCGCCGTGATCTGCGTGCCGGCGGCCATCATGGTCGCCGTCGCCGTCGCCACCAAGGCGCACGACCTGCCGGTGCCCTACACGCGCTACGCGATCATCATGCAGGCCGTCATCAGCCTGTACGTCGCCTCGCAGGCACCCCAGGCCGTCTCCCGCGACCTGCGCTTCAAGACCATCCCGCTGTACTTCTCGCGGCCCATCGAGACCGCCGACTACGTCCAGGCCAAGTTCGCCGCCCTGGCCTCGGCGTTGTTCGTCCTCACCGGCGCCCCGCTGGTCGTGCTGTACCTGGGTGCGCTGCTCGCCAAGATGGACTTCGGCCACCAGACCAAGGGGTTCGGCCAGGGACTGCTCTCGGCGGCCCTGCTGTCCCTCCTCTTCGCCGGCATCGGCCTGGTCATCGCGTCCGTCACACCGCGCCGCGGCTTCGGCATCGCCGCCGTGATCGCCGTACTGATCGTCTCCTACGGCGCGGTCTCCACCCTCCAGGCCATCGCCGACTCCCAGGGCAGCTCCGGCGCCGTCCCGTGGATCGGGCTGTTCTCGCCGGTCACCCTGATCGGCGGCCTGAGCTCCGGTCTCCTCGGCGGCACCAACACCTTCCCGGGCGACGGGCCCTCCCACACCCAGGGCGCGGTGTACCTGCTCGTCATCGTCGGCCTCGTCGCCGCCTGCTACGGCCTGCTGCTGCGCCGCTACAAGAAGGTGGGACTGTGACCACGCTCTCCATCGACCACGTCTCCCGCTGGTTCGGCAACGTGGTCGCCGTCAACGACGTCACCATGACCATCGGCCCCGGCGTCACCGGCCTCCTCGGCCCCAACGGCGCCGGAAAGTCCACCCTCATCAACATGATGGGCGGCTTCCTCGCCCCCTCCACCGGCACGGTCACCCTCGACGGACAGCCGACCTGGCGCAACGAGGCCATCTACAAGCACATCGGCATCGTCCCCGAGCGCGAGGCGATGTACGACTTCCTCACCGGCCGCGAGTTCGTCGTCGCCAACGCCGAACTGCACGGCCTCGGCGCCAAGGCCGCCCAGAAGGCGCTCGCCACGGTCGAGATGGAGTACGCGCAGGACCGCAAGATCTCGACGTACTCCAAGGGCATGCGCCAGCGCGTGAAGATGGCGTCCGCCCTGGTCCACGAGCCGTCCCTGCTCCTGCTCGACGAGCCCTTCAACGGCATGGACCCGCGCCAGCGGATGCAGCTCATGGAACTGCTGCGGCGCATGGGCGACGAGGGCCGCACGGTCCTCTTCTCCTCCCACATCCTCGAAGAGGTCGAGCAACTCGCCTGGCACATCGAGGTCGTGGTGGCCGGCCGGCACGCGGCCAGCGGCGACTTCCGCAAGATCCGCCGCCTGATGACCGACCGCCCGCACCGCTACCTGGTCCGCTCCAGCGACGACCGCGCCCTCGCGGCCGCCCTGATCGCCGACCCCTCCACCTCGGGCATCGAGGTCGACCTCGCCGAGGGCGCGCTGCGCATCCAGGCCGTCGACTTCGGCCGCTTCACCACCCTGCTGCCCAAGGTCGCCCGCGACCACGGCATCCGGCTGCTCACGGTCTCGCCGTCCGACGAGTCCCTCGAATCCGTGTTCTCGTATCTGGTCGCGGCGTAGGAGGCCGAAGATGTACGACCCCACAGTCGCCCGGCTCACCTACCGGGCCCTGCTCGGCCGTCGCCGGGCCCTCATCCTGGGCGCGCTGCCCCTGCTGCTGATCGTGATCTCCGTCGTCGTCCGCGGCCTCGCCGGCGCCGACGACCAGACCGCCTCCGACCTGCTCGGCGGCCTCGCCCTCGCGACCATGGTGCCGATCATCGGCGTCATCGCCGGCACTGGCGCGATCGGCCCGGAGATCGACGACGGTTCGGTGGTGTACCTGCTGTCCAAGCCGATCAAGCGGCCGACGATCATCCTCACCAAGCTGATCGTGGCGATCGCCGTGACGATGGTCTTCTCGGCCCTGCCGACCATGATCGCGGGCCTCATCCTGAACGGCAACGGCCAGCAGATCGCCGTCGCCTACACGGTCGCCGCGCTGGTCGCCTCCATCGCCTACGCCGCGCTCTTCCTGCTGCTCGGGACGGTGTCCCGGCACGCGGTGGTCTTCGGCCTCGTCTACGCCCTGGTCTGGGAGGCCCTGTTCGGCTCCCTGGTGCCGGGGGCGCGGACGCTGAGCGTCCAGCAGTGGTCCCTGGCGGTCGCCCACAAGGTGACCGGAGGCGACCTGGTCACCTCCGACGTGTCCCTGACGACGGGCACGGTGCTGCTGGTCGCGGTGACCGTCCTGGCCACCTGGTACGCCGGCCAGAAGCTGCGCTCGCTGACGCTGGCGGGCGAGGAGTAGACACCGGCTTTACTGACGAAGGCTTCACCTGGGTCCGGGCACACTGGGCAAAGGGGATGTTCCGTGGAGAGGAACGGGGATGGCCGAGGGTTTCCGGGACGCCGGCGCAGACTGGGACGGCGTGGTGCTGGACGAGGAGTTCATACGGTCCGCGGGGGCGGCGGAGCCTTCCGCGCGAGCGCGGATGCTGGCAGCTCGTTGGAAGGCCGAGAAACCCGAGCCGCAGCCGTGGCGGTCGGACGAGCCGCCGGCCGGGTGGTTCTTCAGCAAGGGCCGGCGTAAGTGGTGGCGCCGGTAGGCGGTTCTTCGGCTGCGGGCCGGTGGGGGCCGGTCGCGCAGTTCCACGCGCCCCTGACGGGGCGCGTGCAGCGGGCGCCGCTCAAATAATCGCTGGCGTCCAACTCGGCTCGAAGGCACAGTTGTTGTGTCAGCCCACCAGCTGGGAGAGGAGCCGGACGATGTCCAAGTACGACAGTACGTCCCGCTCCCGTCAGGGCAGCCTGCGGCGGATCGCCGGGTAGCTGCCCGGGGCGGCCGCTTCGAGCACGCGATGGTCGCTCTCGCGTGGGCCGCCCACCCGGAGGATTGGCCGAGTGGTAAGGCACCGGCTTGCTAAGCCGAGATCGGGTCTGGAAAGCCCGCGCACGTTCGATCCGTGCATCCTCCGCAGAACTTGTAAGCGTGCATGAGTCGTCCCACCCAAGGGGCGCGGGGAACTGCGCGACCAGCCCCCACGCACCCGCAGGCGACTGACGACCTCAGCCGAGCAGGCGCTCCAGCACCACCGCGATGCCGTCCTCCTCATTCGAAGACGTCACCTCGTCCGCCACCGCGCGAAGCTCCTCATGCGCGTTGGCCATGGCCACCCCGTACGAGGCCCACCCGAACATCGGCACATCGTTCGGCATGTCGCCGAAGGCGATCGTGTCGGCCGCCTTCAGCCCCAGTCGGCGCGCGGCCAGCGACAGACCCGTCGCCTTCGAGAGACCGAGCGGGAGCAGCTCCACGATCCCCGCGCCCGCCATGGCGACCGTCACGAAGCCCCCGGCCGCCTGCCGCGCCGCTTCCGCCAGCTCGTCGTCGGACAGCTCCGGGTGCTGTATGTAGATCTTGTTCAGCGGTGCCGCCCAGAGGTCGGACGCGTCCGTGAAGGGGGTCGACGGGAGATGGCCCGTCACCGCGTACCCCGGCCCCACCAGTACCTCGCCGTCGAGGCCGTCCCGGCTCGCCGCGAGGTGCAGCGGGCCGACCTCGGCCTCGATCTTCGCGAGGGCGACCCCGGCCAGCTGCCGGTCCAGCGTCACGGACGTCAGCAGGCGGTGCGCCCCGGCGTCGTACACCTGCGCCCCCTGGGCGCAGACGGCGAGGCCGTCGTAGCCGAGGTCGTCGAGGATGTGCCGGGTCCAGGGCGCCGCACGGCCGGTGACGACGATGTGCGCCGCGCCCGCCGCGGTGGCCGCGGCGAGCGCTTCACGGGTGCGCTGGGAGATCGACTCGTCGGAGCGCAGCAGCGTCCCGTCGAGGTCGGTGGCGATCAGCCCGTAGGAGAAGGTCACCGGGACACCGGCTCCAGGACCTCCCGGCCGCCCAGGTACGGGCGCAGCACCTCGGGCACGTACACCGAACCGTCGGCCTGCTGGTGGTTCTCCAGGATCGCCACGATCGTGCGCGGTACGGCGCACAGCGTGCCGTTGAGCGTGGCCAGCGGCTTGACCTGCTTGCCGTCGCGGACCCGGATCGAGAGCCGGCGGGACTGGAACTCGGTGCAGTCCGACGTCGACGTCAGCTCGCGGTACTTGCCCTGCGTCGGGATCCACGCCTCGCAGTCGAACTTGCGGGCGGCCGAGGCGCCGAGGTCACCGGTGGCGACGTCGATCACCCGGAACGGCAGCTCCAGCGAGGTCAGCCACTGCTTCTCCCAGGCCAGCAGACGCTGGTGCTCCGCCTCCGAGTCCTCGGGGGCGACATAGGAGAACATCTCCACCTTGTCGAACTGGTGGACCCGGAAGATGCCCTTGGTGTCCTTGCCGTGCGAGCCGGCCTCGCGGCGGAAGCAGGGCGAGAAACCGGCGTAACGGAGCGGGAGGCGCTCCGCGTCGATGATCTCGTCCATGTGGTACGCGGCGAGGGGCACCTCCGATGTGCCGACCAGGTAGAGGTCGTCCTTGTCGAGGTGGTAGACGTCCTGGGCCGCCTGGCCGAGGAAGCCGGTGCCGGCCATGGACTGGGGGCGGACCAGCGCCGGGGTCAGCATCGGCGTGAAGCCGGCCTCGGTGGCCTGCGCGATCGCCGCGTTGACGAGCGCCAGTTCAAGAAGGGCGCCGACGCCGGTCAGGAAGTAGAAGCGGGAGCCGGAGACCTTGGCGCCGCGCTCGACGTCGATCGCGCCGAGCAGCTGGCCGAGCTCCAGGTGGTCCTTGGGCTCGAAGCCCTCGGCGCCGAAGTCACGGATCGTGCCGTGCTCCTCAAGGGTGACGAAGTCCTCCTCGCCGCCGACGGGCACGTCGGGGTGGACGAGGTTGCCCAGCCTGAGCAGCAGCTCGTGGGCCTCGGCGTCGGCGGCGTCGCGCTCGGCGTCGGCGCTCTTGACGTCGGCCTTCAGCTGCTCGGCCTTCTTGAGCAGCTCGGCCTTCTCGTCGGCGGACGCCTTGGGGATGAGCTTGCCGAGCTGCTTCTGTTCGTTGCGCAGCTCGTCGAAGCGGACGCCGGAGGACCTGCGCCGCTCGTCGGCAGCGAGGAGGGAGTCGACGAGCGCGACGTCCTCTCCACGGGCGCGCTGGGACGCGCGCACACGGTCGGGGTCCTCACGGAGCAGGCGAAGGTCAATCACGGGGCCAAGGCTACCGGTGCGGGGTTGCCCCCCACGAATCACTATGGACATGTGTTCCGAATCGTGGCTTACGTTCCGTTATGGGGGAATTGTCGAGCTTGTCAATAAAAAGTGTCTCACTCCCCGAGACGGGGCACGTGCGCGGCCTGCGGTTGACCGGATTTCCTTGTGGAGAACGGGACTTGGCGGTGCGGTTGTCCACAGGAATCCGCACCCACGCCAGAGTTATCCACAGGCTGTGTGGATGGGGTGTGGACTCCGGAATTGATCACTCCGCAAGCGGCGCGTGAAGAGAGGAATTCCCGTTTCAAACCGGGACAACACCCCCTTTCGAGTGGAAAGGCATCGCCCCAAAAGATGAACCATGGGAAACGAGTGGACGAAGGGTGATGTGGGCGCGCAGGACCGCACCGATGGGCCGTAGGGCGATTTGTCGACAGAGTCAGGTGTCGCTGTCGACTTGTCCCCAGGTCGAGATGCTGGCCTGTGGATAACCTCTGTGGATAACGAAGATATGAGGGTGTGACTGGCTAGAAGCGGCCGTCCTGGCAGCGCGCCACCCAGTCCGAGGCGGCCACGAACTCCTCGTCCGACGTCCCCGGCCGGGTGGGCCCCACGGCTTCGCCCTGCCTGACGTCCGCCCGCGGGTAGGAGCCCAGGAACCGCACCTGGCGGCAGATCCGCTTCAGGCCCATCAGAGCCTCCGCCACCCGCCGGTCGGAGATGTGGCCCTCGGCGTCGATGCAGAAGCAGTAGTTGCCGATGCCGGCGCCGGTCGGCCGGGACTGGAGCAGCATGAGGTTGATGCCCCGGGTGGCGAACTCGCCGAGCAGGTCGCGCAGCCCGCCGGGGTGGTCGTCGTTCTGCCAGAGCACCACCGAGGTCTTGTCCGCTCCGGTGCGGGCGGCGGGCCGGGCCGGGCGGCCGACCAGGACGAACCGGGTCTGCGCGTTCTCCGCGTCGTGGATCCCGGTCTCCAGCGCTTCCAGGCCGTACCGCTCGGCCGCGAACTCACCGGCGAACGCGGCGTCGTAGCGGCCCTCCTGGACCAGGCGGGCGCCGTCCGCGTTCGAGGCGGCGGACTCCCAGAGGGCGTCCGGGAGGTGGGCCCGCAGCCAGTTGCGGACCTGCGGCTGGGCGACCGGATGGGCGGTCACCGTCTTGATCTCGGAGAGCTTGGTGCCGGGGCGGACCAGCAGCGCGAAGGTGATCGACAGCAGTACCTCGCGGTAGATCATCAGCGGCTCGCCCGCGACCAGCTCGTCGAGGGTCGTGGTGACCCCGCCCTCGACGGAGTTCTCGATCGGCACGAACGCGGCCTCGGCCTCGCCGTTGCGTACGGCGTCCAGCGCGGACTGCACGGAGACGTACGGGATCAGCTCCCGGGTGGCGGTCTCCGGAAGGGTGCGCAGGGCGACTTCGGTGAAGGTGCCTTCGGGACCGAGATACGCATAGCTCGCTGGCATGTCCCTCACCCTAATGGGCGCAGGGGGACACGGCTCGCCTGTCTCGTCGGATCCACTCGACCGGGTGGTTTGAAAACCGGAAACGCACCAATAGTGATCAGAAACCACTGTGGTAACCGGACACCGACCGAGCACCGGTCGGACACCGACCGCGTACACCCGGGAATCAGCCCTCCAGGAGCCGCTGCCCCACGTACTCCCCGGTGGCCGCGCCGCCCGGCACCGCGAACAGGCCGCTCGCCTCGTGCCGGATGTACTGCGACAGCGCGTCCCCGCGGTCCAGCTTCCGCTGCAGCGGCACGAACCCGCGCAGTGGATCCGCCTGCCAGCAGACGAAGAGCAGCCCCGCGTCCGGCGTCCCGTCCGCGTCGATGCCGTCGTGGTACGAGAACGGGCGCCGCAGAATGGCCGCGCCCCCGTTCTGGTCGGGCCGGGTGATCCGGGCATGGGCGTTGACCGGGACGACGTACTCCCCGTCCGCCCTGGCCTTCTCCAGGTCCATCGCGGTCGTCTCGGTGCCCCCGGAGAGCGGCGCCCCGTTCGACTTCTTCCGCCCGATCACGTTCTCCTGGGCCGTGAGCGACAGCTTCTCCCAGTCGTCGAGGAGCATGCGGATCCGGCGTACGACAGCGTAGGAGCCGTTCGCCATCCACGCCGGGTTGCTCGAACCGTTCGCCGGCACGAAGATCCGCTGGTCGAAGTCGGACTCCGTCGGCTTGGGATTGCGGGTGCCGTCCAGCTGGCCCATGAGGTTGCGGGCCGTCATGGGGTGGGCGGTGGCGCCCGGGGTGCGATTGAAGCCGTTCATCTGCCAGCGGACCTTCGCCGCGCCGCCCGCGTCCTTCTGGATCGCGCGCAGGGCGTGGAAGGCGACCAGGGCGTCGTCGGCGCCGATCTGCACCCACAGGTCGCCGTTGCTGCGGGTCCTGTCGAGGTGGTCGGAGGAGAAGTCGGGGAGCGGGTCCAGGGCGGACGGCCGCTGCTTCTCCAGGCCGGTACGGCCGAAGAAGCTGTTGCCGAAGCCGAAGGTGACCGTCAGCGAGGCAGGACCCGCGTCCCGGGCCACGTCCGTGTCGTCCTGCGTCATCGGCTCGCCCGCCATCAGCCGCGCCGCCGTCGTCGACCAGCGGCGCAGCAGCGCGGCGGCCTCGGTACGGCCCGCGCCCGCCGCCAGGTCGAAGGCGACGAGATGGCCGCGCGCCTGGAGGCCCTCGGTGATGCCTGGTTGATGTTTCCCGTGAAACATCGCGCGGTCGGAGCCCACCGAGCTGAGCGCGGTGGCCTGGGCGGGGGCGGCCGCGTAGCCGACGCCCGCGCCCGCCGCGCCGAGCACGAGCCCGGTGGCCCCGGCGGTGCCGAGCAGCGTGCGGCGGCTCACGCTTCCGGCCGGGGGAGCCTCGGCGGCTGCGGCGCGGGCCTCGGTGACGGACTGGGACTGTTCGGGCATGGTGCGGTTCAGCCGATCTGCGCGTTCTTGGAGACGGTCACCTGGTCGATGTCGGAGGTCCGCACGGTGACGGAGACCTGCCAGTCGCCGGCCATGGGGATCTGTACGCCGTTCGCGGCCCAGTGCCCGGTGGTGACGTGGTCGGGGGCCACCGGAAGCGGTCCGATCTTCTTGGCGGCGAGGGTGAAGGCGACCTTCACCTCGGGGATGTCGAAGGCCCGGCCGTTGGGACGCTGGACGTAGACGTGCATCTCGTTGCTGCCCACGGTCGCGGGGTCGAGGTCGACGCGGACGACGCCCTTGCCGTCCTTGCCGCCGGTGTCGAAGGACATGTCGAGGGTCAGCGCGCCCGAGGACGAGTTCGACGTCGAGGAGGACGAGGAGGAGGAAGACGAGGTGGCGGCCTTCGCGTCCTGTTCGGTACGGCCGGGCTCGGTCTGCGTCAGCACGGTCGTGACCGCGAGCAGGACGACGGCGACCCCGGTCTCGGCGAGCACCGAGCGGCGCAGGCCGAAGCGGTGCGGGTCGGCGTCCCGGAGGCGCTTCTGCCGGGCGGTGTCCATGGCGGTCTGCTGCCGGGCGAGTTGGGCGGCGCGCTCGGGGGTGTCGTCGGGGGCGATGTCGCCGGAGGTGCCGGAGGTGCCGGAGACGCCGGTGCCGGACTCGCCGGACCTGGCTGCCGTGGCTGCCTTGGCAGACGCCTCCTTCGTGCCGGCGGACGCCTTGACCGTCTCCTTCTCCTCCGCCGCCTCGACCTCTGCTTCCGGCTCCGCCTCCGTCACCGCCGCGGCCGTGAGCCGCCCCGTCCACCGTCGCGAGATGGACGCGATGCCGACGAGCAGTGCCACGAGCGCGATCTTGACCAGCAGCAGCTCGCCGTACGTCGTCTCGGTGAACGCCGACCAGGAGCCGAGCTGGCGCCAGGACTGGTAGATGCCGGTGCCGACCAGGGCGAGCACCGACCCGAAGGCGACCCGGGAGAAGCGGTGCACGGCGGTGGCGTCGACCGGGATGCCGGCGGGCGCCCGGTACAGCGCGACCAGCAGGGCGGTCAGGCCGCCGAGCCAGGCGGCGACGGCGAGCAGGTGGATGATGTCGACCGGCATCGCGATGCCGGGCTGGAGTCCGGTGGAGGCGTGTTCGGCCATGGCCCAGCTCGCCGCGAGCCCGGCGGCCACCACGATCCCGCCGACGGCCAGCCCGAAGGTGAGGTCGCGCTTCTCGTCGGGGTCCTCCCTCTTGTCGTACGCCCCGAACAGGACGGCGATGAAGAGGGCGCCCGCGGCGAGCAGCAGCAGCCTGGAGACCAGGGCCGCGCCGGGCTTGGTCTGGAGGACCTGGCCGAGCAGGTTCAGGTCGAAGATGTCACCGACACTGCCGGAGGTCGTGTAGGAGCCGCGCAGGAGCAGCAGAAAGAGGGTGGCGGCGGTGAGCGTCAGCCAGCCGCCCACGACCAGGCGCTGCATGGCCCGCACGCCCGAGCCGCGCTGCCAGCAGCCGAGGACGAAGGCGGCACCGCCGACGAGCACGATGTACCCGGCGTACGACATGTACCGCCCGAAGCCGTAGAGCCAGCCGACGACCCCGCCGCCGACGTCCTGGTCCGGGACGGAGGCGACGGTCTTGGAGGGCGTGCCCACGGAGAAGGTGAAGGCGCCGCCGACGGGGTGGCTGTCGGCCGAGACGACCTGGTAGGCGACGGTGTACGTGCCCTTGCCGAGCCCGCTCTTGAGCTGCACGGCGTAGGTCGTGCCGCTCAGGTTGGTCGGCTTGCGCAGGTCGACGCGCTTGCCCTTGGGGTCGAGGACCCGCAGGGAGTCGTCGTTCATCGACACGTTCTCGGAGAACGTGAGCGAGACCTGGTCGGGCGCCTTGGGGACCACCACCCCCTGGGAGGGGTCGCTGCCGGTCAGCGCGGCATGCGCGGAGGCCGGCCCGGCGCCGGTCAGCAGCGCGCCGGTGACGGCGAGGAACAGCAGCACCAGGGTGCGCAGGCGGGGGGTGATGGTCCGCGTCAAGGTCGGTCCCTCCCTCAGTGTCCGGTCGACGGGTTGTACGTGGCGGACTTCACCGGCATCTCGACGGTGAGCGGACCGGATTCGGCGAACTTGAGTTTCAAGGTGATCGTGTCGCCCTGATCCGGGCGGCGCTTCAGCTTCTCGAACATCAGATGGTTGCCACCGCTTTTGAACACGAGTTGACCGTGTGCGGGCACCTCGAAGGAGCTGACCTCCTCCATCGCCCCGCCGTCGGTCCTGTGCATGGTGATGTCACCGGCGGAGTCGCTGGTGACGGAGGTCAGCTCGTCCTTCGTGCCGCCCCTGTTGGTGATCGTCAGGAATCCGGCGGCCATGTCGGCCGAGACCGGCCGGGGCATGTAGGAGGCGCCGACGGACAACTCGGCTCGCGAGGAGCCCGCGGAGCCCGAGGAACCGCCGGAGCCCGAGGAGCCGCAGCCCGCGAGGGTCAGCGCCCCCGTGATCGCTATCCCCGTCAGGGCGAGGCACTTTCCCGGCTTCACGGGTTCTCTCCCTTGATCAGCTTGGGGAGGTCCTTGGTGTAGTCGTCGACGGTGGCGTCCTCGTCGTAGAGGACGTACCCGCCGTCGGTCTTCGGCGAGAACGCGATGACCTGGGTGCCGTGCACGGAGACGACCTTGCCGGTCTTCTTGTCCTTGTGGGTCGGCTCGATGGAGATGCCGAGGGTCCGGGCGCCGGCCTGGATGGTGGCGAAGTCGCCGGTCAGCCCGACGAAGGCGGGGTCGATGCCCTTGAGCCACTTGCCGAGCTCGGACGGGGTGTCGCGGGCCGGGTCGGTGGTGACGAACACGACCCGCAGTTTCGCCTGGTCGGCCTTGGACAGCGACTTCTTGGCGACCGCGAGGTTGTTCATGGTCAGCGGGCAGACGTCGGGGCAGTGCGTGTAGCCGAAGTAGATGAGCGTCGGCCGGCCCTTGGTCTCCGCGCGCAGGTCGTACTTCTTGCCCTGGGTGTCGGTGAGCACCAGGTCCGGCTTCTCGAACGGTGTGTCGAGGATGGTCGCGGGCTTGTTCGAGGTGTCCTCGCCGACCACGGTGACGGGTGACTTGGCGTCGTCGCCGCTGCCACAGGCGGAGAGGGTCAGGGTGGCGGCGGCGAGCAGCGCGGCCGCGGCGAACGTCTTCTTACGCATACGAAAATGTCCCAGATGTGAGAGATCCGGCGCGCACCGGGGTCGTACGACGGTCGTGGGAGTACGACAGCCTCGCACGACCCCCTGTGCGCGGGGCGGACGCGGAACTCAGGCCTCGGTTCCGGTGGCGGACCGGCGGCGGCCGGCGAGGGTGCCGTAGGCGACCCCGGCCGCGCCGACGACGATGCCGACGACGCCGAGGACCCGGGCGGTGGTGTCACTGCCGCCGGTGGAGCCGGAGTCGTCGGACGCGGTGGTCTCGGTCTTCGCCGAGGTCTCCTCGGCCGTGGTGGTGTCGGTGCCCGTGGCGGATCCGTGGTGGTCACCGGTGGCGGCGGACAGCGCGAGGACGGGGGCCGGGTTCTCCGGCTCGTCCTGGCCCTTCTGCTGGACCTCGATCCAGCGGACGACCTCCTTGTTCGAGTACGTCTGGACCGCCTTGAAGACCAGTTCGTCGGTGTTCTCGGGCAGGGCGCCCACGGAGAGCGGGAACTTCTGGAAGTAGCCGGGCTCGATGCCCTTGCCGCCGGAGGCGGTCCAGGTGACCTTCGTGACCGCCTGGTCGATCTTCTCGCCGTGCATCTCCAGCGGCTGGGCCAGCTTGGCCTTGGTGATCTCGATCTTCCAGCCGGCCATCGGCTGCGCCATCACGGAGGCCAGCGGGTGGTCGGTGGGGAAGTTGACCTCGACCTTGGTGGTCGAGGCGTCGTCGCGCTCGTTGGGGACCTTGAAGTCGATGACCGCGTAACCGCCCTTGGCGGCGGTGCCCTCGGGTTCCACGCTGACATGCGCGAACGCGGGCGAGGAGACGGCCAGTACGGCGGTACCCGTGACGGCGGCGACGGCGGCGATACGAGAGGCCTTCATGGCGGAAGCCTTCATGGCAGGGAGCACTCCACTCCGAGTGAGTTCTGTCGTTGAGGGGGCGCGTGGGAAGCCGGGAGCCGAGAGCCGGAAGCGGTCATGCGGCCGTTCGGAAAGCGCACGCGCGCGTGCCGCACGACGGCGGCCGGCCCCTCCGGTCCGGGCGGACCCCGGGGAGTGCTCCGGTCGCGTCGTGTCAGGCGGCGAGAACGAGTACGGCGGCGGCCATCGGCGGCCCGCGCCGGATCACGGAGTGCTGGAGCGCGACGGTGCGCGGTGCGGGCGGGACGTCCCAGGCGCCGCTACGGCCAGGCACGGGCGCCTCGGGCACGGTCACGAGCCCGGCGCACAGGGCACCCGCCAGCGCGAGCGCCCCGCGCAGGGAACGGACGAGCGCCCCCTCGGCGACCCCGTGCGCCGAATCGGTCGACAGCTGGATCAGCCGCAGCAGCGCCAGGTCGCCCCGGCGCAGCAGCCACCCGGCGACGACGGCCGCGAGGACGTGCCC
This sequence comes from Streptomyces fuscichromogenes, assembly GCF_014645815.1. Classification (GTDB taxonomy): domain Bacteria; phylum Actinomycetota; class Actinomycetes; order Streptomycetales; family Streptomycetaceae; genus Streptomyces; species Streptomyces fuscichromogenes. The sequence continues at coordinate 166,449 of NZ_BMML01000005.1, read as the reverse complement.
GAGCAGCATGGGCACGGTGGGTAGCAGCGAGCCGAGGGACGCGGTGGCGTCCGTGGCGTGGGCCGCCCCGCTCGTGCCGGTGGCCGGGACGGAGGCGCCGAGATGCGCGTCCACGAGGATCTTGTACGCGTGGGCGGGGCTGATCTGCGCCGCCCCGGCCCCGCACACCAGCCGCGCGGCCCGCTCCACCAGCGAGGCATCGGCCACGGACGCCGACGACACGGACGACACGGACGACATGGATGCCATCGAGGACATGGACGACATCGACATCGAGCCGCCGGACATCATCGAGCCGCCGTGCTGACCGAGCCCGAACAGCGTGTGGAGCACGGCCTGGAGCACCGCGAGCAGTGCCACGATCCCCGGCAGCGAGCGGGCCCGGCCGGTCAGCGGGGCGACGAGTGCCAGGGTGCCCAGGAAGCCCGCGCCGAGCGTCCACAGCGGAACGGTCGCGCAGGAGGCCAGGGTGTGCCCTGCCGCGGCCAGCACGACACAGAGCGCGGCGAACACCGCGGCCCGCAGGAGCCGCAGTCCGCTTCCGGTGCGCGCCGCGCGTGGATGGGGGGCAGTCATGGCGCGCTCATCATCGCACTGGACCCGTACCCGCCTGACGTCAGGTCCGGAAGATTCCGTTACGTCCGAAGCAGGCGGAAGGCCGGTCGCAGGCGCCCCGGAAGGCCGACCGGAGGCGCCCCGGACGGCCGGCCGGAGGCGCCCCGGAAGGCCGGTCGGAGGAGTCCCGGATGGCCGACGGGACATATACGGACGGTGATCGAGGGGAAGAACCGAAAGATCATTTTTGTGCCGAACCACCCGCTCATACACCGAAACCTCCCCCCGCGCATCCCCCGGATGGGCGTTCTCACATGAACGGAGTGCTTACACCCGCGCACGGGTGGCAATAGGTATCGGTATGTCGAGCCGCGGCCAGGAGGCTGGAGCATGAGCATCTGGTGGTCACTCCATCTGCGGCGTGAGGCCGCGAGCGTGCCGCTCGCCCGCCGTCTGCTGATCGGCACGATGGAGACGGCGGGTGTCGACCCGGACATCTCCTACGACCTCTCCGTCGCCCTCAGCGAGGCCTGCGCGAACGCCGTCGAGCACGGCGGGGCCGGCCGTACCTCGGAGGCGTACCGGGTCACCGCATACCTGGACGGCGAGAAGTGCCGTATCGAGGTGGCCGATTCGGGGCCGGGGCTCGGTCCGGGCTTCGCCCGCACCCAGGACCTCAGACCCGCGCGTCCCGACGCCGAGCATGGCAGGGGCCTCTGTCTCATCAGAGAGCTCGCGGATCATGTCCACATCGGCAACAAACCGGGCCGCGGCGGCACCGTGGTCAGCTTCGACAAGATCCTCAAGTGGAAGAAAGATCCTTCCCTGCTTTCGGCATGACTCTCGCACCCGCATAACACCCGCGCTAGGGTGCGCGCATGATTCTCAGAAAGATCAAAGAAAGCCTGCTCCTGCCCGGTGTGATATTGCGTCCCATTGCCGTCGGCGACGCGAAAGAGCTGTGCTCCGCATACGTCGGCAACCGACGGCATCTCGAACCCTGGGAACCGGTCAGACCCGAGTCCTTCTTCACCGTCGAGGGCCAGACTGAGCGCATCGAAGGCCTGCTCGGGCAGGCTGTCGACGGCCTCGTGGCCCCCTTGCTCATGGAGTCGGAAGAGGACCGCCGGATCGTCGGGGCGATCACTCTTTCCGGAATTTCGCTGGGCCCTTTCTGCAGTTCCTACGTCGGCTATTGGGTGGCCGGTGATCAGCAGGGCCGCGGGCTGGCCACCGCCGCTCTGGAGAGGGTCTGCGAGATCGCCCGGGATGTCTTGGGACTTCACCGGATCGAGGCGTCCACCCTGATCGAGAACACGACGTCCCAACGCGTGCTGAAGAAATGCGGGTTCGAGACGATCGGCGATGCGCCGCAGTATCTGCACATCAATGGAGAATGGCGGGACAGCCGGCTGTTCCAGCGGATCCTGCACGATCACGCGCCGGCCCTGTGAGCAGCGGCTTCCCGGCCGGTTCAGCTTCCTGGGCGTTCACAGGCCGTTGCCAGCTCCCGCCCATGCCCCTGACAAACGACGTTCCTAGCTTCATCGGCCATGACGGGAAACCACAAAAACACGTCGATCACCCGCCGCCGAGCCCTCGCGGTCTCCGGCGGCACGGTGGCGGCCGGCGGCCTCGCGGTCGCCGGCTTCCAGTCGGCCTTCGCCGACACGACCGACACCGGTACGGACGCGGATGCCACGGCCTCCGCGAGTTCCACCAGCAGTGAGTGCATGACGCTGATGAGCAGCGTCACGGAAGGGCCGTACTACCTCGATGGTGCCTTGGTGCGCAAGGACATCACCGAGGGCAAGGCGGGCGTTCCGCTGACCCTGCGCCTGACCGTCGTGGACGCCACCGACGGCTGCACCCCGGTCAAGGGCGCGGCGGTCGAGATCTGGCACTGCGACGCCTGGGGCTACTACTCCGGCTACACCACCGCCAACCCCGGCGGCTCCGCCCCCGCGGAGAGCGAGGAGGGGGACTCCGCCAACGACAACACGTACCTGCGCGGCTACCAGATCGCCAACGCCAACGGGGTCGTCAAGTTCGAGACGATCTTCCCGGGCTGGTACACCCCGCGCACCTGCCACATCCATGTGAAGGTGCACACGGGCGGCGAGAAGGAGGACGGCACCTACGAGGGCGGCAAGGTCAACTACACCGGCCAGCTGTTCTTCGCCGACGACATCGCCGAGGAGATCTTCACCCTCGACCCCTACGCGAAGCACACCGGCAGCTACACCACGCTCGCCAACGACATGGTGTACGACGGCGGTGGCGCCTCCAGCGGGCTGCTGACGCTGAAGGCCGTGCACAAGAAGGACCCCTCGAAGGGCTACAAGGGCTCCCTGACCCTGGGCGTCGACCCGGACGCCGAGAACACGGGCGCCGGCAGCGGCGGCGGAGGTACCCCGCCGAGCGACGCCCCGACGGGCACCCCGCCGAGCGACGCTCCCAGCGACAGCGCCTCCCCTTCGGCCTCCGCCTCCTCATAAGGTAAGGGACATGACAAGCCGCGAGGACGACGCGCTGGCGCAGGCCGCGGTGGCCGCGCTCACCGGTCAGCTGGCCCTGGCTCCCAAGCCGGGCCTGCCCGACCCACGTGACCTGGACGCCCGCAGCACGCGCCGGGAGCACGACAGTCTGCGCTGGTCGGCCAGGGCGCTGGCGCCCGGCCTCGCGGCGATGGCCGCCTCCGCCCGCCGTACCGGCGAGGCCACGCCGGTGCTGCGGGCGGAGCTGGGCGCGATCGGCCGGTGCACCGAGCACTCGGTCGGCCTGGCCGGCGGCGGCCACAAGGGCGCCCTGTGGGCCCTCGGTTTCCTGGTCGCCGCGGCCGCCCTGGACCCCCGCGCCAAGGCCCGGGAGCTCGCCGCGAACGCCCGCAAGATCGCCGGGTTCAACGACAAGGGCGCTCCCAAGCGCCCCTCCCGGGGTTCGACGATCTCCGCGAAGTACGGCGCGGCCGGCGCCCGGGGCGAGGCCCGGGCCGGATTCCCGCACGTACGAAGGGCGTTGGAGGCGCTGGCGACGGCCCGCGACGCGGGCGCCACCGAGAACCAGGCCCGCCTGGACGCCTTACTGACGGTGATGTCCACCCTCCAGGACACCGAACTCCTCTACACCGCGGGCCCGTTCGGCCTGCGCCACGTACAGGCGGGCGCACGGGGGGTACTGGAGGCGGGCGGCACGGCGACGCAGGCGGGCGCGGAGGCTCTCGCGGCCCTGGACGCCGACCTGAACGAACGCGGCTGGAGCCCGAGGGGCAGCGCGGGTCTGCTGGCCGGTGCGTTGTTCGTGGATGCCCTGCCCTCTTTGTGACGCCGTCTTTGTGACGCCGTCTTTGTGACGCCGTCTTTGTGACGCCGTCTTTGTGACGCCCCGACCTGAGCGCCCCGACCGGAGCGCCCGGAAATGACGAGGGCCGGGCACCCTCCCAGGTACCCGGCCATGTCACATCCGTCAGCCCTTCAGCGAGGCCATCCAGCTCTCGACCTCGTCGGAGCGGCGTGGCAGTCCGGCGCTTAGGTTCCGGTTGCCGTGGTCCGTGACGAGGATGTCGTCCTCGATCCGGACGCCGATGCCGCGGTACTCCTCCGGGACGGTGAGGTCGTCGGCCTGGAAGTACAGCCCGGGTTCGACGGTGAGGACCATCCCGGCCTCCAGGACGCCCTCCACGTACGTCTCGGTCCGGGCGGCGGCGCAGTCGTGGACGTCGAGGCCGAGCATGTGCCCGGTCCCGTGCAGGGTCCAGCGGCGCTGCAGGCCGAGCTCCAGCACCCGCTCGACGGGTCCTTCCACGAGCCCCCACTCGACGAGCCGTTCGGCCAGCACCCGCTGGGCGGCGTCGTGGAAGTCGCGGTACTTGGCGCCCGGCTGGACCGCGGCGATGCCGGCCTCCTGGGCGTCGTACACGGCGTCGTAGATCTTCTTCTGGAGTTCGGTGTAGGTGCCGTTGACCGGGAGCGTGCGGGTGACGTCGGCGGTGTAGAGGCTGTGGGTCTCGACGCCGGCGTCCAGCAGGAGCAGGTCGCCGGAGCGCACGGGGCCGTCGTTGCGGACCCAGTGCAGGGTGCAGGCGTGCTGGCCGGCCGCGCAGATGGAGCCGTAGCCGATGTCGTTGCCCTCGACGCGTGCGCGGAGGAAGAACGTGCCCTCGATGTAGCGCTCGCTGGTGGCCTCGGCCTTGTCGAGGACGCGTACGACGTCCTCGAAGCCGCGGACCGTGGAGTCGACGGCCTTTTGCAGTTCACCGACCTCCCACTCGTCCTTGACCAGCCGGGCCTCGGAGAGGAAGACCCGCAGCTCCTCGTCGCGCTCGGCGGTGACCTTGTCGGTCAGCGCGGCCTGGATGCCGGCGTCGTACCCGCGGACGACCCGCACCGGGCCGGTGGCCTCGCGGAGCTTGTCGGCCAGCTCGCGTACGTCGGCGGCGGGGATGCCGTAGAGCGCCTCGGACTCGGTGAGGGAGTGGCGCCGGCCGACCCACAGCTCGCCCTGGCCGGAGAGCCAGAACTCGCCGTTCTCGCGGTCGGAGCGGGGCAGCAGGTAGACGGTGGCCACATGGCCGTCGTCCTTCGGCTCCAGGACGAGTACGCCGTCCTCCGTCTGGTTGCCGGTGAGGTAGACGTACTCGACCGACGCCCGGAACGGGTAGTCCGTGTCGTTCGAACGGGTCTTCAGGTTGCCGGCCGGGATCACCAGGCGCTCGCCCGGGAAGCGGGCGGACAGCTCGGCACGGCGGCGGGCGGTGTGCCCGGCCTGCTCGATGGGTTGGAGATCACGCAGCTCGGTGTCGGCCCAGCCGGACTTCATGCTGTCGGCGAGCTCGTCGGACACGGCCGGGTACAGGCCGTTCTTGCGCTGCTTGATCGGCTCTTCCGACTCGGTCTCCGGGGTCTCCGGATTCTCCGGGGTGAGCTCGTCGGACACGGTCATCCTCCTCGACACTGCACTGGATCCGGTCCATCGTACGTTCGTACCGAACGGCGTCCCAGGGACCGGGGACCCACAGCCGTGTGAGGTGGCTCCGCCTCCGCCTTTCTGACCGGCCGGTCAGTCGAACCTGGCTGCCAGCAGGACCACGTCCTCCTCGCTGTCGGCCTCGTCCAGGCCGTCCGGCAGCACCGTGCGCAGGACGTGGTCGGCGATCGCCCCGGGGTCGTGGCGCAGCGCGCGCGGGATGCTCGCGGCGGCCGTGTGCAGCCGGGCGAAGGCGCGGTCCATGGGGTCGCCGGTGCGGTGCAGCAGTCCGTCGGTGTAGAGGAGCACGGTCTCGCCGGCCTCGGCCTGGAACTCCACGCTGGGCGCCTCCCAGCAGGCGAGCATGCCCAGCGGCGCGGACACGGAGGTCTCCGCGAACTCGGTGCGGTGCTCCCCGACCAGCAGCGGCGGGCTGTGGCCGGCCCCGGCGAGGGTGACCTTGCGCAGCGCGGGTTCGCAGTAGGCGAACAGGGCGGTGGCGGAGCGGGCCGGTTCGGTCAGCCGCAGCAGCAGTTCCAGGTCGGAGAGGACCGCGACCGGGTCCTCGCCCTCCATCACGGCGTACGCCCGCAGGGAGGCGCGCAGCCGGCCCATCGCGGCGACCGCGCTGGGCCCGGAGCCGGTGACCGAGCCGACGGCGAGGCCGAGGGCGGCGTCGGGCAGCGGCAGCGCGTCGTACCAGTCACCGCCGCCGCGCGGGCCGGTGCGGTGCCGGGCGGCGAGCTGGACGCCGGCCACCCGGGGCAGCCGGGAGGGGAGCAGCTCCTCGGCGATGGTCGCCATGCACGCGCGCGTGCGCTCGACCTCCAGCAGCCTGGCCAGGTGCTCGGCCGCGTACCGGACGTACAGGCCGACGAGGTGGCGCTGGCGCTCGTGCGGCTCGGCCGGCTCGTCGTACAGCCAGGCGACCGCGCCGAGGCGGTCGGCCGCGTCGGTGACCAGGGGGAGCGCGTAGCTGGCGGCGTAGCCGAGGCGGGCGGCGACCTCGCGGTGGCGCGGGTCGAGGCCGTCCTCGGCGAACAGGTCGGCGTGCACGATCTCGGCGGCGCAGCCGCTGTCGTACGGCAGCGCACCGCGCGGGACGGTCTCCAGGTGGCCGAGGTCCGCGCGGCCGAGGCCGAGGCCGAGCGTGGTGTGCGGGCCGAGTCCGTCGGCGGGCTCCAGCGCCAAGAGACCGCGCCGGGCGCCCACGAGGGCGGCACCGGCGCGCAGCAGTTCCTGGAGGGCCGGCTCCAGCGCGGTGGTCCGGGCGAGCCGTTCGGTCAGTTCATGGAGGGTGGTGAGGTCGGAGACCCAGCCGGCCAGCCGGTCCTGGAGGACGGTGCCGGGCGCGGGGGCGGCGGGGGCCTTCGGGACGGAAGGTGCGGCCGGGGCGGGGGGAACGGCCGCGACAGTGTGGGCGGGAGTGGGGACCGTTGAATCGATTCCAGCCACTTTCGGAGGATGCGGGGCGTTCATCGCGTCCGGCTTTCAGACCTGTGCGTATTGCTCAAAAGCATCGCAAACCCCCATGTCCTTCTGCACCGCTAGCAGTGTCTCCACATGTACACGCACTCGTGAGGGGATGTCCAGCATTGTCCTGCCGGGATTCCTGGTGTCCGTGGGCCTCTTGATGTCTTATGCGAGGATGTCTCCCGGACGGCTTGCACAAAGGCAAAGTTGGCTTAAAACTGACTCGGGCAACGGTTCATTGCGGTCGACTGGCCTTGCTCCACGGAGCGTCACAGCGGTCGTGATGGGTACGTACTCGGAGAAGGCCAGGGGTGGTTGGGAGCCACCCGGAACCTGGCGACGGACCCGGGCGTCTTAACCATCGACGACCGTGCCCCATCCTCCCGTGGCGGAGGCGGAGAGAAACACTCGGAACGGCAAAACGCCAGACTTCGCCACCCCCACGCCGTGGCCGTGCTTTTTATAGACGCAGTACGACGCAGCACGACGCAGTTGTTGGACGCGGGCGCGGCCTCCGCTGGATCCCCAGGGGTTCCCCCTGCTCAAGGCAGGGGTGTGATGCGCCAACAGGTACGCACAGTGAAGTGATCGACACATGGTGTGATGTGGTCCACGGTGTTGCCAGCGGTGCAACGGAAAGGAACGAGCGCTCATGCGCGAGATCCTCGGAAGGCGACGCAGGCTCCTGTCCAAGCGGAACGACAAGGGGTCTGAGTTGCTCGGCGCGGCCCTGACCTTCGCGGCGGAATGGCAGTGGCCCGTACTCCCGGGTGTGGCTCCCGACCCTCAGGGACGGGCTCGCTGCGCGTGCCCCGACCCGGAGTGCACGGTGCCCGGTGCACACCCCTTCGACCCCGGCCTGCTCGCCGCCACCACCGACGAGCGCATGGTCCGCTGGTGGTGGGGGAACCGGCCGACGGCCCCGATCGTCCTGGCGACCGGAGCGGCCGGCGGCAAGGCGCCCTGCGCGGTCAGCCTGCCCGCCCTCGCCGCCTCCCGCGCCCTCGCTCTCCTCGACCGCCGTGGCATGCGCCTCGGCCCGGTCGTCGCGGCGCCCACCCGATGGGCGCTGCTCGTCAAGCCGTACTCCATGGAGCAGCTGGGCGAGCTGCTCTACGCCAAGGACTTCGTCCCCGGCTCGCTCCGTTTCCACGGCGAGGGCGGCTATCTCGCCCTGCCGCCCTCCGAGACCGGCCAGGGCGCCATCCGCTGGGAGCGGGCCCCGCTGCCCGGCTCGGCCAAGCCCTGGGTGCCCGACGTGGAGGCCGTGGTGGACGCCGTGGTCGACGCCCTCACCCGTACGGGTGTGAGCGCACCCGAGTTGTAAGGGTGTCGGGCGCGAGGACACCGCTTGTCGCGTCCGTCTGGTTACCCTCCGTACATGCCGCGTCATTCCGGGGGGCAGCCCCCAGACCCCCGACTACGTCTGCTCGCCCTCGTGGGCGTCATCGTGTGCGCGGTCGCGCTGCCGCTGACCGTGGCGTCCGCGGGGCAGGTGGGCGACGCCGCCGCACACGCCACCCGGCACGACGACGAGAAGCTGCCGGCGCCGGTGCGGTCCCCGCTGGTGCTCGGCCTGGGCCTGGCCACGGCCGCCCGCTGCGGTCCCGAACTCACCTCGCCCGACGGCGTCGAGGCCCAGACCTGTGTGATGGCCCAGGGCGCGGACACCTGGGCGCGCACCTACTACCGCAACGCCACCGGGGCGCCTCTGGAGGGCGTGCTGAGCCTCCTGGGCCCGCACGGCCGCACCGTGCAGACGCACTGCGCCGCGGACGCCGACGACGAGCCCGCCACCTGTGAGACGCCCCGGGAGCACACCCGGGGCACGCTGGACGCCTACACGGCCGTCACGGAGTTCGCCGCCCGCGACGGCGACGGACCGCTGCTGCTGCGCTCCGCGAGCAACTCGGGGGACGAGTCGGAGAGCGGCTCCGGGGACTCGTCCGCGGGCAACTCCCGCCAGTCAAGCGGGAGTTGACGAATCGCTGTGGTCCGTACACCGGACGCGGGCATGAAAAAGGCCCGGTTGCTGGCGACGGGGGATGCACCAGCAACCGGGCTACTGAGACGGTAACAAGAGATCGGCGGTTCGCAAATTCGATCTCGGCTATTCGGACACGTATTTGCTTGCCGTGTAGGGAAGTTGTGACAGGAGTCACCTGATCCGACACGCCTGGGGCGGCTGACCGACCGGTCAGCCGCCTCCCTGTGTCCGAGCTGATCGTCAGCTGAGCGTGACCTGCCGGTTGGTCAGTCCGCCGCGGGCCCGTCGCTCGTCCGCCGTGAGCGGTGCCTCCGAGGCCAGGGCGGTCGCGAGCCGCTCGGCGAACTCGGCGGCCGGCTTCTCCACGTCCTCCGCGCCGACCCCGCTCGGCAGGTCCCAGACCGGCACGGTGAGACCGTGGGCACGGAAGGAACCGACCAGCCGGGTGCCCTCGCCGAGGCCGGACCGGCCCGCCGCGTGCAGCCGCGCGAGAGCGTCCAGAAGCTGCTCCTCGGGATACGGCATGACCCATCGCAGATGGTTCTTCTCGGGCGTCTCGCACCAGTAGGCCGAGTCGACGCCGGTCAGCTTCACCGTCGGGATGGCCGCCGCGTTGGCCCGCTCCAGGGAGGCGGTCACGTCCGGGGTGGCGTTCTCCGCGTCCTGCACCCAGAACTCGAAGCCGTCGTGCACAACTGGCTCGAACGGACCCTTCGGGTCGAGCAGGTCCTGGAGCCGGGGGCTGTCGGCGGGGGCGCGGCGGCCCTGCACCGGGGTGCCCGGCTCGGCGGCGAGCGCGCGCCGCAGGGTGTCGGCGAGGTCGCGGCTGATGTCGCCGGACGCCGTGTCGTTCTGCAGGCCGAGCAGGACCGTGCCGTCGTCGCGGCGCAGCGCCGGCCAGGCCATCGGCAGCACCGTGGCGAGCATGACCGAGGGGACGCCCTCGGGCAGACCGCCCTTCAGGGCCAGTTCGACGGTGGCGGCGGGGACCAGCTCACGCAGCGCCACCCAGTCGCCCTCGCCGGCCAGCCCCTCGAAGGGGCGGTGCACCAGTTCGGTCGCCGCGTGCGCCGCGGCCCGGCCGTGGCACGCCTTGTAGCGGCGGCCGCTGCCGCAGGGGCAGGGTTCACGAGCACCGACGACCGGAATGTCTCCGTCAACGCCTCCGGCGCGGGCCGCGTCGCTGGGCTGCGGCCGCGTGGCCGTCGTCTGGGGTCGCTTCTTGGCCATCTGGGTGTCTCCCGGTTACGGCTCGTCTCGTACGGGCGGGAGCCTAGCCGTTCGGGCCGCGAGTCACGGGAACCTGTGGACGGAGCCGCCGCCGCGTATCCGGCGACTCCGGCCGGGCGACTCCGGTCAGGCTGCCCGATTCGCCGGTCAGGCGGCCCGATCCGCCGATCCGCCGGTCAGGCGGCCCGGTCCGCGGTCCGGGCCGGTCAGTCCAGGTCGTCGAACGCGTCCGTGAAGTCCAGGCCGGCCAGCTCCGGGACCGGGGGCGTCATGATGCGCGTGGCGAAGGCGTCGCGGCGGTCCTGGGGGGCCGGGGCGCGTACGTCCTTCTGGACCACGACCCAGACCGTCACCTCGCCCCGGGCGTCGTCCCGGACACCCCAGTCGTCGGCCAGGGCCGTGATGATGTTCAGCCCGCGGCCGCCGTGCGCCGTGACCGACGGGGTCATGGGGGCCGGGCGGGTCGGGCCGCCGCCGTCCGTCACCTCGACGACCAGCCGGCCGCGCGTGTCCACCCGCCAGGCCGCCCGGACGTCGCCGTCCCCGGCCAGCGCGTCGCCCAAGGGGCGCCCGTGCTTGCAGGCATTGCTCAAGAGCTCGGAAAGGATCAGTACAGCATCGTCGATGACTGATTCCGATAGACCACCCGTGCGCAACTGATCGCGCATACGGTGTCTCGCCTTCCCCACGCCCGCAGGGCCATGGGGTACGGCCATGCTCGACGACGTGGGCACCTCCTGTGCCACCACCAACGCCACCCCCGAGACCTCCTTTGCCCCACGCCACCGTGTGGATGCCCCATCGGCCTGAGCCGGAAACCGGCCAAGGAACGTCCGGTGACGCATTCGTCAGGGACGAATACGCGCCGAACGCGCCGGAGCACTCCCTGTGACGGGTCGTCGCCATATCCCCCAGGTACGGCTTCGAGATGGCTTCGGGTGGCTGGATTTCGACGGTGTGGCCGAGGAAGTGAGGATGCTGTGAGTGGGCTTTCTGGTCAAGAGGTACGAGGTGTCCTTACTTGACTCTTTATCTGAGCCCTGATCAGGACAGGTCCCCATTCACCGTCCCAGCCGGTCGAGCACGGCCGCCGGCCGGTTGGTGATGATCGCGTCGATGCCGAGCTCCACGCACAGATCCACGTCCTCCGGCTCGTTCACCGTCCATACGTGCACCTGGTGGCCGTTGCGCTTCAGCCGCTCCACGTACGCGGGGTGGTTGCGCACGATCCGGATCGAGGGGCCCGCGATCCGCACCCCGGCCGGCAGCCGGCCGTCGCGCAGCCGGGGCGAGAGGAACTGCAGCAGGTAGACCGTCGGCAGTGTCGGCGAGGCCGCCCGCACCCGGGCCAGCGACCGCGCGGAGAAGCTCATGACCCGCACCGGTGAGTCGGCGGAGCCGGCCGGGGCGTCCAGTCCGAACCGCTTGAGCAGGACCAGCAGCCGCTCCTCGACCTGTCCCGCCCACCGCGTGGGGTGCTTGGTCTCGATCGCCAGCTCCACCCGCCGCCCGGCGTCCGCGACCAGCTCCAGCAGCCGCTCCAGCGTCAGTACGGAGGTGTCCGCGCGGTCCTCGGGCCGGAACTCCCAGTCGGGCTCCTCGTCCCGCCCGCGCCAGGCCGGGCTCTTCTTCCACGAGCCGAAGTCGAGGGCGGCCAGGTCCGCGAGCTCCAGGGCCGAGACCGCGCCCCGCCCGTTGGACGTACGGTTGACCCGGCGGTCGTGGACGCACACCAGATGGCCGTCGGCGGTCAGGCGTACGTCGCACTCCAGGGCGTCGGCGCCGCCCTCGATGGCCTTCTTGTAGGCGGCCAGCGTGTGCTCTGGGGCTTCCTCGGAGGCCCCGCGGTGCGCGACGACCTGGATGCGATGCTGTGGTGCGTGGGTCACCGCGTCATGGTGCCACCGCGCGGGGGTGCCTGGGGTCACCCCGGATACCGGTAAAGAGAACTTTTGTCGGACAGGCCCTATATAAAGGTTGTCCGTGTACCCACAGCCACCGCTTATGGTGCTCTGACGGCCTGTGGGAAAAGCTGACGGCATACAAAAGCACATGCACAGCTGAATCGCGCCGGACCGACAGCAAGCGTGAAAGAGCGTGACCGAGTGCGACCGAGAAGAAAAGCCGTGGACCGAGGAGAGAAGCTGTGAGCACCGAGAACGAGGGCAACCCGGTACCTCCGGCCCCGTCCGCACCTCCCGTGCCGCCGGCGTCTCCCGCTGCCTCGCCGCAGGCGGCCGCGTCCGACGGCGGGGAAGCGCCGACCACACCGATCCCGCCGACGCCCCAGGGCGCACCCGGCGCGCCCGCGGGCGACCCCTACGGGACCGCACCGCAGGCCCCGGACAGCTCCTGGCCGCCCCCGCCGCCCGCGACCCCCTCCTACGCGGACCCCGCCCTGTCCTACGCGGACCCGGGCGCGGGCGCCGGCGCCGGCTGGGGGTCGTCGTACGACCAGCAGCACCAGGCGTTCCAACAGCCGCAGCCCGCGCCGACGAAGGGCAGCGGGCGGGGCGGTCTGATCGCCGCCGTCCTGGTGGCCGCGCTGGTCGCGGGCGGCCTCGGCGGCGGCCTCGGCTACACGCTGGCGAAGAACAACGACGACAGCGGCTCCACGACCATCTCCTCGACCTCCAGCGGTGGAGCCACCCAGGTCAAGCGAGCCGCCGGCACCATCGCGGCGGTCGCGCAGAACTCGCTGCCCAGCACGGTCACCATCGAGTCCGAGTCGACCAGCGGCGACGGCGGCACCGGCACCGGCTTCGTCTTCGACAAGCAGGGCCACATCATCACCAACAACCACGTGGTCGCGGACTCCCTCGACGGCGGCAAGCTGACCGCGACGTTCCCGAACGGCAAGAAGTACGACGCCGAGGTCGTCGGCCACGCACAGGGCTACGACGTCGCGGTCATCAAGCTCAAGAACCCGCCGTCGGACCTGCAGCCGCTGGCCCTGGGCGACTCCGACAAGGTGGCCGTCGGCGACGAGACGATCGCGATCGGCGCCCCGTTCGGCCTGTCCAACACGGTCACCACGGGCATCATCAGCGCCAAGAACCGCCCGGTCGCCTCCAGCGACGGCAGCTCCACCAGCAAGGCGTCCTACATGAGCGCCCTGCAGACCGACGCCTCGATCAACCCGGGCAACTCCGGCGGCCCGCTGCTCGACGCGTCCGGCGCGGTGATCGGCATCAACTCCGCGATCCAGTCCGCCTCCAGCGGCGGCCTGGGCAGCACCGGGCAGTCGGGCTCGATCGGCCTCGGCTTCGCCATCCCGATCAACCAGGCCAAGTACGTGGCCCAGCAGCTGATCAAGACCGGCAAGCCGGTCTACGCGAAGATCGGTGCGTCGGTGTCGCTGGAGGACAGCTCCGGTGGCGCGCAGATCACCGACTCCGGCTCGGGCGGCTCGGCCGCGGTCGAGTCGGGCGGTCCCGCGGACAAGGCGGGCCTCAAGGCCGGCGACGTCATCACCAAGCTGGACGACTCGGTGATCGACAGCGGCCCGACGCTGATCGGGGAGATCTGGACCCACAAGCCCGGCGACAAGGTCCAGATCACCTACAAGCGCGGCGGCTCGGAGCACACGGTCACCGTCACCCTCGGCTCCCGCGTCGGCGACAACTGACCCCCACCTGCCCGCCCGAACCGGTTACTCTGTTCCCCGCGCGGATCTCCACCCGCGCGGGGTGGGTTGCCCGAGCGGCCTAAGGGAACGGTCTTGAAAACCGTCGTGGCAGCGATGTCACCGTGGGTTCAAATCCCACACCCACCGCTTCACGTGAGCGGCCCCTGACCAGGTGAGACGGTCGGGGGCCGTTGGTGTGTGCGGGTGGGGTGGCGGTGCTTGTGGGGCCGTCCCGTCGTGCACCTTGTGCAACCGTCCGGGTCCTCGGTACAACCGTCCGGTGACAAGCGACTCCGAGCCGACGGCACGGTGGACCAAGGACAAGGCCGGTGCCACCCTGGCCGCCACGACCGGTTACTTCTTCGCCTTCGGGCCGGCTCTTGAGACGGCGCGGCAGCTGATTCCGGATTATCCGCACACAACTGCCGGAATCGTCAGCCTTGTGGTCGCGCTCCTCGCGTACTGGGCCGGGCTGCGGATGATGAGGAAGCTGCCCTGACGGCTTCCCCCGGCCGTCGGACGGTCACGTCTCACGGTCGGTGTCCGGTCATCCGGGCCGCCGACGCGATCGTCGCGCGGGCCTCGTGTTCCGTCAGGCCGGTGTGGACCGCCGCGTCGATCAGGGGGGCTCGCAGGGCGCGGCCGATGCCGTTCTCGTAGGCGCGGCAGGCCGCCCAGAACAGGCGGGTGTTGCGCTGGCCCTCGTGGGCGGAGAGGACGAACTGCACCAGGCCCTGGCCGCGGTTGCCGACCGAGGGGTGGGTCGAGGGGTGCGGCGGGCGTGGGGGCGGGACCAGGAGGCGGAGGAGGGACGGCGGGCAGGGCGCCGGGACCAGGTGTTCGGTGCCGGGTGAGGTGGCGTAGACGCCGTGGTCGGTGCGGGAGCCGGGGCCGACCAGGTAGCCGCCGGCGCCCCGGATGTCGATGCCGGGGGCCAGGCGGCTCGCCGAGTTGGGGATCACGGCGTCCGGCGGGCCGGTCAGCCAGAGGTGGCGGCCGCCGCTCGGGGTGAGGACGACCACCGTCGGCGGGATGGTGAACAGGTGCCGCAGGGCCAGTTCGCGCAGCGCGGCCGTGGCGTCCGTACCGGACTTCACGTCGAGGTCGATGCCGATGAGGCGGTACGGGGGCAGCCCGCAGGCGATGCCGTAGCCGGTCGCCCAGGGTGCCGCGGCGAACAGTTCGCGGATACGGGCCGGGTCGGTGGTGGCGTCGTACACGCCGTGTCCGGGGCGGCCGCACTCGCCGTGGCAGGGCGGCAGCGCGGGGTCCGGGTCGTGGCGGTGCGGGGAGCGCAGGGCGGGGAGTTTCGTCCGGGACAGGGGGATGACGGACAGGCCGCGCTCGGCGGCTGACAGGGCGTGTGCGAGGGCCAGCGTCGTGGCCTGCCGGTCGGTGGTGGCCATGGCTCCATGTTCGTACGTGCGTTCGAAAAAGGGAAGGGGGTCCCTGCGTGACACGCCGAGGGCGGCGACCTGGCCGTGGGGCGCGGACGGAACGGTTCTTCCCTTGGGGTGCTTGATGGGTGGATATGCGGTGAGTGGTCGTTGCTGCGGTATTGGTCGACTAAAGATGGTGAAAGTGGTTTATCGACTTGTCCTCACGCTTGAGGGCGAATAACGGCTTCCGGGATGGTTCGAAGGGGATTCGGTGGGCAACTCTGGTCTCGCGACGTCGATGACAACCACCGGGGCGGTCGGCCAACTGCCTTGGTAAAAGCCCTACTTGGCGTACTTCCGGCACAGCCGGGCTCTGAGAGGAAACAACATGGCAAGCATCCGTACCGCCCGCGTTCTCGCCGCCGTCTCCGCCCTCCCGCTCGCCGCCGCCCTCTTCGCCGGTGTCGCGGCCGCGGACAACGGCGCGATCGCGGACAACGGATCGAGCGCCAACGCCGGTGTGGCGGGCGTCGTCGGCAGCGGGGTGGGCCACAACAACAGCGGCAACTCCGCCACCACCCAGCAGAACGCGGTGGGCAACGGTGCCTCGAACCAGAGCAACACCGCTCAGGTCAAGGGCTCGGCGTGGACCGCGATCCAGCAGGGCAACGACAACGTCGCCATCCACTTCACCCAGCTGTGGTGAGCCCCGGCTGAGCCCTGGTGGGGGTGTGGTCTGCGGGGAGGGGCGAGTGCGTCCGCGCGGCGGTGCTTCGGCACCGCCGCGCAGGCGTTTTCCGGCGCCCCGGGCCGGTTGACAGTGAGCCGGATCTGACGGACAGTCAGAAATCATGCATCTGGCCCCCACCGAACGCCAGCAGCGGCTGCGTGCCGAACTCCGTGCCTACTTCCGGTCCTTGATCCCGTCCCCCGTCCCCGAGGCGCCCGCCGAACGCCGTGCCCTGCTGCGCCGCATCGGCGCGGACGGCCTGCTCGGACTCGGCTGGCCCGTCGAGTACGGCGGCCAGGGCCGGGGCGCCGACGAGCAGTTCGTGTTCTTCGACGAGGCGTACCGGGCCGGCGCGCCCGTCTCGATGGTCACCCTGAACACGGTCGGGCCGACGCTGATGAAGTACGGCAGCGAGGAGCAGAAGGCCCGTTTCCTGCCCGGCATCCTCCGCGGTGACCTCGTCTTCGCCATCGGCTACAGCGAACCCTCGGCCGGCACCGACCTGGCCTCGCTGCGCACCCGGGCGGTACGGGACGGCGACGGCTGGCGGATCGACGGGCAGAAGATCTTCACCTCGGGAGCCCAGCACGCCGACTGGATCTGGCTGGCCTGCCGCACCGACCCCGAGGCGCCCAGACACCGCGGCATCTCGATCCTCCTGGTCCCCACCGACGCCGCCGGGTTCTCCTGGACGCCGATCGAGACGGTGGGCGGCCAGGTCACCACGGCCACCTACTACGACGGCGTCCGCGTCCCCGCCGGGAACCTGGTCGGCACCGAGCACGACGGCTGGTCGCTCATCACCAACCAGCTCAACCACGAGCGGGTCGCGCTCGCCGCGACGGGCATGCAGGCCGAGGACTTCTACGCGGCCGCGCTCACCGCGGCCCGCACCCCCGATCCGGTGACCGGGCGGCGCCGTGTTGACGAGCCGTGGATTCGTTCTCGACTGGCCGAGGCGCATGCCCGGCTGGCGGCGAACCGCCTGCTCAGCTGGCGTCTGGTGGGGGACGCGGGGGCGGGCCGGGTGGCCCCCGCGGAGGCCAGCGGGGTGAAGTTCGCGGGAACGGAATCGGCAGTCGCGACGTATCGCATGTGTCAGGAGATCGTCGGCGAGGCGGCATGGGTCCGGTCCGGCTCGCCGGGGGCGTTCGGGGACGGCGAGCTGGAGCGGCTCAACAGGGCGGCGCAGATCAACACGTTCGGGGGCGGGGTGAGCGAGGTGCAGCGGGAGATCGTCGCGACGATGCGGCTCGGGATGCGGCGCACGGGAAGGGGTGGCGACCGTGGCAGGGGAGAGTGAGCAGCGGGGCGTACGGCCTTTGGCGGATGACCTCGGAGTTCGGCTCAGGGTGTACGAGGGGCGGCCCGCGGCCCGTGCGGGCACCGGCAAGGACCCGGTCAACCTGCCCATGATCCGGCACTGGTGCGAGGCGATGGGCGACACCTCCCCGGCGTACGAGGGACCGGACGCCGTCGCCCCGCCCACCATGCTCCAGGCCTGGACGATGGGCGGCCTCTGCGGCCACACGGCCCGCACGGGCGCGTACGACGAGATGCTCACCCTGCTCGACGAGGCGGGCTGCACCTCGATCGTCGCCACCGACTGCGAGCAGGAGTACCTGCGGCCGCTGCGGCCGGGCGACGAGATCGCCTTCGACACGGTGATCGAGTCGGTGTCCGACCGGAAGACCACCAAGCTGGGCACGGGCTACTTCGTCACCACCCGCACGGACGTCCGGGTCGGGGACGAGCTCGTCGGCACCCACCGTTTCCGTGTCCTCAAGTACGCGCCGAGCGGCCGCAGGCGCAAGCCGCCGCCGCGCCCCCGCCCGGTGGTCAACCGGGACAACGCCGGCTTCTGGGAGGGCGTGGCCGAGGAACGCCTCCTCGTCCAGCGGTGCGCGGACTGCGGCACCCTGCGCCACCCCTGGCTGCCGGGGTGCAACGCCTGCGGCTCCCTCGACTGGGACACCGTCGAGTCGTCCGGCGAGGGCACGGTCCATTCGTACGTCGTGATGCACCACCCGCCCTTCCCGGCCTTCGACCCTCCGTACGCGGTCGGTCTGGTCGAGCTCGCCGAGGGCGTGCGGATGGTGAGCAACGTGGTGGGGGTGCCGTACGACAAGGTGCGGATCGGGCTGCCGGTACGGGTGGAGTTCCGCCGGTACGAGGACGCGGAGGGGGCGCTGACCCTGCCCGTCTTCCGGGCCGCCGACGGAGCGGCCGGCGCCGTCGGCGGGGAGGCCTGACATGGACTTCACGCCCACCGAGGCACAGGCCGAGGCCCGTGACCTGGCCGCCAGGATCTTCGGCGACCTGGCCACCCACGAGCGGCTGCGGGCCGCCGGCACCGGCAGCGACCCGGAGTTGTGGAAGGCGCTGTGCGGGGCGGGACTGGTGGCGGCGGTGGAGGAGCTGGGCCTGCTGGGCCTGGTGCTCCTCCTGGAGGAACAGGGCCGCACCACGGCCCAGGTGCCGTACGCGGCGAGCTGTGTCTACGGGCTGCTGGCGGTCACCGCCCACGGCACCGCCGAGCAGCGGGACCGCCTGCTGCCGGGCATCGCGGCGGGTTCGACGGTGGTGACCGGGGCGTTTCCGGCGCAGCCGGGGGTACGGTCGTCCACCCGGCCGGGGGTGCGTCCATCCGTCCGGCCCGGGGTACGACCCTCCGCGCGCCCGGTGCTGAGCGGCACCGTCCCCGTCGTGCCGTGGCTGCGTGACGCCACGCATGTCCTGGTCGCCGACGCCGGCCGGCGGCTGTGGCTGGTGGATCTCGCGGCGGGCACCGGTGTGGAGGAGGTCGAGCTGACCGCACCCTGGTCGGCGGGACGGCTCACGCTCGACGAGGCCCCGGCCGAGCCCCTGGGCGCCGAGCCCATGGGTATCGACCCCGATGCCGATCCCGGCCCCGACTCCACGCCGGGCCCCGACGCCCATACCCACGCCGACGCCCATACCCATGCCTATACCGACGTCCTGGCCACCGCCCGCACCGCCTTCGCCGGGCTCCAGGCAGGTGTCTGCGCGGGCTCCCTCGCCCGAGCGGTGGCCCACACCAACACCCGCGAGCAGTTCGGGCGTCCCCTCGCCACCCGGCAGGGCGTCCAGCTCCGGGCCGCCGACGCCCACATGGACACCGAGGCGATACGGGTGACGGCGTACGAGGCGGCCTGGCGGCGGGACGCCGGGCTGCCGTACGCCACCCACGCGCTGACCGCGGCCTGGTGGGCGTCCGAGGCCGGGCAGCGGGTCGTGCACACGGGTCAGCACCTGCACGGCGGCGCGGGTGCCGACGTCGACCACCCGGTGCACCGGCACTTCCTGTGGGGGCGGCAACTGGACGCGTATCTGGGCAGCGGGGGCGAAGTGCTCCAGGAACTGGGGGAGTTGATCGCAGATGGGGACTGAGACGACCCGGCCGGCGGTGGGTGGGGCCCTGCCGCCGCTGGAGATCCCGATCACGCGGACGCTGATCGTGGCCGGGGCCATCGCGTCCCGGGACTACCAGGACGTGCACCACGACGCCGAACTGGCCCGCCGGAAGGGCTCCCCGGACATCTTCATGAACATCCTGACGACGAACGGCCTGGTCGGCCGGTACATCACCGACCACTTCGGCCCGACGGCGGTGCTCCGCAAGGTCGCCATCCGGCTGGGGGCGCCCAACTACCCGGGGGACACGATGGTGTTGACCGGTCGGATCGAGGAACTGGACGGTGCGGCGGGGACGGCGACGGTCCGGGTGGTCGGCGAGAACAGCATCGGCAACCACGTGACCGGCACGGTGACCGTCACCTTCACCGAGGCCACGGTGACCGTCACCCTCACCGACGAGGAGGCCTCATGAGCGTGCGGGGCCGGGACTCGCTCGGTGGGCGGGCGGCGGTCGTGGGCATCGGGGCCACCGAGTTCTCCAAGGACTCGGGCCGAAGCGAGCTGCGGCTGGCGGCGGAGGCGGTGCGGGCCGCGCTGGACGACGCGGGGCTGACGCCGGCCGACGTGGACGGGATGGTGACGTTCACGATGGACACCAGCCCGGAGATCACCGTGGCCCAGGCCTGCGGAATCGGCGAGTTGTCCTTCTTCTCCCGTGTCCACTACGGCGGCGGCGCGGCCTGCGCGACCGTTCAACAGGCGGCCCTCGCCGTGGCGGCCGGGGTCGCCGAGGTGGTGGTCTGCTACCGCGCCTTCAACGAGAGATCGGGCCGCCGCTTCGGCTCGGGCGTGCAGCACCGGGAGCCGTCGGCGGAGGGGGTGGCGCTCGGCTGGGCCCTGCCGTTCGGGCTGCTCACCCCGGCGTCCTGGGTGGCGATGGCGGCGCAGCGCTACCTGCACACCTACGGGCTGACCCCGGAGGCGTTCGGGCACGTGGCGGTGGTGGACCGGAAGTACGCGGCGACGAACCCGGCCGCCTACTTCCACGGCCGCCCCATCACCCTCGCGGACCACGCGGCCTCCCGCTGGATCGTCGAGCCGCTGCGTCTCCTGGACTGCTGCCAGGAGACGGACGGCGGCCAGGCCCTCGTCGTCACCTCCGTGGAGCGGGCGCGCACGCTGCCGCATCCGCCGGCGGTGATCGCGGCGGCCGCGCAGGGGGCCGGCCGGGCCCAGGAGCAGATGACCAGCTTCTACCGGGACGACCTGACCGGGCTGCC
Source organism: Streptomyces fuscichromogenes (assembly GCF_014645815.1). Lineage (GTDB taxonomy): Bacteria > Actinomycetota > Actinomycetes > Streptomycetales > Streptomycetaceae > Streptomyces > Streptomyces fuscichromogenes. Next base: position 145,844 of record NZ_BMML01000005.1, on the reverse strand, counting down.
GGAGATGGGTGTGGTGGCCCGCCAGCTGTGGCGCACCAGCGGACTCGCCCCGGCCGACATCGACGTGGGGATCCTGTACGACCACTTCACCCCGTTCGTGCTGATGCAGCTGGAGGAGTTCGGGTTCTGCGGGCGGGGGGAGGCGGCGGACTTCGTGGCCGAGGAGCGGCTGCCGCTGAACACGCACGGGGGACAGCTCGGGGAGGCGTACCTGCACGGGATGAACGGGGTGGCGGAGGGGGTGCGCCAGCTGCGCGGCACGGCGGTGAACCCGATACCGGGGGCGGACCGGGTGCTGGTGACGGCCGGGACCGGCGTACCGACGTCCGCACTGGTCCTGACCTCGGACGACTGAGCCCGCCGCCGGGCCGGACGGCTCGGACGGGTGAGGCCGCGCCGCCTGTCGTACTCCTCCCTGAGGGGTAAACCCGCAGGCGTATCGCACCCGTACTCCACCTTCAGGAGGTGTAGGCAGCCCCACCCCTACAACCTGAGGGGGACTCGGCTTCGGGACCTGCGGCCGATCCGCCGCGACACCGCTCGCTCATAGCGTGGAGCCATGACCACACCCGTCTGCACCAGCGCTTCGGACGCCGCTGTCTCGCCGAGGCAGACCCGCCCGTACGCCCGCCCCTATCCCTCGTTCGCGTCGTACGTCAGGGCCCGCCAGCCGGTGCTGCTGCGCACCGCCCGGTCGCTGACCGCGAACCCGAGCGATGCCGAGGACCTTCTCCAGACCGCGCTGGCGAAGACGTACGTGGCCTGGGAGCGGATCGAGGACCACCGGGCGCTCGACGGCTATGTGCGCCGGGCCCTGCTGAACACGCGGACCTCGCAGTGGCGCAAGCGCCGGGTCGACGAGTTCGTCTGCGACGAGCTGCCCGAGCCCGAGCCGGTGTCCGGCGAGGACGACTCGGCCGAACGGCAGGCGCTGCGGGACGCGATGTGGCGGGCCATCATGAAACTGCCCACGCGGCAGCGGGCGATGGTCGTGCTGCGGTACTACGAGGACCTGAGCGAGGTGCAGACGGCCGAGGTGCTCGGGGTGTCGGTGGGCACGGTGAAGTCGGCCGTGTCGCGTGCGCTCGGCAAGCTGCGCGAGGACCCTGAGCTGGACCTCGCCCGATAGCGGCCGGCCGGAGCCGGGGCGTCCGAGGCGTCCGGAGCGGCCGGTCGGGCTTTGTTGGCTTTCTCCTAGTGACATACCGACTGGTATGTGCGCAGAATCAGCGCAGCCCCTTTACCGCCGAGTAGGCAATGTCGCCCCCGGGAGGACGCCGTGCTGAGCACCATGCAGGACGTACCGCTGCTGATCTCAAGGATCCTGACCCACGGGTCGAGGATTCACGGCGCGTCACAGGTGACCACCTGGACCGGCGAGGGCGAACCGCACCGCCGCAGCTTCGCCGAGATCGGTGACCGGGCCGCCCGGCTGGCGCACGCCCTGCGGGACGACCTCGGGGTCCGGGGCGACGACCGGGTGGCCACTCTGATGTGGAACAACGCGGAACACACCGAGGCGTACTTCGCGATTCCCTCCATGGGTGCGGTCCTGCACACCCTCAACCTCCGGTTGCCGGCCGAGCAGTTGGTCTGGATCGTCAACCACGCGGCCGACAAGGTCGTCCTCGTCGACGGTTCGCTGATCCCGATGATCGCGCCCCTGCTGGCCAAGCTGCCGACCGTCGAGCACATCGTGGTCTCCGGTCCGGGCGACCGTTCGCTCCTCGACGGCGCGACCGCGGCCGTGCACGAGTACGAGGAGCTCATCGCCGACAAGCCGGCCTCCTACGACTGGCCGGAGCTCGACGAACGCCAGGCCGCCGCCATGTGCTACACCTCCGGCACCACCGGCGACCCCAAGGGCGTGGTGTACAGCCACCGTTCGATCTACCTGCACTCCATGCAGGTCAACATGGCGCAGTCGATGGGCCTGACCGACCAGGACACCTCGCTGGTCGTCGTACCGCAGTTCCACGTCAACGCCTGGGGCCTGCCGCACGCCACCTTCATGACCGGCGTCAACCTGCTGATGCCGGACCGGTTCCTGCAGCCCGGCCCGCTGGCCGAGATGATCGAGCGCGAGCGCCCCACGCACGCCGCCGCGGTCCCCACCATCTGGCAGGGCCTGCTCGGCGAGCTGACCGCACGCCCCCGGAACGTCTCCTCCCTCAACCAGGTCACCATCGGCGGCGCTGCCTGCCCGCCCTCCCTCATGACCGCCTTCGACAGGCTGGGCATGCGGGTCTGCCACGCCTGGGGCATGACCGAGACCTCCCCGCTGGGCACCATCGCCCGCCCGCCGGCCCATGTGGTGGGCACGGACGAGGAGTTCGCGTACCGGCTCACGCAGGGCCGCTTCCCCACCTCCGTCGAGGCCCGGCTCAGCGGACCCGGCGGCGAACGCCTGCCCTGGGACGGCGAGTCGGCGGGCGAGCTGGAGGTGCGCGGCCCCTGGATCGCGGGCGCCTACTACAACGGCCCCGACGCCGAACCGCTGCGCCCCGAGGACAAGTTCAGCGAGGACGGCTGGCTGAAGACGGGTGACGTCGGCACCATCTCCGCCGACGGCTTCCTCACCCTCACCGACCGTGCGAAGGACGTCATCAAGTCCGGTGGCGAGTGGATCTCCTCGGTCGAACTGGAGAACGCGCTGATGTCCCACCCGGACGTCGCCGAGGCCGCGGTGGTGGCCGTACCGGACGAGAAGTGGGGCGAGCGCCCGCTGGCCACGGTCGTCCTGCGCGAGGGCTCCACGGCCACCTTCGAGGCCCTGCGCCTCTTCCTCGCCGAGGAGGGCAAGATCGCCAGGTGGCAGCTCCCCGAGCGCTGGACGGTCATCGAGTCGGTGCCGAAGACGAGCGTGGGCAAGTTCGACAAGAAGGTGCTCAGGAGGCAGTACGCCGACGGTCAGCTGGACGTCACCAGCCTGTGAGCGGGGTTCGGGCACCGGAGGGGAACTGCCGACGGTCGGCCGCGGGTTGTCCGTGGCTGGTCGCGCAGTTCCCCGCGCCCCTTTCGGGGCGCTTCAGCGAGCCCTAGTTCGTACCGATGCGGGCCAGCAGGTCCACGATCCGGCTCTGCACCTCGGCGCTCGTCGACCGCTCCGCCAGGAACAGCACCGTCTCCCCCGACGCCAGCCGGGGCAGATCCGCCTGGTCGACGGCCGCCGTGTAGACGACCAGCGGCGTCCGATTGAGCTGCCCGTTCGCCCGCAGCCAGTCGATGATCCCGGCCTGCCGGCGGTGCACCTGCATCAGGTCCATCACCACCAGGTTCGGCCGCAACTGCCCGGCCAGCGTCACCGCGTCCGCGTCGCTCGCCGCCCGCGCCACCTGCATCCCGCGCCGCTCCAGCGTCGAGGTCAGCGCCAGCGCGATCTCCGCGTGCTCCTCGATCAGCAGCACCCGCGGCGGGTGCTGCTCGCTGTCCCGGGGCGCGAGCGCCTTCAGGAGTACGGCGGGATCGGCGCCGTAGGCCGCCTCGCGCGTCGCCTGACCGAGACCGGCCGTCACCATCACCGGTACCTCGGCCGCCACCGCCGCCTGCCGCAGCGACTGCAGCGCGGTCCGGGTGATCGGCCCGGTCAGCGGGTCCACGAACAGCGCCGCCGGGAACGCGGCGATCTGCGCGTCGACCTCCTCACGGGAGTTCACGATCACCGGCCGGTAGCCGCGGTCGCTCAGCTCCTGCTGGGTGGTGACGTCCGGCGCGGGCCACACCAGCAGCCGGCGCGGGTTGTCCAGCGGCTCCGGGGGCAGCTCGTCGTCCATCGGCTGCGGGCGCGGCGGATCCGCGACCTCGACCGCCCCGCCCGGACCGTCCAGCGGCTCCGGGCCTTCGGCGGCGTTCACGTCCGGTGCGCCTATGGCGTACGACCGACCTGCGCCGTCGGTGGCCCCCACCAGCCGGGACTGCCCGGCCAGCGACGGCTGCGGCAGCGAAGACTGGGCCAGCGACGGCTGCGGCAGTGACGGCTGCGGCAGCGGCTGGGCGGCGACCGGCTGCTCGGCCGGCGGATGCGGCCGGGCCGACTGCTGCGGCTGCGGCTGCGCCTGCTCGGCCCGGGTGCCCGGGTCCGGGGGCGTGCCCAGCTTGCGGCGTCGCCCGTTGCCACCCGGCTGGTGCGGGGGCGGGGTCGCCGTCGGCTGCTGCACCTGCGCGGCCTGCCGCGAGAACGGCACCCCCTGCCCCAGCGTCCGCACACTGAACGCCCGGCCCTGCGTGGAGTCCGGGTCGATCGGTGCCGGTGCCGGTGCCGCCGTGGCTGCCGCCGCCGTGGTCGTCTCGGCGGGCAACGGCTGTGCGGCACGCGCCGGTCGGGGGACGGCGGAGGGGTCGTCGGCACCCGGCCACTGCTGCGGTACCGGTGCCACCGGCGCGGCCTCGGCCGGAAGCGGCTGGGCGGGAACCGGGGCGCCTTCGGCGGCGACCGGCACGGGCGCCACCGCGCCGGTGCCCTGCGGCTGGGACTGCGGCTGGGGCTGGGACGGTGCCTGTGCCGGTACGGCCGCGCCCGGCAGTGCCTGCGCCGCCGGAAGGGCGGGCCGGCCCTGGCCCGCCGGACCGGCCTGTACCGGGATGCCCTGGGGCTGCCCGGCCTGGACGGGGAGGCCCTGGGGGTGCACCGGTTGTCCGGGCACTGCCGCCTGCGCGGGCAGCGCCGGCACGGCTGCCGGGGTGTCCTGGGCGCCCTGGGCGTCCTGCGCGTCCGGGGTGTGCTCCGCCGCCGGCTGACCCATGGCCCGTCGGCGGCGGCCGGTCGGCGCGCTGGTGGGGTGCGGCTGCGGCGGGGTGTGGTCATCGGCCTGGTCGTGCGCCACGGCGTCGTGCCGGCCCTCGTCGCCCGCCGCCTCGACCGGCTCGGGGGCGCGGTCGGCCTCGGCGGGCGGCAGCGCGAAGACCGGGCGGGGCCCTGCCTGCTGCTGCTCCGTCCGCTCGGCCGCGGCGGCCAGCGCACGGCGTCGGCGCCCACCGGACTGGCCGTCGTCGGCGGCCGGCTCGGACGGGGCCGAGGGCAGCGCCGGCGGCAGTGCCTGCAACTCGTCGGGTTCACGCCGGGCGCGCCGCCCCGACGCCGGTACCGGCACGCCCGATGCCGGTACGGGCACGCCCGACGCCGGTACCGGCACGCCCTGCGGCGGAACGGTGCCGCCCAGACCCGTACCCGCGGCGGCCGCCCCGGCGCCCTGCTCGGCCGCCGTCACCACGGCGCCCTCGGCGACCCCCGGGCCACCGTCGGCCGGGCGCCCGCGCCGCCGTCCGGTGCCGCTGGACGCCGACTCCGCGCTCTCGATCGCGGCGGGCCCGCTCTCCGGGTCCTCCGCCTCGGCGGCGCGCCGGCGCCGTCGTCCGGTCGGCGCGACCGGGACCTCGCCGTCGCCGCCGCCCGCCTCGCCGGGCACGTCGCTCTCCAGGAAGGCGTCCACGGAGGACCGCCGGGCCCGTCGCCGTCCGCCGCTCTCGACACCGGCCTCGCCGACGGTCTCGGCGGGGGCCGGGATCATGGCCACCTCGGTCCCGGCCGGCAGGGGCACCGCTCCGGCGCCGCCCCCGATCGGCACCTCCAGCACGAACGCGCTGCCGCTCATCCCCGGCACCTCGTGCGTCTGCAGCACGCCGCCGTGGGCCCGCACGATCCCGCGCACGATCGGCTCGTGCACCGGGTCTCCCCCGGCGTACGGCCCGCGCACCTCGATCCGGACGACCTCGCCGCGCTGTGCCGCCGCGACGACGACGGTGTTGTCCATGTAGCCGCCGGCGGAGACCGGCGCGTTGCCTGTCGCGTCGACGCCGGCCACGTCCGCGACGAGATGCGCGAGCGCGACGGCGAGCCGCTGCGGGTCCACCTCGGCCTCGATGGGCGGCGCGTGCACGGCGAACTGGACCCGGCCGGGCCCGATCAGCTCCACCGCGCCCTCCACGCCCGCGGAGACGACGGCGTCGAGCATCACCTTCGTACGGGTGATGTCCTCGGTCCCCGCGTCCAGCCGCTGGTAGCCGAGCACGTTGTCGATGAGCTGGGTGATCCGCGAGTAACCGGCCGAAAGATGGTGGAGCACCTGGTTGGCCTCGGGCCACAGCTGCCCGGCGTCGTCGGCGGCGAGCGTGGCCAGTTCCCGGCGCAGCTCGTCCAGGGGGCCGCGCAGCGACTGTTCGAGCAGTGTCAGCAGCTGCTCGTGCCGCCCGGAGAGTGCCTCGTACCGGTCCTTCTCGCGCTCGCCGAGGGCCGCGTACCGGTCCTCGCCGGCCGCCAGCTCCTCGGCGTGCCGTTCGAGCAGTTCCTCCACCTCGGTGACGTGCTTCTGGCGCAGCGCGGTCAGGTCCGAGGCGTGCTCCTCGGAGAGCTTCTCCAGCTCGTCGGCGTGCGCCTTCTCCTGGGCCGTCTTCTCGTCGACGACGGAGTCGTAGGGCCGCCGGTCGGTGAACGTCATCACGGCGCCGACCAGCTGGTCGCCGTCGCGCACCGGCGCGGTCGTCAGGTCGACCGGCACCTTCTTGTCGCCCTTGGCCCACAGCACCTGCCCGCGCACCCGGTGCTTGCGCCCGGAACGCAGGGTGTCGGCGAGCGGCGACTCGGCGTACGGGAAGGGGGAGCCGTCGGCGCGCGAGTGCACGACGAGGTTGTGCAGCTCCTTGCCGCCCAGCTCACCGGCCCGGTATCCCAGTATCTGGGCGGCGGCCGGATTGACGAGCACGATCCGCCCGTCGGTGTCCGTGCCCACCACGCCCTCGCTCGCGGCGCGCAGGATCATCTCGGTCTGGCGCTGCGAGCGGGCCAGCTCGGCCTCGGTGTCGACGGTGCCGGTCAGGTCGCGGACGACGAGCATCAGCAGCTCGTCGCCGCTGTAGCCGTAGCCGTCGTAGGCCTGCTGGCCGTTCTCCAGGTTGGCGCTGGTGACCTCGACCGGGAACTCGGTCCCGTCGGTGCGCCGCGCGACCATCCGGGTCGGCTTGGTCCGGCCGCGGGGGTCCATGTGATCGGGCCGCCGCATCGACCCCGGGATCAGCCGCGAGTCGAACTCCGGCAGCAGATCCAGCAGCCCGCGGCCCACCAGCGCGGTGCCGGGCGCCTCGAAGGCCTCCAGGGCGATGGTGTTCGCGTTGACGACCGTGCCGTTGGCGTTGACCAGCACCAACGCATCCGGCAGCGCGTCCAGTATGGCTGCGAGGCGAGCAGCGCCTCGGGATGGCCTGCTGCTCACGAGACGCTTCCTCCCTGTTACCGCACCTTGCCGACCGCTCGGGCCATCTTGCCAACCGGCCCGCGACGTGTCACGCGAGGGAGTCTAAAGGCACCGGTTGCGCTCGCGACGCCGGATGAGAGGGAGGTCGCACGACGAAGTGACGGCGAACATGTGACCGACACGCCTCATCTCCGCCATACCTTCGCGATACCTTCACGGAAGCGGGGCCGTGACCATGAACCGGCTGTGCCGCCCCTGTGGCCCACCCGGTTCGCCGGTCACGTGCGGCTCATGGGTCATGTGCGGCTCATGTGCCGAGGTCGGGCAGCAGGGGCACCATCCGGTCCCAGCGTCCGATCTCGCAGCCGTTGCTGCGGTCGTACGCCGCGTCGACCGGGCGGCCGGCCCAGGTCCCGGTGACATGGGCGGTGGCCGGGCCGCCGTAGAGCATGGTGCAGACGGTGCCCGGGGCGACCGGGGCGAAGGTGTCCCGGCCCCAGCGGGTGTTCCGGTCCAGCGCCTGGCAGGCCCCGCCCACGTCCGGGTGACTGCCGGCACCGGGGTGGCAGGACAGCTCGTACGTCCCGTCCCGCCCGCTCCCGGCGTGCCGGACGGTGACCGTGAGGTGATCGTCCGCCACGGCGGAGGCGGAAGGGGACAGGGCGGCGGCGGAGGCGGGCAGGGCGGCGGCGGACCCGAGGACGGCGGCGACGGCCCCGAAGGCGCCCCGCACGGCGAGAGGCGGCCTGGTCCGGGACGAGACGTGAGACATGCCCTGTCCAACGCGCGGCCCGGCCGGACGTTGCGCGACGCCCCGCCGACGGGAAGGGCTTTGCCGTGCGGCCCGGCTGCCTAGTACCGTGGGAGCCGATTGGTGACAGCACGCTCGACTGTGTCATCATCTGCACGCACCACTCGCGCTCACGCGGGCGGTTGTGCTGGAGGCGTCGCCTAGTCCGGTCTATGGCGCCGCACTGCTAATGCGGTTTGGGCCTTAAAGCCCATCGAGGGTTCAAATCCCTCCGCCTCCGCACTTCGTCTCAGGGAGTCCCTGCCTCACGGCAGGGGCTCCCTGAGTCGTTTTCACGGTGTTACCGGATCTGCGTGTGATCGGTGGGGAAAACGGGGAAAACGCTCGTCATACAAGGCGATCGACGCATTCTGAGTCATCACGCAGATACGTCACGTAGGCGCATACCAGGGGGAGTGTGCCATGCCGGAGTGGCCTGGGCGGTCCGCCAGAGACCAGGCGATACGCCGTTACGTCGACGAGCACGTGGACCGGACACCGGGGCCAGGCCTGGCCACCCCGCCCGCTCTGCTGCTGCTCGGGCCGCACGGCAGCGGGAAGAGCTCCCTGCTGGGGTACCTCGAACACTGGGCGCAGCGGCTCCCGCTGGCCTCGGTCGACCTGGCCGCCGCCACCTCGGAGGGCCAGGGCAAGACGTTCTTCGACGCGCTGACCGAGGTGGTCTTCAGGCTCCAGGAGGTCAAGGACGACCACCCCCCGCTGGTCTTCCCCTCCTTCAGCGTGCTGCTCATGGCCGTCGTCACCGGCGTCAGCACACAGTCCCGGGAGCGGGCCGTGCAGGAGATGCGCGCGGCCTTCGAGCCGCACGGGCAGGACGGACAGGGCGGACAGGACGGGCCGCAGGAGTACCCGTACGAGAAACTCCAGCCGCTGATCCAGGGGGTCGCGGCGGCGGTCGGCGGGGTGCCGGCCTGGGTCACCCAGGTCATCCCGGTCGTCCGCGGCGGCCAGCGGGTCCGCGCGGCGTTCGAGATCCGCCGCCGGGTGGCCCACGCCGCCCGCGACGCGGGCCACCACCACGGGCACATGGACTTCCTGGTCCGGGTCAACCGGCTCTTCAACGGCCCGTCCGTGCAGCGGGACGAGGCGGAGACGCTGCTGATGCGGGCCTTCCTCGCCGATCTGCGCGCGATCTACACGGGCAGACGCGGCCGCCGGCGCCGCAACGCGCACTGTCTGCTGCTCCTCGACAACGCCGACCACGAGGCCGGGAACCGGCTGCTGAGACTGCTGCTGGAGTCCCGCGCCGCCCGGGAGCACGCCGATCCGCTGCTCGTCGTGGCCGCCGCCCGCACCCGGCCGGAGACCCTGGCCCGGCGGGAGGAGGGGACCCTGTCCGCCGTGCTGGACTACCGCACCGGGAGCTGGCCGGACGGGACGGTCTTCGAGCCGGTCCGGGTCCGGGGCCTGTCCGTCGGCTGGTTACGCGACCTGAACCGCGAAGAGGTGCTGCACCACGCGGCCGAGGTGCTCAAGGAGCTGCCCGAGCGGGCGGCGCAGCCCGAGGCGCGCGACCCGGCGGAGTGGCTGGGCTGGGTGGTGCACGGGGCAACCCGGGGCCAGCCCGCCGCGACCGGCGAGGTGCTGGGGGCGCTGGGCCGCTTCCCCGCCGACACGGACTGGGCGACCCGGGTCCGGCAGTGTCTGGCGCTGCCTCGGGCGGTGCCCGGCCCCGACCCCGGGCCGACCGCCGCGGAGCAGGTCCTCGACCGGCTGCTGCCGCACCTGGAGACCGCGCTGTGGCGGGCGCTGCCGAGCACCGCCGCCGCCCTGACCCCCGACCAGGCGGAGGCCGCGCCGGGACTCCTCCCGAACCTCGCGGCGCGCAACTGGTACGAGGCGGTCGCCACGGACGTGGCCCGGCCCGTCGTCCGCCTTCTGCTGCTGCGCCTGCTCGACGCGGCGCCCGGGGACCGCGGGGCGGACCCCTGGGAGAACGCGTGCCGGATCCTGCGGGCCGCGGCCGCCGGCGACGAGCGCACCCAGGCCTACTACGACCTGGCGTGCGAGGACGTCGCCGGAGCGGTCGGGTACCTGCGACGGCGGTTCGGCGCGGTGCCGGCCGCCGAGTGGTGCGCGGACCTCTCCTGGCTCCAGCGCGCCCCCGCCCGCTGGCCGGGCGGCCTGCCCGAACCGGCCCGGGCGCGGTACGAGCGGCTGGTGGGCGGTGCGGTGGGCGACGACGCCGGCCAGGTGATCACCCGGCTGCTGGTGGCGGGCTGGATCACCGCGCATCCGCGCACCGACCCGTGCGCGGAGCTGTACGAGGACCCGTTCGGCGACCCCTACGCCGAGCTGTACGGCGACATCGCCGAGGACTTCAGGGCGCTGCGGAGACTGGCCCGGGACGCGAACGACCTGTTCGTCTTCCGCGAGCGGGCCGAACAGTACGAGAGGAAACCCTGGTGAGCGGCAACGACCCGGACATCCGGCGACCGGCCCGGCCGCCGCGCCGTATCTGGCCCTGGGTGGCCGGGGCGCTGGTGCTCGCCCTGGTCGGCGTGTTCGTGTTCCGGAAGGTCGTGCACGAGATGGACGCGTGCGGGCCGGGAGTGACGAAGACCGGCCCGCGGCACGAGTGCATCGGCGTGAGCGACGGCTCGTACGCCTTCCGCGACTCCCTGAAGCCCGTCATGGACAAGATCAGGGACGAGAACCGGCGGGTCGAGAAGTCCCACCGGAAGTGGGTCAGCGTCGCCTACGTCGAACCGCTCTCGTCCGACCCGGACGACGAGTCGGCCAAGTACCAGGTCCTCGAGGAGCTCAAGGGCGCCTACCTGGCCCAGCGGCAGCTGAACGACAACCAGCTCGGCGGAGTCGGCGACCTCCCGCAGATCCGGCTGCTGGTGGCCAACATCGGGGAGCGGTCGGAGCAGTGGAAGCCGCTGACCGACCAGCTGATCGCCATGGCCCACGGGGGCGGGGACCGGCTCGTGGCGGTCGCGGGCTTCGGCACGAGCCGGGGCGGGACGCTGAAGGCGGTGCAGGCGCTGCGGGCGGCGAAGGTGCCGATGATGGGCGCGACAGTGACCGCGGACGAGCTGAGCTCGTCGAGCAGGGTGGGCTTCTTCCGGGTCTCCGCGCCCAACAGCGACCAGGCGAGTGCAGCGGCGGCGTACCTGGCCGGCCGGCAGCGGGCGAAGCACGGGTACAAGGTGCTGGTCATCCGGGACCGCAACGAGGACGACCTCTACAACACCTCCCTCTACCAGGACTTCATGACGGCGTCCCGGGCGAAGGGGCTCGCCCTGATGGACGGGGAGGTGCAGTACGCCTCCGGGATCGACGGCATCAGCAACGCCTTCTCGGCGGTCGCCCAGCAGGTCTGCTACAAGAAGCCCGACGCGATCTTCTTCGCGGGACGCGGGGCCAACCTCCGCGGCCTCGTCATCGCGATGTCGGCGGCCGGCCGCCGCTGCCCCGTGACGGTGCTGACCGGGGACGACGCGGTGGGCGTGTACTACGACGCCGGTACCGCGGCCGCGACGGTCAAGCAGTTCCAACGGGACTGGGAGGTCAGCCGGGTGACGGCGTTCTACACGGCCCTCGGCCATCCCGGACTGGCCAACAGGCTCTACAGCAAGGCCGACAACCCGCTCCCCGCCTTCCTCGACCTCTACCACCGCACGTTCGGCGGCACCGGCGAGGACGACCTCCAGGACGGCCAGGCGACCCTCGGCCACGACGCCGTGTGGACCCTCGGCGTCGCCGTCCACCAGGCGGCCGGCGACGCGGGCTCCGCCACCGTGAACGCCGAGAGCACCCTGAGCCAGCTCGTGACCGGAGCGACGGCGTCCGGCGTCACCGGCCCCATCCAGCTCGACTCCGACGGCAACCCGCACAACAAGCCGATGGCCCTGGTCCGCCTGGAGCCGGAGGGCCGCTACACCTTCCAGCAGGTGATCAAGCCATAGCCGCGAAACCCTGTTTCCGCAGCTCACAAGGGGTGCACCTAACGGATTTCACATGACGGCGGCAGTCATGTAATGTTCTTCCTGTCGCCGCGAACGGCCCCGAAAGGCCCGAAACAACGACAGAAAACAGAACAAGCACTCGTAGCTTAACGGATAGAGCATCTGACTACGGATCAGAAGGTTGCAGGTTCGAATCCTGCCGAGTGCACACAGTCGAGAGGCCCCGGAGAGATCCGGGGCCTCTTGCGTTTGGGTTTGGTTTGTCGTTCGGTCCTTCGAGGGGCGTGTTCGCTACGGCGTCCTGGGGTGACTTCTCACCGGATCTCCCTCTCCGTCATGCCGGGGCGTTGATCCGGATCGCTTGGGCGGGAGGGTTCGGGCGGGGTGAGGGCATAGGTGGCGATCAGGCCTCCCACGCCCAGGAGGCAGTGCAGGTAGACCTCTGTGGACTGCGCGGCGCCGTTGACCGCCATGATCAGAACGATCCCGGTCACGAGTACGGCCAGAAACGTCACGTAATGGCGGCGGAGCGACATCCTGAGGTCGATCGGCATGCTTGCTCACCTTCTCGTCCTGTTCTCGGCTTGGGATACCGGTCATTCGACCAGGCGTCACTCCAGGCGGTCCAGGCATTCTGGCTGAGTCCGATCTTCTCGGAAGCATCGGAGGATTTCTGGCTTGTTCGGTGGGATTCGGTGAAGTTCGGCGGATGCCGGGAGAGAGTGGAACGATCGCGCTTGTCGGACTCGGCGAGGCTCTTGGGGGCGAGGCCATGGACACCCACACGCGTGGCGCGTCGTCGCCCGTGCAGCGATTCGCGTCGGAGCTGCGCCGGCTGCGCATGGCGGCCGGGAACCTCCAGGTGAAGACGATCGCCGCGCGGGCGCAGTGCAGTTCGGCGACGGTCTCCGAGGCCCTCAACGGGCGTCGCCTGCCCGGCGAGACGGTCACCTGCCGACTGGTCGCCGTGCTGGGCGGAGACTGGGGCCGGTGGCAGGCCCTGTGGCGTGAGGCCAGGACGGAACTGGACACGCTCAAGCGGGAGGGACCCGAGGCGCCGACGGAAGCGCTCCGGGTCGGGATGGTGCGGTACCCGGACCCGACCTCCTTCTACCGCGCCGCCGCCGAGCGGATCCGCACGGCCCGCTGCGAGGTCCGGCTCACCTATGTCCGGCTCCACCCGCCCGGTCACTGGGGAGCGGCGGAAGTGGCCGAATACTTCAGCACCGTGCTGCAGTGGGCCAGGGACCACTCCGGTGAGGGCGCCAGTGCCCGGCGCATCATCGGCGTTCCCGAGCGCGATGGCGAGCCGCGAGCGGACTACGTGCAGTGGCTGCGCGAACACCAGGAAGAGACCACGGACATATACGCCTACGAGGCACGCGTCATGCCCTGGACGGTCTCCTGTGCCTGGCACAACACCGGCCTCGTGGACGACTCCGTCACCTTTCTGTCCTTCTCCGGTGCCGGCCGTCAGCAACTGACGGGGTTCAGCGTCGAGGGGCCGGCCTTCCTGGCGTACTTCGCGGACAGCTTCGACCAGGCGTGGGGCGCGCTGGAACCGCTGGACACGTACCTGGCACGCCACTGCCGCTGACGGCCTCGGCCTGAACCCCGGTCGGTCAGACAGAGGTCCAGCGCCACGCGTTCGAGCTGTACGCGCACTTGATCTTCACGCCGCTCGCGGTGGTGGTGACGGCGCCGTGGTCGCTGTTCCGGCAGAACTGCCCCGCCGCGTAGCAGTTTCCCGCGTTGGAGACGATGGTGCATGTGCCGGTGCTGTCCTGGTTGCTGCCACTGTCGGCGGCCTTGGCGGTGGCGGTCCTGGTGACGGTGACCGTAGGGGCCGGCTTCGCCTTGGCTTTGACGGTCTCGGTGACGGTCGGGCCGGGCTCGGGGGTGGCCGTGACGGTCGCGGTGATGGTCGTCGAGGGTTTGACCTTCGCCTCGACGGACTGTTGCCCGTCGTGCCCGGCGGAGCCGATCAGCGCGCCCGTGATGAACAGAGCCGTGCCGCCGATCCACACGAGTACGCGCTTGCGGAGCGGGCGGGTGTCGGGTGGGCGCGGTGTCGGAGGTATGGGAGTGGCGTACGGGTTGGTCATCTCGTCCCCCAGGGTGTTTCGGGTGGAGTGACCGTAGTGCCCACCAGGGTTATGTGTGCGAGATGTGCAGGAGAGGTGGTCGTACTGTGACCCGCACTCCGTGCGGATCTTGGCATGGTCCGCGAGGGACTTCGGCGCGAGGTCCGTGGGAGGGCGTCGCAACGGCGCCGTGTCGCTGGCGAGTTCAGCAGGGCTCCGCCGGGTCGTTCCCGTTGAGCTTCTCCAGGTACTCGTGTGCCAGCGCGGTGGCCCGGGTGAACCAGTCCGTGAGCGTGGCGAGTTCGTCGGGGGTGTAGTCGGCGAACAGTTCGGTGAGGCGGGCGTAGTGGCCGACGTAGACCGCCTCGACGCGGGTGACGGCTTCCGGGACCGCGGCGACGCGGACCCGGCGGCGGTCGGCGGGGTCGGGGCGGCGGGTGACGTAGCCCGCGCGTTCCAGGCGGTTGAGGATGCCCGTCACCGCGCCCGTCGTCACATGGGCGCGGGCGGCCAGGTCGCCCGCGGTGAGCAGGTCGTCGCCCGCCTCCAGGACGAAGGCGAAGCAGGTGAGGTCCGTGACGTTCACCCCGAGGCGCCGGGCCAGCTCCTGCCGGCCGATCACATGGGCCGCGATGAGGTGGTCCATGGCGGACAGTGCCCGGGCCGCGTCGGCGGCCGGTCGCGGCTTGCCGTGCATGCGCGTTCCGATTCGTTCGAGGTGGTCGAGGTTCTTGAGTTCCCGGATTCCCTTAGCACGTGAGAGATATGGGGAGTAAATTTCTTAGTCTGTGAGGGATTTTAGTCGCCCTCGCGCCGGACCGGGTGTTTCCGCTGCTTACAGAGGGAGACGGGTACGTGAGTCAGCACGACGAAGGCCACACGGTGGCAGGGTGGACCGGTACCGCGATCGCGACCGTCGGAAGCGGTCTGCTGGGGCTGGGCGTGTGCGCGGTCTCGGTCGCCGCCCTGGTCGCGGGGCTCGCGGTGTGTGCCGTGAGTGTCCTGGTCACCTGGTACCTGCATCTGGCGGGGTGGGGAAAGCCGCCGGGGCCGCGGCCGCACGCGCAGTGGGCCCTGCGGGTACGGGACGCCGGCGCCCGCGACGGCCACCCCGGATGCGTCTCGTGCCGGCTGGCGGGCCGGGGCCGGCGTACCGCGTCGGCATCGCTTCAGCCGGTGTCCGCGGTCGGCGAGACGGAGCGGGCGCCCGCGGAGGCCGGCGGCTGACCGTGCCGGGGCCGGCGGCTGACCGTGCGGAGGCCGGCGGCTGACCGTGCGGAGGCCGGCGGCTGACCGTGCGGGGCCGAGGGTCCCTGCGCAGCCCGCGCCGCCTGTGCTGCCTGTACCGCCTGTGCGGCCGCCGACCTGAGGCTCTCTCCGCCGCGTCCAGGTCTGCCGTCCCGGCCCCGTTGTCAGTGCCGCCGTCTACCCTCGCAAGCGATGGCACACGTGTGGAAATGCTCGGGGCTGCGGTGGTCGGACGACGGGCCCGCGCTGGTGTGGAGCGGTGGGCGGCGCAGTGCGCTCGGCCGGGGGAAGCGGGTGGCCTTCGCGGTCGCGGAAAGGGGCTCGGAAGGGGCCTCGCAAAGGGGCTCGGAGGACGGTGCGGGCAGGGGCGTGCGGGAGTGCGTGGGGGCGCGGGGGCATGCCTGTCCGGCCCGGACGCCCGTGTCCGGGCGGAGCACCGGAGCCCGGTGCGAGGAGTGCGCGCGGCTGGACCGGGCGCACTCCGTGGCCGCCGACACCCTCGCCGACGATCCCCGGCCGTACCACGTGTACGTGGCGTGGTTCGGGCCCGGCATGGTCAAGGTGGGGATCACCGCCGTCGAGCGGGGGCCGGCGCGGTTGCTGGAGCAGGGGGCCGTGTGCTTCAGCTGGCTCGGTGCCGGGCCGCTGATGGCCGCCCGGCGGGCCGAGGAGTTGTTGCGGGCCGCGCTCCGGGTGCCGGACCGGATCCCGTACGGACAGAAGCGCGCCGTACGGGCCGCCCTGCCGGGAAGCAGCACCGAACGGGGGTCCGAGATCGTGGAGTTGCACGCGCGGGCCGTCGCGCTCGGCGGCTGGCCCGAGGCGCTCGTCCCCGAGGACTGCCAAGTGGTGGACCATGTGGGGGTGTTCGGGCTGGACGGGATCTCCGCCGCCGTCGGCGAGGTGACCGAGCTGGTGCCGGGCGGCGTGGTGAGCGGGGAGCTGGTCGCGGCGGCCGGGCCGGATCTGCACCTCGCCACCCGGCGCGGTGTCGTCGTCCTGGACACGCGCTTGCTGCCCGGCTGGGAGCTGACCGCCGCCGAGGCCGGGGAGGAAGGACAAGTCAGAGTGCCCGTAAGGGAGTTCGCCGCACCCCAGGAGGGGCTCTTCTGAGCCTCGGGGGAGCCTCGCCGCGCGGGTCCCGCTCCGGCTCGGTACGCTCTCATCAGCGGTTCATCGGCACTTCATGAACGGTGCGGGGGCGGCGGCGGAAGGACAAGATCCGCACAGCCCGGCACGAGCGCGGTCATGAGTTCATGCGCACGTGATGCGATTCCCAGGCGTTCCCTGAGAGGCACCTGTGTGTTTCTTAGGGAAATCACAGATTAGTGAAAGCGTGTTCTCAGAGGACCCCGACAAGGTGTCCACCATGACCACGACCTCGCCCCAGGGGCGCACCGAACTGCTGAGGCCGGACGGGAGCCCCGTCCGAGTGCTTGTGGTGGACGACGAGCTGTCGATCACCGAACTCCTTTCCATGGCCCTCCGCTACGAGGGCTGGCAGATCCGGAGTGCCGGTGACGGGCAGGGCGCGATACAGACCGCCAGGGAGTTCCGCCCCGACGCCGTCGTCCTCGACATGATGCTGCCCGACATGGACGGCCTCACCGTGCTGGGGCGCCTGCGGCGCGAGCTGCCGGACGTGCCGGTGCTGTTCCTGACCGCGAAGGACGCGGTCGAGGACCGGATCGCGGGGCTCACCGCCGGCGGCGACGACTACGTCACCAAGCCCTTCAGCCTCGAAGAGGTCGTGGCGCGGCTGCGCGGGCTCATCCGCCGTTCCGGTGCCGCCGACCGGCGGTCCGACTCCGTGCTCGTCGTCGGTGACCTCACCCTGGACGAGGACAGCCACGAGGTCTCGCGGGCCGGGGAGGGCATTCACCTCACCGCCACCGAGTTCGAGCTGCTGCGCTTCCTGATGCGCAACCCGCGGCGCGTGCTCAGCAAGGCCCAGATACTCGACCGGGTGTGGTCGTACGACTTCGGCGGGCAGGCCAACGTGGTCGAGCTCTACATCTCGTACCTGCGACGGAAGATCGACGCCGGCCGTGAGCCGATGATCCACACCCGGCGTGGGGCCGGTTATCTGATCAAGCCCGCCGCGTCATGAGCGGGCGACGACGGCCGCGTACGCAGCAGCGACGAGCGGGAAAGCCGCGCACCCTGCGGACTCGGCTCGTCGTCGTGTCGGTGACGCTGATCGCGGTGGTCTGCGCGGTGATCGGGACCGTCACCACCCTCGTGCTGCGCGACCACCTGTACGGGCAGCTGGAAGGAAAACTGGGCGAGGTCGCGGCGCGCGTGGCGCCCCGTGACTTCGGCGGTCCGCTCGGCAACCGGCCCAAGACCAACGGCACCGGGACCGGGGCCGGGACCGGCTCAGCAACCGGCAGCACGGGGCCCAACCAGCAGAAGGACGACGACGGAGGGACCAACCTCGTCAACTTCGTCAAGGGCCCGCAGCCGGACGGCACCATCGCGGCCAAGGTCGTGAACGGAGCCATCACCGACTCCCAGCGGGGTGTGAAGTCCAGCGACGACTTCTCGATGAGTGCCAAGACGCTCACGGCCGCCCAGGTGAAGGTGGTCAACTCCGTCGCCCAGGACCAGAAGACCCACACCGTGGAGATGCCCGGCCTCGGCACGTACCTCGTCAAGTACGCGAGCAACGACAACGGCAGCTACTACGTCGGCATCCCGACCTCCGACGTGGACGGGACCATCAACACCCTGATCATCGTCGAGATCAGCCTCACCGTCTCCGGGCTCATCGCCGCCACCCTGGCCGGCACCGTGATGGTCAACGTCGCCACCCGCCCCCTGCGCCGGGTCGCCAACACCGCCACCCGGGTCTCCGAGCTCCCCCTCCACACCGGCGAGGTGAACCTCAGCGAGCGGGTGCCCGACACCGAGTGCGACCCGCACACCGAGGTCGGCCAGGTCGGTTCCGCGCTCAACCGGATGCTCAACCACGTGCACGGCGCGCTCCACGCCCGCCAGCAGAGCGAGATGCGGGTACGGCAGTTCGTCGCCGACGCCAGTCACGAGCTGCGCACCCCGCTCGCCTCCATCCGCGGGTACGCCGAGCTCACCCGGCGCGGCCGGGAACAGGTCGGGCCCGACACCCGGCACGCCCTCGGCCGTATCGAGTCCGAGGCGGGCCGGATGACCCTCCTGGTGGAGGACCTGCTGCTGCTCGCCCGGCTCGACGCGGGGCGGCCGCTGCAGTTCGAGCACACCGACCTCATCCCGCTCGTCGTCGACACGATCAGCGACACCCGGGCCGCCGGCATGGACCACAACTGGCGCCTCGACCTGCCCGACGAACCGGCGCTGGTAGCCGCCGACGCGGCCCGTATCCAGCAGGTGCTGATCAACCTGCTCGGCAACGCGCGCAAGCACACCCCGCCGGGCACCACGGTCACCGCGCGCATCCAGCGGCGCGGCCCCTGGATGTGCGTCGACGTCGAGGACAACGGGCAGGGCATCCCGCAGGATCTGCTGCCGCACGTCTTCGAGCGGTTCGCGCGCGGTGACTCCGCGCGGTCGCGGTCGACGGGTTCCACCGGTCTCGGGCTCGCCATCGTGCAGGCCGTCGCGACCGCACACGGCGGAGCCGTCACCGTGGACAGCGTGCCCGGCCGTACCGTGTTCACCCTCTATCTGCCCGCGCTTGCCCCGGCGGCCCCCCAGCCCGACCCCGAAACGAACTGGCAATCGCACTCACAGGCACAGCACAGTGCCACCACATGGGTGCAACAGGGCGCTTGACGAGAGTCGATGCCATGCGAACCGACTCTTCTCCCGGCACCCTGCCGGCGCGGGAGCACCTCCCGGCCGGAAACGCCGGTACGCCTGTCCTGGACGTAGTGATCCCCGTCTACAACGAGGAGAAGGACCTCGGCCCATGCGTCCTCAGACTGCATGAGCACCTCAAGCACACCTTCCCGTACGCATACCGCATCACCATCGCGGACAACGCGTCCACGGACACCACCCCCCAGGTGGCGAAGCGGCTTGAGGCGGAGATCGCCGAGGTGAAGTCGTTCCGGCTGGAGCAGAAGGGCCGCGGCCGGGCGCTGCGGACCGTCTGGTCGGCCTCGGACGCGCCGATCCTCGCGTACATGGACGTCGACCTGTCGACCGACCTGAACGCGCTGCTGCCGCTGGTGGCGCCGCTCATCTCCGGCCACTCCGACCTGGCGATCGGTTCCCGGCTGGCCCGCTCGTCGCGCGTGGTGCGCGGCGCCAAGCGGGAGTTCATCAGCCGCTCGTACAACCTGATCCTGCGCGGCTCGCTGCAGGCCCGCTTCTCGGACGCGCAGTGCGGCTTCAAGGCGATCCGGCGCGATGTCGCACAGGTGCTGCTGCCGATGGTCGAGGACACCGGCTGGTTCTTCGACACCGAGATGCTGGTGATCGCCGAGCGGGCGGGCCTGCGTATCCACGAGGTGCCGGTCGACTGGGTCGACGACCCGAACTCGACCGTGCACATCGTGAAGACGGCGACCGAGGACCTCAAGGGCGTGTGGCGGGTCGGCAAGGCCCTGGCCACCGGTTCGCTGCCGCTGGACCGGGTCGCCCGGCCGTTCGGCGACGACCCGCGCGACCGCGACATCCAGGACGTGCCGAAGGGCCTGGCCCAGCAACTCGTCGGGTTCTGCGTGGTCGGCGGTCTGTCGACCCTCTTCTACCTGGTCCTCTACAGCCTCTTCCGGGAGTTCTCCGGCTCGCAGATCGCCAACGCGCTCGCGCTGCTGGTGTCGGCGGTGGCGAACACGGCCGCCAACCGGCGTCTCACCTTCGGGGTGCGCGGCCGCGGCGGGGCGGTCCGGCACCAGGCGCAGGGCCTGGTCGTCTTCGGTATCGGCCTCGCGCTCACCAGTGGCTCCCTCGCCGCCCTGAACGCGGCGAGCAGCGACCCCTCGCACTCCACCGAACTGGCGGTGCTGATCGCCGCCAACCTCGCGGCGACCGTGCTGCGCTTCCTGCTCTTCCGCGCCTGGGTCTTCCCGGACCGCGACGGCACCGGTGACGGCGACGGCAGCGGCACCGGCAGCGCTCCGCACGAGTCGATGGTGGTGGCGACGCACACCCCGTCGTCCCCGGCCTACCCGGCCGGCGGATTCCAGCCGTACCGGCCGCAGGGCCCGCTCCCGCAGCGCCCGGCGCACCAGCCGTACGCCCAGAACGGCACCACGACCGGCACCACGACCACCCAGTTCCGCGCCGGTGAAGCCGCGGACGGCACCTGGAGGGACAGCACCATGCAGTTGCAGCCGGTGCGCCCGCACGACACCGACCCGGGGGAACCCCGATGAGTACGAACACCGACCCCACCACCCAGTGGGGCCCGCCCCCGACCGCCCCGCCCGGTGCCGCGCCGACCGCGCCGACCGCGTCCACCGCTCCCGCGCAGCCGCAGTACGCGCCGGACGACCTCGGCGCCCCGGCCGCGCCCGCGCCGCAGACCGGCTCGGGCGAGCCCGCACAGCCCTTCGGCCGGAGACTGTGGCGCGGCCGCCCCGAGGACCCCCGCTGGGTGCGCCCGGCCTTCTTCGGCCTGCTGCTCGCCACCGCGCTGCTGTACTTCTACAACCTGAGCGTCAACGGCTACTCCAACTCCTTCTACTCGGCGGCCGTCCAGGCGGGCACCAAGAGCTGGAAGGCGATGTTCTTCGGCTCGCTGGACGCGGGCAACGCGATCACCGTCGACAAGCCCTCGGCGTTCATGTGGCCGATGGAGATCGCGGCCCGGATCTTCGGCCTGAACTCCTGGACGATCCTCGGCCCCGAGGTCCTCATGGGCGTCGGCACGGTCGCGGTCGTCTACGCCTCCGTGCGCCGCCGGTTCAGCCCCGCGGCCGGCCTGATCGCGGGCGCCGTGCTCGCGCTCACCCCCGTCGCGGCGCTGATGTTCCGGTTCAACAACCCGGACGCGATGCTGGCCCTGCTGATGGCGCTGGCCTGCTACTTCGTGGTCCGCGCGGTCGAGGACGGGCGTACGAAGTGGCTGGTGTGGGCGGGTGTGGCGATCGGCTTCGCGTTCCTCGCCAAGACGCTCCAGGCGTTCCTGATCCTGCCGGCGCTGGCGTTCGTGTACGCGGCCGTCGGCCCGCACACCTGGAAGAAGCGGATCGGCCAGCTGGCGCTGGCGACCGGCGCGCTGGTCGTCTCCGGCGGCTGGTGGGTGGCGATCGTCGAGCTGTGGCCGGCCTCCTCCCGCCCCTACATCGGCGGCTCGCAGGACAACAGCTTCCTGTCGCTGACCTTCGGCTACAACGGCCTCGGCCGCATCAGCGGTGACGAGACCGGCAGCGTCGGCGGCGGTGGCGGCGGCACCGGCTCCGGCCGCTGGGGCGCGACCGGCTGGAACCGGATGTTCAACGACGAGATCGGCAGCCAGATCTCCTGGCTGATCCCGGCCGCGCTGATCCTCCTGGTCGCCGGTCTGGTGGCCACCCGCAAGCTCAGGCGCACCTCCGTGACCCGGGCCTCGTTCCTGGTCTGGGGCGGCTCGCTGCTGATCACCATGATCGTGTTCAGCTACATGGCGGGCATCTTCCACCAGTACTACACGGTCGCCCTCGCCCCCTACATCGCCGCCGTGGTCGGCATGGGCGCGGGTCTGCTCTGGGAGAAGCGCGCCGAGCTGTGGGCGTCGATCACCCTCGCCGCCGCCGTGGTCTCGGCCGCGGTCTGGGGCTACGTCCTGCTCGACCGCACCTCCAGCTACCTGCCCTGGCTGAAGTACCTGGTCCTGATCGGCGGTCTGGCCGCCGCGCTCGGCCTGATCTTCGCGGGCCGGATCTCGCGTCAGCTCGCCCTCGGTGCGGCCGCGGTCGGCCTGGTGGCCGCGCTGGCGGGCCCGACGGCGTACACCTTCAGCACGGTGAACTCCGCGCACACCGGCTCCATCCCGACGGCCGGTCCGGCGGGCGCGAGCTCGATGGGCTTCGGCGGCGGTGGCGGTCCCGGCGGCGGCCGGGGCGGCTTCGGCGGCGGCACCGGCGGTACCGGCGGCGGCTTCGGCCAGAACCAGCAGGGCGGCACCGGCACCACGCAGGGACAGGGCCAGGGTCAGAACGGCACCGGCGGCTTCCCGGGCGGCGGCACCGGTGGTACCGGCGGTACCGGTGGCTTCGGGGGCGGTATGCCGGGCCAGAACCAGCAGGGCGGCAACGGCACCACGCAGAACGGCACCGGCGGCTTCCCCGGCGGTACCCGGACGGGCGAGGCCGGTGGCATGGGCGGCGGTATGGGCGGCGGCGCCGGCGGTCTGCTGAACGGCGCGACCGTCAGCTCCGCGGCGAAGGCGCTGCTGCAGAAGAACTCCTCCCAGTACACCTGGGTCGCGGCGGCCATCGGCGCCCAGAACGCGGCGAGCTACCAGCTCTCCACCGGCGACGCGGTGATGGCGATCGGCGGCTTCAACGGCACCGACCCGTCCCCGACGCTGGCCCAGTTCAAGAAGTACGTGGCGGACGGCAGGATCCACTACTTCATCTCCTCCGGCACCGGCGGCGGCATGGGCGGCAGCAGCAGTGGCACCTCCTCGCAGATCAGCTCGTGGGTCGAGAAGAACTTCAAGAAGGTGACGGTGGGTTCGGCCACCTTCTACGACCTCACCCAGAAGGCGAGCGGCAGCTGACCGACTCCTGAGCGGCGCAAGGGCGGTGACCTCCCGGTCACCGCCCTCTGCCGTTTCCGGAAGGGCCGCGGGAAACCGCGTTGTACGCCGTACATGAACAGCCTTACGGTGTACAGCATGACTTCTCAGGGGCATCCCCGGCGCTGGCTGATCCTCGGTGTCATCTGTCTCGCGCAGCTCACCGTGCTGCTCGACAACACCGTCCTCAACGTGGCGATCCCCTCCCTCACTCGGGAGCTGCACGCGGCCACCGCCGACATCCAGTGGATGATCAACGCGTACTCGCTCGTCCAGTCCGGCCTGCTGCTCACGGCCGGCAGCGCGGCCGACGGCTACGGCCGCAAGAAGATGCTCATCGCGGGTCTGGTCCTGTTCGGCGCGGGTTCGCTGGCCGCGGGCCTGGCCGGTTCGACGGGCCAACTGGTCGCGGCGCGGGCTGGCATGGGTGTGGGCGGCGCGCTGCTGCTGACGACCACCCTGGCCGTGGCGATGCAGATCTTCGCCCCCGACGAGCACCCCAGGGCCATCGGCATATGGAGCGCCGTCAACGCGCTGGGTTTCGCCGCCGGCCCGCTGATCGGCGGATTCATGCTCGACCATTTCTGGTGGGGCGCGATCTTCCTGGTCAACCTCCCGGTGGCGGCGCTGGCCCTGGCGGCCGTCGTCGCCCTGGTCCCCGAGTCCAGGAACCCGCGGGGCGACCGGCCCGACCTGCTCGGCGCGCTGCTCTCCACGGTCGGCATGGCCGCGCTGGTCTTCGCGATCATCTCCGGCCCGGAGCACGGCTGGACGTCGTCCCGGGTGCTGGGCACGGCCGCCGTGGCGGTACTGGCGCTGAGCCTCTTCGCGTACTGGGAGAACCGGATCCCGTACCCCATGCTCGACCCGCACTTCTTCAGGGACCGCCGCTTCACGGGTGCCGTCGCCGGCGCGGTCCTCATCACCTTCGGCATGGGCGGAGCGCTCTTCCTCCTCACCCAGCACCTCCAACTCGTCCTCGGATACGGCCCGTTGGAGGCGGGCCTGCGCACGGCACCGCTCGCGCTGACGGTCGTCGCCCTCAACTTCAGCGGTCTGTCGGCCGGCTGGGCGAAGAAAATGGGGACGCCGCTGGCGACAGCCGCGGGGATGCTGCTGATGTCGCTGGGGCTGGTGTCCATCGCCGTGCTGGATTCGAGCGGTTACGGCGGCACGCTGCTCGGGCTGCTGCTGATCGGCGCGGGGTGCGCGATCGCCAACCCGGCGATGGCCCACGCCGTCATGAGCGCGATCCCTCCGGAGAGGGCCGGGGTGGGCGCCGGGATCAACGGCACGCTCGCGGAGTTCGGGAACGGGCTGGGGGTGGCCGTGCTGGGCGCGGTGCTCAGTTCCTGGGTGGCGTCGGGGAAGTCGGTGTCGGCGGGGCTGGGGGCCGGGCAGTTGGTGGGGGCGGCCGCGGTGGTGGCCGGAGGGTTCGTGGCGGCGGCGCTTCTCAGGAAGGCGGAGAAGAATGTCGCCTAAAGGGGTGGGGGTACATGTTCATCGGCGAGTGCGGGTGGAACGTGGCTGATCGCGCAGTTGCCCGCGCCCCCAGAAAAACGGGGCGTTGCGGTCCTGGCATCCTGAGAAGTGGAAGGTGTGTCTATGGCGCGGGCCAGTGTGTGGCTGGCGGAGAAGGCCGGCAAGGGAGGCCGTAGCGGGCAGCCGTCCGGTCTCGACCGGAGCCGTATCACCTCCGCCACCGTCCGGCTGCTCGACTCCGACGGGCTCGACAGGTTCTCCATGCGGCGGTTGGCGGCCGAGCTCAAGGTCACCGCCATGTCCGTGTACTGGTACGTCGACACCAAGGACGACCTGCTGGAGCTGGCCCTGGACGCGGCCTTCGGTGAACTGTCGCTGCCCGACGCCGCCGTCGGCGACTGGCGGGAGCAACTGCGGGCGCTGGCCACGGAGTACCGCGCCCTGCTGGTCCGCCACCCCTGGCTCTCCCCGCTGGCCGGCCGCTACCTCAACATCGGCCCCCACTCGCTCGCCTTCTCCCGGGTGGTCCAGCAGGTGGTCCGGCGCGCCGGCCTGCCCGCGCACGGCGTGACCGGCGCGATCTCGGCCGTCTTCCAGTTCGTCTACGGCTACGGCACCATCGAGGGCCACTTCGCCGAGCGCGTGGCGGCGGCCGGCATGACCGCCGACGAGTACTTCAACTCCGCGATGGACGCCGTGACGGAGGTCCCGGACACGGCGAGGATCATCGAGGAGTCCAGGGACCTCATGGCGGCGAGGGGCGGCGACACGGTCGCCGAGATGCTGGACAGGGACTTCACCTTCGCACTGGACCTGCTGATCGCAGGCATCGAAGCAAAGGTGAGTCGCCCTACCTAGGGGCGCGGGGAACTGCGCGATCAACCACACACGACCCGCACTCGCGCACCGTCCCCACACCCCACCCCACTAGGCGTCCGGCGAAGCCAGCCGCGCCGGGAACCCCCCGGTGGCCACCGGCCCCCACTTCTCCGGCGTCACCCGGATGATCGACTTCCCCTGCTTCACCATCGCCGCCCGGTACTCGTCCCAGTCCGGATGCTCCCCGGCGATGTTCCGGTAGTACTCCACCAGCGGCTCCACCGACTCCGGTGCGTCGAGGACCTCGGCCCGTCCGTCCACCTGCACCCACGGCCCGTTCCAGTCGTCGCTCAGGACGATCACGCTGACCCGCTCGTCCCGCTTCGCGTTCCGGGTCTTCGCCCGCTCGGGGTACGTGGAGGCGACGATGCGCCCGGAGTCGTCGACCCCGCAGGTCAGCGGTGACCCCTGCGGGCTCCCGTCGGCGCGCCGGGTGAGCAGGATCGCGCGGTGGCGGGGTCGTACGAAGTCCAGCAGTTCGTCGAGGGAGACGGCGGTGTTCGTCGCGATGTTCGGTGCCATGGCGTCAGCCTAGGGCCGCGGGACCCGCTCAGCCTGTCCCTGCGGGGCTCATGATCACGCCTGCGGCAGCGACTCGCCCTGGACCGCCTGGATCTCCAGCTCGATCCTGAGGGTGGTGCCGATGGCGGCGATGCCCGCCTGGACCACCTGGTTGTAGTTCATGGCGAAGTCCTCGCGGTGCAGCTCGGTCGTCGCCCGGAACGCGGCGCGCGTGCCGCCCCACGGGTCGGCGCCGGTGCCGAGGTAGGCGAGGGCGAGGTCGACCGGTCGTACGACACCGCGCAGCGAGAGCTCCCCGTGGACCGTCCAGCGGTCGGAGCCGGCCGCCGTCAGGCCCGTCGAGGAGTAGGTGATCTCGGGGTGGTTCTCGACGTCCAGGAAGTCGGCGGAGCGCAGGTGGGTGTCGCGGGTGCCGTTGCCCGTGTCGATGGAGGCGGCCCGGATGACCGCCTGGACGCGGGACTTGGCGACGTCGTCGGGGGCGATCTCGACCCAGGCGCCGAAGTCCGTGAAGCGGCCGCGGACGCTGGAGATGCCCAGATGCTGGGCGACGGCGCCGACCGTGGAGTGTGCCGGGTCCACCGTCCACGGGCCCGGCGGGGGCAGTTCGGTGCCGCCCTGCCGCGCCAGCGTGACCGTGCCGACATCGGCGCGGCCGCTCGCGGTGACGATGGCGCTGGCGGCGGCGGGCGCGTAGCCCACGGCGGTGACGATGACGGTGTACGCCCCGGGCGCGAGCGGATTCGGGTCGCGGACCGTGCCCTCGTCGTCGGCCTCGGCACGCAGCACCTGCGCGCCGGTCATGTCGGTCACCGTGACGACCGCGTGCGACACGGCCCATCCGTCCCGGGTGCGGATCCTCGCGGTCAGTCCCATCCCGTTTCTCCCTGCGAACACGTGAGCACCAAAGCACTCGGATACTTACAAATCGGCCGTATGGGGCCGGCCCGTGGCGGGCGCCTCCTTGTGGGCGCGCCCGCCACGGGCCGGAGTGCGGACTACTCGCCCGGGTGGGAGAGTTCGATGTCGTGGTCGTCGACACCGGCGCCGGTGACGTTCAGGGCCGTGGCGACCGGCGGGTAGCCCGTCGCGATCACGGTGTAGTCGCCGCCGTCCAGGTCGGCGAAGGCGTACGCGCCGTCCACGCCGGTGGTGGCGGTGCCGACCACGTTGCCCGCCGCGTCCACGAGGGTCACCCGGGCGTCCGCCAGCGGGCCGTGCGGGGCCCGTACGACACCCAGCAGCCGGGCGCCGGTGTCCAGGTCGACCTCGATCCGGGTGACCCCGGTGGTGCCGATCTCGACCGGCAGGGCGCGGGGCCGGTAACCGGCCGCGTTCACGGCGACCGTCACGACGCCCGGCACCAGCTCGCCGAAGCGGAAGTCGCCCTGCTCACCGGTGGCCGCGGTGGCCAGCAGGTCGCCGCGCACGTCGGTGACGATCACCATCGCGTCCTTGACCGGGAGCGCGCTGCCCGCGCCGCGGACCACACCGGTCAGCCCGCTGGTGCCGCTGAGCAGGATGTCGTAGAGCACCGGCTCCTCGCCCACCAGGACGGTGGAGGCCTGCGGCTGGTAGCCGTCGGCGGAGGCGATCAGCACGTACGAGCCCGCGCCGGGCGCGTCCAGGTGGTAGGAGCCGTCGAAGCCCGCGACCGAGCGGCCCAGCTGGCGGCCGGACAGCGAGATCAGGGTGACCGCGGCCTGTGCGACCGGGGCGCTCTCGGCGCCGCGCACGAACCCGTGCACCGGGACGGCACCGGAGCCGGCCGGCTGCTCGGGGACGGCGACGGTGGCGACGGCGGCGAACTGCCGGGTGGCCTCCGGCGCGGCCGCGGCCTCGGTGGCGCCGCTCACGACGGGGGCGGCCCAGCCGGGGACCTGCTGCTCCTCGGCGGCAGCCGCGACGGCGGCAGCGGCGGGCACGGTCTCCGGGCTTCCCGCGTTCTCGGCCTCGGCGGCCTGGGCGAGTCCGCCCTTGGTCCGCAGCGGGACCTCCTTGATGAACAGGGTGATCAGGAACGCGAGGGCGGCGAGGCAGCCGGCGATCAGGAACACGTCGGCGATGCCGTGGCCGTAGGCGCTCTCCATGAGGGTGCGCAGCGGGGCGGGCAGCTTGCCCAGGTCCGGGAGGCTGTCGTCGGACGAGCTGGAACCGGCCAGGGCCACCTGGTACTTGTGGGGGAGGGCGGCGGCGCCCTCGGTCACGTAGTGCGTGATCCGGCGGGCCATCACCGCGCCCAGCGCGGAGACGCCGATCGCACCGCCCAGGGAGCGGAAGAAGGTGACCGTGGAGCTGGCCGAGCCGAGGTCGCTCGGGGCGACCTGGTTCTGCGTGCAGAGCACCAGGTTCTGCATCATCATGCCGATGCCGAGACCCAGCAGCGCCATGAAGATCGACATCTTCCAGTACGCCGTGTCGTAACGGATGGTCCCGAGCAGGCCCAGGCCCGCCGTCACCAGCACGCCACCGCTGACCAGCCAGGCCTTCCAGCGGCCGGTGCGGGTGATGAACTGGCCCGAGACGGTGGAGGAGACGAACAGACCGCCGATCATCGGGATCGTCATCACACCGGACATCGTCGGGGACTTGTCGCGGGCCAGCTGGAAGTACTGGCTGAAGAAGACGGTGCCGGTGAACATCGCGACACCGACGAACAGGGAGGCCAGCGAGGCCAGCGTGATGGTGCGGTTGCGGAACAGCCGCAGCGGGATGATCGGCTCCTTGGCCTTCGACTCGACCAGGACGAAGACCAGGCCGAGGGCGATCGAACCGCCGATCATGGCGTACGTCTGCCAGGAGATCCAGTCGTACTTGTCACCGGCGAAGGTGACCCAGACCAGCAGCAGGGAGACGGCGGCGGCGACGAAGAACGCGCCGGCCCAGTCGACCTTGACGTCCCGCTTCACGACCGGCAGGTGCAGGGTCTTCTGCAGCACGATCAGCGCGATGACGGCGAACGGGACGCCGACGTAGAAGCACCAGCGCCAGCCCAGCCACGAGGTGTCGGTGATGACACCGCCGAGCAGCGGGCCGCCGACGGTGGCGACGGCGAAGGTCGCGCCCAGGTAGCCGGAGTAACGGCCGCGCTCACGCGGCGAGATCATCGCGGCCATGACGATCTGGGCGAGCGCCGACAGACCGCCGACACCGACGCCCTGGATGACCCGGCAGGCGATCAGCATGCCGGCGTTCTGCGACAGACCGGCCGCCGCGGAGCCCAGGACGTAGATGACCAGGGCTATCTGGACGAGCGCCTTCTTGCTGTACAGGTCGGCGAGCTTGCCCCAGAGCGGGGTGGTCGCGGTCATGGCCAGCAGCGAGGCGGTGACGACCCAGGTGTAGGCGGACTGGCCGCCGCCGAGGTCGGTGATGATGTGCGGCAGGGCGTTGGTGACGATCGTGGAGGACAGGATCGCCACGAACATGCCGAGCAGGAGGCCGGAGATGGCCTCCATGATCTGCCGGTGGGACATCGGGGCCTGCTCGACGGGGCTGCCGGAGCCGCCTCCCCCGTGCTTGGCGTGAGCCCGCACACCGGCTGGTGTGGTCGTTGCCATGAGCTTCCTTTTCTTACGTCTTATGCGGGTGTACGGGTGGTCGTCGGTTCGCGTACGGGGGTGGGGGCGCGGGCGGCGGAGGTGACGCCTGTCATGGCCCTGGCCTCGCCGGTGGCCTTCGGGGCACCGGGGGCCGGCGCGGTGCCGGCGGCGGGCCGGGGGTGCGGGGCCGTGGCCCGGCAGTCGCCGAAGCTGTCCCGGAGCCGGGTCATCAGCCGGATCAGCTGGTCGACCTCCTCGTCGCTCCAGTCACCGAGCCGCTCGGCGAGCAGTTCGGTGCTGCGCCGGGACAGGTCCACGAGGGTCGCCTCGCCCGCGGAGGTGAGGTGCAGGATGCGGGAGCGCTTGTCCGCCGGGTCGGCGGCGCGCTCGATCCAGCCGCGCTCGGCGACGTGCGCCACGTGCCGGCTGGTCACGGACATGTCCACGGCGAGCAGCTCGGCGAGCTTGCTCATGCGCATGGAGCCGTGGCGGCCGAGCAGTGTCAGTACCGCCGCGGAACCGGCCGGGCAGTCGTGCGGCATGATCCGCGCGAGGTCCCGCTTCACGGCTCCGACAGCGCTGAGCTGCCGCGCCAGCTCCTCGAACTGGGCCTGCCTCGCCATCACGGACACCTCCTCACCACCGTATTCGTTGCTTGGGGCAACCATAGAACTGCTTGGTTGCCACAGGCAAATAAATCGGCGGGGGTGGAGATAAAAACTTGGCAAAGGCAAGTATTGCGAACGTAAACGCACAGGTGGGGTGACCCGCGGACGCTGGAGACCCCCCACTTGGGCCACACCCCGGGATTCGCTAGTGTCTCGGGCCATGGCTAACACCGAGGGCCCCCAGGGCAACTACGACCCCGCCGGCAGCACCCAGATGTTCCGCGCGTTCGTCGACGAGGCCCCGCAGACTCCTCAGCAGACGACGTCGTCCACCTACTCCGCTTCCGGTCCCCGTTACGGCCTGATCCTCGGCGTCGTCGCCGTGGTGGTCGTGGTGGCGGCGGTGGCCTGGCTCGCGCTCATGTAACTCGCGCTGATCCGGTACGGCGGCCACGCCGGCGGTGTGACGGGGAACCCGGGGTCTCGTGCCCCGGGCTTTCGTCGTGCTCAGCTCCAGTCGACCGCCACGACCCGGGTCTCGACGTGCATGCCGAGCGGCACCCGCCAGTCGTCCACGCAGACCGTCCAGGTCCGGCTCGTACGGGAGCCGGGGGCGATCGGCGCCGGCAGGCCCTCGGTCGCCCTGATCGTCGCCCAGTCGATGCCGAGCAGGTCGATGATGTGCGTGCCGAGCGTGACCGTGCCGGAACGGACCGCCGTACCGCCGGAGTTGGCGAAGGCGACGGTCACCTTCTCGCACCACCGCCGGTCCGTGGCCGCGCGGGTGGGGGTGCTCCAGGTGAGCACGGCGGGTGCGGGGGAGGACGAAGAGGCGCCGGGCCGCGGTGAGTTCGACACCGCCGGGTCGCTTGGTCGTGGCTCGGTGCCGTCGCGGCCGGTGGAAGGGGACGCGGCTGATCCGGACGAAACCGGCTGACCGGCCGCGGAGTCGGCAGCACCGGCCGATCCGGATCCGGTGCCGGCCGGCCCGGCGCCCGGTGCGGCCGACCCGGACGCGGTGCCGCCCGGTGTTCGCTCCGTCCCGTCCAGCGGGACCAGGGTCACCGACCCCGTCGGCCGCGCCGACGCCCGCGGCTCGCCGCCTGCCGGGCCCACCGCCGTGTAGCCGCCGTCGCCGCCGCCCCCGCACGCGGTGAGTGCGGAGGCCAGGCAGACGGCGAGCGCCGGGGCCGCCGTGACGACGGCCCACCGCCCGCCCGGTGCCCTGCGCCGACGCGTCGGGCCGGCCGCCGGTGCCGCGGGGGCGTCGGTCCGGCGGCCACTCGGCGTGCCCGGTGTGCCCGGTGTCCGGTGGGTCGGAGTCCTGCGGATCCCTGTCCTGCGGAGCGGCATCGCGCCAGTGTGGCTGACACTCCGTCAGTAAGGAAGCCGCAGGCGCGACTTCAGTCCGAGATCAGGCCCTCGCGGAGCTGGGCCAGGGTGCGGGTGAGCAGCCGGGAGACGTGCATCTGGGAGATGCCGACCTCCTCGCCGATCTGGGACTGGGTCATGTTCGCGAAGAAGCGGAGCATGATGATCCGGCGCTCGCGGGGCGGGAGCTTGGCGAGCAGCGGCTTGAGCGACTCGCGGTACTCGACGCCCTCCAGGGCCGTGTCCTCGTAGCCGAGGCGGTCGGCCAGGGAACCCTCGCCGCCGTCGTCCTCGGGGGCCGGGGAGTCGAGGGAGGAGGCGGTGTACGCGTTGCCGACGGCGAGGCCGTCGACCACGTCCTCCTCGGTGACGCCCAGGACGGCCGCCAGCTCCGTCACCGTCGGCGAGCGGTCCAGCTTCTGGGAGAGCTCGTCACTGGCCTTGGTGAGGGCCAGACGCAGCTCCTGGAGGCGGCGCGGCACGCGCACCGACCACGAGGTGTCACGGAAGAAGCGCTTGATCTCGCCCACGACCGTCGGCATCGCGAACGTCGGGAACTCCACGCCGCGTTCGCAGTCGAAGCGGTCGATCGCCTTGATCAGGCCGATGGTGCCGACCTGGACGATGTCCTCCATCGGCTCGTTGCGGCTGCGGAAGCGGGCCGCCGCGTAGCGCACGAGGGGGAGGTTGAGCTCGATCAGGGTGTCCCGGACGTAGGCACGCTCGGGGCTGTCCTCCTCGAGTGCGGCAAGGCGCAGGAACAGGGAGCGGGACAGGGTGCGGGTGTCGAGGTTCTCCGAGACCACCGGGGCTTCCGGGGTCGGAGGGGCCTCCAGCGCCGGGGCGCCTTCGATGGCGCCATCGATGCTGTCGAGCACGTCGATGGCGTCGAGCTCCTTGGGCGCTGCCTCGCTCTTCGTGGGCGTGAGCACCTTCGAGCTGCCCTGGTCTGCGGACATGCCACCCCCTTTGGGTCGCGGGACGGTCGCGGCGGTGTTCCCTGCGAGGAACGATGCCTTCACCTGAATACCGGAGCCGGGGCTCCGGCAAACGCGCTTCCGGCAGAATGTCACATGTCGGCAACACGCTGTAGTGACATGTCGACATGCGAGACGTGAATCCGCCCTGGATGGAGGGGGTCTGACGCTTTTTCGACCCTCAACTGTCGGGAAGTGCGCTGGTGAGCGATTCGCTCTCGCCGGTGATGGCTCGATCCTGTTTGCGGTTACGGCCGCACCAAGTCGCCCGGGGCGGGTCTCGGACCGGTAACGGCCCCGGCGGCGGGGGTCCGGACCGGCTCTACGCCTCGATGCGGTTCGCCGAGCGCAGGCGCTGGAAGCTGCGGGCCAGGAGGCGGGAGACGTGCATCTGGGAGACGCCGAGTTCCGCGCTGATCTGCGACTGGGTGAGGTTGCTGTAGTAGCGCAGCAGCAGGATCCGCTGCTCCCGCTCGGGGAGTTGGACGAGCAGGTGGCGGACCAGGTCGCGGTGTTCCACGCCGTCCAGGGCCGGGTCCTCGTAGCCGATGCGGTCGAGGAGGCCCGGCAGCCCGTCGCCCTCCTGGGCGGCCTCCAGGGAGGTCGCGTGGTACGACCGGCCGGCCTCGATGCAGGAGAGCACCTCGTCCTCGCTGATCCGCAGCCGCTCGGCGATCTCGGCG
This sequence comes from Streptomyces fuscichromogenes, assembly GCF_014645815.1. GTDB lineage: Bacteria > Actinomycetota > Actinomycetes > Streptomycetales > Streptomycetaceae > Streptomyces > Streptomyces fuscichromogenes. The sequence continues at coordinate 112,867 of NZ_BMML01000005.1, read as the reverse complement.
GTGGAGGGGGAGCGGCCGAAGGCGGTGGTCAGGTCCTCGGTCGCGCTGTTCACCTGGACCCACAGCTCGTGCAGCCGGCGCGGGACGTGCACGGTGCGGACGTTGTCCCGGAAGTAGCGCTTGATCTCGCCGACGACGGTCGGCATCGCGAAGGTCGGGAACTGCACGCCCCGGTCCGGGTCGAAGCGGTCGATCGCGTTGATCAGGCCGATGGTGCCGACCTGGACGACGTCCTCCATCGGCTCGTTGCGGGAGCGGAAGCGGGCGGCCGCGTAGCGCACGAGCGGGAGGTTCGCCTCGATGAGCGCCGCGCGCACCCGGTTGTGCTCCGGCGTGCCCGGCCTGAGCTCCTTCAGCTGGCCGAAGAGCACCTGGGTCAGCGCCCGGGTGTCGGCGCCCCGCCGCTTCTCCGGGGCGGGGGCGTCGCCTTGGGCGGGGGCGACGGGGGTCTGGGCGGGGGGCTGGGCGGGGGGCTGCGGGGAGGTCTGGGCGGGAGTCTGGGCGGGGGCGGGCGCCTCTTCCTGGGGCGGCGCAGAACTGGCCGACACGGTCAACGCCACCTCTTCATCGGTCAATCATCCGTCAAAAGCGGTCATAGCATCACAAGACATGTGCACTGTGTGCAAGCACCGCATAACGTCGTGTTGGGTATTAATACTGGCAAGTTGAGGCATAAGGCGCAGTAGAGCCCCCCGCCATGGCAGGCGAGGGGCTCGGGGCCGGAGGCGGCCGTACGGCTCAGAACCCGTAGTCGGCGATCACCCACGTGGCGAACTCCCGCCACTGGGCCGCGGCCGCCTGGTGGGCCGGGTGCTCCAGGTACCGCTTGAGCGCGTCCTGGTCCTCGACCGCCGAGTTGATCGCGAAGTCGTGGGCGATGGGGCGGTCGGTGATGTTCCAGCCGCACTCCCAGAAGGACAGTTCCTCGATCTGGCCGCCGAGGGCGAAGAAGGCGTCGGCGCCCGCGACAACTCGCGGATCGTCGCGCCCGACGCCCTCGTTGAGCTTGAAGAGGACCAGGTGGCGGATCATGGGCACTCCCTGTGCGGCTACTTCGCCCCGTCGGCCAGCCAGGTGAAGAAGTCGCCGACGGACTTCGCGGCGTCCGATATGCCCTGGAAGACTATCTGGACCCAGTCCGCCGCCCTGGGCGGGTCCGTGATGATCACGTAGAGCGCGAAGATCACGAGTACGTAGACGGCGATCTTCTTGGCGTTCACCGCCACCTGGCCTCTCCCCTGTTCGTTCCCCCGTTTGCCGGGCGCGAGTGTAACCCTCCGATCGTTTTGTATGACCAACGGCGCGATGGATGCCGGATTTTTTCTCCGAAGCGTGCACGGATCGCGTGAACCGATCGCGGGGGCCGCTCCGATGAAGGGCCGAGGGAAGCGATGGGGAACCCGGGCGACCGGAGTCGAGAGGGAGCGCACAGATGCTGATGACAACGATGGCCTTCGGGCTTGTCGCCCTGGTGATCGTGCTGGTCGTGGCGGCGCTGCTCGACTGCGTCCGCACCCCGGCGGAGCGGGTCAGGTACGTCCCGAAGTGGCTCTGGGTGCTGTTCCTGCTGCACGCCCCGGTCTTCGGGGCCCTGGTCTGGAACTACGTGGGCAAGCGCCCCGAGTCGCCCGCGTGACGCCGCGAAGGGTGACTCCGATGCGGAGCCACCCTTCGTGTGACAGCGGTAGCGGAGGGATTTGAACCCTCGGTGACTTGCGCCACACTCGCTTTCGAGGCGAGCTCCTTCGGCCGCTCGGACACGCTACCGAGAGAGACCCTACAGCACGGCGGGCCGTGCGCTGAAATCGATAAGGGGAGGCCGGTACGGGCCCTCCGCGGGCGGCTCAGCGGGTGCGGAAGAAATCCGTGAGGAGACGGGCGGACTCGTCCGCGAGGACGCCCTCGACGACCTCGGGGCGGTGGTTCAGGCGCCGGTCGCGGACGACGTCCCAGAGGGATCCCGCGGCTCCGGCCTTCTCGTCGCGGGCGCCGTAGACGACCCGGTCGACCCGGGACTGCACCAGGGCGCCGGCGCACATCGTGCAGGGCTCCAGCGTGACGACCAACGTGCAGCCGACGAGCCGCCACTCGCCGAGCGCGGCGGCGGCCCGGCGCAGGGCGAGGATCTCGGCGTGCGCGGTGGGGTCGCCGGTGGCCTCGCGTTCGTTGTGGCCGGTCGCGAGGACCGTCGTACCGTCCGGGGACAGTACGACGGCGCCGACGGGGACGTCCCCGGCCCGGCCGGCCCGGTCGGCCTCGTCCAGGGCGAGCCGCATAGCGGCCCGCCAGCGGTCGCGTACCGGGTCGGCGGACCCGGGTGCCTCGTGGAGCGTCAGCGGACGGTCTCCAGGACGTCGGAGGCGCCCAGTGCCTCGGCGATCTCGCTGAGCGCGTCGTCGCTGAGTGCCAGCAGCTCCTTCGCGCTCACGCCCAGGTCGTCGAGGATCGCGGCGTCGCCGACCGGGCCGGCCGGCACGGCGGAGCCGTCCGCGTCGTCGTCGTCCTCGGCCTCCGGCTCACCGTCCTCGGTGCCGTCGAGGTCGAGGGCGTCCAGGTCGTCATCGTCGTCCTTGGGCTCCCTTCCGAGCAGTTCGTCGGTGAGCAGGAGCTCGCCGTACGAGCTCCGGGCGGCGGCGGCCGCGCTGGAGACGAAGACCCGGGGGTCCTCCTCCCCGTCGACGCGCACGACGCCGAACCAAGCGTCTTCCTGCTCGATGAAGACGAGCACCGTGTCTTCGGCCTCCGAGGCCGATTCCCGGGCCAGGTCGGCCAGGTCCGACAGGGTCTCCACATCGTCGAGCTCTGTGTCGCTCGCTTCCCACCCGTCTTCGGTGCGCGCGAGCAGTGCGGCGAAGTACACCGTGACTCTCCCACTGGTCTTAGGCGTGCCGGTTGGGGGTCCCCCCGGCGGAGGTTCTGGACGGGGAGAGCTGTGCTCCGAGCCCCGCCCACTCGGAATCGTGGCAGAAACAAGGCGTTCAGGGGACGTCTTCGGCTCCCTGTGTCTGGCAGTTTTGATCGCGCGTATGCAAAGAGGCATCCACGCGTCGGTCAACCCAGCCACCAGCGCACTCGTTGCCGCCACCTGCGGATCGTACGCGGGTTTTCCCGCGGCCCACGCACGGCCTTCCCCATGACGGACCGCAACGCGCCACAAGGAGTGGATCTTTGCCGAAGGATCGCCTTTACGACTCTTGCCGAGTGTCGCCGCGTCTTGGGGAGTCTCGGCGACTCCTACCGATTCCTACCGGCGGAACCTCCGCATGCGCATGGCGTGCCGCACCCGGGCCGCCTTGGCGCGGCGGGGCTGGACCCGGCGGCGGCGCCGCTCGGCCTCCGTCTCGCCCTCGGGCGCGCCGTGGGCACGGTCCGTCCGCCCGGGTCGCGCAGGCAGTTCAGGCAAGGTCGCATCACCCCGGTCCGACACCTCCGCTTTCCCCCGGATGGGGGGTTTGATGCCGACGTGGGCGGGCGCGGGTCTGCGCGAGGTGCGCGGGGGCGCGGTTACTGTTGTGGACATGCGTCTCCACGTCGTCGACCACCCTCTGGTCGCCCACAAGCTCACCACGCTGCGCGACCAGCGCACCGACTCCGCGACGTTCCGGCGGCTCGCCGACGAACTGGTCACCCTGCTCGCCTATGAGGCGACGCGGGACGTGCGGACCGAGGCCGTCGACATCCAGACCCCGGTGGCCGCCACGACCGGCGTCAAGCTCGCCCGGCCGCGCCCGCTGGTGGTGCCGATCCTGCGGGCCGGGCTCGGCATGCTGGACGGCATGGTCCGGCTGCTGCCGACCGCCGAGGTGGGCTTCCTGGGCATGATCCGCAACGAGGAGACGCTCCAGGCGTCCACGTACGCGTCGCGGATGCCGGAGGACCTCTCCGGGCGCCAGGTGTACGTCCTGGACCCGATGCTGGCCACGGGCGGCACGCTGGTCGCGGCGATCCGCGAGCTCATCCGGCGTGGCGCGGACGACGTGACGGCGGTCGTGCTGCTGGCCGCGCCCGAGGGCGTCGAGCTCATGGAGCGGGAGCTGGCGGGCACGCCGGTCACGGTCGTGACGGCGGCGGTGGACGACCACCTCAACGAGCACGGGTACATCGTGCCGGGGCTGGGCGACGCCGGGGACCGGCTGTACGGGGCGGCCGAGTAGCGGAGACTCCGTCGGGTGTCCGGCGTCGCGCGTCAGGCGTCGCGCGTCGGGTGTCCGGCGTCGCGCGTCGGGCGTCCGGCGGGTGGAAGGCGGCGAGAAGGGGCGAGCCGAGGCTTTCGGCTGTTGCGCCGGTGGCCGGCGGGACCCCCGCGCGGGCGCCGCAGGGGTGCGGGTGTGCCGGCGGCCGCGGAAGCGCCGTGGCCGGCCGCGCAGTTCCCCGCGCCCCTTTCGGGGCGCTGTTCGGCGGCCCCTGCTTTCGGGGCACCGCCGGCGGCCCCTGCTTTCGGGGTGCTACCGGCGGGTCCCTTTCGGGGCGCTGTTCAGCAGGTCTTCTTTGAAGTCGTCGCTGTCTGGGCGGGGTTGGACAGGGCAGTGATCGCCTTGGCGGCCGTTGCCTGGGGGGTCAGGGTCTTGAAGGCGTTGCCCAGGATCAGGTCCACGGCGGTGCCCTTGCGGCCGGCCTCCGTGCGCTGGTCGGCCGCTGTCACCTGGGTCGCCAGGACCGGCAGCGAGGTCTTCAGGGCCGAGGCCGGGCCGAGCAGTATCGCCGTGCCCTTGATCTTCTGGTCGAACTTCGCCGGCGCGTTGCCGACGTCGCCGATCTTGAAGCCGCGCTTCCTGAGTTCGTCGGCGGTGTCCTTGGCCAGGCCCGTGTGGGTGGTGGCGTTGTAGACGTTCACCGTGATCTGGGCCGGCTTCGGCAGCACCGCGGCCCGAGCGCCGGCCGCGGGACTCGCGCTGGCGGCGGCCTGCTTGACGCAGTCCCCCGCCGAGCCGGCCGCGGACGCCGTCCCGCCGCCGCCCGTGAAGACGTCGATGAGCTGCAGGGTGCCCCAGCCGACCAGGCCGAGTGCGGTGACGGAGGCGACCATGGAGAGGATCAGCCGGGCACGCCGCCGGCGCGGGCGCATGCGAGGGTATTTGTCCCCTGTGATCCGGTACTGGCCGCCCATGCCGGGGGGAGTCAGCATGCTCATGAGCGCAGCGTAGTGCGCCACGAGTGCGTTGACTAATAGATGATCATCTGAGGGTGGCCGGTGTAACCCGAAAGGGTCAACCGGCGGCACATGCCGGGCGGTCGACGGGTGTCAGTCGAGTTCGAGCACGCGTGCGTGCAGCACCTGACGCTGCTGCAGGGCGGCGCGGACCGCCCGGTGCAGCCCGTCCTCCAGGTACAGGTCGCCCTGCCACTTCACGACGTGCGCGAAGAGGTCGCCGTAGAACGTCGAGTCCTCGGCGAGGAGGGTCTCCAGGTCGAGCTGTCCCTTGGTCGTCACGAGCTGATCGAGGCGGACCGGGCGCGGTGCGACGTCCGCCCACTGCCGGGTGCTTTCCCGGCCGTGGTCGGGGTACGGCCGGCCGTTTCCGATGCGCTTGAAGATCACACGGAAAGCCTACCGGTCCAGACGTTCCGGGCGCAGCCATGGCGAGCGAGTGCGACGCTGGAAAAGACACCGTAAAGGTAGTCAAACGGGCTAAACGGGAACGGGGGCTCCGATGATGAGTGCCGGTGCGGCCGACGAAGCCGGTGCCACGACTCCGGCCACGACTCCGGCCGCCGCGGACCTGGCCGCCACGACCCCGGCCGCCGCGGACCCGGTGGTCGCGGACCCGGTGGTCGCCGGGATCGCCGCCGGGTACGCCTTCGGCGGTCAGGCGCTGGATCTCGGTGCCCTTCTCCGGGACGGGCGGTGCCGTCCCGACGTCCCGGTCCGTATCCCCCTCGCCATGCTCAACCGGCACGGCCTGGTCGCCGGCGCCACCGGCACCGGCAAGACCAAGACGCTCCAGCTGATCGCCGAGCAGCTCTCGGCGCAGGGCGTCCCGGTGTTCCTGGCGGACGTCAAGGGCGACCTGTCCGGCATCGCCCGCCCCGGGCAGCCGAACGACAAGGTCAGGGGCCGGGCCGGGGAGGTGGGGCAGGAGTGGACGGCGACCGGCTTCCCCGCCGAGTTCCTCGCGCTCGGCGGCCTCGGCCACGGCGTCCCCGTGCGGGCGACCGTCACCAGCTTCGGACCGGTGCTGTTCGCCAAGGTGCTCCAGCTCAACCAGACCCAGGAGCAGTCCCTCGGCCTGATCTTCCACTACGCCGACACCAAGGGCCTGGAGCTGATCGACCTCAAGGACCTCAGGGCCGTGGTCGCCTTCCTCACCTCCGACGAGGGCAGGGCGGAGCTGAGGAACATCGGCGGGCTGTCGACGGCCACGGCCGGCGTGATCCTCCGCGCCCTGACCGCCTTCGAGGCGCAGGGCATGGCGGACTTCTTCGGTGAGCCGGAGTTCGACACGGCCGACCTCCTGCGGACGGCACCGGACGGCCGGGGCGTCGTCTCGGTCCTCGAACTCCCCGCCGTCCAGGACCGGCCCCTGCTCTTCTCCACCTTCCTGATGTGGCTGCTCGCCGACCTCTTCCACGACCTCCCCGAGATCGGCGACGCCGACCGGCCCAGGCTGGTCTTCTTCTTCGACGAGGCGCATCTGCTCTTCGACGGCGCCTCGAAGGCGTTCCTGGACTCGATCACGCAGACCGTGCGCCTGATTCGCTCGAAAGGGGTCGGCGTCTTCTTCGTGACGCAGACCCCGAAGGACGTGCCGTCCGATGTCCTCGCCCAGCTCGGCAACCGCGTCCAGCACGCGCTCAGGGCCTTCACCCCGGAGGACGAGAAGGCGCTGCGGGCCACCGTGCGGACCTTCCCGAAGTCCCCGTACGACCTTGAGGAACTGCTCACCGGGCTCGGCATCGGCGAGGCCGTGGTGACCGTGCTCAGCGAGCAGGGCGCCCCGACGCCGGTCGCGGCGACCCGGCTGCGGGCGCCCGAGTCCCTGATGGGGCCGGTGGACGCGGCGGAACTGGACGCGGCGGTACGGGAGTCCGCCCTCTCGTCGCGTTATGCACAGGCTGTGGACCGGGAGTCGGCGTACGAGAAGCTGCGGCAGACCCCGGCCACCGGCCCGGAGACGGCTCCGGAGACGGCTCGGAAGGCGGCTTCGAAGGCCGCGGCCCGGAAAGAGGAACCCTCCCTCGTCGAACAGGTGGTCGGCAGCGGGATGTTCAGGTCCCTCGCCCGGTCGGTGGGCACGCAGCTCGGCCGGGAGATCACCCGGTCGCTGTTCGGTACGGCCCGCAGACGCAGGTGAGCCGGGCGCCCCGTACGGGCCGCCCGGCTCGGGGCCGCGGGATCAACCGCGTTTCTGCTCCTGCGGTCGCGGCCGCAGGCTCGACGACTCCGCCGTCTTCGGCTCCGGCTTCGGTGTGCTGCGCACGGCTTCGGCGCGCAGCAGGGCGCGCAGGACCGCGTACGGGTCTGAGGACATGGCTGTGTTCCTTGCGTAGGGCTGACTGACCTGGGGGGATGGGGGTGTGCGGGACAGGCCGGTCGGTCAGCAGCGCAGGACCACGGTGCGCAGGAGAGGGGTGGCGTACGGCGGACGCGGTGCCGTCGCCGGGCGGGGGCGGTGCCGGTCCGCCGGGCCGGCGGGCGCCGCGTCGGGCAGCGGTGCGGGGCGCTGGGGTACGTCGGCACGGTGGACGACGCGGGCGGGGGGCCGTAGCGGGGTGTCGAGGGCGTCGTGCTCGGCGGTCTCCGCGGAGGCGGTCGGGGCGGCCGCCGCGAGCGCCGCCGCGGCCGTCGGGACGCCGGCCAGCAGCAGGACGAGCAGCAGCACGAGCGCCCGCGGCCAGGCGGGGCCTGACCGCGGGCGACGTCCGGCCGAACGACCGCTGCTCATGGCGGTCATCTCCCCACGCGGCGGGCGCTGTTCATCGTCCCGGGCACGAGATCCGCTCACTCGGCGTACCGCCGATGCACAGAGTTGACGAGCCGGACGAGCCGGACGAGCCGACACTGCCGGGGCGCCCGTTCAGAAGCCCTGCGCCGGCGGGGCCCGCGTCCGTGCCGTGCGTGCCGTCCGTACCGTGCGTGGCCTCGCGGCCGGTGCCCGCAGGGGCCGCGTTCACAGCGTCCGGGGGATCTGCTTGGCGCGGCCGCGGATGCCGAACGCCGTGACGATCTCGACGACGCCGACGACGACCAGCCAGATGCCGGCCACGAGGGTGAGTACCGCGACCGACTTGAACGGCGAGACGATCAGCACGATGCCGGCGATGAACGTGACGATCCCGAGGAAGACCTGCCAGCCCCGGGCGGGCATCCGGGAGTCGGAGACGGCGGCCATGGTCTGGGTGATCCCGCGGATCAGCCAGCCGATGCCGATCCACAGGGCGAGCAGCAGGATCGACTCCATGGGGCCGCGGAAGCAGAAGAGGCCCAGCAGGATCGACAGCGCGCCGCTGATGAAGGCCAGTACGCGCAGCGAGGTCGCCCGGTGCGTGCCGAACGCGGCGACCAGTTGGAAGACACCGCTGATCAGCAGGTAGATGCCGAAGAGCACGCCGGCGGCGAGCAGTGAGGCGCCGGGCCAGACGAGGACCAGGACGCCGAGGATCAGGGAGGCGATCCCGGTGAGCAGGACGGTCTGCCAGGCGGCCCGGGAGAGGGCGTGCAGCGGCCCCTCCAGGGGCGGTTCGAACTCATGCCGAGCGGTGCCGGTGGCGTGCGCCTTCCGGTCGTCGTCCGCGGGGCCGGTGCTGAGGGGCTCGGTCATGCTTCCAGCTGAGACCGGGGGAGCCGGGCAGGCCAGCAGGGAGGGCCCGATCGGGTGACATACCGTCGGCGTGCCGACTACGTGCCGTCGGCCTACCGACTACGTGCCGACGGCCTACCGACTGCCTACCGTCGGCCTACCGTCGGCGCGCCGACTACGTGTCGTCGGCCTACCGTCGGCCTACCGACTGCGTGCCGACTACGTACTGATGACGTCGTGCCGAGGCCCACGGCCGCCCCGTTCGCTACCTGCCCCCGCCGGCCTTGGCCGCCTTCGCCGCCGCCTTCAACTCCTGCTTGTGGGCCCGCACCTTGGCCAACGACTCGGGCCCGGTGATGTCGGCCACCGACCGGAACGCCGCCGGCTCCCCGTACGCCCCCGCCGCCTCCCGCCACCCCTTCGGCGTCACCCCCAGCTGCTTCCCCAGCAGCGCCAGGAAGATCTGCGCCTTCTGCTTGCCGAACCCGGGCAGCTCCTGGAGCCGCCCGAGAAGCTCCGCCCCGCTGCCCGCGTCACGCCAGACGCCCTCGGCGTCACCGTCGTAGTGCTCGACGAGGTACTGGCACAGCTGCTGGATGCGCTTGGCCATGGAACCGGGGTACCGGTGCACGGCCGGCTTCTCGGAGAGCAGCGCGGCGAACGCCTCCGGATCCCGGGCGGCGATCTCGTGCGCGTCCAGATCGTCCGTGCCCATGCGCTGCGCGATGGTGGCCGGACCCTTGAACGCCCACTCCATCGGCACCTGCTGGTCGAGCAGCATGCCGACGAGCGCGGCGAGCCTGCTGCGGCTGAGGAGTCCGTCGGCCTCGGGGTCCTGGGCGAGATGCAGGGCGGGGGTGGGGGCGGGGGCGTTGGCGTCCATGGCTCGATGATCCCGCGCCCGGACCGGCCCCGCGCGCTCGCGACGGCCCGGCCTCCTCGACTCCCGCACCTCTCGCGTACGATTTCCCCGCGATTCGACTTAGGTAAGGCTAACCTCAGACAAGGGGGTCACCGGGTGACCATCGAGACGTACCGCGACGCCTGGGGCATCCCGCATCTGCGGGCGGCCGACATCCACGAACTCGCCCGCGCGCAGGGCCGGGTCACGGCCCGTGACCGGGCCTGGCAGCTGGAGGTGGAACGGCACCGGGTGCAGGGCACGTCGGCGTCCTTCCTCGGCGCCCCGGCCGTGGCCTGGGACGTCTTCGCCCGCCGGGCCCGCCTGGCGGACACGGCGAGACGTTGCTTCGAGGCGCTGGAGAGACGGGACCCGGAGACGGCGGAGTGGGTACGGGCGTACGTGGCCGGCGTCAACGAGGGTCTGCCGGCCGGTGCCGCCCGCACGCCGGAGTTCGCCCGCGCCGCCCTGGCCCCCGGCAGCTGGGAGCCGTGGCACCCCCTGGGCATCTGGCTGGCCACCCACATCCTGTTCGCCGGCTTCCCGGCCAAGCTGTGGCGCGAGGAGGCGATACGGCACCTGGGCGAGGAGGCGGTCCCGCTCTTCGCCACGGACGGCCCCACCACCGTCGGCAGCAACGGCTGGCTCCTCGCGGGCACCCGCACCACCACCGGCCACGCCCTCCTGGCCGGTGACCCCCACCGCTTCATCGAAGCACCCGGGGTCTACCAGCAGATCCACCTCGCCTGCCCGGAGTTCGACGTCGTCGGCCTGGCGGTCCCCGGCGTCCCCGGCATCGCCCACTTCGGCCACACGGGCACGGTCGCCTGGTCCATCACCAACGCGATGGCCGACTACCAGGACCTCTACCGGGAGCGCCTGCGGCGCACGGAGACCGGAGTGGAGGCCCTCGCCCCGGACGGCACCTGGACCCCGACCACCCACCACACGGAGACCGTCGAGATCTCCGGCTGCCCCCCACTACGGCTCGAACTCCTCGAAACGCCCCGGGGCCCGGTCATCACCGACACCCCGGAGGAGACGACAGGCGTGCCGGCGACAGCGGACGGCACGGGGACGGCCTCGGGGGTGGTGGGCGATCGTGATCGGCCGGCGGTCGCCGACGGTGGCCGGCCCCCGCGGGAGCCGCTCGCACCCGACGACGAAAGCCGCACGGGTGGTGCGGACGGGAAGACATCCGCCGATGGCGAAACCGAGGCGTTGGCGCTCCGCTACCCGCCCCGTGTCACCGAAGACCTGGGCTTCGGCGCCCTCCTCCCCCTCCTCCGTGCCCGCCACGTCACCGACGTCGACCGCGCCTTCGACGCCTGGGCCGAGCCCGTCAACGTCGTCCACGCCGCCGACACCGCCGGCGGCCTCCTGCACCGCGTCGCCGGCCGCGTCCCCCTCCGCTCCCTCACCAACCGCACCCGCCTCGCCCCCGCCTGGCTCCCCGGCCACGACTGGCAGGGCTGGCACGAGATGCCGTACGGCGACATCACCGACGGCGTGGCCGTGATGGCGAACCAGCGCGGCCCGGCCGCCCCCCTCGGCGTCGAGTTCGCCCCGCCGCACCGCGCCGACCGCATCCGCGCCCTCCTCGGCGAGCGCCGCACCTGGTCCGCCGCCGACATGCCCGCGATCCACACCGACACCCACCTCGCCTCCGCCGCCCCCCTCCTCGACCACCTGGCCGCCCTCGACGACCTCACCCCCGAGGCCGCCGGACTCCGGGCCCGCCTCCTCGCCTGGGACCGCCGGATGGCCGCCGACAGCACCGACGCCGCCGCCTTCGCGGCCGTACGCTCCGCCGTCGTACGGCACCTCGCCGCCCACCCCGCCTTCGCCGCCCTCGCCGAACCCCCGGCCCGCCCCGAGGTCCTGCTCCCCTGGCTGGCCCTCACCCCCCGTATCGCCTTCGCCCTCGAACACCTGCTGAAGGCAAGGGAGCTGTACGGCGTCGACCGCCCCGTCGCCGTACGCGCGGCGATCGAGGAGGTCGCGGCCGACCCGCCCACCGGCACCTGGGGTGACACCCACCGCCTCGCCCCCTGGCAGGCGCTGCCCGAGCCGTCGTCGTACGACGAGGGACCGGCCCTGTCCGGCGACCACGACTGCGTGCTGTGCACCTCCACCGTCCCCGGCCTCACCGACCGCTCCGCGCGCGGCCCGGCCGCCCGTTACGTCTGGGACCTGGCCCGCCGCGACGACAGCCGCTGGGTGGTCCCGCTCGGCGCGGACGGCGTCCCCGGTGCACCCCACCACAGCGACCAACTCCCCCTGTGGCTCAAGGGAGACCTGGCCCCGGTCATCACCGACTGGGACCGATTGGAACGCGTAGACCTCAGGGAACTCGCAGACCCCGCTGACCCGACAGACCTCACGGACCTGACAGACCTCACGGAAGAGCACGATGTCTGAGCACCGCACACACCACCCCGTCTTCGAACATCTGGTCCCCGGCTTCGGCACCGTCCGTCTCCGCCCCCTGGACCCCGAGCGCGACGCGGACGCCGTCCACACCTGGGTCCGTGCGGAACGCGCCGCCTTCTGGGGCATGACCGGCCTCACCCGCCCCCAGGTCGCCGAGGTCTACGCCCACATGGCCACCCTCGACACCCACCACGCGTACCTCGCCGAGAAGGACGGCACCCCGGTCGGGCTCCTCCAGACGTACGAGCCGCAGGCCGACCGGGTGAGCGAGTGCTACGACGCCCGCCCCGGCGACATCGGCGTCCACGTCCTGCTCGCCCCGCCCGGCCCCGAAGGCCCGCGCCCCGGCTGGACGGAGGCCCTCCTGACCGCCTTCACGGTGTACGCCCTGCGCGCCCTCGACCGCCACCGGATCATCGTGGACCCGGACGTCCGCAACGAGAAGGCGATCGCCCGCTTCCGGCGCCAGGGCTTCGAGCTGGGTCCGGCCGTCGTCCTCCCCGAGATCGACCTCCCCGACGTCCACCTGCCCGAGAAGCACGCTCAACTTGCTTTTCTCTCCCGGCCGGTAGCCTGCCCGGATGTCCCGGACGCTGACTCCCGCTGACCTGATCGCCCACTACGGTCTGGAGCCGATCCCCCGCGAGGGCGGCCTGTTCCGTGAGACCTGGGCCGGTCCCGCCCGCGCCGACGGCCGCCCCGAGGGCACCGCGATCGTCGGCCTCCTCACCGCCGACGACTACTCGGCCCTGCACCGCCTGCCCACCGACGAGATCTGGCACTTCTACCTGGGCGACCCCCTGGAGTTCCTGCTCCTGGCCCCCGACGGCACCACCCGCACCCCCGTCCTCGGCCCCGACCTGCTGGGCGGCCAGCACATCCAGCTGACCGTCCCGGCCGGCACCTGGATGGGCGCCCGCGTGGCACCCGCACCCCCGGGCGCCTGGACCCTCTTCGGCTGCACCCTGGCCCCCGGATTCACCTTCGCGGGGTACGAACACGGGAACGCGGCCCACCTCACGGCGCGTTACCCGTCCGAAGCCGCCCGCATCACGGAACTCTGCCGTCCATGACGACCCACCTGCTGGACGGACAGATCGCCCTGGTCACGGGCGCGAGCGGCGGTATCGGCCGGGCCATCGCCCGGCGCCTGGCGGCGGAGGGCGCCGCGGTGGCCCTGCACTGCCGTACGGCGGTACGGGCGGCGCGCGAGACGGCCTCGGCCATCGCGTCCGACGGCGGCCGGGCGACGGTCGTACAGGGCGACCTGAGCGACGAGGAGACCTGCCACCGTGTCGTCCGCGAGGCCGCCGACTGGGGCGGCGGACGGCTGACGGCCCTGGTCAACAACGCGGCCGTGCAACCCGTCCAGCCCCTGCCCGGCATGACCGCGGCCGACTGGCGCGCGGTCGTCGACACCGACCTCACCAGCGTCTTCGCCTGCACCCAGGCCGCCGCCGAGGTCATGCGGGCCCGGTCCGACGGCGGCACGATCACCCACATCGCGTCCATCGAGGCGAGCCACCCGGCCCCGGGGCACGCCCACTACAGCGCGGCGAAGGCGGCGGTCGTCATGCACGCGAGGGCGGCGGCGCTGGAGTACGGCCGCCTCGGCATCCGCGTCAACTCCGTCTCCCCGGGCCTGATCGACCGGGAGGGGCTGGCGGCCGACTGGCCGGAGGGGGTGCGGAGATGGCAGGAGGCGGTGCCCACGGGCCGGTTGGGGAGCGCGGACGACGTGGCGAACGCCGTCGTCTTCCTGGCCTCGCCACTCGCGTCCTGGATCACCGGCCACGACCTGGTGGTGGACGGCGGAGTGTCGGCCCGCCCGACGTGGTGACGCTTCCACCCTCGAACCAGAGCGCCCCGCGCCCCGAAAGGGGCGCGGGGAACTGCGCGACCAGCCCCCACCCACCCGCAGACAAAATGAGCACTACAGCCTTCCCGGCCGTATGACCCAAGAACACGTGTTGCCGAACTCGGAGCGGGTGACGTGAGCGAAGGACACGAAAAGCGGCGAGCGATGCCGGCCGACGACCACCGGCACAGGATCCGGCTCCTGCGCGCCCTCACCCTCCTCGGCACCCTCCTCGCCGCCCTCCTCCTCGCCTCGGCCGGCCCCGCCTCCGCGCACGCGGCCCTGCGCGGCAGCGATCCCGATGACGGCGCCGTGCTCAAGTCGTCGCCCCGATCGGTCACCCTCACCTTCACCGAGTCCGTCGGCCTGCTCGACGACTCGTTCCGGGTGTACGACCCCACCAACCACCGGGTGTCCACCAGCGCCGCCGCACACGGCCCGGCCGGCTCGGACACCGCCCGGATCACCTTCCCGAAGAAGCTCGGCACCGGCACGTTCACGGTGGCGTGGCGCATCGTCTCGGCGGACAGCCACCCCGTCTCCGGCGCCCTCACCTTCTCCGTGGGCAAGCCGACGGCGACCACGACGCCGATATCCACCGGCCCCGTCGAGAACCCGCTCACCGGCAGCCTTTACAACATCGGCCGCTACGTCGCGTACATAGCCGTGGCGCTGCTCATCGGCGCCGTCGCCTTCCTGGCCGTCTGCCGTCCGCCGGACCCGGCCCCGCTCCGCGTCCCGGTCCGTACCGCGTGGTGGACTCTCCTCGCCGCGACCCTCTTCCTCTTCGTCCTCCGCTCGCCGTACGAGGAGGGCAGCTCCCCGGCGACGGCCTTCGACCTCACCGCCCTCGGCAGGTCGGCGACGGGCCGCCCCGGTCTGGCCCTGCTGGCCAGGGCCGCCCTGCTGGCGCTCACGGCGGCGCTGTACCTCATCCTCCGCAGGCGCCTCAGCCCGTCCAGCCTGACCCGCCCGTCCCGCCCCCTGCTCGGCACGGCGGCCGCCCTCGCCATCGCGCTGGCCCTGACCTGGGCGGCGGCGGAACACGCCTCGGCCGGCATCCAGGTCCCGCTGGCCATGACGTCGGCGGTCCTGCACCTGTTGTCGATGGCGCTCTGGCTCGGTGGCCTCACGACCCTTCTCATCACCCTCCGCGCCACCGCCACGCCCCTTCCCGCCGCCGTGGTCACCCGCTTCTCCCGGGTCGCCTTCGTCTCGGTGACGGTCCTCGTCGTCACCGGCGTCTACCAGTCCTGGCGCGGCCTCGGCTCCTGGCAGGCGCTCACCGACACGTCGTACGGCAGGCTCCTGGTCGTCAAACTCATCGCGGTGACCCTGCTGCTGGCGGCGGCCTCGCAGTCCCGCCGCTGGACGGCGAAACTGGCGACGGCCCCGGCGGCGAAGGCCCGCGCCCGCGTCCTCGTGCCGGTCGGTGCCCCCGCGGACCTGCCGACCCCGTTGGACGCACCGGCCGAGAACGATCCGGCGGCCGAGCACGGGTCAGCGACCGGGAGCGACTCAGCGACCGAAGACGATCCGGCGACCGGGAAGGACACAGCGACCGGGAAGGATCCGGCGACCGGGAAGGATCCGGCGACCGAGGGGAATCCGACGACCCCGGGGGAACCGTCCACCGCCTCCGTCACCTCCGTCACCTCCGTCACCTCCGCCACCCCCGTCGGTCGCCACCAGGCCGCCCTGCGGCGGTCGGTCCTCGCCGAGGTGGCCATCGGCGTCGCCGTCCTGGGCATCACCACGATCCTCACCGGTACCCTGCCCGGCCGGGCCGCGGCCGAGGCGGCCGGGTCGGGAACGGCGTCGGACGTGACCGGCATCCCCGCGGCCGCCGTCGCCATGGTCCCCTTCGACGTCGGCACGCCGAACGGCCACGGCAAGGTACAGATCACCCTGGACCCGGGCCGGGTCGGCGCGAACTCCGTGCAGGCGGTCGTCTTCGGCCCCGACGACGGCATCTCCACCGTCCCCGAACTCCGTGTCTCCTTCACGCTGGCCGCCCAGAAGATCGGCCCGCTGCCCGCCAACGTGACCGACCGCGGGGGTTACTGGGCCGCCGACTCCGTCAACATCCCCATCGCGGGCGAATGGACGATCACGATGACGGTACGGGTGTCCGACCTGGACCAGGTGACGGTGACGAAGAAGATCCGGATCGCCGCCTAGCCGGGCTCAGGCGCCCACGGTCCCGTCGACGCCCTCGCGGAGGAAGTCGGCGTGCCCGTTGTGCCGGCCGTACTCCAGGAGCACGTGCAGCATCACCATCCGCAGCGACACCTCCTCCTCCCACCTCGGCTGGTATCCGGCCTGGTCGAGGGAGACGGCCGCGTGCTCGATCCGGCGCGAGGCCGCCACCTCGGCCTCCCAGGCGGCGAACGCCTCCTGCCTGGTCGACTCGCTCGCGTCGTACGCCGCCTGGAAATCGATCTCGTCGGACCACACCATGGGCGCGTCGTTGTCCTCGAACACCCGGCGGAACCAGGTGCGTTCGACCTCCGCGAGATGCCGTACCAGGCCCAGCAGCGACAACGTGGACGGCGGCATCGACCGCTGCCGCAGCTCCTCGTCGGTGAGCCCTTCGCACTTCATGGCGAGGGTCGCACGGTGGTAGTCGAGGAAAGCCCGCAGCATGTCCCGTTCACTGCCGAAACTGGGCGGCCCCACGCGATCGTCGCTGCTCACCGAACGTACTCCTCATCCACTCGTCGACCCAGGCACCCGGGCGCAACGGCAGTATCCAACGGCGGAGCGGCCGACTTCGCCGGGAACCGAACGGTTCCTCGGATCCGTGCGCCGGGTCGAGCCCGGAACACGAGCAACTGGTTCGACCGCGAGGCTGCGCCTGTGCTGCCGTCAGATGCCGCTGATGTCGCTGATGCCGCTCAGTTTTCCTGGGCCTGGTCCGCGATCGGGGTGGTTTCCTTGGCCGGTGGGGTTTCGATGGCCACGGGCTGACTGATGTCGAGGAAGGTGATGGTCAGGTCGAGCGGCCCGTCTCCGGCGTCGGCGAACATGTCGTTGTGCTCGGCTCGCATACGGAACTGCCTGGTGCGGTCCGCGTCGTCCGTCCACAGGTCCATGGTGAGCGGGTCGGAGACCTCCAACTGGATGAACTGATCGAGGCGCCCTCCGATCAGGCCCTTGCTGTTGACCGTCCCCTGGTAGTGGGTGGTCTCGACACCGTCGACCGTCTCGGTCCCGATCAGACGCAGATCCCTGGACCCGGTCAGAAGCGTGGACTGATCGGTCGGGTTGCGCCTCGGGGGCGCAGCGCACTCCCACCGAAGTACGTCACCCTGCCGACGAACCGGATCTCCAATCCGCCTGGCCTGCCCTGGCCGTTCCTGGCCAGGGCGGCCGCACCGCCCTCGCCACGGCCACCGCAGGAGCCACTGTGGGACGGCCCGCAACCGCCTAACCAGCCTCGGCGTCCCCTCCACGCCGACAGTGATCAAGTCGCTCCACCTCGCGGCCGGCGGGCAGGAGTGCCGCGCTAGGGGGTGGGCTGATCCGTGGCTTTGACGATCGGGAGGGCGAACATGGCGCCGATGTTGTTCCACGTGAAACCGTCCTGCCAGTCCGGCTGGTCGTCCGCCCAGTCGAGGAGGGCCTGACGGGCCCTGTCCTGGGAAGCGGTCACGGTTTGGTAGTGCTCTGCGGGGACGCCGTCCCGGTACTCCAGTTGGTAGGTGTTGTCGTCGCGGAACAGCACCTGGATGTACCAGTCGCCCTCGCGGTCCTCGTCCTGCCGCTCAAGGATCAGGTGGTCGCCCTGTCCCAGGTTCGCGAGCATCGTGTCTATCGCCGGCTTGGAGGGGTGCTTCACCGCGCGCCCCTGAACGTTCGTCGCAATCAGCATGGGCAGAGCATGACGGAAGGGTCTGACAGTGGTGGCCCTCGGGGCGTACGGTCGGTCTACGGGCGACTGCGACCCCGCTGCGGGAGACGGCCACGAGCGGTACCGGTCCGTCGGTGATCGCCGCCCGGTGCTTCTGCAGTGCGGCCAGGTCGTGGCTGTCGAACGCGGAGTTCTCCAGCCACTTGACCGAGCCGAGGAAGAGCAACTCCTTGGCCACCGGCTGCCGGTCGGCGCCCACCAGGTCGATCTCGGCGTCGTTGCCGCGGGTCCAGTACCCGCCGATCGCCGGGGCGGTGGGGAGGAGTCCGTCCGGCAGGAGACGGGCGAGGGATTCCCGCACCAGGGGTTCGATCGCGCGGCCGCGCCAGCTCGTCCACCGCTTCTGGATGCGGCTCAGCGTGAGATCTCCCCGCATCCGCTCGATCTCCGCCATGTGCGGATCCAGGAACGCGAGCCAGAAGCGCAGATAGGGGTCGGCCACCCGGTAGCGGCGTTCCTTCGACGGCCGCAGTGAGAGGGGCAGTTCGGCGGCGACGACCCGTTTCCCGGTCAGGACGTCAGTGGCTCGGGTCAGAGTGGTGTGGGCGATGCCGCCGGCCGCGCGCGCGATGTTGGTGAAGGTCCGCTCCCCGGAACCGATGGCACGCAGAACCTCCCCGCTCATCGCCTGCGGTGGAAACTCCGCGGCCAGTGAGCGCTCGGCGGAGACCAGCAGCGCCGAGATCGGGTTGTCCAGCGAGTCGCGGAGGAACTCGCGGACGTCCGCTCCCGGCCGCCACTCGGCGCAGATCAGGGGAAGTCCCCCAGTGATCAGCGCGGCGTCGAACGCGGCCGCCGGGGACAGGTCGAGCATCTCGCCGATGTCGGCCGGGTTCAGGGGCCCCACGACCATTTCCCGGCCCCGCTGGTGAAAGGGACGGTCGTAGCTGTTCAGCGCCTCCGTCATCGGCAGATCGGACCCGACCAGGAGGAGAAGCACCGGTTTGCGGCTGAGCAGCCGGTCCCAGGCCCGCTGGAGCATGCCCTCGAAGGCGTCGACGCGGTCCATGAGATACGGAACCTCGTCGATGACCACCACGCTCGGGCTGTCGGCGGGAAGGATCTCCGCGAGCAGCCTCAAGGCCGCGTTCCACTGCGTCGGGGTCTCCTCGGAGAACAGTTCCCGCTCCGACAGGGTGGATCCGGCGACGGCGTCGAGCAGTTCCGTCAGTTCGCCCTCCGCCGTGCCGCCCGCGGCGGTGAACGTCCTGGACCGCCCGCAAGGCGTTGCCGATGCCATCCCGGCCTACTCTGCTAGTCGGGCATGAAGTCGGGTATGAGGCTCATGACGCTGTGGATACGGGAGAGGGTGAAAACGCGCTCGTCGTCTCGCCGACGGCACCGGCACCAAGGGACGCCGTAGGCTCGATTCAGAGAGGTGCTGCCGCAGCCGTCTCCGTGCGGAGGACAGCCGCATGAACTGCATGTACACCATCACCTTTGACTCCGGCGCCGATGCGGCCACGGCGCGGGTCGGGGGCAAGTGCGCCGGGCTGCTGACGATGACCGCCGCCGGTCTCCCGGTGCCGCCCGGGTTCGTGTTGACCACGGACGCCTTCGACGCACTACTCGACGGCGGCGGTCTGCGCGCGGAGATCGAAACCGTCCTCGCCGGGATCGATGTCACCGACACGGCCGACACCGAGGCGCGCGCCGCCGAGGTCCGCCGACTGGTGACCGAGCGGCCCGTGCCGTCCTCGGTCGCGGCGGCCGTCACCAGCGCCTACCAGGCACTCGGTGAGGACGGTGACACCCCGGTGGCGGTACGGTCCAGCGCGAGGACGGAGGACCTGTCGGCCATGAGCTTCGCCGGACAGTACGACACGCACCTGTGGGTCCGGGGCGCCGATGCCGTCCTCGACGCCGTACGCGGCTGCTGGGCGAGCCTGTGGACGGCCCGCGGGATCAGCTACCGCACCGCCAGGGGCGTGTCCGAGCGAGGGCTGGCGATGGCGGTCGGCGTGCAGAGGATGGTCGACGCCCGTACGGCCGGTGTCGCCCTGACCCTGAACCCGTCCGACGGCGACCGGTCGAAGGTCGTCATCGACGCGGCCTGGGGACTCGGGGGACCGGTGGTGTCCGGTGAGATGACCCCCGACCACTACGTCGTGGACAAGGTGCTGCTCGTCCCCGTACGGACGACGGTTGCGCGCAAGCACCAGGAGCTCGTCGCGGCGCCGGACCGGGGCACCCTCGTCCGGCGCGCGGTCGAGAACGCACGCCAGGAGGCGGCCTGCCTGGCGTCGGCCGAGGTCACCGCGGTCGCTCGGCTGGCCAAGGCCGTCGAGAGCCACTACGGATGCCCGCAGGACATCGAGTGGGCCATCGACCGCGCCCCCGCCCCGCTGCCGGACGGCAGTCCCCGGGTGCTGCTGCTCCAGACACGTCCCGAGACGGTCTGGAGCAGCAGGCCGCGCACGTCCGTCGAGGTGGTGCCCGGGGCGGGTGTCAGCAGCATCGTCGAGACCATGCTCGGCCTCCGCGGAGACCCGCCCCGGGACCTGGGTCCGGACACCGCGCACCCCACGAAGGGACGTCGCCATGGCGACCCAGCCGCGCACGACATCGGGAGCACGTAGGACCTTCCCCAGTCCCCACGAGCTGCCGGCGCCCGCCGGGGCCGAGGACTGGCGGAGCCTGTACCCGTACTCCGTGCTCTTCCAGCCCGAGCGGCGTGCGGCGGACGAAGCGGCGTTCTGGTTCTGCGACAGCCAGCACTGGCCCACGGTGCTCAAACCGTTCGAGACGATCGGCCCCGAGCTGGCGGCCAAGTGCCTGGGCCAGTTCAACACCCGGCACTTCCTGGTGCCGCCCGCCTCCGGCATCGAGTGCCGTGTCCACCTCGGCTACGTCTATCTCAGCCCGATCTCCGTACCGCCGGAGGAGGCCGCGGCGCGGGTCCCGGAGTTCCTCAGACGCGCGGGGTACTACTTCGAGCACTGGGACGCGCTCCTGGACAACTGGAAACGCAAGGTCCTCGCCACGATCCGGGAACTGGAGGCGATCCGCTTCGCCGAACTGCCCGACGCGCAGCCGTACGAGGAGATCGAGCGCGGCGTCGGGCTGGACGCGGCCGACGCCCTGCTGGGCGACTACGACCGGCTGCTGGCGCTGTGCCACCGTGCCTGGCAGTACCACTTCGAGTTCCTCAACCTCGGCTATGCGGCCTACCTGGACCTCTTCCAGGCGTGTCGGCAGTGGTTCCCCGACATCCCGGACCAGGGCATCTCGGCCATGGTCCAGGGCGTGGACATGGAGCTGTTCCGCCCGGACGACGAGCTGAAGCGGCTGGCGGAGCTGGCCGTCGAACTGGGCCTGGAAGAGCTGCTGACCTCCTCCGCTCCCGGCTTCTCCGCTCCCGGCTCCTCCGCTCCCGGCTCCGTCCGAGCGGGGGAACCTCCGTCCGGCCCCGGCCCCGGCCCTGGCCCCGGCCCCGGCCACGACACCCTCGCCGCCATCGCCCGGGCGCCCCAGGGCGGTGTCTGGCTGGACGCCTGGGAGGCGGCCCGCGACCCGTGGTTCAACTTCACCTCGGGCAACGGCTTCTACAGCGACGACCGGTACTGGCGGGACGACCCCGAGCTGCCCCTGGGGTACATCCGCGACTACGTCCGGCGGCTGCGGCGCGGCGAGCGCATCGGCCGTCGCCTGGCCGAGCTGGTCTCCGAACGCGACCGGATCACCGGCGAGTACGCCGCCCTGCTCGACCCCGGCCGGCGCGCGGACTTCGAGGCCAAGCTGCGGCTCGCCCGCCAGGTCTACCCGTACGTCGAGAACCACAACTTCTACATCGAGCACTGGACCATGGGCGTCTTCTGGCGCAAGGTCCGGCAGCTCTCCGCGCTGCTGCAGCGGGCGGGCTTCTGGCCGGGCGAGAACGACATGCTCTACCTCACCCGCGACGAGGCCCGCGGCGCGCTGTTCGACTTCGCGGCCGCCTGGGCACAGGGCAGCGCGCCGATCGGCCCCGCCTACTGGCCGCCCGAGGTGGAACGGCGACGACGGATCGTAGAGGTCCTCGCGACCCGGCGCCCGCAACCGGCGCTGAACCGCCCCCCGGAGGCCGTCACGGAGCCGTTCAGCATCATGTTGTGGGGCATCACCAGCGAACGGGTCCGTTCCTGGCTGGCCGGCCCCACCACGGGCGGCGACCTGACCGGCATGGCCGCCTCACCGGGATGTGCGGACGGCCCGGCCCGGATCGTCCACAGCCCCGCCGAACTGGACCTGGTACGGGACGGGGAGATCCTCGTCGCGCCGGTCACCGCACCCAGCTGGGCCCCGGTGTTCGGCCGGATACGCGCCACGGTGACCGACATCGGCGGGGTGATGTCGCACGCCGCCATCGTCTGCCGTGAGTACTCCCTGCCCGCCGTCACGGGAACAGGGACGGCGTCCACCCGTATCAGGACGGGACAGCGGATCCGGGTGGACGGCACGGCCGGCACGGTCACCCTTCTCGACCTCGACTGAGTGTGCCCGCGGCCACAGGAGACCGACATGCCCCGCGAACCCATCGCCGACCTTCCGCTGGACGCCTCGCAGATCCCCCCGGCGGACGAGGTGCCCGCACTGGTGAGCCTGACCGGGGTGGCGCAGGAGATCTATGTCCGCGCCCGGCCCTATCTCGACGTGCGCGACAACGACGCGCACTCGCTCTACGCCTACGGACTCGCCGCCGCGTTGCTGGAGGCGGTGCCCGAGGCCCGTGCCGCCGTCGTGCTCCCGGCGATCCTGCTCCACGACACCGGCTGGAAGGCCGTCGACCCGGCACGCATCCTGCCCGCCATCGCGCCCGGCTCCCGCGACCCGGAAACGGTTCGCAGGCACGAGACCGAGGGCGCCGTCATCGCCGCCCGCATCCTGGCCGACGTCGGATACCCGCGGGCGGACATCGCGCGGATCGTGGCGATCGTCGACGGCCACGACACCCGGCGGCACGCCCTGAGCGCCGACGACGCGGTGGTCAAGGACGCCGACAAGCTGTGGCGGCTCACCCCGCACGGCCAGCGGACCATCGGCTCCTGGTTCCGTCTCGACGCCGAGCAGGCGCTGCGGCTGACCCTGTCGGTCACCTATGACCGCCTGCTCACGGACCCGGCGAGGGCGATCGGCGGTGCGCTGGCCGCCCTGGCGGGGCTCGGCCACAGCCCGCAGCTGCGCGCGACCGCCAAGGGGGCCGGGGGCTCCGCGGTGAACGGTTGAATATGGATATGGCGCGCCTCACGCTGGATGCCATGGAAGGGTTGCCCGTCCGCGGTCTGATCGTGACGGACCGGCGTGGCCTGGTCGTCGGCTGGAACCCCGGCGCGGAGGGCCTGCTGGGGTACACGGCCGCGGAGGCCGTGGGACAGCCGGTCGCGGAGCTGCTGGGCGTGGCGGAGCTGCCGGCCCCGGACGACGCCGACGGGCCCCGGGAGCGGCACACGGTGCTTCCGCTTCGGCACCGCGACGGAAACCTGCTGACGCTGCAGGTGTCCGGCCACCCCGTCGGCGGGGGCGGGACCGGACTCGGCGCGGTCCTGCTGATCGGCCCGCCGCCGCAGCACTCCGCCTTCCTGGAGCGGGGGACGCTGGCCACCTGGGCGCTGGACGCCGCGCCGATGGCGCTCACGGTCTACGACACCGAACTGCGCTGCGTATGGCAGAGCGAACGGATGCGCCGCCTCAGCGGTATCCCGGACGAGGAGCGGCGCGGGCGCCGCCTGACCGACGTGCTGACCGGTCCGGACGCCGTGGAGTGGGAGGGGCGGATGCGGCTGGCCCTGCTGACCGGCGAGGAGCAGGTCGGCGAGGTCAAGGGAACCCTCCTGGCCGAGCCCGCCTCCCGGGTCCTGAGCGTCTCCGCGACACCGCTGCGGGACGGCGGGGGCCGGACGCTCGGCGTCTGCACCACCGTGACCGACGTGACCCAGGCCAGTCGTGACCGGGAGCGCCTGGCGCTGCTGAACGACGCGAGCGTCCGCATCGGCAGCACCCTGGACGTGGCCCAGACCGGCCGGGAGCTGACCGAGGTGGCGGTGCCCCGGTTCTCCAACTTCGCCCGCGTCGACCTGCTGGAGGCCCTGCTCAGGGGCGACGAGCCCGCTCCCGGGCCGATACCCGGGGCCGTCCGGCTGCGCCGGATCGCCGAGCTGACCCTGTTCGAGGGCGTCACGGAGACGCGGGACGCCGCCGACGACTCCGACGTGTACCTCGCGGACTCGCCCGCGGCGCTGTGCCTGGCCAGCGGACGCTCCGCGGTGTACCGGACGACGGACCCGGAGATTCGCGCCTGGGCGGCCGAGAGCCCGGCCCGGCAGGCGAAGATCGCCCGGTACGACACCCACTCCTGGATGCTGGTGCCGGTCAGGGCGCGGGGGACGACGCTGGGCGTGGTGATGTTCGTCCGCAACAGGGAGAACCTCGACCCCTTCGAGCCCGAGGATCTGTCCCTGGCCGAGGACCTGGTGGCCAGGGCGGCGGTGTGCCTGGACAACGCGCGCCGGTTCACCCGCGAGCGCACGGCCGCGCTGGCGCTCCAGCGCAGCCTGCTTCCCCAGCGGCTGCCGGACCAGTCGGCGGTGCAGGTGGCCTACCGTTACCTGCCGGCCTCGGCGGACACCGGCGTCGGGGGTGACTGGTTCGATGTGATCCGGCTGTCGGGTGAGCGGGTCGCCCTGGTGGTCGGGGACGTGGTGGGGCACGGGATCCACGCTTCGGCGGCCATGGGACGGCTGCGGATTGCCGTGCGCGCGCTCGCGGACGTCGATCCGACCCCGGACGAGTTGCTGACCCGGCTGGACGACCTGGTGATCCAGCTGTCCGCGGAGTCGGGGGGCGACCTGCGCGACGATCCTGCCTCGGACATCGGCGCCACCTGTCTGTACGCGGTGTACGACCCGGTGTCGGGGCGCTGTTCGCTGGCTCGGGCCGGCCATCCGGCTCCCGCTCTGGTGGCGCCCGACGGGTCGGTCCGGTTCCTGGAGGTTCCGGCCGGACCGCCTCTCGGCCTGGGCGGGATGCCGTTCGAGTCGGTCGAGGTGACGTTGGAGCCGGGAAGCCTGCTGGCGCTGTACACCGACGGCCTGATCGAGTCCCGGCAGCATGACGTGGACGTGGGCATGGAGGCACTGCGCAGGTCACTCACCACGCCGGCCGACTCGCTGGAGCACCTGTGCGACCAGGTGGTGCGGAGACAGCTTCCGGGCGGTCCCGCCGACGACGCGGCGCTGCTGCTGGTGCGCACCCGGATGCTCGACGCCGGGCGGGTGGCGGCGTGGGGCGTGGCGGCGGACCCGGCTGCGGTGGCGCGGGTACGTGCGGAGAGCGTGCGCAAACTGGTGTCCTGGGGCCTGGACGAGGCCGCGTTCGTGACCGAGTTGGTGGTCAGTGAACTCGTGACGAACGCCATCCGGTACGGCGGCTCCCCGATCCAGTTGCGGCTGATCTACGACCAGGCACTGACCTGCGAGGTCTCGGACGCGAACAGCACCGCGCCGCACATGCGGCGGGCGCGGACGTTCGACGAGGGCGGCCGGGGTCTGCTGATGGTCGCCCGGTTGACTCAGCGGTGGGGAACACGGCAGACCCCGATGGGCAAGACGATCTGGTGCGAACAGCGCCTCCCGACCGGGACCGGAGCCGGCCCGCCCCGGCCCGAGGCGTGGGACCCGGCCGACGCGGCCTGATATGCCCCCGGCGGTCGGTCGAGCGGCGACTGTCTCTTCGTCCACGCCGTTGAGGACGGCCAACCTCGCCCCTGGGACGTGAGCGTGCGCCTTTCCCGCTTGAGCCAATGCCCTGGACAGACGGCCCCTGTAAATGCAACCGAAACGGCAACCAAGGCACGCCGAAGAGCCGGACCGCATGGAGCGGTCCAGCTCCTTCAACACGCTTTCCAAATGGTCGTCTGGGGGTTCGGGGAGGGACGCGGGCGTCCTGACCTGCGGCGGAGAGGGGTATCAGAAGGGCGGCGGACGGTGCTCGACGGGGATGAATGAGACCTGAACTGAGACCAGGGCCGGGTCATACCTTCTTGACGACGATGGTGTCCGGGAGGAGCTTCTCCAGGTCGTCCACGTCCGAGGTGAAGACGGTGACCTGCCCTTTCTGCTGGCGTGCGATGACAGCGAGCACGGCATCGATCGCGTACTTGTGACCGCGCAGCTCGGCGTCGGCCAGGAGACGCCGGGCCTGGCGGGCCTCGTCCCTTCCGATATCGGCGACCTTGAGTCGGGAGAGCACCCAGTCCCAGCGCTGCTCGGTGGTCCTGCCGTCGTACGCCTCGACCAGCGTCATGGGAGACGTCACCACTTCGGCCTCACCCCCGGCCGCGAGGTCGAGCCAGGCGATCATCCTGCGGTCGCCACGCACGGCCAGGGACAGGGCCTCGCAGTCGAGTACGAAGACGCGCAGCGGCCGCTGCCTGTGCTCACCGGCACGCTTCTTCACGCGGCCTCTCCGGCATCGCGTCCTCCGGCGGTGCGACGGCGCTCGTGCTCGGCGTCGAGATCATCCAGTTCCTCGAGGGCTGTCGCACGCTCGTCCTCGGTGACCGGCCCGTGTTCCTCCTGCAACCAGTCGACCAGCTCCAGCAGCCGGTCCCGATCGCGCTTGAATCGCAGTGCTTCGGCTACATACGCCGAAAGTCCCCTCTCCGCCGCGTCGGCGCGGATCTCGTCGAGGAGATCTTCAGGGATCGTCACAGTGACTTTTTTCGTCGCCATACCAGAGACCATACTCCTGGTGTAAATGCCCTTACCGGGTTGCCGTGACCCGTAGGGCAAAGAGGCCGATGGCCAATCTGTGAGTCCTGCCCATGCGTGATCGCCGACTCGTGCCACTTCACTCGGCCACGCGGCCGGACTGGTGAGGGCGGGCCGCTTCCTCTGCCATGTTCGCGAGGCGATGGGACTGATGGCTGGCCGCCGGCGGGCCGAGTGTGACATCGGAGGGTTGGGCGCGCGAACGCCCTCTCCGGGTTGACGCACGGCACGGAACGGGTTGGTGGGGCGCACCTGGATGGTCGGTGCACTGCTGATCCGTCGAGCGGCTCCACGTCGGCGGTTTCGGTCACACGAAGACCCCCGATAGCGCCGAGATGACGTCCAACAGGAACACCTTGCTGGGGCCGCGGTGTCCGGTGACCGTCATGCCGAGACTGCGCGTCGGTCCGGGGGCGTCGTGGAGATTCATGGGGCAGGCCAGACGGGGGGGCACGTACGGCGGTGCACGGTGGCGGGTGGCGGTGCACCAGACGAAGGCCAGGACAACGAGCAGACGGGAGAGCCGGTTTCGCTATGCCGAGTTGGTCAGCTCTATGGTTCGCGGCCCGCTGAAGCGCGCCCCGCGCGATGATGAGCGCACAACTAGGGGTATTTCAGACAAAAGCCCAGACCATACCTGGTGATACCGCGTCGCTCCGAACCGCCGGGAGTCGGATGGTTCTGCGGTTCTCTCTCCTCTGTAGGGAGGGAACTGCCTGATCCGTTCCCCACTGCGCCGAACCGGGTCTGACGAGACGCGAAGGAGCAAGATCATGTACAGCTGCGAGGGATGCGGACGGCCCCGGCGGGGGTTGTTCTTCGGCTCCGGGATCGGAGAAGCGAAGTGGTGGTGCTGGCGCTGCCAGAGCACCGATCGGAAGGAACTGATCAGTTCTCTGGATGACCACGCTCAAGGCGTGCTCAACCGTGACGCCGACGGGGTGCACTGGCCCTACGGCCCGAACATCTACGTCCAGATGCGCGCGGACATGCTGGACTGGGCGGACCGGCACGACCTCAAGAGCGGCGACACGGGGAGTTCGTCCGGGCTGCACTGGGATTCCATCAGTGAGTACCCGTCTCTCACGGCCGAGGTCGGGCCAGAGAGTTGGTACGGCGCAGGTACCAGCGGTGTCTACATCTGGAATGAGGGCAACCGTTCCGTGGCTGTTCGGCCGCCTCGTTAACCGCGCATCGAAGGGTTCCACTTCGCGGTGACGCCCTTCGGAATCGTGCCGGGTGAGGGGCTGGCAGAGGAGTGCGGCTGCACCTCCGCCTCGATGGCGCTATCTGCTGGACTCCCACGTTGCAGCGGCTCAAAGCAATCTAGGGCACATGGTGTGGTGTGGCCCACTGAGCCGGGAGGCGGACTGTCACGACTGGAAGCGGCTGCTGGAAGACTCGGGGGTTCGGGACGCCCGGCTGCACGACGCCCGGCATACGGCCGCCACCGTGCTTATGCTGCCGGACGCCATGCTCAAGGACGTGGCCCGGAAGATCGCCGAAGCGATCTGGGGAGCCCCGGAGACACCCGCTGTGGACAAAAACCAGGACACCGGGGTCTGAGGACAACGTCGAAGGGCCCCCTGTTTCCAGGGGGCCCTTCGACGTATTGCCCGGTGAGAGCAATGGCGGAGGATACGAGATTCGAACTCGTGAGGGGTTGCCCCCAACACGCTTTCCAAGCGTGCGCCCTAGGCCTCTAGGCGAATCCTCCGGTCGGAACATTACATGACCGAGAGGAGTGCTCGCGAACTCGTTCCTGGCGGCTGACGTCGGGTACTCTGTGCAGAGCCCCTCACGCGGCGCTATCTGACTGAACTCCCCCAGGGCCGGAAGGCAGCAAGGGTAGGTCGGCTCTGGCGGGTGCGTGGGGGGCGCTTGCGTTTGCGGGCGGGGCCGGCTGTCAGTGGGCGCCTATAACCTCGTATGCGTGTCGTCTCTCGCGCTGTACCGCCGTTATCGCCCGGAGTCGTTCGCCGAGGTCATCGGGCAGGAGCATGTCACCGACCCGTTGCAGCAGGCGCTGCGGAACAACCGGGTCAATCACGCGTACCTGTTCAGCGGGCCGCGCGGGTGCGGGAAGACGACCAGCGCGCGGATCCTCGCCCGGTGTCTGAACTGCGCGCAGGGGCCGACGCCGACCCCGTGCGGGGAGTGCCAGTCCTGCCAGGACCTCGCGCGCAACGGCCCGGGATCCATCGACGTCATCGAGATCGACGCGGCCTCCCACGGTGGTGTGGACGACGCCCGTGAGCTGCGCGAGAAGGCCTTCTTCGGACCCGCCTCCAGCCGCTACAAGATCTACATCATCGACGAGGCCCACATGGTCACGTCGGCCGGTTTCAACGCGCTGCTCAAGGTCGTCGAGGAGCCGCCGGAGCATCTCAAGTTCATCTTCGCCACCACCGAGCCCGAGAAGGTCATCGGGACGATCCGGTCGCGGACCCATCACTATCCGTTCCGGCTGGTCCCGCCGGGGACCCTGCGGG
Source organism: Streptomyces fuscichromogenes (assembly GCF_014645815.1). GTDB lineage: Bacteria > Actinomycetota > Actinomycetes > Streptomycetales > Streptomycetaceae > Streptomyces > Streptomyces fuscichromogenes. Next base: position 83,785 of record NZ_BMML01000005.1, on the reverse strand, counting down.
ACTACCTGGGCGAGGTCTGCGGCAAGGAGAAGATCCCCGTCGAGGACGGCGTGCTGCCGCTCGTCGTGCGCGCCGGTGCCGGGTCCGTGCGTGACTCCATGTCCGTCATGGACCAGCTCCTCGCCGGGGCCACCGAGGAGGGCGTGACGTATGCCATGGCCACCTCGCTGCTCGGCTACACCGACGGCTCACTGCTCGACTCCGTGGTCGAGGCCTTCGCGACCGGGGACGGCGCCGCCGCCTTCGAGGTCGTGGACCGGATCATCGAGGGCGGCAACGACCCGCGCCGCTTCGTCGCCGACCTGCTGGAGCGGCTGCGGGACCTGGTGATCCTCGCCGCCGTCCCGGACGCCGTGGAGAAGGGGCTGTTCGACGCCCCCACCGACGTCCTCGAACGGATGCAGGCCCAGGCCGGCACCTTCGGCGCCGCCGAGCTCAGCCGCGCCGCCGACCTCGTCAACCAGGGCCTGACCGAGATGCGCGGCGCCACCTCCCCGCGCCTCCAGCTGGAGCTGATCTGCGCCCGCGTGCTGCTGCCGGCGGCCTACGGCGACGAACGTTCGGTGATGGCCCGCCTCGACCGGCTGGAGCGGGGCGTCAACTTCTCGGGCGGGGGCGGCGCGCCCGCCATGGGGTACGCCCCCGGGCCCGAGGCGCACATGCAGCCTTCGGCGGCTCCGGCTCAGGCTCCAGCTCCGGCTTCGGCTCCAGCGGTGGCTCCGGCTCCGGCTCCAGCTCCGGGGGCTGTCCCGCAGGGCGGTGGTCCGGCTGCGGCTCGGGCCGCCGTACGCGGGGGAGCCGCCCCAGCCCCAGCCCCAGCCCCGGCACCTGCGCCGGCACCCGTACCGACTCCAGAGCCTCCGGCTCCGGCCGCCGCTCCCGCCGCCGCTGCCGCGCCCGGTGCCTGGCCGACGGCCACTCCCGCCGGCGGCGGCACCCGTCGCCCCGGCGGCTGGCCGACGGCCACGGGCGCTGCCGCGGCCCAGCAGGCCCCACCGCCCTCCCCGGCTCAGCCCGAAGTCCGGGCCCAGGCCCAGGCACAGCCACAGACCCAGGCCTCGACCCCGCCCCCGGCTGCCGCGCCCGCACCGGCCTCCGTCCCTGCCGGTGGCATCGACCCCCGTGTGCTGTGGCCGAACGTCCTGGAGGCGGTCAAGAACCGCCGCCGCTTCACCTGGATCCTGCTCAGCCAGAACGCCCAGGTCGCCGGTTTCGACGGCACCACCCTCCAGCTCGGTTTCGTCAACGCCGGCGCCCGTGACAACTTCGCGAGCAGCGGCAGCGAGGACGTGCTCCGGCAGGCGTTGAGCGAGCAGTTCGGCGTGCAGTGGCGGATCGAGGCGATCGTCGACCCGACGGGCGGCGGCGGTGGTGGTGCCGGTGGCGTCCCGTCCGGCGCCGGGTACGGCGGCGGTCAGCCCGGCGGCTACGGCGCCCCCGCGGTGTCCGGCTACGGTGGCGCCGCCCCCGCGGCTCCGGCCCGCCCCGCGCCCGCCCAGCAGGCCCCGGCGGCCGCCCCGGCCCAGGGCCCGCCGCCCACCTCGACGGCGTCGGCCCCGGCCTCGGTGCCCACCGCCCCCGAACCGCCGCCGGTGGCCCCCGAGGACGACATCCCCGAGGAGGACGACCCCGACCTCGACGAGTCGGCCCTGTCCGGCCACGAGCTGATCGTGAAGGAACTGGGGGCGACGGTGGTGGAGGAGTTCCAGAACGAGTGACAGAGAGCGGCACAGGGCGAGTGCGGGGGTGCTGCGGTCGAGTGCCGACCCGCGGGCCGACCGCGGGCCGTCGCGGGCCGTCGTGGGCTGGTCGCGCAGTTCCCCGCGCCCCTGGGTTTCTCAGCGCGTCCGGCGTGTGAGGCAGCAGCCACCCTCCGCCCAGCCCCCGAAGGGGCGGGCATCCCAGCAGGCGGCCACCGCTCACCCGAGCCCCCTTGGAGGAACATCCAGTCGGCCCATCCGGCTACGCTGGCCCCGTGAAGGTCCTCGTCATCGGCAGCGGCGCCCGCGAACACGCCCTGTGCCGCTCTCTGTCCCTCGATTCCGAAGTCACCGCGCTGTACTGCGCTCCCGGCAACGCCGGCATCGCCGAGGTGGCCGAGCTGCACCAGGTCGACGCCCTGGACGGCGGGGCCGTGGCGGCCCTCGCCGTGGAACTCGGCGCCGACCTCGTGGTCGTAGGCCCGGAGGCCCCCCTGGTCGCCGGGGTCGCCGACGCCGTGCGCGACGCGGGCATCCCGGTGTTCGGCCCCTCCGGTGCGGCCGCGCGGATCGAGGGGTCCAAGGCGTTCGCCAAGGACGTGATGGCGGGGGCCGCGGTGCCCACCGCCCGTTCGTACGTCTGCACGAACGCCGAGGAGGTCGCCGAGGCGCTGGACGCCTTCGGCGCGCCGTACGTCGTGAAGGACGACGGGCTCGCGGCCGGCAAGGGCGTCGTGGTCACCGACGACCTGGACGACGCCAAGGCGCATGCCGCCGCCTGCGACCAGGTCGTCATCGAGGAGTTCCTCGACGGTCCCGAGGTCTCCCTCTTCGCGATCACCGACGGCGAGACGGTCCTCCCGCTCCAGCCCGCGCAGGACTTCAAGCGTGCCCTGGACGGGGACGAGGGCCCGAACACCGGCGGCATGGGGGCGTACTCCCCGCTGCCCTGGGCCGACCCCAAGCTCGTCGACGAGGTCCTGCAGACCGTCCTCCAGCCGACCGTCGACGAGATGCGGCGCCGCGGGACCCCGTTCTCCGGTCTCCTCTACGCCGGCCTCGCGATCACCTCGCGCGGCGTGCGGGTCATCGAGTTCAACGCCCGGTTCGGCGACCCGGAGACCCAGGTGGTCCTCGCCCGCCTGCGGACCCCGCTGGCCGGCGTCCTGCTCGCCGCGGCCAACGGCGGCCTCGCCGACCTGCCGCCGCTGCGCTGGAGCGAGGACGCCGCGGTCACCGTCGTCGTCGCCTCGCACAACTACCCGGGCACCCCGCGTTCCGGTGACCCCATCACCGGCCTCGACGCGGTGGCGGCCGAGGACGCGCCGCACGCCTACGTCCTGCACGCGGGGACGAAGCGGGCCGGCGACGACGTCGTCAGCGCCGGTGGCCGGGTCCTCTCCGTCACGGCGACGGGCACGGACCTGAGCCAGGCCCGGGAGCGGGCGTACGCGGCGGTGGCGCGGATCGGCCTCGACGGCTCCCAGCACCGTACGGACATCGCCGCGAAGGCGGCGGCGGAGGAAGCCGCCCAGGCCTAGGGACCTGCGAGGCCCGCCTGTCCCGCCGACTCCACCGGCCTCACCAGCTCCACAGAACCGACTCGCTCTCGACAGGCCCCGGACCCGAAATCCGGGGCCTGATCATTGCTGTCTGTCGATCACCTCTGACCAAGGCCATTCCATCGAGTGACCGATGCCCCATCCGGCTGACGGCGGCCGGAGCCCCAACTAGGGTGCGGCGCAGGCGTTCCGGCACTTGGCCCACCGGCATTGCGATGTCAGTGGTGGGTGCCACAGTGGGGGAGTGAGCAACAGCCAAGGCGGCGCGAGGACAGCAGGGAGGGGGTGAGGTCCGGACGTGACCAGTACCGGTATCGGTGCGGAGGCGGGAGCGCAGGCAGCGCGTACCCGGGCCCTCGCCGTGCTGCGCATCCGCGGCCGGGCCCTGGCGGTGGCCCTGTTGCCCGCCGCGGCCACGGTGATCCTGCTGACCGGCGGTTCCACCGGCCACTTCGTGGGCCGCGGCTGGGACACCGCCCGCTGGATCGTCGGCGTGTTCGCCGTCCTGGTGCTGCTGGCCGCCGTCGGCGTCGCCCTGGTCGTGGCCCGCGCCCGCCCGGCGGTGACCCCCACGGTCCCGATCCCGGAGGAGTCCGCCCCGGACCTGTACCGGATGGTGCGCGACCTCGCCGACCGCCTCGACGTGCCGGCGCCCTCCGCCATAGCGCTCACCCCGGACTGCGACAGCTGGCTGGAGGACCGCACCCATCCGGCCCACGGCCCGCCCGCGCCCAGGGGCGGCGACGAGCTCGGCACCCCCGGGCTGCACCGCCGCACCCCGGCCGCCCCCGTCCTCGTCATCGGCTCCCCGTTCCTGTGGTGGATGCGCGTCGGCGAGCTCCGCGCGGTCCTCGCCCCGGTCGTCGCCGGTACGGGACCCTCGGCACACCCGGACATAGCCGCCGCCCGCCGTTTCGTCCGGGGCCTGGACGCGGCGGTGGCCGTCTCCGCGGTCTCCGGCCGATGTCCGGCCACCCGCCTGCTGTGCGGGGGCGTCGGCTGGGTTGCCAGGGTGCTGCTGCGCGGCTGCCGGGAGCACGCGGCGCTGATGGAGCGCGGGGTCGCCGCCGCGGCGGCCGAGCGGGCCCAGGCCGTGGACTACGGACTGCGGATCGTCGCCCAGGAGCAGGTCGGCCTCGCGTACGCCGGCTGGGACCGCCTGCTCACCCGGGTCGCGCTGCCCGCCTGGCGGATGGGCCGCTGGCCCTCCCGGCTGGACGCGGGCGTGGTGGCGGCCCTCACCGAGCTGTCCCGGCGCGACCGGCTGGCCGAGGGCTTCGCCTCCCGGCTGGGCGAGCGGCCCGCCTGCGATCTGCTGGAGGAGCCGGGGCTGGTGGACGAGGCGGCCTCGCTGCTCGCCGCCCGCCTCTTCCACGGCGGCCCCGCCGAGCCGGGCCCGGCCTGGTCGCCGGTGGCCTGGCAGGAGTATCCGGAGGAGGTCGTCGACCGTACCTGGCGCACCGAGGCGGCCCGTCTGCACCGGGTCCTGGACGCCCTGGGGGTCCGCGCCACCCTCGACCCGGCCGCCCCCGACCCCGGCGGCCCCACCCTGGCCCGAGTCATGGACCACCTGACCGACCCGTCCGCCCCGATCAGGCGCCCCTGCCTCCCGACCCACGACGAGGATCCCCACGTCCGCGGTTACGACGGGGATTCCGGCGGCTCCGGTCATGACGGGGATTCCCGCGTCCGTGGTTACGACGGGGGCTCCCGCAGCCCTGGCTATGACGGGGATTCCGGCGGCCCCGGTGACGACGGGGACCCCCGCGTGCCCGGTTACGACGAGGATCCCCACGCCCCCGGTTACGACGCGGACCCCCGCAACTCCGGCCACGACGCGGACCCCCGCATCCCCGGCTACGACGAGGAAGGCGAGGAGACCAGCGGTACCGAACGCAGCGCCGCCCTCGCCGCCGGGCTCACCGCGGCCCTCGCCCGCGAGGAGCACGCGGAGGCGACCGGCACCGTGCGCCCCGGCTGCCCCGCCCCGGCCGGCCAGGGCACCCCCGGCACCCCCCTCCGTGACGAGGGCGCGCTGCCCCTCTTCCCGCTCCAACCCCCGCGCACCGCCCGCGAGCTGCTCGCCGCCCACGTCACGGCGATGGTGTGCTGCGCGGCCGTGGACACCGCCGGAGCAACCCCCGGCCTGGACTGGCTGGACGGCCCGTCCCTGCTGGTCGACGGCGAGCGGGCCGCCGACCTGACGCCCAGAGTCCTCAGTCTCATCGAGGAGGGAGACCCAGCCCCGCTGCGGGCCTGGCTGGTCGAGTCCGGGATACGTCCCGAGAAGCCGGTCCGACTGGTCTGACCTCGGCCTTTCGATGCTTTAGCGGAGCAAACTGTTCCACTTCAGGCAAATTCGCAACGAACCGTGACCGGACGCGTGCGTTATGTGATGTGCTGGGACCGTTCGCGGTTGTGGCAAGCGCATCCGACATAAGACAGACGCCACAGTCACAGCACGCGACGCGCCACCGCACGGCATCGCACAGCGCGACACGGTACGGCGCGCATCTCGCGCGCATCGCACACATCGGCTCGTATCAGCACGCTTCACGGGGGCACGAGGGAGGGGAGCCACCATGGCATCGGACCACATCCGCCGCTGGGAGTCGGGAGCACTTGCGCACGCCGTCACGGATCCCTTCGGTCAGGGGCCCGTCCCCTGGCTGCGCGGCAGCGAGACCTATTTCGACGACACCGGTCACGTCGTCCCCTGGTACGTGGACCCCAGCCGGCCGCAGCCCACCGGCGAGAACCCCCGGGTCCCCGCACCGCGCGCCGCGCTCGGCGGCCCGCGCTCGGCGGACGACGTGCACCGCCAGATCAAGGGGTTCGCCTCGACCGGCGCGGTCGCCCCGGGCGAGGCCGTCGACTTCCACATCACCGTCGACCCGCCGCAGGAGTTCAGCGTCGACGTCTACCGCATCGGCCACTACGGCGGTGACGGCGCATCCAAGATCACCACCAGCCCCCGGCTGTCCGGCATCGTCCAGCCGCCGCCGCTGGCCGCCGACCGCACGGTCTCCTGCCACCACTGGTGGCTGTCCTGGCGGCTGCAGGTCCCGTCGTACTGGAGCATCGGCGCGTACGTCGCGGTGCTCACCACGGCCGACGGCTACCGCTCGCACGTGCCCTTCACGATCCGCGACAACCACCCGGCCGACCTGCTGCTCCTGTTGCCGGACATCACCTGGCAGGCGTACAACCTCTACCCGGAGGACGGCCGTACCGGGGCCAGCCTCTACCACGCCTGGGACGAGCGGGGCCGGCTGCTCGGCGAGGCCGACGCGGCGACCACCGTCTCCTTCGACCGGCCGTACGCGGGCGCCGGCCTGCCCCTGCACGTCGGCCACGCCTACGACTTCATCCGCTGGGCCGAGCGCTACGGCTACGACCTCGCCTACGCCGACGCCCGCGACCTGCACGCCGGCCGTGTCGACCCCACCCGCTACCGGGGCCTGGTCTTCCCGGGCCACGACGAGTACTGGTCCCCGCAGATGCGCCGCACGGTCGAACTGGCCCGGGACAGCGGCACGAGCCTCGTCTTCCTCTCCGCCAACACCATGTACTGGCAGGTGGAGTTGGGCCCCTCCCCGTCCGGGGTCGCGAACCGCCTGCTGACCTGCCGAAAACGCAGGGGTCCGGGCAAGCCCGTGCTCTGGCGCGAGATCGACCGGCCCGAACAGCAGACGGTCGGCATCCAGTACGCGGGCCGGGTGCCCGAGCCGTACCCCCTGATCGTGCGCAACGCGGGGCACTGGCTCTGGGAGGCCACCGCCGCGCACGAGGGCGACGAACTGCCGGGCCTGGTGGCCGGCGAGGCCGACCGCTACTTCCCGCGCACCGCGCTGCCCGAGCACGAGGCGCGCATCCTGCTCGCCCACTCCCCCTACACCGACAACGACGGCGCCCTGCGTCACCAGGAGACCTCCCTCTACCGCGCCCCCTCCGGCGCCCTGGTCTTCGCCTCCGGCACCTTCGCCTGGTCGCCGGCCCTGGACCGCCCCGGCCACACCGACCCACGCGTCCAGCGCGCCACCGCCAACCTCCTGGACCGCATCTGCAAGCACGACTGACCCGCACAGGCGTCCGCGTGGCCCCCGTGTCCGTGCGCAACCCGGCATACGGGAGAATCAAGGGCACCTGTACAGAACCACGGGGAGGAACCGTGTCCGGATTCGTCGAAAAGCCCGAGCCCGTGGAGGTGCCGGGTCTGGTGCATCTGCACACCGGCAAGGTGCGCGAGCTCTACCAGAACGCGGCCGGTGACCTCGTGATGGTCGCCAGCGACCGCCTGTCCGCCTACGACTGGGTGCTGCCGACCGAGATCCCCGACAAGGGACGGGTGCTCACCCAGCTCTCCCTGTGGTGGTTCGACAAGCTCGCCGACCTGGTCCCGAACCACGTCATCAGCACCGAGCTGCCCGAGGGCGCCCCCGCCGACTGGGCGGGCCGCACCCTGATCTGCAAGTCCCTGAAGATGCTCCCGGTCGAGTGCGTGGCCCGCGGCTACCTCACCGGCTCCGGCCTCGCCGAGTACCAGGAGTCGCGTACGGTCTGCGGGCTCGCCCTCCCCGAGGGGCTGGTCGACGGCTCGGAGCTGCCCGGCCCGATCTTCACCCCGGCCACCAAGGCCGAGGTCGGCGAGCACGACGAGAACGTGTCGTACGAGGAGGTCGCCCGCCAGGTCGGCGCCGAGACCGCCGCCCAGCTGCGCCAGGCCACCCTCGCGGTGTACGGCCGCGCCCGGGACATCGCCCGGGACCGGGGGATCCTCCTGGCCGACACGAAGTTCGAGTTCGGCTTCGAGAACGACACCCTGGTCCTCGCCGACGAGGTCCTCACCCCGGACTCGTCCCGGTTCTGGCCGGCCGACGAGTGGCAGCCGGGCCGCGCCCAGCCGTCGTTCGACAAGCAGTACGTGCGCGACTGGCTGACCTCGGCCGAGTCCGGCTGGGACCGCAGGAGCGAGCAGCCCCCGCCGCCGCTGCCGGAGCACGTGGTCGAGGCGACCCGCGCGAAGTACGTCGAGGCGTACGAGCGGCTGACCGGCAACACCTGGTCGTGACGCAGGTTCCCGGGCCTCCGGGCCCGGGAACAGCCGAAGGCCCCCGGCAGAAACCGGGGGCCTTCTCCACTGAGCGGACGACGAGGCTCGAACTCGCGACCTCAACCTTGGCAAGGTTGCGCTCTACCAACTGAGCTACGTCCGCATGCGCCGTGGCGCGAGAGCAACTATACCCAACCTCGCTCCCGTGCGAGACGCACTGCCGCATGACGGTTCTCCGCACCGAGCTTGGTGACGGCCGAGGAGAGGTAGTTCCGCACCGTCCCCGGCGACAGCGCGGCCCGCTCGGCGATCTCCGCGACCGGCGCCCCGTCGGCCGCCAGCTCCAGCACCTCGGCCTCCCGCGCGGTCAGCGGCGAGTCCCCGGCGGAGATCGCGTCGGCGGCCAACTCCGGGTCGATGTACCGGTTTCCGGCGTGCACGGTGCGGATGATCTCGGCGAGCCGCTGCGCACTCACCGTCTTCGGGACGAACCCGCGCACACCGGCCGCCAGCGCCCGCTTCAGATGACCGGGCCGCCCGTGACCGGTGACGATCAGCACCTGGCAGCCGGGCAGTTCGGCACGCAGCGATGTGGCCACCCTCACACCGTCCGCGCCGGGCATCTGGAGATCCAGCACCGCGACATCGGGGCGATGGGCCCGCGCCATGGCGAGCGCCTCCGGGCCGGTGGCCGCCTCGGCGACGACGACCAGGTCGTCCTCCAGGCCGAGCAGCGCGGCCAGCGCGCCCCGGATCAGATGCTCGTCGTCCGCGAGCAACAGCCGTACCGGAGACGTCATGACGTGACTCCACTCACCTTCGCATCAGCCGTACGGCCGGACAGCGGCACCGATGCCACCACCCGGAACCCGTCCGGTCCCGCCGGCCCGGCCTCCAGCGCCCCGTCGACCACGGCGAGCCGCTCCCGCAGCCCGGCCAGTCCGGAGCCACCGCTCCCACCGCGCTCCTGGCCCGGACCGCTTCCGCGCACCGCGACCCCGTCGTTCTCCACCGTCAGCACCACCTGCCCCTCCCGTACCCGCAGTCCCACCGAGCAGCGGCTCGCATCCCCGTGCCGCAGCACATTGGTGGTGGCCTCCCGTACCACCCAGCCCAGCGCCGACTGGACCTCCGCGGGCAGTCCCGCGGTGTCCCCGGACAGCTCGCAGGAGATCCCCGCGGCCGTCAACACCCCCTGTGCACCGGCGAGTTCGGCACTCAGGTCGGCCTCCCGGTACCCCCGTACGACATCGCGTACCTCGCGCTGCGACTCCTGCGCGATCCGCTGCACCTCGATCATCTGCTCCACGGCCTCGGGCCGTTCGCGCCGGGCCAGCTGTACGGCCAGCTCGCTCTTGAGGGCGATGACGGCGAGGTTCCGGCCGAGCACGTCGTGCAGATCGCGTCCGAACCGCAGCCGTTCCTCGGCGACGGCGAGCCGCGCGCGGGTCTCGCGGGCCTCGTCGAGTTCGTAGACGGCGTTCAGCAGCCAGACGGAGAAGATCGAGGTGGCGGCGAGGAAGCTGCCGGAGAGGAGCACCACGCACGCCGTGACCACTGCTTCGGGCCCGGGAACGCCCAGCGGCAGGGACAGCACGGCCGCCCCGAACGCGAAGCCCGTGGTCTGTGCCGCCACGCGCCGCCGGTTGCGTACGCCGAGCGCCATGGTGCCGGCCCCGAAGGCCAATATCATCGCGAAGACGGTCCCCGCCGCGTTCTCCGTGCCGTCGTCCGGGCCGCCGTGCCTGCGCAGGGCCAGGGCCACGACGGCGAGGACACAGGTCGCCGCGCCCAGTACCCACAGCAGCCGCACCGGCTGCTCCCGCCGACCGCGCGTCCAGTCCAGCGCCCGGGAGGCGGTCACCGCGCAGAGCAGTGCGTGGCCGACGACCATCGCCGTCATCCAGCCCGCGACATCCGCCCCCGCCTGCGCGAGGACCGGCAGTCCGATCGCCGCGACCTCGACCACCGCGAAGAAGTGGAACGACCACCGGGTGTACGTCTCGATCTTGGCCGGTGTGCTCTTCCCCCGCCACCAGCCTCCCGCAGCTGCGCTCATCCCGGTCCCGTTCCCCTCAGCGCCGGGGTTCCCAGCGGAACCACCGCCGTACAGCAAACACCGCGACCGCGGTCCAGGCCAGCGCGGTGAGGGTGGTGGTCAGGGCCTGGGCCGTGCTCAGCTCGCCGGTCCAGCCGGCCCGGACCAGCCGGACCGCCGGGGAGAGCGGGAGGAGTTCGCCGGCCCTGGCGACCCGGTCGGGCAGGGCGTCCGCCGGGACGGCGATGCCCGAGCCCAGCATCGAGACGAAGACCACGGGCAGCGCGGTGACCTGGGCGCTCTCGGTGGTCCGGGTGAAGGCCGAGGTGAGCGCGGCGAGCGCGGCGCTGATCAGCAGGCCGGTCAGCAGGCCCAGCACGGTGAGGTACGGCGCCGCGGGCACGCCCGCGTGCAGCAGCACCGCGCAGCCGACGGTCAGGACCAGTGCCTGTGCCAGGCCGAGGCAGACGGCGGGCAGGGCGGTCCCGGCCAGGATCTCCGCGTCGGCGAGCTCGCCGGTGCGCAGCCGTTTGAGGACGAGTTCCTCGCGGCGGGCCACGTAGGCGCTCACCAGGGAGGTGTACACGGCGAAGAGGAAGGAGAAGCCGATCGCGGCGGTCAGCATCAGGGTGCCGGTGTTCAGCCCCTTCCCCTTGAGGTCGAGCTGGCCGAAGGCGGGCCGTACGGTGATCGGCAGGGAGAGCGGCACGAGCAGCGCGATGAGCACCGCACTGCGGTTGCGGCCGAGGAGCAGCAGTTCGGCGCGGGCGAGGGCGCCCAGCCGGCGGCGCCGGAGAGCCGTCGTGGTCGGCGTGTTCATGCGGCCGCCTCCTTCGCGATCCCCAGGAACGCCTCCTCCAGCGAGGCCGACCGCACCTCCAGGCGGCCCAGCTCGACCCCGGTCCGCTCGGCCCAGGTCAGTACCCCGTGGGCGGTCCGCTGCGGCTCCCGGGTCCGCAGCCGTACGGCCCTGCCCTCGGCCTCGTGCCCGCACACACCGAGCACGCCGAGCGGCGGCAGGTCGCCGAGGAAGTACCCGTCGGGCAGGTCGAAGGAGATCCGCGCGGGCCGGCCCGCGGTCACCTCGGCCGGGGTGCCGGCGGTCGCGACGCGCCCCTGGTGCAGGATCGCGAGCCGGTCGGCGAGGTCCTCGGCCTCCTCCAGGTAGTGCGTGGTGAGCAGGACGGCCGTCCCGGCGTCGCGCAGTTCGCGCACCAACTCCCAGGTGGCCCGGCGTCCTTCGGCGTCGAGTCCGGTCGTCGGCTCGTCCAGGAACAGCACCTCGGGCCGGCCGGCCAGCGCGAGTGCCAGGTCGAGGCGGCGCCGTTCCCCGCCGGAGAGCTGTTTGACCCGGACGTCCGTCCGGCCGCCGAGCCCGACCAGGCCGAGCGACTCGGCCGTGGGCCGGGCTCCGGTCGTACAGCCGGCCCACATCCGTGCCGTCTCGCCGACGGTCAGCTCGGAGGGGAAGCCGCCCTCCTGGAGCATGACGCCGGTGCGCGGGCGTACGGCGGCCCGCGCCCGGTACGGGTCGTGGCCCAGTACCCGGACCCGGCCGCCGTCCGGCGGTGCGAGTCCCTCCAGCAGTTCGACCGTCGATGTCTTTCCGGCGCCGTTGGTGCCGAGCAGTGCGAAGATCTCCCCGCGGGCCACGGAGAAGGTGATTCCGCGGACCGCTTCGAACCCGCCCCCGTAGACACGCCGGAGATCTGTGACCTCAATCACGTGTTCGTCGTCCATGACTCCAGCGTCCCCGCGGCCTGGGCCCGGGAGCAGTGCGCGGTGTCATCACTCGCCATGACAAATGTCAGGGGCGGCCCGGTGGAAGAGGGCGGACGCACGAAAAAACCCCAGTCATATGACTGGGGTTTCTCTCTGATCTGGAGCGGACGACGAGGCTCGAACTCGCGACCTCAACCTTGGCAAGGTTGCGCTCTACCAACTGAGCTACGTCCGCACTGCTCCCGACCGGCTCCCACCGATCGGTGCGAGCACCAGCCTACCTGATCCACAAGCATGACCAGGACCGGCGGTGCAGAGCGGGTGACAGGAATTGCACACTGCGCCTTCCCCCTGGAAGGGGGATGTTCTGCTACTGAACTACACCCGCATGTACTCCGTGAGCCCCGGTTTTCCGACCGCGTCCCTCGGTGTGCTCCAGACATTAGCTGATCAGCAGGGGGGTAGCGCAAGTCGGCTGCCCGCAGGGGCGGCTGACGCACCCTGAGGGCGGCCGACCGCCCTGTCACTGTGCTGCGCTGAACGCCTCGTACACCTTCTTCGGGATGCGGCCGCGGGCGGGGACGTCCATCTTGTTCGCCTGCGCCCAGGCGCGGACGGCCGCCGGGTCGGGGGCGACCTCCGTCTGCTTGTACGCCTTGCCCGACTTCGACCGCTTGCGGCCGGCCACCACGTACGGCTCCAGGGCCTTGCGCAGTTTCTTGGCGTTCGCTTGATTCAGATCGATCTCGTACGACTTGCCGTCCAGTCCGAAGGCGATCGTTTCCGCCGCTTCCGAGCCGTCGATGTCGTCAAAGAGAGTGACCACGACCTTCTGCGCCACGAATATTCGGTCCCTTCGTGTGGCACGTCTATACAGCTCATCGTCAGCTCATCGGTGATGACCGCGATGGCGCGAGATGACGTGCCGAGTATCGGCTATTGCCAATTCATTTGTACAGTGCCTGGCAATACAAAGTGAAGCCCGACTAAATCCGTCCGCGTGTCTCCAGCGCAATAGATGTCGCGGGCGAACCCGGGGAACTTTCCCAGAACTTTTCGTGTGGATCCCCGGCTGTCACCCGATCGTGATGCGGCTCACGTAGTTTCCTACAACTCTACCCGCGTAGAAATTTTGTGCGGGTAGTCTGAAGGCACCAGCTCAGCACCACAACACCGGGAGTGCCAGTGGCACGCGTCGTAGTCGACGTCATGCTCAAGCCGGAGATCCTCGACCCCCAGGGCCAGGCGGTCCAGCGTGCGCTGCCGCGCCTGGGTTTCGAAGGCATCTCCGATGTACGTCAGGGAAAGCGATTCGAACTGGAAGTTGACGGGCCGGTCGACGAGGCCGCGCTCGCCCGCATCCACGATCTTGCGGAATCCTTCCTCGCCAACACCGTGATCGAGGACTTCACCGTCAAGGTGGAGGAAGTCGCGGAGGCGGCGAAGTGACCGCTCGTATTGGCGTCGTCACTTTCCCGGGAAGCCTCGACGACCGTGACACCCAGCGCGCGATCCGGCTCGCGGGTGCGGAACCGGTCGCCCTCTGGCACAAGGACAAGGACCTCCACCAGGTCGACGCGGTGGTCCTTCCCGGTGGTTTCTCCTACGGCGACTATCTGCGGGCCGGTGCGATCTCCCGCTTCTCGCCGGTGATGGGGACCGTCATCGAGCAGGCGAAGGCCGGCCTTCCGGTCCTCGGTATCTGCAACGGCTTCCAGGTCCTCACCGAGGCGCACCTGCTTCCCGGCGCGATGCTCGGCAACGACCACCTCCACTTCATCTGCCGCGACCAGAAACTGCGGGTGGAGAACGCGGACACCGCCTGGACGGCCGACTACCGCGCGGGCCAGGAGATCCACATCCCGCTGAAGAACATGGACGGCCGGTACGTCGCCGACGAGTACACGCTCGACCAGCTGGAGGCCGAGGGCCGCGTCGCCTTCCGGTACGTGGACTTCAACCCCAACGGCTCGCAGCGGGACATCGCCGGCATCACCAACGAGGCCGGGAACGTCGTCGGCCTCATGCCGCACCCCGAGCACGCCGTCGAGCCGCTGATCGGCACGGGCCGTACCGACGGCCTCCCCTTCTTCACCTCGATCCTCAAGAAGCTGGTGGGCGCATGAGCCGGACGCCTCTGGACACGGTCGAGCACGCGGCCGCGACCCCCGACGTCGAGCTGCCCTGGGCCGAACTCGGTCTGAAGAAGGACGAGTACGAGCGGGTGGTGGAGATCCTCGGCCGCCGCCCGACCGGTGCCGAGCTCGCCATGTACTCGGTCATGTGGTCCGAGCACTGCTCGTACAAGTCCTCCAAGGTCCACCTCCGCCAGTTCGGCGAGAAGGCGCCCCGGTCGGACGCCCTGCTCGTCGGCATCGGCGAGAACGCGGGTGTGGTCGACGTCGGCCAGGGCTACGCGGTCACCTTCAAGGTCGAGTCGCACAACCACCCGTCGTACGTCGAGCCGTACCAGGGCGCGGCGACCGGTGTCGGCGGCATCGTCCGCGACATCATCGCGATGGGCGCCCGGCCGGTGGCCGTGGTCGACCCGCTGCGCTTCGGTGCCGCCGACCACCCCGACACCAAGCGCGTCCTGCCGGGTGTCGTCGCCGGCATCGGCGGCTACGGCAACTGCCTGGGCCTGCCCAACATCGGCGGCGAGGTCGTCTTCGACGCCTGCTACCAGGGCAACCCGCTGGTCAACGCCGGTGCCATCGGCGTGATGCGGCACGAGGACATCCACCTCGCCAAGGCCTCCGGCGCGGGCAACCAGGTCATCCTGTACGGCGCCCGGACCGGCGGCGACGGCATCGGCGGCGCGTCGATCCTGGCGAGCGAGACCTTCGACGACGCCAAGCCGTCCAAGCGTCCCGCGGTCCAGGTCGGCGACCCCTTCCAGGAGAAGCTGCTCATCGAGTGCACCCTGGAGGCGTTCCGCGAGAAGCTCGTCGTCGGCATCCAGGACCTCGGCGCGGCCGGCCTGTCCTGCGCCACCTCCGAGCTCGCCTCCAACGGCTCCGGCGGCATGACCGTCACCCTGGACGACGTCCCGCTCCGTGACTCGACCCTCTCGCCCGAGGAAATCCTCATGAGCGAGTCGCAGGAACGCATGTGCGCGGTGGTCGAGCCGGCCAAGGTCGACCGCTTCCTGGAGATCTGCGAGAAGTGGGACGTCATCGCCACCGTCATCGGTGAGGTGACCGACGGCGACCGCCTGGAGATCTTCTGGCACGGCGAGAAGATCGTGGACGTCGACCCGCGCACGGTCGCGCACGACGGCCCGGTCTACGAGCGCCCGTACGCCCGCCCGTCCTGGCAGGACGAGCTCCAGGCGGACGACGCGAACAAGCTGCCCCGGCCGGCGACCGCCGCGGAGCTGAAGGACCAGGTCCTGAAGCTGGTGGGGTCCCCGAACCAGGCCTCCAAGAAGTGGATCACCTCCCAGTACGACCACTTCGTGCAGGGCAACACGGTCCTCGCCCAGCCCGAGGACTCCGGCATGATCCGCGTCGACGAGGCCACCGGCCTCGGTGTCGCCATCGCCACGGACGGCAACGGCCGCTACGCCAAGCTCGACCCCTACACGGGTGCCCAGCTGGCCCTGGCCGAGGCCTACCGCAACGTGGCGACCACCGGTGCCAAGCCGCTCGCCGTCTCCGACTGCCTGAACTTCGGCTCCCCCGAGGACCCGGCGGTCATGTGGCAGTTCGCGGAGGCCGTGCGCGGTCTCGCCGACGGCTGCCTCCAGCTGGGCACCCCGGTGACCGGCGGCAACGTCTCGCTCTACAACCAGACCGGCGAGGCGGCCATCCACCCGACCCCGGTGGTCGCCGTCCTCGGCGTGATCGACGACGTGGCCCGCCGCACGCCGGTCGCCTTCCAGGAGGAGGGGCAGCTGCTCTACCTCCTCGGCGACACCCGCGAGGAGTTCGGCGGCTCGGCCTGGTCGCAGGTCGTCCACGACCACCTGGGCGGCCTGCCGCCGAAGGTGGACCTGGAGCGGGAGCGGCTGCTCGCCGAGATCCTGATCTCCGCCTCCCGCGACGGCATGATCGACTCGGCGCACGACCTGTCCGACGGCGGTCTGATCCAGGCCGTGGTGGAGTCCGCGCTGCTCGGCGGCAGGGGCGCGCGTCTCGTCGTGCCCGACGGCCTGGACGCCTTCACCTTCCTCCTCTCCGAGTCGGCCGGGCGCGCGATCGTCGCGGTGCCGCGCTCGGAGGAGGTCCGCTTCAACGACATGTGCGGTGCGCGGGGCCTGCCAGTGACCCGCATCGGTGTCGTGGACGGCGCGTCGGTGGAGATCCAGGGCGAGTTCGAACTCTCCCTGACCGAACTGCGCGACGCGCACGAGGGGACGATCGAGGCGCTGCTGGCCTGACCGGCCGTACGACGACGAACGCCCCGCCCGGGTCGATGTCTCCGGGCGGGGCGTTCCCGGCTCATCGCACGTAGTTCTTGAGGATCTCCGTGTCGAGTTCGATGCCCATCGGCTCGGGGAGGACAACCGTCTCGCCGAACTTCGCGGTGTGGACGGCGCGATAGCCACCGATCCTCCGGTCCGGGCCGCTGTGCACCGTGACCGTGCAGGAGTCCCGGTCGATCAGGAGGTACAGGGGGATCCCGGCCTGGCCGTACGCGGTCGGCTTCTCGTGCCGGTCCCGCCGGTCGGTGTCCGAGTCGTACGAGGTGATCTCGACGACCATGAGCGCCCCGTCCGGGTCGGCCCATTCACCCTGTCCCGCGAAGTGCGCCTCGGGTGCGAGCACCGCGTCCGGTTTCACCCGTCCCTCTCGGTAAGCCTCCACCCGGAGCCCTCGGCCCTGGTACAGGTCCAGGTCGGGCCTGGTCTGCATACAGCGCCGGGCCAGCCAGGACACGATGGTGCTGTGGTCCCCGTCCGGCGCCTTCTTGACTCCGATCCGTCCGTTGACGAACTCCAACGTCACGGTCTCGGGAGCGCCGGCGGCGATCGTTTCGAACTCCATTGCCGACATCTGAGGTGTGTGTCGCTCGGCCATGGCCGTCATGCGTTGCGCCCCCTCTTCCAGGTGAAGGCCAGTGCTGCCAGGTAGAGCGCGCGCAGGGCGAGCAGACCGGCGAGGCAGCTGAGGACCAGGTTCACGGCATCAACTCGGTGTCCGTGAGCAGGGCTTGGCGCTCGGTGTGGTCGGCGAGCCGGACCCGGAGGAACGCGGTTCCGGCGTCGATGCCGGCGTACCCGGAGCCGACCTGGACGACGACGCCTTCGAAGGGTTCGGGGTGGGCGGCGGTGGGGGTCGGGCGGCACGTAGGTGGTCCCGCGTCGCTGAGGCGGCTGCGCGAGAAGACACAGTTGGACGACGGCACAGGGCGGAGCTTGACGAGGGCGCAGGCGGTGCTGCCCACCCTCCGCGAGGCCGGCTACGTCCTCGACCCCGCCGGACCGGGCCGCTACGCGCCGGTCGACCCCGCGGACATCGCCGCGGTGGCCGCCCTGGCCCTGACCGGGGACGGCCACCAGGGCCAGGAGTACGCCCTCACCGGCGCCGAGACGTTCACCGTCGCCGAGCAGGTCCGCGTCCTCGCCGAGGTGATCGGGCGTGCCATCGAGGTCCGCGCGGTGGCCACCCCCGCCGAGGCGGTACGGTTCCGCTTCCCCGGCGGGGCGCCGCCCGCCCTCGCCGAGGCCCTCGTCGAGGGGTTCCGCCTCATGCGCCCCGACACCGTCGGAGTCCGCACGGACACCGTCGAACGTCTCCTCGCCCGCAAGCCGCGCACCTTCGCCGACTGGTGCACCGAGCATGCGGACGTCTTCCGCCGGGCTCTCGGCGTCTGAGCGCCCGACGCCCGGGGTCCCGCGTCTCAGCGGCCGGTCCGCCGGATGCGCTCGCGGACGGCTGCGCGGTCGACGCCGAGTTCGGTCAGGAGGTCCGCCGCGGGATCCGGTCGTTCGCAGTCGAGGAGTGCCAGCAGCAGGTGTTCCGGTTGGATGCGCCGGCCGCCGGCCCTCCTCGTCTCGGCCAGGGCGCGGGGGAGGACGGCGCGGGCGCCGGAGGTGAAGGGGGTGCGCTTGCGCGAGGCGGGGACCGGTGCCCGCTCGATCCCGTGCACGTCGATGCCGACCACGGCCAGCGCGGAGCGGTCGAGGGTGTCGAGGGCGGCGCGGGCGGTCTCCAGGTCGGTGCCGAGCGCCCGCACCGCGCGGGGTTCGTGAAGCACTCCCAGCAGGAGGTGCTCGGTGCCGATGCGGCGGTCGCCGCGCAGCGTGGTCTCTTCGAGCGCCGATGCGACGGTCGCCCTGGCTTCTGCTGCGAACTGCTCGAACATGGTCGTCTCACTTCCCGTACTTGGCGTGGACGGACTGCCGGGACACCCCGAGGGCGTCCCCGATCTGCTCCCAGGACCAGCCCTGTTCCCTGGCGCGCGCGACCGCCGCCGCCTCGACCTGCTCGGCCAGTCGGTGCAGGGCACCCACGGCCCGCAGTCCCACCGCGGGGTCGTGCGACCTGAGGCGTTCCGAGAGCTCTTGCGTTTCCATGTCTGTCAGTCTGGATTGACGCCCCCCGGCGTGTCAACCCAGCCTGACAGGCTGTCCGCCGGGGGCGGGCCGGGGGAATACGCTCACCGCCATGCCTCCCGCCAAGAAGCGCCCCAGAACGTACGACCCGGCCAGGACCCGTGCCGCGGTGCTCGCCCAGTTCGACAACGTGAGGGCGGCCGTCGCGGGCCTCACCCCCGAGCAGCTCGCGCTGCCCACCCGGCTCGACGGGTGGACCGTACGTGACCTCGTCGCCCACATCGGCATGGCGCTCACCGCCGTCCACCGGGCCCTGGACCAGCCACAGCCCGCGAAGGCCGACGCGGTCCTGCTCGACTGGCCGTTCGGGACCTCGGGCAACTCCGCCGCCATCGCCGACTTCACCCGGCGCCTCGCCGTCGACCATCCCGACCTCGACGCCTACCTCGCCGACACCGACACGGGCCTGCGCGCGCTGCTCGACGCACACCCCGGCACCCGGCTGCTCGCCACCAGCGCCGGCGCCCTCTCCCTCGACGACTATCTCGTCACCCGGGTCGTCGAGCTGGTCGTCCACACCGACGACCTCAACGCGGCCGTCGCCGGACTGGAGGTGCCGTACGACCGGCAGGCCCTGGCCGCCTGCACCCGGCTGCTCGCCGACGCGCTCGCCGTCAAGGCGCCCGGCGGCTCCACCGAGGTGCGGGTGCCGCCGTACGCCGTGGTGCAGTGCGTCGAAGGACCCCGGCACACCCGGGGCACCCCGCCGAACGTCGTCGAGACCGACCCGCTGACCTGGATCCGGCTGGCCACCGGACGGCTGGGGTGGAAGGAGGCCCTGGCGGACGCCCGGGTCAGCGCGAGCGGCGAGCGGGCGGACCTGGGGGCGTACCTGCCCGTCATGGCGTGAGGAAACCCGCGAGACAGCCCGTCCGGAAACCCGTGAGGGAACCGATCGACCGGTGCGCACCGTCGAAACGGTATGTACGGGTTGAAACAGCGCATGCGCGGTATGACCCTGACTACGGCGGCGGCCGCCCTGCTCGTCCTGCTCGCGGTGGCCTGTGGCGGTGAGGGAGGTGCTTCCGTGGGGACTCGGCCACCGGTCACCGGGACCGACTGGACCGTCGACAGCGTGACCGTCGACGGCACCGCCCACCCCGCCCCGGCACGCGCCCACCTGAAGATTCAGGACGGCCGGGCGGCCGGCAGCCTCGGGTGCAACCGGTTCAGCGCCACCGCGCAGATCACCGGCGACCAGATCCGGCTGAGCCACCTCCGGACCACCCGGATGGCCTGCGACAACGCACGGATGACCTTCGAGCGCGCCCTCGCCCGCACGCTCACCGCCGGGCCGCTGACCATGACGGGCGAGGACGGCGGGCTCACCCTCAGCACGGCCGGCGGCGACCGCGTCCGGCTGTCCGGGCCCCCCGAATGATGTGCGACACCTCACTCAGGGATACGGTGCGAGGGGGTTGCGTCGGCACCGGTCCACCCGAACCGGCCCTCCCTGGAGAAACCTCTTACCGTGCTGACCTGCGGAAATGGAGAAAGCCACAAGGGTGTCCGCGGTCGTAGATCCATTACGGCCGGGTATCCCCAATTCGGACCAGTGGTCGATCTCGCCTACACTCGGTGCCGTGCCACGTGGTGACGGTCTCCTCAATCACGATCTGCTCCCCGGTGAGAAGGGCCCCCAGGACGCTTGCGGCGTCTTCGGTGTCTGGGCTCCCGGTGAAGAGGTCGCCAAGCTCACGTACTTCGGGCTCTACGCCCTCCAGCATCGGGGCCAGGAATCCGCGGGAATCGCGGTCAGCAACGGCTCCCAGATCCTCGTCTTCAAGGACATGGGCCTCGTCTCCCAGGTCTTCGACGAAACCTCGCTCGGTTCGCTCCAGGGTCATATCGCGGTCGGTCACGCCCGCTACTCGACCACCGGTGCCTCCGTGTGGGAGAACGCCCAGCCGACGTTCCGCGCCACCGCGCACGGCTCGATCGCGCTCGGCCACAACGGCAACCTGGTCAACACGGCGCAGCTCGCCGAGATGGTCGCCGAACTCCCGAAGGACCCGGGCGGCCGGTCCACCCGGGTCGCCGCGACCAACGACACCGACCTGCTCACCGCGCTGCTCGCGGCCCAGGTCGACGCGGACGGCAAGCCGCTGACCATCGAGGAGGCCGCGCACGCGGTCCTGCCGAAGGTCCGGGGTGCCTTCTCGCTCGTCTTCATGGACGAGCACACCCTCTACGCCGCCCGCGACCCGCAGGGCATCCGCCCGCTGGTCCTGGGCCGCCTGGAGCGCGGCTGGGTGATCGCCTCGGAGTCCGCCGCCCTCGACATCTGCGGCGCCAGCTTCGTCCGCGAGATCGAGCCGGGCGAGTTCGTCGCCATCGACGAGAACGGCCTGCGCACCTCGCGGTTCGCTGACGCGAAGCCCAAGGGCTGTGTCTTCGAGTACGTGTACCTGGCCCGCCCCGACACCGACATCGCCGGGCGGAACGTGTACCTCTCCCGCGTGGAGATGGGCCGCAAGCTCGCCAAGGAAGCCCCGGTCGACGCCGACCTGGTGATAGCGACCCCGGAATCCGGCACCCCCGCGGCCGTCGGCTACGCGGAGGCCTCCGGCATCCCCTTCGGCAACGGCCTGGTCAAGAACGCCTACGTCGGCCGGACCTTCATCCAGCCCTCGCAGACCATCCGGCAGCTCGGCATCCGCCTGAAGCTGAACCCGCTGAAGGAAGTCATCAAGGGCAAGCGACTGGTGGTCGTCGACGACTCGATCGTCCGCGGCAACACCCAGCGGGCCCTGGTGCGGATGCTGCGCGAGGCGGGTGCGGCCGAGGTCCACATCCGGATCTCCTCCCCGCCCGTGAAGTGGCCCTGCTTCTTCGGCATCGACTTCGCGACCCGCGCCGAGCTCATCGCCAACGGCATGAGCATCGAGGAGATCGGCACCTCGCTCGGCGCCGACTCCCTGGCGTACATCTCCATCGACGGCATGATCGAGGCGACCACCATCGCCAAGCCGAACCTCTGCCGGGCCTGCTTCGACGGCGAGTACCCGATGGAGCTCCCGGACCCCGAGCTGCTCGGCAAGCAGCTCCTGGAGACCGAGCTGGCCGCCGGTCCGGCAGCCACGGCCGCGGCCGACGCGATCCGTCGCCCGTAAGCCTCGTAGAAACCAACCCGAAAGATCCCAGGCAATGTCTGAGAACTCTGTTCCCGGTGCTTCCTACGCGGCTGCCGGAGTCGACATCGAGGCCGGCGACCGCGCCGTGGAGCTGATGAAGGAGTGGGTGAAGAAGACGCAGCGCCCCGAGGTCCTCGGCGGCCTTGGCGGCTTCGCCGGCCTCTTCGACGCCTCCGCCCTCAAGAACTACGAGCGCCCGCTGCTCGCGTCCGCCACGGACGGCGTGGGTACCAAGGTGGACATCGCCCGGCAGCTGGGCGTGTACGACACCATCGGCCACGACCTGGTCGCCATGGTCATGGACGACATCGTGGTGTGCGGCGCGGAGCCGCTGTTCATGACCGACTACATCTGCGTCGGCAAGGTCCACCCCGAGCGGGTCGCGGCCATCGTCAAGGGCATCGCCGAGGGCTGTGTACTGGCCGGCTGCGCCCTGGTGGGCGGCGAGACGGCCGAACACCCGGGCCTGCTGGGCGCGGACGACTTCGACGTGGCCGGCGCCGGTACGGGCGTGGTGGAGGCCGACCGGCTGCTCGGCGCGGATCGTATCCGTACGGGTGACGCGGTGATCGCCATGGCGTCCTCCGGGCTTCACTCGAACGGGTACTCCCTGGTCCGGCACGTCCTGCTGAACCAGGCGGGCCTCGCGCTCGACGCCCGCGTCGAGGATTTCGGCCGCACCCTCGGCGAGGAGCTCCTGGAGCCGACCAAGATCTACTCGCTGGACTGCCTGGCCCTGACGCGCACGGCGGAGGTCCACGCCTTCAGCCATGTCACCGGCGGCGGACTGGCCGCGAACCTGGCCCGGGTCATCCCGGACCACCTGCACGCGATCGTCGACCGCGGCACCTGGACCCCGGGCCCGATCTTCGGCCTGGTCGGCCGCCTCGGCGGCGTCGAGCGGCTCGAACTGGAGAAGACGCTCAACATGGGCGTCGGCATGATCGCGATCGTCCCGCAGGAATCGGTGGATGTGGCACTCACCACACTGGCCGACCGCGGGGTCGAGGCCTGGGTCGCAGGCGAGATCACCGACCGCGGCGAGCACACCATCGGCGCCGAATTGGTAGGGGATCACCCGTCCAACTAGCCCCTTGGGGGTCCCCCCTCTGGGGGAGTTTGAGGAGCGGGGTCCGGGGCGGAGCCCCGAGAGCCCAGCACAAAACCCGGTCCGGCGATGAAATCCCGGACCGGGCAAGTGAAGCGGCTCAGCAGCCGCTGGCGTCAAGCACCGCGACGATGCTGGGAGTGCGGACCGGACTGGTCGTCCTCGTCCTCGTCCTCATCGTCGTCGTTATAGAGATCCGCGTACTGGGCGTACGGGTCGTCTTCGTCCTCGTCGTCGTCCTCGAACGGCTCGCCGTTCGGCGGCTGGCTCGAAGTCGATGCGCCCAGCTCGCTGGCCAGACGTGACAGGTCAGTCCCACCGCTGTTGTACTTCAGCTGGCGGGCGACCTTCGTCTGCTTGGCCTTGGCCCGGCCGCGCCCCATGGCTCGACCCCCTCGGTGACGGGGCTCGACGGCCCCAGAGTCTGACACGCGTTCATGATCCGGAACGGACTCTCCTCGGAGAGACCGGTCCGTAGGGCTTCCACGGTACCTGAGCCCGCGCCCATACGGTACGTCGCCCGCACCACGCGCCTGACCCGGTGACCCGCGAGGCGCCCCGTCCCCGCTGGTCAACCACGATTTTAACCACTTCCTGGCGGGCGACCCGCCGACGAACGTGAGAGTTCTCTCCAACTGCCCGCCGGCAGGTACCGAAAAACCGCCCGGAAACCCTGCCGTCGGTCAGCGGCCACCCGCTGTTGCGGCATCGTGCATCCGCTGTTCGGCGATCCGGTCGGCCGCCGCGGCCGGCGGAATCCCGTCTTCCTTCGCACGTGCGAATATGGCCAGCGTGGTGTCGAAGATCTTCGCGGCCTTGGCCCTGCACCGGTCGAAGTCGAACCCGTGCAGCTCGTCGGCGACCTGGATGACCCCGCCGGCGTTCACCACGTAGTCCGGTGCGTAGAGGATGCCGCGGTCGGCGAGGTCCTTCTCGACGCCCGGGTGGGCGAGCTGGTTGTTGGCCGCGCCGCACACCACCTGCGCGGTCAGCACCGGGACGGACGCGTCGCTCAGGGCACCGCCGAGCGCGCAGGGGGCGTAGATGTCGAGGCCCTCGACCTGGACCAGCGCGTCGGTGTCGGCGGCCACTCCCACGGAAGGGTGCCGGTCGGCGATGTGCCACACGGCTTCCTGCCGCACGTCGGTGATGACGACCTCGGCGCCCTCCTCCAGCAGGTGCTCCACGAGGTGGCGGCCGACCTTGCCGACGCCCGCGATGCCGACGGTGCGGCCGCGCAGCGAGGGGTCGCCCCACAGGTGCTGGGCGCTGGCCCGCATGCCCTGGTAGACGCCGTAGGCGGTGAGCACGGAGGAGTCGCCGGCGCCGCCGTTCTCGGGGGAGCGCCCGGTGGTCCAGCGGCACTCGCGGGCCACCACGTCCATGTCGGCGACATACGTGCCGACGTCGCAGGCGGTGACGTACCGGCCGCCGAGCGAGGCCACGAACCGCCCGTAGGCGAGCAGCAGCTCCTCGGTCTTGTCGCGGTCCGGGTCCCCGATGATCACGGCCTTGCCGCCGCCGTGGTCGAGCCCGGCCATGGCGTTCTTGTACGACATCCCGCGCGCGAGGTTGAGGGCGTCGGCGACGGCCTCCTCCTCGCTCGCGTACGGGTAGAAGCGGGTGCCGCCGAGGGCGGGGCCCAGCGCGGTGGAGTGGATGGCGATGACGGCCCTGAGGCCGCTCTCGCGGTCCTGGCAGAGCACGACCTGCTCGTGACCGCCCTGGTCCGAGTGGAACAGGGTGTGCAGGACGCCGGTGGAAACGTCGGTCACTGTGGTGACTCCCGGTTGTGTCGCGTGTGTCGCGGCGGGTGGAAGCTGGGGCTCCCGTAAGGGTGGCGGGGGCCGTGGCATGAGCGTAGAGCCATTGCCCGCGCACCATCCGCGCAGTGTTCAGGATCACTCTCCCGTGCCGTGTGCGCACGTATGAGCGTGGGACGATTTGCTGTGGTTTCCGCGGTCGCCCCGGGTCGGCTCCGTGGTGGGGTCCGCTGGTTTCGAGCCCGGTCCGATGGGGAGGGAGCAGGCGTGCCCAAGGTGTCCTCGGTGGTCGTCCCCTATGCCACGTACCTGCGCGTCTACGAGCCGCTGGCGGCCTTCCCGGCCCGCGAGCGCGAGCACTGGACGCGCTACGCCCGCCGCCCGGACCGTCCCTCCTATCAGGACGAACTGCGCCGCTCCCTGGCCGACTTGCTGCCCACCCCGCCGGTCGTGGTGCCGGTGCAGGAGAGCGGTGACGCCTTCGTCCTGGAGGTGGACGACGTCGTCTGCGTCTGCCCGTGGCGGACCCGGCTGCGCGGCTGGCAGGCGCTCCAGGAGCTCCCCGACGACCTGCCGAAGCCGGTCCTGGACGCGATGCTCCCGCCGGTCGTGCGCCGGCAGGCCACGGCGGACTACGAGCGCTGGCTGGTCCGCAACCCCGACTCGCGGCCCTGGATCCGCACCGCGACCTGGCAGGTGCCGCTGAACTGGTTCGTGCTCGTCTCCGACGAGGAGCGCCGGTACGAGAAGGGCACCGCGGAGATCCCGCCGATGCTGCGCTACCGCACGCCGATGGTGCAGGCCCGGCGCCGGGTGGCGCGGGCGCTGCGCACCCTCAAGGACACCGTGGAGGAAGGGCCGCTGATCGACGGCCTGGTGGACGTCGGCCGCTGGCTGGAGGAGTTCCACCCGCGCTCGCTGGTCGAGCTGGACTACGGCGGTCTCGTCCACACGCTGCCGGCCGGCGACCTGGAGGGCGACCACTCGGCGGCCGACGTGGCGGCCGGCATCGAGGCGCTGCGCCAGGGCGACGGGGCCGCGGCCGGGGAGGCGTACGGCCGGCTGGTGGAGCGGTGGCGGGCGGTACGGGACCGCCGTTCGGCGAACTGAGTGCCGATGCCCGTTCCTGCGTACTAGGTGACGGGGTGTCTGATGGGGTTTACCGCCGGATGACACCTGCGTGACGTGTGTGTGGTGAGTGATGTACGTCACGGCCCAGAAGGCATGAAACAACGTACGTTGACGGCACTTCAGTGAACGCACAGGACGTTGGATCCTGATCCGGGCTTTTGCGCCAAGGGTGACGGATAGCACTTACACGGCTCTTGCGCCTCTTGCCACTCCTCGTGCCAAAATAGGACAAGGAGTCCGGGGAGGGCTCCATCCGTCCAAGTGTGGTGCACTGTGGGCGGATTCTCAGCATTACGTGCTTTGGGGGGTCTGGTGACTCCTGATCGTCCTGTGACTGATCGTCACAGAGGCGTGACTGTCCGCTATGGCATGGTCCATCGGCTTCCGCGGCTGATGACTACCTGGGAGGGCAATTCCATCGGTTTGGCCGACGCGGCTGGACAGATGGTGTAGTTGTAGTGCCGAGGACAAGCCGTTCGTCCTATAACCGACTCGACTCGCGTCCGCCATTTCGGGCAACGCGGGTCAAGGTGCAGAATTTAGAGGAAAGAACCGAGATGGTTCGGTTCTCCCGAGGAGGCCGCTCATGACCGCTCGCACCCCTGATGCCGAGCCGCTGCTGACCCCGGCTGAGGTCGCCACGATGTTCCGCGTCGACCCCAAGACGGTCACGCGGTGGGCGAAGGCCGGCAAGCTCACGTCGATCCGCACGCTCGGCGGACACCGCCGCTACCGCGAGGCTGAGGTGCGCGCCCTGCTGGCGGGCATCCCGCAGCAGCGCAGCGAGGCCTGACCAACTGAATAGCGGGCAAACCGACCGGTCCCCCAACTGGCCGAGACGCCCGAAACCCTAGCTACAAGCGACGCGGGACCTGCCCCAACGGGACCCACGCCCAGGCCGACAAGAACTTCTCAGGCAAGCGACACAGGGTGCGTCGTAGATCGCGCTGGACTCCGCCGGGTCCAGCGCGATCTTTTTTGTGCGCCCATGGGGTCTTGGCCCACCCTAGCCAGCGGTTCTGTGAGCGGCCTTGTCGGAGTCTGGGGGGCGCTGTCGGATCGCTGTGGACGGGCCCGGAGGGGGGTCCCGGGACGGGCGTGGGGCGGGTCCACAGGGTGGTGCAATTGCACATATTAAATTGACCAGTTGTAGGAAGGGGGTAAGTACCGTCGTTTCGGAAACTCATGCGGTGACACCCGTCACATACCGCATGGGTTGTTTGTACTCCGCAGGGTGCGATAGAGGGGCGGCGCGGCGCAGCGGACCCGCCACCGCCCCTTGCGGGAAAGGCCGTTGGTCACACGCCGACGGGATCCTCGTCCTCCGTGGCGCCCTCGGGGCCCTCCGCGGCGTGCGGGGCGGAGTCCATGGCCAGCCGCAGCAGCCGATGGCAGACCGGGCAGTGACGGGTCAGATGCCGGTACGACGAGGCGGCCGCCAGGTGGGCCCTCAGCAACGCCCGTGTCTCGTGCCGCACCGAAGCCGCCATACGCCACCTCCAGAAGGGGGCCGGGAGAACCGGGCCCTCCCTCCTGGGTAACCGCCGAATGTGACCCCGTCAAGGGCGCCCGGCCCCCGCCCGCCCTCGCGACGGCGGTCCTCGGCCGTGCCGTCCGCGGGCTCCGGACATGCGAAAGGCCCGCTTCCCTTACGGGATGCGGGCCTCGGCATCGGGCGGTCCTGACGGGATTTGAACCCGCGGCCTCCACCTTGACAGGGTGGCGAGCACTCCAAACTGCTCCACAGGACCAGGTTTCGCGGCACTTTGTCTTGCGTTGTGCTGCGAGAAGGACTGTACAGGAGGGGGTAGGTCCTGGTCGAACTCACTCCGCGTGCCCGGTCGGTTACGGGGCCGCCGTGTCGATCGCCTTCACGATCCGCTTGTCGGAGACCGGGTACGCGGTCCCCAGCGCGTGCGCGAAGTAGCTGACCCGCAGCTCCTCCAGCATCCAGCGGATGTCCAGGACCTGCTGCGGCACCGGCCGGCCCTTGGGGAGCTGCTCCAGGAGCCAGGCGTACTCGTCCTGCATCTCGTGGACCTTCTCCATCCGGGTGGTGTCCCGCTGGACGTTGGCCGGCATCTGCTGCAGGCGCCGGTCGGCGGCGACCAGATAGCGCATGAGGTCGGGCAGCCGGCGTATCCCGGCCCACGTCACGAAGCCCGGCTTCATCAGCGCGTCCAGCTGCTTGCGGACGTCGGTCAGGTTCGCCAGCAGCGCGGGGCTCCGTACGCCCTTCAGACGGCGTTCACAGGCCTGCCAGGCGGCCAGCACCTGCTGCACCTGGCCGACCGTGCGGACCGTCGTGTCGACGATCTCGGCGCGCACCTTGTCGTACAGCTTCCGGTACGACTCCTCGTCCCACACCGGCCCCCCGAAGTCGGCGATCAGCTTGTCCGCCGCCGCCATCGCGCAGTCGTCGAACAGGGCCTGGATCGTGCCGTGCGGGTTCGCCGACAGCGCGAGCTTCTGGGCGTTCGTCAGCTTCTCCGACGCGAACTTCGCCGGGTTCACCGGGATGTTGCGGAGGACGAGCCGGCGCAGGCCCTTCCACATCGCCTCGGCCTGCTCCTCCTCGGTGTCGAAGAGGCGCACCGAGACCGTGTCGCCGTCGTCGACCAGCGCGGGGTAGGCCTTCACCGGCTGGCCCGCCCGGCGCGTCTCGAAGACCCGCGTGAGCGTGCCGATCGTCCAGTCCGTGAGGCCCTTGCGTTCCAGGGACTCGCCGCCCTGGCGCTCCGCGGTGGCCGCGGCGGCCTGGGAGATGGCCTGGCGGGCCTTCGGCTTCAGCCGGAGCTTCAGCGCCTCCAGGTCCTTGTCCTCGGCGAGTTTCCGGCGCCGTTCGTCGATGATCCGGAAGGTGATCTTCAGGTGGTCGGGGACCCGCGCCCAGTCGAAGTCCTCGGCCTCGAAGGGCACGCCGACCATGCGCTTGAGCTCACGCGCCATGGTCACCGGGAGGGGTTCCTGAAGGGGGACCGCCGTGTCCAGGAAGCGCTTCGCGAAGTTCGGCGCCGGCACGTAGTTGCGGCGGATCGGCTTCGGGAGGGTACGGATCAGCTCCGTGACCACCTCTTCCCGGAGGCCCGGGATCTGCCAGTCGAAGCCCTCGTCCGTGACCTGGTTGAGGACCTGGAGCGGGATGTGGACGGTCACGCCGTCGGCGTCCGCGCCCGGCTCGAACTGGTAGGTCACCCGGAACTTCAGCTGGCCCTGCCGCCAGGAGTCCGGGTAGTCGGCCTTGGTGACCGCCTCCGCCGACTCCCGGATCAGCATCTCCCGCTCGAAGTCGAGGAACTCCGGCTGCTCCTGCCGCTTGTGCTTCCACCAGGAGTCGAAGTGGGCGCCGGAGACGACGTGTTCGGGCACCCGCTGGTCGTAGAAGTCGAAGAGCGTGTCGTCGTCGACGACGATGTCCCGGCGCCGGGCCCGGTGCTCCAGCTCCTCGACCTCGCTCAGGAGGCGGCGGTTGTCGGCGAAGAACTTGTGGTGGGTGCGCCAGTCGCCCTCCACCAGCGCGTTGCGAATGAAAAGCTCGCGGCTGACCTCGGGGTCGATGCGGCCGTAGTTCACCTTGCGCTGGGCGACGATCGGTACGCCGTACAGCGTGACCTTCTCGAACGCCAGCACGGCCGCCTGGTCCTTCTCCCAGTGCGGCTCGCTGTACGTCCGCTTGAGGAGGTGCTCGGCGAGCGGCTCGACCCACTCCGGCTCGATCTTCGCGTTGACCCGGGCCCAGAGGCGGCTGGTCTCCACCAGCTCCGCCGACATCACGAACCGGGGGGTCTTCTTGAACAGCGCGGACCCCGGGAAGAGCGCGAACTTGGCGCTCCGCGCGCCCAGGTACTCGTTCTTCGCGCCATCCTTCACGTCCTTCATGCCGATGTGCGAAAGCAGCCCGGCGAGCAGCGACACATGCACGCGGTCGCCGGGGGCGTCCTCCTCGTTGAGGTGGATGCCCATCTGCTTGGCGACCGTGCGCAGCTGCATGTAGATGTCCTGCCACTCACGGATGCGCAGGAAGTTCAGGAACTCCTGCTTGCACATCCGCCGGAAGGAGCTGGAGCCGCGTTCCTTCTGCTGCTCCCTGACGTATCTCCACAGGTTGAGGAAGGCGAGGAAGTCGCTGGTCTCGTCACGGAAGCGGGCGTGCTGCTGGTCGGCCTGGGTCTGCTTGTCGGCCGGCCGTTCGCGCGGGTCCTGGATGGAGAGCGCGGCGGCGATGACCATGACCTCGCGGACACAGCCGTTCTTGTCGGCCTCCAGGACCATGCGGGCGAGCCGCGGGTCGACGGGCAGCTGGGCGAGCTTGCGGCCGGTGTCGGTGAGCCGCTTGCGGGCTTCCTTCTCGGCCGGGTCGATCGCGCCCAGCTCCTGGAGCAGCTGCACGCCGTCGCGGATGTTGCGGTGGTCCGGCGGGTCGATGAAGGGGAACTTCTCGATGTCGCCGAGGCCGGCCGCGGTCATCTGGAGGATGACACTCGCCAGGTTGGTACGGAGGATCTCCGCGTCCGTGAACTCCGGCCGGGAGACGAAGTCGTCCTCGCTGTACAGCCGGATGCAGATGCCGTCGGAGGTACGGCCGCAGCGGCCCTTGCGCTGGTTGGCGCTGGCCTGGCTGATCGCCTCGATGGGCAGCCGCTGCACCTTGGTGCGGTGGCTGTAGCGGGAGATGCGCGCGAAGCCGGGGTCGATGACGTACTTGATGCCCGGGACGGTCAGCGAGGTCTCGGCCACGTTGGTGGCCAGCACGATCCTGCGGCCGGTGTGCGGCTGGAAGACCCGGTGCTGCTCGGCGTGCGAGAGCCGGGCGTAGAGCGGCAGCACTTCCGTGAACCGGTAGTTCCGCTTCTCCAGCGCGTCCGCGGTGTCCCGGATCTCGCGCTCTCCCGAGAGGAAGACGAGGATGTCGCCCCTGCCCTCGCCCTGGAGCTCCTCCACGGCGTCGCAGATGGCGGTGATCTGGTCCCGGTCGGCGTCCTCCGCGTCCTCTTCGAGGAGCGGCCGGTAGCGCACCTCGACCGGGTACGTCCGGCCGCTGACCTCGATGATCGGGGCGTCGCCGAAGTGCCGGGAGAACCGCTCGGGGTCGATGGTGGCCGAGGTGATGACGACCTTGAGATCGGGGCGCCGGGGCAGCAGCTGGGCCAGATACCCGAGCAGGAAGTCGATGTTGAGGGACCGCTCGTGGGCCTCGTCGATGATGATCGTGTCGTAGGCGCGCAGTTCGCGGTCGGTCTGGATCTCGGCGAGCAGGATGCCGTCCGTCATCAGCTTGATGAAGGTGGCGTCGGGGTTCACCTGGTCGGTGAAGCGGACCTTCCAGCCGACGGCCTCCCCGAGCGGGGTGCGCAGCTCCTCCGCCACCCGTTCGGCCACGGTACGGGCGGCGATCCGGCGGGGCTGGGTGTGCCCGATCATGCCGCGCACGCCCCGGCCGAGCTCCAGACAGATCTTGGGGATCTGGGTGGTCTTCCCGGAGCCGGTCTCACCGGCCACGATCACGACCTGGTGATCGCGTATCGCCTCCGCGATCTCGGCCTTCTTCTGGCTGACGGGCAGCTGCTCGGGGTACGACACGGCGGGCAGAACGGCGCGCCGGCCGGCCATCCGTTCCTCGGCCCTGGCCACCTCGGCCTCGATCTCGGCGAGGACGGCGGTCCGGGCCTCCGGCTTACGGATCTTGCGCGCGCCTTCCAGCCTGCGCCCGAGCCGGTGCGCGTCGCGCAGTGAGAGCTCGGTCAGGCGAGGGGCGAGGGCGCCCAGGGCGGGGGCGGGGTGCGTAGACATACGCGATCCAGGATCTCACCTCGGGGAAATTCATGGCGAACCCTTTTGCTTCCGGCGGTTCTACCGGGCTCGGGCTACTGACCGCGCTGGGTCGGAGGGGTGGCGGCGGGCGTGGCCGGGGTGGCGGCAGCCGGAGCGGCGGGCGTCTCGCCGGCGGAGGTCTGGGTGACCGGAGCCTGGGTGACCGGAGCCTGGGTGACCGGAGCCTGGGTGACCGGGACCGGGGCGGCCGGGGCCTGGGGGGCCTGTGCGGCTGCCGATGACGCGATCGACTTCGCCGTGTTCGATACGGCCTTGATGCCCAGGTATGCCGTGGTCATGCTGCTCACCGCCGTGAAGGCGGCGGTGAGGACGCCGATGATCACGGACTCGTTGCCGTTGAGCCGCCAGACGCCGAAGACCGCGACCGCGGCGATCGCGAGGTTGCTGACGACGACGGCGAGGAGGCCGTAGCGCGCGCGTTCCTTCTCCAGCTGTATGTCCTGATCCCGGTTCATCTTCCCCACCCTGGTGATGTGTCGACCCGCCAGAACCTAGCGCCGGCGGGTCGCACCGCCAAGGAGATCCAGGGCTGCGACACGAGAACAGCCCCTCCGGAATCCCGGAGGGGCTGTCTGTTGTGGCTGGGGCCGGGGTCGAACCGGCGACCTATCGCTTTTCAGGCGATCGCTCGTACCAACTGAGCTACCCAGCCACGAGGTTTCACGTGAAACCTCAGCGGTCCTGACGGGATTTGAACCCGCGGCCTCCACCTTGACAGGGTGGCGAGCACTCCAAACTGCTCCACAGGACCAAGCTGTGCGTGCAACAGTGTTGCACACGATCTTGCGTGCCCCCAACGGGATTCGAACCCGTGCTACCGCCTTGAAAGGGCGGCGTCCTAGGCCGCTAGACGATGAGGGCTATCGGCCCGCCTGCGCGCTTCCTCAGCGCGTCGGGGACGTGAGAAGCATATGGGATCGCGGGGGGTATCGCCAAAACGGTTTACGACCCTGAGGGCGACGGGGTTCCTTGCCCGCGGCGGAGCCGCTGATCGAACACGTCCGCCGGAAGGTGGCGGCTGACCTCTGCCGTCGTCTCGCCCAGACCGCCCAGCCTGATCTCGTCCCAGGCCTGGAGGCGGTGGCTGTCCCGGTCGAAGTAGAGGATCGAGGCCTCGATCGGGTCCGGGTACCTGCCCTCGACGGCCCGCAGTCCGCTGCCGCCCGTGGAGCCCTCCACGCGGAGCCGGGTGCCGTGCGGGAGCAGTTCCGTCTGTTCGTGGTGGAGGTGGCCCGCCAGGACCAGGGGCACCTCGCCGTCGGTCATCCGGGCGGCCGCCGGCTCGTGGACGATCGCCACGTCCACCGGGGTGCCGGCCGCCCGCTGCTCCCGCAGGGCCGTGGCGAGGCGGTCCCCGGCCAGTTCCTCGGCCGCGTCGCCGCCGGGGACGGCCGAGCGGTCGGGGGTGAACTGGGGGTCGCCGATGCCGGCGAAGCGCAGTCCCGCGACCGTCTCGGCCCGGCCGCCGTCCAGGACGTGCACGTTCTTCATGCGGGAGAGGTAGCGCTGGGTGAGGAGCGAGTCGTGGTTGCCCCGGACCCAGACGTACGGCACGCCCAGGTCGGCGACGGGGTCCAGGAAGCCGTTCTCGGCCGCCGTGCCGTGGTCCATGGTGTCGCCGGAGTCGACGATCACGTTCACCTTGTACTGCTCCACCAGCGAGGCGATGATCTTCCAGCTCGCCGGGTTCAGATGGATGTCGGAGACGTGCAGGACGCGCAGGGTGGCCGGGTCCGGGGAGTAGGCGGGGAGCGTGGACGTGACGTCGTACAGCTTCGTCACGTTCGTCACCAGGCGGGCCAGTTCCTTCTGGTAGACGTCGAATTCGGTGACGATGCTGCGTGCGTTGCCGACCAGGGCGGGGGCGGAGGAGAGCAGACCGGAGAACCTCGGCTCCAGGACCGACTCGGGGTTCCAGGTGGCGTACGCGGTCGCGCCGGACGAGGCGAGCAGGGCGAGGGCGAGGCCGCCGGCGGTCAGGGCGCGGCGCGGGCGGCGGTAGACCGCCAGGCCCAGGGCGGTGGCGCCGGTGACGACGGCCACGCAGGAGCGTACGGCCAGGTCGAGGGTGCCGTGCTCGACGTCGTGGGCGACCTCGTCCTGCAGTCCGGAGAGGCGCTCGGGGTGGTCGACCAGGGCCTGGGAGCGGACCGGGTCGAGCTGGTCGACGTTGACGTCGAGGCGGACGGGGCCGGTGTGGGTGTCCAGGTAGAGGGCGCCGAGCGGCGAGACGTTGATCTTCGTGCCGCCGGTGAGGGACGGGCGCAGGGTCATCGTCGTGTCCATCGGGCCGACCTGGGCGCGGACGTTCCCGACGGTCAGCAGGCCGAGCCAGGCGCCGGCCAGCACGACGGCCGCCAGGCCGAGGACGCGGCTCCAGGCGGGCGGCCGGTGTGCCTCGGGGGCGAGTTCCAGGACGGGCGGGCGGGCTCGGGTTCGGGCGCGGACACGGGCCATTGGTGCCGTATGCCCAGGATCGCCGGCTCATATGCGGCGGTTCGTGACGCCCGAGGTGGCTGGGGAGGGGCGGGGCTGGCCGGGGCTGGCCAGGGCTGGGCCGGGGCGGGTCAGCCCCAGCCCAGTTCGTGGAGCCGGGCGTCTCCGATGCCGAAGTGGTGCGCCACCTCGTGGACGACGGTCACGGCGACCTCGTGGACCACGTCCTGCGGGGTCTCGCAGTAACGCAGGGTCGGTCCCATGTAGATCGTGATGCGGTCGGGGAGGACCCCGGCGTACCACTCCCCGCGCTCGGTGAGCGGCGTCCCCTCGTACAGGCCCAGCAGCTCCGGGTCGTCGGCGGCCGGCTCGTCCTCCACGAACACGGCCACGTTGTCCATGACCCGCGTCAGCTCCGGCGGGATCCGGTCCAGGGCCTCGCTCACCAGCTCTTCGAAACTGTCGCGTGTCATCTCCAGCACAGGGCCATTGTCGGGGACGAACGCGTCGAGCGGGGGTTTCCGGCGCCGACCCCTATTGCACGCCTGTGACAGCGCGCGCACAGCCCCGTCATGCCCCGTGGGAAGACTTCTCTCATCGCGAAGGGGCGGCAGGAGGCTCCCGCGATGACCACTTGGCGCAGTGTCTTTCGTCCTGGGGGGAACCCGATGTCCGCACGTTACCGTCGTCGCACCGCAGCCGCTGTCACCACCGGCGTCGCCGCGCTGCTGGCCGTGGCCGCCGTGTCCGCCACCGCGACGGCCGCTCCCGCCGCCAAGGCGGTGAGCGTGCCCCGAGGACTGACCATCAGCGACGGCACCCGTCACGTTCTCGTCGGCGGCAGGTCGATCGACTTCGGTACCGTCGTCCGCGACCTGGCCTGGAACCCGAGCGGCAGCAAGGCCGCCTTCGTCGACGGCCACGGCAACCTGGTCGTCTCCGACCCCGACGGCAGCCACCGGGTCACGGTCGCGGCCAACCCGGGCAACCAGACCTGGTCCCACCCGACCTGGCAGGTCGCCGCGGCCGACAAGGCGGACGGCATCCCCGCGAAGAACAACATCATCTTCGCCGCCAAGATCAACGGCAGCACCGTGCTGGAGAGCGTCAAGGCCACCAGCAACCACGGCAGGCCGGCCAAGATCAGCCTGAACAGCGACGACCCGGAGGCGGGCGCGCTCCCGAAGACGAACAACACCTGGCCGAACGCCGGCGGGGCCTACGGCACGTCCGTCTACGAGAACACCCACAACGGCGAGGTCTACATCCGGGACGACTACCTGCGGCAGCAGGGCGGTGCGCTGGCCAAGGGCTCCGAGCCGGCGCTCGCCCCCGACGCGGAGGAGGTCGTCTTCGTCCGCTCCGTCGGCGGCCACGACCACCTCTTCGTCGACGACCTGACCGCGGGCACCAACGCCGTCAAGGACATCACCCCGCACGCCACCACCGACTACACCGAGCCCACCTGGTCGCCCAACGGCAAGACCATCGCCTTCCGGACCCCGAGCGGCACCTACACGGTCACCAGGACCGCCCACGGGTTCGGCAAGCCGGTCAAGGCCTCCGCGCACAAGGGGCTGCCCGCCTACCGCGGCTGACCGCCGCCCGGCCGGCCGTCGCCACGGTCGAGTTCCGCCCGTAGCTCCGCCAGGTGCTCGTCCGCCGTGTCGTGCGGCAGGAACTCCACCACGTCGAGGAACCGGAACAGGACCTGGGAACCGGTGACGGCGAACTCGTAGTCGCCGAACCCGACCACGGCGCCCAGCCTTCCCCGCACCGCACCCCGGACGACATGAGCGGTCATGTCGTCCGGGGTTTCCGCGCTCGTACCCCGCCTGGCGTTGGGGCGGGCCAGGTACGGGCAGACCATCGAGGCGTAGAGCATGCACGCGCGGTGCCCGGGAGCCTCCAGGGTCGGCGCGAGGTTGCGGTACGGCCGCCCGGCGGCCAGCGCGTCGCGGATCGCGGAACTCTCCGCGGCGCCGACCACCCGCCACACCGGGCCCTTGGGCATCAGGGTGTTGCAGACGGAACACAGCCTGTTGCGGGCGCACTCCGCGCTGCGCTCGTAGTCGGTGAGTGCGAACTGGGGGGCGTCGCCCTCCCACGGGGTGATGGCGGGTACGGGGTAGCCGCGGCTGTCGCGAGGTCTGGCCTCGACGCTCGCCGGCATGGGAACGGAGTCGAATCGCACACCCCATGGTGAACCACGTGCCCACGCCCCCGCGACGGTCGGGTGCGGCGGTCCGGCGTTTGTCGTACTGACAGTGGGCCTGTGGGGTCCGGGGTGCGTGTCCTCTTGTGGGCGGCGGGAGTTGGGCAGGTTGACTTCTTTCTCCGCCTCGGAGGTGGCCGCCGTGCGCCCCTTGTTCGTACCCGTCCGTCTGGCCGTCACGGTGATGGCGGTCGCGGCCGCCGCCGGCTGTGTGAACGTGGGCGACGACGCGGGGAAGGCCAAGCCGTCGCACTCCACGGGACGCCGGGTCGGGGACGTGTCCGAGGGCGGGGCGGGGGTGTCCGGCGAGGGCGGTGCGGGGTACGGCGGTGAAGTGGCCGACGGGAAGCGCGGGCACGGGGAGAAGGCGAAGCCGGGGGAGTCGGCGTCGGCGTCCGCGAAACCGTCGAAGGGGGCGAGCGCGGGGTCGGCCGTGCCGGTGCAGCCGGGCAGCAGCGTGCCGCCGGGGGCGCCGGCCGGGCCGACGGGGGCCCCGACGACCCCCGCGCCCCCGGCGGCCTCGCCCACCCCGCCCCCGGCGTCACCGACCCCACCGCCCCCGGCGACGGACCCGCCGTCGGCCGAGCCGTCCTCCTCGGCACACGAGGACACCGGCCCGCAACTGGTCCAACGAGAGCCGGCCCCGGAGGCGGGGACACCGGCGTAGGGCGTGCGAGGGGGACCGGCACCGCCGGGACGCGCCGCGGGGGCTCGGCGCCGTTACGGCGGGACGGAGATTCAGGCGGCGGTCGCCTCGCGGGTGGCGGGGCAGGCGGCGCGGCCTTGGGCGGGGGTATCGGCACCGCCGGGACGCGCCGCGCGGGCTGAGCGCCGTTGCGGCGGGGAAATACCCGGCCGCGGTCGCATCCGGGGCGGTGTGGGACGGCGTTCTCCGGGCCGGGTGAGGCGGCGTTCTCCGGGCCCGGCGAGGCGGTGTTCTCCGGGGCGGGGAAGAAGACGGGCGGGCCGGGTGTTGGGGGGTGTGTATGGCAGCGCGTCCGGTCTGTGTGTTCTTTGCTCGGCGGACTGGCGTGAGCGTCGTCGGGGTTGTGGTGAACCTGCTGTGAGCTGCGAGGTTGTGGCTCGGTTTGCCTTCGGGGGTGTTGGGTGCGTATGGTGGTAGATCGTTTGATCCCATTTGCCCGGCGCCACTGCAGAGCGCGCCGTGTGGCGCGTACTCTCCCTTGCCGTGGCGGACCGCATTGAGGCGGTCGTGAGCGAATCACGGAGTTGACGGGCGCGTGCCGAAGAGACTCCGGAAGGTTTCGCATTCGCATGTCCGTGTCCAGTAATGATCAGATCGTCGTGCCCGAGAACACCCAGGACGACGAACTGGTGACCCAGGTCTCCGAGGAGACCGCTGACACCACCGACACCACCCCCCAGACCACCTTCGCCGACCTCGGCCTCCCCGAGGGCGTCGTGCGCAAGCTCGCGCAGAACGGCGTGACGACCCCCTTCCCGATCCAGGCCGCGACCATCCCGGACGCCCTGGTCGGCAAGGACATCCTCGGCCGGGGCCGCACCGGCTCGGGCAAGACCCTCTCCTTCGGTCTGCCCACCCTGGCCACCCTGGCCGGCGGCCACACCGAGAAGAAGCGGCCGCGTGCCGTCATCCTCACCCCCACCCGCGAGCTGGCGATGCAGGTCGCCGACGCGCTCCAGCCCTACGGCGACGTCCTCGGCCTGAAGATGAAGGTCGTCTGCGGCGGTACCTCCATGGGCAACCAGATCTACGCCCTGGAGCGCGGCGTCGACATCCTCGTCGCCACCCCGGGCCGCCTGCGCGACATCATCAACCGCGGCGCCTGCTCCCTGGAGGACGTGCAGATCGCCGTCCTCGACGAGGCCGACCAGATGTCCGACCTGGGCTTCCTCCCCGAGGTCACCGAGCTGCTCGACCAGGTCCCGGCCGGCGGCCAGCGCATGCTGTTCTCCGCCACCATGGAGAACGAGATCTCCACGCTGGTCAAGCGCTACCTGGTCGACCCGGTCTCGCACGAGGTCGACGCCGCCCAGGGTGCGGTCACGACCATGTCCCACCACATCCTCATCGTGAAGCCCAAGGACAAGGCGCCGGTCACCGCCGCGATCGCCTCCCGCAAGGGCCGCACGATCATCTTCGTCCGCACCCAGCTGGGCGCCGACCGCGTCGCCGAGCAGCTGCGCGACTCCGGGGTGAAGGCCGACGCCCTGCACGGCGGCATGACCCAGGGTGCCCGGACCCGGACCCTCGCCGACTTCAAGGACGGTTACGTCAACGTCCTCGTCGCCACCGACGTCGCCGCGCGCGGCATCCACGTCGACGGCATCGACCTGGTG
Source organism: Streptomyces fuscichromogenes (assembly GCF_014645815.1). Lineage (GTDB taxonomy): Bacteria > Actinomycetota > Actinomycetes > Streptomycetales > Streptomycetaceae > Streptomyces > Streptomyces fuscichromogenes. Next base: position 45,210 of record NZ_BMML01000005.1, on the reverse strand, counting down.
CTGAACGTGGACCCGGCCGGTGACCACAAGGACTACCTGCACCGCGCCGGCCGCACCGCTCGCGCCGGCCGCACCGGCACGGTCGTCTCGCTCTCCCTCCCGCACCAGCGCCGCCAGATCTTCCGGCTGATGGAGGACGCGGGCGTCGACGCCGGCCGTCACATCATCAACTCCGGTACGGCCTTCGAGCCCGAGGTCGCCGACATCACCGGGGCCCGTTCCATGACCGAGGTGCAGGCCGAGTCCGCGGGCAACGCGGCGCAGCAGGCCGAGCGCGAGGTCACCCAGCTCACCAAGGAGCTGGAGCGGGCCCAGCGCCGGGCCGCCGAGCTGCGCGAGGAGGCCGACCGGCTGGTCGCCCGGGCCGCCCGCGAGCGCGGCGAGGACCCGGAGACGGCGGTGGCCGAGGCCGTCGCCGTGGCCGAGGCCGAGGCCGTGGTGGCGGAGCAGCCGGTCGCCGAGGCGCCGGACCGTCAGGAGTCCTCCTCCTACGAGCGTCCGCGTCAGCAGCGTGACGAGCGGGGCAACTACGAGCGCCGTGACCGTCGGGACGAGCGTCCGTCGGGCGGTTTCCGCCGGGACGACCGTCGTGACGGTGGCGACCGTGGCGGCTTCCGCCGCGACGAGCGTCCGTCGGGCGGTTTCCGCCGGGACGACCGTCGTGACGGTGGCGACCGTGGCGGCTTCCGCCGCGACGACCGTCCGTCGGGTGGCTTCCGCCGGGACGAGCGTCGTGACGGTGACCGCGGTGCCCGCTCCTTCGACCGTCGTGACGAGCGTCCGTCCAGCGGCTTCCGCCGGGACGACCGTCGTGACGAGCGCCGTGACGACCGTGGCGGCTTCCGCCGCGACGAGCGCCGTCCGTTCGACCGTGACCGTGACGACCGCGGTGGCCGCTCCTTCGACCGCCGTGACGAGCGTCCGGCGTCCGGTGGCTTCCGTCGTGACGAGCGTCCGTCCGGCCACCGTGGCAGCGACCGTCCGTTCAACCGCGACCGCCGTGACGACCGCCCGGGCTTCCGCAGCGGCGGCCACAGCGGTCACGAGCGCCCGGTCGGCCGTCGTGACGACCACCGCGGCTCGTCCTCCGGCTCCTTCGGCCGCCGTGACGACAAGCCCCGCTGGAAGCGCAACGGCTGACACCGAGTGAGCTGACGAAGGGCCCGTACGGAACGTTCCACACGTTCCTGCGGGCCCTTTCGCATGCCCCGAAAACCCCGGCGGCCCAAGGCCCGCGCAAAGGTCGCCGACGGCTGGGGATCGACGTACGGCGCGGGCCTCGGCGTCGGCGACATCACCGGGGACGGGAAGAACGACCTGGTCGTACGGGACTCCGCGGGACACCTTCACCGCTACGGCGGCAAGGGCAATGGTTCCTTCGGCGGGCGGGTGCCGATCGGGAGCGGACGGCAGGGTTTCAAGGGGCTTTTCTGGCCAAGTTGTGATGCATGTCACGACCCTGGCGAGGGAATCGCTGGGGGCATGACAGATGACGCGACAGGCACGCCGCTCTCCGACGAGGAACGGCTGGCCCAGCTCGGCTACACCCAGGTCCTGGCCCGCCGTATGTCGGCCTTCTCGAACTACGCGGTCTCCTTCACGATCATCTCGGTGCTCTCCGGCTGCCTCACCCTCTACCTCTTCGGCATGATCACCGGCGGTCCGGCCGTGATCACCTGGGGCTGGGTGGCCGTAGGACTGATGACCCTCTTCGTCGGCCTCTCCATGGCCGAGATCTGTTCGGCGTACCCGACCTCCGCCGGCCTCTACTTCTGGGCCCACCGCCTGGCCCCGCCGCGCAGCGCGGCCGCCTGGGCGTGGTTCACGGGCTGGTTCAACGTGCTCGGCCAGGTGGCGGTGACGGCGGGCATCGACTTCGGCGCCGCGTCCTTCCTGGGCGCGTACCTGAACCTCCAGTTCGACTTCGAGGTCACCCCCGGCCGCACGATCCTCCTCTTCGCGGGGATCCTGGTCCTGCACGGCCTCCTCAACACCTTCGGCGTCCGCATCGTCGCCATCCTGAACAGCGTCAGCGTGTGGTGGCACGTGATCGGCGTCCTGGTGATCGTCGGAGCGCTGACCTTCGTCCCCGACCACCACCAGTCGACGTCCTTCGTCTTCACCAAGTTCGTGAACGAGACGGGCTGGAGCAGCGGTCCCTACGTCGTCCTCCTGGGCCTCCTGATGGCCCAGTACACCTTCACGGGCTACGACGCCTCGGCGCACATGACCGAGGAGACCCACGACGCGGCGACGGCGGGACCGAAGGGCATCGTCCGCTCGATCTGGACCTCCTGGATAGCCGGCTTCGTCCTCCTGCTCGGCTTCACGTTCGCGATCCAGTCGTACGACAAGGAGCTGGCGTCCCCGACGGGGGCCCCGCCGGCCCAGATCCTCCTGGACGCGCTCGGTGCCACGACCGGCAAGCTCCTGCTCCTCGTCGTCATCGGCGCCCAGCTCTTCTGCGGAATGGCCTCCGTGACGGCCAACAGCCGCATGATCTACGCCTTCTCCCGCGACGGCGCGCTCCCCTTCTCCCGTGTCTGGCACACGGTCAGCCCCCGCACCCGTACCCCGGTCGCGGCGGTCTGGCTGGCGGCGCTCTCCGCGCTCGCCCTGGGTCTCCCCTACCTGATCAACTACACGGCCTACGCCGCCGTGACGTCCATCGCGGTGATCGGGCTGTACGTGGCCTACGTCATCCCGACACTGCTGCGGGTGCGCAAGGGCGACGCGTTCGAGCGCGGCCCCTGGCACCTGGGCCGCTGGTCGAAGGTGATCGGCGTGACATCGGTGACGTGGGTGGTGGTCATCACCATCCTGTTCATGCTTCCGCAGGTCTCCCCGGTGACCTGGAAGTCCTTCAACTACGCGCCGGTCGCCGTGCTGGCCGTCCTCGGCTTCGCCGCGATCTGGTGGCAGGTCTCGGCCCGTCACTGGTTCCTCAACCCGGCCGGAACGGCCCGCGAGGAGGCCGCTCCCAAACTGGCCGACCTCTGACCGACCGCCCCGCTCCAGCCCCTCTTCCGCCACACGACGCGGCCACGCCCCCGATACCCGATCGGCGAGACGCCTCCGTCCGGCTATGCTCGGGGAGACAACATCGCCTGGGCCGTTAGCTCAATTGGCAGAGCAGTGGACTTTTAATCCATTGGTTGTGGGTTCGAGTCCCACACGGCCTACGGACGCGGGGGAGGGTAAATCCCTTCTGAGCTGCACTGCAGCGCTCGGGTTGGCTTCGGCTGACTCGGGCGCTGCGGCGTTTTCGGGGTTCTGCGTGAGTGATGCGCGAGCGGATGTTCGAGGGCACGCCAAGTCGGCGAGCGAGACGACGAGCAAGGCAGAGGTGCCGGACTCGATGGCCGCAGTGTGCTGGCCCCGTATCGGGCGCGGAGGGCGGACTGGTGCCCATCGCGTGGACGAGATGCCAAACAGCCGCAGCAATTGCTCACTTGGTCCTGTTCCACCTCGGCCAAGTCTCCGGTACCGCCCGCAGCATCTCGGCAAACCGGCTCTCGGTGTCTGGCGCCTCCAGCCTGCAGCGGGACCTCTTGCCGGCACGCGCTGAAAGATCTCCGCTTCTCGTCACTGTGAAGGTAAGGGGGGTGTGGGCAGCTGCTCCTCCGTGTCGGCCGCACCATCCGCCCGGGCTCGCCATAGTTTGGCGACAGGCAGGGAGGCCGCCGTCCACCGATGGGCTGATCGATCACGGATCGGGTCCTCATGGAAGGTGGAGAGGACTCGGTGCGCACGGAGATGAGCTGCGCATACTCTGGCTGGAGTCGAGGAAGAGGGGCTGGACGAGTGGGAGCCGGGGTACGCCGTCCGACGATCCGGGATGTGGCCAAGCTCAGCGGGGTCTCCGTGGCCACGGTCAGCTACGTGCTGAACGGCAAGGAGTCCCAGACGATCAGTGAGGAGACGAAGGGGCGTGTGGCCGCGGCGGTCTCCGAACTCGGATACGTGCGCAATGCCGTGGGTACGGCGCTGCGCCGCGGGCACTCGAACGTCGTCCTGGTGGTCCTCGACCCGACGTTCGTGGGGGATGTCAGCGAGCGCTGGAACGGTGCGGTCGTAGGCGCCCTGTCCGACCTCGGCTACACCGTCGTGACGCACACGCTGCTGCAGGAGGCGGAGGCGGTGAAGGTGGCCGGGGCGCTGCAGCCCTTTGGCGTCGCGTTGTTCGCCTTCGTGACCGTACAGACCCAGGAGGCGATCCGTGCCGCCGGCGCCCGGCACGTCTTCGGGTTCCCCGCCGCCGAGGCCGATCCGGAGGCGGCGGACCGGCCCTGGGAGCGGGCGATCGGCCGCGCCCAGGTCGCGCACCTGGCAGAACGCGGCTACGAACGGGTCCGGTACGCCTTCCCGGAGCCTTCGACCCGGCGAGTGGTGGCCGAGCACCGGCTCCAGGGCGTACGGGAGGAATGCCGGCGGCGGGGGCTGCCGGAACCCGAGGTGTTCACCCTGCCTCTCGACCGACCGCAGGCGGTGGCGGCCCTGTCGGCGCTGGGCCGGATGCCGGGTTCGGCGATCTGTGCGGCCGACGACCGCCATGGACTGGCGGTGCTGGCCGCAGCTGCGGATCTGGGCCGGCGGGTTCCGTCGGAGGTGGCGGTCATCGGCGCCGAGGACACCGTGGAAGGCAGCCTGGCGATCCCCGCGCTCACGACGGCACGCCTGGCCGACTCCGACAGCCTGACGGGACTGCCCGTCTGGCTGGAGGCGGAGCTGAACGGTCGGCGGACTCCGCTCGGCCGCGCGATCTGGGAGAGCGCGGCTTCGGCTGAGGTCGTCGTCCGCCGGTCCACCTGAAACACCTCGGCCGGGCCCCGAACCCGCTCCCGTCGGCGGGCTCGGGGCCCGGTGCCTGCTCAGGACACGCGGAACACGTGGGTCCCGGCATGCACCCGGTAGACGACGTAGCCGTCCTTTCGTTCCCCGCGGGTCGCGCGCCGGTCCGCGGTGATGCTCCATGCACCGTCCGGGACCGGGACACGGACCTCGGCCGGTGTCCTGGCGGGCACCTTCACCGTGAGGGTCAGACCGCCCCTCTCCTGGCGCCAGCCGGCGCTGACCTCGCCGCGCGGGGTGGCCACCTGGGCCGAGGCGTAGCGCAGGCCGTCCGGCACGACCGGCGCGACGAGCACCTTGCCGTAGCCGGGAGCGGCCGCCTGGATACCCGCCAGGTGCTGGTAGAACCAGTCGTCGACGGTGCCCAGGAAGGGGTGGTTCATCGAGAGGTCCTTCTTGGTCATGGACCAGGTCTCCCAGGAGGTGGTGGCGCCCTGCTTCACCCAGTGGCCCCAGCTGGGGTAGCTGGTCTGGGCGGCGATCTTGTAGGCCAGGTCGCCGCGGCCGTTCTCGGTCAGGACGGGGAGCAGCAGTTTGGTGCCGATGGCCCCGGTGTTCAGGTGGTTGTCGCGGTCGGTGATGTCCTGGACGAGGTTGGCGAGGACCGTGTCCCGGTGTTCTTCGGGGGCCAGCCCGTAGGCCAGGGCCACCAGGTTGGAGGTCTGGCGGTAGCCGGCGTCCACTGCTGTGCGGTAGACGCCGGTGGCGTCGTCGAAGAACGTGTCGTTGAACTTCTCGGCGAGGGCGTCGGCCATGGTGTCGAACCGGGCGGCGTCGTCGGGGTGGCCGAGTTCCTTCGCGATCCGGGCCAGGAGACGGGCCTCGTGGAAGAGGTCGGCGTTGGCGGTGAGAAGGGAGCCCTCCGGCGGTCTGAGGGCCACGGTGGTGCCCGTCTCGGCGCCGGGCGGTGACCAGTCGCCGAAGGAGAAGCCGGTGTACAGACCGTCCGTTCCCGCGATGGTGGTGCGCATCAGGTCGAGCCAGCGCGCCATGGCCGGGTAGTTGTCGGACAGCACGCCGGCATCGCCGTAGTGCTGATAGTGGGTCCAGGCGGAGGAGATCAGCGTGCCCGACCAGGACGGGTCGTTGAACAGAGGGAGGCCGCCGGGGTCCGGGGCGATGATCGGCAGGCTGCCGTCGGCCCGCTGGGATTCCCGGAACGTCCGCAGCCACTGGCGGTACAGGCCCTCGACGTCGAAGTTGAGGGCCGCCGAGTCCAGGTAGAGGTAGGCGTCGGCGGTCCAGCCCTGCCGGTCCCGCCAGGGGGTGTCGGTGGGAATGCCCCACATGTTGTCCAGGAGCGACGCACGCTGATTGGCGTTGATCCTGTTCAGCAGCGGGTTGGCGCTGTCGAAGCGGCCTGTCGACGCCACCGCGGTGTGTGCGACGCGGGCCTCGATGCCGAACGAGGTCAGCGGTGTCGAGGTGGAGACCTCGACGTAGCGGAAACCGTGCCGGGTGAAGCTGGGTTCCCACGTCTGCGTTCCCTTGCCGTCCAGGGTGTAGGAATCCAGGTGGGTGACCGCGGCGGGACCGAGCAGGCCCGACTGGAACACGGTGCCGTCGTCGTTGAGCTGCTCGCCGTAGATGAGGGTCACGGTCGTTCCGGGCGTGCCGCTGACCTTGATGCGGGCCCAGCCGGCCGTGGTCCGGCCGAAGTCGTGGACCTGGGTGCCGGTCTTCGGTTCCGTGGAGCCGACGGGGCCGAAGGTGTCGGTGACCTTCACCGGGGGCATGTCGGCGGGCACCACCTGCTGGGTGGGCGCCGGCTGCACCTGCGCGGTTTCCCAGGCGGAGTCGTCGTGGGAGGTGCTCGTCCAGCCGGGTCTGGCCCGGCGGGCGTCGTAGTGCTCACCGAAGTACAGCGCGTCGAGGGTGGGCCCGTCGGTGATCTTCCACTGGTCGTCACTGACGACCCGGTGTCTGGTGCCGTCACCGAAGACGATGTCCAACTGCGCCAGAAGTCGGGGCTCTTGTGTCCACGGTGCCTTTGCCAGGCCGAATATCGTGGCCGGTGTGGTCGACGGGGTGCTGAGGTAGCCGCGGCCCAGGGTGACGGCGATGGCGTTGTCCCCGCTGCGCAGCGCCTTCGTGACGTCGAAGGTACGCGAGTACGCGGTCTTGTCGTATGCCGACGGCGGCGGGTCCAGGACCTGGTCACCCACTCGGTGGCCGTTGATCCACGCCTCGTAGTAGCCCAGTCCTACGATGCTGAACTTCGCCTGTGCGACGCGCTTGCCCAGCCCGAACTTCCGGCGCAGCAGCGGCGCCGGGTTCTGCTTGCCCAGTTCGGGCGCCACCGACGGGGTGTCCCGCCCGATCCACTGCGCCGTCCAGCCGTCCTCGGCGCCGGCGGCCGTGGCCGCCGGGGCGCCGGAAAGCGCGGCGCTGCGCGCCGGGCTCACCATACCGAGCACCACAGCCGCGGCAGCGGAACCCACCACCTGCCGACGCGTGGCCGACCTGTTGAGAGGCATGCCGTTCCCTCCTTGTCCAGTGAACCCGCCCGGCAGGCCCGCGGTGGCACGGAAGGGCTGCCGCAGCGCTCCGCCGGGTTGGAACGTTTCGGCGCACGCTAGTGAGAGGGCACATTTCGCGTCAATAGGCTTACTTAAACGTTTCGAACTGCCTATGCTTCATCGTGCGAACATCCCTTCCAGGCTGCAGGGTCGCGCGGAGTTCCGCCCTTCGACCTCTAGCGGACCCATGTAGTGAATCGATTCATTCATGATGCGGAGGAATGTGTGGCGGTGCGGGGGCCGACCGACAGACGGAAGCCGACGCCTCGTACCGCCTCGATGGTCAGGGCGTCGCCGAACTTGTGCCGTAGGGCGGAGACATGGGTGTCGAGGGTCTTGGTGGGACCGAACCAGTTGGCGTCCCAGACCGAGGACATGATGGTCTCGCGCGTCACCAGCACCTCCGGCTGCTCGGCGAGGAAGGCGAGCAGGGCGAACTCCCGGGGCGGCAAGGCGACTTCGGAGCCGTCCAGGAAGGCGCGGTGGGCCTGGCGGTCGATGACCACCCGGCCGTGTCGGTCTGCTGTCCGTCCGGGCGCGGGCAGGTCGATCACCACGCCGGGCCGGCCGGGATCGAATGGTCCCGGGGTGGGCGGCGGGGCGCTCGCACGGCGGCGTTGGACCGCGCGCATGCGGGCTATCAGCTCCCGTACCAGGAACGGCTTGACCAGATAGTCGTCGGCGCCGAGTTCGAGGCCGACGACCTTGTCGGCCTCGCTGTCCCGTGCGCTGATCATGATGAGCGGGACGTCGCTGTCGGCGCGCAGCTGTCTGCAGACGTCCAGTCCGTCGATGTCCGGCAGTCCCAGATCGAGCAGCACCATGTCCCAGGCGGTTCCGGCGCGCAGGGCGTCTCGTCCGGTGGCGGCCCGGTGCGCGGTGTAGCCGTAGCGCTTCAGGCCGCGTTCCAGCGGTTCGGCGATGGCAGGGTCGTCCTCGACGAGCAGTACCCGCATGTCGGTTCCTCGCGGTTCGTCATTCGGTGGGGGGTGGGGAGGGAGGGGCCGGCAGGGGGCAGGGGAGGCCGTACGAGTCCGGATTCGTAGGCGAAGATCACGGCCTGGACGCGGGTGCGGGCTCCGGTCTTGGTGAGGATGCTGGTGACGTGGGCCTTGACGGTGGTGGTGGCGATGGAGAGCTGTGCGGCGATCTCGGCGTTGGACCGGCCGGCGGCCACGGCTGTCAGGACGTCGCGTTCACGCCTGGTGAGGTCCTCCAACCTGCCTTTGGGGACCGGGACTTCGGGGCGGGGGTCGTGACGGACGGCATGGATGAGAGCGCGGGCCAGACGGGGCGGGACGACGGCGTCCCCGGCGGCCACGGTGAACAGGGCCGCGACCAGCTCTTCGGGAGTGGTGGTGTCGGGGAGGAATCCGTCGGCCCCGGCACGCAGGACGTCGTAGGCGTGTTCGTCGCGGCGCGCGGAGTTCAGGACGAGGACGCGCGGCGACGCGGAGCCGGGGGTACGGGTCTGTCTCAGGCGGCGGACGGTCGTGGTGACGTCGATGGCGGGCAGGCCACTGCCCAGCAGTACGACATCCGGGCGGAGCCGGTCGTGCATACGGGCCGTCTCGGTGCCCGTGGTGGCCTCGCCGGCGATGGTCAGCCCGCGCCGGGAGGCGAGGAGGGTGCGCAGGCCGATGCGGTGCAGGGCGTGGGGGTCGGCGATGAGGACGGTGATCATGCCGGACTGCTCCAATGTGGGGGTGGAATCCACGGGGTGGCGGGAGCGGTGTGCGGGGTGCGCGCGGGCGATCCGGTCGGGCCCCCGGGCGCGGGCGTTGTGCGCCCGCGCCCGGGGCAGCGGTGCAGGGGTCAGACGCGGACGGGTTGCGGGTGGTCGTCGTTGTCCGGCCCCGAACCCGGGCGTGGGGAGGCCGACTTGGCGAGTCCCTCGCCCTCCACGTCGACGTTCGGGAGGATCCTGTCGAGCCAGGCGGGCAGCCACCAAGCGGACTTGCCGAGCAGGGCCAGGACCGCGGGAACGATGGCCATGCGAACGACGAAGGCGTCGAAGAGGACGGCCACGGCGAGCCCGAAGCCGATCGTCTTGATCATGGCGCCGCTCGCGCCGATGAAGCCGGAGAAGACGGCGATCATGATGACGGCGGCCGCGGTGACCACGCGTCCTCCGTCGCGGAAGCCGGTCAGGACCGCCTGTCCCGGCCCCTCGCCGTGGACGTACGCCTCCCGCATCCGGGTGACCAGGAAGACCTCGTAGTCCATCGCCAGTCCGAAGACGATGCCGACCATGAAGATCGGCATCAGGCTCATGATGGGCCCGGTCTCCGCCACACCGATCGCACTCGCGAGCCAGCCCCACTGGAAGACCGCGACGACCGCGCCGAGGGCGGCGAGGACGGAGAGCAGGAACCCGAGGGCTGCCTTGAGCGGGACCAGGACGGACCGGAAGACGGCCATCAGGAGCAGGAAGGCGAGTCCGACGACCAGGGCCAGGTAGGGGATGAGGGAGTCGTTGACCTTCTGGGAGAAATCGACGTTCACCGCGGTCTGGCCGGTGACCAGCAGCTTCGCCCCGGTGTCCTTCTCGATCGCCGCGCCGGTGTCGCGGATGCGCTCGACCAGCTTCTCGGTGGCCTCGGAGGCCGGCTTGGACGACGGGACGGTGGTGACGATCGCCGTGTTCCCGGCCTGGTTGAAGCGGGCGGGAGCGACGGCGGCCACGTCGTCGAGCTTGCCGATCCTGGAGACCACCTCGCCGACGGCCGTCTTCGAGTCGTCGCTGTGGGCGGTGTCGACCACGACGACGAGGGGGCCGTTGAAGCCGGCGCCGAAGCCCTCGGAGAGCAGGTCGTAGGCGCGGCGCTGGGTGGTGTCGGTGGGCTGGGCGCCGTCGTCGGGCAGACCCAGGGTCATGGACGCCGTCGGGACGGCGATCACACCGAGGCCGACGACGCAGGTCAGCAGGACGGCGACGGGGCGGCGGAGGACGAACCGCGCCCAGCGCACGCCCATCGGGGACTTCGCCGGGGCGTGCGCCTCACCGGGCTGCTTCTCCGTGCCGGGCTTCCTCTTGCCGGACCTCCTCCTGGACAGCACCCGGTCACCGGCGAAGCCGAGCATGGCGGGCACGAGGGTGATGGCGATGATCACCGCGATGGTGACGGATCCGGCGGCGGCCAGCCCCATCTTGGTGAGCATCGGGATGTTGACGACGGCGAGTCCGGCCAGCGCGATGACCACGGTCAGGCCCGCGAAGACCACCGCGGAACCCGCGGTGCCCGTGGCGCGGGCCGCGGCCTCCTGCTTCGGGTGTCCCTCGGCGAGTTCGGAGCGGTAGCGGGAGACGATGAACAACGCGTAGTCGATGCCGACCGCAAGCCCCAGCATCAACGCCAACACCCCTGAGTTGTCGCCCAGTTCGAGGGGCGAGTTCAGCGCGGTGAGGGTCAGGAAGCCGATACCGACGCCGATGAGCGCGGTCAGCAGCGACAGCCCGGCGGCGACCAGGGAGCCGAAGGTGATGACCAGCACGACCGCCGCGACGATCACGCCGATGACCTCGGCGGCCGCACCGTGGGCCGCCACCTTGACGGCGTTCCCGCCGGCCTCCACGGTCAGTCCGGACTCCCGCGCCTGTTCGACGGTGCGGTCGAGCGCGTCGTGGGAGTCGGAGTCCACCTCGGCCGCGGTCACCTTGTAGGTGACAGAGATGTACGCGGTCGAGCCGTCCTTGCTGACGGCCCCGGCGGTGTAGGGATCGACCGCGGAGGCCACCTGGTCGGAGCCGCTCGCGATCTCCTTGGTCACCTTCTGCGCCTCGGCCTTGTTGGCCGGGGTGGTCATGGTCTGCCCCTCGGGGGCCTTGAAGACGATCCGGGCCGTGGCGCCGTCCGAAGTAGAGCCCGGGAAACGCTCGTCGAGCAGGTCGAACGCCTTCTGGGACTCCGCCCCGGGCAGCGTGAAAGGCAGCGCCTTCGTGGCCGGCGCGCTGAGGGCGGCGATGATCGCCGCGCCCAGCAGGGCGAGCCAGGCAAGGAGGACGAGGGGGCGTCGACGGAAACTCGAACGCCCGAGTCTGTACAGGAATGTGGCCATGGTGGTGCTCTCTCGGTCAGGTCGTTGGGATCGCCCGTCAGGGCATGAGGGCGTGCGGGGGTGGCCCGACGACGTGAGCGGCGCGCGTCAGGTGGGGGTGTCGAGGCGTGCGGAGGCACGGGAAGAAAGAGAGGAGCGCCTCGGTCACACGGCCGTCATTGGCCGGAGGGAGGGCGCGAGACGCCGTCGGCGCGGGGAGGCCGAGGGCGGGAAAGGTGCTTGGTGCGCACCGACGGTGGGGGAGGCCGGCGCGTGAAGCCCGCGGGAGCGGGTCAGATGCCGAGGGCGGGGAAGACCAGGGCTTCCATGTGCCCCCTGACATCGCCCTGGGTCATCGGCGTCTCGCTGATCAGCGGACGGGCGATGACGAGGCTGGCCAGCATCGGCGGGACGAGATCCAGTGCGGGGTTGTCCGGGGCGACCTCGCCTCGGTCGACGCCGCGTCGGAGAATGGCGTGGATGTCGTCGAGGATGGGGTCGAGCATCACCTCTCTGAGGGTGCGGCGGAGTTCGGGGTTGGTGTAGATGGCGTGCCCCACGCCCAGTTGCACGGCGGCACTCTGGGCGAGCTCCTTGTTGTCGGAGTGGCCGGCCAGTGCGTACAGGTCACCGCGCAGCGATCCGGTGTCGATCGTGTCGATCTGGACCGGCCTGCGGTACTGCATCGCGGAGGCGACCAGCTGCGGTTTGCCTCCCCAGTCGCGGTAGAGGGTGGCCTTGCTGAACCGCGCCCGGGTGGCCACGGCTTCCATCGAGAGCGCCTCGTATCCGACCTCCTGCAGGAGGTCGAGCACGGCGTCGTAGAGCTGGGCCGCGCGCAGGGGTGTGAAGCGGCTGCGGCGGGCGGTGGACTGCTCGCTCATGGCGCTCCCTTCCCGAGCAAAACGGTGCCGTTCTCTTCGGACGGCATCAGCCTAGCCAGGGCCTCAGAAAACGGCAACGTTTCCTATGTGAGCTGCATCACATCTTATCCGGGGTGGTTCACACGGGAGGGCTGCTCGGGGTGGAGCGGGCGCCGGCTTGCGGGCCGGCGTCCTCGCCCTCGGGCAGCGGGACCTCCGACCCGGCCGCGGTGGTACAGAGGCCGGTCCTGGCATCGCACCAACCGCCGTCCGGGCCGGTCTCGATGAACTCCAGCGGCGACGGGGTGGGGGGAGTGTCAGCCATGGGTGTGCTCCCATGCCCGGTCGATGGCATCGGTGTACTGGGCGAGGCTCGCCGTACCGGATACGGCGAAGCTGTTGCCGAGGACGGTGAAGGGCACACCGCGGGCACCGAGGGCGACGGCGGCCGCGTGGTCGGTCCGCACGGCGTCGGCGTAGCGGTCCGTGGCGAGAACGCAGCGGATCTCGCCGGCCGGGACGCCCAGGTTCACGCCGAGGCGGATCAGGGTGTCGCGCGCGAAGGCGTCGGGGTTGCCGCCGAACAGCTCGTCCTGCATCGCCGCCATGTACGGCCGGCCCACGCCGTGCTCGTTGCCGAGGTGGACCAGGCGGAGCATGTCGAGGGTGTTGCGCACCGGTCGGTCCAGGACGTAGGGCAGGCCGTCGGCGGCGGCCTGCCCGGCCACCTCCCTCTCCATCGCGCGCGCCTGGGCGGGAGTGACCCCGAACTTCCTCACCCGGTACTCCGGGATCCATGAGATCTCGGTGGGGACGTCGGGGTCGAGCTGCCAGGTGTGGATCTTCAGCTCGATGTCGGCCGCGTGCGGGGACCGCGCGACCGCGGTGCTCAGCCGATGCTCGCCGACGTAGCACCAGGGGCAGAGCACGTCCGCCCACACGTCGATCGTCAGCCGGGGGGATGTCATGTCGATGTACTGCCTTCCGTGAACCGGGCGAGGTGTCAACTGCTGTGAACGGCCCCGGGGATGTCCTGTGATCAGCGACATCCCCGGGCCGGCGGGTCAGTTCGCCGCCAGTACGGCGACGGCGTGCAGGGTGTCGAGGTACTCCCGGACGCGGAGGATCTTGTTGTCCCGCACCTGGAGGACGAAGACCGGCCGCTGGTCGTAGACCCTTCCGGCGGCGGAGACGCCGCGGCTCCTTCGGCATGACCCGTCCGACCCGGCCCGGCATCTGGACGTCCGCGGCCGCGGCGAAGCTCTCGAAGTACCGCAGCACCAGAGCGCTGTTGCCGGTCTCTCTCCGCGCTGTGCGTGGTCCGAAGGGCCGCAGTTTCTACTTGAGGGCGATGGGGGTGATGGGGGAGCCGACCGAGCCGGTGATCTTGAGGCCGGGGGCGCACAGGAGGAACTCCCACACGCCGTCCTGGGCGCAGTCGGCGGCGAGGGCCTCGAAGTCCCACATCTCGCCGAGAGTCAGGCCCATGTCCCGGATCGCGACCTGGTGGAAGGGGGCGTAGGTGCCTTCGACCGGCGAGGGGTAGACCTCGACGGCCCAGTTGTCCACGGCTACGGCGGCGACCTCGACGTCGTACAGCCAGCGCAGGGTGTCCAGGCCGAGGCCGGCCTCGTGCTCGCCCATGTAGTGGTCACGGTCCCCCTCGGCGAACCACCGGTGCCAGCCGGTGCGGACGCAGAGGATGTCACCGGACTCCACGTGTACGCCCTGGCGCTCCTCGGCCGCCGACAGGTCGGCCGCGGTGACCTCGTAGGAGTCCTCCAGGCGGTCGACGCCCTTGAGTGCGGCGATGTCCAGGAGCACCCCGCGAGAGATCGGGCGGCCGGCCACCTTGTCGAAGGAGTCCTTGGAGGCGCCGGTGAAGTTGTTCACCGCGGCGGCCGGCACGTTGTTGTAGAAGTGGCCGCCGTATCCCATGTGGGCGAGGCCGTCCCACTGGGTGGCCGCCTGCAGGCTCATGACCACCAGGTCGTCGGTGCCGAACATGCCGTCGGGGGCGCCGGCGCTGTCCGAGGGCACCAGGGTCATCAGGTGCTGGGGGTTGTCCCGGAAGGTGTTCGGGCCGGCCGGGCCCTCCTTGCCGAACGACATGCCCAGGTCGAAGGTCTTCCCGGTCCTGACCAGCCGGGCCGAGGCGACCCGCTTTTCGGGCGTGATGAGGTTCAGGGTGCCGATCTCGTCGTCGTCGCCCCACCGTCCCCAGTTGCTCAGTTCCCTGCCGAGTGCGTGATGCGGCCATGTCGTGGTGTCGCTCATGGGTTTCTCCTCAAGAAGGCTTTGAAGCCGGATCGTTGGTGGTGGTCAGATCTGGGTGTGGCCGCCGTCGACGACGAGGTCGGAGCCGGTGGTGTAGCGGTTGTCGTCGGCGGCGAGGAACAGCACGGCCGCGGCGATCTCCTCGGGCCGGCCCAGGCGCCGCAGGGGGACCATGGACGCGAGGGCGGCGCGCAGCGCGTCCGGGTCGTCCTGCGTGTCGAGGGCGGGTGTGTCGATCGGTCCTGGACTGACCGTGTTCACCCGGATCCCGCGGTCCTTCAGCTCACTCGCCCAGGTGCGGGCGAAAGAGCGGATGGCGGCCTTGGTGGCGCTGTAGACGGTGCGCTCCGCCGCGCCGTTCAAATGCCCGGCGGACGCCATCAGGACGACGGAGCCGTTGTCGCTGAGCAACGGCAGCGCCTTCTGCACGGTGAAGAACGTGCCTCGGGCGTTCACGGAGAAGATCCGGTCGAAGTGCTCCGGCGTGGCCTGGGCCAGGGTGGCCTGCTCGCCGCGGCCGGCGTTGGCGACGACGACGTCGACGCCTCCCCGCTCCTCCTTGACCTGCTGCCAGAGCCGGTCGAGATCCTCCAGGCGGGAGATGTCGACCTGTATGGCTGTGACGTCACCGCCGATCCTGGCCTGGGCCTCGACCAGTTCCTCCGCGTCGAGGCCGGTGATGTACACGTGGGCGCCCTCGGCGACGAACGTCCGGGCGGTCGCCAGGCCGATCCCGCTGCTTCCGCCGGTGATGACCGCGGTCTTGCCCGTCAGCTTGCCCATGGGGACCACTCACCCTTTCATGTAGTGATTGCTAAAGCGGTCGGTCGCTACACTGTAACGACCACTAAAGGAATCGGGCAACCGGCACCCTGCCGGAGCCGGATGAGAGAGGAGAGGGGCATGCCCAGAGGCGGCAAGCGCGCCTTCGACGAGGAGGCCGCACTGGACGTGGCGCTGGAACTGTTCTGGCGCCAGGGCTACGAGGCCACCTCGATCGCCGACCTGACTCAGGCGATGGACATCCGGCCGCCGAGCCTCTACGCGGCCTTCGGCAACAAGAGGCAGCTCTTCGAGAAGGTCCTGGACCGCTATGCCCAGGCGCGCTCGCCGCTGTCCCGCGAGGCGCTGGCGCAACCCACGGCGCGTGCGGTGGCACTGCGGCTGCTCACGGGCCTGGTCGAGGCGTACACCACACCGGGCAAGCCCCGCGGCTGCCTGACCGTGCAGGCGGGACTCGCCTCCGGCGAAGACGGCCGCGCGATCGTCGACCTGCTCACCGCGGCCCGCAACGACTACCGGCAGGCCGTCCAGGACCGCTTCGAGAAGGCCGTGGCGGACGGAGACCTGTCGGCTGACACCGACTGCAAGGCCCTGGCCCGCTTCCTCATGGCCACCGCCGAGGGCCTCGCCGTCAACGCGGCCTCCGACGCGCCCCGCGAGGAACTGCTGGCCGCCGCGATACTGGCCGCACAGGTGGTACCCGCCCCTTGAATGCGGGCTTTGCCCACGCGTCTACCGCGGGGCCCGTCATGGGCCAAGGTCAGGGGCGGGGCGGGCGGCAGGCGAGTGCGTCGAGGAGACGGCGCCCGAGGCCGAGCTCGCGGCCGGACGTTGCCGAGGCGTGCCTGTACGACGTGAACGTGCCGTCACCACGCCGTTTATCGGACGGCGGCGACAGAGCAGCGACAGCTACCTCGTGCAGGGGTGGAAGGTGGAGGACGCCGAGCGTCTCGGGCAGATGCACATCCCCGGCCACGAGTCGGTGGTGGAGATCCCCGGCGCACACCGCGTGGGCGATGGCACGCCTGGCACGACATCCGGATGAACGCGCGTACGCGATGCGGCACCTTGATGGTGAGCAGCCTCCCCCGGACCGTCTCTGACAAGGCACAACGTGGCGCTCTCTGGTCTCGGCCGGCTGCTGCTGCTTTTCCGCCGACGATCAACGAGCGGTGTCTGGCGGACGTGGACGCATCTGCCGCAGACTGACTCCAGAAGGCGGCGCCGACGTCGAAAGCACTGCTCAGCCGACCTTTTTGCGTGAGCGATGCGTGAGCGGACGAGATGGCACCGGCTGTCAGGGACCGGACCGAAGGTCACGCGGACCCTGTCCTGACCAGGCGGATCCGGAAACCGAAGCAGCGTCAGGAACCACCCGGCAAGATCCAGCCAGGACTTTTCATCCATTGGTTGTGGGTTCGAGTCCCACACGGCCTACGGGTGGTGGGCGGGGGATCTGGCCCCTGACCTGCTGTGCAGCGCCTGGTCCGACTTCGGTCGGGTCGGGCGCTGCCTCGTTGCGGGGGCCGTGCGGCCTCTGGATCCGGGGCCCCGACCTCGGCGCCGGCCTGGAGGGTTACGCCGGCCGGCCCGCGCGCACCCGGACGCCGGTCAGTACCCCGTCGCCCACCTCGTGCAGGGCGACGGCGAACTCCTGCTCGGCAGTGAGGAGTTCGCGGAGCGCGGCCACCTGCTCCCGGTGGCTCACCGCGTTGTCGACGGCCAGCACGCCGTACGGCGTCAGGACGCGCCGCAGCCGCGGCCAGTAGTCGGTGTACGCGGGCCGTTCCGCGTCGAGGACGATCAGGTCCAAGGAGGCGTCGGGGGCCCCGGCGAGCACATCGGCGCCGTCGCCGTGGACGACGTCCGCATGGGCCGCGACCCCCGCGCGTGCCAGGTTGGCCCGCGCGGCCGTGACCCGGTCGGCGTCGAGCTCCACGGTCGTCAGCCGCCCGCCCGTGTCGCGGACGGCGTCGGCGAACCAGATCGCCGAGTAGCCGTTGGAGGTGCCGATCTCCAGGACGGACGTGGCGCGCCGGGCCCGGATCAGGGTCGCGATCAGCCGGGCCGCGTCCGGGGTCATGTTGCGCAGCCTCAGCAGCCGGTCGGCCAGTGGGCCGTCGTGCGCCCGGCCCTCCCGGTGGAGGTCGTCGAGAACACGCGTCAGCCGGTCGTCCACGGTGGCTCCCCCTCGTCGGTGTGCCTGTCGTCGCCAGTACACCGCACCGGGCGCCGCTCAGCCCGCGCTGCGCTCCGTCAACTCGGCCAGCGGCAGCGTGTGCTGGGTGTGCAGGACCTTCGCCCGCAGGTAGCGGACGTTGTGGGCGGTGCTGAAGACGCCGGTCGGGACGCGGTCCCGGACGGTGACGCCGAGGCCGCGCAACTGCTCGGCCTTGTCGGGGTTGTTGGAGAGCAGGTCGAGGTCGGTGATGCCGAGGGCGGCCAGCATCTGGGCGGCGGCGGTGTAGTCGCGGGCGTCCTCGGGGAGGCCGAGGGCGGCGTTCGCCTCGTAGGTGTCCAGGCCCTGGTCCTGGAGGGCGTAGGCGTCGAGCTTGTTGTAGAGGCCGATGCCGCGGCCCTCCTGGCGCAGGTAGAGCAGGACGCCACCGCGGTCGGCGATGCGCTCGACGGCCTCGCGCAGCTGGGGTCCGCAGTCGCAGCGGGCCGAGCCGAAGACGTCGCCGGTCAGGCACTCGGAGTGCAGGCGCACCAGCGGGAGGGTGCCGGGGGCCGGCTCGCCGAGGACGACGGCGACGTGCTCCTGCCCGTCGGCCAGTCCGTGGAACGTGACGAGCTCGGTGTCGACGCTGTAACCGTCGTTGAAACGCAGCGGGACCCGGACGCGGGCGCGCTGGGTGGCGGCGGGGAAGTCGGTCATCGGGTTCTCCAGTGGGACGTCGCGGGTACCTGCTTCAGATTTGAAGCAGATCCACGGCTGGAACCCTACCCCATGCTTTAAATTTGAAGCAACAGATTTCCGTACGGTTCCGTGAAATCGAGTGCACGGCCGGGAGGGGCGGGAGAGGCGGGAGGGCCGGGTTCAGGATCCGGAACAGGGGGACGACGACCGGCGCCGCCACGGCAGCTTGTCCGACGGCGGGTGCGGGGCCGACTCGTCACCCTCCAGCGCCCGCGTGATCACGGAGCTGATCTCCTCCAGCTGCTCCACCTGCTCGTCGGAGAGATGGTCGAAGACCGCCGCCCGTACCGTCTCCACGTGCCCCGGCGCGGTGCGCTCCAGCACCGCCATGCCCTCGTCCGTCAGGATCGCGAAGCTGCTCCGCTTGTCCCACTGGCAGTCCTCGCGCCGGATCAGCCCGTCCTTCTCCAGCCGCGTCACGGCGTACGTCAGCCGGCTCCGGGTGATCTTCGCCTTCTGGGCGAGATCGGTCATGCGCAGCTTGCGCTCCGGCTCCTCGGAGAGGTTGGCGAGGATGCCGTAGTACAGGTGCGGCATGCCGGCGTCCTGCTGGAGCTGCCGGTCGATCGCGTCCTCCAGGAGGTTCGTCGCCGCCATGTAGGCGCGCCAGGCGCGCTGCTCCTTCGGGGTGAGCCAGCGAGTCGTCATGCGACCAGTGTAGGTTTGTTTCAAACTTTAACCAAGCGTCCGTGTCAGGGAGCGCAGTCGATGCCGTACCCCCACGTCCTGCTGTCCGCCGCCGTCTCCCTCGACGGCTACCTCGACGACACCGGCCCCGACCGGCTCCTGCTCTCGTCCCCCGCCGACTTCGACCGCGTCGACGAGGTACGGGCCTCCGTCGACGCCATCCTGGTCGGCGCCGGCACCATCCGCGCGGACAACCCCCGGCTCCTGGTCAACTCCCCGGAGCGGCGCGCGGCCCGGGTCGCCGCCGGCCGGCCCGAGTACCCCCTCAAGGTCACGGTCACCGCGACCGGCGACCTCGACCCGGACGCGAAGTTCTGGCACACCGGCGGCGAGAAGACCGTGTACACGACGGACGAGGGCGCACGGCGGGCCCGTGCCCTCGGGATCGCCGCCGATGTGGTCCCCCTCGGCGCCGGCCTCGGCTGGCGGCCGCTCCTCGCTCACCTGTACGACGTCCGGGGGGTGCGGCGCCTGATGGTCGAGGGCGGCGGCACCGTCCACACCCAGCTGCTCCAGCAGGGCCTCGCCGACGAGCTCCAGCTGGTCCTGGCCCCGCTCTTCGTCGGCGACCCGAAGGCACCGCGCCTGTTCGGGCCGGGCGGGTACCAGGCCGGGCGGCTCCGGCTCCTGGACACCCGCCGTATCGAGGACGTCGTCCTCATGCGCTACGAGCCCACGGCCCCCGGCACCGGCGGGTCGGCGGCCGCCGCGGACCGGCACTGGCTGCGGCTCGCCTGCGAACTGGCGGCCCACTGTCCGCCCTCCCGGACCGCGTTCAGCGTGGGCGCGGTGGTGGTCGCGGCCGACGGCACGGAGCTGGCCCGCGGCCACTCCCGGGAGGCCGGCGACCCCGTGGTGCACGCGGAGGAGGCGGCGCTGGCCAAGATCCCCCCGGCCGACCCCAGGCTGGCCACGGCCACGGTCTACACCAGCCTCGAACCCTGCACCCACCGCGCCTCCCGCCCGCACCCGTGCGCCGAGCTGATCCTCCGGGCCGGGGTACGGCGGGTGGTGACGGCATGGCGCGAGCCGGACACGTTCGTGACGGCGGCCGACGGGACGGGGACGCTGCGGGAGGCGGGGGTGGAGGTGCTGGTGCTGGGCGAGTACGAGGCGCAGGCGAAGGCGCCGAACGGGCATCTCCTCGGCTGACCCTGCGGTGGGTGGCGGGGAGGGCGGCGGGGACGGGTGTGCGGGTGCGGGTGCGTCGTGGTTGCCCGCGCAGTTCCCCGCACCCCTTCAGGGGCGCCACTGCAACGAGCCACGAAGGGGCGCGGGGAACTGCGCGACCAGCCCCCGCCGGCCGTCAGCCGGACAGCCGCCGCTCCTCCCCTCCCCTCCGGCGTCCGCCGGAAGTAACCCGTGTGACTTCTGCTCTTCGGATGACGTATGCTGGTTTCACCGACGCGGGGTGGAGCAGCTCGGTAGCTCGCTGGGCTCATAACCCAGAGGTCGCAGGTTCAAATCCTGTCCCCGCTACTGAAACCCAGGGCCGGAATCCAAGTTCGAGGATTCCGGCCCTGAGTCGTATCCAGGCACGGGTTCCGGTACGTGTTCCTCGTCACACACGTCCGCACTCATCCGCCCGGCCCACACCATTCGCCCCACCCGCTCACAGCCGCAAACCTGGACGGACAGGCATCGAACACATGGGACATCAGGGGGGTCGCGTGCTGGGCCGTGGAGAGACGGAGCTGCGCGGCCCGGCGTCCGCCCGCACGTCCGCCCGCACGTCCGTCCGTACGCTCTCCCGGGCCCTCGCCCGCTCCCTGCCCGCGCTGCTGATCGGCGCGGGTGTCTGCTACGACGTCCTGACCCCCCGGTTCTTCACCGCGGTCCCCTTCTTCACGGCCGCCCCGCTGATCGCCGCGCCGCTCTCCGCCCTGCGCACCACCGTCCTCACGGGCCTGGCCGCGCTCCTC
Source organism: Streptomyces fuscichromogenes (assembly GCF_014645815.1). Classification (GTDB taxonomy): domain Bacteria; phylum Actinomycetota; class Actinomycetes; order Streptomycetales; family Streptomycetaceae; genus Streptomyces; species Streptomyces fuscichromogenes. The sequence goes on along the minus strand of NZ_BMML01000005.1, from coordinate 24,350 downwards.
GCCACCTACGCCGTGCACGCGCGGTTCGCCGTGCTCCCGGACGCCGACGCCGTCACCGAGATCGTCACCGTGGTCACCGTCGCCGTCCTGGCCGCGGGCATCAACCGGATCGTCCGCATCGGCGACCAGCGTCTGGCCTCCGCCCGTGAGATCGCCGAGGCCGCCCAGCGGGCCGTCCTGCCCGAGCCCGCCGAGCGGATCGGCGGCTTCGAGATCGCGGCCCGCTACGAGGCGGCCCAGGAGGGCACCTTCATCGGCGGCGACCTGTACGCCGTCCAGGACACCCCGTACGGCGTGCGGCTGGTCGTCGGCGACGTCCGCGGCAAGGGCATGGGCGCGGTCGCCGCCGTCGCCGTGGTCATCGGCGCGTTCCGGGAGGCCGCCGAGCAGGAGGCCACGCTGGAGGCGGTCGCCGGGCGGCTGGAGCGGGCGCTGGCGCGCGAGGGCGTCCGGCGCGGCGGGATCGACGCCCACGAGGGGTTCACCACCGCCGTACTCGCCGAGCTCCCGCACGGCGACGGCACGCTCCGGGTCGTCAACCGCGGTCATCCGCCGCCGCTGCTGCTGCACGGTGACGGCGAGGTGCGCCCGGTGCGGGCGCCGGAGTCCGCGCTACCGCTCGGGATGGGCGAGCTGGGCACGTGGCCCGACCGGGCGGCCGAGCACGCCTTCCCGAGCGGGGCCACGCTGCTGCTGCACACCGACGGCCTCTCCGAGGCACGGGACGCGCACGGCCGGTTCTACGACCCCGAGCGGCGGCTGACCGGCCGGACCGCCGCCGCCCCCGGCACGCTGCTCGCCCGGCTCGCGGCCGAGGTGCGCCGGCACACCGGCGGCGGCATGACGGACGACATGGCGCTGCTCGCCGTACGACGGCCCTGAGCGCCGACCCCGCGCCCGGTCACACTCGGTGTCCGGGCGGCCGCCCTGTGCATCACAACTGAGTCACCATCAAAACCTGTGTGACTCCTGATGACTCCCGAGCTGAGCAGCGAGCACCGCCAACTCGACCGTTTTTGACCGTTAGTGGCCGGTAAGTCCAAGCTTTGAAAGCTTAATGATCAAGACGAACGGCTTGGAATCTCATAGCCACGTCTATTAACGTTCGATAACGCAGCGCGGTCGTCCCAGCCGTCACCCGAGATGGCTCCGTGCGCACGCGCCGAATCCCGCAAGGGAACCGGGGAACCACCACCTTGGGGTGAATCGCACGGCTACCGCCGGGTAGGAAACGGCCGGTATACGCGCGTAGGAGACCTTCCCGCTCCGAACCCGTCAGCTAACCCGGTAGGCGGCGGAAGGAAAGGAGTGCGCCCGCGTGGCGTCCAACCCGCCTGCTCCGACAGCCCCGTTCGTGCCCAGCCAGCGTCAGCCCGACACCTTCGGCTACGGCAGTTACCGCTCCGACGAGGGCCCTTGGGAGGAGTGGAACCCCACCGAGGAGTCCCTCTCCTCACGCGGCCGGCACCGGGTCGCCAAGCAGCGCGGCGGCGGGCTCGCCCGCAGCTCCACGGTTCTCGGCGTCGGCGTCATCGCCGCCGTCGGCGCGGGCGGCATGGCCAGCGCCAACACCGGCAAGCCGCCGGTCTCCATCTCGCTGCCCGACCTGCCGACCTCCGTCAGCTCCCTGCTCGGCGAGGGCACCGGCCACCAGGCCACCCAGACCGCGCTCAGCAGCGTCACCACGACGACCGCCACCGACGCGGACTCCTCGTCCTCCGACGCCGGTGAGGCGCTGCGCAGCCGGATCATCGCGCAGGCCGCGCAGCAGCGGAGCCAGCTCGACACCAAGGCCAGTGCCAAGGCCGTCGCCGCCGCCGACAAGGCGGTCGCCGACGCCGAGGCCAAGGCGGAGCAGGCGGCCGCCGCCAAGGCCGCCGACGCCAAGGACAAGGCCGAGGCCTCCGCGAAGCAGAAGGCCGAGCAGGCCCGGCTCGCCGCGCTGGCCAAGCAGTACACGCTGCCCGTCGTCTCATACACGATCACCGGCACCTTCGGCCAGGCCGGCTCCATGTGGTCCTCCGGCTACCACACCGGCCTCGACTTCGCCGCGCCCACCGGCACGCTGATCAAGGCCGTGCACAGCGGCACGGTCACCGAGGCGGGCTGGGCCGGCTCCTACGGCTACCGCACGATCATCACCCTCGACGACGGCACCGAGCTGTGGTTCTGCCACCAGTCCTCGATCGGCGTCAAGGTCGGCCAGAAGGTCTCCACCGGTGACGTCATCGGCCGTGTGGGCGCCACCGGCAACGTCACCGGCCCGCACCTCCACCTGGAGGTCCACCCGGGCGGCCAGGCCACCGCCATCGACCCCATGACCTGGCTGCGCGGCAAGGGCCTCAACCCCTGACCGGTGCCACGGCGACCGTGTTCCCCGGCGGCCCTGACGACTCTCCCCGCCCGGGGACTGTCGGGGCCGCCGCTCCGTTTTACGAGAACTTCGTGTTGCGTCGGCATGGGGCGCCCGGCGACGCGTGTTGAAGTGAGGCATGACTGCTTCTTCCGCTTCCCCTTCCCTGCACAAGCTCGGCTCCTCCGACCTGGAGGTCTTCCCGCTCGCCCTCGGCGGCAACGTCTTCGGCTGGACCGCCGACGAGGCGACCTCCTTCGCCGTCCTCGACGCCTACGCCGCCGCGGGCGGCAACTTCGTGGACACCGCCGACTCGTACTCGGCGTGGATCGACGGCCACCAGGGCGGCGAGTCCGAGACGATCATCGGCAAGTGGGTCAGGGCGCGCGGCAACCGCGACGACGTCGTCATCGCGACGAAGGTCAGCCAGCACCCCGGGTACCCGGGGCTGTCCGCCGCCAACATCAAGGCCGCGGCGGAGGCCTCCCTGCGCCGCCTCGACACCGACCACATCGACCTCTACTACACGCACTTCGACAAGCCCGAGATCCCGGTCGAGGAGATCATCGGCGCGCTGGACGAGCTGGTGCGGGCGGGCAAGGTCCGGCACATCGCCGCGTCCAACATCACCGCCGAACGCCTCCAGGAGTCCCTCGACTTCTCCGACCGTGAGGGCCTCGCCCGGTACGTCGCCCTCCAGCCCCACTACAACCTGGTCTCCCGGGACACCTACGAGGGCTCCCTCCAGGACCTGGCCTCCCGCACCGGGCTCGCGGCCGTCCCCTACTTCGCCCTGGCGGCCGGCTTCCTCACCGGCAAGTACCGTCCCGGTACGACGGTCGACAGCCCGCGGGCGGGCCGCGCCGCCCAGTACCTGGAGTCGGCCCGCGGCCAGAAGGTCCTCACCGCGCTCGACGAGATCGCCGAGACCCACTCCGTCGCCGTCCCCACGGTCGCCCTGGCCTGGCTGGCGGCCCAGCCCACCGTCACGTCCCCGATCGCCTCGGCCCGCACCCTCGAACAACTCCCGCCGCTGCTTGCCGTGGCCGACCTGCAGCTGACAGACCAGGAACTGTCCCGCCTCACCACGGCCTCCGCCTGACGCCCCGCCGGCCGGCGCCCGCCGTCAGAACGCCGGCCCGCTGCGCAGCACAGCGCCGTCGTGGCCGATCGCGCAGTTCCCCGCGCCCCTTACGGGGCACGTCGCAGTTCCCCGCGTCCCCGGGGGCGTTCGGCTTGCTGCTTTCTCTTCGCCGGTCACCTTCCTGTCCGCCGCCGCAACGGCGCTCAGCCGTCGCGGCGCATTCCGGCGGTGCCGAGCCGTCCGCAGCCGCCGGGCGTCAGCTCCGGTACGGGTTGTAGGCCGGATACGGCACCGCCGTCCCGTACCACCCCGGTGCCGCACAGACCGACGGCGGGTGGCCGGCGTATCCCGGCCACCCGCCCGGCGCGGCCGTCCGGGCCGCGTACTCCAGGGCCGGGCGGACCAGCTCCCGTCGGCTCCACAACTCCGCCAGCAGCTCCCGCTCCCGCACCACGAAGTCGGCTCCCGCCCGCCCCCGCTGCCCCCGCCACCGCAGCAGGGCCAGCGTCGTCGCGTACCCCTCGTACTCGGCGACCGACCGCCCCGCCGCCTTCCCGAAGTGGTACGCGGCGTACTCCCGGGCCAGCTGCCGGGCCCGCATCGACCCGAGCACGAACGGCTCGGCCGCCCCCAGCCAGCCCGTGTAGACGTACGCCGGCAACTCCTCCCGCACGGTCCGCAGCTCCCGCTGCCGCGTCCAGACGGCCAGCCAGGTCAGCACCCCGAACGCCGGCACCATGAACATGCCGTACACGGCGAAGAACCCGAGCTGCCCGAACGTCGAGGACCCGTTCCAGAACGCGTGCATGCTCATCGCGAGCAGCAGCCCGGCGACCGGCACCAGCACGCGCCGCGCCCGCTGCCGCTCCCCGGAGAGCGCGGCGATGCCGAAGCCGATGCCGGTGAGGACGGTGAAGAGCGGGTGCGCGAACGGCGACATCACGATGCGCACGAAGAACGTCGCGGCGGTGACGGAGGCGATCCCGCTGTCCCCGGTCAGCTGGTCGGTCCCGAAGGCCGTCCCGAGGTAGAGGATGTTCTCGGTGAACGCGAACCCGGTCGCGGTGACCCCGGCTATCACCACCCCGTCGACGATCCCGGTGAAGTCCCGTCTGCGGAACAGGAAGACGAGGAGCACGGCCGCCGCCTTCGCCGACTCCTCGACGACCGGCGCTATCACGGTCGCCCCGAGCCGGTCCGCGCTGCTCGGATCCGCGGTCGCCGTCGCTATCCACTTCGTCGCGAAACTGTTGGCGACGATGGCTATCAGGGCCGCCGCGCAGGCGCCCCAGGCGAACGCGAACAGCACGTTCCGCCAGGGGCCGGGCTGCACCCGGTCGAGCCACCGGAACGCGCCGACGAGCAGCGGCACGGGCAGGACCGCGAGCCCGAGCCCGACGAGAAAGCCCTCGGTCCCCGTCTGCTGCCGCACCAGCGCGATGATCACCAGTCCGGAGAGGGCGAGCAGCGTGCTCAGCGCTCCGTACCGCACCCAGCGCCGCTGCCACCAGTGCGGGTGCCGCAGACCGCCGTCGGCGCGGTCCGGTGGGTACGACGGATACGGCGGGTACGGCGGCGGGGAGGTGGCCACGGCATCGACCCTAACGAGGTGACTCCTGACGGTGCCGCTCGCTCTGCGGCACCGGGTGCTGTACGCGGCGGAAGAGCAGATCGTTCACCACATGTCCCTTGTCCAGTCCCTGGCCCTCGAAACGGGTCAGCGGCCGGTGCGCCGGACGTGCCGCGAAACCGCCGCCGGCCTGTGTGTTCTCGAACTCCGGGTGGGCATCGAGCACTTCGAGCATCTGTTCGGCGTACGGCTCCCAGTCCGTCGCGCAGTGCACGATCGCCCCGGGCCGCAGCCGGGTCGCGGCGAGATCGAGGAACTCCGGCTGGATCAGCCGCCGCTTGTGGTGCCGCTTCTTGGGCCAGGGGTCCGGGAAGTACACGCGCAGCCCGTCCAGCGAGTCCGGCCTCAGCATCTCCCGGAGCAGGATGATCGCGTCGCCGTTCCCGACCCGGACGTTGGACAGCCCGTTCTGTTCGGCCAGGTTGAGCAGGTTCCCCTGCCCCGGCGTGTGCACGTCGACGGCGAGGATGTCGACGCCCGGGTCCTCGGCGGCCATCTGCGCGGTCGCCTCGCCCATCCCGAACCCGATCTCCAGCACCACCGGGTCGGCGTTCCCGAACAGCTCGCCGAGGTCGACGATCCGCTGCCCGTCGATGTCCAGGCCCCACTTGGGCCACAGCCGCTGGAGCGCGTCGGCCTGGCCGGCGGTGACCCGGCTGCGGCGCGGCTGGAAACTGCGGATCCGCCGCTCGAAGTGGGACCCGGCGGGATCGGCCTTGGGCCCGTCCGGAAACCGCGGCTCCCCCTTGGCCCGGGTGTGCCGGACGGACACCCCGGGGGCGTGGTCGGAGTGCTCACCGGGGGCGTGCCCGGTGAGCTCGGCGGGCCGGGGGGCTTCGGGGGCATTGCGGGAATCAGACACAGTGCGTCGATTTTACGGCCCCCGCCGGACGCCCGGCGGGGTCATACCGAGTCCAGCGTCTCCAGTGCCCGCCGTGCCACCTCCCGCCCGATCGGCAGCGAGGCGGTCGCCGCGGGCGAGGGCGCGTTCAGCACATGGACCGCCCGCGGTGCCTCCTTGATCAGGAAGTCGTCGACGAGCGTCCCGTCCCGCAGCACGGCCTGCGCCCGCACCCCCGCGGCCGCCCGCACCAGGTCCTCCTCCCCGGCGGCGGGCAGCAGCCGCCGTACGGCCGCCGTGAACGCCTTCTTCGACACCGACCGGTGCAGCTCCCCGCCGCCGTACCGCCAGTGCCGCCGTGCCAGCGCCCAGGCGCCCGGCCAGGCCAGTGTCCCGGCGACCTCCCGCGGCCGTACGACGCCCCACCCGTACCCCTCCCGGGCCAGCGCCGGCACCGCGTTGGGCCCGATGTGCACTCCTCCGTCGATCCCGCGCGTGAGGTGCACCCCGAGGAACGGGAACGCCGGGTCCGGCACCGGATACACCAGCCCCCGGACCAGCTCCGGCCGCGCCAGCTCGTAGTACTCCCCGCGGAACGGCACGATCCGCATCCCCGGCTCATCCCCGGTCAGCCGCGCGATCTCGTCGCAGTACAGTCCCGCGCAGTTGACCAGCACGCGCGCGCGTACGACGTCACCGCGGGCGGTGAGCACGGCCACGCCGCGTTCCGGCCGCCGGTCCACGCGGACCACCTGGGCGCCGTACCGGATCTCCGCCCCCGAGGCCTCCCCGAGCTGCCGGGCGACCCCCACGAAGTCGCAGATCCCGGTCGTCCCGACGTGTATGGCGGCCAGCCCGCGCACCTCGGGTTCGTACTCCCCGATCTGCGCGCCGCCGAGCTCGCGCACCGGTATGCCGTTCTCCCGGCCGCGCTGCACGAGCGCGTGCAGCCGGGGCAGCTCGTCCCGCTCGGTGGCGACGATCAGCTTGCCGGTGACGGCGTGCGCGATGCCGTACTCCGCGCAGAACTTGACCATCTCCGCGGCGCCCGTGACGCCGTACCGCGCCTTGAGCGACCCGGGCCGGTAGTAGATCCCGCTGTGGATGACCCCGCTGTTGCGGCCCGTCTGGTGCCTCGCCGGCCCGGCCTCCTTCTCCAGCACGGTGACCCGGGTCCCGGGCGCCGCACGGGTGATCGCATACGCGGTGGACAGCCCGACGATCCCACCCCCGACGACGAGCACGTCACAGTCGTAAGCAATCCCGGCGCGCACCTGCACCACCTCCCACCTCGATAGTGCACTGCGCCACTGACAGCCACTTCAAACGCACGGTTGGTGAAGCGCCCGGTCAGAGGCGCGGGGCCGTATGCGCCCCGTCAGGGGCGCGGGGAACTGCGCGACCAGCCCCCACGCACCCGCACCCGTACCCGCACCCGCGATGCGACACGAACCCCGCAGACGCTCAGGCGACTCTCACGCCGGCGCCATCAGCAGCGGCCGCGCCCGCTCCCGCAGCTCCACCACCCTCGGCTCGTCCCCGTACGGCTCCAGCCGGTGCAGCAGATCCTTCACGTACTCCGTGGTCCGCGCCGAGGAGATCCGCCCGGCCACCTCCACGGCCCGCACCCCCTGCTCGCAGGCCGCGTCGAGGTTGCCCGACTCCAGTTCGGCGACGGCCGAGACGACCAGCCGCAGCCCGTGCGACCGCACGAACTCCTCCGTCGGCTTGGAGAGGGCCTGTTCGGTGAAGCGCCGCACCTGCCGCGGAGCCTTCAGGTCCCGGTAGCACTCGGCCGCGTCCGCGGCGAACCGGTCGTAGCCGTAGAAGCCCAGCCAGGAAGGATCGTTGTCCCCTTCCCGGGCCCGCTCCAGCCACCCCTCCGCGGCCTTCAGCGCGGCCCCCGCGGCCTGCGCGTCATTGGCGCGCGCGTGGGCCCGCGCCTCGACCAGCCGGAAGAAGCTCATGGTCCGCGCGGTCGCCAGCCCCCGGTTGCGCTCCACCGCGGCCTGCGCGAGGTCGACGCCCTCGTCGCCGAAGCCCCGGTAGGTCGCCTGGAGGGACATCGAGGCCAGCACGTACCCGCCGAGCGGCACGTCGGCCGCCGCGCGGGCGAGCCGCAGCGCCTGGATGTAGTACCGCTGCGCGGCCTCCTGCTGCCCGGTGTCGAAGGCCATCCACCCGGCCAGCCGGGTCAGTTCCGCGCTCGCCCCGAACAGCGCCCGCCCGACCTCGTCGGAGTACGCGCCGAGCAGCAGCGGCGCCGCCTCCACGCGTAAACACTCCGGCACCATCGACGACCGCCAGTCGCCGCCGCCGTACTTGGAGTCCCAGCGTCTGGCGTCCTCGGCGGCCTCCCGCAGCTTCTGCACGTCGCTGTGGCCGACTTTGAGCGGTGCGCCCGAACCGTCCACGGCGTTCGCCTCGCGCGCGACCGAACTGTCGGCGGGGGTTATCAGCCAACGCGAGGCGGGCGTTGCGTATGCGCTTACTGCGAACGATCCGGCCAGCGACTGCCAGATGCCCCCGGAACCGGCCCGGCGGCCGGCGAGGTCGAGACGGTACAGCTCCGTCGCCGACCGCACCGCCTGGCCGACGTCCCTGGGGAAGGCGAGGCCCACCTCGGGTGCGGGATCCGCGTCCGCCAGGCCGATCTCGTGGAGCGGCACCGGGCGGCCCAGCTTCTGGCCGATCGCGGCAGCGATGAGGTGCGGGGCGGCGCCCTGCGGCACCATGCCCTTCGACACCCAGCGCGCCACCGACGTCTTGTCGTAGCGAAGAGTCAACCCGCGTTGAGCGCCAAGATCGTTGACGCGTCGCGCGAGTCCTGCGTTGCTGATTCCCGCGAGGGCGAGAACGGCGCCGAGCTTTTCGTTCGGCCCGCGTTGCTCCCTGGACATGCGCCACCCCTCGACACAGACGGCTGCCGCGCTGGCATAACCACGCGGCATTCGTAAACCCAGCGTAGTTCGCCGCATCCCAAGCGTTAAGAGGCATTGTTCCGGATGGCGGGATTGTGGTCCGTACGCGAGTGCGGCCCAGATACGCACCGTGCACGACCTGTCGCGACGTGCCCCCGCCGTGTGGCCGTGCGCCCGCCCGTGCGCTCTTCTCCGGCCATCGGGGGAGCGGTTCCATGGTTGGTGCGTGGGTCGGCCCGCTGTACTGGATCCAGTGGGCTGGGGGACACCGCCACCTTCATCCCCGCGGGTGGCGGACCGGTCCGGGAGGCGATGCCCGCCTCCCGGACTGTGCGTGTCCTGACACGCGTACGTGCGATGCGCAAAGCATGTACGGAGCGTGCGCAAGTCCGCGCGGCCATCGCCGATTTGGCCGAAAATCGACCCCACCTTTCGCGAGGGTCCAACGCTCCTACCACGGTAATTGAGGGCGCGAAGGGCGTCTTGGGGGAGCGTACAGGGGGCGCATTCGCGTCGCAGTCACCTGGTGCCGTACGGCGGCCGACTCCCGCCGCGGCCCCTCCACGGCACGCGCGCGTGGCCCGTCCTGCGGCAACTCCGTTCAATCTTCCATGGATCAAAGGCGGCCCCACCGCCCCTCCGGACCGCGTCCTTCATGGCAGCATGGGGACCCGGTTCGTACCCGTGCATGGTTGTCCACAGCCTGTGGAGGCGTCGATGCGGTGGTTGGTGGGATGGAGCAGCACCGCCTCCGGTGCCGCCACGCTCGGCTCCGCCGGCGCCATGGGCTACGACGGCGAGACCGTCCACCCCGTCGGCTCCCAGCTCCTGTGGGGCGACCCCGACCCGCTCTGGGCGGTGGGTGACTGGCGCCCCGACGAGGTGCGTGTCATCAAGGCCGACGCACAGAACCGCATCGCCGTCCTCGGCACCTGCGGCGCCACCGACGAGGAACTGCGCCTCGGCCTCTTCACGGCGCGCGGGGGCGCACTCCGGCATCTGACCGCCTGGTCCGGCAGTTACACGGCCGTCGTCCAGGTCGGCCGCCGGGTCACGGTCTGCGGCGACCTCGCGGGCGCCCGCCCCGTCTTCCACAGCCCCTGGGCAGGCGGTACGGCCTACGCCACGGCCGCGCTGCCGCTCGCCGACCTCATCGAGGCCAACCTCGACTACGGCCACCTCGCGGCCCTGCTCGCCGCCCCCGACGTGCCGGCCGCGGTGCACGACTCGACCCCGTACGAGGGCGTGCGGCGCATTCCGCCGGGGCATGCGCTGATCCTGCGCACCGGGGCGCGCGAGGTCGCCGGATACGAGCAGGTCGCCTCGCTCGCGGTCGCGGCCCCCTCCGCCGACCCGGACAGCGCGGTGGACGCGGTACGGGACGCACTCGTAGAAGCGGTACGCGCGCGGCTGTCGGCACCCCGGCACGTCCCGGACATCGACCCGGGTCCGGTACCCGGCATGGGCCCCGCCGAGCGTCGCGCGGCGCGCGGGATGCCGGTCCCGGGCATCGGCGCCGACCTCTCCGGCGGCCCGGCGTCGGGGACGCTCGCGCTGCTCGCCGCGGGCCTGCCCGGCATGCCCGGCACGGTCCTCGGCCACGGCACGGGCGCCGGCGAGCGGCTCCTGGCCGTGACCTTCAACGACCTGGCCGTGGGCGGCCGCGAGGCCGAACTCCAGCGCGCGGGCACCCTCGCCGCCAACCCGCGCCTGCACCACGTGGTGGTCACCGGCGGCGAGGAGACGCTGCCGTACGCCGACCTCGACGGCCCCCTGACCGACGAACCGGGCCCGTCGCTGATCTCCGCCGCCCGGCACCGCGCCCGGCTCGCCGCGGGCAGCGCCGACCACTTCACCGGCTACGGCGCCCGCCAGGTCCTCGACGCACACCCCGCGCGCCTCGCCGACCTGCTGATGGACCGCAAACGCCGCCACCTCGTCCGCCCGGTCGCCGCGCTGGCCAAGGCCGACGGCTCGGTGATGGTCCCCGCGCGCGTGTACGGCGCGGCACGGCGACTGGCGCGTACGCCGTACCGCGCGGGCGTCGAGTCCCTCGCCGAGCGCCTGCTGCGGCGCCGGTTCGACGATCCCGGAGGCGCGGTGGGCGCGTCCCTCGCGGCGCTCACCTGGGCGAGACCGGGCCCGGCGGCGCGCTGGCTGACCGGTGAGGCCCTCGCTGAAGTATCGGTTCTGCTCCAGGGGTCGGCGAACCGCTCCGGCGTCGGCCCCGGGCAGCGCCCCGGAGACTACCGCGCGCGTGCGGTGCTGGCCCGGCACGCCGCCGACCTCCGCGTCCTGGAGCAGGCGGCGGAGATCCGCTCCCAGCGCCTGCACGCCCCCTTCCTGGACAACCAGGTGGTCCGCGCCTGCCGCGACCTCCCCGAGGCCCTGCGCGTCCAGCCGGGCGCCCGTGCCGCGATCCTCCGTACGGTCCTGGAGGGGGCCGGCGTCACCGACCTCCCGCCGGGCTGGGGCGCCCCCTCCCACGCCTCCTCGGCGGCGGCCACCCGCACCGGGCTGCGCGTGGCCGCCGACGACCTGATCTCCCTCTTCGCGACGCCGCTGCTCGCCCAGGCGGGCCTGGTGGAGGCGAGAGTCGTCCGCAAGGCGCTCCGCTCGGCGGCCGCGGGTGAGCCGTTGCCGCTGGACGGGCTGGCCGACCTGGTCTCCCTGGAGCTGTGGCTGCGCCGGCTGCTGTCCCGGCGGGGCACGTGCTGGACGGGGACGCCGGCACGCGCGCGTGCGGTGCCGGCGGGGGTGAGGCCGATGAGGGGGGCGTTGGCCTCGGGGGCGTGACCCTCCGGGGAGGGGGCCGACATGTCCGGGGGCTGCCGCCCCCGGCCCCCCGCATCGGGGGTGGGACCCTCGTGGCTCGGCCGCGGCCCGGTGGGGGTCACCCGCGCAGTTCCCCGCGCCCCTGACGGGGCACGACGTCCGCGGGTTCGTGCTGTTCCGCGGGGTTCTGGCGGGGCGCGACGTTCGCGGGTCGTGGTTCATATAGCCGCGGGCAGGCGTGCCGCAGGGCGGCACGGGTGGGCGCGGGGGGACCCTGCCAGCGCCGGTAAGCGTCCCCACCCCGCGTCCCCACCCTCCCCGGCCCCACCCCGCGGCCCCCGACACACCCCCCGTCGAAACTCCGTGCCCCTTCGGCCGGTCCCCGGTGACAATGACCCGGTGCGGTACCGAATCCTGGGCACGGCCCAAGCCACCGATGAGCAGGGCGCCCCCATACCCGTCGGCGGCCCCCGTCTCCGCGCGCTGCTCACCGTCCTCGCCCTGCACCCCGCCCGCACCCTCACCCCCGAGATCCTCATCCAGGAGATCTGGGCGGCGGACGACGACCCGCCCCAGGACGCCCCGGCCGCACTCCAGGCCCTCGTCGGCCGGCTCCGCCGCAGCCTCGGCAAGGACAGCATCACGTCCGGCCCCGGCGGCTACCGGCTGGCGGCCACGGCGGACGACGTCGACCTGCATGTCTTCGAGCGGCAGGTACGCGAGGGCGGCCAGGCCCTCGCCGCCGGCGACCCGGCGGCGGCCCACCGCCTCCTCACCGAGGCCCTCGCCCTCTGGCGCGGCCCCGCCCTCGCCGACCTCCCCGACCGGGTGGCGGCCGCCGTCCGCCCGGCGGCGCTCCGGCTGGAAGCCACCCGCGCCCGCGCCGACGCCGCCCTCCGCCTCGGCCGCGCCGCCGACGCCCTACCGGAGCTGACCGGGCTCACCACGGACCACCCGTACGACGAGTCGCTGCACGCCCTGCTCATCCGCGCCCTGTGCGACACCGGCCGCCCGGCGGACGCGCTCGCCGCCTACGAGACCGCCCGCCGCACCCTCGCCGACGGCCTCGGCGCCGTCCCCGGCCCGGAACTCCAGGCGCTGCACGCGTCGTTGCTCACGCCGGAACCCGACCCCCTCGGCGCGCCCCCGCCCCGCACCGGCAACCTCCGTCCGCGTCTTACCTCCTTCGTGGGCCGGGAACCCGAACTCGAAGCCGTTCGTTCCGAATTGCACAGGGCCCGTCTCGTCACCCTCACCGGACCGGGCGGCTCCGGGAAGACCCGTCTCGCCGAGGAGGCCGCCGCCGGGCTCCCACAGGCATGGCTCGTCGAGCTCGCCCCGCTCGACCGGCCCGAGGCGGTGCCGGGCGCGGTGGTGAGCGCGCTCGGTCTGCGCGAGACCGTGCTCATGACCAACGAGCTGGCGACCGTGCAGACCGACCCCACGGCCCTGCTCGTCGAGTACTGCGCCCCGCGCAGCCAGCTCCTGATCCTTGACAACTGCGAACACGTCATCGAAGCGGCGGCCGCTCTCGCCGAGACCCTGCTCACCCACTGCCCGGGACTCACGGTCCTCGCCACCAGCCGTGAACCCCTGGGCGTCCCCGGCGAGTCGGTGCGCCCGGTCGAGCCCCTCGCTCCCGAGCACGCACACCGTCTCTTCGAGGAGCGCGCGGCCACCGTCCGCCCGGGGACGGGGACGGGGACGGGGACCGGTGCCGCGCCGGGCGACGCGGCGGCCGTCGACGAGATCTGCCGCCGCCTGGACGGGCTGCCGCTCGCCATCGAGCTCGCGGCCGCCCGGCTGCGGCTGCTGACGCCCCGGCAGATCGCCGACCGGCTCGACGACCGCTTCCGCCTGCTCACCGCCGGCAGCCGTACGGTCCTGCCCCGCCAGCAGACCCTGCGCGCGGTCGTCGACTGGTCCTGGGACCTGCTCGACGAGCGGGAGCGGACCATGCTGCGCGAGGTGTCCGTCTTCGCCGGTGGCTGGGACCTCACGGCGGCGGAGGCCGTGTGCACCGGACCGGCCGCCGACCTCGTCGGCGCGCTCGTCGACAAGTCCCTGATCGTCGCCACCCCGGACGGCACGGGCGGTATGCGTTACCGCATGCTGGAGACCATCCACGAGTACGCCGTCGAGCGCGCCGCGGAGCTTCCCGGGCTGCGTGCGGCGGCCGAGCGGCGGCACGGCACCTGGGTGCGCGCGCTCGTGGAGGAGGCGGAGCCGCGACTGCGCTCCGGGGAGCAACTGCCCTGGATCCGCCGCCTGGAGACCGACCTCGACAACATCCGCGCGGCCCTCGACCGGGCGATGCGCGCGGGCGACGAGGTACAGGCGGGCCGGATCGTCCTCGCCGTCGGCTGGTTCTGGTGGCTGCGCAACTACCGCCAGGAGGCGACGGCCTCGTTCCGCGCGGTACTGCGCCTGGGCGTCGCCCGGGACGCCCTGCCCGAGGACGCCGGTCCGGACGAGCTGCGCGCGCTCGCCGACGCGGCGGACCCCGTGGGCGCGTTCCTGGCCGCCCCCGACGCCGGGGCCGGGCACCCGCTGTGCGAGCTGCGTATGGACCTCAGGCTGTACGACCTGTTCCTGGCCGCCGAGTCCGGCCAGCCCGACCTGGTCGCGGACGAGCGGACCCCGCGGTACCTCTCGCTCATCAGGGCCGCGTTCGAGCCGGGCGGTCCCCGGGCCGCCCGGCTGCCCGGCCTCATCTGGCCGCTCACCGCCTGGACCCTGGGCGGCCCGGCCGTGGACATCGCCCCGGACATGTCCGCCGTGGTGGACAACTGCCGGGAGTACGGCGGCGACTGGGAGGTAGGCGTCTCCCTGATGTACCGCACCCACATCATGGTCGACTCACCCGGCAACCTGCGGGGCGTCGACGAGGACCTGGCCGAGCTGCGCGTCCTCGGCCGGCGGGTCGGGGACCGCTGGATGAGGGCGCAGGTGTGCAGCGCGGCGGGCGAGGCGGACATGGCGCGCGGCCGGTTCGCGGCGGCGGAGGGAGAGTACCGGGAGGCGCTGCGGCTCGCCCACGAGGTCGGCGCGTACGCGGAGACGCCGTTCCTGCTCGCCCGGCTCGCCGAGATCGCCTTCCGCTCCGGCGACCGGGCGGGCGCCCGGATCGCCCTCGACCGCGCGGGCGAGGCCTCCGACCGGTACGGGGTGGCGGAGTCGAAGGCGTACGTGGCGCTGCTGCGGGCGATCCTGGCGCACTACGACGGCGACCTGCCCCGGGCGCGCGAATGCTACGAGTACGCCCGGGACGCCACGGCGGCCGGTTCCGCGCCTCCGCAGTTCGGGGCCGCGATCCGCGTGGTCGAGGCCATGCTCACGGCCCAGGAGCACGGTCCCGCGCGGGCGCTGCCGATCGTGGCCGAGGGGCTGCGCGAGGCGGTGGAGTACCGGTGCGCCGAGGTGATCACGGCGGCCCTGGTGGACGTCGGCGCCGACCTGCTGGCCAGGCTCGGCGATCTCGCCGGGGCGGTACGGCTGTACGCCGCCGCCGACCACTGGCGGGCCGGGAGCGTCCGCCCCGAGCCGGAGCGCACCCGCGCCGCGGAGGTCGACGAGACCGCCCGCACGACGCTGACCGCGCGGCGCTACGCGGCCGAGCGCTCGCGCGGCGCCTCCCTCACCGAGGAGGACGCCCTGCGTGAGCTGAACAGCACGCCGGCCGCCACCGGCATCTGAGCCGGGGCCGCGTCCGCTACCGGCAGGTGAACTTCGACTCGGCCCAGTCGGCGAGCGCCACCGTGTCGAAGGCGGTCAGCGGTTCGACCACCAGACGCACGGTCCGGCGCCCGGTGAGGTCCACATGGACGGGTACGGCGGCCTGTCCGCCCTCGACCGCCCCGGACCGCCACAGCCGTACCCCGTCCGCGTAGACGGCGAAGGTGACCCTGCCGAGGCCCAGGGTCATGTCGTCGACGCCGGCCGTCGCGTCGTAGGCGGTGCACTGCCGGTTGAGGTCGATGGTGACGGAGGACCGGCCGTGCACGGTGACGCCGTGCGCGTACTCCTTGCCGGCCACCGTCACGCCGTACCGCTGCCAGACCCAGCTGCTCTCGCCGAGCCGGATCTCCGGCCGGGTGCCGTCGCCGGTGATGTCGAAGCGCAGCTCGCTGAACTGGTAGACGGCCGGGGCGGGCGGCGGAGTGGGCGTCGGCGTGGGAGTGGGAGTCGGGCTCGGGGCCGGTGCGGGGGTCGCGGTGGGGGTCGGCTTCGGGCTCGGGGCGGGCCTGGGGGCCTGGGT
The DNA here is from genome assembly GCF_014645815.1 of Streptomyces fuscichromogenes. Taxonomy (GTDB): domain Bacteria; phylum Actinomycetota; class Actinomycetes; order Streptomycetales; family Streptomycetaceae; genus Streptomyces; species Streptomyces fuscichromogenes. The sequence continues at coordinate 8,488 of NZ_BMML01000005.1, read as the reverse complement.
CGGGGTCGGGGTGGGGGTGGGGGTCGAGGTCGGCCGGGGGGCGAGGACGACCGGCTCGGGTGCCGGTTTCCGCTTCGGCGGGGTGGGGGCCGGCGTCACGGGCCGCTGTACGGCCGGCGCGGACGGGGCGGGTTTCACCGCCTCCTTGACCGGGTGGCTGTCGTTCGTCAGGGCGAGGGCCACCACGGCGATCGCCGTCGCGGCCACTCCGGCGGCGATACCGGCCTTCACCGGCCCCGCGAGCCCTTCCGAGGCGGCGGCACCCCCGGCCCCGCCGCCCGCCCCGCCGGACGAACCGGCGGCCGCGGCGGCCGCACCCGCGGCCCCCACCCCGGCGCCCCCGGCGACGATGCCGAGCGCCTTGGCGTACCCGGCGGCTCCGAGCCAGCCGATGACCGCGACCGGTACGACGGCCGGGATACCGCTCGCGACCTCTTCGATCTGGGCGGCGGCCAGCCGGCACCTGGCGCACTCCTCCAGGTGCTTGCGCAGCCCCCGTTCGGCGCGGACCCGCAGTTTGCGGCGGGCGTAGCCGCCGAGCTGGTCGGCGTAGCGGGCGCACTCCTCGTCGTCGACGAGGGAGGCGCTCACATGGGCCTGGAGGTAGGCCTGCTTGAGCCCCTCCCGGGCCCGGCTGGCGAGGACCCGGGTGCCGTTGGCGTCCAGTCCGAAGAGAACGGCCACCTCGCTCGGCGACTCGTCCTCGACCTCGGTGTGCCACAGCACGGCCTGCCAGCGCTCCGGCAGCGAACGGAAGGCCCGCATCGCCATCGACTGCTCGGCCTCGTGCATCGCGCGCACGTCCGCGCCGAGGTCGAGCCCCGCTCCGAAGGAGCCAGGAGATGCGGTGTCTTCGGCCCCCTCGGTGCCACGCGCGGCCTGTGCCGCGAACAGCGCGAAGTCGTCGACCAGCTGCTCGCGCCGGGCCGACTTGATCCACTGTGCGGCGACCCGCCGTACCGAGGTGAGCAGATAGGCGCGCACGGCGTACTCGGGTCCGGAACCGCCGCGCACCGCCTGCAGCATGCGGGCGAACACCTCGGCGGTCAGGTCGTCGGCGGTGTGCCCGTCCCGGCAGCAGGTCCGCGCATAGCGCCGTACCGCGTCCGCGTGCCGGCGGTACAGCTCCTCGTACGCCGAGTCGTCGCCGGCCCGCATCCGCTCGATCAACTGGCTGTCGGGATGGGGCAGTTCGCGGGACGGCGGCAGCACACTGCCGTCCCGCTGTGCCGGAACGTTCCCCTCCGGCGGTTCGCCGGCCGGTGGCACCGCGGCCCGCCCGCCCTGGCTGGGCACCTGCGGCGAGGTCGTCCCCTCACCGACGGACTCGTCCCACCCGTCAACGCTCATCGCGGAACGCCCCCGATGCCTGCCCGACCGACCGAATCACCGGCTCAGACTGCCACACCGCCTATGACCCGGCTCCCCGGGCGACAACACGGTCACCCGTAAGAGGAAACGCCGGGACGCAGCGCCCCGAGGGGCGCGGGGCTGTGCCCGATATGCGGCTCCGCCGCGTGGGCGCGACCAGCCACAACTCACCCGCACCCGCCCACAGTGATGGCCCGGCACCTGCTGCCGCGCTCCCGCGGGCACCGCAAGTACCGGAAGCCACCGTCACGGCCGGGACCGCAGTCCGTCCAGCAGGATGTCCAGCAACCGGGACGAAGCCGCCGCCTGTTGCGCGGCGTCCGGCAGGGACGGTGCCGCCGTGGCGATCACCAGCAGTACGTCGGACACCGAGACGTCCGGCCGCAACTCACCGGCCGCCCGCGCCCGTTCCACCAGCCGCCCCACGACGTCGAGCAGCGCGGCCGCGCCCGCGTCGTCGGCGATGTCGGCCACCGGCTCCCGCTCCTCCGACACCAGCCGCAACTCCCCGGCCGCCGGCTGGGTCCGCTGCTGCGGCACCCGGGCCTCCTCGGCCCCGGAGCCGGCCACGGCACGGCCGCCGACCTCCTCCGGCACCCCGACCCGGAGCACCTGCGGCGGCAGCAGCCGCCCGGCGCCCGACGCCACCGACGTCCGCAGGAAGCGCGACAGCGCCGACCACGGCTCGTCCTCCTGCCCGAGCGCGGCCCGCGCCTGGTCGGTCAGCCGGGAGGTCTCCTCCTCGGCTATCCGCCGTACCAGCACGTCCTTGCTCGGGAAGCGCCGGTACACGGTGCCGACACCGACCCGCGCCCGCCGTGCCACGTCCTCCATCGGCGCGCCGTAACCCAGCTCGCCGAAGACCTCGCGCGCGGCCCGCAGCACGTGCTCCAGATTGCGCTGTGCGTCCACCCGCAACGGCGTCGTACGCGGCCCGTCACCGCGTCCGTTGCCCGCCGTCGCGCTCACTGTTCCGCCACCGGCCGCCAGAGCGGATACCGATGACCAATGCGTGTCCTGAATGTGCATTTGTTTTCCCCCGGTTAAAGACGTCTCCCCCCGGAGACTCTCCCCGTCACTGATGAGCCGGAGCGAGCGGAACTGCGGCCGACCCATGAGCGATCCATGGACCGCGGACCGGGCGGACCGCCCGTCGCGGACGGATCGGCCACATCCCCTACACCCCGTCGACACACGAACATAGTTGAGAGGCTGTCAATTCAGAAGGGGGACGTTCCGCACGGAGCGCCCCCCGATCGGAGTACGAGTCGTTTACCTCCCGATTCGTTGCCTTCACGCCCCCCTGCCCGCCCCCGCTGACCTGGCCCCTTTCCTTCGGTGGGGGGCGCGCGCCCGGCGCTCGGCGCAGCCGTCCGCCGGTCACACAAATTGCCGGGGCTGTGGACAAACAACAGTCACGGGTGCGTCATGGGATGGTGAAGGAACGTGCGCGCATTCTCGTTGTCGGCGGCGGCTACGTCGGGATGTACACGGCCCTGCGGCTGCAGCGGAAGCTGAAGCGGGAGCTCAGTCAGGGTGAGGTCGACATCACTGTCGTCGCCCCCGACCCCTACATGACGTATCAGCCGTTCCTTCCCGAAGCGGCCGCGGGTTCGATTTCCCCTCGTCATGTCGTCGTACCCCTGCGGCGCGTCCTGGACCGATGCCATGTGGTCATCGGCGAGGTGACCGCCGTCGAACACGCCAAGCGCACCGCCGAAGTCGCCACCCTCGCCACCGCCGAGGAGCGAAAAGGCGCCACTTTCGTGGAGTACGACGAACTGGTCCTCGCCCCCGGCTCGATCGCCCGCACGCTGCCCGTCCCGGGGCTCGCCGAGCACGGCATCGGCTTCAAGACCATCGAGGAGGCCATCGGCCTGCGCAACCACGTCATCGAGCAGATGGACATCGCCTCCTCCACCCGCGACCCCGAGATCCGCGACGCGGCCCTCACCTTCGTCTTCGTCGGCGGCGGCTACGCGGGCGTGGAGGCCCTCGGCGAACTGGAGGACATGGCCCGCTACGCCGCGCGGTACTACCACAACATCCAGCCCGAGGACATGAAATGGATCCTCGTCGAGGCCACCGACCGGATCCTGCCCGAGGTCGGCCCGGAGATGGGCCGCTACACCGTCACCGAACTGCGCCGCCGCAACATCCAGGTGCTGCTCGACACCCGTCTGGAGTCCTGCGCCGACCGCGTCGCCGTCCTCAGCGACGGCCAGCGCTTCCCGACCCGCACCCTGGTCTGGACGGCCGGCGTCAGACCGCACCCCCTGGTCGCCGCCACCGACCTGCCGCGCACCCCGCGCGGGCGGCTGAAATGCACCGCCGAACTGAGGATCGACGGCGTCGACCACGCATGGGCCGCGGGTGACGCCGCCGCCGTCCCCGACGTCACCGCCGCCGAACCCGGCACCGAGACCGCCCCCAACGCCCAGCACGCGGTCCGCCAGGCCAAGGTCCTCGGCGACAACATCGTCCACGTACTGCGCGGCGAACCCCTCGACACCTATGCCCACAAGTACGTCGGCTCGGTCGCCTCCCTCGGCCTCCACAAGGGTGTCGCCCAGGTCTACGGGCGCAGGCTGAAGGGCTACCCTGCCTGGTTCATGCACCGCGTCTACCACCTGAGCAGAGTGCCCACCTTCAACCGCAAGGCCCGCGTCCTCGCCGAATGGATCCTCTCCGGGCTCTTCAAACGGGAGATCGTCTCGCTCGGATCACTCGAACATCCCCGAGCGGAGTTCGAACTCGCGGCCGGTGGAAAGCCTCCTCACAGTCCCTCCGACGACTCGAACGGGTCGTCCTGACGGAACTCAGGAACTCCACGGCCCGCCCCGGCGTCTGACGGATGTCGTCGCCGACGGCCACCCTGCCAGACTGCCCTCAGACCGAGCACAAGGCTTCTCCCCAGCTTCTCCCCAGAACTGCACCGGGGGACTTCCCCCGGCCCCCGGCCGCTCCCCGAGCCGGCCGGAGACGACGACACGAGGCAAGGTTTCGTGAACTTCACGCGCTGGAGCGCCCGGCTCCCCGGAACGCAGCGCCGCGCCGCAGCGCGGACCGAGCACGCGGTCCCCCCGGACCGGCGGGGGGAAGGTTCCGTACCCGCGGCCCGCGCCGAACAACTGACCGATGAACCACCCTGCGTCCCGGCCGTCGACGAACTGCCCGCCCGCGGCGTCCTCGACCACGTCCCGGCCCTGGTCGCCCTCGTCCACGGCCCCGACCACCACATCGCGTACGTCAACGACGCCTATACGTCGGCCTTCGGCGTCCGCCCCCCGGGCTCCCCCGCCCGCGAAGCCCTGCCCGAACTCGCCGAACTGGGCCTGCTCCCCCTTCTCGACCAGGTCCTGCGCAGCGGCAAGCCCCGCACGCTCAAGTCCCGCAAGGCCCTCGACGGCCGCACCTACACGTTCACCTGCACCCCGGTCGCCGAGAACGGCGACCGCGACGGCGGCGTCCTCCTCTTCGCCACCGATGTCACCGACCACGCCGAGGCGGCCGAGCGCCTGCGCGCCAGCGAACGCCGCCAGCGCGAGACAGCGGTCACCCTGCAACGCTCGCTGCTCCCGCAGGAACTCGAACAGCCGGACGACCTGCGGATCGCCGCGACCTACCAGCCCGGCGGCACCGAGGCCGCGGTCGGCGGCGACTGGTACGACGTCATCACCCTCGGCGGCGGCCGCACCGCCCTCGTCATCGGCGACGTGATGGGCCGCGGCGTCCGCGCGGCGGCCGTCATGGGCCAGCTCCGTACGGCGGTCCGCGCCTACGCCAGACTGGACCTCCCCCCGCACGAGGTCCTCCAGCTCCTCGACGGCCTCGCCACCGAGATCGACCCCAACCAGATCGCCACCTGCGTCTACGCCGTCCACGACCCCAACGAGGGCCGACTGGTGTACGCCTCCGCCGGCCACCTCCCGATCCTGGTCCGCGACGAGCACGGCAGCGTGCTGCGCACCGACGAACCGACCGGGCCGCCGCTCGGCACCGGCGGCTGGGTCCACACGTCCGGGTCGGTACCGCTGGGCCCCGGCTCGACGGCCGTCCTCTACACGGACGGCCTGGTCGAACGCCGGGACGAGGACCTGGACCAGGGCATCGCGGCCCTGTCCCACGCACTGGCAGGCGCCACCGGCACCCCCCAGGTCGTCTGCGACCGCCTGGTCCGCTCGGCCGGCGTCACGGCCGACCACGACGACGACGTCGCCGTCCTGGTCCTGCAGCATCCGGCCCGCACGGGCCCGGACAGCGACCTGTTCCGCAACGCCGCGCTGGAACTCCTCGGCGGCGTCGAGGCGGCGCCACGCGCCCGTGCCTTCGCCTCCGGCGTGCTGACCAGCTGGCGGTTCCCGGCCGATCTCCAGGACCTGGGCGTCCTCGCCACGAGCGAGCTGGTCGCCAACTCCCTCCAGCACGGCACCCCGCCCATGCGGCTGCGGCTGCGCCGCACCGACCGCCGACTGATCATCGAGGTGACGGACGGCGACGACCACCTGCCGCGGCGCCGGCGCGCGGAACCGGGCGACGAGTCGGGCAGGGGGATCGCCATCGTGGCGACGATCGCTTCGGGGTGGGGGTCGAGGAGGACGCCCGGGGGCGGGAAGGCTGTGTGGTGCGAGTTCGTGTTGCCGAAGGGGTAGGAGTCGCGCCGTAGGGGGGCGGCCCTTGTGTTTCGGGTGCGGGTGGGTGGGGGGTTGCTCGCGCAGTTCCCCGCGCCCCTGAAGGGGCGCCCCAGCCGCGGGCGTCTTGTCAGCGGCACCCGGCAAGCGCCGGTGAGCGTCCCTACCCCCCCGGTCCCAACCCGCTACGCGGACACGGACTCCGAAGCGGCCCCGCCTCGCGCCACGACCCTGCTCCGGGCAGCCAGCCAGGGCCGGTCCTGGACGTCGGTCAGCCGCTTGCCCAGCCGCAGCGCCAGCACGCTGATGCCCAGCGAGAACAGCAGGAACGTGACGACGTACGGTGCGGGCAGCGACGCCGCCAGCGGGCCGCCCACCGCCGGACCCAGCGCCAGCGCCAGCTGCTTGACCAGCGCGAACGCCGAGTTGTACTGCCCGGCCAGCCCGGTCGGGGCAAGGTCGGCCACCAGCGGGGCCACCGTCGGCGACAGCATCGCCTCACCCAGCCCGAACAGCGCGTACGTCGACACGAACGCGGCCGTCGCCATCTCCTGGCTGCCGTGCCCCAGCCCCGCGTAACCCGCCACGACCCAGGCCACGGCCCAGATCAGCCCGACACCCGCGATCACCCGTGACCGCCGCCTGCGCTCGACCAGCTTGAGCACGGCGAACTGCGCGACGACGATCATCAGCGTGTTCGCCGCCAGCGCGGTACCCAGCGCGGACGTGGAGATCCCCGCCGCCTCGACGCCGTAGGCGCTCAGCCCGGACTCGAACTGCCCGTAGCAGGCGAAGAACAGCACGAAGCCCAGCACCGACAGCTGCACCATCGCCCGGTTCCCGAGCAACTGCTTCCAGTTGCCCTTCGCCGACGAGGAGGCCGGCGCGTCCGCGATCCGCGGCGAGTACGGCATCCGTACCGTCGCCATGACGACGGCCAGGAGCAGGAACATCGCCGCCTCGATCGCGAAGAGCAGGGTGAAGGAGGAGACCCGGGTGGTGTCGACGAGGTGGCCGCCTATGAGGCCACCGACACCCAGCCCCAGGTTCTGCAGGAAGAACTGGGTCGCGAAGGCGCGGGACCTGGTCTCCGCCGTCGAGCATTCGACGATCATCGTCGCCAGCGCCGGCTGCATCACGGCCTGCCCGGCCCCGAGCAACGCCGCCGCGGCCAGCACGGTCGCACCGCTCCCCGCCAGCCCCAGACTCAGCGCACCGATCGCGGCGGTCACCAGGGCGGTGAGAAGGACCGGTAGTGGACCACGCCGCACGATCGCCCGGCCGGCGAACGGCAGCACGATCAGCGCGGCCACGGCGAAGACGGCGAGCACGAACCCCGCCGTCATGGCACCCAGTCCCCGCACCTGCGCCACATAGACGTACAGGTAGGGGACGGTGAAGCCGAGCCCGAACGCGCTGAGTGCGTTGCCCACGTGGATCCGGCGCATCGCTGCGCCCATCGCCCTGGTCACGTTCACCTCTCTCAGGTAGTCAAGTCGTGGACTGGTGAAGTCTCAAGACTTTGAAGCTAAAGTTCGAAGCTAAAGACTACATCGTGAAGGACTTCAACGCCAAGCGCGCCCGTGCGATACTTCGGCCCATGGCCGACACCCCCGGCGCCGGCGAGCCGACACTCGACGAACAGATCGCCGCCTACCAGCGCGAATTCCAGGACCTCGACCCCCAGGTCGAGAAGATCGTCTCGGCGCTGTCCCGGCTCAACCGCCGTATGAACGTCGCCTACGGCCGTCAGACCGGCGCTCTCGGCATCAGCAGCGCGGAGTGGGAGGTCCTGAAGGCCCTCGTCCTCTCCGGGGTCCCCTACCGGATGGGCCCCAGCGAGCTGGCCAAGCGCCTCGGCCTCACCCCCGCCGCGATGACCCACCGGATCGACCGCATGGTCACCGAGGGGCTCGTCACCCGGGAGAGGGATGAGTCCAACCGCGTTCGGGTGATCGTCGAGCTGACCACCGAAGGACGCGAGAAGTGGCTGGAGGCCATGCGCCTCGCCTCCGTCTTCGAGGAGGACCTGCTCCAGGACCTCTCCGCGGCGGAGCGTGCGGTGCTCGGCGAGGTCCTCACCAGGCTGCTGCGCCGCGTCGAGCACGCCCAGCCCGACGCCGGCGGCCGGCTGACCGACCTGGACTGACGCCCGGACACGCGGACGCGGAAAAAATCTTGACAGGGGAGGCTTGACACCCCTCTGCCCGCCCCGTAATGTTCTCCGGGTTGCCACGGGGCCGTAACGGTTCTGCGACAGCACCTCCGCCGCATGAGCGGCACCTCAAACCACCAGCACGATCTCCCGGACGGGTTGATTTCGGCGTGCCCGAATTCAATTCGATTTCGGATCTCAGTGATGCTTGATCGGACCGCAAGGTCCGATTGGGAATCACGGAGCGGATCCGCTAGGGTTTGGGACGTCGGAACGGCCCAACGGCCGGGAAGGCAACTCCCGCTGACTGGGAATCAGACGCCGAAAGGAT
>NZ_BMML01000004.1 GCF_014645815.1 Streptomyces fuscichromogenes | reverse complement strand
GCCTCCATGTGGCCTCCGTACAGGACTACATCGACCGCGGTGTGCTGCGCGAACGCCCCGACGGCGTCCGCAACCCCCTCCAGACCGTGCCGCTGACCGAGAAGATCCAGAGCGAGAAGTTCGACGCCGTCTTCGGCGGCGGCCGCCGCGACGAGGAGAAGGCCCGCGCCAAGGAGCGCGTCTTCTCCCTGCGGGACGAGTTCTCGCAGTGGGACCCGCGCCGCCAGCGCCCCGAACTGTGGAACCTCTACAACGGCCGGCACGCCCCCGGCGAGCACGTCCGCGTCTTCCCCCTGTCCAACTGGACCGAGCTGGACGTCTGGCAGTACATCGCCCGCGAGGACATCGAACTGCCGCAGATCTACTTCGCGCACGAGCGCGAGGTGTTCCAGCGGGGCGGGATGTGGCTGACCGCCGGCGAGTGGGGCGGCCCGAAGGGGGCCGAGAGCGTGGCGAAGCGCCAGGTGCGCTACCGGACCGTCGGCGACATGTCCTGCACCGGCGCGGTCGACTCCGACGCCGACAGCATCGAGAAGGTGATCGCCGAGATCGCCGCCTCCCGGCTCACCGAACGCGGCGCCACCCGGGCCGACGACAAGCTCTCCGAGGCCGCGATGGAAGACCGCAAGCGCGAGGGGTACTTCTAACCATGAGCACCACGGAACTCGGCCTCGCCGAGACGACCCTGCTGCGGTTCGCGACCGCGGGCTCCGTCGACGACGGCAAGTCCACCCTCGTCGGACGGCTCCTGCACGACTCCAAGTCGGTCCTCGCCGACCAGCTGGAGGCCGTCGAACGCGCCTCGGCGAACCGTGGCCAGGACGCCCCCGACCTGGCCCTGCTCACCGACGGCCTGCGCGCCGAGCGCGAGCAGGGCATCACCATCGACGTGGCCTACCGCTACTTCGCCACCCCGAGGCGCCGGTTCATCCTCGCCGACACCCCCGGGCACGTGCAGTACACCCGGAACATGGTCACCGGCGCCTCCACCGCCGAACTGACCGTGGTCCTGGTCGACGCCCGCAACGGGGTCGTCGAGCAGACCCGCCGGCATGCCGCGATCGCCGCCCTGCTGCGCGTCCCGCACGTGGTGCTCGCCGTCAACAAGATGGACCTGGTCGGCTACCAGGAGTCGATCTTCGCCGGGATCGCCGAGGAGTTCACGGCGTACGCCACCGAGCTGGGCGTCCCGGAGATCACCGCGATCCCGATCTCGGCGCTCGTCGGCGACAACGTCGTGGAGCCGTCCGCGAACATGGACTGGTACGGCGGCCCGACCGTCCTGGAACACCTGGAGACCGTGCCGGTCAGCCACGACCTGGCGCACTGCCACGCCCGGCTGCCCGTGCAGTACGTGATCCGCCCGCAGACCGCCGAGCACCCGGACTACCGGGGCTACGCCGGGCAGATCGCGGCCGGCACGTTCCACGTCGGCGAGCCGGTCACGGTCCTGCCGTCCGGCCGTACCACGACGATCTCGGGCATCGACCTCCTGGGCAGGCCGGTCGACACGGCGTGGACCACCCAGTCGGTGACCCTCCTGCTCACCGACGACATCGACGTCTCACGCGGCGACCTGATCGTCCCGACCAAGGACGCCCCGGCGACCACCCAGGACGTCGAGGCGACCGTCTGCCACGTGGCCGACCAGCCGCTGACCGTCGGGCACCGGGTGCTGCTCAAGCACGGCACCCGCACGGTGAAGGCGGTCGTCAAGGACATCCCGTCCCGGCTCACGCTCGACGACCTGTCCCTGCACCCGCACCCGGGCCAGCTCGTCGCCAACGACATCGGCCGGGTGAAGATCCGTACCGCCGAGCCGCTGCCGGTCGACTCCTACGCCGACTCGCGCCGCACCGGCTCGTTCATCCTGATCGACCCCGCCGACGGCACCACGCTCACCGCGGGCATGGTCGGCGAGTCGTTCGCGTCCCCCGAGCCGGTCAAGGACGAGACCGAAGACGACGGCTGGGACTTCTGACATGACGATGACCGACGTCTACTCGACGTTCGCGAAGGAGGGCGGCCGCGTCGGCAGCGGCGCCCTCGGCAGCGGGCAGGGCGGGGTGGCGCGATGTGTGCGTTGACGTACGCGCACCGCTTGCGCGCCCTCACCCCCCACCCGACGTCCCGGATGCGACGAAGACCTGCCGACCTCCCGGCCACGACCTGAGAGACCGTGACCGCCGGGCCAACGAGAGGAAAGCCTCCCGTGCCTGTCAACCGCTCAGCCCTCCTTCGCCGCGGCATAGCCGCGTTCGCCGCGCTCCCCTTGCTCACGCTCGCCGCCTGCGGGTACGGGTCGGACTCCGACAAGACCGACACCGCCAAGGTCGCCGCCGGAGCCAAGAAGATCGACGGTCTCGACTCCGTCAAGATCGGCTACTTCGGCAACCTGACCCACGCGACCGCGCTGGTCGGCAACCAGAAGGGCTTCTTCCAGAAGGAGCTCGGCGCCACCACGGCGAAGTACGCCGTCTTCAACGCGGGCCCGTCCGAGATCGAGGCGCTCAACTCCGGCTCGATCGACATCGGCTGGATCGGCCCCTCCCCGGCGATCAACGGCTACACCAAGTCCAACGGCACCGACCTGAAGATCATCGGCGGTTCGGCGTCCGGCGGCGTGAAGCTGGTCGTCAACCCGAAGAAGATCAAGTCGCTGGCGGACGTCAAGGGCAAGAAGATCGCGACGCCTCAGCTGGGCAACACGCAGGACGTGGCGTTCCTCAACTGGGTCGCCGACCAGGGCTGGAAGGTCGACGCGCAGAGCGGCAAGGGTGACGTCACGGTCGTCCGCACCGACAACAAGATCACCCCGGACGCCTTCAAGGCCGGTTCCATCGACGGCGCCTGGGTGCCGGAGCCGACCGCGTCCAAGCTGGTCGCCGAGGGCGGCAAGGTGCTGCTCGACGAGTCCACGCTGTGGCCCGACAAGAAGTTCGTGATCACGAACATCATCGTGTCGCAGAAGTTCCTCAAGGAGCACCCGAAGGTCGTCGAGGCGGTCCTCAAGGGCTCGGTCGAGACCAACAAGTGGATCAACGCCAACCCGGACGCCGCGAAGGCCTCGGCCAACAAGCAGCTGGCGGTCGACTCCGGCAAGGCGCTGCCCGACGACGTCCTGAACTCGGCCTGGTCGTCCATCCAGTTCACCGACGACCCGCTGGCCTCCACGCTCAACACCGAGGCGCAGCACGCCGTCAAGGCCGGTCTGCTCACCGACCCGCTGCTGAAGAACATCTACGACCTGACGCTCCTCAACAAGGTGCTGAAGGCCGACGGCGCGAGCACGGTCAGCGCCGCGGGTCTCGGCAGCAGCTGATCCCGGTCCCGACGAGTTCCCAGGAGGTGACGACCATGGCCACGACCACGACACTCGCCAAGGCCGACGAGTCGGTCGAGTACGCGGCACGCCTTGAGCATGTCTCGAAGTCCTTCGCGACCCCGGGCGGACAGCAGCTCGTCCTGGACGACATCACCCTCGATGTCGCGCCGGGTGAGTTCGTCACCCTCCTGGGGGCCTCGGGCTGCGGCAAGTCCACGCTGCTGAACCTGGTGGCCGGGCTCGACCGGCCCACCACGGGCTCCATCGCGACGGACGGGCGGCCCGCCCTGATGTTCCAGGAGCACGCCCTCTTCCCGTGGCTGACCGCGGGCAAGAACATCGAACTCGCCCTGAAGCTCAGGGGAGTCGCCAAGAACGACCGCCGGGACAAGGCCGAGCAGCTGCTCGAACTGGTCCGGCTGAAGGGCGCGTACGACAAGCGCGTCCACGAGCTGTCCGGTGGTATGCGCCAGCGGGCCGCGCTGGCCCGCGCGCTCGCCCAGGAGAGCAGACTCCTGCTGATGGACGAGCCGTTCTCGGCCCTGGACGCCATCACCCGGGACGTGCTGCACGACGAGCTGACCCGGATCTGGCAGGAGACCGGCGTCTCCGTCCTGTTCGTCACGCACAACGTGCGGGAGGCGGTGCGGCTCGCCCAGCGGGTGATCCTGCTGTCGTCCCGGCCGGGCCGGATAGCCCGTGAGTGGGAGGTCGGCATACCGCAGCCGCGCCGTATCGAGGACGCGCCCGTGGCCGAACTGTCCCTTGAGATCACCGATGTACTGCGTGGGGAGATCCGCCGCCATGGCCAGCACTGAGACGACGCCGGCCAAGGACGCCGGAAGTGTCGAGGCCGGCCTCGACGCCCTGGAGACGACGGCCACCAGCCGCCCGACCTTCCGCCAGACCTTCACCAGCAAGATCCTGCCGCCGATCATCGCGCTCGCCGTGGTCCTCGTGGCCTGGACGCTCCTCGTCCCGGTCGTCGACGACCCGTCCAAGCTGCCCTCGCCGACCGCGGTGGGCGACGCGTTCAAGGACGCCTGGCTCAAGGGCGACCTGCTCGGCTACATCTGGACCAGCGTCAGCCGCGGTCTGCTCGGCTTCCTCTTCGCGCTCGCCATCGGCACCCCGCTGGGGCTGCTGGTGGCCCGGGTGAAGTTCGTGCGCGCGGCGATCGGCCCGATCCTGTCCGGCCTCCAGTCGCTGCCGTCGGTGGCCTGGGTGCCGCCGGCCGTGATCTGGCTGGGCCTGAACAACTCGATGATGTACGCCGTGATCCTGCTCGGCGCGGTCCCCTCCATCGCCAACGGCCTGGTGTCCGGTGTCGACCAGGTGCCGCCGCTGTTCCTGCGGGCCGGGCGCACCATGGGCGCGACCGGCGTCAAGGGCATCTGGCACGTCGTGCTGCCGGCCGCCATGCCCGGCTATGTGGCGGGTCTGAAGCAGGGCTGGGCGTTCTCCTGGCGCTCGCTGATGGCGGCGGAGATCATCGCGAGCTTCCCCGACCTGGGCGTGGGACTCGGCCAGCTCCTGGAGAACGCGCGCACCGCCAGCGACATGGCGATGGTGTTCGAGGCGATCATCCTGATCCTGTTCGTCGGTATCGCGATCGACCTGCTGATCTTCAGTCCGCTGGAGCGGTGGGTGCTGCGCAGCCGAGGTCTGCTGGTGAAGAGCTGAGGTCCATGTACAGCAAGCCGGTCCGCCCCGTTCTCGTGGTGATCGCCCACGGCAGCCGTGATCCACGGCATGCCGCGACCGTGCACGCCCTGGTGCGGCGGGTGCGGTCGCTGCGGCCGGGGCTGCGTGTGGAGACCGGCTTCCTGGACTTCAACATCCCCTCCGTGCACGGGGTGCTGGAGTCGCTGGCGGCGGAGGGCGTGCGCGATGTCGTGGCCCTCCCGCTGCTGCTCACCCGCGCGTTCCACGCGAAGGCGGACATCCCCGCCGTCCTGCGGGACGCGCCGCCGCGGCTGCGCATCCGGCAGGCGGACGTGCTCGGCCCGTCCCCGCTGCTCCTGTCGGCCCTGGAACGGCGGCTGTACGAGGCGGGGCTGACGGCCGCCGACAAGTCCTCGACCGGGGTCGTGCTGGCCTCGGCCGGGTCCAGCGACCCGGAGGCGATCGCGGTGATCGCGGACATCGCGCGGGAGTGGCGGCACACCGGCTGGCACGCCGTGCGGCCGGCGTTCGCCTCCGCGTCGCTGCCCCGCACCGAGGAAGCGGTGCGCGAGCTCCGGGAGCTGGGCTGCGCCCGGGTCGCGGTGGCCCCTTACGTCCTCGCCCCCGGCTTCCTGCCCGACCGGATCGCCCGGGGCGCGGCGGAGGCGGACGTGCTGGCCGAGGTGCTCGGCCCGGCGCCGGAGGTGGCGCGGGTGCTGCTGGAGCGGTACGACGCGGCGCGCACCCCGGCCCTGGCGGCCGTCGGAGCCTGAGCGACGGCCTGAGCGACGGGCCCGGTTGTTCGCGGTCCGGCGCTCCCCTGTGCCGTCGGACCGCGAACGGCCGGCCCACGGCACGGCTCTCGCGAGCGTCCCTGTCGTGGCCGGCTCTTACTTCTGCGTCGGGTACGGCGAACATGTCACACCAGGGGCTTTACCGGTTCAGCACGCAACGGCTCCGCGCTGTCCGGCAGTTGACCGGAGCCGTATCCGCTCAGCCCTGGGCGAGCCGGGGGTCCCGCCCGCTGGCGGCGAGCGCGCGGTCGAAGACCGGGGCGTCGTCCGGCACCGGCACCGGGGCGGCGAAGCCGTCGTACTGGCGGTAGAGGTCGCCGTGCCGCTCGACCACGTCGAGGACGAAGCGGGCGGTGCCGTCGGAGACGTGGAACCGTCCGCCGGTGGCGGCGGCGACGTCCCAGCCGTGCACCGCCGTCTCCTTGACGACCATCGAGGCGATCTGGACGGCGGGCATCTTCGCCATGCCCAGGTCCACCTCGCCCTCCCACACCGCCGGGTCGGCCCAGGCCGCGACGGCACGGTCCAGCTGAGCCGCGTAGGCCGCGGGCCAGTCGGGGTCCTCGGTGAAGTCGCGGGCCGTCAGCTCCTCGGGGAGCTGCCTGCGCAGGGCGCGGTGCTCCAGGCCGTGGGAGGTGTAGAGGACCCAGTGGTTGACCAGGGCCCGGACGTCCCAGTCGGGGCAGTGGGTGGGGTCGCCGAGCCGTGCCGCCGGGACGCCGCGGGCGACACGGGCCGCCTCGGCGGCGCATTCGGTCATGTACGTGTGCAGGAGCTTCGGGTCGTCGTACGTCATCGCCCCAGGCTAGGAAGCGGCCGGTCGGGCCTCTTGAACAAACGCGACAGCCCCGTCGGCCAGCCGGACCAGCTCCTCGACGGGCAGCGAGCCCGGCTCCCGCTGTTCGCGCGCGAAGGTGTTGGCGAGCTGCTGGAGCAGGCCGTTGAGCGGGGTCGGCACGCCGTGCAGGCGGCCCAGCAGGGCGATCTCCCCGTTGAGGTAGTCGGCCTCGATGGTGCCGGTGCCGCGGCTGAGGGACTGCCAGGAGGAACCGCCGCCGCGCGGGGCGCCGTCCAGCGGGACCAGGTCCACCTTGTGGCCGCGCAGCTCCCGCTGCTCCGCAGCGCTCGCGTACGCGATGCCGGCGGCGTCGAGCACGGCCTCGCCCTCGGCCCGCACCCGCCGGAACAGGGTCGTGGCCGCGTCGTCGGCGATGGGCCCGGCGACGGCCTCCAGCGCGTTGCCGAGGTTGGACAGCAGCTTGGCGTACTGCCAGCGCGCCACGTCGGGCACGACCGGCGCCTCGAAGTGCGCCTTCTCCAGGTCGGCGGCGACCAGCCGGGCAATCGCGCCGGTGCCGTGCGGATAGCGGCCCAGGTGCAGCATGCCGGTGAGCGGGGCGCCGCCGGCGGAGACGACGCCCGGTTCGACGAAGGTCGACGGCAGCCAGACGCAGACGCCGTGGACGTGCCGGAAGACACGCAGGGCCAGGCGCTGGCCCTCCACGCCGTTCTGGGCGCAGAACAGGGGCAGCCGCTCCGCCGCCGTGCCGCCGCCGGCGACCGGGGCCGGCCCCCAGGCCTGGAGGGCGGCCACGGTGTCCTGTGTCTTGACGGCGAGGACCAGGACGTCGTCCGCGCGCAGTTCGCCCAGTTCGCCGGGCCCGGTGACGGCCTGGAGCCGGTACGTGTACTCGCCGTCCGGCACCTTCAGCCGCAGCCCGTCGGCCCGCAGCGCCGCGTGGTGCGCGCCCCGTGCCACCAGGACGACCTCGTGTCCCGCGCCGGCCAGCCGCCCGCCGATCGCACCGCCGACGGCCCCTGCTCCGATGATGATGTAGCGCATGGCACGAGCCTCGCACAGCCGTCGGGCCCGCTCCCGGGGCAGGGTCGGGGGTCACGCCTCCCCGGCCGTGAGCTCCACCAGCCTGACGACGGTGTTCCAGTTTCGGGTCGTGGCGATCAGACCCTTGTGGACGCGGGGCCGGGACAGCGCCTCGGCGAGCTTGGAGCGGCCGAGGCCGTCCGGGGCGTAGAGGTACAGCGCGCGGTCGCCCAGGCGGAACTCCTCGGGGAGGTGGGCGGCGGGGTCGATGTCGGCGTAGCGCTCCGGGGCGGCCGGCTCGGAGAGATAGGTGACGTGCAGCTGCCTGGCCTCCAGCTCGGCGGCCGGGAAGGGACAGGCCTCGGCGACCGCCCGCAGATAGGCGTGGTCGCGGACGAGCACGTCGACGGAGAAGCCGAACCGCTCCTCGATCGCCTCGGCCAGCTCCGCCGCAAGGGAGTCCGTGCCCCCGTGCCCGGAGGTGAACACGGCCTGCCCGCTCTGGAGGTAGGTCCGCACAAAGTCGTGTCCCAGGCCGGTCATCAGCGTGCGCAGCTCGGCCATCGGGAGCTTCTTGTTGCCGCCCACGTTGATCCCGCGCAGCAGTGCCGCATACGTCGTCATTCGAACACCTTAGAACGGCCGTCGTGCCCCGTGGGGGTGGGCACGACGGCCGCGCCGGGCAACCCGGGCTGCCCGAAACTCTGGCCGATCGGACCGTGCCGGATCAACTCCTACACGCACCTGTGACTTGTTCAACAAGGTTTCGCAATCACAAAGAGGATCCCCGTCGTCGGAAGGGGCACCCCTGATCATCACCCCCGAGATGGGGCGATAGATGTAAGGGCCCGACATCCTCCCAGGCGACGAGAGGCCGTCGCCGTACTTCACCGGGCAGTACGACGAGTCGTTCTTATCGGGCCCATACCTTCGATTCGAACGAAGGAAATCGTGACGAGAACGTGGCGGCCGGGGGCCGTCACCGCACACGAGGGGGGCATTGCCGTCATGGATCCCGTCAAGGGGAACGGAGAGACGCGGGTGCGGGGGCTGGCGGCCCGGGCCGGCGGTTGGAGCGCCCGGCACCGCTGGGCGGCCGTCGGCATATGGGTGCTGTTCGTCGTCCTGGCGATGGGGCTCGGCTCGGCGGCCGGCCAGGTCGACGTCGACGAGAGCGACCAGCTCAAGGGCGAGACTCACACCGCGGCACAGATCATCGACGACGCGGGCATCAGGCAACCGGCGAGCGAGACGGTTCTGCTCCAGGCCGAGGACCCGTCGGTCAAGGCCACGGACGCCGTCTTCAAGGCCGCCGTCACGGACGTCATGAAGGCCGTCGACGGCACCGGCAGGGTCACGGACGTCACCTCGCCGTACATCACCGGGACGATCTCGAAGGACGGCCGCAGCGCGCTGGTCCAGTTCGACATGCGTGGCGACTCCGAGACCGCCGGCGACCGGGTCCAGCCGGTCCTGGACGCGGTGGCCCGGGTGCAGAAGGCGCACGGCACGCTGCGGATCGAGGAGATCGGCGGCGCCAGCATGAACAAGCAGTACGACGACGCCTTCGGCAAGGACTTCCAGCGCGCCGAGTACTCCGCCGTGCCGGTGGCCTTCGGCATCCTGCTGATCGCCTTCGGCGCCCTGGTGGCGGCCCTGCTCCCGGTCGGCCTCGCGATCACCGCGATCGTGGCGACGATGGGCCTGATGGGTCTGGTCAGCCATCTGCAGCCGATGAGCGACACCGCCAACTCCGTGATGCTGCTGGTCGGCATGGCGGTCGGCGTCGACTACTGCCTCTTCTACCTGCGCCGGGAACGCGAGGAACGGGAGGCAGGCCGGGACGCGGGCACCGCGCTCCGGATCGCCGCCGCCACCAGCGGCCGGGCGATCATCGTCTCCGGCGTCACGGTCTGCGTGGCGATGGCGGGCATGCTCTTCACCGGCCTCGCCGAGTTCGAGGCGATGGGCCTGGCCTCCCTGATGGTCGTCGCGGTCGCCATGGTCGGCTCCGTGACCGTCCTGCCGGCGCTGCTGTCCCTGCTGGGCCACCGGGTCGAGAAGGGCCGCATCCCCTTCCTGCGCCGCCGTGAGCGGGCCCACGGGCCCTCCGAGAGCCGCTTCTGGACGGCCGTGCTGCGTGGTGTGCTCGCCAAGCCGCTGCTCTCCGTGGTCGTCGCGACGGGCGCCCTGCTCGCGGTCGCCGCTCCCGCCCTCGGCATGAAGACCTCGCAGCTCACCCTGGACCAGGAGTTCGGGAACTCGCTGCCGATCGTGCAGACCTACGACCGCGTCAACCAGGCCTTCCCGGGCGGCTCCGAGCCTGCCGAGGTGGTCGTCAGGGCGAAGGACATCAACGCCCCCGAGGTCAGGCAGGCGCTGACCGACTTCAAGGAGCGCGCGATCAGCTCGGGCGCCTCGCGCGGCCCGGTCGACATCAGGCTGCACGACGCCCAGAACGTCGCCCTGATCTCCGTGCCGCTGGTCGGCGGGTCCGACCTGGACAAGGCCGGCAAGAGCCTGCTGAAGCTGCGCGACGAGGTGCGGCCGGCCACGCTCGGCAGGGTCGACGGCGTGCAGGCGCCGATCACCGGAAACGTCGCGGGCAACCAGGACTTCAACGACCAGCTGCTCGGCTCGGTCGTCCCGGTCTTCGCCTTCGTCGTCGTCTTCGCCTTCCTGCTGATGCTGCTGTCGTTCCGTTCGCTGACGGTCGCGATCACCTCGATCGTCCTCAACCTGCTCTCGGTGGGCGCCGCCTACGGCATCCTCGTCGCCGTCTTCCAGCACGGCTGGGGCGCCTCGCTGGTGGGCGCGCAGGGTGTCGGCGCGATCGTCACCTGGCTGCCGCTGTTCCTCTTCGTGATCCTGTTCGGCCTGTCCATGGACTACCACGTGTTCGTGGTCTCCCGGATCCGCGAGGCCCGGCTGCGCGGCCGGTCCACCAAGGACGCGATCCGGCACGGGGTGGTCACCACGGCCGGGGTCGTCACCAGCGCAGCCGTCATCATGGTCGCCGTGTTCGGGATCTTCGGCACGCTGTCCATGCAGTCCATGAAGCAGATGGGCGTGGGCCTGGCGGCCGCGGTCCTCATCGACGCGACGATCATCAGGGGCGTGCTGCTCCCGGCGGTGATGGCGCTGCTCGGCGAGCGCAACTGGTACCTGCCCGACTGGCTGCGGTGGCTGCCGGACCTGACCCACGACGAGTCGCCGGAGGCGGTGGCACCGGCCGCCGGGCGGGGCGAAGCGGACCGGCTCCCGGTCTGAGCCGCGCGGCAACACCCCTTCACGCAGGGTCCGTTGGTCTCCGGGGGAGCCAACGGGCCCTGTCCTCCTGAGGTCTCAGCGCTGGTAGCGGGCCAGCACCAGGTTGCCGTCCGTCTCCAGCCGGTGGCGGAGTTCACCGAGGCCGATGGCGCCGCTGTAGTACTCCTGGAGGGCCGGGGTCGCCACCTTGTCCTTCCACTCGGGATAGCCGCGGACCGTCTGGGCGGGGGCCGGGCCGAGGTGTCCGGCGAGGGCGGTGCCGGTGGCCCACCCGTACGTCGCGGTGTGCAGGGCGGGATCCCCGAGCGCCTCGGTGCCGGTGGGCAGCATCCAGTCGCCGAGGGCGAGCCGGACCATGTTCTTCGGCCGGAGGAGGAAGTCGATGAACTCGGCCGCCTCCTTCTTGTGCGGGCTGTCCGCGGCGATGGAGAGCGTCTGCGGACTGACACCCTGGGCGAGCCCGTCGGCACCGGCCGGGGCGGGCAGCACCTCCCACCGGAAGCCCTTGGGCGCCTGCTGGACGATCTGCTGGCGGTAGGAGAACCCGAGCGGGACCATCGCGTACCTGCCGGCGAAGAAGCCGGGCAGGGTGTCCGAACCACCGCTGCCCAGCGTCGAGTCCGGAGCACTGTGGTCGACGACGACCTGGTCGTGGACGGTGCGCGGCACGACCTGGTCGGCGGCCCGGAACCGTACGGTCACCTTCCCGTCGGCGCCCCGGTGGAAGAGCTGCCCGCCCGCCGACAGCGACAGGTTGAGCGTGGCGGAGACCGGCTCCTTGAGCGGCCAGGCGACGCCGTACCTGCCGTCGCCGCTGAGCCGCTCGGTGATCTGCCGGAACTCGGCCCAGGTCCACGGGTGTTCCGGGGTGGGTATGCGCACACCGGCCTCGGCGAGCCAGGTCGTGTTGGCGATCAGCACCCGCGGTTCCTGGAGGAAGGGCACCCCGTAGATGCCGTTCCCGAAGGTCGCCGTCCGCCAACTGCGCAGTGGTATGCCGGACTTGAGCCGGTCGGTCAACAGGCCGGTCAGGTCTGCGAGGTAGCCGCCGTAGGCGAAGTCCGCGAGGTCGTCGGAGGCGTCGTGGATGATGTCCGGGGCCTCACCGCCCTCGAAGGAGGTGAGCAGCTGGTCGTGGACGCTGTCCCAGCTGCCCTGGACGTACTCGACCTTGACGTCGGAGTGGGTGGCGTTCCACTCCTCGACCAGTTCCCTGTTGGCGGCGACCGACTCGTCCTGCCAGGCCAGGGACTGGAAGCGGAGGGTGATCGGGCCGCCGGTGCGGGACGCGGAGGTGCAGCCCGCGAGCAGCAGGAGGAGTACGACGACCGCCGTAGTGAGCCTGGTGCGCATCAGCTCTTCACCGCCCCGGCGAGCAGCCCGCCCGCGATCCGCCGCTGGACGAGTGCGAAGACGACCAGCGAGGGCAGGGTGGCGAGGAAGGCGGCCGCCGCCAGCGGGCCCAGGTCGGCCACGCCCTCGGCGCCGATGAAATGGGTGAGGACGACCGGCAGGGTCTGTTTCTCCGGTGTCTTCAGCAGCACCAGCGCGAAGAAGAACTCGTTCCACGCGGTGACGAAGGCGAACAGCCCGGTCGCCACGATGCCGGGCGCCAGCAGCGGTGCCGTCACCGACACCAGCGTCCGCAGCCGCCCGGCCCCGTCGACGGCAGCGGCCTCCTCCAGTTCCACGGGCACCGCGCGGACGTGGCCGACGAGCATCCACAGCGCGAACGGCAGCGCCCACACCACGTACACCATGACCAGTCCGAACAGGGAGTCGATCAGCCGCAGGTGCTTCAGCACCAGGAACAACGGGATGATCACCAGGACGAACGGGAAGGCCTGGCTGACGACCACCCATCCGGTGACGGCCCGGGACAGTGCCGTACGGCGCCGGGCGATGACGTACGCCAGCGGGGTCGCGAGGAGTACGGCGATCAGCGCGGCCCCGAGCGCGGCGAGCAGGGAGTTGAGACCGGCCCGGAGCAGGGGTTGTTCGTCGAAGGCCTGCCGGAAGTTGGCCAGGGTGGGGTGCCGGGGGATCCAGGTGGGGTGCAGACTGCCCAGCTCGGTGGGCGACTTGAAGGCGGTGGAGAGCAGCCACAGGAGCGGGAAGGCCAGAAAGACGAGATACGCGAGCAGGGCCGCGTACTGTCCGGCGCGGGCTGCGGGTCGGGTCCTCACGCGTCCTCGCCTCCCCGCAGCCGCCCCGCCAGGAAGACGGCCAGCAGCACCGCGATCACGGCGACCATCACGCACCCCATCGCCGCCGCGTACCCGAACTGGCCGTAGCGGAACGCCTCTTCGTAGGCGAACAGCATCGGCAGCCGGGTCTTGCCGCCGGGGCCGCCGTTGGTGAGGACGTAGACCAGGGCGAAGGAGTTGAAGTTCCAGATCAGGTTGAGCGCGGTGATGGCGAGGGCGACGGGTCTGAGGGCGGGCCAGGTGACGGTGCGGAAGCGGCGCCAGGCGCCCGCGCCGTCCACCGCCGCCGCCTCGTGCAGTTCGCGCGGGGTGTTCTGGAGGCCGGCGAGCAGGGCGACCGTGGTCTGTGGCATCCCGGCCCAGACGCCGACGACGATCACTGCGGGCAGGGCGGTGGCGAGGCCGCTGAGCCAGTCCCGGCCGTCGCCGAGGCCGAGGTCGCGCAGGGTCTCGTTGAGGACGCCCGCGTCCGGGTTGTAGACGAGCCGCCAGATGATGCCGACGACGACCTCGGGCATCGCCCACGGGACGATCGCGAGGGCGCGGGCCAGCCGGCGCAGGCGTAACTCCTGGTCGAGCAGGAGCGCGAGGCCGAGGGCGAGCAGGAACTGCGGGACGGTCACCCCGACCGCCCAGACCAGGCCGATCCGGAACGACTCCCAGAAGAGGGTGTCGTGCAGCAGGTCCCGGAAGTTGAGACCGCCGATCCACCGGGTCGCCGCGGTCCGGCCGGACTGGGCGTCGGTGAAGGCCAGCAGGAGCCCGTAGAGCAGCGGGCCGACGCTCAGCACGAGGATCGGGATCAGGGCGGGCAGCACCAGGAACCAGGCGCCGTGATCGGTGACACGTGCGGCGGCCGGCCGCCTCTCACTCGCCGCGTCGGTAACCAATGCCACGTCATCCCCCTTTGCGCGGCCCGGTCGGGCCTGGACATGGTCGTGAAGGCCGGTGGTCCCGTCAAGGCACCGCGCACCTGGTCCGACCTCCGTGGATGCGAGACTGGCCACCGGAAGGCGGGAAGACCACGCCGTGTGCACACGCACAGCGGCGGACACGGAGGCGGGCGATGGACGAGGCAAGGGCACGGGACGTACTGGCCGCGGCGGATGTGCTGCCCGGCGCGGCGGCCGGCGCCTCGCTGCTCGCGCTGGGCGAGAACGCGGTGTTCGCCGCCGGGGACCTGGTGGTGAAGGTCGGCCGGGACGCCGAACTGCTCGACCGGGCCCGGCGCGAGCTGGAGATCGCCGGCTGGCTGGCGGAGGCGGGCGTGCCGGCCGTGCGGGCCGCCGAGCCGAAGGCGCTGCTCGTCGAGGGCCACCCGGTGACCGTGTGGCACCGGCTGCCGGATCCGGTGCGGCCGGCCGAACCGCGGGATCTGGCCGAACTGCTCCGGATCGTGCACGCGCTGCCCTCCCCTTCCTTCGCCCTGCCGCCCCGCGAGCTGCTGGGCGGTGTGGAGCGCTGGCTGCGGCTGGCCGGCGCCGCGATCGACCCCGCCGACGCGGCGTATCTGCGGGAGCGCCGGGACGGCTTCGCGGCGGCCGCGGCCGCGCTGACGCCACGGCTGACGCCGGGGCCGATCCACGGGGACGCGCTGCCCCGCAATGTGCACGTCGGCCCGGACGGCCCGGTCCTGGTCGACCTGGAGACCTTCTCCTCGGACCTGCGCGAGCACGACCTGGTGGTGATGGCACTGTCCCGGGACCGGTACGGGCTGCCCGCCGAGGCGTACGACTCGTTCGTCGAGGCCTACGGGTGGGACGTACGCGCGTGGGAGGGGTGCGGCGTGCTGCGCGGCGCCCGGGAGACGGCGAGCTGTGCCTGGGTCGCCCAGCACGCACCGAGCAACCCGAAGGCGCTGGCGGAGTTCGGACGCCGGGTGGCGTCGCTACGCGAGGGCGACGAGTCGGTGCGCTGGTACCCCTTCTGAGGAGCGCCCGCCAAGGAGCGCCCGCTGTGGAGCGCCCCGAAGGGGCGCGGGGAACTGCGCGGCCAGCCACGACGGCGTCGCAGACGAACGACGGGCCATCGCGCCGCTTCCAGCCGAGCGGAACGCTCAAACCACTTCGGCCAGCTCCCGCAGGGGCCACGCCCCGTCCACCACCGCGTCGGCCTCCCCCTTGCGCCGCAGGAACTGCTGGAAGTCCGCCGCCCACTCCGCGTACCACTCCACCTGGCTCCGGTGCAGCTCCGCCGGACCCAGCGCCGCGATCTTCGGGTGGCGCTCGGCTATCGCGCCGGCCAGGCGGGCCGCGGCGAGGGCGTCGGCCGAGGCGTTGTGGGCGGCGGTGAGGGTGATGCCGTACTCGGCGCAGACCGCTTCCAGGTTGCGCTTGCCGCGGCGGTAGCGGTCGACCCGGCGGTCGATGGTGTACGGGTCGATGACCGGAGCGGGGTCCAGGCCGCCGAGGCGGTCGGAGAGGGACGGCAGTCCGTGCCGGCGCAGTTCCGCGGAGAGCAGGGTGAGGTCGAAGGTCGCGTTGTAGGCGACGACCGGGACGCCGGTGCGCCAGTAGCCGGTGAGGACGCCCGCGAGGGCGTCGGCGACCTCGTCGGCCGGTCTGCCCTCCGCCGCCGCCCGCTCGTTGCTGATGCCGTGCACCGCCACCGCGTCGGCCGGGATCTCCACGCCCGGATCCGCGAGCCACTCGCGGCGGCCCAGTTCCTGCCCGGCCCTGACCTCGATCACGGCCGCCGTGACGATCCGTGCCTCGCGTGGATCCGTACCCGTCGTCTCCAGGTCGAAGCCGATCAGGAGCTCCTGGTGCCAGCCCATGGGCGGCCCCCCTTCTTGGTGGTGCTTTCCCCCAGTGGTCTCCACCCTCGCATGCCCCACTGACAATCAGACGACCGCGTTCCGCTTACCGGCGCGTCACCGTCGGGGCACGCGTCAGGACACCGGGCGCGAATCCACCCAAGCCGTCTCGAACTCCTCACGGTACGTCGGGAAGAGACCCGCCTCCCCCACGTCGTCCGACTTGACCACCTTGTTGCCGTTGCGCAGCACCAGCACGGGCGACTCCATCCCGCGCGCGCCCCGCAGATAGGACTGGACGATGCCGACCCCGTCGGCGCCGTCGCCGTCCACCAGGTAGGCGGAGAAGCGGGGGGTGTCGTCGTACACCTGGATCTCGAAGGCGCCCGGGTCGCGCAGCCGGGAGCGGACCCGGCGCATGTGGAGGATGTTCATCTCGACCGATCGGCCCAGTTCGCCCCGTTTCATCCCGAGTTCGCGTTCGCGGCGCTTGACGGCGCTGGAGGCGGGGTTGAGGAAGAGGAGCCGGACCCGGCAGCCGCTCTCGGCGAGGCGGATCAGGCGGCGGCCGGAGAAGTTCTGCACGAGCAGGTTGAGGCCGATGCCGATGGCGTCCAGGCGGCGGGCGCCGCCGAAGAGGTCCTCGGCCGGGAACTGGCGCATCAGGCGGACCCGGTCGGGATGGACGGCCACGACGTCCGCGTAGCGGTCGCCGACCAGGTCCTCCACCGCGTCCACCGGCAGCCGGCGCGCCGAGGGCACGTCGCCGCCCGCGCCCAGCATCTCCAGGAGCCGGGCGGAGGCGCGCTCGGCCTGGTCCAGGACGGCCCCGGACAGCGCCCGGTTGCGGGAGACGACGTTGCGGGTCACCTCCAGCTCGTCCAGGGCGAGTTCGACGTCCCGGCGCTCGTCGAAGTACGGCTCGAAGCAGGGCCAGTGCTGCACCATCAGCTCGCGCAGCTGGGGCAGGGTGAGGAAGCTGAGCACGTTGTCGTCGGCCGGGTCGAGCAGGTACCCCTTGCGGCGGCTGACCTCGCGGACGGCGACCGCCCGCTGCACCCACTCCTGGCCGGCCGGACCGGCGGCGGCCACCACCCACTCGTCGCCGTGGACGGGTTCATAGATGGGCCGCAGCACGGCGGCCACGACCGTGCGCATCCGCTGCTCGACGAGGTTCAGCCAGATGTAGGCCCGGCCGGCCCGCTGGGCGCGCGTACGCACCTCCAGCCAGGCGTCGGCATCCCACTCCAGCTCCGGCCCGATGGAGCCCGTGGCGTCCATCGGCCGGGCCAGGGACACCGCGCCGGGCGGGACGTCTGTGGAGTTCCCCTCGTGACCCTCGTCACCAGGGGGCAGCTCCAGGCCTCCCGAGCCCACCCCGTGCACCGCCTTCCGCTCCCCCGAGCTCTCCCTGTGCCAACGATCAAGGAAGGGTACTCCGGGAGTGGTCGGCGGTGCAGCAGGATGCACAGGTCGTTTCTCAACTACCGTTTCCGGGCTCTCCGTTCTGATCGGCGAGGGCGGCCGGAGTGAGCGGATTCATAGCGGTGACGTCCCGCGGGGCGATGGAGAAACCCTGCCAGTGGACCGGCATCGGCTGCTGGTCCTCGTCGCGCGCGATGTGGTGGAAGCCGACGTTCACCCAGACCACGGGGTTGGTGAGGGTCTGCCCGTTCACGAACTTGTCGACGGTCTTGGGGTGGCCGGTCGCACAGCCGGGGTTGTTGCTCGCGAACTGCTCGCACTTGTCGTACTGGGTGAAGTAGACGTCGTGCGAGGTGAAGGCGTGGCCCGGGTACTTGTTGCTGGCGCCCTGGACGATCTCGTACGACCGGGCGTGCCCGTCCTTGTTCTTGCCGGCCGTGCTGACCACCCGCCACCAGCGCATGTTCTTGGCGTCACCGGCGAGTTCCTTGGTGACGTCGGTACGGGTCGTCTTGTTGCTGGGCGCCTCCTGGCCGTGGGCCGGTGCGCTGACCTTCGAGTCGTACTGCTCGACACGGCTCCTGGAGGAGCCGTCGAGGTCGAAGTCCAGCTTCCAGAACACGTTGTGGCTGTGGCTGGTGGCGTAGGCGTGGGCGCCCTTGCCGATCGGCCAGCCGCGGCCGTCCCCGGCGTCGTAGTCGCTCGGCGAGAGGCTGCCGGTGGCACCGACGTTCATGTTGATCGTGCCGTCGTCCTGGAACCGCCACTCGGTCATGTACTCGTACCAGCCGACCTTGTTGACGGTGTAGATCAACAGGTCCTTGCCCTGCGCCTGGTACACCTTGTTGCCGGTGTCGGCCTGCATCCGGTACGCGTGGCCGCGCGAACGGGTGGTGGTGCACAGGCCGTTGACGTTGGGGTGGGCGGGGTCCCAGGCGTCGGGGACCTTGACGGTCTTGATGGTGCCGCCGGGGCACTCGGCCGAGGCGAGCGGCACCAGGCCCTGGGCGAAGCCGAACCCGGTCAGGTCGTCGTACTCGACGCTGCCGTCGTCGTAGGGGACGTCGATCTGGGCCAGGCGGGCGCTGGAGAGCACCTTGATGGGGGCCGGCTCGCCCTTGGGCTGGTAGGAGATGTGCTCCAGGACCAGTCCGGCCTTGCTGTCGTAGCGCCAGCACATCCGCCAGGTGGTGCCGGTGGAGAGCTTCTGCTCGATGCGGTAGGCGGCGGAGCAGTCGGCGGCGGCCGCGGCGGCCCGCTTCGGCTGGGCGACGGCGGGCCCGGCCGCGGTGGTCACGCCGGCGGCCAGCGCGGCCGCGGACAGGCCGACGGCGGCCGTCCTGCGGACACGGCGGATTCTGTTCGGATGCATGACGAAGTGACTCCTGGTACGGGAGATGCAGGCTGGAAAGATGAACGGAGGGGCCGGCTCAGCTGCCGAGCTTCACGACCTTGCGCGCGCTCAGGTCGACGACGAGCGACCTGGCGTCGATCCACGGCCCGTTCTTGACCTTCGGGAACAGCCGCACGCAGCGGTGTTCGCCGCACTTGTCGAGCGCGGCCGGCTGGGCGCCCGGAGTGGCGCGGTAGACCGCGCTGTTGAGCAGCAGCTGCTGTTCCGGGTCGGTCAGCTCGCTGCCGGTGGCGTCCTTGAAGTCCGCCTTCAGACCCGCCCCGAGCGGGTCGGCGATCAGCACCTCGAGGGCCTCGACGTTCTCGTCGTGGCTGAGCGGCGGCTGGACGCCCGTACGGCTGGTGGTCTGCTCCACCTTGCCGGTGTCGAGGTTGACGGTCCGGGTGACGAGCGTGTCGTCCCGGTAGTCGTAGAACGTCACGTCCGCGCGGCGCGGCGCGTTCGTGGCGTCCAGTTCGTCGGCGTCCGGCTCGGCGAGGTCGACGCTGAGCCGCTCCGGACCGCGCCGTCCCTCGACGTTCTCCCCGGCGCTGAACATCTGCTTGGTCAGGGCGAGTTGTTCGACGCGCTTGGTCTCGTCGTCGGTCAGCGGGTCGCTGCCGGTGCCCTTCTTCCCCTCGGCCGGCGCCTGTTCCACCACGCCCGGCTTGACGGCGCCCGATCCCTGGCCGCCCTGCTGGGCGGCGACCGCGGCGCCTCCGGCGCTTCCTCCCGACTCGTTCGCCCCTGCCGTACCCGGCAGGGTGATCCCGACCATCACGGCGGTGCCCGCCACCGCCAGTCCCGCACCGGCCACCACTTTGCCCAGATGGCGGTGCACTATCTTGCGCACATCTTCCCCCTACTCCCCCTTGGTCACAGGGAGTACGTCTCGGCCCCACTGGTTCGGCACACATCGCCGCATAAGCCACGGTGTGCTCTGGTCGCCGAGTAAGAGGGACGTAAGTCACGAGGGGTTCCATTACTTTCGGGCAGACTCATGACCAAGGCGCCTCCGGGCGCAGGACGCACCTGGAAGAGTCGACTTCATGCAGGTCTGGCCTGGAGGGGCATATCCGCTCGGCGCCACGTACGACGGCGCCGGGACCAACTTCGCGGTGTTCACGGAGGCCGCGGACCGAGTGGAGCTGTGTCTGCTGCACGACGACGGCTCCGAGACGGCGGTGGAACTGCGGGAGAGCGACGCCTTCGTACGGCACGCGTACCTGCCGGGCGTGATGCCGGGGCAGCGGTACGGCTTCCGGGTGCACGGCCCGTACGAACCCGGGCGCGGGCAGCGCTGCAACTCGGCCAAACTGCTGCTCGACCCGTACGCGAAGGCGGTCAGCGGGTCGGTGCGCTGGGGCGAGGAGGTGTACGGCTACCACTTCGGCGACCCCGACAAGCGCAACGACCTGGACTCGGCGCCGCACACCATGACGTCGGTGGTGATCAACCCGTACTTCGACTGGGGCGACGACCGGCGGCCGCGCACCGAGTACCACCACACGGTGATCTACGAGGCCCATGTGAAGGGCCTCACCATGCGCCATCCGGGCCTGCCGGAGGAGCTGCGCGGCACCTACGCGGGCCTGGCGCACCCGGCCGTCGTCGAGCACCTGACGGCGCTGGGCGTCACGGCCCTGGAGCTGATGCCGGTCCACCAGTTCGTGAACGACCACCGGCTGGTCGACATGGACCTGAACAACTACTGGGGCTACAACACCATCGGCTTCTTCGCCCCGCACAACGCGTACGCCTCCTGGGGCGACCGCGGCCAGCAGGTGCTGGAGTTCAAGTCGGCGGTCCGGGCGCTGCACGAGGCCGGGATCGAGGTGATCCTCGACGTGGTCTACAACCACACCGCCGAGGGCAACCACCTGGGCCCGACGCTGTCCTTCCGCGGCCTGGACAACCCCTCCTACTACCGGCTGACGGACGACCCGCGCTACTACATGGACACCACCGGCACCGGCAACTCGCTGCTGATGCGGTCCCCGCACGTACTCCAGATGATCATGGACTCGCTGCGGTACTGGGTCACCGAGATGCATGTCGACGGCTTCCGCTTCGACCTCGCGGCCACCCTGGCCCGGCAGTTCCACGAGGTGGACCGGCTTTCGTCGTTCTTCGACCTGGTGCAGCAGGACCCGGTCGTCTCCCAGGTGAAGCTGATCGCCGAGCCCTGGGACGTGGGCGAGGGCGGCTACCAGGTGGGCAACTTCCCGCCGCTGTGGACCGAGTGGAACGGCAAGTACCGGGACACCGTGCGCGACCTGTGGCGCGGCGAGCCGCGCGCACTGGCGGAGTTCGCGTCCCGGCTGACCGGCTCCTCCGACCTGTACCAGGACGACGGCCGCCGCCCGCTGGCCTCCATCAACTTCGTCACCTGTCACGACGGCTTCACGCTGCACGACCTGGTGTCGTACAACGACAAGCACAACGCGGCCAACGGCGAGGACAACCGGGACGGCGAGAGCCACAACCGCTCGTGGAACTGCGGGGTCGAGGGCCACACCGACGACCCCGCGATCCTCGAACTGCGCGAGCGGCAGATGCGTAACTTCGTCGCCACGCTGATGCTGTCCCAGGGCGTGCCGATGCTCGGCCACGGCGACGAGTTCGCGCGTACCCAGGGCGGCAACAACAACGCGTACTGCCAGGACAACGAGGTGTCCTGGGTGGACTGGCCGTCATCCGAGGAGGACAGCGAGCTGCTGGACTTCACGCGCGCGATGGCGCGGCTGCGCAAGGAGCACCCGGTCTTCCGGCGCCGCCGCTTCTTCCACGGCCGTCCGGTGGAGGGCACCCACGACGAGCTCTCCGACATCGCCTGGTTCACTCCCGAGGGCCACGAGATGGTCCAGCGCGACTGGGACTCGGCGCAGGCGTCGGCCCTCACGGTGTTCCTGAACGGCAACGCGATCTCGGAACCGGGCTCCCGGGGCCAGCGGATCGCCGACGACTCGTTCCTGCTGATGTTCAACGCGTCACCGGCGGCGCTGGAGTTCCTGGTGCCCGTGAACCACGGCCGCCAGTGGGAGGTGGTGGTCGACACGGCACGGGCGGAGCCGATGTCGGCCGGGCCGAAGGTGGACGGCGGCGAACGCCTCACGCTGGCGAGCCGGAGCCTGACTGTCCTGAAGCGGCCGGCATAAGGCACCGCGCCCCCTTGGGGGCGCGGGGAACTGCGCGACAAACCCCCACCGGCCCGCACTCTGACAGAGAACCCAACCAGACGGGTACATACGTCCGCATGACAGCCGAGCGAATCACCCCCACCGTCCCGACGGCCACCTACCGACTCCAGCTCCAGCCCGGCTTCCCCTTCTCGGCGGCTTCCGCGGCCGTGCCGTACCTGGCCTCGCTCGGCATCTCCCACCTGCACCTCTCCCCCGTCCTGGAGGCGGTCCCGGGCTCCACCCACGGCTACGACGTCGTCGACCCCACGCGGGTGCGCGAGGAACTCGGCGGCGAGGACGGGCTGCGCGCACTGGCCCGCACCGCGCGGGCGCACGGCCTCGGTCTCGTCGTCGACATCGTGCCGAACCACATGGCGATGTCCCCCCGCCACAACCACGCCCTGTGGGAGGTCCTGCGGGAGGGCCCGAAGTCGCCGTTCGCGCGCTGGTTCGACATCGACTGGGAGGCACAGCGCGGGCAGCTGCTGGTGCCGGTACTGGGCGGACCGGTCGGCGAGGTGCTCGGGCAGCTGGCGGTCGACGGGGAGGTGCTGCGCTATCACGAGCACGCCTTCCCGCTCCGCGAGGGCACCGCGGAGCTGCCGCTGCCGGAGTTGCTGGACGCCCAGTGGTACCGCCCGGTGTGGTGGCGGCTGGCCCGTACCGAGCTGAACTACCGGCGGTTCTTCAGCATCTCGGAGCTGATCGGGGTGCGGGTGGAGGACCCGGAGGTGTTCGAGGCCACCCACGGCAAGATCCTCCAGCTGCTGCGCGAGGGCGTGCTGGACGGGCTGCGCGTCGACCATCCCGACGGTCTCGCCGACCCCGACGGCTATCTCGCGCGGCTGCACGAGGCGACCGGCGGGCGCTGGACGGTCGTCGAGAAGATCCTGGCGGACGGCGAGCGGCTGCCGGCCGGCTGGCCGGTCGCCGGGACCACCGGGTACGACGCCCTGCGGCACGTGGACGGCCTGTTCACGGATCCCGCGGGCGCCGGTGAACTGCTGGGCCGGTACCGGCTGTCCGCGGCCCCGCAGCCGGACCGCGGCGGCGACTGGGCGGCCACGGTGCGGCGGGCGGCGTACCAGGTGATCACGCACGAGCTGGCGGCGGAGACGGACCGGCTGACGCGGGTGGCCACGCGCGCGTGCGCGGCCTCGCCGGATCCGGTACTGCGCGACCGGGCGCCCTGGGCGCTGCGCACCGCGCTCCGGGAACTGCTGGTGCGGATGCGGGTGTACCGGCCGTACGCCTCCGGGGACGTGGCCGACGTGGTCACCGCGGAGGCCGCCGAGGAGGCCCGGCGGGCCTTCGTGGTGCCCGCGGAGGGCGGGGCGGTGGACGTGGTGCGCGGACTGCTCCTGGCGGGGGACGGGCCGGGGCCGGCGGAGTTCCGGACCCGGTTCGCGCAGACCGCCTCGGCGCTGCGGGCCAAGTCGGTGGAGGACACCGCGTTCTACCGCTATGTGCCGCTGCTGTCGGCGACCGAGGTGGGCGGGGACCCGGGCAGCCCGGGTGTCTCCCCCGAGGCCTTTCACGCGTACTGCGCGCGCGTGCAGCGCGACTGGCCGCTCACCGGCACGGTGGTGACGACGCACGACACCAAGCGCAGCGCCGACGTGCGGGCCGCGCTGGCGGTGCTGACGGAGTGCCCGGAGCGCTGGGCGGAGGTGCTGGCCGAGGTGACCCTGGAGGGCGAGGGGGTACCGGACGCGCAGCTGGCCTGGGCGGCCTGGCAGACGGTGTTCGGGCTCGGCCCGGCGGACCCGGAGCGGGTGCGGGGGGCGCTGGTGAAGCATGTCCGGGAGGCGGGCCTGCACACGAGCTGGACGGAGCAGGAGCCGTCGTACGAGGAGGCGGTGGTCTCGTTCGTCGGGTCGGGGCCGTGCGGGGCGCCAGGAGAGCGCGTGGCCGCCTTCCGGGCCTCGCTGGCGGCGCATGTCCGGGCGAACGTGCTGGGGACGGCTCTGGTCCATCTGACGATGCCGGGGGTGCCCGACGTCTACCAGGGCACGGAGGGCGAGTACCGGGCGCTGGTGGACCCGGACAACCGGCGGCCGGTCTCCTTCCCGCCGGCCCGGCCGGGCGAGAAGGACGCGGTGACGGCGGCGGCGCTGCGGCTGCGGGCGCGGCGTCCGGGCGCCTTCGGCGACGGGGCGACGTACGCGCCGCTGACCGCCGCCGGGCCGGCCGCGGCGCACTGCCTGGCGTTCGCGCGCTCCGGGGAGGTGGTCACGGCGGTGACCCGGCTGTCGCTGCGACTGGCCGCGGCGGGCGGCTGGCGGGACACGGTCCTGCCGCTGCCGCCGGGGCGTTGGGCCGACGCGCTGTCGCCGGGGCGGGAGTTCACCGGGCACGCGCGCGTGGGCGAGCTCTTCGACGCGCTGCCGGTGGCGCTGCTGGCGCGGGTGGCAGACGGCGACCGACCGGCCGCCGACGACAGGATTCACTCGTACGAGTGAATATGCGGCCGGTTCGCCGGTTTGCTGAAACTCGCCGGGCGCGGAGCGCGTCGCTTATCGGCGCGCGGAGCCGTTCCGCGCCCCGAAAAGGCTTCGCGACCCCACCACGCGTCAACCGCCCCGTCGGCCGACAGCACATGCCTCTGGGCGCCCCCTGGAGCCTCCCCCGGGAGGTTCTTGACAGTTCACCTATGCCGTGCGGGACTGGGGAATGCGAAGCCGGGCGGACAAGTCGGGGGTGAGTCTCCTGCCGGAGCTGCGTTACCCCAGTGTTCCCGAACTCGTCGCAACCGCCCGGGCATTGGCCGCTCACCGGCCCGGCCTGTGCACGTTGCGGCAGATCGGCCTCTCCCGCGCGGGCAGACCGCTGCACCTGCTCTCCGTCGGGCACGCCCGGCGGGCGGTGCTGGTGGTCGCGGGGGCCCACGCCAACGAACCGACGGGGGGCGGCACCCTCCAGGTACTGGCCGAACGGGTGCTGTACGAGCGGGATCTGCGGGCGGAGAACTCCTGGCACTTCCTGCTGTGCGCGGACCCGGACGGGGCGAGCCTGCACGTCACCCCGGCCCCGCGCAGCCTGTTCGACTACCACCTCGGCTTCTACCGGCCGGCGGGCCCGGAGCAGCCGGAGTGGTCGCCGTCGGTGCTGCCGCCGGACCGGCTGCCGCCGGAGACCCGGGCCCTGATCAGGGTGATAGACGAGCTTCGTCCCTACCTCCAGGTGACGCTGCACGGCACCGATCTGGGCGGCAGCTGGGTGCAGCTGACGAGGGACGTGCCGGGCCTCGCCGAGCCGTTCGCCAAGTCCGCGGCCGAGCTGCACATCCCGGTGGAGACGGGCGCCTCGGACGCCGCGGGCTGGCCGGCCTCCGGGCCCGGGGTGCGGGTGATGCCCGGTCCGGAGACGGGGGTGGCGTACCCGAGCATGCCGGACGACGCGCGGCACAGCACCTGGTACCACGCGCACCGCTACGGCGGCCTGACCGCCGTGGTCGAGGTGCCGATGTGGGCGAGCGACCTGGTCGACGACCCGGCGCCGCACCCGGCGCCGGCGGCGGCGATGCGCCGGCTGGCGCGCCGGCTGCTGCGGGACTCGCGGGAGGTGGAGCGGGTGCTGGCCGAGGTGCTGCCCCGGCTGGACGCCCTCGGCGGCCTGGACGGGCCGCTGCTGCGGGCCGCCCGGTGGGCGCTGGGGCTGATCCCCGGACTGGCCGAGGACTGGATCCAGCGGCCGCCGGTCGACACCACGATGGCGTACATCGGCAGCGTGGACGCCTTCGGACGGCGGCTGCCGTTGCGGGCCGCGTCGATGCTGCTGCGGGTGCTGCGGGAGGCGGACGACCGCGCCGCGCCGCGGCTGGAGGAGCTGGTGGCCTCCTGGTGCGAGGCCTACGGCGAGCGTTTCCGGGCCCGCTGGGTGCCGTTGGAGCGCCAGGTGGAGCACCAGTCCCGCACGGTGCTGGCGGCCGCGCAGCACGCGCGGGAGCAGGCGGCATGAGCGGCGGCGTGAACGGCGGCGTGAACGGGCGGCGTGGGGCCGGGGCCCGGACCGCGGTCCGCACGCCGCCCGCGGGGCGGGCCGGTCAGCCGTCGAGGGCGAAGACCGGGCCCGTCAGGGCAGCCAGCCGGCAGGAGTTGGAGAACGTCTCGCGGTACTCGATCGGCCGGCCGTTCCACTGGCCGCGCGCCTGGGCGGTGACCGGCGCGTAGACCATCGGGCACATCGCGCCCTCGGCCGGGGCGAGGCGGGCGATGTCGCCGCCCACCGCGTCGAGTTCGGCACAGGCCTGGGCCGCGCGGGAGAGCCCCTGGGGCGGGTCGCAGAGCAGCAGCGCGCCGCGGGTGCCGCCGGAGTGGCCGTCGCCCGTGGTGACGGTCAGATACAGGTAGTCGCCGTCACGCGCCGCGCCCGGCGCGGCCTGGGCCGGTCCGGCGGCGAGCAGGACGGCCGCCAGCAGGGCACCGCCGGCCGCAGTCGCTTTGCTGAGATAGGTCATTCCCCGTGCATCGGCACGGCGGGCTCGGTCCCCCAGCCCGGCTCACCCGATCGGGCAAGCCCGCGCGCGTGGCGGTGCGCCAGTTCGAAGGCGCTCAGGACCACGCGCGTCTGGTACTCGGCCTGGCGTGCGACCGGGATCCAGCGCGCGCCGAGGGCGTCGTGGTAGTCCGCGCACCAGGTGTCGATCAGCCGGTCCAGGTCGGGCAGGGCCGCCGCGGGGTCGTGGCCGGTGCTGCGCAGCAGCTGGTGCAGCAGCCCGGCGGCGCGCAGGGCCAGCCGCCGCCCGGCGATGCGCAGGGCGGCCAGGTGGGCGGAGCTGAGCGGGGGCAGCGGGCGGGCGCTGCCGGCGTCCGTGTCGGGGTCCCAGGCGTCGGCGAGGCCGGGGCGCACGAGGAGGTAGTCGTCGACCGGCGCGAGCAGCCGGGCCGCGTCCGGCGCCGCGGACAGCTGCGTCCTGACCCGGGCCAGGACGCCGTCCAGGAGCTCCGTGTCGCGCCGCAGGGTCGCGCTGACGGCGCGCAGCGCCGCGTCCCGGTCGGCGGGCGGGGTGCCGTCCTGGACGGCGGCCACGCCCCACATGGGCGCCTCGACGATGGCGGTGACGGTGCCGTGCCGGTACGGGTGGTACCAGGTGGACTCGACGGCGGCCTCGGTGATGGCGGCGGCCAGGCCGCCCCGGCGGGGCGGCGGGACGCGGTAGACGGCCGGGCCCAGGGTGGGCCAGTACAGGGCGTCGTAGGCGCCGAGTTCGCGGGGGATGCCGAGCCGGGTCGCGGTGTGCGCGAGGCGTCGGTCGAGGCCCGGCAGTTCGCGGGTCAGCTCGACGAAGCCGCCGCCGACGTCGACGCCGTGCAGCGAGCACTGGAGGAAGGGCCGCAGCTCGTCCTGGAGGTCGAGCAGCGCCCGGGTCTCGGGCAGCGTGGCGGCCGCCGCCCCGTCGGGCAGCCACTCGGGCTGCTCCAGGAAGCCGGGCCGGAAGAAGTTCCGGAAGTAGTGGCCCAGGGTGTACGGCCCGGCCAGCCAGCCCTCGTTGCGGCGTGCGCCGTCGGGGTCCAGGCACAGCAGCAGGTTCCAGGTGACGTCGACGTCCTCGGTGAGCCTCGGGTCGGCGAGGACCCGGTCGGCGAGGCGCAGCACGGTGGCACCGCCGACGGGTTCGTTGGCGTGCGGGCCCGCGACGACGAGGGCGTGCCGGGCACCGTGACCGATGGAAAGCAGCCACATCGGGGTGCCCGCGCGGGAGACGCCCGCCCTGCGCAGCCGGGCGTCCCGGGGGCGGTCGGCGACCAGCGCGGCCGCCCGCGAGGCGAGCTCGTCGACGGACGGATAGCGGAGGAGGGGCGGCAGGTCACACCTCCACGATGCGGTGCCGTCGATTCACATGGTGTGCATGGTGTACGCACAGTCAGTCACGACTTGAGGGGTACGTCAACACCACGACGGACAATCGCTTTTCGGCCACCGCGCGGGACGGTTCGGGCGACGGCGGACCCGCCCGGGGTTCAGTCGCTCGCGAGCCGGAAGAACATCCGGCCGAAGCCGACCTGGTCGCCCTCGCGGACGACGGCGGCGCCGGTCACCCGGCGGCCGTTCACGGTCGTGCCGTTGGTGGAGCCGAGATCCCTGAGGATCCACAGGCCGCCCTGGTGGCGCAGTTCGGCGTGCACCCGGGAGACCGTCTCGTGGTTGAGCCGCAGCCCGCTGGCGGGGTCGCGGCCGATGCGCAGCGGGTGGCCGCCCGCCGGGTGCGGCAACTGCAGCTTGGGCAGCCGCTCGGCCTGCCAGGCCCGGCGCAGCCGTACGGTGAAGCCGGAGACGGCCTCGACGGTGCCGAAGAGCACCCGCGCGAAGCGGTTCTCCTGGGGCAGGTCGGCGGTGAGCGCGGCGAGTTCGTCGGCGCGGCGGGCGGCGAGCGCCAGTTCCATGCGGCGCACGAACGTGTCGTGCGACAGCCGTCCCATGGCGACGCCGTCACGCAGCACGCTCAGCGCCTTGTCACGCTCCGCGTCGGACAGCCGCGCGGGGTAGGTGTGGAACTCGAAGGACGACGTCACGCTGCCGATTCTGGGTCAGTGAACCCCGGGTGTCCAGACAACGCGGAAACGGCTGTCACGCGCGCGTACGGACGGCGACACCGGCCGGGAAAGCCGGGATTCAAAAGCGGACTGATCGCTTTCGCGGCACGATGGAGGGACTACCTCACGATGAGCCAGACGAAGGGGACCGTCCGTGCAGTTCGAGGTGTGGGCACCGCAGGCAGACCGTGTGACGCTCCATTGCGACGGCGCCACGCGCGCGTTGGAGCGCGTCCCGGAGCGGCCCGGCTGGTGGACCGGGGAGGCGGACGCCGAGGACGGCACGCGGTACGGGTTCGCCGTGGACGACGGCCCGGTGCTGCCCGACCCGCGCTCGCGCCGCCAGCCGGACGGCCCGGACGGACTCAGCGCGGTCGTCGACCACGGGCGCCACGAGTGGCGTGCCGACTGGCCGGGGCGCGCACTGCCGGGCGCGGTGCTCTACGAGCTGCACGTGGGTACGTACACCCCCGAGGGCACCCTGGACGCGGCCGCCGACCGCCTCGTTCACCTGCGGGAACTGGGCGTCACACACGTGGAGTTGATGCCGCTGTGCCCGTTTCCCGGCCGGCACGGCTGGGGGTACGAGGGAGTCTCGCTGTGGGCGGTGCACGAGCCGTACGGCGGCCCGGAGTCGCTGAAACGGTTTGTCGACCGGGCCCATGAACTCGGCCTGGGCGTCGTCCTGGACGTCGTGCACAACCACCTCGGCCCGTCCGGCAACTACCTGCCCGCGTTCGGGCCGTACTTCACGGAGACGCACCAGACGCCCTGGGGCTCCGCGGTCAACCTGGACGCGCCCGGGTCGGACGAGGTGCGCGCGTATCTGGTGGGCAGCGCGCTGGCCTGGCTGCGCGACTACCGGATCGACGGGCTGCGCCTGGACGCGGTGCACACGTTGCGGGACACGCGCGCGTGCCACTTCCTGGAGGAGCTGTCGTCGGCCGTGGCGGCGCTGGCGGCCGAGTCCGGCCGGCCGCTGTTCCTGGTCGGCGAGTCCGACCTGAACGACCCGCGGGTCATCACCCCGCGCGCGGAGCACGGGTTCGGCCTGGACGCGCAGTGGAACGACGACTTCCACCACGCCCTGCACGCCGCGCTGACCGGCGAGTCCCAGGGCTACTACGCCGACTTCGCGCGTGCCCCGTTCGCCGCCCTCGCCAGGACGCTCACCGGCGGGTACTTCCACGACGGCACGTACTCCAGCTTCCGGGGCCGCCGGCACGGCCGCCCGCTGGACCGCGCACGCGTGGCCGGGCACCGGCTGCTCGGCTACACCCAGACCCACGACCAGATCGGCAACCGGGCCCAGGGCGACCGGCTCTCGGCGTCCCTCTCCCCCGGTCTGCTGGCCTGCGCGGCCACCCTGGCGCTGACCGCGCCCTTCACGCCGATGCTGTTCATGGGCGAGGAGTGGGCGGCCGGCACCCCCTGGCAGTTCTTCACCGACCACACGGACCCGGACCTGGCGGAGGCCGTACGCCGCGGCAGGCGGCGGGAGTTCGCGGCGCACGGGTGGGCCGAGGAGGACGTGCCCGATCCGCAGGACCCGGCGACCCGCGAGCGGTCCTGTCTGGACTGGTCCGAGCCGGAACGCGAGCCGCACGCGCGCGTGCTGGCCTGGTACCGCCGGCTGATCGCGCTGCGGCACGAGCAGCCGGACCTCACCGATCCCGACCTCGCCGACACCAAGGTGGCGTACGACGAGACGGCACGCTGGCTGGCGTTCCGGCGCGGGGACGTGCGGGTGGCGGTGAACCTGGGCGGGGAACCGGCCGCGATCCCGCTCGGCACCGGGAAGGTGGAGGTCCTGGCCGCCTGGGATCCGGTGGCGGCACCGGACACCGACGGGGTGCTGCGGGTGCCGGGCGAGTCGTGCGTGGTGCTGACCCAGACCTGAACACCGACCGGCCGGCGACCGCTCACCGGCACCCGCGTACCGCCGCCCCGTGCCGCCTCCGGCCACAAGCGCCCGCCGCCCACCTACCCCTCCGCTCACAACCGCCCGCCGCCCACCTGACGCCTTCGGCCGCGGCTCGCCGCGGCCGTGTGCCGCCGCCCCGTGACGCCCCCTCCCGCTACGGCTCGCCGTCGTCCCCGGTGTCGTCGCGAAGTTCGGTCACCCGCTCCAGCAGGATCGTCTCCCAGGCGCGCCGGAGCTGGGTGCGCAGCAGGGGCAGCGGGCGGTCGTCGCGGCCTTCGAGGCGGTCGGCAAGGCGGATCACGGTGTCGCAGCGGGCCAGCCACAGGCCGCGCAGGCAGGGGCGGGCGCCGTAGCCGGCGAGGGTGGCGGCGCGGACGGCCGCGCCGGAGCCGACCGCGAGGGCGAGCCCGGCGATGTCCTCGGCGGGGTCGCCCACCGCCGTGCCGGTCCAGTCGAGGACCCCGCGCACCCTGCCGTCGGCGCTGACCACCAGGTGCTCGCCCTTGAGGTCGTGGTGGGCCAGCACGGCGGTACCGGG
Organism: Streptomyces fuscichromogenes; assembly: GCF_014645815.1. GTDB lineage: Bacteria > Actinomycetota > Actinomycetes > Streptomycetales > Streptomycetaceae > Streptomyces > Streptomyces fuscichromogenes. Next base: position 547,751 of record NZ_BMML01000004.1, on the reverse strand, counting down.
CTGCGCGGCCAGCTGGGCGGCGCCCGGCGGGGTCAGCTGGAGCAGCCGGGCGGGGTCGAACTCGTCGGCGGCGGTGAGGCGTTCGGCGGCGTGCACGGCCATCCGGCGCAGTGCCTCCAGGGACCGCGGCGGGGTGCGCGGCACGCCGAGCGTCTCGGCCTGCCGTACCGGCACCTCGCGCAGCCCGGTGAGCAGCCCGGCCAGGTCCGCCTCGCCGACCGCGGAGACGTCGTGCTCCTCGGCCGTGCCCCCGGCGATCACGGTGTCCAGCGTGTACGTCAGCCCCGGCGCCCACTCGCCGTGCGCGACGCTCGCCGGGACGGCGACGGGCAGGTGCGGCCGGACCAGGTCGCGCAGGCGCAGCTCGCGGCGCTGGCGGACGGCGGCGTCCCGGTCGGGGGCGAGGCGCAGCACATGGCGGGTGCCGACCCACCAGGTGGAGTGCTCACCGCCCGCCGTGACGGGCCGTACCTCGGGGCCCGGGGTTGCGGCCGCGCCCTCCTTGAGCAGCGAACGGACCAGTCGGCGGACGGTGTCCGCGGTGGGTGTCGGTGCCTGGGTCATGGATCGCGCCGTTGCCGTTCGGGGTGGGGTAGGGGCGAGCGGGTGGTTCCGGGGCCGGGTCGGTCAGCCCACGACGACCATCTCGCGGGTGGTGTTGTTGAAACGACGGCCGCCGTCCGCGGTCACCGTGACGATGTCCTCGATCCGTACCCCGAAGCGGCCGGGCAGGTAGATGCCGGGCTCCACGGAGAAACACATCCCGGGCACGAGCGGCTGCTCCTCGCCCTCGATCATGTACGGCGGCTCGTGCGTGGTGACCCCGATGCCGTGCCCGGTGCGGTGGATGAAGAACTCGCCGTACCCGGCGCCGGCGATGACCGCGCGGGCGGCCCGGTCGACCTCCTGGCAGGCCACGCCGGGGCGTACGGCCCGGAAACCGGCCTCCTGGGCGGCGCGCACGATGTCGTGCACCTCGCGCTCCTCGGCGGTCGGCGGGCCGACGTGCACGGTGCGGGTGGTGTCGGAGCCGTAGCCGTCCTTGAGGCCGCCGAAGTCGAGGACGACCATGTCGCCGTCCTGGAGGACCCGGTCGCCGACCTCGTGGTGCGGGTTGGCGCCGTTGGGTCCCGAGCCGACGATGGTGAAGTCGACCTGGTCGTGGCCGAAGCGGCGCAGCAGGTCGGCGAGGTCGTGGCCGACGTCGGACTCGCGGCGGCCGGCGAAGGGAACCTTGCGGATCTCCTCGAACGTCGCGTCGGCGGCCGCTCCGGCGGCGGCGAGGAGTTCGAGCTCGGCCGCGTCCTTCACGGCGCGGAGCATGGGCAGCGCGTCGGTGAGGGAGGCGTAGGACGTGTCGGGGAGTGCCTTCTGGAGGCCCAGCAGGTGGATGGCCCAGGCGTTGTCGCTGACACCGAACCGGCCGTCGCGGGCGAGCAGGCCGGCGGTCACGGCGTAGGGGTCCGTGCCGTCGGTCCAGTCCCGCAGGGACAGCACGGCCGCGCCGTCGGCCTTCTCGGCGTCGGCGGCTTCGAGGGTGGGGACGACCAGCACGGGGTCCCTGCCGGGGGCCAGGACGAGGAGGGTGAGCCGTTCGGTGACCGCGGTGGGGGTGTAGCCGGTGAGCCACACCATGTCGGGGCCGGGGGCGACGAGGAGCCCGGCGAGGCCGGCGTCCGCCGCGGAGTGCGCCGCGCGCGTCATGCGGGACTTGTAGTCGCCGGCGGTGAAGGGGGCGGCGGTGGTGCCGGTCATCCAGGGCCTCCTTGCGCGGTCGAGGCGGCTGTCGGGGCCTCGGCATGCATCCTGCCGGGTGCGGCGTGGCCGCGCGAGCCGGTTTGCGCAGAGCCGCCGTCGCGGGATGCGTTCGTACGGCCGGTGCGGGTGGGGCGTGGCTGGTCGCGCCCACGCGGCGGAGCCGCACTTGTACACAGCCCCGCGCCCCTTCGGGGCACGTCCGTGCGGGTGTTCTCAGATGACGACGCCCGGCACCACGGTCAGCTGCTGGTAGCCCCCACTCGCGTGCCGCACCGTGAGCCGGGCCGCCTTTCCCGGGTGGGCGCGGGCGATCACCCGGACCAGGTCGGCGGCGCTGTCGATCCGGTCGGCGCCCAGCTGGAGCAGGACGTCGCCGCGCACCAGCCCCGCCGTGTAGCCGGGCCCCGGCACATGGACGCCCACCACCAGTGCGCCCACCTTCTCCGCGTCCACGGCCTCCACGCCCAGGGTGGCGGCTGCCGTCGGGGCGGGGGCGGGGGCGGCCGGGGGTGCGGGGCTCGGTGCCGTGGGCGGGCTCTGCCGTCGCAGTTCGGCCAGTCTGCTCATGCCGATCACCGTGGCCCCCACCGTGCCGAGCCCGACCCCGGACAGCACCAGAACCGCGCCGACGAGGGATCCGAGCAGCAGGGTCCTGATCCGGCGGCCGCGGCGGCGCGCGGCGTGCGGGCGTCGGGCCGGGTCGGCCGGGGGGTCGTCCCCGCGTTCCTGGCCGGGGATCGGTTTGGGACGCAGTGCGGTCTGTTCCATGGTTCGCCTCCACCCCGAGCCCTACCCGGCGCACCCGGGCGCGACGAGACACGAACGAGTGAGACTGACCCTGGGGCGACCACGGGAAGCCCCAGCCCGCACCCGTGTCGCGGGCACCGCCGCGCGGACGTACCACCAGGTCCGCCGCCGCGGCCGGCCGGCTCCCCGTCCGGGGCCGGAGGGCGTTGTCAGTGGTGGCTGTTACGTTCTGTGACATGACCGATGACTGCCTGCGGCTGCTCCGGAACCACCGCCACCTGGCCGAACTGGCGGCGTTCCCTTTCAACTTCGACCTGGCACGGGCCGCCGACGGCCACGCCGAGCCGGTGCGCCTCGCCTCCGGCGGCTCCCTGGAGGCGGTGGCGGGCTGCGACACCGGCGGCACGTACTTCGGGTGCGCGGACGGCTCGTTGCTGTACGCGGACTCGGAGGGCTCGGCCGGGATCATAGGCTCGTCCGTGGACGAGGCGCTGGAGGTCGTGATCGGCCTGCCCGGCTGGCGTGACCACGTGTTCCTGTCTCCGGCGGACGGCGAGGAGAAGATCCTCGCGCGCGTGGCCGAGATCGAGGGGGAGATCCGGGAGTACCACGGCATCGACGCCGAGCGCGCCGAACTCCGCGCCGCCCTGGGCCTGCCCGACCGCTCCCCCGTCGAACTGCTCGGCATGCTGCACCGGGCCCTGCTGCGCACGGAGCCGGACTTCCTCCTGCTGAACGCGGAGGAGGGCTGCGCCTACGACCTGCTGGACCCGCACCCCCGGCCGCCCCTGTGGGAATCGGTCCGGCACGAGGTCCCGGGCGACCCGGCCGCCGAGCCGCTGTTCACCTGGACCCGGCTGGCGGCCGAGCAGGGGATGACCGAGCTCGCCCGGGTGGCGCTGATCCGGCGGCTGGACGACATATACCTGGACCAGAGCCTGCTGCTGCGGCCCGGCAGCAGGAAGGACCTCGACCTGTCTCCGCTGCTCCGGCTGGCCGAGGAGTTCGAGCGGCTGGACGACCGGCCGCAGGCCGAGCGCGCCCGGCGTCTGCACACCGACCTCCGGTAGGGACCGGGGCCGGCGGCGCCGTCAGCCGACCGGCAGCCCCGGGGCGAGCGGCGGGCGGTCCGGGAGGAAGCCGTGGGCCCGGCGGGCGAGGTGGTCCGCCTGGTAGCGGTCGACGTGCCGATGCCAGTTCAGGATGCCGGCCATCCAGTTCCGCAGGTCGCGGACATAGGCGTCGGTGGCCTCGCGCGCCTCGGCCGACAGCTCGAAGTCGTCGTACACGACCGGGAGTTCGTTGGCGACGACATGTTCGAACTGCTGCATCCGCTGGGTCGTCAGGTCGTGTACGACATGGAGTGCGGTCGGGTAGTCGACGCCGAAGAAGTTCTGTACGACGAGGACGGCGTTGTGCAGCTCGCCCTCGTACTGGATCTCCTTCTGGTAGGAGAAGACGTCGTTGACGAGCATGCCGTAGTCGATGGCGGCGTTCTCCAGGGAGCGCACCGGGCCGCTGCGGTACACCTCCGGGGGGATCGCGGGGCCGTGGCCGTGGCGGGCCAGGCTCAGGGTGAGGTCGGAGCCGAAGGTGGCCCGGCGCATCTCCAGGTAGTCGATCGGGTCCGGGATGCGGTGCTGGAGCTGGTTGGACATCTCCCAGAGCCAGCTCTCGGTCATCCTGTCGACGGACTCCCGGAGGGCCAGCCGGTCCTCGGGACTCATCCCGGCGGTCGTGCGGGCCCACAGGTCGGTCAGGCCGCGCTCCATGCCGGTGGCCGGCACCGGCACGGGTTCGCCGGCGAGGGGCATGCAGGCCGACAGCCGGGCCGTGGCGAGCCGGGCGCCGGCCAGGTCGCGCCGGATGCCGAAGCACAGGGGGTAGTAGTCGTCGGCGTAGGTGCCCCAGGCCAGCCACCGGGCGCTGAGGTCGAGTTCCTCGGGGGTGGCGTCGGGGTCCAGTCCGGCGGCACAGAGCGCGAGGTCGGCGGCCGCGAGCCGGTCCTCGTCCCAGACGCCCTCGCAGAGCATGCCGGTGCCGTGCATCCAGGCGGTCAGCCGGGGCCGGGCGGCGGCGAGACCCGGATTGACCTCGACCTCGTACGGCATGTGGAAGTCGGGCAGGAGGGAGGGGCCGACCTGCTGGAAGGGCACATGGGAGTAGCCGCGCAGGCGTTCCGCCGCGGCTGTGGCGAGCAGGGCGCCGACGTCGGCGGCCGAGGTGCCGGGGCCGGTGAGGTGCTGCCAGGGGGAGGACGGGACGGCGCCCTGGTTCATGTAGCGGCTGGAGCGCAGGTGCCATTCGTGGCCGCCGGACTGCCAGTCCTGGAGGCCCTTGGTGTAGGCGGCGATCGCGGCGGCCTGGTCGGGGGTGAGGCCCTTCTCGACGGCGAGCGCGGGGACTTCGGTGAGGGCGGTGTGCTCGAACTGGTGGAGACGCGAGGTGAGGATGTCGTTGACCGCGTCGGCGGCCTCCTGGGTGGTGCAGTCGAAGAAGGTCTCCAGGACCAGCACGCCGTTGCTGTTCTCGCCCTCGTCCTCCACCTCGCGCTGGTAGGAGAACAGGTCGTTGCGCAGGTGGACGGCGTCGGCGAAGGTCTCCATCAGCACCCGCAGGGGCCGCGAGCCGGCGACGGGCGCGGGCACCTCGGCCGCCGCGTACTCGACGAGCCCCGCGGACCAGGGGGCGCCGCCGACCTTGCGGCGCATCTCGATGTACTCGACGGGGTTGGCGATCCGCCCCTCGTTGATGTTGGACAGCTCCCACATCGACTCGTTCAGCAGGTGTTCGGTGGCGACCGAGAAGCGGCGGCGCCAGCCGGCCGACATCGACGGCACCGTGCGCGCCCACAGGTCGGCGAGACCCGCCTCGACCGGGTTCTCCGGCTCCGGCACGGGCGTCGAGAGGTCGAGCGGCATGAACAGCGGGAGCCGGTCGAGATGGGCCTTGCCGGCGGCGCGGTCCTGGGTGCGCTTGTACATGTCGAGGAAGTGGTCGTCGAAGAAGAACACCCACACGTACCAGTCGGTGATCAGCGAGAGGGCGGGGCCGTCGCAGTCGGGGTGGGTGTAGCTGCACAGCAGGCCGTAGTCGTGTGCCTCCAGGTCGGCCTGGGTCCAGATCCCGGACCCCTCCAGCATGCCCGTCTCGCGGGCCCACTCGGTGGAATGGGCCCGCGCCTCCTCCAGATGCGGGTTGAGCCGCGCGGGATACGGCATGTAGAAGTGCGGGAGTTCGAACGGCTGCGTCATGGCCGGGGCCCTACCCGCGCGTCCCAACGGCCATCCACCGCGCGGCACATGATCACACCATCGCGTGAACCGCGGTGGAATCCCGGAACTCCGGCCGCTCCTTGTGGCGTTCGACGGCCCTGCGCGCCATGGCCGGCCTGTCTTGCCCTGTCCCGCCGCGCGGGTCACCGTGGTCGCATGACCACCTCTGCCCGCGGCGGTGCGGCCCCGCCCGTTCCCGATGTCTTCGATCCGCGCCGGTACGGGGTCGCCGTGCCGTACGACGACTACCGCGTGCTGCGCGACCGTCATCCGGTGGCCTGGCAGCGGGAGCCGGCGGTGCTGGGGTGGCCGGCCGGGCCGGGGTTCTGGGCGGTGGCCCGGCACGCGGACGTGGTGCGGGTGCTCAAGGACCCGGGGACGTTCTCGTCGTGCCTCGGTGCGACCCAGATCCGGGATCCGGACCCGGCGGACCTGCCGTTCGTCCGGCGCATGATGCTCAACCAGGACCCGCCGCGGCACGCGCGGTTGCGGCGGACCGTGAGCCGGGCCTTCACGCCGAGGCGGATCGAGCGGTTCGAGGCAGTGGCGCGGGGGCGGGCGCGGACCCTGTTCGACCGGGCGCTGGAGGCGGCCCGGTCGGGGGACGGCACGGTGGACCTGGTCGCCGCCGTCACCGACGAGTACGCGCTGCTCAACCTCGCCGACCTGCTGGGTGTCCCGGAGAGCGACCGGGGGCTGCTGCTGCACTGGACGCGGCGGGTGATCGGCTACCAGGACCCGGACGAGGCCGGTCCCGGGGTGCGCGACGCCGAGGGCCGCCCGGTGAACCCGCGGTCGCCCGCGATGCTGCGGGACATGTTCGGGTACGCCCGGCAGCTCGCCGCGCACAAACGCCGGAACCCGGCCGACGACGTCATGACGACCCTGGCCCACGACACCGGACTCGCCGACGGCGAACTGGAGATGTTCTTCTTCCTGCTGACGGTGGCGGGCAACGACACCGTGCGCTCGGCCGCCCCCGGCGGGCTGCTGGCGCTGGCCGGACACCCGGAGTCGTACCGCCAGTTGCGGGCCGGGAAGGCCGGGGCGGACCGTGCGGTGGACGAGTTGCTGCGCTGGCACCCGCCGGTGCTGACCTTCCGCCGCACGGCCGCGCGGGACACCGAGCTGGGCGGGCGGCTCATCAGGAAGGGCGACAAGGTGGTCGTCCTGCACGCCTCGGCCAACCGTGACGAGCGGGTCTTCGCCGAGCCCGACCGGCTCGACCTCACCCGGGCGCCGAACCCGCACGTGTCCTTCGGGGACGGGCCGCACGTCTGTCTGGGTGCCCATTTCGCCCGGCTCCAGCTGCGCACGCTCTATGCGCAGGCGCCGCCCGTCCTGAGACCCGCCGGGCCCGCCGGGCGACTGGTCTCGAACTTCGTCAACGGACTCAAGTCGCTGCCGATGCATGTGGGTTGACCTGGATCAGGGCATGGGTACCGGCCGTGCGCCAGCGCTCCGCCTCGGCCGCGTCCAGGGTCGCCTCGGTGTCCGCGGAGAGCCCGGTGATCACATCGGACTTGAGGGTCCGCAGCGCGGCCACCGGGCCCGGGAACCAGTCGGTGACCTCGGCGAAGGGGGTGGTCGGCGGCCAGAGCCGATCGCCCACCAGACGGCGGTAGTTGAGATCGCCCTTGAAGATCGTCAGTGCGGCGGAGGCGAACTCGGCGCGCAGGTCGCCGGGCATCTCGGAGTACGGCAGCGGGGCGCAGGAGAAGGGGTGGGCGCGCACGGCGAGGCGGCCGTCGGCCATCGCCGACCAGAGGGTGCGGCCGTACCCGGCGGCGGCGCCCGGAGCGGTGGTGAGCCTGCGCAGGGCGTCGAGCACGTCGGCGGTCGTGGCGTCGGAGACGTAGTACGGGTACGGCTTGACGTGCAGGACCGCGCGGGCGATGCGGCCCGTGTCCAGGAGGCGGGCGATCAGCAGCAGGTCGGGGACGAGTTCGCGGCCCGCGTTGTCGGCGACGAGGCACAGGGTGCCGCCGTGCAGCAGCGGCCACAGTGCGGCGCTGTCGTCGGCGACCAGGGCGGCGACGGCCTCGCCGGACTCGGCGGCGGAGAGCCGGAAGCCGAGGTCGGCGCGGTTGCCCCAGAGGGAGCCGTGCAGCAGGGCCCGGTCCGGGTCGCCGTGCGACCCGAGGTCGTCGAGCGCGGCCAGTTCCTCGTCGGTCTCCTTGGCGTCGAGTTCGGCGAGCTTGAACGGGCGGAACGGGTCGATGCCCTGCCAGGGGCCGGGGCCGAAGTAGCCGACGGCGTCCAGGAGCCGGCGGTAGAAGTAGCTCTCGGACCACAGCCACGGCACGTCGAACCAGGACCGGCCGGCGTAGCCGTCCAGGCCCCAGTCGCGCCAGCCGCTCGCGTCGCCGGGCAGGGGTTCGATCACGCCCTCGGTGCAGTTGTGCAGCAACGCGTCCAGGGCGTGCTGCTGCGCGGGGCCGTAGGGGAAGGCGTCCCGCACCTGACGGATGATCGCGGGGTGCCGTTCGGCCAGCACGCTGCGCGGGAACGGGCCGGTGGTGCCGAGGATCACGGGTGCGGCGGAGTCGGGCATGCGCGCCACGCTATCGCGCGGGACGCCCGGCGCCGCCGAACCGCAGGGCGCCGGTCACGCCGTTCTGATCTCGCGCTCCAGCTGGGTGGCGAGGGTCAGGTAGCGGGCGCGCCGGTGCACCGGGACCAGGCCGCGGATCATCAGGTGCCACATCTCGGCGACCCTGCGCGGCAGCCGCGCCACCGGCTCCAGGTTGCGGCCGGCGACCCGGGTGCCGACGAAGAAGCAGACCAGGGAGTGCGCGACCGCGCCGACGTCTATGTCCGGGTGTACGTCGGACTCCTTGACGGCGCCCATGAGTTTGCGCGTGGCGAACTCCAGCCACTCGGTGAACGGGTGCCTGAGCGGCGGCCGTACGGTGACGTCCGCGGTGGCGAGGCGCAGGCCGGCGCGCGGGATCGGGCCGTCGACGGAGAGCCGGGCGATCGCGAACGTGGTGCGCATCAGGGCTTCCAGCGAGGAGTAGCCGCGGCTGTCCATCTCCTTCACCAACTGGCTGGAGGTGCGGGACTGGAGCTCCATGATGGCGTGCGCCAGGTCCTCCTTGGCCGCGAAGTGGAAGTAGAGCGCTCCCTTGGTGACCTTCGCGTGGTCGACGATGTCGCTCAAGCTGGTGGATTCATAGCCGTGCCGGTCGAAGAGGTCGGCGGCGGCCGTGATGATCGTGGCGCGGGTCTGCTCCGCGCGTAACTGCCTCGCCATCGACTCGACGCTCCTTCACGGCTCAACGACTTCACGGCTGCACGGCTGCACGACATTCAAACCGACGGGGCATGCGGTTTGTTTTTTAACCCCGTGCACACGATAGCTCACCGTGCGACAGCGGGAGGCAACTGTGCGGACCTGGCGGCGGACACGTACAAGTCGCGTGTGCGACCACGCGAACAAGGGGTGGCGGGGCGCGGAAGGACGAGATCGGAGCGCGCCCCTCCCTCGCGTTCGCGCCGGTCTCCGGAGGCGATGCGGGCGGCCCGGCGGCCATCGGCGATCGCCGTGATACGAGGCGGACGGTTGGTACTCAACGGCGCCCCGCCGGGCGGCAAAACGGACGAGGCGGTCGGTGCCGCGCACTTCGACCGGCCCTGTGACCAACCACGCTGAACAGTACGGCGCCGATTCCCGTACTCCCTGGGCAGACCCGCCTACCCGCGCCGAGGAGACGTCCCGGATGACTCGGACGACCGCCCGCCTGAGAGTCACAGGAGCCGCCGTCGCGGCCCCGCTGCTGCTCCTGTCGTGGGCCGCGGGGTCCGCGCGGGCGCACGGCGCCCCCACCTATCCCGTCAGCCGGGCCTACGCCTGCTCCCCCAGCGGCGGCAGCGCGGCAACGGCGGCCTGCAAGGCGGCGATCGCGGCGAGCGGGCAGAACTTCGTCGCGTGGGACGACATCAGGGTGGCGGGCGTCGACGGCCGGGACCGTCAGGTGATTCCGGACGGCAGGCTGTGCGGCGGTGGTCTGTCGGCGTACAAGGGGCTCGACCTGGCGCGCGCGGACTGGCCCGCGACCGAACTGGCCCCGGGCGCCCGGATGACGATGACGTACGCCGCGACGATCGCGCACTCCGGCACGTTCAAGCTGTATCTGACGAAGCCGGGCTACGACCCGGCGAAGCCGCTGACGTGGTCCGAGCTGCCCGCGCAGCCCTTCGCGGAGGTCAAGGACCCGCCGCTGACGAACGGGGCGTACCACTTCAGCGCGACCCTGCCCGCCGACCGGACGGGGCGTCAGGTGTTGTACACGATCTGGCAGACCACCAGTACGCCGGACACCTACTACTCGTGTTCCGACGTGGTGTTCACGGCGAAGAAGGCGGCACAGAAGGACACCGGGGCGGGCGCGGGGAAGAACGGCGGGGCGAGCGCGAGCGCGAAGCCGACGTCGGGCGTGAGCGCGACACCGGCCTCCAGTGCCTCGGCGAGCGCCGCCGGCCGGACACGGCGGACGGCGACGGCGGCCCCGGCCTCCCCGGCAACCGGAACCACCGCCGCCGACAGCACTCCGGTGGCCTCCGACACGGACTCCGGTTCGGGCCCGTCGGCGCCACTGCTGGCGGGCGGCGCCGCAGCGGTGCTGGTACTCACCGGCGGCGCCGCCCTGGCGTTGCGTCTGCGTCGACGCTGACAGCCTTTGTTACTGGGTCAGTTGACGAAGACGGCGGCGCCGTTGTCGCTGACCGGGGCGTACTTCGCGGTGAAGTAGCCGGCCGAGGGGCAGAGGATGGAGCCCGACGACTTCGCGAACGCCTGGTTGCTGAAGGCGAGGCTGTTGTCGGTGTTGGAGCTCGTGCCGGTCAGGCCGGAGGCCTGGTAGACACAGGTGATGCTGCCCAGCAGGGTGGTCAGCTTGACCGTGGTCTGGACGGTCGAGCCGCTCGGCGGGGTGACGGTGACGCCGCCGCCGGAGGCGACCGACGTGGTGTACGGCAGGTTGTCGACCGTGATGCTGGAGACGCCGGTCACGCCGACCACGTTGCTGGTGCAGCTGCTGAAGGTCTGCGCGGTGGCCGACTCGGTGGCGGTGCCGGAGGCGGCCGGGTTGTCGGTGACCGTCGCGGTGAAGGTCGAGGCGGCACAGGTGATGCCGCTGGTGCTGGTGGCGCTGGAGTAGAGGGTGGCGGTGGTACCGCTGGCCAGCGAGGCGGTGAGGGTGTCGCCGACCGCGACGGCGGTGCCGCCGGCGCTGCCCGTGGTGAGCACGGCGCCGTCGGCCGACGCGGGAACGGTGGCCGCGATCGAGAGGGCGGCGACGGTACCGGCGAGGGCGAGGAGGGATCGCGTACGCATGCGGGTTGCCTCTTTCTTTGGGGGTCTTGCGTGAGGTGAGGTGGGGGGTGTTGGGGGCGCGGATGCGGCGTCGGCCGTTGCCGGCTCGTCACGCCTTCTCCGTACGTGACGGGCCGGCAACGGCAGCCGGGCCGGACACCGGCCGAAAGCCTGGGGGGGTTAGGCCTCCGGCCGGGCCGGTCGAGAGGCGTTCGGGCACGGCCCCTGGGGGGAAGCGACCGTGCCGACGCCGCTGAGCGGAGCGGTGATCGAAGAGGCCGGGAAGCGGTCGATGCCGCTCGGCGGATCCGGCGCCACGGATCCGAATGAAACCAGGGAGAGTTGTAGACCTGATCGCCCGTCAGCGTCAAGGCCGATCAAGGGAGTTGGGCATTCGATCATGGGAATGCATGGTCGGAACATAATTGACGCGAATTCAACACTCTTTTTTCACAACTACCTTGACCCTGAAAGGTAACCGCCGGTAACTTGCCGCTTGGTTACTGCTGCGTAACGAGAAAGCCCTTGCACCCGCCGGGAGTTGCGAGGAGGCGTGCGCGGCAGCCGGTGTCCGCGCCAGGACAACGTGCCACTGAAGCCCAACCCGCGTGACTAATGCATGGGAGCAGACATGGCCGAGTCCCCGGACGTTCCGTCCGCCGACAACACGCCTGAGAACCCGGGAAGCGGTTCTCTTTCCGCAACACCAGAGACCACCGAGGGCACCGGAGCGGCACCGAGACGTGGCCGGGTCCGGGGCCGCAGGGCCGCCATGATGGCGGTGCCGGCCACCCTTGCCCTGGCCGGTATCGGGGTCCTGACCGCCCAGGGGGTGCTGGGAGTGACGCTGTTCATCTCCGGCATGCCCTTCACGGTCACCGCCAAGTCGCTCGACGGCACCGGCTTCGAACAGTTCGGCGCGCTCGACACCATGGCCGACGGCAGCCCGAACGCCGGTGACACCGGCGGCCAGGTGCTGGTCGTCACCTCCGCGATCAAGAAGGCGACCCTGGACACCCTGTGCCAGAGCGTCGACCTCGGCGGCACCAACCTGCTCATCAAGGCGGGCAGCGGCTCGTCGAAGGTGCAGGCGACCGATCTGACCACCGACTCGACCCTGCTGACGGGCGACGCGTCCTTCAACAACATCGAGATCGGCAACGACGCGAGCCAGCTCACCAAGGCCGGGGTCCAGGGCCCCATCGGCGTCTTCAGCCAGCAGGCCGACACCGTGCACATCGACAACCTGCGGCAGACCAACTACAAGACCACCGCTGGGACGTTCACGCTTCCCGGCCTGAAACTCAGCTTCAGCGACACGGGTTGCTGATGTCCGGCACAGACTCTCCCCATCAGGGGTGGCGGCCCGCCTTCCGCGGTTGGCGGGCCCGTCGGCCGTTCCTGGGCGGCCTGCTGCTGACCCTGGGCGGCTGCTGGATCCTGCTCACCGTGAAGGCCTCGCTGAAGGTCGTCGTTCATATCGGTATGCAGGGCGTGGCGGGCTATCTGCTGCCGGCGGTCATGGTGCTGTGCGGCCTGCTGACCCTCTTCAGCCCCTCACAGCGCCTCTTCTACTCCATCCTCGGCATGCTGTGCTCCCTGGGCAGCTGGGTCACCTCCAACCTGGGCGGCTTTGTCCTCGGCCTCGCCCTCGGGGCCGTCGGCAGCTGCATGATCTTCGGCTGGCTGCCGGACCAGGAACCGCGGGTGAGCCGCCGCAAGCGGCGCGAGGCCGCGCGGGAAGCCGCGCAGCAGACGCAGGGATTCGGGGAAGGCGCGGGAGAACCGGCCTGAAACCACGGAAAGGCGGACCGACGAGTATCGGTCCGCCTTTCCGCGCGTGTGGGGGCGGACACCCGCTACCCCACCCCCTCCGCTGCTGTGGCCACGGCGAGCACCGTGACGGCCACCACCAGGCGGCAGGTCTCTCTCCGCGCATGGTCCACGAGAGGATCCGGCGCAGCGTGTTGGGGCACCTAGATTCCGCCGGGCGCGGCGAACGACAGTTGCATGTCTGCGGTCCGCCACAGCGACGGTGTCCGACCGCACGCGGGACAGACGCGAAGACCCAGGACGCCGAATCCACCGCGCCCTCGTCTTCCTCCTCAGGGCTTCCGGATTATTTCCAGTAGACTGCCCAGATCGGCGGTCGCACGGATACAGAAATCCTGATCGGCGTTCTTGAGATCCGACAGGACGCCCGTATACCCCGGTGCCGCCTGCGCGAATTCCTGCTTCAACCTCCGGGTCATGATGACCCAGTTTTTCGCCGAGAGGTCCACCGTCCATTCGACGGCGCCATCGAATTGCGCCGAGATCCGCTGGAACTGGGCGCGCACCCGGTCATGCGGATCGCGGTAACGCCATACGACCATCGGCGGTCGAACCAGCGAATCGAGAGGATCACGCCCGACGGATATCCTGGACCACTGGACGGTCCCCCGGGCGCCCAAGGCACGCAGCACATCCGTGGAGTCGATCACGAGAACGGCCCGTCGAAACCGGGAGGTCCGAACCTGAGCCCCGGGTTGAGCGACTTGATCATCTTCATGAAATCACCCCGCGGGATCGCGTCAGAGCTCATTCGCGGATCGTACACATACCGCCCGTCGGTGTATACCTGGTGATACGAGTACTCGACGGTGGTACCACCTTCTGGGACCAGCAGGTTTTCACCCTCACCCTTCAGGGAGATGATTCGGCCCTCGCCGCCGGCGGCTCTGAGAAGGTTTTCCGCGATTTCAGAGCAGTCGACGGAACTCTCGTGGATGGGTTGCCTGGCCATCGCTCTCATGACGGCCTCATTCGGCGGATGATTCGGGTTGGGACTACGGAACCCGAAGGGGTTCCCACTCGACTCGTCCGGTTCGTTCGGTTCAGATGTACAGCCGTCGGTCGACGTCGGGTTCGTTGAACCACCGCCTGTACCGCTGCCACTGCCGGTGGCGGTCTGCTCGGTCGTCACGTCCTGGTCGTCGGTCGCCGTCGAGCTGGTCGCGTCGTGCCCGGCCGCCGCGGCGGCGTCCTCGTCGGGAGTGGTGCCCATGATCGGGGTGGTGTTGACGCCGCCGAGGTTCTGGTTCTTGGGGCGGGTGGGGACGCCGTGGGCGCCGCAGTCGTCGTCCGCCGAGGCGGCCAGGACGAGACCGAAGAGGAGTTCCTCGGCGCCGGCGGAGGCGAGTTCCTCCCAGATGACGTCGCCGACCGCCTCCAGGCCCTCGGCGGCGGCCCCGCCACTCGCGGAACTCGCGGCGCCGTAGCCGTAGGTCAGCGCCCCTCCGGCCGCGACTCCGTAGTACAGGGACGAGTAGTTGCTCCCGGACGAGCCGTGCGAGCCGTAGGAACCGTACGAGTTGCCGTAGGAGACGCTGTCCGAGCCGGACCCGGAACCGCGGCCGCCCGAGTGGCCCGACGGCTCCCAGTTCATGGCGTCGTTGAACTCGTTCTCGAACTGCCGTTCCTGGTCGGCGATCTGCTGTTGCAGGGCCCGTTCGTCGGCCTCGTTGCGGGCCATCTCCCGGGCGTACTCACGCTTCCAGGCGTTGTACTGATCCTGGGAGTACTTCTCCATGCGGTCCCAGGCGCCCGCCTGCCACTGCTTGAGATAGGCCTGCTGCGCCTCGTAGGCCTCCTCCTGGGCCTTGATGTCGTCGCTGGTGCAGGCGTCGTGGCCGGAGGTGTCCGTGGCGTCCAGAGGGTCGTCGTTGCCGTACGCGTACGGGTTGGCGTTGACGGCGGGGGTGGGCGGGTTGCTCACCGGGTCGGCGCTGGTGAAGTCGCCGTTGGCCGGGTTGTACCAACGGGCGGCGGCGTTGACCCAGCCCGTGGCCGGATCGGTCCAGCCGGACTGGTAGCCGAGGTCGGTCCGGCTACCGCTGGTGGCGGTGGGCGTGCCGTAGGGGTCGTAGGCGGTGGAGCCGGCTAGTGCCGAGCCGGTGGCGGTGAAGGTGCCGGTGACGTCACCGTGGCTGTTGGTCAGGGCGAGGCCGGCGCCTGTACCGTCGGCCGCGCTTACGGCGAGCACACCGCCGCCCGCATCCCGGGCGAACTTCTGGGTGCCGTCGGAGACGGGGTTGTTGGTGGCGTCGGCGTAACTGAAGGCGGCACTGCGGCCGCCCGAACTCGCGGTGGTGAGCCGGCCCAGGCCGTCGTAGCTGTAGCTGCCGCCGGTACCGGTCGCGGTCAGCTCGTCAAAGGCGTCGGAGGTGTAGGTGGTGGAGGAGCCGCCGGAGGTGACACTCGACGTCGTCCCACGCGCGGTGTAGGCGTACGAGGTGGTGGCCGACCCACTGGTGACGGAGGTCAGTTCGTTGCGGGCGTTGTACGTGGCGGTGGCGGCACCGGCGCCGGTGCGGTTGCCGTTGGCGTCGTAACCGTAGCTGGTGGTGGCCGAGCCGGTGGCCGCCGACTTCAGACGGCCTGCGTAGTCGTAGTCATAGGTGCTGGTGCCGGAGCCCGCCGTGCCGGTGGTGGTCTGGGTCGCGATCTGGCCGTCGGCGTTGTACGTGCGCGCGACCGACGCCTCCGTGGTCCCCGATGAACTCTTCAGGACGTCGGAGGAGAGCTGGTGGGAAGCGTTGTAGTCGTAGGACCTGGTCGCGCCGCCCGTTCCGTAGGTGACGGACTTGGTCTCGCCGAGCTGGTTGTAGGTGAGCGTGGCCGTGGTGCCGGTCAGCGGGTCGGTCTCGCTGTTGACCCGGTCGTCGGCGTCGTAACCGAAGGTGGCGGTGCCGGTGGCGTCGGTACGGGTGGCGATGTCGCCGTTGGAGTCGTAACCGTAGCTCGCGCTGCCGCCAGGACCCGCCATGGTGAGGAGGAGGCCGCGGTCGTCGTAGGCGAAGGTGTCGGTGCCGGTCGGTGCGGAGACGGCAGTGAGGCGGCCGTCGGCGTCGTAACCGAAGACCCGGGCGCCGGTGGTGGCCTCGGCTCCGGTGCCGGACTCGGCCGTCAGCAATCCGTTCTCGTCGTGGGTCTCGGTGATCGTGACCCCGCCCGGGCGGGTGAGGGTGTGCTGGTTGCCGTCGGCGTCGTAGGAGAAGGTCGTGGTGCGGTCGGCGGCCGAGGTGAGACCGGTGACGCTGGGGGCGACGCTGGTCTCCTGCCCGCCCAGCGGGTTGTAGGTGTAATAGGTCGCGTTCTTGTCGGCGTCGGTGTAGCGGGTCTCGTTGCCGGCGGCGTCGTAGCCGAAAGAGGTCGTGATCGAGGTGCTCGCGTCGACAGGCTGGGTCTGGCTGACGGTCCGGTTCAGCGCGTCGAAGGTCGCCGTGGTGGTGTGCTGACGGGCGTCGGTCGCCGAGATCTGGTTGCCCGCCGCGTCGTAGCCGTACGAGGTGGAGCTGAGGGTGGTGCCGTTCGCGTCGAGCCTGGCGGCCGAGACGAGCCGCTCCGCCTGGTCGTAGCCCTGTGTGGTCGCCGTGAGGTCGGGGGCGGTGGTCCTGATGAGCTGACCGGCGACGTCGTATGCGTAGGACGTGGTGTTGTGCAGCGGGTCCGTGACGGTGCTGGTCTCGCCGAGCGCGTCGTAGGTCGCGGTGGCCGTGTTCTCCAGCGGGTCCTCGACCGAGGTCAGGTCGCCCAGTCCGTCGTAGCCGTAGTGGGTGGTGTACGCGGCCGGGGCGGGCCTGCGTTCCACCTGGGTGCTGGTGGCCTCGCGGCCGAGCGCGTCGTACGTCGCCTCGGTCCTGGCGCCGGTCGGGTCGGTGGTGTTGAGGACCTCGCCGTCGGTGTCGTAGCCGACGTGGGTGACCAGGCCGCCGGGCAGGGTCTGCTGGACCCGGTCGCCGAGCTGGTCGTAGACGTACGACGCGGTGTGCTGCAGCGGGTCGGTCTCGGTGTGGACGTCGCCGAGCGCGTCGTAGGTGTAGGAGGTGGTCGGGGTGACCGTGCCGGAGCCGTCCGGTGGGGTGTACGCCGGCTGGGAGACGGCCTGGACGCGGCCGTCGAGGTCGTAGGTGGTGGTGACGATGTCGCCGTCGGCGTCGTCGGTCTCGACCGGTTCGCCGAAGGTGTCGTAGCCCGACTTCGCGACGGCCACGGTCTGCTGGGCGGCGCCCCCGCCGGTCTCGGTGCTGACGGGTGGGGAGGACGTGGTGGTGAGGCGGCCGTCCTCGTCGTAGGCGTAGGTGGTGGTGTACGCGGACGCGGTGGCGCCGGCGGCGTTGCCGCGTGCGTCGGTCATGGTGACCGGCAGGCCGCGCTGGTCGTAGGTCCAGGTGGTGGTCAGCGGCGCGGAACCCGCGGTGCCGGCCGCCGAGGTGTGCAGCGCGGCGGCCTCGGTGGCGGACAGGACGCGGTTGTACGTCTGGACGTTGCCGACCGAGCCGTTGAAGTACTGGGCGGCCGCGCCGGCCGTGTATCCCCGGCCGATGACGAACGCCCCGGAGCTCGCGATCGGGGTGGTGTCCGTCGCCGTGTTCTGGGCGGTGCCGTTGACGTAGAGCGTCATCTTGCCGCTGCTCGCGTCGTAGGTGCCGACCAGGTGGGTCCAGGTGTTGAGGGTGGGGGCGGCGGTCGAGGTGGCACCGGCGAGGGTCGGGGACGCGACGTCGGTGGTGGCGCGGTCGAACGCCCACCGGCCCGCGGTCGGGTTGTAGTCGAGCGAGAACCCGGCGGCCTGGGTGCCCTGTTGGGCCATGACCGTCTGCCAGGTGCCGGTCGGGGTGCTGGTGATCTTCGCCCAGGCGGACACCGAGAAGCTCTTGGTGGTGTCGACGACCGGGCCGCCGGTGGCGATCTGGCCGGCTCCGGCGAAGACGGCGGAGCCGCCGTTCTCCGTCGCCCAGCTCGTCGAGGCGTTCAGCGTGCCGGCGTTCCCGGCGCCGGAGTGGTCGCCGGCGGACGGGTTCTCACCGTCGTCCAGCCTCCACCAGCCCGCCGCGCCCACCGTGACCGGGGACTCTCCGGTGGTGGTGGAGGAGGTGTAGAGCTGGCTGATCTCGTTCGGCTTGAGTTCACGCCCGTAGAGCTGGACGTCGCGGACCCGGCCCGCGAACCAGTTGACCGAGGCGGCTGCGGCCTTGCCCCGGCCGATCGCCACGCCCGAGGTGCTGGCCATCGGCGTGGGGTCGGTCACCGACGTGCAGTTGGTGCAGATGCCGCTGACCTCTACGTCGTTGACGTACAGGCTCATGTTGCCGAGCGCGTCCATGACGCCGACCAGGTGGGTCCAGGTGCCGGCGGTGGCCGCAGTGGGGTCGCTGGCCACGTAGTTGGTGGCCGTGCTGGTGTCGTTGCTCGCGCGGACGAAGGCCCAGGACTTGGTGGTGTGGTTGTACTCCAGCTGGAAGGCGCTGTTCTGGGCGCCCTGTTGGCTGACGACCGTGAAGTCCTTGGTGGTGCTGGTGGCGCTCAGGTAGGCCCACGCCGAGACGGAGAAGGCCTTGCCGGTGTCCACGACGGGTGTGCCGCTGGTGAGGACCGCGCCCGAAGTGCCGTTGAAGGACGTGTAGTTGCTTGCCGGCGGCCCCCAGGAGGTGCCGGTGGACGGGGTGCCGGTGAAGCCGTTGCCGGAGGAGTCGGCGGCGGCGACCGCGCCCTCGGCGAGCGGCCAGTAGCCGGTCGGTCCCGTGGTGTCGGTCCGTACGGACTGGGCGGTGCGGTTCCCGGCGGCGTCGTAGGAGTAGCCGAGCTGCCGGGTCTGGCCGCCGCCGGTGAGGATGCGGGACAGGACGTTGTCGTCCGGGTCGAAGGTGTTGACGGTGGTCCGGTTGACGCCGGACGGGTCGACCACGGTCTTGGCGGTCCGGTCGGCGGCGTCCACGGTGTACTGGGTCTGCTTGAGACAGGACGTTCCGGACCAGACGTCGCACTCCCACGTCATGTTGCCGGCGGCGTCGTAGTCGTAGGCCTTGGTGGTGCTCGCGACGGAGGTGCCGGAGGCGTCGGTCTGCGACTGGAGCAGGTTGTCGTCGAAGTAGCTGTAGGCGGTGGTCCGGCCCATGGAGTCGGTGACGGACGCGAGCCGCCCCGCCGGGTCGTAGGCCCGGGACTCCACGACCAGGTCGGTCGGGTCGGAGGGCGCGGTCGGGTCGCCGGTCCAGCCGAGCAGGGTGGTGGTGAGCAGCTGCCCGGTCGGCGCGTAGGTGTAGCGGTAGGTGGTGCCGGCCGGGTTCGTCTCGGTGGTCCGGCGGCCGAAGCTGTCGTACGTGTACCCGGTGACCTGGCCGGCCGGGTCGGTGACGGTCTTGACGCGGTCGT
Organism: Streptomyces fuscichromogenes; assembly: GCF_014645815.1. Classification (GTDB taxonomy): domain Bacteria; phylum Actinomycetota; class Actinomycetes; order Streptomycetales; family Streptomycetaceae; genus Streptomyces; species Streptomyces fuscichromogenes. The sequence continues at coordinate 528,458 of NZ_BMML01000004.1, read as the reverse complement.
TGTCGTCGTAGACGTAGGTGGTGGCGCGGGTGGTGTCCTGGCCGGTGGTGTCGGCGGTCGAGGTGCCGGTCAGGTCGCCGTCCGCGTCGTAGGCGTAGGTCGTCTTCGGGGTGTGGGTGACGCCCCTGACCGCGTCGGTGGTCGCCGGACCGGTCTCGGTGAGGGTCCGGCCCAGCGCGTCGTAGGTGTACGCGGTCTGTACGCCGCCGACCGGCGCGCCGGAGGAGGTGAACGTCACCGGGTAGGTGGCGGAGCTGACCGCCTTGGTGGTGAGGTGGCCCAGGAAGTCGTTCAGGTAGTAGGTGACCTGGCCGGACGGGTCCGTCTCGCTGCAGACCTCCCCGAGGTGGTCGGTGCCGCAGTAGTGGTAGCGGGTGACCTTGCCACTGGGGTCGGTGACCGTGGCGAGCATCCCGTACACCTCGGTGTACGCGACGCCGATGTTGTCCGTGAAGCTCTCGTTGTCGTTGTAGTACGTGTACCTGGTCTTCCGGCCGCTCGGGTAGTCCGGTGTCGGGGGCGTGGTGACGGAGGCCAGGGCGCCGAACGGGGTGTAGGTGTAGGCCGTCCGGTAGGCCGGGTTGGCGGTGCCGGTCGCGCCGGAGCGGGCGTCGGCCGCGTAGAGGACCTTGCCGTTGAGCGGGTCCATCGGGTCGGCCGCGTCGGTGTGGTAGCTGAAGTAGGAGGTCTGGCAGGAGTTCACCTGGCGGCAGGTCGTCGTCGCCAGGACGTTGCCGTACACGTCGTGCTGACGGCTGGTCGAGTGCCCGTCGGGGTCGGTGACGGCGTCCTGGAAGCCGAGGGAGTCGTAGGCGTACGTCGTCCGGCCGCCGCCCGCGTCGGTGACGGCGGTGGTGCGGTTCCCGTTCGACGGGTCGAAGGTGTACGTCTCGGTGTGCTGCGCGGGGTCGGTGACCGTCAGCGTGGTCGACGGCATGAGCAGGGTGGCCGAGCCCTTGGCCGTGTACAGCCCGAGCGGGGCCTCCACGCTGCTCTGGCCGAGGTCGGTCTGGTAGACGCCGACCTGGCCTATCTCGCCGTTGAAGTACCCCTGCGCGTTGGCCGGCGGCTTCGGCCAGGAGCCGGCGACGTATCCGGCGCCGACGCTCACCGTGGTCTCGCCCCAGGTCTTCACCTGGCCGGCGATGGTCTTGCCGGTGCGCGTGGCCTGGCTCTGTCCGTCGAGCCACAGGGTCTGGCCGGTGCCGCTCGCGGTCATCACCACGAGGTGCCAGTTGCCGTCGTTGACCGCCGCCTTGGAGGCCATCGGGGAGAGGGTGCCGTCCCAGAACTGGCCGTGCAGCAGACCGTCCGTGCCGATGTAGAGGGCCGGGGTGTAGCTGGTGGGCACCGAGCCGATCGGGGCGTTCTGGTACGAGAGGAGGACGCCGCCGGCCTGCTTGGTGTTGAACCACAGGGCGACGGAGGCGGTTCCGCTGCTGTCGTCGAGGGCTCCGGCGGGCAGTGACAGGGAGGAGTCGGTGCCGTTGAAGCCGGCCGCGGTGTCCCCGCCCGGGCCGAAGATGCCGGGTTCGCCGAGCATGACGTCGTTGTAGATGCCGTCGGACGCACCGCCGGCCGGGCGGTCGACGCCGTACTGGTCGGCGGCGGTGAGGCCGGCCGGCTCGGTCATCGGGTAGTCGTGGGCGGGCCGGGTGCCGCGGACGGCACCGTAGTAGTAGTCGTTGCTGCCGGTGGTGACCGGGGTGGCCAGTTGGTAGGCGCCGCCGTCGGCGTCGGTGACGGTGGACGCGCGGTCGGTCAGCGCGTCGTAGCCGACGGCGAGCGCGGTCTTGCCGGAGGGCAGGGTGGTGCCGGTCAGTTCGCGGGAGGCGAGGGTGGCCGAGGCGTACTCCTGCTGGACGGCGGGCAGGCCGAGCGGGTGCTGGAGGAAGGAGACGTCCTCGATCTGGCCGTTGAACCAGCCCAGGGCGTTCGCGGAGGGGATCGAGGGCCAGGATCCGGCGAGTTCGCCCGCGCCGACGGTGGTGTAGGGCTGGCCGCTCACCGTGATGGTGCTGCCGGTGCGGGTGGCGACCTGGGCGCCGTCGAGGAACAGGGTCTGGCTGGTGCGGGCCCCGGACAGCACCACGTAGTGCCACTTGCCGTCGTTGACGGCCGCGGGCGAGGCCATCGGCGTGGCCTTGCCGTCCCAGAACTCGGCATGGATCTTGCCGTCGGTGCCGATGTAGACCGACGGGGTGTAGTTCACGGAGACGGCGGTACCGGGTTTTCCGCTCTGGTACGAGAAGAGCGTCCCGCCCGCCTGCGTGGTCCTGAACCACATGCCGACCGCGAGGTTGCTCGCGTTGGCCGGCAGGTTGTCCGGCAGCGCCAGGTAGGAGCTGGTGCCGTTGAAGGAGGCCGCGGTGGCGGGGGTGCCGGCCAGCGGGCCCGCCTGGCCGAACGTGACGTTGGCGGCGGTGGCGTCGGTGGTGCCCTCGTTGGCGACGACGCCGTCCTTGGCGGTGGCGGAGCCGGTGGTGTCACCGAGCCGCCAGTAGTCGGTGGGGTTGGAGTCCAGGACCATCGAGGCGAAGTGCGACCCGGAGGCGGCGCCGGCGGTGTAGCTGTACTGGGTGCAGGCCGTCGCGGTGGAGCTGCTGGAGGCGGGCGGGCAGACCGAGGTGAGGTCGCCGGCGGAGTCGTAGCCGTACGTCCACGGGTTGCGGGTGGCGGCGAACAGGCCCGGCTTGGAGGTGACCTTGTCGACGTGCGGGACGTTCTTGACGGTGCCGTCGGAAGCGGTGACCTGCTGGACGCCCCAGGTGAGCTGGAGCGTGGTGCCCATGTCGGCACCGTTGAAGTCGCCGTTGTTGTATCCGTTGTCCTGGGCGAGTACGTAGCCGAACCCCGTCGGCTCCTCGGGCTTGATGGTGCTGCCGTCCGGAAGGGTGAGGGTGACGGGCAGCCAGTTGATGTCCAGGCCGTGGCCGTCGCGGTTGCCGTACTGGGTCAGCCCCCAGTAGGTCTGGCCGGTGACGGGATCGGTGACCTGGTTCGTGAAGAAGTACCGCGTGCCGGACTTCTCCGTCAGCATGAAGCCGGAGGTGCCGTATCCGTCCGCCGGTGCGGACAGGACGGCGTAGTCGCCGGCCGGCGGGCTGTAGGTGCCGTCGCCGTTGGCGCCGAACCGTTCCTGGCGTCCGTCCGCCAGGGTGATCACGACGTTGCCGGAGCCGTCCGCGTCCTCGGTGGCGCGCATGTCCAGCAACGACGACCAGCCCGCGCCGAACGCCTTGAAGACCCCGGGGTCGAGGCTGTTGTACGTGCGCTGGACGCTGAGCGTCGGGCCGTCGGACGGGCCCGGGATAGTCGCGTCGGTGGTCTGTGTCGAGTAGTCGCCGAGCTGCGGGTCGACGCCCTTGACGGTGGCGTCGTACGGGGCCGCGCCGAGATGCGCGGTGACCAGCGGCTGGGGCGCGGCCGGGATGGTGAAGTAGTCGGGCGCGGACCACAGCGAGGCGGCGTTGCCGTCACTGACCTGGGCGGTCCAGTAGAACGTCTTGCCGTAGGCGAGCTTGCCCGCCGGGACGGTCCACACCGGTGTGGTCAGTGCGCCCGAGGAGGCCAGGGCGGTCGTCGAGCCGTTGGCGTAGACGTTGAACGAGTAACTGAACGCGGTGCCGGGGTAGTTGTCCGGGTCGTGCGCGGTCACGGCCAGCGTCGGGGTGAGACTGAACACCGAGCCGTTGTTGCCGGGCGTGAACGTGTCCACGATCGGCGGGTTGTTGACCACCGGCAGCGAGTAACAGGTCTGCGGGACCCCGTAGGTGGAGAACAGCGTCCCGTTGTAGGACATGTCCCAGCAGATCAGATAGGTCTGCCCGGCGGTCAGCGCGGGAATCGACGCGGTGACGGTGACCGGCTTGTTCGGCGCGACCGTCGAGGGCATCACCGCCGGGGTCGCGGCGGGGCTGGTGAGCAGGGTGCGGGTGGTGCCGGAGACGGTGTAGAGCTGGTACGAGAGCTTGTAGCCGTTGGTCGGCGTCCAGGTGGCCGTGCCGCGGTTCTGCACGGTGACCTTGCCCCAGCCGGGCTGGTTGTTCCACGGCGAGGCGTAGCTGACCTCGGAGTAGGAGGCCCCGGCGCCGTTGGGCGTGTACTCGATGGCCAGGTAGGGGTCGTCGGCGTAGAACTCCTTGGCCGCCGCCGCGGTGGAGGCCGCGCTGAGCCGCAGGCCGTAGTTGGCCGCCCAGCCGTGCGCCCAGTTCATCACCGTCTTGGTGTCGAGGCTGATGCCCTCCCACTGACGGCCGTTGGAGCAGTCGGTGCCGGCCGCGAAGGAGGCGGTGCCGATCTGCGCGCCGGCCGCGGGCCCGGGATAGGTGTCGATCTTCGCCGGGTCCCAGGAGGCGGAGACGGGGGCGACGTTCACGGCCTCGGCCGAGCACGCGCCGGTGGTGTCCAGGCCGGAGAACTCGGTGTCCAGCCAGAGCGTGGAGTTGACGACGTAGTCGTTGGCGAACTGGGTGCCGAAGCCGCTGAACTGGAGGAACGAGGTGTAGTCGTGGCTCTGGTACTTCCCGACGTACAGCTGCCCGTTGCCGTGGAAGTTCTGGGTGACGCCGGACTCGACGTAGGTCGAGGAGGAGGCGTTGCCCTGGCCGGTCGGGTTGCCGGTGGCGGCGGCCGTCCGGTAGGAGGCCGCGGAAGCCGTTCCCGGGGCGGTGGTGCCGGTGGCGTCGGCGGGGATGCGCGCCCAGGTCCCGTCGGATTCACGGTAGTTGACCGCGTGGGTGTGGACCTGCGCGGTGTAGGTGCCGTCGGCGTTCTTGAAGACGGTCGTGGTGGCGGTGTCGAGCCTCGGCTGCTCCACGCTGGTGGACGCGGAAAAGCCCCTCGGCTTCTTCGCCGCCGGTGCGGCGACGGGCTTCGGGGCTCTGTGGATCCGGCTGCCGGAGTTCACGGGGGCGCTCTTCGCGCCATGGGCCTGGTACGCCCCCACCGCGCCCTTGACCTTGCCGGGCCCGGAGTGGCGCAGCGCGGTCCCGGCTCTGCTCCTGGTCGCCGAGGCCGGGACGGCGTGCTTCCTGCCCGCCGCGGTGCCGGCCTGCTGTACCGGGGTGGCGGGGGTGGCGGCCGCCGATCGCGGTAACGCCTGGGCGGCCTGGCCGCCCTGCACCCCGACCAGCGCGAGGACCGCCACGAACGCCGTCACCCGCAGCGCCATCGGCACGTACCGGACGGATCTCCACAAGCGGCCCATCATCGTTGCCCCCCAGCGATGTCCGACATCCAACTCCAGACAGCCGGATCTTCTATCAGCGGCACGACGACCCGGGACAGCCATATATCCCGGGCCATTGGCACCCAAGACCGGCATTACCCCGTCAAGGTTGACCGGTACATTGCAAGTCCTTGTGGCTTTCCTGGCCAACTCCCGCCCCGCTCTTTCCAGTTGGCCAGCAAGGCTGCTTCCACAGGACACCGGAGGGGCTGCGGGGGCAGATGAGACTGGTACCGTCGGGGGCTCTGCGCGCCTGCGTATACGCCGCCCTGCCGCCGCTGCTCCTGCTGGCCGCCGCGTCGCCGGCCACCGCCCGGCAGCCCGCCGCGCCCACCCCGCTCGGCTCCGAATGGCCGCTGGACGCCCAGCACTTCGACGCCTCCCGGATCTGGCGGCACAGCCAGGGGGCCGGCGTCACGGTCGCGGTGGTCGACACCGGGGTGAACGCCCGGCACCCCGATCTGGCGGGCCGGGTCCTGCCCGGTACCGATGTCACCGGCCAGGCCACCGACGGCCGGGTCGACGTCTCGGCGGACTCGCACGGCACCTCGGTCGCCGGGGTCATCGCGGGCTCCGGCGGCAGGGGCAGGGGCATGGCCGGGCTGGCCCCCCGGGCGACGGTGCTGCCCGTCCGGGTCAGCGCCGACAACGCCGCGGATCCGCTCGCCCTCGCCCGGGGCATCGTCTACGCGACCGACCACGGGGCCTCGGTCATCAACATCTCGATGGTGACCACCGACCCCGACCCGCAGATCCGCGACGCGGTCGCCTACGCGCGCCGGCACGACGCCGTCGTGGTCGCGGCCGCGGGCAACAACGGCCGGGCGGGAAACCCGGTGGGGTACCCGGCCGCGTTCCCCGGTGTCCTGGCCGTCTCCGGCACCACCCGCGACGGCGGGTTCTGGCCCTCCGCCGAGTCGGGTTCCTATGTCGCGCTGGCCGCCCCGGCGGTGGACATCTTCTCGACGCGGAACAGCGGCGGCTACCTGACCAAGGACGGAACCAGCTATTCCGCTCCCTATGTGTCCGCCGCGGCCGCCCTGCTGCGCGCCGCCTACCCGGCCGAGAGCGCCGGGCAGATCATCGCCCGGCTCATCGGCACCGCGGACCGCCCCGGCAAGGGTTCCGACGCGGGTTCCGGCCGTGACGACCGCTTCGGCTACGGCATCGTCGATCCCCTGAAGGCCCTGGGCGCGCCGACTCCGGCGGCCGGGGCCGATCCGCTGCTCACCGCCGCCGGGGCCGGCACCCCGAAGGCGGCCGAGGCGACCGGCGGTACTTCCGGCGGAACCGTCGCGGTGCTCAGCGCCGTCGCGGTGGCGGCCGTCGCCGTGGCGGGCGGCCTCCTCCTGCGCCGCCGCTCCCGTCGTCGCACGTGATCCACAGGTCCCATGCGATCCACAGTCCCACGTGATCCAGAGTCCCACGCGATCCACAGGAGGAACCCGATCAGCATGCGGCTCCCGGCTCTCACCGCGCGCCCCGTCCACCGCCTCGCCGGTCTCGTGCGCGGCCACCCGGTCATCGCGGCGGCCACGGCCGCCGTGCTCCTCGCGGCCGTGTCACTCACCGCGCTGCTCGCCGGGGGCGGGAGCGCCCAGCCGCGGGCCGCCAACGTCTCCCGCAACTACCGGGCCTGCCTGCTCGTCTCGCCCGCGGGTGCCACGGACGCCCGGCTCAGCCAGGAGTCCTGGCAGGGCATGCAGGACGCGGCACGTTCCGGCGGGGTCAACGCCGAGCGTTTCCCGGCCCCCACCATCGACGCCAAGGCGGCGCTGCCGTACTTCAACGGCGCCGTGCAGCACCACTGCGAACTGATCGTCACCGTCGGCACCGGCATGAAGCCCGCGACGGAGGCCGCCGCCCGCGCCAACCCGCACCAGCAGTTCGTGATAGTCGGCGCCACCTCGGCACATCCGCACATCTCGGCCATCGCCGCACCCGCCGACCCCGGCGGGGACCAGGCCGGCCGGGAACTGGCCGACAGGGTCAGCGCCTTCGTCTCCGACCGACGCTGACGGCACCGCGCGGATCCGACGGGACCGCGGGCCGAAGGGCCGGCCGCGGGAACTTATCGGCGCCCGCGCGGGTTTCTACGTTGTTGTAGAAGTAATTTTTCGGCAAGCAAGGTTCTTACCGACCGAGGAGTGAGTGCACATGGCCCTGTGGGACCGCATCAAGGATTCCGCGACGCAGATGCAGACCCAGCTCGTGGCGAAGAAGAACGACCTGAAGAGCGGTGCGTTCCGGGACGCGAGCATGGCGATGTGCGCGCTCGTGGCCGCCGCCGACGGCACGATCGACCCGGCCGAGCGCCAGCGGGTCGCCCAGCTCATCGCCACCAACGAGGTGCTGCAGAACTTCCCGGCGGACGACCTGCGCCGCCGCTTCGAGGAGAACCTGAACAAGCTCACCACCGACTTCGCCTTCGGCAAGGTGAGCGTGCTCCAGGAGGTCGCCAAGGCGAAGAAGAAGCCGGCCGAGGCACGTGCGGTCATCCAGATCGGCATCGTGATCGGCGGCGCGGACGGCGACTTCGACAAGACCGAGCAGGCCGTGGTCCGCGAGGCGTGCTACACGCTCGACCTGCCGCCGCACGAGTTCGACCTCTGACCGGCGCCCACGGGACGGGTACGGCTCACATCCGCCGGCTCGTGGCCCAGCAGAGTGCGGTGAGGGCCATGGCCACGGCACAGGCCGTCACCGCCGAGCCGTCCAGGTAGGCACTGCCCAGGACCGCCACTCCCAGCGTCGCCCCCAGTTGCTGTACGGCGTTCAGCGCACCCGCCGCCGAGCCGACCTCCTGGGGGCGCAACGGCCGCAGGGCCAGCGTGAAGAAGGCGGGGGTGAACAGACCCGCGCCCAGACCTACCAGGGCCAGCGCGGGCAGCAGCGGCCATGGGTAGCGGCTGGGGTCGGCGGTGGTGGCGGTGCCGGTGGTGGTGGCGTACACGGCCGCGGCGGCCGCCACGCCCGTGAGGACGAGGGCCAGGCCGTACGGCATCATGCGGCGCCGCGCGCCGCGGCGGCCCGACAGCCACGACGACACCGCCAGGCCGGTCGACCACGGGGTCAGGCTCAGGCCTGCCGCCAGTACGCCCTGGCCCGCCTCCAGTTGGAGCTGGAGGACGACCACGGTCAGCAGGCCGTTGGTGACCGCGAAGAACGTCGTCGAGGTGGCCAGGGCGGGCGGGAAGCCCCGGTGGGTGAAGAGACCCGGTTCCAGGAGCGGCGTGGCGGTGCGGCGCTGGTGCCGTGCGAAGGCGGCCAGGGCGAGGACGCCGAGCCCGAGCAACGCCCAGTCGTACGCCGGGAGTTCGGTGAGGTTCGTGCCGATCAGGGGATAGACCAGCAGGCCCGTGCCGGTCGCCGCGAGTGCCGTGCCCGGCCAGTCCAGGGCGGGGCGGCGCGGGGCGCGGTTCTCCAGGAGCTTCGGGGACAGGGCGAGGACGACCAGGGCCACCGGGACGTTCACCAGGAAGGCGGCCCGCCAGGAGGAGCCGAACAGGTCGGCGTGGGTGAGGACGCCGCCGAGCACCGGGCCGCCGACGGCCGCGAGGCCCATCACCGGACCGATGCCGCCCAGCGCCCGGGACAGCTCGTCGCCCTCGAACATCGCCTTGATCAGGCCGACGGTCTGCGGAATGATCACGGCCGCCGCCGCGCCCTGTACCGCGCGGAAGGCGATCAGCACGCCCGCCGTCGGCGCGAGCGCGCAGGCGACGGAGGCCGCGGTGAAGAACGCGACGCCGAGGACGAAGAGCCGGCGGCGGCCCGCGATGTCGCCGAGCCGTCCGCCGGTGATCAGCAGCACCGCGAACGGCAGGGTGTACGCCGTGCTGAACCACTGGACGTCCGAGACGGAGCCGCCGAGCCCGGCGTGCACGGTGGGGGCGGCGACCTGGACGATCGTCGCGTCCAGGAGGTTCATCGCCTCGGCGAGGAGCAGGGCGACGAGGGCGGGCCGGCGCCAGGGGTAGGGGGCCGGGGTGGTGGGGGCGGGCGTGGGTGTCGTTGTCATGGGGGCAGCGTGCGGGGCGCTGTGCGGTGGTCGATGGTTTCGGCCCGGAGGTCGCCGTTTTCCTCCATCGAACCCGGTGATGGTGACGGAATCACACGCGTTGGGTTCCGGCAGCGGGTGAGTGGGGGCTGAGCGCGCCCCGCGGCGGCAGCCGACCATTCAACAGTGCCCCGCGCCCCCCGGGTCGGACAACCGCGCTCGCTTACAGGTCAGCCAGCGTCGGCAGCAGTTCCATCGCCGCCGTCACGTCCCCCGTCAGCGCGCGGTCCGCCATGTCCTCCGGCAGGGCGGCCGCCGCCACCCTGAAGGCAGGCACCGTCGGCTGCACCGACGCCAGCCGCAGTGCCCGTACCGCCGTCACCAGTTCACAGGCCAGCACCACCGGGTACGCCGCGGCCGCCCGTGCCGCCTGTTTCGCCGCCTGGCCCGCGAAGCTCGCCGCCTCCTCCAGGCCGTGGGAGAGGACGGTGTGGCCGGCCGATGCCGGGGCGGCGCTGGAACGGAGCTCCGCCAGTGCCGAGTTGGCGGTGTACTCCAGGATCATCGTGCCGGAGCTGCTGGCCGGGCCGGCGGCCAGGAAGGCGGGCAGGCCCGTGAGATCGGCGCGGGTCAGGGCCTGGAGGCGGGCGGCGGAGAGCTGGGCGGTCTGGAGGAGGGCCAGGTCGAGGCCGTCCAGGGCCAGCGCGAGCGGGGCCGCGAAGAAGCCGCCGTGGTGGTGGACGTTTCCGTCGGGGGCCAGCACGGGGTTCTCCGTGGGGCAGTTGATCTCCGTCTCGATGATGTGGCGGAGCCTGTCGGCGGACTCCAGGGCCGCGCCGTGGACCTGCGGGAAGACCCGGAAGCCGTAGGGGTCCTGGATGCGGCGGCCGGTGGTGCGGGGGTGGCCGGGGATCGCGAGGAGGCGCCGCACCTCCGCCGCCGCCCTGGCCGGGCCGGGGTACGGGCGCAGGGCGTGCACCTCGGGCGCGTAGGCCTCCGGGGAGCCGGAGACGGCCGCCAGGGAGAGTGCGGCCACCGCGTGCGTGGCCCGCAGCAGTACGTCCAGGTCGTGGCAGGCCAGGGCCGCCCGGCCCAGGGCGAGGGCGTTGCTGCTCAGGAGGGCGAGCGAGTCGCCGGGGCGCAGGACGAGCGGGGCCGGCAGTTCGGCGTCGGGGGACGCCGTGAGCCAGGGGCGTTCACCGATCAGGGTCAGGCCGGTCTGGGCCAGGGCCGTGAGGTCGCCGGTGCCCACACCGCCGTACTCGTTGATCGCGGGGTGCACGCCGAGCCGCAGGGCCTCGGTCAGCCCGGTGACGAAGGAGGGGTGGATGCCGGAGCCGGCGGCCAGCAGCTGGTTGGCCCGGACGGCCAGCAGCGCGCGGGCCTGACGGGCCGGCAGCACCGGGCCGGCGCCGCCGGCGTGGCTGCGCAGCAGGCGCAGGGTGTGCTCGGCCGTGTCGGACGGGTCGACGCTGACCGAGCGGTGGGCGCCGACGCCGGTGCCCCGGCCGTACCAACGCCCCTGTGCGGCGAGGCGGCCCGCGGTCTCGTGGGCCCGACGGACCCGGTCGAGCGCCTCGGGCGGTACGACAGGAGCGGCAACGGCGTCGGCGAGCCGGACGAGTCCGGTCAGGCCGAGGCCGTTGCCGTCGAGCACGACACCGGAGTGCGAGGGCACCTGTCCCGGTGTCTCGGTGATGCTGTCCAAGGAAGGTCCGGAGAAGATCCGAGGGAGGCCAGGAGGCGGGTCAGCTGCTGAGGCCGACCTTCTTCAGCCAGGCCTGGGCGACGTCCAGCGGGTCCTTGTTGTCCGACTGCACCTGGGTGTCCAGGTCCAGCAGGGCCGCCGTGTCGAGCTTGGCGGAGACGGCGTTGAGGGCGTCGGTGGCCGTCTGGTTCAGGGCGCTCTTGTAGACCAGGGGCTGGACGTTCTCGAAGCCGAAGAGGTTCTCCGTGTCCTGGAGGACGACGAACTTCTCCTTGGTGATGGTCGGGTCCGTGCTGAAGATGTCGCCGGCCTGCACCGCGTTCTTCTTCAGGGCGGCCGCGGTGAGCGGGCCGCCCGCGTCCAGCGCCTTGAAGGACTTGAACTCCAGGCCGTACACGGACTTCAGGCCGACCAGGCCCTGCTGACGGGTCTGGAACTCCGGCGAGGCGCCGATCACCAGGTCCTTGGCGATGCTCTTGAGGTCGGCTATGGAGGACTTCTCGGTGAGGCTGTACTTGGCGGCGGTGGTCGCGTTGAGCGTCACCGTGTCCTTGTCCTGCGCGTCCGCCGGGTTCAGCAGCGTCAGCTTGGAGTCCAGCTTGGCCTCGATGGCCTTGGTGGTCTCGTCGACCGTCTTCGGGGTGGCCTTGGGGTCGAGGTAGGCGAGCAGGGCGCCGTTGTACTCGGGCAGCACGGAGATCGAGCCGTTCTTGAGCAGACCGTAGGTCGTCTCACGGCTGCCGATGTTCGACTTGTAAGTGACCTTGACACCCTTGGCCTTGAGTGCTTCGCCGTAGATGTCCGCGATCAGGATGCTCTCGGCGAAGTTGTTGGAGCCGACGACGACGGCGTCCCCGCTCGCCTTGCTGTCCGACAGCGGGTCGGACTTGCTGTCGTCGGAAGAGGAACAGCCCGCCAGCAGGGCCGTCGTCGCGGCGAGCGCGACGGCCGCCACGCCTCGGTATGTCCGGATTGACCTGCTGGGGAGGGTCTTGGAAGTCACGGTTGCCGTTCCGGGAGCTGTGGGAAGGGTGGGGGTGTTGCGAACCGCGCGGGCCTGTCGTGCACCGCGGGAGCTGTTGCGAACCACTCCCGACGATCCAATCCAGCCGGTTCTCGGTCAGTCAAGTGCCTTTGGGTCACCGATTGGCTTCAATCCGTGGCCAGTTGTGGACGGAGAGCGGTCTCTTTGTAACGGATTCTTGATAAAGAGCAAGCGGAACCGAGCTTCAAGAACGCTGTAGTCTCACCGCAGTTGATATCGGTCACAGCGGTGCACGGGGCCCGCTACTCGGTGTCGTTCCGCAGCAGCTCGGGGTGAAGACGCCCCCCAGACCAGACACCCTCATGAAGGAGGCCCGGTGTCCACGAACCAGGTGGACGCGACCGTCCGGCCCGCCCAGACGCGGGGCGGGATACGGGGTTTCGCCGACCGTTGGCCCTTCCGCCGCAAGCTCAACCTGCTTGTCGGTGTGCCGCTCGCCGTCATCGCCGTACTGCTCGCCTACGTCTTCAACGACCTGGTGGAGCAGTCCACCAGCGCGAACGACGCGGCCCAGACGGTCCGGGACAGCGCGCAGGTGGCACGCCTGGTGGACAAGGTGGAGGCGGAGCACCAGCAGGCGATCCTGCTCTCCGCGCGCTACGAGTCCGGCGACTCCAAGCCCTCGGCGGCCGCCTACCGCAAGGCCCAGGACGCGGTGAACTCCCAGGTCACGAAGGTCAGTGAGGCCTTCGGCGACCGGCTGCCGGCCACCGAGGCGGCCGCCCTGCGGCAGGTCGAGGGTCTGTCCAGCCTGCGGGAGTCGGTCGAGCAGGCCTACCTGCCGGCCGACAACATCGACCCGGCGTACAGCAACGCGTCCAACGACCTGATCGACGGCCTCGGTCTGGACCGCGACACCAACCTCGCCGCCACCTTCACGGGCAACCTGCTGGACTCGCTGCTGCGCGCGGACGCCGCCCACGGCGCGTTCGAGACCAACGTGCTCGCGGCGACCACCGGGGACACCAACGCCCTGATCGAGTTCACCAACGCGGTCGGCGCCTACGACCTCTACCAGCACCAGGCCGACCGGTTCGCCCGGTTCGCCACCGAGGGCCAGGCCAGGCAGCTGGCCGACGTCGAGCACACCAAGGCCCAGAGCACCATCGCCGAGTCCTTCGCCGAGCTGCAGATCGACCCGACCAAGCTGGTCTCCGGCAACCAGGACCAGATCCGGCGGGCCGTCAAGGACGCGCTCGCCGACTACCCGGCCTACCACGACCAGGCCGCCGCCCGGCTCACCATCACCACCTCGCTCATCGGCCAGATCGCCGAACGGGCCGACACCACCGCCGACTCCGCCAAGTGGCGCGCCATCTACCTGCTGAACGCCTCGCTGCTCGGCTTCGTCCTGTGGCTCGCCCTCTCGGTGCTGGTGCGCCGCTCGGTGATCCGCCCGGTGCAGGCCCTGACCGGGGTCGCGCACGAGGTCGCCGAGGTGGCGGGCCGCGAACTCGCCCGCGTCGCCGACGACGACGCCGAGGACTCCGGTCCGCCCCGCCTGCGGGACATGCCGGTCACCGCCCGCGACGAGATCGGTGACCTGGCCGAGGCGTTCAACCAGGTGCAGACCACGGCCGCGGCCCTGCTCGAACGCCAGGTGCTCAGCCGCCGCAACACCGCCGAGATGTTCGGCAACGTCGGCCGCCGCGTCAGCAACCTGACCACCCGCCAGCTGGCCTTCATCGACGCGGTGGAGCGTGCCGAGACCGACCCGGCCCTCCTCGAACGCCTCTACTCCATCGACCACATCGCCGTCCGCCTGCGCCGCAACGCCGACAGCCTGATGCTGCTGGCCGGCATCCGCGAGACCGTGCTGGCCGCGGGCCCGACCCCGGTGTCCAACGTGGTCCGGGCCGCGCTCGGCCAGATCGAGGGCTACCAGCGGGTACGGCTGTACGCCGGCACCGACGCCATGATCGAGCCGGACATCATCGGCGACCTCACCCTGATGGTGGCCGAACTCCTGGAGAACGCCGTGTCGTTCTCGCCGGCCGGCAGCCCCGTCGAGGTGACCGCCCGCTCCAGCGAGGCGGGCGCGCACATCGTCGTCACCGACCACGGCCTCGGTATGAGCGCCGAGCGGCTGGCCGAGGAGAACGCCCGGCTGATCCGCCGTGAGCGCCTCGACCTGGTGCCGACCAAGGTGCTCGGCCTCTTCGTGGTGGGTGCGCTGGCCCGGCGCTGGGAGATCGGCGTCGAGCTGACCCGGACCCCCGGCGGCGGTGTCACCGCCGAAGTGACGCTGCCCGCCCGCCTGTTGCTGACCATGAGCGCGGTGGCGGACACCTCCGGCACCCCGTTCCCCGCGGAGCCGACGGCACCGACGTCCCTGTCGGCACTGTCGGCGCCGGCCACTCCGGTGGCTCCGGTCGCTCCGGCCGCTCCCGTGGCGCCGGCCGCTCCGCCGGCCCCGGTGGCCGCCGAGCCGAGCGGCCCGACCCCCGCCGTCACGGTGCCCTCCTGGGCCGAGCCGGAGAACCCGCTCCCCCGCCGGCTGCCGCGCCGCGAGTCGGCCGCCGAGCCCGCGGCACCGCAGCCCCCGCTGATCCCGGCCGCGCGCTCCGGCGAGCCCCCGGCGGACGCCGACGCCGATTCCGGCGACGGGACCCGCCCGCTGCGCCGCCGGGTGCGCGGCGCGACCCTCCGCACCACCGTCGGCGCCGCCCAGAGCCTCGCCCAGGCACCGCGCACCCGCGACGCCGAGGCCGAGCGGGACGCGCTGGACGAGTTCGAGGCGGCGGTGGAGCGCGCCCGGCGCGAGAGCGCCACCGGAAGCCACCAGCGGCCCGTGCCGCACATCGACCCCACAAACCCCCCGCAGGACCAGAACCACCTTCCGGAAGGAGCCGAGCAGTGAGCACGTCGACAGGTGACACCCCGACGGGCGGCACCACGCCGACCGACCTGCGTGCGGCCGCAGCCGACTTCACCTGGCTGCTGAACCGCTTCGCCACCGAGACCGCGGGCGTCGTCGACGCGATCGCGGTGTCCTCCGACGGTCTGCTGATCGCGGTCTCGGAGTTGCGTGAGCGCGCCCACTCCGAACGGCTGGCCGCGATCGTCTCCGGCATCACCAGCCTGGCCGCCGGTGCCTCCGGCAACTACGGCCTGGGCGGCCTCAACAAGGTCATCATCGACCTGGAGGGCGGCCATGTCATCGTCTCCGCGATCGGCAACGGCGCCGTGCTGGGCGTGGTCGCCGACAACGAGGCCAAGCTCGGCAACATCGCCTACGAGATGACGCTGTTCGCCAACCGCGCGGGTGCGGCGCTCAGTCCGCAGCTCGTGCTGGAACTCAAGAACAGCGTCGGCGTCCCACAGACGCGCTGACCGGCACCGCCGGTCGGCTAGCCGAGAAGGCCGAGAGAGGAAGACACAGCCATGGCGGACGGCACCCCGCCCCCGGGCCCGGACCCGGTCGGCCCCGCCCCCGCCGTACGGCCGTTCCTGGTCACCGCCGGCCGGGTGGCGGACAGCGCCTCCGGACCGGCGATGCCCGTCGAGACCCAGGTGGTGGCCACCGCCGCCGGGCTCGCCGTGCTCGACCGGCTCTCCTTCGAGCAGCACGACATCGTCGCCGCGTGCCGGCTTCCGCAGTCGCTCGCGGAACTGGCGGCGCGGCTGCGGCTGCACCTGAACGTGGTCCGGGTGCTGGCCGAAGACCTGCGCGAGGCCGGGCAGCTGACGGTCCACGTGCCCGACTTCGAGGCCACCCACGACTCGTCCGTCCTGCGCAGGGTTATCGATGGCCTGCGGGCCATCCCCGACTCCCGAGGGGTACTCCGTGACACCGACTGACTCGCTGACCCGGGGCACCGGGCGTACGGCCGTACGGCCGCCGCTGCCGGTGAAGATGGTCATCGCGGGCGGTTTCGGCGTGGGCAAGACCACCGCCGTCGGCTCGATCTCGGAGATCGAGCCACTGACCACCGAGGCCTCGATCACCGAGGTCGCGGCGGGCGTGGACGACCTCTCGCTCACCCCGCGCAAGACCACCACGACCGTCGCCATGGACTTCGGCTGTATCACCATCGACCCGACCCTGAAGCTGTACCTGTTCGGCACTCCCGGGCAGGAACGGTTCGGCTTCATGTGGGACGACATCGTGGAGGGCGCGCTCGGCGGGCTCGTCATCGTTGACACGCGTCGTCTGGACGACTGCTATGCCGCGGTCGACTACTTCGAGCACAAGGGCATTCCGTTCGCCGTCGCGATCAACGCGTTCGACGGGCGCGTCGAGCACACGATGGACGAGGTGCGCTGGGCGCTGGACGTCGCGGAGGGGACGCCGCTGGTCGTCTTCGACGCGCGTGAACGGGGCTCTGTGCGCGATGCGCTGCTCGTCGTCCTGGAACTGGCGCTGGCGCGGAGCGGCGGGTAGTCGCGGTTGCGGGGAACTGCGGACCGGTTGTGGCTGGTCGCGCAGTTCCCCGCGTCCCTGGCAGATCAGGGGAGTTATCCCCGGCGTACGCCGGGAGAGACGGTCAGTCTCTGTACCGCCCAGAAGATGCCCAGCGTGGCCAGGGCCATGGCCGCCACCAGGGTGGCGCCGCCCACGACCTTCTCGTAGTTCTTCTGGTAGAGGCCGTCGATGATGTACCGGCCGAGGCCGCCCAGGCTGACGTAGGCGGCGATGGTCGCCGTCGAGACGATCTGGATGGCCGCCGAGCGCAGGCCGCTGAGGATCAGCGGAAGGGCGACCGGGAGTTCCACCTGGAAGAGGACGCGTGACTCCGGCATGCCCATGCCCCGCGCCGCGTCCACCGGGGACGGGTCGACCGAGCGCATCGCCTCGTACGTCGTGACCAGGATCGGCGGTACCGCGAGGATCACCAGCGGGATCATCACCGGCAGCATGCCGAAGCCGAGCCAGATGAACATCAGGACCAGCAGGCCGAAGCTGGGCAGTGCCCGGCCGGCCGTGGCGATCAGGGCGAGGGTGTTGCCGCCGCGGCCGTAGTGGCCGGTGATCAGGCCGACGGGCAGGCCGATGCCCGCCGCGTAGGCGAGCGCCTCCAGGGAGTACTGGACGTGTTCCCACAGACGGGTGGGGATGCCGTCGTAGCCGTGCCAGTGGGAGCTGTCGCTGAAGAAGGCGTGGACGTAGTTCAGGACGTTCACCGGGTGCTCTCCTTCGGCATCCAGGGCGTCAGCACACGGCGTACGAGGACGAGGACGGCGTCGGCCACGATGGCCAGCACGGCTGTGGTCAGGACCGAGTTCACCGCCAGTTCGGGACGGTGGTAGATGTTCGCGTCGTTGAGCAGGTTGCCGAGCGCGCCCTGGTTGCCGATCAGCATGCCGACGCTGACCAGGGAGATGCTGGAGACGGTGGCGACGCGCAGGCCCGCGATGATCGCGGGGACCGCGATCGGCAACTGGACCTGGAAGTAACGGCGTACCGGGCCGAGGCCCATCGCGGTCGCGGCGGCCAGGGTCTCCGCCGGGACCGAGCGGACGCCGTCCACGATGGCCGGGACCAGGACCACCAGGCTGTACACCGCGAGCGGGATCATCACCGTGGTCTCGGTCTGGCCGGTGTAGTCGATGAGGACGACGAAGAAGGCCAGCGAGGGGATGGCGTACAGGATCGTGGTCACGCCCAGCACCGGCGGGTACAGCCAGCGGAAGCGCACACAGAGCTGGGCGATCGGGAGCGAGACCAGGAGACCGGCCAGGACCGGGAGGAGGGCCTCGCGGAGGTGGAGGCCGATCAGCCCGAAGTAGGTGTTCTGGAGGTCGCTCGGGATGTCGAAGAAGCCGCTCATCCCCCGACCTTCGCGTCGTCGCGGCCCTCGGCGTGGGCGGTGCGGATCGCGGCGCCGATGACCTGCTGGGAGACGACGCCGACCGCGCGTCCCTCGCCGTCCACGGCCACGGCCCAGCCGGTCGGCGAGAGGACGGAGCCGTCGAGGGCGGCGCGCAGCGAGTCCCTGCCGGGGACGAAGGGCCGCCCGTACGGGATCAGTTGCTCCGGGCGGATGGAGCCGGCGGTGAGGTTCCGCGGCTCGCCCCAGCCGAGCGGTCTGCCGTCCAGGTCCGTGACGAGGAGGTAGGGCGCGTCGGCCGCGGCGCGGGCGCCGAGCCGGGCGGCGTCGGTGTCGATCGCCACGATCGGGGCGGTCTGCAGTTCGAGGGCCGCGGACGGGAAGAAGGACAGCCGCCGGATGCCCCGGTCGGCGCCGAGGAAGTCCTCGACGAAGGCGTCCGCGGGGTCGGTGAGCAGTTCGGCGGGCGGGGCGTACTGGGCGAGATGACCGCCGGTACGCATCACGGCGACCATCGTGCCGAGCTTGATCGCCTCGTCGATGTCATGGGTGACGAAGACGATCGTCTTGCCCAACTCGTCCTGGATGCGCAGGAGTTCGTCCTGGAGCCCCTTGCGGACCACGGGGTCCACGGCGGAGAACGGCTCGTCCATCAGGAGCACCGGCGGGTCCGCGGCGAGCGCCCGGGCCACACCGACGCGCTGCTGCTGGCCGCCGGAGAGCTGGTAGGGGTAACGCTTGGCCAGCGCGGAGTCGAGGCCGACCCGCTCCATCAGCTCGGCCGCCCGGGACCGCGCCTTCTGCTTGTTCCAGCCGAGCAGCCGGGGCACGGTGGCGATGTTGTCGATGATGGTGCGGTGCTGGAAGAGACCGGCGTTCTGGATGACGTAACCCATCGACCGGCGCAGGGTGTTGACCGGTTGCGCGTGGATGTCGGCGCCGTCGAGGAGGATGCGGCCCTCGCTGGGCTCCACCATCCGGTTGATCATCCGAAGGGTCGTGGTCTTGCCGCAGCCCGAGGGGCCGACGAAGACGGTGATCGAGCGATCCGGTATCTCCAGGGAGAGCCGATCGACGGCGACCGTACCGTCCGGGTACCGCTTGGTGACTGAATCTATCCGTATCAAAACGCCGAATGCCCTTCGGGTTTGGCAGAAACTGCCCAGTTTTCGACCACGGTCGCCGTGGTACAGGCGGTTGCGGGGAGAGTCTAGACCGGAAGTGTTTCAGCACTTTGGCGACTGACTGATCCTCTTCAGTTCGTGACCTGACCGTCGCCCACTGTGCGGGACCTGTGAGTTCCCTGATTCTCATTCCTCGCTCAGTGAAGCCTCACGACCGCCCCAGACAGCGCCCCGATCGTCGGGGTCATGAACGAAACGAACGCGGGAGGCGTCCGGCGCCGGTCGGTCGAGATCGTGGTGCCGGTCTACAACGAGGCCCATGTCCTCGCCGGCAGCATCGGCCGTCTCCACGCATACCTCGAAGACTCCTTCCCGTTCCCGTTCCGCATCACGATCGCGGACAACGCGAGCACGGACGCCACCTGGACGGTGGCGACCGGACTGACCCTGCGCCTGCCGCACGTACACGCACGGCGGCTGGAGGAGAAGGGCCGGGGCCGCGCCCTGAAGCACGTGTGGAGCCGGTCCACGGCCGATGTCGTCGCCTACATGGACGTCGACCTCTCCACCGGACTCGACGGCTTCCTGCCGCTCGTCGCCCCGCTGCTGTCCGGGCACAGCGACCTCGCGATCGGCAGCCGGCTGCACCGGCAGTCGGCGGTAATACGCGGCCCCAAGCGGGAGTTCGTCTCGCGCTCCTACAACCTCCTCCTCAAGGCGGGTCTGGGCGCCCGCTTCTCGGACGCGCAGTGCGGCTTCAAGGCCGTACGCACCGAGGTGTTCCACGCCCTCGCCCCGCACATCGAGGACACCGCCTGGTTCTTCGACACCGAACTCCTGGTGCTCGCCCAGCGCAACGGGCTGCGCGTGCACGAGGTACCGGTCGACTGGGTCGACGACCCGGACAGCCGGGTCGACATCGTCCGCACCGCCGTCGACGACCTCAAGGGCATGGCCCGCATGCTCCGGGCCACCGTCACCGGCCGCACCCGCGTCCCCGCCGTACCCCGGCGCACCACCGTCCCCCAGAACGTCACGGCCCTGCCCACCGGGGCAGCCACCGCCGTCGAGCCCATGGAGTACGCGTCATGACGACCCTCGCCCCGCCGCCCGCACCGGCCCAGGACGGCCGGCACCGGGCCGACGCCCCGCCGGTCTCTCGCGCCAGAAGGCTGTTCACGGGCGCCCCCGAGGACCCCCGCTGGGCCCGCCCGGCCCTGTGGGCGATCCTGCTCCTGGCCACCGCCCTGTACGCCTGGAACCTCACCTCCCTCACCGGCAACACCTTCTACGACGCGGCGGTCTACTCCGGCACCAAGAGCTGGAAGGCGTTCTTCTTCGGCGCCCTGGACTCCGGCAGCTTCATCACCGTCGACAAACCCCCCTTCGCCCTGTGGGTGATGGGCCTGTCCGCCCGCGCCTTCGGGTACGGCACCTGGCAGTTGGCGCTGCCGATGGTCACCGTCGGCACCGGCTCGGTGGCCCTGCTGTACCGCCTGGTCAAGCGGGACTTCGGAGTCGTGGCGGGCACGATCGCCGCCCTCGTCCTGACCCTCACCCCGATCACGGTCGCCATCAACCGCGACACCAACCCGGACCCGATCCTGGTCTTCCTGATGCTGCTCGGCGCGGCCGCGCTGCTGAAGGCGGTGCGCACGGGCAGGCTGCTGCCCCTGGTGTGGTCGGCGGTCGCCATCGGGTTCGCCTTCAACACCAAGATGATGCAGGCGTACGTGGTGCTGCCGGCCTTCTTCCTGGTCTATCTGTGGGCCACGGACCTGTCGTTGGGCAGGCGCGTGCGCAACCTCGCCGTCGCCACCGTCGCGTTGGTGGTCAGCAGCGCCTGGTGGATGGTGATCGTCGACCTGATCCCGGCCTCCTCGCGGCCGTACATCGGCGGCTCCACCGACAACACCGTGTGGGACCTGGTCATCGGCTACAACGGCTTCGGCCGGATCTTCGGGGCGAGCTCCTCGGTGGGCTCTGCGGGCAACGGCGCGAGCTTCGGCGGCAGTTCGGGCCTGTACCGGATGTTCAACGACATCATGGGCGGCCAGATCTCCTGGCTGATCCCGTTCGCCGCGATCGCCCTCGCCGGTGGGCTGGTGCTGCGCGGCCGGGCGCCGCGCACCGACGCCAGGCGCGCCGCGCTGATGCTGTGGGGCGGCTGGTTCGTCCTGCACTTCCTGACCTTCTCGCTCGCCGAGGGCACCTTCCACCCGTACTACGTCACCGCCATGGCGCCGGGGATCGCCGCCCTGGCCGGCGCGGGCGGGGTCATGCTCCACCAGGCCTTCCGGGACGGTTCGGCGGCCAGGTGGGGCTGGGTGCTTCCGGTGGCCGTCGCCGCCAGCACCGTCTGGGCGGTCGTCCTGCTCCAGCGGGTCTCCGGCTCCGGCACGGTGTACACGGTCGCCGAGGTGGTGGCCGGGCTCGGCGGTGCGCTCGCGGTGACCGGCCTGCTGGTCGGACGCTTCATGAAGCGGCAGAAGCTGATCGGCTTCGCGGCGCTGGCGGCGATCGTCGCCCTGCTGGCCGGCCCGGCCGCCTACTCCGTCTCGGCGGCCACCACCGCGAGCAGCAACGGCACCAACCCCACGGCCGGCCCCAGCACCGGTGGCGGCATGGGCGGCGGCGGTGGCCAGCGCCCGAGCGGCAGCGCGCCGACCGGCACCGGAAGCTCCGGCGGGCAGTCCATGGGGCAGCCGCCGACCGGGACGGGAAGCACCGGCTCCAGCTCCAGCTCCAGCTCCAGCAGTGAGTCGCAGTCCGGCCGTACCGCCGGAGGCATGGGCGGCGGTCAGGTCAGCTCCGCGATGATCACGTACCTCAAGAAGCACCAGGACGGCGCCACCTGGCTGGTCGCGGTGGCCACCGACCAGACCGCGTCCTCGATCATCCTGGAGTCCGGTCAGCCCGTCATCTCCATGGGCGGCTGGTCCGGCAGCGACAACGCGATGACCCTCGCCAAGCTCAAGAGCCTGGTGAAGGCGGGCAAGCTGCACTACATCGTCGTCAGCAGCGACGGCGGCCAGGGCACCAACTCCGAGATCTCCACCTGGGTGAAGAAGCACGGCACGGCGGTGAGCGCCTACAGCGGGCTGTACCGGCTGGACGCGTCGGACGTCGGCTGACCGCGGGCCACGAACGGGCGGGCCGCCGGGAGACATCCCGGCGGCCCGCCCGTTCGTGCTGCCCGACCGCCCTACGTCCCGCCGCCAGGGTCAGGCGGTCGCCGAGGGCTCCCCGGCGACCGGCAACCCCGGCGTCCGCACCACGGCCCGCTCCGCGTCCACCACGAACACCTCGCAGCCCGGGCGGGCCGCCGCCCACGCGGCGCCCTCCGCGCCCATCGCGAACGCGGCCGTCGCCACGGAGTCGGCCTCCGTCAGGGTCCGGGCGACGACGGTGACGCTGAGCAGCCCGGTCGCTGGACGCCCCGTGCGGCCGTCGACGATGTGGTCCCCGCGCTCGTAGCGGGCCGAGGTGGCGACCGCCCCGTCGGTGATCTCCAGGACCGTGCACAGCCGGTCGGCGTGGTCGGGGTGGCGTACGCCCACCCGCCAGGGGCCGCCGACGGCGACCACGTCACCGCCGGCGTTCAGCACGAACCGCCGGGCCCCGGCGGCCGACAGCAGGTCCGCCGCCCGCTGCACCGACCAGCCCTTGACCACCGCGCACGGGTCCAGGCCCCGCCCCGGCAGCCGTACGTCGAACGCGCCGCCGGTCGCCACGCGGTACTCCTCGCACAGCGCGAGCACCTCGGCGAGGTCCGG
This sequence comes from Streptomyces fuscichromogenes, assembly GCF_014645815.1. Lineage (GTDB taxonomy): Bacteria > Actinomycetota > Actinomycetes > Streptomycetales > Streptomycetaceae > Streptomyces > Streptomyces fuscichromogenes. Next base: position 505,804 of record NZ_BMML01000004.1, on the reverse strand, counting down.
GCTCACCTCGGACACGGAGAGTTCGCCCCGGTCCAGCCGGGAGACCTCGCTGTCCGCCCGGAAGGGGCTGAACCGCGCGTCGGCCTCCCGCAGCCGGCCGAAGACGGCGTCCGCGGCCGCCGCGAAGTCCCCCTCGTCGTCCACCCGCAGCGAGACCGGGAACCCCATGACGTGTTCGACCCGGTGCATGATCAGCCCTTCGCGTCGATCGCGGCCTGGAGGGACTCCTTGTAGCCGTCGCTGGTGATCGTCGCGCCGGACACGGTGTCGATGTCCGCGCTCTGTGCCTTCAGTGTCTCAGCGATGAGCACCGGCACCGCGGCCGTCGTCTGCGGGTGGTTCGGCTGCTGGAGCATCTTCACGGCGGCGATCTCGTCGCCGTCGAAGGTCACCTGGACCTGGACCGGGCCCTTGTCGGTGTCGATGGTCGTACCCTTGACGACCGTGCCCGAGGAGGAGGTGGCCGAGGAGCTCGGCGCCGGTTCGGTGGTGGAGGTGGAGGCGGAGGTGGTCGTACCGCCGATCGACGGCTCGTAACGCCAGACGGGGACGAGGCCCGCGATGCTCAGGGCGACGACGGATATGGCTCGCTTCACGGTGTCTCTCTCATCCCGCCAGGCTGAAACGCTCGAAGTGGATCTGCGGCTTGGGCACGCCCAGGTCTCCCAGGGTGCGCAGCACCGCGTTCATCATCGGCGGCGGGCCGCACAGGAAGACGTCCCGGTCGGCGATGTCCGGCACCAGCCGGATCAGCTCGTGCGGGGCCAGCCGGTCGGGGACGGGCGGGCCGGTGACCAGGTGGAGTTCGGCGCCCTTGGCGACGGCGAGGTCGCGGAGTTCGTCGTAGAGGACGGCGTCGCGGTCGGTGCCGACGCGGTAGACGACGATCGCGTGTCCCTCGATGTCCTCGAGAAGCGCACGGATGGGGGTGACGCCGACGCCGCCCGCGATCAGCAGGGACTCGGTCCTGCGGCGGTGCAGGGTGGTGAACGCGCCGTAGGGCCCCTCGGCGAAGACGCGGGTGCCGACCTTCAGGTGCCGCAGGCCGGCGCTGCCGTCGCCCACCGCCTTGGCGGTCAGGCGCAGGGTGCGGCCGTCGGGGGCGGCGGAGAGGGAGAACGGGTTCGCCTGCCACCAGCGGTCCTTGGTCAGGAACCGCCACAGGAAGAACTGGCCGGCCTGGGCGCCCAGCCGGTCGAGGTCGCGGCCGGTGACGTGGACCGAGACGACGTTGTCCGACTCGGGGACGACTGCGGAGACCTGGAACTGGTGGCGCTGGTTGCGCCACAGCGGCAGGACCAGACGGCCGAGGGCCACCGAGCCGAGCGCGACGCCCCACAGGGCGTACCAGTACGCCGTGGCGGCGGCCGACGCCGTGAAGGTGGTACCGACCGCGACCTGGTGGCTGAAGGCGAGGACCACGGCCACGTACGTGTACAGGTGGATGAAGTGCCAGGTCTCGTAGGCGAGCCGGCGGCGGGCGTAGCGGGCCGAGACGGCGCCGACCACGAGGATGATGCCGAACGCGACCACGGCCCGGAGCACGCCTTCCGTGGTCTCCGCGAGGTCGACGAGCTCGGAGACCGGGCCGACGCCCGCGCCGTCGGCGTAGCCGAAGCTGATGAAGACGACGTGCGCGAGCAGCGTCCACAGCAGGGCGAACCCGGTCCAGCGGTGCCAGGAGGTCAGCCGGTCCATGCCGATCCGGCGGTCCAGCCAGGGCAGCCGGGCCACCAGCACCAGCTGGAAGGCCATGACGAGGGCGCCGTACAGGCCGAAGAGGCGGCCGATGACGATCAGGGCGTTGGAGGCGAAACCGGCCTCGGCGAAGAAGTAGGCGACCACGGCCGCGTTCACGGCGAGCACGGCGTACAGGCCCGTGCGGGCCACCACCCTGGGGCGTGTCGCCGTGGGGGGCGCAGGGGGTGATTGGACGGTCGTCACGGGTCGGCAGCTCCTTGATCGGGTCCTGGGAGTCGAGCTTCACCCGCGGCTGCTGTCGTTTTCCTGTCGGACCGCTTTCAACTGGTTATCGATGTGTTTTCTGTGTGAGCACGGGTCTGGCGTCCACGGCCGGGTGGCGCAGTATGAGCGGGTGGAAAAAGTACGACTCCTCGTCGTGGACGACGACCCGCCGATCGCCGACCTGGTCGCGACGGTCGCGCGGTACGAGGGCTGGGACGCGGTGACCGCGTATTCGGGTGAGGACGCGCTGGCCCGCGCCGCCGAGTTCCGGCCGGACATCGTCGTGCTCGACCTGATGCTGCCCGACCTGGACGGCTTCGGGGTGCTCGACCGGCTGCGGCACTCCGGGACGATGGTGCCGGTGGTGTTCCTGACGGCCCGCGACGGGGTCGCCGACCGGGTCGCGGGGCTGACCCGGGGCGGGGACGACTACCTGGTCAAGCCGTTCGCGGTGGAGGAGCTGATGGCCCGGCTGCGCACGGTGCTGCGGCGCAGTGCCGGACCCGGCTTCCAGCGCTCGGTGCTCCGGGTCGCGGATCTGACGATGGACGAGGACACCCGCGAGGTCCGCAGCGGCGACCGGCCGCTCTCCCTGACCCCTACCGAGTTCGAGGTGCTGCGCTACCTGATGCGCAAGTCGCCGACCGTGCTCACCAAGGCGCAGATCCTCGACCATGTGTGGGAGTACGGCTTCGGCGGCCGCTCCAACGTCGTCGAGCTGGTGGTCAGCCGGCTGCGCCGCAAGATGGACGAGGCCGGCGGGGAGCCGCTGATCCACACCGTGCGCGGCTTCGGGTACGTGATCCGGCAGCAGGCGGCGGAGTGATCGGCCGGCTGCTGCACTCGTACCGGAGCACGCGCCTGGGCACCCGGCTCGCGCTGGGGCTCGGGGCGCTGGCGCTGGTGGTGTTCGCGGTCGTCGGCACGGCCCTGACCACCTACATGCGGGACTACCTGTCGGCCCAGCTCGACGACCAGCTCGGGCTCGCCCAGACCGCCCAGTCGAAGAGCATCGAGCAGAACGGCACCCTCCAGGGCAAGAAGTACTACCGCTGGTACTACGCCGTGTACGACGTCTCGCACGGCACCCCGGTGCTGCGCAAGCCCGAGGAGAGCAGTGACCTGCCCTCGGACATCGCGCCGCTCACCTCGGTGGCGAAGGCGCAGATCGCCGCGGGCACGGAGGTGCTGCGCACCAAGGACCTGACCGACGAGGGCGAGTACCGGCTGCGGGGCTGTGAGGTGGAGCCCGGGGTGGTCCTGGTCAGCGGGGCGCCCATGGACAGCATCGACGACACGGTTCGGCAGCTGGTCACGGTCCAGGTGGTCGCCTTCGGGCTGGCGCTGCTGGCGCTGGTGGTGTTCGGCCGCCGGCTGCTGCGGCACGGCCTGGAGCCGTTGAGCGACATGGCGCACACCGCGCACGGCATCGCCTCGCACAACCTGACGGAGTCGGCGGCCCGGCTGCCGCTGCGCGCGGCGAAGCGCGGCGGCGGGCCGGAGGTCGAGGAGCTGCGCACCGCCTTCAACACGATGCTCGAACACATCGACCACTCCCTCGCGGTGCGCGCCGAGGCCGAGCAGCGGCTGCGCCGCTTCGTCGCGGACGCCTCGCACGAGCTGCGCACCCCGCTGATGTCGGTACGCGGCTATGCCGACCTCTTCCAGTACGCCGCCGCCAACGAGCCCGAGGAACGCGACCGCCATCTGGCCCGGCTGCGCGCGGAGGCCGCCCGGATGGGCATCCTCCTCGACGACCTGCTGCTGCTCGCCCGGCTCGACGCGGCCGAGGTGGAGACCCCGCTGCGACTGGAGGACACCGACCTGACGGAGCTGGTACGGGAGGCCGCCGACGCCTTCCGCGCGGCCCACGCCGACCACCCGCTGACGGTCGCGGCCGGCCCGGACCCGGTCCCGCTCCGCCTCGACCCGGTCCGTATCCGCCAGGTCCTGGACAACCTCCTGACCAACGCGGCCGTCCACACCCCCACCGGCACCCCGGTGTCCGTGACGGTCGCGGTCAGCGACGGCTCGGCGTCGGTGGGCGTCGCCGACCACGGCCCCGGCATACCGGCCGCCGACCGCGCCCGGGTCTTCGACCGCTTCTACCGCGTCGACAAGGCCCGCAGCCGCGACCGCGGCGGCAGCGGGCTCGGCCTGTCGGTGGCCCGCGCGCTGGTGGAGGCGCACGGCGGCACCATCGGCCTGGGCGACGGCTCGGCGGCCGCCACGGTGTTCACCCTGACGCTGCCCAGGAGGCCGGCCGCCGCGCCGGCGCGCTGACTAGCCCTCCGCCTGCGCCTGCACCGCCTCGGGACCGGATCCGCCCGGCCGGGGGTGCGGGCGGGCCGCCAGCACCGCGACGTCGTCCTCGGCATGACGGGCGTCGAGGCGGTTGAGGATGGACTCCAGGAGGCTGTCGACGCCGACGGCGGGGGTGAAGTGGAGGTCGGCGAGGCGGTGCAGGGAGCGGTCGATGTCCTCGTCGCGGTGTTCCACCAGGCCGTCGGTGAAGAGCACCAGCGCCTCGTCGGGTTCGAACTGGTGGGTGGCCGACTCGTAGCCGCCGAAGCCGGTGCCCAGGGGCGGGCCGACGGGGACCCGCAGGAGTGCGGTACGGCCTCCCCTGGTGATCAGCGCGGGCGGCAGGTGTCCGGCGCTGGCCAGGGTGACCTGCCCGCGGCCGGGGTCGACGCGCACGAGCAGGCAGGTGGCGGGTCTGCGGTCCGCCTCGGCGGCGGCGATGTCGTCCAGCTGGCGCAGCACCCGGTGCGGCGGCAGCTCGGAGGCGGCGATGTAGCGCAGCGAGGACCGGTACGCGTTCATGTCGACGGCGGCCTCCAGGCCGTGGCCCATCACATCGCCGACGACGAGCAGCGTGCGCCCGAAGTGCAGCCGTACGGTCTCGCACCAGTCGCCGCCGACCAGGACCCGCCCGCCGGCCGGGAGGTAGCGGATCGCCACGTCCAGGTTCGGGTGCGGCCGGCCCGGCTCGGCGAGCAGGGCCCGCTGGAGATCGCCGGCGGTGCGGTTGAGCTCCTCGTACTCGCGGGCGTGCCGGATGTGGGAGGCGGCGTGTTCGGCGAGAAGGGCCAGCTGCTCGGCCTCCGCGCGGGCGAAGGCCGTTCCCTCGCGGGCGCAGACCAGCACGCCGTACTGGTCGGAGCCGCTGGTCAGGGGCGTGCACAGGGCCGGGCGGGTGCGGTCGCCCAGCGGGCGGGACAGCCAGGGGTCCGCCCAGTGGTCGGCGGCCGGGGTGCCCGCGTCCAGGGCCACGGCTGTCGCCCAGCGGGCGTCGGGCAGCAGATCGGCGTCGCCGGTGACCGAATCGTAGCCGGAGAAGGTGTCGCCGACGCGCCGCAGCACGGCCGCGCCGCCGCCGGCCAGCCGTACCGCGGCCCGGGTCAGTTCCGTACAGGTGGTGGCCTCGTCGAGGCTGGTGCCGATACCGGCCGCGGCCGTGCGCAACGCCCTGACCTGCCCGGACCGATCGACGCCGACGCCCGGCCCGTCGGCGGACACGGTCCCCCGGCGGGACTGGAACCATCGCGTGACACCCGACACCCTCACAGAGTCTCAAACCCCACCGCTCCGAGCACCAGCCACCGACACCCCACACTTCCCGCCCCCGGCCGGGACCGACTCTGCGGCTCTGCGGCTCCGCGGCTGCGCAGGAGGTGTGCGGCTGCGCGGCTCTCCGGCTGTGCCGCTGCGCGGCTGCGCGCTCTCCTGCTCCACGGCTGCCGCCGGATGGCAGGACTACCGCCGGACGGCGGGGCTGCCGCCGGACGGCGGGGCTGCCGCCCGGCGACGGGACTACCGCCGGACGGCAGGGCTACCACCCGACGGCACGGCTACCGCCGGATGGCAGGACTACTGCCCGGCGGCACGGCTACCGCCGGACGACAGAACTACCGCCGGACGACACGGCTACCGCCGGACGGCAGAACTACCGCCGGACGACAGGACTGCCGCCCGGCGGCACGGCTACCGCCCGACGGCAGGACTACCGCCCGGTGGCGGGGCTGTGGCTGGGGTGTGGGAACGGGGCGGTGGTTGGGGTGCTTCGGGGGCGGTGGGGCTGGTCAGGGGGTCGGTGTGATGCCGAGTGTGGCCGTCTGGTCGGCCTTCCCGCGCAGGGCGATCACGCTGAGGAGGCAGCAGACGAGGGCCGCGACGCCGCAGACGACGTAGCCGACGGCGTAGCCGTTGCCGAGGGCCTCCAGGGCGAGGGGTGCCGCGCCACCGGGCGGTGAGGAGGCGGGGACCGAGTTGACGGCGAGCGGGCCGCCCTCGGCCGCGACCTGCCCGGCCGCCGCCTTGACCTGGGCGCCGAGGCCGGAGTCCGCGAGCTTCCGGGTGAACTCGTCGGCGGCCCGGCTGAGGGCGATCGCCCCGATGACGGCCGGGCCGAGGGTGAAGCCGAAGTCCCGCAGCAGGCTGGTCGACGCGCTGGCCATGCCCGCGTAGTGGACCTCCACGGTGTTGACGGCGGTCGCGGTGATGGAGGAGACCGTGAGGGCGAATCCGATGCCGACCAGGCCGATCGGGAGGATCAGCGAGGTCAGGGCCCGGTCGTGGACCGGGAGGCCGGCCGCGACGAAGTCACCGGCCGCCATCAGGGCCAGGCCCGCCCCCAGCACCCAGCGCGGGCTGACCTTCTCCAGCAGCCGGGAGATCAGCGGCAGCAACAGCAGGGTCCAGGCGTTGAGCAGGATGAACGCGAACGAGCCGCGCAGCGGACTCTGGTGCTGGATCGGCCCGAGCCGGATGCTGGTCGCGTAGGCCGTGCCGAGGTAGCTGAACATGCCGACCACGGCGACGAACGAGGCGACCGCGAAGGCCCGGTTGCGGAACAGGTCGAGGCGGAGCAGCGGCGCGGCCGCCCGGCTCTCGGCGACGACGAAGAGCGCGATGAAGACCGCCGCGACCACGTACGCGATCACCACCGGGGTAGCGGTCCAGCCGTCCGACGGACCCTGGATCACCGCGTACAGCAGGGCGAACATGCCGATGCCGACGGTGATCTGGCCGGCGAGGTCGAGGGAGCGGCCCTCGGGTGCGCTGGAGTTCTGCGCCAGCAGCCCGCTGAGCAGGGTGCTGAGCACGGCGAGCCCGGTGACGACGACGAAGGCCCAGCGCCAGGAGCCGTAGTTGCCGGTGATACCGCCGAGCACCGGCGCGATGAACCCGCCGCTGGAGAGGGCGGCGGCCCAGACGGTGATCGTACGGGCGCGGTCCCGGGCCGTGTGGGTGCCGGCGGCGATCACGGCCAGCGAGGTCGGGAACAGCGCGGCCGCGCCGAGACCGGCGACGGCCTGGCCCACCCAGAGCATGTGGATGCCGGTACTGGCGGCGGCCAGCGCCTCGCCGACGACGAGCAGGGCGCCGCCGCCGACCAGCAGCCGCTTGCGGCCGAAGAGGTCGCCGAGGACGCCGAAGGTCAGCTCCAGCACGGTGACGGGCAGCAGGAACGCGTCCGAGATCCAGGTCAGCTGGGAACCGACGGGATGCAGGTCCTGCTGGAACAGGCCGTTCAGGGTGGCCGGCATGGCGAGGGCGATCTGCGCCAGGCAGACCGCGAAACAGCCGGCGACGAGAGTGCCGACGGGCAGTGGGCCGGACGGTTCGCGGAGGGACGTGGGGCCGGATTGCGAGCGCGTTTCAGTGGACACGGGGCTCCCCTTTGAGCGGTCCTGCGGGAGACGGCGGGATGCGCAGCGAATGTAGGGCAGTTTTTTCACGTCGGTCAATAGACTGCCCAATATCACGATCGCGCCGGGCGCCGGCACACAGCCGTGTGAGCCCTGCCAGGTCTGCTAGCGTTCATGTCCACTGCCCCTGAAACTCCTTCGCGAAGGCTCCAAGGACCCCGGGTTTGATACGAGACGATCGCTGGACGACTGTCACGCCGTGGTTCTTCTCCGACGAGCCCGCAGCCGTGGAACCCATCCGGCGCGCTCTTCCGGACGACGGCCGGCACCGCGCCTGGGCGAACTTCTCCTTCGTGTCGGACACCGGTCATCTGCACAGCGTGGATCTGCTGGTGGCCGGCCCCGGCGGGCTGCATCTGCTCGAAGTCGACACCTCCCAGGGGCGGTTGCACAACGACAACGGCTTCTGGCTGCGCACCCACGGCCGTAACACGAAGGTGTCGGACAGCACGCGCGCCGTCGCCGCCGTCAAGGCGCAACACCTCACCGCGGTACTGCGCCGGGCCGCGGCCGGCCGGTTCCTCACCGTTCCGGAGGTACGCGGCTCGGCGTTCCTCAGCGACTCGCGCTCACCCGTCGACCTCGACGGACCGGACGCACAGGGGGTGTTCGGCCCCGACGAGCCGGTCGAGCCGTCGCTGCCCCGCGTCACCCGGGACCTGCTGGGACAGCCCGCGAACGACCGCGGGCACCGGCCCGGCCGACGGTTCCTGCGGGCCCTGCCCACCCTGCTGGACCGGGTCGGCCTGCGTCCGGTTGAGCACTGGCCCCGGGTCGGCACCTGGCAACTGACCGCGAAACCGGTCTCGTTGACCGACCGATGGCAGGACTTCGTCGCCTGGAGCACGGTCTGGGACAAGGCACCGTGCCGGGTCCGGGTCTACGCCGCCGGCCGGTCCCGCGCCGAGACGGACGCGGCGGTCCTGCGCGAGTACCTGCTGCTGCGCGAGTTCGACCACCCGGGCATCGTCACGGTGGACACCCTGGAGCAACACGCGTCCGGGCCAGTGCTGATGTTCCATGTGGAGAAGAAGAACCTGCTCCGCCTCGACCACATTCTGGCCCTGCACCGCTCCCGCCTCACCCCCGACACCCGGGCCGACATGATCCGGCAGATCGGCTCGGCGCTCGCCCACGCGCACGCCCGGGAGATCGCCCACGGCGCACTGAGCACGCGCGCGGTGATAGGCACCTCGCGGCCGGCCAAGGGCGAGCGGGTGGGGGACGGCTGGAGCGATCCGGAGCTCCAGATCACCGACTGGCACCACGCCGCGACCGCCGCCGTCGGCGACGACGCTCCGACCGCCGCCGCGGTGACCCGGGACCTGCGTGACCTGGCCGCCGTCGCGCAGGAGATCTGCGCGGACGCGCCGACGGCCCGGTTCACCGGGCTCGCCGACCGCCTGGCCACGGAGCCCGGCTTCGCCCGGCTTCACCCCGCCCGGCAGATCCAGCGGCTCACCCGCCGGCTGGCCGCGGCCGCCGTGACCGGGACCGCCGACCCGGGGTGACGGCTCCCGCGGCTCACGCGCTGAGCGCCCCGTGCACCAGCCGGGCGACCTGCGGGTCGCCGAGCAGATCGTCGTGTTCGGTGACCAGCCTGGACGGGTGGTCGGCACACCAGCCGGGCAGCGGGTGGTCCGCGGAGGCGATGACCGTCGCGTGCTCCACCGGGCCGGGCCGGCGCGCGGCCGCGACCAGGTAACCCAGGTAGTCGGCGAAGCGGGCGCACAGCATCGCCCGCAGATGCTCGGGCATACCCGCCCGTGCCGTGGCGTGTTCCACGACGCGCCGCTGCTCCTCCCGCAGCCGCTCGGCGACCGACGGCAGGTCGTCCGGGTCCGCCAGGGTGTCGCGGACAGCCGTGACCTCGGCGAACATCTGCTCGTCCAGATGGGCCCGGAACGTCTCGGTGGCGGCCAGGAACTCCGAGTGCAGCAGCTCCCCGCCCACCTCCGTGGGGTCGATCGTGACCAGGGCCGGTGCCCCGTCCGGGCCGGTGCAGGCCCGCCGCAGGCCGTCGGCGAACGCGGCGCCGGCGCAGAACGTCACGATCGCCCGTACCGGGCGGTCCGGCTCCGGCAGCGCGGCCGCCCAGCGGTCCACATAGCGCTCCGGCTCCGCCTCGCCCCGCAGGTCCGTGCCGATGCCGGGCGGCACGGTCAGGTAGACCCCCTCCCCGCCGGGCAGGTTCGCGGCCAGCCGGGCGAAACCCTGCTGGTTCGGCCGGGGACCGAAGTCGACCGCGAGCACGGTGCCCGCGGAGCCCTCCGGCCGGCGCAGGCACCGCCACAACTGCCTGTCCATCAGCACCCCTCGTCCACGACGGCGTGCCGCAGCGCACGGTGGTCCACCTTGCCGCTGAGGTTGAGCGGCAGCTGCGGCAGCCAGACATAGCTCTCCGGCACGGCGTAGTCCGGCACCAGCCGTGCCACCTCCCCGCGCAGGTCCACGCCCCGGTCGGCATCACCGGTGAGCACGGCCCGCAGGTGGACGCCCTCGCCGGGCCGCGGCACGTCGAACACCACGGCCTCGGTCACGCCCGGACACCTGCGCAGCGCCGCCTCCACCTCGCCGAGTTCGATGCGCCGCCCCCGTACCTTCACCTGGCGGTCCAGTCGCCCCTGGTGCACCAGCACCCCCTGCTCCCGCGTCACCCGGTCGCCGGGGCGGTACCAGTGATCGGCCGGGACCTGTCTGGCCGTCGGCTCCACGGGCGCTCCCGCCGGGCCGAGGAACCGCCCGGTGTTGTGGTCGGCGAGCAGATAGCCGCCGAACCGCTGGGCGCCCCGTACGCACAACTCCCCCTCGTCCGCCGGGCGGCCGTTCCCGTCCAGCAGGACGGCGTCGAGATGCGGGAACACCGTACCGATCGGCACCGTTCCGTTGCTGGTGTCGGGCCAGTCCCGCGGATCGGCGGGAAGCCGGTAGTCGGCGCAGAGCACGGTCAGCTCGGTGGGGCCGAACGCGTTGGCGATCACGCTGCGGGGCGCGGCCGCCGCCCAGGCCCGTGCCTGGTCCAGGGTGAGTTGCTCGCCCATGAAGACGCTCCACCGCAGATCGGGCAGACCGCCCGGGGGCAGTGCCCGGTACCGCTGCGCGAGCGTGATCACCGAGGGCACCGAGAACCAGTGGGTCAGGGCCCGGCGGCGGGCGTACGTGGCGGGGATCAGCAACTCGCGCTTCTCCGGCACCACCAGGGTGCCGCCGGCCCCCCAGGTGGCGAAGAGGTCCAGGACGGACGGGTCGAAGGTGAAACTGAAGGTCTGCGAGACCCGGCTGTCCGGGCCCAGTTCGTACCGGTCGATCGCACAGCCGAGGAACGCCGCGGCGTTCGCGTCGGTGATCGGCACGCCCTTCGGCTCGCCGGTCGACCCCGAGGTGAACAGGATGTACGCGGGGCGGTCCGTGCGGTCCGGCGCCGGTGCGGTGGCCGGCGGACCCTGGAGGAGTTCCTCCAGCAGCCTGATCGGCATGGCCCACGGCTCCTCGCCGTCGGCGGACCGCAGGGCGCCGGCCGACGGGCCGTCGGCCAGGACCAGTCCGGCACCCGCCTGTTCCAGGACCGAGCGGTTACGGACCAGCGGAGAGCGCGGGTTCACGGGCACCACGGTGCGGCCCAGCCGCAGCACGGCGAGGTAGCCGACGTAGCCGCCGAGCGTGCCGCTGGTGCACAGGCCCACCGTCGCGGCGTCGTGCCGGGCCAGACCGGCGGCCACCCGCTCGACCAGGCCGGCCAGTTCCGCATAGGTGAGCCGCTGCTCGGCGGTGTCGAGCGCGACCGCGTCAGGGGTACGCACGGCGGTCGCGCCGAACCAGTCGTAGAGCGGCCGGGCATCGGGCATCCGGGTCACGGCCGGTCGACCGAGGCGGGCCAGGCGGCCTCTTCCGCGATGCGGGAGACCAGCGGGATGTCGCGGATGTCGTCGTGGCGCAGCGCCCAGAGCAGGAACCGCTCCACGCCGAGCCCGAACCCCGAGGTGGCCATCGGGGCCTCGTCCTTCATCTGCGCGTACCAGGCATACTCGTGCTCGGGCACCTTGTGCAGTGCGAGACCGGCGCGCACCTGCTCCCCCGTGGTGTGCCGGTGCCCGGACCCGACCACCTCGCCGATACCGAAGTAGAGGTCCGCGTTCTCCGCCACCCGTTCGTCCCCGTCCGAGAACGCCTGGTAGAACGGGACGCTGAGGTGGTCGAAGTGGGTCACCCAGACGAACTCGCCGACGAGTTCCATGAGCCGGCGCTCGGCCGCCCGGCTCAGCGACCGGGCGCCGTCGGCGGACGTGACGACCCCCTCGCCCTTGAGCAGCCGGACCGCCTCGTCGAAGCGCAGCCGTTCGAAGGGCTGCTCGTCGACCGCCACCCGCTCCAGGTGGTCGAGGCCGCCGAGGAGGGGGCCCAGGGTGTCGCCGTGTTCGACGAGCACGGCGGAGGCCATGGCCCGCACATAGCCGTTCACGTAGTCGACGAGGTCGTCGAGGTCGCCGGGGATCTCGGCCTCGCTGTGCACGAACTGCCCGAGGTGGGTCGCGTCGGGCACGTCCCCGCGGAAGCAGGGCAGGATGTTGTGGCAGCCCTGCGGGGCGATCCGGCAGCCGTACTCCAGCATGAACTGCATCGAGTCGGCCAGGTACGTCTCCACGCCGTTGACCTGGACCGGCACCGGCACCGAGTCGCTGCCGAGGCCGGTGGGGCAGGTGACGGTCCGGGTGGTTATGGGGAAGTGCAGGGCCCGTACGCCGCGGCTGTGCGCGTAGGTGTAGGTGGCGCGCACCACGGAGTCCTGGAGGTCCGCGACGAGACGTGCCCAGGGGGAGTCCAGTGTGCGTCGGAAGCCTCCGTCGGCGTCCGCCCAGAGGCGGGGGGCGGTCGGCGAGTTGGTCGACATCATCTCAGCGGTCTTCATCGAAGTCGTCCTTCAGACGCGAGTGGGCGAGGGGCAATGTTGTGGTTGCCGCGGAACATGTTGGCGGGATCGACCTCCGCCTTGAGCGCGGCCAGCCGGGCATAGCGGTGAGCGCCGTAGACCTCCGCCGCGCTGCGGCCGCTGCGCTGGGTGTAGTTGACGTAGCTGCCCTCGGACCGCCATGGCCCGAGGTCCCGGAGCAGTCCGCCGGCCCAGCCCCGGCCGTGTTCGTCGCCGGCCGGGTCGTCCCAGGCCGCGGAGGCGGAGCAGATGAACGAGGCGTCTCGTGAGGGGAAGGCGGTGGCGTCGTCGTCGACACGTGCCACCGCGCCCCGGAAGTAACCGAGATCGATGGTCGAGTACCTGGTCAGGCCGTCGACCGCGTACCGGACGAGGACGTCGACGGCATCGGCGGGCAGGTCGGCGAGATAGCCGGAGGTGGTGTAGTACCGCCGGCCGGCCGGTTCGCTGCCGTCGCCCATGGCCTGCAGTTCGGCGAAGGGCATGACCCGTTCGAACGAGCCGGCGGGCGGGCAGTCGGCGAACAGCTCCGCGGCGGCCTGCGGACCGCCCTCGGCGCCGAGCCACACCGTGGTGAAGGCCAGCACCGGCTGTCCGTGCAGCCGCGCCGGTATCCAGTCGGCCGCGGGTGCCCGCTTGAAGGCGCCGACCAGTTGGAGGTCGTCCGGCTGCGACGGCATGGCGTCGCGGTAGGCCCGCAGGGCGTCACCGGCCTGCTCGACCGGGTACACGGCGGAGCGGACCCACACCTCGTCCACCGGCCGCAGGCGCAGCGTGAACTCGGTGACGACGCCGAAGTTCCCGCCGCCGCCGCGCAGACCCCAGAGCAGTTCCGGACGGTCGTCCTCGGACACCCGCACCGTGCTGCCGTCGGCCAGGACGACCTCGGCGGCGGTCAGATGGTCACAGGTCAGGCCCCACTTGCGGGCCAGCCAGCCGTATCCGCCGCCGAGTGCCAGACCGCCCAGTCCGGTCTCGGAGACCACACCGACGGGGCAGGCCAGACCGTGCGGGGTGGTGGCGCCGTCGAGGTCCGCGAGCAGCGCCCCGCCCCCGGCGACCGCCAGCCGGCGCACCGGGTCCACCTCGACGCTCCGCATCGGGCTCAGATCGATGAGCAGAGCGTCGTCGGCCAGGGCGAGGCCGGCGACGTTGTGGCCACCGCCGCGCACCGTCACCGCGAGGCCGGCGGCGGTCGCGTACCGCACCGCGGCGGCCACGTCGGCCGCGTCGGAACAACGGGCGATGACGGCCGGCCGTCGGTCGATCATGCCGTTCCATACCCGGCGGGCCTCGTCGTAGCCCGGGTCGCCGGGCCACAGGGCGGCTCGCAGGGCCTCCTCGACCGGCCTGCTCATACGGTGTCTCCTCTGGTTCCCGCGCCGATGGGTGCTGCGCTGTCGGGTGCTGCGGTGCCGGGTGCTGCGCTGTCAGGTCCTGTGGTGCCGGGTGCCGCGCCGTCGGGGGTCGCGTCGACGGGTCTCGCGCTGTCGGGCTCCGCGTCCGACTCGTCGCCGTCATCGGTCAGTTGGCGCAGCCAGGGGTCGGCGCCCAGGCCGTCGGCCTCGTACAGCCGGGCCACCCTGGTCGCCACGGAGCGCACGAGGTGTCCCGCCGAGTCCGCGTCGGCCGCGGTGAGCAGCACCTTGACCGCGTGGAACGCGGTGTCGGACCGCGCGGCCCCGTGCTGGGCGACCTCGTCCACCCGCACCACGCCGGGCAGCTCCCGCACCTGCGGCCGGGTGACGGCCGAGCGGACCGGACCGGACCGTTCCGGGAAGGGCACGTACAGACTGACCAGTACCTCCGGCCGGGTCGGTGCGGCGAGTTCGGGGCGTCGGCCCAGTGCCACGTCGAACGCGGCCCGGACCAGGTCGGAGCCGCCCATCATGCCGATCATTCCGGCCACTTCACCGCCGAGCCGGCCGTTGACCTCGATGACCTCCACCCCGTCCGCGCAGACCCGGAGTTCGGTGTGGCTCACCCGGTCCCGCACGGTCAGCGCGGTCAGCGCCGCGGAGGTGGTCGCGAGCACCGCGTCGTACACGTGCGGCGGCAGCTGCGCGGGCAGTACGTCGCCGGTCTCGCGCACCGCGTGGCGGGACGGCCCGGTGCCACCGGCCACGGCGAGCGGTGTCTTGTCGAAGACGGCCACATGCGTGTGCAGGCCACGGTGGGTCACCGTCTCCACCGACACGTAGTCGGCCAGCCAGCGGCGGCCGGACGGATGCGGGGCCCGCTGGATCATCTGCTCCAGCACCAGGCCCGCCCAGCGCTCCCGCCGGCCGGGTTCGGCCTCCAGATCGGCGGGTCCGGTCAGGAAGCCGAGGTCCGTGCTGGCGGTGCCGCGGCGGGGCTTGAGGACCGCGGGCAGCCCGATCTCCGCCGCCGCCTCGAACAGCCCCGCCGGTGAGTCGACCGGTGCCGAACGCACCGTGGAGACGCCCGCCGCGTTCAGCAGGCGCCGTTGCACCAGCTTGTCCCACGGCTGGTCGGCCTCGGTGGCACCGGGCAGGCCCAGCTCGCGCACCGCGGCGTCGCACGCCTCCAACTCCGCGTCGTGGAAGGTCACCAGGCCGTCCAGGCCCAGACCGGCCAGCTCGTGCGTGACGTCGTCGCCGATGACGACGACGGTGGCCAGCGCCTGTCCGAGGCGGACCAGGTCCGGCTCGGCCGCGGCGACGTCGCGGCGGACCAGGAGCACGACCTCGCACCGGTCGCGTCCCGCCAGCACCAGGTCGCGCAGGTTCGCGGCCGCGTTCGGCGCGTGCAGCACGCCGAGCCGCGGCAGGGCGCCGCTCACGCGGTGGTCCCCTCGGCCGTCACGAGTCGCTCCGCGCAGGCGTCGGTCAGGGCTCCCAGCGTGCCGTCGATGAACGCGACCTCGACCGGGAACACGATGCCGAGCCGCCGCTCCACCCGGTCGATCAGCGAGGCGATCAGCAGCGAGTTACCGCCCTCGGCGAAGAAGTCGTCGTCCGGCGAGGGGTCCGTCACATCGAGCGCCCGGCACCATTCCTCGGTGACCACGGCCGTCGCCCGGTCGGCGGCGGTCCGGTCGGCCGGCGCATGACTGTCCTGCATATTCTCTCCAGTGCTTCATGGTGGCCGAAACGGATTCAGCTGTCCGCCGGCTTCGTCCCGGTCCCGTCCCGCAGCGCACCGACGAAACGCTGATGCAGGCCGGCGACGTCCGATGAGGTGAGCAGGCCGGGACGGTAGGTCCAGAAGGCCTGCAGACCGTCTTCTCCCGCCGCCTCCAGCCAGCAGGTCAGATCGAGCCGGGCCTGCTCGGTGTCGGCCTCGCGGCCGATCAGTTCGAAGCTCTCGCCGCGGTACGTGGGTCTCGCCACGTCCTGCGCGCCGAACGCCACCCGGATCTCGGGCGGCACGGCGCCCTCCTGCCGGAACCAGGCGCGCACACTGTCGAACGGCACGTCCTGGTGGCGTGCGACGAAGAGGGTGGCCTCCCGGACCCGGGCCAGTACCTCGGCGAAGGGTTCCGGGCCGCCGGTCCGGATCCGGATCGGCAGCACGTTGACGAAGCATCCGATCGCGTTCTGCGCCTCGGGGGTGGTGCGCCCGCTGAAGGCGGCTCCGACGGCCAGGTCGTCGGTGCCGGTCAGGTCGGCCAGCGCGACGGCGAAGGCGGCCAGTCCGACCATGTGCAGCGTGGCGCCGTGCCGGAGCGCGAGGCGGCGTACGGCGCTCGCGAGACCCGTGTCGATCGGCTCCCGGCGGTGCGCGCCGACGCGTTGCACGGTGCCGGCCGGCCGTGTCCCGGGGAACGGGCCGAGGGCCGGCAGCCCGGTCAGGCCCCCGGCGAGCTCCGCGACCGCTCGCCGCCCTTCGGGTCCGGCCAGCCACGCGTGCTGCCGCGCTCCGAACGCGCCGGGACCGGGGACCGGGGTGAGGTCCGCGGCTGCGCCGTCGGCACGGGCGTCGCAGCACGCGCCGAGCTCCCGGACCAGCAGCTCCAGCGACCGGGCGTCGAAGACGGCGTGGTGCACCGTGAGGAGCAGGGCGACCGCGCGATCGCGGTGGGCGACCAGCCGGGCCCGGAACAAGGGGGCCCGTTCCAGGTCGACGGGTCGTCCGGCGTCCTCGGCGGCCAGTTCGCGCAACCGCTGCGGACCGGGCGGATCGGCCTCGGTCACCCGGGGGACCCGACCGCGCACCGGCGCCACGACCTGTCGGTGCGGCTCGGTGCCCACCAGCGGAAAGGCCGTACGCAACGCCTCGTGCCGGGTGATCACATCGTCCAGGGCGGCTTCCAGCAGGTCCGCGGTGAGGTCGCCGCGGACCTGCACCACGACGCTGATGAGGTACGCGGTCGGCTGCGGCGCGAGCTCCGCCGCGAGCCACACGGCCCGCTCCGCGGCGGTGAGTTCCCCGCCGTCGGCGGCCGCGGCCGCTTCGCCGCTGCGCGGGCGGCCCGGCAGCAGCCGCAAGTGGGCGACGAGCGCGCCCAGCCGGGTCTGCCGGAAGAGGTCGTCGAGGGTGACGTCGATGCCGAGCTCGTCCTGGATCCGGGCGACGGCCCAGGTGGCCAGCAGCGAGTCGCCGCCCAGCTCGAAGAAGTCGTCGTCGTCCGTGGCCTCGGCACCGAGCAGGTCGTGCCAGATGCGGGCCACCGCCGCCGTCAGCTCCGCCTCGCCACGTCCCTGGGACTGGGCGCCTGCGGTACGACGGCGCACCACCGGGGTCTTCACTGGCTCAGTCAACGAAGGCCAGCAATCTGCGCAGGTTGGCCGCGACCGCGTGCCGGAACCCGTCGTGGCGCTCCGGCGCGGGCACGGGCACGACGCAGTCCCGCCACGACCAGGCCCGCCAGACGATCGCCGCCTGGAGGCCCAGCGGGTACGCGTCGGCGATCCGGTCCCGGGACGCGTACGGCGTCCACCGGTCCAGGTAGGCGTCGACCAGCGCCTGCTGCACCCGCTCCCCGTCGGCTATCTCGTTCTGTTCGAACTCCCGCAGGACCGTGGTCAGTCCGCACAGGGGACTGCCGATGCCCGTCTCGGCCCAGTCGAAGAAGATGTCCCCCTGCGGCCGGAACGAGACGTTGCCGTGCCAGAAGTCGATGTTGACCAGGACGTCCGGGAGGCCGGTCTCGGCCAGCTCGGCACAGCGCCGGGCGAACTCCGCCCGGAAACCCAGGAGTCGGTGGTGCTCGTCGACGGTCAGCCCCCACTCCTGCCCCACACCGAGGCGTTCCGGCTCGGAGAGCATCCGCTCGAACAGGCCGGGAAGGGAGCCCGGTCTGCGATCCGGTACGCCCAACTCGGCCAGCTCGCCGATTCGTTCGGCTGTGAACCGCTGCATTTCCGCGTACCGCACGACCGACGACCGGTACCGGGGCACGTCGTCGGCGACCGTCACGTCCTCGATGTAGGTGCAGGCGCCGATGTCGGCGGAGAGCAGCCAGCCGCGTTCCGGTTCCACGGCGAGCACCGGGACGATGTTGTCCGGGAACCAGGTGCCGAGCCGCTGGGTCAGGACCGGCTCGTGGGGGAAGGCCGGCGGCGCCGCCTTCAGGAAGACATGGCCCTGCGCGGTCGGCGCACGCAACGTGCACGCCCAGGGCGAGATCAGGAACTGCTCGACCGGGCCGGTGAGTTCGTCCCCGCGGTCCCGCAGCCGGGCGGTGAGCCAGTCGGTCGCCTCGGTGTACCAGCCGGGACGCGTCCACGGAACGTCCGCGAGGGCGACCTCACCGCTGAACCACCCTTCGAGCAGCGTGCGGTCCACCGGATCGAGACCGGTCAGCGCCTCGACGTCGGACGCGCCGACCCAGCGCGCGGACTCGGCGACGGCCGACGACACCGGACACCACTGGTGTGCGTACACCGGGCCGGCTTCCGGACCGCTCGCGGTGTCGGCCAGCGTGCCGAGGCGGACGGTGTCCACGCCCCAGCGGTCCCGCAGCACGGCGCGGGTGCGCTCCGGTGCTCCGGCCGGATGGCGCGGCAACGACCAGCGCCCGCCGCCCTCTTGAACCAGAACCCGTTTCCCGTCGTCGGTGCTGACGATCGTGCGTGCCTCGGTCTCGGTCCCCGTCACGGTGTGCTCCCCCTTCACCTTCACCCGGTGCGGCCGTCGCCGCCTGCTGTGGCCTCATCGGCGGCGCCGGCCCACAAGTGGCGCATTTCGGCATTCGAGTCGAGCAGTTCGGCAAGGGTGCCGACCGCGTCCACCGCGCCGTCCTTCAGTACGACGATGCGATCCGCCCGCTCGAACGCGGCCCGGCGATGCGACACGGCCAGACAGCTGCGCCGCTCCCCGTCGTCCAGCAGCCGGCGCCACAGTTCCCTTTCGGTGCCGCCGTCCAACGCGCTGGAGATGTCGTCGAAGACCAGCAGCTCGGGTTCCCGGACGAGCATCCGGGCCGCGGCGACGCGCTGCACCTGCCCGCCGGAGAGCTTCGTCCCCCGGGGGCCGACCATCGTGTCGAGGCCTTCCTCCAGGGCGGCGAGGTCGGCCTCGAAGACCGCGGTGCCGAGGGCGCGGCGGACCTCGTCCTCGTCCGCCTCGTGGCCGACGAGGACGTTGGTACGCACCGTGTCACTGGTCAGCCGCGGGACCTGGGAGGTGTACGCGGCCAGGGGCGGGACCAGCTCGCCGGCCTCCTGGCCGTTCCAGCACACCTGCCCGCTCGTCGGGGGCAGCAGTCCGAGGACGGCACGCAGCAGCGTGGACTTGCCGGCTCCCACCCGGCCGGTGACGACGACGAACTCGCCGGCGGCGATGTCGAAGCTGACGTCCGTGACCCCGCGGCCGGACTCCGGGTACCGGTACCCGAGCCCGCGCACCCTGAGGTCGGCCAGTGCCGAACGCGGCGGGGCCGCCGGTGTCGGCGCGGGCTCGGACAGGCCGGTCACCGCGCCCGGCACGGCGTCCTCGATGCGCTGGAGCGAGGCCCCGGACTGGATCACCAGGGCGAGGTTCTGGCTGAACAGCGAGGTGAAGTCCGTCACCCAGCCGACGTAGACGATGAACAGCGCGAGGTCGCCGACGCGCATGGTGCCGTCATGCAGGTGCGCGGCCGCCAGCACGAGTACCAGTCCGGTGCCGATGGCGGTCGTGTTGTTCCAGACCGCGCCGAGGAAGACATCGGTGAAGAGGCGGCTCTGCACGGTCCGCCGACGGCGTATGTCGTTGAGACGGGTGAAGTGGGCCAGTACATGCGGCTTCGCGCCCGCCAGTTGGATGGCCTGGATGCTGTTGAAGACGTCACCGAGGAAGGCGCTGACGTCACCGGCCGCCTCCCGGCCCTGCCGGTGGTACTGCTTGATCTTCTTGCTGGCCATGTTGATCAGGAAGCCGGCCACGACGAGCGGGACGCAGACGACCGCGGTGATCAGCGGATCGACGGCGACCATGACGGCGATCGCGATCAACGCCTGGACCGCCGCTCCGGCCACCATGAGCGTGTAGACGACGGTGCTGGAGACGGTGGTGGTGTCGTCGGTGAGCCGGGACACCACGTCGCCGGTGGGGTGCTTGAGCCGGATCGCGCCCGGTTTGGCGAGGATCCGGGCGAAGCCGCTGCGCATCAGCAGTCCGATGCCGACCGCCTCGCAGATCCCGTCGTACGCCACACAGGCCAGCAGCGAGACGACCCGGGCCAGGGCGGCGCCCACCAGGATCGCGATCAGCACCCAGAAGCCGGTGGTCAGACTCCCGCCGGTGCTCAGCCGGTTCAGGATGTCCCGGACCACGAAGCCGGGCACCAGCGGGAACACGCTGCGCAGCAGTTGCAGCACCAGGTCGAGGGCGAAGACGCCGGGTGCGGACCGGGCGATCCGCCAGAAGACTCGGAGTGTACTCATGCGGCACCCGCCAGCAGCGCGGAGAACCGGGAACCAGCGGTGTCGGCCAGCTCGCCGCGCGGGCCGAACTCGACGACCTCGCCGGCGTCCAGCACCGCTATGTGGTCCATCTGCCCGACCGTCTGCAGGTGGTGCGCGATGACGATCGCGGTGCGGCCCTGGAGCAGTGTGCGTACCGCGGCGGCGACGATCCGCTCGGTCGCCGGGTCCAGCCGGGAGGACGCCTCGTCCAGCAGGATCACATCGGGATCGCGCAGGAAGGCGCGGGCGAAGGTGAGCAGTTGTGCCTGTCCCGCGGAGAGCGCCCCGTCGCTGATCACCGTGTCCAGCCCCGCCGGGAGCGCGTCCAGCCATTCCCGCATGCCCAGGGCCGCCATCGCCGCCTCGATCCGCTCGTCACGGGCGTCCGGATCGAAGAGCGTGATGTTGTCCCGGACGGAGGCGTGCAGCACGTGCACGTCCTGGGTCACCACGGCCACCCGGGAACGCAGTTCGGCGAGCGGTACCGTGCGGATGTCCACGCCTCCCAGCAGCACCGAGCCCTCCTGCGGGTCCATGCCGCGGTAGAGCAGGCGGCCGATCGTGGTCTTCCCGCTGCCGGTGCGTCCGAGCAGGCCCAGCGCCTCACCGGCGGGTAGCTGGAAGCCGACCCGGCGCAGGATCGGACGGCCGTCGACATAGGCGAAGTCCACGCCGTCGTAGGTGAGCGAGAGCGGGCCGTCCGGCAGCGTGCCCCGGCCGGTGTCGCGCACCGCGGACTGCCGTTCGGAGAGTTCGGCGATCCGGTCCATGCCGGCCATCGCGGTCTGCAGGCCGTCGACGCGGTTGGAGATACGGAACAGGGTCAGGCTGAGCAGGCTCGCGTAGAAGTAGCTCACGTAGACCGTGCCGAGCGTGATGCCCCCGCCGTGCAGCAGCAGGGCGCTGGTGACCAGGATGGCCGCGGTGGCGGCCGAGACGCTGAGCTCCAGGGCGCTGGACGAGGCCCGGAAGGCGACGCTCTCGGTGCGCATGGTGCGCCGCAGACGCTCCAGCAGTCCGTCGAGCCGCCCCCGGGTCCAGGCGTCGCTGCCGTTGGCCTTGATGTCCTCGGTCGCCAGGACCCGCTCCTCCAGGAAGCCGGCGATGTCGGCGTTGTCCTGCCGCAGCCGGTGGAAGTACGGCGAGGCCACCCGCTGAGTGCGGCGCAGCACCGGGATCACCACGACGGAGAAGACCAGGAGGATCAGGCCCAGCCGCCAGTCCGCGGCGAAGCTGACTCCCAGGATGCCCAGCGAGAGCAGCACGTTGGCGAAGATCTGGAAGGTGAACGTGGAGAAGAACTGGGCCAGGGTGGCCACGTCACCGTCGACTCGCTGGATCAGCTCTCCCGGCGTCTTCTCCTTGTGGAAGCCCAGGTCGAGATCGAGGCAGTGTTCGGTGAGGTCCATCCGCATCTGGTTGGTCGTCCGCCAGCCGAGGTCCTCGGCGAAGTAGCCGGCCACCGACACCACGACCTGGTTCGCGATGGTCAGCACGATGAAGAGCAGGGCGATCCGTACCAACGCGTCGACGTCGGCGCCGTCCTTCGCCCGGTCGATGAAGCGGCCCAGCAACTGCGGGTTCCAGAGCGAGAGTCCGACCTCGGTGAACAGGAGCACGAGCAGGAACACCGCGATCCGCCAGTGCGGCGCTAAGTAGGCCAGGAACAGGTGGAGCCTTCGCCTCATCCGCCCACCGGCCGGCCGGCCGCACCCGGCGCACGCCGGATGACTCCTCGATCGTTCACCACTGCACTCCCTCGCGAGTGAAACCCTTGCCTGCGTGAGCACGGAGAGCCGCAGTCCGAAGTGACCGGACAAGGGCCTGAAACCGCTCGCCATGATTGGGCTGACGACATAGAAGCAGTCTCGCCATTCGCCTGTCAACCAATTAAATGACCACGCCCGAAGGCCTTTTACGGCCCGTCATTCGGCCCCTGATCACGAGCATTTCGTCCGGAATGGCCGCGTTGCGGGACGGCATTGAATTCATCCATGAACCAGGTCCCGCGAACATCGCGGCAGCCCGGACGGGTGACGTAATATAGGCTGCCGACCGACGTCGCCAAGTCCCGTCGGCCGTAAGGACGATGCCCGGACCGCGCCGGTTCTCCGGCAGCCTTCCGGCCCGGCCCGTCCCGGTGCCACCCGGATCGCCGCGTCACCCCTTGTCCTGCCCCGCCCGGCAGCCGGGGCTCGGGGCCGGACAGCCGTCCGATCAGCCTCGATCATTCCGCGGCACGCGGGCCATCCCGCGCCGGGCCGCACCACGCCTCGCGGCCCAGCGAGCGCCGCGACACGCAAGCCGCCTGGAGGACTCGCACATGACCAGCGCAGTTGCCCCCGCCACCGCCGTCGAAGCCCTCGCCCGCGTCGACGCCCTGCGCGACACGTTGTCGGCCGGCGCCGAGACGGCCGACCGCACGGCCGGCTTCCCCCAGCAGGGGATCGACGCGCTGAAGGAGAGCGGCCTGCTCTCCGCCGCCGTCCCGGCCGCCTACGGCGGAGCCGGGCTGACGGCGCCCGCGCTGGCGGAGCTCGCCATGCGGATCGGCCGGCACTGCAGCTCGACGGGCATGATCTGGGCGATGCACCAACTCCAGCTCGCCTGCCTGGCACCGGGCGCGGAGAGCCGACCGCTGCTCGCGGACTACCTGCGTACGGCCGCCGCCGAGCAGCACCTGGTCGCCTCCGTCACCTCCGAGGTCGGCATCGGCGGCAACCTCCGGATGAGCAGGGCGGCCCTGGTCCCGGTCGGCGAGGACTGTCTGCTGGAGAAGCACGCCACCACGGTCTCCTACGGCGAGCAGGCGGACAGCCTGCTGGTCACGGCCCGGCGCGACCAGCAGGCCGCGGCCGACGACCAGGTCCTCGTGCTGGTGCTGCGGGAGCAGGCGAGGCTGCGGCGCACGGGCCCGTGGAACACGCTGGGCATGCGCGGCACCTGCAGCGCGCCGCAGCACCTCCAGGCCGTCGTACCGCGCGGCCAGGTGCTGGCCGAGCCGTTCAGCGCGATCGCCGCGCGCGTCATGGTCCCGCTCTCGCACATCCTCTGGGCCGCGGTCTGGACCGGGACGGCGACCGACGCCTTCCGCCGCGCCGTACGGTTCTCGCAGGTCAAGGCGGCCCGCCAGAGCGGCACGTTCGTCCCGGACCCGCGGCTGGGACGCATGCACGCCACCCTGACGATGCTGCGGGCCGAAGTCCGGGGCCTGGCCGCGGACTTCGCCGACAGCCGGGCCGCCGAGGGTTCCCCCCGCGATCTCACCGTGCCGGCCAACGCGCTGAAGGTGTCCGCCTCGGAGGAGTCGGTCCGGGTGGCCGCGCTGGCGCTGGAGGTCTGCGGCATGGCGGGCTACTCCGAGGAGGGCGAGTTCTCGGTGGCCCGCCACCTGCGTGACCTCTACTCGGGCCGGGTCATGATCGCCAATGACAAGCTCAACGCGGTCAACACCGAACTGCTGCTCACCGGCGAGGACTTCCTCGACTGAACCGGACACCGGGGCGGGAGCCGGTCCGGCTCCCGCCCTGGGCCCTCGCACGGACCGGCCCGTTCACTCGGCCCCGGAGGATCCCGCGGCCCTGATCGTGGCGGCCAGCTCGACCGCACGGGAATTCTTCATGATCTCCGCGTTGGCGATTTTCACACCGAATCTCCGCTCTATCTTCAGCTGCATACGAAAGGCAAGGAGCGAGTTCCCGCCGAGGGCGAAGAAATTGTCGGAACCACTGATTCCGGAAACTCCCAGCAGCTCCTCCCAGAGCGTGATGACGAATTCCTCCTCGACGCCTCCCGGCATCGCGTCCGCCGGAGCCTCGACGCTTCTCGCGGCCAGCCCTTCGAGGAGTTCGGAGACATTCCGCTTGCCGTGCTGATCGGCGGGAATTCTGTCGACCAGGTGCAGGTCGCCGGGGACGAGGAAGTGGGGCAGGTTCCGTTCGGCCGCGGCCCGCAGTTCCTGCCGGGTCGCACCGCTTCCCTCGACCACGAATGCAACCAGCCGACGGTCGACGCCCTCCCCGACCGGGGTGACCACGACGTCCTGGACACCGGGGAGACCGAGGAAGAAACGTTCTATTTCTCCGGGTTCGACCCGGTAACCCCGGATCTTCACCTGCCGGTCGGCCCGGCCCAGGAAGTCGATGACACCGTCGTCGCCGACCCGGACCAGATCACCGGTCCGGTAGAAGCGGGTGGCGCCGTCCGGCCCGCCCGGCTCGGAGAACCGCTCCGCGGTCAGATCGGGCCGGCCGAGATAGCCGCGGGCCACCTGCGGTCCGCCGACGAACAGTTCGCCCGGACTCCCGGGCGGGACCGGCGCCCCCTCCGGGTCCCGCACCTCGACCACGACCCGGTCCAGCGGCCGGCCGATCGGGACGGCCTGCCGCCGGGTGTCCTCCGGGGTGATCCGGTGCGCGACGCACGCCGTGGTGCACTCGGCCGGTCCGTAGAGGTTGTAGAGGCCGCCGTCGAAACCCGCGTCCAGGATGACCCGGCAGACCGCCGGCGCGATCACGTCGCCCGCGACATGGAGCAGCCGCAGCGCGGCGAACGCGTCCGGCTGCTCGTCCGTGACATGGCCGGCGACCATGGTCGGGACGAGCATCGCGGTGATCCCCAGCCGTCGTACCTCCGTGTCGAAGCCCGCGGCCAGCAGGTCCGGCACCAGCGGGAGCACGGTCACCTCGGCACCGGCCGCGAAGCTGTTCCACATCTCCCAGTGGAAGAGGTCGAAGGAGAGGCTGGAGACCTGGCCGATCCGGTCCTGCTCGGTCAGCCGCGGCAGCGCCGGGTTGCGGGCGAAGGCCACCACGTTGCGGTGCTCCAGCACGATGCCCTTCGGGGTACCGGTGGAGCCGGAGGTGAACAGCACGCTCGCGGCGTCGTCCGGGCGCGGCGACGGCAGCGGGTCCGCGGCCGGCGGCACGTCGGACAACGGGGCGGGCAGCACCCGGACCGCGGCACCGTCCAGCCGGCCGGCCCAGGCCGGTTCGGTGATGACCACCTCGACACCGCTCAGCCGCAGCATCAGGTCGCGCCGCGCGTCCGGGTAGCGGCTGTCGATCGCGACGTACGCGGCCCCGGCCCGCAGCACCGCGAGCAGGACGACGAACACGTCGGCCGACCGCTGGAGGTGGACACCCACCAGGTCGCCGCGGCCGACGCCGAGTCCGCGGATCCGCCGGGCCAGCTCCGTCGACCGCGAGGCCAGCTCCCGGTAGGTCAGCGCGGTCTTCTCGTCGCGTACCGCGACACGCTCCGGATACCGCGCCACGGTGTCGTCGAACAGTTCGGTCAGAGTCTCCGCGGTCATGTCGCCGCCCCTCCCGTGGACGTGCTGAGCACCAGTTCCTGGCCGTCTTCGGCGAGTTCCAGCCGGGCGACCACCCGGCCCAGTTCCCCGGTGGTCGCGACATGGGTGCCGCCGCACGGCGCCGTGACCTGGCCCTGCCGCACCACGCAGGTGAAGCGCCGCCGATCCGCCAGGGTCGGTCCGTCGGTACGCACCACCACCGGCACGTCCGCGCTCACCCACTCCGCGAGCAACCCGTTCACCTGGGCCTCCAGATCGCCGAGTGCCTCGGCCAGGCCGTCCGCCACGAAGCCCTTGCGCCGCAGCGACCTGCCCATCCGGTAGCGGTCGACACTGCCGTGCGGGCCGATCCGCGAGCTCACGATGGCGATCTTGTCGAAGTCCGGGGCGCCCAGCGAGTCGAGCCCGGCCTCCTTGCCCCACCGGTCCCGCAGGGCGGCGTTGAGCGCCGGCCCGACCAGTTCGCAGCCGGTGTGGCCGGCGGACAGACCGGCCCGCCGCCGCGGATCGACCGACAACCGCACTTCGTGCCCCGGCAGCGCCCACGGCTCGTCGGCGACGACGTGCACCACGTGCCAGGTCCAGTCGGGATCACCGCGGCGGACCGGGATGTCCCCGGCCACCCGCACCTCGCCGGTGCCCCGGTGCACGGCCCCGATCACGCTGTCCAGCACCTCTGACGCGCGGCCGCCGCCCGCCACGGTCCCCCGGTCCCCCGGCTGGTCCGGCCAGGTGTGGTCCTCCGGGTGGAACGGGGTGGTGTCGCAGAGCAGTCCGTACCGGCCGTCCGACGCCAGCACGTGGCACACGGTGGCGCGGGCGTCGAGTGCGCCGGACGGGAAGGTGACCACGGTGGAGTCGGTCGTGCGGAACTTGGCAGGCTCGGTCATTCCACTTCCAGGGCGAGCAGGTCGTCGTACGTCTCGCGGCGCAGCCACACCCGTGCCTGGCCGTCCCGGACGGCGACCACCGGTGGGCGGGGCGTCTGGTTGAAGTTGTTCGCCAGGCTCCGGCAGTAGGCGCCGGTGCTCGGCACGGCGAGCAGGTCACCCACCCGTGTGTCGGCGGGCAGGTGGTCGTCGCGCACCACTACATCACCGGCGTCGCAGTGCAGGCCGACCACACGCGAGAGCATCGGACCGGCGGTCGAGCGCCGACTCGCCAGGACGCCCGTGTAGAGGCCGTCGTAGAGGGCCGGGCGGATGTTGTCGCTCATCCCGCCGTCGACCGAGACGAAGGTGCGCAGACCGGCCACGTCCTTGACGGTTCCGACGCGGTACACCGTGATCCCCGAGCGGCCGACGAGGACCCGGCCCGGCTCGATCGCCAGCCGGGGCGGCTCCAGCCCGAGCTCCGCGCAGCTGCGCCGGGTGAACTCGCGCAGCCCCGCGGCGATCTCCGCGGGCGTGCTGGGCCGGTGGTGGTCCAGGTAGGCGATGGCGAAGCCGCCGCCGAGGCTCACCTCCGGCAGGGACACCCCGTGCTCGCGGAGGAACCGGGCACGGATCTCCATGACCCGCCGCACCCCCACCTCGAACGAGTCCAGGCCGAAGATCTGCGAGCCCAGGTGCATGTGCAGGCCGACCAGTTCGAGTTCGTCCGCCTTGTGGGCCGTCGCGACCGCGGTGGAGGCGTCGCCGGTCCGCAGGGAGAACCCGAACTTCTGGTCGTCGTGGGCGGTGGCGATGTTGGCGTGCGTGTCGGCGTGCACACCGACGTTGACCCGGATCAGGACCTGCGGCCGTACCCCGGCCTCGGCTGCCAGCTCGCGCAGCAGCCCCAGTTCGTCGAAGGAGTCCACCACGATCCGGCCGACCCCGTGGCGCAGACCGGTGGCGAGCTCCGCGGCGGACTTGTTGTTGCCGTGCATCACGATGCGCTCCGCCGGGAAGCCGGCGGAGACCGCGATCAGCAGCTCGCCCAGGGAGCAGACGTCCAGGTGCAGGCCGAGCTCGGCGCAGATCCTGGCGACCGGCCGGCACAGGAACGCCTTCCCGGCGTAGTAGACGTCGAAGTCGTCGAAGACGGTGCGGAACTCGGCGCACCGGGCCCGGAAGTCCGCCTCGTCGAAGACGTACACCGGGGTGCCGAACTCCGCGGCGAGGTCGTCGGCCCGCAGTCCGCCCACGGTGAGGACGCCGTCGGCCGCGCGCTCCGCGGAGGCCGGCCACAGCCGGGGCGGCAACGCGTTCAGGTCGGCCGGTTCGGTGAGCCACTCGGGTTGTGTGGAGGTCAGCACCGGTCACGCTCCGTTCGGGGCGAAGAAGTCGGAGATCTCGGTGGCGGTGCCCGTCGCGACGGCCCGGTCGAGTACGAAACGGCCCACGGCGAGGTCGAGGATGCCCATGCCGAAGGGGGAGAAGATCACCGGCCGGTCGTCGGGGACGGCGATGTCCCCGCGCAGCACACCGGCGAGCGTCCCGGTCACGAACGACCGGTCACCGGCGAGCTGTTCGGCGAGGTGCGGTGACGTGTTCTGCTTCAGGCAGTGGTCCACGTCGTCGACGATGTTCGCGGCGTGCAGCACGGTCTGCGGTGCCAGGTCCCGCAGCGACACGTGCAGGACCAGCTGGCCGGGCCGGAACCGGTGGTCCGCCGGCAGGTACGGGCGCAGAGCCGTGGTGGCGAAGACGACCAGGTCGGCGTCGCACGCGGTGGCCAGGTCCGCGGCCCGGCCGCCGGGCAGCCCGGCCGCGAGACGCTCGGCCGCCCCGGGGTTCAGGTCGTGGCAGTGCACCACCGGCGGTACCGGCGTGGTGGCGGCCAGGTAGCGGCAGATCTCCCGGGCGATCACTCCGGCGCCGATCACGCCCCAGCTGCGCGGCGGGGCGTCCTGGAGGACCCCGGCCGCCAGCGCGGCCGACGCGGCGGTGCGGGCGGCGCTGATCGCCGCCGACTCCAGCAGCGCCGTCGGGTACCCGGTGCGGTAGTCGTTGAGCACCAGTACCGCGGAGGCCCTGGGCAGTCCCCGGTCGTGGTTGCCCGGGAAGCTGGAGATCCACTTGATCCCGGCGGTCTCGGCCTCGCCGCCGAGAAAGGCCGGCAGCGCGATGATCCGGCTGTCCGGCTTCTCCGGGAACCGCAGGAAGTAGCTGTCCGGGTTGACCGTCCGCCCCGCGTCGTGCAGGAGATACGCCTCGCGCACCCGGTCGATCACGTCCTGCTCGGCACCGGCCAGCGCCGCCCGTACGGCGGGTCCGCCGACCACCGAGAAAGTCGTCGTAGTCATGTTCTCGCTTTCACTAGCTCTTCGCGGACCGGTCTGCGCGCCGACCTCGCGCTGTCCCGCAGCAGTTCGTCGCCGAAATGGGTGGCGACCCAGCCGTCGTCGTAGATGGTGTCCAGATAGGCGCCGCCGAGGTCGGGCGAGATCGCCAGCACCCGGCTGCCGGGCGGCAGGCGGTGCCGGTGGGCCATGGCCGCCGCCACCACGGTGCCGGTCGAGCCGCCGACGAGCAGGCCGTACCGGGACGCGATCCGGCGACAGGCGACGATCGTGTCCCGTTCGGAGACCAGGACCCGGCGGTACTCCCCCGGCGCGAAGATCTCCGGCTTCCGGCTCGCTCCCATTCCGGGGATCAGCCGGCGGGCCGGTGCGCCGCCGAACGTGATCGAGCCGAGCACGTCGACCGCGACCACGGTCGGCCGGGTGCCGAGACCGGCGAAGTGCTCCACGCAGCCCATCAGCGTGCCCGACGTGCCCACCCCGACGAACAGCCAGTCGGGCACCCCGAACCGCTCGCAGATCTCGACCGCGGTGCCGTCCCGGTGGGCCGCCACGTTCGCCGGGTTCGCGTACTGGTTGAGCCAGACGAGGCCGGGCTCGGTGGCCAGCCGCAGGCTGATGTAGGCGATCCGGGAACCGAGATAGCCGCCGTTGTCGTCGCGCCGCTCGACCACCACCACCTCGGCGCCGAGCGCCCGCATCTGCTGGACGCTGCGGTAGTTGCTGTTGGGGTCGGTCACCAGGGTGAGGTGGTAGCCGCGGGCCGCGCAGATCGCGGCCATCGCGACGCCGAGGTTGCCCGAGGTCGACTCGATGAGCTCGGCGCCGGGCCGGAGCAGCCCGGAGCGCTCGGCCGCGTCGATCATGGCGGTCGCGGTCTTCATCTTGATCGACCCGGCGGGGTTGCGGGACTCCAGCTTGAGCCACAGCTCGGCGTGCGGCAGCAGGCCGGTCAGCGGGACGAAGTCCTCGCCGGGGTCAGGCACGGTCGGGTTGCGCATGTGGCGTCTCCGTGGCGGGCATGAGCAGGGAGGCGAGCAGTCGGGGCCGGGTCCGGTTGAGGTAGTGGCCGCCGTCGGGGACGCCGACCACGCGCGGATCGGCGGCGAGCAGCGCCCAGTTCGGCACGGTGCCCGCGACATCGGGTACCACCGGGTCGTCGGCGGCCACGACGACGGTGAACGGCCGGGTCAACGGCTCGCCGGCGCGCAGCAGATCGGCCAGGAAGGCATTGCCGAGCGCGGTGTCACGGCGCAGCGCGGCCACCTCGTCCGGCGTCGGCGCGGGCTGGTCCGGCGCCTCGGTGTCCGGTACCGCCCAGTCCCGGACCGTCTCGTCCGGGGCGTCCAGGACCTCCCGCACGGGATGGTCCGCCGGGTCGACCGACTTGAGCGTCTTGCCGACGACGACCACCGACGCCACCCGCCCGGACGGCAGCCGGCGGGCGAGCGCCAGTGCCGGTCCCGCGCCCGCGCAGTGGCCCAGCAGGGTGAGCGGTCCCGCCACCTGGTCCAGCTCCGCCACCAGGGTGCCCAGCAGCCGGCCCGGGTCGGGGTCCGCTCCCGGCGGCAGGTCCAGCACCAGGAACCGTACGGGAAGCGACTCCTGCAGAGCCTTGGCGAGCGGCAGGTAGCCCACCGGGGAACCGCCCGCGTACGGGAAGCACACCACGGTCAGCTCCGGCCGGTCGGCCGCCGCGATCTCGGCGAGGAGGCCGCTGTCGGTGGGCCCGGTGGCCCGTGCCAGTGCCTCGGCGGTGCGGTGGCGCAGCAGTTCGCGTACGCCGAACCGGCCGCCGGAGCGCGCCGCCGCCGCCATCGCGCTGAGCGAGTGGCCGCCCAGTTCGAAGAAGTCGCCGTCGGCGCCGACGGCGTCGGCGGGCAGGCCGAGGGCGGCCGCGAACAGGGCGACCACCTCCCGTTCGGCCGCCGTCGCGGGCGGCCGGGGCCGGCGTCGCTCCGACTGCGGCAGCGGCAGGGCGGCGATGGCGGGCCGGTCCGCCTTGCCGTTCGCGTTCAACGGCACCTCGGCGAGCGGGGCGATGACGTCCGGCAGCATGTGGGCGGGGAGTTCGCGGGCCAGTTCGGCACGGATCGCGGCCGCGTCGAGGCCGGTCGCACCGCTGTACCGGGCGGCCAGCAGGCTCTGCCCGGCCTGGCGGCGGACGAAGACGAAGGCGGTCGTGATGCCGGGCACCCGGGTCAGCGCCTGCTCGATCTCCGGCAGCTCGATCCGGTACCCCCGTACCTTGACCTGCTGGTCCCGCCGGCCGACACAGTCGAGCAGCCCGTCCGGCAGCCAGCGGCCGAGGTCGCCGGTGCGGTAGAGCCGCGGGGAGGTGTCGTCGAGGGTGTTGGGCGGGAACGCGGCAGCCGTCCGCTCCGGATCGTTGACGTAGCCGGCGCCTACCGCCGGACCGCTCACCAGGATCTCGCCGAGGGTGCCGATGGGGACCGCCGTTCCGTTCTCTCCCACCACGTGCAGCGTGGTGTTCAGAACCGGCCGCCCCACCGGTACCCGTTCGGTGTCCACCGGTGCCGTGACGATGTGGTGGGTGATGTCGTCGGAGGCCTCGGTCGGCCCGTACGCGTTGACCACCGGCACCTGGTACGCGGCGAACCAGCGCCGGGCCAGGGCGGGTTGGAACGCCTCGCCGGTGACCATCAGGTAGCGCAGCGGGCCGAGTCCGGCAGGCCGTGCGGGGTCGTCGAGCAGTGCGTCGAGCAGTGCCGGGACCACCTCCAGGACGGTCACCCCGGTGTCGCCGACCGTCCGCCACAGATCGGCCGGGTCGACGACGTCGTCGACGATCACCGACCGGCCGCCGGTGAGCCACCCCGCGAGCAACTGCCAGACGGAGATGTCGAAGCACTGCGAGGCGGTCTGGGCCACCACGTCGGAGCCGCCGAGACCGAGGTCCACGATCTTGGCCTGGAGGTGGTTCAGCATGCCGCGGTGGGTCACCGTCGCGCCCTTGGGCTCACCGGTGGAGCCGGAGGTGAAGATGACATAGGCGGGATCACCGGCCGCCACCACCGCCTCGACCACCGGGGTCGGGTCGGCCGCCTCGGTCGGGTCCGCCGCCTTGGCCGGGTCAGCCGTGTTCGCCACGACCACCTCGGCCGAGCCGGCCGCCTCTATCGCCACGACCACCTCGGCCGGGTCAACCACCTCGGTCAGGTCAGCCGCCGCGGTCAGGTCGGCCGCCCGGGTCTCCGCCGTTTCGAGGACCGCCTCGTACTCCGCCCGCGTGAGCACCAGTCGGCAGTCGGCCCGCCGGACCATGCGGGCGACTCGCTCGTCCGGGTCCCCCGGCGCCAGTGGCAGATAGACGGCGCCCGCCCGGAGGATGCCCAGCACGGCCACCGCCCACGGCAGGCCCCGGGTCATCCGCACGCCCACCGCCTCGCCCGGCCGTACGCCTCGCGCGGCCAGGCCCGCGGCCAGTCGCCGGGACTCCCGGTCCAGCTCGCGATAGCCGAGCGCGTCCGTCGCGTGCTGGACGGCGACGGCGTCGGGCCGGGCGGCGACGGTTTCGGCGAACCGGTCGAGCACCGTCTCGCCCGGCACCTCGTGGTCGGGTCCGGACCGGAAGGCGGCCAGCTGCCGTGCCTCGGCGTCGTCCATCAGCGAACGGGCCGCCGGGGCCTGCGAGGGGTCGGCGGCCAGCAGCCGCAGAGCGGTCCGGTAGTAACCGGCGATGCGCTCGATCTGCCGGGTGCCGAAGGCCGAGCCGTCGTAGTGCAGGCTGAGGCCGACCGTGCCGTCCAGGGCGTCCCGGAAGAACTCCGCCCGCAGCGGGAACTCGGTCTGGCTGTGCACCGAGACACGGCGGAGCCGGAACCCGTGCTGCCGGTCGAGGTCGTTGAGCACATGGAAGTGGGTGAAGTTGAAGACCACCTCGAACAGGTCGCGGCCCGCCTCCCGGACCAGCTCGCCCATCGGGAAACGCCGGTGCGGCAGCAGCGCCACCTCCGAGGCGTGGACGCGGCGGATCAGCTCGGTCCAGCTGTCGGCATCGGTCCGCGCCCGCAGCGGCAGGGTGTTGAGGAAGAGCCCGAGGGTGGTGTCCCCGTGCTGCTGCTCGGGACGGCCGCTCAGCTCGTATCCGGTGGTGACGTCGACGCGACCGGACACGAAGGCCAGCACCGCCAGGTGCGCCGCCATCAGTACCGACTTCACCGGTACGCCGATCCGGCCGGCGAGGGCCCTGAGCTCCGTGCCGAGTTCGGCGTCCAGCGGGACGTCGAGCGTGCGCAGCGTCTGCGCCGCGTCCAGGCCTGCGTCGGGCAGCCGGGGCACCCCGGTCGGCTCCGCGCCGTCGAGCACGCCGTGCCAGAACTCCCGGTGCTCGGCGGACGCCACGGCGCGCTGTTCCAGCGCGACGAAGCGCTCGAAGCCCACCGGCTCGGCGAGCCGGGCGGGGGCGCCGGTGGTGCGCAGCGCCCCGTAGTGGGCGAAGAGGTCGTGCAGCAGCCGGTTCACGCTCCATCCGTCGAGCGCCGCCGCGTGATAGCTCAGCAGCAGGTGCCGGCGTTCGCCGCCCAGATCGCAGACCCGCATGCGGACCAGGCCCGGTTCGCCGTCCGGGAAGCCTGCCCGCAGCTCCTGCTCGACCGCCGCCGCGAGGTAGGCGCGCTGCTCCGCCTCGGTCCGGCCGGACAGGTCGACCGGCCGGCACCAGTCCGGGGCCGTCCGGTGCACCACCTGCACCGGGACCGGCTGGCGCCCGGGGTGGAAGGAGGTGCGCAACGCCGGGTGCCGGTCGGCCGCCTCCCGCGCCGCCCGCAGGAACAGCGGCCAGTCCAGCGGCCCGTCGTAGCGATAGCCGGACACGTCGTGGTAGACCGCCGCGTCCCGGGTCGCGACCTCGTAGAGCAGTCCGCGCTGCAAGTGCGTCAGCGGGTACGCGTCCACCGCGTCGGCGGGCAGCCCGGCCTTCGCGTCCTCCCCGGTGAGCAGGGCGAACGGCGCTGTGGGCCGGTCCTCGTCGGTGTCCTCGGCCCGGCGCGCCACCCGGGCCAGCGCGGCCACGGTCGGATGGGCGAACAGCTCCTGGAGGGTGAACTCCAGACCGGCCGGCCGGGCCGCGGCCAGCGCGCCGATGAACCTGATGGAGTCGAGGCCGAGGTCGAAGAGGTTGTCCTCGGCGCCGACGGGCCCGCCGCCGAGCACGCCCGAGAAGATGCCGGCCAGCGTGGTCTCCGTCTCGCCGCGGGGTGTGCCGCGGCCGGTCCGGGTGCGGAGCGCGGCCAGCGCCTTCAGGTCCCGCTTGCCGTTCGAGGTGTGCGGGATCTCGGTGATCCGGCGGATCCGCGCGGGCACCGCGTAGGCCGGCAGCCGCTCGGTGAGAGCGGCCCGCACGGTCTCCTCGGCATCCGGTCCGTCCGCGACCACGAACCCGCGCAGCATCCCGTCGACGGCGATCGCCGCGCAGTCCGTCACGCCCGCCACCCCGCGCATGACGTGTTCGATCTCGCCCAGTTCGATCCGGTGCCCGCGGATCTTCACCTGTGTGTCCAGGCGGCCGAGGTACTCCACCGAGCCGTCCTCCAGCCACCGGGCCGCGTCGCCGGTCCGGTAGGCACGCTCGCCGTGCTCCTGGGCGTCCGGCACGAAGCGCTGCGCGGTACGCGCGGGGGCGCGCAGATAGCCGCGGGCCAGCCCGGCGCCCAGCAGGTACAGCTCGCCCGGCACCCCGACCGGCGCCGGACGGCCGTCCCGGGTCAGGATCCGCAGGCGCAGGTTGTCGATGGGGACTCCGAGCGGGACCGGCCGACGCACGTCGTGGCCGGTGCAGTCGTAGTGGGTGACGTCGACGGCCGCCTCGGTGGGCCCGTACAGGTTGATCAGGGCGGGTCCCCCGTCCGGGTACGCCTCCCTGAGCAGCCGGACGGACTCGGCGCTCAGCGCCTCCCCGCTGGCGAAGATGCGCCGCAGCCCCTCGGGACGCCGGTTGCGGAGTCTGGGCAGCATCGCCTGGAGCATCGACGGGACGAAGTGCAGCGTGGTGACGGCGTGTTCCCGGATGCGGTCCAGGATGGCCAGCGGCTCGCGCTCGGCGCCGACCGGCAGCGTGCTCACCGAGCAGCCGGCCATCGACCACCAGAAGATCTCCCAGAGCGAGACGTCGAACGAGACCGGCGTCTTGTGCAGGACGACGTCGTCGGCGGCCAGTGGGTAGGCCCGCTGCATCCAGGTCAGCCGGTTGACGATGGCCCGGTGCTCGACCATCACGCCCTTGGGCGTCCCGGTCGACCCCGAGGTGTAGATGACGTACGCCAGATCGTCCTCGCCCGCGAGGTCCGGCAGGTCCGTACCGTCCAGCGCCGCGAGCCCGGGGTCGGCCGGATCGACCAGCACCTCGGCACCCGGGCACCGCGCACCGACGACGATCCGGGCCCGGCTCTCCTCGATCATGTGCCGGATCCGGGCCGCCGGGAGCGCCGTGTCGATCGGCAGGTACGCGGCGCCGGCCTTCACGATGGCGTAGAGCGCGACCAGTTCGTCCGTGGACCGGGGCACCGCCATCCCGACGATGTCGCCGGGGCCGGTGCCGAGTTCGCGCAGCCGCCGGGCCAGCCGGTTAGCTCGCTGGTTGAGCTCGGCATAGGTGGTGCCGTCGTCGCGCACCGCCACCCGGTCCGGGAACCGCGCGGCCCCGTCCTGGAGGCCGTGGTGGAGGAGGACGCCCTCGGCCCGGGGACGACCGGTCCGGTTGACCGCGGCGAGCCGCTCGGCCTCGGCGGGGTCCACCGAGGTGAGCACCGGGCCCAGCGTGCCCGGCCCGGCCGGGTCGAGCAGCTCGGTGAGGATCCTGGTGAAGGTGCGTGCCAGCCGGTCGGCCGTCGACGCCAGGAACAGATCGGTGCGGTAGCTCACCGACAGCCGGCCGTCCGCCATCGAGAACCCCAGGGTGCTCCCCGCGGGCGGCTGTCGCACATCGGTGCCCACGACCGCGAAGTCGGTGGGGACGACGCCCTCGCGCCGCAGCAGCGCCTCGGGGGACACACCGAGGTTCCGGGCTCCGGTGAGGTACGCCTCCCGGACCGCGGAGAGCAGCTGCCGACCGGACTGCCCGGGGTCGACGACGATCCGCACCGGGAAGACGCGCCCGCCGGAGTCCGTCAGCACGCAGACGTCCCGGGTGTCCGTCCGCACGGCCGCGAGCAGTGCGGTCACCGCCGTCGACAGCACCTGGACCAGGGTGGGGTCGTCGCGGGTGACCGCGGCCGCGCGCGCGGCGACGGCCGGGTCCAGAGCGGCCGTCGCCGTCGCCGTGGGCCGGTCGGCCTGCTCCGTCCCGAGCAGGTCCCGGCAGAGCAGGGTGGCTTCGGGGAGCGCGTCGATCCAGGCGAGCCAGTACGACGTCGCCTCGGGGACCCCCGGTACCGCCCGACCCGCAATCACATTGGTCACTGCATCGCTCCGTAGTCGAAGTCGGCCTCGTCGGCGTGGTCGGGAACGGCCGGACCGCGCAGCACCGGCTCGTCGGGCGCGGTGTCGAGCTCCGCGACGACGGCCAGCACGGAGTCCAGGAGGTGGGCGGCGGAATCCCGTGTGTAGAGGTCGGTGGCGTACTCCAGGTCCGCGACGAGCCGGTCCGGGTGGTCGTGGACCTGCAGATTGAGGTCGAACCGAGGGCTGCCGGTCGGCAGCAGCTCCAGACGGGCGCGCAGATTCCCGGCGGAGTACGCGTAGACGGCGATGTTCTGCAGCGCCAGGAACGCGTCGAACAGCGGGTTGCGGGTGCCCGGCCGTGCGCCGCGGCCGACGGCCAGGCCGTCGAACGCGAAGTGCTGGCGGTCCAGAGCACGGCGGTGCGTGGCGTCGAGGTCGGACACCAGGCCGGCCAGGCTCATGCCGGGTGTGATCCGCACCGGTACGGGCACCGTGGTGACGAACATGCCCACCGTGTCGGCCAGGTCGGGGTGCGACCGTCCGTGCATCGGCGCTCCGATCACCAGGCTGGTCGCGCCGCCGGTCCGGACCAGAGTGGTCGCGTAGGCGGCGAGCAGCACCACGAACGGAGTCGTACGGTGCGACCGGGCGGCCCGGGTCAGCAGGGCGGCGGCCACCGGGTCGCGGCGCTCCCGGGCGCCCGCGTCCCCCGGGCGCGGCGGGCGCGGGTGGTCGGTGACGAGCGTGCCGGCTCCCGGCATGCCGTCCAGTTCCCGGACCCAGTACCCGTGGTCACGGGTGGCCCGCTCGGCGCACCACTCGGCCGCGTCCAGCCAGCGCACCACCGGCCGGACCGCGCCCTCGGCCTCGCCCTCGTGCAGGTCGAGCAGTTGCTGGACGAGTACCCGCACCGAGACCCCGTCGGCGATCAGGTGGTGCAGGTCCAGGTAGAGGCGGGAACCGGCGAGCCGGGCGCGCAGCAGAGGTGGCACCGCCGGGTCGAACGGCCTGACGAAACCCGCGAGTTCGGTGTCCGGGTCGCCGGGCGGTACCGACTCCCAGGCCAACTCGGCCTCGTCCAGCACCTGTTGGCGAAGTCCCGTGGCGTCGACGAAGAGCCGGGTGCGCAGGGCGTCGTGCCGGCGGACCAGGGTGCGCAGGGCGGCCCGCAGCCGGTCGGGGTCCAGCGGGCCGTCGAGGTCGAGCCGGATCGGGATGTTGTAGGCGAGCGAGTCGGGCCGGGCCTGCCACAGCGCGTAGAGGCCGCGCTGGCTCGGGTGGACCGCGCCGGTCGAACCGGTGCCGGCCGGGATCGCCGGGACCGCCGCCGGTGCGGCCGCCAGCCGCCGGGCCATCTCGCGCAGCGTGTCCGCTTCGTAGGCGTCGGCGAACCGCAGGCTGCGCCCCATCCGCCGGTCGATCAGGTCGAGCAGACGGGCCAGCTTCAACGAGTCGCCGCCGATGTCGAAGAAGCCGCTGTCGGGATCGAGGTCCGACGCCCGGCAGCCCAGCACGGTGGCCCACAGCCGGTGCAGGGGCGGCACGTCCTCGTCGGCCGGCACGTCCTCGTCGGCCGGTTCGCCCGCGTCGGCCGGTCCGGCCTCGTCCGGCAGGGGCAGTCGGCCGTGGTCCACCTTGCCGGTCGGTCCGAGCGGCAGTTCGTCCAGGACGAGCAGGCGCGCCGGCCGCAGGTAGCCGGGCAGCAGCCGGGCGAGCGCCGACCGCAGGGGGCCCGCGCCGGTTCCGTCGGTGACGGCGTACGCGATCAGCCGTGCCTCGCCCGCCGCGTCCCGCCGGGCCACCGTGTGCGCCTGCCGCACCTCCGGCAGGGTGCGCAGCGCCGCGGTGACCTCGGCGGGCTCCACGAGCTGCCCCATGATCTTGACCTGCTGGTCGACCCGGCCGTGGAAGTGCAGCACGCCCGCCGTGTCCCGGGTGACCCGGTCACCGGTGCGGTACCGGCCGTCGCGGAAACGGGTCGCGGTCAGCTCCGGGTCGTTCAGATAGCCCCGGGCGACCCCGGCCCCCGCGACCCACAGCTCGCCCTCGGTGCCGTCCGGGACCGGATCGCCCCGGTCGTCGCAGACGAACAGGTCGGTGGCCTCGATCGCGCGGCCGATCGGGATCGGCTCGGGCACCGGCCGGGTGACGCGGTGCACGGTGGTGAAGGTGGTGTTCTCGGTCGGCCCGTACCCGTTGTAGAGCTCCAGTCCGGGGCAGTGTTCCAGTGCCAGGGCCGCGTGTTTGGGCGAGACCACGTCCCCGCCGGTCATCAGCACCCGCAGACGGGC
Organism: Streptomyces fuscichromogenes; assembly: GCF_014645815.1. Classification (GTDB taxonomy): domain Bacteria; phylum Actinomycetota; class Actinomycetes; order Streptomycetales; family Streptomycetaceae; genus Streptomyces; species Streptomyces fuscichromogenes. The sequence goes on along the minus strand of NZ_BMML01000004.1, from coordinate 467,113 downwards.
GAACATGCCGGGATCGTGCTCCGCCATACGATGGAACAGCGGCGCCGTCAGCCAGGCGAACGTGATCCGCTCGCGCCGCAGGAACGCGCCGTACAGCGCCGGGCGGGCCATGGTCTCCGCATCGGCGATGTGCAGGGCCGCGCCGTTGAGCAGGGCGCCCCAGATCTCCAGGGTGGCCGCGTCGAACTCCGGGGCGGCGCCGTGCGCGATCCTGTCCTGCGGGCGGAAACCCGCGTAGCGCGCTCCGCACACCAGCCGGATCACGCCGGCCTGGCCCACGACGACGCCCTTGGGCTCGCCCGTGCTGCCGGAGGTGAACATGACGTAGGCCGGCACGCTCTCGTCCGGCACGTCCTCGAACGGCACGTCCTCGAACGGCACGTCCTCGAACGGCACGTCCTCGAACGGCGCGTTCTCGTCCGGGGCGGTGTCGGCGTCGCCCTCGTCGAGCACCTCCGCCGCGGTGCGCAGCCGGGTCCGGTCCGGGAGGGCCGCCGCCTCCGGTCCGGGTCCGTCGCCCGTGCGCACCACGAGGCGCAGGTCCGCCTTCGCCGCGATCCGCCGCAGCCGGACCGCCGGGTGCCCCGGGTTGAGCGGCACGTATCCGGCACCGGCCAGCACCGTGCCGACCAGCGCCGTGACGAAGGAGGCCGACCGACCGCCCGCGATGCCGACGAGCGTGCCCTTCCGTACCCCCAGGCGGGTCAGCCCGCTCGCGAACGCCTCGGCGTCCGCGAGCAGTCGGGCGTAGGTGCGGACGGAGCCGTCCTCGGCCAGGGCAACGCGGTCCGGGTGCTGGGCGACCTGCGCCCGGAACCGCTCGGCGATCGTCACCACCGGGCGTCGCCCTCGTCGGCGGAGAGCCGGCCGGCCAGGTCGTCGATGCCCGCCTCGCGGGCGCGCCGCCCCACCTCGGCGGTGAAGCCGCCGAGGGTCGGGTGCTCGAACACGGCGCGTACCGGCACGGTCAGACCCAGCAGGTCGGAGAGCGTCAGGGTGATGTCCATGGCCAGCAGGGAGTGTCCGCCGAGCAGGAAGAAGTCCTCGTCCGGGCGTACGTCCTCCAGGTCGAGCAGTTCCGCCCACATCCGGCCGATGACCGGCAGCGCCGCCGCGTCCGGTGCGGCATCGCCGCCGGTGTCCGGGTCCGGGGCCGCGTCGGCGCTCCCGTCCGGCCAGGGCAGGTCGAACTCGGCGACCCGACGCCGCGGATCCCGCACCGCCTCGGCCAGCACCCGGAGCCAGGCCGCGCCGAGCGCCTCGACGGTGGCGGCGTCCAGGACGTCGGTCCGGTAGCCGAACGAGGCCCGCAGCTCGCCCCCGGTGTGCTCGACCGACAGGTCCAGATCGAACTTGGCCGTCGAGTACTCGGTCCGCAGTTCCTCCACCTCCAGCCCCGGCAGGGCGAGTTCGGCGGCCGCGTCGTCGTCCACCGCGAACAGCACCTGGAAGACCGGATGGTGGCGGGCGTCGCGCCGCGGGCCGATCTGCTGTACCACCCGCTCGAAGGGCACGTCCTGGTGCTCGTAGGCGCCCAGGGCGGTCTCCCGCACGCGTTCGAGCACCTCGGCGAAGGCCGGGTCCCCGGCCAGGTCGAAGCGGAGCGCCACGGTGTTGACGAAGAAGCCGAGCAGCGGCTCCAGCTCCAGCCGGGTACGCCCGGCGGTGGGCGTACCGATCACCAGGTCGCGCTGCCCGGTGCGGCGGGCGAGCAGCACCCCGAACGAGGCCAGCAGGGTCATGAAGAGCGTCACACCGTGCGCCCGGCTGACTCCCAGCAGGTCGCGGTGGAGGTCCGCCGGGACGGCGACGGAGACGCTCGCCCCGTCCACGTTCCCGGTGCCGGCCGTCCGCGGCCGGTCCAGCGGCAGGGCCAGCACCTCGGGCGCGCCGGTCAGCCGGTCCTTCCAGTAGTCGAGTTGCCGCTGCCCGTCGGGACCGGCGAGCCAGTCCCGCTGCCACACCGCGAAGTCGGCGTACTGCAGCCGCTGTTCCGGCAGGCCCGGCGCCCGGTCTTGTGCGGCGGCCGCGTAGAGCTCACCGAGTTCCCGGTACAGCACCGAGGTCGACCAGCCGTCGGTGACGATGTGGTGCTGGGTCAGCAGGAGGACGTGCTCCTCCGCGCCGAGGGTGATCAGCATGGCCCGGACGAGCGGCCCCTGGCCGAGGTCGAACGCCCCGCGCTCATCGGCCCTGATCAGCATGTCGAGCGCCTCGGTCCGCTGCGGCTCGGGCAGTTGGGAGAGGTCACGGCGGCTCAGCGGAACCCGGACGTCCTTGCCGATCGTCTGGTGCAGCCGGCTGTCGGCCCAGGAGAAGACGGTGCGCAGGATCTCGTGCCGGGCGACCAGGCGCTGCACCGCCTCCTCCAGCGCGTCCACCCGCAGGGGTCCGGTCAGCCGCAGCACCGCGGGCACGTGGTAGCTGACGTCGCCGCCGTTGAGCCGGTCGAGGAACCAGAGCTGTTCCTGGGCCGGCGAGGCGGGAAGCAGCGCCGCGTCGCGCGGCGCGGCGGCGATGGTCTGTTCCTGTCCCTGGTCCGCGCGGGTGACCAGCTCCGCGGCGAGCGCGGCCACCGTCGGGTACTGGTAGATGGTCCGCAGCGGCACCTCCCGGTGCAGCGACCGCCGGATGCGTGCCGCGACCTGGGTGAGCATCAGCGAACTGCCGCCGAGAGCGAAGAAGTTGTCGTGGCGGCCGACCCGGTCGGCGCGCAGCACCTCGGCCCAGATCTCGGCGAGGCGACGCTCGGTCGGTGTCCGGGGCGGCACATGGTCGCCGGCGGCGTCGTCCGCCGTGGCCGGCTCCGGCAGCGCCCGGCGGTTGATCTTCCCGTTCGCGTTGAGCGGGAGCGCGTCCAGCACCATGATCACCGACGGGATCATGTAGGCGGGCAGCCATTCGGTCAGGAAGGCCACCAGGTCGACCTCGGCCTCGCCGTCCAGCAGCGTCGCGTAGCCGACGAGCCGTGCGTCGCCGCCGACCGCGGCCGGGCGCACCACCACCACGGCGTTGTCCACCGCCGGGTGTCCGCGCAGTGCGGACTCGATCTCGCCGAGCTCGATCCGGAAACCGTGCACCTTGACCTGGTTGTCGATCCGGCCCAGGATCTCCAGCACCCCGTCCGGGCGGAACTTCGCCAGGTCGCCGGAGCGGTACATGCGGGCCCCGGCCAGGCGGGAGAAGGGGTCGGGCAGGTACCCTCGCGCGGTCTGCCGGGCGTCCCGGTGGTACCCGCGGCCCACACCGACCCCGCCCACGTACAGTTCGCCCGGCACTCCGACCGGCTGCGGCTGCAGCCACTCGTTGAGCACGTAGAGCTGGGTGTTGGCGGTGGGCCGGCCGATCGGCACGATGCCGTCCTCGCTCGTCGGGCCCTCGTGCCGGGCGAGCGTGGCGTTGTCGATGGCCGTCTCGCTGAGCCCGTACGCGGCCACGATCTGGGTGTCGTCCCGGCACAGATCACGTACCCGCAGGTAGTCCCGGGAGTACCAGATGTCGCTGCCGGCCACCAGCAGATCGAGGAAGTCCAGCCGCAGGCCCGCCTCCTGGAGGTGATCGGCCAGCGCCGCGAGGATGGGGGTGATGAACTCGGCGCTGTTCACCTCCTCGCGCACCATGAGGGCGTGGAGGTCCGGCGGGGACATCACCGTCTCGTGCGGGACGACGACCAGCTTCGCCCCGCTGAACAGGGCCCGGGTGGCGTCCGCGACGAAGATGTCGAAGGCGAAGCTGGTCATCTGCAGATGCGAGCGCATCGGGGTGTCCCGCAGGTACGTGTGCTCCCAGAAACGGAAGTAGTTCACGTAGTTGCGGTGCGTGACCATCGCGCACTTCGGGGTGCCGGTGGATCCGGACGTGTAGAACATGCACGAGAGCTGGTCCGGGTCGATGGCGACCACGGGAGCGGTGTCCGGCATCGTGTCCAGCGTCGCCCGCTCCTCGTCGAGCCGCAGGGCGTCGGCCAGTGCGGGAACCTCGCGGACGGTGGCGGTGGTGCTCACCACGACCGGCACCGCCGCGTGGCCGAGCATGTACTCCAGCCGGTCGCTCGGATAGTCCGGGTCCAGCGGTACGTAGACGCCACCGGACTTCAGCACGCCGAGGAAGGCGACGACGACGTCCACGCCGCGTTCCATGCACACACCGACCGGGGTCTCCGTACCCACCCCCCGGCCGCGCAGCAGGTGCGCCAGCTGGTTGGCCCGGCGCTCCAGCTCGGCGTAGGTGAGCCGGTCGGAGCCCTTGACCACGGCGAGCGCGTCCGGTGTGCGGGCCGCCTGCGCGTCGAACAGCTCCGGCATGGTCAGCAGATCACCGATCGCGAGCCCGGTGTCGTTCCAGGTGACGAGTTGGTGTTCGCGCTCCGCGGGAGTCAGCATCGGCACCGCGGCGACCGGGGCGCCCGGATCGTCGAGCAGCGCGCCGAGCAGCTGCACCCAGTGGCCTGCGGCTCGCTGCGCGGTCTCCGCGGTGAACAGGTCGGTGGCGTACTCGATCTCGCCGCGGAACACGTCACCCTGCTGGATGAGGTCCAGACTGAGGTCGAACTTCGCGGACACCTGTGTGTCGGTGAGTGTGTCCACGGTGATGCCCGGCAGTCTCAGCTCGCCGGTCAGCTCTGCGGTCTGCAGTCCGAAACTGGCCTGGACCAGGGGTGAGTAGCTCGGGTCCCGGTCGGCCTGCACCGCCTGCACGACCTCGTCGAACTGCACGTCCATGTGGTCGAAGGCGTCGTAGACGGCCTCCGCGGTCGCGGTGACCAGGTCGTGGAGGCCGAGTTCGGGTGCGGTGTCCACCCGGATCACCAGGGTGTTGACGAAGCATCCGATCAGGCCGTCGAGATCGGGGTCGGGACGGCGGACCACCGGAATGCCGACGGCCAGGTCCCGTTCGCCGGTGTACCGGGCGAGCAGCGCGAAGAACGCCGAGAGGAACACCACGAACGGGGTCACGCCCTGTTCCCGGCCGAACTCCGCCACCCGTCGGGCGAGTTTGGCGCTCACCTCGAACTCGGCGACCGATCCGCGGTAGCTCTGCACCGCCGGACGGGAGTGGTCCGCGGGCAGTTGCAGCGTCGGCGGCGGCGGGGCCAGCCGCTGCTGCCAGTAGCGCAGCTGCTCGCCGGCCCCGTCCGTCCGGCCGCGCTCGGCGAAGTCGGCGTACTGCACGGGCAGTTCGGGCAGGTCCGGCGCCCGGCCGGAGAGGCGGGCCGAGTACAGCTCGCCCAGTTCGGCGAGGAGCACGGCGGCCGAGGACCCGTCGAAGACGATGTGGTGGAACGTCAGTGCCAGCACGTGCTCCTCGGCCGCGCAGCGCACCACGGCCGCCCGCAGCGGAGCCTCCTCGGCCAGGTCGAACGGCGCGTGGGTCTCCTCGTCGAGCAGCTCGCGCAGCCGTCGGTCCCGGTCGGGCTCGGCGGCGATGTCGTGCACCGGCAGCGGTACATGGGCGCCCTCGGTGACCACCTGCACCGGCACTCCGGCGCGGTCCGGGAACCGGGTGCGCAGGATGTCGTGCCGGGCGACGATGTCGCGCAGGCACCGCTGGAGCACACCGACGTCGAGCGGGCCGCGCAGCCGCAGCAGCAGCGGGATGTTGTAGAGCGAGCTGTCCGGGTGCAGTCGGTGCATCAGCCACAGGTGCTGCTGCGCCGCGGAGAGCGGCCGGTCCTGTCCGGACGCGGGCGCGACGGGCCCGGCGGTGTCCGGTCGCTGCCGCCGCTTGCGCGGAACGATGCTCATCGGGGGCCCTCCAGGGTGTGCGTCGGCGCGATCGCCGCGTCCAGTTCGGCGCGCAGCGTGTCGGCGTAGGCGTCGAGCCGGTCCGCACCGACCAGGTCGGGGTCGTACTGGACGGTCACCCGCAGGCGGTCGTCGGCGATCTCGGCGTGGGTGGCGACCGCGAAGCCGACGTCGGTGACGTGGTCGCGTTCCGCGGTCACCCGGGCACCGTCCGGTGTGCCGGCCGGCTCGGACTGCTCGAACTGGACGAAGTTGAAGAACGTGTCGAACAGCGGCGCGCCGGTGCCGCAGTGCTGGATGTCCACCAGCGGGAGGGCGTGGTGGCCGATCAGGGACTGCTCGGTCCGCCACAGGTGGGCCGGCTCGGCGGCGGCCTCCGCCGCGACCGGCACGGTGTTCAGGAACAGGCCCAGTGTCCGGTCGCCTCCTTCCTCACCGATGCGCCCGTTCATCACCAGTCCGGTGACCACGTCCGTACGTGCGGCCGCCACCGCCAGGGCCCGCACGTGCGCGGTGAAGAGCAGCGACTTGACCGGTACCCGGGCCGCCTCGGCGGCCCGGACGAACGTCGTCGCGGGCACCTCGTCGTAGCGGAGGACCAGCGCCCTGCTCATCCGGGGGCGCTCGGTGCTGGCCAGCAGCAGGGGCCGGACGCCGGACAGGGCCTCGCGCCAGTACCGGCGGGTGTCCTCGTCGGTCTGGGCGGCGAGCTCCGCCTCGACATAGCGGCGGTAGGGCAGCGTCGGTGCCTGCTCCGCCCGCTGTCCGAGCCGGCAGCGGTCGTACTCGGCGAGCAGTTCCTCGGTCATCAGCTGCAGGCTCAACCCGTCGAGCACCCCGTGGAAATGGGTCTGCACCAGCTCGAAGGTGTCCGGGCCGGTCCGCAGCGCGGCCAGCCGCAGCATCGGCGCCCGCCAGTCGAAGCGCGCGGCCTCCTCCGCCGCGACGAGCACGGCGATCCGCTCGTCGCGCCCGGCCGCGGTGAGAGCGGTCAGGTCCTCCGTACGGCAGGGGATCTCGACGTGTTCGTGCACGAGTTGCAGCGGTGTCCGGTAGCCGGCGAGGTCGAAGGAGGTACGCAGCGCCTCGTGGCGGGCGGCGAGCCGGGCCGCGGCCGACCGCAGTGCCGCCGGGTCCCAGTCGCCGCGCACCGTGACCACCGTGACGACGTGGTAGCTGCCGCTGTCCGGCGAGGTCTCGGCGTGGTACACCATGGCGAGCTGCAGCGCGGTCATGGGGTACGCGTCCACGACGTCACCCGCCAGCCGCTCGCGGTCCGCCGGGTCGATCAGGTCGAAGGCGGTCCGCTCGGGAGCGGGCGGCTCGGCGGCGGGCTCCTGGCCGGTGATCTCGGCGGCCAGCGCCCGGATCGTCACGGCGCGGAAGACCGTGCGCAGCGAGAACCGCAGCCCGGCGCGCCCGGCCACCGCCCGCATCCGGATGGCCCGGATCGAGTCTCCGCCGAGGGCGAAGAAGTCGTCGTCGATGCCGATCCCGGTGCGGCCGAGCACCTCCTCCCAGACCGCGACGAGCGCGCGTTCGCCGGTGGTGGTCGGCTCGGTGACGACCCGGTCCTGCTGTCCCGGGGCGGGCAGCGCGTTCCGGTCGAGTTTGCCGTTCGCGGTCAGCGGCAGTTCGTCCAGGTAGACCACCTCGGCCGGGACGAAGGGCTCCGGCAGCCGCTGCGCGGCCCACTGCCGCAGCAGCGCCGCGTCGGGCACGGCCAGGGGCGGCTCGGCGACCGGCCGGGGGTCCTCGCGGTATTCCGGACGGACGGCGTAGACCGCGTACCGGTCGGTGCCGGCCAGCAGGTCGTCCTGTTCGGTGACCACCTCGAAGCCGCGGGTGCGCAGGTACTCCTCGATCTCCCTGACCCGGCCGTCCGGTGCGCCGCCGGTGTCGTCGTGCACCTCCAGGGCGACCTGCTGGACGAGCGCGAGGTGTGCGTCGTCGATGCCGTGCAGGACGTCGAGTTCGGCCCGTTGTACGTCGATCTTGAGGAGGTCGACCCGGGTCACGTCGGTCTCGGCGAGCACGTCGGAGAGACGGCGCAGGGTGACCTGCGCGGTGTCCGGGGTGAACCGGTCGGCCAGCACGTCCGAGACCTCGCCGAACAGGGCCTCCTCCCGCCGGTTGGTGAGGAACCGGCGGACCACCGAGATCTCCGCGGCCGGGTCGGCGTACGCGGCCAGGCCGGACATCATCGAGTAGCCGGGGTACACGGTGAACGACGCGGAGCCCGCCCGGTCGGAGAGACCGACGGGGAACAGCTCGACCCGGCTGCGGCGGCCCTGGAGGTTCTTCTCCAGCAGCGCGTACGGCTCGGGCAGCGGTTCGAACGCCAGGATCCGCGCGCCGGGGCAGGTGGCGTCGACGAACCGGGCGAACATGCCGATGTTCGCGCCCACGTCCAGCACCACCGCGTCCTCGCGCAGCGTGATGCCGCCCCGCAGGTACGTGCGCTGGACGAAGATCTCGTCGAAGAGGTACCGGGTCTCGTGCGGGTTCACTCCGACGATGTCGTCCAGCAGGCCGGCGGTCGCCTCCGGCCGCGGCACCACGAACGCGGTGAGCCGGTCCGGGGCCGTGGCCGCTCCGGGGGCCGTCGCCGCTCCGGGGGCCGTGGCCGCTCCGGGGGCCGTCGCCGCTCCCTGGGCCGTGGCCGCTCGCGGTGCCGTCGGCCGCCGGTCGACGACGGCGCGGGCGAGGGCCGGGTGGGCCTGGAGGACCGCCGCCACCTCACCCGGTTCCAGGCGATGCCCGTTGATCTTGATCTGGTCGTCCAGCCTGCCCAGATAGGCGATGCGGCCGTCGTCGAGGAACCGGACCCGGTCCCCCGTCCGGTAGGCACGGACTCCGTCGATCTCGGTGAAGCGTGCGGCGCCGGCCTCCTCGTCGGCCCAGTAGCCGCGGGCCACCTGGGGGCCGGCGACCATGAGTTCGCCCGCGCAGCCGGGCGGCACCGGCCGGCCCGCGGAGTCCACCACATGGACCCGGAGGCCGGGCAGCGGCCGGCCGATGGACGGGGTGTCCGCCCCGTCCACGCGGGCCCAGGTGGTGTCCACCGTGCATTCGGTGGGTCCGTACAGGTTCACCGCCCGCACCCCGTCGAGGCCGGCGAGGTCCTGCCACAGCGCCTCGTCCACGGCTTCCCCGCCGACCAGCAGCAGCTCCGGCAGGCGCCGGCCCGGCTCCCGGCTGTCCAGGATCAGCCGCAGGTGGGACGGCGTGCAGTCGAGTACCCCGGCCCGGTGCTCGGTGAGCCAGTCCAGCAGTGCCGGGACGTCCCGGCGGGTCTCCTCGCTCACCAGGCACAGGGTGCGTCCGGCGGCGAGTTGCAGCAGTTGCTTGACCGAGGCGTCGAAGCCGAGCGACGCGTTGACCGCGACCCGCAGCCCGTCCGGCGCGTCGGCGTACACGGTCTCCTGGAGGGCCGTGAACAGCGCGACCGCGTTGCGGTGCTCCACCACCACCGGGCGGGCTGCGCCGGTGGAGCCCGAGGTGAAGATGATGTACGCAGGGTCCGCCGGCTCGATCCGGACCCGCTCGCCGCTCTTCGCCGGCCCGGTACCGTCCAGTGCCAGCGTGGGCAGGTGCGCGCCGAGGGCGGTCAGTGCCGCTCCGCCCGGCGTGCCGATCACCAGTGCGGCGTCCACGGCCCGTGCCTGCGCGGCGAGCCAGGCGGTGGGGTGCACCGGGTCGAGCGGAACGTAGACCGCACCGGCGCGCAGCACGCCGACGAAGGCCGCGACCACCGACGCGGACCGCTCGCCGAGCACGACCACGCGGTCCCCGGGGCGGACGTTCCGTTCGCGCAGCCGGTCGGCTGTCGCGTCCGCGGCGCGGTCGAGCTCCGCGAAGGTGAGCGTGGCGTCGGGCGCGATCACCGCGATGTCCGTCCCCGCCGCCGCGGCGAACGCGTCGTCGAGCAGGGCCACCAGGGTCTGCTCGGCGTACGGGCCGGCCAGTCCCGCCCAGCGGGCCAGTGCCTGGGTCTCGGTGGGCCCGGCACCGCCGCCGGCCAGCTCGGCCGCCACGGATTCGAGCAGCATCCGCCCGGCCGCCGGATCGGTGTCCGGCCCGCAGAGGTGCAGCGTCAGGCGCAGCCGGCCGTCCTCCACGACACACTCCAGGTGCAGGCCGGTGGCGGGCAGCGGAGCGGTCACCGACACGGACTCGGTGCCCAGCGCGGTGAGGTGTTCGGTGCGGGGCCGCGGGTGCAGGGCGAACCCGGCGGCCGCGGGCCGGTCCAGCGGCGCCACCCGGAGGCTGCGGCCGCGGGCCGCGGCGAGCGCTGTTCCGAGCGCGCTGTCGTCGGCCCCGACGGGCAGGTCGACCGCGACGAAGCAGCCGAGCGGGCCGAACACCGCGGCCGTGCCGTCCGGGTACCGGCCCGAGTCGTACCAGGCGACGGTGACCGTCTCGGCGTCCTGGTCGAGGTAGCGGCCAAGAGCCCGCAGCCAGGCCCCGAGCACCCGCGGCTCCGGGTCGGCGTCGGACAGCGGGCACTCGATCGTCAGGTCCGCGGGCGCGGTGTCCCGGTAGGGCAGCGTTACCGAGGTGACCGCGTCGGGCTGAGCGGGCACGTCGCCGGCGGCTTCGTCGGCCTGCCACTCGGCGACGTCCAGGAACTGGATACGGTCGGGGTCCTCGGCCGGCTGCGTGCCCAGGTAGTACGCCGCGAACTCGTCGAGGAGCAGGACCAGGCTCTCCCGGTCGGCCACCAGCACCGAGGCGTCGACCGTCAGCCGGTCCGCCGCGAGCGTCACGGTCACCGGCGCCGGGCCGGCCTCCTCCTCGGGGGCGCGGACCGGCAGCACGGCGTCCTCGTCGACGACCTGGATCGGCATACCGGTACCCGTCAGGTCGCCGATGCGCAGCCGCAGCGCCTCGTGCCGCTCGACCACCGCGGCCAGCGCCCGCTCGACCCCGGCCCGGTCGAGGGACGCCGCGGTCCGCAGCTGCGCGGTGACGCGGCCGTCCGGGTCGTCGGTCCAGTGCCACCGCTGCTGGGTCGAGAGTCGGTAGCTTTCGGTTACGGGCATGGAAGGGCTCGATTCACGTAAAGGTCCGACATCGCGACAAGGGTCCGGCGCTCGCCGGTGAACGGCTCGCGGCCGTGCGTCGCCAGGAAGTTGTCCACCATCAGGACGTCACCGCGCCGCCACGGGAAGGAGACCGCCGTCTCCTGGTACAGGTTCCTGATCAGATCGACGACCTGGGGCTCGATCGGCGAGCCGTCACCGTAGTAGGCGTTGCGGGGCAGCCCTTCCAGGCCGTACTCGCCGATGAGCGTCTGCGCCACCTCCGCCGGCATGTTGGAGACGTGGAACAGGTGGGTGTGGTTGAACCACACCTGCTCGTCGGTGCGCGGGTGGCGGGCCATCGCCTGGCGCACGGCGCGGGTCCGCAGTCCGTTGCCGCCGGTCCACTGGAACTCGGTGTTCGACGCGCGGCAGTAGGCCTCGACCTCGGCGCGGTCCGAGGTCTGGAACACCTCCTGCCAGGGCAGGTCGAGCTCCTCGCCGTAGTTGCGCACGTACATCACGCCGTGCCGCAGGAACCGTTCGCGGATCTCCGCCGGCAGCCTCGGGGTGAACCGGCGTTCGCCGGCCAGCGGGGTGGCACCGCCGGTCTCCGCGGGGAGGTCGCAGTAGAAGTACAGCCGGCTGGGCCAGTTGTGCGCGTACGACATCTCGTGGTGCAGCGGGATGACCTGGTCGGAGGCGAACTCCGTGGAGGTGAAGACCTTGTCGGCGACCTCCTCTCGCGGTGCCGCCCGTTCCAGGTAGCCGAGCAGGTCGGGGCTGATCCCGCGCGCGACCGCTCCGAAGGATCCGGCGTCGGGCACCGAGAATCCGCGGAGGAGGACGGCGCAGTGCCGGTCGAGGTCGGCCAGGAGTTCCTCGCGGTGGGCCGCCACGTACGGCGCGAGCGGAGCTCCGTCGCCGCTCTGCAGCACCAGGCAGAAGTCGTCGTCGACGAACGAGCGGCTCACCGGGTCGGCGGCGGTGCGCGTGCGCCGTCGCACCGGGCCGGGGGTCATCGGACCGCTCCGCTCACCGGGGCCGACGACCAGCGGTCGGCCATCGCCGTCAGGATCCGCCGTGGGCCCTCGAACGGCTCCCGCGCGTGCGCGGCGAGCATGTTCTCGACGAGCAGGACGTCGCCGCGCTCCCAGTCGAACCCCACGGTCTCGGCCCGGTAGGCCGCCCGGATCTCGGCGATGGTCTCCGCCGGGATCACACTGCCGTCGCCGAAGTAGGTGTGGTACGGCAGGTTGTCCTCGCCGACCGCGGCGAGCAGCCCGTCGCCCACCTCACCGGCGAGCGTGGCGTTGTTGAAGAACAGCGCGTGGTTGAACCAGGTCTCCTGCCCGGTGCCCGGGTGGCGCCGGATCGCCGGCCGGACCTGCCAGGTCCGCAGCTGCTCGGCGCTGACCCAGTCGCAGGAGATGTCGTGCCGCGCGCAGTACGACTCCACCTCGGCACGGCTGTGGGTCTGGAACGCCTCCTGCCAGCTCAGGCTGATGCCCGGCAGGTAGTTGCGGACGTAGCGCACGCCGTGCTCCCGGAAGCGCTCGACCGTCGGGCCGCCGAGCCGGGCCAGTACCCGTCGGCTGTCGGCGAGCGGGGTGCGGCCGCCGGCGGTGGCGGGCTGCTGGCAGCAGAAGACGATCCGCAGCGGCCAGTCCAGCGTGTACGACTGCTCGTTGTGCAGGGCGATGTGCTGGTCCGCGGGGTGGTCGGTGGAGGTGTAGACCCCTTGGGTGATCTCGTGCCGGGGCGAGGACCGCTCGCCGTAGTCCAGGACGTCGCCGGAGAGCCCGGCCATGACACTGCGGAACGTGTCCGGTGAGTCGACGCCGAAGCCTCGGAAGAGCACGGCACCGCTGTCGTGGGCGAGCCGGGCGACGGTCTCCGGGTGGTCCGAGAGCCAGGACACGAGGTCGGCCGCGCCCGTGCCACGGACCAGGGCCGGCAGGCTGCCGCCCTGCCCTTGCGGGGTCACCGTGACCGTGGTCTTGCGGGCACTGCGGCGGGATGGCGCGCTCATTTCACTCCACAGCGGAAGAGAGGATGTGAGGACCACCGGGCGAGGTGGCGGGGGCGGGACGCCCCAGGAGGTCCGCGGCCAGCTCACGGGTACGCGGATCGGCGAGCAGGTCCGCCCGGACGCAGTCGACGACATGCACGTCGAGGGAGCGGGCGTCGATCCAGTCGTCGCTCACCGGCTGGTCGGCCGAGCGGACATGGGTGACGGAGCCCGCGCGGGGCGCCGGGGACCCGGCCCGGAACGAGGCCACGAGGAAGGCGATCCAGTCGAGGTAGAAGCCGGACACCCGGGTCGCGGCCGCCACCGCCTCGTCCTGGTCGAGACCGTCCTCCCGGAAGACCTCGGCGCCCAGCCGGATCATCCGGTCGGCCAGCAGTTCCATGGCCCGCTCCGGTCGGTCCCGGAGACCGGCGTCGGCCAGCGCCGCGGTGAGTTCGCCGTCGAGGTCGTCGGCGGGCCCGCCGGTGAGCTGGCGCACGATGACCCGTACCGTGTCGCGGACCTCCGTACCGGTGCCCGGCTCCCCGTCGAAGAACACCACCGGGAGCGGGGTGTCCACGCCGCCCAGGCGCACCGCCAGGTCGCGTGCCAGGGGGGCCGCCATGCAGTAGGCGAGGACCGCGCGGATCTCCGCGCCGGCGCAGCGCCGTGCCAGGTGCGCCACGTACTCCGACGGATCCACCGCCCGGCTGAACGGCTCGCTGATCGGGTACAGCACGTGCCAGCCCCGGTCCTGGAGGCGCAGGTCAGACAGGCGGGCCTCGGCACGCCGGCCCGGGAAGTCCAGCACCACCAGGGTGTCAGCCATGGTCGATCGCCTCCCGGAGGAGCCGGGCGAGGGTCGGCGCCAGCTCGGGTCCGCGCATGACGCCGTAGTGGTCGCCCGGCAGCGCGATGGTGCGCACCGGCCGCGTGGTCACCGCGCCCCAGCCGTGATCGGCCTGGTCCCCGGGCTCGTCGTCGGCCCGGATCAGACAGACCCGGCCCGGGTACCGGCCGGTGACGGTGAAGTCCCGCAGGGCGTGCAGGTTGATCTCGAACCGGTCGAGCAGCCGCTCCACCAGGCCGCCGTCGCCCGGGGGTTCGAGCAGCCCGCGGTCCCGGGCGCGCTGCCAGAGCTGCTCCCGGGTGGTGAGGGACGGGCCGAGGTCGGTGCCGACGGCGGCTCCCCAGTCCGCGGCGAACCAGGAGACCAGGTCGGCCTCCGTGGGCGGCTCGGTGTCCGGCTCGGGCACATGGCTGTCGATCATCAGCACCGGGAGGGCGCGGCCGGTGCGCAGTTCGAGGCGTCGGGCCATCTCGAAGGCCACCACACCGCCCATCGACCAGCCGCCGACGGCCAGCGGCGGCAGCGCGGTCGACTCGACGGCCGCCAGATACGCCTCCGCCATCTCCTCGACCGTGCCCAGGCCCACCGCCTCCAGCGCGTAGACGGGGCATCCCAGGTGTCTGGCCAGACCGGCGTAGCAGCCCACTCCGCCGCCGACCGGGTGGACCAGGAAGAACGCCGGCCCGGTGCCCTCCGCCATCGGCAGCAGCTCGGGCGCGGCCGGGGCGGTCAGCGCACGGTCGATCGCCCGGCCGAGCCGGTACAGGGTGCGGGCCTCGAAGAGCGCCGCGGCGGGCAGGTCCACGCCGTACTGCAGGCGGACCCGGTTGAGCAGCCGGATACCGAGGAACGAGTGTCCGCCCAGCAGGAAGAAGTCGTCGTTGCGGCGTACCCGCGGGACGTCCAGGAGTTGCTGCCAGAGTCCGGCGAGGTACCGCTCGGTGGGGGTGGCCGGCTCCTCGGCGGCAAACTCCGCGGCACCGGGGACAGCTGCGGCATCGGCGGCCCCGGGCGCGACCGGCGCACTCCCCACGAGTCCGGCCGAGGCGGTCAACGGGTGCTCGCTCAGGGCCGCTTCCGGGTCGGCGACCGCGGCGGCCAGCATGCCGAGGAACTCGTCGGCGAGGCGGCGTACCGTCCCGTCGTCGAACAGCTCGGTGGCGTACTCGATGCTGAGGACCATGCCGTCCGCGTCCTGCCACGTGGTGACGAGCCAGTCGAACTTGGCGCTGTCGGTGCGTTCGTCCACCTCGGTCACGTGCAGCTCCGGCGGCGTGTCCCGCTCGGTGATGTCGCCCTGGTGCACGTAGAGCATCTGGAACAGCGGTGACCAGCTGGGCGACCGGGGCGGGTTGACGGTCTCCACCACGCGGTCGAACGGCAGTTCAAGATGGTCGAAGAGGTCCAGCACCTGATCGCGGGTCCGGCTCAGGTGCGTGCGGAACGACGGATCGTCCGAGAGGTCGGCGCGGGTGGCGACGGTGTTGACGAAGCAGCCGACGACCTCCCGCAGTTCGGGCCGGACCCGGCCGGACAGCGGGGAGCCGATCACCACGTCGTCCTGCTGGGCCACCCGGGACACGAACGCCTGCAACACCGCCAGCACGACCATGTAGAAGCTGGCGCCCTCGGTCTCCGCCAGCGCGTCGACGCCACGGCGGACCGGCTCCGGCATCCTCAGCCGTAACTCGTGCCCGGCGTTGGTCGGATGGGCCGGGCGGGGCCGGTCGGCGGGCAGTGTGGTCAGTACCGGACAGCCCTTGAGCGTGTCGGCCCACCACTGGGCCTGCTGGTCGAGGACCCCGCCGGCCAGCCTCCGCTGCTGCCAGATCGCGTAGTCCGCGTACTGCACGGCGGGTTCGTCGAGGCGTTCTCCCCGATACGCCCGCCACAGTTCGCGCCAGAAGACCGGCGCCGATCCCCCGTCGTAGACCGCGTGGTGGAAGCACAGGTAGAAGAGGTGGTCGTCGGGTGCCTGCCGGTCGATCCGGGCGCGGACGAGAGGACCGGTGCCGAGGTCGAAGGGGGCCTCGGCCCGCCCGTCCCAGCTCTCGTCGAACAACTCGATCTCGTCGAGCTGCCGGACGCGCTGCCTGACGTCGCCCTCGCCCTCGCCGCCGGTCCCGCTGCCGGCATCGCTCCCGGTCCCGCTCTTGCTCCCGGTCTCGGTGAGGACGGAGCGCAGGATCCAGTGCCGGTCGACCACCTCCGCCAACGCCGTTCTCAGGGCGGGCACGTCCAACTCGCCGCGGATGCGGACCGTCGAGCCGATGTTGTAGGTGCCGGGCCGTCCGGTCCGTTCCAGGAACCACATCGCGCGCTGCTGCTCGGAGACCGGGGCCTCGACGATGGACTCGTGATGCGTGATACCCGCCGTCCGGCCGCCCGGGAGGCGTGCGGCTCGGGTGCTCATTCCGCCGCCCGATGACGAAGACTCAGCGGGCGCATGTCGGTCCACGCCTCTTCGATGTGGCTGAGGCACTCCTCCTCGGGCCGGGCCGGGCCCTCGGCGCGCCATCCGGCCGGGACTGCGGCGCCGACCGGCCAGATCGAATACTGCTCCGCGTCGTTGATGACCACCTGATAAAGGACGGAACGCGAATCGGACGACACACGAATCCCTTCCACGTAAATCAATGAACGATAAAATCCGACACCAAATACACGCACCACGCGCATGGCAAAGCAACGGCAGCACTTCGCCGCCGGGGTCGGATCAAGAAAATGCTCGCAATGGGATCGCCGGCCGCCGCCACCCCGGCACTGTTCGCATCACAGCAAACGTCCGGTGCGCAGAATCAGCGCATGAGCAGCCTTGATAGGCGCGAACGAGCAACCAAAACCGGATCGTGCGTCTAGCTCCCCCATTGTTGACACCTAGCCGAGTCCGGGCGATCAGGGCATCACTCCACGAAACCTGAATCTAGTTGACGACTTCCCGAACTTAAGGGACCGGCTCCTGCACAGTCAAGGCAATAAGGAACTCTCCATGTCACCGCCGGTCGCGACCCGGAAGTGAGATTCCCGGTTCCTGTTATGCGGCCAGAAATATCCACCTGCAAAGGGATGTAACCGGACACTGTGCGTTTGCGATCACAGCCGACCGGAACGTCACCGATGGAGCATCACACCGACTTCTTCAGTCGGACATACCGATACAATCACTGCGAAACAAGCAAACACTCTCCGGGGTTTGTGATTTTCCTTCCGCGAAAATGACTTGATCGCGAGAGCGTGCAGGAGTGAACATGAAGTGAACCCTGGACTACGCGGCGGATGCGTCGAAGGCTCCGCGGTTCGCTGCTCGTGCTTGGTTTTGACTGTCTTTCATGGGGGAGCACTACGTGGACGTCACGCATGTCCTGTGCGGGTTCAGCAAAGGACTGATCTCCGACCTCGACAGCCTGTTACCGGCCGCGTCCGTGCTCGTCGTGGAGGACGAATACGTCTCTGCCGCCCGCGATGTTCCCCGGCGGATCGTGAACCATCCATGCGTCGCAGGGGTCGTCCACGCACCGGTTCAGAACGAACAGGATCCCGCCCGGGTGGTGCGCGCGGTTTCCAGACCACGACATATCCGCGCCGTCGTTCCGGCGACCGAGTACGGCGTGGTCGCGGCAGCGGCGCTGGCCGATGCCTGGGGACTACCCGGAGCGGGCACACCGGCCGCGGCGATCCTGCGGAACAAGGCCGCGCTGCGCGCCCACGCCGATTCCGCCGGTCTGCCGCAGCCTCGTTGGCGGCCGGCCGAAAGCGTGGCGGACGTGGTCGCGTTCCGGGCCGCACACGGCGGCCGCTGTGTACTGAAACCGGCCGACCGACAGGCCAGTCTGGGTGTCCGGCTGCTCGACGCCGACGACGACGCGGCGCTGGCCTGGGTGGGCACGACGACCGCCGACGAGCCGAGGATGCGCGCTCGCGACACCGGGGCCGGCCGGTTCCTCGTCGAGGAGCGGCTGTCCGGGCCGGAGGTCAGCGTGGAATGCCTGGTCGACGGCGGTGAGCTCCTGTTCCTGAACATCACCGAGAAGCTGCTGCACCCGGGACCGTCACCGGTCGAGCTCGGCCATGTCGTCCCCGCTTCGCTCCCGCCCGCGGTCACCGGCGAACTCCACCGGCTGATGCGGCTGTTGGTCACCTCGACGGGGTTCGGGTCCGGCGTGCTGCACGCCGAGTGGATCCTGGTCGACGGGGTACGGCCGCATCTCGTCGAGTGCGCGGGGCGGCTGCCGGGCGACAGCATCGACCTGCTGATCGACCTCGCCTACGGCGGCCGGATCGTCGCCGACCTGCTCGCCGTCCTGCAGGAAGGTGCTCCGCCCACCCGTGGCCCGGCCCTCGCGGGCGCGGCGATCCGGTTCCTCTCCGCACAGCCGGGCGTGGTGCGTACGGTCACGGGACTGGCGGAGAGCCGGGCCGCGGAAGGCGTGCGCGAGGTCGATCTCGCCGCGGAACCGGGCACGGTGGTCAAGGAAGTGACCAGTTCCTGGGATCGCATCGGCCATCTGCTGGCCACCGGCAGCACCGGAACGCATGCCGGGCAGAACGCGGCGGCCGCGGCCGGGCTGATCGAGGTCCGCACTTCATGATCTCCCGACTCCTGCGGACCTATGTCCCGGAGTCGGCGGCCGGCCGGGCATTCGCCCTGGTCGCGCTGCTCGATTCCGTGGGCACCGGCTTCTACCTGGCCGGATCCACGATCTTCTTCATCCACGTGATCGGCCTGAGCGATGCCCAGGTCGGCCTCGGACTGGCCGCGACCGGGCTGACCGCGTTCCTGGCCACGGTTCCGCTCGGGGTGCTCACCGACCGCTGGGGCGCCCGGCGGATGCTGATGGCCTATCAGCTGTGGCGGGCGGTCTGGTTCGCGGCCCTCGCCTTCGTGCACGGGCCGGTCGCCTTCGTCGTGGTGTCGGCGCTCCTCGGCCTCGTCGAGCGCGCGGTCTCGCCCGCGAGCCAGTCGGTGGTGTCGGTGGCGGTGCCGGGCCGGGACCGCACCCGCACCCTGGCCACGATGCGCTCGGTGCGCAACATCGGGTTCTCCGTCGGCGCCATGCTCACCGCCCCGCTGCTGGCCGCCGGTTCGACCCTGGCCTACCGGACGATCATCCTCGCCGACGCCGCGTCGTTCGTGCTCGCCGCGCTGCTGCTGGCACGGCTGCGGGTGGAGACGGCGCCACCGCCGGTACGCCGAGGCGGGCTGAGCTTCCTGCGGGGGTTCGGCGACCGGCGCTACCTCGAACTGAGCGCGCTGAGCTGCGTACTCGCCGTACACATGTCCGTGCTGGCCGTGGCCATCCCGCTGTGGACGGTGCGGGAGACGGACGCGCCCGCCGCGCTGGTGTCGGCGCTGGTGGTGCTGAACACCGTGCTGGTGGTGCTGTTCCAGGTCCCCCTCGCCAAGGGCGCGGAACGGGCCGACGGCGGGCTGCGCGCGATGAGACTGGCCGGCCTCGCGCTGATCGCCTCCTGCGCGGTGTTCGCCGTCGCCGCGGCCCCGCTCGGCCCGGTGTTCGCCGGCGCCACGCTGGTCGTCGCGACCCTGCTGCTGACCGCCGGGGAACTCTGGCACTCGATCGGTTCCTGGGAACTGTCCTACAAATACGCGCCCGAGCACCGCAAGGCGGAGTACCTCTCGATCTTCGCGCTCGGCAACAGCGTCCAGGACGTGCTCGGCCCGCCGCTGATCACCGTCGTCGTACTCGGCTTCGGCGGGGCCGGCTGGGCCGCGCTCGGCGCCCTGCTGCTCTGCGCGGTCCTGCTGCTGCCCCTGCCGGTCGCCCGGCTCGACCACCGCCTTGTCACGGCGAAAGGGTGACGAACATGCACGTCCTGATCATGCAACGGCCCCAGTCGGCCGCGCGGTACGACCACTGGATCCGAGCGGCCGCCCCGCAGACCCGCATCACCCTGCTCACCTCGGCCGACACCGACCGCCCGGCCGACGACCTCGCCGCGGGCGTCCGCCGGGTGATCGTGGACGACTACGAGTCACCGGCCACGACCGCCGAACTGCTCCGGCTCTGCGCCGCCGACCGGCCGGACCGGATCTTCGTGAACTCGGAGGACGACGTGCTGCGGGCCGCCGAGGCGCGGACCCTCTTCGGGATCCCCGGAGTCGGCTCGACGACGGCACTGCGGTTCCGGGACAAGGTCGCCATGAAGCACCTGTTCGACGGGCTCCCGGTGCCCGCGGTGCCCTATCGCGAGGTGCGCTGCTGCGCGGACCTGTACGCGGCCCAGGAGGACCTGGGCACGATCGTGGTCAAGCCGCGGGACGGCGCCGGATCCGCCGGGGTACGGGTGCTGGCCGACGGACCGGCGGTCCGGCAGGCCTGTCTCGACGACCCCGGCCTGCTCACCGCCCTGCACGGCGGCGGCCTGATGGCCGAGCAGTACATCGAGAGCACCGTCCACCACGTGGACGTCCTCGTCGACGGCGGTACGGCGCTGCTCGTCTCGCCGTCGCGTTACCTCAGCCCGCCGCACCGGTTCCGCACCGACAACCTCGCCTCGGTCATGCTCGACGGCGGGTCACCCCGCGCGAAACTGCTCACCGACACCGCCGAACGCTTCGTGGCCGGCCTGTCCGAGGGGCACGGAGTCCATGTTCTGCACATGGAGTTCCTCGAGGACTCCTCGGGCGCCTTCTTCGCCGGCGAGGTCGCCTGCCGCACCGGCGGAGCGCTCATCAAGAACGCCGTCCGCCACACCTACGGCGTCGACCTGTCCCGGGCCGCCTGTCTGCTCTCCGTCGGGCTGTGGACGGAGCCCGCGGAGCCGGAGCGCGGTGCCGCGCCGACCGGCTGGCTGCTGTGGACCGGCGGTCCGCAGCCGAGGGTCCCGGCCCACCGCCCGGACTGGCTGGTCGAGTTCTCCGCCCCGGAGCGCCCGGAACAGCAGGACGACCCGGTCGACGCGGTGGACGGGAAGGCCCGCTTCCTGGTCGAGGGCGTCGACGAGGAAGAGCTCGAACACCGACTACGCGTCCTGTGCCGGCGCGGCTGACCGCCCGGCGCGCCCAGCCCGCTCATCCACTCAGCTCGCCCTGTCCTCCGTCACAAGGAGAGAACCTGACGTGCACGTCAACGAACGGGACATCCATGACCTCGTCGGCATCGGTTTCGGACCCTCGAACCTGGCCGTCGCGATCGCCCTGGAAGAGTCCGGCCATCCGCTGCGCTCCGTCTTCTTCGACCGCAAACCCGGCTTCGCCTGGCACCCCGGGCTGATGTTCGCCGGGGCGGAGATGCAGGTCTCCTTCACCAAGGACCTCATCACGATGCGCAACCCGCGCAGCCGCTTCTCCTTTCTGAACTACCTCGCCGAGCAGAGCCCGGACCGGCTGGCGAAGTTCATCAACCTGCGCACCTTCTATCCGACGCGCGTAGAGTTCAACGCCTACTACGCCTGGGCCGCCCAGCAGTTCGACGACCTGGTCCGCTGGGGCACCGACGTCCTGGACGTGTCCGGCGTACCGGGTGAGGACGGCATCGAGCTGCTGCGGGTGACCGTACGGGACCGGGCCGACGGGGCCACGCGGTCGGTGCTCACCCGCAATCTGCTGCTGGCGCCGGGCGGTACCCCGCACGTTCCCGAGGACACCGCACTCGGCGACCGGGTCTTCCACGCCTCCGAGACCCGGGAGCGTCTGGAGGAATCGTTCGACGACCTGTCGGCGCCGTACCACTTCAACATCGTCGGCTCCGGCCAGACCTCGGCCGATGTGTTCATGCACCTGCGCCGTTCCTATCCCAACGCGCGGATCACCACGAACATCCGGGGCTTCGCCATGCGGCCCGAGGACGACACGCACTTCGTCAACGAGCTCTTCCTGCCCGAGTTCCCGGACTGGTTCCACCGCCAGGACAGCGAGTTCCGGCAGAAGATCATCGACGACTACGGCCTGGCCGCCCACACCGGCGTGAGCTACGACCTCATTCCGCAGATCTACCGCGAGTACTACGAGGACCTCTCCTCCGGGTGCGGTGCGCTCAGCCTGCACCGGTTCACCGAACTCGTCGGGGCGTACTCGGACGCCGACCGCGCGGTGGCCACCTACTTCCACCTCGACAGCGCCGAGACCAGCAAGGTCGAGGCCGACGCCGTCATTCTGGCCACCGGTTACCGCTATCAGATGCCGGTCCCCGCACTGGCCGGGCTCGGTGCGCACCTGCGGATGGAGACCCCGGAGCGGTACGCGATCCGCCGCGACTACGCCATCGAGAGCGTCGAGGGCTTCGCGCCGCGGATCTTCCTGCAAGGCTTCGCGGAGGCCACCCACGGGTTCAGCGAAGTGCTGCTCTCGCTGATGCCCATGCGCGCCGCGGAGATCGTCCAGTCCCTCGCCGAGAACACGTCCGTCGAGTCCCGTTAGGAGTGCGGAACCCGTGAGCATCCCGGCCGCAACGGCCACTGACCTGCATGGCACCGTGCGCATCACGACCGACGAGGAGCGCGCCGCCGTGCACGCGGTCCTCGATCGGCACGGCACGCCCCTGCCCGAGGGCGCGGTGTCCGTGGTGTTCGCCTATCCCGGACACGGCGTCGGCGAACGGCACGCGCAACTCTCCGGCTGCACCAACCAGATGCTGCTGTTGTCCGCCGCGTCGGGGCAGCTGTCGCAGCTGGGCGTCACCGTCGCCGCCGCGAGCACCGAGCCGCCCGAGAAGCATGCCCATCTGGGCGCGCTCAGCCGGTCCGTCGCGAGGTTCACCGCGGACGACGCGGCGCTGGTGCCGCACACCGACGTCGACGAGGGCCGCTTCCTGCTGCGCTGGACCATGGTGCTGGGCGGGTCGCGCGACGGCCTCCTGGTCACCGGCATCACCGACAGCGTGGCGCACACCCGCGCGGTGATCGACCTGCTCACGGCCGACCGGCTGCGCGACTGGGCCGAGGCCGCCGGGACCGGCTCGGCCGTCACGTCGTCCGGTGTCACGGCCACCTACGCCAACGGCGCGGACTCACTGGGCATCGTGGCCTTCGAGGCGGGCGTCCCGCTGGTGGCCAAGGTCGGGCCGCGCGCGGTCATCGACGCGGAGACCGCGTTCGTGACAGAGGTGAACACCGGGCTCATGGCACAGGGGCATCCCCCGCTGTTCCCGGTCCTGCACGGGGTGCACCACGAGGGTGCGCAGGCGACGTCCCTGATGGAGCAGGTCGAACCGCTCACCCTGGACAATGTCGTCTTCGCCGACAAGGCGAAGTTCGTGCTCGCCGACGAGGCGCTGCCGGCGCTCGAACCGCACCTTCGACTGCTGCGGGTCCTCTACACGTCGACGGCCAGAGCACAGCGGCCGACCGTCGCGGACTACCTCTTCCGTGAGCGTTTCCACGCCGTGGTGGAGCACGAGGGGTTCGTGGCGACCTTCCGGTCCTTCTTCCCCGGCTGGGACCTGGGGACCGTACTCGGTGCCGACGTGGTCCTGCCGACCGGGAGCCGGCCGGCGGGGTACACGGCCATGACGCGCTGGCTGGACGAGGCCTCGGCCTCGCTGCTGCCGGACTCCGGATGCCTGGTGCACGGGGACGTACACCTCAAGAACATGCTGCGCCGCGGCGACGGCTCCCCGGTCTTCGTCGACCCGCGCACGGTGTGGGACGGCCGGGACCGGCCGGACATCGGATTCGGCGATCCCAGCTACGACTTCGCGACCCTGCTGCACAGCGCGCTGCCGATGAGCGGGCTGCTCCAGGCCGTCGCCGACGGCACGTCCGAGGCGCTGCTGCCCGAGTTGCCCGCGGCACCGGACGGCACGCTCGACCTCTCCGGGCTGACGGCCCCCTTCACCGTGGACGGCAACCTGGCGCGGTTCGAGGAGCGGCTGCTCGCCGGACTCGGGCCGGACACCGAACCGCGCGTCCTGCGCGCGAGGTTGTACGTCGGTGCGGCGAACGCCCTCGCGGGCTGGCTGAAGTACGAGCGTGCGCTCGCCACCCCGCAGACCTGGCTCGCCGTCTACGCCTATGTCCTGTGGTACCTCGACCGCGCGCGGACGGAACTGGCATGAGCGCTCACGTGTTGGTGGTGAACTCCGGCAAGTCCGAGGCGGTGGACCGGCTTCGCGCGGCGGCGCCCGACGCCGAGATCGACGTCATCACCGAAAGCTCGTACGCCCGGATGTACACCCCGGACGTACGGCTGCACTTCGTCGACGACATCGCCGACCTGACCGCCGTCCGCCGGGTGGCCCTGGACCTGTCGGCGCGCCGGCCGATCGACCACGTGGTGGCTCCGTCCGAGCGGAGCCTGCCCGCCGGCGGCTATCTGCGTTCGTTCCTGGGGCTGGGCGGGATCGGCTTCGAGACGGCCAACCGGTTCTCCAACAAGGCGGTGATGAAGTCGGTCCTCACCGCGGCGGGTCTGCCGGTCGCCGCGCACCGCGTGATCGGGTCGTGCGAGCAGGCCCTCGCCGCTGCCGCCGAGCTCGGCTGGCCGGTGGTGCTCAAGCCGGCCCTCGGTACCGGCTCCATGAACACCTTCCTGCTGTCCTCGGCCCAGGAGCTGACCGAGCTGCTCGCCTCGTCCGCCGCGGACGGTCTGCGCCGGGCCGCGTGCCCGCTGCTCGTCGAGCGGTTCGTCGAGATGGAGGGCGAGTACCACTGTGACGGGGTGGTCTCGGGCGGACGAGTCGAATTCGCCGCCGTGCAGCGCTACTTCATGCCGCTCCTGGGCCGGACGGACGCCTTCACCGGCTCGTATCTGCTGCCCGAGGACGACCCGGCCGTCGCGGTGATCCACGAGCTGCACCAGGCCACCGTGAGCGCCCTCGGGCTGGACAGCGGCGTGACGCACATGGAGCTGTTCGGGACGCCCGACGGGTTCGTGATCGGCGAGATCTCCTGCCGGCCGGCCGGCGGCGGCATCGTCGACGCGGTCCGGATGAAGTACGGCATCGACCTCTGGCGGGTGTTCATGGACACCTCGCTCGGTCGCCCGGCCGGGGTCAGCGGTCCGGTCGCGGCGCTGCGGGACGAGATCATCGCCAACTGCGACCTGCCGGTGCGGCCCGGACGCGTCGTGCGCATCTCCACCGCCGAGGAGTTGGCCCGGGTACCGGATGTGGTCGAGGTGCGGATGTCCACGCGGACCGGCGACACCATCGGCACCCGGCTGCACTCCGCCTCGACCACCGGTCTGGTGTTCCTCGCGACGGCCGAGGCGGCACTCGTGCCCAAACGCGTCGAGGACCTGGCCCGTACCTACGTCCTCGAGGTCGCCCCGGCGTAGCGACCGTCGTTCTTTGCCGCACGTTTAGCCGGTCGGTCCGAGCTGCGGGCGAAGACGGGGAAGGAACACCCACGTGTCAGGTGCCGACAGCGGTCTCGCGGCCGTCGTGTCCGGCCCAGGGCACCACTTCCGCCCGGCCGGGCGGGTCCGACAGGTCCCCGGCCCGGTCCCGGAAGTTCCTCGTTGACGCTGCCGTGCGGGCCGGGGCCCGCAGCCTGGCACGCCGGAAGGAGATACCGCATGACCCCGCTACCGGATCCCGACTCGTTGCCGGACCTGTTCCGCCGGTGCGTCGCCCGGGTTCCCGAGGCCGTCGCCCTGCGGGACGGCGCGCAGGTGTGGACGTACGCGGAGCTGGACACCCGCTCGGACCGGCTCGCGGGCACCCTGGCCCGGCACGGTGTGGGCCCGGGGGACCTGGTCGGTGCCCTCGTGGACCGTTCGTCGGCCTCCGTGGTGACGATTCTGGCGATCCTGAAGACCGGCGCCGCCTATGTGCCGCTCGACCCGTCCTACCCCGCCGAACGGCTGCGTCACATAGCCGAGGACGCGGACCTGCGGGTCGTCACCGGCCCCGCGGCACGCAAGGTGGAGCTGGGCAAGGACCTGACCGTCCTGGACGAGGAGTCGGCGGCGGTCGAGCCGGACGGGCCCGTCGCCTCGGCCGGGGCGCGGCCGGGATCGCGGCCCACCGCCGACGACACCGCCTACGTCATCTACACCTCCGGCTCCACCGGCCGCCCCAAGGGCTGTCTGGTGACCCACGGGAACGTGCTGGCCCTGCTGCACGCGGCCGTGCCGCTGTTCGACTTCGGTCCCGAGGAGCGGTGGACGCTGTTCCACTCGCTCAGTTTCGACTTCTCCGTCTGGGAGTTGTGGGGCGCCTTCAGCACCGGGGGCACCCTGGTCGTCGTACCCGACGAGGTGGCGCGCTCGCCGCAGGAACTGGTCGGCCTCCTGGTGGAGCAGCGGATCACCGTGCTGAACCAGGTGCCCTCGGTCTTCCGCTACACCTCGAAGGCCCACAGCGTGGCGGGCTCCCCGCCGCTGTCCGTGCGCCACCTGGTCTTCGGCGGGGAAAGCGTGGACCTCCCGGTCGTACGGGAGTTCCTGAACCGGGTTCGCGGGTCCCGCCCGAAGGCCGTCAACATGTACGGCATCACGGAGACGACGGTCCACGTCACCTACAAGGCGCTGGACGACGCGGCCCTCGCCGGGGACGTGCTCTCGCCGATCGGACGGCCGCTGCCTCATCTGTCGGTGCGGCTGCTCGACGAGGAACGGCGCCCTGTGGAACCGGGAACCGTCGGCGAGATGTGGGTGTCGGGGTCGGGGGTGTCGGCCGGCTACCTCAACCGGGCGGAGCTGACCCGGGAGCGCTTCGTCGTCCTGGAGACGGTGTCCGGGCCGCTGCCGCACTACCGGACCGGAGACCTGGCCCGGGAACTGCCGGACGGCGAGCTGGAGTACGCGGGCCGGGCCGACCAGCAGCTGAAAGTACGCGGGTTCCGCATCGAACCCGGCGAGATAGAAGCCGTCCTGCGTGATTCCGGGCTGCTGAGCGACGTCGCCGTCACCGTGGCCACCACCTCGTCCGGGAGCAGTCTCCTGCTCGCCTGCGTGGTCCCGGCACCGGGGCAGGAGGACGGTCTGCAGGCCAGGCTGCGCGCGCACGCGGGCACCGAGCTCCCGCCGCACATGATGCCCGACCGCTATCGCGTCCTGGACGCGCTGCCCCTCACGCCGTCCGGCAAGACCGACCGGCGGGCCCTGGCCGGGCTCGGCACGCGTCCCTCGCGCACCGGCTGACGGGCGGCCGGGGAGTACCCGGGCCGCGCCCGGCGGTCCGGCGGGGCGTCCCCGCGTGCGTGCCGACGCACGACCACGCGGGGACCCCCGGAGACCCACCGCCGGCGGCCGGTCACGCCGCGGGGCTCACGCCTCGTCCGGCTCCAGCCGCAGTGAGATCGAGTTGATGCAGTACCGCTGGTCGGTCGGGGTCGCATACCCCTCACCCTCGAACACGTGCCCGAGATGCGAGCCGCAGCGCGCGCACCGCACCTCGGTGCGGACCATCCCGTGCGTGCGGTCCTCGATCAGCTCGACCGCGTCGGTGTCCTTCGGGTCGTAGAAGCTCGGCCACCCGCAGTGGGACTCGAACTTCGTGCCGGAGGTGAACAGCTCGGCACCACAGGCGCGACAGGAGTACACGCCCTTGGTCTTGGTGTCGGTGTACTCACCCCTGAAGGCCGGCTCGGTCGCCGCCTGACGCAGCACGGCGTACTCGGCCGGCGACAGCTCCGCCCGCCACTGCTCGTCCGGCTTCTCGACGTCGTACGACATGACTCTCAGCCCCTCACTTCGCCAGGCGTTCCAGGATCCTCGGGCCCAGGTCGGTCACATCGCCCGCGCCCATGGTGAGAACCAGATCACCGGGCTTCGTCATTCCCGCGACCACGGCGGGGACCTCGTCCTTGTCGTGCACGGCGGTGACGTCGGCGCCCGCGGCCCGTGCCGCCTCGATGATCAGCTCGCTGGTGACCCCGGGGATCGGGTCCTCGCGGGCCGGGTAGATGTCGAGGACGACCGAGGCGTCCGCGAGGGCCAGCGCGTCGCCCATCTCCTTGCCCAGCTCCTGGGTCCGGGAGAAGAGGTGCGGCTGGAAGACGACCAGGATCCGGGCGTCCCCGGCGGCGGCGCGCATGGCCTCCAGGTCGGCGGTCATCTCGGTCGGGTGGTGGGCGTAGGAGTCGATGACCTGGACCCCGGCCGCCTCGCCCTTGAGCTGGAGGCGCCGCTTGACCCCGGTGTACGCGGCCAGGGCGGGTGCGAGTTCCGCGGCCGGGATCCCGAGCGCCACGCCCGCGGCCAGCGCGGCGACCGCGTTGTGCGCGTAGTGCCGGCCGGGTACGGAGACCCCGAAGGTCAGCTCGGTGCCGTCCAGCAGGACGGTGACCTCGCTCTTGAGACCCTGCGGTACGACGGACAGCACCCGGACGTCGGCGTCCGCGGCCTCCCCGTACGTCACCGTGTTCACCTTGCAGGCCACCCGCCGGGTCAGCTCGCGCGCCCCCTCGTGGTCGGCGTTGACCACCAGCGTGCCGCCGGGCACGATGCGGCCCGCGAAGGTCTCGAAGGACTCGTAGATCTCGTCCATCGAGGCGTAGTTGGCGTGGTGGTCGAGCTCCACGTTGAGGACGATGGCGACCTCGGGCGCGTACTTGTGGAAGCTGCGGTCCGACTCGTCCGCCTCGGCGACGAAGATCTCGCCCGCGCCGTGCAGGGCGTTGGAGCCGGGGGCGTCCAGGTCGCCGCCGATGGCGTACGAGGGGGTCCGGCCCAGCGCGGTCAGGGACACCGCGAGCATGGACGTGGTGGTGGTCTTGCCGTGGGTGCCGGCGACCGCGATCGGACGCAGACCGTCCATCAGGGCGGCGAGGGCGTCCGAGCGGTGCACCACCGGGATGCCCAGTTCGGCCGCGCGGGCCAGCTCCGGGTTGTCCTGCCGGATCGCCGAGGAGACGACGACACAGCTGGCGTCGTCGGCGAGGTGCCCGGCGGCGTGCCCGATGTGCACGGTGACGCCGAGCGCCCGCAGCGCCTCGGCGGTCTCCGACTCCTTGGCGTCGCTCCCGGCCACCTCGGCACCGCGCTGGGCGAGGATCTTGGCGATCCCCGACATCCCGGCGCCGCCGATCCCGATGAAGTGCGGTCGCTCCATGGCGGAAGGAAGGCCGGGTGCCATGTGTTTCTCCCAGAGACGGTGACGTGCCAAAGCAGCCCTAGCCTATGTGCTGCACCACGGGTCGCTTCGCAAAGGACGCACGCCATCCCCACCTGGGGGCGCGGGGAACTGCGCGACCAGCCACAACGCACCGCACCCCCTACGGCGTCTAGGCCTTGCTGTGCGAGAACAGCTTCAGCACCGGCACCCCCACCTTGTGCCGCGCCCGGGACGCCCAGTCCCGGTGGAAGAACTCCTCCACGTAGTGCGGATCGGTCAGCACGATCACCTCGTCCGCGCCGACCTCTTCCACCAGCTTGCGCAGCGCGTCCAGCGGGTGGTCCTCGACCAGCCGCCCCTCCGCCGCGCTTCCCGCCGCCCGCAGAGCCGTCAGGGACACGGCCAGCGCCTGCTCGGCGGGGCCCTTGGCCGCTTCTCCCTCCGGCGTCTCCCGCTCGCGCGCGGCCTCGTCGAGTTCGCCGAGCGCGATGTCGTCGATGGCCCGCAGCAGGCGGTCCGCCTGGTCGCCGCGCGGCTGGAGCAGCACATGGAAGGCGACCTGCTCGTCCCCGTGCAAGGTCGTGACGAACTCCACGTCGGCGGACGTCAGGGCCTTCTCGATCATCAGAACGCTTGTGAACACCAGGCGCCTCTTCTCCTTAGAGGATCACTTCGACCCTCTGTCCTTCGTGGGGCCCAGCACCCCTGCGGAAACCATCCTGCCCCGTGATCGCACGGGTACTGCCGGATTCAGTTTGCCCGCCGGAAGCTAAGCGGAACGGTATATTCCGCCGTTTTCAGGACCGGCGGTAGCGGCCGAACAGGAATCCGGCCTCCTCCAGGAGGGACACTAGTTCGAAGCGTCGGGGTACAGCGACACCGGGTCCCCCGGCGATCCGCTGCGCGTCGCCCGCCGTGAGCATCGGGGAGACCGTCAGGCACAGCTCGTCGAGGACGTCGGCGGCGACGAACTGCCCGAGCAGCCGGGGACCGCCCTCGGTGAGCAGCCGGGTGTGTCCGAGGCCGGCCAGGGCGCGGACCGCGCGGGCGGGGTCGACGCCGACGCCGTCACCGGCGATCACCACCCGGGCGCCGGCGCGCTCGGCGGCGGCGACGCGGTCGGGGGCGGCCGCCGCGCCGGTCAGGATCAGGGTGGGCACGAGGGGCGAGGTGAACAGCGGGAGCGAGAGGTCGAGGTCGAGGCTCGCGGTCACGACGGCGACCGCGGCGACCGCGGCCTGGCCGGCCGCGGTCCGGGCCGCAGCGAAATCCGCCCGCTCGCGTACCGGCCGGTACCCCTCCTGCCGTACCGTTTCCGCACCGACGACGACGACGTCCGCGAGTCCTCTCAGGGTGCCGAAGATGCGCATGTCGGCCGCACCGGAGATGGGCTGCGACCGCCCGTCGTGCTGACCGGCCCCGTCAAGCGTCGACACCATGTTGGCCCGCAGCCAGACCTCCCGCCCGGCGGACTCGGGATAGGCGTAGGCGAGCGCCAGCTCACCGAGACTCCACTCCCGGTCGACAGATCCGAACCCGGAACCGGAACCACTCCCCCCACCGGAGCCCGGCCCGGCCCCGGCACGCACCCCGCCGACCGGACCGCCGGACGCCGCCCCCTCGGCCGCCGCCCCGGAGCCACCCACACCGCCCGCAAGCCCCTCCCCCACAGCCGGCCCGCCGGAGGCCTCGGACCCTCCGCCATGCCCCGCCCCCTCGGCCAAGCCGCCGGAGGCACTCGGCCCGGCTCCGGGCCCCTCCCCGCCGACCGGCCCGCCGGAGGCCTCGGACCCGCCCCCCGGACCCGCCCCCTCGGCCGAACCGCCGAAGGCCCGTCGTGGTGTTTGTTCGGTCACAGGGAACAGGCGTCGCATGCCGTGCAGTGTGGCACGGCAACTAACATGGGTGACCGTGTCGTCTTCTCCCGCCGCATCCGAGGTCAGCCCCATAGCCGACGTGGCCCCGCTGTCGCTGTGCGCCCGTTCGCCGCACGTCCCCGCGGACCGGCTGGTCGCCGAGATGGTGCCGCCGCCCCGTTTCGACTCGGTCCGCTTCGCCACCTACCTCCCGGACCCGAACCAGCCGAGCCAGACCGAGGCCGTACGGGTCCTGGAGGAGTTCGCCGGCGGTCTCGGCGGGGCGCACGCGGCGACCGGCGGCCGGCGCGGCTTCCTCGGCCTCGGCAGGAGCAGGGCGGCCAAGGTGCCCGCCGGGCCGCGCGGGGTCTACCTCGACGGCGGGTACGGCGTCGGCAAGACCCACCTGCTCGCCTCGCTCTGGCACGCCACCCCGGCCGAGCCCGCGCTGAAGGCGTTCGGCACCTTCGTGGAGCTGACCAACCTGGTCGGCGCCCTCGGCTTCCAGCAGACCGTGCAGACCCTCTCCGGCCACCGCCTGCTGTGCATCGACGAGTTCGAGCTGGACGACCCCGGCGACACCGTCCTGGTGTCGACGCTGCTGGGCCGCCTGGTGGACGCCGGTGTCGCGCTCGCCGCCACCTCCAACACCCTGCCCGGCAAGCTCGGCGAGGGCCGGTTCGCCGCCGCCGACTTCCTGCGTGAGATCCAGGGCCTGTCGGCCCACTTCCGCGCCCTGCGCATCGACGGCGAGGACTACCGCCACCGCGGCCTGCCCGAGGCGCCGGCGCCGTTCTCCGAGGAGCAGGTGACCAAGGCGGCACACGCCACCCCGGCCGCCTCCCTGGACGCCTTCCCACAGCTCCTGGACCACCTGGCCAAGGTGCACCCCAGCCGGTACGGCGCGCTGACCGACGGCCTGAGCGCCGTCTGCCTGACGGACGTGCAGCCGGTGCCCGACCAGTCGACCGCACTGCGGCTCGTGGTCCTCGCGGACCGGCTCTACGACCGCGAGGTCCCGGTCCTCGCCGCCGGGCTGCCCTTCGACAGGCTGTTCAGCGAGGAGATGCTGAACGGCGGCTACCGCAAGAAGTACTTCCGCGCGATATCCCGGCTGACCGCCCTGGCCAGGGACGCCAAGGGGCTCGTGGCCGCCGGGTAGCCCGCACCGGCCGGCCGCCTATGTGATCAAGCCCCCTCCGGTCAAGAGCCCGATCAGGCCACGCCACCGGCATTTTCCACGCTCTCTTCGGCTCGCAACACCGATTTAACCCTGCAAACAACTTTGCAGGGTTAACGTGTTTCTTGACCAACCATTGACTTGTGCTTGGTGCACACAAGAGGTGTGAACTGCCGCGAGGGGGGCTCATGTTCCGAGGTAAGACGGCCCGGACCGTGCTCTCGCTCCTGGCCGCCGCCCTGCTCGCCGTCCAGTTCTTCGCGCCTGCGGCAACCTTCGCAGCCGCGCACACCCTCAGTCATGTCGAGGCCAAGGCCCAGTCCGGGCCGAAGTCCTCGGCGAAGGCCGGGCGCGACGGCTCGTACACGTCGTACACCCTCCGCGACCATGGCCGCTGCGGTGCGCCGACCGGCCCGCCGCAGACCGCCGACCGCCATCGCAGCGCCACCGCCGGCTGTGCGGACGAACGTCAGCACAGCGCGCGGCACACCGAGGCCATACGCACCTCGGTGCCTCCCACGGCCAGGCACCACCGCACGTCAAGAGCGTCGAGAGCGCACTCCCCGGCCACGCTTCAGGTCTTCCGCTGCTGACCGGGCGGGCGCTGCCGGGCTCCGCCCCGGCCCGCCGTGCTCTCCACATCCCCCCACCACCGTCGTGCAAGCCCGACGCGCCGCTGTAGCGCGCCAGGAGGAGTCCACACACCATGCAGCCCCTCATCGACAACGCCCGTACGTTCGGACAGCGCCCTGAGGAGTTCGCCAGACTCGCCGAAGGCCAGTCACCGCAGGTGCTCTTCATCACCTGCTCCGATTCGCGGGTCGTCCCGGCCCTGATCACCGGCGCCCGCCCGGGCGAGCTCTTCGAGCTGCGCACCGCGGGCAACATCGTCCCGCCCTACGTCTCGGTCCACCCCACCAGCGAGGCGGCCACCATCGAGTACGCCGTGGAGGTGCTCGGCGTCCGCGACATCGTAGTCTGCGGGCACTCGCACTGCGGCGCCGTCGGCGCGCTGGTACGCGGCGACGACCTGACCGCCGTACCCGCCGTACGGGACTGGCTGGCCAGCGCCGAGCCGCGCCCGAGCGGGGCGGCCGAGGACCCGGCCGTGGCCGAGGGCGTGCAGAACCACGTGCTCGCCCAGCTGCTGCGGCTGCGCTCGTACCCCTGCATCGACAAGAAGCTGACGGCGGGTGAACTGACCCTGCGCGGCTGGTACTACGAGGTCCACACCGGTGCCGTGCGCGAACACCGCGCCGGCACCGACACCTTCGAGGCCCTGTGAGCGCCGCGATGAGCAAATTCCCTTACATACGCCAGGACTTCGCCGCCTCCCTCGTCGTGTTCCTGGTCGCGCTCCCGCTCTGCGTGGGCGTGGCCGTGGCCTCCGGTGTCCCGGCCGAACTCGGCCTGGTCACCGGCATCGTGGGCGGTCTCGTCACCGGGCTGATGCGGGGCAGCAGCCTCCAGGTGTCGGGGCCGGCCGCCGGCCTGACCGTGCTCGTCTTCGAGGCGGTGCGGGAGTTCGGGCTGCCACTGCTCGGGGTGATCGTGCTGGCCACCGGCGTCCTCCAGATCACCATGGGCGTGCTGAGGCTGGGGCGCTATTTCCGGGCCATCTCGATCTCGGTCGTCGAGGGCATGCTGGCCGGAATCGGCCTGGTGCTGATCGCCGGCCAGCTGTATCCGGCGCTCGCCACCAAGGCCCCCGACTCGGGCCCCGGCAAGATCGCCGGGCTGCCCGGGGCGTTCCTGGACGCCCTCGGGGACGGCGAGGCGCTGGCCTCACTCGCCCTCGGCGCGGGCACCGTCGCGGTCCTGGTGCTGTGGAAGCACGCCCCGGCGAAGGTACGGACGGTCCCCGGACCGCTGGCCGCCGTCGGCCTCGCCACCCTGGCCGCGTTCCTCCTGAGCCTTCCGGTGGCCACCGTCGAGGTGCGGGGGCTGCTGGGTTCCGTGCAGCCGCCGCCGCTGAGCGCCTTCGGCGAGCTGGCGAGCGTCGGGCTGATCGGCACGGTCGTCGCGTTCACGCTGATCGCGTCCGCCGAGTCGCTGTTCAGCGCGGCGGCCGTGGACCGGCTGCACGACGGTCCGCGTACCGAGTACGACCGGGAACTGGTCGCCCAGGGCGCGGGCAACGCGCTCTGCGGGGTGCTGGGCGCGCTGCCGATGACCGCGGTGATCGTGCGCAGCGCGGCCAACGTCCAGGCGGGCGCCCGCACCAAGGCGTCCCGGGTGCTGCACGGCGTCTGGCTGCTGCTGTTCGCGGCGCTGCTGCCGGGCGTCCTGGGCTGGATACCGATCCCGGCGCTCGCCGGCGTCCTCGTCCACTCGGGCGCCAAGCTGATCCCGGTGCGGGCGCTGGCCGTGCTGTGGCGTGAGCACCGGGGCGAGGCGCTCATCCTCGTCGTCACGGCGGTGTCGATCGTCGCGGTGAGCATGTTCGAAGGCGTGCTGATCGGGCTCGCCCTGTCCATCGTCAAGACGGCCTGGGAGGCCTCGCACCTGAAACTGGAGATCGTCGACAAGGGCTCGGGGCCGATCGACGCCCACCTGTCCGGCAACGCGACCTTCCTGCGGCTGCCGAAGATCCTCGACAGCCTGGAGGCGCTGCCCCAGGACCGCCCGATCCGGGTGGACCTCTCCGGGCTGCACCATCTCGACCACGCCTGCCGGACCGCGCTGGAGAGCTGGGCCCAGCGGCACAGCGACGCGGGCACCGAGCCGGTGAGAGTCACGGCCGGCTGAGCCACGCGCCTCGGTCACGGCCGTCCGAACCGGAGGCCGCCCCGGGCCGGGATGCCGACGCCCCTCGGCATCCCGGCCCGGACCCGCTTCCCGCGCCTGCCGCCCGGACCCGCTTCCCGGCGATCGTGGCCCGGACCCCACCATCGGGCATATCGTTGCATCAGCAGACATATTGGACCTCTTTACCTGGAGGTCGTGATGGTTCAGGAGCTGCTGGTCGCGGTGGTGGCGGCGCTGTGCTTCGGCGCGCTGTACCTGGCCGCCGGCGCGCGGGTCGTCAAGCAGTACGAGCAAGGGGTGCTGTTCCGGCTCGGCCGGGTCACGGGTGACGTACGGACGCCCGGCTTCAACCTGGTGATCCCGTTCGTGGACCGGCTGTACAAGGTCAACCTGCAGATCGTCACGATGCCGGTCCCCGCCCAGGAGGGCATCACCCGGGACAACGTCACCGTGCGCGTGGACGCCGTCGTCTACTTCCGGGTGGTCGACGCGGTGAGCGCGCTGGTCAAGGTCGAGGACTACAAGTTCGCCGTCTCGCAGATGGCCCAGACCTCGCTGCGCTCCATCATCGGCAAGAGCGACCTGGACGACCTGCTCTCCAACCGCGAGAAGCTCAACCAGGGCCTGGAGCTGATGATCGACAGCCCGGCGGTGGGCTGGGGTGTGCAGGTGGACCGGGTCGAGATCAAGGACGTGTCCCTGCCGGACACCATGAAGCGCTCGATGGCCCGCCAGGCAGAGGCCGACCGGGAGCGCCGGGCCCGGATCATCAACGCCGACGCCGAGCTCCAGGCGTCGAGGAAGCTGGCCGAGGCGGCCCAGCAGATGGCGGACACCCCGTCGGCCCTGCAACTGAGGCTGCTGCAGACGATCGTGGCGGTGGCCGCGGAGAAGAACTCCACCCTGGTCCTGCCGTTCCCGGTGGAACTGCTGCGGTTCCTGGAGCGGTCCGGCCACCAGCCGCCGGGGCCGAACGGCGACGCCCCGGCCAAGATCACCGGGAGTACCCTGCGGACAGGGCCGCCGCCCGGGTGACCCGGGGCCGCGCCGTCCGCCGCGCCACCCCGGAGAATCGGACATACCGACCTACGTTCATACGGTGATCCGACTAGCACGCCGTCTTGCCGGTACGACCGCCGTCTGCGTCGCCCTGGGCGCCGCGCTCGCCGCCTGCGGCACCACCGAGGCGCCCCACGCCGGCCCCCCGGCCCCTTCCAGGCCCTCCTCCTCCGCCACCCCGCCGCCCACCCTCGCCCCCGGCCCCGGCGGTGCGGCACCCGTCTTCATGAACGGTCCGCGCACCCTGGGCAAGACCGTCGCCTTCACCTTCGACGCCGACATGACCGCCGACCAGGGGCCGCGCGCGGCCGCGGGCGAGCACTTCGACAACCCGGCGCTGATCGCGACCCTGCGCCGGCTGAAGGTGCCGGCCACGATCTTCATGACCGGCCGCTGGGCCGACGAGTACCCGGACCAGGCCCGCTCCCTCGGCCGTGACCCGCAGTTCGAGGTCGCCAACCACTCCTACAGCCACTACGCGTTCACCGGCGACTGCTACGGCCTGCCGACCGTCTCCGCCGCGAACATGAAGTCGGACGTGGAGCGCGCCTACGCCGCGCTGCTCCGCGCCGGAGTACCGCACCCGATGCCGTACTTCCGCTTCCCCGGCGGCTGTTACGACCGGCAGGCGCTGCGCGCGGTCGGCCCGCTCGGGGTCACCGCGGTGCAGTGGGACGTGGTGAGCGGGGACGCGTTCGCGACGGACGCCGACGCGGTGGCCAAGCAGGTGCTGGACGGGGTGAAGCCCGGTTCCGTGGTCGTCATGCACTGCACCCGCAGCGCCGCCCCGACCACCGAACAGGTGGTCCGCACCGTCGTACCGGAACTGCGCAAGCAGGGCTTCCGGTTCGTGAAGGTCTCCGAGCTGATCGGGGAGACACCCGGCCACCGGTGACCGTCCTACGCTGGAGGCATGAGCGACGAGGGCTGCTGCACCACGGGCACCGGGGCGGCACGGCCGCGGGCGGCGGACGGGCCGCCGTACGCCGAGTGTGTGCTGTGCCGGGAGCCGACCGAGTATCCGGAGTCGTACCGGGGGATCACCCTGTGCCCCCGGTGCGAGTGGCAGGAGGCGCAGCGGAGCGCCTGTTCAGGGTGAGCGGCGG
This sequence comes from Streptomyces fuscichromogenes, assembly GCF_014645815.1. Taxonomy (GTDB): domain Bacteria; phylum Actinomycetota; class Actinomycetes; order Streptomycetales; family Streptomycetaceae; genus Streptomyces; species Streptomyces fuscichromogenes. The sequence goes on along the minus strand of NZ_BMML01000004.1, from coordinate 430,578 downwards.
CCGCTGAGGGCCGAGGCCAGGGCGAAGGCGGCGGCGGTGAGCAGGGCCGCCGCGGCCGCAGGCAGCGGGGAGACCGGGATCCGGCCGGACTCCGAGCCGGTGACCAGGCCGCTGACCGCCGCGTGCGCCGGAGAGCCCGCCACCACCATGGAGAGCAGGGCGGCCAGCAGCATCGCGGGCACCGCCCGGCCCGGCGAGCGCAGCAGCGGGCGGTTGGTGAGCGCGCCGACGGCGCTGCCGAGCAGCGCGCAGGCGAGGATCGCGAGGAGACCGGCGGCTCCGGCCCGCAGGGGTGGTACGGGGAGCCGGTGGTCGTTGGTGGCGTGCCGACTGATGACCGTCACGACCAGGGTGGCCGCCGTGCCGAGCAGCGCGGCGGCGAAGAGGGCGGTGAGCAGGGCGGCCAGGTGGGCCCTGGCCGGGCCGCGCGCCGCGGCGACGCAGGCGCGGGCGGCCGGCGGTTCACCCGTGACACAGATCCGTACCAGCCAGGCGGCCACCGGCAGCAGCGCGGCGGCCGCGTAGCCGAGCGAGTCCAGCACCGGCTGGCCGCTCTGCACGCCCACGCCCAGGAACACGGCGTACAGGATCACCGGCGGCAGCCAGCGCTGGGAGCGCAGCAGGAGGGCGGTCTGGTAGCGCAGGAGTGCGGTCATGGGCGGTCTTTCTCGTCCGGCGGGACGTCCGGGGGGCTGACGGAGACCACGTGCCAGGGCGGCTGGGCGGTGAGCAGGGCGCGCAGCACCACGTCCGAGTGGGACGCGGGAACCGTAAGACGGTAGGTGCCGGGGGTCGGTTCCGCGGCCGAGGCCGACGGGCGGGTCGCGTCGGCGGGGAGTCGTCCGCCGGCCGGGCCCCGGGCGGTCACCACGGTGAGCGGGCCGACGGGTGGGGCCGCCTGCGCGGTACGGGGTTCGAGGGTGCCGGCGACGACCTGGTGGACCGCGTCGGGCACGCCCGCGAGGCGCCGGGGATCGTGGTCGACGAACACCACGGCGCCCCCGGCGGCGGTGCGCTCGGCGACGGCCCGCTCCAGTTCGGCGCGGGCCTCGGCGTCCAGGCCGGTCCAGGCCTCGTCGAGGACGAGGAGTTCGGGGTCGGCGAGCAGGGCCTGGGCGACGGCGACCTTCTGGCTGGTGCCCTTGGAGAGCTGGGCCATGGGGGTGGCCGCGTAGGCCGCGGCGCCGAAGCGCTCCAGCCAGTCCGCCGCGCGGGCGGCGGCCGACCGGCGGGAGAGGCCGTGCACGGTGCCGAGATGAGTGAGGTAGCCGGAGGGGGTGAAGGGCAGGGCCGAGGGGAAGCGCTCGGGCACGTACGCGGTACGGGGGCGGCCGGTGATACGGCCCTCGGTGGGGGTGTCTATGCCGGCGACGAGGCGGAGCAGGGTGGACTTGCCGGTGCCGTTCGCTCCCTCCACGCGGGTGAGGGAGCCGGGGGTGAGGGTGAGGTCGACGCCTCTTAACACCCAGGGGCCGCGTATGCCGTAACGGCGGCCTACGCGGGCCAGTTCAAGATCACGATGCATGGGGGACATTGTCGTGCGGGATCGGGGTGGTGAGTTTCGGTTGTACGCGGTCTGCGGGTGTGCGGGGGCCGTTCGCGCGGTTCCCCGCGCCCCTTATAGGTTGGTGCGGTGAGCGCTCCCTTCCAGGTCTCGGCGAACAGCCGGGACGAAGCACCCCAGTTCGTACTGCCTCTCGTCGTGCGCATGGAGAAGTCTGCTCCCCCGGCCCGCACCGACGCACTCGAAACGGCCGCTCGGGCCGTCCTGACCATGCTCAGCGACCCGCGGGCCCTCGGCGACGGGGAGTGGGCCGAGGCCGTCCGGGACTGGGAGGACGCGCGGATCCGCAAGGTGGTGCGACGGGCGCGGGGCGCCGAGTGGCGGCGGGCCGGGGAGCTGCCCGGGATCACCCTCACGGGGAAGTCCGCCGAGGTACGGGTGTTCCCGCCGGTTCCCCTGGACGGGTGGCCCAGGGAGCTGGCCAAGTTGCAGGTGTCCGGGACCGAGTTGGACGATCCGGAGCCGCCGGTGGGCGCCGACCGGTCGGCGCCGGTGCTGTGGCTGAACCCGGAGTTGGAGATGTCGGCCGGCAAGGCGATGGCGCAGACCGGACACGGGGCCCAACTGGCCTGGTGGGCACTGCCGGAGGAGGAACGGGACGCCTGGCGCGACGCCGGTTTCCCGCTCACCGTGCGGACCGCCGACCCGGCCGAGTGGCCTGAACTGACGGGCAGCGGGCTGCCGTTGGTACGGGACGCCGGGTTCACCGAGATCGCCCCGGGCAGCTGCACGGTGGTCGCGGATCATCCCGCGCTCCGCGGCTAGTGCTCCGAGCTGGGGTTTTTTACCGCCCGTTGGAAACTTTGCCGTTTGTTTGAACAGCGCCGCCGCCCCGCCCGTACGTCCTGGCACAGAACCAGCGACACGGGGAGGCCTCCCTTGCGGCGTTTCAACGGTACGGCCCTGATCATGGCGGCCCTCGCCACCACGCTCGGCGCGCTCGCCTACCCCGTGTGGTCGTACGCCGACCGCTCCGGGACCGGACAGGCAAATCTCGCGGCGGGAACCGTGGCCACCCAGTGGGGCCCGCTGTCCGCCTCCGACCGCGATCTGATCGTGCGGGTCCGGCTGGCCGGGCTGTGGGAGCTGCCGGCCGGCCAGCAGGCGGTCCAGCGGGCGCCGAGCTCGGCGATCAAGGAGGCCGGCGACCATCTCATCGTCGGCCACACGGACCTCGACAAACGGGTCCGGATCGTCGCGGCGCAGCTGGGCGTCGAGCTGCCCAACGTGCCGAACGAGCAGCAGCAGGGCTGGCTCGACGAGATGTCCGCGGCGACCGGCGCGGAGTACGAGTACAAGTTCGTGAACCTGCTGCGGGCCGCGCACGGCAAGATCTTCCCGGCGGTCGGGGCGGTCCGGAACTCCACGCGCAACAGCCTCGTGCGGCAGCTCGCCTCCGACACCAACCAGACCGTGCTCGACCACATCACGATCCTGGAGAAGACCGGCAAGGTCGACTTCGAGGCCATCGCCGACGAGGTCGCCGGCGCGGCCACGGCCAGCCCGACCGGTCCGGCGATACCGGCGCCCGGCGTGGTGGTGCCCTCCGCGCCCGCCGCCCAGGCCAGCGGCAACGTCCGGACCACGTCCAGGCCCTCCCCCGGCGCTCCGGGCACGGTGAACACCGGGCGCCCGGACCCGTCGGACTCGCTCGGCGTACTCGGGGGCTGACCGAAGAGCTCCCCGGAGCGCGGCCGCGAACCTCAAATGTTGCTCTGAAGCGGCAGGCAACGAGGTTCACGGACGCGCTCCGGGGCCATACCCCCCTCACTCGGTGCAGAAGGGGGGCGGACCATGACCGTCGAGCGGCTGGGAACGGGCATCGGCTGGCGGCCGGAGATCGCGGACGCCGTGGAGCGCATGCCGGGCATCGACTGGGTCGAGGTCGTGGCCGAGAACACCTGCCCGGGTCACCTCCCCGAGTCGTTGCGGCGGCTGCGCGAGCGGGGCGTGACGGTCGTACCGCACGGCGTCTCGCTGGGGCTCGGCGGCGCGGACCGTCCGGACGAGGACCGGCTCACCGCACTCGCCGAGCGGGTCGCGGCGCTGGGCTCGCCGCTGGTCACCGAGCACATCGCGTTCGTCCGCGCGGGCGGTCCGCGGACGGCGTCGCCCGTCCTGGAGGCGGGCCATCTGCTCCCCGTCCCCCGCACCCGGGACGCCCTCGACGTGCTCTGCGAGAACGTCCGTGTCGCCCAGGCCGCGCTGCCCGTGCCGCTCGCCGTCGAGAACATCGCCGCGCTGATCGCCTGGCCGGGCGAGGAGATGACCGAGGGGCAGTTCCTGTACGACCTCGCGGACCGCACCGGGGTACGGCTGCTGATCGACGTGGCGAACCTGCACACCAACCACGTCAACCGGGGCGAGGACCCGGCCGAGGCGCTCGCCGACCTGCCCGTCGAGGCCATCGCCTACGTCCATGTCGCGGGCGGCTTCGAGCGGGACGGCGTCTGGCACGACAGCCACGCCCACCCGGTGCCCCCGGCGGTCCTCGCCGTCCTGACCGGCCTCGCGTCCCGGGTGGCGCCGCCGGGTGTGCTGCTGGAGCGGGACGAGAACTTCCCGGAACCGGCCGAGCTGGAGCGGGAGCTGGCGGCGATCCGGGCGGCCGTGGCGGCGGGGGCCGGGGGCACGGTGGCCCGTGGCGGGCGCCGGGAGCCCTCGCCCGCGGCGACCGCGCCGGAGGTCTGCGACGCCGCCCGGCAGCGGGTCGGGCTCGCGCAGGCCGCGATGCTGTCGTCGCTGGTCGCGGGGACGCCGGTGCCGGAGGGGTTCGACCGGGTGCGGATGGGGGTGCAGGCACGGTCGCTGGCCGCCAAGCGGGCGGACGTGGTGGCGAAGGTGGCACCGGAGCTGCCGGGGATCCTGGGGGACGGCTATCGGGCGGCGTTCCTGGCGTACGCGCTGGAGCGGCCGTTGACGGGGGGCTACCGGCGGGACGCGCTGGAGTTCGCGGGGGTGCTGCTGCGGGAGGGGCGGGTGCGGGACGCGGATTCCCGGCGGCGGCTGGAGAGGTGGTGGCTGGAGCGGGCGGGGGCGACGGCACCTCGGCGGTCACTGGCGCGGAGGGTGCTGCTGCGGCGCGGGTAGTGGCCGGGGGGTGGGGACGCTCACCGGCGCTTGCCGGGTGCCGCCGCGCCCACCCTACCCCACTCTCGGCTTCGCTCGAGCGGGGGGACCCCCATCGCCCTGCGGCACGCCTGCCCGCGGCTACGACGTGCCCCGTGAGGGGCGCGGGGAACTGCGCGGCCGACCCCCCACCGGGCCTCGGCCGAACAACCGTCCGGAACCGCTCGGTACTATGCCAACCCCGCACGGCGAAGCCCCACCGTGCGGTGCAGGAGGCATCATGCGCGCGCGACCCCGACACCCCGTCCAGGGACGAGGCATGTTCAGCGGTACGTCGCTGATCATCGTCTGCCTCGCGGCGACCCTCGCCGCCCTGGTGTTCCCGATCTGGTCGTACGCCGACCGTTCGGACCCGACCGGCTCGGTGAACGTGCTCAGCGCCCAGACCGTGACGACGGCGTACGGCCCGCTGTCCGCGCAGGACCGGGACTTCATCGTCAAGGTCCGGCTCGCCGGGCTCTGGGAGCTGCCGGCCGGCGAGCTGGCGGAGCAGAAGGGCACCACGGCGGCCGTACGGACGGCCGGACAGCACCTCGTCGACGGGCACACCTCGCTCGACGCCCACGTCCGCACCGTCGCCGCCCAGCTCGGCGTGCCGATCCCCAACGCGCCCAACGCCCAGCAGCAGCAGTGGCTCGCCACCCTGAACGCCGCGCAGGGGCAGGACTTCGACCGGGAGTTCGCGAACATCGTGCGGCTGGCCCACGGCCGGGTCTTCACGGTGGTCGCCCAGGTCCGCGCCGCGACCCAGAACACCCTGGTCCGCGATCTCGCCGACGACGCCAACAGCACCGTCCTGGACCACATCAAGGTCCTGGAGGCCACGGGCTACGTCGACTTCGCCACGCTCGCGCAGCAGTTGGCCGTCACGCCCTCCCCCGTGGCCTCGCCGCCGGTCGTCGCCCCCGCCGACGCGACCCCGGTCGGCGCCGCCCCGGCACCGTCGCCGTCCTCGACGTACCCGCTGCCGCCCGCCACCGCGGCCCCGGAGCCGACGTCCCAGAACCCCTGACCTGCACGGGAAACGGAACGTCACATACCCACAACACTCGGTCCGGAATGTGAACAGGGCATGGCGGTGGCCAGGCCGCAGGCATAGAAACGTGTCATGTTCTGGGTCCTTCTCCTGCTCCTGGCCTGGGCCGTCACCGGCACCGCCTGCACCCGGCTGTGCCTGGCCGCCGTACGGACGGCGGCCGTCGACGCGGACGCGGCCCGGGGGCACGATCTGACGCTGTACGAGGCCGCGTTCCTGTCCGGCGGCCCCGCCCGGGTCGCCGACCTGACGATGGTGTCCATGGCCCGGCAACGGCGGCTGCTGCTCGCCCACACCGGCTGGGCGACCGTCGTGGACCCGCGGGGGCGGGACGAGATGGAGCGGTCGGTGATAGGGGCCATCGGGCCCGGCGGACAGTCCCGGATAGCACCGGTGCGCTCGGCGGCGGCCGACACGGACGCCGTGCGCAGCCTGGGCGAGGGGCTGGTGCGGGCGGGGCTCGCGGTGCCGGACGCGGCGGCCCGGACGACGGTCGCCTCCGGTGTCCGGCAGGTCCGGGCCGCCGCGCTGGCGGTCCTCGGGCTCGGCGTCGCCGCGCTCACCCTGCCCGCCCCGACCGAGCTGCCGCGCGACCTGGTCGCCGTCTGGTTCGCGCTGCCCCTCACCCTGGCGCTGAGCTGTCTGGCGATCGCGAGGGTCGAGGCGCACCCGTACTCGCGGTGGGCCTCCCCCGCGGGCCTGCGACTGCTGGGCGCGGTGCAGCGGGGGGCGAACCGCGCGGCCGACGACCACTCGCTGCTGGCCTCCGTCGCGGTACGCGGCATCCGGGCGATCGGCGAGCCGGAGCTGCGTGCGGCCTTCGCACACCGGGACCAGCTCCCGCGGGAGTGAGCGGGGGCGCATAGGGGGATCGGGCGCCGACACCGGCCCATGGTGCTTGCGTTCGCCGACCACCGGTCGAAATATCCCTTTTATTGCTGCCGTGCAGTCGCTGCGGCGCCGTTGCCGCCACGCCACCGCAGCCGTGCACCGAAGGGATACGCCATTGAGAGCCCCCGTCCTGTACTCGGCCGCCGGGTCCCTGATCCTGACCACTCTGGCCGCCGCCCCGGCCGGGAGCGCCCCCCGCGTCCCGGACTCCGCGGCGGCCGAACTGCGCGGTACCGCCGTGGCCGCCGCGCGGGCGCGCGCGGCGGGCATCGACTTCGGCCGATGCGCCACCGACCTGGAGGCGCCGGACACCTTCCGGTGCGGCACGGTGAGCGTCCCGCTGGACTACGCGCACCCGGACGGCAAGCAGATCAGACTGACCGTCAGCCGGGTGACGGCCACCCACAAGGACCCGCACAACAGCAAGCGCAAGGTGCCCCGGCAGGGCGTCCTGGTCTACAACCCGGGCGGCCCCGGCGCCTCCGGCATGCTCTTCCCGATGATCGGCGTGCTGCCCGAGTGGAAGCGCATCGCCGCCGCCTACGACCTGGTCGGCTACGCCCCGCGCGGCGTCGACCGCTCCGCCCCGCTGTCCTGCGTGAACCCCAAGCAGTTCTTCAAGGCGCCGTCGCAGTCGCCGACGCACCCCTCCGAGTCGTACAAGAAGGCCCGGATCAAGGAGGCGAAGGCGTACGCGCAGGGCTGTCTCAAGCGCTCCGGGAGCAGGCTCCGCCACTACACCTCGCTCAACAACGCCCGTGACCTGGACGTGCTGCGCGCGGCGCTCGGCGAGGACCGGCTGACCTTCATGGGCGCCTCGTACGGCACCTACTTCGGCGCGCTGTACGCGACCCTGTTCCCCTCGCACGTGCGGCGGATGGTGCTGGACTCGGCGGTGAACCCGGACCCGGAGCGGATCTGGTACCGGGACAACCTGGAGCAGTCGGCCGCGTTCGAGGGCCGCTGGGCGGACTTCCGGGACTGGATCGCCAAGCACGACGACGTGTACGGGCTGGGCGACACGGCCGCGAAGGTGCAGGCGAGTTACGACAAGGCGGTCCGGCGGCTGACCAAGAAGGCGGCCGGCGGAAAGGTCGGGCCGGGGCAGCTGCAGGGCGCGTTCCTGTCGGCCGGGTACTACGACGACTACTGGCCCAGCCGGGCGGAGGCGCTGTCGAAGTTCCTGAAGGGGGACGCCAAGCCCCTGGTCCGGCTGGCGGCACCGGCGGCGGAGACGGCCGCCGAGGCGGAGAACGGCACCGCGGTCTACACGGCCGTCGAGTGCAACGACGCCCCCTGGCCGAGGGACTTCGCCACCTGGGACCGGGACAACACCCGGCTGGCCCGCGTGGCGCCCTTCGAGACCTGGGACAACGCCTTCATGAACCTGCCGTGCGCCTACTGGCCGGTCCCCCGGCAGAAGGCCCTCGACGTGCGCACGGGCCCCGGCGAGCTGCCGCCGACGCTCATCCTCCAGGCCGAGCGGGACGCGGCCACGCCGTACGCGGGCGCGCTGGAGATGAACCGGCGGCTGGCCGACTCGGTGCTGGTGACCGAGCGGGACGCGGGCACGCACGGCATCGGCGGCGGCCCCAACAAGTGCGTGAACGGCTACCTGGAGGCCTACCTGCTGGAGGGCCGGCTCCCGGACCGGCACGCCTCCTGCGCGGGCCACGCCGAGCCGAAGCCGACGGCCGACCATGCCCGGCGGAAGAACCTGCGCGACTCCCTGAAGGGCAAGGCCGACCACCGCTGACGACCGGTCAGGCGAGGCCCGCGACCAGCTCGGCCACCGACTTACGGCGCCCGGTGTAGAAGGGGACCTCCTCGCGGACGTGCATCCGGGCCTCGGAGGCACGCAGGTGGCGCATGAGGTCGACGATGCGGTACAGCTCGTCGGCCTCGAAGGCCAGCAGCCACTCGTAGTCGCCGAGCGAGAACGAGGCGACCGTGTTGGCCCGCACGTCCGGGTAGCCGCGGGCCATCTTGCCGTGGTCGGCGAGCATCCGGCGGCGGTCCTCGTCGGGCAGCAGGTACCAGTCGTACGACCGCACGAACGGGTACACGCTGACGTAGTTGCGCGGGGTCTCGTCGGCGAGGAAGGCCGGGATGTGCGAGCGGTTGAACTCGGCGGGGCGGTGCAGCGCCATGTTCGACCAGACCGGCGTGAGGGCGCGGCCGAGCCTGGTGCGGCGGAAGAGGTTGTACGCCTCCTGCAGCTGGTCGCTGGTCTCCGCGTGCCACCAGATCATCAGGTCGGCGTCGGCGCGCAGCCCGGAGACGTCGTAGGTGCCGCGGACGGTCACGTCCTTGGCGGCGAGCTGGTCGAACAGCTCCTGGACCTCGTCGGCGTAGCCCGCGCGGTCCTCGGGCAGCACGTCCTTCAGCCTGAAGACCGACCACAGGGTGTAGCGGATGACCTCGTTGAGGTCCTTGGCCAGCTTGCCCTTGTTCGGGACCCTGCCGGACTCGGTGGTGGGGGCGTCGTCACTCATGGTCCCTATTCTCCCGCTCCGCCGTGCAGGCTCTGCACCGGGTCGGCCGTCAGCTCCTCGACGCCGCCGAGGTCGCCCGCCAGCTGGTCCACCGCCGCGTACGCGCTCGCGATGCAGGCGGGGATGCCCACCCCGTCGTACTGCGCGCCGCAGACCGCGAGGCCCGGCAGCTTGCCGACGTGTTCGCGGACGCGGGCCACGCGCGCGTGGTGGCCGACCGGGTACTGGGGCAGGCCGTCGGTCCAGCGGGTGACGCGGGTGGCGACGGGGGCCGCGGCCAGGCCGGTGGCCGCGCGCAGGTCGTGCCGGGAGACGTCGACGAGGCCGGCGTCCTCGCGGCCGAGGACGGCGGTCTCGCCGTACCGGCCGACCGAGGTGCGCAGGACGACGACGTCCGGGTTCTCGTCGGCGATCCAGCCCCACTTCTGGGAGGCGAAGGTGGACGCCTTGATGGTGCGGCCGTCGACGGGCGGCACCAGGAAGCCGCTGCCCTCGGGCAGGGCGAGGTCGGCGCGGCGGTAGGCGAGGGTGATCAGGGCCATCGAGGCGTACTCGACGGCGGCCAGTTCGGCCGCGGCGGCGGGCACCTCGGCGCGCAGGAGGGTGGCGGCGGCGGGCGCCGGAACGGCCGCGACCACCGCGTCGGCATGCAGCACCCGGTCCCCGGCGACCACCCGCCAGACGGTGCGCGAGCCGTCCGCGGCCACGGGCCCGGAACCGACGTCGGCCGGGCCGGCGGCCGTGGTCGAGGGGCCGGGTCCGGCGGCGGGCCGGGAGCCGTCGTGGTCGGCCGCGGCCGGGACCCTGCGCAGCTCCGTCACGGGCGTGCCGGTGACGATCTCGCCGCCGCGGGCCCGCACCGACTCGGCCACCGCGAGCGGCAGGGTGCCGACGCCGCCCTCGATGCCCATGAAGACCGGCCCGGTCTGCGGGCCGGCGGCCGCCTTGGCCTGGATCTCGCGGACGGCCTCGGTCAGCGAGTCATGGGTCCGGGCTGCCTGATAGAGCTGCGGGACCGCCGAACGCAGCGAGATCCGGTACGCGTCGCCCGCGTAGACCCCGCCGAGCAGGGGTTCCACCAAGCGGTCGACGACCTCCCGGCCCAGCCGGGCGGCCACGTACTCCCCCACCGCCACGTCGTCGCCGACCTCGGTGCGGGGCAGGTCGGCGTCGCGCTCGATGCGGGCGAGGCCCTCCTCGGACAGCACCCCGGACAGCGCGGCGGCGGTGCCGGGGACGCCCATGACATGGCCCTTGGGCATCGGCCGCAGGGCACCCCGGGTCCAGATCGACGCGGTGGCGGTGGCCGGCGGCCGCAGCCGGTCGGCGAGACCCGCCTCGCGGGCCAGGGTGACCGCCTCGGGCCGGCGGGCCAGCATCGACTCGGCGCCCAGGTCGACGCGGACACCCGCGATCTCGCCGGGCAGCAGCTTGCCGCCGACTCTCTCCGAGGCCTCCAGCACGGTCACGCGCGAGCCGCGCTCCAGCAGCCGGTGCGCCGCGGCCAGCCCCGCGATCCCGGCCCCGATGACGACGACATGCCCCGTGCCCGTACCCGTTGCGCTCATGGACCCCACTCTCTCAGACCCCGCTGACGCCCCCGCCCGGACCCGGTGACCGGCACGCGTCCGGTCCGTGACCGCATCGGGACCGGCGCCGTCGAACGTCCCGTCCCGCCCCGGCGTCGAAGGAGCGTCCGTCATCACGACCCTCGGGGGGAACCATGCGACATCCCGTACGACCCGCCCTCGCCGGCATCCTGCTCGCCGCCGCGCTCGTCCTCACCGGATGCAGTGCGAGCGGCACGTCCGCCGGCAGTACCGCCGGCGACGCCAAGGCGGGCGCGAACGGCGCGGTCCGGGAGGCGGCGGGCTCGGCAGGCGCCAAGGACACCGGCAGCGGGGCCGGCCGGACGGCACCCGACCTCACGGTGAACCGGATCATCCGCACCGCCTCCCTGACCGTGCAGGTCAAGGACGTGCCCAAGGCCCTGGACGACGCCCGCACCACCGCCGAGAACGCCGGGGGCTATGTCGGCGACGAGACCACCACCCGGGACTCCCGGGGCCAGGAGCGGACCCGGGTGGTCCTGCGCGTGCCGACCGAGAAGTACGACGAGGTGCTCACCGGTCTCCAGGGCGCGGGCAGACTGCTCGACCGCACCGCGAAGGCGCAGGACGTCACCGACCAGGTGGTGGACGTGGACAGCCGGATCAAGTCGCAGCGGGCCAGCGTGGCCCGGGTCCGCGAGCTGATGGACCGGGCGGCCAAGCTCGGTGACGTGGTGACCCTGGAAGGGGAGTTGAGCAGCCGGGAGGCCGATCTGGAGGCGCTGCTCGCCCGGCAGGCGTCGTTGAAGGACCGCACCAGCCTGGCCACCATCACCCTGTCGCTCACCCGAACGCCGGTGAAGCAGGCGGCCGCGAAGGACGACTCCCCGGGGTTCGTGGACGCCCTGTCCGGCGGCTGGCACGTCTTCGTCACGATGCTGCGCTGGATCGCCCTGGCCGTGGGCGCGGCCCTGCCGTTCGCGGCACTGGCGGCCCTGGGGGCGCTGCTGTGGTGGAAGCTCGTGCGCAGGCGGCGTACCCCCGCCCGGCCCGGCGGCGAGACCTGAGCGAGCCCGAAATGCCCGCGCCCCGTAGCGTGTTCGCATGAGCATGAACGGTGGGCGGGAACGACTGGTCGTGATCGGCGGTGACGCCGCGGGCATGTCCGCGGCGTCCCAGGCGCGTCGGCTGCGGGGACCGGACGAGTTGGAGATCGTGGCCTTCGAGCGCGGCCACTTCACCTCCTACTCGGCGTGCGGCATCCCGTACTGGGTCGGCGGGGACGTCGAGGAGCGGGACCGGCTGATCGCGCGGTCGCCCGAGGAGCACCGGGCGCGCGAGATCGACCTGCGGATGCGTACCGAGGTCATGGAGATCGACGTGGCCGGGAAGCGGGTACGCGCGCGTGACGTCGATTCCGGCGCCGAGTCCTGGACGTCGTACGACAGACTCGTCATCGGGACCGGTGCCCGCCCGATCCGCCCGGACATGCCGGGCGCGGACGCGCCGGGGGTGCACGGTGTGCAGACCCTGGACGACGGCCAGGCCCTCCTCGACACGCTGGCACGCACGCGTGGCCGGCGGGCCGTGGTGGTCGGCGCCGGTTACATCGGCGTGGAGATGGCCGAGGCGATGATCAACCGAGGCTACCGGGTGACGGTCGTCAACCGCGGCAGCGAGCCGATGTCCACGCTCGACCCGGACATGGGCCGCCTGGTGCACAAGGCCATGCAGGGCCTCGGCATCACCATGGTCAACGACACCGAGGTGACCGAGGTGCGCACCGGCGAGGACGGCAGGGTGCGCGCGGTGGCCACGCCGGACGCCGAGTACCCGGCGGACGTGGTGGTCCTCGGCATCGGGGTCCGGCCCGAGACCCGCCTGGCCGCCGCCGCGGGCCTGCCGCTGGGCGGGCGCGGCGGCCTGCTGACCGACCTCGCGATGCGGGTGCGCGGCCACGAGGACATCTGGGCGGGCGGCGACTGCGTGGAGGTCCTGAACCTGGTCTCGGGCCAGGAGCAGTACATCCCGCTGGGCACCCACGCCAACAAGCACGGCCAGGTCATCGGCACCAACGTGGGCGGCGGTTACGCCACGTTCCCGGGTGTCGTCGGCACCGCGGTGAGCAAGGTCTGCGACCTGGAGATCGCGCGCACCGGTCTGCGCGAGAAGGACGCCCTGCGGGCGGGCCTCCGGTTCGAGACGGTGACCATCGAGTCCACGAGCCGCGCCGGCTACTACCCCGGCGCGAGTCCCATGACGGTCAAGATGCTCGCGGAACGCCGGACCGGCCGCCTGCTCGGCGTCCAGATCGTGGGGCGGGAGGGCGCGGGCAAGCGCGTCGACATCGCGGCGGTCGCCCTGACGGCGGAGATGACGGTGGAACAGATGACGGCCCTGGACCTGGGCTACGCCCCGCCGTTCTCACCGGTGTGGGACCCGGTACTGGTGGCGGCGAGGAAGGCGGCGACAAAGGTGCGAGCTTTCTGAGGGGCGCCGAGGTCACCAACTCAGGGGCGCGGGGCGTAGTCGATGTGCGGCTCCGCCGCGGGGCGCGACCAGACCCCCACGCACCCGCACTCCGCAACGCGCCCTAAGCCGTCCCGCTGATCCGCGGCAACGAAGTCACCCCGGCCCCACCCGGCACAGCCGCGGCAGCAGGCTGCTCGGTCCCCGGCCGCGCATGCGCCGCCCCCGGCCGGGTCGACCGCAGCCGGTTGCTCACGGCCTCGTCCAGCGTCACCGGCCGCTGCATCTGAGCCGCCAGCCGCCCGGCCTCCTGACCGAGCCGTGCCACGTCCTCCCAGGGGAGCCGCACGACGAGGGAGATCTCCGCCTCACCGTCGGGCAGGGCCTGCATGGGAGGGAACGCCTGAGGAGCAACCCGCTCGTTCATTGCCTGTCCTTACGTCGCCTGTGCCTGAAGTCGGTTTCACAGACATACGTGCGCGACCGGTACGACGTTCATATGAACGCTCCGCTTCGGGGCTCCGCTCCCTGGGCACTACTTCCCTGTGGTCATCCCTGTTCATGACGTGAACCCGGTGCGTCGCACGCCGTACGTGACGTACGCGCTGATCGCCGCGAACGTGCTCGTCTTCCTGTTCACGCCCGGCATAGCCGACTCCGTGGCCGGCGGCAGCGATCTGGCCCAGCTGTGTCATCTGCAGGCCTTCATGGACCACTACGCGGCCGTCCCCCGGGAACTGATCCACCATCAGATGCCGCAGACGGTACCGACCGGCCAGGTCGGCCTCGGCCGGAACGGCCCCGGCTGCGTGGTCGGCCCGCCCGGCTACGACAAGTCGCCGGCGCTGTCGGTCCTGACGGCGATGTTCCTGCACGGCAGCTGGCTGCACCTGCTGGGCAACATGCTGTTCCTGCTGATCTTCGGCAACAACGTCGAGGACCGGATGGGCCACATCCGGTACCTCCTCTTCTACGTGGTCTGCGGCTACGCGGCCGGCTACGGCTTCGCGCTCGTCAACGCCTCCTCGGGCGACCCGCTGATCGGCGCGTCCGGCGCGATCGCCGGCGTCCTGGGCGCGTATCTCGTCCTCTACCCGACGGCCAGGGTCTGGGTGCTGGTCCCGTTCCTGGTCTTCCTGCCGCTGCGGCTGCCGGCCTGGCTGGTGCTGGGCTTCTGGTTCGTGCTCCAGGCCGTGTACTCGTCCGGCGAGGGCGTCTCCGACGCCGGGACCGTGGCATACGCGGCGCACGTCGTCGGCTTCCTCGCGGGCATGGTGCTCGCCTGGCCGCTCAAACGGGGCACACCTCCGCCGCCGGAGCCGCGCGGCCTGCTGTTCGGCAGGCAGGCCCGGCCCCGGCACAGCTGGTGAGGGCGGCCCGGTCCGCCCGCCGGCCGGGGCGCCCGGGCCGGCCGGGGCGCCTCAGCCGTCCGTCGAGCCGAGGTCGTCGGGGCCGGCCGTGGCCCGCAGGGTGCTGATCATCGAGCGGACCGTCTCGGCGGAGGGCGCCGGCACGGCCTCGGCCCCGCCCGCGGCGAGCAGCCCCTCAAGGGCCCGGTCTCCGCGGAAGGGCGCCAGCTCGTCGGGCAGTTCGCTCCGGTAGCGGTCGCGCTCGCGGGAGTCGGCCGCGTCCCCCATGCGCCGGAAGTAGGTCGCCAGCCGTTCCCAGGACGTGGGATCCGCCGCCAGCACGTGGAAGAACTCACGGTGCCGGCTGCGGATCACCAGGAGCGCCGCCAGCTGCAGGTGGAAGACCGGGCCCGGCGCGGTACTCCCGGACTGGGCGATGCTCACCTCCAGCGCCATGTTGAAGACGTTCACGAACCGCTTCAGCCGCCGCGGGTTGGCGCCCAGGCCGCGCTGGAGCAGCCGCCAGAAGGCGGGGCCGTCGACCTGCCGGTGGACCCAGGGCGCGAAGGCCGTGCGCAGGGTGTCGAACCCGACGTCCGGGAGGAAGAACGGCAGTTGGACGATCTTGTCGAGATAGGCCAGCCCGGACACCACTTCGGCGGGCGCGTCGCGGAACGCGTCGCCGAACTTGTTGGTGGCGACGGCGGCCAGCACGTCCAGGTCCAGGGCGAGCACGAACACGCACTGGGACTCGCCGAGGAACAGCTTGAGCGACTCCAGCACGGTCATCGCCGAGTCCGGGGTGCAGCGGTCCAGGTCGTCGACGAAGACCACCAGCCGTCCCTCGGCGCCCACGAACTCCCTGACGGCGTCCCGGAAGTCGTTCTCGAACCGGTTGATCTGCCGGTACTGCTCGGCATCGCCCCTGGACAGTTCGGTGAGCAGGGAGTCCACGTCACCGCCCTTGATCACGCCGCCGGTGGCCACCGTGGCGGCCGTGCCGAGCCCGGCCCGCACCGAGAGCCAGGTGGCGGCCTTGGCGAGCCGCAGGGCCTTCTCCTTCAGCCCCTCCTCGCCCTCCATCTCGGCCAGGATCGTGTGCAGCAGCGCCGCCCACACCTCGACCTTGCGGTCGTACTTCCAGGGGTTGAACCAGATGGTGCGCACGTCCCGGTCCTTCAGCCGCCGCTCCCACAGCCGCAGGAAGCTGGACTTCCCGGTACCCCAGGAGCCGAACACGCCGACGGTGAGCGGCAGTGGCTCCGCCTGTTCGACGGCGCCGTGCAGCACGTCCACGTAGGGCTCGAAGCGGAAGGCGTCGTCGGCGAAGTCGAGGATGGGGTTGTCGGTCAGCGGACGCAAGGCGGCTCCTTCGGTCGTACGCGGTGGTTCGCGGTGGTTCAGGGATCGCTGGACGGTGGGCCGGCATGGGCGCGCAGGACGGCGACGGACGGGTCGTCGGCGCCGAAGCGACCGCTCCAGACCTTGAGCGCGGCACGGGCCAGCCCGCCCGCGGCCCTGGTGTCACCGACCGCCGCATGATGCTCGATCACCGCGGTGACCAGGCGGTACGCGGCGGCGGGCGGCACCCGCAGGGCGGCGGGCAGGTCCAGCCGACGGGCGATCTCGGTCATCCGGACGCGGCCGGAGGGGGTGGCGGGATCGGCGGGCAGCGCCGCCGCGAGCAGACGGAGCACGGCCTCCTGGGCGGTCCGGTACTCGTTGGGTGTCATCACCACACCGCGCATCACCATCTGGAGGGCGGGGTGCACCTCGACCGGTCCGCCCTGCACCTCGACGGTGGCCAGGTCCTCGTCCGAGAGCCGCAGCAGGGCCAGATGGAGGGCGTACTTGTCGTGCAGCACACCGCCGTCGCCGGTGGCCGGCGTCGGCTCGGTCGCGGCGGACAGCAGTCCGTACGAGACGGGGCCGGTACCGAGGCAGCTGAGCACCCTGAGCAGTTCGGCGGCGGCGCCGTCCGCGTCGGCGAGCTCCGCCACGGCCCGCTGCCAGACGGCGGCGAGCTTCACGTCGTAGTCGGGGAGGCCGTAGTTCAGCAGCAGACTGGCGCAGAGCCGGTCGAAGCCGTCGAGGTGCTCGGTCACGTCGAGGGGGCCCTTGGACAGGGAGCGGCCCAGGTGGATGAGGAGGGGCGGCAGACTGCCGGCCCGCTCGGCGACCGCGGACCCCTGGTCGTCGGTGAGCCAGGGCGCCCGGGCGCGCAGCAGGGCGAGGCTCTCCTCGCGGCTCAGCGGGGCGACGCGCAGCGGGTGTGCCGTCTCCTCGGTCCAGCTGACATGGCGGCTGGTGATCAGGATGTGACCGGCGCCGAGCGGAAGCAGGGAGGTGAGCCCGGCCGGCGGGTCTGCGTTGTCCAGGACGAGCAGCCAGCCGCGGTCGACGCGGCCGGAGCGCAGCCGGTCCAGGACGCCGTCCACCGGTGCGAGGCCGTCGGGTCCCGGCGGGACCGACAGTTCGTCGCCGAGCCGGGCCAGCGAGAGGGCCAGGTTCCGGGCGTCGCGGGCCTGGCTCCACCAGACGAAGTCGTACGCGCCGCGGTGGCGGTGGGCGTACTCCAGCGCGGCCTGGGTCTTGCCGACGCCGGCGATGCCGTGCAGCACGCACAGGCCGTCGCCGCCGGGGCGGCGCAGGGTCGCGCCGATGGTGTCCAGCAGTTCCCCGCGGCCGACGAAGCGGGAGTTGCGGGCGGGCAGCGCCGAGCGGACCACCCGCAGGTCGGGGCCGTCACGCCGGGTGGGCGGGGCGGGCCGGACGGGTTCCTCGCGCAGGGCGGACGACGGGGCCCGGCGCATGTTGCGGGCCCAGGCGGCCGGCGGCAGTAACTCCACGGCGAGATCCAGGGCCCGACGCATGTCGGAGCGGGTCAGTCCCTCGGCGAGCAGCTCCGCCGCCCCGTCGAGCAGGACGAAGGCGTGCTGTCCGTCGAGGTCCCGGTCACGGTCGGGCGCACGGACCAGCAGACCGCTGTGGAAGACCTCCGGGACGGCCTCGTCCGCCTCCGGCAGCAGGCCGCGCCGGACGGCGTGCAGCAGGTCGAGGGTGACGAGCGGGGCGACCGCCAGCAGAGCGGCGAGCCGGACCGCCGCGGGACCGGCGACGTCCCGCAGCGTCTGGACGAGGTCGGCCGGTTCGGTCCGCGGGACGGGCGTGGCGAACCCGTCCGAGGTGCCGGGGCCCGGCGTGGGTATCCCGTCGCCCTCGTACCAGTCGGTCGTGGGAGCGGCCACCAGGCGGGCCCAGGCCTCGACGGACCGGCTGTCCGCCGGGTCCAGCACGGGTACGGCGCCCGGCGCGTGGAGTCCGGCCGCCTCCTCCAGGCTGCCCGGCCGAAGTCCGCACTCCAGCCAGGCCGTCGGGGTGGCGGGGCGGGCCGCCCGCCACCGGAACGGGGCGATGGGCGCCCGCACGCGGTGCCGCAGCGACGGAGGCAACGGCTGGAGTACGGCGGTCGCGCTGGTCCGGCACCAGTGGTCGAGCAGGACGGCCGCGCGGCCGTCCTGCCAGGCGTCCTCCACACAGTTGCTGACCAGCAGCACGACCTGTCCCCCGGGCCGGGGCACACCGGTGTCCGCGGTCGACGGCTCGCCCGCCGCGGAGGTGTCCACGGTCCGGACCCGGAGCTCCTGGAACGGTGCCCGGCCCAGCGCCGCCCGCAGGTCGTCGACGGTCCGGGTCCACAGCTCCATCGAGGGCGCCCGGTCCAGCACGAGGTCCACGGTGAGGTGCGGAGTGTTCTCGAAGGGGCGCAGTGCGCGCACGAGCGTGCTCGGGTCCACCGGTCTCACCCGCTGTCGGGGGAGACGAGCGGGTCGTACCTCGGCAGCGGCCGCTCCGGGTCGGCGAAGAGCAGGCTCACCCGCTCGCCGGTGCCGGTCCTGCTCTGGCGGATCCGCCAGGACCGGACCGCGTCCGGGATCATGTCCAGCGGCGCCGTGCGGGCCAGTGCGGTCAGCGCCTCCTGCGTCGCGGGCGAGGCGTCGCGCGACCAGATCAGCACCGGCACCCCTTGGAGGAGGCAGGCGGCGACCACGTCCCCGGTGGGCCGGAACGTCAGTCCGACGGCGTCCAGCAGCAGGGCCCGGCCGTCGGCGCCGTCCACCCAGCGCGGCTCGCGCCGGGCGGGCGGGGTCTCCCTCAGCCGCCGCCACCGGGCGTGCCTCCGGCCGTGCAGGTCGACACGGTCCTCCAGTTCGGCGGCCCGGACGACGACGGTGCGGTGCGTGCCGAGCGGCCGCGGTACGACATTGTCACCGGTGTCCAGTTCCTCGACCGGGAGGTCCAGCAGCCGGTACGGCAGCACGAACTCGACCTGGCCGGCGGGGTCGCCGGGGGCGGCGGGGTCGCCGGGGGCGGCTCTCTCGTGTCCCTCGAAGGCGCGCAGCGCTTCCGCGAACGCGGACATCAGTCGCCCGTGCGGGACCTGGTCGTGGGTCCACAGCATCGTGGTGCCGTCCGCCGCCCGGACCGACGCCGTCACGCCGTAGGTGTCCGGCCCCCAGAGGAGGGGTTCCACCCTGATGACGAGGACCGGCGTCGCGGTCGCCGGGGCCGGCTGCCCTGCCCTGCCCAGCCGGGCCGCCACCGACCGCTGCCAGGTGTCCAGTCCCGCGCCGGCCTCCCCCGGCACCGAGTCGGCGAGCCGCGAGACGAACTCCAGCAGGTCGGGCGACCGGCCGGGCGGGGCGCCCCGGTTCTCCAGGTCCCGCACCCGCTCCAGCAGGGCGACGCCACCGGCCAGTTCCGGACGGGCTAGCAGCCCTTGCAGGGTGCGGCGCTCGTGGGCGAGGAGCAGCGACGGCGCCGCGACCTTGTCCACCAGGGTCGCGAACGTCTCCACCTCCGAGCTGCCCGGGTCGAACACCCGCAGCACCTCGACCAGCAGCCGCAGGTCCTCCGGGCGGCGGGTGAACTGTCCCACCAGGTCCAGGGCCCGGAACCGGGCGGTGGCGCCCGGCACCAAGGCGACCCCGGGGACCTCGTGCCGCAGTTCCCGGGCGAGCAGTTCGAACGCCGGCCGGTCGTGCATCACGGGGACGGCCAGCAGCGCCTCCACCAGTTCGCCCCGCTCGCGCAGGGTGAGTCCGGCATCGGGCGGGCGGTCCGGACCCGAAGGGCCCGTGCCGGGGACGAGAATCCGGTCCACGGCCGCCGACAGCGGCAGGAAGCGGCCGGCGCGGCGCGCCGTGCGGCCGTCGTCCTGGACGGCGGTCAGGAGGCCGACCACGGCGCCCTTGTCGTCGACCACGGGGCTGCCGCTGCTGCGCGGTCGCGGTGCCTGCCCCGGGAAGGTCAGCAGCCCCCAGCCGTCCGGCTCGTCCGGTCCGGGCAGGGCCTCGACGACGGCGGGCAGCACCGCGTCCGGAGTGAACAGCCGGACCCGGCCGGCGATCCGGGCCCGGTCGGCCGGCGGCGTCGGGACGGGCTGGGCGTCCAGCCCCAGCATCGCGAAGTCGCCGGAGAAGTCCCGCAGCGGCATCCAGCCACCGGGCACCACCTGGGCGGGCACCGGTTCCTCGGTACCGTGCCGCACCACCCACAACGGGCCCCGTGGGCCGTTCTCGCTGTACTTGCTGACGCCCAGGGCGGCGGTCACCACATGGGCGCAGGTCAGCACGAGACCCCGGGCGAACAGGAAACCGGCGCCGGCCGGCCGGCCGCCGTCGCCCTGGACACGGACCAGCCAGGGCTCGTGGTCCGCTGCCTCCCCCGTCGGCTCCCCCGCCACGGTGCCCCCTCCCCCGTTGGCGAAGATTATGCGGCCGGGGACGGGGCCGCGTCATCAGAACGGCGGGAACAGAACGGCGGGAAGACGACGTCAGGACCAGAACGGCGGGAAGCAGGACGTCGGGAACAGGGCGTCGGGAAGGGGTTCGCTAGCGGGCGGTCTCGGTGTGGACAAACTCGGCGAGCCGGGTCAGCGCGTCCGGGTCCGTGGACGGCATCACGCCGTGGCCCAGGTTGAAGACATGCCCTTCGAGACCGGCGGCCGCGTCGAGCACCTCGCGCGCCTTGGTCTCCACCGCTTCCTTGCCCGCGAACAGGACGGTCGGGTCGAAGTTGCCCTGGAGCGCCTTGCCGGGGCCGACGCGCCGGGCCGCCTCGTCCAGCGGGACCCGCCAGTCGACGCCGACGACGTCCGCGCCGGCCTCGCCCATGAGCCTCAGCAGCTCGCCGGTGCCGACGCCGAAGTGGATGCGCGGGACGCCGTACCCGGCGACGGCGTCGAAGACCTTCGCGGAGGCGTGCAGCACCGAGCGGCGGTAGTCGGCGGGGGCCAGCGCCCCGGCCCAGGAGTCGAAGAGCTGGACGGCGGAGGCGCCTGCCTCGATCTGCACCTTGAGGAACGCGGCCGTGATGTCGGCGAGACGGTCGAGCAGGTCGGCCCAGAGCTCCGGGTCGCCGTACATCATCGCCTTGGCGTTCTCGTAGGTGCGCGAGGGGCCGCCCTCGACGAGGTAGCTCGCGAGGGTGAACGGGGCGCCGGCGAAGCCGATCAGCGGGGTCGCGCCGAGCTCGGCGGTGAGCAGGCCGACCGCCTCGGTGACGTACCAGACGTCCTCGGGGGTGAGGTCGCGGAGCTGGGCGAGGTCGGCGCGGGTGCGGATCGGGTGCGCGACGACCGGGCCGACGCCGGGCTTGATGTCGAGGTCGACGCCGATGGCCTTGAGCGGGACGACGATGTCGCTGAAGTAGATCGCCGCGTCCACGTTGTGCCGGCGCACGGGCTGGAGGGTGATCTCGGCGACCAGTTCGGGCCGCGTGCACGACTCCAGCATGGGGATGCCCTCGCGCACCTTGTGGTACTCCGGCAGCGAGCGCCCGGCCTGGCGCATGAACCACACGGGGGTGTGCGGCACGGGTTCACGCCTGCACGCCTTGAGGAAGGCGCTGTCGTACGTCGCTGTCGGCTGCTGGCCCGCGGGGCTTCCGTTCGCACTCACGACGGCAAGTCTCGCACGCCCCCGGAGCCCTCACGGCCGCGCCCTTCGCCTCAGCCTTAGGTGGTGTCCTCCCTGCGCGAAGGCGTCGTTCCCCTTACTCTTCCCCGCATGGCTGCGGCTCAGGGACGACTGTCGGACGGCGCTGGCGGGACCGGCGAAGGGAAGGACACCGGGGAGGACGAAGGACATACCGGGAGTACTGCGCCACCGGTACCGCCGGCCTTCCGGGCCGCGGTCGACGCGCTGCGCAACGCCCGGCCGCGACCGCAGGTCGAGGTGGAGCCGACGCCCGCCCCGCAGCGTCTCGCCCCGTTCGCGTACGCCGTGGAGGCGGCGGTGGTCGAGGACGACCAGGATCTCGCCGACGGGCGCCTCGTGCTGCTGCACGACCCGGCCGGGCACGACGCCTGGCGCGGCACGTTCCGGCTGGTCACCCTGGTGCGCGCGGAGCTGGAGCCGGAGATGGCGGCCGATCCGCTGCTGCCGGAGGTCTGCTGGGCCTGGCTGACCGGCGCCCTCCAGGCCCGCGGCCTGTCGTACGGCGAGCCGAGCGGGACGGTGACCCGCGCCAGTTCGCACTACTTCGGCGGGCTGTCCGCGCGCCCCGCCGCCTCGCAGATCGAGATCCGGGCCTCCTGGACGCCCCGGGAGGGCCGCACCGGCGCCCCGGACACCGCGGCCCACCTGGCCTCCTGGTGCGACCTGCTGGCACAGGTGGCGGGCCTGCCGCCGGCCGCCGCCGGGGACGCCTCGGTGGTCACGCTGCCGCAGCGCCGCGACCCGCAGGCGCGCTGAACCCGCTCCGCCGTCGGTCGTCCCGCCGCTCGGGGACCCGTCCACCCGGGTCCCGTCGACTCACCCTTCGTTGACCATCTCTTTGTCGATACGGCCACTTTCTGTCCCGTACCGCAACGGCCCGAACCGATTCGATCTTCGGATGATCGATCGCGTGTCCGAATTGCACGTATTGTTACTCACCAGATCGTGATCATTCTCTAAAGGCGGACGGGTTTGGTGCCGAAGACGACTGTGACCTTGAAAGCACGGTTCGTCCCGGCTTCATCCCCACAAGCCGGCCCCCGTCCCCCACCCCAGGAGGCCTGGTGTCCGTTCTCCTAGAGCAGCCCGCAAGCCTGGTCGCCTACCGCCCGAACAAGCCCACCGCCATGGTGGTCGTGGCCGACCCCCGCGTCCGCTCCACCGTCACCCGCCACCTGTGGGCGCTCGGCGTGCGCGACGTCATCGAGGCCTCGTCCATCGCGGAGGCTCGTCCCCGCATCGGCAACCCCCGCGACATCTGCGTCGCCGACGTCCACCTCCCCGACGGCTCAGGCCTGACCCTCCTGTCCGAGACCCGCGCGGCGGGCTGGCCCAACGGCCTGGCCCTGTCCGCCGCCGACGACATCGGCGCCGTGCGCAACGCCCTGGCCGGCGGCGTCAAGGGCTACGTCGTCACCGGCACCCGCACCAACATCGGGCTCCCCACCCGACCCGGTGCCGCCCCCATGGGCTCCGCCGCCCGCATGCACCGCCGCCCCCCGGGTGCCCCGAGCCACCCGGGCGGCTACCGCGAGCTCTCCGGCCGTGAGGTCGAGGTGCTCCGACTGGTCGCGGAGGGCCAGTCGAACAAGGCGATCGGCGTCTCCATGGGACTCTCCGCCCTCACCGTCAAGAGCCACCTCGCCCGCATCGCCCGCAAGCTCGGCACCGGCGACCGCGCCGGAATGGTCGCCGTGGCCCTGCGCACCGGCATCATCCACTGACCCCACCGACCCACCACCCGCCACCCCCCCACAGCCATCCCCATCCCCACCGCCATCCCCCCGCCCCCGCCACCACCACCACCACCGATGGCCGATCGCCGACGGTCGAGCCCTGATCGTCGGTCACCGATCGGTCGTACGTTCACCCCCGTGACCGGACCGGGCGCTGGTCCGGCGTCATGTCGTAACCCGTTGTCCCCCGTTCGTGGACCTGATCTTTCACCGACCTGACTGGTTTACGACCCTCCAGCGCCCGTCGACGGAACGTTCCGTCGACGGGCGCCGTCCACACACAGATACCCTTGACATGTGACCGACGCCCAAGACACCGCAGCAGACAGTTCACTGCGCACCACCGGGGGCACCCCTCCGGACGACGCCGGATCTTCTGTGACGGAGGCGCCGATCCCTTTGCTGGAGCCCCGTGAGGGCATTCCGCCGGTGGTCGTGGACGAGGCCGCGCTGGCCCGCGTGATCGCCGCCTTCGCCGCCGGCTCCGGCCCCGTCGCCGTCGACGCCGAGCGGGCCTCCGGCTACCGCTACGGCCAGCGCGCCTACCTCGTCCAGCTGCGCCGCGAGGGCGCCGGCACCGCGCTGATCGACCCGGTCGCCTGCCCCGACCTCTCCGGCCTCGACGAGGCGCTCTCCGGCGTCGAGTGGGTGCTGCACGCGGCCACCCAGGACCTGCCCTGTCTGCGCGAGATAGGCATGACGCCCAGCAGCCTCTTCGACACCGAGCTGGCCGGGCGGCTCGCCGGGTTCCCCCGGGTCGGACTGGGCGCCATGGTCGAGAGCGTGCTCGGTTTCGTGCTGGAGAAGGGCCACTCCGCCGTCGACTGGTCGACCCGGCCGCTGCCCGAGCCCTGGCTGCGGTACGCGGCGCTCGACGTCGAGCTGCTCGTCGACCTGCGGGACGCCCTGGAGAAGGAGCTGGACCGGCAGGGGAAGCTGGAGTGGGCGCGGCAGGAGTTCGACGCGATCGCGGCCGCGCCGCCGGCCGAGCCGCGCAAGGACCCCTGGCGCCGGACGTCGGGGATGCACAAGGTGCGCCGGCGCCGGCAGCTCGGGGTGGTGCGGGAGCTGTGGGAGACCCGGGACCGGATCGCGCAGAAGCGGGACGTGTCACCGGGCAAGGTGCTCAGCGACGCGGCGATCGTGGAGGCGGCGCTGGCGCTGCCGCCCAACGCGCACGCCCTCGCGGGTCTGAACGGCTACGGCCACCGGATGGGCCGGCGGCAGCTGGAGCAGTGGCAGGCGGCGGTGGACCGCGCCAAGGCGCTGCCGGACACCGCGCTGCCGCAGCCGGGGCAGCCGGTGACGGGGCCGCCACCGCCCCGGGCGTGGGCCGACAAGGATCCCGTCGCGGCGGCTCGTCTGTCGGCGGCCCGGGCCGCGGTGTCGGCACTGGCGGAGCGGCTCACCATGCCGCAGGAGAACCTGATCGCGCCGGACACCGTGCGCAGGCTCTGCTGGGAGCCGCCGACGGTGATCGACACGGAGACCGTGGGGGCCGCGCTGGCGGGGTACGGGGCACGGCCCTGGCAGGTGGAGCAGGTGGCCCCGGTCCTGGTGACGGCGCTGTCCGCCTAGGCGGACGGTGCGGCCGGCGCCCCACGCACAGCCCCGCGCACGGCCCCGCGCACAGCCCCGAGCCCAGCCCCGCGCTCACTCCGGGTCCGCGTCGACCGGTTCACCTGGTTCATCCGGTTCGTCCTGCGCCGGTTCCGGCTCGACCGGACCGGTCGGGTCGAGCCGGTCGGCCGGGTCCTCCAGGAACGCGGTGTAGAGATTCCTGCCCCGGTCGACGGAGAAGTCGATCTCGGGGAGCAGGTCCGGGACCGCGATCGCGGTCACCAGATTGCGGTACATGCGCGAGACCCGCGCTTCGACATTCCTCATGTCCCGGTCGACGGTGTTCGAGACGAGCACCACTCCGGCCCAGTTCCCGGCGATCTGGTAGGCCTGCTGCTCCACATCGACGAAGGGTTTCAGTTCCCCGCGTCGCCGTGCCTCGGCGAGCTGCCCCGCATTGAAATCGATCCAGTCCGGCCACGGGGTTCCATAGGTCTCCGGCGCATTACTGTGGAACGACATTTTCAAAGCGGCCTGAAGAGCGTTCTCATGGGAGACCCGGTAGGCCAGCACCATGCCGATATCGACGACCTCCTGGAGCATGACCGGCTGTTCCCGCAGCCCGTCCATGGTCAGCGCGTCGTGCATGATGGCCGTCGCCACTTCGATCTTTCCGCCCGGGAAATGCCGGTAGAAGGCTCCCTTACTGGTCCGTGCGGCGATGATGAGATCGCCGACCGACGTCCCCTCATAGCTGTCCATCACGAAAAGAGCACCGGCGGTGTCAAGAATTCGCTGCCGCGTGTCGATGGCACGCTGTTGCTGGCGTCGCGGTCTGTGCGGGGTGCTCATTCGGTCTCGCCTTCGGGGATCCGCGTACGCATTTCGAAACGCCTCTTCATTCTCAATCCAAGGAATATCGGGCCCGATACTACCGCGCAGATCGGACCGCGCCAGGGGCTCGACCGACCGTTCGTGACGGCACGCGACACCGCCGGCCCGTCGCGACGGGCACCGCCTGCGACCGATGCTTGCTTGACGTCACCGGGTCCGAGTTCCAGACTGGGCGCCGACAGAACAGACCGAGTGGTCCCTTCTGGCATGGACGCCCTACCGACAACACGGGCATATCTCGCTTTTACGGCGAGACGCCCTGGTTGCCACGAGCGCCCGGCCGGCCGCCAGGACAGGTTCACCGTCTCCGAAGTACGGGGATGAACTCCATGGTTGAGGAACCCACGAGCTGTCCTGCCGAAGCAACAGGGGGAGCAGTACAGAAGAGACCACTTGGTCCGAACAAGGCTCGGCGGCACAGGGGGGCAGAAGCAGCACGCGGTTCTACATTCGACTCATCCACGGGGGCGCGTCGAGCGGACGTGACGGCACACGCCTGCTCGAGGAAGGTCTCGGCCAGGACCCTCAGGACAGCGACCCTGCCCTGACGGACGAGGCGCGGCAGTGCCCTTTCAGACAGTTTCACCGGCCGGGTGGCCGACCGATCCGTGACTCCGCCCGAGCCCGCACCCGCCCGCACCCGCTGACGCCCACCGGCAGCCAGCCGCTCGCACCCACCCGGGAGCCCGCCGACATGACCACCGTTCCCTCCACCTCCACCTCCGCCGCCGCGGCCGTACTACGGGCCGATTCCGCCACCGGGGCCGCGGCGGTGGTCGCGCCGTACGACGGCGGGGGCCCGTATCCGCGGGCCTTCGCGCGGCACGGCTGGCGGACCGTGGCCGTCCTCCCGGAACGCCGGCTGCGCCCGCCGGTGTACCGGAACGCGACGCTGCCCGTCGGGTTCGGCGAGGCGGTCGTGCACCGGGGGCTGCGGCAGACGGTCAAGTCCCTGCGGGCGCTGGGGGTGTCGGCCGTCGTCGCGGGCGGCGCCGAGGGCATCGAGCTGGCCGAGCGGATCGCCTGGCAGCTCGGTCTGCCCGGAGCCGATCCGGCGTCCTCGCCGCTGAGGTACGACCGCGGTGCCCAGGCGGCCCGGCTGGCCCGGGTGGGGCTCCCGGCGCTGCGGGGCATCCGCACCGCGCGTCTGTCCGATGCCGTGGCCTGGGCACGGTCGTGTCCCGCGGCCGGCTACCTGCTCGCCCCGGCGGCCACCGGAATCCCGGTCGACGCGGTGGAGTGCGCGGACGAACACCGGATCGGCGCGGCCTGGCCGGCCCTGTGGCACGCGACCGCCCGGCACTCGGGCAGTCCGCACCTGGTGCTGACCGAGCTGCCCGGCCGCCGCCGGTACACGGTCGACACCGTCACCCGCCCGGGTCCTGACGGGCGGCCCGAGCACGTCGTCACCGGGCTGCGGGCGGACATACCGGCCGGTCCGGTCGCGTCGGCACCGGACCTCACGCGCTACACGACCCAGGTGCTCGACGCGCTCGGCGTGGTGTGCGGCCCGGCCACCGTCCGGCTCGGGTACGCCGACGACGGGCCTCGGCTGATCTGCGCGCTCGCGACGCCCGTCATGGCATCGGCCGACCCGGCACCCCGGACCGCGACCGGCCACCACCGGACCGCAGGCCTGCCGGTCTCCCGGACCACGCCCGGCGGCCCCTTCTTCCCGTGCCGCTGACGACCCGCCGACCGCCCGCACCCGCACCCCGCCACCCGAGAGGAGCCCCCGTGCTCACATCCCCCGCACCCCGGCCCCGCCCCGCCCGCACCCGGCATCCGCTGACCGGGAACGCCCGCATCCTGGAGTTCGGCACCACCCGGACCGGCCCGCATCCGAGCGGCCCGCGGACGCGCGCCGCCACCCGCGAGGAGCACCCGGCGCCTGGAGAGCGTCACCTCGTGGCCCCGCGCATGAAGCCGTTGTAGATGAAGCGCTGCAGGCAGAGGAAGACGATCAGGGTCGGGAGGATGACCAGGATCGCTCCTGCCGAGATGACCTCCCAGTGCGCTCCGTAGGGGCCGCGGAAGCGGAACAGCGAGGTCGAGATCACGCCGAGGTTCTGGGACGGCATGTAGAGGAACGGGATGTAGAAGTCGTTGTAGACGGCGATCCCCTTCACGATCACCACCGTCGCGATCGCCGGTTTCAGCAGCGGCAGGATGATCCTGAAATAGATGGTGAAGGCGTTCGCGCCGTCCAGCCGGGCCGACTCGTCCAGGGAGACCGGGATCGAGCGGACGAACTGGAGGAAGATGTAGATCGAGACGATGTCGGTGCCCAGGTAGAGGGCGATCGGCGCCCAGCGGGTGTCGAAGAGACCGAAGCTGTTGACGATCTGGAAGGTGGCCACCTGGGTGGTCACCCCGGGGACCAGCGCGGCCAGCAGGAAGAGCGCGACCACGAGCCTTCTGAGGCGGAAGGTGAACCGGTCGATCGCATAGGCCGTCATCGAGCCGATCAGCACCGTGCCGCCGATCGAGAAGACCACGATGAAGAGCGTGTTGCCGAACGCCCGGAGCATGCCGCCGTCCCGGAACGCGGTCACGTAGTTGTGGAGGTTCAGCAGGTCGCGGGGCGGCGTCAGCGCGCCGCTGCCGTCCGCCATCTCGCCCGCCGACTTCAGGGACGTCAGCAGGACCACGGTCAGCGGGAGCAGCACCACGAGCACGGCCGCCCCGAGGGAGAGATAGACCAGCGCGCGGACCACCCGTCGGCGTGTCATACGAGGTCCACCCTCTCGTCGGGCACCAGGCGCCGTTGCAGCCAGGTCACCGCCAGCACGATCAGCAGCAGGACGACCGCGGCCGCCGAGGCGAGCCCCGTCTTGTTGTACTGGAAGGCCAGCTTCACGGTCTGGGTCACGAAGGTCTCCGTGCCGGTCGCGCCGCCGGTCATGATGTACGGCACCTCGAAGACCGACAGCGAGCCGGAGACCGAGAGGATCACGGTGAGGGTGACGACCGGCCGGATGCCGGGCGCGATGATGTGCCGGAACTGCTGCCAGCGGCCCGCGCCGTCCAGTTCGGCCGCCTCGTACAGCTCCCCCGGGACGGACTGGATCGCGCCCAGGAAGAGCACGAAGTTCAGGCCCAGGTAGCGCCAGACCGAGACGCCGGCCAGGGAGACGTTCGCCGACACCGGGGTGCCCAGCCAGGCGTGGTCGGTGTGCACGCCGAACAGCGCGAGGACGGAGTCGAGCGTGCCGCCGTCCTGGAAGAAGTAGAGGAAGACGAAGCCGATCGCCACCCCGTTGATCAGGGACGGGAAGAACAGCACTCCCTTGAAGAAGTTCCGGAACCGGATGTCGAAGCTCAGCACGGTCGCGAAGTAGAGGGCGAGGACGATCTGGACCGCCGAGGCCGCCAGGTAGTACGCGCTGACCAGGAAGACCTCGAAGAGGTCGGGCCGGGTGAAGATCTCCGCGTAGTTGTGGGCGCCGGTGTAGTGGAGTTCGGGGCTGACGCCGTCCCAGTCGGTGAAGCTGTACGCCAGCATGTTCACGATCGGCGCGTAGGTGAAGGTGACCAGGAGGGTGAGCGGGGCGAGCAGGAAGAGCCAGGGGGTGAGGCGCCGCGCATGCGTCATGAGGTCCCAGCCGTCTTCTCCGCCGCGGTCCACTTGCCGCCGAGGTCGTCGAGGAAGCCGTCCAGGGTGCCGCTACGGGCGCCCCGGGCGAGGTCGACGAGCTTCTGGCGGTAGTCGGGGGCGTTGATGCCGACCTCGGAGGCGGAGTCGATGAGCTTGACGCGGGCGCCGGCCGTGTCGTCCAGCTCGATCAGCTTCACCCCCGCGTCCTCGTACGGCTGGAGGACGGCCGGCAGGGAGGCGCCCTTCAGCGGGGAGATGGCCAGGTTGTCCCGGTCGTAGCCGGACTTGTCGGTGAACCAGTCGATCCAGGCGCGGGCCGCCGCCTTGTGCGCGGAGTGGATGTTGACGGCCTGGTTGTAGTCGGGGCCGACGACCGCGCAGAACTTTCCGTCGGTCTGCGCCGGGAAGGGCATGAAGCCGATGTCGTCGGGGTCGACGCCGGCCTTCTTCGCGGCGTCCTGGAACTGCACGACCGCCCAGGTGCCGAGCCACTGGGTGGCGATCTTCCCCTTGGCCAACTGTGCTTTGGAGGCTTCCCAGTTGGTGGTGGTCGGGTCGTTCTCGGCGAGGCCGTCGTGGACGATGTCGTACAACATCGTGTCCCCCACCCGCAGATCGGCGCCCGCGGCCCACGGGTCGCCCTCGGCCAGCTTCGTGGTCGCCTGCGGATCGCAGTGCACCGAGCCGTTGACGAACGTCCACGACGTCAGGGGCCACTGGGCCGCGTAGTTGGTGTAGTACGGGGTCGCGGCCGTCCTCGTCCTGATCGCCCTGAGGTCGGCGATGAACTCGGCCGGGGTGGTGGGCCATCGGGTCACCCCGGCCTGCTTCCAGACCCGCTTGTTGTAGACGAAGCCCGGCATCACACCGATCGGGCTCTGCCCGTAGACCTTGCCGCCGACCGTGGTGAAGCCGGTGAAGCGGTACTTCTTCGAGAGCTCGGTCCCGGTGCCGAGGGAGGCGAAGAACTTCGGGTAGTCGCTCTTCTTGATGACCCCGGGGATCATCAGGACGTCGCCGTAGTTCTCCGTGTTCATCCGGATCTTGACTTCGGTCTCGTAGTTGGTGAGTGCCTGGAACTCGACCTTCACCTTCGGATAGACCTTGTTGAAGGCGGCCGCGTACCTCTTCATCGTGCCGTCCTGCACCAGGTCGGTCCGCTGGGTGAGGACCGTGATGGTCCCGGTCACCTTCGAGGGGTCGTCCGGCGCCTTGGCGTCCGCGGCCTTGGTCGAGCCGCCGGTACCGGTACAGCCTGCGAGGAGCAGCGCGGTTCCGGCGGCCAGGGCGGCGAGCGTACGGCGGTTCATGTGCATCAGCTCCGTTCTGGGGACGGACGAGCACGTGCGACGGTTGGCTGATTCGGCACTCTGACAGCGCTTTCCTCAACCGGTAAAGTCCCAATCCCGCCAAGGATGCGGCCAGTACGCCCAGTCGCTGGAGTAGACCGGTTTAGGGAGTGCGCATGCTGGAGGTCACGGCGTTCGGCGAGGGATGGACCCTGGAGCACGAGGGCGGTCGGCTGCCCGCCGTCGTACCGGGCTGCGTGCACACCGACCTGCTCGCCGCCGGGGTGATCCCGGACCCCTTCCTCGGGCGGAACGAGACCGGGACGGCCTGGGTCGGCCGACGGGAGTGGACGTACACGGCCGAACTCGGCGCCGCCTCCGGGCACGAGCGGACCGATCTCGTCTTCGAGGGACTCGACACCGCCGCGGAGATCACCCTGGACGGTCAACTCCTCGGCCGGACACGGAACATGCACCGCTCGTACCGCTTCGACGTGACCGGGCTGCGCGGCCGCCTCGCGGTGCGGTTCGCCTCCGCGTACACCGAGGCGGCCGCGGTGCGCGACCGGCTGGGCGAGCGGCCCGCGGCCTACGCCGAGCCGTACCAGTACATCCGGAAGATGGCCTGTTCCTTCGGCTGGGACTGGGGACCCACGCTGGTGACGGCCGGGATCTGGCGGCCGGTGCGGCTCGAACACTGGTCGACGGCCCGGCTCGGCCGGGTCCGTCCGGTGGTGACGGTCGATCAGGCCCTGGGAGTCGTCGAGTTGCACGTCGACGTGGAGCGCACCCGCAGCGAGGCGGACCTGCACGTCGAGGTGCGGGTGGGCGGCCGGGTCGCACGGGCCACGGTCGAGGGGACGAGCGGGACGGTACGGCTGGAGGTGCCGGACGTACGGCTGTGGTGGCCGCGCGGCTACGGCGGACAGCCGCTCTACGACGTGGAGTTGACCCTGCTGCACGGGGACGAGGTGCTCGACTCCTGGCGTCGGCGGATCGGCTTCCGGACCGTGCAGCTGGACCGGCGGCCCGACCGGCACGGCACCGGCTTCACCCTCGTGGTGAACGGCGAGCGGCTGTTCGCGCGAGGCGTCAACTGGATCCCGGACGACGTGTTCCCGTCCCGGGTGACCGGGGACCGGTACCGGCGGCGGCTCGGGCGGGCCGCCGACGCCGGGGTGGATCTCGTACGGGTCTGGGGCGGGGGCGTCTACGAGAGCGAGGACTTCTACGACGCCTGCGACGAGCTGGGACTGCTGGTCTGGCAGGACTTCCCGTTCGCGTGCGCGGCCTATCCGGAGGAGCAGCCGCTGCGCGGCGAGGTGGAGGCGGAGGCCCGGGAGAACGTCGTACGGCTGATGCCGCATCCCTCGCTGGTGCTGTGGAACGGCAACAACGAGAACCTGTGGGGGTTCCGGGACTGGGGCTGGGAGGAGCGGCTGGCCGGTGAGTCCTGGGGCGAGGGGTACTACCTGGGGCTGCTGCCCCGGGTGGTGGCGGAGCTGGATCCCACGCGGCCGTACACGGCGGGCAGTCCGTGGTCCGGCTCCTGGGAGCGGCACCCGAACGATCCGGCGCACGGCACCCACCACTCCTGGGAGGTGTGGAACCGGGCGGACTACGCCGAGTACCGCTCCGAAGTGCCGCGTTTCGTCGCGGAGTTCGGCTGGCAGGCGCCGCCCGCGTACGCCACCCTGCGGCGGGCGCTGCCGGGCGAGGAACTCGCCGCGGACTCCCCCGGGATGCTGCACCACCAGAAGGCGGACGACGGGAACGGGAAGCTGCGGCGCGGCCTGGAGCACCATTTCGCCTTCCCTGAAGGGGACTTCGACCGCTGGCACTACCTCACACAGGTCAACCAGGCGCGGGCGGTGGCCGCCGGGATCGAGTACTGGCGCGCGCACTGGCCGGTGTGCGCGGGCACGGTCGTCTGGCAGCTCAACGACTGCTGGCCGGTGACCTCCTGGGCGGCGATCGACGGGGACGGAAGGGAGAAACCGCTCTGGCACGAGCTGCGCCGGCTGTACGCGGACCGGCTGCTGACCCTCCAGGTGCGCGAGCAGGGGCTGGTGCTGGCCGCCGTCAACCAGGGGGCCCGGGCGTGGCGGGGCGATCTGACGCTGCGCCGGATGACCGTCGACGGGGTGCTGGTCGAGGATGCGGGGGTGGCGCTGGAGGCCGGGGCGCGGGCGGTCACGGTCGTCGGCGTACCGGCCGAACTGCGGCCGGACGGACCGAAGGAGTTCCTGGTCGCCGACGGCGGCGGTCTGCGCGCCCTGTACTTCCCGGCCCCGGACCGCGAGATCCGCTATCCGGAGCCGGAGTTCGAGGTGACCGTGGCGCCGGGCGCGGTCACGGTGACGGCCCGCACCCTGGTCCGGGACCTGCTTCTCCAGGCCGACCGGCTGGACCCGGCCGCACGGGCCGACCGGGGGCTGGTCACCCTGCTTCCCGGGGAACGGGTCACCATCGGGGTGACCGGCTGGAAGACTCCCGGCGTGGCCGCCGCCCGGGCCGCCCTGTACTGCGTGGAGCCCTCCCGATGACAGCACCCCGCGTCACCATCAAGGACGTCGCCGCGCGCGCCGGCGTGTCCAAGGGGGCCGTGTCGCTCGCCTTCAACCACAAGCCGGGGCTCGCGGAGGCCACCCGGGACCGGATCTTCGCGGCGGCACGCGAACTGGGGTGGGCGCCGGACACCACGGCGCGCTCGCTGGCCGGGGCGCGGGTGGACGTGGTCGGTCTCGCGATCTGCCGCCCCGCCCAGATGCTCGGCCTCGAACCCTTCTACATGGAGTTCATCTCGGGGGTGGAGGGCGTGCTGACCGAGCACTCCTGCTCGCTGCTGCTGCGGCTGGTGCGGAGCGCGGAGGAGGAGGCCGGGCTGCTGGAGTCGTGGTGGCGGGGGAGGCACATCGGCGGGGCGATCCTCGTCGACTTCCGGGCGGACGACCCCCGGGTTGCGGTGGCCCGGCGGCTGGGGCTGCCGGTGGTGGCGGTGGGGCATCCCTCGCTGACGGGCGGGCTGACGTCCGTGTGGACGGAGGACGGGGACGCCGTCACGGAGGCCGTGCGGTACCTGGCGGCGCTGGGGCACCGGCGGGTCGCGCGGGTCGGCGGGGCCGCCGCGCTCGGCCACACCGCGATGCGGGGCACCGCGTTCGCCGCGGCCGCGCAGGCGCTGGAGCTGGCCGGGGCGTCGCAGGTGACGACCGACTACTCGGGGGAGGCGGGGGCGCGGGCGACGCGGTCGCTGCTGTCCGCGGCGGCGGACGACCGGCCGACGGCGATCATGTACGACAACGACATCATGGCGGTGGCGGGGCTTTCGGTGGCCGCCGAGATGGGGTTGCGGGTGCCGGAGGACGTGTCGTTGCTGGCGTGGGACGACTCGCAGTTGTGCCGGCTGACTCATCCGACGTTGTCGGCGATGAGTCACGATGTGCACGGGTTCGGGGCGGATGTGGCTCGGACGTTGTTCGGGGAGGTGGGGTCACATCCGGTGGCTACTCCGGTACTGACGCCGAGAGGGTCCACTGCGCCGCCTCGGTAGAGCACCGTAGGGGTCTGCGGGTCCGATGTGGCTGGTCGCGCCCACGCGGCGGAGCCGCACATCGATTACGCCCCGCGCCCCTGGCGGGGCGCTCACATCGACGGCGTTTCGAGTGTGACCTTCGCCGCTCCCGGCGTCGGGACTGGGCAGTCACGTTACTCATAAGTAGCATGGGCCCTGAGCGCGTGCTCAGCGCATCGCAGCAGTGCCATCCCGCACCCTGGAGGAGAGCCAATCGTGCCTCGTACCGTCAGGGATGTCGTCTTCGTCGACGGCGTCCGTACCCCGTTCGGCAAGGCGGGCCCGAAGGGCATCTACCACGAGACCCGCGCCGACGACCTCGTCGTGAAGGCGATCCGGGAGCTGCTGCGCCGCAACCCCGGGCTGGACACCAAGAAGATCGACGAGGTCGCCGTCGCCGCGACCACGCAGATCGGTGACCAGGGTCTGACCATCGGCCGTACCGCGGGCATCCTCGCGGGCCTGCCGACCTCCGTGCCCGGCTACTCCATCGACCGCATGTGCGCCGGCGCCCTGACCGCCGTCACCACGGTCGCCGGTTCCGTCGCCTTCGGCGCGTACGACGTCGCCATCGCCGGCGGTGTCGAGCACATGGGCCGGCACCCGATGGGCGAGGGCGTGGACCCGAACCCGCGGTTCGTCAGCGAGAAGCTGGTCGACGAGTCCGCGCTGTTCATGGGGATGACCGCGGAGAACCTGCACGACCGGTACCCGACGATCACCAAGCTGCGTGCGGACGAGTACGCGGTGCGCTCGCAGGAGAAGGCCGCCAAGGCGTACGCCAACGGCAAGATCCAGGCCGACCTGGTGCCGATCTCGGTGCGCCGGACCAACCCGGAGGGCGGCGAGACCGGTTGGGGTCTCGTCACCGCCGACGAGCCGATGCGCCCGGGGACCACCCTGGAGAACCTGTCGGGCCTGAAGACGCCGTTCCGGGTGCACGGGCGGGTCACCGCCGGCAACGCGGCCGGCCTGAACGACGGCGCGACCGCCTCGATCATCGCCTCCGAGGACTTCGCCCGCGAGAACAACCTGCCGGTCAAGATGCGGCTCGTGTCCTACGCCTTCGCGGGTGTCGAGCCCGAGGTCATGGGCTACGGCCCGATCCCGGCCACGGAGAAGGCCCTGGCGCAGGCGGGTCTGTCGATCTCCGACATCGGTCTGTTCGAGGTCAACGAGGCCTTCGCCGTGCAGGTGCTGGCCTTCCTGGAGCACTACGGCATCGCGGACGACGACGCGCGCGTCAACCAGTACGGCGGCGCCATCGCCTTCGGCCACCCGCTGGCCTCCTCGGGTGTGCGTCTGATGACGCAGCTGGCCCGTCAGTTCGAGGACCAGCCGGACGTCCGCTACGGCCTGACCACCATGTGCGTCGGCTTCGGCATGGGCGCGACGGTCATCTGGGAGAACCCGCACTTCGAGGGGGACAAGTGAGCACCACCGCCGAACTTCTGAAGCAGGCCTCGGACCTGTTCCCCGACGAGGTCGTGACGTCCGCGCACGTACGCCACTTCGACCTGCCGTCCGGG
This sequence comes from Streptomyces fuscichromogenes, assembly GCF_014645815.1. Lineage (GTDB taxonomy): Bacteria > Actinomycetota > Actinomycetes > Streptomycetales > Streptomycetaceae > Streptomyces > Streptomyces fuscichromogenes. The sequence goes on along the minus strand of NZ_BMML01000004.1, from coordinate 394,914 downwards.
GCCGGCCGCTTCGCGCTGATCACCCTGGACAACGGCCTGGACCACACCAAGCCGACCACCTTCGGCCCGGCCTCGCTGGCGAACCTCAACACCGCGATCGACCAGGTGGAGAAGGAGGCCGCCGAGGGCGCGATCGTCGGTGTCGGCATCACCGGCAAGCCGTTCATCTTCGCGGTCGGCGCCGACCTCAAGGGCGTCGAGCTCCTCAAGGAGCACGAGCACGCGCTGGCCATCGGCAAGGGCGGCCACGAGGTCTTCAAGCGGCTGTCGGGCCTCGCCGTGCCGACCTTCGCCTACTACAACGGTGCCGCCATGGGCGGTGGCGTCGAGGTCGGTCTGCACTGCGCGTACCGGACCGTGTCGAAGGCCATCCCGGCGTTCTCCCTCCCCGAGGTGTTCCTGGGCCTGGTCCCGGGCTGGGGCGGCTGTGCGCTGCTGCCGAACCTGATCGGCGCCGACAAGGCCGTCTCGGTCATCATCGAGAACAGCCTCAACCAGAACAAGCAGCTCAAGGGTCAGCAGGTCTTCGACCTCGGCATCGCCGACGCCCTCTTCGAGGGTGCCGACTTCCTGGAGCAGTCGCTGATCTGGACCGCCCAGGTACTGAAGGGCGACATCGAGGTCGAGCGCCCGGTGATCGACCGCGGCGAGGCCTGGGACCAGGCCGTCGCGCGCGGCCGGTTCATCGCCGACTCCAAGGTGCACGGCGCCGCCCCGGCCGCCTACCGCGCCCTGGACATCATCGCCGCCGCCAAGAGCGGTGACCTCCAGCAGGGCTACGACGCCGAGGACCTGGCCCTTGCGGACCTGATCATGGGCGGTGAACTGCGCGCCGGCATCTACGCGTTCAACCTGGTGCAGAAGCGCGGCAAGCGCCCCGCCGGTGCCCCGGACAAGAACCTGGCGCGTCCGGTCACCAAGGTCGGTGTCGTCGGCGCCGGTCTGATGGCCTCCCAGCTCGCGCTGCTCTTCCTGCGCCGCCTGGAGGTGCCGGTCGTGCTGACCGACATCGACCAGGAGCGGGTCGACAAGGGTGTGGGCTACGTCCACGCCGAGATCGAGAAGCTGCTCGGCAAGGGCCGGATCAACCAGGACAAGGCCAACCGCCTGAAGGCCCTGGTCACCGGTGTGCTGGACAAGGCCGAGGGCTTCTCCGACGCGGACTTCATCATCGAGGCCGTGTTCGAGGAGATCGGCGTCAAGCAGACGGTCTTCGCCGAGGTCGAGGCGGTCGCCCCGGCGCACGCGATCCTCGCCACCAACACCTCCTCCCTCTCGGTGACGGAGATGGCGTCGAAGCTCAAGAACCCCGAGCGGGTCGTGGGCTTCCACTTCTTCAACCCGGTCGCGATCCTCCCGCTCCTTGAGATCGTGCGCGGCGAGCAGACCGACGACGCCTCCCTGGCCACCGCGTTCGCCGTCGCCAAGAAGCTGAAGAAGACCGCGGTGCTGGTGAAGGACGCCCCGGCGTTCGTCGTGAACCGTATCCTGACCCGCTTCATGGGCGAGATCCAGAACGTCATCGACGAGGGCACCCCGGTCGAGGTCGCGGAGAAGGCGGTGGAGCCCCTGGGCCTGCCGATGTCTCCCCTCGTCCTCCTGGAGCTGGTCGGTCCCGCCATCGGCCTGCACGTCTCGGAGACCCTCAACCGGGCCTTCCCGGACCGCTTCACGGTCTCCCCGAACCTCGCGGCCGTCGTCAAGGCGGGCAAGCGCGGCTTCTACGTGTACGACAGCGGAAAGCCGGAGCTGGACCCCGAGGTCGCCGCGCTGCTCAAGCAGGGTGACGTGGTCCTCTCCGAGGAGCAGGTCCGGGACCGCGTCCTGGACGCCGTCGCCCAGGAGATCGGGCTCATGCTCGACGAGGGTGTCGTCGCCGAGGCGCAGGACATCGACCTCTGCCTGATCACGGGCGCCGGCTGGCCCTTCCACCTGGGCGGCATCACGCCGTACCTGGACCGCGAGGGCGTCTCGGAGCGCGTGAACGGCAAGAAGTTCCTGGCCCCGGGCGTGGCGAGCGTCCCGGCGTAACCGCTCCCCCGCACGGACCCGATGCCCGGCCCACCGACTGGTGCGCCGGGCATCGGCGTACCGGCCGTAACCGCTTCAGGAGGGCGGGGCCGCCTCGGCATGGACGACGGTCAGTTCGGTGCCGTCGAGGTCGCGGCGGGAGCGGCCCAGGATGCCGACGGCCAGGTGGGAGGGGTCCTCGGGATCGTCGCGCGGCACGAAGGTGACGACGTCCGGGTGGTGGCTCGTCACCAGCCAGCCCTCGCCCTGCTGGAGTTCGAGCACCCGGAAGTCGCCCGCCGCGGTGGCGACATGCATGGGGCCGAACTCGCGGAGGATGCCGACGGCCTGCTCGGCGATGTCACCGGCGGGGTGTTCGAGCACCACGCAGGTGCCGTGCTCGAACACCACCCATGACTTGCCGGAGCCGGTGAGCAGACGCCGCCAGGCGTCGATGAGTGTCTGGTCTTCCACGGTGGTCATCATGGCGCACGCGCCCCGTTCGTGACGGCCCGGAGCCCGTCTCAGACCTCCTGCCAGGCCCGCAGGGCCAGCCCCGGCTCGTCCTTGCGGCGGGTGAGGAGCAGTTGGCCGGTGGCCGGGGACAGGCTGGCCGCGGTCACCCGGCCGTCCTCGTCGGTGGTCAGGGCGACCGTCGCGTCCGCGGGCAGCTGCGGTCCGGACTCGGTCCACCAGGCGCCCGCCCGCTCGTCCTCGGTCGGATAGGCGGCGAAGGCCACCCGGCCGCTCGCCGAGCGCTGGGCGAGCAGGGTGCAGTCGTGCCCGTCGAGTGCGCAGCGGACCGCGGCGACGGGTCCGGGCCCGGCGGAGGGCAGCAGGGTGTGCGGCCTGTCGCCCGGACGCCAGGCGCAGAGGTCGCCGGACTCGTCGGTGTAGTAGAGGGTCGTGCTCTCCGGCGAGGTGGCGAGGGCGCGCAGGGTGCCCGGCCGGACCGGGGTCTCCAGGGCCTCCAGGAGCACGGGCGGCTTGCCCGCCGCCTCCTGACGCCAGTGCACGATCCCGCCGGGCACGGCCGCGTACACCTCGACCCGTCCCGACTCCCCGGTCACCGCCGCGAGCCCGTCCTCGACCAGCCGCCCCTTCAGGTCCCGCCACGGCTCCCAGCCGCCCTTGGCCTTCTGGGCGGTCATGCTCACCCCGCGCCCCCGGTTGCGGACGAAGACATGGGCGCGGCCCTGCGCGTCCACCGCGACGGCCGGGGAACCGGTGACATCGCCCTTCCTGCCCGGGTGACCGATCGGCTTCCAGTCCAGGGCCGCCAGGTGCGGCCGGTAGTGCGTGGAGTGGACGAGGCCCGACTCGCCCTGCCCGGTGGGCCGCCAGCCGACCAGGTGGGCGTATCCGTCGCTCCCCTGTCCCACCGCGAAGCCGGGGTGCAGCGGCTGGTCGCCGCCCATTCTCCGCGGGGCGCCCCAGGAGCCGCCGGGGCCGCGCTCGGCCCGGCACAGCACGGCGTCGCCCGACGGCAGGTGGACACTGAGCCGGCCGTCACGGCCGCGGAGGAGCCAGTCGCCGTTCACCGCTTCACTCTAGGCGGGGCCGTTCGCGGCAGTGCCGGGGCCCCGGGCGTGCGAGGCTTGGGGCATGGAAGACGAAGCTCCCCTGCTGGTGATCGTCGACGGCGCGAACGTCGTCGGGTCGAAGCCGGACGGCTGGTGGCGGGACCGCAGGGGAGCCGCGGAGCGGCTGCGCGACCGGCTGGCCGAGCGGGGGCTGCCCGGCCGGCCGACGCCGGTGGAGCTGGTGCTCGTCGTCGAGGGCGCGGCCCGCGGGGTGGCGTCGGTGCCCGGGGTACGGGTGGAGTCGGCACCCGGCAGCGGTGACGACCGGATCGTGGAACTGGCCGCCGAGGAGCCCGGCCGGCCCCGGCTCGTCATCACCGCCGACCGTGAACTGCGGGGCCGGGTGACGGAGTTGGGCGCCGAGGTGATCGGGCCGAGCGCGCTGCTGTAGCACTCCGCTGGTAGGGCGGTTCGTTCGCTGCGGGCCGGTGGGGGCTGGTCGCGCAGTTCCCCGCGCCCCTTACGGGGCGCCCGGCGCCCTCACATACAGCACCGCCCCGTCCACCTCGCCCGCCTGTTCGTAGTCCGCCGCGAGCAGCCTGCGCAGGCTCGGGACGCGGGCGGGGCCGTACGGCTTGCCACGCGAGTCGTCGATCACCAGGGCCGGTGCCCGGTCGGCGAGTTCCGCGCGGAAGACCGGCCAGGTGCCGGCGACGGCGTACTTCTCGCCGACCTGCGGGCCGTCCCGGCCGCCGCTGAAGTTGGTGAGGAGGCCGGCGGTGAGGTAGCGGGTGGCGGGGGTGCGGTCGGCGAGCCAGTACGTCTCCGGGTGTATGCCCCAGACCAGGACCCGGTCGCCGGGCGCGGTACGGCGGTCGAGGGTGAGCGCCAGCCGCTGCGCGTGCGCGAGTTCGGGCCGGGGGGCCAGCACGCCCCAGGCCAGGAACAGGGCACAGGCGCAGGCCGAGGCCAGGACCGCGGCCGAGGTCCGTTCCCACGGCAGGATCTGCAGCGCGGCCGTGGCCAACAGCGCCAGGGGCGGAGTGAGTTGCAGGAAGTAGTGGCCGAAGAAGTGGAAGCCGAGGGTGACGGCGACCGCCGACGCGGCCAGCCACAGCCAGAGGTCGGCGGCGCCGGTGCGGGCGATGCGCAGGGCCCGCGCGATGGGTGGGAGCAGCCCGGCGGAGGCCGCGCCGAGGATCGCGGTGTTGGTCAACGCCCGTGCCAGAACATGGAGTTCGGAGCCGGTGAAGGAGGCGTAGGCGCCGGAGCCGGTGACCGTCCAGAAGGCGAAGCCGGCCGGGTCGGTGACCAGGGCCGCGCCCAGCACGGGCAGGACGGCACCGGCCGCCAGCCGGAGCAGGCCCGCGCGCGGACCGCCGTGCCGGTGGAGGAGGTGGAGCACCGGCAGCAGGACCGCACCGCCCGTCTGCTTGGTGAGGAAGGCGCAGGCGACGGCGGCCCCGGCCGCTCCCCAGCGGCGGCGGTCGGCGCACCACATGGCGGCGGCCGTGCAGGGCAGCATGAACACCTCGAAGGTGGCCGCCTGCGCGTCCTCGGGGTTGAGCCCGACCGAGACCAGCAGGTACAGCGCCCCGGCGGTGCGGCCGGCCCGGTCGCCCCAGCGCCGCCGGGCGATCGACGCGAGCAGCACGGCGGTGGCCAGCTGGGCCAGCACGGCGAGGACCCGGACCGGGGTGAGCGACCCGGACCCGAAGACCGCGAACGTCCCCTCGTACAGCCAGGGCAGCAGCGGCGGCTTGCGGTCCACGACGGTCTCGTACAGCTGCCCGCCGCGTGCGAGCATGCGGGCCTGTACGGCGAGATAGCCCTCGTCCGGGTTCCACAGCGGCCGGAGGAAGGAGGGTGCCCGGGTCACGCAGGCCACGACGGCGAGCAGCGGCAGCAGCCGAGTCCAGTACCCCTTCCCTGCGACTACGGACCGTGGCGGGGCGTGGGGCGCGAGCAGCATGGGGAGCACGCTATCCGGCCCCGCAGTCCCGCCCGGACGGGACATACGGGGCCGAAGTGGCGAGCCTGGCGGTCACGGAGCGTCGGCGGGGGTCCGTTCGGCCTGGGCGAGGCGGCTGTGCGAGCGGCCGTAGAGGAAGTAGACGACGAAGCCGATGACCATCCAGATGGCGAACCGCAGCCAGGTCTCGGCGGGCAGGTTGAGCATCAGCCAGAGCGACGCCAGCACGGACACGATCGGCAGCGCCGGCACCCAGGGGGTGCGGAAGGACCGCTCCAGGTCCGGCCGGGTGTTGCGCAGGATGATCACGCTGATCGCGACGACGATGAAGGCGAAGAGCGTACCGATGTTCACCAGTTCGGCGAGTTCGCTGAGACTGGTGAAGCCGGCGACGATCGCGATGACGACGCCGAGCAGGATGGTCGGCCGGTACGGGGTGCGGAACCTCGGGTGGGTGTGCGAGAAGAAGCGGGGCAGCAGGCCGTCGCGGCTCATCGCGAAGAACACCCGGGACTGGCCGAGCAGCAGGATCATGCACACGGTGGTCAGGCCGACGGCGGCGCCGAAGCTGATCAGACCGGCGAACCAGGGGTGCCCGGTGGCCTTGAACGCGTCGGCGAGGGGGGCGTCCACGGACAGCTCGCTGTACTTCTGCATGCCGGTCACCACGATGGCCACGGCCACGTACAGCGCGGTGCAGATGATCAGGGAGCCGATGATGCCGCGCGGTACGTCCCGCTGCGGGTTGCGGGTCTCCTCGGCGGCGGTGGCGACGACGTCGAAGCCGATGAAGGCGAAGAAGACGACCGACGCGGCGGTGAAGATGCCCATCACGCCGAAGTTGGAGGGGGCCCAGCCGATCATCAGCTGGATCAGCGGGGCCTTGAGGTTGCCGCCGGCCGGCACGGGCTCCTTGGGCGGCACGAAGGGGCTGTAGTTGCCGCTGTGGATGAAGAAGGCGCCGGCGATGATGACGACCAGGACGACGGCGACCTTGATGGCGACGACGACCGAGGTGACCCGGGCGGAGAGCTTCATGCCGACGACGAGGATCGCGGTGAGCACGAGGACCAGGGCGGCGGCGAGGATGTCGAAGCCGAAGCCGTGGGCGCCGTCGCGGCCGCTGAGGTACCCGGGCAGGTGCCAGCCGGCGTTGTCGAGCAGCGAGTGGATGTACCCCGACCAGCCGACGGCGACCACCGCGGTGCCCAGCGCCAGCTCCAGCACCAGGTCCCAGCCGATGATCCAGGCGGGGAACTCGCCCAGTGAGGCGTACGAGAAGGTGTACGCCGAACCGGCGACCGGGACGGTGGAGGCGAACTCGGCGTAGCAGAGCGCGGCGAGGCCGCAGACGACGCCGGCCACCACGAAGGAGAGGGCGACGGCGGGTCCCGCGTTGTTCTTGGCGGCGGTGCCGGTCAGGACGAAGATGCCGGTGCCGATGATGACACCCACGCCGAAGACCGTGAGGTCCAGGGCCGACAGCGACTTCTTGAGCGCGTGCTCCGGTTCCTCGGTGTCCTTGATGGACTGTTCGACGTTCTTGGTCCTGAAGAGCGTGCTGCCCACGTGCCTACCTCCCACGTTTGTCATCCTCGACATGATCGAGAGGGCCGGGGGTGCGTATGCCCGGCAAAGGCAGGTTCACGCAGATGGGTCGGTCTCGCCACCGGAGAGGTGAGCGGGACCGACCCATCGGGGTGGTTCGTGTTCCCCGCGCCCCTTGGGGCGCGTTGTGGCTCAGTCCCTCGCGGATTCCACCGAGTCCACTTCCTTCGTACCGTCCAGCCTTGCGACCAGACCGGTGACCTGGCGGGCGATGTCGGGGGCGGTCAGACCGATCTCCGCCATGATCTCGGCCCGCGACGCGTGGTCCAGGAAGCGGGGCGGGATGCCGAAGTCGCGCAGCGGGACGTCGACGCCCGCGTCCCGCAGTGCCTGTGCGACCGCCGAGCCCACGCCGCCGACCCGGCTGTTGTCCTCCACCGTCACGACCACCCGGTGGCGCTCGGCCAGCGGGGCCATGGCCTCGTCGACCGGCTTGACCCAGCGCGGGTCGACCACGGTCGTCGAGATGCCCTGCCTGTCGAGGAGACCGGCGATCTCCAGGCACATGGGGGCGAGGGCGCCCACCGAGACCAGGAGCACGTCCGGGGTGTCGGTGCCGGGCTCGCGCAGCACGTCCATGGCGCCGACCCTGCCGACGGCGGGTACGGCGGGGCCGACCGCACCCTTGGAGAAGCGGACGACCGTCGGGGCGTCGTCGACCTCGACGGCCTCGCGGAGCTGGGCGCGGACCTGGTCGGCGTCGCGCGGGGCGGCGAGCCTGAGGCCGGGGACGACCTGGAGGATCGACATGTCCCACATGCCGTTGTGGGAGGCGCCGTCGGTGCCGGTGACGCCGGCCCGGTCCAGGACGAAGGTCACCCCGCACCTGTGCAGGGCCACGTCCATCAGGACCTGGTCGAAGGCGCGGTTGAGGAAGGTGGCGTACACGGCGAACACGGGGTGCAGGCCGGCCGTGGCGAGGCCCGCCGCGGAGACCGCGCCGTGCTGCTCGGCGATGCCGACGTCGTAGATGCGGTCCGGGAAGGTGTCCGCGAACTTCTTCAGGCCGACCGGCTGGAGCATGGCCGCCGTGATGGCGACGATGTCCTCGCGCTCCTTGCCGAGCTCGACCATCTCGTCGCCGAAGACGGAGGTCCAGTCGGCGCCGGAGGCCTTCACGGGCAGGCCGGTGTCGGGGTGGATGGGGCCGATGCCGTGGAAGCGGTCGGCCTCGTCCTGGAGGGCGGGCTGGTAGCCGCGGCCCTTCTCGGTGAGGCAGTGCACGATCACCGGGCCGCCGAACCGTTTGGCGCGGGCGAGGGCCGACTCCAGGGCCTCCAGGTCGTGGCCGTCGATCGGGCCGACGTACTTCAGGCCCAGGTCCTCGAACATGCCCTGCGGGGCGATGAAGTCCTTCAGCCCCTTCTTGGCGCCGTGCAGGGTGTCGTAGAGCGGCCTGCCGACGACCGGGGTGCGCTCCAGCAGGTCCTTGCCCCGGGCGAGGAACCGCTCGTACCCGTCCGTCGTGCGCAGGGTCGCCAGGTGGTTGGCGAGGCCGCCGATGGTGGGGGCGTACGACCGCTCGTTGTCGTTGACGACGATGACCAGCGGGCGGTCCTTGGCGGCGGCGATGTTGTTCAGCGCCTCCCAGGCCATGCCGCCGGTGAGGGCGCCGTCACCGATCACGGCGACGACGTGGCTGTCGCGTTCGAGCAGCTGGTTGCCCTTGGCGATGCCGTCGGCCCAGCCGAGCACCGTGGAGGCGTGGCTGTTCTCGATGACGTCGTGCTCGGACTCGGCCTGCGAGGGGTAGCCGGACAGGCCGCCCTTCTGCTTGAGCTTCGCGAAGTCCTGGCGGCCGGTGAGCAGCTTGTGCACGTAGGACTGGTGGCCGGTGTCCCACAGCACCTTGTCCTTCGGCGAGTCGAAGACGCGGTGCAGGGCGATGGTGAGCTCGACCACGCCCAGGTTGGGACCGAGGTGTCCGCCGGTCTTGGAGACCGCTTCCACGAGGAAGCTCCGGATCTCCTCTGCCAGCTGGACCAGCTCCTCGGGGCTGAGCCGGTCCAGATCGCGCGGTCCCCTGATACGGGTCAGCAGCGGCACCCGTGCCTCCTTGCAGTAGAGCTGATCGAGCTGTTGCCGGGCTCGTCGAGTCTAATGTTCCGCTCGGGCGCACTGCGTCCGGGCTGTACGTCATACGTCACGCGAACGGCCGTACCCATCGAAAGGGTTCCTGAGACACAGCTGTGCCCGGTGCCTTTTCAGGCACCGGGCACAGTCACGCCCCTGAAGGGGGCGGGGGGCTGCATTCATTTGCGGCTACCGCCGCGTGGGCGCGACCAGCCACGACGGACCGGCACCCGCAGCTCCACCGCACCCCCGACGGCGCTCGGCGTCAGCCGCGCCCCGCCGCCTTCTGGCTCTTGCGGGACACGGAGTCGATGACGACCGCGCCCAGCAGAACACCACCGGTGATCATGTACTGGATCGACGTGTTCATGTTCAGCAGGTCGAGGCCGGTCTGGATGGACTGGATGACCAGCATGCCCAGGAGGGCGGACCAGACGGTGCCGCGACCGCCGAACAGCGACGTGCCACCGATGACGGCCGCCGCGATGGCGAGCATCAGGGTGTTGCCGCCACCGGCGTTGAGCGTCGCGCTCGCCGTCTGACCGGCGAAGAACATACCGCCGATGGCCGCGAAGCCACCGGAGATCGCGAACACGGTGATCCGGACCATCGGCACGCTGATACCCGCACGGCGGGCCGCCTCGATGCCGCCGCCGACCGCGAAGACCTTGCGGCCGTAAGTGGTACGGCGCAGCACGAAGTCGACGATCACCAGCGACGCGAGGAAGATCACCAGCGCGTTGGAGACGCCGGAGGCGTTGTTGAGCACCGCGGCCGCCACGAAGGACGCGACCGCGAGCAGCACGACACGGACCACGATCTCGCTGGTGGGCCGGAACGGCACGCCCGCCGCGCGGCGCCGCCGCTGCTCGTTGAACTGGCCCACGGCCGACAGCACGACACCGAGGCCGGCCAGCAGGTAGGCACCGATGATGGCCTGGTCCATGAAGAAGGAGCTCTGGCCGAGGATGTGCACCGGACCGCTGTCGGCCGGGATGTTGATCGTGCCGCTGTCGCCGAGCAGCCACAGCATCAGACCGTTCCAGCCGAGGAAGCCGGCCAGGGTGACCACGAACGCGGGTACGCCGATCTTGGCGAAGAACCAGCCGTGCAGCGCGCCGATGCCGATGCCCGTGATGATCGTGAGGATCAGGGCGAGCCACTGGTTCATCCCGTGGTTGACCACGAAGACGGCGAACACCGTGGAGGCCAGACCGCTCACCGAGCCGACGGAGAGGTCGATCTCACCGAGCAGCAGCACGAACACCAGGCCGATGGCGAGCATGCCGGTGGCCGCGAGGAAGTAGCTGATGTTGGAGAGGTTGTCCGCGCTGAGGAACAGGCTGTTCTTCACCTGGAAGATGGTCCAGATGATGATCAGACCGATGACCACGGGCAGCGAGCCCAGCTCGCCGCCGCGCACCCGGCGCTTGAACTCCGTGAGGTAGCCCTTGAAGCCCTCCTCACGGACCAGCAGCCGCGGGTCGACGACCGTGACCGGCGCGGCCGTGGGGTCGTCCGCGGGGGCCACCGTGGTGGGGGCCTCGGCCGGCTCGGTGGTGGCGACCGGTTCGGTCTTGGGCGACTCGTCGCCCTTCACGGTCTTGGACGTCTCGCTCACTTTGCCGCCTCCGGGGTGCGACGCTCCGAACGACGGGTCACGGCGTTGTCCGTGGCACCCGTGATCGCCGCGATGATCTCTTCCTGGCTGGTGCTCTTCACGGGGAAGAAACCATTGTTCTTGCCCAGCCGCAGCACGGCGACGGTGTCGGCCACCGCCTTCACATCGGCCATGTTGTGGCTGATGAGGATGACGGCGAGGTTGCGCTCGCGCAGCCGCTCCACCAGGTCGAGGACCTGCGCGGTCTGCTCGACACCGAGGGCGGCGGTGGGCTCGTCGAGGATGACGACCTTGGGGTCGCCGATCAGGGCGCGGGCGATGGCCACGACCTGGCGCTGACCGCCGGAGAGGCTGGCGATCGGGATGCGCACGCTCGGGATGCGGATGGAGAGCGTGCTCAGCAGCTCGCGGGCCTGCTTCTCCATCGTCACCTCGTCGATGACGCCCCGGTGCAGGAGCTCACGGCCGAGGAAGAGGTTGCCGACCACGTCGAGGTTGTCGCAGAGGGCGAGGTCCTGGTAGACCGTCGCGACGCCGAGACCCTGGGCGTCGTGCGGCTTGTTGATGCTGACCGGGCTGCCGTCCCATTCGATGACGCCCTCATCGATGGGATGCACACCGGCGATCGTCTTGACCAGGGTCGACTTTCCTGCGCCGTTGTCGCCCACCAGGGCGACCACTTCTCCGGCGTGGACCTCCAGTTCGACATCGGTGAGTGCCTGGACCGCACCGAATCGCTTGGAGACTCCGCGCAACGCCAGCACGGGCGTAGCGGACACGTGAACCATCTCCTTCGCCGCCTGACCGGCGGGGATGCCGCGCTTGTCGAGCAGGCGCGGAGGGTCGTGCGGTACCTCGGGGTGTCGGTGTACGCACGCGGTTTACAAGATGAACATGCGCGAGTCCGCCGCGCTTGGCAACGGGTCCGTCCGACGCCCGCTCCGGCAGCGGGGTATGAAGGCCGGAGCGGGCGTCGGAGGGGTTCTCGCGAGACCGCCGGACAGGTCCGGGCACCTTGCGGAAGGGCCGGGTCGTGTCGGGCGGCCGGGGCCCGGGTGTCGTACTGCGATCACCCGGGCGCTGGCGGCCGGAGCGCTACCGCTCCGGGGCCGGGCTACTGGAGGCCGGCAGCCTTGCAGGCCTTGGCGAACTCAGTGGTGCAGATGTCGGAGACGGTGTACAGACCGTCCTTGATCACCGTGTCCTTGATGTTGGCCTTGGTGACCGACACCGGGGTCAGCAGCTGCGAGGGCACCTTGTCGCCGGAGCCGCTGGTCTGCGTGGTGGTGGCGAGCGAGGTGATGCTCTTGCCCTCCAGCAGGTCCACGGCGATCGTGGCGGCGGCGTCGGCCTCCGGCTTGAACGCCTTGTAGACGGTGGAGGACTGGGTGCCGGCGACGATGCGCTGGATACCCGCGAGCTCCGCGTCCTGACCGGTCAGCGGGATGCCGCTGATGCCGGCGCCCTTGAGGGTGGTGGCGATACCACCGGCCATGCCGTCGTTGGCGGAGTAGACGCCCGCGATGTTCTTGGCACCGAGCTGGGTGATGGCCGCCTTCACCTTCTGCGCGGCGACCGTGTCCTTCCACAGACCGGACTGCTCGTAGGCGATGTCGACCTTGCCGTCGAGGGCTTCGTGCGCGCCCTTCTTGAACATGGCGGCGTTCGGGTCGGCGTCGTCACCGTTGATCATGACGATCTTGGACTTCTTGGTCGCCTTGGAGCCGAGGGCGTCGATCAGGGCCTGGCCCTGCAGCTCGCCGACCTTGACGTTGTCGAAGGAGACGTAGGCGGAGACCTTGCCCTGGGCGAGGCGGTCGTACGCGACGACCTTGATGCCCTTGGCCACGGCGGCGTCGATGGAGGACTTGATGGCAGCGGAGTCCTGGGCGGAGATCACGATGACCTTCACGCCCTTGGTGATCATGCTGCTGACCTGCTGGGCCTGCTTGGCAGCGTCACCGGCAGCGTTCGCGTACTCGACCTTGCAGTCGGCACACAGCGAGCTGACCTGCGCCTCGAAGTACGGCTTGTCGAACTTCTCGTAGCGCGCGGTCACGCTGTCGGGGAGCAGCAGTCCGATGGTCTTGCTACCGGAGGAGCTGCTGCTCGACGAGTCGCTCTTCTTGTCATCGCCGGCCTTGCCACAGGCGGCGAGCGACAGCGCCATGGAAACCGCGGCGGTGCCGATCACGACTCTACGCATCGTTGCGTTCATTGGGGGTGCCTCCCTGACAGGGCCGCAACGCTGCGGCCGAGGTGGCTCGAAGTCAACTCGGCCGAAAGTTCGACGTCAAGAAGTAAATACTTAACGAGATGGCAACGGCGCCATTCGTTCTCTAAGTGAAGGCAGGTGCAACAGCGGGTGACGACCCATCCAAAAGGGTCGAATCGCCCATCTCGCTGAGCGCGAGAGCGAGCGCGCCGAGTACCTCCGCACGGCCGCCGAGCGCCCCCGGGAGCACCGAGAGCTGACGCGCCGCACTGGGGATCGCATAACGGCTCACCGACTCCCTGATGGGCCCCAGGACCAGTTCTCCGGCCTCGGCGAGGTCGCCGCCGAGGACCACCCGGCTCGGGTTCAACAGGTTACAGAGATTGGCCACACCGCTGCCGATGTGACGGCCGACGTCACCGATCACCCGGCGGCAGCCCGGGTCGCCGTCCCGGGCCAGCCGCACGACGCCCTCCATGGTCAGGTCGGGGCCGTGACCGGGCTGGAGCAGGGGCAGCACGTACCGGGCCGACGCGAAAGTCTCCAGGCAGCCGCGGTTTCCGCAGCGGCAGACCGGGCCGGACTCATCGAGTGTGATATGTCCGATTTCGCCCGCGGTGCCGCCGGGACCCCGGTAGATCTTCCCGTTGATCACCAGGCCGGCGCCGACGCCGCTGGCGACCTTGATGTAAGCAAGATCACGTACGCCCTTGCCACTGCCCCAGACCAGTTCGCCGAGGGCGCCGAGGTTGGCGTCGTTGTCCACGTGCACGGGGACGCCGAGGCGCAGCCGCAGCTCCTCCGCGGGTCTCGCGCCGATCCAGCCGGGCAGGATGGCGCTGGAGCCGAGGGTGCCGGACTCCACGTCGATCGGGCCCGGGACGCCGACACCCACGCCGGCGATCTTCGAACGGTCCACGCCGGTCGCCGCGATCAGGCGGTTGACCAGCTCTTCCGCCCGGTCGAAGCCCTGGCTGGACGACGCGTCCACGTCGAGCGGCTCGGACTCCTCGGCGAGCACCTGGTGGGCGAGGTTGCCGATCGCCACGCGCAGGTGGGTGTGGCCGAAGTCGACCCCGATGACGATGCCGGCGTCACCGCTCAGGCTCACGCTGCGGGCCCTGCGGCCGCCCGCCGAGGTGGGCGTGACCTCGACGGTTCCGCCGTCCTTGAGTTCACGCACGATGTTGGAGACCGTCGCAGCCGACAGGCCGGTCGTGCGCGCGATCTCCGCCTGCGTGAGCGATCCGGCCAGACGTACGGCCCGTACGACACGTTCCAGGTTGGCTCGGTGCAGCGACGACTGCGACCCCGGAGTCTCCATCGACCCATCCACTCCCGCCATCGGAGGCGGCCACGGTGCCGCCAACGTGACCCAGATCACCTCACTGAGACCGGGCCACTTACAAGTTATGAACTCCAAGCTCTGCTGAACGGGTTACCGCCGTCAAGTCCTTGAGAGAAATCGTTGGCGGTTCGGAGGTTGCCGGAGAGACATGCGATGGACATGTCCAGGCCACTGGTCAGCAGGTGGCAGAGGGGGCGGTGGGACCGGTCGAGCGCATCCGTGCGGGTGCGTTGTGGCTGGTCGCGCAGTTCCCCGCGCCCCTTCGGGGCGCGGTCACGGGCGCCGGATTCAAGGGCGCCCTCTTTCGGGTTGCGAACGTTCGGCCTACTTCAGCGCACCGGCCGTCAAGCCCGCCACCACCTGGCGTTGGAAGATGATGTACGCCGCCAGGACCGGGAGCATCGCCATCACCAGGCCGGCGAAGAGGCCGGACCAGTCGCCCTTGTAGCCCTGGCTGACCGCGAGCTGGACCAGGCCCTGGGTGAGGACGTGTTTGTCGGGGTCCGTGTTGAGGACCGTCGGGAGCATGTACTGGTTCCACTGGCCGAGGAAGTTGAAGATCCCCACGCTGATCAGGCCGGGCTTCGCCATCGGCAGCATGATCTGGAAGAACGTGCGGGTGTGCGAGGCGCCGTCGACGAAGGCCGCCTCGGCCACCGAGGTGGGCAGGGTGCGGAAGAACGCCGTGAGGAAGAAGACCGTGAACGGCAGCGAGTACGCGATGTAGACCAGGATCAGGCCGTGCAGCGTGTTGAGCAGGCCCATGTTGTTGACGACGTAGAACAGCGGGACCAGCGCGAGCATGATCGGGAAGCTCATGCCGCCGATGAACAGGTAGTAGATGAAGCGGTTGCCCGGGAAGTCGAAGCGGGCCAGGACGTAGGCCGCCATCGAGCCGAGGACCAGGGTTCCGATGAGCGAGCCGCCGACCACGATGACGGTGTTCAGGAAGTAGTCGCTCATGTTGGCCTGGGTCCAGGCCCGCGCCCAGTTGTCGAAGTGGAGCTTGTCGGGGAGCGCCCAGGGCGAGCCGAAGATGGAGCGGTCGTCCTTGAAGGACGTCATCACGGCCCAGAGCAGTGGCGTGACCACCATGAACGCCCAGATGACCAGGACGCCGTGGGAGAAGACGTTGAGGACCCCACCCTCGCGCTGCCGCCGGGGCGGCTCGGGCGCGGGGGGCTCGGCCTTGGTGACAGTGACGTCGGTCTCGGTCGTCGTCATCGCTTCAGTACTCCAGCCGCTCGCGACGGCCCAGCCGCATCACGATCGCCGCGAAGGCGAGCGTGACGACCAGCAGGGCGACGCCGATGGTGGTGGCGTAGGCGGCCTGACCGTCCCGGAACGCCTTCTGGTACACGTACAGGACCATCACGGTCGTCGAGTAGTCCGGACCGCCCGGTCCGGTCGTCATGATCTGTACGACTGCGAACGACTCGGCGCCGAGCGCGAGGATGCCCATGTAGACCCAGCCGGACTGCACGGTGTCCCAGAGCAGCGGCAGGGTGAGGCGGAAGAAGGTGGTGGCGCGGCCGGCGCCGTCGAGCAGGGCGGCCTCGTACAGGTCGGTGGGGATGGACGCCATGCCCGCCGAGAAGAGGACCACGAAGAAACCGACCGAGGACCAGACCAGTACGGCCATCACGCACCACAGGGCGAGGCTCGGGTCGCCCAGCCAGAGTGGCTGGATATTGTCCAGACCGATTCCGCGGAGCAGTGAATTGATCGCGCCGCTGTCGGGGTTGTAGGCGAAGGCGAACAGCAGCGAGATGATCGCGATCGACAGCACCTGCGGGAAGAAGTAGACGATCTTGTAGAAAGAGGAGCCCCGGACTCCGGATATCACCGGGCCTCCCCTTCTTCTCCGGCCACCCACATTGATCATGAAGGCGAAGAACAGCGCCAGGCTGATCGTCACCAGCGGCAGCACGACCGCGAACATCAAGCTGTGCTGCAAGGACTTCCAGAAGACGTCGTCGTGCAGCATCCTCCGGTAATTGTCCAGGCCGACCATCTTGAATTCGGGGCTCAGGCCGGTCCAGTCCGTGAACGAGTAGTAGATGGACTGGATGAACGGCCACACCACGAAGAGCGCGTACAGTCCGAGGGGCAACGCCAGAAACCCCACGATGAACCGGTACTTGCCGTGCTGCATCGCCACTCCGGTGCCGAGAGGGTTGCTGGTTACTGGTGCTTGTAGTGCTTGATCGTGGTGTCCTTGGCGGTCTCGTCGGCGAAGCCCTGGATCTTCTTGATCGCCTCCGCCGGGGTGAGCCGGCCGGCCATCATCTCGCCGAGTCCGGCGACCCCGATCTTCTCCTTCTGGAGCTGCACGTACCAGTCCTGGAGCCGCGGGTTGACCACGTTCGACCCGGCCAGCTTCAGCGCGGCGACACCGGAGGTGAGGCCGGGGGTGAGGGTGATGCCGTCGGTGCCGCCGTTGTAGGCGGTCAGCGACTTCACCTTCGTCGTGAAGTTCTTCGAGGAGGCCTCGCTGAGCATGATGCGCAGCTGCTCCATGCCGCCCTGGGCGTTCGCCGCCTTGGCCGGGACGATGAACGGCTCGCCGCCGGAGGCCCAGATGGTGCCGAACGGCATCTTGTCGTTCTTGTCGATGCCGGTGGGCGCGGAGACGGCGAGGTCGAAGTCGGAGGGGATGACGTTCGCCGACTCGTTCTCGACCCAGGAGCCGTTCGGGATGAACAGCGCCTTGCCCTGCGCCCAGGCGGTCTGTGACTGGATGTGGTCGATGCCGGGGGTGCCCTTGAGGATGTAGCCCTTCTTGTAGAGCTCGTAGTAGGCCTCGAAACACGCCTTGACGGCCGGGTGCTTCCAGGCGTTCGGCTCCAGGTTGTCGATGGCGTTCAGGACCTCGACGCCGCCGACCTTGCCGATCATCGGGTAGAGCGAGAAGGGGATGTAGTAGGGGTACTTGCCGGCATAGGTCCAGCCGGCCATGCCCTTCTTCTTGGCCTTCTCGCAGACGGCGATCATCTGGTCCCAGGTCTGCGGGTACTCCGCGTCCAGCGAGTCCAGGGCCTTCTGCGAGTACCAGACGCCGTAGACCGTGTAGGCGTAGTACATGATCCAGACCGGGTCTCCGTCGAACTGGCCCATCTCGACGATGCCGGGCCGGAGCGTGTCGCGGACCTTCTTGTTCGGGTCGTCGAACGACGGGGCGTCGAGGAGCGGGGTGAGGTCGGCCAGCTGGTTCTTGCCGACGAGCACGCCCATGTCCATCTGCTCGGCGCCGGAGTTGTCGATGAGGTCCGGCGGGGTGCCCTGGTTGAAGCGCGGCTGGAGGGTGGACTGGATCTTCTGGGTGGCGGAGAACTTGACCGTGGCCTTCGGGAAGTCCTTCTCGTAGATCTTCACCGCGTCCTGGGCGTACTCCTTGCCGAAACCGCCGTCGAAGAGGACGAATTCCATCTTGGCGGTCTCGTTGACGCCCAGCGGGTTCTTGGCCGTCTTCTTGCCGGCCTTGTCCTTGGACTGGCCGCCCCCGCCGCTGCTGGCGCAGGCGGAGAGGAATCCGACGGTGGGGACCGAAATCAGGCCGAGTGCGGCAGAACGCTTGATCAGATCGCGCCGGCCGACACCCTCGGCACCGGGGTTCGCTGCGGAAGGGGATCCCATGCTCAAGTCCACGCCTTCTCCAGGACTCAGGCGGTGAACCGGATCCTCCCGGCACCGCGGTCGGGTAGTGCTGGGTCGTGCAGGAAGTCATGCGGGAAACGCCGACAGGTATAGTCCACTTCCCGTCAGCGGGGCAAGATCGAATGCAAGGTTGGCCACGGGTCTTTTCCTAGTTGAGACCTGTCGGAAATATGAGCGATCTCTGTACGCCTTGCCGGAAAAAGAGCCGACATAGCCCCCTGAATGCCGCACCCAACACCCTTGACATCACGGGTCACTTGACCACCTACTGGTTCCTGCGCCACGCAGCTGACAACGTTGTCTCATGTGGCAGGGAGGGTACCCGTTGTGATGCAGCGGAGAACGCAGCGAAGAACAGGACACCGATCTGGTACGGCGGTCGTGATCGCGGCCGCCGTAGTCATGACCCTGGGCTCCCAGGGGGCCGCGGTGGCCCTGCCAGTGAAGGCACCGGCCGCCGCGACGCAGTTCGCATCCTCGTTCGAGTCTGGCGATCCGTCACCGGACTGGACCGACACCGTGGACACCGACCCCGGTGGCGCACCGCGGGCCTCGGGCGTGGACGGCGGCTACAGCACCGGCATCCCCGGCAATGTCACCGACCATGTGACCGACGTACGGGCGAGCGGCGAGAACACCGGCGCGGGCGAGGTCAAGGAGAACCTCGTCGACGGCGAGCCGGGCACCAAGTGGCTCACCTTCGAGCCCACCGGCTGGGTCGAGTTCGACTTCGACAAGCCCATCAAGCTGGTGACCTACGCCCTCACCTCGGCGAACGACTACGACGAGCGCGACCCGAAGGACTGGACCCTCCAGGGCTCGACGGACGGCAAGGACTGGAAGACCGTCGACACCCGGACCGGCGAGTCCTTCCCGGAGCGGTTCCAGACCAACTCCTACGACCTCTCCGCGCCCGCCGAGTACCAGCACTTCCGGCTCGACGTCACGCGGAACAACGGCGCCTCCGACATCCTGCAGATCGCCGACCTGCAGTTCTCCACGGGCGGCAGCGGCGGTCCGGTGCCCCAGGACATGCTCTCGCTGGTCGACAAGGGGCCCAGCGGTTCGCCGACCGCGAAGGCGCGGGCCGGGTTCACGGGAACGCACGCACTGCGCTACGCCGGGCGGCACACCGCGAGCGGCCGGGCGTACTCGTACAACAAGGTCTTCGACGTGAACGTCGAGGTCGGCCGCGACACGCGGCTGGGCTACCGGATCTTCCCGTCCATGGCCGACGGCGACCTCGACTACGACGCCACGAACGTGGCGGTGGACCTGGCCTTCACGGACGGGACCTATCTGAGCGACCTCGGGGCCGTCGACCAGCACGGGTTCGGGCTGTCGCCGCGCGCGCAGGGCGCCTCGAAGTCGCTGTACGTCAACCAGTGGAACAACGTCTCGTCGGTGATCGGTTCGGTCGCGGCCGGCAAGACGGTGGACCGGATCCTGGTGGGCTACGACTCCCCCGCCGGGCCCGCCAAGTTCCGCGGCTGGATCGACGACGTGTCGCTGAAGCCGGTGGCCCCCGAGAAGCCGAAGGCGCATCTGGCCGACTACGCGCTCACCACCCGCGGCACCAACTCCAGCGGCAGCTTCTCGCGCGGGAACAACTTCCCGGCCACCGCCCTGCCGCACGGCTTCAACTTCTGGACGCCGGTGACCAACGCGTCCTCGGAGAGCTGGCTGTACGAATACGCCCGCGCCAACAACGGCGACAACCTGCCGACGATCCAGGCGTTCAGCGCGAGCCATGAGCCGAGCCCCTGGATGGGCGACCGGCAGACCTTCCAGCTGATGCCGTCCGTCGCCTCCGGCACCCCGGACACCGGCCGGGAGGCACGCGAGCTGGCCTTCCGGCACGCGAACGAGACCGCCCGGCCGTACTACTACGGGGTCCGGTTCGAGAACGGCCTGAAGGCCGAGATGACGCCGACCGACCACGCGGCCGCCCTGCGCTTCACCTACCCGGGCGACGACGCGAGCGTGATCTTCGACAACGTGACCGAGCAGGCGGGCCTGACCCTCGACAAGGAGCACGGGATCGTCACCGGCTACTCCGACGTCAAGTCCGGCCTGTCGACGGGCGCGACCCGCCTCTTCGTCTACGGCGTCTTCGACAAGCCGGTGACGGGCGGCGACTCCAGCGGGGTGAAGGGCTACCTGCGCTTCGACGCGGGCGCCGACCGCACCGTCACGCTCCGCCTGGCCACCTCCCTCATCAGCGTCGACCAGGCCAAGGACAACCTGCGCCAGGAGATCCCGGACGGCACCTCCTTCGACACGGTGAAGGCACAGGCGCGGAAGGTCTGGGACAGGCTGCTCGGCAAGGTGGAGGTGGAGGGCGCCACGGCCGACCAGCTCACCACCCTCTACTCCAGCATGTACCGGCTGTACCTGTACCCCAACTCCGGCTTCGAGAAGGTCGGTTCGACGTACCAGTACGCCTCCCCCTTCTCGCCGATGACCAGCCAGGACACCCCGACGCACACCGGCGCGAAGATCGTGGACGGCAAGGTGTACGTCAACAACGGCTTCTGGGACACGTACCGCACCACCTGGCCGGCCTACTCGTTCCTGACACCCACTCAGGCAGGCGAGATGGTCGACGGGTTCGTGCAGCAGTACAAGGACGGCGGCTGGACCTCGCGCTGGTCCTCCCCCGGGTACGCCGACCTGATGACCGGCACCTCCTCGGACGTGGCGTTCGCGGACGCCTACGTCAAGGGCGTGAAGTTCGACGCGAAGGCGGCGTACGAGGCGGCCCTGAAGAACGCGACCGTCGTACCGCCCTCCTCCGGCGTCGGCCGCAAGGGCATGTCCACCTCCCCCTTCCTCGGTTACACCAGCGACGACACCCGCGAGGGCCTGTCCTGGGCGATGGAGGGGTACGTCAACGACTACGGCATCGCCGAGATGGGCAGGGCGCTGTACGCGAAGACGGGCGAGAAGCGCTACCAGGAGGAGTCGGACTACTTCCTCAACCGCGCCCAGGACTACGTGGACCTCTTCGACTCCAAGGCCGGCTTCTTCCAGGGCAAGGACGCCCAGGGCGACTGGCGGATGGACTCCTCGTCGTACGACCCGCGGGTGTGGGGCTACGACTACACCGAGACCAACGGCTGGGGTTACGCCTTCACCGCCCCGCAGGACAGCCGGGGCCTGGCCAACCTGTACGGCGGCCGGGCCGGGCTCGCCGACAAGCTCGACGAGTTCTTCGCGACGCCCGAGACCGCCTCCCCCGACTTCGTCGGCTCCTACGGCGGGGTCATCCACGAGATGACCGAGGCCCGGGACGTGCGGATGGGCATGTACGGCCACTCCAACCAGGTCGCCCACCACGTCATCTACATGTACGACGCGGCCGGCGAGCCCTGGAAGGCGCAGGCCTACGTCCGTGAGGCGCTCTCCCGGCTCTACCTGGGCAGCGAGATCGGTCAGGGCTACCACGGCGACGAGGACAACGGCGAGCAGTCGGCCTGGTACCTCTTCTCGGCCCTCGGCTTCTACCCGCTGGTGATGGGCAGCGGCGACTACACGATCGGCTCCCCGCTGTTCAGGAAGGCCACCGTCCATCTGGAGAACGGCCACGACCTGGTGATCCGGGCGCCGCGGAACAGCGCGCGGAACGTCTACGTCCAGGGCGTGCGCGTCAACGGCAGCGCCTGGACGTCGACCTCGCTCCCCCACTCCCTCATCTCCAAGGGCGGTGTCATCGACTTCGCGATGGGTCCGAAGCCGTCGGCCTGGGGCACCGGCAGGAACGCCGCACCGGTCTCGATCACCAAGGACGACAAGGTCCCGACCCCGCGCGCGGACGTCCTCAAGGGCGGCGGAGCCCTGTTCGACAACACCTCGGCCACCCAGGATACGGTGACGTCGGTGGACCTGCCGGTGACCGGATCGGCCAAGGGCATCCAGTACACCCTCACCTCCCCGTCGGACCACACGAGGGCACCGACGGGCTGGACCCTCCAGGCCTCGACGGACGGCGCGAACTGGCGCACCGTGGACCACCGTTCGGGCGAGACCTTCGCCTGGGACCTCCAGACACGGGCGTTCACGATCCAGAGACCCGGGGCGTACGCGCACTACCGCCTGGTCCTGGACGGTGAATCGACGCTGGCGGAGGTGGAGTTGCTGGCCTGAGACGGCGACACGGCGAGAGGGGGCGGATCCGGTTCGGGTCCGCCCCCTCTGGAAGCCGACAGGTTCGCGGATTCTTGAAGGCCCAAGGCGGCGAACTGGTCGGCCATCTGAAGGTCGAGATGGCGATCGTCCAGCCGGTTGACGCACCAGGCGCTCGTACGCCCTGCGCTCGGAAGGGTTGTGAGTAGCTGGTGATCGGCGTCGTTTGAACGCGTTCTGGCGCGGATGAGTGAGTGTGCCGGGCGCTGGCGGGCGTGCTCCGGGCGGGGAAGGGGAGTTCTTGCGTCGAATGCGTGACCTTCACGGGTGGTGGTCGTTGGGTGGGGTGACGGATTTCGATGCCGGCTGTCCCTGCCCCTGGGCGAGAAGGGCAGCAGACACACTCCGGGCGGCTACCGCTCGCGCAAGGAGTGGCATGCCAAGTCCCGGCGTCTGCACGTCCTCGAAGACCGGCTCCAGGCGGCGCGGGCCCACTGGCAGGCCGGCACCGTGCATATGGTGCGCGGCGGGAAGCGACTGCTGGCCACCCGCCACCATCTTGATGCCGCCGGGCTCACCGAGGAGCAGTGGCGCACGCGGTGGCGGGCCGAACGGCGGTTCCTCCAGGCGGACGGTGAGTCCGGCAAGCGGTACGGCAACGAGACCCTCCGCGTCACCCCCGACGGCGAGGTCTCCCTCAGACTCCCCGCGCCGCTGGCGCATCTGGCGAACGCCCCGCACGGCCGGTACGTCCTGGCCGCGACGGTGTCGTTCGCGCACCGGGGCGAGCAGTGGGCCGACCGTGTCACCGCCAACCGGGCCGTGGCCTACCGCATCCACGAAGATGCAGGCCGGGGCCGCTGGTACCTGACCGCCTCCTGGACCCTCCCACCCGTCCGGGCGATCCCGCTGGAGGCCGCCCGCGCGAACGGCATGGTCGGTGTGGACACCAACGCCGACCACCTCGCCGCCTGGCGCCTGGACGAACACGGCAACCCGGTCGGCGCACCGCTCCGCTTCGGCTACGACCTCACCGGCACCGCCGACCACCGTGACGCCCAGGTCAGGCACGCACTGATCCGACTGCTGCACTGGGCCAGACGCCATCGCCTCGCCATCGCCGTCGAAGACCTCGACTTCACCGCCGAGACCACCCGGGAGAAACACGGCCGCAGGAAGCGGTTCCGCAAGCTGATCTCCGGCCTGCCCGTGGCCAGACTGCGGGCCCGGCTGGTGTCGATGGAGACCGTGGAATCTGCCGAGCCCACCTCGGAGCTGGCGGTCCGGATCAGCAGGGAGGCGGGCCTGTCGGCCGGGTAGGTGAAGCGGGCCGAGCCGGTGCGGGTGGTCGCGGTGAGGTCCGCGGTGACGCCGGAGGCGAGGCCCACCTCGTAGTGGCCGGGCTCGGCGGTCTCGTCGGCGTGGCTGAAGTCGGCCGCGTAGACGGTGTCCTCGGTGTCGGCAGCCGGGGACGAGGTGACCTCGCCGGCGTACGGGAAGAACGGGATGTCGCCGCTGCCGCCCGCCCAGCCGGTGCCGGACATGTGGGTCAGGCCGAAGCCGCGGATGCGGGTGGCGTCGTACTGGTAGCCACCCGGTGCGGCCGTCCTGGTCGCGTCGCCTCTGGCGTTCTCCGGGCTCCAGGAGAGCATGCCGAACGGCACGACGGCGCCCGGGAAGGTGTTGCCGCCGTTCCGGCTGCCCATCAGCGGATCGACGTACGCCGTGGGGTCCTTGACCGGTTCGGGGGGTGTGCTCGTGGTCGCCGCGAGGGCGGGGGTGGCACCGCCGGCCGCGAGTACCGAGGCCAGCAGCAGGGACATGGGTCGGAAACGCATGACGCGGCCCTTCCTCCTCCGGACGGGTCGCGCACCACAGGTCGCACAAGCCGCAGGGACAGTAACGTGCGCCACCGGTACCACGGAGGACCGCGCATGCCGCCGAGGGCACCGACCCGGTTCACCCGGTCAGGCGATCCCAAAGGCCTTGACGTCGTTGTCCGTTGAGACGGTAAAGTCATGTAAAGACCATGAGACAACGTTGTCGCCCAGCATGGCGTCGACACAGGCCGCACGGCACGACACGCACGAGGCACTTCGAGCAACTCCCCTCCGGACAGGCCTACCCACCCCCCTCGCCTGCCCGGCTCGCGGACCCGGTGCGCACCGGCACCGGGTCCGCCCAGAGCGGATCGCGGACGTCAACCGACCTGGCACGGCAGGCCGGTTGCGCTGTCCCCGCCGTCGCCCTGGACGACGTAGCCGAACGTCGTGCTCTGCCCGGGACTGAGCGAGCCGTTCCAGTCGGCGTTGTGGACCATCACACCCTGTCCGCTGTAGGTGGCGTTGCCGTTCCACAGGCTGGCCACCGACTGGCCGCCGGGGAGCGTCCAGTCGACCATCCAGCCGAGCATCGCCACATCGCCGCTGTTGGTCACGGTGACCTCGGACTGGTAGCCGCCGGGCCAGCTGTTGGTGGTGGTCCGGGTGGCGGTGCAGGTACCGGGCGGGGGCTGGGTGGGGCTGCCCGGGTCGTGGATGCCGGTGACCTCGCCGTTGCCGCCGTCGAAGACGACGTCCGAGCAGGAGTAGAAGGTCTCCGTGCTGTCCGAGCGCTGCCACACCATGTAGATGATGTGCCGACCGGTCTTGCCGGCCGGAAGCTGCCCGGTCCAGGAGTAGTTGGCCGCCACCGTGCCCGGGGTGCCGTTGAGCGGCGGGTGGTCGACGGTCAGGAAGGGCGTGTCCTCCATGTCGTCCCAGGTGAGCGGCTGGGTCGGGTCGTAGCCGTCCTTGGTGACGTAGACGTAGAACCAACCCGGGTGCGCCGCCCAGGCGTTGTAGGAGAAGTCCACGGTGGCACCGGAGGTCAGATGCGTGACCGGCCAGTCGTCGCGGGGCAGGTCGAAGCCGGTGAAGTTGGGGTTGCCGCCGCTGCACAGGGAGCCGTCCGGCACGAAGCCGCGGGTGCGGCCGGCGCCGTCCGAGCGCAGCACCGAGAACCAATTGTAGAACGGCGTGGTCCCGCTGACCTGCTGGGCCGCCTTGCAGGCCGGGTTGACGGGCTTGATCTCACCGGTGTCGGTGAGCGCGTCCTGCCAGCACAGGAAGGTCCGGCTGCCGGGCTTCATCGGGGTGCCGTGCGCCTGGGCCGGGGCACCGGCGGCCAGGATCAGGGCGAGGGCGGGGACGGTGGTGAGCAGGGCGAGGAGGGCGAGGAAGAGGGCCCGGCCCCGGGTGGGGCGGGGTAATCGGGGCAGGTGGGAGGAGAGTTGCCTTCTTGTCATAGTCATGACAGATCGACCTCTGTGTGGGGTGAACGGTCGTGCGCGGGTCATGGAGAGCGAACGCGGGGTGGAAGCGGGCCCGGCGCGTCGGCGGGTTCCGGTCCGCCGAAACATATGGGAGCGCTCCCACCCCACTCCCCTGTGAAACTAGCGCGGACGGGGGCGGCTGTAAACGGCGTGGCATGGCCTCACCGCTTCGGGTGGCGATACCTTCGTACAGAGAATCACGACGCGTAACAGCGTCCACACTCTCGCCCATGGGAGCAGTGATGACGACACGCCAGCAGGGACCGGCCAACGAGGACAACTGGATGTTCCCGCCTGCTGACGGCTGGACATTCGACCAGGTCAAGGACCTGGACCTGCCCTTCGACTGGGAACTCGTGGACGGATGGATCGTGGTCAAGGGGCGGCCCAAGTTCTGGCACAACGACGTACGGGAAGGCATCTCCGATGCCCTCAAAGCGGCGCGTACGAAGCCGTATCGGGTCCTGAGTGAGCAGTGTGTGATGGTGGACGAGCAGAACGTCGTCAAACCTGACGTGATCGTCTACGATCCCCGGAACCTTGACTACTTCGAGGTGGAGTGCATCCCGACGTCGCACCTCACCCTCGTCGTCGAGGTCGTCTCCCCAGGCTCCCGCCGCGACGACCGCGTGAGCAAGCCCGCACAGTTCGCCGCCGCCAAGGTCCCGTGCTACTGGCGGGTCGAGCTCGGCAGGGACCGGAAACTGGCGGTGCACGAGTACTGGCTCAACGCGGACACACACTCCTACTTCCCCGCCCCTCTGCACCCGGTGCACCACGGCAAGCTCGTGACCGACGTGCCGTTCCCCGTCCGGATCGACCTCGACGCCCTCGTCGGATTCTGATCACGCCCGTACGACCGGCGCACGACCGCGGCCGCCGTCACCGTCGCTCCCCGGCGGTCCCGGTGTCCGCTACACGGGTGCCGTGCGGGCGCCGATCGCCGTTTCGGTCGCGGGGAGTTCGGTGACCGGGAGTTCCAGGGTGAACTCGGTGCGGCCCGGGGCGCTCTGTACGTCGATACGGCCGCCGTGGGCCGCCATGATGGCCGAGGCGATCGCGAGGCCCAGGCCCGAGCCGCCCTCCAGGACGCCGGCGCGGGTGCGCGAGGTGTCCGCCCGGGTGAAGCGTTCGAAGACGGTCGGGAGCAGGCCGGGCGGGATGCCGGGGCCGTCGTCGCGGACCCGGATCACGCAGGTGGTGGGGGTGGCCCGGACCGCGGCGGTCACGGTGGTGCCGGCGGGGGTGTGGACCCGTGCGTTGGCCAGCAGGTTGGCCACCACCTGGTGCAGCCGGGCCTCGTCGCCCAGTACCAACGCCGGTGCGTCCAGGTCGAGGTCGAGCTGCCAGACGTGCCCGGCGCCGGCCGCCCGCGCGTCCCACACGGCCTCCGCAACCAGCGCGGCCATGTCCACCTCGGCGGACTGCAGCGGGCGGCCCTCGTCGAGGCGGGCGAGCAGCAGCAGGTCCTCGACCAGGCTGCGCATCCGGGCCGACTCGGCGTTGACCCGGCGCCAGGCCAGACCCGGCTCGATCCGGTCCGTGCCGCGGTTCATCAGTTCCGCGTACCCGGCGATGGAGGCGAGCGGGGTGCGCAGTTCATGGCTGGCGTCGGCCAGGAAGCGCCGCATGCGCTCCTCGCTCCGGCGCACCTGTTCCTCGCTGTGCTGGCGTTCCGCCAGGGACGCCTCGACGTGGTCGATCATGCGGTTGAGGGCGGCGCCGACCTGGCCGGCCTCGCTGCCGGGGTCGGTGTCCCGTTCGGGTACCCGGGTCAGGCCGGTCACCTGGCCCCGGCCGAGCGGCGCGTGGGAGACCTCGACGGCGGTGGCGGCGACCCGGCCGAGGGGGCGCAGCTGGCGTCGTATCACCACCGCGCAGACGCAGCCGGCCGCGGTGAGGCCGACGGCGGCCACCCCGGCCTCGATCTCGACCAGGCCGCTGATGGTGTCCAGCACGTCGTCCATGGGGAGACCGGCGAGGACCCGGATGCCGCTGGCGTCGATGGCGGTGACGCGGTAGGTGCCGAGGCCGGGGACGGCACGGGTGTGGGTCGAGCCGTCCGGTTCGAGGCCCTTGAGGGCGGTGGTCTGGGCGGTGGTGAGCGTGCGCGGGGGCGCGTCGTGGCCGACGACCGCCGCGCTGATGATGTTCCCCCGGGCGTCGAGGCGGGCGGCGAGCAGTCCGGCCGGCTGGCCGGTCTCGTTGAGGAAGGTCAGGTCGCGGGTGAGCCCCGGGTGCAGGGCGGCACCGCCGACGCCGCGCTCGGCCGCGTCGCTCACCCGGTCGTCCAGGTTGCCCAGCAGATAGGCGCGTTGGGCGAAGACGGTGGTCAGGGCCATCGCGGCGCAGACGCAGACGAGGACGGCGGTGATGAAGAGGAGCAGTCGCGTGCGCAGCGACCGGCTCCGCAGTCGGGCGGTCATCTGCCCTCCTCCACGGGTCGTACGACGTAGCCCATACCGCGCACGGTGTGGATCATCGGCGCCCGGCCCCGGTCGATCTTGCGGCGCAGGCTGGAGATGTAGACCTCGACGAGGTTGCCGCCGCCGTCGAAGGAGGTGCTCCACACGTGGTCGAGGATCTGGGCCTTGCTGAGCACCTGGCGCGGATGGTCCAGGAGCAGGCTGAGCAGGTCGAACTCCTTGGCGGTGAGCCTGATCTGGGCACCGGCCCGCTGCACCTCGCGGGACTCGCCGGCCAGCACCAGGTCGCCGAGCACGCGTACCGAGTCGTCGGGGGGCGGCTGTTCGGTGCCGGCCCGGCGCAGGAGTCCGCGCAGCCGCAGCACGACCTCCTCCACGGAGAAGGGCTTGGTGACGTAGTCGTCGGCCCCGGCCTCCAGTCCGTCGATCCGGTGTTCGATGGCATCGCGGGCGGTGAGCATCAGGACGGGCAGCCTCGGCATCTCGTAGCGGAGTCTGCGCAGCACCTGGAGGCCGTCGAGGTCGGGCAGCATGCCGTCGAGCACCACCGCGTGCGGAGCGCAGCCGCGGGCCAGTCGCAGGGCCGTCTGTCCGTCGAGCGCGGGGTAGGGACGCCAGCCCGCGTCCGCGACGGCGGCGGACAGCAGCTCGGTGAGACCGGGCTCGTCGTCGACGATCAGGACGCGGACGCGGCCGGTTCGGGACCCTGCGGTGGCGGACATGTCGCAAGTCTGTGCCGGTTCGCTGAGGGAACCCTGTGTTCCGGCTGAGCCGAAGCCGTGACAACACGGGCGCGGCGGCCGGAACGCGGACGCGAGGACCACGGGCGGCCGGACTCGCCGGGCTGGGGCTCCGCGCCGACTCCGGTGACCGAAGTGGGCATTGGCACGCTTTGGCCACCGTGATCCCTTGAGCCGCAGCCGACCCGGCGCCCACTCTGATCTTCGGCTTCCGCTCACCGGGCGGGAGCGTTTCCACGTTCAGGGGAGGACGTCCACCCATGCGAAGACTCCACGCCCTGTGGGCCGTGGCAGGAGCGGCCGGACTGCTCGCGGGGGCGATCACGCCCGCGACAGCCGCTTCGGGGTCCCCGGTCACCACACCCGTCACACCCCTCGCGGGTCCGAGCACCACCACCCCACCGCAGACCGTCACCCTCATCACCGGCGACACCGTGACCCTCACCGTCGGAGCGGACGGCAAGAACGCCGTCGACGTCCGGCGAGGCAAGGGCCGCGAGGCCGCCACCTTCCTGTCGAGCGAGAAGGACGGCCAGGTCAGCGTCCTGCCGTCGGACGCCATCCCGCTGATCCGGGCGGGCCGCCTGGACCCGGCTCTGTTCAACGTCTCCCAGCTGGTCGCGCAGGGGTACACGGACGCGAAGACCGGCAGCACCCCGGTCATCGCGACGTACGGCAAGGGCGCCGAGACCCCCGAGGGCGCGCGCCGGATGCTGGCGCTGCCCGGGATCGACGGCGCGGCGCTCAGCGCGAGGAAGTCGACCGCGTTCTGGTCGGACATCGCCCCGCCGCTCGGCACCGCGCCCACCGCGAAGGCCGCGAAGCGGCTCGGCGACGGCATCGACAAGATCTGGCTGGACGCCAGGGTGAAGGCGTCCCTCGACGTGAGCGTGCCCCAGATCGGCGCGCCCGAGGTGTGGAAGGCGGGCTACGACGGCACGGGCGTCAAGGTCGCGGTCCTGGACACGGGCGTGGACCTCGGGCACCCGGACCTGGCCGGGAAGATCGCCGACTCGGAGAGTTTCGTACCGGACGAGACGGTGCAGGACGGCTTCGGCCACGGCACCCATGTGGCGTCCACGATCGTCGGCTCGGGCGCGGCCTCGGGCGGCCGGTACAAGGGGGTGGCCCCGGGCGCCCAGCTGCTGGTCGGCAAGGTGCTGGACAACACGGGCAGTGGTCAGTCCTCCTGGATCATCGCGGGCATGGAGTGGGCGGCGCACTCCGGCGCGAAGATCGTCTCGATGTCCCTGGGCGGCACGGCGTCCGGCCCCTCCGACGTGCTCAGCGAGACCGTCGACGACCTGTCTGCGGCCACCGGCACACTGTTCGTGATCGCGGCGGGCAACGCGGGGCCGGGTGAGCAGACCGTGGGCACCCCGGGCATCGCCGACTCCGCGCTGACGGTGGGCGCGGTCGACAAGTCGGACCAGCTGGCCTCGTTCTCCAGCCGGGGTCCGCGCATCGGCGACTACGCGATCAAGCCGGAGATCACCGCGCCGGGCGTGAACATCACGGCGGCCCGCGCCGCGGGCACCAACATGCCCGGCAGTACGCCGGTCGACGACTACTACACGACGGCGAGCGGTACGTCGATGGCCACCCCGCATGTCGCGGGCACGGCGGCGCTGGTCGCCGAGGCGCATCCGGACTGGACGGGCGAGCAGATCAAGGAGGCCCTCGCCAGCACCGCGAAGACGAACCCCGACAACTCCGTGTTCGAGCAGGGCGACGGCCGGGTCGACGCGGTGCGCGCCGTCGAGCAGGGCGTCTTCGCGACCCCGACGCTGAGCTTCGGCGAGTTCGAGGACGGCGACACCGGGGCCGTCGAGAAGGACATCACGTACACCAACACCACCGACAAGGCGGTGGAGTTGAAGATCTCGTCGTCGCTCGCCGCCCTCACGCTGGGCGCCGACGCGCTGACCGTGCCCGCGCACGGCACCGCCGCGCTCCCGGTCACCGTCGACCCGGCGCAGGAGGCCCAGGGCCGCTACACGGGCCATGTCACGGCGAGTGCCGACGGCGTCCAGGTCACCACGGGCGTCGGCTTCCAGAGGGCGCCGAAGACGTACGACCTCAAGCTCTCGATCGTGGACCGCGAGGGCAACCCGTCCGCCGGGGCGTCGATCTACACGCTCCAGGAGCTGAACGGCGCCTACCCCGACGAGTACGGCTTCATCGGCTCCGGCTGGACCTGGCGGGTGCCGGCCGGCACCTACTCCATCGCGACCTGGATCCCGGACCGGGACGCGGGCGGTCAGGCCGTGGGCACGTCGATCGTCGGCAACCCGGAGATCAAGGTCGACGGGGACACCGCGGTGGTGCTCGACGCCCGCAAGGCGGTGGAGATCAAGCCGAAGACCAAGGAGGACTCCGAGTTCCAGGGGTTCAGCACCAACTGGTACCGCAGCGGGCCGGGCAGCGCCTGGGGGCTCACCTACAGCCAGGGCTTCTGGACCGATCACGTCTACGTGGCGCCGACCCAGCAGGTCACCGAGGGCACCCTGAGCTTCTACGCCAAGTTCCGCCTGTACGCGAAGGAGTTGACGGCGAGCGTCATCAGTCCGCAGAAGACGTCGCTTTCCTCGCTCTACTACTGCCAGACGTACGAGGACTTCCCGTTGAAGTTCAGCGGTGAGCACACGGTCGAGGCGGTGGACGCGGGCGGCGGAACCGCGGCCGACTTCGCGGGGCTCGACGTGAAGGGCAAGGTGGCGGTGGTCGCGCTCGGTGCCACGGAGCGGGCACAGTCCGCGCTGGACAACGCGACCAAGGCCGGGGCGGGTTACCTGATCGCCTATCGCAAGACCCCGGGCTTCTGGATCGAGGCGGTGGACCGGGCGACCACCGTCCCGCTGATGATCGCGACCGGCGAGCAGGGCGCCGCGCTCGGCAGCCTGCTGAAGACCGGCAAGAAGGTCAGGCTGAAGCTGGACTCCACGCCGACCAGCCCCTACGTCTACAACCTGCTCGCCGCGCAGAGCGGTGCCATCACCGCGAACCAGACCTACCGCCTGGACAAGTCCGACACGGTGAAGCGGACGGCGCGTTACTTCGGTGCCACGGCAGGCGACATGGGCGCGGACACCCTGTACACCTTCCGGCCCTGGCAGCGCTTCGGCATCGAGACCAGTGTGCCCACGCAGTTGGGCACGGAGCGCGACGAGTACTACTACGTCGACCCGGACACCCGTACCTGGCACGTCGTCTATCCGAAGTGGGACACGCTGAAGGGCGAGTGGAGCCCGCTGCGCACCTTCACCGAGCCGGGAACCGAGTCCGCCGAGGACTGGCTGCGCCAGGTGGTCCGGCCGGGCAGCAGCCAGGAGTACGGGCTCTCCGCTCGCGACGGAGACAGACTCACCTTCCGGGTGCCGGAGTTGACCGACTCCACGCCGGGCCACTACGGAGCGATCGACGGCATCGACAACACCGCGAAGGGCAAGCTCTACGCGGACGGGCAACTGGTCGGCGACTCCACGCTCGGCGGGTACGGCACCTTCGACGTGGCGGCGGACAGGACCGCGTACCGCTTCGAACTGGACGTGCAGCGCAGGGCGGAGTGGGCCAGGTACTCGACGAGCACGCACACCGAGTGGACCTTCTCCTCCGCGCACACCGACACCAAGACGGCGCTGCCGCTGCTCACGGTCGGCATCAGCCCGAAGCGCCTCGACCTGCTCAACCGGGCCGACAGCAGGCACAAGGTGAAGATCGCGCTCCCGGTCGCGAACCAGCTGGGGAGCGTGCAGGTGAGCAGTCTGCAGGCCTGGGTCTCCTACGACGACGGCACGTCCTGGACGGAGGTGAAGGTGAAGAACGGCACGGCGCGGTTCCGGCCGGCGAAGGGCGCCGAGACGGTGTCGCTGCGGGTGCGGGCCGCCGACCGGGACGGCAACGGGATCGACCAGACCGTGCTGCGGGCGTTCGGCCTGAAGTGAGCAACGCCCCAAGCCACTGTAAGGATTCTTAACAAAGAACCTCTACCGTGGCGAGCCATGGTGAACACGGCACAAGATCCTGCGGGACAGACCCCTGCCGCGAGCCCCTGGGCCGCGGTGGGGGTCTCCGCCTTCGACGAGGTGGTGTACCAGTCGATTCTGCATCAGCCCGACGCCGGCGCGGCCGGCTGGGCGCTGCTGACCGGGGCGACCCCGGCCCGACTGCGCGAGGCCTGCAACCGGCTGCTCACCCTGGGACTGCTCCAACCGCCCGACTCCATGGGCGGGTTACGGGCGGTCGACCCGCGGGTGGCGATCCGCGCGCTGATCCGGCGGCGCGAGACGGAGTCCGAACTGCTCGCCGCCACCGCCGAGGAGATGGCCACGGCGTACGAGGCCGGGCTGCTGCGCGAGGAACCGTCCCGGCTGATCGAGGTCGCCTCCGGCGAGGGCGCCATCGCGGCCCGTCTGGAGGAGATGTACGCCCGCGCCGAGCACGAGGTGTGCCTCTTCGACACTCCGCCGTACCTCGCCCCGCCCGCACCGCAGGCGAACCTCCAGGCCGATCTGCTGAAGCGCGGGATCGTCTCACGCGGCCTCTACGCGGCGAGTGACCTGGAGGATCCGAGCGCTCTGTCCCGAGTCCGGAACATGGTCGAACTCGGCGAGCAGGCACGGGTGTTGCCGTCCGTGCCGCTCAAGCTGCTGGTGGTCGACGGACGCCGGGCGATGCTCCCGCTGACCTCGTCCGCGGCGGGCGGCTACTGCGCCGTCGTCGTGTGGCACTCGGCGGTCACCGAGGCCCTGCAGAAGCTCTTCGAGCTGGCCTGGCAGCAGGCGACTCCGCTCGGCCGGCCCGTGGTGGGCGGCGAACTCTCCAAGGACGAGCAGGCGTTGACGCGGCTGCTGGCGGCCGGGATGAAGGACGAGGCGGTGGCCCGGCATCTGGGGGTGAGTCTGCGCACACTGCGGCGGCGGGTGAGCGACCTTCAGGAACGGCTCGGCGCGGCGAGCCGGTTCCAGCTGGGGCTGCGGGCCGCTCAGCGCGGCTGGCTGTAGCAAGCGGTGCGGGGCCGCACTCCCGGAGGAACGCGGCCCCGACCGCCGATCTGCTCCTTGCGGATCAGGCTGCACAGCACGTACTGAGACATGCGCCATGCTTCGGTTGCGGTACGCGCTCCACGGTCTCATCGTCGTCGGGCCGCTCCGGACCGGTGCTGCCGCTGCTGAGCCCGGCCGCGACGGCGGTGGCCGTCTCCTTCCAGGCGGTCAGCTCTGCGGTCGCGAGGTGCGGCCGGCCGGTGGAGAACGACGGCAGCGCGAACATCCAGGGGAAGGCCTTGGACATCCGCTCGGCGAGCGAGCCGCGGTCGTCGAGGGTGACGGTGATGAGCTGCGCGGCCAAGTTCAGCAAGCCGGCACGACCCTCGGCCTCGGCGAAGACCTCGGCGGAGTGCTTGCCCAGGTCCGAGGAGCGCCGAGTCGCCATGGGAGGTCTGCTGCGATGGCCGTGGATCCATGGTGTTCGGAACTCACGGCCGGTCGATCGTCGAGATGGGGAACGCACCACGAAGGCGGTGGCGTCGGGTCGGCGAAGCCGATGCCACCGTCATGCGTGCTCTGGAGTTCGGGGGATGGCGGTGGAGGCGATGTCCGCATCGGGCGTGGGTGTCCGGTGCCGGACGCACGGGAGTCGGACGGCGCGGCTGATCAAAGGCCAGGCCCCTTGCGGGGCGAAGCGCACGATCGCGATCAGCAGGACTCCTTCGATGACCATGGACAGTGTCTGCTGGTCCTGGAGCGCACGCGTCAGCCCGTAGTAGACGACGCCGACGCCGACGACGGGTCCGAGCACGGTACCCGCGCCGCCGACCACGGTCATGAGGACGGCGTTCAGACTCCAGTTGACGCTCGCCACGCCGTCCGGGGAGATGACGACGAACTGGAAGGCGATCACCGCTCCGGCCAGGCCGGTGAGCGTGCTGGTGGGGACGAGAGCGGCGAGCCGGTGTCGGTGGACGGAGACACCGAGTCCCGCGGCGGCCGGTTCGTTGTCGCGGACGGCTGTGAGCCGCAGGCCGAAGGCGCTGTGCCGGACGTAGAGGGCGAGCGCCATGGCCAGGGCCGCGACGAGGACCGCGATCTGGTACAGGTTGCCCCCGCTGGGAATCCGCTCCGTGGGGAGCGTCAGGCCGCCGGCGCCGCCGGCCCACTTCCAGTTGCTGAGCAGGGCCTGGACGGCGACGGAGACGGCCAGCGTTCCCACGGCGAAGTAGTCGCCGCGCAGCCGCAGCAGCGGTACGGCGAGCAGCAGGGCGAGGGGACCCGCGCCGACACCCGCGCCGAGCAGGGCCACCGGCCAGGGCAGACCCGTGTGGACCAGGATCAGCGCGGTGGTGTAGCCCCCGGTCGCCATGAACGCGGCGGCACCGAGGGAGACCTGGCCGCTGAAACCGGCCAGGACGTTCCATTCCTGGGCGATGGTCAGATACGTCAGAACTGGTACGACCCCGGCCTCGCGCCCCTCGGACTGCGCGACTGGAGGCACTTCCGCTCCCTGAACGGCCGACGCGAGCTGCACTTCCTCCGCGTCGGATCGGCCGACCACGCCGGCTACCAGCTCAAGGACGTCGGGGCCGGTGACGAGCGCAACCCGTATGTCAGCGAGACCGCGCTCGCCGAGAAGATCGAGACCGAGTGCGGCGAGTGGCGGACTTCTTCGACGAGCATCTCAACGCGGTACGGCCGACGGCACCCCGACCGCGTGCCCGGTGGCACGTCGGACACGTCGGCTGGCAGTCCTCGCAGGAGTACCCGCCGCCGAGCCGGCCGCTCACCTTCCACCTCGCCGCCCAGGGCACGGGGGTGCACGCCCTGAACCGCCTCCCGGACGAGGCGACGACCTCGCTGGCCTGGACGCACGACCCGGAGCACCCGGTCCCGTCCAGCACCGGCATCGAGGCCATCTGGTACCTGCTCGCGGACTACCCCGACGAGCGCGGCCTCGCCGACCGTCCCGACGTGCTCACCTTCCGGACCGAGCCGCTGTCCGAGCACCTCGACTTCGCCGGACAGCCGGTCCTGTCGGCGCAGGTCTCGTTCTCGGCGCCCTCCACGCATGTCTTCGCGAAGCTGCAGGACGTGTACCCCGACGGCACCACGCGCCCGGTCTCCTGGGGCCGCGCCGTTCTTTCCGAGCGGGGCGGTGACACCCTGACCCTGACCCTGGACGACAACGGCTACCGGCTCCGCAAGGGCCACCGCCTCCAGTTGCAGATCCAGTCGAGCGACTTCCCGCACTCCGCCGTCCATCCGGGCACGGACGGCAACCCGTGGTTCACGACGGAAGCGGTCCGGAGTACGCAGAGCCTCGTCGTCGGGGGTGCCGCCGGTGCGCGGCTCGTCCTCCCCGCCGTCACCGTCGCGGAGGTCCGGGACGAGGGTGCCTGGTAGGTCGCCCGCCCCGCCCTTCATCGCGGTACGGGATCACGTCAGGCGCCTGGCCGCACGTGCCCGTGCTGCCAGGCCCAGGCCGCGATCTCGACACGGTTGCGGGCCGCCACCTTGAGCTGGACGCTGCCGAGGTGCGTCTTGACCGTGGACAGGGAGACGTACAGCTCGGCGGCGATCTCGGCGTTCGTACGGCCGAGGGCGACCAGGCGGACGACGTCGAGTTCACGGTCGGTGAGGGGGTCCGCGGGCGGGGCGGCCCCCACCGGAGCAGTGGTGGGGGCCTCGGCGGCCATGACGTGCTTGAGCAGGCGGACCGTGACCGACGGCGAGACCAGCGAGTCGCCGACCGCGGCGGCGCGGACCGCCTCCGCGAGGAGCGTGGGCCCCGAGTCCTTGAGCAGGAACCCGCAGGCGCCCCCGCGCAGCGCCCCGTACACGTACTCGTCGAGGTCGAAGGTGGTGACCACGACCACCCTCATCGGGTCGGCCTCCTGGGGCCCCGCCAGCAGCCGGGTCGCCTCCAGACCGTCCAGCTTCGGCATCCGGATGTCCAGCAGGCACACGTCCGGCCGCAGCTGCCGGGCCAGCGCCACCGCCCGCTCGCCGTCCGCGGCCTCGGCGACCACCGTGATGTCGGGCTGGGCGTCGAGGAAGAAGCGGAACCCGGTGCGGACCATCTCCTGGTCGTCGGCGATGAGGACGCGGATGGGTGCCCCGGTCGGAGTGGGAGTGGTCATGGTCCGATCATGCCTCAGCGGGACGGGGCCTCGGGGGGACGAGCCGATCGCGGGTACGCCATCGGTCCACGGTCAGTCCGCGGTGGGTACCGGCCCGGCCGTCACCCTCCGCAGCAGCGGCCTGCTGCCGGCGATGGCGGCGAACACGGCCAGCGCGCCGACGGCCACGCAGACCACCAACTCCAGGGCGCCGCCGACGTTCATCGTGGTACCGGCCGCCTTGTTGAGCTGCATGGCGCCGAAGGCCCCCATCGCGGTGGTGCCGCCGGCCAGCACGGCCAACGGGATGACCGTCTCCCGGACCCGGGCCCCGTCCAGCACCTCCAGCGGAGTGCCGGACAACCGGAGCAGCCCGTACACCCGGCGCCGGTCGAGGACGTTCGCGGCGGCGGTGAGACCGGCCGAGGCGGCCGCGACAAGGAAGTTCAGCACCAGGGTGGCGGAACTGACGGCGGCCACCCGGGCGGTGACGGTGTCGTCCGGGGCGGACACGTACTCCTGTGTGAAGGGGTATCTGCCGGACCCGAGGGGTGTCAGGGCGGTGACGGCGGTGTCGAGGCGGTCCGGTCCGCCGGAGACCTGGGCGGTCACCCCGTCGACACCGCCGAGCAGGCTGTCGTAGGCGTCCTCGCCGGTGACGATGACAGTCGCCGTGACGCCCGCCCGGCGCAGCGCCTCGCGTGCCTCGGTGGCGGTGTGCCGGGCGTCGGCGGCGTTGGCGGTGATCACCGCGATCTGGCCGTGGTGACTCGGGCCTTCGGAGCCCAGGGCGCTGACGGAGAAGAACCCGGCCACGAACCCCGCGAGCACCAGACCGCTGACGGTGCGCCAGGCCCCGCGCGGGTCGTCGCTGAGCCGACGCGCGGCCAGCAGCGTGGCCGGGCGCTTGGCACGGCGGCCCACGACGCGCCCGAGCCGGTCCACCACCCACGGGCCGAACAGCCAGAACGCGCCGTAGAACAGGGCCAGCAGGGCGAGCAACTGGCGGGTCTTCAGCTGGCCGCCGTCACCCGTGGACATCCAGATGTAGAGCAGGACCCCCACGAACAGCACCAGGCGGACGGCGCGGGTGCGGCGCGGGTCGGCCTGCTGGGCGACGCCCAGGGGCGAGGCGGCCACCTGGCGCAGCATCGTCACCGCGCTGACGGTGATGAGCGCGGTGACGGCCGCCACCACCGCGGCGAGCCACGGCAGTCCCACCCACAGCTGTCCGGTGTACCAGGCGCCGACGCCGTACGGGATCTCGGCGAGGGCGGGCAGCGACGCGACGTAGGCGAGCGCGCCCGCCAGGGCTCCGGCCGCGCCGACCCCGGCCGCCTCGACGGCGGTGAGGGCGAGGATCTGCCGCGGGGTGGCTCCGGCCAGCCGCAGTGCGGCGAGCCGCTGTTCGCGCCGGGCCGCGCCGAGCCGTCCGGCGGCCGCGGCCAGCACGACGACCGGTACGACCAGGAGCACCACGCCCAGCAGCACGGTCCCCTGGTCGGCGGCGGTGAACACACTGGCCTTGGTGGCCGAGAACCCGGCGACCGGGGCGCGCTTCGTCAGGTCCTCGTCGTAGTAGTTCTGGTTCCCGGCGGACTTCGAGACGGCCGCGTCGCCGGGCGCCCGCCCGACCACCGCGACCAGTTCGTCGGGCGAGGCCAGACCGGCGGCGGTGATCGTGCCGTACGACGTCACCCTGGGGAAGCGGTCGGCCAGTTGTGCGGCGGGGAGCCTGTGCAGCAGCTCGGCCAGTGCCGGGGAGACGTACACCTCGCCCCGCTTCGGGAAGCCGTGCAGGCCGGGGGGCGCGGGGGTCGGGGCGCGGCCCGGCAGCTGGGCCAGGTTCACGACGGTGACCGGTTCCCGGCGGACGTACGTCGTGGTCGTGGCCTGGACGGCCGTCGCCCGCTTCGCCGGTACGGCGTCGGGGGTGCGCCACGTGGTGTGGGCGGCGCGGTCGCCGGCACCGACGGTGGCGGCGATCATCACCAGCAACAGGAAGGAGCCGACGGCGGCGGCCCCGGCCGCGAGCAGCTGGGAGTGCAGGCCGCGGCGGCCGGATGCCTTGGCGAGGTGCCAGGTCAGGGGCAGGACGGGGGAAGGCATGGTGGCTGCTCCTGCGGGCTCAGGCGATGGTGAACTGGCTGTAGCCACTGATCCGGCCGTCCCGGACCTGGAGGACCCGGCCGCAGTGGGCGGCGACGTCGGCGTCGTGGGTGACCATCACCAGGGCGGCGCCCGTCTCCCGGGTCGCGAAGGTCAGCAGCTGGACCACCTCGGTGCTGGTGCGCTGGTCCAGGGCGCCGGTGGGCTCGTCGGCGAAGACCACGTCCGGCTCGACGGCCAGGGCACGGGCGATGGCGACGCGCTGGGCCTGTCCGCCGGAGAGCTGGCCGGGGCGGCGCCGCTCCAGCCCTTCCAGGCCCAGGGGCGCGAACCAGCGTCGTCCGCGGGCGACGGCCTCGGCGCGCGGCACGCCCTCCAGCATCAGCGGCAGCGCGACGTTCTCCTCGGCGGGCAGCTCCGGCAGCAGTTGCCCGCACTGGAAGACGAACCCGAACCTCTTGCGGCGCAGCGCGCTGAGCCGGTTCTCCCCCAGGCTGTCTATCCGCTCACCGCGCAGCAGCACCTGCCCGTCGTCGGGGCGGATGATCCCCGCGAGGGTGTGCAGCAAGGTGGACTTGCCGGACCCGGACGGGCCCATGATCGCCAGCGAGTCGCGCTCACCGACCTCGACGTCCACGCCGCCCAGGGCGGTGGTGGAGCCGTACTTCTTGACGAGGCCGTGACCGGCCAGAACGGCACCCATGATGGCTCGCGGTCCCTTCTCAGCGCTCGAACGTCCAGGTGACGCTCTTCGCGCCCGCCTTGATCACCCGGACAGGGATGTCGACGCTCCCGCCGCCGCGTTTCTCCCCCGTGCAGGTGACGGTGGCCCCGGCCACCGCCTTGAGGCCCGTGGGGCAGCTGACGGCGGTGAGCTTGTCGCCGACCCACGGCAGCGGGTGGTACTTGCTCTCGGTACGGCCCTCGACGATGTTCGCCGCGAGCGCCCGATGGCCGTCCACCGACACCGTGGTGCGCTCGTCCAGCCCGGTGGTCGACTCGGTGCCCGAGAGCAGATACGTACCGAGGCCGCCGAGCGCGAAAGCGGCGGTCACGCCGCCGAGGGCGCCGATGAGGAACTTGCTGCGCTGCATCGCGTACTCCTGATGTCCGTGGTGGGGAGGCGGCTCCACCCTCGCCCGCCGGACCGGGCGCGCGCCTCGGCCGAACGGCCGGGATCACGGGGCGGACCCGCCGGGCCCTCGGCCGTTCGGCCGATCCCGCCGCCGGAGGTCTGACCTACCGTGATCGGCATGAAGTCCGTTCCCGCCCGGGGCTGTGCCCGGGGCCTCGCCGTCGGTGTCCTCGTCGCCGCCTGCGTCGTCGACGTCGTTCTCTACGCGGGCTCCGACGGGGCGAGCGTCCTGCCGACGGCCAGCCCCACCTGGCAGACCCTGGCCGTGGTGCTCGTCGGGCTGGCCGCCGTGCTGTGGCCGGCCGGGCGGCGGCCCGAGTGGCTCACCCCGCAGGTGCGCACCGCCGTGCCCGCGCTCGTCTCGGCCCTGCTCACCGCGGCGTCGCTCCTGGTCCGGGGGCCGGTCGTGTTCGGCCCCGGCGAGATCCTGCTCCTCCTGACCCTCCTCTTCATCGCGGTACGGCAATGCCCGCCCCGCTGGGCCGTCGTGTGCGGCGTCCTCGACGCGGGCGCGCTGCTCGCCCTCCCGGTACGTGGCGACGTGACGTTCAGCAGTGACCTGCTGGGCCTGGAGATGATCGGGCTGGTGCTGGTCGGACTCGTCGCCGGTCTCGCCGGCTATCTGCGTTCGCTGGACTACCGCCGCGCCGTGGCCGTCAGCGAGACCCGCCGCGACGAACGTCTGGCCATCGCCGCCGACCTGCACGACTTCGTCGCCCACCACGTCACCGGCATCCTCGTCCAGACCCAGATGGCCCGCATGATGGCGGCCGGCCGGCCGCAGGAACTCGACCCCGGCCTGTCGCAGGAACTCGACCCCGTCCTGGCCGGCATCGAACGTGCCGCCACCGAGGCGCTCGCCTCGATGCGCCGCACGGTCGGCGTACTGCGCCACACCGGTCCCGAGACGGAGCGCCACCGCCCGGTCGGCGACCTGGCCGGCATCACCGAACTGGTCGAGAACTTCACGGCTCCCGGGCAGCAGGTGACCCTGCACCACGACCCGGCCGTGTCCGACGGCCTCCCCCACGAGATCCAGGCCGCGGCCTTCCGAGTGGCCCAGGAAGCACTCACCAACATCCGCAGGCACGCCGCCGACGCCACCCACGTCGAACTCCGCCTGCACGCCGACGACGCCCGCCTGGTGGTGACCGTGGTGGACGACGGCCGCGGCGGCACCCAGCTCCCGTTGGCCGCCCACGGCGGCGGCTTCGGCCTCGTCGGCCTCAAGGAGCGGGTGACCGCGGTGGGAGGCGAACTGTGCACGGGACAGCGGGAGGGCGGGGGCTGGGAGGTACGGGCGGTGTTTCCGAGGCGGAAGTCCTGACGGCGACGCCTTCTCCACGCTGCACCTCACCGCGGAGCACGGTCCGGTGCCCGCCCGTCATGGTGCCGAACCCGGGCGGACGGCTGGAGGAGCGTGCGGTCGGCCGAGCGTGGTCGTTCGCGGCGCCGTGGATCCGGGTCACCGTCGCACCAGGGTCGGTTCACTGCGGGGGTCCTTCGGCACCGAGCCCTACCAGGCAGCCCACGACATCGTCGCCCTCCGAAAGTCCAGCGCGGGCCATCGGACCAATCGCCCGGACACCAGCCCCGCGGACGCGGTGAACGACAACGGCGGCGGCCTCGACTGGGCCACCACCTGTGGCGACAACACGGCGTCGTGGCCCCGCGACCCGGCCCGCTACCAGCGGGACGCCCGCCGCGAGAAGTCCCGCCTCCCCTTCTACGGCGACTTCGCCGCGAACATCACCCCGTGCGCCTTCTGGCCCCGCGGCGCGGAACCGGCCACCCACGTCGACAACTCGGTCGGGGCCCTGGTCGTACAGAACCAGTGGGATCCCCAGACGCCCCTGTCCAGCGGCCGCGCCATGCACCGCGCGCTGCACGGCTCGCGCCTGGTGTACGTCCGTGGCGGCCGCGGCCACGCCGTGTACGCCCTCCCCGGCGCCCCCGCCTGCGTCACCCGCACCGTCAACGCCTACCTCACGGGCGGACGCCTGCCGAGGACCGACGTCACCTGCGATTCCTGAGAGCGAAGTCGGCCCGAGGGGTCCGCTGCAGAGTCTCGGACGTGTCCGGGGCTCGGACCGGCCCTCGGCCTCGGCGACGGCTGACGGCCGTCCAGAGCGCGGCGAGCACCGCGGCACCGGTCAGGACGACGAACAGCTCGGACGTGTGTGTTCCGGCGCTGTCCGCCGCTCGGGCCACCGGGTTGGCCAGGCCGAGGCGGTCGAGGAGCCAGCCCAGGGCGGCGACGGCCGTCAGGGCGGCGCAGGCGCAGCGGACGACGGCGGTCCGTGGAAGCCGGGTCAGGAGGAGCAGACTCGGCATGGCGAGGAGGACCAGGAGGAGCTGCATCGCCTCGATACCCAGGTTGAAGCCGGCCAGGCTGAGGGCGAGCTGGGCCGTGGAGAGGTGCATCTGCGCCAGGACGAAGGAGAACGCCAGGCCGTGTCCGAGACCGAAGAAGCCGGCTACCACGGCCTCGTGTCCCGGGAACAGCGGGCGGATCGCGTGGACCGCGCCGACCAGGATGCTGAAGGCGATGAACGCCTCCACCGGTTGGGCCGGGATGTCGAGT
Source organism: Streptomyces fuscichromogenes (assembly GCF_014645815.1). GTDB lineage: Bacteria > Actinomycetota > Actinomycetes > Streptomycetales > Streptomycetaceae > Streptomyces > Streptomyces fuscichromogenes. Next base: position 352,342 of record NZ_BMML01000004.1, on the reverse strand, counting down.
TTTCCGAACGCGCTCAGGGCGAGCGCGAGGGAATGCCCGATGGTGAAGGCGAGAGTGGTGCGGGCCATCCGGCCCATGGCGGTCTTGGCGTCCACCGTTCCGCGCCATCGGTGCCGGCTTGCCAGCAGGGGCGTGGGCAGCAGGAGGATCAGCAGGAAGAGCAGATGGTCGGTGCCTTCGAGAATGTGGTCGGCACCGAGTCGGAACATGGCGTACGTCCCGCTCCACACACTCCCCGTCTCCAGGTTGATGGTGAGTGGTGTGACCTTCATGGTGCGGGTGTCGATACGGATGACGCCCACCTGGGTGGCCGATCCCCCGTCCCCGTCGGCCACGTGGCCGGTGGCCCAGTCCTGACGGATCGACACCAGGACGGTGTGGGTGACGACCTGGTGGACCACGGCGTCATAGCCGAGGGCGAAGTGCCGGGTGTCCCCTCCGGCGGGCGGGGTGAGCGTGGCCCGGACGGTCAGCTCGCGGTAGGGACCGGTGGAGGTCTGTTCCGCCCGGTTCAGTACGACGTCACCGAAGGCGACGGTCCAGGCCTTGCCCTTGAGGGTGGTGGGGCGCACATGGGCGGCCAGGTAGCGGCGGATCACGGCTCTCCGTGCCGCCAGTTGCCGTGCCGTGGTCCTGTCGTCCAGCTCGATGCCGCTGGCCCGGGAGAAGTCGCTGACCGGGAGCTCCAGTTCGACGGAGACCGACGTCTCGTGCACGTCGAGCAGGAGCACGGAGTGCGGCATGGGATGCGCGGCAGCGGGCGGCGCTGCCAGGAGCAGCGCCGCCGTCACCGCCGTCGCGATCCCGGCCAGCATGCGCAGCGCATGTGACAGTGAGATCGGCGGGCGGCTCATGAGAACGTGAACTCCCCTCCGTAGTCGGTGTTGTGGTCCCGGTAGACGGTGTGGTAATGGATCTGGCTGGAGAAGACCACGCCGTCCTGGCAGACGAACTCGATCCAGACGCCCGGTCCGTCGATGCGGACGTAGTCGCCCTGTGCGCTCAGGTCCGTGCTGCCGGAGTACGAGATGTAGGTTTCGTCGAGCTCCGACTTGTAGGTGCTCAGCACGGAGGCGGCGGTGTCGTCGTCGGCCACGTCGACCCACGGCTTGATGGCGGCCAGGACCAGCGCCTGCTGGTCGTCGGTGAGTTCGCTGACCTTGAGGCCCTCCTTGGTCGACGGGAAGGCGCCGTCGTCGTCCGGGCCGAGCAGCACGTCACTGAAGGACTCGGACAGCTTCGCCTCCGACAGTTCGTCGGTGGTCAGGCTGTCCACCATGGCCTTCATCCCGTCGTACATCCCGGACAGGGGTGCGTACGAGGTGCCGTCGTCGCCGGTCCAGCTGGTCGGCTCCACACCGACGAAGTACGGGGTGGAACCCTCGACCGCGCCGTCCTTGTAGGTGAGGTTCAGCGCGAGGTGGTGACCGCCGAAGTGCAGCTGCCAGGTCCCGCTGGTGCTCGGCGTGCCGAGGAACGCCAGGTAGTAGTTGCCGCTGCCGTAGCCGGTGGCGGTCTCGCCGAGGTAGTCGTCGGCGGCCAGGATCTGAGTGACCTGGTCGTCGCCGGTGTCGGTCCCGGTGCCGGTCGCCGCCTTGATCACCGCCTTGGCGGCGGTCAGTTGGGTGTCACTGAGGCTGCTGAGCTCGATGCCGACCCGGCAGGTCGAACCGCACGGGAGATTCGACCACGCGGTGGCGTTCGCCTGGGTGAAGTCCAGCAGCACGGACGACTGCTGATCACTGTCCAGGGTGGCGATGAACGCGTTGGCGGCGGTGACGACGTCCGAGACGCCGGAACCGGCCGAGTCGGAGTCCGCGGACGTGGCGGACGAGGACGAGGCGGTCACGCCGGCGACGGACGTGCCGCTCTCGCCGGTGGCGGCGTTCGCCGTGTACAGCCCGCCGAGGAGAAGCGCCGTTCCCGCGGCAAAGGACGCGACCATCTTCCTCTTACGCCGCGACGACCTGCGGTGAGCGTTGTTCGCCTGCAATGTGGTATCCCTTCTTCACAGCCGACCGAAAAGAGACCTTCAGAAATCTCTTCGGCATTTCCTTGACAAGCGACATTCGATCGCCGGGCACTGTGATGGATACCTGAGAGGACTTTGATTCCTGCGTGATTTCCTGTCAACGCATCTGAAAATAAGGCTAGTTGACGAGTATCCAGGGTGTCTGAAGAAGAGAAACCCCAGGTGGGTCGAGACTCAGGGAATGAGGCACGATTTCAGTTTCGACGTTTCGGGCGACGGGGGCCTAAATCCCCTTCTGACGCGAGAAGTTCAGGCCCACAAGATGAGCACAGGAGGCGAGAGAGCGGTCATGCCGGTGCAGTGGTGTCGCGTCGACTCACCGGCTGCTCGCGCTGACGGTGATGGCGGGGAGCACGGCGAGGGCGAGGACGCCGCCGGTGAGGGCGAGGACGGGAAAGCCGGCGGCGGCCACGACGAGTCCGGAGCTCAGGCCGCCGGTGGCGCCGGCGACGGCGATGGACACGTCGACCATGCCCTGGGTCCTGGCGCGGGTGGCCAGCGGCACGGCGTCGGTGATCATCGCGGTGCCGGAGACGAGGCCGAGGTTCCAGCCCAGGCCGAGGAGGGCGAGCGCGAGGGCGAGCACGGCAACGGAGTCGACGGGCGCGGCGGCGGCGGTGCTTCCGGCGGCGAGGAGGGTCAGGCCGGAGGCCGCGGCGACGAGGGTCGGACCGTGGCGGTCCACGAGCCAGCCGGTCAGCGGCGAGGGCAGGTACATGGCGCCGACGTGGATGGCGATGACGAGGCCGGAGGCCGCGGTGCCGTGGCCGTGGTCGTGCATGTGCACGGGGGTCATCGTCATGATCGCGACCATGACGAGCTGGGTGAGGATCATCGTCAGCGCGCCCGGGATCAGCCCCGGCCCGCGAGTCTTCGCCGCGCGGGTCTGCGTCGGCCGCTGGACGTCGAGGCTGCGGGCGAGCAGCAGGGGGTCCGGGCGCAGCCAGACGGCCAGGACGAGGGCGGCCAGCGCGTAGGCGACGCCGGCGAGGAGGAAGGGTCCGGCCAGGGCGGGGATGCCGAGGTGGTCGGCGAGGGTGCCGGTGGGTGCGGCGAGGTTGGGGCCGACGACGCCGCCGAGGGTGGTGGCGACCAGGACGGTGGAGACGGCGCGGGCACGGTGGGCGGGAGCTGCGAGGTCGGCTCCGGCGTACCGGGCCTGGAGGTTGGTGGCCGTCCCCGCGCCGTAGACGAACAAGGCGACGAACAGCAGCACCGGGCTCCGGGCGACGGCGGCGGCGATGACGCCCGCGCTGCCGACGGCACCGGTCAGGTATCCGGCGGCCAGGCCCGGTCGGCGTCCCCGGGCCTGCGATATGCGGCCGATGGTGACGGCGGCGAGGGCCGAACCGGCGGTGAACAGCGCGCTGGGCAGCCCCGCCAGGTCGGTGGAGCCGAGCATGTCCTGGGCGAGCAGGGCTCCGACGGTGATGCCCGCCGCGAGCCCCGCCCCGCTCAGGATCTGGCTGCTGACCAGGACGGCGAGGACGCGGCGCTGGGCCTCGGACCGCTGGGACATACCGGCGGCGGTGTCCGCGGCGGTGCTTGTCACGGGTGAGTCTCCCTCTGGGGCTACAGAACGTCTACGACGAGATAGCCGTCGATACGGCGCAGGTGCTCGCTGTCGGGATCGGGCGGGAGCGCGTGCCCGAGGTCGCCCGCGCGGACCTCGCTGATCCACTGGTCGTGCTGGTACTCGTGGTTGACGAGCGTGGTGAGCAAGTGGGTCGCGACCACAATCAGTTGGGCGGGGGCGCCGACCCGGCCGGCGGCGATGTCGCCGATGCGGGCGTGCACGCGGTCGGCGACGGTCTCGCGGAACTCGGTGAGCCGTTTGACCGTCGGCAGCGTGCCGCGGAACTTCTCCGGGTTCGCCGAGTCCATGAGTCCGTCGAGTTCCGGGTCGGGGCTGGGCTCCGCCGCGGTGAGGTTGCGGATCATGAAATGGGCGACATGGGCCTGGTGGCCGAGGTGCCAGCCGATGGCGCTGGAGTTCTCGTGCGGACGCCAGGTCACCTCGTCCGGCGTGAGGTCCCGCCACAGGTCGTCGGTATAGGCACGGGCACGGTCGTACTCGCGCAGCAACGCCTCTATCTGGAGCATGAGTTCGCCTCTTCTGCGGTCGCTTGCTTGGTCAGGGACGCCGTCACCGCTCGCTCGGCGGCGGTCAGCGCGCCCTCGATGTGCCCGGCGTACCGGTCGGCCGTCTCGGTCGAGGCCCAGTGCAGCCTGCCGTCCAGCGCGGATCGACGGTAGAGCGGGTGGCCGAACAGGGAGTGGTCGGCCAGGTGGTGCACGCCAGGCGGCGCGGTCCACCGCTCGCCGCTCCAGTCCTGGATGTGGAGCGTCTCGGGCTCAGCGGCGGCAGGGCCGAAGAGCTGGGCCAGCTGGGCGGTCACGGCCTGCTCGAAGTCGGGGCCGACGGCCTGCGCCGCGGCGAAGCCGAACAGCGCGGCGGGCCGTCCGCCGGGACCCGACATGTCGTGCACCTCCTGCAACGGGCCGGTTCTGCTGGCCGCCGCCCCCGCGAGCCCCGCCTCCCGCCAGAAGGCGGCCGGGTAGCGGGCAACGACCTTGGCAACGGCCCCCATCCACACGGGAGTCGCCTCGGCGAGGCGGACCAGTTCCGGTGACAGGTGCGAGCCGAAGTCGATGCGCGCGAGGGCGAGCGCGGGAGGTACGGCCACGATCACCTGCTCGGCATGCAGCACCGAGCCCGGCGTACGGACGTCGAGCCCGCCGGTGGCGCGGCGGTGGATCGCGGTGACGGGACTGTCCGGTCGTACGACGTCCGCGGGCAGTTCGGCCGCGAGCGCACGGGCGAGGGCTTCGGCCCCGGGTGCGAAGCGGCGGGCGGGGGCGTCGAGCAGGTTGCCGTGCAGCCGTCGTACGCCGGTGGCGTCCTGGACGAGAGTGTCCCCCGCCAGAGGCTGCTCGAAGGTGTCGATGCCGAGCCGCGCGGCGAGATCCGCGACCCGCCGCTCCCCCTTCCAGTACCAGGTGGCCCCCAGATCGAGGGCTCCCGGCGGGGCGGCCGCGCTGAGCAGCCGCCCGCCGACACGTTCGCGTGCCTCCAGGCACACGGTGTCGCGGCCGGCGGCGACCAGGGCGGCGGTCGCGGCGAGGCCGGCGATCCCGGCACCGACCACGACGACGTCGTGGCCGTGATGCTGGAGCATCTACGACTCCGTTTCTCCGTTGGTGTGGCGGCGGTCAGGCGCCGGGGACGAGGACCATCCGGAAGCGGGCCTTGCCCTCTTGCTGGGTGTCGAGTGCCTGCTGTGCCTCCTCCAGCGGGACGGTCTGCACCCGGGGGCGGACACCGGTGGCGATCGCGAAGCGCATGGCCTGTTCGGTGTCCGCGGGGCTGCCGGTCAGGTGGCCGGTGACGCTGCGAGCGTCCATGACGAGCTTGGCCAGGGGCAGTTGGAGGGGGGTTCCGTCGAAGCCGACGACGGTGAGCCGCCCGTGCGGGGCCAGCCCGTCCACCAGCTCCGCCAGCGGCTTGCTGCTGGCGGCCGTGGACAGGATCAGCCGCGCCCCGCCCAACTGCCGTAGCGCGGCAGCGGGTTCCTGCCGCTCGGTGTCCAGGTAGTGCCGCGCGCCCAGTTCCTCGGCGAGCTTCCGCTTCTGCTCGCCCCGGCCGATCGCCACCGTCTCGAACCCCATCGCCGCGGCGAACTGCACCGCCAGATGCCCCAGACCACCGATCCCGAGGACGGCGACCAGGTCACCCGGCCCGGCACCGGAGTGCCGCAGGGCGTTGAAGGTGGTGACGCCCGCGCAGCCGAAGGGCGCGGCCTCCGCCGCGGACAGGCCCTCGGGGATCCGGGCGAGAGCGGCGGCGGGAACCGTGAGGGTGCTCGACCAACCGCCCGGATACGACATGCCCGGGATCTTCCGCTCGGGACAGTGGACGACATCGCCGGTACGGCAGGCGGAGCAGTGCCCGCAGCTGCCGCCGAACCATCCGACGGCCACCCGCTCCCCGACGTCCCACCCCCGCACCCCGGGGCCGAGCTCAGCGATCACGCCGGCGGCCTCGTGGCCCGGAGTGACCGGGAAGCCGGCCGCCGGAGCGGGATTGCGGACCGTGCCGATATCGGCGCCGCAGATGCCGGTCGCCTCCACGTCGATACGCACCTCACCGACCGAGGGCGGCCGCGCCGCGACCGGGACGACCCGTACGGAAGCCCCGGACTCCGCCACTTGTGCGGCCCTGTGACGGTGATGAGCGTTCGGGGACACGGAAACCCCTCCTCGAAATTAAAAGACGCGCATATCCACGGAATGCCTCGCGCGCGGCTCCGTCTGCACCGTAGAACCTCCCGGACGAGTCCGGTAGAGGATCATGGTGAATGGGGGTATAAAGAGCGGCTATAGCTCAGGCTCAGGCTCAGAGGAGAACAGCATGAACATCGAGGGGCTGCGCTACGCCCGTGCCGTCTCCGCGACGAAGTCGTTCAGCGCGGCCGCCCGAGCCTACGGCGTCACCCAGCCCGCTCTGTCCAACGGCATCGCTCGGCTGGAGCAGGAGCTCGGCGTGACGCTGTTCGAGCGCTCGCCGCGCGGGGTCCGGCCGACCGCGGAAGGCACCCGGATCCTGCTCATGATCGAGCAGGCCCTCGACGCCCTGGACGCGATCGTCGCCGAGGCCCGGCGGCTGACCCAGCCGGCGTCGGACACCATCCGCATGGGCGTCTCCCCGCTGATCGGGTCCGACCTCGTCGCCCTGGCCTTCGATGCCGCCCGCAACCTGGACCGGCCGCGCGACCTGGTCCTGCGCGAGGCGGATCTCACACATCTTCGCGAGGACCTCCAGGCCGGGAGCCTGGACATCCTCCTCGTACCGGCCGTACAGGCCATGCCCACGTTCCGGCATCGCGTCATCGCCCGCGAACCGGTCGTCGTGATCGACCCGGCCGACTCCCGGACCGAGACCCCGGTCGAGCTGCGGGCGGCGGCCGACGCCGCCTACATCCTCGTACCGGACAGCTGCGGACTGACCACCTTCACCACCGAGCTCTTCCGTGACCACGACCTGCCCTTGCGCACCTATCCCGGCGAGGCCTCCAACTACCGTGTGCTGGACGAGTGGGCACGGATGGGCGTGGGCGCCGCGCTGCTGCCCCAGTCCAAGATCACACACGACCACGGCTGCTCCCGTCCCCTCGTCCGGGCCGGTGCTCCGGTGGAGATCGCCTACGAGGCCGTCTGGGACAACGGCACTCCGCTCGCGGCCGACCTGGAGGACTTCGTCGCCGCCCTCAGCCTGCTTGCCGGCGAGGGCATGGGCGATTGACAGAGGTTATGCCTCCACTACTCTGGCGCAGCCAAGCGGATTCATTCGCGGGAATTCACGTCGCCGCCCTGGCATATCCGGGTCCACGAGACCGTCCGAGAAAGGCGCAGCACAATGACGAGCGCGGAAACCGCCGTACTCGACGACCCGGTGGGCGAGTCGCTGCGCGGCCACCACGCCGGCCTCGCCCGTCAACTCGGCCGGGCCGCGACGTACTTGCCGGGTGTCGCGACCTTCTCGGCGGTGCCCCCCGACGCGGATGCGGCGGACTGGGCCGACCTCGCCCGGCTGCTCGGTCCGGGCGGGTTCGCCGACATGTTCACCTGCTCGGTGACCCCGCCGTCGGACTGGGAGCCGGTCTTCGTCCTCGAAGGCCGGCAGATGATCTGCCCCGGTGACCGACTGAACCAGGCCGGTACCGACGGCGTGGCCGAACTCGGTGCGGCCGATGTGCCCGAGATGCTCGACCTCGTCGCACGGACCCGGCCGGGACCGTTCTGGCCGCGCACCCACGAACTCGGCACCTACCTCGGCATCCGCGTGGGCGGCCACCTCGTGGCGATGGCCGGGGAACGGCTCCGGCCGCCGGGGTGGAGCGAGATCAGCGCCGTCTGCACAGCGCCGGAAGCACGCGGGCAGGGCCACGCCGCCCGCTTGGTGAGCGCGCTCGTCGCGCGCGTCCTGGCCCGGGACGGACGTCCCTTCTTGCACGTGGCGGAGACGAACGCCGCCGCGATCGCACTGTACGAACGGCTCGGCTTCGAAAGCCGCACGCACGTGACCTTTCGAGGGTTCCGGACACCGTGAACGGTGAAGCAGAGGTCCAGGATCCAGGGCGGCTGCCCCGTCGCAGGTCTCCTGACGGTGCCCAACTCCGCAAGAGGACCGCGACTGCGCCGTCCAGACCCTGCGCGATCCCCTGTCCGTGATCGTGCGGCTCACCACATGAGTGATGACGCCCCGCGACACAGCTGACGCGCTGAGCCGCGGAAGCACGCTGATTCCCAAGCCCGTTGACCGACGGGCCGTTACTCGGACCTCAGCCGGTTCGTCGGCGGAGGGGGTCCGCATACTGCCGAGCGGTGCCTGCGTCGGCAGCATGCCGCCGCCTGGGCGGTGCATGGCCGCGACCGTCGGTCGTCGCCTGCGCGCCGTTCAGCACCGTGAGCGTGAGCCGTGCCGGTGCCGTGGGTGCGGTGCGCAGGGTCTGGGCGGAGGCGGCGCGTCCGGTCGCGGTCCGCGGGTTGCTGTCGGAGGCGGTCTCTTCCCAGACGTGAAGCGCCGTTCAGCCTTCGGTACCTGCTCCGGGGCGGCGGTCGCCGTGGCCGGACGCAATGGAGGGCGGGCGTGCCTGACGGGTGCAAGGCCGCCTTGAGGGCCGGTCGCCGGAATTACGAAGTGGCCTGTGCGTCGGTTCCGGTCGCCAGAGCGAGCAGGAGTGGCTTGGTCGCGATCGTCATTTCGGTCGGCGTTCGCGGGCATCCGCGCTGCAGCCAGTCGGTGGCCACGCCGATGAGCGCGCCGGCCACGAATGCCGCGGGCACGTCGTGCGGGATCACGGACGCGTCCGCGGTGTCCGGCGCCGCGGTGTCCGGCGCCGGGGTGTCGTCCGTGGCGGGAAGCTGCCCGGAGGTGTGGGCGGCCGCCATGGTGCGCAGCCGTACGTGCTCGATGACGCGGGCGCTTCCCGTCGGTCCGAGCAGGCTGCGGTAGAGGCCGGCGTGTTCGGCGAAGTGCGTGAAGAAGGCTGTCAGCGGCGGGTCGGGGTCCTCCGGGTCCCCTGGGTTCTCCGCGGGGGCCGACGGGTTCGCGCGGGACGGGTCGATGGTGAGGACCACCCCGATCAGGTCGTCGATCATCGAGGTGCATGCGGCCTCGGCCAGTTCGTGCACGTCCTGGTAGTGGGCGTAGAACGTCGAGCGGTTCACCTCGGCCCGGTCGACGACGTCGGCGACGCTGATCTGTGAGAGGTCGCGCTCCTCGACGAGGTCGATCAGGGCGCGCTGCAGGGCCGCCCGAGTGCGCCGTACGCGTCGGTCGCCCGGCTGGGCGCTGCTGCTCTTGGTCATGGACATCCTCCGTAGCCTATCGTGCCCCACCCCTAAAAGCCAACACATGTTGGTTTTCCATCGAGTGTTGGTAAACCAACAGATGTGGTTTAGCGTGGAGCCCGGAACGTCACCGCGACGGACAACGGCCTCATCCATGCCGTGGACCGACCAGGGAGCGGTGCACAGGCCACAGAGCAGAGGGAGAGGGACATGAAGGGTCTGAAGGGCAAGCGGATCGTCATCGCCGGGGCCACCGCCGGGATCGGGGCGGCAACGGCCGAGCGGCTCTCGGAGGAGGGTGCCTCGGTCGTCATCGGTGGCAGGGACCTCGATGCCGGGCAGGTGCTGGCCAAGCGTCTGAACGAGGCCGGCGGCAAGGCGATCGCGGTGAAGTTCGACCTCGCCGACGAGGACTCGATCAAGGCGCTCATCGACACCGCCGCCACCGAGTTCGGCGGGATCGACGGGCTGTTCAACGTCGGCGCCGAGCTCTCCGCCCAGCACCTGGCCCGGGACAGGAACCTGCTGGACATGGATGTGGCCGTGTGGCGGCGCACCTTCGAGGTGAACCTGTTCGGCTACGCCATCGCCATCCGTGAGGTCATCCCCCACCTGCTGCGGCAGGGCGGCGGGGCGATCCTCAACACCTCGGCGGGCGCGGCCTGGATCGGTGAGCCCGAGCGCCCGGCCTACGGGGCGTCCAAGGCCGCCATCAACTCGCTGGCCCGGCACGTCGCCTCCGCGTGGGGCAGGCAGAACATCCGCGCCAACACCCTCGGGGTCGGCGTGACCCTGACCGAGATCGCGAAGGAGCAGATCGGCGAGGAGTGGCAGGCCCGGATCCTGTCCACGATGCGCAGTCCGCGACTGGGCAGGCCCGCGGACGTGGCCGCGGCCGCCGCCTTCCTGCTGTCCGACGACGCGGAGTGGGTCAACGGGCAGGCCTGGGCGGTCGACGGCGGCCTGACCATCCGCGACTGAGGCGCCCCACGGACTGAACACGGCCGACCCGCAGTGCCGTCGAGGCGTCGTCCGGTCCAGGGCGGCCGAGTCCCGTCACCTCTCCCACGGTCTGCTCCGTGCCGGCCGGAACCGGGCCCTTGGCCCTTGGCCCTCGGGTCCACCGATCTCCGAAGGACCAGTTCGGTCCCGCACTTGAAAGATCTGGCATTCACGCAACGCAGGTATCTCGGTGCGACCGGTATGTCGGTCAGCACCCTCGCCCTGGGCACCATGAACTTCGGCGGCTGGGGCAACACCGACCGCGCCGAAACCGTCCGGATGCTCCGCGACGCCGTCGACGCCGGGATCGACTTCATCGACACCGCCGACACCTACAACGCCACCCCGCCCTCGATCACCGACCCCCGTCAGTGCCGTCGGTGGGTCGCCCGGCACCGCCGCGTCCAGGCCACCCCACCTGCTCACCATCCCCTTTGTGTAGCCGCAGTTCGAGAAATTGGAGTGTCATGAACCTCAACCTCACCAACAAGACCGCCGTCGTCACCGGCGCCAGCCGGGGCATCGGACTGGCCACCGTCCGGACCCTGGTCGGCGAGGGTGTCCGCGTCGTGGGCGCCGCCCGTACCGTCACGCCCGAGCTCAAGGAGACCGGCGCGCACGCGGTGGCAGCCGACCTGAGCACCGCGGAAGGGGTCTCCGCTCTTATCGACGGCGCGGTGGCCGAGCTGGGCGGCATCGATCTGCTGGTGAACAACGTGGGCGGCGGGGACGGGGCGACCGTCGGCTTCCTCGATGTCGCCGAGTCAGAGTGGACCAGCGCGTTCGACATGAACGTGCTCAGCACCGTCCGTGCCACCCGGGCGGCCCTGCCCAGCCTGATCGAGCGCCGGGGCGCGATCGTCAACGTCTCGTCCATCATGGCCCTGATGTCCGGGGGCTTCCCGCCCGCCATCAGCTCGGCCAAGGCGGCGGTCACCGCGATCGGCAAGGCGCTGTCCGAGGAGTTCGGTCCCCAGGGTGTACGGGTGAACACCATCTCCCCCGGCCTGGTCAACACCTCCGTCTACTCGGACCCCAACGGTGCGGTTGCCCAGTGGGCCGCCGCGTCCGGCATGAGCCTTGCCGACTTCCGCCAGCAGATGGTGAAGGGCCAGAACGTCACGACCGGCCGCATGACCGAAGCGGAGGAAGTGGCGGCCCTGATCGCGTTCCTCCTGTCCGACGTGGCCGGAAACATCACCGGCGCCAACTACGTCATCGACGGCGGCACCGTCAAGACCGTCTGAATCCGACGGGCGAAGCTGTTCCGAGTGAAGGCGAGAAGGTAATGGAATCGGTGGACCAGCGGCCTCAGGACGACGGACACGAACGGGAGAGGGACAACTGCATCCAGTTCTTCCTGGTGGACTTCCTCGGCTGGAACAACCGCAAGTGGGACATGCACGAGCACTACCACGCGTCCGATGTCTACGTGGAAATGATGGGAGTGGCGACCACCGGCGTCGAGAAGCACATCGCCGACATGCAGAACGTGATCGAGGAATACCCCGACATGCTGATCCGGCAGCACACCCCGCCGGTGGCCGAGGGGGAATGGACCGCGTCCGTCGTCCACCAGGTCGGCTTCGGCCCCGACGCCACGTCCACGGCGGCCGTCCACCGCCACCGCGGCGGGAAGATGGTCGAGGAGTACTGGTTCGGCCGGGCGCTGACCGAGGGTGAGCCGGACCGGTACGCCGGCGAAGAGCCGTTCCTCACGATCACCAGCCCCGACAGCCACCTGCTGCAGGTGTCGGTCGACGTACGGCCCGGCTGGAGTGTCGTCGTCCGCGGCAGCGAGGTGGGCCGGCGTTCGGCCACCTTCACCCGGCGGGAGGACGGCGAGGTCGTCGAGCAGCTCCGGTTCCTCGCGGCCTGAGCGGTACCTGCTCCCCTGAAGAGCGCGTCGCGACGGCTGGTTCTCGTACCAGGTGGACCAGCAGGGAGGCGTGGTCGTCGGCGGCCAGGTCCAGCGGCAGCCCGTGGGTGTGGAGCACGGCGCCGTGGTGGACGGCTCCGGTGGCGGTGTCGCGGTAGCGGGCCGAGGGGTCGAGGGCCCGCAGCGGCAGGGCGGGATCTTCGTGGCCGAAGCGCCGTGCGCGCCGCAGTGCGACGACCGCGGTCTCGGCGCCGTCGGGGGCCAGGTACTGCACGGCGGTCAACTCACCGTCCCCGAGCGGCCGCAGCCGGTACTGCTCGCCCAGCTGCACCAGGTGCCGTACGCCCTTGTACGCGCCCACGAGTTCGGCCGCCCGGGCCAGCTCGTCGCTCCCCCACCGGTTCAGGTCGCCGCCGATGCCCAGCACGCCGGTCATGGCGACATGGAAGCGGAAGTCCAGCGGCACGCGGCGTCCGGTGTACGGGTTGGGGCTGTCGGTCGCCCAGGCACCCATGATCCGGGCCGGGTACAGCTGGGAGAAGCCGTGCTGGATATCGATACGGTCCACGGCGTCGGTGTTGTCGGAGGCCCACACCTGGTCGGTGCGGGCGAGGATGCCCAGGTCGAGGCGGCCTCCACCGCTGCTGCACGACTCGATGCGCAGGTTCGGGTGGTCGGCCCGCAGTCGGTCGAGCAGGGCGTACAGGGCATGGACGTGATCGGTCCACAGTCGGTCGGGGTCACCCTCGGCATCGGGCCAACCGGCTTCGGTGAAAGGCCGGTTCATGTCCCACTTGAGGAAGTCGACGGCGTTCTTCGACAGCAGGTCGTCGAGGGTGCCGTGCAGCCAGGCGGCGACGTCCGGGCGGGCGAGGTTGAGGACCAGCTGGTTGCGGTGCTCGGTGCGGCGGCGGTGCGGGTGGTGGAGTACCCAGTCGGGGTGGGCGCGGTAGAGGTCGCTGTCGGGGTTGACCATCTCGGGTTCGACCCACAGGCCGAACTGCATGCCGAGGTCGTGGACCCGGTCGATGAGGGGGGTGAGGCCGTCGGGGAAGCGGCCGGGGTTGGGGGTCCAGTCACCGAGCCCGGCGGCGTCGTGGGTGCGGGCGCCGAACCAGCCGTCGTCCATGACGAACAGCTCCGCGCCGAGCGCCGCGGCCTTCTCCGCGAGCTCGATCTGGGCGGTGACCTCGATGTCGAACTCGGTGGCCTCCCAGGAGTTGTACAGGACGGGCCGCACTTCGTCCGGGTGCGGCAGGACGTGATCGCGGACGTACCGGTGCCACAGACGGCTCGCCGCGCCGAAGCCGCCCTCGGTGTACGCGCCCGCGCAGACCGGCGTGACCAGTTCCGCGCCGGGCGCCAGCTCCTGCGTGACGGGGTCGTGCCCGAAGCCCGCCGACACGGTGACCCGCTCGGTGGGCAGCCGCTGTGCCGTCAGCCGCCAACTCCCGCTCCAGGCAAGGGCACAGGACCAGACGCGGCCGTGCTCCTCGCTCGCGCCGCCGTCGTCGATCATCGCCCAGGGGTTGGCCTGGTGGCTGGTCGTACCGCGACGGCTGGTGGTCACCGTCTCGCCGTACGGCAGCGTGGTGCGCGCCAGCTGGGTCTCGGCCGACCACTGGCCCCGGACCTGGCTCAGCCGGTAGTCCCGCAGCCGGGGCAGGACCCAGGTGGCCGAGTCGGCGCGGGCGACGGTGACCGGGCCGTCGGCCGCACTGCCGGTGTGGCGCAGGACGAGGTGGCGTTCGAGCACGTCCGTGCCGGCGCGCAGCCGGTAGTGCGTCTCGACGGTGAGCGGGTAGTGCCGGTCGGCGAACCGCAGCACCAGTTCCCCGCCCTGGTCTGCGGATTCGGCGGATTCGGCGAGCCGGAGTTCGAGGTCGCGCACGCCGTCCGGGAAGCGGACCTGGAGGCCCGCGTGGGCGTAGCGCATGGCGCCGGCGGGGTCGAGATCGAGGGTGCCGTCCGCCGGGTCCTCGCAGGAGCGGCGGCCGGGTGCCGGGTACCGGAGCAGGGACACGGCTTGGTCGAGGGTGAGGCGGGGGCCCCAGTGCAGGCCGCGCAGTCGGTGGTCGTCGTCGAGGTGGAGGACGTAGCTGGAGCCGGGTCCGGACAGGACCCAGAGCCGGTGCTCGGGGTCGTGAGCGATGCTCGGCATGGCGGCCTTTCGGTGCTGAGGGGGGTGGGGCGGCGGGGACGGGGGGAGCCGTCCCCGCCGCGTCGGCCGTGTCAGCCGTTCACGGGGGCGACTTCGACGTAGTCGAAGTCGGGTGCCCAGGAGGAGGAGTTGGAGAACTTCAGGGTGTTGGTACCGGAGTTGAGGGTGACGGTGATCGGCAGGGTCCAGTAGTCGGTCCAGCTGTAGGTGTTGCGGAAGGTCAGCGTGGTGGCGGTGCCCCCGTTGACCGACAGCTGGGCGGTGCGGGACTCGACGTTGGTGTTGTAACTGTCGGAACCCGCACGGTCGTTCTGGGCGTAGTGGACGACGACGGTGTACCGGCCGGCCGCGGACGCGCTCACGCTGCCGAAGGTGAGCGTGTTGGAGCTGCTGTTCCCGACGTAGCCGACGTTCTTGCCGCCCGAGGCCCAGGTGTCGGACTGGGCCTTGGCCGCGCCGGCCAGGGTGGCGCTCTCCGCCTCGTACGTGGTGACGCCGGTGGTGTCACCGGAGCCGTCCACCTTCAGGTCGCGCAGCGTCAGCGAGGTGCCGCTGTTCGGGCTGACCGCGATCCGGTTGATGCCGGCGGTCAGGTACAGCCTGGTGCTGGAGGTGGTGGCCGAACCGCCCGAGGAGGCGTAGGTGGCGACCGTGGTGCCGTTCAGGGCGAGCGCGGTGCTGCCGCCGGACGAGGTGTAGTCGGTCTTGACGGTGTAGTAGCCGTCGGTCGGGGCGTAGGCGTCGAAGGTCGCCTTGTCCCCGCTCGCCATGACCAGGGCGCCGGTACCGGTCTCTCCGACGTCGGTGTACGAGTACGACGGGCTGCCGCTGACGTCGGCGAGCGTGGCCTCGTACGCCGTCTCGGGGGTGCTCGGTACGGCGGTCAGGTCGATCTTGTCGAGGGTGACCTGCCCGGCGGAGGTGCCGAGCGTGGAGTCGGCGACGGCGAGCGAGATGCTGTGGCCGCCCGCGGTCAGGGTGACCGGGACGGTGACGGTCGAGCGGTACTGCCAGTTCAGCGTCGACGGATAGGTCACGAACTGCGGGTTCGCGCCGTCGATGCGCAGCACCTGCTGGGAGGGCGAGCCGTTCTCATTGCCGTAGAAGATGCGCAGGTTGTACGTGCCGGCGGACGGGACGCTGGTGGTGAAGACCACCTTGCTGTCGCTCGCGGTCAGGTAGCCGACGTCCTTGGTGCCGGAGGTGGCGTACTTCTGGGCGGTGGAGTAGCTGTCCCCGGTGGCCTGGGTGACGACGGTGCCGTCGGTGATCGCCGCGCTCTCCGCCTCGTAGGAGGAGTACGACGGGACGCTGGGCGCGGTGGCGGTGCCGCCGCCGTTCGGGGTGACCGTGATGCGGTAGGCGGACATGGAGTTCAGGCCGGTCAGCGGGACGGTGACGGAGCCGCTCGAAGGGGTGTAGGCGGCTCGGGACACGGTCTGCGGGGGTGCGGAGGCGCCTTCGTAACCGCTCCAGTCCAGGGCCTGGACGGTGACCTCGACCTTGCTGCCGAAGGTGGCACTGGGAATGTTGTTGATGACCACGTTGGTGTCGGCCGCGGAGCCGCCCACGATGACCTGGGCCTGCTTGCGGCCGGTGTCGAGGGAGGCGATGCCCTGGAGCGTGTCCTGGACGTTGGCCTGCGGCGGAGTGGCCTTGACGGTCTGCCCGGTCATCTGGGCGTACCAGTGCCAGAACCACCACGATCCGTTGGGGACGTTGGTGTGCACGGTGTTGCCGGACATGTTGCCGGCGATGTCCCAGTACGGCTGCTGGGCGTAGACCTTGGTGTCCTCGAACATCGCGACCCACTGGATCATCTGTCCGGGCACCGACAGGTCGCGCCGGTTGGCGTACTCGTCGATGTTGACCGTGAGGGGGCTGATGGACCGGGCGGTCTCCAGCGCGCGGTAGGCGGTGTAGTGGCCGCGGTAGTTGGCCAGCGAGGTCGGTCCCAGCTCGTGCCAGGTGAAGACGTCCGGCAGTTGGCTGTTGGCCTTGGCGTAGGTGAGGAAGTCGCCGAAGAACTTGCTGTTCCAGTTGGCCGTGTTGGGCCCGGCTATCTTGGCGTCCGGGTAGTCGCTCTTGATGCGCGCGTAGACGGTGCTCCAGTCCGACTCGAAGGACGCGAGCGCCGAGGCGTAGGTGGTGGAGTTCGAACTGCCCAGCCCCGTGTACCAGTTGCCGTCGGGTTCGTTGAACGGGACGAAGACCACCTTGCTCGCGTACGAGGTCGCCTTGACCGCGTTGACCGCGGTGTCGACCTTGGTGAGGTAGTCGCTGATGCCGTTGTTCTGGTACGGCCAGTCCGAGTACTCGTCCTGGATGTTGGTGTACATCGTGCCGCCGCCGTTGCGGAAGAACGAGGGCGCGACGGCCAGGATGTCGCCGTTGGGGTGCTGAGCGCCGCCCGGGGGCTTCTGCGAGCCGGTGGTGAGCTTGAGCGGCGCGAGCAGGTTGTCACCCGGCACGCCCTCGTCGCTCTGGCCGTAGAGGGCGCCGTTCGAGCCGTGCAGGACGGCCCCGGTGGTGGTCCCGAGGTCCACGGTGAAGTTCTGGGTGGCCGCCGCGGCTGTCTGGGGCACGGCAAGGCCGGTGCCGACGAGCGCGGCGACGGCCAGCAGCGCTCCGGTCAGGGATGTTCTCGTACGGCGGCCGGGCGGCTGCGCCGCCGGGGAGGTTCGGAGTGGCATGGAGACCTGGCTTTCCCCTCCCGCCACGCTGCGGGAGGTCGGATGGTAGGGCCGGGCGCGAGATGTTATCGCTCACATCCCCCGCGGAAGGAGCGGTGCGGCTCACTCGTACGCCCCAGGCGACGGATTCGGCGCCGTCGGGGTGAAGGCCCTGCGAGGCGGGTCGGGTCGGGTCGGAAGAGGGATTTCCTGCGGACGGGCCGGCGTGGCCGAGCGGGGAGGATCCGCCAAGCGGATCTCAGTGGGAACGGTGCGGTGCCACTCCGGTGCTCTCGCGGACGATCAGCTCGGGCTCCGCCCACAGCGGCGGCGCCGGGGCGTTCTCCGGATCGAGCAGCCGGTGCAGCATGCCGAACGCGCCGCGTCCGAGCCCCTCGAAGTCCAGCCGTACGGTGGTCAGCGCCGGGTGGGTGTACCCCGCGTAGAGAGCGTCGTCGAAGCCGACCACGCTCAGGTCGCCCGGCACGTCCCGCCCTGCTTCCCGTGCCGCGCGCAACACGCCCAGCGCCAGTTCGTCGTTGCCGCAGAGCACCGCGGTGACCTGCGGATCGGCGACCAGGGCGCGGGCGGCCAGGTACCCGGATCGCGGGCTCCAGCCGCCTTCGAGCGGTGCGGGGACGGGCCTTCCGGCAGCCACCAGGGCGTCCCGCCAGCCCTCGGTGCGCTGGCCGACCCTGGTCGTGGAGGACGGGATCGCCATGTGGTGGACGGTGCGATGACCCAGGCTGAGCAGGTACCGCGTGGCCTGTGCCGCCGCCATGCGGTCGTCCAGCCACGCCTCGGGCCGGCTGCCGGTCGGCTCCTCCTGCGGACGCTCCACCATGGCGGCCGCCGGGTACTCCGCGGGCAGGGCGCGCCAGGCGCGCTCGCCGGGCGCGTTGAAGGCGATGACCAGGACCGGCTCCCCCGGCCTGGCGAACCTGCTCGCCACGTCGTCCGGCGTCAACGGGGCGTCCTCGTCCAGGACGCTGATCGCGACCGCGAAGTCGGCCGCCCGCGCCGCCTCCTCGATGCCCCGCAGCGCCAGGGACGCCCCGTACAGGGTGGTGTCCGAGGTGAGTACCGTCACCGAGCGCACCACTCCCCCGGCCAGCGCCCGGGCGAGCCGGTTGGGCTTGTAGCCCAGTTCGTCGATGGCATCCAGCACCTTCTCCCGGGTGGCCTTGCTCACCCTCGGGCGACCGTTGACCACCCGGGAGACGGTCTGGTGGGAGACCCCGGCCGCCTTGGCCACGTCGAAGATGCTGGCCGAACGGTGCCGGTCGGCACTCTGCTCGGAGGGTTCCTGGTCGGAACGGTCCGGGGCCGGCTTCTGCATGGTGATGAACTCCTGGCGGACGGTGGGACGTGCGGGCGGCGGTCAGAGGGTGCGGGCTACTTGATCGCCGCGTTGGACTCCTCGTTCACGGAGTCGGCCGCCTTCCGGGGCGACTGCTGTCCGAGCCAGACCTGGTTGAAGGCGTCCTGGACCTTGACGTTATAGGTCGCGGACGAGGTGGTCAGCGGGTAGCCGATCGTGGTGCCCCCGGCCTCCTTCGGGTGCTTGCTGCCGGCGTACAGGGCATTGCTGAGCCCGTTGTACACCGTGCCCTTGCCGACCGGGCCACCGGGCAGCTCGGCCACTCCGAAGTCGCCCATCATCGAGGACTGGTAGGCGTTGAGGTCCCAGCTGCCGTCCCACACGACGGCCGCCTGCCTGCGGGCCATGACCTGCGGCGGGGCGGCCCCGTTGGGGGGCGTGGCCGCGTCCCACCGGTCGGTCTGGCCGTTGGGCGAGGACAGGGCGAGGCCGTACTGCTTGACGTGCTTGGCGTCGAAGCCGGCCTCGTTCGGGTGCTTGCCGTTGGCGTCGATCGTCAGCTTCTGCAGCGCCTTGACGAAGGTGCCGCCGTCGCCGGTGTTCCAGGACGTGCCGCCGAGCTGGTCCTGGGTCAGCCCGGCCGTCTTCAGCATGGTCCTGTTGTAGATCCGGGCGATGGTGTCCCAGTCCTTCGGCAGACCGTACTGCTTGCCGTCCTGCTGCCAGCCCGCCAGCAACTTGGTGTCGTAGATCGACGTGTCCAGCCTGTCGCCCTTGATGTACGGCGTCAGGTCGGTGCGCACACCCTGCTGGGCGAACTGCGGGAAGTACGCGACGTGGTCCCAGAAGACGTCGGGCGCGGCCAGCAGGAAGAGCATCGCGTAGCCGGTGTACTGCCAGATGTTCACGGAGGCCATCACCGGCATCGCCCAGGTCGTGGACGACAGCCAGGCCGGGCCGTCCACGCCGAACAGCGACAGGAACGGGTTGATCACGCCGTGCTGCGGGTCGAACGCCCAGCTCCACACGATGCCCAGGGCGACCGGCATGGCCATCCACGGCAGCACGAACAGCACGCGGAAGACCTTGCCGCCCTTGAGCCGGCGGTTCATCGCGAGGGCGAGCAGCAGGGCCGGCACGGTCTGCGCCGGGATGTTCAGCACGACGTGGTAGAGGGTGTTGCGCACCGAGCGCCACACCTCGCTGTCGCCCGTCATCTCGCGGTGGTTGGCCAGCCCGACGAAGCGCGGCGACCCCATCAGGTTCCAGTCGAAGAAGCTGATCACCACGACCCCGACGATCGGGGTGAGGAGGAGGAGCAGGAACCCGGCCAGGCTCGGCGCGAGCAGGACGTACGCCTCGACGGTCGTACGGATGCGGCTCCGCCTCCGGCGCCGCGCGCCGTCGCCGGCCGGGGAGGGAGCGGCCTCGGAGGAGCCACGGTCGGCTGCCGGTCTCGATACGACAACGGTTAGCGATCACATCTACGCTCCGGAGAAGCGGCTCAATCGAATGCACTAGAGCGAGGGCGAGGGAGTTCACATGAGCTGAAACTGGTGGAAACGGCTCAAGATGCTGCTGCGGGGTGATGCGGCGGCACGTGCGAATGAGAGTGTGAGCGCTAACATCCAGGAGGGTCAAGAGGTGACACGTACCGGCCACTACTCGATCAGCATGAAACGGCAAGCGCCCCGCCGGGCCGAAGCCTGGCGGGGCGCTTGTGCGAGACTCTGGTGTGACCGCCGGTAGCAGCGAGTCAGCGACCAGATCCTCTGGTGTCCGAGCCGATCAGCTCAAGAAGCGACAAGCTGGCGCAGCACGTACTGCATGATGCCGCCGTTGCGGTAGTAGTCGGCCTCACCGGGGGTGTCGATCCGGACGACCGCGTCGAACTCGACGCCCGTGTCGGTGGTGACCTTGACCGTGCGCGGGGTGGTGCCGTTGTTGAGCTCCTCGACGCCGGTGAAGGAGAAGGTCTCCTCGCCGGTCAGACCGAGGGACTCGGCGTTGGCGCCCTCCGGGAACTGCAGCGGCAGCACGCCCATGCCGATGAGGTTCGAGCGGTGGATGCGCTCGTACGACTCGGCGATGACGGCCTTCACGCCGAGCAGCGCGGTGCCCTTGGCGGCCCAGTCGCGGGACGAGCCGGAGCCGTACTCCTTGCCGGCCAGGACGACCAGCGGGATGCCCTGCTCGATGTAGTTGCGGGAGGCGTCGTAGATGAACGCCACCGGCGCGTCTGCCTGGGTGAAGTCCCGGGTGTAACCGCCTTCCGTCCCCGGCGCGATCTGGTTGCGCAGGCGGATGTTGGCGAACGTGCCGCGGATCATGACCTCGTGGTTGCCTCGGCGGGAGCCGTAGCTGTTGAAGTCACGACGCTCCACACCGTGCTCGGTGAGGTACGTACCGGCCGGGGTGTCGGCCTTGATGGCACCGGCGGGCGAGATGTGGTCGGTGGTGACCGAGTCGCCGAGCTTGGCGAGGACGCGGGCGCCGGCGATGTCGGTGACGGGCGACGGCTCGTGCTGCATGCCCTCGAAGTAAGGGGGCTTGCGGACGTAGGTGGACTCGGCGTCCCACTCGAAGGTGTTGCCGGTCGGGACCGGGAGGGACTGCCACTGGGCGTCACCGGCGAAGACGTCGGCGTAGGACTTGTTGAACATGTCCTCGCCGATCGCGTTGGCGACGACGTCGTTGACCTCGGCCTCGGTCGGCCAGATGTCGGCCAGGTAGACCGGCTTGCCGTCCTGGTCGGTGCCGAGGGCGTCCTTGGTGATGTCCACCTTCATGGAGCCCGCGAGCGCGTAGGCGACCACCAGCGGCGGGGAGGCCAGGTAGTTCATCTTGACGTCGGGGTTGATCCGGCCCTCGAAGTTCCGGTTGCCGGAGAGGACCGAGGTCACGGCCAGGTCGTGGTCGTTGACCGCCTTGGAGACCTCCTCCGGCAGCGGGCCGGAGTTGCCGATGCAGGTGGTGCAGCCGTAGCCGACGAGGTTGAAGCCGACCTTGTCGAGGTAGGGGGTCAGGCCCGCCTTCTCGAAGTAGTCGGTGACGACCTTGGAACCCGGGGCGAGGGTGGTCTTGACCCACGGCTTGCGGGTCAGGCCCTTCTCGACCGCCTTCTTGGCCACCAGGGCGGCGGCGACCATGACGTACGGGTTCGAGGTGTTGGTGCAGGAGGTGATGGCCGCGACGGTGACGGCGCCGTGGTCGATCTCGTACGTGGTGCCGTCGGGGGCGGTCACGGTGACCGGGTTGGTCGGCACGCCGTTGGCGGACGCCGGGGCGTCGGAGGCCGGGAAGGACTCCTTGCCCGCCTCGTCGGCGGTGTCCACGTAGTTGCGGACGTCGGTCTTGAACTGCTCGGCGGCGTTGGCGAGGACGATACGGTCCTGCGGGCGCTTCGGGCCGGCGATCGAGGGGACGACCGTGGAGAGGTCCAGCTCCAGCTTCTCGGAGAAGTCGGGCTCGGCCTTCGGGTCCAGCCAGAGGCCCTGCTCCTTGGCGTACGCCTCGACGAGCGCGACCTGCTGGGCGTCACGGCCGGTCAGACGCAGGTAGTTCAGGGTCTCGTCGTCGATCGGGAAGATCGCGGCGGTGGAGCCGAACTCCGGCGACATGTTGCCGATGGTGGCGCGGTTGGCGAGGGAGGTGGCGGCCACGCCCTCGCCGTAGAACTCGACGAACTTGCCGACGACGCCGTGCTTGCGCAGCATCTCGGTGATGGTGAGGACGAGGTCCGTGGCGGTGGTGCCCGGCTTGAGCTCACCGGTCAGCTTGAAGCCGACGACGCGCGGGATGAGCATGGAGACCGGCTGGCCGAGCATCGCGGCCTCGGCCTCGATGCCGCCGACGCCCCAGCCGAGCACGCCGAGGCCGTTGACCATGGTGGTGTGCGAGTCGGTGCCGACCAGGGTGTCCGGGTAGGCCTGGCCGTTCCGGACCATGACCGTACGGGCCAGGTGCTCGATGTTCACCTGGTGGACGATGCCGGTGCCCGGGGGGACGACCTTGAACTCGTCGAACGCGGTCTGGCCCCAGCGCAGGAACTGGTAGCGCTCCTTGTTGCGGCCGTACTCCAGCTCGACGTTCTGCTTGAAGGCGTCGTTGGTGCCGAACTTGTCGGCGATGACGGAGTGGTCGATGACCAGCTCGGCCGGGGCCAGCGGGTTGATCTTCGCCGGGTCGCCGCCGAGCTCCTTGACGGCCTCACGCATGGTGGCGAGGTCGACGACGCAGGGCACGCCGGTGAAGTCCTGCATGATCACGCGGGCCGGCGTGAACTGGATCTCCTGGCTGGGCTGGGCCTGCGAGTCCCACCCGCCGAGGGCGCGGATGTGGTCGGCGGTGATGTTCGCGCCGTCCTCCGTGCGGAGCAGGTTCTCCAGCAGCACCTTCAGGCTGTACGGAAGGCGAGCCGAGCCTTCCACCTTGTCCAGCCGGAAGATCTCGTACGACTCGTCGCCCACCTGCAGCGTGCTGCGGGCGTCGAAGCTGTTCGCCGACACGACAGTCTCCTTCATTGATGTGCGCGTACCACCGTCAATCGTGCCGCCACGCCGACTTGGCCGATCCAGTAAGGTCAGGCTAATTAGGCATGCCTTACCGGAGTGGCGGCTGCGGTGCACTTAGGCAGATATCTCGATGTCGAGATAACTCTAGTACACGGCCGCGGGTTGGTCATGCCCGGACCCGCTGTTTGTGCGCACCGGACGCCGCACGACGATGGCGGCGTCGCCCGCGGGGCGGGGATTCAGGAGCTCTCGACCCAGCCGTGGGCGGCGAGGTCGGCCAGGAGGCGGGCCACCGGGGCGGCGGCCTCCGCCGGGGAGCAGCCGGCGGCGGAGGCGAGGGGGGTCACCAGGTCCCGTTCGGCGCACGGTTCGCGCGGCGCCTCCAGGAGGATGCGGGCGGCCTGGTTCACCTGGGCGGCGGCGAAGGTGCTGTCATCGACCACCCGGGCGCCGCCGTCCGGCTCCGGACGGAGGCGCAGTGAACCCACACGGCGGATCGTCGGCGTGTCGGAAAACATGTCAGTTCGGGTCAAGCCGGGCCTCCCGCGAGACGAAGTCGAAGCGCATACCGGTCAGACCGTTGCCCACCCCAGACGGACGCCCGCGGCACCCTCGTTGAGCAGGCAGTTCAGGCTCCAGTCCACCCGGTCGGCGGACAGGACGCCGGTGCCGACGGCGACCTCGGTGACCGCGCCCCGGTACTCGGGGCCGCTCGCCGCGTGGATGCCGGCGGTGAAGGGCCCGAAACCGTCCACGAACCGGTTGCCCCGGATCCACGCATACAGCGGACAGCATTTCCGCATCTTCTCGGCCAATTCCGCGGCGGCCCCGAACCTACCGGCACGGGCACCTGTCAATTCACGGTGTCTGGCGACGAGTACGGAATCTGTCCGCAGCTTTCCGGAAACCGTGAGATCGGTGTCGACACGGCCGGCCGGATCGGTCGGCGACATGGCCACCTCGAAGTAGTTCCCGATGGTGGAGTGCTCGTCCGGGAGAAGTTCCGGACGGGTTCGGCTGGAGAGCCGGAGTTGTTCCGGGAGGCGGATGGTGAGATCCGTTCCGGGGCCGGTCATGTGCACTTCTGCGCGGGCCAGGCGAAGTTGGGAGATGATCCGGCGGTTCGCCGCCACACACCCCCGGATGTCGATCTCCGAGAACTTTTCCAGACCGTATCTGGAGACCTGTGGATCGGTGGATAAGGAGGCCAGTGGAATCCACAGCACACTGGACCTGGAAAAGATGTCGCGCAGCACCCGCCGGGACGGCAGCCGGCCATGGTCGAGCGGTACCGCGACCGCTCGCGACGGCGCGGGCTCCCGGCCGCTCAGCACGCCCTCGAACATCGACGCCGGCACCCCCTGCACCGTCAGCCAGTTCGCGAGCCCCGGCTCGTCGGTCCGGACAGTGGCCTCCTGGCCTGTGAAGACCACGCCCAGGCCGGCCAGCATCCCGTCACGCATCGGGCACCAGCGCGGCCAGGCAGGGGCAGGTCGGAATGTCGCCCGGACGGCTCTTGAGAACCGAGGGCGGCTGCCGCCGCACGCCCCCGCCGGCATCCGCACCGGGCTCCGGTCCCCCGTCCGGAATCCTCAGGGAGCGGCCGTACACGCCACCGTCGCTCGCCACGCCTTCCGCCACCCGAATCATTCGAGACATATGCGGTCCCCACTGTGTGCGGTGAGAGTGCGGGAATTCCCGGCGGCCGCCGTCGGCGCCCTTCGAACGGGCACCGGCGACAGCTCGGCCACAACGGTCCGTGAATCAGATTCCGTTGTAGATGATCGCGAGGAACGGCTTGGGGTTCCCGCCTTCCGGCATCATCTCGGGCGTTCCCTGATCGGCGTCGATGGATCCGAGCAGGGTGATCTTCGGGGCTTCCGGAGTTCCGGCGGAAGGAGTCGTCCCCATGGCCGTCCGGGGCATTTCAGGTACCTCCGACTTGAGCCTGATGACATGTGCCGAAGGAGGGCGCCGGGCACCACTCCAGCGCACGGAGGAAAGGTCTCCGGACAACGGCCGACGGAATTCCTGACCAAACGTTGGAAGCCGTTTTGACCTGCTCTCACCCCGCCCTTGCGCGAATCGGAACGGCGGTCGACGGGCCGAACGGTCAGGCCCCTTGACAGGGCATCACCCGAACGGACCCCTCACCGGGCGCCATCTCATATCTGAGATAACCTCGGCCTCATGGCAGACGACTACCTCGTACGCATCGGCAAGCTCATCCGTGATGCCCGGCAACACCGTGGCTGGACACAGACCCAGCTCGCGGAGGCGCTCGGCACCAGTCAGAGCGCTGTCAACCGCATCGAGCGCGGCAACCAAAACATCAGTCTTGAGATGATCGCTCGAATCGGTGAAGCCCTGGACAGCGAGATCGTCTCACTGGGCTACGCGGGCCCGATGCATCTGCGGGTGGTGGGCGGCCGCCGGCTGTCCGGCGCGATCGACGTGAAGACCAGCAAGAACGCGTGCGTGGCCCTGCTGTGCGCCTCGCTGCTCAACAAGGGGCGCACGGTGCTGCGCCGGGTGGCCCGGATCGAGGAGGTGTACCGCCTGCTGGAGGTGCTCAACTCCATCGGCGTGCGCACCCGCTGGATCAACGACGGGGTCGACCTGGAGCTGGTGCCGCCCGCCGACCTCGACATGGCGTCGATCGACGCCGAGGCCGCCGTACGCACCCGCTCGATCATCATGTTCTTCGGTCCGCTGCTGCACCGCATGGACCACTTCAAGCTGCCGTACGCCGGCGGCTGCGACCTGGGCACGCGGACCATCGAGCCGCACATGATCGCGCTGCGCCGGTTCGGCCTGGACATCGCGGCGACCGAGGGGCAGTACCACGCGCAGGTCGACCGCGCGATCCGCCCCGACCGCCCGATCGTGCTGACCGAGCGCGGCGACACGGTGACCGAGAACGCGCTGCTGGCCGCGGCCCGCCACGACGGCGTCACCGTCATCCGCAACGCCTCCTCCAACTACATGGTCCAGGACCTCTGCTTCTTCCTGGAGGCGCTCGGCGTCAGGGTGGAGGGCATCGGCACCACGACCCTGACCGTGCACGGCGTCCCGACCATCGACGTGGACGTGGACTACTCGCCTTCCGAGGACCCGGTGGAGGCGATGAGCCTGCTGGCCGCGGCCGTCGTCACCGAGTCGGAGCTGACGGTCCGTCGCGTCCCCATCGAGTTCCTGGAGATCGAGCTCGCGGTCCTGGAGGAGATGGGCCTCGACCACGACCGCAGCCCGGAGTACTCCGCGGACAACGGCCGTACCCGCCTGATCGACCTCACGGTCCGCCCCTCCAAACTGGAGGCGCCGATCGACAAGATCCACCCCATGCCCTTCCCCGGCCTGAACATCGACAACGTCCCCTTCTTCGCCGCGATCGCGGCCGTCGCGCAGGGCAAGACCCTGATCCACGACTGGGTCTACGACAACCGCGCGATCTACCTCACCGACCTGAACCGCCTCGGCGGCCGCCTCCAGCTCCTCGACCCGCACCGGGTCCTGGTGGAGGGCCCGACCCGCTGGCGCGCCGCCGAGATGATGTGCCCGCCGGCCCTGCGCCCCGCGGTCGTCGTCCTGCTGGCGATGATGGCGGCCGAGGGCACGTCGGTCCTGCGCAACGTGTACGTCATCAACCGCGGCTACGAGGACCTCGCCGAACGCCTCAACACGATCGGGGCGCAGATCGAGATCTTCCGCGACATCTGATGCGCGAATGCCGCCGCACCCTGTCTGACCTGCTGCGGTGAATCGGGGCGGAGAGGAGTGCGGCGGCGTCTCTGGGACTCCTCGGGGGCTACGGGCCCGCGGGCGGGGCCGCGGAGCAGGCTCCACAGGCTCTGCCCACGGGTGCGGATGCGCGTCGACGGCGGAGGGCGACCGCCACCCCGGCCGGCGTGTACGGCCGCGCTCGACCCGGCGGAGGACCGCCTCATCGCCGGGTTCCACCGAGCCGAGCTGGACACCCAGATGCCGGAGGCGCCCAGGGCGATGCCGGTCGCACCGAGGACCAGGTTGCCGGAGCACGGCGGTGCGGCGGTCCGCGAGGTCCGCAACGGGGGCGTCGTCCGCCGTTGCGGGGGCCCGCCTCGGCGGAATGAAGCCGAGCATCAGGACGTTGTCGTCGCGTTGACGTCGTCGCACAGGATTCCCGCCCGCTGGGCGCCGGCCACCAGGTCACCCAGCCCGGCGAGGAACGCGGTGCGCACGGCGGCGAGTTCGACCGGCTGCCCGGAAGATCGCGTCCTGGGGGTCAGTGCTGGGCGGCGAACATGTCTTCGATCGCCTTGAGCACGAGGTCGGGACGTTCCGTCGGCACCTCGTGGGAGGTGCCCTTGGCGATGACGAGCGTTCGGTTGGGCGCCCCCCTGACGAACGAAGCGGCGGCGTCACGCCAGCGCCGGGCGTCCTCGGGAGACCCGCCGAACGGGGTCTTCTCCGAAACCATGACCGTTGCCGGGACCGAGTCCGGCCATGCCACCTTGTGGAATGCCCGGTGCGCCGCGACGAAGCCCTCCGCAGTGGAGATGAGCTGGCGGTTCGCCGGCTTCTCGGGATCCTTCCTCGCCGCGTCGACCTCCGGCCGGGACGCGGCTACGAGACGGGGAATCTCCTCGTCCGTGAAGAACTGGGGGAGGTTGGCGTCGACCAGGACCGCACCGCGGAGCATCCTCGGATTGTCCTTGGCGAGGTAGTTCGCGATCTCGCCGGCCTGGGAGTGGGCCACCAACGTCACGTCATCGGTGACGCCCAGCTGCTTGAGCCCCGCCTTGAGGTCACTGACGGCGCTCTCGACCTTCCACGGGCCGGGCACCACGTCGCTCTTGCCGAGGCCGGCCCGGTCGTAGGTGATCACGGTGGCGCCGGTGGCCGCGTGCAGCTCGGGGACGATGTCCTTCCATTGCGAGGAGTCCTCGCCGCCGCCTGAGTCCAGGACGATGGTGGAACCGTTGCCCCGCGTGACGTAGAAGGCCAGGCGGTGACCGCCGTTGTCGACCATGTGCAGCTTCGCTTCGGCCGCCTGGCCGGCCCCCGCGGAGGCGGACGAGGCGGCGGAGGAATCGTTGTCGCCGCACGCCGTGCCGGCGCCGACGGCCAGGGTCAGCAGGGCGAGAGACGACAGAACGCGATACGCGGACCAACGCGTGCGGGGAGTACGGGACATGAGTGATCCTCCGGCGGCTGAGGGTGCTGCTCTGCCTGTCCGATCATTCGGAGTCCTGGTCGCTCACACGATCCGGCTGGCATGTCTGTTGGCTGGGATGCTGAGGCCCGTGTGTGCGGTGGGGTCAACCCCCGCAAGCGACCGCTGGGGCCGCCGGACGGAACCTGGCTTTGTCCTGGTGCGCGCCGACCAGGCCGGAGGCCCACAGCTCGGCGAAGCGCGGGCTGCACTTCGTGAGGTCCCGGATCAGGCCGGCCGGGCGTTCGCTGTTCTGGAACCGTCCCGAGGCGCGGCGCAGGTCGGACACGACGGAGACCTCGGCCTCCGGCTGGCCGAGTGATGTCACCGGCCACTGCGACAGTCAGGCGGTGGCCCCTTCGGCCGGGAAGGTGTCGCGAGCGAAGTTGCGTCACGGCGGCCGCGGAGTCGCCCAGCCGGTTCAGCAGGCGGCGCAGGCCTCAACGGCCGGTACGACCTGCCCTCGCCCGCGACGTCCGACGGGCCGGGCCCCTCCCCCGCCCGCCTCCGCAACGACCACGAGAAGTTCCTGTCCAGCGCGTTCGGGACGGACGAGGACACCTGGCCGGACGCGAGCCCGGCCCACTTCGATCCGACGTCCATCGCCGCGCGTGTCCGCGAAGGCGACGCACCCCGGCCACGGAGAGCAGGCGCTAGCCACCGCGGTCGGACCTGCGTCAAGACTCCGTGGGCGAGACATCCACAGGTGCGATGTCCAGGGCACGCGCCACCAACTGACCACGGCTGCGGACTCCGAACTTGCCGAAGACGGACTTCAGATGGTCCTGCACGGTGTAGGGGGACATGGTCAGTTCGGAGGCGATCCCGGTCGACGACCGGCCGGAGATCACGTGCTGCAGGATCTCCCGCTCCCGTGCCGTCAGCCCGTACCCGAGGGCCAGCATCTCGGTGATGCCGGAGGTCGGCGTCGGCTGGATGACGACCGAGGTCCCACCGGCCGGGGCGCCGTCGCGCGGATCGCCGTCCAGCGGCGAGCCCCACAGCGAGAGCCACCGCCCGGTACGGGACCGGACCCGCAGATACGCCTCCTCACCCCGTCCGGCCCGAGCCGCCGCCGACACCTCGTGCAGGGCCTGGGCACCGAGCTCGTCCAGCCAGTACCGGGCCGTCTCGTTGGCGATCAGCGTGCGGCCCTCGCCGTCGAGCACCAGGATGCCGGGCCCGGCCGGGCCGGCCGGCCCGGGAGGTACGGCCTGTGCGGCGTCGACGCAGGCCCGGCGCAGGGCTGCCGCGACCGGCTGGGACAGCGCGCGCACCAGGGCCGCCTCGCGCGGCGTGAAGTCCCCCCGGCCGGCCTGACGGAACATGGTCAGTGCCCCCCAGCACTCCCCGTCCGTCGTGAACACGGCACGCAACTCGTGCCGGGCACCGATGACCGGCAGAACCGTACGGAAGCGGGCACTTCGGCTCGGGTCGCCACCGGCGCTGCGGCTGAGGATCCCGACGGTACGGCCGGTGCGGGCCAGGTCCGCGAACTTGTCCACGTCCGGCACGAGGTACTCGTTGTGCGCGGCGAGTCCGCCGTTGCCGGGCGGTATGCCCTCGGAGACGTCGTCGGTGATCAGCAGGGTCCACGGATCGATGGTGCCGAAGCAGTAGGCGTCGTGGGCGACGTCCTGCCCCAGCCGGGCCATCACCCGTAACCGCAGCGTCCGCGCGTCCAGGCCGTGCCCGCATATCCGCTCGATGTCGTCCCGCAGCCGCCCCACACGGTGGAGCGTATCCGGTGGACCCCAGAATTCTGGGATACCGCGGCCAGGGGTGCTGCCCGTAGCGTTCCAGGTGACCAGCAGTCAGATCATGGAAGGAACGCGGTGAGTTCTCCGTATGTGGCCCGGGCCGGCGAACACGAGCAGCTGGAGTGGATCGGGGGCGGGATCATGGAAGTACTGCTGGACGCGCAGCGTACCGGCGGCGCCCTGAGCGTGTTCCGGTCGACCGTGCCGACTCCCACCGCGTCCCCCGTGCATGTGCACCCCGCCGAGGACGAGATCTTCGTCATGCTGAGCGGCAGCGGACTGGTCTGGATCGGGGACCGCCGGTTCGAACTCGCCCCCGGAGGCGTCGCGTTCCTGCCGCGCGGCGTCCCGCACGCGTACCGCTTCACCTCCGACGACGTGGACATGCTCGCCATCGCCACCCCCTCGGGCATGGAGGGCTTCTTCCGCGACGCCGGCTGGAACCGGTCCCGTCCGAAGCCGGCCGGCTGGGCCGTCACCCCCGAGGCGCTGGGCAGGGCCGGTGCCGCGAACGGACAGATCGTGCTCGGTCCTCCGCTCGCCCCCGACGCGATGATTCCGGCGGCCCTCCTCGACGGACATCCGTGACCACCGCCCCTGAGCCCTGAACACACCCGCACCCCACGCGCAGGGCCGTCAGGGGTCCACATCCGGTCCAGGACCGGAGCCGGTGCGGGCGGAACTCACCGCGCAGGGGCCAGGCTTCGTCGGCCGGTGCGCAGCCGTCAGTGTCCCCATCCGGTGCAGGCGGACGAGCCGTCCGGGAGTTCGACGCAGGCGCGGGCCTCCGACGGGCGGCCGATGCCGATCATCAGTGTGTAGAGGTACCGGTCGGGCACGAGCACCAGCCGCGACTGCTGCCGCCCGTCGGTGGTGTCGACCCGCAACCGGTCCCCGTCGTGCGGGTCCGTGACCCGGCCCCAGGCCGCCCGGCACGTCGGACTGAAGCGCAGTTCCACGATCCGCCCGGAGATCTCCCGTCGCGCCCGGGTGCCCGCGTCCGTCCAGCAGTCCGTGTCGTGCTGTTCGGCATCGCGGTCCGTGCAGTTCGCCCCCCGGCAGGTACCGCTGGTGGGTCCCGGCGTGGGTGCGCCGTGCCCGCCGCCGTACGTCCATGCGGCGGCGCCCACGGCGAGCGCGGTGACCAGCACGGTCCCCGCCGCCACGAGGAGCACGATGCCTCGGCGCGGTCTCCGGACCCGGGGCGCCGGCCCGTCGTGGTCTTCCCGGGTTCGCTCTACGGGGGCACCAGAAGCGGGGGCGGACTCGGCGGACCGCTCGGGGGGCATGTCCACGACCGGCGCCTCCGCCCGGCCGGCGGCCTGCGGTTCGGCGGCACGGGCGTCGCGTCCGCTCCAGGCGCGGTCGGCGAGCTGCCACAGCGCCAGCAGCCGTACGGGATCCGCGCCGCTCAGCTTCGCCAGCGTCTCCACCGCGTCCCGGGGCGGGAGCGTCTTGCCGTTGAGATAACGCTCCCAGGACGACTTGCTGTAGGCGGTCCTGGCCGCGAGCGCGGCGAAGCTCAGCCCGGTTTCCTCCCGGGCCTCCCGCAGTCGTTCCACCAGGTGGCGGACCTCGGGTGTGGTGGTCGGCCGCGCGGTACGGCCCGGGTCCGGCCGCGGGCCCTCAGTCACCCGGCTTCCTGAGCTCGCGCCAGGTCATGGGGCCCACGATGCCGTCGGCGGTGAGTCCGCGGGACCGCTGGAACCGCTCGACCGCGGCCCTGGTGTTGGGCCCGAACGAGCCGTCGATCCCCTTCGGGTCGAAGCCGTGCCGTCTGACCAGGCACTGCACCTCCGCCACCGACTCGACGGTGATGCCGACGTGGTAGGTGTCGGTGACGGTCGTGCTGTGCCCGGCGTACAACAGGCCGCGGCGCAGGGTGAAGTAGCACGGGAACGTCTGGGCGGAGTAGGTGGAGGTCGGCACCTTCGTCGTCGCGGCGGCCGAGGCCGACTCCGGTTCCGCCGACGGCGATCCGGGCCAGGTGATCGCCACTGCCACCGCCGCCAGTACGGCGAGGGCGGCCACCACCACGGCCACGCCGGCCACCGTCGCGACCGGCCGTGCCAGGCGCGGAGCACGGCCACCGTCCGGGCGGTCGGTGTCCGTGCGCTCGCCGTGCGCCGGTGGCTTCCGGGGCTCCTCCGCAGGCGGTGTCCGGAGGGGTTCCGGCCGTTCCGGCTGTCCCACTTGCTCCGCTTGCCCCACTTGCTCCGCTTGATCTGGTTGATCTGGTTGATCCGGCTCCGGTGGAGCGGGGGCCGCGGGGCTCGGCGTGGTGACGGAGGTGGCCACCTCCCACAGCACCGCCAGGCCGATGCGGTCGCCGCCGCACACGTCGGCCAAGGTCTCGACGGCGTTGCGGGGCGGCGTCACCCTGCCGTTGAGATAACGCTCCCAGGACGACTTGCTGAACCCCGTCCTGGACGCCAGCGCGGCCATGCTCAGCCCGCTGTGGTCCTTCAACCGGCGCAGTTCGACCACGAGTCGACGGATCCGGGGATCCATCGACTCGGGTAGCGCCTTCCATCGCGGCATGCCCCAACCCTTCGCGTACGCCGTCGCGTACCCGTCCAGCCCCCGTCCCGCTCACTTCCCGCCTTCACGATATCCGCACATCCCGCCACCCCTTCGTCCCGCACGACATCCCCGCAGGTCAGCACCTCGTTCATCCCCCGTTGTCCCAACTGGCTCCGGCCGATGGCCGGTTGGCCGACAGGCCGACCACGATGGGCCGCGCCCCGACCACCGCGGCGGCAGCGCCGCGTGCCACGGGCCGACAGGAGGGAACGAGAAAATGCGAGCATCATTGCGGACGAAGCTGGCGGCACTGACGATAGGGGTCCTGGCCGTCCCCGCGGCCCTGGTCGTCACCGCCGCGGGTCCGGCGGCGGCGAGCGCCGCCTGCGGCAAGTCCGGTCCGCTCAACGACGGCACCGAAGTCACGATGACCAAGGGCGTCTCCGCCAACATGCGCAGCGGCTCCAGCACCAGCTGCGGCGTCAAGGGCTGGGCCGACAACCAGGACACGCTCATGTACTACTGCTACACGTCCGGCTCCGGCGGCACCTGGACCTGGCTCTGGAACATCGACGACGGCACGGTCGGCTGGGTGAAGGACTCCCTGCTGCCCGGCAACGGCTCCGACTACTACTGCGGCTTCTGACCGCGGCATCCCCCGGACGGGCTCGCGCGGGGGCGACGGGGGTGTTCCCGCGCGAGCCTTCCCACCGGGACCCGCTCCGGCAGGCCGGGCAGGGCGATGGTCCAAGCCCTGGCCGACTCCGCGCGCACCGTGCCGCCGGCTTCCGCCGACTGACCGATCCAACCTGGTCACAAGTCTAGGGACGCACCATGCCGCGCGCGTAGTGTGAGACGGCATGGGGGAACTGCGTGCGGACTGGAGACTCCGGCTGCGACGCGGGGACGCGCACGGTCCCGTCTGCGGGGCCGGGGTTCTCGTCGACCAGCACACGGCACTGACCTGCGCACACGTGGTACGGCACCCGGACGCCGTGATGTGGGTGGAGTTCGCCGAGAACGGCGCGCTGGAGCCGGTGGCCGCGCGCGTCCCGCCGGGCGGCTGGCTGCCGGAGGGCGAACACGGCGAGGACGTCGCCGTGTTACGACTGGAGAGCCCGCGGCCCGGGGCCCGTCCCGCCCGGCTGGAACCCCGGCTCAGGGCCGGCACGGAGGTCTACGCGACCGGCTACGCGGAGGGCTTCGACGACGGCATGAGCCTGTGGGGCCGCATCGGCGGCGCCAGCGGCGAGTTGGTGCAGCTCGACGCCGTCACCAGGGCGGAGGTGGTGCGCGCCGGCTTCAGCGGGGCCGCCGTGTGCACCCGGCCGCAGGACGGCCGGCCCGCGCGGGTGGTCGGCCTCGTCGTCAGCTGGCGCGGTGACCTGGGCGAGCTGCTGCCCGAGGGCAACCGGCTCGCCTTCTCCTATCTGATCCCCGTCGACCGCATCGCGGAACTCTCGCCCCTGGTGGCCGAGTTGACCGGGCCGGATGCCTGGGACCACGACTTCGGGGAGCGCCTGGCACGGTGGTTCGGCGACCCGGACGAGGACCCGGTGAAGATCACCGTGGTGCGCCCGGACAGCGGCAGGGACCGCTCGCTGCGCCATGTGCTGCACCTCGCCGACATCGTCCACCGCGGCGGCGACAGCAGACCGCAGCTCGCCGACCACGCGCTGGGCCGGATCTCCTTCCCGGTCGGCGAATACCTGGCCCACTGGGACTGGTTGCTCGGCACCGCGCGCCGCCCCCGGGGCGCCCCCGACCCCGACCCCGTGCCCGGTCCCGGTCCCACCCTCGTTCCCGCCCCCGTTCCCGGCCCCGTTCCCGGCCTCGTTCCCGGCCCCGGACGGCCTGTTCGACCCGTCACGGTCGTCGTCGACGGGTTCGACGAGGAACCCCGGCCGGGCCCGCTTCTCGAACTCCTGGGCCGATTACGCGAGTTGGACTTCAGGCTGCTACTCGTCTTCCGGCACGAGGGCGGCCCCGGCTGGAGCGCGGCCCGCGACGACCTGCTGCGGCCCGCGCTGCTCCGCCAGGCGGACGTGCTCCTCGGCCGCCTGGAGTTCCTGGAGCTCGGCAACGCCGTCCGCCGCGACGTCGTGGGCAGCGCCTCCCTCGGCCCCGTCACCGAGACGGCCGACCTGCGCCGGGCCGAGCGCCGCCGGATCGGCGCTCTGCCGGACCCGCAGCGGCAACTCACCGGACTGCGCGCGCTGATCAGGTCCCTGCGCGCCGACCTGGACCGCCGGGGAGGCCGCTGATGCGGCGCGTCCGGACCGGTGGGCCGGGAAGGCGGGCGACGGAAGGATGACCGGCTGCCCGCACCGGAACTTCGACGGCTCCCCCTGCACCGGCACCGTCCTGCCCACCGGCTGGTGCGACCTGTGCGGCCGCGCCGAAGGACAGCCCGGTCTGCCCGCCCTGCCGGACGCCCCGCGGGACCTCGGCCCCCGCGACCTCCTCGCGCTCCCCGAGCACGCCACCCGCCCCGTCGGGGCCCGGCTGGTCCGTCCCGAGGCGCCGCTGCGGATCCGCATGGGCTGCTCGGCCGCCGACTGCGGCATCACCTTCGCCCCGCCGTACACCGAGGGCCCGGTGCCCATCAAGGGGTACTGCCCGGCCTGCGGCGCACGCTACTCGTACGAGCCGGAACTCACCGCGGGCGAGCTGCTGCGCGACCAGTACCGGATCATGGGCCCCATCGCCCACGGCGGCCAGGGCTGGGTGTACCTAGCCGAGGACACCCATCTCGGTGACGTCGTCGCGGTCAAGGGGCTGCTCAACCGGTACGAGCACGACGGTGCCCGACTGGCCGACCTCGAACGCCGCAACCTCGTCGCCATCCGGCACCCGCGCATCGTCCAGATCCGCGACTTCGTCGCCCGGCGCGACGACGCCGGCGCCACCACCGGCGGCCACATCGTCATGGACGACGTCGGCGACGGGACCCTCGCGAAGGTCGTCGAGGAGACCCGGCGGGGCGAGTCCGTCCTCGACATCGAGCACGTCGCGGCGTACGGCTGCCAGATCCTCGAAGCCCTCGCGCATCTGCACGCCGGCGGCGAACGGGTCTTCGTCTACGGGGACATGAAGCCCTCGAACGTCGTGCACCACGGGAACGGCGTCAAGGTCATCGACCTCGGCGGGATGCGCGAGGAGGGGCAGAGCCTGCCGCCCGCCCATGTCACCGCCGAGTACATGGCGCCCGAGACCGCGTTCTCGGGCCTGCCCACCGTCGCCCACGACCTGCACACCGTCGGCGTCACCCTGCGGGAACTCGCCGGCTGGGCCGTCGACCGGGTGCCCGGCCTCGGCACCGACTCCTTCCGCCGGGTCGTCGAGCGCGCCGTCCGCGACGACCCCGGGCGGCGCTTCACCGACGCCCGTGAGATGGCCGGCCAACTGCGCGGCGCGCTGCGGGAGATCCGTGCCCTGCGCGGCAAGAGCGACCCGCCCGAGCCCTCCGACTACTTCCGGCCGTCGACGCAACTGCTCGGCGCCCGGCTGGGCACGGTGCCGGCCATCGAGCACTGGCTGGCACGGCCCCGTCCCGACCGCTACCGGCCGCCCGTCGCCCCGGCCCTCGACCTCGGCGCCCCCACGCCCGCCGAGATCGCCGGGTGTCTGCCGGTGCCGAGGCGGTATCCGGGCGACCCGCAGACCGCGCGGTTCGAGGTGAGCAGCGGCTACGACCCCGGGCAGCTCCTCGACCAGGAGGACGAGATGCCGCGCTCGGTGGAGATCTGCCTGCACAACGTGCGGGTCCTCCTGGGCCGGAACACCGGGGAGGACCTGGAGCGGGCGCAGGCCGAACTGGACACCGCCGACTCCGTCCCGGGGCCGTCCGCCGTACGCCGGTGGCGGCTGGAGTGGCACCGCGCCCTGCTCGCGCTGCGCAGCGCCGGCCTCGACGACAACCCCCAGCAGATCGCCGAGGCCAGGACCCACTTCATGCGGGTCCACCTCGAACTGCCCGGCGAGTACGCCCCCAAGCTGGCCCTCGCGCACTGCGGGGAACAGCTCGGAGACGACGCGGCCGGGCCCTCCGCCCGGGAGCTGTACGAGGCGGTGTTCGCCCGCAACCCCGCGCACGGCGGCGCCGCCCTGGGCCTGGCCCGGCTCGCGCTGCGCGCGGGTGACCGCCGGGCCGCGCTCGACGTGCTGGGCCGGGTGGGGCCCGGCACCCTGGACCACACCGTCGCGCGGATCGCCGCCCTGCGCATCCGCGCGGCCCGGCTGCCCGGGGACGCCGATCCTCCCCCGGGCTTCGTCCGGGGGGACCCCCGTCTCGCTTCGCTCGCCGCGCCCGCCGAGGTCGACGCGGCGCTGGCCGAACTGCCCGGTCTGGTGGGCCGTCTGCCGGGCGCCGGCGAGCCGAGCCTGTCCGCGGACGAGGCGCTGCGGCTCCGTACCGAGCTGCACGAATGGAAACTGGACGCGCTGCACCGCCTCAACGACCGGCCCGGTCCGGCCGGCCGGCTGGACGCCCGTCGGCTGAGGCGCCTGACCGCGCCGGAGCGCGAGCTGCGCCGGCGGCTGGAGTCGCTGTACCGGCAGCTCGCGGCCCAGCACCGGGAGACGGCCGCCACCCACGAACACCTCGTGGACCTGGTGCACGCGGTACGCCCGCAGACCCTGTTCTGACCACACGGAAGGCCACACGGAAGGCCACACGGAAGGCCACACGGAAGTCCCTGTTCGGACGGCCGGAGGGAACACGGAGGAACACGGAGGGAAGGAGCGGTGAGGCAGGACATGAGCAGCCACACCCGGCCGCCGCAGCCGGGCATCCGGCTGCGGGTCGACCTCGACGGCGATCCGCGTCCGCATCACAGCGCGAAGATCGAGGCCCGCCTCCGGGTCGACGTGGCCGCCGACGGCGCCCCCACCGACCTGCCGGCGGTCGAACTCGCCGTGATCATCGCGGTGGACGTCGCCGAGCAGCACCGGGCGGCCGTCCGGCACGCGCTGCCCGCCGCGCTGCGCGCGCTGCCCGACCGGATCTCCTTCACGGTCCTCGGCGGCGGCCCCGAGCCGGTCCGGTGCTATCCCCGGGGCGACGACGAATGGGCCGTCGCCGATCAGTACCACCGGCGCCGGGCCGCCTTCGTCGCGGGCTCGCTGCCGCTGCACCGGGACGGCCCGCGTCCCGCCGGGTACGCGCGGTGGGCGGCCCGGGCCCGCGCCCTGCTGGCCGGCCGGCCGCTGTCCGTACAGCATCTGGTGCTGATCACCGACGGCAGCAGCGCGGCCGGGGAACACCGGCTGACGGAGGAACTGGAGCGCTGCGCCGGGCAGTTCACCTGCGATGTGTTCGCGATCGGCGCCGACTGGGCCCCCGACCCGCTGCTGGACCTCGCCGAACGGCTGCACGGCACCGCGCAGTTCGTGGACGACGGGCTCGGGCGGGCGATCACGGACGCCATCGCGCGGCTGCGCCGGGTGCACACGCCCCAGCTGCCGATCGAGGTGACGCTGCGGCCCTCCGTACGCCAGGTCTCGCTCAGCGAGAAGGCGCCCCGGCCGCACCGCCTCGGCGGGCTGCCCCGGCCCGGCCGGCCGCATCGCTGGAGTTTTCCGACGTACCAGTGGGAGCAGGGCAGCCGGGACTACCTGCTCACGCTGGTGGCGGACGCCGACGGCGACCCGCTGGAGACCGAGCTGCAGTTCGCCATGGTCTCCGTCGGGGACGTCCACGCGCCCGTCGTGGCCCGCTGGCACCTGCCCGACCAGTCCGCTCCGCCCGCCCCGGCCACCGGCACCGGCACCGGCAGCGTGCGCAGCCTCAATGCCACGGCCCGGATGCGCGGTGCCCTGCGGGCGGGGCTCGCCGCGCTGCGGGAGCACCGGCGGGACACGGCCGAGGAGTGTCTGGGACAGGCCGCCCGGCTGGCGACGGGGCTGGACATCGGCTGGGTGCTGGACGAGATCCGTACGGTCGCCGACGTCGAGGACGCGGCCGCGGGGCGGATCCGGCTGCGCGCCGTCGACGCCGGGGCGCTCGGCCCGATGATCCTGCGCGCCGGGTCCCGGCCCGGCGCGCCCCCGGCCGACACCGCCGGCCCCCGGCCCGGCCCGCGCTGCGGCGGCTGCGGCACTCCGGCCGGCGGCGAGGCCCGGTACTGCATCAGCTGCGGGAAGGAACTGCTGTGACGACGACCGTGCGCGCGGCCCGGCCGCGCCGGTACCGGTACTCCCCCGCGGTGTTCTGGCGCGGGCGGTTGAGGCCCTGGCGGACCCGCCGGCTGCTGGAGGCGCATCTGCTGGTGGCGTTCGTGTGCGCGGTCGTGGCGGCGACCTCGCTGTCCCTGTCCTGCCGGCAGACCCAGCGGGGCGCGGACGCGCTCGCGAGCCGGGAGGCGCCGGCCGTGCAGGGACTCGCCGCCTCGCGGCTCGCGGCGCTGCGCTCCTACCAGGAGGTCCAGTACCTGGTGGACCGGAGACTCCTGGACGTCGCGGGCTCGGGTGAGGCCTACCGGGCCCAGCTGTCCGCCGCCGACCAGGGCCTGTCCCGGATCGCCGACCGTACCGACCAGGACCTCGGCACGGTCGACGGCCTGCTCGCCACCTACGGCAACTCGCTCAGCCTGGGTACCTCCGTCTACCGCGACCAGCCCCTCATGCGGGAGCAGAAGCTCGACGAGGCGCACTCGCTGCTCACCCGGAGCACGGTCGGTCTCGTGCCCCGGCTGCACGCGCTGGAGACGGTCCAGCTGCGGCACGCCGAGGCCACGGCGGCCACGGGGCGTGGGCAGCGCGCCGGCTGGTGGCTCGGCGAACTCGCCCTGGCCGCACTGGCCCTGACCCTGTGCTCGGCGCTGTTCGTGCTGCGCGACCGCTGCGGCCGGGACTGGAATCCTTACCTGCTCGGGGCGTTGGTCCTCACCGCGCTGCTCGCGGTGGTCCCGCTGATGACGGCGTCCGCCACCGGGCACGGCGTCGACGCGGCACTCGTGGACCTGCGGTGGATCACGCGGGCGTCCGGGCGGGGCGGGCTGGCCGGTGCGCAGCAGGGCGTCACGGACACCTCGGAGCGGATCCGGCAGGAGCTGACGGACGGCACCTGGAGCGGCCGGGTGTACGAGGGCACGTTCGTCGGCGGCCTGCTGCTCGTCGTGCTGCCCGTGCTGGGGCTGGCGCTCCGGCTGGACGGCGACTACTGGAGGCGGCGGTGACCCGGCGGCTCCGCGTGCTCGTCCTCCTGGTGGTCATGGTGCTGATCGCGGCCGGAGGCCTGGTGGTGGCCTGGGCGCGGCACGACGACGAGGAGCCGGTGACCATCCTCGGCACCTGGACCGGACAGCAGGCGGAGCAGTTCGAGTCCCTGCTGCGCGGCTTCGGCATCCCCTTCCGCTACCAGGGCACCGCGGCCCAGCGTGAGGTGCTGCTCTCCAAGGTGCAGGCGGGCGAGCCCCCGGACGTCGTGATCATGCCGGGCATCGGTGAACTCGCCGAGTACGCCGGGCAGAACCGCCTCAAGCCGCTGAACGGTCTCTACGACCCGCAGGAGTACGGCGCCCCCTGGAAGCCGACGGGCACGTCGTCGGCGGACGTCTACTGGGTTCCGGTCAAGGCCGACCTGAAGAGCGTCGTCTGGTACCGCGAGGGCGAGAAGCCGGCGAACTCACCCGCTCCGATGCGGAGTTGGTGCATCGGGATGGGCGACGACGGAGCGTCCGGCTGGCCCGGCACCGACTGGATCGAGGATCTCGTGCTCCAGCGGTCGGGCCCGGACACCTACCAGGACTGGGTGCTGGGCGAGAACGGTGTGACCTGGGGCAGCGCCCCGGTGCGCACCGCCTGGGAGGCCTGGGCCGCGCTGCTGCGCCAGGACCGGGGTGCGGCCCGGCACGCCCTGCTCACCGACCACCGCGGTGTCAGCGACGGCCGGGGGCTGCTCTTCGCCCACTGGGGCGGGTGCGGTCTGGAGCACCAGGGGTCCTTCGCCCGCTCCTTCTACACCGCGGCCGACGCCCGGCGCGCCCGCCTGACGGACTCCGCGCCGCTGCTGCCCGGGGGCGGCTACCCGGTCCGGGGCCACGAGGTGAGCGGCGACTTCGCGGCCCTGTTCAGTGCCCGGCCCGAGGCGCGTGCCCTGGTCAGGCGACTGGCCTCGCGGGAGGGCCAGCAGCGGTGGGCCGAACTGGCGGACGTGTTCTCCGCGAACCGCCGGGTGGAGCCGCAGGGCGGCACGGTGGAGCGCGAGACGGCGGAGCGGCTCCGCACCGGCCCCCGCTGCCTGGACGCCTCGGACGTGATGGCGCCCGCCGTACGGGACGCCTTCTACGAGGCCGTCCTGCTGACCATCGCGCGGGTCGCCGCCGGCCAGGACCCGGGCATCCGCGGCCTTCTCCAGGACGTGCAGCGGGTGCAGGACGCCCAGTCCGCACCGGGCGGCGACGGCGGCGGAGCGGCCCTGAAGTCGGTGTGCAGCACGCGGTGAAGAGCCGCGGCCCCTTTGTTGGGACGTCATGACAAAGCGATTGACATCCCCTGGGGGCGCCCCCATAGTACGTGTCACTAGAGCGCGCTAATAAAGCGCTCTAGCACAGACCAGAAACGCCGACGGCCGTACCCCTGACCGTCGGCACGGAGCTCCGCCCCGCCCGTGCGCGGCAGCCGGTCGGCCACCGGTGCCGTAAGCCCCCGGCGCCATTCCTTCCGCGTCATTCACCGCTCGCTCCGCTCCGCAGAGCCGACCCGAACCGCACAGCGAGGTGCAAGGGACATGCACAGAAACCACCGAGCCGCCGCCATGGCCGCCACCGTTCTCGCGGCCGTCCTGCTCGCCGCAGGCTGCTCCAGCAGCTCCGGCGGCAGGAAGTCCGAGGACAGCGGCGGCGCCGCGGCCGCCGGCCAGGCGTCCACGCCCCGTATGACGGTGGCCGTGATCACCCACGCCGAGCCCGGCGACACCTTCTGGGACCTGATCCGCAAGGGCGCCGCCGCGGCCGCGGCGAAGGACGACATCAAGCTCGTCTACTCCAGCGACCCCAGCGCCCCCGGCCAGGCCAACCTGGTGCAGAACGCGATCGACCAGAAGGTCGACGGCATCGCCCTGACCGCCGCCACGCCCGACGCCCTGAAGTCCGTGGTGGCCAGGGCCAAGGCCGCGGACATCCCGGTCGTCGGCTTCAACTCCGGCGTGGACGCCTGGAAGAAGCTCGGCATGCTGGAGTACTTCGGCCAGGACGAGAACATCGCCGGCGAGGCCTTCGGCGAGCGCCTCAACCGGCTCGGCGCCAAGAAGGCCCTCTGCGTCGTGCAGTCCCAGGGCCAGGTCGCCCTCGAAGCCCGCTGCGCGGGTCTGGCCAAGGGCTTCAAGGGCAGGACGGAGAAGATCTACGTCAACGGCACCGACATGCCGTCCGTCAAGTCCACCATCACCGCCAAGCTCCAGCAGGACTCCTCGATCGACCAGGTCGTGACCCTCGGCGCCCCCTTCGCGCTGACCGCCGTCCAGTCCGTCAAGGACGCCGGCAGCAAGGCCGCGGTCGCCACCTTCGACCTCAACAAGGACCTGGTGTCCGCCGTCCAGAACGGCTCCGTCGAGTTCGCCGTCGACCAGCAGCCGTACCTCCAGGGCTACCTCGCCGTCGACGCGCTGTGGCTCTACAAGAACAACGGCAACTACAGCGGTGGCGGCGCCGAACCCGTCCTGACCGGGCCCGCGTTCGTCACCAAGGACAATGCCGGCTCGATCGCCGGGTTCGCCGCCAAGGGCACCCGCTGACGCTCAGTCCGCGGTCACCGGACGAGCGGGCCGTCCCCCGCGGGGGGCGGCCCGCTCGTGCCGCGCACCACCAGTTTCGGGTCCAGCACCGCCTCCCGCGGCTCCAGTTGGGGCTCCTCCAGCCGCTCCACGGCGAACCGCACCGCGTACTCGGCCATCAGCCGCGCGTCCTGACGGACCGTGGTGAGGCCGATCGGCATGAGGTGGGAGAGATGACTGTCGTCGAAGCCGACCACCGAGACGTCCCTCGGGACCTCGACACCGCCCCGCGTCAGCGCCATCAACACACCCATCGCACAACGGTCGTTGCCCGCCAGCACCGCCGTCGGCAGCGGCAGCCCGCGCTCGCGTTCCGCGAGCAGCAGCCGTCCGGTCTCGATGCCGGACTGCTCGGTGTGCTCCCCCGGTATCACCCGGATCTCCGCCTCCAGCCCGTGCCGGCGCATCGCGGCCCGGTAGGAGCGCCGCCGCTCGGCCGATCCGGGACCCCGGCCGCCGTCGATGTGCACGATGCCGCGGTGCCCGAGCTCGACCAGGTGGTCCATGGCCTGCCGGACGCCCTTGCTCTCCGCGCTGTGCACGAAGTCCACCCGGGCCCGTGGCACCCGGCGGCTGACCGAGACGGTCACCGCACGCCGGCCGAGCTCGTCCAGATAGGCGGGCTCCGCGTCCGGGCCGAGCAGGATCAGCGCCTCGCAGCGGTGGCCGAGCAGCGCCTCCACCGCCTTCTCCTCGCTGCGGCCCTGGGCGGCGGCGGAGAGCAGCACGTCGTAGCCGAGCCGCTCGGCCTCCGGGTAGATGCCCTCGATGAGATCGGTGTGGAAGGTCTGGTGGACGGTGAACATCACGCCCAGGGTGCGGCTGCGGCCCCGGGCCAGCAGCCGGGCCGCACTGTCGGGGCGGTAGCCGATCTCGTCGGCGACCCGCAGCACCCGCTCGCGCGTCTCCCGGCTCGCACCGGGCTGGTTGCGGAACACGATCGACACCAGCGCCCGGGAGACCCCCGCCCTGTCGGCGACGTCGGCCATCGTCGGCCGCTGCCTGCCCGCTGCATCCACCTGCGCACCCACCCTTCGACGGAGCCCACCCTACGGCCCGGCCGCGGAAGCTCCCGGAAATCCCCCCGCAACAAGGTATTGACATGACATTCGGACAGGAGTCATCGTACTCGAACTAGAGCGCGCTAGT
This sequence comes from Streptomyces fuscichromogenes, assembly GCF_014645815.1. Lineage (GTDB taxonomy): Bacteria > Actinomycetota > Actinomycetes > Streptomycetales > Streptomycetaceae > Streptomyces > Streptomyces fuscichromogenes. The sequence continues at coordinate 309,007 of NZ_BMML01000004.1, read as the reverse complement.
AGAGCGCGACAAAGGCCCGCCCGACGAGACCCGGTCCCCTCTCCCCGAAGGACACTCCATGGCAACGGCGCCATCCGCCCTCCGCACCACCGCCGGCAACCTGTGCCTGGGCTCGGCACCCGACTCCTGGGGCATCTGGTTCCCCGAGGACGAGCACCAGGTGCCGTACACCCGCTTCCTCGACGAGCTGGCGCAGGCCGGCTACGAGTGGCTCGAACTCGGCCCCTACGGCTACCTCCCCACCGACCCGCGGCGGCTGACCGAGGAGCTCGACGCCCGCGGGCTCAAGGTCTCCGGCGGCACCGCGTTCGGCGCGCTGCACCGCCCCGAGGCCTGGGACGAGATGCTCGCCCACGTCCGCCAGGTCGCCGCCCTGACCCAGGCCGCGGGCGCCCACCACGTGATCCTCATCCCGCCCATGTACCGGGACGAGAGGACCGGCGCGTTCACCGAGTCGCCCGAGCTGACCGCCGCGCAGTGGGCCGGCTTCGGCAAGGCCGCCGACCGGCTGGGCCGGCTCCTCCTCGACGAGTACGACGTACGGCTCGTCGTCCACCCGCACGCCGACAGCCACATCCAGACCCAGCCGGAGATCGAGCGGCTGCTCACCGAGTCCGACGGCCGGTACACCAACCTGTGCCTGGACACCGGACACGTGGCCTACGGCGGCGGTGACAACGTCGACCTGATCCGCCGCTTCGGCGAGCGCGTCGGCTACGTCCACATCAAGCAGATGGACCCGGAGATCCTCGCCCAGGTCGCGGCGGAGGACCTCGGCTTCGGCGAGGCCGTGCAGCGGGGCGTGTGCGTCTCGCCCCCGGCCGGGGTGCCGAACCCGGCCGACGTGGTGGCCGAACTGGCCGCGCTGGACGCCGAGCTGTTCGTGATCGTCGAGCAGGACCTGTACCCGTGCGCCCCCGAGGTGCCGCTGCCCATCGCCACCAGCACCCGCGCGTACCTGAACGGCTGCGGCCTGTCCGGTACCCGGCGCCCGGCCCTCGACCGGTGAGGGGGGCGGCCATGAACGTCAGGGACGACGCGCTCCGGGCCACCGCCCCCGTCACCGGCCTCCCCTCCCCGGCGGCCTCCCGCCGGCTCCGGCTCATCACGATCATCGCCACCTTCGGCGGACTGCTCTTCGGCTACGACACCGGCGTGATCAACGGTGCCCTGCCCTACATGAGCAAGGACCTCGGGCTGAACCCGGTCACCGAGGGCATGGTCACCAGCTCGCTGCTGCTGGGCGCCGCGCTCGGCGCGGTGGCCGGCGGCAGGCTGTCGGACGCGCGGGGCCGGCGCCGTACGATCCTCGCCCTCGCGGTGGTGTTCTTCGTGGGCGCGCTGGGCGCCACCCTCGCCCCGACCACCGCGGTGATGATCGTGGCGCGGTTCGTGCTCGGCCTCGCGGTCGGCGGCGCGTCGGTGACCGTGCCGGTGTACCTCGCGGAGATCTCGCCCGCCGAGCGGCGCGGCGCGCTGGTCACCCGCAACGAGCTCATGATCGTCAGCGGGCAGCTGCTGGCCTTCACCTCCAACGCGGTCATCGCGAAGGCGGGCAGCGAGTCCGGTGGCGTGTGGCGCTGGATGCTGGTGATCGCCACCGTCCCGGCCGTGGTGCTGTGGTTCGGCATGCTGGTGATGCCGGAGAGCCCCCGCTGGCTGGCCTCCAGGACCCGGTTCGGCGAGGCGCTGGAGGTCCTGAAGCAGGTACGGTCCGCGCAGCGCGCCGAGGCCGAGCTGGCCGAGGTGTCCGCGCTCGCGGTCCGGGAGGAGCAGGAGAAGCTCGGCGGCTGGCAGGACATGCGGTCCACCCCGTGGCTGCGCAGGCTGATGTCCGTGGGCTTCGGCATCGCGATCGTGCAGCAGATCACCGGCGTCAACACGATCATGTACTACGGCACCCGGATCCTCTCGGACGCCGGCTTCGCCTCGGACACCGCGCTGACCGCGAACATCGCCAACGGCGTGATCTCGGTCCTCGCCACCTTCGTCGGCATCTGGCTCCTCGGGCGCGTCGACCGCCGCCCCATGCTGATGACCGGCCAGCTCGGCACCACCCTGGCCCTGCTGTTGATCGGCGTCTTCTCCCTGGTGCTGCCCGCCGGGGACGGCCGGGCCTGTGCCGTGCTCGCCATGACGGTCACCTTCCTCGCCTTCCAGCAGGGCGCGATCTCCCCGGTGACCTGGCTGATGCTCTCCGAGATCTTCCCGATGCGGATGCGCGGCTTCGGGATGGGCGTCGCGGCCGTGGTGCTGTGGCTGACCAACTTCGTGATCGGCCTGGTCTTCCCGTCGCTGGTGTCCGGCATCGGGATCTCCGACACCTTCTTCCTCTTCGTCGTGGCGGGGATCCTCTCGCTCACCTTCGTCAAGCTCTACGTCCCCGAGACCAGGGGCCGCACCCTCGAAACCCTCGAAGCCGAACTCCGGGCGCGCTTCTCCTGACCCCTGAAGGGACGACCATGACCGTACGTGTAGGAGTCATCGGCGCCGGCTGGATCGGCACAGAGCACATCCAGCGCCTCACCCACACCATCACCGGGGCCCGCGTCACCGCGGTCACCGACATCGACCCGGCCCGCGCCGCCGAGGCCGCGGAGCCGGTCGGCGCCCGGGTGCTGCCCGACGGCGCGGCGGTGGTCGCGGCGGACGACGTGGACGCCGTCCTCGTCACCTCCTGGGGCCCCACCCACGCCGAGCACGTGCTGAACGCGATCGCCGCCGGGAAGCCGGTGTTCTGCGAGAAGCCCCTCGCGACGACCGCCGAGGACTGCCTGCGGATCGTCGAGGCGGAGCAGGCACACGGCCGCCGCCTGGTCCAGGTCGGGTTCATGCGCCGCTACGACAGCGGCTACCGGCAGCTGAAGGAGGTCATCGAGGCGGGGACGATCGGCGAGCCGCTGCTCGTGCACTGTGCCCACCGCAACCCGACCGTCCCCGAGTCGTACACCTCCGCGATGGCCGCGCTGGACACGGCGGTCCACGAGGTCGACGTACTGCGCTGGCTCCTCGACGACGAGATCGTCTCCACCCAGGTGATCACCCCGCGCGCCACCGGCAAGCGGTTCGGACACCTCAAGGACCCGCAGATCATGCTCTTCGAGACCGCCAAGGGCGTCCGCATCGACCTGGAGGTCTTCGTCAACTGCCGGTACGGCTACGACATCCAGTGCGAGGCCGTGGGCGAGGAGGGCCTGGTCCGGCTGCCCGACCCCGCCGCGGTGGGCGTCCGTACCGCGGGGCGGCACAGCACAGCGGTCCTCACGGACTGGGTGGGCCGCTTCAGGGACGCCTTCGACACCGAGTTCCGCGAGTGGATCGCCGGTGTCGCGGCGGGCGACGAACCCACCGGCCCCTCCGCCTGGGACGGCTACGCCGCCACCGTCATCACCGCCGCGACCGTCGAGGCCCTGGAGACCGGCGCCGTCGTCGCCACCGACCTCAAGCCCCGCCCGGCCCGCTACGGAGGCACCGCGTGAAGATCGCCCTCGACCCGTACATGTTCCGCGCCCTGCCGATCGACGACATGGTGCGCACGGTGGCCGAACTCGGCTACGAGTACATCGAGTTGTCGCCGCGCGACGACTTCATGCCGTTCTTCCTGCACCCGCGCGCGGACGGCGCGCGGATCGCGGAGCTGAAGAACTCCCTGCGCACGCACGGTGTCCAGCTGTCCTCCGTCCTTCCGCTGTACAAGTGGTCGTCCCCGGACGAGACGGAGCGGCAGGCGGCCGTCCGCTACTGGAAGCGGATGATCGAGATCACGGCCGACCTCGGATGCCCGCTGATGAACAGCGAGTTCAACGGGCGCCCGGAGCGCGCGGCGGAGAGCGAGGCGGCCTTCTGGCGTTCGCTGGAGGAACTCCTCCCGCTCTTCGAACGCGAGGGCATCGCCCTCAACCTGGAGGCGCACCCGGACGACTTCTGCGAGGAGAACGCCCCCGCGGTCGACCTGGTCCGCGCCATCGACAGGCCGTGGGTGAACTACCTGTACTGCGCGCCGCACTCCTTCCACCTCGCCGGCGCCGACCCCACGGCCGACATCGCGGCGATGATGCGCTACGCCGGTGACAGGCTGAAGCACGTGCACATCGCGGACTCCTTCAACCACAAGGGCTCCAGCGGGCTGCGCTACATCCTCAACCCGCCCGGCACCACCGCCCGGATCCACCAGCACCTGGACATCGGCCAGGGCGAGGTCGACTGGGACGCCTTCTTCGGCACCCTGCGCGCGCTGGACTTCGACGGTGTCGCCACCGCGTGCGTCTTCGCCTGGGAGGAACGGGCGCGCGAGTCCTCGGCGTTCATGCTGGACCGCATCACGAAGGAGCTGGCGGCGTAGCGCTGCGCGGGGAGGGCCGGGACATGCCGTCAGTCGACCGCGGCGTGGTCGTGGCCGGTCGCGCGGTTCCCCGCGCCCCTGCGGGACGCCGCCGAGCCGCAGACGACTTCGCGGGTCACGCTTGGCCGAGGGCCTCCTCCATCGTCGTCAGCCAGCCGTCGACCGGGCCGGCCGTCAGCAAGCCGCTGCTCGCGCCCGCGAGTTGGCCGGCGGCCGGGCGGAGTGCGGCTCGGCAGCGGTGCAGGGCCGGACGGTCGCCGAGGTCCAGGGCGACGGCCGCCGCGACGCACCACAGCGCCTCCTGCACGAGGTCGGCAGGAGGCTCGGGCAGCCCGCGCAGCGCGGCGCGGGCTGCCCTTCCGTCGTCGTCGGCGAGGGCGAGCGCGGGCCGGACCCAGGGGAGGTAGGGCCCCCAGTCGGCGCCCGGGTCGACGGCGTCCCGAATGCCGTACGGCCGCCTCGCCAGGCGGAGGCAGAGCAGCGCCAGGGGAAGCAGCCCGTCGCGCACCCCGGGCATACCGGACCCGTCGAGCATCCGGCCGACCTCACGGTAGGCGGCGCCGACCTCACGGTAGGCGGCCTCGACGGCATCGGCTCCTCCTGCAGCGTGCTGTGTCCCGCCGTGCTGTGTCCCGCCGTGCTCTGTCTCGCCGTGCTCTGTCCCGCCGTGCGTTGTCCCACCGTGCCTCGTATCGCCGTACCTTGTTCCGCCGTGTCCCGTCCCGTCCGTCGCCGCCAGCCGCAGCGCTCGGTAGCCTGCCGTGAACACCCTTGCCAGCGGGAGTTCATGACGGTCCGCCAGCCGGTCGGCCGCCGCCGCGTGGTCGTCGGCCGTCGTGAAGTCGGCGAGCGCCGCGCGTGACTGTGTCCTGATCAGGTGGCCGAGCACCTCGTAGGTGACGAGACCGTGCCGGGCCGCGAGGGCGACCAGTTCGGCGCCCAGGGCGTCGCGGCGCGGGGCGAGGCCGGGCCGGGTGCAGGACCGCATGAAGACGCCGTTGAGGGCGAAGGCGAGCAGGGCGGGGTCGTCGAGACGGCGGGCCAGGCGTTCCGCCTCGGCGGCGGCCGCATCGGCACGGTCGGACCTGGTGCCGCGTGACTCCAGGGCGACGGTGGCGAGCAGCCGGCAGCGGGCCGTGTCCTGGGCCGGGGTGGCGGGGAGGCGGGCCAGCGTCCGTTCGGCGGCCTCGACAATGCGGCGGGCCCCCGCCGGGTCGTCGGACCGGGTCCAGATCGCGGGGACGTCGTAGGCGCCGATCACCCGGGCGGTGAGTTCCGGGTCGCCGGACTCCTCGGCCGCCGTGATCGCCGCGAGCCGGTGTTCGCGGGCGGCGGCCAGCCCGCCGGAGCCGGTCACCGCGAGGGTGCGCAGCAGTCCGACGGTCGATTCCAGCCGGGCCTGTGCACCGGCGGCGACGGTACGGTCGTACGCCTCGGCGACCCGGGACCAGACCCGGGCGGCCGCCCCGCGTTCGGCGTCCAGGCCCGGGTCCTGCGCGAGCACGTCGGCCTCCAGCCGGCGCAGCGCCCGGCCCGGGTCGACGCCCAGCTGTCCGGCGAGGGTCGCGCGGGCCCGGCGCAGCACCGCGAGGGCGTCGCCCTGCCGGCCGGTCCGGTAGAGGGCGAGCGCCAGCAGCCGCCAGGCCTCCTCGCGCCACGGGTGCCCGGCGAGGTGCGCGTCCAGATCGGGCACCGCCTCGGCCGCCCGGCCCGCCGCCAGCAACGCCTCGGCCCGTTGCTCCACGGCCCGCAGCCGCAGCTCGGCGAGCCGGGCCCGCTCGCCCCGGCACCACTCCTCGTCCGCGAAGTCGGCGTAGGCCGGCCCCCGCCACAGCTCCAGCGCCTCCCCCAGCAGCCGCGCGGCCTGCCCGGACTCCTGCTGCCCGGCGGCCGCCACGGCCCGTTCGAACCGCCAGGCGTCGACCGCTTCCGCGCGCAGGGCGTAGCCGGGGCCGTCGGTGACCAGCAGCCGGGCCGGGGCGCGGGGCGGCCGGTCGGGTTCGAGGGCCCGCCGCAGATCGCCCACGAAGGTGCGGACGGCGCCGACAGCGGCGGGCGGCGGCTCCTCCCAGAGGTCGGCGACCAGCCGGGCGACGGGCACCACGCGTCCACGGGCGACGATCAGCCGGGCCAGCACGGCGCGGTGCCGGGGACCCTTCAGCGCGAGCGGGAGACCTGCCCGCTCGGCCGTCACGGGTCCGAGCACCCCGAAGGCGACCTGGCCGATCCTCACCCGCCCACCGTACGTGCCGCACGCGCCGCTGATCGGCTGCTGATCCGGGCACGGGAGCCTCGGCGCATGAACATCCCCGGTTTTCAGCAGCACCGCGTCCCGGTCGCCGACGGCGTCGCCCTGCACACGTCCGTCGGCGGCACCGGCAGCCCGGTCGTCCTGCTGCACGGTTTTCCCCAGACCCACCTGATGTGGCGGCACGTGGCCGCCGGCCTCGCCGCGGACGGGCACACCGTGATCTGCCCCGACCTGCGCGGCTACGGCGCCAGCGACAAGCCGGCCGACCCGGACGGGACGTCGTACGCGAAGCGGACCATGGCCGCCGACGTCGTGGCGCTCGCGCGGGCGCTCGGTCACGAGAGCTTCGCGCTGGCCGGGCACGACCGGGGCGCGCTGGTCGCCTTCCGGGCCGGCCTCGACCACCCGGACGCGGTCACGCACCTCGCGCTGCTGGACGTCCTGCCCACCCTGGACATGTGGGAGGTGCTGCACGGGGCCACCGCCGCCGTCGCCTTCCATCTGTACCTGATGGCCCAGCCGCCGGGTCTGCCGGAGGAGTTGATCGGCGCGGCGCCGGACCTGTTCTTCGGCCACTTCCTCGACCTGTGGACCCGCGACCCCGCGGCCGTCCCGGCCGGGGTCCGTGCCGCCTATCTCGCGGCCTGCCGGGAGGCGGTGCCCTCGATCGTGGCCGACTACCGTGCCTCGGCCGGTGTCGACGCCGAGCACGACCTGACGGACCGGGCCGCCGGGAACGTCCTGCGGATGCCGGTCACCGTGCTCCAGCAGGACTGGGGTGCCGCCCTCGGCTACGACGCGGCGGCGCTGTGGCGTGCCTGGGCCCCGGACCTGGAGCACCGCACGGTGGACTGCGGGCACTTCATGGCGGAGGAGGCGCCGGACGAGGTCACCGGCGCGCTCCGGAAGCTGCTCACCCGCTGACCGGCACCGACGGCACCGGGCCCACGCCACACCGGGCCCCGGTCGCACCGGGCCCACGCCACACCGGGCCCCGGTCGCACCGGGGCCAGGCCGCACCAGGCCCGGCCGCACCAGGCCCGGTGCCCGCGTCCGGGTCAGGCCCGGGTGAGGGTGATGTCCTGTTGGTCGACGGCGTGGAAGGACGGCAGCGGCAGGCCGCCCGAGGGGCTCAGCTCGGTGATCGTGGCCTCGACGTGGGCCGCGCCGGGCGCCAGCTTCTCCGAGGTGACCTTCCCGGTGTTCTCCCAGCGGTGCTCGGCGCCGTCGCACACGGCCTGGGTGCCGCCGATGCCGTGCCGGTGGTTCGGGGAGTCCTGGCTGAGCGAGGAGCTGATGAACACCGGCCCCGTGCCTCCGGCACAGGTGTAGGTGCCGGACAGGGTGACGGTGCCGTCGGGGGCGAGCCGGCCGGTGGGGTCGACGGTGACGGACTCGCCGGGCCCGGCGGTCGCGGGCGCGGCGGTCGCCGGGGCGACGGCGGCGCACAGCAGGGCCGCGGAACACAGGGCCGCGGCGAGGAGGGGGCGTACGGGCATGGCTTCCTTCCCGGAACGTGAGGTGGGGGTATGCCCTGGATACCGGGCGGCCGGGCCCGCGGGCGTGATCGTCACCCCTTCGGTGGCGCGTCCCGCCGCGCCGGGACTGCCGCCCGGCCCCGTCCCGGAGCCGCGGCGACCGTCGTGGCCGCGTCCGGGAGTTGTCCGCGTGTTGTCACAGGTCGCGGCATGGGGTTCCCGGGCGTTCACGGGAGGAGCATGGTCTGGACATGCCGGTCGGCGACCGTGCCGGAGGCAGCCCCGTGGAGGTGCGCCATGTGTTCCCACCAGTCCCCCAGCGCGACGGCCGACCGCGGCCTGGCGCACATCGTCGCCGCCCACCCCGAGCAGGGCTGGACCCTGCTGTGCGACGGGGCGATCGTCTTCGACGACACGGGCGAGCTGCACGCCGACGGCAGCGTGGTCCCGCCGCACCGCGGCCCGGCCGACCGGCTCGCCGTCGCCGCCTGAACCGACACCGGGCCCAGGTACCGGCCACCGGTCACCGGTCACCGGCAGCGGGCCCCCGCGGCGGGCGTCGGAATCCTGACTCACGTTCAGCCGCGCACCGAAGGTGACCAGCAGCGATGCCGGGGACCTAAAATGATCAACGTGCCCGAGCAACACGCCCCGAGGTCCCTGATCGTCACGCTCTACGGCGCGTACGGCCGCTTCCTGCCCGGCCCGGTGCCCGTCGCCGAGCTGATCCGGCTGCTGGCCGCCGTGGGCGTGGACGCCCCCTCCGTACGCTCGTCGGTGTCCCGGCTGAAACGGCGCGGGCTGCTGGTGCCGGCCCGTACCGCTCAGGGCGCCGCCGGATACGAACTCTCCGCGGAGGCACGGCAGTTGCTCGATGACGGTGACCGCCGGGTGTACGCGGACGCACCGCCGGAGGACGAGGGCTGGGTGCTCGCGGTGTTCTCGGTGCCCGAGTCGGAGCGGCAGAAGCGGCACGTGCTGCGCTCCCGACTGGCCGGACTCGGCTTCGGCACCGCCGCGCCGGGCGTGTGGATCGCCCCCGCCCCGCTGTTCGAGGAGACCCGGCACACCCTCAGCCGGCTCGGCCTCGACCCGTACGTGGACTTCTTCCGGGGGGACCACCTGGGCTTCGCGCCCACCACCGAGGCGGTCGCCCGCTGGTGGGACCTGACGGCGATCGCCAAGGCGCACGAACAGTTCCTCGACGCCCACGAGCCGGTACTGCGCGGCTGGGAACACCGCGCGGACACCCCGGCCGAGGACGCCTACCGCGACTATCTGTGCGCCCTCGACTCCTGGCGCCATCTGCCGTACACCGACCCCGGGCTGCCGACGAGCCTGCTGCCCGCCGACTGGCCGGGCACCCGCTCGGCGGCCGTCTTCCGCGCACTGCACGAACGGCTGCGGGAGGCCGGGGGCACCTTCGTCGGTCTGTGAGCGGCGCCGCGGAACGGCTCCGTGAAGCGGCCCCGGGAAACGGACTGTGAACAGGCCGGCGGCCCTCTGTGAAATGTTCATTGCAGGAGTCTGTGACCTCTTGCGTACCAGGAGTCACTCAGTTAAACCTCAGGTTCCTTAACCACTCCTCTCAGACTTCTTACCTACTCTTCGACGGGTCGTTCGCGAGTTTGACGAGTAGGTAAGGAAGAGGTCTGTTGCGCATGACCACCACGCCAAGGGCTCAGGGAGCCACGGTCTGGCTGACGGGACTGCCGAGCGCGGGCAAGACGACGATCGCGCGCCTCCTCGGCGACCGGCTCAAGGCCGAGGGACATCGCGTGGAGGTTCTCGACGGCGACGAGATACGCCGTTTCCTCTCGGCCGGCCTCGGTTTCTCCCGGGCGGACCGCAACACCAACGTGCAGCGCATCGGCCTGGTCTCCGAGGTGCTCGCGCGCAACGGCGTGCTCTCCGTCGTCCCCGTCATCGCCCCCTACGCCGACAGCCGCGAGGCGGTGCGGGCACGGCACGAGAAGAGCGGGACACCGTATCTGGAAGTACACGTGGCGACCCCGGTCGAGGTGTGCAGCGAGCGGGACGTGAAGGGTCTGTACGCCAGGCAGGCCGCGGGTGAGCTGACCGGGCTGACCGGCGTCGACGACCCCTACGAGCCGCCCGCCGACCCGGCGCTGGTGCTGCCCACCCAGGAGCAGACCCCGCAGCAGTCCGCCGACGCGGTGCACGCGCTGCTGGTGGAGCGGGGGCTGGCATGAGCACCTTCACGCTGTCCCACCTGGACGCGCTGGAGTCCGAGGCGGTCCACATCTTCCGCGAGGTGGCGGGCGAGTTCGAACGACCGGTGATCCTGTTCTCCGGCGGCAAGGACTCCATCGTCATGCTGCACCTCGCGCTGAAGGCGTTCGCCCCCGCGGCGATCCCCTTCTCCCTCCTGCACGTGGACACCGGACACAACTTCCCCGAGGTCCTGGAGTACCGCGACCGTGTGGTGACCGCACATGGCCTGCGCCTCCATGTGGCCTCCGTACAGGACTACATCGACCGCGGTGTGCTGCGCGAACGCCCCGACGGCACCCGCAACCCCCTCCAGACCGTGCCGCTCACCGAGAAGATCCAGAGCGAGAAGTTCGACGCCGTCTTCGGCGGCGGCCGCCGCGACGAGGAGAAGGCCCGCGCCAAGGAGCGGGTGTTCTCGCTGCGCGACGAGTTCTCGCAGTGGGACCCGCGCCGCCAGCGCCCCGAACTGTGGAACCTCTACAACGGCCGGCACGCCCCCGGCGAGCACGTCCGCGTCTTCCCCCTGTCCAACTGGACCGAGCTGGACGTCTGGCAGTACATCGCCCGCGAGGACATCGACCTCCCGCAGATCTACTTCGCCCATCACCGCGAGGTGTTCCAGCGGGGCGGGATGTGGCTGACCGCCGGCGAGTGGGGCGGCCCCAGGGACGGCGAGAGCGTGGCGAAGCGCCAGGTGCGCTACCGGACCGTCGGCGACATGTCCTGCACCGGCGCGGTCGACTCCGACGCCGACAGCATCGAGAAGGTGATCGCCGAGATCGCCGCCTCCCGGCTCACCGAACGCGGCGCCACCCGGGCCGACGACAAGCTCTCCGAGGCCGCGATGGAAGACCGCAAGCGCGAGGGGTACTTCTAACCATGAGCACGACCATCGACACCCTGCGGTTCGCGACCGCGGGCTCCGTCGACGACGGCAAGTCCACCCTCGTCGGACGGCTCCTGCACGACTCCAAGTCGGTCCTCGCCGACCAGCTGGAGGCCGTCGAGCAGGCATCCCTCAGCCGCGGCAAGGACGCCCCCGACCTGGCCCTGCTCACCGACGGCCTGCGCGCCGAGCGCGAGCAGGGCATCACCATCGACGTGGCCTACCGCTACTTCGCCACGGCCAGGCGGCGGTTCATCCTCGCCGACACCCCGGGCCATGTGCAGTACACCCGGAACATGGTCACCGGCGCCTCCACCGCCGAACTGGCGATCATCCTGGTCGACGCCCGCAACGGGGTCGTCGAGCAGACCCGGCGGCACGCGGCGGTGGCCGCCCTGCTGCGCGTCCCGCACGTCGTCCTCGCCGTCAACAAGATGGACCTGGTCGGCTACGAGCGGGCCGGGTTCGAGCGGATCGTCGCCGACTTCACCGCCCAGACCGCCGAGCTGGGGCTCCCCGAGGTCACCGCGATCCCGGTGTCGGCGCTGGTGGGCGACAACGTCGTGGACCGTTCCACGCACATGGACTGGTACGGCGGCCCGGCGCTCCTGGAGTTCCTGGAGAGCGTCCCGGTGGCCGCGGACCCGGCCGACGCGCCGGCCCGCTTCCCGGTCCAGTACGTCATCCGGCACGGTGACATCCGGCACTACGCGGGCCAGCTGGTCTCCGGCTCGCTGCGGGTCGGCGACCGGGTCACCGTGCACCCGTCCGGGGAGACCTCCGAGATCACGGCGATCGACGTGCTCGGCACCGAGGTCCGAGCGGCGCATGCCCCGCAGTCCATCGGGGTGCGGCTGGCCGACCAGCGGGACGTCTCGCGCGGCGACATGATCACCGCGGGGCCGGAGGCGCCCGTGCTCACCCAGGACGTGACGGCGGCCGTCTGCCATCTGGCCGACCGGCCGCTCAGGGTCGGCGACCGGGTGCTGCTCAGGCACGCCACCCGGACCGTCAAGGCGATCGTCCGGGACCTGGCGGGCGCCGCCCGGCTGACCGCCAACGACCTGGGCCGGATCACCCTGCGCAGCGCCGAGCCGCTGCCGCTGGACGCCTACGCGGTCTCCCGCCGTACCGGCGCGTTCATCCTGATCGACCCGGCGGACGGCGCGACGCTGACCGCGGGGATGGTCGAGTTCGGCTGATCCCCACCCGCACCGAAGGAGCCCCCGGCACGTGCCGGGGGCTCCTTCGCGTGCCCGACGGACGGTCACAAGGTCACGGCGTGTCAATAAGGCGGTAACAGTGCGGGCGCGCGTGCGAAACGGCCCACCGACCGGGGTAAGCAGCCCGTTACCGGGACGAAGGTCCGGCCCGGGACCCGCCGACGGGTTCCGGCCCGGGACCCGTACCATTCCTACAGTTGAAAGCAGGACAAGCAGTGATCGCCTGCGCCATGAACGGAATCGCCGTGTACGAACCACCCTCCTCCGCCGCCTCCTGGCGTATCGCGCTGCCGCACACCGTCGCGGCCGTGCCGGTCGCCCGTGCCCTGGTGCGCTCGGCGATGGAGGAGACGGACCACCCGGCGGACACCGACACCGCCGAACTGCTCACGGCGGAACTGGTCGCCAACGCGGTGGAGCACACCGCGGGCAAGGGGCCGATAGAGCTGGTCGTCGAGCTGCTGCCGGGGGGCTGCAAGGTCGAGGTGCACGACCCGGATCCGGCGCCGCCCGGTCATCTCACCCGTCCGGTGATCGAGGAGCCCGACCCCATGCAGGAGGGCGGGCGGGGCCTGCTGCTGATCCGCGCCCTCAGCTCGTCCTGCGGACACCGCCCGACCGAGTCCGGCAAGGCGGTGTGGTTCAGGCTTCCTGTGGTACCGCGTCAGTGGCGCCCGGCGTAGTCACGGCAGCGGTGGCCGGCGTGGAGTTCCGGCGCCCGCAGCCGACGCAGACCAGCAGGCCCACGGCCAGGAAGACGGCGAACTGGATGCAGGTCGTCCACCCGGTCTCGTACCTGAGGTAGAGGCAGAAACCGACGCCCAGCAGGGGGACCACCGGGTAGAGCGGTACCCGGAAGGCGCGGGCGAGGGCCGGTTCGCGACGGCGCAGGGCGATCACCGCGATGTTCACCACGGCCATGATCGCGAGAGTGCCGACGGTGCACAGGTTCATCACCGCGTCCAGCGAGGCGAAGGCCGCCGGGAGCGCGAGGACAGCCGCGACGATCAGGGGGCCGGCCACCGGGGTGGCGGTCCTCGGGGAGACCTTCTCGAAGACGCGCGGGATCAGTCCGTCCCGGGACATGGACATGAGGACGACCGAGGCGATGGCGACGACCGCGCCGAAGGCGATCACGCCGCCGCCGATCGCCGACAGCGCGACCGCGCAGTACGGCAGGGTGCCGACGGCCATGCAGACGAGGATCGCGCGGCGGAGGCCGGGGCCCGCGAGGTCGGCGCCGGATTCGGCGACCAGCAGGTGCGGGGACTTGGAGCGAAGTATGCGGGTGGTGCTCGTATCTGGTGGTGCGGGTGCGATCCGGGTCCGGTCGCGGTGTCGGCCGCGGCGCGGCGTGGGGTGGGGTGGCGTGGGGTGGGGTGGTGTCGGGCCGCCGGAAGGAAATCAGGCGAGGGTGGCCACCAGGACCGCCTTGATGGTGTGCATCCTGTTCTCGGCCTCGTCGAAGACGACCGAGTGCTCGGACTCGAACACCTCGTCGGTGACCTCCAGCTCGGTCAGCCCGTGCCGCTCGTGGATCTCGCGGCCGACGACGGTGCCGAGGTCGTGGAAGGCCGGCAGGCAGTGCAGGAACTTGACGTCGGCGTTGCCGGTGGCGCGCAGCACGTCCATGGTGACGGCGTAGGGGCCGAGCAGCGCGATGCGCTCGTCCCAGACCTCCTTGGGCTCGCCCATCGACACCCAGACGTCGGTGGCGACGAAGTCGGCGCCCCGCACCCCCTCCTTCACGTCCTCGGTGAGCGTGATCCGGGCGCCGGACGCGCCGGCGAGCTGCTGGGCCAGCTCGACGATGGTGTCGTCCGGCCACAGCAGCCGGGGCGCGACGATCCGGACGTCCATGCCGAGCAGGGCGCCGGTGACCAGGTAGGAGTTGCCCATGTTGTAGCGGGCGTCGCCGAGGTAGGCGAAGGCGATGGCGTCGAGCGGCTTGTCGCTGTGCTCGGTCATGGTGAGCACGTCGGCGAGCATCTGGGTGGGGTGCCACTCGTCGGTGAGGCCGTTGTACACGGGCACCCCGGCGAACGCGGCCAGTTCCTCGACGACGCCCTGGCCGTGCCCGCGGTACTCGATCGCGTCGTACATCCGGCCGAGGACCCGGGCGGTGTCCTTCACCGACTCCTTGTGGCCGAGCTGGGAGCCGGCCGGGTCGAGGTAGGTGGTGGCGGCGCCCTGGTCCGCGGCGGCGACCTCGAAGGCGCAGCGGGTGCGGGTGGAGGTCTTCTCGAAGACCAGCGCGATGTTCCTGCCCCGCAGGTACTGCGGCTCGGCCCCGGCCTTCTTGGCCGCCTTCAGCTCGGCGGCCAGCTCGACCAGCCCGCGGAACTCCTCCTGGGTGAAGTCCAGCTCCTTGAGGAAGTGGCGGCCGGCGAGGGCGGTCGGGACAGTCGCCATGAGGGCGCTCCAGCGGTAGGGATCAGCTTCGGGGACTTTGGAAGTCTATACGATGCTCCACATTTCTATACAGCCAGATGAATCACACCCGATGATCACACCGCGTCCCGCTCCACCGGGCAGCTCATGCACCGCGGGCCGCCCCTTCCCCGCCCCAGTTCGCTGCCCGGGATCTCGATCACCTCGATGCCCTGTCGGCGCAGATGGGTGTTGGTGGTGGCGTTGCGCTCGTAGGCGACGACGACACCGGGTTCGACGGCGAGGACGTTGCAGCCGTCGTCCCACTGTTCGCGCTCGGCCGCGTGCACGTCCTGGGTGGCGGTCAGGACCCGGATCTCACTGAGGCCGAGGGCGGCGGCGATCGCCCGGTGCATGTGCTCCGGCGGATGGTCGGTGACCTTGAGCTCCTTCTCGCCGGTGCCCGGTTCGATGGTGTACGAGCGGAGCATGCCGAGCCCGGCGTACTGGGTGAAGGTGCCGCCGTCGACCATCGTCATCACGGTGTCGAGATGCATGAAGGCGCGCCGCTTCGGCATGTCCAGGGCGACGATGGTCTGCGCCGAGCCGGCCTCGAACAGCTTGTGCGCGAGCATCTCGACGGCCTGCGGGGTGGTGCGCTCGCTCATGCCGATCAGGACCGCGCCGTTGCCGATCACCAGGACGTCGCCGCCCTCGATGGTGGAGGGGTAGGCGGCCTGCCCCTCGGACCACACGTGGAACGTCTCGCCGCGGAACAGCGGGTGGTGCCGGTAGATCGCCTCGAAGTGCACGGTCTCGCGCTGCCGGGCGGGCCAGCGCATGGCGTTGATGGAGACCCCGTCGTAGACCCAGGCGGAGGTGTCACGGGTGAAGAGGTGGTTGGGGAGCGGTTCGAGGAGGAAGTCGTCGAGGTCCATGACATGGAAGCGGACCGAGGTGGGCTCCTCGTGCGCGGCCAGGAACTCCCGCTTGGTCATACCGCCGACCAGTGCCTCGGCCAGCTCGCGCGCGGGCAGCGCCTCGAAGGCGGTGCGCAGGTGGTCGGTGGCGAGCGGGCCGTACTCCTTCTCGTCGAAGACACGGTCCAGGACGAGGGTGCGGGCGGCCGGGACACCCAGCACCTCTTCGAGCAGGTCGCCGAAGAGATGGACGGCGACCCCGCGGTCGCGCAGCACGTCGGCGAACCCGTCGTGCTCGGCCCGCGCCCGGCGCACCCAGAGGACGTCGTCGAAGAGAAGGGCGTCCTTGTTGCTGGGGGTGAGCCTTTTGAGCTCCAGATCCGGCCGGTGCAGGATGACGCGGCGCAGCCGCCCGGCCTCGGAGTCGACATGGAATCCCATGCCTCCATCCTGACCATCGCGGACCGCCTTCACCCCCCGCTCGGCCGATTCTTGTTCTGACCACCTCTTCTTCTCGTCCTCTTGACGACAATCAGACTCCGGGATTATGGTCATCATGACACTAAAGACGAGGGGGCGGATTCGATGGCCGACATCACCCGGCGTCTGGGCTGGCGCCATCTGCGCGGGGCTCCGACGGCGTACGTCAGACACCACCGGGGCGGGCAGCTGCTGCACGACGGGCCGGGGCTCAGCTTCTGGTTCCGCGCGCTCACCGCGGCGATCTCCGAGGTACCGGTCGACGACCGCGAGCTGGCGATGACCTTCCATGCCCGTACGGCCGACTTCCAGGACGTGGCGGTGCAGGCGACGGTCACCTATCGCATCGGGGACCCGACGGTGGCGGCCGCCCGCCTCGACTTCTCGATCGACCCGGACACGGGTGTCTGGCGTGGCACCCCGCTGGAACAGCTGGGCACGCTGCTCACCGAGACGGCCCAGCAGCACGCGCTGGACGTGCTGGCCGGCACCCCGCTGTCGGAGGCGCTGGTCGACGGGACCGCCGCGGTCCGGGAGCGGGTCGCGGCCGGGCTCGGTGCGGAGCCCCGCCTTCCCGCGACCGGCATCGAGGTGGTGGCCGTCCGGGTGATGGCACTGCGGCCGGAGCCCGAGGTGGAGCGGGCGCTGCGCACCCCGGCCCGCGAGCAGATCCAGCAGGAGGCCGACCGGGCGACCTACGAGCGGCGTGCGGTGGCCGTCGAGCGGGAGCGCGCGATCGCCGAGAACGAACTGGCCAGCCAGATCGAACTCGCGCGCCGCGAGGAGCAGTTGGTCGACCAGCGGGGCACCAACGCGCGCCGGGAGGCCGAGGAGCACGCGGCGGCGGACGCGGTGCGCGCGGCGGCGGAGGCGGCACGCACGGTACGGCTGGCGGAGGCGGAGGCGGCCCGGTCGGTGAAGCTGGGCGAGGCGGAGGCGGCCCGGTCGGTCACGCTCGCGCGGGCCGAGGCCGCGGGAGCGCGGGAGGTCGGCGAGGCGCGGGCCGCGGCGCAGGCGGCCTGGCTGCGGGTGCACGGCGAGGTGGACGTGGCCACGCTGCACGCCCTCACCGGCACCCGGCTCGCGGAGAACCTGCCGCGCATCGACAGCGTGACCGTGTCGCCGGACGTGCTGACGGGGCTGCTCGCCAGGCTGGGTGCCGGGGAGCGGGAGTGAGTCTCGCGCCGCGGGCCGTGCTCGTGCACCGGACCACCGAGTACGAGGAGTTGGTGGCCCGGCACGGCACGCACGGCCAGGCCGCCTTCTTCCTCGCCTCCCGGGGCCGGGACATGGCCGAGGTCGCCGAGCGGCACCGGCGCGGCCGGCGGGCGCTCGCCGAGGTGACCGCGGCGGTGCCGCTGACCTGGCGCCAGGCCCGGGTGGAGCGGGCCGACCTGGACCGCTTCCTGTTCGCGCCCGAGGACGTGGTCGTGGTGGTCGGCCAGGACGGGCTGGTGGCGAACGTGGCCAAGTACCTCGACGGTCAGCCGGTGATCGGGATCGACACCGACCCGGGCCGCAACCCGGGGGTCCTGGTACGGCACCGGCCGGAGCGGGCGGCCGTACTGCTGGCGTCGGCCGCGGGCGCCGCCGCGGCCACGGGTGCCGAGGAGCTGACGATGGTCGAGGCGGTCGCCGACGACACGCAGCGGCTCGTGGCGCTCAACGAGATCTACCTGGGTACCGCCGGTCATCAGACCGCCCGATACCGCCTGGGCCTCGAGAACGACGGGGGTGTCGTCGAGGCCCAGGCCTCCTCCGGGGTGCTGGTGGGCACCGGCACCGGGGCCACCGGCTGGCTGCGCTCGGTGTGGCAGGAGCGCGGCGCCCGGCTGCCGCTGCCCGCCCCCACGGAGGACCGCCTCCTCTGGTTCGTCCGGGAGGCCTGGCCCTCGCCGGCGACCGGGACCTCCCTGGTCGCCGGCGAGCTGACGGCCTCGGCGGCACTGACCCTCACGGTCGAGTCGGACCGCCTGATCGTCTTCGGCGACGGCATCGAGACCGACGCCCTGGAACTCACCTGGGGTCAGACGGTCCGAGTGGGGGCGTGCGCGCGACGGCTGCGGCTGGTCGGCTGACCGGCCGGCCGCGGCCGCCGCTCACAGCCGCGGGTCCACCGGCTCCGACTCCAGGGCCAGGACGCCGAAGACCGCCTCGTGCACGCGCCACAGCGGTTCGCCGTCCGCGAGGCGGTCCAGGGCCTCCAGGCCGAGGGCGTACTCGCGGATCGCCAGGGACCGCTTGTGGTTGAGGAAGCGGCCGCGCAGGCGGGTGAGGTTGTCGGGGCGGGTGTACTCAGGGCCGTAGATGATCCGCAGGTACTCCCGGCCCCGGCACTTGATGCCGGGCTGGACCAGTCGGCCCTGCGGGTCGCGGACCACCGCGCCGGCCGGTTTGACGACCATGCCCTCGCCGCCCCGGCCGGTCATCTCCAGCCACCAGTCGACACCGGCCCGTACCGACTCCGGGTCGCCGGTGTCGACGTGCAGGCGGCGGGTGGTCTGCAGGAGACCCGTCGGGTCGTGCTCCACCAGCCGGTCCAGGAGCGCGAGTTGTTCGTCGTGCGGAAGCGCGGCGAGGCTGCGGCCCTGGACCGCGAGGATCTGGAACGGGGCCAGGCGCACCCCGTCCAGGCCCTCGGTGGGCCAGCAGTAGCGACGGTAGGCGTCGGTGAACGCGGCCGCGTCGGCGGCGCGTTCACGCTGCCGGGCGAACAGGTCGGTGACGTCGACGCCGCGTGCCGCCGCGCCCTCCAGGGCGGCCAGCACACCCGGGAAGACCGCGCCGGAGGCGGCGCCCACGGCCGCGTACTGGGTGCGCAGCAGGCCGGAGGCCTTGAGCGACCAGGGCAGCAGCTCGGCGTCCAGCAGGAGCCAGTCGGTGCCGAGTTCGTCCCACAGGCCGGCCGCGTCGACGGAGGCCCGGATCCGGCCGAGGATCTCCTCGGTCACCGACGCGTCGGCGAAGAACGGCCGCCCGGTGCGGGTGTAGAGGGAGCCGGTCGGGCCGGGCGGGACGCCGAAGCGCTTGTGCGCGACGTCCGTGTCCCGGCACACCAGCGCCACCGCCCGCGAGCCCATGTGCTTCTCCTCGCACACGACCCGGGCGACACCGTCCGCCGCGTACTGGGCGAAGGCCTCCGCGGGGTGCTCCAGGTAGCCCTCGACATGGCTGGTGGCCGTCGGGGCCATGGTCGGTGGCAGGTACGGCAGCAGGCGCGGGTCGATCGCGAAGCGGCTCATCACCTCCAGGGCGGCCGCCGCGTTCTCCTCACGGACCGCGACCCGGCCCTGGTACCGGGTCTCCACGACCCGGCGGCCCTGGACGTCCGCCAGGTCCAGCGGCCGCCCGTCGTGTCCGCCGGGCGCCTCCGCGCGCAGCGGACGGGCCGGCTCGTACCAGACCCGCTCGGCCGGTACGTCGACCAGCTCCCGCTCCGGCCAGCGCAGCGCGGTGAGCTTGCCGCCGAAGACGGCACCGGTGTCGAGGCAGATGGTGTTGTTGACCCAGCTGGCCTCCGGGACCGGGGTGTGGCCGTAGACGACGGCCGCGCGGCCCCGGTAGTCCTCGGCCCACGGGTAGCGCACGGGCAGGCCGAACTCGTCGGTCTCGCCGGTGGTGTCCCCGTACAGGGCGTGCGAGCGGACCCGGCCGGAGGTGCGGCCGTGGTACTTCTCGGGCAGCCCGGCGTGGCAGACGACCAGCTTCCCGCCGTCGAGGACGTAGTGGCTGACCAGCCCGTCGATGAACTCCCTTACCTGCGCCTTGAAGTCCTCGCTCTCGTCGTCCATCTGCTCGATGGTCTCGGCGAGTCCGTGGGTGTGCTGGACCTTGCGGCCCTTGAGGTAACGGCCGTACTTGTTCTCGTGGTTGCCGGGCACGCACAGGGCGTTGCCCGACCCGACCATCGACATCACCCGGCGCAGCACACCGGGGCTGTCCGGGCCGCGGTCGACGAGGTCGCCGACGAAGACCGCGGTACGGCCCTGCGGGTGGACGCCGTCCTGGTAGCCCAACCGGGACAGCAGGGACTCCAGTTCGCTCGCGCAGCCGTGGATGTCGCCGACGATGTCGAAGGGTCCGGTGAGGTGGGTCAGGTCGTTGAACCGCTTCTCGGTGACGACGGTCGCCGAGTCGATCTCCTCGACACCGCGCAGGATGTGCACCTTGCGGAAGCCCTCGCGCTCCAGGTGCCTGATGGAACGCCTCAGTTCGCGGATGTGGCGCTGGATCACCCGGCGCGGCATGTCGGCGCGGTCGCTGCGGGCCGCGTTGCGTTCGGCGCACACCTCCTCGGGCACGTCGAGGACGACGGCGATGGGCAGCACGTCGTACCGCTTGGCCAGGTCGATCAGCTGGCGCCGGGACTCCTGCTGCACGCTGGTCGCGTCCACGACCGTGCGGCGGCCGGCGGCCAGCCGCTTGCCCGCGATGTAGTGCAGGACGTCGAAGGCGTCTCTGGTCGCGCCCTGGTCGTTCTCGTCGTCGGAGACCAGCCCGCGGCAGAAGTCGGAGGAGATGATCTCGGTCGGCCTGAAGTGCCGGTGCGCGAAGGTGGACTTGCCGGAGCCGGAGGCGCCGACGAGGACGACCAGGGAGAGGTCGGTGACGGGGAGGACCCGTCCGGTGTGCCGTGTCTCGGTCATGCCGCCTCCGCCTCCTTCGCGGACAGTGTGAACGTGGCCATCTGGGTGGGTGGGCCGACCTCGGGGTCGTCCGCTCCGACAGGGGTGAACTCGACCTGGTAGCCGTGGAGTTCGGCGACCCGGTGGGCCCAGGCGCGGAACTCCTCGCGGGTCCACTCGAAGCGGTGGTCGCCGTGCCGGACGTGTCCGGCGGGCAGGCTCTCCCAGCGGACGTTGTACTCGACGTTCGGGGTGGTGACGAGGACCGTGCGCGGGCGGGCGGCACCGAACACGGCGTACTCCAGGGCGGGCAGCCGCGGGAGGTCGAGGTGCTCGATCACCTCGCTGAGCACGGCCGCGTCGTACCCCTTGAGCCGCCGGTCGGTGTAGGCCAGCGAGCCCTGGACGAGCGTGACGCGGGACGCCTGCCGCTCCCCCATCCGGTCCAGCCTGAGCCGCCGGGAGGCGATGGTGAGTGCCCGCATCGACACGTCGACGCCGACGATCTCGGTGACCGACGGGTCCTTCAGCAGCGCCTGCACCAACTGGCCCTGGCCGCAGCCGAGGTCGAGGATCCGGGCGGCACCGGCACGCCGCAGCGCGTCGAGGATCGCCTCCCGGCGCCGTACGGCGAGCGGGGTCGGCTTCTCCTCCGTCTCGGTCTCGTCCTCGACGGCGTTGTCGATCTCCTCGACCTCGCTGTCGTCGGTCTCGGCGAGCCGTACCAGCTCCAGCCGCTCCATCGCCTGCCGGGTCAGCGACCAGCGGCGGGAGAGGTAGCGGCTGGTGATGAGCTTCTGCTCGGGGTGGCCGGGCAGCCAGCCCTCGCCGGCCCGCAGCAGCTTGTCGACCTCCTCGGAGGAGACCCAGTAGTGCTTGGCGTCGTCGAGCACGGGGAGCAGGACGTAGAGGTGGCGCAGCGCCTCGGAGAGGGTCAGCGCCTCGGACTCCAGGACCAGTCCGACGTACCGCGACTCGCCCCACTCCGGGAACTCTGCGTCCAGGGCGACCGGTTCGGCCGTCACCGTCCAGCCGAGCGGCTCGAAGAGGTGGCGTACGAGGTCGGCGCCGCCGCGGGCGGGCAGCGCGGGCACCTCGATCCGCAACGGCCGTGGCCGCGCCGGGGCTTCGGGGCGGGCCCTGCAGACGCCGCGCATCGCGCTGGAGAAGACGTTGCCGATCGCCACGGCGAGCAGCGAGGAGGCCGCGTACGGGCGGTCGTTGACGTACTGCGCGAGGGCCGCGTCGGGTGCTCCGCCGCGCCCCTTGCCCTTGCCGCGCCGGACCAGCGCCACCGCGTCCACCTCCAGGAGCAGCGCCGCCGTGCAGCGCTCGGCGTCCGCCTCCGGGTAGAAGACGTGCGCGATGCCGTGCGAGGTGGTGAAGGTCTGCGCGTTGTCGGGGTGCTTGTGCAGCAGGAACCCGAGGTCGGTGGCCGGGGAGGCGGCGGTGCCGCTCGTGGAGATCGTCAGGAACACACGTCCGAGTCTTCCCGGTCCGCCCCGCTGTGACCACTGGTTTTACCGGTCGCGCAGGCGCCGGGCGCCCGGTCCGGCAGGTACCGGGGGGATCCGTGGTCCCGTGGAACACGCTAATGACCAGATGTACATTAGGGCTCGTGACCATGACGTCCAGCAGCGGTCCCCCGTCCCGCAAGCGGGTGCGGGCGCCGGAGGCGCATCGCGGAGCGATCCTCGACGCGGCCCGCGCCGCGTTCGCCGAGCGGGGATACGCACGGGCCACCATCCGGGAGATCGCCGCCCGCGCCGGAGTCACCCACGGCCTGGTGATGCGGCACTTCGGCTCCAAGGAGCAGCTGTTCCTGGCCGCCGTGCCCGGCACCCGGGACCTGCCGGAACTGGTGCCCGGACCGCCCGGGACGCTGCCGGAGAGGATCGCGCGGGCCTTCGTCGAGCGCATGGAGCGCGCCGACAGCGGCGATCCGTTCCTGGCGCTGATCCGCAGCGCCGCCTCCGACGAGAGCGCCGCGACCGCCCTGTACACGGCGATGCGGCAGAGCAGCACGGAGGCCTATCGCACGGTGCTGACCGGACCCGACGCCGACGAACGCATCGACCTGCTCGGCGCGCACCTCATCGGGGTGGCCTTCAGCCGGTACGTGCTGCGCAGCGGGCCGGTGGCGGAGATGACGCCGGAGCGGCTGGTCCGCTACCTGGCACGAAGCCTGCGGTGCGCGCTGGAGCCGCTCGGCGAAACCGGAGCCGAAGCCGAAGCCGGAGCCGGGACCGAAGCCGAAGCCGAAGCCGAGGAAGGGAACTCCCTGTCATGACGTCCATACTCCCGCCGGTCTCGCCGGTCTCGCCGGTCTCGCCGGTCCCGCCGGTCCCAGCGGTCCCGCCGGTTCCGTCGGCCCTGGCCGGGCGGATCGTGGTGCCGGGGGATGCGCGGTACGAGCGGTTACGGCACGCCTATGTGCACCGCGGCGCGCCCGCCGCCGTCCTGCTGCCCGAGGACGCCGGGCAGACCGCCGAGGCGCTGGGGTACGCGCGCTCGCTCGGCTCGACGGTGTCGGTGCGCAGCGGCGGGCACGGCATCAGCGGCCGTTCCACCAACGACGGCGGTGCCGTCGTCGACCTGTCCCGTCTGGACGAGGTGCGGGTGCTGGACCGGACCCGGCGGCGGATACGGGTCGGGGCGGGCGCCCGCTGGGGGCGGGTGGCGCAGGTCCTCGCTCCGCACGGGCTGGCCGTCAGCTCCGGGGACACCGGGGACGTGGGGGTGGGCGGCCTGGTCACGGCGGGCGGCATGGGCTGGCTGGCACGGCTGCACGGGCTGACCGTCGACCATGTGACGGCGGTCGAACTCGTCCTGGCCGACGGCAGGTTCGTACGGACGGATGCCGAGCGGGAGCCCGACCTGTTCTGGGCGGTGCGCGGGGCCGGCGGGAACTTCGGGGTCGTCACCGCCGTGGAGCTGGAGGCCTGCGAGACCGGCGACGTGGTCTTCGCCAACCTGGTCTTCGACGTGGACGACGCGGCGTCGCTGATCGAGGCGTGGGGTGCGGTGCTGGTGGCGGCGGAGCGCGAGCTGACCAGCTTCCTGACGTTCATGCCAGGCGGGCCGGGCCGGCCGCACCTGGCCCATGTCTCCGCCGTGTACGCGGGGAGCGCGGAACACGGCGCCGCCGAGCGGGCCCTGACCCCGCTGCTCGGCGTCGGCCCGCTGGTCCAGCAGCGGGCGGTGCTCGCGCCCTACTCGGCGCTGGTGCCGGTGAGCGGCGTCGCGCACCACGCGCAGCAGCAACTCGGCGCCACCCGTTCCGGCCTGCTCGACCGTCTCACCGCAGGGGCGGCGCGGGCGGTCGCGGACGCGCTGGAGTCGGGGCAGGTGCTGATGCAGCAGTTCCGTTCGGTGGGCGGGGCGGTCAACGACGTGGCGGCCACGGCCACCGCCTACGCCCACCGCACGCAGAACTTCTCGCTGATGTCCGCGACCCTCCCGGAGCTGGAGAGCGGGCTCGACACGCACTGGGCACGGCTCGCCCCGCACCTGGACGGCATGTACCTCAGCTTCGACACCCGCCGTACCCCGGACGTGCTGGCCGAGGCGTTCCCCGAGCCGGCCCTGTCCCGGCTGCGCGCCCTGAAGGACCGGTACGACCCGGAGAACGTCTTCGACCGCAACTTCCCGTTGAAGTAGCCGCGTTCAGGAAACGGCGTGGGTGCGGGCGCCCTCCAGCGCCCGCTGGTACGACGACGCCGCCGCCTCCTTGAACTGGGCGAGCCGGGGTACGTGCGCCGACTTGGTCAGTTCGGCGTGCAGGAACGTGAGGTCGTCGGCGAGGCCGACCATGCCGAGGGCGGCCCGCAGGTACGGCTCCTGGTGGTCGCAGTCATGGCGGGGCGTGCCGGGACCGTATGCACCGCCGCGCGCCGAGGCCACCACGACCTTCCTGCCGGACAGCGGGCCCTGGCCGGTGGCCGGATCGGCGATGAGCGGGGCGATCAGCACCCGGTCGAACCACGCCTTGAAGGTCGAGGGCACCGAGAAGTTGTACATCGGCACCCCGAGCAGAATGGTGTCGGCGGCCAGGAGTTCCTCTATCAGCGGCCAAGTGATCGCCCAACTCGCCTGCTCCTGAGGCGTGACGGCCGCGTCGCGGGCCGCAGCGAGATCGCGTACGCCCTCCTTCTCCAGGCGGTGCATCACCTCGATCTGGGCGTTGTCGACATGCGGAACCGGGCCGACAGCGAGGTCGCGGTAGATGTAGCTGCCCTCGGGGTTGGCCTTGCGCCAGGCCTCGGCGAACTCGCCCGAGATCTGCCGGGAGACCGAGCCCACGCGTGGGCTGGAGTCGAGGTGGAGCAGTGTGGCCATGGCGGAAAACCCCTGTCTGATCAGGTCGTTCACATCGGACTGTGATTCATTGAAAGTCCCGGTCGGGGCGATGTCCCGTAATCTGCCGTGGCAGTTCGTAACCGGAAGCGTTAGCGAGGATGACGGTGCTGGACGTACGGAAACTGGTTCTGCTGCGTGAGGTCGGCGCCCGGGGGTCCATCGCCGCGGCGGCGCAGGCCCTGAACTACACCCGCTCCGCGGTCTCCCAGCAGCTCTCCGCCCTGGAGTCGGAGACCGGTACCGCACTGCTGGACCGGGGCAGCAAGCGGGCCGAACTCACCCCGGCCGGGCGGCTGCTGGTGGCGCACACGGACCAGATCGTTAACCAACTGGAGGCTGCGGAAGCTCAGTTGCTGGCCGGAGACGGGGAGATCGGCGGCGAACTGCGGGTGGGTGTCCCGTTGCACGAGGGGCCCGCGCTGCTGGTGCCGGCGCTGAGCCGGCTGCGCGAGGAGCATCCGCGGCTGCGTATCACCCTGCACGGGGTGGCCCCGGACCAGGGGCGGCAGACGGTGCGGCTGGGCCGCCTCGACGCCGTCCTGGCCACCGGCTATCCACGGGTGCCCGAACCCGGGGTGCCCGGGTTGTACGAGGAGGAGGTGCTCAGCGACCGCGTCCGGCTGATCACCGCCCCGGGGCATCCGCTGGCCGGCAGCGAACACCCGTGCCGCCTGGAGGAGTTCGCCGAGGACCCGTGGCTGCTCGACCGGACCTCGCGACTCGGCCGGCTCGCCCTGCACGCCTGCGCCGGGGCCGGGTTCGTGCCCGACATCGTCTCCGACATCGGGGACATGCAGGCCGTGTTCGGGCTGGTCTCGCTGGGCTGGGGCGTGGCGCTGGTACCCGACCTGGTGCCGAGCCGGCCGGGACTTCCGGTCGCCCGGATCACCCCGGCCGGGCCCGAACTGACCCGCCGTATCACCCTCGTGGTGCGGGAGGGAGCCGTCCGCAGCCCGCAGGTGGCGGCGCTGCTGCCGGCCGTGCGGGAGGCCGCGGCCGAGCTGGCCCGGAACCAGGGCGCCGGCGGCTCGCTCAGCTCTCGATGACGCGGTGGAAGGCGACGGTGTCGAAGATGTCCTCCATCCGGACCGCACGCCCGTCGCGCAGCACCCAGGAGTGCACGAACGGCAGGGTCTCGGTGTGGCCGGAGAGGGAGACGACGTCCCGGTGGCCGAAGACGACCACCCGGTTCCCCTCCCGGACGAACTCCTCGGGGTGCAGCCGCATCCCGCCCAGCACGGCCGGCACCCGGGCCAGGAACTCCTTGACGCCCGTGTGCCCGTGCTTGGTGCCGCCGAGGCCGTACCGCGCCATGCCGTCGGGGTGCACCCACTCGATGTCCGGGTGGAAGGCGTCGAGCAGCGCGCCCACGTCCCGGGTGGCGAAGGCGGCGTAGGCGGCGTGGACCGGGGCGAGCGGGTCGGCGGTGCTCTCGACGGTGTTCTCGGCGGTCTTCTCGGTCATGTCCTTCTCAGTCCTTGAGGTGCTCGGGATACAGCGCGGCCACGGTCCGTCGGATGCCCTCGCGCCAGGTGACCTTGCACGGGCCGGTGAGGGAGCGGCGCAGGGTCGGGTCGAACTGGTAGGTCTCCCGGGTGACCTCGCTCGGCACGAGGTGCGCCTCGACCCCGGTCAGCTCCTCCAGGTACCGGACGCAGTCGGTGATGCCGACCGGTTCGTCGCCGCCCCAGTTGGTGAGGGTCACCGGCACGCTCGCCGCCTTCCACAGGTACGGGACCTGCTCCACGAGGTCGTCGGTGTACAGCAGGGAGCACCAGTTCTGGCCCTCGACGGGGACCGGGAGCGGCTCGCCGGCCAGCATCCGCTTGAGGTAGAGCATCGGGACACCGCCGTAACCGCCGGGCCCGTAGGCGATGTTGAGGCGGGCGATGACGGTGGGCAGGCCGAGGGTCCGCGCGAAGGCGCGGACCGTGCCCTCCGCGGCGATCTTGCCCACCGGGTAGGCGGGCAGCCAGTCGGCCCTGCCGTCCAGGGGATCGGTCTCGGTGTACTTGTGGTCGAGGGTCTGCCGGGCGTAGAGGGCGCCCGTGGACACGTACAGGAACGCCTCGGCGGTACGGCAGTGCGTCATCAGGCGCCCGGCGGCCACCGAGTTGACCTCGACGGCCGCGTTGAAGTCGCCGTCCTCGCCGCGTCGCACCGCCGAGTGGAAGACGTGGGTGAAGTCCTCGGGCAGGCCCATGAGGGTGCCGTCACCGGTGTCGTCCATGTCCCAGCGGAAGGTGCGCACGCCGTGCCGGGTGAGGTCGTCCTCGGCGCCGGGGGTGCCGAAGCGGCCGAGCGCCCAGACCTCGTTGTCCTGGGCCAGGGCCTTGGCCACCGGTCCGGCGACCTGTCCGGTGGCACCGGTGACCAGGATCTTCTTGCCGTTCACTGATTCTCTCCCTGTGGTCAGGCGTCGCCGAGGGCGCGGTCGAGTTCCTTGCGGAGGATGGACTGGAAGGCGGCCACGTGCCGCGGGCCCATCAGGGTGTAGTGCTCGCCGGGCACGTCGAGGTAGCGGTTGGCCTCGGTGGTGTGCTCGTCCCAGCGGCGCAGCTCGTTGTCGAGCCAGTCCTGCTTGGTGCCGCGCAGCGGGATGGCGTAGAAGACGCTCATCGAGCGGACCTTGCCGCCGGGGGCGTAGCTGCGGCCCAGGTCGGTGAGGCCGTCGGCGAGTTCGGCCCAGGCCTTGAACTTCTCGAAGGTCAGGTCGAGTTCGGCGAGCCGGCCCTCGGGCGCGTGGTCGACGAAGTACGCCAGCTGCTCGTCCCTGGGCAGGTCGCGCAGTTGCGCCGGGAGTTCGAGGGACTGCTTCTTGTCGATCAGTTCCAGGAAGAAGGCGAGGTTGGCGGCCGTCTCGACGAAGTCCAGTTCCTCCATGCGGTACTTGATGTGCGGGGGCAGGTTGAAGCTGCCGACGAAGTCGACGCGTTCGCCCTGGTCCTGGAGCACCTTGGCGATCTCGAAGGCGACGGCTCCGCCGTAGGAGTACCCGGCGACGGCGTAGGGACCGTGCGGCTGCCGTTCGCGGATGGCCCGGACGTATGTGTCGACCATCTCGGCGAAGCTGCCGAAAGGCGTCTCGCCGGGGTTGAAGCCGCGGGCGCGCAGGGCGTAGAAGGGGCGGTCGCCGACGAAGTACTTGGCGAGGTTGACGAAGACGAGGACCTCGCCGACGCCCGGGTGGACGCAGAACAGCGGGGTCTTGTCACCGCTCGCCTGCATGGGGACGATCGGGTCGTACTCCTGCCCGCCGTGCGCGGCGCCGTCGAGGTGGGCGGCGAGGGCGCGGACGGTCGGGGCCCGCAGGACGGTGATGATCTGGAGGTCGGCGGCGCCCAGGCGCTGGGCGACCAGGGAGCGCAGCCGCAGGATGTCCAGCGAGGTGCCGCCCAGGTCGAAGAAGTTGGCGGTGGCGCTCAGCTTCTCCGGGTCGGTGTCGAACATCTCGGCGTAGATGCCGGCGAGGACCGTCTCGGTGCCGCCCTCGGGCGCGTGGTAGCCGCCGAGCCGGCGCAGCACCAGGTCGTCGACGGCGGTACGGACCTCGTCGTAGGCGCCCGCCTCCAGGCGCTTGCGCATGAGGGAGCGCTGGATCTTGCCGAGGCTGGTCTTGGGGAACGCCGCCACGGGCAGCGGCAGGACGAGGGCGGGCCGGAAGCCCCAGTGCATGACGACGCTGCTGCGGACGGCGGTCAGCACCCGGTACAGGGCGAGTTCGTCGCCGTCGGCGCACTCCGGGTGGAAGGCGATGACGAGTTGCTCGGTGTCGCTGCCGGGGGCGCGGGTCGGGAAGGCGGCGACATAGGAGCGGGCCACGTCGTCGAGGCCTTCGAGGACCGACTCGATGTCGTGGCTGAAGTAGTTGACGCCGTTGACGATGACGCTGTCCTTGCTGCGTCCGACGAGGGTGAGCCGGCCCTCGTCGAGGCGGCCGAGGTCGCCGCTGCGGAACCAGCCGTCGGGGGTGAAGGCGTCCTGGGTGGCCTGTTCGTCGTTGTGGTAACCGGCTGTGATCATGGGGCCGTTGAGCTGGAGTTCGCCCACCTCGCCCGGACCGAGCTCGTGGTGGTCCTCCTCGTCGGCGATCCGGATCCGCAGTCCCTCGACGGGCCGGCCCAGGTTGGCGAACTCCTGGCCCTGGTCGGCGGCCGGGAACTCGGTGGAGTAGATGCTGCCGGCGCAGGTCTCGGACATGCCGAAGGCGGGCCAGAGGGCGTCGGGGCGCAGGCCGTGGCGGGCGAAGCGGGCCAGGAAGGTCTCGCCGGTGGTGCGGACCACGGCCTCGCCGCCGCTGATGATGTGCCGCAGCCGGGACAGGTCGAGGCCGTCGCCGTCCTCCTCCGCGAGCCGGTCGGCCTGCGGATTGAGCAGCCCGAGAAGGAAGTTGGGGGTGAAGGTCATGGTGACGCCGAAGCCGGATATGAGCCGCAGGAAGTTGAGCGGCTCCTGGAGGACGACGGGTGCCTCGACGTGCACCTGGGTGCTGCCGGTGGACAGCGGCAGCAGATGGCACTCCAGCAGGGCGGCGACATGGTCGAAGGAGACCCAGTTGAGGCTGGTGTCGGCGGCGGTCAGCCGGTGGTAGCCGTTCTTGCCGGACATGGCGGCGAGCAGGTTGCCGTGCGAGAGCATCACGGCCTTGGAGTTGCCGGTGGAGCCTGAGGTCAGCACTAGGACGGCGGTGTCCTTGGGGTCGGCCTCGTGGAGGACGTCGGCGGGGGCCGCGTACAGCTCCTCCAGGGGGACGACCGACAGGCCCTCGGTGCGCGGGAGTTCGGCGGCGAGGGTCGCGCTGGTGACGAGCAGCGGGTGGTCGAGGAGGGTGTCGACGTGGGCGAGCTGGGCGGACCAGCGCTCCGGGTCGCCGCCGAGCGCGGCCATCGGGCAGGGCACGAAGCCGCCCAGCTGGCAGGCCCAGAACGCGGCGAGGAATTCCTGCGGACGCTCCAGCAGCAGGACGGCCTTGTCCCCGGCGGCGAGCCCGCGTTCGCGCAGGCCGCCGAGCACGGAGCGGGCCGCGTCGAGGAGTTCGGGATAGCTCTGGAAGAGCGCGTCGGTGTCGGTCGCGGTCCGCGGGTAGCGCAGTCCGGACGCGTCGTGGTTCCGGGCGGCGTCGCACAGCAGGTCCACGATGGTGCGGGGGGTGGAAACGGCGTTGGTCATGGCGGTGGTCATGGCGGTGCCTTCTCTTCCTGTCGCGTCGATGGCCGAGGGGTGGTGGCCGAGGACGGGTGGCCGGAGAATCCGGGCAGGGAAAAATCCGGGAAATCACACCGGAATCGCGCGCGCCCAGGCTCAGAGGCTGCTGCGGGGCGTCAGAAAGGGGCGCCGGAAACAGAAATCGAGCACTCCGGGACACCCATGGTGCACGTACCTGTACATCGTCCCCCACCGACCAGGTCAGTACCGAGAGCCACGGCGCCGGGGCCCTGAATACCCGCCGAGAATAGAAACCGGCGCACCTGATTGTCAAAGGACCCAGGAAAGCAGAATGTAAAAACCGGTCGGCACGGGAAAGCGCGGCGCCGGAGACCCGCTTCCGAAATTGCACCGCAATTTTTTCTTACACTCGGTGTCAGAAATCGCGACGGCCGGGGAAACAACCGCCCCCGGCCCTTTCGGGTCGGGGGCGGGGAGTGCGCGGAGCGAAGGTCACGACAGCTGCGGCTGCACCTGGGCGGAGATCAGCTCCAGGTGGTCGAGGTCGGAGAGGTCGAGGACCTGGAGGTAGAGGCGGCGGGAGCCGATCCCGGCGTAGCGGCCGATCTTCTCGACGACCTCGGCGGGGGTGCCGGCCAGGCCGTTGGCCTTCAGCTCGTCGACCTCGCGGCCGATCACGGCGGCACGGCGGGCGACCTCCTGGTCGTCCTTGCCGACGCAGACCACGAGGGCGTTGGAGTACGTCAGCTCGTCCGCCCCGCGGCCGGCCGCCTCGGCGGCGGCGCGCACCCGGCCGAACTGCCGCTCGCTGTCCTCGACCGAGGCGAACGGCATGTTGAACTCGTCGGCGTAGCGCGCGGCCAGTTTCGGGGTGCGGGTGGCTCCGTGGCCGCCGATCAGCACCGGGATCCGGGCCTGGGCGGGCTTGGGCAGGGCCGGCGAGTCGGTGAGGTCGTAGTAGGTGCCGCGGAAGTCGAAGGTGTCGCCGAGCCGGGTCTCCCAGAGCCCGGTGACGATCGCCAGCTGCTCCTCCAGGCGGCCGAACTTCTCCTTCGGGAAGGGGATGCCGTACGCCTTGTGCTCGTCCTCGAACCAGCCCGCGCCCAGGCCCAGTTCGACCCGGCCGCCGGACATCTGGTCGACCTGGGCGACCTGGATGGCGAGCACGCCGGGCAGCCGGAAGGTTCCCGCGGTCATGAGGGTGCCGAGGCGGATCCGCCGGGTCTCGCGGGCGAGTCCGGCGAGGGTGATCCAGGCGTCGGTGGGGCCGGGCAGGCCGTCCACGTCACCCATCTTCAGATAGTGGTCGGACCGGAAGAAGGCGTCGAATCCGAGGTCCTCGGTGGCCTTGGCGACGGCGAGGAGGGTGTCGTAGCTCGCGCCCTGCTGGGGCTCGGTGAAGATACGAAGGTCCATACACCCATCCTGCACGGACTCCGCCTCGTCAACCGCATCGGCACCACCCGCCACACGTGTCCACCCACGGGCTAACCGTCGCGGACCTCCTCCCGGGCCGCCAGCTTGCGGAGCATCTCCAGCACCCTGTCCCGGGACTCGTCGGCCGCGTCGATGGCCTCCATGCACTGCCAGTACGTCGCCTCGTCGGCCGCGCCGCTGGCCATGCCGACCAGCGCGATGCCGACCTCGCCCAGGAGGCCGCCGAGGCTCAGCAGGGTCAGGCGGGCATCGTCCAGTTCGGTGAGCTGGGCGGCGCGCAGGGTGCCGGGGTCCAGGTCGGGGGTGCCCAGCACGCCACAGCCGCGGCCCGCCAGTTCGGTCAGGCCGAGGGCCTCGCCACGCAGCTCGGGCGGGCCGGAGACGGCCAGCCGGCTGCCGATCGCCTGGGCCAGGGCCTGTGCCTGCCACACCTCGGTCATCATCTCCGGAACACCCGCGCCGTGCGCCAGCGCCCGTCTGCTCGCCACGATGAGCCGCATCGCGTCCATCCGCCGCCCCGTCCCCGTCGATCCGAACTGTGTTGCCGCACTCAGTAGTTCACTACCCAGAGTGAGGGTTGCCGAGACCTGGAGCCAGAGGAAGACGGAAATCTGTGGACAACAATTCGGATTAGGGCGGGGAATCAACTACTGAGCGTTAAAACGGAGCCCGGCCCTCCTCCCTGACCATCCATCAGACGGGCGGGAACCGCTCCTCGTTGCGCTCGATCTTCGCGGCCAGTGCGGCCAGCGGGTCGATGTCCAGGACGTCGCAGAGCTGGAGGAGGTACGAGAACACGTCGGCGACCTCGTCCGTGACCCGGTGGGCGGTGCCGGGATCCGCCATCACCCGGGACGACTCCTCCGGGGTCAGCCACTGGAAGATTTCCACGAGTTCGGACGCCTCCACACTGAGGGCGGCCACCAGGTTCTTGGGGGTGTGGTACTGCTGCCAGTCGCGGGCGGCGGCGAACTCGGCCAGTCGGCGCCTGAGTCCTGCCACGTCGAGGGGTTCTTCGGTCACGCGTCCAGGTGTACCACCGTGATCGCCTCCGCTCCGCCGGCCCACGAGGGGTCGCTCACCGCGCCGACGAACCGAATGTGACCGCGCTCCCCCATCAGGACGGCCGTGCGCAGGAGTTCGGCGCGCTGGCCGGGGTCGAGGCTGCGGTCGAAGCCGTCGGCGAGGACGGTGAGGCAGCGCATGGCGTCGGGAACCTCGCCGGGCGCGTCGACGGCCAGGACACCGGGGCCGGTGAAGAGGACCAGGGCGAGGGCGAGGTAACGCAGCTCACCGTCGCCGAGCCGCTCCAGCTCGGTGCGACGGCCGCCGCCGCGGTCGAGCAGCGCGCGTACCGTGCCGTCGCCGAGCGGTTCGGCGAGCAGGTCGGCGACGGGGCCGGCGCAGCCGGTACGCACCGCTTCCACGAGCTGGGCGTGCCGACGGCCGCATTCGGCGCGGGTGCGCCACAGCACGTCGGCGAGGTTGCCGCAGCCGCGCAGCAGCCGGCCGGAGCCGGTACGGACGGCTGCGCGCATGTTCTCGGGCCGCGGATCGCAGGGGAACACCGACCGCAGGGCGACGACCATCTGCTCGGCGGCGGCGAGGACCTGCCGCTGGCCGTCCGTCTTCCCGGCGACGCGCAGCGGCAGCAGGGCGGTGCCGAGGCGGTCGTCGGGGAGCGGGGCCCGGGTCACCGGCGCGGAGCCCGCCGTGTGCCACGCGGCCTGCACGGCCGGGCGGCTCGGGTCGCGCAGCGCGGTCTCCAGGAGCACCAGCCCGCCCGCGCTCAGCCGCTCGCCGACGATGCGCAGTTCGGGCTCGGCCTGCACGGCGACGTCGAGCCGCACCGGCCCCTCGGCGCCGTCGGCCGTGCAGCCGATACGGAACCCGCGCCGCCGCTGTGCGTCGGGCCGGGCCCGCTCCGGCACCAGCGCGCCGGGGTCCGGGAACACCTCCGCGAGCACGGCCCCGCCGCCGAGCCGCGCGAGCGCCTCGTACGCCGCGAGCACCGCGCTCTTCCCGCTCCCGCTGGGCCCGGCGAGCAGGGTGACCTGTCCGACGGGAAAGCTCGCGCCCCGGTGCCGCGCGAAGGCGGAGAGCCGCAGCTCGGTGACCCGGGGGCGGGGGTCTCGGCGGGGGGTGGGGACGGGGGGTGCGGGGGCAGTTGCCGGGCGGCCGGCCGGCGCGTCGGCCGGTGGCGCTCCCCGACCGGCCGAGCGGGCGCGCGGGACCGTCTCCGACTGCCGGCCGGGCAGTTCGGCCGACGTGCCGACGGGAGCCGTCGGCACGTCCACGTCCGTCGGCACCTCCGACGGCACCGCGGCATCGGGCGACGCCGATGGCGGCGACGGCGGAGTATCACCCGGGACGGAACAGGCGGAGGGAGAGGGAGAAGGGTGGGGCGCGCACGAGGCGGAGGACACGGCCATATGCGGACCGTAGGCCTCCGGCCGCCCGGCGAACCGTTCCGTCGCCGAGACCTTCCTACGATCGAGGGACGGGCGCTCGACCGCGGCGCAGGCAGCACCGTCCACACCACGGCAGCCGAGCCATCGCGGAGCCCGCCCGCCCCTCCTTCTGTCGGGGGACGCCCGGCCGCCCCGCAGGACGCTCAGCCCCCCGAGACCCCCGCCCCCTCCATCAGCCCGCTGACCTCGGTGCCGGGCGGGGTGAGGAGGAAGACGTTGCGGTCGACCCGGTGCATTCCGCTGGCGAGGCCGAAGACCACGCCCGTACTGAAGTCGAGGACACGCTTGGCGACCTCCGTCTCCGCACTGGTCAGGTCGAGCAGGACCGGTATCCCGGCCATCAGCGTCTCGGCGACATCGCGGGCGTCGGCGAAGACATTGACCCGCAGGACGACGAAACGGCGGCGCGTCTCGGTCTCCGCGTCCGGCAGCGCACGGTGGCCCACCGCCGACGGCCACGCGTCGCGGCCCCGCAGCGGCACGACCTGGGCGAGCCCCTCCCACTGTTCATCGGTGACGTCGTAACGGCTCACCGGCTCCCCCTGACCTGACTCACGCTCGATGCCTGCACCAGCCAATTCTTACGCCAAGTCACCCGTTCGGCCCAACAGCGACACGAAGCGCGAGCGAGTCCGGCCCCTTGTGCGTTAAAAAGTGATCTTCACACCATTCAGGCGATTGCTGTGCATTAGGGGCTTCTTACTGCCCTCACACCGGACTCTTCTCCTCCAGTCACGCCCCGCTCACCACCCGCGATTACCGTCCGGTTCGTGCACTTGGCAGAAACACAACAGGTGACACCCGGCCGGCGGACACAGTCGGCGGTGTCCGCCGCTCCGGGCGATGCCGGAGCCCCCGTACCCTGGCACCGCGTACTGACCCTCCTCGCCGACATCGGTCTGTTCATCGGCACCCGGTCGGTGTGGACGCAGGCGGTGACACACCACCTGGTCCTGGCCGCGCTGATCTCCGTCTGCTACGCCTCGATCCTGGTGACCGGCGTACTGACGCTGACGGTCCGCAGCACGCGGTCGCTGGCCCGCCTCGACCTGGTGGTCCTGGTCACGGCGGTGACGCTCACGCTGTGCACCTGGGCCCTGAACCACAACGGCGGTGACGAGGGCGCCCTCACCACCCAGGCCGCCAGGGAGCTGCTCGCCGGGCACCCCGTGTACGGCCAGGCCTGGCCGTGGCTGTTCCACAAGACGGGTATCGCCCTCACGCCGACGATAGGCGGCAGCTACGACTACACGTACGGCTATCCACCGCTGGCGACGCTGCTGACCGTCCCGCTGCTGTGGCTCGGCCACCAGGGCGCCCCGGCGACCGCGGTGTGCACGGGCGCCCTGATCGTCGGCACCGTCGCGCTGTGGCGGATGCTGCCGGGGCCATGGCGGTCGACGGCGACGCTGGCCTGCCTGGGCTTCGGCTTCCTGCCGACCTACGCCCGGGTCGGCTACCCGGCGGTCATCGCCCTGGCGCTGCTGATCCCGGTGGTGGTGCGCTGGCCGCGGA
Organism: Streptomyces fuscichromogenes; assembly: GCF_014645815.1. GTDB lineage: Bacteria > Actinomycetota > Actinomycetes > Streptomycetales > Streptomycetaceae > Streptomyces > Streptomyces fuscichromogenes. Next base: position 273,249 of record NZ_BMML01000004.1, on the reverse strand, counting down.
TCGGGCAGGGCGGCCGGCTGGGCGCGGCCGGGATCGCGCGGGCCGCGTGCCTCGGGGCCGCTTGCGCGGCGCAGCAACTGCCGTGGTTCGTCACGCCGTTCCTGCTGGCCGGGATCTACGCGGTGCGGCGCGGGGAACTCGGCGGCCGGGCCGCGGCCGGGGTGGTCCTGCGGATCGCCGGGGTGGCCGTCACGGTGTGGCTGCTGCTCAACACGTACTTCATCGTGTCCGAGCCCGCCCGCTGGCTGGGCGGGATCGCGCTGCCGCTGACCCAGGGCGCCGTGGTGCACGGCCAGGGCCTGGTGGACATCACGCTGTACTACACGAACGGCAGCGACCGCATCGACTGGTACTCGCACGCGAGCATGCTCCTCGCGGTGGCCCTGCTGGCCCTGTTCGTGCTGTTCGTGCGGCGTCTCGGCCCGGCGGCGACCGTGCTGCCGTGGCTCGCCTTCTTCCTGGCGACCCGCTCCCAGGACGGCTACTACCTGCTGATGACCCCGCTGTGGCTGGCGACGGCCGTCACCGCTCCGCTGTCGGAGTTCGAGCGCGCCTGGCAGCCGCGACCGGCCCTGCTGACCGGGCCCCGCCGCCGCCCCGCCCTGATCGCGACGGTCGCCCTGCTGCTCGCGCCGGCCCTGGCCAGCGCGGCGGTCGCGGTGTCCGGCGGACCGCCGCTGCGGATGGAGATCACCGCGCTGCGGCGTGCCGCGCACCATGCGTCGGTGGTCAGGGCGATGACGCTGAAGGTGGTCAACACCGGGAGCGCCCCGCTCACCCCGCACTACACGCTGACCACCGGCCAGGGCATGAGCATGTACTGGCTGCTGGTGCGGGGCCCGGCGACGATTCCCGGGCACGGCACGGCGAGTGTCGAACTCCGGCCGGCGGACGGCCGGTTCGCCGTCCCGGCCAAGCCGAGCACCCGGATCCGGCTGCGCGCGTTCACGGCGGACCCGCAGACGCTCTCCAGCCAGGACGTGCACATCAGCCGGACGGCCCGCTGAGCGCTCCGCCGACAGCGCCGGGATCGACCGCCTGTCGTCCGCGACTCCGTCGTGGCCGGCCGCGCAGTTCCCCGCGCCCCTTTCGGGGCGCTGCCGTACCGCCGGCTGCCGGTCGCGTGGTTGCGCGGGTCTCTTCGGGGTGGTTCAGGCCGTCGTGCGGGTGAAGCGGAGGGTGGCGGTCACGGTGGTCGGGCCGCCCATCATCCCCATCTGGTTGAACGTGATGCCGAACTCCTCGCGCACCACGGTGAACTCCACCTCCAGCGTCAGCCCGTCGGCGTCCGCCGAGACCAGCTTCGCGGTGGCCTGCTGCGGCCTGCTGATGCCCCGGACGGTCAGCTGGCCGTCGACGTGCACCGCCTCGCCCGGACCCCGCTCGGCACCGCGCACCGCGAAGGTGATCTCCGGGTGGTTGGCGGCGTCGAAGAAGTCGGCGGAGCGCAGGTGCTCGTCGCGCTTCTTGTTCCTGGTGTCCAGCGAGCTCGCGTCGATCGTCACGCTGCCGGTGGCGGCGCCGTCGGCGGTGACCTCCCCCCGGCCGGTGACGCCCGCGAAGGTGCCCTTGACGGCGACCAGGCCCCAGAAGGTCTTGTGCCGGACGGCGACGGCGGAGGCGGTGGGGTCGAGCTGCCAGAGGCCGGTTTCCACGGTGACGGTCATGGCCGTACTCCGATCCATTGATGGTTCAAATTTGGATGACTGCGAACGACTGCACGCTAGCCCACTATCCAAATTTGGACAACAGGTAGACTCGATGCCATGGCCGCCGACCACGAACACCCCGCAGAGCTGCCCGAATGCCCCTCCCTCGGGGGCGGCGGGCTGCTCCCGGCCGAGCTGCGCGCCTGGATGCTGCTGCTGGCCGCGACAGGCGCGGTGGAGCAGCGGCTGCGGTCGGTCGTGAAGGAGACGCTGGACGTCTCGCACGACGAGTTCCTGATCCTGTGCCTGCTGGCCGAACAGCCGCGCGAGGGCCTGCGGATGACCCGGATCGCCGAGCTCCTGGGCCGCCCCAAGACCCGCCTCACCTACCAGATCGCCTGCCTCCAGCACGCCGGTCTGGTCACCCGCAAGGCCGCCTGCGGCGACAAGCGGGGCATCGAGGTCGCCCTCACCGACAAGGCCCGTCGGCACATCCAGGACGCCTCCGCCACCCTCGCCGAGACGGTCGGGCAGGCGGTCGGGCACGTCATCGGCCCGGAGCAGCGCGAGGCGCTGTGCGCGCTGATCCCGGAGCTCGCCGACGACACGCCCTGACCGTACGAATCCGGCCACTTCACCCCCGGGAGGCGCAGGTCACAGCCACGGGGAGGGCAAGGTCACAGCCCTGCCATCAGCGCGGCTTAAGCGGTCTGCCCTAGCATCCGAGCATGACGGTCCTGCCTGACGACGGGCTCTCACTGGCCGCCGAGTTCCCTGTCGCGACGCAAGAGCAGTGGCAACGCCTGGTCGAGGGCGTGCTGCGCAAGTCGGGCAAGGAAGTCTCGGGCGAGGCCGCCGAGGACGCCCTGTCCACGACGCTGGAGGACGGGCTGCGCACCCGCCCCCTCTACACCGCGCGCGACACCGCGCCCGACCCCGGTCTGCCCGGCTTCGCGCCCTATGTGCGCGGCGGCCGCCCGGAGGGCGGCATCGCGGGCGGCTGGGACGTCCGGCAGCGGCACGCGGCGGCTCCCGACGGCGCGGTCCTGACCGACCTGGCGAACGGCGTCACCTCGCTCTGGCTGCTCGTGGGCCGGGGCGGCATCCCGCTGCCCGGCCTCGCCCGCGCGCTCGACGGCGTCTACCTGGACCTGGCTCCGGTGGTGCTGGACGCCGGCCGGGACACCGAGGCGGCGGCGGCCGAACTGTTCCGGCTGTACGACGAGAAGGGCATCGACCCCAAGGCCGTACGCGGCAACCTGGGCGCCGATCCGCTGGGGTACGAGGCCCGTACGGGCGAGGCCCTGGACCTCGCCCCCGTCGCCGCGCTCGCCCGGCGCGTCAGCGGGGAGTTCCCGGGCCTGCGCACCCTGACCGTGGACGCGCTGCCGTACCACGAGGCGGGCGGCTCGGCCGCGCAGGAGCTGGGTGCCTCGCTGGCCACCGGGGTGGCCTACCTGCGCGCGCTCACCGAGGCCGGTCTCGGTGTGGAACAGGCCCTCGGGCAGCTGGAGTTCCGGTACGCGGCCACCGCCGACCAGTTCCTGACCATCGCCAAGCTGCGCGCGGCCCGCCGGCTGTGGGCGCGGGTCGCCGAGGTCAGCGGGGCGGCCGACGCGGGCGCCCAGGTGCAGCACGCCGTCACCTCGCCGGTGATGATGTCCCGGCGCGACCCGTGGGTGAACATGCTCCGCACGACGGTCGCGACGCTGGCCGCCGGGGTGGGCGGTGCCGACTCGGTGACCGTGCTGCCGTTCGACCACGCGATCGGGCTGCCGGACGCGTTCGCCCGCCGGATCGCCCGCAACACCTCGACGATCCTGGTCGAGGAGTCGCATCTGGCCCGGGTGATCGATCCGGCCGGCGGTTCCTGGTACGTGGAGCAGCTGACCGACGAACTCGCCCACGCCGGTTGGGAGTTCTTCCGGACCATCGAGCGGGACGGCGGCCAGGCCGCCGTGCTTCGCTCCGGACGCCTGCGCACCGATCTCGCGACCACCTGGGCCGAGCGCTCCAAGAAGCTCGCCAAGCGCCGCGAACCCATCACCGGAGTCAGCGAGTTCCCGCTGCTCGCCGAGAAGCCGGTGGTGCGCGAGCCCGCACCCGAGCCACTCTCCGGCGGTCTCCCCCGGGTCCGCCGCGACGAGGCCTACGAGGAGCTGCGCGCCCGCTCGGACGCCCATCTCGCGGCGACGGGCAGCCGCCCCCGGATCTACCTGGCCACGCTCGGCCCGGCCGCCGCGTACACCGCCCGTGCCACCTTCGCCTCCAACCTGTTCCAGGCCGGTGGCATCGAACCCGTCACCGAGGGCGGTTTCGAGGCGAGCGGCGCCACCGAGGCGGTGCTCTGTTCCAGCGACGCGCTCTACGCCGAACAGGCCGAGCAGACCGCCGGGTCGCTGAGGGCGGCCGGTGCCCGGCACGTGGTCCTCGCGGGCCGCGGCGAGTTCGCCGGTGTCGACTCCTGCGTCTTCGCGGGCTGTGACGCCGTGGCCGTGCTGTCCGAGACCCTCGACCGCATGGGAGTGTCCTGATGGGAATCCCCGACTTCTCCGGCATCGAACTGGGCACCCCCGTCACCGAGGGCAGCCTTGAGGAATGGCGGGCGGCCGGCGGTGACCTGCCGCTGTGGGAGACCCCGGAGGGCATCGGGGTCAAGCCGCTCTACACCGGCCGTGACCTGGAGGGCCTGGACTTCCTGGGCACCTACCCGGGCATCGCGCCGTATCTGCGCGGCCCCTACCCCACGATGTACGTCAACCAGCCCTGGACCATCCGCCAGTACGCGGGCTTCTCCACCGCGGAGGAGTCCAACGCGTTCTACCGGCGCAACCTGGCGGCCGGCCAGAAGGGCCTCTCGGTCGCCTTCGACCTGCCCACGCACCGGGGTTACGACAGCGACCACCCGCGGGTGACCGGCGACGTCGGCATGGCGGGCGTCGCGATCGACTCGATTCTCGACATGCGCCAGCTCTTCGACGGCATCCCGCTGGACCGGATGACCGTGTCGATGACGATGAACGGCGCGGTGCTGCCCGTGCTGGCGCTGTACATCGTGGCGGCGGAGGAACAGGGTGTGCCGGCGGAGAAGCTGGCCGGGACCATCCAGAACGACATCCTCAAGGAGTTCATGGTCCGCAACACCTACATCTATCCGCCCAAACCGTCGATGCGGATCATCTCCGACATCTTCGCGTACACCTCGCAGCGGATGCCCCGCTACAACTCGATCTCCATCTCCGGCTACCACATCCAGGAGGCCGGAGCCACGGCCGACCTGGAGCTGGCCTACACCCTCGCGGACGGCGTCGAGTACCTGCGGGCGGGCCGCGAAGCCGGCCTGGACGTGGACGCGTTCGCGCCCCGGCTCTCCTTCTTCTGGGCGATCGGCATGAACTTCTTCATGGAGATCGCCAAGCTGCGCGCGGCCCGGCTGCTGTGGGCCAAACTGGTCGGCCAGTTCGACCCGAAGAACAGCAAGTCCCTCTCCCTGCGCACCCATTCGCAGACCTCGGGCTGGTCACTGACCGCGCAGGACGTCTTCAACAACGTCACCCGCACGGCCGTCGAGGCGATGGCCGCGACCCAGGGCCACACCCAGTCCCTGCACACCAACGCCCTCGACGAGGCCCTCGCGCTCCCGACGGACTTCTCGGCGCGCATCGCCCGCAACACCCAGCTGCTCATCCAGCAGGAGTCGGGCACCACCCGGGTCATCGACCCGTGGGGCGGCAGCGCCTACGTGGAACGGCTGACCTACGACCTCGCCCGCAAGGCCTGGCAGCACATCCAGGAGGTCGAGGCCGCCGGTGGCATGGCCAGGGCGATCGACGCCGGTATCCCGAAGCTGCGCATCGAGGAGGCCGCCGCCCGCACCCAGGCCCGGATCGACTCCGGACGCCAGCCGGTGATCGGCGTCAACAAGTACCGCGTGGAGAGCGACGAGCAGATCGAGGTCCTCAAGGTCGACAACTCCTCCGTCCGCGCCCAGCAGATCGCCAAGCTGCGGCGGCTGCGCGCGGAGCGGGACGAGACCGTGTGCCGGGACGCGCTGGACGCGCTGACCCGGGCCGCGGACGGCGACGGCAACCTGCTGGAACTGGCCGTTGACGCGGCCCGCGCCAAGGCGACCGTCGGCGAGATCTCCGACGCCCTGGAGAAGGTGTACGGCCGGCACGCGAGCCAGATCCGTACGATCTCCGGTGTGTACCGCAACGAAGCAGGCCAGTCCCCGAACGTGGACCGCACCCGGGCCCTGGTCGACGCCTTCGACAAGGCCGAGGGACGCCGCCCGCGCATCCTGGTCGCCAAGATGGGCCAGGACGGCCACGACCGCGGCCAGAAGGTGATCGCGACCGCCTTCGCCGACCTCGGCTTCGACGTCGACGTCGGCCCCCTGTTCCAGACCCCCCAGGAAGTCGCCCGCCAGGCGGTGGAGGCGGACGTCCACGTGGTCGGCGTGTCCTCGCTGGCGGCCGGCCACCTCACCCTCGTACCGGCGCTGCGCGAACAGCTCGCCGAGGAGGGCCGGGAGGACATCATGATCGTGGTCGGCGGAGTCATCCCGCCACAGGACGTCCCGACCCTCCTGGAGATGGGCGCCACCGCCGTCTTCCCGCCCGGCACGGTGATCCCCGACGCGGCCCACGACCTGGTCCAACGGCTTGCGACGGAACTCGGGCACGACCTGTGATCGATGTCGACGCCTATGTGAAGGGTGTGCTCGACGGGAGGCGCGCGGTCATCGCCCGCGCCATCACCCTCGTCGAGTCCACCCGGCCACAGCACCGGGCGCCGGCACAGGAGTTGCTCACCGAGCTGCTCCCGCGCAGCGGCCGGGCCCGGCGGATCGGCATCAGCGGGGTGCCGGGCGTGGGCAAGTCGACGTTCATCGACGCCTTCGGCACGCTGCTGACGGGCCTCGGACACCGGGTGGCCGTGCTGGCCGTGGACCCGTCGTCCACCCGCACCGGCGGCTCGATCCTGGGCGACAAGACGCGGATGGAGCGGCTGGCGGTCGACCCCGCCGCGTTCGTCCGGCCCTCCCCCAGCGCCGGCACGCTCGGCGGGGTCGCCAGGGCGACCCGTGAGTCGATGGTGGTCATGGAGGCGGCCGGGTACGACGTGGTCCTGGTCGAGACGGTCGGCGTCGGCCAGTCCGAGACCGCGGTCGCCGACATGGTCGACTCCTTCCTGCTGCTCAGCCTGGCCCGCACCGGCGACCAGCTCCAGGGCATCAAGAAGGGCGTCCTGGAACTCGCCGACGTGATCGCCGTCAACAAGGCGGACGGCCCGCACGAGCGCGACGCCCGGTCCGCGGCACGGGAGTTGGCGGGCGCGCTGCGCCTGATGCACGGCAAGGACGCCTTCTGGACTCCCCCGGTGCTCAGTTGCAGCGCCCGGGAGTCGACGGGGCTGGACGTCGTCTGGGAGCGCCTTGAACAGCACCGGACGCTGCTCGACTCCACCGGACGGCTCGCCGAGAAGCGCCGCGAGCAGCAGGTCGGCTGGACCTGGTCGATGGTGCGGGACGAACTGCTCGGCCGGCTGGCCGCCCACCCGGCGGTGCGCGCGGCCGCCCCCGACCTCGAACAGCAGGTCAGGGACGGCTCGTTGACGGCGACACTGGCCGCCGAACGCATCCTCAAGGCGTTCGAGGAGCCTCAGGCCAGCTGAACCTGGAGCGCCTCGCGGGCCCGGGCCACCCGGGAGCGGACGGTGCCGACGGGACAGTCGCTGACCTCGGCGGCCTCCGCGTACGGCAGTCCGACGAGCTGCGTGAGGACGAACGCCTCGCGCCGTTCCTCGGGCAGCGCCTCCAGCAGGTCGAGGAGCGCGACGCCGTCGTCGAACCCGGGCAGCCCGTGCGGCTGGGCCCGCTCGACGGCCTGCTGCCAGTCGGGGACGTCCGCCGGGCGGGGCCGGGCGGCGGCGTACCGGTGGCTGTCGACGACGGCCCGGCGGGCGATCGACAGCAGCCAGGACCGGGCCGAGCCATGGCCCTCGAAGCGGTGCAGGCTGCCCAGCGCGCGCAGGAACGTGTCCTGGGCGAGGTCGTCGACCGCCTGCGGGTCGGCGCAGAGATGGGCGACGTAGCGGAGCACGTCGCGGTGCAGGGCCCGTACGAACGCGTCCACGGCGGCCGGGTCCCCGGACCGGGCCGCGAGGGCCCAGGCCGTGATCGACTCGTCGCGTTTCTCGGTCGCCTCGGCGCGTGCGGGCAGGACAGAAGTGATCACTCAGTGTCCCTGTGGGAAAGGTGAGAGGGGGAGACGGCCCTCGGGCGCCGGTGGAGCTCGAGCGGGCGCGCGGCCGCCGTGTTCGTCCGGGGCGCGCGTGGGCGGCCCCGGAACACCAGCTGTCGTCAGGCGACAGCCGTCCGCACCGGCGGACCCCGGGAAGTGATCGCGTGGACGAGGAGAAGCAGCCGCGGCGCCCGGTCCGAACGGCGGCGGCGCAGCCGGGGGCGCGGGCGCTCGGGGGTGGCCGGCAGCGCCAGCAGCAGCCGGAGCGGCGCGACGAGCCGGCCGGCGACGGCCCGGACGATCCGGAACGCGGCGCGCTCGCCGTGGCCGAGCCAGAGGCCGCACAGCAGCGCGGCGACGAGGTGGGCGGCGAACATACCGGTGGAGGCGGTGCCGCCGGTGCCGAAGCCCAGGTATTCGACGGGGTCGGTAGGGGCGGGGCCCATGTGCATCGACCCCATGTTCATGGCGGCCGTGTTCCCGGCCATGTCCATATGCGCGGACCCCATGGGCGCCATGCCGCTCGTCCATGCCTGGGCGGCGGAGAAGCCGGAGTGCAGTGCCGTCTGGGCGCCGACCGCGGCGGACACGACCAGCGTCAGCCCGCGTTCGCGTCCGGACAGGGCCCAGCCCAGGGTGGCGGTGAGCGCCAGGGCGGTGACCAGTGCCCAGCCGGGCACACGGTTCCCGGACATCATGACGTGGCCCAGGGCGGCGAGCAGCACACAGACGGCCGCGAACACCGCGGACCGTATCGTGCGCGCACACCACCCTGCCGTCATGGCGCATCATCCTCGCATCCGGACCGGCCCTGTCAGGGAGTGGTACGGCGATCCACAGGCGGTGTGCTCAACTCACAGGTGAGGTGGGTTGGTTCACAGAGTCGGTCGGCTGCGGTCCGGTGGGGGTCGCTCGCGCAGTTCCCCGCGCCCCTCATGGGGCGCTTCCCCGCCGCGGGCAGGCGTGCCGCAAGGCGGCACGGGTGGGCGCGGGGGCACCCGGCAAGCGCCGGTAAGCGTCCCCGCCCCCCGGCCCCGCCCGCCTCAGCCCTTCGCCCACGGCGCCTCCGGTACCCCGGGCCGTACCCTCACTCCCGTCACGTCCACCTCGATCGTGCGGTCGTCGTCCAGGTCCTCCCTGACCCGGCGCAGCCGGCCCGCCGCGTCGATCCAGTACCTCAGGGGTGAGTCGGCGGCGGAGAAGACGTCGTAGCGCCGGCCGTCGATCCGGTCCGTCCCCAGGTGGCGTCGGCCCGAGCGGGCGATGCGCCGGGCGTCGTCGGGGCGGTCGGCGGCCAGCGCCAGCGTCAGTCGCAGCGCCGTGTCCAGTGAAGCGGGCCCGTAGCGGCGCCGGATCCACGCCGTCGGCCGCAGCCGCGCGGCGTCCCGTACCGCCTCCGCCGTCGACGCCGGTCTCGCCAGCGGGCCCGCGCTGCCGTCGGTCCTCGGACGGGCGACCGCCAGCCCGGTGCCGTCCCACGCCAGCAGCCCCCGCTCGGCCGCGTCCCCGGTGTCGAACCAGCCCACCGCCCGCTGCCGGCGCTCGTCGACCACCGCGCGGACCACGGCCGTACCGCCGGGCAGCGGTGCCCGTACCGTCACCTCGGCCGGGCTGTCCCGGTACGTGCGGAGCGGGGTGAGGGCGACACGCCGGGCCTCGGCCGCCGACAGCGGGCGGGGACCGTCGCCGCCGGCGGCGAGGAACGGCAGCGCCGCGCAGGCTCCCGTCACCGCGGCGAGGGCCGCCCAGGTCCAGGGGGATCGCATCCGTGCTCGTACCCGCGCCGGTGTCATCCGCATGGCACGTACCTACACGTGAACGGGCCGCGCCCGGTCGGCACCGGTGCGCGGCCCGCTCGGCATCACCCTTGCGGGGTGCGCCGTTTACTCCGTACCGGTTGTTCAGGCCGTGTGCAGGGCCTCGCGCAGGGTGCGGGCGGCCAGGGAGATGGCGGCCTCGGCGGCGTGGGTGCCGCGCAGCGCGTTGAGCATCACGAAGTCGTGGATGATGCCCTGGAAGCGGACGGCGGTGACGGGCACGCCGGCCTCGCGGAGCTTGTTGGCGTAGGCCTCGCCCTCGTCGCGCAGCACGTCGGCCTCGGCGACGATGACGAGGGCCGGGGGCAGGCCGGTGAGCTGCTCGGTGGTGGCGCGCAGCGGGGACGCGGTGATCTGGGCGCGCTCCGCCTCGTCGGTCGTGTACTGGTCCCAGAACCAGAACATGCCGTCGCGGCGCAGGAAGTAGCCCTCGGCGAACTGGTGGTAGGACGCCGTGTCGAAGCCGGCGTCGGTCACCGGGTAGAACAGCACCTGCTGGCGCAGCGGGAGGCCGCCGCGCTCCTTGGCCATCAGGGTGAGGGCGGCGGTCATGTTGCCGCCGACCGAGTCACCGGCCACCGCGATCCGGTCCGCGTCCAGGTCCTTGGCGGCGCCCTGCGCCACGACCCACTGCGCGACGGTCCAGTTCTGCTCGATGGCGACCGGGTAGCGGGCCTCGGGCGCGAGGTCGTACTCGGGGAAGACGACGGCCGCGCCGGCGCCCACCGCCAGTTCGCGGACCAGGCGGTCGTGGGTGTGGGCGTTGCCGAAGACCCAGCCGGCGCCGTGGATGTAGATGATCACGGGGAGCGGACCGGCCGCGCCGGCGGGGCGCACGATCCGGGCCCGGACGCTTCCGGTGGGGCCGCCCTCGACGGTCACCCACTCCTCGTCGACCTCCGGCCTGGCGATCTCGCCCGACTGCACCTCGTCGACGGCCTTGCGGCCCTCCTCGGGGGCCAGGTCGAAGAGGTAGGGCGGGTTGGCGGTGGCCTCGACGAAGGCCTGCGCGGCGGGCTCCAGCACCGGTGTGACGGGCGTGACGGCTTCGGACATGCGAGTCTCCTGGGATTGCGTGCGGCACACCGGGCGTTCCGGCACCGCCGCGGTTCACCGTAGGAGCCCGGTGCGCCGCGCAGTTGCCCCCCAGCGCACTTCCGGTGTCCCCGCAGCGCACCGGAGCCCCGGGCATCTCCGGTCGAGATGACTGACATCCGGAACCATCGCCGTGCGCAGGGAAGCATCCTGGACGGCCGGGTGCTGGTGGAGGGTGAGAGCAACGTCTCCGGTGAGGAAGGTCCCGTGTCCCAGTCGTCGTCCGAAATCCGTTCCCCGCGCCGGGAGGCGGCCGCCGAGGCCGCCCACGGGGTGCCGGGCTGGCTGATCGCGCTGTTCGCCGTCGCCTCCGGCATGACGGTCGCGAACCTGTACTACGCGCAGCCCCTGCTGTCCGAGCTGCGCGGTGTCTTCCACATCGGCGAGGCCACCGCGGGTCTGCTGATCACGCTCACCCAGGTCGGCTACGTCATCGGCATGGTCTTCCTGGTGCCGCTGGGCGACCGGCTGGAGAAGCGGAGCCTGGTCACCGCGCTGCTGGCGGTCACCACGCTCGCCCTGGTGGCGGCCGGTCTCGCCACCGGGTTCCCGATGCTGCTGGCCGCCTCGCTGGTCAGCGGTGCCACCTCGGTGGTCGCGCAGATCCTGGTGCCGTTCGCCGCGAGCCTGGCGCCCGACCACGCCCGGGGCCGGGTGGTGGGCCGGGTGATGAGCGGGCTGCTCACCGGCATCCTGCTGTCCCGCACGCTCAGCAGCCTGGTCTCCGGCGTCGCCGGCTGGCGGGTCGTCTACCTCGGCTCGGCCGTCCTGATGACCCTGCTGGCCGTGGCCCTGCGGCTGGCCCTGCCGAAGCAGGCGCCGACCACCTCGGTGCCGTACCACCACGTGCTGCGCTCCACGGCGGCGCTGGTGCGCACGCACCCCGCGCTGCTGCGCCGGGGCCTCTACCAGGCGGCGATGTTCGGTGCCTTCAGCGCCTTCTGGACCACCGTCTCCTACGTCCTGACCGGGCCCCGCTTCCACTACTCCGCCGTCGGGGTCGGGGTGTTCGCGCTGGTGGGCGCGGCCGGTGCGGCCGTCGCGCCGCTCGCCGGGCGCTGGGCCGACCGCGGCCTGACCCGGCCGGTGACCGGCGCCGCCTTCGGTGTGGCCGCGCTGGCCTTCGCGATCGCCGGTCTCGGGCAGCACAGCGTCGTCCTGATCGCGCTGGCGGCCGTCGCCCTCGACATGGCCGTCCAGACCAGCCTGATCCTGGGGCAGCACACCGTCTACCAGCTGGACCCCCTGGCCCGCGCCCGCCTCAACAGCGCCTTCATCGCGATGTTCTTCGTCGGCGGCGCCCTGGGGTCACAGCTCGGCTCGGTCGCCTTCCGGGCCGGCGGCTGGGGCGCGGTCAGCGTCCTCGGGGCCGCCCTGCCGGTGCTGGGGCTGCTGTACTGGCTGACCGAGCGCCGGTCCCGCGCGGCGCGCCCGGCACCGGGCGACGGGGCCGGGGAGGCTGCCTAGGATGCGGCGGAGATCGCCGCGCGGCCGAAGCGGGCGTTGCGCCACCGGGAGCGGATGATGGACCTGCGGCAGATGGAAGTCGTCGTCGCCGTGGCGGACGCGGGCGGGTTCACGGCGGCGGCGCGGAGACTGCACGTGGTGCAGTCCGCCGTCTCCGGCACGGTCCGTGCCCTGGAACGCGAGCTGGGCACCGCGCTGTTCACCCGGACCACGCACCGGGTCGGGCTCACCCCGGCCGGCGAGGCGTTCGTCCCGGCGGCACGGCAGGCCCTGCGCGCCGCCGAGCTCGCCCGAGAGGCGGTCGACGCGGCGAAGGGGGAGCTGCGCGGCCGGGTGACGGTCGGCACGATGCAGGGGGTCTGGGCGAACCTGCACCTCGCGCTGGCCGCGCTGCGGGCGGAACACCCGCACGTGGTCGTCCGGTTGCGGCAGGCGGCGGTCACCGACCTGCGGCAGGCGCTGCGCGAGGGCACGGTGGACCTGGCGGTGGTGGCGCTGGACCGGCAGCAGCAGCGCGGGCTGGTGAGCAGGCCGCTGTCCCGGGAGGAGATGGTCCTGGTGGCCTCGCCGCGCCGCCGGATCCCCGCCGCGGGCAGCGCGAGCGGCGCCCGCGGCACGGTCGACCTGGCGGACGTCACCGGGCTGCCGCAGGTGGAGTTCCCGCCCGGCTGGGCCATCCGGGACGCGGCCGACCGCTCGTTCCGGGCGGCCGGCGTCGAACGCGTCACGGCCTTCGAGGTCAACGACATCGTGGCCGCCTCCGAACTGGTCCGGGCCGACCTCGGGGTCTGCATCATGCCGCCGACCATCGCAGACCGTTTCCCGGACCTGACGACCTACCGGATCGCCCGGCACGCGCCGGCCTGGAAGGTGATGGTGGTACGGCCGCCGGGGGAGCCCCCGGCGGCCGTCGCGGCCCTGCTGCGCCACATCGTCTGAGGCGCGAGCGGGTGTTCCGGCCGCTCAGTAGTCGTCGGAATCCGGGATCACGTGCATCGCCGCCTCCTCCGCCGACGCCCCGGCGCCGTCCAGACCCCGGTCGGAGGCGAACAGGTCGGAGTCGGTGACCTCGTGCGTGCCCTCGTCCGGTGCCAGGAGCCGCCCGGCGCGGCCGTCGCCCACCTCGTCGTCGAGGAGTTCGCCGTCGGTGTCCCAGAGGTCGCCGAGGTCGTCGCCCTCCGGGACGGCGAGGTCCGGCACCTCCTCGGCGAGCCGCTCGTCCAGGGTCTCCCCGCGCCGTCCCTCGGCCGCCGTCACGCCGGTGTGCTCCACGGCCCAGGGCCGCTCCGGCGGCGAGTAGCCCTCGTCCAGGGCCTCCTCGCCGGCCCGGTAGTCCAGGGTGTCCGAGGCGTCCAGCAGGCCCGCGTCGTCCTGCACCTCCGAACCGTCCGGCTGGTAGACCTCGTCACCCATCGCCTCGTCGGTCATACGCGCTCCCTCGTCAGTCGGGCCATCGTCACTGGGGCCATCGGTTCGATCCGGCCGTCAGCGGAAAGGGTAGGTGCCGGGGTCCCGGCAGGGCGGGGCGATCACGAAAACACCGGCAGCCGAGGGGCAGCGCCCCGCAGGGGCGCGGGGAACTGCGCGACCAGCCACGACGGCACCGCAGCCAAGCGACGGCCGAAGCGGCATTTCCGGCAACCGGCGTCAGCCCTTGGTACCGCCGGCGCGCGGCGCACGGTGCACGGTGCACCGCGCACGGGGTCAGCCGCCCCGGCCGGTGCCCGCCGCCCGGCGCCACTGTGCCGGTGACATCCCGTACGTGTCGCGGAAGGCCCGGCTGAAGTGGGAGGGGCTGGTGAAGCCCCAGCGCGCGGCCACCGCGGCGATCGGCCGGTGGGCGGCGCCGGGCCCGGCCAGTTCCTCGTGGGCCGCCTCCAGCCGGCGCGCGCGGACCCAGGCGCCCATGGTGGTGCCCTGAAGCTGGAAGAGCCGGTGCAGGTAGCGCAGCGAGATGGCGTGCTGGTCGGCGATGTCCTGCGGGGCGAGTCCGGGTTCGCCGAGCCGGGCCCGGACGGACGCGGTGATCCGCTCCCACAGGGCCGACTCGGGCTGCCCGCCGATCCGCTCCAGGCCCACGGTGGCGAGGATCTCCACGACGGTACGGGCGAGTTGTTCGCGCCGTCCCGGGTCGGACCGGGACACCTCGTCGGCGAGTCCGTCGAGCAGCGGCAGCAGCAGACCCGCCGCTCCCCCGTCGGCGCCGTCCACCGCGGTGGCGGTGAGCGCGCTCAACTGCCGTTCCTCCAGGCGCAGCAGGGCGCGCGGCACCATGAAGACCCGGGCCCGCTGCCGCTCGGGGAGCACGATCCGGAACGGGCGCCGGGCGTCGTGGAAGGCCAGCCGGCCGGGGTGCAGTTCGGCGGTGCGGCCGTCCTGGAGCAGCAGGGCGGTGCCGGTCAGCTGCCGGCGGACCAGGATGTGGCCGCGGGGATCGGCGGCGGCCGTGCGGGCGCCGCGCAGGACGGTACCGGGGCCGAAGTCCTCGGTGGCGATCTGGAGGGCGCCGAGCCGTTCGGCGGTCAGTTCGCCGGTCCACGGGCGGTCGTGCGCCACCCGGACCTCGACGTCCACGAAGGTCCGCGACAGGGCGCGCTGCCAGGCGGCGAGGCGGTCGCCGGGTGCCAGGTCCCGGTGAGCGCAGGACACCGCGGTCAGCATGGCGGGCCCTCCGCCCGCACCCGGGCCAGCCAGTCCGTCGGCGACAGGCCGAAGGAGCCGCGGAAGGCCTTGCCGAACCCGGCCGCGCTGCCGAACCCCCAGCGCCGGGCGACCTGGCCCAGGCCCGCCTGGCCCGGCGGCCGCCCGGCGAGCTCCCGGCGGCACTCGCGCAGCCGCTGGTCTCGGATCCACCGGCACACGGTGGTGTCCTCGGCCTGGAACAGCCGGTGCAGACAGCGCACCGAGATGCCGTGCGCACGGGCGATGACGGCCGGTGTCAGCCCCGGGTCCGACAGGTGCCAGCGGATGTACGTCCTGATGCGCAGCAGCAGCACGTCGTCGGCGCCGGGCAGGTCGGCGGGGTCCGCTCCCAGCTGATCCGCCGCGGTGGCCGCCACCAGGTCGACGACGCTCCCGGCGAGCCGCTCGGCCGTCGGGGCGGTGTACGACGCGGAGGTGTCCGCGAGCCGTTCCAGCAGCGGCGCGAGCAGGGCGGGGAGCCCGCCGCCCGGGTGTACCGCACGGCCGGTGAGCTGCCGTACGTCGGCCTCCGGGAGGTCCAGCAGGCGGCGCGGTACGGCGAAGACCTTCATCCGGAAGCGGTCCGGGAAGGTGGTGCGGAAGGGGCGGAGGGTCTCGAAGAAACAGAGGTCGCCGGCCCGCAACTCGGTGCTGCGGCCGTCCTGTTGGACCAGGGCACGGCCGGTGCTCTGGACGGCCACGAAGATCTCCCGGCCGTCGCCGCGGGCGATGAACCGCGGTGCCCGGTGGACCCGGCCGGGGTCGGCCTCCACCGTGGTGATCCGCAGCTCCCCGAGGCGGTCGGTGCGCAGGGTGGCGTCGTAGGTGGAACCCTCGGCGGCGATGTCCATCCCCACCAGGGTGTCGAACACGGCGTCGTGCCAGTACTCCAGGCTCTCGGCGGGCGGGACCGAGCGCGTGGTCAGCACCCTGGTCCGCCCGCTCGCCGGGCCGGCCGGGCGCGGGCGTGTCTCCTCGTGGGAGCCGATCGCGGTTGGCATGGTGCCAGCCTCACCGGCCGACGGGCCCCCGCGCATCAGTCGGCCGACTGGTTCCTCTCGATGCCCCGCCCCGGTGCCCCTCCCCGGCCCCCCGCCCCGGACCCGTCACCGCAGCCGGGAGCGGAGGAAGGCGCAGCCGGTCAGCAGCGCCGCCCGGGTGGGTGCGCTGGCGGCGAGGGCGTGCAGGGCCACGAAGTCGTGGACGGTCCCGAGGAACCGCACGGACAGCGTCTCGACACCGGCCTCGCAGAGCCGCCGCGCGTACTGCTCGCCCTCGTCGCGGGCCACGTCGGCCTCGGCGGTGACGACCAGGGCCGGCGGCAGCCCCGCGAGTTGCTCCGGGCGCGCCCGCAGCGGTGCCGCGGTGGGCTCGCGGCGGTGGACCGGGTCGGGGACGTACCGCTCCCAGTAGGCGCGCAGCGCCCGGCGGGTGAGCAGGTGGCCGGTGGCGAACTCGCGTTGCGAGGGGGTGTCGCAGCGGGCGTCGGTGAGCGGGTAGTAGAGCAGCTGCGCACCGATCCGCGGTCCGTGCCGCGCCTTCGCCAGCATGGTCACGGCGGCCGCCAGCGTGGCCCCGGCGCAGTCGCCGGCGACCGCCAGCCGGCCGGGATCCAGCGCGAGTGCGCCGGCCCGGGAGACCGCCCAGGCCAGCAGGGCGTAGCACTCCTCCAGCGCGACCGGGTAGCGGGCCTCGGGGGCGCGGCTGTACTCGGGGACGACGGCGCACACACCGGCGCCGGTGACGAGTGCGCTGATGAGCCGGGCGTGGGTCTGGGCGTCGCCGAGCGCCCAGCGGCCACCGTGCAGATACAGCAGGGCCGGGAGCGGGCCGGCCGCACCGGCCGGGCGTACGGTCCAGAAGCCGAGCAGTCCCGCGGGGCCGACGGGTGCCGTGTGGAAGGCCGCGTCCACGTCGAAGTCCTCGAACCGGTCGGCCTGGGTCTCCCGCAACGCCTGGCGCGCCGCGTCCGGACCGAGGTCATCGAGCACGGGCGGCACGGCGGCAGCCCTGACCAGCCACTGCACAACCGAGTCCAGAACGACGGCCCGGCCCGGTATCGGGGGCGGATCCGAGGGCGGGACCGGCTGTGGGGGGCCGGGGCTCATGGGTGTGTCTCCGGTCGGGCCGCGGGGGCTCTCATCGGCCCCGCACCAGGTCGCGGAGCTGATGGCGGCTGCTGATGCCGAGCTTGGGATACACGTTGTACAGGTGCGAGCCGACGGTGCGCGGCGAGAGGAAGAGCCGTTCGCCGATCTCGCGGTTCGACAGGCCGCGCGCGACCAGCTGGACGATCTGCCGCTGCTGCGCGGTCAGTTGCTCCAGCGGACCGGCGCAGGCGGGGGCGGGGGCGGGGGCGGCGCCGCTGGCGCGCAGTTCGCCGCCGGCGGCAACCGCGAGCGCGCCGGCGCCGAGCCGTTCGGCGGTCTCCAGGACCGTGGTCAGCTGCTGGCGCGCCTCCCGGGTGCGGCGGCAACGGCGCAGCCAGATCGCGTAGTTGAGGCGGACGTGGGCGCACTCCCACGGCCAGCGGTGCGCCCCGTGGTTGACGAGCGCGAGCTGGAAGTGCTGCTCGGCCTCGCCGTCCGGGCCGGCCAGGGCGGTGGCGTGGTGCAGGAGCAGCGTCATCCTGGTGCTCGGGCGGTCCCCCTGGTCCGCCAGGACCCGGTCCAGGATCGGCAGCGCCTCGGCCGACCGGCCGGTGCGCTGGGCGGCGACGGCGAGTTCGGCGACGGCCCGCGCGGACAGGAACGGGTGCAGGGGCGCGCCGTCGGCGGTGAACAGGTCGCGCAGCCGCCGCCAGGCGTCCTCCATGTCCCCTCGCGTGAGGGAGGCGAGTCCGCGGGCGCGCAGCAGCCGGGCGTGGGTGGCCCGGTTCTCGTCCAGGCAGACGGCCCGCCAGACGGAGGGGGTGAACCAGGGTTCCGGCGGCAGCGTGCCGCGCAGCGCCCGTACGGTCAGGGCCTGCGTCTCCAGATCGGCCTGGAGGCGCGGCAGCCGCAGTACCGCGGCCTCCGTCTGGGCGTCCTCGACCACGGCCTGGGCCTCGGCGAACCGTCCGGTGGCCAGGAGGGTGTCCACGAACGGGAGCACCGACCAGCCGCGCAGCCCGAAGGCACGGGCGGCGCGCAGCCGCTCGTCGGCGGTACGCGACTGGCCGAGGTCCACGTCCGCCTCGTCCGCCTGCCGGGCGACCGCGGCGAGGACCGCCCCGGCGACGGGCGCGGCGACGGGCCCGGCGAAAGCGGCGCTGTGGGTGGCGGCGGGCGCGGCGCTGTGGGTGGCGGAGCGCGGCCGGGGCGCTGTGCCGGCCGTGGTGGCCGCGGTGACCAGTGCGGTCAGGGCCCGCCGGGTGTGCGGGGTGTCCAGGCGGGCCCGGGGTCCGGCCATGGCGGGCCGCCACCGCCCGGAGGCGTCGGCCCGCCGGGCCCGGTCGAGCAGCGCGGGCAGGGCCGCCGTGTGCTCCGGCAGTCCGGACTGGGCGGCGATGCCCGCCGCGAGGCCCGCGAGGGCGAGGGCGAGGGTCCGGTCGACGGCGGGGAAGTGCTCCGAGGCGTCGGCCAGCAGTTCGAAGGCCTCGCGCTGGGCGGACTCGTGGGAGAGGGCGGAGGCCAGCGCACCGGCCGCGGCACAGCCGAACTCCGGCTCGGTACCGTCCTGGACGAGCCGTTCGTACAGCTCGCGGACCCAGCCGGGGTCGCCCGTCGCATGGGCCGCCGTCAGGGCCTCGGCCAGCCGGCGGGCACGGTCCGGCGGCCGTGGGCTGAGCCGGGCCGCCTGTTCCAGGGCGCGGGCGGCCTCCACCGCGTCCCCGTGCCGCCAGGCGGAGGCCTCCAGGGCGGCGGCGACCGGCGCGTCGGTCCCCACGGTGGCGGCGGCCAGGTGACGGGCCCTGGCCTCGGGCGGCACGGCGGTCCTGGCGAGCTCGCGGTGGGCCTGCTGGCGCTCGCCCGCCGGGCGCCCCAGGTAGGCGGCGGAGCGTGCCAGCGGATGCCGGAAGTCGAACCGGTCCTCGGCCAGCACGACCAGCCCGGCCGCCTCCGCGGGCGCCCACACCGCCAGGTCGCCGGTGCCGAGGGCGGCCATCACGGCGGCGACGGTCTCGCCGGGGCCCGCGGCGGCCGCGTACAGCAGGGCCCGGCGGGTGGCGGCGGGCAGTGCCTCGACCCGTACGCCGAAGGTGTGCTCCACGGGTGCGTGCCGTACCGCCTTGGCGGGGCCCGGGGCGCCGCGGCCCAGTTCCACGAGGGCCAGCGGGTTGCCCGCGGCCTCGGCGAGGATCTCCAGCCGGTGCCGGCCGGTGGGCGCGGCCGGCTGCCGGTCGAGGAGCGCGGCGGCCGACGCGCCGTCGAGCGGGCCGAGGCGCAGGATCTCGGTGCCGGGCGGCGGGCCGGGCAGGGCCGTCTCGTGCCGGGCGGCGAGCAGCACGGTCAGCGGGCGGCCGGACAGCCGTCGGGCCGCGGCGAACAGCGCCTCCGGGAGGGCGCGGTCGCACAGGTCGGCGTCGTCCACGCACACCAGCACCGGCCGGGACGCGGCGAGCCGGTCCAGCAGGGCCGTGACCGCCGCGGGCAGTTCGCCGTCCGCCCGGGGTACGGCCGTCAGCGCCCGTTGCTGTGCGGCGGGCAGGGCGGCCAGCGCGTCCCGCACCGGCGGTGCCAGCAGCTGGTGCAGGCAGGCGGGCGCGTGCCGCGGGTCCTCGGCCCAGCCCTGCGCGGCCAGCACCAGCACGCCGTCGGCGGTGGCCCGTTCCCGGACGTGCCGGAGAAGTGCCGTACGCCCGATCCCCTCCTCGCCGAGGACCAACAGGGTGCGGGCGGGGCCGGGCTCACGCGTCACACACCGCAGAATCCGCTCGGTCTCGCCGTCCCGGCCCAGAACGGTGGCGGTGGCGTCGTCGCCGGTCGTGGACTGCTGGGGGGGCTGAACCGTCATGCACGTACTCCCGGGGCGGTGCTCGTTCTCCCTGGCCAGGACCATCATCACGAGGGCCGGGAGACCCCGCTTCTGTCACATGACCAGTCCCCCGGGCCCACCTGCGGCTCCCCCGTCCGGCGGTCCGCACTCGGTTCCGTTGCCGCCGGTGGACGCTGGCAGGATTGTCGTATCAATGGCTCGACGACAAGGACGGTTCATGCGTGTCGGCACCGACCACCCCTCCGATCCGGGCATCCTGGGGCGGGCCGCCGAGCTGGGGCGTCTCGACCGGCTGCTCGGGGCGGTGGACGGCGGTGCGCCGCAGGTGCTGGTGGTGACCGGCGAGCCGGGGGCGGGCAAGAGCACTCTCGTCGACTGTGCGGCCGAGCGGGGCCGGGCCCGGGGCATGGGGATCCTGCGGGTGCGCGGCAGCGAGGGCGAGACCGGCCTCGGTCTGTCGGGCGTGCACCAGCTGCTGCATCCGCTGCTGCCCGGGGAGGGCCTGCCCGCGGGGCAACGGGAGGCGCTGGACCGCGCCTTCGGGCCGGAGTCGGCGTCGTACGAGCTGAAGCTCGACCAGCTGTCCCTGTGCGTCGGCGTGCTCGGGCTCGTCACCGAGGCCGCCGCACACCGGCCGCTGCTACTGCTGGTGGACGACGCCCAGTGGCTGGACCTCGGCTCGGTGGACGTACTGGCCTTCCTCGCCCGGCGTCTTGAGGGCAGGCCCGTGGTGCTGCTGCTGGCATCCCGTGAGGACGGTGTACCGGCCCGCTTCGACCGGGCCTTCCCCCAGGTCACCGTGGGTCCGCTGAGCCGTACCGCGGCCGGGCGGCTGCTGGACGCGCAGCCGGTTCCGCCGCGCGGCCGGGCCCGGGCCGAGGTCCTCCGGCAGGCGGCCGGCAATCCACTGGCCCTGATCGAGCTGCCCCGTGCCCTGGCCCGGGGCCGGACCGGCGGGCCGGCGGGCGACGCCGCCGGGGGCGGCACGCTGCCGCTCACCGCCCGGCTGGAGAACCTGTTCGCCGCCGACCTGCCCGCTCTGCCCGCGCCGACCCGCGCGGCCCTGCTCCTGGCGGCCGCGGCCGGTCCGGCCCGGCTGACGGACCTCGTCCGGGCCGCCCCCGAGCTGGACGTCGTAGCGGCGCTGGCCCCTGCCGAGCGGGCCGGCCTGGTGCGGGTGACGGACGGCGGGGTGCTGCCGCGTCACCCGCTGGTGCGGTCGGCCGTCTACCACGCGGCCTCCTTCCACGAGCGCCGGCAGGCCCATCTCGCCCTGGCCGCCGCGCTGGCCGAGGAGCCGGACCGGCGGGCCTGGCAGCTGGCCGCCGCGGCGACCGGCCAGGACGCGGAGGTCGCCGACGCCCTGGCGGAGAGTGCCGAACGGGCCCGCGGCCGGGGCGGCCACGCGGCGGCCGCGACCGCGCTGGAACGCGCCGCCGAGCTGACCCCGGCGCCGGAACCGCGGGCCCGGCGGCTGCTGGCGGCCGCGCAGGCGGCGATGTTCGCCGGCCACCCGCAGTGGGTCGGTGAGCTGAGCGGCCGCGTCGGCGGGCTGACCGAGGATCCCCGGCTGCGTGCCGAGGCCTCGCTGCTGGGCGGCTGGGCCCTCGGCGTGACGCTCCGTCACGAGGACGCGCTGGCACTTCTGTTGGGCGTCGCCGAAGCCACCGCGGCCTCGGCTCCGGGCCTCGCCCTCAGCGCCCTGAGCACCGCCGCCACGTCCGTCTACAACTCCGGCGCACCGTACTACCGCGCGGAACTCCGGCGGATCGGCGGCCTGATCGACACGACCGGCGACCCGGCCGCGCGCGCCTGGGCCCGGGTGGTCGTCGATCCGCTTCATGAACGGCCGCTGCTGACAGAGCTGTTGACGGAGGGGCTGGCCGCCCTGGCGCGGGACGAGTCCCTCGGCAACCTCACGGCGCTGGGCGGCACGACCTGGATCCTGGACGAGACCGGACAGGCCGTACGTCTCCTCGGGCGGACCATGGACCTCCTGCGGGACGCCGGCAGCGCGGGCACGAACGCGACCGTCACCCAGGCGCTCGCCCTCGCCCTGTTCGAGAGCGGCTCGTGGACGGCGGCCGAGGACGCGGCGCGCGAGGCGTTCTGGATGGCGACGGAGGCGGGGGCGGACAACGTGACCGTGGGCGCCCGCATCCTGCGGGCCACCCTGCGCGCGCTCCAGGGCGACCCAGCGGCCGCGCGGACCCGGGCGACGCAGGCCGTACGGGGTGTGGACCTGCGCGGGTCGCTGAGTCTTCAGGTCCGTCACCGGCATGCCATGGGCATGGCCGCGTTCGTCGACGGCGACCACGAGGACGCCTACGGGCAGTTGCGCGCGGCCTTCACCCGCGACTTCCGCCCGGCCCCCGTCCACTACCACGCCTCGCTCTACCTCCTGGGCGACCTGGCGGCCGCGGCGGTCCGCGCCGGACGGGCCGACGACGCGCGCACGGTGGTCGACGCCGTGGCGCAGGAGCTGAAGCCCGACCCCTCCCCCCGCCTGGCGGCGGTACTCCGGCGGGCCACCGCCCTGCTGACCGACAGCGACGACGCCGAACACCACTTCCGCGCCGCGCTCGCCGACCCGGCCGCCGACTGCTGGCCCTTCGAAAAGGCCCTCGTCCACCTCGACCTCGGCGAGTGGCTGCGCCGGCGCCGGCGCAGCGCCGAGGCCCGCCCGTACCTGAACGCGGCCCTGGAGTGCTTCCGGCGGCTGGACGCCCGCCCCTGGACCGAGCGTGCGACGGCGGAGCTGCGGGCCGCCGGAGCGGCGACGGCCCCCGCCGCCGGCGGCGAACTCACGCCGCAGGAACGCCAGATCGCCGAACTGGCCGCCCAGGGCCTGACCAATCGCGACATCGCGGCCCGTCTCTACCTGTCCCCCCGTACGGTCGGCTACCACCTGCACAAGGTCTTCCCCAAGCTCGGCATCACGGCCAGGGCCCAGCTCCGGGACGCCCTCAGGCAGGAGAGTCCGGGCTGACGGCGGGCGCGGCCGTGGCGGGCCGGGCGCACAGGGCGTGGTCGACGAGGGTGCCGGTGGCGCGGTTGAGCGCGGCCAGGTCCGGGGGCGCGGTCGTGGTGGTGACGGAGACGGTCACCGCGCGCCTGCCGTCCGCGCTCACCGCGGGGCGGGTGTAGACGCCCGCCCCGTCGCCCTCGTGGGTGTAGTAGTGACCGCCGCAGGAGAGCGGGATCCTGCGCAGCCCGAGGCCGTAGGTGCCCTCGGGCATCTCGGCGACGTCCTGCGGGTCGTCGGTCCGCTCGACGGTCCGCCGCATCTCGCGCCACTGCCCGGCGGGGAGCAGCCGGCCGCCGGCCAGGGCGCGGAAGAAGGTGTTCAGGTCCGCGGTGGTGCTCACCACCCCGGAGTCGGCGGTGTGCTGGAAGCTGTGCTCGGTGACGTCGAGGCGCCTGCCGTCGACGGTCGTCAGGTAGGCGTTCACGTACGGGTCGGGCAGGTAGGGGTCGAGCCCGGGAACGGTGGTGTTCCGCAGTCCCAGTCGCGCGATCACCCGGTGCGCGACCAGGTCCTGCCAGCTCGCGCCGCCGGCCTTCTCGGCGATCATCCCGGCGACCAGGTAGTTGGTGTTCGAGTACGCCCATCGGGTGGCCCCGCCGGGCCGCGGCACGAACAGCGGGCGGTGCCTCATCGCCACCGCGACCAGGTCGGCCGCCGGGGTGGTGTCGTAGCGGTTCTCGTCGAAGTGGCCGATCAGCCGGTCCTGGATCTCCGGGTCGTCGACGTAGTCGTAGAGGCCGCTGGTCTGGCGGAGCAGGTCGCGGACGGTGATACGGCTGCCGTCGTTGCCGTTGCCGGCGACGACCCCCGGCAGCCAGTGCTCGACGGTGTCGTCCAGTGACAGCCGCTGTTCCGCGGCCAGTTGGAGGGCCACGGTCGCCGTGAACGTCTTGGTCGTGCTCGCCACGCGGAAGTGCGCGTGCCACGGCACCGGGGCCGGGGAGCCGGCGGTCCGGGTGCCGATGCGTGCCATGAGCGGCGCGCCGTCGGCCCGGTCGACCCTGGCGAGCACGTTCACGTCGCCTCCCCCGGCCTCTCGTACGGCCGCCAGGTCCCGCCGGAGCGTGTCCTCGCCGTAGGAGTGCCGTACGGCCGGACGGTGGCCGACCGTGGCGGCGGTGACGGCGGTCGCGGTCATGGGCGTGCCGGGCAGCAGCAGCGCTGCGGTCAGCACGGCGGCCCTGGCCTTCTTCGACGACGGCATCTGCATGTCCGGATCCCCCGTTGCCCTGGGTGTCGGTCGGTGACACCCACCAGGCAACCCGAACCGGCGGCGCGTGAGGATGGGACTCGCCTCCGGATGCGGGGTGTACGTAGCCCCCCTGCGCGTCGCCGCCGGTCCGCCTCGCGGGCGACCCGTTCTGCACGTATATGCCATTCTGAAATCCGATAAACAGTTTTTTGCGCGCTTATTTGCGCCAGGAGGCCGGAATGCACCGCTCAATCGTGTGGGCGGACCCGACGACATCGGTGCCGAGCCCGTGATGTCAGAAGCCGGGGAAGGGGCGCACGCGAGGGAGCCTCACCTCCCCGACCTGCACCTGCGCCTGCGCTCCGAGCTGGGGCGGATCGACGACCAGCTGCACGCCCTGCTGACCGCCATGGACCGGCTCCAGGGCTTGCTGAACGCGGTGGTGGCCATCAGCCGGGAGGTCGAACTGCCCGCGGTGCTGCACCGTATCGTCACCACCGCCATGGACCTGGTGGGCGCCCGCTACGGGGCACTGGGCGTACTCGACGAGTCGGGTGACCACCTGGCGCAGTTCATCTCGGCCGGTCTGTCGGAACAGGAACGCGCCGCGCTGGCCGAGATCGGCTTCCCCCGCGGAAGAGGGGTGCTCGGGCACCTGATCCGGCACCCCGAGCCACTGCGGGTGGACCGCATCCCGGCCCATCCGTCGTCCGCCGGGTTCCCGCCCGGCCACCCGCGTCTGCGCACCCTGCTCGGCGTCGCCATCAGCGTCCGCGGCGAGGTCTACGGCGACCTCTACCTCTCCGAGCGGTACGACGGGCAGCCCTTCGACGCCCACGACGAGAGCGTCGTCGTGGCCCTGGCCGGCGCCGCCGGCATCGCGATCGAGAACGTCCGCCTGTTCGAACGGGTGCGCATCGGAGCCGAGCAGTTCCAGCGTCTTCTGCTGCCCAAGCTGCCGGACCTGCGGCCTTTCACCGCCGCCGCCGTCTACCGGCCCGCCGCCGAGCCCAGCCGGCTCGGCGGCGACTGGTACGACGCGATCCCGCTGCCCGGCAACGTCGTGGCGGTCGTCATCGGCGACGTGGTCGGCCACGATCTCCGGGCCGCGGCCGCCATGGCCTCCATCCGCAACATGCTGCGCGCCCTGCTGTTCGAAGGAGGCGGCCCGCCCGGCGCGGTGCTCACCCAGCTCGACCGCACGTTGCAGGCCATCACGGACAACCCCGTCACCACCACGACCCTGGCCCGCATCGAACCGGACGGGCCGGGCTGGCGGCTCCGGTGGAGCAGCGCGGGACACGTCCCGCCCCTGCTCATCCCCCCTGGCCGCCGGGCGGAGTACCTGTTCGTCGAGCCCGGACTGCCCCTCGGGGTCGACTCCGAGCAGCCCCGTCCCGACCACTCCCGCTTCGTGCCCCCGGGCGCCACCCTGGTCTTCTTCACGGACGGGCTGATCGAGCGCCCGGACCGGCCCATCGACGCGAGCCTCGACGACCTCACCACTCTGGCCACCGCCTACGCCGATCTGCCCCTGAAGGACTTCGTCCGGGCACTGGCCGACCACCATCCGAGCGACGGCCACGACGACATGGCCGTGCTCGCCCTGCGCACCCCCTCCGTCTGACCCGACGCGCGCGGCCGGACGGCCGGCGCCGCGACGCCGTGGAGGATCGGGCGGATCCGGCGGATCCGGCGGATGATGGATCCCGGGGCGATGTCGATGCGGAGGTCGCCCGATGGCTGTCGCCCGGCGTGAACGGCTCCGGCGCGGTGGTGTGGCTGTCCTGGACATCTGCGTCGTCGCCGCGCTGTACTACGGCTCGGCGAAGATGGGACTCCTCCAGCAGCTGGTGCGCCGCCAGGTCACCCCGCTGTGGCCGCCGACGGGCATCGCCCTGGCGGGGCTGCTGCTGCGCGGCCCGTGGGTCTGGCCGGGCATCGCGCTCGGCGCGCTCCTGGTCAACATCTCCCTGGGCCCCTCGCCCTGGGCCGTCCTCCTGATCGCGGCGGGCAACACCCTCGCCCCCGTCTGCTCGTACCTCCTGCTCCGCCGTACGGGATTCCGTGTCGAACTGGACCGGCTGCGGGACGCGCTCGCGCTGATCTTCCTCGGCGCGTTCGCCGGGATGCTGGTCAGCTCGACGACGGGCAGCGGGACCCTGGCCCTCGCCGGGGTGCTGCCCGCCGACCGCTTCTGGCCGACCTGGTCGGTGTGGTGGACCGGCGATGCGATGGGCGTCCTGGTGGTGACGCCGGTCCTGCTCGTGCTGCGCTCGGCGCGCCTGCCGAGGAACGCACCGGTGTCCCGCTGGGTGGAGGCGCTGCTGCTGCTCGCCGCCACCTGCGGCGTCGGTCTGCTGGAGACCAGCAGCACCCCCCTGCTCTTCCTCGGCTTCCCCCTGCTGATCTGGGCGGCCTTCCGCTTCCAGCTGGCCGGGGCCGCACCCTGCGCGCTGGCCGTGTCGACCTTCGCGGTGATCGCCGCCGCCCGGGGCGCCGGCCCGTTCTCCGGTCACGACCTGCTCACCGACATGATCACCCTGCAGGCCTTCAACGGCTCCTCCTCACTCACCGCCCTGCTGGTCGCGGCAGCCGTCAGCGAACGCGACGAGACCCAGCGGGAGATCGCACGAGCCTGCGGCCATCTGGCCGCCCTGGTGGCCCGGATCACCGCGGGCGGCTACCCCGCGCCGCCCCCCGACGACTCCGCCGAAGGACAGCGCCCGCCCTGAAGCCGGGCGCGGAGGGAGCGGGCCAGCCGGTCCGCCCGGTCCGCCGTCACCCACTCCGGCTCCGGCCGCCGGAGCAGTTCACCCAGGGCGGCCAGGGCGACCAGGAAGGGCTGTGGAGCGGGGCCCCGGCGCAGCCCGAGGGCGGTCATGAGCGCCCGGTACTGGGCCGCGGGAAGGCGGGAGGCCCGGTCGAGCAGCCGGGCGAGCAGTCGGGCGAGCAGCCGTGCGAGCAGCCGGGCGAGCAGCCGGTGCAGGCCGTGGAACGGCACCTCCGCGGCGGACTCGGAGCCGGCCACGCGCACCACGGTGAAGCCGGCCTGCCCGGCCTGGAGCCGTGCGGCGGCCAGCAGGCTCGTCTTGCCGATCCCCGGCTCTCCGGCGACGACCAGGGAACCACCGCACTCAGCCGCCAGCAGCCTGCCGATGACCCCCAGCTCCGCCTCCCGGCCGACGAGCGCCCCCGTGTCGGCGGCGGCCGAAGCATGATCAGTACCGCCCATGCACCGGATCCTATGTGCCCGAAGCGACCACCAGCAGTCCGCGGGCCCCTCCACGGAGAAGCCTGCACGCCGCCGCCGCTTGGCCGTTCCCGCCACCGCGAGCCGTCGCGAACGGGGTGGTGGTGCGTGTCGCGGTCACCTGACGCAGGCGGCCCCGCTCGGTGGCTCCCATGCTGGAGGGGAAGGTCATGTCCGCCGCAAGGAGTGAGGGAACGATGACAGACATGCGCGCTGTTCGTGCTCGCGAGCGAGGCGGTCCGGAGCGGCTGGTGTACGAGACCGCGCCACGTCCCCGACCGGCCGACGGCGAGGTGGTGGTCGCCGTGCACGCGGCCTCCGTCACCAACGGGGAGCTCACCTGGGACGCCACCTGGACCGACAGTTTCGACGGAACCGGCGCCGACCGGACACCGATCGTGCCCTCGCACGAGGTCAGCGGTGTCGTGGCGGAGGTGGGTCCGGCGGTGACCGACCTGGCGGCGGGGGACGAGGTGTACGGCCTCACCCCCTTCACCCGGGACGGGGCCGCCGCCGAGTACCTGGCCGTGCCGGCCCGGGTGCTGGCGGCCAAACCGGCCGGCCTGGACCACACGCGGGCGGCGGCCGTACCGCTGGCCGCGCTCACCGCCTGGCAGGCGCTGGTCGGCCGGGCCGCACTCGCGCCCGGACAGCACGTCCTGGTCCACGGGGGCGCGGGCGGTGTCGGCTCCCTCGCGGTGCAGATCGGCGCGGCGCTCGGCGCACGGGTGACGGCGACCGCGTCGGCGCGGGACCGTGAGTTCGTCGCACGGCTCGGTGCGGATCAGGTCCTCGACTACGCCGTCGACCGTTTCGAGGAGCAGGTGCACGGCGCCGACGTCGTGCTGGACACGGTCGGCGGGGAGACGCAGTCGCGCTCGTGGGCCGCCCTGCGTCCGGGCGGGATCCTGGTCAGCATCGTCCAGCCGCCGGATCAGGACGCCGCCGCCGCGAAAGGCGCGCGCGGTGTCTTCTTCGTCGTCGAGCCGGACCGGGCCGGGCTGGAGGCCGTCACCGGCCTGATCGACAAGGGCAGCCTGACGCCGGTCGTGGACCGTGTCGTACCGCTGTCCCAGACGCGCGCCGCGTACGAGGCGCTGCAGACGGAGCATCCCCGGGGGAAGATCGTGATCCGGGTGAGCGGTGACTGAGCCGTCCTCCTCGCGGCGGCCCGCCATCGGCCGCGTCCGCCCGGCTGTGTCTGCCGTCACCACGGGCAGATAGTTGATTGTTGAACTTTCCTGGGCACAGTGAAGGCACGGAAACTCGGCCGGCGAACAACCGGCCGGGCCTGAATGCCCCCACATGCCCACACTCCAATTGTGGAATGTTCAATCCTGAACCCTTGGGAAGAAACCCATGTCTCACCTGCTCCACATCGACTCCAGCGCACGCGGGACCGACTCCCTCACCCGGCAGATCGGCGCCCGTTACGTCGCCGCCTGGCACCGGCAGAACCCGGAGGGCACCGCCGCCTACCGGGACGTCGCCCTGGACGTGCCGGACCTCGTCTCAGCGGACTGGATCACCGGGGTCTTCGCTCCGGCCGAGCACCACACCTCGCGGACCCGGGCCGCGGTGGACGCGTCCGCCGCGCTCATCGGCGAGGTGGAGGCGGCCGACGTCCTGGTGCTGGGCGTACCGGTGTACAACTTCAGCGTGCCCGCCGCCTTCAAGGCCTGGATAGACCAGATCTGCATGGCCGGACGCACCTTCGCGTACGACGAGAACGGCCCGCGCGGCCTGCTCGCCGCCAAGAAGGCCGTCGTCGTGCGCGCGTCCGGCAGCGACTTCGGCGATCCCGCGTTCGCCGCCATGGACTTCCACGCCCCCTACCTGCGCGGCGTCCTCGGCTTCATCGGCATCACCGACGTCGAGTTCATCTCCGTCAGCGGGCAGACCCCCGAGCAGGTCGAGGCCGGTCTCGCCGAGGCCGACCGGGCCATCGCCGCGTCCCTCAAGGCCCTCTGACACCACCGGCGGGATCTTTTCGGCGCGGCAGCCGTTCCGTCGCCCCGGGCCGGGCACCACGACCTCCAGCCCCTGAACCCCGCGCATTCTTGATGCTTCAGTCCATAACTACTAACTTGGCACCCATGGCACGTCCCCGGGAATTCGACACAGACCAGGCGATCGACCGCGCGATGGCCCTGTTCTGGGCGCGGGGATACTCGGCCACCTCCCTCCAGGACCTCACCGCCGCACTCGGTATCGGCAGCGGCAGCCTGTACGCGGCCTTCGGCTCGAAGGAGAACCTCTACGCACGGGCGCTGGAGCGTTACTGCTCCCACAACGCCGGAGCGCTGGTCGAGGCGCTGGACTCGGCCACGGATGTGCGGTCCGCGCTGCGCACGGCGCTCCAGGCCCTGGCGGAGGCGGACCTGGACGACCCGGAACGGGGCTGTTTCCTGGTCAACGCCGCCACCGAACGCTCGGCCGACTCCACGACCGTGGACCGCGTGAGCGGAACGCTGCGCCTGGTGGAGAGCACCATCGCCGGCGCCCTGGAGCGGGCACGGGCACGCGGCGAGCTGTCCGCCGACAAGGACCCCGCGGCCCTGGCCCGGTTCCTCACCACGTTCATCCAGGGGATGCGTGTCATGGGCCAGGCCCGTGCCGACCGGGCGTTCCTGGAGAGCGCCCTGTCGAGCGCCCTGTCCGTGCTGGACTGAGCGTCCCGCGGCGGCGCGCCGCCGTCACACGGCCGAGCCGGTGGCGTGCACCGGCTTGGCGTGACGTCCTTGCGGCAGGCCGTGCAGCGCGAAGTCGGCCCGCGCCGTCATCCCGGTCTGCATCAGCGTCTGGTGCACCATCGGATGCAGGCCGGGCGCCGAGACCACGATGCTCAGGTACCCCTCGGGAAGCCCGGTCGCGGCGTACTCACCGGCCTCGTCGGTCACGCTGCGCACGAGCTGGCGCCCCCGCGCGTCGATGACGGTCACCGCGGCGCCGCGGACCGGGCGGGCCTCGCGGTCCTGGACCCGGCCGGTGAGCACCGGCACCTGCTCCCCGAAGTGGTGCGCGTGCACCGGGACCGCTGTCGGCCTGGGCGTCTCCAGCGACGGGTCCTCGACCGGGGGTTCCCCGACGAACTCGCTCTCCCCGTCACCGTCGTCCGCCCCCTCGACCCGCAGGGCGGCCGCGGCCCTGGCCCTGCGCCCGTGCAGCCAGAGGTCGAGCCCCAGCAGGGCGACCCCGCCCACGAACCAGGCGCACAGCACCAGGACCGGCTTGAGCACTCCGGCGCCGTCGAAGTAGAGGACGCCCCGCAGCGCGTCGATGCCGTTGGCCAGGGGCATCACCTCACGGACGTACTGGAAGAACATCGGCAGCATCGGCGCGGGCACGGCGCCGCCGCTGGTCGGGATGCTCATCACGATGAACAGCCCCATGGCCACGGCCGGGAAGAACTGCCGGACGAACGGGGCGAGCCCCGAGGCGGCTGTCGCCACCGCCGTGGTGAGCAGGAAGGACACCGCCATGGCCGCGGGCCGGTCGGGCAGGTAGCCCAGCCACAGGCCGACGTAGAAGCCGATGGCGCTGTACCCGGCGGCCACCCCGGCGACGGTGAGGAGCTTCCTGCGCCGGCTGAAGGTCACCGCCCGCAGCAGCGTGGTCGCCAGCACGTAGGCCGGGATGCTCCAGGCCAGCGCGAAGTACAGCAGGGTGGTGCCCAGCTCGTCCTGCTGTTCGGTGGGCGCCACGTCGGTGACGGTCAGGTGCCGGTGGGTCTTGGCGGCGACCTGGGTGAACACCTGGGTCAGGGTCTGTTCGAGGGAGGCGCCGTTGGCCTTCGCGACGTACAGCACCGCATGCCCCTGGTCCTCGCGGAATCCCCCCGCCGCGTCCCGGTCGAGGACCGACCGCCGGGCCGCCGGGCCGTCGGCGACCGCGCTGACGTCGAACCCGCCGGGAACCCTGGCGCTCAGCGCGCTGTCGACCCGCCGGGCCACCGCCGGATCGGCCACCGCGACCTTCACATGGTGCGGCTGCGGTGCGTGCAGGGCGGGCGCGAAGAAGAACAGCATGCCCAGGAACAGGGAGACCGGGAACCACAGGGCTTCGGCCAGGGTCAGGGCCACGGACTGGCCCTTGGATCGTTCTGTCCGTTCCGCCACGGGAACTCCACTTCGCCGGGGACGACCGGAGCGGGTCCCGTCCGGCGCATGACTGAGACCAGCCATCGTAATAGATAATTGCAGTACTGCATTTTTGCAGTACTGTAGCAATTATTCGGCCGTCCACGGTTCACGGGAGTGCGACCAGCACATGGAGAGCGACCGCCCCGAAGGGCTGCGCGAACGCAAGAAGCGAGCGACGCACCGAGCGCTGCAGAGCGCCGCGGTGGATCTCTTCCGCCGTCATGGCCCGGATGCCGTCACGGTGGAGAGCATCTGCGCCGAGGCCGGGGTCTCGCCACGCACCTTCTTCAACTACTTCGCCACCAAGGACGAGGCCGCGTTCATGCTGGAGGAGGGGACGCCGGCGCTGATCGAGCGGCGGATCACCGCCCGCCCTGCGGAGGAGACCCCGCTGGAGGCGATCCGGGCCGTGTTCGTGGCGCGGCTCAGCGAGCTCGCCACCGGCAGGCTCTGGCTGGAGCGGATGCTGCTGCTGCGCGAGCGTCCGGAGCTGCTGCCCCGGATCGTGCTGACCAATCGCACCGTGGAGGACGCGGTGACCAGGGCGGTGGCGGCGCGCACGGGCCTGCCGGAGCACCACCTCTATGTACGGACGACCGGTGCCACGGTCTTCGCGGCGCTGCAGGCCGCCATCAGCTGCTGGCAGCCGGACTCCGGCCCGAAGGTGGTCACCCTGGTCCGCGAGGCCGTGGACCTGGTGGGCCGGGGGCTGCCGGTCCCGCCGCGGACCGGCTGAACCGGCTGAACCGGCTGGCACGAGAATTACCAGGTCCGGGCGGCCTGCCGCGCTGTGCAGTCAGGTGACGCAGGCGCGGACGCCGCGCCGCCGGGCAGCATGGATCAGCGCAGCAAGGAGTGACGCCATGACCCACAGGCGAGTACTCATCACAGGCGAACGTGCGGACGGCTCTCCGGATCGTCCAGGCTGTGCTGCCCGGCATGCGCGTGAGATCCTGGGGACGGGTGGTGAACGTCACCAGCCTCGTCACCCTCGGCCTGCCGGAACGGACGGGTGCTCGCCTCACAGGGGATCACGGTCAACGCCGTCGCCCCGGGGCCCACCGAGACCGAGCTGTTCCGGCAGAACAGCCCGCCCGGGTCGGCCGGTGCCGCGCGCTACCCGCGTCGACGGCGGTGCGAGCCTCGGCCGCAACAGTGCCTGAGAGGCCGACATGCGTGTGGAATACGACCCCGAGACGATGAGCAGCGCGGATTTCTACCGGTTCCTGACGTCGGTCGTCATTCCACGGCCGATCGCCTGGGTCTCCACGATCACGCCCGACGGACGCACCGAGAACCTGGCCCCGCACTCGTTCTTCAGCATCGCCAGCACCGATCCCCCGATCGTCCAGTTCACCTCGATCGGCCGGAAGGACTCGCTGCGCAACGTCGAGGACACCGGGGAGTTCGTCGTCAACTTCTCCTCCGAACCGCTCCTCGGGCTGGTCAACGCGACGGCCACCGACTTCCCGCGTTCGGTCAGCGAGTTCGAGTACGCGGGCATCGAGCGGGAGGCCAGCAAGTGCGTGCGTCCGTGCAGGGTCGCCGCCTCCCATGTGGTTCTGGAGTGCCGTTCGCACACCACGCTGCGCATGGGCAACTCCACCCTGGTCTTCGGGCGGGTTCTGCATGCCGCCGTCGACGAGGACTACCTGGTCGACGGCCGGCCCGACAGCGAACTGCTGCGCCCGCTCACCAAACTCGGCGCCGACGAATGGGGCGCCCTGGGCGGGGTCGTGCACCTGAACCGCATCCCCTACGAGGAGCCCGGACGCCAGGACTTCCGTTGACTGCGCGGGCCGGCCCGCCCTCCTGCTAGCGTCCTGCGGTGATCTCTCTGGGGGAACCCGCGTTCTTCACCCGCCTGCGCGACGCGCGCCGGGTGCTCGTCGCCGGTGCGGGCGGCGGCTTCGACGTGTACGCCGGGCTCCCGCTCGCACTCGCGTTGCGGTCGGCGGGCAAGGAGGTGCACCTCGCCAACCTGTCCTTCGCCGACCTGTACGGCCTGGACCTCGATGTGTGGGTGGACCAGGACGTCGCGGCCGTCGGGCCGGACACCCCCCTGCGCGGCGACTACTTCCCCGAACGGACGCTCGCCCAGTGGCTCGCGACGCAGGACCTGCCGTCGACCGTGTACGCGTTCCCGAGCATCGGGGTCGGCCCGCTGCGGGCGGCCTACCGGACGCTGATCACGCATCTCGGCGGTGTCGACGCGGTCGTCCTGGTGGACGGCGGGACCGACATCCTGATGCGCGGCGACGAACACGGTCTCGGCACCCCGGAGGAGGACATGGCGAGCCTGGCCGCCGTGAACGGGCTCGACGAGGTCCCGGACCGGCTGGTGGCCTGCCTCGGCTTCGGGGTGGACGCGTATCACGGCGTGAACCACTCGCTCGTACTGGAGAACCTGGCCGCCCTGGACCGGGACGGCGCCTATCTCGGGGCGTTCTCGCTGCTCGGGGCGGCCCGGGAGGGCGCGCTCTATCTCGACGCGGTGGCGCACGCCCAGCGCCACACCGCGAGCCACCCGAGCATCGTGAACGGATCCGTCGCCGCAGCGGTGCGCGGCGACTTCGGCGACGTCCGGTTCACGGAACGGACCAGGGACGGCGAGCTGTTCGTGAACCCGCTGATGGCGCTGTACTTCTGTGTGGACCTGCCCGGACTGGCCCGCCGCAATCTCTACCTCGGTCTGCTGGAACGGACCTCGCTGATGCGGCAGGTGAGTTCCGTGATCGAGGAGTTCCGCACCACGCTGCCCCGCCAGCGTCCGCCGCGGGTCTTCCCGCACTGAGCCCGGTCCTCGTGCGGTCCGCACGCGGTCCTCACGCCGACCGGGCCCGGCGTTCGGCGCCCAGCCGGACGAAGTGGTCGATGAGGCCGGGCGCGTCCACCGCGGCCGGGTTGACCACCTGCTCGACGGGAGCGCCCTGGAGCAGGCGTTTGACCGGGACCTCCAGTTTCTTGCCGGTGCGGGTGTGCGGGATGCCCGGCACCTCGATGATCTCGTCGGGCACATGGCGGGGTGAGACGCCGGTGCGGACGGCGGCACGGATGCGGTCACGCAGCGCGTCGTCCAGGGCCGTACCGGCGGCCGGGACCACGAACAGCGGCATCCAGTAGCCGCCGTCCGGCTCCTCCGCGCCGATGACCAGGGCCTCGGCGATCTCCGGGAGGCGTTCGACGGCGTCGTGGATGTCGGCGCTGCCCAGCCGTACGCCGTTGCGGTTCAGCGTGGAGTCGGAGCGGCCGTGCACGATCACGGATCCGTGGCCGGTGAGCGTGATCCAGTCCCCGTGCCGCCACACACCGGGAAAAGTGGCGAAGTAGGCGTCGTGGTACCGGGTGCCTTCGGGGTCGTTCCAGAAGTACAGCGGCATCGACGGCATGGGGCGGGTGACGACCAGCTCACCGACCTGGTCCACCACCGGCCTGCCCGCGGCGTCGTACGCGGCCAGCGCCACGCCCAGCTGCGGGGCCGACAACTCCCCTGCCCAGACCGGGGTGTTGGGTGCACTGCCGGCGAAGCCGGACACCACGTCCGTGCCGCCGCTGATGGAGGCCAGCAGCACGCGGCCGCCGACGTGGTCCCGCACCCAGGGATACGCGAAGGCCGGCAGGGGGGAGCCGGTGCAGCCGACCACCCGGATCGACGACAGGTCGTGCGCGGACGGGTCGATGCCGGACCTGGCCATGCCCAGCAGGTACTGGGGACTGGTCCCGAAGACGGTCACCCGGTGCCGGGCGGCCAGCTCCCACAGCACGTCGAGCCTGGCGAAGGGGGCCGGGCTGCCGTCGTAGGTGCAGGTCGTGGCGCCTGTGAGGAGGGTGGAGACGACGAGATTCCACATCATCCAGTGGGTGGTGGTGTACCACAGGAGGCGGTCGCCGGGGCCGAGGTCGGAGTGCAGGGCCAGGGTCTTGAGGTGCTCCAGCAGGACTCCGCCATGGCCGTGCACGATGCCCTTGGGCAGGCCGGTGGTGCCGGAGGAGAACACCACCCACAGCGGATGGTCGAACGGTACGGCGGTGCAGGCGAGTTCCTCGGTGCGGGTGGCGGCGTCCTCCCACGGGATCACCAGGGACGGGTAGTTGCCCTCGGGCCAGGGCAGGCCGACATGTCCGACCAGCAGCGTCGCCTTCAACGTGGCGAGGGATCCGGCGAGTTCGAGGACGGCCGCACGACGGTCGTGGACGGCGCCGTTGAACAGGTAGCCGTCGGCCGCGACCAGCACGGTGGGTTCGAGCTGGGCGAACCGGTCGGCGGCCGCTCCGGGCGCGTGGTCCTGACCGCACACCGACCACACGGCTCCCAGACTCGCCGCGGCGAGGAACGCGACGACGGCGTGCGGGGTGTTGGGGAGGTAGCCGACGACCCGGTCGCCCCGGCCGACTCCCAGGTCGCGCAAGGTCGCGGCGACGGAGGCGACCGAGGCACGCAGCCGCTCCCCCGTGACCTCGTACCCCGAACCGGTCTCGTCCAGGGCGATGATCGCCGGCCGGTCGGCGGCGAGGTTGCGCAGGGCGTGGTGGGCGTAGTTGAGGGTGGCGCCCGGGAACCAGCGGGCTCCTGGCATCCGTTCCTCGGCCAGCACCCGCTCGTACGAGGTGTCCGACTCGATGCCGAAGTACTCCCACACGGCGCCCCAGAAGCCCTCCAGGTCGGTGACCGACCAGCGGTGCAGGGCGGCGTAGTCGGTGGCGTCCGTCCCGGCATGACGGGCGAAGTCCATGATGCGACTGCCGGAGACGGTCCGCGGATCGGGCGTCGTGAAGGGGTCCGGATACGGCCTGGTCATGGTGCGGTGCTCCTCAGCAGGCTCTGTTCGACGGTGCGTGGGGGAGGTTGGGGGCCGCGCGTGGTGTGCAGAAGGGGCGCCCAGGCCGCGGTGTCCGTGAAGTCGTGGCCACCGGTCGGGACGACGTCCAGGACGACGCGGTCGGGGCGCAGCAGGACGGCGTCCGCCCGGCCGGCGCGCAGCCAGCCGGCCAGGGTGCCGCCGTCGCCGAGGCCCGCCACGGGGACGGTCCGTACGCCGAGCCCGCGGGCGAGGGCGCTCAGTGCGGGCGAGGGCTCGGCCCCGGTCAGGATCGTGAAGGAGTCGCCGAGCAGTTCGTCGAGACGGCTGCGCCGTCCGTCGACGCTCACCCAGGGCTGCGGACACATGGCGCCCGCCAGGCTCCGCCGGAGGCCGCGCCGCACGAGCGGTCCGGCGGTCAGCGGCCGCCCGAGGTCGCGGCCGGCCAGTTCGGTCAGGCCGGGTACCCGGCACAGCGCGGCCAGCACCCTGCGGCGGGTCGCGGCGGCGCCGTCCTGGCCGCCGGTCATGGCCCAGCCCATGACGACCGCGAGCCGGACCACGTGCCGGGCGTGCGGTCTGCGTTCGCTCTCGTAGGTGTCCAACAGCCGTTCGTCCGCGCCCTGTCGGAGCACGCGGGCGAGCTTCCACGTGAGGTTGCGGGCGTCCCGCAGCCCCGAGCACAGCCCCTGTCCGACGAACGGCGGGGTGAGGTGAGCGGCGTCCCCGAGCAGGAAGACCCGTCCGCCGCGCCAACGGTCGGCGACGCACGCCCGGAAGGTGTACTGCGTCTCGCGGACGACCTCGAAGTCCCCGTCGTACGAGGGCGGCAGCCACGGGGCGATCAGCTCGCGGACCGTCTGCCGCCCGTCCCGGAGCCGGAACTCCCAGCGGTAGCGGGTGTCGTTCACCCGCATGAAGGTCCCCGGCCGCTCCGGGTCGCAGACCTGGTCGACGCCCTCCCAGCAACGGACGGGGCCCGTCGTCTCGGCGTCGATGACGGTCCAGCGCTCCTCGAAGCGCAGGTCCTCCCAGAGGCCGCCGATCGCCTCGCGGGTGAGGCTGCCCGCGCCGTCGCAGCCGAGGACCGCCTCGGCCCACAGCTCGTGGTCGCCGGTGTCGTCACGGTAGGTCACCCGGACGGGGCCCGCGGTGTCCGGGCCGACGCCGGTGACCTCCACGCCACCACGCAGCTCGCACCCGGGGCGCCGGGCCAGCTCGGCGCGCAGCAGGCCTTCCAGCTCGGGCTGGTCGAACATGCTGGACTGCGGATAGCCGTGACGGCCCTGCCGGGAGCGCCGGAACTCGGCCATCACCCGGTGCCGGGCGTCCAGCAGCCGCAGCCCGCCTGCCGGACGGGAGATCGCGGTGAACTCCTCGCCTACGCCCGCGGCCTGGAGGATCCGGTGGATCTCGTCGTCGCCCGCGACGGCGCGCGGGAGCGGGTAGACGTCCCGGTGGCGTTCGAGGACGACACTGCGGACCCCGTGCCGGGCCAGGAGAAGGGCGGCGGTCACGCCCACCGGCCCGGCTCCGACGATCACGACGGGCACCCGTGCGGCTTCGTCGACGGTCATGTGCGGCTCACCCCGGGTGTCGGTTCGCGGCCGCGACGGGCGTGCGCTGCTCGCCGAGGTCGATCCGGCCGTCCGGGGTCGCGATCGTCGCCGTGATCACGTCCCCGGTGCGCAGGTAGCGCGGGTTCCTCGCCTGGCTTCTGAAGAACGCCTTCCACTTCACCGCGGGCGGCAGCAGCGCGCCGATCTTCTCGACGGCCTTCGGCGGGGCCTTCAGCGCCGTGCCACCGGGGGTGCCGGTGAGCAGCAGGTCGCCGGCCCGAAGGGTCTGGAAGCGGGCCAGCAGGGTCAGCGCCCGCGCCGGGCGGACGATCATGTCGGCCAGGGTGCGGTCCTGCCGCGCCTCACCGTTGACGCTCAACTTCAGCCGCAGGTCGAGAAGATGGCCGAAGTCCTCCGGCTCCAGGAGCGCGAGGTGGGGGCCGGTCGGCGTGAACGTGGGGTAGGACTTGCTCTCGTAGAACTGCGTCCTGGTCAGCTGGATCTCGCGCGCGCTGACGTCGTTGGTGATGACGAGCCCGGCGACGTACGAGGGCAGGTCCCGGTCCTCGACGACGGCGCCGATGGGAAGGGACCCGGCCATGACGAGCCCGAGTTCGATCTCGTAGTCGAGGAACCTGACGTGCGCCGGGCGGACGATGGCCTCGCCCGGACCGCTGACCGAGCCGGACGCCTTGCGGAAGAAGGCGGGCGGGACATCGCCGGTGAAGCCCGAATCCCGGGCGTGGCTGCGGTAGTTGACCATCTGGGCGACGACCCGGCAGGGGGTGGTGACCGGTGAGAGGGCCACCAGGCCGGCGACGGGTGTACCCGCCGCACCCGAAAGAGCCGCCTCTCTTACGGCGGCACGGTCGGCGAGCAGCTCGGCGGTGGTGGCAGCCCTGGTGTCGACGGGGACGGCCCGGTCGCCGCGGAGGACCCACCAGCCGTCGGCGGTACGCAGGACATTGGTACTCATCGCATTGCCTTTGTGAGGGGGTCGGGGGTTCAGGAGTTGGCGGCCCTGAGCAGGCCGAGCAGGCGCGCGGCATCCATCTCGTTGTCGCCGCGCAGGGCCTGTACGACATCGCGGACGCGCTGCGGGGTGGGGCTCGTGCCCAGGAAGTCGCGGGTGGCGGGCGGGCCCCACTGGGCGAGGCCGCTCGTCGACATCGGCGCCCAGCCGGGTTCGAGGTCGCGGGAGAACAGGTCGCCGTCGGCGAAGTGCTCCAGCATGAAGTGGTCGGGGTCGCGCCAGTAGTCGAAGAGCTGGCTGCCCTGGATGTGCCGACCGATCCCCCAACTGCGCTTGTATCCACGCTCCTTGAGGTATTCGCCGCCGGTCGCGATCGAGTCCAGGTCGGTGACCTGGTAGGCGGAGTGGACATAGCCGGTGCCCGGCCCCAGATGCATCGCCAGCGCGTGGTGATCGACCGGCACGCTGCCCAGGTCGCAGCGGATGAACGCCATCGTCGGACCCCGGTCGCGCTGCCCGTCCAGGAACAGGAAGTCGGACACGATCATGCCGAGCGTGTCCAGGTACCAGTCCAGCGCCCGGCCGAACACCCGCGTCTCCAGCACCACATGCCCCAGGCGCTGGATCCGGGACGGCTCGCGGGGCGGGCGCTGCGTGGCGTTCGTACGGCGGTGGCCGGTGCCGAAGTTCAGCGGCAGCGGCCGCTGCTCCGGGAGCGCGGACAGCCGCTCGCCGCAGTGCACCACGCGCACGGGGAAGCCCGAGGGGTCGAGCAGGTCGACCGCCTTGCCGCCGCCCGGCACGGCGGCGCCGTCGACGTCGCGCACGTCGGAGCCGGTGGCGCGCCCGAGGCGGTCCAGGTCGGCCCGCTCGGCGGCCCGGAAGGCCGGGCCGATGAAACGGGAGGTGCGGCCGCGCCGGATCACCACACAGGGTGAGCCCGCGAAGGTGCCGCGCAGCCACAGCTCCCGCTCCGTGCGGGCGGCGACCTGGAAGCCGAAGTCCCGGGCGAAGACCTCGGCCCGCCGCAGATCGGGCTTCTCGAACTCCAGCCAGGCCAGGTCGGCGACCTTGATGACCGGGTTCCGGGACCGGCCGGGGTGTTCGCCCCGCAGGGCGCCCTGCTCGCTGTGCAGGTCCTGGTGGGCCGTCCTGACGTCGGCCGCCTGGACGCGGGTTTCAGACATGGTGCCCTCCGAGCGACATTGCCACAATGAGGAAATCATCAACTTTGAGAATCTCTTCGTCAAGGCACTCGCGGCAGGAAATGATGAATTCATCAGGACTGCGACCACGATCGTCACGCGGTTACACTCTGCGCATGCCTACGTCAGCCCCGCCCAGCAACCGGTTCGAGCGGCGCCGCGCCGAGACCCGTCGCGCGCTCATCCGTGCGGCGCGGCAGATACTGGCCGAGACCGGGGACACCAGCGCCAGCATCCAGATGATCGCCGAGCGCGCGGATGTCGGCTTCGGCTCCTTCTACAACCACTTCGAGTCGAAGGCGGAGCTGTTCGACGCGGCCGTGGTGGACGCCCTGGAGGAGTTCGGCCAGAACTCCGACGACCGCCTGACGGGGATCGACGACCCGGCGGAACTGGTCGCGGCGGGCTTTCGGCTGAGCGCCCGCATGGCCGACTCCCACCCGGAACTGATGCAGGTCCTGCGCCGTCGCGGCCTCGGCCACATCCACGCGGACAACGGCCTGGCCCGGCGGGCCCTGCGTGACCTGGAGGCCGGCATGGCGTCCGGCCGCTTCACCACCGTCGACCCCACGGTCGCCCTCTCGGCACTGGGCGGAACCCTGCTGTCCCTGGTGGAGCTGAGATTCGCCCGCCCCGACCTGGACGGCGACGAGGCCGCCGTGAATCTCGCCGAAATGGTCCTGCGCATGCTGGGCGTGCCGCCGGCCGACGCTCACGAGGTCGCCCGCCGCCCCCTCCCCGATTTCACCTGACCGCCGGCCCACCGACCGGCCGCCGAAGCGGCCGCCGGTAGAGCAGCCGGGGCACCGTCCCCCGTGGCTCAGTGCGCCGCGGCCCGCAGATCCGAGAGCAGAGCGTCGAGGATCGACTCCTCCTCGACGCGCACCCCGTGCTCGGCCATCACGGTGGCCAGGCGCGGATCCCATGGCGTCGCGGCGGCCGTGCCCGTCAGGTGCTGCGGCTCGCTCACCCCGGTCACGGCCTCCTGGTAGTCGGTGGCTTCGTACCGCCAGGGGCGCCACCGGGCGACCCGGCCGAGGGCGGTGGCGATCCGCACCCCACCCCAGTCGAAGTCCGCGTGGTGCAGGAGTACCGCTCCGGACGCGGAGAGGCCGCGCAGCAGGGTGAGCGCGGCCGCCGAAGGCTGCCCCTGGAGGCACACCATGGGCGGGCATGCCGGGCCGAGGGCGTCTGCGGCGGCGGACAGGACGGCCGGGTTCTCGCACACGTGGACGTGTCCGGTCGCCGTCGTGATCCCGTTCGTGGTCCGGCGGTTGAGGGAACGCAGCGTCAGGACCGCGGGTTCGCCCTCGTCGGCCGTCCAGTCGAGGGCGGGTGTGCCGCGCAGGTTGAGGGTGAGCACGGTGGACGACACGTCGTCCTTGAGCAGCCCGGCCGAGGCCCAGGCCTCGCGCCGCCACTCGGCGCCGGTGCCGTCGGGGAAGCCGGTCAGCGTACGGATCCCCGAGAGCACCAGCGTGGCGAGCGGGGTTCCCTCGTCCAGGGCGTGGGCTCCGGTCAGATGGAGTGCCGCGAACGCCGCCCGTGACGTCGGAGGGTCGACGGGCAGCGCGTGCAGTGTCCGAACCGCGGCCGAGATCAGGGGGCCGGCGGCCTCGGGGGTGCGGGCGAGTCGCCGTACGAGACCGTCCTCACGGATCCGCGCGGCCCAGTCCGCCAGTTCGACCGTCACGGTGGTGAGCGGGGCCAGTGCCTCCTGCCATGCCTCGGCCTGCCTGTCCCTCGTCTCCGCGCGCGGTGTGACGGGCCCGGTGAGGGCGACGACGGCGGTCTCCAGGCCGTCCGGGCTGACGCCGGAGCGACGCAGGATCTCGTCCACCGTGTCGAGGCGGAGGGTCAGGGACCGGCCGGTACTCGGAGAACGTCCCAGCAGCCTTTCGGCGGCCTGGCGTTGGAGGTCGTCCGGGCGGGCCAGGGTGACCGTCCCGGTGAGCGGCCGCCCCGCCGCGATCCGTTGCCGGACGCGTTCCACAAGCCAGGCGAGTCCCGGGTCCCCGAGCAGCCGCCCGAGCCGTTCGCCGTCGACCTTCGTTTCGGCCACCGGGGGGTTCACGTCCATGGGGTCCCCGGTTCCACCATGGCGGCGGGGGTGTGCACCTGGGCGGGAACCGATACCGGCCCCACGGTGGCGCCGGGCTCGGGACCGCGTCGCCGTTCGCCGCCGTCCCACTCCCATCTGGTCACCAGGACGGCGTCGATGTCGTCGACCCGGGACAGCTGGGCGATGGCGATGCCGGGCACCTGCGGGTAGCAGGCCCACTCGCGTTCGCTGGTCATGACGACGTCGAGGTCGAAGGCACGGAGCAGGCCCAGACACTTGGCACGGGAGTCGTCGTCGACTCCGGCGAACGCCTCGTCGAGGGTGACCAGGCGCGGGGCGTGGGCGCCACCCGCGCTCGCGTAGTGGGAGGAGGCGGCGGCGAAGAGCGGGACGGACGCGGCCAGCACCCGCTCGCCGCCGGAGGCGGGGCCGGTGGCCGGTACCCATTTGCCGTGCTGGTGGCGTTCGACGCCGAACTCGTGCCAGGCGCGGTAGTCGAGGGCCGCGGTGAGGTCCTCCTGCCAGCTGCCGGCGCGGTCGTCGGCCTGCCGGCGGGCGATCTGCTCCTGGAGGAAGGCGCCGACTGCGGCCCGGTCCTCGGGCGACCAGGCGTCGGCCGACTGGCGCAGCCGGTCCCGGGCCTGGGCCAGCCCCTGCGGAGCGCGGCGGGAGGCGCGCCAGACCAGGCGCAGCTTCATGCCCGTGGACGTCGGCCGCTCCTCCAACTCCTTGTTCATGGCGCGCACTTGGCGTTCGGCCGCGCCGATCAGCTCCTGGAGGGTGCCGGCGACCTCGGTGATCAGATGGGTCTGCAGGATCTCGCGTTCGTGCGCGGAGAGGATGCGGGTCAGTTCGGCGACCTCGGCGGCGAGGGCTTCGGCGAGTTCGGGTACCGCACGTTCGCGGCCCT
The DNA here is from genome assembly GCF_014645815.1 of Streptomyces fuscichromogenes. Classification (GTDB taxonomy): domain Bacteria; phylum Actinomycetota; class Actinomycetes; order Streptomycetales; family Streptomycetaceae; genus Streptomyces; species Streptomyces fuscichromogenes. Next base: position 230,254 of record NZ_BMML01000004.1, on the reverse strand, counting down.
GGTAGACGATGTCGACGCGCATGCCGTCCTCGCCGGGGCGGGCCGTGGCGGTGTGGCCGTGCCGGGACAACGCGTCCTGGAGCCGGCCGAGTTCCTCGCTGAGATGTTTCTGGATGCGTTCCCAGGCCGCGTCGGAGTCGTCGATCGTGGCCAGCCGGGACTCGACGGCGCGGGCGAGGGTCACGGCGGGGGTGGCCGCCCACGGTCCGCCGTCCTCGTCCGGTACGGACAGGCCGGGGAGGGCTACGGCGAGGAGTCCGGTCGCCGTGAACCGCTGGAGCGCGGCGACGGCCCGTTCGCGGGCGGTGGTGGCGTCGGTGACATCGTCCGCGAGCCGCTCGATGCGCCCCTCGGCGTGGCCGGCCCGCCGGTCGGCGGCCTGGATGTCCTCCTGGGCCCGCTGTCGTTCGCGCTCACAGACGCGTGCGGCCTCCCCGGTCTCGGCCAGCCGCCGCTGGAGTTCGGCGACGGCCGCACCGACGGTGGAGCGGAGGGTGCGCAGGTGTTCGTCGGCGGCCGCGGCGAGCCGGGCCGACTCGGTGGCCCGGCCGACGAGTTCGGCACCGAGTCGCTCGGCGCGGCCGGCCTCGGCGCGTTCCCCGTCAACCGCATGCTCGGCGTCCACGCGCTCACGCGCCGCGGGCCAGAGTGCGGCGAGGTGGACGGCGTGGTCGACGAGTGCCTGCCGTACGGCGGCCAGGCCGTCCCGGCCGACGGGAAGGTTCAGGTCGCCCGCCGTGTCGCCGAGTTCGTTCGCCGTACGGTCGGCGTCGGCGGCCGCGCGGGCCAGTTCGGCGGCCCGCTCCCGCTGCCGGGTACGGGCCCGGTGGACGGCTTCGGCAGCCACGCCGAGCCGGGCGTGGGCGTGGCGCAGGTCGTCTTCGCCGGGTACGACGGCGAGTTCGGCGTCGAGTACGGTGCGCCGCTCGTACACCACCCCGCGCTCCCCGGCGAGTTGCTCCCCTTCGGCCGCCAAGGCCGCCTGTTCGACGAGCAGTTCGCCGATCCGGTTGCGGCGGTCCCGTTCGCGGGCCCCCTCTCCCACGTACTGGGCGCTGTCCTTGGCCCAGCCGCCGGTGAGCGCGCCGACCCGGAAGCGGCCGTCGATGGAGACCCAGGTACGGCTGTCACCGTCCTTGCCGACGTCCACCAGCGCGATGGCGGCCAGCAGTCGCTGGACGGTGTGCTCGCCGACGGCCGCGGCCCCGGCGTCGGCGTGGTCGACAGCCGGGCACAAGGCGCGGTCGAGCCCGTTTCCGGTGGGCAGGTCGAGCGGGTCGAGGAGTACGTCGTGGCCGTCCGCCCGCACCGCCGCGCCGTCCGGCCGCACCCAGGCGTCGAGGAGCCCGGAGGCCTCCAACGCGGCTTCCAAGCCCGCCCGTTGCGCTTCCGTCACGTGCGGGCGGAAGTCGACGAGACGCCACAGCGGGGCGCCGAGGGCGCGGCTGCGGAGATCGGCGGTGCGGGTGTGAGGGGCGGTGGGGCCGCGTTGCCCGCCGGTTTCCAGGGCGGCCAGTTCCTCGGCCCCGAGACGCAGGCGTGCGGCCGTCGCCGCCTCCGACTGGGCCAACGCCGCGGCCCGGTCGGCCAGTCGGGCGCCGAGTACGCGGTGGGCGGCGCTGGCGGCGAGTCGGGCCGGATGGGGCCCGTCCAGGCTGCCCGTCCAGCTCTGCACGGCGTCGAGCACCCCCGGCAGCCCGTCGACACGCAGTTCCACGAACGCCGACAGCTTCTCCCGTACGACCGCGACCAGGGCGTGCCCCGCCTCCTTGGCCGTCTCCTCGGCCTCGGCCAGCAGCTCCGCGCTGTGCCCGGCCTCCTCGTCGGCCTCGTCGGCGCGCAGCCGGGCGGCCTTGCGGGCGCCTTCCGCGCTCTCGGCCGCCGTCACGAGGGTCTCCACAAGGTCGACGGCCCGCCGCCTGCTCGCCGTGGCCTCGTCGGCGGCACGGCGCAGGGCCGGGGTGGGGGCTCCGGAGGTCTGGGGTATGTCGATGCGCGCCACCGTCGCGCTGTCAGCGACCCGGCCCTCGATGTCGTCCAGGGCATCCTGGGCGGCGGTCAGCCGGTTCGTGGCGGTGGCGAGCCGGCCGCGGGCCCGGGTGTGCGCTTCGGCGGCCTGCCGCCGGTCCGCCTCGGAGCGGGCGGCGTCCCCTGCCGTGCGGGAGGCGTCGGCCGCCGCCTGGTCGAGGGCGCGGGCGTCGCGCATCTCGGGACCCGACCGCAGTGCGGCTTCCTGGGCGCTGAGCCGTGCCGCCCGCTCGGCGAGCGCGACCGCCCGGTCCTGCGCCTCGTTCCGGTCGGTCACGGCCCGGTCGTGATCGGTCTGCGCCCTCGCCAGTTCCCGCTGGAGGTGTTCGTAGCGGGCGTGTTCGGCGCGGGGCAGGCGGGCCCGGCGGCGGGCGGCGATGCGGGCGTAGCGCCGGTAGTGGTCGAGGAACGCCGACGACGCCTGTTCGGCCTCGCGGGCCGCCCGCAGCTCCTCCTTCTCCTCGTCCAGCGACCGGAACGCCTCCGCGGCGTCGGCGATGACCGCCTGGTCCATCGGCGGCAGCGCCTCCGTCAGCGCCCGCGACAGGGCGGCCTCGTTGGGCCGCTTGGACAGCTGGGGCTGGCGCAGCTGGATGAGGAGGTCGACGAGCGCGCCGTAGCGCCGTTCCCCCAGCCCGAACAGGGCCTCGTCGACCGCTCGGCGGTAGGCCCTGGCGGTGTCGTACACCATGCCGTGGCCGCCGATGGCCTCGGCGAGCCGGTCCCGGGACAGGGCGGTGCCGGTGGCGTCGAGCAGGTCGAGTCCGGCGGCGATCCGCTGGGTGGTGACGGCGAACCAGTGGCGGGCGATACCGCGTCCGGCGACGGCCTTCAGGCCGCACAGCAGGGTGCGGAAGTGGGCCTCGCCGGTGGTGTCGTCGAGCCGGCCGAACTCGATCCAGGTGTAGCCGAGCCGTTCCGGATGGGGGTGTTCGCCGCCCAGGAGCAGGTTCCACTCCATCCGCTTGCCGGGGTCGCCGTCGGGCTCGACACGGCGCGCAGAGAGGTCGCCGTCCAGCAGGAACGGCAGGGTGAGGGCGAGCACCTTCGACTTGCCGGTGCCGTTGTTGCCGCGCAGCAGCAGCCGGCCGTCGCGGAACCAGAACTCCTCGACGTCGTAGTGGAACAGGTCGACGAGCCCGATCCGCAGCGGCCGCCAGCGGCCGGGCGCGGGGGCGGGGAGGACGAAGTTCGGGGACGCGGTCTGTATGGTCGGCGCGGTCACGGCGCGGGTCACCTTTCGTCGCCGGTCGTTCTGGTGACGGCGTCGCCGACCGCGTACCGCGCGAGGGCGGGGCGGGGCACGACGCCTCGCGGGGTGTGCTCGGCGAGCCCGAGGGCCTGGAGCTTGGTCAGGGCCTGCGCCACGAGCCCGGGTTCGGCTCCCGGCTCGCGGGCCGTCTTCGACCAGAAGTTGCCGTGCTCCACCGCGAGTTCGCGTACGTGCGCGGCCAGTTCAGCGACCGTGACGGGCCCGTCGGCCCGTGCCAGGTGCTGGGCGAGGAGCAGGGTGACGTGGCCGTGGGTGCCCTGTTCCGGCATGCGTACGTCGGTGAGGTCGTCCAGGGGGTCGACCATGGCGATGCCCTCGGCCCGGACCTCGGCGACCAGTCCGGTCAGTTCGGTGATGCGGGCGGTGATGAAGCCGCGTTGCCGGGTGAGGTAGCCGAGTTCGTCGTCGGTGAGATCGTCGTAATAGAGCACGGGGTCGTCGAGGAGGCGGCGGGTCAGTTTCCAGCGGATGGCCCGGAAGCGCAGTTCGTCGCTGTCGAGGGCGGTCCGTGCCGTCATCTCCGTCAGTCGTTCGGCGAAGTCCTCGGCCTCGATCAGGGAGGGACCGCGCAGGGCGGCGGGCATCCCGGCGAGAACCCGCCGGCGTACGTCGTACAGCACGTCACCGGAGCCGCTGACGTACGCCTCCTCGTCACCGGCGACCCGCCGCAGCACGCCGATCCGGAGCAGCAGACGTACGACGGCGGCGAGGTCGAGGCGTTCGTCGCGCCGTTCCAGGGTGAACTCGATTCCGGCGGCGAGGAGTTCGGGGTCGGCGGCGGCCAGGACGACCTGTTCGGCGAGACGGCCGAGGGCGACCTGGGCCTCGCCGCGCTCCAGGGCGGCGAGGGTCAGGCAGAGCAGGACGTAGCGGCGGCGGGTGAAGGGCAGGGCGGTGCGGGCCGTCTCGCGGGCGGGGTGGGTGGCGTCGGTGAGGGTGCCGGGTGTCTTGCGCAGCCGGGCCGCGTCGGCGTCGGTGCGCAGCGTCCAGCCGACATTGCGGTCGAACCAGTCGCGCAGTGCGGTGGCGTGCCGACGAACCAGCCGGAACTCCTCGGTGTACGGACCGTCGGCGGTCAGCAGCGGCTCCTTCAGCAACGCGCGTGCGGCACGCTGGAGTTCGGCCTCACGCTGGCCTTCGAGGACTTCCGCGAGAGGGCCGGAGGGGCCGGTGCCGCCGATGGGGCCGGTGGGGCCAGGGGGGCCGGCGGAGTCGGTCACCGGCCCTCCCCCGTGCCGGTCGTGGTGAGGTCGATGATGTCGATCAGGTGGTCGGGGCCGCTGAACACGCCGTCGAGAGTGCGCACTTCGGCTGTCGTGCCGTCGTCGAGCGCGGTCAGCCGTATCTCCATGGAACCGTCCGAGCCGGTCGCCGTGGTGGTCCTCATGCCCGGTCGCCAGGTGGCGAGGGCGTCGCCGAGCAGCCGCAGGAACAGCTGGAAGGCGAGGGGGTCGAGTTCACCGAGCCGGGACAGCCGTACCGGCCCGCCCGTCACGAGCCGGTCGCGGGCCTGCCTGGCCTCCGCCGTCTGGCGGGCGGCGAGTTCGGCGAGCCGGCGTTTCGCCTCGCCGCGGTCCGCCACTCGGCGTGGCCTGCCCCGGCGTTCGTAGCTTCCGGTACGACGCAGCTGGGGGCTGATCCGCAGGGGGCGCGCCTTGGCCCAGGGCGTCGCGGCGGGCTCCGGTACGGCGGCGCGTTCGGCGAGGGTGTCGGCGTCGACGGTGAGGTGCCGGGACGAGTGGAGCCCGAACGCCACCCGCCACAGCCGGTGCCGCGTCTCGTCGTCCGGCGCCTGGGCGAACCAGCGGGCCAGTGTGCGGAAGTCCGCGGAGCGGTCCGAGCGCCCGGCCCGTCGCTCGTTCAACTGCCTGACAACAGCCAGCAATTGAGGAATGGCTCCGAGGGCTCGCCCGCGCAGCAGCCGAGCCTGTGACTCCCGCCCCTCCTCCGACACGAACCACTGGGCGAGCCCGGACCAGCGAGCGGCCCACCTCTCGTACGCCATCGCCTCCGCCCGCTCGGCCTCCTCGGGAGCGGCGTCGGCGGCCTCCCGCCCGGCGGCGAGGGCCAGCAGTGGCGCCACCCTCCCCTGTTCCTCCAACTCGCCGATGAGCAGGGCGATCCGCCCACCGAGTGTGATCAGATCCTGGATGAACCGCTCCAGGTACTGGATCAGCCGGTCCTTGTACGCGAGGAACCCCTCGACCTGGATGTCGTGCAGGTCGATGGTGCGCTGCAATGAGCCCATGAAGGCACGCGCGTTGTCCGCGAGGTCGGTGAATCGAGCCGTGAGGACGGACAGCGCGATGTACGCCTTGGCCGGATCCGGCTCGTCCTCCTGGGCGATCACCAGCAGCGCCCGCAACTGCGTGACGATGTCGCGCAGCGCGACCGCCTGGAGTTCCCCGCGCCGCCCGAGCGTCGCGTCGTACGTCCCGAGCGCCGCCTCGGCCGCCTCGCCGGCCCGGGTGAGCTGGTAGATGAACCGCCTGCGGTAGAAGTCCTCGACGGCCGTCACCCGGGCGTGGTCCGGATCGGCCCGCAGGTTCCCCCACCCCACAAGCCTGTCCAGCGCCGTCACCACCGCCTCGACGTCACCGGGCCGGGCATCCGCGTCCAGCGCCGCGAACACGTCCTCCGGCCGCAGATGCACCGCGAACCGCTCCTTGGCGTCGAGGAACGCCCGCATCACCTGCCGGTAGAGGGCGGAGTTGGGCACGGTGAGGTGTGCGAACGGGCTGTAGTCCTGCGAGGTCATCGTGGGTCCATTGTTCCCGACCGCCGCCCCTGCCCGTGCGCGATGTCCGGTTTTCGTCTCACACCGGGCGCGAGACCGCGCGCCGACTCCACCCTGGTGCCGGCGGCCGTCCGCCGCGACCGCGCGGGTCCGGCCACCGCACGAGGCCGTGATCTGGAGCGCAGGTCAGCCATCCGTCTTCTCATGCTGGGCGCCGTGCGCCAGCACGGGCGGGCCGACGGCTACCAGGTGCGCAACGACCCCGCCCCGGACCGAGTACGAGATGACGGCGAAGGGCACCGAGGAGTACTTCCGGCTGCGGCGAAGCCGATGGATCTCGTGATCGTCCGTGCCGATCGGTTCCACCCTCACCGGAGCCGGAAGTGGCCGTGGCAGTGGCGGAGGGGTCAGCGGGTGGCCTTGGCAGCCTCGATGACGAGGTCGGCCACGGCGTCGGGCTGTGAGATGGCTACCGCGTGCGACGCCGCCACGCGCACGACGTGCGATCCGGCGCGCTCGGCCATGAACTCCTGCGCTTGGCCGGGGATCGCATTGTCCTGAGTCGCGATCACTGCCCACGACGGCAGCGTGCGCCAGGCCGGCCGACCGGAAAGCTCCGCCGTCAGGGCCTGCACGCGCACCGAGCGCTGGGTGACCGCGAGGACGTCGGTGACCTCGGCGGGCAGGTCACCGGCGATGACGTCCCGGTAGTGCTCAGGCAGGATGCGCAGCTCCGGTTCGCCCTCGTGCTCGGTGGCGACGGTGGTGTCCGGGCCCATCTTGGCGCCCGGGAAGCGAGCGGCGTTCTCCAGGCAGCTCTCGCCCTCGTCGGGCTGGAAGGCGGCCACATAGACCAGGGCCTCGACGTTCGACGCGTCGCGGGCGGCGCGGGTGATGATCGCGCCGGCATAGGAATGGCCGACCAGGACGACCGGGCCGTCCACGGTCTCGGCGACGGTGGCCGCGTACTGGGCGTCGGACTCCAGGCCGCGGAGCGGGTTCGAGACGGCGAGGGTGGTGTATCCCTGCGCCTGGAGCTTGGCGATGACGCCCTTCCACATGCCGGAGTCGCCGAAGGCGCCGTGGACGAGAACAATCGTGGGGGTGGTGCTCATGGGTTGGGTTCCGTACCTCTCAGGGAGAATGACCGGTCTTTCTTCAAGAAAGACTAGTCGTTCTCCCTAGGTGCGGCAACGTGACGAGGGCGACCGTCCAGAACGACTGGTCTTTCTTTACGATGGGTGTATGAAGACCGCCTCGGAGCTCCACCCCAAGGACCGGCTGCTGCGCACCGCGTCCCGCCTGTTCTACGCGGAGGGCATCCACGCTGTCGGTGTCGAGCGCCTCATCACCGAGGCCCAGGTCACGCGGGCCACCTTCTATCGGCACTACCCCAGCAAGGACGACCTGGTCTCCGCCTACCTGGCGACGACCGCCACGGGGATCCGGGACGCTGTCGGCCGTGCGCGAGACGGCAGGTCACCGCGCGAGGCGATCCGTGCGGTGATGGCCGTCCTCGGCGACGCGACCCTCGAAGACGGCTTCCGCGGCTGCCAGTTCCTCAACGCGGCCGCCGAGTACCCCGACCGCACCCATCCGGTGCGCGCGGTCATCGACGACCAACGCACCTGGCTGTTCGAGGTGTTCCGCGAACTCTCCACCGGCCTGGGTCATTCGGACCCCGAGCACGCCGCACGCGTACTCGTCCTGCTGCACGACGGCGCGTTCCAGGCAGCAGAACTCGGCGACCCGGCGGTCGTACGCGAAACACTGCGCCGAGCCGTCGACGAGGTGTTCCCCGCCGAGGAGGCCTGACCGAGACACCGGCGCCGGCCGTCAATCCCACCTTCTGCGCCTGACACGAACAGCCCCGACAAGGACGAGGCCGGACCTCAAAGCCCTGGCCCAGTACGGGCGCCGCCCTCACCGGCGGATCGAGGAGGCGCCTCCACAAGAACCGTCGAGTGACGCCGCCCCTCAGGACCGCCGCAGCGGTTGGATCCCGAACACCTGCCGACATCCCGTCAGAACGCGCGTCGAACGAGCGTCACGAGCACCGTCTCAGCGTCAGGACATCGCCCGTAACGCCCGCACCGCGCATCATCCGCACGGGCAGAACCGCGGGTCAGGCACCCTTCCCCACCGGCTCCAGGATCGCCACGCACTCCACATGGTGCGTCATCGGGAACAGGTCGAACGCCCGCAGTGTCCGCACCCGGTAGCCCCCGTCCCGGAAGTACGCCAGGTCGCGGGCGAGTGCCGCCGGGTCGCAGGCTACGTAGGCGATGCGGCGGGCGCTCAGCGACGTCAGGTGCTCGACCGTCTTGCGGCCCGCGCCCGCGCGGGGCGGGTCGAGGACGATGAGGTCGACCTCCGTGATGCCCGTGCGCGGCAGGACCGACTCGACCTTGCCCTGTTCGACGCGGACCCGGGGGAAGTCGGCGAGGTTGTGGCGGGCGTCCTCCACCGCGCGCTTGCCGGACTCGATGCCGAGGACCGCACCCTTCTCGCCGAGGCGGTCGGCGAGGGCCCCGGCGAAGAGGCCGACCCCGCAGTAGAGGTCCAGCGCCATCTCCCCCTTGCGCGGCAGCAGCCCCTGCATGACCGCGGTGACCAGGGTGTCGGCCGCCATCGGGTGGACCTGCCAGAAGCCGCCGCTGCCGACCCGGTGGGTACGGCCGTCGGCGCGTTCGCGGACGAAGGCGCGGCCGTGGACGCGGTGGATCCCGCCGTCGTGCTCGTCGACCCGCATCACCGAGACCGGCTTGTCGAGCTCGACCAGGGGAAGGCGCGCGCCCGGGCGCGGCTCCAGGATGACCATGCGGTCCTGGGAGCCCGTCGCGGCGATCGCCTCCACCGCGGCCATGCCCGACCAGTCCCGCTCCTCGATGCCCAGTTCGCTGACGCCCGGCGCCGCGATCATGCAGTGCTCGATCGGCTCCACCTCGTGCGAGCGGTGCCGGCGCAGTCCCGCGTTGCCGTCGGCGTCGACGGCGTACTGCACCCGGGTCCGCCACTGCGGCACCTCGCCCGCCGGCAGCTTGTCGCCCTCGGCGGGCATCACCGTGCCGTCCCACCCGGCGTCCTCCGGGGTGAGACCGGCCAGCCGCTTCAGCTGTTCGGCGATCACCTCGCCCTTGAGCCGGCGCTGGGCGCCCGGCTTGGCGTGCTGCCAGTCGCAGCCGCCGCAGCGGCCGGGGCCGGCGTAGGGACAGGGAGCCTCGACGCGGTCCTTGGACGGGTCCAGGATGTCCACCGCGTCCGCGCGCAGGAAGCGGGCGCCCTCCTCGCCCTCGGTCACCCGTGCCACCGCCCGCTCGCCGGGCAGCGCGTGCCGGACGAAGAGCACCTGGCCCTCGGCGGTCCTGGCGATGCAGTGCCCGCCGTGCGCGACCGGGCCGATCTCGACCTCGTACTCCGTCCCCACCAGCGATTTCTTCGGTTCTGCCTGCATGGCGGGGTGACTCCAGATCAAGGGGGAGGGAAACGGCCCGGACGAGGGCCGACGACAGCCCACCAGTCTACGTGGTCACCGAGCCGGCACCTGCCGCGCGGGCCGCCGCTCCCCTGCCCCGGTTGACCCCGGTTCCCCCGGTCAACCCCCGCTGTGCTCCTTGGGCCGGTGTTCCGCCGGGCCTCGGCGGACCGCACCCGGTGCGTTCCATTCCTGGCGCTTGCGGGCCCGGTTCCGTGCCGCCTCCGAGGACACCAGCTGGTAGGGCACGGACGTCACCATCACGCCGGGTGTGAACAGCAGCCGGCCCTTGAGCCGCAGCGCGCTCTGGTTGTGCAGGATGTGCTCGTACCAGTGGCCGACGACGTACTCCGGGATGATCACCGAGACCGCGTCCCGCGGGGACTGGGCGCGCAGGCCCTTGACGTACTCGATGATCGGCCGGGTGATCTCGCGGTACGGCGAGTCGAGGACCTTCAGCGGCACGTCTATCCCGCGCCGTTCCCACTCCTCGCGCAGCGCCTTCGTCTCGGCCGGGTCGACGTTGACGGTGAGCGCCTCCAGGGTGTCCGAGCGCATCAGCTTGGCGTAGGCCAGGGCACGCAGGGTGGGCCGGTGGATCTTCGAGATCAACACCACCGAGTGGACTCGGGACGGCCGTACCAGGTCGTCGTCCGGCTCCTCGGGGGCCGAGATCTCCTCGGAGACGCGGTCGTAGTGCTTACGGATCGCGGTCATCGTGGCGTAGAAGATGCACATGCCGAGCAGCGCCACCCAGGCGCCGTGGGTGAACTTCGTGACCAGGACGACGACCAGCACCAGACCGGTGAAGAAGGCGCCGAACGCGTTGATCGCGCGGGAGCGGACCATGTGGCTGCGCTTGGCCGGGTCCTGCTCGGTCGCCAGGTGGCGGTTCCAGTGCCGGACCATGCCGGTCTGGCTGAGCGTGAAGGACACGAACACGCCGACGATGTAGAGCTGGATCAGGCGGGTCGAGTCCGCGCCGTAGATGACCGTGAGCAGCGCGGCGGCGCCGGCGAGCAGCACGATGCCGTTGGAGAAGGCGAGGCGGTCGCCGCGGGTGTGCAGCTGGCGCGGCAGGTAGCGGTCCTGGGCGAGGATCGAGCCGAGCAGCGGGAAGCCGTTGTACGCGGTGTTCGCGGCCAGGAAGAGGACCAGGGCGGTGGCCGCGGCGAGCACGATGAACAGGAAGCTGCCCTTGCCGAAGACGGCCTCGGCGACCTGGGAGATCACCGGGTTCTGGACGTAGCCGGAGCCGATGGCGACGCCGTTGTGGATCAGGTCGGTGGCGGGGTTCTCGGCCATGCGGACCTTGGTGACCATGGCGAGCGCGATGATGCCGCAGAACATGGTGACCGCCAGCAGGCCCATCGCGGCCAGCGTGCTCGCCGCGTTCTTCGACTTGGGCTTGCGGAAGGCCGGGACGCCGTTGGAGATGGCCTCGACACCGGTGAGCGCGGCACAGCCGGAGGAGAAGGCGCGCAGCAGGAGGAAGACCAGGGCGAAGCCCGCCAGGCCCTGGTGCTCGGCCTTGATGTGGTAGGCCGCGGTCGGCGCGCGCATCGTGTCCCCGAGGACCAGGCCCCGGAACGCACCCCACGCGATCATGATGAAGACACCGCCGACGAACACGTACGTCGGGATCGCGAAGAGCTTGCCGGACTCCTTCACGCCGCGCAGGTTCATCAGCGTGAGCAGCACGATCACGGTGACCGCGCAGAGCACCTTGTGCTCGACGACGAAGGGGATCGCGGAGCCGAGGTTCTCGATGCCGGAGGCGATGGAGACGGCGACGGTCAGGACGTAGTCGACGAGCAGGGCGCTGGCGACGGTCAGGCCGGCCTTGGGGCCGAGGTTGGTGGTGGCGACCTCGTAGTCGCCGCCGCCGCTCGGGTAGGCGTGCACGTTCTGCCGGTAGGAGGCGACCACCGTGAACATCAGCACGACGACCGCGACCGCGATCCAGGGGCTGAAGTGGTACGCCGACACGCCCGCGATGGACAGGACCAGCAGGACCTCCCCCGGCGCGTAGGCGACGGAGGACAGGGGGTCGGAGGCGAAGACGGGGAGCGCGATGCGCTTCGGCAGGAGCGTTTCACCCAGTCTGTCGCTGCGCAGTGCGCGCCCGATCAGGATCCGTTTGGGCACGTCGGTCAGTTTGGACACGAGAGAGGATCGTAGGCCTTCCACCTGGTAGGTCTCCAGCCGCAGTACCGGATCTGCCTCCCGAGTGAAAAAGGAGACGGCTGGAACTGCGGATTCCGCAGCCTACGTCCGATCCGTGCCTAGATGACAGATCCCGCCCGTCTTCGCACTTCGGAGGTCCCATGCCCGCGACCGCAGAGCTGATCGGTGCCACGCTCGCCCTCGTCGGCCTCGGAATCCTCACCGCCTGGAGCGTGCGCAGCATCACTCGGCGATGAGCCTCGCACAGGGGTGCCCGGCCGGGACGGTGCGTGTGTAGCTTGGGCCACGGTCTGAGACCCTGATGGGGCTGAGCAGTAACTTTTGGACACCGGAAGGACGGTCGTGCACATCGTCATCATGGGCTGCGGCAGAGTGGGATCCGCTCTGGCCCAGACCCTGGAGCAACAGGGGCACACGGTCGCCGTGATCGACCAGGACCCCACCGCCTTCCGCAGGCTGGGCCCGGGATTCGGCGGCCGCCGGGTCACCGGTGTCGGCTTCGACCAGGACACCCTGCGCGAGGCGGGCATCGAGGAGGCAGGCGCCTTCGCCGCCGTCTCCAGCGGCGACAACTCGAACATCATCTCCGCGCGGGTCGCCCGCGAGATGTTCGGGGTGGAGAACGTCGCGGCCCGGATCTACGACCCCCGGCGCGCCGAGGTCTACCAGCGCCTGGGCATCCCGACCGTGGCCACGGTCCGCTGGACCGCCGACCAGATGCTGCGCCGGCTGCTGCCCTCGGGTGCCGAGCCGCTGTGGCGCGACCCCACCGGCGGGGTCCAGCTGGCCGAGGTGCACGCCTCGCCGAAGTGGGTCGGGCACAAGATCAGCAAGCTCCAGGAGGAGACCGGGGTCCGGGTCGCGTTCCTGACCCGGCTCGGCGAGGCGATGCTGCCCACCTCGCAGACGGTCCTCCAGGAGGGCGATCTGGTGCACGTGATGATGCGGACGGACGACGTCGACAAGGTCGAGGCCGCCTTCGCCGGGGGTCCGGAAGAGGAGAGCGGTCACTGATGAGGGTCGCCATTGCCGGAGCCGGTGCCGTCGGCCGCTCGATCGCGGGCGAGCTGCTGGAGAACGGCCACGAGGTCCTGCTGATCGACAAGGCCCCGACCGCCATCTCGGTCGAACGGGTCCCGCAGGCGGAGTGGCTGCTGGCCGACGCCTGTGAGATCACCTCCCTGGACGAGGCGGCGCTGCAGCGCTGCAACGTCGTGATCGCCGCGACCGGCGACGACAAGGTGAACCTGGTCGTCTCGCTGCTCGCGAAGACGGAGTACGGCGTCCCGCGCGTCGTCGCCCGGGTCAACAATCCCAAGAACGAGTGGCTCTTCAACGAGTCCTGGGGCGTGGACGTCGCCGTCTCGACGCCGCGCCTGATGTCGGCCCTGGTGGAGGAGGCGGTGTCGGTCGGCGACCTGGTCCGCCTGCTGCGCTTCAGCCACGGCGACGCGAACCTGGTGGAGCTGACGCTGCCCGAGGAGTCGGCGCTGGCCGGCACCCAGGTCGGTGACGTGGAGTGGCCCGAGGACACCTCCCTGGTCACGATCATCCGCGGCACCCGGGTCCTCACCCCCTCCCGCGAGGACTCCCTGGAGGCGGGCGACGAACTCCTCTTCGTCGCGGCCCAGGCCCGCGAGGAGCAGCTGGAGGACCTGCTGTCGGTCCGGCGGGAAGACAGCTGACGCGGACAGGAAGAAGGGCGCCCTCCGCAGCGGAGGGCGCCCTTCTGTCGTAACGGTCTACTTGCGGTGGCGTCCGGCGGTGCCCGAGGTCTCGCCGCTCCCGGCGGCCTGCGCCTGCGCCGCCTTGCGCTCCTCCTCGGCCTTCTCCTCCGCCTCCATCTCCGCGAACACGTCGATCGGCGGGGGCGCCTTGGCCAGGAAGACCCAGGTGAGCCAGACCGCGAGCAGGAACGGCGGGATCTTCAACGCGACGAGCACCCAGCCGAGTTGGGCCGTGTTGGCCCACCAGTACAGCGGGAAGAGGATCGCGCACTTGGCGAGCAGGATCAGGCCCCAGGCCCAGCTGGCCTTGGCGTAGGCCTTCTTGCGGCCGGGGTTGCGGGTGCGCCAGGAGAGGTTCTCCTTGAAGACCGGGCCGAGGATCAGGCCGATCAGCGGGACCCCGCACAGGGTCGTGACGATGTACGCCAGCGCCAGGCCCAGCGTGTAGAGCATGCCGGGGAGGTAGAAGTCCTTGGCGTTGCCGGTCATCATCGCGAAGACGACACCGAAGGCGACGCCGAAGACACCGCTGAAGGCGTGCTTGACGGTGTCCCGCATGGCGAGGCGCACCACGACCAGCACCACGGAGACCGCGAGGGCGGCGATGGCCGACCAGTGCAGGTCCTTGTTGATGGTGAAGATGGTGACGAAGAGCAGGCCGGGCAGGACCGTCTCGACCATGCCCCGGACACCGCCGAACGCCTCGAAGAGCGCGGCCTCGGTCACCGCCCGCGCGTCCTGCTGCGCGGTGTCCTCCGCCTGCGTGTCTTCGGTCGGCTTGTCGAGCGACGTCACCGGCTACTCCCTACCGAGGGGTCTCAGTTCGTACTTGGGATTGAACAGCACCCGGCGGCCCCGGCTCAGCGAGATCCGGCCCGATGCGATCAGCCTGCGCCCCGGTTCTATGCCCACGATGGAACGCCTGCCGAGCCACACCACGTCCAGCGCGGCGGAGCCGTCGAACAGCTCGGCCTCCAGGGCCGGGACTCCGGCACGCGGCCGCAGGGTGACCGTGCGCAAGGTACCAGTAACGGTGACGATCTGCCGGTCGTGGCAGTCACCGATCCGGATGCAGCCCTCGGTGTCGGCGTCCTCGCGCAGCTCCTCCGACTCCAGGTCCTCCTGGGACGAGGAGAGCCGGTCGAGCATGCGCCGGAACCGGCCGGCCGGCTTTTCGGAACGAGGTACAGCACTCATGTCTGAAGCGTACCGGGGCCCACCGACACCGCCGTAGTCCAGCTCACTTCTCGAACCGGTAGCCCATCCCCGGCTCCGTGATGAAGTGCTTCGGGTGGGACGGGTCCGCCTCCAGCTTGCGGCGCAGCTGTGCCATGTACACGCGGAGGTAGTTGGTCTCCGTCCCGTACGACGGCCCCCACACCTCCTGGAGCAGCTGCTTCTGGCTGACCAGCCGGCCGGTGTTGCGGACCAGCACCTCCAGCAGGTGCCACTCGGTCGGGGTGAGCCGGACGTCCCGGCCAGCCCGGTTGACCTTCTTCGCGGCCAGGTCGACGGTGAACCCCTCGGTCTCCACCAGGACGTCGTCCTCGCCGCCCCCGGCGACCGGCTCGGCGCGGCGTACGGCGGCCCGCAGCCGCGCCAGCAGCTCGTCCATGCCGAAGGGCTTGGTGACGTAGTCGTCGGCGCCCGCGTCGAGCGCCTCGACCTTCTCGTCGGAGGTGTGGCGGGCCGAGAGGACCAGGATCGGCACCCGGGTCCAGCCGCGCAGCCCCCTGATCACCTCGACGCCGTCCATGTCGGGCAGGCCGAGGTCGAGGACGATCACGTCGGGGTGGCGGGAGGCGGCCAGTTCGAGGGCGGTACGGCCGTCGGGGGCCGCGTCGACCTCGTACTTGCGCGCCTTGAGGTTGATCACGAGGGCACGCACGATCTGCGGCTCGTCGTCAACCACGAGCACACGCGTGGGGGTCTGGGGGGCACCCCCAGTCGGGCTCAGCATGAGGCCTGCCTTTCCGGTTCTGCTACGGGTGCCGCTGCCACGGCGGTGACCGATCCTGCCGCGCGGAGGCTGAGGACCATGGTGAGCCCGCCGCCGGGCGTGTCCTCGGCGTTGAGGGTGCCGCCCATCGCCTCCGCGAAGCCCCGGGCGACCGCGAGCCCGAGTCCGACGCCGGCGCCGCGCGGAGCGTCACCGTAGCGCTGGAAGGGTTCGAATATGCGTTCCTTGGCCTCGTCGGGCACGCCGGGTCCGCGGTCCACGATCCGTACCTCCACGCGGTCCGCGATGGCGCTGGCGGAGACCAGCACGGGCCGTTCGGGCGGGCTGTACTTGACGGCGTTCTCGACCAGGTTGGCCACCGACCGCTCCAGGAGCCCGGCATCGGCCTCGACCATCGGCAGGGTCTCGGGGACGTCCAGGTCCACACTGCCGTCCGGGACCCCGACCAGCGCCATCGGGACCACCTCGTCGAGGTCGGTCTCGTGGACGATCGGGGTGACGGTGCCGGTCTGGAGGCGGGACATGTCGAGCAGGTTGCCGACGAGGTGGTCGAGGCGGTCGGCGCCCTCCTCGATGCCTTCGAGGAGTTCCGCCCGGTCCTCCTCGGACCAGTCCACGTCGTCCGAGCGCAGTGACGAGACCGCCGCCTTGATCCCGGCCAGCGGGGTGCGCAGATCGTGGCTGACGGCGGCCAGCAGGGCCGTACGGATCCGGTTGCCCTCGGCGAGCGCGCGGGCCTGCTCGGCCTCCTCCTGGAGGCGCCTGCGGTCCAGTACGACGGCGGCCTGGGCGGCGAAGGCGGCGAGCACCCGGCGGTCCTCGGCGGGCAGCACCCGGCCGGTCAGCGCGAGGGCCATGTGGTCGCCCACCGGCATGTCGACGTCGGCGTCCTCGGGACGCTCCAGCGCGGGCCCGAACCCGGCGCGGCCCGCGCAGGTCCAGGGCTCGACGTCGCCCGCCCGCTCCAGGAGGGCTGCGGACTCCATGCCGAAGGTCTCCCGGACCCGTTCGAGCAGCTCCTCCAGGCTGGTCTCGCCGCGCAGCACGTTGCCCGCCAGGAAGGAGAGGATCTCCGACTCGGCGCGCAGCCGGGCCGCCTGGTGGGTGCGGCGGGCCGCGAGGTCCACCACCGAGGCGACGGACAGCGCGACCCCGAAGAAGATCACGATGGCCACGATGTTCTTCGGGTCGGCGATGGTCAGCCGGTGCAGGGGCGGGGTGTAGAAGTAGTTCAGCAGCAGCGATCCGAAGGCCGCCGACGCCAGCGCCGGGAAGAGCCCGCCGAGCAGCGCGGCCGCGACCGTGAGGGTCAGGAAGAGCAGCATGTCGTTGGCGAGACCGAGGTCGACGGTGTTGAGCAGCACCGCCATGACGGCCGGGCCGACCAGGCCGACCAGCCAGCCCGCGATGATCCGGCCGCGCCCCAGCCGGGTGCCGCGGGCCACCGGCAGTCCGCGGCCCTTGGCGACCTCCTCGTGGGTGACGATGTGGACGTCCAGGTCGGGTCCCGACTCGCGGGCGACGGTGGCGCCGACGCCGGGTCCCAGGACGTACTGCCAGGCCTTGCGGCGCGAGGAGCCGAGCACGATCTGGGTGGCGTTGACGCCGCGCGCGAAGTCGAGCAGGGCGGCCGGGATGTCCTCGCCGACGACGTGGTGGAAGGTGCCGCCGAGGTCCTCGACCAGGGTGCGCTGGACGGCGAGTTCCTTCGGGGAGGCCGAGGTCAGGCCGTCGCTGCGGGAGATGTAGACAGCGAGCACCTCGCCGCCGGCGCCCTTCTCCGCCAGCCGCGCGGCCCGCCGGATCAGGGTGCGCCCCTCCGGCCCGCCGGTGAGGCCTACGACGATCCGCTCCCGCGAGCCCCAGATCGCCGAGACCCGGTGCTCGCTGCGGTACTGCTTCAGGTACTCGTCGACCCGGTCGGCCACCCAGAGCAGGGCGAGTTCGCGCAGGGCGGTGAGGTTGCCGGGCCGGAAGTAGTTGGACAGCGCCGCGTCGACCTTGTCCGGCTGGTAGATGTTGCCGTGCGCCATCCGCCGGCGCAGTGACTGGGGCGACATGTCGACCAGCTCGATCTGGTCCGCGCGCCGTACCACCTCGTCGGGCACCGTCTCGCGCTGGCGCACGCCCGTGATGGACTCCACGACGTCGCCGAGCGACTCCAGGTGCTGGATGTTGACGGTGGAGACGACGTCGATGCCGGCCGCCAGCAACTCCTCGACGTCCTGCCAGCGCTTGGCGTTGCGGGAGCCGGGGATGTTGGTGTGGGCAAGTTCGTCCACCAGGGCGACGGTGGGGTTCCGGCGCAGTACGGCGTCCACGTCCATCTCCGTGAACAGGGCGTCCCGGTACTCCAGCTCCTTGCGCGCGACCTGCTCCAGGCCGTGCAGCATCACCTCGGTGCGCGGCCGGTCGTGGTGCTCGACGAACGCGACCACACAGTCGGTGCCCCGTTCGACGCGCCGGTGTGCCTCGGAGAGCATGGCGTAGGTCTTGCCCACGCCCGGTGCCGCACCGAGATAGATCCGAAGCTTGCCGCGTGCCATGGTCCTATTGTCTTCCTGCAACTGCCGCCTACGCAGCGTCGACCTTACGGCCAACAATCCGGTCGAACGGGGCAGGGAGCCCGGCAGCGGGCATCCTTGACGCAACCCTGATGGGCGCCGGTACGGCGGCTCCGGCGCCCGTCACCGTGCGCTCAGTTGGGGTTGTCGCCGTGCGTGAGGGTCTCCCAGGCGACGAAGAGGTTGTTGCTGCCCGCGGGCCGGTTGTTCAGGGTGAGCGTCTGCGTGTTGGTCATGGCGATGCCCAGGCGGTTGTGGAGGGCGTTGTAGCCGACCTCGGTGACGGGCCCGAGCCCGAGGTTCAGGGTGCCGCCGCAGAGCCAGCCGGGGACGGCGGTGCCCAGCTGGTACTTGGACTGGAAACCGAGCGCCTGCCGCAGCCGCTCGCCGACGTCCGTGCCGTACAGGTCGGTGCCCTGGATCCGGCTGGTCTCGGCGACGTGCGAGATCGCGGAGATGCCGTACCCGGTGTGCGTGAAGTCCCGGCAGGTCTCCTGGGTGAGGCCGGTGACGAAGGTGGACTGGCCCTGCCAGTAGGAGACGATCTTGGCGGTGGTGTCCAGGTTCTGACTGGGCACGGTCTTCGGCACCGACCCGTCGGAGGCCAGGTAGACGTAGGCGGCCGCGCGGGTGCGGAACTTCGCCATGGCCGTGTCGTACGACGCCTTGTCCTCCAGGAAGACGGAGATGCCGACGGCGGCCTCCATCATCGACAGCTCCCAGTTGCCGTTGGAGTTGGAGCCCTTGATGACGGTGGGGAGGTAGACGTTGCGCAGCATGGTGGCGAAGCGGGCCTCGTTCGCCCAGGTGCCGGTGTAGGTGTACCTGATGATCTCGGCGGCCTTGGGCCAGGAGGAGCCCGCCCAGCCGGTCTGGAGGGGCGCGTTGCTGTTGGTGTGGCCGGTGATGGTGGCCGACCAGGCGTCCATGATCTGGATGGCCTTCTGGGCGTAGCGGGCGTCCTTGGTGACGTACCAGGCGAGGGCGTCGGTGTAGGCGGCGATCGCGTCCTCGCGCTCGTCGGTGCAGCCGTGGTTCGGGTTCGAGTACGAGCCGCACTCGACCGTCGCCCAGGGTGTGGGCGTGCGGTTCAGGTCGGCGTACTCGCTCGCCATCATCTGGTCGTAGGCCGCCTTCCAGGGCTGGGCGCCGGCCAGTACCTCGGTGCGGGCGAAGTCCAGCTGGGCCTTGGAGACGGTGACTCCGGGATGCACGAAGGTGCTGGGTGCGGAGTGGGCGGCGGGGGCCGTGAAGGCGCCCAGGAGCAGGGCTCCCACGGCCGCGAGCAGGGGGATGCGACGCACAGCGACTCCGTTCTCGTACGTTCTCGTATGTGAACCTGGAGCGCCTCTGTGAACGTAGGCGTGATCCGAGACCGTAGGTACGGACCAGACTTCCGTCAAGGTGTGAAGTAAGCGGGAGTCATTCACACCGCAAGGCCCGCGCATGTGAAAGGGCCGCACCCCGGTGCGGGGTACGGCCCTCGTCGCCTGCCTGTCCTGCTACCGGACCTCGGTGATCTCCGGTCCGCGCTGGAGCTGGCCCATGCCACCGGAGAAGCGCGAGGACTCCTCCTGCTGGACACCCTCGGGGACCATCTGGGCGTCGTTGGGCAGCTTCAGGACGATCGGGTCGCGGGGCGCCATCGGGCCCTCGCCACGGACCACCACGGTGTCCCGGAAGATCTGCTCCAGCAGCCCGGCCGCCTGCGGCTGCACCGCGCCCTGCCCGGAGATCACACCGCGCAGGAACCAGCGCGGGCCGTCCACCCCGACGAACCGCACGACCTGGAAGCCGCCGGTGCCGTCCGGCAGCTGCACCGGCACCTGGGCGCGCAGCTCCCAGCCCAGCGGACCCTCGACCTCGTCGACGATGCCGCCCTGCTGGGTGATGCCGGTCGCGATCTCCTCGCGGACCTCGCCCCAGATGCCCTCGCGCTTGGGCGCGGCGAAGGCCTGCAACTGGATGGCGCTGTCGCGCAGCACCACGGTCGCCGCGACGATCGCGTCGCCCGCGACCTCGACCCGGAGCTCCATGCCGTCCACGCCGGGCACGAACAGACCGCCCAGGTCCACCCGGCCCTCGCCGGCCTCGCGCACCTCGGTGTCGTCCCACGGCCCGTCGGGCCGGGGCTCCGGCTCCAGACGAACGCGCTCGCGCTCGCCCTCTTCCTCGTCCGCCTCGGTGTCGACGCTGTCGACGACCTGCTCGGCCTCGCCGGCCGCGTCCTCGGCGGCACCCTTCTTCTTGCGACGTCCGAACACGTCACTGTCCTTCCCGGTCGGATACGACCGAAGCGTATCGATTCCCACCCGTCCGACCGCCCTCGGCGGCCTGACCGCTTGTGCCGCTCACGTCGCCCACCGCGGCATGACCGCCGGTGGACCCGAAGCCCCCCTCGGCCCGCGCCGAGTCGGGAAGTTCCGCCACCTCCTGGAAGCGGACCCTCTCGACCTGCTGGACGACCAGTTGGGCGATCCGGTCGAAGCGCTCGAACCGCACGGCCTCGCGCGGGTCGAGATTCACCACGATCACCTTGATCTCCCCACGGTACCCGGCATCAATCGTCCCTGGGGCATTCACGAGGGCCACACCGCACCGGGCGGCGAGCCCCGAACGGGGGTGCACGAAAGCCGCGTACCCCTCAGGGAGGGCGATCGACACTCCCGTGGGCAGTACGGCCCGTTCTCCGGGCTCCAGCTCGCACGCCTCGGTGGTGCGCAGATCGGCTCCCGCGTCACCGGGGTGCTCGTACGCCGGAAGCGGTACGTCGGGGTCCACTCGGCGGACGAGGACGCCGAGCGGGCGCACCGGGCCGGCCGGGGTCTCGGGGTGTACGGAGTTCACGGGTTCACCTCGAAGGCGCGGGTGCGCCGGGCCTGGTCCGGGTCCTTCATGGCGGCCTGGATCTCTTCCTCGCGGCCGTTGTCGACGAAGTGCTCGACCGGGACCTCGACGAAGAGGGCCTCGGCACGGACGGCGACGGGCCCCGTGGGGCCGTCCATGCGTCCGGTGGCGGTCGAGTAGATCTTCCGGCCGGCCACGGCTACCACCTCGGCCGCCAGGTGGAGCGTGGTGCCGACGGGCACGGGCCGTACGAAGTCGGTCTCCAGCCGGCCCGTCACGGCGATCTTCCGCAGCAGCCAGTTGAGCGAGCCCAGGGTCTCGTCGAGGGCGGTGGCGAGCACCCCGCCGTGCGCGAGGCCGGGGGCACCCTGGTGGGCGGGGCGCACGGTGAACTCGGCGGTGAGGGAGACGCCCTCGCCGGCCCGTGCCTCCAGATGCAGCCCGTGGGGCTGCTCGTGGCCACAGCCGAAACAGTGTTCGTAGTGTGCACCGAGGAGCTCACCGGGCGCGGGCGCGTCGGGGTGCCGCTCCGGTTTCCGGGCACTGGCGGGAGGCTGAAGAGCTGCGGAACTACCACTCACAGCCGCAGACCTTACCCGCGCGTCCAGTGAATCCGGACACCATGCCAAGCTTGGCTCCATGCAGCTCTCCGCCACCCCGTACGAAGAACGCCTCACCGCCCCCCGGTCGTGGTGGTTCATCAGCTTCCTGGTCGGTGTCTCGTTCGCCCTGATCCTGCTGCCGTTCGGCACCCTGCCGATGCTGGGCGGCCTGGCCGGCGGCACCGCGGCGGCGGCGGTGGTGGCCAGCTCGTACGGCTCCCCGCGGATCCGGGTCGTCGGTGACTCGCTGATCGCGGGCGAGGCGAAGATCCCGGTGTCGGCCCTGGGCTCGTCGGAGATCCTGGACGCGGAGGAGGCGCGCGCCTGGCGCACGTACAAGGCCGACGTCCGCGCCTTCCTCCTGCTGCGCTCCTACATCCCGGGGGCGCTGCGCGTGGAGGTCACCGACCCGGAGGACCCGACGCCGTACCTGTACCTGTCGACGCGGGAGCCGGAGGCCCTGGCGGCGGCCATCGAGGCGGCGAAGAGCCCGAAGGGGTAAGCGCCCGGCTGGAGGCGCCGCGATCTGCGGTCCGCGGCGCCGTCATGACCGGTCACGCCCGCGCGGCGGAGCCCTCGGCGTGATCCGCGACCGGATCATCCCCAGCGGCCGGTCGCGCCCGCGCGGCGGAGCCGCGTGTGAATACCGGCCCCGCCTCTTCGGGGCGCTGCCGAACCGCCGTGCACCTCGCCGGACCCGCTCGGCGCCCCCGGCAGCCGCCTACGGGCCCCTCCGGGGCCTGCCGAGCCGTCGGCCGACTCGTGCCGTGGGTCCGCCGCCGCGGCCGGCTTGCGCCGCCGGAGGGGACGGTTCCTCCGTCGGCCCTGGTTCTCCGCGGCTCCGTCCGCTCCCGCCGCTGATCTCTTTCCCGCCGCGACGGCGCTCCGCGACCACGGCACGGTCCGGCGGTGCCGAACCCACGCGCGGTGGCGGCGCCGGGGTCAGCCCCCGAAGTCCTCCGGGAGCTCCGCGATCGGCAGCGGCTCCGCCGGCTTCTCCAGCGGCGGCAGCTCCGGCAGCGCCTCCCACGGCACCTGGATCCTTCTCAGGTCCGACCGGATCCGCGCCGCGAGTTTTCTGGTGTCCCGGCGGTTCATGACGGCTCCCACCGCGGCGCCCACCATGAACGGCATCAGGTTGGGCAGGTCCCGCACCACCCGCTTCATGATCTGCTGGCGCAGCTCGCGCTTCATGTGGCCCCCGAGGGCCGTGTTGATCGTCGACGGCTTCATCACGTCGATCCCGCGCTCCCCCGACCAGGAGGACAGATACGCGGTGCTGCGGGCCTTCACGTTCCCCGGCGGCCGCGCGCCGTACACCTCGTGGAGCTCGGCGATCAGCTTCAGCTCGATCGCCGCGACCCCGGTGATCTCCGCGGCCAGCTCGGTCGGCATCGCCGGCGGCACCGGCAGCATCGCGGCAGCCCCGACACCGGCCCCGACCGCCGAGGTCGCGGCCGCCGCGCCCGCCACCAGTTTGTCGGCGAGCTGCTCGGGCCCGAGCCCCGGGAACTGCCGGCGCAGGGTCGCGAGGTCACGTACGGGGACACGCGGGGCGATCTCGATGATCCGGTCCGCCAGGTACGCCAGCCCCGCTTTCGCCCGGCTGCCGCCCTTACGGGCGCCTTCCCGGGCCATGTCCACGGCCCTGTCACGGATGGCCGCAACCCGTCGCCTGGCGACGGGCGCGGCCTGGTCCACCGGCGACGCCGGGAGGTCACCCCGGCCGGCCGCCGGTTCGAGCGAGGCTCCCGGATCGGATGAGCCCCGCTCGTCGTCATCACGCGCACGTGGGCCGTCGGACGGCCCCGAGTCCGCTCCCGGCAAGGGGAAGCGGCGCTTCCGAGGTGGGGTCGAGCCAGTCATGCCCGACCCGTCCTCAGTCGCAGTCGCGGCAGATCGGCTGACCGTTCTTCTCCCGGGCCAGCTGGCTGCGGTGATGCACCAGGAAGCAGCTCATGCAGGTGAACTCGTCCTGCTGCTTGGGCAGCACCCGGACGGCCAACTCCTCGTTCGAGAGGTCCGCGCCGGGCAGCTCCAGGCCTTCGGCGGCCTCGAACTCGTCTACGTCCACCGAGGACGTTGACTTGTCGTTCCGCCTGGCCTTCAGCTCTTCAAGGCTGTCCGAGTCGACGTCGTCGTCGGTCTTGCGTGGAGTGTCGTAATCGGTTGCCATGTCGCTCTCCCCCTCTGGGTGTCTGCGGTGTCTCCAGCGCACGTAACGCGTGAGAGGCCGGACTTGTGCCCGACCCGAGGCGGAGATTTTGCCTCACATCAAGGTCTGTTACTCAATCGACACCCAACCGGACCCCTCAAGAGCGATCGGGTTGAATGGCGATGGGGACCGTACACGGTCTTGTCGAGGCACTTCAAAGGCGCCTCACCCTGTACTTCCCGTGATCAAGACCCCTGAAAACAGGGATTTTCCCGGCTTTATTCCCCTAGCCATGATCACAGAGAGTAGATGGCCGGAAATCCGCCCTTGTGATCGATCACACACGGGGGAATGTGCCGCGCCGCCGGAAAATTCAGCGCAAAGCGAACATCCCCCGCGAGTGTCGCGATCTTGTAACAGCGTCAGACCGGCAGCGTGACCCTCATCACGAGCCCACCGCCCTCCCTGGGCTGTGCCGCGATGTGCCCGCCGTGCGCCCGGGCCACCGACCGCACGATGGACAGGCCGAGGCCCACACCCTTGTCGCTGCCCGTGCGCTCGGTACGCAGGCGCCTGAAGGGCTCGAAAAGGTTGTCGATCTCGTACGCCGGGACCACCGGCCCGGTGTTCGCGACGTACAGCACCGCCTGGCCGTGCTGGATCTCCGTGTTGACCTCGACCCAGCCCTCCTCGGGCACGTTGTAGCGCACCGCGTTCTGCACCAGGTTCAGGGCGATCCGCTCCAGGAGCACACCGTTGCCCTGGACCACCGCGGGCTTGCGTACGCCCCGGATCGTCACGCCCTTGGCCTCCGCCTCGGCGTGCACCTGGTCGACGGCCTGGGAGGCCACCTCGGCCAGGTCGACCGGCTTGCGCTCGACGATCTGGTTGTCGCTGCGGGCGAGCAGCAGCAGGCCCTCCACGAGCTGCTCGCTGCGCTCGTTGGTGGCCAGCAGGGTCTTGCCGAGCTGTTGCAGCTCCACCGGCGCGCCCGGGTCCGAGAGGTGCACCTCCAGGAGCGTGCGGTTGATCGCCAGGGGGGTGCGCAGCTCGTGCGAGGCGTTGCCGACGAAGCGCTGCTGGGCGGTGAAGGCCCGCTGGAGCCGCTCCAGCATGTCGTCGAAGGTGTCGGCGAGCTCCTTGAGCTCGTCGTCCGGGCCGTCCAGCTCGATCCGGCGGGACAGGTCCGAGCCGGCCACCGCGCGGGCGGTGCGGGTGATCCTGCCGAGCGGGGACAGCACCCGGCCGGCCATCGCGTAACCGAACGCGAAGGCGATCACGGCCAGGCCCAGCAGGGCCAGCAGCGAGCGGCTGAGCAGGTTGTCCAGGGCCGCCTGGCGCTGGTGGTCCACACACTGGGCGATCGCGTTGTTGAACTCCTGGAGCGGCACGGTGTTGGCCGTGCCGGCCATGTTGATCGCGGGGCAGTTGTCGCTGGAGACCTGGAGATTGTCGAACTTGACGATCTTGAACAGCGGCTGGTTGCCGGTGCTGATCGCCTGGGCCGCGAGCAGGTAGATGATCGACAGCAGCAGGATGCCCGCGATCAGGAACATGCCGCCGTACAGCAGGGTGAGGCGTATGCGGATGGTCGGGCGCAGCCACGGGAAGACCGGCTGCTGCTGCCTCCTCGGGTCCCAGGTGGGCTTGGGAGGTGCCTGCGGGGGTGCGGGAGTGGTCGCCACGGTCGTCAGATCCGGTAACCCGAACCGGGGACGGTGACGATCACCGGGGGCTCGCCCAGCTTGCGGCGCAGGGTCATCACGGTCACGCGCACGACGTTGGTGAAGGGGTCGGTGTTCTCGTCCCACGCCTTCTCCAGGAGCTGCTCGGCGCTGACCACCGCTCCCTCGCTGCGCATCAGCACCTCCAGGACGGCGAACTCCTTGGGGGCGAGCTGGACCTCCTTGCCGTCGCGGAAGACCTCGCGGCGGTTCGGGTCGAGCTTGATGCCGGCCCGCTCCAGGACGGGCGGCAACGGCACGCTGGTGCGGCGGCCGAGGGCGCGCACGCGCGCGATGAGCTCACTGAAGGCGAAGGGCTTGGGGAGGTAGTCGTCGGCGCCGATCTCCAGGCCCTCGACGCGGTCGCTGACGTCACCGGACGCGGTGAGCATCAGCACGCGGGTGGGCATGCCGAGCTCGACGACCTTGCGGCAGACGTCGTCGCCGTGCACCAGGGGGAGGTCGCGGTCGAGGACGACCACGTCGTAGTCGTTGACGCCGATGCGCTCCAGGGCGGCCGCACCGTCGTACACGACGTCGACGGCCATGGCCTCCCGGCGCAGTCCGGTGGCCACCGCATCGGCGAGCAGTTGCTCGTCCTCGACGACGAGTACGCGCACGTCGCTTGTCCTTCCTCTGTCCACTCGCGTAGCGCACGGCGGCGCACACGGGCAGGGGGCTCCATGGGGTGTGTGACCTCCATCCTGCCCTTTTCGGCCATAAGTCGGCAGTAAGACAGGGGGCCGGGCAACGGGATCGGAGGCCGCCGGGCGGGAATGCGGGATTTTCTCCTGCGGTTGAGGTTTCCACGGAGGGGAGCAGGGGGAGGACGGCAGGTACACCCCGCGATCACGCTCTGCATGTGCCGCAGCACCATGCGGTACGTACACCGCCGCTACAGCAGAGTGGACGATGGGGGTGTCCAGGCACCGTCGCCGCCCAGCAGGGCAGCGCTGGGCACCCGCGAGAGACGTGATCGCCCCTTTCGAACGGCACACCCCCGTGCCACCGACCCACGACCCAGGACGAGGGGGCGCAGCATGGACGCATTCACGACGGGGCTTCTACAGCGCATAAAGGCGACCGAGTCCGACATCACCAAGGCTCGTGACGAGGGTGACGACTTCCTCGTCGAAGTGGAACAGGCCGAGCTCGACGACCTGCGCCGCCTCGCCGCCGAACACGGTGTGGAAGTCGGCGCGACCAGCGTCTGACAGTCCCGCAGCACAGCACCACGAGAACAGGGCCCCGGCGAATCCAGCGCCGGGGCCCTGCCCGTACCTGATCCTTTCCCCCGTCACGGCGTTCGATTCCTGTCGGCCGCGGATGCACGCGATCTTTTTCGCGAGACCGGCGGCGGGGTACCGGCCCCGTCGCCCCCGCGCGCGGCGGATCTCAGTCGTGCCAGGCCCCGAAGTCCTCCAGGAGGCGCTGGAGGGGCTCGAAGACGCCGGGGGTGCCGGCGATCGTCAGGTCGCGGGAGAGGGGCTCTCCGGGGCGGCCACCGGTGCGGGCGCCGGCCTCGCGGGCGATCAGGTCCCCCGCTCCCCAGTCCCACGCGTTCAGCCCGCGCTCGTAGTACCCGTCCAGCCGGCCGCAGGCCACGTCGCACAGGTCGACGGCCGCCGATCCGCTGCGCCGGATGTCCCGGAGCAGCGGGATCAGCCGGGCGGCGACCTCGGCCTGGTGGGCGCGGACGCCGGAGACGTAGTTGAACCCGGTCGACACCAGCGCCTGGTCCAGCGGCGGCGCCGGACGGCAGCGCAGCTCCCGGCCGCCCTCCCACGCCCCGGTCGCCCAGGCCCCGCCGCCGCGTACCGCGTGGTACGTCTCGCCGCGCATCGGGGCCGCCACGACGCCGACGACGGTCTCCCCGTCCTGCTCGGCCGCGATGGAGACCGCCCAGGTCGGCAGCCCGTAGAGGTAGTTGACCGTGCCGTCGAGCGGGTCGATCACCCAGCGGATGCCGCTCGTGCCCGGCGTCGACGCGCCCTCCTCGCCGAGGAAGCCGTCGTCGGGGCGGTGACCGGCGATCAGGTCGGTGATCAGTTTCTCCGCCGCGATGTCCATCTCGGTCACCACGTCGATCGGGCTGGACTTGGTCCGGGCCACGGCGAGGTCGGCCGGACGGCCGTCCCTCAGCAGCTCGCCCGCGCGGGCGGCCGCCTCCCGGGCGAGCTTCAGGAGGTCGGTGTGCAGGGCGTCGGTCACGGGACTCCTCACGCGTAGGGGCTGTCGGCACCGGCCGCGGCCGGACTGGCGGCGCGGGCCGGGCAGCAGCCGACCGGGCAGAGGTCGTGGCTCGCGCCGAGCGTGCCCAGGGCGCACGGCGTGACCTTCCGCCCGCTCTCCGCGGCCGCACGCTCCAGGACGAGCTCGCGGATCGCGGCGGCGAACCTGGGGTCGTCCCCGACGGTCGCGGAGCGCCGTACCGGAAGATCCAGTTCCGCGGCCTTGGCCGTGGCCTCCGTGTCGAGGTCGTAGAGGACCTCCATGTGGTCGGAGACGAAGCCGATGGGGGCCATGACGACGGCCGGCACCCCGGCGCCGTGCAGCGCCTCCAGGTGGTCGCAGATGTCCGGCTCCAGCCACGGGATCTGCGGGGCGCCGGAGCGGGACTGGTAGACGAGCCGCCAGGGGTGGTCGACGCCGGTGCGCTCGCGGACCGCGTCGGCGATCAGCTGGGCCACGTCCAGGTGCTCCTCGACGTACGCGCCGCCCTCGCCGTGCGTCCCGACCGGGCCGGAGGTGTCGGCGCTCGCGGTCGGGATGGAGTGGGTGGTGAACGCGAGGTGGGCGCCCGCGCGGACGTCCTCGGGGAGGTCGGCGAGGGACGCGAGGACCCCGTCGGTCATCGGGTCGAGGAAGCCCGGGTGGTTGAAGTAGTGCCGCAGCTTGTCGATCTTCGGGAGTTCCAGCCCCTCGGCCTCCAGCGCGGCCAGCGAGTCCGCCAGGTTCTCGCGGTACTGGCGGCAGCCCGAGTAGGAGGCGTAGGCGCTGGTGGCGAGCACCAGGATGCGGCGGCGGCCGTCGGCGACCATCTCGCGCAGGGTGTCCGTCAGGTACGGCGCCCAGTTGCGGTTGCCCCAGTAGACCGGCAGGTCCAGGCCGTGCTCGGCGAAGTCCTTGCGCAGGGCGTCCAGCAGGGCGCGGTTCTGGTCGTTGATCGGGCTGACCCCGCCGAACAGGAAGTAGTGCTGCCCGACCTCCTTGAGACGTTCCTTCGGGATACCGCGCCCGCGCGTCACGTTCTCCAGGAACGGAACCACGTCGTCCGGGCCTTCCGGGCCGCCGAAGGAGAGCAGGAGCAGGGCGTCGTAGGGGGTGGCATCGAGCGCGTCTGACATGAGCCGATCCTGTCACCCGGCGCTGACGCCCCGGAAACAGGAGCGTGAAGAGTCGGATTCGGGAGATTTATCCCCGGTACCGAGCGGGTGCAACACGGCTGTCTCACTCGTAAGCTGTATCAGCCGCAATCACGCCTTACTCGCACATCTGTCGGAGATCCCCGTGCCCAGCCCCTATCGCGCCCTGTTCGCCGCCCCCGGCAGCAAGGGCTTCTCCGCCGCGGGCTTCGTCGGCCGGATGCCGCTGTCCATGATGGGCATCGGCGTGGTCACGATGATCTCCCAGATCAGCGGGCGGTACGGGCTCGCGGGCGCGCTGTCGGCCACCATGGCGCTGTCCGCCGCGGCGCTCGGCCCACAGGTGTCCCGGCTGGTCGACCGGCACGGCCAGCGCCGTGTCCTGCGCCCCGCGACCCTGCTGGCTCTGGTCGCCGCGGCCGGGCTGCTGTTCGCCGCGCACTACGGGTGGCCGGACTGGGTGCTGTTCGTGTGCGCCGCCGGGATCGGCGCGGTGCCGAGCCTGGGCGCGATGATCCGGGCCCGCTGGGCCGCCCTCTACGGGGGCACCCCGCAGCTGCACACCGCCTACTCGTTCGAGTCGGTCGTCGACGAGGTGTGCTTCATCTTCGGACCGATCCTCTCCATCGGCCTGTCCACGACCTGGTTCCCGGAGGCGGGCCCGCTGCTGGCCGCCTGTTTCCTCGCGGCCGGCGTCTTCTGGCTGACCGCGCAGCGGGCCACCGAGCCCGAGCCGCACCCGCGCGGACACCACGGCGGCGGCTCGGCGCTGCGGGCGCCCGGCCTCCAGGTGCTGGTGGCGACCTTCGTGGCCACCGGAGCCATCTTCGGGGCGGTCGACGTGGTGACCGTCGCCTTCGCCGACGAACGCGGCCACAAGGGCGCCTCCAGCATCGTCCTGGCGCTGTACGCGGCGGGCTCCTGCGTCGCCGGAGCGGTCTTCGGGCTCATGCGGTTCGCGGGGAGACCGGAACGCAGGTGGCTGCTGGGCATATGTGCGATGGCCGTGAGTATGATCCCCCTCCTACTGGTCGGAAACTTGCCGCTTCTGGCCGTGGCGCTGTTCGTTGCGGGACTGTCCATCGCGCCGACGATGATCACGACGATGTCCCTCATCGAAAAGCACGTACCTCGCGCGAAACTCACCGAGGGCATGACCTGGGTGAGTACCGGCCTCGCGGTCGGGGTGGCGCTCGGCTCCTCGGTCGCCGGCTGGGTGATCGACGCGGCCGGCGCCCGTGCCGGGTACGGGGTTCCGGCCGTGTCCGGAGCCGTCGCGGTCGCGGTCGGTTTCCTCGGGTACCGCCGGCTCAACAGGCCGGTCACGGGTCGGGGAGGCACCGTTGGGCAGCACAGCGAGCGGGAAGAGCGGCACGTGGCGTAACTGGGGAGGGAACGTCATCGTCCGGCCCGCGCGGGAGGTCATGCCCGCCTCCGTGGACGAACTCGCGGCGGCCGTACGGCAGGCGGCCGAGGACGGCCTGAAGGTGAAGGCGGTCGGCAGCGGTCACTCCTTCACCGCGATCGCCGCGACCGACGGTGTCTCGATCCGCCCCCAACTGCTGACGGGCATCCGCGGCATCGACCGCAAGGCCATGACCGTCACGGTCGAGGCCGGCACCCCGCTCAAGAGACTCAACGTGGCCCTGGCCCGCGAGGGCCTGTCGCTGACCAACATGGGCGACATCATGGAGCAGACGGTCTCCGGGGCCACCAGCACCGGCACCCACGGCACCGGCCGCGAGTCGGCGTCGCTCGCCGCGCAGATCAGGGAACTCGAACTGGTCACCGCCGACGGCTCGGTGCTCACCTGTTCGGAGAAGGAGAATCCCGAGGTCTTCGCGGCGGCGCGGGTCGGCCTCGGCGCCCTGGGCATCGTCACCGCGATCACGTTCGCGGTGGAGCCGGTCTTCCTGCTCACCGCGCGGGAGGAGCCGATGCCGCTGGACCGGGTGCTCGCCGAGTTCGACCAGCTCCGCGCCGAGAACGAGCACTTCGAGTTCTACTGGTTCCCGCACACCGGCAACACCAACACCAAGCGCAACAACCGCAGCGCCGGGCCGCCCCAGCCCGTGGGGCAGCTGGCCGGCTGGTTCGAGGACGAGTTCCTCTCCAACGGGGTCTTCCACGCCGCCCAGTTGCTCGGCCGCGCGGCGCCCGCCGTCGTGCCGACGATCGCCCGGATCTCCAGCACGGCGCTGTCCGCACGGTCGTACACGGACATCCCCTACAAGGTCTTCACCTCCCCGCGCCGGGTGCGCTTCGTGGAGATGGAGTACGCCGTCCCGCGCGAGGCGCTGGTGGACACGCTGCGGGAACTGAGGGCGATGGTCGACCGCTCCGGTCTCCGGGTCAACTTCCCGGTCGAGGTCCGCACCGCTCCCGCCGACGACATCGCCCTGTCCACCGCGTCCGCCCGGGACAGCGCCTACGTCGCCGTGCACATGTTCCGGGGCACGCCGTACCAGGCGTACTTCACCGCCGCCGAGCGCATCTTCACCGCGCACGAGGGGCGCCCGCACTGGGGCAAGGTGCACACCAGGGACGCGGACTACTTCGCCGGGGTCTACCCGCGCTTCGGCGAGTTCACGGCGCTGCGGGACCGGCTCGACCCGGACCGGCTGTTCCAGAACGACTACCTGCGGAGGGTCCTGGGCCAGTAGCCGAGGAGCCGGACCTTTCCCGCATTCCCGAACCTTGCCCGCCCTTCCCGTACTTGTCCAAACGACTGTGCGGGAAAGGGGCGTGGCGACGAAGCCATTGGTTCCGTTTCTGCGTATTGCGTGAAGTGCGCCACGTTCAAGATCGCCCGAGATGGGCAAACAACGGCCGGAGAGCGGTTGTTGCCAGAACTTGGGTGGCGCGCCAATCCACGCACGTGGCCCGAATGGAGTACTGTTGCGAGCCCTGGGCCAGGTCTCCCGCCAGGATGTCCGAGGCCTTGCAAGGACCGCCGGGAGGGGGCTAGTTGCACAGGGTGATGGAGTTGGTCACTTAGCGTTGCGAATAGGTAACCGTGCCATAACGGCGACCCCGGGCCCATGCCCGACACGCCGGGCAACTCGGCAAGGTTGTGGCAGGCTGCACCCGGGCAGGCCACACTCGACTAGCGGAAGCAGCGACGCACGTGACGTCGGCAGGCACCACCCGGGAGGTCCCCATGCCCGAACTGCGTGTCGTGGCCGTCTCCAATGACGGCACACGGCTGGTGCTCAAGGCTGCCGACTCTACGGAGTACACCCTTCCGATCGACGAACGGCTCCGTGCCGCCGTGCGCGGCGACCGGCCCCGGCTCGGCCAGATCGAGATCGAGGTCGAGAGCCATCTCCGGCCCCGAGACATCCAGGCGCGGATACGGGCGGGCGCCAGCGCGGAAGAGGTCGCGCAGCTCGCCGGGATCCCCGTCGACCGGGTGCGGCGCTTCGAGGGTCCGGTACTGGCCGAGCGCGCCTTCATGGCCGAGCGGGCCCGCAAGACGCCCGTCCGCCGGCCCGGCGAGAACTCCGGTCCACTGCTCGGCGAGGCCGTGCAGGAACGACTCGTGCTGCGCGGTGCCGAGAAGGACACCGTGCAGTGGGACTCCTGGCGCCGCGACGACGGCACCTGGGAGGTCCTGCTCGTCTACCGGGTCGCGGGCGAACCGCACTCGGCGAGCTGGACCTACGACCCGCCCCGGCGGCTCGTCCAGGCGGTCGACGACGAGGCTCGCTCGCTGATCGGCGAGTCCGACGACCTGTCCGTACCGGAGCCCAGCTTTCCGTTCGTGCCGCGTATCGCCCGGCTGCCGCGCGACCGGCCGCTGGACCGCTCCGCGGACCGGGACCGCGAGCGGCCGAGCCTGCCCGCCCAGTCCTCCGAACCGGCCGAGGAGAGCATCGCCGAGCGGGACTCGCTGACCAGCCTGCTGGAGGCGGTGCCGAGCTTCCGGGGCGACATGGTGGTCCCGGAGCGCCCCGCCGAGGTCACGGAGGAGCCCGCCCCGGAACCGGCGGAGGAGGAGCCCCCGGCCCCGGCGGCCTCGGCCGGCTCCGCCTACGCGGACGTCCTCATGCCCCGCTCCGTCGGCAGCCACCGCGACCGGCTGATCGGTGCCACCGACCGCCAGGCCGAGGCCGACGGCGTCCGCCCCGGCCGCCGGGCCGCCGTGCCGAGCTGGGACGAGATCGTCTTCGGAACGCGGCGCAAGAAGCAGGAGTAGGGAACAGGAACAGGCCGTACGACGGTACGAAGAAGGGGCACGCGCGCGTGCCCCTTCTTTCGGCTTCCCTTACTGCGGGTCCGGGCCGACCGCCACCGGGCGGGACGGGTCGGCGGACCACTCCGACCACGAACCGACGTACAGCGCCGCCGGAATGCCCGCGACGGCCAGTGCCAGCACCTCATGGGCACCGGAGACTCCCGAGCCGCAGTACACGCCCACCTCGGCCGCCTCGGAGGCGCCCAGGCCCTTGAAGCGGTCGCGGAGTTCGGCGGCGGGCAGGAAACGGCCGTCCGGGCCGACGTTCTCGGTGGTCGGCGCCGACACGGCGCCCGGGATGTGGCCGCCGACCCGGTCGATCGGCTCCACCTCCCCCCGGTACCGCTCCCCCGCGCGGGCGTCGAACAGGACACCCGAGCGGGCCAGCGCCGCCGCCCCGTCGGCGTCGAGCAACCGCCCCGCGCCCGGGGCCGGTTCGAAGTCACCCTCGGCCGGCTCGGGCACGTCGGTCGAAAGAGTGCCCGGCCAGGACGGCAACCCGCCGTCGAGGACCCGCACGTCCGGGTGACCCGTCCAGCGCAGCAGCCACCAGGCGCGCGCCGCCGCCCAGCCCTGTCCGCCGTCGTAGACGACGACCGGTCGGCCCGCCGACACCCCGGCGCGGCGCATCGCCGCGCGGAAGACGGCCGGATCGGGCAGCGGATGCCGGCCGTTCTCGCCGGGAGCGGCGGCCAGTTCGCCGTCCAGACGCACGTACACGGCGCCCGGCAGATGCCCTGCCGCGTAGGCCACCCGGCCGTCGAAGGGCGGCGTGTTTGGCGAGGGCAGCTGCCAGCGGACGTCCAGCAGGACCGGCGGAGTCGGCCCGGCCAGCTCGTCGGCGAGTTCGGTTGCGGTGATGATGGCTTCCATGGCCCCATCCTTACGCCAGGGGTGGCCGCATCGTCCAGGGACGACTACTCTGCTCGGCCGGACAGGCTCGATCACCGGGTGTACGGGATCGGGCACATGCTGTACAGCTGATGGACACGCGACGGCAATCGGCCGGAAACGGGCGGGAAACGGCAGACCAGGCATCCTCGCGGCGAAGCCGCCCGACAGCCGTGGACGCAAGCCGCCACGGAGGGTGCGAGCATCGGCACGGGACGTGTCCGCGGCTGCGGCGCAACCGGTCCGGAGAGCGCAAGCGACACGGCCACCGCAAGGGGCCGAGGGGAGAGTGACGATGACCGAGGTACGGGGAGCGGCCGGACCGAACGGCGGCACGGACGCTCGGCGCGCGCCCGGGACCCCCTGCTGGGTGAGTCTGATGGTGCACGGCTTGACCGCGACCGAGGAGTTCTACGGAGCCCTGTTCGGCTGGGAGTTCGAGCCCGGTCCCCAACAGCTCGGCCCCTGTGTCCGGGCCTTGCGCGACGGGCGGGAGGTGGCGGGCATCGGACAGCTGTCGCCGGACCTGCATCTGCCGATCGCCTGGACGCCGTACTTCGCCTCGGACGACGTGGACCTGACGGCCGAGACGGCCCGGCTGTGCGGCGGCACGGTGGGCGTCGGCCCACTGGACGCGGCCGAGGCCGGGCGGATGGCCATCGCCTCCGACCCCGCCGGCGCGGTGTTCGGCATCTGGCAGGCCGCGGCCCGCCTCGGCACGGCCCTGAGCGGCGTCCCGGGCACGCCCGTCTGGGACGAACTGCTCACCTTCGAGACGTCGAGCGTCGCGAAGTTCTACGAGACGGTGTTCGGTTACGAGGAGGAGCCGGTGGTGTCCGCCGACTTCGACTACGTGACCCTGCACGTCGGGGGCCGCCCGGTGGCCGGCATCCACGGCGTCGGCCTCTCACTGCCCCGGGACCGGGGGCCGCACTGGCTGACCTACTTCGAGGTGGCCGACGTGGAGGCGACCCTGCGGGAGGTCGCCGAGCTGGGCGGGCAGGTGCTGAAGCCGGCCCGGGACAGCGCGCACGGACGGGTCGCGACGGTGGCCGACCCGGAGGGCGCGGTCTTCTCGGTGATCCAGAGCCCGCGCTGAGCCGGCGCCGGCGTGGGACGGGCGGTACGCGTCCGCCCGTCCCACGCGACGGTGACGCCGGT
Source organism: Streptomyces fuscichromogenes (assembly GCF_014645815.1). Classification (GTDB taxonomy): domain Bacteria; phylum Actinomycetota; class Actinomycetes; order Streptomycetales; family Streptomycetaceae; genus Streptomyces; species Streptomyces fuscichromogenes. The sequence goes on along the minus strand of NZ_BMML01000004.1, from coordinate 195,321 downwards.
CAGTGCCGACGGCACCTGTTCACGTCGATCCGTACGATCTGCGGGTCGTGGTCGCTGGCCTGGTCCGCGAACTCGGCGTTGATGTGCACCACGTCGTAGTCGAAGCGGGTCACGGCCGGGCTGGTCAGGATGTGGTCCAGGGTCTGCGAGTTGCCGTCGTACACGTAGGTGTAGCGCTCGGCGGCCGGCAGGGTGGTGATCAGCGGGGTCAGGGCGCCGCCGTCGGTCAGCCTGGTCAGCGTCTGCGAGAACTCGTAGTCGTTCAGGTCGCCGAGCACCACGGCCTTGGCGTCCTTGTCCGCCGCGAGCAGGGACTTGACGAACGTGTTGACCTCGGTGGCCTGGGCCGCGCGCTGGGTCTCCGAGCTGCGGGCCGGCGGCTGGTAGCGGCCGTGCAGCGGCTGGTCGCCGCCCTTGGAGACGAAGTGGTTGGCGACGACGAAGACGGTCTGGCCCTGGAAGACGAACTCGCCCACCAGCGGCTTGCGGCTGTCGTCCCACGCGTCGCTGGTCGGGTCGATCCGGCCCGGGGAGTAGGTGAGCCGGGCGCCCTTGCGGGTCTTGACCACACTCGTGCCCGTGGTGGCGTCGCCGCCGGGCCGGTCGGTGAAGGAGACCCGCTTCGGGTCGAAGAGGAAGACCTGGCGGATGTTGCCGCCGGGTTCGCCGCCGTCCTGGTCGTTCTCGGGCGCGATGTAGCGCCAGGAGTAACGCGGGCCGCCGGCCGCGCGGATGGCGTCGGTGAACCGCTTGAGGGTGGCCTCGGCGGTGACGGTGCCGTCGTCCGTGGCGCCGTTGTCGTCCTGGATCTCCTCCAGGGCGACGACGTCGGGCGAGTTGAGGTTGACCGCGACGCCCTCGGCGAGCCGGTCGAACTTCTCCTGGTCGTCCAGCGCGTCCAGGTTCTCCACGTTGTAGGTGGCGACCGCGAGTTCGTCACCCTTCTGCCTGCGGGTCACCTCTCGCTTCAGCCCGTTGTCGACCAGGGTGCCGAGCTCGGTGGCCTGGACGTCGTAGCCGCCGTAGGCGGAGTAGTCGAGCGGGCCGGTGGTGGTGCCGGACAGTTCGTCGCCGACGTTCGCCGCCGGGAAGGCGGTGCCGGTGTCCAGGGACATCACCTCGATACGGCCGGTGTTGGGCTGGTCGTAGGAGGAGTAGAGGGTGCCGCCGCGCGGGGTCGGGTTCTCGTCGGGCTTGACGGTCACCCAGAGTTCGCCGTACGCGTCGCTCGCGCCGACCACGCGGGCGTCGGCGAACGTCGTCCGCATGCCCTCCAGGGACTCGTAGAAGTCCTGGGCGTAGACGGCCGGCTGGAGGGCGAGCGACTCGATGCTCGCGCCGTCGGCGGTGGGGATGTACGCGTCCGGGACGGCCGCGGCGTCCAGGGTGACGGCGGCGGGCAGTGCGTTGCCGCTGGAGAGCACGGTCGCGGTCGGGCCGTCGAGCTCGGTGACCGACTGGCTGGTGCTGCTCGGGTAGTACTCGCTGACCTTGCCGGTGACCAGCACCGAGTCGCCGACCGCCACGGCGGGGGTGGCCGAGCCGGTGTAGACGAAGACGCCTTCGCTGGTGCGCGGGTCGGCGTCGGGCGCCGGGTCCTGGATCCAGTAGCCCTTGGAGCCGGTCGTACGGACGCCGGTGACGATGCCCGGCACCTTGGCGACGGTCTGCCCGGCGAGCGGGGACTTGCGGGTGGTGCCCTGGATGTCGTGGATGCGGACGGTGCCGGGCTGGGTCGGGTCGTCACCGCCCCCGCCGTCCCCGCCGCCCGAACCCGGGCTCTGCCCGGCCGAGTTGACCGGGGAGGGGGTGCCCGCGGTGAGGTCCGCCGCGTTGTCGTCGGTGTCGGCCAGGGTGTCGGCGCGGGCCACGGAGGCGGTGTTGGAGGCGCCGGTGACCGGGCCGCTGCCCTCGCGGACCACCGCGGTGCCGTAGCCGACCAGGTCGACGACACGGCTGTCGGCCGCGCAGTCGGCGGCGGTCTTGCAGGTCAGCGCGGTGGTACCGGAGACCAGGGCGATCGTGCCGGTGGTCGCGCTCATCGCGATCGTGCCGGTCGCGTCCGGGGTCGGCAGGGCCGTGGTCCCGCCGCTGCCCTGGGACTCGGCGACCAGGAAACGGCCGCCGGGCGCGACCGAGCCGCTGAGCGCGGTCACCTGCCACTGCGAGGACGACGACGGCGAACCGGGCAGGTACTGCACGCTGTAGCCGGCCAGGTCGTAGGCCGCGGCCCCGGCGTTGCCGAGTTCGACGAAGTCCCGGGTCAGGGTCGCACCGGAGTTGCCGCCACCGCCGTACACCTCGGCGATCACCGCCGCCGCGGACGGCGTGGCGTACGCGGCGGGAAGGGCGGTCATCGCGAACGCGCTCGCCACGCTCACGGAGATCAGCGGGTAGGCGGCGCGGCGCATACGGGATCTGTTCCCTGCGGGTCTGGACACGCTGGCGGTCCTCCTCGGACGTCGGATGCTTCAACACACCGCGGACGGGCGGTGCTTGAACCGGGCGTGTGGGGGGAGGCGGGCTCAAGTTACGCGTGTAGACGCCCGATCGCCAGGATGCCGTCGGTTAATTCCAGGGAACGCGGAGGTGGTCGGCGGCGCGCGACACCGTCGGCAGCCGCCGGGCCGGTCCTACGTGACCGGCAGTACGTCGGGAGACAGGGCCGCCGCGCGCGCCGTCGCGCTGGTCATGCGCTTGCGGTGGTGGCGGCGGCACAGCACCTCGTAACCGACCTTTCCGCCCGCCCCGTTGACGTCCCCCACGACCACCTGGGCGCCCTCGACGACCATCTCGCCGTCGACCGTACGGGCGTTGTGGGTGGCGCGGGCGCCGCACCAGCACAGGGCCTCGACCTGGAGCACCTCCACCCGGTCGGCCAGCTCCACCAGCCGCTGCGAGCCGGGGAACAGCTTGGAGCGGAAGTCGGTGGTGATGCCGAACGCGTACACGTCCAGGCCCAGGTCGTCGACCACGCGCGCGAGCTGGTCGATCTGCTCCGGCGCCAGGAACTGCGCCTCGTCGGCGATGGCGTAGTCCGCACGACCGCCCTGCGAGAGATGGTCGACCAGGTACGCGTACAGGTCCTGGCCGTCCTCGACCTCCACGGCGTCCGTCACCAGACCGAGACGGGAGGACAGCTTGCCGTGGCCCGCGCGGTCGTCGCGGCTGAAGATCATGCCGACCAGACCGCGCGCCGACCGGTTGTGCTCGATCTGGAGAGCCAGCGTCGACTTCCCGCAGTCCATCGTTCCGGAGAAGAACACCAGCTCGGGCATGGGGAGTTGCGCACCTTTCGGTGAGTTCTGCGGTCAGGGGTGTCAGGAGCGTACTTCGAGCAGCGGTACGAGCTGCTCGGCGGGGGTCATCGAGCCGTGGTTGCCGACCATCGCCGACTCCTTGGGCTCCCGCTCGGAGGCGATGAGCAGGACGTCGTCGTGCGCGGCCGCGACCACGTCGCCGATCCGTTCGTACACCCGCTCGTCGAACCGGTCCGGCGGGCCGAACCAGCCGGCCGCGATCGCCTCGTCCCGCGAGGCCACCCAGAACTGCTCGCCGAGCACCTCCCGCCAGCAGGTCAGCACGTCGTTCGAGGCACCGGGCACCGCGTAGACGTGCCGGGCCCGGCCCTCGCCGCCGAGCAGGGCGACGCCCGCCTTCAGCTCCCAGTCCTCGTCGAAGTCGATGCGGTGCTGTTCGTCGAACGGGATGTCGACCATGCCGTGGTCGGCGGTGACGTACAGCGCGCTGCGCGGCGGCAGCTGCTCGGCGAGCCGCTGGACGAGCCGGTCGACGTGCATCAGCTGGCCGCGCCAGGTGTCGGAGTCCACGCCGTAGCGGTGCCCGGCGCCGTCCAGTTCCGCGTAGTACGTGTACACCAGGGAGCGGTCGGCGACGGCGAGCTGCTCCGCCGCGAGGTCCATCCGCTCCTCGCCGGTCAGCCGCCCGTGAAACGTTCCGCCGCTGAGCGCGACCTTGGTGAGCGGGGTGTGCTGGAAGGTCGGGGAGGAGACCTGGGCGGAGTGCACCCCGGCGTCGGCGGCGAGCTGGAAGACGGTGGGGTACGGCTGCCAGGCGGCCGGGTCCGACCACGGCTGCCAGCGGAGCTGGTTCATCAGCTGGCCGGTGGCCGGATTGCGGACCGTGTAGCCGGGCAGGCCGTGGGAGCCGGGCGGCAGGCCGGTGCCGACGGAGGCGAGAGAGGTCGCGGTGGTGGCCGGGTAGCCGGCGGTGATCGGCCGCCCGGTGCCGCCGCGCGAGCTGCCGAGCAGCGCGGTGAGGAAGGGCGCCTCGTCCGGATGGGCCTTGATCTGCTCCCAGCCGAGCCCGTCGATCAGGAAGACGCAGTTACGGTCGGCGGGCGTCAGCTCCGTGATCGACGCGGTCATGCCGGGTACGGCCATGCCCGCGGCCAGGGTGGGCAGCAGGTCGGCGAGGGAGCCGCTGCCGTACTCGGGCAGCGGCGCGGAGCCGAGGGCGAGGGGTTCGGGATGGTCCCAGGCCGCGTACGCCATCAGCGGGTGACGTCCGCGGTCGCCTCGGAGATGGCCTGCGCGAAGACGAGCGCCTGGCGCACCGTCTCCGGGCCGTCCCCGGCCTCGCTGACCCGCAGGCTGAGGTCGTCCGCCGTGGAGTTGCCGGTGTAGCCGTGGTCGGCCTCGCAGTTGGGGTCGCCGCAGGCGGCGGGCTCCAGGTCGATGCGGGAGACGGCGCCCCAGCCGATGGTCAGCACGATCTCGCGGGGCAGGGTGCCCGGTGTGTACTGCTCCGGGTTGGCCACGACCCGGCTGACCACGACCGACGAGATCCGGCCGAGCTTGACCGACTCGGTCGAGGTGGTGGCGTAGGGGGTCGGGGAGGTGCTGTCGGCGGCCTGCTCGTCGGTGTGGCTGACGATGAAGCGGTTGCCGGTGAGGACGAGCACGGTCACGTGCCGCCGCACCTCGTTCTGGTCGAACGTCGTCTCCTGGTGGACCAGGTACGACCGGATCGGCTCGCCGCCGATGGCGGCCTCCACCGCCTCGGCCACGAGGGCCGGGTAGTAGCCGCTGCGCTCGATAGCGACACGCAGCCCCTGGGTCGTCGTACTGGTCTTGGCCATGGCGTCCATCCTAATCCGTGGGCAAGGGGACCCGGGCCAGTCGCGCACGGCGGCGTTCGACGCGCCCGCGTGCGACGGCCGGGCGCGACGGCGGCCGCGTCGAACGCCGCCGACGGGTGCGGGCGTTCGCCTCGGTCAGTAGGCGGGCAGGGTGCGCGGGCCCAGGTCGTCGCGGGCCGGCGGGGGCGCGAGGCGCACGGTGGCGCCCAGGACACTCACGCCGTGCCGGGCGACCACGACCGGCTCCAGGGTGACCGCGACGACCTCGGGGTGGTCGTCGACCAGCCGGGAGACCCTGAGCAGCAGCTCCTCCAGGGCAGGTGTGTCGACGGGCGCGGAGCCGCGCCAGCCGAACAGCAGGGGCGCGGTCCGGATCGACCGCACCAGCGAGGTGGCGTCCCGGTCGGTGACCGGAACCAGTCGGTGCGCCATGTCGCCGAGCAGCTGCGAGGCGGCGCCGGCGAGACCGAAGGAGACCACGGCCCCGGCGGCCGGGTCGATCACGGCCCGTACGACGGTGTCGACGCCCCGGGGCGCCATCCGCTGCACCACCGGCCGCAGCTCCTCCGGCGGCCCGTACAGCTCGCCCAACTCGTCGTACGCCCGGCGCAGTTGCTCCTCGTCGGCCAGGTCGAGGCGCACTCCGCCCAGGTCGGCGCGGTGGCGCAGGTGGGGAGCGGTGGCCTTGAGGGCGACGGGATACCCGAGCGCGCGGGCGGCTCCGACGGCGGCGTCGGGGGTGGCGGCGGGCAGCGCGCGGTGCACGTCGATGCCGTACCTGCCGAGGAGCCGGCAGGTCTCCTCGACGCCGATGGTGAGCCCCTCCCCGCGCTCCAGCAGCCCGCCGATCAGCTCGGCGGCGCCCCGCTCGTCGATGTCGTCGAACTCGGGCACCTTCCCGGGATCGGCGGCCTCCCGCCGCCACTGCGCGTACTTCACGGCTTCGGCGAGCGCCCGCACGGCCCGCTCGGCGGCCGGGTAGGCGGGGATGAGCCGGGAGTAGGGGGCGCCGAGCTTCAAAGCCCGCGGCACCACGGCAGCCGACGCCTCCGCCTCCGCAGCCACCCCGGCGAGCACGTCCGCCGTTGCCGCGGCGGGCACGTCCGCCGCCACCCCGGAGGGCACGTCCGGCTTTACCGCGGAGGGCACGTCCGCCGCCACCCCGGAGGGCACGTCCGCCGCCACCGCGGTGGGCACGTCCGGCTTTACCGCGGAGGGCACGTCCGCCGCCACCCCGGAGGGCACGTCCGCCGCCACCGCGGTGGGCAGGCGTTCCGCAGGGCGGAACGGGTGGGCACCGCCACCGGTGCCGGGTGCCGTCGGACTCGCGGTAGGTGCGGTACGGCCTGCGGCGGACAGCGCCTCCGCCAGCCCCCCGAGCTCCACGTGCACCACGAGCACCGGCTTGCCCGGAACCTCTTCGGCCGCCGACCGCAGCGCCTCCGCCAGCTCCGCGTCCCCCACCGCCCCCTCCCCGATCGTCGGGATCGCCGTGACGACCACCGCGTCGCACGACTCGTCCGCCAGCGCCTGCGACAGCGCCCGGTGGAAGTCCCCGGCACTCGCCCGTGTCGTCAGGTCCAGCGGCCGGGCCGGGCGCAGCCCCTCCGCAAGGCAGCGGTCGTACGTCAGCAGCCCGAGCGACTCCGAGTTGCCGAGGATCGCCACCCGCGGCCCCGCCGGCAGCGGCTGCCTCGCGAGCAGCAGCCCCGCGTCGACCAGCTCGGTGATCGTGTCGACGCGGATCACCCCGGCCTGCCTCAGCAGCGCGGACACCGTGGCGTGCGGCAGCCGCGTCGCCCGTACCGCGTGGCCCGGCGGCGCCCCCGCGCCCTGCACCACGACCAGCGGCTTCGCCGCCCCCGTCCGGCGGGCGAGGCGGGTGAACTTGCGCGGGTTGCCGATGGACTCCAGATACATGAGGACGACGTCGGTCTCGGGGTCGTCGTACCAGTACTGGAGGACGTCGTTGCCGGAGACGTCCGCGCGGTTGCCGGAGGACACGAAGGTGGAGACGCCCGTGGTCCCGGTGACGCCGCCGCCGCGCCGGTGCAGCCGGGACAGCAGGGCGATGCCGATGGCGCCGGACTGGGCGAACAGGCCGATGCGGCCGGGGCGGGGCATCTCGGGTGCGAGGGAGGCGTTCAGCCGGACGTCGTCCGCGGTGTTGATGATGCCGAAGGCGTTGGGGCCGATGATGCGCATGCCGTAGCTGCGTGCCTGCCGGACGAGCGCGCGCTGGCGCTCCCGGCCGTCGGGGCCGCTCTCCGCGTATCCGGCGGCGAGGACGACGAGTCCCTGGACGCCGTGCTCGCCGCACTCGGTGACGACGTCGGGTGCGTGCTCGGCGGGCACGGCGACCACCGCGAGGTCGACAGGGCCGTCGATGTCCCGCACCGAACGGTGCGCGGGCACCCCGTCGACCTCCTTGAGGTCCTCGGGGAAGGCGTGGTTCACGGCGTGCAGGCGGCCGGTGAAGCCGGCGTCCCGGAGGTTGCCGAGGACACTGCGGCCGACCCCGCCGGGCGTGCGGCCGACACCGATCACGGCCACGGAACCGGGCGCGAGCAGCCGTCGTACCGAACGGGCCTCCGCGCGCTGCTCCCGCGCGCGCTGGACGGCGACCGAGCGGTCCGTGGGCTCCAGGTCGAACTCCAGGCGGACGACGCCGTCCTCGAAGCTGCGCTGCTGGGTGTAGCCGGCGTCCGTGAACACCTTGATCATCTTGCTGTTGGCGGGCAGCACCTCGGCCGCGAAGCGGCGGATCCCGCGCTCGCGCGCGACGGCCGCGATGTGCTCCAGGAGGGCGGAGGCGACGCCCCGGCCCTGGTGGGCGTCCTGGACGAGGAAGGCGACCTCGGCCTCGTCGGCGGGCGCGGAGGCGGGCGTCCCGTCGGGGCCAATGCGGTCATAGCGTACGGTTGCGATGAACTCGCCGCCGATGGTGGCCGCGAGTCCCACCCTGTCCACAAAGTCGTGGTGCGTGAAGCGGTGGACGTCCTTGGCGGAGAGCCTGGGGTAGGGCGCGAAGAAGCGGTAGTACTTCGACTCGTCCGAGACCTGCTCGTAGAAGCTGACCAGCCGGTCGGCGTCATCAACGGTGATGGGCCGGATGCGCGCGGTACCGCCGTCGCGCAGCACCACGTCAGCCTCCCAGTGGGACGGGTACTCGTGCCGGTCCTGCGGGTCCGCCGGGGTCTGCATGGGCCCCAGAGTACGGCTCGCGTCCGACAACGGCGCGAGGCAGTCTGTGCAGGACGCAAGTCGGGCCGAGGCCGCGGTCCGACGACACACCCGGAGGGGACCCATGTCCACTCCGGGCATGCTTCACGATATGGGAAACTGGTCTAGACAACCCTGAAAACCGAAGGGCAGCATCACATGGCTGAGCGCCGCGTCAACGTCGGCTGGGCCGAGGGTCTCCACGCCCGTCCCGCTTCCATCTTCGTCCGGGCCGCCACGGCCGCAGGTATCCCGGTGACGATCGCCAAGGCCGACGGCAACCCCGTCAACGCGGCCTCCATGCTGGCTGTCCTGGGCCTGGGCGCCCAGGGCGGCGAGGAGATCGTCCTCGCCTCCGAGGCCGAGGGCGCCGACGCCGCCCTCGACCGCCTGGCCAAGCTGGTCGCCGAGGGTCTCGAGGAGCTCCCCGAGACCGTCTGAGCGCCCGGCGCCCGCACGTCCGGGGCCGCGCCCACTCCCACGGAGGTCGGCGCGGCCTCGCCGTCTCCGCCGCCGCCCCGGGCCCGAGCCGGGCCACCGTCATGTGCCGCAATTCCATGACGGCCGCACATGACTTCACAACAGGGCCGCACGCGCCTTTACGACGGGCCCGCCCCCGGAGTTTCCGAAGACCCCGGCACCCGGCTTTACCCCGGACACACACGGAGGACACGACCGCGAATTCTCGACGTGCGTCAATTCGGGCAGCAAAAAGGGGCCCCGCCGAATAACACCTCTTTGTATACGGCGCGCGTGTTAATGCCGCAGGCCCGACATGTTTACGGGATGTTGCGAAGTCCTCACACCGTTCGCCCGTTCGGTCGCACCGGAAAAACGCAGCCGGTGGGAGGCCCCGGAGCGCTCGGTGTGCAGGGCCGTGATCGCCCGCGCGCGCTCGCCGTCGCCGCGCGCCACCGCGTCCACGATGGCGCCGTGCTCGGTCCAGGACTCCACGGGGTTGGCGGGCGTCTCCACGGTGTACATCCAGGCGATCTTGTGCCGCAGCTGGGTGAGCGTGGAGGTCAGGGCGTGGCTGCCGGAGGCCTGGGCGAGCGTCTCGTGGAACCAGCCGCCCAGGGAGCGCAGGTCCTCGCTGTTGCCGCGCCTGGCCCGCTCCTGCCCCAGCCGTACCAGACCGCGCAGTACCTTCAGGTGGGCCTCGGTGCGGCGCTGGGCGGCCCTGGAGGCACCGAGCGGTTCCAGGAGCATGCGCATCTCCAGCAGGTCGGCGGCCTCCTGCTCGGTCGGTTCGGCGACGCACGCGCCCGCGTGCCGGCGCGTCACGACGAAACCCTCGGCCTCCAGGGTGCGCAGCGCCTCGCGGACGGGGACCCGCGAGACCCCGTAGCGGCGGGCCAGGAGTTCCTCGGTGAGCCGGCTGCCGCGCTCGTAGACACCCGCGACGATGTCGTCCCGGATCGCCGTGCATACCGAGTGCGCCGGAATACGCATGACCGACCTCCGTCTTAATCCCCGTGAAACGCCGCCGAGTGACGCCCGTTCCGTGACTCTATTGCAATGAGCCGGAATTTCCGACGGCGGGCCGGAATCCGGGGATATATTTTGGACACCGGGTGCACGAAAACGACGAAAGCCCCGGCACGGGGGCCGGGGCTCCGGAAGATCTCACGAGTTGTTGTCGCAGTACCCTGCCGGGTTTGCGTCGGTGGTCGGGTGCGGTGCGTGGGGGTTGCTCGCACAGTTCCCCGCGCCCCTGAAGGGGCGCTGCGCCTGACGCCCCTGAAAGGGGCGGGGAACTGCGCGAGCAGCCACGACGACCCGCACCCGGCGCACGCACAGCAACCCCTACGTCCGTCTCGGCGCCGGACCCGCGTCCAGCTCCCTCAGACGTCCACGCCGTGCTTGCGCAGGTAGGCGACCGGGTCGACGTCGGAGCCGTAGTCCGCGGTGGTGCGGGCCTCGAAGTGGAGGTGGGGGCCGGTGGTGTTGCCGGTCGCGCCGGAGAGGCCGATCTGCTGGCCCGGGGTGACCTTCTGGCCCACCGAGACGCCGATGGAGGAGAGGTGGCCGTACTGGGTGTACATGCCGTCGGCCATCCTGATGACGATCTCGTTGCCGTACGCCCCGCCCCAGCCGGTGGAGACGACCGTGCCGGTACCGACCGCGTGGACGACCGTGCCGCTGGCGGCGTGGAAGTCGATGCCGGTGTGGGCGCCGGAGGACCACAGGGAGCCGCCGGTCTTGTAGCCGGTGGAGACGTAGGAGTCGCTGATCGGCGCGACGAAGGTGTTCAGCCGCTTGCGCTCGGCCTCGCGGGCGGCACGTACCTTGGCCGCGCGCTCCTTCTTCGCCTGCTCCGCGGCCTTCTCGCGGGCGGCCTCCTCGGCCGCCTTGCGCTCGGCGACGGCCTGCTGGGCGGCCGCCTGGGCGTCGATCTGCTCGGCGACGGAGTCGCTCATCGTGATGACCGGGGTGAGGCCGGTCTGTTCGACGGAGTTCTCGGCGGCGAGCGCCGGAGCGGCCGAGACGGTGCCGATGACACCCGTGGTGGTGAGGGCCGCGATACCGGCGGCCTGCGCGGTGGTGCGCTTCACCCGGCCGGGACGACGGTGCTTCCCGGGGGCGCACATGAACGCCATGTAGAGGCTGGTCCTTTCCTTCCCTCTCGCCTACCGGGTTAGCTGACGGGTTCGGAGCAGGAAGGTCTCCTACGGGCCCCCTCGCGGCACGCGCGGGCGCTCGATTCACCCCAGGGACTGCATGGGTCCCCGGCTCCCCTGGCTCGCGCCGTACGGGGACTCGGCGATGACTGTCCGGTGCCGCGGATGCGGCGCACTGCCTGACGGACAGCCCGGACGAACCTACGAGGCCGCGCTTGCGCCGCCCAAACCGAACCCGGCTTTTGTAGCGCATCCCACAGGGCAGACAGGCAACCTCCACCTCAATTCGGACATGCGAGAGCCCTGATGACCCGACAGTCACCAGGGCTCTTCAGCCGCGTCGGCCCTAATCCGCGGTGACGACCGTGACTTCGCCGATGCCGAGCGCCTCGACGGGCTCCCTGATCTGTGCCGCGTCCCCGACGAGGACCGTCACCAGGCGGTCCACCGGGAAGGCGTTCACGACCGCCGCGGTGGCCTCCACGGTGCCGGTGGCGGCCAGTTGCCGGTACAGCGTCGCCTGGAAGTCGTCGGGCAGGTACTGCTCGACCTGGTCGGCCAGGGTGCCCGCGACGGCCGCCGCCGTCTCGTACTTGAGCGGCGCCACCCCCACGAGGTTCTGCACGGCCACGTCGCGCTCGGCGTCCGTGAGTCCCTCGGCGGCGAGCGTGCGCAGCACCGTCCACAGGTCCGTCAGGGCCGGGCCCGTGTTCGGGGTGTCCACGGAGCCGCTGATGGCGAGCATCGAGACACCGGTGCCGTCGGGGGCGGACCGCAGGACCTGGCCGAACGAGCGGACGCCGTAGGTGTAGCCCTTCTCCTCGCGCAGGACGCGGTCCAGGCGGGAGGTGAGGGTGCCGCCCAGGCAGTAGGTGCCGAGCACCTGGGCGGGCCAGACGCGGTCGTGCCGGTCGGAGCCGACGCGGCCGATGAGCAACTGGGTCTGGACGGCGCCGGGGCGGTCCACGATGACGACCCGGCCGGTGTCGTCGGCGGTCACCGACGGGACCGGGCGGGGCTGCCCGGCGGCGGCGCGCCAGGCGCCCAGGGTCTCGCCGAGCAGCTCGTCCAGGTCGATGCCGGTCAGGTCGCCGACGACGACCGCGGTGGCCGTGGCGGGGCGGACGTGCCGGTCGTAGAACGCGCGGACGGCGGCCGCGTCGATCTTCTCGACGGTGTCCTCGGTGCCCTGGCGCGGGCGGGACATCCGCGCGGTGGCCGGGAACAGCTCCTTGTAGAGCTGCTTGGCGGCCCGGCGGCTGGGGTTGGCCAGCTCGTGCGGGATCTCGTCGAGGCGGTTGCGGACCAGCCGCTCGACCTCGCTCTCGGCGAACGCGGGCGCCCTCAGGGCGTCGGAGAGCAGCCCGAGGCCCTTGGCGAGCCGGGAGGCCGGGACCTCCAGGCTGATACGGACGCCGGGGTGGTCGGCGTGCGCGTCGAGGGTGGCGCCGGCCCGCTCCAGCTCGGCCGCGTAGTCCTCGGCGGAGTGCTTGTCGGTGCCCTCGGAGAAGGCGCGCGCCATGATGGTGGCGACGCCGTCCAGGCCGGCCGGCTCGGCGTCCAGGGGCGCGTCCAGGAGCACCTCGACGGCGACGACCTGCTGGCCCGGGCGGTGGCAGCGCAGCACGGTCAGACCGTTGTCCAGGGTGCCGCGCTCCGGGGCCGGGAAGGCCCAGGGCCTGGCCGCGCCCGGCTGCGGCTGGGGGTGGAAGTCCATGGTGGCGAGCTCGGTCACTTGGCCGTCTCCTCGTTCTCGTTGCCGGCCTCTACGGTCGCTTCCCGCTCCGGGTCCTCGCCGCGCCCCGCCTCCTGGGTGTGCTCGGCGGACTCCGCGGACAGCGGCTCGTAGACGAGCACCGCGCGGTTGTCGGGCCGCAGTCGGGCCTGGGCGACCTCGCGGACCTCCTCCGAGGTGACCGTCAGGACCCGCTGGACGGCGGTCAGGGCGAGCTGCGGGTCGCCGAACAGGACGGCGAAGCGGCACAGTTCGTCGGCGCGGCCCGCGACGGTGCCGAGCCGGTCCAGCCACTCGCGCTCCAACTGGGCCTGGGCGCGCTCCATCTCCTCGGGGGTCGGGCCCTCCGCGGCGAACCGGGCGAGCTCCTCGTCGATGGCGGCCTCGATGACCGGCACCTCGACGTCACCGGAGGTCTTCACGTCCAGCCAGCCCAGGGAGGGCGCCCCGGAGAGCCGCAGCAGACCGAAACCGGCGGCGACGGCCGTACGGTCGCGCCGCACGAGGCGGTTGTAGAGGCGGGAGGACTCGCCGCCGCCGAGGACGGTGAGCGCCAGGTCGGCCGCGTCGGACACGCGCGTGCCGTCCTCCGGGAGCCGGTAGGCGGCCATCAGCGCCCGCGCGGGGACCTCCTCCACGACGACCTCGCGCAGCTCCTCGCCCATGATGTCGGGCAGCGAGCCGTCGCGCGGGGTGGGCTTGCCGTCGTGCGCCGGGATGGAACCGAAGTACTTCTCGATCCAGGCGAGCGTCTCCTCCGGGTCGATGTCGCCGACGACCGACAGCACGGCGTTGTTGGGCGCGTAGTAGGTGCGGAAGAACGCGCGGGCGTCCTCCAGGGTGGCCGCGTCCAGGTCCGCCATCGAGCCGATCGGCGTGTGGTGGTAGGGGTGGCCCTCCGGGTAGGCGAGCGCGGTCAGCTTCTCGAAGGCCGTGCCGTAGGGAACGTTGTCGTAGCGCTGGCGGCGCTCGTTCTTGACGACGTCCCGCTGGTTCTCCATCGACTCGTCGTCCAGGGCGGCGAGCAGGGAGCCCATGCGGTCCGCCTCCAGCCAGAGGGCGAGCTCCAGCTGGTGGGTGGGCATGGTCTCGAAGTAGTTGGTGCGCTCGAAGCTCGTGGTGCCGTTGAGCGAGCCGCCGGCGCCCTGGACGAGCTCGAAGTGGCCGTTGCCCTTGACCTGGGCGGAGCCCTGGAACATCAGGTGCTCGAAAAGGTGAGCCAGGCCGGTACGGCCCTTGACTTCGTGCCGGGAACCGACGTCGTACCAGAGGCAGACCGCCGCGACCGGGGTCAGGTGGTCCTCGGACAGCACCACGCGCAGACCGTTGGCCAAGCGGTGCTCGGTCGCTGCCAGGCCTCCGGAGCCTGTCTCGGCCGTGGTCGTGTGACCCATGGGCATGTACGTCCCTTCGCTCGCGGAAGCGGTCTCGAACCGCGGTTCTTCTGCCGGTCCTGCCACTGTATGCAAGCGTGCGGGGACCCGGCGAAGTTCCCGCACTACGTACGCCCACAGCGGATCGTGCGGGCGGATCGCGTAGCCTGCGTCCCACCCGCCCTGTGACGGCTTCCGGCACCGGGGCGGGCCGCGGCGCCCGGGTCCTGGCCCGGGTTGTCAGTACCGCGGTCCACAATGGTCAGCGTCAGATCCGTTCACGCATGAGCAAGGAGCCGGCAGCGATGGCCCGCCGCAGCACGAAGACCCCGCCGCCCGACGACTCGTTCGAGGAGAGGATCCTCGACATCGACGTCGTGGACGAGATGCGCGGCTCCTACCTTGAGTACGCGTACTCGGTCATCTACTCGCGCGCCCTGCCGGACGCCCGCGACGGTCTCAAGCCGGTGCACCGCCGCATCGTCTACCAGATGAACGAGATGGGCCTGCGCCCCGAGCGCGGCTATGTGAAGTGCGCGCGCGTGGTCGGCGAGGTGATGGGCAAGCTGCACCCGCACGGCGACGCGTCGATCTACGACGCGCTGGTGCGCATGGCCCAGCCGTTCTCGATGCGCGTCCCGCTGGTCGACGGCCACGGCAACTTCGGCTCGCTGGGCAACGACGACCCGCCGGCCGCCATGCGGTACACCGAGTGCCGGATGGCCGAGGCGACCAGCCTGATGACCGAGTCGATCGACGAGGACACGGTCGACTTCGCGCCCAACTACGACGGCCAGGAGCAGGAACCGGTGGCGCTGCCCGCCGCGTTCCCGAACCTGCTGGTCAACGGCTCGTCGGGCATCGCCGTCGGCATGGCGACCAACATGCCGCCGCACAACCTGGGCGAGGTGATCTCCGCCGCGCGCCACCTGATCCGCTACCCGAACGCGGACCTCGAGACGCTGATGAAGCACGTCCCGGGCCCCGACCTGCCCACCGGCGGCCGGATCGTCGGCCTGGAGGGCGTGCGGGACGCCTACGAGACGGGCCGCGGCACCTTCAAGATCCGGGCGACGGTGGAGGTGGAGACGGTGACGGCCCGCCGCAAGGGGCTGGTCATCACCGAGCTGCCCTTCACGGTCGGTCCCGAAAAGGTCATCGCCAAGATCAAGGACCTGGTCAACGCGAAGAAGCTGCAGGGCATCGCCGACGTCAAGGACCTCACCGACCGCGAGCACGGGCTGCGTCTGGTCGTCGAGATCAAGAACGGCTTCGTGCCGGAGGCGGTCCTGGAGCAGCTCTACAAGCTGACGCCGATGGAGGAGTCCTTCGGCATCAACAACGTGGCGCTGGTGGACGGCCAGCCGCTCACCCTGGGCCTCAAGGAACTGCTGGAGGTCTACCTCGACCACCGCTTCGAAGTGGTCCGCCGGCGCAGCGAGTTCCGCCGTACCAAGCGCCGCGACCGCCTGCACCTGGTCGAGGGCCTGCTCACCGCCCTGGTCGACATCGACGAGGTCATCCGGCTGATCCGCTCCAGCGAGAACAGCGCGGAGGCCAAGCAGCGCCTGATGGAGCGCTTCTCGCTGTCGGAGATCCAGACCCAGTACATCCTCGACACGCCGCTGCGCCGTCTCACCAGGTACGACCGCATCGAGCTGGAGGCGGAGAAGGAGAAGCTCACCGCGGAGATCGCCGAGCTGACCCGGATCCTGGAGTCGGACGCGGAGCTGCGCAAGCTGGTCTCGGCCGAACTGGCCGCGGTCGCCAAGAAGTTCGGCACCGAGCGGCGTACGGTCCTGCTGGAGGCGTCGGGTGCGGCGGCGGCCGTGGTGCCGCTGCAGGTGGCCGACGACCCGTGCCGGGTGCTGCTGTCCTCGACGGGCCTGCTGGCGCGCACGACGAACGGCGAGCCGTTCCCGGAGGACACCGACGGCAGGCGTGCCAAGCACGACGTCATCGTCTCGGCGGTGCCCGCGACCGCGCGCGGTGAGGTCGGCGCGGTGACCTCGACAGGCCGCCTGCTGCGCATCAACGTCGTCGACCTCCCCCAGCTCCCCGACACGGCGACCGCCCCGAACCTCGCCGGTGGCGCTCCCCTCGCCGAGTTCCTCTCCCTGGCGGACGGCGAGGCGCTGGTCTGCCTGACCACGCTGGACGAGTCCTCGCCGGGTCTTGCGCTCGGCACCGAGCAGGGCGTGGTCAAGCGCGTGGTCCCCGACTATCCGTCCAACAAGGACGAGTTGGAGGTCATCACCCTCAAGGAGGGTGACCGGATCGTCGGCGCGGTGGAGCTGCGCACCGGCGAGGAGGACCTGGTCTTCGTCACGGACGACGCGCAACTGCTGCGCTACCAGGCCTCCCAGGTGCGTCCGCAGGGGCGGCCGGCGGGCGGTATGGCGGGCATCAAGCTCACGGAGGGCGCGAAGGTCATCTCCTTCACCGCCGTCGACCCGGCGGCCGACGCGGTGGTCTTCACGGTGGCCGGTTCGCGCGGCACCCTCGACGACTCGGTGCAGACGACGGCCAAGCTGACCCCGTTCGACCAGTACCCGCGCAAGGGCCGGGCCACCGGTGGCGTGCGCTGCCAGCGTTTCCTGAAGGGCGAGGACTGCCTGTCCTTCGCCTGGGCGGGCCCGGTCCCGGCGAAGGCGGCCCAGAAGAACGGCACGCCGGCCGAACTCCCCGACATGGACCCGCGCCGCGACGGCTCCGGCGTCTCGCTCGCGAAGACGGTGTCGGTGGTGGCGGGCCCGGTCTAGGCCTCGTAGTCCTCCTCGGGGCCCTCCTCCAGGCCCTGTACGTACCGCAGGACGCCCCACATGCCGTGTTCGTCGGCGTGTGGGGCGTCGTTCGTGCACGCCTCGAGTTCCTTGCGCAGGGCGGCCGTGTCGATGCCGGAGCCGATCAGCACGAGCCGGGTGAGCCGTTCCTCGCCCGGCCCCCAGGGTTCCGGGTAGAACCGCAGGAACCGCCCCACGGCATGCACGGCGTACCGGTTCGCGCTGTCGTACGGCCCGAAGTCGACGTACCCCTTGATCCGGTAGAGCCCCTCGGGACGGCTGTCGAGGAAGGCCATCAGCCGGCGGGGGTCGAGCGGCGGTTCGGAGGCGAAGGACAGGCTGTCGTAGGCGGTGTGCAGATGGCCCGCGTGCGCGCCGTCCGCGTGGTGGTCGTGCAGGTCGTCGAAGGACAGCTGTCCGAGGCGTTCCTCGCTGGGCCGGCAGTCGAAGAGGAACTCGGGGTCGATACGGCCGTAGGTCGCCGGGACGACCGCGGACCCGGGGCCGCCGAGCGACCGCACGAGCCCGAGGACGCGCTCGCCGCCCTCCGCGGCCCGGTCCAGCTTGTTGACGACGACCAGGTCGGCGAGGGCGAGATGCCGGTCGATCTCGGGGTGCCTGGCGCGCGTGTCGTCGAACTCGGCGGCGTCGACGACCTCGACGAGGCCGCCGTAGACGATCCCGGGGTGCCCGCTGGCGAGCAGCATCCGGACGAGTTCCTGGGGTTCGGCGAGGCCGCTGGCCTCGATCACGATGACGTCGACACCGGTGCCGGGGGCGGCCAGCCGCTCCAGGTAGACGTCCAGTTCGCTCGCGTCGACGGCACAGCACAGGCACCCGTTGCCGAGCGAGACGGTGGAGTCGCCGAGGGCGCCGGCCACGGCCATCGCGTCGATCTCGATGGCCCCGAAGTCATTGACGATCGCCCCGATCCGGCTCCCTCCGCTGCGGTGCAGCAGGTGGTTGAGGAGCGTGGTCTTCCCGGAGCCCAGGAATCCGGCGAGGACCACTACCGGGATCTGCCGTGGGGTGGGGTGGTGCTCCAACGGGGGCCTCTTTCGCACGGGCGGGGGTGTGGCGGGCCGGTCCAGGATAGGAAACGGCCGGACCGGACACCGTGCCCCGTGCCCCGTGCCCCGTGCCCCGTGCCCCGTGCCCCGTGCCCCGTGCCGACTGTGCGGTGACGGCGTGGGCCTACGCGGTGACGGCGTCGGCCTACGCGGTGACGGCGTCGGCCACGATCGGCTCCGGGCCCACGTACCGTGCCACCGGGCGGATGATCTTCGAGTCGGTCGCCTGTTCCAGGATGTTGGCGCTCCAGCCGACCACGCGGGCCGCCGCGAAGGTGGGGGTGAACATCTCGCGGGGCAGACCGCACAGTTCCATGACGACGCCCGCGTAGAACTCGACGTTGGTGTGGAGTTCGCGGCCGGGCTTCAGTTCGGCGAGGATGCGCTCGACGTGGCGTTCGACCTCCACGGCGAACTCGACGCGGGGGCCGCCGAAGTCCTGGGCGATCTCGCGGAGCATACGGGAACGAGGGTCCTCCGTGCGGTAGACCGCGTGGCCGAAGCCCATCACGCGGTCGCCGGCGAGGACCCGTTCGCGGATCCACGGGTCGATCCGGTCCGGCGTCCCGATCGCGTCCAGGGTGTCCAGCGCGCGGCTGGGCGCACCCCCGTGCAGCGGACCGGACAGCGCGCCGACGGCACCGACGAGGCAGGCCGCGACATCCGCGCCCGTCGACGCGATGACACGTGCGGTGAACGTTGATGCATTGAATCCATGATCAATGGTTGAGATCAAGTATTGCTCGACCGCACGCGCCCGCCGGGAATCCGGTTCCGTGCCCGTCAACATGTAGAGGTAGTTGGCCGCGTACGACAGGTCCTCGCGCGGCTCCACCGGGTCGAGCCCCTGCCCCAGCCGGTACAGCGCCGTGAGCAGCGTCGGTACGGCCGCGCAGGCGGCGACCGTGTCGGCCCGGCGCCGGTCCGCGCCGATGTCGTACACCGGCCGGAATCCCTTGGCCGCGCCGAGCAGCGAGAGGGCGGTGCGCAGCCCGGCCAGCGGGCCCGACGCGCCGCTCGCCGCGGCCACCGCGGGCAGGGCGGTCCGGACCTCGGCGGGCAGACGCCGCAACGCGGCGGTCCCGGCGGCGAAGGCGGCCGCGCGCTCCCGGTCCGGCAGCGCGCCGTGGACCAGGAGGTGCCAGACGTCCTCGAAGCCGCGGGTGCGGGCGAGTTCGACGGCCGAGTGCTCACGGTAGTGGTAGAAGCCCTCGGTTCCCCGGACGTCTCCGACCTCCGTGTCCGTGACGACGACACCGGCGAGCCCGCGCGGCACCTCGACAAGGGTCGACGCGCTCCTGTTGACGGTCATGACCTGCCTCCGCTTTCCTCCCTGAACTTGATTCGACTGTCCATGATTGACTATATGGGTGTCAATATTGATTGGATCAACATATTGCAGGGAGCGCCGGCACGGCCGGGTGGGGTCACTGGTTGCTGAACGCCGAGTCGAAGGCCGCGTCGGGCAGTGGCCACAGGGCGGCACGGATCCGGCCGAGAGCCTCCGCCGCACCGTGCAGCCGGTCCATGCCCGCGTCCTCCCACTCCACGGAGATCGGGCCGTCGTAGCCGATGGCGGCCAGCGCACGGAAGGCGTCCTCCCAGGGCATGTCACCGTGGCCGACGGAGACGAAGTCCCAGCGCCGGCGCGGGTCGCCCCAGGGCAGGTGCGAGCCGAGGATCCCGGCGCGACCGTACGGTGGCCGGACCCGGGTGTCCTTGCAGTCCACGTGGTAGATGCGGTCCGCGAAGTCCGTGATGAAGCCGACGGGGTCGACGCCCTGCCAGATCATGTGCGAGGGGTCCCAGTTGAAGCCGAATGCCGGGCGTCGGCCGATCGCTTCGAGGGTGCGCTCGCTGGTCCAGTAGTCGTAGGCGATCTCGGACGGGTGGACCTCGTGGGCGAAGCGCACGCCCTCGGCGTCGAAGACGTCGAGGATCGGGTTCCAGCGGCGCGCGAAGTCCTCGTACCCCTCGTCGATCACCGCCTGGGAGACCGGCGGGAACATCGCCACGTACTTCCAGATCTTCGATCCGGTGAACCCGACGACGGTGTCGGCGCCGAGCCTGCGGGCGACCCGCGCGGCGCGCTTCATGTCCTCGGCCGCGCGCTGCCGGACGCCCTCGGGGTCGCCGTCGCCCCAGATCTCCGGACGCAGGATCGCCTGGTGCCGGAAGTCGATCGGGTCGTCGCACACGGCCTGGCCGCCGAGGTGGTGGGAGATCGCCCAGACCTTCAGCCCGTACCGCTCCAGGACGGCCTGGCGCTGGGGCAGGTAGTCGGGGTCGGCCTCGGCACGGGCCAGGTCCAGATGGTCGCCGGAGGCCGCGATCTCCAGGCCGTCGTACCCCCACTCGCCCGCCAGCCGCGCCACCTCCTCGAACGGCAGATCCGCCCACTGGCCGGTGAAGAGGGTGACCGGCCGCCGGGCCGGTTCCTGGCTCTGGTTCATGTGCAACCTCCTTGGCGTTCCGGATACTTTAGCTTAATGTGAGCAAAAGTCGACCTTGCTGGAGTCGCCAATCTCCGTTTTTTCGACTTGTTCACGCGTTAGCTCCCGGAGTGGGAAGAAGAGAAGAGGTGTGTGGCATGCGCGTCGCTGTCATCGGTACCGGCTTCATGGGGGCCGTGCATACCCGGTCCGCGCTCGTGGCGGGCGGCGAGGTGGTGGGCGTGGTCGGGTCGACGCCCGAGAAGGGCCGCCGCGCCGCCGCGGAGTTCGGGGTCGGCCGCGGTTTCGACTCGGTCGAGGACGTGCTGCGGCACGGGGTGGACGTGGTGCACGTGTGCACGCCCAACGCCACGCACGCCGCCCTCTGCCGTACGGCCCTCGCCGCGGGTGTCCCGGTCGTCTGCGAGAAGCCGCTGGCCACCGACGCCGCGACCGCGCGCGAACTCACCGAACTGGCGGCGGAGCGCGGGCTGGTCACCGCCGTGCCCTTCGTGTACCGGTACTACGCGTCCGTACGGGAGGCACGCGACCGGATCCGGCGCCCGGGGCACCGGCCCCCCTGGCTGATCCACGGCAGCTATCTGCAGGACTGGCTGGCCGACCCCGAGGCCACCAACTGGCGGGTCGACCCGGCGAACGGCGGTGCCACGCGCGCGTTCGGGGACATCGGGGTCCACTGGTGCGATCTCGCCGAGTTCGTGACCGGGCAGCGGATCACCCGGGTGAACGCCTCCTTCGCCCGCGCGGTCCCGGCCCGGCCGGCGGCGGACCGCACCCCGCGCCCCGTCGAGACCGAGGACGGCGCGGTCGTCCTCCTCGAGACCGACGCCGGCGCGATCGGATCGGTGGTGGTCAGTCAGGCCTCCGCGGGGTACAAGAACGCGCTGTCGTTCTCCTTCGACGGGCCCGACGCGAGCTACGCGTTCCGCCAGGAGACCCCCGAGTCGCTGTGGATCGGCGGCCGGAGCGCCAACGAGGTGCTGCTGCGCGACCCGAACCGGGCCGGGGCCCCCAGCGGGCGGGCGGCCCGTCTGCCGTCCGGGCATCCGCAGGGCTACTACGAGGCCTTCGCCGACTTCGTCGCCGATGCGTATGCGGCGATCCGCGGCGAACAGGTCACCGGGATGCCGTCCTTCGCCGACGGGCTGCGCGCGGCCGACCTCGCCCAGGCGGTCGTCGACTCGGCACGTGACGGCGACTGGGTCGACGTCCCGGCAGCCGAGCAGGCGATCCGGTCCGCGTAGGCACGACAGTCCCCGTCACGGGGGACCGGAAATCGGGGCTTCCAAGGGCCCAGGACCCAGGCGCAGGACCGTAGGGGCACCAGGGGCAGGGCCGGGCCGTAGCGGCACCAGCGAGTCGCTACCGCGCGCCCGCCAGCGGCACGTCGAGTGGGCGTGGCTCGGTGAGGTCGCCGGTGTGTGCGCGGATCCCGCGCGGGTTCCCGTGCCGGAGCCACCGGTCGAGCAGTTCCGGGCGCAGCAACTCGTCGATGACCAGGGTCGCCGCGCCGACGACTCCCTCGGAGCGGTCCAGTGCGACGCGTTCGATGACGAGTTCGTCGGTGGCCAGCGGCAGCGACCGCCTGGCCACGACCTCGGCGACGGGGTCCCGGAACACGTCACCTGCCTGCGCCAGCACACCGGCGAGGTAGACCGTCGACGGGTTGAAGACGCTGACGAGCGTGGCCAGTTGCCCGCCGACCAGCTCACCCGCCCTGGTGACGAGCTCGGTGCTGACCCGGTCGCCGGCCCGGCAGCCGTCGAGCACGTCGGTGACGGCCAGTGGCGCGTCCCGGCGCTCCAGACGCTCGGCCAGGAAAGGGCTCCGCCCCTCCAGGGCCGCGGCGCGCGCGTCACGGGTGAGGGCCCAGCCGCCCGCGAACGCTTCGAGGCACCCGAACTTGCCGCACCGGCACCGGTGGCGGGACTCCTCGGCGACGATGGTGTGCCCGAGGTCGCCGGCCGCGCCGCGCGCTCCCCGGTGCAGCCGGCCCCTGGACATCAGGCCCAGCCCGATCCCGGTGCTCGCCTTGACGAGGAGGATGTTGTCGCCCGCGGCCGCCCGGGTCCGGCTCCAGGCGCCCAGCGCCATCAGGTTGGCGTCGTTGTCGACCCAGGCCGGCACGTCGTAGTGGGCTTCGAGCCGGTCCCGGAGCGGAAAGCCGTGCCAGCCGGCCATGATCGGCGGCTGCACCGGCGTCCCGCGCGCGAAGTCGACCGGCCCGGGGACACCCACGCACACCCCCCACAGGCACTCCCGCGGCTCCGGGGCGAGCAACTCCCCCGCCATCTCGACCAGGGTGGCCAGGGACGCCTCGGGGCCCGACTCGATGTCCCACGGCACCCGCCGCTCGGCGCGCACGGTCCCGTCGAGATCGGTCACCGCGGCGTGCAGATGGGTGGCGCCGAACACCGCACCGAGGACGACTCCGCGGCCCGACGCGATCCGCAGGATGCGGGAGGGCCGTCCGCCGGTGGAGGGGGCCGGCTCGCCCTCGGCCACCAGGCCGACCCGGATCGCGTGGTCCACCCGCTGCGTGATGATCGTCCGGCCCAGCCCGGTCTGCCGGCCGAGGTCGGGCCTGGTCACGGCCGCTCCGCTCCTGATCAGGCTCAGGACCAGGGAGAGGGTACGGGTGTGGTCGGTCATGCAGTGAGCTTATGGTCCCGGCGGCCGCTGTCGTCGCCGACGGCGGGCGGGTGGGAGGGCTCCACCGGCATTTCACCGCGCACGGAGCCGACCACACGGAGCCGACCGCACGGAGCCGACCTCGTGGAGACGTCACCCGGGCGGCTCGGTGCGATGCCGCCGTCGAGCGACCGCGCGACACCGGCCTGCCCGTCGCCTCGGTGAGCCCCTGGACCTCCGTCAACTGAGCCGCGGACCTCTGTCAACATTGATCGAGTCAATCCATGTCGGAGCGGCTACGGTGACGCCCATGCACGATCAACACCCCGCTCCCGGCAGTCCCGCGCGGCGGCTGAGCACCAGGGAGACCGCCGAACTGCTCGGCGTGAAGCCCGAGACCGTCTACGCCTATGTGAGCCGGGGCCAGCTCAGCAGCAGACGCGAGCCCGGGGGCCGCGCCAGCACCTTCGACGCCGGGGAGGTCGACGCGCTCGCCCGGCGCAACAGGCGGGAGGCCGCCGGGACTCCGGGCTCCGGCGGTGATCTGTCGGTGCGCACCCGGATCACACTGATCGACAAGGACCGGTACTTCTTCCGGGGGGTCGACGCCACCGAACTCTCCACACACCACTCCTACGAGGAGGTGGCCGAGTGGCTGTGGACGGGCCGCATGACCCGCGGCGTGACCTTCACCGCCCCGGAGACCACCGCCGCGGTCGCCCGCCGGACCGCCGACGCGCTGCCCGAGCACACCTCGCCCACCGACCGGCTGCGGGTCGCCACGATCGCCGCGGCCACCGAGGACCCGCTGCGCTTCGACCTGTCCGAGGAGTCCGTCCTCGGTTCCGCGCGCGTGCTGATCCCCACGCTCGTCGCCGCGCTCCCGGTGCGGCGCCGGCGGGGGCACGACGACGGCCCGCTGGCCCATCGCCTGTGGCGCCGGCTGACCGGCACCGACCCCAGCGACGCCGCGCTGCGCGTCCTGGACACCGCGCTCGCGCTGCTCGTCGACCACGACCTGGCCGCCTCCACCCTCGCGGTCCGGGTCGCCGCCTCCGCGCGTGCGCACGCGTACGCGGCGGTGTCGGCGGGGCTCGGTGTGCTCGAAGGCCCCCTGCACGGCGCCTCCAGCGGCCTCGCCCACCGGATGCTGCTCGACGTCCTCGACCAGGGCACGGCCGTCACGGTGATCGCGGACGAGCTCCGCGCGGGCCGCCGCATCCCCGGCCTCGGCCACCGTCTCTACGAAGGCGAGGACCCACGCGCGCGCGTCCTGTTCACGCTGCTGGAGCAGGTGCCCCGCGCGGAACCCGCCCTGCTCGCGGCCCGGGACATCGTCGCCACGACCGCCCGGCACGCCCCGCTGCACGCCAACGTCGACCTGGCGCTGGCCGTGTTCACGGCCTCCTGCGGCATGCCCGCCACCGCGGGCGAGACGATCTTCGCCGTCGCCCGGACCGCGGGCTGGATCGCCCACGCCCTGGAGGAGTACGGCGAACGCCCGCTGCGCATGCGCCCCAGCGGCCACTACGTCGGCCCGAAACCACCGCAGCCCCTGCCCGAATAGCTCCCGCGGCGCCCCCTCGGTACCGCGGACGGGCGAGGCCGGAAGCCACCCCGGGCAAAGTCAGGTTAGGCTCACCTCTGTGAGTAGGTGCGCAACCGTCTCCCGGATGCTCGACGAGCCCGTTTCGGGTACCGCCGCCACCGCGACGACGTGGCTACTGCTGGAACAACCCGGCCCGTGGGGTCCCAAGGCGCTCACTTCGAGCCACCTGGACCCCGCGCTGGGCCGCGCCCTGGAGGCCGCCGCCACGGGCACCGGTGTACGGATCGCGCTCATCCGCCGCCCCGGCCGCCACGCCGATCCCGGCGGCTCCGCCCTCCGGCAGGTGTACGTCGCCCACACGGTCCCCGGGAACGTCTGGCTGCACAGCGCCACCACCCGCGACCCGCGCCGGCTGCTCGACCTCGACTTCGCCGCGCTCGGCGCGGGCGACCACCGTTCGTTCGACACGGCGCTCGACGGCCGGCCGCACCGGGGCAACCCGCTCGCGCTCGTCTGCACCAACGGCAGGCGCGACCGCTGCTGCGCCCTGCTGGGCCGCCCGCTCGCCGCCGAGCTGGCCGCGTCCGGCGTGACGGGCACCTGGGAGGTCACCCATCTGGGTGGTCACCGTTTCTCGCCGACGGTGCTCGTCCTGCCGTACGGCTACACGTACGGCCGCGCCGAGGCCCACGCCGTCAAGGAGGTCCTGCACGGCATCCAGGACGGCCGTGTGGTGCTGGAGGGGTGCCGGGGCTGCTCCGCCTGGGAACGGCCCGGCCAGGCGGCCGAACTGGCCGTGCGCGAGGCCGCGGGTGAGTACACGGCGGGCGTGCTGAGCGTCGTACGGACCGAGGGCGCGGCCCCGCGCTGGGAGGTCACGGTCGCCCACGCAGACGGCCGCCGCTGGCGGGTGTGCGTGGCCCAGGGCGCCTCGCTGCCGCCGCGTCCGGAGAGCTGCGGGGTGTCGGTGCTGGGGTCGCCGGCCCGGATGGACGTGGTGTCCCTGCGGGAGCTGCGGACGACGACGGCCCTGGCGAGCTGACCCGCGCTCTCCCAAGAACCGGTCAAGAGATCCATGCCACACCCCCTTAAGCACGGCGTACCCGCGCACGTACCGTCGTGGGTATGAGCCCCACACCCCCTGTGCGCCGTCTGCGCCCCCGGCTGCCCCGGAAGGTGTTCTCACAGGTCCTGTTGATGCAACTGGCGATCGCCGCGGGCGTCGCCGTGCTCGCGACCGGGCTCTTCCTGGCGCCCCTGAGCAAGCAGCTGGACCAGGAGGCGATGCGCAGGGCGCTGGCGATCGCCCAGACCACGGCGCAGGACCCGCAGATCGCCGAGGGCGTCCTGACCACGGCGCCGACCGTGAACGGGCCGGTGCAGCAGGAGGCGGAGCGGATCCGGAAGGCCACCAACGCCGAGTACATCGTGGTGATGGACCGGGGCGGATTCCGCTGGTCGCACACCACGCCGTCGGAGATCGGCCGCCATGTGTCGACCGATCCCACGGAGGCGCTGGACGGCAAGGAGGTCATGCAGATCGACAACGGCACGCTGGGCCGCTCCGCACGCGGCAAGGTGCCCCTGTACGACTCGCGGCACCGGATCATCGGGGCGGTCTCGGTCGGCATCGCCTACGACAGTGTGCGGGCGCGGCTGCTCAGCACGATCCCGGGGCTGTTCGCCTACGCCGGCGGTGCTCTCGCGGCCGGTGCGCTGGCCGCCTGGCTGATCTCCCGCAGGGTCCAGCGGCAGACCCGTGACCTGGCGTTCTCCGACATCTCGGCGCTGCTCGCGGAACGCGAGGCGATGCTGCACGGCATCCGGGAGGGCGTCGTCGCCCTGGACCGCGGCGGCCGCATCCGGCTGCTGAACGACGAGGCGAGACGGCTCCTGGGCATCGGCGACGAGGCCGTCGGCCGGTCCCCCGACGACGCGCTCGGCACCGGCCGTACGACCGACGTGCTGGCCGGCCGGGTGACCGGCACCGATCTGCTCACCGTGCGCGGCCAGCGGGTCCTGATCGCCAACCGCATGCCCACCGACGACGGCGGCGCCGTCGCCACCCTGCGCGACCGCACCGAACTGGAACAGCTCGGCCGTGAACTCGACTCCACGCGCGGTCTGATCGACGCCCTGCGCGCCCAGGACCACGAGCACGCCAACCGCATGCACACCCTGCTCGGGCTGCTGGAACTGGAGATGTACGACGACGCGGTGGAGTTCGTCGGCGAGGTGGTCGGCGACCACCGGGTCACCGCCGAGCAGGTCACGGAGAAGATCCAGGACCCGCTGCTGGCCGCCCTGCTGGTCGGCAAGGCCACCGTCGCGGCCGAGCGCGGGGTCGCCCTGTGGGTGTCGGACCGCACCTGGCTCCCGGACCGGCTGATCGACCCCAGGGGCCTGGTCACGGTCGTCGGCAACCTGGTGGACAACGCGCTGGACGCGGTCGCCGGTACCCCGCACGCGCGCGTGGAGGTCGAGTTGTGCGCGGAGGGCCGCGCGATCGTCCTCGGGGTGCGGGACACGGGGCCCGGGATCCCGGCGGCACAGCGGGAGCTGGTCTTCACGGAGGGCTGGTCCACCAAGAAGCCGCCCACGCACGGCAAGCGCGGCATCGGGCTCTCCCTGGTGCGCCGGCTCGCCGAACGCCAGGGCGGCAGCGCGCACGTGGACGAACCTGAGGGCGGGGGCGCCCAGTTCACCGTCGTGCTCCCCGAGGCGCTGACCGAGCCTGAACTGGAGCCGGCGCTCGCCCCTGCCGAGGAGGAGACGCGATGATCGAGGTCCTGGTCGTGGACGACGACACCCGGGTCGCCCGGGTCAACGCCGCCTACGTCGGCAAGGTGCCCGGCTTCCATGTGGCCGGCGAGGCCCACAACGCGGCCGAGGCTCTGCGGCAGTTGGAGACCCTGCCCCGCCTCGACCTCGTCCTGATGGACCACTATCTGCCCGACGACACGGGCCTCGCGGTGGTCCAGGAGATGCGCCGGCGCGGCCACCAGACCGACGTGATCATGGTGACGGCGGCCCGGGACGTGTCGACCGTGCAGGCGGCGATGCGCCAGGGCGCCCTGCAGTACCTGGTCAAGCCGTTCGCGTTCGCGGGGCTGCGCGCCAAGCTGGAGGCGTACGCGCAGCTGCGGCGCACCCTGGACGGCGGCGGCGAGGCCGAACAGTCCGAGGTGGACCGCATCTTCGGCGCCCTGTCCGCGTCCTCCGAGCCGGGGCTGCCCAAAGGTCACTCCCCCACCACCGCCGAGCTGGTGCGCCAGTCCCTGATGAGCGCCGAGGGCCCGCTGTCGGCCCTGGAGGTCGCCGAGCGGACGGGGGTGAGCCGCCAGACCGCCCAGCGCTATCTGAAGCTCCTGGAACGCACCGGACGGGCCCGGCTGACCCTGAAGTACGGCGACGCGGGCCGCCCCGAACACCGTTACGTGTGGGCGACCCGCGGCTGAGACGTACTGCCTGGCCTACTTGGCCTACTTGGCCGCCTCGACGAACTCCGTGGTGTACGTCTTGCTGAGGTCGACATCGGCGTTCTGGATGTTCGTGTTGAACGCCTTGAGCACCTTCTCCACCGTCTCCGGGCCGTTCTCCGGCATCACACCGTCGTCGGTGAACATCGGCAGCGTGCTCTTGATGGACTGCGTGTAGAGAGCCTTGTCGCCCTGGGAGTAGTCGGCGGGCATCTTGGCCGCGATCTCGGCGGCGCTGTGCGTGGACATCCACTTGAGTGTCCTGACGAATGCATTGACCAACTTCTGGACGGTGTCCTTGTGACCATTGACCCAGTCCGTCTGCATGTACAGGCTCGACGACGGGTACGGCCCGCCGAGCGCCTTCTGGGAGCCCTCCGGCGTCCGCATGTCCACCAGGACCTTGCCCGCCTTCTTGTCCAGGATCGTCGCGACGGTCGGGTCGGTGGTCATGCCGCCGTCGATGGAACCCTGCTGGAGCGCCGAGATGAAGGTCGCGCCCGCGCCGACGGCGACCGGCGAGAACTCGTTGACCTTCACCCCGTTCTTGACGGCCAGGTACTTGGTGAGGAAGTCGGTGGACGAGCCGAGGCTGGTGATGCCCAGCTTCTTGCCCTTGAAGTCCTTGGGCGAGGTGATGTCGCCGGCCGCCTTGGTGGAGACGATCTCCACCTCGCCGGGCGCACGCGAGAACTGCACGACGGACTCCACGGCCTTGCCCTTGGTCTGGAGGTCCAGCGTGTGGTCGTAGAAGCCGACCGTCCCCTGGACCTGCCCCGCGACGAGCGCCGTCTCGGCCTGGACGCCGGCCGGCTCGGTCAGCAGCTCCACGTTGAGGCCCTCGGCGTCGAAGTAGCCGAGCCGCTGGGTGAGCATCGCGGGCAGGTAGATGACCTTGTCGAGGCCACCGACCATGATCTTGACCTTCGTGCCCTTGCCGGAGCCGGTGGAGGTCGTGCTCGCGGCGTCGTTGGCACAGGCGGTGAGGGAGGAGACGGCGAGCAGGCCGGCGGCGGCCAGGGTGCTGTATCTGGCGGACTTGCGCATGCGGTTCACGTCCTTGTGAGAGGGCGGTGCGGGGAGGAGCAGGGGAAGCGGGACGGGGGTCAGCTGTCGGAGTCCGACGGCTTCCACCGGAAGATGCGGCGCTCGGCGAAGGTGAGCAGCCCCTCGGCGGCGAGCGCGACGACGGCGAGGATGACCATCGCGGCGTACACACCGGCCGCGTTGAAGGTGCCCTGCGACTGCGCGACGAGCAGGCCGATGCCCTTGGTGGCGCCGATGTACTCGCCGACGATGGCGCCGATGAGGGCGAAGCCGAAGCTCACGTGCAGGCTGGTGAAGATCCACGAGGTGGCGGACGGGATGACGACCTGGAGGGTCACCCTGCGGTCGCTCGCGCCGAGGATCCGGGCGTTGGCGACCAGGTTGCGGTCGACCTCACGGGCGCCCTGGAAGGCGTTGAAGAACACCGGGAAGAACACCAGCACGACGGCCGAGGCGACCTTGGAGGAGGCGCCGAGCCCGAACCAGATCACGAAGATCGGGGCGAGCACGATCCTGGGGATCGAGTTGAGCACTTTGATGTACGGGCCGAGGACGTCGGCGAGGAAGGCGATCCGCCCGAGGGCGATACCGAAGACCACACCGGCGATGACACCGATGACCCAGCCGAGCAGCGCCTCGTAGAGCGTGTACCAGATCTGCTCGCCCAGGGGGCCGAGCGCGGTGCCGTGGGTCACCCAGGTCCAGATCTGGTCCCAGATCTTCGACGGCATCGAGAAGTTGAACGGATCGATGACCTCGGCCCGGGACAGGGCCTCCCACAGGCCGAGGACGGCCACCAGGAGCAGGACGCGCACGGCGAACACGATCGCCTTGCGTCTGCGGGCGGCCTGGGCCCGCGACCGCGCGCGGTCCGGACCGGCCTTGACCGTGTCGACGACCGGTGTGCTGAGCGTCTCAGGCGACATGGGAGGCACCCCTCTCACGGGTGATGCGGACCTCTTCGCCGAGGGACTCCCAGATCTCGCGGTAGATCTCGATGAACCGCGGCTCCAGACGCACCGACTCGACCTTGCGGGGACGGGGCAGGTCGATCTCGAAGACCTGCTTCACGGTCGCGGGCCCGGCGGTCATGACGACGACCTTGTCGGCCAGAGCGATGGACTCCTCCAGGTCGTGGGTGACGAAGACGACCGAGGCGCCCGTGCCCTCCCACAGTTCGAGGAGTTCGTCCGACATCAGGGCCCGGGTCTGCACGTCGAGCGCGGAGAACGGCTCGTCCATCAGCAGGATCTCGGGGTCGTTGACGAAGGTCGCGGCGAGCGCCACGCGCTTGCGCTGACCGCCGGAGAGCTGATGCGGATAACGGTCCTCGAAGGCGGCGAGACCGACCTTGGCCAGCCAGTCACGGGCCTTCTCCTTGGCCTCCGCCTTGGGCACACCCCGGAAGCGGGGGCCGGCCATCACGTTGGACAGCACCGTCCGCCAGGGGAAGGTGGCGTCCTGCTGGAAGACGAAACCGACCTTGTCGCCGACGCCGGTGACCGGCTCACCGGCCACCAGCACCTCGCCCTCACTGGGCTCCTCCAGCCCGCTGACCAGGGTCAGCGTGGTGGACTTGCCACAACCCGTCGGCCCTACGACGGCCACGAACTCACCACGCCCCACGGTGAGGTCGAGGTCGCGGACAGCCGTGTGCAGACCCCCCGACGGGGTCTTGAAGATCTTGCTCGCGCCCCGCAGCTCGATGGCGGGGCTGATGTCTGCGCTCATGGGCCGGGACGGTAGGTGTGACCCGGGCCACGGCAGCAGTCTTCTGGGCGCAAGCCGTTCTTTTGCTCGCAAGCATCTGTTGTGCTCTTTTTGCTCGCGCTACAACTGCGCAGACGAAACACGGGCTTAACGCTCGCCGGCCTTGAAGGAGAGGCCTGATGATTGACGTCCTGGTGGTCGATGACGACTTCCGCGTCGCCGAGATAAACGCCAAGTACGTGGGGAAGGTTCCCGGCTTCCGGGTGGCCGCCCGCGCGCACAGCGCCGCCCAGGCCCTGGCAGCCGTGAACCGCGGCACCATCGACCTGGTCCTGCTGGACCACTACCTGCCGGACCGGACCGGCCTCGAACTCGTCCACCAGATGCGGGAGCAGGGCCACGGCACCGACGTCATCATGATCACGGCGGCCAGCGACGTGACGACCGTCCAGAAGGCGATGCGCCTGGGCGCCCTGCACTACCTGGTCAAACCGTTCACCTTCGCCGCCCTGCGCACCCGCCTGGACTCCTACGCGGCCCTGCGCCGCACCGTCGACCGGGTCGGCGGCCGGGGCCTGACGGGTCAGGAGCAGGTCGACCGGATCTTCGGCGCCCTGCGCACCTCACCCGCGCCGTCCGCGCCCGGCCTGCCCAGCGGACAGTCCGAGCCCACGACGGACCTCATCTGCGGCGTCCTGCACCGCGCCGACCACCCGCTCTCCGCCCACGAGGTCGCCGCCGAGACCGGCCTGAGCCGCTCCACGGCCCAGCGCTACCTCCGTCACCTGGAACAGGCCGGCCGTCTCAGCCTCTCCCTGAAGTACGGCGACACGGGCCGCCCGGAACACCGCTACGCCTGGGTCGCGCCGTAGCCGCTAGACCGCCCCCGCCCCCGTCAGCGACCGCACCTCGGTCTCCGCGTGCCTGGCCTCGTCCGGGACCTCGTCCGAGGTGACCGTGCCGAGCCAGCCGGCCAGGAAGCCCAGCGGGACGGAGACGATCCCGGGGTTCTGCAACGGGAAGTACTGGAAGTCCACCCCCGGGAACAGCGCACCCGGGCTCCCGGACACCACCGGGGACAGCACGACCAGCGCCAGCGCCGGCACCAGCCCGCCGTATACGGCCCACACCGCGCCGCGTGTCGTGAAGTTCCGCCAGAACAGGGAGTACAGCAGCACCGGCAGGTTCGCCGAGGCCGCCACCGCGAAGGCCAGCCCCACCAGGAAGGCGACGTTCATGTCCCGGGCCAGCAGGCCCAGGGCGATCGCCACGACACCGATGCCGACCGCCGCCGTGCGCGCCACCCCGACCTCACTGCGATGCCTGGCGTGCGACCTGCGCAGCGAGGCGTACAGGTCGTGGGCGACGGACGCCGAGGAGGCGAGGGTGATCCCGGCGACCACGGCGAGGATCGTCGCGAAGGCGACGGCGGCGACGACCGCGAACAGCACCGTGCCACCCGTGGAGCCCGAGCCACCGCCCAGGTCCAGCGCCAGCAGCGGCATCGCGGTGTTCCCCGCCTCGTTCGACGCACGCACCGCGTCCGGTCCGACCACGGCCGCCGCCCCGAAGCCGAGCACGATCGTCATCAGGTAGAAGCTCCCGATCAGCCCGATCGCCCAGACCACCGAACGCCGTGCCGCCCGCGCGGTCGGCACCGTGTAGAAGCGGGACAGGATGTGCGGCAGACCTGCCGTGCCCAGTACCAGCGCCAGTCCCAGGCTGATGAAGTCCAGCCGCTCGCTCCAGCTCCCGCCGTACTTGAGCCCCGGCGCCAGGAACGCCCTCCCGTGCCCGCTGCGCTCGGCGGCGGTGAGCAGCAACCGGTCGACGTCGCCGTGGAAGCGCAGCAGCACCAGCACGGTCAGCACCACCGTCCCGCCCATCAGCAGGACCGCCTTCACGATCTGGATCCAGGTGGTGGCCCGCATCCCGCCCAGCGACACATAGATCACCATCAGCGCGCCGACCCCGATGACCGTCCACGCCTGTGCCGCCTCGCTGGTCCGCCCGAGCAGCAGCGCGACCAAGCTGCCCGCCCCCACCATTTGCGCCACCAAATAGAGAACGGACACGGTGACCGAGGACGCACCCACCGCGATCCGCACCGGCCGCTCGCTCATCCGCGCCGCGATCACGTCGGCCAGCGTGAACCGACCGCAGTTGCGCACCAGTTCGGCCACCAGCAGCAGCACGACCAGCCACGCCACCAGGAAGCCGACCGCGTACAGCAGCCCGTCGTAGCCGAACAGCGCGATGAGACCGGCCACCCCGAGGAAGGAGGCCGCCGACATGTAGTCGCCCGCGATGGCAAAGCCGTTCTCCATCGGAGAGAAGAGCCGCCCGCCCGCGTAGAACTCCTCCGCCGAACCGTGCCGCTTCCGGCTCACCCACGTCGTGATCCCCAGCGTCACGGCGACGAACGCGCTGAACAACAGCAGCGCCAGGGTCTGGTGATGGACCGTCATGACACACCACCCCGGGCACCCCGGGTCAGCTCCTGGGTGTCCCAGCGCAGCTCCAGCGCGGCACGGTCCCTGCGCAAGCGCGCGTGCCGGGCGTAGGCCCAGGTGAGCACGAACGTGCTGAGGAACTGCCCGAGCCCCGCGACCATCCCCACGTTCACCGCTCCGACGACGGGGCGCGCCATCAGTCCCGGCGCCGACGTGGCGGTCACCACATATCCCACGTACCAGGCGAGGAAGACGGTGATCCCCGGCACCACGAACCTCCGGTAACGGCTGCGCACCTCCTGGAAGGCCGCACTGCGCTGCACCTCCAGATACACGTCACGGGCGCGAACCTCCGCCCTGTC
Source organism: Streptomyces fuscichromogenes (assembly GCF_014645815.1). GTDB lineage: Bacteria > Actinomycetota > Actinomycetes > Streptomycetales > Streptomycetaceae > Streptomyces > Streptomyces fuscichromogenes. Next base: position 161,732 of record NZ_BMML01000004.1, on the reverse strand, counting down.
ACCCTCCGCCTCCGCTCGCGCGCCGGGTACGGCGGGAGCAGGCCGCCCGGCGCCGTCCGACTCGCCCCAACCAGAGGCCAGTGCGTCGTACCAGGGGTCCTCGTACCTGACTTCACGGGAGGCCGTGCCGTACTCGCCCTGGTCCTCGTGCTGCCCGGCCGAACTCTCGGAGCCGCCCCCGCCGTCGCGGTGACGCCCGTTGCTTGACTGCATGCCCAAGGATGGACAGATCGGGAAGATCCCCGACACTCTTCCCCCAGCTCTTCACCCCATTAGGTGACTCAATTCGCTGGTGGCCTCACCAGCCCCTTCCCGTACGCGTAACGCACCGCCTGGGCACGGTCCTTGAGCCCCGTCTTCGCGAACAGGTTGTTGATGTGTGTCTTCACGGTCGCGGTGGAGACGTGCAGCTTCCGGGCGATCTCCTGGTTGGTGAGCCCCTCCGCGATCAGCACCAGAACCTCGGTCTCCCGTGCGGTCAGCCCGTCCGGCGTCTCCGTGGCCACCGGCACCGGTTCGGGCTGCGACAGCTTCTCCAGCAGCCGCCGTTGGATGCTCGGCGACAGTCCCGCGTCCCCCGAGAGCACGCTCTCCACGGCCCGCACGATCTCGTCGCCGCCCGCGTCCTTGGTCAGATACCCACGGGCACCGGCTCTCAGCGCCGGGAACAGCGACTCGTCGTCCGCGAACGTGGTCAGCACCACGACCTGGGTCCCTGGGTACTGCGACCGGATCCGCCGGGTCGCCTCCACCCCGTCGCAGCGCGGCATTCTCAGATCCATCAGCACCACGTCCGGCGAGAGTTCCGCGACCAGCCGCACCGCCTCCTCCCCGTCGCGCGCCGCTCCGACCACCTCCACGCCGGGCAGCAGCCCGAGAAGCATCACGATGCCTTCCCTGACCACGGTCTGGTCGTCGACGACCACGACCCGCGCGGGCTTCTTCTCCCCCTCCGTCATGCGGGCACCCTCAACCTCACCTCGAAACCCTCGTCGTCACGCCCTGCCTCCAGCGACCCGCCCAGCAGTTCGGCCCGCTCACGCATACCCAGCAGACCGTACCCGCCGCCGGATCCGGTGAGTTCGCCCGGACGACCTCCCGAGTCACGCACGTTCAGCGTCACTTCGTGCTCGCTGTAGTCCAGCCGCACCTGGACCTTGGCGCCGTGGGCGTGCTTGCGGACGTTCGTCAACGCCTCCTGGGCGACGCGTCGTACGGTCTGCGACGCCTCGGCGGGCAGGGCCCTGCGTTCACCCGTGACGGTCACGTCGGCGCCGTCGGTCGAGCCGACGAGCTCGGTCAGGAAGTCCTCCAGCGGGGTGAGCTCGCCGCGCAGGGCGGACAGGGCCTGACGGGTCTCGGCGAGTCCGTCGCGGGCCATTCCCCGGGCGGCCACCACCCGTTCGAGGATCTGCTCCCGGTCGGCTCCGCGCTCGATCAGCAGCCGTGCGGCCTCCAGGTGCACCATCTGGGCGGAGAGGCTGTGGGCCAGCACGTCGTGGATCTCCCGGGCGATCCTGGCGCGCTCCCCCAGCGCCGCCGACTCGGCCTCGGCCGCTCTCGCGGCGCGCTCCTGGGCCAGCAGGAGCTGTGCATGGCCTCGGGCCTCGGCGTCGAGCCTCATGACGTAGCCGGCGAGTGCCATGCCGACGACCGTGGCCGCGGTGGTCAGCCACACGTCGTTGTTGAACGCCGAGTACGAGGCCAGGGCCACGGACGTGACGGGCAGCGCGACCGCGATCGGCAGCCGCTCCAGGGCCGAGATCCCGCAGCCGCACCAGATCACGAGAGCCTGTCCGCGGAAGCCTGCGATCTCCGCCGCCACCGCGACGGCCAGGAGGACGGAGATGAGGACGAGCGAGGGCAGCAGCCGGTGGGCGTACGTGGCCCGGTAGAAGCCCCAGGCGGTCGCCGCGGTCACCAGGACGGCCGCCACCGCCGCGGCCATGCCCCAGCCGTGCACGTGCGACTGGTTGAAGGCGCTCCACAGCAGCAGGGCGAGGACGAGCAGTCGCACGCCCCAGGCCAGGGAGCGCCGTGGCCGGGAGACTCCCGCACGGCTCAGCGCTTCTCGCGAGGGCCAGCGCGTCCAGGCGTTCTCCGTCACACGCCCTCCCTCCGGGCGACCCGAGCCATGCCGTCACCGTACGCCCGGGTGGGGCCGCCGACAGGCGGGGCGGAGGGGAGGGTCTGAACACGCCAGACGAGGATGCCGGCGCGGACGAGCAGGGTGACCGCCAGTCCGAGCATGAGGGCCGCGCTGTCCTGGTGGACGCCGACGCCGGCTCCGAGGGCGTAGAGACCGACCCGCACGGCGATACCGGCGAACCAGACGGCCGCGCTGGCCTTGGTGCTCTTGGACCACACGACACCGTCGGCCTCCGTCCACACCCGGGTGGTCCAGGCCCACGCTGCGCCCGTCACCATTCCCACCACCATCTCGGTGGCGAGCAGGACGGCGGACGCGGTGCGGTGGTGGGCGTCGAGTATGCCGTGCTCGCGCACCGCGACGACCGCCAGGATCACGGGCAGCAGCCACCAGCGCCGGCCTGTGTCGATCGGGCGGGCGCGGAACTGCCGCACGATCACCACGACGACGACGGCCACGACCAGCAACGCGTTGACGAGCCCGGACATCAGAGCCTCCGTGAGCGGGAAGGGCGGTGCCGGGAGCGGGAGCTGCCGACGCCTTCGACGCTACGGAAATGCACAGGTCAGCAGATCGGAGCGGGGGTGGATCACGGGTGGATTCCGACGAGCGGGATCTCTCCACCCCCGGGTGGAGAACCACAGGCGGCGCCGCACGGGCGTCGGCCCGGCACCTCGGGCGGGCCGGCCGCCGGACCGGCGCGAAGACCGACGGGGCGCGGCAGGGCCGCCGGGGAATCCCGCAGAGCGGCCGACCGGCATCGCGCAGAAAGGCGGGCAGACGACGCGCGGCTCGCGAGCGGGCGGCCGGGCGGCACACACCGCGAAACGCTCGGCTGACGCCTCGCGGAGCGGCCGGCAGACGGCCCGTGGAGACGCCGGTCGGCGTTCGGCCGGGCAGCCTGCGGGCTTCCTGGCCGGATGAGGCCGACCAGACAGCGCGCACCTCGCCGCTGTCCGGCCCGCCACGACCCGCCGGCCGTCTCGTCGGCCGCGGCCCAGCGCAGCGGCTACGCGTCGATCCGTGACCGGTCCAGCGTCGCCGCCGAGCTGGAGATGAACTCCTTGCGCGGGGCCACGTCGTTGCCCATCAGCAGGTCGAAGACCTGTTCGGCCGCATCGAGGTCGGAGAGGTTGATGCGGCGCAGGGTGCGGTGGCGCGGGTCCATCGTCGTCTCGGCCAGCTGGTCGGCGTCCATTTCACCGAGACCCTTGTAGCGCTGGATGGAGTCCTTGTACCGGATGCCCTTGCTCTGGAACTCCATGAGCTTGTCCCGCAGCTCGCGGTCCGAGTACGTGTACACGTACTTGTCCTGCCCCTTCTTGGGCTGGACGATCTCGATCCGGTGCAGCGGCGGCACCGCGGCGAAGACCCGGCCGGCCTCGACCATGGGCCGCATGTAGCGCTGGAACAGCGTCAGCAGCAGGCAGCGGATGTGGGAGCCGTCGACGTCGGCGTCGGTCATCATGATGATCTTGCCGTAGCGGGCCGCGTCGATGTCGAAGGTGCGGCCCGAACCCGCCCCTATGACCTGGATGATCGCCCCGCACTCGGCGTTCTTCAGCATGTCGGTCACCGAGGACCGCTGGACGTTGAGGATCTTGCCGCGGATCGGCAGCAGAGCCTGGAACTCGGAGTTCCGGGCGAGCTTCGCCGTACCGAGCGCGGAGTCACCCTCGACGATGAACAGCTCGCTGCGCTCGACGTCGTCGCTGCGGCAGTCGGCGAGCTTGGCGGGCAGCGACGAGGACTCCAGGGCCGTCTTGCGGCGCTGCGCGTCCTTGTGCTGGCGGGCCGCGATGCGGGTCCGCGCGGCAGCGACCACCTTCTCCATGACCACGCGGGCCTGGGCGGCGGCGTCGCGCTTGGTCGAGGTGAGGAAGGCCTTCAGTTCCCTGGAGATCACGCTGTTCACGATCCGGCGGGCCGCCGAGGTGCCGAGGACCTCCTTGGTCTGCCCCTCGAACTGCGGCTCCGCGAGCCGGACCGTGACGACGGCGGTGAGGCCCTCCAGGGCGTCGTCCTTGACGATGTCGTCCTCGGCGACGCGCAGCAGCTTCTTGGCGCGCAGTGCCTCGTTGAGGGTCTCGCGGATGGCCTGCTCGAAGCCCGCCACGTGGGTGCCGCCCTTGGGCGTGGCGATGATGTTGACGAACGACCGGACGTTCTGGTCGTAACCGGTGCCCCAGCGCAGCGCCACGTCGACGCCGAGTTCGCGGGTGACCTCGGTGGGGGTCATCTGGCCGTGTTCGTCCAGGACCGGGACGGTCTCCTTGAAGGTGCCCTGCCCGGAGAAACGGAGGACGTCGCAGACCGGCCTGTCGGTGGCCAGGTACTCGCAGAACTCGCTGATGCCACCGTCGAAGCGGAACGACTCCTCGCCCTTGCTGCCGCCCTCGCCGAGGCCGTACTCGTCACGGACGACGATGGTCAGGCCGGGCACCAGGAACGCCGTCTGGCGGGCACGCTGGTGGAGCGTGTCCAGGGAGAGCTTGGCGTCCTTGAGGAAGATCTGGCGGTCGGCCCAGTAGCGCACGCGTGTGCCGCTGCGGGTCTTGGGCACCCTCTTGGTCTTGCGCAGCCCGCTCCCGGCCTCGAACGTGCCGTCCGGACCGACACCCGTGAAGGCCCCCGGCACGCCGCGGCGGAAGCTGATGGCGTGCACGCTGCCCCCGCGGTCGACCTCGACGTCGAGACGCGCGGAGAGCGCGTTCACCACGGAGGCGCCGACGCCGTGCAGACCGCCGGAGGCCGCGTAGGAGCCGCCGCCGAACTTGCCGCCGGCGTGCAGCTTGGTCATGACGACCTCGACGCCGGACAGGCCGGTCTTGGGCTCGACGTCCACGGGGATGCCGCGGCCGTTGTCCCGGACCTCGACGGAGCCGTCGTCGTGGAGGATGACGTCGATGTGGTCGCAGTAGCCGCCGAGAGCCTCGTCGACGGCGTTGTCGATGATCTCCCACAGGCAGTGCATCAGGCCCCGGCTGTCGGTCGAGCCGATGTACATGCCGGGACGCTTGCGCACGGCTTCGAGGCCCTCAAGGACGAGCAGGTGCCGCGCGGTGTAGTTGGAGCCGTCCCGGTCTGCTCCTGCCAGCAGCGCAGTGGACGGCACGGACGTATCGGCGGTCACGCGGTTCGCTCCTCGCTGAATTTCAATGGAGCCCCTTTGGGGTAAGGGGCCGGCTTCGGTCGCCGCTCAGAGGGTACCGAGGCCTGGTAGAGCCGTTGCAACGCCACCCTCGTCGTGAACTCACCCTAGTCCAAGGTCGTATGCGTGTTCGATCCCTCGATGGAGTGAAGTACATATCACGTTCCCTTCGAGGCATGAACCATTTAGGCTCCGGGCACGTCCTCACAAACAACCGGCAACCCAGCCGGGAGGATGAGACCGATGAACCGCGCGAACCCGTAAGCACTCAAGAAACGCAATACGGCACATTCGCCGCCAACCGGCAGCAGACGGCCACCTCGAAAGATTTTTTTCGAGGAGAAGCCCCGAGCGGGAACGTTTTCGGGCTGGTTGGATGTTGACCCTGGTACGACAGCTCGTCGAGCTAGAGAAGAGGCGACGTGACTACTGTTCTGACCCCCGCGAGCCACCTGACGGCCGCCGATCGCTGCGACCGCTGCGGCGCCCAGGCATACCTGCGCGTCGTGCTGCTCAGCGGCGGAGAACTGCTCTTCTGCGCCCACCACGGTCGCAAGTTCGAGCCGGAACTCAAGAAGATCGCCGCTGAGATACAGGACGAGACGGAGCGGCTGACCACCGTTCCGGCCATCGCCTCGGAAGATGAGCGCTGACCTCTCGCATCCACGACGAGCCAGCTCCGGCACAGGCCGGTGAAGGGCGGCCGCTCCCTCCGGGGGAGCGGCCGCCCTCGTCATAGCTCCGCAGAGGCCGTCAGGCGGGCGTGTGAGGCCTGCGTGAGCCGCTGAGGGCACCGCCGGGGCCCAGCGCCCGTACGACCTCCGAGACGCGCGTGTAGACGCCGGGATTCCCCGGGCGTCCGCAGCCGCTGCCCCACGACACGAGCCCGATCAGCTTCCCGTCGGCGACCAGCGGTCCTCCGCTGTCGCCCTGGCAGGCGTCCGGGCCGCCCCGGGTCTCGCCCGCGCACACCATGGAGTCGGCCCGGTAGGTGCCGTCGGCACCGCCGGGATAGGCCCGCTCGCACGTCGCGTCGGGCAGCACATGGAGCCGCGCCGCGTACAGCCGGCGCGAGTAGTCGCCGCCGCCCGTGACGTCACCCCATCCCGAGACCAGGGCACCGGTGCCGGGCGCGTAGGCGGTGTCCCCCCGGCGGGCCATCGCGATGACCGCGTCGCCCGGCAGGGGCTCGGCAAGGGTGAGGACGGCGAAGTCACCGGTATTGGCGTCCGGGTCGTAGCCCGGGTTGACGCGGACGACGGTGACGGGGATCTCCTGGCCCTGCGTCGCCAGCAGATCCGTGCGGCCCGCGATGACCTTGAGGTCGCGGATCCGGTCGGACGACCCGCCGATGACCTCGTCGGCCAGGCAGTGGGCCGCGGTCAACACGGTGGTCCGGCCGATGGCCACGCCCCCGCAGAACTGTCCGGCCCGCGTACCCCCGAACCGGTCACGGCTGGACAGCGCGACCGTCCACGGGGCCTGGGAGACGTCGACGGGGAAGCCGCCTACCACGACACTGTCGGCGGTGGCGGGAGGCGTGGTGGCCAGCGGTATGGCCGTGGCGACAGCCGCCAGGATCAGCGGCCGGATCAGGGCCGGGGCAACAGAACGGCGCATGCACGCTCCTCACTCTGGGTGGTACCGGGACACCCAGAGTCATCCACCGCACCGCGACCCGCAGCACGAAGGCCCGGCCCCCACGGTGGGAGGACGGGCCTTCGACGTCGTGCGACCGCGACCTAGTCGAGGTAGTCGCGCAGCACCTGCGAACGCGACGGGTGGCGCAGCTTCGACATGGTCTTGGACTCGATCTGGCGGATGCGCTCACGCGTGACGCCGTAGACCTTGCCGATCTCGTCGAGGGTCTTCGGCTGACCGTCGGTGAGACCGAACCGCATGGACACGACGCCGGCCTCGCGCTCGGACAGGGTGTCCAGCACCGAGTGCAGCTGCTCCTGGAGGAGCGTGAAGCTGACGGCGTCGGCGGGGACGACGGCCTCGGAGTCCTCGATGAGGTCACCGAACTCGCTGTCGCCGTCCTCACCCAGGGGAGTGTGCAGGGAGATGGGCTCACGGCCGTACTTCTGGACCTCGATGACCTTCTCCGGGGTCATGTCGAGTTCCTTGGCCAGCTCCTCCGGGGTGGGCTCGCGGCCCAGGTCCTGGAGCATCTGACGCTGCACGCGCGCGAGCTTGTTGATGACCTCGACCATGTGCACCGGGATACGGATGGTGCGGGCCTGGTCAGCCATGGCGCGGGTGATCGCCTGGCGGATCCACCAGGTGGCGTACGTGGAGAACTTGTAGCCCTTGGTGTAGTCGAACTTCTCGACCGCGCGGATCAGACCGAGGTTGCCCTCCTGGATGAGGTCCAGGAAGAGCATGCCGCGGCCGGTGTAGCGCTTGGCCAGGGAGACCACCAGACGGAGGTTGGCCTCCAGGAGGTGGTTCTTGGCGCGGCGGCCGTCCTCGGCGATGATCTCCAGCTCGCGCTTCAGCTTGGGGGCGAGCTTGTCGGCGTTGGCCAGCTTGTCCTCGGCGAACAGACCGGCCTCGATGCGCTTGGCGAGCTCGACCTCCTGCTCGGCGTTGAGCAGCGGGACCTTGCCGATCTGCTTGAGGTAGTCCTTGACCGGGTCGGCGGTGGCACCGGCCGCGGCGACCTGCTGCGCCGGCGCGTCGTCCTCGTCCTCGTCGGACAGGACGAAGCCCGCGCTCTCGGCGCCCTCGGGCTCCTCGGTGCCGGCCTTGGCCTCCTCGAGCACCTCGTCCTCGAGGATCTCGGCATCGTCCTTCTTGGCGGCGGTCTTCTTGGCCACCGTCTTCTTGGCGGCGGCGGTCGCGGTCTTCTTCGCGACCGTCTTCTTGGCGGCGGGGGCGGCCTTCTTGGCGACGGCCTTCTTCATGGGCGCCGCCTCGTCGGCCGGGTCGTCGCCGACGCCGGCGGGAACCATGGCCGGGGCGGCCGTGGCGGTGGCCTTCCTGGTGGTCACCGTCTTCGCCGCGACCGTCTTGGTGGCGGTGCGCTTGGCCGGACTCTTCGCTGCGACGCTCTTACGGGTGCGCTTGGGCTCCGCGGCACTGACCATCAGCGTCACACCCTCTTCCTCAAGGATCTGGTTGAGGCTGCGCAGTACGTTCTTCCACTGAGTGGCCGGAATCTGGTCAGCTTCGAAGGCCCGACGCACATCGTCGCCGGCGATCTGCCCCTCAGCCTTTCCCCGCTCAATGAGAGCCATGACAGAGACGGACTCGGCGATCTCCGGCGGGAGCGTACGGGATGTGCTGGCCGACACGAACAACCTCTCGGAACGTTGGAAAACGGCTTCCGGCCCCGTCCGGGACGGACTGGAGCCGACCGTCGGCTTGGGGATGGGCCGACGGCGCGGGCGGGGGCCGGGAAGATACACAGCGCCATGAATGGCGTCCGTATTCCCTCCGCGGCTGTCACCTCTTAGGTCATCGCGTTGTTCGCAAGAGCGTTACGCCCAATCTACGTGGCCCGAGTCACACCCCGTAAGCGCTCAAAAATGGTTAGAAGCGGGCAGAAGTTGTCGTTGATGATCTCTCCGGACCGTTCGGACCACCGCAGAGCCTGCCACACGACCACCGCGGAACCGGTCGTACGACCGTCGCGGAACCTGCCGCACGACCGGATCACCGCGAGCCGCGCCGACCCCACCGCGACACCGGGCCCACCACCGCACCGCCGGGCCCCGCCGGAGCCCCGAGGGCTTCGGCGGGGCCCGGCGGTGGCCGACGGGGGCGGATTCCCGGACCGACGGCGCCCCGCGCACGCGGCACTGACCGAGCGCACCGTTCTCGCCCCGGGTCAGTGCTCGCGCGGGGCGGGCACCACGCGCTCCACCTCGGGGTGGACGGTCAGCAGCTGCCGCATCGCCGACTCGGCCGCGGTGGCGTCGCCGGTGCCGACCGCGTCGACGATCCGCGCGTGCTGGGCCAGGGACGTCTCGTTGGGCCGCTCGCAGCCGGCGACCGGGCCGCCGGACACCTGGAGGGCCGCCGACACGATCCCGGAGAGGTGCTCCAGCATGCGGTTGCCCGCGACCTGGATGAGCAGCGAGTGGAACTCGGCGTCGGCGCGCGAGAAGGTCAGCGCGTCGCCCTGGGCCATGGCGTGACTCATGATCTCGACCATGTCGCACAGGCGCTGCTGAACGTCCTCGCGCCCGTGCCCGGCGGCGAGGCGGGCGGCGAGCGGCTCGATCGTCCAGCGCAGCTCGCTGAGCTCACGGCGCTGGTCGTCGCGCTGCGGCCCGAAGGCCCGCCACTCGATGATGTCCGGGTCGAGGAGGTTCCAGTCACTGACGGGACGCACGCGCGTGCCGACGTTCGGGCGGGCGCTGACCAGGCCCTTGGCCTCCAGGACCCGGAGGGACTCGCGCACGACGGTGCGGGAGACCTCGAAACGCTGGCCGATCTCCTCGGGGACCAGGGGGCGGTCCGCGCCCAGGTCACCGGAGACGATCATCTGACCGAGCTGTTGGACGAGTTGACCGTGCAGTCCGCGGCCGCGGCTGCCCGCGGCGCGTCGGCCCACACGGCCGAGTTCCGGATCCGCGCCCTCCCAGGAGGGCGTGCCGACGCGATCGGTGGCCGGGACCTCCGCATAGGGGTAGCGGTCGAGTTCGCCCGGGCCGACCAGACCAGAGTCTGCGGAGCGGGCGGCGGTCATCATGGTGTGCGCAAGGGTACTCACGGATCCTTTGTCGGCGCTGCCTTCAACTCCCTTGAGGTCTTTGGTGAAAAGCACACGAAAGGGTGATCGCTCACCCCGTCGCAATTGACGCCTTATCGGAAAGAAATGGGCTTTCTGCGGGGAGTTGTGCGCACGGCGGGATCGCAAGCGCCCGGTCCGCGGTCATCGCACCCTGGCCCGCAGGGTGCTGAACAGGTACGCGCAGAGCAGCGCGACCAGCGACAACGCCAGCGCACCGGCCACGGGTTGGGCCAGTACCCGGGCCGATCCGACCAGATAGCGCTCTCCCCCGAAGGGCCACTTCAGCAGGAACGTCTCCCGCATCCGCACCGGAAGTCCGGCTGCCATCCGCACCCCCGTGCCCTGTACAGCCTTGTGTACGACGGGCACGACGAGCACGGGTACGGCGAGCACCGCGGCGAGACCGGCCGTGGTGGAACGGAAGACGCCTGCCGCCAGTACGCCGGCCCAGGCGCAGCCTACGATCAGCCCGAACCAACTCGTGGTCAGCAAGAGCCAGTCGGCGGGAACCTGTGCGAGCTCCCGACCGTAGACGAGATAGAGCACTTCCGCGTCGCAGCCCACGGTGAGGAACGAGAGGAGGACCGCGGTGGCCCCGGAGACCAGCAGTTTCGCGGTGAGCAGCCCCAGCCGACGGGGCACGGTGCCGCGGTCCGCCGCCAGCGCGGGGTGACGGAACTCGTCTCCGAAGGCCAGCGCCCCGAGCAGTCCCGCACCGAGTGCCGCCGGGGGCAGCGGCAGCTCCCGCGGCCAGGCCGCGAACAACCGGGCCTGCGGGGTGTGCCCGACCCGGGCCAGCAGTACGGCGGTGAGGGCGGACACCAGCAGTACGGCACCGCAGGTGAGGAACCCGGCGCCGATCCCGGCAGCTCGGCGGAGTTCGTAGCGCACCGGACGGAGGGGGCGGGGCGCGGGGCGGACGGTGATGGGGGGAGGCAGCGGGGACAGAGGGTCCGGACCGTCGGCGGGTCCGGAGCGAGCGGGCGCGCGGCCGGTGGAGGCGTCGGCGGGCACGGCACGGATCGGTGACTCGCCGCCGGCGGCTGCGGCGGACACGGCGCGTGCCGACGGCTGCGCACCCGGAGCCTCGACGGGCAGCGCTCGGGCCGGTGGCTGGGCCGTGGTGGGTGCGGTGGGTGTGGCGGGTGCGGCGTGGACCGGCGGCGACTGGGCGGCGGGGGCTTCGCCGGACACCGCCCGGTTCAGCGGCTGGGTGGACATGGCGGCCGGCGGCTGGGCGGGGACGGCGGGCGCCGTCCTGGTGGAACCGGCATGGCCGGAGGGCTCGGCGGAGCCGAGGGAGACCGACGGCTTGGCGAGCGCGGGCGCCGTCGAAGGCTTGGCGGTCGCCGGTGCGGGCAACTGGTCGGCGGGCCGCACGCTCGTGGAGAGCTCCGTGTCCGGGGTCGCGGGCAGAGAGGTGACGGCCGGGTCGCCGACGGGTTCTGCGGCGGCGGAGGGCCGTGGTCCAGCCGTGCCGGAGGGGTCCGCAGCTACCGCCGGCGTGCTTCGCCGCGGGTCCCGGTCAGCGGTGCGCGACTGCTGTACGGGGCTCGGGGCGGCCGCGGGCTGCGAGCGGCCCAGTTCCGCCCTGGGCTGCGGGGCGACCGCGGGCGTCTCCGCGTCCCTGCCCCGGTCCGTGCGCGGCGCTTCCTGCCGACCGGCGGCCGGCATCTCCGCAACGGTCCGCCGCGGAGACGCCGGCCGGGCACCGTCCACCGTGGTCCGCTCACCCTCGCTCGCGCCAGGTCGCCGCTCGCCCGTCGGCCGGGCCTCGTCCACCGCGGTCGGCTCGCCGCGGTCCTGGTCATCGTGGTCCTGGCCAGCGTGATCCCGGCCAGCGTGGGCCGGCTCCCGCCACACCGTCTCCGGCGCGCTCCTCGTATCCCCCGTCTCCTCCAACGACGGCTCCGCCCCGGCGCCCGGCCCCATGTCGCCGGTCTCGTGCGCGAGTTGGTGGACGAGGATGCCGTGACGGAAGGCGGTCTCGCCGACCTCGGCGGTCGTACTGCCGTACACGGAAAGGCGGTTGCCGCCTTCCCGCACCACCTCCACCGAGCGGTGGGCCGTGCGGGCCTCCTTGCCGAGAACGGCGGCGAGCCTGGCGGCGTGGGGGCTGCGGACGGCCACCCGCGGGCGGAGCCGGGTGCGGGCGAACTCTCCGGCCCCCTGGTCGGCGACGAGCCTCCCGGTCTTCAGGGTGACGACCCGGTCGGCGGCGCGGGCGGCCTCCTTGGGGTCCGCGGTGGTGAACAGGACCGTGCCGCCCTGCGCCGCGTGCGCCCGGAGCATGCGGTGCAGCCAGTAAGCCTCACGGGCGGGGAGACCGGCCGTGGGTTCGTCCAGAACGAGGGCGTGCGGGTCGGGGAGAAGGGCGCAGGCCAGGCCGAGTCGACGGTCCATGCCGTGGGACAGCGTGCCCAGGCGCTCCTCGCACAGGCTGACGAGCCCGACCGCTTCGAGCACTTCGTCGGCGCGCCGGGCCGGCACCCCGGTCGCCGCGCACAGCATCCGCAGATGGCCGCGGACGGAGCGCGACGGATGGCCGGGGACATCGCCGAGGAGTACGCCGACCTCATGGGAGGGATGGGCGATGCGGTGCAGGGGGTGGCCCCTGAAGTAGGTGAGCCCACGGCCCTGTTGGAGTTCGAGCATCAGTCTGAGCGCCGTGCTTTTGCCCGCGCCCGCCTCACCCAGGAGCGCGGTGACGCGGCCCGCGCCCGCCTCGAAGGTCACGTCGTCGACGGCGGGCGGGTGCGCCTTGCGGGGGTCGCTGGTCAGTCCGAAGGCCTGGATCACCTTAGGGAAGATAGCGCGGAATGACCGTTTTTCCGGGTATAGAGAGGTTTATTGCCGATCGAGTTCGCGCTGTCGGACGGTCACACCTCGGGTCGCAGCATCGGCGGGTTGAGCAGGGTGGCCCCGCCGGCCCGGAAGAGCTGGGCCGGGCGACCGCCCTGGCGGGTGGTCGTGCCGCCGGTGGGGACGAGGAAGCCGGGGGTTCCGGTCACCTTGCGATGGAAGTTGCGCGGGTCGAGCGCCACGCCCCACACCGCCTCGTAGACCCGGCGCAGCTCGCCGACCGTGAACTCGGGCGGGCAGAACGCGGTGGCCAGGGACGAGTATTCGATCTTGGAGCGGGCCCGTTCCACACCGTCGGACAGAATCTGGGCATGGTCGAAGGCGAGCGGCGCGACCGGCTCGCCGTCCCGGCCGTAGCCGCCCTGCGCGAGCAGTTCCTCCACCGGCGCCCACCGCGCGTTGCTGGCGTCGCCGCCCGCGCGCGGTGCGGGAAGGTCGGGGGCCAGGGCGAGGTGGGCCACACTGACCACGCGCATCCGGGGATCACGCTTGGGGTCGCCGTAGGTCGCCAGCTGCTCCAGGTGGGCCCCACCCTCCTGGGCGGGGGCGTCGGGGTCGTGAGCCCGTAGCCCGGTCTCCTCGGCCAGTTCTCGCGCCGCCGCCTGCGAAAGATCCTCGTCGGCCCGCACGAAGCCGCCCGGCAGCGCCCAGCGCCCCTGGAACGGCGACTCGCCTCTGCGTACCGCCAACGCGCACAGGGCATGGCGGCGCACGGTCAGCACGACCAGGTCCACGGTGACGGCGAACGGCGGAAAGGCTGACGGGTCGTAGGGCATGTGGTGATCATAGTCGTCTGCCTGACGATAAACACTCCCTTCGGTCCTCACTCCGACGGCTGATCCACTTCGCGTGCCGCCGTACCGGCTCGCCCTTCTGCCGGGCAGGTACTCACACGCCCAGTTGCAGGCCGTCCGCGGCCTCCTCGACCATGGCCAGGCCGAGCCTGCTGACCCGCACCGAGAACGGCGCACCGGCCACCCGCAGTCCGGTCAGGCCGAGTTCTCCCAAGGGCGCGCTGTGGACCGGTCGGAGGGTGACGGTCCCTGCCGGGGCGTCGGGGCGGATGCCCGCCAGCGAGGTCAGGAGCAGGACCCCGGCGGCAGCGGCCGTGGCCGCCGGACGGCAGGCCGCAGGGTGCGGAAGGGGGGCGCTCCCCTCGGCGCGCTGTTCACCGGCGAACATCTCCGGCAGCCGGTGACCGAAGTGCTCGGCCGCCGCCAGCAGGCCGCGCAGCAGTCCGCCCGCCTCCTTCTCGTAGCCCGCGGCGGCCAGCCCGGCGACGGCAAGTGCCGTCTCCTGGACCCGGACGGCGCCGGACCGATGGCCGAACGGGCTGTGTCCCGCCTCCTTGGCTCCCAGGCCGCGCAGCCCCCACCCCGAGTCCATGGCCGGTCCGCCGAGCAGCCGGGCGAGCTGCTCGGTCTGCACTCTGTCGAGCAGGCCGACCGCCCGTTGGCCCGCGCCGAGCAGGCCGGTGTCGAGCAGGTGCACGGCGGTGGAGCAGAGGTGGGTCAGGGGGCGGCCGTCCGGGGTCAGCGCTGCCGCGGGACGACCGCCGCCCCGGTCCTCGACCCAGAAGTCCGTCCGGAAGGCCTCTCTCAGCTCCGCCGCCCACTGCCGCAGCCCGGCACCGCCGGGCCGGTCGCAGGCGTCGAGGAGGTCGGCTCCGAGCAGGGCGGCCCGGTGGGCGTGGGCCTGGGTCTCGGCGCGCGCGGGGCCGCCGGGCTGCGGGTCGCAGAGGTAGGTCCGCTCTCCTGCCGTGGTGCGCAGCCAGGTCAGGCAGCGCTCGGCGGCGGGCAGCAGTTCCCGTGTCTCCTGTTCCGGGAGCCCCCAACGGCGGGCCTCCGCCAGCAGGACGGGGAAGAGCAGGGTGGCCTCCGTCCCGGTGCAGCCCGGCGGCAGGTGTGCTCCGGCGTCCCGGCGCGGACCGGGGATCATGCCGGCCCGCGGCCCCGGACCGCGGAGTTGGGTACGGGCCAGGGTGCGCAGTGTTCCTGCGGCGAGGCGCGTGCCGAGGGGCAGGGTCATCCGGGCGGCGGCGAGTGCGTCGGCCGGGGCCAGACCGCAGCGCCAGGGCGCCCCGGCGGCGAGGTAGCTGTCCGAGGGGTGCGCGGGGTCGCGAAGCAGCAGCGCCTGGAGGTCGTCGATGCTCGTCCTGAGCAGCCTCGAGACCCTGGGGTCGTCGCCCGTGACCCTGGCCGGTGCCAGCGGGCTGGTCGCGGCGCGTCCCACGGCGCGCAGGGGGCCCGCGCCGTCCGGGCGTACCCGCAGTTCCACGCTCGCCGTCGCCCCCGGGGGCAGTTCGAACTCCCAGCGCAGCAGTCCCGCCGAGGCCAGCGCGTCGGCGGGCGGCGGGTCCGCTGTCACCGACGCATTGCCGGTAGGAGTGGTCCAGCGGAGTCCGGAGTCGTGGACGCTGGCCGGGAGTTCGGGTCCCGGGGTGCCGGAGGCGATGGCGCTCAGGTCGGCCAGGTCCGTGCCGAGGGCCGTCTCCAGCGGGAGGCGCAGGGCGTGGAGTGCGCAGTTGCGCAAGGTGATGCGCTCCGTGCCGTCGGCGTGCCGGATCCGTTCCACGACGACGTCCGGATCCGGCCCCGCCGTCGGGGAGGCCCGGAGCGTGCCGACGAAGCGGGCGGAGTCCGCCCCCGTCATCCGGGCCTGCACGGCGAGCGGTTCGCGGCCTGCGACACGGACCTGGCAGCGCGCGAGCAGCCGCCGGCCCGCGCGGTAGAACCCTTCCAGGCCCTGGCCGGTCAACTGACCGTGTTCCGTGGAGATGGCGAGGCCGGGCAGCGCGACGCAGATCAGGGCGGTATGCGTGGGCGGCAGCCCGCCGACGCGCCCCCGACCTGGGGGAACTGGTCGGGCGGGAGCGGCCCGCGGGGCGCGGCCGCGAGGCTGTGCCGGGCCGCCTTCCGTCGACGAGGGCCAGGGCGGGCCGTCCCGCAGTCGACGGTTGTCGGCGGTGGTGGAGGGCGGAGTCGGCTGATGCATGAGGAGGCTTCTTCTGCGCGCTGTGCGCCTGTGATTGTGCCGGGCGCCGGACGGAGGGCTCTGGGGGACGGGGACGGGCGGCGGCACGGCCCGTCCAGGCGTTCCGCCACTCAGGTGAACGGAGACGGGCTGCTCCTGGTCACGCACCCACTTGTTGAAGCCGATCGAATGCCGGGGCGGTGCTCCGTCGTTCGTACCGGCCGGCCTGCGCCCGTGGCTGCGGACACCCGGGTCCGGCAGGCCGGTCCGCCGGGTGCCGGTGAACCTGTGACCGCATCGCCGTTCCCCTCCGACGAGGCCTCGGGCCCAGCGGCCGACTCGGCCTGCCCAGGTTCGATCCCAGCGGCCGACTCGGCTTGCGCAGGTCCTTGCGACTGCCGCCCCTGCGCGGCGCCCGTTCATTCGTCCCTCTGGTTTCGGCCGTTCCCAGAGCGCCTGCCCTCCTGCGCGGCTCGGCCGCCGCCCGTCTCGCTTCGCTCTGCTTTCTCCGCCGCACGCCTGCGTGTGGCGCCCGGCCCGGACATACCGGGGCGGGTGTGCTCCGCGCGCACCCGACGCGGACGGGAGTCTTCCGGCCGCGGCCGTCGGTCGTCGGCGGTGTCCACGGTGCGCGGGCGACGGCGACGGCGGGTGCCGGAAGCGGTGGCCGACGCGTCGTCGGGGCAGGGGGCGGCGTCGAGGCAGGGGGTGGCGTCGAGGTGAGGCGGACCGACATCGCCGAGGGCTGCCGTGCCGTCCTGCGACGCCCGGCCCGTGTGGCTCATGAGTTCCGTGCGTCCCGTGCGTTCCGTGCGCAGGCAGCGGCGGATCGACTCCGGGTCCAGGCCCTCGTTGCAGGCCTGGTGGAGCAGCCGGGCGAAGAGGTAGTCGGGGTCCGCGCCGAGGGCCATCGCCAGAGCCTCCCGTGCCTCCAGGTCGTCGCCGGTCGACCAGGCGACCCAGCCCGCCAGGGTGAGGGGAGCAGCGGCGTGTTCGCCGTACGGGCCGACGCAGCGGCGGGCCAGGGCCCGCCACAGGCGCAGTGCCGGTCCGGCCTCGTCTCCCTCCATCCAGGCGGCCGCGCGGTCGCGGGTCGTGCGGTCCTGGAGTCCGAGAATCAGCGTCGCGGCCTCGTCGTGGGAGAGCAGGGTGTCGTCGCGGAGGTCCGCCCGGTGGGTGCCGGACACGGGGGCGGCAGCGGCGTACCGGGCGATGACCAGTTCGGCGAGGGCGAGGGTGCCCTCGGCCACGTCCGCGCGGAAGGCGCCGTCGAGGATGCGGGGCACCAGGGCCATTCCGGCGCTGTCGAGGGCGGTCTCCTGCTCCAGGATGGCGCCCGTCTCCCAGGGGAGCAGCCTGGCCCGCAACTCCCGCAGGCTGCCGCGCACCTGGATCCCGGCATAGGTGGCGGCGGCCGCGAGCACGGAGGTGCCGGGCAGGCCCATGGGGGCGCCGTCGGGCGGACAGCATTCTTCGGTAGGGCAGCAGTACGACCAGAAACGGCCGTCCGAGACGCACAGTGCCTCGATCACGGGCACGTCGAGGCGACCGCACTCGGTCCGCAGCAGCTGGGCCAGCGGTGTGAGCCGGCGCATCACGTCACGGCCGGATTCGCCGGACGCCGGTTCCTGGCAGACGTAGGCGACCATCTGCTCGGCGCGGGCTCCCCGGCGCTCGCCGCCGGTGACCAGGCCCTGTGCGAGCTGGCGTGCGGCCGACTCCCAGTCGTCCTTGTTCGCGGGGATGCCGAGCCGGGCCCGACCGCCGAAGCGGCCGCGGCCGGCGCGGTCGTGCAGGGCCACCAGCACCATGCTGTCCTCGGGGCGGTACCCCAGCAGATAGGGCAGCGCGTCCGCCAGTTCGGCCGGGGTGCGCAGGGTGACCTGGGTGTCGTGGGCGGATCGCCCTGGGGAGCCCCCGTCTCGGCTGATGTCGCCGTTTTCGGAGGGTCCGGTGGTTTCGCTGTGATTCGTCATGCGCAGACGATCTCGCGGATCTCGCGATTCCGGTTGGGCCTGTGGATAAGTCGCAGCAGGGACACGACAAAGCCGTCTCCCGTATCCACAGGGCCGCCCGACTGTCGGTCCCGTCCTGTTGTATGGGACGCATGGAGCACACGAGCAACGCGGAACTCCGGGCCCGGGCGGACACCGTCCTCGCCCGTCTCGTCGGGGACGACACGGGCACCGCCCGGCTGCGCGAGGACCAGTGGCGGGCGATCGAGGCACTGGTCGCGGACCGGCGCCGGGCCCTGGTCGTCCAGCGGACCGGCTGGGGCAAGTCCGCGGTGTACTTCGTGGCGACCTCGCTGCTGCGGGCCTCGGGCGGCGGGCCGACGGTGATCGTCTCCCCGCTGCTCGCGCTCATGCGCAACCAGGTGGAGGCCGCCGCCCGGGCCGGTATCCACGCCCGCAGCATCAACTCCTCCAACACGGAGGAGTGGGAGTCGATCCAGGCGGAGATCGCGGCCGGCGAGGTCGACGTCCTCCTCGTGTCCCCGGAGCGGCTCAACAACCCGGACTTCCGCGACCAGGTCCTGCCCAAGCTCGCCGCGGCGACCGGGCTGCTCGTCGTGGACGAGGCGCACTGCATCTCGGACTGGGGCCACGACTTCCGGCCCGACTACCGGCGACTGCGCACCATGCTGGCCGACCTGCCGCCGGGCGTGCCGGTGCTGGCGACCACCGCCACGGCCAACGCGCGCGTGACCGCCGACGTGGCCGAACAACTCGGCACCGGTGGCGCCTCGGACGCGCTGGTGCTGCGCGGTCCGCTGGACCGGGAGAGCCTCAGTCTGAACGTACTGCGGCTGCCGGACGCCGCGCACCGGATGGCCTGGCTCGCCGACCACCTGGACGAACTGCCGGGTTCCGGCATCGTGTACACACTCACCGTGGCCGCCGCGGAGGAGGTCACCGCGTTCCTGCGGCAGCGCGGGTACACCGTGGCGTCGTACACGGGGAAGACCGAGAACGCCGACCGGCAGCAGGCCGAGGACGACCTGCTCGGCAACCGGGTCAAGGCGCTGATCGCCACCTCGGCGCTCGGCATGGGCTTCGACAAGCCCGACCTCGGGTTCGTGGTGCACCTCGGCTCGCCCTCCTCCCCCATCGCCTACTACCAGCAGGTGGGCCGTGCGGGCCGCGGTGTCGAGCACGCCGAGGTGCTGCTGCTGCC
Source organism: Streptomyces fuscichromogenes (assembly GCF_014645815.1). Taxonomy (GTDB): domain Bacteria; phylum Actinomycetota; class Actinomycetes; order Streptomycetales; family Streptomycetaceae; genus Streptomyces; species Streptomyces fuscichromogenes. The sequence goes on along the minus strand of NZ_BMML01000004.1, from coordinate 142,676 downwards.
GGGCAGGGAGGACGAGGCGATCTGGAGCTACTTCGCCTCGCTCGCCTTCCCGTCGGAGGACCTGGTGCGCCGCACCCTGGACGTCCTCTCCCGGGCCGGCGGCCCCGTGTCGCTGCCCGCGCTGGAACCCCTGGTGGAACTGCGCCGCTCCCGGCTGGAGTCCATGCTGAAGGTCCTCGACGTGGACGGCGCGGTCAGGCGGGTCAAGGGCGGCTGGATCGCGACCGGGCAGCCGTGGACGTACGACGCGGAGCGGTACGCCTGGGTGGCGCGGCAACGGGAAACCGAGCAGCAGGCGATGCGCGAGTACGCGGCCACGTCGGAGTGCCGGATGGAGTTCCTCCAACGCCAGTTGGACGACGAGGACGCGAAGCCCTGCGGCCGCTGCGACAACTGCGCGCGGCCCCGCTTCACGGCCGACACCTCCTCGGCCGCCCTGGACGCCGCGCGGGTCGACCTGGGACGTGCGGGCGTCGAGGTGGAGCCGCGCCGGATGTGGCCGACCGGCCTGCCGGCGATCGGTATCGATCTCAAAGGGCGCATTCCGGCCGGTGAACAGGCGTCGGCGGGAAGAGCCCTGGGACGGCTGTCGGACATCGGCTGGGGCAACCGGCTACGGCCGCTGCTCGGCCCCCAGGCCCCGGACACTCCGGTGCCGGACGATGTCGCCCGTGCCGCGGTGGAGGTACTGGCCGACTGGGCGAAGGGTTCCGGCGGCTGGGCTCCTGGCGCGGCCGACGCACAGCCGCGCCCCGTGGGCGTCGTCACCGTCGCCTCGCACTCCCGGCCGCGGCTGATCCACTCCCTGGGCGCGCGCATCGCAGAGGTCGGCAGACTGCCGCTGCTGGGCTCCGTCGAGTACCTGGGTGAGGCGCCACGGGTCTCGCGCAGCAACAGCGCCCAGCGTCTGAAGGCCCTCGACGGCGCACTGACGGTGCCGCCCGACCTGGCCGCCGCTCTCGCCGAGGTCCAAGGACCGGTCCTGCTGGTGGACGACTTCACCGAGACCGGGTGGACCCTGGCGGTTGCGGCTCGCATGCTCCGCGGGGCGGGAGCGCGGGGGGTGTTGCCGCTGGTCCTCGCCGTTCAGGGCTGACCGACCCACTGTTGTTCGAATACGGAGACGGGTACGGCGTACGAACGTGCCTCGCTCGAAGGTCCCAGGGGTCGCCAGGCGTCTCATCGGGTAGGGATATATGCCACACACCATCAGATAACAGTCGGTGGCCCCATTTGCTCGTTGCCGCATCCAAGTTCGACAGGAAGAATTGAAGTCCGCTCCCCGCACGGTTCGCCCGTGATCCGGTTGGGCTTTGCTGCGGTGTGCGCGGCCCCGAATCCGATCTCGCCCCCTGTGTGGGCGCGTAGCCGAAGGGAGGAACGTGACCTTCGGATTCGCTCCGTCCTCGGCGGCATCGTTGTCGACATCCGCGTCCGCCGCTTCTGCCAGTCGTCTGCTCGAGCCCGCGGAGTGGGCCGACGCCGGGATACCGCTGCTGCGCAACCCTCGCGAGGTCGTCAGCGGTCTGCACGCCCGGCATCGCCCCCGTCCGGGGACCGCGGTCGTCGCCGTCCTCGATCCGGAGGAGCGGCTGTGCGCCAGCGCCTCCTTCAGCAGGCGCTCGGCCCCGGCCGACGGCTGGATGTTCCGCAACGTGCTGCTGGCCCAGCTACGCCGGGTCATCCCGCACGACCTGCGCCGCCGCACCCCGGTGCGGACCGCCGTACTGCTCTACTGCCGCGAGGGGGACGCGCGTTGGACAGAGGAGGACGGTGCGTGGATGTGGGGGCTGCGGGACGCCTGCACGCTGCACGGCCTGCGCTGCGGGGCGTACATCACGCTGACGCATGACGGCTGGCAGGTACTCGGCGAGGGCCGCGGCGGCCGACGCCCCAACGCCGACTCGCCTCCCGAACCCTTCGCCCTGTCGGAGGTCCCGCCGCTGCCGCCGCGTACCGGCGGCGCCGTCTCCGACGTACTGCGTCGCGCGGCCGCCCGCTGAACGCCGGCCCCCGCGAGGGGGCACCGGTCGTGCACACTCCGCCGGGCACGGCGCCCCGGACCTGACGTCCGGCGTGCTCGTGCGCTCGGCGGTCGCGTCGTGCGCCGCGACGGACAGCGGTACCCGCCCGCCGTCCGGGCATGCCGAAGGCAGCGCTGTGCGAGTCACCGCTGCGGCTCCTGCGGTACCTCCGGAGTCCCGGAGGCGCCGGAGACAGCTCAGACGCCCGCGCCCAGCACCGAGTTGATGTGCTGCGGGTCGCCGCAGACGATCAGCAGGGCGCCGGCCCGGGAGAGGGCCAGTGGCAGCGCGGTGGCGGCGACGGAGTCGGGGCCACCGTTGACGGCGACGACGACCACGGCGCGGGTCACGGCACGGGAAGCGGCGGCGGCGTCCAGGTAGAAGACGTCGTCGCCCGCGTCGTGCTGAGCCCAGTAGGAGGCTTCGCCGAACGACAGCTCGTGGTCGGCCCACGGGTGCTGCGCGCCGGTGGTGATCACCAGCACGTCGCCGGGGGCACGACCCGAGTCGAGGAGCAGGTCCACTGCTTCCTCGGCCGCGTCGAGAGCGCTCTCGACCGTGGCCGGGATCAGCTGGACCTGCGGGGCCGCCGCTGTCGCGGCGGGGACGGCCGGGCCGGAGGGGCCTGGCTTGGCCACGTCACGTGGGGTCCGCTGCACCGGCGGCGTGGGCCGCAGAGGGCCTGGACGACCGGGACGCGACGGAGCCGCAGGGCGGGGGCCGGGTACGGGACGAGGGGTCGGCGCGGTACGGCCACTGGCCGGAGTGGCGCGGGGACCCTGGGCACTCTCGTGAATCTGAGGCTCCTCGGGAATGAGAGGCATGAGCTGATTTGTATCAAACATTGGTGCAGGTCACGTGAACTGGGTGGCACAACAGTGCGACTGGAAGGTCAGAAGTCGAAGCCGAGCTGACCCTCGATCTCCGGAACGCTTCCCTCCGCCCAACTGCGGACCTTCTTGAGGTGCCGCCACTGGGGCAGCGCATCAAGATACGCCCACGACAACCGGTGGTACGGGGTGGGGCCCCGCTCCTCCAGTGCGGCCTTGTGCACGGGCGACGGGTACCCCGCGTTGGCCGCAAATCCGAAGTCTGCATGGTCGATACCCAGTTCGGCCATCATTTTGTCGCGCTGAACTTTGGCGATCACCGAGGCCGCGGCCACGGCGACACACGATCGGTCACCCTTGATGACCGTGCGCACCCGCCACGGGGCACCCAGGTAGTCGTGCTTCCCGTCGAGGATGACCGCGTCGGGACGGATCGGCAGAGCCTCCAGGGCACGGACCGCCGCCAGACGCAGCGCGGCCGTCATCCCGAGGTCGTCGATCTCCTCCGGCGAGGCATGGCCCAGGGCATAGGCCGTGACCCACCCCCGCAGCGCCTCGGCAAGTTCCGTACGCCGCTTGACGGTCAGCAGCTTGGAGTCGGTGAGGCCCTCGGGCGGTCGGCGAAGACCGGTGACCGCGGCACAGACGGTGACGGGCCCGGCCCAGGCGCCGCGCCCCACCTCGTCGACACCGGCAATGACCTTGGCTCCGGTCGTGGCGCGAAGGGAGCGCTCGACGGTGTGAGTAGGTGGTTCGTACGGCATGGCGCCCTTAGGGTACGCCGCGCTGCTCCCCGAGCGACACCCCGGCCACCCGGACCGTGCCAGGGGCCGTCGGCGCCGCGACTCACGCCGGCCGCGACAGCAGCAGCGGAAGCATGAACCGGTCGATCATCTCCTCGATCTCCTGGTCGTTCCATTCGCTTCCAGAAATCTTGTTGCGGTACATCATCATCGCCGGAATGGCATCGAGGACGTAGCCGTTGGCCGCGTCGGCGCGCACCTCCCCTCGCTCAATTCCACGGGTGACGACGTCGCCGATCAGCTGGATCGTCGGCCCCACGACCCCGTCGAAGATCACGCCATGGAAGCGCTCGACCTGCAAGGGATCGCATTCGTGAATCACCGACCGCAGTGCGAAGCCAGGACGCGAGAACATCGCGTCCCGGGCCTGCCGGCACAGAGCCAACAGGTCTTCGCGCACACTTCCGAGGTCGGGGGCCTCCTCCAAAGGTGGCAGACCGGCCTGCAACGCGTCGGCGACCAGCTCCTCCTTGGAGGACCAGCGGCGATAGACCGCCGCCTTCCCGGTCTGGGCGCCGGCGGCGACGCCCTCCATGGTGAGGCCGTTCCAGCCGACGGTGCTGAGCTGCTCCAGGGCGGCGTCCAGGATCGCGCGTTCGAGGACCGCACCGCGCCGACGAGGGGTTGCCGCCTGAGGAGGAGCGGCAGTCCAGCGCGAGGTAACCATCTGAGTTTCTCCAGCGAGCAAGGGGAAGGCGGGGATTCCGGAGCGGAGGGGCACGGCGCGCGACGACAAAGGGGGACGCGACACGCGACGCACAGTTAAGTGAACGCTTGCGTTCTCTACCGAGGACTCACTACCGTTGACGCGACAGTGAACGCTGGCGTTCACTAAAACCTTCGTGGGGGATCCATAGTGACAACCTCTCAACTGATACAGGACCACAAACCGGGTGCCGCCCGCCGGCAGGGGCGCCCCGGCATCGCGCTCACCGTGATTGCCGCCTGCCAGCTCATGGTGGTACTCGACGCGACGATTGTGAACATCGCACTCCCGCACATTCAAGACGCGCTCAAGTTCAGCACCACGGACCTCACGTGGGTGGTCAGCGCCTACACCCTCACCTTCGGCGGTCTGCTGCTCCTCGGTGCACGGGCCGGTGACATCCTCGGCCGACGCCGGGTGTTCATGACCGGCATCCTGCTGTTCACCTTCGCCTCGCTGCTCGGCGGTCTCGCCCAGGAGCCCTGGCAACTGCTCGCCGCCCGCGCCCTCCAGGGCATGGGGGGCGCGATCGCGTCGCCGACCTCGCTGGCGCTGATCACCACGACGTTCCCCGAAGGTCCGGAGCGGAACCGGGCGTTCGGCGTGTTCGCCGCGGTCTCGGCGGGCGGCGGGGCCATCGGCCTGCTGGCCGGGGGCATGCTGACCGACTGGCTCGACTGGCGCTGGGTGTTCTTCGTCAACGTGCCGATCGGACTGCTGATCGTCGCCCTCACCCCGCAGTACATCAACGAGTCCGAGCGGCACCCCGGACGGTTCGACATCACGGGCGCACTGACCTCCACGCTGGGCATGGCCTCCCTGGTCTACGGCTTCATCAGGGCCGCGGAGAAGGGCTGGCACGACGGCCTGGCCCTCGGGTCGTTCGCCGCAGCGGTGATCCTGCTGCTGGCCTTCGTCTTCAACGAGACCCGGGCGAAGGAACCCATCACCCCGCTGCGGATGTTCGCCGACCGCAACCGCTCCGGCACCTATGTGATCATGCTCAGCCTGGCCGCGGCGATGTTCGGCATGTTCTTCTACATCGTGCTGTTCGTGCAGAACGTGCTGGGCTACAGCCCGATCAGGGCCGGTCTGGCCTTCCTGCCCGTGACGGCGGCCATCGCCGTCGGCGCCGGGCTCTCGCAGCGGTTCCTGCCCGTCCTGGGCCCGAAGCCGTTCATGATGACCGGTTCGGCGCTCGTGGTGGTGGGGCTCACATGGCAGACGTTCATCAGTCCCGACAGCTCCTATCTCGGCGGAATCCTCGGGCCCATGCTGATCTTCGGCTTCGGGATGGGGCTGAACTTCGTGACCGCGACCGTCACCGCGGTCTCCGGGGTCGCCCAGCACGAGGCCGGAGCGGCTTCCGGGCTGCTCAACGCCATGCAGCAGGTGGGCGGTTCGCTCGGTCTGTCCATCCTGACCACGGTGTTCGGCACGGCCAGCAAGGACGAGGCGAAGAAGCAGCTGCCGAAGTTCCTCGCCGATGGTTCGCCGGAGCAGAAGGCGGCGTTCGCCAAGACCCACCAGCTGCCCGCGCCATGGGGGCACGAGGTGCTCGCACACGGCATCTCGACCGCGTTCATCCCCGCCGCCGCCATGGCCGGGCTCGGCCTGCTCACCGCCTGGCTGGTGATCAAGGTCCGCAAGAGCGACCTCGAAGCCCTCGCCGGTACGGCCGGCCCGGGGATGGGCTGACCCCACCGGGTCCGCGCGGAGCAGCGGACGGCCGGGCCTTCGCCGGGGGACAGCCGGCAGAGGCAGGGCTCCGGTCGTCCGCACCGCGGCCGTCGGAGCCGCGGTCGTCAGCGCCGCGCACATCATCAGAAGAGCCACTCCGACCGACACGACCGACACCTCCCCCCCGGCTACACCTCCCGCCCGCCTGTCCGCACATGCGCCAAGTGGGGCGGCTGCCGTGAAAACGCCTGGCGGTCACGCAGAGTTCCCATCGGGCACGGAGAGTTTTCCATACGGACCGCGGGATTCACCATGGCCCGCAGGCGCCGGTCACGGGACTGGCCGCGGACCAGCCGCGGACCGACCACCGACCCACCGCGGACCGGCCTCGCGCCAACCACAGACCCGACCGTGGACCGACCTCGCGCCGACCACGGGCCCCTCTCAAGCCGCTCCAAGCCGCTCCAAGCCGCTCTCGGGCCGCTCTCGGGCCGCTCTCCGACCGATCAGCTCGCCCCGGCGCCCGTCGCCGGTGCCCAGACGGCTCAGGGCCCGCCTCAAGACGGCAGCGCCGCGACGAGGTCGCATTCGGCACGAGTAGGCCCGGCAGGGGGGCGCCGGGTCTCGTCGGCGCCGCCGCACCGGGGTCCGGGCCCGTCCTCGGCCGGTCAGCCGCCGGCGCCGGTCCCCGTACCCGCCGGCATCCACTCCGGCAGCGCCTCGGTCCGCTCCGCCCATGCGGCCGGCGGTGCTCCCGACCGGCCGCCCGCGAGCACGCCGCCGACGATGGCGCAGGTGGTGTCCACATCGCCGCCCACCTGGGCGGTGGCCCAGAACGCCGTCCGGTAGTCGCCGAGGGCGCGCGCCGCCGACCAGAGCGCGAAGGGGACGGTGTCATGGGCGGTCGTACGCCGTCCGCAGCCCAGGACGGCCGCCACGGTGCCCGGGTCGGCGTAGTCGAGCATGTCGCGGGCGCGCCGCAGGCCCTGGCCGACGGCGCTTCTGGGAACGAGGGCGACGACCCCGTCGAGGAGTGCCTGGGGGCTCGGCGGGCCGCCGGGCGCGGCCACCAGCGCCGCCGCGGCCGCAACGGCCATGGCGCCGACCACGGCCTCCCGGTGCTGATGCGTGGGATAGGCCGAGATCTCGGCCTGGTGGGTGGCCTGCTCCGGGTCGTCCGCGTACCAGGCGCCCAGGGGCGCGATCCGCATCGCCGCGCCGTTGCCCCAGGACCCCTGGCCGTTGAAGAGCGCGGCGGCCAGCTCGCGCCAGTCGCCACCCTCCCGGACGAGGCGCAGCAGGCGGTTGACGGCGGGGCCGTAACCCCGGTCGAAGTCGTGGTGCGCGGCGAAGGAGTGAGCCAGCGCGTCCTGGTCGATGCGGTGGTGGGCGGCCAGGACGGCGACGACGGAACAGGCCATCTCGGTGTCGTCGGTCCACTGCCAGGGGGCCGGAGGCAGTTCCCGCTGCTTCAGCAGCGGGTAGTTCGCCGGCACGAAGAACTGCGAGCCCAGCGCGTCGCCGACCGCGAGTCCGCGCAGGCTGGCCAGGGCGCGCTCCAGGCGCCCGGGGGTCGAGGAGTCAGTGGAAGAGATCATCGCGGCCAGCCTAGCCGCTCATCCAGTAGGGCTCCGGGTCCCGCCAGCGGTCGAAGGGCTGGTTGAGGGTGTACTTGCCGTCCTCCCCGAGGACGAGCATCCGCATCTCGGCGTTCCCGGGGTTGGAGAGCGACTCGAACTCCGCGACCGTCCAGTGGAACCAGCGCATGCAGAACAGCCGCATCGCCAGGCCATGGGTCACCAGGAGCACGTTGGGCGGATGGTCCGGCGCCTCGAAACTGCGGAACAGACTCTCCAGGAAGCCGCCGACGCGGTCGTACACGTCTGCCCCGGACTCACCCTGGGGGAAGCGGAAGAAGAAGTGTCCGTACGCGTCCCGGTACGTCTTCTGCAGCCGTACGTCGTCGCGGTCCTGCCAGTTTCCCCAGTCCTGCTCACGCAGCCGGGGCTCCTCACGCACGCGTATGAGATCCGGGTCGAGGTGGAAGGCGCGGAGGGTCTCGTGCGTACGGCGGTACGGGGAGACGTACACGCTGACAGGTTCCCGGCCGAAGATCTCCCGGACGCGTTTTCCGGTCTCTTCAGCCTGCCGCCAGCCCCGCTCGGTCAGGGCCAGCGCGTGGTCGGGTTCCCGCTCATACACGGAGTCGTCGACATTGCCGGTTGACTCGCCGTGCCGGACAAGGACGATGCGCCGTGGTCGTGCCATGCCAAAACCCTAGATCGAGTGACGAAAAATCGAGCACTCGGATGGGCCTCATACGGCGCAGGTCACACAAATCAAGGGTTGGACATTCAAACGATCCAGCTCGGTTCGAGCTCCACGATGTCACCCGTGAGGGCCGCGATGTCGGCCTCCGTCTGGGCGCGCAGGGCCAACCGCTCCACCCGTTCGGTGCGGTACTTGCCGTGCTCGGCGGCCGACCGCCACATCGAAAGGATCATGAACTCGTTCGCCGGGGCCTCCGCGAACATGCCACGGATCATGCCGGGCGAGCCGGCCATCGCCGGGTTCCAGACCTTCTCCTGCATCAGCGTGAAGTGTTCGACGCGCTCCTCGTGCACCCGGCAGAGTGCCACGCGGACCAGGTCGCTGTCGGTGAACCGAGGTTCGAAACCGGTCTTCACATCGAACCGGTACTCGAACAGCTTGACCTGCTGGTCCTTGTACGTGCCGGACTGGGACGTGGCAAGGCGATCATGCGAACGCGCCATGAAGGAGTCGTAGAAGGCACGGCTCTCCCAGAAGGCGAAGATGTGCGCCACTCCGGGTCGCTGCCGACTCCAGCCCCCGCCCTGTCCCCGAAATCCCGGCTCCCCCAGAAGCCCCGCCCATTTCCGCTGCCCCCGCTCGAATCCCCGGCGGTCCACCACGGTGCAGCGAATCCACTTGACCAGCACCGCGCCATCGTAAGGCCATGGAGCGTGGTGTTGGTCACGCTCCGGCTGAGATCACCCGCGCATGCGCCCCCGCGCACGTGGCACGATGGACAAAGAGCCTGGGCAGCACGTCAGTTGGGGCAGTGGACCTCTAGGGGGAAGGGGACGCGTGATGAGCGGTCTCAGCAAGGCGATCAGCAAGGTCGAGGTCGCGGTGAAGTGGGATCCCAGCCCTTCCGGGCAGCCGCCCACCGATCTCGACGTCGTCGCCGGGACGTTCACGGCGGCCGACCCGTACGGAACTCCGGCCTATCTCGTGCACTTCGACAGCCGTTCGCCCGACGGCACGATCTTTCTCAACCGGGACAGCCAGGACGGCAAGGGCTTCGGCTGGGACGAGGTGATGACGCTCGAACTGGACCGGCTCGGCAGCCGGTACGCGCGCGTGGTCGTCGGAGTCGTCATCCAGCAGCGGCCCACGCACCGGACGTTCGTGAACGTCCTGAACCCGGCCGTCCGCGTCCGGGAGGGCTACAACGTGCTGGCCGAGGACGACTTCGGCTCGGTCCTCGGGGCGACGGCGGCCACGGTCGCGGAGTTCGTGCGCGACGGTTCCGGTGACTGGAGCTTCCGGCCCGGGCTGCACGGCTTCGAGGACGACCCGGTGGTCTTCACCCGGGAGATGGGCGGGCTCGGCCGTCCCTGACGGCCGACCATCACCCGGGGCAGGCAATCGGTAAGGGGCGCCGGCAGTGGTCGGCGCCCCTTACTTCACGTCACTTCGGCTCGTCCTGGGAGAACGCGCGCAGCCTCAACCGCGGCGCCCGGTGATCGGCGAGCCATCTCATCCGGTTGTCACCCGCCGCGAACCCCGCGCGTGCGGTCCGGGTCCACTCCTCCCGGTCGAGGACTTCGAGGTACGTCGTCCGGAGCGCTTCCCGCTGCGCCGCCGTGCACCCCGCGTCGTCGAGGGACTCCGTGGTCAGGTGCTGTGCGAGCGCGGCGACCGTGAAGTAGCGCTCGACGGTCGGACCGAGTGAACCCACATGGTGCGCATGAGCTTCCAGGACGACTCCCGCGTGGGGGTAGTGGGCGAGGGTGATTCCCATCCCTCCGCAGCCGCTCATGAGATGGAGCAGCCGACCTGTGTGATCGACCAGCTCGCTGTCGGAGTCGAGGTCCGCGAGCGCCTCATGGAGTCTGGCGACCATGGCGACCTCGCCGGCGAAGTATCCGTTGAGGGCGTCGCCGTCGCAGGCCCTGCGCAGCAGCCACGGCCGGGCAGCCGGATCGTCAAGTCTGCAGAGAGCTTCGACGACATAGACGCGTCCCCAGCCGGTGACCCGCTCGGCAAGCCACAGCAGGGCCTCGGCTCCTCCTGGCCGAGTCTCGAAAGCGTGCGCCGCCAGTGGCCCGAAGTGGTGGGAGAGCAGCCCGATCGTCTGGATCAACGGGATGTCGTCGGCTGTTCCCACCGCTGCGACCAGGGCCAGCCCAACAGTGACGGAGCATCGGTCGGTGCCGTGTCGGACCAGCCAACGGCCGGTCCGGCGACAGCGTTCTCGGTCCGCCCGCTCAGCCGCGGCGGTGATGTGCTCGTTGGGTTGGATCGGGATGTAGACGTCGTGGAAGGCATTCGCCAGTTCGCCGGGCAGAGCAGAGGCCGTCGCGAAATGCGTGTCCAGGATGCGGGCGACGTCCTTGTCGGCCGAGCGCCGGTCCTCAGGCGCCTCAGGGCCTCCCTGACGATGGTGCGACTCGCCGTCGGGACAGGGTTCCCCGTCGCGCGGAAGCGGCTCCCCCGGAGCCGACCGGTGCAGCCGGAGTGCGTGATCGAACAGCGCTGTCGGTGACCCGGGCAGTCCTGTCCCGGTCGTCTCGCTCATCGGCGGACGGAGGACTCGATTCTCTTGATCATGGCCCGGAGCGTGCCACAGGAGCAATCGCCACGACAAGGCCTCGACGCGGCGGCGCGCTGCATCAGACACGACAGCCAGGCGTCACACACGTCGAGGGCGGTGCAGCCGGAAGACCGGCTGCACCGCCCTGAACATGCGATCTACGCCTCAGCGGCGCCCAGGGTCAGCTGCAACCGCTGGTCGAGCCGCAGCCCTCGCAGATGTAGCAGGAACCGGCCCGCTGCATCTTCGTGCCGCAGGAGAAGCAGAGCGGGGCGTCGGCCTGGATGCCCAGCTGCATCTCCACCAGCTCGGCGCTGGTGTGCGCCTGCCTCGGGGCGGGCTTGGCCGAGTCGGCCTCGGCCCGCGGGGCGGCGACGGCCTTCAGCTCCTGGGTGCGCGGCGCCGACTGGGCCAGACCCTCGACGTCGACCTCGTCAGCATCGAGGGACGGCTCGTACGAACCGGTGTCCAGGTGCCGCTGACGCTCCTCGGCGGAGTGGATGCCGAGCGCGGAGCGCGTCTCGAACGGCAGGAAGTCCAGCGCCAGGCGGCGGAAGATGTAGTCGACGATCGACTGCGCCATCCGCACGTCCGGGTCGTCCGTCATACCGGCCGGCTCGAAGCGCATGTTGGTGAACTTCGAGACGTACGTCTCCAGCGGCACGCCGTACTGGAGGCCGACGGAGACCGCGATGGAGAAGGCGTCCATCATGCCCGCGAGGGTCGAGCCCTGCTTGGACATCTTCAGGAAGACCTCGCCCAGGCCGTCGTCCGGGTAGGAGTTCGCCGTCATGTAGCCCTCGGCACCGCCGACGGTGAAGGACGTGGTGATACCGGGACGACCCTTCGGGAGGCGCTTGCGGACCGGACGGTACTCGATGACCTTCTCGACCGTTTCGCGGATGGTCGCCTCGGCCTTCTCCGTGACCTCGGCCTTCTCCTTCTCCTTGGTCTTGGCGGAGAGCGGCTGGCCGACCTTGCAGTTGTCGCGGTAGATCGCGAGCGCCTTGACGCCGAGCTTCCAGGCCTCGTAGTAGATCTCCTCGACCTCCTCGACGGTCGCCGTCTCCGGCATGTTGACCGTCTTGGAGATGGCGCCGGAGATCCAGGGCTGGATCGCGGCCATCATGCGGACGTGGCCCATCGGGGAGATGGCGCGCTCGCCCATGGCGCAGTCGAAGACCTCGTAGTGCTCGTGCTTGAGGCCGGGGGCGTCGATCACATTGCCGTTCTCGGCGATGTGGGCGACGATCGCCTCGATCTGCTCCTCCTGGTAGCCCAGGCGGCGCAGGGCCTGCGGGACCGTGCCGTTGACGATCTGCATCGAGCCGCCGCCGACCAGCTTCTTGAACTTGACCAGGGCCAGGTCGGGCTCGACGCCGGTGGTGTCGCAGGACATCGCGAGACCGATGGTGCCGGTGGGGGCGAGAACGGACGCCTGGGAGTTACGGAAACCGTTCTTCTCACCGAGGCGGACCACGTCCTGCCAGGCCTCCGTGGCGGCGGCCCAGACCGGGGTGTCCAGGTCGTCCATGCGGACGGCCACGGTGTTGGCGTCGGCGTGCTGCTTCATGACGCGCTTGTGGGCGTCGGCGTTGCGGGCGTAGCCGTCGTACGGGCCGACGACCGCGGCGAGCTCGGCGGAGCGCTTGTAGGCGGTGCCGGTCATCAGGGAGGTGATGGCACCGGCGAGGGCGCGGCCGCCGTCGGAGTCGTAGGCGTGGCCGGTCGCCATCAGCAGGGCGCCGAGGTTGGCGTAGCCGATGCCGAGCTGGCGGAAGGCGCGGGTGTTCTCGCCGATCTTCTGGGTCGGGAAGTCCGCGAAGCAGATGGAGATGTCCATCGCGGTGATGACCAGCTCGACGACCTTGGTGAAGCGGTCGACGTCGAGGGACTGGGTGCCCTTGCCGTCGTCCTTCAGGAACTTCATCAGGTTCAGCGAGGCGAGGTTGCAGGACGTGTTGTCCAGGTGCATGTACTCGCTGCACGGGTTCGAGCCGTTGATCCGGCCGGACTCCGGGCAGGTGTGCCAGTGGTTGATGGTGTCGTCGTACTGGATGCCCGGGTCGGCGCAGGCCCAGGCCGCCTCGGCCATCTTGCGGAACAGGCTCTTGGCCTCGATCTCTTCGATGACCTCGCCGGTCATCCGCGCGCGCAGACCGAACCGGCCGCCCTGCTCGACCGCCTTCATGAACTCGTCGTTCACGCGGACCGAGTTGTTGGCGTTCTGGTACTGGACGGACGTGATGTCGTCGCCGCCCAGGTCCATGTCGAAGCCCGCGTCACGGAGGGCGCGGATCTTCTCCTCCTCCTTGACCTTGGTCTCGATGAAGTCCTCCACGTCCGGGTGGTCGACGTCGAGGATGACCATCTTGGCGGCGCGGCGGGTGGCACCGCCCGACTTGATGGTGCCGGCGGAGGCGTCCGCACCCCGCATGAAGGAGACCGGGCCGGAGGCGTTGCCACCGGAGGAGAGCAGCTCCTTGGAGGAGCGGATCCGGGACAGGTTCAGGCCGGCACCGGAGCCGCCCTTGAAGATCATGCCCTCTTCCTTGTACCAGTCGAGGATCGACTCCATGGAGTCGTCGACGGCCAGGATGAAGCAGGCGGAGACCTGCTGGGGCTGCGGGGTGCCCACGTTGAACCACACGGGGCTGTTGAAGCTGAAGATCTGGTGCAGGAGGGCGTACGCCAGCTCGTGCTCGAAGATCTCGGCGTCCGCGGGCGAGGCGAAGTAGCTGTACTCCTCGCCGGCCTTCCGGTACGTCTTCACGATGCGGTCGATCAGCTGCTTGAGGCCGGTCTCGCGCTGCGGGGTGCCGACGGCACCACGGAAGTACTTGCTGGTGACGATGTTGACCGCGTTCACCGACCAGAAGTCGGGGAACTCGACGCCACGCTGCTCGAAATTGACCGAGCCGTCGCGCCAGTTGGTCATGACGACGTCACGGCGCTCCCAGTTCACCTCGTCGTACGGGTGCACGCCGGGGGTGGTGTGGATGCGCTCGATACGCAGTCCCTTGGTGGCCTTCGTCCCCTTAACGCGGGAACTCCGTGCCGGACCGCTCGCCGTCTCTGTCATGCCGCCTCCCTCTACGGGCGAAAACGCCCTGAAATGCCACGATGTTCCCGTGACACGCTGCTCTGTTATCGCGCCGCGGGCACCTTCAGCTGCCACCCGCGACAAGTCCTGGATCGCCGTCCGACAACCGGATCCGGGCCCTCCGCCCGGTTCCGGTCCGCCCGTCAGCCGGCGATGTGAACGGGCGCGGGCACCTGAGCGCTCCCGCCCGGCCCGTGATCGTCCTCCCGGCCCCCCGCTTCCGCGTCTTCGTCGTCCGCGGCGAGGTCGTGCGAAGCCCTCCTGAGTTCCGCGATCGCGGCCTCGAAGTCGTCGAGCGAGTCGAACGCCCGGTAGACGGAGGCGAATCGCAGATAGGCGACCAGGTCGAGCTCCTGCAACGGGCCGAGTATGGCCAGCCCCACGTCGTGGGTGGTCAGCTCGGCGCTTCCGGTGGCCCGCACCGCCTCCTCGACCCGTTGGCCGAGCTGGGCGAGCGCGTCCTCGGTGACAGGCCGTCCCTGGCACGCCTTGCGCACGCCATTGATGACCTTGGTACGACTGAACGGTTCGGTGACTCCGGACCGCTTGACCACCATGAGCGAGCACGTCTCCACGGTCGTGAAACGACGGGAGCAGTCCGGACACTGGCGGCGCCTGCGGATCGACGTGCCGTCGTCGGTCGTACGACTGTCGACCACGCGGCTGTCGGGGTGCCTGCAGAAGGGGCAGTGCATGATCTCCAACCCTCCTCACAGCAGACTCGATAGCCTCGCTGGGCCACATGGGCCCCTCGAAGCAGCCCCAAGCATAGGCGATCTCAGAGGGACCGTGGACCCGGGGGACCACAACTTGTGGGCTGCTGTAGCAATCCAACCACTAGATGTGGTGATTGGCTGATACATCGCCAGGTTGCGCGTGTCGCACACGTACCGCTACGGCAGATACGGAGATACCGTGGGCGCCGCACGGAGGTCACGTGCGACTCCGGCGCAGATGGGGACCTACATCCTGGTCGGCGGCAGCCCGGATGGCAGACTGGGCACACCCACAAGGTCATCCCCCCGGCGGGGAAGAGTACAACAATGGGCCCTTTTGCCCGCCGGGCATCGCGTGAGCCATACACCCAGACATGTGATTGCGTACGGTGAACCGCGTTTTTTCACTCGAACGTGTGTTTGGCGCAACCTTTCGAAAGCAACTACCGTTGTCCAGCAGGGAGACCATCGAGAGGGGCCGACGTGACCACGACCGCAGACAGTGCCACCATCACCGCCCAGGACCGCTCCCAGGGCCGACTCGACCCGGTGCATGCCATGAACGAAGCCGTGAATCCAGAGGGACACAAGCGTTCCCTGCCGGGCCGACCGCCAGGCATCCGGGCGGACAGCTCGGGCCTCACGGACCGGCAGCGCCGGGTGATCGAGGTGATCCGGGACTCGGTACAGCGGCGGGGCTACCCGCCGTCGATGCGGGAGATCGGCCAGGCCGTCGGCCTGTCCAGCACGTCCTCGGTGGCGCACCAGCTGATGGCACTGGAGCGCAAGGGCTTCCTGCGCCGTGACCCGCACCGCCCGCGCGCCTACGAGGTGCGCGGCTCGGACCAGGCCGTGACCGTGCAGCCCACGGACACCGCCGGCAAGCCCGCCGCGTCGTACGTCCCGCTGGTCGGCCGGATCGCCGCCGGTGGGCCGATCCTCGCCGAGGAGTCGGTCGAGGACGTCTTTCCGCTGCCCCGGCAGCTGGTCGGCGACGGCGAGCTGTTCGTGCTCAAGGTCGTCGGTGACTCCATGATCGAGGCCGCGATCTGCGACGGCGACTGGGTGACCGTCCGCCGCCAGCCGGTCGCCGAGAACGGCGACATCGTCGCCGCCATGCTCGACGGCGAGGCCACCGTCAAGCGTTTCAAGCGCGAGGACGGCCACGTCTGGCTCCTCCCCCACAACGCTGCCTACGAGCCGATTCCCGGCGACGACGCGACCATCCTGGGCAAGGTCGTCGCGGTACTGCGGCGCGTGTGACGCCTGCGGCGGGCGGTCATCCCGCCCGCCCTCCGATCGGGCCC
Source organism: Streptomyces fuscichromogenes (assembly GCF_014645815.1). Taxonomy (GTDB): domain Bacteria; phylum Actinomycetota; class Actinomycetes; order Streptomycetales; family Streptomycetaceae; genus Streptomyces; species Streptomyces fuscichromogenes. Next base: position 126,667 of record NZ_BMML01000004.1, on the reverse strand, counting down.
CGGGACCCCTGCGCCGGTTCCGGGGCCCTGCACTGCCCGGGGGCTCTTCGTTCACCTGTCCGGATCGCGGGCCGGCCTGTCCCGGCGTCGGGGCAGGCCGGCCCGCGATCACGTCGCCTCCGCCTGACGTGCCACCGCGTCGATCGCCGCGAGCGACTTCCGGGCCTGGTTACGGTCCGTGGTGTACCAGAAGTCGGGCAGCGAGGACTTGAGATAGCCGCCGTAACGCGCGGTGGCCAGCCGCTGGTCGAGTACGGCGACCACGCCACGGTCCCCCGACGCACGGACGAGCCGACCGGCGCCCTGCGCCATCAGGAGCGCGGCGTGGGTGGCGGCGACCGCCATGAAGCCGTTGCCGCCGGCGTCCTCGACGGCCTTCTGCCGGGCACTCATCAGCGGGTCGTCGGGACGCGGGAACGGAATCTTGTCCATGACGACCAGCTGGCAGCTGGGGCCGGGGACGTCGACACCCTGCCAGAGCGACAGCGTGCCGAAGAGACAGGTCCGGGGGTCCGCCGCGAAGTTCTTGATCAGCTCACCGAGGGTCTCCTCGCCCTGGAGGAGTATCGGGAACTCGGGGATCCGGACCCGCAGCTCCTCGGCGGCCTGCTGGGCGGCCCGCATGGAGGAGAAGAGGCCCAGAGTGCGGCCGCCAGCGGCCTGGATCAGCTCGGTCAGCTCGTCGAGCATGTCGGCGCGGTCGCCGTCCCGTGCGGGGCGCGACAGATGCTTGGCGACATAGAGGATGCCCTGCCTCGGGTAGTCGAAGGGCGAGCCGACGTCGACGCCCTTCCACTGCGGGAGGTCGTCACCTTCGATGCCCTCCGCGGCAAGGCCCAGAGAGGCGCCGACGCCGTTGAAATCGCCGCCGAGCTTGAGGGTCGCGGAGGTGAGGACGACCGAGCGGTCCGCGAAGAGCTTCTCCCTGAGCAGGCCCGACACGGACATCGGGGCGACCCGGAGGGAGGCGCCGAAGCGGTCGTGGCGTTCGTACCAGACGACGTCCCACTCGGAGCCGTTCACGATCCGCTCCGCCACGTCGTGCACGGACTCCACGGAGGCCAGCGCCTGCTTGCGGACCGCGTCCTCGTCCTGGACCGACTTGTCGCGGGTCGTGCCGATCGCGGAGATCACGGTGCGGGCGGCGTCCCGGAGCGCCGCCAGAGCGTAACCGAGATCTTCCGGGATCTCCTCCAGACGGCCCGGCAGGGCCAGCTCCATCAGCCGCTCGAAGCCCTCGGCGGCGGTCTGGAGCTGGTCGGCGGCCTTCTCGTCGACCAGCTTGGCGGCGCGCCGGACCGCGCGGTTGACCTGGCCCGGGGTGAGTTCGCCGGTGGCGACACCGGTGACCCGGGAGACCAGTTCGTGCGCCTCGTCCACGATCAGCACCTCGTGCTGCGGGAGCACCGGGGCGCCCTCGATCGCGTCGATCGCGAGCAGGGCGTGATTGGTGACGACCACCTCGGCGAGCTTCGCCCGCTCACGGGCCATCTCGGCGAAGCACTCGGCGCCGTAGGCGCACTTGGACGCGCCGAGGCACTCCCGGGAAGAGACCGAGACCTGGGCCCAGGCCTTGTCGGAGACACCCGGTGTGAGGTCGTCGCGGTCGCCGTTCTCCGTCTCGTCGGCCCAGTCGCGCAGTCGCAACAGGTCCTGGCCGAGCTTGCTGGTGGGCGCGGCCGCCTCGAACTGGTCGAAGAGACCCTCCTCCTCGTCCTGCGGCACACCCTCGTGCAACCGGTGCAGGCACACATAGTTCGACCTGCCCTTGAGCATGGCGAACTCGGGGCGCCGGCGCAGCAGCGGGTGCAGGGCGTCGACGGTGCGCGGCAGATCACGCTCCACGAGCTGTCTCTGGAGGGCGAGGGTCGCCGTCGCCACGACGACCCGTTCTCCGTGCGCGAGCGCGGGTACCAGATAGCCGAGCGACTTTCCGGTACCGGTGCCGGCCTGGACCAGCAGATGGGATCCGTCGTCGATCGCCTCGGCGACCGATTCGGCCATGGTCACCTGGCCGGGGCGCTCCGTGCCGCCGACTGCTGTGACAGCGGCATGCAGGAGTTCGGGGAGTGAGGGCTTCGTCATAGCGCGACCACCCTACGACCCGGCACTGACAATCGGGCGATCACGGCGGGGACGGGGGGTGGGATCACGCCGGGGGCTCCTCGACGGCAGGCCAAGGGGGAAGGGCCGGCCGGTGACCGGGCCGCTCGGATTTTTTTGGACGACCGGGAACTCGATCGGTCGCCGCTTCGTACTACATGTGTACACACAACTACTCAGCGCTACATCAGATGACGTAGGGACCGGTCCCGCATCATGAGGGCGGCCCGTTTGCAGGGAAGGTCGACCTCGGCCGCGTAGCGGAAGCCCGCGTTGAGGAAGGCGGCCACGGAGGGGGTGTTATGAAGATCGGGTTCCGCGACGACGCGCGCACAGGCGGGGCGCTGATCGAGTACAAGATCGGCCACGGCTCTGAGCAGGGCGGACCCCAGTCCCCGTCCCCGGTCGGCGACGTCGCCGACGAGGAGGTGGACACCGGTGTCGTGCGGGCGGGCCGGATAGCAGCGGGCGAGCGGGTCCAGGTCGGCTCGGTAGATCTCCCAATAGCTCATGGGGACGCCGTCGAGCACGCCCAGACACGGCACGCTGCGTCCGTCGCCCGCGAGCTGGGCGCGCAGATGCTCCTCCGTGTGCACCGGTGAGCCGGCCAGCTGCCAGAACGCGGCGACGGCGGGGTCGTTCATCCAGCCGCTGATGATCGGCAGGTCGCGTTCGGCGTGGACGGGCAGCAGTTGGAAGGGACCGACGGGGGTCTCGGTGGGGCCCCAGGTGCCGACCTGGTCGAGCAGGTCGTGGGCGTCGAGCGGGCCGGGCCGGTCCTGGGCGAGCCCGGGGACTCGTTCGTCGGCGTCGGGCGTCCTCCCCGCGATGAGGGCGAGGAATTCGTCGGGCAGGCGGAGGTCCAGGGTGTCCTCACAGTCCCTGATGTCCTCGGCGGTTCCGGAACTGCCGGGGTAGCCAGGGTGGCCGGGGGGTCCGGGGTGGACCGGGACGGGGCCTGTGCCGGCGCTCGCGTCGGTGGGAGGCATGGCGCGCTCCTCTCAGGAGACGGGGTGGGTCATGTTCCTCGGTCGGTGCAGGAAAGCCGGAGAAGGAAGGGGGGTGGGCGAGAGCCGATGACGGTGCTGGTGCCGGTGGGATCAGGCGGGTGCGCAGTGGAAGGGGTTGGCGATGGTGACGTAGACGGACTGGGTGTCGACCGGGCCCACGAGTTCGTCGAGGCCGTGCAGCCGGGTGAGCAGGTTGGCCTTGCAGCGCAGGACGGGTGAGTCGAGCAGGCGGGCGGGCAGCGAGGTGCGCAGCCTGGCCGGTCCGGAGGCGGCGTCGGTGAGGAACCGGCGGAACGCCGCGAGCAGGACGCGCTCGTCGGCGAGCCGCTGGGAGCCGAACGCGCCGATCATGCCGAGCACGTTGTTGATGCCGAGGTAGTAGCCGAAGCGTTCGTCGGTGACCTCGTCGGAGACGAAGGTGTCGCTGTGCTCGCCGATGCCGGGCAGCCGGGCGTCCAGGTCGGCCCGTCGGGACTCGCGGAAGTAGTAGCCCTGGTTGTCCCGGTAGCGGCCGCCGGCGGGCCAGCCGTCGGCGTCCAGCAGGAGCAGGGTGTTCTGCTGGTGCGCCTCCAGGGCGATGCCGGCCTCGCTGTCGAGCCAGAGCACCGGGCGGACGACCTGCTCCAGGTAGCGCAGGAACCACTCGGCGCTGACGGCGCCGACGGGTCGGCCGGTGCGTTCGGCGAGCCGGGAGACCACCTGGGCCAGCCGGGAGCGGTGTGCCCGGGGCATGCCGTTCGCGGCGGGGACGTCGAGGGGCCGGGGCGTGACCAGCCCGGCGACGCAGGACACGTCGGCGGCGGCGGTGAACGGGTTGTGCCGGATCACCACGTCGAGTCCGGGCACGGGCCGGCCGTCCAGGCCGTCGACGGCCAGCCAGGCGGGGTCGCGCACGATGTCGAAGCCGGGGTGGGCGGCCTGCCACTGCCTGGCGAGGCCGGTTCGCAGCAGGCGGTGCACCTCGACGCCGCGGTGGAGTTCCTTGCGGAGGTTCTCCCGGCGGGAGTTGGTGATGCGCAGGCCGAGCGACAGCTTGAGCATGGCGGGGGCGCCGGTGCGGTGGACGGTTCGTACGGAGGAGGTGGGACACCAGGGGGCGCCGAGCGGGCCCAGGTCGCGGAGGAGTCCGGCGTCGAGGAGGGCGGCGGTCTCCTCGCAGTGACCGGCCTCGCGGGCCTGCCAGGGGTGCAGGGGCAGCGCGGCGGCGCAACCGTCGGGCAGGGGCAGAGCGGTGCCGGCCAGGCGTTCCATGAGGCGCGGCGCGGGGACGGGGCGGCCGCGCTCGGTCCAGGCCGAGTCGGTGGCGAGCAGGGAGGAGGAGACCGCCATCCAGTGCAGGGGGAAGGAGCCGCGCAACTCCGGTGAGTAGAGCCGGGCTTCGGACTCGGTCAGGCCCTCGCGGCTCTTCGGGGTCGGGTGCAGCGGGTGCCCGAGGAGAAGTGCCTGCTCGGCGGCGAGGAAGTGGTCGGGGCCGTCGGCGGGGTGGGCACGCCGGTCGGCGATGAAGGTGGCCGTGCGGCGCAGGGAGTCGGCGACCCGGGCCACGAGGTCACCGTCGCCGGGGGCGGCCCACCCGCCGGGAGCGCCGTCGGAGGCGTGGGCACCTGTTCCTCTGGCGGGACCGGTACCGCTCTCGGCTCGGCCGACCGTGGCCGCCGGCCCTGTGGTCGTCTCGCGGGTGAGCAGGGCGGCGAGGGTGACCGCGTCGACGGGTGGGGCGGTGTCGGGGGCGCCGGCCAGGCGGGGTGGTCCGAAGCGGTGCCAGCCGGCCGGGGACCAGTGCCGGATCGGGACGATCAGCGCCGTACCGCTGGCGGGCAGCGGGATGCGGAGGGGGCCGGTGTCGGGCGCGGGCAGGTTCGTCTCGCGTACCCAGCAGCGGAGCAGGTTCTCCACGGCGGCGGTCTGGGCGGCGATGTACGGGTCGGGGTGTTCCAGGAGGTCTCCCGTCTCGTCGCGCGGTCGCTCGGCCTGGGCTGCCCGGCGGTGCTGGTGAGGGACCGACTCGGCGAGCGGAACGGGGCGTCCCTGTGGGCCTTGGTCTCCGTTGTCGTCGGGGGTGGGGGTGGCGTTCAAGGGGGGTTCCTGGGGGCTCGGGCGGTGCGGTTTTCGGCGTGGGGCCGCCGCTCCGGGCTGGTCGAGTGCTGAGTCGGGAGGGGGAGTTGAAGGGATGCGGCGCAGGGGATGCGGCGCAGGGGGGTGAGTCGCGCAGGGGTGAGCGCAGGGGGTGAGTCGCGTAGGGGGTGAGGTGAGTGCTGGGTGGCCTGGTGGGAGGGGTGTGGGTCGGGGGGCGGTGCCGGGGGGGGCGGTGCGGTGCGGGGGGGGCAGTGCGGTGCGGGGGGGGGCAGTGCGGGGGCATCGGCCGGCTGGAAGGCTTGGTGGTCCCGGCAGGCCAGGTGGCCAGGTCCCGGCGGGTGGTTCCGGTTGTTCCTGTGGTTCCGGTGGTTCCGGAGGTTTAGGTGGTTCGGGTCGGGAGGGCCCGTTGGGTGGGGTTGACCGGTGCGGTGGTCAGTCGGCCGGCTCCTTGTGGCCGTCGGGGCGTCGGCGCGGGGCACCATGGGCGGCAGGGTCGCGGGCCACGGCCGCCACGGCGTCGGCGAGGCGGTCCAGTACGGCGGTCGCCTGTTCGTCGGTGATGGTCAGCGGCGGCAGCAGTCGTACGACGCCGGCGTGGCGGCCGCCGAGTTCGACGATCAGGCCCCGCTCCAGGCAGGCGCGCTGGACCGCCGAGGCCAGTTCGGGAGCTGCGGGGCGCGGCCCGGGCCGGGGGTCGCCCTCCCATCCGCTCACCGCACCGCCTCGCGTCCGCAGCTCATCACCGGCTCCCCGGGTTTTCGCCTCCCCTGCGGCCTCCTTCGCCTCGGTCACGCGCTCCGTCTCCCCCGTGAGCTCCTCCCCTTCCGGATCCACCAGCTCCACCCCGATCATCAGTCCCCGTCCCCGCACATCCCCGACGCACGCGAAGTCGTCCTGGAGTCGGCGCAGTTGGGACAGCATCCGGGAGCCGAGGAGGCCCGCTCGTTCGGCGAGGGCGTTCTCACGGACGTGGGCGAGGGTGGCGGTTCCAGCGGCCATGGCGAGCTGGTTGCCGCGGAAGGTGCCGGCATGGGCGCCGGGTTCCCAGACGTCGAGGTCTTCTCGGTAGACGACGACGGCGAGGGGGAGGCTGCCGCCGATGGCCTTGGACAGGACCATGACGTCGGGGGTGACCCCACTGTGCTCGACGGCCCAGAAGGCGCCGGTCCTGCCCACGCCGGTCTGGATCTCGTCGGCGATCAGAGGGATGGACCGGTCTGCGGTGAGCCTGCGCATCCGGCGGAGCCAGTCGTCCGGCGCGGGGATCACCCCGCCCTCGCCCTGGACGGGTTCGAGGATCATGCCGGCGGGGACGGGGACGCCGGACTTGGGGTCGTCGAGGACGGTCTCGGTCCAGCGGGCGGCGAGTTCGGCGCCGCGGGGGCCGCCGACGCCGAACGGGCAGCGGTAGTCCTGGGGGTAGGGCAGCCGGGCCACGCGGACGTCGGCGGCCCCGCCGGAGGCGGCCAGGGCTCCGGTGGTCATCCCGTGGTAGGCGCCGGTGAAGGCGAGGATGCCGGTGCGGCCGGTCGCGGCCCGGACGAGTTTGAAGGCGGCTTCTACGGCGTCCGTACCGGCGGGCCCGCAGAACTGGACGCGGGCGTGGTCGGCGAGGCCGGGCGGCAGGGTGCGGAACAGTTCGGTGATGAAGGCGTCCTTGACGGGGGTCGCCAGGTCGAGGACGGAGAGCGGGGCGCCGGAGTCGAGGACCTTGCGGATCGCTTCCAGTACGACGGGGTGGTTGTGGCCGAGGGCGAGGGTGCCGGCGCCGGAGAGGCAGTCCAGGTAACGGCGGCCGTCGGCGCCCTCGATGGTCAGGCCGCGGGCTCGTACGGGCACGATGGGGAGGGCGCGCGCGTAGGTACGGGCCCGCGACTCGCGTGCGGACTGGCGCTTCAGGATCCCCTCGTGCGTCGCGTGCGCTTCCCCGACCGGCTCTCCGGTCGCCGATTCCGTCACGGCCACGGCTCGCTGTCCTCCCCGCTGTCCAGAGGCGAGTTGATCGGCGGGCACCGGGCACAGGCAGCGGGCCCCTCACCGCTACCAACCCCGGACCGGCCAGCGGGTTACGGGTCGCCTCAAGATCCTTGCCGCGATCTTGCCTTCCGGCCGACCCCGGCGGTCGATCTGCCGGACCGGGATGCGCCCCCGCCGCCCCTACCCGTCCCATCCTCCAGGGGGTGGGCCCCCTGCGACCGCCCGATTCGGGGGCTGCGCCCCCGGACCCCCGCTTCGGCCTGAACGGCCTCGTCCTCAAACGCCGGACAGGCTGGGAGGAACGGGGGTGCGGACAGGCTCTCGCCCGCGCATTCCCGACGGGCAGGGGGGCGGGAGCACGGACCCACCCCAGGCCCACCCACTACCCACAGGCAAGGAGAGACAGGAGCACGGACCGGCTCTCGCCCGCGCATAACCGACAGGCGGGGAGGGGCGGGAGTACGGGCCGGCCCACGCCCACGCATTCCCAACAGGCAAGGAGAGACAGGAGCACGGACCGGTTCTCGTCCGCGCAATACCGACAGGCACGGAGAAGCGGGAGTACGGACCAGCCGACGCCCACCCACTACCGACAGGCAGAGAGAGACAAGAGCACGGACCACCCCACGCCCACCCACTACCCACAGGCAGGGAGAGACAGGAGCACGGACCGGTTCTCGTCCGCGCATTGGCGGCAGGCAGGGAGGGGCGGGAGTACGGGTCGGTCCATGGGCATGGACGTTGGATGGATCGGTGGGGGTACGGAGCGGTGGGGCCCTTTGGCAGCTTCTGCGGCTGGAGTCGGGGGTGTGCACTCGTGTCCGCGTCGGCGACAGGTGACGCGTTGATGCCGGGGGACAACTGTGGTTGCCCCGCTGGTGGGGGCCGTAGCGAAACCGTTGCGGTTCCATGGGAAGCGGTGCACAGCGAGCGCATAGTGTGTGGCGCTGAAGTTCCTTACCGACAGGGGGAGTCACCACCATGCGATCCATCCGGCCGTCGTTCGCCCCGCGAGGTGGAAGGGGCGCGCCCCGGGCGCTGGCGGCCGTCGCCCTCGCCTCGGCGCTGACACTGACCGCCACCGCCTGCGGCGGCTCCGGTGACGACAAGGCGGGCGCCCCGGCTTCCTCGTCCGCCACGGCCGACACCGGTGACGGCAAGATCAAGATCCCGGACGACATCAGGAACAAGCTCAAAGAGCACGGGATAGACATCGACAAGTGGAAGAACGGCGCCTGGAAGAACTGGGACAGGAACGACTGGCTGCGCGAGGCCAACGACTTCGTCAACCCCATCATCAAGGGCTTGTGGGACCCGCACCGGATGCGTGACGCGAACGACCCCGACAAGGACAAGGGCGTCGACGGCAACGACCTCTCCGGTGACCAGGGAGTGACCGACCCGACGCCGGAGCCGGTCCAGGCGAAGGCCGTGCAGCCGTCGTACCACGCCAACGCGGCCACGTCCGGGAAGGTGTTCTTCGACTCCCCCGAGGGCACGATGGTCTGCTCGGCGACGGTCGTCGAGGACCCGGCGCACCCGGGCAAGTCCAACCTGGTGTGGACGGCGGGGCACTGTGTGCACGCCGGCAAGAACGGCGGCTGGTACCGCAACATCGCGTTCGTGCCGTCGTACAACGACAAGGGGCTGACCGGTGCGGCGCTGGCGGCGGCGAGCCGTTCGCAGATCGCGCCGTACGGCGTCTGGTGGGGTGACGGGGCGAAGACCTCGCAGCAGTGGATCGACCAGGGCGGTGAGACGGGCGGCAACGGCGCGTCGTACGACTACGCCGTGATCCATGTGACGCCGGAGCAGGGCAGCGGCGGCAAGTCCCTGGAGGAGACGGTCGGTTCGGCGTTGCCGGTGAACTTCGACGCGCCCGCGGTACCGAAGGTGTCGAGCATCACCGCCACCGGGTATCCGGCGGCGAAGCCGTACGACGGGTCGCTGATGTACCGGTGCGCGGACAAGCCGGGGCGGCTGTCGGTCGACGCGTCGGCGCCGACGATGTACCGGATCGGGTGCACGATGACCGGCGGGGCGTCCGGTGGTGGCTGGGTGGAGCAGGGTGCCGACGGCAAGGTGGCGCTGGTGTCCAACACGTCGATCGGACCGGTGAGTTCGGGGTGGTTGGCCGGGCCTCGGTTGGGTGATGTGGCCAAGGGCGTGTACGAGGCGGTCAGCAAGGAGTTCGCTGGTCAGTGAGGGTGGTTGATGTCGCCCTGTCGCCGTAGGGGGAACTGTGGTTCGGCGGCTCACGGCCGTCGTGGGTTGCTCGCGCAGTTCCCCGCGCCCCCAGGTAAGTGAAGGCCCCGCTCCCTCGAAAGGGGGCGGGGCCTTCATGCCAGGCGTTACGCAGTCGGCGTCGGAACGTACGGCGTGAGCTCCGCCGCCAGTTCCTCGTGGACGCGGACCTTGAGGAGGGTGCCCTCCGCGGTGTGCTCCTCGGAGAGGACCTCGCCCTCGTTGTGGGCGCGGGCCACCAGCTTGCCGTGGGTGTACGGGACCAGGGCCTCGATCTCGACCGACGGGCGGGGCAGGTCGTTGTCGAGGAGGGCCAGCAGTTCCTCGATGCCCTGGCCGGTGCGGGCCGAGACCGCGATGGACCGCTTCTCGTTGCGCAGCAGGCGCTGGAGGACCAGGGGGTCCGCCGCGTCCGCCTTGTTGATCACGACGATCTCGGGTACGTCGGTGGCGCCGACCTCCCTGATCACCTCGCGTACGGCGGCCAGCTGCTCCTCCGGGACCGGGTGCGAGCCGTCGACCACGTGCAGGATCAGGTCGGCGTCGCCGACCTCCTCCATGGTGGAGCGGAAGGCCTCGACCAGGTGGTGGGGCAGGTGGCGGACGAAGCCGACCGTGTCGGTCAGGGTGTAGAGGCGGCCGCTCGGGGTCTCCGCGCGGCGGACCGTCGGGTCCAGGGTCGCGAACAGGGCGTTCTCGACCAGGACGCCCGCTCCGGTGAGACGGTTGAGCAGGGAGGACTTGCCCGCGTTGGTGTAGCCCGCGATGGCCACGGACGGCACCTTGTTGCGGCGGCGCTCCTGGCGCTTGATCTCGCGGCCGGTCTTCATCTCCGCGATCTCCCGGCGCATCTTCGCCATCTTCTCGCGGATCCGCCGCCGGTCCGTCTCGATCTTGGTCTCACCGGGACCACGGGTGGCGAGACCGCCGCCCTTGCCGCCGCCCATCTGGCGGGACAGCGACTGACCCCAGCCTCGCAGCCGCGGCAGCATGTACTGCATCTGCGCGAGCGAGACCTGCGCCTTGCCCTCCCGGGACTTGGCGTGCTGGGCGAAGATGTCCAGGATCAGGGCGGTCCGGTCGATGACCTTGACCTTGACGACGTCCTCCAGCTGGATCAGCTGGCCCGGACTGAGCTCACCGTCGCAGATGACGGTGTCCGCGCCCGTTTCGAGGACGACGTCGCGCAGCTCCTGGGCCTTGCCGGAGCCGATGTAGGTCGCCGAGTCCGGCTTGTCGCGGCGCTGGATGACGCCGTCGAGGACCAGCGCACCCGCCGTCTCGGCGAGGGCGGCCAGCTCCGCGAGGGAGTTGTCCGCGTCCTGTGCGGTGCCCGAGGTCCACACGCCGACCAGCACCACCCGCTCCAGGCGGAGCTGTCGGTACTCGACCTCGGTGACGTCCTCGAGCTCGGTGGAGAGGCCGGCCACGCGGCGCAGGGCCGCGCGCTCGGTACGGTCGAACTGGTCGCCGTCCCGCTCTCCGTCGATCTCGTGGCTCCAGGCGACGTCCTCTTCCATCAGGGCATCGGCCCGAAGACCGTCGGGGTAGTCCTGCGCGAGGCGCCTGGTGTCCTGGGAAGGGGAAGAAGAGGAGGTCATTGGGTCCTTACGTCGATAGGGATGCCGAAATCGGCGTTCGGTTTCTCAACGTACGAGTACCCCGGGAGATTCCCCGCGACCCGTACCGCGCCGACCCCATGATGGTCGCACGGTACGCGCCGCCCCGGCACTGTGTTATTCCCGGGCCGTCCCGTCGTCACTTCCGGGCGGGCTTCTTCGGGGCCGGGGCCTGCTTCCAGTCCGGGTGGCCGGGCATCGGCGGGGTCTTCTCGCCGTACAGCCAGGCGTCGAAGAAGCCGGTGAGATCGCGGTTCGCGACCGCGGAGGCCAGGCGGACGAAGTCGGCCGTGGTCGCGGTGGAGTCCCTGTGCTGCTGGACCCAGATCCGCTCCAGGCGTTCGAAGGCGGGCTTGCCGATCTCCTGGCGCAGGGCGTAGAGGGCGAGGGCGGCGCCGTCGTAGATGTTCGGGCGGAAGATGCCGATCTTCTGGCCGGGCTTGGGGACCTTGGGCCGGGCGGGCGGTCCGCCCTCGGCGCGCCAGCGGTCGGAGAGGCCGTACGCGGCCTTCATGCGGTTGATCATGGGCTGGTGGCCCTTCTCCTGCGCGTACAGCTCCTCGTACCAGGTGGCGTGGCCCTCGTTCAGCCAGACGTCGGACCAGACGCGGGGGCTGACGCTGTCGCCGAACCACTGGTGGGACAGCTCGTGCACCATGATCGACTCAAGGTACCACTTGGGGTACACGGGCTCGGTGAACAGGCTCTTCTCGAACAGGGAGAGGGTCTGGGTCTCCAGCTCGAAGCCGGTGGACGCCTGCGCCATGAGCACGCCGTACGTCTCGAACGGGAACGGTCCGACCTTGCCCTCCAGCCAGGCGATCTGGTCCGGGGTCTTGGCCAGCCAGGGTTCGAGCTTCTTGGCGTCGGCGCTCGGGACGACGTCCCGGACGGACAGTCCGTGCGGGCCCTTGCGGTGCAGTACGGCGGAGCGGCCGATGGAGACCTGGGCCAGCTCGGTGGCCATGGGGTGCTGGGTGCGGTAGGTCCAGGTGGTCCGGCCGCCGACCCGGGCGGAGTCGGTGGGGAGCCCGTTGGCGACGACGGTGTAGCCGTTCGGGGCGGTGACGTGGAAGGTGAACATCGCCTTGTCGGACGGGTGGTCGTTGCACGGGAAGACCAGGTGGGCGGCGTCGGCCTGGTTGGCCATGGCGAGCCCGTCGGTGGTGCGCACCCAGCCGCCGTCCTGGCCCTTGGCGGCCACCGGGTCGCTGGTGTGCTTCACCGTGATCCGGGTCCAGCTGCCCCGCCGCAGCGGCCGGCCGGGCGTGACGACCAGGTCCTCGCCGGCGCTCTCGAAGGCGGCGGACCGCCCGTCGACCTCGACGGACTCGACCTTGCCGTGCGCGAAGTCGAGGTTGACCCGGTCCAGGTCGGCGGTGGTGACGGCGTCGATGGTGGTGACGGCCTGGAGCGGCTTGTCGTTGCTGCCGGGGTAGGTGAAGGAGAGGTCGTACGACGCCACGTCGTAGCCCGGGTTGCCGAGGTACGGGAAGAGCCGGTCGCCGATGCCCAGCGGGACCGGCGGGGCGCTCGCGCCGAGCAGGGCGACGGAGACGGCGGAGGCGAGGAGGGCGGCGGCCCGCCGGTGCCGGAGCGGGCCGGTGCCGCGCCTGGACGGTCGGCTGCGTCCGGGCAGCGGACGAAGGCGTTCCGTCAGCGGGCGGGTGCGGAGGGTGAGCAGCATGAACCACCGCTACCAGCGCACCCCGCCCTCACGCCGACGAACCACGACCAATCCACTCGAACGAGTAAGTCCGATTAAGTCACTGATGCTGCGCTCGGCCGACGTCGTACACACCGGGCACATTGCGCATCGCACGCATCAGGGCGGGCAGACGGGCCGCGTCGGGCAGTTCCACGGTGTAGGTGTGGCGGACCCGCTGCTGACTGGGGGGTTCCACGGTCGCCGAGACGATCTCGGCACCCTCCTGGGCCATCGCCTCGGTGAGGTCGGCGAGCAGATGGGGGCGGCCGAACGATTCGGCGACCAGGGTGACCCGGCAGGCCGTGCTGTCGCCCCAGCTCACGGCCACCTCGGGGCGGCCGGTGCCCTTCATGTGGGCCACCGAGGCGCACTCCACACGATGCACGGTGACCGCTCCGCCGCGCACGGCGAAGCCGGTGACCTCGTCGGGAGGTACGGGGGTGCAGCAGCCGGCGAGCCGTACGGTGGCGCCGGGGCGGTCGACGACCATCGCGCTGGCGGTCCGGGGCGCACCGCCGGAGGCGCTGCCGGGAGCCGTGAGGTCGAGCGCCGGACGGCTGGGGACGGGGGCCGGGGGCTCCTCGGTACGGTCCGGATGGGCGGCGAGCCAGCGCTGGATGGCGATCCGGGCCGCCGGGGTGTGGGCGTGCTCCAGCCACTCCCGGGAGGGCTCGGAGGCCGGGTCCTGGCCCATCAGGAGCTGGACGGTGTCGCCGTCCCTGAGGACCGTGCTGAGGGTCGCGAGGCGGCCGTTGACGCGGGCGCCGATGCAGGCGTGCGCGTCCTCGCCGTACTGGGCGTACGCGGCGTCGACACAGGTGGCGCCCTCGGGGAGGCCGAGGCTGCCGCCGTCGGGGCGGTAGACGGTGATCTCGCGGTCCTGGGCGAGGTCCTCGCGCAGGGTGGACCAGAAGGTGTCGGTGTCCGGAGCGGCCTTCTGCCAGTCGAGCAGGCGGGAGAGCCAGCCGGGCCGGGTGGGGTCGGCGCGCTCGCCGTCGACCGGGGAGTCGGCGGAGGCGTCGGCGTCGGCGGCCGGGGTGTCGCCTGCCGGAGTGCCGGCGGCCGGGGTGTAGGGGTTGCCGAGGGCGACCACGCCGGCCTCGGCGACCTTGTGCATCTGGTGGGTGCGGATGAGGACTTCGGCGACCTGTCCGTCACCGCGCGCGACCGCCGTGTGGAGCGACTGGTACAGGTTGAACTTCGGTACCGCGATGAAGTCCTTGAACTCCGAGACCACCGGGGTCATACAGGTGTGCAGCTCGCCGAGGACGGCGTAACAGTCCGCGTCCTCGTTGACCAGCACCAGCAGCCGGCCGAAGTCGGCGCCGCGCAGTTCGCCGCGCTTGCGGCTGACGCGGTGGACGGAGACGAAGTGCCGTGGCCGGATGAGGACTTCGGCCGGGATGTCGGCCTCGCGCAGCACTCCGCGGACCTCGTCCGCGATCTCGGCGAGCGGGTCGCCGGAGCGGGCCGCGTTCGCGGCGATCAGCTCCCGGGTGTGCTCGTACTCCTCGGGGTGCAGGATGGCGAAGACTAGGTCCTCCAGCTCGGTCTTCAGCGCCTGGACGCCGAGCCGCTCGGCGAGCGGGATGAGCACGTCCCGGGTGACCTTGGCGATGCGGGCCTGTTTCTCGGGACGCATCACGCCGAGGGTGCGCATGTTGTGCAGGCGGTCGGCGAGCTTGATCGACATCACCCGGACGTCGCTGCCGGTGGCGACGAGCATCTTGCGGAACGTCTCGGGTTCGGCGGCGGCCCCGTAGTCGACCTTCTCCAGTTTCGTCACCCCGTCGACCAGGTACCGGACCTCCTCGCCGAACTGCTCCCGCACCTGGTCGAGCGTCACATCGGTGTCCTCGACGGTGTCGTGGAGCAGAGACGCCGTCAGGGTCGTGGTCTCGGCGCCGAGTTCGGCGAGGATCAGGGTGACCGCGAGGGGGTGGGTGATGTACGGCTCGCCGCTCTTGCGCATCTGGCCGCGGTGCGAGGACTCGGCCAGGACCCAGGCGTGGCGCAGGGGTTCCAGGTCGGCGTCGGGATAGTGGGCGCGATGCGCCTCGGCGACATGGCCGATGGCATCGGGGAGTTTGCCGCGCGCGGCGTTGCCGAGCAGCGCGGCCCGGCCGAGCCGGCGCAGGTCGATCCGGGGGCGGGCCTTCCTGCGGACCGCCGCCGTGGGCACGACGGGACCGGGCGTCGCAGGGTTCGTGGCCTCCGCACTCATGGGCACCTCCGGCTCGTGTACCGGCGGACGGGGCCCCAGGGCATACGCGGCTCAGGGATTGGCGACGTTCCCCCGTCCGTGCCGGTGCTTGATGCTACCGAGCCCATCGCGCCCGATTGACCGGCTCCCGCCGAGCGTGAAACGGATCACCCAATCGAGCGACGATTTCAAGGTTTACGTTTTTGCGCCACCTGTTCGGGGGGTGGCCGATGTTTCTCGCCACCGGGGGCAACGCGGGCCGTGGATCCGGATGTTGGACGACCACCCAGACCACGGTTCCCGACCTGCGGTCACCTCAACGGGCGGCGTTTTCCAGCCACTCGGCGTCGATCTCGCCCGTGGCGACAATCACTGCGGGGCCGGTCATCTCGATCTCGCCGCCGGGCCGCTCGGTGATGACGAGCCGTCCGCCGGGCACGTCCACGGTGTACGTCGCCGGGGTGCCGGTGACCGTGGGGTCGGCGCCGTCGCGGCGGGCGGCGGCGACGGCGACCGCGCAGGCGCCGGTGCCGCAGGAGCGGGTCTCGCCGGAGCCGCGCTCGTGCACGCGCATCGCGACGTGGCGGGGGCCGCGGTCGACGACGAACTCGACGTTGACCCCTTCGGGGTAGGCCGACGGCGGGCTGAAGGGGGGCGGGGTGTGGAGGTCACCGGCGTCGGTGAGGTCCGCGACGAAGGCGACGGCGTGCGGGTTGCCCATGTTCACGTTCCGCGCGGGCCAGGTGCGGTCGCCGACGCTCACGGTCACGTCGCCCTCGGGGAGGCGGGCGCGGCCCATGCCGACGGTGACGTCACCGTCCTCGGCGATGTGCACCTTCTTCACTCCGCCGCGGGTGGCGACGCAGAGGTCGCCCTCGGTCACGTGGCCGGCGTGCTGGAGGTAGCGGGCGAAGACGCGGACGCCGTTGCCGCACATCTCGGCGATCGAGCCGTCGCCGTTGCGGTAGTCCATGAACCACTCGGCGTCGGCGGCCATCCCCTTGGCCTCGGGGTGCGCGGCGGACCGTACGACGTGCAGCACGCCGTCGGCACCGATGCCGGCACGGCGGTCGCAGAGAACGGCAACGGCGGCCGGGGTGAGGTCCAGGGCGTTGTCGGGGTCCGGGACGATCACGAAGTCGTTCTCGGTGCCGTGGCCCTTGAGGAAGGGGATGCTCATTCTTCGAGGGTAGAGGAGGAACGGGTGGTGCTTCGGGTGCGGGCCGGTGAGGGCTGGTCGCGCCCACGCGGCGGCAGCCGCACATCGAATACAGCCCCGCGCCCCTGACGGGGCGCTTCAGCGGAGCCTTGCTACCCGCCACACCGCCAGGACGGCCACGATCGCCACCAGGACCACGTAACCGATCACCACGCGCCAGTCGGGCCTGCGGCCCGAGCCCTTCGCCGGGAGGCCGGGCCAGGTGTAGCCGACCTTCCTCGCCGCCATCATTCCCCAGCCGGCCGCGCAGGAGCAGATCAGCAGGCCCAGCATCGCGATCACCGCGCCGCTGTCGCCGAAGTCGAAGGCCAGCGGGAAGGCGAACATCAGGGAGCCGACCGCGGCCAGGCCCACGATGGGGGCCAGCTGCCACAGGCGCAGGCGGCGCTGCGGGCGGAGCTCGACCTCGACCTCGGGGCCGCCGGCGAACATCTCCTCCGGCTCGGGGCCGTCGGCGGTGACACCGCCGCCCACCGTGTCGTCCGGACCGTCCGGCGAGAGTCGCCCCTCGCCCTCCTCGGCCCCGCCGGGTTCGATGACCTCAAGGGCCTCGACGGCGACATGCTCGGTGTCTTGTGCGGTGTCGCGAGGGCCGGCCTCCATCGCCACGCGCCCTCCCAACCTAGGACTCCACTTGCGATCGAAGCTCGATGATGGCACGGCACCGGAGGCACCGATGACCCGTGGCGCATCCCGATGCCATGACGTGATCAGGCTGTGACCGGTCGTTCGACCAACGCCATGGCCAGCCGCGGAAGTTCCTCGCGGTCCGCCGCGGCCCCACTCAACCAGTGCACCCGGGGGTCGCGCCTGAACCACGAATCCTGACGGCGCGCGAAGCGTTTGGTGGCGCGGACGGTCTCGGTGCGCGCTTCCGCTTCCGTGCACTCGCCCGCGAGCGCCGCCAGGACCTGCTGGTAGCCGAGCGCGCGCGAGGCCGTGCGGCCCTCGCGCAGCCCGTGCGCCTCCAGGGCGCGCACCTCGTCCACGAGGCCGGCCTCCCACATCCGGTCGACGCGCAGCGCGATGCGCTCGTCGAGCTCGGGGCGGGCCACGTCGACACCGATCTGGACGGTGTCGTAGACCGAGTCGTGGCCGGGCAGGTTGGCGGTGAAGGGGCGCCCAGTGATCTCGATCACCTCCAGCGCGCGGACGATACGGCGGCCGTTGCTGGGCAGGATCGCGCGGCCCGCCTCGGGGTCGGCGGCGGACAGCCGGGCGTGCAGGGCGCCGGAGCCGCGCAGCGCGAGCTCGTCCTCCAGGCGGGCCCGGACCTCGGGGTCGGTGCCGGGGAACTCCAGGTTGTCGACGGCGCCGCGGACGTACAGCCCGCTGCCCCCGACCAGGATCGGCCAGCGGCCCTCGGCGAGCAGGGCGTCGATGCGGGCGCGGGCGAGCCGCTGGTACTCGGCGACGGAGGCGGTGACGGTCACGTCCCAGATGTCGAGCAGGTGGTGCGGGACGCCGGCGCGTTCCTCGGGCGTCAGCTTGGCGGTGCCGATGTCCATCCCCCGGTACAGCTGCATGGAGTCGGCGTTGACGACCTCCCCGCCGAGCCGTTGGGCCAGGAAGACGCCGAGGTCGGACTTGCCGGCCGCGGTGGGGCCGACGACGGCGATGACACGGGGGGCGGAGGGTGCGCTGCTCACCGCACCAGTCTCGCAAACCTCGGAGGCGGGTCTCGAACGAGTTACGTGACGGAGCGTGTCCGGTTTCGTTGCCGTTGCGAGGTTCCCGCCGCCGTCGGCGAGAGGCGGAGACCGGTCCGACGCAATCGGGCGCACCGGGGTCACGCGGGATTTCGCTCGCACGAGTAACGTATGGAGTTGATATGGGCGTTTTTGCACGGTTCATTGGGAAGAAGCCGAAGACGTCGGAAGAGCCGGACGCCACCGTGCCGGCCGATGCCGAGTCGTCCGGCTCCGAGCCGGACGGGGCCGGACCGGAGAACACTACGGAGACCGCGGCGGAGGACGTGGTGGCGGACGCGGCGGAGGAGACAGCGGAGGAGGCAGTCGAGGCGGCGACGCAGGGCTCGGGCGACGACGACGGCCGGAGTGCGGACGCGCGGACGGAGACGGAGCGCGCCGCGGTCACCGCCGAGAGCACCGAGATCCCCCGGCAGCAGTCCGCCAGGGAGGCCGCCGACAACGAGGCCGGCGAGAGCGCCCGCACATAACGGCCCGCGAGGGAAGCCAGAGGGAAGCCACAGGGAAGGTAACCATGGGTCTTTTGGACAATTTGAAGGCCAAGCTCGCCCCGGCCAAGGACAAGGCCTCTCACTTCGCGCAGCAGCACGAGGACAAGGTCGACAAGCTCCAGCACGGCATCGACAAGGCCGCGCGGGTCGTCGACGAGAAGACAAAGGGCAAGTACAGCGACAAGATCCAGACGGGTACCGGCAGGGCCAAGGGCGCGATGGACCGGTTCGTGCACCCGGACGACATGGGCGGTACGGGCGCTACGACGCCCGACCCCACCGCTCCGCCCCGCTCCGACGGGTCGCCGCCGGCTTCCTGAGCCGGGCGGGTCCCGGAGCAGCTCGGCGTACGAGCAGATCGGCGGACGGCCGAGAGTCACCCGACTCCCGGCCGTCCGCCGTTTCGGGACCGCCGTTTCGGGACCGCCGTTTCGGGACCGCCGTTTCGGGACCGCCGTTTCGGGACCGCCGTTTCGGGACCGCCGTTTCGGGACCGCCGTTTCGGCAGCCGCTCAGGACCAGGCCGCCACCAGGTAGCAGACGCCGTACGGTGCGTCGTCGTAGAGGAGGGCGCCGGCGAGGTCCGCGTCCTCGGCCGCGCCGGCGAGGACCTGCCAGGGGGCCCGGCCCGCGGCCTTGAGCTGGTGTGCCAGACCGGCGTCGAGGGCCTTGATCGCGTCGATGTCGGCCGCGCCGAGCGCCCGGGCGGCCTCGGCGTCGAAGGGGGCCGCCCGTTCGTCGAGGTAGCCGGGCGCCTTGAGGGTGCGGCAGGCGCTGGCGTCGCCCATGACCAGCATCGCGACCCGCGCGGCCCGGCCGGCGAGCTCCCGGCCGGTCCGCACGCACCGCTCGGTCTCCAGGGGCTCGCCGACGCCGAGCCCCTCGATGGGGGCGTCGGACCAGCCGGTGCGCTCCAGCAGCCAGGCGCCGACCGCCAGCGAGGGCGGCAGTTCCCGCTCACCGGCGCGCGCACCGGCCGCGCCACCGCCCAGCCGTACCTCGACCTCCGCGCCGAAACCCCGGAACGTGCCCCGGCTGCCCTGCGGGAAGACGCCCCGCCCGGACTGTTCGGCGGGCCCCGTCACCACCAGGAGGTCGGGGCGGGCCGCGGCGAGCACCCCGAGCGCGTCGGCGCAGGCGGACCGTGCGGCGTCCAGTTCGGGGGCCGCGCCCGCGGCGACCTCGGGGACGAGGAGCGGCGGGCAGGGACAGACTGCGGCGGCTACGAGCATGATCCGCAGGGTAGTGCGCCGGGCGTCACTCCTCCAGGAGAACGTCCGTCAGGTCGATGACCGTGAGCACCAGGACCACGAGCTTGCCCTCGCTGATCACATACTCGATGAAGAGGTTGCGCGACAGAGCGATCTCACGCGTGGACTCGTCGCCAAGGACAGAGTGGGAAAGTTTGTGCCGCGGGTCGGTCACCAGGATCGCCAGGCCTCGCTCCAGCAGGTCGCGACCGTCCGGGCTCAGACTGTCACGCACCCGGGCAGCCTGTTCGGTGAACGCAACGCTGTACGGCATGCAATGCTCCCTTCCCGGCCTTGTGCCAGCCCGTCAGTGCGCCGCGCAGCCCCCGGTCGCGGCCGGCAGCGGCGCCGGCACCCCGATCTTCGGCAGCCCCAGCAGCACGCCGGCCGGCTTGGCCGCCTCGGCGGTGTTCCGCTTCTCCCAGGCGTCGCCGGCGCGGGTGCGCCGTACGGCGAGCGTGGGGCCCTCGGCGAGGAGGTGGTGCGGGGCCGCGTAGGTGATCTCGACCGTGACGACGTCGCCGGGCCGGACCTCCTGGTCCGGCTTGGTGAAGTGGACGAGCCGGTTGTCGGGGGCGCGGCCTGAGAGGCGGTGGGTGGCACCGTCCTTGCGGCCCTCGCCCTCGGCGACCATCAGGTCGAGGGTGCGGCCGACCTGCTTCTTGTTCTCCGCCCAGGAGATCTCCTCCTGGAGGGCGACGAGACGCTCGTAGCGCGCCTGCACGACCTCCTTGGGGATCTGGTTCTCCATGGTCGCGGCCGGGGTGCCGGGCCGCTTGGAGTACTGGAAGGTGAAGGCCTGGGCGAACCGGGCCTCGCGCACCGCGTGCAGGGTCTGCTCGAAGTCCTCCTCGGTCTCGCCGGGGAAGCCCACGATGATGTCGGTGGTGATCGCCGCGTGCGGGATGGCGGCCCGCACCTTCTCGATGATCCCGAGGTAGCGCTCCTGCCGGTAGGACCGGCGCATGGCCTTCAGGACCGTGTCCGAACCGGACTGCATCGGCATGTGCAGCTGCGGCATCACGTTCGGCGTCTCCGCCATGGCCGCGATCACGTCGTCCGTGAAGTCCCGGGGGTGCGGGGAGGTGAACCGCACCCGCTCCAGTCCCTCGATGGTCCCGCAGGCCCGCAGCAGCTTGCCGAAGGCCTCGCGGTCGCCGATGTCGGAGCCGTACGCGTTGACGTTCTGGCCGAGCAGCGTGATCTCGGAGACGCCCTCGGCGACCAGGGCCTCGATCTCGGCGAGGATGTCACCGGTGCGGCGGTCCTTCTCCTTGCCGCGCAGGGCCGGGACGATGCAGAAGGTGCAGGTGTTGTTGCAGCCGACGGAGATGGAGACCCAGGCGGCGTAGGCGCTCTCGCGCCGGGTCGGCAGGGTGGAGGGGAACGCCTCCAGCGACTCGGCGATCTCGACCTGGGCCTCTTCCTGGACCCGGGCGCGCTCCAGCAGGACCGGCAGCTTGCCGATGTTGTGCGTGCCGAAGACGACGTCGACCCAGGGGGCCTTCCGGACGATGGTGTCGCGGTCCTTCTGCGCCAGGCAGCCGCCGACCGCGATCTGCATCCCGGGCCGCTCCGCCTTCCTCGGCGCGAGCCGGCCGAGGTTGCCGTACAGCCGGTTGTCGGCGTTCTCCCGGACCGCGCACGTGTTGAAGACCACGACGTCGGCATCGCCGTCGGATCCCTCGGGGGCGCGCACGTACCCGGCCTCCTCCAGCAGCCCGGACAATCGCTCGGAGTCGTGAACGTTCATCTGGCACCCGTAGGTGCGCACTTCGTAGGTCTTGGGTTCCTGAACGTCCACCGCGAGGCTCCGGTCACTGCTGCTGGTCATGGGTCAAGGGTAGGCGGTCGGGAACGGAGCCCGTCTCGGCCACCGGCGCTGCCGGTCGGGCGCCTCCCGGAGCCGGGGCAGCGGGCCCTCCGGCCTTGCGGGAGCCCGGTGCTGGAGGGGGGTCGGGGATTGACGCGACCACATTTACTTAGAGTAGCCTTGCCTAAGTTGACCGTCTCCGGAGGGTGGCCGGTGGGATCAGGGGAACTGTCGGGGCGTGATGTCCTGGCCAGCTCGGTCAGAGGGCAGGGGCGGCGGGTGGCCGTCAGCGCGGCACTCGGCTCCGTGCACCAGCTCGGGGAGGCTCTGGTCCCCGTACTCATCGGTGTCGTCGTCGACCAGGCCGTGGCCGGGCAGCACGCCGGACGCCTGGCACTGTGGCTGGCCGTCCTGGCCGCCCTGTACGTGTGCCTGTCGTGGAGTTTCCGGCTGGGCGCCCGTGCCGGAGAGCGCGGGGCCGAGGAGGCCGCCCACGAGCTTCGGCTGGCGGTCGTCCGCCGGGTGCTCGCCCCCCGCGGCGGGGCCGGGACGGACCGGCTCTCCGGTGAGCTGGCCAACGTCGCCACCGAGGACGCCAAGCGCGTCGGAGCGGTCAACATGGCGCTGATGAGCGGAATTTCGGCCGTCGTCGGCATCGCCGTGAGCGCCGTCGCCCTGCTGCTGACGTCCGTGCCGCTCGGTCTGATCGTGCTGCTGGGCACGCCGGTGCTGCTGTGGCTCGGCCATCTGCTCAGCAAGCCCCTGGAGCGGCGCAGCGAGGCCGAGCAGGACCGGGCCGCCGGCGCCGCCGGGGTCGCGGCCGATCTGGTCGCCGGGCTGCGGGTGTTGAAGGGGCTCGGCGCGCAGCGGGCCGCGGTCGAGCGTTACCGCCGTACCAGCCAGGTCTCCCTCGCGGCCACCCTGCGCGCGGCGCGGGCCGAGTCGTGGCAGACCGGACTCGTGCTGGCCCTCACCGGCGGGTTCATCGCGCTGATCGCCTGGGTGGGCGGCCGGCTGGCGCTCGACGGCTCGCTCACGCTCGGGCAGTTGGTCTCCGCGGTGGGCCTCGCGCTGTTCCTGCTGGGGCCGTTGGAGACGTTCGCCTGGGTCAACGCCGAACTGGCACAGGGCCGCGCCTCCGCGAACCGGATCGCCGAGGTGCTCTCCGCGGGGCCCGCCGTCACCGGCGGGGACGAGCCGGTTCCGGACGCGGTGCGCGGCGAGTTGCGGCTGCGCGGGGTACGGCTCGGCGGCCTGGACGGCGTCGACCTGGACGTGCCCGCCGGCCTGCTGACCGGCATCGCGGTGACGGATCCGGCCTGCGCCGAGGCCCTGTTGAGCTGTCTGGGCCGGGAGAGCGACCCGGAGTCGGGCTCGGTCGAACTGGACGGTGTGCCGCTGACCCGGCTGGACCCGGCACGGCTGCGGGCCGCGGTGCTGGTCGCCGCGCACGACGCAGCGCTGTTCGAGGGCACCCTCGCCGAGAACGTGGTCCCCGCGGACACCGCCGACGACGCACTGACCGCACGCGCCCTGGCCGCCGCCGACGCCGACGAGGTGGTCCGCTCGCTGCCGCACGGCGCGGCCACCGGGCTGGGCGAGGGCGGGCGCTCGCTGTCCGGCGGGCAGCGGCAGCGGGTCCTGCTGGCGCGGGCCCTGCGGGCCGGACCCCCGGTCCTGGTCGTGCACGACCCGACGACCGCCGTGGACGCGGTCACCGAGGCCCGGATCGCCGAGGGACTCAGGGAGTTCCGGCAGGGCCGTACGACGGTCGTGGTGACCAACAGCCCGGCGCTGCTCGCCGTCACCGACCGGGTGGTGCTGCTGGACGGCGGCCGGGTCGGCGCCGAGGGCACCCACGCGGAACTCGCCAGGACCCATGAGACCTACCGGACGGCGGTGCTGGCATGACGGACGTCACCAAAGAACCGGGCGGCACCGCAGGGCCGGGTAGCCCGACCGGGCCGGGCGGCCCCACAGAGCCGGGTACCGCCGCAGAGCCGGGTAGCACCGCAGGACCCGGTGGTGCCGAGAGCGGGCTGTTGCCCACCGCCACAGCCGCCCGGACCCGGGCTGCCGTTCGCGAACTCCTGCGCCCCGACCGGAAGCTGGCGGCCGCCGGCTTCGGCACGATGATGGTCGCCACGGCCGTCGGGCTGCTCACCCAGCCGCTGCTCGGGCACATCGTGGACGTGGTCACCGAGCACCGCTCCCCCGACGCACTCACCTGGCCCGTCCTCGCGCTCGCCGGGGTCGCCGTGGTGCAGGGCGTCACCACCGCGCTGGGCATGTCCCTGGTGTCCCGGCTGGGCGAGACCGCGCTCGCCCGGCTGCGCGAACAGTTCGTGGAACGCGCCCTGTCGCTGCCCCTGGAGCGGCTGGAGCGGGCGGGCTCGGGCGACCTCAGCGCCCGGGTCACCCGGGACGTCTCCCGGGTCGCCGACGCGGTCCGCACCGCCCTGCCCGAACTCGCCCGCTCCGGGCTGTCGATCGTGCTCACCCTGGCCGCCCTCGCCCTGCTGGACTGGCGGTTCCTGCTGGCCGCGCTGCTCGCGGTGCCCGTTCAGGCACACACCGCCCGCTGGTACGTGCGCAACGCCGTGCCCCTGTACGCCAGGGAGCGGATCGCCACCGGGGCCCAGCAGCAGCAGTTGCTGGACACCATCGGCGGGGCCCGGACGGTACGGGCGTACCGGCTCCAGGACGACCACACCCACCGGGTCACCGAGCGTTCGCGGGCGGCGGTGGAGCTGACCATGCGCGGGGTGCGGCTGGTGCTGCGCTTCTACAGCAGGCTGCACATCGCCGAGTACGTGGGCCTCGCCGCCGTCCTGCTCACCGGGTTCCTGCTGGTGCGCTCCGGCGCCGCCTCGGTCGGTACGGCGACGGCCGCCGCCCTCTACTTCCACAGCCTCTTCGGCCCGGTCAACACCGCGCTGGTGCTCCTGGACGACGCCCAGTCGGCGACGGCGGGACTGGCCCGGCTGGTCGGAGTCGTCGACGAGCCGTCGGCCGCGGCCGACGAACACGCCAAGGGCCGCGGCACCGGTGCGACGGCGGATCCGGCCGTGACGCTCAGCGGGGTCTGGCACGCCTACGTGCCCGGCCGTCCGGTGCTGCACGGCGTCGACCTGGAGGTACGGCCCAAGGAGCGGGTCGCGCTGGTCGGCACCACGGGGGCGGGCAAGACGACCCTGGCCCGGCTGGTGGCGGGACTGCACCGTCCGGAGGCCGGGCGGGTCGACGTCGGCGGCGCCGAACCGGACGGCTCCGGCCGCCTGGTGGGGCTGGTCACCCAGGAGGTGCACGTCTTCGCCGGCCCGCTCGCCGACGACCTGCGCCTCGCCCGCCCGGACGCCGGTGACGAGGAGTTGCGGGACGCGCTGGCCACCGTGGGCGCCCTCGGCTGGGCCGAGGCCCTGCCGGAGGCCCTGGCCACGGTCGTCGGCGACGGCGGGCACCGGCTCACCGCCGACCAGGCCCAGCAACTCGCGCTGGCCCGGCTGCTGCTGGCCGACCCGCCGGTGGTCGTGCTCGACGAGGCGACCGCCGAGGCGGGCAGCTCCGGCGCCCGGCTGCTCGACGAGGCCGCCGAGCAGGCGCTGCGGGGCCGTACCGCGCTGGTCGTGGCACACCGGCTCAGCCAGGCCGCCACGGCCGACCGGGTGGTCGTGCTGAGCGACGGCCGAGTGGTGGAGGAGGGCACCCACGGCCAACTCCTCGCCGCCCGGGGCCGGTACGCCGCCCTGTGGCAGGCCTGGTCGGACCACCGCTCCCCCGACGAACCCGCCACCGCCGACGCCCCCCACTGAACCCGAGCCCCCCGCAGGCCCCATCGCCGAGAACAGCCGAGAACAGCCGAGAACGGCCAAGAACAGAAGGATCAGCCGATGCCCCGCGCCACCAGAGTGTCCAGGCTCACCGGCCTGCTCGCCTCCGTACTCCTGCTCACGGCGACGGCGGTCGCCTGCGGCACCTCCGACTCCGACAACGACTCCGGCTCGTCGTCCTCGTCCGCGGCGAAGGGCTCGACCGCCGACGCGTTCCCCGTGACGATCGCCCACAAGTTCGGCAGTACGACCATCAAGTCCGAGCCCCAGCGGATCGTGACGGTCGGCCTCACCGACCAGGACGCCGTCCTGGCCCTCGGCAAGGTCCCGGTCGGCACGACCGAGTGGCTGGGCGGCTACAAGGGCGCCGTCGGCCCCTGGGCCCAGGACAAGCTGGGCAGCGCGGCCGCGCCCACCGTCCTGAAGGACACCGGCACCGGCCCCCAGGTGGAGAAGATCGCCGCGCTCAGGCCGGACCTGATCCTCGCCGTGTACTCGGGTCTGACCAAGGCCCAGTACGAGAGCCTGTCGAAGTTCGCGCCGGTCGTGGCGCAGCCGAAGCAGTACAACGACTACGGCGTGCCGTGGCAGCAGCAGACCGAGGAGATCGGGCAGGCGCTCGGCAAGGCGGACGAGGCGAAGTCCCTGGTCTCGGGTGTCGAGGCCAAGTTCGCCGCGGCCAAGAAGGCCAACCCCGATTTCACTGGGGCAACGGCGGTCATGGCGACGCCGTACGAGGGCACGTTCGTCTACGGCAGCGAGGACCCGCGGTCCCGGCTCCTGTCCGACCTCGGGTTCTCGCTGCCGAAGGACCTCGACAAGGTGATCGGGGACCAGTTCGGCGCCAACATCAGCAAGGAGCGCTTCGACCTGCTCGACCAGGACGTGGACGTCTGGATCGTGCCGGACACCACCTCGGCGGTCACCAAGCTGCACAGCGACAAGGTCTACGCGGACCTGAACGTGGTGAAGCAGGGCCGCGAGGTCTTCGTCAAGGAGACCAGCGACTACGGCAACGCGGTGTCCCTGTCGACCGTGCTGAGCATCCCCTACGTCCTGGACCGCCTGGTCCCGCAGCTGGCGGCGGCGGTGGACGGCAAGGCGTCGACGAAGGTGACCCAGCCGGCGTCCTGAACGCGGGAAGGGGAAAGGGGGGTGGCCCGGTTCGACACCGGGCCACCCCCCTTTCCCGTCGCGTCCGTCAGGAGCCCTCGACCAGGCTCTTGGGCCGCATGTCCGTCCAGTGCGTCTCGATGTGGTCCAGGCACTCCTGCCGGGGCGCCGGGCCGTGGGCGACCGTCCAGCCGGCCGGTACGTCCACGAAGTCGGGCCACAGGCTGTACTGGCCCTCGTCGTTGACGAGGACGGAGTAGACGCCGTCGGGATTCTCGAACGGGTTGCTCATGTCAGCGGGTCCTTGCCTTTCGGTCTGTTCGGTGGGTGCGGTCTGTTCGGTGGGTGCGGACGGTCAGTTCAGTTCGTCCGCGCGTGCTACCAGCGCCTCCAGCGCCCGGAACCAGGTCCCGGCCAGCTCCCGTACCGCGTCCTCGGTGAGGAGTCCGGCCGCGTACGACCAGTGCGCGCCGAGTTCCGGCCCCTCGGGGCGGTCCTCGGTGAGGGCGTTGAGGGTGAGCGCGTGCGACATCGGCATATCGGCGTCGGGATCGAGGTCGGCGGCGTCCTCCTCGGCGGCGTAGGACCAGTCGGCGGCCGCGGGGCGGTCGAAGCGGCCCATGTAGTTGAACTCGATCTGCGGCTCGGCGAGTTCGGCGAGGAGCGGGGCGGTCGCGGGGTTGAGCCGGCGCAGCAGGCCGTGGCCGATGCCGGCCGCCGGGAGGGCGGTGAGGTGGTCGCGGATCCGGGCCACCGCCGCGTCCAGGGCGGGTCCGCCGGCCAGGGCGTCGGGGCCGCAGGCACCGGGGTCGAGCCGTACCGGGACGACGCTGGTGAACCAGCCGACCGTGCGGGACAGGTCGGCGTCGCCCGCGAGTTCCTCCTCGCGGCCGTGGCCCTCCAGGTCGACCAGGACCGGGCCGCCGGTGCCCGCCGCGCCCAGGGTCCGGGCCCGCCAGTCGCCGACGGCGAGGGCGAACGCGGTGAGCAGGACGTCGTTGACGCTCGCCCCGAAGGCGGCCGGCACCCGGCTCAGCAGCGGGCCGGTGACGGCGGCCGGCAGGGAGAGGGACAGGTGGCGGCTGGTGGCGACCGTGTCCCGGGCCGGGTCGAGCGGGCGGGCCAGGGGCAGGTCGGCGCCCGCGGCGAGGGCGGAGGTCCACCAGGGCAGCTCGTCCTCGGCCGCCGGTTCGCAGGCCCGGGCGCCGAGCAGCCGGGACCAGCGGGCGAACGACAGCTCCACCGGCGCCAGTTCGGAGGTACGGCCACCGCGGACGGCCGACCAGGCGGTGGCCAGGTCGGGCAGCAGTACGCGCCAGGAGACGCCGTCGACCACCAGGTGGTGGACGAGGAGCAGCAGCCGTCCGGGCCGGTCCGGGCCGGCGTCGAACCAGACCGCCCGCACCATCGCCCCGGCCTCGGGATCGAGTCCCGCGAGGGCCGCCGGCGCGTGGCGGGCGATGACGTCCCGCAGCACGGCCTCGTCCGGAACGGCCCCGGAGGCGACGGCCTCGGACGTCACGGCTCCAGAGGCGACGGCCTCAGACGTCACGGCCCCGGAGGCGACGGCCTCGTCGGGAACGGCCCCGAAGGCGACGGCCTCGGACGTCACTGCCTCGCGTACGTCGACCCGGGTGAGCCAGGTTCGTACGTCGGTGTCGGTTGCCGCGGGTACCGAGAGCGCGGCCTCCGGAGTGCGGACGAGCCGGGCCCGGAGCATGTCGTGCCGGGCGGCGAGCGCCCCGAGCACGGCCAGCAGGCCGGGTTCGGTGAGGTCCGCCGGGGTGCGGAGCAGGGCCGCCTGATGGTAGGCGGCGACCGGGCCGCCGCGGTCGAGCAGGGCGCGCATGATCGGGGTGAGCGGGACGCTGCCGGTGCCGTCGTCGTGCGTGGCCCGCCGGTCGTCGGCGCCCAGCGGGACGGCGACGGCGGCGAGGCCGGCGACCGTGCGGTGCTGGAGGACCTGGCGGGGGGTGACCCGCAGGCCGCCCGAGCGGGCGCGGGCGACGAGTTGCATGGCGACGATGCTGTCCCCGCCGAAGGCGAAGAAGTCGTCGTCCGTGCCGATCGCCTCGGCGGGCAGGCCGAGGGCGTCCGCGAACAGGTCGCGCAGGACGCGCTCGGTGTCGTTCTCCGGCACCCGGCCACCGCCCGACGCGCTGAAGTCGGGGGCGGGCAGGGCGGCCCGGTCGAGCTTGCCGTTGGAGAGCAGCGGCAGCCGCTCCAGGACGACCACGGCGGCCGGGACCATGTAGTCGGGCAGGCGGGCGGCGGCGTACGCACGCAACTCCACGCCGCCCGTGCCGCCCGTGCCGTCCGTGCCGCCCGTGCCGTCGGCGCCACCGGTGACCGCGTAGGCGATCAACTGGCGTACTCCGGGCCGGTGTTCGCGGGTCACGACGACACTCTGCGCCACCGCCGGGTGGGCGTCCAACGCGGCCTCGATCTCGGCGAGTTCGACCCGGTAGCCGCGGATCTTCACCTGGTCGTCGGTGCGTCCGGCGAACTCCAGGAGCCCGTCCTCGGTCCAGCGGGCCAGGTCACCGGTGCGGTACATGCGGGTGCCGGGCAGCCCGAAGGGATCGGCGACGAAGCGTTCGGCGGTGAGGTCGGGCCGGTCGAGGTAGCCGCGGGCCAGGCCCGGTCCGGACAGGTACAGCTCGCCGGTGACGCCGGGCGGGACCGGGCGCAGGGCGGTGTCCAGGACGTAGGCGCGGGAGTGGTGGACGGGGCGGCCGACGACCGGTCGGGCGCTGTCGCCGACCCGGCCGACGAGGGCGTCGACGGTGGCCTCGGTGGGGCCGTACAGGTTGACCGCCTCGGTGTCCGGGAGTGCGGCCAGCCGGTTCCACAGCGACTCGGGGACGGCCTCGCCGCCGAAGCCGACCACCGCGAGCGGGCAGTCGCCGCCGGGCCCGATCAGGCCGCTGTCGGCCATCCGGGCCAGCAGGGACGGGGTGACCTCGATGAAGTCGATGCCCCGGTCGCGGATGAAGGTGGTGAGGAGCTCGGGGTCGCGGCGGGTCTCGTCGTCGGCGATGTGCAGGGCGTGGCCGTCGAGGAGCCACAGCTGCGGCTGCCAGGAGGCGTCGAAGGAGAACGACCAGGCGTGCCCGACCCGCAGGTGGCGCCGCCCGGTGCGCTCCTTGGCGAGGTCGTGCAGGTCGTGGCGGTGGCTGTGGAAGAGGTTGGCGATACCGCGCTGGGTGACGACGACGCCCTTGGGGCGGCCGGTGGACCCGGAGGTGTGGATGACGTAGGCGGGGTGGTCGGGGCCGGGGGCGGTGGGTTCGGCCCGCGGCAGGCCGTCCGGCAGGCCGTTCGCCGGGGCGTCGAGGAGCAGGACCGGGGTGTCGGTGGCGGGCAGGCCGGTGGCGGTCTCGGCGGTGGCCAGGACGAGTACCGGGCGGGCGTCCGCGAGCATGCCGGCGAGACGGGCCGTGGGCAGGTCGGGGTCGAGGGGCAGATAGGCGGCGCCCGCCTTCATGACGGCGAGGATCGCGGCGATGTGGTCGGCGGTGCGGGGCAGGGCGAGGGCGACGATCCGCTCGGGTGCGGCGCCGTGCCCGGCCAGGACGCGCGCCAACTCGGAGCTGCGGGCGTCGAGTTCGGCGAAGGTCCAGGTGGTGCGGCCGTCAGTGACGGCGACCGCGTCCGGGGTGGCGGCGGCCTGGGCGGCGAACAGCGCCGGTACCGTGCCGAGGCGTTCGGCGGCCGGGAGGGCGGTGTCGTTCCAGGTCTCCAGGACGGTGTACCGGTCGGCGGACCCGAGCAGGTCGAGTCGGCCGACGGGGCGCCCGGGGTCGGCGGCCATGCCGGTCAGCAGGCCGGTCAGGGCGTCCGTGATCCGCCGTACGGTGGCCGCCTCGAACAGGTCGGGGCGGAACTCGGCGGTCACCCGCAGGCGTTCGGCGGGCTCGACGGCCCAGGCCAGCGGGTAGTGGGTGGAGTCGGCGTGCTCGCGGACCGTGGCGCGCGGCGCGTCACCCGGGTCGTGGTCGGGTTCCGCCACCGGGTACGACTCGAACACCACCAGTGTGTCGAAGAGTTCGCCCAGTCCGGCGGTGCGCTGGATGTCGGCGAGGCCGAGGTGCTGGTGGGCGATGAGCCGGGACTGTTCGTCCTGGAGCCGTTCCAGGAGGGCGGCCGTGCTCTCCTCGGGGCGGATCCGCACCCGGACCGGGATCGTGTTGATGAACAGGCCGATCATCGCCTCGGATCCGGCGAGTTCGGGCGAGCGGCCCGCGACGGTGGCGCCGAACACCACGTCGTCACGTCCGGTGAGCCTGCCGAGGAGCACGCCCCAGGCAGCCTGGACCAGGGTGTTGACGGTGACGCCCGCACGCCGGGCGGCCGCCTCCAGCTCCGCCGTCCGGCCGGCGTCCAGCTCCACGGTGTGGGTGTGCGGGACGGCGGCGGCCCGGTCGGGGTCGGCGGGCGCGAGCCGGGTGGGTTCGGCGAGGCCGGTGAGGGCCCCGGCCCAGGCGGCGGCGGAGGCGGCCGGGTCCTGGGCGGCCAGCAGCCGCAGGTGCTCCCGGTAGGGGGCGGGCGGAGCCGGTGTGCGGCCCTCGTAGCGCGCCCAGAGTTCGGCGGCGAGCAGCGGCAGCGACCAGCCGTCGAGGAGCAGGTGCTGGTGCGAGAGTACGAGGCGGTTCCGGTCCGGGCCGGT
Source organism: Streptomyces fuscichromogenes (assembly GCF_014645815.1). Lineage (GTDB taxonomy): Bacteria > Actinomycetota > Actinomycetes > Streptomycetales > Streptomycetaceae > Streptomyces > Streptomyces fuscichromogenes. The sequence continues at coordinate 95,633 of NZ_BMML01000004.1, read as the reverse complement.
GCGGGCCAGCAACAGCCGCAGCAGCGGCGGGCGTTCGGGGTCGAAGCGGCGCCGCTCCTGTCCGAGCAGCCGGGTCCAGACCGCCTCGTCGCCCGGGTCGGCGCCCCCGTCGGTGAGGTCGAGCTGCCGCCAGGGCAGCACGGCGGTGCGCGGTACGACGGCCACCGGTCGTCCGGAGGACAGGTACCGGAAGCCGCTGCGCAGGTTCTCGTGGGCGTCGAGCAGGTCCTGTGCGGCGGTGCGCAGCCGGTCGGCGTCGACGGGGCCTTCGAGGTCGTAGGAGATCTGGACGGTGTAGACGTCCGGGCCGTCGTCGCCGGAGTCCAGGGCCGCGTGGAAGAGCAGTCCGGCCTGGAGCGGGGAGAGCGGCAGCACGTCGGTGCCGGCGGGCAGGGCGGCGACCTCGGCGCGTTCGGCGTCGGTGAGGTCGAGCAGGGCGGCGGTGGCGTGCCGTTCGTCCACCGCGGTCGTCGCGACCGCGGCCAGCCCCGCCACCGACTTGTGCCGGAACACGTCGCGCGGACTGAACGCCAGCCCGGCGGCGCGGGCCCTCGCGACCAGTTGCATGGCGACGATGCTGTCCCCGCCGAGGGCGAAGAAGTCGTCCTGCACACCCACCCGTTCGAGGCCGAGCACCTCGGCGACGAGGGCGCCCAGGGTCTCCTCCAGCGGGGTCCGCGGCCGGGTGTCGGTCACCTCGGCGGCGAAGTCCGGGGCGGGCAGGGCCCTGCGGTCGAGCTTGCCGTTCGGGGTGAGCGGCAGGGCGTCGAGGGTGACCACGGCGGCCGGGACCATGTACTCGGGCAGGGCGGCCGCGATGTGGACCCGCAGGGCCGCGGGGTCCACCGTGGCGCCGGGGGCCGGGACGACGTGGGCCACGAGCCGGTCGTCGAGGACGGTGACGGTGGCGTGGGCGACGGCCGGGTGGGCGGCGAGCACCGCCTCGATCTCACCGGGTTCGATCCGGAACCCGCGCAACTTGACCTGGTCGTCGGTACGCCCCAGATACTCCAGCACACCGTCGGCCGTCCACCGGGCCAGGTCACCCGTCCGGTACATACGAGCCCCCGCCCGACCGTACGGATCGGCGACGAACCGCTCGGCCGTCAGGCCGGGCCGGGCCAGATAACCGCGGGCCAGCTGCACACCCGCCAGGTACAGCTCACCCGGGACGCCCGGCGGCACCGGACGCAGCCCCGCGTCGAGAACGTACACACGGGTGTTCCAGACCGGCCGACCGATGGGGACGACCGCCGCACCCGGAACGATCTCGATCGCCGTGACGTCCACGGACGCCTCGGTCGGACCGTAGAGGTTGTACAGGCGGGCGTCGAGCACCCCGTGGAAACGGCGGGTGAGAGCGGCCGGGAGCGCCTCGCCGCTGCACATCACCTGACGCAGCCCGGTGCAGCCGGCGGCGGCGGGCTCGTCGAGGAAGGCGCGCAGCATGGACGGCACGAAGTGGACGGTGGTGACGCCTTGTTCGCGGATCAGCGCGGCCAGGTAGGCCGGGTCCTGGTGGCCCTCGGGCCGGGCGACGACCAGTGCGGCGCCGGTGATCAGCGGCCAGAAGAACTCCCACACCGACACGTCGAAGCCGGCCGGCGTCTTCTGCAGCACCCGGTCGTCGGCGCCGAGCCGGTAGGTGTCCTGCATCCACAACAGCCGGTTGGCAATGCCCTCGTGCGGGACGACCACGCCCTTGGGGCGGCCGGTGGAGCCCGAGGTGTAGATGACGTACGCGGGGTGGCGGGGGTCGTAGGAGGCCGGCAGGGGGGCGTCGGCCGGGTGGTCGGGGGTGCCGTCGGCGGTCACCGTGAGGCGGGGTACGCCGGTGTCCGGAACGGTCACGCCGTCTCCCGTGACCAGGCAGGCCGGACGGGCGTCGGTGAGCGTGTACGCCAGCCGATCGGCCGGGTAGCCGGTGTCGAGGGGCAGGTAGGCGGCGCCCGCGCGGTGCACGGCGAGCAGGGTCACCACGAGGGCGACGGAGCGCGGCAGGGCGACGGCGACGGTCGTCTCGGCGCGGGCGCCGTGCGCGGCCAGGGTGTGGGCGAGCCGTTCGACGCGCCGGTCGAGTTCGGCGTAGGTGAGGGAGGTGTCCTCGAAGACGACGGCCGGGGCGGCGGGGGTGCGGGCCGCCTGGGCGCGGAACAGCTCGGGGAGGGTGAGGTCCGGGACCGGACGGGCGGTGTCGTTCCAGTCGGCGAGGACGAGAGCGCGTTCGTCGTCACGCAGCACGTCGAGGGTGCCGACGCGGCGGCCGGGGTCGGCGGCGACCTGGGCCAGCAGGGACTCCAGGCGGCGGGCGAGGAGTTCGGCGGTCCGCTCGTCGAAGAGGTCGGCGCTGTACTCGATCCAGCCGTCGATGTGCTCGCCCTGCTCGACGAAGTCGAAGCTGAGGTCGAACTTGGCGCTGTCCTGCCCGACGGTCTCGCGGCGGGCGGTGAGGCCGGGCAGCGCGGGTCCGGCGCCCTGTCCGGCGAGGTGGACGACCATCACCTGGAACAACGGGTGCCGGGCCAGGGAGCGTTCGGGGTTGAGGGTCTCCACCAGCCGTTCGAAGGGCAGGTCCTGGTGCTCGTAGGCGGCGAGGTCGGTGTCCCGGACCCGGGCCAGCAGGTCGGCGAAGGTGGGGTCGCCGGACAGGTCGGTGCGCAGGACAAGGGAGTTGACGAAGAACCCGACGAGGTCTTCGAGTGCCTCGTCGGTCCGCCCGGACACCGGGGCGCCGAGCGGGATGTCGTCGCCCGCGCCGAGCCGGTGCAGCAGGGTGGCCACGGCGGCCTGGGCCACCATGAACATGCTGACGCCGTGGGCGCGGGCCAGGCCGCGCAGGGCGCCGGCCAGGGCGGGCGGGACGGTGAAGCCGGTGGTGCCGCCGCTCCCGGTGGGCTCGACGGGGCGCGGCCGGTCGGTGGGCAGATCGAGCTCGGCGGGCAGCCCGTGCAGGGTTTCGGTCCAGTGGGCGAGCAGCTCCGTCTCGGTCGCGGCGAGCAGGTCGCGCTGCCAGAGCGTGTAGTCGGCGTAACTCGCGGGCAGCGGGGCCCAGTCGGGGGCGCGTCCGGCGGTGCGGGCCGCGTAGGCGGTGGCCAGGTCGGCGAGCAGCGGGCGGTCGGACCACTCGTCGGTGGCGATGTGGTGCAGCAGGAGCAGCAGCACGTGCTCGTCGGGCCCGGTCTCGAACAGAGTTGCCCGGACCGGGAGTTCGCGTTCCAGGTCGAAGAGGTGCGCGGCCCGTTCCGTCAGCTCCCCGAACGGCGCTGTCTCCAGGGGAACCTGGGCGTCCGGCAGGATCCGCTGGTACGGCACTCCGTCGACCGCCGGGAAGACGGTGCGCAGCGGGGTGTGCCGGGCCGCCACATCGTTCAGGGCGGCCTGGAGGGCGTTCCGGTCGAGAGGGCCTGCCAGCCGCCAGGCCGAGGGCAGGTTGTACGCCGTACTCGCCCCGTCGACCTGTGCGAGCAGCCAGAGCCGACGCTGGGCGGAGGACAGCGGAAGCAGTTCGGGGCGCGGGCGCGGGACGGCGAGGGCGGGACGCGATCCGGTGGCCGGCGTGCCGGTGCGGGCGGTGAGCAGGGCCACCGTCGGTGCCTCGAAGACGGCGCGGACCGTCAGGTCGGTGCCGAGTGCGGTGCGGATACGGCCGACCAGGCGCATGGCGAGCAGCGAGTGGCCGCCCAGCGCGAAGAAGTCGTCGTCCACGCCCACCCGTTCGCGGCCCAGGACGTCGGCGAACAGCGCGGCGAGGATCTCCTCGCGCGCGGTGCGCGGCGCGGTGCCGTCGCCCGTGCCCGCGGTGAACTCGGGGGCGGGCAGGGCCTTGCGGTCGAGCTTGCCGTTCGGGGTGAGCGGCAGCGTGTCGAGGGTGACGTAGGCGGCCGGCACCATGTGGGCGGGGAGTACGGCGGCGGCGTGGCCGCGCAGGGCGGTCGCGTCCACCACGGCGCCCGCGGCGGGGACGACGTGGGCCACGAGTGCCTGGGCGTGCACGGTGACGGTGGCGTGGGCGACGGCCGGGTGGGCGGCGAGCACCGCCTCGATCTCACCGGGTTCGATCCGGAACCCGCGCAGCTTGACCTGGTCGTCGGTACGCCCCAGATACTCCAGCACACCGTCGGCCGTCCACCGGGCCAGGTCACCCGTCCGGTACATACGAGCCCCCGCCCGACCGTACGGGTCCGCGACGAACCGCTCGGCCGTCAGGCCGGGCCGGGCCAGATAACCGCGGGCCAGCTGCACACCCGCCAGGTACAGCTCACCCGGGACGCCCGGCGGCACCGGACGCAGCCCCGCGTCGAGAACGTACACACGGGTGTTCCAGACCGGCCGACCGATGGGGACGACCGCCGCACCCGGAACGATCTCGATCGCCGTGACGTCCACGGACGCCTCGGTCGGACCGTAGAGGTTGTACAGGCGGGCGTCCGGCAGGACGTGGTCGAACCGGGCGGCCAGCGGCGCGGGAAGCGCCTCGCCGCTGCACATCACCTGACGCAGCCCGGTGCAGCTCGCGGCCGTCGGCTCCTCCAGGAAGAGCTGGAGCATGGAGGGCACGAAGTGGACGGTGGTGACGTCCTGTTCGCGGATCAGCGCGGCCAGGTAGGCCGGGTCGCGGTGGCCCTCGGGCCGGGCGACGACCAGTGCGGCGCCGGTGATCAGCGGCCAGAAGAACTCCCACACCGACACGTCGAAGCCGGCCGGCGTCTTCTGCAGCACCCGGTCGTCGGCGCCGAGCCGGTAGGTGTCCTGCATCCACAGCAGCCGGTTGGCGATGCCCTCGTGCGGGACGACCACGCCCTTGGGGCGGCCGGTGGAGCCCGAGGTGTAGATGACGTACGCGGGATGGCGGGGGTCGTACGACGACGGCAGCTCGCCCTCCGGGCCGGCGGGCAGGGCGTCGCGGATCACGCACACCGGGCGGGCGTCCTCGACCATGAGGGCGAGCCGGTCCGCCGGGTATTCCGGGTCCAGCGGCAGATAGGCGGCACCGGCGCGGTGCGTGGCGAGGATGGCGGTGACGAGGTCCGCCGAACGCGGCAGGGCGACGGCGACGGTGCGCTCCGGGCCCGCACCGAGACCGGCCAGGACCCGGGCGGTGTGCTCGACGCGGGCGTCCAGCTCGGCGTAGGTGAGCCGCTGTCCCTCGAAGACGAGGGCGGTGGCGTCGGGGGTGCGGGCCGCCTGGGCGCGGAACAGCTCGGGGAGGGTGAGGTCCGGGACCGGACGGGCGGTGTCGTTCCAGTCGGCGAGGACCCGGGCCCGCTCGTCCTCGTCCAGGAGGCCGAGGTCCCCGAGCGGGGCGTCCGGTGCGGCGGCCGCGTGCGCCAGGAGCCGGGCGGCCCGGTCGGCCAGGGCTTCGGCGGTGCCGTGGTCGTAGAGGTCGGTGGCGTACTCCAGGAGCAGGACCACGCGGTCGGACTCGTCGACGTAGGTGAAGTGCAGGTCGAACTTGGCCATGCCGGTGTCCATGTCGGACCACTCGGTGGCCAGGCCCAGCACGTCGGGGTCGCCGTCGGGCCGGTGGTGGTAGCCGAGCATGACCTGGAAGAGCGGGTTGCGGCCGGCCACCCGGGGCGGGTTGAGCGCCTCCACCACCCGGTCGAAGGGCAGGTCCTGGTACGCGAAGGCGGACAGCGACGACTCCCGTACCCGGCCGAGCAGTTCACGGAAGGTCAGCCGGTCGCCGGAGAGATCGGTGCGCAGCACCAGGGTGTTGACGAAGAAGCCCACCAGGTCGCCGAGCGCCTCGTCGGTGCGGCCCGCGATGGGTGCGCCGAGGGGGATGTCGTCGCCCGCGCCGAGCCGGTGCAGCAACGCGGCGGTGGCGGCCTGGAACAGCATGAACATGCTGGTGCCGGTGGCCGTCGTGAGGTCGCGCAGGGCGAGGCCGGTGGCGGCGGGCAGCTCCAGCCGGACCCTGCCGCCGCGTCCGGTCGGCTCGGCGGGGCGCGGCCGGTCGGCGGGCAGCGCCAGCTCCTCGGGCAGCTCGCGCAAGGCCGTGGTCCAGTAGGCGAGTTGGACCTCGCCGGTGGCGTCGAGCAGCTCCCGCTGCCAGAGGGTGTAGTCGGCGTACTGCACGGGCAGCGGTGCCCAGTCCGGGGCCGCACCCGCGCGGCGGGCCGCGTAGGCGGTGCCGAGGTCGGCGAGGAACGGCCGGTCGGACCACTCGTCGGTGGTGATGTGGTGCAGCACGACGGCCACCACGTGGTCGTGGTCCGCGAGCCGGAACACCTCGCAGCGCAGCGGGAGTTCCGCGGCCAGGTCGAAGGGCCGGCGCTGGGCCGCCTCGATGAGCGCGGGCAGTTCCTCCTCGGTGGCTTCGGCGACGGTGAGGGCCGGGTGTGCGTCCTCGGCGGGGAGGATCCGCTGGTACGGCTCGCCGTCGTGAGCCGGGAACACGGTGCGCAGCGCCTCGTGGCGGGCGGCCACGTCCCGCAGGGCGGCGCGCAGGGCCCCGGTGTCGAGGTCGCCGCGCAGCCGGAAGACCAGCGGGAAGTTGTAGGCGACGCCACTGCCGGTGATCTGCTCCACGAGCAGCAGCCGGCGCTGGGCCGGGGACAGCGGGATCCGGGCGGGCCGGTCGGTCACCGGGGTGACGGGCGGCCGGGCCGGGCTTGCCGAGCCGACCCGGGCGGCGAGCCGGGCCGGGGTGGGGGCCTCGAAGAGGTCACGGATGGCGAGTTCGGCGCCCAGTTCGGTGCGGGCGCGGCTGACCAGCCGGGTGGCGAGCAGCGAATGGCCGCCCAGGTCGAAGAAGTTGTCCTCCGCACCGGCCTCGGGCAGCCCGAGCACCTCCGCGAACAGGCGGCAGAGCACCTCCTCCTGCGGGGTGCGGGGGCCGCGGCCGCCACCGAGGGCGACGGCGGGTTCGGCCTCGGGCAGGGCCCGCACGTCCAGCTTGCCGTTGGCGTTCATGGGCAGGCCGTCGACGGTGACGAAGGCGGCCGGGACCATGTACTCGGGCAGCTCCCGGCCGAGGTCCTCGCGCAGCCGCCGGACCAGGGCGCTGGTCTCGCGGGCGGCGGTGGGGTCGTTGGCGTAGGGGACGGTACCGCCGCCGGGGCGGAACAGGCCGCCGGTGCGGGGGTGTTCGGCGGTCAGGAAGACGGCGTCGTAGCTGCCGGTCCGCTCCGACCAGGTCGTCAGCACGCGGTGTCCGGCCTCCGCGCCGAGCGCGTGCAGGGTCTCCGGGTCGACGCCGTCCTCGTGGGTGCGGCCGTCGGGGATGCCGGTGACGCGCAGCGCCCCGGGCCGTTCGGCGGCCGGGCGTCGGCCGACCCGGGCGGTGAGCTGCCCGATGCCGTCCAGCAGGCGGCCGACGGCCTCGGACGTCCGGTTGCCGTGGACGAGTTCGCCCACCGCGTGGGCCGCGGCCCACTCGACCGACGGCGCGTCGTCGAGGCGGAGGTCCGGCTCTCCGGCGTACAGGACGACGTCGTAGCGGTGCCGGGTCAGTTCGTTGTGGTGCCGGCCGCGCTTGGTGCGCAGGTCGACTCCGTAGCCGAGGGTGGTGAAGTAGTCCGGGTCGACGAGGAGTTCCTTCTCCAGGCGCAGTCCGCGCTCCACCGCCCGCTCCAGGTCGGCCGCCGCCGTCCCGCGGGCGCGCTGGATCTCGGTGTGGAAGGTGCGGGCGAGCCGCAGGTTGCGGACGTCGCCGACGAACAGGGCGCCGCCGGGGGCGAGCAGCTCCATGGCGCCGTCGATGACGGCCGTGAGGTACTCGATGCTCGGGAAGTACTGGATGACGGAGTTGACGACGATCGTGTCGAAGTGGCCGACGGGCAGGCCGCTGAGGTCGTCGGCGGGCCGGCAGCGCAGTTCGACCCTCGCCGCCAGCCCGGCGTCACGGGCCCGCAGTTCCGCGCCGAGCTTGCGGATCACCGGGGCGGCGAAGTCGGTCGCCCAGTACTCCTCGGACTCCGGGGCGAGCCGGGAGAGCAACAGGCCGGAGCCGACGCCGATTTCGAGGATGCGGCGCGGGTTCAGGGCGCGGATGCGGGCGACCGTGGACTCGCGCCACTCGTGCATCTGCTCGAAGGGGATGGGCCGGCCGTCGTAGGAGCTGTCCCAGCCGTCGTACTGCTCGGTGAAGACGGCGGTGCCGATCTCCTCGTACTCGTCGGAGTAGATCTCCTGCCACTCCCCCACCTGCGCGGCCTCGGCGGCGGTGCGGTCGGCGGGGTCGGCGCCGGAGGGCACGACATAGCCGACGAGGCGTTCGTCGCGGACCACGACGGCGGCCTGGGAGACCAGCGGGTGGCGGCTGAGGGCGGTCTCGATCTCGCCGGGTTCGACGCGGTAGCCGCGGATCTTCACCTGGTCGTCGGTGCGCCCGAGGAAGTCGAGGTTGCCGTCGGGGCCCCGGCGCACCAGGTCGCCGGTGCGGTACATGCGCTCGCCGGGCTCCCCGAACGGGTCGGCGACGAACCGCTCGGCGGTCAGGCCGGGCCGGTCGAGGTAGCCGCGGGCCAGGCCGATGCCGGCGATGTACAGCTCGCCGGGGACCCCGTCGGGCACCGGGCGCAGCCAGGCGTCCAGGAGGTGGGCGCGAGTGCCGCGGATGGGCTTGCCGACGGTGGGGGTGGCGCTGTCGAGGGTGCCGCCGCCGAGGGTGTTGATGGTGTACTCGGTCGGCCCGTACAGGTTGTAGCCGTAGGTGCCCTCGGTGTCGCGCAGGGCCGCCCACACCGTCTCCGGGACCGCCTCGCCGCCGAGCAGGACGAGCGGCGGGACATGCCCCTCCAGCAGGCCCTGCTCGATCAGCAGCCGGGCGTACGTGGGGGTCACGTTGACGACGTCGACGCGGTGGCGTTGGCAGTAGGCCACCAGCGCCTCCGCGTCGCGCCGCAACTCCTCGTCGCAGATGTGCACTTCGTGGCCCTCGACCAGCCAGAGCAGCTCCTCCCACGACATGTCGAAGGCGAAGGAGACGGTGTGCGCGATCCGCAGCCGCCGGCCGCCCGCCGCGGCGATCGCGGGCTCGAAGATCTCCTTCTGGTGGTTGAGCTGCATGTTGGTCAGGCCCCGGTAGGGGGTGACGACGCCCTTGGGGCGGCCGGTGGAGCCGGAGGTGTAGATGACGTAGGCGGGGTGTTCGAGGCTGAAGCGGCGGCGGACGGGGGTGCCGGGCAGCCCGGCCAGTTCGTCCCGGACCGCCGGGTCGTCGAGCAGGACGCGCGGCAGGTCGTCGCCGTCGAGGGTCGCGGAGACGGCGGCGGTGGAGAGCAGCAGCAGCGGGCGGGCGTCGGCCAGCATCAGGGAGAGCCGGTCGGCCGGGTGGTCCAGTTCCAGGGGCAGGTAGGCGGCGCCGGTGCGCAGGACGGCGAAGAGCGCGACCACCATGTCCAGGGAGCGGCCGAGGCCGAGCGCGATCACCCGCTCGGGACCGGCGCCGCGTTCGATGAGCAGCCGGGCCATCCGGTCGACGGCCGCGTCGAGTTCGGCGTAGGTCAGCGCGCGCTCGCCGAGGACCAGGGCCCTGGCGTCCGGGGTACGGACGGCCTGGGCGGCGAGCAGGTCGGCGACGGTCTCCTCTGGGACCTCGACCCGGCCGGCCGCCCGCTCCTCGCGCAGGGCCGCGTGTTCGGCGGGCAGCAGCGGGTCGAGGGAGCCCACGGGTGCCGTGAGGTCGGCGGTGAGCCGGTCGACGAGGAGGGTGAAGCGGTCGAGCAGGGCGCGGGCCCGGTCGGCCGGGACCAGGTCGGGCCGGTGGGTGAGGGTGACCGCGATCCGCTGTCCGGGGGTGATGACGAGGTTGGCCGGGTAGTGGGTGGCGTCGACGTTGGCGACGGCGGTGGCGCCGTGCCGGGTGCGGAGCTCTTCGAGCCGGTCCTCGGTGTCGTTGTTGCGGAGCACGAACAGGGTGTCGAAGAGCTTGCGGTGCCCGGTCTCGGCCTGGAGCACGCCGAGGCTGAGGTGCTCGTACGGCATCAGGTCGAGGCGCTCGCCCTGGATGCGGCGGAGCAGGTCGAGGACCGGCTCGGCGGGGTCGAGGGCGATCCGGGTGGGGACGGTGTTGAGGAACAGGCCGATGATGTTCTCGACGTCGTGGACCTCGCTGGGCCGGCCGGCGACGGTGGTGCCGAACACGATGTCGAAGCGGCCGGTCGCGGACCCGAGGGTGAGTCCCCAGGCCGCGTTGAGCAGGGTGTTCAGGGTGAGGCCGTGCGCGCGGCCGGTCTCCCGCAGCCGGTCGCCGAGTTCGGCGGTGAGGCGTACGTCGAGCTGGTCGGGGATGACCGGTTCGAGGCCGTCGGCGGCCGTCGGGGCCAGCAGAGTGGGCTCCTCCAGACCGGCCAGCGCGGTGCGCCAGGCGGCGGTGGCGGCCCGGTCGTCCTGCTGGTCCAGCCAGGTCAGGTAGTCCCGGTAGCTGCCGGGGGCGGGCAGCGCGGAGGCGTCGCCGCCGGTCTCGTACAGGGCGAACAGCTCGTCGAGGAAGAGCCAGGCCGACCAGCCGTCCCAGAGGATCAGGTGCCGGCCGATGACGAGCCGGTCGCCGCGCTCGGCGCCGAGGCGCAGCAGGAGCAGCCGGAACAGCGGGGGTGCGGACAGGTCGAACCGCCGGTCGCGCTCGGCGCCGGTCAACTCCCGGACTCTGCGGTCCTGTTCGTCGGCCGGGAGGTGGGAGAGGTCGACCTCGTCGAGCGGGATCTCCGGGGTCTCGACGATGAACTGCACGGGCTGGTCGAGGCCTTCGCTGGTGAAGCCGGCCCGCAGGCCCGGGTTGCGGTCCAGCAGCGTGCGGGCGGCGGCGCGCAGCCGGTCCGGGTCCAGGCCGGCCGCGAAGTCGAAGGTCTCGTGGACGGTGTAGACGTCCAACGCGCCCTGGTCGTAGGCCGAGTGGAAGAACAGGCCCTCCTGGAGGGGAGCCAGCGGCCAGACGTCGGCGACCGCGGCCGGGGCGGCGAGGGCACGGATCCGGGCGTGCTCGGCGTCGGTGAGGGTGAAGGCGGCAGCGGTGGCGGGCGCTTCACGGGTGGCGGTGCCGGTGGTGGCCGCGAGGGCGGCGGGGGTCCGGTGGGTGAAGACGTCGCGCGGGGTGAGGTCCAGGCCGGCCGCGCGGGCCCGGCTGGCTACGCCGATGGAGCTGATGCTGTCGCCGCCGAGCCGGAAGAAGTCGTCGTCCGGGCCGACGTCGGCGATGCCGAGGACGGCGGCGAAGATCTGGGTGAGCCGCTCCTCCAGGGGTCCCGCGGGCTCGCGGCGGACGGCGCGCTCGGTCTCGGGGGCGGGCAGCGCGGCCTGGTCGAGCTTGCCGCTGGGGGTGAGCGGCAGGTCGTCGAGGACGACGTACGCCTCCGGGACCAGCGGTGCGGGCAGCGCCTCGGCGAGGGCGGCGCGCAGTTCGGCGGGCTGTGCGACGGCACCGGTGGCCGGGACCGCGTACGCGACCAGGCGCTGGTCGCGGACGACCACGGCACCGCGCGCCACCGCCGGGTGCCGGGTCAACGCGGCCTCGATCTCGCCGAGTTCGATCCGGTTGCCGCGCAGCTTGACCTGCCGGTCGGTGCGGCCCAGGTAGTCGAGGGTGCCGTCGGGGCCCCGGCGCACCAGGTCGCCGGTGCGGTACATGCGCGCGCCGGGCTCCCCGAACGGGTCGGCGACGAAGCGGTCGGCGGTGAGGGCGGGGCGCCGGTGGTAGCCGCGGGCCAGCTGGACACCGGTCAGGTACAGCTCGCCGGGCACTCCGTCGGGCACCGGGCGCAGGCAGCCGTCCAGCACCCGCAGGCCGGTGTTCCACACGGGCCGTCCGATGGGCACGGTGGTGCCGGGCGTGCCGTCGTAGGCGTGGTACGTGACGTCGACGGCGGCCTCGGTGGGACCGTACAGGTTGTGCAGCGGTACGCCGGTCAGGTCGCGCCAGCGCCGGGCCGCCGCGCCGGACAGGGCCTCACCGCTGCTGAAGACGCGGCGCAGGCCGTCCGCCCAGGCCGGATCGGCGGTGACCTCCTCGGAGGCGAGGAAGGCGTCCAGCATCGACGGCACGAAGTGCGTCGTCGTCACGCCCTCGGCCTGGATCAGCCGGGCCAGGTAGGCGGGGTCGCGGTGCCCGTCGGGCGCGGCGAGCACGACCGCGGCGCCCTCCCGCAGGGCCCAGAAGAACTCCCAGACGCTGACGTCGAAGCTGGACGGGGTCTTCTGCAGCACCCGGTCGTCGGCGGCGAGTCCGTAGGCGCCCTGCATCCAGGAGAGCCGGTTGCCGATGGCCCGGTGGGTGACGACGACGCCCTTGGGGCGGCCGGTGGAGCCGGAGGTGTAGATGAGATAGGCGGGGTGGTCGGGGGCGAGGGGTATGGACCGCGGTACGCCCTCGCGTGCGGGCCCGTCCCCGTCGGCGTCCTCGACCTCGTCCTCGTCCTCGACGTACACGGCCTCCAGTCCGTCCACCGCCGGCAGGCGTACGGCGTCCCGGGCCGTGGTGACGACGGTCCGGGCGCCGGAGTCGGCGAGCATGTACGCGATGCGGTCGGCCGGGTAGTCGAGGTCGACCGGGAGATACCCGGCGCCCGACTTCAGCACGCCGAGCAGGGCGACCATCAGCTCGGCCGAGCGCGGTACGGCGACGGCGACGAACCGCTCGGGTCCGGCGCCGCGGGCCCGCAGGCGACGGGCCAGCCGCTCGGCACGGGCGTCGAGTTCCACGTAGCTGAGGGTGGTGCCCGCGAAGACGACCGCGGTGGCGTCGGGGGTGCGGGCGGTCTGCGCCGCGACGGCGGCGGGCAGGGTGGCCAGTGTTACGGGGCGGAGCTCGCCCTCGGAGTGCACCGCTGCCCGCTCGGCCTCGGTGCGCAGGTCCAGGGCGGCGACCGGGCGCGCGGTGTCCCCGGCGAGGGCGTCCAGGACCCGGGTGAGCCGGTCGGCGAGCAGGTGCACGGCCTCGCCGGAGAGCCGGTTCGCGTGGTGCTTGAGACGCAGGTCGAGCCGGCGGCCGGGCTTGACGATCAGGGCCAGCGGATAGTGCACGGCGTCGTGGAAGGCGTGCCCGGTCAGCCGGACCGTGCCGGTGGGGTCGGCGAGGTCCGGTTCGGCGGGGTAGTTCTCGAACACCACCAGGGTGTCGAAGAGTTCCCCGCCGCCCGCGTGTCCGGCGGCCCGCTGGATCTCGGCGAGGCCGAGGTGCTGGTGGTCCAGCAGGGCGCTCTGCTCCCGCTGGAGGCGTTCCAGGACGGCGCCGAGGGAGTCGGCGGGGGCCCAGCCGAGGCGGGTGGGCAGGGTGTTGATGAAGAGGCCGACCATCGACTCGATGCCGGGCACGGCGGCGTCGCGGCCGGAGACGGTGGTGCCGAAGACCACGTCCTGGCGGCCGGTCAGCCCGGCGAGGAGCAGTCCCCAGGCGGCCTGGACGACCGTGCCCAGGGTGACGCCGTGTTCGCGGGCGCGGGCGGTGAGCCGGGCGGTGGTGCGCTCGGGCACCTCGACGCGGAGCTGGGCGGGCTCGATGGGTCCGGCGGCCGGGGTCCCGGCCAGCCGGGTGGGCTCGTCGATCCCGGCGAGGGCGGTGCGCCAGGCGTCCCGGGCGGCCCGGCGGTCGGCGCGTGCGACGCGGGCCAGGTACCCGTGGTACGGGGCGACTTCGGGCAGTGGTGCGGGCTTCTCTCCGTATAGGGCGAGGAGTTCGCGGTGCAGGACGGGCAGCGACCAGCCGTCCGCGACGATGTGATGGAAGGTCAGGAGCAGGTGGCTGCGGTCCGCGCCGAGGCGGACCAGGGCGCAGCGCAGCAGCGGCGGGCGGGCGAGGTCGAAGCGGCGGGCGCGTTCGTCGGCGGCGACGGCCTCGGCGAGGCCGGCGCGGACGGCGGTGTCCTGGGCGGACAGGTCGACCTCGCGCCACGGCACGTCGAGGCCGGTGGCGACGAGTTGGGCCGGACGGCCGTCCGGGAGCTGGCGGAAGCAGGCGCGCAGCGGGGCGTGCCGGTCGAGGAGCCGCTGGGCGGCCTGCCGCAGGAGGTCGCCGTCGACGGGTCCGGAGAGTTCGAGCACCTGCTGCACGACATAGGCGTCGTGCTCGGCGCCGTCCACGAGGGCGTGGAAGAAGAAACCCTCCTGGAGCGGGCCGAGCGGCAGGACCTCGGCGACCGCGAGCGGGTCTTCGCCCTGGAGCGCGGCGAGTTCGCCGGTGGTCGGCGGGTCCCAGGGCACCTCGGCGGTCGCGCCCTCGGCGGGTGCGGTACGGGCGGCACCGGCGAGCTGGGCGACCGTGCGGTGCCGGAAGACGTCCCGCGGGGTCAGCTCCAGACCGGCCCGGCGGGCCAGGACGAGCAACTGGATGGCGACGATGCTGTCCCCGCCGAGCGCGAAGAAGTCGTCGTCGACGGTCACCGAGGGCACCCGCAGGGCGCGTGCGTACAGATCGCAGAGCAGCCGCTCGCGTTCGGTGCGCGGGGCCCGGCCGGAGCTGAGCAGGCCGTAGTCCGGGACCGGCAGGGCGGCGGAGTCGAGCTTGCCGCTGGGGGTGACGGGGAGCCGGTCCAGCGGGACGAGGGCGGCCGGGACCATGTACTCGGGCAGGAACTCGGCCGCGTGCGCGCGCAGCCCGGCCATCAGCGCGGTGACGTTGCGGAACGGCGCCGGGCGGTTGGCGTGCGGGTGCGCCTGGCCGGGGACGTACAGCGGGCCGAGCGGGGTGTCGGCGCCGCGCGCGAACACCGCGTCGAGGCTGCCGTCCTCGGCGTCCGGGGTCCAGGTGAGTTCGGCCCGGCAGCCGCTCCGGGCGGCGGTCTCGTACAGGTCCTCCGGGTCGACGCCGGCGCTGCCGGTGCGGCTGCGGTCGTCGAGGGCGCCGAGCGCGGCCAGGTCGGGGGCGAGGCGGGCGTTGGGAATGCCGGTGACGCGCAGGCGGTCGGCACCGTCCAGGACGGCGAGCCGCCCGGCAAGGCCCTGTGGACCGCCGAGCGCCGACCAGGGCACCTCGGTCACGAAGCCCCCGGATCCCACCCCGGCCACCGGCACCGCGGCAGGGCCCTGGAGCGGGGAGTCCGTCGGCGCCCCGAGATCCACCGAGGCTTCGGGAAGCGTCGGTGTCGCCGGGTCCGTGGGCGTGCCGGAGGCCGTCGAGTCCGTCGGCGCCGTGGGAGTCGCCGAGCCCGCCCGGACCGTCGCAGTCGCCGTGCCCGGCGGTGCGTCGGCGGCCGCCGTGCCCGGCGGTGCGTCGGCGGCCGCCGGCAGGCTCTCGGCCGGGCGCAGGACGACGTCGTACCGGTAGCGGGTCAGTTCGTTGTGGTGGGTGCCGCGCTTGACGCGGATGTCGGCGGTGAAGCCGTCCAGGGTCGCGAAGTAGTCGGGGTCGACGAGGAGTTCGCCCTCCCAGGCCACGGCCCGGTCGACCGCCGCGCGCAGCGCCTCCTTGTCGTCGGTGGACTCCGTGTGGGTCCGGCCCGACTCGATGGCGGCGGCCAGCGTCCGCAGCAGCCGCAGATTGCGGACGTCGCCGATGAACAACGACCCGCCGGGTGCGAGCAGTTGCGCGGCCGAGCGCAGGACGCCGGTGAGGTAGTCGGCGCTCGGGAAGTACTGGACGACGGAGTTGACGACGATCGTGTCGAAGTGGCCGGCGGGCAGGCCGGTCAGCTCGTGTGCGGGGCGGGCGTGCAGGGTGACCCGGCCGGCCAGCTCGGGAACGGCGTCGACCTGGGCGCGCAGCGCGCGTACCGCCTCCTCGGAGAGGTCGGTGCCGACGTACTCGGCGCACCCGGGGGCGATCCGGGACAGCAGCAGACCGCTGCCGACGCCGATCTCCAGGACCCGGCCGGGCCGCAGTCCGCGGATCCGGGCGACGGTCGCGTCCCGCCACTCGCGCAGGTCGGCGAGCGGGATGGGCAGGCCGTCGTACATGCTGTTCCAGCCCGCGAAGTTCTCCTCGAAGCCGTCGGATCCGGCGGCGGAGTAGAGGAGTTCGTGCAGGTCCTTCCAGTCGGACACGGCCTCGGCGGCCTCGGCGGCGGCGTCCAGCGAGGGCACGACGTAGGCGGCGAGGCGGCGGTCGCCGGGGCGGTCCTCGCGGACCACGACGGCGGCCTGGTCGACGGCCGGATGGGCGCGCAGCACGGACTCGATCTCGCCGGGCTCGATCCGGAAGCCGCGGATCTTGATCTGGCTGTCGGCGCGGCCGTGGAACTCAAGGCGTCCGTCGGACTTCCAGCGGACCAGGTCGCCGGTGCGGTACAGCCGTTCGCCGGGCGCGCCGAACGGGTCGGCGACGAACCGCTCGGCGGTCAGCGCGGGCCGGCCGAGGTAGCCGCGGGCGAGCCCGGCGCCGCCGAGGTACAACTCCCCGACCACTCCGGCGGGTACGGGCCGCAGCCGGTCGTCGAGGACGTGGGCGCGGGTGCCCGGGTCGGGGACGCCGATGGGCACGATGGTGCCGGCCGGGGTGTCCGGGTCGCAGCGGCCGAGCGTGGAGTTGGTGGTGGCCTCGGTGGGTCCGTAGGCGTTGAACATCATCCGGCCGCGCGCGTAACGGCCGACCAGTTCGGGCGAGACCCGCTCGGTGCCGGCCAGCAGGGTGGCGGTGGGCGGGAGGTGTACGTCGTCGGGCATGGCCGCGAGCAGGGCGGGCGGCAGGATCATGAAGGTGATGCCGTGCTCGTCGGCGTAGTCGGCGAGCGGCGCGCCGGGCACCCGGCGGTCGGCCGGTACGACGACCAGCCGGCCGCCGGAGAGCAGGCCGAGGCACAGGTCCCAGAAGGCCACGTCGAAGCTGGGCGAGGCGAACTGAAGGACCCTGCTGTGCGGGCCGATCCCGAACCGCTCGCGCTGGGTGGCGACCAGCTTGGCGACGCCCGCGTGGGAGAGCACCACGCCCTTGGGGCGGCCGGTGGAGCCGGAGGTGTAGATGACGTACGCGGCGTGCGCGACCGTCAGCCCGTCGGCGGTGGCCGGGTCGTGGGCCGGGTGGGCGGCCAGCTCGGCGACGGTCTCCGGGGCGTCCAGGACCAGCGGGTCGGTGCCCGGCGGCAGGTCGGGGACCGTCTCGGCGGTGGTGACGAGGCAGACCGGACGGGCGTCGTCGAGCATGTAGGCGATGCGGTCGGCCGGGTAGTCGGTGTCGACGGGGAGGTAGGCCGCGCCCGTCTTCAGTACGGCGACCTCCGCCACGATCATGTCGGCGGACCGGGGCACGGCGAGCGCCACGACCTGCTCGGGACCGGCGCCCCGGGCGACCAGGGCGTGTGCCAACCGGGCCGCTCGGGCGTCGAGTTCGGCGTAGGTGAGACGGACGTCCGCGTGGATGAGGGCGACTTCGTCGGGGCGGGCGGCCACCTGCTCGGCGAACATGCGCGGCCAGGTGAGCGCGGGCACGTCGTGCGCGGTGTCGTTCCAGTCGGCCAGGATCAGCTGCCGCTCGTCGGCGCCGAGGAGTTCCAGGTCGGCGACCGGGGTGCCGGGCCGGTCGAGGGCGTCGGCGAGGAGGGTGGCGTAGTGGCCGAGGACGCGGTCGGCGGTGGCGGGCTCGAAGAGGTCGGCGGCGTAGTCCGCACGCACCTCCGTGCCGTTCACGGACAGCGCCAGGTCCAGCGGGCCGCCGCCGTCCCAGGGGGCGGTGCCGAAGCCGGCCGAGCACAACAGGGCTCCGCCGCGGCCGGGTTCGGGGGCGAGCAGTCGTAGCAGCTCCGCGGTCGGCAGCCGATGGGCGGTGGCCTGCGCGCGAGCCCGCATGACCTGCTCGCGCAACTCGGCGAACGGCATGTCCCCGTGCACCGTCAGCCGCAGCGGCAGGCCCTGGTGAGCGACCGTCAGATCCTGGGCCACGCCGCCGCCGTAGCGATGCAGCAGGGCGGCGAAGGCGGCGAGCAGGGTGTCCTCGTCGGCCGTCCCGGCGAGCCCGGTCGCATCCGACGCCGGTGCGGACGCCCGTTCGGCACGCGGCCGCGGCTCCCGCAGACGCGTCGGATGCGGGAAGTCGAACGGCAGTGAGGTCTGCGGTGCCGGTGCGGCGAACCGTTCCCGCCAGTACTCCTCCGTGGATGTCGTCCGCGCCGTCGAAGCAGAAGTCGAAGTCGCAGAAGAAGGTGCGGAAGAACGCGTGTTGCCCGACACAGCTGTCCGTGCCTCCCCATAGGTGTGGAACGGCTCAGCGGAGCCGCGACCGCTCGCATAGTAAGGTAAGGATTGCCTAACTCAACAGGGTCAATCCGACTTCAGCGGCCCAAGTCACAGCAGCTGAGGTTATGCTCACCTAACCTGCTATCAGGACTGTTCGCGGTCCACCGGACGACGGCATGGAGACCGGCAAGTGGCTTCAGGCAGAAGGCTTCGCACCACGGTGCTGGTGACACTGATCGTCGCCCTCCTGGTCCTCCTGTCCCTTCTCTCGGTGGCGCTGGGCGCGTTGAGCGTCCCGCTCGACCAGGTGGTGCGCTCGGTCCTCGGGCATCCGCCGAGCCGACTCGTCGACAACGTGATCTGGTCGGTGCGCATCCCCCGGACCCTGCTCGGCCTGACCACGGGCGCCGCGCTCGGCATGTCCGGCGCGCTGATGCAGGCCCTGACCCGCAACCCCCTTGCCGACCCCGGCATCCTCGGGGTGAGCGCGGGCGCCTCCTTCGCGATCGTCGTGTCGGTCGCGGTGTTCGGGGTCGGATCGCTGTACGGCTATGTATGGTTCGCGTTCGCCGGGGCGCTCGCCGCGAGTGTCCTGGTCTTCTTCCTCGGACGGCTGGGCCGCTCCGGGGCGACCCCGGTGAAGCTGGCGCTCGCCGGAGTGGCCGTCACCTCGCTGCTGTCGTCGCTGACCAGTGCCGTGGTGCTCACCGACCAGGACGCGCTGGACCGTTACCGCTTCTGGTCCGCCGGCACCCTGGCCGACCAGGACTCCGGCGACCTGGTGCGCATCCTGCCGTTCCTCGCGGTCGGCGCCGTCCTCGCCCTGTCCTGCGCCCCGGCCCTGAACAGCCTGGCGCTCGGCGACGACGTGGCCGCCTCGCTGGGCCGACGGCTGGGTCTGGTACGGCTCCAGGGGGTGACCGCGATCGTGCTGCTGACCGGCGCCTCGGTCGCCGTCATCGGTCCGGTGGTCTTCCTCGGCCTGGTCGTCCCGCACATCGCCCGGCTGCTCGCCCAGTCCGCCGGCATCGGCCCCGACCACCGCTGGCTGCTGCCGCTGTCCGCCGCGCTGGCGCCGGTCCTGCTGCTGTCCGCCGACATCGTGGGCCGCATGGTGGCCCGGCCCACCGAGATCCAGGCCGGCGTCCTGGTCGCCTTTCTCGGCGGCCCGTTCTTCATCGCCCTGGTCCGCCGCCGGAAACTCGCGGAGGTGTGAGCGTGCCCGCACAGTCGTCCCCCGTCGCTCCGGCCCGGTCCGGCCGGAGCGGGCGGCCCGCCCGCGGCGCGCTGCGCGACCGGCCGTTCCGGCTGGCCGTACCCCCGGTCTCCGGCATGCTGCGGCCGCGCCTGGTGCTGACCGGAGTCCTGGTCGGCGTGGGCGCGTTCGCGCTGTTCTGCTGGGGCCTGGCCATCGGCGACTACCCGGTGAGCCTGCCCGGCGTGGTCAAGGCCCTGTTCGGTGTCGGCGACCCCGGGACGCTCGTCGTCGTACGGGACCTGCGGCTGCCCCGCGCCCTCACCGGCCTCCTGGTCGGCCTCGCCTTCGGGGTCTCCGGGGCGGTGTTCCAGACGATGACCCGCAATCCGCTGGCCAGCCCCGACATGATCGGGCTGACCGAGGGCGCCGGTACGGCGGTGGTGGCCGCGGTGGTGCTCGGCTTCGCCGACGGGCTCGGGCTGTCCACCGTCGGGCTGATCGGCGCCCTGGCGACCGCGCTGCTCGTGTACGCGCTGGCCTGGAAGGGCGGAGCCACCGGCTACCGCATCATCCTCGTCGGCATCGGCGTCTCGTGGATCTGCACCAGCGCCACCGACTTCCTGGTGGCACGGGGCAACCGGTTCCAGGCCGAGGAGGCGCTCGGCTGGCTGGTCGGCAACCTCAACGGCCGTACCTGGGGCCAGGTGGACTCGCTGGCGATCGCCCTCGCCGTGCTGCTGCCCGTCACCCTGGGCCTGGGCCGCTGGATGCGCACGCTCCAGCTCGGCGACGACGTGGCCGCCGGGCTCGGCACCCCCGTCCAGCCGGTCCGGCTGGCGCTGCTGCTGACCGGGGTGGGCCTGGTCGCCTTCGGCACGGCGGCGGCCGGACCGGTGGCCTTCGTGGCCCTGGCCTGCCCGCAGATCGCGCTGCGGCTGGCCGGCACCTCGGCACCGCCCCCGCTCGTCTCCGGTCTCACCGGCGCGTTCGTCGTCCTCGGCGCCGACCTCCTCGCCCGCGAGGCGGTCCCCGGGACGGAACTGCCGGTCGGGATCGTCACCGGCGCCCTCGGCGCGCCGGTCCTGCTGTGGCTGCTCGTCCGCGCCAACCGCGCGGGATCTGGAGGCTGATCCCATGTCGACCACCGCCCCGCGCCCGTCGGGCTCTCCCGAACAGCCCGCCAAGGGCCCCGAGTTGCGGGCCCGCGGCCTCCATCTCGCCTACGACGGGCGGCCGGTGGTGACGGACCTCGACCTCACCGTGCCCACCGGCCGGATCACGGCCATCGTCGGGGCGAACGCCTGCGGCAAGTCGACCCTGTTGCGCGCCCTCGCGCGGCTGCTGGCCCCGCGCCAGGGTGTCGTCGAACTGGACGGCACCGCCCTGCGCTCCATACCGACCCGCGAACTCGCCCGCGCCCTCGGCATCCTGCCGCAGACACCGGTGGCGCCGGAGGGGCTGACCGTCGCCGACCTGGTCAACCGCGGGCGCTCCCCGCACCAGACCTGGTGGCGGCAGTGGTCCGCCGCGGACGAGGAGGCGGTACGGGCCGCGCTGGCGGCGACCGGCCTGACCGAGCTCGCGGACCGGCCGGTGGACGAGCTCTCCGGCGGCCAGCGGCAGCGCGCCTGGATCGCCATGGCGGTCGCCCAGGGCACGCCCGTGCTGCTCCTGGACGAACCGACGACCTATCTCGACCTGGCCCACCAGATCGACGTCCTGGACCTGGTCACGGACCTCAACCGGCGCGAGGGCCGCACGGTGGTGATGGTGCTGCACGACCTCAACCAGGCCTGCCGGTACGCCGATCACGTCATCGCCATGAAGGCCGGCCGCATCGTCGCCCAGGGCGCACCGGCCGAGGTGGTCACCGAGGCGACCGTCGAGGACGTCTTCGACCTGCGCTGCCGGATCACCCCCGACCCGGTCAGCGGCACCCCGATGGTCATCCCCCTCGGCCGCCACCACCACGACGGCGACACCCAGGACGCCGAGACCGCGGTACCGGCCACGATCGACTGAACGCCCTCCCGGGGGGAGGCGACCGGGACCACCGCCGGGAGCACGAACAGGGCGACGGCCGGGCCCGCAGACGAAAGCACCGCCGGGTGCGCCGCCGGAGCGGCAGGGCCGGGACCACCCCGGAGGGGGCAAGGCCGAGACCGCAGCCACAGCCACCACCGCCACCACCACCGCCACCGCCACCGCCACAGGAAGCAACGCCGGGGCCGCATCCGGGGAGGGCGAAGCCGGGGCGGTGGTGGCGGCTTGGTGGTCGGGGAGGTTGTGTGGGCGGGTGTCCCGGTGTGGTCGTGGGTGGCCGGTGGTGCGGCCCCGGTCGGTGCCGGAGCCGCTCGGGATGTCGCCTCGGCGGCGGGTGCCGGCTCAGGGACGGGACGTCAAGTAGCCCCCCATGGTGCGGAAGTAGTCCGCCGCCGCGTGCTCCGTGCCGTCGTCCGTGCGCACCCGCCGGACCGACAGCCCCCGGCAGCGCCCCGTGTGCGCGTCGGGGCCCGCCACGACGACCACGCCGTCGCCCTCGCGGATGAAGATCCGGCCCGGGGTGCCGCCGTAGCGCCCCTCGGAGACGGCGGCGGAGACGATCCTGAGCCGCTCGCCGCGGTGGAAGGCGTAGGCGTTCGGGTACGGGTCCGACTGGGCCCGTACCAGGCGCTCCAGACGCTCCGCGGGCCAGGTCCAGTCGATACGGCTGTCCTCCAGGGACCGCTTGTGGAAGAAACTGGCGCGGCCGCGGTCCTGCGGCACCCACTGGCCGGCGTCCCGGCCGGCGGCGATCAGGTCGAGCGACTCGCGCACGATCGGCGCGATCAGGCCGACGGTCCGGTGGAACAGGTCGGTGGCCGTGTCGGTGGGCCCGACCGGCACCGAGCGCTGCACCAGGACGTCTCCGGCGTCGAGTTCGGCGTTCATGCGGTGCGCGGTCACCCCGACCCGCTCCTCGCCGTTGATCAGCGCCCAGATGATCGGCGAGAACCCGGCGTAGGCCGGCAGCAGCGAGTCGTGGATGTTCAGGGTGCCGTGCGGGGGCAGGTCGAACAGCTCCGGGGGCAGCCAGGTCCGCCAGTTGTTGGCGACGATGATGTCCGGCCGGGACTCCCTTACGGCGGCGAGGAGTTCGGCGTCGTCGGGGCGGTTGCGCAGGAGCACCGGGACGTCGTGCTTCTCGGCCAGTTCGGCGACGTTGTCGTCCCAGATCTTCTCGTAGGCGTGCTCGCTCCTCGGGTGGGTGACGACGAGGACCACCTCGTGATCGGAGTCCAGCAACGCCTGAAGCGTGCGGTGACCCCAGGTCTGGTAGCCGAGCATGACGACCCGCATGACGGTCCTTCCCTTCACTGACTCCATTGCTAGGTAAGCCTTACCTTATCTAGCATGGGTCTGCCTGAGGGAGGCGATGCAAAGGTGAAATCACCGGTCATGGGTTCCGACGTCGTCCACGACATCATCGGAATCGGTTTCGGCCCGTCAAATCTCGCTCTGTCCATAGCGGTTGAGGAGCACAACGCGGGCCTCGCGGCGGACAGCCGTCTCAACGCCCTGTTCCTGGAACGGCAGCCGCGGTTCGGCTGGCACCGGGGCATGCTGATCGACGACGCCACGATGCAGGTCTCCTTCCTCAAGGACCTCGTCACTCTGCGCAACCCGACCAGCGACTACAGCTTCCTCTGCTTCCTGCGTGAACAGGGCAGACTGATCGACTTCCTGAACCAGAAGACCCTCTTCCCGCTGCGGATGGAGTTCCACGAGTACTTCGAGTGGGCGGCGGCACGGGTCGCGCACCAGGTGTCGTACGGCAGCGAGGTGGTCGCGGTGGACCCGGTGCGGGACGACGACGGCCGGGTCACGCACTTCGACGTCACCTGCCGGGACACGGCCCGCCCGGAGGCGACCGTGACGCACCGCACACGCAACATCAGCGTCGCCATGGGGCTGGAGCCGCACGTGCCGCCGGGGCTCGAACTCGCCGAACGTGTCTGGCACAACAGCGAGTTGATCCCACGGGCCGAGCAACTGGCCGCGACAGGCGCGCCGGTGCGGCGGGCGGTCGTCCTGGGTGCCGGGCAGAGCGCCGCGGAGACGGTGGACTACCTGCACCGTACGTTCCCGGACGCCGAGGTCTGCTCGGTCTTCGCCAAGTACGGCTACACGCCCGCCGACGACAGCCCGTTCGCCAACCGGATCTTCGATCCCGAGGCGGTCGACGTCTACTTCTCCGCGCCGTCGGCGGTCAAGCAGTCCCTGCTGGACTACCACCGGTCCACCAACTACTCGGTCGTCGACATGGATCTGATCGAGTCGCTGTACGCCACCACGTACCGCGAGAAGGTGGCGGGGCGGGAGCGGCTGCGCTTCCTCAACGTCTCCCGTGTCCGCGACATCGCGGACGGCGCCGACGGCGGTCTCGACATCACCGTCGAGTTCCTGCCCACCGGCGAACAGCAGACGCTGCCCGCCGACATCCTGGTGCTCGCCACCGGCTACCGGCCCCGGGACCTGACCGCGCTCATGGGCGACGCGGCCAAGCTGTGCCTCAAGGACGACGGCGACGCGATCCGGGTCGGCCGGGACCACCGCGTCGAGACGGTGCCGGAGGTCGAGGCCGGCATCTACCTCCAGGGCGGGACCGAGCACACCCACGGACTCACCAGCACCCTGCTGTCGACCGTGGCGGTCCGCGCCCAGGAGATCCACCGATCCCTGCTGACCGACCGGGCGACGGCGGCCTGACCCCCGGCCGCCCGGCGCCGCCCCGCCGCCCCGCCCCTGCCCCGCCACCCCGCACTCCCGTGTCCCGGACGGTACGGTCCCGTCCGGGACACGGGTCCCGGCACGGCGTGCGGGAGGCTCGCGGAGACGGGCGGTCTAGTACGGCCCGTGGGTCCAGCGGCCGGCCGTCATCGTGGCGTGCACGGGCATCGTGCGCAGCGCGTCCGGGTCGGCCGTCGACGGGTCCACGTCCACGACCACCAGGTCCGCGGGGTCCCCGACCCTGATGAGCCGGCGCCCGCGGGCCGCCGCGGCCAACGCGTCCGGCACCGGCAGGCGCTGTTCCGGGTGCCAGGCGGGGCGGTCGTCGTCGGTGCGGGCGACGGCCGACGCGACGGCGAGCCAGGGGTCCAGCGGTGAGACGGGGGCGTCCGAGCCGAACTCCAGCCGAGCCCCTGCGGCCAGCAGGTCGGCGTAGGCGAAGGCACGTCCGGTGCGTCCGGCCCAGTACCGGTCCGCCACGTCACGGTCGTCCGTCGCGTGCCGGGGCTGCACCCCCGCCGTGACCCCCAACTCGGCGAAGCGCGGCAGGTCTTCGGGGCTCAGCAGCTGCGCATGCTCGATCCGGCCGCGGCAGCGCACGGCCTCGAAGGCGTCCAGGGCGACGGTGTTGGCCCGGTCGCCGATGGCGTGCACCGCGGGTTCGATGCCGTGGGCGGCGGCCCGGCGCATGAGCCGCACCAGCTCGTGCGGTGCCGTCTGCTCGATGCCGTGCGAGCCGTCCGTGCCCTCAAGGCCCGGGTAGGGGTCGCGGCACAGCGCGGTACGGGTGTTGAGCGAGCCGTCGGTGAAGAGCTTGAGCGGGCCGACCCGCACCAGGCCGCCCGGCGCGCCGATCCCGGACCCGGTGCGCAGACCGCGGGCCACGGCCGCGTCCAGGTGGCTCGGGTAGACGGCGGCGGACACCCGTATCGCGGGCGGGAACCGCGCCGAGCGCCGCTCCCAGGCGCCCACGGTGTCGCCGTACTGGAAGTCGATGACCCCGGTGACCCCGCGCGCGGCGGCGGCCCGGCAGGCGTCGGTGACCCAGCCGTCCAGCGTGTCGGCCGGCACCTCGGGCAGGGCCGCGAGAACCTCGTGCCCCTCCTGCTCCCGGACCAGTCCGGTCGGATGGTCACCCCGGCCGACGAGGGTCAGGCAGGCGGAGTTCAGCCACACGGCGTGCAGGTCGGCGCTGACCAGGACGACCGGCCGGTCCGGCAGGGCCGCGTCGAGGAGCCGCTTGTCCGGGGCGTCGGCCCACAGCCCGTCCCGGAAGCCGTATCCGAACAGCACCGTCCGGGCGCCGGGCGCCGTACGGCCGTGCGCGCGCACCCGGTCGGCCGCCTCGCGGGCGGAGACGGTTCCGGAGAGGTCGAGCCGACGGCGCGCGCTCGCCCACTCGGCGAGGTGGACATGGGCGTCCCACAGGCCCGGCAGGAGCACGCGCCCGTCCAGATCGAGGACCCGCTCCCCCACGGCGGCTCCGGCGGGTGCCACGGCCCCCTCACCCGGGACGACATGGGTGACCCTGCCGTCCGCCACCCGCACGGCGACCGGCGGCCCGCCCGCCCCCAGCCGCACGCGGGCGAGCGTCACCGCCGCCGGCCGGTGCGATGTGGTCGCGAAGTCCGTCATCGAGCAGCCTCCCTCTGCGGCGGCGCGCCGTGCCGGGCCGTGCCGCCGCGGACATGGCCGCCGGCCGGGACCGCGTGGGCCGCCGGGACGCGAACGCCCGGCAAGGCATACGGCGCCGCCCCGACCGCGACCCGGAATATCAACTTAGGCTCACCTTACTCAACCCGAGCCCCGTCGGTCTCCGGACACCGGCGAACGGGGCACGCACGGACACGCACGGCGCCCCCGTCGGAGGGGCGATCGGCACGCGCACACCGGCGACGCCGCGCACCGCGGCCGACACGAACCACACCACGGGTCAGATGCCACATGCCACATGCCACATGCCACACACCGCACACCGCACACCGCACGAGCCACCTCGTAGGCCACACGCCACGCGGACCGCGAGCCGGACCGCACCGCGAGCCACACCGACCGCGAGCCGGTCCGTTCAATGGAACAGGGCGTGACGGCCGACGGCTCTGGGTTCACTCTCGGTACCGGCGGAGTCGGCGCCCCATGGGAGCCGACGCGCGCGGGGGCTTCGCCGGGCCCGTACCCGAGAGGGCGGGATCTGGCCGACAAGGATCGTAGATCCGTACGGCGGTCGTGGTGTGACGGACCGCCGTGCGCCCTCGTCGCGTTGCCGACGCCGCAGCCCGCGCCCTGGCCGGTGGTCCCCCCTCAGGCCGACGGCGCAGGTCGGCGGCGTGCCGTCGCCCGGCCAGGAGCCGCCCCCTTGATGCTCCGGCCGGGCGGCGGGCCCCGGACCGCGGCGCGGTCCACTGAACGGAACAGGACATGACGGACCGCGTCCGGCCTTTCACTCTGGTCACCCGGGCCACGGGAAGGGCCTGGGCACCACAGGCCGCCCGACCGGCGGCCGCGACACGGGGGAACGGGGAACGGCGGATGGCGTGGAGCGAGTTGACGGTGGAACCGGCGAGAGTGCGAACGGCGGAGCCGGTACCGGCGATCGCCAGACTGTGTCTGTTGGGCACCTTCCGGCTGGAGGGCGCGCACGGGACCGTGGCCGTCCCGGCGAACGAACAGCGGCTGCTGGCCTATCTCGGCCTGCACAAGCGCGCGTCCCGCTCGGTCGTCGCCGGGACCCTGTGGCCCGACGTCTCCGAGGAGCACGCGCACGGCAGCCTGCGGACGGCGCTGTGGCGGCTGCGCCGGACGCGGCGGCCGATGGTCTGCGCGGACGGCGACCACCTGTACCTGTCGGACGCCGTCCGCGTGGACATCGACGACTTCGCCCGAGCGGCCCTGCGGGTCACCGGGGCCGGGCACGACCCAGAGGACGCGCCGCCCTCGCCGGACCTGTTGGCGGGCGGTGAGCTGCTCCCCGGCTGGGACGAGGAATGGATCTTCTTCGAGCGCGAGCGGCTGCGCCAACTCCGTTTGCACGCACTGGAATCGCTGAGCGCCCTGCTCACCCGGCGCGGCTGCTACGCGCTCGCGCTGGAGGCCGCCCTCAGGTGCATCGCCATCGAGCCGCTCCGCGAGAGCGCGCACTGCGCGCTGGTCGCCGTGCACCTGGCGGAGCACAACGTCGCGGAGGCGATCCGGCACTACGAGGCGTTCAGGCGGCTGCTCCGCGCGGAGTTGGGGCTCGAACCCTCGGCGCGGTTCACCGCGATGTTCCCCCGGCGGACGTCCGGGACCTGACGCGCACCGCGTCCCGCACTTGACCGACACCATGAAAGGGGGCGGCACGAGATGCCCACATGCCGTGGAATCGACCTCTCCGTCTATCAGGGAGCCCAGGACTGGAAGGCCCGCGAGGCGGAGGGCGTGGTCTTCGCCTTCGCCAAGGCCAGCGAGGGCGAGCACACCCACGACCAGCACTTCGTCCAGCACATCACGGGCATCATCGGGGCCGGACTGGTCCCCGGTGCCTACCACTTCGGCTGGCCCAACCAGGACGTCGCCACCGAGGCCGCCAACTACGTCGCCGCCGTACGGCCGTACGCCCGTCAGGGCTTCGTGCACTGGCTGGACCTGGAACGCCGGTCCGACGGCTCGAACTACGCGGGGACGACGGCGGCCGGGATCCGGGCCTACGCCACCGCCTGGATCGCCAAGGTGCAGGCCGCGTTCCCCGGCCAGCAGGTCGGTGTCTACACCTCGGGGAGCGATCTGGCCGCCGGCCACGCGCCCGCCACCGTCCCCCTCTGGTATCCCGCCTATCCCTGGTCCGGAGCCGCGACCTACGCCCAGGCCGAGGCACACCCCAAGCCCGGCCCGTCCGGCAGGTCGCCGCTGTTCTGGCAGTTCACCTCGACCCCCTTGGACCGATCCATCTGCTACCTGAGCGAGTCCGCGCTGCGCGCGTGGGCCGCCGGAACGGAGACAGACATGCCACTCACCACGGACGACATCGACAAGGTCGCGGCCGCGGTCGTCGCGAAACTGGTCGCGGGCGGCGGTGTGCTGGAGACGCAGGACGTCAGCAAGGTCGCGTCGGCCACGGCGAAGGCGGTCCTCACCCTGGACGGGGTGATCGCGGCCCCCACCGACGCCCCGGACGTGAAGACCAACCAGTTCTGGGCCCTGCAGTCCTACGTCAAGGACACCAACGCCCGGCTGCGGCTGGTGCAGGCGACAGAGGCGGCCCAGAGCGCGGCCATCGCCCAACTCGCCACCGCCGTCGCGGCGTTCGACAAGACGATCGACGCCGCCGCGCTGGCCGCCTCGGTCACCGCGGCGATCGAGGCCGCCGTCCGCAAGGTGGTCATCCACCTCGACCCCGCTTCCTGACGTCCGGGACAGGCCTCCTCATGAACCTCTTCGCCAGCTTCATGCGCACCGTCGTGCCGATCGTGGCCGGACTCGTGCTGACCCTTCTGGTGCACATCGGCGTCCAGTTCGGTTCGGCGTCCGTGGCCAGTGTGGTCACCACCGTCCTGACCGGCGCCTACTACACGGTCTTCCGGCTCCTCGAAGACCTTGCCGCGAAGATCCGCTCCCGGCCGCTCGCCGTCGTCGCCGGCACCTTGCTCGGCTGGGCGACGCCGCCCGACTACCCGACCGCGGCCCGCCGGACGGCGGACCGCCCGGGAACCCCTGCCCCGTCCTCCTGACCCTGCCTCCTCCTGGCCTCCTTGCCGACTGGCCTCCTGACCGACTGGCCTCCTGGCCTCCCGGCCGGCGAGGAGGATTCCGCCGCCACCGCTCCTGGTCGCCGGACGCGGCCTCACACCGCCAGCGCACACACCACCGACGGGACGGCCGCCGTGGCGACCGGCTCGCCGAGGGCGCCCGAGTCCAGGACCGGCAGCACGGCCAGGGTGCCGCTGTGCTGGTTGGCGACGAGGACGTGGCCCGGGACCGCGGTCAGCCCGCGCGGCCAGCTGCCGCCGGACGGCGTCTCGCCGAGCGGCACCAGGGTGGTGCCGTCGAGCCGGAAGGCGGCCACCGTGTCGGCGCCCCGGTTGGTGACCTGGACGAACCGCTCGGAGACGACGATCCCGCCGGGCTGGTTGGGCACCCCGGCGGCCGTGGCGGGCACCCGGGACAGCTCGACCAGGGTGCCGGACTCCGGGTCGTAGCGATGGCAGGTCACCGTCGAGGAGAGTTCGTCGGCGCTGAACACCAGGTCGCCGGTGGGCGCGAACGCGAGGTGCCGGGGTCCGGAACCGGGCCGCAGCCGGTTCACCGCGACGCGTTCCAGGGTGCCCCGGACCAGGTCCAGGCGGTAGGTGAACACCGCGTCGGCACCGAGGTCGGTGGCGAGGACGAACCGGCCCGCCGGGTCGACCAGGACCTGGTGGGCGTGGCTGCCCTCCTGCCGCCCCACGACCGGCCCGGAACCCTGGTGCTCGACCACGTCGGTGCGGCCGGTGATCCGGCCGGCCGCGTCGAGCCGGTGCACGGCGACCGTGCCGGGCAGGGTGTCGGTGCCGTAGTTCGCGGTCAGCAGCCAGTCGCCGCCGGGGTGGACGGCGAGATGGCAGGGGTTGGCGCCGCCGCTGCCGACGGGCGCGCCGAGGGCGGTGACCCGGTCCGCCAGGGCGAAGGCCCCCACGGCACCCTCGGTGGACTCGTGCGTGCTGTAGACCACGGGGAGGACCGGGTGGGCGGCCAGGAAGGAGGCGCCGCTCGCGGGTACCGGCGCCGCCTCGGTGGTCAGCACCCGACCGGCCAGCCACAGCGGGGTGAGTCCGACGCCTTCCCCGCCGCTGTCGGGGGTGTAGGAGCCGGCGAGAACTATGGACATGGGGATTCCTCGGGTCGGTCAGCGCAGTACGTCGTCATGGTGGTCGAGCAGGGCGAGTTCGGTGCGCCTGGGCAGGCCCTCCCAGTCTCCGCTGGTGGTGACCGCGAACGCGCCGAGCCGGGCGGCGGTGTGCAGCCGGCGCTCCGGTGGCTCACCGGCCAGCAGTTCGGCGAGGTACCCGGCGACGAAGGCGTCCCCGGCGCCCACGGAGTCGTGCACGCGCACCGGCAGCGCGGGCTGCCGGTAGGACACCCCGTCCAGCAGCGCGTACGCCCCCTCCGCGCCCAGCTTCACCACGGCTCCCCGCGGGCCCAACTCGCACAGCCCCTTGGCGAGTTCGGCCGGCTCGTGCAGGTCGGGCACCGCGAGCCGGGCCTCGTGCGGCCCCGCGAACACCAGGTCGACGTCGCGCAGCAGCGGCAGTACGGCCCGCCGGGCGTCCTCCTCGCTCCACAGCAGGGAGCGGAAGTTGATGTCGAAGGAGACCAGGACACCGGCGTCCCGGGCGATCCGCACCGCCTGGCGGACCGCGCTCGCGGGAGCGTCGCCGAGGGCCGGGGTGATCCCGGTGAGGTGCAGCACCGCGGCGCCGGCGACGACGTCTTCCGGGATGTCCTGGGGCGCCAGCCGGACCCCGGCCGTGGCGGTGCGGTAGTAGCGCATGCGGTGGTGGGTGCCGGTGCGCCGCTCCTTGAGGAGCAGCGAGGTGGGCGCGGGGTCGCGGACGGCCAGCACGGTGACGCCCTCGGCACGCAGTTCGCGCAGCACGAGTTCGCCGAGCTGGTCCTCGCTGACCCGGCCGATCCAGGTGGCCCGCCCGCCGAGCCGGCTCACCCCGACGGCGACGTTGGACTCGGCCCCGGCGACCCCGAGGCGCAGCGCGGAGCCCACGGCCAGGGGGCCGGGCTCGGCGGCGGAGAGGACGGCGAGGGTCTCGCCCACGGTGACGAGGTACGGCCGGTCCGGGTCCGGGGAACCGGCCGGTCCTGCCGCAGCGTTGTCCGAGGCACCGTTCACAGGTCGCCCTTCCCGGCCCGCAGCGCGGGCCTGACCGTCTCCAGCAGGGCGCGTGCTCTCCCGGTGAGCGCGTCGAGGGCGGCCGGGTCACCGGGGGTGCGGTCCGCGCCGCGCAGCAGCGGGCTGCCGACGCCCACGGCACGGGCCCCGGCGGCCAGGTACTCCGCGGCCTGGTCGAGGTCCACGCCGCCGACCGCGACGAGCGGGATCTCCGGGAGCGGCGCGCGGAGTTGCCGCAGGTGCGCGGGGCCGCCGGTGGAGGCGGGGAAGAGCTTGACGGCGGCGGCGCCGGCCCGCCAGGCGGCGGCCACCTCGGTGGGCGTCCAGGCCCCGGGGTAGAAGGGGACTCCCAGGTCGGCGGCGGCGCGGACGACGTCGGGTTCGACGTTGGGGGCGACCAGGAACTGCGCGCCCGCGGCGACCGCGTCCCGCAGGTCGGCCCGGGTCAGGACGGTACCGGCGCCGACCGCGGCCGTGGCGCCCAGCTCCTCCCGGATCCGGGCGAGCGCGTCCAGGGCGCCCGCGGTGGTCAGGGTGACCTCCAGGCAGGTGACCCCGCCGGTGGCCAGCGCGCGGGCCACGGCGGGCAGCCCGGTGGCGTCGGCCGAGCGGAGGATGGCCATCACACCGGTGTCGGCCAGCTGGGGGGTGAGGGCGGGACGCAGGGTCACTTGACCGCTCCCGCGGACATGCCGGCCACGACCTGGCGCTGGAAGAAGACGAAGATGACCAGCAGCGGCAGCACCCCGAGCAGGGCGGCCGGGAACAGGGTGGTCGGCTGCACGGTGTGCGGGTCGATGAAGGAGTAGGCGTTCACCATGACGGTGCGCTTGCCCGGGTCCTGGAGGAACACCAGCGGCACCAGCAGGTCGTTCCAGACCTGGAGGGCGACGAAGGTCAGCAGGGTGCTGGTGACCGGCCGCAGCAGCGGCAGCACCACCACGAAGAAGGTGCGGAAGGCACCGCAGCCGTCGAGCGCGGCGGCCTCCTCCAGGTCGACCGGGATCGAGCGGATGAAGCTGGTGTAGAAGAACACGGCCAGCGGCAGGTTGATCGCGGTGTAGATGAAGACGACGCCCGCGTAGGTGTCGAGCAGGTTCATGTCGCGCATCAGCAGGTACAGCGGCGCCACCACCACGAAGACGGGGATGGAGGTGCCGAGGATGAACAGCCGGTACACCGCCGTCGACCAGCCCGCGGTGATCCGGGCCAGTGGATAGCCGGCCAGCGAGCCCAGCACGGTGATGCACACGCACGAGAGCCCGGTGATGAGCAGGGTGTTGAGGGTGCTCGGCCCGTAGTGGATCTGGTGGAAGGCGTCGCTGAAGTTCTTCAGGGTGAAGGAGTGCGGGACACCCAGCGGAGCGCGGGCGACATCGGCCGCGGTGCGCAGCGAGGTGACGACCGTGAAGAGGAACGGCAGCACGAACAGCGCGGTGCCCACCCACAGCAGGGCGGTGCCGAGGCCGCTTCCCAGGCGGCCCGCGCGGCGCGGCTTCCGGGGACTGGTGACCTGTGCGGTCACCGGGAGTCGGGAGGTCTCAGAGGTCATGGTGGCGATCCGTCCGGTTCGATCAGGTGCGTACGGCGTCACGGGGCCGCCGTCAGGGGCGTACGACGTGACGGGCGCCGTCAGATGCGCCGTTCGCGCAGCCTGAGCAGGGAGTTGGTGGCGCTGGACAGGACGACCACGGTCACCAGGAGCAGTACCGACAGCGCGATACCGAGGGCGAACTTCCCGCCGCCGAAGATGTTCCGGTACACCAGCAGGGTCAGGGTGTCGGTGGCGCCGGCCGGGCCGCCGTTGGTCAGGACGAGCGGGAACTCGAAGACCTTCAGCGAGCCGATCAGGCTGAGGGTGACGTTGACGGTGAGGGCCGGGGCGAGCAGCGGCCACTCGATGCTGCGGAACCGCCGCCAGCCGCGGGCGCCGTCCAGCGCGGCCGCCTCCAGCAGTTCGGTCGGCATGCTCATGTAGCTGGCGAGGAAGATGGCGCACGAGTAGCCGGTGAACATCCAGACGTTGACGGCGGCCACCGCGTACAGCGCGGTGTGCGGGTCCCCCAGCCAGACGTGCCGGAGGCTGCCGAGGCCGACCGCGTCGAGCAGGCCGTTCAGCCCGCCGCCGGGTGCGAGCAGGTACGACCAGATGAACGCGGCCATCACCGGGGAGATCAGGGTCGGCGTCAGCAGGACGACGTTGAGCGCCTGGCGGACCCGGGGCCGGCGGAACAGCATCGACGCGAACAGCAGCCCGAGGCCGTTCTGCACGACGACGACCACCACGGCGTAGAGCACGGTGTGCCACAGGGCCGCCGAGACGGCCGGGTCGTCCGCCATGGCCCGGTACTGCTGGAGCCCGACGAAGTGCGCGACCGGGCCGCCGAGGCTGTCGGTGAAGCTCAGGTACAAGCCCCGGACCAGCGGATACAGCATGAAGACGCTGTACACGGCGATCGCCGGGAGCAGGAAGGCGGCCATGGTGGCGCGCCGACGGTGGAACACGGGGATCGATCCTCCTTGGCCGGGGACCGCGGTGTGGGCGGGCCTGCCCCGAAGGGCGGGGAAGCGGGCCGCACCCGCACCGCGGCGGTCCCGGGACGGGACTGGTCGGCCGGTCTACTTGGCGGAGGCCGCCGTCTGGATGTCCTTCAGGGTCTGCGCCTCGGAGGCCTGGCCCAGCAGATAGGCCTGGATCTTGGAGCCGACGGCGGTCTCGGCGGTCGCGCCGTACCAGGAGTTGGACGGCAGGACCCGGTAACGGCCCTCGTTGAAGGCGGCGTTGAAGGTCTTGGTCTGCGTGGCGTCCGGGGTCGTACCGCCGGTGAAGGGGGACTCGGCGTGCTCGGCGTCCAGGTACTTGGCGAGGTTCTCGCTCTGCGACCAGAAGTCCACGTACTCCTTGGCCGCGTCGGCGTGCTGCGACTGGGAGTTGACGCCCCACATGGTGCCGGAGAAGAGCATCGCGTTGGGCTTGGTGCCGGCCGCGCCGGCCGGCCAGGGGGTGAACTGGACCGGGAAGCCGGCCTTGGCGATGTTGGAGACCTGCCAGGCGCCCTGGTACCAGAAGGCGCTCTTGCCGGCGCTGAAGTCCTGCGGGCCCTGCGACCACTCGTCGACGCCGAGCTCGTTCTTCCAGCTGACGTACCCCTTGTCCGCAAGGGTCTTCAGCTGCTCCAGCGAGCTCTTCCAGTCGGTGCCGAAGGAGGCCTTGCCGGCCAGGAAGTCGGCGTCCCACTCCTTGTTCTTCTGGTAGACGAGCGTGGAGCCGATCGCCTGGAAGGTGGAGCTGCCGGTCCAGCCGGACTTGTCGGGCAGTGCGATCGGGGTGATGCCGACCTTCTTGACCTTGGCGAGGTCGGCGAGGAACGTCGGCCAGTCCGACGGCACTTCGGTGATGCCGGCCTTCTTCAGCAGGTCCATGTTGGCGTACAGGCCGATGCCGATCAGCTCCATCGGCATCGCCAGCACCTTGCCGTCGCTGGTCGCGAACGGCTTGGCGGAGTCGGAGATCTTGCTCGCCCAGGACTCCTTGGAGAGGTCGGCGAGGTAGCCGGAGGCGCCCCACTTGTTCATCTTGTCCGTGTCGACCATGATCACGTCGCCGGCCTTGCCGCCCAGCAGCTCGGGCTGGAGCTTCTGGGTGTAGGTGTCGTTCGCGGTGATGTACTCGAAGTCGACCTTGATGTCGGGGTGGGCCTTCTCGAAGGCCTTGTTGATCTCCGCGACGTTCGCGGGCTCCGCGCCGCCGCCCTTCCACGCCTCGACCTTGATGTGGACCTTGCCGTCCGAGGAGGACGAGCCGGAGCCACCGCCACAGGCGGCGAGCGTGGTCGCCAGGGCGGCGACCGTGGTGGCGACTGCGAGCAGTCTCCCGGAGCGCTTCATTGCACACCTCACCCATTCGTCGGCACGGGCCGACATCTCATTGTTTGCGGAGCGACTGAGCTCGGTCGGCATTTCGAACCGAGTTTGGTATTGCGAACACAGTGGGGGGAAGCGGGGGGAGCAGGGGACGGGGGCGTCGGACGGGGGGACCGGTCGGGGTTTCGGACGGTCCGGGGGTCGGGCCGGTCGGGGTTTCGAACCGGTCGCCGATGGCGAGTTTCAGCCCTGCCGTTTCGGCCTGGTCTGCATGGATATATCACTGATATCCACTTGAGGAAACCGGTTGACCAAGACTTCGGCGAACGCTAGGTTGCGGCGCCAGAAGGTGTCAAGAGCTCAAACACAACCGACCGCTTGGAGGAATCGCAGTGCCCGATCAGCCAGTACGGGCCAGGCTGGTGGATGTCGCCAGGGAAGCCGGTGTCTCCAAGGCGACCGTGTCCAAGGTGCTCAACGGACGCCAGGACCTGTCCGTCCGCCCCGAGACCAGAGCGCGCATCCACGAGGTGGCCGAGGCCCTCGGCTACCGCCCGCACTCCGGCGCCCGAGCCCTGGCCGGCGCGAGCACCCACGCCCTGGCCCTGCTGGTCCCGTCCCTCGGCAACCCGACGTACGTGACCATCTCCCGCGGCGCCTACCAGCGCGCCCGTGAGCTGGGCTATCTCTCGCTGCTCGCCGAGGACTTCGACGGGCAGGAAGCCGACGAGACCTTCAACGACCTGGTCAAGGAAGGCCGCGTGGACGGGCTGCTGATCGCCTCCGCCCGCCCCGGCCATCCGCTTCTGGAGACACTGCGCCGCAGCCCCGTCCCGCATGTGTTCCTCAACCGCGCGGTCGAGGGCTCGGGGCGCAACGTCACCATGGACGTGGCCCGTTCCAGCGTCACCGCGCTCGACCACCTGCACGAGCTCGGCCACCGCGTGGTGGGCCATGTCGCGGGCCCCGCCGGCATCGCGCCCAGCGAGGACCGCAAACAGGCGTTCCTCGACCGCGCCGCCGAGCTGGGACTGCTCGCCGCGCCGGTCGCCGCCGGGGACTTCACCGAGGAGGGCGGCGCCGCGGCCGCCCGCGAACTGCTCGCACCCACCGAGCACCGCCCGCCGGTCACCGCGCTGTACACCAGCTCGCTGGCCCAGGCGATCGGCGCACTGCACGCGATCGGCGAACTCGGCCTGCGGGTCCCGCAGGACGTCTCGCTGGTCGGCAACGACGATCTCCCGGTCGCCGGTTACCTCACCCCCTCCCTCACCACCGTCGCGATGCCCCTGTACGACCTGGGCACCGCCGCCGTCGACGCTCTGGTCGCCGAGATCGAGGGCAAGTCCCCCGGGGACGTGATCGTCCCCACCGAGCCGCGGCTGGTCCGCCGCGGCTCCACCGCTCCCCCGGCCGAGCCGGGCGGAAGACCAGACTGACGAACCTAACGGGATGACCGAGCCGCCGGTCGCACCGAGAGGAACCCCATGAGCCGCACCATCGCCACCCGCTACGCCGGGCACACCGCCCTGCTCACCGCCGCCGCCTCCGGCATCGGCGCCGCCACCGCCCACCGGCTGGCCGCAGAGGGCGCGTCCGTCCTGGTCACCGACGTGGACGAGGAGGGCGCCGCCCGGGTCGCCGAGGAGGTCCGCGCCAAGGGCGGCGACGCCCGCCACCGCGCCCTGGACGTGACCGACCCCGAAGCCTGGCCGCACGCGGTCCGGGCCGCCGAGCAGTGGACCGGCCGCCTGGACCTCCTGCACCTCAACGCCGGCCGCAACCTGCCCGGCGCCGTCCACGAACTCGACGACGCCGCCTGGCACGGCCACCTCCGCCTCGCCCTCGACTCCGTCTTCTACGGCTGCCGCGCCGCCGTACCCCTGCTCTCCGCCGCCCGCGGCGCGATCGTCGTCACCTCGTCGGTGCACGCCGTCCTCGGCTTCAGCGGCTTCCCCGCCTACGCGGCCGCCAAGGGCGGGGTCACCGCGCTGGTACGGCAGCTGGCGGTGGAGTACGGCGGCCGGATCCGCGTCAACGCGGTCGTCCCCGGGGCCGTCGACACCGGCCTGTGGGTGGACGCCCCGGCCGAGTACCGCGCCCGGACCGCCGCCCGCACCCCGGTCGGCCGTATCGGCGAACCCGAGGACATCGCCGCCGCCGTCGCCTTCCTCGGCTCCGCGGACGCGGCCTTCGTCACCGGCCAGAACCTGGTGGTGGACGGCGGCCGCAGCATCAGCGCCGACGAGTAGCCCGCGACTCCCCTTCCTCGTACGTCACCGCCCCGGGCCGTCGTGCCCGCGGACCCGGAGGTCCCGCACCATGAAAATCACCGGATACGAGCTGTTCTTCGTCGAGCCGCGCTGGCTGTTCCTGCGCGTCGACACCGACGAGGGCGTTTCCGGCTGGGGAGAGCCCGTCGTCGAGGGCAAGGCGCACACGACGGCGAAGGCCGTGGAGGAGATGTTCGACCACCTCCTCGGCCAGGACCCGGCCCGTATCGAGGAGCACTGGCAGATGCTCGCCAAGGGCGGCTTCTACCGGGGCGGCCCGGTGCTCAGCAGCGCCCTCGCCGGCATCGACCAGGCCCTGTGGGACATCGCCGGCAAGACCCACGGCGTCCCCGTGCACCAGCTCCTCGGCGGCCATGTCCGCGACCGCGTCCGCATCTACGGCTGGCTGTACGGCGAGACGCCCGAGGAACTCGCCGAGTCGGCGGCCGGCCAGGTGGCCAAGGGTCTGACGGCCGTGAAGATGAACCCGTGCGCCCAGCTGGAGCCGCTGGCGACGCCGGCCGCGATCGCCGCGATCGTGGACCGGGTGACGGCGGTCCGCGAGGCGATCGGCCCCGACCGGGACCTGGCGCTGGACTTCCACGGCCGCTTCAGCGGGGCGATGTCGCGGCGGGTGCTGCCCTTCCTGGAACCGCTGCTCCCGATGTTCGTGGAGGAGCCGGTGCTGCCGGAGTTCACCCGCGACCTCGGCGAGGTGGTGCGCGCCACGTCCATCCCCATCGCCACGGGCGAACGCCTCTTCTCCCGCTGGGACTTCCGTGACGTCCTCGGCGACGGGATCGCGGTGGCCCAGCCCGACATCAGCCACGCGGGCGGCATCTCGGAGACGCGTCGCATCGCGGCGATGGCCGAGGCGTACGACGTCCTCGTCGCCCCGCACTGCCCCCTCGGCCCCATCGCCCTCGCCGCGAGCCTCCAACTCGACTTCGCCATCCCGAACTTCCTCATCCAGGAACAGTCCCTGGGCATCGGCTACGGCGACAGCAGCGGCCTGCTCGGCTATCTGGCCGATTCCTCGCCGTTCGAGGTGAAGGACGGCTACATCGACCGGCTCACCGGGCCCGGCCTCGGCATCGAGATCGACGAGACGGTGATCAGGAAAGCGGCGGAGAAGGGGCACCGCTGGCGCAACCCGGTGTGGCGGAACACGGACGGCTCGCTGGCGTCCTGGTAGCGACGCCAGCGACTCGGCTGCGGGCCGGTGGGGGTTGCTCGCGCAGCTCCCCGCGCCCCCAAGAAGGTGCGTCCACTGGTCGCGCCCCGAAAGGGGCGCGGGGAACTGCGCGACCAGCCCCCACGCACCCGCGGCCGCGAACGGTCCGCGCTGTACCTCTTCTGCTACCCCACAAGACCCCGGACGGGCCCGCGGCAACGGACCCGCCCGGTTTTTCGGAGGACACTCACTCTCACCAAGGAGCGTCGCAATGAAGCGTCGCAGATCATCCGTGAGTCCGGCCAGTCGAACAGCCCGCGTGCTGACTCTTCTGGCCACCCTCGCGGGCGCGCTGCTCGTCCCGGCCACCGCCGCGCACGCGGCCGGCACCACCTACTACGTCGACTGCTCGGCCTCCAGCAACGGCACCGGCACCCAGGCCAGCCCCTGGAACGCGGTCGGCGGCGTCAACAGCACCACCTTCGCCGCAGGCGACAGCATCCTGTTCAAGGCCGGCACCACCTGCACCGGCCAGCTCACCCCGGGCGGCTCGGGAGCCTCCGGCAGCAACATCTCGATCAGTTCCTACGGCTCCGGCGCCAAGCCGGTCATCGACGCGGCCGGCGCCACCGGCGCGGTCATCAAGCTGCTCAACC
Organism: Streptomyces fuscichromogenes; assembly: GCF_014645815.1. Lineage (GTDB taxonomy): Bacteria > Actinomycetota > Actinomycetes > Streptomycetales > Streptomycetaceae > Streptomyces > Streptomyces fuscichromogenes. The sequence continues at coordinate 56,794 of NZ_BMML01000004.1, read as the reverse complement.
AGCAGTACTGGGACATCGGCGGCCTTGAGCTGGTCGACAACGCCTCCTCGCCCGCCTACCGCTCCGGCGTCCTCGCCGAGAACAGCTCCGGCGGGGTCCTGCACCACATCCGCGTGCACGACATGTACATCCACAACATCGCGGGCTACGGCGGCGGCTGGTACTCCACCAACGCGGGCGTCGGCGTCCAGACCGACCACACCACCCCCGTCTCCACCTGGGACGACGTCGTCGTCGAGAACAACACCTTCGACCACGTCGACCGGATCGCCGTCGCCGTCACCCCCGACGGGGACGGCCAGGGCACCGGCCTGACCACGAACACCGTCATCCGCAACAACACGATGACCTACGACGGCGCCGACGACATCCTCGTCGTGAAGAACGACGGCGCCCTGATCGACGGCAACAAGGCGGGCTACGGCGGCGCCAAGTCCACCTGCCCGCCGTCCGGCCAGTACTGCAACGGCGCCTCCGCCGGCATCTGGATGTCCGGCAGCAGCAACACCGTCGTCCAGAACAACGAGGTCTACTGCCACGTCAACGGCGCCGACGGCACCGGCTTCGACGTGGACTGGGGCAACCACAACACCACGTTCCAGTACAACTACAGCCACCAGAACCTCGGCGGCTTCCTGCTGGTGATGCCGCCCTTCACCATCGCCAACGAGCCCACCTCGACGGTGCCCAGCGACGGCACGGTGGTCCGCTACAACATCAGCGAGAACGACGGCAGCAACTCCGGCTGCCCCACCTCCGGCACCCAGACCCACGGCGCCGGCGTCCTGCACTTCGTGGGCGGCGTCCCGAACCAGAGCGGCAGCTCGTCCGCCGTCCCGCTGTTCTACAACAACACCTTCTCCGTCCGGGACGGCCTGAGCACCCCGATCCTGTACTCCCGCTCCGGCACGTCCATCAGCGGCGCCCTGTCCTTCCAGAACAACGCCGTCTTCAACTACGGCTCCGGCAACTACTTCACCACCACCGGCACCTCGACCTACTCCAACAACCTCTTCTACGGCAACCACCCGTCCCGCGAGCCCGCCGACGCGGCGAAGGTGACCGCCGACCCCGAGTTCCGCAACCCGGGCAACGCCAACACCTCGTCCTCGTACACCGGCAAGAACGCCTACCAGGTGCACGCGTCCTCCCCGGTGATCCGGGCCGGCACGGTGATCAGCTCCAACGGCGGCCAGGACGCCTTCGGCAACGCCGTCTCCGCCACGGCCGCCCCGAACATCGGCGCCTACAACGGCACCGGCGGCAACCTGCTCTCCAACGCGGGCTTCGAGTCAGGCGCGTTGAGCCCCTGGACCCAGGCCAGCGGCAACGCCTCCTCGGTGACCGCGGCCAATGCCCACACCGGCAGCGACGCGCTCACCACCACCGCCGCCGGCAGCGGCGCCAACCAGGCCCTGACCGGCCTCAGCCCGAGCACCACCTATCTGCTGACCGGCTGGGCCAAGGTCGCCACCGCGGGCGAGACCCTCGCGATCGGCGTGAAGAACTTCGGCGGCACGGAGACCTACACCAACATCGCCACCACGGCCTACAGCCAGGCGGCGGTACTCTTCACCACCGGTTCGTCGAGCACCACGGCGACGGTCTACTGCTGGAAGAACGCCGGTGGCAGCGGGGCCGGTTACTGCGACGACCTCTCAGTGGAGCCGCTGTCCTCCGCCACCAACGCCGTCACCAACCCGGGCTACGAGACCGGCGCCCTGACCCCCTGGGCCCAGTCGACCGGCACGGCGTCCAGCGTGGTCGCCTCCAACGCGCGCTCCGGCAGCTACGCGCTCCAGACCGGGGTCAGTGCCAGCGGCGCCATCCAGACGGTGAGCGGTCTCACCGCCGGCAGCACCTATCTGCTGACCGGCTGGGCCAAGGTGGCCACCGCCGGTGAGGAGGTCGCGGTGGGCGTGAAGAGCTTCGGCGGTACGGAGACGTACCTGCGGAACTCGACCACGTCCTACGCCCAGCAGCCCATCTTCTTCACCACGGGCGTCTCCACCACCTCCGCCGGTGTCTACTGCTACAAGAACTCCGGTTCGGCGGCCGGTTACTGCGACGACTACTCGCTGATCAAGCTGTCGTAACAGCAGCGGCGACGAGCGGGCGGGCGGGCCGGGTCACCGGGCCGCCCGCTTCCTCGTCCCCGCCGGAGCTCGTCGCCTCCGGAAGAGCTCGTCCAGGTCCGTCTGCGAGATCTGGTCCTCGGCGACGTTCTGCGTCCACGCCGCCCAGTCTGGCAGCCGCCACCGGCAACGAGGCCTCAGCGGCTCCCGGCGAGATCCAGGGCGATGTCCGTGATCATGTCCTCCTGGCCGCCGACCAGCTTGCGGCGCCCCACCTCGACCAGGATCGCCCGGGTGTCCAGGCCGTGCCGGCGGGCGGCGGCCTCGGCGTGCCGCAGGAAGCTGGAGTACACGCCGGCGTAGCCGAGGGTGAGGGTCTCGCGGTCCACCCGCACCTCGCGGTCCTGCAGCGGTCGTACGACGTCGTCGGCCGTGTCCATCAGCGGGAACAGGTCGCAGCCGTGCTCCCAGCCCATCAGGTCGGCGACCGCGACGAACGCCTCCAGCGGGCAGTTGCCGGCTCCGGCGCCCTGCCCGGCCAGCGAGGCGTCGACCCGGGTGACGCCGTTCTCGACAGCGACGACCGAGTTGGCCACGCCCAGGCCGAGGTTGTGGTGGGCGTGGATGCCGAGCGCGGTGGCCGGGTCCAGGACGTCCCGGTACGCCCGGACACGGTCGCGCACGCCGTCCATCGTCAGACGGCCTCCGGAGTCGGTGACGTAGACGCAGTGCGCACCGTAGGACTCCATCAGCTTGGCCTGGCGGGCGAGTTCGGCGGGTTCGGCGAGGTGGGACATCATCAGGAACCCGGCGACGTCCATGCCCAGTTCACGGGCGGCGGCGATGTGCTGGGCGGAGATGTCGGCCTCGGTGCAGTGGGTGGCGATCCGGACCGAGCGGATGCCCAGGGAGTGAGCCTGCCTCAGGTCGTGGACCGTACCGATGCCCGGGAGCAGGAGGGTGGTCGGGATCGCCCGGCGCACGGCGTCCACGACCGCCGCGATCCACTCCCAGTCGGTGTGCGCGCCCACTCCGTAGGTGACGCTGGAGCCGGACAGGCCGTCGCCGTGGGCCACTTCGATCGCGCGCACCCCGGCCGCATCGAGGGCGGCGGCGACGGTACGGGCCTGGTCGACGGTGTAGCGGTGGCGGACGGCGTGCATGCCGTCCCGCAGGGTGACGTCCTGGACGTACAGACGGGGACCGGTCATCGGGACGCCACCTCCGGGGTGGTGCGGTGGGCGGCCATCCGCTCGGCGGTGCGCAGGGCGGCCGAGGTCATGATGTCGAGGTTGCCGGCGTAGGCGGGCAGGTAGTGGGCGGCGCCCTCCACTTCGAGGAAGACGGAGACCTTCACGGCGTCGCCGGGGGCCAGGGTGCGCAGCGGGTCGTCGGCGGCCACCCGTTCGAACTGCACCTTCTGCTTGAGGCGGTAGCCGGGGACGTAGGTCTGCACGCGCGCGACCATCCGCTCCACCGACTCCGTGACCGCCGCGTCGTCGCAGTCGCCGACCAGGCAGTGCACGGTGTCCCGCATGATCAGGGGCGGTTCGGCCGGGTTGAGCACGATGATCGCCTTGCCGCGGACCGCGCCGCCGACCTTCTCGATGGCGGCGGAGGTGGTCTCGGTGAACTCGTCGATGTTGGCCCGGGTGCCGGGACCGGCGGAGCGGGAGGAGATCGAGGCGACGATCTCGCCGTAGTGGACGGGTGTCACCGCGTTCACCGCGGCGACGACGGGGATGGTGGCCTGGCCGCCGCAGGTGACCATGTTGACGTTCGGGGCGTCCAGGTGGGCGTCGCCGTTGACGGGCGGGACGACGTACGGGCCGAGCGCGGCCGGGGTGAGGTCGACGACCGTACGGCCGAGGGCGCGCAGCACCTCGTCGTGGCGGCGGTGGGCGCCGGCGGAGGTGGCGTCGAAGACGAGCGAGACGTCCTCGAAGGCGTCCAGGGCGACCAGGCCGTCCACACCCTCGTGGGTGGTGGCCACCTTGAGGCGGCGGGCACGGGCCAGGCCGTCCGAGTCCGGGTCGATGCCGGCCATCGCGGCGATCTCCAGGGACTCGGAGAGCCGCAGAATCTTGATCATCAGGTCGGTGCCGATGTTCCCGGACCCGATGACGGCGACCTTCGTGGTCATGCGCCGGCCCCTTCCGTGGCGAACGCGACCCCGACCGTGCCGAGGCCTTCGATGTGTGCGGTGAACTCGTCGCCCGCGGCGGCGACCGCCATCGGGCCGAGCGCGCCGGTGAGGACGATGTCGCCGGCCCGCAGCGGGTCGCCGAGCCCGGCGAGGGTGGCGGCGAGCCAGCGGGCGGCGGTGAGCGGGCTGCCCAGGCAGTCGGCGCCGGAGCCCCGGGAGACGGTCTCGCCGTTCTTGTCCAGGGTCATCCGGACGCCCCGCAGGTCGACCCGGTCCAGCGGGACCGGTGTGCCGCCGAGGACGAACAGGCCGCTGGAGGCGTTGTCGGCGACGGTGTCGACGATCGTGATGTCCCAGCCGGCGATCCGGCTGTCCACGATCTCCAGCGCGGGCAGCGCGAAGGCGGTGGCCCGCAGCAGGTCGGCGACGGTCGGGTCGCGGTACGGCAGGTCGGCGGCCAGTACCAGGGCGACCTCGGCCTCGACCTTGGGCTGGAGCAGCCGCCCGGCCGCGACCGGCTCGCCCTCGGCGACCGCCATGTCCGCGAAGAGGGCGCCGAAGTCGGGCTGTCCGACCCCGAGCTGGCGCTGCACGGCGGGCGAGGTCAGGCCGATCTTGCGGCCGACCGGGCGGCGGCCGGCCGCCACGCCCCGCTCCACGTGCAGCCGCTGCACCGCGTAGGCGGTCTCGATGTCCCCTTCGGGGAGCAGGGCACGCACGGGGGCGCAGGGGGTGCCGGTGCGGGCGGCTTCGTCGAGGACGTCGGCCACCTTGGTGACGAGGTCAGGGCTCATGCCGACAGGTATAGGCGGGCGCCGGGAGACGCGGCAAAATATGTTCCATGACACGGAACAGTGACCAGGGCAACATGCTCGACAAGTCCATGGCCGTACTGAACTGCTTCCGTCCGAACGGCGGCGCGTTCCGCCTGACGGAACTCGTCGAGCGGTCCGGGCTGTCGAAGACCACCGTGTTCCGGCTCTGCGCCGACCTGGTCCGGCTGGGCCTGCTGGAGCGGGACGCGGAGACCTACCGGCTGGGCGGGGCCCTCTTCGAGCTGGGGTCGCTGGTGCCGCGCCGGCAGGATCTGCGGGAGGCCGCGCTGCCGTTCCTCCAGGACCTCTTCGAGGCGACCCACGAGACCGTGCACCTGGGGGTGCGCGAGGGCGACGAGGTGGTCTACGTCGAGCGCATCCACGGCCACGACGTACTGCGGCTGCCGTCCCGGATCGGCGGCCGGCTCCCGCTGAGCTGCACCGGGGTCGGCAAGGCCCTGCTGGCGTTCTCGGGCGCCGGGCTGGTCGAGGAGGTGCTGGCTGCGCCGCTGCCCCGGCTGACCCCGCGGTCGATCACCGATCCCGGGAGGCTGCGCACGGCGATCGAGCAGGCGCAGGTCGCGGGGCTGGCCTACGAGGAGGAAGAGGCCGCGGCGGGGGTCAGCTGTATCGCGGCGCCGGTCTTCGACGGGCCGACGGCGGTGGCGGCGCTGTCGGTCGCGGTGCCGTGCGGGCGGTTCCGGCCGGCCCAACTCGCCCCGGCGGTACGGACCGCCGCGCTGGGGTTGTCACGGGCGTTGCGCTCAGGCCGGTGACCAGCCGAGGTCCGGATGCCGCGCACTCATCTCGGGGCGCCCGCCACGCATGGGCCGCAAGACGGCCGCGGCGAGCGGCAACGCCCGACGCAACCGCGACCACCGGGACCAACCCCGCCGAGCAGCTCTGAGCCAACCCCGGCTGAGCGGCTCTGGGCCAACCCCGGCTGAGCAGCTCTGAGCCAACCCCGCCGAACGGCTCTGGGCCACCTCCGCCGAGCAGCTCTGGGCCAACCCTGCCGAACGGCTCTGGGCCACCTCCGCCGAGCGGCTCTGGGTCACCCCGGCTGAGGCTCTGAGCAAACCCCGGCTGAGGGCTGAAGAACCGCGGCCGGCCGGAGGTCCGGGCCGCTCCGGAGAACCCGGTCGCGGCGGCCCGGCCGGTGTGCGCGGAGCTGTGGACGCGGGCCCTTGCGCGGATGCCGGACGGCGTACTGTCGTGCGTGTCCGGCGCCCGCCGTCACCACGGCCGTCACCACGGCGGTCACCACGGCGGTCACCACGGCCGTCACCACGGCCGACACCGCGCGACACCGCCCGGCACCGCCCCCCTCGACATCGATGGACGACCATGGAGGAACCGCCCCGTGACCTGCCGAGTCATCCTGATAGCCCCGGCCTTCACGCCCTCGCTGCGGCGGGCCCGCTTCGACGACGGTGACTCGATCGAGAACCCCGACGCGGTGGCGCTGTCCCTGCCGGCCGCGGGCGAGGAGCTCCACTCCCCCAGCGTGCGCTGCCGGGAGACGGCGGCCGCGCTGGGCCTCGACGCCTCGGCGGAACCCGAACTGTCGGGCCTGGACGCGGGCCGCTGGCGGGGCCGGACGCTGGAGGAGCTGGGCGGCACCGAACCCGACGCGCTGCTCCAGTGGCTGACCGATCCGGCCGCCGCGCCCCACGGAGGCGAGTCCGTACGGGAGTTGTGCGCGCGGGTGGCCGGCTGGCTGGACCGGACGGGCCTGACCATCGGCAGGACGATCGCCGTGGTGGAGCCCGAGGTGGTGCGGGCCATGGTGCTGTACGTGCTCGGGGCGCCCGATTCCGCGTTCTGGCGCGTGGACGTGCCCCCGCTGTCGGCGACGGAGATCACGGGCGGCCCCGGGCGCTGGAACCTGCGGCTCGGCCAGGTCGGCGGTTAGGCGGTGGCCGGCCGGGCGCCGGAAATGCGGTGGAGCCGTGCGCCCCGGCCTGCCTAGGGTCGCGCCATGACCACCCGCACCTTCCGTGTCACCGTCCGCGGCGTCTTCGACGGCCTCAGCGCCCCACAGCGCGCCGAACTGCTCTCCCGGGCCGCCGAGCACGACGTGCTGCACGCGGCCTTCACGCCCGAGGGCCATCTCAGTTACGACATCGCCGCCCGTCCGGCCTTCACCTTCCGCTTCCAGGACACCGGGGAGGAAGAGGAGGACATCCTGGCGGCGACCGAGCGCGCCGAGGCGGCGGCCGGGGCGTGGCTGACCCAGCGCGGCTACGGCTACAAGAACCTCAGGTCCAGCGCGCAGGACCTCTCCCAGGCACCCCTCGGCAAGCGGCAGCGCCGGGAGGCCGCGCGGCAGCAGGGCTGACCCCGCGCGGAAACGGCCACGGCGGCCTGAAGTCGCCGTGGTTCAGGTCACGTCGGGATGTGGCCGGATTGTGGGGACCCTGTGTCGCGGGCATGGCATGCTCGGGGCCACACCAAGTTACCGACCGGTTCTACCCGACGGTAACCATGATCGGTGTCTCTTCGGCCCCCCACCTCCAGGACTGACCTTGCGCAGACGCACAAGGCCCGGGCGCGCCCTCATGCCCGCCTTCGCCGTGACCGCACTTCTCCTCGCCGCCGGCTGCTCCACGTCTCAGCACCAGACCTCCGCCGGCGACCAGGTCCGGCAGCAGACCGCCCGGACCTCCTCCGACGGCAGCGCCGCCGCCCGCACGGACGGGCAGTCGCTCGCCGTCGCCGCCGCACCCGCCGCCACCGCGAGCACGGCCGCCGGTTCGGCGGCCGCCGGCCGCCCGGCCCACCGCACCTCGCTCACCGTCAGCTCGTACGACAGCAAGACCCGACGGGCCGTCATATCCCGTGCCACGAAGGGGGATTCATCGGGCAAGGGGAACCCGGCGTCCCCGACCGTCTCCACCGCCCCCGCGTCCTCGCCGGCCCCCTCGGCATCGGCGTCGGCATCGGCATCCGCCTCCACCCGGCAGGCCGCCGTCGGTGACGTCATCGCCAGCGCCCCCGCGCCCGGCGCCCCGGACGGCCTGCTCGCCAAGGTGACCAAGGTGCTCGGCGAGACCGACGCGGGCACCGAGGTGCAGACCGCGCCCGCCACCCTCGACGCCCTGCTCGGCGACGACACCGCCAAGGGCACCGTGCCCGTCGCCCCGGCCGCCTTCGACGTCGACAAGCTGCTGCCCGACGTGAAGGTGTCCTGGTCCGGGACCGGTGGCGGGCACGTCGGTCCGGAGGGCGCCACCGTGCCGCTCGGCAGCCTCCGACTGGACGTCAGCACCGGGATACCGGCCGCCGAGGGCGCCCCGGCGTCCGCCGCGGCCTCGGTCTCCGGCTTCGTCCAGGTCGCCCCGCAGGTCGACTTCGCCTACGGCGGCGCGGGCACCGGCACCGCGCCCGGCTCCGCCTACCTCGGCGTCTCCGGCGACTGGGACTCCGGCTGGGCGGTCAAGGGGCGGGTGGCGGCCACGGCGACCCCGCTGCGCATCCCCTTCGCCAAGCTGCACGCCGACCCGGTCCTCCAGGTCGGCGCGGTCCCCGTCGTCGTCAACCTCGACCTGACCTGCTATCTCCAGGTGAGCGGCGACGGGAAGATCACCGTCGACGTGGAGCAGAACCTGAAGGGCGACTTCAAGGCGGGCGGCACCTTCGGCACGGCCCAGGGCTGGACGCCGGTCAGCAGCTCGGCCATGACGAGCACGCCGGTGCGCACCTCGGTGACCGCCGCGGGCAGTGTCAGGACCACGCTCGGCGCCGAGGCCTCCGTCGGCCTCTACGGCAGCGTGGGCGTCACCGCCGACCTGGCGCCGTACCTGCGCGGCGAGGCCACCGGCACGGTCACCGCCACCTCCACGGCCCCGGGCGCGGAAGTCCAGGGCACCTGGACCCTGTACGGCGGGGTCGACCTCTCCGGCACCCTGCGCCTCCAGCTGTCGGTCTTCGGCACACCCGTGCTGGAGCGGAGCATTCCGCTGGGCACGCTGCACCGTGAGTGGAAGCTGGCGGACGGCGGCCTCTGACCCCGGGTCAGGCCGCGCCGCCGGGTGTCCAGCCCTGGTCGCGCAGCACCGCCGAGACGTCCGGCGCGCGGTAGTGCTCGCCCTTGAGCACCTTGCCGTCGGCCCGGCGGGCGACCTGCCCGTCGGGCCCCAGCTTGCTCATGTTGGCCCGGTGGATCTCGGCGAGCACCGCGTCGAGATCGATCCCGTGCACCAGCGCGGTGCCGTACGCCACGTAGACCACGTCCGCGAGCTCGTGCGCGAGCCGGTCCAGGGGTCCCTCGACCGCGACCTCGGCGACCTCCGCGGCCTCCTCGGCGAGCAGTTCCCCCCGGTGCGCGGCCAGTTCGGGGGACACCTCGGCCGGCGTGGTGCGGACGTCCAGGCCGAAGGCGTGGTGGAACTCCCGGACGAGGCGGGCGGGCGAGCTGCCGGTCGGGGCAGCGGGGACGGAACCGGTCATGCGAACGACTCTAGCCGCCGCCACCGACAGTCCGGGTCCGCCGCCCTGCCCACCGGCCCTGGTCAGGACCGTGCCCTGCTGGCAGGATCGCGCGCATGCCCAAGGTCTTCCCCCGTATCGGCAGGCGCCGCGCGCTCCAGGGCGCGGCCGCCTGCCTCGTCGCCTCCGGCCTGCTGCTGTGGTGGCTGCTGCCGCTGGGCGAGAAGCCGCCGACCGGGACGATCACCTTCAGCACCGGGACGCTGCGCGGCGTCTACCAGGAGTACGGCGAACGGCTGCGCACCGAGCTGGGCAAGGACATGCCCGGGCTGAAGGTGAAACTGGTGCAGAGCAACGGGTCGTACGAGAACGTGCGGCGGGTGGCGACCGGTCACGCCGACTTCACCATCGCGGCGGCCGACGCGGTGGAGACGTACGAACTGAACGACGGGCCGGGCGCCGGACAGCTGCGCGGGGTGGCGCGGCTCTACGACGACTACGTCCAGCTCGTCGTACCCCGCGACTCGACGGTCACCAGCGTCGCGCAGCTGCGGCACAAGCGGGTGGCGATCGGGCTGCCCAACTCCGGGGTGCGGCTGATCGCCAACCGGGTGCTCAGGGCCGCCGGGGTGGACCCGGTGAAGGACATCACGCCGGTGTCCGAGGGCATAGACACCGGCCCGGACCAACTGCGGCGGGGCAAGATCGACGCGTTCTTCTGGTCGGGCGGGCTGCCGACCAAGGGACTGCTGGACCTCGCGAAGAAGTTCAGCTTCGCGTTCGTGCCGATCGGCGGGAACCTGGTGACCAAGCTGCACACCGAGAGCGAGGCCGCGCTCTACTACCGGGCGACCAACATGCCGGAGTCGGCGTACCCGTCCGTGCAGCAGGGCACGACGGTGCCCACGATCGCGGTGTCCAACGTCCTGATGACCCGCAAGAACATGGACCCGCGCCTCACCGAGTGGGTGACCCGCACGGTCATCAAGAGCCGCGACGACATCGGCAACCACGTCCACTCGGCCCAACTGGTCGACCTGCGCACAGCGATCTACACGGACCCGCTCCCGTTGCAGGAGGGCGCACGACGCTACTACCGCTCGGTGAAACCCTGACTGAAGCGCCCCGTCAGGGGCGCGGGGAACCGCGCGAGCAACCCCCCACCCACCCGCACCCGAAACACGACGGCACAAACCCGCCCCTCACCCACCCGCCCGTCACCCACCCCGCGGCACCGACACGGTCACCCGCAACCCCCGCGGCTCATGGTGCTCGTAGGCGATCGCACCCCCGCCCGTCACCAGCAACGCCCGCGTGATCGACAGCCCCAGCCCCGACCCCTTCACGTTCTGGTGCCGCCCGCTCCGCCAGAACCGGTCCCCCACCCGCGCGAGTTCGTCGTCCGTGAGCCCCGGGCCCGTGTCGGTCACCACGACCGTCGACACGTCACCCGCGACGCTCACGGTCACCTCCACCGCACCCCCCTCCGGCGTGAACTTCACCGCGTTGTCGATCACCGCGTCCAGCGCGCTGGACAGCGTGACCGGATCGGCCCACCCGGTGGTCGGCGCGCAGTCCCCGGTCAGCCGGACCCCCTTCGCCGCGGCGGCCGGCGACCATGCGGCGATCCGGTCCCCGGCCAGCCGCCCGATGTCGGTCAGCATCAGCTCCGCCTCGGCGTGCTCGGCCAGCGCCAGGTCGAGCAGGTCGTCCAGTACCTGTGCGAGCCGCTTGCCCTCGGTGCGGACCGAGGCGATCTCCTCGTTGTCCTCGGGGAGTTCGAGCGCGAGCAGCTCGATGCGCAGCAGCAGCGCGGAGAGGGGGTTGCGCAGCTGGTGGGAGGCGTCGGCGACGAAGGCCCGCTGCTGCTCCAGCACCTCCTCGACGTTGTCCGCCATCTCGTTGAACGCCCGGGCCAGCCGCCTGAGTTCCGGCGGCCCGCCGGCCGCCGCGACCCGGGACTTGAGCCGGCCGCTGGCGATCGCGTGCGTGGTGGCGTCGAGCACCCGTACCGGCCGGAGCACCCACCCGGTCAGCCGCAGCGCCGCGCCGACCGCGAGCAGCATCGCCGCGCTCTCGCCGGCGCCGATGAGCAGCCAGTCGCGCACGGTGCGGGAACGCATCGGACCGGTGGGCGAGTCGGTGACCACCACGGCGACGACGTCACCGTCCCGGATCACCGGCGAGGCCACCACCAGCCGGCTGCGCTGCCAGGGCCACACCTGCTCGGGGTCGTGGCTGCGACGGCTGAGCAGGGCCTCGTCGAAGGCCTCCCGGACCTCGCCGCTGATCGGGAGCACCCAGTCGTCGGGCGCGTTGGCCATGGAGGAGGCGTTCCGGTAGAAGACGCCCGCGCGGATGCCGTAGACGCCGTAGTAGCTGGCCAGTTCGCGGCGGAGGGTCTCCAGGCGGTCGTCCGTGCTCTTGGGGCGCGCGGTGGTCGGCGTGTCGGTCACGAACTGGGCGAGGGCCGCGAACCGCGCGGTGTCGTCGATACGGTCGACGACGACCTTCTGCTGCTGTGCGGAGGCCGTGCTGACGGCGAGCGGAACGCCGAGCGCGAGCAGCACGGCCGCCAGCAGGACGATGAGCAGCGGAAGGAGACGTGTGCGCACCCGTCCCCGCTACCCGGCCGGGGCGACGAGCCGGTAGCCCACGCCGCGTACGGTCTCGATCAGCGCCGGCATGCGCAGTTTCGCGCGCAGGGAGGCGACATGCACCTCCAGGGTGCGGCCGGTCCCCTCCCAGCTGGTGCGCCAGACCTCGCTGATGATCTGTTCCCGGCGGAAGACCACGCCGGGCCGCTGCGCGAGCAGCGCCAGCAGGTCGAACTCCTTGCGGGTGAGCTGGACGGCCTTGCCGTCCACGCTGACCTGGCGGGTGGGCAGTTCGATCCGGACGGGGCCGAGCAGCAGCGCGCCGTCCCCGTCACCCGGGCCGTCCTCGTGGTGGGTCCGCCGGCTGACGGCATGGATCCTGGCGAGCAGTTCCCCGGTGTCGTACGGCTTCACCACGTAGTCGTCGGCGCCGAGGTTGAGGCCGTGGATGCGGGAGCGGACGTCGGAGCGGGCGGTCACCATGATCACCGGGGTGGCGGTGCGCTTGCGGATCTTGCCACAGACCTCGTAGCCGTCCTGGTCGGGCAGGCCGAGGTCGAGGAGGACGACGTCGAAGCCGTCGCTGTCGGGGACGAGGGCCTTGAGGGCCTCCTCGCCGTTGCGGGCATGGGTGACGGAGAACCCGTGCCGGGCCAGCACCGCGGAGAGCGCGGCGGCGACGTGGTTGTCGTCCTCGACGAGCAGCACTCTCATTCCGGCCCCCTCCGGTTCAGCGGTCGTACGGTCGCGGTTCGTCGTCGGCTTGTCAGTGGAAAACCCGCGCATTGTAGAAAACGCGCGCACACGCGCGTGCACAGGGCAGTCACGCTGATGGACGCCGACGGCGTCAAGTGGGTTCCGGTGACGTGCGGTTTCCGTTACCCGGCCGAAACGCGGGCGGCCGAGGGCGCCACATCATGCGCCCGATTGCGATCGGATCGTGATCCTCAGATCTCGCTCAGATGTGCTGACGCCGCTCATCAGCGAAAACTACATTCCTCCGCAACCGAGGAGGACGGAGCCCGAAAGCGATGACCGAAGTATCGGTGGCCAAGGAAGAGGTGGCCGCGACCGGCGACCTGGTCGTCCTGAAGAGCGTCAACAAGCACTTCGGCGCGTTGCACGTGCTCCAGGACGTCGACCTGACGATCGCCCGCGGCGAGGTCGTCGTGGTGATCGGGCCCTCCGGGTCCGGCAAGTCCACTCTCTGCCGCACCGTCAACCGCCTGGAGACCATCGACGCCGGAACGATCACCATCGACGGCAGGCCGCTGCCCCAGGAGGGCAAGGAACTGGCCCGGCTGCGCGCCGATGTCGGCATGGTCTTCCAGTCCTTCAACCTGTTCGCGCACAAGACCGTGCTCGAGAACGTCATGCTCGGGCAGATCAAGGTCCGCAAGGCGGACCGGAAGCAGGCCGAGGTGAAGGCCCGCGCCCTGCTCGACCGGGTCGGGGTGGGCACCCAGGCCGACAAGTACCCCGCACAGCTCTCCGGCGGCCAGCAGCAGCGCGTCGCCATCGCGCGGGCGCTGGCCATGGACCCGAAGGTCATGCTCTTCGACGAGCCGACCTCGGCCCTCGACCCCGAGATGATCAACGAGGTCCTGGAGGTCATGCAGCAGCTGGCCCGGGACGGCATGACGATGATCGTCGTCACCCACGAGATGGGCTTCGCCCGCTCGGCCGCGAACCGGGTGGTCTTCATGGCCGACGGCCGGATCGTCGAACAGGCCACGCCGGACCAGTTCTTCAGCAACCCGAGCAGCGACCGGGCCAAGGACTTCCTGTCGAAGATCCTGCACCACTGAGGCGCGGCAGGACCCGCTTCCTTTCCTGGACGCCTTCACAGCCGTCTTCGCAGCCGTCTTCGCAGCTGTTTTCACGACTGCCTTCACGACTGCCTTCACAGCCGTCCTCACACCCGTCCTCACCAGAACGAGGGATGTTCATCATGCAGCTTCGCAAGGTCACCGCCGCCTCGGCCGCCGTACTCGCGCTCGCTCTGTCCGCCACGGCGTGCGGCAGCAGCGACAAGGACGACAGCGGTTCCTCGGGCGGCGGCAAGATCAAGGTCGGCATCAAGTACGACCAGCCCGGTCTCGGCCTCCAGGAGCCCGACGGCTCCTTCTCGGGCTTCGACGTGGACGTGGCCACCTATGTCGCCGGGCAGCTCGGTTACAAGCCGAGCCAGATCGAGTTCGTGCAGACCAAGAGCGCCGACCGGGAGAACGCCCTCGCGCGCGGTGACGTGAAGTTCATCGCGGCGACCTACTCGATCACCGACGAGCGCAAGGCGAAGGTGGACTTCGCCGGCCCGTACCTGCTGGCCCACCAGGACCTGCTGGTCAAGAAGGCCTCGACGATCGCCAAGGGCGAGGACCTCAACGGCAAGAAGCTGTGTTCCGTGACGGGTTCGACCTCGGCGCAGAACATCCAGCAGACGATCGCCCCGAAGGCCAACCTCAAGGAGGTCGGCACCTACTCGGAGTGCATCGCCGGCCTGCAGAGCGGCTCCGTCGACGCGGTGACCACGGACGACTCGATCCTCGCGGGCTTCGCCGCGCAGGACAAGTACAAGGGCCAGTTCAAGCTCGCCGGCCTGAAGCTGAGCAACGAGAACTACGGCATCGGCGTCAAGAAGGGCGACACCGCGACCGTCGACAAGATCAACAAGGCGCTGGAGAAGATGGTCAGCGACGGCTCCTGGCAGAAGGCCGTCGACAAGAACTTCGGTCCGGCGGAGTACAAGAACGAGCCCGCCCCGAAGATCGGCGCGATCGTCAAGTAAGGCACCCCGCAAGGCGGTTCACCACCGATGCAGGGACCCGGGCGGACCATCGCACGGTTCCTCGCGCGCGCCGCCGCCACCGCTTCCCCGGCGGCGGCGCGCCATGTCCTCCCCGTACGCCACACACCCGGAAGCGCGGGAAAACGTGTTCGACTTTCTGCAAGGCTACGACGTCCTAGGGGCGTTCTGGACGACGGTGAAACTGACCGTCTTCTCCGCCGTCGGCTCCCTGGTCTGGGGCACCCTGCTGGCCGCGATGCGGGTCAGCCCGGTCCCGCTGATGCGCGGGTTCGGCACCGCCTACGTCAACATCGTCCGGAACATCCCCCTGACGGTCATCATCATCTTCACCTCGCTCGGTCTCGCCGACATCTTCGGCGTGACGCTCGGCGCCTCCGACTTCAAGGTGCAGGGCTTCCGCCTCGCCGTCCTCGGGCTGAGCGCCTACACCGCGGCCTTCGTCTGCGAGGCGATCCGCTCCGGCATCAACACCGTGCCCGTCGGACAGGCCGAGGCGGCCCGCGCGATCGGGCTGAACTTCTCCCAGACCCTGCGGCTGATCGTGCTGCCGCAGGCCTTCCGCGCGGTGATCGGCCCGCTGGCCAACGTCCTGATCGCGCTGACCAAGAACACCACGGTGGCGGCCGCGATCAGCGTGGCCGAGGCCGCCGCCCTGATGAAGACGATGATCGAGAACGAGGCCCAGACGCTGTCCATCGGCGCGGTCTTCGCCTTCGGCTTCGTGGTCCTGACCCTCCCGACCGGCCTGCTCCTCGGCCGGCTCGCCAAGCGCCTGGCGGTGAAGCGATGAGCTCCGTCCTGTACGACGCCCCCGGGCCCCGCGCCAAGCGGCGCAATGTGATCCTCTCCGTCGTCTTCGTGCTGCTCCTCGCCCTGCTGGTCTGGTGGGTCTGGCAGAAGCTGGACGACAAGGGCCAGCTGAAGTGGGACCTGTGGCAGCCGTTCACCACCTCCGAGGCGTGGACCACGTATCTGCTGCCGGGCCTCGGCAACACCCTCAAGGCGGCCGCGCTCGCCATGGTGATCGCCCTTCCGCTGGGCGCGGTCCTCGGCATAGCCCGGATGTCCGACCACCGCTGGGTGCGGATCCCGGCGGCCTGGGTGGTGGAGTTCTTCCGCTCGATCCCGGTGCTGCTGCTGATGCTGTTCGCCCAGGAGTTCTACGTCCGCTCCACCGATGTCGGCAGTGACGAACGGCCGCTGTACGCGGTCGTCACCGGCCTGGTGCTCTACAACGCCTCGGTCCTCGCCGAGGTGGTACGGGCCGGCGTCCTCGCGCTTCCCAAGGGGCAGACGGAGGCGGCGTACGCCGTCGGACTGCGCAAGGGGCAGACGATGGCGAGCATCCTGCTGCCGCAGGCGGTCACCGTGATGCTGCCGGCCATCGTGAGCCAGCTCGTGGTGGTCGTGAAGGACACCGCGCTGGGCGGTGTGATGCTCCAGTTCACGGAACTGCTCACGGCACGTGGCACGCTCGCCGCCAACTACGCCAACGTGATCCCCAGCTTCGTCGTCGTCGCGGTCATCTTCATCCTGCTGAACCTCGCGCTCACCACGTTCGCCTCCTGGCTGGAGCGCCGGCTGCGGCGCAGCAAGCGGGGCACCGGCGCGGTCCTCGGCGCCGAGGACGGCCAGGCCCCGAACACGGCCGAGGTGCCCGGCGCGTACGCCTCGGGAGCCTCCGCCTGACCCGGGGGCGAACCGCGCACCAGGGACGGAGACGGCGCCCAGACGGCCGCCGCCTCCGTCGCGTCGCGGCGGCAGGACGCACGTCGCCGCCGACGCGTTACGGCGAGCGGGCAGACATCGTCGCCGGCGCGTCGCGGCGGACGGCGGACCCCCGTCGGCGTCTCGTTCCGGCGGCCGGACGGTCGCCGCGCGCCCGCCATGCTGACGTGTCCCCGGGTGCGCCGCTTGACCGGGTGGCGCCCAGTCTGTTGCATACGTTCTGTGATCGTGCACCCTGCTCCACCCACTTGTTCACCCATGTCCGCCGGGACTTGCGTACGGGCAGGGGGCGCCGCGCCGTGGACCCGGTGATCATCGTCGGAGCGGGGCCCGTCGGGCTCACGCTCGCCCTGGCGCTGGCCCGCCAGGAGGTACCGTCCGTCGTCCTGGACGAGGGTCCGGGCAAGGACGATCCGCGCCCGGCGCGCACGGTGGTGCTCCGCGAGGACACCGCCGCCCTGCTGACGCGGCTGAGCGGCGCGCCCCTGGACGACCTGGGCGTCCGCTGGACCGGCTGGCGGTCGATGCGGCGCCGGCAGGTGCTGCGCGAGGTGGTCTTCGACGACGCCGGTGAGCCGGCCCCGCTGCACATCGCGCAGCACGTGCTGACCAACGCCCTGCGCACCGCGATCGCCGACGAACCGCTGGTCAAGGTCGTCACCGACAGCCGCCTGGACACCGTCGAACAGGAGCGCTCCGGCGTCACCGCGCACACCCGCGGCCCCAGGGGCACCTGGTGGCGCGGCAGCTATCTGGTGGGCTGCGACGGCCCCCGCTCGACCGTCCGCAAGCTCCTGGACATCCGCTTCCCGGGCCGCACCGCGGTGGAACGGCACGCGGTCGCCGCACTGCGCACGGAACTTCCGTGGCCCGGTCAGGCGTTGCTCCATCGGACACCGCCGTGGCGGATGTCCGGGCCCTCGGCCGGGGAGGTGACCGCCCGCCCCCTCCCGGACGGCGTGTGGCGCCTGGACTGGCTGCTCCCGCCCGGCAAGGACCTGGTCACACCCGAACTGCTCGTGACCCGGATCCGCGAGACCCTCGCGGGCTGGACGGGCGGCACCACACCCCCGTACGACCTGCTCGACACCGGAGTCCACACCGTGCACCACCGCCTCGCCCGCAGGTGGCGGGTGGGCCGGGTGTTCGTCGCCGGGGACGCCGCGCACCTGCTCGGCGCGCTCGGGACGCACGGCCTCGACGAGGGGCTGCGGGACGTCGACAACCTCGCCTGGAAGCTCGCCCCGGCCTGGCACCACGGCCCGCACGAGGCTCTGCTGGACAGCTACCAGACCGAGCGGCGCACGGCGGTCGCGGCCCGGCTGCGCGCCGCCGACCAGGTGCTGCCGGTGCTGCGCGGCGGTGGCGCACTGCGCGGGTTCGTCCCCGGCACGTCCCGGGGGCACGACGCGCTGCTGGCGGACGGTCACCTGGGGCACGGTCCGCTCGGTGCGCCGGGGGCGTACGCCGACTCACCGCTCGCACCCCGGCACCTGGAGCACGAGATCCCGGTCGACACCCCGCCGGGGACACCGGTCACCGATGTCCGGGTCACGGCGGAGGACGGCTCCTTCGTCCAGCTGCGCTCCCGGCTGGGCCGCGGCGCGCTGCTCGTCGTCCTCGTCGCGCCCGGTACGGGGGTGTGGGACCGCAAGCACTGGGTCTCCGCCGGGATCATGCCCCGGCTCGCGGCGGCCGTGACCGCGCTGCCGCACCCCGCCGAACTGCTGGTCTCCGAGACCTACCCGGGCGCACCGGCGCACACCGTGCTGCTCGTGCGCCCCGACGGCCATCTGGTCACCGCGCTCAACGGGGTCCGCCCCGCCGACCTGTACGCGGCGGCCGAGGCGACGCTGGGCGGCAAGGACCGGGACCGGACGGAGCAGGCCGAAGACACCGAAGTGGCCGAAGAGACCGAGCGGACCGAGCGGGCGGAGCAGAGGTCGGGGGCCGGGGCGGAGGCCGGTTCCCGCACCCGGTGACCACGGGGGACCCCGTGGTCCACATGCTGACGGTGAGTTGACCGGCCCGCACCGGCATGGTGTACTCCGGATCGTGAACGACACGACTGTGCGCCTGTGGCGGAAGGTCCATGTGGACCTGGTCCGCTATGCGGGCTGCGTGTGTCTTCCGTCCTGCTGATTTCGCACTCCTCTTCTCTCCGGGCGCCGTCTGCGCCCGCTTCTGCGAACCCTCGTCAGGATCGGTGCACGTGTCTGCCTCCCTCTCTTCCGCCTCCTCCGTTTCCCCGTCCGCGCCTGCGACCGGCGCCGCGCCCACCCAGGCGGACCTGCTCGACTTCGTCCGGCGTACGGCCGCCGACACCGACCTGATCGCCTCGCTCCCGCTCGACCCCGAGGGCCGCACCTGGGTACGGCTGGAGGGCCCGGCCGGCAGCGAGGCCTGGCTGATCGGCTGGCCGCCGGGCTCCGGCACCGGCTGGCACGACCATGCCGAGTCGGTCGGCGCCTTCCTCACCGCCACCGGTGAGCTGAAGGAGTACTCGCTGGCCACCCGGCTGCCCACCGACGGCTGGAAGACCCTGGAGCTCTCCGAGGGCGTCGACCGCGAGCGCCGGCTGCCGGCCGGGAAGGGCAGGTCCTTCGGACGCGATCACGTCCACGAGGTGCTCAACGAGTCCACCGAGCACCACGCGGTCTCCGTCCACGCCTACTACCCGCCGCTGCCGCGGATCCGCCGCTACAGCCGCACCGGACAGGTGCTGCGCCTGGAGCAGGTCGAGCGCCCGGAGGACTGGCAGTGAGCGGCACGGAACCGGTGGAACCCCGTCCGCTGGAGCCCCGCCCGGTGGGCATCGACGAACTGCTGGAGCGGGTGCGCGCCGACTACCGGCGCGTCGAGGCGCAGGAGGCGTACGACGCGGCGCGCACCGGCGAGACCCTGCTGGTCGACATCCGGTACGCGGCGCTGCGCGAGCGGGACGGGGTGATACCCGGCGCCCTCGTCATAGAGCGAAACGAACTGGAGTGGCGGCTGGACCCCCAGGGCAGCCACAAGGCTCCGGAGGCCACCGGCCACGACATCCAGGTCGTCGTGATCTGCAACGAGGGCTACGCCTCCAGCCTGGCCGCCGCCTCCCTGCACCAGCTGGGCCTGCACCGGGCGACGGACCTGGTCGGCGGCTTCCAGGCATGGAAGTCAGCGGGCCTGCCGGTCACACCCGGCCAGGCCTAGGGGGTCGTGTGGATCAGGCCGGCGTCGCGGGCCCTGGCCCGCACCGGACCCCGCTCGGGTCGGCCAGTACCCACCGTTCGTCACAGCCGGCCTGATCCGAACGACGTCCCCTAGTCGTCCGTCGGGCAGTACACGGGCGCGATATCCGCGTTGTCCTTGGTGACCAGCCTGATCCGGGCCTTGGCGATCTTGTCGGCCTTCTCGTCGCGCAGCAGGGCGATCGTGTTCTCCACCGCCAACTGGCCCATGTCCGCAGCCGAGTTGGAGACCGTGGCGGCGAACCGCCCGTCCTTGAGGGCGGCCAGCCCCTCGTCCGTGCCGTTGACGGTGACGATCTGCACGCCGGTGGCCCCGGCCGCGTCGAACGCCTTGCGCGCCCCGAAGGCCATCTCCTCGTTGGCGACGAACGCGTAGTCCAGGTCGGGATGGGCCTTGATCATGCTCGCGGCGACGCTCTTCGCCTTGGCCGCGTCGAACATGCCCGGCTGGTCGGCGACCACCTTCGCGTTGGCCGGCAACGCCTTGGTGAAGCCGCCGACGAGCAGGTCGGAGGCGGCGCCGGGCGCCCCGGCGACCACGCCGACCCGCACCTGCCGTCCGGCCGCGGCGTCGGCGATCCACCCGGCGTCCAGTTCGCCCACCTCCTTCAGATCCACCACGACCGCCCCGAGGATGTCCGAGGGGTCGGCGTCGACCGAGGTCAGGAAGACGGGGATGTGCGCGCTGCGCGCCTTCGCGATGTCCTTCTCCAGCGCATCGGTGCTGACCGTCTGAATGACGATCACGCCCACCTTGCGCGCGATCATGTCCTCGATGTTGGACAGTTCCCGGGCGGCGTCCTGATGCGAGTCTGCCGTGATGATCCTGGCGAAGTTGTCCCTGGCCGTCTTCACCACGGCCCGCTGCAGGCAGGTGTGGAACCGAGTGGTCCCGCCGTTCACGAACCCGATCACCAGCGGGCCGTCGTCGTCACTCGCCCGGGTCGAGTCGAACGCACAGCCGCCCAGTGCGAGCCCGGCGACGAGTCCGAAGGCGGCCAGGGCTCTTCGGGTGCGAACAGTTCCGGGCATGCTGGGGCCGCCTTTCGAGCGCACGGACTCGCCGGCCTCTCAGGGGAGTTGCCGGCACAGGGAGTTCCCGGCGGGTGGCGGGACCGGGCGAAGCTACCGCCGCCCCAAACGAATCGGCCCCGCCCGCGCACGCACGCTAAGAGTGCGCACGCCGTAGCCATCCGCAGCCATCCGCGGTCCGGCGAGCATCAGCACGGACAGCGCTTCGGTGCGCAGCGTCCGGAGCACCTGACGGCGGGTGCACCGGCCGGTCCGAGCAGCCCGAGCTCCGGGCACCGCGGTGGTCCGGCATCTTGGCAGGGGGATGACCTCACCCCCGCCGGGGCCGTCGCCCCGTCAGAAGTCCCCGCCCGTCAGGAACTCCGGGTCCTCGCCCTCCTCCTCCAGCGCGCGCCGGACCACCCGCAGGGCCATGCCCTCGGAGTACCCCTTGCGGGCGAGCATGCCGGCGAGGCGGCGGACGCGCTTGTCCCGGTCGAGGCCCCGGGTGGAGCGGAGCTTGCGGGCGACGAGTTCGCGGGCCGTCTCCTCCTCCTGCTCGGAGTCGAGCTGGGCGACGGCCTCGTCGACGAGCGCCGGGTCGACGCCCTTGGTGCGCAGTTCCTGGGCGAGTGCGCGCCGGGCCAGTCCCCGGCCGTGGTGCCGGGACTCCACCCAGGCGTCCGCGAACGCGCTGTCGTTGATCAGCCCGACCTCCTCGAACCGCGACAGCACCTCCTCGGCGACATCGTCCGGGATCTCCCGCTTGCGCAGGGCGTCCGCGAGCTGCTTCCGGGTGCGCGGGGACCCGGTGAGCAGGCGCAGACAGATCGCCCGCGCCCGCTCAGCCGGGTCCGCCGGAGGTTCCCCCTGCTCGGCCCTCGACAAGGAGGAGGAACCCCCGTCCTCAGCGGACGGCTCCCCGAAGCCACCCCGACGGCGTGTCCCGGGCTTCCGCGGGCCACGGCCGGGTGATCCGTGCCCGCGGGGCCCGTCCGGGCCGTCGTGCGTGCCGTCCTCGTACGAGCCGCCATACGCGCTGCCCCGCCCGTAGCTGTCGCCGCCCGTGCCGTAGGCCTCGTCACCGTCCCCGGCGGAGCCCGGGTCGCCCCCGGTGCCCCTCCCCCACGCGCCGCCGGGGGACGGGGACGCGTACTCGTGGTCGGCCCAGTCGGTTCGTCGTGTCACGGCGTCAGCTCTTGGCGGTGGCGGCCTTGGGCTTGGTGACCTTGGCGGCGGCCGGGGCGGGCACCGCCTTCGCCGTGTCGTCCGCGGCCGCGGTGGTGACCGCCGCGTCCGCGCCCGGCTCGGCGGCGGGCTGCTCCGGACGGACGCCGACGCCCAGCTTCTCCTTGATCTTCTTCTCGATCTCGTTGGCCAGGTCGGGGTTGTCCTTGAGGAAGTTGCGCGCGTTCTCCTTGCCCTGGCCGAGCTGGTCGCCCTCGTACGTGTACCAGGCGCCGGCCTTGCGGACGAAGCCGTTCTCCACGCCCATGTCGATCAGGCCGCCCTCGCGGCTGATGCCATGGCCGTAGAGGATGTCGAACTCGGCCTGCTTGAAGGGCGGGGCCACCTTGTTCTTGACGACCTTGACCCGGGTGCGGTTGCCGACCGCCTCGGTGCCGTCCTTCAGGGTCTCGATGCGGCGGATGTCGAGGCGCACCGAGGCGTAGAACTTCAGCGCGCGGCCACCGGTCGTGGTCTCCGGGGAGCCGAACATCACGCCGATCTTCTCGCGGAGCTGGTTGATGAAGATCGCGGTGGTCTTGGACTGGTTGAGCGCACTGGTGATCTTCCGCAGCGCCTGGCTCATCAGACGGGCCTGGAGACCGACGTGGCTGTCACCCATCTCGCCCTCGATCTCCGCGCGCGGGACGAGCGCGGCGACGGAGTCGATGACGATGAGGTCGAGGGCGCCGGAGCGGACCAGCATGTCCACGATCTCCAGGGCCTGCTCGCCGTTGTCCGGCTGGGAGAGGATCAGGTTGTCGATGTCGACGCCGAGCTTCTGCGCGTACTCGGGGTCGAGGGCGTGCTCCGCGTCCACGAACGCGACCTGGCCGCCCGCCTTCTGCGCGTTGGCCACGGCGTGCAGGGTCAGGGTCGTCTTGCCGGAGGACTCCGGTCCGTAGATCTCCACGACGCGGCCGCGCGGCAGGCCACCGACACCCAGCGCGACGTCGAGCGCGGTCGACCCGGTCGAGATGACCTCGATGGGCTCCTTGGTCCGGTCGCCCATGCGCATGACCGCGCCCTTGCCGAATTGCCGTTCAATCTGAGCGAGCGCGGCGTCGAGCGCCTTCTCGCGGTCAGTTCCTGCCATGGGTTCCACCCGGTTTGCTTGAGTCGATCGCTTCACGTCAAAGACGCTAACGCCTGCCACTGACAATGCGCCCCGACGCCGGTCCGGCCTGTGGATAACTCGGGGACGTCTCCACCGAAACCGTGTCGAACTTCCGCTGGGATCCCCGCCGCGAGTCGTTCCGGAGCCTCCATAAGAATGGATGTTCGATTTTCGTGTCAAGCGCACCACGCGGTACTCCCGCCACTTCCCCGCAGGGTGCTCACCCACCGCTCACCCACCGCTCACCCCCGCTCACCCCCGCTCACCGAGCGCGCGACGACGGCGTACCGCGGCGAAGGCGTGACGCACGGCGCGCGGGAGCAGCGGTGCGCGGCGCACGGGCGGGGTGCTCGGGGCGCGAAAGCCGAGGCCGGAAGCGGGGACCGCGCCGCAGTGATCCGCTCGGTTCGCCACGGCGTTCACCCGATCGTGAGTTTCCGCATGCCCGCGCCCGTCGCGCCGCGATGCTCGAAGAGGCGGCCGGGGAGCGGCGCCGCCCCTGTGTGCCGTGGGTGGGAGAACGCATGACACGTGAGACGGGACGACAGACGGGACGACGCGGTCTGGACGAGCAGGCCGTACTGCTGGCGGCGGGGCTGGCCGATCTGGCGGTGAGCACGGTGGGCACCGCCTTCGGGACGTTACGGGGGCTGCTGCGCCGCTCGGACGCCGGTGCGCTGGCGGCGGAGGCCGAGCACGACCTCACCGCGCGGGGACGCCTGGCCCTGGACCGGTACACGAACGTGCCCCCGGCCCATCTGGAGATCCTCGCCCGGCACGCCCTCGTCCGGCGGACCGCCGGCGATGACTGACCGGTGGGATCCGGGCGCCTTCAAGAGCCGCGTCGACGAGGTGCTGCGCGGGTTCGTCGCCCGGGAGGCCGACCTGTTCGCGGCGGTCGACCCGCTGCTGGCCCCGGTGGCCGAGCAACTGGAGGCGGCGGTCACGGACGGCAAGCGGCTGCGGGCGGCGTTCTGCTACTGGGGCTGGCGTGCGGTGGGCCAGCCGGACAGCGAGGCGCTGGTGCGGGCGACCGCGTCCATGGAACTCGTGCACGCCGCCGCCGTCGTGCACGACGACCTCATCGACGACAGCCCGCTGCGGCACGGGCGCCCCACCCCGCACCTCGCCCTTCGTGCCGCCGTACGGGACCGTCCGCGCGCCGACGACACCGCGCGGTCGCTGGCGATGCTCGTGGGCGATCTGCTGATGTCACTGGCCGGGCAGTTGTTCGCGACCTGCGGGCTGCCCGCCGCCTACCTCGCGCGGGCCCGCCCCCTGTGGTCGGTGCTGGCCCGGGAGCTGATCGCGGGCGAGTGCCTGGAGATCCTGCGCACCGGAGCCGGTCCGGACACCACCGCCTCGCTGAAGGTGATCCGCTACAAGACCGCGAAGTACACCGTCGAGCAGCCCCTGCTGATCGGCGGCGCCCTGGCCGGGGCCGGCGAGCGGCTGCGCGAGGGGTACTCCGCGTACGGACTGCCGCTGGGCGAGGCCTTCCAGCTGCGCGACGACCTGCTCGGCCTGTTCGGGGCACCGGAGCACACCGGCAAGGCCAACGCCGACGACGTACGCGGCCACCGGCCCACCGCCCTGCTCGCGGAGACCTGGCGCCTCGCCCGTGCCGACGACCGGGAGCGGCTGGGCGCGTTGCTCGGCAGCCGTGACCTGGACGCGGACGGCCTGGACGCGGTCCGCGAGGTGATGTGCCGGCTCGGGGCACCCGACCGGATCGAGCACATGATCGGCGCGCGGGTCGCGGAAGCACTCGACGCCCTCCACGGACTGAACGTGCCGGCCCCCGCCGCCGGCGCCCTGACCTCGCTGGCCCACTCGGCCACGGTCCGCCTGTCCTGACGCCGACGAACCCACGGGGGCCCGGACGACGCCCGGGACGCCCGGGACGCCCGGGACGACAGCCACCACGACAACCACCACGACACCTGCGACGACAAGGAGCCCTGCCGTGACCCACACCGAGGCCTCGATGGACACCCTGCGGCACGCCGGCGACGAACTCGCCGACGCCACGGTCGCCGCACTCTTCGAACGCGGGGAGGTGGGCACGTTCAACACGCTGATGCGCTACGTCTCCACCGCCGGCACGCCCCTGCCGGACGGGCTGCCCGATGTCGCGCGGGAGTACCTGGAGGCCACCCGGGTACCGCCGTCCTGGGTGGACTGGGGCGAGATGGAGAAGGCCCGGCTGTTCTTCATCGACAACAACGTGCACATCTCGACCGCGCTGTCCTTCGCCTCCATGCCCGCCTGCTACGTCGTCCCGCGTGTGGCGAAGCTGCTGTCGGCCACCCACGGGCTGAGGTACCCGTCCAAGCGCATGGCGGAGACCGGTCAGTTCACCGTCCACCTCATGCAGCCCGACGCCTTCGAGGCCGGCAGCCGCTTCATCCCGGCCGCCCAGAAGGTGCGCCTGCTGCACGCCTCCATCCGGCACCACCTCAGGCGCGAGAACCGCTGGGACACCGAGGCGCTCGGCACGCCGATCTGCCAGGAGGACATGATCGGCGGGCAGATGTTCTTCTCGCTGCTGGTCCTCGACAGCCTGCACCGGCTGGGCATCCATCTGTCCACGGAGGGCGCGGAGGCGTACTACTACGCGTGGCGGGTGGTGGGCGCCATGCTCGGCGTCGACCAGGAGGCCGTCCCGAAGACCCTGGACGAGGCGCGCGTCTTCCTCGATCTGTACATGGTCCGGCACATGGGCCCCTCCGAGGAGGGCGTGGTCCTCACCCGGCAGCTCATCGACCTCTACGAGGAGGTCGTCCCCGGCACCTTCTTCGACCCGGTCGTCTCGGCCCTGATCCGCCATCTGGTCGGCGACACCTGCGCCGACTGGCTGGAGGTGCCGCGCACCCCGTGGGACACGGTGGTCAAGGCGGTGCCGCACCTTCTCGGCGTCCTGGAGACCATCGAGGACCGTTCCCCGCTGGGCGCCTGGGCCCTGGACCGCCTCGGCCACCTCACCACCGTCCTGGAGCTGTCCTCGCTCACCCGTGGCCGCGTCATGCACTACGCCATCCCCGAACACCTCAGGAAGGACTACGGCGTCCCGGGCGCCGTACCCCGCACCCGCCGGTGGACCCCACCGGCCGCCACGGTCTCCTGATCACCCCCGCATCCCCCTGATCCCGCTACGCCGCATCCCCCTACTCCGCACGGCGTACGACGGCTGTCTTCGGCCGGACGACGACCGCGCGGGCGGCCACCGGGAGGCTGGGCGCATGCCCTCCTCCCTGAAGAGCCCGCCCCGAAAGCCGCCGGCGAACCCGCTGACCGGGGTGCGCCCCGCCGAGCGTCTCTGTCACACGACCGGTGCGCTCCTCGTCCTCTCCGGTCTGGCGCATCTGGTGGTGTTCGCGGTCGACGGCGGCCCCTGGTACGGGCCGGTGTCCTGGCGCAAGCCCGTCACCTTCGGGCTCTCCTTCGGGCTGACGCTGATCGCGGTCACCTGGGTCACCTCGTACCTGAAGGTCGGGGAACGGCTGCGGACCGTACTGCTCCTCGTGTTCGCCGCGGACTGCGTGCTGGAGGTGGGCGGGATCACCCTCCAGGCGTGGCGGCGGGTGCCCTCGCACCTCGACATGGAGACGCCCTTCGACACGGCGGTGTCCATGTCGCTCGCGGTGGGCGGCGGGATCCTGGTGGTGGTGCTCACCGTCTTCGCGGTGGCGTCCTTCCGGCACCGGCCGGCCGGTCCCGTGGGCATGGCGCTCGCGGTGCGCTCCGGGTTCGCGATCCTGCTGGTGGCGCTGGCGTCGGGAGCCGCGATGATCGCGCGTGGGGTGGTGCTCGTCCGGACCGGGCACCAGGAGGCGGCGTACGACTCGACGGCCCCGCTCAAGCCGCTGCACGGGGTCAGCCTGCACGCGGTACTGGTCCTGCCCGCACTGGCCTGGCTGCTGTCCCGCACCTCCTGGAGCGAGCAGGCGCGGTGGCGGACCGTGGCCGTGGCGGTGGGCTGCTACGCGGCCGCGGTGGCCGCGGCCGGAGCGTGGGCGGTGCTCGCCCGCCGGTAGCGGCGGCCGTCAGGCCGAGTTCTCCTCGGGCTCCTCGGCCGGCCGCTGCCATATCAGCCGCCGTATGCGCGTGAGCAGGCCGGGGCCGCCCGCGCCACGCCGGCGGTGACCGTGCACCCGCGGGTCGTCGGTGACGTCGTAGCGCTTCACGTAGGCGCTCAGGAACGCCTGGAGGGTGGCGACGGCCGGGATGGCGATCAGGGCGCCGACCGCGCCCAGCAGCGCGGTGCCGGCGATGACCGAGCCGAAGGCGACCGCCGGGTGGATGTCGACCGACTTGGAGGTCAGCTTGGGCTGGAGCATGTAGTTCTCGAACTGCTGGTAGATCACGACGAACACCAGCACCCACACCGCGTACAGGGGGTTCACGGTGAACGCGATCAGCATCGGCAGCGCACCGGCGAGATAGGTGCCGATGGTGGGGATGAACTGCGAGACCAGCCCCACCCAGACGCCCAGCACGGGCGCGTACGGCACGCCCAGGGCCTCCAGCAGGATGTAGTGGGCGATGCCGGAGATCAGCGCCATCACACCGCGCGAGTACAGATAGCCGCCGGTCTTGTCGACGGCGATCTCCCAGGCGCGCAGCACCTCGGCCTGGCGGGCGGGCGGCAGCACGGAGCACAGGGTGCGGCGCAGCCGGGGGCCGTCGGCGGCGAAGTAGAAGGCGAACAGGGTGATCGTCAGCAGCTGGAACAGACCGCCGAGCACCTGCCCGGAGACGTCGAGCACACCGGCCGCGCTGTTCTGCGCGTACTTGCGCAGCCAGTCGGAGTGCAGCAGGCCCTCCTGGACGTCGACCCGTCTCACATGGCTGTGGAAGGTCTCGTTGACCCAGTTGATGACCGAGTCCAGGTAGTCCGGGAAGTCCTCGACGATCTTGTTGATCTGTCCGGCCAGCATCGAGCCGAGCAGGGTGACGAAGCCCGCGACGGCGATCGCCAGGCCGAGGAAGACCAGGAAGGTCGCGAAGCCGCGGCGCAGGCCACGGGAGGCCATCCAGCTCACCGCGGGCTCGATGGCGAGCGCCAGGAAGAACGCGATGAGAATGTTGATCAGCAGGCCGGTGAGCTGGTGGAAGGCCCAGCTGCCCAGCTGGAAGGCGGCGACGAGGGTCAGCGCCAGCACCATGGCGCGCGGCAGCCAGCGCGGCATGCGGGCACCCGTCATCGCGGCGCCGGCGGCCGGGGATCCGGCGCGCGGTGTCGTGTCGACCGGGTCGGCCGTACCGACCGGGGATGCGTCCTGGGCGATACGCCCGTCGTCGTCAGTGGGTGCCACGGTGCAAGTCTCGCCCACGCCACTGACAACCTGTGGCCGGTGTCCGGTCTTCGTGCACGGTCAGTGCCTCTCCCCCGGAACGTTCATGACCGTGCAGACCACACGCCACACGTCCTTCGCCTCCCAGCCGGAGTCCAGCGCCTCGTGCACCGTCAGCCCGCCGAGCTCCGTCATCACGTGATCGCGCGCGAAGGTGTCGGCGTACCCGGAACCGAAGTGTTCCGCCATCCGCTGCCAGAAGACCGTCAACCGCATGACACCAGTATCCCGCCCCTGAGAGTGGGCCCTGCCCAGGAGCGCTTGCCGAGACCGCTTTCCGCCCTACGGTCTTTCGCATGGCCGAAACCGGAGCTTCCCCGCTCCCCCCTACGCCCCCGGCGCACACCCCGCTCTCCCGCGCCGAACAGTTCATGTGGCTCACCGCGCGCGTGCTGGAGCAACGTCTCTTCTCGTACCACTTCCTGACCGGCGGTCCCGATCCGGTGGAGACGGCACTGGACGCCTACCGCAACGAGGACGGCGGCTACGGACACGCGCTGGAGCCCGATCTGCGCGGCCCGGTGAGCCAGCCGCTGCACACCGGGCGCGCGCTGCGGGTCCTGGACGCCATCGAGCGGTGCGGCGGACAGCGGGTGGAGCGCCTGTGCCGCTACCTGACGGCCGTCTCCACGGCGGACGGGGCACTGCCGGCGGTCCGTCCGAGCCAGCGCGGCTATCCGGTGGCACCGTTCGTCCCGGTCGTCGACAACCCGCCCAGCGAGCTGCTCGCCACCGGTCCGGTGGTGGGCCTGCTGCACCGCAACGAGGTCTGGCACGCGTGGCTGTTCCGGGCCACCGACTTCTGCTGGCAGGCGATCGACTGCCTGGAGAAGTCGCACCCCTACGAGATCGAGGCCGCGGTCGCCTTCCTGGACACGGTGCCCGACCGCCCGCGCGCGGAGGCGGCCGCCGACCGGCTGGGCCGCCTGGTGCGCGGACGGCGACTGGCCGCGCTGGACCCGGAACGCCTCGACGCGTTCCCGGTTGCGCCCGGCTACGCCCCGCGCGAGCACCATTTCCCGCACGACTTCGCGAAGTCCCCGGACTCGCTCGCGCGCGCGTGGTTCACCGACGAGGAGATGACCCGTTCGCTCGACTTCCTCACCGCCGAGCAGGAGGCGGACGGCGGCTGGCCGATCCGCTGGCGCCAGTGGGCACCGGCCGCCGCCCTGGAGGCCCGCTCCATGGTGACGGTCGAGGCCCTGCTCACCCTCAGGGCGTACGGCCGCTTCGTCGGGTGACGGAAGTCTCAGCCGGTGATGGCGCGCAGCCCCGCCGTCACCGCCACGGCGACTCCGACGACGAGCAGGAAGGGCGCCCGCAGCAGTAGTGCCACGGCGGCCGCCCCGAGTCCCGCGGCCCGGGCGTCCAGCACCAGCGCGTGCCCGTCGGCGAAGGTCTGCTGGGCGGTGAGGGCCGCGAGCAGGGCCACGGGCAGCAGGGCGGCCAGCCGTCGCACCACCGGCCGCTCCAGCACCCCCGCGGGCACCAGCAGTCCGGCGAGTTTGACGGCGTAGCAGCCGAGGGCGGTCAGGCCGATCGCGATCCAGAAGTTCACCGGGTCTCCTCGGTAGCCTCGTCACGGGTACGGTCGCGGCCGGACCGGCGGCCGGAGACGAACAGGGCGGCCGGTGCCGCCAGCGCGGCCACCAGGACCGGCACCCCGGCCGGCAGCACGGGCAGCAGACCGAGCCCCAGCAGCACCGCGAGGGCGGCGACCGCGCGGTCGGTCGTGGTCTTGAGCATGGGGGCGAGCAGGGCCAGGAAGACGGCGGGTCCGGCCGCGTCCAGGCCCCAGGCGTCGGTGTTCCCGACGGCCTTGGCGCCGAGCGCGCCGAGCAGGGTGGTGAGGTTCCACAGCACGTAGAGACTGAGCCCGGTGACGGTGAACCCGAGCCGGGCGGTGCGGCGCGTCGGCTGGGCCAGGGTGACCGCGGTGGTCTCGTCGATCACCCACTGGGCGGCGAACGGCCGTACCGCGCGCGGGAGGGCCAGTACCTGGGAGAGGCGCAGCCCGTAGAACGCGTTGCGCACCCCCAGGAAGAAGGCGCCGGCCGCCGCGGTGAACGGGTTCCCGCCGGCCGCGAGCGCGCCCACCAGGGCGAACTGGGAGGCGCCGGTGAACACCAGGAGGCTGAGCGCGCAGGTCTGGAGCAGGCCGAGCCCGCTGCCCGCCGAGGTCACCCCGAAGGCGAACCCGGACAGTCCTACGGCGACGCCGACCCCGAGGGCGTCCCGGACGACGGCGGAGTCCGGCTTCGGCCCGTCTTCGTCGTGTATGTCTTCGAGTGCTGTCTGTTGTGCCACGCCCAGGACGTTACGGGCGGCCGTCCCGCACGTCTTCTCCATTCTTGCGCTCGCGATTCTTGCGCTCGCGCCGGCAGGTGCCCGTCGGGGCGCCGACGATCCGGGCGAAGTGCGCCCCCGGACGGCCGACACCCCGTCCGGCTCTTCTCAACCGCTGCCGACCCGTCCGGCCCCCGTCGCAGCCGCAGGCGAAGCCGCAGGTCAGCCCCGGTTGTCAGTAGCCGGGTGCAGGATGGACGCATGGCGAAATCCGCACACCGGGCCCTCGACGGCTTCTCCCCCGCGACCCGCGGCTGGTTCACGGGGGCGTTCTCCGCGCCCACCGCGGCCCAGGCGGGCGCGTGGCAGGCCATCGGCGCGGGCTCGGACGTGCTGGTGGTCGCCCCGACCGGCTCCGGCAAGACGCTGGCCGCCTTCCTCGCCGCCCTGGACCAGCTGGCCGCCACCCCGCCTCCGGCCGACCCGAAGAAGCGCTGCCGCGTGCTGTACGTGTCGCCGCTCAAGGCCCTCGCGGTCGACGTCGAGCGGAACCTGCGCAGCCCGCTGACCGGCATCCGTCAGGAGTCCGTGCGTCTCGGCCTGCCCGAGGCGGAGGTGAGGGTCGGCATCCGCTCCGGCGACACCCCGGCCGCCGAGCGCCGCGCCCTGTCCACCCGCCCCCCGGACATCCTGATCACCACTCCGGAGTCCCTCTTCCTCATGCTGACGTCGGCCACGCGCGACGCGCTGACCGGCATCGAGACGGTGATCCTGGACGAGGTGCACGCGGTCGCCGGCACCAAGCGCGGCGCGCACCTCGCGCTCTCCCTGGAGCGGCTGGACGAGCTGCTGCCCAGGCCGGCCCGCCGGATCGGCCTGTCGGCGACCGTCCGCCCGGTCGACGAGGTGGCCCGCTATCTCTCGCCGCACCGCAAGGTGGAGATCGTCCAGCCCAGGTCCGGCAAGGAGTTCGACCTCTCCGTGGTCGTCCCGGTGCAGGACATGGGGGAGCTCGGCGGCTCCCCGGCCGCCGACGGCGCCGAAAGGGCGGAGAAACCGTCGATCTGGCCGCATGTGGAAGAGCGGATCGCCGATCTGGTGCAGGCCCACCGCTCGACGATCGTGTTCGCGAACTCGCGCCGCCTGGCGGAGCGGCTGTGCAACCGGCTGAACGAGATCGCCTACGAGCGCGCGACCGGCGAGCCCCTGGACGAACACCACTCCCCGGCCGAGCTGATGGGCGGCTCGGGCGCGGCCCAGGGCGCCCCGCCGGTCCTGGCCCGCGCCCACCACGGCTCGGTCTCCAAGGAGCAGCGCGCCCTGGTCGAGGAGGATCTGAAGGCCGGCCGGCTGCCCGCCGTGGTGGCCACCTCCAGTCTCGAACTGGGCATCGACATGGGCGCGGTGGACCTGGTCGTCCAGGTCGAGTCCCCGCCGTCGGTCGCCTCCGGGCTCCAGCGGGTCGGCCGCGCGGGACACCAGGTCGGGGCGGTCTCCACCGGCGTGGTCTTCCCCAAGTACCGGGGCGACCTGGTGCAGGCGGCCGTGGTCACCGAGCGGATGCGCACCGGTTCCATCGAGTCCCTGAGGGTCCCGGCCAACCCGCTGGACGTCCTGGCCCAGCAGCTCGTGGCGATGACCTCGCTGGACACCTGGCAGGTCGACGACCTGCTCGCCACGGTCCGCCGCGCGGCCCCCTTCGCCTCGCTCCCGGAGTCGGCGTTCACCGCGGTCCTCGACATGCTCGCGGGCCGCTACCCGTCGGACGCGTTCGCGGAGCTGCGCCCGCGCGTGGTCTGGGACCGGGTCGCGGGCACGGTCACCGGCCGCCCCGGCGCCCAGCGGCTCGCCGTCACCTCCGGCGGCACCATCCCCGACCGCGGCCTCTTCGGGGTCTTCCTGGCCGGCGCCGACCCCAAGAAGGGCGGCGGCCGGGTCGGTGAGCTGGACGAGGAGATGGTGTACGAGTCCCGGGTGGGCGATGTCTTCACCCTGGGCACCAGCTCCTGGCGGATCGAGGACATCACCCGCGACCGGGTCCTGGTCTCCCCCGCCCCCGGCGTCCCGGGCCGCCTGCCCTTCTGGAAGGGCGACCAGCTGGGCCGTCCGCTCGAACTGGGCCGCGCGGTCGGCGCGTTCCTGCGCGAGGTCGGCTCGCTCCCCAGGGACGACGCCCGGCTGCGCCTGCTGGCGGCGGGCCTGGACGCCTGGGCGGTGGACAACGTGCTGTCGTACCTGGACGAACAGCGCGAGGCCTGCGGTCATGTCCCGGACGACCGGACGATCGTCGTGGAGCGCTTCCGCGACGAGCTGGGCGACTGGCGGGTGGTCGTCCACTCCCCCTTCGGCGCCCAGGTGCACGCCCCCTGGGCGCTCGCCCTCGGTGCCCGGCTGTCCGAGCGGTACGGCATGGACGCCCAGGTGATGCACGCCGACGACGGCATCGTGCTGCGGCTGCCCGACGCCGACCTGATGGGCCTGGACCTGCTCGACCAGGCCCCGCCGAAGGCCGGCACACCTTTCCACACGGTCGACACCGAGCAGGCTCCCGTGGGCGCGGCGGACGTCGCCTTCGACAAGGGCGAGGTCGACCAGATCGTCACCGACCAGGTCGGCGGCTCGGCCCTGTTCGCCGCCCGCTTCCGCGAGTGCGCCGCCCGCGCGCTGCTGCTCCCCCGTCGCAACCCCGGCAAGCGCACCCCGCTGTGGCAGCAGCGCCAGCGCGCCGCCCAACTGCTCCAGGTGGCGAGCGAGTTCGGATCGTTCCCGATCGTCCTGGAGGCGGTCCGCGAGTGCCTCCAGGACGTCTTCGACGTCCCCGGGCTGGTCGAGCTGATGGGCGACCTCGAATCCCGCAGGGTCCGCCTGGTCGAGGTCACCACCCCGGAGCCGTCCCCGTTCGCCCGCTCCCTCCTCTTCGGGTACGTCGCCCAGTTCCTGTACGAGGGCGACTCCCCGCTCGCCGAGCGCCGCGCGGCCGCGCTCTCCCTGGACTCCCGGCTGCTGGCGGAGCTGCTGGGCCAGGCGGAGCTGCGCGAACTGCTCGACGCGGAGGTGCTGACCGAGCTGGAGCGCGAGCTCCAGTGGCTGGCCGAGGACCGCCGGATCAAGGACCCGGAGGGCGTGGCCGACGTACTGCGGCTGCTCGGGCCGCTCACGGACGCCGAGTTGGCCGAGCGGGGCGCCGAGCCGCAGTGGGCGGCGGAACTGGCGGGCGCCCGGCGGGCCATCAGGGTCCGGATCGCCGGTACCGAGCACTGGGCCGGGATCGAGGACGCGGGCCGGCTGCGCGACGCCCTCGGCACGGCCCTGCCCGTCGGGGTCCCCGAAGCCTTCACCGAGCCCGTGAAGGACCCGCTCGGCGACCTGCTCGCCCGGTACGCGCGTACCCACGGCCCGTTCACGTCGGCCACCGCGGCCGCCCGCTTCGGGCTCGGGGTGGCGGTCACGGAGGGCGCGTTGCAGCGGCTCGCCGCGGGCGGGCGGGTCGTACAGGGCGAGTTCCATCCGGCGGGCATCGGCCAGGAGTGGTGCGACGCGGCGGTGCTGCGCAGGCTCCGGCGCCGTTCCCTGGCCGCGCTCCGGCACGAGCTGGAGCCGGTGGCACCGGCCGCGCTCGCCCAGTTCCTGCCGCAGTGGCAGCACATCGGCCGGGGGCACGGGCTGCGCGGCGTCGACGGACTGGTGCGCGCCGTGGAGCAGTTGCAGGGCGCGTCGGTGCCGGCCTCGGCCCTGGAGAAGCTGGTCCTGCCGTCCCGCGTGGCGAACTACTCGCCGGCGATGCTCGACGAACTCACCGCGGCCGGCGAGATCGTGTGGGCCGGCGCGGGCGCCCTGCCGGGCAAGGACGGCTGGGTCTCCCTGTATCTGGCGGACGCGGCCCCCGTGCTGCTCCCGCCGCCGCACCCGCTGGAGCTCACCGCCCTCCACCAGTCCGTCCTCGACGCCCTCTCCGGGGGCTACGGCCTGTTCTTCCGTCAGATCGCCGACCAGGTCCGCGCCACCACCCACCCCGACGCCACCGATCCCCAACTGGCCGACGCGGTCTGGGACCTGGCCTGGTCCGGGCGGCTCACCAACGACACGCTGGCCCCGCTGCGCTCCCTGCTGGGCTCCGGACGTACCGCGGGCTCCACCGCCCACCGTGCCAAGCGGGCCGTCCCGCGGGGCCGCTACGGCTCCCTGACGGCCTCCGCCCGGCCCGTCTCCCGTACCGGCCCGCCGACCGTGGCCGGGCGCTGGTCCCTGCTGCCGCAGCGCGAGCCGGACCCCACCGTGCGCGCGCACGCCCTGGCCCGGATCCTGCTCGACCGGCACGGCGTGGTGACCCGGGGCGCGGTCGCGGCGGAGGGCGTCGAGGGCGGCTTCTCTGCGGTGTACCGGATCCTGTCGGCGTTCGAGGACAGCGGCCAGGCACGCCGGGGTTACGTCGTCGAGGGCCTGGGCGCGGCGCAGTTCGCGATGGACGGCGCGGTCGACCGGCTGCGCGCGGTGTCCAATGCCCGCGAGCGGGGCGAGGGCCTGCCGGGCAGCGCCTTCGGCGGCACCGGAGCCGTCTCGTCCACCGGCCCGGACGGCGGCCGCGGCGCCACCTCGCCCATCGGCCCGCACAGCGGCCTGGACGGCGGCCCGGACGGCGGTCACGGCACTCCCGCCCCCGCCGAGCCGTTCGACCCCCTCGGCCCCTTCGACGCGGCCGGTTTCCCCGACCTGGACGGCGACTTCTCCTGGCCGCCCGAGCCGCCCACGGCTCCCGGCGACCACGTCTCCCCCAAGGACCTCGCCCCCGCCGACCCGTTCACCGCCCCCGGCTGGGGCGGCCCCCGAGGGGGCGGCCCCGCCAACCCCTACGGCCCGAACCCGTACGCCTACGGCAACCACCGCACCCGCGTGCCCGCCGCCCCCGACCCCAGAGCCGTGGTCCTCGCCGCCGCCGACCCCGCGAACGCCTACGGCGCCGCCCTCCCCTGGCCCGAGCCGCCGACCGGAGCCGGGCACAAACCGGGCCGCAAGGCGGGCTCTCTGGTGGTCCTGGTCGACGGCGAGCTGACCCTCTACATGGAGCGCGGCGGCAAGACCCTGCTGGCCTGGCCCGCCGCCCCGGACACGGCCGCCACCGACGACACCCGGCTCCGTGCGGCCGCGGAGTCCCTGGCGGCGGCCGCCCGTGCGGGCACCCTCGGCACGGTGACGGTG
Source organism: Streptomyces fuscichromogenes (assembly GCF_014645815.1). Lineage (GTDB taxonomy): Bacteria > Actinomycetota > Actinomycetes > Streptomycetales > Streptomycetaceae > Streptomyces > Streptomyces fuscichromogenes. Next base: position 20,766 of record NZ_BMML01000004.1, on the reverse strand, counting down.
GAGCGCGTCAACGGCGTCTCGGCCCTGACCTCCCCGCAGGGCACCGTGCTGGAGGGAGCCGGCTTCATCGCGACCCCGCGCGGCCTGCGCCTACGGGCGTGATCCACTGTGCGAACCTCACCGCCCGTCACCACCCGTCTTCTCGTGCCACCCTTGACCCATGCCCGAGGGTGACACGGTCTGGCAGGCCGCGAGGCGCCTGCACGACGCGCTCGCCGGCCAGGTGCTGACCCGCAGCGACTTCCGGGTGCCCAAGTACGCCACGGTCGACCTCACCGGCCGTACGGTCCTCGGCACCGTCCCGCGTGGCAAGCACCTGCTCACCCGCTTCGAGGGCGGCCTGACCCTGCACACGCATCTGCGGATGGAGGGCGCGTGGAAGGTCTACGGCGGTGCCGAGCGCTGGAAGGGCGGTCCCGCGCACCAGATCCGGGCGATCCTCGGCACCGTCGACCGTACGGCCGTCGGATACCGCCTCCAGGTCCTGGAGTTCCTGCGCACCGGCGAGGAGGATCGCGCCGTGGGCCATCTCGGCCCCGACCTGCTGGGTCCCGGCTGGAACCCCGACCGCGCCCTCGCCAACCTCCTCGCGGACCCGGCCCGCCCGCTCGGCGAGGCCCTGCTCGACCAGCGCAACCTCGCCGGGATCGGCAACATCTACAAGAGCGAGCTCTGCTTCCTGATCGGCGCGACCCCCTGGCTCCCGGTCGGCGCGCTCCCCGCCGACCGCGCCGCGATCCTCCCCGGCATGGCCCAGCGCCTCCTGGCGGCCAACCGCGACCGTCCGGTGCGCCGGACCACCGGCCTGCGCGACCACGACCTCTTCGTCTACGGCCGCGCCCCTCGCCCCTGTCTGCGCTGCCACACCCCGGTCCGCCTCGCCGACCAGGGCGACGGCTCCCGCGAGCGCCCCACCTACTGGTGCCCCGCCTGCCAGACCGGCCCGGCCCCCGCCCAGGGTTCCCGGCACCCCCACGGAAGCCGCCCCCGCCCGACCAATTGACGGTCCGTCAGAAACGCTCGTACCGTCGCTGTCATGTCCCTCAAGGCGTACGACCTCACCGGACGCACCGCGTTCGTCACCGGCGCCGCCGGCGGCATCGGCCGGGCGTCGGCCGTGCTGCTCGCCGAGGCGGGCGCGACCGTGCACTGTGCCGACCGGGACGCGGACGGCCTGCACGAGACGGCGGCCCTGATCAAGGACCAGGGCGGTCTCGCCCGCACCCACACCCTCGACGTCACCGACCGGGCGCGGCTCGGGCAGGCCGTGCGGTCCTGCGAGCGGCTGGACGTGATGGCGGCGATCGCCGGGATCATGCACCGCAGCCCGGTCCTGGAGACCAGGGACGAGGACCTCGACCGGGTCCTGGGCGTCAACTTCAAGGGGGTCCTGTACGCCTGTCAGGAGGCGGCACGGCTGATGCTGGCAGGACGGACCGGGGGCAGCATCATCACCATGGCCTCGGGTGCGATCGACACCGGCGGCCCCGGCCTGCTCTGCTACGGCGCGGCCAAGGCGGCCGTGGTCCAGCTGACCAGGACGCTCGCCAACGAGGTCGGCCGGCAGGGCATCCGCGTCAACGCGGTCGCCCCGGGCTGGACCCGCACCCCCATGACCGACCGCGACGACCGTGCGGAGCAGGAGCGGACGGAGACGCGGATGGCCCGGATGTCGCCGCTGGGCCGGGTCGGCGAGGCGGAGGACATCGCACACGCCGTGCTCTATCTGGCGTCCGACGCCTCCTCGTTCACGACGGGCCAGATCCTGCGCCCGAACGGAGGGGTCGCGATGCCCTGGTAGCTCCGTGTGCCCGCCAGGCCGTCCGCCACCGCGCCGGGCCCAGGGCCCCGGCCGCGCGGGCCCTCGGCACGCAGTTCACCGGCAGCAGGCTCAGTCCCCACCCGCCGGCGGCCACGGTCCCCTCCAGCGCCCCGGCGCCGTCGGTGAACGCGATCCGCAGCACGGCCCACCACCACACCGCCGCGAGTCCCAGGGCAACCCCCCACCGCACTATCCGCCCCACCATGGCCGCCACCTCCAGCCGGACGCTAGAACGCCGCCCGGCCCACCGGGTAGGCGCACCGAGGGCTCACCGATGCAACGGCCGTCGACCGACATCGTCCTCTGCTACGCGTTCTCCGCCTGGAACATCCAGTGATGCTTCTCCAGATCCGCCGTGATCCCGATGAGGATGTCCTGGGACACCGGATCCGGCTCCGCGGTCACCGTGACCCGCTCCCGCATCCGGGTGATCACCGCGCCCAGCGCGTCCACCAGGGCCGCCACCGCGTCCGAGTCCTTGACCCAGCCCCCGGGCACCGGCCCGATGCCGCTGTCGGCCGCCACGGTGGCCGCACGCCCGTCCGGTGAGACGCCCAGCGCCGACGCCCGCTCCGCGACCGTGTCGGAGTGCAACCGGACCGTGTCCACGACCTCGTCGAGCTGGAGGTGGACGGTCCGGAAGCGTTGTCCGACCACGTTCCAGTGGATCTGCTTGGCCGCCAGTGCCAGGTCCACCAGGTCGACGAGGGCGCCCTGCAGCGCTTCTGCCACGGTCTTCAGGTCCGCGTCGGACAGCGGGCTCTTCACGACGTACATGCGTTCTCTCCGGTCGTCGGCCCCCTGTCATGTCCCTCCACCATGACCGGACCACCGGGCACCGGCAAATGGACGCACCCGGTACGCAGACGCACGAAGGCCCCGGCCGCACCTCACCAGGTCACCCCGGGAGGCCCCGGCCGGGGCCTCGCGCACTTCTTCGACGCCAGGTCGGCGCCGCGTCGGTCTACACCCGCGCAGGCGTCACGCGGCGACCACGTCCACCGCCTCGGCGGGCGCCTTGATGGTCACCCGTTCCGGTGGCACGCCGGTCACCGAGACGGTACCCAGCATCGGGCGAACCGGCGTGGGCACGGGCTCGGTGGCCCGGGCGGACTGGGCCAGCTCGGCGAGGGCGAGCTCGTCGCTCACTTCCCGCATGAGCTCGGACATCCGTACGTCCAGCGCGTCGCAGATGGCGGAAAGCAGTTCGGAGGATGCCTCCTTCTGCCCCCGCTCCACCTCGGAGAGATAGCCGAGTGAGACTCGGGCGGACGAGGAGACTTCGCGCAGAGTACGGCCCTGGCGCTGGCGCTGCCGACGCAGCACGTCACCCAGCAGGCGACGGAGCAGAATCATCGGTGGCTCCCTCCTCGGACCGCGTAGCCGCATCCTTCACGCCCCACCGTACCGCCTTGCGCCGCGGCCGTGCGGGGAGCGATGTCGTGTTCACTCAGGGCTGCAAACATCAAAACCCCCCGTTCTGTTCCGTATCCTGTGTCCGCTCATTCCCGGTCTGTTCGCCCGCAAGCTCCGTCAGGAGCAGTGCGAGTACGCTCCGTACACTCTCTCTACGAATTTCCGCGCGGTCGCCGTTCAACCGCAGGGCCGCCACTTTTCCGCCAGTGGCAGAACCGGAACCAGGGCCGAACGGCCCGTCCACGGCCACGAAAACCGTCCCGACCGGACGGCCGTCCTGCGGTTCCGGGCCGGCGACTCCGGTGGTCGCGAGACCCCAGTCGGCACCCAGCGCCTTGCGCACTCCGGCCGCCATCTGGGCCGCGACCTGCGGATCCACCGCTCCGCGCTGGGCCAGCAGGGTGGCGTCTACACCCAGCAGATCGTGCTTCAACTCGGTGGCGTAGGCGGTCACGGAGCCCCGGAACGCCTTGGACGCCCCCGGGACCGTGGTGATCTCTGCCGCGACCAGACCGCCGGTCAGCGACTCGGCGACAGCGAGGGTCTGCCCTCTCACCGTCAGTAGTCGCACCAGTTCGGCGGCCGTGGAACTCACGCTTCCGTCTCCTCCGACGCTGCCGCGCGCTCGGCGATTCCCTGCCTCCGCAGCACAATGGCCTGTCTCACATAGTCGAGGCCGGTGACGACGGTCAGCACGACGGCCGCGGCCATCACCCAGAACCTCAGCGTCGCCAGCCACCCCGTCAGTGCCAGCACGTACATCCCCACGGCCACACCCTGGGTGAGGGTCTTGAGCTTGCCGCCGCGGCTGGCGGGGATCACGCCGTAGCGGATGACCACGAAACGCATGAGCGTGATGCCGAGTTCCCGGGCGAGGATCACGATCGTCACCCACCAGGGCAGATCGCCCAGCCCGGACAGGCAGATCAGCGCCGCCCCCATGATCGCCTTGTCGGCGATGGGGTCGGCGATCTTCCCGAAGTCGGTCACCAGGTTGTACGTGCGCGCCAGATGCCCGTCGAACAGGTCGGTGATCATGGCGATGGCGAAGGCCGCCCAGGCGAGCGAGCGCCACGCCGGGTCGTATCCGCCGCCCGCCAGCATCAGGGCGACGAAGCCGGGCACCAGGACCAGCCGGAGCATCGTCAGCAGATTGGCGACGTTCCACAGGCTCGCCTGGTTGACGGCGGCCGCGGCGATCTTCGCGCCACGCGCGGGCCGCCCGTCGTCGTGGGAACCGGAGTCGTGGGAACCGGAATCACGGGAACCGGAATCCGGGGCGGCACCGGACGTGGCGGCGGAGCCCGGCGCGCCGTGCGCGCCGGAGGAGCCGCCCGCGGCGGACGCCGGGACTCCGGTCATCTGGCGGTCTCCTCACTCCATGCGGGCGAGCCCTGCAGCGGCTCGGCCACCAGGTCGACACCTTCCGTACCGACCACCTTCGCCTCGACCATACGGCCCACGCGCAGTCCCGCGCCGCTGGTGAGCAGCACCTGTCCGTCCGTCTCGGGCGCCTGGTGGGCCGCCCGGCCGTGGACGCCGTCCTCGTCGTCCACGGACTCCACGAGGACGTGCACGGTCTCGCCGAGGCGCTCCTCGGCCCGCTGCGAGACGAGCTCCTCGGCGAGCCGGGAGATGTGCGCGAGGCGCTCGGCGACGACCTCCTCGGCGAGCTTGTTCTCGTACGTCGCGGCCTCGGTGCCCTCCTCGTCGGAATACCCGAAGACACCGATGGCGTCCAGCCGGGCGCCGTTCAGGAAGCGCTCCAGCTCGGCCAGGTCGGACTCGGACTCGCCGGGGAAGCCGACGATGAAGTTGGAGCGGACGCCGGCCTGCGGGGCCTTGGAGCGGATGGTGTCCAGCAGCTCCAGGAAGCGGTCGGTGTCGCCGAAGCGGCGCATCGCGCGCAGCACGCCGGGCGCGGAGTGCTGGAAGGACAGGTCGAAGTACGGGACGACCTTCGGGGTGGAGGTCAGTACGTCGATCAGGCCGGGGCGCATCTCGGCGGGCTGGAGGTAGCTGACGCGCACCCGCTCCACGCCGTCGACCTCGGCGAGCTCCGGCAGCAGGGACTCCAGGAGGCGGATGTCGCCCAGGTCCTTGCCGTAGGAGGTGTTGTTCTCGGAGACCAGCATGATCTCCTTCACACCCTGCTCGGCCAGCCAGCGGGTCTCGTTCAGCACGTCGCTCGGGCGGCGCGAGATGAAGGAGCCGCGGAAGGACGGGATGGCGCAGAAGGAGCAGCGGCGGTCGCAGCCGGAGGCGAGCTTGACCGAGGCCACCGGGGCGCCGTCCAGGCGGCGGCGCAGGGGCGCACGGGGGCCGGAGGCGGGCGCCACGCCCTCCGGGAGGTCGGACGGGCCGTGGCCCGGCAGAGCCACCGCCGCGGCGGAGTCCTGCCGCTCGGCCGGGCTGATGGGCAGCAGCTTGCGCCGGTCGCGCGGGGTGTGCGAGGCGTGGATGCCGCCGTTGAGGATGGTCTGGAGCCGGTCGGAGATGTCGGAGTAGTCGTCGAAGCCGAGTACCCCGTCCGCCTCGGGCAGCGCCTCGGCGAGCTCCTTGCCGTACCGCTCGGCCATGCAGCCCACCGCCACGACGGCCTGGGTTCTGCCGTGCCCCTTGAGGTCATTGGCCTCCAGAAGGGCGTCGACCGAGTCCTTCTTGGCGGCCTCGACGAATCCACAGGTGTTGACGACGGCGACGTCCGCGTCCGATGCGTCCTCGACAAGCTGCCAGCCGTCCGCCTCCAAACGGCCTGCGAGCTCCTCCGAGTCCACCTCGTTACGGGCGCAGCCGAGAGTGACGAGTGCGACGGTACGGCGTTCAGGCATGGGCTCAAGACTACTTTGTCTCACCGACACCCCACGTCGAAGGGGCTGGCCGATCATGGCCAACCCCTTGGGTACGTGCTCGATCCGAACGATTATCCGACTTCCGGGTCGCCCTTGGTGTACGTCAGGCGCTCCACCGCACCGGGCCGGAACTGGTCCTCGATCTTCTTGCCGTTGACGTAAAGCTGGATGGCACCGGCGTCGCCGAGGATCAGGTTGATCTTGGAACTGTCCTGGAAGGTCTTGGAGTCGCCCTTCTTCAGGAGCCCGTCGAAGAGCATCCGGCCGTTGTGGTCCTTGGCCGAGATCCAGCTGCGTCCGTTGACCGCGCTGACCTGGACGGTGACCTTGTCCTGGGGCGCGGCGGCGATCGCGCTGTCGGAGGGCGCGGGGGCCTTGCCGGGCTTGCTCTCCTTCGGGGTCGGCGAGACCGGCTTGCTGGTCGTCGGCGCGGGGCCCTCGGCGACCGACTGCTTCGCGTCGTCGCCGTTGCCGCCCTTGAAGGCGGTGAAGCCGACGAAGCCGATCACGACGACGATCGCGGCGACCATGGCCGCGGTCCAGTTGGGTCCGCGGCGCTCGGGGCGGATACGTTCCGCCTCGAACAGCGGTGCGGCGGGCGTCGGCGCGGGCCGCCCACCGCCGTGCTCCGCCGCGAACTGCGCGAGCAGCGGTTCGGGGTCGAGGCCGATGGCCCTGGCCAGGGTCCGGATGTGCCCGCGGGCGTAGACGTCGCCGCCGCAGGGGGCGAAGTCGTCGGCCTCGATGGCGTGCACGATGGCGATACGGACCCGGGTGCTCCCGCTGATGTCGTCGACGGTCAGCCCGGCGGCGATGCGGGCCTGTTTGAGGGCTCGGCCTACGGAGGGGCGGTTTTCCTCGGACACGTCTGGGAACGGACGCTCGTCTTCAGGGGAGTTGCTGCCGATGGACACGGGGGCGCCTTTCGAGCGTGTAGCCACCTGTGCTGGAGGTTCAGTCTAGGGGGGGTGCGAAAGGGTGAGGCAACCGGGCGGTACGACTTTGTACGCCATCGGTATGGCCGGACATGCCGATGACGGGTCAGGCGTGCGCCCCAAGATGGAGTACACACCTTTCCTCTCGCTCAACTTGACGTGCGTCAAAGGGAAACGGTTGCCCGACGATCCCTAACGGGTGGATCACGACAATGACTCCACCCGGTCTACCGGCGCCCGTGGCCCTGAGACAGGCCTACCCCGCGGACTCCCCGCGGATCACAGCAAGCACCCCATCCAGCTCATCGGGTTTCACCAGAACGTCGCGCGCCTTGGACCCCTCGCTCGGCCCGACCACACCGCGCGACTCCATGAGGTCCATGAGCCGGCCGGCCTTGGCGAAGCCGACCCGCAGCTTGCGCTGGAGCATGGACGTGGAGCCGAACTGCGTGGAGACGACCAGCTCGGCCGCCTGGCACAGCAGGTCGAGGTCGTCGCCGATGTCCTCGTCGATCTCCTTCTTCTGCTTGCTGCCCACCACGACGTCGTCCCGGAAGACCGGCGTCATCTGGTCCTTGCAGTGCTGGACGATCGCCGCGACCTCCTCCTCGGTGACGAACGCGCCCTGCATACGGGTCGGCTTGTTCGCCCCCATCGGCAGGAAGAGCCCGTCGCCCTTGCCGATGAGTTTCTCGGCGCCGGGCTGGTCGAGGATGACGCGGCTGTCGGCGAGCGAGGAGGTGGCGAAGGCGAGCCGGGAGGGCACGTTCGCCTTGATGAGGCCGGTGACCACGTCGACCGACGGGCGCTGGGTGGCGAGCACCAGGTGGATGCCGGCCGCCCGCGCGAGCTGCGTGATACGGACGATCGAGTCCTCGACGTCACGCGGGGCGACCATCATCAGGTCGGCGAGCTCGTCGACGATCACCAGCAGATACGGGTACGCGTGGAGCTCGCGCTCACTGCCCTCCGGCGTCTTGAGCTTGCCGTCGCGGACGGCCTTGTTGAAGTCGTCGATGTGCCGGTAGCCGAACGCGGCCAGGTCGTCGTAGCGCAGGTCCATCTCGCGTACGACCCACTGGAGCGCCTCGGCGGCCCGCTTCGGGTTGGTGATGATCGGCGTGATCAGGTGCGGGATGCCCTCGTAGGCGGTCAGCTCGACGCGCTTGGGGTCCACGAGGACCATCCGCACGTCCTCCGGGGTCGCCCGCATCATGACCGAGGTGATCAGACAGTTGATGCAGGACGACTTGCCGGAGCCGGTGGCGCCGGCGACGAGCATGTGCGGCATCTTCGCCAGCGAGTGCATGACGTAGCCGCCCTCGACGTCCTTGCCGAAGGCGACCAGCATCGGGTCGTCGTCCTCGGCGGACTCGGCGAGCCGCAGCACGTCTCCGAGGTTGACCATCTCGCGGTCGGTGTTGGGGATCTCGATGCCGACCGCGGACTTGCCGGGGATCGGGCTGATGATCCGCACGTCCGGGCTGGCGACGGCGTACGCGATGTTCTTGGTGAGCGCGGTGATCCGCTCGACCTTCACGGCGGGGCCGAGTTCGACCTCGTAGCGGGTGACCGTGGGACCGCGGGTGAACCCGGTGACGGCGGCGTCGACCTTGAACTCGGAGAAGACGTTGGTGAGCGAGGCGACCACCCGGTCGTTGGCCTCGCTGCGCGCCTTGCCGGGGCCGCCGCGGGTCAGGAGGTCGAGCGACGGCAGCGAGTAGGTGATGTCGCCGGAGAGCTGGAGCTGCTCGGCGCGCGGCGGCAGGTCGCGGGGTTCCTCGGGCGCCGGTTTGGTGAGGTCGGCGACGACCGGCTCGACCTTGAGCCGCTCCTGCTTCGGCCGCGCGGCCGGCACCGGACTCGGGCCGGGGCTCGGGGCCGGTACGGGTGTCGGCATGGTGTCCTCGCGGTCGCCGACGCTGACCCCCTGGGTGAGGTCGGCGACGAGCGGGGAGGGCGGCATGCCGTGCAGGACGGCGCCGTCGAGCGCGGCCGCGGCGGCCGCCGCGACGTCCACGGCGTCCAACCGGCGGCCCAGTTCGGGCTGCGGCACGGCGGAGCGCCGCGGCCGGCCCCGGCGCTTGGCGAGGGCCTCCTGCTCGGCGCCGTCGGGGTCGTAGTCCTGGGGGGCGCCGGGGCGCCGGCGGGAGCGCGCGGGCAGCGCCTGGCGCCACTGCTCGTCGTAGCGCTCGTCGTCCTCGCCGTACTCCTGGTACTCGTCGGGCTCGGGGTCGTGCAGCAGCCCGAGGCGCACGCCCAGCGACCGCAGCCGCTGCGGGACGGCGTTCACCGGGGTCGCGGTGACGACGAGCAGCCCGAAGACCGTGAGCAGCACCAGCAGGGGTACCGCGAGGACCTCGGTCATGGTGTAGGTCAGCGGGGTCGCCGCCGCCCAGCCGATGAGGCCACCGGCGTCCCTTATGCCCTGCATGCCGTCGCTGCGGGCGGGCGAGCCGCACGCGATGTGGACCTGCCCGAGCACCCCGATGACCAGCGCGGACAGGCCGATCACGATCCGCCCGTTGGCGTCCTGCTGCTCGGGGTGGCGCATGAACCGTACGGCGATCATCGCGAGCAGTATCGGCACCAGCAGGTCGAGACGGCCGAAGGCGCCGGTGACGAGGATCTCGACCAGGTCGCCGACCGGGCCGCGCAGGTCGGCCCAGGTACCGGCGGCGACGATCAGGGCGGCGGCGAGCAGCAGCAGGGCGACGCCGTCCTTGCGGTGCGCCGGGTCCAGGTTCCTGGCTCCCTGCCCTATGCCGCGGAAGACGGCGCCGACGGCGTGCGCGACGCCCAGCCAGAGGGCGCGCACCAGGCGGTAGACGCCCCCGGTGGGGCTGGGCGCGGGCTTGGGCGCCGGCGCGGACTTCTTCGCCGCGGTCCTCTTGACGGCCGCCTTCTTGGCCGGGGCGTTCTTCGCGGCGGCCTTCTTCGCCGGAGCCTTCGAGGGAGCGGCCTTCTTCGCGGGCTGCTTCTTGGCTGCCGAGGGACGTGAGGCCATGGGTGTGAGGTTACCGGGGGAGGCGACGAGGGACACGTGTGCCCACAGCTTCACCCGTTCGTGTCGCCCTTTTCGGGGCGCAGAACTGACGAAGGCTCATGGGCAACAGTGTCCGTGCTCGCGGTCAGTTCTGCGAAGGAAGCGACGGCGTGGCGCCGCCCGTGCCCGGTTCCAGGGCGTCGAGCGCCCGGCGCAGACCGGTGAGTTTGCGCTCCAGGTGGGCCGCCGTGGCCACCGCGGCCGCGTCCGCGGACTCGTCGTCGAGCTGCTTGGAGAGCGCCTCGGCCTGCTCCTCGACGGCCGCGAGCCGGGCGGACAGCTCGGCGAGCAGCCCCGCGGACTCCTTGCCGGCGACCGCGCCCTTGCCGCCGCCCTCCAACTGGAGCCGCAGCAGCGCCGCCTGCTCGCGCAGCTGGCAGTTCTTCATGTACAGCTCGACGAACACCGAGACCTTGGCGCGCAGCACCCATGGGTCGAAGGGCTTGGAGATGTAGTCGACCGCGCCCGCGGCGTAGCCCCGGAAGGTGTGGTGGGGGCCGTGGTTGATGGCGGTGAGGAAGATGATCGGGATGTCCCGGGTCCGCTCCCGCCGCTTGATGTGTGCCGCGGTCTCGAATCCGTCCATGCCCGGCATCTGGACGTCCAGCAGAATGACCGCGAAGTCGTCCGTGAGCAGTGCCTTGAGCGCTTCCTCCCCGGACGATGCCCGGACCAGTGTCTGATCGAGCGCAGAGAGGATGGCCTCCAGCGCCAGCAGATTCTCCGGCCGGTCATCGACCAGGAGGATCTTGGCCTTCTGCACCATGGCCCGCCCTCCTCGCCCCGGATGTGCACCGGGCGCCGCCCCAGGGGACGACTCCCTTTCGCCGCCCGTCCTTGTGCCGGTCATGGTAGCCGCACCCCGCCTGTCGCCACACCCTGTCACCGCGATGTCACTGTGCACGTAGCAGAAACGCAGCCGGGGACCAGAAGGTTCCCCCAATCCCGCACTTCTACACGGGTTCCGCCACCCTGAGTCAGCAACTCCCCGTGCACACGGAACGTTCCCACAACGTTCACATCACATCTGACCGTTCCGGTCACTCCCCGCTCATCCACTGCTCCATCACCGCCAGAAGATGATCGGGGTCGACCGGCTTGGTGACGTAGTCGGAAGCGCCCGACTCGATGGCCTTCTCCCGGTCGCCCTTCATCGCCTTCGCGGTGAGAGCGATGATCGGCAGCCCGGCGAACTGCGGCATCCGACGGATCGCACTGGTCGTCGCATAGCCGTCCATCTCCGGCATCATGATGTCCATCAGCACGACCGCGACGTCGTCGTGCTGCTCCAGGACCTCGATGCCCTCCCGGCCGTTCTCGGCGTACAGCACCGACAGACCGTGCTGCTCCAGGACGCTGGTGAGCGCGAACACGTTGCGGATGTCGTCGTCGACGATCAGCACCTTCTCGCCGCCGAACCGCATGCCCCGGCGCGGCTGCGGGGACGTCACCGCCTGCTCGGCCAGCACCGGCCACGCCTCGGCCACCGGAGCCCCCCGGCGCCGGCGCCGGAAGAGCGCCGCGGCGCCGTTCTGCGTCTCCTGGTACGACTTCACCTCGGCCGGCGTCTCGATCTCCACGCCGGACAGCTCCAGGCCGTGGTTCTGGGACGCCACCAGGTCACCGGCCTCCAGCGCGGGCATGGACTGCTGGTAGCCCTGCGGCGGCAGCTCACTCGGGTGCAGCGGCAGGTACAGCGTGAACGTCGAACCGCGGCCCGGCTCGCTCTGCGCGTGGATCTCACCGCCGAGCAACTGCGCGATCTCCCGCGAGATGGACAGCCCGAGGCCCGTACCGCCGTACTTGCGGCTGGTCGTGCCGTCGGCCTGCTTGAACGCCTCGAAGATCACCCGCATCTTGCTGGCGGCGATGCCGATGCCGGTGTCCGTCACCGAGAACGCGATCAGCGGCGCGTCCGGATCACTGAGCGAACCGGCCTCCAGGAGCTGCTCCCTGATCCCCACCGGCACGGCACTGCCGGCCGGCCGGATCACCAGCTCCACCGAACCGGAGTCGGTGAACTTCACCGCGTTGGACAGCAGGTTGCGCAGCACCTGGAGCAGCCGCTGCTCGTCGGTGTGCAGGGTGGCCGGCAGCTCCGGCGAGACCCGCACCGACAGGTCGAGGCCCTTCTCCGCGGTCAGCGGCCGGAAGGTGGCCTCCACGTAGTCCACCAGCTGGACGAGCGCGATACGCGTCGGGGAGACGTCCATCTTGCCCGCCTCGACCTTCGACAGGTCCAGGATGTCGTTGATCAGCTGGAGCAGGTCGGACCCCGCGCCGTGGATGGTCTCGGCGAACTCCACCTGCTTCGGCGAGAGGTTGCCCTCCGCGTTGTCGGCGAGCAGCTTGGCCAGGATCAGCAGCGAGTTCAGCGGAGTGCGCAGCTCGTGCGACATGTTGGCGAGGAACTCGCTCTTGTAGCGCATGGAGACGGCGAGTTGCTCGGCACGCTCCTCCAGGACCTGCCGGGCCTCCTCGATCTCGGTGTTCTTCACCTCGATGTCCCGGTTCTGCTGGGCCAGCAGCTCGGCCTTCTCCTCCAGTTCGGCATTGGACGCCTGGAGGGCCTTCTGCCGGTTCTCCAACTCGGCCGACCGCTCCTGAAGCTGCTCGGTCAGCTCCTGCGACTGCTTCAGCAGGACCTCGGTCTTGGTGTTGACGGAGATGGTGTTGACGCTGGTCGCGATCATCTCGGCGATCTGGTTGAGGAAGTCCTTCTGGATCTGCGTGAACGGCGTGAAGGAGGCCAGCTCGATCACGCCGAGCACCTTGCCCTCGAACAGCACCGGAAGCACGATCACCTGCGCGGGCGGGGCCTCCCCGAGCCCGGAGGAGATCTTCAGATAGCCGGTGGGCGCCTTCTCCACCAGGATCGTGCGCTTCTCCTGCGCGGCCGTCCCGATCAGCGCCTCACCCGGCCGGAACGACGTGGGCATGGAGCCCATCGAGTAGCCGTACGAACCGAGCATCCGCAGCTCGTACGCGTCCTCGTTCTCGGCGTTGGTCTCCTTGCCGTCGACCAGGGGCATCGCCAGGAAGAACGCGCCGTGCTGCGCGGTCACCACCGGCGTCAGCTCGCTCATGATCAGGGAGGCCACGTCCGCCAGGTCACGTCGGCCCTGCATCAGCGCGGAGATACGGGCCAGGTTGCCCTTCAGCCAGTCCTGCTCCTGGTTGGCGACCGTGGTGTCGCGCAGGTTGGCGATCATCTTGTTGATGTAGTCCTGGAGTTCCTGGATCTCGCCGGCCGCGTCCACGTCGATCTTCAGGTTCAGGTCGCCGCGGGTCACCGCGGTCGCCACGCGCGCGATGGCACGCACCTGCCGGGTCAGGTTCCCGGCCATCTCGTTCACGGACTCGGTGAGGTCCCGCCAGGTGCCGTCGACGTCACGCACCCGCGCCTGCCCGCCCAGCGCCCCCTCGGTGCCCACCTCACGGGCCACCCGGGTGACCTCCTCGGCGAAGCTGGACAGCTGGTCGACCATCGTGTTGATCGTCGTCTTGAGTTCGAGGATCTCGCCGCGGGCGTCGATGTCGATCTTCTTGGTCAGGTCGCCCTTCGCGATGGCCGTGGTGACCATCGCGATGTTGCGGACCTGGCCGGTCAGGTTGGACGCCATCTGGTTCACCGACTCGGTGAGGTCCTTCCACGTCCCCGCCACACCCGGTACGTGTGCCTGACCCCCCAGGATGCCGTCCGTGCCCACCTCACGGGCCACCTTGGTGACCTGGTCGGCGAACGAACTCAGGGTCTTCACCATCGTGTTGATGGTGTCGGCGAGCTGGGCCACCTCGCCGCTCGCCTCGATGGTGACCTGCCGGGTCAGGTCGCCGTTCGCGACCGCCGCCGACACCTGGGAGATGTTCCGCACCTGCGTGGTCAGGTTGTTGGCCATCAGGTTCACGTTGTTGCTGAGGTCCTTCCAGATACCCGTGATACCCGGAACGTGCGCCTGACCGCCCAGGATGCCCTCGGTACCCACCTCACGGGCCACCCGGGTCACCTGCTCGGCGAAACTGGACAGCTGGTCGACCATCGTGTTGACCGTCGTGACGAGTTCGAGGATCTCGCCCTTCGCGTCCACGGTGATCTTCTTCGACAGGTCGCCCTTGGCGACCGCGGTCGTGACCTCGGCGATGTTGCGCACCTGGATGGTCAGGTTGTTCGCCATGAAGTTCACCGACTGGGTGAGGTCCTTCCAGGTGCCCGCGACCCCCTGCACCTCGGCCTGGCCGCCGAGGATGCCCTCGGTACCCACCTCGCGCGCCACGCGCGTGACCTCCTGGGCGAACGACGACAGCTGGTCGACCATCGTGTTCAGGGTGTTCTTCAGCTCCTGGATCTCACCGCGCGCGTCCACGGTGATCTTCTGCGAGAGGTCACCGCGCGCCACCGCGGTGGCGACCTGCGCGATGTTGCGCACCTGGGCCGTCAGGTTGCCGGCCATGCCGTTCACGGAGTCCGTCAGGTCCCGCCACACGCCGGCCACACCGGGCACCTGCGCCTGACCGCCCAGCCGGCCCTCCGTACCCACCTCACGGGCCACCTTGGTGACCTGGTCGGCGAAGGCGGAGAGCTGATCGACCATCGTGTTGATGGTGTTCTTCAGTTCGAGAATCTCGCCACGGGCGTCGACGTCGATCTTCTGGGACAGATCGCCCCGTGCCACCGCCGTCGTCACCTGGGCGATCTGCCGTACCTGCGAGGTCAGGTTGCCGGCCATGAAGTTGACGGAGTCGGTCAGCTCCTTCCAGGTGCCCGAGACGCCGTCCACCCGCGCCTGACCGCCCAGCCGGCCCTCGGTACCCACGTCCCTGGCCATCCGCGTCACCTGGTCGGCGAAGCTGGAGAGCTGGTCCACCATCGTGTTCACGGTGTTCTTCAGCTTCAGCATCTCGCCGGAGACGTCCACCGTGACCTTCTGCGACAGATCACCGTTGGCCACCGCCGTCGTCACCTGGGCGATGTTGCGGACCTGGCCGGTGAGGTTGCGGAACGCGGTGTTGACGGAGTCGGTCAGGTCCTTCCAGGTACCGGCGGCTCCGGCCACCTGCGCCTGACCGCCCAGCTCGCCCTCGACACCGATCTCCCGGGCCACCCGGGTCACCTCGGCACCGAACGACGACAGTTGGTCGACCATGCCGTTGACGGTGTTCTTCAGTTCCAGCATCTCGCCGGCCACGTCGACCGTGACCTTCTGCGACAGGTCACCGTTGGCGACCGCCGTCGTCACGGCGGCGATGTCCCGCACCTGGGTGGTCAGGTTCCGGAAGACCGTGTTGACCGAGTCCGTCAGGTCCTTCCAGGTACCCGCCGCGCCCGGCACGTTCGCCTGGCCGCCGAGCCGCCCCTCGCCGCCGACCTCGTTGGCCACACGCGTGACCTCGTCCGCGAAGATCCGCAGCGTCTCGGTCATCTGGTTGATCGTCTCGGCGAGCTGCGCGACCTCCCCGCGCGCCGGGACGGTCACCTTCCGGGACAGGTCACCGTTGGCGACCGCGGTGGTCACCTCGGAGATCCCGCGCACCTGGGCCGTCAGGTTCCCGGCCATCGTGTTGACGGAGTCGGTGAGCTCCTTCCACGTACCGGCGACCCCCGGCACGTTCGCCTGACCGCCCAGGATGCCGTCCGTGCCCACCTCACGGGCGACCCGGGTCACCTCGGAGGAGAACGCCGAGAGCTGGTCCACCATCGTGTTGACGGTTTCCTTCAACTCCAGCATCTCACCGGCGACCTGAACCGTGACCTTCCGGGACAGATCACCCTTCGCGACCGCCGTCGTCACCAGTGCGATGTCACGCACCTGCGCCGTCAACCGGTACGCCATCGTGTTCACCGAGTCCGTGAGGTCCCGCCACGAACCGGACATACCACGCACCCGGGCCTGCCCGCCCAGCTTGCCCTCGGTGCCCACCTCACTGGCCACGCGCGTGACCTCGTCGGTGAACGTCGACAACTGGTCGACCAGGTTGTTGACGGTCCGGCCGACCTTCAGGAACTCACCTCGCAGCGGATGCCCGGCACCGTCCGGCGACGGCGACCGCAGCTCCATGCGCGGCGACAGATCGCCCTCGGCCACCGCCGTCAGGACCCGGCCCACCTCGGAGACCGGCCGGACCAGGTCGTCGACAAGGGCGTTGGAGTTGTCGATGGCGGTCGCCCACGAACCCTCACAGGCACCCGTCTCCAGCCGCTCCGTGAGCTTTCCCTCACGTCCCACGACACGCCGTACCCGTGACAGCTCACCCGTGAGGTGGAGATTGCGGTCGGCGACCTCGTTGAAGACCGCCGCGATCTCCGACATCACGCCGTCCCCGGACACCGGGAGCCGCTTGCGGAAGTTGCCGTCCCTCATCGACGTGAGAGCCGCCAGCAGCCGGTTCAGCGAAGCCGTGTCCACCGCGGTGGTCCCGTCACCGCCCCGCTGCCTGCTCAGGGACGGCCCGCCCTTCGCACGCGCCTTCGTGCCCCGCGCCGCTGCGCCAGACTCCACTGTGTCCCTCCCGCAGGGGTCGACCGTTACCGCTTGTCCTCGGACACCGCCATACTCGGCGTACCGCTTACTTCCGCGTACCAGTTACTGCTGCGTATCACTGCCAGACGAGATCCGGCCACACCAGGGGCTGCTGCCCGCCGAACACGGAACGCACTCGGGCCGACCGGACCTTCGTCAGAAGCCTGCCCAGTGTTTCACCCCGGCCGAACCAGGCCATAACAGTTCGGCAGCTTCGCACATCGTCCGCACACCCTGGGGGCGTAAACACCGGCGACCGGCATCCGCTCGGACGGCGAAGGTAAGTAACCTTGCATGCGGCTGTCCAGCCGCACCGGTCCGTCCGGCCTGGGCGGTGGCACAAGAACGAGCGGGCATTCGGAGGGGCGGCCGCAGACCATGACCACCGGAGTGATCCCCGGGGGACACAACCCGGAGCCACGGCCCACAGGCGAGCGCATGCCGCAGCAGCGGCACCAGCCGGCCGGCCAGGGAAGCCCGCATGTCGAGACCCGGTCGAGGAGTTCAGTGATCACCGCGCGCGCGGCCGCCAGCTTCGAGCCCGTCGGGCGATCGGTCGCGACCGCCCGGTCCTTCGTCCGCGACACCCTCCAGGGCTGGGGCTTCGCGGACATCGTCGACGACGCCGTGGTCCTCACCAGCGAACTGGTGACCAACGCGGTGGTGCACGCAGGCACCCACGCCGACGTGCTCTGCCTGCGCGCGGACGACGGAGTGCGCATCGAGGTCTCCGACCGCTACCCGGAACGCGAGGTCCCGCTCCAGGGCTCCGCCGTCAACATGGGCAGCCCCGACCGCGAGGGCGGCCGCGGACTCCAGCTCTGTGCGGCACTCGCCACCCGCTGGGGTGTCGAATACACGTCCACGTACAAGAATGTCTGGTTCCAGCTCGATCTGCCCGAGCGCCCGGTGGGCACCCGCGCCGCCGGACCGTCCCTCCCCGCCGACCTGCTGCCGCTCGCCGACGGCCGGGTCCGCGTCGCGGTCGTCCAGATCGACCGCAAGGGCTCCGTCTCCGCCTGGAACGAGGACGCCGAGGAGATCTTCGGCCACACCGCCGCCGCGGTCACCGGCAAACCGCTCACCGACCTCGCCGCCTGGCCGCACACCCCCGGCACCGGCACCGGCATCGCCGAGGCCCTCCAACTCTCCCGCTGGGAGGGCAGCTACGGCATCCGCGGCGCCGACGGCCGGGTGACCCCCGTCTACGCCTCGCACCTGCGGGTCCGGGACACCGGCGGCGAGCCCTCCACGGTCTGCCTGCTCGTACGCGACCACGAACGGGCCGTCCTCCAGACCCCGTTGCGCGTCCCCGCCTCCGACGCCGGGGGCGCCTCCGACGGCCAGAGCAGCGACCCCTTCGAGGTGTTCATCGGTTCCCCGGCCCCGGACGACCTCGACGGCCTCCTGCAGCGCACGGTCGAACGCGCCCGCGACATGCTCGACGGCGACTCCGCGTTCCTGCTCCTCGCCACCGACGACGAGACCGAGTTGGAGGTCCGCGCCTCCACCGGGCTCCCCTCCGCCCGCCAGCGCTTCGCGCGCGTGCCCGTGGAAGCCGGCCCCGGCCGCTACGGCTCGGCCCGCATGCCGGCCGTACACGACGATCTGGCGGCCGTTCCGGGCGCCGTGCCCCTCCTGGCCGGGACCGGCATGCGTTCGGTCGTCACGGTCCCGCTGAAGGTCGAGGGCCGCCTCACCGGCTCCCTGGGCGTCGCGGCCGAGGCATCGGGCCGGTACTCCAACGAGGAGGCACTGCGCCTCCAGTTCGCCGCCGACCGCATCGCCCTGGCCGTCGAGTCCGCCCGCCTGGGCGAGCTGGAACGGCTGCGCCGCGGCTCGCTCAGCTTCCTCGTCGAGGCCTCCGACCTGCTCGCCGGCACCCTGGACCGCGACCAGACCCTCGCCCTGATGGCCCAGATGACGGTCCCGACCCTCGCCACCTGGTGCGCGGTCTACACCATCGCCGACCAGGCCTCCGAGCCCTACCTGTCGTACGTCCTGCACGAGGACGAGGAACTCATCGACGGCATCAAGTCGCTGCTCTCCAAGGTGCCCCCGCCGGACCCGGTACCCACGCCCGGTGCCCGGGTCTGGACGGCCCCCGGCGCACACGCCCACCAGGCCGCCCTGCGCAGTTCCATGCGCAGCCTCGGCCTGGCCGGCGGCCCCACCCGCCAGGTCTCCTCCGGCATCGGCCCGACACTCGCCACGGCCTCGGCCGTGGGCGGCGAGACGGTGGTCCTCCCGCTGGTCGCCCGCAACCGCGTCATCGGCATGCTCACCCTCGGCAAGCCCACCGACGAGCACTTCCGCCAGGAGATCCTCGAACTGGCCGAGGACCTCTCCCGCCGGGCCGCCCTGGCCCTGGACAACGCCCGCCTGTACTCGGAGCGCACGGCCATCAGCCAGGCTCTCCAGCGCAGCCTCCTGCCCCCGGGCACCCCGCACATCGAGGGCATGGAGGTCGAGGTCATCTACCGCGCGGCCGGCGAGGGCAACGAGGTCGGCGGCGACTTCTACGACGTCTTCCCGATCTCCGACGACGCGTACGGCTTCGCCATCGGCGACGTCTGCGGTACCGGCCCGAACGCGGCCGCCGTCACCGGCCTCGCCCGGCACGCACTGCGCCTCCTGGCTCGCGAGGGCCTCAGCGGCCCGGCCGTCCTGGAGCGCCTCAACTCGGCCATCCTGGACGAGGGAGCCCGCAGCCGCTTCCTGACCCTTCTCTATGGCGAGATGCGCCTCCAGGAGGACGGCAGCGCCGAGATGAAGGTGGTCTGCGCCGGCCACCCGCTGCCGCTCCGACTGCGCCAGGACGGCACCGTGGAGGCGGCCGCCGAACCGCAACCCCTGCTGGGTGTCATCGAGGACCTGGAGTTGTACGAGCAGACGGTCACCCTCGACCCGGGCGATGTCCTCCTCTGCGTCACGGACGGCGTGACGGAGCGCCGGGAGGGCACCCGCATGCTCGGCGACGACGGTCTCGCGGACGTTCTGACGACCTGTACGGGTCTGACGGCGGGCGCGGTCGCCGCACGCATCATGCGCGCGGTGGAGCGCTTCGCGTCGGACGCCCCGTCGGACGACATGGCCATCCTGGCGATGCGGGTCCCCGGCCTCCAGAAGGACTGAGAGGCACAGCGAAAGAGGGCATGAAAAAGGCCCCGCCCTTACGGGCGGGGCCTTTTGGCTGGAGCCCCCAAACGGAATCGAACCGTTGACCTTCTCCTTACCATGGAGACGCTCTGCCGACTGAGCTATAGGGGCCTGTTGCCTTTTCGGGGTTTCCCCCGGCAACGGAATAGATCATACCCCGATCAGGCCCGAGTTCCCAAACTCGTTCAGAAGGCGGACTGAAGCAGTCCGCCGAGGGCATTGCAGGCGGACACGATCCGCTGCATCTCCCGCTTCGTCAACGCGGCGTCCACGGGCAGCGCCAGCGTCTCGTCCGCGGCGGCCTCCGTCTGCGGCAGCGAGACACAACGCCGGAATTCCGGCAGTCGGTGCACCGGCGTCTTCACCGGCACCCGGCAGTCAACTCCCTTGCCCCGCAGGGCCCGCGCGAAGGCGTCCCGGTCCGGCCGGCCGTTGCCCGGCACCCGCACGACGTACTGCTGGTACGTGTGCCCGTCACCACCGTCGGGCGTCCAGACACCGCGCAGCTTCGTGTCGAGGTACGCGGCCCGCTCCCGGCGCTGCGCGATCTCGTCGTACGGAGCCTCCGACTCGCCCTGCTCCAGCACCAGAAGTCCGTGCCGTTTCCCCAGCTCACGCAAGTGCCTGACATCGGCCCACCGTCCAAAGCGGTGGACGACAACCACCGCCGCGGAACGGGCGGTTACGGCCGCTTCCACCGCGGTGACGTCGAGGCAGTAGGTCAGCGGATCTATGTCGGCGAACACCGGAAGCGCACCGGCCAGTGTCACGGCCTCGGCGACCTCGACGTTCCCGAAGGCCGGCACGATGACCTCGTCGCCGACTCCGACGCCGGCGGCCCTGAGCATTGCAGCAGTACCCATGCTGGGATGCTCGGGGCGCAACGTGAACTTCAAGTTACGCAAAATAAAAAAGGGTTGGGCCCTGAACCGAAGTTCAGGGCCCAACCCTTTCAAAATTTGTTCGGCGGTGTCCTACTCTCCCACAGGGTCCCCCCTGCAGTACCATCGGCGCTGTA
>NZ_BMML01000003.1 GCF_014645815.1 Streptomyces fuscichromogenes | reverse complement strand
GCCGCGCTCTGCGGAGGTTCCCGATCACCGCTGATCAGGCGGTGGACGGGGTGGAGGTCGCCCGGTGGTATGAGGACCTGCGGGCCGCGGTCCTGGGAGGGATCGACCGGGGGTCACGGCATGGCTGGGCAGTGCTGGCCCGTTCCGGCATGGCCGCATGGATCCGTGCGGTCGTATCCATCCCCTTGCTCTCGCCGCGTCGGGCGGGAAGCCGGCCACCGGCCTCGCCGGCGGCGAACACCGTGGCGGACGAGTTGGTGGAGGTGCTGGCGGTCATGGCATGGACGGCAGCCGGAGGCTGCCGCAGCGGCTGAGGTGCGCCCCCACGATCCGACGAGGAGGACCAGATGAGCATCGAACACAGCGGGAAGGTCACGGCCGACCATCTGCGGCGCGACGCGTACCTCTATGTGCGCCAGTCCTCCCTGAAGCAGGTCGTCAACAACAGCGAGTCCACCCAGCGCCAGTACGCCCTGCGCGGCCGGGCCGTCGCCCTGGGCTGGGAGGAGTCCCGGATTGTCGTGATCGATTCTGACCAGGGCCGCTCCGGGGCCTCGACGGCAGGCCGGGACGGCTTCCAGTACCTGGTCGCCGAGGTCTCCATGGGCCATGCCGGGATCGTGCTCGGCCTGGAGGTGTCCCGCCTGGCCCGGAACAACACCGACTGGCACCGGCTGCTGGAGATCTGTGCGCTGTCCGGGACACTGATCCTGGACGAAGACGGACTCTACGATCCGCGGACCTTCAACGACCGGCTCGTCCTGGGCATGAAGGGCACCATGTCCGAGGCCGAACTCCACCTGATCGGCGCCCGGTTGCGGGGCGGGCAGCTGGCCAAGGCCCGCCGCGGCGAGCTGAAACAGGGCCTGCCCGTCGGCTATGTCCACGACTTCGCCGACCGGATCGTCAAGGACCCCGATGCCGCGGTGCGGGGCGTCGTCGCCCGCGTCCTGGACGTCTTCACGGCCACCGGCTCGGCCCGCCAGGTCGTCAAGACCTTCGCCGCCGAACACCTCGCCTTCCCCTCGAGGATCCGCACCGGGCCACGCAAGGGCGAGTTGATCTGGGGTCCGCTCAAACACTGGCAGGTCCTCAACCTGCTCCACAACCCGCTCTATGCAGGGGCGTTCTGTTACGGACGGCGCAAGGTCGAGCACAGTGGGGACGGGAAGATCCACATTCGGATGCTGCCGCGTGAGCAGTGGGACACCCTCATCGAAGATCACCACGAGGGTTATGTGTCCATCGCCCGCTGGGAGACCAACCAGCAGGCCCTCGCCGCCCAGGCCGCCTCCCGCGGCCTGGAGCGGACCGCGACCGCCCCCAGGGAAGGCCCGGCGCTGCTGCAGGGCCTGGTGATCTGCGGCCGCTGCGGGAGGCGCATGACCATCGCCTACCACCACCGACAAGGCGTCGAGGTCTCCGAGTACCGGTGCATGACCCACGCCATCCAGAACGGCGGCCGCGTCTGCGAACGCATCCCTGGTCCTCCGGTCGAAGAGGCCGTCACCACCCTGTTGCTCAACGAGCTGACCCCGCTGGCCATCGAGGCCGCGCTCACGGTCACCGACCGCCTCGCCGCCCGGGCCGCCGAGGCCGACCGGCTGCGTCACACCCACCTGGAACGTGCCCAGCACCGCGCCGACCTGGCAAAACGCCGCTATCTCGCGGTCGATCCGGACAACCGGCTGGTCGCCGACACTCTGGAGGCGGACTGGAACGCCGCCCTGCGCGAGGTGGCCGCCGCCCGCAAGGACGTCGAACACGCCCGCATCGAGGCCGAACCCGTCACCCAGGCTCTGCGGGACAAGCTGGCCCACCTCGCCGGCGACGTGCACCGTCTCTGGCACGACCCCGCCACCCCGATGCGTGAACGCAAGCGCATCGCCCGCCTGTTGATCACGGACGTCACCCTCATCCGGGCCGACCGGATGACCGTCCGGGTCCGGCTCTTTGCCGGCCCCCACCACACCCTCGACCTGCCCCTTCCCCTCATCGGCGGGGAACGGTGGCGGACCCCGAAGCCCGTCGTGGCCGCCATCGACATCCTGCTGGAGGAGGACCACACCGACGCCGAGATCGCCGGCCTCCTCAACCAACGCGGCCTGACCAGCGGCAAGGGACTCGCCTTCCACCGGCTCCTGGTCCGTGAGATCCGCGAGGACTACCACCTCACCAGCCGCTACGACCGGCTGCGAGCCCGCGGCCTGCTGACCGCGTACGAACTCGCCGACCTCCTCGACGTCAGCGTTCCCACTGTCTGGAAATGGCACCGGGCCGGACTCCTGGAAGGCGAGAAGTACAACGACAAGAACGCCTGCCTCTACCCCCATCCCGGCCCGAACCCACCCCGCGTCCAGCAAGGCATCCGCCTCGACCGACGCCGCCCACCAGCGACAACTATCCGCAAACGAACTCGATAGGAGAAGAGGTGCAGTGTGATGACAAGCGCTTGACGTAGCTGTCGGCGACGGAGCCGACCGAGGCGGTCGCGCCGACCTCGATCAGCCGCTCACCGTAGCGAATTGACACGTATTGCGAGCCGCGGTCGCTGTGATGAATCAGACCCGAGCCCTTCTTGATGCCTTGCCGCCACAGGGCCATCTCCAGTGCGTCCAGCGGGAGATCGGTGCGCAGGTGGGTGGCGAGCTGCCACCCGACGATCATCCGCGAGTACACGTCCAGGACGAAGGCGACATGGGCCCAGCCTGACCAGGTGCGGATATAGGTGAGGTCGGCGACCCATAGCTGGTTCGGCCGACTCGCCGTGAAGCGCCGGTTGACCAGATCGGGCGGCCGGGGTGCGGACGGCTCGGGGATCGTGGTGCGGCGCCGTTGCCCGCGGATCACGCCTTCCAGGCCGTCCTCGCGCATCAGGCGCTCGATGGTGCAGCGAGCCGTGATGATGCCCTCGCGCCGCAGCTGGCGGTGGATGCGCCGGGCTCCATAGGTCTCGCCGGACGCATCATGGATGCGGTGGACGTGTTCGATGAGCTGTTCGTCGCGCTGTCGCCGGGCGGACTTCGGGCGCCGGCGGCGAGCGTTGTATGCCGAGACCGACAGGTCCAGTTCCCGGCATACGGGCTCGACCCCGAAGCCGTCGCGGAGGTGGTTGATCACCGCGTCAGCCTCGTGCGGGGCTGGTCGAGCTCCTTCGCGAAAAACACCGGGGCGACTTTGAGGATCTCGTTCGCCCGCCGCAACTCAGCTATTTCCTTGCGGAGTTGGGTCAGCTCGGTCCGCTCGGCGGTGGTCAGCAGATCGGGTCGGTCGCTCTTGTCCGCCTCGGCCTGGCGGACCCAGCCGCGCAGGGCCTCCTTGTGGATGCCCAGGTCCTTCGCGACATGAGCGACGGGACGGCCGGAGGTCTGGACTTCGCGGACAGCTCGCTCACGCAGTTCGTCGGGGCACTTCCGTGGTGCAGGCATCGGACGTGTGTTCTTCCATCTGCCGAGGCGGGCATGCCTGGCTTCAGGACCGCTACAAAATCCGGTTCAGCTCAGTGGCCACCATCCACAACAGTCAGGTCCTGCCCGGCATCCACACCCGCTTGTCGCGGCGCGAGTCGTTGCCGCACGAGCACCTGGTCGACAGCGGCTACACCTCCCTGGTCCACCTGGAGCAAGCCGCCCATGATCACCGGGTCGCCGTCTCCAGGCCGATCAGGGGTAACCCCACCCGTCAACATCGCCGGAACGATGGCTTTGCCTGGACCACCAAGGCTCAGTGCCACACCTGCCCGGCCCGCACCCAGAACACCGCTCCGGTCGCTGTCCCGTCGAACAGGGCCCATGCGACAGAGCCGTCTCCCCTGGGCAACGGCCGCACCCTCAGGTCGGCCGAGACTGCGGAGCCGTCCATGTCGCACAGAGTGACCCAGCCGCTTCCCGACCGGCCAAAACTCTGTGAGCGGGCAACCAGCCAAGTCGCCGGAAGTCTGCACACGAAATACACCCGAATCGGCTTCGGTGCCCTCGCAGTCCAGAGAACCACTTTCGATCGTTGCGTCCTCTCGCCGCAAGACCAAAGAGACGCGACACCAGCGCGGGCCGTACGTCGACAGCGAGCCGGTAGGACCGTGCCGGCTCGCTGTCGCTGCGTTTATTCTGCGGTGACGATGATCTCCACCGGCTCGCATCCGAGAGCGGAGGCGGTCAGGTGGATCTTCCCGGGACCAGTGGCGCACAGCACCGCGAGCGCACGTCCCTCGTATGTGGTGTGCTCCGTGCCGTCGAACTGCTCTTCGGTGGACGGGGCCGCGCTGCCGAAGCCGACGAGTTCTGCCGGACCGGAGACTTCCAGGCTCACCACCCGGTCGGCACCGGTGTGGCAGGTGCCGTGAGCATCTGTGAGGGTCAGGTCGACGTGGACCAGGTCACCGCCTTTCGCGGCCACGACCTCCCGGTCGGCCTGGACGGTCAGCCGTACGGGCCCCTCGGCGGACCGGAGGTTCGTACGGCCGGTCTCCACGCCGTCCCGGTAGGCGACGGCGACCAGGTCACCGGGGGTATAGACGGTCTCGAAGTCGGTGCGGAAACGGTGTTGTGCTCCGGCGGGACGTCGTCCGAGCGAGGTCCCGTTGCTGATGAGCTCGACCTCGTCGGCGTCGCTGTAGACGTCGACCGTGACCGGGGCGCCCTCGAAGCCGGGCCACGTCCAACTGGAGACGGTGTCGCTCCACGCCCACGGCGAACCGGCCCAGGTCCTGCCGTGGTGCTCGGGCCGTCGGACCGCGATGTACGGTTCGGCTCTCAGACCGTAGACAATCTCGCGGTAGTACGAGGCGGGCCTGCGGTGACCGGTGATGTCGATGTCACCGCAGCCCGCCACCAGGTAGGGATAGGGCGCGTTGTGGGCGTGGCGTCGCCCGTCCTCGGTGGCGTACTGGGGCCGCCCGATTCCGACCTCGCCGAGGTAGTCCCAACCGGTCCAGGTGAAGTCACCGATCACATGGCCGTACTGCTCGACCATCGCCCAGATACCGTCGATGCGGGTCGGGTAGGTCTCGGTACCGAGAATGATCCGGTTCGGGAAGAGGTCGCGGTCCAGGGCGTAGCGCGCTTCGGCGTAGTTCATTCCGGCCACGTCGAGAAGGGCGAAGGACTCCTCGGTGCGCTCGGTGACCAACTGCGAGGAGTTGATGGCGCCCATCGCGTCGCCTGCGTCGGCCATCAGGGTGTTGATGCCGGCGCCTTGCTTCGCCGCCTGCTCCAGCCTCTGCTGCCGCAGACTGCCGAGTTCGGACATGACGGCGAGCAGGCCGTTCACGGCGTTGGTGACATAGCGTGTCGGGTCCAGGGCGCGGACCTTCTCGGCGAGCCTGCGCCCCCAGGCGGCGCCGAAGGGCGAGCCCGTCTCCGGGATCTCGTTGCCGATCGAGTACATGATGACGCTGGGGTGGTTCATGTCCTTGGCGACCATCGCCTCGATGTCGCGCTCCCACCACTCGGGGAAGTTGAGGCTGTAGTCGAACTCGGTCTTGCCGGAGATCCACACGTCGAACGCCTCGTCCACGACGAGCATGCCGACACGGTCGCAGGCGTCGAGCATGGCCTTGCTCATCGGCTGATGGGAGATGCGGATCGCGTTGAATCCGGCCTCCTTCAGAATCTCGACCCGGCGTTCCTCGGCCCGGGCGTACGTGGCCGCGCCCAGAACGCCGTTGTCGTGGTGAACGCAGGCGCCGCGCAGGTTCACCGTTTCCCCGTTCACGCGCAGCCCGTGCTGGGGGTCCAGCTGCAGCGTCCGCATACCGAAGGTCACCGCTTCTTCGTCCACGTCCCCCAAGGTCACGCGGCAGTCGTAAAGGGTGGGCGACGCGGTGCTCCACAACGCAGGCGAAGAAACGTAGAGGCGCTGCCTGACCGTCGCCGATTCGCCCGGCAGCACCGTGACCTTCGAGACGTCGCCGGCGACGACAGTACCGGCGGCATCCAGGATCTCCGTGGCGACGGGGAGAGTGCGCACCTCGATCGAATCGTTGACCACGTCCGTCGCGACCTCGACGACGGCTCGTGAGCCGTCGATGTCGGGGGTGGTGACGCGGAGGCTGTCGGGGGCGATCCGGACGACCTCTCCGACGAGCAGCCAGGTGTCGCGGTAGATACCCGCTCCCGTGTACCAGCGGGAGTCCTGGTGGGCCCGGGCCTCGACACGGATCACGTTCTCCTCGCCGAAGCGCAGGAAGCGGTCGGCGTCGATCCGGAAGTGCGAGTAGCCGTAAGGCCGTTGGCCGGCATAGTCACCGTTGATGTACACCGTCGCGTCGCGGTACACACCCTCGAACTCCACGAAGATCCGCTTGCCTCGGAACTCCTCCGGGACCAGGAACGTCTTGCGGTACTCGAAGACACCACCGGGGAAGTAGGC
This sequence comes from Streptomyces fuscichromogenes, assembly GCF_014645815.1. Lineage (GTDB taxonomy): Bacteria > Actinomycetota > Actinomycetes > Streptomycetales > Streptomycetaceae > Streptomyces > Streptomyces fuscichromogenes. The sequence continues at coordinate 573,866 of NZ_BMML01000003.1, read as the reverse complement.
ACCACCGGCCGTCTCCATGGTGACTTCGCCGCCGGGGGACGTGCGCCGCTGCTCGATCATCGCGTCGTGCGGCAGTCTCACCGGCCGGAACGGAACGACCCGGCCGGAGAGTTCGGCGAAGGGGTTGACCTTGGGCCGAACCTGCCAGCCGTCGTTGAAGGATGTGCGGATCATGCGGGCTCCATGGAATGTCGGCTCACTTCATAGGGGTAGTGCACACAGTCGGCACAACGCGGTTACCACGGCCGACCGGTCACATGACCGGCGCCACACCCCAACGAAATCAAGTAATGAATAGTCTCAACGCGGTCAGGCGCGGATGAGAGGACACTGCACAGCCCTGCCCGCTGTCATCGAGTGGTGAGACGACAGCGGGCAGGGCTTCAGGGTCAGACAGCCGCCCAGCCGTCGTCGACGGGCAGAACGGCTCCGTTCACGAAACTGGCGGCATCGGAGGCGAGGAAGACGATGGCGTCCGCCTGTTCCTCGGCGCTGCCCTTCCGGCCGAGGTTGGCCGGCATGAACTCCCTGATGACGGCCGGACCGTGGGCGTCCTTCCGGGCATCGACGTGGATGCTGGTCGTCGTGGGTCCGGGAGCGATGGCGTTGGCGCGAATGCCCTGCTTGCGGTACATGACGGCCAGGTTCTTCACCAGTCCGACGATCCCGTGCTTGGAGGCGGTGTAGGCGGCTCCGGCGGCGCTGCCCCGCAGAGCGGCCTCCGAGGCGGTGAAGACCATGGAGCCGCGCCCCACATCCAGCATGTACGGCAGGACCGCCCGGGTCAGCAGGAACGGTGCCGTCAGGTTGATGCGGATGACCCGCTCCCACTCGGCGTCATCGGTCTCACCGAGCGCTGACATGCGGTCCATGATGCCGGCGTTGTTCACCAGCACGTCCACCCCGCCGAACGCCAGGACGGTGCGGCCGACGAGATCATCGACCACACGCTGGTCGCTCAGGTCACCGACGACGACGAGGCCGGTGCCGCCCTGGTTCTCGATCTCCTTTCCGGTTGCGGTCGCCCCCTCCTCGTTGAGATCCACGACGACGACGCGCGCGCCCTCCTGAGCGAACTTCAGTGCAGTGGCACGTCCGATACCGCCGCCTGCTCCGGTGACGATGACGCTGAGTCCTGCCAGTCCTGTCGTACTGGGCATCGGGTACTCCTTGTTTCTTGGTTCTCGTGGTACGGCGAAGCGACTGGCTTGCGACTGCTCGTCAGACCACCGCGCGGTTCGGGAGCGGTGTTTCGTTGTGCCGTGCCGGCATGGTCACCAGGTGACGGGCAGTTCGTGCACGCCGTAGATGAAGCCGTCGTGCTTGAACGGGACCTTCTCCAGATCCGTCGCCAGCCGCAGGGTGGGAATGCGTCGGTAGAGGGTGCCGTAGACGACCTGCAGCTCCAGGCGGGCCAGGGGCTGGCCCAGACAGTGGTGCGTGCCGGCGCCGAACGCCTGGTGGTGCCGTGCGGAGCGCTCGATGTCCAGTCGATCGGGGTCGGGGAAGGCTTCGGGGTCGCGGTTGGCGGCATCGCTGGGCGCGATCACGCCCTCGCCGGCCCGGATGATCCCGCCCGCGATCTCGACGTCCTCCAGAGCCACCCTGCGCCGCCCGGTGTGGGTGATCGTCAGGTAGCGCAGCAGTTCCTCCACCGCGGAGACGATCAGCTGCGGGTCCTCGGTGGTGCGGAGCCGCTCCAGTTGCTCGGGGTGCTGCAGGAGGAGCAGCGTGCCCAGGGCGATCATGTTGGACGTCGTCTCGTGGCCGCCGAGCAGCAGCAGGACACCGAGTTCGGCGGCCTCCTGGCGAGGCAGCTCGCCGTTCCTGACCCGCTCGGCCAGGCCGGAGAGGAGGTCGTCCTCAGGTGTGTCGAGCTTCTTGCCGAGCAGTCCGTTCAGGTATTCGATCAGGCTCTGGTGGGCGGCCTGCCGTTCATCGAGGGTCGACGACTTCAGAATCATGGTCTTGCTGTTGACCTGGAAGAAGTCATGGTCCTCGTAGGGGACGCCGAGCAACTCACAGATCACCAGTGAGGGCACTGGCAGAGCGAGCGCCTCGACCAGGTCCACCGGGTTGGGGCCGGCCAGCATGTCGTCGATGAAGCCGTCCACGAGTTGCTGGACCGCGGGCCTCATCGCCTCCACCCGCTTGAGGGAGAAGGCACCGCTGATCATGCGGCGCAGTTGCGCGTGCTCGGGGTCGTCCATGCCGGGCAGACTGAGCCGGACGCGGCCCTTCACGGGTGCCTGCTTGGGATAGCCGGGCTGGTTGATGTCGGCGCTGAACCGGGAGTCGGCCAGCACCGACTTCTGGTCGGCGTGCCGGGTGAGCAGCCAGGGAGTACTGCCGTCGAAGAGCCGGACCTTGACGAGCGGGCCCTGCTCACGAAGGGCCAGCAGGGACGGGGGCGGGTCGAAAGGACATCCCTGGGCGCGCTTCATCGGGAAGTCGGGGGCGTGCTCCGCCGTCGGTGCGTGAGTAGGCGTGGTGTCGGTCATCTCGATACTTCCCCTCGGGTCAGGCATGCAGGGCGGCCTGGGCGGTGTAGTGGTCGACGACGGCGGCGCGGTGCAGACGAGCCTGCTTGGGCATGTTCCAGCCCAGGACACCGGTCATGTGTCCGTCCCGGCGGTACAGCGCCACGAAACGCCCGTCTTCCTCACTGCCCTCCACGACCTGGACGTCGGCGTCCTCGCCCAGCAGACCGTGGGCCTGGATCTTGGCGTCGAACTGGTCGGTCCACATGTAGGGCACGGGGGTGTAGGGCCGGTTCTCCCCCAGGATGTTGGCCGCGACGGCGGCGGCCTGCTCGTTGGCGTTGGTGCGGTTCTCCCACCGCACGAACTTCCCGAGACCCCGGTGATGCCAGCGGGCGACGTCACCGACCGCGTAGACACCGTCGGCGGCCTGGCAGAACGCGTCGCACACCACGCCGTCGGCAACCGTCAGCCCGCTGTCCGTCAGCCAGTCGGTGGCGGGGACGGAGCCGATCGCGACGACGACCGTCCGGGCGGGCAACACCCTTCCGTCGGCGAGCCCGACCGCGGTGACCCTGCCCCGCTCCTCCTGCAGGAACTCGACGGCCACGCCGAACTCCATGTGCACGCCCCGGTCGGTATGGAGCTGGGCGAGCCGAGCGGCCATCCGGGACCCCAGCAGACCGACCATGGGGGCTGTCAGCATGCCTACGAGCGTTACGTCGACGCCCATGCCCCGTGCGGTCGCGGCGATCTCCGCGCCGAGTACCCCGTCGCCGATGACCACGGTTCGATCGGCGGACTGCAATGCCGATCGCAGGGCCAGGGCATCGTCCAGGGAACGCAGCGTGTGGACGCCTTCGAGCGACTGCTGTCCCGGGAACGCGCGGGAACGCAGCCCCGTGGCGATGACGACCGCGTCGGCGCGGACCGCACGCCCTGAGGCGGTCCGGACGGTCCGCGCGGCGGTGTCCAGTGAGCGGGCCGGGTCCTGCAGAACGATCTCCGCGTCCAGTGCGGCCAGTTGGTCCGCAGTACGCAGTTGAGCGCGTTCCGGAACCCACTCGCCGGCCAGGACCTGCTTGGACAGGGGCGGTCGGTCGTAGGGCGGGTGGAATTCACCGCCGATCACGGTGAGCGCTCCCTGATAGCCCTTGCGTCGCAGTGCCTCGGCCGTTGCCAACCCGGCGGCGGAGGCGCCTACGACGAGGACGCTCCCGACCTGGGTCACGCGTCCTCGCTCAGCACAATGGCGGCCGCCGGGCAGACCGCCGCGGACTCGCGCACGGCAGCGTGGTGTCCCGCAGCAGGTGCGGCATCCAGAAGCACCACGATCCCGTCGTCGTCCCGCTGGTCGAAGACCTCGGGGGCCAGCAGTACGCACTGACCGGCGCCGCAGCACTTGTCTTCGTCGACGGTGATTTTCATTTCTTGCTCCTCATGTTCGGAGTGGGGGAAGGAGGCAGAAAGACGGACAGTGAACGAATAGGTCACTGAGGGTGCGGCCCGCGCGGGAGCCCGGCGGGCCCACCGGGCCTGACGGTCGTCTCGGCGTTACGCCTTGGCATCCGTCGCACTCGGCACCGCGGCAGGCTCGCCGGAGCCATGGTCCGTGTGGTGGTCGGCGGCGAGAGGCTCCTGCCGCGGGATGAAGGAGGCGATGGACAGCGCGAGCAGCGCGGCCGCGCAGCCGACGACCATGACGGTGCGGAAGCCGTTCTCCGAGGGCAGTGAAACCGGCCCCAACGTGATGGTCATGTGGGCCAGCACCACGCCGGTGACCGCGCTCGAAGTCGACGTACCGATCGCACGCATCAATGTGTTGAGGCTGTTGGCCGCCGCGGTCTCGGTCACGGGCACCGCGCCCATGACGAGGGCGGGCATGGCGCCGTAGGCCAGGCCGACACCGGCACCGATGACACACGAGATGACCACGAGCTGCCATATCTGGGACATCATCACGGTGTTGAGGGCGTAGCCCACCGCCACCGTCAGGGCGCCGAGCATGAGCGTCACCTTCGGTCCCCGGGCCCGGGAGATCCTGGCGGACACCGGCGCCACGGCCATCATCACCAGCCCCTGAGGTGCAAGCACCAGGCCGGAGACGAGCAGGGACTTGCCCAGACCGTAGCCGGTGGCCGCGGGCAGCTGCAGCAACTGCGGGATGACCAGGGACATCGCGAACATCGAGAAACCGAACGACAGGGACGCGAGGTTGGTGAGCAGCACCTGTCGGCGCGCCGCTACCCGGAGGTCGACGAGGGCATGGCTCGTGCGGAGCTGGTAGACGCCCCAGACAAGCAGAAGGACGACTCCGACGGCGAACGAACCGAGCGTCGTACCGCTGCCCCAGCCCCAGTCGGCGCCCTTCGACACCGCGAGCAGCAGGGACACCAGGGCGGTCGAGAGCCCGAGTGCGCCGACGAGGTCGAAACGGCCTCCCGTGCGCGCGGGGGACTCCGGAACCATGATCAGTACGAGAATGGTGGCGACGGCACCGAAGACTGTGGAGACCCAGAACAGGGCGTGCCAGTCCAGGTTGTCGGCGATGAGGGCGGAGGCCGGCAGACCGAGGGCGCCGCCCACGCCCAGGGAGGCGCTCATCACCGCTGTGGCGGAGGGGAGCCTCTCGGCCGGGAGCTCGTCACGCATGATGCTGATGCCCAGCGGGATCACGCCGGCGGAGAGTCCCTGCAGGACACGGCCGATGATCATTGGTTCGAGGGAGCCGGCCAGCGCGCAGGTCACGGAACCGGCTGTCAGCAGCGCCAGGCTCACCAGCAGCAGGCGCCGCTTGCCGTACATGTCGCCGAGACGCCCGACGACGGGAGTCGCGACGGCGGAGGCGAGCAGGGTGGCGGTGACGGCCCAGGCCGTGTCGGAAGCCGATGCGTTCAGCAGCTTGGGGAGCTCCGGAACCAGCGGGATGACCAGGGTCTGCATGAGCGAGACCACGATCCCGGCGAAGGCCAGCACCGCCACGACGGCGTTCGACCGCGGCGCGACAGTACTCCCGGCGTCGGCGGACTGAGCAGGGGTGTCGGACATGGAGCAGGCCTCCGTCTGAGCAGGCGCGGGCTGAGGTTCTCGACTTTTAATTAACCTCGGTGATTTAATTTAGCCAGAGAGGCATCCTGCGGTCAAGCGGCACCGGCGCCCACCCGCAGGGTGCTGTCGAGCCCTGTGACGACAAGAAGGGGCTGATCGGCGCAGGAAGAGCACGGAGCCCCGGAGCGTGAGGAACATGGCCGGCAGAACGGTACGGGCGGAGAAGGTGGAGGCGACCCGCGAGGCGATCCTGACCGCCGCGGAGCAGCTTTTCGCCGAGCATGGCGTGCACGCCGTCTCCAACCGTCAGATCGGCGTCGCGGCGGGGCAGGGCAATACGGCGGCAGTGAACTACCACTTCGGCACCAAGACCGAACTGGTACGCGCCATCGCCCGCAAACACGCCGAACAGATCGAAGAGATCCGCAGTCGGCTGATCGGACACTCACAAGGCTCCATCGAGCTCCGGGACTTGGTGAGCTGCCTTGTCCGTCCCGTCACCGAGCATCTGGAGACCTTGGGCAGCCCGACCTGGTACGCCCGCTTCAATGCGCAGTTGCTCGCGGACCCGGCGCTCTACCAGATCGCGGCCGACGAAGCGTTCGTGTCCCCGTCACTGCAGCGGTTGGTGACCGGCCTGAAGAGTTGTCTGCCGGGCCTGCCGCCCGCCGTCATCACCAACCGAGGCATCATGGCGCGGCACCTGATCATCCAGATGTGCGTTGAACGTGAACGTGCCCTCGCCGACGGGACTCCTCTGTCCTGGCCCACCTGGCACGACATGACCGTTGGTCTGACCGATGCCATCGTCGGCCTGTGGGCCGCGCCCGCCACATGAAGGCGAAAGGGCAGCTGTCGGATCGAAAAAGGGGCGCGCACCTCGCTCTGATGCGAAGTACGCGCCCCGGGGTCCCGTCAGCAGCTACGCAGCCCTACCAGCCGCTTCGTGAAGGACGGCTGCGTGCCCTCCGGGACGACTAGGACGAAGTGCCGTCGGCCACCTGACCGAGCAGCCGGTCGACCAGGTCCGTGGGAAGCACGCCCCCCGTCATGAGGACCAACCGGTTCAGGGGCAGGGACTCGACCATGCGCAGGATCGTCGGATCGCTGGCCATCGAGGTCCTCGTCTCACTCAGCGCCTTCCGGAAGAGCGGGCCCCCGACCGGGTGGCCGACCCACTCCCCCACCGTGGAGTCCCCGGTGAGCGGGGCCGACAGCGCCGGAGCCGCGAGGGACACGACGGTGGTCAGCCGCAGGTCACGCGAGGACGCGCCGACGGACAGGTCGAAGTCACCGCTTTCCAGCACCCACTGACGCAGATGGGGGCTGTAGAAGGAGAAGTCCCGCGCGTGCAGCGTGAACCGGACGGGGACCGACTCGCCGGGCTGCAGCAGCACCTTGGCGAACGCCTTGAGTTCCCGAACCGGCCGGTCGACCGATGCCTCTTGATCACCGACGTAGACCTGCACCACTTCCTTGCCGGCCCGTGAGCCGGTGTTGGTCACGGTGACCTCCACGAGCACGGCCGTATCGGCGCCCTCACCCGCCACCGACGCCCGCAGGCCGGAGTAGGCGAAGCTGGTGTAGGACAGACCGTGCCCGAAGGGGTATCCGACCTCCGTCTCCCGCGCGTCGTAGTGGCGGTATCCGACGTAGAGGCGCTCGCCGTAGGAAACGGAGCTGTCCGAGCCGGGGAAGTCGAGGTAGGCGGGGGTGTCCTGGATCCGTACCGGAATGGTCTCGGCGAGCCGTCCGCCGGGGTTCGCTTCGCCGAAGAGCAGGTCCGCCACAGCACCACCGCCCGCCTGGCCGCTCAGCCACACCTCGAGGACCGCGCGGGCGTGCCCGTCCCAGGTGGAGGTACGGAGCACACCGCCGTTGCAGAGCACGACCACCACGTTGGGATTGACCTCGGCGACCGCTTCGAGAACACGGACCTGGGACTGGGGCAGGTCGATGTCGGCACGGTCGAATCCCTCCGACTCCTCTCCCTCGGGCAGGCCCAGGAACAGCACCGCCACATCCGCGGCCCGGGCGTCGGACACCGCCACGGACAGCAGAACCGCGTCCTCGTCCTCCTGCCCGGTCAGCGAGAACCCGGGCGAGAACGTCATCTTCACGTCGTCACCCGCCACCGCGCCGAGGGCGTCGAGGGCGTTGTCCACACGAGCCGCGTTCACCTTGGAGCTTCCGGCGCCCTGGAACCGCGGGGTGCGTGCGAACTCGCCGATGACCGCCAGCGTCATGGTCGCGCCCGGAGCGAGAGGCAGGATCGCCCCTTCGTTCTTCAGCAGCACCGCCGACTCGACGGCAGCGGTCCGGGCCAGCATGTGGTGCGCCTCCAGATCCGCGTCCGGTCGGTCCTCGCCGGCTGCGACTCGCTGGGCCAGCCGGAGCACACGGCCTACCGCCCGGTCGAGTACGGCCTCCTCCAGCTCCCCCTGTTCCACCGCGTGCACGAGCCGCGCCGTGGTCGCGTCATTGCTGCCGGGCATCTGCAGGTCGAGCCCGGCCGACACCGCGGCCAACGGGTCGACGACCGCTCCCCAGTCGGACACCACGAGACCGTCGAAGCCCCATTCACCGCGCAGCACCTCGGTCAGCAGCCATGGGTTCTCCGCGGCGTGCACTCCGTTGATGCGGTTGTAGGCGGCCATCACGGTCCACGGCTGCGCGTTCTTCACCGCGTATTCGAAGCCGGCCAGATAGATCTCACGGAGGGTGCGCTCATCGACTTCGGCGCTCACCCTCATCCGGTCCGTCTCCTGGTTATTGGCCGCGAAGTGCTTGAGCGACGCCCCGACCCCACGACTCTGGATCCCTCGGACCAGGGCCGCGGCCAGACGTCCGGTCAACGCCGGATCCTCTGAGAGGTACTCGAAGTTGCGGCCGCACAGCGGCGAGCGCTTGATGTTCATGCCCGGCCCCAGAAGCACGCCCACACCGGCGGCCCGGCTCTCGTCACCGAGCGCCTCGCCGACCCGGAAGAGCAGTTCCTCGTCCCAGGACGAGCCGAGCGCGGCCGCGGTGGGGAAGCACGTGGCTGGCAGACTCGCCTCGAAACTGAACTCCCTGGCCTCGGGCCGGATCCGCCGCACGCCGTGGGGACCGTCGGTCAGCAGCACGGAGGCCACGGCCGCGTGCTCGATAGCCGCGGTCTCCCAGCCTCCGTGGCCGGACAGCAGGGACGCCTTCTCCTGCAACGTGAGTGCGGCGATGGTGGCGGACAGGTCGGTGTGCGCTTGCACGTGGTACTTCCTTCCGATCAGTCGTTTCGTGGTTCCAGGCACACTCCAGGCTCACCGGAACGGGGGCCCGGAGTGCACCGGCGGTCAGGGCCGTCCCCGGCGTGCGGTCTCACCGAGCCAGTACAGGCTCGCCTTGGGCAGGCGGACGAAGGTCTCCCGGTCGACGGCTATGAGGCCGAAGGTCGGGCGCCAGTGGCCCCACTCGAAGTTGTCCAGCGCGCTCCAGTGGAGGTAACCGCGGACATCGATCCCGTCGTCGATCGCAGCGAACAGATGCTGGAGAGCTGTGTCGGTGTAGGCGATGCGCCTGTTGTCGTCCGCGGTGGCGATGCCGTTCTCGGTCACGAGGACGGGAACCCCGCCCGTCGTCTCCCAGGCGTGCCGTACGGCTATGCCCAGCGCGTCGGGCCGATAGGCGTTCCCCGTCAGCGTGGTGTCCGGCCCCTGCGGGTGCGGCACCACGCCGTTGGCGTCGACGGCCTGGCTGGAGTAGGCCTGGACACCGATGAAGTCGTCCTCCCGCGCATACTCCAGATAGAGGTCCTCACGGACGTAGCGCACCTCACGCAGCTTGGCCTCGTTACCGGGCGTCGCGGTCAGGGCCTGACAGGAGACCGTCCAGCCCACGGCGGCATCGGTGTTTCCCTTGAGGATTGCTCTGGCGGCCTGATGGGCCTCGCCCAGCAAACGGCCGACCTCCGGGTCGGGGTCGGGCAGGGCCGGGACACCGTGCTCGCCTTCGACCGTGGGGGTGGGCCACTCCCCCGACTGGACGGCACGGCTCATGTGCACCATATGAGCCAGCATGTTCGGCTCGTTGATCGTGCAGACCCAGGGAACGTCTTGGAGGATCCCCGTCACCCTGCGCACGTATGCGAGGTAGCGCGAGACTCCCTGGGACCCCAGCCAGCCGCCCTCCTCCGCGAACCACCGCGGGTGGGTGAAGTGGTGCAGGGTCACCACAGGCGTCAGACCGTACTCGAGGGCCGTGTCGATCATCCCCCGGTAGTGCGCCAGTTCCGCCGTCGAGAAGTGCCCGGGAGCGGGTTCGATCCGTGCCCACTCGACTCCGAAGCGGTAGGCGTTCAGCCCAGCCCCGGCGAGCAGCCGCATGTCCTCCTCGTAGCGGTGGTAACTGTCGAGGGCGTCGCCGCTGCGCTCCACACGGGCCACGTTCTGCTCCCGCACCCACCAGTCGCTGTTGACGTTGTTTCCCTCCACCTGGTGGGGGGAGGTGGAGGCTCCCCAGAGGAACGCGTCCGGGTTATGGCTCATTGGCTCTGCGCCTCGTCTCGAAGGTGGGCGGACTGCGGCGATGACGACAACACTATGTTACTGATGCGCGTCACTGACGCGCATCAGTAGTTAAACTCCGTTCTCTCGACACCTACAAGTCGCTCGAATATCACGACTGGGTAACGGCGCCGGGATGTCTGCACCAGCCGGTACCGCACAGAATGACGCGCGTCCGTGACGGTGCGGCACCGCACGTATCATCTTGTGAGCTGCCCTGAGGTACGGCGGACAGACGGTTGAGCTCTCGCCGCGGTCTCCATCGGAGAACACTCGCGGCCCGGACGGTGCGGGGATCATGACACGCTCTCTGAAGCGGACCACCAGTGCCGACGTCGCGCGCGAGGCCGGCGTCTCACGTACGACCGTGAGCTACGTTCTCAACAACAGACCGGGGCAGGTCATCCCGGAAGAGACACGGCGACGCGTCATGGATGCCGCAGAGCGGCTGCACTACCGCCCCCACGCCGGCGCACGCGCACTGGCGGCCGGCCACACCGACGTGGTTCTCCTGTCCCTCGCCGATCTGCCCATGGGCCCCAGCCTCGGCCGATACGTCGAGGAATTGGCCGGCGCGCTGGCCGAGCACGGCCTCACCCTCGTCACCCACCTGATGAGTACACACGGCAGGACCCTCACCGACGTGTGCGCGGCGGTGGGAGCTTCCGCAGTGCTCGGTTTCCGCTCGTTCGACGAGCAGACCGTCCAGGCTCTGCACAGCGCGGGGGCAGTCGTCGTACTTCCGACAACCGGACAGTCCTCCACGATGACCATGCTGGGACACGCCCAGGCAGCGCACCTCATCGAGCGAGGACACCGCCGCATCGGCTACCTGTCGCCCGTGGAACACACGTTCGCAAGCATGGCCGAGGACCGTCTGCACGGGGTGGCCGACGCCTGCGCCCGAACGGGCCTCACCCCTCCCGACAGTCGTGTCGCCGCCATGGAGATCGATCCGCTCTCCCGACTGGCAGCGAGATGGGTCGAGCAGGGCATCACGGCGGTCTGCTCGTACAACGACGAGTACGCCATCGGCCTGCTCGCGGCCATGCAGCGGATCGGCCTGAACGCACCCGGCGACCTCGCGGTCGTAGGCGCCGACGACATCCCCGTGGCCCGCTTCGCGCAGCCCGCACTGTCCACGGTCTACGTCGACCTGCACGAGGCGGGCAGACAGCGCGCGGAGGCCGTGGCAGCCGGCCTGCATCACCGGAAGTTCGACGAGATGCTGCCGGTCAGCAGCGTACGTCTGGTGGTGAGGGACTCCAGCTGAGCCGACCGCAGCGGCACCCGGACCCACCACACTGCCCGATCCGGCCGAAGGGGCCGAAACGACTCGGTGCAACGAGGTTCTGTACGAGCCGGAACGACGGACGCCAGCACTTCGGCCGAGCCCGGCGTCGGGAGCAGGTCGCGGTCGCTCCGGCCGGTCCGTGGCCCGCGCGCCGGATGCCACTGATCCGCGAGCACCGGAGACGCCTCTACACAGCAGACATGCCGGCAGCCGCATTGGCCCTTGAGCGCCCGGCCCCTCATGGCCCGCGCCGCGGACCCGATCGGTCCCGGTGAGCCGTCGCAGTGCGCCACTCGCGGCGCCGGCATCGGTCACAACGTGGCCCGCTGCCACGTCTGCAGCAGTGCGACCACCGTGACCGCATGAATCCGCCGCAGCATGAAGAAGCCCGCCACGGCCCATGAGCCGACGGCTCTGAAGGTCTCCTCCATTGGCGTCTGGAGACGCCTCGCGCCCGCCCCTTCCGGCCTACCCGTCGTCCCGCCGGACACGCGAACACGACCTTGGCCAAGACGGACAACGCGCACGAAGGCTATGAGCTGAACCCCCTGGCCAGGACACTCCGACAGCACTCGCGCGCCCCGGCGCCGCCCGGCAACCAGCAGTCGGCATCATCCCTGACGCTCAGGCAGTCGACCGGGCTAGCACAGTGCTGTGCTCCGCCCTCCGACGGGCCGGTTATCGATTTGTTACATCCAGGTGTCTTGCTGGCGCAGACCGTGTCCTGTTTCCTGCTGATGCGCGTCAGTGACGCGCATCAGCAACTCAACGTCACCACCGATGTCGGCACACGCCGCACGACATGAGAAGCCCCAAAACCAGCCTCCGTCGAGAACCCAGCAGGGATTCGGGAGGCGAAGCCGACCGCTCCAGCGGACGAGGTATCGGCGCGGACTACGACGCAGCCGCAACCACCCATCGTTTCGCGCCACTTGAAACCCTCACCGACGGGCCGACGGCTCGGCCCCCCCTCTCGCCGAAGAGCTGTTACGGCCAACTGGGGGCAACCCGCCGAGCACTGCCCATCACGACGTCAGCCCGTCCACCACGTCCCTGATCACCCTCCGAAAGGGCAGTCCATGTCCGCCACCGAAGAATCCACGGTCACGCCGGTGAAAGCCGACGTCAGCCGATTCACCCCGCGCCAGGCACTCACGCTCGTCGCCCTGCTGTGGACCACCGCGCTCACCGCCATCACGGGGTTGCTCGCCGGCAACGCCCAGGCGGACATCGCGATCCACTTCCACACCACACAGATCGCCTGGTTCACCCAGGGTCCCCAGCTGATCAGCGTCTTCCTGACGCCGTTCATCATGAAGTTCGCCACTGTCCACGGCAAGAAGCGGATGATCGTCATCATCACGATCGCCGGGCTGGTCGGCGATGTGATCGCGGCCTCCGCGACGAACTACGACATGCTGCTGGTGGGACGCGTGCTGGCCGGCGCCTACGTCCCGACCGCCGCCCTCTGTTTCTCGATGGTCCGGGACGTCTTCCCGCCACGTGTGGTCGGCACCGCGAGCGGTGTGCTCGCCGCCAGCGCGGGCCTGGTCGGCCTGGGTGGCCCGTTCCTGTCCGCCTGGCTGATCGACGACCACGGCTTCCGCGCAGCGCTGTGGTTCATCGCCGCCTCCACCGCCGGGTGCCTGGCGCTTCTGCTGCTGTGCGTCCCGGAGAGCCCCGTGCGCGAGGCCGGCCACCGCATCGACTACATCGGCGGCCTGCTGCTCGGAGGCGGGCTGACGGTCGCCGTGTACACCATCGGCGAGGGCTCGCAGTGGGGGTGGACGAGCGGCAAGGCTCTCGGGGGATTCGCCATCGGTCTTGTGGCGCTCATCGTCTTCTTCTTCTACGAGGCACGGGTGGCCCAGCCGCTGATTCCCCTGGCCATGATCAAGCGGGACCGCTTGTGGAGTGTCGTCCTCGCGACCTCGATCACGGCGGGTTCGGTCTACGCGGTGGGCACGGCGATCCAGCTGCTGGCCCTGATGCCCGCCATCCCGCACGTCTCTGACGGACTCGGGTGGTCGGTCACGAAGAACGCCGTGGTCGGTGCGCCGCTGAGCGCGTTGGTCATCATCTTCGCGATCCTCACCGGCAAGCTCGCCAAGAAGTTCGACACCAGGATCCTACTGGCCATCGGTGGCGTCCTCGCCGTGTCTGCCTACGTCTTCGCCTCCCAAGTGCACGACTCCGTAGGGGCCTTCCTGGTTCTCGGTCTGCTCAGCGGGCCGGGCATGGGCCTGATCGTGGCCGCCATGCCGATCATGATCATCCAGTTCGTGACACCGGAGGAGCAGGCCCTGGCCAACGGCTCGCAGTGGCTGGTGCAGGGTGTGATGCAGGTCGTGATCACCCAGCTCGTCTTCTCGGTCATGACCCAGCACGGCACCGTCGCCCAAGGGACGCAGTTCTACTCCAACGCCAGCTACAGCAGCGCCTTCTGGCTGGTGGCCGGGACCTGCCTGGTCGGCACGCTGCTGGTGGCCGCCATCCCCAAGGCTCGTCGGATCGACACGGTCGAGGCAGGCCAGGCCGCCTGACCACTTCCCGCTCCCCGCAATCCCAGTACGGTCGAACGGCAGAGCCGTTCGACCGTACTGCGGTTCACCCGGACGACCCACGCAAGATCGCCGTTCTCACCGAGCACTTCGGGGTGGCGTCGATTCCGCCCGATGGTCAGCAGCCGACCTGTTACCCGGTCGCGTCATGGCCCGCCTGCCCCATGGCCGGGCACTTCCCGCTGGATTCCGTGGAGGTCGGCAATGAGTTGCCTGCCCGGGGGTTCCAAGAGGAACCGACCGCGGGCTACGGCTTCGGCGAACTGTCCGACGCCGTCGGCCTGGGGCTTGAGGTCGCCCCTCGCTACCCGGTGGAGGGGGGCGCACTCGCACCCTGGCTGTGGGGTCGGCCGCTCTGCTGCCCCGCTGCGGGCCGGCCTTGGCATCCGCACAGTCCCGGTCGCCGTTCCCGAGCACCGCAGAACAGGCTTGCCAGGACGAGCCGGCCTCCCTGCGGCTCGCCCCTCTGGTCGCCGCCGACCGGCAATGATCACACGAAGCCTGCGAAGCCGACCCGTGCGATCCTGAACGCATCAGCCGCCACGGGTCACTTCACTCGTGCGTGGCATCCGGGTGACCTGCCGAGGTCATTCTCGGCAGGAGGGAGTGCCGGAACTGCTGGGGCGGCCGCCGCTTGATGCCGCACAGGTTGAGTACCGCGCGAGCGAGGAGTTCGCCGGGGCCTCCGAACTCGCCGCGGTACAGGTCCATGGCCCTCGACTCGTGCTCGTCCACCGCAGTCGGCGAGGATGTGGCGTCCATCGCCATCGCCATCTCTACACGCCGCTTCAACAGGGCGATGACATCACGGTCGAGTCGGTCCAGTTCGACGACCAGGTCGGTCCGGTCGCCGGCGGATGATGAGAACGGCATCTCACCCTTCCTTACTTGATTCGCGCGAGAACTCCGGCCCGCGAGACCGGCCGCCACGGTCCGAGTGCTGAGCGGCGTCGTACGCGAGCGACCGTCGTGCGGTGAACGGTCACGATGCGCCGCTCAGTTCGTACAACTTGCGCCACTCGTGCTTGGAGCGGACGGTGGTGTCCACGTCGGGCGACAGGGCACGCAGTGCACCGACGGTGGCCGCGGGGCGGGAGATGTGCTGGAACGGATCGAGCCCGAAGAACCGGCAGGTGTTCTGCCAGAGGATCTTGTGCATCTCGTCGTCGCCGACGCCGGCGCCGTTCAGTTCGTTCAGCACGAACTCGGGCGCGTTGGGCCAGATCGAGTCCGAGTGCGGGTAGTCGCACTCCCATGCGATGTTGTCGATGCCGATCTCGTGGCGGACCTTGAGCGCCGTGGGATCGGTGACATAACAGGCGAGTGAGTGATCACGGAATGTCTCACTGGGCAACTTCCCGCCGAAGTCGTGACGGAGCCACCGCTGGTTGGTGTAGTGGCGGTCGCACCGGTCCAGGTAGAACGGGATCCAGCCGATCCCGGCCTCCGACCAGGCGATCTTGAGGTCGGGGTACTTGTGCATGGCCCCGCCCCACAGCAGGTCCTGGGCGGCGAAGGTCGACACCTGGGTGGCCAGGATGATCATGTTGTCGATCGGCGCGTCGGGGGCGCTGTTGATGGCCGCGAAGCCCATCCCGATGTGCAGGCACATCACGATGCCCAGCTCGGACACGGTCTCGAAGAACGGGCCCCAGTATTCGAGGTCGTGGTAGCTGGGCAGTCCCTGGAGGTGCGGCAGCTCCGGCATGGTGACGGCCCTGGCGCCCTTGGCCGCAACCCGCCGCAGTTCCTGGACCAGGTCCTGCGGATCCCACACCGGCATGATGGCGCACGGGATGAACCGGCCCGGGTAGGCCGCGCACCACTCGTCGATGTGCCAGTCGTTGTAGGCCTTCAGCATGACGAGCGAGAGATCCTTGTCCTTCGCCTGCTGAAAGAACTTGGCGCTGAAGCCGGCGAACGACGGGAAGCACATCGACGCCAGGATCCCGTTGCGGTTCATGTCGCGGACCCGCTGGTGGACGTCGTAGCAGGCGGGGCGCATCTCCGCGAAGGTCGAGGGATTGAGGCCCCATTCCTCGTTCGGCCATCCCACTACGGCGTTGAGGCCGACGGTGCCCATGGCGTTCCCCTGGAACCACCACTTCTCGAAGCCGTTCTCGTCGACGATGCTCTTCGGCGCCAGGTCCCGGTATTTCTCCGGCACGTGGTTGCGGAACATGTCCGGGGGTTCGACCACATGGTCGTCGATGCTCACCAAGATCATGTCTTGGAGGTTCATGCCGAATCCTTCCTACGCGGATCCTTCTCGATCGTGGATCCTTCTCGATGGGGCGGCACAGCCGGACCGGCCGGCAGGAGTCACCAACTGCTGGTCTCGGGGATCACCTTCGAACCGATGACCTCCAGTTGCGCTGCGGAGCGGATGCCGGGCACGGCGCCGTACACCGTGCTGAACCCGAGGTCGTGCAGGCGGCGCAACTCCTGCAGCAGCCGGTCCGTGCCCTGGGGGCCTTCCGCGTCCAGAGGCCACAGGGCGGTCTTCTCGATCTCCGTGTGGTCTCTTCCCACTTCCTCGCATCGCTCGCGAAGCCGCGTGATCTTCTGGCCCGCTTCCGGGCCGCCCCACACGTTCATCGCGTCGGCGTACTTCGCAGCCAGTTTGAGCGTCCTCAGTTCGCCACCACCGCCGACGACGATCCGCGGGCGTGGGTCGGAGACGGGCCGCGGCACGCTGAGCGTGCTGCCCAACCGGTAGTGCTGATCCTCGAAGGCCGCGTCACTGCCGCTCCACATCTGCAGGCAGATCCGGAGTGTCTCCTCAAGCCGCTCGTAGCGGCCGTCGTGGCCGTCGAAGGGAAGTCCGAGCCCCGTCGCCTCCTGCTCGTTCCACCCCGTACCGATGCCCAGCAGGGCGCGGCCGCCGGAGAGGACGTCCAGGGTCGTGACGGTCTTGCCGAGCAGACCGGGTGCGCGGTAGGTCGCGGCCGTGACGAGCGCCTGTAGTTCGATGGTCGAGGTGTGCCCAGCGAGAAAGGCCAACACCGAGTACACCTCCAGCATCGGCTCGTCCTCCTCACCCAGCTGGCTGATCTGCCAGAAGTGGTCGGTCGCGCTCAGCCGGGCGAATCCGACGTCTTCGGCGGTGCGGGCGATGCGGGCGAGCGCCGGACCCATCTCCTTCGGCCTGCCGAGGTGTGTGTAGTCATTCAGGTGCAGGGCCAGTCTCATGCGGCGCTCCGTACGGCTCGTCCCAGCGCGATACCAGATTTTTTATATCAATGAGAGCATTTGTCTCGCTGCGCGGCGTGGCAGGACCGCATCAGCGCACCAGAGCCTTACTGCCCGGGTACGTCGCCCGCGGGAGTCCGAGCACATGCTGGGCGACGATGTTCTTGAACACCTCGATCGTTCCGCCGTAGGTGGCCGTGCCCTGGGCCCAGCGGTGGGCGAAGTCCAGTTCTCCCGCCGCCGGCGCCCCGTCGGCGGAGTACGCCAGCAGCGCCTCGGGACCCACCAGGTCCACGAGTTCGGCCACGCCTTCGATGAGCGTGAGCGACCCTTTGATCCGGCCCATGGGGCCGGGGGTGACGACGGCGGCCTCCAACTCGACGATCTGCCGCCCCAGCCGATCCAGGAATGCGGGATCGTCGGCGACCGGTGTGCCGTCCGGACGCACCGACCGCCTCGCCCAGCCGATCGTGGCTTCAAGCGCACGCTCGAACTCCCAGAGGAACACCCGGCCCTGGCACACATCCGAGAGACCGTCCGTCTCCCTTCCCGCGCCGTGTTCCGCGTCGAGCGGCCCGCGCAGCACACCCCACCCCTCGTTCACTTCGCCCAGGCGGTAGCGGTCGGGCACCCGGACGTCCGTGTAGTAGACGGCGTTGGTCCGCTCACCCCCGTAGGTTCGGATCGCCTGTATCTCCACGCCCGGCAGGGCCAACGGGACGAGGAACATGGTGAGGCCCTTGTGCTTGGGCGCGCTCGCGTCGGTGCGGGTGACGAGGAAGGTGTACTGGCAGTTGTGCGCGCCCGTGGTGAACATCTTCGCGCCGTTGAGAATCCAGTCCTCGCCCTCCCTGACGGCACGCAGGTACGTGGCGGCGATGTCCGAACCGCCCTCCGGGTCGCTGTAGCCGAGGCAGAAGCGGACGCCGCCCGCCGCCACCCCGGGTTTGAGTTCAGCTGCCAGGGCGGGTTCCGCGAACCGGGCGACGGCCGCCCACACCAGTGCGGTGGTGCTCAGTGTGACGTGCGGGACCCGGTACCGCTCCAGCTCCAGTGCGAGGATGCGACGGCGGACCGGGTCCAGGCCGGCGCCTCCCTCCTCGGTCGGCCAGGAGGGGAACAGCCAGCCCCGGGCACCGAGGGCCCGATGCACCTCCTCGTGAAACCCGTCGCCGGTGGACCGCTCGTGCTCGTGCACCCCAGGGATCATGACCTCGTCGAGGAAGTCACGGACCTCCTCCAGGAACGCCGACTGCTCGGGCGCGAGCTCGACGGTGCTGAAGTCCATCGTCCTGCCCTCTCTCGGAGTTTCAGACCACGCGCAACCGGGCGGACGCGATCCTCTTTCGGTCCTCGCCGGGATCGCCGCCGAGTGCGCTCCAGCCCTTGGCGCGGAGGAAGAACAGACTGATGTCCGCCTCGACGGTGAACCCCAGCCCGCCCTGCACATGCACCGAGACGCGGGTCGCGTCGGTGGCGGTGCGTGCGGCGCAGTCGAAGGCGGCCAAGGGGAGTTCCGGCCGCGACGCGGGCTCGTACTCGGCGAACCAGGCAGCCTTCCACACCAGATTGCGTGCACCGGCCACCGCCGTGGCCACGTCGGCGAGCGGAAAGGACACACCCTGAAGGCTGCCGATCGGAACCCCCAGCGTGCGCCGGGTCTTGGCGAACTCCACCCCCAGGGACAGTGCGGAGTCCGCGATGCCGACCAGAGCCGCGGCGGTGAGCAGCTTCCATTCGGCCACCGCGGTTCCGAACAGGGCGAAGGCTTCAGGTCCGGTGATCAGTTCGACGCGCTTGTCCGCCGCACCGGGGTCCCACCAGGCCAGTGCTGTCGAACCCTGGTTCCGCAGGTGCGTACCCGGGCGTCCGGCGGAGTACAGAGCCAGTCCCTTCGGAGTCCACGCCACGACGTCCCGGGCGATCGCTCCCTCTGGCAACAACTGCCGCCTGCCGACCGCCGCGGGCTGCAGCGCGAGCGTCACCAACCGCTCACCGCTCGCGGCCGCTGCGAGGACGTCCCCCGGCGCACCGGCGCGGGCCAGGAGTCGTGTGGCCACCGTGTGCGCGACGAGGGGCACAGGCGCGACTGTCCGTCCCTGTTCCTCGGCGACCAGCGCCAGGTCAACGAGCGTCGCACCGTGACCGCCGACGGTCTCGGGCAGCGCCATGGCGGCCGCTCCCATGTCGAGCAGCCGTCGCCACAGGCCCGTGTCGAAGCCGAGCGGTTCCGCTTCACGGACCACCGAAGGGCGGCACTCCTTGCGGAAGAAGTCGCCGAACGCCTCCCGCACCGCCAGTTGTTCGGCGTTCAGAGAGAAGTCCTGACGCCGAAGCTCAAAACCTTCCATGTTCTTAAATATGTCATCGGATTTGCTCACGCCGCAACCCGCCGGACACGGGTTGCCCCAGCATCACTCGACACTTCCCCACATCCAACGAACCGCGGAGCGGGGCGCGATCACAAGGTGACGGCCTCGCATGGGCCACCCGCGTCAGCCCGCGACTTGACCTTGACCAGACGGGAATCCCACGACTAACATCCATGAGACTTTTAGAAACATGGAATCTTCTGTGGATCCTCGGGAGCCGGTCGAAGGGCTGGATCGGATGGGCATGACTGACTGGGACCATGTCACCGACTTCCTGGTGGTCGGCAGCGGCGGCGGACTGGTCGGCGCACTACGGGCTGCCGCTCTCGGCCGGCAGGCCCTCGTCGTCGAGAAATCCGAGTTCATCGGCGGTTCGACCGGCATGTCCGGCGGCGTGCTGTGGATCCCGGCCAATCCCCTGCTGCCCCGCGCCGGCATGGCGGACTCGGCTGAACAGGCCCTCGCCTACCTCGCCGACGTCGTGGGAGAACCCGAGGCCGGATCCACGCTCGCACGACGCCGCGCCTACGTGTCCTCGGGCTGCGACATGGTGGAGTTCCTCCGGCGGGAGGGTGTGGCGTTCCGTCACTGCGACGGCTACAGCGACTACTACGCGGGGGTCAGGGGTGTCGACGGAGGTATGGCCAGGGGACGTTCCCTGGAGTGCACGGCCTACGACGCGAACCGCCTCGGTCCGTGGCAGCGGTTCCTGCGGCCGTCCGCGGCAGGCGATCTGGCGTTGTTCACAGCCGAGGTCGCCACCATCGTGCTGTTGCGGCGCAGCCGGAGGGCTCTGGCGACAGCGGTCCGGGTCGCGGCGCGCACGGCAGGCGGGCGGCTGCGCCGACAGAAGCTGGTGACCAACGGAGCATCCCTGATCGGCCAGATCCTGGAGCCTCTGATAGAGCGCAACGTACCGGTATGGACCGAGTCCGCCTTCGAGGACCTCATCGTCGAAGACGGTCAGGTGACCGGAGCTCTGGTGCACAGGAGGGGCCGCACACTCCGGGTACGCGCCCGCGACGGAGTACTCCTCGCGGCAGGCGGATTCGCACGGAACAAGGAGATGCGCGAAAAGTTCTCGCGGCAGCCCAACGACGGGACATGGACCTCCGCCAACCCCGGTGACACCGGGGATGCCGTCCGGGCCGCAATGCGGCACGGTGCGGCGACGGCGACGTTGGACGAGGCGATCTGGATCCCCACCGTCATCATGCCGGACAGCAGACCCGCACTGTTCAACGGTGAGCGCGGCAAACCCGGCGCCATCATCGTCGATGCGAAGGGACGCCGGTACTTCAACGAGTCGGTCGCCTACATGGAGGCCGGCCGGCTCATGTACCGACATCACGAAGAGACCGGGGCCGGCGTGCCGTCGTGGCTGGTGATCGACTCCCGGCACCGGTCGCGATACATGTTCGCCGGTTCGATGCCCGGTCGCACACCCGAAGAGTGGCTGCTCAGCGGCTTCCTGAAACGCGGCGAGACGCTGGAGGACCTCGCGACGGCGTGCGGACTGCCGAGCGCCGAACTGACGGCGACGGTCGCGCGGTTCAACCGGTTCGCCGCAGCCGGCGTCGACGAGGACTTCCAGCGCGGCGAGGGCGCCCACGAGTGCTACCAGGGGGACTTCACCCATCGGCCGAATCCGTGCCTGGGGCCGATCGACAAGCCGCCCTTCTTCGCAGTGCCGATCTACCCCGGCGACGTGGGAACGGTCGGTGGCATGGTCTGCGACGAGCGCGCCCGGGTCCTCGACATCGACGGCCACCCCATCCCGGGTCTCTACGCAGCGGGCAACTGCACGGCGAGCGTGATGGGGCGGACGTACCCGGGAGCAGGCGCGAGCATCGGCAACTCGGCCGTCTTCTCCTACATCGCCGCGAACGACTCCGCGTCGCAGACCTCTGGGGGCACCCATGGCTGACCTGCTCGTCGAAAAGCACGGCCACACCACCGTGTTCACCATCAACCGTCCCGAGCGCATGAACTCCCTCGGCGGGACGGTCATGGCCGACCTCGTGGCCGGACTGGCGGAGTTCCAGAGGGATCCCGACCAGTACGTCGCCGTCATCACCGGGGCCGGCGACAAGGCCTTCAGCGCCGGGGCCGACCTGAAGGAGATGGCCGCACGGACCGAAGGGGGCTCCGCGGTGCCGGTCTCCCGTGATCCCGACATCGCCGGACTGGCCGCGTGCGAGAAGGTCACGATCGCGGCGGTGAACGGGCTGGCGGTCGCCGCAGGCCTGGAGATCAGCATCAGCTGCGACATCCGCATCGCCTCGGAGAACGCCTGGTTCGGCGCGTTCGAGGTGGAGCACGGCTTTCTCGCCGGTGTCGCCGTGAACATACTGCCCCGGCTCCTCCCCATCGGGACAGTCATGGACATGCTACTCACGGGCGGGCGGCTGACCGCGGAGGAGGCACAGCGGCTGGGCTTCGTGCAACAGATGGTCCCCCGGGAGAAGCTGCTGGAGACCGCCCTGAAGAAGGCCGAGATGGTCGCGCGCAAGTCCCAGGTCGCGGTCTGGGGGACCAAGCAGGCGATCAAGTTCTGGCGGGACGCCCTGCTGGCGGAACAACAGCGCCACTACGAGGCCGTGGCACACCGCGTTCTGCTCGCCGGTGACCTGCTGGAGGGCCCGCACGCGTTCGCCGAGAAACGGGAACCGAAGTTCCGCAATCAATGGCCGAGCGTGTACGACGGCCGTTGAGCCGGGGCGCCGAAATCTGTGGACTGCGCGGCGGAGCGGGTCACCGGCCCAGGTGTACATCGGCGACCGCGTGTCCGTGACCTGGAAGGCTGCAGCCCGACCCGCCCCTTTTGCCTTTTCTTTGTTTTCCCTGTGTCCGCATTGTGTGAGGTTCGCCCTCAACGACTGCGAGACGGCGGGAAGCATGGCGAGCATGATCCCGGATTCCGGGAACCTGCCCGCGCCCTTCACCAGCTTCGTGGGGCGGCGGCAGGAGGTCACGGAGATCCACCATCTGCTGGGCGCCGGGCGGCTGTTGACACTCACCGGCCCGGGTGGAGTGGGCAAGACCCGCCTGGCACTGGAGGCAGCCCGAACGTTCGGCAGGGCGTTTCCGGACGGGGCATGGCTGGTGGACCTGGCCCCGGTCCGCGATCCCGCGGCGGTGGCATCCACCGCCGCAGGCACGGTGCGGGTGCCGGATCCGGGAACGCGGCCCGTCCTCGACCAGCTGACCGGCTATCTGGCGCGGCAACGGACTCTGCTGATCCTGGACAACTGCGAGCATCTGATCGGTGCCTGTGCCGAACTGGCCCGAGCCCTGCTGTCAGCCGCCCCTGATCTGCGCATTCTGACGACCAGCCGCCACGTCCTCGGGGTGACCGGCGAGCACGTCCTGGGCGTGTCGCCGCTGCCGTCACACGACGCGGTCGAACTGCTGCGACACCGGGCCAAGGCCATCCGCCCGGACTTCTCCGTCGGCCCTGCCGATCAAGCCGAAGTCTCACGACTCTGCGCAGATCTGGAGGGGCTGCCGCTGGCGATCGAGTTGGCGGCGTCCCGGCTGCGAAGCCTGACCGTCCGACAGCTCACGGAAAGGTTGGAGAACCGCTTCACCCTGCTCACCGGCAAAAGCCGTACGGCACCGAGTCATCAGCGCACCCTGCGCGGTGTGATCGACTGGAGCCACGAGCTGTGCGACCCTGCGGAGCGGCTGCTGTGGAGCCGACTGTCGGTCTTCGCCGGAGGGTTCACTCTGGAAGCGGCGGAAGAAGTCTGCGCCGGAGGCGCCATCGCACGCCACGAGGTGGCGGATCTCCTTGATCGGCTGGTAGGCCAGTCGGTCGTTCTGACCTACGAAACAGAGGGCCGCCCCCGCTACCGGCTGCTGGAGATCGTCCGACGGTACGGCCGGGAGCGGCTCGTGGAGTCCGGTCAGGAAGGCGACCTGCGACTACGACACCGCGACTTCTTCCTGACCCTGGCCGAGCACGTCGACCGGCACTGGTACGGCTCGGGTCAGGTGGAGAGCCTGGCCCGGCTGCGTGCCGAGCAGGCCAACCTGCTGACCGCGCTGGAATGCGACGCCGACCCTCGAACGGGGCTCCGCCTGGTCACCGCGCTGAGCTTTCACTGGTGCGCGGGTGGCTTTCTCAGCGAGGGGCGCAGCCGGTTCGAGCGCGCCCTGGCGCTGGCGCCCGAGCCGACCGCGGAACGTGCCCGAGCGCTGCTCGCCGCGACCTGGGTGGCACAGACCCAAGGCGACTTGGCAGCGGCCGATCTCTGGCTCGACGAGGCCGAAACTGTGGCCGAGCGACTCGACGACCCGGCTGTGACGGTCCAGGCAGGAGGGTTCCGCGGCGTCTCGGCGCATTACCGGGGACGGCCGCAGGAGAGCATCGAGCGCTACGAGCACGCTCTGGCCACCATGACGGCGCTGGGTGACGAGCGGGAAGCGGCCTCCTGGCTGCTCGCGCTGGCCTGTGTCCAGGCATACGCCGGCGATCCCCGCGCGGCCCTGACGGGGCACCGGATGATCACCGCCGCCGAAGCGAGCGGGGAGCGCTGGGGCAGGGCTCAGGTGCTGATGGCCCTGGGCCACGACGCCTGGTCTCGAGGCGAACGGGAGACGACCGGCACACTGGCCCGGTCCGCGCTGGAGTGCATGCGGGGCTTCAACGACTTCGCCATGGTCGCGCGCATGCTGGAACTGCTCGCCTGGGCGAACACCGACGGCGCACCGACATTCGCGGCAGGCCTGCTGGGCGCCGCGGACAGGTTGTGGCGGGACGCCGGGACTTCGATCGCCGCGTTCGGGCCGCAGATGGTCGAACACCACGCACGGTGCGAGGCTGCGGTGATCGACGCGTTGGGGCAGACGGCCTATGCGGCTGCCCACACGGACGGCGGGCGTATCGGCACTCCCGTCCGCGCCGTCGACCTCGCCCTGGCCCAGGACGCCGGCACCGACTCGGACACCGACACCGACACCGGCCGTACCACGGTTGTCCTCGGCGCCTCCGACTCCGTGTGCCCGTTGTCATGCCGCGAGCGGGAGGTTGCCGCACTCGTGGCCCGCGGGCTGAGCAACCGGCAGATCGCCGCAGAGCTCGTACTCTCGCCACGTACGGCCGACCGCCACGTGGAGAACATTCTCGCGAAACTCGGCTTCCGGTCACGGGCTCGCATCGCCGCCTGGTGGACGGCGAACCAGGTTCTCACGCCGTGAGGGCGGCGGCCGCCGAGCGCAGGACGCACACAGGGAGAGGAGGTGCCCGCACTGCCCGGCACCTCCTCCCTGTCGCCTTCCGGTACGCAGCCTCGCCCGGTCAGAAGACGGGGGCCCAGCCGTCCGTGCCGGCCAGGTACTTCTGGGCGGTGTAGTCCGCGGCGTCGGTGTCGCTCATCTGCGGACCGCTCGGGGAGGAGGAAGTCCGGTCGGTGTCGGGATAGGAGTTGTGGTACTCCTTGAACCGCGCCTGGGTCCAGGCGTAGTCAGGGGTCATGTCGGTCCAGGGGCGCCCGGGGTCGATGCCCTGGTGGACGACTGTGTCGCGGACAACCGCCTGGGGCCAGGCGTCCGCCGTGTTGTGCCAGGGCCGCCCGAGGAACATCGTGTTCGCCGGTACGCCGTTGGTGTAGATCGTGCTCTTGGTGATGAGGATGCCGTACTTCTTGCTCTTGTCGGTGTTCGGCGCCAGCACGGTCCCGCCGGGCCAGTTGCGCATGGCGAGGTTGCACCTGTCGAAGACCGCGGTGGCGTTGCCGAAGATGAAGTCGATGTTGCCCTCGATGTAGCTGCCGACGAAGTACTGCCGGTTCTGCGCGGTGGGCACCGGGGACTTGGCGAGGACGGTGTCCTGGCTGCTGATGATCCGGTCCTGGCTGAAGGTCTGCCGGTCGCCCTCGGCGGCCACCGCGACAGCCTGGGTCGAGAACGCGTCGATCTCCGGGTGCGCCTTGGGGTCGAACGTGTTCTGGATCGTGACGTCCGCGACCGTCAGACCAGACGCCTTGAAGGTGGCCACGGCGCTGCCCTCGGTGCCGTACGGCGTGCCGTCGGGCCTGAGTGTCCCGTGGGCCCGGTCACCGGTGATGACGACTGTGGACGCGTCGCCGGTGTCTCCCTTGATCATCAGGTTCGCCGTGTTCGCGGGAACGGTGATGAACTCGTGGTAGGTGCCCGGCTCGATGAGGACCGTGTACTGGATCCCGTCCGAGGGGACGGCGTCGATCGCGGCCTGCACGGTGCCGTAGTCGCCGGATCCGTCGGCGGCGACCACGATGGTGTCGGCGTCCGTGAGGTGGCGCCGCTTCTGGTATCCGGGGTAGCCGTTGGCGAGCATCATGACGCGCGCGTAGTCGCGGGCGAGGCTGAGCGTCAACTCGGCGATGCGGCCGAAACCGTCCCGGACCCATCCGGTCAGCGGTACGGGCGTCTGGTCGCTGCCGGTGAGCTGTACCTGGCGTAGCCGGTCGCTGAGCTGCCCCCAGTCGGTCTCCTGTTCGACCAGACGGGCATCAAGCCTTGTGGTGTCGGCATACGACTCGTCGCCGGTGGGGCCGAAGCCCTCCTGGGCAATGGTGTCCTGGATGCCACGGAACCGGGAGGCCTCGGCGATGAACTGGGCGAAGTACACCACCGCCGCCGCCATGGCCTGGGTGCTGGACGCCTTCCACAGACTCATGGCGTGGGCTTCGGTCTGGATACGGTTGTACTCCATGGTCGTACGGTCGACACCGCCCAGGCGTTCGAGGGTGCCGTAGTCCGCGCCCGCGCTCAGCTGCTGGGAATTCGGCCGGTCCGGCACCGCGATCCGTGCCTGGTCGCTCGGACCGACATAGTGGTAGTGGCCGTTGCTGTCGAACCAGCCGACCAGGTACATGTCGCTCGTGCGGAACCGCAGCCGGACAGAGTGCCCCTCCTCGGTCATGATGACGGCCTCGGTGTAGCCGAGGGCGTTCGGGTTGGTGTGGTCGATCAGGTCGGTGGTGCCGGACACCGTGTTGTCGACGTCCTGGGCCTCGTAGTCGACGTTGGCCCGGATCTGGCTGAGGAACGCCAGATAGTTGGCGGTAGTGGCACCGTTGTCGGTGTCGAGCCGGAAGACCGGCGTGCTGTTCGCGGCGGCGGCGGGCGAGGCGGTGGCGAGCGCACCGCCCACAGTGCCCGCCAGGATGGCAGCGGACGTGGCAGAGGCGACGAGGGCCATGACCCATCTCGGCCTGCTGCGGGCGTGTTCCTGGATCGCGGTGTTCACCGGGCCCCCTGTATGTCTTGGACAGCCATGGTTCTCTTTGCCTTCCCTTTGGCATTCCGGGGGCGCATCACGAAAAGAACGAATGCTTGCCCGCAGAACGCGTGGCGAATCGGCTGCCCAGAGGCTGTCTCGGGGGTTCGACGCCGAGCATGCGCAGTTCTACCCATTCCAGCGCTGGGTGGGTGCCGAAGCCGTGTCGAAGACCACCTGCGGACAGTGCTCCACCGGCGGTCCCAGGCTGTCGAGCTCGTCCTTCGTCAACGCCGTCCCTGCGCCCCTCCCCGAAGGGCCGGTCGCTCCGCCGGAGCACCGCCGTACCAGGCGCTGACCATCCATGTCGTCTCGCGCATCATGGGTCGCGTCGCGCCCCGACTCCGATCACGCTCGGCCGAATGAATGAGGCACGGCCCGTAACGGAGGCCAAAGGGAGGAGGCGGGAAACAGACGAACACGGCAAGGTACCGAACTGTCCGTCCGCCGCACCTCTGACAGAAGGTCCTGGAATGCACAGGAAGAGAACCCGGTCGTCCGTCGGTGCCCGAAGGTGACACCGGCTGTTCCAGGCCACGCGTCGCCGCGAGGCTCGGTGAGGTATCGAATGAGGTGCCCCTGGTGAACTCACGGGTAGGTAACCTGCCGGCGTTGTCCACGAGTTTCGTCGGCCGTCAGTCCGAGGTGACCGAGATCCGTACGCTGTTGCAGGCGACACGGCTGGTGACGCTCATCGGCAGCGGTGGTATCGGAAAGACCCGGCTCGCGGTGGAGGCAGCCGCTGTCTCGGCACACGCCTTTCCGGACGGAGCCTGGTTGGTGAACCTGGCCCCCGTGCAGAGGCCCACAGCGGTGCCCGGCATGGTCGCGACCGCGCTGGGAGTGCCGGACCTCGGCACCCGGCCCCTCATGGAACAACTCGGGGGCTGTCTCGCCCGACGTCGGGCGCTGGTCCTGCTCGACAACTGCGAACACCAGGCTGACGCCTGCGCCGAACTGGCAAAGGCTCTGCTCTCCGCCGCCCCCGAGGTGCGCGTCCTTGCGACGAGCCGCCGAACACTCGGCCTCGCTGGCGAGCACCTCGTCACGGTCGGCCCGCTGCCTCCGGCAGACGCGGCCCGCTTGCTGCAAGACCGGGCAACGACAGCGCGGTCCACGTTCACGGCCGACGAGCGGCAGCGGGCAGAGATCGCTCGGCTCTGTGCCGACCTGGACGGTCTGCCACTGGCGATCGAGCTGGCGGCCTCCCGGCTGCACACACTCACCGTGGCACAAGTCGCAGAACGGCTGGAGGACCGCTTCGCGCTGCTTACCGGCGACAGTCCGACGGCAGCGCCTCACCAGCGCACGCTCCGCGCCACGATCGGGTGGAGCTACGAGCTCTGCACCCCGGCCGAGCGACTGCTGTGGAACCGGCTCTCGGTCTTCGCTGGCGGATTCGCACTGGATGCGGCCGAGGGCGTCTGCGCCGGAGACGGTATCGCGCCACACGAGGTGCTGGACCTCCTGGACCGACTTGTCGACCAGTCCGTGGTCCTCACCACGGACTGTGACGGAGTCCTGCGCTACCGGTTGCTGGAGAGCGTGCGGCAGTACGGGTGGGAAGAGCTTGCCTCCTCCGGACAGACGCAGCAGTTCCGCGCGCGACACCGCGACTTCTTCCTCACGATCGCCCGGTGTGTCGATACGGACTGGTTCGCCGGTGGTCAGGCGGAAAGGCTGGCCCGGTTGCGCGCCGACCACCCCAATCTGCTGGTGGCACTGGACTACGACGCAGATCCTCAGGCCCGGCTCGCGCTGGCCGGAGCACTGATCTTCCATTGGTGCGTCGGCGGTTTCCTCACCGAGGGGCGTCGCCAGTTGGAGGCGGCACTGGCGCAGGCGCCCGAGCCCACCCTGGAACGGGTTCGGGGTCTCTTCGCCGCCGTCTGGGTGGCACAGACACAGGGCGACCTGGCGGCGGCAGACCGATGGCTGGACGAGGCCGAGCCGCTGACCCAGCGGCTGGGCGACCCGGTCCAGCTTCCCCGGGCGGACGGCTTCCGCGGCGTGTCAGCGCACTACCGGGGGCATCCCCAGGAAAGCGTCGCCCTATACGAAAGTGCTGTGGCCGCCCTGGTCGCGGCAGGAGACGAGCGGGAGGCCACCTCCTGGCGGCTCGCGCTGGCATGTGTCCAGGCCTACGCCGGAGACCCTCGTGCGGCACAGTCCTGCGGAGAGCTGATCTCCTTCTTCGAGGCAAGCGGAGAGCGATGGGGCCGTGCACAGGTGCTGATGGCCCTGGGCCACAATGCCTGGGCCGTCGGCGATCCGGAAGCGACCAAGGAACTCGCACGTTCGGCGCTGGAGAACATGCGGGGTTTCAACGACCACGCGATGGTCGCGCGGATGCTGGAACTGCTCGCCTGGGCGACCAGCAACAGCGGAGAGCACGCGCGGGCGGCTCGGTTGCTGGGCGCCGCCGAGGCCCTGTGGCGAAACGCGGATACCTCAATAGGCGCATTCGGCCCATGGGTGGCCGAGCAGCACGCGCACTGTGCGAAAGCGGCCGCCGATGCCCTGGGTCGAGAAGCCTACGCGCAGGCACTCGCGGAGGGCGGCCGCCGCAACAGTCCTGGCCAGGCCATCCCGTACGCGCTGTCCTCGGACCGTACCTCGGCCATGCCGGCTGTTCCCGCGAAAGCGCTGACCCGCAGAGAGTGCGAAGTGGCGGAACTCGTCGCCATGGGCCTGAGCAACCGGCAGATCGCCTCCAGGCTGGGGCGCTCCCCGCGTACGGTCGGCGGCCACGTGCAGAACCTGCTGGCCAAGCTGGACTTCCGCAGTCGCGCCCAGATCGCGTCCTGGTGGGCGGCGAACCAGAAACCCACCCGGGGGTCCACCCCGTAGAACCGCCCGGTCCCGAGGTACCTCAAACAGCGAAACGTGCAGGTTCAGCGCGAACCAGCTGCACCGGACGACCTGGCGCTGCGGCCCGAGTCGTCCCGCAGCCCGTCGGCTCCCCAGCGTCGTATCCCTCCTCAGGGAAGGTGCGCAGACGGTGCCGGGTTCGGTCCCCGCGATCCCTGAGCAGGCACAGTCCGTGCACGGCCAGCCGGGAGGCCGCGACCAGCGTGGCCGTCGGGCACACCGATGTCGTCGCATTCCGCCACGAGCTCCATGGCGTCCGCCTCGGAGACCAGCGACCCATCGAAGACCAGGACGCAGGCGTTGGTGATCCAGAACAGGCCGGTCTCGGACAACCCCATGTCGGAGCGGTTGTGCGGCAGCCCGGTGAAGACGATCGAGTTGTCGAGGATGACCATGAAGTAGCTGATCCGGATGATCGCGAGAATCAGCGTCGCATGGGCAGGGCCGCCGGTCGGCTTCTGCGCCGATGCCGCCGACGTACGCTGTGCGCTGTTGGGCATCGCGTCACCGGCCCTGTTCTCGGATGCCCGGCATCGGCGCCGGTGATCGCCTTGGGCGGCCGCCGTTCCATCCCAGAGACCCGAGTCGGGCACCGACGCATGAGACTCTCCGGGCTTGCTGAAGTTCCTGGGCCGGGACGAGTCGGTCGTCGGCCGCTGGTCCAACCGATCGTCGCCGAACGCCGCTTCGGTCTGGTCAGGGGCATGCACAAGATCACATTCCGAGCCGACCGGCAGCGCTGCTGCCCTCTTTGCCCAGCCGACCGCCGAGGCCGTCAGCGCCTCGCTCGACGCTGTCGCCGACATGCCCGAACGACAGAGAGCCGCTTCTGCACGCCGACGCCGGCCTCACTGCCTTCGCGGACTCCCCCGAGCGACAACCGCTGGGGCCGCCCGAAAGGCGACGACCTTGCCGGTCACACCCCCAGGGGCCCTCCCGGCTCCGTCAGACCAAGTAGGTTGCGCCAAACCCCTCCAAGAAATCCTGCGTGGCGTCGGTCGTCAAAGTGGGACTGGATACGACCACCGTGGTCACACCCGCCTTCTCGATCTCGGCCAGTGCTTCACGATGACGGTCCGCCTCAACGGTCGGAGAGGAGATGGACCGGTCCGGGTAGGAGTACTGCACATCGATCCCATCCGCTCGCCCGGCAGCCTCTGCCGCGTCCCGCATCTCACGGATCATGTCGGCCAGTTCCGAGAGCGAACCGATCGAAGCCGTCCGCGTGGTGGCGATGAGCTCGGGCGAGCCGATCAGCGGCATCCAGCCCTGCGCCCGCTGGGCGACACGCCTACGGGTCAGCTTCGAGTTTCCGCCGATCCAGATCGGGATGGGATCCTGGACAGGCCGGGGCCGGGCGATGACGTCCCGGGCCTCGAAGTGGCGACCCCGGTAGCTGAACGTCTCGCCACTCCAGTGCAGGGGCAGCACGTCGAGAACCTCGTCGAACAACGCGTTGCGCTCCGCCATGTCCACTCCGAGCGCGTAGAACTCGGACTTCAGGTATCCCGTCCCCAGCCCGAGCACCAGACGGCCGCCCGAGAGCTTGTCGAGTGTCGCGGCCGCTTTCGCCAGGAGGAACGGGTTCCGGTAGGGCGCCACTGCCAGGTTCGTGTGCAAGCGCAGCCTTCGGGTCACGGCCGCCACGTACCCGAGGGCGACGAACGGGTCGAAGGTCTGATGCCCGCCCTCTGCCAGCCACCGCGCGCTCGGCACGGGGTGCTCGCTCAGCGCGAACCCGTCGAACCCGGACCGCTCGACCACGACGGCGACCTCGTGCAGCCTGCCGGCGTCGAGCAGGTCGCGCTCGACGCCGTTCGTCTCCGGGTAGTTGTAGACGAAGCGCATCGTCACCTCGCTGCTTCTGGTCCGACGGCCCGGAGGGCACCGAGCACGGCGTCAGACAGTTCCGGACGGCAGATGAGTAGGTCGGGCAGGTACGGATCGGGATTGTTGTAGCGCAGGGGCGAGCCGTCGAGCCGGGAGACGTGAAGCCCTGCTGCCGCGGCCACGGCAACCGGAGCACAGGAGTCCCACTCGTACTGGCCGCCGGAGTGGGCATAGACATCGACAGCGCCACGTACGACCGCCATGGCCTTCGCGCCTGCGGAGCCCATCGGGACAAGGT
Organism: Streptomyces fuscichromogenes; assembly: GCF_014645815.1. Classification (GTDB taxonomy): domain Bacteria; phylum Actinomycetota; class Actinomycetes; order Streptomycetales; family Streptomycetaceae; genus Streptomyces; species Streptomyces fuscichromogenes. The sequence continues at coordinate 542,115 of NZ_BMML01000003.1, read as the reverse complement.
CCGCGCCCAATCGCGCGACGAGGCTGTCAGCACAAGCCGACGGGCGGGTCCGGGAGACGGCGAGGCGGATGGGACCCGACGGGCGCACCGGGAGGTCTGGAGGTTCCCCCGTGTGCAGGACGAGCCCGATGGCCGGAAGCCCGACCGCCCCCGCTGCGGGCTGTCCGTCGACGGTGAGGGCGACATGAACGGCCCAGTCCTCGCGCGGCGGTTCACCGTACTCACGAGTTCCGTCGAGAGGGTCGACGATCCAGACACGGCGGTTCTGGAGGCGAGCGGGGTCGTCGGTGCTCTCCTCGGAGAGGACGGCGTCCTCGGGGCGTTCCTGTGCCAGCAGGCGCAGGAGCAGTTCGTTGGACTGCCGGTCTCCTTCGGCGCCGCCCTGCACGCGGATGTCCAGAAGGAGTTGCCCCGCGTGGGCGGCCAGGGAAGCTGCGAGTTCGTGGTCGTCCTCGCCGGTCACGGTGCCTCCTGCGGGGGCGCGAGAATGCCGGCCGCTCGGAGGTGCTCGACGACGAGGTCGGCGCATGCCTCGGCGGAGAGGGTGCCGTCGGCGTCGAGGCGGAGTTCGGGTGACTCCGGCGGCTCGTAGGGTGAGTCGACTCCGGTGAAGTGGATCAGTTCACCGCGGCGGGCCTTGGCGTAGAGGCCCTTGCCGTCGCGGGACTCGGCGATGTGCAGAGGCGTGTCGACGTGGACCTCGATGAACTCGCCGTCGTCCAGAAGGGTCCGGGCGAACTCGCGTTCGGCGCGGAACGGTGAGATGAAGGAGGCCAGCACGATGATACCCGCGTCCACCAGCAGCCGGACCACCTCCGCGACACGGCGGACGTTCTCCACGCGGTCGGCGTCGGTGAATCCGAGGTCTCTGTTGAGGCCGTGCCGTACGTTGTCGCCGTCGAGGAGGTAGGTGTGGTGGCCTTCGTCGTGGAGGCGTTTCTCCACGAGGTTCGCGATGGTCGACTTCCCCGCGCCGGACAGGCCGGTGAACCACACGGCGGCGGGGCGCTGGTTCTTGCGGTGCGCCCGGGCCCTCTTGTCGATCTCGACAGCCTGCCAGTGCACGTTGTGCGCACGCCGCAGCGCGAAGTCCAGGAGCCCGGCGGCGACCGTCGAGCGGGTGATGCGGTCGATGACGATGAACCCACCCATGTGCCGGTTGTCGGTGTACGGGTCGAACGGGACGGGCCGGTCGAGACGGATGTTGCAGACGCCGATCTCGTTCAGCTCCAGTGCCCGCGTCGCCGTCTGTTCCAGGGTGTTGACGTTGACCTTGTACTTCGGCCGATCGATCGCGACGCCCGTGGTGCGGGTTCCGAGTTTGATCAGGTAGGACCGGCCGGGAAGCATCGATTCCTCGCTCATCCAGATCAGATGGCACTGGAACTGGTCGGCGACCTCCGGCGGTGCGGCGGCGGCCGCGATGACGTCTCCCCGGCTGACGTCGATCTCGTCGGTGAGCGTCAAGGTGACGGACTGCTCGGTGACGGCCTCGTCGAGGTCTCCGTCGGCGGTGACGATGCCGGCGACGGTGCTCTCCTGTCCCGAAGGCAGGACCTTGACGCGCTCTCCGGGTCGTATGCTCCCGCCCGCGACCTGACCGGAGAATCCACGGAAGTCGAGGTCGGGCCGGTTGACCCACTGGACGGGCAGCCGGAACGGGGTGCTCTCAAGGGCGTCGGTGACGTCGACCGACTCCAGATGTCCGATCAGGGTCGGCCCCTTGTACCAGGGGGTGTTCGAGCTGGGCTCGGTGATGTTGTCGCCCCTCAGCGCCGACACGGGGATGCAGACGACGTCCGTCAGGCCGAGGTCGCCGGCGAAACCGCGGTAGTCCGCCTCGATCGCGAGGAACACGTCCTGTGCGTAGTCGACCATGTCGAGTTTGTTCACGGCCAGCACCACGTGGCGGATGCCGAGCAGCGAGACGAGGTAGCTGTGGCGGCGGGTCTGGGTGAGGATCCCCTTGCGCGCGTCGACGAGGATGACCGCGAGGTCCGCCGTCGAGGCACCGGTGACCATGTTCCGCGTGTACTGCTCGTGCCCCGGGGTGTCGGCCACGATGAACTTGCGCCGCTCGGTCGAGAAGAACCGGTGGGCGACGTCGATCGTGATCCCCTGCTCGCGCTCCGCGGACAGGCCGTCGACCAGCAGGGCGAAGTCGAGTTCGCCGTTCTGCGTACCGATCCTCTTCGAATCGGCCTCCAGCGAAGCGAGCTGGTCGGTGAACACGAGCTTCGAATCGTAGAGCAGCCGCCCGATCAGCGTGCTCTTCCCGTCGTCGACACTGCCGCACGTGATGAAGCGGAGCAACGACTTGTTCTCGTGGAGCCGCAGATAGGAGTCGATGTCCGTCGTGACGAGTTCGTTGGTCGCGTGCGCCATCAGAAGTACCCCTCCTGCTTCTTCTTCTCCATTGATCCTGAGGAGTCGTGGTCGATCACCCGGCCCTGCCGCTCAGAGCTGGTGGTGAGGAGCATCTCCTGGATGACGGCGGGCAGCGTGGCGGCGGAACTCTCCACAGCGCCGGTGAGCGGATAACAGCCCAACGTCCGGAAACGCACACTGCGTCGCTCGGGAGTCTCCCCCGGGCGCAGCCGCATCCGGTCGTCGTCAACCATGATCAGAGCCCCGTCGCGCTCCACTACCGGACGCGGCGCAGCGAAGTACAGCGGAACGATGTCGATCCGCTCGTGGTGGATGTACTGCCACACGTCCAGCTCAGTCCAGTTCGAGAGCGGGAAGGCACGTACGGTCTGCCCGGGCTGCTTGCTGACGTTGTACTGCCGCCACAGCTCCGGGCGTTGAGCCTTGGGGTCCCATCGGTGCTGCGCGGACCGGATCGAGAACACCCGTTCCTTGGCCCGGGACTTCTCCTCGTCGCGGCGGGCCCCGCCGAAGGCGAGATCGAATCCGTAATGGTCCAGTGCCTGTTTGAGCCCCTCCGTCTTCCACAGGTCCGTATGCGTCGACGAGCCGTGATCGAAGGGGTTGATGCCCCGCCTCACGCACTCCGGGTTCTGGTGCACGAGCAGCTCGACGCGGAAGTCCGCCACGATCTTGTCCCGGAACTCGTACATCGCCTGGAATTTCCATGTCGTGTCCACGTGCAGCAACGGGAACGGCAGGCGCGAAGGGTGGAACGCCTTCAACGCGAGATGCAGCAAGACCGAGCTGTCCTTGCCCACGGAGTACAGCATCACTGGTCGCTCGCTCTCGGCGACGGCCTCCCGAAAGATCTGGACGCTCTCGGCCTCCAGTCGCTGAAGGTGTGTCAGCCGACCCATGTCCGCCTGCCCTTCTCCCCTGTGGCCTGCATCATCACGGCCAGGTGATCTTGTCGCGGGCGCTGGAGCGTTCGAGCATTCCGTAGGTCTCCTCGCCGTCCCAGCGGTAGCGGGCTCCCCCTTGGTGCAGGACAGGGAAGTTCGGCATGCTCGGCCGGTCGACGACGTCGAACGTCGATACGACCGTCTCACCCCCTATGCGTGTCTTGCCGAGCTCGGACTCGAACACGACCGAGACGTCCTCACCGGTGGGCTGAAGCCTCCCCAGCCAGGGCGCCTGCACCACTCGGGCAGGGATGAGCGGGCCGTCCCCCTGGTAGAGAAAGCCCTCGTTGAATGTCGGCTGCCCGTCATCGCGGGGTGGATAGGCGATGTAGCCGAAGGCCCGGCCGCTCGGGAAGAGCGCCGACTGCCAGCAGTGACCGCGGAAGTCGGTCAGGTCGCGCACGCCTTGGCGGCGGATCCGTAGGCCGCTCCCCGCGAACGTGTGCTCCTCGCCTCCGACGCACAACGATCCCTTGGCCTGGAAGAGCTGCTCGTAGCGCGGACCGCCCATGAGGGCTCCCTCGGACGTCGCCCTGAGCCGTTCCCCCGCCTCGGGCAGGAGAGCACCCTGGATCCATGGCGGGGCCGCCATCGTGGCCTCCACACGAAACGCGAGATCCACCCGAGGACCGTCGGTGCTGCCGGCGATCAACGCCTGCGTGGAGGCCTGTACAGCGGTACCGTGAAATGTCACGGTCCAGGTCGTGAACGGTTCCAGGCACTGGAACGCCAAGGGTCCGGTGCCGAGTACGGTGGCACGACCGTCGCCGTCCAATGCGGGGTGGGACTGCCCTGACTCACGGAGGCGGTACACCCGTCCGTCGGGAAAGGCCACGTTGAGCTGTAGTTGGTGTGCGCCCCAGTCCGACGCGACGGCCTCGATCGCGACCCGGGGTATGCCGAGCGCGCCACGGTCGTCGGAGATCCACATGCTGACCGAGTCCCGCATCTCCGGGTTGTCCGGGCGCTCGGCGAAGACGTGTTCACGCGACGGGTCCAGGCCTCCGGTGAGATCCATGGCCATGTGACGATTCCCTTCAGCGAGCGGTCCAGCGCCGCATGTGTGTGGTGTAGTCGGCGAACAACGGCCGGATGCCGTCGACGTCGATGCCGAAGGTGGCGGGCTCCGGGTGCGTGTTCGGCTCCCTCTTCTCGGAGTTCTGCTTCCACCACCGCTGCATGCCGTTCTGGAACGCCTCGGTGACGGGCTCCCCGAGCCATGCATAGAGGCCTCGCACCTCGCCGACCGGGTCACGGTGCATCGTCCGAAAGTCGATGTCGTAGAACCGGTCGTCGCGGCCGCCCGCCCGGAAGGAAAGAGCCCGTTCCATGCCGACCGACCAGTGTGCGATGTTGAGCTCGCCGAGGTATCTCGGATCGACGTCGTCGGAGAACGAACGGGAGACGGCGCCGTAGAGGTCGGCCACGGAGACCATGACCTCTGCGGGATCCCGGTGGGTCATCACGAACCGGGCGTCGGGGAACACCTCGTCGAGGTGGTCCAGAAACAGGAGATGGGACGGGCACTTGAGCCGCCACGGTCTGGCCGGGTACCCCCACTGAAGCAGTTTGAGAACGCGCAGTTCGTACCGGTAGGTCGTCGTGAGATCGGCGTTGAGGAGCCACCTCGAGTACGACGGGACATGGGCGTACGCCTGGAAGAGGTGGGCTTTGAAGTCGAGCGCCATCAGGCTCTGGCATTCGGTCGGCCCGTCTGCGCTGGCCGGAACGAGGGCTCCTCGGCGCGGCGAGGTCTTCGTTCGTTCCTCAACGGTGGCGCGGCCCATCTCGACCCTGGGGTCGGGGCCTTGGACGGTCGACGGCGGCGGGCACGGACGGGCCGCCTCCCATGTGCGCAGCGACCTGGCCTGCGGGTCCTCGGCCAGCAGGAACGACAACGCCGTGGACCCGGTCCTCGGCAGTCCGAGGCCGATCAGAGGCGCCACGATCTCCTCGTCGTCGATCTCGGGGTGGCGCCGGTACCAGGCTTCGATCTGGAGTCTCTGCCCGAGCAGCCCGAGGAGGTTGCGACGGATAGCGGTCCGACCGGCGTCATTGAGCCGGGCTTCCGCCCGTAACGAGCGCACGAGGATCTCGAGGCCCTCGCGGAAGGAGTCGTCCCCGAATTCGTCCAGTCCGGTCTCGGTGCGAGCCGTGTCCAGTAATTCGTCGTACGGAGCCATGGGTACTCCCATCAGCTGGATGCAAACCGTTGATTCCGCGCACGAGCAGCGTCCGGCTCACGACGGATCGGGTTCGGCGCTGCCGATCAGGCATTGTCGGCGGGATCGACCGCGTCAGGTGGCCGGTACGGCTCGTAGCCGGCCCCTGTGCGACGACCTGCTCACTCTTCGGTGCGGTTCTGTGCTGCCGCCGTATCATCGGCGGCACCGAGATCCACATGTGTGCGTGGATCGACCGCCCGACCAATTAGTGACAGCATGGTGCCATCAATATGAGTCCACCAGCAACACCCGGGACGGAAGGAAACGAGCCTGCCCGGCAACGCCGACGCTACGACGGCACGCTCCGACAGCAGCGGGCCGCCGAGACCCGCGAACGGATCATCGCCGCCGGTTCCGCCCTGGTTCACGGCCTCCCCGTGTGGGACTGGCAGGGGTTGACTTTCCGTGCCGTTGCCGAGGAGGCCGGTGTCGGCGTGCGGACCGTCTACCGGCATTTCCCCACGGAGCGCGACCTGCGCAACGTCATCATGCGCCGCCTCGAAGAGGAAGCAGGCATCACCTACGACGGGCTCGGCCTCGACGATCTCGCCGAGATCACCGCGCGCTCCTTTGCCTCGCTGTCGTCGTTCGCCGTACCACGGTGGTCCGCCCCCGACCCTGACGAACCGTCATTGGCAGCACAGGACCAACGCCGACGCGACGCCCTTGTCCAGGCCATCGCCCCGCACACGGTCGGCTGGTCCGAGGTCCAGCGGCAGATGGCCGCGGCGATCCTCGACGTCCTGTGGAACGTGCCCTCCTATGAACGGCTCATGACCAAATGGGACTTTGACGGTGCGCAGGCGGCCAAGGCCATCACGTGGGCCATGGACGTGCTCGCGGAGGCGGTCCGCGACGGCCGCGGCCCTGACGACCACAGCCCTCCAGGCCGGCGAGCTGCTTCGGACGAAGAACCGTAGTTCCGAGCGGACCTCTCAAGACCGTCGCCGTGCCGGGGAAACGCCACCAGGCCTGCGAGGCCACCCGATCCGCCGAGGAGCGGCCTCCAGAGCGGCTGGAGCCCCTGGCCTGTAGGCCGGTGCCGTCTTGGCCGTGCCCGGGAATCAACAGGATTGAGGCTGTGGCTCAGACTGACGTAGATGGACCCACGAGGCGGCAGCACGTTCACGGATGAGTGGCGTCGGAGGACTGGACCGCCGAGCCGATGCTCGCGGTGGCCCGTCCCGGCAACGCGCATCGCACCCTCGCACGAAGAGCCTGGCCAGGCGTCGGGGGGCGACCCCAGGTTGCACGGCCGAGGCTCCGGCCAGTGATCCTGTGGGACGTCGACGGGTCCGAGAGCATCCGCACTTCCAGGGAGACTGTCGCCACTGAGCGCTCCCAGGGTCTCGGCCGAGGTCGATCCACCAGCCCCCCAAGCGCCCTACTGCTGGACGAGCTGCCATTCCTGCGATCCGTCACTGCTCTCGTTCTGCAGGGTCAGTGCGGCGCTCCGGCCGGCGCCGCTCAGATAGAGGGTGGTGTCCTTCACGGACTGGAGCCTGTAGTAGCCGTCGCCGGAGGGGACGAGGTTCCAGCTGCCCTTCGCGCTGTCGTCCACCCACTGGCCGATCTTCTGTCCGGCCGTGGCGTTGCCTGTCCAGACAGCGGCAGCGCGTCCGCCCGACTTGTTGAGCAGTGTCACACCGCCCTGGGGTTCGGTGGTCACGTGCCAATACTGGGTGTCGGGGTTTGCCGCCGTGCCGGCGTCTTCCAGGACGACGTCGGGTACGTCGCCGTTGCCGATGTCGGCGTCGTTGGTGTGGTTCCCGGTGCCGATCACCTGGCCGGTCTTGCGGTTGACAAGCTGGTAGTAGGCGCCGTGGGTATGGCCGAGGTCGACCTCGCTGTAGGCAATGGTGGAGGTGCCCTGGTTGTTGAGAATGGAGATACGACCGGTGCCCCGGACGTATTGGAGGCTGCGGCTGTAGGCGGCCGGTGAGGTGGTCCGGTACTCCTTCCACACGCCGTCGCTTCGACCGCTTTCGTCGACCCAGACGTTCCCGCTGCCGGCCGCGTTGTAGACGAGGCGCCCGTCGGGGAGCCTGATGAGCACCGGGCTGCCGCCCGTGGCGAGCGGCCGGGAACCGGGGGCCACCGGCAGGGAGGTGACCCCTGTGCCGGTCTGGGAACCCTGGAAGAACGTCAACGGATTGTCGGCCAGCACGAATCGCGTGTTGGTGCCGCCGCCCCAGTACTCGAAGGTGAGCATCCACTTGCCGTCCGCCGTGGGGACGACGTTGGCCATGCCCGGTCGGCCGCCGCCGGTCTCCTTCTTTCCGCCGCCCATGTCCTGTGTCTGACCGGCGACGTCGACGACGGGTGCGCTCCAGGCCGGGCCGTTCCCGTCCCAGGTGCGGTGGACGAGTGACTGGCCGTGCGAGTCCGTCGCAGTTGCGTTGGCGGGGTCGACGGTCGGCACGCCGGTCGCGGGGTCGATGGCGGTGTAGTCGTTCTCGTCGGAGTAGTAGCAGACGAGTTGCCCCCGGTAGACCATCAGGTACGGCTCCCAGAGCGGGTCCACCTGCTTGTATACGTTGGCGCCGGCGATGTTCTGGCCGATCGCGCCCGCGCTTCCGCCCTGTCGGCCGCCGGTCGCGATGACGTTGACGACCTTCCAGGTCGCGCCGTCGTCGGTGCTGGAGTACAGGGCGAGCGCGAGGTCGCTGCGGTCGCCGTCGTTGGTGGGCGTCCAGTTCGGGTCGGCCTCCTTGTGCTCTTTGTAGTACTGGTCGTCGCCGGAGACGACGCTGGCCAGCAGCAGTGTGCCCGCCTTCAGCGCGCCGACGTTCTGCGGGAGTACGTACAGGTACGGGTTGGTCCAGTTGCTTGTGTACCTCGCGTACCGGGGGTTCGTGGACAGGTAGGCCGGTGCCTTGACCTGCGACAGCGGCTGCCATGTCGTTCCGTGGTCGTCGCTCTTGTAGACGGGGAGGGTCTCTCCGGCGGCGCTGCCCGAGGCGGGGACGACGGTGGCTTTCTCGAACGAGGCGACCAGCCGCCCGCTCGGCAGCTGTGCGGACTTGGGGTAGATGGCGCAGTTGCCCCGGCCCTTCAGGCACGGCTCGTTCCCGAGCTGGTACAGGATCCCGCCCGTCGGGTTGTACGCCTGCACGCTCGACAGCGGGACGGCGGCGATGGCGGTTGTCGCGGCGAGGACTCCGAGTGTCCTGCCGAGTCTTCTTCTGTGCATGGCCCCTCCAGTGGGGATCAGCCGAGGTTCTCGTCCTGGGACCGCGGCTCTCCTTCGGCGGCGAGGACGCGCACGTCCCACGGGCGCAGTTGCAGGGCGGTGCCTGGCGAGATGCGGGTGCCGTCGAGGATGTCGGTCAGGTTCTTGGCAGCGGGCACGATGGCCGGCTCCCAGCCCCAGTTGTGGATCATGTGAACGCGCTGTCCCTGAGCCGTCGTGGCGCTCGTGTCGCGGTGACCGTCGGCGGCAGGTCGCTCCAGCCGCTCACCGTCTCGGGCGTGAGCCGCTGGGCCAGGGCTCGGGCGAGATCGCGTCCCGGAACCGTGCCGACGCAGGTGTCTCTGGCCTCGTGGTCGGCGTATCCGGTGCGCGGGCCCAGGACCAGGTGGCCGCCCGCGCGGGCGTAGGCGACGAGCCGGTCGAGGAAGATGCCGTCGACAACGTACAGGGCCGCCGCGGCCGGAACGGGGTGCCGACGGGCCGCCTCGGCCGGACTGGTGCCGGGTTGTTCACCTTGAAGGTCGTGCAGTTGGCGAGCGTGGATGATCCGCTCCCTGGCGGCCGGCGTCGAATCCGCCGGGGTAGAGCGAGTCGAAGGTGTTCTCCCAGGCGGACGCGGCCAGGGCGGGGGCTCCGTCGGGCCGGGCGAGCGGCGGGTAATGGAAGGAGAGGTTGACGGTGTCGCTGATCCGGGCGAAGAGCTGGTTGACCCTCTGGCCGCCGTGGGACGTCGGTGCCTGACCAACGTAACTCGCTTACGTCAGAAGCATTTTGGTGCGGAGAGGAAGAACTGGCCGGTGGCGAACATGCTGGCGTCGGCCGGGTCGCTGCTGAGGAACTGGGCGAACCGCGCCTCGGCGGCCGGGTTCCATGTGGACCGGATGACGGCCATCGTCGACCCTCCCCAGTTGCCTGCGGCCGACGGGGACGCGTCACGTTGCGACAGCGGGACGACCCGCCACTTGCCAGCGGTGGCCCTGACCGAGCCCGACAGGAGCACCGGCCCCAGGCCACGGTGAGCCAGGTGGCGTACTTGCCCTTGGCGCGCGCCGCGTACCACGCGCCGGTGAGGTCCGCCTCCACACCGATGACACCCCCCGCCCGGCCTGTCGCGTCATCGCGCCTCCCCAGGGCAATGCCCGGACCAACGCACGGGTTCCGTCGTCCGCACCGTTATGACTGCGCAGACATGTCTACGCAGTCATACGCGACGCGTCAAGAGTTCACGCATGATGCGCGGTCGGGACAAGGCCAAGGCCAAGGCCGGGGTTACGTCGGCTCGTCGGGCTGACCCGGCAGGGCTACCCAGTCGGTTCATGACTGGGAACGTGTGCACGACGGCTTCCACGAGTTCGCGCCGATCGACCGCTCGGCTGGGCAGATCAACCTCGTCGTCGCGGCCGACGACTGAGCCAACCATCGGGCGGAGCCGTGAGCGGGGCGCTGTTCATGGCCTTCGGTACGACGATCTCCGTCCCGTCCGGCGGCCTCTTCGCCTTCGGTCACACCGGCAAGCCCCTGCTGTTCGCACTCGTCGTCATCATCGGCGCGCTCGCCGCCGCAGCCGCCGCCGTGAAAGGCCTGCGCCGCGCCGCACCGGACCCAGTGGCGGTCGGCACCCGAAGGAAGGCCGCCGCGACTGCCTGACCGCGGGGCTGGCTCTCAGGGACATGTCCGGCCCCGACGGGGGTCCCGTATCGGATCGGAGTTGCTTCGCGGTGGAGCCCGTCAGCGGCCTGACGCTGCGGCCTGAGTCGTCCCGCAGCCCGTCGGCTCCCCAGCGTCGTATCCCTCCTCAGGGAAGGTGCGCAGACGGTGCCGGGTTCAGTCCCCGCGATCCCTGAGCAGGCACAGTCCGTCCACGGCCGTCACCCCGGCCGGGCCGACGATCAGCGGGTTGATGTCGATCGACGCAATCCAGTCACGTCCGCCCGCGGCCAGCCGGGAGGCCGCGACCAGCGTGGCATTCAGGGCGTTCCGGTCCCAGGCGGGCGTACCCCGGTGGCCGTCCAGCACACCGATGTCGTCGAATTCCGCCACCAGCTCCGTAGCGTCCACCTCGGACATCGGAGCCATCCGTCCCGCGATCCGGCGCATCACCTCGACGAAGACGCCCCCGAGTCCGAAGGCCACGACCGGCCCCAGCTCGCTCGCGCCGTTGATCCCCACGAACGCCTCGCCGTGGCCGACGAGCAGGGGCTGGACGGCGACCCGCCGCGGCAGTTCGCGGGCCGCGGCGAAGGCCTGGAGTTCGCGGACCGCCGTCCGCAGGTTCTCGGCGGCCACGCCGACGCGTACCGCGCCGAGTTCGGTGCGGTGGGCGACATCGGCGAGCTTGACCACGTAAGGGCCGTCGAACGGCGGCGCCACAGGCTCGTCGGCATCGACCAGATGCCATGGGGCAACCGGGATACCGGCTTCGGCGAGCAGCTCCATCGTGGCGTCGAAGGGGAGCATCCGTCCCTCAGGCACCTCGATGGCCTCGGCCCGTGGACGCGGGATGGCGGCTATCTCGCTCGCCGGCCGCACCCGGGCGTCGGGCCGTGTGCGGACCACGGCCGCCATGGTGTGCAGCCCGCGCAGACAGCCGCGCAGGCCGTTGCCCACGGCGACGCCCTGTGCCCGGTAGCCGTCGAGCCAGCCGCCGCCGACACCGGCGAGGGGCGCCACGACGAACGGCTTGGCGGCGGCCCCTTCTGCCACGTCAGCGAAGCGGTCGGCGAGGTCGCTGCGGCCGCGATCCCAGTCGGCGTGCTGGCTGGCGAAGAGCAGGGCGTCGAACTCCGGGGCGTCGGCATACTCCCGGACGATCTTCTCCCACAGGCCGTCGACACCGCCGACGAACGTCGTGGCGTCCAGCGGATTGGGGACCGTCCCACCCGGGACGTTCTCCTCTATGAAAGGACGCAGCCGCGTCACCTCCGGCACGTCCACCCTCTCCACCTCGGCGAGGTCGCTGGCCAGCTGCGCGAAGCCGCCGGTCACCGTCAGCACCGCCAGACCGCGTACCGGCGACCACCGTTCCCGTGGCAGCTGCTCCAGGAACTGCACGCGGTCCACGAGGTCGTCGATGTCGGTGGCCGTCTGGATGCCGGCCTGCGCGAACGCCACGTCGTAGACCCAGGTGTCGCCGGTGAGGGTGCCGGTGTGCGAGGCCGCCATCCGCTGCGCCCGCTCGCTGCGGCCCAGCTTGAGAGCGACGACGGGCTTGCCCGCCGCCAGGCACCGCCGAGCCGCCGCGAAGAAGGCGTCAGGGCGGCGGATCTTCTCCAGGGCCAGCGCGACGACCCGCGTGGCCGGGTCCGCGGCGAAGTGGTCGAGGTAGTCCGCGAGGTCGGTGACCGCTTCGTTTCCGGCCGAGACGAGCAGGTTCAGACCCACGCCGCCGGCCCGCCAGGCGGCCGACGCCATCGCCTCGATCATGGCCCCGCTGTGCGTGACGGCCGACAGGCCGCCGGCCCGACGCTCGAACGGTGCCAGCATCGTCAGATCCAGGCGACGGGCGACGTTGATCACGCCGACGCCGTTCGGGCCCACCACGGGCATGCTCGCCGCTCGGGCCGCCGCGACCATCCGCTGCTGCAGCTCGGCCCCGTGCCGACCGGTCTCGGCAAAGCCGCCGGCGATCGTGATGACGCCGCCGGCGCCGATCTCGGCCGCCTGTTCCACCACGTCCACCGTCCGCTCGGCACCGACGGCGCTGAAGACGGCGTCCACCGGCCGGCCGAGAGCCCGCAGGTCCGGGAAGACACGGTGGCCGAAGACCTCCTTGGCCTTCGGATGCACGAAGCAGAACTCGGTGTCGCTCGGGAGGGAACGCCGTACGCCGGAGCCGAACTTGGAGGTCTCGCTGATGCCGACGACCGCGACCGTACGCGGGTTGAGCAGCCGGTCGAGAGCGGGCGCACCATCCGTGCCCGCCGGGCCGGGCGACGTTGTCGTCGTGTCGATGGTCATCTCAGACACTGATCCCCAGCAGCTTGGTCTCCAGGTACTCGTCCAGGCCCTGTCGGGCCCCTTCGCGGCCGAGGCCGCTCTGCTTCATCCCGCCGAAGGGGGCCGCGGCGGCGGTGGGGTTGATGTCGTTGATCCCCACCATGCCGAAGCGCAGGCGTTCCGCCGTCCGCAGCGCTCTGGAGAAGCTCTCCGTGTAGATGTAGGAGGCGAGTCCGTACGTGGTGTCGTTCGCCATCGCCACGACCTCGTCCTCGTCGTCGAAGACGATGACCGGGGCGATCGGCCCGAACGTCTCCTCACGGTAGATGTCCATCTCCTCGGTGACCCCGGTCAGGACGGTCGGCTGGAAGAAGTAGCCCTCGTCGAGACCTTCGCCGGTCAGCCGGGAACCGCCGGTCGCGACTACCGCGCCCTTGGCCACCGCGTCGCTCACCTGACGTTCCATCCGATCCAGCGCATCGCGATCGATCAACGGCCCTACGCTGACTCCGTCCACGAAACCGCTCCCGGCCTTCAGGGCGGCGATCCGTTGTGTCAGCACCTCGACGAACCGTTCGCTGATCGACCGGTGTACGTAGATCCGGTTCGGGCAGATGCACGCCTGCCCGGTGTTGAGGACCTTGACCAGTGCTGCGCCCTTGGCCGCATGAACGGGGTCGGCGTCCTCGAAGACGATGAAGGGGGCATGTCCCCCCAGTTCCATGGAGACCCGCTTCATCTGGTCGGCGGCGCCGCGGGCGAACATCTTGCCGACCTCGGTGGACCCGGTGAACGTGATCTTGCCGACCGCGGGGTTGATCATGAACTCCTCGCCGATCGGCCGCGGGTCCTGCGCGGTGACGAGGTTCGCCACTCCGGCGGGCACCCCGGCCTCGTGCAGGATGCGGAAGACCTCGACCGCGCACAACGGTGTCTGCTCGGCGGCCTTGAGCACGATGGTGCAGCCCGCCGCGAGGGCCGGAGCGACCTTTCGGGTGATCATCGATATGGGGTAGTTCCACGGCGTGACGGCGCCGACCACGCCGACGGGCTGGCGCAGCACGATGAAGCGCTGGTCGGCACGGGCCGAGGGGATGGTCTGCCCGTAGACGCGTTTGGCCTCCTCGGCGAACCAGATCAGGTAGTCCGCCGCGTAGGCCACCTCCGTCCTGGCCGCGCGGATCGGCTTGCCCTGTTCGGTGGTCATGAGCTTGGCCAGGTCCTCGGCCCGTTCCAGCATCAACTGGTGGGCTTCGTAGAGCCGTTGCGATCGTTCGTAGGCGGTCCGGGAGGACCAGTCCGCGAACGCGTTCTCCGCGGCGGTCAGGGCGGCCCGCACGTCCGCCGTGGATCCGTCGGAGACGGTTGCGAGCACCGCCCCGGTGGTGGGGTCGGTGACCGGGAAGGACGCGCCGGTACTGGCCGGCCGCCAGGCGCCGTCGATGTACAGCGAATCGACGGCGCGGGGGACTTCCCGCCGTTGCAGCTCGCCGATGCTCACGTGTCGTCTCCTTGGTGCTTCGGGGAAGGATGGGGGATGCGGCCGGACCGACGGCCTCAGAACTCGTGTCGGGCCGGCGCCAGCACCGCCCGGTGGGTGGCACGGGACGTCTCCAGCAGGTGCTCAAGGAGCAGGGCCCGCTTCAGGTACAGGTGCGCGTCGTGCTCCCACGTGTAGCCGATGCCGCCGTGGTTCTGGATGTTGTCGGCGGTGCTCCTCTTGGCTCCCTGTACCGCCAGGAGGTAGGCGGAGGCCGCGTGGAAGTCCGCCTGTGCCGTGCCCGCTTCGACGAGCAGCGCGGCCTGGAAGAGCTGCGCCCGCGTGACGTAGGCCGCGACGGCCATGTCCGCGCAACGGTGCTTGACGGCCTGGAAGGCGCCGATGGCCTTGCCGAACTGGACTCGTGTTCGGGCGTAGTCGGCCGACATGTCACGTACCGCTTCGGTGATGCCGAGGAGTTCGGCGGCCAACAGCACGCGGGCTCGGGCGACGAGGAGGACGTCATCGCACCGGACGACGGGCGCTCCTGTCGTGGCCTTGGCGAAGCGGGTGCCCGGATCGACTCCCTCGACGCGCTCCGTCGTCTCGACGTCATGGAGCCTGCCGCCCGTCTCGTCGAGCTCCAGGAGCAGGTCGCCGGGACGGGCATCGATCACCAGCTCGCCCAGCCGCATGCCGACGCGCCGCCTGCCCTCGCCGATCGCGGTGGCCAGCGCGGCGTCGCCGCCGCGAGCCGCGACCCTGGCGCCGAGAACCGAGGACCGGAAGGGGCCGGGTGCGAGACGGCGACCGAGCTGCTGAAAGAGCATGACCTCCTCGGCGAGGCCCAGGCCCAGACCACCAGCGTCCTCGGACAGGCTGAGGGCCAGCCACCCCAGGTCCGCGCACCGGCGCCACGTGGCGTCGTCCACAGCGTCCCCGCCCGGCACGGCGGCCAGTTCACGTACCCGGGTCAGCGGCAGCTGCTCGGCGAGAAAGGTGGCGGAGGCGGCAGCGATGCCCTGCTGTTCCTGCGAGGGGGCCAGGTTCGTCATCGCGGTAGTCCCAGCACTCGTTCACCAATGATGTTCTTCTGGATGTCGGTGGTGCCGCCGGCGATGGGCGCCGCGAAGTCCAGCAGCCACCGCCGGGTCCATGGGTGCCACTCCAGGCACCGGGCGCCGAGGATGTCGATGGCGAGGCGGGTCAGCTCCAGCTGCATCTGCACGGTGAACGTGCGGATCGCCGTGGTCTCCGCGCCAGGGGCCTCGCCCTTCTTCGCGGTGGACACCTGGTAGTAGGCCATCGACCGGAGCGCGGCGGCGGAGGCCCGTGCGGTGGCGAGCCGGTCGGCGACCGCCTCGTCCTTGATCAGGCCGGTTTCGCGTGCGTGGTCGACCAGTTCGTCGACCAGGACGATCAGCTGCAGCCGCTGGTCGAGGAAGCCCGGCCCGCGCTCGGCGGCCAGTGTCGACATCGCCACGCTCCAGCCGTTGTCGACCCGGTCGACCACGCTGCTGAGCGGTACCCGCACCTCGTCGTAGAAGACCTCGCAGTTGTGGGGCCAGCCGTCGATGCTCGTGATCGGGCGGATGTCCACGCCCGGTAGCCTCATGTCCATGATCAGCCAGGTGAGGCCCTTGTGCTTGGCGGCCTCCGGGTCGGTCCGGACGAGGAGTTCGCCGTAGTCGCACCACTGGGCGTAACTCGTCCAGATCTTGGATCCGGTGATCACCAGTTCGTCGCCGTCGACCACGCCGCGGGTGCGCAGCCCGGCCAGGTCGGAGCCGGCGCCGGGTTCGGAGAAGCCCTGGCACCACGGGGTCTCGCCGCTGAGGATCTTCGGCAGGTGGAAGGTCTTCTGCCGCTCGTCGCCGCGGGCCATCAGGGTCGGTCCCGCATGCCCGAACGCCACGGAGAAGATGCCCGGCCCCGGCGCCCTGGCACGCACCAGTTCCTCGTACCAGATGACCTGCTCGATCAGTGAGAGTCCGCGGCCGCCGTACTCCGGCTTCCAGTCGATGCCCGCCCAGCCGCCTTCGTACTGCCGCCGCTGCCAGGCCGCGTCGTACTCCCGGACCTCCGGTCCCGACGACAACGGCCGGGACTCGTCAGGCACGTTCTCCTCCAGCCAGGTCCGCGCCTCTTCGCGGAAGTCCTTCAGTTGGGGGCTCGTGTCCAGCTCCACCGCTCCTCCGTCCCTCTCCGAGGCCCGCCACCGGGCCCTTCCCTGCGTCCTGGCGCCCGGCGGACACCGATGGGGGGGTGCTCAGGCCGGCTCGAAGCGCAGGATCGACCAGTCGGCGTCCACGTCCTCATAGGTGATCCGGACGTCCTGTCCGATCCGGACGGTCCGGGGGTCGTCGACCGTCAGCGAGCCGATCATGCGAAACCCCTCGGCCATCTCGACGTGGACCAGTACGTAGGGCGCTTCGGCCTGGTACGCGGGCGTGGGCGCCCGGCGGACCACCGTGTATGTGTAGACCCGGCCGGTTCCCGAGATCGGGCTCCAGGTCGCCTCGGAGCTGTGGCAGCGGTTGCACAGCTCCTTGGGCACGTGTCGGAAGGCCCCGCACCCCGAGCACTTCTGCACCCGGACGTCGTGCTCACGCAGCGAGTCCCAGAAGGGGCGCTGCCAGGCAGGCAGGCCCTCGGGCAGGAACTTGTCGTACGCCGCCATCGGTCACACCTGCCCGAGGATCGCCGAGAAACTGTTCTGCATCGCGCCGCCGACGCCGTTGAGGTAGCCGTGGCGTGCCCCGCTGACCTGCCTGGCGCCTGCGGTGCCGCGCAGCTGCTCGATCAGCTCGATCATGGTGAAGATGCCGCACGCGCCGGCGTGGCTGAAGGAGAGGAAGCCGCCTGCCGTGTTCGTGGGCAGCCGCCCGCCGATCGCGAGGGCCCCGCCGGTCACGAACTGACCGGACTCGCCGGTCTTGCAGAAGCCGGCCGCCTCCAGACCGAACAGCACGTTGATCGTGAAGTGGTCGCCGATGCCCGCGACGTCGATGTCGTCCCTGGAGACACCGGCGAGTTCGAAGGCCCGGTCCGCGGCCATCGCGGGGGCGTCGAAAGAGGCGAGGGACGGCGCGGAGCTGGGGTCGATGTGGCTGTGTCCCTCGCCGTAGCCGAGGAGCCCGACCGGTGCGTGCCTGCCCTGTGCGCGGACGGTGTCGGCTGTCGTGACCAGGACGGCACCGCCGCCCTGGTTGATCGCGCAGCAGTCCAGCAGATGCAGCGGGTCGGCGACCATCCTGGACTTCACCACGTCGTCGACGGTGATCTCCCCGCGGTGGCCGTGGAAGGACAGCGGGTGCAGGGTCGCGCCGTGCCGCTGCGCTACCGCGACCTCGGCGAGCTGCTCCGAGGTGGTGCCGAACTCGTGCATGTGGCGCATCGCAAGGGTCGCGTAGTCGGAGACCCGGGTCGTTCCGTAGACGTACTCGTAGGGACCGCTCAGCTTGGCCATCGCGGCCACCGCCTGGTCCCGGTCGGCACTGGTGGAGCCCTCGGGACGGCCCGCCACCGCGTTGACGACGAGGACGGCGTCCGCGAGGCCGGTCTCGACGGCGTGCACCGCCAGGTTCAGTCCGGAGGCGCTGGCGGCGGCGCCCACGGAACTGGACGCCTGGTACCGCAGGGGTTTGCCGAGCAGGTCGTGCCCGAGGGCTGCGCCGGGAAGCCTGGACCGGATGCCGGCGCCCTGCGGCCCGTCCCCGATGATGCCCTCGACATCGGCGAGGGTCAGGCCCGCGTCCGTGCACGCGCCCTTCGCGCATTCGAACCACACCTCGGGCTGGGTGCGGTCACTGAGGTCGCCCTGCGGGGTCTGGTACACCCCCGCGACGGCCGCCTCGCGTCGTCGCCATGGCATTGATCACTCCTTGTGGTGCCCGGTCGGCGCCGGCAGTCTTCGGGGCTGGTGGTCGGTGGCCGCTGCGCGGCCGGTCACGCGGTGCCGTCCCCCACCGGCACCCAGAGCGCCATCCGGGAGCCGGCCGCGTCGAAGGCGTCGGACCTCGTCATCGACCGGCTGCGCGCCCGGATCTCGGCGAGGACGTCGGCCGGTTCACCGTCCAGCTCGTAGAGCGTCAGGTAGCGGTGCTCGGCGGACTCCGCGCCGGGGCCGTCCGCGAGCCGGTACCTGGTGATGCCCGCGATGCCGGGTATCGCGCTCATCTCCTTGAGATGCGCTTGGTCGTACCAGGTGTTGAACTCGCCTTCCCGTTCCGGTGAGACGGGGTTCGCCAGCGTCGCCAGCACGGGCCTGGTCATGTGTTCGCTCCCTCGGGATCGGTCTGCGGGTCGGGCGGCGGGCGCACGCCCTTCTTCTCCACGACGGCGCCGTCGTCGCTGAACATGAGCCGGCAGGCCAGACGGGACTCCGGCCGCCGCAGGTGACGGGGCATGCGGAGCCGCATCGCCTCCTCCTCCGCGGCATCGGCGGGTACCGTCGCGGTCTCGCCGGCGACCACCAGCGCGGCACAGACCATGCACTCCGCCTGGCCCCAGCAGGTGGTCGGCCATCGGTAGCCCTGCCGCCACGCCGACTCCGCCAGCGTCTCTCCCGGATCGACGTCGATGGTGAACCCGGCCGGCTGGATGACGACCTCGGTCATCGAGGTCACCTCGTCTCGATCATGCCCAGTTGGGTGCCGACCGGGTAGTCCGTCTCGGGCTCGGCGTCTCCGTGCCGGAGGGTGCCGGTCGCCGGGGACTCCACCTCGTTCTCGACCTTGTCGGTGGCCACCGTGTAGATGGGTTCCCCCTCGGCGACGGCGGCGCCGTCCTCCACCAGCCACTCCAGAAAGGTGGCCTCCGTGGCCGCCATGGTCAGCTTCGGCATCTTCACCGGAACGACGTCACCCACGGCTGTCCTCCATGACCTTGCGCACCGTTTCCTCGATCTTTTGTGGGCTGGGACTTACCTGGGACTCCAGGCGGGTCGACGCCGGAATGGGCATGAACCGGGAACCGACTCGGGCCACCGGGGCGGCCAGCCGGCCGAACAGGTCGTGACTGATGCGGGCGGCCAGTTCGGCGCCCGGGCCCGCGAACTCGACCGCGTAGTGGGCGATCACCGCCCGCCGGGTGCGCCCGACCGAGTCCAGCACGGTGGGCAGGTCCAGGGGCAGCAGCGTGCGCAGGTCGACGACCTCCGCCTCGATGCCGTCGCGGGAGAGCGACTCGGCCGCCGCCAGCGCGTCACGTACCCCCCGGCCGTACGTGATCACCGTGAGGTCCGTGCCGGGCCGCTTCACGTCGGCCTTGCCCAGCGGCACTCTGCGGTCCGGAGTGTCCAGGCGCGGTCCCCTGGTGCCGTGCAGGGCGGTCTCGTCGATGAACACGCACGGATCGGGGTCGAAGATCGCCGAGCGCAGCAGTCCCTCGGCGTCGGCCGGTGTGCTCGGCACGATCACCTTGAGGCCGGGGACGTGCATGAACCAGGCCTCCAGCGACTGGGAGTGCGTGGCGCCGTTGCCGCTGCCGCCGTAGACCGGTGTGCGGAAGGTGACCGGGCAAGGGGTCCGGCCGGCCGACATGAAGCGGGCCTTGGCCGCGTGGTTGGCGATCTGGTCGAGCGCGATGCCGACGAAGTCCATGATCATGATCTCGGCGACGGGCAGCATGCCCTCCAGGGCGGCTCCGACGGCGGCACCGGCGATGGCGGCCTCGGAGATGGGTGTGTCCCGCACCCGCTCCTTGCCGTACGTGGTGGACAGCCCCTTGGTCAGACCGGTCACACCGCCGCCGGGATCCGCTATGTCCTCGCCCAGCATGAAGACCCGGGAGTCCTCGGCGAGCGCGCTGTCGAACGCCGTGTGCAGCGCCTGGCGCATGGTGTACGTGCCGGTTGTCATCGGGGCACACCTGCCAGGTCCGCGTAGATGTCGGCCTCCAGTTCCCCGAGCGACGCTTCCGGGCTGTCGAGGACGACCGTGATCGCCTCGTCGATCTCGGCGACCGAGGCCGCGTCGAGCGCTGCGAGCCGGTCGGCGTCCGCGACACCGTGCTCGATGAGGAACCGCTCGTAGCGGGGGAAGGGATCGCCCCGCATCGCCTGTTCGAGCCGGTCCTTCGCCATGTACACCTGGGGATCACCGACGTAGTGGCCGCCGTAACGGAACGTCAGGCACTCGACCAGCGTCGGGCCCGCTCCGGAACGCGCCCTGCCGACGGCGGCCGACAAGGCGTTGTGCACCGCCACGGGGTCGTTTCCGTCGACGCGGATCCCCGGAATGGCGTAGGCGGCGGCCCGGTCGGCGATCCGCTCCACGCGCATCGTCTCCTCGACGGGCGTGAGTTCCGCGTACTGGTTGTTCTGGCAGATCAGCACCAGGGGCAGGTCCCATACCGCGGCGAGGTTCACGGCCTCGTGGAAGGAGCCGGTGTTGGTGGCGCCGTCGCCGAAGCAGACGGCCACCACGCGGTCGCTGCCCTGGAGTCTGGCGGCCAGCGCGAGGCCGACGGCGACCGGCGGGCCGGAACCGACGATGCCGGTGGAGAGCATGACACCGACCTCGGGGCAGGTGATGTGCATGGTGCCGCCCTTCCCCCGGGAGGCGCCGGCGCCCCTGCCGAGCACCTCGCCCATGATCTCGGCCGGCGGAACTCCCTTGGCGAGCAGGTCGTGGATGCCCCGGTAGGTGGTGACCAGCCGGTCGTCCCGGCGCAAGGCGGTGGACAGGCCGCCGGCTATCGCCTCCTGGCCCCGGGACGGCCAGATGACGCCCGCGAACTCGCCGCTGCCGAAGCCCTTCCGCAGCCGTGCCTCGCAGGCGCGGGCCAGCGTCATCGTCCGGTACATCGTCAGGAGGGTCTCGTCTCCGGGTGTCTGACTCGACACGTCGAGTTGCACGTGCTGTCCTTCCTCGGTCCCGCCCGTACGACGGGACCGGCATGTCGGGGACCAGGTTCTGTCTGACAGTTCCCGTCGTCGCCCGGAGGGCGGCCTCGCGGCGTCAGGTGCGTGCTCTGGGCGTGCCGGGCGCAGGCGCTCGTACTGGACGTACTCGGGTCTGCGCCCGGTGCGGCGGGAGTGCGTGCACGGCGTCGCGAGGCAGGCGGGAGCTGTCAGACATGCCCTAGTCCCGGGCGAGGCGTCGGTCGAGCTCGACGTGCATGTTGCCGATCGCGTTCTCCCACTCGGTGGCGAGCCGTGTCTCCTCGAACCCGACGGTGTGCAGACCGGCCTGCTGGCGCTCGATGTTGCTGAAGTCCTGCATGGGGATCAGGCCCCAGTGCTCGGAGTCGTCCTTGGCGAACCGTCCGAGTTGCTCGGCGCGGGGCCGCAGTTCGGTCGCGGGGTACGTGGTGAGCGACCAGACCTCGAAACGGCACCACTCCGGGTCGTCCTGGTGAGGACGGATGCGGTAGCTGAGGCAGTTGTTGTACTGGGGCAGGAAAAAGAGGTTCGGGAAGACGAAGACCTCGCCCCCGAAGAACAACGGGCTGTCTTCGAGACCCTCGGGCCACGGGATTCCGGCGCCCTTGGCATGGTCGCGGAGCGCTTCGGCCGCTGCGGCGCCGACGTCATCGCCCGGCTGGATCTTGTTACGGAATCCCTCGAACACGGTGAGGTCGCGCTCCAGCGTCATCGCGTCCTGACCGTCCGAGAGCAACTGCCCGCCCAGAATGAGCGTCTCGATGCTCGTGTAGCGCTCGCCGGCCAGTTTCCTGCCGAAGCTGGAATGGCCGTTGTCGAACGCGTCGTAGCGGTTCTGGTCGACGGGGAAGTCCTCGACGCTCAGGCCGCCGGCGAGCTGGGGGTGGGTCTGCGGAACGTGGTAGCCCTCCATGAACGCCTCCTGGGCGAGCTTCCAGTTGGCGTGGAGTACCACCTCCTTCCACCACCTGACCTGCCAGTTGCCGACGGCGATCGATTCAAGGAGGTCGGCGACGGGGTGCAGCGCCTCGCGGAGCGGGCTCGCGTCGGGGTCGAGGTTGATCCATACGCATCCTCCCCAGACCTCGGCCCTGCACTCGCGCAGCCGCAGGTCGTCGGGGCGCAGGCACTCCGGGGCGAAGCCCGAGGCGCCGTAAACGAAGGAGTTGGTGCCGTCGGCGTTCCAGCGCCAGCCGTGGAAAGGACAGACGATCTGGCCGCCGGCCAGCCGTCCCGCCCCCTTCTCCAGCTGTGTGGCGCGGTGCCGACAGGCGTTGTGCAGCGCCTTGACCGACCGGTCGGGCTGACGGACGAGGAGGAGGGACCGGCCGCAGATCTCGTACTCGACGAAGTCGTGCGGCTGGGGGATCTCCTCCAGCCGACAGGCCATCTGCCAGGTCCGCGACCACAGGCTCCGTTTCTCCAGCTCGTAGAACCCGCGGTCGAAGTAACGCTCCCGGGGCACGTGCAGCCGATCCCGCATCGGAAAGGGCACCCCGCCTCGGCCGGGCACCCCGGTCGCTGCGCCGAGGTCGTCGTCGATCGCTGTCATCTTCGACAACTCCTTGCTGATGGGCAGGATCGCTGCGCACGCGGAGGTGGTTCATCAACCGCGCGAATATTTCCATCTTTCTAAAAGTCTCACAGATACTAGCTTCGTCTCGGTTCAAGGGTCAACACCGGACACACAACTGCTCGCCGCCTGGTCAGACTTGACTCCCGTCACCGCAGGACGCCTTCGGATGAGCTCAACCAATCTTGCTACACTCTTGGAAACTTCGAACTAACTGGAGTGATCCGTGCCCCGCCTCCATGACGTTCTGGCCCTTCAGCGTCTGACGGACGACGTGTTCCGCTCCCCTGCCATGCCGACCCTGCTCAAGCACACCTTCGGCGGCCAGCTGGTGGGGCAGGCACTCGCCGCCGCGCTGCGGACGGCTCCGCGGTCGCTGGTCCCCCACTCTCTGCACGGCTACTTCCTGCAGCCGGGGCTGCCCCGGCGCCCCACGGAACTCCATGTGGAGCGGTTGCACGACGGCCGATCGTTCGCCACGCGCCATGTCACCACCAGGCAGGACGAGAGACAGGTCTTCTCCCTCTCGGTGTCCTTCCAACGCACCGAGCCGGGCCCCGACGCGCAGGAGACCATGCCCTCCGTGCCGGACCCGGATGACGTCGACGCGTTCTCCCCTCCGCCTCCGGTCCTGGCACGTCTGCTGCGCGAGGAGTGGCCGGACTGGGAGCTGCGGATGGTCCCCCGACGTCGCACGGCCGACGGCACCCCGCAGGCCCGGGGGCAGTACTGGATGCGCCACCGCGAGCCGCTGGCCGACGTCCCCGCCCTGCACATCTGCGGGCTCGCCTACCTCAGC
The DNA here is from genome assembly GCF_014645815.1 of Streptomyces fuscichromogenes. GTDB lineage: Bacteria > Actinomycetota > Actinomycetes > Streptomycetales > Streptomycetaceae > Streptomyces > Streptomyces fuscichromogenes. The sequence goes on along the minus strand of NZ_BMML01000003.1, from coordinate 518,691 downwards.
GACCTGACTCTGCTGGGAACGGCGGCCCTCCCCCATCCCTCACCGCCCGTCATGGCGGCCTCTCTCGACCACTGCCTGTGGCTGCTTCGCCCCTTCCGGGTCGACGAGTGGCTGCTCTACGACCAGATCTCGCCGTCCTCCGGCAACGGCCGCGGCCTGGCGCAGGGGCGCTTCTTCGACCGGACGGGCCGCCTCGTCGCCATGGTCGCCCAGGAGGGGCTGCTGCGGTGGCCGCCCCGCTGAACCGACGTTTCGAGAGCCACCTGCAAGGAGCCGCACGTGAGCGAACCGATCCTCATCCGCCCGGACATGCTGGCGATCGTGAACCAGCCCTACGGCCGTCAGATCTCGTACCCGATCACCGAGTCGGACATCCGCAAGTGGGCACTCGCCGTCCACCATCCGGAATCGCCTCCCGCCCACTATCTCGATCCGCGCGCAGCGGAAACGGGCACGTTGACGGCGCCGCCTGAGTTCAACCCCTTCGCCTGGGGCGCCGCACGCACCGAGCACACCGGCAAGGAGATCCCGCTCGACCCGGCCCGGCGGAACCTCGGCGCCATGGAGCACCTCCTCGGCGTCGTACCCCCGGATCTGCCCCACGCCCTCAACGGCGGGATCTCGACCGCATACTCGGGCGTGCCCATGCGCCCTGGCGATGTCATCACGGCGGAGTCCGTCATCGCCGGCTATACCGCGAAGCAAGGCCGGTTGGGTCCCATGCTGCTGACCGAGACCGCGACGACGTGGACCAACCAACGCGACGAGACCGTCAAGGTCCACCGGATGACCCTCATCCGCTATTGAGCTCACCGGCACAGGAGGAACCGATGACCGAAGTGGCCCCCGACGATCCGGCACAGTCGGCGAAGACGTGGTTCGCCGTGGGAGCGGCTGTCCCGCCGTTCGTCCGGGAGGCGGGCTTCCAGGTGTGGAACCGATACGCCGCAGTCAATTCCGAGTTCGTGGGCATCCACATGGACGACACCGCCGGACGTGCCGCCGGCTACCCCGGCGCGTTCGGGATGGGCAACCTGCTCTGGTCCTGGCTCCATTGCGCGCTGGAACGCTGGCTGGACGGCCAGGGCCGGCTGGAGCACCTGGAACTACGGTTCCGCAGCCCCGCCTTGAAGGGGGACCGGATCGCCTGTACCGGCATCGTCACCGGTCGGACGGAGAAGGAGGACGGTACGACCGTACTGGATCTCGACGTCTGGGCGGAGAACGACTCCGGGCAGAGGATCGCACCGGGACGGGCACGGATCCGGCTGGGACACGCGGCGCGGTGACTACGCTTTCGTGCGGTCGGCCGCAGGCCGCGGAGCCGGACGCCGGTGCGTCCGTCGGCCGGTTCAGCCGACGGACGCACCGGACTCCGCGAAGGCCAGCACGGCCGCGCGGTCGGCTCCCTCCGCGACCAGCGTCCTGTAACGCACCATCCTGGCCGGGGCGCCGAAGCCGACAGCGCCCGCGAGGGTGCCGTTCACGAGATACGCCAGGATCGTGCCCCTGACCGGACCTGCGGTCAGGCCCGCGCCGTGCAGGGCGATGACCTCGTCGGCGAGGTCGGTCCGGCCCAGTACCTGGATCTTGAGGCCGAACTGGTCGGACCAGACGTACGGCACCGTCGGTGCCGGCCGCTGCGCGCCCAGGATGTCGGAGCCGACGATGACGGCCTGGTCGACCACGCTGGTCCAGTGCTCGTGGCGGTGGAACTGACCGCGCCCGACGTCCTGCCAGGCCGCCACGTCGCCCAGCGCCCACACTCCGTCGGTGCCGAGCACCCGGCCGTTCCTGTCACACGCGAGGACGTCGCCCTTTCCCAGCCCGGCCGTGTGGAGCCAACCGAGGTCGGGCGCCGCACCGACTGCCACGAGCACGGCGTCCGCCGACACGGTCCGGCCGTCCGACAGCTCCGCCGTGTGCCGGTCGGCGAACCGGGCGATCCGCGAGCCGCAACGCAGGTCGACGCCCGCGTCCGTGAACAGCCGGGCCGCCAGTCCGCCGCCCGAACGGCCCAGCACCCGCTCGCACGGCACCGGCATGGCTTCCAGCACGGTCACCTCGACCCCGCGCCGGCGGGCCCCACTTGCCACCTCAGCCCCGATGAACCCCGCCCCGACGACCAGCAGGGACCGCGCCGAGTCCAACGCGTCCCGCAGGGCGAGAGCGTCATCAAGGGTGCGCAGCGCGGCGATTCCGTCCGGCTGGCCGGGCAGGCTCCGGGGTGCGGCGCCGGTCGCAATGACGACGGCGTCGCCGACGATGTGCCCGCCGTCGGCCAGTTCCACCATGGTGCCGTTCAGCCCGACGGCCTGCACGCCGAGCCGGAGGGAGACCTCCAGAGCCCGCAGAGCGGACCGGTTGCGCAGCGTCGCCCGGTCCGGTTCCCAGTCCCGGTTCAGGATCTGTTTGGACAGCGGGGGCCGGTCGTAGGGCTCGTGCCGCTCCGCGCCGACCAGGGTGATCCGTCCCGCGTACCCGCGAGCACGCAACTGCTCGATCACGCGTACGCCACCCAGTCCGGCGCCCACCACCACGACATGCTCCGGATGATCCGGCATTGCTCGACCCTCGCTCCCTGTGCGGGCCGTCACGGGTGTGCGTCCACTTCTTTTTCCGCCGGGGCGGGCCGGTTCCAGAACGCGGCGAGCTGAGCCGACGCCGCCGCGATGCCCAGGCCCGCCGCGACGGCCGCCGCGGGCACACCGGTCAGCCGGCGGTCGGCCCTGAGAGCCCGGTCGACACTCCAGCGCCCGGGTCCGAGCGCGGCCAGCGCCGTCGCGGCGATCGCCACGTTGAGCACGTACTCGTAGCCTTCGGCGTTCACGAAGAACCCGTTGCGCTGATGCACCGCGCGCCCGGCCACCCCCATGGTGCCCACCACGGCCGCCGCCGCGAGCGGCGTTCCCGCGCCCGCGACGAGCGCGACGCCCGCCGCGGTCTCGACGACCGCGCTCGCGCGCGCCTGGAGCTTCGGCGCACTGAACCCGATGGATCCGAACCATCGGGCCGTCCCGTCGAGCGAGCGGCCGTGGTTGAGCCCGTGCGCGACCATCGTGCCCCCGAGGGCCGCACGGAGCAGCAACCGTGCCAGGTTCTTGCCGTGGTCCTTCGTGGGTTCGTGAACTGCCAAGGGTCTTCTCCTTCTTCGCAGGTCGGTGCACGCCCTTGGCGGGCGCGGGACCCCGGTCAGTCCGAGGCCGGCAGCGGCCGGGGTGCCTTGACCGCCAGCGCGGTGCCGTCGGCTTCCAGCGGGTACTCCCCCGGGCGTACGCACAGCACCTCCAGGGCGCCGTCTTCGGTGGCGTAGCGCTTGCCGATGAGCGCCCCGTTCGCCGGGGCACCGGTGAGGGCGGCCGCTCGGCTGGTCGGCGCGGAATCCTGTGGGCTCATCTCCCGGCCGCCGCAGGTGAGGGTGACGTCCTGTCGAGGGCACCGGACGACGATGACTGCGGTTCCGTCGACGGCGCTGCACAGGGTCTGGCCGACGCGAAGGTTCATGACGTTCTCCTCATGCTGCTCTGGCGGGGCGGTTGTACGACACGCGGGGCGCGGACGACGACGTCAGTCGGTGCGCAGCAGCAGCACGCCGCTCGGCGTCAGTCCGCCGCTGCTGACCACGGCCACGCGGGCCCCCGCCACCTGCCGCGGCCCGCCGTCGCCGCGAAGTTGCACGACGGCTTCGTGGAGCAGCCCCATGCCGTGGGTGCGGCCGTGGGAGAGCTGGCCGCCGTGTGTGTTGAGGGGCAGGACCCCGTCGCGGGCGATGTTCTTCCCGCCGTCCAGGAAGTCCTTCGCCTCGCCGATGCCGCAGAATCCCAACGCCTCTATCCAGGAAAGGCAGTTGAAGGTGAAGCCGTCGTAGAGCTGGGCCACGTCGACGTCGGCGGGACGCAGGTCGGTACGCGACCACAGATGGGCGGCCGGGCCCAGGGTCTGCGGCTCATGGGTGGACGTGCTCTGGTCCCACTCCAGCCGTTCGACGATCTGGGTACCCACGGCCTCCACCCGTACCGGTGTCCGCGCGAGATCCCCGGTCGTGTCTGCCGCGGACACGACGACGGCCACGGCCCCGTCGACGGGTACGTCGCAGTCGTAGAGTCCGAACGGTGTGGTGATCGTCCGGGCGTCGAGGTAGTCGCCCATGGTGAGCGGATCGCGGTACACCGCGGTGGGGTTGAGTGCCGCGTTGGCCCGCTGGTTCAGCGCGATCCAGCCTAGGGTCTCCCGTGTGGCCCCGTAGCGGTGCAGGTAACGGTGGGCCGTCTGCCCGAGGACGTGGGCGGCCGACGTCGCCCCGAACGGCACGCCCCAGCCCATGTCGCCGGTGATCCGGCCGCCTTTCGGACGGATCACGCCGTGGCGCAGCAAGTCGTCGTGGCTGGACTGCCAGACGGTACGGAAGCACAGCACATGACGGACCAGTCCCGCGGAGACGGCCAGCATCGCGGCGATGACCGAACCACCCGGACCGAAGGTCTCCGTCCCGCCGTTGTACCAGGTCGGGCGCAGGCGCAGCGCGGCCTCCACGGCGGTCACCCCGCCCTCTCCCATGCCGCTGTCCAGCGCGCCGCCGGGGTAGGTGGACAGGCCGTCGATGTCGTCCATGGCCAGGCCGGCGTCGGCGACCGCGGCCTCGCAGGCCTGGAGGGCAAGGGCGAGCGGATCCGCCCGAAGGCGTCGGCCGAGCACCGACTGACCGATGCCCGAGATGACGGAGTCGTCCTCGAACTTCCGCGTACCCAGCATGGGCCGTACGTGAGCGCGGACCTCCTCCGGGCCCATCTCGTCAGGCGGCAGCACAGCGGGGTCGGGCTGCTCGGCGGCCGGTCGGAACAGCGGCAGCCAGACGTCTTCGACCTGCTCGAACGTCACCTCCACGCGCATACCGAGGCGCACGTCGTCCGGCCGGCAGTCCACCAGCCGGGTGGTCAGCCGCGCCCTCGGGTCCTCGTCGAGGGCCACCTGGGCGACAACGGTCGGTGACGGCAGCCCAGGCAGCTGAAACCGGTGACTGACGGTGAAACCGAAGAGGACTCCCCGTCCGGACACCTCGCGCACGTCGAGCTCCCGGCCACGGCAGTGGGGGCACACCGGCTTGGGAGGGTGGACCAGGCCGGAGCAGCTCCGGCACCGCTGCAGCCGCAGTCTCCCGTCGGCGCCGGAGCTCCAGTAGAACTCCGTCTGCGGAGTGACGAACGGCAGGGGCCGTCCAGGTGCGCTCACTTGTGCTGTCTCCTGTTCTGGGAGCCGTGTCCTTACCGCTCGGCGGGACCCGGCGGCAGCGCGGTGACGGGCGCCGGGTCGGGCACGCTGCCGCTGGGCATGTTCTCCGCCCCGCCGGGCGAGCCGACGCCCGCGAAGAAGTCCGCGTTGTAGCGCGTGAACGCCGACCATTCCTGCGGCAGGTCGTCCTCGTAGTAGATGGCCTCGACCGGGCAGACCTGCACACAGGCGCCGCAGTCCACACACTCCTCGGGCTGGATGAACGCCATCCGGGCGCCCTCGTAGATGCAGTCGACGGGGCATTCGTCGACGCAGGCCTTGTCCAGGACATCGACACAGGGCTCGGCCACCACGTAGGCCATCGGGTACTCCAAGCGGGTCTCGCGGCACGGGACGGGGCCCGGTACCGGGGTCGGGAAGTCGGCAGACGAGCGTCGGCCGCGGAGCGGGGGACCGATCAGTCGTCGAGCACGGCCCGTTCCCTGCGTACGGTGACCGGTTCGGCGAGGCGTTGTTCGTCGACGGCACGCTGTAGCTTCGTGAGTGTCTCGGCCAGGCCGGCGCCGAGCCGTTCGCCCGGCGTGAAGGTGGCCGGCAGGTGCTTCATCCCGTTGATGACGCCGGTGGTGTCGTAATGCACTGCCCGCGCCGGGTCACAGGCGAAGTCCGGCATCCGGTCGAGCACGGCCCTGAGCATCGTCTTGAACGTCGCCCGGGCGACGTTGGAGCCGATGCACCGGTGGATGCCCAACCCGAAGCTGGCGTGCCGGTTGCCCGTGCGGTCCATGCGGACGGTGTGCGGATCGTCGAACACGGACGCGTCCCGGTTCGACATCGCCCAGGAGAGCCAGACCCGCTCTCCCTCGCCGAACCGGGTGCCGTTGATCTCGACGTCCTGGGAGATGGTGCGACCGTCTCCGACAGCGGGGGTGAAATAGCGGAGGAACTCCTCGGTGGCGCTGTCGCGCAGTGACTCCCACTGGCTGCTCAGCCGGTCCCGTTCGCCGGGGTGGTGCGCGAGCCACTCCAGGGAGTGCGCGGTCAGTGCGGTCGTGGTGTCGAAGCCGCCGCCGATGAGCAGTTGGACCACGCCGAGGGCTTCCCCGTCGTCCGGGCGGCTGCCGTCGATGTCCGCGGTGAGCACGGCGTTCACCAGACCGGGACGGGGATTGTCCCTGATCCCCCGCAGGCTCTCGGCCAGCCGTCCGGCCATCTTCACGGACAGGTCCCGCACCCGCTGCCAGTCGGGGGAGCCCGGAGGGGTGTAGACGCTGGCGTGCGTCGGCTCGCAGTAGACGCCCCAGTCCGCCAGCGGCAGGCCGAGCATCGCCATCGTCAGGACCGCCGGAACGATGTTGGCCAGGTCGTCGACGAAGTCGATGCTCCCGGTCTCGATCACCTCGTCGAGGCAGGCGCGGGTGATCTCGTCGATCACCGGCTGCCAGCGGGCGACCGCCGCCGGGGAGAGGTAGGGGTTCAGGGCGTTGCGGTAGTGCCGCTGGGCCGGCGGGTCCATCTCGATGAACCCGCCGACCATGCCGTTCCGGCGCTCCTTGGGGATCGCCGGGATGGAGATGCCGTCGTAGCCCCGCCGTTCGTTGCGGACGTCGGCGTCGTTGGAGAGCACGTCCGCGCGGCGGGCCAGGTCGAACAGCTGCCTGTTGCCGGTGACGAACCAGTGGCCGCCGTGCTCCTGGTTCCACGCCACCGGGCACTTGGCGTGGAACTCGTCGCTGAGTCCCTCGAAATCGGTGCGGTACCGGGTGCTGTGCCGGTCCAGGCTGATCCGGTCACCCGTGCGGCGGGAGTCACCGGTGCGGTCCTCTTCGGCGGTCATCGTCCTTCTCCTGTTTCCTTCGCGGGACCGGAATTGACGGTTCAGAACAGGACGATCGCCTGCTCGGGACAGGACCGGGCCGCCTCACGGGCGAGTTCCTCCTGGTCCGCGGGCACTTCTTCGGAGACCGCCTGCGCATGGCCGTCCTCGTCCCGCAGGACGAACAGCTTCGGGGCGGTCATCGCGCACAGGGTGTGGCCCTGGCAGACGGCCCCGTCGACGCGCACCTTCATCGCCGTACTCCTCGCCGTCTCAGACATGGAAGTCGTGGAACTTCAGGTAGGACCCCGCGTCGACCCGCAGTTGCAGCCCGGTGACGTAGCGGGACTCGTCGGAGGACAGGTAGACGACGGCGTTGCTGACGTCGAGCGGCTCGACGTACGGAACGGGCATCGCCTGCTGCCGGGGGAAGGACTCCAGGGCGTCCTCACGCGTGGGGTTCTCCAGGTCGGGCCGGAACGCCCGGTACATGGGGTCGCTGTTGAGCATGTCGGTGTTGCAGTTGGTCGGGTGGACCGCGTTGGCCCGGATCATCCTCGGGGCGACGTTGCGGGCCACCTCGTGGATGAACTCCGACAGGGCCTTCTTGGCGTACGTGTAGCCCGACCCTCCGGGGTTCACACCGGGCTCGGCGACCTTGTGGCCGGTCATGAACGCGGCGGCGGATCCGGTGGCGATGATCGAGGCACCGTCGGGGAGGTGGGGCAGCGCCGCGTGGACGGCGTTGACCACTCCGAGGAAGTTCGTGTCGACCGCGTCGGTCCAGGCCTGCAGCGGCGGCTGCCCATGCAGCGGCATGACGGCGGCGTTGGCCACGACCACGTCGACCCTGCCGAGCGTGGAGATGCCCTGCTGCAGGGCGTCCGCGAGTTGTGCCCGCTCGCGGACGTCGGCCTCCACGGCGACGATCCGCCGCCCCTGCTGTTCGACGAGCCGGACCGTTTCCTTGAGGTCGTCCGGCGAGGCGAGCGGATACCTGTTCGAGGCTATGTCCCGGCAGAGGTCCACGGCGATGATGTCCGCGCCCTCCTCCGCCAGGCGCACCGCGTGGCTGCGTCCCTGTCCGCGGGCCGCACCGGTGATGAACACGACCTTGCCCTCAACACGTCCCATGTCCGGGCCTTTCTGGGAAGAAGTGACTTGCCGTCCTTCGCGCCGCGGCGGCCGAGGCCGAAGGTGCGGGCCGGATCAGCCGGCCGCCGGATAGGCGATCGTCTTGACCTCGAGGAAGTCCTCAAGGCCCGCGACGCCCCACTCGCGGCCGAGGCCGCTCTGCTTGTAGCCGCCGAACGGTGACTCGACGTCGAACCAGCTGCCGCCGTTGACACCCACGGTTCCCGTGCGAAACCGCCGGGCAAGGGCCATCGCCCGGTCCAGGTCGGCGCTGAACACGGCTCCCGACAGGCCGTACATGGTGCTGTCGGCGATCCGCAGAGCGTCCTCGTCGTCCTCGAACGGGAGGACCACCATGGCGGGTCCGAAGATCTCCTCCTGCGCCACCGGGGCCTTCGGGTCGACGTCGGCGATCAGGGTCGGCTCGACGTAGTAGCCCTTCTCGAACCGGGTCTGCGGCTGCCCGCCGACCACGACGCGCCCGTCGCGACGGGCCGACTCGTAGTAGCGCAGAATGCTGTCACGCTGCCGGGCGTTGACAACCGGTCCCATCAGGTTGGCCGGGTCGGTCGGGTCGCCCCAGGGGACACGCGGCAGGGCCTCGGCGACGACGCCCACCGCCTCGTCGTACCGGGCCCGCGGCACGAGCAGCCGGGTGAGCGAGGCGCAGCCCTGTCCGGCGTGCGCGCACAGGCCCGTGACGAGCGAGGGCAGGATGCCCTGGAGATCGGCGTCGTCGAGCACGACCGCCGCGGACTTGCCGCCGAGTTCCAGCGTCACACGTTTGACGGTGTCCGCGGCGGCGGCCATGACCCTGCGCCCCGTGGCGGTCGAGCCGGTCAGGGTGACGGCGTCGACGTCGGGGTGGGTGGCGAGGATCTGGGCGACGTTGTTGTCACTGGTCGTCACCACGTTGAGGACGCCGGCCGGGATGTCGGTGTGCGTCGCGGCGATCTCGCCGAGCGCCAGCGCCGCGCTCGGGGTGTCCGGAGCAGGCTTGAGCACCACCGTGCAGCCGGCCGCGAGGGCGCCGGCGACCTTGCAGATGTTCAGGTAGAAGGGGTAGTTCCAGGGTGTGATGGCGGCGACCACACCGGCCGCCTCGCGGCGCACGATCCGGTTGGTGGGACGGCCGTGGATCTCCTTGACCGGCAGCGGGCTCTCGAACTCGTAGCCCTCCAGCAGGCGGATGTAGTGGTCGATGTACCGGATCGGCTCGTCCAGTTGGATGCGGTAGGTCAACCTGACCGGGCTGCCGGTCTCGGCGACGATCAGCGGCCGGAGCTCTTCGACCGCACCGAACAGCGCGTCACGCAGCTGTGTCAGGCACCGTCGGCGCAGTGCCACGTTCGTGGACCAGTCGGTGGTGTCGAAGGCCCGGCGGGCGGCTCCGATCGCCCGCTCGACATCGGTCGCATCACCGTCGGGCGCGACGCCGATCGTCTCCTCCGTGGCAGGGTTGATGTTGTCGTAGGTGCGGTGGGTACCGGACTGGACCAGGGCGCCGTCGATGAGCATGCGGGTGCCGAGCGTCGACATGGAAACTCCAGGAGAAGCGGCGTAGATCGGTCACGGCGCGGTGAAGTGCGCGCCGCGGGGGTGACGGTCGGCGCCGGACCGCTCAGCGTCCGGCGACCGCGGGAGATCTGGCGCACAGGGTCCGGTGCTTCAGGGCTCGGCCGGTGGCCCATGACGCGGTGTGCGTCGACCGGCCGACCGAGTTCCTGGCGGCGTTCGGACGCGGCGCCGCGGACCACGGCGATGTCGTTGCCGACGCACTCACTGGCGCCGTGCGCGAACGCGGCGGCCGAGCTTCGCCCGGCGGTCCCGCCCAGGGCGCGGCTGTCGGCGCCACCGCGCCCGTTCACCGGGGGCGCCCCATCGAGGCGAGGGCCGCGTCCGCGGCGTCGAGGACGATTCCGGGATGGCTTGCGGTGCCCTTGGCCACCTCGGCGATCAGCCGGACGTCCTTCTGCAGGAGCGCGCCTGCCCGGTCGCCGGCGGTGCGGAGAGTGAATTCCGGCTCGCGCACCATGCCCGCCCCGAAGCTCCTCCCCGTTCCGTGGGCAAGGACGACGGAGAGCTGTGCCGGGTCGACCCCAAGTTCCCGTGCGAGGGCGAAGGCGCTCTCGGCGACGCCCATGTTGGCTGCCAGGAGCAGGTTGTTGACGAGCTTGGCCCGCTGGCCGGCGCCCACCGGGCCGAGGTGGACGACCGGGTCGCCGTAGGTGACGAAGACATGGCGGCAGCGCTGCACGGCGTCGGTGTCCCCGCCCAGCATCACGAGCAGCCGTCCCTGTTCGGCGGCCGGTCCGCCGCCGCTGACGGGCGCGTCGAGGACCGCGATCCCGCGCTCGGCGGCCCGGTCGGCCAACCGCTCGACGGTGTCCGGCCGCACCGTGCTGTGGACGGCGATCACGCTGCCCTCGGCCAGGTGCCACAGGACTCCGCCGGGGCCGGTGACGACCTGCTCCACCGCGGCGTCGTCCAGGACGCATACGCAGACCAGGTCGCCGGCCGCCGCCAGTTCGGCCGGCGAGGCGGCCAGTGCGGCGTCGGTGTCCCGGAACTCCGCGAGTGCCTCGGGCCGGCGAGCCCACAACGTGGTGGGGATGCCCGCCTCGGCGATCCGTCGCGCCATCGGACCGCCCTGACTCCCCAGGCCGATGAAGCCGACCCGGCGCACCTCGCGCGGACCGCTCATGTGACCGCGCCCGCGATCTTGAGTTCCAGCAGCTCGTCGTCGGTGAGCCCGAGCTCGCGCAGGATCTCGTCGGTGTGCTCGGCGAACAACGGACCGCGTGTGAGTCGCGGTGCCTCCCGGTTGAACTGCACCGGGTTGGCAATCAGTTGACGGGTGATCCCGTCGGCGTCGACCACGTCGGCGATCTGCCCGAGCTCGCGCAGCGCGGGGTCGTGGCCGACCTCGTACGTGTTCTGGACGACCGCCCACTGGCCCTCGATGTCCGCGAAGGCGGCGACCCATTCGTCCTTCGTCCGGGAGGCCAGGATCTCGGCGACGAGGGCGGCCGCTTCCCCGGCGTTGGCCATCAGCTTCTCGGCGGAGTCGAACCGCGGGTCGTGGGCCAGCTCGGGACGCCCCGTTTTCACACAGAAGTCGGCCCAGTATCGGCCGGGTTGGAGCATGACCAGGGAGAGCCAGCGGTCGTCGGCGGTCCGGTAGAGGCCGCTCAGCGGATTGCTGGGATTGCCGATCCTGGGATCGGGCTTGGGCAGTGGCCCGCCCGCCATGAGCGCCAGGTTGACGTTGAGCTGGATCGCCCAGGCGCCGACGCCCAGGAGTGAGATGTCCACGGTCGGTGCGGTACCGGTCCGGTCCCTGGCGAAGAGTGCCGCGGCGATGCCACCGGCGATGGTCATCCCGCCTATGTTGTCTCCGTACGCGCCGGCGGGCTGCGGGATGACCCAGTCGGAGCCGGGCGGGGTCACCGAGTCGGCGGTGCCCGCCCGCGCCCAGAAGGCCGTCCCGTCGTAGCCGCCCTTGTCGGCCTCTGGCCCGCTGTGCGCGAAGCTGGTCCCGACGGTGTAGATGATGTCCGGGTTGACGGCGCGGACGTCCTCCAGGTCGATGCCCAGTCTGGCCCGGGCTCCCGGCAGGAAGTTCGTCAGGAACACGTCGCTGGACCGGATGAGTTCGTGCAGGACCCGCTTGGACTCGGGCTTCTCCAGAGAGAGGCCGATACTGCGCTTGCCCCGGTTGGGTCCGTCCATGATCGGCGCGAAGCTCGACCCCCTGGAGACCACGTCCTGGCCCAGCGCCCTGACGAGACCCCGCTGGGCGTCTCCCTTCTCCGCGTGCTCGATCTTGATGACATCAGCACCCCAGTCCGCCAGAACGGCGCCTGCGGAAGGGACGAAGGTGAACTGCGCGACCTCCAGGACACGCACACCTTCCATGGGTTTGAACACGCGACCGAACCTCGCTTCCTCAAGGGAACGAACGGCCTCCGGGGCAGTGACTGCGGCGGAAAGGCGAGACGTGGAGCGGAGCTCCGCCCCACGAATATTTCGATGTAAGTATATTCATCAAAACATCGAACTCAAGAGTCACGACGCCAGCAGCGCAACGAGATCACGACGGACGACCTTGCCGGTCGGCGTGGTCGGGAACTCCTGGACGAAGACCACACGATCGGGTGTCTTCGAGCCGCGCAGCCGGTCCCGCACCCACGTACGCAGTTCCGTCTCGTCCGTCCGGCCACCGGGACGGGTGATGACGAAGGCACCGATCACCTGGCCCCATTCGTGGTCCGGCACGCCGGCCACCACGCAGTCGAGGACAGCGGGGTGACGGCCGATCACTTCCTCGATCTCGGCGGGCGCGATGTTCTCCCCGCCCCGGATGATCGTGTCGTCGGCCCGGCCGCGGACGAACAAGTAGCCGTCCTCGTCCAGGTAGCCGCGATCCCGTGTGGGGAACCAGCCGTCCTCGCCGACCAGGCTGCCGGCCTCCAGGTACTCGCCCGCCACCTGGGCGCCCCGCACGAGGATGTCGCCGATCCGTCCCGGCGGGCAGGAACGGCCGCCCTCGTCCTGCACCTCGATCTCCACCGACGGCAGCGCCCGTCCCACGGAGCCGAGTCGGCCACGCACCGCCGGGTCCTGACTCGACAGCGCCGCCCGGTGGTCCTCGGGGCCCAGTACGGCGATCGACGAAGCGGTCTCGGTCAGGCCGTACGCGTTGACGAAACCAGCCTCCGGAAAGAGCCGCAGCGCCTCCTCCACCACGTCCCGGGCCACCTTTGCCCCACCGTAGGAGATGGACCGCAGAGAAGCGGGACCCTGCTCCCCTCGCCGGCGCAACTCGGCGACGATACGGGCCAGCATCGTCGGCACGACCATGGCATGCGTGACCCGCTGCTCCCGGACCAGGTCCAGCCAGCCCTCCGGGGTGAAGCGGTCCAGGTAGACCACCCGCCGACCGCAGTACAGGTTGGACAGGGCGTTGGCGACGGCGGCGATGTGGTAAGGAGGAACGCTGACCAGCGTGGCGTCATCCTCCGGCACCGAGCAGAACTCGACGGAACCGAAGATGTACGCGGCCAGGTTGCGATGCCTCAGGACCGCGCTCTTGGGGGCCGCCGTCGTGCCGCTGGTCATCAGCAGCACGGCGATGTCGTCCTCGCCGGTCACGAGCGCCGCGGACGGGTCGGCGTTCGCCAGCGGGAGCCGCAGGAAGTCGTCGGCCCCGACCGCGGGGAGTCCGGGCACCCGGTCGGGGGTGTCCGTCACGACGAGAGGTCTGTGCTGGCGACTCAGCACGTCTGCGAGTTGCTCCGCACCGAGTCGGTAGTTGACCGGCAGGAAGGGGACGCCGGCAAGAGCGGCGGCGAACAACGCCACCGGAAACGCCGGGCCGTTCGGGCCTAGGTACACCACTCGGTCCGCGCCGACCGCCGTCACGTGGGCGGCGCCGGCGCGGGCCCGCGCCCGCAGGCCCGCGCCGGTGACTCCGTCGACGCGGTCTCCGAGCAGTACGCGGCCGGGCATCCCGTCGGCCACCATGTCAAGGATCATCGGGAGGTTCATGGATCGCTCCGCTGCATCGGTGAGGCGGGCCGCCTCGCACGGCACCGCTGTCCTGACCGTGACCTCGCGAACTGCGCGACGGCAGCAACCGGCTGACGGCTCCTCGCCCGTGGCGATGCCCTGCGGCAACGGACTCACGGAACCGGACTGTCGCGCATACAGGGGTACCGGCGCGCCCCTCACCTGCCCAGTCCAGCCTCTTCATGGCCGGGCGGCGCCGACACCTGAAGCGGAGCCGCCTCATGGACGGCTCCGCCGTACCCGTCGCAACGGCGAGCAGACCACAAGCGTAGATGCTTGTCAATGTATCAATTTGCAGCTCCGGATCTCCAGAGCATGCTGAGGGCCCCGCGCCGCGCGACACCGAGCAGGCGGCCCGGACCTGCACACATCACACGCCCGCTCCGCGCACGGAGTGTTCGTCAGGCACCTGACCCGCGAACGCCGTTGCCCCCCTGTACAGTTTGCCCGTCGCAGAGGGAAGGGACCGACAGATGACGGCGGACGCGGTACTGGTGACGGAGCCCAGCCCGGGCGTCCGGGTGGCCACCCTCAACCTTCCCAAGGTCCGCAACGCCATGACGGAAGAGCTGACGCAGGCGTGGAACACGGCCGTCGACCGCATCGCGGCGGACCGCGACACCCGCGTGATGGTCGTCACCGGCGCAGGCAGTTCCTTCTGTTCGGGGGCCGACCTGTCGTGGCTGGACCAGGGGGCGGCGGAGGATGTCACCATCGACCGGCTGCGCGACCGGATGCTGCCTTTCTACCGCAGCTGGTTGCGCCCACGGGAGTTGTCCTTCCCCGTCATCGCCGCGGTGAACGGCCCCACCGTCGGAGCGGGTGTCTGCCTCGCCCTGGCCTGCGACCTGCGCTTCGCCAGCACCACAGCCCTGTTCAGCACCCCTTTCATCTACCGCGGCACCCATGGCGGCATGGGCGCCACATGGCTTCTGCCGGAGGCGATCGGCATGTCGCGGGCCAGGGAGATGCTCTACACCGGCCGCGAGGTGGGTGCCGACGAGGCGCTCGGCTGGGGACTGGTAGCGGGGGTCGCCGACGACGCCCTCAAGCACTCGCTGGACGTCGCCGCGCATATCGCGGAGGCTGGACCGATCGCGCTTCGGCTGACCAAGACGGGGCTGGAGCAGTCGGCCGCCGGACTTGAGGCGTCCATCCAGTGGGAGGCTCTCGCCCAGCCCGTCACGATGACCACGGCCGACCTGCACGAGGGCATCGAGGCATTCCGTCAGGGCCGACCGCCCCGCTTCCAGGGCCGGTAGCGCCGGACATTCTCCGCAACCGGCGGAGGTACGGCACGTGCAGGCCGATCACATCGATCTATTCTTCGATGTATTTACATTTATTCGCTAGAAGCCCTACGCTGGCGTGGCTTCCCGCAGCCACCCACAGGCTGGGGCCGGCCTTCTCATACCCATGCCCTTCGTCGCCGTGGGTCCCCGACCGAAACGAACGAAGGGCAAGAGCGCGCAACCGCGCTTCCGGACACATACCTGACGATTCACGCCCGCCCGCGTCGCTGCGGAGCCCGACGACACGACGGGGCAGGCGCATGACGGAAGGGAACCACGGACCATGGCAGGCAAGCGCTACCGAGTCGCGCAGTGGGCCACCGGCCACACCGGTATCAGCTCTCTCCGCTCGATCATCGAACACCCGCAGTACGACCTCGTGGGCCTGCGTGTGTACGCGGACGACAAGGTCGGCCGCGACGCCGGTGAGCTCTGCGGTCTCGCCTCGACCGGTGTCGTGGCGACCCGTGACATCGAGGAGATCCTCGCGGCCCGTCCCGACTGCGTCATGTATATGCCGCTCCTGCATCAGGAGTCGATCGACGACATGTGCCGGATCCTGGAGTCCGGCTCCAACATCGTGACCACCGTCGTCGGCTTCCCGCACGCGGGCACCTTGGATCCAGGCGTCCGCGAGCGCGTCGAGGCCGCATGCTCCCGCGGCGGCACGTCGTTGTACGGAACCGGTTCGTGTCCCGGCTTCATCACCGAGGTCGTACCGCTGGCCCTCCTGGTGATGGAACGCCGGTTCGACAACATCGCCATCGCCCAGTACGCGGACCTTTCCACGCGTCGCTCGCCCGAGTTCCTGCGGGAGATATTCGGCATCGACCCGGCCACAGCCGATCTGGCCGACGGAGCGGCCCGCTCGGAGCGGACGGACGGAGCGGCCCTGCGCCAGATCGCCGACGCGATGTCCGTGCCGATCGACGACATCACGGCCACGTCCGAGATAGCCGTCGCCACCAAGGACACCGAGATCGGCGTCATGACCGTTCCAGCCGGCACCGTCGGAGCCTGGCGCCAGGACATCACGGGCTACCACAGGGGAAGTCCGCTCTTCTCCTACTCCCGCGTCAAGTACGTGGTGCGAGACCTTGAACCGGCCTGGGAGGTCCTCAACACCGGCTGGCACGTCTCCGTACGCGGTGACGTCCCCATGGAGATGGACCTCCGCTTCGCCAGCGACGGCTACGGCACCTGGTCGCCCGGCATCAACGCGAACCTGCCGGTGAACAGCGTCGCCGACGTCTGCGACGCCCGCCCGGGCATTCTCACCACCGCGGAGCTGCCCCTGGTGCCGAACTTCAGCCGCTGACGTTCGGGACGCTCGTCCCGCGCCACGCACCATGCCTCGAAGGGGGTACTGCCGTTACCGGAAAGAGCAGGTCCTCCCGCACTCCCCTGGCTTGATGTTGCATCGATGCTGTGACCCGGCTGCGACTGTGTCGACCGGCCAGGGCACCTTGCGAACCGAATATCCGGACAGGACCGGGCCGGATCGGGCAATGGGCACAGGAGAGCGAAGTGAAGGCAGCACTGTTCAGGGCCGAGCGGCAGATCGAGGTCGGGGAGCGTCCCGACCCGGGCATCCAGGAGCCGACCGACGTGGTGGTCCGCGTCGTGCGTGGCTGCGTGTGCGGGTCGGACCTCTGGTATTACCGCGGTGTCAACCAGCACAAGGTCGGCAGCATCGGTCACGAGTACATCGGGGTGGTGGAGGAGACCGGCAGCGAGGTCCATGGGCTCGCCGTCGGCGACCTCGTGATCGCACCGTTCACCTACAACGACGGCACCTGTCCGGCCTGCCGGCACGGTTTCCCGTCCCAGTGCGAGCACGGAGGGTCGTTCGGCAACGGCGACACCGATGGCGGCCAGGGCGAGCGCGTACGAGCGCCCTACGCCGACGCGACCCTGGTCAAGGTGCCGGGCTCGGAGTTCTCCGACGCCCAGCTCGCGTCGTTCACGGCGCTGTCGGACGTCATGTGCACGGGCTACCACGCCGCGATCTCGGCCGGGGTGCGAAAGGGCGGCACCGTCGCCGTGGTGGGTGACGGCGCGGTCGGACTCTCCGCCGTGCTGTCCGCTCACCTGCTCGGAGCCTCGCGGATCATCGCGCTGAGCCGGCACCCCGCGCGGCAGGCCCTCGCCAAGGAGTTTGGCGCGACCGACATCATCGAGGAGCGCGGTGCGGAGGCCGTCGCGGCCGTCCTGCGCCTCACCGAGGGGGTCGGCGTCGACGCTGCGTTGGAGTGCGTGGGCACCGACCAGGCCATCGCGACCGCGGTCGGTTCGGCCCGGGCCGGCGGCATGGTCGGAACGGTCGGGTTCCCGACGTACACCGAGTTCGACTACAAGACCGCGTTCTGGAAGAACGTCGGCGTCCGCGGTGGGGTCGCCCCGGCCCGCCAGTACATCCCCGAACTGCTGCGGGCCGTCTTGGACGGCCGGATCAACCCCGGCAAGATGTTCGACTTCGAGACCGATCTCGACCACGTCGCCGACGCGTACGCTGCCATGGACGAGCGGCGGGCGATCAAGTCGCTGCTGCGGATCAGCCAGCCCTGAGCGGGAAACCGGCGAAGAGGTGCGTCCCCGGAGGGGGCGCACCTCTTCGCGTTGCGAGGGCGGAGTGCTCGTCAGGCCTTCAGCTCGGCGAAGCTCGCACCGTCGACGACGAACCGGTAGCGGACGTCGGAGGCGAGGATCCGTTCGTAGGCCGTGTTGATGTCCTCGGCGCCGATCAGCTCGATCTCGGCGGTCACACCGTGCTCGGCCGCGAAGTCGAGCATCTCCTGGGTCTCGGCGATGCCGCCGAACAGCGAGCCCGCGTACGCGCGGCCGTTCTGGAGGAGCGGGAAGACCTCCAGTGGCATGGGCTCTGTGGTCACGCCGACGCTCACCATGGTGCCGTGCAGCCGCAGCATCCCGAAGTAGTCCTTGAGCGATACCGGCGCGCTGATGGTGTTGAGGATGATGTCGAAGGTGTTGGCGAGTTCCGTGAACGCCGACCCGTCGCCGGTGGTGGCGAAGTGGTCGGCTCCGAGGGCCGCCGCGGCGTCGCGCTTGCTGTCGGACCGGGAGAGCACGGTGACTTCGGCGCCCATCGCCTTGGCCGTCTTCACCCCGAGGTGGCCCAGGCCGCCGAGGCCGACCACCGCGACCTTGGCGCCCGGCTTCGCGCCGTACCGCTTGAGCGGAGCGTAGACGGTGATGCCGGCGCAGAGCAGCGGGGCCGCGGCCGCCGGGGCGAGGCCATCGGGGACGCGGACGACGAAGTCCTCGGGGGCGACGATCGCCTCGGAGTAGCCGCCCTGGGTGTGGGCGCCCGGTTCGGCCGGGTCGGGGCTGCCGAAGACCAGGGTGTGGCCCTTGAGGCAGTACTGCTCCTGACCGGCCCGGCAGTTCTCGCACGCGCGGCAGGAGTTGACCATGCAGCCGATGCCGACCAGGTCGCCGACCCGGTGGCGGGTGACCGCGGAGCCGACCTCGGTCACCCGGCCGACGATCTCGTGGCCGGGCACGAGCGGGCTGACCGGCAGCGGGCCGAAGTCACCGCCGACGAAGTTGATGTCAGAGTGACAGATACCGCAGAACAGGATGTCGAGCTTGACGTCGTGCGGGCCGACGTCTCGGCGCTCGATGGTGAGGGGGGTCAGTGATTGGCGTACGTCGTGCGCGCCGAACGCCTTGACGGTGGTGGGCATGGTGGCTCCTTGCAGCAGGGGACGGACGTTTCAGGCCTCGGGGACGGCCCGGCCGTAGCGGGCGAGGGTGACGTTCTCGGGCTCGGGGCCGCCGCGCCGGCCGGTCTCGAGCGCGTCGAGAGCGGAGAGTTCGTCGGCGGAGAGCTCGAAGTCGAAGACGTCGAGGTTCTCGGCGATCCGGTCGCGCTTGGTGGACTTGGGGATGACCGAGCGTCCCTGCTGGACGCCCCAACGCAGCAGCACCTGGGCAGGGCTCTTGCTGTGGGCCTTGGCGATGGCCTGGACGGCGGAATCCTCAAGGACGCTCCTGCGGCCTTCGCCGTATCCCGGGTAGAACGTGATGCCCCCGATGGGAGACCACGCCTGGTTGAGGATGCCGTGCTCGTCGTCGAAGTCGAGGACGGCGCGCTGCTGGAAGTAGGGATGGATCTCCAGCTGGTTGACCGCGGGGACGACGGTGACGGCGTCGAGCAGCGCGGTCAGGTGGGCGACCATGAAATTGCTGACGCCGATGGCCCGGACCCTGCCGTCGGCCAGGAGCTTCTCCAGCGCCTGGTAGGCCGCGACGGTCCGGTCGAAGTCCGACGGCAGTGCCTGGTGCAGGATCAGCAGGTCGATCTGATCGACGCCGAGCTTGGCGGCGCTCTTCTCGAAGCCGTGCAGTGTCTCGTCGTACCCGTAGTCGCTGATCCAGATCTTGGTCTCGATGAAGATGTCGTCGCGGGGTACTCCGGAGTCACGGATGGCCCCGCCGACCTCGCGCTCGTTGCCGTACGCCGCAGCGGTGTCGATGTGCCGGTAGCCGAGCTCGAGCGCCGCGGTGACCGCCGCCTTGGTCTCGTCGGGCGGGGTCTGGAAGACACCGAGTCCGAGGGCCGGCATCTGGATGCCGTTGTTGAGAGTGAGGGTCAGCATCAGAGGGACCTTTCCTTGCGGGTGCCCCGTGAGGGCACGATGAGCGTGGCGACGGCCAGGACGGCCAGCGCCAGCAGTACGGCGGAGCCGGTCAGGGCCGCGCCCGAGCGGGCCGCGATGTCGGCGGCCGTGTGGCCGGTGGATACGGCGGCGGCCACGGCAGTCAGGATGCTCAGGCTCAGCGCGCTGCCGATCTGGTGCACGGTGTTGACCAGGCCCGAGCCGGCGCCGGCGTCCTCGGGCGCGACGCCGTCGACACCGCTGGAGGTCATCGGGGCCAGCGCCAGCCCCTGGCCTGCGCCGATGAGCACCATGGGCAGCGCCACGCCGGTCAGGTAGGAGGTGTGCAGGTCGAGACGGCTGAGCCACGCCATGCCCGCTGCGGTCAGGATCACGCCGGTGAGGAGCACCAGCGGCCTGCGGGCCTTCTCCAGCAGCCGGGGTACCTGGACGGCGAAGGCGAAGTTGACCAGCGTCATCGGCAGAAAGGCGAGGCCGGCCTGCAGCGGCGTCCAGTGGTAGACGCTCTGCACGAACTGCGCCGTGAAGAAGAAGAACCCCATCATCGCGCCCATGTAGAGCATCCGGGTGACGTAGGCGCCGCTGCGCTCCCGGCCGGCGAACAGCCGCAGCGGCACGATCGGCTGCGCGGCCCGGCGCTCCGCCTGCACGAACAGCGTCAGCATCACGACACCGGCCGCCAGCGGGATCAGGGTGGCGGGAGCGGTCCAACCGAAGTCGGCCGCGTTCACGATGCCGAGGACCAGAGCGGTCGAGCCCAGGGTCGCCAGCAGCGCTCCCGGGATGTCGAAGCGGCCTCGCCGGCGGTCGGTCTCGGGCAGGAACCGCATTGCCAGGACCATCATCACGATGCCGATCGGGACGTTGAGGAAGAATCCGGCCCGCCACGAGATCAGATCGGCGACCAGGCCGCCGACGACCAGGCCGAAAGCCGCGCCGAGACCGGCCACAGCGCTGTACGCGGCCATGGCCCGGTTGCGGGCCGGCCCCTCCGCGAAACTGCGCGTGAGCAGCGACAGGGCGGAAGGGGCCAGTACCGCGGCGCCTACACCCTGCAGCGCTCGGGCGCCGATCAGCCACCACTGGGTCTGCGCGGCGCCCACCAGGAGCGATGTCAGTGAGAAGACGACCAGGGAGAAAAGGAACACCCGGCGGTGTCCGAAGAGGTCACCGGCTCTGGCGCCCAGGAGCAGCAGCCCGCCGAAGACCAGGACGTAGGCGTCGGTGATCCACGAGAGGCCGGTCTCCGAGAACCCCATGTCGGACCGGATCTGCGGCAGTCCGGTGAAGACGATCGAGTTGTCGAGGATGACCATGAAATAGCTGATGCAGATGATCGTCAGGATCAGCGTCGCGTGGGCCGGGCCGCCGGTCGGCTTCCGCGCCGCGGCCGAGGCCGTGCGCTGTGCACTGGTGGTCATCGCGTCACCGGCCCTGTCGTCGGATTCCCGGCGCCGGCACTGGTGCTCGCCCTGGGGATGGACGGCCCTTCGCCGAAGCGTGCCGGAACGGCCACCTTGTCGGTCTCAGACTGCCTGTTCACGGCCGCACCAGCACCTTCAGTGCCTCGCGCGCGTCCATGGCCCGGTAGCCCTCGGCAACGCGGTCGAGGTCGACGGTGCGGTCGAACACCCGGCCGGGCTCGATACGGCCCTCCAGGATGTCGGGCAGGTATTCGCCGATGTAGGCGCGGGCCGGAGCGGGTCCTCCGGTGAGGGTGACGTTGCCGCCGAAGAGGCTGCCGAAGCCGACCGGGGCCTCCTCGTACTGGGGCACACCCACGCGGCTGATGGTGCCACCGGGACGGACCACTCCGTACGCCTGCTCGTAGGCGGGCCGGAGCCCGACCGCCTCAAGGACGATCTCACTGCCGCCGCCGGTGGACTCGCGTACCTTCTCAATGCCCTCGCCGCCGCGCTCGGCGACCACGTCGGTGGCACCGAACTCACGGCCGAGGTCGGTCCGGGCGGTGTGCCGACCCATGAGGACGATCTGTTCGGCACCGAGCCGTTTCGCGGCGAGTACGGCGAGCAGGCCGACCGCGCCGTCCCCGATCACGGTGACGGTGCTGCCCCGCCTCACCCCGCCGCGGACAGCGGCGTGGTGACCCGTGCCGAGGACGTCGGAGAGGGTGAGCAGGGAGGGGATGAGCGCGTCGTCGGCGCCGACCGGGAGCCTGACCAGAGTGCCGTCCGCCAGCGGCACCCGGGCCGCCTCTCCCTGGCCGCCGTCGACGCCGTTCACGGCCCAGAAGCCGCCGTGCACGCAGGAGGTCTGCAGCCCGGCCCGGCAGTATTCGCAGGTGCCGTCCGAGTACGCGAACGGGGCTATGACCAGGTCCCCCTTCCGCACGGTGCTGACCTCGCTGCCCGTCTCCTCGACCACGCCGATGAACTCATGGCCCATCCGGACCGGTCCGCCGGAGGCGGACATCGAGTGGTAGGGGTGCAGGTCACTGCCGCAGATGCAAGCCGTGGTGATGCGGACCAGCGCGTCGGTGGGTTCCTTGAGGCCGGGGTCGGCGACATCTCCGACGCGGACGTCGCCGGCTCCGTACATGAGTGCTGCGCGCACGGTGTTCCTTCAGGCTGGTGTTCGGACTGCGAGTCCTTGACCCTTGCCATGGAACGCGCTCCTGCGCGCACGTGGGAGTCCCTGCTGTTCCAGGTAATGGCAGTACCTCGCAGACCCTCGGCGCGGGTTCTACGGTGAAGGAACCGGCACAAGTTCCATGGCGACCGAGAAGGAGTCACCCGTGTCCCTGGACCCCCGACCGACAGCAACCCGAAGGATCGTCGGGGAGCCTCCTGAGCCGGCCTCGTTCACGGGCGAGGTCATCTTCGCCTCGCCCGTCGAGGGCGGGGACCGCGAACGGTCGCGGGCCGCCGGCCGGCCCCGGGCTGTGTCCGCGGTCGACGTCGCCGTCGATGTGATCGGGATCTGACCATGGCCAGCACCACCGACAAGAACGTGACCGCCGAGATCCGTGAGTTCCTGAGCACCCGGCGGGCACGGATCTCCCCCCAGCAGGCGGGCCTGCCGGTCTTCGGCGGCAACCGCCGTGTCGCGGGCCTCCGCCGTGAGGAGGTCGCTCTGCTCGCGGGTATGAGCGTGGACTACTACGTGCGGCTCGAACGCGGGAATCTCAGCGGCGCCTCGGACTCGGTGCTCGACTCTCTCGCCCACGCACTGCAGCTCAACGAGGCCGAGCGGGCCCACCTCTACGATCTGGCCCGTGCGGCGACTCCGTCGGGCCGACGGCCCGCGATGACCGCGTCCCGTGTGCGGCCCACGATCCTGCGGATGCTCGACTCGATGACCGATGTGCCGGCCTATGTGCGTAACGGGCGGTTCGACATCCTGGCCGCCAACGCGCTGGGGCGGGCACTGTACGCACCGGTCTTCGACTCCCCTCTGTTCGCACAGCGCGGACCGGTGAACACCGCCCGCTTCCTCTTCCTGGACCCGGCGGCCCAGGATTTCTGGGCGGACTGGGGCAAGGGAGCCGACGACTCGGTCGCCTTCCTGCGCACCGAGACGGGCCGAGCGCCCCACGACAAGGCGCTGACCGATCTGATCGGCGAGCTCACGACCAAGAGCGACGAGTTCGCACGCCGCTGGGCCCGCCACGACGTGAAGTTCCACCGCTCCGGCGTCAAGCACCTGTGCCACCCGACGGTCGGCGAACTCGCGCTTCCCTACGAGGCGATGGATCTTCCGGCCGATGCCGGCCTTCGCATCAACATCTACACCCCCGAACCGGACTCGCGTGAGCAGGAGGCCCTCAGCCTCCTCGCCAGCTGGGCGAGCACCGGCACTGTCGTCCCCTCGGGGAACGACTGACCACCCGACGAGGAGAACAGCTTCATGCAATACCGACCGCTCGGTCGCACCGGTGTCCAGGTCAGCCCGCTCTGCCTGGGCGCGATGATGTTCGGCCCCTGGGGCAACGAGGACGAGGCCGACTCCGTGCGGATCATCCATCGCGCCCTCGACGCCGGGATCAACTTCGTCGACACCGCAGACGTGTACTCCGGCGGGGTCTCGGAGGAGATCGTCGGCAAGGCGCTCAAGGACCGGCGTGCGGACGTCTTCCTCGCGACCAAGTTCTTCATGCCGATGAGCCAGGACGATGCCAACCACCGGGGCGGCTCGCGACGCTGGATCATCCGCGAGGTCGAGAACTCCCTGCGGCGGCTCGGCACCGACCACATCGACCTCTACCAGGTCCACCGCCCCAGCCCGGACACCGATGTCGCCGAGACCCTGGGCGCGCTCTCCGACCTCGTTCACCAGGGCAAGGTCCGTTACATCGGTTCCTCGTCGTACTCCGGTTCCCAGATCGTCGAGGCCCAGTGGGTCTCCCGGGAACGCCGCCTGGAGCGGTTCGTGACCGAGCAGCCGCCGTACTCGATCCTGGTCCGTGGCATCGAGGAGGACGTGCTTCCCACCGCGCGCCGCCACGGCATGGGCACGCTGACCTACAGCCCCCTCGCCGGTGGCTGGCTCTCCGGCCGCTACCGCAGGGACACTTCTTCCGGCCCCGCGTCCGCGGCACGTCCGCCGGCTCGCTTCGACATGAGCAGCCCGGCCAACCGGCGCAAGCTCGACGCCGTCGAGCAGCTCGCGGTCCTTGCGGAGAAGGCCGGTCTCACGCTCATCGAACTCGCCGTCGCCTTTGTGATCAATCACCCCGGCGTCACCTCGGCGATCATCGGACCGCGCACCATGGAGCAGCTGGAGGCGTTCCTCCCCGCTGCCGAGGTCACGCTCCCGGCCGACGTCCTCGACCGCATCGACGAAATCGTCGCTCCCGGCCTGACGGTCAACCCCGCCGACAACAGCTACGGCGACTTCGAGCTGCGAGGCGACCAGCGACGCCGCTGACCTGGACGGATGTGGCCCCGGTCTGCCGCCGGTCGCCCTGATCGGCGGCAGACCGTTGAACGGCGGAGTCCACCCACCCCTTCCATTCGATGAACATCGAATAATTTAGTTCGATGGATTTACATACGTATTTCGGATGGCGTACTCTGGCGGCACCTTGGTCGCCCCGGGGCACCCACCCGCGGGATCCGTCGACACAGTGAGGTGATCCGGTGCCGGAAGCGGTGATCGTCAGTGCGGTGCGCACGCCGATCGGGACGGCCCGTAAAGGAACCCTGACAGAAACCTCCGGAGAGGAACTGGCGACGCACATCCTCCGGGAGGCGGTCCGCCGCTCGGGCCTGGAAGCGGACCGCTTCGAGGACGTGGTGCTCGCGGAGTCCATGTACGGCGGCGGCGACCTCGCGCGCTACGCCGCCGTCGCCGTCGGCATGACGCAGGCTCCCGGTGTCGCCGTCAACCGGCACTGCGCCGGCAGTCTGACCGCCGTGGCCATGGCTGCGGGCAGCATCCGGGCGGGTATGGACCGGGCCGTCGTGGCCGGCGGCGTCCAGTCGACCTCCCTCTCCCCGAAGGTCCAATGGCGCATACCAGGAACCGAGTCGACAGAGATCCGCTCGGCACCGACCTTCCCCTACACCGATGACGCCAACGACGACACATCGCTCACCGTCGGCTGGAACGTGGCGCAGAAGTACCGAATATCCCGCGAGCGGATGGATGCCTGGGCGGTCCGTTCGCACCGTCGCGCCGTCGCCGCGACGCAGGCCGGCGCCTTCACCGATGAACTGGCACCGATCAAGGTGACGCGCCGGGACGGTTCCGTCATGGAGTTCTCGGCGGATGAGCACCCGCGGCCCACCACGTCGATGGAGAAAGTGGCCGCTCTGCCGCCCCTGCGTCCCGACATCCCGGGCTTCTCCATCACCGCGGGCAATGCCAGCGGAGCCAATGACGGAGCAGCGGCCCTGGCCGTCGTCTCCGATGCTCTGGCCCGCGCCGAGGGACTCACCCCCCTGGGGACTGTGCGTGCGTGGGCGGCTACGGGCGTGCAGCCCCGCGTCACCGGGGTCGGGGCCATCGATGCGGCCGTGAAGGCGCTGGACCGGGCCGGCCTCACCCCCGCCGAGATCGACCTGTGGGAGGTCAACGAGGCGTTCGCCTCGGTACCGGTGGCGACCTGCGACGTACTGGGGCTGGACGAGGAGCGGGTCAACGTCCATGGCAGCGGCTGCAGTCTGGGCCACCCCATCGCCGCGACCGGAGCACGGATGCTGACGACCCTGGTCCACGAACTCCGGCGGCGCGGGGGCGGCGTGGGAATGGCCACGATGTGCGCGGGCGGTGGCCAGGGCGGCGCCGTCGTCATCGAGGTCGACTGATCGTTTCTTCCCCCATGGCCTGCCCCCGCTACCCGAAGCGGCGTCCGCCGTCGCGGTGGGCATCGTCGTCCAGGTCGGTCGAGGAGACATCGCATGCGTGTCAAGAGAGTCGCCGTCGTCGGCTGCGGCACGAGGGGCGGCGGATTCGGTCAGCTCACCGAGGGGAAACCGTTCCAGGACAGGATCACCGTGCAACAGGCGGAGCAGGCAGCTGACTTGTACCGGAGTGCCACTCCGGGCATCGCCTCCGGGACCGGCCACGTCGTGGCGGTGGTACACGAGGGCCGCCGCACTGTCCCGTCACTGCTGCTCGACCGGTACGCACGGCGCGGCCTCGAACCCGGCCGGGGTCTCCACCACCATGGCAACTGACACGCCGGACGAGGCGACCGTCCTCGAAGCATGGGAGGACGGTCTCCGCTCCGCGGATCCCCTCCGGTTCCGTGGATATGTCCCGCCCGAGAGTACCGAGGAATCGGTCCGTACGGCCCTGGTCAACCTCGCCGGTATGAAGACGGCTTGGATCGACTGCGACTTCGGCCGCTACGGCGGGACGATGGGCTGCGTCGCCGGCGAGCGCGTCGTGCGCGCCTTCGACCGGGCCACCTCGCTGGGCGCGCCGGTGGTGGTCACGGTGTCCAGCGGCGGTGCGCGGCTGCAGGAAGGCATGCTCGCCCTGCTGCAGATGCCCCGGACCGTGGCAGCCCAGGCCAGGCACTCCTCCGCCGGACTGCTGTCCGCGGCCCACCTCCGCTCTCCCACGACCGGCGGCGTCTTCGCCTCCTTCGTGAGCCTCACCGATCTGAGAGCGGCCGAACCGGGGGCCACCATCGGCTTCGGCGGCCCACGAGTGGTGGCACAGGTGACCGGCGCGTACCCGTCGCCGCCCTCGCACACCGCCGAGTCCGCCCTGCGTCACGGTCTGGTCGACGCGCTGGTCCGGCCGACCCGGACCTGGGCCTGGCTGGCCTCCGTCATCGGCGCACGCCCCTGGGAGCCGCTGGCCGTTCCGCACGGCCGCCCGGCCGTGCCGGGCGGCAGCTCTCGGTGCGACACACCTTATGAGCACCTGTTGCACACCCGCTCGGCGTGGCGCCCGTCGGGCCTCGAATGGGCCGCCCGGCTCACTGACACCTGGCTGGAGATCGCCGGTGCCGACCCGTCCGTCCGGGCCGGCCTGGGCACCATCGACGGTCACCGTGTCGTGGTCGTCGCGATGGACCGGTACGCGGGTCGTATGCGTACCGGAGCCCCTGGCCCGGCCGCCTACCGGGTGGCCCAGCGGGCGATCCGGCTCGCAGGAAAGCTGGGACTACCGGTTCTCACCCTCGTGGACACACCCGGCGCGGACCCGGCTCCGGAATCGGAGGCGGGCGGTGTTGCGGGCGAGATCGCCCGAACGCTGCTCTCCCTCGCCGAGTTGCCCACGCCGAGCGTGTGCCTGGTGGTGGGTGAGGGCGGCAGCGGTGGCGCCGTCGCCCTGGCCCACACCGACCGGCTGCTGATGCTGGACGGATCGGTGTTCTCCGTGATCGGCCCCGAGGCGGGCTCGGCCGTGCTCTATCGCGACGCGACGCGGGCGCCGGATCTCACGTCGGCGTTCCGTATGCGCCCGGCCGAGTTGCTGACGCTGGGGGTCGTGGACCAAGTGCTCCCGGAGAACGTGACCGCGGTGCGCACCGCGGTGACCGACGCGCTGTCCCATGCACGGGTCGGCGCCCGCGGCGACCGTGCCGCACGGGCGACCGCCAAGGCGCTCACCGACTGACATGGCTGTGCCGCGGAACTCCGCGGCCGTTCGGCCCTCGGTCCACGAAGCCCGGATATGTGTAAGGAGCCACGGTGAAGAAGCAGGTCAAGGTGACCGGAGACCACGGTCTGGGCCAGATGGTCCACGTCGTCCACATGAGCGAGGACGCCCAGGAACTGCGGGAGTTCTACGAGCGGGTGTTCGGCGCCTTCGTCTACATGGGCGTCGATGAGCCCAACTACCTTCCGGTGGAGGACCGCTATGCCACCCTTCTCATGATCGGTGACCTCTGCATCGAGACCATGGCACCGAGGATGCCGGCCGACCCCGCTCTTCCCGTGGGCAGGTTCTACACGAAGTTCGGTCGTCACCTGCACTCGGTGGGCTACAAGGTGGACGATCTTCCCGGACTCACCAGCCGCCTGCTCGAAAAGGGCATCTACGTGGGCCGGCCCGGCGGTGGCCGGCTGGCCGCGGCGGACCCGGAGACTCTCTACTGTTTCCCGAGCCCTCGGGACACGGCGGGTCTCCTGGTAGAACTCAGCCGACTCGACATGCCCAAGGACCCGCGCGACCTGGAGACATGGTCGTCGCTGGCCCGGATGTGGCGCGACCACCCCCTCTCCATCGAGCGCTTCTCCTACGTCATCCTGGGAGTGACGGATCTGGAGGCCGCCGTGAAAACATACGTCGATGTCTTCCAGGCAATCCCCGTCGCGCGCGGCACGGACCACGATCTGCGGGCGGATTACCAGACCCTGCAGCTCGGCGACTGTCTTCTGCAGATCGCACAGCCACAGGCCGCGGAGTCCGCCCTCGGCCGCCATGTGACCCGGTGGGGAAACATGATCTACGGACTCCGCTTCCTCGTCCGGAACATCGACTCCGCCGAGGCATGGCTGAACAGGAACAAGGTGCGGACCACTCGGCTCCGGGACAGCCTGATCGTCTCGGACGCAGAAGACTGCTTCGGAGTCCCGGTCTTTCTGAGCTCGGAGGGGATCGAGAAGGACCCGTTCGCGGCCTGCTGACAGCTCCACTCGCCGTCGGACGAGGGGCAGATCCGTCCCGTCCCGCGCTTCATGCCGGTACGGCAGGAACCTGCCCGTGCGGAGGCAGACGGCCACCTCACCGGCGGGCTGCCGGCCGTGCCGCATGAGAAGGGCGACGGCCGCCGCCACCGCGCTGCGACCACCGGCGATCCAGAAGACCAGCGCACGGCCGTGCCCCGTGAAGAGCACGGTGCGGGCGTCGGCGGACAGCACATGGCGGGCGAGCACGGTACCGGCCACCGTGGTGCAGACGGCACCTGCGACGCTCTGGGCCGTGAACGCCATGCCGGACGCCACCCCATCTCCGAAGGCGCGGTGGCTGCGATGACGAGATGGGACGGGGCGGAGAAGCAGAACCCGGAACCGATCCCCTCGACGGCACCGATGAGTGCGTACTCGTAGAGATGACGACGCATCAGGGCGAGGAGCGCCATGCTCACCGCAGCCGTCAGGAGACCTGCGGCCATGACGAGTCGAGGCGCCCGGCCGCGGGCGGCCCAGCCCCCGAGCGGGCCTGCGACCATGGCCGCCACCCCCTGAGGCAGCGTCACCAGGCCCGCCTGCAGCAGGCTGAGGCCGAAGGCGTGGTCGGTCCCCGCTACGGCCGGGGATTCCAGCGTCTGCGGCACGGCGTACGGGAAGACGGACACCGCCCTCGCTGACGGCCGACAGGAACACGCCCAGGCCGATCGCCAGCAGTGACGCCCCGAAGAGATCGATACGCCCCTGGTAACGAGGTGGTGTCGCGGGGAGCAACGGTACTGCGATCAGTGCCGCCACGACGGCGTATCCGAACATGAACCAGAACGGGCCCCGGTAGCCGCAACGATCGGGGCACATGGATGGGGCACGGCTCAGGCAGCGGCGGCCCCACCGAGGTAGCGGTGCAGCAGTTCTTCGCCCGCCTCTTGCGCAGGACCGGACCAGCTCGAACGGCCGCGGTGCAGGATCAGCCCCTGGTCGGCGAAGTCCAGGGCACGCCTCGCGAACTGCTCGATCATGATCACCGAAACCCCGTTGTCGCGGGCGCGGGCAAGGCTGGCGAAGACGATGTCGACCGCCTTGGGCGACAAACCCAGGGACATCTCGTCGGCGATCACCAGCCGGGGACTGACCATCAGGGCGCGAGCGAGGGACAGCATCTGCTGCTCACCGCCCGACAGCGTGCCCGCGGGCTGCCGTCGGCGCTCCGCGAGGACCGGGAAGATCTCGAATGCCCGCTCCAACCCGGGGTTCCTGGCCTGTTTGTCCGCGGTGAGTGCCATGCGCAGGTTCTCCTGGACCGTCAGCCCGGGAAACACCCCGCGCCCCTCCGGAAGGTGTAGCAGGCCCGCCCGGCGGACCCGGGGAGCCGTCAGTTTCAGCAGATCCTGACCGGCGAACTCGGCGGAGCCACCGCACGAGGGCACGAGGCCGGACAGGGTTCGGGCAAGCGTGGTCTTCCCCGCTCCGTTCGGCCCCAGGACGGCGAGCGCGCTGTTCGGCGACAGGTCGAAGGACACGTCGAAAAGTGCTTGGGCGGAGCCGTATCGCACGGCGAGATCCTTGACGCGGAGCAGAGGCGCGTCGGTACTCATGCCGGTTCTCCCTGTTCCGTGACCGGTCGCCGGAAGTCGGTGGGTGCGATCTCCTCACCGAGGTAGGCAGCCCGGACAGCCGGGTCGGCGCGAATCTGCGCCGGGGTTCCTTCGGCGATCTTGACGCCGAAATCCAGTACGTGGACGAAGTCGCTCATGCCCAGGACCAGTTCGACGTCGTGTTCCACCATGAGCAGGGAGACACCGTGGTCGCTGACAACGCGCCGGAGCGTCCCGGCCAGTTCCTCGGTCTCCCGGGGATCGAGGCCCGACGAGGGCTCGTCGAGCAGCAGGACCCCGGGGTCGACCGCGAGCGCGCGGGCCACTTCCAGCAGGCGGGCGGTGCCCAGCGGGAGTCCGGTCACGGAACGGTGCTGGACGGAGGTCAGCCCCAGGGCTCCGACCAGTTCGTCCACCCGGCTCTTCTCCTCGGCCGGCTGGGGCAGAAAACCCCGACCGGTGATCAGGTCGCTCCAGAGGCGCCGCTTGGCGTGCCTGATCCGGTGAGCCAGTTCGACGTGTTCCCGCACCGTGAGGGACGAGAAGAGCTCAGGATGCTGGAAGGTGCGGGCAAGGCCGAGGCCCGCCCGTTTCTGCGGGCTCGTCCGAGTGACGTCCCGGCCGTCCATCAGAACGCTTCCGGCAGTCGGTCTCAGCAGTCCCGAGACCACTGCGAACAGCGTGCTCTTCCCCGCGCCGTTCGGCCCGAGCAGGCCGGTGATCGAGTGCGCGGGAACCTGCAGGCAGACGTCGCGGAGTGCGATCAGGCCGCCGAACCGGACGGTGAGGTGCCGGGCCTCCAGTCTCGGTGCCGTCGTCGACGCCGAGGACGTCGGCCCGGTGCGGGACGTCGCGGTCATGGCTGGCCTCCTGTGGGCAGTTGCTGGACCTCACCGCGCGCGGACCTGTCGTGGGGTGCGGCTTCCGCGGGGTCCGGCGGGGCGGTCAGCGTCGTGGCAGCGGTCCCGGCCCACCCTGGCCGCCGTGTGAAGAGCCTGGCCAGGTTGGCGCCGGTCTGCGCCACGACTCCCTCAGGATGCGTGGCGAGACCGATCGCTCCCAGTCCGAACAGAATGGTCGGCACGTCGGCGAACTTGTCCGGCAGATAGCTCGCGAAAATGCCCGGCATCACGTACAGCACGACGCCGGCGATCAGCGCCGCGACGATCGAACGCGACCCCATGGTGACCAGGACGGCGAGCCAGACCAGGCCCAGGGAGGGATGGAACGAATCCGGCAGGGTGTACCGGAAGTTCATCGCCAGGAAGCCGCCGCCCAGCGCGGCGATGTAGGTCGCGAGAGCGGAGAGGAGCACCTTGGTCTGGATCACGCTGATACCCAGGGTCTTCGCGCCGTTCTCGCTCCAGCGGACCGCGGCCACCGCCAGCCCCGCGGTCGACCGCCGGACGTTGAGGATGACCAGGCCGACGAGCAGGAACACCGCGAGCGCCAGGTAGGCGAAGACCTGGTTGTCCTGGGCGAACGACGGGCGTTCCATCGGTTGTCCGGACCCGAAGTCGTAGAACGGGTCCTGCGTGAGGACGAGGGTCTGCACCAAGGACCCGAAGGTGAGGGTCACGAGGGCCACGTAAAGGTCGCCCAGCCGGATGGTCAGCAGTCCCAGAAGGACGCCGACCGGAACGACGAGCACCGAGCCGAGGAACACCGCGAGCAACGGCGGCCAGCTCCAGCGGTCCACGAGTTCGGCGGCCACGACCGCGCCCACGCCCGCGAAGGTGATCTGGCTGAGCCACACCATTGCGCCCTCGCCGGTGACCAGCGTGTAGGACAGCAGCGCTATGGCGGCCGCGATGCCGGCGGCTACCAGCCCGGCCCAGTAGCGGTCGAGACCGGCCGGAACCACAGCGATCACGACCACCACCGCGAGGGTCCCGATGCTCGATGAGCTGATCCTGCCCTGCGGTACCGCCGCCGTCCGCATCAGTGACGGATCGCCGCCCTGCGGACTGATGGCCCGGTCGAGTGCCCCGCCCGCGACCGCGTCCCCGGCTTCGCCGCGCACCGCGTAGTACAGGAGGAAGACCAGCATGAAGGCGAAGGGAACGCTGGGGATCACCGCAGCGGTGAACGAACTCGACGGGTCCAGGTACTTCTGTACGACGTCGGTGACGACGCCCATGGTGAGCGCCACCACGACGGCCACGGCAAGGCTCCGCAGCCGTGCCGCGATGACGGCCGCGAACGCGGCGGACATCATGTAGGTCATGCCCTCCGCGGACAGTCCGGAGGTGGGCGCCACGAGTATCCCGGCCAGGCCGGCCAGGGTGCCGCTCACCGCCCACACGCCCAGAGACACGCGGCCGGGGTTCGTGCCGCTCAGGCTGGTGAGCGCCTCGGAGTCGACCAACGCCCGCACCCTCAGACCGACTTCGGTGAAACGCAGCACACCGACGCCGACGACCAGCACCACGGCCAGGCCGATGTACGTGGCCAGTTGGTCGGCGTTGAGCACCGCGCCGAACGGGTGGAACACCGCCAAGGGCCTCGGGGCCAGGGCGGGTGCCGTGACGTTGGTCAGATGTCCGAGGACCAGCTGGACCAGTGGCGGCAGAGCCACGGAGAGCCCCACCGTGGCCATGAGCTTGACCAGCGTCGAACGAAGTCGCAGGTGCCGGAAGAGAACGGCATACAGGAGCGCTCCGAACACGGGAGCGAAGATCATCAGCGAGACGACGGCCGCCGGCGGGATCGCCCAGCCCTGCTCGGTGTTCAGGAAGTAGTAGAAGCGCGCGACCGTGAAGGCCATCGCCGCGAACGCCAGGTTGAAGACCCCCGAAGCGACGTAGGTGATGACGAGTGAGCCCGCTGCCACGGCGTAGACGGCTCCGAGGGCTAGGCCGGCGAGGACATACGAGAGCACAGGGCACTCCAGAGGGCCGGGGTTGACTCGGAAGAGACGGCGGACCGCGCCGCGGCGCGCCGTAGGACACCCGCAGCGTCCTGCAGACCTGCAATACCCGTCAATACCTCGAAGTGTTTTTGATCCGAGGTGCCCCGGCTCCAACGACAGAAGTGCTCACCAAAGCCGAAAAATCGGGTCGAGATGGTGACACGGGTGCCTCGATGCTGCATCGTACGCCCAACGGATAGTTCGATTGTTCCATACTTTTCACACCGGGGAGCGATGCCCTATGCGCAGCAAGGCCTTGGCAGCGATGGGTGCGGCGTCCGCGGTCGCCCTTTTCGCATCCGCGTGCGGAGCCGCTGACGCCGGCTCCGGGGACGGCACCGTGAAGGTAGGCGTCCTGACGACCCTGAGTGGTGCGACCAGCGCCACGTTCGCCGCGGCCCCGGACGCCGTGCGCGCCCGGTTCGAGGCGTACAGGGCCGAGGGTGGCAGGTGCGCGAAGAAGCTTGACTTCAAGGTCGTCACGGCTGACGACACGTCGAGTCCCCAGGGGGCGCTGGCCGCCGCCCAGAAGCTCGTGGGACAGGATCAGGTGCAGACCGTCCTGACCATCACGCCCTTCTTCTACGGAGCCTCTCCCTGGCTGACGACCCAGGGCAGAAGCGTGCCGGTCGTCGGCGGCGCCTTCGACGGCGCCAAGGAGTGGAAGGACACGAAGAACAACCTCTTCCCCGACGGCCCGGTCCCCGATCCCGACGGCGTGTACACGACTTCGGGTGCCTACCTCGCCGAACAGGGCGGCACCGTGGCGGCAGGTATCGCCTACAACAACGCCGCGTCGCAGCAGGGTCTCAAGAACGCCTTGGCCTCGGCCAGGGCCGCCGGTCTGCGGACGGGCTACGTCAACAACAGCGTGCCGTTCGGAAGCACCGACGTCGGCGCGCTCGTGCTGGGCGTCATCCACTCCCACGCCGACGTCCTGCAGCTGTCCATCAACCCGGACACCTCCTTCGCCGTCCTGTCAGGGCTTCGCCAGGCCGGCTACCACCTCAAAGCCGCCGTGCTGGCGACCGGGTACGGGAAGGACCTGCTGGAGTCCGCTCCGGCCGTGCAGGCGGGCCAGAGCGCCAGCTTCACCACACTGATCACGCCCAACGAGATGAAGAGCAAGGCCACCGAGCAGCTGTCGCAGGCTCTGCGGAAGTACGCCGGCTCCAAGACCGGGATCCCCAGCTTCGCCGAGCAGCAGGGCTGGCTGGCGGCCGATCTGTATCTCCACGGTCTGGAGGTCGCCGGTTGCAGCACCTCGCAGGAGAAGTTCATCTCCGATCTGCGCAAGGACACCGGCTGGAACGCCGAGGGCCTCTATCCCGAACCCGTCGACTTCACCACGGTCAAGGCGAAGAAGCAGTGTCTGTACTACGTCAAGCTGACCGGCAAGGCCTTCGTGCCCGTGCCGGGGGCCACGCCCTTGTGCGGCGAAGCCGTTGACGCGAAGTGACGGGGTCGTCCGGCCCGGTGGCGACTGCTTCCTCCGGGCCGGAACGTCCTGCTCAGCCGCGGCCCCACCACCGGGCCGCACCCGAATGTGCGCGGCATCATCACGTGGGCTGTGCCCGAACGATCGTCTTGCCGTAGATTGGGGGGCGTGTCTGGTCAGATTTAAAATTGTTTGATTACCGAATTTTGGTGGGAGGGGACGCCATGTCTCGCGAGGAAATCGCCGCGCCCGAAGGATTCAAGGCTCTCGGTGACCCGATCCGCTGGAGCATCATCCAGCAGATCGCCGAGCAGGACGAACTGGCCTGCAGCCTCCTTGAAGACACCCTGCCCGTGTCCAAGCCGACGATCTCCTATCACACCAAGATCCTTGCGCAGGCCGGGCTGATCGAAGTGCGCAAGCGGGGCCGCAACTACTTCTACGCCCTCCGCCGGGACGCTCTGCGCAGCCTCATGGACGAGCTGTGGACCATGGCCCCGGGACCGCGTCCGGTCGGGGAGGCGCCGACGCCCCGCCCCGCGCCGGAGTCGGAGCCGGCCGCCGGCGACGAGGCGTCGCAACAGACGGCTCTGCTCACCTGGTAACCCGCCGCCCGCGCCAGAGGCCACGGCGCCGCGCCGGACCGCTCCCCGGGCCAGCCCTCGACGAGCTGCGGCCGTAGCTCGCGTGCGCAGCGCGCGGCGGCAAGCCCGGCCCGTCGGCCCGCGGCGGCCTTCCTGCTCGCTGCCTCCCTCTCGGACGAGGGGCCTTCGGCGTACTCGTCGAGCACCGCCGAGTACAGACCAGGCACCCGGTGCCCCTCACCGATGAGTACCTCTCCGGTCTCCTCGCCGACATGGAGCAGCTCCTGCCCACCCGCCGCGCGAATGCCGCCTGCCTGCGACGCGCACCACAGACGCACCCGCAGCTCTTTACCGGCGAAGGGCGGAAAGTCCGCTGCAACGCCTCCTGTTGACAGCGTGTCGGGCCGCTCCGGGCCGCCCCGGTCCCAAGCCACGCACTCGGCGGCCCTGACGGATGCCCAGGCGGCGGATCCCACGAACTCCCAGTGCTCCGGACCGACGGCCAGGACCACGGACGAGCACATGCTGGATCCCACCGTCGAGGCCCGCTCCCAAACGGCGTCGGCCCGCTCGCCGACGGCATCTCCGAGTCCCCCCAGACGCCCCTGGAATCGGTCCGCCAGGCGCGTCAGGCAGGAGTGTGCCAGTTCCGGACCCGCGGAGTTCTCCAGGGCGGTGTACCCGACACCGCAGACGCGACCGCCGTCGACGTGGAGTTCACAGACCTTGGCCGGCGCACATACCTTCGCGCCTGCCGCCAGAGCCGCGGCCCGAGCCGACCAGACTCCCGCCCGAGGCCCAGGGGGCAGGCCTGGGAGGCTCGGGAACCGGCCAAGCACGGCCAGCGTGGAGCGGAGACGGGTACTGGAGCCCCTGCCGTCGAGGACGAGAACGCGTGCGCCCGCACGGGCCGCCTCGCACGCAGCGGTGGCTCCGGCCACACCGAAGCCGATCACCACCACGTCGATGTGCCCAGCAGGCGACATACACGAGCCTCCTCGCCAGTGGCTGCCCCGCTGAAGTGGATCCACGGCAACGGGATTTCAATCCGGTTAACCCGACGGCACGACCGTACGAAGAACGGTGACGCGCGTCAATGGCCTTGACGGATACTGGAGCAAGCCGTTGGTTCTGTCTGACGGCACACAGAGTCCGGGGCTGGGCCGGGCAGTTGACCCGACTCAGGCCGTCTCGCCCTCCACCACGGAGATCACCCTCGCCTCAGCGGGCAACACGGGCGGGAGGATCCCGCCGTAGGTCTCCGCGATCGCCGTTCGTATCCCGCTGAGCGACACCCGCAAGTCCACGTACACGCTGGTCAGGCGTGGCGACACGATCTGGCCGACCGGGCCGCTGTAGGTTCCGATGATCCCTACGTCCCGGGGTACGTGCACCCCGGTGCTCGCGGCCCCGAACACCAGGGCGACGGCCACCTCGTCGCTGTAGCAGGCGATTCCCAGGGGAGTCACCCGCCCACGGAGCACGGCCGCGAGCGCCGCCCGAGCACCGCCCGGTTCGAGCGGAACGTCGAAGTACGCCGGCTTGGTCAGTCCACGGCGCTCGCAGACATCCATCACGCCACCCATCCGTTCCCGGCCCCAGGTGGCGTCGCGGTGCCCGGCCTCGAACGCGTAGACGATCTCCCGGTAGCCCCGCCGGTGAAGGTGGCGGGCCTGGACACGGCCGATCGACGCGTTGAGGTCGTCCCGCGCCGTCCGCGGGCCGCCCGTGCCGATCGTCGGGGAGATGACCGGACATCCGGTGTGCTGGAACTTCAGCAACTCGTCCTCGGAGAGCGAGCCGAGGTCGACGAGTCCTGCCGGCCGCAACGCCTCCACGAGGTTGTGCAGGCGCGTGGAGGTGACTTGGGCGCTCTCGGCCCGGCTGACATGCACTACGACGGTGAAGCCGAGCTTCTCCAGGTCCCCCGAGACCAGGTCGACTATGTCCTGGAGGTTGGTCAGCGTCGTGGGCGGTGCCACCAGGATGACGAAGTCGCTGCGCCCCATCGCCAGAGCCCGTCCGGCGGCCGAGCGGACGTATCCGAGTTCAGCGGCGGCCTGGCGGACCTTGTCGACGGTCTCCGGAAGGAACCGTTCGACCTGGCCGTTGAGGACGTGGCTCACCGTCGCCCGGGAGACCCCGGCGTGCCGTGCCACGTCGGCGCTCGTCGCCGACCGGGCTCGGTCCCCGGCGGCCGTGTCCGTCGGGCGCCCCGCGGTCGGCATGCCACCTCCTGGCTCGCAGCGTCGGTCGAGCAGGCTATCGCATGCGGACAACCCTGCCAGAAGGTACTCGTGCCCAGCAGGGCGCGGGAATCAGGAGGTGCACGCTGCGTTCGGGCCGCCACTGGTCGTGGGACGCTCATGCCAGGAGTTCGACGAGTGTGGCGTTCGCCGAGCCGCCTCCTTCGCACATCGTCTGAAGGCCGTATCGGATCCCCTGGGCACGCATGTGGTGCACCATGCGCGTCATGAGGATCGCGCCGGTGGCGCCCAGCGGGTGACCGAGCGCTATCGCTCCGCCGAGGGGGTTCACCAGGGCGGGCTCCGCCCCGGTCTCCGCCAGCCAGGCCAGCGGGATCGGGGCGAACGCCTCGTTCACCTCGAACACCCCTACCTCGTCAAGGCGTACACCGGTCTTGCGCAGCACCCGCTCGGTCGCCGGGATGGGTCCGGTGAGCATGAGTACCGGGTCGGAGCCCACGACCGCACCGCCGCGGTAGCGCACGATGGGAGTGAGGCCGAGTTCTCGCGCCTTGTCGGGGGTGGTCACGAGCAGCGCGGCCGCTCCGTCGGTGATCGGTGACGAGTTGCCCGCGTGAATCAGACCGTCGTCGAGGAAGGCGGGCTTGAGTGCGGCCAGCGTCTCCACGGACGTGCCGCGCCGCACCCCCTCGTCGGCCGAGACGGTGGCCCCGTCCCTGGTGACCGGCGCGATCTGGGCGTCGAACGCCCCCGTGTCCTGAGCCGCAGCGGCTCTCGCGTGCGAGAGTGCGGCGTACTCGTCGAGTCGCTTCCTGCTGAAGCCCCACTTCCGTGCGATCCTCTCGGCGGACAGGCCCTGGTTGAAGGTGAAGCCGTCGTAGCGTTCCAGTGCCCGGGGCCCGAAGGGCGTACCGCCCGCCCTCGACGCACCCATCGGGACGTGGCTCATCACCTCCACTCCCCCGGCGACCACGACGTCCTGCTGCCCGGACATGACCGCTTGGGCGGCGAAGTCAAGGGCCTGCTGGCTGGATCCGCAGGCGCGGTTCACGGTCGTCCCGGGGACCGTCTCCGGCCAGCCGGCCGCCAGCACGGCATAGCGCGCGATGTTGCTCGACTGATCCCCGACCTGTGAGACGCAGCCCCAGACCACGTCGTCCACGACCCGTGGATCCACACCGGACCGCTGCGCCAGGGCGTTGAGGACCTCGGCCGAGAGATCCACGGGATGCCAACCGGACAGGCCGCCCTGCCGTTTGCCCACGGCGGTACGTACCGCCTCGACGATGACGGCTTCACGCATCGGCAACCTCCACGGACGAAATGGACGACATGGACGACTCGGATCGGCGCCGGTCGCTGCCCGGCGCCCAGCGCCCCGTGAACCGGGGCTCTCGCTTTTCGAGGAACGCCGCGTACGCCTCGGGGGCGTCCGTCGTGGCGAGATTCGCGGACTGCGCGCGGCCCTCGCTCGCCAGCGCGTCCCGCAGCGTGCGGTCGGCGCCTTCGTTGAGCAGTGCCTTGGTCTGGGCGAGCGCGACGGGCGGTCCCTGCGCCAGCCGCTCCCCCAACCGGTCCACGAAGGCGTCGATCTCAGGGCCTGGTACCACCCAGGTCACCAGGTTCAGGGACCTGGCCTCCTGCGCGTCGATGAAGTCCCCCAGCAGAGCGAGCCGCTTGGCCTGTTGCAGTCCGGCCAGTTTCGGCAGCAGCCAGGAACCTCCGCAGTCGGGTGACAGGCCGCGGCGCGCGAAGATCTGGGAGAACCTCGACTCGGGCGTCGCGACGACGAAGTCGCAGCCGAGCGCGAGGTTCCAGCCCGCCCCCACCGCCACGCCGGTCACCTTGGCGATCGTGGGCACCGGGAGTTCGTGCAACATCAGCGCGACGTCGGTGAGCGGGCGCATCCGTCGCAGCGGATGGAGGTCGGCCTCGACAGCCGAGAGATCGGCACCGGAACTGAACTGGTCTCCCGCGCCCGTGATCACCACCGCCCGGGTCCGGGAGTCGTCGCGCACGACAGCGAGTTCGCTCCGCAGGGCCTCCCACAGTTCACGGTTGATCGCGTTCTTCCGGTGCGGTCGGTTCAAGGTCAGGGTCCGTATTCCCGCTCGCTCCTCGGTCAGCAGTACAGACGCAGTCACAGGGATCTCTCCTCGTCGGTCCGGTCGGAACCCGTCGCCGCGGGGCACGAAGTCGTCGGCCGGGAGTCGTGCCGGCCGCGGGCCGGGCCCGGCACACGGTCTCCCAAGATGCCTCGGTGCCGGGCACAGCCGGTGACGGGCGGCTCACATCACCAGGCCGCCGTCCACCGGCAGCACCTGTCCGGTGATGAACGACGCGGCGTCCGAGGCCAGGAACACGAAGGCGCCGGCGACCTCCTCGGGTTCCGCCCAGCGTCGCAACGGGATGCGAGCGAGCATGTGTGCGGCGAATTTCTCGTCCGTGCGGATGGTCTCGGTCATGGGTGTTGCCGCCAGCGGGGCGATCGCGTTGACGAGGATCTTCTTGCGTGCCAGCTCCCGCGCCAGGGACTTGGTCATACCGATGACACCCGCCTTGGCAACGGAGTAGTTGACCTGGCCCAGCGTGCCGGTGATCCCGGCCGCAGACGTGACGTTGATGATCCGTCCGGTGCCGTCCACCGGGAGATACGGCAGCGCTGCCTGAGAACAGTGGAACGCCCCCAGCACATGTGTGTCGACGACTCCCCGGAACGACGTCTCATCGATGTCGGCGAACATCGCGGGGGCCGTGACACCAGCGTTGTTCACCAGAATGTGCAGACTGCCGTTGGACCGCGCAGCGGCGCGGGCCGCGGCCTCGCTCGCGGCGTCGCGGTCGCGCACGTCCAAGGCCGCGGCATCGGCCTTGCCTCCGGCGGCGTTGATCCGCTCGGCGATCGCCGCCGCGGCGGCTGGATCGACATCGGTGACCAGCACCGACGCTCCGGCCGCAGCCAGGGCTCCGGCGACTGCGGCGCCGATTCCGCCGCCGGCACCGGTCACCAGCGCCGACCGGCCGGTCAGTTCGAACCGTTCGTTCCCGTAGACCATCCTCGTCCTCCTCGAATCCGGTCGCCGGCGCCCCGCCGGTCAGTCGTTCACGAGGCTGCGGCGGCGTGGCGCCGGTTGCGCACGGCCACGGACACCTGACAGCGAGCGTGTGATCAATTGCGCATGTAGAAGCCGCCGGACACGTTGAGGATCTCTCCGGTGATGAAGGCGGCCCGCTCGGAGGCGAGGAAGGCCGCGGCCTCCACGACGTCGTCGGCCGTGCCGGCCCGGCCCAGGGGGATGTCGGGCAACACCCGCTCGATGAGCTGTGGCCGGATGTCCGTGAACCTGGTACCGGTCACCAGACCGAGCGCCACCGCGTTGCAGCGGATGTTGTGCGGTCCGCCCACCCTGGCGATCTGGCGGGTCATGGTGTTGAGCCCGCCCTTGGCCACCGCGTAGGGCAGTTCACCCGAGCCGGCCGCGAGGTCCGCGCCGATCGAGGAGATGTTGACGATCGCCCCGCCCCCGGCCTCGCGCATGCCGGGCAGAGCGAGCCGTGTGGTGTTGAACGGCCCGGTGAGGTCCACGTCGATGACGCGGTCCCAGTCGGCGAAGTCGTACTCGAAGATGTCACCGAGGACGTTCCAGGCGGCGTTGTTCACGAGTATCCGGACGGTTCCGTACTTGCGGCCGACCTCGTCGAGGACCTCGGCCACCCTGGCCCGGTCGGTGACGTCCATCGGGTACCCCGCCACCGTGGCGTCGTGGTCCCTGCCGATCGCCTCGGCCACCTGCTGTGTCCGCCGCTCATGGGAGTCGGTCACGATGACGGTGGCCCCGCCCGCCGCGAACCGGCGTGCGATTCCCTGCCCGATGCCGTCTCCTGCGGCCCCTGTCACCAGCGCGACCCGGCCTGCAAACTCTGGCTCCACGTTCAGTTCAGCCCCTTCCGCACCACTGGGAGCGAGGCCCCGGCAGATCGTCCTGTGCTCCCGGTGACGGAGTGTCGGACTCACGGGACCCAGCGTCGAATCTTCTAAAAAATAGCATGGTTTCGTAGGCTGTCACATGAGTGCACCGAGGACGCCAATCTATTAAAGTTTTAGTTCATTGAGAGTCTTTCCGTTGGGAGGCTGCATGAAGACGTCGACCTCGGCGGCAACGGTGGCGCGTATCCCGGCCGGCGCGACGGTGGTGGTGGCGCCGGCGTGCGGCACACCGACGTCGCTGCTCGCGACCCTCGCCGACGAGGCGGGCCCTCGGGGTGTCACCTTGCTCGCCGGGCTGCTCCTCGATCCGGAGGTCCTGCTGCCCGCTCTCGACCGCGGAGCTCTCCGGCTCCGGACCTGGCACCCCACCGCCGCACTCGCACACCAACTGGACCAGGGCACCGCCGAGTACATACCACTGCGCGCTTCCGCCGTACCGTCACAGCTGCGTGCGTGGTCGCCCGATGTCGCCATGGTCCGCGTCTCGCCGCCCGATCGTCACGGCTGGTGCAGTCTGGGGGCGTCGGCCGGCTACGCACGCGCCGCTCTGGCCACGGCCGGGACCAGGATCGCCGAGATCGATCCCGCCGTCCCGCACACCTTCGGCGACACGCCGGTTCACCTCTCGTGCTTCGACGCGGTCACCGAGTCCACGACTCCCATGCCCGTCCATCCACCGGCGCGGCAGACAGAGGTGACCCGGGCGATCGCCGGACACGTACTGGAGCTGCTGCCGTCGAAGCCCACGCTCCAGCTCGGAATCGGCACGGTGCCCGAGGCGCTCCTCGGCGCGCTCGCCGATGCGGAGCTGGGCGGGCTGCGGTTCGTCGGCATGGGTTCGGACGGCATGGCCGACCTCTTCGAGCGCGGCTTGCTCGATCTGGACCTGGGCCGCGCAGGCCCGGCGATCAGCACCCCCGACATCCTCGGCACCAGACGCGTCATGGACTTCGCCGACGGCAACCCGGCCGTGGGCGTCTTCGAGTCGGCCACCGCGCACACACCGGCCCTTCTCGCACACCACGACCGGCTGGTCTCGGTCAATTCCGCCATCGAGGTGGACGTGTCCGGACAGGTCAATGCGGAGCTGGTCCGCGGCCGTCGGATCTCCGGAGTCGGGGGCAGCATCGACTTCGTCGAGGCGGCCACTCACTCCCCGGGCGGACTGCGGATCATCGCGCTGCCGTCGACGACACCGGACGGCACGACCTCGCGCATCGTCGCCCGCCTGGCCGAGAGCACGCCGACGAGCCTGCCGAAGGCGATGGTCGACGTGGTCGTGACCGAGCACGGCGTCGCCCGGCTCGCCGGCCTGTCGATGCGCGAGCGGGCCGAGTCACTGGCGAACATCGCCGCCCCACAGCATCGAGAGACGATCGCGGCCGGAAAGGCGGACCTGCGATGACCGTTCATCAGCGCAGAGGGCGCTACCTCGAGGAACTGCACCCAGGCGACGTGTTCGAGCACCGTCCCGGACGGACGATCACCGAGGCCGACAATCTGCTGCTCTCGGTGCTGTCGATGAACACCCAGAGCCTGCACCTGGATGCCGAGTTCGCGGCCCACCAGGAGTTCGGTCAGCGCCTCGTCAACAGTATGTTCACTCTGGCCACCGTGGTCGGCCTGAGCGTCGCGGACCTCACCGACGGCACGACGGTGGGAAACCTCGGCTTCGAGAAGGTCACCTTCCCCGCGCCCGTCTTCATCGGCGACACCGTCTACGCGAGCACCGAGGTCGTGAGTGTCCGGCCGTCAAGAAGCCGACCGGGGCAGGGAATCGTGATGTTCGAGCACTCGGGCCGCAATCAGCGCGGCGTCCTCGTCTGCGCGGCGCGGCGCGCCGCGCTCGTCCTTCGAGCACCCGCGGAGACCGGCGTCGACCAGTCGGAACAGTGATGGGCCATCCAGGAGGACAGGTATGTCGACCAGTGCAGTGAGCACACCGCTGAAGGTCGGTTCGGCGAAACTGCCGTCGCGCGTGACGGTGTTCGAGGTCGGGCCCCGTGACGGCCTTCAGAACGAGGCGACGCCAGTGCCCGTCGAGGTCAAGGCGGAATTCGTCGAACGCCTCGTCGACGCGGGTGTACGAGCCCTCGAACTGACATCACTGGTGCGTCCCGACCGGGTACCACAACTTGCCGACGCAGAGGAGCTGCTGCGCCGGCTGGACCTCCCGGAGGAGGTGCGGACAGTGGTGCTGACGCCGAACGAGAAGGCCGTTCGCCGTGCCGTCGACGCGGGCGTGCGGGAGATAGCCGTGTTCGCCAGCTGCACCGAGACCTTCTCTCGGCGCAACCTGGGACGCTCCGTCGACGAGAGTCTCCGCATGTTCGAGCCTGTGGTCGAGTACGCACGCCGCAACGGCCTTGCCGTGCGCGGCTACTTCTCCATGGCGTGCGGCGACCCGTGGGAAGGTGCGGTTCCCGTCGAACAAGCGGTGGCGGTCGCCCGTCGTCTCGACGACCTGGGATGCACCGAGCTCTCGCTCGGCGACACGATCGGGGTGGGCACGCCCGGACAGACCGTCGCGCTGATCGACGCCGTCGTGGCGGCCGGCATCGGCATGGACCGGCTCGCCGTGCACCTGCACGACACCTACGGTCAGGCACTC
This sequence comes from Streptomyces fuscichromogenes, assembly GCF_014645815.1. GTDB lineage: Bacteria > Actinomycetota > Actinomycetes > Streptomycetales > Streptomycetaceae > Streptomyces > Streptomyces fuscichromogenes. Next base: position 474,619 of record NZ_BMML01000003.1, on the reverse strand, counting down.
GCCAACGCCTCCGCCGCCATCACCCGAGGCGTCACAGTCGTCGACGCCTCGGCCGGCGGACTCGGCGGATGCCCCTTCGCCGGCTCGTCGACCGGGAACCTGGCCACCGAGGACCTCCTGTGGCATCTCCATGGCCTGGGTATCGAGACCGGCATCGACCTGCACGCGCTCGCCGGGACGTCGGCCTGGCTGGCCGGGCACCTGGGACGTCCCTCGCCCTCACGGGCGGCACAGGCGATCACGCAGGCGATGACGTAGCACAACGAGCGGGGGCGGGACCGTTCGCCGGCCGAAGGGCAGACGGTCCCGCACTCGTTCAGGAATCCGCCGGACGCCACCCGTCGGCAAGCCTGATGACCTGACGTGCCCACGGTGACGGCGGCACCTGGCCCACGGTGATCATCGCCCGCAACGGTGCGGACTGGCGGTCGACCAGCTCGACCAGGGTGCCGTCCCCCATCGCGTGGTAGGCCCAGGACACCGGCGACACCCCGTCGGCCACTCCGCCTCTGACCAGTGGGACCCCGAGAGCGGCGAGCGCCCGCGATGCCGCGCTGAGGTCGTCGACGTAGTAGCCCAGATGGTGCAGGCCGGTCCCGGCCGGGGGTACGAGATGGGTACCGGGCACCGCTTCCAGCAGCTCGATCTGGGGATGCTGTTCACGGGAGACCGCCATGCGCAACGGCGGCACCGAGTCGTCCTGGGTGGCGGCCTCCCTGGTCGGCAGCACGCCGTCGAGGATCACGGAGAACGTGTAACCGAACGCCTTGTGGTACTGCTCCACCGCGGCTTCGAGGTTCCGTACGACGAAGCAGATCTCGAACATGTCGCCAGGGACGATCATCCTCGGCTCCCTTCCGCCGCCTCCGCGGCCATGGGTGGTCCTCGACCAGGGCGAGCGGGCGAACCCGCTGCGTGTCACGCGCCGCGCAGTCCCAGGAGCTGGTCGGCGACGATGTTCCGCTGGATCTCGGCCGTGCCGCCGTACACGGACGCCGCCCGTGAGTACATGTACGACGAGCGCAGCCACACCGCCTCGTCGGTGTCCGCGAACTCGAGTACGCCGTCGAGCGAGGTCCGGACCAGATCGAACAGCTCCTGCTCGGCCGTCGCCATGAGGATCTTGTCGATCGAGGTCTCGGGGGTCTCGATGCCGTCGGCCGCCAGCCGGTGCTGTGTCGTCCAGCTGCGCGCCCGCAGAGCCGCGACGGTGGCGAACAGCCGCCCTACCGCCTCGTCATCGGCGGCGGTGAGGCCCGCCGTGCCCGCCAGGCGCTCCAGCTCTTCGAGGAGCCAGGCCGAGAGCATCCAGAAGATTCCACCACGTTCGGACCGCAGCATCCGCATCGCGACGGACCAGCCGCCGTTGACCTCACCGATCACGCGGTCCTTGGGCACCCGGACCGAGTCGAAGAAGGTCTCCGAGAACTCCGCCATGTCGTTGATCCCGTGCAGAGGGCGGACCGTCATCCCCGGCGAGCCCATGTCGACGAGCAGCGCGGTGATCCCGCGGTGGCGGTCTTCGGTGGTGCCGGTACGCGCCAGCAGGACCATGCGCGACGCGAACTGGGCGTAACTCGTCCAGAGTTTCTGCCCGTCGACGACCCAGTGGTCGCCGGCGTCGACCGCCCGGCAACGCAGCGACGCGAGATCGCTGCCGGCCTCCGGCTCCGAGAACCCCTGGCACCAGCCCTCCGTGCCGTCGAGGAACGGCGTGATGTACCGCCGTGCCAAGTCGGGCGCGGCCTCGATCACGGTCGGACCGAGGACCTCGCCGACCGCGGCGAGGGTGTCGTAGTACAGCCCCCGCCGGGCGGCTTCCTCCGTCACGGCAGCCCTGAACAGACGCGAGCCGCCCATGCCCCCGACCGACTCCGGCCAGCCGTGCCGGAGCCAGCCCGCCTGCCACAGCCGGTGTTGGTTGGCCCGGCTCCGCGCCACCTCGCCGGCCAGCGACATGCCGGCGGCACGCCGCGGGAAGAAGGCGTCGTTCTCATCGAGCCACGCCGTCAGCTCGGTCTGGAAACGCCCAAGGCCCCCAGGCCCGTCATACGGGCCGGTCTTCGCTGTCATCGATCCCGAACCTCTCGGCCGTGGCGCACGGGCTTGCCTCCCAAATAACCTTAAGACTATAAATCATTTAGGTCTTACGCAACGCGTCGGGAGCAGTCGGCACCTGACGACACCCTGCCAGGGAGAGAGGCCCCCCGTGGACGCTGCGTCGACGACTACGGATCCACTCGGAATCGCCGCCGAACCGGTCGAGCGCTGGCTCACCCGTCATCTGCCGGGCGCCCGACCGCCTTTCCGCTACACACGCATCACCGGCGGACATTCGAACCTCACCTATCTGGTCGACGACCTCGACGGCAGGCGTTGGGTGCTGCGCCGCCCCCCTGTCGGCCGACTCCTCGCGACCGCCCATGACGTCGTCCGCGAGCACGAGGTGATGCTTCGGGTGGCCGGCACCGGCGTTCCCGTTCCCCGCATGCTCGGAGCCTGCGACGACGAACGCATCACGGGCGCCCCCTTCTACGTGATGGAGTACGTCGAAGGAGTCGTGGTGAACACGGCCGCCGACGCGGACGCCCTGCTGCCCGGCGCGGACGCTCGCGACCGCGCCGGAACCTCCCTGGTCGACGCACTGGTGGCCGTGCACCACATCGACATCGACGCCGTAGGACTCGGCGGGCTGGCCCGCCGCAGCGGCTACCTCGACCGGCAGCTCCAGCGCTGGGCCGGACAGTGGCAGGCGGCCCGTCTCGGCGACCTCGGCGGAATGGCCCGGCTCCACGCATGGCTGACGGCGCATCGGCCCGAGGAGACGGGACCCCATCTGGTCCATGGCGACTTCCGGCTCGGCAACACCCTGACCGACCGAGCCGGCTCGGTACAGGCGGTCCTGGACTGGGAACTGTGCACGCTCGGCGAACCGCTGCTGGACCTCGCCTACTTCCTGCGCTCGTGGACCGCGCCCGACCTCCGGCCCGGATTCGCCCAGCCGATCGCCGCGCTTCCCGGCTTCGCGAGCGGCGAGGAGCTCGCGGCCTACTACGCCCGGCAGTCCGGGCGCCCGATCGAGGAGCTCGACTACTGGCGCGCCTTCACTGCCTGGCGGTCCGCCGCCATCCTCGCCGGGGTCTACCGGCGGTATCTCGACGGACAGCTGGGCGAGCGGCCCGACGGCCTGGAGGCGTACCGCGCCGAGGTGGTCTCGAGGATCGAGCAGGGACTCTCGGTGGTCCGGTGAGCCGGGGAGTACGGCGGCAGACGGTCCGGTTCGGTCGAGAAGGTTCCCTGGCCGCTCGCGTCCCGTGCCCTGAGGTCGAAGACCAGGAGCGCCTCGGCGTCACCATGGTCGGAGTCCGACTTCCTCATGTCGAAGACCATCCACCGGAAGTCGGGGAGATCACCGGCTGGTTGACGCCGTGGCCGTCGAATGCGGTGAAGTAGGTGAGCCGTTCCCAGACCGCCCGACCGTCCAGTGACAATCGCCAGATGCCGATGTCGTGTGCCCCTGGGGTCGTGCTCGTTCTGGTGGCCAGACCAACGCCGAGCACTTCGCCGCCACCGCCGGGCATCCAGCCGGACAGGGTGAAGACCAACGCCTGGTCCGCACCGGGCCGACCCGACCCGGCACGGCACGGTGCGGAAGTCCTGGGGTTCGAGCAGGGCGAGCGGCTCCGCGACATCGTGGCGGTCCAAGAGCAGCTTCTTGTCCACCAGTGCCGGGCGCCCCTTCCGGTCGTAGGCTCACACCGGACGGCGGCGGGCGAGGCTCTGGCGCGTGGCGAGGAGCGTCGCGATCGCACGGCGGTCGGGCTTGTTGCTCGCGAGCACCGGAATGTCGGTGTCCGCGAGAACGTGGATGTCGGTGGGCACCTTGAAGGGCGAGAGGGCAACGCGGCACTCCTCCAGGAGCGCCTCGACGTCGAGAACGTGACCGTGCTCGGCGACGACCCCGGCGACCACCTGTTCGCCGTGGGCCTCGTGCGGAAGTCCGACGACGAACGAGACGCGGACCTCGGGCCGACGGTTCAGGACCGTCTCCACCTCCGCCGGGGCGACATTCGCGCCCTTGGTCTTGATCATGTCCTTGAGACGGGCCGAGAAATAGAACTGCCCCTTCTCGGTGTAGCCGAGGTCTCCGGTGGCATAGAAGCCGTCCGGAGTGAAGACCTCCTCCCGCTCGTGCTTGTACAGGCCCTGCATGAGGGAGTAGCCGCGCACCTGGAACTCCCCGACCGCACCCTCCCCGAGGAGGTCCCCCGTCACCGGGTCCACCACTCGGCATTCGAACCCCCGGACCGCGTTCCATCCGCCGAAGGTCTCCGTCATGCCGATGCCGTTGGGGATCTGCCCTCTGCTGCTGGGCGGACCGTCCCAGGGGCGTTCGGGCAGATCCCGTAGCGAGGGGATCACCGACTCCAGGTCGGTGGCCCCGAGCAGGGACCGCATCGTCTGCGGGTTGCCCATCACACTGGTGGCGCGCTCCCGGCGGCCGAGGTCCAGGCCGGCGGCCGCGTCGAGGCGTTCGAGCGTCAGTATCGCGGCGCCGCTGTGAAGTGCGGCCAGCATCTCCTGCATCCCGCCGATCCAGAAGAACGGCATGAGGCAGAGCACCCGCCCGCCGAAGATCGCGTTCAGTGCGGCGTCGGCCGTCGGGGCGGTCTTGCGCAGTACCGCGCCCTGGCTGTGGACGACGGCCTTGGGATCGGCGGTCGTCCCCGAGGTGAAGACGACCACACCTTGGTCGGCGGGCGTGACTTCGGCCTCGACGGCTCGCAGGAGCCGGTCCTCGACGCCTCCGATCTCCTCCTCGCCGCCCTCGGTGCGGATGCCGAACGGCTCCGCCCAGGCCCGGGTGCTGTCGCCCACCAGGCGTACCGACCGCAGATAGGGAACCTCCGGATCCCGCAACCGGCCTGGAGAGGAACGCCCCAGGGCGGAGATCGCGTCCTCCAGCTGAGTCTCGTTGTCCTTCCCGAGCAGTAACGGAGCGGACACCAGCACCGAGACGTCCCCGGCGCGGATGGCCGCGCGCAGTTCGGGGGGCCGGTACAGGGTGCTGAACGGCATCGCGATGGCACCGATCCGGGTGACCGCCAGGAATGCCACCGCCCACTCCGGACCGCTGGGCAGGTGGATGCCGACCCGGGTTCCCTTGCCCGCGCCGGAGGCGAGGAGTTCCTTGGCGAGCCGCCGCGAGGCGATCTCGGCCTGCCGGAAGGAGATCCGGCGATCGGGCAGGACGATGTAGTCGTCGTCGCCGAAGCGGTCGGCGGCCCGTCGTAGTACGGCCGGCACCGTTGGCCGGTACGGAAGCTGGGGCACATCAGCCATGGTGGTCACGACCCCGTGAACGTGGGCTTCTCCTTGTTCAGGAAGGCTTCGGCGGCGATGCGGTTGTCGTTGGTGAACTGGCAGAGGTTCTCCGCGTAGGTCGCCACGCCCATGACGGGCTGTGCGGTCGCCTTGAGACCGGCGTTGATCGCGGCCTTGGTGAACCGGATGGCGTGGACGGCGCCGGAGGCCATGCGCCGGGCCATGGCGTCGACGACCGCGTCGAGTTCCGGGTCCGGCACGGCCTCGGTGATCAGCCCGATGTCGGCCGCCTGGGCTCCGGTCAGGGGATCGCCGGTGAGCAGGTGGCGGCGGGCCCGGGCGTAGCCGACCAGCTGCGGCCACATCACCGCGCCGCCGTCGCCGGCGACCAGGCCCACCTTCACATGAGGGTCGGCGAACACCGCGTCCGGCGTCGCGTACACGAAGTCGCAGAAGACGGCCAGCGAGCACCCCAGTCCGACGGCGTACCCCCGCACCTTCGCGATGATCGGCTTCTCGAGGTCCAGCAGGGCCTGCTGGATCCGACGGCCGGTGCGGTTGGCCGCGGTGTTCATGGCGAGGTTCTGCCACTGCTCCCGCATCCACGCGACGTCTCCGCCGGCCGAAAAGGTTCCCGCCGCACCCGTGAGCACGACCACGTCGCACGCGTCATCCCGGTTGAGATCGGCGAAGATCGTGCCGAGCTCCTCGTGGAGGGCTCCGTTGAGGGCGTTGCGTACCTCGGGGCGGTTGATCGTCACGGTCACGATCCGCTCGTCGCGTGTGACCTGGAGGAGTTCATAGCCCGAATAGTCGACCGTCCGCTTGTTGTCGCTCATGTTCACCTGTCTCCAAGGTGGTTGACGCAGGACACGGTGTTCAGCAGAGAAGAGACCGCTTCGTTTTTATCTTTCTCCAACAATCGAAGTAAAGCCCCGTGCACCCTTCGATCGAGCCAAGCGGCTCACCGTGTCCCGTACGAACGGGGAAGCCCGAGTACGTGTTCTGCGAGATAGTTCAGGATCATCTCCTGGGGCACCGGCGCCAGACGCATCAAACGTGCCTCCCGCCACCAGCGGGAGACGTCGTACTCCAGTGCGTAGCCATATCCGCCGAGGGTCTGCACGGCCTGGTCGGCCGCCGCGAAACCGGCCTCCGCCGCCAGCCACTTGGCCATGTTGGCATGCTCCCCGCAGGGCCGGCCCTCGTCGTAGCGCCAGGACGCCTCCCGCACGGCCAGTTCAGCCGCGTGCAGCCGGGCGTAGGCCTCCGCCAGGGGAAAGGCGACGCCCTGGTTGCGCCCGATCGGATGGCCGTAGACGACACGCTCGTTGGCGTACTCGACCGCGCGCACGATGGACGCCCGTCCGATGCCCAGGGCCTCGGACGCGACCAGGATCCGCTCGGGGTTGAGACCGTCGAGCAGATACCGGAACCCCTCGCCCTCCTCGCCGACCCGGTCCGTGACCGGGATCTCGACGTCGTCGAAGGTGACCTCACAGGAGACCACGGCGTTGCGTCCGACCTTCGGGATCGGGGTGATCTCCACCCCCGGAGCCTGCAGGTCGGCGAGGAGCAGGGTGAGCCCGTCGGTCTTGCGGGAGACCGCCTCGACCGGAGCCGTCCTGACGAGCAGCAGCGATCGCTGGCTCAAGGACGCCTTGGTCATCCACACCTTGCGCCCCCGGACCACGTACTGGTCACCACGGCGGGTCGCCGTCGTCCTGATGCGCGTCGTGTCGGTGCCGGCGTCGGGTTCGGTGACCCCGAACGCCACATGCAGTTCCCCCGAAGCCACCTTGGGCAGATAGGTACGGCGGAGGTCCGCGGAGCCGTAGCGCACGACCGGGTTCATACCGAAGATCGATATATGGATGGCGCTGCAGCCGTTCATCGCCGCACCCGACGCGGCGACCTCCTCCAGCACTATGGACGCTTCGGTGATCCCCCGCCCGCCGCCGCCGAACTCCTCGGGGATGGCGATGCCGATCCAGCCCCCTTCGGCCAGCGCGTTGTAGAACTCCCAGGGGAACTCGCGGCGTTCATCGCGCTCCCGCCAGTAGGTGTTGGGGAATTTGGAGCACAGCTGACGGATTCCCCTGCGTATGTCGGTGTGCTCTTCGGGTTCGTCGAAGGCGATCACGCGGTGCTCCCCTCTGCGGCGGCCGGTTCGCCCCCGGCCCGGGCCCGGCGGCCTTGGCGCCCCGAGCCCGCCCGGGGCACACGGCGGTTCTCAGCCGAGGCCGTGGACACGTGTGGCGTTCTCGTGCAGGAGCTTGCGCAGTACCGCGTCGTCAAGGTGGCCCAGCCGGTCCCTGATGAAGTCCTTGGCCGCCACGGCAGAGCTGGCCGGCCCCGGGGACATGCTGGTCGGGTGCGGGAAGTCCGTCTCGTACAGCAGGTTGTCGGGACCGAGGGTCTCGATCGTCGCGTCCAGCATCGGACCGTGTTCGAACCAGAAGCAGGCGTAGATCTGCCGCTTGAAGTACTCGCTCGGCAGCAGGTCGTACTCGGGGTGTTCCGACCGCACGTCGGACTCCACCCACATCCAGTCCATGCCGTGCATGAGGTACGGGATCCAGCTCACGCCGCTCTCGACCGAGATGAAGTCGAGATCCGGGAAGCGGTGGCACACCCCGCCCGCGATCAGGCTGGCGATGCAGCGGCTCTGGGCGATGTTGAACGTCACCGAGACCGCCGCGTAGTTGGCAACCTTGCCGGCGCCGGGAGCGAGCATCTTCCAACCGGACATGTCGCCGCCACCGATATGGAAGCTGATGGGCAGGCCCATCTCCTGTGCCGCCGCCCACATCGGGTCCCAGTGCGGGTCGCTGATCTTGGGCTGCCCGTAGTGCTCGGGCTCCTGCGACATGATCACGCCCCGGTGCCCGGCCGCCCGGCAGCGCGCCATCTCTTGGATGGAGAGGTCGAGGTCCCAGAAGGGGATGCCCATCACAGGAATCAGCCGGTCGGGCGCGGCGCTCGCGTAGTCGGTCAGCCAGTCGTTGTACGCCCGGATGAGCAGGAGGTTCAGCTCGGCTTCCTTGGGGTCGGAGAACCGGCCACCGCCGAAGCCGGCGACGTTGGGGTAGAGGACCTGGGCGTGGACCCCGTAGTCGTCCATCGCCCGCAGTCGGTCCTCGACGCGCCACGTGCTCGGATCAGCGTCGCTCAGGCGCGGCGGGTAGGTGGGCGGCGGGAAGCGGTACCCGGCTTGCGCCGGTGCGGCCGCGGCACCCAACACCCGGTCGCCGCTGAGCCAGATGTCCTCCTGGCGCTTCTCGCTCCACACGACGTGCGGAACCTTGTCTCCCCACTTCGCGGTGGACACACGTGAGGTCCACAGGTCGTACGGCTCCACGACATGGGTGTCGACGTCGATGACCTTGATGCCGGCAATCGTCTCGGGTACCGCCATGTTGCTTCCTCCACTCAACCGATGTCCTGAAAGCTCGAACGGCCCCCGACCGGGAAACCGCTGTGTCCGGGAACGCAGGGAGCCGACCCGCTACGGCTGCGCCTCTCCTGCCTCGTACTGGATGCCAAGGCTGTTCACCGCGAAGGCGACCGCGTGGTAGTTCCCCACCAGCATCGGGAGTTCGATGAGCAGACGTTCGTCGTAGCGCTCGGCGAGCACGGCCCAGGTCGCGTCACCGACCCTGCTGTCGCGGTGCAGTTCGTCGGCGGCTCGAAGAAGCGCGGCGTCCCACTGCGACCAGCCCGCCCACTCCGGTCCCTGCAGGACGGCCTCGACCTCCTCGGCCGACACACCACGCCGCTGGGCGAGCTGCTTGTGGTGCTCCCACTCGTACGCGCACCGACAGTTGTGCGCGGTCCTGAGGACGACCAGCTCGCGGTCCCGCTCGGGAATCCATCCGTAGAGCAGGACCGCACCGAACCGGGTCCAGCGCTTGAAGACGCGGGGATGCCGCAGGATCGTTCGATAGATGTTGTTGGCCGCCGTGCCGTCCTGAACACAACTGTGCAGCAGCTCCGCTGTCGCGGCGTCGAGTCCGTCGACTTCGAGCGGGGGGATCCGTGGCGACGCTGTCACGTGGCCTCCATGACCGATCCGTCAGATGCCTTCTCGCTTACTCTAAATCATTAAATAGATTCTCGTCACGGGCTGTCCATGATCAGGTGCCGCGTTCGGATCAGAAATCTATAGATCATTGCCATCTTTCGATGGTTGTGCCAGTGTGGTCACATGCTGCGCAGTACGCCGAAGAGGAGTCACGCGTGGACACGTTGGCCGAGGGCGGCTCGTTCTTCGAGGGGCCTCGATGGCACGCCGGCCGCTGGTGGGTGTCGGACTTCTTCCGGCACGGTGTCTTCAGCTGCGCCGCAGACGGCGGCGACCTCCGCCTGGAGGCGGTGCTCGACAAGCAGCCGTCCGGCCTCGGACGGGAAGCCGACGGCTGCCTCCTGATCGTGTCGATGCTCGACAGGCGCTTGCCGCGCCGCACGAGGAGTGGCGCACTCGAAGTGGTCGCCGACCTCGGCTCCCTGGCCGAGGGACCGTGCAACGACACGGTGGTCGACCCGGCAGGCAGAGCCTGGATCGGCTCCTTCGGGCGTGTCGCCGACCGCATCCCGTGGCACGGCGACTTCGGCATGCTCGCCGGAGCGCCTCCGTACGCCCCGTCGGCGCTCCTGCGCGTGGATCCCGGCGGTACGGCGTCGGCGGCCGCCGACGGTTTGCTGTTCCCCAACGGTTGCGTCATCACCGGTTGCGTCATCACCGGTTGCGTCATCACCGCCGACGGCTCCACTCTGATCGCCGAAGAGATGTTCGCCGCCCGGTACACCGCGTTCACGATCGCCGGCGACGGCTCTCTCGTGGACCGCCGGGTCTGGGCCGAACTCCCCGGCGCCTGTCCCGACGGCTGCTGCCTGGACGCCGCGGGGCGCGTGGTCCGCCGACGCCGGGGGCTCCGGGTGTCGGCTGGTCGAACAGGGCGGGCGCGTCGTCGCCAGGGTGGCCCCGCCCGACGGATACACGACGTACGCGTGCATGCTCGGCGGCCCCTGGGGCGTCACGCTGCTCCAGTGCTGTGCACCCGATGCCCATGTGCAGCGCCGGGCGCCCGCCGATGAAGCGATCCTGGTCACCACCACCGTCGAGGTGCCCCGCGCGGGGCTCCCCTGAAGCGAGGGCGAACGATGTGGGATTTTGAGACCGATGCGGACTTCCAGCTGCAACTCGACTGGGCCGGCACCTTCGTGCGCGACGTCGTCGAGCCACTCGATTTCGTCCTCGGCAACCCCTACGACAAGAGCGACGAGCGCTCACTAGCGATGGTGAGGCCTCTCCAGAAGGAGGTGCGCAGCCGAGGGTTGTGGGCCTGCCACCTGGGCCCCGAACTGGGTGGACCAGGCTATGGCCAGGTGAAACTCGCCCTGCTCAACGAGATACTGGGGCGCTCCCGGTGGGCGCCGTCGGTCTTCGGCTGCCAGGCACCGGACTCGGGGAACGCCGAGATACTCGCCCACTACGGCACACCGGAGCAGAAGGCCAGGTATCTGCAGCCGTTGCTGGACGGTGAGATCACCTCGTGCTACTCGATGACCGAGCCCCATGCCGGCGCCGATCCGACCCTGTTCAAAGTCAGAGCGGAACGGGACGGGACGGATTGGGTCATCAACGGCGAGAAGTGGTTCTCCAGCAACGCGCGTTATGCCAGTTTCTTCCTTGTCATGGCGGTCACCGACCCGGAGGTGAGCCCCTACGAGGGCATGTCGATGTTCATCGTTCCGGCCGAGACGCCGGGCATCGACATCGTCCGCAACATCGGCGTCGCCACGGAACCGCCCGGGCAGGTGTCCGCCGCGGGCGTCCGCGAGGACCACGGGTACGTCCGCTATCAGAACGTCCGGGTACCCGCCGACCATCTTCTCGGTGCACAGGGACAGGCATTCGTCATCGCCCAGACACGTCTGGGCGGCGGGCGCATCCACCACGCGATGCGCACGGTCGCCCTGGCTCGCCACGCGTTCGACCTGATGTGCGAGCGCGCGGTCTCCCGCCGGACCAGGCGCGGCCCGCTCGCGGCGTTTCAACTCACCCAGGAGAAGGTCGCCGACAGCTGGATCGACCTTGAGTCCTTCCGTCTGCTCGTGCTCCGGACCGCGTGGCTGATCGACAAGCACCAGGACTACAAGAAAGTGCGCAAGGACATCGCGGCGGTCAAGGTCATGCTGCCGCGCGTCCTGCACGATGTCGCGCAAAGGGCGCTGCATCTCCACGGAGCGCTGGGCGTGTCGAACGAGATGCCCTTCATGAGCATGATGGTGACGGCCGAGGCACTGGGCATCGCCGACGGCCCCACCGAGGTCCACAAGATCACGCTCGCCCGGCAGGTGCTGGCCCAGTACACGCCCGTGGACACGCTCTTCCCGTCCGGCCACCTCCCGAGCGTGAGGGAGAGAGCGCTCGCCGCCTTCGCCGAACACGTCGATCACGAGGCGGCCCAGTTCTAGCCTCCCTCCTCCAGCCACAGCGCGATGCCCTCAATGGGGACCTCATGGCGCCCCCGACACGTCGGTGCATACCGCCAGGCGGCGGCGAAGACAGCCCGTGCGCCGCGACTCCAAGGAACCGGCCGATCAGTGTTACGGGCAAATTCGGTGCGCCCATGACGAGTGCGTTACTCAACACGAACAGCAATACCGCCAGCACGAGCGCGGTCCGTCGAGGCATCTTCAACGCCAGACGGGTCAGGTGCAGCACCGCATCGTGTGGCGACTCGGTCCGGCATTCAGCGGCGAGAAGTCGCAGGTCCGCGCATGGTTCACCACCATCGGTGCCCGCCAGTGGGCCACTTTCGTCAAGCAACGACGAGTTGACGTCATGAGCTGACCGGGGCTCGCGGGACGTCATGATCTACCGCACGCTCCGCAGCATCTCGAACGCGGCCACACCGACCACACGTCCCGGCGGCCGACAGAGGTCCGGAAGGCGGCGAGCCGTGTCCCGCACCGTGCTCGGGCGCGGGACACGGTCGCGCGCTCTCGACGTGGAGATGTACTGCCGAGGGCCTGCTCAGCGGGGCACGCCACGGCACTGCGCGCCATCACCCTCACATCTCTGGGCCAGTGGACTAAAACAATATATTCTTTTAGAGCCTTTCGGAGCAGAACAGCTGTGCATACGAGGGAGGACGTCGAACGCGCCCTCAGCTCGCTCGGCGATCACGCTGAAGCCTTACAATCTAGTTATGCATTCGCCATCGACGGCCTCGCTCACCGAAGGCCCCGCCCAGCCCCATCGGCTCCCCGATGTCGTCGCGGGACGGATCCGTGAACTGATCCTCCTGGGAGAACTCAAGGACGGCGAACGGCTCCCACCTCTCGAGGGCCTGTTGAAGCAGTTCGGCGTGAGCGCCCCGACGATGCGTGAGGCGTTGCGGATCCTGGAGACCGAGGGCCTCATAAAGGTGCAGCGCGGCAGCATCGGCGGCGCGATCGTCCACCGCCCCACACCACAGACCGCGGCCTACACCCTCGCCATGGTCCTGCGCAGCCAGGGTACGAACAAGGGTGACGTGGTCGAGGCACTGTCGCAGTTGGAACCGCTCTGTGCCACGCTGTGTGCTGGCCTTTCCAACCGCAAGAGCACGGTGGTGCGCGAACTCCGGAAGATCAACACTGCTTCCCGTGCCCTGCTCGACGGTGACGAGCTCGCCTTCAACGAGACGATGACCCGGTTCCACACCGCCCTGGTGCAGCGGTGTGGCAGCGACACGCTCAAACTGCTCACGGGCGCGCTCGGGTCGATTTGCCTGGCGGATGTCCGCACGTGGGCCAGGTCCACCTCCGCGCACGGTCATTACCCGACCGCGGCAGAGCGGGTTCCCTCGATCGAGATCCACGAGCGCATCACCGATCTCATCTACGCCGGCGACGCGGTCGAGGTCGCGTCGGTGATGACCGCGCACGCCAAGGTGACACGGAAACACGTCTACGGTGGCGGCGATCTCACGGCGCCGGTCGACCCCCGCACGGTGCACCGCAGCAGCTGACCTGGGCCGGCCGAAGCCGACCGCAGCCGCAGCCGCAGCCGCACGGTAGGCCACGTGCGAGGCGAGTCCTGCACGTGGCCGCAGAAGGCCGGCCGATAGCCATCGCCCACGAAGGGCACGGACCTGGGCTGACGCGTGCGTCAGCCGCCCACCCCCGCCCGGACGCCGACCGTCCGCCGTACCGCGTCCGCGATGCGCTCAGCGTCAGGGAAGTGGGCGGCTTCGAGCACCGGCGCCGAAGGGATCGGGGTGAACTGGGCACCGACACGTGCCACCGGCGCCACAAGTCGGTCGAACAGGTTCTCGGTGAGCGTCGCCGCGATCTCGGCACTGGGTCCGCCGAAGCGCACGGAGGTGGTCACCACCACGGCCCGGCGCGTACGGTTCACCGCCTCCAACATGGCCGGAACGTCCAGCGGCAGCAGCGTACGCAGGTCGAGGATCTCCACACTGATCCCCTCGGCTTCCAGTTCGGCGGCTGCCGCCTGCGACATCGGTACACCCCATCCGTATGTGACGATGGTGACGTCGGTGCCGATGCGTACCGTGTTGGCCTGCCCGAACGGAATGGCGTGCTCCTCGACGGGTACCATTCCACGCGCGCCGAGCAGTTTGACCGGCTCCAGGAAGAGCACCGGGTCGTCGTCGAAGATGGCCGTGGTGAGCAGACCCTTGGCATCGGCCGGTGAACTGGGCATGACGACCTTGATGCCGGGAACACCCATGAACCAGCTCTCGAGTGACTGCGAATGCGTGGCACCGGTGCCCATACCGGCCACCACGGCCGCCCTCACCGTGATGGGTGAGGTGGTACGTCCCGCGGTCATATAGCGCATCTTCGCCGCGTGGTTGACTATCTGGTCCATGGCGATGCCGATGAAGTCCATCATCATGATCTCCGCCACGGGACGACGCCCGTCGAGTGCCGCGCCGATCGCAGCGCCCGTGATGGCGGCCTCGGAGATCGGTGTGTCGATCACGCGGTCTTCGCCGTACTTCGTCGACAGGCCGTTGGTGACACCGAGGATGCCTCCCCCGGACGCGTCCGCGATGTCCTCGCCGAGCAGGAAGACCCGCTCGTCCCTGGCCAGTGCCTGTTCCAGCGCGAGGTTCAGCGCCTCCCGCATCGTCATATTGCGTTCCGCCACCGCGTTCCTCCTCAGGCAGGCATGTTGTGGTCGTCCACGTACCGGTGGTCCAGCAGCCGCTCCGTCGACGGCTCGGGTGCGTCCGTGCACTTCTTGACGGCCTGGTCGACGACGTCCGCCGCGGTGGCCTCCACCGCGAGGAGTTCGCTCTCCGAGCAGACGCCCATGTCGAGCAGGCGCCGGCGGTAGGCGGGCACCGGATCCCGCTCCAGCGCCGCGGCCAGCCGTTCCCTGGGCATGTAACTCTGGCTGTCACCGTAGGAGTGACCGCGGAACCGGAAGGTCACGCACTCCACGAGCACGGGCCCGCCACCGGCCCGGGTTCGCTCGACGGCCTCCGCGAGCGAGCCGAAGACCGCGTCGGGATCGTTGCCGTCCACCCGGAGACCGGGCATCCCGTACGCGGCGGCCCGCTCCGCGACCGTGGCCACCTTCATCGTCCGCTCGACCGGAGTCTTCTCGCCGTACAGGTTGTTCTGACAGACGAAGACGACCGGCACATCGAGCACGGCGGCCATGTTCATCGCCTCGTGGAACGAACCGGTGTTGGTGGCGCCGTCGCCGAAGGACACCGCGACGACGCGGTCGAGTCCCTGCTGACGGACGGCCAGGCCGAGTCCGACCGCGATGGGCAGGCCGGCTCCGACGATGCCCGTCGACAGCATGGCCCCGGCCTCCGGGTAGGCGAGATGGGAGGTACCGCCCTTCCCCATCCCCGGAGCCGTCTCCTTGCCGAGCAGCTCGCCGATGATCGCTTCGACGGGCACGCCCTTGCCGATGTGGTCATGCAGGCCGCGGTACGTGGTCACCAGTTGATCAGTCGACCGCAGCACCACGCCGAGCGCGGCGGCGACGGCCTCCTGACCGCGGTGCGGCCAGTAGACGCTGAGGAACTCACCGCTGCCGATCCCCTTCGCGAGACGGTCGTCCGTGAGCTTCATCAGGGTCATGAGTTCATACATCCGCCGCTGCTGCTCAGCGGCGGGGACCGGCCGCTTGGGCGTCGTCACCGCCATACCCTCTCCCAACTGCGCGTCTGGCACGGGCAAGCCAGAGGCTAGCGAAGGATTTAAATATATGAAAGTCTATGGCGAGAACGATCGTGAGCCCAGCGAACTTCCCAGCTGGGGCCGCACGTTGCCCAAAAGCGCTCAATGATGCAGCGCGTTTTCGCCGGACGGGCCTCGATGAGGAGGACACATGGCAGAGGTGACCACGGAAGAGGCGGCCGCAACCGCGGTGGGGCCGTTCGCCATCACCGACCGGGCGTTCATTCCCCGGGAGCGGTACTACGACAAGGAGTTCTTCGAGCTGGAGAACGAGAGGCTGTGGCCGCGTGTCTGGCAGATGGCGTGCCGTCTGGAGGAGATACCGAAGGTCGGCGACTACGTCGAGTACTCGGTCGCCATGTACTCCGTGCTGGTCGTACGGACCGGTGCCGACGAGGTCAAGGCCTACCAGAACGCCTGCAGGCACCGTGCGACACAGCTGGCGCTCGGCTGCGGCACCTTCGGTGGCGGTCAGATCGTCTGCCCGTTCCACGGCTGGCGCTGGAGCATCGACGGCGCCCCGTCCGGGCTCTACGGCAAGGAGGGGTTCGACCCCCATGTCATGGACCCGGAGGAGCTGAGGCTCATCGAGTGCCAGGTAGGCACATGGGCAGGCTGCGTGTTCATCAACATGGACCAGAGCGCGCCGCCTCTGCAGGACGCGCTGCGGCCGCTGCCCGTCCATCTCGACCCGCTGAGGGTCGCCGACATGCGGGTCGACTGGTGGAAGGCGATACGCCTCAAGGCCAACTGGAAACTCGCCATCGAGGCGTTCATGGAGGGCTGGCACCTCATGGCGACACATCCGCAGGTCGTCCAGGGAGCGGGCGAGGCGTTCCCTGCCGACTTCCTGTCGGTGCAGCACTCGTACGAGAACGGCCACGCGAGCCTGGCGCAGGGACATGACGAGTCAGGGGTCGGCCTCGGCGTCGACGGCCGAGCCGAGGCCGAGAAGGCACTGGCCTTCATGCGCGTGGTCGCCGAGGGACTGCAGGCCATGGTTCTCCAGAAGGACGTCGCGGTCATAGAGGCTCTGCGCAACACGGACTGCCGGGCCGAGGACTTCTCGTCCACGATGGTCGAGGCCCTGTACGCCTGGAACACCGGGGCCGGCATCAGACTGCCCGACCCGGAGCCGGAGACGCTCGCCAACTGGGGCAGCCAGTGGTTCGTCTTCCCGAACTTCATGCTGCACCCCATGTACGGCAACGCCATCTCGTACCGCGTACGACCCGATTCCGGCGACCCGGAGCACTGTTACTTCGAGTTCTGGTCCCTGACCCTGTATCCCGAGGGCGAAGAGCCGGGGAAACCGACGCTCGACGGCGTGTACCCGGCGGAGAGCGAGGCGTGGCCGCTCATCCCGCGGCAGGACTTCAGCAACATCGAACGCCAGCAGCGCGGCCTGCACACCCCCGGCTACAAGGCGCAGCGGCTCGCTCGCAAGTACGAGGACGGCATCGCCAACCTGCACGTCCACCTCGACTCCTACCTCGCCCGCTGACGGATCGAGACTCCGGTGACATCGAGAAACATGGAAACCCTGCGCCGAATGATCGGCGGGGGAACCGCGGAGTTCAACAAGGACCGGACGAGTGAGGCCTACGAACACAGGATGGTCGAGTTCTTCCATTCCGACATCGAGGTCCACGAACCGCCGTGTCTCCCCCACGGAGGCGTCCACCGGGGACGGGAGACCTGGCTCAGGGTCCGACGCACGATGATGTCTCATTGGGAACAGAAGCTCGACATCCTGCATGTCTGGGAAGACCCCGAAGCGGACGTCATCATCCTCAACTACATGATGGACTGGACCGCCAGGACGACGGGCCGCAGTTTCCGCATGCCGGCCGTCGAGGTCCTGACCTTCAGGGACGCGAAGATCGTCAAGGTCGAGTTCTATCCCCAGGACGCCAAGGCGATGGCGGAGTCGCTGGAACCCGCCGTGTGAAGGCCGTGCGGAAACCGTACGAGCATTGCGCTCCCTGCCCACTCAGTGAGTGCGCCGGCGCGAACGGCGCGCGGATGCCGGAGGCGAGATCTTTGGCCGCTCCATCACACCACCCCGGTGCCCGGGGGGCCGTCCCGGCGCCGGCCCCGCGTGGGCCGGTTCTTCGCCAAGGCGGCACTTTCGTCGGGCGGAGCCTCGGCCCCGACACGCCGACGCCCCCGCGGTTCCCCCCTGCAGGGGCCGCGTGATGCTCCGAACCGACACCGACACCGGACTCGTCGCGGAGTTCCGCAAGTCCGTCGCCGCCGCTCTCGACCGCGACGAGCCGTCCGGCGCGCGTTCCGCGCTGGTGAAGGCCGGCTGGCTGGACGCGCTGGCCGCGCAGGAGGCCATGGCCGTCGCCGTCGTCTTCCGTGAACAGGGGCGAACCGGCATCGACGCGGCAGCCCTCGACGACGTCCTGGCTGCGGCTCTGGGTACCGGTGAGGCTGCCGTCGCCTACCCCGCCACGGCCGGTACCCACGTGGTGCTGCCGGCGCACCGCCACGCCGAACGACTGCTCTGGCTGCCCGACCTGAGCGGCGAAGGCCTGGTCGTGGTGGACCTCGACGGCCCCGTCGAAGCCCGGCCGCTGGGAGGCATCGATCCGGCCGCGGGCCTCCTGGCACTGCCGGGACTGCCCGCGGGCCGGACCACGGACATCCCCGCCACGGTGTGGCCCGCCGCCCTGGCCGCAGGTCACCGCGCGCTCTCCCACCAGTTGGTGGCGAGCAGTCGGGCGTTGCTCGCCCTCGCGACGGACTACGCCGGGGAGCGCAGGCAGTTCCGCACGCCCATCGCGGAATTCCAAGCGGTGAAGCACCGGCTCGCCGAGACCCTGGTCGCCGTCGAGGCCGCCGACGCCGCGGCCGTGGCCGCCGCCACCGCCGGCACGGTCACCGCCGCGATGGTGGCCAAGATCCTCGCCGGCCGGGCCGCCGACGCGGCCGGCCGCAACTGCTTCCAGGTGTTCGGCGGTATCGCCTTCACCAGTGAACACGAATTCCACCGAGGCTATCGCCGGAATCTGGTGCTCGACCGCCTGCTCGGAGACCCCCGCACGCTGGCACGCCGTCTCGGCGCCCAGATCCGCGCGGGCGACCTTGCCGGTGAGCGACTGGTGGGCCTGGCCGACGTACCCGGTATCGGTCCTGACGGGAGCGGGCCGCGCCTACCGGCGGCCAAGCGATCCGCCCGACGACAGAAAGGAGAGGCGTCCAGATGACCCAGCGCTTCATGGGCAAGGCAGCACTGGTCACCGGCGCCAGCCGGGGCATCGGATTCGCGATCGCCCGGCGATTGGTGGCCGACGGTGCCCGGGTATGCCTGACCGCGCGCAAGGAGGAGGCGCTCGACGCGGCAGTGAGCGAGTTGGGCGGACCGGCGAACGCCATCGCGGTGGCAGGACGCGCGGACGACCCGGCTCACCAGGCCGACGCCGTTCGCCGCACCGTCGAGGCGTTCGGCGGCGTCGACCTGCTGGTGAACAACGCCGGCACGAATCCCGCCTACGGCCCGCTGCTGGAACTCGACCTCGCCGCCGCACGCAAGACCTTCGAGGTCAACTGTCTGGCAGCGATCTCCTGGGTGCAGCGGGTACATCGGGCGTGGATGGGCGAGCACGGTGGTGCGATCGTGAACGTCTCATCGCTTTCGGCATCGCAATCGGCCCCCGGAATGGGCTTCTACGGTGCCACGAAGGCCATGCTCAACCGCGTCACCCAGCAACTGGCCACCGAACTGGGCCCGGGAATCCGGGTGAACGCCGTGGCTCCCGGTCTCGTGAAGACCCGCTTTGCGGAGGTTCTCTACCGGGACAAGGAGGACGCAGTCGTCGAGGCGTATCCGCTGAAGCGACTGGGCGTCCCCGAGGACATCGGTGACACCGTCTCCTTCCTGCTGTCCTCGGACGCCTCCTGGCTGACGGGACAACTCGTCGTCGTTGACGGTGGAGTCAGCCTCGCCGGCGCCGGTTGACGCTTCGCGGTCCGGCACCAGGAACGACACCCTCGGTGAGGTGGTAGCGATGGATGGCAGCACCAGGCGACCTGCTCCGCACCACGCTGTGTCGTCTCTGTCCACGGCGGAACTGTGGTTCGCGGAGCACGGAATGCACGCGGTTCCCGACCCGGCGGCCAGGGCGGAGCTGGCGTGCGCGATCACAGCCGAACACGCCCGCCAGATCGAGCGGCTGCGTGCCCCCATGGTGTCCAGGACCGACGGGTCGGCGGAGCTGCGTGACTGGGTCGACTGTCTCGTCAGGCCGGTCACCCAGCACCTGGACCGGCTGGGCAGCCCCACCTGGTACGCCAGGTTCTGCGCCCAGTTGCTGAAAGAGCCGCTCCTCCACGACGTCACGCTCGACGTGTCGTTGGCCGCTTCCCCGGCTCTCCCGGCTCTCCTTCAGGGGCTGGAGCGCTGCCTTCCGGAACTGCCGGCGCACACCCACTTCGAACGCGCCACCATGGCTCGCCACTTGATCGTGCACGTGTGCGCGGAGCGCGAGTCCGCGCTGGCGGAAGGTTCATCGACGCTCTGGTCGAGCTGGGACAACGCCGCCGCGTGTCTCGTCGACGGTGTCACGGGCCTCTGGCGCGCGCCCGTCGCCCACTCCCCCACCGGCCGAGACACCGCCCGCCTGATTCCTTGATGTTGACATCAACGACACCTAGCAAGAATCGGACCGCATGGACGGTCCGTACTCGGAGGGCAGACACGATGCGGTTCGACCACGTCGAGTACGACGTCGACGATCACGTCGGGATCATCACGCTGGACCGGCCCGAGGCCGCCAACGCACAGAGCGAGAAGGTTCTCGTCGAACTGGACGAGGCATGGCGCCTCGCCGAGTCCGACCGCGAGGTCAAAGTGATCGTCCTGCGGTCCACCGGCAAGCACTTCTCGGCCGGACATGACATGTCGGGCACACAGCCGACCTCGGCGGACACCGGGATTCCGCTGCCCGATGCCATGTACGACTGGGAGACGCGGTACTACTTCCACTTCGCGAAACGCTGGCGCGACGTTCCCAAGCCGTCGATCGCCGCGGTGCAGGGCAAGTGCATCGCCGCGGGGCTGATGCTGTGTTGGCCGTGCGACCTCATCGTCGCCGCGGAGAACGCAGAGTTCTCCGACCCGGTGCTCTTCATGGGCATCTGCGGGGTGGAGTACCACGCCCACACCTGGGAGTTCGGCCCCCGCAAGGCCAAGGAGATCCTTTTCACCGGCGACTCGATCACCGCCGGGGAAGCCCGGCAGCTCGGGATGGTCAACCAGGTCGTTCCCCCGGACGAACTCCTTCCGGCGACGCTCCGACTGGCCCGCCGCATAGCAAGGGTTGACGGCTTCGCGTTGCGCATGGCCAAGCGGGCGGTGAACCGCGCTCTCGACGCGCAGGGGTTCAGCGCCGCCCTGGAGGCGTCGTTCGACATGCACCACCTCGGCCACAACCGCGCGCTCGTGATCACGGGTGACAAGCCGGCCCTGGTCAACTTGGCCGCCATGAAGGAAAGGAGGGCCGAGTGAACCGGTCCGACGACCCCCAGCCCTCGGAGTGACAGCCATGCCATTCACCATCGAGGCCTTTCTTGACGCGCTCGACCTGAAGGAAGTGGGCACCGACCGCTACACCGCCGGCAACATCGACACCGGCCACTTCGTGGTCTTCGGAGGCCAGTTGCTGGCACAGTCGATCGCCGCGGCCCGGTTCGCCGAGCAAGGCAAGTCCGTCAAGACCCTGCATACGGTCTTCGCCCGGGCGGGTTCACCGGCCGAGCCCATGCAGATCTCGGTGGAGCGGCTACACAGCGGCCGGTCGCTCGCGAGCTGCACGGTGACCATCAGCCAGGGCGAGCAGGTGTGCACCCGGTCCATGGTTCTGCTCAGCGCGGACGAACCCGACTTCATCCGGCACGGCGACCGGCTGACCGACGCCGGTCCGCCGGCAGCGGCGAGTCGCCGCCGCGAGGACAACGGCGAGTGGGAGGTGCGGATTGTCGACGGCGCCGACATCGACGATCCTCTCGCGGTCGGCCCGGCACGGCTGGGCGTCTGGACCCGCTTCCCCAACGCCCCCGACGATCCGGCGACCGCACAGGCGCTGCTGGCCTACGCCACCGACGGTTTCCTCATCGGCACCGCGATGCGACCCCACCGAGGGGTGGGCCAGTCGCTGGCGCACAGAACGATCTCGAGCGGTGTGCTGAGCCATACGATCACTTTCCACGAGCCCTTCTCCGCCGCCGACTGGCTGCTGCTGTCGCACAGCAGCCCCTACGCCGGCCGCGGGCGGAGTTACGGACGCGCGGACGTGTTCGCCGAGGACGGTCGGCTCCTGGCGTCCTTCGTCCAGGACAACATGATCCGCGCCATGCCGAAGGGCGCCACCGGGCTCTGAGCGGCCAGGGCTGACGGCTGAGGCAGGCGTCGTACAGACTCGCCCTGCCCCGCCTGCACATCACGGCTCCCCGTCTGTCGCCCGCGTCCGAGTCGTCGGCCCGCTCGATAGACTGACCGGTACGTGAGCCGACAGTGAGGAGATCCGCCGTGGTGGCCACGACCGGCCCGACAGGAGACACCTCGGGCGGCCCGCGGGCCCGCCAGCGGGCGGAGGCTCGTGCACGTCTGCTGCGCGCGGCGAAGGAGGTGTTCGAGGAGAAGGGGTTCCTGGACGTCCGGGTCGCCGACATCGCCGGCCGCGCC
Source organism: Streptomyces fuscichromogenes (assembly GCF_014645815.1). Classification (GTDB taxonomy): domain Bacteria; phylum Actinomycetota; class Actinomycetes; order Streptomycetales; family Streptomycetaceae; genus Streptomyces; species Streptomyces fuscichromogenes. The sequence goes on along the minus strand of NZ_BMML01000003.1, from coordinate 452,385 downwards.
GGGGTCTCGCACGGCCTCTTCTACCACTACTTCGACTCGAAGGCGGAGATCTTCCGCGAGCTGGCCACGATGGTGGACCGGGAGCTGACCGACACCATCGACGTCATGCTGGACCGCTCGTCGGGAGCGACGCCGTACGAGCGGCTGCGGAAATCGATCCGCGTGCATTTCGAGCGGTACCGGGACGAGGCGCGGATGATGGCGGTCATCGAGGAGGTGTCCCGGTACGACGACGGTGTCAGGGCGGCCCGCGAGACCCTGCACGCCGCCGAGATCGAGCGCGTCGTGAAAGCGATCCGTCAGTTGCAGGAGCGGGGCATGGCCGACCAGCGGCTGGACCCACGGGTCGCCGCCGTGGCGATCGAGGCGCTGACCTGGAACTTCGCCGAGCGCTGGCTGGTTCGTGGCGAGTTGGACTGCGACTTCGACGACTGTGTCGACCAGTTCTTCGTCATGTTGACCAACACCCTCCAGATCAAGGAGGGTTCGGGGCCGAACGACGGCCAGGCCCCGCGCGAGGCAAGCCGCCGCACCGGCTGATCCAACAGGTGGGTGGCGCCTGACCGTGCCGCTGCCCGGCCTGGTCACCGCCGCCCCGTACACCCCGCCGGACACGAGCGTACCTCGCGTTCTCCCGACCGAAGTCCATGGTTCCACCCATGCGAACGGTGCGGGCCTCAACGGGTTGATGACCTCTGTCCGTTCGGCGGGACAAGCGGCGAACGTGGACCCCCGGAGGCGCTCCGCCCGACCGCTCACCCCTACCTCCGCGGGATCCCACGACGTCATTCACCTTCATTGACATCAACGTCAACCAACTGCATGCTGATGAGCATGAGCGGATCATTGGGTTTTCCGGTATTCGACTCCGACAATCACCTCTACGAGACACGGGACGCCTTCACACGGCACCTGCCCAAGCGGTACGACGGCGCCATCGAGTACGCCGAAATCCGCGGCAGGACAAGGCTTCTGATACGCGGTCAGGTCTCCAACGCCGTTCCGAATCCGACGTTCGAAGTGGTCGCGCGTCCGGGGGCGCAGGAGGAGTACTTCCGCAACGGCAACCCGGAAGGCAAGTCCTACAAGGAGATCGTGGGCGAGCCCATGCGCGCCGTCCCGGCGTTCTTCCAGCCCGAGCCCCGGCTGAAGCTGCTGGACGAGCTGGGCGTCGACCGCACCCTGATGTACCCCACGCTGGCGAGTCTGCTGGAGGAGCGTCTGCGGGACGATCCGGAGCTGACGCACGCCGTGGTGCACTCGCTCAACGAGTGGCTGCACGAGGAGTGGCAGTTCAACTACTCGGACCGCATCTTCACCACTCCCGTGATCACTCTGCCGATCGTGGAGGAGGCGATCAAGGAACTCCAGTGGGTGGTCGACCGTGGCGCCAAGGCGGTACTGATCCGACCCGCACCGGTGCCCGGCTTCCGCGGGTCGAGGTCGTTCGCCCTCCCCGAGTTCGACCCCTTCTGGCAGGCGGTCGTCGACGCCGACGTACTCGTCACCATGCACGCCTCCGACTCGGGTTACGCGCGCTACGTCAGCGACTGGACGGGCCCCATGGAGTCACTGCCGTTCCGGGACCAGGCGTTTCGCATGCTGACCACCAATTTCGGGCACAAGCCGGTGGAGGACGCGTGCTCCTCCATGGCACTGCACGGCCTGTTCACCCGGTTTCCCGACCTGCGTATCGCCCTGATCGAGAACGGGGCCGGCTGGGTGCCGGGGATGTTCGAGCTCTGGGAGGACGTGTACAAGCGCACCCCCCAGGCATTCCAGGAACACCCCGTAGACGCGTTCAAGCGCAACGTCTGGATCGCCCCCTTCCATGAGGACGACATCAAGGTGGTCGCCGCCGAACTCGGAGCGGACCGGCTCCTGTTCGGTTCCGACTACCCGCATCCGGAGGGCCTCGCCCAGCCGACCAGCTACGCCGACCATCTGCCGTCGGACATGCCGGCTGAGGACGTCGCCAAGATCATGGGCGGCAACCTCTCGGAGATCATGCGCGTTCCGGCCCGCACCTGACCGGTCCGGCTCGACGTTCCCTTCGCGGGTGGCGTGTCGACCGGTGGGTCCCGGCGACCTCATCGCTGCTTTACGCCACCCGCCGTTCTCAGCGGTGGAGCCGCGAACTTCTGGAGGAATGCATGAGCACTGCCGCCGGGCCGGAGATCCCGGACTTCCCCGTCGCGCGGGCCCCGGGGTGCCCTTTCGACCCGCCGCCCGTCTGGCAGGCTCTGCGCAACAACGCTCCGGTCAGCAAGGTACGGCTGTGGGACGGCAGCACCCCCTGGTTGGTGACCCGCTACGCCGACCAGCGCGCGTTGCTGGCCGACCCCAGGGTCAGCGTCGACTCGGGTCGCCCCGGCTACCCGCACCTGTCACCGCACGGTGGCGGCTCGAATCTCGGCTTTCTCAGGATGGACGACCCCGAACACTCCAGGCTGCGCCGCCTGGTGACCGCGCCTTTCGCCGTCAAACGCATCGAGGCGATGCGACCCATGGTGCAGAAGATCGTCGACGACCTCGTCGACGGGCTGCTCACCGGTCCGAAGCCCGTCGATCTCGTCGAGGCCTTTGCCCTGCCCGTTCCGACACTCGTGATCAGCGAACTGCTCGGCGTTCCGTACTCGGATCACCAGTTCTTCCAGGAGAACAGCACCGCCGTCATCAGGCGCACGGCGACCATGGAGGAACGTACGGCGGCTGGTCGCAATCTGGGCGAATACCTGGGCGAACTCGTCGGCCGGAAGCTCGCCGAGCCCCGCGACGACGTGCTCTCCGAACTGGCGGCCCGTATCAAGGCCGGCGACCTGACCCACCGAGAAGCCACCCAGATCGGGGTCCTCCTGCTGATCGCCGGGCACGAGACCACCGCGAACATGATCGCCTTGGGCACTGTGGCCCTGATGGAACACCCGAACCAGCTGGAACTGCTGCGCCGCACGGACGATCCGCACGTTGTCGCCACCGCGGTCGAGGAACTGCTGCGCTACCTGCACATCACGCACAACGGCATGCAACGGGTGGCGGTCGACGACATCGACATCGCCGGCCTGACCGTCCACGCCGGCGAAGGGCTGCTGATGCTCAACGAGGTGGGCAACCGAGACCCGGAAGCCTTCCCCGAGGCACCGGACACCCTCGACATCACCCGGGACGCCCGTCATCACATCGCGTTCGGCTTCGGTGTGCACCAGTGTCTGGGGCAGTCGCTGGCGCGCATGGAACTGCAGGTCGTGTACAGCACCCTGCACAGGAGAATCCCCACCCTCAGGCGAGCGGTCGGCCTCGACCGGATTCCGTTCAAGCACGATGCGTTCATCTACGGAGTCCACGAACTGCCCGTCACCTGGTGACGCCACCGCACGCCCCAAGGAGGATCTCGTGAAGGTGACCATCGAACAGGACAGGTGTATCGGGACCGGACAGTGCGTGCTCGCCGCCTCCTCGGTGTTCGATCAGCGAGACGAGGACGGCATCGTCGTCCTGCTCGACGACAACCCGCCGGCCGACCAGGCGGACGGCGTCCGGCGCGCGGCCATGGTGTGCCCCGCCCTCGCCATCCGTCTCGCGGAGTGACGCAAGCGCAACCGATGCCCCGATCATGACTGTGTGACCAGGTAGGGAGCAGATGTGCAGATCGCAGGGATGTCCGCACTCGTCGTAGGGGGAACCGGCGGCCTCGGGGAGGCCACCGTACGCCGGTTGCACGCCGCGGGTGCGCAGGTCGTGGCCGCGGACGTCAACGACGAGAAGGGCAGGAGTCTGGAAACCGAACTCGGCATCCGCTACGTACACACGGACGCGACCGACGAGAAGAGCGTCACGGCGGCGGTCACGGCGGCCGAGACCACGGGACCGCTGCGGATCGTGGTGGACGTGCACGGCGGCCCGGCGAGCGGCGGCCGACTGGTCGGAAGAGACGGCAGCCCCTTGGACCTGGACGGTTTCCGCACGACGATCGAGTACTACTTGACCGCGGTGTTCAACGTGATACGCCTCGGTGCCGCGGCGATCGCGCGGCAGGACCCGCTGGACGACGGTGGTGGGCGGGGAGTTGTCGTCACGACCGCGTCCATCGCCGCGTTCGAGGGGCAGACAGGCCAGCTCCCCTACGCCGCGGCGAAGGGCGGGGTGGCCAGCATGACGCTGGTCGCAGCGCGCGATCTGTCACCGCTGGGCATCCGTGTCGTCACCGTCGCCCCAGGCACCGTGAACACTCCCGCGTACGGAAAGGCCGGCGAACAGCTTGAGGCCTACTGGGCTCCTCAGGTGCCGTTCCCGAGGCGCATGGGCCGCGCGGCGGAGTACGCGGCGCTGGTGCAGCACCTGTGCGAGAACGACTACCTGAACGGAGAAGTGGTGCGGCTGGACGGCGCGCTGCGCTTCCCGCCCAAGTGAGTACCGGCGGCGCGGCCGGTGTACGCCATGCCTGTCCCACGGGGCGTCGTGGTGCTGGTGTGCGACTCTCGAAGACCGACGGCTCGCCCGGTGCCGCCCTCGACGCCAGGCGGGCCCCGCTGATCAGTAGGCTTTCCTTCCGTCGCCCACCGTCCTGGGGGCGGACCTTCGGTGGCAGCAGGGACTGGTCGTCGCAGGGCAGTGGAAGTCCCGGAGCGGTGACGATCATGGCTGGCAGAAGCGTGCGGGAGGAGAAGGTCGAGGCGACCCGGGAGGCGATTCTGGGCGCGGCCGAGCGGCTGTTCGCCGAGCATGGCGTGTACGCAGTCTCCAATGCCCAGATCAGCGAGGCCGCGGGGCAGGGCAATACCGGCGCGGTGAACTACCACTTCGGCAACAAAGCCAACGTGGTCCGTGCGATCGCCCGCAGGCATGCGGAGCAGATGGAAGAGATCCGCGCCCGCATGGTCGGCGAGACCGCGGATTCCACGGATCTACGGGATTGGGTTGCCTGCATGGTCCTGCCTCTCACAGAGCACCTGGAAGCACTGGGCAACCCCACCTGGTACGCCCGCTTCAACGCGCAGTTGATCGCCGACCCCGCACTCCACAAGGTCAGCGCCGAGGAGTCCCGCTCGTCCCCCTCACTGGGACGCTTGCTGGACGGGCTCAACGCGTGCCTGCCCGCTCTTCCCGCCGACGTACACGCCAACCGTGGCATCATGGCCCGGCACCTGATCGTGCAGATGTGTGTCGACCGCGAGCGCGCGCTGTCCAACGGCACTCCTGTCTCGTGGCCGACCTGGCATGACACCGCCACTGGTCTCATCGACGCGATCATCGGCATGTGGACCGCTCCGGTCACGACACCGTGACCTCTCCGGCGCCTCCGGGTCACCCGTCTCGATGACGTCCCGGGTCGCCGCGATCGCCGGCTGGTCGGGCCGCAACACGGCGATCAGGGGCCGGTCGGCCCGGTCACCGACCGCCTCGATGCCGACACCGAGGACATCCGTGCCCTTGCGGCCGTTGGCGAACCGGACCGGTAGCAGACCGCCCGCGAAGGCGACACCGGGTCCTCCACGCAGAGCTCGGACTGTGTTTCGAGCGGCAGGCCGGCCGGACAGGCCGTGGCCGGAGCCGACGCTCGCGATCCAGCCGACCGATCCGTCGGCGACCGAATTCCGCTCGACCAGGCGGAGGAATTCGGCGGGCGGCAGGGATGTGACCTCGAAGTGCTTCGGAACGTCGGCCGATGGGTCCTCGAACTCGGTGGCCGGCTGGTAGGTGGGGACGGCCGGCAGTGTGCACCGGAAGACAGAGCCGGGCGGCTCGGTCGCGCGGACCTCGGGGGTGAGGTCGAACTCGACCGCCACCGCGTGTTCCTGGGCCCGCGGTTCGATGAGGTACGAGCAATCCCGCACGATGGCGTCGAGGTCGGTCAGCTGTTCCGACTTGTTCCGGGCGGCCGGCGTACTGCCGCAGACTGGCCGGTATCCGCCCGGCCTGATCGGTCTGCCGGACAGCGTTGTCGAGCCCCCAGAGCGCGGACTCATGGTCGACCCTGGACGGGACCCGCCAACTCGCCCGGCGCATCGCCGACAGCGACCCGACCGCGCTGCACGCCGTACGACCGGCGACCACCGAGAGCGGCGAGGTGGTGGCGATGCTCGTCCACATGTTCAACCCGCGCACCCTGGTCCCGTCCGGCCCGCTCAGCGGACTCCGAGACGACCTGGCCTCCGCCGTACGAGCCGCCGTGTACCAGAGCGCCCTGCCCCTGGCCACCCGCAGACTGACCAGCCATGACAAAAGCGTGCACCATCACGGCATCCGATGGCCGTGCCTGCTATGGGTGCGACGCCGAGGGACGGCTGCGCCGGTCCGGGGGTGTCGAGGACTGGGAGCCGAGCATGTCCAGGAGGACGAGGGCGTCGTACTCGGACGTGTTCGGTTCAGCGTAGTACGTGACCAGGCGGTGGCCGGGAGTGCCCTCAAGTTGCATGGACTGGTAGCCGAGAGTGAGGTCGCCGATGTCGGGATGGTGGAACGCCTTGCGTCCGTACGAGCGGGCCTTGACGTCGTACCGTTCCCACAGGCGGGCGAAGTCCGCGCTCTTGACGAGAAGTTCACCCGCCAGGCGAGTGAGGTCGGGGGCGTCGGGGTCGGTGCCCGCCAGGGCACGTAGACGGGCGACGCAACTGCGGACCTGGCTGTTCCAGTCGTCGAACAGGTCGTGGGCTTCCGGGTGAAGGAAGACGTAACGGGCGATGTTGCGGTCCTTGGCCGGCCACTGCTCCATCCCTGCGAGAAGGCGCAGCCCACCCGCGTTGTACGCGAGTACGTCGGTGGTGCGGCTCACGACGTGCGCGGGGTACGGACGCAAACTCTCCAACAGCAGCTTGACGCCCGCACGCACGGTCCGTGACGGCGCGGTGCGGGGTTCCGGCATCTGTTGGGTGGCCGGCCTCACCAGACTGCGCAGGTGCTCGTGCTCGTCATCCTCGAGTTTCAACGCGCGGGCGAGGGCGTCGACGACGCCGGGGCTGGGGCGGGTCTCGGTGCCCCGTTCGAGGCGGATGTAGTAGTCGATGCTGATTCCGGCGAGGGTGGCCATCTCCTCACGGCGCAACCCGGGCGTGCGCCGCAACCCGGAACCCACCGCGAGGCCGACCTCGGCAGGCGTCAGCCGAGCGCGTCGGGCACGCAGGAAACGCCCCAGCTCGGTGCCGGCGGCGGTGGTTTCACGTGTCATGAACTCCAGTGTCCATACACAGTGCCCCGCCCGGGAGGTCTCTGAGGGGCCCTGTCACTCCCCCGGATGGCACGGCCTGCCACTGTGCGCGCCACTCACGCAGGCTGGATTCCGGGGGAGTGACAGGGCCCCTCCCACCGGTCGGCGCCCGGCACAGGATCCGCTGTACTCGGCCAAGACCGCGACAGCGTGGAGAGAAGGGATGGGAGACATGAGCAGGGAAGCGAAGGAAGTCGTCGTCGTGATCGGCTCCGGCAGCATCGGGCTTGCGATTGCGCGTCGGGTCGGCGCGGGCCGCACCGTGCTGCTCGCGGACCACAGCGAGAAGGCGGCCCAGGGCGCCGCCGAACGGCTGCGGGGCGAGGGGTACGACGTGACGACCCACGTCACCGACGTCTCCGACCATGACGCTGTCGAGGCCCTGGCCGACGCGGCGACCGCCCTGGGACCGGTCACCCAGGTGGTACACACCGCCGGTGTCTCCCCCACCCAGGCCGGCATAGAGCGGCTTCTGCACGTCGATCTCCTGGGCACGGCGATGGTCCTGGACGCGTTCGCCCGTGTCGTCGCCACCGGCGGGGCCGGCATCGTGATCGCCAGCATGGCCGGGCACCGGGAGAGCCCCTACGCGCCGGAGATCGAGCACGCGCTCGCCACCACCGAGACGTCGAAGCTGCTGGAACTGCCGTTCCTCCAGGCCGACCAGATCGGCTCCACCGTGCACGCCTACGCACTCTCCAAGCGGGCCAACTCCCTGCGGGTGCAGACCTCGGCAGTCGCCTGGGGCAGGCGAGGTGCCCGTATCAACGCCGTCAGCCCCGGCGTCATCATCACGCCCCTGGCGGTGGACGAGCTGTCCGGACCGCGCGGTGAGTGGTTCGACCAGGTGCGCAAGGCGTCTGCGGTCGGCCGCTTCGGCACCCCCGACGAGGTCGCCGATGCGGCTGCATTCCTCCTCGGCCCTCGGGCCGGATTCATCACGGGTGCCGATCTCCTCATGGACGGTGGAGTAACCGCGGCGCTGCGTACCGGGGAACTGACCATGCCCTGAGCGTCGAGAACAGGCCCCCCGACTCGGACTGTTGCTCCGCCCGAAGCCGCGGAGCACGATCCACGACCCTCACAACCTGGCACAAGGATGATCCATGGCAACAACCCCCATGACGGTTCTGGTGGTCGGCGCGACGGGCAGCATCGGCCGCCTCGTCGTGGCCGAGTCGATCGCGCGCGGACACATCACGCGTGCACTGGTACGTGACGCATCGAAAGCCCGCCGTAGCCTCCCCAACGAGGCACAGATCACCGTAGGTGACGTGACGCGGCCCGACACGCTCGCGCAGGCCGTTGCCGACGTCGATGCCGTCGTGCTGACGCTCGGGTCCGACGGTTCCGCACACTCCTCACCGGAGAGTGTCGACTACGCGGGCATTCGCAACGTCCTGGTCGCGCTGGGTACTGAGAAGCCCCGCATCGCGTTGATGACGGCCATCGGCCTCACGTCCCGCAGCAGCGTCTACGATCATCTCCTCGACTGGAAGCGCCGCTCCGAGCGGCTGGTCCGTGCCAGCGGTCTGCCTTACACGATCGTGCGGCCGGGCTGGTTCGACATGAACGGCCCCGACGAGCACGGACTCGTCTTCCTGCAAGGGGACACCCGGCGCTCCGGCAGCCCCGCGGACGGCGTGATCGCCCGCCGTCAGATCGCCCAGGTGCTGGTGGACGCCCTCACCACGCCGGAAGCGGCGAATCGAACCTTCGAACTGATCGCTGAATCCGGTTCCGCCCCCACCGACCTGGCCCCGCTGTTCGGCGCGTTGCGACAGGACACACCCGGTTCTCTGGACGCAGTCGCGGACGAGGCGAACATGCCCCTGGAGCAGGAACCGCGTCACGTACGTGAGGACCTCGCCGCGGTCACCGCCTCCACGCGGACCACAGGAACCTGAACCACCCCAACTAAAAAGGCGGCACCCGCCCCATGGCAGAGAAACCGACACCGGCACAGCAGCTGATCGGCGACACCGCACCGAAGCTCGTCGAACTGACCGATGAGGTGCTCTTCGGTGACGTGTGGGCCCGCGAGGAGCTGTCCCCGCGCGACCGCAGCCTGATCACCGTCTCCGCGCTGGTGGCCCTGTACCGCACGGAGCAGCTCGGCTCACATCTGCGCCGCGCACTCGACAACGGCCTCACCCAGGACGAACTGGCCGAGGCCATCACCCATCTGGCGTTCTACGCCGGGTGGCCCTCCGCGATGAGCGCCGTCACCCAGCTCAAGGCGATCGTCGCGGACCCGTCCCGCTGACCTGGAAAGAATCATGGAACTTCTCAAGCACCCGCCCACCACCAAGGCGCCCGCCGACTGGTTCACCGGCGACGTGTGGTTCGACGTCATCTACGCGGGCCAGGAGCCGTCCCGGATGCGTGCCAACATGGTCCGCTTCTCCCCCTGTGCCCGCACCGACTGGCATTCCCACGCCTTGGGCCAGACCCTGCACATCGTCTCCGGCGTCGCGCTCATCGGTACCCGCGACGGCACGGTCATCGAGGCACACCCCGGTGACACCCTTTACACGCCACCGGGCGAGGAACACTGGCACGGCGCCGATCCCGGCCACTTCATGACCCACCTCGCCCTCTGGGAGAGCCCCGGCCCGGACGGCGGCCCCGAAACCACCTGGCTGGAGAAGGTCGACGACGCCGAGTACGGCGCGCCACGCAGCCGTACTCGTTGACGATCAGGAAAGAGATCACGCCAGCAACCCGTCTGGTCTGGCAACACCTGCGAGGTCGGCCGGGAGGGCGTGCAGACCTCCCGTCCGCACGGGCGGGCTGTGCGCGAGTATCGGCGTCGACGGCGGCCGCGGTGAGGCGGCGTGCGTGCCGCAGGCCGTCGGCAACCGGGGCAAGCTGCCGGTCTCCGAGGGCTCGGCATGCCCCCGACTGCCCCTGTCCGACGTGTTCTGCACCAGCCGCCACTGCGCGGTCACCACCGGCGTCGGCGCCCCGGCCGAAAGCTGGTAGAGCATCAGCCTGCCGGGCGGGCGCCAGGACCGCACCGACCTCGGCGGGGACTTCCCTGCCACCGACGCCGTGGCCGAACGCGGCGACGAAGGAATCGAGCGCGCGCGAACTGACCGGCGGTCGCAGCAACACACGGGGGCCTGGAGTGGCTCGGCGCTCTGTCCGCCCTGCACATGTCGATCGACGCGATCGCCTGGACATCCCTGAGTTCATGAACAACATCACCCGCACCGGCAAAGTCGCCCCGGCCCGCGCTTCCATCGAGGAGTTGCTGCCGGACGTCCTGGAGGGACGCATCGAGCCGGGCCGCGCCCGGACCGCACCGTCGGCCAGGCCGACGTGCCCGGTGGTGGCTGTCGGGGCCATGACCGACCGCGCGGGGCGCTCAAGGTCCTCGTCACGCCCTGGCCCGGGGGCCCCGCTGAGTACCGGTAGTCGCAGGGGCCTGCCCGTCCGCCTCCGTCAGCTCCCGATCCAGCTGGACCATCACGTCGTACTCAGGCGTCCCCGGTTCGGCATGATAGGCGACCAGGCGTTGACCGCTGCCCCCTTCCAGCTGAAGCGAGTAGTAGCCGAGACTGAAGGTGCCGGCCTCCGGGTGATGGAAGGTCTTGGTGCCGTGGCTGTGGCCCTTGACGTCGTAGAGCTCCCACAGCCGGGCAAAGTCCGGGCTCTTGGCGAGCAGCTCCTCGACGAGACCGGCGAGACCGGGGGCATCGGGTTCGACGCCCGCGAGAGAGCGCAGTCGGGCGACACAACCGCGGATCTGGTTCTCCCAGTCACCGAACAAGACACGGGCGGTGGGGTGGAGGAAGACATAGCGAACGATGTTGCGCTGCCCTTCAGGCCAGTCCGCCAGCCCGGCCAGCAGCCGCAGCCCACCCGGGTTGGCGGCCAGCAGCTCCATGGTGCGGCTCACCATGTGTGCGGGACAGGGGCGCATACGGTCCAGGAGCAGTTGCAGACCGGGTTCCACGGTGCGGGTGGGCGCCGCGGACGAGCGCTCGAACGCGCCACCACGCGCAGCACACGCCGCGAGGTCCCGCAGGTGCCGAAGCTCGGGCTCCTCAAGTAGCAGAGCGGCGCCGAGAGCGTCCACGACGGATGGACTGGGGTTGGTCTCCCGGCCGCGCTCCAGTCGCGTGTAGTAGTCGATGCTCACCCCAGCGAGTGTGGCCAGCTCCTCCCGGCGCAGTCCCGGCGTCCGACGCAACCCCGACCCTGCGGGAAGGCCCACGTCACCGGGAGTGACCCGAGCGCGGCGGGCTCGCAGAAAGGTCCCCAGTTCGCGGCCGCCGTTCCGGTCGCTCCGTTCGGTGCCGTCCTCACGTGTCATGCAGACCAGTTTCGCAGTCCCGTGATCAGGTCGGCAGCGGCGTGGGGGGCCCTGTCGCACCCCCGGAGCACGGGTTCCCCGGCGCCTCACGGCAGTCCTGAGCAGCGAGCTGGCGACCCGACCGGAGAGCCCGGACGCCCCAGGCGGGCGTCCGGCTTGCCCTAGGTCAGGCGCATACGCACATCCAGGACGGCCCCGTCCGGACGGTTCGCCAGCAGAGCGAGTGAGTTCTCGGGTCCGCTGGAGCGGCAAGCGACCGGGGGCGGTGTGAAGAGATCCGTCGCAAGCTGCACATCGCCCTCGGAGGAGGACCCCGGTCGACATGACGGCGACCTGCGACTGGCTCCTTCGCCCGGCTCATAGCCCCATCACGCCTGCACTGCCACACTGGGCACATGGCACGGCAGCAACAGAACGGCACGGCCGGTACGGAACTCGGGAACTTTCTGCGCGCTCACCGCGCCAGCGTGACTCCAGCGAAGGCCGGCCTTCCGACCGGGCCGGGAGTCCGTCGCACCCCCGGGCTTCGACGGGAGGAGATCGCTACGCTCGCCGGTGTCAGCGTCGACTACTACGTGCGTCTGGAACGTGGCAAGGAAAGCAACCCAAGCCCCTCCGTCGTCGACGCCCTCGCCAGGTCGCTTCTCCTGGACCCTGCCGAGCATGAACATCTGCGCGTCCTCGTCGCCCGAGCCGCGGGCGCCTCCGTGCTGGAGCATCCGTCCCCCGACGGCGATACGGTCCGGCCCGGAGTCGTACTACTGCTGGAGAGACTGAGGCCGTTCCCTGCCTACGTGCTCAGCCGCACCATGGACGTCCTCGCCTGCAACCCGTCGGGGCTTCGACTGTTCTGCGGGTTGGAGGACTGGCCCGTCGGGAAGCGCAACGTGGTCCGCTACGTCTTCCTGCACCCGACAGCGCCCAAACTGTTCGACGACTGGCACGACCAGATCCGCGCCGCCGTGGGCCGTCTGCGCTCCCTGCACAGCCTCGAACCCGATGCCCCGGGTCTGGCCTCACTGGTCGACGAACTCCTGGGCGCGAGCCCTGAATTCAGCGATCTGTGGGAACGCTATGACGTGCGGCTGCACACCCATGGCAGCAAGACCTTCCATCACCCGGACGTCGGCGACCTCACGCCCGGCTACCAGAAGATGCAGATCGAGGGCACGCTTACGCAGCGGCTCGTCGTCTACTACGCCGAGCCAGGCACTCCTGATCATGACAAACTGACGATCCTCGACATGGCCCAGATCGGCCAGAGCACGCCTCATCCCGCTCACGACGCGCAGTGATCCCTGATCCGGAGACCGCTCCGGCCAGCGATGGCCGGTTGTTCGTGGCCTGCCTGTCGGGCAGCTTCATCGAGCACGATGCCGGCCAGCCCCAGGTTCAGATATCGCCATCAAGCGCAGGTGCGTCTCACCCGTCATGGCGAAACTCCTGACGCCGACCGCTGCCCCTTCCAGGTGCGAGCGCCGCGAAGGCATCGTCGACGATGTCGCTCAGGTCGACGGCACCGTCCGCGACGGTCCACTGTTCGACAGCGATGTTCAAGCATTCCATGGCCGCCGCAGCCGATACCAGGAAGCCGATGGACATATCGCCGGGCCTGCCTGAACGCTCGGCCAGGATGCCGGCCAGGACACGATGCCAGCTGGAAAGCATCTCCAGGCGGGCGGCGCGCAGGGCCGTGGACTCGTCGATCAGACGGGCCAGGCTGAGACTTTCGGCCAGGTTGTCGAAGTAAGGCCTGGTGAGCGCGTCAACAGCGTGGCGCAAGGCCGTCCAGTCGTCCTCGTCGACGGGGCGAGCGCGCAGCGCGTCGGCGGCCGCTTCACAGTTCGAGTCGAAAGCGCTGAGAACAGCCTCCTCCTTGTTACGGAAGTACCGCAGGAACGTGCTGCGCGACACCCCGGCCGCTTGGGCGATCTCGCCTGCGGTGACCTGGTCGAAGCCTTCTCGGCGGAACAGTTCGATGGCCACCTGGGCCAGCCGGGCACGCACGGCGGCCCGCGCGATGTCTCTTGTACTGGTCACACCTGATACTTCGGTCATCCTTCGATCGTATCCCCGGAAACAGCCATCCTCGTCATAAATGAGCGATTGATTCATCCGCGATACAATGTCTCATGACCAGTTCAATGCTTCACGAGGGGTCCATAGCTCACGCATCCGAGGAAGCAGCCATGCGGGGGCTCCGGGGCAAGAGTTTCGTCGTCGCGGGTGACGCCACCGGTACCGGCGAAGACGTGGCCAAGCGCCTTGCGGCGGAAGGTGCATCAGTCACGTTGGGAGACGTGGACTTCGCGCGAGCCGAAGAGACGGCCCGACGCATCATCGAGAGCGGCGGTAGAGCGCTTGCGATCGAGTGCGACTTCACCGATCGAGCTTCTCTTGAGTGGCTCGTCGATCGGACCGTCAGCCGGTTCGGCGGGATCGACGGTCTGTGCAACGTCGGCGTTCGCCCGTCCGCAATGGTCCCCGACAACGAGGTGAGCCTCCTTGACCTGGATCCGGAGGTCTGGCGCCGCGCTCTGGAGGTGTACCTGCTGGGTTATGCCCTCACCTGTTCGACCGTCCTTCCCCCGCTGCTGGACCAGGGCATGGGCGCCATCGTCAACATCGCCCCGGGAGTCGCCGAGGGCGGCTCAGACGGCCGCCCGGCCTCATCCGTGCACAGCGGCGTCAATTCCTTGACCCACCACATCGCCACCCGTTGGGGCGAGAAGGGTGTCCGCTGCAACACCCTCACCATCAGCCAGGCCAGGCACGGAACCTGGGCGGAAGGCGGTAGGCCGGCCCAGACCGCGATCCCGGTTCACGCTCCGGCACCGTGGCCGGGTCACCCGGACGACCCCGCCGCAGCCGCGGCCTTCCTGCTCTCGGACGAGGCCAAGTCGCGCAACGGAGAGGAGTGGTACCTGTACGAGGACACCAATCCGCGCGGCTGACCGCCAGCGGGTGAGTCGTGGAACGGCGTCGTTCCGCCACGCCGCCGTGCCGCCACGGCTCGGGGAGCCGCTGGTGATTCCACGGGTCGACAGAACAAGCCGCCCATCAGAGTCAGTGCGGTCCGCCGACCGCGGCACGGGCAACCGTCCCCTCGTAGGCAGCCTGTCACGGAACCTGGCGCGTCGGCCACGCAGGTGCACGCCGCCACGGAGCGAGCAGACCAGGCCGGTGATCCACTCCCCATCGTCGCAGACCAGGAATACCACGACGTCGGCGAGTCCCAGGTCTTGCCAGAGCGCGGACTGGAGGGCGCCGGCTTGCAGTTCCGTGTCCTTCGTGCCTGTCTTCCCGAAGCCGTGAGTCAGTTCTTCCACTGGCCGCCAGCCATGTCGATGGTCTCACCGCACATGTAGCCGGCGGCTTCGGAGGCCAGGTACGCCGCCATGTCGCGGCACCCCGGCGGCGGCCACGCCCGCGGGATCGCCCCCGCCGCCGTCGACCGCCGCCTACCCGCACATCGTTCGGACCGTGGAGAGGGACGGGGCGGCTGACGACGTGCCTCGTGGCCGTTCTTCAGGACCGAGCCGACCACCGAGCAGGGACCACGCCTGAATCGACTCAGTCGGAGAGCGGAACGGAGGCCTGAACAGCGGCAGGCGGAGTCTTCTCCGCCAGGTCGAGGCTGCTTCGCAGACGGACCGGCTGCAGCAGGAGCGCCGCGATGACAGCAAATGCGGCCGCCACGGCTGCGAGCAGGAAGACCTGGGCCGTCGCATCCCCGTATGCGACCCGGACGATGTGCTGCATCGCGGGGGACCGCGTGTTCTCCGAGGCGCCGGAGAGCCCGGCGGAGGCGAGCCCCTTGGCGATCTGATCCTGAACATGACGGGCCAGTACCGCGCCGAGGACCGAGACGCCTATCGTGCCGCCGAGGGAGCGGAAGAACGTCACCGTGGAGCTGGCCGCGCCGACGTCCTTCAGCTGGACGGTGTTCTGCACCATGAGGACCAGGTTCTGCAGGGTCATGCCCACACCCATCCCGACACAGAGCATCGACACGCTCAGGAACAGCATGGGCGTCTGGTAATCGATGGTCCCGAGGCCCGCACACCCGGCCGTGAGCAGGACAGCGCCGGTGATGACGAACGGCTTGATCTTCCCGGTGCGGCTGATCAGCCTGCCGGCGACCGTCGAAGCGATCAGGATGCCGACCATCATGGGGATCGTCAGCAGACCTGCCTCGGTCGGACTGTGACCGCGGCTGAGCTGGAAGTACTGGCTCAGGAAGACCGACGCACCGAACATGGCCGTCCCCACAGCGAGGCTGCCGACGATCGCCAGCGCCGTGGTGCGCTGCCGGACGATGGCGAGCGGGACCACGGGCTCGGCTGCGCGCCACTCGACCCACACGGCCACGAGGAGCAACGCCAACCCGCCGCTCACCATGGCGGCGGTCTGCCAGGAAGCCCAGGCAAAGGAGTTGTCCACGAACGACACCCAGATCAGCAGCACGCTCACACCCGCGGAAATCAGCGTGGCACCCAGATAGTCGATCTTCACGTTCTCCCGGCGGATGACAGCCAGGTTCAACGTCCGCTGGAGCAGCAGGAGAGCCGCTATGGCGATCGGTATCCCGATGAAGAAACACCACCTCCACCCCAGCCAGGAGGTGTCGACGATGACGCCACCGAGCAGTGGTCCGCCGATGGTGGACGTGGCCGTGACACTGCTGATGTAGCCGCTGTATCGCCCCCGCTCCCTGGGCGGAATCATCGCGGCGAGAGAGATCTGGACAAGTGCCTGCACACCGCCGACAGCGATGCCCTGCACAGCGCGGGCGGCAATGAGCTGAGTGGCTGTCTGGCTGACTCCCGAGGCCAAGGCACTCAGGATGAAGATGGCGATCGCCACCTGCACAAGGACTTTCTTGCTGAAGAGATCGGCGAGCTTGCCCCAGATCGGAGTCGTCGCAGTCGTCGTGAGCAAGGACGCGGTGACCACCCATGTGTACTGGGTCTGCGATCCGTGCACAGCTCCGATGATCTTCGGGAGTGCGCTGGAGACGATGGTGCTGCTGAAGGTCGACACGAACAGCGCGAGCATCAGCCCACTGAGTGCTTTCAGCACGGTTCGGCGGGATGTGAGCGAAGCGCCTTGAGGGCTGGGCTCGTTCAGTGTGGTGCTCGTCACAGGCACTCCTGCCGGTTTCGATAGGTGACTTTACACGGCGTATAGCGAGATGGATTTCACCATACACGGAGTAAAGTGAAGTCATGGATCGTCCCACCGCACGGCCAGCTGACCCCGGGGGCACCGCTGCCACCCCTGACACGTCGGCGCTCCGGAACGACAGCCCGCCAGAACACGGGCCCCGCGTGAACCTGCGCCTGCAGCAGAAGAGGCTGACGCACCTCCGGCTCCTCGAAGCCACCGTCAAGGTGTTCACCGAGAAGTCGTTCGTCGACGCGCGGATGGAGGACATCGCGCAGGCTGCCGGGGTGACCCGAGCCACCGTCTACGCGCACTTTCCCGGCAAGGCCGAAATCATCGATGCTCTTGTCGAGCGCGTGTACACCTTGATGGAGGAGGCATACGCCGAGCTCGCCGCACTGCCCCGATGGACTCAGGCCGGCGTACGTGCCTGGCTCGACGACGCGGAAACGCGGTGGCGGGACATGGCACCCATCCGCCGAGTCACCAACGCGGCAGCCCCCACCGCACTGCGCAGCGTCGATGCCGGCCGGGCCCAGTACGTCAAGGCCCACGAGCGCTACGTCGGCCTTCTCATCTCACCATCCGATCGCTGGCGTGGTGCAGACCCGGCGGAGGCCGGCCAGCGAGCCCTCATGGCTGTTCTCCAGACAGAGTCGTTCTTCTCAGCATGGATCGCCGTGGGCTGGCCCCTCGCGACCGCCGACCCACTCCGGCTGCTGGCCGACTCCCTGTGCCACATCCTCGCTCCGGCGATGCGCGAGGACGACGAGTAGACCTGTCCTACGCCAGGGAGCGCTTGGCCAACGGCGGATCTGCCCATCAGCAAAGAGACGCCGCCGGTGCAGCGGTCGCTCCAGCCCTGCCTCAAGAGCGGCCGCCTCCCCGACGAAGCTCCGGGGTATCCAGGAGACTGCCCCAGCGCCCCGTCCGCCACGGCTCGCTCGCCCCCGGCACCTCGTCGATGGCGACCGGGGCAGCCGACGACACGAAGACCTCACACCGGAAACGCTCATCCCGTCCGCGCCGAGCACGTCCCGAGAGTCGACCCGGTACCGGTGTCCAGTGCAGCAGCACAGCCCGCCCTCGCGAGGCAGAAGCGGCACGAACTCAGGGGTTCCGGCTGTCGCCCACCTCGTTTTCGAGGAGCGACGTACCGGCCGCCGTGAGCGCGCGGACCAGCGCAGCGTCCAACCACCCCGGTCCGCCCGGCGAGGGCAGCAGCGCCGCCGCGCCGCTGGTGATCAAGCAGGCCGTGGGCTCGCACTGCTGGGCACGCCGGAGCAGGGAGCCTCACCTGCGCGTTCCGTTCCTCCGCGAACGCCTGCCCCGCCCCGGTTCAGACGGTGTGGCGCATGGTTTGCCGGGGCTGCGCGACGTCCTTCCGGGTCAGCGCCAGATACACCACCAGACCGAGGACGACACCGAGGAACAACACGCTCGTGACGACGGTGCCCAGGCCCACCCCGCCGTCACCGGTCGGCTGAGAGAGGTAGGCGCCGACGGACGCGCCGAGCGGGCGGGTGAGGACGTAGGCGATCCAGAAGCTCCACACCGCGTCCAGGTCGAGCGCGAGGTGCGCGAGGGCGACCGCGGCGATGACCAGGGCGAACAGGACCGCGGACAGCCAGTGGCCGAAGTCCATCCGCTCGGAGACCAGATCGCCGGCGGCGGTGCCGAGCGCGAAGGTGAACAACACGGCCAGCCAGTAGAAGGACTCACGGCCCGTGGTGTCGATGCTGTGGAGGGACAGCGTCCGCTCGCGTCGGTACCAGGCCACGAAGACCACCGCGAGGGCGATCGCGAAGACGGTGGTGCTGGTCTCCAGGGGCACACCCATGTCGCTGGTCAGACTGTCGCTGATCAGCGTGCCGACGACGCTGATCAGCGCGACGGCCGTCCAGTACACACCGGCGCGGTAGGCACTGGTGCGCAACTGCACGACCAGGACGACCGCCAGCAGGGCGGTCATCAGCACCGACACTCCGGGCAGGCCGAGCCCGGTCTTCTCATCGAGGAGGTCGGCGGCAGTCTCCCCGACCGTCGCGCAGAGCGCCTTGATGATCCAGAAGTGGACGGTGACCTCGGGCACCTTGTTCCAGCACAGCCGGCGGCCCGAGGACACCGCGGCATCGGCCGATGAGACCGCCGTACCTTGTGATGATGTCTCGTGTGCCATGAGGCCCGACCGTGCCACGGACTAGCTGAACGAATCCTGACTGCCGTACGGCATCCGCCGGCCTCGCCGGCCTCGCCGAGCAGTGTGATCGCCTCCCTCGCCACGACGGCAATGGCGTGCACGGCCCCTCCGGCAGCCGTGGTTCCCGCAAGATCCATATCCCCGACCGGGGCGAGTGCGCCATCTCGGTACTCGACTTCGAGGAGGGCCGACTGACCAGGAAGTGGCGTCTGCCGAACGGCGGCAGCCCCGACATGGGCGGCGACTCCACGGACGGCGGGGTCCGGTGACTGGCCGGCCCCTACAACTCCGACCTGTACGCCGTCGACACCGCCAGGGGTGAACAGCTCGCCCGCAACAGGATGGGCAGTGGCCCGCACAGCCTCGCGGTCCATCCGCGGCCAGGCCGCCACTCGCTGAGTCGCACCGGCAGCTTCCGCTGATGCATGGGCGCTGATCCGGGACTGCCACCGGACGCACCACGAGCCGCGGCCGTGCCCGGCAGTGACAGGTGACAGGCTTCCGGCGTGGCGAGGCGGTGCACCACCACGGATACGCGACAGGAATCGGCGCACCGCAGGAGGCGGTGCTGGTGGAGCGGACGGCGAACCTCGGGCTGATCGGCGGCGGCTCCGGCGGAGCCGCCGCCGATCAGGTCCGTCAGCGCATGTCTGTGAGGAGGGTGCTGAGTTCGGCCTCCTGCCGGGCCGGCGACATCGGCGGGTTCGAGTGGTCGATGCCGAACGTCTTCAGGACCTGGTCCATCTGGGCGTCGAGGAACGTCCAGCCGGTGTTGTCCAGCGGCTGCAACGAGGCCTGGTCGGCATCCCAGAGGTCTCGCAGCGACTGGGCGGCCGCGTGGGCCCCGGTCGCGTTACCCGACCGTGCGTCCCTGAGCGAGGTCGTCGCGAGTGCCTTCAGTGCGTCGACCTTCGTGGCCGGGAACTTCTTCACGGCCTGGCCGGGGGCGAGCTGGACGGTGGAGGTGGCGTCCTCCTCCGGCGCCGGGCCGACGTGCGGCCGACTGTGTGCCCAGACCAGCAGGCCTCCGGTGGCGACGGCCAGGAGGGCGAAGCCCGCAAGTGCGATGCGCTCCCGCTTCGGGTCGGCGGTGATCTGCGGGGTGTGCGTGGCGTCGTAGGTCTCGGTCACGTCGGAGCGCGTCACCGTCAGGTAGATGACGGTCGCCAGGATCAGGCCGAGGAAGATCAGGCTGGTGGTGAACGTGCCCAGCGCGAGGCCGGTCGGCTCGCCCGGCTGAGCGACCTTCGGGGAGCCGAGCCAGTCGCCGATGTTGGCGCCCAGCGGGCGGGTCAGGATGTAGGCGAGCCAGAAGGACAGCACCGGGTTCGCCCCGAACTTCCGCAACAGCGCGATCGCCGCGATGAGCCCGAGCGGCAGCAGGACCGAGACTCCGGGGCTCCAGCCGGTGAGCTCAAGGGTCCAGTCGCCGGTCGCGGTGCCGAGCGCGAAGGTGACGAGCACGGTGAGCCAGTAGAACGACTCACGCGGCAGCGTGTTGACCGAGTGGATCGAGAGAGTACGCTCGCGCAGCCACCACACGCCGAAGACCACGGCGAGCAGGACCGAGAACACCGCGGTGCTGATCCACAGCGGCACGTTGAGGTGGTCGGTCAGGATGTCGGTGTACAGCGTGCCCGTGACACTCACGACGACCACGGTCAGCCAGTACGGGAACGGGACGTACCGCTTCAGCCGCAGCTGGACGACCAGGACCACGACGAACACCGCGGTGAAGATCCAGGCCGTGTTCACCAGGCCGACGCCCAGCTTCATGTTGATCCAGTCGGCGAAGCTCTCACCGACGGTCGTGCACAGGATCTTGATCACCCAGAACCAGATGGTGACCTCGGGGACCTTGTTCAGCATCAGCCGCCCGCTGCGGCGCGTGCGGGCTTCGCTCGTCGTTGTCATGTGCCGAGGTTGGCTCGGCCAACCTGCACACAACCTGACTACGCGATCGCCTCCGCCGTGGGGAAGGTCACCTCGACGCGACCGTGACCGTCCGCGATCGCACGGACCGCCACTCCCGCGGACGCGGCGAGACGCTTTACCACGGCCAGCCCCAGCCCGTGCCCGTCGCCGCCGGTCACGCCCGCTTCGAAGACCCGGTCGACCTCTGCCGGATCAAAGCCGGGCCCGTCGTCGAGGACATCGATCACGACCCCCTGGGGCTGGATGCGGGCCGTGACCCAGACACGCGAACTCGCGTGCCGCAGGCCGTTCTCCAGCAGAGGTGCCAACACCGCCACGACGAGTTCGGCCGCCACGGCGACGTCGACGTCGGTCGGGACGGCGAGGTCGATGGCGCGACCGGCGATCGCCTGTCGCGCCGCTGTCCTGAGATCGCAGCGCGTACCGCCTTCGATCCGTGTCCGGGCGGCGCCCAGAATCGTCGTGATCGCCGTGTTCAGGCGGTCGACCTCGGTCAGAACAGTCTCCGGTGCGACCTGGTGGCCGGAGAGCTGCGCCAACTGTGCCTCGCCCCGCAGGGCCGTCAGGGGCGTCCGCAACTCGTGGGCGATCTCGTCGGTGAGTCGGCGTTCGTCCGCTAGCGCGTTGTCCACGCGGTCGAGCAGGCGATCGAGAGTTCGGCCGAGTTCCCCGAACTCGTCCCGGGGAACACCCAGGTCGAATCGGCGCCCGGGTTCGTGATCGCCCCAGTCGTCGGCGAGAGCGGCCATCTCGTGGACCACCCGCAGCGCACGACCCACCACAAGGCGCGCGACGAGGCCGGCGAGCAGGATCGAGATGCCGCCCAGCATGAGCGACATCGTCAGGCTGCGCTGCTCCGACGTCTCGTACGGCGTCAGGTCCACTCTCACGACCACCATGACGTGGTGGCCTTCGAGCCGGATCGGCTGGGCGTACAGAAGGTGACTGCCGACCGTGGTGGTCTGCGACTGCCCGGACCCGACGAGCGCATCGACGCGGTCAAGGACGCTGCCCGGCACGATCCCGTCGATGAGATGCCCATCGGCGTACACCCAGGAGACGGTGTCCAGCGCTTCGTTGCCGCCCTCGATCAGCACGACGTGGCCACCGCGTACGGCCACGTTCGCCGCCACCGCCTCCGCACGTGTATGCGCCAGAGCGCTCGCGTCGGCGTCGGTCACCTGGCTCAGCAACACGTGCGAGACCACGACGAGCACCGCGACCACCGCCGTCGCGATCAGAACCGCGAGCGCGACGACCCTCCCACGAAAGCCTGTCACTCCCATCGATAGCCCACCCCGCGGACCGTCGCCAGGCGATCGGCCACGCCCAGCGCACCGAGTTTGGTCCGTAGCCGGCGAACGTAGGAGTCAAGGGTGTTGTCGCTGACCCGCGCGCCATGCGGCCAGCCGGCAGCGACGAGGGCGTGGCGGCGTACCGCGTCGCCCTGCGAGGCGATGAGCCGGCCCAGCAACCGAAACTCGGTCGGCGTCAGGTTCTCGCTCGTCGAACCGTGGATCACGACATGTTTCGCCGGATCGAGAACGATGCCCCTCGGTGGGGTCGTCGCGGTTGTCCTGCGTAGCAGGGCGCGGACCCTCACCAGCAACTCCGGGATGTCGAACGGTTTCGTCATGTAGTCGTCGGCTCCCGCCTCGAAGCCGCCCACCTTGTGATGCATGCCGTCCAGAGCGGTGAGCATCAGCACCGGGGCGTCAACGCCACGTGCCCGCAGCGCCAGGCAGAGGTCGCGGCCATCGGCGTCCGGGAGGCCCAGATCCAGGACGACCAGGTGAGGGACCGGCTCAAGTTGCCGCAACAGGCTGTCCGCGGTGGCAGCGACGGCGACCGTATGGCCGTCGTGCTCAAGTGCACGCTTGAGGACGTCACGGACCGCCGCGTCATCCTCACACACCACGATAAAAGCCACAGGCTGACCCCAGGTACTCCGGCGACAGTTCTCTCTTGCACCCGCTGCCGCGCCCGTCACCGACCGGACGCCGATCAGTGCCACCATCAGAAGACCGACGCTCCGCACGAGCCCGCCGACGACCTGCCGCCGGAACCGGGACGACTACAGCGACGACAGTCTTGTAGACATATTACGGAACGCTGGACGCGAAAGGCCGCCCGGTTCCGGGATTGATGATCCCGCCGCACGCCCCAACCTCTACGTGATGTAGTAGCCGCTCGGGAAGCATACGGGATCTCACCTACCTGGAGTTCTCACGCAAGGGCACGTCCTACAACAAGTAGGACGTGGGCGGGTAGCCTGTACGCGACAACGGCGAGGGAAGGCGGACGGTGAGGTGACGGGCCGAGGAGACGAGGAGGCCATCGAGGCGTCCGGCAGGCGGGCTCGCGGCGAACTGGAGAGCGCCGTGCTCGCCGCACTCTGGGGGGCAGACGGTCCGCGGACCGCACGGGAGGTCCGGGAACAGCTGCCGGGCGACCTCGCCTACACGACCGTGCTGACCATCCTGTCCCGGCTGCATGACAAGGGCATGCTGGTGCGGCACCGCGAGGGCCGTGGCTATGCCTATGAACCGGCCCGGGACGAGGCGTCGCACACCGCCCAGCGCATGCACTCCCTGCTGACGGGCGGCTCCGACCGTGAGGCGGTGCTGGCCCGTTTCGTCTCGGAACTGTCCGAACAGGACGAGCACCTGCTGCAGCAGCTGCTGTCCGGGCACGACGACATGCCCCCGGAGAGCCGGCGCCCACCTGGGAAGCGGTGAGCCGGTGCTGATCAGCGTCTACATCCCGTTCCTCGTCACGGCCGCACTCGCCGTGCTCGCACGGCCCGTGGCGCACCGGCTGCCCCCGCGCCCAGCGGCCCTGGCGCTGGCCTGCGCCGCGCTGGTGACGGCGGCCGGATGGGCGGGATCGCTCGCCCTGCTGGCCTTCACCGGAGTGGCGCAGATCCCGCAGATCGCCGAAGAGGGCCGCTGGTCCGTGTCCGCACTGCGCTCCCAGGACCCCGTCTATGCCGTGGTCGCCGCCGTCAGCACCCTGGTGCTCGCGGTGTGCGTCGTCTCCTTCGGCGTGGCCGCCGTCCGGCAGGGCCGCCACCTGCTGCGGGCCCGGCGGGAGTGCGCCGGGCTGCCCGGCCACACGGAGCTGGCCGTACTCGATGACGACGTCCCGCTGGCCTTCGCACTGCCTGGGGCACCGGGCCGCATCGTGGTCTCCCGAGGGATGCTGCGCCGCCTCGGTGACGCCGAGCGCGAGGCGCTGCTCGCCCACGAGCGGGCGCATCTGCGCGGGCGTCACCACGTGTTCCAGAGCGTGTGGCGGCTCACGGCCGCCCTGAACCCGTTGCTGCGGCCGGTGGCCGTCGCGGGCAACTTCGTCCTGGAGCGCTGGGCCGACGAGGAGGCCGCCGAGCGGGTCGGTGACCGTACGGTCGTCGCCCACGCCGTGGGCCGCGCCGCCCTGGCATCCGCCGGTGCGTCCCGTCCCGCCGTGCTGGCCGCGACCGGCGGGGTGGTGCCCCAGCGGGTACGGGCCCTGCTGGCCCCGCCGCCCGCCCGTCGCAGCCTGCCGCTGCTGGCGGGCGGTCTGCTGCTGGCCGTCTGCTGCGCGAGCCTGGCCAACGCCGCCTCCGACAGCGACCGCATGCTGGACAGCGCGCAGTGGGCGCTGTGCGGGGCGCATGCCGACACCACCACCGCCGCGCCGACCGACCACGACGACACCCCTGCTCACGGACCGGACGGCTGCTGTGCTCACCCCGATCGTCCAGAGCACGGAGCGCGGCACGTCTGACCTGCCCGGCGCCGATGGCTCACGCCGTCGCCCGAGCGGTCCCGCAGAGCACGGTGAACGTGCCCGGTGCGGGCGGTGACGCGGGAAGAGCGCACGCCCCGAACCCCGAACGTCGTCATCATCGCCTGTGGATCGAGCACTGCCGCAATGGCCATGAGACCTGACGCCATCGGTGCCTCGGAGCCTCTCTCCTCGATGAGCCGCCACTTCCTCTACATCTCGTAGTAACTTGACCGGAATCAGCCGGGCTACCGAGGCCCGGGGCGCCGCCGGATCCCCGCCCCCACCTCGCGGCGATCGTTTCCCAAGTTCTACATCATGTAGTAGCTTCCCTTCTCGGCACCACAGCGGTCGAGTCATGGCCCTGGTCCGCGCGCAGGCGCGGCCTCGGCCTGCCCACCAGCGCCGTCTGGGCCGGG
This sequence comes from Streptomyces fuscichromogenes, assembly GCF_014645815.1. Classification (GTDB taxonomy): domain Bacteria; phylum Actinomycetota; class Actinomycetes; order Streptomycetales; family Streptomycetaceae; genus Streptomyces; species Streptomyces fuscichromogenes. Next base: position 427,372 of record NZ_BMML01000003.1, on the reverse strand, counting down.
GCATGCCCGGCGTGCCCCGTAGCCCATGAGGAGGCGATCCACCGTGGTCCACCGTGACGATCTGGTGCCGGAGTCGGCGCCCTCGCCGTCCGCCGCACCGCCGCAGGGCGGCGCCAGGCGGATCGCGATCATCTCGGCCGGTGTCGGCGCGGGACACGACGGTGCGGCCGCGGGACTGGCCCAGCGGCTGTCCGAGCACGGGTACCTGGTGGACCGGCACGACTTCCTCGACCTGCTGCCCACCGGTACGGGCCGGCTGCTGTGCGGTGCCTACCACCGCATGCTGACCCTGATGCCGGACGGCTACCAACGCCTGTACACGGCCACCGACCGGGCCGCACGCCCCGGCGCGCTGTGGCGGGCCCTGTTCCGCGCGGCCGAGCAGCGCACCCTGCGCGCGCTCGCGCCGGACACCTGCGCGGTCGTCTCGACCTACCCCGGCGCCAGCCAGGTCCTCGGCGCGCTGCGTCGGCGCCGCAGTCTTACGGTGCCGGCCTTCACCTATCTCACCGACTTCTCCGTCCACACCCTCTGGGTTGCCCCCGGCATCGACGCCCACCTGGCCGTACACCCGGTGCCGGCGGCCCAGGCCCACGTACAGGGCGCGGCCGCCGTCACCGTCGTCGGTCCGGTCACCGACGCGCGCTTCACCCCTGCCGGGGCCGGGCAACGGGCCGCCGCCCGCGAGCGGTTCGCCCTGCCCGCGGACGCACCCCTGGCCCTGCTGGTCGCCGGGTCGTGGGGGGTCGGGCCGGTGCGACGGGCCGCCGCCGAGATACGGGAGACCGGGATCGCGGTGCCCGTGGTGGTGTGCGGACGCAACGAAGCCCTCGTGGCGGAGCTGCGCGAGGACGGCATCGAGCACGCCTTCGGCTGGGTGGACGACATGCCCGAGCTGATGCACGCCTGCGACGTGCTGGTGCAGAACGCGGGCGGGCTGACCTCGCTGGAGGCGTTCGCCGCCGGGCTGCCGGTGGCCAGTTACCGCTGCATCCCCGGTCACGGCCGGACCAACGCGGACGCCCTGGACGAGGCGGGCCTGGCGGCCTGGATCCGCGACCCGGCGGACCTCGGCCCGGTGCTGGCCGAGCTCCTCCACGGACCGCGCGGCCGGGCCCAGCGCACGGTGGGACTCGACCTGCACCGCCTGGCTCCCGGACCGGTGACCGCCATAGCCGCCAGAACCGGGCCACACACCGCGCCGGGCGCACAGCCCGCGGCCAGGCGCTTCGCCGGCCGGCGACGGATAGCCCTGACGGCCGTCACCGTGGCGGCCACGGCCTGTCTCGGCGTCGCCGCCCCGCTGGCCTACGCCTACAACGAGACGCCCGCCCGCTTCTCCGCCGTCGCCCACTACCTGGACGGAGACGGACGATGACCCCGGCCCGTCTGGCCCGTGCCACGGCACTCGTCTCGGCCGCGGCGGTGCCCGCGCTCGCGGCACTGCACGCGGCACCTGTGATCTCCACGTTCGGGCCGCTGCGCAACGCGGCCATGCCGCGCCTGGCCGGCCGCGGCCGGCCCGATCACGTCGCGCTCACCTTCGACGACGGCCCCGACCACCTGTCCACCCCGCGCTTCCTCGACTTCCTCGACGCACGCGGGCTGCGGGCCACCTTCTTCCTGCTCGGCTCCATGCTGGCCCGCTCACCGGGGCCGGCCAAGGAGATGGCCGCCGCCGGGCACGAGATCGCCGTCCACGGCTGGCACCACCGCCCGCTCCTGCTCCGCGGTCCCCGCGCCGCGTACGACGACCTCGCCCGCGCCCGCGACGCCGTGGCCGACGTCACCGGCAGGCCGCCCGTGCTCTTCCGGCCGCCGTACGGGGTGATGAGCACCGGCGCCCATCTGGCCTGCCGGCGCCTCGGTCTGACCCCGGTGCTGTGGACCTGCTGGGGCGAGGACTGGCGCCGACGGGCCACTCCGCGGTCCGTCGAGCGCACCGTCCTGACCGACCTGCGCGGCGGCGGCACCATCCTGCTGCACGATTCCGACTGCACCTCCGCGACCGGCTCCTGGCGCACCACCCTCGCCGCGCTGCCCCGCATCCTCGACACCTGCGAGGAGCGCGGCTGGCAGGTAGGACCCCTGCGCGAACACGGCGTCCCCGGCCTGCCCCGCCGGTGAGCCCGCCGCTCGTCGAAGCGGAGCCGCCATGGCCAGGCTCAGAGCGGTTCGGACCCGAGCACATGGCCAGAGCCGGCGTCCATGAGACGGCTCAAGGCCCGCGCCGGACGCTTGTCGGAGCCGTCGTGCCGGTTGTCGGCGTGGGTGAGGTGGTGCCGCCGGTTGTGCCGCCGAGGAAGCCGCCGCCGGTACCGGCAGTGGTTCCGGCGGTGTCGGTCGGACTCGCTCCGGCACAGTACTGCCGGTGCCGGTGCCGGTGGCACGGCGTGGTGGTGAAGGTCGGGGTCGCCGGGGCGGTCGGGGTGGCCGGGAGTGTGCTCGGGGCCGCGGTGGCGGAGGGGGTCGGCGAGGGCGCGCCGTATTCGTCCGTGCTCCGGCCCAGTTGCGGTGCGGGCGGGAACTGCTCGACGGGCTGTCCCCGAAGGGCGGCTGTCATGTAGCCGGTCCACACCTCGGTGGGCATGTCGGCGCCGAAGACCTTGGCGTAGCCGCCGACACCCTGCATGGACCGGAGGCCGGCGTTCTTCGGGTCCTCCTTGAACATGCTCACGGCCGTGGTCAGCTGCGGGGTGTAGCCGATGAACCAGGCGGACTTGTAGTCGTCGGTCGTACCCGTCTTGCCGGCCGCCGGGCGGCCCAGGGCCTGGGCGTTGGTACCGGTGCCGTTCTTGACGACGTCTCGCAGGACGTCGGTGACGGTGTCGGCGGTCGAGGCGGGCATGGCCGTGGTGCCCCTGGGCTTGTCGAAGCCGGTCAGCTGCCGGCCGTCGGCGACGACCTTGGTCACCGAGTACGGCTCGTGCTGGACCCCGCTGTCGTCGAAGGTGGCGTACACGTCCGCCATCCGGATCGCCGACGGGGTGGAGGTACCGATGTAGAAGCCCGGGGTGTCGTACTGCAGGCTCGTGCGCAGCAGCCCCGCCTTCAGGGCCTCGCCTTCCACGTTGTCGTAGCCGACGTACTCGCCGAGCTGGACGTAGGGGGTGTTGACCGACTGCTCCATCGCCTTGCGCAGGGTGATGTACCCCCACTTCGTGGACACGTCGTTGCGCTGGTGCAGGAGCCCCGTGGGGTCCTTCGAGTCCGGCAGTTCCTGGCCCTGCTGGTTCTTGATGGTGATGCCGTCGTCGCCGTCGAACTTCGAGGCCGGGGTGATCGGTGAGGCCGGCTGCCCGGGAGAGAGGACGGCGCCGTGGTCGAGAGCGGCGGCCAGGTCGACCGGTTTGAAGGTGGAGCCGACCGGCACGCCGGTCGCGTCCGCGTTGTCCGTCCAGTGACCCTTGTTCCAGCCGGGCCCGCCGTACAGCGCGACGATCGCACCGGTGGACGGATCGATCGACGCCGCGCCGACCTGGACGTCCTTGTCGGCCGAGCGGTGCCGCGGATCGAGATGCTTCCGCTCCATCGCCGCTACGGACGCGGACAGCGCGCCGACCTTCTTCTTGTCGAAGGTGGTGTAGATCTGGTAGCCCCCGTGGCCCAGCTGCTGGTCCGTGAGGGACGTGTGTGCCTCGACGTATCTCTCCGCGGCCTGCACCAGGTATCCGGTCTGCCCGGCCATGCCCGCCGACGGCGTGTACGGCTTGGGCGTGGGGAACCCCGCCGCGAGGTATCGCTGTTCCTGGGCGGCGGTGATTTTGTGGATCTTGGCCATCCGGTCCAGCACGTACGTCCAGCGCGCCTTGGCCTGGGCCCTGGCCCGCGGGTCGGTGTCCGCGTGCATCAGCAGGCTCGGCTCGTTGACCGCGGCGGCGATGAAGGCCCCCTGGCTGACGGTCAGCCGGAAGGCGGGCACGTGGTAGTAGGTACGGGCGGCGGCCTCGATGCCGTAGGCGTCCCGGCCGTAGTAACAGGTGTTGAGGTAGCCCTGCAGTATCTGCTGCTTGGACATCTGGTCACCGATCTTCAGGGAGATCATGATCTCCCTGAGCTTGCGGGTGACCGACTGGTCCTGGCTGAGGTAGGTGTTCTTCACGAACTGCTGGGTGACGGTGGACCCCGACTGCACATCACCGCCCGTGGCCATGTGGTAGACCGCTCGGAGCATGCCCTCCGTGTCGACGCCGGGATCGGAGTAGAAGGTGGCGTTCTCCGCGGCGAGGAAGTCCCACTGCACCAGCTTCGGCACCTGGGCGAGGTCGACGTTCTGCCGGTTGGTCGCCCCCTGGGTGGTCATCACCGAGCCGTCCGACCAGTAGTAGGTGTTGCTCTGCGCTTGGGTACTGGGGTTGGCGCTGGGAATGGTCGTCGTGGCGTAGGCGTAGCCGAACAGCCCGAGCAGGCCGGCGACGAACAGCAGGAAGGTGCCCGACACCAGCTTCCACGACGGCAGCCACCGCCGCGGACCACGTCGACCGGTGCGCGGGTAGTCGATCAGGCCCCGCCGACCGGGCCGCGTGACGTCCGCTTGTCGCGTGCCGGCGGTCCGGCGGGCCCGCCCGCCCCGGGACTGCGCAGCCCTGCGTGCCGCGGCCCGGCCACCATCGTGCAGGCCGTCGGAGCCGGACGGTGTGGTCCTCCCCGACGATCGGCGCCGGTGTTCGCTCATTCTCGCCACTCCTCAGCCAGGGCCCTCCCCCAAAAAATTTCTACAAGTTGTAAGAGTAAGGCTCTCCCGTACCGCGCATGCAGCCACCCCCTGGTCAGAGGTGCGGATCCGGCGTCGGGTGCGGCGCGCGAAGGAGAGGGAGAGCGTGAGCGCGGTGACGAGCGAGACGACGCCGCCCAGCACCAGGGTGGAGCGGGCTCCGAGAGCGTCGGACACCAGGCCGACCAGCGGTGCGCCGATCGGGGTGCCGCCGAGGAGGACGAGAAAGTAGACGGACAGGACACGGCCCCGCAGCGGGGGGTCGGCATGGAGCTGGATCAGCGCGTTGGCGGTGGTGGTCACGGTCACCGCGGCACATCCGGTGACGAACAGCAGGACCAGGAACGAGCCGTAGGTCGGCATGAGGCCCTGCGCGACTTCCAGTGCGCCGAAGCCGATCGTGGTGGAGGTCAGACGGCGTGCGGTGGGGGGCTTGCCGTGGCGGGCCCAGTAGACCGCGCCGAGGAGGCCGCCCAGGGCGTAGGCGGCGGAGAGGCAGCCGAAGGCGGCGGCGCCGGTGTGGAACACCGTGATGGCGACGAGCGAGACGGTGACCTGGAAGTTGAGACCGAAGGTGCCGACGAAGGCGATGAGGCTGATCGGCAGGAGCAGCTCCGGGGTGGTGGCGATGTGGCGGAGTGCCTCGCGCGCTCGGGTGGGGCCCGGTCGCGCGCTGACAGGGGCGTCCGGCGTGTCGGTACGGATGGTGCTCAGGCCGTAGAGGACGGCCAGGTACGAGACGGTGTTCAGGAGGAACACCGGGCCGGTGCCGAAGGCCGCGACGGTCAGGCCGGCGAGGGCCGGGCCGATGGCGCGGGCCACGTTGAACTGGGCGGCGTTCAGACTGACCGCACTGGCCGTGCGCTCGTGGGAGACGAGTTCGCCGATGTAGGCGTTGCGGGCGGGACCGTCCACGGCGGTGGCGGTGCCGAGGGCGAAGGCCAGCGCGTAGAGGGACGGCAGGTTCACCGCTCCGGTCACCGTGAGCAGTCCCAGCAGGAGCGACTGGGCGGCCATCGCCGTCTGGGTCAGGAGCAGCGTCCTCCGCTTGGGATACCGGTCGGCCAGAACGCCTCCGGTCAGGCCGAGCAGTGTCTGCGGCAGGAACTGCAGCGCGGTCACGATGCCGACCGCGCTGCCGCTGTTGCCGGTGGTGTGGAGGACGAGCAGGTCCTGGGCGGCGCGCTGCATCCACGTGCCGATGTTGGAGACCAGCTGTCCGAGCAGGTAGCGCCGGAAGTTCCGGACGGCGAGTGCGTGCGTCGCAGGCAGGCGGACGACGGCACTCATGACGTCTGACGGGCATACGTGTCGCCTGCGACGGGCGGGCCGTCGGTGGCGGCGGCGAGGTGATGGAAGGTCGGGTGGGGGTGCATGAGGAACGCGTGGTGGGAGATGTTCCACGCGTAGGCGCCGGCCATGGCGAAGGCGACGCGGTCGCCGACGCGCAGCCGTTCGGTCATGATCCGGCTTGCCAGTACGTCCTTGGGCGTGCACAGCTGTCCGACCAGCGTCACCGGCTCGTCTCGCACCTCGGGACGGTTCCAGGGCCACGGCCAGGTGTCGTCGGGGATCACCTCGAAGGGCTGGTCGTGCTGTTTCGCGGCCGGGGTGCGCAGGTGGTGGGTGCCTCCGCGCAGTACGGCGAACGCGTGCCCCCGGCTGAACTTGATGTCCAGGACCTGGCTGACGTACCAGCCGCAGTACGCGGTGACCGAGCGGCCGGGCTCGATCCGCAGGGTGAGGTGGGGGTGGCGGGTGAGGATCCGGCGCAGTCCGGCGCCGAGGGCGGGCCAGTCGAACACTCTGGGCGGATGCGTGTAGTCGACGCCCATGCCGCCGCCCACGTTGACTTCGCGCAGGTCCACTCCGCGAACGCGGGCCCAGTTCTCGGCCCAGGCAAGGACCTTGTCGACGAGCAGGAGCTGGGGCTGGGCCTGGAGGCCGCTGGCGAGGTGGAAGTGGAGGCCGCGCAGGCGGATGCCCGGGACCGACGCCATCACCTCCAGGCAGCGGTCCAGTTGTACGGGATCCATGCCGAACGGCCCGCCGCCCATGGCCAGGGCGACCCGGCCCACGTCGACGGGCAGGTTGACGCGCAGCAGGACGTCCACGGTCCGGCCGCCCAACAGGGTTGCGAACAGGCGGAGTTCGTGCTCGCTCTCGATGTGCAGGCGCTCGACTCCGGCGTCGAGCGCACGAGTCAGCTCCTGCTGGGTCTTCCCCGGGCCGCCGAAGGCGATCGGGGCGCCCGGGACGATGGCGCGGACGTGGTCCAGTTCGCCGCCGGAGGCCACCTCGAAGCCGTGGACGTGTTCGGCGAGGGTGCGCAGGATCAGGGGGTCGGAGTTGGCCTTGGCCGCGTACAGCAGCTCGACCCGGCCCGGCAGTGCGGCCCGGATCGTACGCACGTGGTCGCGCAGGTCGGGCAGATCGTAGACGTAGGCGGGCAGCTCGTCGTCGGACAGTGCGGCGACGAGGCCGTACGTCCCGGGCCTCACCGGACCACCTCGCGGGGGAAGTCCGCGCCGAGCGGGCTGGGCAGGGGCACGTAGGCCGCGTGCCGGTCGGCCTGGCGGGACCAGCGCAGCAGAAGGTTGGCCTTGGCCGGCAGCGGTACGCCGGACAGCAGGGCACGCAGGCGCGGCGGTTCGGCGGCGGTTCGGGCGTAGTCGGCGAGGTGGTCGCGGACCAGGCCCCACAGGGCGGGTTCCAGCGCCGGTTCGAGGTCGGCCAGGGCGCTGAGCATTTCGGCGGTGTGGTTGACCAGGAGGCAGTACGCGACCCGGTTCCAGCCGTGTTCGGGATCGTAGGTGAGGGGACCGCGCACCTCGTCGGGGAGCTCGTCGAGGGCCTGACCGTGACGGCCGGGCAGGAGCTTGGTGCCCTCCAGGTCGCGGAAGAACATCTGCGCGGGCGTGCCGTCCGCCTCGACACCGACGACGACGTTCTGCAGGTGGGGTTCGAGCACGACGCCGTGTTCGAAGTAGGCGGCCAGTACCGGGGGCAGCAGCAGTCCGAGGTACGCGTCCCACCAGGCCAGGATGGAGCCGTCGCCGTGGGCGAGCAGCTGGGAGACATGAGCCGCGCCGGTCGGATACTCGTCGGCCACCGCGGCGGCGAGCAGGGGGGTGACCCCGGGACGCAGATGACCGCGCAGGCCGGAGCGGACGATGACGCCGAAGCCCTCGAGGAGGGCGGTGTCGCCGGCCGTGTCGAGGGTGCGGTAGCCGGGCTCGGCGAGGAGCGCGCAGCCCGGGTAGCGGTCGGTGAGCCGGGCGAAGACGGGCTGGAGCAGCCGGTTGAGGGCGACGGCCCCGGACAACTCGTAACTCGCGTGCTTGCGAACGCAGTTGGTCAGGCGGACGTTGAGGCTGAACTTCAGGAACACGTCGGTCGCGGGGTCGTACAGCGTCCGCACCGACGCGGTCGGCACCAGCTCGGGTCCGCCCGTGCCGGTGTCCACGACGTCTCCGGCGGCGACCGCCTCGCGCAGCCGGTCGTGGTCCTTCAGCAGCCGGTACTGCCAGGGGTGCACGGGGAGTACGGCGAACTCCGGGCCGGCCACCGGGTGCAGCGCGTCCAGCGCGTGCGGCTCGCCCTCCTCCCGAAGGAGGCGGCGGCGCACGGCCAGGTAGCGCAGGCGGAATCGGGTGCCGGTCTCCGGGCCGTACGCGAGCCAGTCCGCCGGGTCGCCGGTACGGGCCTTGGGCGTGGGGTGGAAACGGTGGCCGAACACCAGGGACTGCTCCGAGGCGACGTACGGGTCCGCGGACGCCCGGACACCCGCTCGCTCCTCCAGTACGACGCGGATCGTCTCCCGGCTGTCCGCCACCTGGCCCAGGAACTCCTCGTTGGCCAGGCCCGTGCGCTGTTCCAGTTCGTCCTGGATGCAGCCGGCCAGCTCGCGCCAGTCCACGCTCACCCAGGCATCGCCGTCGAGCCGCTGCGCCGGGCCCTGGAAGCGGTGCGCTCCGATCAACGAGGTCCGACGCAGCGCGGCACGCAGCAGCAGGCCCCGGCGGGGCAGTCGCAGCAGGAGGTGATCGTCGACGACCGTCACCTGATGCTCGGGGGCGGACACCTCGCGGATCAGGCAGTTGAGCAGCGTGTGGGTCGTGACGAGGTCGGCTGTCAGCGACGGCTCTCCGTCCGGGGGATGGACGGAGGTGGCGTCATGGGTGTGGGGGGCTGTGCCGGTGGTCATGTGGTCGCTCCAGGGGGACAGCGGTCGGTGTCAGAGGTCAACGGCAGAGCGCCAGGGGGTTGGGAACGGATGTCCATTGCGCGGCGCCCGGATTCTCGGACAGACGCATCGCGATGGTCGCCTTCAGCGGCATCGTGTCTGCGAAGAACGCTGCCGCGTCCTCCTGCTCCGGCAGGTCGGCGAGAACGCTCCGTCCGGCCTCGGCGACCGTGCCCCACAGCTCCCGCGGCTCAGCCGCCCGGGTCCGGCCGAGGACATCCACCAGCTCGCTGAAGACCCCGCTGATCAGGCCGCCGAAGAGCTTGGTGCGCAGCGCGCCGATGTCGTCACCGGCGCGGGTGCCCAGCAGCGGCGGCAGTGTGAAGCCGCACCGGGCCAGGCGGCGCGGGCTGACCCGTACGCCGTCCAGGTCCCGGTACAGCATCCGCACCGGCCGCCCGTTCCGCAGGACGACCAGCGTGTTCTGGCCGTGCGCCTCCAGCGCCACCCCCATGGACAGCAGCGTCAGGGCCGGCGGCAGGACGAGGCCGGCGAGGTCCGCGAGCCAGCGGACCGGGTCCCCCGACACCACGGCGGCTCCGGTCGCGTGCACGGCCGTGAGCGGTACCGCGATCTCCCCGGCGTCGAGGTGGCGCTCGGTCGATTCCCGGATCATGGCCGTCAGGCTCGCGGAAGGCCGTCCGTCGACGCGTACCGAGCCACCGCCCAGTTCCCGCAGGACACGCAGGCTGCCGCCGTGTCCGGCCTTGTCGACGACGGCCGCGACCAGCTCGGACAGTGGCGGCCCGTCGGCCACCTCGGCCGCGGAGATGGTGCGCCGGTAGTTGGTGACCTGGACGTCGAGCGCGGTCTTGACATGGCAGCCGGGCAGGGCGCCCAGCGGTGCGAGGGTACGCAGGGACAGCAGCGGGCGGGCCGGGATCGTCTCCTCCACGACGACCAGGTCACGGTGGTGGCCGAGCACGTGGTCGCGCTGCCAGGGGTGCACCGGCAGCAGGTAGGCGTCGCCGTCGCGCAGTGCCCGCGGCCAGTCGCCGGCGCCCTGCCAGCGGTCGGCCGGGACCCGGAGCAGCGCCAGCCGGACGACCGGGTGGTGCTCGGGCGCGTAGGCGAGCACGTCGGCGACGGACATGCCGGTGCGGGTCCGGCAACAGGGGTGCTGCGGGTGGCCGTCGACGACCGCCTGCTCGGCGTCCGCCGAGTCGGCCGGAGTGACCTTCCGGCCCGCGTTCGCGGCTCTGGCGAGGGCCAGGTTGACGACGCTGTTGTCGAGTTCGGCCGCCAGCCGCTCCGCCGCGGGGGTACGCAGGCCCAGCTGTGCCAGCAGCCGGACCGGGTCGCTGATCGGCCCCTCCGGCCCCGAGACGGCGAAGTCCTGCGGAACGTCGGCGAACGGTCGTGCGCCCGCCTCGGCCGCCGAGAGCGAACCGCCGCGTCGCAGCTCGACGACCGAGGATCCGGACGCACGGCGACGCGTGGTCACGCCGGGCAGGGGTTCTCGTACGAAGGCGCCCCACAGGCGGGACAGCACGGTGGCGCGTGCTCCCGGGAGCGCGGTCGCGAAGGGCTCCACCAGGTCCGGGCGGATGCGGCGCAGTTCGTCCATGGGCATGCGGTGTCCCTGGTTCTCGCGGTGGCGGGTTGTCCGGTGGTGCTCCGGTGGCACCGACCGCCCGACCGACGCTACGGGAAGACGATCAAGGGAATTGCCAGAGCGAATACAGCGAAAGGCCGAAGGCAGCCCCGGAAGAGCGTTTCGCCTTGCACGGTTCCGGCCGAACCGGCCGAGGAGGGCATCGGGGCGCGCGAACTGACCTTGGATCAGGTTCCGACTGTCACCTGGGAGATCGAGGGCCGGCGTCCGACGTCCTAACTCCTGGCTTACGCCACGCTGGCCGGGCCCTTGATGTCGTCAAGAAGCCGCGCCACGGCGAATGAGCCGACCGTGGAAGATCACTGGCTCGGGGGAGCTTGCGGCGTTTGCGCCACGCGCCGTGGCCGGCGTCTGTGAGCCTTTCGACATGCGTGTCTTGCTGATCGAGGACGACGACCGGGTGGCCGGGCCGTTGATGGAAGGGCTGCGCCGTTTCGGGTTCGCCGTGGAACACGCCAGAACGGGAGCCGAGGGCCTCGCCGCGCCGGAGGTGGCGATGGTGCTGCTGGACCTGGGGCTGCCCGACATGGACGGCATCGACGTCTGCCGGGCGCTGAGGTCCCGCTCGTCCGTACCGATCATCATGATCACGGCCAGAGACGACGAGGTGGACCGTGTGCTGGGGCTCGAACTGGGCGCGGACGACTACGTCTCCAAGCCCTTCGGCGTACGGGAACTCGTCGCCCGGATCCGGGCCGTCACCCGCCGCGCCCGCCCAGCGGTCGCGGACCCCCAGTGTGGGTCTTCGAAGCCCTCGAACAGCCTCGATCATCCCGGGACACCCGACATCCGGCGGATCGGCCCCCTGACCATCGACTGCCGCACCCGGCAGGTACGCCTGCACCGGTCGTCCATCGCCCTCGCGCCCAAGGAGTTCGACCTGCTCACCTGCCTCGCCGAGGACCCCGGCGCCGTCTGTTCCCGCCGGCAGATCCTCGACACGGTCTGGGAACCGAACTTCTTCGGCCCCACCAAGACCCTCGATGTCCACATCGCCGCACTGCGCCGCAAACTCGGCGACGCCTCCTGGATCGAGAACATCCGCGGAATCGGCTTCCGCCTCGTCCTCCCGGCACCTCTCGACGCCACGTCCGCCGCAACGCAGGCGCGCGGCGGAGAGATCCGGTGACCCGTCGCCTCCTGCTCAGCCACCTGAGCCTGATACTGCTCGTCCTGCTCGCGCTCGAAGTGCCCTTCGGCGTCTTCTACGCCCGCAGCGAGGTGGCCCGCTACTCCCGCACGGCGGAGCAAGGGGCGATGACGCTCGCGGAGGTCTGCGAGGACAAGATGGAGCACGGGCTGACAACCGACCTGCCGGACCTCGCCCTCGCGTACGGGCGGCGGACCGGCGGTACCGTGCTGGTCGCCGACCGAAGCGGTGTCGTCCTCACCGACACCTCCGCCCACGCCGTGGTCGGCGAGGACCTGTCCGCCGAGCCGGACATCTCCACGGCACTGCACGATCACCCCGCCGTCGGCACGCGCGGGGCCCCGCCCGCAGACGGTGAGTTCCTCTTCGTCACCGTGCCGGGCGGGTCCGACCCCGCCGTCGCCTGTGTGGTGCGAACGGTGTACGCACTGGGCCCGCTCAAGGCCAGGGTGCGCACCACCTGGGCGGTCCTCGCCGCCGTCGGTCTCGGGGTCCTCGCCGCCGCCTCCCTGATCGGATTCGCTCTCGCGCGCTCGATCACCCGCCCCGTGCAGGCCCTGGAACGCGCCACCGCTCAGCTCGCCGAGGGCCGGATCACCGATCCGCCGGCCACCGACCACGGTCCACCGGAACTGCGCCGGCTCGCCACGTCGTTCACCCGAACCGCGACCCGGCTCCAGCACCTGCTCCAGGCTCAGCAGGCGTTCGCCTCCGACGTGTCACACCAGCTCAAGACACCGCTGACCTCGCTCCGCCTGCGCCTGGAGAACTTCGAGCCGCACCTCGCCCCCGGCGCTCAGGACAGCCTCGACAAGGCGCTCGGGGAGCTGGAGCGGCTCAGCCGCATGGTGCAGGGGCTGCTCGCTCTCGCACGGCTGGAGAACACGGAGATCCGGGCAGAAGCCGCCGATCTCCATGCCGTCGTCGTCGATCGCGCGGACATCTGGACGGCCTTCGCCGACGAACAGCAGGTCGACATCATCGTGTGCGGAGGCACGTCCGTTCCGGTGCTGGCAGTCCCCGGCGCACTGGAACAGATCATCGACAACCTGCTCTCGAACGCGCTCCGCGTGTCCGCACCGGGAACCTCCGTCACGCTGGCCGTCATCACCAACCCCGCACCTGGCACCCGCACCCCGCCCACCGCCGAGCTGCATGTGATCGACCAGGGCCCCGGCATGACCGAGGCCGAACGGCTCAGAGCCTTCGACCGCTTCTGGCGAGCTCCCCACGCCGACCACGACGGCACCGGCCTGGGTCTGCCGTTGGTCCGGCATCTCACCCGCGCGGGCGGAGGCGAGGTCACCCTGGAGGCAGCCCCCGGCGGCGGCCTCGACGCCGTCGTCCGCCTCCGGCACGCCGAATGCCGCAACCAGCAGGATCGCCTCGTCACCACCGCGGACGTCGAGACGGCGGCCCGGTACACACCCGCACGGTAGGGCGCCGATCCCCTGGACGTCGATTGCGCACCCCGGACATCCCGGCCCACAGCCCCCTGCGGCGTGCCATAACAGCCTCCGAGGCCTGAACTCGATCCACAGCAAGAGCAATTGATCCGATGTCTCACGGCCACCGTCATTGACGTCTTCTCTTGACACCCCTACCTTGCCAGCATGCTTCCCACAAGAGAGCAGACACACGGCGTCAGTTCCATGAAGCGATTACTGTTATTCATCGGTTCTTACCGTGTCATCGCGGTCTTCGTCTGCGCGCTCCTGCCCATCGGAGTGCTCACCCTGCCCGCACGCGCGGCAGCAGCGGTCACCTACTTCGTCTCGCCCAGCGGCAGCGACGACAACCCGGGAACCAGCGCCGCCGCCCCCTTCCGTACCCTCACCAAGGCACAGACCGCGGTCCGGGCGGTCGACACGTCGACGTCCGGCCCGATCACCGTGACGCTGGCCGGCGGCGTCTACCGGCTGTCCAAGACCCTGACCTTCACCGCCGCGGACTCCGGTGGCGGTACGGCCGGCACCGTCTGGTGGAAGGCGGCAGCCGGACAGAGCCCGGTCATCAGCGGCGGGGTCCGGATCACCGGCTGGGCCAGAACCGGCACGGACAGCGGCATCTGGTCGGCCCCAGCACCCAGTGGCCTGGACACCCGGCAGCTGTACGTGGACGGCGTGCGCGCCCAGCGCGCCACCGGCTCCCTGCCGGTGTCGGTGACCCAGACAGCGACCGGATACACCACGGCGTCCGGTGACCCCATGGCCGGCTGGCGCAATCCGTCCGCGATCGAGTTCGTCTACCGGGGCGGCCTGGGGCTGTGGACCGAACCGCGCTGTCCGGTCGCCTCGGTGACCAGCACCACCATCACCATGGCCCAGCCCTGCTGGAACAACTCCACCCAGCGTGTCATGCGCACCGACGACTCAGGCCGTACCTACAACCTGGTCGGCCGCAAGTCGATCACCGAGAAGCCGACAGCGGTGGAGAACGCCTACGAACTCCTCGACAAGGCCGGGGAGTTCTACCTGGACAAGAGCGAGCACCGGTTCTACTACATCCCCCGTTCCGGGGAGGACCTCACCACCGCGGACGTCGAGGCACCCTCGCTCGACACGCTGGTGGCGTCCTCCGGCAAGACCTCGGACGAACCCGGTCACGTCGGCTTCCAGGGCATCCAGTTCAGCTACGCGAACTACACCACCGCCAACACCGGCACCGGCTTCTCCGAGATCCAGGCCACCTACCAGGTCACCGGCGCCAACGGCTACGCCACCCAGGGACTGTGCGACTTCGTGGCCGGCGGCACCTGCCCCTACGGCAACTGGACGAAGATGCCCGCCGCGGTGCGCTTCACCTACGACAAGACCATCCACTTCGACCACGACTACTTCGTCCACCTCGGCGCGGCCGGACTGGACCTCGGCGACGGCTCGCAGAACGACACCGTCACCGCCTGTGTGTTCACCGACATCTCCGGCAACGGCCTCGACCTGGGCGGTGTGGACATCCCCCAGCCCAGCAGCTCCGCCCAGCACACCAGCGGAATCACCGTCAAGGACAGCCACTTCCACGACACCGCCGCCGAGTACCACGGCGGAGTCGCCATCGACGCCGGCTACATCGAAACGTCGACCATCACCCACAACCAGATCGACCACGTCCCCTACACCGCCATCTCCATCGGCTGGGGCGGCTGGCCCGACAAGGTGAGCCTGCCCGCACAACCCAACTACTCCAACAACAACACGATCTCGAACAACCTGATCTACGACCACATGTCGCTGCTCGGCGACGGCGGAGCCGTCTACACCAACGGCATCACCGGCACCTCGATGGCCACCGGTGAGCATGTCAGCGGGAACGTGGTCCACGACCAGCTCAACACCTCCGGCGGCCATGTCCTGTACACCGACAACGGCGCCACCTACGTGTCGATACTCGGCAACGCGGTGTGGAACATCAACGTCTCCCCCTGGGGCAGCAAACACGGCAACTACACCGCCGGCGACGGCACATACGACCCGACGGACATCGAAGGCAACTACTGGCCGAACGGTCCCTCCGACTACGACAACAAGGGCGTCCTGATCCAGGACAACCACAACATCACGGCAGCGGATCAGGTTCCGTCGAGCATCACCGCGGCCGGCGGCATCGAGGCGCAGTACCAGACGATCCTCTCCTGGCAGCCGGCCTGACCCGGAAGCGCCCCGACTGGGGCCCTGCCGGGCTCTGCCCAGGTGCAGGACCCCACTCGCGCGGATGCGGCGGCGTGGCGTGGGTGACCGAGCAGGTCCGTGCAGGTCGGACAAGGCGGTCGGCGATCTCGCCGAGCCCACCGCCGAAAACCAGTGGAGCATGTCGTGAAGCCCACGCGTTGAATCCGCCGACCGCGGCGCCCCGCGCCGCACCGCACCGCACCGCACCGCCCACGGGTCGAACGACAGGTTGGATTCGGTTGCGGGATCCCCGCGGCAAGGCGACAGTGTTCCCCCGGTCACAGCCTGACCGGTCATCGGCCCGGCGAAGAGGAGCTCATGTCAGCCGTGGTCGTCGGTACGGGGATCGTCGGCTCCTCGGTGGCCTACCACCTGGCATCCCGGGGTGTCCCGGTGACTCTGCTCGACCAGGGACCGGCGCCGGCTGCGGGAGTGACGGGCGACTCCTTCGCCTGGATCGGTGGCTGCGGAGGAGACTGGCCCGGCGGAGCGCGGGACCTGCGCGGTTCCGTGCTCGCGGACTACCGGCGCTTGGAAGCCGAGCTACCCCACGTCGCTGTCCGCTGGACAGGCTCGCTGGCCTGGACCCGTGCCCAGGGCCAGCGTGACTCCCCGTTGGGCCCCGGCCGGTTCCGGGTCGGAAGAAGCGACATAGCGGCGCTGGAACCCAACCTGCGCAACCCTCCCGAGCAGGCCGTCCACACTCCGAGCGACGGAGGCGTCGATCCGGCCGCACTGACCAACGCACTCGTGGATGCTGCTCGTGCCCGCGGAGCAACGGTGATCCACAACTCGGTCGTGACCTCCCTGAAGATGACGGGTGAACGCGTCGAGGGAGTGCTGTCCGCCACCGGATTCCACGCCGCCACAACGGTTGTGCTCGCCGCCGGAACCGGCATTCCCAAACTGTGCGAGCCGCTGCTGCCGGCCCTGCCCGTTGCCGCGTCCGCTGCCCACCTGGTGCGGCTCACGGCACCGGCCCACCTGGTCAGGAGCATCGTGGCCGGCCCGGATCTCGAAGTCCGCGAGGTCCGTGACGGAGACCTCGTACTGACGCTCCCGCAGGTCGAGGACATGCCGACGGCGTCATCCGAGCAGGCCGCGCAAGAGGCGCTCCGCCGCTTGCGGGCCGCCTTCCGCGGCAGCGACAGCTGTCGCCTGCTGGGCAGTCGTATCGGCAGACGACCGATGCCCTCGCAGGGCCCGGCCATCGGATACCTGACACAGGACCGATCCGTCTACGTCGCCGTCATGCACTCGGCCATCACCCTGGCACCCACCGTCGGACGGCTCGTCGCCGACGAACTCGTGAGCGGCAGACCAGCCCCCGAGCTACGGCGTTGCCGGCCTCGCGGTCTCACCCAGTGGTGAGGTACGGACCGGGCGGACACGATCGCCTACCCGATCGGTCTCTCGCACACTCACGGCGCACCTCAACTCGCCGTGCTCGGGCTCGATGTCCACGCCGTGCACCACATGCTCGACAGGCTCGGAGCGGAGTCCGCCACGGGCGCCGAACCGGCTGACGGCCAGAGGCATCCTGAGGTCGTCGACGGTCACCAGGTTGCGTGGCCCGACGTGGCTGACCGCTTTCACCGGTAAGAACAGGCCGAGGAGAGGCATCGGGAGTCACAGACCCACTGCGAGCCAGGCGACTCGATTGAGTCGTTCGGCGTTGGGATCGAGCCACTTTGGCCACACCTGTGTGGCGGCTTCGTGAGGACCTCCCGTCCGGGGCGGGCGGACTCGGAGAATCGCGGCGGACGAAGTCCGCACTGTCGGCAAGACGTGGGATGACGTAGGGGGACGGATGAAGCAGTTGGTGGAACTTCCGGTCGACGTCAAGGACGGGCCTCAGCAGACGGTTCAGGTCGAGATCGAACAGGTCGCGGACGGTCTGGCCGACGTGTCGCGCTCCGGGCGGCTTGCGGCGCGTGCCGCGCGGTCGCTCGGGGACATGCTGACCGGCATCAGACCGGTGGCCGAGAGCTTCGTCGAGGGTTTCGCCGGCATGGAGCATTCGCCGGACGAGATCGGTCTCGAGTTCGGGCTCTCGTTGACCGCCCAGGCCGATGTCGTGGTGTCGTCCACCGCGGCGGCAGCCAACTTCAAGGTCACGCTCACCTGGAAGAAACCCGCGGCCGACAGCTCTGTCCCGGAGCCGTCCGGTGGCGGATCCTGATGGAGGAGAGCGAGGCAGGCCGCACGTCCTTCCCGGACTCGGCCGTTCTACGGATTTTCGCGTCCCCACCCGATCCGGACGTCGCCGATGGTCCGCTGGGCGTGGGTTTCCTGGTCGACGACCGCCACGCGATCACCTGCGCGCATGTCGTCGTGGCGGCGGTCGGCCCGGCGCGAGGGGGCGAGTCCCAAGAAGGTGCGCGCGTGCACGTGGACCTGCCCCTGCTGTCCGGGGCGGGCAGTCCGGCGGCGACGGTCACGGCAAGCGTCGTGCTGTGGGGTCCCTCCCGGGCCGCGATCGGCCCGGATGTCGCGGTGTTGCGGCTGGACAGCGTCGTGCCTGGTGCCGGGCCGGCGCAGGTCGTCGACATCGAGCCGGAGGCGATGCGCGGACATGTCGCCCAGATCGTCGGTTTTCCCGAGGGCCGCGGGCAGGGCGTCTGGCACGAGGGTGTCCTGCGCGGGCGTCAGGCAGACGGCCAGATCCAGGTCGATCGGGTCGGAACCGGCTACCGCGTCTCCCGTGGCTTCAGCGGCAGCCCCGTATGGGACCAGGCTCTCGGCGCCGTGATCGGGATGATGGTCAAGGCCGAACTGGGCGAGCCTGCGGCCGGCTTCATGATTCCCGTCAGTCAGCTGGCCGCGGCCTGGCCCCCGCTGGCAGCCATGGCGCGTCCCCCCTCGCCGTTTCGCAGCCTCGAACCGTTCGAAGAGGCGCACGCCGCGGCGTTCTACGGCCGGGACGCCGACACGGCCCGGGTCGCACAGGTCGTGGCGGAACAGCGGTGGACCACGCTGGTGGGCCCCTCCGGCTGCGGCAAGTCCTCACTCGCGATGGCGGGAGTGGCACCTCGGCGCCGCGACGCGGAGGACACCGTGGCGATCCTTCGTCCCGCCCACCACGCCACCGCCTTCCGGGGCCTGGCCGCCGTGCTGCTGGACCTGCTGGAGCCCGACTGCGCCGAGGCGGAGAAGTTCGCGCGGATCTCCGCGGTGGCCGACGAGATCGCCCGCCACGGGATCCGCGGGGTCGCCGCACGCATCCTGCACGTGCAGCACGCCCGACGGCTGCTGATCGTGGTCGACCAGTTCGAGGAACTCCTCGACGACGAGGTCTTCGTCCCCGGCGACATCGACGCCCTGGCCGACGCCCTCGGCCCGAAGTCACCGCAGACGGTCTCGGTGCTGGCTGTCCTGCGCACGGACTTCCTCGGCCCCGTCCTGGACCATCCCCGCCTCGGCCTTCTCGCCAAGAAGCGGATCGAGGCCCTGGAACCGATGCGGGAGGGGCAACTACGGGACATCGTCACCAAGCCCGTCAGCCACATACCGGCCATCGGCTACGAGGACGCGCTCGTCAACCGCATCCTGGCCGACGCCGGCGACGCGCCGGGCATCCTTCCCCTGCTCAGCTTCACCCTCGCCCAACTGTGGGACCACCAGCGCGGCGGACGCCTCACCCACCGTGCCTACGACGCACTCGGCGGAGTCACCGGCGCCCTGGGCACGCACGCCGACCAGATCTGGAGGCAGTACGTCGGCGACGAGGACGAAGAGCACGCGGAGAAACTGCTGACCCGGCTCGTGCGCACCCCCATCGGGACGGAGGCACCGGTCCGCCGCCTCACCACGCGCGCGGAGCTGAGCGACCGCGAGTGGCAGATCGCTCAACGCCTGGCCGGCGCCCGGCTCCTGGTCCTCAATCGGGCCCGCGTCCACGACCGGCCAGGAGCCGAGGGGGACGGGCGGTCCGACGTCGAGACCGTCGAACTCGCCCACGAAGCGCTCATCTCCAGCTGGGACAGGCTCAGTTCCCGGGTCAGGGCGGACCGCGTCTTCCTGGACTGGCGCGAGACCCTCCAACTCGACACGGACCGATGGGACAAGGCCGGACGGCCCAAGGATCTTCTGCCGGCCGCCACCGCACTCGCCGCCGCGCAACGGTGGCTTCCGGAACGCACCGCCGAACTGAGCGATGCCCAACGGGACTACCTCGACCAGGGGCGCGCCCACCGCCGGCTCCTCACCCGCCGCCGCCGCGCGGTGATGGCCCTGTTCGGCGTCCTGCTGATCGTCGCCGGGGTTACCGCCGTGGTCGCCGTCGACCAGCGGCAGACCGTCGTCCGCCAACGCGACCGGGCCACCTCCGCGCAGGTCGCAGGCCTGGCGCAGTCCCTGGGTCGTACCGACCCGCAGCTCGCCCGGCGGCTGGCCGTCGCCGCTGCCGGCCTCGGTGACACCCCCGAGGCATGGTCCGCCCTGCTCACGGCGCGTTACCAGCCCGAGAAACTGGCCGTGAAACTGCCCGGGTTCGACGTGACGGCGGTCGACCTCGACCGCACCGGTCATATCCTCGTCGCCGGCGGCGGGACGAATCTCGGCACCTGGGACGTGGACACCGGCAAGCGGCTCGGCTCCTACCGGACCACCGCGAGAGTACGGAACGTGAGCCTGTCCGCCGACGGCACGACCGTGGCCGTGAGCACCGACGACGAGAACACCACCGTGCTGGACACCCGCGGACTGCACCCACGCGGCCGTCCCTACCTGACCGGGCCCGCGCTCTTCTCCCTCAGCCGGCAGGGCACCTACCTGGTGGCCACCGGAGAGGCGACCGACAACGGCTACATCGCCGGCGTCTGGAACACCCACACCGGAAAGCAAGTACTCCGACGCACCAGCGACAACTCACTCCATCCCTCCTTCTCCCCGGACGAACGACTGCTGTGGTTGACGGGAGTCTCGGACCATGGCCCCACCCGGACAGACCTGCGGACCGGGAAGGACCTCCCCACCCCGAAGTTCGGTCTCAAACCCGATGACGACCCCGGACCGGTGGCATTCAGCCCCGATGGCCAGCAGTTCGCCATGCTGACCACCCGCGGCCTCTACACAGCGGGCGCCCCGTACGACAACCGCGTCTATTCCAACCTCATTCAGGTACCGCGGTCGCAGGAGGACACCGGCCTGGGCGGCGGCGACGTGCATTTCAGCCACGATGGGAAGTTCGTCGCTTTCGGCTTCACCCTGTGGGACGCGATCCTGCCCGAGGACCCGGTCTTCACATACCGGACGATCTCCAGTGACTGCGAGTCCGGCACGTTCCGGTTCTCCGTCGATGACTCCGAAATGCGGTGCGTCGGCGGCGACGGGACAGTCCGTTCCCTCGACATATCCCGCCTCACCCAGCACGGCAAGCGGACCGATTCCAGTCCCACGGCGGTGGCGAGCCAGAACGGGTCGACCATCGCGGTAGCCCAAACCGACGGCGGGGACGGCGGTGGCAGAGTCCAGATCTGGTCCACGGCACCGCTGGCCAAACGCATGGAACTCACCGTCCCTGTGGAAGACCGCCTTCTGCTCAGCCCGGACGGCAGGCTGATCGCGGCACAGGACAAGCAGGACAGGGTGGAGATCTGGGACTTGGTCAAGCGGGTCCGGCTCGGCACCCTGCCGGGCAATGTGGGCGGAGCCACGAAAACCGTGGCCATCTCCCCGGATGACAAGTCGTATGTCACCTATGACCGGGTCAAGAACCT
This sequence comes from Streptomyces fuscichromogenes, assembly GCF_014645815.1. Lineage (GTDB taxonomy): Bacteria > Actinomycetota > Actinomycetes > Streptomycetales > Streptomycetaceae > Streptomyces > Streptomyces fuscichromogenes. Next base: position 406,259 of record NZ_BMML01000003.1, on the reverse strand, counting down.
CGGGGCGCGAGGCGTCGTCAACTCCCTGAGGTTCTACGACCTGAGGACGATGAAGCTGATCCGACAGGAGAACTTCACCCTCAAGTCCGCCGTGCTCGACTTCTCGACGACGGTGGCGTTCCGGCCGGACGGGAAAGCCGTGGTCGTCAGCCCGCTCCTGGGCATGGTGGCGTTCCCCTCCGGCAAGATCCTCGTACCCGGCACCCCGGACCTGAGCCTCGACGGTTTCAGCCCCGACGGCGAATCGGCCTATTCCGACCCGAACAGCGTCCAGGGCAATCTGTTCTTCCTCGACCCGAAGACGCTGGGTCCCGAGGGCGAGGCTCTGAATGTCGGCGGTCTCACCGTAAGCGCCGTCCCCACAGCCCATTCCCCGGACGGCCGCCTGATCGCCGGCGTCTACGACGACACGGCGTTCGACAACACGCTCTCCAAGGCCGACGAGATCAAGATCTGGGACCTGCAATCACGTCAGCAGCTCGGATCCACCCTCACCGGCCCCGTCGGCGACCTCGAACTGACGACCTTCACCGCCGACAACTCCTCCCTGGTGAGCCTGGACGACCAAGGCGTGTTCCGCACCTATACGATCGCCCCTTCACGGCTCGTCCGTGAGCTGTGCACCATGTCGGGTGGCGGCCTGACCAAGCAGGAGTGGCGGGCCCACATCCCCGACGTCCCCTACCGCAGGACCTGCTGATCACGACGGTGTCAGCGGTTGTCGACGAGGATCGTGTGCAGCCACGGGCTGCGCACGGCCGGTAGCCGGACCAAGGTGCGCCGGAACGTCCCCCGGTCGGTCCGCTGGGGGTCCAGGTCTGACCCGTCCGGGGATGGACCGGTACGAGAAGGATGTCGACGCCCGTGTCCGGGGAGGGCTGTCCCGGTCCGGCCAGGACGGCGCGCCGCTTCGGGGGGCCTGCCGACAGCAGGGCGTCGAGCGCGCGTTGGAACACGTCCGCGGTCAGACCGCCCGGGACCTCCAGCGGCTGCCCCTGGGAGGCGACCAGCAGGTGGGCGAGCGCCTGGCCGGCCGCCGCCTCCCACTGCGGGCTCCACGACCATCCGCCGGGGGAAGGGCACCTGCCACCGCGGTGGAGTATCAACGCTGCGTGGGCCGGTGCCGGCCGACAGGACGGCCCTCAGCTCGGGCCGAGTGCGGCGAAGGCTTCGTCGAGGAGGGTGACGAGGTCGAACCGGCCGTCGGAGTCGCTCCAGTGGTCGACGGCCGCGTTCAGACAGTCCAAGGCCGCGGAGGCACGAACCCACTGCCCGATCGCCGGTGCCCCCGCCGAGCCGGCGCGTTCGGCGAGAGCCCGTGCGAGGGCCGGGCGCCAACCGTGCTGCTTCTCCAACTGCCGGGCACACAACGCGGGAGTGTCACGGATCAGGCGGGTCATGGCGAGGGAGGCGGCCGGGTCTTGGTGATAGGGCTCGATCGCCACCTCCAGGGCCTGCCGGAGCGCGGTCCACTCGCCCTCGTGGGCGGGACGTGCGCGCAACGCTTCGGCGACCCGCTCACCCCTGGCATCGGCGGTGCCGAGAACCGCGTCCTCCTTGGTTCCGAAGTAGCGAAGGAAGGTGCTGCGGGAGACGCCGGCTGCCGCGGCGAGGTCGTCGACCGTGACCTTCTCGAAGCCGTCGCGACGGAACAGCTCGAAGGCCACCTGCCCCAACTCCGCTTGTACGGCGGCTCGCGCGATGGCTCTGGTGCTCGTCCGCCTTTCACTGGTCACCCCGCGATCATACCTGGTCGTCGACCCTGACTTGCAGGAACGAAACTCAATGCCTACAGTGACACTCAGTTTCACATACGGACTCAAGTTGCACATCACATGAGGCACCCATGACCACACGAACCCTTGCTGTCATCGGCAGCGGCATGATCGGCGGCGCGCTCGCCGGCCTGGCGGTGAAGGCCAGGCTGCAGGTGCTCGTCACCAACTCCCGCGGTCCTGAGACCCTCGCCGACCTCGTCGCCCGTCTCGGTACCGGCGCCCGCGCCGTCACCGTGGAAGAGGCCGTCGAGGCCGGTGAACTGGTGGCGGCCGCCATCCCGTTCAGGAACCATGCGCAACTGCCCGCCGAATCGCTGGCGGGCAGGACCGTGATCGACGCCATGAACTACTACCCGGAGCGCGACGGCCGGATCACCGCCCTGGACTCGTCGGAGCTGACCTCCAGCGAGTTGACGCAGCGGCACCTGTCCCGATCCCACGTCGTGAAGGCCTTCAACAACATCGACTTCCACCGCCTGGCCACCAGCGCCCGCCCGGCAGGAGCCCCGGACCGCAGCGCCCTGCCCATCGCGGGCGACGACCCGTCGGCCAAACAGGCGGTGAGCCGATTGCTGGACGCCCTGGGCTACGACGCCGTCGACATCGGCACCCTGTCCCAGAGTCGGCCCAGCCAGCCGGGCACACCCGTCTACGTCCAGCCCTACATGGCCGAGCGGCCCGAGGGCCTGAGCCGGCAGGACGCCCAGCGTTGGTTCTTCGACACACCCGGGGTGCCCGTGTCCGCGGAAGAGGTCAGGGAACTGGTCGCGCGGGGCCGCACGTCGGACACGTAGCACCGCACCCAAGGGCCGAGGACCGGGCCGCGCCCCGACACCGGCAGGCCGCGAAGTGCGCGTCACGGCCGGCCTCCGGGGCGCCCCCGCCGACCGACGCCACGTGCACTCGCCGCGTGTCGCGGTGCGCCGAGGGCCGGCGAGGGGCCGCCGTGCGCGATCGGCCGCAGGGTCGTGGACGGGCCCGCAGCACGTGACCGGCAGGCGCGGGCGTGACCGTGCCGCAGCCCTCGCAGCGCCATGGGCCCCAGTGCGACAGGGGCGAACAGCCGCGTCGGGCTTGTCAATCGGTGACGCGGCGGTCCGACGGATCGTCGCGTGCGGCGGGACCGATGACGGAGAGACGAAGCAATCGCGTCGCACCGGAGGCGTCGGCGGCCCCGGTCTCGAAGAGCCGGGCCACCAGAAGAAGCGCCGCGGCCAGAGCCTCGCCGAGGGACGGCCCCTCCGGCTCCACTGGCTGCACCGCCCAGTCCTCCACGGCGACGCGCAACGCGGCGTTGAGCATGCCTGCCTCCACCCGGACCGCGAGGTCACGCGCAGAGCGACCCGTGCCCTCGGCGATCACGCCCGCGAACACCTCTTCGGCGTCGAAGTGCGCCTCCAGCCATACGGCGCGCAGCCCCGGCTCGTCCCGGCTCAACCGCACGAGGTCGCGGAGCGCCTCGATGGGCTGCGCTGCGACCGTCCCCGGATCGTCGAAGCCGGAGATCGCATGAGCGAACGAGCCGTCGCCTCTCCAGTAAGCCCGCAGACGCTCGGTCGCCATCTCGATACCCGCGGCGAGAAGGGGGCGGACGCACTCCTCCTTGGAACGGAAGTAGCGCCACAGAGTGCGGGTGGAGACCCCCGCCGCGGAGGCGATGTCCTCCGCGGTGGTCGCCGCCACGCCCTGCACGACGAAGAGGCGCACCGCCTCGTCGGCGATCTCCATACGTGTCGCGTTGCGGCGCCGCTCCGTCAACGGCGGCCTGCCGGCACGCCCTTCAGGTCTTCCGGTCACGCGCCTCCCCCTCGACTCGGCTTCGCCGATCTTAGTTCACGTCACACTGCGACTTAATGGCACAGTGCGACAGACGGTGCTACGGTGGCGACGCCAGAAACGCCATGGACACATCAACTCGATGTGGCCTGGTACGGCGTTGCGGCCGCAACCCGCACGACTGCTCGAAGTCAACGCCCGGGTTCCCGGCCTCTCTTCACCTCGCTCAGGCATCCCTCCGTTCCCCACACAGTCCGGCCCCGTGGGTCCGTAGCCCATGAGTGGCCCATCCGATGGGATCCCCCATGCCCGACAGTGCTTCCGCTCAGTCCGCACCCGGTATGGATCGCCGACGCCTCCTCGGCGCGGCCTTGTTCGGCGCGGCCGCGCTCACCGGTTCCGTGGCCGGTGCCACCACCGCACGGGCCGCGACCTCCGCGTCCGTGCCGCCCTCGTCCGCTCCGGTGACGGAGGAGCGTGCGCGAGCCGTCGTCGTCGGCACCGGCTTCGGCGGTGGAGTGACCGCCCTGAGGCTGGCCCAGGCCGGGGTGACCACCCTGGTGCTGGAACGCGGGCGACGCTGGCCCACCGGCCCCGACGCCACCACCTTCTGCCGCTTCGCGACCATGGACAACCGGTCCGCGTGGCTCACCGATCACAGCGTCATCCCCGGCGTGGACAAGACGTGGACGCCCTACACCGGTGTCCTGGAGGCCGTGGCCGGCGACGGCATGACCGCCATGTGCGGGGCCGCGGTGGGCGGCGGGTCGATCATGTACCACGGCATGACGTTGCAGCCGGCCAAGGAGGACTTCGCCGCGTCCATACCCGTGGCGGCCGGCCTGTACGACGACCTGGACCGGTGGGCCTACCCCACCGTCGCCCGTGCCCTGGGGATCTCCACCATTCCCTACGACGTCCTGGCCAGCGATCCCTACGCGTCGTCCCGGCTCTTCGAGAGCACCGCCCCCGCCGCGGGCCTCACACCGTTCCACGTGCCGCTGCCCATCGACTGGAGCTACGTCCGCGGCGAGTTGTACGGCCAGTACGACGCGACGTACACCACCAGCGACATCGCCTTCGGCGTCAACAACGGCGGCAAGCACTCGATCGACGTCACCTACCTCGCCCAGGCGGAATCGACCGGACTCGTCGAAGTGGCGCCACTGAACGTCGTCCGTGACATCGCGCTCGACGCGAACCGGCGATGGGTGCTGTCCGTCGACCGCATCGACACCGGGGGAAACGTCCAGGAGAAGAAGCGCATCGTCGCCGACGCCGTCTTCCTCAACGCCGGTTCCCCCGGCACGACCCGGCTCCTGGTCAAGTCGCGCGCCAAGGGCCTGACACCCGATCTGCCCGATGCCATCGGCACGCAGTGGGGCAACAACGGCGACCGGATCTACGCCTGGATCGGGATGGACGGCGACATCGGCACCCAGCAGGGCGGCCCCGCCTGTGTGGGCGGCCGGGTTCCGGACAGCGCCATCCCGCTCACCGTCGTCCACGCCGGGTCCCCGATCCAGCAGCCGGGCGTCAAGGCGATGTCGGTCATCGGCTTCGGCCTGGTCGAGGCCGCCGGCACCTGGGCGTACGACGCGGACACGGACGACGCCGTGCTGACCTGGCCGTCCTCCGGCGACGCCGCCCTGCAACAGCTCATCGCGGCACGCATGCGGGCGCTCGCCCAGGCGGGCGGTGGCATGATGATCGACACCAACGCCGAAGCGCCCTCCACCTGGCATGCCCTGGGCGGAGTGCCCATGGGCGACGCCGTCGACCTGCACGGGCGCGTTCTCGGCCATCACGGCCTCTACGTCCTCGACGGCGCCCGGATCCCGGGCTCCACGGGTGCCTGCAACCCGTCCATGACCATCGCGGCCCTGGCCGAGCACAGTATGGCGGCCATCGTCCGCCAGGATGTCGGGCGCGTCTTCTGAGTCATGACCGGGCCTCGTTCACGCAGGTGCCTCAGGCGTGAACGAGGCGTCCGTCACCATCGCCGGAGCCGCGGCGAACCGCGCGTCGAGCCGCCGGCACGCCCCGGCCCGTGCGAACAGCCGCTCACCTGCGTCGGCTCCGCCTGCGACCTCGCGCGCTGCTACCTCGCGCCGGGCCCGTGACCGCCGCTCCGGCCGGCTGCTCAGGCACCGTCCCCGTTCGTGGACAGGGCCGGGCCCGCGGCGACGATCGCGTGCACGGTCTCGGTGACGAGGCGCCGGTCCAGCGGCGCGTCGGCGAAGGCGCGGTGCATCGGCCAGCCCTCGATCAGCGCGTCGAGCGCGCGGGACACGCCGGGCGTGAAGTGCAGGGCGAGGCTGTCCCGGCTGCGTTCGAGCCAGGTGCAGGTGGTGACGGAGACCGCCTCGTTGTGGTTGGCGTAGGCGTACATCTCGAAGATGAGCGTCATGTCGCGGTCCGTGGCGTAGGCCGGACCGCAGATCAGCTCGACGACGGCGGCCTCGGCCTCGGCCGTGGAGCCGGCGGACTGCAGGGTCCGCCGGTAGAGCTCGGACATGGTGTCCGACAGCCGCGCGAAGGCCTGGGCCAACAGGTCCGACATCCCGTCGAAGTAGTACGTCAGGGAGCCGAGCGGCACCTCCGCCCGTGCCGCGATCTTCCGATGGGTGGTCCTGTGCACGCCGCCCTCCGCGATCACGTCGAGGGCCGCATCGAGAATGCGCTCCTTGCGTCCGGGATCGTTCGGGATCTCGCGTCGTGTGCCGCTCACGCCCTCAATGTGTCATGGGTCGGCCGCTCCGGAGTGTGTACAGATGTACAGGTGAGTGTGTACGGTCGTACAGACTTTTGCACGGACACCTCTGGAGCCACCGCCCATGACCGCCGACCTGGCCCGGCGCCGTACCGCCGTCTTCGTCCTGTTCTTCGCACCCGGTCTGACGATCTCCTCCTGGGTGACCCGCACCCCGGACGTACGCGACCTGCTCGGCGCCTCCACGGCGCAGATGGGTCTGATCCTCTTCGGCCTGTCGGTCGGCTCGATGATCGGCATCCTGTTCTCCGGCGCGCTCGTGGCCCGCTGGGGTGCCCGGCTCGTCATCCTGGCCGGCACGTCGGCCATCGCGGCCGGTGCCGTGGTCGTCGGCGTCGGGGCCGCCACCGGTTCGGGCCCGGCGGTCGCTGTGGGCCTCGGCCTGTTCGGACTGGGCATGGGCGGCGGCGAGGTGGCGCTCAACGTCGAGGGGGCGGAGGTGGAACGGCTGCTGGGCCGCTCGACGCTGCCCGCCATGCACGGCTTCTTCAGCCTCGGCACCGTCCTCGGCGCCGTCGCCGGGATGTGCCTGACGGCGGTCGGCTTCCCCGTCGTCGTCCATCTGGCAGTCGTCGCCGCGGTGGTGCTGGCCGCGCTGGCGTCGGTCATCCGCAGCGTCCCCGTGGAAGTGGGCCGCCAGAGCGCGGCCGAGAGCCGCGAGCCGGGTGCGGCGCGCACCGCGGTGTGGAAGGACCCGGCGCTGCTGCTCATCGGCTGCGTCATCCTCGCCCTCGCCATGGCCGAGGGCACGGCGAACGACTGGCTGCCGCTGGTGATGGTGGACGGGCACGGTTTCGACGCGGCGCTGGGGTCGGCCGTCTACGCCGTGTTCGCCGCCGCGATGACTCTCGGGAGGTTCGTCGGCGGGCGGTTCGTGGACCGGTTCGGGCGGGCTGCGGCGCTGTGCGGGAGCGCGCTCGTCGGGGCTGCCGGACTGGCCCTGGTGATCTTCGTGGACAACCAGGCGGTGGCGGCCGCGGCGGCCGTGCTGTGGGGCCTCGGGGCGTCGCTCGGGTTCCCCGTCGCGCTCTCCGCGGCCGGCGACTCCGGCGCGGACTCCGCCGCCCGCGTCTCACTGGCGGCGACGGTCGGCTACGTCGCCTTCCTGGTGGGCCCGCCCTCCCTCGGTTACCTCGGTGAGCACTTCGGTCTGCGGCACGCCCTGATCCTGGTGCTCGTCCTGGTGGTGGCCGCCGTGTTCGCCACGCCCGCCGCCCGTTCGCCCAGGGAGGAGCGGGACGCGGAGCCGGTCCGCGGGTGACGCACGGCCGCCCGGTCGGGCGGCTGCCGAGAGGGCGTCCTCAGCCGGTCGGACGGGCGCCCGGGGTGTGCCGCACAGGGCCGGGGAGGAGGCCCCGCCCGGCACGAGGGAGGACCGAGACGTCGCCCTTTGATGGTGTGACCGGTTCGCCTGATGGTGTGGCTGGTTCGCCGGTCGGGTGACTCCGCGGTCACCCGGCCACCGCGGCGCCGCCTCACGCGCCGGCTCCACCGGGCCCTTGTTCAGCGCCCCTGCCCCTGACCGCGCCGCTGGGTGGGACGAGAGGTGCGGCGTGGGCGGCGGGGCTGCCGGGCCGGGCTGTCGGCGGGCTGGGCCGCGGGGGAGGAAAAGCCGCCGGGAACACCCGGCCGTGCGGGCATCGGCACCTGGGCCGGCGGCGCCTGTCCGTCCCGGCGGCCCGCGCGGGCCGGCCGGGCGGCGCGGGCCAGGACACGGGCGTTGGGGATCAGCGGGGCGCATGCCTCACAGACCTCTTCGAGCGTCCAGACGCGTCCCACCAGGGGGTCGTGCTGCAGGACCAGCGCCACGCCGCCCGCGCAGTGGACGGGCCTGTCCGGGTGGGCGGCGCACTGCGTGGAGCCGCAATGACACCAGGCGTTGGTGTGGACGGTGGCGACCCGAGCATGGGCGGCGGCATGCTGGGCGGCGAACGCGCGCAGGCCGGCGACGTCCTTGGAGCGGGGCGGCATCCGGCAGGCCGCGGTGGTGCAGGTGACCGTGGCGGTGCGGTCGGCATGCCCGGTCAGACGGATCGTCCAGACCCGGCCGGGAACAGGCTCGGTGGAAGGCTCGCTGGCAGCGGTGGTCACGGGCATCCGTTTCTGAAGAGATCGATGGCATGAAGCAGTCCACTATGAGCTACCCGGCACCGATGCGACACCAACTCCACACAGGAGCCTGGCCTCGCCTTCACGTCGTGTACTGCCAGGCACGGTTGCGCTGCCCACCACCGCCCGAATCCGCCGCCGTTCGTCCCGCACTCCCCCACTCCTCACCCCGACTCGTCCTGTCACCGGTGCTGTTCGTCCTCCAGCCCGATCCCTCCGGGACGATGGCCGCAGTCGGCGGACAGGCGAACAGCCGCCTTGCGCCGATTCCGCCGGCGCCCCCGCGGCCCGCCTGTGCGAGGGACCGCGTCGACCAACGGCATCAACTGGGTGACGTCGTGACGGTTTCCCCCGGTCAGCAAGTCCGATCGCCGGGACCTGACGCAGGACCGGCCAGACCCGGGCCCCGGTCGTGTCGTCCCGTGAGCCCGGCGGGGAGCATCCGCTGGTCCGCTCCCACCCGTGTGAGGTCACTCATATCGGGCACTCGTGAGTGCGGTGGTGCACAGATCACTCGTGCGGACCGTCGCCCGTCTCACCCCGTACGGAACGTGACGGAAGGGGTGGCGGATGTACGAAGCGATGCTTGGGCGGGCGATGTGATGTCCGCAGGAGTTGGTAACGCGGCCGAGCAGGCCCGGCGGGCCCGTACGGACCGGCGTACCCGCGTGACCGTCGTCGTCGCGCTGGTCGCGAATCTGGTCATCGCCGTCGCCAAGGCCGTCGGCGGGTTCGTCGCCTCCTCGCCCTCCCTGCTGTCCGAGGCCGCGCATTCGGCGGCCGACAGCCTCAACGAGATCTTCCTGCTCACCGCACTGCACCGCAGCCGTCGTCCGCCTGACCGGTGGCATCCGTTCGGTTACGGCAAGGAACGGTGGTTCTGGTCGCTGCTCGCCGCGATCGGCATCTTCGTCATGGGCGCCTGCTTCTCCTTCGTCCAGGCGGCAGAGGCCCTGCACAGCACCGAGACCGTGTCGGTGCCGCGCTATGCCGCCGGAATCGCCGTGCTCGCGGTCGCACTGCTCGCCGAGGGCGGTTCGCTGCTGCGGGCGCTGTACCAGGCTCGTCGGCAGGGCGGTACGGCCCACGACCCGGCGCATCGCACGGTCATCGCCGAGGACAGCGCCGCCGTGGTCGGAGTCGTTCTCGCCATGGCGGGGATGGGACTGCACCTCGCCACCGGGAACCCGGCGTGGGAGGCGGCGGCCTCCCTGGCCATCGGGCTGCTGCTCGTGTACGTCGCCTACCGGCTGGCCCGCGAGTCCCGCGACCAGCTCATCGGCGCCGCCATCGGCCCCGAGGTACGCACCGCCATCCGCTGCATGCTCGATGGCGAGCCCGAGATCGACAATGTCGCCGAGCTGCTCACCATGCGCCTCGGCCCGGACTCGGCACTCGTCGCCGCCCGGATCGACCTGGTCCCCGGCCTGGACAGCGAGGAGGTCGAGACGGTCTCCGTACGCATCAAGAAGACCGTGTCCGACCGCTGGCCGCAGGCGGACCAGGTCTTCCTCGACATCACCGAGGCACCACCGCGCCCGGGGCGGTGAGCACCGGCGGCCGGCGGTGTGCGGGGCTCCACCGTGACCCGGGGTTTCCGGGTCTCACCCACCGACCGGGCGGGGCTCAGAAGTCGGCTTGGGCCTGCTCGACCGTGCCCTGGCGTTCGACCTCGGCCCTCACCAGCATCGACAGCAGGGAAGCCACCGTGAGCCCGGCCTCGGCCGGATGGCGCAGGATCTTGCTCGGGTCGATCTGGTAGTGGTTGGTGCGTCCGCTGCGGGTGTGGGAGAGGTAACCGTCCTGCTCCAGATCCGAGATGATCTTCTGGACGGCACGTTCGGTGAGCCGGCAGCGGGCGGCGATGTCCCGGATCCGCGCGTTGTGGTTGTCGGCGATGCTCGCCAGGACCCGCGCGTGATTGGTCACGAACGTCCATCCCGTATGCGGCTCGGGCACTCCATCGACTTCCGGCATGGCCAAATCCTACGGCTGCTTTTTCATGCACACAAAAGCATGAAAAGATATTCACGTTTATCTTGACGTATCAGTTGGGGCGTAAGAGCCTGGAGAAGGAGACGTGGAGGAGGCGACGATGATCAAACCGCCCTACGACGCTCCGTGTACGAGTGGGGGCGCGGTCGTACGCCCTGCGTCGCTTCCGTCGGCCACCGCGCTGCTGGTGCGGACGGGACCGGACGGTGTCCGGGTGAAGGTCGCAGTGAGCGGGGAGTTCTGCCTCGACAACAGTCAGGACCTGCGCCACGCACTCACCCTCGCCCTCGCCAGGTCGGCCGAGGGAATCGACCTGGACCTGGGCGGCATGGCATTCGCGGACTGCTCCGCACTCAACGTTCTGCTGGCCGTTCGCCGTCAGGCGATGCACGACGGGAAGGCCGTCATCGTGACCGCCGCAAGCCCGGTTGTCGAACGCTTGCTGACCGTCACGGAGACCTACGCCCTCTTCTTGCCGGCGCCCGATGACATCGGCTCGTCCACCGACGGACCCCGCGCGCAGGGCGGGAGCGGCGCGGGCGTGGACGACGGGCTCCTCCAGGTCGAGGTCGTGCAGCTGCGGCGTGCGATGCGGACCAGGCCGGACATAGACCTGGCCCGCGGAATCCTCATGGCGTCCTTCGGCCTGCACCCGGATGAGGCATGGGAGGCGCTGGTCACGGCCTCGCAGAACACCAATACCAAGCTGCACCGGCTGGCCAGGGACGTGGTGGCCGCCGTGGAGCAGGGGATCTCGCTGCCGGATCAGCTCCAGCGGCAGCTCACGATGGCCGTCGCCCGGGCCCGGAACACCGGCGGCGCCCCGCAGGGTCGGCCCCTGCGGCAGACCAGGTGTTCGCGCCAGGAGCACGCGTAGGCGCCGCTCGCCCCGGAGGTGACCGGCCCTCGCGCAGACCGTTTCGGCCCTGCGCACGAGCGGCTTCTGGGCGGTCACGGCACTTCATCTTCTCTCCGCGTGTCACCTGTTCACCGGGGTGGCCGGCATAGCGCGCACGAACGCGGGAGCCGCGCTTCCTCAACGGCCCAGGGCGTTCGCCAACTGCTTCTTGGTCATCGAGGAGCGACCATGGATGTTCCGCTTCCTGGCCTCCTCGTACAGCTGGTCCCTGGTCGGTCCTTGCGCACCGCTGTGGGAGCGCTGCCCGCCACGCTGGTAGGCGGACAACGGGTCCCGGATGGAGGCCCGGCCGGCGGTCTTCGACTCGCCCGACCTCGCGCGCTCCTTGTTGACCGTCCGTGCGGCGATCTCCTTGGCCCGCTCGGCGGTCTCGCCCCGGTCCTGGGCGCTCTTCTTGATGTGTTCGTACTGTCGTTCGCGCTTGGAACTCGATCCAGCAGGCATAGTGCTCCTCCGGACACAGAGGCGGGACGTGATCCGACGCGGGTGCGGGCTACCAGTAGTGACGTCGGCCGGCGACGGCGTGGCCGGCCGAGCCGAGCACGAACAGGACGAGTCCGATCACGAGCAGGATGATCCCGATCGTCCACAGGAAGCCGATATTGAAGACGAATCCGAGGACGAGCAGGATGACGCCGACGGCGATCACGGCCTTCTCCTCTCTCTCGGGCCGACGTGTCGGCCGCTGATGGTTGTGGGTCGAGGGGATGGTTGTGGGTCGAGGGGATGGTTGTGGGTTGAGGGCCGCCCGTCCGGTGTCCACGCGCGCGACCAGGCTGTCCGGGGCCTGCACGGCGGTAGTTGCGGTATCGGGCGGCGAGGTGCTGTCCGGAGCTGTGCCGGCCTCGGGAGGCCGCACGAGGTGACCGATGGCCGGTCAGGCGTCAGCGGCGTGCGGTGTGTCGTCGCGACGCGTGTCGGCTCCGTGTCCGTCGGTTCCCGTCCGCTCGGGTGTCAGGCCGTGACATGGCGCGTCTGGCCGCCGTCGAGCAGGAGTTCGTCGAACAGCGCCCGGTAGTGCACCATGGCGCTGCGCAGTTGTTCGGTCGTGGCCTGATGGCCCGTGCTCAGCATGTCGATCTCGTGAGCGGCCCGGTAGTGCTCAAGGGTGCGACCGTGTTCCACGGAGAGATCCTTGAGCTGTTGGTCGTAACTGCCGGTGGGATAGCCGCGTTCCTCCATCAGCGAGGTCACCAGCCGGTCCGCGTCGTGCACAGCGTCCTCAGGCCGGTCCACGAACTCGTGCTGCACATCGTCCCAGTCCCGGGCATAGCGCTCGCGGACCCTGTCGGGCAGCGGTTTGATGTCGAGCTTCTCATGGCGTTTCTGGCGTGCGCCGAGTTCGCGCTCGGCGGCGAGCCTGCTGTCCGCGTCGTCGACCGTCCGTTCGTACTCCGGACCGAACCGCTCGCGCAGAGCCCGGCGCCGCCGGGAGAGAACGAGAGCCGGGACGATCAGCACGACGACCACCGCGATGGGAATGACGATCGCCAGAAGCGTGCTGGTAGACATCCGACCGACCTCCCTTCCTGTTGATCGATGCTTTACCGAGTACCCCCTTTGCCTCGAATAATCGGAGGCACGCGGGCCGGCTTTTCTCCGCCTGATCCGTCGCCCGGAGGACGTTTGACGCGGCTGTCCAGGGTCACGCGCCTTATGGGCCCCTGAAGGACCGGCTGCGAGGCCCGACGTAAGGAGGAATGTCATGACGGAGATCCACACCGCCACCACAACCGACTCAGGTGCTCCGGTGGAGAGCGACGAACATTCACTGACCGTCGGGCCCGGAGGTCCGGTCCTCCTGCAGGACGCCTACCTGATCGAGCAGATGGCGCAGTTCAACCGCGAGCGGATTCCCGAGCGCCAGCCGCATGCGAAGGGAAGCGGCGCCTTCGGTCACTTCGAAGTGACCCACGACGTGAGCGGCTACACCAAGGCGGCCGTGTTCCAGCCGGGTACGCGCACCGACCTGGTCATCCGGTTCTCGACCGTGGCGGGTGAACGAGGCAGCCCGGACACCTGGCGTGACCCGCGCGGCTTCGCGGTGAAGTTCTACACCACCGAAGGCAATTACGACATGGTCGGCAACAACACACCGGTCTTCTTCGTCAAGGATCCGATGAAGTTCCAGCACTTCATCCGGTCCCAGAAGCGCCGCGCGGACAACAACCTGCGCGACCACGACATGCAGTGGGACTTCTGGACGCTCTCCCCGGAGTCCGCCCACCAGGTCACCTGGCTGATGGGCGACCGTGGAATTCCGCGTACGTGGCGCCATATGAACGGGTACTCGTCGCACACGTACCTGTGGATCAACGCCGACGGCGAGCGGTTCTGGGTGAAGTACCACTTCAAGACGGACCAGGGCATCGAATTCTTCACCCAGCACGAGGCCGATCAGATGGCCGCCGCCGACACGGATTACCACACGCGTGACCTCTTCGAGCACATCCGTGACGGGGAGTTTCCCAGCTGGACACTCCATGTGCAGGTCATGCCGTACGAGGACGCGGCGGACTACCGGTTCAACCCCTTCGACCTCACCAAGGTATGGCCGCACCGCGACTACCCGCTCGTCCCGGTCGGCCGTATGACGCTCGACCGCAACCCGACCGACCACCACGCCGAGATCGAGCAGGCGGCCTTCCAGCCGAACAACCTCGTCCCCGGCATCGGTCCGAGTCCTGACCGGATGCTGCTGGCCCGGCTGTTCTCCTACGCGGACGCCCACCGCCACCGGATCGGTACCAACTACCAGCAGCTTCCCGTCAACGCACCCGTCGTCGACGTCCACACCTACTCCAAGGACGGCGCGATGGCCTACCGCAGGACGACCGACCCCGTCTATGCCCCGAACTCCAAGGGCGGCCCGGCCGCCGACACGGCCCGTCACGGAACCCCGCCCGGCTGGGAAGCGGACGGCGAGATCACCCGTGCCGCGTACGTCTCCCACCCGGAGGACGACGACTGGGGACAGCCCGGCACGCTGGTACGCGAGGTCATGGACGACGCGGCCCGCGACCGTCTGGTCGACAACGTCGTGGGGCACCTCCTCGACGGAGTGAGTGAGCCGGTCCTCGAACGCGCCCTCGCGTACTGGGCGAACATCGACGAAACCATCGGCAAGCGCATCGCCGACGGCGTGCGGGCGTAAGGGCCCATCGGCTGCGTGCACGTCCAGCGCCACAGCCCGCGAACCCGAAACCAGAGAGCGGAGAACGTCATGAAGACCCCCGGTGCCAGGAAAACACCTCATCCGGCCGACGACGAGACGCGGCGACGGTCGGCGGAGCAGCGGAACGTCACCGCACCCACACCGCGGGATGTCCGGGACAAGGCCAAGGCGAAGGACGCGCCCGAGTCCCCGACGGGAGAATCCTCCTGACCGCTGCCTCCCGCCTCTCCGGCACCCGCGTTCTTGGCCACGCGAGGCACCATGGCGAGCGCTACGAGCATGACGCGTGCACATATGTGACGATCCGTCATCTCGGATATCCCCGCACGGCCGACGTGATGCCCGGCGCTCGCCGGAGCGAGCGGTCCAGCGGGCCGGGTGTCACCGCGAGGGAGCATCTGCTCGGCCGGAGGGGCGCACGCCTTCGGTGGACTTCATGCTTCCTCGTCCTCGTCCTCTTCCCCCTCGGCCTCGTCTTCGTACTCGTCCTCCGCTTCGGGATACTCGTCCTCCGGCGCCTCCTCCCCTTCTTCGCCGGGTTCCTCCTCGGGCTCTTCCTCTTCGTACTCCGCCTCTTCCTCCTCCAGCGCCTCCTCGTGCGTGCGCACGACCTCGCCGTCGCGGATTTCCCCGCGCCAGCCGTCGGCTTCCTCGTCGGAGAGGGTGACGTAGCGCTGGAAGTGCTTGGCGTCGAGCCGCAGTCGACGGCCCTGGGCACGCCAGAGGTTGCCCGTCTTCTCGAAGAGGCCCGAAGGGTAGTACTCGACGACGAGCACGATGTGCGTGAGCGTGGGCGTCAGTTCATGGAAACTGACGCATCCCTTGGTGCTGCCTTTGGCGCCGTCCGAAGTCCACACGATGCGCTCGTCCGGGATCTGTTCCTGGACGGTGGCCTTCCAGGAACGCGTGGACGGGCCCACCTTCACCTTCCAGTCGCTGCTGGTCTCGTCCCCCTGCGACACACTGCGCACGCCTTTGGCGAAGGAGCTGAACTTCTCGAACCGGGTCCAGTGGTCGTAGGCGACACGGACGGGGACACCCACGTCCAGGTGCTCGATGATGGTCGTGACCTTGGGAGTGCCGGACTTGCGGCCCTTGCCGCCGCCGAACAGGCTCGAAACCTTCTCGACCGCGCTGTCCTTGATGCTTTTCGCCTTCTCACCGATGAGAGCTTTGATCGGTGAGTCCCCCTGGAGGACACGGGCGCCGACTTTCGGCAGAACGCCGCCGTTGTCGGCCACGTCCGCCAACTGGTCGGTGAGATCCCCTACTTTGTCGCCTGCCACGTCCGCGAGATGCTCCATCTGCGCACCGAGGTAGTCGACGAGTTCGTCGCGCAACCGGTCCAGGCCGGAGAGTTCGGCCTGCGCGGTCTTCTGCGCCGTCCTGACCATGGCCTACCTCCTGCGCGTGGACGCCTTTTTGGCCGTCGCCGTCTTCGGCGTGGTCTTCCTGGCAGCGGCCTTCTTCGCCGCGGTCTTCCGGGGCGGCGCGGCGGTCTTCTTCGCCGTGGCCTTCCTCGCCGGAGCCGCGGTCCTCTTCGCCGCGGTCTTCCTCGCGGGAGCGGCCCTCTTCGGGGCTGCCTTCTTCGCCGGCTGCGCCTTCTTGGCGGCGCTCTTGTGCGGTGTCGCCTTGCGAGGCGTGGAGCGCGCGGACGGGCGCTTGGCCGTACGGCGGCGGGGCGTCTCTTCGGTGGCGTCCTCGGCCCGGTGACCGGGCCGACGGCGCCTGGACGTCAGCCTCTTGGCCCTGGGCGCCTCCTCTTCCTCCTCTTCCTCCGGTTCTTCCTCCTCGGGCTCCTCTTCCTCTTCCTCTTCCGCCTCCTCGTCCTCGTACTCTTCCGCCTCCTCCGGCTCGTACTCCTCGTCCTCCTCTTCCTCGCCGCCCTCTTCCTTCTCGCTTCCGACGCGTGCCGTCCGCTCGTGCAACGCGTCCGCGAGGTCAGCGAGTTTGCGGTCGGCGGCCGCGACGAGAGCCTTCCGGCCGGCGTCCTTGAACTCGCCACGCACCTGCTCGTTGAGGTCCGCGACCTGGGGAATCTCCTGCAGCTTGCGCAGCCCCTCGGTGAGCAGTTGCTGCGGTTCGAGGCCGAAGCGGCGGCCCGCGATGTAGGTGGCCAGACCGAAGGCGAGCCTTCCCTTCTTGGCCCGGCCGAGGACGTAGCCACCTGCGACTGCGGCAGCGAGAGCGATCTTCGTCGAATCGTTCATCGATCATTCCCTCCGGCGAGCCGCTGCACGGTCGCACGGCGGCGCCCGGCCGCCATCGGCCCGTCGCGGCACACTTTCAAGATGTATATGGTGAAATTGTACATTTGAGTGATAGCGGAGTACCGCTCCAGCGACGGAGTTGGGAACATGCCCGCGTCAGACAAGAACGGCACGGGGAGTGGCAGGCGCCCCTCCCGCAGTGACGACACCGTGCACCGCGCCCGCAGCGGCAGTTCGCGAAAACCCGCCGGCCACTCGGCGGCCTGGGCCATGCGCTCCGCCGCGGGGCAGCTGGAGGAGCTCCTCGGGCGCACCCCCGAGTCGGTCTCGGCAATAAAACCGACCGAGGACGGGTGGGAAGCGGATGTCGAGGTACTCGAACTGGAGCGAGTCCCGGAGACCACCAGTGTGCTCGGCACCTACCACGTGACGCTGAGTGCGGGAGGTGAGCTGCTGGCGTACGAACGGACCCGCCGTTACACGCGGGGTCAGATCGACCGGCGCCGCTGACGCACACCAGGGGGCGGCGAAGGGAGGCGCCATGACTGTGGTGCCACAGGGCGGAACGAGCCTGTCGCGCGGCAGCACGAGCAGCCTGTACGACGTCCTGGATCTGATTCTCGACCGCGGCCTCGTCATCGACGTCTTCGTCCGTGTGTCTCTCGTCGGCATCGAGATACTCAAGATCGACGCCCGCATCGTCGTAGCCAGCGTGGACACCTATCTCCGCTTCGCCGAGGCGTGCAACCGCCTCGACCTCGAATCAGGCAGCAAACAGCCCACCCAGCTCACCGACCTCGTCGGCGAGGTCACCGAGGGCGGGGCCGAAGGCAAGGCCAAGGGAGCCCTGACCGGCGCTGTGGAGGCCGTCAGGAACACCCTGACCGGCGACGACGAGGAAGAAAACGCGGAAGAGGAGTACGACGCGGACGAGGACGGCGAAGGTGCCCAGGAGGAACCCGAATACGAGGAGGAGCCCCGGCAGCGGCGTCGTCGACAGGCCAGAACGGCCTCCCGGCGACCGAGGGAGTGACCATGGCCGTCTACGTGTACTCCATCACCTCGAACGACCACCCGACAAAGCTGGACGGTCTGCACGGCGTCGGTGATCCTCCCGGCACGCTGCGCACGGTGACCGCCGGAGTTCTGTGTGCGGTCGTCAGTGACGCGCCCGAGGACCTGCGTCCCAGGCGGCGTGACGTCCTGGCTCACCAGGAGGTCCAGGAGCGGCTGATGGCCGACGGTGCCGTGCTGCCGCTGCGGTTCGGCATGACGGCCGACAGCGACGAAACCGTTCGGGCGGCTCTGGAGGACAGGGCGGACGAATACCAGGAACGGTTGCGGAGCCTGGAAGGCGCCACCGAGTACAACCTGAAGTGCTCATGGGAAGAGGAAGCGCTCTTGCGCCGGATCCTGCTGGAGTCCGACGAGGCTCGCGAACTCAACACCGTCCTGCGGAGCGGGTCCGGTACCCCGCAGATGTCACTCGCGCTCGGCGAACTGGTCGCGCAGGAAGCCGATGCGCGACAACAGGCTCTCGCCAAGGGCATCGTCGAGGCGCTGCGCCCGTACGTGTTCGACGAGAGCCTCTCGCTCCCCGGCGGCCATGACTTCCTCAGCGTCTCCTTCCTGGTCCGAGCGGACAAGGAGGAGATGTTCCTGGCCACGGGGATCAGCCTGGCCAACCAACTGGGCGAGGAGTGCGAGGTCCGACTGCGCGGACCTCTGCCCCCGTACAGTTTCGTGTGAGAGGCACGGCTCATGGGCTTGCTGACTCAACTCCTCACCTTCCCGCTGGCGCCCGTACGCGGCGTGGGCTGGGTCGTCGACCGGGTGGTCGAGGCCGCCGAACGGGAGTACTACGACCCCGAGCCCGTCGAGCGCGAACTGGCCGAGCTGGAGCGGGCACTGCTGGCGGGCCGTATCGACCAGGCGGGCTTCGACGAGCGGGAGGACCAGCTCCTCGACCGTCTGGAAGAGATCGCGGCCCATCGGCGGGGCGACCACGCTTCCTGAGCCGGAATCGAGGTGGTTGCGGTGTCGGAATCCCCGGTCGACCGGCTGAGCACGTACCCCTCCCGGGCAACGGCTCCCTACGGCTACGACCACGGCTCCTCGGCGAACCTGGCCGACATCCTGGAGCGCGTCCTGGACAAGGGCATCGTCATCGCAGGGGACATCCGGATCAATCTCCTCGACATCGAACTGCTCACCGTCAAACTCCGGCTCATCGTCGCCTCCGTCGACAAGGCCAGGGAAATGGGCATCGACTGGTGGGAACACGACCCGTCGCTCTCCTCCCGCGCCGACGACCGTGCACTGGCCGAGGAGAACAGACGCCTGCACGCGGAGATCGAAGCCCTGCGAGGCGAGCGGGAGCTGACGCGCGAGGAGCCAGGGGCGACCGTCGAGCGGCGCCACCGCTCGTCGCGGCGGCCCTCCGCCCCTCGGCGCGGGAACGGGATCGCCGATGACTGAAAGGGTCGCTTATGCCTACGCCGTGCTGCGCGCCGTAGAAGGCCTCGGCACGGTCCTGGAGGGCGTGGAAGGCGTGGCGGGGGCTCCCGTCCGCCTGCTGCCGGAAGGCTCTGGGGGCGCGCTGGCCGCCGCTGTGAGTTCGGTGCCCGCCCGGGACTTCGAGGAAGATGCCCTGCGACGCCATCTGGAGGACCTGGACTGGCTTGAGGCCGTTGCCCGCGCCCATCACGGCGTGATCGAGGCCCTTGGCGCGCGCACCACCGTGCTGCCGATGCGGCTCGCCACGGTGTACCTGGACGACGGGCGCGTGGAGGCGATGCTGCGCGCCGAGGCCGACGAGTTCTCGCGAACCCTGCGACGGCTGGCGGGACACCTCGAATGGGGCGTGAAGATCTACGTGGAGCCGCAGCCGGACACGCAGGCCACCGGCGCGTCGTCGGCGGTGGCCGGCACGGCTGACGGGCTCAGTCCGGGCCGGGCCTATCTGCGTGCCCGTCGTTCCCAGCGGCACTCCCGTGACGAGTCCTACCGGGCCGCCCGGCAGGCCGCCGAACGCGTCGAGGCGATCGGCCGCGCCCTGGCGGCCGGCCACGCCCGGCACCGGGTTCAGCAGGGAGAGCTCGCCGCCGGCGCCGGAGAGAACGTCGTCAACGACGCCTACCTTCTCTCGCGCGACGCGGCAGCGGAATTCCGTACCAGGGTCCTCGACGCCGGCCAGGATCTGCCCGGTGTACGGATCGACGTCACCGGGCCCTGGGCGCCGTACTCCTTCGCCGCCCCGCCAGACGCGCGGAGCCCGGCGCCGGACCATGCGCCGGACCGGGCGCCGGACCGGGCGCCGGACCGGGCGCCATGAACGACGTGGAGCAGCTCCCTGGGGCCGAGCCGCTGGCACAGCGCCAGGTCGCTCTCGTCGACCTGCTCGACCGCCTGCTCAGCGGAGGCGTCGTCGTCACCGGGGACCTGGTCCTGTCGATCGCCGACATCGACCTGGTCCGTATCTCGCTACGGGCCCTGATCGTCTCCGTGAGCGCGCAGAACCCGTCACCGTGGACGGCAGCCGCTCATCCCGAGGACAGGGCATGACGGGCGCGGCGGCCGACCGGCATCCCGATCCGCCGGACCGCCTGGCGGAGGTCTCCGACGCGGCCGACCGGGCCTTCCGGGCCTTCCGGCTGCTGCCCGCCGTACCGGACGACGCCCGAGAGTCCGGGCCGCCGCACCCCGCCCACCGCATCAGCGCCGACCCGGACACCGTCGAACGGGACCTGGTCAGGCTCGTCCTCACCCTGGTCGAACTCCTGCGCCAGCTCATGGAACGCCAGGCGCTGCACCGCGTCGACCAGGGGGACCTCACCGAGGAGCAGGAGGAGCGGCTGGGCTCCACGCTCATGATCCTCCACGATCGCATGTCCGGCCTGTGCGCCGACTACGGCCTGACCCTGGAGGACCTCAACCTGGACCTCGGCCCGCTCGGCACACTGCTCCCACCTGTTCGTCCCGACGATTGACCGCCACCCCGTTTTCACTGCCCCATAAGGGGCACTCGGACCGCGTACACGACTTCCCACAGGCCTAGGAGGGTGAACGACGATGGCCGGAGGGCAAAAGGCAAAGGGCAAGATCGAAGAGGTCACGGGAAAGACCAAGGAGGCGGTCGGCCGTAGCGTGGGCAACGAGCGTATGACGGCCGAAGGACAGGCCAAGAAATCGAAGGGCGCGGCCCGCCAGGCCAAGGAGAAGACGAAGGACGTTTTCAAGCACTGAAAACGAAGATGCCGAGCGGGATCTCGTTTCGGAGATCCCGCTCCTTTGTGCCGTCGGACCTCGGCGTGGTCCGAGGACTTCCACGAACGCCGGTGGATACGCCTGCCGACTCGCCGAGAAAACCCGTTGCGAGCGACCCGCGTCGGATGTCTAATTGACCGGCCACCGATCACGGGAGGGATCATCAGTACATCGTTGCCCACTCCCTCGTTGCACACCGCTCGCCTTCGACTGCGTGCCTTCGAAGACGCGGATGCGAACGACCTCTTCGAGCTGCACAGCAGCGCCTACGTGCTGCGCTACTGGGACTCGCCACCCTGGCACGAACGCGTGCGCGCCGAGAAGTTCATCACGGCCTGCCGGCAGATGGCGCAGGAGGGCACCGGGGCGCGGCTGGCCGTGGATCGTGTCTCGGACGGGGCGTTCATCGGCTGGTGCACCTTGAACAGGTGGAATCCGGACTTCCGCAGCGCGTCGCTCGGCTACTGCTACGACGACGCGGCGTGGGGACACGGCTACGCGACCGAGGCCGCGCGTGCTCTGCTCCGGTGGGCCTTCGACACGCTGGACCTGAATCGCGTCCAGGCCGAGACCGATACGCGCAACGTGGCTTCTGCCCGCGTGCTGGAGAAGCTCGGCTTCGTGCGTGAGGGGACGTTGCGGGAGGACTGCGTCGTCAACGGCGAGGTCTCCGACTCGTGGGTCTACGGGCTGATCAGGCGGGAGTGGCAGTCGTCGGCCGAGTCGGTTCCCGCGCCCTGAGCCTTTTCGACCAAAGCCAACCTTCGTCGGTGCAAGTTCCTGGCGCCTGCCGTGGAAGCTCCGCTGCGACACCACCCGCATCACCGACCTGGCCAAGGCTGTCCTGACCGCAACCTGAGGAGCAGGCCTCACCGCCACCTATACTCCTGGGGTGTCTGATACATCGAACTTCCTCCATGTTTCGTCCGTGCTCAATCGGCGGTCGATCTCGCGGCATGGCCTGGACTGGACCCGGATGGGCGCCGCACCGGGAATCGCCGGCAGCGGCCGCCCTGAGGTGGAGGGGATCTTCGTCTGCCGAGGCGAGGAGGAGGCAGATTTCCTCCTTCAGATCAACAACACTGGTGGGCCGGTTGATCTGTGGTCCGTGGACGGCATCGATGAGGGATCGCTCCTCGACAACGGCAACGGGTTCGTCTACCTGCCCGACCGCATACCAGCCGCGCGGGTCCGCCTCGTGCGACCGGACGTTCCTCAGCTTGGTTTCTGACTTCGCGCGACGTGGCGGCTGCGCGGACGATGGCCTCATGAACGGGGAGGAAGCCGACGCAGCCATTCGCTCCCAGGAGGAGCCCGCGCAGCAGAGGCCCAAGAAGCTCCTGCTGGTTCACAGCCGCACGGCCCAGACTCGTGCCGACGCCCTCCGCCCCCGGTACGACCAGCGATCCAGGCGGCGCGCCACCGCGAAGCCGGAGGCGTTGAAGGCCCTTTACGACGCCTTCGAGTGGATCCGCGGGGGGAACCGGGCTCCGGGTGGCTTCAAGCGCGCTCGACCCGACATCGCGATCGGAATCGTTTACGACATTGCGGTGCAGCTAGCCGAGACATGCCGGGATGCCCGGGTCGTCGGGCCGGCCCTCCATGTTCCTCAGCCCGAACATCCTCCGCGGCACGGCAAGATCGCCGATGGGGTGTTGGCACGGAACGTTGCCGAATCCCTCACCGCTGTTGTCGCCCAGGGCCACGCACTCGACCGGGACCTTGCCGCGGCCACGGGCACTCCCCCGCTGCCTGCCCTGAAGGAGTGGTCGGACTCGGTGCGGAACAGCGGCGCCGGCTTCAACTTGCATGGGGCGTACCTGGAGGAATTGATGGAGCGTCTGCCCGAGTAAACGGAGGCGTCCGGACAGGGCGAGCGGCCTGGCGCGGTCACGATCAACGGGAAGTTCGTCGCGATCAACACCCCCGTGACCAACAGTCATCTTGCCGTGGGCGAGCGGGTGACCCGTATCGGCGCGACCGTCCAAGCCGTCGCTGATCGCGGCCACACAGACGTTGCGGCCGCCATCCGCGCTCTGACCGAGGCAGTCCAGCACACCCCGGAATTCACCGAGGACCAGCGGGACGAACTCCTCGACCACGTCGCCGACGTGGTCGGCGAGCTGGGTTGACGCCCCGGCCGCGGAGACGATCATGGCCATAGCGGCCTTGGCACGGCTGAGTCCGCGGGGCTCATCCGGTGCGGCCGCCGCACCCTCACCCTCACCCGCCGTTGGCGTCGATCGCCTCCCACCGGCCGTCGTCGCGGACGCGCCATCACCCGATCGGGGGACTGACGGCGGCCCGCCGCATCCGGCGGCGGGCCACGGGGCGAAACCATTCGAGAACGCCCTCGTCGGAAGCGGAAGTGAGCCCCATGCAGACCTCGGTCGTCGTCTACACCTGCGATCTGCGCCTGTCGGACCATCCGCCGCTGCGCGCGGCGCTGCACGGCGGAGGCCGGGTGGTGCCGCTGTTCGTGCGTGACCGGTCCGTGGACGGAGCGGGTTTCGCCGCGCCGAACCGGCTCGCGTTCCTCGCCGACTCTCTGCGGGACCTGGACGCCCGGCTGCGGGAGCGGGGCGGCCGGCTGGTGCTGCGCGAGGGCGACACGGTCACGGAGGTGTGCCGGGTGGCCGCCGAGGCGGACGCCGACGAGGTGCACATGGCGGGTGACGTGAGCGCCTTCGCGAACGCGCGCGAACAGCGGCTGCGGCGAGCCCTTGAGGCCGACGGGCGGCGCCTGTACGTGCATGACACGGTGAGCACCGCCGTGGCACCGGGCGCGGTGACGCCGGCCGCCTCCGACCACTTCGCGGTGTTCACGCCGTACTTCCGGCGCTGGTCCGCCGAGGGGCTGCGGGACGTGCTGGATCCGCCGCGCGCGATCACCGTGCCCGAGGAGGTGGGCTCCGCCGCGCTGCCGGAACGCGGCGACGTGAGCGGGGTGTCACCGGGACTGTGCGCGGGCGGTGAGACGGAGGGGCGGCGCAGGCTCACCGCGTGGCTGCGTTCCGGCGTGGACGCCTACGAGGAGCGGCACGACGACCTGGCGGGCGACGCCACCTCCCGGCTCTCCCCCCACCTGCACTTCGGCACGCTGTCGCCGGTCGAGGCGGTGCAGCGGGCGCGCAAGGCGGGCGGCACGGGCGCGGAGGCGTTCGTACGGCAGGTCGCCTGGCGCGACTTCCACCGTCAGGTGCTCGCCGCCCGACCGGACGCCGCCGCCCACGACTACCGGACCCACCGTGACCGGTGGCGCACCGGAAGGAGCGCGGAGGCCGAGGCCGAGGCGTGGCGGGCCGGCCGCACCGGCTACCCGGTGGTGGACGCGGCGATGCGGCAGCTGAGCCACGAGGGCTGGATGCACAACCGGGGCCGACTGCTGGTCGCGAGCTTCCTCACCAAGACGCTCTACGTCGACTGGCGGGTGGGCGCCCGGCACTTCCTGGACCTGCTGGTCGACGGTGACGTGGCGAACAACCAGCTGAACTGGCAGTGGATGGCCGGTACGGGCACCGACACCCGGCCCAACCGGGTGCTCAACCCGGTCGTCCAGGGCAAGCGGTACGACCCGGACGGGGTGTACGTGCGGCGCTGGGTGCCGGAACTGGCGGACGTGCGGGGGGCCGAGGTGCACGAGCCGTGGAGACTTCCGGGGCTGGAGCGAGCGAGCACCGACTACCCCGAGCCGGTGGTGTCCCTGCCGGAGGGCCTGGACCGCTTCCGGCGGGCCCGGGGACGGGCATGACGACCCCGCACTGGCTCTTCGGCGATCAGCTCGGGCCGCACTTCCTCGCGCCCGGCGGCGCGGACGGGCCGGGCCGCGGGGCGCCCGTGGTGATGATCGAGGCCAGGTCGGTCTTCCGGCGGCGCCGCTTCCACCGGGCCAAGGCGCATTTGGTGCTCTCCGCGATGCGGCACCGCGCGGCGGAACTGGGCGGGCGGGTCAGGTACGTACAGGCCGAGACCTACCGTGAGGGCCTGCGGCGCGCGGTGGACGGCGGGCCGGTCACGGTGTGCCACCCCACCTCGTACGCGGCGCTGCGGCTGGTGCGGTCGCTGCCCGGGGTACGGGTGCTGCCGGCCCGGGGGTTCCTGGTGGCGCACGAGGAGTTCGCCGACTGGGCCGGCCGGCGCACCGGGCGGCTGCTCCAGGAGGACTTCTACCGCTGGGTGCGCCGGGAGCACGACCTGCTGATGGACGGCGACCGGCCGGCCGGCGGCCGTTTCGACCACGACCACGACAACCGCGAGCCCCCGCCGCGCGGTGTCCGGAAGCTCGACGTGCCGGGCCCGTACCGGCCGCGCGAGGACGACATCGACGCCGAGGTCCGCGAAGACCTCGACCGGTGGGAACGCGAGGACGGGGTGCGGTTCGTCGGCCGGGACGGGCCGCGCCGCTTCCCCGCCACGCGCCGGGAGGCGCTGTCGGCCCTGCGCCGTTTCCTGGCGCACCGGCTCGCGTCCTTCGGGCCGTACGAGGACGCGATGCTCGCCGGCTCCCCGGAGATGAGCCACAGCCTGCTGTCGTCCTCGCTGAACCTGGGGCTGCTGGACCCGGCGGAGTGCGTGGCGGGCGCCGAGCGGGCCTGGCGGGAGGGTGCCGTCCCGGTGAACAGCGCGGAGGGCTTCGTACGGCAGATCGCGGGCTGGCGGGAGTACGTCTGGCAGCTGTACTGGCACTTCGGCGAGGAGTACCGGTACGGCAACGCGCTCGGGCACACGCAGGAGCTGCCGGAGTACTTCGCCGAGCTGGACGCGGACGCGGTCACCGCGCGCTGTCTGGCCGGCGTGCTCGCCCAGGTGCGCGACACCGGGTGGACGCACCACATCCCCCGCCTGATGGTGCTGGGCAGCCACGCCCTGCAGCGCGGCTGGGACCCGGCCGCGGTGACCGACTGGTTCCACCGCTGCTTCGTCGACGGCTACGACTGGGTGATGGTGCCGAACGTGGTGGGCATGTCCCAGTACGCGGACGGCGGCAGGATGACCACCAAGCCGTACACGTCGGGCGGCGCCTACCTGCACCGCATGAGCGACCTGTGCGACGGCTGCGCCTACCGGCCCACCGAGCGCACCGGTCCGCGCGCGTGTCCCTACACCGCCGGGTACTGGGCCTTCCTGCACCGGCACCGGCGGCTGCTGGCGGGCAACGCCCGCATGCGGCGCGCGGTCCAGGGCCTGGACCGGCTCGGCGACCTCGACGACGTGCTCGGGCAGGAGCGCGGGAGGCGCGCGGAGATCCCGTGAGAGCGCGGGCGGCCCTCGGTTCACCCCGCGCCGCACAGCGCGCGCAGCGCTTCCACGGCCTGTGCCAGTCCGGCCGGTCTGAGCACGCCGGCCGGCTGGGAGCGGCCCCAGCCGGGGCCGCCCAGCAGGACCGCCGGCCCGCGCCGCGCCCCCTTCATGCCCCAGCGCTGTCCGGCGACCTGCCGGGCCAGGGCCGGAGCCGCCCGGACGCTCTCCTGGGCCCACAGGAAGACCGCGACCGGGCCTAGCCTGCGCACCGCCGCGTCCAGCGCCTCGACGGGCACCGCCGCTCCCAGCATGCGCACCGGCAGGCCCTCGCGGCCGAGCGCCGCGTGCAGCGCCTCCAGGGGCAGGGTGTGCTGTTCGCCGGGCGCGCAGGCCAGCAGGACGCAGCCGGCCGTCGGGGAGGGCACCGGGACGGCGGGCGGCGCGCTGCGGCGCAGCACGGTGGAGACATGCCAGGCCAGCAGGTGCTCCACCTCGACGTACTGGTCCTCGGAGGAGGCCCAGCGGCGTCCCACGGCGTGCAGGGTGGGCACCATCACCTCCTGCCAGGCGACCACGACGCCGTACCGCTCGACGGCGGCGGTGAGCTGCTCCTCCAGGGCCGGGGCGTCCAGCCGGACGGCGGCGCGGGCCAGCCCGCGGCACTCCAGGCGCACGTCGCCGAGCGGCAGCGCGCCGGCGGCCCGCGAGCGACCCGCGGGCGCGGGCGCGGTCTCCGTCGTGGGTGGCGGGGCGGGGGCGGCCGTCCGGGCGGAGCGGGCCGCGTCGGCCGGCGGGATGCCGGTCGCCGTCAGCCGGCACATCTCCTCGACCGTCGCCACGTCCGCGGCCGTCCAGCGGCGGTGCCCGCCCTCGGTGCGCGCGGTCGGCCCGATACCGTAGCGGCGGTCCCACGAGCGCAGGGTCATGGGCGAGACGCCGAGGCGGCGGGCGAGCACACCGGTGGTCAGTCCGGCGCCGCCCGGCACGGCGGACGGCTCGGGCGGCGGCGACTCGTCGAAGTCCACGGCGGTCACGCGCTCCTCTCGACGGCCCGTTCCGCGGCCCGTTCGCCGGCCCCTGTCCCGACCAGGCTCCGCTCCATGCGCAGCAGACCGCGCCGGGCGTGGCTCTTGACCGTACCCAGCGGCCAGCCGGTGACGTGGGCGATCTGCGTCTGCGTGAGGTCACCGTAGAAGGCCAGGCACAGCACCCGCCGTTGGGCCTCGGGGAGCCGGCGCAGCTCCCGGGTGACGTCCACCCGGTCCAGGACCGCGTCCTGCGCGTACGACGGGTCCGGCACCCGGGTCGACTCGCGGGCGGCCGCCGCGGCCGCGACGTCCGTGCGCCGGGTTCGCGCGGACAGCGCGTCGGCGATCTTGCGGCGGGTGATGCCCACCAGCCAGGCGGACAGCGGACCGCGGCCCGGGGAGTAGCCCCCGCGGCCGCGCCAGGCCGCGAGGAACACCGTCTGGGTGATGTCCTCGGCCTCGGTCCCGTCGCCCAGCGACTGCCGTGCCAGGGACAGGACGAGCGGCGCCCAACGGCGGTAGACCGCCTCCAGGCCGCCCTCCTCCCCGGCCGCGAAACGCAGCGCCAGATCGCGCTCCGGGTCCGCCACCGGCACGGGCGGGACTTCGGTCACGGCGATCGCGGTCATCCGGCTGCTCCTTGTGCGGGAGGCTCGCTGCCTCACCACCACCGTCCGTCCGGCGCCCCGGCGGGAGCAACTCGCATCGAGTCTGCATCGAGTCACCGGACCTGCGGGCGGGACCTGCCGTGCCCCGCCCGGACGGTGGCCGTCAGGTGCTCAGACGCCGTCCTCCCCCTGGAGGGCGGGGCAGGGCTGCAGGTCCGGTACGGGGGTACGACCGGCCGGATCCCCGGCGCCGGGCCGGGTGGGCCACCACACCCGGTCCCCGGCGTCCCGGACCAGCGCCGGTACCAGCAGGGAGCGCACCACCAGGGTGTCCAGCAGTACGCCGAAGGCGACGATGAAGGCGATCTGCACCAGGAATGCCAGCGGAATCACGCCGAGCGCGGCGAAGGTGGCGGCGAGCACCACGCCCGCGGAGGTGATGACCCCGCCGGTGGTGACGAGCCCGCGCCGGACCCCTTCGCGGGTGCCGTGCCGCAGGGTCTCCTCCCGGACCCGGGACATCAGGAAGATGTTGTAGTCGACGCCGAGGGCGACCAGGAAGACGAACCCGTACAGCGGTACGGACGGGTCGGTCCCGCTGAAGCCGAACAGGTTGCCGAAGACCAGCGCCGCCACGCCGAGGGTCGCCGTGAAGTTGAGGGCGACGGTCAGCACCAGCAGGACGGGCACCGCCACGGAGCGGAGCAGCAGCACGA
Organism: Streptomyces fuscichromogenes; assembly: GCF_014645815.1. Lineage (GTDB taxonomy): Bacteria > Actinomycetota > Actinomycetes > Streptomycetales > Streptomycetaceae > Streptomyces > Streptomyces fuscichromogenes. The sequence continues at coordinate 377,665 of NZ_BMML01000003.1, read as the reverse complement.
GGATGGCCAGGATGACGGCGAGCACCACCGGGACGATGACCGTGCGGTCGCGTTCGGCGGCGCGCAGGGTGTCGTACTGCTGCGCGGTGTAACCGCCGACCAGGGCGTTCGCACCGGGCAGGGTGTGCAGCGCGGTGCGCAGCCGGGCCACGGTGTCGCGGGCGGCCTGCGTGTCGGGGGCCGCCTGCGCGGTCGCCTCGAACCTGACCCGGCCGTCCACCACCCGCGGTCCGGCCGCCGGACGGCCCTCGCCGCCGGTCGCGGTGACCGACGCGATGCCGGCGGTGTCGCGCACGGTGCGTGCCACCCGGTCGGCCGCGGCGGCGTCGGCGAGGACCACCACGGGGGTGCCCGCACCGGCCGGGAAGTGCCGGGCCAGGGTCTGCTGGGCGGCCACGGACGGCACATGCCGTACGAACGTCTCGTCCAGCGGCACGCCGCGGGAGTCCAGGGTGAGGGCGCCCGCCGAGCAGACGAGCAGTCCGGTCAGCGCGAGGGCCCACACCCGGCGCGGTGCCCGGTCGACCAGCTGGGCGACGCGCTGCCAGAGCCGGGTCGCGCCACCGGCCGCGATCCCGGGCCTGGCGGGCCAGTAGGCGCGGCGGCCGAGGAGGGCCAGGACGGCCGGCAGGAAGGTGAGGGCGCTCAGCGCGGCGCAGGCGATCCCGACGGCGCCGACCGGCCCGAGCGCCCGGTTGTTGGTGAGGTCGCTGAGCAGCAGCGCGATCAGGCCGAGGGCGACGGTGCCGGCGCTGGCGAGGACGGCCGGGGCCGACCGGCGCAGGGCGGCGCGGGCGGCGTCGTACCGGTCCCGGCCCGCGGCCAGTTCCTCCCGGCAGCGGGCGGTGACCAGCAGCGCGTAGTCCGTGGCGGCGCCGATGACGAGGATCGAGAGGATGCCCTGCACCTGGCCGTCCACGCGCACCAGGCCGTGGCCGGCGAGGACGTAGACGACGGCGCACGCCAGTCCCAGGGCGAACACCGCGCCGGTGATGACCACGAGCGGCAGCAGCAGCGAGCGGTAGACCAGCAGCAGGATGACGAGGACGGCGGCCAGGGCGACCGCGAGCAGTACCCCGTCGATACCGGAGAAGGCGTCCGCCAGGTCGGCCTGGGTGGCGGCCGGGCCGGCGAGCCGCACCCGGGTGCCGGGGATCTCGGCCGCCGCCCGGACCCGTTCCAGCGTGGGCGCGAGCCGGTCGCCCAGGTCGGGGCGGAGCGGCACGACGGCCTGGAGGGCGGCGCGGTCCTGCGAGAGGAGGGCGGGGGACGGGGTTCCGGCCGTGCCGGGTGTGCCGGCGAGCGCGGCCATCGCGGCGGTGGCCGTGCGCTGCTGCGCGCCGGCGCTCTTCTCGCCGTCGGCGGTCCACACGACGATGACCGGCAGGGTCTCGCGCTGCTGGAAGGCGGTCTGGTCGCGCAGGACACGGGTCGACTCGGCGCTGCGGGGCAGGAAGGCGGCCCGGTCGTTGGTGGCGACCTCGCCCAGCCGTCCGGCGAAGGGTCCCAGCAGGGCCCCGACCACCAGCCAGACGGCGACCAGGGCGAGCGGGACGAGCACGCGGGTGCGGTGGTGCGGCGGTGTCATGCGACTCCTCGGGGCGAGCGGGGACGGCAGGGGCGTACGGGGGGATGCCGGCGGTGTACCGACGTACCGGGGGTGTACCGGGGGGAGAAAACTCGACGGTAAACAATCTCAATGATCGAGTAATGTCAATCGGCGAGGTGTCTCACCGCTGCTTCTCCGTGGACCGGCCGATCGGATGCAGGCGCGGATCCGGCGGTCGCCGGCCGCGGCCCGGACCGTGCCTCAGCGACCGGCGGGTTCCCCGGGTATCCGGGCCAGGATGTCGTTCAGCTCCGTCAGGAACCGCAGGGCCACGGCCAGTTCGTGTGCGTCGAAGTCCGCCCCGGCCTGGCGCAGGGCGTCGGCGAGGGGCCGGAAGTGGCTTCGGGCGGCGGCGCGGGCGTCGGCGACGTACTGGAGGTGCACCACCCTGCGGTCGGCGTCCTCGCGCACCCGGCGGACATGTCCGGCGCGCTCCAGCCGGTCGACGCAGGCGGTGACCGCGCCCGAGGTGAGACCGAGCAGCGCCCGCAGTCTGGTGGGCGTCATCGGCTCGGGGGTGTCGAGGATGGCGGCCAGCGCCTGTACGTCGGTGGCGTGCAGGTTCTGCCGGGCCGCGTACTGCTGGATGACCCGGCCGATCTCGCCGTGCATGCGACGCAGCTGCACCGCGAAGGCCGACAGGTCGCCCGCGAAGGCGGGCGGTTCACCGGCGGCGGTGAGTTCAGCGGCGGAGGCGGAGCGGTCCGCGGCGACGGCCGGCGGCTCACCGGCCGGGGCCGGACCCGCGGCGCCCCCTGCGCGCCGCCGCGCCGGGTGCCCGCCGCTCGCTTCCGTGTTCACCGGCGCATCGTACCGGGGTACTCGCGGATCACGGCCGAGGTGCATCCGCGTGGGGTGCCACGGCCGAAGACCCGGACGTGAGGAGGCGCCATGGAGACGACGGCAGACCGGCCCCTGTGCCTGGTGACCGGGGCGAGCGGCTACATCGGCGGACGGCTCGTGCCCGAGCTGCTGGCCGCCGGACACCGGGTGCGCTGCCTGGCCCGCTCCCCCGGGAAACTGCGTGACCATCCCTGGGCCGGGGAGGTGGAGGTGGTCCAGGGGGACGTCACGGACCCGGTCACGGTCGGCGCCGCCATGCGGGAGGTCGCCGTGGCCTACTACCTGGTGCACGCGCTCGGCACCGGCCGCGGCTTCGAGGACACCGACCGCCGGGGCGCCGACGTCTTCGGCACCCAGGCCGCCCGCGCCGGGGTGCGCCGCATCGTCTACCTCGGCGGGCTGACCCCGGCCGACGTGCCCGGGCAGGAGCTGTCGCCCCATCTGCGCTCGCGGTCCGAGGTCGGGCGGATCCTGCTGGCGAGCGGGGTGCCTGCCACGGTGCTGCGCGCCGCCGTGATCATCGGATCCGGCTCGGCCTCCTTCGAGATGCTGCGCTACCTGACCGAGCGGCTGCCGGTGATGGTCACACCGAGCTGGGTACGCACCCGCATCCAGCCGATCGCGGTCCGGGACGTGCTGCGCCTGCTGGTGGGCAGCGCCCGGATGCCCGCGGACGTGAACCGCGCCTTCGACATCGGCGGGCCCGACGTCCTGACGTACCGCGACATGATGCTGCGCTACGCCGCGATCGCCGGACTCCCCCGGCGCGTGATCGTGCCGGTGCCGGTGCTCACCCCCCGGCTGTCCGGCCTCTGGGTCGGCCTGGTCACCCCGGTCCCCGCGTCGATCGCCCGGCCGCTGGCGGAGTCGCTGCGGCACGAGGTGGTGTGCCGGGAGAACGACATCACGCGCTACGTCCCCGAGCCGCCCGGCCGTTCCATCGGCTTCGACGACGCGGTACGGCTGGCGCTCAAGCGCGTGCAGGACGCCGAGGTCTCCACCCGCTGGTCCTCCGCCTCGGTGCCCGGCGCGCCCAGCGACCCGCTGCCCACCGACCCCGCCTGGGCGGGCGGAAGCCTCTACACCGACCTGCGGGAACGGTCGGTGGACGCACCGCCCGAGGCTCTGTGGCGGGTGATCGAGGGCGTCGGCGGCGAGAACGGCTGGTACTCCTTTCCTCTGGCCTGGTCCGTGCGGGGCATCGCCGACCGGCTCGCGGGCGGGGTGGGGCTGCGCCGCGGGCGCCGGGACGCGCACCGGCTGCGGGTGGGCGACTCGGTGGACTTCTGGCGGGTGGAGGAGATCGAACCGGGCCGGCTGCTGCGGCTGCGCGCGGAGATGCGGCTGCCGGGGCTGGCCTGGCTGGAGATGCGGGCGGGCACCGACGCCACCGGCCGTACCCGCTACCGGCAGCGGGCCCTGTTCCATCCGCACGGGCTGCTCGGCCAGGCCTACTGGTGGAGCGTCTCCCCCTTCCACGCCGTCGTCTTCGGCGGCATGGCCCGCAACATCGCCCGCGCGGCCGAGCGGGCGGACGGCGACGGCCCGGGGACCGGGGTGCCCACCGCCGACGGCACGGCGTCGGCGGTGCTCCGTCCGACCCGGTGAGGGTGGGGCCGGAGCGAGCACGTGAACGCTGGTGCGAGCACGGAAGCTCCGGAGCAAGGGGGGAGTTCTGGAGCGAGTGCGGAAGCTCCGGAGCAAGTGCGGGAGCTCTGGAGTAGGTGCGGGAGCTCTGGAGTAAGGCGGTGCCGGCCGGGCATTCGGTCCTCCGGGCTCGTCCGGCAGCCCTCGACCTTCCGTCTTCATGGCCCAGTGGGGGATTCGGCGTGATACTCGACGATGTACCGGCGACTCCGGCTCCCGGCGATGCTCGGGACGATCCGCTCGGCCCGGCACACCTCCGGGTCGTGCTCACCTCCGCCGAGGAGCGGTTCCGGCTGGCCACCGCCTGCTTCGCGCCCGACACCTACTTCATCGGCCTGCTGTGCGAGACCGCCCGCCGCGGTGTGCGGGTCGAGATCCTGCTGCCGGGCCCGCACACCGACCAGCGGGCCTGCCAGCTCGCCGGTCAGCACCACTACGCGCGTCTTCTCCGGGCCGGTGTGCACATCCGCCAGTACCAGCCGACCATGATGCACGCCAAGATCATCACCGTGGACTCGGTCGCCTCCCTCATCGGATCCACGAACTTCAACCGCCGCTCCATGGACCACGACGAAGAGGTCGTGCCCACCGTCCTGGACGAGGAGTTCACCGCGGCGCTCGACCGCGACTACGAGGCGGACCTGGAGCACAGCGTCGACATCGACCTCGGCCGGTGGAAGCGACGGGCGGTGCTGCAGCGCGCCAGGGAAGCCGCGGTCACCCCGATCCGGCGCTTCCTGTGAGCCGGCCGCGCCGCACCCCTGGGACATCGCGGGCAACGGAAGTGAGAACATCCGCCTCATGGAAAAAGCGGACGGCCGTACGGCCCGCTGGTGGAAGGCGCTGCGCCGGACACCGGCGGCGGTCTGGAACGACGACATCACGGACTGGGCCGCGGCGCTGACGTACTACGCGGTACTGGCCCTGTTCCCGGTCCTGCTGGTCGTCCTCTCGATCCTGGGCCTGACCATCCCCACGGCCAAGCCGCAGGTCATCGACCGTATGGCACAGGCCGCCCCGCTCGCCTCCCGCGCGCTGCTGCGCAGCACCCTGCGGCAGATGGCCGGACAGTCCTCGACGGCGTGGACGGTGATCGTCCTGGGCGGGTCGGCGGCCCTGTGGTCGGGGTCCAGCTATCTGAGCGTCTTCCGCCGGGCGTTGCACGCCATGCACCGGATCAGTTCGCACCGGCCGGTCTGGCGGACCGCGCCGCGCATCATCGCGACCGCCCTCGTCCTGGTCACCCTGCTGCTCACGTCCACCATCGCGATGGCGATCACCGGCAGCCTGGCCCGGCGGCTGGGCCGGGTGCTGGACCTGGGAACCGGACCGCAGGCGGCGTGGGACACCCTGCGGTGGCCGGTGGTGGCCGTGGTCGCGGTCGTACTGGTGCTGGTCCTGTACCGATCCGGCCCGGCGCCCACCCGCGCGATCCGGAAGATGGCGCCGGGCGGCGGGCTGGCCGTGGTGCTGGTGCTGACCGTCTCCCTCGGGTTCACCGTCTACACCTCGCACGTCGGCACCTATCACCGCCTGTACGGCTCGCTGGCGGGCGTCGTCGTGTTCCTCATCTGGCTGTGGCTGTCCAACCTGGCCCTTCTGGTCGGTGCCCAGTTCAACGCGGAACTGGCGAAATGAGTCTGCGGGGATTTCATGCAGGACCGCACACCCACCGCTTGCGCCCCCGTTCCCCGGGTACAGCGAGGGAAATGGAGTGTCCTCGCAGCAGCCGTTCCCACTGAAAGCGAAGTCGTCGTGACTGTTCCCGGCGGCCCCGACGGCCGTGCCGAGGGCCCGGGTGGCGATCCGGGCGCGGCCGCGCACGAGATCGCCGATGCCGTGGAGCGTCTGGTGAGTCTGTGGTCGACGGCCGCGCAGCAGGCGCCGGTACGCCTGTCACCGCACCAGTTGCGAGCGCTCTGGGCCCTGGATACGGCACCGGAGACGAATCTGACGGGCCTGGCGGACCGGCTGGACATCGGGCTGCCGACGGCGAGCCGGCTCTGCGACCGGCTGGAGGCGGCGGGGATGCTGGAGCGGGCGCCGCACCCGCGCAGGCGCCGCGAGCTGCGGCTGAGGCTGACGCATCACGGGCGCCGGGTGCTGGACGACGTGGCACGTCGCCGCGTCCAGGCCCTGACCGGGGTGCTGGCGGCCATGGAACCCGTGGAGCGATCCGCGCTCGTGCGGGGCATGAAGGCCTGCTTCGCGGCGGAGGGCGACCCGTCCTCTCGACCGCGGCGGACACCGTAGTGTCAGCGGGCCGGTGGCCCCTGTTGCCCCGGTGTCTCCGGTAGCTCCGTGCCGGCGGCACGGCACGCGTTCTCTGCCCTGAGGACGTCCGCGTCATCGCGAGGGATGTGGCAGAGCAGCAGGCAGACGTCGTCGTCGCGTTCGGAGTCGCGCAGCAGGGGCTTCAGCAGCGCCTCGGCGCACGCGTCCAGGTCCTCCAGCTCGGCGGCGCCGAGTGCGGCCACGGCCCGGCCGAGTGTCTCGATGCCCGGGTCGATGCCGTGGGCCCGCCGCTCCACCAGACCGTCGGTGTACAGCACGAGCGTGGAGCCCGGCGGCAGTTCGGCGGTGTGGTCCTCGTACTCGAAGGGCAGGGGCACGCCCAGCATGACGCCGGGTCTGGTGTCCAGGACACGCACGGTTCCACCGGGTGTGCGGGCCAGCGCCGGAGGGTGGCCGGCGGCGGCCCAGACGACGTGCGGGTCGCCGGGCCGGAAGCGGGCGATCACCGCGGTCGCGTACAGGTTCGGCTGCTGATGGCAGAGCATGCGGTGCAGGCGGGTGAGGATGCGGGCGGGGCTGTCGTCCTCGACCGCGTAGGCACGCAGGGCGGTGCGCAGCTGGCCCATGATGACGGCGGCGCGCAGCCCGTGCCCGGTGACGTCTCCCACGACGGTGAGCAGGCTGCCGTCGGGCTGGGGGAAGGCGTCGTACCAGTCTCCGCCGATGTTGAGTCCGCGGGTGGCGGGCAGGTAGCGGGCGGCCAGGCGCACCCCCTCGGTGCCGGGCAGGGCGGTGAGCTGGGCGCGTTGCAGGGCTTCGGCGGTGTCCCGGTGCTGTTCGTAACGGCGGGCGTTGTCCAGGGCGATGGCGATGCGGCGGGCCAGTTCGACCAGCATCACGCTGGTGTCCTCGTCGAAGCGGTCGCCGGGCGCGGTCAGGGTCAGCACGCCCAGGGTGCGGCGCACGGTGAGGGGGATGCACAGCAGCGGCGCGTTCGGGGACAGTACGGACGGTGGCAGGTCGTCGATGCCCGGAAGGGCGCCGGGGTACGGTCCGGCCTGCTGCGGGCGGCCGAGCCGGGCGGCCGCGACCGCGGCGGCGGAGTGCCCGCTGCCCGGGTCCTCCGGTTCGTCGAAGAGCCAGACTTCGACATCGCTCGCGTACCCGGGGACGAGCAGCCCGGGAAGGCACCGCAGGATGTCCTCCTGGTCGAGCGACGCGGTGACGGCGGCGCTGGCGTCGGCGAGGAAGGTCAGCAGACGCCGTGCCTTCTCCGCCTCTCCCCGTGCGGCCCGTTCGGCGTCGAGCAGGTCCCGCTGGATCCGTGCGGCGGCGTCGAGTTCGGCGTGCAGGGCCATCACGCCCTGGTTGGTCTGGTGCAGTTCCTCGCGGTGCAGGCGGAGCTGCCGTTCCGTCTCGTCGAGCCGGCGCAGGATCGCGGCCGTCTCCACGTCCGCCGCCAGGACCGCTTCCACGAGGGAGCACTCGTCCGGGTGCTGCGACCGGTGCGGTTCGCCCCCTGTCCACGCCGGACGACCCGGGCAGGTGAGCGCCAGCCGCCAGAGCGGCGTTCGGCCGAGTTCGGCCGGAACGGGCTCGGCGACGGCCTCGACGAGGAGGGTGCCGTCGGACGCGGACGGCCGGACGGTGAGGGTGAGTTCCGCACCGCACGCGCCGAGACACGCGCGCAGCCGTGCGGTGAGCGCGGTGAGGAAACGGGCGCGTTCGACCTCGGGGGCGCCCAGGCCGGCCGTGAGGCGCGCGGCGAAGGCCCGGGCGCGGGCGGCTTCCGCGGCCGAGGTGATCTTCCGTACGTCCGGCGGCGTCACGGGCGCCCGCCCGGACGTCCGGAGGCCAGTACCGCCACGCAGGTGTCGTCGCGCACGGGGGTGGCGGCGCTGCTGGCGTCCCGGAGGACGGCCGCCGCGACCACGGCCGGGTCGTGTGCGAGGAGTTCGGCGTCGGTGGGCGGCACCCACCGGCTGGGCAGTCCGTCGCTGTGCAGGACGAGCAGGCTGTCCGGCGCCCAGGGCCGGCTGCGCACGGGTACGGTCGCCGGAAACTGCGCGCCGACGATGCCGGGGTGCGAGATGAGGTGTTCCCAGGAGCCGTTGTCGTGCAGGCGGGCTCCTGTGTTGCCGACCCCGGCGAAGGCGAGTTCCCCGCGGTGCGTGTCCAGTTGGGCCACAGCCACCGCCGCCCCGCGGGTGGGCCGCAGGGCCGTGTGCAGATGACGCAGGATCTCCGCGGGCCGCAGATGCCCGACGCGGGGCAGTTCGTCGACGGCGGCGCCGGACGCCTGGGCGGCCTTGGCGCCGTGCCCCAGGCCGTCGGCGAGCAGCAGGGTCAGCAGGGCGCCCGAGCGGACACAGCTCCAGGCGTCCCCGGAGTACTCGGCACGGGCGAGCGGGATGTTGATCCCTCCGGCTCGTCCGGCGGCCCCGGTGTGCGGACGGCCGGCGTCCTGGTCGACCCGGGCCACCGCGACGGTGCCCCGGGCGCTGCTGTACAGGTCGAACGCGCTGGAGATGCGCAGGCAGGTGCCCAGACCGGCGCCGAGCGAGGCGTCGCTGGTGCTGTAGCCGTCGCGGAGGGCGACGGTGACGTCGGGGATGCCGGGGCCGTGGTCGAGGGCACTGATCTGGACCGCCGGACCGCTGGTGGCCGGTGCCGGGCGATCGACGAGGTGGATCACCAGGCGGCCGCCGCCGGCGTGCTTGAGCAGGTTGGTGGCCAGTTCGGTGGCGACCAGGGCGGCGACCGCCGTGCGGTGGTCGTCGAGACCGGCGTGGGCGCCGGCGGCCTCGGTCGCCACCCGGGCGTCCCGTACCCGGGTGGAGTCGTGCACGGGGACGTCCCAGACGCGTGTCATCCGAGCCCCGGGCGGACGGCGGGCGCCCGGGTGACCCAGGCGACGACGGTGACGACCGTGCCCTGACCGGGCTCGGTCTCGACGGAGAGCTCGTCCACCAGCCGCTTGGCCCCGCTGAGGCCCAGTCCCAGGCCGCCGCCGGTGGTGTAGCCGTCGGTCATGGCCAGTTCGACGTCGCGGATACCGGGACCGGTGTCGGTGAAGAGCAGCCGGAGCCCACGCGCCGGACCGTGGTGCAGCGGGTGGATCTGCGCCTGCCCGCCGCCGCCGTGGACGAGGGTGTTCCGGGCCAGCTCGCTGGCGGCGGTGACGATCTTCGTCTGCTGCACGAGCCCGAATCCGAGTTCGGCGGCGAACTGGCGCACCTGGTGGCGGACCCATGCGAGGTCCGCGTCCGAGCCGATCGGCAGGCTCGTGACGGTGGCGGGTTCGGAGGCAGGTGTCACGTGCCCCCCTCGGGTGTGTCCGGGGCGACCGCGGCCGGGTCCCGCGCGATCAGTTCGAGAGCGCGCGCGGCGTCGAGGGCGGTCTCCAGGCCGGGCAGGGTGAGGCCCAGTTCGACCAGGGTGATCGCCACGGCGGGTCGCATCCCGCACAGCACGGTACGGGCGGCCATCAGCCGGACGCCGGCGGCGATCTCGGCGATGACCCGGCCCAGGAACGAGTCGACGATGTCCACGCCGGAGACGTCGATGACCACGCCGTCCGCCGCGCTGTGCGCGATCCGGTCGGTGATGTCCTGCTGGAGTTGCTCGGCCATGCCGTCGTGCAGGTCTCCTTGCAGGGTGACCAGCAGGATGTTTCCCAGCGCCAGGACCGGCACCGCCACCGGGTTGCCCGGAACCGGAGGGGGCAGGGTCATCGCGGGCTCGCGCCGTCCGCGCGCCGGAAGACCTCGATGCCCTGCCGGGCGAGCGCGTAGGCCAGTGCGTCGGCCAGCGAGCTGCGGGTGAGCACGGAACTCAGGTCGATGCCGAGGTGCACGATGGTCTGCGCGATCGCGGGACGGATCCCGGAGACGATGCACTCGGCGCCCATCAGGCGGGCGGCGGCGACCGTCTTCATCAGGTGCTGCGCGACGAGCGAGTCGACCGTGGGGACGCCCGTGATGTCGAGGATCGCGTAGCGGGCCCGCTGCTCGACGATCGCCTGGAGCAGTGACTCCATCACCACCTGGCTGCGGGCACTGTCCAGGGTGCCGATCAGCGGCACTCCGATGATGCCGTCCCACAGGCTGATCACGGGGGTGGCCACTTCGAGCAGTTGCAGCTGCTGGCGTGCGATCAGCTCCTCGCCGGCGCTGACCGCCGTCTCCATGAGCACCAGACGGAGTGTTCCCATCAGGACGGTCAGCGCCAGCAGGACGTCCGGCGCCTCCCGCTCGGGCGGCCCCTGGGCCTCGCCGTGCAGCAGTTCGACGGCCACCGCCCGCAGGCCGGCGGCCTCGTCCGCTATCTGGCCGGGGGTGAACCCGCTGCGGGAGCGGGAGGCGGCCATGTGCCCCAGCTGCTCGCGCACCGGGCCGAAGCCGGGGGCCCCGACGCTCTCCAGCCGGCCGCTCGACGCCACCTCCGAGAGGGCGTCCACGACGGCCTTGCAGGCCTCCACCGCCTCGTCCCTGGAGACGGTGAAGACGGTTCGGAACAGCGGCGCGTCCGCCCATCGCTGGGCGATCTGTTCGCGACGGCTCTCCAGGAAGGCCGCCAGTTCCCGCGCCGCCGAATCGGCCGCTGCCCGCTCCGGCACGTGCATCGTCTCCCTCTCAAGAACAGGCTGCCGCGCCACGATCAGCGCAACAGCATCAATTATTGTCACATGACAAGCATTGGCTCCGTGCGTCCCGCGGAAACAACACAGCATCGACACATTCACGGCCCGCCGTCGGCGGCTCAGCGTCCGTGCCAGTCCAGACAGACCACCAGGGCGTCGTCCTTGGGGGCGGACTGGCCGCGATGACCGGTCAGCTCCCGCAGGACGGCACGCGGCACCTCGGCGGCGGGCAGCAGACGGGTGGACATGATCGCGCGGGCCAGGGCGGCGTCCCCGTACGCCTCCCCCCGCGGCGAGGCGACCGCGTACACCCCGTCGCTGACGAAGACGAGCCGGTCGCCGGGCTCGACCGAGAAGTCCTGAGCCACGTAGTCGGTCTCCTCGAACATGCCCAGCGGGAGCTGTGCCTCGAAGGCGACCCGCTCGACCACGCCGTCCCGCAGCCGCAGCAGCTGCGGGGAGCCGGCGTCCACGACCTTCACCCGGCCGGTGGCCAGGTCGAAGTCGAACATGAGCACCGACAGGTAGCAGCTCCCCCGGTAGTGGGCGTACACCGCCTGGTCGCCCAGGGCCGCCTGGTCCGCGAGGGCGATCCCGGCCCGCCGGGCGTTGCGCAGGGCGTTGATGGCGAGGTTCGTCAGCAGGGAGGCCTCTATGCCCTCCCCCATGCCGTTGGTGACGTAGAGCATGAGGTGGTCCGCCGAGGCGGACCAGTCGAAGTTGTCGCCGTGGATGGCGTACGCGGGCTCCAGCTGCGCGCCGAGTTCGTACTCGGGCCGGGCGCAGGAGCGGCCCGGCAGGAGCTGCCACTGCATCTCGGCGGCCAGCGTCAGCCGGTCCTTGCGTCGCGCCCGGAGGTACACGTCCGTGTCGCGTTCGGCCACCACCACCTCGTGCCCGAGCACCTCGGCGATGTCCGCGAGCTCCTTCAGGCAGTCACGTGCCTCCGCCTCGCCGGGCAGGGTGACGGAGAGTACGCCCAGCCGGTCTCCCCGTACCGTGACCGGCAGATGGACGCGCACCGCCCCGCCGCGCACGTCCTCCACGAACGGTTCCTGGGCACCGAAGGCACGGCCGGCGGGGCTGTTGTGCACCGACACCGGCTCCGCCGTGTGCGGCAGCACCGACACCGGCTGCAGCACGGTGAGCCCGTAGTCGGCCATGAACAGGTCGACGCACCGCGCCGCGTACGCGTCCACGAGCACGTGCCGCACGGCGTCGAGCAACTCGTGTGGAGCCGCCGTACGCAGAGCACGCTCAGCAGTCACAAATCTGTTCACGATCGTAAGTACACCAATCCTTCGACGGACACACACGGACCCCGTCAGGCGACGAGGCCGTCCGAGTCGAGTCGCGCCGGGCCGCGAACCATCTCTTCTCACTACCGGCACCTAGTACCCTGGCAGGCGTCCCAGGTGCCTGCGAGAGTGTGACGGTGACCGACTTCCGCCCCCGCCCCGAGCCCGTCCAGGTCGCACGCGCGACCTTGACCGCCATGGAGTTGCTGGAAGTCCTGTGGGGCCGCGCCTCGACCGCGCCGGCCTCTCCGTCGCAGCTGCGCGTACTCCTGATGCTCGAACACCAGGACGGCATCAATCTGCGGACCCTCGCCGACTCCCTCGCCTCCACGCCACCGTCCACCAGCCGCCTCTGCGACCGGCTGGGGGCCGCCGGTTTCGTCGAGCGGGTGGTCAGCCCCACCGACCGGCGCGAGGTACGGCTGCACCTCAGCAGCCGCGGCCGCGCCTTCCTCGACGACCTGCGCGCACGGCGGGAGCAGGAACTGCAGGCGGTGCTGGAGCTGATGCCCGCCGCCAAGCGGACCGCGCTCCTGGAGGGGCTGGAGGCGTTCTGCGACACGGCGGCGCTGCAGATACTCGAGAACACGTCGCACGCCGGGGACAGGACGGCCTGAACCCGGCGCCCCGCGACCGCTCACCCCGGCACTCCGGGGCCCGGACGGCCGGCGCACAGCGCGACCTCCGCCCACCGGAACATGGCAGATCCTTCCCCGTGCATGCGACTCCGCCACTTTCTTGCCTCACGGCCATAGTTGTCAAATGGCAACTGTCCACTTCTTCCTCCCGCCGTTTCGAGTACCCCCGCCTGCCACGGAATTGCCTGTGGGCTACGCCTCAGCGGCGGGGCACCACCGACGAACGGGATCCCGGAACGCGCCCCGGTGCTCGTCGTCCCGTCGGCAGTCGCGTGCACAGCCACCGCCGTGGGCCCACTCGGTCCCTCCCTGGGTCCATGCGGCCCATGCCGCGCCCCGGTGTGATCGTCCACGCTGGAAGCGGGGCCCGGCGAAGGGAGTCACCGTGACCACTCACGACGTGGACGCGCACACGCTCGCCAGCCTCGTGGCCGACGCCACGGCGGCGCCGTCGCTGCACAACGCGCAGCCCTGGAGCTTCCGTCACCTCGCCGCGCAGGGGGTTCTGCGCCTGTACGCCGACCTGTCGCGTGCGCTGCCGCGCACCGACCCGGACGCCCGCGGTCTGCACGTGGGCTGCGGTGCCGCCCTGTTCAACCTGCGCGTGGCCGCCGCCGCGGCCGGACGGTCCCCGGTCGTACGACTGCTGCCGGACCCCGCGGAGCCGACGCTTCTCGCCGAAGTGGCCCTGAACGGCACCGAACCACCTGATCAGGCCCTCGCCGCCTGCTGTCCGGCGATCCCCCTGCGCCACTCCAGCCGCCGTCCCTTCAGCGAGCGGCCCCTGTCGGCCGACCTCCAGGACCGGCTGTCCGAAGCCGCACGTGCCGAGGGCGCGCAGCTGGCCTTCCCCGGCGCCTGGCATGTACAGGAGCTGCTGGAGCTGGTGCAGGACGCCGAGGGCCGCGAGGCACTCGATCCCGGCCTGCGCGCCGAGACCGCCCGCTGGGTCCGGACCGGGCCGACGGAATCCGCCGGAGCGTCGGACGGTATACCCGCCGAGGCGCTCGGTCCCGGCCGGTACGGTCCGGCGACCCCGGTGCGTGACTTCACCGCAGGGCGGCCGGTGCCCGGACGCGGCTGGGCGGTGTTCGAGAAGAACCCGCACATCGCGCTGCTGGGGACGGGTCACGACGGTCCGGCGGACTGGCTGCGCGCGGGCCAGGCGCTGGAGCGCGTCCTGCTCGTGGCCACGGCCGGCGGGCTGGTCACCTCGATGACGTCCCAGACCCTGGAGTGGCCAGAGCTGCGCTGGATCACGCGCGACCCGGCTTCGGCCATGGCCCATGTGCAGATGGTGATCCGCCTCGGCTACGGCCCGGAGGGCCACCCCAGCCCCCGGCGTGCGGTGAACGAGGTACTCGACGTCGTCTGATGAGGAGGTGTCGTAGGAAGTCTCCGAGGCGATGCCCGTCGGTTCGGTCCTCGTCGTCGACGGCGAGGGCGTGCTCGTCGGTATCGTCACCGGCCGCGTACAGCCGCACCGTCCGGCCGACGAGGTCACGGCCCCAAGTCGCCATCGGCAACGTCCTCGTCCTCACCTGTGCACCGGACGCAAGGATCACGCTGTCCGCGGGACGACGGCCACCGGACAGTCCGCCTGGTGCAGCAGGCGGAGTTGCAGGCCACGGTGTCCGTGCCGACGACGGGCGCCCAGCGCGACGAGGTCGGCGGCGGCCGAGCGGTTCACCGGGATCCGGTGGGCCGGGCCCTCTGCCGTCGCACCGTGTACCCGGCGTCGCAGGGTGCTCTGGGAGACTCGGGCGGTGACCACTGTGGACGACGTCGCCCGTAGCTCCCTCCTCCGCCGGGGCTTCGCCCTGGAGTACACGACCCTCGCCTGGAATGTCGTCGGCATCGCGGTGCTCGCCGTCGCGGCGGTCGACGCCCGTTCCGTGGCCCTGGCCGGGTTCGGTCTGGACTCCCTGATCGAGATCGGCGCGTCGACGGTGGTCATCTGGGAACTGTCCGGGACCGGCGAGGCCAGGCAGCGCCGCGCGCTGAAGCTGATCGGGGCCGCCTTCGCGCTTCTGGCCGGCTATCTGCTGGTGCAGTCCACCTGGGTGCTGGCCGCCGGTCACCACCCGCGCCACTCACCCCTGGGCATCGTCTGGACGGCCGTCACCGCCGCCGTGATGTTCGCTCTGGCCGCGGGCAAGGCCCGCACCGGCGCCGCGCTGGACAACGCGGTTCTCAGCGCCGAGGGCCGGGTGACACTCGTCGACGGGATGCTGGCCGCCGCGGTCCTGCTCGGCCTGGTCCTCAACGCCGCCTTCGGCTTCTGGTGGGCCGACCCCGCCGCCGGGTACGTGCTCGTCCACTACGCGGTCCGCGAGGTACGGGAGAGCTTCTCCGCCGCAACGGTCCCGGCCGGTTCCGCGGCGCCGGGTGCCCCGACGCCCCCGGCACCACGCGCGTGACCCTTTCCGGGCGGCTACGGGGTACCGCTGGGCCGACCGCTCGCCAAGGCACTGGTTCGCCGAAGGCCGCCGTCGTGTGCTGGATCGCGGTGACGCAGCGCGGTCACTACTGCCTCGGGCGGTGTGCGGCGAGGCGTTCTCGGGCCTGTGTGTACATGTCCGTGTCGATCTCTCCCGAGGCGTAGCGCCGGTCGAGGATGTCCTCCGGGTTCTCGCGCCGCTCGCGTCCCTCCCAGCCGTCGCCGCGCGCCCCGGCACCCCCGGACGAACCGTGCGTCAAGCGGATCACGGCCCACACCGCAAGGCCGATCAGCACGATCCACAGCAGGGGCATGAAGGCCATCCAGGCCCATCCGCCGCCGTCCCAGTACATCACCGTGCCCCACCTCCACCTGCGACGTTCCGAAAACGCCCGTTGTGTGTTCATGGTGGGCCCCGCCCGGCGGGGACACCTAGGGCTCATCGGTCCCCCTCCCGGACCACTCGGCACCCCACCACGAGCCGGACGGCCTCCCGACGTCGTTCACGGCCGCAGGGAGAGGTGGCTCTCCTCTTCCTGTGCGTGATGCAGGCCCGGCACGGAATCAAGGCAGGAGCGCAGGGCGACGAGTTGCGGCAGCCGGTCGACGCCCTCTGACCGCGGATGGCGCAGGACGCGCGGAGCATCGTGGCGAAGTGGGTCGCACGAGAACACGGCACAGACCGGCCGCAGAAAATCCGCGAGCCGGAGTCCGGCTTGGCTGGCACGCTGACCCTCATGGCCACGCCCCTGAACCCACGACAACGACTCGCCGCACTTCAGCGCTACGCAGCCTTGAGCGGTGAGGACTTCACCGGCCAGAACCTGGTCTCGGCCAGGACTTCGCAGCTGCGATTCACCCGATGCTCGTTCGTGGCGGCCGACCTGCGTCACGCCGACTTGGACGGCTGTTCGTTCAGGTTCTGCGATCTGAGCGGTGCAGACCTGCGCGGGGCCTCGCTGCGAGGAGCGCACTTCGCCGGCTGCGATCTTCGTGGCGCGGATCTGCGCGGTGCGGACCTCACGGACGCCGGCCTCGGCCGGGTCAACACCGGCAGACCACCGTACGGCCTCACCGACATCACCGGCGCCCGCCTGGAGGGAGCGATCCTGCGCGACGTCCGACACGACGATGTGATCGGTTGGCGGTCTGCGGTCGACCACATCGGGTAGACCCCGAGCTCAGGCCCCGCGCCGGCTGGAGGTGACTCTCGTCCTCCGGCTGTGGAACGTCACGGTCGTGGCGTCGGTCGGCCGCGTCGCACTGTCGGGCCCTTCCTATCCGTGTGCGGCGGTTCTGCCGAGCCATGGCCTCAGGCCCCGCCGCGCTGCCCGCAACACCTCGTCCGGGGGCTGCTCGTCGGCTCGTTCGATCACAACGAGACCCCAGTCCTTCCGGCGGACCGCGCCGAGTGTCACGGCGCGCTCATGCCGCAGGTACGTCACCGCCGAAGCGACGTCGGCCACCGGAGGACTCACCTCGTAGTCGGCGAGTTTCCCGACGTACCGGTCCAGCCACTGCTCGCCTTCCCGCGTCGCGGCCCGGGACAGGGCGAACTCGGCATTCCCGTCGAGGAAGACCATGACCGGCCGGACCCGTGCGAGAACCCCGGTGAGGTCGGTCATGAAGGCGTCGATCGCCTCTTCGCCGTGCCCCATGGCCAGCAGCGTCGGTACGAACGGCATCAGCGCGTCCGCGACCACGACGTCATCACCGCTCGCCACCACCGCGTCGACGAACTTCGCCGCCGCCTCGATCAGCGTCTCCGGCTCGACCGTGCCTGCCGTCTTGAACTCCTCGGCCACCGCGGCGAACTGCGGTCGGGTCAAGATCTCCTCCTCGCGGAAGTGGTCCACCCGCAGTCCCGTATCAGCCAGCCATCGGGACAGTCCGGCGCACAGCGTCGACTTGCCCACTCCGGGAGATGCTCCCCACACCGTGATCAGAACCGTCATGGTTGCCGAGCCTAAGCGGTCGGCTCCGGAAGTCCTTCGAGGGCGGCGCGGGTGTCAGGTGACGGCCGGATCACCGTCGTCGGTGGGCTCGCTCGCCGCCCGGTGGCCGGCTCACGGACCACCGTTCATCGGTCCTCGGTCTGTCAGCCCAGGCCGTCCGCGCCGACCTGCACTGCGGACTCGTCCAGGAGCGAGTCCATGACCGGCTGCGGGGTGCCGTCCAGACCGAGCACGGGTGTGGCCTCCTTGTACCAGGACTCGATGACGGCGTTGCCCCAGAAGTCACGGCGGCGGTCGTCGTGGACGTTCCAGCGGTAGGTCTCGTGGTCGGGGTCGCCGGTGTAGTAGTCGGAGGTGTAGACCTCCACGCGGTGGCCGTCGGGGTCGCGCAGGTAGAGGTAGAAGGCGTTGGAGACGCCGTGCCGGCCGGGGCCGCGCTCGATGTGGTGCTCCTTGCGGATCGAGCCGAACAGGTCAGCGCAGCGCAGGACTTGATGGGACTCGTGGGTGGCGACGCCGAGATGGTGCAGACGGGGTCCGGCGCCTCCGGTGAAGGCGACGTCGTGCACGGTCTGCTTGCGGTACATCCAGGCCGCGTACAGCTCGTGTTCGTCGCCCTCGATCGTCTCCGAGCAGCCGAAGCCGAGGGATCTGTAGTGCGCGTAGGCGGCGGGGATGTCCGGCGTGCAGATGTTGAAGTGGTCCAGGCGGGCGATCTCGGCGCCGTGGCGCAGGTCGTAGCGCTGGATGAGGCGTTCCGCGCGCTCGATGTCGTGGAAGAACTCGACGGGGAAGCCGAGCGGGTCGACGACGCGGACGGCGTCGCCGATGCCCTTGGTGCCCTGACCGGCCGGGACACGTCGCACCGGGCGGCCGAGGCGGGTGAAGAAGGCCTCCGCGCGGTCGACGTCCTCGGGGGTGCGGACGCGGTAGGCGATGTGGTCGAGGGCGGCTTCGGCGCCCCTGCGCAGGACCAGGCTGTGGTGGGTGAGTTCGTCGCTGCCCCGCAGGCAGAGGGTGTCGCGGTCCTCGTACTGGACGTGGAAGCCGAGCATGTCCGCCCAGAACCAGCGGGCCCTGGGCAGGTCGGTGACGACCAGTTGGGCGTAGGCGGAGCGGATGACGTCGGGCGCGGTCGGGGCAGTCACCGTGCGGCTCCGAAGCGGGGGGTGTGCACGTCGCCGAGCGCGACGTGGACGATCTTGCAGTCGGAGTAGAAGTCGATGCTGTGGGCGCCGCCCTCCCGGCCGACCCCGGAGGCCTTCACGCCGCCGAACGGGGTGCGCAGGTCACGGACGTTGTGGGAGTTGATCCACACCATGCCGGACTCGACGGCGTGCGCGATACGGTGGCCGCGCTTGAGGTCCGAGGTCCAGATGTAGGCGGCGAGCCCGAACGGGGTGGCGTTCGCCAGCTCGACGGCCTCGGTCTCGTCGTCGAAGGGGGCGACGGCGACGACCGGGCCGAAGATCTCCTCCTGGAAGATGCGGGCGTCACGAGCCACGTCGGCGAAGACGGTGGGCTGGAGGTAGTTGCCCTCGGTGAGGTGGTCCGGGCGGGAGCCGCCCGCGACCAGCCTCGCCTCCTTCCTGCCGATCTCGACGTAGTTCAGGACGCGTTGGTAGTGCTCGGGGTGGACGAGGGCGCCGACCTCGGTGGCCGGGTCGGCGGGCAGGCCGACGCGGACGCCCGCGGCCCGTTCGGCGAGACGGACGGTGAACTCCTCGTACGCCGGGCGCTCGACGAGCACCCGCGAACCGGCCGTGCAGCGTTCGCCGTTGAGGGAGAACACGCCGAACACGACGGAGTCCAGGGCGGCTTCGAGGTCGGCGTCGGCGAAGACGACGGCAGGAGACTTGCCGCCCAGCTCCATCGAGGTCGTCTTCAGATGCCGGGCCGAGGAGCGGATGATGTGCCGGCCGGTGTCCGTGGAGCCGGTGAAGGAGATCAGCGGGACGTCCGGGTGGTCGACCAGGGCCTGGCCGGCCTCGTCGCCGATGCCGTGGACGATGTTGGCCGCGCCAGCCGGCAGGCCCGCCTCGGCGAGAATCTCCGGCCACAGGGAGGCGGACAGCGGGGTCCACTCCGCGGGCTTGAGCACCAGTGTGCAGCCCGAGGCGAGGGCCGGGGCGAGCTTCCAGCTCTCCAGCATGAAGGGGGTGTTCCAGGGGGTGATCAGACCGGCCACGCCGACCGGGGTGCGGACCACGTAGCTGATCTGCTCGGTGCCCTGGCGGAAGGCCTCCTCGCCGAGGCCGACGATCACGTCGGCGAAGAACCGGAAGTTCTCCGCGGCGCGGCGGGCCTGTCCGCGGGCCTGGCTGATGGGCAGCCCGGAGTCGAACGACTCGAACTCGGCGAGCCGGTCGTGACGGGCCTCGATGGCATCGGCGATCCGGTTCAGGACCTGGGCACGGCGGCGGGTGCCGTACGCCGCCCAGCCGGTGAACGCGCTCCTCGCGGCGGCGACCGCGCGGGCGATGTCGTCGGTGCCGCCGCGGGCGGCCTGGGCGTAGGGCTGGTTGGAGACCGGGTCGAGGACGTCGAAGGTGCGTCCGTCGGCGCTGGGGACGGTGTCGCCCCCTATCCAGTGGTGGATGGTGCCGGGCAGGCCGTCGGGGCGGTGCGGGGCGGTCATGGTCGGGTGGCTCCTGGTGCGGGTTCGGGGACCGGTACGGGGACGGGTCAGGACTGTTCGGCGAGCTGCTGGGTGAGGTCTGCGCCCTGCCGCAGGAGCTGACGGATGCGGGGCAGGGAGGCCTCCGTCGGGGTGATCAGCGGGGGACGCACATGCGCCGAGGCGATGCGGCCCTGCTGCTGGAGCACCCACTTCGCGGGCGCGGGATTGGTCTCGACGAAGAGCAGGTCGACCAGCGGGTGCAGCCGGTAGTGCAGGTCGCGCGCGGTCTCGAAGTCGCCCGCCTCCCATGCCTCGTACATGCGGGCCACGGCCTGGGGGGCGATGTTGGCGACCGCGCTGACGAAACCGGCGCCGCCGAGCGCGAGCAGCGGCAGGCAGAGCAGTTCGATACCGGACCAGACGAGCAGGGAGCGGCCGCACTCGTGGATGACGCGGGAGAAGTGCTCGAAGTCCTTGGTGGTCTCCTTCACGCCGACGAAGTTGTCGAAGGCGCGGAAGAGCCTGCCGACGGTCTCCGGCGCGATGTCGACCGCGGTGCGCGAGGGCACGTTGTAGGCGACGACCGGCAGGTCGGGGAACTCCCGGCAGACCGTGGCGTACCAGACGTACAGCGCCTCCTGGGTGGGGCGGGCGTAGTACGGGGTGATGACGAGTGCGGCGTCGGCTCCGGCGTCCTGGGCGGCGGCCGTGATCTCCAGGGTCTCGGCGAGCTTGTGGGAACCGGTGCCGGGCAGGAAGGGGACCCGGTCCCCGATCTCGTCGGCGACCGCGCGGATCGCGGCGATGCGCTCGGCGGTGCTCTGGGCACTGGGCTCGCCGGTGGACCCGCCGAGGGAGATGCCGTGCGAGCCGGCGTCGAGCTGGAAGCGGACCAGGCCGCGGAGGCTGTCGAGGTCGACGTCTCCGGTGTCCTTGAACGGGGTGACGACGGGGGCGATGGATCCCCGGATCACCGAGGGGTCGCTGCGGAACTTCATGCGGGTTCTCCTTGGCGGTGCCGGTTCAGGAGGCCGGCTGGTTGTCGGGCCACTGCTCGTATCGGGTCGTCCACTCCCCCGTCAGGGGGTAGAGGCCGTCGATGCCGGCCCCGGCGTGGACCTGTTCGGTGATGAAGCGTTCCTGGCGTTCCTGCTCGCGGGAGTCGGCCACGAGTTCTCCGGCCAGGTGGGGCGGGACGACGACCACGCCGTCGGCGTCGCCGACGAGGAGGTCGCCGGGGTGCACGAGCGCGCCGCCGCAGGCGACGGGCAGTCCGGTGTCCCAGGGGACGTGGCGGCGTCCGAGAACGGACGGGTGCGGGCCCGCGTGGTAGACGGGCAGGTGGAGTTCGGTGACCGCGGCGGAATCACGGAGTGCTCCGTCGGTGACCACACCCGCGGCGCCGCGCTTCAGGGCGCGCAGGGCGAGGATGTCCCCGAGGGTTCCGGCGGTGGGATCGCGGCGGGCGTCCATCACCAGGACGTGGCCGGGGCGCAGTTGCTCGACGGCGCGTTTCTGGGCGTTCATACCGTTGCCGTGCCGGGCGAAGAGGTCCTCGCGCAGGGGCAGGTAGCGCAGGGTGTGGGCGACGCCCACCATGCGCAGGTCGGGCCGGGTGGAGCGGACTCCGTCGACCGACATGTGGGGCAGCCCGCGCTTGCGCAGCTGGGCGCTGAGCGTGGCCACGGCGACGGACCGCAGGCCCCTTTCGAGGTCCGGGTCCAGCAGGGGCGCCGGGGTGTGCGCGGGGCCCCAGGCCGCTTCGGCCTCGGCCGCGTCGAGGCGGGGCATCGCACCGTGTTCTTCCAGCGCGGGGCCGGTGGTGACGGTGTTGGAGAGCCGCCCGGTGCTCGTGGCGCCCGCGGTGACCTCCACCTCGACGGTGTCACCGGGGACGACCACGGAGGCGCCGGCGGGGGTGCCGGTGAGGATGACGTCGCCCGGTTCGAGCGTCATCAGCCGGGAGAGGTCGGCGATGAGGCCGGCGAAGGGGAACAGCAGGGTGTCGGTGGTGTCGTTCTGGACGAGCTCCCCGTTCACCCAGGTCCGCAGGGTGATCCGGGCCGGGTCGACGGTACGGGCGTCGAGGAGGCGGGGGCCCAGGGGGGTGAAGCCGTCGGCGCCCTTGGAGCGGAGGTTGGAGCCCCGGTCGGCGTACCGCAGGTCGTAGACGCCCGCGTCGTTGGCCGCGGTGACGAACTCGACGTGCGCCCATGCCTCCTCGGGCCGGACGTTGCGTGCGGGCCGCCCGATGACCAGGGCGATCTCGCCCTCGAACCCCATCAGTTCGCAGCCTTCCGGGCGGACCAGGGGGTCACCGGTGCCGGAGAGGGAGGAGGCGGGCTTGAGGAAGTAGGAGGGGTGGGGCACCCTGCGCCCTCGTTCGGCGGCTCGGCTGGGGTAGTTGAGATGGACGGCGATGATCTTCGACGGCTTGCTGCCGAGGGGATGGGGCATGTTCCTGCTCCTTGCTGGGCTCCTGCGGGTGCGCCGTGCCACGGCCGGGTCTGCCCGGCACCGGTGCCGTTGGTCCCGGCGTCGCCGGTGACTGCGTCCGGGCGCCGGACGGGGCTATACGGCGGCGGCGCCGAACTCACCGGGGGTGGGCAGGGAGTCGATGAGCCTGCGGGTGTAGTCGTGCCGCGGACGGG
The DNA here is from genome assembly GCF_014645815.1 of Streptomyces fuscichromogenes. Classification (GTDB taxonomy): domain Bacteria; phylum Actinomycetota; class Actinomycetes; order Streptomycetales; family Streptomycetaceae; genus Streptomyces; species Streptomyces fuscichromogenes. Next base: position 355,087 of record NZ_BMML01000003.1, on the reverse strand, counting down.
TGATCACGTCGTGGCTCGGTCCCTGCTCGACGATGCGGCCCTGGTACATGACGGCGGTGGCGTCGGCGATGTAGCGGACCACGGCGAGGTTGTGCGTGATGAAGAGGATGGTCAGGCCGAGGTCCCGGTGGATCTCGCGGACCAGGTTCAGCACGGCGGACTGGACGGACGCGTCGAGCGCGGAGGTGATCTCGTCGGCGACGAGGATCTTCGGGCGGGCGGCGAGCGCCCTGGCCACGGCGACGCGCTGGCGCATGCCGCCCGAGAGCTGTCCGGGGTATCTGCCGCCCGCTGCAGCGGGCAGCCGGACGCTGTCCAGGAGTTCGGCCACCGAACGGTCGACCCCGCCGGGGCCGGCGGCGTCGTTGGCCCTGATGACCTCGGCGATGCTCGCGCCGACGGTCATGCGTGGGTTGAGCGAGGTGTAGGGGTCCTGGAAGACCATCTGGACGGCGCGCGCCCGCCGGTGTCCGCGGTCCCGGATGTCGGTGCCGCCTGCCAGGATCCGTCCCCGCGCGAGCGGCTGGAGTCCGGCGACGGCGCGCGCGAGGGTCGACTTGCCCGAGCCGGACTCTCCGACGAGGCCGAGGACGGTCCCGGACGGTATGAACAGCGACACGTCGTCGACGGCGGTGACAGCGGCGCCCTTCCGGCCGAAGACCACCGTGGCGGACTCGATGTCCAGGGTGCTCATGTCGCGCTCCTCGGGGTGACTGTCCGGGGCGTCAGGGGGAACCAGCAGGCGACGGTGGCGTCCGCCGTTCCGGGTGTCAGGGTGGGCAGGTCGGTGCGGCACCGGTCCTCGGCGCGGGTGCAGCGTGCCGCGTAGGCGCAGCCGGCGATGGGCTCGTCGGGGTGCGGCGGGTGGCCGGGGATGGTGTCGAGCGGCTTTTCGACCTCGGTGTCGAGGGTCGGGAGGGATGCGAGAAGGGCGCGGGTGTAGGGGTGTGCCGGGCCGTCGAGCAGGGCGTCGACGGAGAGTTCCTCGACGACACGGCCGGCGTACATGACGACGATGCGGCTGCACAGCGAGGTGAGCACCCCGATGTCGTGGGAGACGACGAGTGCCGCGCTGCCGTCCTCGTGGCAGCGCTCGTGGAGGGTGCGCAGGACGTGGTGCTGGACGGTCATGTCCAGCGCGGTGGTGGGTTCGTCCGCGATGATGAGGTCGGCCTCCGCCATCTGCGCCATGGCGATGAGGACCCGCTGGCGCATGCCGCCGGAGAGCTCGTTCGGGTACTGCCCGAGGCGCGTCTCGGGGCGGGTGATCCGCAGTCGGTCCAGGAGTTGTACGGCCTTGTTCCGGGCGCCGGCGGGCGCACCGCCGTGGTCGGGCAGTCCCTCGGTCAGCTGGGTGCCGATGCGCAGGGCGGGATTGAGGAAGGTGCTCGGGTCCTGGAAGACGACGGCGATACGGCGGCCGATCCGTTCGCGCAGTTCGCTGTCGGAGAGGGCGGCGAGGTCCGTGCCGTCGAAGTCCAGGCGGCGGCTGCGGACGCTGCCCGTCGAGGAGGTGAGGCGGGCGATCGCCATCGCGGTGACGGACTTGCCCGACCCGGACTCCCCCACCACGCCGACGATTTCGCCGGGGTGCAGCCGCAGCGACACGTCACGGACCGGTGTGGTCCAGCCGCCGGCCGTGGGGAACTCCACCCGCAGGTTCTCGACGGTGAGCAGGGCCGCGGTGGTGTGCTCACCGGCGCCGGGCGGCGGGGTGCCGAGTGCGGCGGCGGGTGCCGGTGTGCGCGCGGCACGCACGGGCGAGTCCTGGCCGCGTGCGATGCCGGCGAGGACCTCTCCCGCGAGCCCGAACGCGATGCCGGCGACGACGATGGCCGCTCCGGGGGCGACGGTGGTCCAGGGGCTGGTGTAGACGGCGGGCAGGGCGTCGCCGAGCATGCGCCCCCAGTCGAAGTCGGGTGCCTGCACGCCGAGGCCGAGGAAGCTGAGGCTGGAGAGCGCGAGGAGGGCTCCGCCGATGTTCAGGGTGATGTAGACGAGGACGGGCTCGGCGATGTTGGGGAGCACGTAGCGGGTGAACTGGCGGCGTCGCGAGATGCCGAGCATGCGCGCGGCGACCAGGTAGTCGCTGCTTTCGATGCCCGCGGTCAGGGTCTGCATCAGCCGGCCGAAGACCGGGGTCATGGTCAGGCCCATGGCGATGACGGCCGTGGTGGCGCCGGGGCCGAGGAGGATCGTGGTGAACAGGGCCACGAGCAGGACGGGGAACGCCATCCAGGTGGTGAGCACGGAGGCGAGGACCCGCTGGACCCGGCGGCCGAGGACGACCGGGAGCGCCCCGACGAGGGCGCCCAGCACGACGGCGAGGGCTGTCGCGCCGACGGCCATGACCAGGGATCGGCGGGTGGCGGTCAGTACTCGGGCCAGGACGTCGCGGCCGAGGTTGTCGGTGCCCAGGAGGTGGGCGCCGGAGGGTGCCTGGGCGAGATGGGCGGGGTCCGGGACGCGTGCCTGGTCGCCCCAGATCCAGGGGCCGATGACGGCGAGCACCACGAGGGCGACGACCAGGACGGTGGCGAGCAGGCGGGTGGGGGTAGCTCCCGCTGCTCCGAGGCGGGTCTTGGGCATGATCAGCGCTCCAGGAGGGTCGTGCGCCGGTCGAGGAGCGCGAGCAGGACGTCGACGAAGAGGTTGATCAGGATGATCAGGGTGGCGTAGACGAGGGCGATGCCTCCGACGATGTTGTAGTCACGGCCGCTGATCGCCTGGATGAGGGCGTATCCGAGGCCGGGCCAGTTGAAGACCTGCTCGACGAGGGCGGTCGCGGCGACCATTCCGGCGGCCGTGGTGCCGGCCAGGGTGAGAACGGCGGTCAGCATGTTGGGCAGGGCGTGGCGCAGGTAGAGGGTGGCGGTGGGCAGGCGCTTGGAGCGGGCGGTGCGCATGTAGTCCCGGCCGAGGACCTTCAGCCCTTCGACGCGGGCGACCCGCGCGATCACGGCCGACGAGGGAGCGGCGAGCGCGAGGACGGGCAGGACGTAGGAGGCCGTGCTGTCCGATCCGGCGACGGGCAGGACGGGCCACCAGATTCCGAAGGCGATCACGAGGCCGGTGCCGAGAAGGAACTCCGGAACCGCTGTGGTCAGGCCGGTCGCGCCGTTGAAGCCGAGTTCGAGGCCCCGGCGGCGGCCTTCCCGGGTCAGGACCGCGGTGGTGAGTCCGACCGGGACGGCGATCAGCAGGGTGACGAGGACGGCGAGGGCCGCCAGTGCGAGGGACTTCGGCAGACGGCCCTCCACGACGTCCGTCACCGGCTGCCCGGTGAGGATCGAGGTGCCGAGGTCGCCGTGCAGAAGCCCGCCGAGATAGTCGGCGTACTGGCGCCACAGCGGCAGGTCGAGGCCGAGCTGGGCTCTGCGCTCCGCGATGAGCGAGGGCGGGGCGGTGGGGCCGAGCGCCTGCCGCACGGGGTCTCCCGCGGACAGGCGTACGACGACGAAGGCGACGGAGACGATGACGAACAGCGAGCCGAGGGTGCGTCCCGCACGCCGGAGCACGAAGCGCCACCAGACCGCTGCCGGGCGTCTCCGTGAGGTGCCGGTGGCCTCGGGCCGGCCGGTTTCCGCAGCGCCGTGCTGCGGGGAGGGTGTCTCCCGGTGCCAGTGCTGTACGACGGACATGCGCTGTCCTCCTTCCGGGCGCGCGTTTCCTGGTCGCTTACTTGGTCAGGCGGATGGTGGAGCCCTTGACGGCTCCCAGCTGGCCGACCCTGAACGTGACGTGGGACCCGTAGACGGTCTTGGAGTTGGCCTCGATCGGGGTCAGATCGGCGTTCCTGACGAGAGCCGCCTCGGCGGCCTTCCAGTCGGTGCAGGAGGCGGCGCCGGCGACCTTCTGCGCCCTGGCGATCTGCTGCTGGTAGTCCTTGTTGTCGATGGAGGCGAAGTTGCGGCCCCTGGGCGGCGCCTGTCCGTTGGCGAGGATCGTCCACACGCTGGGGTCCTCGGTGCTGAAGGGCGCCCAGACGACGTCCCAGTCGCCGCCGGTGAAGAGGGTGGTGGCGTAGCTGTCGGAGCCGGTGAGCCTGACCTTGACGCCGAGCTTCGTCCACTGGGTCTGGAGCAGTTCCACGGCCGAGACCAGGTCGGCTCCGCGGTTGCTGGGGTAGAGGACCGTGAGGGCGAGCTTCTTGCCGTTCTTGCTGCGGATGCCGTCGCCTCCCTTCTTCCAGCCGGCCGCGTCCAGGGCCGCGGCGGCGGTCTTGAGGGTGCCGGCGGGCAGGTTGCCGGTGATGGCGTCGTAGGAGCAGACGGCGGGTTCGCCGGTGACGATGCTCTTCAGCTCGGTGCCGCGTCCGCCGGTGGCGACCGATCCCAGGGCCTTGAGGTCGAGGGCCTGGGCGAGGGCGGTGCGCACGGCGGGGTCGGCGCCGGCGCGGCCGACGGCGTGGTTGTAGAACAGCAGCGCGGGGTCGGTCCTGACGGTGGCCTTGGTGAAGGAGCCGCGGTCGAGGCGGTCGCGGTCGGCGCCGCCGACGGTGGCCAGGTTCACGTCGCCCGCGGTCAGGAGGTTGGCGCGGGTGGACTCGTTGGGGACGACCTCGACGACGACCTTGGCGGGCACGCCCTTGTCCTTGGCCGTGACTCCGTCGGCGCCCCAGGTGTAGTTCCTGCGCACGGTGAAGGTGTAGGTCTGTCCGGCGTCGGCGCTGGTCAGCTGGTACATGCCGGAGCCGGAGGTCTTCGTCGTCAGCTTCGCCGGGTTGTCGGCTCCGGCACCGCACAGGATCGGCATGTAGCTGAGGTTCTCCAGCAGGAAGCTGCCGGGGGTCGGGGAGCTGACGGTGAGGGTGCCGGCCGCGTCGTCGGCGGTGACCTTGGCGTCGGCCGGGATGTAGGCCCCGAGCCATGGGGAGGCGTTCCTGGTGTCCAGGACCCAGTCGAAGGTCTTGGCGACGACGCTCGGGGTGACCGTCGAGCCGTCGGCGCAGGTGACTCCCTTGCGGAGGACGAAGGTCGCCTTCGTCGTCGTCACCTTCCAGGACCTGGCCAGCTCACCGGAGTAGCCCTTGTCGCCGAGGGTGCGGGAGACCAGGTGGTCGTAGGCGAGGGAGCCGATGGCGGTGCCGGCGGCGGTGCTGTTGGTCAGCGGGTTGAGCGCTCCGGGATCGGCGTCTACGGCGATGGTGGCCGTGCCGTCGGTGACATATCCGGTGCCGCCCGGACCGGAGGTCGCCTGCGACGTGCAGGCGGTCAGGAGCAGACCTGCGCAGGCCATGGTCGTGAAACCTCTGTACCGCATGTGTACGTCCTTTGCTTTGGTCTCGATCAGAGCGACGTGTGAAGGTCGCGCGCGCCCATGACGGTCTTCGTCTCCAGGAACTCCGCCAGCCCCTGGGCGCCGCATTCGCGCCCGATGCCGGACTGCTTGTAGCCGCCGAAGGGCGCGCCCACGTCCAGTCCCGCGCCGTTGATGCCGACGGTGCCGGTGCGCAGCCGCCGGGCGACCTCCAGGGCACGCAGCGGATCCGCCGACCACACTCCGCCGGACAGGCCGTAGTCGCTGTCGTTGGCGAGTTCCACGGCGTGGTCCTCGTCGTCGTAGCCGGTGATCGCGAGGACGGGGCCGAAGACCTCCTCGCGGAAGATCTTCATGTCGGGGGTGACCGCGCCGAGCACGGTGGGGGCGATGTAGGCCCCGGCCGCGAGGCTCGGCAGGATGTCCGTGCCGCCCGTCAGCAACCGCGCGCCCTCGCGGACGGCCTGGTCGATGTGGCGCCGTACACGCTCCAGTTGCACGAGCGAGGCGAGCGGCCCCATCACGGTGCCGGCGAGAAACGGATCACCGGGCCACCAGTCCGCGGCCTCGGTGACCACGGCCTCGTACCAGTCGTCGAGGCTCTCGCGGGGCACCAGCAGACGCGTCAGCGCGGCGCAGGTCTGGCCGGTGTTGGCGAAGCACGAGCGGACCACCTGGGCGGCGGTGCTCGCGGTGTCGGCGTCGTCCAGGGCGATCGCCGCGGACTTGCCCCCGAGTTCGAGGGCCACCTTCTTGATGGTGGACGCCGCCGTCCTGGCGACCCGCTCGCCGACCGCCCGGGAGCCGGTGAAGGTGACCATGTCGACGTCCGGGTGCGCGCAGAGCGGCTCCCCCACGGCGCTCCCGTCCCCGAAGACGACGTTGAAGGTGCCGTCCGGCAGCCCCAGTCCGTGGATGAGTTCGGTGAGCACGGCCGCGTTGAGAGGGGCCACCTCGCTGGGCTTGAGCACGACGGTGCAGCCGGCCAGCAGGGCGGCACCGGCCTTGAGGACGATCTGGTGGAGCGGGAAGTTCCACGGGGTGATCGCGGCGACGACGCCGACGGGCTCGGTGACGACCAGGGAGTCGGAGACAGGGGTCGGTCCCGCGAGGTTCTCCGCCGCCTCGATCAGGGCTTCGAGGTCGGCGATGGCGACCCCCACCTGGGCCTGTCGCGAGAAGGCCAGCGGTGAGCCCATTTCGGAGGTGAGGGTGACGGCCAGGCGGTCACGGTGCGCGTCGAGTGCCTCGGCCAGACGCCGGACGGCTTCGATCCGCCGGGTCGCCGGCAGCGCCGACCACCCGGGGAAGGCTCTGCGGGCGGCCCGGACCGCACGGTCCACGTCGGTGGACGTGCCGGCGACCGTGGCGCCGATCGGCTTCAGCGTGGCGGGATCGACGACGTCGATGACGCCCGGATCCGCTCCTGGTTCGTCCCAGACTCCGTCGATGTAGTGCCGTACCAGGTCGTGCATCAGGACTCCTCGGTGCGCAGGTGTGCGTCGGGGGCGAGCGGAGCCGGCCGCGGGATGCCCTCGTGGATGAGGTGCCAGGGAGAGGGGAACTCGCCGACCGGCACGTCGATGAGGACGGGCTCGCCGGCGCTCACGGCGTCGCCGAGGACGCCTTCGAGCTCCTTGGGGGTGCGGGCGTGCGCGGACGCGATGCCGAAGGCCTCCGCGAGCACGGGATAGTCGGGGTTGGCCAGGTCGGTGGCGAAGTAGCGGGCGTCGTAGCGGTTCTTCTGGATGCGCCGGACGTTGCCGTAGAAACCGTCGTGGAAGACGACGGTGACCAGACCGATGCCGTACTTGCGGGCGGTGGAGAGTTCCTGGAGCGTCCAGGAGAAGCCGCCGTCGCCGTTGATGGAGACGACCGGACGGTCCGGGTCGGCGGACTTGACGCCCAGCGCGGTGGCGAAGCCGTAGCCGAGGGTGCCCTGGTACCCGGGGCCGATGTAGGTGCGCGGCCGGTAGGCGGGATAGCAGGCGCTCGCGGCGTAGCCGACCTGGGTGAACTCGCTGACCAGGACGCCGTCGTCGGGAAGCGCCTGCCGGATGGCGGCCAGGTACTCGCGCTGCGGTGCGATGTCGGCGAACTGTCCGTCCAGCCATTGCCGTACGGCGGTGAACTCGTCGTCCCGTCGCGTACGGGCGGGGCCTTCGACCTCTTCGGCGAGTCCGAGCAGGCCGAGGCGGGCGTCCGCGTGCAGGCGCACGTCGGCCTCGCGGGGACCGTGCAGATCCGCCTCCTCGGCGTTCAGCAGGATCACCTTGGCTCCCGCGGTGTCGATCCGGGTCCCGAAGGTGGAGACGAACCGGGTGCCGACCGCGAGGACGACGTCGGCGTCGGGACGGAAGGCGCGCAGGGCGAGGGCGTCGAACGCGAGACGGTGCCGGGCGTCGATGGCGCCGCGGCCGTTCTCGCTGACGAGGACCGGCGCTTCGAGCGCTTCGGCGAGGGCCACGAGGGCCTCGGAGGCGTCGGCGGCGATCGCTCCGCCGCCCACGTAGATCAGCGGGCGGCGCGCCTTCCGCAGCAGTTCCCCCGCCTTGGCCACCAGCTGGGGGTCGGGCTGTACGAGGGCGCCCTCCACGCGCTGCGGGATCACCGCCTGCGCGGTGGCGGCGAGCACGTCCGGCGGAACCTCCAGGGCCACGGGCCGCGGACGTCCGCCGCGCAGCTGACGGAAGGCCTCGGCCACCAGGGCGGGGATCTGCTCGGCCGAGCGGGCGGTGCCCGTCCACTTGGTCAGCCGCTGGAGGATGCCCGTCTGGTCGGGTATCTCGTGCAGGGCGCCGAGGCCCTTGCCGATGGCCTGCGAGTCGATCTGGCCGGCCAGGAGCAGGACGGGGGAGTTCGCCGAGTAGGCGGTGGCCAGGCCCGACAGCGCGTTGAGGACGCCGGGGCCCGGAACCACCATGGCGACGCCCACCTCGCCGGTGCTGCGGGCGTAACCGTCGGCCATGTAGGTGGTGGCCTGCTCGTTGCGGGCGCAGGTGAAGGCGATCCGGTCGGCCCGCCTGTACAGGGCGTCGGCCGCCGGGTCGAGCTGCACTCCGGGGATGCCGAAGACCCGCGAAACCCCCTGGGCTGCGAGGGATTCCGCCAGCAGGTCGCCGCCGGTCAGCGAGTTCGAAGGGTTCAACGGGTTCAACGGAGCTTCCTCACACTCAAACGAATCAATTCGTTATAGTCGATATTATCGAGAGGTCGATTCACGTCAAGGCCCCCGAGCTTCGTAGGATTGGCCGCGAGCCCGGCGCCGAGGCGGCCGCGGGCAGGGGTGAGGAGTGACATGGCAGCAGCAGAGAAGGCGGTCCGGCCCGTGGCGGAGGGGCGCTCCGTGACCTTCGACCGTGCGCGCAGCACGGGCTCCGTCGTCGACTCGGTCGTCGAGCAGGTCGAACGGACCATCGCCGAGCGAAGGCTGCCGGCCGGCTACCGCTTCGGCACCAAGCAGGATCTCTGCGAGCAGTTCGGCATCGCCCCGGCGACGCTGGGCGAGGCCCTGCGCGTGCTGCGCGGTCGCGGCGTCATCGAGGCCCGGCCCGGCCCGGGTGGGGGCCTCTTCGTCACCGAGCGCTCTCCCCTGCTGCGCCTCGCGCACAACGTCATGCAACTGCGCGAGCAGGGCGCCACCGTCAACCAGGTCGTGGCCGTGCTCGACGCGCTGGACGAGTCCGTCATCAGTGACGCGGCCCGGTACCGGAGCAAGGACGACCTGGGGGATCTCGACGCGCTGATGGGTGAGGTCGCCGACGTCTGGCACGTGCCCGCGGAGGGCCTGCACGCCAACTGGCGGCTCCACCGGCGGATCGCCGAGATCTCGCCCAACCCGGTACTGCGGGCCTTCTACCTGAACCTGGTGGACTACATCGAGAGCGAGCTGGCCGGCGGCCAGGCCGCGACCATGGACGTCCCCGGTTTCGAGGCCGCGTCCGAGGACCGCCTCGACATGCACCGCGCCATCGTCGAGGCGATCCGCTCCGGCGATCAGGACGAGGTCAGGGCCGCCGTACTGCGCCACCGCACGCTCGGCCGCTGACTCACCGCAGCGCGAGCACCCGGCGGGCCAGGTCCGCCGGGTCGACCTCGCTGATCCCCGCCCCCGCGCCGACCCGGACGACCACCCCGCCGTCGGACCGCGGCACGGGCCCCGCCAGATCCGCGACGGGCTCGTCGACCCAGGCCCACGGACGCCGTCCGGCGTAGTCACGGATCACCGGGAGCTTGTCGAACTGCGCCGGCAGGAACGGCCACGGGGCCTCCGGCAGCCGCAGCACCTCGCGGAACGCCTCGTGCGCCACATGGCCCCACTCCGACACCCACACGATCTGGAACAGGCCGGCCAGTTCGGCCACCCGGTCCGCCGCGACCTCGGGCACCGCGACCTCGCGCGCCCATCTCCCCCAGGCCGTCAGCCGCACGGTCCGGGCCGGCACCACCGGATCCTCCAGCGCGATCACGCCACTGATGCCGAGCATCAGCAGGGGCCTGTCCCCCGCCGGGAGCCGCGCCGCGTACCCGCTCATGCGCTCCCGTCCCCGGCCGCGTCGGGTCCGTCCTCGAAGTAGTTGCCGCCCTCGACGCGGATCGTCGCCGCGGATTCCTCGAAGACGACACCGGCGGGGTGCCCGCCCTCGGCGACGGCCCGGATCTGCCGGGCCATCATCCGGCGCAGCATGGCCACCCCCTGGTCCGTGATCGTCAGGTGGTCCTCGTGGTGCAGCGAGACGGAGCCCTGGCTCTTCTGCGCCTCGTAGTCGCCGGGCATCATCTGATGCTCCGCCTCGCTCAGTTCGGCCCACGGCCTGCCGTCGTGCGTGGAACGCAGCTTGCGCAGGAAGTCCGGGTCCGTGTCGCGGGCCAGGGTGAAGATCTTGAAGCTGGTGTCGTCGAGTGGCACGACCCAGCCGATGATGTTGGTCCGGCCCGCCGAGAGCCGGGGACTGGCCACCACGCGCAGGTTCGGGAACACCACTTCCGTGACCCGGCGCAGCCGCCGGCCGTCGCTCAGCTCCCGCGTCTGCACCGAGCGCACGCCGCGGTCGGTGTACTCGAAGGTGACCTCCGGCATCAGGGCCATCTCGGGCGTGAACTGGAAGCCGCTGAAGCGGGCGTGCAGGATCGGCACGTGGAACGGGTCCAGCACGTTCTCCCAGTGCTGGAGCCAGTTGAAGTCGAGCAGCGCGGGGCCGCCTCCCCCGACGCCCGTGTCGTCGACGATGAGGTGCTCGCCGGGTCCCAGCTCCTCCAGGGTGTCGTAGCGGGGCAGCAGCGGTTTTCTCGCCGGGTCGCCCAGATAGGCCCACACCAGGCCGTAGCGCTCCTGGACGGGGTACCACGGCTGGCGGATCCGCTCCCGGTGCAGGCCGAGCTCCGGCTCGCAGGGCTGCTCCAGGCAGTGACCCCGGGGGTCGAACACCCACCCGTGGTAGCAGCAGCGGATACCCTCCTCCTCGACGCCTCCGTAGTACAGCGAGGCTCCGCGGTGGGCGCACCGGGGATGGAGCAGGCCCACGGCTCCGCGGCGGGTGCGGAAGAGCACGAGATCCTCGCCGAGTATCCGCAGGGCCTTGGGTGCCGTGATCGCCTCGTCGGACCGGGCGACCGGCTGCCAGTAGCGGCGCAGCACCTCGCCGTACGGTGTGCCCGGACCGACCTGTGCCAGGTCCAGGTTGGGCTCGCGCAGTCTCAGGCCGTAGGCCGTTCCGGTGTCCATCAGACAGCTCCGTTCCTATGTCAGGTCCTATGTCAGGGCGTTCAGGCGCAGGGGGGTGGGTCAGACGTCGAGCACGAGACGAGGCGTCCGGGCGCGCGAGACACAGACGAGGACGGTCTCGCCCGCGGCCCGTTCCTCGGCGCTCAGCACGGAGTCGCGGTGTTCGGGCTCGCCGGAGACGACCGGTGTCTCGCAGGTGCCGCAGATGCCCTCCAGGCAGGAACTGGGCACCTTGACGCCGGCCTGTTGCAGGGCGGCCAGGATGGTGGTCTCCGGGTCCACGGACACGGTGACGCCCGAGCGCCCGCACTCGACCTCGAAGGCTTCCGCGGAGGCCGGGGCGGCCGGCGCGCGCGGCTGGAACCTCTCCACCCGGAGGGTGCCGACGGGCCAGTCGGCACTCATCTCGTCGAGGGCGTCGAGGAGTTCGGCCGGTCCGCAGGCGTAGACCGCCGTCGAGTCGGTGACCGGTCCCAGCCAGTCACCGAGATCGGCCCGCCCGTCGCGGTCCTCCGGCACGATGTCGACCGGCCCGTCGAGCAGCGGGTCGTCGACGAAGGCCATGCGGTCGAGCGAACGGCCGAGGTAGAGCAGACGCCAGGGCACGCCCGCCGCACGGGCCTCCCGGATCATCGGCAGCAGCGGCGTGATGCCGATGCCTCCGGCGACGAACAGCGTCCGCTCCGTGCCCGGGACGAAGGGGAAGTTGTTGCGCGGGACCGTGACGGTCAGGACATCGCCGGGCCGGACCTGCTCGTGTATCCACCGGGATCCGCCGCGCCCGGACGGCTGACGCAGTACGGCCACCCGCCATGCCGTGCGGACACCGGGGTCGGAGCACAGCGAGTAGGACCGCTCGGTCCCGTTCCCCAGGCGGAAGGTGGCATGGGAGCCCGCCCGCCAGCCCGGCAGCTCCGTCGAGTCGACCGGGCGGAGCTCCAGGGAACAGACGCCGTCGGCCTCCCATCGCAGTGCGGTCACCCGCACCCGATGCGTCTGACCTGCCTCAGCGCCCATGAGGGCCTCCGATCTTCGCCGTCATCACGTTCACCACAACAACATAAATGGTTATAGTTAATATAGTCATTGTCAATCCTTCGGCCGCCCCCAGAGGAGAAGCCCTGTGTCACCCCTCCGCCTGCGCGATCTCTCCGGCATACCGGACTACAAGCCCGGGAAGGCCGCTCCCGCGTCCTCGCGGGGACCCGCGCCGTTCAAGCTGTCGTCCAACGAGAACCCGTATCCGCCCCTGCGGTCCGTGACGGAAGCGCTCAACGGCTCTGCCGCACTCGTCAACCGGTATCCGGAGACCGCCGCGAGCGACCTCACCCGGGAACTGTGCACGCGGTTCGCCGTCGAGCCCGCCCAACTGGTCCTGGGGAGCGGTTCCGTGGAGATCGTCTCCCAGCTCATCAGGGCGACGGCCGGCGAGGGCGACGAAGTGGTCTTCGCCTGGCGGTCCTTCGAGGCGTACCCGATGCTGACGCTGGCGGCCGGCGCCGTACCCGTCCGGGTGCCGCTCACCGCGGACCACCGGCACGACCTGGACGCGATGCTCGCCGCGATCACCGAGCGGACCCGCCTCGTCCTGGTCTGCAACCCCAACAACCCGACCGGCACCGTCGTCACCCGCGACGAACTCGACCGGTTCCTCGGCCAGGTTCCCCCGGACGTCACCGTCGTGATCGACGAGGCGTACGTCCAGTTCAACCGGCACGCCGACAGCCCGCAGGGCATCGACTACTTCCGCCGGCACCCGAACGTGGCCGTGGCACACACCTTCTCCAAGGCCTACGGCCTCGCCGGCCTGCGGGTGGGTTACGCGCTCGCGCCGGTCCAACTGGCCGCCGCCATGCGCAAGGTCGCGCTGCCCTTCGGGGTGACGGCTCTCGCCCAGGCGGCCGCCGTCGCCTCGCTGCGGGCGGAGGACGAACTCGCCGAACGCGTCGAACACCTCGTGCGGGAACGCACCCGGGTGACCCGGGCCCTGGCCGAGCAGGGGTGGCGACTCCCCCGGACCGAGGCGAACTTCCTCTGGTTCCCGCTCGGCGGGCACACCATGGCCGCCGCGGCCGAGTTCGAGACCCACGGCCTGCTGGTGAGGCCGTTCGCCGGAGAGGGCTTCCGCGTCACGATCGCGGAGGTGGAGGCGAACGACGCCGTCATCAAGGCGGCCCGGAGCGTCCGCGACGCAGGCCTGTACGACTGACGCGGCGCATCCCGGGGGCGGGGGAAACTCGCGGTGCGCTGACCGAACCCCGGCCCGAGCCCGCCGGTCAGCGGGCTCGGGCCGCCGAAGAGGCCCTGCCGCAGGAAGCCGGCCGGGCGGGAGTCGCGTGCGCGCTGTCTCCCTGAGCCGTCCGGCGACGCGAAGCGCGCGGGCCGGAAGCCTGGTCCGCTTCCGGCCCGCGCCGCAACCCGTTTTCTCGGTGGACCGGCACTACTCGGCGGCCGCGGCCGCCGACGTCCCGTCCTCCCCGTCCGTGTCGCGTGCCAGCAGCGCCTCCGCGACGTACAGGTCCTGGAGCGCGATGCCCGAGCTGTCGAACACGGTGATCCGGTCCGCGTCGGACGGTCCCGGATCTCCCTGGGACAGGACGGAACCGATGGCGGTCACGTCCCCGGGGTCTCCGTCGTAGTGCTGGAACTCCCCGATCCGCAGCGACTGGGACGGCAGGTCGCAGAACAGGACCGCACGGTGGAGCAGCGCCGGGGGCAGCTCCTGCTTGCCGGGCGCGTCGGATCCCATGGCGGACACATGGGTTCCCGGACGCACCCAGGCGGCCTCGAAGAGCGGCGCGCGCGCCGTGGTGGCGGTCACGATGACGTCGGCCGTGGCGCAGCCCGTCTCCGCGTCGGCCGCCCTCGTCTCCACCGCGCCGAGGTGCTCGTCGAGCCGCCTCCGGAGGCCGTCCACCCGGGCCCGGTCGCGTCCGACGACGTTGATGCGGGTGATCGGACGGATCCGGGCGACGGCCAGGCACTCGTACAGGGCCTGGTGGCCGGTGCCGAAGACGGTCAGCACCGCCGCCTCCGTGCGCGCCAGGGCATGGGTGGCGACCGCGTCGGCGGCGGCCGTCCGGTAGGCGTTGACCTGCGAGGCCTCGACGACGGCGCCGATCCGCCCTCGTTCCTGGTCGAACAGGAGGACGGTCGTGCCGTGCCGCGGCAGTCCTCTCGCGTCGTTCGACGGAAAGTACGTGCCGATCTTGACGCCGGCGAACCGGCCGCTCGCCCCGGACTTGAGGGTGAACTGGTCGTTCTCGTCGGATCCGTGGCCGATCACGACGGGGAACAGCGTGGCCCCGGGCGCGGCGGCCGCGACGAACGCGTCGGTCACGGCCCGGAACGCGAGCTCGTGGTCGATCAGCGCCGAGGACCGCTCTTCCGTCAGGATGCGCATGCGGGTCACCAGCCTCCGACGCGGTGCAGCACGGTGTGGCCGACGTCGGGCCGGCCCTGGTCGAGGAGGAGCCGGCCGTACTGGCCGGCCGTCGCGCAGGCGTGGTTGGGCAGGACGCGCACCCGGGTGCCGATCGGCAGCGCGGGCAAGGCCGCCGTGCTGCCCTCGCGCAGCGAGAGGATGCCGTGTTCCTGGTTGGCGCTCGTCATGAGCAGGTCCGGGTAGGGCCGGCCGTCCGCGTCGAGCACGACGCCGTAGCCCTGGTCCGTGTCCTGTTCGGCGGTGCCGCGGTCCTGCGACATGGCGGTCCATCCGCCGTCGGTGATCAGCCGGCCGCGTTCGGGCTGGTGGGCGATGACCGTCACGACCACGGACAGGGCGATGTCCGTGGTGTCGCAGACGCCGATGCCCGCCATGACGAGGTCGAAGAACAGGTAGTTCCCGGCGCGGATCTCGGTGATCCCGTCGGTGTCGCGGATGAAGTGGGCCGTGGGTGTCGAACCGATGCTGACCACGTCCACGCGGTGTCCGGCCTGCCGCAGTGTCCGCGCGGCCCGGACCGTGACGGCTCGCTCGTTCTCGGCGGCGGCGGCCAGTTCGGCCGCTCCGCGGCAGTGGTAGGACTCGCCGGCGTGCGCCAGCACACCGCGCAGTTCGGCGTCGCGCAGGGCTTCGGCGACACGCAGGAGTTCGGGGTCCTCGGGGCGCAGGCCGCTGCGGTGCCCGTCGCAGTCGATCTCGATCAGGGCGGGGATGCGGTCGCCGAAGGCGGCCGAGGCCTCTGACACCGCTTCGGCCTGGAGCACGCTGTCCAGGAGCACGACGAGGTCCACGCCTCCCGAACGGATCTCGTGCACACGCCTGAGCTTGTCGGGCGCGATTCCGACGGCGTACACGATGTCGTCGAAGCCGTCGGCGGCGAACGCCTCGGCCTCCGCGAGCGTCGACACCGTGACCGGGCCGGTACCGCCCGCCCAGATCTGCCGCGTGAGCTCGGGCGACTTGGCCGTCTTGACGTGCGGACGAAGGCGTACGTCGAAGGGTTCGAGGTGCGCGTTCAGCCGCTGGATGTTGCGGGCGACCCGGGCGGCGTCCACGAGTGCGTACGGTGTCGACGCGCCGTCGGCGGCCGCGGGGGTGGCGGGGAGGCGGGTCATGTGCGCTGTTTCCTCTGAGGCGGAACGGTCGCGATGTCCCGCAGGAACATCGCCTCGGCGATGATCGCGGCCTGGAGGTCGGCCAGCAGGACGCTCTCGTCGGTCGCGTGGATGTTGCTGCCGGGCTCGGAGATGCCGAAGAGCAGGATCTCGGCTTCGGGAGCGGTAGCCCGGAGTGTGCCGCACAGCGGGATGGATCCGCCGTCGCCGACGGTCACGGCCGGCCGCCCGTGCGCCGTGGACAGGGCCCGTGCCAGCGTCGCGTGGGCGACGCCGCCGGGGGCGGAGACGAACGGATCGCTCACGACCAGCTCGTCGATCTCGATGTCGGCCTGCCAGGGATTGTGGCGCCGCAGGTGCGCCGCGAGCAGATCGGCCGCGGCGCGGGCCGGCACACCAGGAGGGACCCGGAGGTTCAGCAGTGCGCGGGCGGCGGGCTGTACGGCGGGAACGGCCTGGCTCAGGGCCGGGACGTCCATCGCCATCACCGTGAGCGCGGGGCGTGCCCACAGCTGGGTCGCGATGTCCGTCGAGCCGAGGACCCGGACGCCGTCGGCGAGGCCGGCGTTCGCCCGGAAGTCGCTCTCCGGGTAACCGGCGGTGTGCGCGGACGGGATGCGCGGCATGCCCTCGATGACCGTGTCGCCGCTGTCGTCGCGAAGGCTCGCGAGCATGCGCAGCAACGCCATGACCGCGTCCGGTGCCGCTCCTCCGAAGGTTCCCGAGTGCAGCACCCTTGAGCCGGTGCGGACCGAGACCCGTGAGACCACCACGCCGCGCAGGGAGGTGACGATGGCGGGCTGCCCTGGGCCCGGGTTGGACGCGTCGAGAACGAGTGCCGCGTCGATGTCGTCGAACTCTTCGCGGTGGGTGCGGATGTAGTCGTCCAGGCCGCGTCCGCCCTGCTCCTCCGAACCCTCGCAGACGAAGCGCACGGCGGCCGTGCAGTGGTCGCCGAGCGCTTCGAGCGCGGTCAGGTGTGCGACGACGCTGCCCTTGCAGTCGGCCGTGCCGCGCCCGTACAGGCGCTCGCCTGCCCTGGTGATGTCGAACGGCGGATGTGTCCAGTCGGCCGGGTCGCCCTCGGGCTGCACGTCGTAGTGGCTGTAGAGCATGACGGTCGGCGCGCCGGGGTGCCCGGGCCGGTGGGCCAGGACGGTGAACGAGCCGTCCGACGTCTCCTGCAGCCGCGGCTCGGGGAACCCGAGCCGTTTCAGCCGGTCGGCGACCACGGTGGCCGTCGCGGCGCAGGCGGCGCGTCGCTCGGGGTCCTTGCCGAAGACAGAGGGCAGGCGGACGAGTTCGCCCAGTGTCCGCACGGCGTCGGGCATGAGCGCCAGGACGGTTTCCCGCAGTCGGTCGTCGGTCAGCGGTTGCATGCGGCCACCAGGAGGTCGAGGGCGGCCGACACGTCGTCCAGATGCACCATCTCGAACGGGCTGTGGGTGTAGCGGGTCGGCACCGTGAGGAGTGCGGTGGGGATGCCCTGCATCATCAGTTGGGCGCCGTCCGTGCCGAAGGACGCGAACGCGGCGTGCTGCACGGGAATCTTGTTCCGGTCGGCCAGGTCGAGGAGCACACGGGTGAGGCCGGCGTCGTAGTGGGTGGCCGCGTCGGAGTGGACGAGGGCCGGGCCGCGGCCGAGGGCCACCTCGCGAGCGTCCGAGGGCATGCCGGGGAAGTCTCCGGCCGGCCCCACCTCCAGTGCGACGGCCTCGTGGAAGGAACCGAGGTCGTGCCGCAGCGAGGCGGCGCCGACCGCGCCGGTCTCCTCCTGGACGGTGGCCACCAGCACGACGTCACGCGTCGCACGCGTCCCGGCCAGGCGGTCCGCCAGTGCCGTCATCAGGGCGAGCCCGACGCGGTCGTCGAGGGCCTTGCCGATCAGGTGACGGCCGAGCCTGCGCGTCTTGGCCCGGTAGAGGACGGGGCTGCCCACATGGATGCCCGCGGCCAGGACGGACCGGCGGTCGGGGAGCCCGAGATCGACGAAGACGTCGTCCCAGGAGGCGATACCGCCGTCGAGGCGACCGCCCGTCGAGCCGCGCAGATGGCCGGTCGCCCGTGCGAAGACGCCGTCGACCAGGCCGCTCGGCGTGAGGATCTGCGCGATGCGGTTGACCGCTTCCGGCAGGATCCCGAAGCCGGAGCCGCGCATTCCGGCCCCCAGGTGCACGAAGCCGTCCTCGGTGATGGTCCGCACGCGCAGGCTCATCTCGTCCATGTGCGCCTGCACCATGAGCCGGGGCCCGTCACCGGGGATCCGGCCCACCACGTTCCCGACGGAGGTGGTGCTCACCTCCGCGCCGGACCCGGCCCACCGCTGTCTCAGGAAGTCGGCCACCGCTCCTTCGTGGCCGCAGGGACCGGGCAGTTCGGTGAGCTGCTTGATCAGCTCAAACACCCGTGGACCCCGCTTCGCCCAGGTACTCCTGCGGCGCGATGCCGAGGTGCTCGAAGCGGGACTCCACGACGGTCCGCGCGATGGGGTGGTAGAAGCCGCGGTTGGCCCGGTAGGTGCGCAGCGCCAGGGGCAGTGTCGAGGGGTTCTCCGCGAGGGCGTCGTACAGCTGCTTCAGGTACTTCATCCGGCCGACACCGCCCAGCAGCTCGACCGTCGCCTCTACGGCCGGCCGGTACGCGGACCGGACGCCCAGAGCGAGCCAGGCCACCCGGATCTCCAGGTTCGTGTGCCGGGTCAGTCCATGGGCCTGGTCGAGGGCTTCGAGGAAGTCCACGCCCTTCGGCGCGGTGAGCCGGCGCACGTAGGCCTTCCAGTGCTCGGCGGTCCAGTGCGCCTGCTCGGCGCCGGGCAGGTCCTGGCCGACGGCCGCGGTCTCGGCCAGGAAACGGGAGGTGACCTCGGGGGTCCCCTCCGGAAGCCAGTCGCCGTAGAGCCACTCCTTGTAGTCGATCGCCTCGGGGAAGATGCCGTCGACGTACGTGAGGAACTCCTCCGTCGTCAGGCTCCGGAACGCGAAGTCGGCGAAGAACCGCTTGAAGAACGGGTCGAAGCGCTCCCGCCCGACGGCTTCCTCCAGCGCCCGCAGGAACAGACCGCCCTTCTCGTGCGCGACCCAGGACGACGTGGTGTCGGGGTCCTGACCGGTCAGGTCCTTGCGCAGCCGGGTCAGCTCGGGTGTCCCGGCGAGGTAGGCGAAGTCGTCGCGCAGGTCGTCGATCGCGAGCGCGGTGTGCAGGTCCGCGACGTCCACGCCGGCGGTGGCCTCGGTGATCCGGCGCTCGGCGTACGTGGTGAAGCCCTCGTTCACCCAGAAGTGGTTCATGGAGTGGCCGGTGACCAGGTCTCCGCTCCAGTGGTGGGCGATCTCGTGACTGAGCACGCCGACCTCGGACCTGTCGCCGAGCACGATGGTCGGGCTGAGGAAGGTCAGCCCCGGGTTCTCCAGCCCGCCGTAGGGGTAGCTCGGCGGCATGACGATGAGGTCGAGGTCGCCCCAGGGATAGGGGCCGTAGAGGTCCTCGGCGGCGGCGAGGAGCGTCTCGACCTCGGAGAACTCCTCCGCGGCGGCGGCCAGCCCGTCAGGCTCGGCCCAGAGCAGGCTACGGGGGCCGATGCGCCGCGCGGCCACGTTTCCGACGACGAGGACGATGAGATACGGCGGCCGGGGTTGCGGAGCGTCGAACTCGAACGTGCGGGTGCCGTCGCCCCCGACGGTTCCGTCCCCGCTCGTCGATTTCGCGGACATCAGCGCCGTGTAGCCGTCCGGCACCGTGATCCTCGCCCGGAAGCTCACCTTCGCCGACATGCTGTCGTGCAGGGGGATCATGGAGCGGGCGTGGATGGTCTGGCACTGGCTGAAGAGGAAGTCGTGCGTGCCCGCGGAGGTCTGCTCAGGCTCCAGCCACTGCAGTGCCGTCGAGCCTTCCGTGGTCTCGTAGGCGACGCGCACCCGGTCCTCGCCCGCCGGCAGTACGAACGTCAGCGGCTCACCCAGCACCGGGTCGGTGTCACCGAGGGTGTAGGACAGGGGCTCGCCGTCCGGCAGAGCCAGTCCCAGGATGTCCAGCCGGCGGGTGTCCAGGACCACCTCGCCGCCGGTGGTCCGGTCGAAGGTGAGCGTCACCGAGCAGCGCAGCCGCTTCCGCCCGAAATCGACGATGACATCCCAGTCGACGTGCCGCGTCTGCGGCATGCCGGGGCGCAGCCGGGAGTGCGGGTCGAATTCAGCTTGCATCAACTGCTCCTTCTCGGTTTCCTGCCAGTGCTCACCCCGCCCGCGGACGTGGACGAGAACGGCCTCCTGCCGGCCCGAGCCGACGCGCGGCGGTGGGCCAGGAGCGGCACCGCTGTTCAGGCGCCCGCAGAGCCGGCCGGCGGACGAACCGACCTGAGACCGGCCTCCGCCCGAAGCCATAATCACTATAATCATTCCTACTGAAGCGGGCAAGGATCCGACCCATTCGTGCCCGCGGAGGAGGCCGTCGCCCGTGCGCCGGCAGTCGCGGAGGATCTGACACCGAAAGCGGCCGCGCGCGGGCACGGTTCGGACCGGAGGCGTCGCCCCCGAGGCCACCCTTCAGGGGCGGGGTGCCCCAGCCCGGGAATGCCGATGTCGGCCCAGCCGTAGCAGCGATGCCCCTCGGCTCCGGCGTCCGCGCGGAACTTCCCGACCCCGGCGGTGACTTCGCGCGTACGCCCCACCTCACGCTCGCAACCGAGAGGGAGATGCCCTCTTCAGGAAACGAGACGCGGACCGCGTCGGGTCACAGGGCGCCCATGCGCATCGCGAAGGCCACCGCGTGCGTGCGATTGCGCAGATTGAGCCGTCGCGTGACGGTGAAGATGATGTTCTTGATGGTGCGCTCGGAGTAGTTGAGCCTGGCCGCGACCTCGGTCGTGTCCAGGCCCTCGGCCAACAGCCTCAGAACCTCGACCTCCCGGCCCTCGAAATCCACTGGCGGATTCGAGCCCGTCGGTTCGCGCAGCAGGGCGCACTCCTCGATCAGGGATCTGAGCAGTTCCCCCGGCATCTGTGCTCGACCCGCCCGGCTGTTCAGCACGGCCTGGAGAATCTCCGTGAACCCCGTCCGCGCCCGGGGCAGCACACTGACGAGGCCGTACCGGACAGCCTGGGCCAGTCGCGGTCTGCTGATCCGGTCGGCGACCAGGACGATACGCGTCTCCGGATCGGCCGAGGCCCCGGACGCCTCCTCCATCCAGGACATGGTCTCCTCCGTCACCTCGTCGGCCAGGATCAGGACGACGTCCGCGCGCGCCGCCTGGTCGGCCGGCAGCAGCACCGTCCCCTCCGACCGGCGCAGGAGGAGTTCGACACCCTGCAAGGACATCGGATCGGCCGCCCGGACGACGATCGATATCGCGGCAGGAGTCTTCTCCTTGTGGGTCAACACAGGTCCTCCAGGATCGGCGCGACGTGGTCTCGAGGGTTGGTCGGCCGGACCTTCTCCCCATGTCACTCAGGAAGGTCCGCGAACGCGGTGAGGCCGACCCGGCTCTCCAGGAGCGTCGCCCTCGCATTCCAGAACTGCCCGTCCGCGCACGCCGACGACGGTGTCGAGCCGGGCACTGCGGCAGTCGGCGCCGCATCGGGCGGACACCGGCCGGAGCGCACTCACCCGACGAGGGCGGAACCCCGCTCCGGAAGACTTCGCTTCCTCGACACCGCCGGAGACGAACACGGCGGCCTTTCGCGACCGCGCCGAGCCGACGAGGCAGCCACGCAGAACGCCCCGCGGACGGAGAAGCGGATTTCCCCTTCGCGGACGCGCTGGGAAGGTTCCTGGGTTCTCACGAACTCCAGGACACTCGTTTCCTGGTTCATCGAAGCGCCTGGTACGGGTATCCGGGCGTGTCCAGCGACGGCCATGAAGGTTCACTGGCCGTGCCCGGGACGGCTGGATCGGTCATGGGGTGTGCTCCATTCCTGCGTACAGAATCGACGTTAGGAGAACGCCTGCCCGAGCGCCCCACGCAATCGCGTAGTCGCCTCGGCATCGCCGAGCAACACCGATCACCAACTCACGGACCCTGGCGAAGGCACCGCCCGTACGCGCGGCACATGGGTTTCCACCTGCACAGATACCGTCCTGAGGGGGACGCCCATCATTGTGGATTGACTATTCCACAAAGCGCGCTACTCTTACGTCATGGTTCGGATCAGGGAGTTCGACATCGACCAGGCGGTGGATCGCGCCATGGATCTGTTCTGGCGCCGCGGCTACGCCGGGACATCCCTGCAGGACCTGCTGCAGGAGTTGTCCATCGGCAGCGGAAGCTTCTACGCGGCCTTCGGTTCGAAGGAACAGCTCTACCTGCGCTCCCTGGACCGCTACATCCACCTCCAGGGCGGCGACCTGGAGAAGACCCTCGGCGGAGGGGCCGGGATCCGGCCCGCCGTCCGCAAGGTGCTCACCTCCCTGATCGAGGCGGACCTGACCGACCCCGCGCGCGGCTGCCTCGTGGTCAACACCTCCACACAGTGCGGCGGGCAGCCGTCGGCGACGGAGCGCGTCAACACCGCCGTACGGCAGGTCGAATCCCTCCTCGCCGACGCCCTGGAGCGGGCGCAGATGCGTGGCGAGATCTCCTCGGACAAGGATCCGAGGAAGCTGGCCCGTTTCCTCACCACGGTCATCCAGGGCATCCGCGTCGTCGGCCAGGCACGCACGGGGAGGGAGTTCGCGGAGGACGCCCTGTCCACCGCGATGCACGCACTGGACTGACAGCCACAGGGACTCCCGCATCCGCCGGATCCACCTGGCAGGGACACCCTGCCCCAGTTATGTATTAATCATTCAAGAAAGGGATCGTCATGGAGCTGCACCTCAAGGACAAGGTCGCCGTCGTCACCGGAGCCAGCAAGGGCATCGGCCTGGCCGTGGTCGAGAAGCTGGCCCACGAGGGCGTCAAGGTCGTGGCCGGCAGCCGCTCCTCCACTCCCGAGCTGGACGCTCTCGCGGCCGCCCACGACATCACGATCGTGCCGGTCGACCTGTCCACCACAGAGGGCGCGGAGACCCTGATCCAACGGGCCGTGGAGCGCCACCAGCGCCTGGACATCCTGGTCAACAACGTCGGCGCCGCCGAACCCCGCGAGTCGTTCCTGAAGGTCGACGACGCCGACTGGCAGCGGATCTTCGACCTGACCTTCTTCAGCGCCGTCCGCGCCAGCCGCGCCGCCCTCCCCCATCTGATCGCATCGGGCGACGCGGCCATCGTGAACATCAGCTCGATCAACGCCCGGCTGCCTTTCCCGATGGTGGTCGACTACTCGGCGGCCAAGGCCGCACTGACCAACCTCAACAAGTCCCTGTCGGAGGAGTTCGCCCCTCAGGGCGTGCGCGTCAACGCCATCGCTCCGGGCCCGGTCCGCACGCCGTTCTGGACCGCGCCGGGCGGTTTCGCCGACGCCACCGCCTCCGCCGCCGGGACCACCGCACAGGAAGCGCTGGACGTCGTCGTGCCGCAGAGCATGGGCATCACGTCCGGACGCGTCAGCGAGGCGCACGAGGTCGCCGACCTCGCTCTGTTCCTCGTCTCCCCGCTCGCCGCGAACATCACCGGGACGGAGACCCTCATCGACGGCGGCCAGACCAAGACGCTCTGAGCTCCGCACCAGACACCCGTCGCGCCGCGCGCCGGCACCCCGGGCACGAGACGGCCGACGCCACCGCGCGTCATGACGAGACAGCCCCATACCGCCCCAGACCGCAGGACTGTGCCCGATGGGGCAACTTGCGTGGTCAGGGGTCCCCTCTCCCCCCGCCCATCCCTTTCATGTCACACCGCGTGACCGCTCCAGGGCCGGTCACGGCCTCAAGAATGTTTACCATTCAACCTCCAAGACCAAACGGAGAGAGAAATGTCGGTCAACGACCCGATCACCCCTGAGCCGCTTCTGCAGATCGGCCTGGGCTTCATGGCCTCCAAAACCCTGCTGAGCGCAGTGGAGTTGGGCATCTTCACCGCGCTGGCCGACGGCGGCCGCGACCGCGCGGCCCTCGCCTCCGAGGTGGGCCTGCACCCCAGGTCCTCCACGGACTTCCTCGACGCCCTGGTGTCACTCAACGTGCTCACCCGCGACGAGAACGGCATCTACCGCAACACCCCCGCCGCGGACCTGTTCCTGGACCGGGCCAAGCCGTCGTACGTGGGCGGCATCCTCGAAATGGCCAACACCCGCCTGTTCGGCTTCTGGAACAACCTCACCAACGCGCTGCAGACCGGCACCCTGCAGAACGAGGTCGCGCACAGCGGCGCCCCGTTCTTCGCCACGCTCAGCCAGGACCCGGCCGCCTGGCGCAACTTCCTCAACGGCATGAACGGCGTCAGCACTCCCCTCGCCGCCGCTCTCGCCGCCGACTTCGACTGGACCGGCCGTCGCCACGTCATCGACCTCGGCGGAGCCCTCGGCGCCGTACCGGCCGCCGTCCTGCACTCCAACCCGGACATCACCGGCGCTGTCTTCGAACTGCCCCCCGTGGCCCCGGTGTTCGAGGAGTTCGTCGCCGCCCACGGCCTGACCGACCGCCTCTCCTTCCACGGCGGGGACTTCTTCTCCGACCCGCTGCCCGAGGCCGACGTCTACGTCATGGGGCAGATCCTCCACGACTGGAACCTGGAACAGCGCCAGTTCCTGCTCAGGAAGGCCTACGACGCGCTGCCCGAGGGCGGCACCCTCATCGTCTACGACGCCATGATCGACGACGAACGCCGCCACAACACCTACGGCCTGATGCTGTCGCTCAACATGCTCATCGACACCGAGGGCGGATCCGAGTACACGGTCGCGGACGCCACCCAGTGGCTCCGGGCCGCCGGCTTCGCCAAGGTGGAGGCCCGTCAGCTCATCGGCGGCTACACGGCCGTCTACGCCACCAAGTGAGTATGGGTCTCACGACCGAGCGTTGACGAGCAGCACGCGAACGGCCCCGATACGGACCGCCGTTCGCACCGCCGCCGCGGATGCCCCCGGAACACGACACGGGCGCTCTCCGCGGCGGAGGCATGTCGGCCGGGGACCGGGTCGCGGACGGCGGGGCGGGCGGCCGTTTCGACCCGGCGCCGGGATACGGTCATCAGGCGCGGCCCGATGGGCAGAGCCAGGTCTCTGCTGTATGTAGTGTGCCCAAATGACAAGAAGCGAGCGGCTCGCGGAGCAGTTGGACTGGCACTGGCACAAGAACCTCCGGCCGCGGCTGGACGGTCTTGCCGATGAGGAGTACTTCTGGGAGCCGGTGCGCGACTGCTGGAGCATCCGCCCACGTGGCACGTCGGCCGCACCGGCATCGGAAGGTTCGGGGCAGTGGACGATGGACTCCGCGTTCCCTGCCCCGGTGCCGGCGCCGGTGACCACGATTGCCTGGCGGCTGGCGCACATCATCGTCTCGTGCCTGGGCTATCGGGTCGGATGGTACTTCGGCGGCCAGGAGGTCGACTCCGAGACATTCGCCTACGCGGGGACCGCCGACGAGGCGCTGAAACAGCTCGATGAGATGTACGGGAGATGGAACGCGGGGGTCCGTGCGCTCTCGGACACCGACTTGGAGAACCCGCCCGCGAGGGGTCCCGAACGGTTTCCCATGGAGAACCGGGTCCTGCACATCAACAGGGAGCTGATCCATCACGGCGCCGAGATCTCCCTGCTGCGCGACCTCTACCGCCGGCAGGACGGAGCCGTACCGCGCCGCATATGACCTTCCGGCAACGGCGATCGGGCTTCGGACTCCAAGGAGACACCCCTTAGTCGAACTACCCCCTGTACGGGAGTGGTTCACGTCTGCCGTGCGTGAAAGTGCAGCGTCGCTTCCCCTTCGGGCCCTGGTGTTGGACGGGCATTCGCGCACTCTGCTGAGATCGCAGGGCGAGTGCGATTCCGTCTATGGGAATCCGGGAGGTGCGATGTTCATCATCATCTGGCCGGACTGGTGAAGCGGCGCGGCCGTTCCGCGTGAAGCCCCGGCTGTCCGCCCTGCGTCATGGCGTGGCGGACAGCCCGGTCCGCCTCCCACGGCAAGGACGCCGGCCAGGTCCGGACAGTGCCGACGGGCTCAGCTGAGGTGACCAGCGACATCACGGCGCTGATGCGTCGTTCGTGCCGGAACACGCGTCGGCTGTGCAGGAATTGACTCATGCCCGCCCCGCAAGCTGGAGACCAACCACCCTGCATCCCGACTCGACGCGGAGGCGACGCCACATGCGCACGTTCGTTCACACATCCCATCCGGTACGAGTGGTCTTCGGCTCCGGTACCGTCGGCCGGCTTGCCGAGGAAGTCCGGCGGCTGGGCGGTGAGCGGGTGCTGTTGTTGTCCGGCAGCGGCCTCGGAGAGGCGGCCGCACGGGTCCGGGACACACTCGGCGACCTGGTGGTCGCTGAGTTCCGTGGCGCGGTCATGCACACACCGGTGGAGGTGACGGAACAGGCTGTCGCCATGCTGCGCGAGGCCGGCGCCGACTGCCTGGTGTCGGTCGGCGGTGGGTCCACGACAGGCCTGTCGAAGGCAATTGCCCTGCGCACCGATCTGCCTCAGGTCGTCGTGCCGACCACGTACGCCGGTTCCGAGGTCACCCCGGTCCTCGGCGAGACGCGCGACGGACGCAAGGTCACCCAGTCCTCGGCCGCGATCCTGCCGGAGACCGTCGTGTACGACGTCGACCTCACGCTCTCGCTGCCTCTGCCCATGTCGGTCACCAGTGGTGTGAACGCCATGGCACACGCGGTGGAGGCCCTGTACTCCGCGGATGCGAACCCGGCCACCGACCGTCAGGCTCTGGACGCGATGGCACGGATCGCGCGGGCGTTGCCGCGGCTGGCCGCCGATCCGGCCGACCGGGAGGCCCGCGCCGACCTGCTGCAGGCGGCGTGGCTGGCGGGGACGTGCCTCGCCGATGTGGGCATGGCCCTGCACCACAAGCTGTGCCACATCCTGGGGGGCAGCTTCGACCTGCCGCACGCCGAGACGCACACCGTGATCCTGCCGCACGTGATGGCGTACAACGCGTCCGCCGCCCCGGACGTGATGCGTCGCATCGCCCGGGCGCTGGACGTGCCCGACGCCGTGAGCGGCGTGTACGACCTGGTCGCCTCGCTGGGCGGGCCGACCTCGCTGCGCGAGCTGGACATGCCGGCGTCCAGCCTGGCGGCCGCTGCCGAACTCGCCGCGGCGACGCCGTGTCCGAACCCGCGGGAGGTCACCGCCGAGGGCGTCCGGGAACTGCTGACCGACGCCTGGCACGGGCGGCGGCCCGAGGGCCCGGCCACCACGGAAACCGTGCTGGCGCAGCTCGCCGAGCAGGTTGTCGCGAGCTTCGCGCAGGCGCCCGACGCGCGTCTGCGTGACCTGCTCACCGGCCTCGTACGACACCTGCACGCCTACGTGGCGGAGCAGGACGTCACCGAGGCGGAGTGGGCCCACGCGATCGACTACCTCACCCGGACCGGACACCTGAGCAGCCCGACCCGGCAGGAGTTCGTGCTGCTCTCGGACGTGTTGGGCATCTCCAGCGCCGTGGACGTGCTGACCAACTCCCGTACGCCCGACACCACCCCCTCCGCAGTCCTCGGGCCCTTCTACGTGGAGGGCCCGCCCGAGGCCGCCCACGGCAGCGACATCTCCGCCGACCTGCCCGGCACTCCGCTGTGGGTGGACGTGACCGTCACCGACACGGCGGGGGAACCGCTCAAGGACGCGGTCGTGGATGTCTGGCAGGCCGACGAGGAGGGCTTCTACGACGTCCAACTCCCCGATCAGGAAGAGCCGGTGCTGCGAGCCCGGCTTCGCACCGACGCGGAGGGCCGACTCACCTTCTGGTCGATTCTCCCCTCGCACTACCCCATCCCGGGCGACGGTCCCGTGGGACAGCTGCTCACCGCGGTCGGCCGCCATCACTACCGTGCACCGCACATCCACTTCATGATCAGCGCCCCTGGCCATCGTCGGCTGGTCACGCAGTTGTTCGTGTCCGACGGTTCCCACCTTGACAGTGACACGGTGTTCGGAGTGAAGGACCCTCTCATCGTCGACTTCACCCCACAGACCGGACCGGCGCCCGACGGCCGCGTCCTCGAAGGGGAATGGCGTCTGCTGACCCACGTCTTCCGCGTCGCTCCGTTGGCCGACTGACCGTGCCCGCCGTCGGCCCGCCGCTCGGTCAGCGGGGTGACCGCGGTCGGCGAGAGCAGGTGAGGTGGGTTCTACTGCCGCCGTGACTCCGCACGGCGCATGGCGGCCGGAGTGGTGCCCAGGCGGGATCGCATCACTCTGGTCAGGTGCTCCTGGTGGGAGAATCCGCAGTCGACCGCCACCTGCCAGATCGGCGCCGACCCGGTGCGCAGCAGCTGACTGGCCCGCTCCAGTCGCAGACTCAGCAGGTACTGATGGGGTGAGTGCCCCGTACTCGCGCGGAACTGGCGTGTGAACTGGCTGGGACTGAGCGAGGCGGCGGAGGCGAGGTCGGCGATCGGCAGGGGTTCGGCGATCCGGTCGTGCATGAGGTCACGCACGGCCGTGAGCTGGCGGTCCGAGAGTCCGGAGCGCGAGGGTGCCGGAGTGGCAGGGCGGGGGACGTGCCGTCGGACGAGCTGCGCGGCGAGCATTCCCGTCAGCTGGTCCACGTAGGTACGGGCCGAGGGCTCCCAGCGGTGGACGGCGGAGTCCAGTTCGCGCATGAGCTGTTCGGCGAGCGGGTCGCTGACACCGAGTTCTTCGGCCAACTCGACCGGTCGCCCTTCGTTGGCTTCGCGCAGAGCATGGTCCGACAGGTAGGCGTGCACCGTGTCGAGGTCGCCGGCCAGTTCGACGCTCAGTTCCCTGTCGGCCGGCTGCAGGAACAGGCCGCCCGGCGGGATCCTCCGCGACCGGGTTCCACTGCCCCGGCCGCGTCGCACAGTGACGGGTCCACCGAGGTGAAGGACGATCAGATGGGTGGGTGCGGGGGCGAACTCGGCCTGGTAGGCCCGCTCCCGCTGGGAAGACACGTACAGATGCGTCCAGCCGAGCCCGGAACTGGTGGACCGGGGCTGTATGTCGGGCTGGCTCAGGATCCCGAGGGTGTCGGCGAGTCCGAGTTCCGGCACGGTGTGGCCTCCGAGTACCGACTTTAATCTGGATTGATCAATACAGAAAGGTCAAGCGTACCCGATGCCGCACCTTGCCACGGGAGTCGGTCGACCGTGGTCCGGAGTCGGGCCGAGCGTGTCGGCCGACGACCCGCTGTCAGTCGTCGGAATCCGTTTCGCTCAGCCTGCGACCGATCTGCTTGCGCGACGTGATCCCGAGCTTGCGGAACACCCTGCTCAAGTGGAACTCGATGGTCGAGGTGGTGACGAACAGCTGGGTGGCGATCTCCGGGTTGGTCAGCCCCGACGCGGCCAGCATCGCCACATGTCGTTCCTGCGGGGTGAGGTCGAACTGGGTGTCGACCGTTCGCTTGCGTGCCCGCTCCCCGGTGGCCAGCAGCTCCGCCCTCGCCCGCTCGGCGAAAGGCGCGGCTCCCCAGGACTCGAAGGCCTCGTAGGCGGCCCGCAGCTGGACCCTGGCGTCGGCACGGCGTCTGCGCCGGCGCAGCCACTCGCCGAACAGCAGCCGCGACCATGCCAGTTCCACGGCCACCGGGACCTTCTCAAGCTGCGAGATCGATTCCTGGTACAGGTGCTCGGCTCCGTCGTCGTCGGTCATCAGGGCCCGGCAGCGCGCGAGCAGCCCCAACGCCCATGGGGTTCCGGCCACAGGAGCGCGCTCCTCCATACGCTCCATGGCCATGGCGGCGGCGTCCCGGTCGCCGGCCCGCAGCCCGGCCTCGACCATGCCGGCAAGATTGACGTCACCGATGACCACCGAGCGCTCGGCGAACACCATGAGCAGGGCGTCGAGCGCCTCCCGGTACCGCCCGCGACCGATCTCGAAGATGCTCAGGGCCTGGCCGGACCACCGGTACGTCGATCCGATCCCCAGGCTCTCCGCCAACGCGTTCATCGCGGCGACCGCGGCCCGCAGCTCGGTTTCCCGACCGGTCCAGGCGTACAGCAGGGCCTTGTGGAAGTCTCCCGACTCGCGGAGTCCGGTCGCGGCCATGTAGTCGTCCGCCTCGATGTAGCAGCTCTCGGCGGCGGCGAACCGGCCGTCCCAGATCTCCACGGTGGCGAGGGCGGTCAACGCCATGCTGAGCCCGTGGAGCGCTCCGCGAGCGCGGTCCGCCGTCACCAGCTTCCCGAGGATCTCCCCCTTGGCCTCGATGTCCCACAACTCGTCGCTCGCGATGCTGACCATGACGCTGAACGCGTTCTCCTCCTGGAGATCGTCGGCGGTACGCAACCGGGCCAGGGCCGCGGCCAGGGCCGGGGCTCCCGCGGCGTAGCCGTAGGCGACCGAGCGCGCCAGCGCCGCCATCAGCGGATCGGGGCTCCAGGCCGGCAACGCCGGTTCGCGCCAGGCGTCGGCCGTGACCCTGGCGACCTCGCGGGTGGTCGTCCCGGTGATCGTCCGGCCGCCGACGATCGCGGCGTACGTCGCCTCGCGCAGCAGGTCCCAGCTCGCCACGGGATCCGTGGTGCCGAGGTCGGCCACCGCCTCCAGCAGCATCGCGGGCACCTCGCGGGGGCGGGAGTTGAACAACTCGACGGACGCCCGCAGCCGTGTCGCGCGGGCCCGGGCGACCGGCCCGGTCAGGTCGGGGGTGGCGACTTCGAGCAGCGGTCGGACCGCCGGCAGATTGCCGGAGGTGAGGTGGGCCGCCGCCGCGTCGAGATACCGCTCGGCCCGCTTGCCCGGATGCGTGGTCATCTCCGCCGCCCGGGTGAGCACCAGGGCCTGTTCGGAGTATCCGCCACGCGCCTGGGCCAGGTCGGAGACGGCTTCGAGTGCCGCGGCCACGTTGTCGTCCGGGCCGTCGGTCGCCTCGGCCAGATGCCAGGCCCGGCGCTCGGGGGCGCTCGTGGCGGCGAGGGCCGCCTGGACACTGCGCCGCTCCTCGACGGACGCGGCCGAGTGGACCGCCGACCGGATCAGCGGGTGGCGGAATCCCACGGTGGTCCCGCGCCTCAGTATCCCCGCGTCGACCGCGGGCGTGGCGGACCGGATGGACAGCCCCAGGGCGCCTGCGGCGCGCCGCAGCGCCGCCTGGTCGTCCGTCGGTGTCGTGGCCATGAGCAGCAGCAGGGTCTGGGTGTCCGCCGGCAGCAGCGCCGCCGCCTGCCGGAAGTGCTCTTCCAAGTGCCGGTTCACCGGCAGTGGTTCAGGCAGTGGTGTGACCCCGGCCAGCTGTTCCGGGCCCAGGTTCACCGCCAGTTCGAGGAGCGCGAGCGGGTTGCCTGCGGTGCCGGCCACCAGCCGC
This sequence comes from Streptomyces fuscichromogenes, assembly GCF_014645815.1. Lineage (GTDB taxonomy): Bacteria > Actinomycetota > Actinomycetes > Streptomycetales > Streptomycetaceae > Streptomyces > Streptomyces fuscichromogenes. The sequence goes on along the minus strand of NZ_BMML01000003.1, from coordinate 324,225 downwards.
TCGGCGACGGCCTGGTCCAGGTGTCCGGTCACGCCGTGCGTCAGCAGGGCCCTGGCCTCCACGTCCGCGAGTCCCTCCAGCCGGAGTGCGGGCAGCGCGCCGAAGACGTCGTGGCCGCCGGTCCCGTCCCGCCCGGCGAAGAGCAGCCCGAGGCAGTCCGCGTACAGGCGTCGGGCCACGAACGCCAGGGTCTCCGCCGACTCGCGGTCCAGCCACTGCACGTCGTCGATCAGGCAGAGCATCGGCGCCGCCGTGGCCACGTCCGAGAGCAGCGTCAGCGCGGCCAACCCGACCAGATGGAGGTCGGACGGCGCGGCGTCGGTCAGCCCGAACGCGGCGTTGAGGGCGTCCCGCTGCCGGTGCGGCAGAGCCGACAGCCGGCCGAAGTGGGGCCGCAGGAGCCGGTGCAGGGCTCCGTAGCCCAGTCGTGTCTCGGCCTCCACGCCGACCAGTCTGACGACTGTCAGGTCCTGGGCGGACTCGGCGGCGTACTCCAGAAGCCGGGATTTGCCGGCTCCCGCGTCGCCGGTGAACACCAGGACTCCGCTGAAGCCGTCGCGGACCGATGCGAGCAGCCTTCCGATCGCCTCACGCTCCGCCTGCCGACCGACCATCGGCGGCGCCGCCGCGTGGTGAACCCCGGACCACACCTTGAGTTCCTCCTTTCGCGATGCTCCGCCCGGTTCGGACGCCGGTCGCGCCGCAACAGGCCGAGCGAGCGGCACATGACGGTGGTCAGCGCACCTCGCCGACCGCCGAGGCGATGCGATGCGATGCGGCGGGCCGGTGTCCCTCACGGCGGATCTCCCGCCCGGGTGGCCGGCCTGCTCACCAGCGCGGTACGTCCGTGTTCAGACGGTGCCGGTCAGGCCACCGTCGATGACGAAGTCCGATCCCGTCACGTTGGCCGACCTTTCACTGGCGAGCAGCAGGACCAGATCGGCGACCTCCTCGGGCCGTGTGCAGCGGCCGGTCGCCGATTCCCGGGCCGCCTTTTTCGCCGCTGCCCCGGCGCTGCCGCCGTTGAGGTGCGCCAGAGGCGCGGCCACCTCGTCCTCGTCGAGCCGCAGGTCGGTCGTCAGCGGCCCTGGGCAGACCGTGTTGACCCGGATCGCCCGGGGCCCGAGCTCCTTCGAGAGCGACTTGCTGAAGCTGGCCAGTGCGGCCTGGGCCGCGCTGTAGTCGATGAGCATGGGGTCGGGCAGAGCCGCGTGGACGGAGGAGACCGTCACGACGGCGCCGGAACCGGCTTCGAGCAGGAGCGGCAGCGCTTCCCTGGTGGCACGGACCGCCGAGAGGAAGCCGGTCTCAAGCATCGAGAGCCAGTCGAGGTCGGTGACCGACTGGAAGCCGCTGGTTCGCGGACGGGCCGTCCCCGCGTTGTTGACCAGGACGTCGAGGCCACCGAACGCGGTGGCGGCGGCGTCGATCAACTCGGCCGGTCCGTCCGGCGTCGAGAGGTCCACCGCCACCGGCAGGACCGGGTGTTCACCCGCGAGCCGCCGCAGTTCGTCGCTGACGCGGCGGGCGCCCGCCGTCACACGGGCGCCTTCGGCGGCGAGGGCACGCACGACCGCGAGTCCGATGCCGTTGCCGGCACCGGTGACCACGACGCGCTTGCCCTGCAGGTTCAGATCCACGGGGGACCTCTCTCACGTGTCGGGCGGTCTTGCCCGGATCGCCTACGACGCTAAGAGGGGACCGCTGTCCGACACACCACGCGAACGCGTAGTTCACCACTCGTCTTCGCGCGCCCTGCCCCGACTGCCAGGTACTTCGACCGCGCGGCGGACGCCCGGCAAGGCGCCGCGGCCTCCGTGCTCCTGGCTGGGTCGCCGCTCGTCGGGGGAACGGACGGGCGCCGCTTCGACAGCGCGACGAAGCCGTTCCCGGGGCCGCCTCCCGCCGGTGAGGCGCCTCCGTCCGGTCACCGGCCGGTTGACCCGCTCGCTCGCATGCGCCGGACATGGCTCCCGCGCAGCACCGGGCGCGCCGACCGCGTCCCGCCCCGCCCCCCGCCCCCGTCCGCGTGCCCTGCCCGTCGGTCAGCCGGTGGTGTGGGAACCGATGATGGACTCGGCATAGACCGCGCCGAGGCCATAGGTACCGGCGTGCTCCTTCACCACCTCGATGACGGCGCCGTAGGTCTCGGTACGGAGCCAGTCACGCTGGAGCTCCAGCAGGACCTGGAGCCAGGTCATCGGAACGGCTCCGGCCTGGACCATGCGCTGCATGCCGTGTTCGTGGGCCTGCCGACTCACTCCGCCCGACGCGTCGGCGACGACGTACACCTCGTATCCCTGGGACAGTGCGGACAGCACGGGCAGCACGAGGCACACCTCCGTCCACAGTCCCGCGATGACGATCTTGGTACGCCCCGTGGCCTTGACGGCCTCCACGAACGCGGGGTCCTCCCAGGCGTTCATCGTGCTGCGGTCGATGATCTGCTGATCCGGGAAAACCGCCTTGAGCTGCGGGATCATCGCGCCCGAGAACTGCTTTTCGGCCACGGTGCTCAGCACCACCGGCACATCGAACACCTTGGCCGACTTCGCGAGGCCGACCGTCGAGTTGATGATCTCGCCTCGCTCGCCGCTGGACGCGGCGAAGAACATCTGCGGCTGGTGGTCCACGAACAGCACCGCGCAGTTGTCCGGGGTGAGCAGGTCGGGGCCGGGCAGGGCGGCGACAGCGGAGATGTCGAACATGGTGGAGTCCTGTCGGTCGTGGGGGCATGTCGTGTTCCCGGGCCGCCGGACCGCGCGTCGAGGAGGCGGGAAGCGGGCGGCACGCCGTGGACGCTAGAGAGCCCCTTGTGGACATTCGCTGCCCAAAAGGTGACCGACGTCGACTACGCCCCGAGGGCCGGCGGTACCGGTTTGTCCACCCCAGTCCGTGGCGGCCGTCGGCCGGCGCGTCCCGCTGGGGTGGGGCCCCGGTGCGAACGTCGCTCGCTCGGAGGTGTCCTGACGTGGTCGGCCATCACGGTTCGCGCGGCCAGGAGCCCTTGGACCGTGGGCAGCCATCCCGAGGGAGGGACCATGACATCCATGCCGGTTGCCGGCATCCGCGAAGGTGCTCCGGCACAGCCCGCGGATCTCGTCCTGCGCAATGCGAAGGTCTTCACCGGCGACCCGAAGCGGCCGGCCGCGACCGCGTTCGCCGTGCGCGAGGGCTCGGTGACCGTCGTCGGCGGGGACCGGGAGGTCGCTCCGCTGGTCGGTCCGCGGACTCGGGTGGTCGACGCCCTGGGACACCGCGTCGTGCCGGGCCTGAACGACTCGCACAACCACGTCGTCCGCGGCGGCCTGCATTTCGTCCTCGAACTCCGCTGGGACGGCGTGCGGACTCTGCGGCAGGGGCTGGCGATGGTGCGGGAGCAGGCCGCACGGACTCCGCCCGGCCAGTGGCTCCGGGTCGCGGGCGGCTGGAGTGTCGAGTCGGTGGCGGAACACCGGATGCCGACTCCGGCGGAACTCAACGCCGCCGCGCCCGACACCCCGGTCGTGATCACCCACCTCTATCAGGCCGCGATCCTCAATCGCGCCGCGCTGCACGCCGCCGGGATCACCCGTGACAGCCCCGACCCCGCGGGCGGCCAGATCGTCCGCGGCCACGACGGCGAACCCACCGGGTTGCTCATCGCCGCGCCGGGCGCCCTGCTGCTGTACTCGACCCTGGCCAAGGCCCCGGTCCTGGACCCAGAGGGCCAGAAGGGCTCCACGAGGCAGTTCCTCCTGGAGTTGAACCGGTTCGGGTTGACGTCACTGATCGACGCCGCCGGCGGATTCCAGGACTTCCCGTCGGGCTATCGCACGGTCACCGACCTCCACGCCGCCGGCGAGCTGACCGTCAGGATCGCCTACCACCTGTTCCCGCAGACCCTCGGCCAGGAAGTCGACGACCTGCGCCGTTGGATCGGCATGGTGCGGCCCGACGACGGCGACGAGTGGCTGCGGCTCAACGGCGCGGGCGAGAACCTGACCTGGGCCGCGGCGGACTTCGAGAACTTCGCCCAGCCCCGTCCGGAACTGGGCCCGTACGAGGCTGAGTTCGAGAACGCCGTCCGGCTCCTGATGGAGAGCGGCTGGGGATTCCGGTTGCACGCCACGTACGACGAAACCGTCCGTCGCGACCTCGCCGTCTTCGAGAAGCTGGCTGCCGAAGGGCTCTTCCCCGGCGGGAACCGCTGGCTGTTCGACCATGTGGAGCTGGTGTCGGAGGAGAGCCTGGACCGCATCGCGGCGCTCGGCGGGGCGATCGGCGTCCAGCACCGCCTGGCATACCAGGGCACCACCTTCCGTGACCGCTACGGCTCCCAGGCCGCGACGACGGCGCCGCCGCTCGGCGCGATGCGCAGCCGTGGCCTGCACGTCGCCGCGGGAACGGACGCCACCCGGGTCTCGACCTACAACCCCTGGGTCGCCCTGTACTGGCTGGTGTCCGGGTGCAACGTCGCCGGTGTGCCGCTGCGGTCGGGACACCACCGTATGGACCGGGCCGAAGCCCTCGCCTCGTACACCGTCGGCGGTGCCCGGCTCACGGGCGAGCAGGACGTCAAGGGCATCCTCGGTCCGGGCTACTACGCGGACTTCGCCGTACTGACCGACGATTTCTTCGAGATCCCCGAGGAGCGGATCCCCGAGATCGAGGCACTGCTGACGGTCGTGGGCGGTCGGGTCGTCCACGCCGCCGGCTTCTTCGAAGGCCTGGCGCCGGCCGTGCCCCCCGTCCGGCCGGACTGGAGCCCGCTCGCGCACTTCGGCGGCTACCAGGCGGGCCACGGCTGCGACCGTTCCGGGCTGCGCCAGGCCGAGGGGGTCCGGGACGCGGCCGCCGAATCCGCCGAACAGCTCCGGTGGCGACAGCGCACCGGCCGGGCCACCGGCGGTCACCGGCCGCTCGACACCTTCGACCCCTGCTTCAGCTGAACACCTCTGCCGCTGAACGGACCTCCCCGTCACCGAATCGAAAGGCGACCAGAACCCCATGTCTCCCGAACTCCAGCCTCCGACCGGCCGCCGCGGATTCCTCAAGGGCGCTGCCACCGCCCTCGCCGTCCCGGCCGCCGCCACCCTCGTCGGCGTGGGCGCGCTGGCCGAGCCCGCCCGTGCCGACGACGGTGGCCTGCCCGACTACGCGCCGATCCCGGCCGCCTCGGTCGGGCCCACGCCGAACGAGGACGGCTACCACGTGGGCCAGATCGCCGGAAACCTCTACTGGGTCACGGACTCCTACTACCAGGCCATGTTCCTGACGACCACGCGGGGCGTCGTCCTCGTCGACGCACCGCCGACCATCGGGCACAACCTGCTCCGCGCGATCGACGACATCACCCGGGCCAACGGCCGGCCGAGCAAGGTCACCCACCTCGTCTACTCGCACTCGCACGCCGACCACATCGGCGCCGCCGGGCTGTTCGGAACCGACGTCGTGCGCGTCGCGCACGCCGCGACGGCCGGTCTACTGGCCCGCGCGGCGGACCCCAACCGCCCGCTGCCCACGGTCACGTTCCACGACAAGTACCAGCTCAAGGTCGGTGGAGAAACCCTGCGTCTGGCATACCACGGCCCCAACCACTCCCCCGACAACATCTTCATCCACGCGCCCGAGTACGCCACCCTGATGCTGGTCGACGTCCTGTACCCGGGCTGGGTGCCGTTCAAGAACCTCGCGGTCTCGCAGGACATCCCCGCCTGGATCAAGGCCCAGAGCATCGCGATGGACTACCCGTGGCAGACGTTCGTCGGCGGCCATCTCGGGCGGCTCGGCGTCCGCGCGGACGGTGCGCTGCAGATCCGGTACATGGACGACCTGGATGCCAGCACCAGGTCCGCGATCGCCTCCGTCGACCCGACCCCGTTCTTCGCCAAGTACGGTACGCAGGGGAACTCGTGGGCGATCTTCAAGACGTTCCTCGACGCGGTCGCGGACACCGCGGCCGCTCCCGTGGCCGCGAAGTACACCGGAGTCCTCGCCGCCGCCGACGTCTTCACGCGCGACAACGCCTGGACGCTGCTGGAGTCCCTGCGGATCGACGCGGGCGTCCTCGGGCCGTTCGGCGTCCACCCGTGAACCGCTGGGACTCCTCCCCGGTGCGAGGGCAGCGCGGTCGCCGGTCCGGTGTGCGCGTACCGGGTCAGGACACCCGCGCAGGAGAGGCCCAGCCATGACCGTCCCCGTTCCCGTGGTGTTCGTCCGCGGACTCCGGCCGCACAGCACCTCCTGGCGGCCGTGGACCGAGCTGTTCCGCGGGGAGGGCTACGGCCCGTCCGCGCCCGGGTGGCCCGGCGACCCCGACACCGTCGAGGAGACGCGCCAGAACCCCGGGAGCGTCGCCGGAGCCGGCTGCGTCATCGACGGCGGCCTCGTCGGCTCCCGCTGACCGGGCGTCACGGCTCGGCGCGCGCCGAGGCCGCCACACCTCGCCTCCTCCCCCCCCTCGCCTCCCCCTCGCACCCCCTGGAGAGATCAGTGAGATTCCGCCTGCCCAGGTCCCGCCGCCTGGTGGCCGCGGTATTCGCCCTGGCCGTCGGCCTCGGCTCGACCACCCTCACGGCCGCGGCCTCCGCCAAGCCGTCGCCGTCCGCCGGTGAGCAGGTACCCGCCGGTTTCAGCGAGCACAAGACCCGGGTCGCCGGGATCGGCATCAACTACGTGATCGGCGGCCACGGACCGACCCTGGTCCTGATCCACGGCTACCCCCAGACCTGGTACGAGTGGCACGGCATCATGCCCGCGCTCGCCAGGCACTACACCGTCATCGCCCCGGACCTGCCCGGCGCGGGCCGGAGCGACACGCCGGCGTCCGGCTACGACAAGAAGACGATGGCCGCCGATCTGCACGCGCTCCTGGTGTCGCTCGGCAAGGACCACGACGTGAACGTCGTCGGCCACGACATCGGCACGATGGTCGCCTACTCCTACGCGGCCCAGTACCCGCACAGCGTCAGGAAACTCGTGCTCAGCGAGGCCCCGATCCCGGACCCGGGCATCTACCAGTTCCCGTCGCTGACGGCCCAGGGCCCCGGGGCGTGGCACTTCGGCTTCTTCGCCCTGCAGACCGGCCTCCCCGAGAGCCTGATCCGGGGCCGCGAGCTGACCTGGACGACCGGCTTCATGCGGGGCATCGCGGTGCACAAGGACGCCCTGACCCCGGACGACCTCCAGGTCTTCGCCTCCTACCTGCGCGACTACGCGCATCTGGAGGCGAGCTTCGCGTGGTTCCGGACGTTCCCGCAGGACATCGCCGACAACGCGCGGTTCCAGAAGAAGCCCCTGACCATGCCGGTACTCGCGATCGGCGCCTCCGGCAGCCTCGGCTCGTCGGTCGCCGAGCAGGTGCGCCACTACGCCGCCCATGTCACCCCGGCCGTCATCCCCGACTCCGGCCACTGGATCTACGAGGAGCACCCGAAGGAGACGACAGACCTGCTGCTGCGCTTCCTGGGCGACCGGCGATGACATCGGGACGGAAACCGACCCCTAGGAGAACTGTCATGACAGGCATCGAACAGGTCCGACTCGGCGCGGTCGGGCAACGCCGCAGAAAGCTGATGCTTTCGGCGATGGCGGTCGGGACACTGCTCGCGGTCCCGGCGCTGTCCGCCGCCACGCCCGTCCGCTCGGCGTCCGCCGCGAACGTCACGACGGCGTCCGCCGCACCGAGCACCCCGAAACCGACCGTGGTCCTGGTCCACGGCGCGTTCGCGGACTCGTCGAGCTGGGACGCGGTGACATCCCGGCTCGAACGCCAGGGATACCCGGTGCTCGGCGTGGCGAACCCGCTCCGCGGCCTGGCCTCCGACTCGGCCTACGTGTCCAGTGTCCTGGACACCATCCCGGGACCGGTCGTCCTGGTCGGCCATTCCTACGGCGGCGCCGTCATCACCGACGCCGCGGCGGGCCACGCCAACGTCAAGGCCCTGGTGTACATCGCCGCGTTCGCTCCCGATCAGGGCGAGTCCGGCCTGGCGATCCTCGGACAGTACCCAGGCAGCCAACTCCCGCCGGCACTGACGGTCCGGGCGTTCCCGGGCGGGCAGGACGCCTACGTCGACCCCGCCGACTTCCGGCAGGTCTTCGCCGCCGACGTGCCGGCCGGCAAGGCCCGGCTGATGGCGGCCGGGCAACGGCCGGTGGCGCTGGCCGCGTTCGCGGAGCCCAGCAGCACACCGGCCTGGAGGACCATTCCCTCCTGGTTCCTGGTCGCAGGCGCCGACCACGCCATCCCGCCGGCCGCCGAGCAGGCCATGGCCCGTCGCGCGGGTTCGCACACCGAGGTGATCCGCGGCGCCTCGCACGCGGTCCTCGTGTCGCGTCCCGACGCCACCGCGCACGTCATCGAGGCCGCCGCCCGCGCCACCTCCTGACCCGACGTCAGCCGCCAAGGGCGTGGCTTCGGTCGAGCGATGCCCCGGCGATCCGCGAAAGGAGCGAGCATGCCAGCCCTGTCCGATCCGGTCCGCACGCATCCCCGTGGCGGGCGCGCCACCGATCGGCGGCGACGGAGATGACCGGCTCCCGCGACCACGGTCCGCTGCCGGGCCTGCTCCTCGCCCTGACCATCGGGACCGGCCTGGTCGACGCCGTCAGCTATCTGACGCTGGGCCACGTCTTCGTCGCGAACATGACGGGCAACATCGTCTTCTTCGGATTCGCGGTCGCCGGAGCCGGCGGCGTCTCCTGGAGCGCGACGCTTGTGGCCGTCGGCTGCTTCGGGGCCGGCGCGTTCGTCGGCGGACGCCACGGCAGCACCCGCACGACCCACCGCGGCCGGCTGCTGGCCGTCACGTGCGGGGCCCAGTGCGTACTGGTCGCCGTGACGGCCTTGCTGGCGGCCTTCGCCGATCCGACGCGCCGCGGCACACAGCTGGCCATGGTCGCCCTGCCGGCCGTCGCGATGGGCGCCCAGAACGCCGTGGTCCGCCGGCTGGCGGTCCCCGACCTGACCACGACGGTGCTCACCCTGACGGCCGCGGGGCTGTTCGCGGACCGGACCTCGAACCAGGTACGGCTGCGGCGCGTCGCCTCGATCCTGGCGATGATGACGGGGGCGCTGGTCGGCGGTCTGCTGCTGCGCCACGGCCGGATCGCCGCTCCGCTGTGGGCCGCCGCGGCCGTTCTCGCGGGGTGCGCGGTGACGGCCGACCGGCTGCGACGGCGCGACACGGCCGAGAGCTGGAGCTGAGCGCGCACGCCACACCCACCTCACCCACCCCGGCGCCGTCAGCGCGCTGATCCACCACACCGCGAAGGGAAACCGACATGCCGTACATCACCGTCGGCCAGGAGAACTCCACCGGCATCGAGCTGTACTACGAGGACCACGGCAGCGGGCAGCCCGTCGTGCTGATCCACGGCTACCCGCTGGACGGCCACTCCTGGGAGAAGCAGCTCCCGGCCCTGCTGGACGCGGGCCACCGGGTCATCACCTACGACCGCCGCGGCTTCGGCCGGTCGTCGCAGCCGACCACGGGCTACGACTACGACACCTTCGCGGCCGACCTCGACACGCTGCTGACCGAACTGGATCTCACCGACGCGGTACTCGTCGGGTTCTCCATGGGCACGGGAGAGGTCGGCCGTTACCTGGGCACGTACGGTTCGCAGCGCGTCGCCAAGGCCGCGTTCCTGGCCTCGCTCGAACCCTTCCTGGTCAAGACCGACGACAACCCGGGCGGCGTCGACCAGTCGGTCTTCGACGGCATCCTGGCGGCGGTCACCGGGGACCGCTACGCCTACTTCACCGGCTTCTACGAGGCGTTCTACAACCTCGACGAGACGCTCGGGGACCGGATCAGCGAAGAGGCCGTGCGGGCCTCCTGGAACGTGGCGGCGGGCGCGTCGGCGTACGCGTCGGTGGCCTGCGTGCCCACCTGGATCACCGACTTCCGCGACGACGTCACCAAGATCGACATACCGACGCTGATCCTGCACGGCACGGCCGACCGGATCCTGCCGATCGACTCCACCGGGCGACCCTTCCACGCGCTGCTGCCCTCGGCCGAGTACGTCGAGATCGAGGGCGCCCCGCACGGTCTGCTGTGGACACACGCGGAGGAGGTCAACGCCGCGCTGCTGGCCTTCCTGGGCAAGTGACCGCTCGACTCGGCCATGCCCCGAGGGGCCTGGTCCATGACTCGGTGCAGGTCCTCGCGGATCGCCCCGCCGGTGACCTGCACCGAGATGCCCTGTCGGCCTTCGGGGGCCGGCCGCCCCCGGAGAGGGCACGCGCGGCCCGCGCGCAGCTGGCAGAGGCCGTCGGTCACTCGGTCATGGCAGTCGATGTGCCGTCGGTCCGAAGCTTCGCCCGCACCTCGGCCGCCCACGGGGGATCGATCTCCGTGAGGATGTCCGCCGCCTGCACCCACACCGCGCGAGCGGCCGCGTCGTCACCGGTCGCCGCGTAGGTGTCGCCGAGCCGGGTGAGGCTGCCGGCCTCGTTGTAACGGTCGCCGTTCCTGCGGAGCATGGCGATGGCTCGCAGGTAACAGGCCTTCGCCCGCCTGAAGTTGGCCAGATGGTGATGTGCGTAGGCAAGGGTGTCCCAGGCGTTGGCCTCGTACGGACCGCCTTGGTCCTTCATCCGTCGGTACAGGGAGAGCGACCGTAGGGCGTTGGCCATGGCCTTGTCGTAGTCGCCGAGTACCGCTTCGTACCAGGCGATCGCGTTCATCGCGTCCGCCTGCCCGCTCAGGTGTCCGGCGATGCGGTACAGGTCCAGGGCGTGCCTGGTCTGCCGTATCGCCTCACCGTGCCTCTCGGTACGGGTCATCACCCAGCCGAGGGCGCGTCGGGTGTGCGCCTGGCCGAGGTCGTCGCCCAGGGCCTCGAACAGGGACAGGGCGTGACGCAGGTGGTCCTCGGCCTCGGGGTAGCGGCGGAGCAGTGAACAGGCGCGGCCAAGGCCACCGTGGGCATGCGCGACGCCGACGGGGTCGCCGAGCTGCTGGGCCGCGGCGAGAGCGATGCGCTGGAGGTCCGCCCAGTCGTGCCAGTGCCCGAACCGTTCGTGTACCGGGTCCAGCAGCCGCGCCAGTTGCCACGTGTGGCCGCCGAGCCCGTCGTCCACCGACTGCCGCGCCACTTCCAGCAGGACGAGCCGCTCCGTACTGAACCAGCTGAGGGCGGACTCGGCGTCCCGCAGGGCCACCGGGGTCCCCGTCGCCTCCGACGACGGGGCCGGCGAGGGGAAGACACCCGCCGGATCGAGAAGGGAGGCGCTGACATGCGCGGTGAGCAGATAGTGATCCAGCATGCGGCACATCGCGTCGCGCCGCTCCTCCTCGCTGTCCCCTTCCCCGTCCCCGGCGCCAGCGAGTTCGTTCGCATACGCGCGCAGGAGGTCATGGAAGCGGTACCGGCCCGGGGCCTCCTCGGTGAGAAGGTGCGCGCGCGTCAGCTCCGCCAGCAGGGAACGGACCCGGGCGGTCGGGCGGTCCGCGAGTGCGCCGGCCGCGTGTGTCCCGATGTCCGGCCCGGGATGCAGGGACAGGAGCCGGAACAGCCGGGCAGCTTCGCCGGTCAGGATGCGGTACGACCAGCCGAACACCGTCCGTACGTCTGTCGCGGCGTCGAGGCCGTCGAAGGCGTCGAGGCTTCCGTTCGCCTCCATGAGTTCCGCCGCGATGCCGGACAGCGGGAACGTCGGGTTCATCAGGGCGCGGGCCGTGATGATGGACAGCGCAAGTGGCAGCCCACCGCAGAGGGAGATGATCGTGTCGACGGCAGCGGGTTCGGCGGCCACCCGGTCGGCTCCGAGGCGTCGTAGGAGTGACTGCCTGGCGTCCTTCGGGGACAGCAGGTCCAGGGTGAGGGGGTGGGCGCCGCCGGCGACCACCAGGCTCGTCAGCTGATTGCGACTGGTGATCAGGACCAGGCAGCCGGCGGCGGCGCCGGGCAGCAGCGGACGTACCTGGTCGGCGTCGCGCGCGTTGTCCAGCAGGACCAGGACGCGTCGGTCCGCGAGGAGGCTTCGATACAGGGCGGACTGGGCTTCCAGACTGTCGGGCATCTGCTTGCGGCTGACTCCCAGAGCCTCCAGGAACCCTCGTACGGCTTCCGCCGGGTCCATGGCCGCGCCATGGAGGTCGAATCCCCGCAGGTTGACGTAGAGCTGGCCGTCCGGGAACCGGTCCGCCACTCGATGGGCCACCTGGACGGCCAAGGTGGTCTTGCCCACTCCGGCCATGCCCCCGATGGCGTTGATCACCATGGTGGTGCCGGGTCCACCGTCGACACAGGCGTCCGGAAGGCGGCGCAGCATGTGGTCGATCTCGGCCTCGCGGCCCGCGAAGTGTTCGTAGGCGGCCGGGAGTTGGGCAGGCCGGGGCAGCGGCACGAGCAGGTCGTCGCGAGCCGGGGAGGCCGTCTCCGGAGCAGCGGCCCCACCGGTGGAGCCGTCACCCGCCAAGGGCGCGAGGGGCGTCGGCGCAGCGGGGGCGGACCGCGCGCTCAGCACTTCGCGGTGAGCGGCCAGCAACTCGGCGGAGGGCTCGACGCCCAACTCCTCGGCCAGGAGCGCCCGGATCTTCTGATACGTCTCCAGGGCCTGGGCCTGCTGGCCCGTCAGCGCCAGCGCCCGGATCAGCCGGCCGTGCAGCGGTTCGTCAAGGGGATGGCCGTCCGCCAGGCCCTGCAGTTGAGCCAGCACCGGTTCCGCGCGGCCGTGGCGCAGGGCCACGTCGGCGGCCTCCTTGACCGTGGCCAGCCGCTCACCGTCGAGTCCCGCGAACACCGGGTGGCTGCGGGCCTGAACCGGTATCCCGGCGGCCGCGTGACCGCGCCACAGCGCCAGGGCCTGCGCATACAGCTCAAGGGCGGACACGGCATCGTCCGTCCGGTCGGCCGCTCGCGCCTGCGCGCGAAGGTCACGGAAGCGCAGCAGGTCAAGTGTGGTGGCGTCGACGTCCAGCCGGTATCCGCCGCCCTCTCGGAGCAGCCAGCTCCCGGTCGCCATCCGGGGCAGCCCCGGCTCCAGCACACGGCGCAGCGCCCCCACATAGCGGCGCACGACGTTGACCGCGCTGAGCGGCGGATCCTGTCCCCACAGCATGTCGACGACTTCCGCGGCGGTGACGGGCCGGTCGCTGCTCGCCAGCAGCAGCGCCGCGAACGCCTGCTGCTGCGGGGGCCCCAGGCGCAGCTCGCCATCGGCCCGCCAGGCGCGTACCGGACCCAGCACGGCGAAGTGCACCGTCTCCCCCGGGGCACGGACCTCCCGCCTGCCGGCAGAACCGGTCGTGGGTGCGGCTAACGGTCTCTGTGTTTCGGCCGCCTGCGTCATGTGGCGGTCGGCCGAGCACGGTGACCGGCGAAGCGCGAGCCGGAGCCCGGACATGCCCTCTGCCTGCTGGACGCGTAGCGCACCATGGTCATGAATCTCCTCATCCCGAGGCCCCGCCCCGCCCTCTCCGCCCGCGGCCGACGCGCGTTCCGGCCGTGCCGTCAGGGACCTTTCCCCAGCTCACAGTACCCCGGCCCGCAGGGCGAAGGCAGGTCGTACCGGGTCGAGGTCGGGCGGCCGCGGGTGTACAGGAGGACCAAAGGGTGCACGTCGCCCATGACCATGACGTCGGCTCACCCGCACGGCCAGTGCAGCGCGGTGGCCGCGGTCGCGGCGGTGACCGCGGCCAGCCGGTCGTAGTCGAGGAGGTCCGGCGTGTCCGTGGGGCGGTGGTAGTGCTGATTGCGGAAGTTGGCGGTGCCGGTCAGCATGAGGGCCGGGATCCGACGGTTCCAGAACGAGGCGTGGTCGCTGCGCCCGAGGTGATTCGCCGGTGGCACCGCCAGGCCGATGAGCAGACCCAGCGGCCCTTCGGGACGTCGGTCACGGAGGGCGATCGAAGGGAGGGCGGGCAGTGCCGGACCCGCACACGCGGCCGCGCGCTGCCACAGAGTGGCCGCGTCCTGTGTGGAACGCCGGTGGACCACGAGGGTGAAGTCTCCGCGGAAGCGGTTCGCACGGACCTCGCGGGCGGCCGAGGGGAAGGCCAGTCCGAAGCCCGCGGGCAGCCGCTGACCACCGGGCTCGGGCGCGAAGTACCCGACCGACTCCAGGCAGATCATGCCCGCCACCTGTTCCTGCCGGGCAGTGAACTGCCGGGCGGCGTACCGCGAGCCGATCAGCCCCAGTTCCTCCATGTCGAAGCACATGAGGGTGACGGGCGGCGGCTCTTCCAGCGCGCCGAGCAGCCGGGCGGCTTCCAGCAGGACCGCCACACCGGAGGCGTTGTCGTCGGCTCCTGGGCTTGCGTCCACGGAGTCCAGGTGCGCGCCGATCAGCACCGTCGGCCGCTGTGGGTGCCCGGGGAGTCTCGCGATCAGGTTGGCGCCGGTCAGCCTCCGGTGCAGGCGCAGCTTGAGAGGGAGGAGCCGGTGCCCTTGCCGGTCGGTCGTACCTGGTTGCCAGCGCAGGTCGAACGGCTCTCGCTCGACCTGCCATCCGGCGGCCGTCAGCTCGCCCGTCACATGGCGCTCCGCCTCGGCCATGGCTTTCGGCGTGCGCACCCGACTGCGTGGGCACGCCGCGAGGGCGTCGACATCGCGTCGAAGCCGTGCCGGGTCGACCTGCCCGGCGAGTGTCTGCATCGCCGACTCGATCATGCGGGGACTCCGTCCGTCGTGCCGAGCGCCGCTGCTCGATCCGGCTCGCTGCGGCGGGGGCGGCGTGGGCATTCGGCGATCACCGGTTGAGGTGGCTGAAGTGACCATCGGCGACAGCATCGCAGGACGGGAGCGCTCAAGGCCGGAAATGATCAAGGTCGGCCCGTGTGAACCGCCGGGGTCATAGAATCCGAACCGTGCGTTTCACAGTATTGGGGCCCGTCAGAGTCTGGCGAGGCGAGACGGAGCTGAAGACGGGCCCGCCCAAGCGACGCGCCCTGCTGGCCCTGCTCCTGGCGCGGGTGGGGGAACCCGTTCCGGTCCACGAGATCGTCGACGTGCTCTGGGGCGAGAACGCACCGGCCGGCTCCGTCAATGTGGTGCACCGTCATGTGGGCGCTCTGCGAAAGCTGTTGGACACGGATCCGTCGGGACAGACCACGTCGAGCCGCCTCGTCCGTGGTTCCGGAGGCTACCGCCTGAGACTCCGCGCAGGGGAGCTCGACCTCCAGCGGTTCCGTTCCCTGCGGGACGAGGCGAGTGCGGCCCGGGATCTGGGCGACCCGGCCCGAGCGGCCGCAGCACTGATCGAGGCACTCACCCTGTGGCGCGGACCCACGGCGTCGGGGATCGCGCCGGAAGTGCGCGCACACCCCGTCTTCGCGTCGGTGGACCGGGAGTATCCGGCCGCGGTGAAGGAAGCCGCCGCGGTGGCCCTCGAAGCCGGACCGGCACTCGCCGGGCAGATGCTGCCGATCCTCCGGCAGACGGCCGCGGCCCACCCCTTGGACGAGGTGCTGCACGCGAGTCTCGTCACAGCGCTCGCGGTGACCGGACACCGGGCCGAGGCGCGGAACGCCTACCGGGACGTCAGTACGCGACTCGTCGACGAGCTGGGTCTGGACCCGGGCCCGGAACTTCAGTCCGCCGAACAGCAGTTGCCGCGCAGCGCCGCCGCCACGCCACCGGACCGACCGGAGAACGAAAGCAGTCCGCAGACCGGTCCCCACGTCGATACGGACTACAACGCCCTCCAACTGCCGTACGGCGGCGCCTCCGTACCGGAGGATGCCACCGAGAGGACGGCTCCGGCAGGCGACTCGACCCGGGTCCGTCCCGCGCAACTCCCGCCCGACCTGCGTATGTTCACCGGCCGCCACGCCGAACTGAGGCGCGTGCACGCACTCCTGTCACCGCCGGACGATCGGCCGCACACCGTGGTGATCAGCGCGATCGGCGGCATGGCCGGCATCGGGAAGACCAGCCTGGCCGTGCACTGGGCCCACCAGATCGCCGACCGCTTCCCCGACGGCCAGCTCTATGCCGACCTGCGCGGCTTCGACCCGTCGGGGTCGATCGCGGATCCCGCGGAGGTGATCCGCGGCTTCCTCGACGCCCTGGGCGTCCCCGCGCACCGCATACCGGCCGGCCTCGACGCCCAGGCCGCCCTCTACCGGACTCTGCTCGCCGGTCACCGCGTCCTGGTGCTGCTGGACAACGCGCGCGACACCGAACAGGTCCGCCCGCTCCTGCCGGGCTCCGCCGGATGCCTGATAGTCGTCACGAGCCGCAACCACCTGCACGGACTCGTCGTCGTGGACGGCGCCCATCCCCTCTCGCTCGACCTCCTGACGGCCGCGGAGTCCAGGGAGTTCCTGATGAGGCGACTCGGCACGAAGCGGGTCGCGGAGGAGCCGACGGCCGCTGACGAGATCGTCGCACTGTGCGGCTCCCTGCCGTTGACGCTGGCCATCGTCAGCGCCCGGGCCGCGGCCCATCCGGGCCGGAGCCTCTCGTCCGTCGCCGAGGACCTGCGAGGGACCCGCGGCAGCCTCGCCGCCTTCACCCACGACGATCCCGTCACCGACCCCCGCACGGCGTTCTCGTGGTCCTACGACGCTCTCACGCCAGGTGCGGCGAGACTGTTCCGCCTCCTGGCGCTCCATCCCGGACCCGACGCGTCCACCGCGACCGCGGCCGTGCTGCTGGGCCTGCCTCTCAAGGACACCCGCCCGCTGCTCGCCGAACTGGTCGGCGCGCATCTGCTCACCCAGCGGTCCCCGGGGCGCTTCGGTTCACACGAACTGCTGCGGATCTACGGCGCGGAACTGGCCGAGTCACACGACACTCCCGAGGAGCGGGACGCCGCACGGCACCGGCTGCTCGACCACCTCCTGCACACCGCTCACCGGGCCGACAGCCTGCTCGCACCCCACCGGGAACGTCTCACCCTGTCCCCGCGGGTCGTCACCGGGGCCGGTCCGGTGACGTTCAAAGTCAGGGAAAAGGCGGCAAGTTGGCTGAACGCCGAGCGTCCGGTCCTCCTCGCGGCGGTGCAGGAGACGGCCCGTACCGGCTTGGGCACCCACTGCTGGCAGCTCGCCGCGACACTGGAGCTCTTCCTGGACCGGCACGGCCGGTGGCAGGACCAACTAGTCGTTCAGGAAGCGGCGTTGCACGCGGCCGAGGAACTGGGCGACCTCTCGGGACGCGCCCACGCGCACCGGGCCCTGGGCTTCGTGAACGGGCGCCTGGAGCGCCCCGCCGAGGCACGCGAGCACCTGTCCACCGCGCTGGAACTGTTCGCCGCCATCGGCGACGCGCCCGGCCAGGGGCGCGTCCACCGCTACCTGGCCTTCCAGGCCAACCGCCAAGGCCGTCACCACGAGGCACTCGACCACTACCGCGAGGCGCACGCGCTGTACGCGGCGGCCGGTCATCGCAGCGGACAGGCAGGCATCTTCAACGAGGTCGGCTGGACCCACATTCTGCTCGGCGCGTACGAGGAGGCCCTGGCCGACTGCCAACGGGCGATCACCATGAACCAGCAACTCGGCGACCGCAACGGGGAGGCCGCCGCCTGGGACAGCCTCGGCTACGCCCACCATCACCTCGGCCGGTATCAGCAGGCCCTCACCTGCTACGAACACGCGTTGGCGGCGTACCGCGAGATCCACGACGACTACCTGGAAGCGGACACCCTCGTGCACATCGGTGACGCGTGGGAGGCCGACGGCGCCCCGGAGCGGGCGGCGGGCGCCTGGCGGCAGGCGTTGGAGATCCTGGAGACCATCGAGCACCCGGACGCCGAGCACGTACGCGACAAGCTCCGGCGCCCTGCCGGCACCCGGCTCGGCACCTCGTCGTCAATCCGCGGTTGAGACCACACGTACGCGGGGCTCGGCAACCGTACTCCGCCGGTCCGCCACAGTCGTGAACGCTCGCCTGGCGGGTGGTCACCTTCTTGGCACGCTTTGCACACCCCCACCCCCGTACCGTCACCGGACAGCACTCAGCCTTCCCCGAGCGGCCCGGAACGCCGAAGGAGAGCACACCGGCTGATCAGGAGCCACCGCGGTGGAGGCCACCTGACTCAGCTCGCAGTGCACAGAGAACTGACCGTTTGAATCCTGTGGGGGAACCGTGCCTGCCCTGCCCGGTGGAGAGAGGCCAGCCATGCGAATGAAGCATCTTCTGACCAGGGTGGAGGACGACCCGGACGTCGGCGTCGGCTGCCGACTCCGGTCGGCTGCGGGTCCCGTGCGGGCCCATGGGAGGGAGGACTCGCCGGAGGCGCAGGTCGCGCTTCTCCTGACCGGGGCGAACGCCGTCGGATCCCCGACTGTCGAGCGTGGTGCGTCGGTGGTGCGCGCAACGCAGCACTTCGACGGCGGTCGGACAGCCATGGCCCGCGCCCCAGGTGCCGTCACCGACCCCGCCGGCGAACAGCTCCTCGGCACCGGCGACCCGAACCGCAGGAAGGAGACGTATCAACCCGAGATGCCCGCGCTTGTCGGACCACTGGTCCACGAGACACGACAGCGCCCGCTCCAGAAGACCGGTAGCGCCTCCCGACTCCTGCACGAGCATTTCCTGCGGGCACGACGCGAGATCAAGGGCCCGATCGCCGCCGTCGACTCCAGGACGATGTTCTTCAACTCGGCCGCCGCCGGGATTCTCCGATCCGTGGACCGGGCCGCGTTGTGGGAGTGGGCGAGCCGGGAACTGACCGAGCGGTCCGAGCACACAGGCTCCTATGTCGTGCTGCCCTCCGGCGCACGCGCGGACCACTGTCAGGCGATCTGGGACGGCAAGATCCTGGTGGGTGCCGTCGTCTGGCTGCACATGGCCGAGCCCCCGTCGCCAGAAGACGCGACGGCCGCCCGCAGATGGGCGACGCTCACGGCGTCGGAGCGCCGAGTCGCCGAACACATCGCCAGGGGACTGACCAACCGGGAGGCCGCGGCGCTGCTCTCCCTCTCGCCCCACACGGTGGATTACCACCTGCGCCACGTCTTCCAGAAGCTGGAGGTCAGGTCGCGCGTGGAACTTGCCGCCCTGACGGCCAGGTTCGCACGACCGGGTGACGGAGAGCCGACACCGAAGCCCCTCACCTGAAGAGCCGAACCGCGAGCCACCCTGCGACCGGCAGCCAGAGGCCGCCCCTTGTGCTGTGTCGGCCGGTGTTCCCACCGCTGCTTGAACGCGACGAAATCGTCGGCGGACACGACCGGGTCCGAGCCGGGCCGGCGGGTGCGGGCGGCGATGACCAGCCAGGTCCACCGGTCGGCTTCCCAGGGCGTCCGAGGCCTGGGCGAGGTCCGGTTCAGGGTCTGGCGGGCAGAGCGGAGGGTGTGCGGTCGGCCGGGGCGGTCGGCCGCGGTGTGGGGTTCTTCGATCCGCCGTCGGCAGGCAACCACTCGTGTTGCGGCAGCCGCGCCTGAGGTATCCCCCGCTGGACTTCAGGTGTTTCCACCGGAACCAGCGCCTCACACATCTCGTCACCAGCGCCCGTTCCTGCACGCGACGTCGCTGGATACTTCGAAGCGTGACGATCGAAAGAGCTTGCGGGCCGGCGGCGGGCGCGGCCAGGATCGAAGGCATGGTCAAGGGTGTGATGTTCGACTTCTCCGGGACCCTCTTCCGGATCGAATCGACCGCGCAGTGGCTGCGCGCGGTCGTAGCGGATGCCGGTCTGGCCGTGCCCGTAAGTGAACTCGACGCGTGCACTGCCCGGTTGGAGGAGTTCGGGGCTCAGCCGGGAGGGGTGCCTCCGCGTCGAGTGCCCACTCATCTGGAGGATCTGTGGCGGGGGCGCGATCTGACCGCCGAACGACACCGGGCCGCCTTCACGGCCCTCGCTCAGGAGGCGCGGCTGCCGTCGGCCGACCTGGCCGCAGCCCTCTACGACCGTTCACAGGTGTCCGAGGCCTGGCAGCCGTATCCCGACACGGAGGCAACCCTGCGCGCCCTGCACGAGCGAGGCGTCCCGATCGCCGTCGTCAGCAACATCGGCTGGGACATGCGCCCGGTCTTCCGCGACCACGGGGTCGACGACCTTGTCGATGCCTACTTCCTCTCCTTCGAGTGCGAGGTGGAGAAGCCCGATCCCCGGATCTTCCAGATGGCGTGCGACAGGCTCGGGGTGGCGCCCGCCAACACCCTCATGGTGGGAGACGACCGGGTCACGGACATCGGTGCCGCCGCGCTGGGGTGCCAGATCCGCCTGGTCGATCCCCTGCCCGTGGCCGAACGACCCGACGCGCTGACCGAGGCGCTTCAGCTTCTCGAGGAACAGCCCCGCCTAATCTGACCTGCCGCAACCGCTGCTTGAGCGCCGCGTGAAAGGCCACCATGAGCTGGGACGTTCTTCGGTACACCCGTAGGCAACGGCAGGCTGTTCTGGGGTGTGCCGTGGTCCTCGGTGTGTGGGGGGCTTGCCGTAAGTCCGTACTGCGCTGCTCTCGTTGTCGGTCACCGGGTCGGTGCGGCCGTTGACACTTGGGGCATGCTCGGCTCTGTTCCCCTGGTGCTGAGCGTCCTGGCCTTCGGGACGGCAGTCTCCGGCGGCAGTGGGACCGCTCGTGGAGCCAGGTGGCAGGACGAGGTCCTGACTTCGAGCACAAGGCGGCACAGCTACGCCGCCAGTGGCGAGCCGGCCACAAGGCCGGCAGAAGCAGCCCGCAGAGCTCGTAGCAGCGCCGCGGCCGGCATGACCGGCCCGGCCGCCGACGCCCGAGTTCCCGCACCCTCCCGGACGGCCGAACCGTCACACCGGTCACGCCTGGTCAGGGCATCTCAACGAGATCGTGCTACGAGCTCTGTGGCTCGGCAAAGGGACGGAAACGTCTCATCGCCGAGGATCACCGCGGGTCGGCCGCACACCACAGGCGTTCGAGAGGCCAGGTGCCAAGCGGCACGACCGGGGCGCGTGGAAACCCGCGCACCGCTTCGTGCGGTCGGACGCCGTCCGAAGGCTGATTCCCGGTGGGGAAGGGCAAGCCGCTACGAGGGCCGTTGCGCGTCCGGCCCGGACGGTTGCCATGTCAGGATCCGTCAGTGATCCGTGCCGCCGTTCGAGGCCGCTTGGGAGAAGCCGTCGTGCCATGCCGCCTTCGCGCCCGAGTCGCCGATGCGGTAGACGTCCACCACCGCGCCGGCCGCCACCACGAGCGAGAGGACCATCGCTGCCACGCGCACCGGCGCAGCGGACCAGAAGGCGCCGTCCGCGGGAACCGGGGCGGAATCCGCTTTCGTGGCGGAGCGGCCGGTCCACCAGATCAGGGCTGCCAGAGCGAACAGGCCCAGGGCCCACGGGAGCAGGCCGTCGCCGAGTTCGGCATGCCGCTGCACCAGGGCGTCGTCCGTGACGTGCCGCTCCAGCCACTCACCGGCCTGCGTGGTGAGCGGCACGCTGACCAGTGTGACCAGCGCCAGCACCGGCAGCACCGCGCCCATACGTCGGGCCGCTCGACGTGAGACCGCTGCGGCCACGAGCGCCAGCGCGGTCAAGGGGACGAGTACCACGACGAGGTGCACGAGCAGGATGTGTGCGGGCAAGCCGTTTATCAGGGTCATCAACAGATCCTTGAAAGAGTTGGCCAGGAAACGGTGCGAAGGCGCGCCAGCGTCGCACAGGAACTTCTCAGTAACCTCTCAAGCGGATACGGGACCCACGGCGAAGTCGGCTGACACCGGTACGGCGTGAAAGGTGGCCTCGGCCGTGTCCCTCGCGCAACGCACCATGCCCGCTGGATCATCGGTCCTCGGCGACGAAGTCGCGGAAGTCCATGTTGGCGATCTCCAGGTTGCACGTCATCGATCCGACCTCGCCGCAGGGCAGGACGGCCTGCTGCCCCGGGCTGTCGTACAGGTCGACGACGGTCAGCGGTCGTCCGGGCGCGGCGAAGGTCCGGGCGTCGGCGAGCGCGACCAGCGTGGTGTGCTCCTCGGGCGGGACGAGCGCCGGGACCTGGCCCGGCTGGAGGTCTACGAAGACAGGGTCGTCGACGACCAGCGCCGTCAACGGACAGTGATCCTCGTCGATCTCGTCCGGGTCCGGGTCCGCGCCGACCCAGCCGCCCGCGTCCGTCCCGCCCAGTTCGCCGAGCAGGGCTTGCCAGCCCGCCTCGTCGTCGAAGCAGGTGCGGACCAGCAGGGCCGCGGAGGTGGCGGGCAGTGACGGGAGGGACCGGTGCGACGGCGACGGCGCCGACGTCGGCGTGGGAAACGCCGGGCGGCCGCCATCGCCCTGGTACATCCCGTACCGGTCCATGCCGCGCACCAGGTCGTCGAAGGCGAGGGCACCGCTCAGCAACTCGGCGAGGATCTCGCCGAGCCGGGCCGACGGGACCCGTACGCCGCGCCCGGGGGTCTCCGCCAGGTCCACCAGCAGCGGCCCGTCCCCGCCGTACACCACCGGGATGTCCGCCAGGACGACGACCGGCGGCACGGGACCGCCGTCGGGAACAAGCGCCGGGATGTTTCCCCCGTGCAGGTAGTGCCATCCGCTGTCCTCGACCAGACGCAGCCGCGCCCCCCCCCCGGTCGCCGAGGACGAGCCCGTCGTCTTCCCGGCGGGCCCCGATCCCGTCGAGGAGCCCGCCCCACAGGGCCCTGCCGTCCTCGTAGCACGTGCTCACCAACAGCACCTCACCGGGCGCCGGCTGAGGAAGCTCGGGAAAGGACATGACTCTCCTTGCGGCGGTGTCAGACGAGGTGGTCGGCGACGAGGGAGGCGAACTCGTCGGGTGTGGCGAGACGGACACCGAGGTCCTCGGCCTTGGCTCGCTTGGACCCGGCGTTGTCACCCGCGACCACCAGGGTGGTCTTCCTGGACACGCTGGACGAGGAACGGCCGCCGGCCCGCTCGATGAGTTCGTTCATCTGGTTGCGGCTGAGCTGTTCCAGAGGCCCGGTCATCGCGCCGGTGACCACGACGGTCATCCCGGCGAGCGGACCGGCTGCCGGGGTCGAGGCCGCGTCCGTGCCCTCGGTGCCGGGCTCCGCGGCGGCCGGCGTGAACGTGGCGCCGGGCTCGGTCATGTTCACCCCGGCCGCGGCGAGTCCGTCGATCAGCGGGGCGAGTTCGGCGAGTTCGGCGACGATGGACGGCGCCTTCTCGGGGCCGATGCCCTCGACCTGCTGGAGAGCCTCGGCGTCCGCGGCTCGGATGTGGTCCATCGTCGCGAAGTGCCGGGCGATCCGCCGGGACATGGACCGGCCCGTGCCGCGGACGCCGAGCGCGCACAGCACCCGGGACAAGGGCTGCGTCCTGGCCTTGGCCAAGGCGGCGAGAAGGTTGTCGGTACTGGTGTCGCCCATCCGCTCCAGGGCGAGGAGCTGGTCGCGGGTGAGGGCGAACAGGCCGGCGAGATCGGTGACCAGTCCGGCCTCGACGAGTTGGACGACACGGGTGGCGCCGAGGCCTTCGATGTCGAGCTGGTCGCGGCCGGCGGCGTAGGAGAGGGAGGCGACCAGGTGGCAGTTGCGGCCCTGCTCGCAGCGCCAGCGTTCCTGGCTGGTGTCGATGCCGGACCCGCACCGCGGGCACACCTGCGGGAACAGGATCGGCTGTTCGGCGCCGGTGCGCAGGTGGGCGACGGGCGCCTCGATGCGCGGGATGACATCGCCGGCGCGGTGGACCATGACGTGGTCGCCCAGCCGCAGGTCGCGGCGGGTGATGTCGGCCGGGTTGTGCAGGGTGGCGTAGGTGATGGTGGAGCCGTCTATCTCGACCGGTTCCAGGACCCCGCGTGGGGCGATGATGCCCGTGCGGCCGACATTCCACTCCACCTCCAGCAGCCGGGTGATCTTCTCCACGGCGGGCAGCTTGTAGGCGATCGCCCAGCGCGGGGCCCGCGACCCGGATCCGGCGGCCTGCTGATCGGCGGCAAGATCGGCCTTGATGACGATGCCGTCGATCCCGAACGGCAGGTCGGCACGGAGCGCGGCGATCTCCTTCACCCGGGTGAGCACCTCATCGGTGGTGGCGGCGGTGACGCCGGGCACCAGGGTGGCGGCGGTCGTGTTCACACCGAGCCCGGCGGTCAGCGTCATCAGCTCACTGTGCGCGAGGGCGGAAAGCCGTTCGGCCAGGACATCGTCGGTGTCCGGCAGCGGCAGCAGGCCGTAGCCGAAGAACGTCATCGCCACCGTGTAGGCGCGGTCCTTGGCACGCAGCGTGCCCGCCGCGGCGTTGCGCGGGTTGGCGAACGGCTGCCCGCCGTGCGCGGTGCGCACCTCGTTGGCATGCTCGAACTGAACGGTGGTCATCAGCACTTCGCCACGCACCTCCACCGTGACCGGCTCGGCCAGTTCGTCCGGGAGACCCTGTACGGTGCCGATCGCGTGCGAGACGTCCTCCCCGGCGATTCCGTCGCCCCGGGTGATCAGCCGGGTCAGCCGACCCTGGGTGTAACGGGCGGCGACGGCCAGTCCGTCGAACTTCGGCTCGGCGCTGAAGCGTTCCACGTCGTGACCGAGCCGGCGGGCCAGCGAGGCCGCCCAGGCGGCGAACTGTTCCGGCGAGAACACGTTGTCCAGGCTGAGCATCGCCACCGTGTGCGGCACATCGCCCTCGGCCGCACCACCGGCGACCTTCCCGGTGGGAGAACCGGACAGCACCTGGTCCGGGTGATCGGCCTCCCACGCGGCGATACCTCGTACGAGCCTGTCGTACGCGTCGTCGTCCAGGGACGAGGTACCGCCCGCGTAGTAGGCGGCCGCGGCCGTCACCGCGTCCTCGACCGCCTGCGCATAGGCGGCGGCATCCACAATCTGCACCACAGGTGTCGTCATGTCCGCCATCCTGCCTGCCACCACTGACAACGCCCCGCGCAGAGCCGACGGTCCGCCTCGCGGTGACCGATCCGAGCGGGTCCGCCACCATGGACAGCGCGGCCGGGGAGGAGAGGAGCGCGTTGGTGCTCATCCCGGTCCGCTGCTCGAAGGGGCCTCGATCCGGCGCGGGTGGTCACCGGGGCCGGGGCGTCAACAGGGCCGCCGCCTGGGGCAGACGCCCTGCTTCGTGGATCGCGCGCCGGGGTCCGGAGTCGCGTGAGCATCTGCGGTTCGGGCTGCGAGGCGTTCGAGTGAAGCTGCTGTCCGTTCCGCGGCGGCCGTGTCGCCGGCGGTGGTGAACAGCCGGTGCGCCTCGGCGAGTCGGGCGCGGGCCTCGGCCAGGTCGCCGCAGTGCTCCAGGGCGGTGGCGAGGCCGGTGAGCGCCTGGGCCTTGAAGCGGTCGGTGCCGCCATGGGTGGCCGGGGTGATGACGGCCCGATAGGCCTCCACCGCCTCGCGCCAGCGCCGAAGGGCCAGCAGGTCACGGGCTATCTGATGACG
This sequence comes from Streptomyces fuscichromogenes, assembly GCF_014645815.1. Classification (GTDB taxonomy): domain Bacteria; phylum Actinomycetota; class Actinomycetes; order Streptomycetales; family Streptomycetaceae; genus Streptomyces; species Streptomyces fuscichromogenes. The sequence continues at coordinate 298,995 of NZ_BMML01000003.1, read as the reverse complement.
CAGGATCGCCTGCGCGAACTCCTGGAAACCGGGCGCGTCCCCCGCGTCCGTACCGAGCAGACCCCGGTGGACGGCCAGCGCCTCCTCCGCGCGGCCGGCCTCCCGCAGGGCGCTGCCCAGCACCCGCCGGGAGACCGCCAGCCCGGCCCGGTCGCCGGTCGTCCCGAAGAGCCGTACTGCCTCCTCTGCGGCCCGTGCCGCCTCCGCGGGCCGGTCCAGTCGCGTACAGGCGCCGGCGATGTAGGTCCAGGCCCAGCCCTGCTGACCGCTGTCACCGGCCTGCGTCGCCAACTCCAGTGCCTGACGGGCGTGTTCCTCGGCCTGCTGGTACTGGCCGCCGCCCACCGAGTACGTCCAGGCGAGGCAGTTGAGCTGGTGGGCCTGGGCCGCCGGGTCGCCGAGCGCCGCGGCGGAGCGGACTCCGTAGGTGAACAGGGTGCGCCACTCGGGCCAGGTGTCCCAGCGGTCGGAGAACCAGTACAGCGTGCGCGCCGTGTGGACGACCTCCTCGTGCCGCTCCGCCTCGAACATGATCCGCAACGCGCCGGCCCAGTGGGCGCGTTCGGTGCTGAGCCACTCCTCCGCTTCGTCGGCGGAGGCCGGGACGAACGCGGGGGTGGCTCCCGGCCACGGCTCGGGCGCGCCGGGTGCCTCGAACCAGCGGCCCGCCGCCGAGGCCGACCGCAGCAGCCAGTCCGCCATGCGCAGCGCGGCGGCCTCCACGGGCGACACGGGCTCCTCGGTGCGGAGTTGCTCGCGCGCGAAGAGCCGGACGAGATCGTGGAACGCGTAGCGCCCCGGCGTGGGCTCCTCCAACAGGCCCCGCTCGACCAGCAGATCAAGGGCGTCCTGGACCGCGGTCGGGTCGTCGTCGCCGGCGAGTACGGCGGCGAGGTGGGGGCCGGTCTCATGGCCGGGGAGCAGGCTGAGCCGGCGGAACAGCAGCCTGCGGGGAGCGGTGAGTTGACGGTAGGAGAGGGCGAGCGCGCCGCGTACGGCCAGGTCGCCCGCGACCAGGCTGCCCAGCCGCCCTTCCTCGTCGGCGAGTTGGTCCGCCAGCCGGGTGGGGGTCCAGGCAGGGCGGCTGGAGAGGCGGTTGCCGACGATCCGCAGGGCCAGCGGGAGATGCCCGCACAGGTCCGCCAGCCGGTTGATCGCCTCCGCCTCGCCGTCGGTGCGCGGGGTGCCGAGGATCCGTTCCAGCAGCGTCGCCGACTCCCTGCCGCTGAGGGCGCCGAGCCTGATCCGCCGCACACCCTCGAGTCCCGTCAGCGGCCGACGGCTCGTGACGAGTACGAAGCTGCCCTCCGCGTCCGGCAGCAGTGGCCTGGCCTGTGCCTCGTCGGCCGCGTCGTCGAGGACGACCAGCACGCGCCGGGTGCTGAGCGTGGCCCGGTAGACGGCCTCGCGTGCCATCGGGTCCACCGGGATCCGGTCGGGCGGGTGCCCGAGTGCCGTCAGCAGCAGGACCAGTGCCTCGGCGGCGGGCAGGGGCGTGTCGCTCATGCCGTGCAGTTGCACGCTGACGCAGCCGTCCGGGAAGTGACGGGCCGCCAGTTGCCGTGCGGTCTGTGCGGCGAGGGTCGTCTTGCCCTGTCCGCCCGGCCCGAAGAGGACCACCACACGGGTGCGGTCCCCCTTGGCCAGTGCCTCCAGATCGGCCAGTTCCTGCCTTCGTCCGGTGAAGTCCGGGACCGTGCGCAGGAGATACGGCGGCGCGGCGGGACCACCGCGTTCCCGGCCGGCGTCGGCCAGCCGCTGGAGCCGCTGCCGCTGCTCGCGGTCGAGTTCCAGGGCGGCGGCGAGCGCGTCGACGGTGCGGCGCTGGGGTCCGCGGCTGCGACCGCGTTCCATGTCGCCCAGTGCGCGGACGCTGACGCCGGAGGCCTGTGACAGCTCCTCCAGGGTCAGCCGGGCCGCCCGGCGCAGGGAACGCAGCATCACGCCGAAGGCGGTGCCGCCGTGGGGCAGGTCAGCGGAGAAACGTCTGGTCATCACGACAATTAGAACAAGCGCGTTCTGCCTCCCTGCTTCCGCCTGCACTTCTGCCTGCGGTTCTGCCTGGTGGCGGGCCCCCGACGCTGGTGTGCTGGACTCTCCGAACCCCAGGAGGACGAACCGTCATGCCGTACATCACTGTTGGCGAAGAGAACAGCGCGTCGATCGAGCTCTACTACGAGGACCACGGCACCGGACAGCCCGTCGTGCTGATCCACGGGTACCCCCTGGACGGCCACTCCTGGGAGAAGCAGCTGCCGGTCCTGCTGGAGGCCGGACACCGCGTCATCACCTACGACCGCCGCGGCTTCGGCCGCTCCTCCCAGCCCACCACGGGCTACGACTACGACACCTTCGCCGCCGACCTCGACAAGATACTCACCGCGCTCGACCTGACGGACGCGGTGCTGGTCGGCTTCTCGATGGGCACCGGCGAAGTCGGCCGCTACCTGGGCACCTACGGCTCGGCCCGGGTCGCCAAGGCGGTCTTCCTGGCCTCCCTCGAACCCTTCCTGCTCAAGACCGACGACAACCCGACCGGTGTCGACCAGGCGGTCTTCGACGGCATCCTGGACGCGGTCACCAAGGACCGGTACGCCTACTTCTCCGCGTTCTACCAGGACTTCTACAACCTCGACGAGACGCTGGGCAGCCGGATCAGCGAGGAGGCCCTCCGCAACAGCTGGAACGTGGCGGCCGGTGCCTCCGCGCATGCCTCCGTGGCCTGCGTGCCGACCTGGATCACCGACTTCCGCGCCGACGTGGCGAAGGTCGACGTCCCCGCCCTGATCCTGCACGGCACCGGCGACCGCATCCTGCCGATCGACGCGACCGGACGGCCGTTCCACGCGCTGCTGCCGTCGGCCGAGTACGTGGAGATCGAGGGCGCCCCGCACGGCCTGCTGTGGACGCACGCCGAAGAAGTGAACGCGGCGCTGCTGTCCTTCCTCGCCAAGTAGGGCTCCCACCCGGCCGGATGCCCGGCGTCCGGCCGGACCGCCGATGCCCCTGCGCCCGTTTCGCGCCTCGGACGCGCCTGAACCGGGCCAGGACGGCCGACGTCGGGCTCCTGCCGTTGGGGCGCGGGGGTCACGAGTAGGTGCGCAGTTCGGGCCAGGTCTCGCCCCACGGGCGCCGGGGGCCCGTACAGACGTAGACGTGGCCGCCCCATTCGACGTTGTGCACGCCGTCGGGGTTGGAGAGGGTGGCGGCCACGCGGACATGTCCGAAGTACCGGCGCAGATAGGCGCCGTACTCTGCGGCGTGGTCGGTACCGGGGGCGACGGCCACCACGGTCGTGGCGTCAGGATCGCCGGGCCCCCACCACCAGTCGGTGTTCTGGGCGCTCACCGCAGTGGGCAATCCCGTGCCCCGCCCGAGTTCGTTGATGGCGCCGGCCTCGCCGTAGTCCGCCGTGAAGATCAGCGCGTTCGCGCGCTGCCCGGCCGGGAGCCCGGTCCACACCTGCCGTACGGTGCCCACCAGTTGGGGCCAGCCCAGAGATTCCCCGGAGTTGGTGCTGATGCCGTACGTCCAGGCCACGTCGGACGCGGGCAGTACCGGCAGTACGATCACGGCAAGCAGGGCGGCCGAGGCGGCGGTTGCGACCATCAGGCCGCGCAGCCGGTTCGGGCGGGAGTGCAGCCACCCGTCGAGTCCCACGGCCCCGGCCGCCAGCAGGCCCACGTACAGGCCGCCCAGGTAGTACACCTGCGCTCCGGTCGTCACGGCGAACAGCACGAACAGCACGGCGTACGCGGTCACCAGGCACCGCCACAGCGGCCGGCCGGACCGCCACAGGAACCGTAGGCCCGCCACCCACAGCAGGGTCATCGCCAGGCAGGACATGCCGAGCTGCCCCACGATCCAGGTGGGGATGTTCCCCGGGCCTCCGTTCTCCCCGTTCAGCGCCCGCGTCATCGCGACCATGGCCCAGCCGTGTCGCGCCTGCCACCACAGGTCGGGCAGCACGAGCAGCACGGCTGTCGCGACGCCCGCGAGCAGCCGGCGGTCGGCCGTGGTCCGGCGGGCCGGGCCGAGCAGCGTGGCGGCCAGCAGGACGACCCCGAAGATCGCCGCGAGGTGGTTGAATTCCGCGCCCACGCCGACCAGCGCTCCCACAGCCGGCCACCACCGCGTGTCGCCGGTGCGGCCGATCCGTACGACCACGAGCGCGATCGCCGCCCACGCCAGCATTTCGTAGGAGGTGGTGTTGGCGACGTGCGCGCCGCCCAGGAGCACGGGCATGGTGGCGGTAGCGATCGCCGCGAGCAGGTGGGTCCGCCGCGCGCCGCCGAGCTCCCGTGCGGTCATCCCGCCTACGACCACCGTGCCTGCGGCGGCCAGCGCGGGCCACAGCCGCAGGCCCGCCTCCGAGACCCCGAACAACGACAGGGAGACCCGGGCCAGCAGCGGCGCCAGCGCCGGCTGGTCCACATAGCCCGCCTGGAGATGCCGAGCGCAGTCGAGGAAGTACAGCTCGTCGATGTGGAAGCCGTAGCGCGAGGACAGCACCATCAGGACGGCAAGGACCACCCCCGCGACGGCGAACACCCGCCGGTCCAGCGGTGCGATCCGCCCCCCGGCCTCCCCGTCCGCTCCCCGCTCCACGTCCGTCGTATCCGTCATCCCCGTTACCCCCGGCCCCGATCGCCCGGCTCCTCGGCTCCCCGGTCCCTCGGCCCCTCGATCGCATCGTCCGTGCGGCCGAGGGGGCGCGGCCCGGCGCACGGCTTCCAGGCCGCTCATACCCCATGCGCCCGCTCCACACGCGGTGAAGTGCCCCCGGACGACGCTTCCCGGCGGCCCCGAGAGCCGACTCGTGACGGGCCGAGCGGCCCTGTCGAGCGGAACATTGCTGAGCCGCAGGTCAGGGGTGGCGCGCTAGGTCGTCGTCATGCGGCCGGTCCCCGCGTACGGCGAGCAGCGGGCTTCGACTGTGTGCGGCAGGCCGGGGGGCCGCACCGCGCCGACCACCAGGCCGGCGGACCCGTGGACTGGCGACGCGGCGGAGGCCAGGACCGGCGCGGGATTGCATGGCCACGGCTGCCCGGCCGTGGTCCGGCATCCGCAGTCGTCCTCGGTCGATGCGCGGTCAGCGCGTCACGGCCGGGGCAGCGCATCGAAGTCCACCGCGCCCAGACCGGCGGCGAGTTCGGCGGCCGCCTCCCGGATGCGGACCGGCAGGCCGACGCCGTCCGGCTGGTCGGTCCAGCGGTCGAACGCCGTGCGGAAGATGGCGACACCGACCTCCGCGAGCAGCGTCGCCTGCGATTCCGCGGTGCCTCGGTCCCGCAACGCGCCCGCCACCGCGGCGGTCACGTCGGCGAACTTGGTCCGCCCCCGTTCCTGCAGCTCCGGGCTGGCCCGCACGACCGCGCGCCGTTGCGCGGCGAGCGGGGCCTGGTCGGCCAGCGCGCCGGCGATGTCCAGGAGAGCGGCCAGGAGTGCCTCGAAGGGCGAGAGGGCGGCGTCAGCGCGCCGGACGGAACCGGCGAGGGCGACCGGCAGTTGTTCGGATTCGGCGAACAGCACGTCCCGCTTGTCCGTGAAGTAGCGGGAGAACGAGCGCCGGGTCAGTCCGGCCCGCTCGGTGATCTCCGCGACCGTGACGTTCTCGTACCCGTACTCAAGGAACAGCTCCAGCGCCGCCTCGCGGAGTCGGTCTTCGGCACGTGGATCCCATCGAGGCATGTCTCCACCATACCAGTGATGACTCAGTGAGCCATCATGGGTGCTACGGTGATGACCCAGTGAGTCATCACTGTTCGAGACCAAGGAGTGGCACCATGACGTTTTCAGGCCGACGCATCGTCGTCATCGGCGGCAGTTCAGGCATGGGACTGGCCACGGCACACGCCGCGGCGGCGGCCGGGGCGGCGGTCACGATCGCGTCCAGCGACCGGGGGCGCCTCGATGCCGCGCTCGCGCAGTTGCCGGACACCTGCGACGGAGCCGTCGTCAACACCCGCAACGAGGCTGACATCGCCGCCCTGTTCGACCGCGTCGAGGAGCTCGACCACGTGGTGTACACGGCCGGTGATGCGGTGCGTCCACAGCCGCTGGTGGACCTGGCGCTGGACGCCGCGCGGGACCTGTTCGAGGTCCGCTTCTGGGGAACGGTCGCCACGGTCAAGCGCGCGGCACCTCTCATCCGGCCGGGAGGCTCGATCGTGCTCACGTCCGGGACGGTCGCTGTTCGCCCCGCACCCGGCACCGCGCTCGCGGCCGCCGGCGCCGCCGCCACCGAGGGACTGACGCGGGGGCTGGCCGCCGAGCTCGCGCCTGTCCGCGTCAACGCGGTCCGGGCGGGAGCGATACGGACGCCGCTGTGGGACCCGGTGCCGGAGCCCCAGCGTGCCGCGCTGTTCGCGGCCCTCGCCGATCGGACGCTCACCAAGTCGATCGGCGAGGCGGACCAGATCGCCGCGGCGCACCTGTACCTGATGGAGAACCGCTTCGTCACCGGAACCGTGCTCAGCGTCGACGGAGGCGCCGTCCTCGCCTAGCCCGCTCCCCGCGCCGCATTCGGCCCCCGCCAAAACCTTCGAGCACACCTGGCGCGACCACCTGCGCCGCCACCTCCACGGATGGCCGACCCCCTCAGGCCGTGCGCAGGGCGACGGTCTCGTGCTGTCCGTCCCCGAGTACGACCTTGAGGGCGCCGGTGGTGGCGGCGTGGGCGAAGACGTCGTACGCCTCCTCCATGCGGCGCAGCGGGAAGGTGTGGGTGACCAGCTGTGCGGTGGGGAACCGGCCGGCGGCGGCCATCCGCAGCAGGGCGGGGGTGGAGTGGGTGTCCACCAGGCCGGTGGTGATGGTGACGTTCCTGCTCCACAGGTCTTCCAGGTGCAGGGTCGCCGGCCTGCCGTGCACGCCGATGTTGGCGACGTGCCCGCCGGGCCGGACCATGCGGGTGCACAGCTCGAAGCTCTCCGGCACGCCCACCGCCTCGATGACGACGTCGGCGCCCAGGCCGTCGGTCAGGTCGGCCACCAGCTGCCGCGGCGCCTCGTGGACATCGGCCACCGCGTCGGCACCGAACCGGTGGGCGGCCTCCAGCCGAGCCGGAGCCGGCTCCACCGCGATGATGCGCTCCGGCGAGAACAGCCGCGCCGTGGCGATCGCCGCGAGTCCGATGGGCCCGGCACCGACGACCGCGACGGTGTCGCCGGGACGGACGTGCCCGTTGAGGACGCCCACCTCGTAGGAGGTCGGGAAGATGTCCGCGAACAGCACGGCATCCTTGCTGTCGAGGGTGGCGGGCAGGGCGTGGACCGACAGGTCCGCGAAGGGGACGCGGACGTACTCGGCCTGGGTGCCGTCGACGAGGTGGCCGAGGATCCAGCCTCCGCCGCCGCGGCACTGGCCGTACATCCGCTCCCGGCAGTACGAGCAGCGCCCGCAGGAGCTGATGCAGGAGACCAGCACACGGTCGCCGGGGCGTACGGTCCGGACGTCACCGCCGACCTCGACGATCTCGCCGACGGCCTCGTGGCCGAGGACCGTGCCGGGCCGCACCTCGGGCACGTCTCCCTTGAGTATGTGCAGGTCCGTGCCGCAGACGGTGACGGCCTCGACGCGCACGATCGCGTCGGTGGGCTCCTTGACGGCCGGATCGGGGACCTCTTCCCAGGCGGACTGCCCGGGGCCGTGGAACACGAATCCCTTCATGACGCTCCTCATCCCACTCGGTCGGCTGCGGAACCGGGACCCGGTGACGAGGCGACAAGGTGACGAAGTGACGAGGTCGCGGCTGTCGGTACGCGGCCTGCCGCTTTCCAGGTACCGGGTTTGCCCCGCACCTCCAGCCTGGTCCATACGCGGGAGGCCGGCTTGGGCCGGTCGGGCCACTTCAGCCGCTTTGTTCTCGCCACGTCCGAGAAGACCCAGCGGCCGGCGCTCCCCCGCACTGCACGCGCCCTCGCCTCACCTGTCCGAGTCGCTCGCCCTGACCCCGGCCGTCGACGTCCTCTCCGTGGCGCGATGGGCTGAACGGCCCCCCTGCCGTCCCCCGGGGCCGGGGGGAAGGGGCACCTTCGAGTCAAGGGGCCGCGAACGCCGGGCTGTTGGTCGTGGTGAGGGGCCACCGCCGAAGAGCCGGTTGGGCGAGCGTCGCGGGCGAGGTGATGTCGTTGACGGCGGCGGCCTCGGCGTCCTGGGCAGGGCGGTCATGTCGGCTCGGGCACGATGACGACGGGGCAGGCGGAGTGGTGCAGCACGCCGTGGGCGACCCGGCCCAGCTGGAGCCCGAAGGTCCGTGGGCGGCGCCGGGCTCCGACGACCAGGAGGTCGGCGTCGTGCGAGGCCGCCACGAGCACGGACCGGGCATGGCCCTCCACCGTGTGCCGGTGCGCTTCGATGTCGCCGGGGACGTTCTCCAGCGCCGTGTCCAGGGCCTCCACCGCCTGCTGCTCGTGCAGCCGGGCGGGTTCCGCGGACATCAGGGGGTGATCGGTGGTCTCGCGCGCGGGCGTGCGCCAGGCCCGTACGGCGTCCAGGGGCACCCCGCGCCGCCGCGCCTCCTCGTAGGCGAAGCGCACGGCCGCGGACTCCTTGCCGTCCTCACCGACACCCAGGACGATCCTGCCGTGGACCGGCGCCGCGGCCTGGTTGTCGTGGTTGCCGCGCACGACGACCAGCGGGCAGTGCGCGTGCCCGGCGAGAGTCAGGCTCACGGAGCCGAGCAGCGCCTCGGCGAGGCCGCTGCGGCCCCGGGTGCCCGTCACCAGCAAGGCGGCGTCCCGGCTCTCGTGGACCAGCGCGTACTCCGCTTCCTCGGCCAGCACCTCCGTGGAGACCGCCGCCCCGGGCCGCCGGGTCCGGGCGCGCCGCGCCGCGGTCTCGACGATGTCCTCGGCCATGATCTCCTCGGACGGCCTGTGCGGATCCTGGGCGAGGTGGGTGCCCTCGTACCGCTCCCACAGCGAGGCGTACACCAACCGGAGCGGTGCCCCGCGCAGCACGGCTTCGTCAGCCGCCCAGTCGACGGCCCGCAGACCGGGCTCGGAGCCGTCGACACCGACGACGATCGGCAGGACCATCGCACTCACGCTTCCCCACCGGGGACGAACGGCGGGTTCGGCCTGACGGGCCAGTCGCCGTGCGCGGCGTGGCTGTCGGTGTGGCGGAGCCCGGAGGCCTCGACACGGAGGCGGACCTGGCCGGGGCCGGGCTCGGGGTCGGGGCGGTCCTCGATGACCAGGGGCTCGCCGAAGGCTCGTACGACCGCTGCCTTCATGATGTGTGCTCCTTCGAAGCGGGTCAGTCGTGCGGGACGACGGCGACGGGGGCGGTGGAGTGGTGCAGGACGGTGTGGGTGACGGAGCCGATGCGGGTGCCGAGCGGGCCGCGGCGGGTACGCCGGCCGACGACCACGAGGCACGCTTCGCTGGAGGCGTCGACGAGATGGGCACCCGGCGTGCCGTAGGGGGACTGCTCGCTGACGTCGACGGCCGGGAACTTCTCCCGCCAGGGGCGCAGGACCTCGGTCAGCGCGGTGCTCTCCTGCCGTGCCAGCTCCTCACGGAGACCCAGGTCGGTGGTCACACCGTAGGTGTCGCAGTAGTAGGGCGGGTTCCAGCCGTGCACGACCCGCAGGGACGTACCCCGGCGGGCGGCCGCGGCGAAGGCGAACGCGATCAGGTCGTCGTCGGGGCTCGTGATGTCGAGGCCGAGGACGACGGGCCGGAACGGCGTCGCCGCGGACGGAATGCCGACCGGGTCCGCCTCGTGTTCGTCGGCGGCCTGCTCACCGGCACGGACCAGGACGACGGGCCGTTCGGCGTGGGCGACGACGGACAGGCCGACGGAACCGACCATGAACCCGCCGATGCCGCCCAGGGCGCGGGAGCCGAGCACGAGGAGTTCGGCGTCGTTCGCCGCGCCCACGAGGACGTCCGCGGGCCGCCCGGACACCTGCTCGGTGCTCACGTCGAGGCCGGGGTGACGCAGCCGCAAGCCCTCGGCCGCCTCGCGCGGAATCTGCTCGGTCCAGTGCTGCTGGGTCTCCGGGCCGAGCAGCGGCGCCTGTGCCATGGGCGTCGGCACGGGCTCCCAGACGTGGAGCAGCTTCAGCGGCTGCTCCAGCAGCTCCGCCTCGCGGGCCGCCCACTCGGCCGCGGCGCGGCTCTCGGGAGAGCCGTCGAGTCCGACGGCGACGGTGCGGGTCATGATCTCTGCCTCCTGAACGGGGATTCCGTTACGAGCGTCGTCCTGGGACGGGTTGTCCGGCAGGGGCCGCAGGTCCCTGCGGGGGGCCGGTCGGCCCTGGCCGGTGCGGGATGCGGCGGACCCGGGACAGGACCGGCCACGCCGACCGCGATCACCGCAGCCAGCGGCTGCGACGGACCAGCGGGAGCTTCGCCCACAGGTGCCCGAGACCGAGGGCGTCGCCCGCGGAGCAGGCGGCCAGGGCGATCAGGGCCACGGCGTAGATGAGGTGATAGTCGACGAAGGGGTTGCTGGACATGCTCGCCGAGCCGTCCGCGAGGTGCTTGGCGGGCGGCCACTCGGCCAGCCACATCAGCGCCATCATGGCGGTGCCGGCGACGGCGGCCAGGCGCAACGCGACGCCCGCGGTCAGGGCCACGCCGACGCCGAGCAGGCCGAGCATGAACAGCCAGTCCGCCCAGGTGTCCCCGGCCCAGGAGTGGAAGGTGGACCGCATCGGGCCGGCCGCGACGGAGCCGAGGAAGCCCTTGGCCGGCGAGCCGCCGTCGATCCAGCCCTTGCCGGGCGGGGTGGCGTAGCCGAAGCCGAAGGTCTTGTCGAGGAACGCCCACAGGAAGACGAACCCGGTGAGCAGCCTCAGCGAGGCGAGCGTGCAGGCGCGCGCGGTGTGAGTGTCAGTCTCCGCCGCCGCCGACGCGGTGGCCTCGGACGCGGCGGCGGTCCGGTTCCTGCGGACGGACGGCAGGTGGAAACCGGAGTTCCGGCGGGGGTGCTCGTGCACGGCCATGACGGTGGTCCCTTCGGAAGGAAGCGGGGCTGTGCGTTCGGTTCCTGACGCCCCTCACTCTCGTCTTGCGGGGCGTTGGCCGCCGGATGCCGAAGGTCGGTGTCGACGGGACTGAACGGCCCTGTCCGCGAGGGCCGTTCGGGGTGCGTGCTCGGTCGGCCGCACGGCCGCACGGCCGCACGGTTACGGGCCGTGCGGGGCCCGGCGGACGGTCCGCGAAGGCCGTTGTCAGTGCCTCCGTCTACGGTTTGATCACTGGGGTCCGCAGGACATACCGCGGATCCGTCATGGGAGGGGTTCGGTCAGCCATGTCCATCGGTTCCGCCGCGGTGTCGACGACGTATCTGGAGCTGTCCCAGGAGGACGGTGCCGCGCACAAGTTCTACGAGGTGACCGTCGCCGACCTGGTCGTGACGGTGCGGTACGGCCGGATAGGCGCCGAAGGACAGACGCAGACGACGACGTTCGCGACGGCGGAGAAGGCACGGGCCGCGGCCGCGAAGAAGGTCGGCGAGAAGGTCCGCAAGGGATACGCCCCCGCCGTACAGGGGCAACGCGCGCCGCGTTCGGTGACCCGGCGCCAGGTCGCCTCGGCCCCCTCCACCGCGCGCTCCGCCGCACCCGTGCTCTGGCGCTTTCGTACCGGCTCCGCCGCGTTCGGCATCCATGTCGACGACGACCGCTGCTGGGTCGGCAACCAGTCGGGCGATGTGTACACCCTGGACCACGAGGGCGGCGTACTGGCCCGCTTCAGCCTGCCGGACGGCGTGAAGTGCCTGGTCGCCGACGACTTCTGGATCTACGCGGGCTGCGACGACGGCAAGGTGTACGACCTCTCCTCCAAACTGCCGTTCGTGGCCTACGACATCGCGGCGGACGTCGACATCTTCTGGCTGGACATCCACGAGGGCGTCCTGGACGTCTCCGACCGCGACGGCCGGCTCACCGTCATCGACCACGAGGACGAGCACCAGTGGGCCCGTCGCAGCCAGGGCGAGCAGGCCTGGATGGTCCGCGCCGACGAGCGGGCCGTCTACCACGGCCACACCAGAGGCGTCACGGCCTACGCCCCCGACGGCGGCCGGGAGCTGTGGCACACACCGACAAAGGGCGGGGTGCTGTTCGGCTGGCAGGACGGCGATGTGGTGTACGCGGGCACCGCCCACAAGGCGGTCCAGCGGCTGTCCAAGGCGACCGGCGCGATCGAGGCGACGTACACCTGCGACAGCGCCGTGTACTCGTGCGCGACCTCGCCCGGCGGGCGGTTCGTGTTCGCCGGTGACGCGGCCTCGTCCGTCTACTGCTTCGACCAGGACGGCACCCGGCTGTGGAAGCTGGGCACGGGCGACGGCTCGGCGCTGTCGATGCAGTACCACGACGAGCGGCTCTACCTGGTGACCACCGACGGTTCGCTGGTCTGCGTGGACGCGAGCGAGGCGGCCGTCACGGCGGCCCAGCAGGGCACGGTGCCGGTGCCGCGGGACGTCAAGCTGGCGGCGGCGATGCCGGCCTACGCACCGGCCACGGCCGTGGGCGCGGTGGCAACCGTCGCGCAGGCGCCCAGCGGCGCGATCGTCGTGGAGTGCGTCCAGGAGTCGGGCCGGGTCCGGGTGCACGTCGTGTCCGGCGGCTACGACCAGTCGCTGAACGTCCAGTTCCCACGGGCGATACGCGAGCCCGGGGCCCGCTATGTCGTGGACTCCCTGCACACGGCGGCGGGCGGCTTCTACCGGGTACGCGGTGACATCCGACGACTGCTCTGACCGAACCGAGGGTGCCGTCATTCCTTGGGCGAACCCGGACCGACGTGACAACGGGTCGTCCCCGGACGGCCGTTCGCGGGACGCCGCCGACGGGGTCGAGGAACTGCGGCGGGCCGCACACGGTATCCGGGCCCGGTGCCGAGGCGGGTGTCCCCGCTGCGGGTCCGGCGCCCGCGATGAGTTCACCGTCCTCGAACGGTCTGTCCAGCGACACGACCGTTCTCGACAGGAGTGCCATGTCGACCATCCAGCCAGTGATCGTGACTGCCGACCAGGACGTCCTGCTCGGCTTCTACACGAAATTGTTCGGCGCTGAGAAGATCTTCCGGGTGCCGGCGGAAGGCCCGGCCTTCTATCTCGGCCTGCGCATCGGCGACACCGACCTCGGGCTGGTGGCCAGGGAGAACCTGGGGGCCGGGGCGGCGGCCGGTGCGGGTGCGCGGATCCTGCTCAGCATCGAGGTCGACGACGTCGACGAGACGCTCGGCCGGGTGGCGGCGCTGGGCGGCTCGGTGCGCGGCGGCCCCAACGACATGCCGTGGGGACAGCGCGTCGCCCACATCCAGGACCCCGACGGCAACCCGGTGAACCTCACCCAGCCGATCCCGGCCGACTGACGCTGTTCCGAGGTCACGCCGGGCGAGGAGCCGAGTCCCGGGGTCGCCGGGCGGCGAGGCCGAGGGGAACGGCCGATGCTCACCCGGCGGCGTGAATGGACTCGTGCAGCCCTCTAGGCGTACCGACTAGTCGGTACTAGCCTCTGGCCACGCTCTCGGAGCCGGGCCGCCGCGCACCCTGGTCGCGCCGACGCGAGCACCTGGTCTCCGGGTCTCCTGGGAGGAGCCGTATGTCCGCCGACACGACGCCGTTCGACGCCGACAGACCCGCGCCCGATGTGCCCGCCGCGGACGCCCGCACCCCGCTGGCCTGGCTGTACCGCCGCGAGCTGGCGGACTACCCGCCCACCGGTCGCCGGATGGTGTATCTCTCGATCGTGGTCGTCACCACTGTCGTCCTGTACTACATGCTGTACATCCAGTACGCGGTGGCGACGTCGATCATCACGCACTTCGGCATGACGTACCGCTACTTCATCTGGGTCTCGGTGATCGGCAACGCGGTCGGGGCCTTCGCCTCGCTCGTGGCCGGTCTGGCGGACCGCTGGGGCCGGGCGAATCTGGTGGTCTACGGACTGCTGATCGCGGCGCTGCTGGTCTTCTTCGGCCTGCCGAACGCGGCGAACAAGACCTCCTATCTGGTGCTCTTCGCACTCGTCAGCTTCATCGAAGGCATCGTCCTGGTCGCCACCCCCGCGCTGATCAGGGACTTCTCCCCGCAGCTCGGCCGGGCCACCGCGATGGGGTACTGGACGATGGGTCCGGTCATCGGCTCCCTGGTGGTCACCACCGTCACCAGCAACACCCTCGACAGCGCTTCCTGGCAGGACGAGTTGCGCTATTCGGCGATCGCCGGGGCCGTCGTCTTCGTCGTCGCGATCTTCGCGCTGCGCGAGCTGTCCCCGGCGCTGCGCGACCAGATCATGGTGACGCTGCGGGACCGGGCACTGGTCGAGGCACGCGCCAAGGGGCTGGACACCGAGGCGGTACGCCGCGGCGAGTGGCGGCAGATGATGCGCCTGGACGTGCTGGGCTCGGCCTTCGCCATCGCCGTGTTCCTGCTGCTGTACTACGCGGCGGTCGGCAACTTCGTCGTCTACTTCGCGACCGTCTTCGGCTACAGCGAGCAGCGCACCAACGCGCTGGCCAACTGGTACTGGGCGGCCAACGCCATCGCCCTGGTCCTGGTCGGCCTGCTCTCGGACCGGCTGAAGGTGCGCAAGCCCTTCATGATCGTCGGCGCGGTCGGCTCCATCGTGGTGACCGCGGTCTTCGCCACCCGCGCCACCCACCTGACGACCGACTACTACACCTTCGCCTGGCTGTTCGTCGGCATCGGCGTCTTCAGCGGCATCGCCTACGCGCCCTGGATGGCGAGTTTCACCGAGACGGTGGAGAAGCACAACCCGGCGGCCACCGCGGCGGGCCTGGCCGTGTGGGGCTGGACGGTGCGCATCGTGGTCGCCGTCTCCGCGGCCTTCATCCCCGTGCTGGTCACCTCCGTGACCCCGCTCGTGGAGCACGGCGCCGAGGTCAGGGTCGCCTCGGCGCAGGCGGCGCCGGCGCTGGCCATCGTCAACGCGCACCCGGAGCTCTTCGCCGAGCTGAACAAGTACACCCCGGCCACCGTGCCGCCCGCGTTGAGCGCCCGTGCGGTCCGGGAGGTCGGCGCGGCGGACCTCGCCGTCGTACAGAAGGCGGCACCGCAGCTGAAGGTGCTCGACGAGTACGGCGCCAAGGTCCAGAAGGCGTCGAAGGACGGGCCCGGCGAATGGCGGGACTGGTGGTGGATCTGCGTCGGCGGCCAGGTGCTGTTCCTGCCGTTCGTGTTCGTGATGGCGGGTCGCTGGAGCCCGAAGAAGGCGCGTCTGGACGCCGAGGCGCACCAGGTCGCGGTCAGTCGGGAGATGGCCCTTCTCGCCGCCGCCGAGGAGTGATCAGCCCCGCGTCCGGCCGCCCGCGAACAAGGCGGCCGGATGCGGGGCAGGGTGTCCGGCTGCCGGTCGGCGAGCGAAGCGTCGGATGGCATGTGCAGGGCAGCGGGCAGAGCTGGGCAGCCGCTTCCGGCTGCGGCCCAAGGGGTACCAAGGTCCCTGCGGCACGGGCGACCGGCCGAGTACGGCGCCGCTCAGGCGGCGACACGTCCGCGCGGCCCGTCCCCGCCCTCCGGTGAACGCGGCGCACCGGCCCTTGTCCCGGCCCCGGGCACCCGGACGGCGGCGTGGCACGAGCGCCGGCCGACGGGCGTGGCGCTCAGCGCGCTCGGGCGGCCAGCCGCGCCTCGGGCGTGCTCACGAGGCGAGCAACGTGCCCCGTCGCAGACCTAGTTCGGACTCGGCCACGGTGCGCGGCATGTCCGCCGCAGGCGTCCCGCGACGGTCCGCGCTGGTGTTGACGTAGGCGCTGGCGCCGTCGATCGCGACGAGGACCCGGATGGCGGCGCCCCAGGGATCCGCGCAGGCGAAGACCCCGGTCGCCGTTCCGGCGGCTATGAGCTCCTCCAGGCGCCGGCACCACAGCAGTTCCTGCTTCATGACGTGCTCGCGCAGCACCGGACGGTAGCGCGACAGGTGCCGGGCGTTGAGCCAGAGCTTGCTGACGTCATCGAACTCGGCGCTGGACGTGAGGCCGAAGAACCTCCGGAAGGTGTGCAGGGGGCCGTCCGAGTCCGGCGGCAGCAGGCCGTCGAGTTCCCTCATCGTGGCATGGGTGAACGCCTCGGCGACCAGCTCGTCCGCGGCCGGGAAGTAGTGGCCCACGAGTCCGGGCTGGACACCCAGCTCGTCGGCGACCCTGCGCAGGGTGACGCACTCTAGGCCCTCGGTGAGCCCGATCCGCGCCGCCGTGGCGACGATCTCGCTGCGGCGTTCGGCGGGTGCCTTGCGGACGCGCCTGCCGGGAGCTCTTGACGTCATACGACGAATGCTATTGAGTGGGCGACCAATAAAGCAATTGGTCGCCCGCCCAATAATGGCGGTCGGCCGGAAACCACCGCACCGCTCACCACGGTGCAGCGACGTAGCGACACAGCGGCCGACGTACGTCCGGCTCGGCGGTCGCGGCGGGCCGGGCCACCGGCGCAGCACCGTCAGGAGACCCACGTGAACGACTCCCTCACCGATACCGGTGAGCTCGCCGAGTACGGCTACCGGCAGCAGCCGAGCCGGACCCGGCCGGCGTGGGCCGTCTTCGCGATCGGACCCGCGACCGGCTCGCCGGTGGCCGGTGTCCACGCCGACGCCGACCTGGGCTTCGCCCTCGCTGCCCCCGCACGGGCCCGGGCCGCGGCCGTCACCTTCCCCGGGCAGCCGCCCGCCGCCGTGGCCTCGGGGACCGACCTGCTCGGGGTCGGCCCGGCCGAGCACTTCCTGAACGCCGGGACCGGCACCGGCGGGGTCGGTCCCGGCGTGGTGACGGGCCTGCGGCTGGTCGGTGCCGATCCGATCGTCGCGGTGGACCTCTCCCCCGAACGCCTCGCCGTGGCCCGCCGCTTCGGCGCCACCCACACCCTCGACGGTGCCCGTGACGACGTCGAGGCCTGATGCCGGAAGCAACTCGGCGGGCGTGGCCCACGCGTTCGAGGCCACCGGCAGCCCGAGGGTGATCGAGACCTGGCCGACCCGGGGCACGCGCGTCCTGGGCTGCGACTACGGGTCCGGCGTGGGCGAGATCGACATCCCCGAGCCCGGCCCGCCTGTACCTCTCCGGCCGCCTTCCGCTGGACGAACTGGTCGGCCGGACACCCCCGTTGAGCGAGGCTGCCCAGGCGCTCGGCGACCTCAGGTCCGGCACCGGAGTGCGGACCGTCCTCGAACCCTGACCCGTTTCCCCTTTGTTCCCCTGCCACTTGGAGGCACCATGTACGCCGTCACCGACCCGACCACCGGCGAGGTCGTGGAGACCTACCCGACCGCCACCGACGCCGAGATCGCCGCGGCCGTCGACGCCGCCCACGCCGCCGGCGCCTGGGGACGGACCAGCTCGGTGGCCGAACGCGCCGCGCTGCTGCGCCGCCTGGGCGACCTGCACGCCGAGCACAGTGCCGAACTCGCCGCGAGCATCGTGCGGGAGATGGGCAAGCCGCTCGCCGAGGCGGAGGGCGAGATCGGCTTCTGCGTCGACATCTACCACTACTACGCCGACCACGCCGAGGAGTTCCTGGCCGACGAGCCCCTCCATGTCACCTCCGGCGCCGGCACCGCGGTCGTGCGGCGCGGTCCGGTGGGCGTGCTGCTCGGCATCATGCCGTGGAACTTCCCGGCCTACCAGGTCGCCCGGTTCGCGGCCCCGAACCTGGCCGTCGGGAACACCATCGTCCTCAAGCACGCTCCGCAGTGTCCCGGTACGGCGGCGCTGCTGGAGCGGCTGTTCGCCGAGGCGGGCTTCCCGGCGGGCGCGTACGTCAACGTGTACGCCACCAACGAGCAGATCGCCGACGTGATCGCCGACCCGCGCGTGCACGGCGTCTCGCTCACCGGCTCCGAGCGGGCCGGGGCCGCAGTCGCCGAGATCGCCGGGCGGCACCTGAAGAAGGTCGTCCTGGAGCTCGGCGGCTCGGACCCGTTCGTCGTGCTGTCCACCGACGACCTGGACGCCGTCGTGGAGGCCGCGGTCGCCGCCCGCCTCGACAACACCGGTCAGGCGTGCAACGCGGCCAAGCGGTTCGTGGTCGTGGCGGACCTGTACGACGCGTTCGTGGAGAGGTTCACGGCACGGTTGCTCGACTCCGCCACCGGGGCACCGCTCTCCTCTGCAGCCGCCGCCGAGACCCTCGCCCGGCAGGTCGGTGAGGCGGTCGCGGAGGGCGCCACCCTGCACGGCTCCACCGATCGTCAGGGCGCCTTCTTCCCGGCGGGTGTGCTCACCGGGCTGACCACCGAGCACGCGGCGGCCCGCCAGGAGCTGTTCGGACCGGTCGCGATGGTCTTCCCGGCCTCCGACGAGGACGACGCCGTACGGATCGCCAACGACACGCCGTACGGCCTCGGTTCCTACGTCTTCACCACCGACCCCGAGCAGGCCGCCCGGGTCGCCGACCGCATCGAGGCCGGCATGGTCTTCGTGAACGGTGTCGGCGCGGAGGGTGCCGAGTTGCCCTTCGGCGGCGTGAAGCGCTCCGGCTTCGGGCGGGAACTCGGCCGTCTCGGCATGGAGGAGTTCACCAACAAGAAGCTGATCCGCACGGTGGCCTGAGCGGCACAGCGGATCCGGCGGCGGGCCTCGCGGCGGTGTCGGACGGCGCACCGCCCGGGGCCCGCGTCACCTCCCTCTGGACACGCCCCCGCCGAGGTGACGGACGTCCTCGGAGCTGACGGACTCCATGACGAGCATGAGGACCTCCATGCGGTACGGCGGCGCCACCCTCTTGGCGACACTGAATCTCCCGACGGTCAACCGCCCGACAGTCAAAGGCCCCTCAGTCGCCGTGCCGTCCAGAAGTACGGCGAACCGACCACCGTCGAGCCGTTCGAGCCTGTGCCGCCGACCGGGCTGCGCGAGACAGGCCGGGCCCACGATGATGTCCGTTCTGCGCGACCGGCGGGCACAGGTGCCGACGGTGCTGTGCGGTCCGCCGTACGAACGCGCGCGACGGAACAGGCCGCTCGGGGTCAGTCGGCCGGACCCGGCTTGACGACCGTGTCGACGAAGTCCCCGATGGCCTCCAGGGTCTGTCCGAGCCGCTCGATCTGCGGGAAGTGAGCGGCCTCGGGGATGGGCACGAAGCGGCTGTTGGGGAAGGAGTCGGCGTAGCCGCGACCGTAGGTGATGTTGGCGATGCCGTCCTCCTCTCCCCAGACGACCAGCACCGGGAGGGTGATGCGGCGCAGTCGGCCGCGGAGCTTGGGGTCGTAGGTGAAGCCGGCGCCGCCGTAGACGGCCAGGGTCTGCTGATTGGCCGCGGCGGCGGCGCGCTGCTGGTCGGTGAGGGTGGAGAAGTCCGGGCGGAAGGCCGCGTTGGCGAAGGAGAGCTTGGTGACCGCCTGTGGCGGCAGGGTACGCGGGTCGACGACCTGGTTGGCCGGCAGGTGGGCGTGGATACCGACGGCGTTGAGGAGGGTGAGGGCGCCGATGCGGCCCTTGGTGTCGCGCAGGGCCATCTCGGCCGCGATCCAGCCGCCGATCGAATTGCCGATCACCATCACGCCGGTCAGGTCCAGGCTGTCCAGCAGATCGAGGTAGGCCACCGCCAGGTCGGCCACGGAGTCGCACCAGTCGGGGCGCGGGGTGCCGTCGAAGCCGGGGTGGGTCACGCTGACGGCGAAGACGTGCTCCGACAGTGCGGTGGCCAGTCCGCTCATGGTGCGGGGGCCGGCGCCGCCGTGCAGGAGCAGCACGCCGGTGCCCTCGGCGTTGGCGCCGTACTCGTCGATGGTCACGGCCAGGCCGTCGGCGAGATCCACGGTGCGGGTGGTGGGCGTGGTGGTGGTCGGAGCGTTCACGGCGCTGATCCCCATTCATGAGAGTTGACTCGCACAAACTTAGATGGGCATCCACGCTTATGCAAGTGCACTCTCATGACGCGAGCAGGCAGTCAGGACGGAAGTCACGAGAGTCGGAGGCGGCACCACGCGACGTAGAAGCCCTCGTCAGCTCGGCATACCGATGCCCTCTTCATGAGAGCATGCCCTCATGAAGGTAGGGCGCTCGCCTTATGGAGTGCGAGCCCACTCTCGTCACGGGAGTCAACCCGCCCGAGCCGCGGACGACGAAAGGCGGACCCATGGGAACACAGAGCGCGACAGGGCGCGTCAACCAGAAACTGCGCACCCGCACCGCGATCGTGCAGGCCGCGGCCGAGCTCAGTCGTACCGGGCAGGAGGTGACCATGCCCGAGGTGGCCAGGAAGGCCCTGGTCTCCGAAGCTACCGCCTACCGTTACTTCCCCGACCTGCTCAGCCTGTTGACCGAGGCCATCGCCGGGCAACTGCCCACCCCCGCCGAGGCGTTGATTGCGGTGGCCGACTCCGCCGACCCGGTGGAGCGGGTGGCCGCCGTGACCGAGTTCCTGCTGCGTCACGTCCAGGCCCGGCAGGGCGTGGTGCGTGCCATGATCGCGGCGACCGTGGTGCGACCGGCGGAAGCCGCTGCCCGCCCGGGGCTGCGCTTCGGAATGATCGACCATGCGCTGGCACCGGCCGTCGAGAGCGGCTCCGTCGGGCCGGCCGCGCTGGAGCAGCTCAAGCGTGATCTCGCGGTTGTCGTCAGCGCCGAGGCGCTCTTCAGCCTGACCGATCTGCACGGGCTGGACCCCGAGGACGCCATCTCCAGCCTTCTGCACACCGCGACGACCCTCACCCGGGCCGCGCTGTGGGACGCCGAGCGCCCCGCCATCCGTGCCGGACGAGCCCCCACGCGCCGGCCTCACACAGACACCTGAGCGCACCCCGGCCGCGGCGGGCCGTGACAGGCCGCTGACCCGGTGCACGGCCTCGCCGAGAGGCTGGGGCGAGAGCCGGCGCGGACCGCCACCTACCGGGGGCGGACACGCGCGGGCCCTGCCCTCAGCTCTGCCCCCGGCGCGGTAGGCGGGTGAGGACCAGCGGCCCGACCACCGGTATCAGGATCCAGCACAGGTACGCGTACGTGGTGAGGAACGAGACCGGGACGGACACCAGGAACGCCACGGCGGCTGCGCCGATTCCCCTGGTCGCCTGGGAGAACACCTGCGTCGGGGTGCCCGCCCGGCTCAGGCCGGCGCGCCGGATCTCCCGGATCATCAGCAGGAACAGCGCACAGGCGGTGAACTGCACGGTGGCGTAGAAGCCGAACCGGACCTGGAACGCGCCGTCGCCGCCGATCACGTCGGTCGAGAACGGGGTGACCACCAGCAGGAGCAGCCAGTACACGGTCAGGTTGGTCAACCGACCGCTCACGGCCGCGACATGCCGGAACACCCGGTGGTGGGCCCGCCAGTGCGCGGCGATCACCACGAAACTGATCAGAAACGCCATGTAGCCCGCGCGGTGGTCGGACGCCGACCGTAGCAGCGCGCTGTTCGTCGAGCCCTCCGGCACCGGCAGTTCGAGTGCCAGCAGGGTCAGAGCGATCGCGATCACCGCGTCGCCGAAGAACGTGAGCCGCTCGGCAGCGGCCGTCCGGATCTCCACGTCCTCGGACGATTCATGCTCGGTCGAGACAGTCGTCATGACAGAAGGACTCCACATTCGCAGGGGATTGACAGTCCGTGCCCGCACCCGTCCCGGCCGACGGATCGGGGCCGCCAGAGCGCACCACCGGCACCACGCCCGCCGAGGCAAGCAGGCGGGCAGGTTCGGGTCGCCTTCTCCATCGGGCGAACACGGGCTGGGCAGTTGGTTGGACAACCTACTACCGGCCGAGTTCGACCACTGTTTCATGGATCTCGGTCAACGCGTCGTGCCGGGCGTACGCCGCCGCCAGCTCGGCGGCGCGCCCCGGCGTCGCGATCACCAGCACGTCCAGCTCGGCCAGGGCATCGAGCGTCGGCCGGACCAGCTCGGTGAGACGGACGTCGGCCGCGGTCCCCTGGGCCACCGCGACCACGCGGGGCGCCGACGCGACCTCGTCCCACCACTGCGCAAGCTCCGGCTTCCGGCCCGACCCGGCCGGCGACGCGGCGGCAGCGGCTCGCGTCCTGCGAGGAGCCTCCTGCCGAAGGGGCACGGCGATGAAGTCGGTCAGGGGGCGGTTCGCGCCGACCGGCCGGCCGAGGGTCGTGGAGGAGCCCGAACCCTTCTCGGCTTCTCACCGTGTCCGGCGGTCAGTTCGTTCCTGGAGCCGGTCAGGTGTTGTGGGGCGGCGAGGTACCGGCATGGGCGGAGTACCGGGGCGGGTGAGAGCGATCAGAGCGGCGTGGTCCGGGGACAGCGAACAAGCGGGGTCGGTACGGCTTGCGTCGCCGGTCAGGGCGAATGCCTGACAGCGGCATCCTCCGAAGTCCTCGGTACGCCGCTCGCAGCCGCGGCAGGGGTCCGGCATCCAGTCGGTGCCGCGGTAGGCGTTGAAGGCAGGTGATTCCTCCCAGATCCAACGCAGTGGTCGCTCCGCGGCGTTGGGCGCGTGAAGTCCGGGTACCGTCGCGGCGGCCGGGCAGGGCAGCGTTGTCCCGTCCGGAGTGACGGTCAGTGACACGGCGCCCCAGCCTCCCATGCAGGGTTTGGGCGCACCGGAGAAGTAGTCGGGCACCACCCAGGTGATCTCGACCGCGCCGCCCAGGCGTTCTCTCCATGCCTTCACCTGTTCCCCGGCTGCCGCCAATTGCTCCCGACTGGGCATGAGAGCGGCCCGGTTGAGCAGGCCCCAGCCGTAGAACTGCGTGTTGGCCAACTCGACGCGGTCCGCTCTCCAGGCCACGGCGAGTTCCATCAGCGCGTCGAGGGCGTCGAGATTGTGCCGGTGCAGGACGACGTTGACACCGAGCGGCAGACCGCGTTCCTTGACGAGCGCGGCGGCCTGTCGTTTGGCGTCGAAGGCGGGGTGGCCCGCGAGCTGGTCGGACCGGCCCGGGTCGGCGTGCTGGACGGACAGTTGGACGCTGTGCAGCCCGGCGTCCACCAGGGCGTCGAGTCGTCCGGCCGACAGGCCCACGCCGCTGGTGACCAACTGGGTGTACAGACCCGCCTCCACCGCGGCGCGGGCTATCTGTTCGAGGTCTCTGCGCAGCAGCGGTTCGCCGCCGGAGAGGTGCGTGTGCAGGACGCCGAGTTCCGCGGCCTGGCGGAAGACGGCGGCCCACTGACCGGCGGTGAGTTCCCGCGACCGGCGGGTCAGCTCCAGGGGGTTCGAGCAGTAGGAGCAGTGCAGCGGACAGGCGTGGGTGAGCTCGGCGAGCAGTGCCCAGGGCGGGGCGGGAGCCGTCATCGCAGGCAGCCTTCCGTGCGGAGCCTGTTGAGAAACGAGATGACGTCACCCCGGATCTCCTGGACATGGTCCGGCGCGAGACGGGTGATGATCTCGTCGACGGTGCGGGTGCCGTCGACGAGTTCGAGTACGGCCCGGCCGGATCCGTGCAGGACGACGACTCGTTCGGGCAGGAGCATCACGTCGACATGCCGCGCTTCGTCATGCCGCAGGAGTGCGGCGGTCGGGAGGCGGGGGCACCAGTCGCCTGGGTCATGCATCGCGTCGGCCCTCCCCACCGGCTCCTTGCACGCTGTCGAGCAGGCTCCACAGGACGTCGCACTTGAACGACACCGCGGCCAGTGCCTGTTCCTGCTGTTCTCCCGTGACAGCCCATGCGCGTACCCAGCCCAGGGCCTCGCTTCCGTCACGGCGGCCCTGTGGAACTCGCCCTCGGAAGTAGGACAGGCCGGCGGACTCGATCCAGGGGTAGTGGGCGGGGAACGTCTCCAGGCGCGTCAGCATGATCGACGGGGCGCAGAGCTCTGTCAGGGAGGAGGCGACCGCTTCCAGGGCACTGGCGTTGCGGCAGAAGTTGACGTATCCGTCCACGGCCAGACGGACGCCGGGCAGGAGGTGCCGGTGGTCGAGCAGTTCGTCGCGGCGCAGGCCGACGGCCTCGCCGAGCCGGAGCCATCTCTCGATGCCGCCGTCCTGGTCGGTGTGTCCGTCGTGGTCCTGGATGCGTCGCAGCCAGGACCGGCGTTGTGCGGGAAGGAGGAGCTTGCTCAGGACGAGGGCGTCCTTGATGGGGATGTTGCACTGGTAGTAGAAGCGGTTGGCGACCCAGGTGCGCAACTCGCCCGGCGTCAACCGGCCTTCGTGCATGCGCCGGTTGAAGGGGTGGCGGTCGTGGTACCGGCTCACCACCAACTCTCGCAGGCGGCGTTCCAGTTCGTCCGCGGTCCAGGGTTCCGGGCCGCTCCCGGTGGCCCGGTCGTGGTCGAGGAGCAGGGTGTCGGGCACGGTCGTGGTCATGGGGGACACCACCATCCTGTCTGCGTGGCGGCGTGCCCCGGCGTGGCCGGGGCATGCGCGGTTCCACCGAGGTGTGCCGCCGCAGCCCAGCCGGCTGTGCCGAGGACGCGCGGCGGCACGGCGTCGCCTACTTCGTGCGCAGGGAGTAGGCGGTGACTTCCAGCGCGGTGTCGACCACCGTGAAGTCGGGGCTCTGCCAGCCGACGGGGGTCGGGGCGGCCGGCTCGTTGCTCTGCTGCTGGGTGTGGGTCTCGTCGCGCATGGTGGTCTTGCCTTTCCGTGGAGAGGGACGGTGGCGCCGTGGTGGGCGCCGGGAACAGGCCGGCCGGTGGCGGCCGGACGTCACGTGCAGAACGGTGTCCTGCCCATGGCGGATTCGATGCCGCCGAGGAGGAGCTTCTGGAACTCGGCGGCGCCCGCGAAGGAGCCGTCGGTGGAGAAGTCCTTGGCGTCATGGCCGAGGGTGGTCAGCCAGGCGCGGCCGCCGTCGTAGTACTGGCACCACGCGACGGGGTGGTTCCGGCCGTGTCCGGGGTGGTGGTAGTTGCCGGTCACGCCCTTGGCGAGGGTGCTCTCGTCGACGTCGGCCAGGACACGTACCCGGGTCGGAGCGGGGATCAGGTTGTACCACTCGTCGGTGAAGGACCACGTGGCGGGCAGCGACCTGGTGGAGACGTCCTTGCGGTCGACGGTGTCGACGGTGCCGGACTGCTCGGGTCCGTGGTCGTAGAAGTTGGCGTTGCCGAGCAGTCCCTCGTACCAGGACCAGTTGTACTCGGTGCCGAAGGCGTTGTGGACGCCGACGAATCCGCCGCCGCCGCGGATGTACTGGCGCAGCGAGGTCTGGGCGGCGTCGTCCAGGGCGTCGCGGCTGGTGGAGTAGAAGATGACGGCGTTGTACTTGAACAGGGTCGCGGGTGAGGCGAGTTGGGTGACGTCCTCGGTGTAGTCGACCTGGAAGCTGTTGTCGGCGCCCAGTTCGAGCAGCGCGTTCTGGACGACGTTGGCGTCGGTGAGCGGTGGGTTCATGCCGGTGGCCAGGGCGGGGCCGAGGTTGGCGTGGCGGGGGCCGGCGGTGTGGGTGTAGAGCAGGACCTTGTAGCCCTTGGTGGTGTCGAAGTTGCCCCAGTCGTGGTAGCAGCGGGCGTCGACGCCACGGCACACGCCGTAGTCGGGGTCGCCCAGTTCCTGTGCGCCCTGACCGGTGCGGTCCTGCGCCACGCTGAGGGTGCCGGTGGCCACCAGGGCGACGGTGATGCCGAGCGTGGTGGCGGCGCTGGTGAGTGCTGCATGCAGCGGACGCATGCGGAGTCTGGTTCTCATGGAGCGTCCTTACGTCGTTCGAGGAGGTGGGCCGACGCCTACCGGACGACGACCTTGCCGGTGTTCTGCGGGGCGATCGGGTCGTTGTAGAAGTACTCGCCGGGGGTGTCGAAGGTGTACGAGAAGGACTGGCCCGGCATCAGCAGTCCGGTGTCGAACTCGGCCTCGAAGAACGAGACCGCGCCGTGTGCGGACCTGTTGTCCGCGGGGTTGACGAAGGTGACCGTGGTGCCCTTGGCGATGGTCAGGTGCTGTGGCGACATGGCGTTCTGGGCGACGAGGTTCTCGGTGGTGCCGGGGGCGTTCCTGGTGCTGTCCCAGATCCGGCCGAGGGTGACCGTGTTCCCGGCGGTCTCACCGGTCACGGCGGCGGTGCGGATCTGGTTCCGCTGGGACGGCGGGGTGGGGGCGGCGGCGGGGCTGACGTTGCCGCCGAGCCGGAACGCCCACAGGTGGTCGCCCTTGGGGATGTCCGGGTAGGGCAGGCCGTTGCCGCCGGCGAGGACGGCGACGTACTGCTCGCCGTCGATCTCGTAGGTCAGCGGGTTGGTGTTGACGCCGGCGCCGCACTGCCAGGTCCACAGCTCGCTGCCGTCGCGGTCGTCGAGTGCGGTGAGCACGCCGTCGGGGCGCCCCTGGAAGAGAAGGCCGCCGGCGGTGCTCAGGACGCCGTTGCCGTGGGCGAGGGACCACTCGCCCTCCTGTCGCCAGGCGACGGTGTTGGTGCGCGGGTCGACCGCGGCGAGGCCGCCGGCGAAGTACTCCCCCAGCGGGCGGGCGGTGTTGACGCGGCCGCCATGGGTGTTGGAGTACGCGGAGTTGATGAGGCCGTAGCCGACGTAGACCAGACCGGTGCGGTGGCTGAAGGACGGGGAGGACCAGTCGGCGCCGCCGCCCGCGCCGGGGAAGATGATGGTGGCGCGGTCCCAGTGGACCTCGAACACGCCGCCGGTGGGGTAGAAGGGCACCGGCCGGGTGGCCTTGTCGAGTTGCGGCTCGGTCGCCACGAAGGGCTCGCCGCCGGGGAAGGGCTGGGTGGGGGCCGTCTTCTGGGCCGCGTGCTGCGGGACCGGGCGTTCTTCCATGCCGTGGACCGGCTTGCCGGTGGCGCGGTCGAGCATGTAGTACATGCCGGTCTTGCTGCCGTAGACGACGATCCCGCGCTTCTTGCCGTCGATCAGGATGTCGGCGAGCACCGGGGACATGACACCGTCGTAGTCCCAGATGTCGTGGTGCACGGACTGGAAGTGCCAGCGCCGCTCGCCGGTCTTGGCGTCCATGGCGACCAGGCTGTTGGCGAAGAGGTTGTCGCCGCCACGGGTGGAGCCGTCGGTGCGCGGATAGGGGTTGCCGAACGTCCAGTAGACCAGGCCGAGTTCGGGGTCGACGGCGGGGTGGATCCAGCAGACGGCGCCGCCGGTCTTCCAGGTGTCGCCCTCCCAGGTGTCGTTGCCGTACTCCCCCGGGCCGGGTGTGCCCCAGAAGACCCACGCGACCTCGCCGGTACGGGCGTTCAGCGCGTAGGCGCGGCCGCGGGCGCCGGCGGTGCTGCCCTGGGTGCCGATGTAGACCAGGCCGTCCCAGTACACGGCGGCTCCGGCGAGGCCGCCCTTACTGCCGCCGCACTGGCCGGAGGCGGGGTCGCAGCCGGGGTCGCCCTGGTCCTCGACCAACAGTTCACGGCTCCATACGACAGCGCCGGTCCTCTGGTCGAGGCCGTAGACCTTGTTGTCGCCGGAGATGGTGAAGGCCAGCCCCTCGCCCAGGGCCAGGCCGCGCATGTTGGTGGTCTGGCTGCCGACGTTCGTCTTCCACCTCACCTGTCCGGTGCGGCCGTCGACGGCGAAGACGTTCTGCTGGGTGGTGGCCAGGTAGAGCACGCCGTTCTGGGCGATGACGGCGCACTGCTGGGCGGATGAGGTGGAGCCGTTCTCCAGGTTGACGTGCCACGCGCCGCCGAGCTTGCGGACGTTGCCGGTGGTGATCTTCTTGAGCGAGGAGTAGCTGTGGTTGCCGAGGTTGCCGCCGGCCTTGGGGTAGTTCGTGCCGGTCGCGGCGTGGGCCTGGTCCGGCACCGGCCGCGCCAGGTGGCCGGCGGGGGCGGCCTGGGCGGGCGTGCCGTGGAGCAGCGCGACGGTGGTGGCCGTTCCGGCCGCGGTCGACGTGAGGAAACTGCGTCTGTCCATGGTCCCTCTTTCATGACGCGTCCTGACATACCCGTCAGTGGCGGGGCTGCGGAGTCTGAGGCGGGGAGAGGAAGGCGGAGGAGAGGAAGGCCGCGAGGCGGATCATGGTCCGCTGTACGGTTCAAATGGTCCGTACGGTGGTCGCCGATGGGCGGAAGGTCACGTTAGGGATGCGCGGGGGCGGGTGGCAAGAGATGCGACGCGGATTGTTCACGCGTCTTTCGGCTGGGGCAGCCGCGCCGGGAGGACGTCGCGCGGGATGGGGCCCTTGTTGCGGCGCCCCTGCCCGCTCTCCTCCCACGCGTGCGCCAGGATGCCGACAGACCGGCTCAGAACGAACAGGCCACGGGCCAGCGGGGCGGAGAAGCCCAGTTCGGCGTAGATGACGGCGGTGGCTCCGTCGATGTTCATCGGCACCGGGCGGGCGCCTGCCCGGCGTCTTCTGAGGATGCCCTCGACCGCGAGGCCGGCGTTGAGGAAGTCGCCGCCGACGACGTTGTCAGAAACCGCTTGCTGGACCAGCCGGATGAGCGGATCGCGCCGCGGGTCGACGGGGTGGAAGCGATGGCCGAAGCCCGGCAGGTATCTCGAACGGCTCTGCCAGTCGGCCATCACCTCCTGTGCGGCCTGCTGCCAACCACCGCCGGACGCCCGCAGGTCGCGGATGTCGGTGAGCATCTCCACGCACTGCTGGCCGGCTCCGCCGTGGGTGTCACCGAGCATGTTCACGCCGGTGGCGACCGCGTTGTTGAGGCCGACTCCACAGGTCACCGCCATGCGGGCGGCAGCGATCGAGGGAGCCTGTGGTCCATGGTCGACGCCGGCCACCAGGGCGGCTTCGAGCAGGGCCGATTCGCGCGGCGCAGGTGTGCTTCCGCGCAGCATCAGCCAGATGACGTCGACGAGACCGACGGTGCCGATGAGATCCTGTACCGGCCGTTCGCGCAGCTCGATGCTGCCGGGTTCGACATGGCTGACCGCGGTGGCCCACCACTGTGCGTCCGCGTCCTGTGCGCTGGTCATGAGGCGGCGGCCTCTCCGGCCGCCGCGGTGGCCGCGCTCGCCCACCGGTTCGCGATCTCCTCCCGCCGGGCGTTGTGTTCGCCCAGCAGCGGCGGAGGTGCCGGCGGACCGAACGCCTCCCCGTCGACGAGGACCCCGTTGCCCACGACGTGCAGCGGTCGTCCGGCACGTCGTGGATGACTGAGTCGGGTGATGAAGTTCCGGTGCGCCAGCTGCGGCTGTTCCAGGGCCTGCGGCACGGTCAGCACCCGCGCGGCGGGGACACCGGCGGCGTTCAGTTCGCGCTCCCAGTCGGCGGCGGCGCGGCTCGACAGCACCTCGTTCAGGGCCGTGTTGAGCTCTTCGCGATGGATCTTGCGCTGTTCCCGTTCGGCGAAGCGATCATCGGTGATCAGTTCCGGCGCACCGGCCAGCCGGCACAGCGTCTCGAACTGGCGCTGCTGGTTGGCCGCGATGTTCAGGGGCCCGTCCAGGGCACGGAAGGTGCCGGAAGGGGCCGCGGTGGGGTTCTGATCGCTGAGCGGTTCCGGGGGAATGCCGCTGACCAGGTAGTTGGAGACGGCCCAGCCCATGGTGGACAGCGACGCCTCCAGCATGGAGACGTCGAGACGGCTGCCTTCCCCGGTGCGTTCGCGGTGGAGCAGGGCGGCGCTGATGGCGAAGGCGGCCATCAGCCCGCCGGTGGTGTCGCAGACGGGGAAGCCGACCCGCTGGGGTGCGGTCTCGGCGGTGCCGGTGATGCTCATCATCCCGGTGAGGCCCTGGACGATCTGGTCGTAGGCCGGCGCGTCGCTCATCGGGCCGTCCTGGCCGAAGCCGGAGATCGAGCAGTACACGAGGCGCCCGTTGAGCTGGGCGAGGCGCTCCGCACCGTAGCCCATCCGCTCCAGCACACCGGCCCGGAAGTTCTCCAGCAGGACGTCCGCCCCCGACAGGAGCCGTTCGAAGAGGGCCCGGTCGGCGGTGTCCTTGAGATCCAGCTCCAGGGATGACTTGCCCGCGTTCTGGGCCAGGAAGGACGCCCCGACGCCGTCCTTGTTGAGCGCGGTGTCGGGACCCAGGCTCCGGGCCAGGTCACCCTGGCCCGGACGTTCGATCTTGACCACCTCGGCACCCATGAGCATGAGCTGGTAGCTGCAGTACGGGCCTGCCAGCACGTTCGTGAGATCCAGAACGCGTATTCCGTCTAGTGGGCGAACGTCCATATGACGTCTCCTTCCGGCGGCGCCTGCTGGGGCGCCGCTGCCGGCATGGTTAGGTACGCGGCCCCAGGGGATGGTGGAAGCCCTGGGAGGCGATGTGCGCGGCCGTCTCCCGCAGGTCTTCCGCGAACGCCTCGACGTCCTGCTCCGTGATGCGTGCGCTGGGGCCGCTCAACGAGAGCGAGGCAACCACGACGCCCGACTGGGTGCGGATGGGCACGGCGACAGCGGTGAGGCCGACGTCGCGCTCGCCGTGGCTGGTGGCGTACCCGCGGCCGGCGGCCTCTTCGGCCCACAGCCGCAGTTGCTGCACGTGCGACACGCCGTACGGGGAGGCGGAGGCGACCCGCTGCAGCAGCCCATCGGTGGCCCCGATGAGCAGCACCTTCGACGAGGCCCCGGCCCACAGCGGCAGTTCGTCGCCCACCCGCACCACATGCCGCAGGGGCTGGGGGCTCTCCTGCTGGGCGACGCAGACACGGTGGATGTCGCGCCGGATCATCAGATTCGCCGTCTCCCCGCGCCGGTCGACCAGCTCGCGCATGAGTTTCTGCGTGTCCGGCGGCAACTCCCAGCTGGTGTGGGCAAGATGCGCCCAGCGCCACAGGCCGGGTCCGGCCGTGTAGCCCGCGGGTGTCGCCCACAGCAGCCCGTACTGCTCCAGCGTCTGCACGAGGCGCACCACGGTGGTCTTGGGCAGGCCGGTCGCGTCGACCATGTCCTTGAGAGGGACGGCGGGCTGATCTTCGGTCAGCAGCGACAGGATGTCCAGAGCCCGTCGCACGCTGCGTACGCCGCCCTGTCCTTGCTCTGTGTCCACGCGGTCTCCTTCGTCGAGTGGTCGGCCGCTCGACCCGTTCTCCGGTGCGGCACTCAAGGCGGACAGCTTCTAACAAGCGGGCTCCGTTCGAAAACCGCTGGTTTCAACTTCCTCACGCCGACCTATTGCCACGGCCTCTCGGCGCCCGTACGTTACACGCCAGTCCACAGAGCAGTCCATGGAAACCATCAGATGGTTTTTTCTGGAGATGTGATGCTGCAAGACCTCCTCAAGGCCGCCGACCAGAGCGCCGTGGTCGAGGCACTCCCCTACATCGCCGGACGCTGGCGCGGCGACGGCCCTCCCACGGAGCGCACCGGCCCGTACCTGAGGCGCACCGTCAGCCGTGCCCCTGCCGCCACCCGGCGCGAGATCGACACCGCGGTCGAGCAGGCCGGCGGCTACGCACGGCAGATGGCCGGCCTCGCGCCCGCCGCACGGGCCGACATCCTGGAGACCGCCTCCCGCGACACGCTCGCCCACCGCGACCGGCTCGCCCGCCTGCTCGCCCTTGAGCTGGGCAAACCCGTCAAGGACAGCCGCACCGAGATCGACCGAGTGGCCTCCACGTTCGCGGTCTGCGCGGCCGAGGCTCGCGGTATCGACGGCGAGACGCTGCCCGTGGCCGGCTGGAACACCGGCATCGGCAACACCGCCTTCACCTACCGGGCGCCCGCCGGAGTGGCCCTCGCCATCACACCGTTCAACGCGCCGGCCAACCTCCTCGCCCACAAGCTCGGCGCCTCCTTCGCGGCCGGCAACACCACCCTGGTCAAGGCTCCGCCGCAGGCACCGGCCACCTCGGCCGCCGTCGTGGCCCTGCTCCTCGACAGCGGCATGCCCCACCAGGCGGTCCAGCTGCTGCACGGCGGAGGTGACGTCGGTGCCGCCCTGTGCGCCGCCGATCCGGTCAGCGTCATCAGCTTCACCGGCAGTGCCGACACGGGTACCGCCGTGGCACGCGCCGCGGGGCGCAAACGACTCGCGCTCGAACTGGGCGGCAACGCCGCCACGATCGTGTGCGAGGACGCCGACGCCGCGGCGGCAGCCCTGATCTGTGCCCGCACCGGATACAGCAACTCCGGTCAGAGCTGTATCTCCGTCCAGCGCGTGTACGTCCACCGCTCGCGCTACGCCGACTTCCTGGACGCCTTCACCGCGGCGGTCGACGCGCTCGTCGTCGGTGATCCGCTCGACGACGGCACCGACGTGGGCTCCATGGTCGACGAGAACGCGGCCGAGCGCGTGGTCACCTGGTCGAGCGAGGCGCGTCAGCTGGGCGCGAGCGTGATCCGCGGCGGCACCCGAGACGGTGCCACCGCAGCCCCGACCATCGTCGCCGACCCTCCCCCGCACGCCTCCGTCGTCGTCCACGAGGTGTTCGGCGCGCTGGTCGCCGTCATCCCCTTCGACGACTTCGACGGCGTCCTGGAGCAGTGCAACGCCAGCCGGTACGGACTGCAGGCCGGCCTGTTCACCCACGACATCACCCGCGTCCTCACCGCCTGGCGGCGCCTGGAGGTCGGCGGACTGATCGTGAACGGGAGCTCCAACTTCCGCCTCGACCACGTGCCGTTCGGCGGTGTGAAGGACTCCGGCTTCGGCCGTGAGGCCCCTCGCTGGCTCATCGAGGACTACACCGTGGTCAAGACCCTCGTCCTGCGCGGACTGTCCGTCTGGGGCGACAGCCGCGAGCTGCCCAAGGAGATCCCGTGACCACCGTGACCGCCGCCGAAGCCCTCGTCGCCCAGCTGGAGTCCTACGGTGTCGAGTACGTCTTCGGGACCTGTGGGCACACCAACATCGCCCTTCTCGACGCTCTCGGTCCCAGCTCGGTCCGATTCGTCATCGCCCGGCACGAGCAGGCCGCCGCGCACGCCGCCGACGGCTACTCCCGGGCCACCGGCCGCCCCGGAGTACTGCTCACCCATGTGGGGCCGGGCATGATGAACGCCGTCACCGGCGTCGCCACCGCGGCCCTGGACTCCGTGCCGCTGGTCGTCATCACCGGCGACATCCCCTCCTACTACTACGGCCGGCACCCGCACCAGGAGGTCAACCTCCACGCCGACGCCGACCAGACGGCGATCTACCGGCCCTTCTGCAAGCGCACCTGGGAGGTCCAGCGGGTCCAGGATCTCCCCCGCGCCACCGAGCGGGCCTTCTTCACCGCCACCAGCGGACGCCCCGGCGCCGTTCTGATCAACATCCCGATGGACCTGTTCAACCGGCCGGTCGCGCCCTACGACGGTACCCATCCACTGCCCGGCCACCTCGGCCGGCCGGGCCTGGACGAGGCGACCGCCGGACAGCTCGCCGAGGAACTGCTCGCGGCCGAACGCCCGTTGATCTACTTCGGCGGCGGTCTGCGCAGCCCCCGCGCACGCGCCGGGCTGCTGGCACTCGCCGAGCACCTGGACATCCCGCTCGCCCACTCTCTGATGGGCAAGGGCGTCGTGTCCGACCGGCATCCGCTGCTGCTGGGCATGCCCGGCTTCTGGGGGCTGGAGAGCACCCACGAACGCACCAGGGGCGCCGATGTCGTTCTGGCGCTGGCCACCCGCTTCGCCGAGACCGATGCCAGCTCGTGGGACAGCGCCTACACATGGAACTTCCCGCCGAGCAGGCTGCTGCAGATCGACATCGACCCCGCCGAGATCGGCCGCAACTACCCCGTGCACATCGGTGCCGTGGCGGATGTGGAGCTCGCCCTGGAGAAGATCGGCGCGGCGGTCCGGGCCCGCCAGGGCACGCCCGTCTCCCGTCCCGGCCTGCGCGAGAGCATCGCCGCCGCACGGACCGGCGTGTTCGAGGCGGCCCGCGAGGCCGGTCGCAGCGACGACTTCCCGCTGCGGCCCCAGCGCATCCTGGCCGACCTGCGCGAGGCCCTGCCCGACGACGCGATCCTGGTCACCGACGTCGGCTGGAACAAGAACGGTGTCGCGCAGTGCTACGAACTGCCCGAGGCGGGCCGCTTCATCACTCCGGGAGGCGCCTCCACCATGGGCTTCGGACCGGCCGCCGCGGTCGGCGTGCAGATCGCCCGGCCCGAGCGCGTCGTGGTCGCCCTCATCGGCGACGGCGGCATGAGCGCCCAGCTCCCCGCGCTCCCCATGGCCGTGGAACAGGGCGCGCCCGTCATCTTCGTGGTGATGAACAACCGCGCCCACGGCACCATCGCCGACCTTCAGGCCTCGTCCTTCGGCCGCTCCCACGGCTGCGAGTTCACCGACGCCGAGGGCCGGCCCTACAGTCCCGACTTCGCCCGGTACGGCGAGTCCTGCGGCGCCGACGGCTACACCGTCAACGCGCCGGGCGACCTGCGCAAGGCGCTCGAAGACGCCGTCGCGGCCCGGCGCCCGGCCGTGCTCGACGTCCCCATGGTCAACGAACCGGTGCCCACCCCGGGGCACTGGAACATCAAGGACATCTACGCCGGCCGCTTCCCGGCCGACGCCGTCTGATCCCCGCTCGTGCACCCGCTGCCGGCCCCGGCACCACGGGTCGGCACAGCTCGCGTCGCCTCCCCACACCCCTGCCTGCCATTCCACCGACACCGACGAGGTGACCCGCATGTACCGCATCGCCCAGCCTTTGGCCCCACGCACCCTGCTCGCCGCCGCCATCGCCTCGGCCGCGGCCCTGACCGCGTGCAGCGCGCCCGGCGGCTCCGACAAGGCCGGCAGTTCCGACTCGGGCCCCATCAAGATCGCCGTCGTGGACGCCCGCAGCGGCCAGCTGTCCTCGCTGGGCGACTGGGAGTTCAAGGGCGCCAAGCTCGCCGTGGACGAGTGGAACAAGAAGGGCGGCATCAACGGCCGCAGGATCCAGCTGAAGTCCTTCGACGACCAGGGCGACCCCACCACGGGCACCAACCTGGCCCGCAAGATCTCCAGCGAGAAGTACATCGCGATGATCGGCACCTCCGAGAGCGCGGTCACCATCGCCATGGCGCCCGTGCTGAAGCAGGAGGGCATCCCCAACATCACCTCGGGACAGTCCGACGGCCTGGTCGCTCTCAAGAGCGAGTTCCTCTTCCTCAACGGCCCCACCAGCACCACGTACGACACCACGCTGGCCAAGTACCTGATCCAGGAAAAGGGCTACAAGAAGATCGCGATGATCACGAACAACGGCTCCTACGGCGCCGGTGAGCACGACGCCTTCACCAAGGCCGCCAAGGACCTCGGCGTCACCCCCGTCACCGACCAGGTCGTCACCACCGACCAGAAGGACTTCAGCGCCGCCCTCACCAAGATCCGCGCGACGAAGCCGCAGGTGGTGTTCATCGGCTCGGAGGAGGTCGAGGCCGGCCTCATCGTCAAGCAGGCCCGCGACCTCGGCATCACCGTCCCCTTCGCGGGCGCCGCCCCGCAGGGCACGCCCGTCTTCGCCGACACCGCGGGCAAGGCCGCCGTGGAGGGCACCATCGTCAGCTCCCCCTACCTGAGCAACGACTCCGGCCCCGCCGCGCAGAAGTTCGCCGCCGCCTACAAGGCCGCCTACGGCGAGGACGCCGAGCTCCACGGCGCCAAGGCCTACGACGGCACCAACATCCTGCTGACCGCGCTGAAGAACAGCAAGGTGGCCACCGGCAGGAAGCTCGCCGACGCGATCCGCTCCACCGCCTACGACGGCCTGCTGGGGCAGTTCCGGTACGGCACCGACGGCGTCGGCATCACCAGGACCAGCATCGGCGTCATCACCTCCGGCGCGCTCGTCAGGCAGAAGTGAGGACGACGTGCAGGACACCCTCCAGACACTCGTCGGCGGCCTGAGCCTGGGAGCCGTCTACGCCCTGGTCGCGATGGGCTTCTCCCTCGTCTACCGCACGATGGGACTGGTCAACTTCGCGCACGCGGACATCGCCATGATCGGTGCCTACGCGGCCTCCACGTTCTACCTGACCGCGAAGCTCCCCTTCGCCGCGGCCATGGTGACGGCCATCGTGGTCACCGGGGTCATCGGCCTGGTCATCGAACGTGTGCTGCGCCCGCTGGAGAACAAGGACTTCGACCTCATGCTCATCGGCACGATCGGCTTCGGCATCGTGCTCCAGGCGGTCGCCGTCCTCATCTGGGGCACCACCGGCCGCGCCGTCCCCTCACCCCTGCACGCCGCGCCCCTGGACATCCTCGGCATCCGGGTACGCACCTACGACCTGCTGGTCATGGCCGTCACCGCGGTCGCGGTCGTCGCCCTGGCCCTCTTCCTCTCCCGCACCAAGCGGGGCGCGGCCATGCAGGCGGTCGCGATGGACCACGAGGCGGCCACCGCGGTGGGGATCGACGTGGGCCGCAGCAACGCCCTCGCCTTCGCCATCGGTGCCGGACTGGCCGCCCTCGCGGGCGGTCTGGTCGGGCCCATGCTCTACGTCGACGCCTCCCTCGGCGGGGCGCTCGGCATCAAGGGCTTCGCCGCCGCCATGCTCGGCGGCTTCGGCTCCGTCCAGGGCGCGGTGGTGGGCGGCATCGCCATCGGCGTTCTCGACTCCTACGCCGCCGGCCACTTCCAGGGCTACTCGGTCCTGGTCACCTTCCTGGTCTTCACCGTGGCCATCATGGTCCGGCCCACGGGCATCTTCGGCGAGAGGACGGTCAGCCGCGCATGAGGACCCGCATCGCCACGACCGGTGCGGTCGTCGTGGCCGCCTGGGCGCTCCCCTACGGTCTGGGCAGCTACACGATCCACGTCGTGGACATCGCTCTCATCTACGCCTTGCTGGCGATCGGGATGGGCCTGGCCATGGGCGTCTCGGGCCAGATCAACCTCGCCCAGGTCGCGTTCTTCGGCGTCGGCGCCTACTCGGTGGCCATCCTCACCACCCACTACGGGTACGGGTTCTGGCCGGCGGCCCTGCTGTCCGTCCTGGCCACCGTCGTCACCGGCCTGTTCGTCGGCATCCCGGCCCTGCGGATGCAGTCGCACTACCTGGGCATCGTCACCCTCGGTCTCGCCCTGGGGTTCGTCAACTGGATCACCAACGCCCACATCTCCGGCGGCGCCGACGGCATCTCCGGTGTCCCCGGCCCGACTCTGCCCGGTGTCGATCTCTCCAGCGAGTACCTCTACTACTACCTGGAAGCGGTCGTCTTCGGCCTCGCCCTCGTCTTCGGCCTGTTCGTTGTCCGCACCTCGCTCGGCCGCCGGCTGCGCGCCATGCGGGACGACTCGCTCGCGGCGGGGGCGACGGGCGCGGAGGTCCCGCTCCTGCGGATGACCGCCTTCCTGCTGGCAAGCCTCTACGGCGGCCTCGCCGGTGTCCTCTACTCGGGCCTCATCCGCTACGTGGCGCCGGAGACCTTCTCCATCGCCAACATGTTCATCCTGCTGGCGATGGTCGTCATCGGAGGCCGCCGCTCGCTGGTGGGCTGCGTGGTGGGAGCCATCGGCCTGACGCTGGTGCGGGAATGGCTGTCGGACTTCTCCACCTACGCCCAACTCGGCTACGGCGTCGTCGTGGTGGTGATGGTCGTCTTCGCGCCGACCGGTCTCGCCGGTGTACCGGCGCGGCTGCGCGGTAGGTACGAGCGGTGGCGCGGCCGGGAGACCGCCCGCGCCGAACTGCGGCCCTTCACGCCGTACTCCCCCGTCGAGCGTCCGGACACCGCGGGCGTGCTGCTGGCGGTGGAAGGCGTCACCAAGCAGTTCCGCGGACTGCGCGCGCTCGACGGGGTGTCCCTCGCCGTGCACGAGGGCGAGATCCGGGGCATCGTCGGTCCCAACGGCTCCGGCAAGACGACGCTGTTCAACGTGATCAGCGGCTTCTACCGGGCGACCGCGGGCACGGTCCGCCTCGTCGGCGACGACACCACCGCCGCCAGGCCCTACGCCCTGTCGCTGGCCGGGCTCTCCCGCACGTTCCAGAACCTGCGCCTGTTCGGTCAGCTGACCGTCCGGGAGAACGTCCTCGTCGCACTCGACCGCAGCCGCACGCACTCGATCTGGCGGTACGCCCTGTGGCAGCCGGGGGTGTGGATGCACGAACGCCTGCTGCGGGCGCAGGCGGACGAGGTGCTCGAACGCTTCGGACTGGCGGACTTCGCTGCCGCCGGCCCCACCTCCCTGCCGTACGGCATCCAGCGCCGTATCGAGATCGCCCGCGCCATGGCGGCGCGGCCGAGACTGCTGCTGCTCGACGAACCGGCCGCCGGGCTCAACGGCGAGGAGGTGCAGCAGCTCATCCGCATCGTCCGCTCGATCAGGGACAGCGGAACCACCGTGATCCTCATCGAGCACAACATGGGGCTCGTGATGTCGCTGTGCGAGAAGGTCACCGTCCTGTCCGGCGGGAACGTCATCGCAGAGGGCACCCCCCAGGAGGTCGTCACGGCGCCGGAGGTCATCGAGGCCTATCTGGGCGAGTCCGACCTGGCCGAGCTCGGCATGGACACACCCGAGGCCGCGGACCGGCCGGACCGTGCGAAGGAGGCGACCTCATGAAGGTCATCGCGGAGAGCACCGCGGCGGCGTGCCTGAGCGTGCGGGAACTGAGCGTGCACTACGGCGGGGTCCAGGCCGTCAGCTCCGTCGGCTTCACCGTGGAGCCCGGCCAGTCCGTCGGCATCATCGGCGCCAACGGTGCCGGCAAGACCTCCACCCTCAAGGCGCTCATGGGACTGGTCCCGCGCAGCGGCGGCAGCATCCGCCTCGGTGACAAGGACCTCACCCGGGTCAGGGCCCGCGACATGGTCCGCCACGGCATCGGCTACGTCCCCGAGGGCCGGCACGTCTTTCCGGGGCTCCCCGTCGAGAAGAACCTTCTCCTGGGCGCCTACTCACGGGCCTGGGACAAGGACACCCACCGGCAGCTCGACGAGATCTACACCCTCTTCCCGGTCCTCAGGGACATGCGCGGGCGACTGGCGGGGGCGCTGTCCGGCGGCCAGCAGCAGATGCTCGCCATCGGTCGCGCCCTGATGACCCGTCCGCGGCTGCTCGTGCTGGACGAGCCGTCCATGGGTCTGTCGCCGAAACTCGTCGGCACCATCCTCGACGTGCTGCTACGGCTGCGCGAGGAGGGACTGAGTCTGCTCCTGGTGGAGCAGAACGCCAAGCTCACCTTCGGGGCGACCAGCCACTGCGTCGTCATGGAGAACGGCCGGGTCGCCATGCGCGGCACCTCCGCACAGCTCAGCCACGACCCGCGGGTCCGAGAGGTGTACCTGGGGCTGTGAACGCCGCCACGACCGACATGCCCGCCGCCTCGCACCCGGCCGCCGGGAAGACACAGAACGAGCTGATGAAGGCGTGCATGCCGATCGCGTCCACGTCGGCGGTCATCCGCCCGTTCTCCCGTCCCCCGCACAGGATCCGTTCGATGACCGCGAGTGCGGGGGTCCGCAGGTCCGCCAGGTGCCGCGACCGGGACAGGTGGCGTCCTCGGTGGATGTTCAACAGCTGCTCCTGTCGGCGGATTTCGCGGTACGCGGCCTCCAGGACGGCGGTGAACAAGCCTTCCTTGCTGCCGAAGTAGTAGATCATCCTCTTGCTGGTAGAGGTCCGGGCCGCGATCCCGTCCATGAGCGCGCCGGCGTACCCGGCTTCAGCGAACTCCGCTCCGGCTGCCGCGAGTATCTCGCGCCGAGTCCGCTCGGCGTCGTGCGAACGGTGCCGGTCCGGCGAGACAACTCCGCCCATGCGAGCCCCCGTTGCCAGCCTCCGACCGGAGACGCGGTGTGTCCTGGGCGCGATCGGGGGATCCCCGCCACTTCCCGCAGCGCGCCGATCCTGATAGGGATAACGAACTAGTTCGTACATTACTCGTGTGGAGCCGGGATGAACCAGCACGCGTACCTGGTCGGACTGATTGCACCGGCAGCCGAGTACCCACTCAGTTCCGAACTCCAACGACGCGAAGCCGAGCGCCATCAACTGCTCTACCTGTGCCGGCACCTGCGCGGCGAGCGCGGTTTCGGCGCGCTGCTCGACGAGTGCAGAGCCTTCGGGTTCTCAGGACTCAGCGTGGCCACGACCGTCGCTCGCCCACCGGCCGACGGCTTGGACGGGCTGTCCCGGTCCGCCGCCAGAACGGGGACGGTCACCACCGTCGTCTTCGGCACCGACGGCAGAGCCGTCGGCCACGACGCCGCCATGGAAGCGTTCACCTCCGCCTTCGGGCGGAGCCTGCCGGGCGCCCGGCTCTCCCGGGTCGTACAGGTCGGCGCGACGGGAGCCGGTGTGTCCGTCGCCCACGCACTCGCCGAGCGCGGCGTGGAACACCTGACCTTGGTGGACACCGACCAGGCGCGGGCCTCGGCCCTGGCCGCGGCCGTGAACCGGCACGCGGAGGGGCGGCCCGCCGAGGCCGGCACGGTCGATGCTCTCGACCATCACCTGAAGCAGGCCGACGGACTCGTCAACGCTCCCCCGAGCGGGGGCAGTTCCGACCGGCTGACCCGGACGCTCGTCGAGTCGCTGCGGAGCGACCTGTGGATCAGCGACCTCGACCACCGCCCGGACGCGGCCTCGCTCGCGAAGGCAGCGCGGGGTCTTGGATGCCCGACGCTTCAGGGCGGGAGCCTGCTGGTGCACGCCGCGGCCCGAACCTTTCAACTCGTCACGGGTCGTGGCGCACATACCGCACACATGCTCGGCGACTTCGCCGACCTGATGGCGGAGCCGGCCGTCCACAGCTGAACCCCTGCCGGTCAGACGAGGGCGGCGACCAGCAGGGTGAAGGCGGCGACGAGCACGGCGACGCGGGCGTAGTGGAAGCGGTCCCAGCGGTTCATCTGCTCCTTCCAGTCCTCGGGGCGGTTCTCCGGGGTCCATGTCCTGCTCCGATTGTTGATCGGGACGAGCAGCAGGACCGACATCAGCACGCTGACGGCCAGCAGCGCGCCGGCGGTGACGGCGAGGCCGGTGCCGTGGTGGTGTCGTCCGGCGACGGCCCGGACCGCGACGAGGACGAGCGAGGTGATGTACCAGACCGGCATCACGGCGCCGAGCATCCGCCCCCCGTGGGCGCGGCCGAGTTGGGCACTGTCACCGGGGAGTGCGTCGAGGATCGGGTTGATGACGAAGGCCACGGCGAACTCCACCCCCACCATCACGCCGACGACCACGGTGGTGAAGACCTCAAGTGCGTTGAGCATGACGACCCCTCATGGATTCTAGCGCCGCTAGGTGACGAGGCAACGCTAGTACTGCTGTCGCTCGATTGTCTAGCAGTGCTAGGGTCGCATCATGTCGGTTCAGGAACGCAAGGAGCGCGAGCGGGCGGGCCGCGAACGCCTCATCGTGGCGACGGCCCGCGAACTCGCCGAGCAGCAGGGCTGGGACGCGGTCACCACCCGCCGGCTGGCCGAGCGCATCGAGTACAGCCAGCCCGTCCTCTACAGCCACTTTCGCGGCAAGCGGGAGATCATCGGCGCCGTCGCCCTCGTGGGGGCCGCCGAGATGGCCGCACTGCTGCGGGCCGCGGCCCGTGCCGCGGACGGTCCGCGCGCCCGGGCCGGCGCCCTCGCCCGCGCCTACCTCGACTTCGCCGAGCGCAACCCTGCGGTCTACGACGCGATGTTCCAGCTCGACGGCGGCCTGGCGTTCGCGCACGATGACACCCCGGAGCCCCTGAAGGACGCCTTCGCCGCGCTGCTGGAGAACCTCGAAGACGTCGCCGGGGACGGTGTCCACCCGGGGCTGTTCACCGAGGTGTTCTGGGCGGCCCTGCACGGGCTGGCCACCCTGACCCGGGCCGGACGGCTGCCGCCGGAGGAGACCGGGCGGAGGATCGGGCTACTGGTGGACCGGCTCGCCCAGGTCTGACAGGACGTCCCGGCGCTGTCCGCCCTGATGAGTACGTCGGAAGGCGCCGGGGGTCACGCCGGTGTGGCGGGTGAAGAACTTGCCGAAGTTGGTGGGTTCGACGAAGCCGAGGCGGCGGGCGACGGTCGCCACCGGTGCGTCGGTGTGGGCGAGCAGGCGCTGGGCCTCCAGGGCGACACGGGTGTCGATCACATGCTTGACGGGCTGCCCGGTGGCGGCCGTACAGGCACGGGTGAGGGTCTTGACGGTGTAGCCGAGGCGTTGGGCGTAGTCGGCGGCGCGCCGGGTGGTGGCGTAGGAGAGTTCCAGCTCGGTGCGGAAGCGGGCGTAGACCTCGCCACCCGCCTGCGGGTCACCGCCGCCCTCCGGGTGGGGCAGCCGGCGGACCTGCAACAGCACGGTGGCCAGCAGGAGTTGGAGGATCTCGACGGACACGGCCCGCTCCGGCCGGTCGTACTCCGCCCGCAACTGGCCCAGCAGGGTGGAGAGTACGGCGTACTCGGGGCGGGCGCCCAACTGCCAGCACGCCGGGCCGTACCACTCCCTGACCCACCGGTCGGCGCTGCTGGTGTGGGGCGGGAACCCGGACGTGAACAGCAGGTGTGTGCCGTTCGCGGTGCCCGGCCGCACGAAACTCTGCACCTGGCCGGGACGGACCCAGAGC
This sequence comes from Streptomyces fuscichromogenes, assembly GCF_014645815.1. Lineage (GTDB taxonomy): Bacteria > Actinomycetota > Actinomycetes > Streptomycetales > Streptomycetaceae > Streptomyces > Streptomyces fuscichromogenes. The sequence goes on along the minus strand of NZ_BMML01000003.1, from coordinate 256,816 downwards.
AGGGTGCCGGGGCGGCAGGGGTGGGTCACGAAGTCGACGGCGTGCTCTCCGCTGCCCTCGGTGATCAGGGTGAGGGTGTGGAAGTCGACCCGGTGCACCAGGTCGGACCGGCGTTGCACCCGGCGGCGCCGCTCGTGCAGGGTCGCCAGGTCGATGATCTCGAAGCCGGGGACGTGCTCCGCGGGCGGGTTGAAGTCGAGCCGAAGGATGCCGCCGCCCGGGGAGGCATCACCGCCGTCATGCTCCGCGGACTGCATCACGGGCTCCGAATGTCGCCGATTTACCATGTCGCGTCTTCAGCGTACCTCGTCTGCCTGCGGTTTCGCGGCGAGAGTGGAGGTCGTCAAGGCGGCGCAGGGCCGCCTGCACCGCAAGGAGCACCTCCATGAACGGCACGGTCACGGTCCTCGACAAGGGTGCGGTCCGCATCCACAGCTACATGTCTCCGGCCGACACCTTCCACGCGACCACCCAGCTGATCGAGACACCCGCGCGCGTCATCGCGATCGACGCCCAGCTGGTCCCGGCCTACGCCGACGAGGCCGTCGCCTACGCCCGGGGACTCGGCAAGCCGCTGGACCGGCTGATCGTCACCCACGCGCACCCCGACCACTACAACGGCGCCGCCCGGTTCGGCGTACCCGTCCACGCGCTGGCCCAGGTGCGCGAGCAGATCATCGCGCGCGGCGACAGCCGGCTGCCCGGCGGCCTGGTCATCCCGGTCGCCGACGTCACCCCGACCGTGGACCTCGTCCCGGGTACCGAGGTGATCGACGGCGTCCGTTTCGTCCTGGAGGCCGTCTCCGGCGGCGAGGCCGCCGACGAACTGCTGGTCAAACTGCCCGACCAGGGCGTCCTGGTCGCCCAGGACCTCGTGTACCACGACGTCCACCTCTACCTCGGCAACAACGACATCGAGGGCTGGGAGCGGGCCCTGGACCTGCTGGCCGCCCAGACCGGCTTCGACACGGTCCTCGCCGGCCACGGCCTGCCCACCGGCCCCGAGATCTACGCGGACGTCCGCCGCTACCTCGCCGACGCCCGCGAACTGCTCGGCGACGACGGCGAGGCGTACAAGAAGGCGATAGTGGAGCGTCACCCCTCGCTCGTCGGCCCCTTCATCATCGACATCGCCAACCGGTCCCTCTTCCCCACCGATCAGTGAGCGACAGGTGCCGGCGTCGTCGACGAGCACGCCGGTGCCACGGCCGGCCCCGGAGCCCGTGCTCCTCGCGGAGGCCGAGGTCAGCCGAAGCGCTCGACGCGGATCCGTTCCACGGGCTGGCCCAGCGCGGCGAGCAGCCGGGAGGCGTGCTCGGCGAAGGCGTTGGAGCCGCAGACGTACGCCTCCCAGCCCTCGGCCGGTGCCTGCGCCAGGTACGGCTCCAGGTGGGCGGCCGACAGGCGGCCGGGCCGTACGCCGGGCGGGCCCGTGCGGGTGAAGACGGGGGTGGTCTCGGCCCCGTACTCGTCCGCGTAGATCAGCTCCTCGGGAGTGCGCGCCGAGACCAACAGGCGTACGGGGACGGTCAGTCGGCGCAGCCGGTGGTCGCGGACCATCGACATCAGCGGTACGACGCCGGAGCCGGCGCCGAGCAGCAGCGCGGGCCGGTCGCCGGCCCAGGCGAAGAACCCGCTGAGCGGGCCGCGTACCTCGACGGTGTCGCCGGGCCGGGCCACCCGGTGGAACCAGCCGGACACCTCGCCGCCCTCGACGTGGTCGAGGGTGAGCTCGACGTGGCCGCTGTCGCCGGGCGGTGACGCGATGGAGTAGTGCCGCTGGGCGACGTATCCGTCGGCGGCCGTCAGGCGCAGCATCAGGTGCTGGCCGGGCAGATGGCCGCCCCAGCCCGGCACGGCGAACCGGAACGTCGAGGCACGCGGCGTCTCCCGGCGGACCTCGACGAGGCGCGCCGACTGCCAGGCGGCCGCGGCGCGGTTGCTCGCGACGATCCGACCCGGCACGGCGAACCGGGTGGCCGGAGTGAAGGTCGGGGGCGCGCTTTCAGTCACCGGCGTAGCGCTCCTCGTTCCAGGGGTTGCCGCGCGCGTGGTAGCCGTTCTGCTCCCAGAAGCCCGGCTCGTCGTGGTCGAGGATGCGCAGGCCCGCGATCCATTTGACGCTCTTCCAGAAGTACAGGTGGGGTACCACCAGCCGGGCCGGGCCGCCGTGTCCGGGCTCCAGCGGCTCGCCGCCGAACTCCCAGGCGATCCACGCGCGTCCGCCGGTCAGGTCCGACAGCGGCAGGTTCGTGGTGTATCCGGTGTGCGCGTAGGCGACGGCGTGTGTGGCCGTGCGGAGCGGGCGGGCGAGGTCCAGGAACGTGTCCAGGGACACTCCGCCGAACCGTACCCCGAACTTCGACCAGCTGGTGACGCAGTGGATGTCCCCCTGGTACCCGGACCGCGGAAGCGCGTGCGCCTCCTCCCACGACCAGGTGCGCTCCTCGGCCACCAGGCCGTCGACCCGGAACGTCCAGTCGGCGGACGTGAGGTCGGGGGTGACCTCCGCGGACAGCACGGGCCAGGACTCCCCCGCGTCGTACTGGCCCGGCGGCAGCCGAGGATCGCGGTCGTCGGCGCGCGAGCGTCCGGTGAAACCCCGGGTGACGGTCATGCCGGCACCTCCAGGTCGGACAGGGCCCTCAGTGCCGCGGCCTCGTCGAGGGTGGTGAGCACGCGGTCGCGCATCAGCACGCGTCCGTCGACGACCGTGTCCCGTACGTCGGCGGACCGGGCGGCGTAGGCGAGCATCGACCACCTGTCGTGGCGCGGTGTGAGATGGGGGCTGTCGAGGTCCAGCACGATCAGGTCGGCGCGCTTGCCCGGTTCCAGGGAACCCAGCTGCCCGCCGAGGCCGAGTGCGCGGGCGCCCTCGATCGTCGCCATGCGCACGGCCTGCTCGGCGCCGACCGCCGTGGGGTCACCGCCCGCCTTGTGCACGAGCGCGGCCTGCCGCACCGCGCCCAGCAGGTCGAGGGTGTTGGAGCTGACCGCGCCGTCCGTGCCGAGTCCGACGGTCACGCCCGCGCTGAGCAGCCTGGGCACCGGGGCGATGCCGCAGCCGAGTTTGAGGTTCGACACCGGGCAGTGGGCGACCGAGGTGCCGCTGCGGGCCAGCGCCACGATCTCGGGCCCGGTCAGGTCCACGGCGTGCGCGACCAGCAGGTCGGGGCCGAGCAGCCCGAGCGCGTCCAGCAGTTCCACCGGGCGTCTGCCGTGCGCCACCTCGACCGTGGCGACCTCGATGGCGTTCTCCGCGGCATGGATGTGCAGCAGCGCGCCGAACTCCCGGGCCAGTGCGGCGATGTCCGTCAGCTGCTTTGGGGCGAGCGTGTAGGCGGAGTGGGCGAAGAGGACGGGCCGGGTGCCGGGGCGGGCCCGGCGCGCCGCCAGGTCGCGGCGGGCCCAGTCGAGGCGGTCCTCGTAGGCGATGCCGTCGGCCGGGTCCGGTACGTCCATGAAGGTGGGACCGGTGTGCAGTCGCCAGCCCGACTCCCGCGCGACCTGCTCGGCGGCCTCGTGGAACCAGTACATGTCCAGGGCGGAGGTCACGCCCGCCCGCACGCTCTCGGCGACCGCCACGCGGACCGCCGCGGCCACGTTCTCCGGCGAGAGCAGCTCGCCCTCCCAACGGATCACCCGTTCGAGGAAGCCCTGCAACGTCACGTCGTCGGCGCGGCCGCGCAGCAGCGTCATCGCCAGATGGGTGTGGGTGTTGACGAGGCCCGGCATGACCAGGCAGCCGGTCGCGTCGAGGGTGTCGGCGGCGGTGTAGCGGGCACGCAGTGCGTCGGCGGGGCCGACGGCCAGGATCTCGCCGTCGCGGACGGCGACGGCGCCGTCCGGTACGAGGGTGCCGGCGTCGTCGACCGTGAGGACGTCACCGCCGTGCACCAGGAGGTCGGCAGGGACGCTCACGCGAAGTCCCCTTCCGCGGCCCGTTCCGCCGCCAGCAGCCGCAGCGCCTCCAGCGAGACGACGGCGCCGCGCTCCACGCCCCGCACCACGACCTCGCGATGGGGGTCGTAGTTGCCCGTCGACAGAGGTGCCTCCTCGTCGACCAGCTCGTCCGCGTTCGCGCCGTCCACGACGAGCACGCCGCCCGCGACGAGCCCGCGCAGCGAGGCGGTCACCAGCAGTGCCGACAGCTCCATCTCGATGGCGGCGAGACCGGCCCTGTCGTACGCGACGAGCGGCAGCAGTCCCGGCTGGAAGGCGGCCCGGGTCCACACGATGCCCCGGTGGTGCGGGGCGGCGGCCTCGCGGGCCGCGCGCTGGAGGGCGAACACCGCCTCGGGGGCGGACACCGCCGGGTACTCGGGCGGCAGCAGCTGCTGGGTCACGCCGTCGTCGCGCACGGCCGCCTCCGCGATGACGAGGTCGCCGTCCCGGATCCCGGGCTGCATCGCGCCCGCGGTGCCGAACCGCAGCAGCGTGCGGACGCCGGCGTCCGCCAGCTCCTGGAAGAGCAGGATCGCGCCGGGCGCCCCCACCCCGTGCGAGGCGACGGTGACCGGCAGCCCCTTCCAGCTGCCGCTGAACACCCGGTACTCACGGTGGTACGAGATCTCCTCGGCCCCCTCCAGCAGCGCGGCGACGGCCGCCGCGCGCGCCGGGTCACCCACGACCAGGGCACGGGGCGGCAGGCCGGTGCGGGGTATGCGGGTGACGGGCAGCAGGTCCTGGGTCATGTGGCGACTCCGGAAGGGTCGGTGGAACGCGTGGAACGGGTGGATCCGGTGGTACGGGGAGTGCGGCCCCGGCGCCGGGCCGTGGTGAGGAACAGGGCGCCGAGGGTGACGACGTAGGGCGCCGCGTCCGTCGCCTGCTGCGGCAGACCGAGGCCCTGGAGGCGGAAGCCCACCGCCTCCGCGATGCCGAACAGCAGCGCGGCGAGCAGCACGCCGAGGGGCATGGCGCGGCCCAGCATGACGGCCACGACCGCGATCCAGCCGCGCCCGGCGGTCATGTTCTCGGAGAACAACGTGACGTTGCCGAGGGCGAGTTGGGCCCCGGCGAGTCCGCACAGCACGCCGGACAGGAGCACCGCGGCGTACTTGTGCCGGGCCGGGCTCACGCCGAGCGTCGCCGCCGCGTCCGGGGCCTCGCCGACACCGCGCAGCCGCAGTCCCCACACGTGCCGGGACAGCAGTACGGCGGTGACCACGACGGCGGCCCACGCCAGATAGGTCAGGGGGGAGAAGCCTCCGACGAGCGGCAGCCCGGCGAGGCTCGGGTCGTCGAAGGTGCCCTGGACGCCGAAGACCGTACGGAGCAGGAAGCTGGTCAGGCCGGCCGCGAGGAGGTTCATGGCCACGCCGAGGACCACCGCGTCTCCGCGCAGCGTGACCGCGCCCACGGCCAGGATCAGCGAGTAGGCGGCGGAGGAGGCCGCGGCGGCCAGCACGCCGAGCCAGGGGCTGCCGGTGAACCAGCTGGTGGTCACGGCGGTGAAGCAGCCCATCAGCATCAGGCCCTCCAGGCCGATGTTGAAGACGCCCGCGCGCTCGCACAGCGCGCCGCCGAGCGCGGCCAGCAGGATCGGGGTGAGGGCGCGCAGCACGGACATGAGCAGATCGGAGTCGAGGAACATCAGGCGGGCTCCCCCTGGGTGACGGGTTCCCGGCCGGCTGTTGCCGGGCGCCGGCGCGGGAAGCGCAGCCGGGCGGCCAGGAAGACGATGACGATGGCCTGGAGCACCTGCGTCAGCTCCCGCGGCACCTCGGTGGTGCGTTCCATGGCGAGGCCGCCGACCTGCAGCACGGCGAAGAAGAACGACGCGAGGAGGGTGCCCAGCGGGGCGGCGGACGCGAGCAGCGCGGCGGTCAGACCCGTCCAGGTGTAGCCGGGTGAGGTGAGCGAGCCGTCGAGGAACCGGTACGGGAAGCTCAGCACGCCGATCGCGCCGACGAGCCCGGCCAGCGCCCCGGAGGTGGCCATCAGGCGCAGCGTCAGGCCCTTGCGGTCCACGCCCGCGTAGGCGGAGAAGCGGGGGTTGAGACCGGTCATCCGGATCTCGTAGCCGACGGCCGTACGGGAGTCGGTGAACCAGTAGGCGCCCGCGGCGAGTGCCACCAGCAGCAGCCCCACCGTCACGGTCGACGAGCCGAGGACGGGCAGCGCCACGCCCGTGGGCAGCCGGCGGGTCTGCGGCAGGCTGGAGCCGGGTTCCTTGAGCGGATAGCGGACCAGGTAGGAGGCCAGGCTGACCGCCGGATAGCTGAGCAACAGGCTGCTCACCAGGAGCGGAACCCCGAGCCGGTTCTCGCACAGGGCCGCGAGCGCGGCGTAGGCGCCGCCGGCCGCCAGGCCGGCGAGCAGCGCGAGCACCGTGGTGAGGGACGGGGGCAGTGGTGAGTACAGCCCGGTGACGGCGGCGGCGATCCCGCCCAGCACCATCTGCCCGTCCCCGCCGAGGTTGACGAGCCCGGCGCGCAGCGGGACGGCCAGCGCCAGTGCCATGCCCAGCACGCTGGTGAGGGTGGTCAGTGTGGCGTCGATCCCGTCGGCCCCGAGGGATCCGGTGATGACGGCGCCGTACGCAGCGAGCGGGTCGGCGCCGGTGCCGACCAGGAACAGCCCGCCGATGACGACTCCGGCGAGCAGGGAGAAGGTGACGGGAGAGCGCAGTGCCTTCGATGCCCACGCCACGTCCGGTATGCGGGCCATGTCAGTCTTCGTCTCCGTCCTGCACGGCGTCGCGCCGCTGTGTCGTGCCGCCGGCCATCGCCAGGCCGAGCGTGCGTTCGTCCAGTTCGTCCTTCGGGTACGCGGCCGTCACCCGGCCCTCGTACATCACCAGGACCCGGTCCGACAGCCCGCGGATCTCGCTGAGCTCGGCCGAGACCAGCAGGACGGCGTGGCCCGCGTCGCGGTAGGCCACGATCTGGTCGTGGATGTTCTGGATGGCGCCGATGTCGACGCCCCGGGTGGGCTGTTCGACCAGCAGCAGCGGGGCCTCGTGGGCGAGTTCGCGTCCGATCAGCAGCTTCTGGAGGTTGCCGCCGGAGAGCGTCGCCGCGGGCAGTTCGGGCGCGGCCGCCTTGATGCCGAAGCGTTCGACGAGACGCCGCGCATGGGCACGTACCGCGGCGGGCGGCAGCAGGCCGCGCCGGGAGGACAGCGCGGTGCGGTGATGGCCCATCGCCAGGTTGTCCGCGACGGAGGCGGCGGGTGCGGCGCCCACCGCGTGCCGGTCCTCGGGTACGTAGGCGAGGCCCGCGGCGCGGTGGCCGGCCGCCGAGGCGTGGGTGACGTCCCGGCCGGAGAGGGTGACCCGGCCGGCGGTGACCGGCCGCAGCCCGGCCAGCGCCTCGACGAGCTCGCTCTGTCCGTTGCCCGCGACGCCCGCGACACCCACGATCTCGCCCGCGCGGACCGTGAGGTCGACCTCCCGCACGGCGTCGCCCGCGCTCAGTGCGGTGACGCCGAGGACGACCTCGCCGTAGGTACCGGGTGCGTGCACGCGGTCCAGTTCCACCGCGCGGCCGGTCATCGCGGCCGCGATCTCGTCGGCGCTGGTCGCCGCGGTACGCAGCCGGGCGGCGACCCGGCCGTCGCGCAGCACCGTGACGTTGTCGCTGACCGCCAGCACCTCGCGCAGCTTGTGCGTCACGAGGATCACCGTGCGGCCCTGTGCGGCGAGCGACTTGAGCACGGCGAACAGGGCGTCGGCCTCGGCGGGCGTGAGCACCGCGGTCGGCTCGTCGAGGATGAGGGTGCGGGCACCGCGGTGGAGCAGCTTCAGGATCTCCACGCGCTGGCGCAGGCCCACCGGGAGGTCGCCGACCCGGGCGTCCGGATCGACGGTGAGGCCGTGGGTCTCGGCGAGTTCGCGTACCCGGCCGCGCGCGGCGGCCCGGTCCACGAATCCGAACCGGCGCGGCTCGGCCGCGTAGACGACGTTCTCGGCGACGGTCAGCGACTCGAACAGCTTGAAGCTCTGGTGGACCATGCCGAGCCCGGCGGCCATCGCGTCCCCCGGGTCGCCGAAGGACACCTCGCGTCCGTCGATGCGCACGGAACCGGCGTCCGGCCGTTCCATCCCGTAGAGCACCGACATCAGCGTGGACTTGCCGGCGCCGTTCTCCCCCATCAGGGCGTGGATCTCCCCGTGGCGGACGGTCAGGTCGACGGCGTCGTTGGCGAGCGTGCCGGGGAACTGCTTGGTGATGCCGCGGAGTTCCACGGCCGGGGCCTCGACGGCCCCGGCCGGAAGGTCACTTGGCTGCGGGGTCATCGACCGTCAGCTCACCGGAGACTATCTGGTCACGCAGCGCCCTGACCTTCGTCAGGACGTCCTTGTGCTGGGCGATCACGCACTTCGAGGAGTCGACGCCGGCCTCCAGTCCGGTGAGGCTGATGCCGCCCTCCTTCAGGCCGTACGACACGGTCGTGCCGGTCGTGCCGCCGAGGACCGACTCGACGCCCTTCTCCACGGCGACGTCCGTGCGCTTGATCACGTTGTCGACGACGGTGCCGGGCGCCGACGGGCACTGGTTGACGTCGACGCCGTAGGCGAAGGCGCCCTTGGCCTTCGCGGCCTCGAAGACGCCGTAGTTGCCGGCCGCGGCGGCCGCCATGACCTGGTCGTAGCCCTTGGACAGCAGGGTGTTCGCCTGTTCCTTGGCGCGGGCGGAGTCGTCGAAGGGGGACTGCCCGCCGACGAAGCGGGTGGAGGTCTCGGTCTTCGCGGCGACCTTCTTCGCGCCGGCCGCGAACGGGTCGCTGTAGCGGCGGAACTGGGGGGTGTCGAGCACGTCCACCGCGCCGACCTTGCCCGACCTGCTGAGCAGCCCCGCCTCGGCGCCCGCGAGGTAGACGCCCTCGTGCTCGCGGAAGACCGCGCAACTGACGTTCTTGTACGTCTTGGTGGTGCACGCGTCGACCATCAGGAACTGCTGCTTCGGGTTCTTCTCGGCCTGCTGCGCGACGATGTCGGCGAACTCGAAGCCGACCAGCACGATGACGTCCGGCTTGGCGTCGACGGCGGCCTGCACGTTCTGCTGCTGGGAGGCGGTGTCCGTGGACTCGTAGACCTTCGAGGTCCCGTCGTGCTGCTTCGCCGCGTCCTTGATGCCGGTGACGGCCAGCTTCAGGAACTCGTTCTCGCCGACCGAGTCCGGGGTGACCAGGGTGAAGGACTTGCCGCTGCTGCCCGCGGAGGTGGTGGTGGCGTCCTTCTTGGCGGCCGCGTTGCAGGCGGTGGCGAGGAGGACGGTGCCGGCGGCGAGCGCGGTCAGCTGGAGGGTACGGCGGTGTCTGCGGTGCATCGGGGACCTTCCGGATACGGCAGGGCGCGCTCGGCGGTGGGCGCGTGAGAGTGGGTGATCGGACGACGGTGCGCTGAGGGGGGGGACGGATCAGCGGTGACAGCAGTCGCCGGTACAGCGGCCGAAGTCGAGGAACAGACGCCGGGTGAGCAGCGGCATGGTTCCTCCTTCGTCGTCTCGGTCCGCGGAACGGGGGTATCGGCCCGTGGAATGCGGGTGCTGGACTGTAACACCCGGATCCGGTCAACCGCCCATCCGTCTCGAACTGTGGTTCTCGCAGGTCATGTACGGTTGCAGGCACCATCGACACCCCAGGAGCGTCCCGTTATGTCCCAGGAACTGCGCGCCGTCGACTGGACGGGAACCGGCCTCACGCTCATAGACCAGACCCTGCTGCCGCACCGCGCCGAGACCGTGGACGTCCGGGATGTGGACACTCTGGTGGACGCGATCCAGCGGCTCGTGGTGCGGGGCGCGCCCGCGATCGGCGCGGCGGGCGCCTACGGTGTCGCGCTCGCGCTGCTCGAAGGCGAGCGGGAGGGCTGGAGCGAGACGCAGGTGCGTCAGGCCGTGGCCCGCATACGGGAGGCCCGGCCGACCGCGGTCAACCTGATGGTGTGCGTGGACCGGGTCATGGCCCGCTTCGCCGAGGGTCTTGACGCCGTGCTGGCGGAGGCGGCCGCCGTCCAGCGCGAGGACGTCGAGGCCAACCGCGCGATGGGCGCGTTCGGCGCCGACTGGCTGCTGAAGAGGACCGGCGAGGACCGTCCGCTGCGGATCCTGACCCACTGCAACACGGGCGCGCTGGCCACGGCCGGCTGGGGCACAGCGCTCGGCGTCATCCGTGAACTCCACGCGCGTGGCCGCCTGGAGGTCGTGCACGCCGACGAGACCCGGCCCCTGCTCCAGGGCTCCCGCCTGACCGCCTGGGAACTCGTCCAGGAGGGCATCCCGCACTGTGTCCAGGCCGACGCGGCCGCCGCCGGCACCATTCTGCGCGGCGACATCGACGCGGCGGTCGTCGGCGCCGACCGGATCGCGGCCAACGGCGACACGGCGAACAAGGTGGGCACGGTGGGCGTGGCCCTCGCCTGCGCGTACGCCGGGATCCCGTTCCTGGTGGCGGCACCGACGACCACGGTCGACCTGGCGACGCCGACCGGCGACGACATCCACATCGAACTCCGCGGCGAGGACGAGGTGTTGGAGTGGGCGGGCGTCCGCACGGCACCGGCCGGATCGCGCGGCCACAACCCGGCGTTCGACGTGACGCCGGGCCGGCTGGTGACCGGGCTGGTGACCGAGCGGGGCGTGCTGGAGGTCTCGGCGGGGCAGCTGCCCGGGGATCTGCTGCGCTGAACACGCCGAGGGCCACGGTCGGCCGACCGTGGCCCTCGGCGTACCCGGCTCAACGCCGCGTCAGCTCCAACTCCAGCAGCCATTCCACGACTTCCGTGTGGTGCCGGGCCTGCCGCGGATCGGCGCCCCACACGTACAGCCCGTGCCCGGCGACGACCACCGCGGGCATGCGCGGATCCCGCGCCGCCTCCAGCCGGTCACCGAGGACCTTCATGTCCTGGCTGTTGGCGATGACCGGCAGCGTCACCTCGACGTCATGGGCCGGCTGGCCGACGCCCTTGAGCATCTCCAGCTCCCTGAACACGATCCCGCCCGGCTGCCGGTGCCCCATCGCCACCGACGCCACGGTGTGCACGTGCACCACCGCGCCCGCGCCCGTCAGCGCGGCCACCCGCGCGTGCAGCTCGGCCTCCGCCGACGGCCTGCCCTCGCCCACGGCGGTGCCCTGTCCGTCGACCAGCACCACGTCCGCGGGCGTCAGTTCGCCCTTGTCGTGGCCGCTCGCGGTGACCGCCAGCCGCAGCGGGTCCCGGGAGAGCACCACGGACAGGTTGCCGGACGTACCGCGCATCCAGCCGAAGGAGGCGAACCGGGCGGACTCGGCGGCGAGGACGGCGCCCGCCTCCCGGAGGTCGGATGCGGTGATGTCGGCGCTCACGTGCTGCTCCCGGTCGTGCTGATGCTGATCTCGTCGAACGTGCCCGCTTCCGCGTGGTCGCCGACGCCTTGCTGGTGAAACGGCTCTCCGGGACGCCGGATCCCGACGGTGTGCCAGCCGGCCGCACGGGCCGCGTCCAGCTCACCGGGCCGGTCGGAGAGGAACAGCAGCCGTCCGGGCGGCAGTCCGGCCGACTCCGCGATCCGGCGGTAGGACTCCGGCTCCTGCTTGGGACCGGCGTTCTCGGTGTCGTGGAGGCCGGAGACCAGGGGCAGCAGGTCGCCCTCGGGGGTCGAGGAGAACCACGCCCGCTGGGCCGCCACCGAACCGGACGAGTAGACGTACAGCCGCAGGCCCGTCGCGTGCCAGCTGCGCAGGGCCGGCACGACGTCGTCGTAGAAGTGCGAGACGAGGTCGCCGCGGGCGAAGCCCTCGGACCAGATGAGGCCCTGGAGGGTCTTCAGCGGGGTCGCCTTGCGGTCGTCGTCGAGCCAGGCGTTCAGCGTCTTCACGACCGCGGCCGGGTCGGCGTGCGGGTCGCCGGTCAGCTCGCGTACCTGTGCGACCGCCCGCGCCACCTCCGGATCACCGCTCCGCTCGCAGAGCAGGGCCGCGAAGCGGGCGCGCGAGTACGGGTACAGCACGTCCACGACGAAGCCCGTGGCGCTCGTGGTGCCCTCGATGTCGAGCACCACCGCGTCCACGTCGAAACGGAGGGCCGGGACCGGCAGGCTCACGCGGCGCCCTTGTCCGCCTCGTACCCGGCCGCGATCGTGTCGTAGTCGGGGAAGCGGGACGCGATGGTCGATCCGGTGAAGCTGCCGATCCAGCCGTCCTCCTCGTGGAAGAAGCGGATCGCGGTGAACGACGGCTTCGTGCCCATGTCGAACCAGTGGGTGGTGCCGCGCGGCACGCCCAGCAGGTCGCCCTTCTCGCAGAAGACCGCGTGCACCTCGCCGTTCACGTGCAGGTAGAAGATGCCGGAGCCGGAGACGAAGAAGCGGACCTCGTCATCGTCGTCGTGGGTGTGCTCCTGGAGGAACTTCTCCCGCGCGGCCTTCGCCCTGGCCGGGTACTCGGGGTCGTCGCTGGGGTGCAGGCCGAGGACGTCGACCGTGGTGAAGCCCTCCTCGGCGTTCAGCTTGTCGATCTCGGCGCCGTAGGCGGCGAACACGGTCTCGCTGTCGGCGTCGGACGGCACGTCCTCGCGGATCGGCCACTGCTCGAAGCGCACACCGAGCGGCTTGAGCGACTCCGCGATCTCGGCGGGGTCCGAGGTGCGGCGGAGCTGGGTCTCGGGGCCGGATTCGGACCACGTCGTCAGCAGCGTCATGGGAGCAACTCCAGGTGAAGGGAAGGAAAGTCCGGATGTCGAGACGGGCCGGACGAGCGGGCGGGAGACCGGAGACGGCGGGCCGACGGCGGATCAGCCGTGACAGCGCGCGGCGGTACAGCGCCACGTGCCGGGCAAGGGCAGCGTATGCACGCGTGATGTCGTCATCGGGCCTCACCATGCCGGGTCGGGTGCCGCCACCGTGATGGTAACTCCAGGTCGGACAGCCACCGGGTGTGACCCAGTCGTCGTCTCACCTGCTGAGAAACCGCTTCCCAGCCTTTGACGGGTGACCGAAATCGTTCTCATGATCTGCGTATGAAGACGCTGCTGCTCGTGCGGCGGCTGTACGTGGACCTGCTCCGGTCGACCACGGCCAGCTGTCGCTGACCCCTCCCGGAGCCCTCGCACGCCCGTCGTCCGGGCATGTGCCACTCGCTGCGCAATGACGCGTTCCAGCTCCCGCTCCGGTCCAAGCCACCGTCTGCTTCCGCGCGTTGTCCCGCGTTCCCGCTTCTGCGCCACCCTTTGCACCTGGAGCCTGTCATGTCCCGTGTCCGCCTGCCTCTCGCCGCGCTGTCGCTCGCGTCCGTCTCCGCCCTGGTCCTCTCCGGCTGCTCGCAGTCCTCGGACGCCTCCACCCAGGCGGGCAGCGACACCGCCGCCTCGGCCTCGGCCGCCACCGGCAAGAAGCCCGCCCCGTTCAGCAAGGGCACGGTCAAGGTCGCCCTGGTCCGGCAGAGCGGCGCCGGCGACTACTTCGAGCAGTGGGGCAACGGCGCCAAGGCCCAGGCCAAGGCGCTCGGTATCGACCTGACGGTGTACGACGCCCAGGCCGACAACGCCAAGCAGGCCACCGACCTCTCGTCCGCCATCAACTCCGGCGCACAGGCGATCATCGTCGACCACGGGTTCCCGGCCACCATCCAGCCGGAGATCGACCAGGCCGTGAAGAAGGGCATCAAGGTCGTCGTGTACGACGTCGACCAGACCAACAAGTCCGTCGTCAGCACCGAGCAGGACGACGCCAGCATGGCGCAGGCCGTCCTCGACGTGATGGCCAAGACGGTCGGCAGGAACACCAAGGTCGGCTATGTCAACGTGGCCGGCTACGCCGCCCTCGACAAGCGCGACTCGGTGTGGAAGAAGGCGCTCACCGCGAACGGCTGGACGCAGGAGTTCAAGGTCGGCAAGGTCACCGACTCGACCGCCACCGACAACGTCCCGCTGGTGTCCGCCGCGCTGACCCAGCACTCCGACGTGGCGGGCGTCTTCGCGCCCTACGACGAACTCGCCAAGGGCACCGTCCTCGCCGTGCAGAACAAGAAGCTCCAGGGCAAGGTGAAGGTCTTCGGCGCGGACGTCTCCAACGCCGACATCCAGAACATGACGGCCGCCGACAGCCCCTGGGTCGCCACCGCCGGCACCGACCCGTCCGCGGTGGGCGCGGCCGTGGTGCGCACGACCGCGCTGGAGCTGGCCGGTCAGCTGAACCAGTCCTCGGTCGAGTTCCCGGCCGTCGCCATCACGCGGGACTTCCTGGTCAAGAACAAGATCGAGAACATGGACCAGCTGCGCACCGCCCTGCCCGCGCTGAACCTCTCCAAGGTCAGCACCGCCGACTGGATCCCCAATGTCGCCCACTGAGACGGCCCTTGGGGGGACGCCCGCGGTCGGTCTGACGGACGTCAGCATGGCGTTCGGCGGCAGGACGGTGCTCGCCGGCGTCTCCCTCGACATCGCCCCGGGCAGCGTGGTCGCGCTGCTCGGGGCGAACGGCGCCGGGAAATCCACGCTGATCAAGATCCTGTCGGGCGTGCACCCCGGACACGGGGGTGAGGTACGGGTCGCCGGGGAACCCGTAGCCCTCCCGTCCCCTCTCGCCGCCCGCCAACTGGGCATCCAGACGGTCCACCAGCGCATCGGCGAGGGCATCGTGCCCGGCCTCAGCGTGGCCGAGAACCTGGTCTTCGAAGAGCTGGCGCAGAAGCGCGGCAACCCGTTCCTGAGCGGCGGCCGCACCCTGGCCCGCGCCCGCGAGATCCAGGCGGGCCTGGGCCTGGACTGGAGCGACGCGATCCTGCGCCAAGACGTCACCGACCTCGGCCTCTCCGACCGCCAGTTGCTGATCCTCGCCCGCGCGCTGGCCACCCGCCCCCGCCTCCTCATCCTCGACGAGCCCACCTCCGCGCTCTCGGCGACCGAGGCCGAGCGGCTCTTCGCGCTGGTCGAGAAGATGCGCGAGGACGGCATCGCGGTGCTGTACGTCTCCCACCGCCTCGGCGAGATCGACGCCCTCGCCGACCGGCTGGTCGTGCTGCGTGACGGCCGTCTCACCGAGGACCAGGCCAGGCCCTTCGACTGGGACGCCGCCCTGCGCGCGATGCTCGCCCAGGCGCAGGAGGCCCAGACCGCCCGCCCGACCCGCGACGGCGACCCGGGCGAGACCGTCCTCGCCCTGCACGGAGTACGGCTCCTCGACGGCCGCGCCCCGCTCGACCTCGACCTGCGCTCCGGCGAAGTCACCGGAGTCGTCGGCCTGTTGGGCGCGGGCAAGACCGAGCTGGCCCGCGGCCTGTTCGGCGCCGAGCCCTTCCGCACCGGAGCCGTCACCCTGGACGGCAGGGCCTACGCGCCCCGCCGCCCGGCCGACGCCATCTGGGCCGGCGTCCATCTGGTCCCCGAGGACCGGCACGCCGACGCCCTGGTCCCGGGCTGGTCGGTGGCGCAGAACATCTCGCTGCCGTTCCTCGGGTCCCTCTCCCTCGCGGGACTGGTGAACCGCTCCCGCGAGGACGCCCTCGGCCGCGCCGCCATCGACGCCCTCGGTGTCGTCACCCGCGACGAGCACAGCGCCGTGGAGGAGCTCTCCGGCGGCAACCAGCAGAAGGTGGTCGTCGGCCGCTGGCTCGCCAAGACCCCCCGTGTCCTCATCCTGGACGAGCCGTTCCGAGGTGTGGACATCGGTGCCCGCCGCGACATCGGCCGCCGGGCCCGCGCCCTGGCCGCCGAGGGCGCGGCCGTGCTCGTCCTGTCCGCCGACGTCGACGAGATCCTGGAGATCGCCGACCGGGTCGTCGTGCTCGCGGCCGGCGAGGTCCACCTCGACGCGTACGGCGAGGACGCGGAGCGCGACCGCGTGATCCGGACCATCGCCGGGTCCGTCTGAGTCCCCCGACACCGGCCGCCGAAGGAAGCAGCACCCATGACCACCACCCAGAGCACCGGGACCCCCGCCAAGGCGGCGCCCCGGCCCGCGCCCCGCACCGCGGTACGCGCCCAGAACGCCGTGATCAAGTACGGCTTCATCTTCGTCACCGTCGCGCTCTTCCTGTACTTCGCGCTGAGCGAGGGCACCTTCCGCGAGTCGGCGACCCTCCTCGACACGCTCCGGTACGTCTCCGTCGCGGCGATCCTCGGCCTCGGCGTCACCCTCACCATGGCCGTCGGCGGAATGGACATGTCCGTCGGCGCCGTCGCCGGCCTCGGCGTCTCGGTCGCCGCCCAGACGATGGTCGTCCACAACCAGGTCGGCGCGGTCGCGATCATCGCGGTGCTGGCGGCGGGCGCCCTCGCCGGACTGCTCAACGCACTCCTGATCGTCGTACTCAGGATCCCCGACATGCTGGCCACCCTCGGCGTCATGTTCGTGATCCAGGGCGGCAAACTCATCCTGGTCGACGGCCAGTCCGTCACCCCGGGCATGACGATGTCCGACGGCACCACGGCGCCCGGGAAGTTCACCGCGGGCTTCCTGCGCATCGACCGCGGCACGGTCCTGGGGATCCCCGTCTCGGTCCTGATCTTCGGCGCGCTGACGGTCGCCGCCTGGATCTTCCTCGCCCGTACCCGCTGGGGCCGCGTCCTGTACGCCATCGGCGCCAACGCCGAGGCCTCCCGGCTGGCCGGCATCCGGGTCGGCGCCTACCGTGCCCTGGCCTATGTCATCTCCGGTGTGCTCGCCTCGGTCGGCGGCCTGATCCTGGCCTCCCGCATCGGTCAGGGCGACGTGAGCGCCGGCACCTCCCAGCTCCTGGAAGCGGTCGCCGTCGCCCTCGTGGGCACCTCGGTGCTGGGCCGGGGCCGCCCGAACGTCTGGGGCACGGCCCTGGGCGCGGTCCTCATCGGCATCATCACCACCGGCCTGACCATCAAGGGCCTGCCGTACTACACGCAGGACGTGGTCGAGGGCGCCGTCCTCATCCTGGCCCTGGTCTTCAGCTTCACTCTGTCCAAGCGCCGTACCGCATAAGGAAACCGACACCATGGGCTACCGCATCCTGGACACCGACGACATCCCGGGCTACCTGCGCGAGCGCGGCCACTGGGACGACCTCGACGACATCCACGTCCGCGAGGTCTCCGACGGCAATCTCAACCGCGTGTTCCTGGCCTCGAACAGCGCCGGTACCCGCAGCCTCGCCGTGAAGCAGGCCCTGCCCTGGGTCCGCGTCGCCGGTCCCTCGTGGCCGCTGAGCCCGGACCGCTCCGACGCCGAGGCCCGCGCGTACGAGCAGATCGCCAAGGCCGCCCCGGACAAGATCCCCGCGATCCACGGGTACGACGCCGAGAACCACGCCCTCGTCATGGAGGACCTCTCCGACCTCCGGGTGCTGCGCACGCACCTCAACGAGGGCGGTTCCTACGGCCCGTACATCTCGGCCCGCATCGGCGAACTCGTCGCGCAGCTGTCCTTCGCCACCAGTGACTTCGGCATGCCCTCCGCCGGCCGCAAGGCCCTGATCGCCACCTCCGTGAACCCCGAACTCTGCGAGATCACCGAGGACGTGGTCCTCTCGGAGCCGTACATCGAGCACGAGCACAACCACTGGCACCCCGGACTCGACGACCTGGCCGCCGAGTTCCGCGCCGACACCCGGCTGCGCACCGAGGTCGCCGAACTCCGCCATGTCTTCATGACGAGCGGTCAGGCGCTGCTCCACGGCGACCTGCACACCGGCAGCGTCATGGTCGGCCGACGGGACGGCGCCGAGGTCGTCCGGGTCTTCGATCCGGAGTTCTCCTTCGTCGGCCCGATCGGTTTCGACCTCGGCCTGTACTGGGCGAACGTCCTCGTCTCCGAGGCCCGCGCGCACGCGCTGGGCGCCGAGAACGACCACGCCGAGCAACTGCGCCTGAGCTGGGCGGGGTTCGAGGCCGAGTTCCGGCGCCTGTGGCCGTCGCGCGTCGACACCTTCTTCGACGACGCCTTTCTGGAGCGGTTCCTGAGCCGGGTCTGGACGGAGTCGGTCGGCTTCGCGGGCACGGAGATCGTCCGCCGCGTCATCGGCTTCGCCCATCTCACCGACCTGACGACACTTGCCGACGACCTCCAAGTGCCCGCGTCCCGGCGCGCACTGCTCCTGGGCCGCGAACTCATCGTCAACCGCGCCGAGTTGGCCACCCCCGAGGCCATCCGCGACCGCTCCCACAGCCTCGTCGCACACCCTGGCGCGAACGAGCCGGACCATCGCCGCGCAGGGGTCTGACCTGCCCGCCGGCCGGGACCGGTGACCTCGGTGCCGATAGGGCGCAGGGTGCCACGCCGAGCCGGGCGGATCCGCCAGGTCGCCGAGGCCGAGCCGTGACCATCCGGCGTCCGCCCGACCAGCCCTCTCGCTGGGACCAGGCCTTCGTCCTCCTGCGCGCCGCAGGACCGCCATCGGCGCCTCAGGCGGGGTCGTCGTCCAGTCTGACCGCCCACAGCGTCTCGTCGTAGCCGCCGGAGGCGTCCAGGCCGAACCCCGCCTCCCCCGCCGCCTCAGCGCCCGAGTCGTCGTGAAGGACGACGGGCAAAGGCGGGTTGAAGAGGAGCTTCTGGCGGCGGATGTCGGCAAGACTCCGGTCCTCGCGGAGCAGGACACGACCGAGCTCGTCCCGCAGGGTGAAGTCGGCCCAGATCCGCGGCGGGGACGCCTCGGCGACGTACGAGAGGACCGACACGCCCTCGCCGTCCCGGTGGAGCCGCCCGCAGTTGCCACAGACGTACAGCGACGAGAACGACGCCTCCACGGCGCGTTGCCGCTCCTGTGTGTCGAGATCGTCAGGGGCGGGCCATGCGATCTGGTCGAAGAGCTCGTCGGGGACGAGCCGGAACCGCTGACCCGGGTTGTGGGAACCGCTGAAGATGTTCCCGCAGCCGCACTTGAAGCCACCCATGATGCTCGCCCCTTTCTTCGAAGCGTTTCTACCAGCCGCGCGTTCGGCGGGGCCGGTGGGGTTGCCCGCCGTAGCGGCGCCCGCCGCCTTCCCGGGCTCCGTCACCTGATCGGCCGCGAACCGGGCCTCATGCGGCCGTGGCCGTCCGCGTCCTGGCCTCGCGCACCCCGCGCAGCGCGCCGGACCAGGCGATCAGCTGGTCGAGCATGCCGCCCACGGCGGTGTCGAGGCCCTCTTGAGGGACGAAGCCGCCGGTGCGGAACGAGGGGTGTGACGAGATGGTGGGCTGGGCGCGGACCGTGGCCACCTGGAGTTCGGCGAGGACGAGCCGCAGCGCTTCGGCGGCCCGGGCTCCGGCGACCCAGCCACCGTAGCTGATGATTCCGGCGGCCTTGTCGTTCCACTCCCGGTAGACGTAGTCCAGGGCGTTCTTCAGGGCTCCGGGGTAGGAGCGGTTGTACTCGGGGACGACGAACACGTAGCCGTCGAAGCTGTCGATGAGCGCGCTCCAGGCACGGGTGTGGTCGTGCTGGTACTGCTGGAGGTTCGGGTTGCCGGGCTCGTCGAGGTTGCCGAGGTCGTGGTCGGCGAGGTCGACGAGTTCGTAGTCGGCGCCGCCGTGGGCGCGGGCGGCTTCGAGCGCCCAGGCGGCGATCTGGTCACCGCGGCGTCCGGGGCGGGTGCTTCCGAGGATGAGCGCAATGCGCAGCGTCATGGTCTTCCTTCCACAGGAGTTGACACATCAACTCTAGAGTGGAGGGAGTTGATGTAACAACTCCGCTGGTCGCGGTATCCTCGGCGGTATGACGGAGACTCGATCGCTGGAACCCGAGGAGTGGGAGTTCTGGGATACCTGGATGCGGGCGCAGCGCCTGCTCACCAGGGAGCTGGAGCGTGGGCTGCAGCGTGCCTGCGACATCTCGAAGGCCGAGTTCAGCGTCCTGGTGACACTGTGGCAGGCGGCCGGCCGCGAGATGCGCGTCGGCGAGCTCTCCGAGTCGCTCGACTGGGACAAGAGCCGCGTCTCCCATCAGCTGACGCGCATGGAAAAGCGCGGCTTCGTCAAACGCACCCAGTACGGGGCCGATGGCCGCCGCGCGGGGATCGGGCTGACCGCCGAGGGCCGCCGCGCCGCCCAGAGTGCCGTCCTCGTGCACGGCGGCAACATCCGCCGCCACTTCCTCGACTCGCTGACCCCCGAGCAGGCATCGGTCATCCGGGCATGGAGCGAGCAAGCGGTCGACAGCCTGGACCCCCACCGCGGCGAGACCGCCGGCGACGACGCGGTCCGACAGGGCGCCGAGCGATAACGGTCCGCCGGCGCCCCGAAGGTGGAGCAGTCGGGCTACCCCTCCTCCGCGGGCCGCTCGGTGCCGTGGTTCTGTGCGCGGTGGAGGTGGGCGTACGAGCCTTCGAGGGTCAGCAGTTCGTGGTGGGTGCCGGTTTCGACGAGGCGGCCGTGGTCCAGTACGAGAATGCGGTCGGCGTCCGGGGCGAGGTTCAGGTCGTGGGTGATCATGATGGTGGTACGGCCCCGCATCAGGCGGCGAAGCGGTGTGATGACCCGGCGTGCGGTAGCTGCGTCGAGGCCGGTGGTGGGTTCGTCGAGGACGAGTACCGGCGCGTCACGGAGCATCGCGCGGGCGATGGCGAGGCGTTGGAGCTGGCCGCCGGAGAGCTCCGCGGTGTGCGGGTCGATCGGGGTGTCGTAGCCGTCGGGGAGCGCGGCGACGAAGTCGTGGGCGTCGGCGGCGCGGGCGGCCCGGACGACGTCGGCGTCGGTGGCGCCCGGCCGGCCGCAGGCGATGTTCTCGTGGACGGAGTCGTGCAGGATGAGCGTCTCCTGGGGCAGCAGGGCGATGTTCTCCCGCAGGAAGCTCACCGGCATGCGGTCCAGCGGGACACCGTCGAGCCGGACCTGCCCGGCGGCCGGGTCGTAGAAGCGCAGGAGCAGCTTGGAGACGGTGGACTTGCCGGCTCCGCTCGCGCCGGTGATCAGCACCAGTTCGCCGGGCCGGGCCGTGAACGACACCGCGCTGAGGACGTCCTCGGCCGCGCCCGGGTAGCGGAAGCCGACCTGGTGGAACTCGACCTCGCCGCGCACCCCGCTCGGCCGCACCGCGCGGTCGGCCGCCGGGTCGGTGACGGCGGGCCGGGCGTCGAGGATCTCCAGCAGCCGCTCGGCTCCGGCGGTGGCGGCGGTCAGGGTCAGGCCGAGCCGGCCGAGGGAGCGGATCGGCGGGTACAGGTAGCCCAGGAAGGCAGCGAACGCCAGCAGTTGACCGATGGTCATCCGGCTCTTGGAGATCTCCCATGCGCCGAGGCCGATCACGACGAGCACGCAGAGCGTCTCGACGACCTCGACGAGCTGCTCGTAGAGCTCGCTGAGCCGGGCGCCGGTCACCGAGGCACGCAGCCAGGCGCGGGCCTCGCGGCGCAGCCGTTCCTCCTCGGCCCCGGCACGGTTGTAGGCCTGGGTCAGGGCGAGGTGACCGAGTGACTCCTCGACCACCGAGGTGATGGCGCCGTCGGCGACCCGCTCCTGCCGGGCGGCGGTCCTGATGCGTCCGGAGAAGCGGCTGGCGGCGAGCCAGAACAGTGGGGCCAGGGTGAAGGTGGCCAGCGCGAGGTCCCAGCGCAGCCAGAGCGCTGCGGCGGAGAAGAACACCGTGCTGAAGACGGCCGACACGGTGCCGACCGCACCCGAGACCACCATCTGCTCGATGGCCTCGACATCCCCGGTGAGACGCTCGACCAGATCGCCGGTGCGGTGTCGGCCGAAGAAGTCGGGCGGCAGGGACTGGACATGGCGGAAGACCTGTTCCCGCAGCCGCATCACGAAGCGCTCGGAGGTCCAGACCGCGAGTGAGTTGCCGAGGTAACCGACGACCGCGCCGACCAGCGCCGCGCCGAACCACTGGCCGGCCGGGGTCCAGAAGGCGGAGAGCGAACCGACTCGGAGCGCGTTGTCGGTCAGTTCGCCGAACAGCAGGACCGACTCGGTCTCGGCGAGCGCCGCGAGCACCACGCAGACGCAGATGAGCACCAGCCAGGAGCGGTCGCCCCGGGTCAGCGGCCAGAAACGGCTGAACGTGCGGCGGGCCGTGCGGCCGGGCCGGACGGCGCCGTCGGCCGTGGTCCCGCCCCGGTCGGAACCGCTCAGGCCGATGCTCTCCTGGTCCCCGGCGGTGCGCCGGTGCCGGCCGGGCACGCGGTCGCGCGGGGACGGGCCGCGCCGTCCGGCCGCCGGGGCGGGCAACGGTTCGGCCACGCGGATCTGTATCGTCGGCTGGTCTCCGAGCGTGGTCAACGTTCACTCACCCATTCCCGTTCAACGGCTGCGTTCCCTGGACACGACCGAGGGCGGGTCCCGGCGCGATGCCGAAGACCCGCCCCCGGTACCGAGACTCAGCCGCCGATGAGGCGACGGCGGGCGGCCAGCCTCATGCGGGTCCGCGCGGCGGCCTCCCGCTCCCGCGCGGCGAGCGCCTTCCGCCGCCTCTCGGCTTCGAGCCGACGGGCGATGCCAGGGGTGATCTTGCCGATGGCCATGGGAATTCTCCTTGTTTCCAGGGGGAACAGCTCTTTTTCTCTTCTGCCTCGGCCTTTCGGCCGCGACAAACTCAGGAGGGCGCCCGCAGCGCGTCGACCGGTTCCATACGGGCGGCCCGCAGTGACGGGTAGAGACCGGCGAGCAGGCCGACGAGGGCTCCGGCGAACGGGGCGCCGAGGGCGAGGTTCGTGTCGAGGACCGGGGTCCACTCCCTGAACACGGCGACGCACACCACGACGGTGGTCCCCAGGGCGGTGCCGACGATGCCGCCGAGCAGGCCGATCGTCGTCGACTCCAGGAGGAACTGGCCGGCCACCTGGCGTCGTGACGCGCCCAGCGCGCGCCGCAGTCCGATTTCGCCGACCCTTTCCATCACCGTCACCAGGGTGACGTTGGCGATGCCGATCGCACCGACCACGAGGGAGACCAGGCCGAGGACGAGGAAGAGGCCGTTGACGTCGCTCTGGACACCGTCGCGTGCCCTGGACAGGTCCTCCGGGGCGGCGACGGTGAGGGCCTTCTCCTGCCCCGGGGCCAGGGCGATCGGTGCCTGGTGTGCCACCTGCCGGGCCGCGCCCATCGCGGTGTTGATGAGTACCCGGGTGACGTCCCGCAGGCCGAGGCGGTCCGCGGCGGTGGTGGGCGGCACGATCACGGCCGTGGACAGCCGCTGTTCGCGTCTGATGCCGCCGAGGATGCCGATGACGGTGTACGACTGCCCCTGGAAGAAGATCGCCGGGGAGTCCTGCACCCGCTTGATGCCGAGCAGTCGCGCCGCCTGGTCGCCGAGAACCGCGACCTGGGTGTGCCCGGTGATGTCGCCGGAGTCGTAGAAACGGCCCGCGGTCATCGTGCCCCGCACGGCGGCGGGCAGGTCCGCCGAAGCGGCCACCACGGCCAGGGTCTGGCCGGAGACGTCGCCGGGCGCCTTCACGTCGTTGGCCCGCACCTGGACGCTGTTGGTGACGGTGGAGTCGGCGAGGGCGGCGACCGATTCCACTCCGGCCAGTCGCCGGACCGCGTCGGTCCCGGACCAGTCCACCAGCGGTCCGTCGTCCGAACCGGCCGGCGCGGACGGTACCGTCACGGTGACCGAGGTCGCGGTGAGCGCGTCGAACCGGCCGACGATCTGGTTGCCCGCGGTGGAGGCCACCCCGATGGTGATGACCAGCGTGGTGATGCCGAGCACGGTGCCGAGGGTGGTCAGCGCGGACCGTACCGGGCGGGCCATGACGCCGGCGAGGGCCTCGGTCCACAGGTCCCGGGGGTCCATCCAGGGACGCTCGACACCTTCCCCGGCCGATGCCGCGCGGGTCCCCCGTGTCCTCCGTATCCCCCGTATCCCGCGTATCCCCCGTATGTTCTGTATGTCCCGTGCCCCTCGTGCCCCTCGGGTCCTCTGCTGTCCTCTGGTCCTCGCCGCGAGTCTCACTCGGTCTCCAGGGTGAGGCTGCCGTCGGTGATGCGGACGCGCTGTCCCGCCCGGCGGCTGACCGACTCGTCGTGGGTGATCACGACCAGGGTCATGCCCTGGGCGCACAGGTCGTCGAAGAGTTCCAGTACGGAGAGGGTGTTCTCGGTGTCCAGGTTGCCGGTGGGCTCGTCGCAGAGCAGCAGTGCGGGGTCGCTGATCAACGCCCGTGCGATGGCGACGCGTTGACGTTCGCCGCCGGAGAGCCGGTCGGGCCTGAAGCCCGAGCGGTGCCCGAGCCCGACCCGGTCCAGCGCCTCCCGGGCGCGGGTGAGGCGGGCGCCGCGGCCGAGCCCGGGGCGCGGCCTGCGGTATGCCTCGGCCAGCATGACGTTCTCGTCGACGGTGCGGTACGGGAGGAGGTGGAAGGACTGGAAGACGAACCCGATGCGGCTGCCGCGCAGCGCGGTGCGTTCGAGGTCGCCGAGCCCGGTGGTCTCCACGCCGTCGAGCCGGTACGTGCCGGCGGTGGGCCGGTCCAGCAGGCCGAGCGTGTTGAGCAGCGTCGACTTCCCGGAGCCGGAGGGGCCCACGATGGAGAGGTGCTCCCCGCGCCGCACGGCCAGGTTCACGCCGCGCAGTGCGTGCACCGGGGGCCGGGTGTCGAAGGTCCGCTCCACATCGGTGAGTTCGATGACGACGGCCGCGGAGGAAGGGCCGGGTGTCACTCGCCCACCACCACCATGTCGTTCTGCTTCAGCGTGCCGCCGGTCGGCCTCACCTCGACGAGACCGGCCGCGGAGAGCCCGACGGTGACGTGTACGTCGCTGAGCTTGCCGTCGCGCTCGACCTGAACCCGGGCGTTTCCGTCGGACGAGGTACGGATCGCGGCGAGCGGTACCACCAGCACCTTGCCGTCCGAGGCGCCGATCTTGATGGTCACCTTCACGGCCGCCTCGGACTCGGCCTCGCCGACCAGGTCACCGGGGTCGGACACGGAGATCCGCAGCTGGACCGGGGAGGCGGTGTCGGTGGTGGTGCTCTCCTGCGAGGCCCCGTCGGAGCCGTCGCTGTCGCCCGCGGTCGTCCCCGCACCCGCACTTGTACTTGTACTTGTACTTGTACTTGTGGAGGAAGCGGCACCGGTGCCGAGTGCGGTCACGGTGCCCTTCGCCTTCTTGCCGTCCGTGGTCGTCAGCTCGGCGGCCATGCCCTTCCTGAGCAGTTCGGCGTCCGTGCCGGGGACGACCGCCTGCACCTCCAGGTCTGAACTGGTGACGGTGCCGAGCTGCCCGGTCGCGGCGTCCCCCGTCTTCACGGTCACCTTGTTCAGCCGTACGGGCAGCTTCGGGAAGAAGACCACCTCGCCTGCCGGGACCTTCGTCCCGTAGGTGGCCTGGAAGGTGCTGAGGGCGGCGTTCGCCAGGTCCAGCGCCTTCTTCGCGGACTTCACCTGGAGATCGTGGACCTGCGCGTCGGTGCTGGACTGTGGTGCGGGCGTGCCCGTGCCCGTACCGGAACCGCTGTCGCCGGCACTGTCACCTGCGCTCTCGCTGTCCGTGGTGAGGAGCGTCTCCTGCGCGGAGGACACCGCCTGTTGCAGCTGGCCCAGCTGCTGCTGGTCGGCCGCGCTCGGTTTCTGTGCCTCGTATCCCTTGCTCGCGTACCAGGCGGCGACCGCCGTCGCGGTGCCCTGGCGGTAGGTGCCGCTGCTCGATCCGGGGTCGAACCCGAGCCGCTGCAAGGCCTTCTGGAGCTGCTTCACGTCGTCGCCGGAGGAGCCCGGACCCAACGCGCGGTACATCGGTACGGATCCGCCGAGTGCGAACACGGGGCGGCCGTTGACCGTCATCAGCACGTCGCCCTCCTTGATCTCGGCGCCGGCGGCCGGCGCCTTGGTGATCCGCTGCTCCGCGCCCTCGCCGTCCGCGGCGGCGGCCGCCCCGGTGCCGACGGAGCCGGCCAGCGAGAGCGGACGGGGTGAGGCGAACTCCACCGAGCCGGACGCCACCACGGTGGCGGTCAGGGACTGGCGTTGCACCGCCACCGTCACCGGCCCGGCCTTCGGAGCACGGTGCGCGGCCGCGGCGTCGGCCGGGGAGCGCACCTGGGTACCGGCGACCCAGCCGCCCGCACCGATCAGGACCACCACGCCGACCAGGGCGCCCAGTTTCCTTCGGCTGTCGATCCGGTTCACTGGCCGTCACCCCAGTACGGGTGGGCCTTGAGCTTCGGGAAGTACGCGGCGCGGAACTTCTTGCCGCACTCCAGGTCCTTCAGGGAGATGTCGATCTCCTTGGTGAGCAGCGGCAGCGCCTCCTGCTTGGACATGGTGAGATGGTTCTCCGGCACGTCCTGGTCCAGCCGCACCATGTCGACCATGCCGGTCGGCTGGGTGGTGGTGACCGTGATGCCCTGCCCCCTCAGGCAGGTGGCGTACTGCTGGGCCAGTTGGACCAGCTGGGTGTCGCCGTTGAGCTGGAGACCGTTCGCGCGGTTGGCCTCCACCTTGGCCTCCCACGCCTTCTTCTCCTCGGCCGCGCTCAACTCCGGCCCGTTCGCGGCTTCCGACCCCTTGAGCTCGCAGCCGCCGAGCCTGTCCTTCTGCTTGGTGTTGCCGGGGGGACCTGACAGCGCCTGCGCGTACGCCGTCTTCTGGGCGTCGGTGAACCCCTTCTCGTCGTCGTCGACGGGATCGAATCCCTTGCCGCCGCCCCGCCCGTTCGTATGGCTGAAGGGGGCGTTGGGGTCGTCGGGGTAGACGGCGGCCGCGTAGGTGCCGAACCCGTACTTCTGCCGGGACTTCTTCGCCAGCGCGTAGTCCTGCGCGTCGAGGCCGGCGAGACTGTCGCCGCCGTCGGCCGTCGACACGTGCGGCGTGTAGGTGAAGCCCTGCTTCTTCATGCAGGCGGCGATGGTGTTCTCGGTGATGTACAGCTTCTTGGTGTCGGGATCCGCGTCGTCCGGGACGGTGAGCTGTACCGCCCCGTCGGCGTTGGTCGTCGTGCCGTTCGCGCCGCTGCCTGCCGTGGAGTCGGAGCGCGTGGCGGCCTTGTCGGCCGAACCGCCGCAGGCGGCAAGTACCGGCAGCAGACCCGCTGCCAGGACGGTGACCGCGGAAACGCGGAGCTTGGACACGCTCATGCCCTTTCTCTCGCCGCCGGGACGACGGACTCGGGAGGTCGAAGCCGTCGCTTGGTGTGCGGTGATGACGACGAGCCTGGGCGCACGGTGTGATCGGAGTCGGCCCGGAGTGTGATGAAACGGCAACAGCCGATCCACCGAGGGCTCGTCCCGCGGGTATGTGATCATCCGGTAACAGCCGCTGACCGGCCCGTCCTGGTGCGGATACTGAGCACATGCCACGTGTCCTGCTCATCGAAGACGACCGCGCTGTCCGTGACGGCATCCAGCTCGGCCTGCGCCGCCAGGGACACGACGTCGCCGCCGCCGGGACCGGCGAGGAGGGGCTGGCGCAGCTGGAGTCGTTCCGGCCGGATGCCGTGGTGCTCGATCTGATGCTGCCCGGCATGCCCGGACTGGAGGTGTGCCGCCGTATCCGCGGCGCCGACAACCAGGTCCCGATCATCATGGCGACCGCCCGGGGCGACGACGTGGACATCGTCGTGGGCCTCGAAGCGGGCGCGGACGACTATGTCGTCAAACCCGTCCAGGCCAGGGTGCTCGAAGCCCGGATCCGGGCCGTCCTGCGACGGGTCGGCGGCACACCGGGCGAGGGCGGTCCGCCGAAGACCGAGACCCATGGCGAACTGACCATCGACCGGGCCGCGTTGATCGTCACCCGCGAGGGCGCACCGGTCGCTCTCGCTCCCTCCGAACTACGGCTCCTGCTGACCGTCTCCGCCTCGCCCGGACAGGTCTTCAGCCGGCACCAGCTCCTCGAAGCGGTGTGGGAACACAGCTACCACGGTGACTCACGGCTGGTGGACGCCTGTGTCAAGCGGCTGCGCACCAAGTTGGGCGAGCCCCCGGGGCAGCCGCGCTACATCCAGACCGTGCGCGGCTTCGGCTACCGGTTCACGTCCCGGTGAAGGCCCCTCCCCCACTGCGCGGCCTGCGCGGCCGGCTGCTCGTGGCCTTCCTGCTGGTCGCCTGTGTCGCCACCCTGACCACCGGCGCCCTGACCTTCCGGGAGGCGCGCACCGGGGTGCTCCAGCAGAGCCAGGACAGCGTGATCGCGCAGTTCCGCGACCATGCCAGCACCCTCGCCGCCGACCTGGACTACCCCCCGAACCAGCACGGGCTGGCGGCGTTCGCCCGCCAAGTGGCGCGGTCCGAGCCGTCGAACAACTGGCGGGTGCTGGCCACCTACGGCGGTCTGAGCGCCGCCTCCGCACCGGGAGACCGCTTCGAGGAACTGACGCCCGCCCTGCGCAAGGCCGTCGCCTCCGGCGGGAGCACCGTCTTCCAGCGGGTGACGACGAATGGAAGCCCCGCACTCGTCGTCGGCCTGCCGATCACCTTCGGCACCGCACAGCACCCCACGTCCGAACCCTCCGGCGTCGGAGTCTTCCTCACCGTGCCGCAGACCACCGAACAGGCCTACGTCGAAGCCCTGGTACCCGCCGTCGAGCGGGCCACGGTGCCGGCCCTGGTCCTGGCCGTGCTGCTCGCGCTGCTGGCCGCCCGCGGCGTACTGCGCCCGGTACGCGAACTGCGCCGGGCCACCCGCAGTATCGCCGAGGGGCACCTGGACACCCGGCTCGCCGTCAACGGCTCCGACGAACTCGCGGACCTCTCCCACACCTTCAACGAGACCGCCGCCGCCCTGGAGGAGTCGGTGGCCGAACTACGGCGCATGGAGGCACGCGCGCGCCGCTTCGCCTCCGACGTCTCGCACGAACTGCGCACCCCGCTCGCCGCCATGTCGGCGGTGACCGACGTCCTCGACGAGGACGCCGCCCGGCTCGACCCCGACACCGCCACCGCGGTCCGGCTCATCAGCGAGGAGACCGTCAAACTGGCCCGCCTGGTGGAGGACCTGATGGAGATCTCCCGTTTCGACGCGGGCGCGGCCGGACTTCACCTGGAGGAGGTCGACCTCGCCGACTCGATCCGCCGTACCCTCGCCTCCCGGGCCTGGCTGGGGACGGTCGAGACCCACCTGCCCGAGCCCGACGCGGTCCGCGGCCGCCTCGACACGCGCCGCCTCGACGTCGTCGTCGCGAACCTGGTCGGCAACGCCCTCCGCCACGGCGCGCCCCCCGTACGGCTGCGCATGTACGCGTGGGATCCCGACGACACGGTACGACGAGCGGTCGTCGAGGTGGCGGACAGCGGACCGGGCATCCCCGAGAGCGTTCTGCCCCACGTCTTCGACCGGTTCTACAAGTCGGACACCGCGCGCACCAGAACCGAGGGCAGCGGCCTCGGGCTGGCCATCACCGCGGAGAACGTCCACCTGCACGGCGGCACCGTCACCGCGGCGAACGGGCCGCGCGGCGGCGCGGTCTTCACCGTCGAACTCCCGCTGTGGCCGGACCCGGACGAGCCACCGCCCGCACCGCAGGAGAAGAGCCGCCCATGAGCCGTGCCCACCGAGCCGCCCGCCCCGCACTGCTGGTCGCGGCAGCGTTCCTGCTCTCCGCCTGCGGCATCCCCACGACGGGGGTGGTGGAGTCCGGAGAGCCGGCCACCGGTCTCCGGTCGACGACCACGGTCTACTTCCTCAAGAACCGCGTCCTGACCGCGGTGCCCCGCAGGATCGCCCGCCGGGCCGATACCGAGGCGGCCGTGGAAGCCGTGTTCAGCGGCCCGGACGACTCCGACCGACTCTCGGGCCTGACCAGCAGACTTCCTAGGCTGCCGAAGGACCCGACGGTCCGGACCGCGGGCGCCACGGTCCGGATCGCGCTGGGCTTCGACACCCGGCCCCAGTTCGTCCAGGCCCGCAGGCTGCTGCTGGGGGCCGCCCTCGGCCAACTGGTGTGCACCGCCGCCGCAGCCCGCCGAGCCGAAGACCCGGCCGTCGTCGGACCGGTGTCCGTGACCGTCACCGCCTCCGTGAACAGCGGGGACAGCGGGGACAACCTCTGGAACACCGAGGGGAACAGCACGATCTGCACGAAGCCGGACCGCACCCTCGACACGGCCGCCCGGCCCGGATAGCGGACCCGCCCGCCTATGACCGCCCGCCGAGCAGCCCTGTGCCATCACCCTCCGGGACGTGGGCCGCAACTCACCACTGACACCGCGTAGTTGGCTCCGGCCGCCACGGCGGCCCCGTCCGAGCGGGCGGGGCCGACGACCCGATGGCCTACCGCGAGAAGTTCACGGACGACCGCGGATCCGGTGTACCCGGTGGCACCGGCGACGAAAATGCGCACGATGCCAATCCTCAGTGGCTGTGAGTCGGCCCGGTGACCGCCGCCGGAGGACGGTGGCGACCTGGGCGGAGGCGGTGCGGGCACGGCCGGTTCGGTTCCTGGCCGACGGCTTTCGAACCGCTTGCGCACGGCGGATACGCCCTCGACGGGCCGTGTCCGTCGTCTGTGCGGGGTGGCGAGGGCCGAGCCGACCTGGCGGGGGGCGTTCACGGGGCGGCGGCTGCGGAGTCCGCGGAGTCCTTGGTGGGGTTCCAGTGGGTGCGGGTGAAGGCCGCGGCGGAGTTCAGTGCCTCGTCGGCTTCGTCGAGCATGACGGCGAACGACTGGAAGACGTGCGGGACTCGGGGCCAGACCTGGAGTTCGACACGCACGTCGTGCTCGGCGGCGCGGGCTGCCAGCCGTACGGCGTCGTCCAGCAGGATCTCGTGCGAGCCCACCTGGACGAGCAGCGGGGGCAGGCCCGTGAGATCGGCGAGGACCGGGCTGGCCAGCGGCTCGGTGCCGGCCGACGACCCCAGATAGTCCCGGGCGCGGGTGCGCAGGGCCTCGGGGGTGAGTGACGGGTCGAGGCGGGCCTTGCCGGCCGCGCTGGCGCCGGACACGGTGAGGTCGGTCCAGGGCGAGAACACCGCGGCCGACGCGGGCCGGGGCAGGCCCGCGTCCCTGGCGGCGACCAGTGCCGCAACGGCCAGGCCGCCGCCGGCGGATTCACCGACGAACGCGATCCGCTCGCCGGGGATCCCCTGATCGAGCAGCGCGCGATAGGCGGCCACCGCGTCATCCACGGCCGCGGGGAACGGGTGCTCGGGCGCCAGTCGGTACTCGACGCAGACGGCACGGGCGCCGCAGCGCCGGGACACGTCGGCGGCCAGGCCCGCCGCGTCGGCAGCGGAGCCGATGGCGTAGGCGCCGCCGTGGAAGTACAGCAGGACACGGTCCGGATCGCTGCCGGGTGTGTCGACGGTGACGACGGGGATGCGGCCGAGGTGTCCGGGGGTGGTCGTGACGTCGGGAGGCAGGGGTATCGAGGTCATCATCTCGTGGAAGACGGCGCGCGCTTCGCTGACGTCGCCTCCGACGTCGAGCGGGGCGTGGCGGAGCATCTCGTCGAGGTCACGGCGTTGCTGCCCGGACATGGTGGTGCCTTTCGCGCGGGGGGACTCTGGAGCGGAGGGGTGAGTGCGGTCGGTGTTCAGCGGGGCGGGCCGAGGATGACCTGTCCGTACATGTCGGCGGCCTCGGCCATCAGCTCACGCGAGATCTCGAAGCCGTCGGGCCGCGGGGTGGACAGGTCACGTCCGGCGTGCCGGAACATGCCCTCGATACCGCCCGGGGTGCAGATCATCAGCAGGTCCGCGGTGTCGGAGGTGATCCGGTAACCGTGCGGGACGTTCCTGGGCAGGTAGACGATGCCGCCCTCCGACAGTTCCATCTCCTGATCGTCCGACCACAGCAGCGCGGTGCCCTTGATGAGCATGAAGATCTCGTCCTCACGGGTGTGCAGGTGGTACGGTGGCGCCTCGCCCTTGGCCACGCTGAACCGCCCGACGGTCACCTGCCCCTCGGTGGCCGCGCTGTCCAGGAGCACGGCGAACTGACCACCGTCGAGCCATTCGAGCTTCTGCTGCTGATCGGGCTGTGCGAGATAGGCCATGCTCACGACGATGTCCGTTCTGTGTGCCATTGCCGCTCCGGCGTGGGACGGGGCGAGGCCGCGCGCCGTGCCCGTACCCGGCTCCGCGCCCGGAAGTTCATGGTCCACTTCCGGGACTCGCTGCCGCCAGACGCGAGGGTGGGACCAGCAGTACCACCGGCGGTCTCGGGGTCGGCGACGGCGGAGACGTCCGCGAGCATGCGCGGGGGATCCTCGGTGTGCTGCCGCCAGGCCGGTTTGTCGGTCCAGGCCGGGCAGCCCGCCGGGTTCACCGCATCGGTGACCTCCGACCGCGGCCACCGTGCGCGCGGGCCTCACCGTCGCGTGAGCACCCGGAAGGTGTTGCCGTCCGGGTCGGTCAGCAGCACCGCGCCCTGCTCGCCGTGCGCGTCGCCGAGACGCTTCGCCCCGAGGGAGAGCAGGCGCTCGACCTCCGCGTGTCGATCGCCGTCCGGCGCGAGGTCGAAGTGCAGGTCCTTGCCGGGGTCCGGCATCAGCGGCGGACCACCCCACGTGATCTTCGTACCGCCGTTGGGCGACTGGACGGCGGTCTCCTCGTCCTGGTCCCAGACCAGCGGCCAGCCCAGCGCCTCGCTCCAGAAACAGCCCACGGTCCGCGAACCGTCGCAGGCGAGCGCTCCGATGAAGCCGCACCCGGCCAGGAAACCGTTGCCCGGCTCGATGACACAGAACTCGTTGCCCTCGGGGTCGGCGAGCACCACATGAGACGCGTCCGGCCCCTGGCCCACGTCGGCGTGCCGTGCGCCGAGGTCGAGCGCCCTGGCCACGGTCTCCTGCTGGTCCTCCGGGGAGGAGCTGGTCAGGTCGAAGTGCAGCCTGTTCTGGGCGGTCTTGCGCACCGGGGAGGAACGGAAGCCGAGTCGGTATCCGGCGTCGTTCCCGGACATCAGGGCGACACCGTCGGAGGAATCGTCGGCTCTCTCCAGGCCAAGAACCCCGGCCCAGAAATGCGCCAGGCGCTCCGGTTGGTGAGCGTCGAAGGAGATGGCGACGAGCCGGCTGGTCATTGCGCCCCACTTCCTCGACCCGTCGAGGGCCAACTGTCGGCAGGACGCGAGGTCCACGCCTCGGACGAGGATAGGTGTTGCGCGCGACGGTGCGGAACTCCTTTTGTTGCAGGGGTCGTTGTCGAATCGCCGGCCGGGACGGCACAGCCGCCGGAGGCGCAGATACCCAGGGCGCCGATCCGGTCGGAGTCGATCTCCGGGCGGGGTCGTGGTGGAGTCCGCGCCGGACGCGCTCTCTCAATCCCTTTGCGTGACCGACCAGGTCGCCCCTAGCGTGCAGGCGCATCCGAACCTCGCGCCACACCGATGAGGAGAAGCCGCCGTGGGAACCATGGTCTCGGTCAGGGGCTGGCTGGAGTGTGACGACGGACAGCTGGCCCGGATCAAGGAGATCGTGGCGGCTGACGATCCGGAGCGCACCTACAGCGGGGGCTGGGCCTTCCCGGCTCGGCAGTACAACAACGTCAGGTGGGCCTTCTACGGGGGCGACATCCGCGCGGTGTCCCTCGACTGGTTCGAGGAGAGGTTGCGTCGGATCGCCCGGATCCCGGCCTCTTGTCCGGATGACGAGTACGACGAGCGGCCCCGGGGACTGTTTCTGGTCAGCCACGACGTCGACGGCATGAGCGAGTGGAGGGTCCACGACGGCGGCCTGGTGATCGGCCCCCCGGATGGGGACTACCACTACCTCGACGCCTAGCCGGGCCTCGGACGAGCCCCTTCGGCGGACCGGCGGCGTCTGCCACCGGTCCGCCGGTGCTCCCGCGGCCGGTCGTCGGTCCGGCGGTGGGTCAGCTCGGCAGCTTCCAGTTCTGGGCCGCCGTGCCGTTGCAGGTGTAGAGCTGAAGCTGGGTGCCGTTCGTCGTCGAGGAGTTGGGGTCGTCCAGGCACAGGTTCGACTCGGGGTTGACCAGCGACCCGTTGCTGCCGGCGGTCCACTGCTGGGCGCCGGTGCCGTTGCAGGTCCACAGCTGGATCAGTGTGCCGTTGGTGGTCCCGCTGTGAGTGGCGTCCAGGCACTTGCCGAGGGCCCGGATCGTTCCGTCGCCGGCGATGATCCAGTCCTGGGCGTAGGTGCTGTTGCAGCCCCAGATCTGGACGTGGGTGCCGTCGGAGGTGCCGGAGGACGCGTCGTCCACGCAGAGGGTCGAGGCCACCGACGAGGTGAGCGGACCGATGCGTGGCGAGGCCGGTGCGGTGGTGTCACCCGCGTAGGAGGGAGGTGCCGCGGTGGCCGCCGTCGCCCAGGACGTGTTGGCGCTGGTGCCCAGCGTGAAGTCAAGCGTGCCGCCGGACGTGATCGCCGTGGTGGGGGCGTAGGCGTTGTTCCAGGCCGTGCCGTTCCATGCCGCGGACTGCACGTACGGGGCGTTGTCGGCCGCGCCGTCGCCGTCGACCGTCAGCGTCCCGCCCGCGGGAAGGGCGATCACGGCCTGGGTGAACAGCGGTGATCCCAGGGCGAGATCGGCGGTGCCCGGTGTCTCGGGGAACATGCCGAGCGCCGACCACACGTACCAGGCACTCATCGCGCCGAGATCGTCGTTGCCGTCCGCCAGGCCGCCGGGGGTGTTCGCCCAGATCTGGTCCTGGATCGCCCGTACCGTGCCCTGGGTCTTGTAGGGCTGCCCGGTGTAGTCGTACTCCCACGGGAGCTCGATGCTCGGCTCGTTGCCCACCCAGGCGTAGCCGTTGGCGCCGGTGTAACTGCGCAGCACGGTGTCCAGGTAGTGGCTCATCGCGGTGTTGCCGCCCTTGGCGTGCGCCAGGCCGCCGATGTCGAAGGGGACCATTCCGGTGTAGATCCACGAGTCGGCCTCGACCATGTCGGTGCCGCTGGTGGGGTCGAAGCCACCGGTCCACGAGCCACTGGCGTTACGGGGTTCCACGAAACCGGAGGCGGGGTTGAGCACGTTGCGCCAGTCCTGTGCGCGGTTGGCGTACGTCTTCTGGTCGGCGGTGTCGCCGAGCGCTCCGGCCATCGCGGAGACCGCGAAGTCGGCGGTGTCGTACTCCAGGGTGGTCGCCACCGGGCCGTAGAAGTTGCAGCAGCCGTAGCTGCCGTCGTGCGGCATGTATCCCGGCGAGTTGAGGTACGCGAGGCCGGGGCGGTCGTTGTTGGTGGTGCTCGCCTGTCTGACCATGTCGGCCAGGGCGGTGGTGGTGTCGAAGTTCCGGGCGCCGAAGGCGTAGTAGTCGGCGATGATGGCGTCCGCCGGGTCACCGACCATGACGTACGACTCCCCGTTGTTCTCGGACCACTTGGGGAAGACCCCGGTCTGCGTGTAGTCGTCGACCATCGACTGCGCGGTGTCCGAGGCGACCTGGGGGGCGACGAGGGCTTCGAGCTGGGCCTGGGAGCGGTAGATGTCCCAGCCCGAGTAGTTCGCGTACACCGCGCTGTGGCCGGAGTCCACGGTGTGCGTCCTGCCGTCGAAGCCGTAGTACTGGCCGTTGCTGTCGCTGATCACGTTCGGGTGCAGCAGCGAGTGGTAGAGCGCGGTGTAGAAGGTCTGTTGCTGTGCGGCCGTCCCGCCGGCGATCTGCACCTTGCCGAGGGTGCTGTTCCACGCGTTCTGCGCGGCGGTGCGGGTCGCGTCGAAGTCCCAACCGGTGTTCTCCGCCGTCCGGTTGGCGACCGCGCCCGCGACCGACACGTAGGAGACGCCGACCTTGGCCTGCACGACCGGGTCGGACGTGGTGTTGAAGGTGACGTAGCCGTTCGAGGCCGCGGCGGCGGGGGCGACGCCGGCCTCGGTGGACCGCCCGGACGCCGGGTGCGGGGTGCCGGGGTTCTTTCCGTGCAGCACCGGCTTGCCGGGTTTCTCGGCGGAGTTCTTCGACGCCTTGGCCGACGGGGTGGCAGTGCTGGTCGTCGCCTCGGCCGGCGAGCTGCCCTGTGTGGTGAAGGGCTGGTCGAAGAGCATGTCGAAGTACACGGTGTACGTGTTGCCCGCACCGCAGAAGTGGCCGCTGGTGACCTGCCCGCTCACCTCCGTGCTCGACACCTTGGTGAACTGGGTGGAGCTGGCACCGTTCTGACTGCCTGTCAGTTTGAAGACGAGGTTGGCCTGGCTGGTCGAGGGGAAGGTGAAGCGGGCCATCCCGCTGCGGGTCGTGGTGGTCAGCTCGGTGGTCACCTGGTTGTCGAGCGTGACCTTGTACGACCCGGCGGACGCCGACTCATTGGTGTGCGAGAAGGTGTCCGTGGCACCGGTGTTCACGGCTCCCACCGTGGGCAGCACCGGTATGTCACCGGCCGCGCCACAGCCCGGTCCGGCGATGTGGGTCAGGCTGAAGCCGGTGATCGACGAGTCGTTGTACTCGTAGCCCCCGCCGTCGGGACGCGACGGTGTGTCAGGGCTCCACTGCACCATGCCGAACGGGACGTCGGCACCCGGAAAGTCGTCGGCCTGGTTCGACGTTCCGATGAACGGATTGACGAGCGTCGCCGGCGAGGTGACGAGCGCGGCCTTCCCGGCCGCCCACGCGGGCGTGCACAGCCCGGCCGCGGCCAGCGCCGCGGCGGCGAGGAGACCGATCGCCATGGTTCCGGGAGGTCTGGACGGTCGTGTGATCACGGGATTTGCTCCTCTACTCGGAAGTTGAGGTCCGACAACGTTGTCTCCGCGTCGGGAACGCGGCCCCGGGTGATGAACGGCATGCCGGGAGCGTCTTGGCCACCCAAGGCTGACAACGTTGTCCGACCGTGGAGATGAGGTGCCTGAGGTGCGAACGCCTCGATGGGCCCCTGGGTCATGGGCACCCAAGGAGCCCAGCGGGAACTCCTCGTGAAGCTAGCCACAAGGCAGGGGCATGTCAACGACGCCCGCAAGCCGGTCCCCACCGTGAAGTCCGGGTATCGGCCACGGATCCGGTATTCGGGTACTGCCACGGAGACCGGGGCTCCGCCACGCCTGTCCGAGGTAGAGATGTGATGTGACGGCGTCTCCGGCAGTCGTCCGGCCGCACCGCGCCCGCCCGCCGGGCCGAGCGGCAACCCACGACGGCGCGCCTGGCGCCAAGGGAGGCAGTACATGATCGACGTCGTCCTCGGAGTTGACGTTGGCACCTCCAGCACCAAGGGCGTGGTGGTCGACGCCGACGGCCGCATCCTGGGCGAGGCCGTGCGCGCCCACGCGGTCGACCGCCCCCGTCCGGGGCATGTCGAGATGGACGCCCACGTCTGGTGGGACGAGTTCGTCTCGCTCGCGGCCGAACTGCTCGACCGCGACGACATCGCCGTCCGGGCCGTCGGAGTCAGCGGCATGGGCCCGTGCACCCTCCTGGTCGACGACGCGGGAGAGCCGGTGCGGCCGGCGGTGCTGTACGGCGTGGACACCCGCGCCGGAGCACAGATCGCGCGGCTGAACCGGGAGTTGGGGCCGGACGCGGTCTTCCGCAGGTGCGGGTCGGCGCTGTCGTCCCAGGCCGTCGGGCCGAAACTCGCCTGGATCCGCGAGCGGGAGCCCGAGGTGTGGGCACGTGCCCGCCGCCTCCTCATGCCCGCGTCGTGGCTCGCCCACCGGCTGACCGGCGCCTATGTGCTGGACCTGCATTCCGCCAGCCAGTGCACCCCGCTGTTCGACATCCACGAGCAGTGCTGGATCCCCGAGTGGGCCGAGCACATCGCACCCGGCATCGAGTTCCCTCCGCTGCGCTGGCCTGGTCAGGAGGCCGGCCGGGTGAACGTTCCCGGCACGGGCATCCCGGCCGGGACACCGGTCATCGTGGGGACGATCGACGCCTGGAGCGAGGCCATCAGCGTCGGTGGCCACGGCGTCGGCGACCTGATGCTGATGTACGGCACCACGATGTTCCTGGTGAACACCGTCGACCGGCTGGTGACCAGTCCGTCGATGTGGTCCACGGTCGGCGCCCTGCCCGGCACCCGTTGCCTGGCCGGCGGCATGGCCACGTCCGGAGCCGTCACCGACTGGCTGGGGCACCTGTGCGGGGACGTCGGCCCCGGCGTGCTGTTCGACGAGGCGGCCGCCTCGCCCCCCGGAGCGAACGGCCTGGTGATGCTGCCGTACTTCGCCGGGGAACGCACACCCGTCATGGATCCCGACGCCCGGGGCGTGATCGCGGGCCTGACGCTGGCTCACACCCGGGGCGACCTGATGCGGGCGGCGCTGGAGGCCACCGCCCACGGTGTCCGGCACAACGTCGAGACGATGCTCGCGGCCGGCGCCGACATCCGGCGGATCGTCGCGGTCGGCGGCGGTACCCGGGGCGGGCTGTGGCCTCGGATCGTCAGCGATGTCACCGGCCTCGAACAGGTCGTCCCCCGCACGACCATCGGCGCCAGCTACGGTGCCGCCTTCCTCGCCGCCGGTCTGATCGGCCGGCCGGACATCGCGGCCTGGAATCCCGCCGAGACGGTCGTCCGCCCCGATCCCGCCACCGCGGCTGTCCACGACCGCCGGTTCAGCCAGTACCGGGCCCTGTACGAGAGCACCACCGCGGTCACCCACGCCCTGGCCCACGACCAGAACACCGGCCCTGAAGAAGCCGCGCCATGACGTCACCTCACGCCCTCCGCCTCCGGGTGTCCTGCTCGGCGGGGCGGCCCGGCTCCCTCCGGTCGCCGAAAGGGGGCGCCTGACCGGGCCGGACGTCCGAACGGCGCCGCTCGCGACGCGGACCGGCGCGTTCGTCGACGTACGGCGGCCGGGAGGCCGGTGCCTTGTCCGCGAAGGCCTTCTGCAGCACCTTCAGGCCGACCCGGTGGGCTTTGGTGACGTCGATGTCCAGGATGTACAGCGGGCGGTCGGGGACGCGCGCGGCGTCGACGGCATGGGCGTGGCCCTGGCTGTCGTACGCCGTGATGTCCTTGGCGTGGTCGTCGGCCGCGGCGACGGCGATCCGGGGAGTGACTCCGGCGTCCAGGTGCGGCCGCGTGGACGGCGAGCCCAGCCGGACCCGCAGCGGCGACCCGGTCGACGCGGGCAGGCCCTTCAGCCCCGCGAGGCGGCGGTCCGCGGCAGAGACGGAGGCGAGCGGTTTCCCGCCCGCCGGAGCGGCGGTCCTGCCCGTCAGCGCCTGGAGGTCCACGTCCTCGGTGCCGAGCACGGCCGTACGGACCTGCTCGCGCCACCGCGGGTCACGCAGCGAGGCGGACAGCGTCCGGGCGATCTCCCGTTCGGTCGACCGCACGGGAGACTTCCGGAACGGCGTGGCCCGGTCCCCCGCGTCCCGCACCGGCGCGGCGACCGCCGGCTGGACGGCACCGCCGACGACCGCGGACAGCGGCACCCCGATGAGGCCGCCGCGTCGCTTGCCTGATCTGTTCATCATGCTCCTCGTGCTGTGCGGCGGTGAGGGCTCGAATGCGGTCAGGATTGACGCCCCGTCGGTGAGCGCGCGGAACAGAGGTGCCGTGACGGGATGGTGACGGGCGGACGGGCAGGCTGAGTCGGATCGGCGGCACCTGAGGCGAAGCGGCTCGACACGACTCGACGGAGGCGGACGTGGGCAGTGAGCATGCACCCGAGCCCGGGTCGGCGAAGGCCTGCGGCCCGGCCGAGGTCAGGAGCAGGCTGCGCGCCGCGCCGCGGGCGGGCGGAGCCGGGCGGACGGTCCCGCTGTGGGCCGAGTCCGGTGGCGCGGGCGATGCGCGGCGCGGTCGTACGGACGGGCTGGAGGCCGTCGCGGACGTCGTCGACCGGCGGGCGGGAGAGCCGCTCGGTACGGCGGTCCGGGCTCGGTTGGAGGCGGTCTTCGACCGCGGTCTGGGTCACGTCCGTGTGCACACGGACGCCGAGGCGGCGGAGTCCGCCCGATCCATCGACGCGAGCGCGTGGACGGTGGGGAACCACATCGCCTTCGCCACGGGCCGCTACGCGCCGGACACGACGGCGGGATTCCGGCTGCTCCGGCACGAGGTGAGTCATGTCGTCCAACAGGGCGGCCGCATGCCCACGGCGCCGACCAGGCTCAGCTCCCCCGGTGATACCGCCGAACGGGCCGCCGACGCCGTCGGCGCGGGGGCCGCGCCCGGGACGGCGCTCGCGGGGACCGGGGAGGCAGGGGTCGTCCACCGGCAGGCGGCTTCCGCGCAGAGCCACACCGCGCACGGCGACCCCCGGGATCCGCAGAATCCCGAGAACATGCTCACTGATCAGGAGATGTTCCTGCTCTGGAGCCGGTACTGGTCCAACCGGCACAACCGGGCCGCCGCGCGCGACGCCGTGATCCGGGAAAGGTTGCGGAGCGCCGACGTGCGGAAGTACGTCGACGGACTGTACAAGGTCCGGGATCTGGGGGTTCGATCCGCTCTGGGGCCCGAGTACGAGGCCGCCCTCAACGAGTGGGACCTGTGCAAAGTGATGCTGTCCATCCAGCCGCAGGTGCGCGCCTGGCTCGGATCGCCCCTGCGACACGGCCGGCCGGTGACCTTCGACCAGGTGAACGCCAAGGCCCTGTATCTGGCGGACGTGCGGGAGACTCTCCACCTGTACATGGCCTTCCTGGTGGGAATGGCCGGAGCGGGCCCTCGCCCGCGGACGGGATCCGTACCCGCCGGTCTGCCCGAGGCACCGGTCGAGGAGTCTCTCACCACCGAGATCCCGGCGCCCCGCCCGCAAGGAGCGACCGGCTTCCGCGGGGCCGTCCAAAAGGTCCTGGCCGCCGGGATGCTCGGCGTGTCCACGGCGGAGCCGGTGACCCAGGGACCGGCTGCCGGAGGTCCCCCGCGAGCCGGTGTCACCGAACCGTTGCGGCCGGCGGCGGAAATACCGTCGCCCGTGCCGCCTGCCAGCGGGCCGGCCGTGCGGACCGCCCCCGCACAAGTCCCGGCTCAGGTCCCGGCACAAGTCCCGGCTCAGGTCCCGACCCAGGTCCCGGCCGAAGTCGCCCCGACCGCCTCGGCGGCCGCTCCGAAGGGGCCCGGGCCCGCGGCCGGGTTCGACGCGGCGGGCCGGCAGCGGGCCGCCGAGAGGCTGGAGGGCAAGCAGCAGGCGGTCGCGGCCGCCGAGGCGGCGGTCTCGTCGCACCGGGCGGAGCAGCGCAGTGCCCAGGAGCGGCTGCTGAAGCAGGCGGGAGAGCGACCCGCGAAGCCCGCTTCGCTGCGGGCCCGGCTCGATCGGATCAGCCGGTTGCCGAGTTACGACGACAGGGTGGAGGCCGTCGGAGAACTGCGCCGGGAGGCCGGGCGAACGGCCGAGGAGACGGCGTACCTGGACTGGCTGGGCCGCAACTACGCCCTGCAGCACGAGGCCCAGGACGCCGGGGGCGCGGCCACCGCGGTGACGGACAGGCAGTTGCCGGCCGCCGCCGAGGAGCGGGACGCCGCGCAGAAAGCGCTCGGTCAGGCGAGCAGGAGCCTGAACGACCTCATGCGGAGCAACGGCCCGAACTACGTCGCCGCCGGCCGGGTCCAGGTCGACCAGGTGATGTCCCCCGCCGCGTGGAACGCTCAGGTCACCAAGCCGAAGCTCGCCACGGATCACCTCGTGTCGCTGGACCGCATCACCAGGCTGCCGCAGCTCCGCAGGCTGCTGGCGTTCTACGCGCAGGCACCCGCCGAGGTGCAGGCAGTGCTCAGGACCGAGCTGGCCGCTCTCGGCGACCTGCCGGACAACCTCGTGCGCATGCGGGCGGACGCCAACGGCAGCAGCCTGAAGTCCAACAAGAGCTGGGCGGACATCCCGTACGCGAAGGCGGAGAGGTTCGGGTACAGCGCGGCCGACGTCGACGGCGCCCGGGCCCGCGAGGCGCGGGCGTACGACGAGATCGTCCGGAGGATCGCGGAACTGGAAGCCGAGTACGTCAAGTAGGGGGCGAGACCGGGCCGCTCAGGTCCGCGGGGAGCGGTAGAGATCGAGGTCCGGACCGAGCAGCGCCCGGACCTCCTGCGTCGACGCGGGCGAGGCATGGACGTTGCGGCTCGACTTCGCGACCGTGTTGGCCGGGTGCACCAGGGCCACGAGGGCGTCGCCGGGTGTGGTCAGGGTGGGGGTCCGGTTGATCAGGCGGTGGACGAACGCCGAGTCCTCGGCGACGGCCTGGTCCGGGAAGGGGGAGCGGACCCAGAGGTCGCGACGGAAGCACAGGCTCTGGCCCGCGAGCCGGCGGGGCAGCCGGGACGGCCAGGTGAAGCGCCAGGCCCGGTCGGCCGCGGGGTCGTAGTAGAGCAGGCTGGTCATGCCGCACAGTTCGGCCCGTCCCGCGGTCAGCTGCCGGACCTGCCTGCTCAGGCGGTCGGGGGCCTGCCAGTCGTCGTCGTCCCAGTGCGCGATGACGCTGCCGGCGGCCGCCTCGCAGGCGAGGTTGCGCGCGGCGCCGAGCGTGACGCGCCGGGTGAGCCGGTGGTAGCGGACGGTCGGCAGCTCCGGCACCAGGTCCTCGACGGGGTCCGTTCCGTCGTCGACGATCACGAGTTCTTTGCGGGGGTGGTCCTGGCGCAGGAAGTAGGCGATCGCACGCGGTACGAACCGCCGCCGGTTGTGCGTCGGCATGATGCAGCTCACGAGCGGGAGCACGGGCACGCCCGGTGGTGTGCTCATGCGCGGACCGGGACGTGGTTCGGCAGCGGGCAGGAGGCCCCGGTGCGGCGGTACTCCCGCCGTACCGCCTCGATGAGGTCCTCGTCGCCGACGGGCGTGCCGTTCTCCAGGCCACGGAGGAC
Organism: Streptomyces fuscichromogenes; assembly: GCF_014645815.1. GTDB lineage: Bacteria > Actinomycetota > Actinomycetes > Streptomycetales > Streptomycetaceae > Streptomyces > Streptomyces fuscichromogenes. The sequence continues at coordinate 214,411 of NZ_BMML01000003.1, read as the reverse complement.
CGCGTGCAGCGCGGCATTGCGGATCTGACCGCCGGTCAGGTCGCACCGGCGGGCGGTGTCGGCCAGCACCGCGGGGCTGACCCGGTGCTCGCCGGGCAGGTGAGCGGACCACAGCCGGCTGCGCAGTCCGGCGTCGGGCGGCACGAAGTCGACGGTCACGTCCATCCGGCGCAGGAAGGCCGGATCGATGCGGTTGCCGGCGTTCGTGGTGACCACGACGATGCCCTCGAAGGTCTCCAGCCGTTGCAGCAGGAAGTTGGTCTCCAGGTTCGCGTACCGGTCGTTGGCGCTCGCGACGTCGGTACGCCGGGTCATCAGGGCGTCGCCCTCGTCGAGCAGCAGCAGGACGTCCAGTTCCTCGGCCCGGCCCAGGAGTTGGTCGAGGTTGCGTTCGGTCTCGCCGATGTACTTGTTGACGACCGCCGCGAGGTCCACCCGGAACACGTCGAGGCCGAGCGTCGCGGCGAGGTGCCGCGCGGCCAGGGTCTTGCCGGTGCCGCTCGGCCCCCCGAACAGGGCGCGTACGCCGCGGTTCGGACCGCCGCGCCCGCCCCCGGCGGTGGTCGTCAGGCGTTCGCGGTGGCGGCACCGCATGACCAGGGTGCGCAGTTCCGCCGCGGCAGCCGGGGTGAGCACCGGCGGGTCACCGGCCGGCAACGGGTCCAGGGGACGGGCCAGCACCTCCAGGCTCTGCCGGTCGAGCGTGCGGGTCGCGGCGGCGACGTCGGCCGGCGTGACCGCCGTACGGCCTGCGGTGCGCGCTCCAGCGACGGCCAGCGGAGCCGCCCGGTGGATGCTGCCCGGGGTCAGCAGGAACCGGTCCACGATGGTGTCGAGGTCGGTCGCGGCACCCGTCACGCCCAGGGCGTTCCAGAGTCGGCGGCGGTCCGCCGGGCCGCATGGGCCGAGGGTCACGGTCAGCGCCGGGTCCAGGGCCTCGCCGGTCACGCCGCCGGTGCGGCCGATCACGACGCCGAACGGCTGGTCGACGCCGGGCGGCCGGGGCAGCGCCAGGGTCTCGCCCGGCCCGGGTGCGCACCGGACGACGGGGAGCACGTCCGCGACCGAGGCGAGGGCGCCGAACAGCCGCCAGGCGTCGTCGCCCGGCCGTCCCTCGTACACCAGCAGATCCCGGTCCAGCGCGGCGGCCAGCGAGCCGAGCAGGGTGGTCCGGCCGGAGCCCGCCATTCCGCGGACGACGAGGGCGGAGACGGAACCGTCCCGCAGCAGCGCGGGCAGCGTCGGGACCAGGGCGGCCGCGGCCGCCGAGAGCACGACCGCCTCCGGCGGCGGGAACCCCGACCGCGGCCGGAGGGTCAGCCCGGGGGGCAGCGTCTCGGGGCCGATCCGGCCGGTCCGCAGCAGATCCCACACCGGCACCGGAACCTGCACCACCCACTCCGAGCGCGGGTCGGCCGGGTTGTCGACCTCCAGCAGCCCTCGGCGTACGAGGTTCTGCACCCGGCCGGTGAGCTCGGTCGCGGGCCGGGAGTCGTCCGCGAGCAGCCAGCTGAGCAGGCCGACGCAGGGCCGGCGGGACGGGAGGGGGTCCTGGAGATGCGCGAAGAGCGCGCCGAACCGGACGTCCTCCTCGATCAGGCCGGCCGCCATGAGGAGCAGCCTGTCGGGGGCGTCGAGCCGGTGCGGTGACGGCGGCTGTCGTACGTGCTGTGCCGTGGGGGCGTCGGCGTGCGCGGCGGCTCGGTACTCGTCGAGCCAGGGCGGGTTCGCCAGGGGGTCGGACGCCGTGTGCGGCGCCTCGGCGAGCCTGCGGAGGATCCGGTCGAGCAGATCGCGGCCGGTGAGGTCGGTCGTCGGAGCGATGGTCGGCATCTCAGTTCCCGCCGTCGAAGCTGTCGTGGACCAAGCCGTCGCGGACCAAGCCGTCGTGATCCAAAACGTCGTGGTCCAAGCCGTCGTGGTCGAAGCCGTCGTAGTGGAAGGCGATGATCCGGCCGAGGGCCGGGACCCAGCCCGGATCCTGGTCCAGGCCGCTGGACCGGGCGGCGAGGTCGATCTGGTGCAGGCCGAGGAGCACGTCGACGTGGGTCCGGCCGATCACGACGGTCCCGGGCCGCGCGAACACCTCGGGGGTGAGCCGGCGGCGGTCCAGGAGGTCCCGCAGCCGGTCGGTGAGCCGGTCGAGCCGCAGCGACGCGGGAGTGGACGGGTCCCGGCCGTCGAGTTCGGCCAGGGTCCGCCAGATCGGGTCCCGGTCCCCGGTCCCGGGTCCGGTGGCGGACGCGTCGGGCAACAGCCAGGCGCCCAGCGCCTCCAGAGTCGCCCAGCCGGACACGGGCCCCGAGCCCGGCTCGTCGGCGTCGACGTCGATGCGTGGCAGGTCCAGCCAGGTCATGAGGTTGACCGCGTAGAAGAGGGTGGCGAAGCGGGTCTCGATGACGGTGCCCGCACGGGCGGCCGTCCCGACGGCTCGGCTCCCGCCCCTCGTTCGGGCTTCCGCGCGTTGGAGGCCGGCGGTCGGCATTGCGGTCGCATCGGATGGCTGGGGGGTACCGGGCGGGCACGAGTCCGAGAGGTCATCGGTGGGCGCCTCCCACGGTCGCGGCGCGATGCCGGTCGTGGGAGGCCTGCCGGCCGGTTCCGGGCGGCCTGCCGCCGGCGGCCGGACACTCGCCGGACGAGCGGACTCGGCGGCCCCGAAGTCGACGCAGGTGTCCACCGGTTGACGGTCACCGGGACTCGTCGAGCGGTCCGCGATCCGGTCCGGCGTGGCATACGCCTGCGGTCCGGCAGGGTGCGGGGGCGCCGGGGCCGCGGGCCGCAGCAGGTCGTCGATCTCTCCGGCGAGGCGGCCGTCGCGGGCGGCCCAGGGCCTGGCCGCGAGGGTCAGTGCGAGGGCCAGCAGCGCCCGCCCGGCAGGCCGGAGCGCGGCGCCGGTTGTCTCCGGCCCGTACGAGGCCACGGCGAGCGGCCGATCCGGTGCCCGGGCGGACAGCCGATCCGCCGCGGTCACAGCCCCGGCCGACACCGCCCCAGCCCCAGCTCCTGCCCTTGCCTTTGCCCTTGCCCCAGCCCCGACCGGCACCGCCCCCGCGCCGGCATCGACGCCGTCCGGCTCAGCCGAGGCCCCGATTCGCAGCCCCGTCAGCCCAGTTGACTCCCCCGTCGCATGGAATGCCGCCAGGACCGCGCCGATCACGGCCCTGGCCTCGGCGTCCGACAACAGGGCTGTCGCGCGTACCGCGTCCCCCTGCCGTGCGCCCGGGAAACCCGGGGAACGCCGCGCCAGTTGGGCCAGCGTCGCGGGTACCCAGGCCGGCCGGTCCAGCCAGATCCGGGCCAACGCCGTGCCGGTGCCGGTGGAATGCACACCCCTGCGGATCTCGGCGGGCCAGTACCAGCGGTCCGCGGCGCGGCCCGCGAGCAGATCGGTCGTCAGGCAGGTCATCGCCTCGACCTCGTCGCTGAACATCACCGCCGTGCAGTCGGGCGGCGTCGGGCCCAGCGCGGGCCGGGCCGCGCTCCCGCGCAGGGCCGCGACCCGGTCCCGTACCGTACCCGGCTGCGCGGCGGGCACGCTCAGCCGCCGGATCACCAGTACGGACCGGTCCGGCACGGTCGGTGCGAGGTCGAGCGCACGGACCGCGGCGTACGCGTCGGGCGGGCCGTGCCGCGGCCGGGGCAGGCGCATCCTGGCGATGCGTACGGTGTCGCTCACGTGCCGGTGCCCTTCGGCGGGTCCGCGGTCCCGGCGGCCTTGGTGACCGTCCCGCCGGAGCTCTGCTGCCAGGGCAGGTCGGTCATGAACACCACGTAGGTCGGGATGCTCTCGGAGGCGTCGAGGTTCTCCCGGACCCAGTAGAACGTCAGCCGGACTCCCCGTTCGTCGGAGTTGAACGAGGTCAGTTCCGGCGGCAGTTGCCAGGACTGACGCAGCGCGAGGTCGGCCACCGACCAGGTGACGACACCACCGAAGTTCGCCGCGCCGCCGAAGAAGGTCCACGGGTCGAACAGGGACCCGGTGAAGGCGGCCGACAGCTTCCGGCCCGCCGTCGCCGCCGAGGCGGCGTCCTTGCTCGCGGCGATGGTCCCGTTCTGGAAGGCGGCGGGCAGGAACCCGACCGGGGGCAGCAGCCCGAAGTGCTGCGTGGCCTCCATGAAGCGGGCCTCACCGCCGGCGGTGATCAGGTCGACCTGCTCCTGGAACTGCAGGAAGCGCGCCTGGCCGTCGGCGTCGCGCCGGTCGGCCACCGTCGCCGACCAGCCCGAGGTGACCGGATCGGGGGTGGTGATCCGGCGCCGGGCGGACCAGTTGTCGAGGTCGACCACGCGCTGGCCGTCCCAGCGGAAGACCGCCAGGGGCAGGTCCAGTTCGGTGAGGTCCGCCGGGTCGAGTCGGTCGAATCCCGAGTACGCCGGGTCGAAGGTGAAGGGATAGCTGGGCAGTTCGACCAGTTGTTCGGCGCCGAAGCACCAATGGGCTGTCAGATTGCGCAGGTTGTCCGTCGTGGTGTCGACCCCGAAGACCGTGGTGAGGGCGGGCAGCGAGATCGCCCGGACCTCCACCCCGTCCGCGGTCCAGCGGGCCGCGCACCCCGGTGACAGGGTGCTGTCCGGCGACGCGGCCAGTGGCACCTGGCCCTGCCGCTGCTGGGCCGGTCGGGCCGTGAGCAGGTAGCTTCCCGTGGCGACGCCGGTGCTCGTGCCGCCGCCCGAGCAACGCGAGAAGACCGCGGTGTCGACGGTGGTGGTGGCCGACAGGGCCAGCGGCAGTGTGATCGTCCGCGCGGCGACGACGGGCTGCCCGGACGGGGTGATGCCGGTGCCCGCGGCCACCGTGAGGGTGGTGGCGCCCGAGGTCACCCAGAGTCCCTGGACGACCCCGGCACCGGCTGCCCGGCCGATGCGGTTGTCCCGGGCGAGCAGGCTCGCCTGGCCGGTCGCCAGGTCCTCGGCGGCGAGCAGCCGCCCGTTGACGTAGTTCGGCAGCAGCGCGCCGCCGGTGAAGTCCGACCCGATCGTCTGGCTGCTCATCGCTGCTGTCCCCGCCCGCCGGTCGTCCTGGGCGCGGCGGTCTTCGCCCGGGTGGTCCTGGTGCGGGTGGTCGGGGCGGCATCCGGCTGCTCGCCGCCGGAGGCCGGGACGCGGTGGAAGACCACGATGCTCGCCTCGCCCCGGTCCCAGCCGGTGAACTCGACGGCCGCACTGTCGATCCAGCTCGCCAGCGCGGTACTGCCGGAGTCGGCGCCGGTGAGGGTGAAGCCCTCGGCGGGGAAGACGAAGCGCAGGTGGGCCGGGAGCGGGCCACTGCCGGCGGGGGCGCTCGTCGTCACGTGCCAGACGTTGCCGTTGCGTGGGTCCTGGGTCGGGTCGGTGACCGTCAGGGGATCGCCGGTGGTCTCGTCGTACGCCCGGACCTGCGGGGTCTGGACGAGCATGTCGCGCCGGGTGCCCCGGGGGTCGGGGTGGAACCACAGCTCGAAGTCCAGCCGGTCCGCCGTCGCGCCGGTGTCGGTGATGGTCACGAAGGGGGCGGAGGTGAGGGGGGTGGCGGCCGGCGGGGTCTGCGGGTCGGCCGCGGTCCGCTCGCTCTGCGGGGCTTCGGGCAGCAGGGTGCTCGTCGTCCCGTTCGCCGTCGTGTAGGCCAGGACGGCTCCACCGAACTGGGCCGTGTTCAGGAAACGGAGGCTCGACCGGTCACGCCACTGGTTCAGCGTCAAACTGCCCGCGACGTGCACCGCGTCGGACTCGAACCGCGCACTCAGTTGCTGGCCGGCGGTGGGCTTGAACCCGGACGGCGGAGTCAGCGTCCATACGCTCGCGGAGGTCGAGGACTCCCCCGGACCGACCGGCTTCGCGGTCGCCGTGAACGCCAAGGCGATGCCGGCCTCCGTGACGACCTGGATCGGTCCGGTCAGGGTGACGGGGTTGTCCAGGTGGAACCAGGCATCGATGGTGAAGGCACTGGCCGTGGGCGGGGAGGGCACCAGCGTCACCAGTTCGACCGGTTCCCTGTCGGTCCGCTGCGGCGGGGGCAGTTCCTGGATCAGCTGGGTGTTCAGGACGCTGGGCCGGCCCGCGTCTTCGACCTGTATGCCCCAGATGGTTCCGACGTCGGCGCTGATCCCGAAGATATCGATGGCCCCGAGGAGGACCGCGGGATCCGAGGTCTCCGACGGGGTGATCAGATCCGGTTCGAGCCGGGGCCTGACCTCGCTGACCCAGATGGCGAAGACCTCGTCCCAGACGCGCGCCGCCTGCCATCTGCCGATCTCGTAGCCCAAGGGCTGCGTGGGCAGCTGGTCCACGTCCCCTGGTCCGTTGGGCGCGTCGTCGGCCAGGGCACGGACCGCGGCGAACAGGTCGGTCTCGTTCGGGAGACTTCCCACTTGCTGCTCGACCACCGAGACCGAGGCGAGGAGGCGTCCCAGCCGTCGGTCGCTGTCCCAGCGCGGCATCGGTGGGGGGTCCCAGCGCAGCTCGATGGTCCAGGAGTCGCGGATCCGGGACGGCACCTGGGTCTGCTCGCCGGTGCCGCACGGCTGGCCGGGCAGCGGCACCAGACTGTCCAGGCACTCGGCGTAGCTCGCGACGGCGTAGATCGTCGCGCCCCCGGAGCCTTCGTTGTGCTCCTGGATGATGCCCGGCTGCGCCTGTTCCTGGGCCGTCAACCAGTCCTGGAGCCGAAGGCACTGCGGCTCGGGGACGGTGAACTCCCGCCCCCACTGGTCGATGCCCGCACCGCGGCTGACGCCGATGACGTAGTCCCGGCTGCCGCCGGGGCCCGGGTCGATGGACACCTGCAAGCCGTAACTGGTGCCGTACCCGTGCAGCAGACGGCGGTGCCGGTAGGTCTTCTCCTGGTGGTACAGCTGTTCCTGGAGGAACTCGTCGAGGCCGAGCACCATCCCGTACGAATAGTTGACCCGCTGGTCGGGGCAGAGCGTTCCCGTGGACAGGGAGACGCAGGGCCCGGCGGTGGGCTCCGTGGTGGTCATCGCGGACTTCTCCTGATCTCAAGAAGGCATCGTGCGGCGTCTACAGGGCGTGCAGGGCGCCGATCCGGTCGCGGTCGCTCACGACGCGGTCGGTGATGTCGAAGGGGTGGGCGTAGCCGAGGTGGCCGGCGGCGAGCACGCCGCTGCCGGTCACGATCGGCGTGAACTTCGGGCCGGCCACGACCTGGGTGTCGATGCCGAGCCGGGCCCGGCCGATCACGAACAGATCCTGGAAACGGCGGACCTCGAACGCGGTGTGGCCCGGTTTCGCCGCGGCCACGATGCGGGTCACCATGGCGGCGGCGTCCGCCGACAGGTCACCGGGCACCAGCACGTCGAACCGGTGGGCGAAGCGGCGGACCCGGGTCCGTGGGTCCTCGTCGGCGGTGCCCGGTGCCGGGGCGGCGTCCCGGGTCAGGAACCGCTCCACGACCCGGATCGCCGAAGGGGCCGCCGCCCCGGCGCACTCCCCCACCGGGTCGAAGACCCGTTCGTCCACGACCGGGTCGAGGAACACCCGCAGTGTCGCGACGAGGCCGGGGACGGTGCCCCGCCGACGGTAGAACGTGTCGACGTGCCGGATCAGGAAGCGACGCCGTCCGGTGTCCCACAGCGGGTCGAGGGCGAGCCCGAACCAGGCCGCGAGCCACGGCAGATCGGCGGTCGGCGCGGTGCGCGCGTCGAGCAGCAGGTGCAGGTGCTCGATGCGTTCCTCGATCGCGGTGTAGAGACCCTCGGGGTTGGCGAGGAACCGCTCCAGGAAGCGGTCGGGGCCCTGGGTGCCCGTGTAGACCTCGGGCAGGTAGTGCTCGGGGTAGGAGAACCGCGGGTACCAGGCGCGCAGCGAGCGCAGCAGCGGCGAGGAGCGGCCGGTGCCGGTGAGGGTGATCTCCAGTTGGACGTGCCGGCCGGTGATCCCCTGGAACAGCAGCTCCCAGGTGCCGGTGGCGTCGGGCAGGGTGCCGTCGGGCTGCCGGCGGTCGGCCCAGACGTCGGTCCAGGGCAGTTCGGGTCCCCCGGAACGCAGGTACGGGACCGGCTGGTCGAGCCATGGCCGCAGGGACAGCAGGGCGGGGTCGTCGTCGGCGCGTGCCCGGACGGTCATCGCGGTGCCGGTCGGCACCTGGGCGTCGAGGAGGAGCCGGTGCCATACGCACCCCGGCAGCCTGCTGTCGAAGGTGTCCCCGGGGACGGTCCGGGCGCTGTCGACGGCGGTCACGAGTGTCGCCGTGGTGGCGAACCGGCACTCGGTGAACACCTCCAGGGAGATCCAGCGTTCCCCGAAGTCGTACCAGGCGCCGGCGCCGGAGCGGACCAGCGCCCGCCCGGCCCACCGGCGCATCGGCAGGAAGTCGTCGTGCGCCCGCACCGCGCCGGTGTCGGGGTCCAGGTCGAAGGCGATCACCTGGGCGCCCTCGGCGTCGGCCACGTACAGGACGGGCGGCGGCAGCGGGCCCGTCGCGGGCGGCCCCGCCAGGTAGCAGAAGTCGTGGCCGAGCAGCGAGTAGAGGGTCGGGGTGCTGGTCGGGTCCCGGGGGTCGACGGCCTCCACGACGTCCTGGAGGGGTGTCGTCCAGCGCAGTTGTCCCTCGTCGAAGCGGTACAGCGTGGAGTGGCCGGGGCCGGCGTCCAGCACCAGCACGCTGCCGTCGGGCCCGGGTTCGATGGCGACGGCGTGCAGGGGGTTGCCCTCCGCGTCGGCCAGCGGCCAGGGCTCGGGGACGGCGGGACCGCTCGGCATCGTTGCCGGGGTGCCGTCGGCGGGCCCGAACTGCACTGCGGGTGTGCTCTGTCGAGCCTGTCGGCCGCGGAGCCGGAAGTGCTCGTCGAGCCGCCAGTACGCGGAGTGCGTGGCGTCCAGGACGAGGACACCGCCGTCGGCGGTGTCGGCGAGGTCCCACGGGTCGAAGGCGTCGCCGTCCGGCCATACCAGCCGCAGGGGCGCGCCGCCGCCGCGCAGGTCGAACACGAGCAGCCCGGCCTCGCAGGGCGTCTGCCGGCCGCGGTAGCCGACGAGCAGGTACTGGTGGGTGGTGACCGCGAGCCCCTGGAGCAGGATGTCCACCGGCGGGCAGGCCCCCGTGTGCGTGAAGGTGCCCGGTGCGGCGCTCCGGCAGGCGCAGTTGTCCGCGAGGTCGTCGACGGACCACCAGGTGGAGGCCGACCGGGCGGACCCGGTACGGCCGCGGACGGTACGCCGGTCGGTGTCGATCCAGTACCAGTTGCCGTAGGCGTCCCGGCCGGAGCCCCGGCGGCTGTCCGGGGTGAGGAGCGGGGTGCGGCTCGCCCGGCGGAACAGCGGTGTGTCCCGGCGCAGCCGGAGCACACCGAGGTCCGCGTCGTACTCCCAGGCGGTGCCGTCGGCGGCGGGTGCGGTGTCGGACCACGCGTCGGAGAGGGTGCGTCCCGAGGCCGCGTCGGTGCAACGGCCCCAGTCGTCCATCCCGTTGACGACGTGGTACTGGGAACCCTGTACATCCATCGTTCACAGCTCCTTGGCGTGGTGATCCCGGTGCGGCGGTCGCCGGTCAGCAGGTGTCGGGTACGACCGGGACCGGCACCTGGGTCGGCGGTGCGGGCTGGCTGCCGCCGGTCAGGGCGGCCGGGTCGGGCGCGGGCCCGGAGACGACGGTCACGGTCGCGGCGGGCAGGCGCAGGCCGCTGATCGGCACCGCGTCCACCGGTGAGATCACGCTTCCGTCGGCGGCGGTCATGGCGATCAGGACGGAGTCGACGTAGCGCACCCCCGGGACGCGGGTGGCGATCGCCTCGATGTCCTGCGGCCGGACGTCGACGCCCAGGGGCCAGCCGGTGCCGGTCGCCGCGGCGGACGCGACCAGGCCGTCGTCGGCGGCGGCCGGAAGTCCGCCGGTCAGCGGGGAGAGGTAGGTCTCCACGGCCCGGGTGACGGCCTGTTCGACGAGCGAGGGCACCTGGCCGGGCAGGGCGACGATCCCGACGGAGACCCGGATCGGCTGGTACTCCGGTCCGCGCACGTGCAGTTCGGTGGTGACCAGGCGGCGCGGGTCGAGCCAGCCGCAGACCGCGTTCAGGAACTGCCGGTCCGGCAGCGGGGCCGTGGGCCGCAGCGGGTCGGAGCGGGGAACGACCATGACGGTCACCATCCCGGCCCAGTCCTGCGGTTCGCCGGGCCGGTCGGGGTTGAACAGGGGCAGTACCTCGACCCGGCCGAGGTCGACGCCCGGGGTGCGCCGGGTGAGGTCGCGGAAGTCGTCGGCGGTGACGAGCCGGTCGCGGTGGCGCAGCCAGCGGGTCACGGCGCCTTCGCCGTCGGCGGTGGACTCCCCGTCGCCCGCGCCCCATGTCGGCACCGGGTTGGTGAGGCTGAAGCCGCCGGGCAGGGCGGCGCTGCGGTTGATCCCGCCGATCGCGACCTGTCCCTGGAGGCCGCCGCCGAAGGAGTAGGAGGCGCGGATCGCGGCCCCGCGCGGCGGGCGTCGCCCGGACAGGCCGTTGCCGAACAGGAGCTTGCCGGTGGCGCGTTCGAGGGTGAAGACGGTGTCGTCGGGGCCCGCGGCGTAGATGTCGTCGGTCTCGGACCAGGCGTGCCAGGTGCCGTCGGTGTCCTGGACCTCGACGGTGCGGCCGCCCGGCGCGTCGTCGCCCAGGACCGGGGTGCGGGCCAGGGTGAAGGTCTGGAACGGGGTGCCGGTACCGGTGCCGACGCGCTCGGCCGGGACCGTCACGGACTGCACCGCGCGGGTGGCGTTGACTCCGGCCCAGGTGATCCGGCCGGTGGGCCCGCCGGTCGCGGCCGACAGTGCCGCCGAGGTCGTCGTGGACGTGGTGGTGGACGTGCCGGTGGCCGAACCCCCGCATCCGCAACCGCAGTCCGACCCGGCTCCCGTGCCGGTGCCGGTGCCGGCCGCCGTGGGCTCGTACCGCAGGCGGATCCAGGTCACCAGGCGGGCGGCGACCGCCGCGTCGTCGAGCCGGGGCGGGAAGTCGCCGGTGCCCTCCTCCTCGGGGTCGAAGTCCCACAGCAGCAGTTGTTCGTACGGCGGCAGTGTGACCTGGACCAGGCCGGGCCGGTCCAGGACCGGGTCTGCGTAGGTCACCGGCAGCCGGGTGTAGCGGGCCGGGCCGATCCCGAAGCCGGGGCCGGACGGGTCGGGTTCCGGTGCGGCGATCTCGAACACCAGCCCGGGGTCGGTGTTCTGGGTGCCGGTCTGCTGCGGCGGCAGCACCTGACCGGAGACCCGGGTCGCCGGGTAGACGCCGATGGACAGGGTCTGGCCGGCGATCGCCCGCCGTACCGCGTCGAGTTCGGCGTTCTTCGGCGCGAGCAGCGCGACCCAGAGCGAGCGGTCGACGGTGCCGTTCACCGGGTCGCCGAGGTCGACGACCGGATCCGGCTTACCGGTGGCCGGCGGGTCGAGCGCCACCGGTTTGTAGAAGGTGAGGACGTCGGAGTCGGTCTCCAGAAACGTCTGGTAGATGAGCTGGTAGCGGCTGCGGGTGGCGGCGTCCAGGGCGGTCTGCGGCTGCTTGTAGTACAGCGCCGAGGTCACGGGCAGGACGGCGAGCGGGGCGCTCGTGGTGAACGGGACCTGTCCGGCCCGCAGTTCGGTGCCGGCCGGAAGCGGCAGCGGCGGGGCGAGGGGGCCCTTGTCGTTGCCGACCGTGACCAGGCCGGTGCCGGGGCTCGGCGGCTGCAGGGCGATGCCCAGCATGCTCAGGAACTTGAGCCGGTTGGCCTCGGGGATCCGGTTGCTGCGGTAGAGCAGGTTCTCGGTGAGGAACGCGAACAGTTCGAGGAGGGTGACACCGGGGTCGGACTCATTGAGGTTGGACCACTCCGGTGTGTGCACCGGGACGCGGGCCAGCGCCTCCTGGACGAGCTGGTCGAAGGAGCGGTCGTCGAGGACCGGAATCGGCAGGGTCACGGCTGGTCCTGGCCTTCCGCGCCGAGGGTCATGCGCAGTCGTTCGCGGTCCCCGGTGGCGATCAGGGTGTAGACGAGGGTGAGGTCCACGTCGCGCGGGTCGGTGGCGTTGACGTCGGCGGTGACGTCCTCCAGCCGGATGCGCGGCTCCCAGCGGGTCACCGCGCGCTGGACGTCCTCGACGATCAGCCGGAGCGTGGCCACCGTGTTCGGTTCGAACAGGTACCGGTCGAGGCCGCAGCCGAAGTCGGGGCGTTCGACCCGTTCGCCGGGGCGGGTGCGCAGGATGGTGACGACGGACTCGCGGACGTTGGTCTCGCCCGCGGACCGGACGACGCCGCCGTCGGGGCCGACCCGGGGCGGGAACGAGATGCCCTGTCCGTAGAGCGCTGCCGGCGTTGTCATGGTGTGGGTCCTTTCGGGAGGCCCGTTGGGAGGAGGTCCGTGCGCAGGCCGATGGGAGGCGGGAGCGGACCGGCGAAGACGAAGGAGTGGCTCGGTGCGCCGAGCACCGGCGGACAGGGGTCGCGGGCGAGGACGGTGCGGATGACGTAGAGGGTGGGGTCGCGGACGTCGGGGTCGCCGTCGGACACCGGGACGAACCCGTAGAAGAGCGTGCGCGTCGACCGGCCGCCCGCGGCCATGCCGAGCGTGGCCGCCGTGGATGCGGGCGGTGCGAAGGCGGCGACCGGCGCGGCGTGCAGCGGCAGTTGCCGCTCGCCGGGCAGCAGCGCGTCGTCGGGTCCGGCCGCGGCGGCCGGGCGGATGACGAAGAACGGCCGTTCGCCTGACCCGGGCGGTACGGCGTGGTCGGGGATCCCCGGCCGGCGGCAGACGAGGCTCGCCGCGACGAGGTAGTACCGGTGAGCCGTCGGCCAGTACAGCGGGTAGGTTCCGTCGGGGTCCGGGGCGGGCGGCAGGCCGGCCAGGTCCGCGGGGGTCCGGCCGCCGGTGCCGCCCGTCATCGCCAGGAACACGTCGAGGAAGGCGTCGGTGTCCAGTTCGGCGATCAGCGGGCGCAGGAAGGCCGGGCTCGCGGTGCCGACGGTGTCCGCGGTCCACAGCGGTGCCGGGGCGGTCCACTGGAGCCGCTCGGGTCCGGCGCTCACTGGAGGTTCCCGGGGCCGCCGGCGTAGATCTTGCCCACCACGTTGTTGGCGATGAGCGTGTCGCACTTGAGCGCTCCGTCGTGGGACCACATCGCCGGGCTCGACTTGGCCGAACCCGCGTCGATCTGGAGGGCCTGGGCCTTGATGGAGAGCGTGCTCGCGGCGGTGAGGGTGATGCCGGCCGGTGCCAGCTCCAGCGAGTTGCCGCCGGAGTCAGCGAGCCGGATCGTGCTGCCGCCGTCCTCCAGGGTCAGCTGCTGGCCGCCGGGGGTGCTCAGCGACAGGGTGACGGCGCCCTCGGTGTCGTCGAGGGTGATGCGGATCCCGGTCCGGGAGACGATCGACCTGAGGTTGTTGCCGTCGTCCATCGACTCCGGCGGCTCGTCCTGTCCGTTCCACAACGCGCCGATCACATAGGGCCAGTCGGGGTCGCCGCCACCGAAGCCGACCAGCACCTCGTCGCCGGTCTCCGGTACGAACCAGGTGCCCCGGCCGGCGCCGGCCATCGTGGTCGCGAGGCGGGCCCACACGGCGTACTCGTCACCGCCGGAGTCGGGCGACCAGGGCAGCCGTACCTTCACCCGGCCCTGTCGTTCGGGGTCCTGGTTGTCGCAGACGACTGCGGGATACATCCCGAAGTACTGTGCGCGCGGGGTGGTCATCGGGCACTCTCCAGTCCGGGCCGCTCGACGTCGAACTCGGTGCGGTAGCCCTGTGCGAGGTCGTAGCCGTGCCGGACCCGGCAGACGTAGTACTCGCCGTCGAAGAGGGTGCCGAGGCCGGTCAGGCGCACCCGGACACCGACGCGCAGGGCGGGGTTGCCCGCGGTGAGGCCGGTGCCGGACACGAAGCGGCGGGCCCGCTCCAGGTAGGCGGCCCTCGCCTGGGCCCGTGCGTCGTCGCCGGCGAGCGGGGTGGAGCGGACGATCCGTTCCCTGCGGTCGGCGAACGCGGCCGCCAGGGCCGCCGAGCCGCCGCGCTGGCCGGGTGCCAGCTCGGCGGCCAGGTCGGCGTCGTCCGCGGTCTCCAGGACGGCCGCCTTGTCCGCGACGGACCAGCCGGTCACCGCGAGCTCCGTGACCTGGTGCGCCAGGTCCGCGCGGACGGAGAACGACAGCAGGTCGCCGCCGTAGTCGAGGCTCAGCGTGTCCCCGTCCCGGTCAGGGCGGCGCCGGACGCGCAGGGTGTCGCCGTCCAGCTGGATCTCGCCGTCGTCGCCGCGGACGAGGCCGCGCAGGAAGGCGAGGTCGCTCTGGTTGAGCTGGGCGGTGACCTTGCGGACCGGGCCGTCCAGGTCCACGTCCGCGGTCAGACCGTGGTCGCGGGCGAGCCGGTCGGCGATGTCGGCGGTGCTGGCGTCGTCGAAGCTGCGGGTACGACGGGTGAGCCGGAGGTCCTGGAGCCGGTCCTCGGCGAAGACCAGTGCCCGCGCCGGGCGGTCGGCGGGGTAGTCGGCCTGGAGGGCACTGATCTTTCCGTCGAAGACCGGGGTGTCCGTGCCGTCGGTCGCGAAGGACACGCCGAGCGGGGTGCCGAGGTCGATCGGGTCGCCGCCGAGGTAGCGGTATCCGGGCACCGCGTCGCGGGCTCCCCAGTTGCTGAAGGTGGCCTCGCACCAGGACAGGCCGACGGTGGTCTCCTCGACCGTGAGCGCCATGAGGTCGCCGGCCGCGCCGGGGTCGACCGTTCCGTTCAGGACGATGGCCGGGGTGGACACATAGGCCGCGAGCAGGGGGCTCATGGCTCAGTCCGCCAGCAGCCGCTGTTCGCGGGCCAGGGTCTCGCGCTGCCAGCGGCGCAGCTGTTCGCCCAGGTCGGCGGCCGGTCGGCGCGCCGGGCTCGTGTCCTCGGCGGGGTGCGTGTCCGGTCCCGCCGGGGTGTCCGGTTCGAGGATCTCCAGCTCGTTGATGTCGATGCGCACGGGTGGTTCGGTCCTTCCGGGTCAGGAGAGACGGGCGCTGGGGTCGAGGACGGTGCCCGGTGGCAGCAGCCTCGGGTTGTCGATGCCGTTCGCGGCGGCGATGGTCTTCCACGAGACGCCGGCGCCGGACCGTGCCGCGATCGACTGCACGGTGTCCCCGGACTGGCTGAGCGTCAGCGGTGTGGTCCCGACCGGGGCGGCGGGGGCGGCCGCCCCGGCTCCGGCTCCGGCGCCGAAGCTGACAGGCGGGGCGGACGGCGGCGGGGCCGCGCTCTGGTCGGGCGGCCGCACCTCGGTGAGGGTCATCTCCACGGTGGCCCGCAGCGGGACACCGGTGTCGGAGAAGAAGTCGATGGTCTGGCCGAGGCTCTGCACCACGCCCTCGAACAGGAACGAGCCCCAGGCGAACCGCATCCCGCGCCGTGCCGGGGCGCTGGGGTTGGAGGTGTCCGGCTTGGTGAACCGGACGATCTGCTCGGTCTTGGCCTGGACGGTGGTGTTCTCCGCGCTGGTGTCGAAGAGGAGTTCGACGCTGAGCGTGGTCGACTGGCCGGTCTGCTGGGACGCGAACTTGCTCAAGGCGCCCGACCTGGTGGCCGCGTCGGCGCCGGTGACGCCCGTCGGGCTGTAGGTGAGCCGCAGGCTCTTCGGGTCGAAGTCGACGACGAGGTGGACGCCCGGGTCGACCTGGGTGTGCTTGACCAGGTCCCATTCGGTGATGGTCGCCGTGCCCATCAGAGGGACCCCCCGCCCAGTGAGGCCGTGGCCGGGGTGCCGGGCGCGGCGGAGGGGGTGGTGTCGTCGGGCAGCGCGATGTCCAGGTGCTCGTAGACGAGCCCGAGTTCCTCGACGGCGATCAGTCCGTCGCGGGCGTGCAGGGCCGGTGCGCGCATCCGTACCGGCAGACAGTGGGTCAGGGTGAACCGCAGCGTGGGGGTGCCGTCGGCCGCGCGCAGGGTGATCGTGCCGTGTGCCGTGCGGATGTTGCCGGGCCGGGTCCCCCGGGTGAACCACTGCCAGAGCTGGAGATTGTCGGTCATGCCGCGGCGCAGGGTGAGCTGTCCGTGGGTGACGGGTCCGACCAGGTGGACCTGGCCGTCGTTCTTGCCGCCGACCTCGACGGTCCTGGGCTGCATGGTCATCTCCAGGCCCTCGCACTCGGCGAAGGCCGCGTCGCACAGCGGGCCGGTGAAACCGGGGGTGGCGGTGTCCAGGTCGAGGGTCACGTCGAAGCGGAACGCGGTGAAGGGTGGATCGTTGGCCGTCATCGTCAGCCCTCCCGTACGTCGAGCAGGCCCTCGCCGGAGCGGACCAGGCTGACGGTGATGAACTCGACCGGACTGGTCGGGGCGACCTGGAGGGTGATGATCACGGTGCCGTCGTCGCCCTCGGCGGTGGCCACCCGGTAGTCCTCGAACGCGCCCTGGGCGGCCAGCGCGGCGAGCACCCGCTCGAACCGCGCCCGCACCAGCTGCCGGAACCGGTCGTTGTCGGTCTCGAAGGTGTAGCGGGCGCCCTCGGCCAGAGCGGTTCTGCGCAGCAGGATCAGCAGCCGTCGTACGGAGAGCTGGAGCAGCGCCGGGTCGGCGGACAGGGTGTGCGCGCTGAGTGCGGTGATGGTGCCGGGGCGCTGGCGCAGCAGGTTGGCATGCGCGTCGAACAGCTTGGCGGTGTCGGTGCCGGTCAGGGCCGGGACGAGCTGTACAGGACCGCGCAGCGGCAGGTTCGCGGGGGCGATCCAGGCCCCGCGGTCCCGTTCGCGGGCGGCGATCGTGCCGGCCACCGTGCCGTCGGGCGGTACGGTGCGCAGCGGTGCCGTGGAGCGGGGGTCGTTCTCCAGGACCCGCAGCCACGGGTGCCAGTAGGCGGCGTAGCTCAGCGGCGACGTGCCGGAGGTGCCGGCGTCGGACAACGGCCCGCGTGTGGTGAGCCGTTGCTGCCAGCCGAGTACCAGGTCGGCGTCATAGTGCGCCGGGACGCCGAGCAGCGCCACCAGGTCGCCGCGGGCCGCGCACATCGTCACCAGCGCGCTCTGCACGTCGAGCAGTGCGGCCTCGTCGTAACCGGCCGGGTCGTCGAGGACGGGCGGGCCGGCAGCGGTGTCCGGGTCCGCGGGCGCCGGGGACCAGCCGAGGTGGGTGGCGTCGGGTACGGCCACCAGGGCGACCTCGTCGACGTCCAGCAGGGCATGGACGCCGGCGAGCCGGCCGGAGGGCCGGGCCGGGCCGGTCAGTTGGGCCGCGTCCTCGGTCAGGGTGTACACGGTCGCCGTGGCCAGCGCCGGGTCGGTGAAGGACCGTACGGGAAAGGTGCCGAGGTCGTCGGTGCCGTCGACGTCGGGGTCGGCGGGCTCGGTGACGGCGCCGGGCGGGCTCATGCCGACCGGGACCACGAGGCCGGTCGTCACGGCCGACAGGGATTCGGGGTCCGCGCGCAGCACCGTCGACCGGCCGCTGACGGGCGCCTGGTCGTCGGCGGGTTGCAGGACGTCCGTCCACACCGGCCGGACCGTCGGGACCGGGCGGACGACCGCCGAACCGGCCGGGGATGCGGCCGCGTTGAAGGCGAGGTCGGTCTGCCGGTCGAGCAACCGTGAACCGTCGGGCCCGAGTTGCCGGATCACCAGGTCCATACGCAGCAACTCGGCGGAGACGACAGGGAGTTCGGCGGGGAGTGCGGCCAGCGCGCCCGGGTCGGGACGGTCCTCGGCCGCCGGGTCCGAGCCGGCGGTGTACGGCATCTCGATGTCCATGGCGACCGCGGCGGTGCCCGGCAGCTGCCCCCGCACCCGGGTGTACAGGGCGGGGTGGTCCGGGCCGAAGGTGAACCGCAGCAGGTCGCCCGGCTGGACCGGGACCGGCGCGCCGGTCGCGGGCAGGAACTGTCCCGGGGCCGTCGGGGTGGACCGCCGGTAGCTGCCCGTGAGGGCCAGCGGCCGGGACAGCAGCTGGGTGGCGAGCTGGATGCCCGCGGACCAGGCGCCCGGCCAGGCCGCCTCGACGACGGCCCCCGTCACGGTGCCGTCCGGCTGCCAGATCCGCAGGCCCGGCACCGTCCACCGGGCCGGCCGGGCGCCCGGCCCGGCCACCCGCACCACGTGGCAGCGCCGCCCGCCGTTGTCGAAGAACGCCCTGACCGCCCCGGCCAGGCGCGCGTACACCGGTACGCCGGCGTCGGTGGCCAGCACCAGTTCGCCTCCGAAGACGGCGGTGAACTGGTTGACGTCCTCGACCGCGACCGGCAGGTCGAGCGGGCCTAGCGGGGCGAATCCCACGAAGGCCGCGACGTCCAGCCGTAACGGCAGGTCGGCCGCGGGCGGTGCGGCGGCGACGTCGACGCCCGGCAGGCGTCCGGAGAACGTGAGGGTCGAGGCGGCCATGGGGGCTACTCCACGCTCATGTCTTCGACGGACAGGACGAGTTCCTCGATCGCGACCTCGGAGCCCGCCTTGGCGTTGAGCGACGGCGCGGTGTAGCGCAGCGGCCGTGCGTTCAGCAGGGTCCAGGTCATCACGGGGCCGTTGTGCGCCTCGTCCTGCAGGGAGACGTGCACGGTGCGCAGCGCGGACTGGTCGCCGGAGCGGATCGCGGCCACCCACTGGAACAGGTCCAGCGCGCCGATCAGCCCGCGTTTGAAGGTCACGTCGCCGATCTTGTAGACGCCGTTCACCTTGATGGGATGGTTGACCGGTGAGTTCCCGGCGCGGTAGTCCGCCGAGGTCACCTCGATGTTCATGCCGCTGACCTCCTGGAAGCCGCCGCGCACCGTGCTCGCGTCGCCGGTCGCGAAGTCCACCAGGAAGTTGAAGCCGCCGTAGGGGTTGTCACGTTGGGTTGCCATTGCCGCTCCTCATCGGTTGGCCGCTGTCCGGCCGTGGGTGTCGCCGTCTCTCAGGCCGACTGGGTGGCCGTCGACTGGCTGATCCGGAAGACGACGAACTCGGCGGGCTTGGCCGCCGCGACGCCGACGACGCAGATCAGCCGGCCGTTGTCGAGGTCGTCGGCGGTCATCGTGGAGGCGTCGCAGCGCACGAAGTACGCCTGCTCGGGCTTGGCGCCCAGCAGGGCGCCGCTCTTCCACTCGTTGAACAGGAACCCCTCGACCGTGTGCCGTACGGCGTCCCACAGGGCGGGCCCGTTGACCTCGAAGACGACCCACTGGGTGCCCTGGTCGATCGACTTCTCCAGGAAGTTGAAGTACCGGCGAATGCTGAGGTACTTCCACTCCGGGTCGTCGGAGATGGTGCGGGCGCCCCATACGAGGAACCCGGGACCGGGGAAGAAGCGCAGGCAGTTGACGCCCTGCGGGTTGAGCAGCTCCTGCTGGGACTTGTTGAGCCGGGTCTCGAGGTCGAGCGCGGAGCGGACGACCTCGTTGGCCGGTGCCTTGATCACACCGCGGGCACTGTCGCTGCGCGCCCAGATCCCGGCCAGGTAGGCGGCGGGCGGGACGTCGACCCGGCTCCCGTCGACGGGGCTGCTGACGGTGATCCACGGGTAGTACAGCGCGGCGTGCGTCGAGGAGCGCTGGTTGCGGTAGTCCAGCGCCTCGTCGGGCAGGAAGCCCGGCGGCGTGTCCAGCGCGGCCACCCGGTAGATCATCCGCTCGCTGTGGTTGATCACCGCGTTGGCGATCGCGCGGGCCTTGCCCTGGGCGGCGGTCGTGCGGTCCCAGCCGGTGGAGGAGCCGGGCGCGGCGACGATGGAGACGTCGTCGACCGACTCGAAGGCGAGCAGCCCGTTGAAGGGCAGCGCGGTGGCGTTGTCCTGGTAGTCGGCGAAGCCGGTCGGGTCGCCCTCGTACTCGGTGACGTCGGGGGCGTTGCCGTCGCTGCCGCCGGTGAGGGTGACGACGCGCTGCCGCAGTTGCAGCGGGGTCGTCGCCACGGGGCTGGTCTCCAGGATGGTGGCGTCGAAGAGCGCCGCGGCGATCACCCGGGGCAGGTCGTCGGCGGACACCTGGCCCAGCCCCGCCACGCCCTCCACGGCGACCGGAACGCTGAGCGCGGCGCGGCGGGTGGGCGGGTTCGCCGTGAGGACGGTGGTGATGCCGGTGCCGACGGCGCGGGGGTCGAACCCGAACTCGCCGACCGCCTGGGGCGGGCCGAAGGCGGGCAGGCCCTGGGCGTCGACGGTCGGGTGCTGCACCTCGACCAGGGCGGTGAGCGGGTAGACACCGCCGGCCTCGTCCAGCGCCAGCGCGAACGCGCCGCCGGTGAGGGTCCAGGCCCCCGTGGTGGGGTCCCGGCGGACGGTGAACACGCCCTTGTCGTCGGACGCGGTCCTGGTCGCCCAGACGGTGTCGAACTCCCGGACCCGGGTGAGGTCCCCGCCGGCGGTGAGCGCGTTGGTGCCGGAGCGGAGGGTGAGGGTGACGCGCAGGTTCCCGGCCTGTCCGGGGAAGCGCGCCCGCAGGCTGAGCCGGGGGGCGTCGGTGTCGCGGGGCACCGAGCCGAGACCGTGGTCGTCCTCGGGGGCGCCCGCGGCGGTCCGGGCGAAGGTGCGCATCACGTACAGGCTGCTGCCGCCCTCGTCAAAGAAGCCCTTGACGCCGAGCGCGAGGTAGTTGGGGAAGCGGCCGGCGTCCTCGAACTCCAGGTCCACCGCGTCGCCGTAGAGGCGGGTGAAGTCGGCGTAGGAGGTGAGCAGTTCGGGCCGGCCGCTGGTGGGGCCGGAGCGGGTGGGCCCGATGAAGGCCGCCGTGCTGGTGCTGACTCCCTGGATGGTCCGGGGGCCAGCGACCTCTTCGACATAGACACCGGGTGCTAGGTATTGGGGCATCGTCGGGTCGCCTCCGCGGCTCGTTCGACTGGGCTGGGGCTGGGCTTGGTTGGTTCGGGCCGGGGCTCGGTAGTCGAGCCGGGGTTCACGAGGGCACCACCGTGAGGGGCAGTACCAGGGCGGTGCCGAAGGTGAGCGTCTCGGTGACGGTCGGCTGGGGTCCGCCGCCGAGGTCGATCCGCGCGGGCGCCTGCCCGAGGATCGAGTCCAGGTACGGCGGGTCCTGCGCGGCCGAGTCCACGGGCCGGCGCAGGGCGCCGGGCTGGCAGCGGACCGCGACGGTGACCTGCCAGGTGAGGGCGGCGAGGCCCGCGGGTCCGGGTGCGGGGTCCGTAGAGCCGGGTGCGGGGTCCGCCGCCGATCCGCCCGGCAGTTCGGGCAGCGCCTCGGGGTAGGGAAGGCAGAGCAGAAAGCGGCCGTCGGCGTCGCTCACGGTGGCGTGGCGGCCGGCGTCGGTCGACACCTCCACCACCCCCCACCCGAGGGGTCCCCCGTCCGGGTCGCCGTGGAGTTCGCCCCGCACGACCGCCCAGCCGGTCGGCGCCTGCCGCCCCGGGGCCGGATACAGCGGTACGGCGACCGGCGTTCCGGCCGGCACCTCGGCGAGGACCGTCGTCGGCAGATACCGGCGGGCGCGGTCGGTCACCCGGACCACGAACGGCTCGGGAGCCGCCGGGGCCGGCCAGTTCAGCGGCTCGCCGTCGGTGGATCGGGCCCGCTGGTGGGCGCGCCGGCCCGGCACGCTGCCGAAGCCCAGCAGGTCCGAGAACGGTGAGGGGGTGGCGCGGACCGTCGTCGCCGGGTCGTTCTCGGGCCAGGCGACGGCGCTCAGGCCGTCCCGGGCGAACGGGGCACCGGCCGCGTCGAAGCAGCGCACCGCCAGCGGCGCCCGGTATCCGATCCGCTCGCGTTCTCCGGGGACGCCCATCAGCCGGCCGCCGTTCCCACGGCCAGCTCGCGCACCTGGACGGGCGCGCCCTGCGGCACGGTGAGGTCGGACTCGACGCGGACGACCCGGGCGAGGTAGGGCACCGACAGCTGGAGGCTGCCCGGGAGCACCTGCCAGAGCTGGAAGACGTCGTTGTCGCTCATGTCCATGGGCACCAGCTCGACGGTCTCCTCGGGCCGGAACACCCCCGGTACGGCGGCGTTGAGGAAGCCCGACGACAGCACCGGGGTGTCGGCGATGGTACGCATCGCCCAGCCGAGCAGGTCGTGCTCGGTGGACGCGTCCTGTCCCCAGGCCGTGAGCAGGAACGAGATCCGCACCGGCAGCGGGCGACGGTGGTCGGGGGCCGCCGGTGGCAGGGTGCGCTGTACCTGGTCGACGTTGACCTGGTAGACGAAGACCGAGACGCCCTGGGCCATCGGGGTGGAGAAGTCCTTGCCCTGGTACACGTCGAACTGCGGCTCGATCCCGCCGAGCAGCGCCGGCTGCCACGCCTGCCGAAACAGCCGGGCAACGGCCTCGGCCACCGATCCGATCGACTGGTAGTTCGCCACCGCGTCGTCCCTCCGTTCTCTCGTTCCAGGGACGATGGCAGGGCCCCCGTGACCGTGCCGTCACGAGCGCGTCACCGCCGACCGGGCGTCGTGCCGCGAGGGCGGCCTACCGGTCCCGCCGGGCGCGTCGAGGAGGGGATTTCACGGCCCCGGCCGTGACCGGATCGGTCCGGGCCCGGACCCGATGAGGCCTGTCACCGGCTCGGTCCGGCCGGGCAGGCTTGGAGGCATGACCCGAGCACTGATCGTCATCGATGTCCAGGAATCCTTCCGCGCCCGCCCGCTGTGGGAGACCATCTCCGACCCGAAGATCGCCGACCAGGTGGACCGGCTGGTCCGGCTCGCCCGCCGGGCCGGGGACCTGGTGGTGTGGGTGCTGCACTCCGAGCCCGGCAGCGGCGATGTCTTCGACCCCGCCCTCGGACAGGTCCGGCTGATGGAGGAGTTGCAGCGCCTTGACACCGAACCGCTGCTCCACAAGACCTCGCACAACGCCTTCACCACCACCAACCTGCAGCAGCTCCTCACCGAGCGCGGCATCCACGAGCTCACCGTCTGCGGCATCCGCACCGAGCAGTGCGTGGAGACCACCACCCGGGTCGCGAGCGACTTCGGCTATCAGGTCACCTTCGTCGTCGACGCCACCGCGACCAACCCCATCCCGCACCGGGCCGCACCCGCCGACCGGAGCGTGGCGGAACTGCTGTCGGACCCCCGGACCCTGAGCGCCGAGGAGATCATCAGGCGCACGGAGTACGCCCTTGCCGGACGCTTCGCCACCATCGCCACGGTCGGCGAACTGGAGGCCGCGGCCGGGAGTCGGGCATGATGACCGGATCGTGAGCCACATCGTCTTCCTTCTGGTGCCCGGACTCCATCTGCTGGACCTGGCAGGCCCCGCGCAGGTCTTCTCCACGGCCGCCGACTTCGGGCACCCCTACACGCTCGACTACGTCGCGGAGCAGCCGGTGGTCCCCACCGCCCAGGGCCTGCCGCTGGTGGCCCGGCTCGACTGGCCCGAGCTGGGCCCCGAGGACCTGATCGTGGTGCCGGGCTGGCGGGCGCTCACGCTGGCCGGCGGTCCCGCCATCGGCTCGGCCGCCCTGCGGTCGCTCCGGGACCACCACGCCGGGGGCGGGACCGTCGCCAGCGTCTGCGCCGGAGCGGAGGCGCTCGGCCGGGCCGGGCTGCTCGACGGCCGCCGCTGCACCACCCACCACGATGTGCAGGACGAGCTCGCGCGCCGCTACCCGAGGGCGACGGTCGTCCGCGATGTTCTGCACACCGCCGACGACCGGGTGGTCACCTCGGCCGGCATCGCCAGCGGCATCGACCTGGCCCTGCACCTGGTCGCCACCCGGCACGGCCCCGCCGTCGCCGCGCAGGTGGCCCGGGACATGGTCGTCTACGCGCGGCGCAACGGGCATGAACCGCAGGCCAGCGCGATGCTCAGGTACCGGTCCCACCTCGACGACACCGTGCACCACGCCCAGGACCTGCTGGACGCCCGCTTCGACCAGCCGCTGCCCCTGGCCGCCCTGGCCGCGACCGTGGGCGTGAGCGAACGTACGCTCACCCGTCTGTTCACCCGCGCCACCGGCGGCCTCACCCCGCTGCGCTATCAGCAGACTCTCCGGCTGGAACGCGCCGAGCACCTCATCAGCCACGGCGCCACGGTCGATGCCGCGGCCCGCGCCGTCGGCTTCGAGGACGCCCGCATGCTGCGCCGCCTGCGGGCCCGCGAGCACTGAGCCGGGGGCGGCGCGGGCCCGCGAGGGCGTAGCGGGTTCCCGGGGTCAGGGACGGCCCAGGAGGGCGCGCAGCCGGGAGAGCTGGCGACCGCGGATCACGGGTTCGATCACTTGACGCAGCCTGGACTGGTGGGCGGGACCGCCGGCCCGGTAGAGCCGTACGACGGCGTCGATGTCGTCGTTGCTGATCGCTCCGGAGAGCAGGCGCTCCGTCATCCGAACCTTCTCGTCGAGCGGCATGTCGCGAAGGGCTCCCTCGGGCTGGCGCGCGATCCATTCCCTGGCGCGCGTGTCGCCGTTCACGGCCAGCTGTCCCGGCAGCTCCGACCAGGCCAACTGCCCGATCTCCGCGGCGAAGTCGTCCTCTCCCCAGCGGTTCTCGCTCCATTTGTCGACGACCGGTACGAGTTGTTCGGCCGCGAACGGCCCGCTCGGGACCTTGTGTGTGCGCAGGGCCGTCTGGATGTCCGCCTTCGACGCCTCGACGGCCTCGCGGGCGATGCGCACCCCGTCGCCCTCCGTCGCCGGCGAGGGGGGCACCATGCCGGGAATCGGCTGTCGTCCGGCCAGGGCGCCGAAGGCTCCCTGGATGTCCGGCGCACGTGCCTCGAAGGACTTCTGGACCATGTTCTGGACGTGGTTGAGGTTGTCGTCGCCGAACGCGAGCCAGCGGTCGCCCCGCTGGTTGTGGACCGCGACGCCGAACTCGTTGTCGAGGTCGTGCCAGACCTTGCTCTTGACGCTGCCCAGCCCCGGCACCGTGCTGTGCACCTCGTGCTCCCGGTCCGGGCGCAGATGGCCCGAGGCGAACGCGTCGGTGAGGAAGTGGTCCGCGGCCGCGTTCATCGCCCAAGCAGCGCTCGCCTGGCCGGTGGCGGCGAGGGTGAGGGCGGCCTTGTGCCCTTCCCGCCAGGTGCCGATGTTGTTGTGGCCGCCGCCGACGTTGGAGAAGTGCGAGACGTTGTGGGCGGCCAGGGTCAGGTAACGGCCACCGGTCACGGCCTCGATCTTCCCGGTGGAGGCGGTCTCGAACTCCCCGGTGGCCGCGCGCGAGTGCAGGATCGGGATGAGGTCGTAGATCTCCACCAGCGACGCGCTGTTGATCCGCTGCATCGTCCCGGCCACCGAGGTGGCCAGGGTCTGCGGGTCGATGTCGGCGTACATGTCCCCGGACAGCGCCAGGATCTCGCCGTAGGTCAGGCCCTGGGTGATGGCACGGCGCTGGTCCGGCGAGCCGTTGTTGTAGCGGGCGATCCAGTCCGGCGGCCAGCCGACGGTCGGCGTCGCGTGCTGCGGCAGGTCGCGGGTGTGGGCGTCGAGCAGGAGGTATCCGGCGGGACCGCCGGCGGACGTGTCGCCGAGCTGGACGTGCTCGAAGCTGTCGAACCGCTGGACGTGTCCGGCCGTGGCCGGGTCCCGGCGTACCGGCGGGTGGGTGCGGCCGCTGCCGGTGACGCTGCGGGCCACGGCGTTCGCCTCGCGTTCCGCGGCCGCCGGGCCGGGACCGGAGCGCGCCGGGGCGGTCCCGGGTCCCTGCTGCACGACGTGCGTCAGTTCGTGAGCCAGCAGGTACCGGCCGACGGGTGTCGAGGGGGCGTACTGCCCGGCGCCGAAGACGATGTCGGCGCCGACCGTGTAGGCGCGCGCTCCGAGCGAGCGGGCGGCCTCGCCGGCCTCGGTTCCCGTGTGGACGCGTACCGCCCCGAGGTCCGTGGCGAGCCGCGCCTCCATCTCGCTCCGTACCCCGGCGTCGAGGGGCTCACCGCCCGAGTCCAGCGGGCGGGCGGCCGTGCGGCCGGGCCCGCGCGCCCAGATCGGTACGCGCGTCAGGGAGGCCGCGGAGCCCGTGGTCCCGGTGTGGCCTTCGCCGGACTCCGGCGTCGGCGTCGTTCGGCGGAGATCGTGGCGACCGCCTCGCCCGCGTGCGAGTTCGCTCATACCCGGCCATGGTCCTCGGCCCGCGTCACCGTACCGTCAACGGCCGCGGGCGGTACGGGGACCACCCGATGTCGATCTTGAATGTGCTGGTCGTGTTGCGGAGGTCCGCCCGAGATCGGTCTGCACCCACTGGGCGTGCGGGCCGGTGAGGCGGCGAGGGCGGCTCACGCCTGACGAAGTGGTGCGCAGAATCTTGCATTGTTTCATCGAGATATTGCAGAGCAATATGCACCCGTCGTGCCCCTACGACACGGACGCGGAGCGCCGAACGCCCCCGGACCTCGGCAGGTCGGGGGCGTTCGGTTTGCTGTCGGCAGGGCTCCGGTCAGCCGCGCGGCCGCTCGAAGGTGAGGAGCAGGCCCTCCACGGCGCCGGGACCTATCCGGCCCTTGACGTCGGCGGACGTGATCGCCTTGAGGAACCAGCCGTCCTCGGCGTGCTTGTTGAGAACCTTCTCCAGCTTGTCGCTGTCCAGCGCGTCGCCGATCAGCGACTCCCGGAAGGTGACGACCTTGTATTCGTAGGCGTAGGCACTGCTCATAACCGCGGGGTCCTCCTGCCGGCAGAGCCGGGTCGGGATGGAATTGGCCAGGGCCAGACAATCATCCCGGGGCACGGTGGCGCACCGTCGGCCTCCGTTTTGCTCCTTCAGGGGCGGTCGACGCGGAAGTGGTAGCAGCCGTACTCGACGGCGCGCACGTGCACTTGGGCGGTCCGGGGGTCGGCGAAGGCCTCGGCCAGCGCGTGCGCGAAGGCCGTCTGGGCGTCGCCGGGAAGCTCCAGCATGCGACCGCCCGTGAGGTGCCCGGGATCGGCGTCGGTCTGTGCCGCCCAACGGCGCAGCGGGGCGTAGGAGATCAGGGCGATCCGCTCACCTGCGGTACTGGAGCGCAGGCAGCAGCGCAGGGGCGCGCCGCCCGTGTCGTCCGGGTACGGCCGTGGCCGATTCCCGGCGTCGTCACGGACGCGGAGTTCGTCGAGCACCTCGGCGGGACAGGGCTTCTCCCGGCCCCGCCCCTCTCCCCCGTCAGCTCGGCAGGCCCGGGGGCCGCCGCCGGGTCTGCCTCGCGCAGCAGGTCGACGAGGGGCAGGCGGAACGGACGGGCGTACACCCGCGGTGCGGGTCGGAGGCCGCCGATGCCACTAACGGTTTGTGTTCTTTTGCTCACTTTTATCACTTCGGTGAGCAGGGTATCTGTGCTACTCATGAGATGTGCGGTCGAGGGTCCTCGGCGTTCGACCGCATGGACTCGGGAAGATCTGCCGGTACGCGCCGGAGTCAGCGAGCTGTGTGAGCTGCATGGACCCCACGCCCTCCTCCGTTTCGCCGTTCGACTCGGTCAGCGGCGCCCTCGGGGACTACATCCCGAAGGGCGGAACCCCGTCGGCGGCCGCGGGTACCGCCGCTTCGACGGAGGAGGCCGAGGGCGGGGAGCAGATCCTCGGGGTGGTCAGTCTCGACCGGGATCTGCGGATCAGCGGCTCCAATCTGGACGCCGCTCCGTTCGCGGGGGTGACCGCCGCGCCGGGAGCCGCCTTCGCCGACCTGCTGCCGCCCGGGGATGTGCCGATGGTGGTGAAGCGGCTGCGGAGGGTCCTGGAGACGGGAGAGGCGCACGTCGCCCGGGTGCAGCGGCTTCGACGGGACAACGCGACCGAGATGGTGGTCTCGATGAGCATCCTGCCGGCCGCACCACCGCAGCACGGGCTGACCGTCTCCCTGATCGCCATGGCCAAGCGGCTGCACCTGTACGCCTCCGCCACCGCGATCGGGACGTCCCTGGACATCGGGGAGACCGCGCAGTCGCTGGCCCAGTCCCTGCTGGCCTGGGGGGAGGTGGCCGCCGTCAACCTGGACTACGCCGTATGGACGGGCGAGGCGGTCACCGACCAGGCGCAGGAGCGGATCCGGCTGCGTCGGGCGGCCCTGGTACCGGACCGGGCCTGGCCCGAGGGGTACCTGACCCCCGGGGACAACCTTCCGCGCGAGGCGAGCCGACTGCTGGCCGGTGCGGTCATGCGCGACGACGTTCCACAGGCCGTCGTCCTCCGCGACCGCGCGGCGATCGAGCGGGTGCTCGACGATCCGCAGCTGATGCGCGCCCTGGTGCCCGGCGAGCGACCGGTGAGTGTCGCCTGCATACCGCTGGTCGTGGAGGGACCCGGAGGCATGCCGAGGCCCATCGTGCTGGGCGTGACGGAGGTCTGGCGGCGGCCGGACGACCTCTTCCGCGACAGCGAGCTCATGGATCTGCAGGAGCTCGTGGCCAAGACCGCCCGGCACGTGGACCTGGCCCGCCAGCACCAGCGTGAGCACGCCCAGGTCCTGGCGCTGCAGCGGCGGCTGCTGCCGCGGGCCGGCAGCGACACCATCGAGGTCGCCAGTGTCTACGAGCCCACCACCCCGGACAGTGCGGGCGTGGGCGGTGACTGGGTGAACAGCTTTCCGCTGCCGGGTGACCGTACCGCGCTGGTGGTCGGTGACGTCGTGGGGCACGGCCTGGGGGCCGCCGCGGCCATGGGCCAGCTGAGCATGGAGGCTCGGGCGCTGCTGTCGGCGGGGCTGGGTCCCGGGGAGGTGCTGGAGCGGCTGGACGAGACGGTCACGCTCCTGGACGACACGGACGCGGGGCTGGCCGCCGGGTACAGCGCGCTGGGTTCGACGTGCTGCATCGCGGTCTACGATCCGGTCGACCACCGGGTGTCGATCTCCAACGCCGGCCACCTGCCCCCGGTCCTCGTCCATCCCGACGGGTCCGCCGAGACCGTCGCGGCCCAGCCGCACCCGGCGCTGGGCGCCGAGTTCGTCGTACGGGAGCCGTTCGACGTGCACGAGTTCGCCGCGCCGCCCGGCTCACTGCTGGTCCTCTACACCGACGGCCTGGTGGAGGATCCCGCGGTCTCGATCGACCTGGGCATCAGCCGGCTGACGGACGTGGTGCGCGAGGTGCACCCCTGGGACGATCTGCAACAGGCCGCGCGTCGCGTGGTCGCCAGGCTGGCCCCCAAGGAGCCCCTGCGCGACGACGTCACCCTGCTGCTCGCGCGGATGGCCGGCCGCCGCGGCCGGGACACCGCCACCTGGCGGCTGCCCGCCCGTGCCGACACCGCGGCGCGGGCCCGTGCGCTGGCCGCTCCGCTGCTGCGCAGTTGGCACACCGGCGAGCAGGCCCGGGACAGCATGCTGCTGGTGGTCAGCGAACTGGTCACCAACGCCGTCCGGTTCGGCACCGGGCCGGTCACGGTACGGCTGGTGCACGCCGGGAGCCGGATGACCTGCGAGGTCGGCGACACCGGCAACGGCCGGCCGCGGCCGCACCACGGTGACCCGCTCGACGACACCGGGCGGGGTCTGCGCGTCGTCCACAAGCTGACCACGCGCTGGGGGGTTCGGTGGACCGACACCGGCAAGGCCGTCTGGGCGGAGCTGGAGGCGTAGCGCCGGTGCCGGACCGGGCGGGACGGACCCCGGCTACAGCCACTCCCCCTCGACGGCC
This sequence comes from Streptomyces fuscichromogenes, assembly GCF_014645815.1. GTDB lineage: Bacteria > Actinomycetota > Actinomycetes > Streptomycetales > Streptomycetaceae > Streptomyces > Streptomyces fuscichromogenes. Next base: position 185,047 of record NZ_BMML01000003.1, on the reverse strand, counting down.
GTAGCGGTCAGGCCGGGCGCGGCCGCGTACAGCACCGTACGGCTGCCCGACTTCTGGCCGGCGTCGTGCGCGCGGCGCAGGATGTCGAGTACGGCGGCCCCTCCGCGGTTGCCCGTGGTGTAACTGTCCCGGCTGTGGGCCAGCAGCCCTTCCGGCCACGAGTCGGGCATCGTCTGTTCCATGTACTCCAGCACGCGCGTCCCGCCCGGATGCGCGAGCAGCAGATCGGGATGCCAAGGGGTGCCGTCGTCCTGGTGCCGCGCCCGCAGCCACTTCCACATCTCGGTCACCGTCTCCTGCACGGCGCGGGGCCCCCGGCGGTCCATCACGAAGTGCGTGCCGTCGTCCCGGGTCTCCAGCCGGTGCAGGTCCGTGGTGCCGGGCAGGGTGTGGTGCCAGACCGCGTCCAGGCGCAGGACCGACTCCGTCCGGGGGCGGCCGGTGACCACCACGGCGACGGCGGTGTCCGCGAAGAGCAGCCGGACGATGAGTGATTCCAGGGTGTCGTCGGCGGGCTGGTAGGTGGTGCTCAGTGCCTCGGATATCACGACGAGGACCACCCGGTCGGGGTCCGCGGCGACCAGGTCGGCCGCCAGCGCCAGGGACCGGGTGCCGGCGATGCAGGCCCACTGGGTGGCCGGCAGCAGGAGTACGTCGCCGCGCAGCTGAAGGCGGTTGAGCAGGGCCAGGTCCAGACCGGGCAGGGCCGGGGTGGTGGAGTGACTGGTGATCAGACAGTCGACGTCGGCGGTGTCCAGTCCGGCGGTCCGAAGGGCTTCGCGGGCCGCGCGTTCCGCGTAGGTCTGCACGGCCGCCCAGGCCGGTGCGGTGCGCTCCTGGACGGTCTGCGGCGCCGGTATCGCCTCCAGCGCGGCGATCGCGCGGTTCACCTCGTCGTCGGTGAACCCGTTGCGGGCCAGTGCGGTACGGGCCGGACCGGCGCCCGGAGTTCGCAGACCCGTGCCGCCGCCGGGCCCGGCCGCCGCCGCCAGCGGCAGCATCCATCCACGGGACTCGATGCCCGTGCTCGCGGCGATGCCGTCGATCCGCGACAGCCACGGCGCCTGCGGGTGCCGGCCGCGCACCTCCGCCAGGATCTCGCCGGTCTTCACGACATGTTCGCCTTGTACCACCACAGGAGGACACAGATAAGCGCCCATAGCACACGTCTTTCGCAGAAAGCTCATGAATGTTGCGAAGTGTCCGAAACCTGCCTGTTTTTACGGGGCGAGCTCAAGACGCCGTCATTGCAATGTACTTCGCATTCGACAATTCATGGACTGCTTCATCTGCCGCCGAAGCCCTGCCGGTTCGCACTCGACGGCCAGGCCCTGATCGTTGCCGCGCAAACTCCTTGCCGTCTTCGGGAGTTGGGCGACGAACGGATCGAACCACCGTCCGGGACCGCGGCCACCCATGAAGTGCGTCACAGCAGCGGTGTGCGACGGCGCATTTTTCGATCCAATCGCGCCACCTCGCGCTCCACCCATGCTTCATCACCTCCCGACGGAGACCCCGACGTCAGCCCCACCCGCCACGGGCCGCCCGCGCCCGCCGCTGTCGCACCTCTGGCGGAAAACGCCCAGGTCCGGGACCATTACGCCCAGTTCACCCGACCGCGACGCACGACACGGCGTCCTCGACCGACCGGCGCACACGGCTTCCCACGACCTCCCGCCCGCACGGCGTGCGGTCGCCCGAACCGCTCTTCCCGCTCGCGGCTCCGCCACGGCCGGGCGCGGCCCCCATCGAGGAGTTGCCGAAATGTCCTACGATGTGCCTGAATTACCCTCGGACCGGCCTTCGCACGGCCCCTCCCACGACGGCAGGTACGACCGTGTGTACGACCGCCCGTCCCCGACCTGGTCGACCGGCCAGGAGGCGTACGGCACCGGCCGGGCCGGGCCGCGCTCCGGCGCCCACCGCACCCTGCGCCTGCTGCGACGGGCGTACCGGTGGCACCGGCGGGTGGCGACGCTCACCGCGCTCGGCTACTTCGTCGCCTTCCTCACCCTGACCGTCAAGGCCCCTTCCCTGATGGCCCGCCCCGGACCGGGCGGGCTGCCGACCGGGCTGGTCCTGGCCCTCGTCCAGATTCCGGTCACCTGGCTGGCGGTTCTCCTCTACGAAGCCGCCGCGCACCGCTTCGTGGATCCCCTGGCGCGCCGCGCCCGCCGTCAGGCGAGCGTGTCCGGCGCGGACCGGGAGCACGCGCCGTGACCGGGTTCGGCGGCTCCGCCCAGTCCTGGTCCCTGGTCGCGTTCTGCGCGGTCGTCGCCCTCACCCTGCTGCTGTGCGTGCTCACCGGCCCGGAGGCGGACGACCTCCCCGAGTTCTACACCGGGTACCGGTCCCTGTCGCCGTTGCGCAACGGGCTGGCCGTCGCCGGTGACTACATCTCCGCCGCCACCGTCCTCACCATCGGGGGGATCATCGCCCTGTGCGGCTACGACGGCATCGTCCTGGCCCTCAGCGCCCTGCTGTCGCTGCTGTTGCTGATGTTCCTGCTGGCCGAACCCCTCCACAACACCGGCCGTTACACCATGGGCGACGCGCTGGCCCGCCGCCACCCGGCCCGCTCGGTCCGCGTCACGGCCTGCCTGGTCACCCTCGCCGCGCTCGTCCCGATGATGGTCGTCCAGCTCGCCGGGGTGGGGGAACTCCTGGCGTACGTCCTCGGGTTCTCCGACATCGGCATGCGGGACGGGTGTGTGGCCGGGGCCGGAGTCCTCATGATCAGTTACGCGGCGCTGGGCGGGATGCCCGGCACCGCACTGGTCCAGATCATCAAGACCGTGGCGCTGCTCGGCTCCGGGCTGGTCGTGAGTGTGCTGATCCTGCGCGCGTTCGACTGGCAGCCCCAGACGCTGTTCCACGCGGCGGCCCGGCAGAGCGGGGCCGGCGACGCCTATCTGACCTGGGGTCTCCAGTACTCCAGCAGCCCGCACCCCGCTCTGGACATGGCCAGCACCCAGTGCGCCATCGTGCTGGGCGGCGCCTGCCTGCCGCACGTCACCATGCGGATGTACACGGCGGGCACACCGCGCCAGGTCCGGCGCGCGATGTCCTGGGCGGTCTCCTCGGTGACCCTGTTCATCCTGATGCTCACGGTGATCTGCACCGGTGCGACCGCGCTGGTCGGGCACGACCGCATCACCGCCGCCGACGCGCACGGCACGACCGCCTATCTGCTGGGCGCCCGCGCCGCGTTCGGCGCCACTCTGTCCCGGCCGGAGAGCCTGCTCTTCGCCACCGTCACCACCGCCGTCTTCCTCACCCTGCTCGCCTCCGTCGCGAGCATGACGCTGGCCTGCGCCAACACCCTCGCGCACGACCTGACCGCGTCCCGGGCCACTCCCCCGGCCCCGGCCCGGGAACTCGCCCTCGCCCGGTTCAGCGCCCTGGCCGTCGGCGTCCCCACCGTCCTGCTGGCCGTACTCGCCCAGCGCCGCAGCCTCCAGCCGCTGGCCACGGTCTCCTTCACCCTCGGCGCCTCCGCCATCGCGCCCGCGCTCCTCTACACCCTCTTCTGGCGCCGGTACACGCGCACGGCGCTCCTGGCCACCCTCGTCGTGGGCGCGCTCAGCGTGCTCGCCCTCACCCCGGGCACCACCCTGGTCTCCGGAACGCCGCTGTCCGCCTTCCCCGACGCCGACTTCGCCTGGTTCCCCTACAACACGCCCGCGCTCGTGTCCGTGCCCGCGGGCTTCCTCGCCGGCTGGCTCACCACCGTCCTGTCCGGCCGCCGGGCCACCGACCGTGAACGCACCCGCTACGCGTCCCACGAGCACCACCTGCTCACCGGGCCACCACCACGGCGCTCGCCCCGGTAGGACCGCGTCGGGGGTCGCCCGGGAACACGAACGGCCCGCTGCGGCAGCCGCTCACGCAAGACGCCGGGCCGGCCAGGTCCTGACCGGCCAGGTGCGATCGCCCGACCGCCGCCGGGTCCGGGCGGAGCCCGTCCCGGAGGCGATGCCGGGATCTCATGGAACCGTGGTCCGAGTCGGGCTGGGGACGACGGGAGATGTGCGCCGACCGCACCGAGGACGAGCGCACCCTGTCGTACCGGCACATGCGGCGCACCGTCGAACTCTCCCGTCAACCGGTCCCCCGCCTGCGCGGCCAGGGATGACGGCCGGGGTCACCTGGCCGGGGGCGGGTCCTGGAGGCCGGTGGTCATGGACGTGGCGGCCGCGTTGAGACCCGCCACCGCGGCCTTGGGGAGCGCCCCGGCGACCTTGGTGGCGAGGTCACGGGACGGGCCGGAGGCGGATCCGTCCGCATGGGCAGGGGCGGCAAGGGCCAGACCGGTCAGAGCGAGCGCGGTGGCAGTGATGATCCTCTTCATGCCCTGAGGAACGACCGGCACCGGCCGGGGACACGACCGACAGCGCCTCACCTCGAAAAACGGCCCCTGCCCGCGAGTGGCCACTCCGCCTCCGCACGCCACCAGAGTGAGCGGTGCTCACATATTGACGCGGTCGCACACCATGCGTAGGTTCCGGGCCGAGCCGGTCCAAGAGCTGTGTCGCCGCGCCCTCGGTGCGGCCCGCCCCCCACTCCAGCTTCGAAGGGACGCGCCATGCGTGGTTCCCCGCCCGCCCGCAATGTCATGAACTCGCCAATCACGGAGTTACGGGGATCGCGGATGGCGGCCGTGCTGGCCGTCCTCGGTCTCGCTCTGGGGACGCTGCTCGGGTTTCCGGCCGCCTCGCAGGCCGCCGGATCGCTGCCGTGCGACATCTACGCCGCTGCCGGTACCCCGTGCGTGGCCGCGCACAGCGTCACCCGTGCGCTGCTCTCCTCCTACGACGGCCCGCTCTACCAGGTGACCCGTGTCCCGGACGGGGCCACCGCCGACATCGGACCGCTGACGCAGGGCGGTTACGCCGACGCGGCGGCCCAGGACGCCTTCTGCGCCGTCGACGGCGGCTGCCGGATCACGAGGATCTACGACCAGAGCGGACGCCACAACGACCTCACCCCCGCGCCCGCCGGCACCTCCGGCACAGGTGCCGACCGGGGTGCCGACGCGTCCGAGACCGCCGTCACCGCGGGCGGCCACAAGGTGTACGGCCTCTGGATCTCGCCCGCAGTGGGCTACCGCTACACCGGGGTCGCCTCCGGCGTCGCGGTGAACGGGCAGCCGGAAGGCGCCTACATGGTGGCCAGCGGCACCCACGTCGGCTCCGCCTGCTGCTTCGACTACGGCAACGCCGAGAGCACCCCCGCCGACACCGGCAACGGGCACATGGACGCCGTCTCGATCGCCACCACCTGCTATTTCGCTCCGTGCACCGGCAACGGCCCATGGGTGGAGGCCGATCTGGAGAACGGCATGTTCCAGGGCGACAACGGCTCGAACACCGCCAACCTGGGCAACAGCGGCGCCTTCGTCACCGCCGTACTGAAGAACGACGGCCGGACCAACTACGCGCTCAAGGGCGGCGACTCCCGGTCGGGCGGGCTGAGCACCTGGTGGGACGGCGCGCTGCCCACCCGGGGCGGCTACCGGCCGATGCAGCAGGAGGGCGGCATCATCCTGGGCATCGGCGGCGACAACAGCAACTGGAACCGGGGCACCTTCTTCGAGGGCGTCATGGTCTCCGGCTGTCCCACCGACGCGGCCGAGAACGCCGTCCAGGCGAACATCGTCTCCGTCGGCTACAGCGGCCGGACGGACGTGCCGAACGGCCCGCAGGGGACGATCACCGGTCCGGGCGGCACGTGCGTGGACGTCGCCGCCGACGACACCGGCACCGACGGCGCCGCCGTACAGCTGTGGGACTGCCAGACGTACGCCGAGGACCAGTACTGGACACACAACCCGGACGGCTCGCTGTCCACCCTCGGGCGGTGCCTCGACATCGTGGGCAACGGCACGGCGGCCGGCACCGAGGTCGAGCTGTGGGACTGCAACGGCGTCGGCGGCCAGAAATGGGCGCAACAGGCCGACGGTTCCCTCCTCAACCCCCAGTCCGGACGCTGCCTCGACTCCCCCGGCGGCGCCACCGCCAACGGCACCCGCCTCCGGATCTGGGACTGCGACGGCTCCGCCGCGCAGGCGTTCAGCCTGAGTTGAGCGGTCGGTCACGCCTCGGGCACCGGTCCTCCGTGCGCTCCCCAGGACACGAGTGAGCGCGCGTCGCTCGCGGCCGCCCGCCGGAAGGTCTGGCCGTACCCCTTCAGTCCCATGCGGTGCACGAGCCTGTCCTCGCACTCGTTGCGCAGTGCCGCCATCTCCGGCGTGCCGCGTTGCGGGTGCCCGACCGTCTCCCAGAAGCGCGCCGCCGCGCCGAAGGCGTACGCGGCGGCGGGCTCCTCCCCCGCGTCGGCGAGGGCGATGGCAAGGAGATCCATGACCATGGCGATCCCGAAGGCGTCCCCGATGTGCTGTTTGGCGTCGAGGGCGGCCCGTGCGTGGCGCACGGCATCGCGTGGCCGACCCGTGAGGAAGGCGATGAGGGCCAGTTGGTGCTCCGCGTAGGAGCGGGTCCAGTGCTCGTCCAACCCCGCACAGAGGTCGCGGAGTTCCAGTGCCTCCTGGCGGGCCTGGTCCAGCCGGCCGGAGCCGGTGAGCCCGAAGACGTGGACCAGGCGGCACAGCACCGCCGGTGCGGTCAGGTGTTCCGGGCGGACGTGGAGGGCGGCGGCCTCCGTCGTCTCGACACCGCTGACCGCGGCGAGGGGGCGCCCTTCCAGCAGGTGCAGCAGGCCGTCCAGGTAGACGGCTCGCCCGAGCCCGTCGGCGTCGCGGACCGCCGTGGCGGTGCGCCGGCAGGCGGCGGCCGTCTCGTGCGCCGCGGCCTGCTCGCCCTGGAGGGTCAGCGTCAGTCCCAGGCTCCACAGCCCCTGCACCCAGATCTCGTTCGGCACCCGGACGGCCGGATCGGTCGCCTTCTCCAGGTACTGGCGGGCCTCGTACAGGTATCCCGAGCAGACCCAGAAGAAGGTGACATTGCCGATCAGCTCCAGCGCGGCGGCCGGGTCGGTGGCCAGGAGATGGTCGGCCGCCAGCCGGATGTCCGCGTGCAGGAACCCGATCCGCCGGTACCAGTCGCGCTGCGCCGGGCCGAACCACTCCCGATGCGCCTGCCGGGTCCGGGCGAGCACGTACTGGGCGTGGCGCTGGGCCAGTTCCTGCTCGGCGTCCAGCTCGGACAGCCACATCCGGCCGTACTCACGCACGGCGTCCAGCATCCGGTACGTTCCGTCCTTCCGGATGACGACGGACTTGTCGCACAGTGCGACCAGGGTCCACCCGACGCCACCGGGTGAGAGCGGACCGCCGCCGGCCAGCTGTCCGGCCAGTTCGTCGTCGAACGAGGCGGGCAGATACGAGAGCCGCGCCCACAACAGCCGCTCCACGGGGGTGCACAGTTCGTGGCTCCAGCCGATGGTGGTGCGCAGGGCCGAGTGCCGCGGCGGCCATCTGCGGGCCGGTGCCCGGGGCAGGTCCACCGCCGCGTACGGGCCCGCGCAGAGATCCCGCAACGACATGCTGCGTAACTGCCCGGCCGCGAGCTCCAACGCCAGCGGCAGCCGCTCCAGCTGGTCGCACAGGCTCGCGGCCAGTCGCCGGTCGGTGTCGTCCTCGATCGGGCTCCCCGCCGCCGCGGCACGGTCGGTGAACAGCGCGACCGCCTCCTCCGCGGTGCCGAACGGCTCGATCTCGACGACCGCCTCGTCGCGGACCCGTAGCGGCTCCCTGCTGGTGGCCAGGATGCGCAGGTTCGGGCAGGCCGTCAGGAGGTCGCCGGCCAGGTTGCGGCACTCGGCCGGCAGGTGCTCGCACGAGTCCAGGACCAGCAGCGTCCGACGGTCGCCGATCCACGCGCAGATCGCGTCCGCCGGCAGCCTCGGGGTGTGGTCGGACAGCCCCAGCGCGTCCGCGACGGTGGCCGCGAGCAGGTGTGCGTTGCGCAGCGGGGAGAGGTCGGCCCAGGCGACCTCCGCGCCGCCCTCGGCCACCGCCCCGCCCAGGGACACCACCCGCTGGGCGAGCCGGGTCTTGCCGACCCCTCCCGCGCCGCTCAGGGTGACCAGTCTGCTCCTGCTCATCACCGAGGCGATCAGGTCGAGTTCAGCCGTGCGGCCGACGAACGAGGTCTCCGCGTCCCACATCATCCACACCATGCGCACATCCTCGGGGGCGAGCCGATGCGCGATGAGCGGATCAAAGCATTGCCGCATGGCCCGCGCCCCCGGCCTCTACCCTGGATCGAGCCCTGCCGTGCGCGCGCGGGGATCACCCACCCGAGTGAATCGGCCTCGTCGGGAGCCGGTCACTCGCCACCGGGGGTGCGGGCCTCCTCCAGGCGCGAGAGCCAGCCGGTGAGAAGCGTTTCGAGCTGCTGGGCCTCGGCGGGCGTCAACAGGTCCACCAGGTTGTGCTCGTTGCGCAGGTGATCCGTGAAGGCGCGGTCGATGAGGTCGCGCCCCGGTGCGGTGAGAGCGACGATACGGCCGCGCTGGTCGTCGTCGGAGCGGCGGCGGGTGACGAGTCCGGCCCGTTCCAGGCGGTCGATCCGCTTCGTCATCGCGCCGGTGGTGACCATGGTGTGCGCGGCGAGCTCGCCGGGTGCCCGCTCGTACGGCTCCCCGGCACGGCGCAGGGCGCACAGGACGTCGAACTCCCCCTCGCTCAGGCCGTAGCGGCCGTAGACGAGGCAGAGCTCGTCGGTGAGCCGGCCGGCCAGGCGGTGCAGTCTGCCGATCACCCCCAGCGGCGCGGTGTCCAGGTCGGGCCGCTCGCGGCGCCAGTCGGCCTGGATGCGGGTCACGCGGTCGATCGGTTCACCGTGCTTCATGCGCCCATGATAGCTTCCCGGGAAGCTATATTGGCTTCCATGGAAGCCAATTCGCGTTGGGTGGCGGTGACCGCGGTGGCACCGGTGGCCTGGGGTGCCAACTACTACGTGACACACGAGTTCCTGCCGGCCGACCACCCGCTCTACGGGGCCGCCCTGCGGGCGCTGCCCGCCGGCCTCGTCCTGCTGGCCCTGCGCAGGCAGCGGCCGCGCGGCGTGTGGTGGTGGCGGTCGGCGGTGCTCGGACTCGTCAACATGAGCGGGTTCTTCGTCCTCGTCTACGCGGCCTCCCAGCTGCTTCCGACGAGCGTCGCCTCGACCGTCATGGCCGTGTCCCCGCTGACGATGATGCTCATGGCCTGGCCCCTGGTCGCCGAGCGGCCCCGGGCCGCCCAGCTGGCCTGCGCCCTGATCGGACTCGGCGGGGTCTGCCTCATGCTGCTCACGGGGGTGCGGGGGACGAGCGTGGCAGGAGTCCTCGCGTCCGCCGCCGCCATGCTGGTGTCGGCGTTCGGGCACGTCCTGACGAAGCGGTGGAGCGACGGTGCCGACGTGCTCGCCTCGACGGCCTGGCAGCTCACGGCCGGAGGTCTCGTCCTGCTCCCGGTCGCCGCGGTGGTCGAGGGCGCTCCGCCCGCCCTCTCCGTCCCGGCGCTCCTCGCGTTCGGCTACGTCTCCCTGGTCGCCACCGCGCTGGCCTTCGTCGCCTGGTTCACCGGTCTGCGGCACCTGTCCGCGGGAACGGTCGGGCTGATAGGCCTGCTCAACCCCGTCACGGGCGTCCTGCTCGGCACGGCGGTGGCCGGAGAGGTGCTGACCGTCCAGCAACTGTGCGGGCTGGTCCTGGTCCTGGCCGGCGTCGTCCTGGGCCGGCCCAGGCGGGCGGGCGCCTCCTCCGTGGCGGAGCAGCGGCGCCCGTCCCGCCGCGGGTCACAGCGTCGCGGTCGTCTGCTGTCCTGACGCGCTGCCCGTGAGCCACTGGTCCCAGCCCAGGTTGAAGTCGGCGTAGCCGTTGTCGGCCGGGGCCTTGCCCCGGGGCGAGCCGGTGATGGTGATGGGGTCGCCCTGCTTGACCTGGCCGTAGAACCACTTGGCGTCGGACAGCGACAGGTGGACGCAGCCGTGCGAACCGCGGGCGCTGCCGCTGCCCGGGTACGGGTCGCCGGTCGAGTAGTGCACGTACGTACCGGACTGGGTCAGGTGGACGTCCCAGGGCAGCGTCAGGTCGTAGAAGTTGGGGCTGCCCTTGTCGCAGCTGATGCCGACACTGCAGGAGGTCATGTGGACCTTCTCCTGCTTGTCGATGACGGCCATCGTGCCGTCCCACGTCGGGTACTGGGCGCTGCCCGCGTTGATCGACAGGGTGCGCACCGCCTTGCCGTCGCGGGTCACCTTCATGGTGTGGCCGGTCACCGAGACGTCCGCGCGCACGTCGTCGCCGATCGTGAAGGTGTGCGTGTAGCCGTGCACGCCGTAACGCCCGTTGCCGTTGCTGACGCCCGTCATGTCGGCGTCGATCTTCACCTTGGTGCCGGAGGGCCAGTACGTCTTCGGCCGCCAGTCGGCGCGCCGGTCGCCCATCCAGTGCCAGGCGCCGACCACCGGCTGCGAGGTGCTGACCTTCATGTGCTTCTCGACCGTGGACCGCGCCTTCGCCGCCACCGGGTTCGTGAAGATGACCGAGATCGGCATGGCCACGCCGACCGTGGTGCCGGTCTGCGGGGTGATGGTGTCCAGCAGCATCGGCGGGCCCGCGGGCTTCGTGGGACTGGGCGAGGCACTGGCGCTCTGCTTCCCCGAGGCCTTCGCGTCGTCCCCGCTCGCCTTGTCGCTGCTGCTGCCTCCGCCGCAGGCGGTCACCCCCACCAGCATTGCGACCGTACCGACTGCGATGCCTATGCCGCCCTTGCGCCGTCCCACGCCTGCCCCACTCATCTCGCTCCGCGGCCTCGACAGGCCCCACTGTCCGTCAGACACCCGAAGCAGGCGATGTAGTTCCGCGCGGCAAGTAAAACTTGGATCAAGGCGCGCTGCGCGGCGCCGGACGGGAACCGACCAGGCCCCCGGCCCGCCCGAAGGGGGTGGAGCGAGGCCCTCGGCGGTCCGCAGCTCTGCGCGCTGCCGGTGCGGCACGAGAGGGACCGGAGGACGGCCCCGCCCGCCGGTGCACGTGGTCCGGCGGGCGGGGTGCCCGAAGCGCTGGGGGTGCTCGGGGTGACTAGGCCTGGGCGGCCGGTTCCAGTGCCTCCACGGCCGCGGCCGCCGCGGACGAGTCCTGGCCGTAGAAGATGTCGATGTCGACCTCCTCGCCGCCCATCGTCAGCGTGTCCCAGGCGCCGCTGAGGACGAGCATCCGCAGGGTGGCCGGCTGGAGGGTGCGGAGGCGTTCCAGGATCGCCTCGTCGTCCGGCATGCCGGGCAGACGGAGCGCCAGGCGGGCGCGGATGGCCTGCATGCGCTCCAGCAGCGTCTTGGTGTCCGCCTCACGGTCGGGCTCTTCGGGGATCCCGTCGATGCCGTGGCCGATGATGTCCTTGATCGCCCAGGTGACGCCCCGGTCGTCGGTGGTGACCATCGCCTTCCAGGCCCGGCTCTTGTGCCGGTACTGCAGCATCGACATCGCCGCCTCGTGCCGCAGGAAGTCCGCGTCCCGGAACGACCTGCCGTTCCAGGCCCCGTTGAGGGAGCGGGCCAGCGAGATGGCGGAGGCGAGGCCGCTGTTGAGGCCACGGCCCGGCCAGAAGTGGATCGCGTTCGCGGCGTCGCCGAGCAGGAAGCCGTAGGTGCCCGGCGAGGTGGTCGTGGGAGGCAGCAACTCGGCGGAGAACCGGGGGCGTTGCACCATGTCCAAGCGGAAGCTGGTGACCGCCGACAGGTCGTCGGCCTCGACGCCGAACAGCAGCAGGCCCTCCTGCACCCGCCGCCACAGGGCCGAGCCCTTGACCAGCGCGGGCAGGAACAGCGTGCCGTGCGTCGAGCACTGGAAGTCGCCGTACTCGTCGCGGTCCATCAGACACGGCCGGGAGGCGATGCACTCCTCGAAGACCCGGCGGACCGGGTCCAGGCCGATCACCTCGGCCGCCTCGGCGTCGGTCAGCCGCATGTTGAGGAAGCCCTCACCGCGCAGCGAGTTGAGCAGGAAGCGGTTCTGGGCGACCGTCATCAGGACGGCCATGGGGTCGGTCAGACCGGACTTCACGCGCAGTCCGAGGACGACGTCCTGGAGGTGGCGGCCTTCCAGGGAGTAGATCGACTCGTCGGCCTTGCCGAACCGGGCGGCGAAGTGCTCCCGGGTGCGCGACCGGCCGCCGTCGCAGATCGCGAGGACCTGCTGACCGGCGAGCGCCTCCTGCTCCTTCGCCGCGTCGAACCGCGCGGGTATGAGGCGTATCCGGTCCCGCTTCTCGTTCGCCAGCTCCAGCAGCCGGTCCTCGATGTAGGCGATGCGCATGTTGCGCGGGCTGTGGTCGCCGACCGAGTCCGGGCCGGAGGGCCACATCTCCGTGTAGTGCTCCGGGTCGAAGAGGCGCGCCTGTACCTCCTCGGGCCATGCGAGGTACTGGCGGCTCTGCACGGTCACCACCTGCTGGCGCCGTACGTTGCCCTCGTCCTGGCTCTTCCAGACGACGGTACGGCCCTGCTTGCGCCACCTGCCGTCGTAGACGGTGATCTTCACCTGGGGTCCGAGGAAGTGCTCCAGGAGCAGGGCCAGGGACAGGCCGACGGGGCCGCCGCCGGCCACGGTGACCTGGAGCACGGGCCCCTTCTCGCCCTCCTGCGGACCGTGCGTGACCGAGCGGGGCAGGGAGAGCGCCATCAGCGTCTCCATCGCGTCCGCGACCTCGAAGCGGAACTCCTGGTCGCCCAGGGTGATTTCGTCGCCCGGCTGGAGCAGCCGGTTCTCCACCTCGTCCCCGTTGACCAGGGTGCCGTTGCTGCTGGCCAGGTCGTGCAGTACGTAGCCCTCGTCCTGGTCGAAGACGATCTCCGCATGGAAGCGGGAGACACTGAGGCTGGAGATGACGACCGAGTTCTCCGAGTTACGTCCGAAGGTGACGCGGGTGTCCAGGATCGGGATGCGCTCTCCCGCCAACAGACCTTCGAGCCCGACGAGCACCGGTGCCACGGCACTTCCTTCCAGGAGTGGATGATCTCGACATCACTGCGGCACCACCGGACACTGCCACGCACGTCCACGCCGGGCGGCAGTCAACCGGCGGAACAGCGACACGCTTGACATATGACCGAACCGTGAAATCGATCAGGTGCGACGGCGCCACGGCTCTCCTGACGGCGTCCGGCTTTCCTCACCAATCGCCCCCATCCGGGAGCTTATACCTGCTCAGCCAGGCCTTTCCAGTGGGCGCCACGCGGTGATCCCGACCCGGCGTGGCGGGAGTTCGCCGCTTTCGGCCAGGGATCCACACCGTGACCGGCACGGCGCGCGGGCCGGGCGGCAGCCGCCCGGCCCGCGTCGTCCGCGTCGTCCGCGTCGTCCGCGTCGTCCGATCAGCGGGCGTGGCCGTCGGAGCGCTTGCGGTGCAGGCTGAAGGTCTCGAAGACCGACAGTTCACCGTTCGGCTTGTTCACGTTGTAGTACGTGACGTGCATCCGGGTGGTGTCACCGGCGTGCCGGCCCGGGTCGACGGTGAAGGCGGCGAAGCCGTAGGGGTGTTCGACGTCCCGGACGCCCACCCACACCGCCTTCTCCTGGACGTAGGTGGAGGTGCGCTTGCCGTTGGGGCCGGCGGTGGACGAGACGGCGGTGATCACCTTGCCCGTGCCGTCGTTGAAGAACTTCTGGTTGGTGGTGCCCGAGACACCGCCGCCGCCGAGGATCATGTGCACGGTGCCCAGGTCGGCGTCGATGTCGTCGGTGGCCTGGGAGACCGGGTTGGGCGTCAGCGTCTCGCTGCCGTTCACCACGCCGCGCACGGCCAGCGAGCGCTCGTAGTTGTGCTCGTGACCGCAGAGCACCAGGTCGACGCCGTACCGGTCGAACAGCGGGCCGTACTTCTCGCGCAGGCCCAGGTCCGCGCCGTTGGCGTCCGAGGAGCTGACCATGACCTGGTGCATGGCCACGACCACCCAGTCGACGTCCTTCGAGGCGCGGGCCGCCTTCAGTTCCTTCTCCAGGAAGGCGAGCTGGCGGCCGCCCGAGTAGCCGCTGATGTAGACGTCGCCGCCGTCCTGGAGGCAGTTGTCGTCGTTCTGCAGCACGATGACCCGCACCGAACCGGCCGTGAACGCGTACCACAGGCCGGCGAGTTCGGCGTCGGTCTCGGTGGAGGGCAGCGAGAAGTACGTCTGGTAGGCGCCGAGGCCGAGCGGTCCGTTGGCCTTCTCGATCTCGTGGTTGCCGGCCGCCGGCATCCAGGGCCGGAAGCGTGCCGAACGGGTGTTGTTGGTGAAGAAGTTGTTCCAGGTGCGCACCCGGTCGACGTCCAGGTTGGCGTAGCAGAGGTCGCCGTTGAGCAGGTGGAACAGCGGGGCGACCTGCTCGATGCCGGTGACGATGTCCTTCGTCGCGGGCGTGGAGTTGGCGTCCAGGCCGACGGTGCCGTCGGCCGCCCAGGTGACCTGCGGGGCGGACTGGTCGCCGAAGCTGGTGAAGGTGACCGGCCGGCGTCCCTGCGGTGCCGTGCGGAACGTACCGCTGTCGGGGGTCGCCCCCTCGTGCGTGGCGAGGTAGAGGTAGTCCGTGTCCGGGGTGAGCCCCTTCAGCGGGGCGTGGTGGACGTAGACGGTGCGGTTGGAGGTGCCGTCTACGTAGGTGACCGTCTGGGCCTTCTTGCTGGAGCCGAAGCCGTGCTCCAGGGTGCCGTAGCGCACGACGGGCCTGGTCACCGGGCGGTCCGTGATCCAGGACACCGTCATCTGGGTCCGCGGGTCCGCCCCGAAGGTCAGGTGCAGGCCCTGGACGGGGGGTGCGCCGGAGGAGTCGGCGGTGAGGTGGAAGGCCGGAGCGGCGAGCGGCGCGGCCTGTGCCGTACCCGCTCCCAGCAGCCCGGTGGCGGCGGCCCCTGCCCCCGCGGTCCCCAGCAGGCCCAGCGCGTGACGACGGCTGAGTCCCTCCGGACCCTCCGCCGGTCTGTCCTCTGCGGACTCTGTGTGTGTGGTCATGACGCCCTCCCGACGAGCAGCTGAGCAGACAACGACCGCACCCTGGCCCAGCCCAACTGCTGCCACGTGAACGCCACATGGCCACATGGTCATCACCCGCCGGGCATCAGCCCGACCAGACCGACACCTGCCCGTGTCTTTACCGGACGCCGCCCCGCCCTTGACCTCGGGGGGGGGCGGCGACACCCCGGCGGCCGTGCGCCGGTCGGCGCCGGGCCGGCTTGTAGCATGCTGGTCCGACCCTGGAGGACATCGATGCACGCCGGTGACCATGCCGACTCCCTTGACCGGGCGACAAAGGAGTTCATCGCGGCGCGGCCGCAGCTCTTCGGCATCGCCTACCGGGTGATCGGCAGCGCCGCGGAGGCCGAGGACATCGTCCAGGAGGCGTGGCTGCGGTGGCAGAGCACCGACCGGGCCGACATCCGTGAGCCCGCCGCCTTCCTGGCCACGGTGACCGCCCGGCTGGCGATCAACTTCACCCAGTCGGCCCGGATGCGCCGGGAGTCCTACGTCGGCCCCTGGCTGCCCGAGCCCGTCGACACGAGCACGGATCCGCAGCTGGGCGCGGAGCGCGCGGAGGCGCTCGACATGGCGGTTCTCTTCCTGCTGGAGAAGCTGAACCCGGTGGAGCGGGCCGCGTACGTGCTGCGGGAGGCGTTCGACTACACGTACCGGCGGATCGCGGACATCGTGGAGACCAGCGAGGCCAACGCCCGCCAGCTGGTGAGCCGGGCCCGCAAGCGGCTGACGGCGGAGCGCAGGGAGCCGGTCGACTCCGCCGAGCACCGGCGTTTCCTGGAGGTGTTCCTGGCCGCGGCGCAGAACGGCGATCTGCCGGTGCTGGAGGAGATCCTCACCGAGGACGTGGTCAGCTACGCCGACGGTGGCGGACTGCGCGGGGCGTCGAAGATCCCGGTGTCCGGGCGGCCGCACGTCTCCCGGTACCTCGTCGCCTTCGCCCCGCGCTTCTGGCCGCAGGCCCAGGTGCGCTGGGTCGAGGCCAACGGCAGGCCGGCCGTCCTGGTCTCGGCCTCGGGCACCCCGGTGGCCCTGCTGACCGCCGACGTGTCGGCGCGCGGCATCGAGCGCCTCATGTGGGTGATGAACCCCGCCAAGCTGGCTCCGTACGTGGCCTCGCTGGACGGGTGAGGCTCCCGTTTCCCACCGCTTCTCGGACCGCGTGTCACACCTGCGGAGGCTGCGCGGTCACTTCTGGTGAAAGCACCAGAGAGAACCCGAGAGGAATTCCGTCATGAAGGTGGTAGTGATCGGTGGCACCGGGCTCATCGGCTCGAAGCTGGTCCGCCGGCTCGGCGAACACGGTCACGAGGCGGTCGTCGCCTCGCCGAGCACCGGTGTCGACACCCTCACCGGCGAGGGTCTGGCCGAGGTCCTGGCGGGCGCCCCGGTCGTGGTCGACGTGTCCAACTCCCCGTCCTTCGACGACCAGGCCGTCATGGACTTCTTCCGCACCTCCACGGCCAACGTCCTGAAGGCGGAGGCCGAGGCCGGTGTGGGGCACCATGTGGCGCTGTCCGTGGTGGGCACCGACCGGCTCCAGGGGAGCGGGTACTTCCGGGCCAAGCAGGCCCAGGAGGAGCTGATCAAGGCGTCCGGCATCCCCTATTCCATCGTCCACGCGACGCAGTTCTTCGAGTTCGCGAAGGGGCTCGCCGACGGGGTCACCGAGGGTGACACCGTGCGCCTGCCCGCCGGCCGGATCCAGCCCATGGTCTCCGACGACGTGGCCGCGGCCGTGGGCCGCGTCGCGGTCGGCGCCCCGGTGAACGGTGTCGCGGAGGCGGCTGGCCCGGAGGCGTTCGAGCTGGAGGAGTTCATCCGGATGGGACTCGCCGCGCTGGGCGACCCCCGCAAGATCGTCACGGACCCGGAGGCGACGTACTGGGGTGCCGAGCTCCAGGAGGACACGCTCCTGCCCGGCTCGGACGCGCGCCTCGGCGAGGTCCGGTTCGCCGACTGGCTGGCCCGGCAGCAGTAGGGAGTGCGGGGTCCGGCGCGCGCCGGACCCCCTCTCCTCGCTCCGGCTCCCCGGCCTACGAAGCGCCGACCAGCACCACGGTGACGCAGATCGCCATCGCCGCGGTGATCAGGAGCATCGCGGTCAGCGTTCCGCGCAGCCAGTGTCCGAAGCGGGCCTGGTGCCGGCGCTCCACCGCGCTGACGCTGGCGGCGATGTGCTCGGTCACCATGTGGGCCACATAGGTCTGTTCCTGGAGGTACCAGCGCTCGATGTCCGACTTCTGCTCCCGCGTCAGCCCCGGTTCGCGGGCGACGAAGTCCGAGACGCGCCGTCGTGCCGCTCGTAGATGGGCCTGCTGGTACAGGAACTCCTGGATGTCGGTCAGGCCGCGGGCGGCCTCCTCGCTCGTGTCCATGGTGTGCTCCACAGGTGAGGCGGCGGCTGTCCGGCCAGTCGCTGTGGTGCTCGGGCGCGGTGTACGCGCAGCAGCGCCGGGAGGGAGAGCAGCGCGCACGAACGTATCGAGCCGGGACTGGTCGGGGCCGGCGGTCTCGCGAACGCCGTGGTGGGAGCTGGCGCAAACGGTGTGAAGGACCAGCGTGACAAGTTCCGCACCCAGCCGCAAGGGTGTCGGACCACGTCGGATCCCGCACCCTGCCGCCGCCCGGCTCACGCGACACACGACTGACAGGAAGCTGTCACACCTGGACCGGAATGCGGGTTCACGCGTCCCCGTTCTGACTGGCACGGCTGTTGCCGAGTCCCGCCCGACGGAAAGAGGACGCATGACGACCGAGGCCATCACGACGGATACCCGCGCCTTCACCGAGAGCTGGCAGGACTGGCACCGCGCCCAGGAGGCCCGGATCTCCGCCCCGCACGGGTTCCTGGCCATCACCGGTCTGCACTGGCTCGACGACCGGCCGCAGCGCTTCCCCGACGCCCCCGGCGCCTGGCACACGGGCCCCGACGGGGTCGTCGTCACCCTGGACGACGGGGAGGAGCTGGTCGTCGACGGCACCCCGGTACGGGGTGAACACCGCTTCGGTGTGCTTCCCGAGCGCGGCGGCGTCGACGCGGTCTGGGGCGACGCCGTCGTCGAGGTCGCCAAGCGCGGCGGCAACGACATCGTGCGCCCCCGGCACCCGGACGCCCCGCTGCGCACCGCCTTCACCGGAACACCCGCCTACGCCCCCGACCCGCGCTGGGCCGTGACCGGCCGCTACGTCCCCTTCGCCGAGCCCCGGCCGACCACCGTGGGCGCCGCGGTGGAGGGCCTTGAGCACGTGTACGACGCCCCGGGCCGGATCGAGTTCGAGCTGGAGGGACGGCAGCTGTCCCTGACCGCGTTCCCGGGACGCGGTCCCGGCGGGCTGACGGTGCTGTTCACCGACGCGACCTCCGGGGTCACCACGTACGCGGCCAACCGGGTGCTGTCCGTCGGGCCGCCCGCCGCGGACGGCACGGTGGTCGTGGACTTCAACCGCGCCGCGAACCTGCCGTGCGCGTACACGGACCTGGCCACCTGCCCGCTGCCGCCGGCCGGGAACCGGCTGCCGGTGGCGGTCGAGGCCGGTCAGAGGATCCCGCGCGAGCGCGGCGGATCCTGACCGGGCGGCCGTGCCGAGGGGCGGCGGGCCCCGCGTCCCGCCGCGCGGCACGCACGATATCCCCGGCACCGGCGCGGGACCAGGCCGTCCCGGTCGGAACAGCGGGCCGCCGGTGGCGAGGCCTGCAGCTCCTCGGGCGGCTTCCTTCGCGGTCAGCCGTCCGGGGGTGCGCCCCGCGGTGGCCGGTCAGCTGTCGTAGTCGACCGTCAACGACTCGGAGACCGGGTACGACTGACAGGTCAGGACGTAGCCGGCGTCGACCTCTGCGGGTTCGAGGGCGTAGTTGCGGCGCATGTCGGCCTCGCCGTGCGTGATGCGCGCCCGGCAGGTCCCGCAGACGCCTCCCTTGCAGGCGAAGGGCAGGTCGGGGCGGACGCGCGCGGCGGAGTCGAGGATGCTGCTCCCGCGGGGAAGGCGGGCGGTGGTGGAGCGGCCGTCCAGGGTGACGGTGACCTCGCTGGCCGGGCCGGTCGCCACCGCCTCCTCGTGCCGGAGGGGTTCGATCGGCTCGTCGGCGAAGAAGAGCTCCCGGTGGACCCGCCCGTCGGGGACGCCCAGTTCGGCGAGCACCTGCTGTGCGTCGAGGACCATGCCGTGCGGGCCGCACAGCCACCAGTGGTCGGCGCCCGCGATGTCGACCAGGCCCGCGACGAGCGCGCCGAGCCGGTCGGCGTCCAGGCGGCCGGAGAGGAGTTCGGCCTCGCGGGGTTCGCGGGAGAGGACATGGACGAGCTGGAAGCGGGTGGGGTACTCGTCCTTGAGGTCGGCCAGTTCGTCGGCGAACATCACGGTGTCGGTGCGCCGGTTGCCGTAGAACAGCGTCACCTGCGAGCGGTCGTCGGCCGCCAGGACCGACTCGGCGATGGACATCATGGGGGTGATGCCCGAGCCGGCCGCGACGAGCACATGGTGGCCGGGCACCGTGAGGTCGGGGGTGAAGGCTCCGGTCGGGGCCATGACCTCGACGGTGTCGCCCGCCCGCACCTCGTGGACCAGCCAGGAGGAGAAGAGCCCGCCGGGCACCTCGCGGACGCCGACGCGGGGCGGGGCGCCGGCCGGCGAGCAGATCGAGTAGGAGCGCCGCTCGTCGCGCCCGTCGATCTCACGGCGGAAGGTGAGCGACTGGCCGGGGCCGAAGGCGAACTCCTCCGCCAGGGCCGCGGGGATGTCGAAGGTGACCGCCACGGCGTCCTCGCACAGGGGCCGGACCGCGGCGACCCGCAGGGGATGGAAGGCTGGGCGGCGCCGGCGTGCTGTCGTCGCGGGAGCACCGGCGGTCGGTGCCGTCAGCTCTGCCATCAGATCTCCTTGACGTACTCGAACGGCTCCCGGCAGCTGAGGCAGCGCCACAGCGCCTTGCAGGAGGTGGCCGAGAACCGGGAGGTCTCCTCGGTGGCGGCCGATCCGCAGCGGGGACACGGGACCGTGCGCCGGGTCGACGACAGATCCAGCGGGACGGGGCCCGCGGGGCGCCGCGGTGCCCGGTGGGGCGGTGCGATGCCGTGTTCGGCGAGTTTGCGGCGCCCTTCGGGGGTGATCCAGTCACTGGTCCACGGCGGGTCGAGGACCGTGCGGATCTCCACGCGGCCGAAGCCGGCGTCCCGCAGCCGGGCGGCGACCCCGGCCCGCATCTCGGCCATGGCGGGGCAGCCCGAGTACGTGGGGGTGAGGCCGGCGACCACCGTGCCGTCCGGTTCGACGGTGACGTCCCGCAGCACACCGAGGTCGGCGAGGGTGAGCATGGGGAGCTCCGGGTCGGGCACCTGTTCGGCGATGTGCCGGGCCCGCCGGGCATCGGCCAGGACGGTCACCATGTCGCCTCCGGGTGGGCGCGGGCCACACTCTGCAACTCGGCCAGCAGCGGGGCGAGATGACCGGTGTGCTCGCCGTCGCGACCCTGACCGGGCTCGAAAGGAGCACTCGGCATGGGGAGTCCGGCCGCGTCGAGGACCAGCTGGAGGTCGGCCAGCACCGCGTCGCGCACGTCGTGGGCGGCGAACAGGTCCTCCCAGTAGGGGGCCTGTGCTTCCAGGGCCGCGAGCATCCGCGCACGGGACTCGTCCGTGCCGTCGCCGAGGCGTACCACCCACTCGGCGGCGTACTGCCGGTGGTAGGCGAGCTCCTTCACTCCCTTGGCGGCGATCGCCGCGAGCACCGGGTCGGGTGCCGAGGCCAGTTCGGTGAAGTGGGCGAGCCGCCAGCCGGCGAACACCAGGAGCCGCAGGACGGAGAAGGCGAAGTCGCCGCCCGGGAGTTCGGCGAGGCGTACGTTGCGGAAGTCGTCGGGGTCGCGGAAGTAGGCGTAGGCGTCCTCGCCGCGGCCGGTGCCGTCGGTCTGGCCGGCACGGGCGTACAGCAGGCGGGCCTGGCCGAGCAGGTCGAGGCCGATGTTGGCGAGCGCCACCTCCTCCTCCAGCTCGGGGGCGCGGGTGACCCATTCGGCGAGCCGCTGGGCCAGGACCAGGGCGTCGTCGCCGAGCGCCAGGCACTGGACGGCGAGTTCGGCGGCGTCGGCGCCCTCGGGCACGGCGGTGTCCACGCCGTACAGGGGGTCCTCGAAGCCGGTGCCGAAGGCCCAGCGGGCGTCGCTGTCGTCATGGCCCTCGGCCAGGGACAGGTAGACGTGGTCGTCGCTCATCACCGGCTCCTAGATGTGCGGGACATCGTCGGGGATGTCGTAGAAGGTCGGGTGCCGGTAGACCTTGTCGGCGCTGGGGGCGAAGAAGGGGTCCTTCTCGTCGCGGGTGGAGGCCGCGATGTGCTCGGAGCGCACGGCCCAGATGCTGACGCCCTCGTTGCGCCGGGTGTACAGGTCACGGGCGTGGGTGAGGGCCATCCGGTCGTCGGCGGCGTGCAGCGAGCCGACGTGGACGTGGTTGAGGCCGCGCTTGCCCCGGATGAAGATCTCGTACAGGGGCCAGTTCTCGGAGTCGCTCATGCCACTGCCTCCTCGCGGGCTCGGGCGGCCTGCTTGGCGGCGTGGGCACTGGCGGCCGCACGCACCCAGGCACCTTCCTCGTGCGCGGCCCGGCGCCGCGCCACCCGTTCGGTGTTGCACGGGCCGTCGCCGCTGATGACCGCCTTCAGCTCGGACCAGTCGGGGGTGCCGAAGTCGTGGTGGCCGCGCTCCTCGTTCCAGCGCAGTTCGGGGTCGGGCAGGGTCACGCCGAGCCTGGCCGCCTGCGGGACGGTCATGTCCACGAACCGCTGACGGAGTTCGTCGTTGCTGTGCCGCTTGATCTTCCAGGCCATCGACTGCGCGGAGTTGGGCGAGTCGCCGTCGGGCGGACCGAACATCATCAGGGAGGGCCACCACCAGCGGTCCACCGCGTCCTGGACCATCTCCCGCTGCTCGTCGGTGCCGCGCATCATCGTCATCAGCAGCTCGTAGCCCTGCCGCTGGTGGAAGGACTCCTCCTTGCAGATCCGCACCATCGCGCGGGCGTAGGGACCGTAGGAGCTGCGGCACAGCGGCACCTGGTTGCAGATCGCCGCGCCGTCCACGAACCAGCCGATCACTCCGACATCCGCGAAACTCAGGGTGGGGTAGTTGAAGATCGACGAGTACTTCTGGCGGCCCTCGATCAGCCGTTCGGTGAGATCCGCGCGGTCGGCGCCCAGGGTCTCGGCGGCCGAGTACAGGTACAGACCGTGACCGGCCTCGTCCTGGACCTTCGCCAACAGGATGGCCTTGCGGCGCAGCGACGGCGCGCGGGTGATCCACTCACCCTCCGGCTGCATGCCGATGATCTCGGAGTGCGCGTGCTGGGCCACCTGCCGGATCAGCGTCCTGCGGTATCCCTCCGGCATCCAGTCCCGCGGCTCGATCCGCTGGTCACGCCCGATCGTGGCCTCGAACTGGGACTCCAGATCCTGCTCGGCGCCGCTGCCGGCCGCTTCAGTCATCTCCACCAACTCCCAACCGACCATTCGTTCGGTTCATCATACGGCGCGCCCTCCCCGGTCTGGCAAGGGCCTACGCCGATCAGGGCCACGGGCGGCACGGCGGCCGCGGCGCGCAGTGGGCCCACGAGGCTCGCCTCCTTCTCCGGATCCTTCTCCGGATCCTTCTTCGCGTCCCGCTCCACGTTCGTCCACGCGTTCGCCGTCGGCACGTTCTTTGACGCGTTCATTGATGCGCTCCTCCTCCCCCTCGAAGAACACGGCCCCGGCCAGGCCATCGGCGACGGGGCGAGCCGCCGGCAGGCTCACACCCGCTCCACGAGCAGCGCGACGCCCTGGCCCACGCCGACGCAGAGCGTGGCCAGGCCGCGGCGGCCGTTCTCCCGTTCCAGGCGCCCCAGCAGGGTGAGCAGGATGCGGGCGCCGGAGCAGCCCAGCGGATGACCGAGGACGATGGCGCCACCGTCGGCGTCGACCTCGCCCTCGTCCTCGTCGAGCCCGAGGCGGCCGATCACCGCCGGCGCCTGAGCCGCCCCGGCACTCGCGACCACCAGGGCGGCCGCGCCGTCGGACGGCGGCGAGGAGGAGCGCGCCGTGACGATGCCGTCCGCGCGGAAGGCGGTCCGCGGGGCGCCGAGCTTCTCCGGGGTGATCGAGGGGCGCGGGCACCTCCGCGGCCTGCGGTCCACCTCTTGACATGCAGGTGCGTTGCTGGATTACTGGACCACGCCGCACGCTAACCGAATGTTCGGTCGGTTCACAAGGTGGTGGAAATGACGCTCCAGGTACCCGGGACGACACCTGGCCCCGTCGAGACGATGTTCGCCGCGGACGAGGCCGCCCGGCGGCTGGGTATCGAGCTGCTGGAGCACGGCGAGGGGATGGCCGTGCTGCGGATGACCGTGACCGCCTCGCAGGTCAACGGGCACCGGCTCGCCCACGGCGGCCATGTCTTCCTGCTCGCCGACACGGCGTTCGCCTGTGCCTGCAACAGCCGCGGGCCGGTGACGGTCGCCGCCGGCGCCGACATCGACTTCATCGCCCCCGCGTACGAGGGCGACGTGCTGGTCGCCACCGCGCGGGAACGCGTCCGGTTCGGCCGCAGCGGGGTCTACGACGTGAGTGTCGTGCGCGGCGACGAGGTGATCGCGGAGTTCCGCGGCCGCAGTCGCACCCTCCGCACGCAGCGCGAGGAGCCGCGATGAGCAGCGAAGTGATCGCGCCCGGACCCAGGGGCACCCGCCGGGGAGAGCCGCTTCCCGAGGCGCTGCTGGACGATGCCGAGCGGATGTCCCGCGCGGAGGTCGAGGCGCTCCAGCTCACCAGGCTGCGCACGACGCTGCGGCACGCGTACGACAACGTGGAGCTGTACCACGAGAAGTTCGACGCGGCCGGGGTGCGCCCGGAGGACTGTCACACCCTCGCGGACCTCGCCCGCTTCCCCTTCACGACCAAGGCGGACCTGCGGGACACCTACCCCTTCGGCATGTTCGCCGTGCCGATGTCCGAGGTGCGGCGGGTGCACGCCTCCAGCGGCACCACCGGCCGCCCCACCGTGGTCGGTTACACGGAGAACGACCTGTCGATGTGGGCGGACGTCGTCGCCCGCTCCATCCGGGCCGCCGGCGGCCGCCCGGGCCACAAGGTCCATGTCTCCTACGGCTACGGCCTGTTCACCGGCGGTCTGGGCGCCCACTACGGCGCCGAACGCGCCGGGTGCACCGTGATCCCCGCCTCCGGCGGCATGACCGCCCGCCAGGTCCAGATCATCCAGGACTTCAGGCCCGAGATCATCATGGTCACCCCGTCCTACATGCTCACCCTGCTCGACGAGTTCGAGCGCCAGGGCGTCGATCCCCGCGCCACCTCCCTCGAGGTCGGCATCTTCGGTGCGGAGCCGTGGACGGAGGAGATGCGCCGCGAGATCGAGGAGCGCCTGGACATCCACGCGGTCGACATATACGGGCTGTCCGAGGTGATCGGCCCCGGGGTCGCGCAGGAGTGCGTGGAGACCAAGGACGGGCTGCACGTGTGGGAGGACCACTTCTTCCCGGAGGTGGTGGATCCGCTGACCGACGAGGTGCCGGCCGAGGGCGGGAGCGGCGAGCTGGTCTTCACCTCGCTCACGAAGGAGGCGCTGCCGGTCATCCGCTACCGCACCCGCGACCTGACCCGGCTGCTGCCCGGCACCGCCCGGCCCGGCTTCCGCCGTATCGAGAAGATCACCGGCCGGTGCGACGACATGATCATCCTTCGGGGGGTCAATGTGTTCCCCAGCCAGGTGGAGGAGATCGTGCTGCGCACACCGGGGATGGCCCCGCACTTCCAGATCGAGCTCAGCCGGCGCGGACGGATGGACCACATGACGGTCCGGGTCGAGGCACGGCCCGACGCCGCCCCCGCCGACCGGGAGGCCGCCACCAGGACCATCGCCCAGGGTGTCAAGGACGGCGTCGGCGTCACCGTGGAGGTCTCCGTCGTAGAACCGGGGACGCTGGAACGCTCACTCGGCAAACTCCGCCGGGTCAAGGACCTGCGCAAGCCATAATCCGCTGGCGGGCGGAAGGCCGGGTGCCTACTGTCCTGCCCATGCCCGAGCCGCAGTTGCTCCGTCCGGACCACGCCGCAGCACTCCTCGCCTTCGAGCGGGAGAACCGCGCCTACTTCGCGGCGTCGGTCCCCGACCGCGGCGACGACTTCTTCGCCCGGTTCGACGAGATGCTCCGAGCACGGCTCGCCGAACAGGACGCCGGTATCTGCTACTTCCATGTGCTCATCGGCGCCGAGGGTGAGGTGCTGGGGCGGGTCAACCTGATGGACGTGGCGGACGGGGGCGCCGATCTGGGGTACCGGATCGCGGAGCGGGCCACGGGGCGCGGGCTGGCCACCTCGGGCGTGCGGAAGGTGTGCGAACTCGCGGCCACACGCTACGGACTGACCACCCTGCGGGCCGCGGCCCGGCACGAGAACACGGCGTCCCGAGCCGTGCTGGCCCGTACGGGGTTCACCGTCACCGGCGAGACCTTGCTCTCCGGCCGGCCAGGTCTGACGTATCTCCGCCGCCTGGAGGAGTCCACCGCGGCCGACCGCCCGCCTCGCTGACGCCGGACGATCGCCGCCGGGAGACATCGCGCGGCGCGGTCACGGACGGCCGACTGCGTTTCGGAACCGAACTCGGCACCTCCCGCCCTCGGCGCAGAGGTCCGCACACCCTTGCCGACGGTCGGTTCGCGGCCGCCCAGGCCCTACCGCGCCCCGGGCTCCCCTGCTCCGGCGGTCCGGATCAGGGACGGCACCGGAACAGCACGCCCGGCCGGGCCTCGCGCCGACCGCGGGCCGCCGGGCCGCGGTACCCGTGGCGCACCGCGGCCCTCCCGGAGCAGGTCAGCCGCTCACCGGCCGGCCGCGGCCCCACGCCCAGGCGAGGCGGTCGGCGCCGGACTGGTTGGTGGTGGCCAGCCAGGGCCGGGACGCGTCGCCGATCAGCTTCTGGATCGAGTACGTGTCGTCGGTGCGCAGGCCCGGCCAGTACACCGAGCCCATGCCGAGCTTGCGGAAGGTGTCCGTGTCGGCCTGGATGAAGTTGACGGAGTTGTCGTCGGGCGTCGGCACGTTGTAGTCGAGGCCCGTGGTCATCGGGGCGCCGAACTCGTCGGCGACGGTGCGGCCCGCACAGTCGCCGAGCCGCTCCTTCAGGTCGGCCACCCACTGGTCGTAGGTGGCGTAGCTCTTCCAGAAGCCGTAGTGGTGCAGGGAGAGGTAGGTGCCCTTCAGGCGCGGGTCGGCGCAGACGGTGGTGACGTGGTCGTTGTAGCCGGCGCCGCTCACGAAGACACGGTCGTGCGGGACGGCCGGGTAGGTCGCCAGCCACTTCGCCGCCAGGTCGGCCCATTCGGCGTCGGTGTAGCCGTGCGGCTCGTTCATCGGCTCGAAGTAGACGTGCGGGTCGTGCCGGTAGGCCTTCACCACGGTGTCCCACATGGGCCAGTAGGTGGCCTCGTCGTCGATGAAGCCGTCCTTGTTGGCGCCGGTGCCCTCCCAGTAGGAGACGATCACCTTGAAGCCCTGCGCCGAGGCCGCGTCGATGACCCCGCGGTACGACTTCCAGTAGGAGCCGTTCACCGTGTACGGGTTGATGGGCAGCCGTACGGTGTTGGCGCCGAGGTTGGCGCGGAAGGCCGCGATCACCCGGGTGGCCTTGGCGTAGGTCTGGGCGTAGCTGTCGGAGAGCGACAGGCCGGACAGGACCACCGGGTCGTCGGCGTAGTTGTCGCGCGGGTCGGCCCAGTTGACGCCCTTGAACTGGCTGGTGCCGTGGCCCGGTACGGCGGCGGAGGCCGCGGCGGGGCCGCCGGTGAGGGTCGTGGCGCCGACCGCGGCGATCGCGACCGCCGCGAGGGCGGCGCGGGTGCGGGGGGCGATACGGGTTCTGGCGGGGGTCTTGCGCATCAACGTGCCCTTTCGGAAGACGGCGGCTCGACGCACGGGCTCGGGGCCCGACCGCGTGTTCACGTAAACATCAACGCGGCATGTTCACGTGAACATCGCCCCTGCGGCCGTGCCGGCGGGATCTCCGTCCGGGCTGGTCACGCGGCGATGTTTACGTAAACTCGAAAGCGTCGGAATCGTGGCATCCGCACCTGCGGCCGTCAAGGTTTCCAGCTCCGTAACATCCGTTGTGCGCAGCAGACTTGAAGGGTGGGGCGATGGACCTGAACGGACCGGAGCAGCAGGTCGCGCCGGTCGCGGGCGGTGCGCGGCGGGGCGGGTCGGGGGTGCCCGGCGGGCGCCGCAAGCAGCGGGTCTCCATGGCGGATGTCGCCAAACTCGCCGGGGTCTCCTCGCAGACGGTCTCCCGGGTCTCCAACGGGCATACCGGGGTGATCGGTTCCACCCGGGAGCAGGTGCTGGCCGCGATGCGGGAGCTCGGCTACCGTCCCAACAGCGCCGCCCGTGCCCTGCGTTACGGCCGGTTCAACACCATCGGCGTGATCCTGTTCAGCCTGTCCTCCACGGGCAGCAGCCGGACCGTGGAGGCGATCGCCACGCATGCCGCGGCCGAGGGATACGCGATCACGCTCATCCCCATCGACGTGGCCACGCAGGACAACGTGCTGGGCGCCTTCACGCGGATGGGCGAGCTGGCGGTGGACGCCGTGATCGTCATCATGGAGATCCATCTGCTCGACACGGCCACCGTGCAACTGCCGCCCGGTGTCCATGTGGTGGTCGTGGACTCGGACGCCGGGGACCGCTACGGCGTGGTCGACACCGACCAGGCGGACGGCGCGCGCGGAGCGGTACGGCATCTGCTGGAGCTGGGCCACCGGACGGTGTGGCACGTGTCCGGTCCCGGGTCCTCGTACGCGGCCCAGCGCCGTGCGCAGGCCTGGCGGACGGTGCTGGAGGCGGCGGGACGCCCGGTCCCGGTGCCGTTGGACGGCGACTGGTCGGCCGAGTCCGGTTACACGGCCGGGCTGCGGCTCGCCGAGGAGCCGGACTGTACGGCCGTGTTCGCGGCCAACGACCAGATGGCTCTGGGGCTGCTGCGGGCCTTCCACGAACGGGGCCGGTCGGTCCCGGCGGACATCAGTGTGGTCGGCTTCGACGACACCCCGGACGCGGCCTTCTTCATCCCGCCCCTGACCACCGTCCACCAGGACTTCGCCGAGGTCGGCCGCCGCTGCGTGGAGGGCGTCCTGCGCCAGATCCGGACCGGTGACGACTCCCGGCCGGGCACCGACCTGGTCCCGGCCCGTCTGGTGGTCAGGGACAGCACCGCCCCGCCACGCACGACGTGACGGCGGTCAGCGCGTCGCGCAGGGCCGGGGCGGCCGCCGGGGGTTCGTCCCAGCGGGCGGCGACATGGCCGTCGGGACGGACGAGGAGTGCGCCGCCGTGCGGGCTCAGACCGTACCGGCCGGCGTGTTCGCGGGGCAGCGGCTCGACGCGCACCGGCCAGGGCGCGGTGCTGTGTCGCCGCCAGCGGCCGGGGTCCGGGGTGAGCACGGTGAACCATTCGCCGAACGCGTCGAGTGTGGAGCGGTCGGGGGTGAGCCAGTGGTGCGGCATGCGGTGGCCCGGCTCCGCGGTGGGCACGTACTCGGTGCCGCCGGCCCCGGGCGGACCGGCGCCGTCGCCGAGCACGGCGGCGGAGGCGTACGCCGTGCCGAGCACCAGGCCCAGCTGTGCGAAGTACCTCTCCGACCAGGGCAGTTCGACCGGTGCCGACGCGCCGCTGCACAGCTGTTCCTTCCGCAGCTCCTGCACCTGGACCAGGAGATGGGTGTTGGCGACCGCCTGGCGGAGGGTCTCGCGGGCCACCGGCTGCCGCTCCGTCTCGTACGTCCCCAGCAGGGCGGGGGCGGCCCAGCCCTGGAGCACACCGGCCAGCTTCCAGGCCAGGTTGTGCGCGTCCGCGACGCCGGCGTTCATACCGAGGCCGCCGATCGGCGGGACGGCGTGTGCGGCGTCGCCGGCCAGCAGCACCCGGCCCCGGCCGAAGCGCTCGGCGACGTACGCGGTCATCGACCAGTGCTGGACCCGCAGCACGTCGGCTCGCACGGCGGCACCGGGGCCGAGCGCGTGCGAGACCCGGCCGGACCAGTCGGCCGGCCCGGTGCCGTCGGGCGTGGCGCCGAACCAGGCCCAGCCGCCCTCCGGGTAGAGCGGGGTGAAGGTGCCGTACGCGGTGAAGTAGACCCCGGCGGGCTGGTCCGCGCACCAGCGGGCCAGGTCGGCGTCGAACACGACGGTGGTGTAGTCGCCGAGTGCTCCGGGGCCGGTGGTGGCGATGCCCAGCAGCTCGCGGACGGTGGAGTTCGCTCCGTCGGCGGCGACCACGTACCGGGCCCGGACCCGGGTCCGGGCGCCGCGCTCGGCGTCGACGAGCACGGCGCGGACGCCCTCCGCGTCCGCTTCCAGCGCGACGAGCTCGGTACCGAACCGCACCTCTCCCCCGGCCGCGGCGAGCAGCGTGGGCTCCAGCCGGTCCTGCGAGGTGACCACACCGACGACCGGGCTCTCGACGACCGGGGCACGCACCCCGACCATCGCGGCACTGGCGAAGTCGGGGTCGTAGAGGGTGTCGCGGAAGCGCACCCGGCCGTACTCGGGTGCGAACGCGTCCGCCGTGATCCCGGCGGCGATCCCGAGCTGCCGGAAGATCTCCATGGACCGCACGTTGACCAGGCGGGACCGGGGGAACGGGGACAGCTCCCGGTGCTTGTCGACCAGCAGGGCCGGGACACCCCAGCGGTCCAGCAACGCCCGCAGGGTGAGCCCGACCGGCCCCCCGCCGACGATCAGCACCGGCACCTCTGCGTCCGCTCCAGGCATGACTCCATCATCCGGCCCCGACGGCGGGCCGCGATCATCACGCGCGGGCCTGCACCCGAACGGGTCCCCCCGCACGGACGCGGCCCCGGCGCACGGGCCGGCCTGGCGTCCGCGCCCGCTCCGGCCCACAGGGCGAGGAACGGCGCGGCGGGTCGCACCCGACCGAGGCCGTCGGCCGCGTGGGCCGAGGAGGCGCGGGGCGGGGGGGGCGGGGGGCGCGGCCTCGTACCCTGTTCGGTGTGCCTCCCGTCCGCCTGCATCGTGTCGCCGTCCTCGTGCTGGAGGGGGCGAAGCCCCTGGACGTCGGTATTCCGGCGCAGGTGTTCACGACCCGGGCGAGCATGCCGTACGAGGTGCGGGTGTGCGGTGCGGCGCCCGGTCTGGTCACCGGCGGGGACGGGCTGTCGTACCACGTCGCCCATGGTCTCGACGCGCTGGAGTGGGCGGAGATCGTGTTCGTGCCCGGCTACCGGTTCCCGGACCGGGACGATCCGCCGCCCGCGGTCGTCGACGCGCTGCTCGGCGCGCACCGGCGGGGCGCGCGGCTGGCCGCGATCTCGACGGGGGCGTTCGCGCTCGCCGCGACCGGGCTGCTGGACGGTCGGCGCGCCACCACGCACTGGCACTACACCCGGGCCCTCGCCGAGCGCCATCCGCTGGTCAAGGTCGACGAGAACGTGCTGTTCGTCGACGAGGGCAGTGTGCTGACGTCGGCCGGCGCGGCCTCGGGCATCGACCTGTGTCTGCACATCCTGCGCGGCGACCTCGGGGTGGCCGCCTCCAACCACGCGGCCCGGCGGCTGGTGGCGGCCCCCTACCGCAGCGGCGGCCAGGCGCAGTACGTGCCGCGCAGTGTGCCCGAGCCGCTCGGTGAACGGTTCGCCGCGACCCGCGAGTGGGCGCTGCACCGGCTCGGCGAGCCGCTCGCCCTGGACGCGCTCGCCCGGCATGCGGGGGTGTCGGCGCGCACCTTCTCGCGGCGGTTCGTGGAGGACACCGGGTACACGCCGATGCAGTGGGTGATGCGCGCCCGGATCGACCTGGCCCGGGAGCTCCTGGAGCGGTCGGAGCGCAGCGTCGAGCAGATCGCCGGCGACGTCGGTCTCGGTACCGGGTCGAACCTGCGGCTGCACTTCCAGCGGATCCTCGGCACCACGCCGAGCGACTACCGGCGCACCTTCACCAAGGGCGAGTAGGCCCGGCGCCGGGGGCCGGCCCGGGGGCTGGCGGGATCCTTTCGAACCATGGCGGTCTCGCCGCTGTCACCGGGCGGCGGGGCCCGCGAACCTGGTGGCGTAGCGAAGGGACACCTACTTATGACTCGTATCGCCGTCAACGGATTCGGCCGCATCGGACGCAATGTGCTGCGGGCCCTGCTGGAGCGGGACAGCAGCCTGGAGATCGTCGCCGTCAACGACCTCACGGAGCCGACCGCTCTCGCGCGGCTGCTCGCCTTCGACTCGACGTCCGGCCGCCTCGGGCGCCCGGTGAGCGTCGACGGGGACGTGCTCGTCGTCGACGGGCGCCGCATCAAGGTGCTGGCCGAGCGCGATCCGGCGCAGCTGCCGTGGGCCGAACTCGGCGTGGACATCGTGCTGGAGTCGACCGGCCGCTTCACCTCGGCGAAGGCCGCCCGTGCCCACCTCGACGCGGGTGCCCGGAAGGTGCTGGTCAGCGCGCCCGCGGACGGCGCGGACGTGACGCTGGCGTACGGCGTGAACACCGACGCGTACGACGCGGAGCTGCACACGATCGTCTCCAACGCCTCGTGCACCACCAACGCGCTCGCGCCGCTGGCCGCCGTCCTGGACGAACTGGCCGGTATCGAGCACGGGTTCATGACCACGGTGCACGCCTACACGCAGGAGCAGAACCTCCAGGACGGCCCGCACCGCGACCCCCGGCGGGCCCGTGCCGCCGGTGTCAACATCGTGCCGACCACGACGGGTGCCGCCAAGGCGATCGGTCTGGTGCTGCCGAACCTCGACGGCAAGCTGTCGGGCGACTCGATCCGGGTGCCGGTGCCGGTGGGCTCGATCGTCGAGCTCAACACGACCGTGTCCCGTGACGTGACGCGCGACGAGGTGCTGGCCGCCTACCGGACCGCGGCGGAGGGTCCGCTGGCGGGCGTCCTCGAATACTCGGAGGACCCGCTGGTGTCGTCGGACATCACCGGCAACCCGGCCTCGTCGATCTTCGACTCGGCCCTCACCCGCGTCGACGGCCGGCACGTCAAGGTGGTCGCCTGGTACGACAACGAGTGGGGCTTCTCGAACCGGGTGATCGACACCCTGGAACTGCTCGCGCGCTGACGGGTGCCGACGGGGGGCGGAGCGGTCGGTCACCGGACGGTGGCCGACCGCTCCGTGCCGTGCGTCAGCTCGCGGCCGAGGCGGGGTGCGCCGTGGCTTCCGGCGCCGTCTGCGGGGAGCGTGCCGGGCGGATCCCGATCAGCGCCACGGCGATCACCGCGGCCACCAGCATCCCGATACCGCCGACGAGGGCGCAGGTGTGCAGGGCGTCGGTGAAGCTCGCGCCGTAGGCGGCCTGTGCCTGTCCGGTGCTGGCCGGGGTCTTCAGGTGCAGGAAGGCGCCCGCCTGGATGCCGACGTTGGACACCAGTCCGCTCACCTGGCCCTGGTCGGCCGGGCTCAGCCCGGACGAGGCGAGGTGTCCGGGCAGGGTGGCGAGGGTGCGGTGGGTGAGGATGACGCCGAAGACGGCGGGGCCGAGGGCGCTGCCGATCTGGCGGAGCGCGCTGTTGGCCGCGGCGGCGGTGCCCCCGAGCCGGTGCGGCACGGCGTCCATGGCGATGGTGGTGATCGGTGCCATGGCGAGCGCGATGCCGATCCCGAGGACGCCGATGACGAGGGCGGCCTCGCCGGTGCTGGTGCCGGCCTGGAAGGCGTTCATGAGGAGCGCCCCGATCCCTCCGATCACCAGGCCTGTGACCAGGAGCAGGCCGGGCGTGGCCCGGTTCATCAGCCGTCCGACCAGCGGGCCGAGCACCACGGTGAAGCCGTTGATGGCGATGAGCCGGATGCCGATGTCGAGCGTCGAGGCGTGGTGGACGAGTCCGAAGTACTCGCTCAGCGCGAAGACCAGGCCGACCTGGGCGAACAGGGTGACGGCCATGACGAGCGCGGCTCCGGAGAACGCCGACGACTTGAACAGACGCATGTCCAGCATCGGGCAGGCGGAGCGGAGTTCGACGACGACGAAGCCGGCCGCGCCGAGGGCGGCGGCCACGAAGGCGATCACGACCTGGGCGGACGACCAGCCGGAGCTGCCGCCCTCGATGACGCCGTAGACCAGTCCGGTGATGGCGACGACGGCCAGGAGCTGGCCCGGGATGTCCAGGTGGCGTTCGCGTTCCGCCCGGGAGTCGGTCAGGACGACGGCGCCGAGCACGGCCGTGAGCACGGCGAGGACGAGCGAGGGCAGGAAGATCCAGCGCCAGCTCGTGTGGGCCACGATCACGCCGTTGACCACCGGGCCGAGGCTCAGTCCGAGGCCGAGCGCGGCCGTCCACAGGGCTATCGCGCGGGCGCGTTTGCGGGGGTCCGGGATGACATGGCCGATCAGCGCGAGCGTGGACGGAAGCAGCGCGGCGGTGCCGATACCGGTGAGGGCCTGGCCCACACAGACCTGTACGACGCTGCCGGCGGTCAGGCAGACCAGGCAGCCGAGGCAGAACAGCGCGAGCCCGGCCAGATAGGTCTTCTTGCGGCCGTAGAGGTCACCTACCATGCCGCAGGTCAGCAGGAGTGCCGCGGTCGGCAGGATGAAGGCGTCGGTGATCCACTGGAGGCCCTCGGTGGAGGCGTCGAGTGCCTGCTGCATGACGGGGAGCGCGACGGAGACACCGACGACCGGCAGGTAGGAGACGAACACCCCGAGGCAGGCCAGCAGGATGGTGGCCGTGATGTGCCGGGTGCCGGTGTCGGGCGGCGCGGACGGGGACGAGGCAGGAGAGGACATGGCCACAGGGCACCTCGGAGCAGTGGAGTGACAGGGCGACGTACTCAGGCGGCGCTGGGGTGACCTGTCGACTCCCGATCGACGGGTGCACCGCGGCTCTGCCGCCTGGCCGGCAGCGGGAGCCACGTCATGGCGGCGCCGGCTGCCGTCCGCGCGGCGCCTGCGCGGGCGGGTTCGACCGGAATCTCCATTGACGTGGGTCACTGCTGTCGGGGCAAGCGCTTCGGACCGTATACCGACGTGCTGCCTGCGGAGATGCCCTTGGACCTGCAACCTAAGGTGAACGGCGCTGACGCCTGCCCCTTGCCCCCGTCCGAGGGGAGTGCGGTGCGGTTCAGGAAGGCAGGGTCCAGTTCTGGTTGGCGGCTCCCGAGCAGGACCAGATCTGGAGCCGGGTGCCGTTGGCCGAGCTCGGGCCGGTGGCGTCGAGGCACTTGCCCGACTGCGGATTGACCAGCGAGCCGTTCGTGCCGGTCCGCCAGACCTGTGACCCCGTGCCGTTGCAGTCGTACAGCTGCACCTTGGTGCCGTCGGCGGTGCCGGCCCCGGTGACGTCCACGCACTTGCCGCCGTAGCCGTGGATCGGGCCGGTGGCGCTCGTGGGCGGGGTGACCGGACCGGACCGGCCGGACGCCCACTTGATCTCCTGGAGCAGGAGCTGGTTCTGCCGGTCGCTCGCGAACGTCGACGACAGGGCGGTGTCGGTCGCGTAGTCCATCGCGTTGTGGCCGAAGTTGTTGTAGACCATCCTGTAGTCGCGGTTGGACCAGACGATCGGGTAGTAGCCGCTGTACCAGCTCTGGTCGGGGTCGGTGCCGACCGGGAAGGTGGACGCGGCCATCGAGGCGAGGATGTCGATGGCCGGGTTCTGCCGCAGGTCGTTCTGCCAGCTGTACCACTCGCTCACCGAGGACGTGAGGGTGGACGGGAGGTCGGCGGTCGCGGGGTGCGAGGGGTCGTCGATCTGCAGGGTCTCCTGGGTCGGCCCCCAGGAGTTGCTCCTGAAGGTGCCGGTGCCGAGGAAGGTGTCGTGGTACCAGGGCCAGTCGCTGGAGTCGTCGTTGTACGCGGAGACGTGGAAGCCGATGAAACCGCCGCCGCCCGCCATGTAGGTCCGGAAGGCGGACTGTTGCGACGCGGTGTGCGGATAGTCGTCGAGGAACATGACGACCTGGTAGCCGGCCAGGGTCGAGGCGTTGAGCCGGCTCCAGTCCGTGGTCGCGGTGTAGGTGAAGCCGCCCGCAGCGCCGGCCTGCGGAAACCAGCTGTTGGCCTCGTGGTCGAAGCTGATGTGGGCCGCGTCGTAGGTGCCGTCGTAGAAGGCGATCACGTTGACGGTGGTGGCGGCGTGGGCGTCGTGGCCGACGGGGCCGGCCTGGATGCCGAGCACGACCGCGGCCAGGGCGAACAGTCCTGACAGGGTGCGCGGCCAGGTGAGGTGCGGGTGGGGGGTGATCATGCGAGGGCCTTCCTCATACATGACCACCGGACACATATCCGGCTGAGCCGCATTGAAGGCCCGGCTACGCGTACATGTCAATGGTGTAGACCAAGTGCGCCCGGACCGCCCCCGACCCGCGCCCGCCCGGCCGGCCCCGGGCCGCGCGCTCAGCCGTCGTACGGCACCACCCTGACGACCTTGCCCTTCGCGTCCGTCTGGAGGTACCCGCTCTGGCTGTACTTGTTGCTGAGGTAGACGGACATCCCGGCGGGATCGCCGAAGGCGTTGCCCGGCAGGTCCACGACCAGGTATCGGCTGTCCGGGTCGGGCACCTTGAGCTGTCTGCGGGCCTGGGCCAGCAGCGCGGGGACCTTGTCCCAGTCGAAGCCGTCGAGGCGGACGGGCGTCTCGTCGCCGGTCAGGCTGCTGGAGATGATGTCCTTCTGCACGCCCTGTCCCACGCGGTAGGTGTACATGTCGTACGCGGTGTCGCTGCCCTTCACCATCAGGTAGGCGATGACGTACTCGGGGTACACCGTGAGCTTGCCGAAGCGGTCCCGGCCGGTCTGCTTCTCGAAGGCCGCGACGGCGGTGCGGATGCCCTGCGGGGTCAGCAGGTCGGTGGCGGCGGCCGTCGGCGCGGCGGTGGGTGAGGCGGTGCTCCCGGCCGAGGGCGATGTCGTGGCGGGCGCGGTGGTGGAGCCCTTGGACCCGGAGGTGTGGCTGTCGGTGTCCGGCAGGTTCGTCCACACGAGCGCGCCGGCGACGGCCACCGCGGCCGTGGGCAGCAGCAGGAGGGTCCGGCGGCGCCGCGGTGCGGGCCGCAGGGACGTGGGCGTGGTGTCCTGCGGTACGACGCCGGGCGGTACGACGGGCTGCGGCGAGGCGTCCCGCGGTGGCGCGGACGGGGGTTGCAGGGGGAAGGAGGTCACGGACTCGGTCTGCCGGGCGGCCCGGACCAGCAGCCGGTCCAGTTCGGCGGCGTCGGGGCGGGCCGCCGGGTCGCGCACCAGGACGCGGGCCAGGACGTCGGTCAGCGGCCCGGCCCGGAGCGGCGGCGGGACGTCCTCGGCGAGGACCGCGGCGAGCGTGGCGAGGGTCGTGCCCCGGCGCAGCGGATGGTGGCCTTCGACGGCGACGTACAGCATCATCGCGAGCGACCACAGGTCGGCGGCCGGCCCGCCGTCCTTGCCGGAGACACGCTCCGGCGCCATGTAGTCGGGTGTGCCGATGACCGAGCCGGTGGCGGTGAGAGCGGTGGCCTCGCGGACGGCCGCGATGCCGAAGTCGGTGAGCACGGGGCGGCCGTCGGGGCGCAGCAGGACGTTGGCGGGTTTCACGTCGCGGTGTTCGATGCCGGCCGCGTGGGCGGCACCGAGCGCCGCCAGCACCTCGCGGCCGATCCGCGCGGCCTCGACCGGGTTCATCGGGCCGGCGGCGAGGCGGTCGGCCAGCGAGCCGCCGGTCACGAGTTCCATGACGATCCACGGGTAGGTCCCCGGGCCGCCGTCGACTATGTGATGGATCGTCACCACGTTCGGATGGTCGACCCGGGCCAGGGCACGGGCCTCCCGCAACACCCGCTCCCGCAGCAGCCGCGCGGCCTCCGGGTCCCACTCGGCGAGCCCGGGGTCGGACGGCCGGACCTCCTTCACGGCCACACTGCGCCGCAGCACCAGGTCGGTGGCCCGCCACACCATGCCCATGCCACCGCCACCGAGCCGTGCCTCCAGCTCGAACCGCCCGTCGACAACCCGTCTCGCGGGGTCGTCCCTGCCCTCGTCGTTCATGCGCGGGAGCTTAGTTGGCCCCGCCGACAGCCCCCCGTCCCGCTCAGTAGCTGGACCCCAGAGTCCGCGTCGTGTACGCGCACTCCGTGTAGATGTAGCCGTAGCGCAGTTTGGCGGTGTCGGAGCCCGGGGTGGCGGTGCTGTCGCTCTTCGGCTTGTGCACGAAGTACGTGGTGCCGGGCGGCAGGCTGATGGTGCGCTGCGGGTACTTCTTGCCGCTGTCGCTGCACGGCTCCCAGCCGCTGATCAGCGGGCTGGCGAACGAGTACGCCTTGCAGCTGCCGCACGCCTTCAGGGTGAAGCTGCCGGTGACCGGGCCCGTGTACAGGACGGTGATGTCGTCGGGGCTGTCGTTCTTGACGGTCACGGTGATGCCGCCGCCGGAGTCGGTGGTGGGCAGCTTCTTGCCGGCGGCCGGGAGGGTCTGGGCGACCTCGGCGCCGATGGCTATCTTCCGGGCCCGAGCGAGGTTCCTGTCGTGCGGGTTGTCGGTCGCGAACTGCTGCATGGTCTGCTGCGCCTGCTCGAAGTCACCGTCCTTGTACTGCTTGACGCCGCACTGGTACTCCCCCGAGTCACCGCTGCGGTCGGCCCGCCCGGCGACCGCGGTCAGGGCGTCGCTCTGGGCGCCCGAACCGTTCGACAGCTGGATGATCTCGGTGTTCAGCGTGTGCAGCCGCGTGACGGCGGTACAGGGGTCCTTGCCGGCGACGGCCTTGGCGGCCTTCGCCTCGGCCGCGGTCACGGCGGGTACCACCTTGGCGGCCTGGCCGGAGTCGGGGAAGGTGCTCAGCAGGTCGCCGAACTGGCCGGCCCAGCCGGTCGTGCCGCCGGCGAGGCCGTCCGCCCCGCACTCGTACAGCGAGGTGGCGAGCCGGTCGTCGGGCCAGTGGGCGAGCGTGCCGAGCTGGTCCTTCGGTATGGAGTCGGGCACCGTCCGCAGGTATTCGAGCGGTGCGACGGCCGAGCAGTAGTCGCGGTGGCTGTAGGCCGCCGCGACCGTCGTGTAGTAGGTCTGCAGACTGTCGGGTACCTGGGCGGCGGCGCGCGAGCCGGAGTGGTGGACGGCGAGGTCGCGGTAGACGGCCAGCGCCTCCCGGTAGTCGGACTTCGCGGTGGTGAAGTCCTGGCGGCCGGCCGCGGCCACCTGTTCGTCGGCGCGGTCGAGACGGCCGAGGAGGGCGCGTTCGACGGCTTCGTTCCGCGCGCTGTCGTACCAGAGCGCGCCGCCCACCGGGACGGCGAGCAGGACGACGCCCAGCACCAGCGCGACGGGGCGCTGCCCCGGCCACACCAGGCGGGTGCGCAGGCCGGCGAACCAGCCGTGGACGGCGGCCAGCAGGAGGAACACGGCGTACAGGACGAGCGCGGCTCCGGACACACCGTCGGCGTCCGCGGGCAGGGCCACGAACAGCAGGACGGCGGTGGCCGCCAGACACGCGGCCGTCGGGATCCATCTTCGCAGGAGCAGATAGCCGAGTCCGAGGCCGCTCAGGTTGAGCAGGGCGACGGCGGTGGCGCGCAGGGCGTCCGGCGGGGCGGGCGGCGGACTCGCCGGCATGGGCGGCACGAAGGAGCCCGGACCCGGGAAGGCCGGACCGGGGAAGGCCTGGTACGGATAGGCCTGGTGCGGAACACCCTGATTCGGGAAGCCCTGGCTCGGGAAGCCGTGGTCCGGCGGTCCCTGGCTCGGCGGTCCTTGGCTCGGCGGTTCCTGGTTCGGCGGTTCCTGGTTCGGGCCGTACGAGTCTCCGGACATGGCCGCTCCCCCAATTGCTGCCGAATCCTTATGAATTGACAGCGTACGACCAAACGTGCGAATTCGACAGGGCGCCAGGGCGGCCGGGCCGCCGCCGGTCACCCCCCGGGGATCTCCTGCTCGGCCCAGATGATCTTGCCTGCTCCGGTGTAGCGGGCGCCCCAGCGGTGGGCGAGCTGGGCCACCAGGAAGAGACCGCGGCCGCCCTCGTCGGTGCTGCGGGCGTGCCGCAGCCGGGGTGCGGTGCTGCTGGCGTCGGCGACCTCGCAGGTCAGCCGGGAGTCGCGCAACAGCCTTAGGCTGATGGGCGGTTCGGCGTAGCGGATGGCGTTGGTGACCAGTTCGCTGACGATGAGTTCGGTGGTCGCGGCCAGTTCGCCGTAACCCCACTCGGCCACCTGACGGACCGCCTTGGCCCGGACCTCGGCGACGGCGGCCGGGTCGACGGGCACGTCCCAGGAGACGACCTGGTCGGCGCCCAGGGCCTGGGTGCGGGCCAACAGCAGGGCGATGTCGTCGGGTTGGGGTACCGGGACCAGTTGCTGCACGGCCGCCGTGCACAGCGTGTCGAGGTCGGTACCGGGACTGGCCAGTGCGGCGCGGAGGCGGGCCATGCCCAGCTCGACGTCCTGGTCGGTGCCCTCGATGAGGCCGTCGGTGTACAGGCCGAACAGACTGCCCTCGGCGAGTTCGATCTCGGTGGCCTCGAAGGCCATGCCGCCGAGCCCCAGCGGCGGCCCGGCGGGGATCTCCGGAAAGTAGGCGTGCCCGTCGGGTGTCACGACCACCGGCGGCGGGTGTCCGGCCCGGGCCATCGTGCACCGCCGGCCCACCGGGTCGTAGACGGCGTACAGGCAGGTCGCCCCGACGAACGTGTCCGTGCTGCCCGCCACGGCCGCAGCCGCGTTCCCCTCGTCCCCCAGCCGCAGCACGAGGTCGTCCAGGTGGGCGAGGAGTTCGTCGGGGGGCATCTCCATGTCGGCGAGGGTCTGCACGGCGGTGCGCAGCCGGCCCATGCTCGCCGCCGCGGCGAGGCCGTGGCCGACCACGTCGCCGACGACCAGGCCGACCCGGGCACCGGACAGCGGGATCACGTCGAACCAGTCACCGCCCACACCGCCCGTCGCGTCCGCCGGCAGGTAGGAGGAGGCCACGTCCAGGGCCGTGCCGCCGGTCAGGACCTGGGGCAGCAGGCTCCGCTGGAGGGTGACCGCCGCCGTGTGCTCCCGGGTGTAGCGGCGGGCGTTGTCGACGCAGAGGGCGGCACGTGCGACCAGTTCCTGGGCGAGCAGGACGTCGTCGGACTGGAAGGAGGCCGGGTTGCGGGAGCGGGCGAACGTGGTGAGGCCCAGGGTGGTGTCACGCGCGCGCATCGGGACCGAGATGAGGGAGTGCAGCCCGAACTCCCGGATGCGTGCCGCCCGTTCGGGCTGGTGGGTGATCCACAGGTGGTCCTCCGGGTCGAGCTCGGGGATGAGGACGGCATCACCGCTGATGAGCAGGTCGACGCCGTGCGGCGGGGGCAGGAAGTCCACCGTGTCGCCGACCTGCGCCACGGCCTCGGGGCTGCCCTCGCGGACGGTCCGCAGCGCGGCGCGGCGCATCACCGGGCGGGCGGGGGCCGGGCCCGCGTCGGTCAGCCAGGCGCCGTGCCCCTCGGCGCTGAGGACGGGCTCCAGGAGGTCGACGATGACGAAGTCGGCGAAGCGCGGGACGGCGAAGTCGGCGAGCTCCTGGGCGGTGCGCAGCACGTCGAGGGTGGTCCCGACGCGCGTGCCGGCCTCGTTGACCATCGACAGCAGCTGCCGGGCGGTCCAGCGCTCGGTGACGTCGGAGACCAGGTAGCAGACGCCGGTCACGCTGTCGTCCGGGGCGACGAGGGGGAAGAACGACGTCGAGTAGGCGCGCTGGCGGTGCGGATCGGACCAGCTCCAGCCGAGGTACTCGTAGTCGGTGACCGGCTCCCGGGTCGCGAGCACCTTGCGCATCAGGGCTTCGATGGTGCTGCCCTGCAACCCGGGCAGCAGTTCGCTCAGCCGGCGCCCCAGGCGCTGCTCGCGCGGTACGCCGCCGAACTGCTCCAGGGTGTCGTTCAGCCAGACGTACCGCAGCTCCAGGTCCATCACGGCCATGCCGATCGGTGAGCGGGTGAGGAACCCGTCGAGGACGGACTGGCCCATCGCCCACTGCGGGCGCTGCTCCCGCGCCGAGAGCAGGAAGCACTCCGCGCCGTCGATGCGGAAGGACGCGGAGACCCGTAGGTCGACGACGACGCTGCGGCCGTCGTGGTGCCGTACCGGGACGAGCCCGCTCCATCCCATGCCGGAGCGGCAGCGCTCGGCGACACCGGCTGCTCGGGCCGGATCGACCCGCATGGCGAGCAGCCGCGCCGCCGGGCGGCCCAGCACCGCGGCGGCCGGTCGGCCCAGCAGGGCCTCGGCGCCACGGGTCCAGCCGATCACGTCGCCCTCGGCCGACAGCACCGCCGCGGCGTCGCTGGAGGCGTCCAGGAACTCGTGCGGCCCCACGGTGGTCGGCACGTCGAGATCTTCCAGGTCTTCTCGCGGAGAATCCATTGGCTACATCCTGTACGTACCCCCATGTTCCTGCTTGTCCACGCGTCGCGCACGGCCCGCCCGGTGCCGGGCCGGGTGAGGTCGTGCGCGGTCCGGGGTACCCGGTCTGGAGTTGGGGCGAGCCGCGGGCGGGGGCAGCATGGAAGGGCCGTGGCAGCGGCATCGGTCCGGCGGCCGGTGGAGGTGGTTGAGGGATGGCGATGGATTCCCTGCGGTCCGGTGACGCCGAAGGTTCCGGCAGACCGCGTCCGACCAGTCTGCTGGACGTGCTGAGCGTGGCGGCGGTGGCGCTGGACTCACAGGGCCGGATCGTGTTCTGGACCCCCCAGGCCGAGGATCTCTTCGGCTACACGTCCGAGGAGGCCCTCTGCAAGAACGCGGCGCGCCTGCTCATTGACCCGGAGCATCTGAAGGCGGCGGTGAACGTCTTCACGGAGGTGCTGGAGACCGGGCACAGCTGGGCCGGTGCCTTCCCGGTACGGCACAAGGACGGCAGCAGCCGGCTGATGGAGTTCCGCACCATGCGGCTGCTGGACGACCTCGGCGACGTCTACGCCCTGGGCATCGTCGCGGACCACAACCTGCTGCAGCGGGTGGAGACCGACCTGGCGCTGTGCGAGCGGCTGATCAACCAGTCCCCGATCGGTCTGGCCCTGCTCGATCCCGACCTGTGCTACCTCCTGGTCAACCCGGCGCTGGAGCGGATCGACGGCGTCCCCGCCGAGGAGCACATCGGCCGGCATCTGCGGGAGACGCTGCCGCTGCCCGACATCGACACCGTGGAGTCGGCGCTGCGCCAGGTGCTGACCACGGGCACGCCGCTGCTCGACCAGTACCACGTGGGCCGCCCGCCGGCCGATCCCGAGCACGAGCGCGCCTGGTCGCTGTCGTTCTACCGGCTGGAGGATCCCGGTGGCCGGGTCCTGGGCGCGGCGCTCTCGGTCGTCGACGTCACGGAACGGCACCGCGCGGCCGCCGAGGCCGACCGGGCCCGGCGCCGTCTGGCCCTCATCGCGGACGCCTCGGCCCGGGTGGGCACCTCGCTGGAGGTGGAGCGCACGGCGCACGAGCTGGCCGAGGTCGCCACCCCGGTGCTCGCGGACGTGGTCGCGGTGGACGTGCTGGACTCGGCGCTCGCCCTGCGCCGCTCGCGCCGCCCCGACAACGGCCCGGAGCTGTTCCGGGCCCTCGCCCTCAAGGCGGCCGGTCCCACGGTCGCGCTGCGGGCCGCCGACCCGCCCGGTGACCTCGCGGCCTATGACGGCGACCGGCTGGTCACGCTGTGCGTGCACACCGCCCGCCCGGTGCTGGTCCCGCGGGTCGGCAGGCACGATCTGCCGCGTATCGCCCGCAGCCCGGAGGCCGGCGCCCTGCTGGAGCAGGCGGGCGTGCACTCGTATCTCGTGGTGCCGCTGATCGCGCACGGCGAGGTACTGGGCGCCCTCGACCTCAAACGGACCAGCAATCCGCTCCCCTTCGACGAGGACGACGTCGTCCTCGCCAGCGAGCTGGCGGGCCGGGCGGCCGTGGCCATCGACAACGCCCGCTGGTTCCAGAGCGTCCGCAACACCGCCCTCACCCTCCAGCGCAGCCTCCTGCCCGACCATCCGCCCTCGCACACCGGCCTCGAACTGGCCTCCCGCTACGAACCGGCCCAGGCGACCAGCGAGGTGGGCGGCGACTGGTACGACGTGATCCCGCTGTCGCAGGACAGGACCGCCCTGGTCGTCGGCGACGTGATGGGCAACGGCATCGACGCGGCCGCCACCATGGGCCGGCTGCGCACCGCCACCTGTGCCTACGCGGACCTGGAGCTGCCCCCGGCCTCGGTGCTGCGGCACCTGGACCGGATCACCTGCGATCTGGAGCACTACATCGTCACCTGCCTGTACGCGGTGTACGACCCGCACACCAGGCGCTGCGAGATGGCCAACGCGGGGCACATGCCGCCGGCTCTGGTGCACTCCGACCGGCCGCCGGCCCTGCTGGAGCTGCCGCCGGCCGCCCCGCTCGGCGTCGGCGGCGTCCCCTTCGAGACCACGACCGTCACCCTCGACGCGGGCGACCTGCTGGTGCTGTACACCGACGGCCTGGTCGAGACCCGCCGCCACCCCATCGACGACCGCCTCGACGTCCTCCTCGGCTTCCTGGACGAACCCCACCGCCCACTGGAAGAGACCTGCGACCTCCTCCTCCACGGCCTCCGCCACCCCGACGACCACGACGACGTGGCCCTCCTGGTGGCGCGGGCACTCTGACAGCGCCCCGCAGATCAGCACCCCGTCAGGGGCGCGGGGAACTGCGCGACCAGCCACGACGGCGCCGCGGACACACGACGCCCCCTGGTCAGGTACCGCAGCACTCCGCCCGACAGAAGCACGAAGCCCTGACCGGCACATCCGCGAAAGCGCCCGCGAGCTTCAGCTGCTGCGCCACGATCCCCGCCTCGCCCTCCCGGCCGAGCCGCCGCAGGCACTCGTGGAGGCCGTGCAGCGCCCACACGTTTCCCGGATGCTGCAACGGCCGGGGCAGGGTGTCGTCCAGGCCGAGGTCGGCCCGGTACACCGCCTCGGCCTCGGCGATCCGGCCGCGTTCGAGGAGCAGGGCGCCGTAGGCGTGCCGGGTGGGCTGCATCCAGCCCCAGGGTTCGTCGTAGGGGAGGTTGTCGTCCAGCTCGACCGACCGCCGCAGCTCGCTGAAGGCCGTGTCGAAGTCGCCTCTGCGGTAGGCGAGTTCGCCGTCGAGCATGGCGGAGGCGATCGCCAGGATGTCGGCGCAGGTGTTGTTGAACAGCATGCGGCTCGCCGGGACCGCGGCGACCGCGTCCCGGAATCGGGCCCGCTCGGTCTCGGCCTCGGGGATCCGGCCGGTGGCCGCGTGCGCGACACCGCGCGCGTAGTGCAGCATCGCGGTGGTCACGCAGTACAGCAGGGGGTCGGCGGGCAGCGGCAGGCGCAGGATGTCGTCCCAGCGGCCGAAGCGGACCAGCACGTGCACCCGCATGGCCAGGAAGCCCTCCAGCCAGTCGGCCATCGGCGGGCTCTGCACGCGCAGCAGTTCCTCCGGGACGGCGGCTTCGAGCCGTCCGGCCGTGGCGAGGGCGTCCTGGAAGCGGCCCAGGAACATCGCGCCGTAGATCCCGAAGTGCAGGTTGTGGCAGCGGTAGAGGGTGTAGAAGTTCATGGCGCCGGCGCGGTCGTGGTACTTCTCGTCGGCGGCGACGGCCGCGGCGTTGTCGCAGACGACGCGCCGGTAGTCGCCACAGAGCGCTTCCAGGTGCGAGGGCATGTGCTGGAGGTGCCCGGCGTCGGGCACGAGGCCACGCAGCAGGTCGGCGACCGGCAGGGCGGTCTCGGGGGT
The DNA here is from genome assembly GCF_014645815.1 of Streptomyces fuscichromogenes. Taxonomy (GTDB): domain Bacteria; phylum Actinomycetota; class Actinomycetes; order Streptomycetales; family Streptomycetaceae; genus Streptomyces; species Streptomyces fuscichromogenes. The sequence goes on along the minus strand of NZ_BMML01000003.1, from coordinate 140,369 downwards.
GGGCGACATCTCCATCAGGTGGATGTAGAGGTGCAGCAGCCCGGGGTGCCGGGTGCCCGCCTCGGCGGCGAGGGCCCGTTCCAGGACGGCCGCGGCCTGCTCCGTGCGGGCGCCGTCGGCGGGCAGGCCGGTGCGGATGTCCCAGAGCTGCCAGGGGGTGAGGTTCATCAGGGCGTCGGCGTACAGGGTCGCGACGTCGAGGTCGTCGGGGGCCAGGTCGTAGGCGGCGCGCATGCTGTCGGCGTAGGCCGTGTTCCACACCGAGCAGGCCGCCGCGTCCGGGGCGGCGGCCTGGGGGTAGCGGGTCCGCAGCGCCTCGATCAGGGCGCGTTCGACGGGGGTGGCGTGCGCGGCCTTCGCATGGGCGCGTTCCACGGCGGCGTGGGTGCGCTCGGCCGTACGGGCGAGTTCCTGTTCGTCGAAGAAGTCCCAGGGCTTGTTGTAGTTGGGCCCGAGGGCGTAGGCGACGCCCCAGTCGGCCATGGCGCAGGCCGGGTCGGCCGCGCCGGCCGCCTCGAAACAGCGGACGGCCTCCTCGTGGTTGAAGGCGTAGGTCCAGTTCAGTCCCCGGTCGAACCAGGTCTGCGCTTCGGGGGACGACGTCGTGACGCGCCGGCTGTGACCGCCCAGGTCGTAGTAGTCCACGGTGCCGAACCTATCGACGGGAGGACTCCGGGAGTTCGCTGTTCATCCGAAGTCATGAGAAGGGCGCGGCGGTTGACGGACCGCCGCGCCACGGGTGCCGCCGCTTTCTCAGGGAGCGACCGCGCGGCCGGTCTGTGCGGAGATCCGCCCGGAGCAGAGCCCCTTGGCCGCGAGGGTCTGTGCGATGCGCGGGATCGCGGCCAGGGTGTTGGCCGGCCACTCATGCATGAGGATGATCTGACCGCTGCCGAGCCGTCCGACGGCCTGCACGATCGCGTCGGTGCTCGCGCCGTTCCAGTCCTGCGAGTCGACGTCCCAGATGATCTCGGTCAGCCCGTACTTGGCCTCGACCGTGCGCACGGTCGCGTTGGTCTCGCCGTAGGGCGGCCGGAACAGGACCGGTGTCCCGCCGCCGGCCGCGGCGACGGCCGACTGGGTGCGGGAGATCTCGGAGTCGATCTGCGCCTGGGTCTCCTGGGTCAGATGCGGGTGGGTGTAGCTGTGGTTGCCGACCCACATGCCGGCGCTCACCTCGGCCCGGACCTGGGCGGGGTAGGCGGCCGCGTACTGGCCCTCGTTGAACAGGGTGGCCCGCAGCCCGTTCGCCCTGAGCGCGTTGAGCAGGGCCGGGGTGTGGGCGGTGGAGGGTCCGTCGTCGAAGGTGAGGCCGACGTAGCCGGCGCAGCCGGCCGAGTGGGCCGGGGCGGCGCCGACGGCGAGGGTGCCCGCGGCGGCCAGTGCGACGGCGGCGAGGGCGGCCGTCAGCGGACGGGACGCGTGCTCGGCTGCGGCACCCATCACGCCACCGTGATGGTGGAGCTGCCGCTGCTCTGGTAGCCCTCGGTCGCGAGGATCTGGTAGTAGCTGAAGCTGCCGAGGGACATGCCGGCCCTGGCCCAGGCGTCGAAGTGGTTGCCGGTGGTGATGGTGCCGCCGGTCCGCTTCGCCTGGCGGACGCTCCAGTACTGGTTGAAGGTCCTGGTGCCCTCGACGGACGGGGCGTTGTACCGCGTCGTCAGGTAGATGTCATAGGTGCCGCCGTCGCTGGTGACGCTGCCCTTGTACGTGCCGGTGGGCCGGTAGGTGCCCCAGTTGTCGACGATGTAGTACTCGACGAGCGGGTTCGAGGTCCAGCCGTAGAGGGACAGGTAGCCGTTGCCGGACGGGCTGAAGCTGCCGGAGTAGGTCACGTTGCGGCGGGCGCCGGTGCTCCAGCCCTTGCCGCAGACGAAGTTGCCGGTGTTGCTCCAGCTGGTGCCGTAGGTGCCGGCGGAGCCGAGGGTCATGGAGACCGTGCCCTGGGCGTCGGTCCAGAACGAGTAGTAGTAGCCGTTGTTGGTGCCGGTCTGGTTCGTGGTGACGACCGTGGCGGCCCGGGCGGTGCCGGGCAGCGCCAGCCCGGCGGCGGCGCCCAGCAGCAGGGCGCCGGCACTCCTGCGGCTCAGGACATGGTCGAGCGGGTTCATGGGATGCCTCCTCGTAGGGCCTGTGCGGGTGTGGCCTGGTGGGGAGTGTTGGTCTGCGCATGTCACCTGTCAACGGTTTCGGTAATTATTTCGAAACCTTCGATGCGCCACTTCGGCCATTTCCCCAGCTGAAGTAATCGGAAGAATCCTCGAAGATCAAATCAACCGGAGATGAACCTCCAGAAGATCCAAGAATCCTCCCTCCTAACTCCGAATGTTTCGATGCTTGGCGCGAATGATTCTGTGGAGTCAGAACATGCCGCTGAGTGGAGCAATCACCGGCGTGCCGGGCGGTGGCCCTGGAGGCTGGGCCCCTTGTCCAGATGCGTATGCCAGGAGTCCCGGGTGAGGCACGACGGTCGCAACCCACCAACGCCCGCGCCGCCACCCGCGTGGATGCGCTGGCTGCCGGTCATGTACGTCGTCGGCGTGCTGCTGATCGAACCGGTCACCCCCGTCCAGTGGCCGGTGAGTTTCGTGCTGATCGCCCTGCCGCTGGTGACCGCCTTCGCACACCCGCCCGTCATCGTCGCGGTCGCCACCGTCTTCGCCGTGGGCCTCGAACTCCTACTGGCCGGAACCCCGTGCTGTGCGGGGCGCTCCGTCGGCTACATCTGGGAGCGGCACTATGTGGCCGCCTACGTGTGTACCGCCCTGGTGGGCGCCCTGGGCACCATCCTCGCGGCGCACCGGACCCGCCGGGAACGCACCCTGGCCGACGTCCGGTTCGTGGCCGAGATCGCACAGCGCGTCCTGCTCAGACCGGTCCCGCACCGGATCGGGAACCTGCTGCTGGAGAGCTTCTACCTGTCCGCCGCCGCGGAGGCGCGGATCGGCGGCGACCTCTTCGAGGCGGTGCCGACCGCCCACGGGGTACGGCTCCTCATCGGGGACGTCCGCGGCAAGGGGCTGCTCGCGGTGGAGACCGCGGCGGCGATGCTGGGCGCGTTCCGCGAGGCCGCGCACGACGAACCCGACCTGCGCGCCCTGGTGGAGCGGGTGGACATCAGCATGGCGCGGCGGGCCGACTGGCTGGGCGGGACCGAGATCGGCGAGCGGTTCGTGACGGCCGTCTTCGCCGAGGTCCCCGAGGACCGGCGGATCATCCGCATCCTCAACTGCGGCCACCCGCCGCCGCTGCTGATCCGCCCCGGCGAGGTGCGGGAGCTGGACCGGGGACAGCCGGGGCCGCCGCTGAACCTCGGCATGCTCGTCGGGGATCCCTACCGCGTCGACACCTACGCCTTCGGCCCCGGCGACCAGCTGCTGCTGTACACGGACGGCGTCACGGAGACCCGGGATCCGGCCGGCTCCTTCTACCCGCTGCTCCAGCGGCTGCGTTCCTGGGGCCCCATGCCGCCCCCGGAGCTGCTGGAACGGCTCCACCAGGACCTGCTGGAGTACAGCCACGACCAGCTCCAGGACGACACGGCCGCCCTCACCGCCTTCCTGCTGCCCGAGGGAGCGGCCGACGCGGCCGAGGCGGCCGAGGACGGCAGGGACCACCCGGTCGCCGGGGAGTCCGGCGAGCCGCCGCCGGTCAGAGGAAGCTGACGCCCTGGGCCAGGGTGAGTTCGCCGGAGTAGTTGACGGTGTTGGTGGCGGAGCGCATGTACGACTTCCAGGCGTCGGAGCCGGACTCGCGACCGCCGCCGGTGTCCTTCTCGCCGCCGAAGGCGCCGCCGATCTCGGCTCCGGAGGTGCCGATGTTGACGTTGGCGATGCCGCAGTCGGAGCCGGCGGCGGACAGGAAGACCTCGGCCTCCCGCTGGTCGCGGGTGAAGATGCTGGACGACAGGCCCTGCGGGACGTCGTTGTGGAGTGCGATCGCCTCGTCGAGGGTGTCGTAGCCGAGGACGTAGAGGATCGGTGCGAAGGTCTCCTCCCTTACGACGTCGGTCTGTTCGTCGACGCGGACCAGGGCCGGCTCGGTGTAGGCCGCCGCGGGTGCCGCCTCGGCCAGCCGCCGGTTGCCTCCGGCCAGGAGCTCGCCGCCGTCGGCCCGGACCCGGGTGAGGGCGTGCTGCATGCGGTCGAGGGCGCCGGTGGTGACGAGCGGGCCGACCAGGGTCGTGGCGTCGAACGGATCGCCCACCGGGAGCTTTCCGTAGACGGTGGTCAGGCGCTCGGCGAGGCTGTCGGCGATGTCGCGGTGGACGATCAGCCGGCGCAGTGTGGTGCAGCGCTGGCCGGCCGTGCCGGCCGCCGCGAAGACGATGCCCTGGACGGCGAGGTCGAGGTCGGCGGAGGGGGCGACGATCGCGGCGTTGTTGCCGCCGAGCTCCAGCAGGCTGCGGCCGAGGCGGGCGGCGACGCGCGGGCCGACCTCGCGGCCCATGCGGGTGGAGCCGGTGGCGCTGACGAGGGCCACCCGGGGGTCGTCGACCAGGCGCTCGCCGACCGCGCGGTCACCGAGCAGCAGGCGGTGCACGTCGCGCGGGGCGCCGGTCTCCTCGGCGGCGCGGGCCAGCAGGCGGTGGCAGGCCAGGGCGGTCAGCGGGGTGAGTTCCGAGGGTTTCCAGACCACGGTGTCGCCGCAGACCAGGGCGACGGCGGTGTTCCAGGACCAGACGGCCACGGGGAAGTTGAAGGCGGAGACGACGCCGACCACGCCGAGCGGGTGCCAGGTCTCGGCCAGACGGTGACCGGGACGTTCGGAGGCGATCGTACGGCCGTACAGCTGGCGGGACAGGCCGACCGCGAAGTCGCAGATGTCGATCATCTCCTGGACCTCGCCGAGCGCCTCGGAGCGGATCTTGCCCGCCTCGACGGTGACCAGGTCGGCCAGGTCGCTCCGGTGCTCGCGCAGCAGCTCCCCGAGCCTGCGCACCAGGTCACCGCGGCGCGGGGCCGGGGTGGTGCGCCAGGTCAGGAAGGCGGCACGGGCGGCGGTGAGGGCTTCCTCGACGTCGGTCTCGCCGGCCGCCCGCAGGCCGAAGAGGGGCTCGCCGGTGATGGGGGTCCGGGCCGGGAAGTCCTCGCCCTCGGCCACCTCCGCGCCGATGTTCCGCAGGCAGGCGCGGGCGCGGGCGCGCAGCTCGTCCGTGGTGGGCAGCGCGGTGCTGGTCATCCTGGTCCTCCAGAGGGGTGCGGGGTCAGCGGACGGGGGCGGTGCGGCCGAGGGCTCGGGCGACCCGGGCGAGGGACTGGTCCTGCTGCCGCTCGTAGAGGGCGAAGGGGTCGAGGACCTCGCGGCCGACGGCGCCGGAGAGCCAGTCGGCGTCGTGGGCGGTGCCCTGCTGCTCGTAGTCGCGGGTGCCCTCGGCGCCGAGGTTGGACTGGAAGATGCCGGCGGCGGAGCGGGGCAGGAAGTCCTCGTAGACGACGGGTTCGGCACGCACCCAGCCCTGTCGGACCAGTTCGGCGAGAGCGGTGGGCGGTTCCAGGCCGTCGCGCGGCCGGTCGTCGGCGAGCCGGTAGGTGAAGTACGCCAGCCCCCGCGCCGCCAGTTCCTCCTCGCTGCCGGGCAGGTACCGCTCCCAGACCGCTCGCGCGAGGTCGGCGCGGGCCGCCGCGGGCTGCTCGGCGGCCTGCTCGTCGACGCGGCCGAGGAGTTCGTCGTAGAGGGCACGTCCCGCGCGGGTGAGGGCGATGCCGCGGGCCTCGACCTCGCCGAAGCGCACCCGCAGGGCGCCGCTGACCACACCGCCGTCCTCGGTGCGCATCGCGCGGGGTTCGGCCAGGGCACGGAAGGAGGTCTGGCGCAGCAGGACGTCGGGGCCCTTCCAGGCCGGCGGGCCCTGGATGGTGTCGATCATCTCGATGCCGCGGTCGGTCATCCGGCGGTACAGCTCGTCGATGTCCAGGACGCGGGGCGTGAGGTGGTTGATGTGGGTGCTGCGGACACCGCCGATGTCGGCGGCGACGGCGGAGACCTTCTCCAGGGTCCGGTACCAGGCCCGGTCCACGGGTTCGGCCGACAGCTCGAAGGCCTGTACGGCCAGTTCGAGGAAGCGCTCGGCGTCCTCGGCCGGCAGTCCGCGGTCGGCCGTGGCGCGGTCGGCGAGCGTGAGCAGCTCCGGGGGAAAGAGCTCACGGGCGGCGAGGAACCTCTCCAGGCGGGCGCGCAGGTCCGCGTCGAAGAAGCGGGGGTCGGCCGGGGTGAGCAGGGAGGTGAACACCCTGAAGGGGTTGCGGGCGAGTTCCTCGGCGTCGACCGGCCGGAAGGCGGTGGAGACCACCGGGACCGCGCTGGCCGCGGCCTCCCGCAGGTCGTAGAAGCCGACCGGGTGCATGCCGAGGGCGCCGAAGACACGGGCGACCTGGTGCAGTTCGCGCGGGGTGCCGACGCGGATGGCGCCGTGCCGCTCGGCGGTCACCCTGCCGATGGAGCCGAGGCGTTCGGCGTCGGCCCCGCGGGCGCGCAGGACGTCCTCGTTGACCTCGCGGGAGACGTCCACCAGGGTCGTGTAGGCGGGCACCTCCCGTCCGTACATCTCCGACAGCCGTACCGCGAAGGCGGCCCGCAGCTGCCACTGACCGATCGTTGACATGGTTCGGCCTCTCGGGGACGGGCGACGGTGCCGCGATCAGGTCTCCGATGGTGGCCGACCGGACCGCCGCCGTACAGATGACGGGGCCGCCCGCGGGTGCCGGGAAAAACGCAGATACGTGCGGTGCGGAAAACCCACTGGACCGAACCTCACAGCCGATCCCTAACATATGGCCTCAAGACAACCATGCGACCGGCCCGTTGGATGCGTGCCGGTCGGGGTCGCCGATGCCAGGGTCCGCTCCCCGGGCTGCGGTGATCTTCCTACCCAGGAGGACCTTCCGCATGTTCCGACGAATTGGCAGTGCCGTCGTCCGACATCCAGTCTGGACGATCGTGGCATGGCTGATCGCGGCGGTGGCGATCGTCGCCACCGCCCCGAGCCTGCCCTCGAACAGCGACGAGAGCAGCTTCCTGCCCAAGAGCTACGAGTCCATCCAGGCGGCCGATCTCCAGGCGAAGGCGTTCCCCAGCGCCTTCACCCCGTCCGCGATCGCGCTCTACCAGCGCACCGACGGCGGCAGACTCACCGCCGAGGACAAGAAGGACGTCGCCCGGATCACCACCGAGCTGGGCGGCAAGCACATCGACCAGGTCCAGAAGGTGGTCCCCGGCCAGCCGTCGAAGGACGGCAGGTACGACCTGACCCTGGTGCAGATGGACAGCAAGAACGCCGGCCAGCCCGTACAGGCGGACGCGGCCAAGGTGTTGCGCGCCGACGTCAGGCAACTGGCCAAGGGCACGAACCTGGAGGTCAGGCTGGGCGGTTCGGCCGCACAGGCCCTCGACCAGCAGGACTCCTCCAAGCGCGGTGAGGCGCTGATCGGCATCGGCACGTTCGTGATCATCCTGGTCACCCTGCTGATCATCTTCCGGGCGCCGATCCTCGCGTTCCTGCCGCTGATCGTGATCGGCGTGGTGTCCGCGATCGCCAACGGGCTCATCGCCTACGCCACCAAGCTGTTCGGCCTGCAGGCCAACAGTTCCGTGTCGTCGATCCTGATCGTCGTGCTGTTCGGCGTGGGCACGGACTACTTCCTGTTCCTGATGTTCCGGTACCGCGAACGCCTGCGCGGGGGTGACGAACCCAAGGAGGCCATGGTCAACGCGGTCGCGCGGGTCGGCGAGGCGATCGCCTCCGCGGCCGGCGCGGTCATCATCGCCTTCCTCGCGCTGGTGCTGTCCACGCTCGGCTTCCTGAAGCAGATGGGCCCGGCGCTGGCCATCGCGGTCTCCGTCACCCTGGTGGCGGGCCTGACCCTGATCCCGGCCGTCGTGTCGCTGATCGGTCCGAAGGTGTTCTGGCCCTCGAAGTCCTGGCAGCAGGAGCCCTCCAACGCCCGTTTCGCGGCGCTCGGCCGTGGTGTGCAGCGCCGCCCGGGGCTGACCGCCGCGGTCTCCGGTCTCGTGCTGGTGGTGCTGTCGCTGGGGACCCTGGGCTTCCACGCCACGTTCGACCTGGCGTCGGGCTCGATGCCCAAGACCAAGGAGTCCATGGTCGTCCAGGACCGGATGCAGAGCGCGTACTCGGCCGGTGCCGCCGCGCCCACCGACGTCTACCTCTCCAGCACCGACGGCAAGCCGCTGGACACGTCCGCCTTCGACGCGTACGCGAGCAGGCTCGGGGCCGTGGACGGGGTGGCGAGCGCCCGGATGGCCCAGGTGAACAAGGCCGGTACCACGGCGGACTTCACCGTCACCCTCAAGTACGAGGCCTCGACGGACAAGGCGATCGAGGCGGTGGGCCGGGTGCGTGACGTCGCGCACGCCGACGCTCCCGGCGGGACCGAGGCGCTCGTCGGCGGTATGTCCTCGATCTACAAGGACATCGACTCCGCGGTCAACCACGACTACCGGACGGTGTTCCCGGTCGCCGCACTGCTGATCATGGTGATCCTGGGACTGCTGCTGCGCAGCGTGGTCGCTCCCTGGTACCTGATGGCCTCGGTGGGACTCGGCTTCGGCGCCACGCTCGGCACCACGGTCTGGATCTTCCAGGAGGCGCAGAACAAGCCGGGGCTGATGTTCATGCTGCCGGTGATCATGTATCTGTTCGTGGTCGCGATCGGCACGGACTACAACATCCTCATGATCGCCCGGCTCCGTGAGGAGGCCCGGGAGGGCCGGGACCCGCGCGAGGCGGCCGGCAGGGCGCTGCGGCACGCGGGTCCCACCGTGGCAGCGGCGGGCTTCATCCTCGCGGCGACCTTCGCCACCATGATGCTGGCGGGCAACTCGCTGCTCACGGAGATGGGTTTCGCGGTCTCCTTCGGCATCGCGGTCGCCGCCTTCGTGATGGCGATGTTCTTCACCCCGAGCCTCACGGCGCTGATCGGCCACGCCGCCTGGTGGCCGGGCCACGCCGACCGCGCGGAGGCGACGGCGGACGCTGCGGCGGACCCGGTCCTCGGGCACGGGGACGCCACACCGTCGGCCGGGGAGGACCGGAACGCGCCCGCGGGGCGTCACCACTAGCCGGCGGCCGGACACCGGTCCGGTCCACACGGCGTGATTCCGGTCGCGTACGGGTGGGGTCCGGGGGAAGCCGTAGAGCTGACCCCGGTTCCCGTCCCCTGTCGAGGTGATTCATGGCGTTCTTCGCGCTCTCCCGCACGCAGCCGTTGCGGTTGCTGTCGGCCACCGAACTGGCCGCGGAGTACGACCGGCTCCGGGCCGAGACCGCCCAGCTGCGCCGGGCGGTCACCTCGCACGCCGTCATCGACCAGGCCATCGGCGCGGTCGTCGTCTGCGGCCGGATGTCCCCGGAGAACGCCTGGGAGGTGCTGCGTGAGGTGTCCCAGCGCACCAACACCAAGCTGCGCACCGTCGCCGAGCACGTCCTGACCTACGCGCAGGGCGAGGCCGTCCCGGACTTCGACACGGCCACGCTGCGCCGGGCGATCGACCGGTCCCGGCCCCGCGGGGTTCCCGCCCGGCAGCCGTAGCCGTATCCGTAGCCGTAACCGTACGGCCAGGGCCGAGCGCGGCGGGCCGGTCATGGCCGGCGGCCCGCCGCGTCGGTCGTCGCCGGTGCTACGCCGCGAGCGCGTGCCCGGGGTGCAGGACGACCTTGGTGTAGCCCTCGATCCGCTGGTCGAACTTCTCGTAGGCGCCCGGCGCCTCCTCCAGCGGCAGTTCATGGGAGACCACGAAGCTGGGCTTGGCCCGCCCCGCGATGATCAGGTCACGCAACTGCCGGTTGTACTGCTTGACGTTGCACTGACCGGTGCCCATCCGCTGCCCCTTCTCGAACATCCTGCCGATGGACACCAGCAGCTGGCCGTGCTTGGCATGCTCGTCGGGGCCACCCGGGTCGGACGGGACGTACAGACCCGGTACGCCGAGCATGCCGGTCGGCCGGACCGTCTCGACCAGGGTGTTCAGGACGACGGCGGGTTCCTCGTGGCTCGCGTCGTGCGCCTGGGCCTGGTAGCCGACGGCGTCGACACCCTTGTCCGTGCCCTCGCCCCCGGTCTGTTCCTTGATCTGTTCGGCCGGGTCGCCCTTGGTGAAGTCGATCGGTATCGCCCCGATCTGCTCCGCCTTGGCAAGCCGCTCGGGCACGCGGTCGACCGAGAACACCTTGGCCGCACCGCGCAGCAGCGCGGAGTACGCGGCCATCAGCCCGACCGGACCGGCCCCGAAGACGGCGACGCTCTCGCCCGGGATCACCTGGGCGAGCTCACAGCCGTGGTAACCGGTCGGGAAGATGTCCGCGAGCAGCACGAAGTCGGTCTCGAACTCGTTGCCCGGCGGCAGCTTCAGGCAGTTGAAGTCGGCGAACGGCACCCGCAGCAGCTCTGCCTGCCCGCCCTTGTAGGGGCCCATGGCCACATAGCCGTAGGCGCCGCCGGCGAAGCCCGGATTCACCGTGAGGCAGAAGCCGGTCCGGCCCGCCAGGCAGTTCTTGCAGAAGCCGCAGGCGACGTTGAAGGGCATGACCACCCGGTCGCCCTCGGACAGCGAGGTCACGCCGGAGCCGATCTCCTCGACGATGCCGAGGTTCTCGTGTCCGAAGACGATGCCCGACTCGGCGGCCGTACGTCCCTCGTACATGTGCAGGTCGGATCCGCAGATGGCGCTCGACGTGACCCGTACCAGCACGTCGTTCGGGTGCTGGATACGGGGATCGTCGACGTCCCGGACCGTGACGCTGAAGGGCTTCTCGTAGACGACGGCTTTCACCTGGCTCACCTCCGCGTCGAACGCCGGGCGACGACGGACCGCGCGGGCCGGGCCTGGCCAGGAGGAACAGCCGGGACGGAGCACCCGGTCCGTGCCGCTGCCCTGGGCGCTCTTGTTTCACCATCGGATACCTCCAGACAACGCCGATCGCCCAGGCGCTGCAACCCCGGCCCCGACCGCGCCCTCCTAAGGGGAAAGTGCCCGGCCCAGCGAGCCGCGGACGGCTGCGGTGCGGTCCGCCGTAGGCTCGCCGACGGGGACGGGCAACAGGGATGTTGGACCGAGGGGGAGCCTGGTGGGAGTCACGGGGGTGGCGGCCGTACGGCCCGTTGCGGAGTTGCTCGTCGAGAACTCGGTGCGCCACGGCGGGAAGGCCGCCTTCGCCGATGACCGGCGGACGGTGAGCTGGGCCGAGCTGGAGCGCAGGACCGGCCGGTTGGCGGCCGGGCTGAGGACAGGAGCGGGGATCGGCCGTGCGGCCCGGGTGGCGTTCTGCCTGGGTGACGGCGTGGAACTGGTCGAAGGGCTGCTCGCCACGGTGCGGGCGGGTGCGGTGGGGGTGCCGCTGAGCTCCCGCGCCACGGACGCCGAGCTCGCCGGCCTGCTGGCCGACTGCGCTCCGGACGTGCTGGTCACCGACCGGCACCACCTGCCACGGATCACGCGGCTGACGGCCGGACGTCCCGTCCCGCTGCTGGTCACCGGCGAGGGACCGCTGCCCGACGGGGTCACCTCCTGGGAGACACAGGCCACGACACCGTCGTCCGCTCCCCCGGACGACCTGGGCCTGGACGAGCCCGCCTGGCTCCTCTACACCTCGGGGACGTCCGGTACCAGCAGGGCCGCGATCTCCAGCCAGCGGTCCGCGCTCTGGTCCTCGGCCGCCTGCTATCTGCCCCGGCTCGGGCTGTCGGCGGCGGACCGCGTCCTGTGGCCGCTGCCCCTGTCGCACACCTACGCCCACTCGCTCTGCGTCCTCGGCACCACCATGGCCGGGGCGAGCGCCCGGATCGGCACGGCCCGGGAACCGGCCGCGCTGGCCCGGCTGGTCGGCGAGTACGCGCCGACCGTGCTGGCCGGGGGCCCGCTCACCTACCGGCAGTTGCTGGACGCCGGCCTGGGTGCCGTGCCCTCGCTGCGGCTGTGCGTCACGGCCGGCGCGCCCAGCGACCCCGAGCTGCGGGAGGAGGCCGAGGCACGGTTCGGCGCCCCGCTGCTGGACGGCTACGGCAGCACCGAGACCTGCGGCAAGATCGCGGTGGAGTCCCCCGGCGGGCCGCGGGTGCGCGGCAGCAGCGGGACGCCGTTGCCCGGTATGGAGGTGGAGGTTCGGACCGCCGCGGCGGAACGGGACGGCGCGGACGGCAGGTCCCGCGGTGACGGCGACGACACCGGGGACGGCAGGTACCGCGGCGCCGACACCGGGGACGGCAGGTCCCAGGGCAATGGTGGCGGCGGCGGTGACGGCGAGATCTGGGTCCGCGGTCCCGGCGTCATGCTCGGCTATCACAACCGGCCCGAGGAGACCGCCGACGCCCTGCGCGACGGCTGGTACCGCACGGGTGACCTGGGGCGCCTCGACGAGCACGGTTTTCTGACCGTCACCGGCCGGGCGGGCGACCGTATCGTGCGCGGCGGCGAGAACGTCGACCCGGCCGAGGTGGAGCGGGTGCTGTGCGGCCTGCCGGGGGTGCGGGACGCGGCCGTGGTCGGGCGGGCCCATCCGCTGCTCGGCGAGGTTCCGGTGGCGTTCGTGGTGCCGGACCGCGCGGACCTCGATCCGGCGTCGCTGCTGCGGGCCTGCGCCGTGGTGCTCTCCGCGCCCAAGGTGCCGGAGGAGGTGCTGCTGACCCCGGCGGTACCGCGCACCTCCGGCGGCAAACCGCGCCGGGCCCTGCTGCGCCGGGCGCTCACCGACCGCCCGGCCGATCCGCGACTCGCCGAACTGGCCGCCCGGACGCCTGGTGAGCGGCGCGCCGCGCTGACCGACCTGGTGTGCACGGAGACGGCGGCGATCCGGGGGACGGCCGCCGACCCGGGCACGGCGTTCGCCGATCTCGGGCTGACGTCGATGGACGCCATGACCCTGTGGCACCGGCTCGGCACCCGCACCGGGCTGCGGCTGCCGGCGACGCTGGTGTGGGACCACCCGAGCCCGGCCGCGGTCGCGTCCCACCTGGACGCCCTGCTGCACGGGACCGTCGGGCCGGTACCTGCCGAGGCCGAGGCCGGGGCCGGGGCCGGGGCCGCGCCCGCCGGGACGGTGCCCCCTGCCCGGCGCGGTCCCGAGAGCGAGGCGGTGGCGGTCGTGGCGGTCGGCTGCCGCTTTCCGGGCGGCGTGAACTCGCCCGAGGACCTCTGGCGCCTGGTGGCCGAAGGCCGTGACGCCACCGGTGAGTTCCCCACCGACCGGGGCTGGGACCTCGCCTCCCTGCACCATCCCGACCCCGACCGGCCCGGGACGACGTACACCCGTCGCGGCGGGTTCCTCGACGGGGCCGCGGACTTCGACCCGCTGTTCTTCGGCATGTCGCCCCGCGAGGCGCTGGCCACCGATCCTCAGCAACGGCTGCTCCTGGAGGTCGCCTGGGAGACCCTCGAACGGGCCGGGATCCCGGCACCGGAGCTGCGCGGCACCGACACGGGCGTGTTCGTGGGTCTGATGCACGCCGGCGGGTACGGCGGCGGGCGGTCGGCGCACGAGCTGGAGGCCCAGCTCGGCATCGGCTCGTCGCCGAGCGTGGCGTCCGGCCGGATCTCCTACGTCCTCGGCCTGCGCGGTCCGGCGCTGACCCTGGACACGGCGTGCTCGTCCTCGCTGGTGGCGCTGGACCTGGCGGCCCGGTCGCTGCGGGCCGGGGAGTGCTCGCTGGCGCTGGCGGGCGGGGTGACGGTGCTGTCCAATCCACGGCCGTTCGTCGTGTTCAGCCGGCTGCGGGGGCTGTCGCCGGACGGGCGCTGCCGGTCGTTCGCCGCGGGCGCGGACGGTACCGCCTGGGCCGAGGGGGTCGGTCTGGTGCTGCTGGAGCGGCTGTCGGACGCCCGCCGCAACGGCCATCCGGTGCTGGCGGTGCTGCGCGGTTCCGCCGTCAACTCGGACGGCGCGTCGAACGGCCTGACCGCTCCCAACGGCGAGGCACAGCGAGAGCTGATCCGGCTGGCGCTGGCCGACGCCGGGCTGTCGGGGGCCGACGTCGACGCGGTCGAGGGACACGGCACGGGCACGGCGCTCGGCGACCCGATCGAGGCGGGCGCCCTGCTCGCGACCTACGGGCAGCGCCGTGACCCGGCGGCCGAACCGGTGTGGCTGGGCTCGGTGAAGTCGAACCTGGGGCACACCCAGGCCGCGTCGGGGGTGGCGGGGCTGATCAAGATGATCGAGGCGATGCACCACGACGAACTGCCCGCCTCGCTGTACGCGGAGCGGCCGTCACCGCACGTCGACTGGTCCGCCGGTGCGGTACGCCTCCTCGACCGAGCCCGCCCATGGCCACGCCGCGACCGTCCGCGCCGAGCCGCGATCTCGTCGTTCGGCATCGGCGGCACGAACGCCCACGTGATCATCGAGGAACCACCGGCAGCCGACCCGGCGGTTATTCCGGCAGCCGATCCGACGGTTGATCGGGCGGTTGATCCGGCGATCAGTCCCACAGTCAGTCCGGTGGTCGATGTGGCGACCGATCCGGCAGCCGGTCCCGCGATCAGCCCCGCGATCGATCCGGCGACCGGCCCGGCAGGCGGGTCCACGGTCGGTGAAGCGGTCGGCAAAGCGGTCGGTCCAGCGGTCGGTCCAGCGGTCGGTCCAGTGGTCGGTCCAGTGGTCGGTCCAGTGGTCGGTGGTGGGGCCGATGCGGAGGGCGTCGAAGCGGGCGGCGGGGGCGTCGAAGCGGGTATCGAGGGCGTCGGCGCAGGTGCGGAGGGGTTGGCGGTGGGCAGGCTGCCGGTGCTGCCCTGGCTGGTCGGCGGGGGTGACGAGGCCGGGGTGCGGGCTCATGCCGCGAGGCTGGCGGTCGAGCTAACCGACGTGCGGGAGGACGCTGACGCCCTCGACGTCGCGTTCTCGCTGGCCACGACGCGGGCCCCGCTGTCGCACCGGGCGGCCGTGCTGGCACCGGACGCCGAAGGCCTGCTCAGGGGGGTGCGCGAGCTGGCCGCCGGTGCGGACGGTCCGGCGCTGCTGCGGGGCACCGCGCGCCCACGGCCGAAGGTGGCCCTGCTCTTCCCCGGCCAGGGAGCCCAGCGCCCCGGAATGGGCAGCGACCTGCGGGCCGCCTTCCCCGCCTTCGACGCGGCGTTCACGGAACTGTGCGCGGAGTTCACCCCCTGGCTCGACCGCCCCCTGCTGGACGTGATCGACGACCCGGGCCTGCTGGACCGTACCGACTACGCGCAACCCGCGCTCTTCGCCTACGCGGTGGCCCTGCACTCCCTCCTCGCCGGCTTCGGCGTGCACCCGGACCGTCTGGTCGGACACTCGGTCGGCGAGCTGGCCGCCGCCCATGTCGCCGGGGTGTTCTCACGTGCCGACGCGGTACGGCTGGTCGCCGCACGCGGTCGGCTGATGGCGGCGCTGCCCGCGGGCGGCGCGATGATCGCGGTCCGGGCGCCGCTGGCCGAGGTGACGCCGCTGCTCGACCGGGTTCCCGGGCGGGCCGTCGCGGTCGCGGCGGTCAACGGACCGGAGTCGGTCGTGCTGTCCGGGCCCGAGGACGCGGTGACGGCGTTGGCCGCCGCCGTCGGACGGCCGCAGCGCCGGCTGCGGGTGAGCCATGCCTTCCACTCGCCGCTCCTGGACCCGGTGCTGGCCGAGTACCGCGCGGTCGCCGAGTCGGTTACCTACCGGCGGCCGACCGTGCCGGTCGTGTCCACGCTGACCGGGCGCGCGGAGACCGGCGCGCTCGCCACCGCCGGGCACTGGGTGCGGCAGGCCCGTGAGACGGTCCGGTTCGCCGACGCGGTGAGCGTGCTCGCCGCGGACGGCGTCACGGCCTTCGTGGAGGCCGGCCCGTCCCCCGCACTCGGCGTGGCGGCGGAGGAGTGTGTCGGGCCGGACGCGGATGCGGTGTTCGTCTCCTGCGGCGACGCCCGGACGTCGGTCGAGGCGCTGGCCGCGCTGCACGTGCACGGGGTCGGAGTGGAGTGGCGGTCGGTGTACGCGGGCTCCGGTGCCCGACGGCGTCCGCTGCCGACCCACCCCTTCCGGCGGCAGCGCTACTGGCTGGACGCCGTCCGGCCGCAGAGCGGGTCCGGCCATCCGCTGCTGGGCGAGCCGGTGCCCGATGCCGACGGGCCCGGGATCCGGCACACCGCCGTACTCTCCCTCGACGGCCGTCCCTGGCTGGCCGACCATGTGATCGGCGGCCGGGTGGTGGTGCCCGCGACCGTCTTCGCCGAGTCCGCGGCCCGCGCCGACGGCTCCGCCGGGCCGGTCCGGCTGGCCGAACTCGCTCTGCACGCCCCGCTCGTCCTCGCTCCCGGGCAGGGGGCACAGCTGCAGGTGGTGGCCGGGACGCCGGACGGGACGGGCGGGCGGCCGGTCACCGTCTGGGGCCGTCGGGCCGGCACATCCGAGCCGTGGACCCGGCACGCCACCGCGACGACCGCCCCGGCCGGGGCGCCGCCCCGGGAAGCGCCCGGTGCCTGGCCGCCGGTGGGCGCGGAGCGGATCGCCGTCGACTACGACCGCCTCGCCGACCAGGGCCATCACTACGGGCCCGCCTTCCGCGCGGTCACCGCGCTGTGGCGGCGGGACGACGAGACCTTCGCCGAACTGGCGCTGCCGCCCGGGGAAGCGGCGGCCGCGCGGTCGTACACCCTGCACCCGGCCCTGTTCGACGCGGCCCTGCATGCCGCGCTGCTGGCCGAGGAGCCGGGCGAGCCGAAGGCGCCGGTCACCTGCTCCGGGGTGACGGTGTACGCGACCGGTGCCGCCGCCGCGCGCGCGGTCGTACGGCGGCTGGGCCCGGACGAGTTCGGCGTCACCCTCACCGACGGGGCCGGGCAGCCGGTGGCGGCGGTGGAGTCCGTGGTCACCCGGACCCTCCCGGCGACCCCGCCGCCGACCGAGACGTACCGGCTCGCCTGGCGTCCCGTGGCCGCGGCCGACACCGCCGGCCCGGAGGGCGGCACGGACCCCGAGCACGAGGTGCTCGATGTGGCCGGGACGGCCGCCGCCCTGCCCCCGGACACTCCCATGCCCGACCGGGTGCGGGCGCTGCTCGCTACGGTGCTGGCGCGGGTGCGGGAGTGGACCGCCGACGTACGGCCGGGACGGCTGCTGGTCCTCACCGGGAACGCCACCGGAGACTCCCCCGACCCGGCCGAGGCCGCCGTCGCCGGGTTCGTCCGTAGCGCCGGGGCCGAACATCCGGGCCGGCTCGTGCTGGTCGACCGGCAGGGTGGCGTGGCCACGCCGGCGGCCGTGGCGGCTGCGCTGCGCTCCGGCGAACCGGAACTCGCCCTGTGTGCCGGTGTGGCCAGGGTGCCCCGGCTCGCCCCCGCCGATCCGCCGGCCGCCGAGCCCCCCGGCCTGGATCCCGAGGGGACCGTCCTCGTGACCGGGGGCACCGGTGCGCTCGGGGCGAGCCTGGCCCGGTACCTGGTCGCCGAACGCGGGGTCAGGCACCTGCTGTTGGCCGGCCGCGGTGGAAAGGTCCCGGACTGGGCGGACGAACTGACCGCCGACGTACGCGTGGTGGCGTGCGACGTGCGCGACCGCGCCGCCGTCGACGCGCTGGTCGCGTCCTGTCGGCCGCCGCTCACCGCCGTCTTCCACCTGGCCGGTGTGGTGGACGACGGCGTGACGGACGCCATGACGCCCGAGCGGATCGCGGCCGTGCTCGCGCCCAAGGCGGACGGTGCCTGGCATCTGCACGAGGCGACGCGGGACCTCGGTCTGACGGCCTTCGTGCTGTACTCCTCGGCCGCGGGCGTGCTGGGCAGGCCGGGGCAGTCGAACTACGCCGCCGCGAACGGGTTCCTGGACGCGCTCGCCCGGTATCGGGTGGCCCGCGGCCTGCCCGCGCAGTCGTTGGCGTGGGGGCCGTGGACCACGGCGGACGCGGCGGGCATGGCGGGCCGGGTCGCGCCGGACCGGCTGCGCGAGGGGGGTGCGCTGCCCGTCGGCGAGCGGGAGGGCATCGCTCTCCTCGATGCGGCGCTGCGCCGTCCCGAACCGGTCCTGGTGCCGGTACCGCTGGACCTGCGGGCCGTGGCGGGGCCGGGCGCGCCGGCCGTCCTCGCCGATCTGCTGCCGCGCGGCCGGGCCGCCGTCGACGCGTCGCCCCCGGTCGACGTCACCCAGACGCCGGGCGCCTGGCGCGACCGGCTCGCCGCCGTCGCGCCATCCGAACACCTCGCGCTGCTGAGCGAGTTGATCCATGCCGAGATCGCTGCGGTGCTGGGCTTCACGGAGCCGTCCGCCCTGCCCGCGGACCGCTCCTTCACCGAGATCGGCTTCGACTCCCTGTCCGCGGTCCAGGTCCGCAACCGCCTCAGCGCGTTCACCCGGGTCCGCCTGTCACCGACGGTCGTCCTGGAGTACCCGACGCTGCCCGAACTGGCGGCACACATCCACGGGGTGCTGCTCGACGAGGGCGCGGCGCCGGGAACGGAGCCTGCCGACGGCCTTCGGCAACCCCTGCCCGAGCTCGCACACACCTCCGACCCCGCCCCCGTCCCCGTCCCCGCCCAACTCGCCTCCTCCCCCTACCGGTTCAGCTCCCTCTACCACCGTGTCCTGCGCGAGGAAGGCCCGCAGGCGGCGATGACGTTGCGCTTCGTCGCGTCGTACGCCCTGCCGGTCTTCGCCGCCGAGGAGCGGGCCCGGCACACCGTTCCGCCGCTCCAACTCGCCCACGGCGACGGCGTCCCGCTGGTCTACCTGCCCGACTACATGGCACCGCACCTGCGCCTGCCCACCGGCCTGGCCGGGCAGTTCGACGGCGAGCGGGATCTGCATGTGCTGGAGCATCCCGGTTTCGGCATCCGGCGGGCCGTTCCGGACAGCGTGGCCACGCTGGTGCGGGCGCACGCCGACACCGTGCGCTCGCTGCCCGTCGAGCAGCCGCCGGTCCTCGTCGGCTACTGCGCGGGCGGCGCCATCGCCCATGCCGTGGCACGCCAGTTGGCGGCGGAGGGAGAGCCGCCTGCCGGGGTGGTGCTGCTCGACTCCCATGCCGGTGTGCTGCGCCGGGGGGACGCGCGCGGGCAGGCGCTGATGTCCGCGGGTGCCGGGCTCGACACCGAGGTGGTCGACCGGCTGGACGACTCCCTGCTGATCGTCGGCGGCGGGTACGTCCGTGTGATGGAGAGCTGGCGGCCCGAACCGTCGCCGGTACCGGCCCTGTTGCTGCGCGGCCGGCCCACCGCGGAGATGCTGCGCGGCGCGCCAGGCGACGACTGGCGGCCGCACTGGCCGCTGCCGCACGACGGCGCGGACCTGCCCGGCGACCACTACTCCCTGCTCCACCGGGAGGCCGCCGGCACGGCCGCGGCGATCCGTGCCTGGCTGCCCAGGTGACCACCACCCCCGGCTCGTTCGGAAGAGGAGTTCCTGCATGAGTGCGCGGCACGAGGAGTACGACCTGATCGTCGTCGGCGGTGGCCCGGCCGGTTCCACCGCCGCGACGGCCGTGGCCCGGCGCGGGCACCGTGTGCTCCTGCTGGAGCGGGACACCTTCCCCCGCTACCAGATCGGCGAGTCGCTGCTGCCCGCCACGGTCCACGGCCTGTGCCGCCTGCTCGGTGTCGCCGACGAGGTCGCGCGGGCCGGTTTCACCCTCAAGCGCGGCGGGACCCTGCGCTGGGGCCGGGACCCGGAGCCCTGGCAGTTCTCCTTCGCGACGACGCCCCGGCTGCCGGATCCCACCGCGACCGCCTTCCAGGTGGAGCGTTCCCGGTTCGACGAGATCCTGCTGCGCAACGCGGCACGGGCGGGCGCCGACGTCCGCGAGGGCTGCCCGGTGCGCCGGGTGCTGGGCGAGGGCGGGCGGGTGTCCGGTGTCGAGTACACCGGCCGGGACGGCACCCCGCGCACCGCGCACGCCCGGTTCGTCGTCGACGCGTCCGGCAACACCAGCCGGATCCACGGCCGGGTGGGCGGGGCGCGGGTGTACTCGGACTTCTTCCGCAACCTCGCCGTGTTCGGCTACTTCGCGGGCGGCCGCAGGCTGCCCGCGCCGAACGACGGCAACATCTTCTGCGCCGCGTTCGACGCCGGCTGGCTCTGGTACATCCCGCTGCGCTCCGACCTGACCAGTGTCGGTGCCGTGATCACGCCGGAGCACTACGCGGCCGTCCAGGGCGACGCGCGGGCCGTCTGGCAGGACATGATCAAGGCCTGCCCCGAGGTCGACCGGCTGCTCGCGGACGTACCGGTCGCGACCGAGCCACCGTACGACCGGGTGCGGGTGCGCAAGGACTACTCCTACTGGAAGACGTCCCTGTGGATCCCGGGCATGGCGCTGGTCGGCGACGCCGCGTGCTTTGTGGACCCGGTGCTCTCCTCGGGTGTCCACCTGGCCACCTACGGCGCTCTGTTGGCGGCCCGAGCGGTGAACGCGGCCCTGGAGGACAGGGTGCCGGAGGAGCGCGGCTTCGCCGAGTTCGAGGCGCGCTACCGCCGGGAGTACGGGGTGTTCTACGAGTTCCTCGTCGCCTTCTACGACATGGAGCGGGACGAGGACTCGTACTTCTGGTCGGCGAAGAAGATCACCCGGGTCGATGTCGACGAGGCCGCCGCCTTCGCCGAGTTGGCCGGGGGTGTCGCGTCGGGAGACACCGGGACACCCGGCGCCGGCGGGCTCGGCGTGCGGTGGAGCACCGCGGCGGCCGAACTGGAGGGCGCGGTGGGCCGGTTGGAAGGTGCCGGCGACCGCACGAATCCGCTGCTGACCACCCGGGTGGTCACCGAGACCTTCCGCACCGGCAACGACCTCAAGGAGCAGGCGCTGTACGGCGCCCCGCTGGACGGCCCCGCCGTGCCGCCGTCCGCCTCCGGCCGGCTCGGGGTCACCGGGGACGGGCTGTGCTGGCTCCCGGCCTGACGCCTGCGGACGCCCCCGGCGCCGACGACCGGCGGTGGGCAGGCGCCGCTCGACGCGCGAAGGGCCGCGCCTGCGGCACCCGGCCGGGCAGCCCGCTGTCATACCGGCCGCCCAGCCGGCGGTCGAAGAAGGATGCGAGGCAGGCCCGTTCGGCCGGGATCGCGCGGGCCGGGGCGATGGTGCCGATGTTCTTCACGACCGTCCTGCGGGGCAGGCCGAGCCGGCGGGCGAGCTGCGGGATCATCGCCTCCTCGTCGGTGAACGTGGCGTGTTCGGCACCGCGCAGGGTCAGGCCCTCGCGCGGGCCGCGGCTGTGCCGCCACAGGGCGTTCCAGGACGGGACCGTGCTCAGATCGTTGCCGTCCTTGCCGATCAGCAGGAAGGGCCGGTCGAGGCCGTCGGCGGCGACGGTGGAGAGGTGCCCGGGGTCGCCGTCGTCCTGGACGTAGGCGATCACGCCGTCCAGGTCGGCTCCCGCGGCGATCCGCCGGTCGTCGTGCATCGCCTGGAGGGCGGTGAAGCCGCCGGCGGAGTGACCGAACATGCCGATGCGGTCCCAGTCCGGCGTGCCGCGCAGTTCCCGGGGCAGCGCGCGCGGCAGCGCGTCGAGCAGGAAGCGGGTGTCGGCCACCCGTACGGCCATCGTCTTCTTCAGGAGGGCCCGGATGCGCTTCTCGTCCGGGTAGGCCTTGTCGTACTCCGCGGGCAGCACGGTGCGTTCGACGCGGCCGCCGGGGAACTGGACGGCGGTGGCGTCGTAGGTGTGGTCGAGCATCACCACGACGTAGCCGCGGGAGGCGAGGTCGTCACAGAGGGTGGTGCCGAGGGAGCGCGGGTCGCCGGCACCGGGTGAGTAGCAGACGACCGGGTACGGGCCCCGGTCCCGGTCGACCGGGGCGCCTTGGTGCGCGTGGGTGCGGGTGGCCGCCCAGTCGACCTGGTCGGCGGGCACGTCGGCGAGGTTGTTGACGACGGCGAAGCCGGCGGCCTCCCCGGGCAGCATCTGCGGTGCCCGGGGGTGGCCCTCGGTGTCCCGCGCCGGGTAGCGGACGCTGACCATCAGCTCCCGGTACGACTGTGCGGTGGTCCAGGGGTCGGCGCGCGCGGTGTCGACGAGGCGCAGGGAGACCGTGCCCACCGGGTACGGCCCGCTGGGCGCCGGCAGGGTCAGCCGGACCCGTCCTGCCGTGCGCGGTGCGGCCGACGCGGTGTGCGCGGAGCCGGCGGACAGGGCGGTGGCGGCGACGGCCGACAGCAGGGCGGTACGGCGGGTGAGCAAGGCGGGGCCTCCATGACGGCGCGTGTCCAGCGGCTCCGCTCAGCTTTGCGGAGGGGTCCGGCCGTCACCATCCGGCATGCCGGTCGGCACACCCGGGGGTTAACCCCAGGCGTGCAGGCTTGTCGCCGATGCCCGTGTGCGTCGGCCGCGGGGTGCTTCCGTCACCTGGGCGACGCCCCGCTTCCACCGCTGGAGCACCGCATTTCCGGGAGATTTCCGGAGGCTGTGAGTGCCCAGAACGATGGTCACGACTTGGGCCCGAACGCTTGTGTGCTTGTGCGCCGCAGTGGACCATGGCCGAATCGCGCCCCTCCTCCGAGCACGCTGGAGCTCCCGGTGACCGCTGCCCCCATCGCACCCGAGCCGGTCGACGCCCCGGCCGACGCCCAGGCGGAACGGCAGAAGCTGCGCAAGCACTTCGGCCGCTTCGACATCCTGTTCTTCCTGCTGTGCACCATCGTCGGGGTGGACACGATCGGTGCCGTGGCCTCGTCCGGTGCCGAGGCGTTCACCTGGCTGATCGTGCTGGCCGTGGTGTTCTTCGTGCCCTCCGCGCTGCTGATCGCCGAACTCGGGGCCGCCTTCCCCGACGAGGGCGGGCCCTACATCTGGACCAGCCGCGCCTTCGGGCGGCTGGCCGGCGCCGTCAACAACTTCCTGTACTGGATCACCAACCCGGTGTGGCTGGGCGGCACCCTCGCCGTCTCCGCCGTCACGGCGTACACCACCTTCTTCAACGACGGGAAGGAACTGAGCACCCCCGCCTTCTACGTCTTCACCATCGTCTTCGTGTGGGTGGGCGTGCTCGCCGCGATCCTCTCCTTCGACGTCGGCAAGTGGATCCCGACCATCGGCGCCTGGAGCCGGTTCGTGCTGCTCGGCCTGTTCACCGTCACGGTCGTGGTGTACGGGATCCAGCACGGCCTGCACGGCTTCGGCATCGGCGACTTCTCGCCGACCTACGCGGGATTCGTCGGCCTGGTACCGGTCCTGATGTTCAACTACGTCGGTTTCGAGCTGCCCAACACGGCCGGCGACGAGATGACGAACGCGCAGAAGGACGTCCCCTACGGCATCTTCCGCAGCGCCGTCCTCTCCGTCCTCCTCTACGCGCTGCCGATCCTCGGCATCCTGCTCGTCCTGCCGGTCAAGGCCATCACCGGCCTCGGCGGCTTCGTCGACGCGATCCGGCAGGTCTTCACGGTGTACGGCGGCCATGTCGCCGCCGACGGCACGCCCACGCTCAGCGGGTTCGGCACCGTGCTCGGCGACCTGGCCGGGATCATGTTCATCCTCACGGTGCTGTCCTCCGGCGTCACCTGGATCATGGGCTCGGACCGCGCCCTGGCCGTCTCCGGCTACGACGGCGCAGCGCCCCGCTTCCTCGGCGTGATCTCCAGCCGGTTCGGCACCCCGGTGCGGGTGAACATCCTCAGCGGTCTGGTCTCCACCGGGGTCCTGATCCTCGCCCACCAGCTGACCAACGGCAGCGCGGCGAAGCTCTTCGGCGCGGTCCTCGGCCTCGCGGTGTCGACGACCCTCGTCAGCTACCTGGGCATCTTCCCGGCGCTCCCGTTCCTGCGCCGCAAGTACCCGGACACGCCCCGCCCGTACCGGGCCCCGTTCCCGTGGGTGATCAGCAGCGTCCTCACCCTCCTCATCCTCTTCGCCAGCGTGCAGCTGGTGGCGCCGGGCGCCGGCGACCACTGGTTCGGCGCCGACTACGCGCCGGACGGCTGGACCCACGCCGAACGCGGGAAGTACCTGCTGACGGAGCTGGTCCCGCTCGTCGGGTTCATGCTCCTCGGTGTCCTGTTCTGGGCACTGGGCCGGCCGACCCGGGCGGCGGCCCGCCTGAAGTAGGGCCGGCGGCCGGTGGTCACAGCGGTCCCGTCCAGCTCGCGTCGGACCGGGTCAGGACGGACGCGTCCAGGGTGCAGCCCGCGAGCAGCAGGGTGACGGGCATCAGCGGCAGGGCCGTGGCGGACGGCGAAGGCCCCGGCGAGGGCTCCGGCGAACATCGCCAGTACCGGCAGGGCACGGCGGCCCGTCCTGCCGCCGTGGCCACCGGCGGCCCTGCGGTCGGCGGCGGTGCGGGACGTGGCCCCGGTGGGCCCGGCGGCTGCCCGTTCGGGCAAAGGCCTCGCTGGGACACCGTCCTCGCTTGCCGCGGCGCGGTTCCGGCGCGTAAGAAAGCCGCGTAGGAATGCCAGGAAGGCGAGGACCGAAACGCCCGGCCCGGTACCCACTTCTCGCGGAGCGGAGACATGGCGGTCACCACGAAGGAAACGAGCAGCGGTGGCTCTCCGAAGGCCGGGGCGGCCTGGGCGCCGCTGGCGCTGCCGGTCTTCCGGGCCCTGTGGATCGCGCAGTTCGTGTCCAACACCGGCAGCTGGATGCAGACGGTCGGCGCCCAGTGGCTGCTGCTCGGTCATGGAGCCGCCCTGGTCACGCTCGTGCAGACCGCGTCCAGCCTGCCCGTCGTCCTGCTGGCGCTGCCGTCCGGGGTGCTCGCCGACCGGTTCGACCGGCGCGGGCTGCTCGTCGTGGCCCAGGTCGCCATGTGCGCGGTGGCGACGGTCCTCGCCGTGCTGGCCTTCGCCGGCACCCTCGCCCCCGGTGCGCTGCTGGCCCTGACGTTCCTGCTGGGCTGCGGCAGCGCCCTGATGAGCCCGGCCTGGCAGGCGATCCAGCCCGAACTCGTGGGCCGCGCCCAGCTCGGCCAGGCCTCCGCGCTGGGCGCGGTCAACATGAACCTGGCCCGCGCGATCGGACCCGCGATGGGGGGTGTGCTCGTCGCGGCGGCGGGCGCGGGGTGGACGTTCGCCTTCAACGCGGTGTCCTACCTCGGCATCGTGGCCGTGCTGCTGCTGTGGAGGCGCCCGGCCGGCGCATTCGTGCCGCCCGCCGGGCGCGAGGGGTTCCTCACCGCTCTCCTCGCGGCCCGCCGCTATGTGTGGAACGCCCCCGGCATCCGCCGAGTGCTGCTGCGCACCGCGCTGTTCATACCCGGTGCCGCCGCCGTGTGGTCGCTGCTGCCGCTGGTCGCCGGTGACTCGCTCGGCCTGGGCTCCGGCGGATACGGCCTGCTGCTGACCGCGGTCGGCTCCGGCGCGGTCGGCGGCGCCTTCCTGCTGCCCCGTCTGCGGAAGCTGCTCGGTGCCAACGGCGTGCTGGCCGCCGGCGCCGTCGTCTTCGGCGTGGTCCTGGCCGTCCTGGCCACGGTGCACGTCACCTGGGTGGTCGCGGTCGTGCTGCTGCCCGCCGGAGTGGCCTGGATCGCGGTCCTGTCCACGCTCAACGCGGCGACCCAGATTCGGCTGCCAGGCTGGGTGCGCGCCCGCGGACTCGCCGTCTACCTGCTGGTCTTCCAGGGCGGACAGGCCCTCGCCGCCCCGCTGTGGGGCGCGCTGTCCCAGGGCGCGGGGCTGTCGGCCGCCCTGCTCGTCGCGGCAGGCCTGCTGCTGCTCAGCGCCGTCACCGTCCCGCTGTGGCCGCTGTACGACGCCGCGCGGATCGACCCGACCCCGTCCGACCACTGGCCGACGCCACCCCTGGTCCACGAGCCCGGCCCGGCCGACGGTCCGGTCCTGGTCTCCATCGTCTACCACGTGGCCCCCGACCACCGGGCGGCCTTCGCCGACGCCATGGCGGACGTGGCCCGCTCCCGGCGCCGTACCGGGGCGCTCACCTGGGGTCTGTTCGAGGACGGCAACGAACCCGGCCGGTTCGTGGAGAACTACCTCGTCGGGTCGTGGGCGGAGCACCTCGCCCAGCACCACACCCGGCAGACGGTGACCGACCGGCGCTTCGAGGAGCTGGCCCGTTCCTTCCTGCTGCCCGGTACCAGCCCTGAGACCACGCATGCCTTCGACGCCGCCCTCGCCGCGGGAAGGGGCCACCGGCCGCTCGCGCCGCCGGCTCCGGACGCCGCGCCCGCGCCCGGGGCCGGGGCCGGGGCCGGGCAGGACGGGTAGCCGAAGATCGTCACGCGTACGCTCGTGCACATGGTTCAGCATCGAATGGTCGACGTGAACGGGATCCGGCTGCACATCGCCGAGGAGGGTTCCGGCCCGCTGGTCGTGCTGCTGCACGGCTTCCCCGAGTCCTGGCACTCCTGGCAGCACCAGTTCGGCCCGCTGGCCGCGGCCGGTTTCCATGTGGTCGCCCCCGACCAGCGCGGGTACGGCAGCAGCGATCATCCCGCGGACGTCGAGGCGTACAGCATCTTCCACCTGGTCGGCGATGTCGTCGCACTGATCCGGGAGCTGGGCGAGGAGACGGCGTTCGTCGTCGGGCACGACTGGGGCGCGCCGGTGGCCTGGCACACCGCGCTGTTCCGGCCCGACCTGGTGCGCGGTGTGGCCGGGCTGAGCGTGCCGCCGCCGTTCCGCGGGGAGCAGCCGCCGTTGCGGACGATGGACAGGAGGTTCGGCGGCCACTTCTACTGGAACTACTTCGACCGTCCGGGTGTCGCCGACGCCGAGTTCGGCCGTGACCCGCGCACCGCGCTGCGGAAGTTCTTCACCATGGCGTCCGCGGAGGGTGCCGGCACCGGTGAGATCAGGCAGCCGCTGGTCGACCCCGAGCGCGGCTGGCTCGCGGACATGCCGGATCCGGAGAAGCTGCCGCAGTGGTTCACCGAGGCGGACCTGGACGCGCTGACCGAGAGTTTCGCGCACGGCTTCACCGGGGCCCTCAACTGGTACCGCAATCTCGATCGCAACTGGGAACTGAGCGCACCCTGGCAGGGCGCCGTAGTCACCCCGCCCGCGCTGTACGTCTACGGCGACCGCGACCTGGTCCCGGCGTTCCCCGGCACGCCCGAACTCATCGAGCGCCTCCCGGCCCTGATGCCCAACCTGGTGCGCGAGCCCCTCAGGCTGGCGGGCTGCGGGCACTGGACCCAGCAGGAGCGGCCCGACGAGGTGAACGCGGCGCTTCTCGACTTCCTCACGTCCCTTTCCTGAGCCTCCTCGGCGGTCGGGCTCCGCCGAACGCGGGTGCCTCTACGATCATCTTGTGAGCACGTGGAACAAGACCCTGACCGCGGCGGGCATCACGGAGCCGGAAACGCGCCGGGACTACGGCATCCAGCGGCGGCGGGTGCGGCAGTACCGGCGCAGCGCCTACCTGGCCTGCCGGGTGCTGCTGCCGCCTGCCGTGCTGCCGCATGTGGTCGCCGCGACGGCCGTGATGCACCACGGGGACGAACTCCTGGACAGCGGTCCGAAGCCGGAGCGGGCGGCGGCCTGGGCCGCCTGGGAGCGGCGGGTGCGCACCGCGCTGGAGACCGGCTCCAGTGACGATCCGCTGATCCGGACCCTGCTGCACACGGTCTCCGCGTTTCCGCGGCACCGGGAGGCCGTCGAGGCGTTTCTGACCACGGCCGCGGTCGAGTTGGGGTTCGACGGCTTCGCGACGGAGGCCGACTACCAGGCCTATGTGGACGCCTACTCGCTGCCCGCCTTTCTGCCGATCGCCGGGCTGCTGGGGCCCGAGAGCGACACCGACGGGCGGTTCCGGGCGGGTTGCCGCACGCTCATCGACGGCAGCCAGCGGCTGGACTTCGTCAACGACCTGGCCGAGGACCTGCGGGAGGGGCATCCAGGGATCCCGGCGGAGACGCTGAAGCGCTTCTCGGTCACGGTCGAGGACCTCGAAGCGGGCCGGGCCTCCGAGGGGCTGCGTTCCCTCGTGGAGCACGAGGTCGAGACGGCCCGGACCGATCTGCGGTCGGGGCGGGAGGTGTTGGCTCTGATGCCGGCGGCGCACCGGCCGATGGTGCACGCCCTCATCGAGATCGAGCTGATGACCGCCGAGGCGGTACTGGCCCGCGGCACGGGGGTGCTGCGGGGTTCGGCGGCACCGTCCACGGCGGGCACCCTCAAGCTGTTGCTCGGTGCCCGCCGGGCGGCGGTGCGCGCTCGACGGTAGGGCGCTGCGCGCTCAGCGGTAGCAGGTGGTGACGCCCGGGTGCCAGCGGCAGGCGATCGCGGCGAAGCCGCCGTTGGCGACGACGTCGACACTCAACTCGTCGCCACCGCGGAGCACTTGCCGGTCCTGGACGAGGCCGTCGGCGCCGTCCCGGATCGTCTCCACCAGCCAGCGGCCCGGGCCGATGGTCAGGGGCACGGTGGCGGTGCGGGCGGCTCCGGCGTAGACCCCGCCGAGGAACCAGCGGTCCCCGCTGCGGCGGGCGAGGACGGCTTCCTGTCCGGGGCTGCCGGCCAGCAGCCGGGTGTCGTCCCAGGCGGCGGGCTCCTGGTCCATGAAGTCCCGGGCGAGCGGCCGTGCGTCGTACGACTCCGGGGTGCCCGCGAACATCTGGAGCCCCGACTCGTAGGCGACGGTGAGTCCGACCTCGGCCGCGTCGGAGTCGGGGCGCAGGCCGACGCGCTGGAAGCCGCCGGGGGTGAAGTCCATGGAGCCGATGACGTTGCGGGTGAAGGGCAAAGTGGTGAGGTGGGTGGCGGTGTTGGTGCGCTTCTCCTCGCCGCCGACGGCCTCCATGCTCATCACCTGGGGCCAGGTGCGCTGGATGCCCTTGGGCAGGGTGGCGCCGTGGAAGTCGACCATGAGGTGGTGGGCGGCGGTCTCCGCGAGGATGGTGTCGTACCACTGGAACATGGACTGCGCCTCGGAGTTCATGAAGTCGATCTTGACTCCCTTGACGCCCCAGCGCTCCAGCGTGGGTAGCCACTGAGCCCGTTCCTCGGGGGTGTCGAGGTCACGCTGGTGGATCCAGACGATGATCCCGACGCCCTTCGCCCGCGCGTAGTCGACGAGTTCGGGCATCCAGCTGTCGGTCTGCCAGTCGGGGTCGGTGACGTCCCACTCGTCCTTCTTGAAGTACCAGCCGGAGTCGACGGCCTCGTAGGGCCAGTGGTGTGCGGCCGCGTAGTCGACGTACGCCTTCTGCGCGTCGAGGCTCTGCCCTGCGGTGCGGCCGCCGGCCAGCCAGGTCCACAGCACGGTGCCGGGGCGGATCCAGGAGGTGTCGGCGACCTTGGAGGCCGGGGCGAGGTCGTCGGTGAAGGTGGATCCGGTGACGGTGGCCAGGTCGCCGGTGATCATGGCCCGCCAGGGGGTGGCGAGCGGGCCGTCGGTGTGCACCTGGCTGTCGGCGAGCTTCACGCGGTAGCTGCCGGTGCCCTGGGTGTGCGCGAGCCGGGCGCCGGAGTAGCTGCCGGTGAGGTCGGACTCGGCGAGCAGGGTGTAGCCGCCGTCGGTGGCGAACAGGGCCTGGTCCGAGTACTCGCCGGTCGGGGCGGTCGCGGCGGTGTACTGGTTGAACTGGCCCTCGTTGTCGACCCGGTAGGTGCTGAGCCAGGCATCCGCGTCCGCCGGCAGGTTGAACGCGGAGCTCTCGCCGAGGACGTCGCCGTACCCGGCGGGCAGCACGTACCGGTAGGCGATGCCGTCGGCGGCGGCGCGCACGACGAGGTCGAGCCGGGCACCGGCGACGGTGGCGAAGGAGAGCCGGGTCTCGTTCATCCGCACCCGGCGGTCCAGGCGCTTGCCTGACTTCGCCCGGTAACGCTCCTCGACCGTACGGTCCTTGCGGTGCAGGAAGCGCAACCCCTGGGAGAAGTCGGCCTGTTGGGTGACGATGCCGACGGGCGACGGTGCGATGACGGTACGGCCGGCCCGGGAGACCGTGAGGCTGAGGCTGCCGGTGGTGTCGTCGAGGGCTATCCGGGCGCGGGGCGCGTGCGCCGCCTCGGCCACTGTCCAGGTGTCCGGCTGCCGCGGCTCGGACCGTGCGGGCCCGGTCGCGGTCGCGAGGAGGGTGGCCGCCAGCCCGGTACAGAGCGCGGCGGCCATGGTTCTGGTGAGGGGAACTTCCATGAGAACCCTGCCTTCCGGTCGGTGGTTACGGCAGTCCCCACGCCGCGCCCGGTTCGCTGACGGCGACGGGGGCGATGACGAGGTCGGGGCGGGAGCCGGAGTGCACGAGGACCTCGCGGCCGCGGGGCAGGTCGATGGCGAGGGTGCCGTCGCCGAGGTCGTGGGTGCGGGCCGGGGTGCCGTCGTCGAGCAGGACGGTGAGCCGGCCGGTCAGGCCGTGCCGGAGTTTGAGCGGCTCGCCGGCCAGGCTGCGGATCCGGATGAACCGGGTGCTGCCCGCCTTGCGCACCGCGCTGACCAGGAAGGCGCCCTGGGTGCGGAAGTCGTGCAGGGTGAGGTCCGCCCAGGCGGTCGGGACGGCCGGGAAGACCCGGATGATCCCGCCCCAGCTCTGGCAGAACATGTCGTGCAGGGACTGCGAGGCGGACAGCGGGGTCTCGATGACCGGACCGGCCTCGGTGTAGTGGGTGTTGGCCCGGCAGGGATAGCGGGTCGTGGGGTCGAAGAACTTCCGCAGGTATCCGATGGCCGTGTCGCCGTCGCCGGTCATCGCGTACATCGAGGCGGCCCCGGTGTAGCTGTAGCCGCGGTGGGCTCCGGTCAGCGCGTGCCAGCGCACCACGGACTTCGTGATCAGGTCGCGGTTCTCGGGCTGGTCCCAGTTGACGAGGTACAGCGGGTACACCATCAGCAGGTGCGAGTAGTGGCGGTGGGACTGGTCGTACGGGGTGTCGGCGCCGATCATGAAGCCGTTGGCGTCGACCGGGTACGGGGTGAGCTTTGCCAGGATCTCCTGCCAGCGGGGCTTCAACTCGTCGTCGATGCCGAGCAGTTCGGCGGAGTCGAGGAGGGTCTGGCAGCCCCAGCGGATCAGGGCCAGGTCGTAGTTGGTGTCCTGCGGCGGGACGACCGGGTACTCGGGCGAGAGGGTGCTGGGCAGGTGCAGCCTGCCGTCGCTGCCCGGGGTGAGGAAGTGCCAGTAGTAGTTGATCGTGCGGCGCAGCAGCGGGTAGATCGTGTCGCGGAGCAGGGACCTGTCCATGGAGTGGCGGTAGGAGAGCCACACGTTGTGCAGGGCCCAGGTGAGGTCGCCGGTCTCGGCGCCGGTGCCCGGACGTCCCACCTCGCGGTCGGCGAACATGTCGGAGCTGCGGCCGATCCCGGAGCTGTCCGAACGGTAGGCGGCGGGCACGTTGGCGGTGAGCTGTTCCTGGCTCTGGCGCAGGGTGCTGGCGAGGGAGTCCAGTTCCGGGTGGTTGAAGGCATGGATCAGCCAGTATTCGAGCTGGACGTTGAGGTTCCACCAGACCGCGGGCCAGGGGGTGGGCTCCAGCCAGGGGCCGGAGGTGGCCATCACGGGGCCGTCGGTCCGGCTGGCGGAGGCGACCTTGTAGAGCTGGATCCAGTGGAAGCTCTGCAGCCGCTGGTCGGGGAACGAGACGAAGCTCTTCCGGTAGAAGGCGTGCCACCAGCGGGTGTGGCGGCGCCTGAGAGCGCGGTAGGACACGGCGCTCCGCAGGTTCCGCCGGGAGTCGGCCTCGGCGGCGCTGTCGGAGGGGAAGCTGTGGCCGACGCTCAGCAGCAGTTCGTCGCCGTTGCGGCGGTAGGAGGTGGCCGTCTGGCCGCCGCCGGTGAGCGGTTGCAGGACCTGCTCGGTGCCGTCGGCCGTGGTCTGCTGGGTCCAGGGCGGGTTGGCGGTGTAGCCGGCGGGCGGCGACTCCTGGATCTTGCGCGGGCTGATGGCCTCCTCGGGGTGGAAGGTCCAGGTGACGCGCTCGCCGCCGGCGGCCGTGGCACGGACGGCGAGGACCTCGTCATGGATGAGGGCGGCGAGGGTGAGGGTGCCGGCGCTGGTGGTGACGGTGCCGGTGAGCTCGGCGTTCCACAGGCTGAGGCGCCAGTCGACGGCGGTGATGGTGCCGACCGGTTCGAGGGTGAGGTGCCCGACGGGCAGGCGGGCGGTGCCCCAGCCACTGCCGAACTCCGGGCGGTGGTCCTGGACCCGGCCGTGCTGGACGGTGAGACGGATCTGGTTGGCGCCCGGCTCCTGGTAGACCATGCTGCCGAGCAGCCCGTCGCCGAGGAACGGCCCCTCGTACCAGAGGGTCGGCAGTCTGCTCCACAGCAGGTCCTGGCCGCGCAGGAACCGGTCCCAGGCGCCGTCGGTGGTCATGGTGTCGCGGAGTCTCCAGGGGCGTGCGGCGGCCCCGGCGGCGGCCGGTCCGCCCGCCGGTGCCGCGTGGGCGCTGCCGGGCAGGGCCGCGACCGCCGCACCGCCCAGCGCCGTGCCGAGCACGGCTCTGCGGGGCATCGGTAAACGGTTCTCCGGGTGCGAGGTCATCATCGTCCTCCATACCTGACGGACCCTCGATACATCGGGTGTATCCCGGAACCTAGGCACCCGACTTGCACCTGTCAACCGCCTCAACATCACCAACAGCATGCCCACTCGAGCCATTCCGTCGGCTTGAGCTTCGGGTTCACATCAATAACCCTGACTCAAGTCCTTGACTCCTCCGATGTCTTGAGGTTGCCTGCGTTCGCGCACTCCCGCTCGACTCCCTCACCGGAAAGGACACTCGATGAACCGGAGATCCTTCTTACGGGTCGGCACCGGAGCCCTGCTGGCCCTCCCGCTGACCGATGCCGTCGCCTTCGCGGCCGTCGCCCCGACCGACGGCTGGACGCAGACCTCGTTCAGCTACAGCTGGCAGAAACCCTGGAACCTCGATCTCAGCGACCGGCACAGCTCCAGCGGGGGCGTCGAGCGCATGTGGGTGTACGCCACCGACGAGCCGTTCGAGGAGGGCAGCGACACCGATCCGCGTACCGAGATGCGCTGGAAGGTCGACTACAGCACGGGCGACCACATGTGGGACGCCGACGTCTATCTGCCGTCCGGCACCGACGGCGCGACCTTCGTGCAGATCCTGCGCAGCGTCCATCCCTCGGGCACCCCGGCCACGGACATCATGCTGGACGTCTACGACACCGGCGGCGGCACCGTGCGGCGCTACGACGGCACGGTGCTCAGGACGGACGCGTACGACACCTGGTTCAACGTGAAGATCGCCCACCAGGCGAGCACCGGGACCGGGACCCTCAAGGTCTACTTCGACGACTCCCTGGTCCTGACCGTGGACGACCGGGGCCCGGCCACCCGCTACTTCAAGAACGGTGTCTACAACCACGGCTCCGGCCGGGCCGAGGCCCGTTTCCGCAACCTCCGCTACTGGACGAGGTGACCGGCTGAGAGACCACCGACGTCACCGTGACCGGGGTCGGCGCACTTCGTTCCGTACAATTTGAGACCGAACGAAAGTCGCGAAGGAGTCGCCCGTGCCCGGTCAGCGGTCCATCACCGAAGCCGAGAAGCTCGCCTCGGCGAAGCTCGGCGGGATCCCGATCCGCCGGGAGCAGATGGCGGCCGTGGCCAACGTCCACCGGGCCGCCTCCGCCGTGCGCCAGCACCTGGAGAACTCCGTGCTGCGCGGCTCGGACCTCACCTGGACCGCGTTCGTGGTGCTGTGGGTCGTCTGGGTGTGGGGCGAGTCGGAGACCCGGCATGTGGCGGAGGAGGCCGGGATCTCCAAGGGCACGCTCACCGGGGTGGCCCGCACCCTGGAGTCGCGCGGGCTGCTCGGCCGCGCCGGGCATCCGGGCGACGGCCGCCTGGTCCTGCTCAGCCTCACCGACAAGGGCGAGGAGCTGATGCAGCGGGTGTTCCCGGCCTTCAACGAGGAGGAGGCCTTCGTGACCTCCGGGCTCAGCGACGACGAGTGCCGGACCCTCGCGGATCTGCTGCGGCGGGTGGTGCTCCAGGTCGAGGACCACGGCGAGGAGCGGCGCCGGGAGCTGCTCGACGGCGCCGAACCCGCACCGCGCCGCAGCGGGCGGCGCGCGAAGGCCTGACCAGGCCTCCCGAAGGGGACCGGCCAGGCCCGCCTTCAGGCCGCCGCCCTTACGAACGCGTCGAACAGGCGCTGCTGCGCCGGGTCTTCGTGCGCGGTGTCCTCCGGGTGCCACTGCACGGCGGTGAACCAGCCCCGGGCGCCGGTCAGTTCGAGACCCTCGACGGTGCCGTCCGCCGCGCCGGCGGTGACGGTGAGGCCGCTGCCGAGGCGGTCCACACGCTGGTGGTGGTAGCAGGAGGCGTCAACCTTCGCCTCCCCCACCGCCTGTTCGACGTGCGAGCCGGGACGGACGGTCACCGGATGACGCAGGTGCCGGTGGGTGCGGTCCGGACCGCCCATGTCCTGCTCCAGCGTGCCGCCCAGCGCCACGTTCACGGCCTGCAGCCCACGGCAGATCGCCAGCAGCGGCAGCCCGGACTCCAGTGCGTGGCGGGCGACCCGGAGGTCGAAGGTGTCCTGGAGGTCGTCGACGTCGTAGACGGTGTCATGGGTCTGCGTCGCTCCGTAGCGGTACGGGGCGAGGTCGCCGCCGCCGGGCAGCAGCACGCCGTCGAAGCGGGCGAGCCGACCGGGCACGTCGGTGTCGGCGGGGTGGATGCTCGCGGGTTCGCCGCCGGCCCGCCAGACGGCCTCGATCAGGGCACGGGCGTTGACCTCGGCGGCGAAGCGCAGCGCCGAGGTGGTGGCGGAGAACCGGGCGGGCACGGCGATGAGCGGACGGGGCGCACGGGTCACAGCTGGATCCAGGTCGTCTTGAGTTCGGTGTACTTGTCGATCGCGTGCGCGGACTTGTCCCGCCCGTTGCCGGACTGCTTCATCCCGCCGAAGGGCACGGTCAGGTCGCCCTCCTCGTAGCAGTTCACCCAGACGGTGCCGGCCTTCAGGGCGCGGGAGACCTGGTGCGCGGTGGACAGGTCGGAGGTCCACAGGCCGGCCGCGAGCCCGTACTCGGTGGCGTTGGCGAGCCGGACCGCCTCCTGAAGGTCGTCGAAGGCGAGGACGGACAGCACCGGGCCGAAGATCTCCTCGCGGGCCAGCCGCATGCCGGGGTCGACCCGGTCGAAGACGGTCGGCTGCAGATAGCTGCCGCCACTCTCGGGCAGGGCGCGTTCGCCGCCGGTGCGCAGCCGGGCACCCTGCTCACGCCCGGTGGCGATGTGCCCCCGCACGCGCTCCAGGTGGGCCTCCCCGACCAGTGCGCCCATCTCGGTCGCCGGGTCGAGCGGGTCGCCGATGCGGAGTTCCTCGGCGCGGCGGACGACGGCGTCCGTGACGCGCTCTGCGATCGAGGAGTGGACCAGGAGCCGGGAGGGCGCGGTGCACATCTCGCCCTGGTTGAAGAAGATCCCCCAGGCGGCGGTGGCTGCGGCCCGGTCCAGGTCGGGGGCGTCCGGGAGGATGATGTTGGGCGACTTGCCGCCCAGCTCCAGCCAGACCCGCTTGAGGTTGGAGTCGGCGGAGTAGCGCAGGAAGTGGCGGCCGACGGCGGTGGAGCCGGTGAAGGCCAGTACGTCGACGTCGGGGTGGAGGCCGATCGCCCGCCCGGCCGTCGGGCCGTCGCCGGTGACGACGTTGAGGACGCCGGGCGGCAGGCCTGCCTCGGTGCCGATCCGGCCGAGGAGCAGGGCGGAGAGCGGGGAGGACTCGGAGGGCTTCAGGACGACCGTGCAGCCGGCCGCGAGCGCCGGGGCCACCTTCCAGCCGGCCAGGGTGAGGGGGAAGTTCCAGGGGACGACCGCGCCGACGACGCCGGTCGGTTCACGGGTGACCAGGGCGAGGGCGTCGGAGGCGGTGTGCGGGGACTCGTCGGTGAGCTTGTCGGCCAGCTGTCCGTACCAGCGGAAGGTGGTGATCGCGGCGCGCAGTTCGATGGCGTACGCCTCGGTGATCGGCTTGCCCGTCTCCAGGGTGATGGTGAGGGCGAGTTCCTCGCGGTGCGCTTCGAGGAGTTCGGCCATGCGCAGCAGGATCCGGCCGCGCTCGGCGGGTGCCAGGCGGGGCCAGGGTCCGGAGTCGAAGGCGCGGCGGGCGGCGGCCACGGCGTGGTCGACCTCGGCCTGACCGGCGTCGGCGACCTGGGTGAGGAGCTGTCCGTCCCGGGGTGAGACGACGGCGAAGGCCGCTCCGCCGCCCGGCTCGTCGGTGCCGTCGATGTGGTGCTGTGCGGGCAGGTCGAGGGCCTTGGCCCGGCCGAGCAGTTCGTCGGGGGTGAGGTCCAGCATGGTGTTCCCAATCGAGGGGTGGGGGCCCGGCCGTGCGGGGGCCGGGCCCGGCGGGGTGCGTCAGCGGCGGTGGACGAGCCGTGCGGTGCCCGCCCCGAGACCCAGGACGGCGGGGACGGCGAGGACGAGCCAGACGGCCGTGCTGGTGGCGCCGCCGATGAGGGTCGTGAAGTTGGCCAGGATCACCCAGATCATGGCGGCGATGCCGAGGGCACCGAGGGCCGGGGCGATCACCGTGTTCCAGAGCCGGGTGTCGAGGCGCTCGCGGCGGAAGAAGACGATCACCGAGACCGAGGTCAGGAAGTACAGCAGCATGCAGGCCAGGACCCCGACACCGCTGAACCAGGAGAAGAGGGTGAGGACCGGGTCCTTGTCGGCGAGGGCGAAGGGCATCACCAGGAGCACCGCGATCGCCGTCTGGACCAGGCCCGCGACCCACGGCGAGTGCCGGTGGTTGAGGGTGCGCAGCCGGCCCGGCAGCAGGCCTTCGCGGCTGAGGGAGAACAGGTAGCGGTTGGCGGAGTTGTGGAAGGCGAGGATGCCCGCGAAGAGGGAGGTGGCGAGCAGGATCGGCAGCACGTCGTTGACCCAGCCGCCGAACTGGTCGGCGATCGGCGCGAAGACGAACACCGTGGAGTCGCCGCCGGCCAGTGCCTTGCCCGCGGCCGCGGTGACCTTCGAGGGGCCGTACGAGGAGACCAGCATCCACGACACGAAGGCGAAGAAGCCGGTGACCACGGCCACCGAGAGGTAGGTGGCCCGGGGGACGGTCTTGCGGGGTTCGCGGGCCTCCTCGCCGTAGATGGCGGTGGCCTCGAAGCCGAACATCGAGGCGACGGCGAACATCAGGGCCACGCCGGGTGCGCCCTGGAGCACCGCACTCGGGGAGAAGGTGCCGCCGAAGTCGAGCCCCTCGGGCCCGCCGCCCTTGACGAAGGTGACCAGGGCGAAGGCGAGCAGGATGCTGAACTCGGCGAGCACGAACACCGCGAGCACCTTGGCGCCCAGCTCGATCCCGGCGGCGCCCAGCACCTGGACCACGACCATGGTCACCAGGGTCCACACCCACCAAGCGATGTGCGTGCCGGAGTAGTGCTCGACGAGCCCGCTGACGGTGTACCCGTACAGGCCGTACATCGCGGCCTGGACCGTGCAGTAGGCGAACAGCGCCACGGCGGCGCTGCCGCTGCCCGTCGTCCGGCCGAGTCCCTTGCCGATGTACGTGTAGAAGGCGCCGGCGTTGACCACATGCCGGCCCATGGCCACGAAGCCCACCGAGAACAGCAGGATCACCGCTCCGGCGAGGGCGTAGGCGGCCGGGGCTCCGGCGCCGTTGCCGACGGCGACCGCGATCGGCACGGCGCCGGCGATGCCGGTGAGCGGTGCCTGGGCGGACAGGACGAAGAAGAGGATGCCCAGGACACCCAGGGCGTTGCGTTTGAGGGCGGCCGCGGGCTGGTTGCCCGCTCCGGCCTGCGGAGAGGCGTCGACCGTCTGACTGTCCACTCGGATCACCTGCTGAGGGGAAGGGAGAGTTTTCGTTTTGAGCCAAACGAGTTGCCCCATGGTGGGCCGGAACTATCCATCTGACAAGGGGGTGGGAAGGGGAATTTACGCCAGGGAAACCGCTCTGCCCAGGGCATGGCAAACCCCCCGGCGCGACCGCGACGGGGGGTTCGGGGACGGGCACGCTCAGTCGCGGTTCTCCGGCGGCCGCTCACCGAGAGTGTGCAGGAGGGCACGCAGCTCGGACAGGGCCGCCTCGGTGTCGGCGCGGTCGCCGATGCCGGTGAGCTGGTGCAGCACCAGGCCGTCCAGCGCGGCGAAGACCAGCCGGTTGAAGGCCGGGCTCGCGCCGCCGGGCAGGATGCGGTCCAGCTCGCGCTGGGAGGCTCCGAAGTACTCGTCGTAGAGCGCGCGGACCTGCGGCAGCAGCTCGGGGCGGCGGCGGGCTTCCAGCAGCAGCTCGTACTGGTACGCCTGGCCGTCCGCGTCGTCCTCGACCATGTCCGTCAGCCCGGCCACGAAGTCCTCGGGCTTCCCGGTGCCGGGCTCCAGCAGGCTGCTGCTGAGGCTGAGGCGCACGGCGTAGGCGAGGGACTCCTCGATCAGCGCGTCCCGAGAGCCGAAGTGGTGGACGACGAGGCCATGGGTGACCCCGGCCTCCTCGGCCACGGCGCGGTAGGTGAGGTGCCGCAGGCCGCGTGCGCCGACGACCCGGACCGCGGCCTTGAGCAGCGCCTCGCGCCCCTCGCCGTAGCCGAGCCGTCTGCGCGACCGGTCGTCGGGGTGCTGCGAGGGCTCGGCGGATTCGGTCATGGCCGCGACCCTACCCGCCGGTTCCCGGCGCCTGCCGTGGCGTCTACCTGCGGGGCGCGCGGATGCCACGGAACTCCCAGTCGCCGCCGAGCGCCGTGGACAGCACTTCCTCGGACTCGGTGGGCTGGGCGCCGACGTCGGTCCGGATCGGGGTGGGTCCGGTGACGATGTGGTTGCTGAGCCGCCCGAGGCCCTCCACCTCGACCTCGACGACATCGCCGGGCCGGACGGGCCGTGAGTTGGCCGGGGTGCCGGAGAGCAGCACGTCACCCGGGTACAGGGTGATCGTTCGGGCGATGTCGGCGACGAGGTAGTGCATGTCCCACTTCATCTCGTCGGTCGAACCGTCCTGCACCACCTCGCCGTTGACGAAGGTACGCAGCCGCTTGCCGTGGAAGTCCCAGTCGGTGACCAGGCCGGGGCCCAGCGGGCACAGCGTGTCCGACCCCTTCACGCGGAGCATGGAGCCGGCGTCGGTGTCCCGGAAGTCGTGCAGCCCGTAGTCGTTGGCGACCGTGTACCCGGCGATGTACTCCCCCGCCTCGGCAGGCGAGATGTTCCGCGCGGTCCGCCCGATGACGATGGCGACCTCGCCCTCGTAGTTGAGCCACTT
The DNA here is from genome assembly GCF_014645815.1 of Streptomyces fuscichromogenes. Lineage (GTDB taxonomy): Bacteria > Actinomycetota > Actinomycetes > Streptomycetales > Streptomycetaceae > Streptomyces > Streptomyces fuscichromogenes. Next base: position 101,337 of record NZ_BMML01000003.1, on the reverse strand, counting down.
GCAGCCCTCGGGCCGGACGACGGCGCCCCGGTGGGAGTTGAGGGCGGAGGTCGGCTTGTGGAAGTAGGTCGGGGTGTCGGGCAGCCCGATCCGGAACTCCTCCACCCGGCTGCGGTGGTTGAGATGGACGGCGATCACCTTGGACGGCACGACCGGCGGCAGGTGGTGGGCCTCCTCGGTCTTGACGCGGCGGCCGTCCCCGGCGACGAGTTCGTCCCCGTCGACGGTGACCTGGACGGCGGCGCCGTCCAGAAGGATGCGGCGGAATTCGGGCATGGCGGCCTTCCTAGGGGCGACGGTGCGGATTGTTCGGCGCGGCTGTCACGGGCGCGCCGGTGCCGGTCCAGCCCGCTGCGGGCCGGTCGAACCAGAGGTGCGCCTGGCCGGTGCCGACGGAGTTCTCGTACTCGCCGTACTGCCGGGCCGGGGCGGCGCAGGACTGCTCGCCGAGGGCGCCGGCCAGCATCAGGTAGTGGGAGAACCGGGCCTCCGGCTTGAACTTCCAGAACGCGTCCATGGTGTCGAGAACCTTGTCGTGCCGGCCCTCCTTGAACCACTCGATGCGCTCGATGTCGGCCTCCCGGGCCTCCGGCGTACGGATGTGCACCGGGTCGCTGGCCTCGTGGTCGCGCAGCTCGCGCAGCGGCCAGAAGGTGTGCGACAGGGCACCGGAGGCGATGAGCAGCACCCGCCGCCCCGGCAGGGCGGCGATCCCGTCGGCGAGCGCCCGCCCGAGCCGCAGATGGTCCTCCATGTCGCCGGTCTGGCACACCCCGATGGTCACCCACCGCTTGTCCGGCAGGCCCTCCCCCAGGAACTTCCACAGATTGACGGTGGCGTAGTAGATCGGCAGGTACTCGTCGTCGATCGGGGTGATCCACGTGCCGTGCCGGTCGGCGAACGAGGCGATGCTGTGGGCGAGTTCCGGGTCACCGGGGAAGTCGTACGGCATCCGGCACATCCCGCGCGGCAGTTCCTCGGAGGTGAACAGCCCGGCCCTGCGCTGCTGTGCGCTGACGACGAACTCGACGGTGGTCGCCCAGTGGGAGTCGAGGACGACGACGGTGTCGTAGTCGTCCCGCTCGAAGACGTCCCTGCGGAGCTGCCGGAGGCCGGTGACGAGGGTGATCTCCTTGCCCTCGTTCAGCTCCAGCCGGTCGGCCTCCGGCAGCACGATGGTGGGGACGTGGGCGAGGAGCCCCGCCCCGACGATCTCACCCATGGTCCTTCCAGCCCTTCGGTGCGGTGACGGTGTTCTTCAGGTCGCAGTAGAAGTCGAAGCTCCAGGTACCGCCCTCGCGCCCGACACCGGAGAGGCGGGAGCCGCCGAAGGGGGCCTGGAGGTCGCGGACGAAGAAGCAGTTGACCCAGACGGTGCCGGCGACCAGCGCCGCGGTGACCCGTTCGGCGCGCTCGGGGTCTCCGGTGGCGAGGGTGGCGGCGAGCCCGAACCGGGTGTCGTTGGCCAGCCGGACGGCCTCGTCCTCGTCGGCGAAGGTCTGGAGGGTGAGGACGGGCCCGAAGACCTCCTCCTGCACGACCTCGCTGTCCTGCGCGACGTCGGTGAGCAGGGTGGGCGCGTAGAACTGCCCGTCCCGGCGGTGCCCGCCGATCACGGCCCGCGCCCCTGCGTCGACGGCCCGCCGTACGAACCCGTCGATCTTCTCCAGCTGACGCGGATGGATGTTCGGCCCGATGTCGGTGGCCTCGTCACGGGGGTCGCCCTGGCGCAGCGCGTCGGCCCTCGCCACGAACCGCCGGGTGAACTCCTCGGCGACGGACTCCTCGACCAGCAGCCGAGTGCCCGCCAGGCAGACCTGTCCGGCGTTGTCGTACTGCTCCACCGCCAGGTCGACGGCGAGCTCCAGGTCCGCGTCGGCGAACACCAACAGGGGTGACTTGCCGCCGAGTTCGAGACTCAGGGGAGTCAGGTTGGCGGCGGCCGAGGCGGCGATGCGGCTCGCCGTGGGCACGGACCCGGTGAAGCTGATCCGCCGCACGTCCGGATGGGAGGTGAGCGCGTCGCCGACCTCGGCGCCGTATCCCTGCACGACGTTGAACACACCGGCCGGCAGTCCCGCCTCGGCGGCGATGTCGGCGAGCAGGGAGGCGGTGAGCGGGGACCACTCGGCGGGCTTGAGGACGACGGTGTTCCCGGCGGCGAGGGCCGGGGCTACCTTCCAGGTCGCCAGCATGAGCGGGGCGTTCCACGGGGTGATCAGCACACAGGGGCCGGCGGGGTCCCAGCTGACGTGGTTGCGGTGGCCTCGGGTATCGAAGTCCTCGTGGTCGAGCCTGAGCAACCAGTCCGCGAAGAAACGGAAGTTGTGGGCCACGCGGGGCATGACACCGTGTCGGTGCGAGCGCAGCAGGGCCCCGTTGTCGGTGGTCTCGACGATGGCGAGCTCTTCGACGCGCTTGTCGACACCGTCGGCGATGGCGTGCAGGATCCGGGCACGTTCGGCACGGGGGGTGGCGGCCCAGGAGGGGAAGGCGTCACGGGCGGCGGCGACGGCGGCCGCGGCTTCGGGGGGACCGCCGCGGGCGATCTCGCCGATCGGCTGCCCGTCGATGGGCGAACTGTCGGTGAACGTCTCGGCAGAGGCGACCCGTCGGCCGCCGATCCAGTGCCGGGTGTCGACTGACACTCCGGAGACGACGATCTTTTCAGTCATGAGAGGGGCTCCTGACAATGGGGGGAAACTGGACCTGCTCAGGGGCGCGGGGAACTGCGCGACCAGCCACAACGCACCCGCACCCGACCACGCACCTCACCCGGCAACCACTGCGGACGTCCCGCTCTCCAGCAGCCGCCCCCCGTCCCAGACCACCCCGACCTGCCGGTAGTACGCGGCGACCGGCTCCCGGACCTCCAGCCGCGCCAACTCCTCGGTGGGCGCCTCGAACAGCTCCAACTCGGCCTCTCCCACCCACGGTTGCCCCCCTTCGAAGTCCGCGGCCCCCGTCTCGATCAACTCGTCGAGAGCCGGTCCCGCGCCCTTCTCGATCCCCGGCAGCCACCGGTGATGAGCCATCGGATGCGCGTTGACGAACCCGTTCGTCGCGGACGGCTCCCGCAGCGTCACCACCGCCTGTGCCAGCCGCCGGTCGGCCGCCGCCAGCGTCGCCCCGAACCGCGCCCCGGCCTCGATCCGGGGCGCCGGCCCGTACGGATGCGGCCGCGTCTGGTGGATCGATCCGAGCTTCTTCGGATACCCCTGGTGCAGCCCACGGGCGATGGCGAAGTCCTTGTCGACCCAGATGTAGACGCACCGCGAGTACGTCCGGCCCCGGAACGTGCAGCGCACGACCGCGAAGGCCTCCTTGTACTGCGCCCGCACCGGGTCGAGCAGTTCGTCCCCGGCCGCCGCGCAGGACTGCCAGTCGGCCCAGATCAGCGCGACCGCGCCGGGGTCCTCGTCGGCGAGCTCCAGCGGCTCGGGGAGGAGTTCACGCACCCGCGCGGGGTCCGTGCGGTACTCGACGGTGAGCAGGTCACCGGAGTACCGCCAGGGCGGCGCCGGGATCAGCGACGACGCTCCGGTCGCCGTCCTGGGGTGGAAAAAGCCACGTACACCGGTCACTTGGGGCTCCTTAGCCGGAAACGGTCTCGGTCAGGGCGGGCTGCTTCAGCAGCTCGGCGCGGTAGCGGGCGGCGGACGCGGTCATGGCCTGGCCGCCGAGCGCGACGACGCCGACGAGCCGGCCGTCGTGGTGGTAGCCGACGAGCACGTCCCCCTCCGGGTCGCCGTCGAGGACGCGGACGTCCCCCTTGCCGAGCACCGGCGCCCCGAAGGACTGGAGCCGGAAGTCGTGCTGGTCGCTCCAGAAGGACGGCAACGGCGCGAAGGGCACCGGCTCGGCGTCGCCGACCAGCGTCTTCGCCGCGTGCTTGGCGGTGTCGGTCGGGATGCACCAGTGCTCGACCCGGCGCGGCACACCGTCGTAGCGGGCGTTGGGGAACCGGGCGACGTCTCCCACCGCGACCACGTCCGGCCGGCCGCCGGCCCGCAGACGGGCGTCGGTGAGCACCCCGTCGGCCAGGTCGAGCCCGTTTCCGTCGAGCCACTCGGTGTTGGCGACCGAGCCGACCGACTCGACCACCACGTCGGCGGCCAGCACGGAACCGTCGCTCAACTCCACGCCGGTCACCCGCTCCTCGCCCGTGAACCCGGCGACCCCGGTCCCGAGCGCGAAGCGCACCCCGCGTGCCTCGTGCCGCTCCAGCATGGCACGGCCCAGCAGTTCGCCGAGCGGCCCGGCCATCGGCAGCGGCAGCGGATCGACGACCGTCACCTCGGCGACGCCGAGACCCACCGCGGTCGCGGCGACCTCGCAGCCGATGAATCCGGCACCGACCACGACGACCCGGGCACCGGGCCGGGTGAGCGCCTCGCGCAGACCGCGGGCGTCGTCGAGGGTACGGACCGTGTGGCGGCCGGCCGCCGGTCCCGGGCAGTCCAGGCGCCGGGGGCGCATCCCGGTGGCGACGACCAGCCCGTCGTACGACAGCTCGGTGCCGTCGTCGAGCCGTACCGTCCGCTCGTCCAGAGCCGCGGCGACGGCCTTCCGGCCCAGCCGCCACTCGACGTCGGACACGCTGGCGCGGGGCCGGAAGGCCAGCGACTCGAAGGAGGCCTTCCCGGCCAGGACCTCCTTGGACAGGGGCGGCCGGTTGTAGGGCGGGTGCGGTTCGTCGCCGACGAGGGTGATCGCGCCGCGCCAGCCCGCCGCGCGCAGTTGCTCGGCCGCACGCAGGCCGGCCATGGAGGCACCGGCCACGACGATGCGCGCAGTCACGGTCAGGCCTCGATCCGGATGGCCTGGAGCGGGCAGACGTCGGCCGCTTCCTCGACCTCGTCACGCAGTGCGTCGTCCGGGTCGGAGACGTAGGCGAGGTGGCCGGCGTCGTCCAGGGAGAAGACGTCGGGGGCCGCGAAGACGCACTGGCCGTGGTCCTGGCACTTGTTCATGTCGACGACGACCTTCATGGCCGGTCCTCCTGGGGGAGCGGGAGCGAAGGGAGTGGGAGAGGGGTAGTGGGCCCGGCCGGTCGTGCCGACCGGGCCCCGCCAACGGGTTGCGGCGAACCGCGTCCCGGACTCGTTTGGCTTCAAACAAGGTAGGCAGCCGCCACCCCCTGGTCAATACCTATCCGTATGGATAAATTCTTTGCGTCGCCCTCTTGCGGCAAGGTGCACCCCTGCCTACCGTTTGGCTTCAAACAGCAGGCCGGAGAGCTCCGCGTCATCGCGCCCCGGCCCTCGCCTCCCACTCCGCCCGCCTCCCGGATCCCCGGTTCACCGGCTCCCCCGGGCGGTGTCCCGACGTCCGTCCGCCCGAGGAGACAACGGTGAGCGATCAAGACCAAGCAGAAGTCCGCCGGCACCTGGACCGGCTCGCCGCCGACGGCATCGATGTCGTCCGGGTGACGTATCCCGACCTCATCGGCACGGACCGGGCACGTGACGTGCTCGTGGAGGAGCTGCCCCGGGCCCTGGAGCACGGGCTGGCCTTCTGCCGGGCCGTGTACCACACCAGTCCGCAGGGGGACGTGGTCCCGGTCAGCGGCGGCCTGGACGCCGGTCTGCCGGACGTCTGCGTACGGCCCGACCTCACCACCCTGGTCGCGCTGCCCTGGGAGCCGGGCGTGGCGGCCTGCCTGGCCGATGTCGTCGATCCGGCCACCGGGGCGCCCGCCCCCGAGTCACCGCGCGACCTGCTGCGGTCGGTCCTGGAGCGGTGCCGGGAACACGGGCTGAGCCCGGTCGTCGGACCCGAACTGGAGTACTTCCTGTGCGAGCCGGACCAGGCCGGCGGCTGGCGGCGCTACGGGAACACCCCCGGTGTCGTCTACACCGCGGGCCTGCGCGCCGACCCCGACAACCACCTGCTGCGCACCCTGCGACAGGTGCGCGACCTGCGCATCGGGGTGCTGAGCGGGAACCACGAGTTCGACGGCGGGCAGTTCGAGATCAACCTGCTGCACTCCGAGGCCCTGTCCGCCGCCGACCGGGCGTTCCGCTTCAAGGCCGCGGTGAAGGAGCTGGCCCGGCGCGAGGGGCGGCTCGCCACCTTCATGGCGAAGCCCTTCAACGACGCGGGCGGCTCCGGCTTCCACCTGCACCTCTCCTGTTCCGACGCCGAGGACCGCAACACCTTCGACGACCCGTCCGGCGCGTACGGCCTCTCGGCCACCGCCCGGCACGCCGTCGCCGGCGTCCTCGCGCACGCACCCGCCCTGGCCGCGCTGCTGAACCCGACCGTGAACTCGTACAAGCGCTTCGGGCCCGACACCCTCGCCCCCTGGCTGATCGACTGGGGCCTGGACAACCGCAGCGCGATGGTCCGCATACCGCCCGAGCGCGGCGCCGGGGCCCGGCTCGAACTGCGGCTCGGGGACGCGAGCGCCAACCCGTATCTGGCGATCGCCGCGACCACGGCCGCCGCCCTGCTCGGTGTCCTGGCCTCCGAGGAGCCGCCCGCCCCGCTGGAGGGCTACGGCTACGACACCGCGAAGGCGGCCGTGCTCCCCATGGAGCTGTCCGCCGCGCTGGACGCACTGGAGGCGGACACCGCCCTGGCCGAACTGTTCGGCAAGGACTTCACCGCGTCGTACCTGACCTACAAGCGCAACGAGGTCGAACGCTTCCGACGGCACGTCACCGACTGGGAGTTCACCGAGTACGCCTACCACCTGTGACCGCCTGCGCCGACCTGCGACCCCCCGTGAAGGACCAACGATGACCACAGCCACCGGCGTCGAGGCCATGCGCCTCGCCGATGTCGACCTCGCGAACCTCGACAACTTCACCGACGGGGTCACGCCCTGGCGGATGTTCCACACCCTGCGCCATCAGGACCCGGTGCACTGGCAGCCGGAGGAGGCGCCCAACTCCGGTTTCTGGGCGCTGACCCGGCACGCCGACATCGCGCGGGTCGACCGGGACGCCGAGACGTTCACCTCCACCCGGTTCGTGAACCTGGAGGAGCTCGACGAGGACCAGATCCGCAAACGCGCCTCGATCCTGGAGCTGGACGGGGTGCGCCACCGCGCCCTGCGCAGCGTGATCCAGCGGCAGTTCGGGGCGGGGATCATCAACAGCTACACCGACTTCCTGCGCGGACTGACCGCGAAGACGCTGGACGCGGCGCTGGCCAAGGGGACCTTCGACTTCGTGAAGGAGGTCTCTGCGGACTTCCCGATCAACGTGCTGGCCCGGCTCCTCGACGTGCCGCCGGAGGACAACCAGCAGCTCATCGACTGGGGCAACCGCATCATCGGCAACACCGACCCCGACTACGCGGACGTCCTGCTGCACAGCGCGGACAGCGAGAAGTACCGCGACCTGCCGTTCCGTTCCCCCGCCTCGCTCGAAGTCTTCGAGTACGGACGGGAGCTGGCCCGGCAGCGGCGCGGCGGCGCGGGGACGGACCTGGTCTCCAGGCTGGTCAACACCACCCCGCGCGACGGAGTCCCGCTCTCCGCACAGGACTTCGACAACTACTTCCTGCTGCTGGTGGTGGCCGGCAACGAGACCACCCGGCACACCATCACCCACTCCATGCTGGCCCTTCTCCAGCACCCCGAGCAGCTGGCCCGGCTCAGGGACGACCCGTCGCTGATCCCGACGGCGGTGGAGGAGTTCCTGCGCTGGGCGTCCCCGGTCTACCACTTCCGCCGTACCGCGACCCGGGACGTCGAGCTCGGCGGCAAGCGGATCAGGGAGGGCGACAAGGTCGTCATGTGGTACGCCTCGGGCAACCGCGACGAGGAGGTCTTCGGCAACCCGTACGACTTCGACGTGGCCCGGCAGGACAACGACCACGTCACCTTCGGCAAGGGCAGTCCGCACCTGTGCCTGGGCAACCTGCTCGCGCGCACCGAGATCCGGATCATGTTCGAGGAGCTCATCCCGCGGCTCGCCGGCATCCGGCTCGTCGGCGAGGTGCCGCGGGTGCGCTCGAACTTCGTGAACGGCATCAAGAGGCTGCCGGTGGAGGTGACACTCGCCTGACGGCCCGGCTCAGAGTGCCGCCGCCCAGGCGTCGACGGTCGTGACCTCGGCCTGCATGGGGAACACCTTCTCCGTGAGCACCCGGTGCACCTCCGGGTCGGAGTCGAGGCAGCCGTCCGACAGGACGGTGAGCTCGAAGTCGAGGTCGGCGGCCTGGCGCAGGGTGGAGAGCACGACACCGCTGGTGGCGATGCCGGTGAGGACGAGGTGATCGATCCCGCCGGCCCGCAGCAGCATGTCGAGGTCGCTGCCGGCGAAGGCGCTGACGCGCCGCTTGGTGACGACCGGCTCGCCGGGCGCGGGAGCCACGTCCGGGTGGACCTGGGTGGCCCGGTCGTCCCCGGCCGGCCGCGCCACGGCGCCCACCAGGCCGCGGAACATCTTGTTGCGGGCGCTGACCTCCGGGTAGCCCGGCCGGAAACCGACGACCGCGTAGACCACCGGAACACCCGCGGACCGGGCGGCGTCGATCGCCTTGCCCAGCCGGGGCAGGTACTCGGCGTCGGGAAACCGGTCGACGACGACCTGCTGGACATCCATGACGAGAAGCGCTTGCTGCGGCACCGTCTCTGTTCCTTCCACGTGGCCCCGTCGGTCATCGGGCGATCACTCGCCGGACGGTTTGTCATCAAGTGATTACTTGGCAACGTAGCCCCCGCTGCGGGATCATGTCAACGCATGATTACTTGGTGGCGGACCCCGTCCCCCGAGGGGTTCGTGGTGGCGTTGACGAGAGGAGCCGCTGTGTCGTCGGACGACGTGACCGGTCAGGCCGCCGACGGGCCCCGGCGCCGGGACGCCGCGGCGACCCGCCGGGCCCTGCTCCTGGCCGCCCGCACCCGGTTCACCCGGCTGGGCTACGACCGGACGACGCTGCGGGACGTCGCCGCGGACGCGGGGGTCAACCTGGCGCTCATCAAGCGGTACTTCGGCTCCAAGGAGGGCCTGTTCAAGGCGGCGCTGGCGGAGACGCCCCGGTTCCTGGGCGGCACCGGGGAGTTCCCGCGCGGCCGTGCCGCCCTGGCCGAGGCGCTCAGCCGGCAGCTGGCGGCCGGGGCGTGGGCGGAGTTCGGCGAGCATCCGGTGCTGATGCTGCTGCGCGACTCGGGCGACGAGCAGGTGGCTCAGCTGCGCCGACGGGCCCTGGCGGAGTTCGGCCGGCAGGTGCTGGAGGCGTCGGGCGGCTCGTCGGCTCCCGACGCCGAGCTGCGGGCGGAGCTGCTGGTCGCGCTCGGCGTCGGGGTCGCCGTCGTACGCTCGGCGGTGGGTCTGCGGCCGCTGGCCGACGCGACACCGGAGGAACTCCTGGGTCCCCTCCACGACATCGTGGAGGGGCTCCTCGGACCACCGTCGGACTGATCACGACGGAGCCGCCGCGCCGGAGACCGGGAGCGTGGCGGCCGAGCCCGTCGGCCCTGCCGTTGCCGAACGTTCGCGGGGACCCACCGGCCGCGGCCTAGGGCACCAGCACCAGCCGCCCGCGCACCCCGCCCTCCGCGAGCCGGGCGTGTGCCTCGGTGGCCTTCTCCAGGGGGAAGGTCCCGGCCACCCGGAGGGTCAGCACGCCCTCGTCCACGAGTGCGGCGAGTTCCGCGAGCCGGGCGCCGTCGGCGGTCACGGCGACGGCGGTCGTCCGGATCCCGCGCACCGGCGCCGGCTCGCCCCCGGGCCGGACACCGACGTAACCGCCCCCGTCCCGCACCCACTCCAGGGCCGTCTCGCCGAGCACCGCCGCGTCCAGTACGGCGTCGAAGCCCCCGGCCTCGACGGCGCCCGCCGTGAACTGGGCGGCCCCCAGGGACCGTACGAGTTCCTCGTCAGCCTCGCGGGCCAGAGCGGTCACCGATATCCCCCGGTGCGCGGCCAGTTGGACGGCGAAACCGCCGACCGCACCCGCCGCACCGGCCACCAGGAGGGACTGCCCCTCGGTCAACTCCAGCAGGTCCAGGGCCTGTACGGCGGTCAGCCCGTTCAGCGGCAGGGTCGCCGCGTGCGCCGCGTCCACCGTGGCCGGTGCCGTGGCCACCGCGTCGGTGTCCACCACGACGTACTCGGCGTGGGTGCCGAGCGGCCGCACCATGCCGGGGTCCAGCGCCACCACCTGGTCGCCGACGCCCCAGGCGGTGGCGACGCCGGTCGCGTCCACGGTCCCGGCGACGTCCCAGCCGAGCCCGATCCGCTTGCCCGCACCGCCGAAGAAACCCGCCCGCACCCCTTCGTCCACGGGGTTCAGCGCGGCCGCCGCGACCTTGATCCGCACCTGGCGCGGGCCCGGCTCGGGCCGCTCGGTCTCCACGACCTCCACGACCTCGGGTCCGCCGAACCTGTTCACCACTGCTGCACGCATGACGGTCTGCTCCCTGTCCGGATCTCTCGCCTCGGCCTCTCCTCGGCGCTCCGCAACCCTAGGAAGAGCTACTATCCATTGGTAAGTAGTTACCTGAAGGTGCCTAGGTCCCCCAGAGGTGAGCGATGCCGACGACGACGGCGGCCCAGCGGCGCGAGCAGGCGCGCGTCGAGTACGACGCGTTCATCCAGTCCTGCCCCACCAACCAGCTCCTCGACCGGATCAGCGACAAGTGGGTCAGCCTGGTGGTCTGCGCGCTGGCCCCCGGCCCGATGCGCTACAGCGAGCTCGCCCGCAAGATCGCCGGCGTCAGCCCCAAGATGCTCACCCAGACCCTGCGCGCACTGGAACGCGACGGCATCCTCGCCCGCGCGGTCACCCCGTCCGTCCCCGTCCGCGTGGACTACGAACTGACCCCGCTCGGCGCCAGCCTCTCCCTCCTCCTGGCGGGCGTGAAGGACTGGGCGGAGAGCCACATCGAGCAGGTCCACGAGGCGCGCGAGCGCTATGACGGGGAGGCCGACGGCTGAGCGCCACGTCGCCTCTCACGGCAGATGCCTCACCGGCTCTTCGTCAGCGCCCCTGTCGGCATCTCGGCAAACCCGCTGTCGATCAATTCGAGTCCGTACCGCGCAAGGAGGGTGTTCATGTCTCCCACCGTCGGCTTGACATTCTCTCCCTCACTTGAAGGGGAGACGGTCACCGCAATGGCCGGATTCCGCAGCACCCACCACGTGGTGAGATGCTTCGGCCTTCTTGTCGCTGCAGTCAGATAACTTCCCTCACGCATAGGAAACGTCCACTTCAGAAAATCAACGCCAGAGGGTGCGCCAGCCCTCACCCATTCCGGAGCGTCGCTGATGTGTTTAAGCGATGATTCATCCCAGGACTTTCGCACGTCGGGAGCGTCGAGAGACACTCGGTCCTTTCTTATCAGAATGGCTTCCGCGTAAGCCATGAGGGTCTGGTACTTGATATCCCTTGGCAGCCGGACGACGCGATCCACGGTCCGGGTTTCTCCGGGGTCCAACCATGTGTCCGTGCCGGGATAGAAGATCATCCCATTCTCGATCACGGCCACGCCCTTGATCTGGAAATCGTCCCGGACGACGCCATTCGATGCGCCATACAGCCAGTTCTTGCGGGTTTCCGCCACCTGGCCCGTTTCCTCGTACTGCCCCTGGACCACGTAGATGCTCTGGGGGACGTACGCGGAGACCTTCCCGCCATTCTTCAGCGTCAGACGCAGTGGCACTGCGGTGCCACCGGTGGCATCGTCCGCCACAGGCTTTTCGAACTCCGCCGTGACCGAGACGAGCATAGGGGTTGAATAGGGTAGATAAACTTGCGAGTACGCAAAGTTGCCGAACGCCAGAAGCGTTGTCGCCAAGGCCCCCACGGCGAACGCGCGGGGTGCCGGAATGTCCTTCCAGACCTTTTCGCGCCGCAGGAGCAACCACAGTGCCCAGCCCGACCAGGCTATAAGAGCAATCCAGGCGATCAGCCAGTTCGTGAGTTCGCGTCCCTGTATCTGTATCGCCAGAAGTCCGGTGTTGATGATCAGGACAAGCAGAACGGCAGCCAGGATGAGCATTCCAGATGCCCTGAAACTCCGCCCTCGCCAGTAGTCACAGGCGGCGATTGCGGCAAGAAACATCACCAGGGCGACAACCAATGCGGAGAAGCCGGTTATCCGGCCCGCGAACGACAACGCCCCGCTGACATCCTGCAACCCGAACCAGGCGAGTACGCCACCGCCGGTCACCAGACCCGCAGCCATCACGATCGCCGCGGGAAGGTCTCGGACCCGTCCACCGGCGTCTTCGTGCGGCCGGACACCATCCGGTTCTTCCATAGAGCCACCATGGGCGCAACAGCTGGGCAGAGCGCGCCGAATTGCGCCATCCGTGGCATGGCGGAGCTCGCTTCACACGCGGCGTGCCCTCACTCCCTGACAGGACCCACCGGGCTCGGCCTCAAAGAGCGGACCGGGTACGGTCATGCTCGCGTCCGCGTTGACACCGTCACCCCAGGACGTTGTGCGTGTTGTTTGTGTTGGGAATGCCGGCACCGGGACGCTGCGAGGTGTCCGTCGCAGTCGGCGTGCGGGGCGTGTTGGGAATGTGGCCGCCACCGCTTCCCCCACCCGGCGTACTCTGCGCGTTTGACGGGAGCGGTGGGCGCGGGCTGCGGACCGAATGCACCACTGCGCCGTTCCGAGTCACGGTCACAGCCTCGGCGCTGACCAAGCCGGCTGCTGCAGCGAGCAGCGCGGCAGCAGAGGAAACCCCTGCTATGCGCGCGATTCGATGTCGATTGGCAAACACGAGAGCCTCGCTATCCGCCGCTCCACTCGTAGCAGCGCCCGGCGTGTCAGCCGCCGGATATGAGGAGTCGGCCAATGCAACAAGGGGCGGATGCCCAGGAGAGTTCGAACTTCGGCGATCACCACCGTGGACCCGCTCTGGCAGCCGTAGACATCATCCTGGCACGGGAACGGGAAGCGGGCGAGCGCTACGCGTCAGCCCCCAAGCCGCCAGAGACGGCCCCGCCAGAGGCTGACGCACCGATCGGGACTCCCCCGGGCCGGATCCCCGGACTTCATCCACTTCTTGCCCTTCACACCGGCACGCACACACGGCCGCACCGAGGTGGCGGCCGAAAGCACTCGCTGGGCGCTAGAACCCCCCGCTCGCAACCGCCAGTTCAAGCCGTTGTACTGACACGGTCATGACAGCTCCGCTTCCCGGATGTCAATCTGCTCTCCGAACGTTCACTGTCTGCTCACAGGTGTCTCACACAACTTCCTTGTCCGACCCCTGTCTTCAACCCCGCACGGCAGCGAGGACCTGACCCCTCCTCGAACCGTGCCACCCACCCGCGCGCCGCCGGACGGCCTCACCAGGCCGACCCGCTCTCCCGGGCCCCACCGGGCCCGACCACCCCACAGAAGGAGAACGCATGTTCCGGCAGGACCGTCATCACCGTCGCGCCAGACACAGCGTCGCTCTGGCACTGACAGCCGCAAGTGCCATGCTCGTGGCCGGAATCCAGCACGGCACCGCCGTGGCCGCGTCCGACAGCCACGCCCCCGCCAGGATCCGGGCGACCCCCGACGCCGGCGCGGCCCCCGCCGCGCTCTCGCCGGCGAAGCGTACGGCGCTGCTCAAGTCCGCCACGACCGAGGCGCCGGACACCGCGAGGCTCCTCGGGCTCGGCAGCACCGAGAAGCTGCGCGTCAAGGACGTGAGCCAGGACGCCGACGGCACGACACACACCCGCTACGAGCGCACGTACGCGGGCCTGCCCGTCCTCGGCGGCGACCTGATCGTGCACGACAGCGCAGGACGGCTCACGGTGACCCGGGCCACGAAGGCGGCCCTCGCGCTCCCGTCCACCAAGGCGAAGATCTCCTCGGCCACGGCGAAGGCCCAGGCGCTCACCGCCGCAGCGAAGGCCGGCGGCGAGCGGACCGCGGTCGACGCCGGCCCGCGTCTCGTCGTCTGGGCCGCCTCGGGCCACCCCGCCCTGGCCTGGGAGTCGGTGGTCGGCGGCTTCCAGGACGACGGCACCCCCAACGAGCTCCACGTGATCACCGACGCCACGACCGGAAAGCAGCTGTTCCGCTACCAGGGCGTCGAAACCGGCACCGGCACCGGCCAGTTCAACGGCACCGTGCCGCTCAGCACCACGCTCTCCGGCTCCACCTACCAGCTCGTCGACGGCGACCGTGCCGGACACCGCACCTACGACCTCAACCAGGGCACCTCCGGCACCGGCACGCTCTTCACCGACGACAACGATGTCTGGGGCGACGGCACCCCGGCCAACCGGCAGACCGCGGGCGTGGACGTGGCCTTCGGCGCGGCGGCGACCTGGGACTACTACAAGAACGTCTTCGGCCGCAACGGCATACGCAACGACGGCGTCGCCGCCTACAGCCGCGCCCACTACGGCAACAACTACGTCAACGCCTTCTGGCAGGACGCCTGCTTCTGCATGACGTACGGCGACGGCTCGGGCAACACCCATCCGCTGACCGCACTCGACGTGGCCGCCCACGAGATGAGCCACGGCGTGACCGCGGCCACCGCGGGCCTCACCTACTCCGGGGAGTCGGGCGGCCTGAACGAGGCCACCTCCGACATCTTCGCCGCCGCCGTCGAGTTCTACGAGAACCTGCCGGCCGACGTCCCGGACTACCTGGTCGGCGAGAAGATCGACATCAACGGCAACGGCACCCCGCTGCGTTACATGGACAAGCCCTCCAAGGACGGTGCGTCCAGCGACAACTGGAGCCCGTCACTGGGCGGCCTCGACGTCCACTACTCCTCGGGCCCGGCCAACCACTTCTTCTACCTGCTCTCCGAGGGCAGCGGAGCGAAGACCGTCAACGGGGTCGCCTACGACAGCCCCACCTACGACGGCCGGCCGGTGGCGGGCATCGGCATCGAGAACGCCCAACGCGTCTGGTACCGGGCGCTCACCACCTACATGACGTCGAGCACGAACTACGCGGGCGCCCGCACCGCCACCCTCCAGGCCGCGGCGGACCTGTTCGGCGCCTACAGCCCCTCCTACCTCGCCGTGGCCGACGCCTGGGCGGCGATCAACGTGGGCAACCGGATCGCGCTGGGCGTCAACGTGGCGCCGATCACCGACCAGATCAGCGGCATCGGGCAGGCCGTGTCCCTGCAGACGGACGCGTACACCACGAACTCCGGCGCGGGCCTGACGTACACGGCGACCGGCCTGCCGGACGGTCTGACGATGAGTGACACGGGCCTGATCTCGGGCACCCCGACCACCCTCGGCACCAGCGCCGTCACCATCACGGTCACCGACGGCACCGGCGCGAGCACCACCGTGAACTTCTCCTGGACGGTGGCCTACGTCTACGGCAGCACCACCCGCGTCGACATCCCCGACAACGGCGCCGCGGTGGAGTCCCCGGTCACCGTCACGGACCGCGCCGGGAACGCCTCGGCGACCACCCAGGTCTATGTGAAGATCATCCACACCTACCGGGGTGACCTGACGGTGGACCTGGTCGGGCCCAACGGAACGGTGTACTCGCTCCTGAACCGCAGCGGCGGCTCCGCCGACAACGTCGACCAGACGTTCACCGTCGACGCCTCCGCCCAGCCCCTGAGCGGCACCTGGAAACTCCGCGTCCAGGACCACGCCGCGATCGACGTCGGCTACATCGACCAGTGGCGGCTCACCCCCTGAGCCACGCCGGAGCCGTTGTCCCGGGACGCCCTCGGTGGCCCGGGACAACGGCTCCGCCCATGTGCCGACACCACCCGTCCGGCGTAACGTGGAGGAGGAATGCCGCGGCGTGGCGTGCACCCGCATGAATCAGGAGCGCATCATGGGGACACCTGTTCGTCGGCGCGCTGGCGGCGGCTCCGCCGCGCAGCGCGCCGCTGTTGGAATCGTCACCACCGTGCTCGCCGCCGGTGTGTGCACCGTACCGGCCGCGGGGGCGACCGCACCGCGGGTACCCGCCGCCTTCGCCGCGACCTCCGCCACCACCTGCGCCGACACGGTCTACGCGGGCATGACCCAGGCACAGCGCGTCGGCCAGCTGTTCATGGGCGGCGTCGCGGCCACCCGTCCGAGCACCACGGACCTGCAGACGCTGCACACCTACCACGTCGGGTCGGTCATGCTCACCGGGCGCAGTTCCGCCGGAACGACCGCGACGCGCAAGGTGGTCGACGGGGTCCGCGCGCAGGCCGACACCGTCGGCGGACACAAGGTCGGGCTGCTCGTCTCCACCGACCAGGAGGGCGGCCAGGTCCAGGTGCTCAGCGGCCCCGGCTTCTCCGTCATCCCCAACGCACTGACCCAGGGCAGCTGGAGCACGGCCACCCTGCGCAGCCGCGCCGAGACCTGGGCAGGCCAGCTCAAGGCGGCGGGCCTGGACCTCAACCTCGCCCCGGTCGCCGATGTGGTGCCCGCGAGCCTCGGCACCCGCAACGCTCCCATCGGCCACTTCTACCGCGAGTACGGCCACACCCCCGCCGTCGTGACCTCGCACACCGGCGCCTTCGCCGCGGGCTTCCGGACGGCCGGGGTGATGACCACGTTCAAGCACTTCCCCGGGCTGGGCCAGGTGATCGGCAACACCGACACCACCGCGAACGTCGTCGACTCGGTGACCACGACCACCAGTTCGAGCCTGCAGCCGTTCCAGAGCGGGATCAAGGCCGACGCGCCGTTCGTGATGATCTCCTCGGCGAAGTACACCAAGATCGACTCCAGGCACCTGGCCGCGTTCTCACCGGCCGTCATCAACACGCTGCTGCGCGGCAAGTTCGGCTTCAAGGGCGTCGTCATCTCCGACGACCTCGGCCAGGCGGTCGCGGTCCGCGCCTACACTCCGGCGCAGCGGGCGGTGCAGTTCATCGGCGCCGGCGGCGACATGGTCCTCACGGTCAGGGCGTCGACCGTGCCGGCGATGGTGCAGGGAGTGCAGGCCCAGATGGCGAAGGACGCGACCTTCCGCACCAAGGTCGCCGCCTCCGTACACCGCGTTCTGGCGGCCAAGGCGGCCGCCGGCCGCCTGACGTGCGGCTGAGCGCCTTCTAACAAAATTATCATCAAAATTGTCAACAATCCTCGGCCTCCTTGTCTACAGTCTGGGACTCGTACGAGCCGCACCGCAGGTACGGCTGTGACCACGTAACCCGCTGTACAAGGAGGTCCACGGGTGGACATGAACCGCAGAACCGTGATCCGGGGAGCCACCGCCGTAGCCGCGTTCGGAATCGCCGAGGGCACGGCGGGCGCGGCCTTCGCCGGCACCTCGTCGTCGGACCGTTCGTCGAGCACGTCCTCGGCGTACTCGCTGGCGTTCGACTCCACCGCGTGGTCGTACGACTCGGCCAACGACGTGTACTACCAGACCGGGAAGGTGTACGTCACGGACCCGGCCGCGCCGGACATCGAGAACCTGTCGATCTACGTGCCGGGCGCCTACCTGACGGCCACCGCCAACGACGACGGGACCACGTACACCGCGACGGTCGACCCGAAGGGCACCGTCGGCGACTACTCGGGACGCACGGCGCCGATCGTGATCCCGGTCAACACCCCCGGCTACGCCGCCCAGAAGCCGGCCACGTCGTACAGCTACAGCAGCGTGTCGCAGTACCTGACGGCCGGGCACATCTACGTGTGGCCGGGCCTGCGCGGCCGGGACACCTCGACCGGCACCCGCTCCGACGCGGCCCCCTGGGGCGTGACCGACCTCAAGGCCGCGGTCCGCTTCCTGCGGTACAACCGGAGCGTCCTGCCCGGCAGCACGGACGACATCGTCCTGTTCGGGATGAGCGGCGGCGGCGCCCAGGACACCGTGGCGGGCGCGTCCGGTGACAGCCCCCTGTACCACCCCTACCTGCGCACGATCGGCGCGGCGATGGCGGACGCCCAGGGCCGCCCCCTCAGCGACACGGTCGCCGGTGTCATGGCCTGGTGTCCGATCACCAGCCTGCACGAGGCCAACCTGTCGTACGAGTGGAACATGGGCCAGTTCGCCTCGACCGGCACGCGCGCGTCCGGCACCTGGACCAGCGCCTACTCGGCGGACCTCGCCAAGGCCTGGCCGAGGTACGTCAACCGCCTGGGGCTGCGCGACGAGCACGGCAGGCGTCTGACGCTGACCGAGTCCGGCAGCGGCACCTACCTGGCCGGCAGCTACTACGACCACCTGATCGAGGTGATCACCACCTCGCTGAACAACTTCCTGTCCGACAACACCTTCCCGTACACCATCACGACGATGGGCGGACCGCCCGGATCGGGCCAGCCGGGGTCCTCGACCACGTACGAGACGGTCGACGACTACATCGCCTACCTCAACACCGCCGACACATGGGTCACTTACGACGCGACGACCAACACCGCCACGGTGTCCGGCCTCGAAGGCTTCGTCAACAGCCAGAAGAACGCGAACAAGCCGGTCGGCGCGTTCGACGGGTACTCCCGCGGGCAGACCGAGAACGGCGTCTTCGCGATGGGGCTGAACGCCCCGGCGCACTTCGCGCCGCTCACCCGGGACGTCGTGAAGGCGAACGAGGCGACGTACGCCGGATACTCCGACTGGAGCTCCGACTACGGCTCCCCGGCCTACGACAGCGACTTCGCCAAGAGGGACAGCGTCGGCAAGGACATGGCCTGGCGGGGCGACGCGTACAACCCGCTGTACTACCTCTCCCCCGCCTTCGACGGCTACCGCCGGTCGCAGGTGGCGCGCCACTGGCGCATCCGTACCGGCATCATGCAGGGTGACACCGCCAACACGACCGAGATCAACATCCGGTTGGCGCTCCAGAACTACGGCATCCGCGACGTCGACTTCGCCACCGTGTGGGCCCAGGGACACACCATGGCCGAGCGCACCGGCGACTCGACGACGAACTTCATCAGCTGGGTGGCGTCCATCACCAGGAAGTGACCACCGCTCCGGGCGTCTGATCGACAAGCCTCGATCAGACGCCCGGCCCTGTCCGCGATCACGCGCCGCGCGCGAGGAGCCGGTTCACGGGGTCGGCGCCGCTCAGGCGGCGTCGAGGCCGCCCGTGTCCCGCTGGGATACGGCCAGGTAGCCGACGAAGCAGGCGATGGCGGCCGTCCACGCGAGGGTCACCGGCGCCAGCCCCAGGGCGAGCCCGCCCCGGGTGTGGCCGACCGCCATCCAGTCGGCGAGCGAGGCACCGAGGGGGCGGGTGATGACGTAGGCCGTCCAGAAGGCGGGTACGGCGCTCAGGGCACCGGCGCGGTGGGCGACGGCGGGGACGCAGATCGCGACGGCGAAGAGGACCACCGAGCCGAGGTAGCCGAGGCCGGCGGTGGCGGTCAGGTCCCCGGCGGCGGTACCGAGGGCGAACGTGGCGAGCACGGCCGCCCAGTAGAAGGTCTCCCGGCGGCGGGTGCGGATGCCGTGGATGGACAGGGTCCGCTCGACGGCGTACCAGAGGGCGAAGACCGCGGTCAGCACGACCAGGAAGAACGGGGTCGACAGCATGTAGGGCACGCCGAGGCCGACGTGCAGGACGTCGGCCGCCATCGTGCCGAACACGCTGACCATGACGACAGCGGTCCAGTACACCCAGGCGATGTACCGCCGTACGGCGAACTGCACGGCCAGCGCGGCCGCCAGCGCGAGACCACCGAGACCGACGGCCGGGATCGGGCCGAGGAGCCGGGCCAGCAGGTCCGACGCGGTCTCGCCCATGCCGGTGGTGAGCACCTTGATGATCCAGAAGTAGACGGTCACTTCCGGCACCTTGTTGGCCATGGTGCGCAGAGGAACGCGGGAACGATCGTCGAGGAGGTGCTCTGTGGTCATGGTCGGCACCATGACACGCCGGGCTCCCGGCACCACAGAGGACTTTGCCAATGCTTTGGCGCCTCTGGTGCATGAGTTTCAAGTCGGCGCGCCCGGCCTGAACACAACCTGAACGTCTCGACGAAGCACCTGGTCAGGGCGGTCAAGCCGGTGATAAAGGCCGACGCCGGGGGGCGCGCGCGGAACCGGGCTCGCCGCCTCCGGGCCCGGCGATCGACTAGAGTTCCGACGACGTCTACAAGGATGTAGTCCCCCAGGCGTCCACGTAAGGCCGTCCGCCGGAAAGGCCCCCGTTCATGACCACTCCGATCGTCGCGGCGTCACAGCTGGCCGTGAACGTGCTCGACGCCCATTCGCTGCTGGCGGCCTTCGGCGTGCTCGGCGTCGGGGCGGTGATGTTCGCCGAGACGGGGCTGCTGGTCGGGTTCTTCCTGCCGGGCGACTCCCTGCTGTTCACCGCCGGCCTGCTGTGCACCGGCTCGGCGCAGGGGAGCCTGCACCTGTCCCTGGGGCCGCTGCTCGTCGCGGCGGCCGTGGGCGCGCTGGCCGGGGCACAGTTCGGCTACCTGCTCGGCCGCAAGGCCGGCGGAACGCTGCTGGCACGCAGCCGGTCCCGGCGCCTGCACGAGGGCGTGAAGCGCGCCGAGGAGTTCCTCGACCGGTACGGCCACGCGAAGGCCATCGTCCTGGCCCGCTTCGTGCCGGTCGTGCGGACGGTGCTCAACCCGATGGCGGGCGCGCTGGAGGTACCGGTACGGACGTTCACCCAGTGGCAGGTCGTCGGCGGACTGGTGTGGAGTGTCGGCCTCACCCTCGCGGGATACGCGCTGGGCTCGTCGATCCCGAACGTCGACCGCTATCTGCTGCCGCTGGTGGCACTCATCGTGGTCGTGTCGCTGCTCCCTGTTCTCTCCGAGGTGTACCGGGGGCGGCGGGCCGCCGCGTCCGAGGAGGGACGCGGGTGACCGTGACCCGGGCCGGGCACGGCACGACGCGCCACAAGATCCTGGTCGTCGAGGACGATCACGCCCTGCGTGACGTACTGCGGCGCGGACTGGCCGACGAGGGGTTCGAACCCGTGCCCGCCACCGACGGCGCCACCGCCCTGCGGCTGGCCACCACGGGCATCGGCGCGGCCGTCCTGGACGTCGGACTGCCGGACGCCGACGGCAGGGACGTCTGCCAGGCGATGCGCGCCAACGGGTTCGCGGCGCCGATCATCTTCCTGTCGGCCCGCGGGCACCTCACCGACCGGCTGTCCGGGTTCTCCGCGGGGGCCGACGACTACCTCCCCAAGCCGTTCCACCTCGCCGAACTCGTCGCCCGGCTGCGGGCGGCGCTCAAACGGGCCGGGCCGCCGACCGTGTCCACGGCCGGTGACCTGGTCCTGGACGCGACCCGGCACAGCGCGAGCGTGGGCGGAGCCCGGATCGAGCTGTCTCCGACGGAGTTCCGTCTGCTGGCCACCCTCGTGACCGCGGGAGGCACCATCGTGAGCCGCCGGGAACTGGTACGGGCCGCGTGGCCGGACGGGGCCCAGGTCAGCGACAACACCCTGGACCAGTATCTGAGCCGGCTGCGCCGCAAGCTGCGCCAGGCGGGCAGCGGCCTGAGCCTGGGGACGGCGCGCGGGATCGGCCACCGGCTGTCATGACCGGCCTTCTGCGGCGGCTGGCCCCCCGGACCCTGCGCGGCAGGCTCTCGCTCGTGGCACTGACCACCGCGGCCCTGCTGATGACGGTACTCACCGTGGCGTTCAACATCGTGCTGGAGCGGCACCTGCAACATCAGGCGGACGCCGAGCTGAGCAACCGCGCGGACGCCGTCGCCACCACCGTGGACACCAGCGGCCCTCGGGTACGGGTCCTGGAGACCGTCAACGACCGGCTCCTCGACGGCAACGTCTGGATCTACAGCGGGGCACGGCTGCTGGAACGGCCTCCCTCCACCGCCGCCGACAGCGCACTGACGAAGGCCGCAGCGGGGCTCGCCGCACGGCGGGACGGCGTCTGTACGACCGTGGCGGCCGGGAATCCGGGATCCGTACGCCTGTGCGCCCACTTCCTGGCCGGCAGCCGCAGCACGGCGACGGTCGTCACCGCCCTGGACCTCGCCCCGTACCGCAACTCGGCGGACGCCGTGCTGCTGGGTTCCCTGGTGCTGGACTCCGTCATGCTCGCCTGCACCTACGCGCTGACCCGCCTCGCCGTCGGGCGGGCGCTGCGTCCGGTGGGGACCATGACCGACCAGGCCACCGAGTGGAGCTCCGTGGGCTCCGACGAACGCTTCGGCGCCGCCCACCAGCCGGCCGAACTGGCCCGCCTGGGCGCCTCGCTGGACGCGCTGCTGGACCGCACCCGGACCGTGCTGGGGCATGAGCGGCAGCTGACCGGGGAGCTCTCCCACGAACTGCGGACCCCGCTCACCCGGATCGTCATCGAGCTGGACTGGTGGCGGGCCCGGCCGCGCTCCGACGCCGAGACCCGGGCCACGCACGAGGTGATCGCCGAGGCCGCCCAGGCCATGCGCACCATCTGCGACACCCTGCTGGACGACGCCCGGGAGGGCGCGCGTGCCACCGCCACGGCCCCCGGCGCCACGGCCGTCGAACCGGTCCTGTCCCGGTTGGTCGACCGGTTCGGGGCGCCGGAGCAGGTGAAGGCCGTCGTCGACACGGCGGTTCCGGAGCTGACGGCGGGGGTCCGGCCGGCTCTTCTCGAACGCATCGTCAGCCCGCTCCTGGCGAACGCGGTCCGGTACGCACGCTCCACCGTGACCGTGTCCGCGCATCCGGTACCCGGCGGGGTGCGGATCAGCGTCACCGACGACGGTCCCGGCGTACCGGAGGCGTTCGTGGACGACCTGTTCCAGCCCGGCCGCCGGGCCGATCCCGAGGACGGGCACGACGGCGCGGGCCTGGGCCTGCCGCTGGCCCGGCGCCTGGCCCGGACCGTCGGCGGCGAGGTCTCCCACGATCCCGCCCACACCGGCGGGGCCCGCTTCCGCACCGACCTGCCCGCCGGGTGAACCACGACGGGACCGGCTCCCGTTCCCTGCGGCTCGCGGCTCGCGGCTAGGCGGAAGCCCTGCGTTCACGGAGCTGGGCGTAGGTCATGAGTCCGAGCAGGACGGCGAGCAGGACAGCCGAGGAGCCCACCGTGCCGAGGTTCAGACCGCCCTTGGCGACCGGTTTGGTCAGGAAGTCACCCGCGGTCGCGCCGAGCGGGCGGGTGAGGACGAACGCGATCCAGAACAGCAGGACGTTCGGCACCACGGGCACCTTCATCAGCGCGACCAGGACGGCGAGCAGCCCGGTCACCAGCAGCGCACCGCCGGCGTAGCCGAGGCCTGAGCTGTCGGAGAGGAAGTCGCCCATGGAGGTGCCGAGCGTGTTGGAGACGAGGATCGCCGACCAGAACAGGGCCTCGCCGCGGAAGGTGACGATGTCCCGGATCTGGAAGGTCATGCCGGACACCTTCCAGACCGCGAAGACGACCAGGAGGAGCGAGATCAGGACGGCCGCGCCGACCGGGTAGCCGAGGCCGAGGCCCTGGGGTCCCCAGCCGAGTGAAGTGGCGCCGCCCGAGAGGTACTTGGCGCTGGCGTCACGGTTCATGAAGTCGGACATGGTGGTGCCTGCCATGCTGGTCGACAGGATGACCGTCCAGTAGAAGAACGGGTGGTAGCGGCGGGACCCGAGCTGCGCGGCCAGCGTCACCACGAACATCAGGAACAGCGCGATCGTGGTGAGGAAGTAACCGAGCTTCAGAGTCTGCGCGAAGAGGTCGCCGGCCGTCTCCCCCAGGGTGGTCGCGGCGATCTTCATGATCCAGAACGCCAGCGTCACCTCCGGAAGCTTCTTCGTCACCGACGTGACCCTGCCCCGGGCCGCGGCACCGGTGAGGACTTCGGACTGCTCCAAGGTGGGGGGCTCCTGTTCGGTCGTACCGCAGGGCGCACGCCCCGCGAGGCGACGCGCGCACCGTCGTGAGCGGCTGCGACGGCGCGAACGTTTTGACCGACTTTGTCAGCATGTACCTGAACAGATCCTGAACACCTGCCGCGTGTCCCCCTGGACGGCCCACCACGTGACCCACCTCGGCGGCCGCGGACCGTGCCCGCGGTTCGGCGTCCTCGCCGGCAGGCGGTTCCTGTTGTAGGGGATGCTCCAATTAGAGTGCTCACCGGAGAGGCGGCCGTCGCAGGGGCCGCCGCGATCCCCGAGGGGCGCAGAGATGAGCGGGCCGCAGACGACGCGCAGGAAGCGTGCGAACGGGGTGGAGTCGCGCCAGCGCATCCTGGACGCCACCGTCGAGATCGCCGGTGAGCGCGGCTACGACGGCACGTCCATCGCGGCCGTCAGCGCCAAGTGCGGGCTGCCCGCCAGCTCGATCTACTGGCATTTCAAGGACAAGGACGACCTGATCGCCGCCGTCATCGAGCGCAGCTTCGAGACCTGGCTCACGACCGTCGAACTGCCCGGTGCGGACGTCGGCACCCCGCTGGAACGGGTCGTCCTGATGGCGGCGAACGTGGCGAGGTCCCTCGTCGCCGCCCCCGACTTCCTGCGCCTCGGCCTGATGCTCGCGCTGGAGCGCCGCCCCTCCGAGCCCCGCGGCCGTACGGTCTTCCTCCAGGTCCGGGAGACCGCTCACCGGCGCGTCGCCGAGATCGTCGCCGACCTGTTCCCGGCCCTGACCGAGGACGTCGTGGACACCCTGACCACCTATGCCGTCGCCGGCGCCGACGGCCTGTTCGTGCACCGGGAGGTCAAGGGCGACTCCGTCGACCTGGTGGCCCTGTTCGAACTACACGCCCGGCTGATCCACGACGCCGCCGCCCGGATGGCGGCTTCGGCGGAGCGCTGACGGCCGGCCCGACAGCGCCCCCCGAGCGGGTCCGGGCTCAGGTCGCCGCACCCTCGTGGGTGACGGTGACGACGATCTTGCCGACCTGTTCGTTGGCCGCCATGTAGCGGTGCGCCTCGACGATGTCCACGAGGTCGAAGGTGCGGTCGACGACGGGGTCGAAGGCACCGGAGCCGAGGCCCGCGTCGACGAAGGCGACCGCGCGGCGCAGCCGCTCGGGGTCCGTGGTGATCTCGAAGAGGGTGTACGTGCTACTGGTCAGCGCGGGGAAGGACTGGGCGTTGGGCAACGGGGTGGGGCGCGCGTCGAGGGCGCCGTAGACCACCAGGAAGCCGCCCGGGGCGATCCCCTGGGCGAGGACCTCCACGCCGGGTCCCGCGACGGGGTCGAAGGCCAGGCGGACGCCCTCGCCACCGGTGATCTCCTTGATCCGGGCGGGCAGGTCCTCCTCGTCGGTGACGATCACGTGGGCCGCTCCCGCGTCCAGGAGGCGCTGTTTCTTGCCGGAGCCGCGTGTCGTGGCGATCGGGACCGCGCCGACGTGGCGTGCGATCTGGACGGCGGCGAGTCCGACGCTGCTGGAGGCCGCTGTGATCAGGACATGGTCACCGGGCCGTACCCGGCCGCTCTCGACGAGGGGACCGTAGGCGGTGATGTAGGCCATCCAGACGGCCGCCGCCCGGACCGGGTCGACCTCGGCGGAGCGCGGCACGACGGCCGAGGCCGGGACGATGACGTGGTCGCCGTAGGTGCCGTAGTCGGTCTGGAGGAACTGCGGCACGACCGCGACCGGGTCGCCCTCGGCGAGGCCGTCCACGCCCGCACCGACCGCCTCGACGACGCCGACGGCCTCGTAGCCGAGCAGGGAGGGGAAGTCCGGGGCGTAGAAGTAGCCGCCCTCGCGGAACATGATCTCGGCGCGGTTCAGGCCGATCGCGTCGACGCGCATCCGGACCTCCCCCGCGCCGGGCTCGCCGACCTCGACCTCACGGAGGGTGAGGACCTCGGGTCCGCCGGTCCGGTCGAACTGAACGAGTCTTGCCATGGCGCATCCGTCCTGGGGGCAGGGATTCGATGGGGGAACGCGCCGGGTCGGGGCCCGGCGTCGCCACCCACCCTGCCCCAAGGTTCGACAGCCGTCAAATTTTGAGCACCATCGAAATAGCGTTCACCGGGCAGGACGGGACGGTTCCGCCTCCGCCGCCGCGGCGGCCAGCACCGCGGACAGCAGTCCGGGGAAGCGCAGCTCCATCTCCTCGGTGCGCAGCGTGTTCATCTTCGCCGTCCCGACGTAGTACTGCCGGATCACACCGGCCTCGCGCAACACGTTGAAGTGGTGCGTCAGCGTCGACAGCGAGACCGGCGCGACGAACGTCCCGCAGCTCAGGTCCTCCGCCGCGCCGGCCAGCTGCGACACCACCAGGCGCCGCACCGGGTCCACCAGCGCCTCCAGCACCTGCTGGAGCGGGACCTCCGACAGCTCGGGGTGCTCCACGGTGCGGGCGGTGGTGCGAGGGCGGGCCACGGTGACTCCTCGGGGCGGCTGCTGGGCGGTCAAGTCATAGTACGACCGCCATCGAAACCGCCTCCGTCCCCGCGCCCGTCCCCGAGATCGCCCGCCGGAGGGCCCGCACGCCTCCTGCGGGACCGCCCGTCCGGGGCTCGCAGTCGTCCGGCGCGGCGGAAGACCGCCATCGCGTTGCCCCGGCTCGTGACGATCACTACAGTCGTCCGGGTGACTGCCGGGTCGGCCATGGGCCATGCACGAGTGAGGTTCCCGGCCTCGGCGTGAGCCCGAGGCGGGCACGAGGCCCGCCACCCTCTCCGCGTCTTCGCCCCGGCGCCCTTGCGCGGCGCCCGTCCGAGCGGAACTTCCAAGACCGGAGAGACCACAGTCATGCCCCTTGACCAGCCACACCCGCACGCGTCCGAGCTGTCGACGGCCGCCGTCCAGCTCAACCACACCGCCGTGTACGCCAGCGACCGGCAGCGGTCCGCCGGGTTCCTCGCCGCCGTCCTGGGCCTGGAGGTCGGTGCCCCGCTGGGGCCGTTCCTGCCCATGGACCTCGGCAACGGCGTGACGCTCGACTTCTACGAGAAGCGCGACGAACCGATCCAGTCGCAGCACTACGCCTTCCTCGTGCCCGAGGAGACCTTCGACGGCATGATCAGCCGTCTGGAGGCGGCCGGGGTGACCTACTACGCCGACCCGCACCACTCCCGACCGGGGCGGACCAACGGCCTGTTCGGCGGCCGCGGCGCGTACTTCGAGGACCCGGACGGCCACAACATGGAGATCATGACGCGGCCCTACGTACGTCCGTAGGACCCGCGCCCCGGAGGGGGCGTCAGGCCTCGCCCGGCAACTCGCTTACGACAGGGGCAGGTTCCGGCGCGGCCCTCCGGAGTCCGGTTCAGAGGTTGATCATGTGTCCGGCGAGGCCGTGCAGGGCGTCCTGGACGGCCTCGCTCAGCGTCGGGTGGGCATGGACGTTGCGGGCGAGCTCGTGCACCGTGAGGTCCCATTTCTGGGCGAGCGTCAGCTCGGGCAGGAGCTCCGTCACGTCCGGTCCGATCAGGTGGCCGCCGATCAGCTCGCCGTACCGGGCGTCGCTCACGAGCTTCACGAACCCGACCGTGTCGCCGAGGCCGTGCGCCTTGGCGTTGGCGGTGAAGGGGAACTTCGCCACGCGCACGTCGAAACCCTGGGCGCGGGCCTCGGCCTCGGTCCAGCCGAAGCTGGCGATCTGCGGCTGGCAGAACGTCGCGCGGGGGATCATGCGGTAGTCCAGTTCCATGGTCTCCGCGCCGGCGATGCTCTCCGCGGCGACGATGCCCATAGCCTCGGCGGTGTGCGCGAGCATCAGCTTCGCCGTGACGTCGCCGATGGCGTAGATGTGCGGCCGGCTGGTGCGGCAGTACCCGTCGATGTCGATGGCACCGCGCTCGGTGAGCCGTACCCCGGTGCTGTGCAGTCCGTAGCCGGCCGTCCGCGGCTGGAAGCCGGTGGCCTGGAGGACCTTCTCCGCCTCCAGGACCTGCTCCGTGCCACCGGAGCGCACCGTCACGCGGACGTCGTCCGCGGTCTCCTCGATGGACTGCACGGCGGTGGAGGTCAGGACCCGGATGCCCTGGCGCTTGAAGCGCCTGGTCAGCTCGGCCGAGACCTCCTCGTCCTCCAGCGGGGCGATGCGGTCCAGGAACTCCACCAGCGTGACCTCGACGCCGTACGACCGCAGCAGATAGGCGAACTCGACGCCGATGGCCCCGGCACCCGCGATGACCAGGCTCGACGGGAGGCTGTCGGAGAGGATCTGCTCCTCGTAGGTGACGACGCGCCGGCCCAGCTTCGTACCGGGCAGCAGTTTGACGGTGGAGCCGGTCGCGATGATGCAGGAGCGGAAGGAGAGCGTCGTCTCGCCGTCCTTCAGGCGTACCTGAAGGGTGTGCGGGTCGAGGAAGGTGCCCTGGCCCTCGAACTGCTCGATCTTGTTCTTGCGCATGAGGTAGCCGACGCCCTTGACGCGCCCGTCGGCCACCACCCGGCTGCGCTCGTAGGCGGCACGGTAGTCCAGGCCCACCTCGCCGCTGATCTTCACGCCGAACTTCTCCGCGTCGTGCAGGATCAGCTGGGCCACCTCGGCGTTGCGCAGCAGCGCCTTCGCCGGGATGCAGCCGATGTTCAGACAGACACCGCCCCAGAAGCGGCCCTCCACGATGGCCGTGCGCAGGCCCAGCTGGGCGGCGCGGATCGCGGCCACGTAGCCGCCCGGCCCGGCTCCCAGGACGACGACGTCGAAGTCGGTCTGCATGGCTCCACCTCACCGTTGTGTCGGGTAGATCTGCTGACTCCACCGTCGCACGCCCAGGTCGCGCGATCAGGGGGTCGGGTAGAGGAGATCGAGCGGGCCGGACAGCGCGGCGCGTACCCGGCGGGCGGTCTCGTCGACCAGGACCTCGGGCTCGTCGCGGGCGATCGCGTCCATGGTCCGCGCGGCGACCTCGGCCGCATCCGTCTTCGGCTCGTCGACGCTCATGGTGGCGTCGGTGTCCACCCAGCCGACGTGCACGCCGACGACGAGCGTCCCCTGCTCCCGCAGCGCGACCCGGAAGGCGTTGGTCAACGACCACTGTGCCGCCTTCGACGCGGCATAGCTGGGGAACCGCCAGGTCGAGCGCCAGGACGCCACGGACAGCATGTTCACCAGGGCGCCGCCGCCATGGGCCGCGAGCACCGGCGCGAAGGCCCGGGAGACCGCCCAGGTGCCCAGGTAGTTCACCTCCAGCTCCTGCCGCGCGCCGTCCAGGTCACCCTCCAGCAGGCCCGGTCCGGCCTGGATGCCCGCGTTGTTGATCACGATGGCCGCGTCGGACGCCGTCCGTGCGGCGTCCGCGATCTGCCCGAGGTCGGTGACGTCGAGGCGCAGCGGTTCGAGACCCGGCTCGGTGAAGTCCTCCGGCTCTCGTACGCCCGCGAACACCTTGGCCGCGCCCCGGGCCAGCAGGGCCCGGCAGAACGCCAGCCCGATCCCCCGGTTCGCTCCGGTCACCAGCGCGACCGATCCCTCGATCTTCATGGTCGGACACCTCGCCTCGCAGTGAGAAACCCTCATGACCAGTGAAGGCGCGTCGAGCAGCGCTGTCCATGCGGCCCCGACGGCCGCTCCGTTCGGCAGGCTCCCCTGCCGTCAGCTGGGTTTCGTCATGAGACTCGCTATCGTGGAGCCATGAAACGGACGTCGTTCGCCAAGTGGCCGTGCTCCATCGCACGGACCGTCGATCTGCTGGGTGACCACTGGACACCGCTGGTGGTGCGGGAGGCGTTCTACGGGATCCGTCGTTTCGACGAGTTCCAGCAGCAACTGGGCATCGCCCGCAACACGTTGACCGACCGGCTGCACCGTCTGGTGGACGAGCGGATCCTGGAGAAGCGGCTGTACGAGGCCGAGCCGCCACGTTACGACTACGTCCTCACGGAGAAGGGGCGGGACCTGTTCGCGGTGCTGGCCGCGATGTCCGCGTGGGGCGACCGGTGGCTGGCCGGGGAGCAGGGTGTCCCGGTGGTGTTCCACCACGAGGCCTGCGGCCACGACACCACCGCCGAGGTCGTCTGCTCCGCGTGCCGTACCCCGCTGCGGTCCGGGGAGACCTCGATGCGGCTGGGGCCCGGATATCCCGAGCGCCTCGGACAGCGGCCGGACATCCGCCGGCGTTTCGGCGTCGACTGAGCATCGCACTCCCTCTTGACATGGAGAGTCTTAACTAGCAACCCTGGTCGGAACGCTGGACGGCAAGGAGGCCGACGGTCTTGGAGTGGACGGGCGCACGTTACGCGGACAGACCCACGGTCGAGGTGCGGACCTGGATCGACGCCTCGCCGGCCACGGTGTGGGCGCTGGTCAGCGACATCGGGCTGATGCCGGACATGAGCGCGGAGCTCCGGTCCGTCACCTGGCTGGACGGGGCCGCCGGACCAGCGGTGGGGGCCAGGTTCGTCGGCCGCAGTGAGCACGAGGCGCTCGGGAAGTGGGAGACCACCTCCCATGTGATCGAGTGCGAACCGGAGTCGGTGTTCGCCTGGGCGGTGCAGGATCCCGCCGACCCCTCCGCGGTCTGGCGGTTCCGGCTCAGCCCGCGGGACGGCGGGACCGAACTGTCGGAGTGGATGCAGCTGGGGCCGGGGCGTTCGGGTCTGTCCCTCGCCATCGACCGGATGCCGGACAAGGAGCAGAAGATCGTGTTCGTGCGGCTGCGGGAGTTCGAGCGTGGCATCACCGCCACCCTCGCGCAGATCAAGAAGCGGGCGGAGGCGTGATGCGGACGGCCACCACGATCGAGGCCTCGGGCGGCGAACACTGGTCCCAGCAGGGCGACTTCGTCGTCGAGGCCGAGAAGCTGGGCCTGGACGTCTGCTGGGTCGCCGAGGCCTGGGGCTCCGACGCGCCCGCCGCGCTCGGCTACTACGCGGCGCTCACCGACCGGATGCTGCTCGGCTCCGGTGTCATGCAGCTGGGCACCCGGACCCCGACGGCCGTGGCCCAGACCGCCATCACCCTCTCCAACCTGTCCGGCGGGCGCTTCCTGCTCGGCCTCGGCGCCTCCGGCCCGCAGGTGATCGAGGGACTGCACGGCGTCCCCTTCGCCCGGCCGCTGCGGCGCATGCGCGAGACGGTGGAGATCGTGCGGCAGGTCGTCGCGGGCGGCCGACTCGCCTATTCCGGCTCCGAGTTCACCCTCCCGCTGCCCGGCGGAGAAGCCGTCCCGATGCGGCTGTCGATGCGCGCCGAGCACCCGATCCCCGTCTACCTGGCCTCGTTGTCGCCGGCGATGCTACGGCTGACCGGCGAGGTCGCCGACGGCTGGCTGGGCACCAGCTTCGTGCCCGAGGGCGCCGCCGACGCCTACTTCGCCCACCTCGACGAGGGCCTGGCCCGCAGCGGCCGTACCCGCGCGGACCTGGACGTCTGCCAGGGCGCCGAGGTCGCCTTCGCGGCCGACGAGGAGGCGCTCGGCGCGATGGTCGCCGGACGCAGGAAGGAACTGGCCTTCAGCCTCGGCGGGATGGGGTCGGCGTCCACCAACTTCTACAACGGCGCCTACAGCCGCCAGGGCTGGGCCGATGCCGCCGCCGCGGTGCGCGACCGCTGGCAGGCCGGCGACCGGGACGGCGCGGCCGCCCTGGTGACCGACGAGATGGTGCTCGGTACGACGCTCATCGGCACCGAGGCCATGGTGCGCGAGCGTCTCGCGGTCTGGCGCGACGCCGGCGTCGACACCGTCCGCCTCTACCCGGCCGGCGACACCCTGGAGGCCCGGCTCGGCACGCTGGGGCGGGCGATCGAGCTGGTCCGCGAGGTCGGCTGAGCCGTCCGGGCCCTCGTGGCCGCCGCCCGGATCACTTGAGGACGTCGGTGCGAGCCGGCTCCTGCCGCGGTGACTGCCGCTCGTTCCAGAGGTCGGCGAGCTCGCCGAGTGCGCGGGTGACACGGCCCAGTTCCCAGAGCAGGTAGCCGGCGGCCGCGGCGAACGGGATCCACTGGCCCCAGTGGAAGAGCAGCACCGGCATGTACAACAGGCCGACCAGGACCAGGAACTTGACGAGGACCTCGGCCGCGTACGCCCGTCGGGGAGCGACGACGGCGCGCTCTTCGCTGCCGTGGATCCACTGGAGACGCGAACTCATAACTGCTCCCTCGAACAAGCCGCCACCGGCGCACAGTCGACAGTTTCGAGGTACGTGCCGCCGGGAGCCAGCCTCACCCCAGGACTTCGGCATATCTCCATGTGATCACCGTGAACGGTGGGCCACGTTCCGGGTCACGCCGAGGTGCGCCGGTCCCGGCGGGCGGCAGGGAGTCGCCTGCCGCGGTCCGTGGTGCAGGGGCTCCCGTACGGTGCCGGCCACGTGATGCCGCCTCCGCGGTCCGATGTCAGGCTGGAAGGCGATGCCGCCCGCCCGGCCCTGCCGCCGACGCACCCGCGGCGCCGCGCTCGACCGGTGGTGCCCCACGCAGGCGAGCGGCCGGCCGAACCCCACCGCCGCGGCATCGGCACTTTCGTCTGGAGGTTCGTCATGAAGAATCTGCCCCCGCCGCCCACCCCGTACCTGGAGCCCGCGGCCCGCGAACTCGCCGACGCCACCGCGCCCCACCCGCGGATCTACGAGGTGTCGCCCCCGCAGGGCCGGGACATACTCGCCGGTCTCCAGACGGGCGAGGGTGTGGCCAAACCACCGGCCGACGAGAGCTGGATCGACGTCGACACCGGCGAGTGGGGCACCGTACGCGCCCATGTCATCAAGCCCGAGGGCATCAACGGACCGCTCCCGGTGATCTTCTACATCCATGGCGCCGGGTGGGTCTTCGGCGACGAGAACACCCATGACCGTCTCGTCCGCGAGCTGGCCGCCGGGGCACGCGCGGCGGTGGTGTTCCCGGTCTACGACCGGGCGCCCGAGGCCAAGTACCCCACCCAGATCGAGCAGAACTACGCGGTCGCCCGGTGGGTCGTGCAGCACGGCACCGAGTACGGCCTCGACCCGTCCCGGATGGTCGTGTGCGGGGACTCCGTCGGCGGCAACATGTCGGCGGTGCTCGCCCAGATGGCCAAGGACCGCGGCGACATCGACCTCGCCGCGCAGATCCTGCTCTACCCGGTCACGGATGCCGACTTCGACACTCCGTCCTACCAGCAGTTCGCCGACGGCTACTACCTCACGCGGGACGGCATGATCTGGTTCTGGGACCAGTACACGTCCGACGACACGCAGCGCCGGGAGCGCTACGCGGCCCCGTTGCGGGCCTCCGTCGACGATCTCAGGGGGCTGCCGCCGGCCCTGGTGATCACCGACGAGGCCGATGTGCTGCGCGACGAGGGCGAGGCCTACGCGGCGCACCTGCGGGAGGCTGACGTCCCGGTCACCGCGGTGCGGGTCCAGGGCATGGTCCATGACTTCATGATGCTCGACAGCCTGCGCGACACGAAGGCCACGAACGTCGCACGGCACCTGGCCGTCGACTCCATCAGGGAGGCCCTGCACACCACCTGAGACTCCACCGCCTCCGGCCGCCGAGCCCCTTGCGGGTCGGCGGCCGGAGGCATGAACGGAGGCATGAACGGCGGCATGACCGTTCCGGCCGCCGTCCGAGGCGTGCTCGACACCGCTCCGCGTGCACGGCACCCCGGCCGCCGACGAACGGGCGCGACACGGTGCGGCGCATGCGGGAGCTCGTCGGCGTGACCGCCGGGCGGGTCCGGGGCCCTGCCGGTGCACAGGAGGTCCGGCCACACCGTCGTGGTCGTGGCCGTCCCCGTGGGCAGCGCCGTCAGGATGCGGGGGGGCCGAGGCTCGGCGTCGACGACCGCAAGCGCCGACTCCGCGGCCGCACGGTCGCTGATCCCCGGCAGCTCACGCAACACCGCTGCCAGCGCGGCGACTTCGGCGAGGCGGACCGTCCTGAACGCGTACGCGGACTCCGGCGACACGTTGCGTTCCAGGTCCGGCGGCGCCTGGGCGAGAAGGTCGCAGAATCACGGCCGGGCCGCGATCCGGTCGGGTCCGGCACCGGCAGCCTCGGCCGGCCGTGCGCGCAGTGCCGCCCACCACTGCCGCCGGCCCTGCGCGGTGAGGGTCGACACCGTTGCACCGGCACGGCCGTCGGCAGTCCCTTCGGCCCGCTTTCGCCGACCGCTGATCCCGTCCGCCGGGAACCGCCAACACCCATCGGCCGTCCCCGCGTTAAAGGCCTCGCAGGGAGCCTGTCGCAGAACCCTCGCGGAATTGTCCGTGATCGGTGACGAACGGATCCGGTGCCCGCCGCCTTCCGTCCTGACGGGTGCACGAGGTCGGCTCAACGACAGGGAACGAGGCGGACATGGCGCGGCACGGCGGACGGGGATGGTACGGCCAGGTGGCCGCGGCGGCGCTCGGGGTCACAGCCGTGACCGTGGCCGCCTCGCTGTGGACCGCGCAGGCCGGTCCCGTCGACGGGCGGGCGGAAGCCAGGACTTCGACGCACCACAGCGCTCCGAAGGCGGCCCCGGTGTCGGTGGAGATCGCGCACGCCTCGGACCGGGGCGCCCGGGGCGTCAACATCACCATCGACGACGGACCGGACCCGGTCTGGACCCCCGAGGTGCTGCAGGTCCTCAAGGAGTACGGCGTGAAGGCCACGTTCTGCATGATCGGACCGCAGGCGCAGGCGCACCCGGACCTGGTCAAGGCGGTGGTGGCGGCCGGGCACCGGCTGTGCGACCACACGGTCTCCCACGACGTCACCATGGACACCAAGCCGCAGGCCTACCAGTCCCGGCAGATCCTCGACGCCGAGGCCATGATCACCAAGGCCGCCGGAGGCGTACGGCCGCTCTACTACCGCGCCCCGGGCGGCGCCTTCACCCCGTACAGCCGCAAGGTCGCCGCCTCCCACGGCATGCGTCCGCTGGGCTGGAACGTCGACTCGAAGGACTTCGAACGCCCCGGCACGACCGCCATCGTCGCCACGGTCGAGGGGGAGATGCCCAACGGGCCGACCATCCTCTTCCACGACGCCGGCGGCGACCGCTCCGAGACGGTGGCAGCCCTCCGCGAGGTGCTGCCGTGGCTGAGGGAACAGGGGTACACGTTCGGCTTCCCGGTGCGCTGAGCCGGGGCGCTGCCGGCGGGGGCAGGTCATCCGGTGGGCCACTTGAGGTAGGCCGCCGTCTCGTGGAAGCCCAGGCCGCGGTAGAACACGGCAGCCCTGCGGGTCGGCACCGTCACCTCCACGTCGTGTGCCTTCCGCGCCCGCGTCTGCACCGCCCGGACCAGTGCGGAGCCCGTGCCGCGGCCGCGCAGCGGGACGTCCACCGTGAGCTCCAGCAGTTCCAGGACCGTGCCGCCCGCGAAGAGGGTCGGCATGCGTACGGCGAGGACGTATCCGGCCACCCGCCCGCCGTGCTCGGCGACCAGGAACTCGGCTTGGCCGTCGGCCGCGGCCGCGATGACCAGGGGGAAGGTCGTGCCGTCGAAGACCGCGCGGTCGGGGCGGTGGCTCGTGACGAATCCGGCCAGGAGGCGGTACACGTCGGCGGAGTCCGCGGGTACGGCGGCTCGGATCGTCGTCCCGGGAGCGCTCACCTCGCCGACGCTACCGTGACCGTCGTCCCCGGAAACGGCGTTTCTCCCCCACGCGGGCGCACCGGCCCGCTCGGGGAGTCCCGCGCCCCGGCAAATGTTGCGGACGGCCCGGCGGTGGCCGCATATGGGTGGTGTGCGCGGTGCGGCGGCGGGGTCGGCCGCCCGGGGCCTGCGGGAGGCGGACATGTCGGGGCGGGCACCACGCTGGGTGAGGTGGCTGCGCGGCAGGGACCCGGACCTCGGGGCGACCAGGCGGGCGGCGCGTACGGCGCTGGTGATGCCCGCCCTGTTCGCCCTGTGCACCGAGGTGCTGCACTCCCCGACGATGGCGAGCTACGCCGCGTTCGGTTCGTTCTCGATGCTGCTGCTGGTGGACTACTCCGGGCCGATGGTGGAGCGGCTGCGGGCACAGGCGGCGCTCGCGGTGGCCTGGCTGGTCCTGATCTGCGCCGGCACGCTGGCCGGCCGGGATCTCCGGCTCGCCGTGGCGGCCACGGTCGTGATCGGGTTCGTGGTCCTCTTCGCCGGTGTCGTCAGTTCGGTCCTGGCGGGCAGTTCGACGGCGCTGCTGCTGGCCTTCGTCCTGCCGGTCAGCGCCCCGGTGCCGCTGTCCCAGCTGCCCGCCAGGCTCGCCGGTGCGGGCCTGGCGGCGGCCGTGGCGCTGCCTGCCGTCGCCCTGCTGTGGCCACGCCCGGTCGCCGATCATCTCAGCGCCCCGGCGGCCGCCGTCTGCCGTGCCGCCGCCGGGTATCTGCGCATCCGTGCCTCGCTGCCGGGCCCGGACGGTCCGCTGCCCGACGCCGAGCGGTGCCGGGCCGGTGCGGAGCAGACCGCCCAGGTCGGCGCGGAGCTGCGCGAGGCCTTCGACGCCACCCCGCACCGCCCCACCGGTCTGTCCGCGACCTCCCGTGCCCTGGTCCGGCTCGTGGACGAGTTGACCTGGCTGTGCGGCATCCTCGTCGACCGGTCCGAGTACACCGACGAGCCCCCGGGCTGCGATCCGGCCGCGCACACCGTGCGCCGGGCCGCCGCCCACGTCCTGGAGGCGGCCTGCGACCTGCTCACGGACCTGAACGGGGACACCGGTCCGCTGCGGACCCGGGAGGAGAGGCTGCGGACGGCCCTGGCCGGGATGGAGCACAGCTCGACCGTCCGGGTGCCCGCCGAACATCCGGGCGGCACCGGTACGGCGGAGGTCTACGGGTTCATCGCCACGCTCGACGTGTCCTTCCGCTCCCAGGAGCTCGGCTTCGCCGTGCTGCAGATCGCCGACAACGTCGACGCGGCGGCCACCGCCTGGCAGCGCAGCTGGCCGGAGCGGCTCCTCGGCCGTGAGCCGGGCGCGCTGGCCGCGCCCCTGGCCGCCGCCCGGGAGCGGGCCGTCGCCCATCTCCAGCCCGACTCGGTGTGGCTGCACAACAGTCTGCGCGGTGCCGTCGGCCTCGGCATCGCCGTGTTCCTGGCCGGGGTGACCGGTGTGGGGCACTCCTTCTGGGTGCTGCTCGGCACTCTGTCCGTGCTGCGCTCCAACGCGCTCAGCACCGGGCAGAACGCGGTGCGCGCCGTGGCCGGCACCGTGGCGGGGTCCGTGATCGGCGCCGGGTTGCTGCGTCTGATCGGCCACCACGGCACGGCTCTGTGGTTCGTGCTGCCCGTGGCCATCCTGTGCGCCGGGATCGCGCCCTCCGTCATCTCCTTCGCCGCCGGGCAGGCCGCGTTCACCGTCACGCTCGTGGTGCTCTTCAACATCGGCCAGGACCCCAACTGGCACATCGCCCTGCTGCGCGTCCAGGACATCGCGCTGGGATGCCTGGTCAGCGTCCTGGTGGCGGTGTTCTTCTGGCCGCGCGGCGCCCGGGCCGCCGTACACAGGGCTCTCGCCGACGCCTACCACGACAGCGCCGGTTACCTCGGCGGCGCCGTCGACTACGCCCTGGGCCCGCGCCGCCCCGCCGGCCCCGATCCGCGGGGCCGGGTGGCGGCGGCCTCCGCCCGCCGTCTGGACGACGCGTTCCGCAGCTATCTCGCCGAACGCGGCGCCAAGCCGCTGTCGCTGTCCTGTACGACCACCCTCGTCACCGGGGTCGTCGGGCTGCGCCTGGCCGCCGACGCCGTCGTCTCGCTGTGGCAGGGCGAGGACCGGGCCCGCTCCCAGGCCGTCCGGGCCGACGCCCACCGTGCCGTCCTCGGCTCGACGTCCCTGGTCACCGACTGGTACCACGTCTTCGCGGCGAGCCTCTGCGACCGGTCGCCCGTCCCCGACGTCGTCCCGCTCCGGGCCGAGGAGGCGGTACGGCTCGTGGAGTCCGTCCGTACCGAACTCAGCGACGCGCAGGGACGGGCCACGCCCGTCGCGGTCCGGATCATCTGGACCGGCGACCACGTGGACGCCGCCCGCCGCCTCCAGCCCGCCCTCGCCGAGGCAGCCCGGGCCCAGGCGCGAGCACACCACCGCCGGCCCCGCAGAGGTGCAGGCAGCTGAGCCGAGGCCGGATCGACCGACACCGCACGACACATCCGGCGAACCGATCCGAAGACCGATCGGGCAGCGCCCTTGAGGACCGGCCCCGAACCCGCCCGCGCAACCCGCCTTCGCCGCCGGTCTCGGCCTGCTGGTCACGCCGACGACGGCGGGTCTCCCGCCGCACGTCGGCGCCTGGCGGGCGGGTGCCGAGGAGCATCCGCCGACGGCTGTGCCGAACGCCTGTCCGATGGGCGTGTCCAGCTCGGTGTCCGACGTGACGACCGGCCGGCGGTCTCGCCGGCCCTCCGCCACGACGACGCCAGGTCAGCTCGCGGTGCGCCGGATCCGTCCGGCGTACCGCTTCTCCAGTTCCAGGTTGCCCTCGAAGCCGCCGGGCACGTTGGCCGAGACGTAGACCGGCGGGCGGTCTCCGGAGGCGAGCAGGAGGCCGGCCGCCTCGGCCACCGCCATCTGTACGAGCATCACCCCGGTCAGCGTGGACAGCGCGCAGACCGCGCCGCCGCCCGGGAGTTCGAGGAGGGCGTCACCGCGCGGAGCCGCGTTGTCGAGGACCACGTCGGCCAGGTCGGCGAGCTTCCTGCCGCTGGGGTGGCCGGCCGGGACCGCCCTGGTGTGGGCGAGGGAGGTCAGGGCGAGGAGCCGGTGTCCGCGCTCCTTGGCGTGCAGGGCCATCTCCACGATCACGTTGTTCACCCCGGAGTTGGAGATGACGACGAAGAGGTCCTGGGGGTGCGGGGCGGCGAGTTCGTAGAGGCGGGCGGCGACGCCGGGCTCGCGCTCCAGGAGCGGGTCGTCGAGGACGCTCGGGTGCTCGCCCCCGTAGAGGACGAGGTCGGCGATGCTGATCCGGTTGGTGGGCACCAACCCGCCCGCGCGGCCCGCGACTTCGAGGACCATGGCCTGGGAGTGCCCGGTGCCGAAGGCCTGGACGACCCCGTCGGCGCGGATGCAGTCGGCGATCAGTGCGGCGGCCCGGGTGACGTCGTCGCGGGCTGCCCCGGTGAGGCGCTGGAGGGCGGCGAGGCCCTCGCGGGCGAAGCGCTCGGCGTTCACCGGGCCGGTGCCGGACTCGTTGGCGGACTCGACGGACACGTGCGCACTCCCCACTGCCGGGTACGACCGGATGGATTGAACCACCCCAACTACACCGCTTTCGATGAATCAATAAATCATGCGCGCCGTACGCAGTGCAATGCCGCGTCCTTTCGGTCCTGGTATTCACCAGACCGCTCAAAGGGTGGCTGATACCTTCTCCTCATGCCCTCGACCGACGTCACCACACTCATCCGGACCGAGCTGCCGCGCCTGGCCGGCTCCCTGCGGAAGGTCGGCGAACTGATCCTGGAGGATCCGGCCGCCGTCACCCACTGCTCGGCCGCGGAGCTGGGCCGCCGCACCGGCACCTCGCAGGCGACCGTGACCCGGTTCTGCCGGGCCATCGGCCTCGACTCCTACCAGCACCTGCTGATCGCGCT
This sequence comes from Streptomyces fuscichromogenes, assembly GCF_014645815.1. Classification (GTDB taxonomy): domain Bacteria; phylum Actinomycetota; class Actinomycetes; order Streptomycetales; family Streptomycetaceae; genus Streptomyces; species Streptomyces fuscichromogenes. Next base: position 62,168 of record NZ_BMML01000003.1, on the reverse strand, counting down.
CGCGCAGGAGCGGGGCCGCGGCGAGGTCTCCGACTGGGGCACCGCCGAGATCGGCCCGGACATCTCCCCTGACGACAGCCTGGAGCGGGTCGTGAAGGTGGTCGGCACCGCGGACCTGCGGGCCGTCCAGCAGACCCTGGACCGGATCGACCTGGACGCGGTCGAGCGGGCCGCGCAGGCCATGGCCCGGGCCCGCAGGATCGACGTCTACGGCGTGGGCGGCAGCGGCGCGGTGGCACAGGAGACCGAGACCCGGCTGTTCCGGATCGGCTGTACGGTGCGCGGCTGGACCGAGGTGCACGCCGCCGCCACCTCGGCCGCCCTGCTCACCCCCGCCGACGTCGCGATCGGCATCTCCCACTCCGGGGCGACCCGCGAGACGACCGAGCCGTTCGAGACGGCCAAGGAGCGCGGCGCGACCACCATCGCCCTCACCGCCGACCCCCGGTCCCCGCTCGCCCGCGCCGCCGACATCCGGCTCATCTCCTCCACCTCCGAGACCAGCTTCCCCACCGGCATCATCGGCGCCCGCCACTCGGTACTGGTCCTCATCGACTGCCTGTACGTCCGGGTCGCCCAGCTCTCCTACCAACGGGCCAGCGCCTCACTGGCGTTGACCGACCACATCGCCGGACAGCACACGGTGAAGTCCCGCCGGTCCCGGTGAGCCGACGCCGTCCCCGCATGGCACCTCCTGCATGGATGAACCATCAATGACTAACATGCATGGTTGATTGAACCACCACTCGATGCCAGGATGGGGCTCCGCCGAGCACTCGTAGGAGCCCCATGCGTGTGACCTCTGTCGAGTCGACCGAGCTCTTCACCGGCACTCCCGAGCGACCGCTGCAAGTGATCACGGTCCACGTGGAGCACATCCCGGGCCGTCCGGTACTGCTGGGCGTCGAGGGGCCGGGGGTCCGCAGCGTCGGCGAGAACCGGGCGGTCGCCGACGCGGACGGGACCGTACGCGCCGAGGTCCCCGTGTCCGCCGAGCGGCTCGCGCCCGGCGACCGCCGCACGGTCACGGTGACCGTCGAGGACGCGGGCGCGGGCCGGCTCCTGCGTCACGCCGCCGAGTTCACGGCCGCCGAGCCCGGCTGGACCATGTTCATGGTCAGCCACTTCCACTACGACCCCGTCTGGTGGAACACCCAGGCCGCCTACACCGAGACCTGGGACGTCGCCGACGACCCGGAAGGCAGCGGTCTGCCCGCCCGTACCTTCGACTCGCGCGGCCAGTCCGGGATGAGCCTGGTACGCGCCCACTGCGACCTGGCCCGCCGCGACCCCGCGTACACCTTCGTGCTCGCGGAGGTCGACTACCTCAAGCCCTACTGGGACGCCTTCCCCGAGGAGCGGGCGTTCCTGCGCCAGCTGATCCGCTCCGGACGCGTAGAGATCATGGGCGGTACCTACAACGAGCCCAACACCAACCTCACCGGCGCCGAGGCCACCGTGCGCAACGCCCTGTACGGGGACGGCTTCCAGCGCCGGATCATGGGCGCGGCGCCCGAAACCGCCTGGCAGCTGGACGCGTTCGGGCACGATCCGCAGTTCCCCGGGCTGATGGCGGACGCCGGGATCACCTCCAGTTCCTGGGCCCGCGGGCCGTTCCACCAGTGGGGGCCGACGCTCTCCGTCTTCGGCGAGGAGCCGCGCGATCCCGGGCGGATGCAGTTCCCGGCCGAGTTCAGCTGGATCGCGCCCTCGGGGCGCGGACTGCTCACCGCCTACATGGTCAACCACTACGGCGCCGGCTGGGCGATCGACAACGCACCCACCCTGCCGGAGGCGGAGGCGGCCGCGCTCAAGCTGTTCCAGGGGCTGAAGAAGGTCGCGCTCACCAGGAACGTGCTGCTGCCGGTCGGCGGGGACTACGCTCCGCCCTGCCGCTGGGTGACGGCCATCCACCGCGACTGGAACGAGCGGTACGTCTGGCCGCGCTTCGTCAGCGCCGTCCCCCGCGACTTCTTCGCCGCCGTGCGCGCCGAGTTGGCCGCCGAGGGCCGTACCGCCTCGCCGCAGACCCGGGACATGAACCCGGTCTACACCGGCAAGGACGTCTCCTACGTCGACACCAAGCAGGCCCAGCGGTACGGCGAGACCCTGCTGACCGACGCCGAGGCCTGGGCGACCCTCGCCTCCCTCGTCACCGGGCACCCCTACCCGGAGGCGGCGCTCGACAAGGCCTGGCGGCAGTTGCTCTACGGCGCCCATCACGATGCCATCACCGGCTCGGAGTCGGACCAGGTGTACATCGATCTCCTCACCGGCTGGCGGGAGTTGTACGACCTGGCCGAGACGGTGCACGCCGACGCCACCGACGCGCTGGCCCGCGCGGTCGTCCCGCTGCCCGGTGGCGCCCCGGACCTGGTCGTCTTCAACGCGGCCGGCCGGCGACGCCGGGACGTGCTCACGGTCGACGACCCGGGCGGCCTGGTGCCGCTGGACCTCACCGGCCTGCCGCTGCCGGCCGTCCGGGAGGACGGCCGGCTCCGGGTCGTCGTACCGGACGTCCCGGGACTGGGTCTCAAGACCCTTTCGTTGGCGGACGGTTCGGTACCCGGGTGGGCACCCGGCGAAGGGTTCGCCATCCGCAACGACTTCTACGAGGTCACCGTCGACCCGGTGCGCGGCGGCGGGGTCTGCGGGCTGCGCCGGCTCACCGAGGACGGACGGGAGTTGCTGCGCCCCGGTGACCTCGGCAACGAACTGGTCGTACAGGAGGAGTACCCCCGGCATCCGCGGTTCGGCGAAGGGCCCTGGCATCTCACCCCGACCGGCACGACCGCCGCCCGGAGCCGGGACGTCACCGCGGACGTCGCGGTCGAGCACTCCCCCGCCGGGTCGCGGATCACCGTCCGCGGTGACCTCGGGCTCTTCCGGTACACCCAGCGGCTGACCCTGTGGACGGGGGTCGACCGGCTCGACGTGACGACGAGCATCGACGGGTACGACGGCGCCGACCGGCTGATCCGGGTGCGCTGGCCCTCGGACGTGCAGGGCGGGCTGCCGGTGCACGAGGTCGCGGACGCGGTGATCGGGCGTGGCTTCGGGTTCGTGGAGGTGGACAGCGAACGGTTCCCGTGGACGCTCGACAATCCGGCCAACACCTGGTTCGGGCTGGGCTCGACGGCCCGGATCGCCGTGCACGACGACACCGGCCGGCTGCTCGGGCACCGGGCGGTCGGGGTCGCCGAACTCGTCTACGCCGACTGGGACACCGCCGGCGAGCTGGGCACCCCGCTCGCGGCGGCCCTGGTGCGGGCCGGTGTCACGGCCACGTCGACGGTCGCGGACGGTCCGCGCTACGGCGACCTGGAGGTGGACTCCAACCTGCCCGACATCCGGATCGCCGTGGGCGGCCCGGATCGCAACCCGGTGGTCGCCGAGGCCCTCGGCTGGGATCCGGCGGCCGCTCGGGAGGTGGACCGGCAGCTGGCCGGGGGCGGCCTCGCGGCCGTCTGGGTGGCCCCGCGCGCCTCACTGCGCGAGGAGTGGGTACCGGGCGCCGATCTTCGCGAACTGGAGCAGCTGCCCCTGCTGGTCGTGGCCGGCGCCGAGGACGACGCGAAGGCGGTCGACGCGCTGATCGCCGACCTGGACGACGCGGTCGTCCGGGCCACGGCGGCGGGGCGCGGTGAGGCGCTGCCGCCCGGCGACGCCTGGGACGGGCGCAGCTTCGCCGTCCTCAACCGGGGCACGCCCGGCTGTGTGGTGACCCCCTCCGGTGACCTGTACATGTCCCTGATGCGGTCCTGCACCGGCTGGCCCTCCGGCATCTGGGTCGATCCGCCCCGCCGCACCGCGCCCGACGGATCCGGGTTCCAGCTCCAGCGCTGGTCGCACACGTTCGACTACGCCGTGGTCGCGGGTACGGGCGACTGGCGGGAGTTGGGGCTGCCGCGGGCGGGGCATGCCTTCAACCACCCGCTGACGGCCCGGATCCGGCGGCCCGCCGAGGCACCGGGCAGCCTGCCGCGCACCGCGACCCTCCTCGCCCTCGAACCCGAGGGCCGGGTGCTGCTGGACGCGTTGAAGCCGAGCGGTGCGCCCCTCGCGCGCGGCAGCGCGGCGGCCGCGGATCCGGCGGACGGGGTCGTCGTACGGCTGCACGAGGTGGACGGGCGACCGGTGCGGGCCCGGATCACCGGGCCCCTGCCCTGGACGGCGGGCACTCGGACGGACGTCCTGGAGACGCCAGGAGAGCCGCTCGTCCCCGACCGCGGTGCACTCGGCCTCGACCTCGGCGGCTTCGAGGTGGCCACGGTACGGGCGGCTCCCGGGAACGCGCCGTCCGCGCCGGGTCCCGGGGTCGCCGCGCACGAACCCGCCCAGCCGGTCGCCACCCGCTACTGGCTGCACAACTCCGGGCCCGCGCCGCGCGGCAACCTCCCGGTCGCCGTCCACCTCTCGCCGTCCGTGCTCACCGCCTCGGGACCCGTCACCGCGACCCTGCGGATCTCCTCGGAGCTCACGGACGCCCCGGCAGCGGGCACGGTCGGCCTCCGGCACCCGCCCGGCTGGACGGCCGAACCCGCCTCCCTCCCCTATGCGTTGGGCCCCGGCGGCTTCACCCTCACCGAGGTCACGCTCACCCCGCCGCCGGACACCCCACCCGGCCGGTACTGGCTGGCGGCACGACTGGTCCGGGACGGGCAGGCGTACGAGGACGTGGTCGCCGTCGATGTGCCGGGGGCCGTGCCGGAGGGCGAGCCGGACGGGCGGACCGGGCCGACTCTGCTGGCCCGCCTCGGAGTCGAACGGATCGCCGTGCGCCGGGGTGAGCGGATGACGGTCCCGGTCGTGCTGCGCAACCCGACCCGTGGGCCGGTCCACGGCACCCTGTGGGCGGTGTCCTCGTGGGGGACCTGGGCCGGCGTGGCCCCGGGCTGCCAGGGGTTCACGGTGGCCGGCGGGGAGTCGCTGGAGTGCGGGATCGAGGTGGACGCCACGGCGGTGGAGTCCGGGGCGTACTGGCTGATGGCGAAGGTCGCCTGGCACGGGTGTGTGGCCTATACCGAGGCGGTCGTACTGGAGGTGACACCGTGAGCGAGCAGGCGGCGGTGGTGGACGGGACGTCCGTGCCGGCGGAGCGGGTGGACGCGCTGCTGGCGGCCGTTCCGGCCCGGGACCGCGAGAGACCGCGCCAGGAGGCGCTCGCGCGGGCCGAGCGGCAGCGCAGGCGGTGGGCGACGCAGGTCGTCGTCACCGACGAACTCGCCCGGCGGGCCTGCGTGGAGCGCGGCCTCGCACCGCCCCGGGAGGTCTCCCCCGAGCGCGTCCTGGCCGTGTCCGGGACCGATGTCGCCGACCTGGGCAGCATCGTCGCGGTGGCGCTCGCCCACTCCCCCGCCGCCCGCGCCCTGTTGGCCGCCCTGGAGGCCGAACAGCGGGTGCCGGAGGAGGCGGTGCGGGACTACTACGTCCGCAACCGGGACCGCTTCCTCACCAAGGACGCGCTACGGCGGGGCGTCGACGCCTTCACGACGGCGGCGGCCGGGGACTTCCAGCCGTTCGAGCGCGTACGGGACGACGTGGCAAGGGAGTTGCGGCGGGCGCGGGGACGCCAGGCCTTCTTCGACTGGCTGGACCGGGCCCGGGCCGGCGTCGAGTACACGGCCGGGCACGAGCACCCCGGCGACCCGGCGCATCCGGACCACGAACACCGGCACTGAGCCCCCCGCGTCGGCGCACGGAACCGAAACGCAACACGGAAACCATTGACCTCCGATGAATTTTGGTCCACCTTTTCATCAACCAGGCTGCAAGTTGGTGATTTGAACCATCCGGAAGCGGCCGCAGGAGGGCAACCATGCGTGCGAAGAGACTGACCGGATCCATGGCGGGCGTCCTCGTCCTCGCCCTGACCGCCGCGGGCTGCGGGCTGTCGGGCGGGTCGGGCGGCAAAGGCGCGACGGCCGGCGGCTGCAAGGTGGACCAGGGAAACGTCGGCTCCGGGAAACTCACCGGGGACGTGAAGGGCCAGATCACCTTCCAGACCACGAACCTCAAGAAAGACTTCGGGGCGTTCTTCAACGGAGTGATCAAGGACTTCGAGAAGGCCCACCCCGGTGCCACGGTCAAGTGGATCGACGACCCCGGCGACAACACGTTCACCACCCGTACGGTCGCGGACGCCCAGGCCTGCACCCTGCCGGACGTCATCAACCTCAACTCCGAGACGGCGACGGCCCTCACGAAGGCGGGGTACCTGCTGAACCTGGGCGTCAAGGACCCGGACGCGGCGAAGCCGTTCGTGCCCGCGTTCTGGAAGTCCAGCACCATGACGGACTCCTCGGGAGCGACCGTCCACACCGTGCTCCCCTGGTACACCGGCGGCATCGTGCTGACCTACAACACGGACCTGCTCCGGAAGGCCGGCGTCGACACGTCGAAGGCGCCGAGCAGTGTCTTCGGTCTGTTCGCCGACTACGAGAAGGTCGCCAAGGCGGCCAAGGGCGCCTACTTCGCCACGATGGCCAACCCGGTGTGGCGGATCCCGGCCGACTGGGACCAGATGAACATCAAGACGCTCTCCGACGACGGGAAGTCCGCGGTCTTCGCGAATGATCCGAGGACTGCGCAGTGGGTCGCCTGGATGGCGAAGCTGTACAAGGAGGGCGCGATGCCGAAGGACTCGCTGTCCTCCAGCAACGACCCGTCCACGCTGTACAGCCAGGGCAAGGTGGCGTACGGATCGACGAACCCGAGCTTCGTGCGCTTCGTGAAGCAGAACAGCCCGTCGGTGTACGCGAGGACGGGCGTCGGGCAGCAGCCCTTCGACGCACTGGGCCACACCACCGGTGCCCCGCAGTACATATCCGTCGCCGCGACCAGCAAACACGCCCCCGTGGCGCTCGCGTTCGCCGAGTTCCTCACCAACGCGGAGAACCAGACGGCCTGGTGCAAGGACCCGGACGTCGTCATCTTCCCGACGACCACGGCCTCCCTCGACGACCCGTTCTTCCAGCAGGTGTCCGGGAACGACCCCTTCTCCGAGGCCCGCAAGCTGGTCGCCGAACAGCTCAAGACGGCCACCGCCTACCAGACCAACCTCTCCCCGGCGGTACAGAACGCGATCGTGGCCCAGGTGCAGCTGGCCATGCAGGGCAAGAAGAGCGCCGCGCAGGCGGTCAAGGACGCCCAGGCCAAGGCGAACGAGCTGCTGAAGCAGGCGGGTTGAGCGTGACGACCGACACCGCCCGTCCGGTGCCGGTGCCCGGGGCGGAGCGGACCGCCACCGCTCCGGGCACCGCCGCCGCTCGCCTGCGCCGGCTGCTGCCCGGCCCCGCACCCGGCGCCAACGGGGCCGCGATGTACCGCCGTTGGTGGCTGCCGTGGCTGTGGACGGCGCCCGCGATCGGCTGTGCCGTCGTCTTCGGGGTGTTCCCCTTCCTCAACACCCTGCTGCTCTCGTTCACCGACGCCAAGCCGCTCGGCGGCGCCGCGGGCTTCGTCGGCCTGGACAACTACACCCGGATGCTGGGCGACTCGGACTTCTGGCTGGCGACCCGCAACAGCGTGCTGTACGCGCTGATCGTCGTCCCGCTGATGGTGCTGCTCCCGCTGCTGCTGGCCGTCCTGGTGGAGAAGAACCTCCCCGGTATCGGCTTCTTCCGGTCCGCCTTCTACACCCCGGTGCTCGCCTCCAGCGTGGTAGTGGGCCTGAGCTGGCAGTGGCTGCTCGCCGACGACGGGCTGGTCAACACCTGGCTCCAGAAGGCCCACCTGATCAGGTCGGCCATCCCGTTCCTGTCCGACTCCTGGCTGATCCTGCTCTGTGCGATGGGCCTGACCCTGTGGAAGGGCCTCGGCTGGTACATGGTCTTCTACCTGGCCGCCCTCGGGAACGTGCCCAGGGAGCTGCACGAGGCCGCCGCGATGGACGGCGCCGGACCGGCCCGCCGCTTCTGGCACATCACCGTCCCGGGCGTACGGCAGGCCATGATGCTGGTCGGCACCCTGACCGGCATCGGCTCGCTGCGCGTCTTCACCGAGATCTACATGCTGGGCAGCTCCACCGGCGGACCCGGCGGTGCCGACCGCACCCTGCCGTTCTACATCCGGGACGTCGGCCTGGACCCGCTGACCGGCAACGCAGGCTACGGCTCGGCGGTCAGCGTCGCCCTGTTCGTGCTGACGCTCGGTCTGACCCTGCTGGCACAGCGGCTCACCAAGGAGGACGAGGCATGACGACCGCCGTCGAGAAGCCCCGGCGCCTGCTGCCCCGCTGGCGGGAGTACGGCCGCCCCCGTGAACTCGTCGTCCGCTACCTGCTGTTGCTGCTCGTCCTCGGCCTCACCGTGGGTCCCCTGCTCTGGCAGTTCCTGGCCTCCCTGAAGGGCACGGGCGAGGACGTCTTCGGCCGGAACGCGAGCCTGCTTCCGCACCACCCGACGCTGCGCGCCTACCGGGAGGTGTTCGAGCAGGTGCCGGTGGCCACGTACATCAGGAACAGCCTCCTCGTGGTGGTCCTCTCCGTCGCCAGCCAGCTGGTGTTCTCCACCACCGCCGGCTACATGCTCTCCAAACCCGGCTGGAAGGGCCGCAAGGCGGTCTGGGTGGTCCTGGTCGCCTCGATGATGTTCCCCTTCGAGTCGATCATGGTGTCGCTGTTCCTGAGCATCCGCGACCTGGGCCTGGTCGACAACCTGGTGGGGGTGTGGCTGCCCGGGTTCGTCGGCGCCATCAACGTCCTGCTGATGCGCGGCGCGTTCCTCGCCGTCCCGCGCGAGATCGAGGACTCGGCGATGCTGGACGGCGCGAACGAGTGGCAGCGCTTCCGGCACCTCTACCTCCCCTCCGCCTGGGGCGCGATCATGGTGGTCGTCGTCAACACCTTCATCAGCGCCTGGGACGACTTCCTGTGGCCGCTGATCGTGCTGCGCTCGGAGAACCACATGACGCTGACGCTCGGCCTGTCCCGGCTGCAGAGCTCGTCCTTCGGCTACGACCAGCGGGTGGTGATGGCCGGGTCGGTGATCTCCGTCGTCCCGGTGCTGGTGCTGTTCGTGATCACGCAGCGGTGGTTCTACAAGGGCGTCTCGGCCGGTGCCGTGAAGCTCTGATCCACGACGAGCGGGGTCGCGGCGAGCGCCTCGCGCGCGGAGCCGCCGACCCTGATCTCGACGGCTTCGTCGACCGCCGGGCGCAGGACGACCGTACGGCGCTCCCCCGGGGCGAGCTCGACCCCCTCGAACGCGCGGAGTTCGAGGGTGCGCGGCCAGCTGGCGGGACGCAGCCTGCGGATGTACAGCTGGACGACCGTACGCCCGTGCCGCGCACCGGTGTTGGTGACGTCGATCTCGACGGTGCGCCCCGACAGACGCGGCTCGCCGTAGCCGAAGCACGTGTACGACAGGCCATGGCCGAAGGAGTAGAGCGGCTCGGCGCTCTCGTCGGCGTAACCGCCGTACTCGGTGTCCTTGTGGTTGTAGTAGACGGGGAGTTGGGCCGCCGACCGGGGGACGGAGACGGGGAGCCGGCCGGCGGGCTCGGTGCGGCCGAGCAGGACCTCGGCGATCGCGTCGCCGCCCCAGGGACCCGGGTACCAGGCGGTGAGCAGTGCCCCGGCCCGGCCGGCCGGCTCGGGGACGGCGTGCGGGCGGCCCTGGACCAGGACGACCACGGTGGGCGTGCCGGCCGCGGTGACCGTCTCGAACAGGGCCCGCTGGTCTGCCGGGAGCCGCAGTCCGGCGAGGTCGACGCCCTCCCCGCAGGTCGTCTGCGGGGCGGCGGTGCGGGCCGCCCCGTTGGCGTCGAACTCGGTGCCGGGGGTGCGGGCGCTGCTGCCGCCGAGCACCAGGACGGCGAGGTCGGCCGGGCCCTCCCCCTGGTGGATCTCGACGCCGGGCGGGGCGAGCCGGCGCAGCGCGTCCAGGACGGTGCTTCCGGTGCCCGGGTGCTGCGGCGCGGTGTAGTCGCCGAGTTGGTGCGCGGTGGTCGAGGCATGGGCACCGAGGACGGCGATCCGGCGGACCTCGGGTCCCACGGGCAGGACCCCCGCGTCGTTGTGGAGGAGGGTGACACAGCGGCGGGCCAGTGCGGTACTCAGGTCCCGGCCGCCGTCCGGCAGCGGTGTCCGGCGGGTGTACGGCCGCTCGAAGAGGCCGAGGCGGAACTTCAGCCGGAGCACCCGGGCGACGGCGGCGTCGAGAACGGACTCCCCGACCAGTCCCCGCCCCACCGCCTCCGCCAACCGCGTGAACCCCTCGTCCCAGAGGCTCAGGTCCACACCGGAGTTGAGGGCGAGGGCACCCGCCGAAAGCGTGTCGCCGGTGATCCGGGCCAGCCGGTCCACCGCGAGGCCGTCGGCCATCACCAGCCCGTCGAAGCCCCAGCTCTCCCGCAGGATCCCGGTGAGCAGCGCGCGGTTGCCCGCGCAGGGCATCCCGTCGACCTCGTTGTACGCGGCCATGACGGCGGCGGCCCCGGCGCGGACACCGGCACGTGCGGCGGGCAGGTGGATCTCGTGCAGTTCACGGAGACCGAGTTCGGACTCGGCGGAGTTGCGGCCGCCGACGGTGGCGCCCTGTCCGGCGAAGTGCTTGAGGACCACGGGCGCCCTGTCGGCGGCGAAGAACTCGCCGCGGTCGCCCTGCATGCCGTGGACGAGGGCCTCCGTGAGGCGTGCGGCGAGGTACGGATCCTCGGCGAAGCACTCCTCGGTGCGGCCCCAGCGCGGGTCGCGGGCGATGTCCAGGGCCGAGACGAGGGCCAGATGGCCGCCGCGGGCGCGGAGTTCGGCGGCGGCGTGGGCGGCGGCCCGCTCGAACAGGCCGGGGTCCCAGGTGGCACCGACGGCGAGGTTGACCGGCAGGACCGTGCCGTCGAGGGCCATGTGTCCGTGCGGGACCTCCTCGACGAACAGGGCGGGGATGCCCAGGCGGCTGCTGTCCAGGACGTGCCGCTGGACCAGGTCGGCGAGTTCGGCGCTGTCGTCGGCACCCGGTCCGGTGCCGTGGCCGACGCCGGACCAGGCGTCGGCGCGCATCAGGCCGTAGAGGGCGCCGAGTCCGGCACAGCGGTGGGTCTCGGCGCGCAGCGCGTCGGTGAGTTCGAAGCTGCCGTCGGGGGTGCGGCGGTAGGCGTGCCAGCCGTACATCCGCTGGTTGAGCTGGCCGGCCTTCTCGCGCAGGGTCATCCGGGAGAGGAGGTCGGCGACCCGGTCGTCGAGGGGGGCGGTCGGGATGCGATAGGTGGGAGTGGTCACGGGGCCTCCGCAGGTCAGCGGCCGGCGACGAGGAGCCGGGCGAGCGCCACGGCGCCCGTGCGGCCGTCCGGCACCGGGGTGATCGTGAGGTCGAGGTCAAAGAGTCGTTCGGCGAGCGGGGTGAGCAACGGGCCCTCCGGGGCGAGCAGTCCGCCCGTGACGACCAGGGCCTCACCCGGACGCGGCCCCAACGCGGCCACGGTCGCGGCCAGATGGGCGGCCGCGTCCCGGAGAACTGCCGCGGCGACCGCGTCCTTCCGGGCCGCCGCACGTGGCACCAGGGGCGCGAGATCGGCCAGCCGCACGGGCGGGCGGTCCATCACGGCCGGCAGCAGGTACGCCCGGTAGGCGGCCCGCAGCGCGGGCGCCCATACGCGGTCGTCGGCCGGGGGCACGGGCGGCCCGCCGTGAGCCGACGGCACCGACCGCCCACCGTGAGCCGGCCGCACTGACCGCTCGCCATGGGCCGGCCGCGCCTGCCGCTCGCCATGGGTCAGCCGTGCCGACGGCCCATCGGCAGCCGGGCGTACCGATGGTCCGCCGTCGGCCGGGCGTGGCGACGGTCCCCCGTCGACCGCGCATACCGCCGGGCCGCCGTCGGCCGAGGGCGGCCCGGGCCCGCTGCCGCCCAGGGGCAGTACGCGGTCCGGAATCCCCAGGGCCTGTCCGACCATCGCCGTCAGTGCCGTCGGTTCGCCCCGCCCGTCCGCCGCCCGCAGGGCCGCGCGGGCCGCCTCGCGCCCGATCCAGAACCCGCCGCCGTCGTCGCCGAGCAGCCAGCCGTCCCCGCCGGAGGTGGCGACCAGGACGCGCCCCTCGATCCGGGCGGCGACCGCACCGGTGCCGGCCACCAGGGCGAGTCCGTCGGCCGGCTGTCCGGGTGCCCCGGCGAAGGCCGCCTCGATGTCGCTGTAGACCTCGACCGCCGCGGTGCCGATGCCCAGCCGGTTCAGCGCTGCGGTCAGAGCGGCCCGCGCCCGCGCCCGCCCCGGCTCCTCCTCGGGAGCGCGGGCGGCCCCCGCGAAGCCGCCGACCACTGCGGCGACCCGCGCGCGACCCGCCTCCGGCACGGCCGACGCGACGGCCTCGGCCAGGTGGTCGGTGAGTTCCGGTGCCGACACGGTCAGCGCGTTGCCCGGCCCGGCCACGCCCTCCCCGAGCACACGTCCGTCACCGGCGTCCGCGTCCGCGTCCGCGAGGACGGCGCGGGTCCGGGTGCCGCCGGCGTCGATCCCGACGACCCATCTCGATCTCGGGTTCAAATCACTATTCATTGTCGTCCATGGTGGTTGATACATTCGCAACAGGCAAGGACCGAGGAGTGTCCGAGGCCCCGAGGAGGACGCCATCAGCACGCCCCCGCCCGTCCCCGAACTCCGCTTCGGCGTCAACTACACCCCACGTCGCGGCTGGTTCCACGCATGGCACGACGTCGATCCGGACCACATCCGCGCGGACCTGGCCCAGATCGCCGGACTGGGCCTCGACCACGTCCGTGTCTTCCACCTGTGGCCGCTGCTCCAGCCCAACCGCCATCTGATCCGCCCCGCCGCCGTGCAGCAGTTGGTGCAACTGGTGGATCTGGCGGCCGAGTTCGGCCTTGACGTCCTCGTGGACGGCATCCAGGGCCATCTGTCGAGCTTCGACTTCTACCCGGAGTGGACGCGCAGCTGGCACCACCGCAACGTGTTCACCGATCCCGAGGCCGTCGCGGCCCAGGCCACCCTGCTGCGCACCCTCGGCCGCGCCCTGACCGGCCGGTCCAACCTCATCGGCCTCCAGCTCGGCAACGAGCTCAACAACCTGGTCGAGCACAACCCGGTGACGGTCGCCGAGGTGGACCACTACCTGGACACCCTGCTGGCGGCGGCACGGGAGGGGCTCGGCGACGGCGTCGGACTGGTCACCCACTCCGCGTACGACGCGGCCTGGTACGGCGACGACCACCCGTTCACCCCGGAGGCCTCGGCCCGCAAGGGCGACCTGACGACCGTGCACCCCTGGGTGTTCTCCGGTGACTGCGCCCGCCGCTACGGCCCCCGCTCCCCCCAGGTGCGGCACCTCGCCGAGTACGGCACCGAGCTCGCCGAGGCCTATGCCGTCGGCCCCGCCCGCCCGGTCTGGGTCCAGGAGACCGGTGCGCCCGAACCGCACGTCCCGGCCGCCGACGCCCCGGACTTCGCCCGTGCGACCCTGCTGAACGCGGCGGACTGCGCACAGTTGTGGGGTGTCACCTGGTGGTGCTCCCACGACGTGGACCGGGCCCTCGCCGATTTCCCCGAACTCGAATACACACTGGGCCTGTTCGACTCCGCGGGCCGGCCCAAGCCGATCGCCCATGCGCTCGCGGAGACCGTGGCGCAGCTGCGCGGCCGGCGTACGGTGCCGGTCCGGGAGACCGCGCTGGTCCTGGACTGCACCCCCGCCACCCGCGCGGTCTCCGGTCCGGGCGGCGCCTTCTTCGAGGCATGGACGAGCCTGCGCGCGACAGGCGTCAGGCCGGCGATCGTCCTGGCGGAGCGGGCCGGGGACGAGGGCCATCTCGCGGCCCGGGGTATCAGGGAGCTGATCCGGCCGTCGGCCGGTTCCCCGTCAACACCTCCGCCACCGCACGGAGGTTGACCTGCCCCCGCCCGTACGCGCAGAGCGCCTCGCCCTCCGGGAGCCCGGTCGTAACGAGCAGCGCGTCCGGGCGGGCGGCCAGCAGGGTCTCGCGCAGCCGCCGCTGCCAGGGATACAGTCCGGCGTCACAGACGGCGACCACGAGCGGCCGCCCCCGCGCCGCCCGCAGCAGCTCGGCCACGACGGCCTCGCCGGGCTCGCCGGTCAGCGCCGTCCCGGTGGCCGCCGGGTCCAGGGCCCGCACTTCGGTGAGCAGGTCCTCGCCGCCCCAGTTCAGGGCGGGATGCGGCGGCGGGAACAGGTCGACGAGGTACGCGCCCGGCACCGGCGGGGGCAGCGCGCCACGGCTCCGCACGGCCCGCCGCGCGGCCTCCGCCCCGGCGCCCTGGTCCCAGGGGACCACCTCCGCGGGTACGGGCGGGGTGGCGTACCGGCGCGCGAGCCGTCGTACCCGGGTCGCCGCCTCCTCGACCCGCTCGGGTGCCAGCTCTCCGGAGCGCAGTCCGTCGAGGACGGCGTCGCGGCAGGCGAGGGTGGTCTCCAGGTGCGGTACGGCGACGATGACCTGGTCGGCTCCGGCGGCGAGCGCGAGCCGGGCCGCGGCGGCCTCGCCGTAGCGGTCGGCGATGGCCTTCATCTCCAGCGCGTCGCTCACCAGCACGCCGTCGAAGCCGAGTTCGCCGCGGAGCAGGTCGCCGAGGATGCGGGGGCTGAGGGTGGCGGGACGGTCGGGGTCGAGGGCCGGGAAGACGACATGGGCGCTCATGAGCATCGGTACGCCGGCGTCGATCGCGGCCCGGAACGGGGCGAGGTCCAGTTCGTCGCAGGGTCGCGGGTCGGCGGCGGTCTCGTGGTGGCTGTCGGTGACCGTGCCGCCGTGGCCGGGGAAGTGCTTGGCGCAGGAGGCGACGGAGCGCGCCTCGGTGGCGGCGATCCAGGCACGCAGGTGCCGGGAGACCAGGTCGGGGTCGGCGCCGAAGGCACGGGTGCGCACGATCGGGTTCTCGGGGCGGTGCTGGAGGTCGGCGACCGGTGCGTAGGAGACGGTGATGCCGAGTGTGGCCAGGTGCCCGGCGAGGGCGTCGGCGCAGGCGGCCGTGAGGGCGGGGTCGTCCACGGCGCCCAGGGCCAGGGAGCCTGGCACCTCGGGGGCGCCGGCACCGGTCAGGTGGCCGATGCCGCCGCCCTCGTTGTCGATGGCCACCAGCAGATCCGGCCGCAACTCCCGGAGAGTGGTGGTGAGTTCACGGACCTGGTCGGCGTCGCGGATATTGCGGGTGAAGAGGATGACGCCGCCCAGGCCGCGGTCGACGAGCCGTTTCAGGGGGTCGGGTACGGCCGTCGTACCGTCGAATCCCGCGACCAGACAGCGGTGTGCGGCCTCGTCCAGGGTCTCGGACAGGCCACCGGGGCCGTACGCATGGTGGGTCACTCCGGGAATCCTCTGGCTCACCAAGCCAAAAGTCAACAGTTCATCGGTTCGTTCATTCACACCCGGCTCGTACCCGCCCCGGCCGAACCGGTGATGTCCAGGCGTCCTGCCACAACTCCGTTGACCTGCACGCGCGTTCGGACGGGTGTGGCGTGGAGGCACCGGTGTGGCGAGGGGTGTGAGGATCCGCACTCCCCACGGCATTGCGTCGGGCGGGCCGGGACGCAAGAGTGTTCCAATCGCCCGGCCCATCGGGCGAGACACTTCCGTCGACCGCCGCACAGGTGGCCCGGGCGAAGAGGAAGAGAAGCGCGTGAGCCGCATATCGGTCCGGGGAATCGCGGTGGTGTCGGCCACCGCGGTCACCGCTGTCGGAAGTGTCGTCGGTGTCGCCTCGGGCAGCAGCGCGCAGAACAACGACGCGGAGGCGGCGGCGACCGACGCCACCCTGCTCGCGGACCTGCCCGCGGGGCAGCAGGCGCAGGTGCAGACCGCGTCGCTGACGCAGCAGGCCGACGCCATGGCCGTACAGGCGGACCTGAGCGCCCGGAAGGACGCCGAGCAGAGCGCGCGGGCGGCCGCGGCCAAGGCCGCGCAGGCCAAGAAGAACGCCGCCCAGGAGCGCGCGGCCGCCAAGGCCGCGGCCGGCGATCCCGCCGCCAGCTTCCCCGTGCGGAGCTCCTACACCGTGGCGCAGCTCAAGGCCATGGCCGCGCAGATCGTGGGCAGCGGCCAGTTCCAGTGCTTCAGCAACATCGTGGACCACGAGTCCACCTGGAACTACCTCGCGGTCAACCCCGAATCCGGCGCCTACGGCCTCGTCCAGGCCCTGCCCGGCAACAAGATGGCCTCCGTCGCCGCCGACTGGCAGACCAACCCGGCCACGCAGATCAAGTGGGGCCTCAACTACATGAACACCACCTACGGCAGCCCCTGCCAGGCCTGGGCGTTCTGGCAGGTGCACCACGCGTACTGAGCGTCCCTGACGACGAGCCGCCCGGGACCGTCACTCGGCGGACCGGCCCGGCCTCCGGGTGAAGCGCCGCAGCCCGCGCCGGGTGGGCCTGAGGGGCTCGTCCTCGGGGGCGGCCGGCCCCTCGCCCACCGTCAGGGCCGGTGCCGCGGCCGGGGCCGGTACCGAACGGTCGCCCCTCGCGAGCCGGGTCCGCACGGCCTGGGCCATCGCCTGGTGGGCCGGCTCCCGCAGATAACCCTCCGCGGACAGGTGCTCCCACATGTGCAGCAGCTCCTGCCCCCGGGTGGCCACCTGACCCTCGTCCAGCAGCCGCTGCCACGCCGCGGTGGCGCGGGCCACCTCGGGCGCCGCCCGGCTCAGGTCGGTGCGGCAGCGGATCCGCGCCACGGTCAGCGCGAGGACGGTGGAGAGCATGTAGTCGCCGCGCAGATACGCGAGGTACGCCTCGATCGCCCGTGCCTCCAGGGCCAGTTCGTCCTCCGCGCCCCTGCGCAGCGTCAGGTGCTCCCGCAGCGCGCTGGCGAGGACGGACGCGGCGTGCAGTTCCCCGCGCTGCGCGTGCTGGGTGATGCGTTCGACACGGGCCAGCGGAGGGAACGCCTCCTCCTCCGCGGCGGTACGCTCGCGGCCGGGCGGCAGGTCCTCCTCGTCGGCGATGGTCCGGCTCGAACCGTCGGGGTACACCCGCAGGCGTGCCACCTGCAGCACGGTGCGGTCGATGACGGTGGCCGCCACCGGTGCCCGCAGGGTGCGGGCGAACATGGCGATCGCGTCGAGGATCGCCTCGTTGGGGGGCCGGGTGCCGCCCATCTCCAGCAGATGGCCGTTGACCACCGTCGACCCGTCCTCGGCCACATAGGCGTCGAGCCGGATCAGCGGCGGTGCGCTCAGCGCGGGCAGGTTTCCCTCGTTGCGGGGGGTCAGTGAGTAGGTCATCCGCTCAGACTCCGGGTCGGACGACGCCGAGAATGGGCATGGAGGCGGCCGGGGCGGTCGTGACCGTGCGGCCGGGCCGCGGCGCGTGCACGATCTGTCCGTCCCCTATGTACATGCCCACGTGCGTGGCGTCGTAGTAGATGATCAGGTCTCCGGGCCGCACGGAGTCCAGGCTGACCCGGGTCAGTCCCTGCCACTGCGCCTGCGAGGTACGGGGTATGGGGTGCCCGGCCGCCGCCCAGGCCGCGGAGGTCAGTCCCGAGCAGTCGTACGACGAGGGGCCGGCGGCGCCCCACACGTAGGGCTTGCCGATCTGCGCCAGCGCGAAGTCGACGGCCTTCCCCGCTGCTCCGCTCACCTTCGTCCGGCCGCCGCCCGAACCGGTCCCGGTCGAGGTGCCGCCGGAACCGGGGCCCGTCCACCTGGACCTGGCCTCCTGCGCCTGCTCCTTCTCCAACTGGGCCAGCTCGCGGGTCTGTTCCTTCTTGAGCCCGGCCTCGATCCGCTCGGCCTCGGCGATCTTCTTCTCGATCTTCCGCTTCGCCTCGGCCCTGTCCGCGCGGGTGCTCCTCAGCTCCCGCAGCTTCGCGGCGGCGGCGTCGGTCTGCCGGTCCAGCTCCGCGCGGGCCGTCTGCTGGATCTCGGACACCGTGACCAGGTTGCGCAGGGCCTGGCGGGCCTGGGCCGCGTCGTCCAGGGCGTGGTCGGGGTGGTCGCCGAGCAGCAACTGGATGCCGGTGGAGTCGAGATTGCCCCCGCGGTACTGCGTGCGCGCGGCCGCGCCGGCGAGGTCGTGCAGATCGTCCAGCCTGTTCTCGGTACGGCCCAGGTCCTTGTGGAGCGACGCCAGCCGCTTCTCCTGCTCGGCCGCCTTCACATCGGCGGTGTCGTACGCCTCGGTGGCCACCTCCGCCTGGCGGTAGAGGCCGTTCAACTCGTTCTGGATGTCCTCGATCGACTTGCCGTCCCCCGGACCGGGTGCGCCCGGCGCTGCGTAACTCGGGCCGGATAACAGGGCGATCGCGCAGACGAAGGCTGCTGTGGCGGCTCGGCTCCGCAGCCGTCTGCCGCGAGTCGACACGTTCACTCGATCACAGTACCTCCCTTGAACCGCACGCCCCTTGGGTGTCCGTACCTGCCGACCTCCCCCGCGCGACACGTCCACCGCTGCCGCGGCCGGCCCCGGTCGGCGGGAGGAGCGAGCTCGCCGGCATCGTCCCGCACCCCGGGGTTCGCCGGCCCCGGGGTACAGCATGGAAGGAAGAACGGCTGGTCAGGGCAGTGCTCAACGAGGTCCGTCGAGCGGGACGGTCGCGGGCGGAAGCCGCCGCCGGGCCTCCGCCCGCCCCCGCTCGCCACCACCCGGTCGGCATCGCACCTTCGCGGTGCACTGCCGTCCGGGCGTCGGCTCCCTTCCGAAACGGTCGGCCCGGCCAGGAGAACGGACACGGGCAAGTGCCCCCGAGCCCGCGAACACTGCGCTGGAGGCCGCCACTTCGCTAGCCGCAGGTCAGTTTCGGCACAGCCCAGTCACCGTGGTCGTTGCCGTTGCCGTCGCCCGCGTCGCCGACCCTGAGGTCGAGGACCTGGGCGCCGCTGACGTCGACGTCGACGGGTACCGCGGCCTGTTTGCTGCGGATCGTCGGCGTGGTCACCAGGGTCTTGCCGTCGGCGATCACGGAGAACGTCACGGTGCCCGAGCCACCCGTCTCGTCGTCGACACCGACCTGCGCCGTCAGCCGCGAGCAGCGCCCGGCGAGGTAGAGCTGGACGTCGCTGACCGAGTTGGTGCCGAGGCCCTTGGCGTACCCGACGCCGGCGATGGTGATCGGACGGCCGTCCCCGGCCGCCTGTTCGCCGACACTGGTGTCGCGTTCCACCGGGCCCCATCCGTTGGTGGCGGACAGGAACGGCAGGTCGCTCACCGCGCTCTCGCCGGACGGCGGAGCCGGCGGGATGCCGCCGACGATGCGCTCGTCACCGCCGGTGGCCTGCCGTCCGCTCTGTACGTACGCCACCGTCGCGGTGAGGGCCGAGGCGGACGGCAGGGTCCCGTCCGGTGGCTGGACCTTCCAGGTGAAGGTGGCCGATCCGCCGGGACGCACCCGCTTGACCGACGTCGGACCGGTGGCGGTCACGCTCCAGCCGTCGGGTGCGGCGAGCGAGGCGGTCAGGCGGGAGACGGACGCCCGGTCCTTCGGCACCCGTACCGTCGCCTCGGCCGTGAAGGCCTGCGCGGCCTGCGCGGTGTCCGGCACGTCCAGGGTGACGTCCGCTCCCGGGCGCTTCGGCATCGCGTACTTCACGGGGTCGTAGCGGGGACTGTCGTTCTGCGCGACGCGCAGGGAGGAGGCGTAGCTGCCGTAGTCGGTGAGGGAGACCTTGCCGAGGCCGCCGGTGCTGCCGTCCAGGTTCCACACGGCGATGGCGATGCTGTTGTGCCCGTTGGTGTCGAGGATGCCGTTGGGCACGGGGAAGGTGTGCTGCGGGCCGAGGTAGTTGACGTAGTTGCCGACCTGCCAGCCGTTCACGAAGATCGTGGCGCGGTACTTGCGGGACGGGTCGTCGGTGAACGTCAGCCCGATCGAGGTGTCCTGGCCGTGCGGCAGGTCGAGGTCGGCGTCGGTGCGGTACCAGGAGACGCCGGGGCGGGTGTCGGTGGCCGGCAGGGACACCTGGTCCCAGTTCCGGTCCGGGTAGCCCGGCAGGGACCAGCCGGCCCGCTCGCCGTACAGGCCGCCCGTGGAGAGCGGGCCGCGCACCGTGTCCTGGAGGTCCTCGCCGCCGCGTACGCCCTGCACCCGCCAGGTGACGGAGGTCAGCGGAGCGCCGACGAGGGAGGCGCTGGTCAGGCCCCGGGCCGTCTTGTTGCCGTTGGTGGAGTTGTAGTCCTCCTCGTGCCCCATGTTCACGGTGAGCACGGAGATGACGTTGTCACCGGTGGGGTTCACCGCACCGGCGGGGAAGGTGAAGTCGGCGCTGCCGGTGGTGGAGCTGCCCAGGAAGGTGCCGTTGAGCCAGGCCGAGAACGCCTGCGCGTCTCCGCCGGAGTCCGAGACCAGGTGGACGCCGGTCTCCTTGCCGGTGGCGCGGAAGCGGCCGCGGTACCAGGTGTTGCCGGTGTGGAAGCCGTAGTCGTCGGCGTAGAGCACAGGCAGCGAGTTGGTGCCGGAGACGCTGTTGGTGGTCGTTCTGTCGGCCACCTGCCAGCTGGAGTCGTCGAAGCCGGGGGCCGACTCGGGGGACTCCTCGGCGTGCTTCCAGTTGGTGAGTGCCGGCAGCTGGACCGGGGCGGCCACCGGGATCGTCCCGGTGCGGCTCGCGGTGCCGGTGGCCTGGGTGCGCACCGTTCTGCCGTTCCAGGTGACGCGGTCGGCGGCGGTGAAGACCTCGAAGTTCTTGTCGTCGGCGTTGTCACCGGTGAGGGCGACGGTGCGGCCGCCGTCCAGGCTGGTCGCCGTGCGCAGCAGGTGGGTGCCGCGGACGAGGACCGGGCCGGTGGCCGTGTCCTGGCGCCAGAAGGTCCTGGCCGTGGCCTTGTCGCCGACGAGCAGCAGGAGCGGGCGCTGTCCGTCGCCGCTGATGCTGATGCGGATCAGGCCCTGGTGGCCGTAGTTCAGGCGCAGATCGCCGGTGGCCGCGTCCCAGGTGGTCGTGACGGTGCCGCCGGTGGCGGTCACGGTGGGCTCGGTGGCGTAGCGCAGGACGGTCTCGCCGTCGCTGCCCTGGTCTCCGTAGAGCACGGCGACGTCCCGGTCCCCGATCGTCGCGTCGGTCATGATCTCCGACGTGGAGTACTGCAACTGGCTCTCACCGAGCCGGTAGTTCGCCACGATCACGTGCGAGTCGCGGCCGTCGAGGGTGATCGCGGTACCGGGCTGCTGGGGCACGACCGGGTAGGTCGGCTGCGTGGCGGAGTCGCCCGTCGGTACGTCGATGGCGTCGACGGCCACGTAGTTGTCCGTCGACCCCGAGCCGTGGCTCCCGTCGACGACGATCTTCAGGGTGTGCGATCCGGGCGTCAGGCCGGTCTTCTGGAAGAGCACCGCCTGGTTCTCGCTGCCCGAGTCGTCGACCGTGGCTTCCTTGGTGCCGTCGAGGTAGACGTCGGCGTAGCCGTGGTTGTTCGTCTTCGAGCCGATCCAGCGGATCGCGGTGCCGTCGAAGGGGACGGTGAGCGAGTCACCGGCCTTGTTCGAGAACGACTCGGTGTGCTTGTAGTCGCCGCCGGTGTAGCTGGTGTTGGCCACGTGCGACCACGAACCGGCGTACTGGAGCGCGGAGTCGGGATCGTCCCAGCTGTAGGTGGTGTCCGCGGCCGGCTGGGCGTGGAAGTCCAGCGAGATATGGGTCTTGTCGACCGCGGTGGACGTGGAGTTGCCGTGCCGCAGGACGTGGAACTGGGTCCTGGTGTCGGGGTTCATCCGCGCGGTGTCGACGACCGCGGAGTCGTCCGGCGGGGTGGCCCTGATCGCCTCGGTCTTGGTCAGCGGGGCGACGGCCTGGGTGAAGTACCCGATCAGCTTGTCCTCGTAGTACTTCGGGTCGAGCTGGCGGGTCTCGCGGATCGCGGCCCCGTAGTCGTACGACGTGTAGTTCTCCGGCATGCCCAGCCAGCCCCAGTTGGTGCCGCCGTAGGTCATGTAGAAGCTCTGTGCGGTGGTGCCGACGGCGATGTTCTGTTTGTAGAAGACGTCGGCGAACTGGTCGTTGATCAGCTGGGCGCACTTGTCGTAGCCCGGTCCGCCCCAGGGGTCGAAGGCGCCGCCCTGGAACTCCGGTGAGTACAGCGGCTTTCCGGTGGGGTGGTCGTAGCTGATGTCGGGGACGCCGTTCCACTTCGAGGGGTTCGAGCAGTCGAAGCCCTGCGGGTAGGAGTCCGGGCCGTCGACGTCGAGGGCGCCGGTACCGGAGTTGAAGGTGCCGTTGTTGTTGCCGGTCAGCGGTACCGTGATGCCGTCGGCGCGGGCCTTGTCCTCCAGGTGCTGCATGTAGGAGCGGCCGGCGGCCGAACCGTTGTAGTACTCGTTCTCGACCTGGTAGGCGATCACCGACCCCGTGCCGTTGGTGAGTTGGTGGCGGGCGATGATCCGGTCGATCTGCGTCAGCCATTCGTCGGCGTACTTCAGGAACCGCGGGTCGTCGCTGCGGTTGTTCCCGGCCTTGGTGGTCAGCCAGCCGGGCAGGCCGCCGCTGTCCACCTCGGCGTTGATGTACGGCGCCGGGCGGGCGATGACGTAGAGGCCGGCCTCCTGGGCCATGTCCAGGAGCTTGTCGACGTCCCGGACCCCGGTGAAGTCGTACACACCCGGCTTGGGCGAGTGGTATCCCCAGTCGAAGTACAGCGAGGTGGAGTTGAACCCGGCGGCCTTCATCTTCTGGAAGATGTCACGCCACAGGTCCTGGCTCGGCAGCCGGAAGTAGTGGAACTCCCCGGACCACAGGTAGGTACGTCTGCCGTCGACGAGGAAGGAGTAGCCGTCCAGACTCACCGTGTGCGTCTGCGGGACGGCGGTGGCCGCGGCGGCGGGCGCCTGCGCGTCGGCCTCCCGCGCCGCGGCCGGTGCCACCATGCCCACGGCCAGGGCTATGGTCGCCGCCGCCGCGAGGACGGGCCGCCACCATCGGCGCCCACCGGGTCTCGCAGCCTCTGAACCGATCCGATCACTCCGCACCGCGGCCTCCAGACCGACTGAGCAATCAACACCAAACAGACTCAGGCAAAGTCGAACAGTAGGGGCGCGCAAGGCCCAACACAATGGGTCGGAAGAACACAGCTGAGATGGCCGGGACGACACCTGACTCCGGCCGGTCGACGGCTCCCTGACCTCGCGTCAGCCCGCGCAACCGCCCTTCGCGGTACGGCCGGTGTGGCGACACGCACGTTCCGTGGGCCCGGACGTCGGGCAGCACCAGGTGTGCCCGGGCAGGCCGCCGCCGCAGCACACGCGTGAACCGAGGTCATCATTCGGCGCGACCTCGGAGTCGCCGGGGGGACTGCGGGGCATCGACCTGTCCGGCCGCGACGCCGACGGGCCGCTCACGGAGGACCCGGTGGTCGCCGAGAACGACGGCTCCTTCGGGGCCCGGCGGATGGCCGACCCGCGGGGTCCACCGCACCGAGCGCACCAGCACCAGCACCAGCACCAGCACCAGCACCAGCACCAGCACCAGCCTGCGCGAACACCTCGGCCTGCGTGCCCCTCTCAGTCACCGCTCCGTGACCGAGCAGCAGGAGGCGAGCTGACCGTCACGACGACGGGTCCCGGCGCACCGGGGCCGAGCCAGGCCGGGCCGGAGACGGGCGGCGGTCCGGGCCGGCGTGTCCGCGTGGTCCGCTGTCGGTGCGGTGGGGGCCGTCCGTCCGGGTCACCACCGGGCCCGGCGCCGTGCGGAGGCGTCGCGGTCGTGGTGCCAGGCGAGCACGTCGTCGGCCGGGCAGCGGCCGCGGCGGACGTAGCGGTCGGCGTAGGCCGCGACGGCGTCCGTGACCCCGGTGCCCGCGCCCAGCCGGGGCAGGGCGTCCAGCGCCGCGGCGAAGCAGGTCACGGCGGCGCGCTTCAGCTCCGGGTCGGCCAGTCCGCGGCGCGCCGCGTCGGCCCACAGCGGGTTGTGCGGTGCCGGGGCCCCGGCGGCCCGCTCGGCGAGGGGTGCCACCGCCCGGTGCGCGGTCCCGGCGGCCCCCGGGTCGTCGAACAGGGCCGTGACCACCGCGAGCGGCACGATCCACCCGTCGTCGCCGGGCTGCGCGTCGATCATGCGCAGTTCCAGGTGTCCGCGCGGCCTGACGGGCGGGAACAGGGTGCTGATGTGGTAGTCGAGGTCCGCGTGGGTCGGCGGTCGCATGGTGTGCGAGCGGGTCCACTCGCGGAAGCTCACGCCGTCCGGCACCTCCCAGGGGCCGTCCCGCCGTACGCACATCACCGGTGCGTCGAGGACCCGCCGGACCCAGGCGCGCCGCGGATCGGGGGCGAGGGAGGGCCCGCCGGCCCGGCCCGGGTCGAGTTCCGCCCACTTCAGCTGCCGCGTGGACAGCCAGCCCGTGGCGCGGCCTTCGGCCATGGGCGAGTTCGCGAACGCCGCGACCAGGACCGCGCCCAGGTGGTGCGCCAGCCACCAGCGGCGGGCGAATCCCGTCACGCCGGGTTCCTCCCGTCCGGCGTCGAGGCAGACCTGGACGGAGGCCGAGGTGCACATCAGGGTCCGCCCCGCCGGGCCGGTACGGTCGAGGCAGGCCTCCATGGCGTCGTAGCGCCGTTCCCGCAGGAACCGGCGAGGCCGCTGCCAGGGGTCGACCCCCATGCCGGCCAGTGTCAGGCCGTGCCCGCGCAGTGCGGTGCGCACGGCCGCCAGATCGGCGGAGACCTCCGCGACGCACCGGGTCAGCGACGGGGCCGGCCGGGAGCTCAGCTCCACCTGGCCGCCGGGCTCGACGCTCAGCCCCGACGTCAGCGACAGGGTGCGCAGGTCGGCGTGGGCCGCCTCCAGGTCCGCCCGGCCCACGGAGTCGTGCGACGCACCCTCCCGGTGGACGAGCCACTCCACTTCGACCCCGACGCTGCGCGGCGGGCCGGTCTTGAAGCAGATGCCCTCGACCAGGGCCGCCGCCTGGTGTTCGGTGAGGGCAGGGCCGTCGACGCCGCACTCCGGTGAAACCGACATCCGGGAGCCTCCTGAGCCGCCTCAGGGCCGTCGGGGATCCGACGTCCGGTACGCGTTCCGCTGTGCCTGCTGACAGAGTCCGCCGTCCCGCCCCGTCATCACAAGGGCGCACTTTCCGGACGACTGGGCATGCGGCAACCCGCGTGGGGCGACTCGGACGATCCCGGAACGCCCTCAGTCCGGTGCGGGCCCGCCCCCGGTGTCCCGGCGCACCTTCTGCCGGATGCGGGTGTCCCTGTCGTGCTCGTGGTGTTCCAGCACGCGCAGCCGGGCCGCCTCGGCGTCCCCGTCCCGGATCGCCTCGGTGCCCACCAGGAGTCCGTCGCGCTCCAGCAGGACCAGGGAGGCGTCCTGCGGGTAACGGCCGGAGGTGAGCCGGTGCCGTAGCTCGTCGTGGATCGTGTCCCTCGTGCTCTTCATCCGGTGCCTCGTCGCGGGGCGGCCCGCGAAACGGATCGCGGGCCGCCCCGGATCATGCCCGATGCCCGGACCGCGGTCAGCCCCGCCCCACCGTGACGTCGTCCTCCCCCGGGCCGACGACCAGTGGCAGGGCCGGGTCGGCCCGCCACTGCGCGAGTGAGCCGTCGTAGAGGAACACGTCGTCGATGCCGATCTCGTGCAGGGCCAGGGCGAGTCCGGCCGCGTTGACCGCGCCGCCGCAGTACAGGACCGTGCCGTCGCCCGCGCGTATCCCGTGGGCTCGGGCGAGACGTGCGGTCCGCTCGCGCGTGAGGGTGTTGCCGGGGCCGAGGAGGTCGGCGTACGGCAGGCTCGTCGTGCGCGGTATGTGGCCGGAACGGGGCTGGTCGGGGGCGCCGAGGTACTCGGAGCGGCGCAGGGCGCAGACCGCCGGGGTGGGGTCGCTGCCGTCGGCTATCCGCTTCATCCGCCCCAGGTCCACGAAGCCGTCGGCGGCCGGGCGCGCGACGACGTTCCCGGGGGCGGGGGCCGGCTCGCGGCCGTCGGTGACGGGCAGTCCGGCGGCCTCCCAGGCGGTGAGGCCGCCGTTGAGGACGTGCACGCGGGTGATACCGGCGGCGCGCAGCACCCACCACAGGCGCGCCGCCCAGGCTCCCGTCAGCCGGTCGTAGACGACCACCGTGGAGTCCTCGCGGATGCCGAGTCCGCGAGCCTGGGCGGCGATCCGGGACGGGGACGGGCAGGTGAAGGGGAAGGGCGCGGCCGGGTCGGAGAAGCCGGCGACCAGGTCGGCGAAGTGAGCGCCCGGGACCCGGCGTTCGGTGTGCAGGCCGAGCCCGCTGACGAAGACCTTGCCGCCGCCGTCGGGGGCGGTACGCCGGTCCACGGTGGCGTCGAGGACGATCACGTCGTCGAGCCGGTCGTACAGCGGGACGGCGTCGACGAGGGCACTCGTGCGGGACGTCATGGCCGCACCCCCGCTGCCGTCCCGGTCACCGCCGACGTCGCGGTCGCCGCCTCCGTCGCCGTCTTCCTCGAAGTCGCCGTCCTCCTCGAAGTCGCCGTCGATGCGGCGCGGTTGCGCCGCCCGCCGCGTTCCGGCCGGGCGAGGGCCAGGTCGAGGAGACGGTCGGGTGTCGCCATGCCGCGGGCGACGTGGAAGGGCTCCTGGCAGCCGGTCGAGACGGTGGCGGCGACGCCGTCGGCGATCGCGGGGCACTCCCGGGTGAGTTCTTCCATGGCGGGGTGTCTCCGTGGCTCTCGGATGCGGACGGCGGGACCAGGTGCATGCAACTGTATGCAGCACGGAGTGCGATCCCGCCGCCCGCGGATCCTCATTTCACGGAGCCGCAATGTTCGCGGCCACCAGGGAACGGCCGAACACCCGTTCTCACACCGACGGGGCGACCGGCGGCTTCACTCGGGGGATGGCGACCTCCGCCGCCGCGCTGACGGGCTGCCGGCCCTCGCGCGTCAGGGCGAACCCGGCGCGGCCGTCAGGCGGGCGGTGGCGCCGCGAGCGTCGTGGTGAAGTGGGTGACGGGGCGCTCCTGGCGTTCGCCGTCGACGGTGATGTCCACCGCCTCGTCGTAGAAGGCGAGCAGTCCCTTGACCGCGCCGGCCGCGGGCAGCGGGTCGGGGTAGCTCCAGACGATGTTCGGGGGTACGTCGGACTCGCCGCGCCAGGACCAGTACTCCGCCGTGCCCTTGTAGGGGCAGCCGGTGTGGTGGTCGGTGGGTTCGAGCAGGTCGAGGCGGACGTCCTCGGGCGGGACGTAGTAGCGGGTGGGCAGGCCGGTCTCGAACAGCAGCACGGGGCGGTGGGTGTCCGCGACGACCGTGCCGTGGATCTCGACGACGAGGTGACGGCTGCTCGGGAGGGCGTCCACACGTTTGTGCGGGTCGCGCGGGTGCACGAAGATCTCTTCCTCCTCCTCGTACCAGTGGTCGAGCCCCCGGCCGACGCGCCGGAACCATTCGAAGGCGATGTGGTCGGCGAGGTCGGCGGCGGGGAAGGTCCAGGCGGCGTTCTCCAGCGGCTCGCCGCCGAGGTCGAGGTCGTAGAAGACCCGCGAGCCGGTGTGCGTGCCCGTCGCGGGGTTCTTCGCGGGGCGGAGCAGGTCCTCGCGGACCTCGGCACGCGGGAAGGCGTACAACGGGACGGGCACGCCCGGCTCCCAGACCAGGACGGGGTGCCGGCTGTCGACGACCGTCACCTCGCCCTTGCGCCCGCGCACCCAGCGCCCGCTGGGCTCCCACAGGAGACCTTCCGGGGTGGTCCGCACGGCCGGTGCGGTGGGGAACGTGGTCATGGGCGACTCTCCTCCGGCCGGCACGCACAGGTACCCGTCGACGTTACCGCCGGGCGGAGCCGACCGGGCATCCCGGCATTGACGTACGACAAATCCGATCCGTACGATCGCCAACGGCATTGAGTGTCAGCGTCAAGCCCTGGCTCGCTGACCGGCAACCCTCCCCCGCGGTGGGGTGCTCCAGGTGAAAGCCCGGCGGGATCACCGACGACTCCCGCAAGCGCGTGGCCCCGTGACCGGGGCCGGAGACGAGGAGGACCGGCATGCGACACAGCTCCGACCCGGCCGCCTCCCCCGCCGACGCCACGGCGTACTCCCGGCTCTCACGCCGACGCCACATCGATCTGAAGCGCTCGACCAGCTGCCTCTGTCGGGTCTGACCGGCCCGTCCGCCGCCGGCTGAGCCACGTCACCGGCCCCGGCCCCCTCGTGCCGCCCTTCCCCGCGCCACCGGTTCTCGGTGGTGACGTCCCCTCGTCATTCCCCCGTCCGCGCAGCGCTTCCCCGGCCGGTCCGACCCGGCGCGGGCCGCACACCCCTGCACGGCCGTGCCTCGCGCCCTGGTGCCCGGCACCCGGTGCCGGGTGACACGAGTAGGAGAAACCCCTCCGTGACAGCACTCCCGGATCTCAGACCCTCCCGATGGGCGCCTCTTGCCGCGCTCCTGACCACCAGTGTCCTGCTGACCGCGTGCGGTTCGGGCGACGACGGCTCCGGCGCGGCGAGCGGCCCGGCGAAGTCCGGTGGCACCCTCACCTTCGCGGTGGGCTCCGACTCCGGCTGCGTGGACCCTCAGCAGGTCGGCAGCAACGACACCATCTACTCGGTGCGCCAGATCGTCGACTCCCTGACCGACCAGGACCCGAAGACCGGCAAGATCGTGCCGTGGCTGGCCAGGAGCTGGGACGTCAGCGCCGACGCGACGACGTTCACGTTCCATCTGCGGTCGGGGGTCACCTTCAGCGACGGCTCGAAGCTGACCGCGCAGGTGGTCAAGGACAACTTCGACGCGGTGCCGCGCCTCGGCGCCCTGGGCACCCTCGCCGAGGGCTATCTGAGCGGCGTCAAGAGCACCACCGTGGTCGACCCGCTCACCGTCAAGGTGGCCTTCAGGCAGCCCAACGCCCAGTTCCTCCAGGCCACTTCGACCCATTCGCTGGGCATCGAGTCGTCGGCGAGCGTCGAGAAGACCCCGCAGCAGAAGTGCAGTGACGGCGTGGTCGGCTCCGGGCCGTTCGTGCTGAAACAGTACGTGCAGAACCAGTCGGTCACCCTGACCAGGCGGACCGGGTACGACTGGGGTTCCGCGCTGTGGTCGAAGAAGGGCGAGGCCTACCTTGACAGACTGGTGTTCAAGGTCGTGCCCGAGGCGGGGGTGCGGGCCGGCAGCCTCCGGTCCGGGCAGGTGGACGCGATCAGCAGCGTCGGCAAGGCCAACGAGGCGGCGCTCAAGGGCGGCCAGGTCACCCTGGTGAGCCGGGCCAACCCCGGTGTGGTGTTCGGCCTGGGGCTGAACAACGCACGGCCCCTGCTGAAGGACGTGAAGGTGCGCCGGGCGATCCTGGCCGCCGTCGACCGCAAGCAGATCGCCGACACCGTCTTCCCCACCGGCACCCGGCCGGCGACCAGCGTCCTGGCGCACACCACGCCCGACTACACCGACCTCTCCACCGACCTCGCCTTCGCTGCGGCCAAGGCCAAGTCCCTGCTGAACGAGGCAGGTTGGCAGACCGGCAGTGACGGCATCCGTACCAAGGGCGGCAGCAGACTGGCCCTGACCATCAACTGGTTCCCCAACGCGGCCACCAACCAGCCCGCGCTGGAGCTGGTCCAGCAGCAGCTCAAGGCCGTCGCGATCGACGTGGTGCTCAAGCAGCTTCCGGTCACCCAGTTCGCCACCACACTCCAGTCGGGCGACTTCGACGTGGTGTGGGCCAACGTGACCCGCGCCGACCCCGACATCCTGCGCAGCTCCTTCTCGACCCGGCTGGCCAACTTCTACCGTCTGCCCGCCGGTTCGCTGGACACGGCGCTGTCCGCGCAGGCCGCGACCGCGGACCCCGCCGAGCGCGGGCGGCTGGTGGCGCAGGCGCAGCAGCTGATCGTGCGGAACGCGTACAACGTGCCGGTGGTGGAGCTCCAGACCCAGCTCGGCGTCTCGAACAAGGTGCACGACCTGGAGTTCGACTCCGGCAGCCGCGTCCAGCTGCACGACACCTGGATCGGCTAGCGGATGCGCCGCTACGTGGTCAGACGGCTGGCGCAGGCGGTCGGGGTGCTGTGGGCGGCCTACACGGTGTCGTTCCTGGTGCTGGACTTCCTGCCCGGTGACCCGGTCTCCGCGATGGCGGGGGCCGGGATGGACTCGGGTCAGCCGGATCCGGCCCAACTCGCCCGGCTGCGGCACGAGTACGGCTTCGACAAGCCCGTGCTGGTGCAGTACGCCGAATATCTGGGCCGGGCGGTGCGCGGCGACTTCGGCGACGCGGTCTCCACCGGCCGTCCGGTGACCGCGACGCTGGCCGACGCGTTGCCGCAGACGCTCCAGCTGACCGGTGCCGCGCTGCTGCTGGCGGTGGTCCTGGGCGGCGGGCTCGCGGTGGTGGCGACGTACACCTCGCGGCGGTGGCTGCGCCAGCTGCTGTTGTCACTGCCCCCGCTTGGGGTGTCGGTCCCGACGTTCTGGGTGGGACTGCTGCTCGTCGAGGCGTTCTCGTTCGAGCTGCGCTGGTTCCCGGCGTTCGGCAACGACGGGCTGCGCGGCCTGGTGCTGCCGGCCCTGACACTGGCGGTCCCGACCGGCGCGCAGGTCGCCCAGGTGCTGGCCAAGAGCCTGCTCACCGCACTGGACCAGCCCTATGTGGAGACCGCGCGGGCCAAGGGCGCCGGCCGGTGGCGGGTCCATCTGCGGCACGCGCTGCGCAACGCCTCGTTGCCCGCGCTGACGGTCGTCGGCCTGCTGGTCGGGCAGCTGATCGCCGGTTCGGTGGTGGTCGAGACGGTGTTCTCCCGGGACGGCCTGGGCCGGGTGACCGCGGCGGCGGTCACCACCCAGGACATCCCGCTGGTCCAGGGGGTGGTGGTGTTCGGCGCGCTGATCTTCGTGGCCACGAACCTGCTCGTCGACCTGGTCTATCCGCTGCTTGACCCGCGGATCGTGGTGGCCCCGGACCGAAGGGCGGGCTTCGCATGAGTCAGAGCCTTGTCGACGACCAGGCCGAGGCCGGCCTCGGCCCCGGCCGGCCGGTCGGGGACGGCTCCCCCGCGGAACGCGGCCGGCCCGTCGGCATCCGCCGGGTGCTGTCGTTCCTGATCCGCCGCCCGGGTCTGCTGTTGTCCGCCGCCGTCCTGGTGCTGGTGGTGCTCGCCGCCTTCCGACCGGATCTGTTCACCTCGCAGGACCCGTTGAAGGGGGTGCCGGCCCAGAACTTCCGCGGTCCGAGCGGGAGTCACTGGTTCGGCACGGACGAACTGGGCCGCGACGTCTTCTCCCGGGTGGTCCACGGCGCCCAACTCTCCCTCCGGGCCACGCTGATCGCGGTGCTGGTCGCCTTCGTGACCGGCGCTCTGCTCGGCGTGGTCGCCGGGTTCGTGGGCCGCTGGGTGGACGACGTGCTGATGCGCTTCGTCGACGTCCTCCTGTCCATCCCCGCGCTGTTCCTGTCGCTGGCCCTGGTCACCGCGCTCGGGTACGGGACCGTGAAGGTGGCGGTCGCGGTCGGTATCGCCGGCGTGGCCTCCTTCGCCAGGGTGGCGCGGGCCGAGGTGCTGCGGGTGCGGCAGGCGGTGTTCGTCGAGGCGTCCCGCTCCTGCGGGGCCCGCTGGTACTCGGTGCTCGGCCGGCATGTCCTGCCCAACGCCGCGGGGCCGGTGATCGTGCTGGCCACCCTGGACTTCGGCTCCTCGATCCTGGCGGTGTCGGCGCTGAGCTTCCTCGGCTACGGCGCGCCGCCGCCCGCCCCGGAGTGGGGCACGCTGATCTCGGACGGCCGCAACTACCTGGCCAACGCCTGGTGGCTGACCGCGCTGCCCGGACTGGCGATCGCCGCGACCGTACTGGCCGCCAACCGTGTCGCGCGGGCCCTGGACGGCGAATGGGCGAGGCAGCGATGACCGACGACGCACCCGGGAAGGGTGCTCCGGACGAGAACGGTGAGGACGTGACGGCACCACTCCTGGAGATCCGCGGCCTGTCCGTGTCGTATCGCACCCGGGGCGGCGTGGTGAAGGCCGTACGGGGCGTGGACCTCGACGTATGGCCCGGACAGGTGACCGCCGTGGTCGGCGGGTCCGGCTCCGGCAAGAGCACCACCGCGCACGCCGTCATCCGGCTGCTGGCGGCGAACGGCACCATCGACGCGGGCACGGTCCGTTTCGGCCGGCACGACCTGGCCGCCCTGTCCGAGGCGGAGCTGCGTACCGTGCGCGGCGCGCGGATCGGGCTGGTGCCGCAGGATCCGACGGTCTCGCTCAACCCGGTCAAGCGGGTCGGCGAGCAGGTCGCCGAGGTGCTGCGCATCCACGGCCTGGCGACCCGCCGGTCGGCGGCGGCCGAGGCGGTCGCCGTCCTGGACCGGGCCGGGCTGCCCGACGCGGCCGTCCGGGCCCGGCAGTACCCGCACGAGCTGTCCGGCGGCATGCGGCAGCGGGCCCTGATCGCCGTCGCGATCGCCGCGCGGCCCGCGCTGATCATCGCCGACGAGCCGACCAGCGCGCTCGACGTCACCGTCCAGCGGGTCATCCTCGACCGTCTCCAGCACCTGACCGAGGAGTCGGGCACCGCGATCCTGCTCGTCACCCACGACCTCGGGGTGGCCGCCGACCGGGCCCACCGGCTGGTGGTCATGGAGCAGGGCAGGGTCGTCGAGGCGGGCGAGACCCGCGCTGTCCTGGCCGACCCGCAACACGAGTACACCCGGCGGCTGTTGGCGAGCGCCCCCAGCCTGACCACGGCCCGCCCCCGCACCCCGGTCAACACATCCCCGGGCTCCGCCGCGCCGCCCGACACGGCGGTTCCCCTGGTCGAGGCGCGCAACCTGGTCAAGGAGTTCAGGCTGCCGCGGGCCGGCGGCGAGGCTCGCACCCTGCGCGCGGTCGACGACGTCAGCCTCACCCTGCGCCGCGGCCGGACCCTCGCCCTGGTCGGGGAGTCGGGCTCGGGCAAGTCCACCACCGCCCGTCTGGTGCTGCGCCTGGCCGAGGCGACCTCCGGACAGGTGCTGTTCGACGGCACCGACGTCACCACCGCCGGCGGCGCCTCGGTCAGGCAGCTGCGCCGACGCGCCCAGCTCGTCTACCAGAACCCGTACGCCTCGCTCGACCCGCGCTTCTCCGTCGGCGAGGTGATCACCGAGCCGTTGCGGGCGTTCAAGGTGGGTGACCGTGCCTCCCGGCTCGACCGCGCCCGCGAACTCCTGGACCGGGTCGCGCTGCCCGCCGCGACACTGGAGCGCCGCCCGGCCGAGCTGTCGGGCGGTCAGCGCCAGCGGGTGGCCATCGCACGGGCCCTCGCCCTCTCCCCCGACCTGGTGGTGTGCGACGAGCCCGTCTCCGCGCTCGACGTGTCCGTGCAGGCCCAGGTCCTGGACCTGCTGGCCGAGTTGCAGGCGGACACCGGCGTGGCGTACCTGTTCATCTCCCATGACCTGGCCGTCGTACGGCAGATCGCGGACCAGGTCGCCGTCATGCGGGCCGGACGTGTCGTGGAGACGGGCCCGCCCGAGGAACTGTTCTCCGAGCCCCGGCACGCGTACACCCGCGAGCTGCTGGCGGCGATCCCGGGCGGGCGGGCACCCTCCCCCAGCACGGTGACCGCCACCGTCCGAGGACCGCTGTGAGCACTCCCGCCCTCACCGCCCTGACCCTTCTCACGCCCGGCGACTTCGCCGACGACGACCCCTTTCCGGGCCTGGCGGAGACCCTCCAGCTGTTCGGGTACGGCGAGCGGCTCGGCTACGGCGGGGCCTGGATCCGGCAGCGTCACCTGTCTTCGCGGCGGAGGAGCTACGACCGTCGCGTGGTCAGCGAGGTGTCACGCGTCGTCGGCCGAAAGGGCGTACAGGCCGGGGAGGTTGACCACGATCGCCTCCTGGGTGCTGCGGGCGATGACGACCACGGCCTCCTCGGCGGGGTCCGGGTTCTCCTCGCGGTGCGGGACGAACGGCGGGACGAAGACGTAGTCGCCGGGCGAGGTGCGCAGCCGTACCTCCTCCGGTCGTTCGCCGGTGTCGTCCAGGAAGACGAACTCGGGGTGCCCGCTCACCACGTAGATCGCGGTCTCGGACTCGCCGTGATGGTGGTCGGAGCTGGCGGTCGCGGGGGCGACATGGGTCTGGCCCATCCAGAGCTTCTCGGAGCCGACGGTCCGTCCGCTGACGGCGGCGAACCGCCGCATGCCGCCGGACTGTGCGGTGCCGCCGTCCAGGGCGTCGGCGCGGATGTGGTGCAGCCGGGTGCGCAAGGGCGTCGCCGGGCGGTCCTGGGTGTCGTGGAGATGGGGGTGGAATCCTTCACCGGGGGTCGTCAGCGACTCGCTCATGGCGGGGACGCTAGGACCGCCCCAGAAAGGATGTCAAGAGGTGTCCTTTGGGGTTCACCTGCGGCAATGTTGCCGCAATGAACGAACCGGGTGGTGCCGGGAACCTCCGTCCGGCACCACGGGTCCGGCATGATGGGGGCATGTACATCTCCGCGAAGGCGGACTACGCCGCCCGCGCTCTGCTGGAGCTCGCCCGACAGCCGGACCGCCCGCTGACCTGTGAGGCGGTGGCGTCCTCGCAGGACATCCCGTTCCGGTTCCTCAAGTCCGTGGTGGGCGAGTTGCGCCGGGCCGGCCTGGTGCGCAGCCAGCGCGGCTGCGAGGGCGGGTACTGGCTGGGCCGGCCCGCCGCCGAGATCACCCTGCTGGATGTCGCACGGGCCGTCGACGGCGAGGTCATCACCCTGCGCGGCGAACCGCTGGCCGGGCTGGACTACCCCGGGCCCGCCACCGGCCTGCCGGGGGTGTGGCGGCGGATCGAGGAGGAGGCCACGGCCGTGCTGGCCGGGGTCACCATCGCCGGTCTGCTGCTGTCGGAGACAGCTGGCCGGGCACACACCAAGGGCGCTGCATGACCGGCGACTCCGGCATCGGCTCCGGCTCCGGCCTCGGTGTCGAAGCGAAGGTCGAAGTCGAGGTCGAAGTCGTCGAGTACACCGACCCGTTGTGTCCCTGGGCGTGGGGATCCGAGCCCGTCTTCCGCGCGCTGCGCACCGCGCTGGACGGCCGGGTCCGCTGGCGCCGGGCCTACTGCATCCTCTTCGACCTCGACGACGACCCTGCACCCGACCCTGCGGCCGAGACCGCCTGGTACGCCCGCTACGTCGAGGACATCGGCCGGCACACCCGGGCCCCGAGGGCGGCGCGGCTGAGCCGGGTCGCGGCGAGTTCCTGGCCCGCCTCGCTGGTCGCGAAGGCGGCCGAGCTGCAGGCGCCGGACGTGGCCGACCGGGTGCTGCGGCGGCTGCGGGAGACCGTGTTCGTACTCGGGGAGCCGGCCGACACGTTCGAATCGGCGCTGGACGCGGTGGCGGGCGTACCCGGGCTCGACGCACGGCGGCTGGCCGCCGACGCGGCCGGAACGGCCGTACGGGACCTGGTCCGCGCCGACCACGCGGAGGCGCGCCGGCCGGTGCCCGAAGTGCTGTCCGCGCAGGGGGACTCGCCGCATCCCGGGGCGGCCCGGGAGACCCCCGACGGCGGTCACCGGTACGCGCTGCCGACGCTGCTGCTGCGCGGGCCCGGCGGGCGGCGGGTGGTGCCCGGGTGGCAGCCGTACGAGGCGTACGCAACCGCCGTCGGCGCCGTCCGTCCGGGGCTGCCGACGGCCCCTCAGTTGCTGTCCGGGGCGGCGGCGTTGGCCCGGTACGGCACCCTGACCGAGCCGGAGCGCGCGATGCTGACGCGGGGCGCCTGGCCGCCGCCGGACGCCGTCCGGGTGGCGACCGCGGGCGGGCCGCTGTGGCTGGACCCGGCGGAGGCCACGAGCCATCCCGCCACCCGGCAGGCGTCCTGACCGGCGGCGGAGCACCGTCCCGCCAAATGAGACACCAATTGGTGTCCATTGACAGCCGTACCCCACGGACCCCACGATGTGAGGCATGCACACGACCCACCCCGGTGTGGTGTGCCGCTATGTGGATCTGCGGCGCACCTGCAGCGCTCTCTGTCGCTGACCGCCTGCCGCCCTCTCCCCGCAGGCGCCTGACCGCAGCCACCGGTACCGGCCGCTCTCCGCTCCGCCGGACCGACCGCTCTGCGTGCCCCCCTCCCCGCGCCGTGACGTTCTCCGCGCCACCACCGGCCGCCGTGCCCCCATCGGACCCCGACAGGCCTCCATGTCCCTGTCGTGACAGGTCCGTTGCGGCGCGGCCCCGGACCGCCGCCCGACGCTCCTGACAGAGAGACAGCCATGTCCACACGCCTCACCCCGGCACGCCCCGGACCGGCCGCCCACCACACTCCCCGACCCACCGGCCGGCTGCGCGCCACGGCCCTGGGCACCGTCCTCGCCGCCGTGCTCGTCCCCTCCCTCAGCGCCTGCGGGGACGGCTCGGGCACCGCCTCGGGCGGCACCGCCACGCTGAAGTGGGCCTCCTCCTACTTCCCCGCGCACTGGGACCCGGTGGTCTCCGGAAGCGGTGCCCAGTTCCGTGAACTCTCCCTGGTCTACGCCTCGTTGACGCGCACCGACGCGAAGGGCAACGCCGTCCCCGACCTCGCCAAGAGCTGGGACTACAACAGCAGGGGCGACCAGATCACCTTCCATCTGCGCCCTGGACTGAAGTTCAGCGACGGCACCCCGGTCGACGCGACCGCCGTGAAGGACGCGGTCGTGCGCGCCCAGAAGCAGAAGAACTCCGCCCTGTTCGGCGACCTGACCTCCATCAAGTCGGTGGATGCCGAGGGGTTGGACGCGGTCGTCCATCTCACCCAGGTCGACTACCAGATCCCGCAGCTGCTCGGCGAGCGCGTGCTCCAGATCGCCAGCCCGAAGGCCGCCGCGTCCCCGGCCAAGCTGGACCAGAACCCGGTCGGCGCGGGCCCGTTCATCGTCACCCAGCTGGTACCCGGCACGAAGGTGGTCCTGAAGAAGAACCCGGACTACTGGGACGCGAAGAACATCCACATCGACCATGTCGAGCTGGCTTCCGCCCCCGACGCGTCGACCGTGGTCTCCGGACTCCAGACCGGCGTCTACAACTTCGCCGACATCGCGCCCAGTCAGGCGGACGCCGCCAAGAAGGCCGGCCTCGACGTCTTCGTGCAGCCGGGGTTCAACGCCTCCAACATCAGCCTGAACATCAACAAGGCGCCGTTCGACAACGACAAGGTCGTCGACGCGGTCCGCCACGCCGTCAACCGCCAGGAGTTCGTGGACAAGCTGACCTTCGGCTACGGCGAGGCCACCGACCAGCCCTTCCCCAAGGGGTACGTCGCCTACGACCCGAAGTCGGCGGACGCCTACCCCTACGACCCCGCGAAGTCGAAGAAGCTGCTGGCCGAGGCGGGCTACAAGTCCGGTGACATCAAGCTCGACCTGGTCATCCCGGCGGAGGACCCGCAGGCCGAGATCGTGCAGTCGCAGCTGGCGAAGGTCGGCATCACCGTCACCATCAAGATCGACAAGAACTGGGCCACCCCGTTCTTCGCCAAGGACCTGACGTTCTCCGTGTACGGCACCACCGGCCGGGACTCCGCGCTCCAGACACTGACCGCGCACTTCGGCCCGAACGGTCCGCTGAACCTCAGCTCCCCATACGAGCCGTCCGGGTTCGAGGCGGCCGTGGCCAAGGTGCGCGAGACCCCGCTGGACTCGCCCGACTACACCCAGGTGCTCCAGGCGGCGACCCGGGCCGGGCTGAAGAGCAGGGCGCTGGTCTTCACCTACTCCTCGCCGAACCTCTTCGCCAAGAGCAAGTCGGTCTCCGGGCTGCCGAAGAACCCGGCCCACATCGACTGGACCGGAGTGACCGTCTCCGGCTCCGACTGATCGCCGCCCACTGGAAAGAGACACCGAGAAGAGAGGGGGCAACACCATGACGACAACCGACGCACCGACGACGACCACGACCGCGACCGCGGCACCGGCCACGGCCACGGCCACGGCAGGCGTACCGGTCGCTCCGGCCGCGCCGGTACCGCGTCGCCGGGGTGCCGCGGTCAGGATCCGGCGCGCATCGGCCCGGGTCCTGACCACCCTCGCCCGGTCCGTCGCGATCTTCGTGCCCGTCTTCCTGGTCGCGACCTTCGTGACCTTCGCGCTGCGGTCGTTGAGCGGGCTCAGCCCGGCCCGCATCCAGCTGGGCGAGGACGCGACTCCCGAGGCGATCGCCCGTATCGAGGCCCAGTGGGGACTGAACCGGCCCTTCCTGGTGCAGTACTGGGACTGGCTCACCGGC
Source organism: Streptomyces fuscichromogenes (assembly GCF_014645815.1). GTDB lineage: Bacteria > Actinomycetota > Actinomycetes > Streptomycetales > Streptomycetaceae > Streptomyces > Streptomyces fuscichromogenes. The sequence continues at coordinate 24,150 of NZ_BMML01000003.1, read as the reverse complement.
GTCCTGCACGGGCAGCTCGGCACCAGCTGGGTCAACGGCGCCGACATCTCCACCCTGATCGGCCTCGGGCTCGGCGTCAGCCTGTCCGTGGCGGTCCTCGCGCTGGTGATCGGCGTGGTCGCGGGTTTCGCCCTGGGCACGGTGGCCGCGCTGCGCCGGACCACCTGGGTCGACCGGGTGATCACCGGGTTCGTCACGGTGATCTCGGTGATGCCGGCCTTCGTCGTGGGCATCGTACTGGTCTCGGTCTTCGCGGTCGGGCTGCACCTGTTCCCGTCGGCCGGCTACTTCCCGGCCGCCCAGGGGATCGGACCGTGGCTCGCCCACATCACGCTGCCCGCCTTCGCGTTGAGCTTCGACGTGGTCGCCGACGTCGCCCGCCAGCTGCGCACCAGCCTGGTCGCCGCGTACGGGGAGAACTACGTGACCGGGGCCGTCGTACGCGGGCTGAGTCCTCGTCGGATCTTCTTCGGTCATGTGCTGCGCAACGGCCTGGGACCGGCGCTGGCCACCCTCGGACTGAAGTTCCCGGCGCTGGTCGGCGCCTCCGTGGTCACCGAGTGGATCTTCGGCTTGCAGGGCTTCGGCAGGTTCGCCAACGACTCCGCGCAGGCCGGTGACGTGCCCGCCGTCCAGGGCGTCCTCGTGGTGTCGATCGTCCTGGTCGTCACCTTCAACCTGATCGTCAACCTGGTGCTGGCCCGGGTGACCCCGGCCGCCCGGCGGGGGGTGTGACCATGGTCCGCCGCGTGCTGTCCCTCGCGTCCGGCAGGATCGCCGTCGGCGTCCTCGTCCTGGTCGCCCTGCTCGCCCTGTTCGGGCCGCTGCTCGCCCCGCACAACCCGCTGGGCACCGGCGACGACACGCTCGCCGGTGTCTCCGGGACACACTGGCTGGGCACCGACTACCTCGGCCGGGACGTGCTCAGCCGGCTCCTGTCGGGGTCCCGGATCAGCGTGCTCGGCTCCCTCGAAGTCGCCGTCACCGCACTGGTCGTGGGTGTCGTCCCCGGCATCCTGTCCGTGCAGCTCGGCCGGGTCTTCGAGTGGATCACCCTGCGGCTGGCGGACACCCTGGTGGCGCTGCCGTTCCTGCTGTTCGCCGTCGCCGTGGTCGCGCTGCTCGGCAACGGCATCACCCAGGCGATGCTGGTGACCGGGGTGCTGGTGTCGCCGCTGTTCTACCGGGTGGCCCGGGCGGCGACCCTCTCGGTGACCCGCTCCCCGTACGTGGAGGCGGCGGTCGTCTCCGGCGCGTCCACCGGCTGGATCGTGCGCCGGCATGTGTGGGCCAAGGTGCTGCCGCCGATCGCGGTCGCGCTGGCCCAGACGATCGGCGTCGGCTTCGTCATCGTCTCCAGCCTGACGTTCCTGGGCATCGGCGTACAGCCGCCCGCGCCGACCTGGGGCGGGCTGCTCGCCTCCGACCTCGGCTACCTGGCCCAACGGCCCTGGGCCCCGCTCACCCCCGCCCTGCTCATCACGGTCACCGTCTGGGCCTGCAACCTGCTCGCCGACGCCATCCGGGACGTCTCCGGGGAAGCCGGGCGTGCCCTGGTCAACGACCGCAGGGCACGGGCCAACCGGGCCGGCGGCCGCGGGCCCCGTGCGGACCGGCCCGGCAACGCCGACCCCGTCACCTCCGGAGGTGTGTGATGACGACCCTGTCCGACGACCTCGTCCCGGCCGCGACGCTCACCGCCGCACCACCGGCCGCCGCCGTGCTCTCGCTGCGCGGCGTGCGGATCACCGACCACGCGGGCGGCCGCGAGATCGTGCACGGCGTGAGCTTCGACCTCGCCCCCGGCCGGACGGTCGGCATCGTCGGCGAGTCCGGCAGCGGCAAGACGCTCACCTGCCGGGCCGCGCTCGGCATCCTGCCTCCGCACTTCGAGGTCACCGAGGGCACCGTCGAGATCGCCGGCACCGACATCGCGGCCCTGACCGCGCGCCGGTGGACCGAGTTGCGGGGCGCCACCGTCAGCGCGGTGTTCCAGGACCCGGCGTCCTACCTCAACCCCTCCATCCGGGTCGGCGCCCAGATCGCCGAGGTGGTCCGGGTCAAGCTCGGCCTCAAGCGCCGGGAGGCCCGGCGGCGGGCGCTGGAACTGCTGCGGGCGGTCCGGCTGCGCGACCCCGAGCTGGTCTACGACCAGTACACCCACGAACTCTCCGGCGGGATGCTCCAACGGGTCCTGATCGCCACCGCGGTCGCCGCCGACCCGCTGGTCCTGATCGCCGACGAGGCCACCACCGCCCTCGACGTCACCGTGCAGGCGGAGATCCTCGACCTCCTCGCCGATCTGCGCGAGCGCACCGGGCTCGCCCTGGTGCTGGTCTCCCACGACCTCGCGCTGGTCGCCCAGTGGTGCGACGAGGTGCTGGTCATGCGCCAGGGCGAGGTGGTCGAACAGGGCCCCACCCACACGGTCCTGCACCGGCCCCGGCACGAGTACACCCGGCTGCTCATCGCCGAGCACGAACAGTACGGCCTGGAGAAGTTCCTCGCCGCGGAGGAGGAGACATGACCGGCACCGCCGACCCCGGCCCGGGGAGACCGGTGCCCGCCGGCACCTCGCCCTTGCACCCGTTCCTCACCGCTGCCGGACCCGCGGGGCCGGTGCCCGGAGACATGGCAGCCGCGGGTCCCACGTCGGCCGACGCCGAACCCGCGAGCGCGCCCCCCACCGACGCCAGACCCGCAGGCCCGACCCCCACCGACGCCAGACCCGCAGGCCCGACCCCCACCGACGCCGGACCCGTCAACCCGGTTCTCGCCGTCGCCGGGCTCGACGTCGACTTCGGGTCGCGCCGGCGGCGGCGACGGGCGCTGCGCGGCGTGTCGCTGAGCGTCGCGCCCGGCGAGACCGTGGGGCTCATCGGGGAGACCGGATCCGGCAAGTCCACCCTCGCGCGTGCCGTCCTCGGTCTGGTGCGTCCGGCGGGCGGCTCGATCGCCGTCGCGGGCGAGGACGTCACCGGATACGGGCGCCGCCAGTGGCGCGAGCTGCGTCGCCGGGGAGTCGTGCAGTACGTCTTCCAGGACCCCTTGCGCAGCCTCGACCCCGACCTCACCGTCGCGGACTCCCTCACCGAGCCACTGCTCATCCGCGGTGTCCCCCGCCAGGAGGCCGTGGACCGGGTCCGGGCCCTGCTGGACCGGGTCCGGCTCGCGGCGGAACTCCTGGACCGGCTGCCGGGCGAGCTGTCCGGCGGCCAGCGGCAGCGGGTCGCCGTGGCCCGTGCGCTGATCACCGAGCCCCGACTGGTCATCCTGGACGAACCGGTGAGCGCCCTGGACTCCGCCAACCGCGTCCAGGTCCTGGAGATCCTCAAGGAGCTCCGCGACACGGGCGTGGCCCAGATCTTCATCTCCCACGACCTCGGCTCCGTGGCCGGCGTCGCCGACCGCATCGCGGTGCTGTACCGGGGCGAGCTGGTGGAGACCGGCACCGCCCGGGACGTCATCGCCCGCCCCCGGCACCCCTACACCCGGCTGCTCGTCGGCTCGGCACCCACCCTCCGCGGCGCCGCCACCGTCGGCCGCGCCGAACGCGAGGCCCTGCGCGCGCTGCTGCCCGCCTGACACGTCCCATCGGCTTCCCCGGACCCATCGGCTTCCCCGAACCCGTCGGCCTCCCGAAGACCGCGGAAAGGATCCCCATGTCCCGCAAGATCCACCTCGCGCTGCACCCCTACGGCGTCGGCGGCCCCGGCCAGCACGGTCTCTGGAAGGACCCCCGGATCGCCAAGGACGCCAGCATCGACATCAACTACTACATCCGGCAGGCCCAGGCCGCCGAACACGCCCTGTTCGACGCCCTGTTCATCGTGGACAGCCAGTTCATCAACGCCACCTACCCGGCGCACTACCTCAACCGCCTCGAACCGCTGACCCTGTTGTCGGCGGTCGCCACCCACACCCGGCACATCGGTCTGGTGGGCACGGCCAGCTCGACGTACAACTCGCCCTTCAACCTGGCCCGCCGGTTCGCCTCGCTCGACCACATCAGCGGCGGCCGGGCCGGCTGGAACGTCGTCACCAGCTTCGACACCGGCACATCCAGGAACTACGGCCTGGACGAGCACCTCGACTACGCCACCCGCTACGGCCGGGCCCTGGAGTTCGTCGAGGTGGCGCGCGGTCTGTGGGACTCCTACGAGGACGACGCGTTCCCGGCCGACGTGGTGCGCGACCTGTTCCTGGACCCGGCCAGGCTGCACGAACTCAACCACGTGGGCGAGCACTTCAAGGTCGCCGGCCCGCTCAACCTGTCCCGCTCGGCGCAGGGCCAGCCGGTGATCTTCCAGGCCGGGGTGTCCGAGGAGGGCCGCGACCTCGCCGCCCGGGTCGCCGAGGGCATCTACGCCCCGGGCGGCTCGCTGGAGCAGGCCCAGGACTACTACGCCGACATCAAGCGCCGTACCGCCGCCTACGGCCGGGACCCCGAGCACATCAAGATCTTCATCCACGGCGGCCCGGTCGTCGCCGCCACCGACGAGGCGGCCCTGCGCCGGGAGCGGGAGATCTTCGAGGAGGACAACGACCTGGTGCGCAACCTGGCGCTCCTCGGCCGGTCGTTCGGCGCCTACGACTTCGGTGCCCATGACCTGGACGCGCCGTTCCCGGACATCGCCCACCTCGCCGAGAAGGGCGGCCGCACCAGCGCCGCGGGGATCATCGAGCGGGCCCGCGCCGAGAAGCTGACGCTCCGCCAGGTCGCCGCATCGGCCAACGAGTTCCGCCGCTCACCGTTCGTCGGCGCGCCGGAGACCGTCGCGGACACCGTCGAGCGGTGGTTCGCCGCCGGCACCTTCGACGGCATCAACCTCGCCTTCCGCACCGAGGAGGACCTGGAACTCTTCGTCGACGGCGTGGTCCCGCTGCTCCAGAAGCGCGGCCTGTTCCGCACCGAGTACACCGCCGACACCCTGCGCGGCAACCTCGGCCTGCCCGTCCCCGTCAACCGTCACACCCGCGAGCGCGCGCTCGCGAACGACTGACGGCGGCCACCGACCACAGACCGTCCACGGCCTCCACCCGAGAGCCGAGAACCGAGAACCGACCGCAGACCGCCGATACCGCCGACCGCAGACCGCAGGAGTGAGGACATGACCACGACCGAGTACACCGACCACCACGGCCCCGAAGGCCTGCTCGTCCGCGGCACGGTCGTGGTGGTGCCGGGCCGGGGCGAGAGCCGGGCGACCTACGAGCGGTTCGGCAGGCGTCTCGCGGCCGACGCCTACCTGGTCCGGGTCGTCGACCCCCCGGCCCTCGACGCCGCCGACCTCCCCGGCGCCCTGGACCGGTTCGGCGCCGCCCTCGCCGCGGCCGCCGAGGGCACCGCGCCGGACGGCGCCGACGGTGTCGTACGACCGCTCGTGCTGGCCGGAGCGGACCTCGGGGCCCTCGCGATCGCCGCGCTGCTCGGCCGCCCGGAGGGCGGCGGGGCGCCGCGGCCGGACGCTGTCGTCCTCGCCGGCCTCCCCGGACGCACCGCCACCACCGCCACCGCTACCTGGGAGGAGGAACTCGACGCGCGCACCTCCTGCCCGACCCACCGCGCCAGGCTGACCGACGACACCCGGTTCCGCCGCGGAACCCTCGCCGACGCGGTGGACGAGACCCTGCTCACGGCCGCGTACGACGGCGAACTCGCGGTACCCGCCCTGCTGCTGGCCGGTGACGCCGATCCGCTCGCGGACCGCGACGCGCTGGACCGTGCGGCCAAGAACTGGCCCCGCGCCCGGCTCGCGGTCGTCCGCGGTGGCCACCACGACATCCTCAACGACCTCCAGCACCGCTCGGTCGCGGCCGAGGTCGTCACGTTCCTGGAGACACTGCGCACCGGCCTGGTGCCGGTGCTCACGGTCGAGTCGAGCGCCTGGTGAGCACGTGGTGAGCGCCGTGGACAGCTCCGCCCCCCGACCGACTCCCCGCCCCGACCCTGGAAGGCTCACCATGGCCACTGTCCTGTCCGTCTCCGGAAGCCCGTCCGCCACCTCGCGCACCGGGCGCCTGCTGCGTCACCTGGACCGCCGACTGGCCGCGCAGGGCCACGAGGTGATCGCCCTCGACGTCCGGACCCTGCCCGCACAGGCCCTGCTGGGCGCGGACTTCGCGCATCCGGCCGTCGTCGAGGCCGCCGCGCTGTTCGAGCGGGCCGAGGGGGTGGTGATCGGCACGCCGATCTACAAGGCGGCCTACTCGGGCCTCCTGAAGTCGCTCCTCGACCTGCTCCCCCAGTACGCGCTGGCCGGCAAGACCGTGCTGCCGCTGGCGACCGGCGGCAGCACGGCGCACGTCCTGGCCATCGACTACGCCCTGCGCCCGGTGCTCACTTCCATGGGCGCCGCGCACATCGTCCCCGGCTGGTTCACGCTCGACAAGGACATCACGACGGACGCCGACGGCAGGGTGACCGTGGCCCCCGCGTCGGCCGCGGCACTGGCGGAGGTCACGGACCGCTTCTCGACGGCGTTGCGCGGCCGGACCGCTCGGCTGGCGGCGGCGGGCTGATCCGCTGCCGTGCGTCGCGCACCCGCCGGGCCCGTGCCCGGCGCGGAACTCGGCCCCGGTCCGGAGGAGCCGCGCGATCAGTTCGGCGGAGTCATCTCGCGCTTCCGTACCGGCAGTTCATGGCGGAGATCGCCCGCCCGAGTGACAGCCACACCCGGCGTGTCACCCGGGCACTTCCGGGTCACCGCCGACTGTGACGTCCACGGTCCCGGCCCCCTGCCGGCGCCGTCCCGGAAATTCATGGGGACATGACGAATTTCCAGTCCACCTACATGTCCGTGATTCCTCATGATGGTGACCCCCGTCGTCTTCCGGGAGTACGCCCAACATGAGCACTTTCGACATCCTGTCCGATGACGAGCAGTCCGTAGTCCGTACCGTTCGCGCCTTCGTCGACAAGGAAGTAAGGCCTGTGGTACGGGAGTTGGAACACTCCGACACCTACCCCGAGACGCTGGTCGAGCAGATGAAGCGGCTCGGCATCTTCGGGCTGGCGGTGCCCGAGGAGTACGGCGGCACCCCGGTCTCCGTCCCCTGCTACGTGCTGGTCACCGAGGAACTGGCCCGTGGCTGGATGAGTCTGGCCGGGGCCATGGGCGGCCACACGGTCGTGGCCAAGCTGCTGGCGCGGTTCGGCACCGAGGAACAGCGGCGTCGCCACCTGCCGAAGCTGGCCACCGGTGAGATCCGGGCGACCATGGCCCTCACCGAGCCGGGCGGCGGCTCGGACCTCCAGGCCATGCGCACCGTCGCCCGCCGCGACGCCGAGGGCTATGTGGTCGACGGGGCGAAGACGTGGATCACGAACTCCCGGCGCTCCGCCCTGATCGCCCTCCTGTGCAAGACGGACCCGGACGCCACGCCCGCCCACCGGGGCATCTCGATCCTGCTCGTCGAGCACGGGCCCGGCCTGACGGTCTCCCGTGACCTGCCGAAGCTCGGCTACAAGGGCGTCGAGAGCTGTGAGCTGAGCTTCGACGGCTACCGGGCGCCGGCCGACGCCGTCCTCGGCGGGGTGGAGGGCAAGGGGTTCGCGCAGATGATGAAGGGCCTGGAGACCGGCCGCCTCCAGGTAGCCGCGCGCGCCCTCGGTGTCGGCCGGGCCGCGCTGGAGGACTCGCTCGCCTACGCCCAGGAGCGGGAGTCGTTCGGCAAGCCGATCTGGCAGCACCAGGCCATCGGCCACTACCTCGCCGACATGGCCACCTCGCTGACCGCCGCCCGGCAACTGACCCTGTACGCGGCCAGGGAGGCGGAGGCCGGGCGCCGGGTGGACATGGAGGCAGGCATGGCGAAGCTCTTCGCCTCCGAGACGGCGATGCAGATCGCTCTCAACGCCGTCCGTATTCACGGGGGTTACGGCTACTCCACGGAGTTCGACGTCGAACGCTACTTCCGCGACGCCCCGCTGATGATCGTCGGAGAGGGCACCAACGAGATCCAACGGAACGTCATCGCCGCCCAGTTGGTCAAGCGCGGCGGGCTGGACGCATGAGGCGGAGACCGGGGCCGTAGAACTCATGAGCGCGCGGGTCCTCAAAGGCCGGTTGGCAGTGCGACGGCTCACCCCGCGTGCGCGATGCCCCGTGGTCGTCCCGCTCTGCCGGTTCACGCGGCCCTGGTGCTCTCGGCCGCCCGGATCAGATCCCGGGAGCTGCGGTGGTGCCGAGCCGGGACGCGCCGTCTTCACAGGAAGCACCTCGGAAACGGGATCACGCCTGTAACTTTCACTCTCAAGAACCCGGGTTCTCTCTCACAACTCCCGTTCTCCCACGAGCACTTCATAGAGGCCTGCATGTCCAACCCCCCATCCCCCGTCCACTCCACCGGTCGTCACCGCAAGGCGAGAACGCTCAGCCCCGCATTCCGCCGAGTCGCCGTCGTCGCGGTGACCGCCCCCGTCGCCGGAACGATCCTGTTCGGCACGACCGCCTTCGCCGCCGGCAACACCGCCTCCAGGACCGCGGCCACCGCACTCGACCCCGCCGAGCAGACGATCGCGGACAACCTCGACACGCGTGTCCAGGACACCCGCCTCGGCAGCACGCTCAGCGGCGTCGTCATCGACGCCACGTCCCGCAACGTCGTCTGGGGCCACGACGCGACCACCGCGCTGATGCCCGCGTCCAACACCAAACTCGGCACCGCCACCGCCGCGTTGACGGTGCTCGGCCCCGACCACCGGTTCACCACCAAGGCCGTCTACGGCAACGGCACGCTGACCCTCGTCGGCGGGGGCGACCGCACCCTGACCAGCGCCGACCTCACCACCATGGCGAAGACCGCCGTCGCGGGACTCAAGAGCGCCGGGCTCACCTCCGTCAAGGTCCGGGTGGACGACAGCCTCTTCCCCGAGCCCACGCTCGCCACCGGCTGGAACGACGGCTACTACCCCGACTCCGTCACGCCGGTGCGGGCGTTGGTGGTCGACGGCGACCAGGTCACGGACACGTCTCTGGACGCGGGCCAGACCTTCGCCAAGCTGCTCGCCCAGCAGGGCGTCACCGTCACCGGTGCCGTCGCCCACGGAACCGCCGGGACGGGTGACGTGCCGGTGGCCGAGCACCGGTCCGACACGCTGTCCACCATCGTGAAGCACATGCTGAAGGTGAGTGACAACGATATCGCCGAGACACTGCTCCGGATGACCGCGATCGGCGCCGGCCACCAGCCGACCTTCGAGGACGGCGCGGCGGTCGTCCGCGAGGTGCTCGGCCGGTACGGCGTCTCGCTGGACAACTACGAGATCCACGACGGCAGCGGGCTGTCCCGCGCCAACCGCATCCCGGCCCGGACCATCGCCGACATCCTCGACGTGGCCGACAGCCCCGGCAACGCCCAGACCCTCTCCGCCATCATCGACGGCCTGCCCGTGGCCGGCGAGGCAGGTTCCACCCTGGGTCCAGAATGGGGCCGGTTCGACACCGCGGACTCGCAGTGCGCAGTCGGCAAGGTCCAGGCGAAGACCGGCACCCTCACCGGCGCGATCGCCCTGAGCGGGCTGACCAGGGCCGAGGACGGACGCTGGAAGATCTTCTCCTTCATCGAGAACAACTCCACCGCCGACCCGGCCGCCACCAAGGACGCCCTCGACGGACTGGCGGCCACGGTCAACGGCTGCTGGGCATAGGCCACTACCGGGCTCGACGGGCTCCGGGCGGGCAGCGGCCTCCCGGAGCCCGTGCCCGCTTCTTCACCGCCGGTTCCACGGAAGCCGGTTCGTTCTGCCCGCCGGTGACGCGTCGATCACCCGGCTGCCGACGCGACCACGATCCCGCACCGGTTGGGGCAGCGGCAGGTCCTGGACCCGGACACCGGCGGCACACCCGCCGCCCCGCAGCGTCGGAAACGTCATCGCGTCCAGTCAGCCGACTCGGCTACCCTCCGCCCATGGAGCAGGAGCACCCCCTCATTCGCGACGTCTTCCCGGATCTCATCGCCGAGTTGACCGCCCTCCTGGAGGAGGAAGGAGAACGCGATCTGGCTGTCTGCGCGTGGGATCTGCGCCTGGTCGACGAGTGCGACTGCGGCGACGACTTCTGCCAGAGCATCCTGACGGCAGATCATCCGCGAGGGCAGCCGTACGGCCCGGGCCACCGGTGTGTGCCACTCTCACCCTCCAAAGGCATGCTGATCCTGGACGTCGTGGACGGCCGGATCATGTACGTCGAGATACTCGACCGGCCACCCATGCACCGCCGGAGTGCACAGCCATGACGCGAGTGACGACCTGAAGAAGGGCACCCGTACCGTCGGGGCCGCCGTCCGCCTCGTCCGCCCCGGCGGGTGGGAGCGGGACACACGGCGTACGAGAAGAGCATTCTCATATTCGCAATACCGCATTACACTTTCGGAGGCTCCGAGACTCGGCGACGCCCACCCCTACGTGCCTGCCCAGGGAGATTCCATGCCGCAGACGGACTTCACCGGCCGACGAGTGCTCGTCGTCGGAGCGTCCTCCGGGATCGGGCGTTCCATCGCCCTCACCGCTGCCGGCGGCGGCGCACGCGTCGCTGTCGCGGCGCGACGCAGGGACCTGCTGGAGTCGGTGGCGAACCAGGTGGACGGTCTGGCCGTACCGGCGGATCTCGCCGACCCCGACGACTGCGCGCGCATCGCCGAGGAGGCCCTGGCCGGGCTGGGTGGGATCGATCTGGTGGTGCACTGCGCCGCCGTCTCCCCCATCACACCGATCACGAAGACCACCGCGCCGGTGTGGCAGCGGTTGTTCGCCACCAACGTGGTGGGGCCTCTCCTCGTCACCTCCCACCTGTTGCCCGAGCTCTCCCCGGGCAGTCTCACGGCCTTCGTCTCGTCACGAAGCGTGGGGCGTCCCTACCACGGTGTCGGCGCGTACAGCGCGAGCAAGGCCGCTCTCGACCAGGCACTGCTGAGTCTGCGCCTGGAGCACCCCCGACACCGCTTCACCCGTGTGGAAGTGGGAGACACCGCGGGCACCGACTTCAACCGCGACTTCGATCTCGACACCCGCAAGGAGTTGCTGCCCCTCTGGCTGGCCCACGGCGCGCTCTCCGAGACGCTCCTCGACTGCGACGACGTCAGCGAACTCATCAGCGCCTCGCTCGCCCAGCTCCTCGACCGTCCCGGCATCAGCGCCAACAACCTGGTCTTCCACGGGGCGGGCGGCATCATCACCTCCCCTGACCAGCGGCCGATGATCGGAACACGCGAAGGACGCCGGCACGCCCGCGCGGGGGCCGGCGGCCAGCAGGTCTGAGGCAGGACACCAGACCTCGGCTTGGAGAGGGACCCGGAGGGTGGGGCATCACTCGCCCGGGAGCAATCCGTCAGGGTAGGGGTGGGGCAGGAAGGGGAAGCAACCTGCCACTCCAACGCTCGTCGTCGACGTCGTCCGGTCGCCTCAGCCGGATCTCACCTGCGCTCTCTACCAGTGCCAGGACGCCGTGCAGGGGCGCGACCTGCCCGGGAACGAGCCCAAGGGGGTGGAGCGTGTGGAAGTCGACGATGATCTCGCCGCCCACCGCGTACGTGAACCAGCGCATCGGCTTCTCGTTGTCGTGCAGCACCACGGCCTCCGTGCCCACGCCCACGAGCCGTCGATACCGCTGGTGACGGCGGGTTCCTCGTCGTCGAACAGGTCGTCACCGAAGTCGTCCACCAGGTCTGCGGCGTCTCGAAGCGCCAGGGTCTCCGGGGCCACCCCCATGCGCTTGAGCAGTTCCGCCGGGGGCAGATCCCGCACGAAGGTCAGCGTGCAGATGGGGAAATCGCCCTCTCGGAACAAGTCCGGTCCGCGGCCCACCCCTGTGCCCGTCATGCCGTGGATGCTGTCGCACACCACTGCCACGGGGCACCGGTCCCGGTCCGCCACCGCATGCCGTCCCTCAGTTGCCGCCGCGGCCGCACCGGCGGACGACCCGGCCTGCTGCGTCGCGGTGGCAATGGCTCGCGACGGTCAACGAGGCCGGACGTCGTGTGTGGCGATGTGGCCGCCGATGCCCGGGAGACGAAAGTCCATGGCCCGGCCGACCTCTCGCCAGGTCGCCTCTGCCGTCTTGCGCGCATCGGCGGCGACATCGCCACGTTCGCGTATGAGCCGTTCGTAGATCGGGGCGTCGCTCCACACCGTTGCACTCAACGTACTGGTCCCTTCCTGATGACAACACCCGCTTGCCCTCCAGGCCACAGGCGGGGCGAGTCTATGGCGCCCGTTCCGCCAGCATCGTCCGGTTCCACCAGGCGGGACGCGAAACGGACCAGCACGCCGACGAGGTGCTCTGGGGAACCACTCGCGCCTCGCACGAAGGCGAGGTCCAGGGTGCGTCCGACAGATCTGTCAGGCCTGAGGAATCACCGATGCAGGCGGAAGCGACGGGCTCGGGGTACGGGGCGGGTGAGCGCGCCGGCTAGTCCGGTGTCAGGAAGGTCGGGGAAAGGCATTCCGGCAGCGTGGTGATGGGTTCGGGACTGCCGGACGGTATGGAGCACGTCCTGGTGCCGGCCGGCGGCGCCGTAGAGGCGAGCCAGCCGGAAGCTGGCCTGAGCGGCGCCGACGTGGTCGTGGGGGCCGTTGAGGGCTTGTTCTGCCAGTGTGATCGCGTCACTGAGGCGGTTTGTCTCAGCGCGTAACAGGGCCTGGACGGTCAGCGCTCTACTGTGGCCTCGGTGGTCGCCGCAGGCGTCGGTCTCCCGGAGCGCGCGGCTGATCAGCTCGGCGGCGGTGTGGTCGTCCTCGTAGAGGGCCATGTCGGCGAGTCCCAGAGTGGTCCAGGTGTGCCCGCGGTGGTCTCGGACGGCGTACAGGAGCCGGGCAGCGTGCTCGTAGTGGGTGCGGGCTGCGGCCCATCGCGGATCCTGTTCGGGACGGCCGACGACACGATGGCCGGGCCAGGGGCCGGTGTACCAGCGGCGAGGAAGCGGGCAGCCGTCCAGCACGCTCTCCTTTTCGGTGTCGGCTCGGGTGCGCAGGACCCACCCGACACCGCGGGGTTCATCGTTGGCGGCGAACAGGCCCTGTGCTTCGTCGAGTTGGGCGAGAGCTCGGGTGTAGTGAGCCTGGTGCCGACCGATCACCGCTTTTTCCCGCAGGGTCCAGGCCAGCCCACGCTCAAGCGGCAGGCCCCTGAAGAGCATCTCTGCCGCGGTGAGCGTTCGCGCGGCTTCCCTCAGTACGCCCTGTTGTCGCTGCAGGATTCCCAGGTTGCCCAGGGCGTCGCTCTCGCCGTGTGCGTCGCCCGAGTTCTGGAAGAGCTCGATCGCTTCCCTGAAGCAGTCAGCCGCCCTGCCCAGGTCGCTGCCGCCGTCACGTAAGGCTTCGCCGAGGTTGCGCAGCAGAGCGGCACGGGCTCGGCCGTCTCCCAGGCTGTCGGCCGCATCCAGAGCGAGCTCATGGGTCCGAACACTGATGTCCCAGCGCCACTGATGCTCAAGAGCGACGCTCATCGCGTCGGTGATCTCCCAGCACAGCTCCCACCACCCACGCGCGTGCGCGTGGGTGACAGCTGCCACCAGCACGACCCGCTCGGCTTCGAACCACTCGACGGCCTCCCGCACGTTGCCGGCCAACGCGTCGTCTGGCGGCGCATGACGGACCGCCCCGTCACGGCCGCCGTGCCGGGCGCCGGCCGGCCGTAGCCGAGCGTCGGCTGCGTCGGCCGCGCCGAGGAGGGCACCCAACAGGCGCCGCACGGCGCTGTCGGCCTCGTCTGCCTCGTCTGCTTCATCTGCTTCGTCGGCCAGATGGCCGGCCGCCCGCTCCTTGGAATACCCGCGCGCGAGATCGTGCAGCCCGATGCGCTGGCCGGCTGTCCTGTCGCGCCGAGCCTGAACGAGATGCGCAAGGAGCAGTCCTTCCAGGCATGCGTCGGCTGCACCGGCATCCACGTCGAGCAAGGGTGACAGCGCCCAGGCCGGCAGGTCGGGAGTGTCCAGGGCCGACAGCAGTCTGAACGCACGCTGCTGCAACACCGGGAGCGGCTGATAAGCGGCGCGGAAGACCGCGCGAACGCTGCGCTCGCCCAGGCTCAGCACGTCCAGCCGTCGGTGGTCGTCGGCGAGGTCGCGGGCGAAGGAACTCACGGTACGCGCCGGAAACGTGGCCAGCCGCGCTCCCGCGATGCGCAGGGCCAGCGGGAGCCCGCCGCACAGACGGACCACGTCGCGACCCGATTCCGGGTCCTCGTCCACCCGGTCCGCGCCGCCGATCCGTCGCAACAGATCCCAGGCGGTGCCCTCGTCCAACCCGGACAACGGGACCCGCTCGTCCACGGCCAACGTAGCAAGAGGCCGGCGGCTGGTGATCAGGACAGCGCACGCGGACCCACCTGGTATCAGCGCGCTTGCCTGCTGTTCGTCGGCCGCGTTGTCCAGGACGACCAGGACACGCCGGCCGGCCGACTCCGTTCGGAACTGCCGTGTCCGTCCGGCCTCGTCGTCGGGGATTCCTCCGCGCGGCACTCCCAGCGCCGCCAGGAAGTCGCCAAGGACCTCCGCCACGACAGCGGGGCGTTCTTCCGCCCCGTTCAGGTCGACGAAGAGCTGACCGTCAGGGTAGGACGCCGTCAGCCGGTGCGCGGCCTGCACCACGACAGATGTCTTGCCGATCCCGCCGGGACCGTGCACCAGGCAAATCCTGCACCCACCCGGACGCTCAGCTGCCTCCACCAACCGTGCGATCTCCTGGCCCCGGCCAGTGAAATCCGCCAGTGCCGACGGCAGTTGACGCGGGACGCCAGGCGATTCGCGGAGAACGGAACCGCCATGGGCAAAGGCCGACGCGGGCGCCAGCAGCAGCCGCAGTTCCTCAACTCCCGCAGGATCCTCGCTCAGAGCCCGTACCAGCCTCCGTCTCAGCAGCGCTTGGGCAGCGGGAGAACGGCCTGCCTCGTGGACCAGGACCGCGCCCTCCTCGCCCGGCAGCCGTCCGGCGATCCACCGGTACAGCCGCCCCAACCGGTCGACCACCGACTGCTCAACACCCTGCACCGCACGATCCGCCAGACCTGCGCCCAGCCTCTTCGCAGACACGACTGCCAAGGCGACCACTGCCGCCACGAGTTCCTCGACTGTCATCGCCCCCGGTCCCTCGCTGTGACGTGCGCACCGTTCCCCGAACGCACCACCGCCACCCCGACGTGAGTCATGCCCACCACACCGTCAAACGGCACCTGGCCGCCACGCCTGCAGCCCGCGGGTCCGGAGGCTGGGGCCGGCAGATGGAGCAGGCCGGGGGACTCAGTTTCCGCTGCAGCCGGGGATGGCGCACGACCTGATGATGCGCGCCAGTAGCGGTCCGGTTCACCGGAGGACCGCACTCGCCCCCCCCCGGAGCTGACCGTTCGTCGGGTCCGGAGAGGGAGGGCAGCGGCCTTGCCCTTATTGAGTGGCGGGCGCGCAGTCGTCCTGCGAGCATCTGCGGATGCTCACACTCGTCGATGGTCTGGGGCATCTTTCCTACGTCGTCGCCGGCGACGGACCGCCCGTCGTACTCGTGCACGCCGGGGTCGCCGACCACCGGATGTGGGACGCGGTCGTTCCCGACCTGGCGAAACGGCACACCGTCGTTCGCTATGACCTGCGCGGCTTCGGTGAATCCGCCCCGCCGGGCGGCCCGTTCAGGGAGAGCGACGATCTGTGCCGTCTCCTGGACCACCTCGGCCACGAACGTGTCCGGCTGGTCGGCGCGTCCTGGGGCGGTCGGGTGGCCGTGGACTTCGGGATCGCCCACCCGGACCGGGTGCACTCCCTCGCGCTGCTCGCCCCGCCATGGCCGGGATACGACTGGTCCGCGGACATGGTGGCCTACGACGAGGCGGAGACGGTGGCCCTGGCATCGGGTGACCTCGACGCCGCGGTCCAGGTGAACCTGGACATGTGGCTGCGCGGGCCGGCTCGGCAGTGGGCGGACGTCGGCGCCGGACTGGCCGACCGGCTCCGTGGCCCGCTACGGACGTCGCTGGTGAACCAGGGCGTCGTCGCGGAGTGTTCCCAGGACCCCGTGAAGAGCGGCCTCTCCGCCGTCTCCGTCCCCACGCTCGTCGGAATCGGCAGGCTCGACGTCGCCGACTTCCAGGACATCGCCCGGCGCTACGCCTCGGAGATCCCCGATGCCACCCTGGTCGAGTTCGCCACCGCCGCCCACCTCGTCGCCCTGGACGCCCCTGCCGAACTCACCGCGGTGCTGGGTCCGTTTCTCGCCCGCTAGACGAGTAAGTCCGATGTGTTCAGTGATCGAATGCGATCAGGGAACGCATGACAGGCTGGCCAGTCTTGTGATTACGCCAGATGGCTGCGGCCAGGGCGAGGACGCGCTGGGCGACGCGGACCGCGACGCCCTCAGCGGTGCGGCCGCCGTGCTGTTCGAGATCGAGCTGGCCCTTGAGAGTGTCATTCGCAGATTCGATCAGCTGCCGCACCGACTTCAGCAGCCCCTCTCCCCGGCGTTTCTTCTCGCGCTTGAACGAGGGCCGCAGCAGCTCGATCTCGCGCATGGCAAGGTCGTTCTCGAACTCCTTGGAGGCAAAGCCCTTGTCGGCGATCAGCAGCAGCCCGGGCCGGACGGCTACCAGGCCGGCGTCGAGGTCGAGCATGGCCTGCAGCACTTCGCGCTCGTCCACACCAGGTACAGGCGCAGGCCCCAGAAGAACCGGGAGTGCGAGGCGCAGTACCCGTATCCGGCCCAGCCAGCCAGGTCCGACCGCTTCACCGTCGGGCGGGACATGCCGCACGGCACCGGTGTGGAGTCGACGATCCAGTGGGTGTCGAACCAGAAGTCCGTGTCCGCCGCGAGCATCCGTATCGCCTTCTTCACCAGCGGCAATGCCGCTTTGAGGCGCTTGTTGTACCCAGACTGCTGCGGCAGATACGGGAACATCGACACCAGGTGCACGTTCGCGTAACGCAGCCAGCGTGTCTCGGAGTGGAAGCCGAGGAGAGCCTGCGCGACCGCGAGGGTGACCAGTTCGGAGTCGCTCAGCCGCGGTGGCCTGCCCATCCAGCGATGGGTCTCCAGCCCGTCATCGATCTTCACGTACAGTGCAGTCAGCAGGGTGCCCAGGTTCTCGTTCGTCACACAACGATCTTGGGCACCCTCTTCTCACCCTGGTGTGGCAGGCAGGACGGTGGCTACTCAGTCGAGGTCAGGGGCTCGGTCTGGGAAGAAGTCGGCGCTTTGGACGTACTCCATCGCTTTGGTGAACTCCGGGTCGTCGAGGCGGCGTTCCATCTCCTGCGGGCTCAGGTCTTCCACGCGGGTCTGGATCCAGTACAGGTTGCCCAGCGGGTCGCGCACCCGCCCGACCAGGTCGCCGAAGAACAGGTGGGTGACCTCAGTGACCGAGGTCCCGCCGGCCGCAACGGCCTGCCGGTGCACGGCATCGGCGTCCTCGACGTAGAGGCGGAGGAAGCCGGGGGTCGGCGGCCACTCCGGCCGCGCGTCGAACATCATCACCACCGAGTCGCCGATCCGCACCTCCGCATGCTCGATGCTTCCGTCCTTCCCGGCCAGGCACGCGAGTTCTTCCGCGTCGAACGCCCTCTTCATGAAGTCGATGAGCTGCACTGTGTCGCGCGAGACGATCCACGGCGTCACGGTGTTGTAGCCCTGGGGAACCGGCTTGACGGACATCTGACTGCCTCCTGGGGGCGAGTGCCTCAACGCGGGTGATGACGCTAGCTCCGCACTAGGTCGATTCCTGTCCTAGAGGTGCCCGATGGATGACGACGCACGTCACCCACGCCGCGCCCTGAAGGGTGGAACCCGCTGTGCCACGGATCAGCCGAGGCGCTCTGCACGGAACCCGGGACGCCGGCTGTCCCGGTCCTGCCGTGCGAGCAGGAGGAGACGGCTGCCGGCGAGCGGGAGGGCATGCGCCCCCCGAGGGCCGGAGGCGGTCCCTGGGGCACGGGTCACTCGGCGGCGGCGCGGACCAGGCCGTCCAGCCAGGCCTGGTGGCCGTTGAGCATCGGGTTCGGCCGCTCGCCGGCCAGGGCCGCGGCCGGTTCGCCGATCTGGGTCTCCTGGGTGAGGATCCGTACCCGGCCGCCGGGCAGGTCCTCCACCAGCCAGGCGTGCAGCACGTCCAGCCGCTCCTCGGGCTTGCCGTCCTGCTTCGCCGTCCAGGACAGCCGGCCAGGGACGCCGTCCGCCGGGGCCTGGAACTCGACGACACGGGCGTCCAGGGGCGGGAAGCCGAAGGTGCCGAAGCTGAAGTCCTGGTCGTCCTTGAGCACGGGACCGCCGGCCACGGGGAAGGAGATGTCGGCGACGTTGTCGTAGTAGCCCTCCCACTCGGAGGTGTCGACCAGGTAGTGCCAGACCCGGGCGGCCGTGAGGCCCTGGACGATCACCTCGTTGGAGACGAAGTTGTCGCCGGTGCCGGGGAGGTACTTCGCGGGCCAGTTGATCGCGTTCTGCGTGGTCATGCGGGTGTCCTTACGGTGAAGTGCGGTGTCAGGAAAGCTTCTTGAGGAGTTCGGCGGCGAGCGGACCGGCGGAGGCCGGGTTCTGGCCGGTGACGACGCCCCGGTCGACCACGATGTGCGGGGCCCACGGCTCGCCCGCCTCGACCTCGAGACCGGCCTCGGTGAGTCGGTCCTGGAGCAGCCACCTGGCGCCGTCGGCGCTGCCGGCCAGCCGCTCCTCCGTGTTGGTGAACGCGGTGATCCGGTAGCCGGCAAACGCGTTGGTGCCGTCCTCCTTGACGGCGGCGAGCAGGGCCGCCGGGCCGTGGCAGACCACGCCCACCGGCAGACCGGACTCCAGCGCCCGGGTGAGGAGCCGGCCGGAGTCGGCGTCGACCGCCAGGTCCTCCATCGGGCCGTGTCCCCCGGGGACGTACACGGCGTCGAAGTCGTCGAGCCGTACGTCCGTGAGGGCGACCGGGGCGCGGAACTCCGGGGCGCCCGCCACGACGGCGCGGACCGCCGCGGCGTTCTCCTCGCCGCCGCCCGCCTGCGGGGCCAGGCTGGCGGGGTCGACCGGCGGGACCACACCGCCCGGGGTGGCGACGGTGACCTGGTGGCCGGCGGCCGTGAACGCCTCGTACGGGACGGTCGCCTCGTCGGCCCAGAAGCCGGTGGGGTGTGCGGTGCCGTCGGCCAGTGTCCACCGGTCGGCACCGGTCATCACAAAAAGGATCTCCGCCATGCTGCTCCCTGCTTCTGCCTGCATCGTCGCCACTCGGGTGGGCCGCCGCCACCCGGCGGCGTCTCTCACGCTAGGACGGACAGCCATCCGATCACCAATAAGGAAGCCGATTCCCGGTATCGGGATGCCGATGGACTGCCCGGTTAGGCTGGAGGCCATGAAGCACCGGACGCATGCCACGGTCCCGCCCCCGGGAGCCGGTGGCGGACAGCTCCCGCAGCACGCGGACCTCAACCTGCTGCGGACCTTTCTGGCGGTGTACCGGGCCGGGTCGTTCACGGCGGCGGCGCCGCGGCTCGGGCTCTCCCAGCCCACCGTGACCGCGCAGATCCGCACTCTGGAACAGCAGACCGGCCGCGAGCTGTTCACCCGGCTGCCCCGAGGCGTGGAGCCCACGCCGTACGCCCACGAGATGGCGGGCCGGCTGGCCGCCCCGCTCGACGCGCTGAGCGGTCTGGAGGGGTCCGGCTCGCTCGCCGCGCCGGTGCACCTGGCCGGTCCCTCGGAGCTGCTGTGCGTACGGGTCCTGCCCGCACTCGTCCCGCTCGTCGCCGACGGCGTCCAGCTCCGCGTCGCCCAGGGACTTCCCGAGCCGCTGCTGGAGGAGATGCGGGCCGGTCGCCACGACCTGGTCATCGCCACCCGGCGGCCCCGCGGCCGGGCGCTGGAGTCGGTGCCGCTCGCCGACGAGGAGTACCTCCTGGTCGCGAGTCCGGTCTGGGCCGCACGCCTGGCCGGCCACCCGGAGGCGGGCGACCCCGGTGCCGCCCTGCGGGAGGTGCCCATGGTGACGTACGCGGAGGACCTGCCGTGTTCGGCAGACAGCTCACCGCACGAGCCGCCGTCACCGTGCCCAACCTGTACGCGGTGCTCTCCGCGGTCAACGCGGGCGCGGGCTTCAGCGTGCTGCCCCGTTCACTGTGCCAGGAGTACCTCGACTCCGGCCGGCTCGTTCTCCTCCACGCGCCGCAGGAGCCGCCGCTCAACACCCTCTTCCTCGTCCAGCGCCCCGGCGCCGAGGCCAACCCCGACGTGGTCCGGGTGCGCGACACCCTCCGGCGCACCGCCCGCACCTGGTAGCCGGCCTCGCCCGCGCGGAACCGCCCGGTACCGCGCGGGCGTCCGATACCGGGCGGACGGGGCCACGTCCCGTGGTCCGCCGAGGACTCTCCGTGCCCCGTGGGTTTCGGCGTCGGCCTCCGGCACCGGCACGCCGACGGCGAGGATGCCGGTGGCTGCCGGGTCGGTCACGGTCTCGGGTCCGGTTCCGCGTCGGGCACGGCGCGCCCCGGTCGCACGGGCTCTGCACGGGCGGGACGCGGGGCGGCGGCGTCGTACGCCTCCCTGACCCGTCGGTCGCTGACGCGCAGGGCGAGGACGGCGGCGCCCAGGCACAGGGCGGCCAGGGTGAGAAAGGCGATGCGGTCGGCGTGGGCGGTGCCGGTGCCGGCCGCCGGGACGAGCGACGCCGTCAGGGTCCCGGCCAGGGCCACTCCGAAGGCGCCGGCGGTCTGCCGCTGCATGTTGAGGAGGGTGGTGGCGTCGGCCGTGCGGGCGGGCGGGACCGTGACGAAGGCGGCGTTCTGGGCGCTCGCGAAGAGCAGGCCCACGGAGGCTCCGAGCAGGTACATCGACGGGTACAGGGCGAGGGGGTGCGGGGCGGTGGTGAGGATCGCCAGGAAGACGACGACCAGGGCGGCTCCGGCGCCGCCCACCACCATCAGGCGGCGGGGGCCGACCCGGTCGTGGAGGCGGGGCACGACCTGGGAGGCGGTCAGCATGCCAAGGGCCTCCGGGAAGGTGGCGAGGCCCGAGTGGAGCGCGTCGTAGCCCAGGTCGGTCTGCAGGAACTGGGGATAGAGGTACAGCACGCCCATGAACGCCGCCCCCGTCGGCAGCAGGACCAGCTGGGTCGTGCGGAACAGGTGGTCCTCGGCGACCCGCAGGTCGATCATCGGATGGCCGGCGCGCAGCTCCCACGGGACGAGCGCGGCGAGGAACGCCACGCCGCCCACCAGGGGAACCAGGGTGTCCGCGCTTCCCCAGCCGCGGTCCGGGGCGCCGGTGAGGGCGTACAGGACCGCCGCGAGGCCGCCGCCCGCGAGGACGAAGCCCGGTACGTCGAAGCGGGGGGCGCCCAGGCCGGGGAAGTCGGGCAGGACAGCCGCCCCGAAGAGCAGGGCGAGGACTCCGACGGGGAGGTTGACGAGGAACACCCAGTGCCAGGAGGCGGTGTCCACCAGCCAGCCGCCGAGGACCGGTCCGAGGGCCGGGGCGACCGCGGTCGGCAGCATGACGTACTGCTGCGCCCGTAGCCGCTCGGCGACGGGGAACGCGCGCAGCATCATCGTCATCCCGACCGGGGCGAGCAGCCCCCCGCCGACGCCCTGGAGGACGCGGTACGCGGTGAGCGCTTCGAGGGAACCCGCGGTGGCGCACAGTGCGGAGGCCACGGTGAACAGCAGCAGGGCGGCCAGGGCGGTGCGCCGGGTGCCGAAGCGGTTGCCGAGCCAGCCGGAGACGGGGATGAACACCGCGAGGGCCACCAGGTAGCCGACGTTGACCGAGCTCAGACCCGAGGTGTCGACGGCGAAGTCGCGGCCGATGGCCGGGAGGGCCACGTTGACGATCGTGGTGTCCATGATGGCCATGAAGTTCGCGGCGACGAACACCCCGCACACCGCGACCTTCGCGGAGACCCGGTGACCGAGGCGCGGCCCGGTCGACTGCCCGGAGCTCACCGGCCGTGGCGGAGCCAGTGGACCTGCTCCTCGGTGAGAGTGAGGCGGCGCGCCTGGAGGGAGTTGTCGATCTGGGCGGTGGTCCGCGCGCCGATGGACGGCCACACGCCGGGGTGGTGGAGGGTCCAGGCCAGGGCCACGGTCTCGGGCCGGGAGCCGAGTTGTCCGGCGAGCTCCAGGCAGCGCTGCCGCCGGGCGCGGTTGTCCTCGGTGTCGTAGGGATCGGGCTTGCCGTGGTGCTCCTTGGGTCCGGTGCGGGCGAACCAGCCGCGGGCCTGCGAGGACCAGCCGAGCAGGGGCAGCCGGTGTCCGCGGACGACGTCGAGGACGGTGGTGTCGGCGTGCAGGCTGCCCTCCAGCAGGGCCGGGTCGGGTTCGGCGAGGCTGAACTGGTAGCTGGCGACGGGCGTGTGCCCCCTGTCGACGAGTGCGGCGGCGAGCTCCGAGAGCCGCTCCGCCCGCCAGTTGGAGACGCCGACGCGGCGGACGTGTCCGGCGTCGACGAGACTCACGAGGGTGTCCGCGAGCTCGGCGACCGACCGGGTGGGGTCGTCACAGTGGTAGAGGAGGACGTCGATGACCTCGACCCCGAGGTTCACCAGTGCGGACCGCACGTGGGCGAGGACGGTGTCCTGGTCCAGCGGGATGTCACCGCCGGTCGTGTCGTGGCCGACCTTGGTGGCCACGCCCAGCGTGCCGGGGTTCGCGCGCAGCCACGCGCCGACCGCCGCCTCGGCCCGGCCGCCGGCGTAGCTGTGCGAGGTCTCCACCAACAGTCCGCCGGCGTCGGCGAAGTGGGCGAGCCGTTCGGCGGTGGCCTCGGCCGGCTCCGCGCCGAACGGGCCGCCGAGGACGAAGCGGTGCGCGGCCGTCTCCATGCCGTCCTGGTCGAGGAGCCCGTCGAGCAGCTGCAGCGGGGAACGGGGCATCAGGCGTCGCCTCCGGACACCCGTCGGAAGCCGTCGACGTCGGCGAACGGCCGGGGCAGATGCGGCCGGAGCGGAACCTGGAAGGTGTTGAGCATCATCGCGGACATGCTGAAGCTGCCGATGCAGCCGATCAGGTCCAGTACCCCGTCCTCGCCGAACAGTCCGATCGCCTCGGCGTAGGTGTGGTCCGTGACGAAGTGGTCGTGGAGCATCTCGTGGGCGAAGGCGTGGAAGACGCGTTCG
Source organism: Streptomyces fuscichromogenes (assembly GCF_014645815.1). Lineage (GTDB taxonomy): Bacteria > Actinomycetota > Actinomycetes > Streptomycetales > Streptomycetaceae > Streptomyces > Streptomyces fuscichromogenes. Next base: position 1,087 of record NZ_BMML01000003.1, on the reverse strand, counting down.
TCCTCCGCCTTGAAGCCGGGGTCCTCGCCCCGCGCGAGGCGGTCCAGGCTGTCGGACGGGACGCCTTCCGCGACGGCCTGCTGGATGTGGGCGTTCCACGCGGACTGGCTGTCGAAGTGCCGGGCCGCGATCAACACGCTCAGCTCACGCAGGCGTTGGGGGAACCGGGACTCGTTGCGGCAGTACCGGCCGAGGTTCTCCACCCAGTGGGCGAGTTCCATGTCGCGGGCCCAGACGAGAAAGGGCGGGGGTGGTTCGACGCCGGGGCCGACGATGGTTTCGAGCAGTTCGGTCTGCTCGGGGGTGAGGCTGGTCAGCGGGGTCAGTCGCATGGTCGCGCTGCCTTTCAGGGGGAGGTGGATCACCGAGTCGTCGTCCGCGCTCACGGGAGTCGACGGTGCTGGTCCGTCGGAGCGGCCCGCGCCCGGGGGCAGGGTCCGGGAGGCGCCCCGGGGCGCGGGCGGCCGCACCGGTGGGCCGAGGGCGATGGCCCGTCGGCGACCGGTGGAAAGGGGGCGGTACGGCGACTCGGGTGGGGAACACCCCGGACGGGGTGCTCAACCCGCTGGAGCAGGTGGGGCGGAGGCCGTCAGGCGGTGCGCCACCAGGCGTAGTACTTGTCGCCGTAGCCGTCCATGATGTCCGCGTACTCGTGGTCCGCGTCCGGGAACTCGAAGAAGTCGTGCGGCACTCCGAGGTCCGTGAAACGGGTGTCCAGGTCGCGGATGGTGGGCGCGAGGCGGGTGTCGAGCCGGCCGGACAGCAGCCGGACCTGGCTGGTGCGGCGCAGTTCCGGGGCGTTGGCCAGGACCAGGCTCCAGGGGTGGCAGAGGTCGTAGTACTCCTGGTCGCCGAAGTAGGTGTTGTTGACCCGGTCCTCCGGCTCGTCCTTGAGGAAGCGCAGGATCGCGGGGGCGACCGCGGACACCTTGCCGAAGATCTTCGGGTACTTCAGGCCGAGGTGCAGGGCGCCGAAGCCGCCCATGGAGAAGCCCTCGACGGTGCGGGCGGCGGCCTCGGGGATCGTCCGGTAGGTGTCGTCCATGTGCCGGACCAGGTCGAAGGCGGTGATCTGGGCGAGCGGGCG
>NZ_BMML01000002.1:139923-793696 GCF_014645815.1 Streptomyces fuscichromogenes | reverse complement strand
CAGACGCTCGACCATCAACACACAGCCAGGCTACCGGTATCGCCAAATGAGATGACCTCTAAAAGAAAGGGCGCCGCAGAGCGCCCCGTAAGGGGCGCGGGGAACTGCGCGAGCAACCACGACGGCGCCGCAGTCGGCATCCGGCGTCAGACCACCTGGTGGAGCCACCTCACCGGGGCGCCCTCGCCCGCGTAGCGGAACGGCTCCAGTTCGTCGTCCCACGGCTTGCCCAGCAGCTTGGCGATCTCGGCCTCCAGGGCCGTCTCGCCGCGCTGTGAGCGGGTCAGGGCGGCCCGCAGGCGGTCCTCCGGGATCAGGATGTCCCCGTGGATCCCGGTGACCGCGTGGAAGATGCCGAGGTCGGGGGTGCAGCTGTAGCGCTCGCCCTCGGCCTTCGCGCAGGGCTCGGCCGTGACCTCGAAGCGGAGCAGGTGCCAGCCGCGCAGCGCGGACGCCAGTTTGGAGGCCGTGCCGACCTCGCCCTGCCAGGAGAACTCGGAGCGCCAGGTGCCGGGGGCGGCCGGCTGGCGGATCCAGTCGAGGTTGACGCGCGTGCCGAGCACCCCGGCGACGGCCCACTCGACGTGCGGGCACAGCGCGCGCGGCGCGGAGTGCACGTACAGAACTCCACGTGTCGTCACCGGAACCTCCGGGCAGAGCGGGACATCTTGCTGGCTGGCTGGCGGCAGTGGCACGACGGCCGCGTTGATGGCGAGGCTACCGTGCGGCGGAGCAAGGAGTGTGACGTACCGTCCGTCCCACAGCCAGGAACCCCCGCCATTCACCCAGGGGGACGCTTGTACGGGGGTCGTCCGTTGCAGGCGCGGGGCGGGAACTCCCGCGCGTTGTTATGAAGGGGGACGAACCGGCCGAGGAGAGGACCGACGGGGTATGCGCAAGCAGCGACGCCGGCGTTCGCGTGCCCTGGTGGGCACCGTCGCCGTCACCGCCGCGCTGGGGGTGGCCGGATGCGACGTCCTGGGCGGCTCCTCCGGCACGACCGGCAGCGAGAAGACCCGGGCCTCCCGGGCCGTGCAGGTGTGGGACCGCAGCCCGGCGTCCATCGCGGCCGTCGGCGACTCCGTCACGCGTGGCTTCGACGCCTGCACGGTGCTGTCGGACTGCCCGGAGGTGTCCTGGGCGACCGGCACCAGCGACCAGGTGGACAGTCTGGCGGTACGGCTGCTGGGGCGGGCGGGGGCGGCCGACCACAGCTGGAACTACGCGGTGACCGGCGCCCGGATGGCCGACCTGTCGGACCAGATGGCCGAAGCGGTGGTGCACAGGCCGCAGTTGGTGACGGTGATGGCGGGGGCCAACGACGCCTGTCGTACGTCGGTGCGGGCGATGACCTCGGTGGCGGACTTCCGCGCCCAGTTCGAGGACGCGCTGGGCACCCTGCGCAAGGCGCTGCCGAAGACCCAGGTGTACGTGTCCAGCGTGCCGAATCTGAAGCGGCTGTGGTCCGAGGGGCGGACCAACCCGCTGGGCAAGCAGATCTGGAAGCTGGGCATCTGCCCCTCGATGCTGGCCGACGCGGACGATCTGACCAGCGTGGCGACCCTGCGCCGGGACAAGGTGCAGCAGCGGGTCGAGGAGTACAACAAGGTGCTGGCGGAGGTCTGTGCCAAGGACCGGCGGTGCCGTTTCGACGGCGGGGCGGTGTACGCGTACCGCTTCGGGACCGGTCAGCTCAGTCGCTGGGACTGGTTCCATCCGAGCACCGACGGCCAGTCGAAACTCGCGGCGATCGCCTACCGGACCATCACCGCGAAGGACCCGGTGGACTAGATCCGTGGACTAGACCCTTGGCTTAGGGTTTCCCCATGAGCGAACTTTTCGGCACACTTTCCGACGGCACCGAGGTGCACCGCTGGACGCTGGAGCGCGCGGGGACCCGGGTGCGGGTGCTGTCGTACGGCGGGATCGTGCAGTCGGTCGAGGTCCCGGACCGGACCGGGCGGACGGCGGACGTGGTCCTGGGGTTCGCCGGCCTGGACGGCTACCTGGAGAACCCGGGGCCGTACTTCGGCGCCCTGGTCGGCCGGTACGCCAACCGGATCGCCGGGGCCCGCTTCCCGCTGGACGGCGTGACCTACGCCCTGGAGCCGAACAACGCGCCCAACTCCCTGCACGGCGGCGCCCACGGTTTCGACAAGCGGGTGTGGGAGGTGACGGCCGTCGAGCACGGGGTGCGGCTGTCCCGGGTGAGTCCGCACGGGGAGGAGGGGTTCCCGGGGCGGCTGACGGTCACCGCGACCTACGTACTGGACCAGGCGGGCGCGCTGCACATCTCCTACGAGGCGGTCACCGACGCGCCGACCGTCGTGAACCTCACCAACCACAGCTACTTCAACCTGGCCGGCTCCGGGAACGCGGTCGGCCAGGAACTGCGGATCGCCGCCTCGCGCTACACCCCCGTCGACGGTGACCTGATCCCGACCGGGGTCCTGGAGGACGTCGACGGCTCCCGCTTCGACTTCCGTACGGCCCGCAAGGTCGGCTCCGGCTACGACCACAACCTCGTCCTCGACAAGGGGGTGACGGCGGCCCCGGTCGAGATCGCCGAGCTGCACGACCCGGCGTCCGGCCGCACCCTCACCGTGGCCACCACCGAACCCGGCATCCAGCTCTACACCGCCGAGCACCTGACCGGCCCGTTCGCCCCCGGCGACGGCGTCGCCCTGGAGACCCAGCACTTCCCGGACTCCCCCAACCGCCCGGAGTTCCCCCGCACCCGGCTGGATCCGGGCGCGGTGTACCGCTCGGAGACGGTGTACGGCTTCGGGGTGCGCTGACCGCGGGCGTCCGCAAGCCCCGGCCCAGGGGTCAGGTCCCGGACCGGGGCTGCTCGAAGGGGACTCGTCCCGGCACCGACCTTAGCCGTGGCCATACGGCCGCGGCCGGTGCGGGAGCGCTCCACCGCGATCTCGTACGAACCCTTCACAAACGCCCACGCCCCACGAGCACCATGGCACAGACCACTTCCGACAGGCGATACTGCGGCCGTCCGGCACCACGCACCCCACTGCGACGGAAGGCCAACTCCCTTGAGTTCCCTACGTGTTCGGATCGGCGTCCTGGGAATCGTGCTGCTGGCCGGGGCACTGGCCCCCGGCCCGGCACAGGCCGCGACCGCCCCCGTCCCCTCCCCCACCGTCGAGGAACAGCGACTCGACCAGGCGGTGCCGCAGGAGATACTCCGGCGGTCCGGGTTCGACGACGTGACGCCGGCGTTCGTACGGGCGCTGGAGAACGCCCGCTCCTACCCGCAGGCCCGGCGGATCGTCGTACGGGAGGGCACCGCGTTGTGGCGGCGGGCCGTGGACCGGGCGCAGGGGCGCGGGCCCGCCCGGGGGGATCTGAGCCGGGACGACGACCGGCCGCTGTACTGGGCCCGGCTCGGGATGACCCGGGAAGTGCGCACCTGGGGCCCGGGGTTCGGGGTCAGTGACCGGCAGCGGGCGGCCCTGCTGGACGTGCTGGAGCGGACCTCGCGCGGGCAGACCGACATCCGGTATCCCGGCAAGGGCGTCCGGCGGATACTCGTCACCGGGTTCGACCCGTTCACGCTGGACCGGGACATCCGGATCTCCAACCCGTCCGGGGCGAGCGCGCTGGCCCTGGACGGCACGGTGATCGAGACCTCCGAGGGGCCCGCGCGGGTCGAGACGGCCGTGTTCCCGGTGCGCTGGGACGACTTCGCGGCGGGGATGGTGGAGCGGACGCTGCGGCCGTACCTGCCGAAGGTGGACCTGTTCACGACCGTGAGCCAGGGGCGGGTCGGGCGGTTCGACGTGGAGCGGACGAACGGGGCGTGGCGGGGCGGCTACCCCGACAACGAGAACCTGGGCAGCACCGGGACCGTCCCGGTCGGCGACCCGGCCTCGCAGCCGCAGTGGACGACCACGACCCTGCCGTACGCCGCGATCGTGGCGGCGGGCACGGGGCGCTTCCCGGTGTACGACCACACCGAGGTGACCGAGATACCCGCGGGAGGGACCGACCCCGTCGTACGGGCGGACGGGCCCACCGCCGGGTCGACGGCGCGGGCCGGAGGCGGCGGGAACTACCTCTCCAACGAGATCGCCTACCGGGCCACCCTGCTGCGCGACCGCCTCGGACTGCACGACACGCTGCCGGGCGGGCATGTGCACACGCCGGTGCTGCAGTTCGGCGCCGGGAACACCACGGAGGTGACCGACCCGGAGTTCGTGCGCAACCGGGTGGACATCATCGACCAGGTGCGGGCGATCGTGACCGTGGCGGCGGACGCGAGCTTCAGGAGGTGACCGGCTGGTCCGCGTCCTGCGCGTCCTCGGCCGCCGTCTCCTCGCCCAGCAGGTCGCGGGCGAGGAGGGTGGCGCCCGCGACCGCGCCCGGCATCAGGAACACCGCGACGAACGGCACCAGGAAGGCCAGGCCCAGCGGGGTCCCGAAACCCCACACCAGGGTCTTGCGGGAGCGCAGCAGGGCGAGCCGGGCGCGCAGGTCGACGCCCCGGCGCTGGAGGGCGACGGCGGCGAGTTCCTCGGTGAGGAAGAAGCCGGTCACGAAGAAGCCGACGACGGGTACGGCGGTCTGCCCGACGAGGGGCAGGAAGCCTAGGGCGAAGAGCAGCAGGCCCCAGAGGCAGGCCCGGACCAGGACGCGCAGGCTGTCCCGGGCCGAGATCCACAGCTCGCGCCAGAACGGCAGCCCGGACTCGGGCGCGGTGCCGTCGGGCGAGACGTCCGCGTCGACCTTCTCGGAGAGGTTCTCGTAGAACGGCTGGCCGATCAGCAGCGTCACCGCGGTGAAGGTGAGAACGGCCAGCAGGAGGCCGAGGGCGAACAGCACGGCGGTGAGGAAGCCCCGGAAGAGGCCGAGCCAGGGGCTGGACCAGTCGTCGGCGAACGGGGTGGCCCAGCCGACGAAGTCCTCCCCCCATATCGCGAGGGCGAGCAGGGCCCCCGTGTAGAGGACGAGGGTGATCAGGCCGGGCAGCAGACCGAAACCGAACTGCTTGCCGTGCCGGCCGACCCACCGCTGGCCCTTGAGGAGATATCCGAAACCCGCCCCGAGATCACGCATGGCGAAAACTTTACCGGGGCGCGCGCCGGGCGCAGTGGCGTCGGGGACGCCCCCTGTGGCGCTGTTGAGTCGAACGGGTACGTCTCGCCGTACCGATCTCAGGAACCGGCAGACAGTTCGCCCAGGTGGGTAGGGCGTTGTTCACAGTGGGAGCTGCTTGCGCGGCTCGGTTGAGGAGAACGGATGACGCAGGAGATCACCGTCCAGGGCACGGTCGCGGAGGGCTTCGAAGCGGTGCGCGAGGAGTTCGCCACCTTCGTCGCCGGCGAACCGGCCGACTACGAGGGGCAGTTGTGCGCGTACGTCCACGGCCGGCGGGTCGTCGACCTGTGGGCCGGCGAGGGGGCCGGCGGGGACTCCCTGTACGGCGTGTTCTCGTCCACCAAGGGGGCGGCGCATCTGGTCGTGGCGATGCTGGTGCAGGACGGCACACTGGAGCTGGACCGCAAGGTCACCTACTACTGGCCGGAGTTCGGCGCCGAGGGCAAGGGGACGCTGACCCTGCGGGAGCTGGTCGCGCACCGGGCGGGCCTGGTCGGCACCGACACCGGGTTCAGCTCGCAGGAGCTGGCCGACGACCGGGCGATGGCGGAACGTCTGGCCGACCAGCGGCCGTTCTGGCGCCCCGGCACGGCCTTCGGCTACCACGCGCTCGTCATCGGCGCGCTCACCGGTGAGGTGGTACGGCGCGCGACCGGCCGTACCCTCCAGGACGTGTACGAGGAGCGGGTCCGGGCACCGTACGGCCTCGACTTCTTCCTGGGCCTGCCGACCGCCCACGAGCCGCGTTTCCGCACCACCCTGCCGATGCGGCCGACCCCCGAGCAGCAGACCCTGCTCGGCTCCCTGCCGTCCGGACCGCAGACCCTGGCCGGGATCGCCTTCAACGAGCACGCGGCCGAACCCACGGACCTGACGGCCCTCCCCAACGACCGGCTGGTCCGCGCCAAGGGACCGGCGTCCTTCGGCGGGGTGGCGTCGGCGCGCGGCCTGGCCGGGATGTACGCGGCCCTGCTCAGCGAGATCGACGGCGAGGCCCCGCTGCTGAAGGAGGACACGGTCGCGGAGTTCGGCCAGTTCCACTCGGTGGGGTACGACCTGGTGGCCCGGACCCACAGGTCGTACGGCCTGGGCTTCCAGGCGACGGCGGACGTCTGGCACCCGTTCCTGGGGGCGGGCACGATCGGCCACAGCGGAGCGGCGGGCTCCCAGGCGTTCGCGGACCCGAGGAGCGGGGTCGCCTACGGCTACACGCGCCGAAGGTTCGCGTTTCCCGGCGGGGCCGCACCGGAGAACGACCGCCTGGCGAGGGCCGTCCACGAGGCGGCACGCGAAACGCGCTGAGCGCCACCCACCCAAGGGGCGCGGGGAACTGAGCGACCAGCCACGAAGCACCCGCACCCGGCACTGATCCGGCACCCGGCACACGAGAGGCCGCACCCCACGTCCAAGGGTGCGGCCTCCGCAGAGCGCAACGAGCCGACCGGACCGGCGTCACGCGGCGGCGTCAGCGCGTCAGAGCTTGACGACCATCTTGCCGGTGTTGTCCCCGCGCAGGACCCCTAGGAACGCCTCCACGTTGTTCTCGATGCCCTCGACGACCGTCTCGCCGTACTTCAGCTGTCCGGAAGCCACCCAGGGGCCGACCTCGGCGACGAACTGCGGCTGGAGGTCGTAGTGGTCGCCGACCAGGAAGCCCTCGATCCGGCCGCGGGTCTGGATGAGGCGGGCGAGGTTCTTCGGGCCGGGGACCGGCTCGGTGCTGTTGTAGGCGGAGATCATGCCGCAGACCGCGATCCGGCCGTCCCGGTTCAGCTGGCCGATGGCGGCCTCCAGGTGGTCGCCGCCGACGTTGTCGAAGTAGACGTCGATGCCGTCCGGGGCGGCCTCGCGCAGCTGCTGGGCGACCGAGCCGTTCTTGTAGTTGAAGGCCGCGTCGAAGCCGTACTCCTCGACCAGCAGCTTGACCTTGTCGTCGGAGCCGGCCGAGCCGATCACCCGCGAGGCGCCCTTGAGCTTCGCGATCTGGCCGACCTGGCTGCCGACCGCGCCGGCCGCGCCGGAGACGAAGACCGCGTCGCCCTCCTTGAAGGAGGCGGTGCGCAGCAGGCCCGCGTAGGCGGTGAGGCCGGTCATGCCGAGCACGCCGAGGTACGTCGACAGGGGCGCGGCCGCCGCGTCGACCTTGACGGCGTTCTTCGCGTCCACGACCGCGTACTCGCGCCAGCCGAGGAAGTGCAGGACGTGGTCGCCGACCGCGATGCCCTCGGCGTTCGACTCGACGACCTCGCCGACCGCGCCGCCCTGCATGACCTTGCCCAGCTCGAAGGGGGGGATGTACGACTTCGCGGTACTCATCCGGCCGCGCATGTACGGGTCGACGGAGAGGTACTTGTTCCGTACCAGCACCTGCCCCTCGCCCGGCGTGCGGACCTCCGCCTCGACCAGGGCGAAGTCCTCGGGCTTCGGCCAGCCGACGGGACGGCTCTGGAGGTGCCACTCGCGGTTGATCATGACATGCGCCTTTCCGAAATACTTCAGTACCTGAAACAACCATGCTCCTGAATATTTCAGGATGTCAAGTAACGGGGTATCCTGGAGTTCATGTCCACCCCACAGTCCAGCCCAGCGAAGCCCCGCCGCCCCGACGCCCTGACCCTTGACGTCGTCGAGCTCATCGGGGACGTCGTGGCCCGTTTCTACGCGGACTACGAGGAGGCGGCCGGCGAGCACGCCCTCACCGGGGCGCAGGCGCGGCTGCTCAGCCTGCTGTCGCTGGAGCCGCTGCCGATGCGCAAGCTGGCGCAGAAGCTGAAGTGCGAGCCGTCCAACGTGACGGGGATAGTGGACCGGCTGGAGGCGCGCGGCCTCGTGGAGCGGCGGCCCGACCCGGCGGACCGCCGGGTGAAGCTGGCCGCGGCGACGGACGAGGGCCGCCGGGTCGCCCGCGACCTGCGCGACGGGCTGCGCTTCGCGCGCGAGCCGCTGGCCGGACTGTCGGACGAGGAGCGGCTGTCGCTGCGGGATCTGCTGCGGCGGATGCTGACGGCGTGAACGCCGAGAGGGCCGGCCCGTGACGGCGCCGGCCCCCTTCCGGAGAGTTACGCGAACCGGCCGGGCCGGTAGTCGCCGGCCTGGACCTGGAAGATGACGTTCAGCCGGTTGAAGGCGTTGATGACGGCGATGGTCGCCACGATCGCGATCAGCTGGTCGTCGTCGTAGTGCTTGGCCGCGTTCTCCCAGACCTCGTCCGGCACACCGCCCGCCGCGTCGGCGATCCGGCTGCCCTGCTCGGCCAGGTCCAGGGCCGCGCGCTCGGCCTCGGTGAACACGGTGGCCTCGCGCCAGGCGGCGACCAGGTGGAGGCGCTGCTGGGTCTCGCCGGCGGCGGCCGCGTCCTTGGTGTGCATGTCGAGGCAGTAGCCGCAGCCGTTGATCTGGCTGGCGCGGATCTTCACGAGCTCCAGGGTGGCCGGGGACACCCCCGCCTCCGCGGTGACCGCGCCCGCGGCGACGAAGTGCTTGACGAGCTTGTTCGTGAGGGGGCTGGCGAAGAGGTTCAGACGGGCTTCCATGGTGTGCTCCCTGTGGTGTCTCCCAGTGGGTTGCACACCTGTGACGGAGCGGGCGCGTCGAATGTGACAGGTTTGCTGGATTTGCTTTGGCGGTGGTTCGGGTGCGGGCCGGTGGGGGCTGGTCGCGCCCACGCGGCGGAGCCGCACATCGACACAGCCCCGCGCCCCTGCGGGGCGCGTTCAAGGGGCCCCGTCTACGTGCACCACCACAAGAACCGGTTGCACGTCTGGCTCGGCGAGGGATCCGGGGTCGGGTCCGAGGTCGTCGGGTCCGCCGCCGGGGTCGAGGGCGAGGTGGCCGCCGAGGTGGTCGCCGGGGCCGTCACCACGCCCGAGCCCGTCGTCGCCGACTGGGCCGACGGGTTCTTCGGGGACGCCGACGGCGAGTCGGACGCCCTGTCCTTCGAGGAGGACGGGGACGGTGACGCGGAGGGGTCGGCCGCGGCGGAGCCCGCCGCGCCGGACGCGGTGTCCGGGGGCTGGGCGGTGGTGCCCGGCGAGGCCGTCGACGTACCGCCGTCGGCCGTGCTGCCGCCCGCGGCCGCGTCCGGGGTCGTGAACGGTATGGCGTCCGTGCCGAGTTCGGCGAGGCTCAGGCCGCCCGCCGCCAGCACGCACGCCGCGGTCACCAGCAGGACCCTGCGGCGCCGCCGGCGATGGGCCGCGGCCTTGCGGTCGCGACGGCTTCCGTCGGGGCCGGACGGCTCCTCGGGATCCTCGGCGGGGCCCTCGGCGGCGCGCCCCCGGCTCCGGTCGCCGCGCCCGCGCGCCGCCCGCCGCCGATCGGCCCGGCCGCCTGCCGGTGCCTCGTCGTCCCCGTCGTCCCCGGCGCTCTCGTCACCGTCGTCGCCCGCACCGCCGTACCCGTCGGCGCCGGACTCCGGCTCCGCGTACGTCGCCGCATCCGGCGCAACCTGTCCCGGGGCGGACGCGCGTAGCGTTTCGACCGGTGTGCCGCACCCCGGGCAGGCGAGGGCGCCGTTGAGGTGCCGTCGGCACGGGTAGCAGAAGTCCATGACGCGGGAAGACTAGGTTCCCCACGGGTCACATAACCAGCCGCCTCTGTGAAGGTTCTGTGGGGGACCGAAAAACCTATCGCAAGCCTTGCCGAAACCGTTACCTGTTCGACCCATTGACACCTCCGCCGCCCCGTCCTTACTGTCACGCCAGCATTTCGAACGTGTGACGAAATCTCGAACAGCTGAAGGGCAACCGCCGTGCGCATCACCGGAATCAGCACACACGTGGTCGGGACGCCGTGGCGCAACCTGACCTACGTCCAGGTGCACACCGACGAAGGGATCACCGGAGTCGGCGAGACCCGGATGCTCGGTCACACCGACGCGCTGATCGGCTACCTCCGGGAGGCCGAGACCAACCACATTCTCGGTTCGGACCCGTTCGCCGTGGAAGACCTCGTACGCCGGATGAAGTACGGCGACTACGGCCGTGCGGGTGAGATCGTCATGTCCGGCATCGCCGTCATCGAGATGGCCTGCTGGGACATCAAGGGCAAGGCGCTGGGCGTGCCGGTGTGGCAGCTGCTCGGCGGGAAGGTCACCGACAAGGTCAAGGCGTACGCCAACGGCTGGTACACCACCGAGCGGACCCCGGAGGCCTATCACAAGGCCGCCCAGCAGGTCATGGAGCGCGGGTACAAGGCGCTGAAGATCGACCCGTTCGGCACCGGGCACTTCGAGCTGGACCACGAGCAGACCCTGTACGCCGTGTCCCTCATCGAGGCCGTGCGGGACGCCATCGGGCCGGACGCCGAGCTGATGCTGGAGATGCACGGCCGCTTCTCGCCCTCGACCGCGGTACGTCTGGTGCGCGAGCTGGCGCCCTTCAAGCCGGCCTGGCTGGAGGAGCCCTGCCCGCCGGAGAACCTGAAGGCGCTGGAGAAGGTCGCCGCCAAGGTGGACATCCCGGTCGCCACCGGCGAGCGCATCCACGACCGCATCGAGTTCCGCGAGCTCTTCGAGAGCCAGGCCGTGGACATCATCCAGCCGGACGTCGGCCACATCGGCGGCATCTGGGAGACCCGCAAGCTCGCCGCCACCGCCGAGACCCACTACGTCCTGGTCGCCCCGCACAACGTCGGCGGCTCGGTGCTCACCGCCGCCTCCCTCCAGGTCGGGTTCACCTCCCCGAACTTCAAGATCCTGGAGCACTTCAACGACTTCGCCGACGCCGAGATCAAGAAGGTGGTCAAGGGCGCGCCGGAGGTCGTGGACGGGTACTTCCACCTCTCGGACGCGCCGGGGCTCGGGGTCGAGTTCGACGCCGACGCGGCCGCCGAGTTCCCGCAGCAGCAGGCCCGGTTCGACCTGTGGGCCGAGGGCTGGGAGCAGCGCAAGCCGAAGGGCACGAAGTGAGCGCGTCCCAGGTCGTCGTCGAGGCGCCGGGCGTGCACCGGGTCGAGGCGCACACGCCCCGCGAGCCCGGCCCCGGCGAGGCGCTGGTCGCCGTGCACGCGGTCGGGATTTGCGGAAGCGACCGTGAGGTGTACCAGGGGAACCGGCCCGAGGGGTATGTGCGGTACCCGCTGACACCCGGCCACGAGTGGTCGGGGACCGTGTCCGCGGTGGGCCCCGGGGTGCCCGTCTCGCTCGTCGGCCGCAAGGTCGTCGGCGAGGGCTTCCGGAACTGCCAGGTGTGCGACCGCTGCCACGCCGGCGAGACCACCCTGTGCACCGACGGCTACGAGGAGACCGGCTTCACCCAGCCGGGCGCCATGGCCACCACCCTCACCCTCCCGGCCCGCCTGCTGCACGCCCTGCCGGACGACGCCGACCTCACGGCGGCCGCGCTCCTGGAGCCCGCCGCCTGTATCGCGGCGGCCGCGCTGAAGGGCAACGCGCAGCCGGGCGAGCGGGTCGCGGTGGTCGGCACCGGGACGCTCGGCATGTTCGCCGTGCAGTTCCTGAAGGCGATCTCGCCGGGTGAACTGCTGGTCGTCGGCACGCGCAACGACCGGGAGGCGCTCTCCCGGCAGTTCGGTGCCAGCGACTTCCGCACCAGGGACCAGGAACTGCCCGACGATTTCGACGTCGTGATCGAGACCGCCGGGTCCGCGTCCGCCGCGCGCACCGCCGCCTCCCTGCTCAGGCGCGGCGGACGCCTGGTCCTGACCGGTATCCCGGCCGCCGGCGCCGAGGGACTGGACCCGACCGACCTGGTCGTACGGCAACTGGAGGTGCACACCGTCTTCGGGGCACCGCCGGACGCCTGGTCGCACACGGTCCGCGTCTTCGGGGCCGGTCTCCTCGACCCGCTCCCGCTGGTCACGCACGAGCTGCCGCTGACCGAGTTCCCCCAGGCCATCGAGCTGGTGGGGGCCGGTGATCCGAAGGTGGGCAAGGTGCTGCTCCGCCCCTAGTCGTACGCCGGCCGCGGCGTGCCCTGACCTCGCCGTGGCCGGCGTACCACCAAGTCCTTTCTCTGCCCCGAGCCGCGAACCTTGTCCGAAATACCGAACACGAAGGACAGCTTGTGACCACCGACGCTTCCGTCACGGCGGCCCGCCGACCCGGTGAGCAGGCACTCACCGCGCTCGGCCTGGGCGCGCCCGCCCTCGACCCCGCCGACGCCTCCGCCCACAGCTTCCCCGGCGGCGGCAAGTGGCGCACCGAAGTCCCCTCCTGCGAGGGGCCCGAGGCGCTGGCCGTCGTTCTCAAGGAGTCCTCCCGGCTGGACGTGCCGATCCACCGGATCAGCCAGGGCAGCGGCGTGTGGATGCTCACCGACGCCGAGATCACCGAGATGGTCGAGGCGACGAACGAACGGGACATCGAGCTCTGCCTGTTCACCGGTCCGCGCGGCACCTGGGACATCGGCGGCTCGGTGCGGTCCGACTCGCGGGGCGCCGGGCTGCGCGCCCGGGGCCACGACGCGGTCGCGGGCTGCGTCGAGGACGCGGTCCGGGCGACGGAGCTGGGCGTCAAGTGCCTGCTCGTCGCCGACGAGGGCGTGCTGTGGACGCTGCACCGGGCCCGGCAGGCCGGGATCATCCCGGCGGACACCACGCTGAAGGTGTCCGCGCTGATCGGGCCGGTCAACCCGGCCTCGTACTCGGTCTTCGAGCACCTCGGCGCCGACTCGGTCAACGTCCCCAGCGACCTGACGCTCGATCACCTCACCGAGATCCGCCGGGTGTCCGGCGCCCCCATGGACATGTACATCGAGGCCCCCGACGACCTCGGCGGCTACATCCGGATGTACGAGGTCGCCGAACTGATCCGGCGCGGCGCCCCGATCTACCTGAAGTTCGGCCTCTCCAGGGCGCCCGGCATCTACCCGTGGGGCACCCATCTGCGGGACGTGACCCTGGACACCGCGCGGGAGCGGGTGCGGCGTGGACGGCTGGCGCTGGACCTGCTCGCCCGGCACGGGGCGGACGGGGACATGGCGCCGCTGGGCTCGCGGCTGCCGGGGGCGCTCAACCGCTTCCCCACCGAGGGTTCCGCCTGATGAACGTGGGTGACTGCGGGTCCGCCGCGGCAGATCGCGCAGTTCCCCGCGCCCCTGAAGGGGCGCCTCGACCGACCTTGCTTGAAACATCTCAACGACGAGAAGAACAGGGACCGATCACATGCGCACTCGTAGAAGCGCCCTTACCCTCATAGCCGGGGCCGCCTCGCTCGCCCTCACGCTGTCCGCCTGCGGGCAGAGCAGCGACGGTGGCAGCAAGACCGAGAGTGGCAGCGCCAAGGGCGGCACCATCGGCATCGCCATGCCGACCAAGTCGTCCGAGCGCTGGATCAACGACGGCAACAACGTCGTCAAGAACCTGACGGCCAAGGGCTACAAGACCAAGCTGGTCTACGGCGAGGACGACCCGGACACCCAGGTCTCGCAGATCGAGAACCTGATCACGCAGGGCGTCAAGGGCCTGATCATCGCGGCCATCGACAACAAGTCCCTGAACAACGTGCTCCAGGAGGCCGCGGACGCCAACATCCCGGTCATCGCCTACGACCGGCTGATCCTCGGCACCAAGAACGTCGACTACTACGCGTCCTTCGACAACACCAAGGTCGGTGTCGAGCAGGGCACGTACATCGTGCACAAGCTGGGCCTCGACGCCGGCAAGAAGGGCCCGTTCAACATCGAGCTGTTCGCCGGCTCGAACGACGACAACAACACCAAGTACTTCTTCAACGGTGCGATGAGCGTGCTCCAGCCGTACATCGACAAGAAGGAGCTGGTGGTCAAGTCCGGTCAGACCGCGCTGAACAAGGTCACCACGCTGCGCTGGGACGGTGCGACCGCGCAGTCCCGGATGGAGGACATCCTCACCTCCTCCTACAAGTCAGCCAAGGTCGACGCGGTGCTCTCGCCGTACGACGGCATCTCGATCGGCATCATCGCCGCGCTGAAGTCGGACGGCTACGGCTCCAGCAGCCAGCCGCTGCCGGTCATCACCGGTCAGGACGCCGAGCTGGCCTCGGTGAAGTCGATCATCGCGGGCGAGCAGACGCAGACCGTCTACAAGGACACCCGGCAGCTCGCCAAGGTCGCCTCGACCATGATCGACGACGTCCTGAACAAGAAGAAGCCGCAGACGAACGACACCACGACGTACGACAACGGCTCCAAGGTCGTCCCCGCGTACCTGCTGCAGCCGGTGAGCGTCGACAAGACCAACTACGAGGACGTCCTGGTCAAGGGCGGTTACTACACCGACGCCGAGCTCAAGTAACCGCCACTCCCTACTGATTGGAAGGCACGACCATGGCGGGACCCGTCCTGGAAATGCGCTCGATCGTCAAGACCTTTCCCGGCGTCAAGGCGCTGTCGGACGTCACACTGACCGTCCGCCAGGGCGAGGTCCACGCCATCTGCGGGGAGAACGGCGCCGGCAAGTCGACCCTGATGAAGGTCCTCTCCGGCGTCCATCCGCACGGCAGTTACCAGGGTGAGATCCTCTTCGAGGGGGAGCCCTGCGCGTTCGGTGACATCCGCGCCAGCGAGCAGCGCGGCATCGTCATCATCCACCAGGAGCTGGCGCTGTCGCCGTATCTCTCGCTGGCGGAGAACATCTTCCTCGGCAACGAACACGCCAAGGGCGGGTTCATCGACTGGCGGGAGACCCTGCGGCACGCCACCCAACTGCTGCGCCGGGTGGGTCTGGACGACCATCCGGAGACCCGCGTCACCGACATCGGCGTGGGCAAGCAGCAGTTGGTGGAGATCGCGAAGGCGCTGTCGAAGAAGGTGAAGCTGCTCATCCTGGATGAGCCGACCGCCGCCCTGAACGACGAGGACAGCGGCAAACTCCTGGACCTGATCCTGGAGTTGAAGAACCAGGGCATCACCTCGATCATCATCTCGCACAAGCTCAACGAGATCCGCCGGGTCGCCGACTCGGTGACGATCATCCGGGACGGGCACTCCATCGAGACCCTCGACGTGAAGTCGAAGGAGACGACGGAGGAGCGGATCATCGCGGGCATGGTGGGCCGCGACCTGGACCACCGCTTCCCGGAGCGGACCGCCTACGAGGGCGAGAAGGACGCGGCGCCGGCCCTGGAGATCCGCGACTGGACCGTGCGGCACCCGATCGACCAGGAGCGCAAGGTCGTCGACGACGTGTCGATCCACGTGAGGCGCGGCGAGATCGTCGGCATCGCGGGCCTGATGGGCGCCGGCCGCACCGAACTCGCGATGAGCGTCTTCGGGCGGACCTACGGCCGCTACGCCGGCGGCACGGTCCTCAAGGACGGCACCGAGATCCGTACCAAGTCGGTCGCGGAGGCGGTCGGGCACGGCATCGCGTACGTCACCGAGGACCGCAAGCACTACGGCCTCAACCTGATCGACACCATCAACCGCAACATCTCGCTGACCGCGCTGGAGAAGGTCGCCCGGCGCGGGATCGTGGACGAGCACGAGGAGCGGCAGGTCTCCGAGGGCTACCGCACGTCCATGAACATCAAGGCGCCGACGGTCTTCGAGCCGGTGGGCAAGCTGTCGGGCGGCAACCAGCAGAAGGTCGTCCTCAGCAAGTGGATCTTCGCGGGTCCGGACGTGCTGATCCTGGACGAGCCGACCCGCGGGATCGACGTGGGCGCCAAGTACGAGATCTACACGGTCATCGACCAGCTCGCCGCCCAGGGCAAGGCGGTCGTCTTCATCTCCTCCGAGCTGCCCGAACTGCTCGGCATGTGCGACCGCATCTACACCATGGCCGCGGGCCGCCTGACCGGTGAGGTGCCCAGGGCCGAGGCCACGCAGGAAGTGCTGATGCGCCATATGACGAAGGACAAAGAGGTATCGCGATGAGCACGGATGTCACCGCCAAGAGCCCGGCGCCCGCGCCGCCGGGCAAGAGCGGATCGGCCGCCGGCGGGAGCCTGATCCGGCTGGTGCTCGACGGACTGCGCCGCAACATGCGCCAGTACGGCATGCTGATCGCGCTCGGTCTGATCGTCGCCCTGTTCGCGGTGTGGACCGACGGGGACCTGCTGCTGCCGCGCAACGTCTCCAACCTGGTCCTGCAGAACAGCTACATCCTGATCCTCGCCATCGGCATGATGATGGTGATCATCGCCGGGCACATCGACCTGTCGGTCGGCTCGCTGACCGCGTTCGTGGGCGCCTTCGCGGCCGTCCTGACGGTCAACCACGGGGTGCCGTGGCCGGTGGCGCTGCTCCTGTGCCTGGCCATGGGGGCGGTGGCCGGCGCGGTGCAGGGCGTGTTCATCGCCTATCTCGGCATACCGTCGTTCATCGTCACCCTCGCCGGGATGCTGCTCTTCCGCGGGCTCACCGAGATCCTGCTCCAGGGCCAGACCATCGGTCCGTTCCCGAACGGCCTGCAGAACCTGGGCAACGGCTTCCTGCCCGAGGTGGGCCCGCACACCAACTACCACAACATCACGCTGCTGCTGGGCATCGTGCTGATCGCCGCCGTGGTCTGGCAGGAGTTCCGCGACCGCCGCCGCCAGCAGGAGTTCTCCCTGGACGTGCTGCCCACCCGGCTCTTCCTGGTGAAGCTGGTCGCGCTGGGCGCCGCGATCCTCGTCCTCACGCTGCTGCTGGCCAGCTACAAGGGTGCCCCGATCGTCCTGATCGTGCTGGGCGCGCTGGTCGTCGGCTACGGCTACGTGATGCGCAACGCGGTCTTCGGCCGGCACATCTACGCGATCGGCGGCAACCTGCCGGCGGCCAAGCTGTCCGGCGTCAAGGACAAGAAGGTCACCTTCTACGTCTTCCTCAACATGGGCGTGCTCGCGGCCCTGGCCGGTCTGGTGGTAGCGGCCCGGCTGAACGCGGCCTCGCCGAAGGCGGGCGACGGCTTCGAACTGGAGGCGATCGCCTCCTCGTTCATCGGCGGCGCCTCCATGAGCGGCGGTGTCGGCACCATCCTCGGTGCCATCATCGGCGGCCTCGTCCTCGGCGTGCTGAACAACGGCATGAACCTCCTCAGCGTCGGCACCGACTGGCAGCAGGTCATCAAGGGCCTCGCCCTGCTGGTGGCGGTCGGATTCGACGTGTGGAACAAGCGCAAGTCCGGTTCGTAGTCAGCGCGGGCCCCGCCGGAAGGCGGGGCCCCTCCTATTTGCAGGAGCCGCACATGGAACTGAACAGACGCACGGTCATCGCAGGCGCGGCAGCCGCCGGTATCGCCGCCACCACCCTCGGCACAGGGACCGCCGAGGCCGCCTCGGGAGGCAGGAAGCCGGTGAAGGAGCCCTTCGGGAAGCTCGCCGACGGCACCAAGATCTACCGCTGGTCGCTGGAGAACGGCGGCACCCGGCTGAAGGTCCTCAACTGGGGCGGTGTCGTCCAGACCCTGGAACTCCCGGACCGCCGGGGCCACTACGCCAACGTCGCCCTGGGCTTCGACAACATCGACGACTACGTCGCCAAGACCCCGTACTTCGGCGCCCTGATCGGCCGCTACGGCAACCGCATCGCCAAGGGCCAGTTCACCCTCGACGGCAAGAGCTACCAGCTCTCCGTCAACGACGGTGTGAACAGCCTGCACGGCGGCACCCAGGGCTTCGACAAGCACGTCTGGGACGTCGAGCCGTTCGTCAAGGGCTCCGACGTCGGCCTCGTCCTGCACTACACCAGCGTCGACGGCGAGATGGGCTACCCGGGCACCCTCAAGGCGAAGGTGACGTACACGCTCACCAAGCGCGGCGAGTGGATCATCGACTACCAGGCCACCACCGACAAGGCCACGGTCGTCAACCTCACCAGCCACGTCTACTGGAACCTGGCCGGCGAGGGCAGCGGGACGATCGAGGACCACGAGCTGACCATCCCGGCGGGGCGGTACACGCCGACGGACTCCGGCCTGATCCCCACCGGTGAGCTGGCCACCGTCCGCGGCACCCCGTTCGACTTCCGTGAGACGAAGACGATCGGCCGGGACATCCGGGCCGGGCACGTGCAGCAGGTGCAGGCCAAGGGCTTCGACCACAACTGGGTGCTGGACAAGGGCATCACCGCGAAGCCCGAGCACGTGGCCACGCTGCGCGACCCGCGCTCCGGCCGCACCCTGAAGATCGCCAGCGACCAGCCGGGGCTCCAGTTCTACTCCGGCAACTTCCTGGACGGGACGCTGACGGGCACGGGCGGGCGGACGTACCGGCAGGGCGACGCGCTGTGCCTGGAGACCCAGCACTTCCCCGACTCGCCGAACCACAGCAACTTCCCGTCGACGGTGCTCCGGCCGGGGCAGGTCTACAGGACGCGGACGGTTCACACGTTCGACGCCTGAGACGACGTGGGCGCGGCCGGTAAGGGGCCGGTCGCGCCCACGTTGGGGGCGAAACGTAAACTCACAATTTTTTCACACCGATTGAACGGCGCCGCCCCCGTATCCGTACTGGATGGCGGCCCGTGCTCCCCCGCGCGGGCCGCCCAGAACGACGGGCCCGAACGTCCCCATCGGGCCCGCCTCATACGGAGGTTCAATGGCCGGCAGCGTCACCTCGTTGTTCCGCAGCGGTGCCCACAGCCCGTCGATGGCGGCGCTGACCCGCGAGGGGGGCGACGGAACCGGCCCGGTCGACTTCTGCATACCCTGCAACCCGTACTTCCCCACCCCGGCCATGATGGAAACGATGGCCGCCCGGCTGAAGGACATCGTCACCTTCTACCCGAGCAGCGCCGACACCATCACCGCCGAGCTGTGCCAGCTCCTCCAGCTCCCCCCGCAGGCCGTGGCCATGGGCAACGGGTCCACCGAGCTGATCACCTGGATCGACCACCTGCTGGTCCGCGAGTCCCTCGCCATCCCCGTCCCCACCTTCGGCCGCTGGACCGACCAGCCGATGGAGACCGGCAAGCGCGTCGACATGTTCCCGCTCCAGGAGTCCAACGGCTTCGCCCTGGACCTCGCGCAGTACGCCGACTTCATCCGCAAGCGGGGCACCAAGGTCGCCGTCATCTGCAACCCCAACAACCCCGACGGCGGGTTCCTGCACAAGCAGCAGCTGGTGCAGTTCATGGACGCCATGGCCGACCTGGACCTGATCGTCATCGACGAGTCGTTCCTGGAGTTCGCCGACGCCGAGGCCGAGCCCAGCGTCGTGCAGGAGGCCATGCTGCGGCCGAACGTCATCGTGCTGCGCAGCCTCGGCAAGAACTTCGGCCTGCACGGCATCCGCTTCGGCTACATGGTCGCCAACCCCTCGCTGGCCGGCAAGGTCCGTTCGATGCTCCCGAAGTGGAACCTCAACGCCTTCGCCGAGTACGTCGTCTTCATGCTCAAGGAGCACGGCACCGAGTACGCGCAGAGCCTGCTCCAGGTGCGCCGTGACCGTCTGGAGATGGCCAGCCAGCTGTCCCTGCTGCCCGGCCTGACGGTCTACCCCTCGCAGGGCAACTTCCTCTTCGTGCGCCTTCCCGTCGGCGCCGAGGGCACCGTGGTGCGGGACCGGATGCTCACCGAGCACCGGATCCTGGTCCGCGAGTGCGGCAACAAGATCGGATCCTCCAGCCGCTTCCTGCGTCTCGTGGTGCGCCCCGAGGTGGACGTGCGTCGCCTGGTGTCCGCCATGGAGCAAGTCCTCTACGGGACCAGGAGGGGAGCCGCCGTACCCGAGCTGAGCACCGGGACCAGCTACAGCTCGGGTACGGCGGCGGTGGACCGGCTGGTGAGCGAGACCAACGGGGCGGGCATGCAGCTCGCGCAGGCCGTCGGCGCGATGTCCGCTCCGGGACTCGCCGCCGCTCCCGCCGCCGGCGTCGGCATGCCGCTCCCCGTCGCCGCGCAGCAGGGCGGTGCCGGGATGCCGATGCCGGCGGCAGCCATGCAGATGCAGCAGCCTCAGCAGCAGCCGATGATGGCGCAGATGGCGCCGGTGGCTCAGATGGCCCCGGTGACGCAGATGCCGCAGGCCCCGGCCCCCATGCAGGCGCCGGCCATGGCTCAGATGCCCATGCAGATGCAGATGCCGACCCCGGTCCCGGCTCCCGCGCCGGCCGGGCCCACGCCGCCCGGGGTACCGGCCCGGGGTGGACTGACGGCCGCGCAGGTACGGGGGATGACGGCACCCGCGCCGCCGGCACCGAACCTGGCCCCGGCCCCGGCCACCGGCTGGCCGAACGCGCAGAGCTGGCCCAACGCGGCGGGAATGGGCCAGGCCGGCTAGTTCCCGCAGGGGTGCGGCGTACGCGGCCGGGTGCGGCACCGTCGTGGCTGGTCGCGCAGTCCCCCGCGCCCCTTTCGGGGCGCTTGATCCACGGGGGTACGGGACGCCTGGCCGGTCGCGCGGTTCCCTGCGCTCCTGAAGGGGCGTTCGTGCAACCCCCCTGTCTTTTGGGGGCGCGGGGAACTGCGCGATCAGCCCCCACCGGCCCGCGGTGGACGAACCGTGCGGCCAGCGGGGCGCGGTCAGAGCCGCACGGCGTGCAGGAGTGCGGCTCCGAGGGGGAGGGGGTGGCTGGACGTCGGCTTGAAGCCGGTCTCCGTCAGCAGGCGCCCGTAGTGGGCCTCCTCCCGCTCCCGGCCGCCCACGTTGCACAGCATGTGGATGTCCCAGGCCGCCGCCGTGTCGCCGGGCAGCAGGCGCTCCACGACCAGCAGGCGGCTGCCCTCGCGCATCGCCGCCGCGCAGCGGCGCAGGATGGTCAGGCAGCGTTCGTCGTCCCAGTCGTGCAGGACGCGGGACAGGAGGTAGACGTCGCCGTCGGCCGGGACGGAGTCGGTGAAGTCGCCCTCGACGAAGGTGCAGCGGCCGGCCAGGTCGGCCAGGTGGGAGCGGGCCGCCGCCAGGGCCTCGGGGCGTTCCAGCAGGACGCCGTCCAGGTGTCCGTGGGCCCGCAGCACCCGGCCCAGCAGCGCGCCGTTGCCGCCGCCGACGTCCACCACGCGTCGTACGCCGGAGAAGTCGACCAGGTCCGGCACCGGCGTGAACATCTCCGCGCTCGCCGCCATCGACCGGTGGAAGAGGTCACCGAGTTCGGGGTGCTCGGCGAAGTGCCGGAAGTGGTGCTTGCCGAAGCGCTGGGCGAAAGCTTCCTGCCCAGTGCTGACGGCGTACGGGAGCCCCGCGAAGGAGTCGTAGAAGGGGCCGCCGTAGAGCAGTGCGAGGGGGTGGAGGGAGTGCTCGGTACCGGTGCGCAGGGGCTCGCCGAGGGCCGTGAGGCGGTGGGTGCCGTCGGGCGAGGACGTCACCAGGCCCAGGGTCGCGAGGTAGCGCAGGAGGCGCTGCAGGGCGTCGGGGTCGGTGTCGGTGAGGGTCGCGAGGGCGGTGGTGTCCAGGGCGGGGTGGCCGGCCAGGTGGTCGGCGATGCCCAGCTCGGCCATGGTGCGGACGGCCTGGGTGGCCCAGGCGCCGGTCATGACGCGGAGAAGGGCGAGGGCGGGGTCGGGGAGGGGTTCCTGGCGGCCGGGCAGGCGGAGCTCGAAGCGCAGGTGGCCGGCGGTGCGGAAGTAGAGGACGGTGACGTTCTCGTGGTTGTTGTAGCCGCCGCCGTCCGGGACCGCGCCGCCGCGTTCCGTCAGCAGGGTGCGCAGGCCCGCGGGGATCACCCGGCCCGGCGCGGTCACCGCGAAGGCGTGGTGGGACTCGTGCTCCGTGGCGCGTTCGTCGGCGGCGACGGCCTCCAGCGGGGAGCCGGGCGGCACCGGCAGCGCGAAGATCTCCACGCTCCGTCCGGCCACGGGCACGTGCACGATCCCGACCGGGCTGTCGCCGACCGCGGCGCCGTAGCGCCGGGCCAGCCGCCCGCGCACCACCACGCTCGGTGCGACCGGGCCCGGGTCGAGACCGGCGCCGCGCAGTTCGTCACGGAGCCCGTCGAGGGAGGCGGGGAAGACCAGGACGGCGGTGTGGTCGTAGCCGAGGTGACGGGCGGCGTCGGTCCGCTCGTCGGCCGTCAGGCCGGGCAGCAGCCCGGCGAGGACCTGGTCCGTGTCGTGGTCGCGGACGTGCTCGGCCGCGCGCCGGATCCGGGTCAGGTCGGTTTCCGTCAGACATGCCTGTACGACGGAGAGGTTCATGAAGAATTCCCGGTGATCGTGGGGCAGGAAGAACCGGGGACGATGGGCCCCGGGGGTCAGATGCCGGTGTAGTTCTCGGCGAAGAAGTCCTGGTGCGTGCGGGAGGTCCGCAGGCTCTCCAGGCGGGCGTACTGCAGGGCACGCCCGTAGCGGGCCGCGTCGCCTTCGCCGGTACCGGAGTCGGTGCCGGAGTCGGTGCCGGTGCCGGAGTCGGTGCCCTCGCGGTGCGGGTCGGCCGGGCCGTGCAGCAGGCCGCTCATCCAGTGCGAGAACTCATGGGCGCGCCAGACGCGGGGCAGGCAGTCGGCGGCGTACCGGGCGAGGCCGGTCCGGTCGCCGTGCGCCAGGGCCCCTTCCAGGGCGCGGGCCAGCAACTCGGCCTGGAGCACGGCGAGATTGGCGCCCTTGGCGGCCGAGGGGCTGATGAGTCCGGCCGCGTCGCCGGCCAGCCACAGCCGTCCGGCGCCCGGGGACTCCAGGACGTCGGAGCGCAGGTCGACGACCGCCTTCTCCAGGACGGGACCGTGGCGCAGCGGCCCGAACTCGGCGGTCCGCAGCCGGGTCGCCAGTTCCGCCCAGATCCGGTCCTCGCTCCAGTCGGCGGGATCGGTGCCGCGCGGGCACTGGAGGTAGTAGCGGGTGACGGTGGCGGTCCGCGCCATGTGACCGGCGAACCCGCGCTCGTGCAGGGCGTATCCGACCGCCTCCAGGCTGGGCGGGGCGGCGGCCAGCACGGCCAGCCAGGAGACCCCGTGGTCCCAGCGGGCGGTCCGGGTGCCGCGGGCCGTCAGTGCGGCGCGGCCGGTCCCCCGGTGTCCGTCGCAGCCGGCGACGTACCGCCCGGTGACGTCCGCGCCGCCGCGCACCCGTACCCGTACCCGGCCCCCGGCGGCATCCTCGGCCACCTCCTCGGCCTCGGCTCCGAAACGGATCTCACCGCCGCGCCGCAGGTACTCGGCGATCAGGTCCCGTACGAGCTCCTGCTGGGGGTAGACGGTGTGCGGCTCGCCGAGGCCCGACTTGCCGTAGTCCAGGGTGAATTCACCGCGGTCGCTGCGGAACAGGCAGCTGGTGTGGGTCTTCCCCCGGGCCAGCAGGCCGGCCGCCAGGCCGTGCTCCGTCAGCACGCGTACGGAGTGGGCGGCGAGGAATCCGGCACGGGCCCGGCCCTCCACCGCGACGCGGTCGCGCCGCTCCAGGATCACGCAGTCGATGCCGCGGTCCAGCAGCAGGTTCCCCAGCACGAGCCCTGCCGGGCCGGCGCCGAGGATCACTACACCGACCTGTGCTGTTGCCATGCCCCACCCCTGGAGTTGCCCTCTGTCCAGAAGGTTTCATATCAGCCCAATCACCAGCACAAGCCGCAGAAGCGGACTAATTACCCCTAAAGGGTTGCCGGGATGGCGGGAGCCGCCGGAAATCAGGCGGAGAACCAGGGGAAAACAGAGCGGTGCCCGTCCGCATCGAGATACGGACGGGCACCGGATCGAGCGCCGGGCAGGCCTTGCACCTGCATTTCCCCGCAGGAAGCGGAGCGTCTTTCCTTGGACCACCAACGCAGCACCAGCCACCGTGAGTTGCGGCGACCAGCTCGATAACGATCATACCGTACGCCGCGCCTCGCCCTGCCCCTCGTCGAGCCTGCTGACCAGACCGCGCAGCACGGGCCCGTACTCGGGGTGCGCGAGGGCGAAGGCCATCTGGGCGACCAGGTAGTCGGCGGGGTTGCCGGTGTCGTACCAACGGCCCTGGATGACCTGCCCGTACACGGCCCGGCTGGCGGCGTAGGCGTTGATGGCGTCGGTCAGGTAGACCTCGCCGGTGCGGTGCTCGTACCAGCGGCGGGTCTGCTCGCGCAGCTCGTCGATGATGCCGGGGGTGACGACGTAGCCGCCGATGGCCGCGTACGGCGACGGCGCGTCGGCGGGCGCGGGCTTCTCGACCAGGCCGGTGATGCGCAGTTGGCCGTCGCCGAGGTCCTCCTTGACCATGGGCACGCCGTAGCGCTGGGAGTCGGCGGAGTCCATCGGCAGCAGGGCCAGCACCGGGCAGCCGGTCTGCTCGTAGGCCCGGATCAGCTGCTGGGCGCGGGGCACCTCGGCGACGAACACGTCGTCGGGCCAGAGCACGAGGACGGGCTCGTCGCCGAACGAGCGGGCGGCGTTCAGCACGGGGGTGCCGTTGCCGTACGGGCCGTACTGGTCGAGGTAGGTGATGTGCCCCCTGCGGGCCAGCTCGGCGACCTCCTCGACGGCGTCCGCGTAGGCCGTCTTCCCGTCGCGGCGCAACTGCTCGACGAGCCCCGGATTGGGCCGGAAATGGTCCTGGATCAGGCTCTTGCCGCCCGAGACGACGATGGTGATGTCGGTGATGCCCGAGTCCACCAGCTCGCGCACGGTGTGCTCGATCACCGGTTTGTCGCCGACCGGGAGCATCTCCTTCGGCGTGGCCTTGGTCAGGGGCAGCAGGCGGGAGCCCAGTCCGGCGGCCGGGATCACGGCCCTGCGGATCGTCGGGGACATCAGGTCTCTCTCGGTCGGACGGCATGCGGTACGCGGACGCTACCAACGGACTCTGTGGCGTCCGGGAGCCGGCCGCCTTCGAGGCCGAATCCGGCGCGACGGCGACGGCGACGCGTGCGGGGTACGGCCCATGCGCGACCGTCCGTCCGTCGTCCGCACTGTCGAACAGCGACGGTCGATCCGACTGTCCGAACCGACGACTTGACGGATGCTCACTTTACGGAACTGACAGCCTGCCGACAGACACCGTTCCTACGGTGCCGTGTCCATGACAGACACCTCAGATGGCGCCCGCCCCGTCGGCCGCCGTACCGTACTCGTCGCCACCGGAACGACCGCCGCCGCCCTGGCCGTAGGCGCAGCGGTCTCGACCGAGGCCCCCGCGGCCGCCGCCGCCCCCGACCTCCGGCCGGCCGCCGCGGCGGCGGTCTGCACCCTCACGGAGGAGATGACCGAAGGCCCCTACTACCTCGACGGCGCGCTGGTCCGCACCGACATCACCGAGGGCAAGTCGGGCATCACGCTCAAGCTCGCCCTCACCGTCGTCAACTCCGCCTGCACCGTCATCCCCAACGCGCTGGTGGAGATCTGGCACTGCGACGCGCTCGGCGAGTACTCCGGCTACGTCGGCAACAACGGCCACAACGAGTCCGACGACGGCACCTTCCTGCGCGGCGGTGTGCTCACCAACTCCAGCGGCGTCGCCAACATCACCACCATCTACCCGGGTTGGTACCGGGGCCGCTGCATCCACATCCACGTGAAGGTCCACACGGGCGTCACCCTCACCTCGGACGGCTCCTTCACCGGCGGGTCGACCCTGCACACCGGCCAGCTCTTCATCAACGAGAGCATCACGACCGCGGTCGCGGCGGTCTCGCCCTACTCGACCAACACGGTCACCCGCACCACGCTCGCCCAGGACGGGATCTACGACGACGGGGGCGCCTCCTCGGGCCTCCTGACCGTCACCGGCTCCACCACCGCCGGCTACACCGGCACGCTCACCCTCGGCGTCTCCGGCTGACGCACCCGGGCCCCGGGGGACGACGAGGTGCGCGCCCGTCCCCCGGGGCCCGGTTCAGGGTCTGCGACGCGGTGGCAGGTCCACCTCGGCCCGTACGGTCTTGCCCGGTGCGCCGTCGCGGTCCCGCTCCAGCACCTCCCACCGATCGGCCAGCGCGTCCACGAGCACGAGCCCGCGCCCACCGGCGTCCAGCGGCCCCGACGGCCGCAGGTCCCGGGGGCCGGGCGGCCGCCGTTCGGCCCGGGTGTCGCTGACCTCGACCCGCACGCTCCCCGTCACCACCGAGAGCCGCAGCTCGAAGTCCCGCCCCGGCACCCGCCCGTGCGTCACGGCATTCGCGGCCAGCTCGGCAACGATCACCTCCACTTTGTCGATCACCTCCGCCGCCGCGAACCGGCCACCCCACGCGTGGAGTTGAGCGACGGCGAGATGCCTCGCGAGCCGGGCACCACGCGGGGTGCCACTGAGCCGCTGGGCGAGTGTTCGACTGACGGTGACGACGGTGGGAGGTGCGTCCATGCCCCCAATCTGGCGCCTGGAGCAGGCAGTTCTCCAGGTGGGAGCCGTGTACGCCGGCCCCGCGTACGCGGTCACCGACTGGACCGTACCGGTGACCGAACGTCACCATGGCGAGCGGGAGGTGGCCTACGTGGGCGATGGAGCGGAGCCGGAGTCGTCGGACAGTCTGCGGACCTTCGGGGCGGTGGTCCAGGCGTTGCGCGAACACGCCGGGCTGAGCAGGGAGGAGTTCGGCGAACGGGTGCGGTTCTCGAAACACACGGTGGCATCGGTGGAGCTGGGCCGCCGCATGCCGGACGAGTCCTTCGTGGAGGCGGCGGAACAGGCCCTCGGCAACACGGGGGCCTTACGGCGGGCGGCGGGACATGTGGCTCGGCAGCCGGGGTTGGCGGCGTGGTTTCGGCGGTGGGCGCGGATGGAGGCTTCGGCGATCACGCTGTACACGTACGAATGCCGTTTGCTTCCAGGGCTGTTACAGACGGAGGCATACGCGCGGACGTTGTTCACCCAGCAACTGCCGCCGCTGGACGACGAACAGATCGAAGCGCAGTGGCTGGCCCGAGCCGACCGGCAGCGACTACTGCGCGGGCGCCCCAACACTGCGTTCAGCTTCATCCTGGAGGAGGGGGTGTTCCTGCGCCGGACGGGTGGAGCGGAGGTCGCCAGGGAACTCATCGATCACGTACTGCGGCTGGCGGAGCTGCGGAACGTCGAGATCCAGGTCATGCCCACGGTACGGGAGTCACACGCGGGGCTCGACGGTCCCGTGCAGCTTATGGAGTCCCCGGAGAACAAGTGGTTCGCCTATTGCGAAGGGCAACGCGGCGGTCTGCTCGTGTCCGACCCGAAGGAAGTGAGCATCCTCCAGCAGCGCTATGCCAGGATGCGCTCACAGGCCCTTACGCTGGAAGACTCCCGGAGCCTGTTGCAGCGGATGCGAGGGGACCTATGAGCACCAGCAACCTGTCGTGGTTCAAGAGCAGTTACAGCAGTGGCGGCGACGGCGACTGCGTCGAAGTCGCCCTCTCCTGGCACAAGTCGAGCTACAGCAGCGCCTCCGGCGACAACTGCGTCGAGGTGTCCCTCTCCTGGCCCAAGTCGGTCTACAGCATCGGCGGTTCCGGCGACTGCGTCGACGTCGGCACCCGCCCCGCCACCATCCACATCCGCGACTCGAAGAACCGCCAGGGCCCCCAGCTCACCGTCTCCCCGGACGCCTGGGCCGGCTTCCTCACGCACGCCGGAAGGTGACAGTACGCGGAGCAGCGTTCGACCGGCCTCTGTCCACCACTGCCCACTCGCCTTCGGACCCTCCCGCCGACGGGCGCCATCGCGACGCCGACCCCGGGCGCGACGCAGGGCGTACGTAGGGCCCTACCAATGGGCTGTCCCGCAACGATCAAGAAGCCCTCGCTCGCGGACACACGGCCGTGAGTGGAGACCGTGCGCCGCACCGAGTCGGCATGAGGTTCGTTCGCTGAGCCCGGGAAAACCGTTGGACCCGTTAGCGGGGGGGCGTCATAGGGTTCGGGGCGCGGTGATGCGGTCGGTCGGCGAGGGAACGGTGGATGGCGGGACTGTACGAGATCTGGCAGCGGGCAGAGGTGGCGCGCAGGCTCGATGTGTTGTCGGGCTTCGTCGCGATGTGCGTGGCGGGGGACGACGACGCGCGACGTCGTCTCGCCCAGTTGGTTGCCGGCGCGGAGGCGGCCCTCTCCGCCTCGCCCCCGGATGTGGTGGTCGCCTCGGAGTACCTGGACGAACTCGTCTGCTGGGCTGACACGGAGTGGGCCGATCACCCCTATCGTCCCGTGGAAGCCCGGCCTGACGAGGCCGACCGCCAGACGCGTGACTACGCGAAGGATCTCCGGCACGCTGCACTCCCGGTCCGTATCCGGGACGAGATGGGCCGCATCGAACTCAGTCTTGAGGTGGGGTTCCTGGCCTTGTGTCGGCAACCGGGGTTGGGCTGTCGGATCCGCCAGGACATCTTCTACGTCGCCGGGCGTGCCGCGATGGCCCTCGACCTCGGGCACTTGGAAGCGGCAGAGCGGGAGATCCGGCGCATGGAACAGGTGGGTTCCGTGGAGCCAGGGGAGAGCCGCTGAGGCTGATTCGCGGCTTTCCGAGGTCCACAGGTGTGGAACGATCTCTTCACGTGGCTGGTGTGATCACGGCATCGGAACCGCATTGGATAGCCCCGTTCAGCGGGCTGCAACGTCGCGACTTCCGCAGACTGATCGCCATGTTGCGCCGAGAAGGTGCTGAGCTGACTCGTCGAGGGCGTCCCTGGTCACTGCCGCTGGAAGACCGGGTACTGCTGGTCACCGCGTACTGGCGGACCAACCTGACACTGCGCCAGCTTGCCCCACTGTTCGGCATCTCCAAGTCAGCTGCCGACCGCATCATCGACCACGTTGGGCCGTTGCTGGCACTCAAGCAACGGCAGCGCTTCCGCGTCGGCACCGTACTCATCGTGGACGGCACCCTGGTCCCCATTCGCGACCACACGGTCGCGGAGCAGTCGAAGAACTATCGGTACTCCACCAATCACCAGGTCGTCATCGACGCCGGCACCCGTCTGGTCGTCGTGGTCGGCCGCCCACTGCCGCGCAACCGCAACGACTGCAAGGCGTGGGCCGAGTCCGGCGCCGAAGCCGCTGTCGGACGAACACTGACGATGGCCGACGGCGGCTACCTGGGCACCGGGCTCGTGATGCCGCACCGGCGGCGCAAGGGTGTGGAATTGCCTGCCTGGAAGCAAGCCCACAACAAGTCTCACAAACAGGTGCGAGCCCGCGTCGAGCATGTCTTCGCCCGTATGAAGGAATGGAAGATCCTCCGCGACTGCCGTCTCAAAGGCGACGGTGTGTACCACGCCATGCTCGGCATCGCTCGCCTGCACAACCTTGCGCTCACCGGGTAAGCGAAGACGGGTCTCAGGCAGGCCGGCCTGCGGCCAGCAGCGGGGGCGGCGTATGCCGGGGCCACGGTGCGCCGACCTGCTGCGACGCGGCGGACCGGAACGCTTCGGCCAGGATGCTTCCCGGATACGTGCCGAACACCGGGTACTTCCATCGGTAGTAGCAGTCCCAGTAGCTCACCACGCGCCGCTCCGTCCGAGCGAAGAACGAAGGGTTGCGGGCGATGAACTCCCCATATAGGCCACACTCGGAGGAGTTGGGGACATCGAGTCCGGGGAGCCCCTTGCGGATCACCTCCAGGATCTCCACAACGTACTCGCCGGCCAGCTGCACCACGAACGGGGCCACCCATGGCTCCCTTGAAGCCACGATCCGTCCGAGACGGCGCTGGCGAACCCTGCCGTCACTGTGCCGGGAGTACAAACAATGCAAGATCAGCTGCTGAGTCCCGGTGAGGGAACCCTCCATGTCAGCGTCCGGCTCGCCATGGTAGATCCGTGAGGGGATGGTGACCGTCTCGCCCTGCACCTCAACGCGGAAGGGCTCAACCGGCGAGACCGCGGCGAAGGGCATGACAGCCAGAACACTCTGCACGTCCCCGGCAAGCCGAGACGGGAACGCCGCCATCAGGACATCAGAACCATTCGACAAAGCCCGAGACTGCTGCACAGCTCCAGAGTAGGCGGGCAGCTTCCGAACCTCGGCCGCCCCGCCCCTCACGACTGTGTACCAGAGCCATCCCCTGCCGTTACAGGACAGCCCTAAGCCGACGCGGCGCCCTCGGTGTCAAACACCCCAGAAGCCCTGCCGGAAAGAAGTCCGGCAGGGCTATCAGCTCTCATGGACACACCACTTCTACAGCACATTGCCAACCGCCCACACCTGGTCAAGGCGAGGGCGGCAAGTATAGCAAAAGAACCGGATGGAATCCTAACCAATCGGGCGGGCGGCCCTTAGGCTTCCGTCACCATTGAGTACTACTTTGATGCCATAGGCCCTATTGGAGGCCAGTCCGCAACTCTGCATCTCGCCCAGAATCCCGACACCATCAGGTCCAGCATTGACCCCACCCTGGTAGACGTATCCATCACGTTCGCCATTTTCCTGCGCCGGATTGTTCTTAACGACCTTCTGAATCCATTGCTGGACGTTCCAACCCTTTCCAATGAATGCACCCTTCGCTCTTGGATCGCACAAATCACCGCCGATACGATGCCAGTCAACGCCGCGCGCCGTTGAGGCAGTCGCTGGAAGTATCAAATCATCCCGACAGGGAATAGACGATAATCTCACCCTGCACTGTACCGACCGCAATAAACGCGCTCCCGTCGACCTGATCAAAGGCGGTGATCGACACCCCAGAAAGCGGGAAATCTATCCTCTCACCCGTATACGCATGCCACGTTCGAATGATTCCCTGGTTTCCCGCAGCGAAAAGCAGTGGAATACCTCCGGGACAAGCGGTGGCCAAACGATGTACGTCCACCCCGGTCGCCAGCGGATTGCCGACACGTTCGCCCGTCTCCCCATCCCAGCGGAAAATATCGCCAGTAGCATCGCTCGAAGCGAACAGACTCCTGCCATCAACCATACCCAGACAGGAAATCGCTTTCACCGCAGAGGTATGCCCTTTGATCGGAAGCCCGATGGGGGCGCCGGTGGTTGCGTCCCACCGCCTCAGATAACCGGCATCATCTCCGGATACGATGACAGCCTCTTGCGCCGACCGGCGAACGAGCCCCACAGTCAGCACGGAAGAAGTGTGACCAAGTAGCGGCGCTCCCAATTCTTCGCCGCTCGCGATGTCCCACCGATAGACGGCGCAATTTTGGCCGGCACCTAGAAGTGCTGCACGGCCGTCCGGAAATGCGGCTACTTCCATGCCCCAAATCGTAGTAGATTCGAGGCATTCCAATGGTTCCCCGGTGAGGGCATTCCAACGCTCGACGCCTTCCTCTGTCGATACGGCCAGAATGCATTGCCCTCCCGAGAGCCCGGCAAGAACCGCGCTATTATAGCCCGGAAGCTCTTCCGTGGAGCACCACAACGATGCAAAGTTGCCGAGATCCCACCGATTAATTTCGGGCGTCCCGCCCGATATCGAGATGAGGACATCCGCCCCGTTACCGCCGGCCACCGCTAGTGGAAGCACCGCGTTCGAGTATCCCGTCTCGACGGTCAACACCTCAACTGCTCTCACCACGAGCCCCCCCTGCAAGCCTGAATCAGAAAAGGCTACCATAAACGCACCCATCGTCAGGCCAGCTGATTGCCTGCTCACTTTTCGACTCCTTCCTCGACCCCCTCTTCGATCATGCCCTGAGGGCTAGCGACCGACCCCAATGAGTCGGTTACCGCCTGCATCGCAGCACCCCGGTTGGGCTTGAGTCCGAGGGATATTCTCGACCTTCTTAGGTATCTCTGGTCCACTACCTCATCACCCAACATGCTATTTGCGTCTTGAAGTTCCGGAGATTCCTGTTTCCCGAGGCCTAGGAATATTGCGAGAGCCTTTGCGCGTGCGGGGCTGCATACGCGAGTGGCGACGTACGCGTTCTGCACCATGGTGATCTTACCGCCCAGATCTGCTCTTTATAGCGCCTCGTTTTCACCATATCTTTCCGCCACCATATCGGCGTGTTCCCCATTCGTTTGGCCTCTCAAAGAGGGTGAACCCGAGCCCACTTCGCTTGAGCCGACCCGCCCTATCCCCACCCTCACCAAAATCGGACACAAGGCACATCGCGAGGAAAGGGGAGGGAACGTGACGCGATCCACCCAGGGAGTTGCTATGGAGAATCAGCTCACCGATCGCCTTCAGCGAGGCGGTTCAATTCCCAGGGCAGGCGAATCATCGGCAAATCGCAAAGAAGCCGAGGTCGATCACGGCCACGAAGAGCACGCGGCACCCCCTTGGCCGCCAACAGCCCGGCCGAGCCCCTCGCGAGCCCACTCGCACGCCGCACGAAGACCCAACAAGGCGCGGCCTGAATGCGCCCTCCCGAAAGAGAAAGAAAACGCAAAGGCGGATCGATGTGAGCACAGTTGATTCACAGCCCGCCCGGGTTCGCGGCGCGATTTTTGTCGACCGATAGAATCGTGCCATGTCTGTAGCCATCGGCTTCCTGCCCGTCCGTCCGCACCGGGTCGTGGTGCTCGCCCTCGACGGGGTCTACCCGTTCGAGCTGGGGATCCCGAACCGGGTGTTCACGTGTGTTCCCGGCGCCTACGACGTGGTGACCTGCGCGGCGACGGAGGACCGCACCGTGGCGACCAACGCCGACTTCACGGTCACCGTCGGGCACGGGCCCGAGGCGCTGGAGAGCGCGGACACGGTGGTCGTGCCGCCCTACGACATGGCGCGGATCGCGCCGGAGCTGCCCGAGCCGGTCGCCGCCGCGCTGGCGCGGATCCGGCCCGGGACCCGGATCGTGTCCATCTGCACGGGCGCGTTCGCGCTCGCGGCGGCCGGGATGCTCGACGGGCGGCCGGCCACGACGCACTGGGCGCTGGCGCCGCGGTTCCGGCGGATGTTCCCCCGGGTCGCCCTGGATCCGGACGTGCTGTTCATCGACGACGGGGATGTCCTGACCTCGGCCGGGGCGGCCTCCGGCGTCGACGTGTGCCTGCACGTGGTGCGCTCCGACCACGGCAGCGCGGTCGCCAACAGCGTGGCCCGGCAGTGTGTCGTACCGCCGTGGCGGGAGGGCGGCCAGGCGCAGTACATCGACCTGCCGGTGCCGGAAGAGGGCGCCACCGGTACCGCGGCCACCCGGGCATGGGCCCTGGAGAACCTGGAACGGCCGCTCGCGCTGGCGGAGTTGGCCGAGCATGCCCGGATGAGCCGGCGCACCTTCGCCCGCCGGTTCCAGGAGGAGACCGGGACCAGCCCGGGGCGCTGGCTGATCCAGCAGCGGGTACGACGGGCCCGCGACCTCCTGGAGACCAGCGAGCTGTCGGTCGACCGCATCGCGGCCGAGGTGGGGTTCGCCACGGGCACGTCGCTGCGGCAGCACCTGCACGCGGCGATCGGCGTCTCCCCGCAGGCGTACCGGAATACGTTCCGGGCCACGGCGGCGGCCAGGGTCTGAGCGAGCGGGGTCCCGTCACCGGCGCGAGGTCCCGTCACCGGGAGGCGTCGCGCCGGGCCGGGCCGGCGGCCTACTTGCCGGGGCACTGCTTCCAGGCGAGGTGGTAGACGGTGCTGATCTCGCCGTCGGTGGAGTCCATGGTCATGAAGCTGACCTTGCCGGGGTTCGCGCTGCCCGCGGTCACCCGCAGCTCGGTGTTGATGTTGAAGTTGCGCTGCACCCCGCAGGGCGCCCAGACCAGCTGGGCCCAGTCGGTGGTGTCGGTGGCCTGCCAGTTGTCGTCGTAGGGCCCGCTGAAGGGGTGGCTCGCGGCGGCCGTGTTGGACGAGCCCTGGAAGTAGTACGAGGCGCGCTGGGTACCGGTGGCGCCCGGCTGGAGCGAGGCGAAGCCCCGGTAGTCGGCGCTGGCGATGGCGTAGGTGAAACCGCCCGGCACGTGCACGACCAGGTTGAGCTGGCAGTTGCGCCGGAAGGCGGTGGGGTCGGAGGAGCCGCCGGCCTGGGCGAGGTAGGAGCTGTAGGTGACGGTGAAGGCCTCGTTGTCCTCGGACACCGCGACGGCGGTGGTGCCCGCCGGACAGCCGGAGCCGTTGACGGTGGCCACGTTGATGACGATCTTGTCCGGCGGCGGGTCGTCGAACACCGGCGACGACGAGGCGCTGGCCTGCGCGGGCAACCCGGCGGTGAGCAGCGCGGCGAGCGCTCCGCCGAGCAGGAGGCCGTGTCTCCTGGGTCCCATGGTTTCTCCAGTTCGGGTGATTCGAGTGGGGGGTTGCACCCGCGGCCTCCACGGTTCAACTTTGAAGAAACTGTGAGTTTCCTGTGAAGCCCGGGGCGCTCGAATCGTAGGAACCATGGCATGAACCCGTCAGGTCGAACTCCGGCCATTCACACCACCGGATTTCACACCTCACCGAAGACTCAGGGGTTCTCCCAGGCCGCCGGTTCCGCCGCCAGTTCGCGGACCGGATCCGGGAGGGCGTCCGCCGCGATGTCCGCCACGGTGACGCCTTCGAGGATCTTGCGGACGTTGGCACGCAGGGCGATCCACAGGGGCAGCAGCGGCTGGGCGGTGCCGGTGTAGGCCAGACCCGTCGGGCGTTCCCCCCGTACCGAGACGATCGGGCCGTCCACCGCGCGGATCAGGTCCGCGACGGTGATCGCGGACGCCTCCCGCGCCAGCCGGTAGCCGCCGCCCCCGCCACGCCGGCTGTCGACGATCC
This sequence comes from Streptomyces fuscichromogenes, assembly GCF_014645815.1. Taxonomy (GTDB): domain Bacteria; phylum Actinomycetota; class Actinomycetes; order Streptomycetales; family Streptomycetaceae; genus Streptomyces; species Streptomyces fuscichromogenes. The sequence goes on along the minus strand of NZ_BMML01000002.1, from coordinate 759,277 downwards.
CGGCACGCCGGAGATCGCCCAGAATGCCCTCCAGGAACTTGTGCGGAATCTCCTGTGCACCGGCGATCTGCTCCGCCTTCACCGGGCCGTCACCCTGCCGTACGGCGAGCTCCAGTACCGCCCGTACCGCGTAATCCGCTCGTGCCGAGATCCTCATGCGTCCATTGTGGGGCGTCCTCCCATGGACAATGGCCGGACCCGCGCCCCGTAAGATCGCCCGGGAGGATCCCTTGGCGCTCAGCAGACGTACCTTCAGTGCCCTCGCCGGCTCGACCGCGCTCGGTTTCGCCCTGGGCGGCAGCGGCGGCCCCGGAGCGCCCGCGGCGTACGCGGCGCGCAGCGTGCCGACCGGGCCCGCCCCGGCCCCGCCGCACGCCGACGGGCAGCGGCACACGATCGGCCACGACCACCACTCCCTTCTCGTCGACGGCCGGCGGCTGGTGGTCTGGTCCGGCGAACTGCACCCCTTCCGGCTCCCGAGCCCGTCCCTGTGGCGGGACGTGCTGGAGAAGATGCGGGCGCACGGCTACAACACGGTCAGCATCTACGTGGCGTGGAACTACCACTCCCCCGCGCCCGGCAGATACGACTTCACCGGCGTCCGCGACCTGGACCTGTTCCTGCGCACGGCCGCCGAGACCGGGCTCTACGTCATCCTGCGCCCCGGCCCCTACATCAACGCCGAGGTCGACGCCGGCGGCTTCCCCGGCTGGCTCACCGCCACCGAGGGCGCCGCCCGCTCCACCGACCCGACCTACCTGGGCCATGTCGACGAGTGGCTGACGGCCGTCAACGGCATCGTGCGCCGCCACCAGTACACGGACGGCGCCGGCAGCGTCCTCCTCTACCAGATCGAGAACGAGTACGACGGCCACGTCGCCGACCCGACCGGCCCCGCCTACATGTCCCACCTGTACCGGAAGGTGCGGGCCGACGGCATCGACGTCCCCCTCTTCCACAACGACAAGGGCCGCAACGGCTACTGGATCCCCGGCTCCTTCGACACCGGCGGCGAGACCGGCAAGTGGCTGTACGGCTTCGACGGCTATCCGTCGCCCTCCCAGCCCCCGCCGGACTGGGGCGACTTCGGGATCGGCGGCCTCAAGGGCGGGGCGACCGCGAGCCCGCGCACGCCGGGGTTCGTGCCGGAGTTCGGGGGCGGCTGGTTCGATCCGTGGGGCGGGGTCGAGTTCGGCGGCAAGGGCTACGCCGAGTCCCGGCGCACCCGGGACGCGGCCTACGAACGCCGCTTCTACCTCACCAACCTCGCCAACGGCCTCACCCTCCACAACGTCTACATGACCTTCGGCGGCACCACCTGGGGCTGGCTGCCGGCCCCGGTCGTCTACACGTCGTACGACTACGGCGCGGCCATCGACGAGGCCCGCAACGTCACGCCGAAGATCGCGCCGATGCACCAGCTCGGCCACCTCCTGCAGCGCGTCCCGGACTTCGCGAAGCTGGACCGCGCGGCCGACGTGCACGTGACCGGGCTGAAGGCGTACCACCTCACCAACCCCGACACCCAGGCACACGTCTACGTCCTGCGCAACGACGGCGCCGACGAGGTCACCTCCACGCTCCGGACGGCCGCCGGGGACGACGTCGAGCTGACCGTCCCGGCCCACGACGCCCGGCTCGTCACCACCGGTCTCTCCCTCGGCAAGCGGAAACTGCGCTACTGCACCGCCCAGCCGATGTTCGTGCTCACCGCCGGCCGCTACGACGTGGCCCTGTTCACCGGCCGGTACGGCGAGATGGCGCACCTGGTGCTGGAATGCCCGAGCGAGCCCTTCGTCCAGCGCCTGGACGCCGAGGCGGCCTGGGTCTACGACCAGGACGTCCTGCACGTCACCGCGCCGCTCGGGCAGGGCGGGCTCACCCGGGTCCTGGTCCAGCGCGGCGAGAGCGACACCCCGCTGCTGCTCCTCTTCGCCGACGACGCGACATCGCTGCGGCTGTTCCCGCGCGACACCCCGTCCGGCACGGTCCTCGTCTACGGCCCGGCACTGCTGCGCCACGCGAAGGTCAGCGGGTCGGTCGTCCAGCTCACCGGGGACACGGTCGGGCCGACCGGCCTGGAGGTCTGGGGCCCCCGCGGGATCACCTCGGTCACCTGGAACGGGCAGCCGGTGCAGACCCGGGTGAGTCTCTCGGAGAGCCTGGTCGCCCTGGCGGACATGCCGGGGGCGCCGCGGCCGGCGCCGCCGGCCCTCACCGGCTGGCGCCGCAAGACCGAGAACCCCGAGTCGGCGGCCGGCTTCGACGACTCGGCGTGGACGGTCGCCGACAAGGTGACGTCGTTCAGCACGACGGCCGTCCCGGCGGACCGGCCGGTGCTCTTCGCCGACGACTACGGCTTCCACTACGGGGACGTCTGGTACCGGGGCCGGGTGGAGGGTGACCTGTCGGACCTGGAGTCGGTCTCCCTCTCCTACAGCACGGGGACCCAGGGCATGCTGATGGCCTGGCTGGACGGGGAGCCGCTGGGCTCGCACCGGATGCCGGTGCCGGACGCGAAGACGGTACGGAAGGGGACCTGGGCCGCGACGGCCGAACTCTCCGTCGCCGAGCTGCACCTGAAGAAGCAGGCGAGGACGCAGACGGAGCGGGAGAGGCGGTCGCATGTGCTGTCCGTGCTGGTACGGCGGATGCAGCACGACATGGACGGCGGGTCGCTGGACACCCACAAGGCGGCCCGCGGGCTGACCGCCGTCTCCTTCAAGGGAGCGTCACCGAAGGCGAGTTGGCGGATCCAGGGGGCCACCGCTCCGGATCCGGTGCGCGGGCCGATGAACAACGGCGGGCTGTACGGGGAGCGGAAGGGGTGGCATCTGCCCGGGTTCGCGGACGGCGGCTGGGAGACGGCCGTCCTTCCGCGCGCCGACCAGGGGATGGGCGTCACCTGGTACCGCACCGGGTTCCGGCTGTCCGTGTCGGCCGGGGTGGACGCGTCGGTGGGGCTGGTGCTGGAGGACGACCCGGCGCGGGCGTACCGGGTGCAGATCTTCTTGAACGGGTGGAATCTCGGGCAGTACGTCAACGACGTGGGGCCGCAGCACACGTTCGTGCTGCCGAGCGGGATCCTGCGGACCCGGGGTGAGAACACGCTGGCGCTGGCCGTGCTCTCGGACGGCACGAGCGAGTTCGGGCCGGGGGTCGTGCGGCTGGAGCTGCTGGGGAGCGCGGCCGGAGGAGTTCCACTGGCTTCGGTGGACTCCCCCGGTCGTTAGCTGCGGGCCGGTGGGGGCTGGTCGCGCAGTTCCCCGCGCCCCCTACGGGGCGCTCACGCCAGTCGAATCACATTCCAGGACAGGGGTTCGAGAACGGCCGTGAGCGTGCCGTCGGTCAGCGTCGTGCCCGCTGCCGGGTGAGGTGCCACCCGCTCCGGTTCCTCCAGGGTGTTGCGGGCGTCCGGGTCCTCGTCGGCCAGGACGCTGTGCTCCGCCACGGACGTCAGGCCGAGTCCGCTCAGGGCGACCTCCAGCGGCAGCGCCTCGGTCCGGCTGCGGTTCACGGCGAAGACCGTGACCGTGCCGTCCTCGGCCCTGACCGCCGTCGCGTGCAGCAGGCTCGTCTCGCCGTACTTCTTCGTGTCGTGCGTCGGTGAGTCCACCCGTACGTCCAGGACCTGGCCCCGGCCGTACCGGGACGCCTGGGCGAAGGGGAAGAAGGTCGTCTGGCGCCAGGCCGGGCCGCCGGGCTCCGTCAGGATCGGGGCGATGACGTTGACCAGCTGGGCCAGGCAGGCGACCGTGACCCGGTCGGCGTGGCGGAGCAGGGCGATGAGGAGGGAGCCGAAGACCACCGCGTCCAGGACGCTGTAGTTGTCCTCCAGGAGGCGGGGGGCCTCGGACCAGTCCCGCGCGGCGGAGTTCTCGATCTCGTGCCACCTCGAGGTGTACCAGACGTTCCACTCGTCGAAGGAGAGGTTGATCTTCTTCTGCGACTTCAGCCTGGCGCCCACGTGGTCGCAGGTGGCGACCACGTTCTCGATGAAGGACTCCATGTCGACGGCGGAGGCCAGGAAGGAGTCGAGGTCGCCGTCCTGGGGCTCGTAGTAGGCGTGCAGGGAGATGTAGTCGACCAGGTCGTACGTCTCCGCGAGGACCGTCGCCTCCCACTCGGCGAAGGTCGGCATGGACTGGCTGGAGGAACCGCAGGCGACCAGTTCCACGGACGGGTCCATCTGGCGCATGGCGCGGGCGGTCTCGGCGGCGATACGGCCGTACTCCTCGGCCGTCTTGTGTCCGGTCTGCCAGGGGCCGTCCATCTCGTTGCCCAGGCACCAGACCTTGATGCCGAAGGGGTCCTTGTCGCCGTGCGCGGCCCGCAGGTCGGAGAGGGCGGTGCCGGAGGGGTGGTTGGCGTACTCCTGGAGTTCCAGGGCCTCGGCCACGCCCCGCGTGCCGAGGTTGATCGCCATCATGGGCTCGGCCTGCGGGCCGACCTTCTTCAGGAAGGAGATGTACTCGGCGAGTCCGAAGCGGTTGGTCTCCGTCGACCGCCAGGCGAGGTCCAGGCGGCGGGGGCGGTCCTCGACCGGGCCGACCGAGTCCTCCCACCTGTAGCCGGAGACGAAGTTGCCGCCGGGGTAGCGGAGGGTGGTGACGCCGAGTTCGCGGACCAGGTCGAGGACGTCCGTACGGAGGCCCTCGGCGTCGGCCGTGGGGTGGGTCGGCTCGAAGATGCCGGTGTAGACACAGCGGCCCAGGTGCTCGACGAAGGAGCCGAACAGACGGGGGTTGACTTCGCCGATGGTGAAGGCGGGGTCGAGGGTGAAGCGGGCGGTGCGCAATGTTCGCCTTTCGGGGGCCTGGTGTTTCGTGGGCGGGTGCGGGTGGCTGGGCGTTCCGTTGTCATCCTCGTCGCCCCTGCCTGTCCTCACCTTCGGGATCCGTCGCACTCGCGACTCTTGTTCGGTATATCGGCTCACGCTCGTAACCCCGAACGGGACCGTAAAATCGAAGCACCCCCGCGTCAATGGGTCCGGCGCGAATTTCATGCATCGGGCAATCGTTCTGTGGTGAACTACCGCTCGAACTGGCGCCCCCGGACGCGTAGTCTCGGACGGGCCGACGCGGCGCGGCGACCGCCGTCGGGGCGGTGCGAAGGGGGAGCGATGGACTTGGCCGGCGCGCGGCACCGGTGGGCCCGGATCGCCGCGAGGCTGCGGCACTCCCGGCCGGACACCCGGGCACGGCGCTCCCGGCCGACCGCGGAGATGCGCCGGCTGACCGCCGCCCTCAGCGCCGCCGTCCGCGCCAGACCCCGGACACCCGCCGGCGTGCGCGAGCTGTGCGGGGCGCTGTGCGCGGAGATGAGCCGCAGACGCGAGGGCCGGCCCGTCGAGCTGCGTTTCGAACGGTTCCCCGACGAGATCGAGGTCACCGGACTCTGGGTGGAGTTCCAGGACTTCGACCTGGTGATCGTCGAGGAGCGCGCCGAGTCCGTCCAGCAACTGGTCATCCTGGGACACGAGTTGTGGCACATGCACGCACGTCACACGCATCATCACGCGGCCGCGGCGCACGCCCTCGCCGGGCGGCCGGGCTGGGACTCCGTCGCCCTGACGGTGGCCGCCCGCAACGGCTCCCGGGAGACCGACGAGGCCGAGGCCGACGACTTCGGGCACCGGCTCGCGGCCGCGCTCCGGTCCTTCCTGCCCGGCCGGGGCGGCGAGGCCCCGCCCGATCCGGTCCAGCGCTCCCTCGGCTACCGCGGGCGTGAAGGCGCCGCGCGGTGACACACCCCCGACTGGCCGAGGGCCCGGCCGCGTTCCTCACCGGGATGTACATCTCCTTCTGGCTCCCGGGCCTGGTGCTGACCGCGGCCCTGGTGATCAAGCTGCCCAGCATCCTCAAACTGTGGCGGGACCCGCTGCTGCGTGCCGTCGGCGGCCTGCTGCTGTTCGCCTGCGCGGTGTTCGCCTTCGCCGCCCCGGCCACCATCTCCTGGACGAACCGGGTCACCGGCGTGCCGAACATCGCGGCACCCCTGGTGTACTCCCTGATCACCGCGTTGTCCGCGTCCTGGCTGCTGCTGGTCGTGCACTGGCGCAACGGCCACACCGACCGCCGGGAGCAGACCCGGCGCGCGACCCGCTGGGTGGTCTGCGTCTACGCGGCCGTGGTGGTCGCCCTGTGGGTGCTGTTCGCGCTCGCCGACGTGCCCGTGGAACAGGTGCGGAACCTGGACACCTACTACGCGAGCACGCCGTTCATGCGCGAGGAGATCCTGCTCTACCTGCTCGCGCACACCGTGGCCTGCACGATCACGACCCGGCTGGTGTGGAACTGGATCCGCACCGACGGCCTGGACGCCTGGCTGCGCTGGGGGCTCAGGTTCCTGGGCATCGGCTACGCGACGAACCTGCTCTTCAGCGCGGCCAAACTGACGGCCGTGGTGGCCCGCTGGACCGGTCACGACCTGGACTGGCTGAACGCCAACATCGCACCGTCGGCCGCCTGCATCGCCGCCACCTTCGTCGCGATCGGGTTCATCGTCCCGCACGCCGGCCAGTACTTCCACGACCGCTGGCTGCTGCGCCGCCAGCACCGCGGCCTGAAACCGCTCGCCCGGCTGCTGCGGCCCGTCGCGGGCGGCCGCGAACCGCTCGCCCTGCGCGCCACCGCCGAGCTGCGCCTGCTCCGCCGCGAGACGTACGTCCGCGACGCGCTGCTGCAGCTGTCCAGGTTCCTCGACGAGAACCTGCGCGGCCGGGCCTACGACGCCGCTCTCGCCCTCGGCCACGAACCCGGCCGGGCCCAGGCCCTGGCCGCCGCCGTGACGATCCTGGAGGCCGTCGAGAGCGGACGGCACGCCCCGGACGACGACGGCGGCACCGGCGAGGCCGACACCTCGTACCTGCTCCAGGAGATCCAGGCCCTCTCCGAGGTCCTGCGCCATCCCGACGAGATCACGGCGGTACGCACCCGCGCGACCGTCCCGGCAGAGAGCATGTCCACGCATGAGTGAACGCCCCTCCCCCGCCAGAGCCGCCGTCGTCCTGGGGGGATCCCACACCGGCATGCTCGCGGCACGGGCCCTGGCCGGCCTCGCCGACCGGGTGGTCGTCGTGGAGCGCGACGAGCTGCCCGCGGCGCCGGGACCCCGCAGGGGGCTTCCACAGGCCCGGCACGGGCACATGCTCTGGTCGGGCGGGGCACGGGCGATGGAGGAGCTGCTGCCGGGCATCGGCGCGCAGCTCCTGGCCGCCGGGGCGCGCCGGGCCCCGGTCACCACGGACATGGTCGTCCTCTCGGCGCACGGCTGGTTCCGGCGCTGGCCCGAGTCCCACCACGTGCTGCTGGCCGGGCGGGACCTGCTGGACGCGACGGTCCGGGCGCGGGTCCTCGCGGACGGGCACGTCGAGGTGGCCGGCGGCACGGAGGTGCTCGGGCTCGCGGGCGGCGCGGCGGCGGTCACCGGGGTCCGGGTGCGGGACCGCGACGGCCGGGAGCGGACCCTCGACGCGGACCTGGTCGTCGACGCCACCGGCCGGGGTTCCGGTGCCCCCCGCTGGCTCGCGGCCCTCGGGCTGCCCGCGCCGGAGCGCCGCGAGGTCGACACCGGTGTCGCCTACGCCAGCCGGCTCTACCTCGCACCCGAGGCGGCCCGCGGCGGCTTCCCGGTGGTCAACGTGCAGCCGGACCCGCGGAACGGCGGCCCCGGCCGGGCGGGCTTCCTGCTGCCCATCGAGGACGGCCGCTGGATCGTCACCCTCAACGGCACCCGCGGGGGCGAACCGACCACCTCCGCCGACGACTTCGTGCCGTTCGCCCGCGAGCGGCTGCGGCACCCGCTCATCGGCGACCTGCTCGCGCGGGCCGAGCCGCTGTCCGACGTCGCCTTCACCCGCGCCACCGTCAACCGCCGGTACTTCTACGAGCGGATGCCGGCCTGGCCCGACAACTTCACGGTCCTCGGCGACGCCCTGGCCGCCTACAACCCCACCTACGGGCACGGACTGGCGGTGGGCGCGCAGAGCGCGCTGCTCCTGCGGGAGCTGACGCGTCGTCACGGCCTCGGCGCGCCCGGCCTGTCCCGTCGCCTCCAGAAGGCGCTGGCCCGGCCGGTCGGGGCGGCCTGGGACCTCGCCGTCGGGCAGGACGTGTTCTATCCGGGGGCGACGGAGGGCGGGCCGACGGCCCGGGACCGGGCGGTGGCCGCGTACGTGAACCGGCTCATGTACACGGCGACCGGGAACGGGCGCATCGCCCGCCGCGTGACGGACGTGACGTCCCTGGAGCGGCGGGCGGAGGTACTGCTGACACCGTCCGTCCTGCTGGCGGCCCTGGCGGGGCCGTCGAAGCCGACCCTGACCGAACCGCCGCTGACCACGGAGGAGCTGAAGCGGGCCGGCCTGCAGTAGCGCCCTCGCGGCAGCGCCCCTTTGGGGGCGCGGGGAACTGCGCGACCACCCCCCACCCGCCCGCGGACGACAGACGGGCCGTATGCCTTCCGCGGCGCCGTCGTGGCTGGTCGCGCAGTTCCCCGCGCCCCTGAAAGGCGGGGCGGTCAGCCCTGGAACGCCGGTTGGGGCAGGCCCTTTCCGGCGTCCGGGATCACCAGCAGGGAGCCCGCCGTCGGATGCGGCCGGTCCAGCCCCACCCGGGCCGTCGTGACGTACAGGTCCGTCAGGTCGGCGCCCCCGAACGCACAGGCCGTCGTGAGCGTGGCGGGAAGCGGGACGACCCGGTCCAGTTCACCCTCCGGTGTGTAACGGCGCACCGCCGCCCCGCCCCACAGCGCCACCCACACACAGCCGTCCGCGTCGACCGTCAGGCCGTCGGGGTGGCCCGCGCCCTCCTCGATCGTCACCAGCGGGCGGCGGTCGACGGGGAGTCCGTCCACGTAGTCGAAGACGTCCACCCGGCGGGTCGGTGTGTCGACGTAGTAGACGCGGCGGCCGTCCGGGCTCCAGCCCGTGCCGTTGCTGACCGTGACGTCCGGCAGCAGCGTGGTCGCCGTGCCGTCGGGCGACACCCGGGACAGCGTGCCGCCCCCGGCCGCCTCGTCGTAGCGCATCGTGCCGGCCCACAGGGTGCCGTCGGGCGCGACGGCCGCGTCGTTGGCGCGACGGCCCGGGACCGGCTCGCGCAGCAGCCAGCGGAACGTGTCGTCGGGGTCGAGGAGACCGACACCGTCCCGGAGGTTGAGGACCAGGCCGCCGGCCGCACGGGGCTTGGCCGCGCCGACGTGCTGTTCGGTGGTGCGGGTGGTACGGCCGCCGGTGGCCGGGTCGTACGTGTGGACTCGCGAGCCCAGGACGTCGATCCATATGAGCCGGCCGGTCGCCGGGTCCCAGGTGGGGCCCTCGCCGAGGGTCGCCTCCGCCGCGACCGCGACCTCGTACGCCGTCGTCGTCATGCCACGCTCCGGTGTCCGAGGCGCTCGGAGAGCTCGGCGGCGCCCTTGGCCGCGAGCTGCTCCAGCTCGCCCTGGCGCTCCTCGCTCCAGCGGATCATCGGAACGGAGATGGACAGCGCCGCGACGACCTGGCCGGTGCGGTCGCGGACCGGGGCGGCGACGCAGGAGACGTCCGGGTTGGACTCGCGGCTCTCCACCGCGATACCGCGCGCCCGGATCTCCACGAGGGCCTCGCGCAGGGCGTCGGGCCCGGTGATGCTGTTCGGGGTCATCGCGACGAGGTCGGCGTCGTCCGGGATGCGCGCGGTCAGCTCGTGCTCGGGCAGCGAGGCCAGCAGCATCTTGCCGACCGAGGTGCAGTGGGCGGGCAGCCGGCGGCCGGCGGCGGAGACCATGCGCACCGCGTGCGTGGAGTCGACCTTGGCGATGTAGATGACGTCGGTGCCTTCGAGGATCGCCACGTGGACGGTCTCGTCGCAGGTCTCGGCGACGGACCGGGCGACCTGCTGGCCCTCGGCGGCCAGGTCGAGCTGCTCGGCGTATCTGCTGCCGAGCTGGTACGGGCGGACGCCGAGCCGGTAACGTCCGGGCTGTCCGGGTACGGGCACGATGTACGACCGGGCGGAGAGCGTGGTCACCAGCTCGTGCACGGTGGTCCGCGGCAGCTGGAGTCTGCGCACTATGTCGGGGGCGGAGAGAGTCCCGTCCCCGTCCAGGAAGAGCTCAAGAATGTCGAGAGCCCGGGTCACGGCAGGCACGAGGCGTCCCACGTCCGGCCCCCTCCCTTGGGTCTAGGCGCCGGATATCGGTGCGGCGCGCGTCGGAGCTGCGGAGCCGTTCGAGATATCAACAGGCGATCGGCATGACGAACACAGGCTAACCATCGGGGATTGTGTGGGCAATGGCCGGGAACCAGCCGGGTGTGCGCGTGTGCACCATGGGTGGCATGCAACTGGACTTCCAGCTGGTGCTGCTGCGCCGCATGGCCGACCACAACCCGGACCTGGTCGAGGACGCCCGGCGCACGCTGGGCGCGTCGATCGCGGACATGCGGGAGGCCAACAGGCGTTGGCAGGCGATGGCCCGCTCGCCCCGCTCCCGCTCGGCGGCGGCCCGGTACCGCTCGGTCCTCGGCCCGCCCCGGTGGGAGACCAGACGCGCCGTCGGTGACCTGGAGTGCGCGGCCTGGCAGTGGCCGCTCCCCCTCTGGCCCACCCTCCGCTTCGAGGTCATGACCGGCCCCGGCGGCGCGGTCTGGAACGAGTGGCTGGTCCGCGCCCCCGACGCCCCGGCCCCGCGGCTGGAGACCCTCGACGACCTGACCCCCTGGTCCTGCACGGTCGACGAGGCCGCCCGCGCCTTCGCCCCCGCCCGCCCCCTGGAGGGCAGCGCCCCGACCCTCCCCCACTACGTGGGGGGACCCCCAGGCCTCACCTTCAAGGTGCCCGACGGCCGTCAGGTGGTCGCCGAGTTCACCTGGGGCCTGCTCCAGCGCACCGCGGTCATCGACGAGCCGCGCTGAGGATCTCCGCGGCCACGGCGTCCGCCGACCCGGGGTGCAGGAACAGGAAGAGGTTCGGCTCGACCAGCTCCAGCTCCATCACCTGCGGCTGCCCGTCCGCCCCGTCGACCAGGTCCACCCGGGCGTACAGCAGCTCGGGCGCGTCCGGTACCGCGGCCAACGCGCGCTCGGCGACGGCGAGTTCGGCCTCGGTCGGGGGCCAGGGCCGGAGCTCCGGGTGGGCGACCTTGTCCGCGTCGTACGCGGTGCCCGGCGTGAGCACGGCCCGCTTGCGGCTGGCGTGCAGCAGCCGCCCGCCGAAGAACTGGAGCGCCCGCTCGCCGCTGACGTCGATCCCGCGGACGTACGGCTGGACCATCGCGGTCAGCCCCTCCTCGTGCATCCGGGCGAGGTGCCGTACGGCCGTCCCGTGCTCGTCGGGCGTGTAGCGGGCGGCGAACCGGGCGCCGGCGCCGAAGGTGGGCTTGACGACGAAGTCGCGGTCGGACGGCAGCTCCACGGGATCGCCGGGCGCCAGATACCGCGTCGGCACGACCGGCACACCGGCCGCCGCGAGGTCGCCGAGATACCGCTTGTCGGCGTTCCACCGCACGACCTCCACCGGATTGGCGATCCGGGTCGCCTTCCCCACCCGCTCCACCCACGGCAGGAACTGCTCGGTGCGCCAGCTGTAGTCCCAGGTGGAGCGGAGGACGACCAGATCGTGAGCGCCCCACTCCACCTCGGGGTCGTCCCACGGGCGGGCGACGGCCTGCGCCCCCGCGGCGGTCAGCGCCGCCAGCAGCACCGGCAGATCCCGGTCCTTGCTCGGTGCCGCGCCGGGGTCATAGGTGGCGAGGGCTATGCGAGGCACGGTGGGACTCCCTTGGCTGACGGCGGCGACGCTCCTTGGCAGGCTAACGGGCACGCTGTTGACCTTCACCTTCGGGCAGGCCCCAGCATCGACGGCGGACGTCGAGGAATGTGAGGTGGAGCCGGTATGGAGTGGCTGACCATCGGGGCCTTCGCGAAGGCCTGCCGGCTGTCGCCGAAGGCGCTGCGGCTGTACGACGAGCTGGAGCTGCTGAAGCCCGCCCGGGTCGACCCGGAGACCGGCTACCGGTACTACGCCGACGCGCAGCTGGAACGCGCCCGGCTGGTGGCCTGGCTGCGGCGGCTCGGCATGCCGCTGGCGCGGATCCGCGAGGTGTGCGCGCTGCCCGCCGACCGGGCCGCCCGGGAGGTACGGGCGTACTGGGCCCGCGTGGAGGCGGAGACCGCCGTACGCCGCGACCTGGCCGTGTTCCTCGTCGACCACCTGTCCGGAGAGTCGAGAAGGGAAACGACGAAGATGCTGGAGTTGCGTTACGCCGCCCACTCGGACCGGGGGCATGTCCGGCCGTCCAACCAGGACACCGCGTACGCGGGGCGCCGGCTGCTGGCCGTCGCCGACGGGTGCGGGCCGGCCGGGGCGTCGGCCAGTGCCGCCGCCGTGGCCGCGCTCAAGCCCCTGGAGGACGCCGAGCTCTCGGCGGGCAACGTGCTGAACCTCCTGGCGGACGCCGTGCATGCGGCGGGTGAGGCCGTGCGCGAGGTGTCGCAGGGCAGTACGGAGGTCGGTACGACGCTCACCGCGCTGCTGTGGACCGGGTCCCGGCTGGCCCTCGTGCACATCGGCGACTCGCGGGCCTATCTGCTGCGGGACGGGGGGCTGTTCCGGATCACGCACGACCACAGCGTGGTGCAGTCGCTGATCGACGAGGGCCGGCTGACGGCGGCGGAGGCGGAGAGCCATCCGCAGCGGATGCTGCTGGCGAAGGCCCTGCCGGGTGGCGCCGCCGACACCCCCGACCTGAAACTGCACGAGGTCCGGGCCGGCGACCGCTACCTGCTCTCCTCGGACGGCCTGACCAGGGCGCTCCCCGACGAACGGATCCGGCACCTGCTGGGCCGGGGCGAGCCGCAGGACGCGGTCCGGGCACTGGTCGAGGCGGCCGACGCGGCGGACGGCACCGACAACGCGAGCGCGGTGGTGGCCGACGTCGTCTCGCCCACCCACCCACCCGTCTCGGTCGGATAAGAAGCCGCGGAGGAGCGGCCTCCGGCCGGAGCGGAAAGCCGCACCGGGCACCCTCCCGTCCCGGCCGGGCAGCGCGCCGGGGAAGAACGGGATCCGGCCGGGCGGAAAGCCCTCCGGCGCTCACGCCCGCCTCCATCCGCGGCGAGGCCGGGCACACCCGCGGGATGGGCGGGCGCTGTCCGCGGGTGTCACGGTCCGGGGTGTGGTCTTCGCTCTGGCCGGTAGAAAGGCCGGCATGACGTTTCGTGGTACCGACGACCATGCCGGGGTTCCCGGGCTGCCTCCGCTTGTTCGGCGGGCTCTCGATGCCGCCCGGGAGCTGGCCTTTCCGTACTCCTGTCGGGCCGAGCAGGGGCGGTTGCTCCAGGTGCTGGCCGGCGGGGTCGGCGGGGGCGGGGGACGGATCGGGGAGACCGGGACCGGCGCGGGGGTGGGGCTCGCCTGGCTGGCGTCGGGGGCCCGGCCCGGGGTGCGGCTCTTCAGCGTGGAGCGGGAGCCGGAGCGGGCCCGGACGGCCGCCGAGGTGTTCCACGACCGGCCCGACACCACCGTGACCTGCGGGGACTGGCAGGACATCGCGGCGTACGGGCCGTTCGAGCTGCTCGTGCTCGACGGCGGCGGGCAGGGGAAGACGCCCGGGGACCCGGCCGCCGACGTCGAGCGGCTGCTGGTCCCCGGCGGCACCGTCGTCGTCGACGACTTCACCCCCTGCGACCGGTGGCCGCCCCGGTTCGGCGGGGACGTCGACCGGGCGCGGCTGCACTGGCTGGAACATCCGGCGCTGCGGGCGGTGGAGATACGGCTCGCCCCCGATCTGTGCACGGTCGTCGGGACGCGGCGCCGGTGAGGGGCGCGGAGCGCGAGTGGGGCGCCGGTGGGGCGCCCGGCGAGGGCGGTGCCTGGTGTAGGAAGGGGCTGTCGGGGTTCCGAACCGTGAGGAGTCGTCGCGTGTCCCTTCTGTTTCCGGTGCTGGTGGACGGTCCGGGCGAGCTGGTGGCCCTCAGGTTCGGTGCGAGGTCGTTGACGTACGGGGAGCTGGCCGCCGCGGCGGGCGCCGTCGCCGCCCGGGTCGAGGACGCCGACCGGGTGGCGGTGTGGGCGACGCCGGAGCTGGAGACGGCCGTCGCCGTCGTCGGCACCCTGCTCGCCGGCCGGGCGGCCGTACCGCTCAACCCGAGGTCGGGTGAGAAGGAACTCGCGCACATCCTCACCGACAGCGCGCCGACGGCCGTCCTGGCCGCGCCCGGCGACCGGCTCCCCTCCGCACTGGCCGGCCTGCCCCGGATCGACGTCGATGTGCGGGCCGTGGGAACGGTGCCCGCGGACCGCACCGACGAGGGCGACCCCGCCCTCGTCGTCTACACCTCCGGCACCACCGGCCCGCCCAAGGGCGCCGTCATCCCGCGCCGGGCGCTCGCCGCCACCCTGGACGCGCTCGCCGACGCCTGGCAGTGGACCGGGGACGACGTGCTGGTGCACGGTCTGCCGCTGTTCCACGTGCACGGGCTCGTGCTCGGGATCCTCGGGCCGCTGCGGCGCGGCGGATCCGTCCGGCACCTCGGGCGGTTCGACACCGAGGGCGTCGCCCGTGAGCTGAACGACGGCGCGACCATGGTCTTCGGCGTCCCGACCATGTACCACCGCATCGCCGAGGCCCTGCCCGCCGACCCCGGGCTGGCGAAGGCGCTCGGCCGGGCCCGGCTGCTGGTCTCCGGCTCGGCCGCGCTGCCCGTCCACGACCATGAGCGGATCGCGGCGGCCACCGGACAGCGGGTCGTCGAGCGGTACGGCATGACGGAGACCCTCATGCTGTGCTCGTCCCGGTGGACACCCCCGGACCCCCGGCCCAGCGTCCGGGCCGACGGGGAGGCGCGGGCGGGGACCGTGGGGGTGCCGCTGCCGGGGGTGGAGCTGCGTCTGGTGGAGGAGGACGGGACCGCGATCGCCGGGTACGACGGGGAGACCGTCGGGGAGATCCAGGTGCGCGGCCCGAACCTGTTCACCGAGTACCTCAACCGGCCCGACGCCACCGCCGCCGCGTTCACCGCCGACGGCTGGTTCCGCACCGGTGACATGGCGGTGCGGGAGGCGGACGGCCATGTGCGGATCGTCGGGCGGAAGGCCACCGACCTGATCAAGAGCGGGGGTTACAAGATCGGGGCCGGTGAGATCGAGAACGCGTTGCTGGAACATCCGGGGGTGCGGGAGGCCGCGGTCACCGGGGAGCCGGACGCGGACCTCGGCGAGCGGGTCGTCGCCTGGATCGTCCCGGCCGACCCGCAGTCGCCGCCGTCCGCCGAGGAGTTGGCGGACCATGTCGCCGGCCGGCTCGCCCCGCACAAGCGCCCCCGCGTCGTCCACCACCTGGACGCCCTCCCCCGCAACGACATGGGGAAGATCATGAAGCGGTCCCTCGGTGCCTGAGCCGACCCCCGGACCGACGCCCCGACCGACGCCCGGAACGCCCCCCGGCCCGACGCCCGAGCGGCTCTCCGCACGCCTGGTCCTCGCCCTCGTCACCGACCCGGGCACCTTCACCGAACTCCCCTACCCGGCACGGCAGTCGCCGCCCGACGGCCCGCTCGCCTGGCCGGGATACGACGCCTCGCGCGCCCGCGCGGCCGAGCGCACCGGCGAGGAGGAGTCCGTCGTCGTCGGCACCGCGCGGGTCGAGGGCACGGCGGCCGTGCTGATCGCCTTCGAGTTCGGCTTCCTCGGCGGCTCGCTGGGGCAGCGGACCGGGGACCGGCTGGAGGCGGCGTACGTGCACGCCCGCGCCCACCGCCTGCCGGTGGTCCCGCTGGTCGCCACCGGCGGCAGCCGGATGCAGGAGGGCATGCTCGCCCTGTCCCAGCTTCAGCGGGTGGCACGGCAGTCGACACTCACCCGGGAGGCGGGGCTGGCGCAGGTCGCCGTCCTGCGCGACCCGACGACCGGCGGCGGCTGGGCCACCCTCGGCGCCGGCGCCGATGTCGTCCTGGCCCTGCCCGGTGCCCAGGTGGGCTTCGCGGGCTCCCGGGTCCGCCCACCGGACGCCGACCCGGCCGCGTACACGGCGGAGGCCCAGCTCGCGGCCGGGGCGGCGGACGCGGTGGTGCCGGTGGCCGAGCTGAGGGCGACGCTCGGACTGTGGCTGCGGCTGCTGACCACCCCGGCCACCACCCCGGCCGACCCGCCGGCCGCCCTCGGCGGCACGACGCTGCCCGCCACCGGCGGGGAGGCCGTCCGGCGCGCCCGCGCCCCGCACCGCCCGCGCGCCGACGCCTACCTGGACGCGTACTTCACCCGCCGGGTCGCCCTGGTCGGCGACCGGTGCGGCGGCGCCGATCCGGACGGCATGCTGTGCGGTTTCGGCGAGCGGGACGGCCGTGCGGTCGCCTTCGCCGCCCAGACCGGGACGCCGACCCGGCCCGCCGGGTACCGCACCGCGGCCCGCCTGATACGGCTCGCGGACCGGCTCGGCATCCCCGTGCTGACCCTCGTCGACACCCCGGGCGCCGCGAACGACGCCGAGGCCGAGCGGCAGGGCGCCGGGGCCGCGATCGCGGAGCTCTTCGGCGAGGTGGCGGCGGCCCGGACGCCGATCACCACCCTCGTCGTCGGGGAGGGCGGCTCGGGCGGCGCGCTGGCGCTGGCCGCGCCCGGCAACACCTGGGCCGCACCGGACAGCTACTTCAGCGTCATAGCGCCGGACCTGGCGGCCGCGATCCTCAAACGCCCCCCGGAACAGGCCGAGAACACCGCCGACCAGCTGCGCATCAGACCCCAGGACCTGGTGGCGCTGGGAGTGGTCCGGGGCGTCGTGGACCCGGTGGACCGTCCCCGGGCCTGAGTTGCGGGACCGGGCGGGTTTCCACCCCGGCGGCAGGACACGGGCGGCCGCCTTCGGTGACAATGGACCGGTTACGGGGGCACAGCGGCGAGTGACACGGGGGAGCGGGCGAAGTCATGGTGAGAATGATGGAGTTCACGACCGAGGACGGCGCCGTCGTCGTCGTGGAGACGGCCGACGGCACCCCCGGCAGCCGTCCCGTCTCGCGCGAGGGCGGCGCGGGCCCGGCGGCGCAGGCCGCCCGTTCCTTCGAGGGCGCGCTGGCCGGCGTGCGGGCGGCCGCCCGGTCCGCGTTGCGGGTCTTCCGGGACGGCACCCTGCAACCCGACTCCGTGGAGCTGGAGTTCGGGGTCAAGCTGACGGCGGAGGCGGGTGCGGTGATCGCCAGGGGAGCGGCGGAGGGGCAGTTGGTGGTCCGGCTGAGCTGGACGTCGGGGCAGGGCGCGCCCCGGCCGGAACCGGCTCCGACGGTCCCGGAGCCCACGCCCGGATCATGAGCCGCGCTGCCTGGCACGCCCGGATCGCGTGCGGGGGCGAGGTGTCCGGGGCCGGCTTCCTCGTCACCTCCCGCACGGTGCTGACCTGCGCGCATGTCGTACGGAACCAGGATCTGGCGCCGTTGACGGTGAGCTTCCCGAACCGCCGGGACCTGGGTGAGCTGACCGCCTCCGTGGCCGTACACGGCGGCTGGACGGGCGGCTGGACCGATCCCGGCGACCTCGCCGTACTCGAACTGGACCGTGAAGTGCCGCTGCAACCGGCCCGGTTCGCGCCGCCGGGGGCCGAGCAGGGCGGGGCGGACCTGGAGGCGTACGGCTTCCCGGACGGCTACGAGGAGGGAGTCCTCGCCCGCTACCGTGCCGTCTCCCGGACGCTGATCGCCGACGAGTGGCTGCAGCTCGAAGCCGCCTCGGCGCACGGGCAGCCGATCGCGCACGGGTTCAGCGGGGCGGCGGTGACCCTGCCGGACGGCCGGGTGGTCGGGATGGTCGCGCAGGTCGCGGGCGAGCCGGGGGTCCTGACCGGGCGGATGCTGCCGACCGAGGTCATGGCACGCTACTGGTACGACCTGGGCGCCCTGGTCCCGGCGCCCGCGACCGGCACGCCGGCCGCCTCGGGGCGGCTGCACGCACTGGTGCGGCGGGCGGAGGCCGCGGCCCTGGACTGCCGGCCCGCACAGCTCTACCGGGACGCGGTGGGCCCGTTCGGCCCGGAGCCGCCTCCGGACGGGTTCGGCTCGCTGCGGCAGGCGGCCGCCTACGTGCAGTGGCAGGTCGACGACCCGGAGGCGGTGCCGAGGTTCGCCGACCGGCTGGCGGGGCTGCTGGAGCCACGGCCGTCCGCGCCGGCGCCGGACTCCGCCTGGGCGCCCATCGTGGTGGAGCTGGAGCACAGTGGCGAGGGCCAGGGGCAGGTCACGGTGCAGGTGTCGGCCTACCGGGAGGGGCGGCGCAGACGCGTGGCCGTGGCCAGGCTGCCGCGCGGGGAGGTACGCGCGTACGTGCAGCGTCGCGTGGACGACGCCTTCGCGCTGCTCGCGCCGGACGCCGAGGCGCTGCTCACCTTCGTACTGCCCCGCGACTGGCTGAACGAGCCGGTCGCGCAGTGGGCGTGCGGCCCCGAGGACGCCACCCCGCTCGGCTGTGCGCACCCGCTGGTCGTGGCCGACCTCTCCCGGCACCGCAGCGCCCGGCTGCGCCACCAACTGGCCCACCGGTGGCGGACGCTGGAGGGGGATCCGGCCCGGACGGTGCTGCACCGGGTCGACTGCGGCAGCCCCGAGCGCCCCCTCGGCCTGCGCAAACGGCTCCGGGACGAGGCCGCCGGCCTGGCGGGGTTCGGCGCACCGCCCGAGGCCGCCCCGGACCGCTTCGAGGCGGGCCTGAACGTGCCGGTGCCGGTCCTGCTGTGGCCACGCACCGGCTGCGCCACCGCCGACCACGCCGGCCCGTGCGCGGGAAGCACCTTCCTGGACGCGCTGAGCCTCTGCGTCGACGGCATACCTCCCACCGAACTCCCGCGCCACATCTGGCGGTTGCGGGAGGAGGCCGCGGCCGACGACGATCCCGAGGGGCACTGGGCGCGGGACGTGCAACTCCTCTGGGACGACCCCCGCTGCTACCCCGAACCGCAGGCCAGCCTGCACACCCCCGTCGCCTAGCCCGCCGCTTCCACTCACGGAGAAGGACCCCCATGCCCCTGTGGCCCGTCTACACCGGTACGAAGGAGCCGCACGACGGCATCACCGAGCTGCCCGCGCCCCCGCCCTGGCGGGCCTTCGACGGCGGCCCGGAACTGGCGACCCCGGCCGAGACCGACGACGCCTCGGCCACCTCACCCGACCGCACCCACCGCGCCGCCACCTACCAGGCGACCGCGCGCACGGTCCAGCTCGTCAACGCGGCCCTCTACCTGCGCCGCCCCCTGCTGGTCACCGGCCCGCCCGGCACCGGCAAGTCCTCCCTCGCGTACTCGGTGGCCCGCGAGCTGAAGCTGGGCCCGGTGCTCCGCTGGAACATCACCAGCCGCAGCACCCTGCACGACGGCCTCTACCAGTACGACCCGCTCTCCCGCCTCTACGCGGCCCGCCAGTCCGCCACCGCCCTCGACCCCGGCGCCCCGGTCCCCGACTCCGGCATCGAGGACCACCTCCGCCTCGGCCCCCTCGGCACCGCCCTCCTGCCCTACGCCCGCCCCCGGGCGCTGCTCATCGACGAGATCGACAAGAGCGACCTCGACCTGCCGAACGACCTGCTCAACGTCCTGGAGGAGGGCCAGTACGAGATCCCGGAACTGGTCCGCGCCGCCCGTCGCTCCCCCGCCGCCGAGGTGATGGTCGACGGCACGGACGAACGCGTCCCCGTGGACCGCGGCCGGGTGCGCTGCCGGGCCTTCCCGTTCGTCGTCCTCACCAGCAACGGCGAGCGCGAGTTCCCGCCGGCCTTCCTGCGCCGCTGCGTCACGCTCCGGCTGCGCCAGCCCGACGACCAGCAGCTCGCCGGTATCGTCCGCGCCCACCTCGGCGAACCGGACGACCGTGCCCGGTCGCTGATCACCCGGTTCCTGTCCCGGGTCGGCGGCGGCGACCTCGCCACCGACCAGCTGCTCAACGCCATCTACCTGGCCCGGTCCTCCGACCTGAGCGCCGAGTCGCTGGACGAACTGGCGGAACAGCTGATGCCGTACCTCGGCGAGGCCACCCGGGCCGATGCCTTCTGACCACCCCGCTCCACTCGCCCGCCTCGCCGACGTCCTGGCGCGGGCGGCGGCCGGCGTGCGTCCGACGCCACGGGAACTGGCCGAACTGCTGTGGCTGGCGGGACAGCTGCCGCGCGAGGGGGACCCGCCGGACCGGCCGGCCGGACCCGAACAGGCGCCGTCCCGGCCGCCGGCCGCGCCGCCACCACCCCCGGACGACCCACCGGAGCCGCCGGAAGCTCCCCCCGCCGGGGACCCGGCCCAGGAACCCGCGCGTGTCCCGCTCCGCCTTCCCGCCACGGCCCCGGTTCCCGGCCCGCACGCCGCACTCCTCGCGCCCGCACCGCCGATGCTGCGCCATCCGCTGGCCCTGCAACGCTCCCTGCGCCCCCTCAGACGCCGTACGGACGCGCCGTACGGCCACCGCCTCGACGAACACGCCACCGCCGACCGCATCGCCCGCCTGGGCGCGGGCCCCGAGTGGTGGCTCCCGGTGCTGCGCCGGGCCCAGGAGCGCTGGCTGCGCCTGAACCTGGTGTACGACGAGGGCCCCACGATGCCGGTCTGGCGCCCGCTGCTGCGCGAACTGCACGCGTCGCTGGCCCAGTCGGGGGTGTTCCGGACGGTGACGGTGCACCGGGCGCGGGCCGACGGTTCGGTCCGCGGTGGTGCGGGGCTGCCGGGTGACGGGCGCACGGTCACGCTCCTGATCAGCGACTGCATGGGCCCGCAGTGGCGGCCGGGAGCGGCGGGGACCCGGTGGTACGGCACGCTGCGGCGCTGGGCGCGGCAGATGCCGCTGGCGGTGGTCCAGCCGCTGCCCGAACACCTGTGGCGCGACACGGCGTTGCCGGCCGTGCCCGGTCTGCTGTCGGCCTCGTTCCCGGCGGCCCCGGCAGCGGCGCTCACCTTCACGCCGTACGAGCAGGGAGCGGTGGGCGGGGCGGCGGACACGTCGTCGGTGCTGCCGGTGCTGGAGGCCGGTCCGCGCTGGCTGGCGAACTGGGCGGGGCTGGTGGCGTCGGCCGGCGGGACCCGGTTCCCGGGGGCGGCGGCGCGGCTGGACGCGCCCGTGCCGGGGGACGCGGGCATCGACCTGGCCCGGCTCTCCGCCGAGGACCTGGTCCTGCGGTTCCGGGCGAGCGCGTCCCCGGAGGCGTTCCGGCTGGCCGGTCATCTGGCGCTCGGGCGCCCTGATCTGCCGGTCATGCGGCTGGTGCAGCGGGCGGTGGAGCCGGAGCCGCGGCCACAGCATCTGGCGG
Source organism: Streptomyces fuscichromogenes (assembly GCF_014645815.1). GTDB lineage: Bacteria > Actinomycetota > Actinomycetes > Streptomycetales > Streptomycetaceae > Streptomyces > Streptomyces fuscichromogenes. The sequence continues at coordinate 738,032 of NZ_BMML01000002.1, read as the reverse complement.
AGGTGATCCTGAGCGGGGTGCTGACGGCGGTGCCGGGTCCGCCGGGCTCGTACGCGTTCCGGCCGGGGGCACGGGACCTGCTGCTGCGCGGCCTGCCACGGGCCGCGCGCAGCAGCACGGGTGAACTGCTGGCCCGGGTGGGAGGGTTGATCGAGGAGCGGGCGGGGTCCTCGCCCGGCGAGTTCCGTGCGGTGGCGGAGGCGGCCGGCGGAACCGCCACGGTTTCCCCGGACTCCCCCGCCGGAGAGGGCGAGCCGTTCGCGACGGTACGGACGGAGAGCCTGCGCCAGCTGGCAGGGGGCACCGACGGGGCGCCGGCCGCGGGGGCGCCCCGAGAGAACGCGGCGACGCGGGGGCCTTCACTGCCGCAGGGACCCTCGGTGCCACAGGAGCCCTCGCTGCCGCCGGGGCCCTCGGTACCGCAGGAGCCCTCGCTGCCGCCGGGGCCCTCGGTACCGCAGGGGACTTCGCTGCCGCCGGGGCCCTCGGTACCGCAGGGGACTTCGCTGCCGCCGGGAACCTCGCTGCCGCCGGGAATTTCGGCACCGCAGGGGTCCTCGGTGCCGCAACAGGGTGCGGTGCCGGGCAGGCCCCACCGGAGGCTCTCCGATCCGCGCGGGGTCGGTGGGCGGTACCGGCCCGCCGTGCGGTTCCTGCCGGACGGTTCCCTCTGGCTGGCGGAGGACGGGGAGACCGACCTGGCGGTGGTGCTCCGGCTGTACCCGCCGTTCACCGACCCGGCCCGGCGGGACGCGTTCCTGCGCGACGCCGAGCGACTGTACGGGGCGGCGCACCGGAACCTCGTCGGTGTCACCGACTTCGACGTGGAGTCCGACAGCTCGGCCTTCCTCGCCATGGAGTACGTGCCCGGAATCCCCCTCAACGCGCTTGCGGCCCCTCCTGGTTACCAGCTGCCCGGCCCCCTGCTGGTGTCGGTCGGCATCCAACTCGCGCAGGCCGTCGGCGCCCTGCACGACGCGGGGGTCGCGCACGGCGGTCTCACCATGTCCCGGGTCATGCTGCTGCCCGACGGCACCGTCAAGCTGGGCGGGTTCGCCCCGGGCCGGGCAGCGGGCGCGGCGGGGCGGGCGCAGGACCTGTCGGCGCTGTGCGAGGTGATGCTGCTCCTGGCCGCGGGGACCGCGCGGCTCACCCCGCCGTTCGCACCGGAACAGCTCCGTCACCTGCCGGAGTCCCTGCGCGAGCGGTACGCGGACGCGCTCACGCTGCTCATGTCCCCGTCACCGGAGTCCGGCCGGGAACGGCTCGCGGACGGCGAGCTGCTGCCGCGCGCCCGGGAGAAGTACCCCGAGCAGCGCTCGTACCGTGTCCTGGGCCCGCTGAGCGTCGAACTCGGCTACGACGCAGTGGACTTCGGCCCCGACGAACGCGCCGCGTTGGCCATGCTGCTGCTGGACCACGGTCGTCAGGTCTCCCGCGACGAACTGCGCAGGGGGCTGTGGAGCCGGGACCAGGAGCCGACGGACGCGGCGCACGCGGTGGACCGGATCGCTTCCCGGCTGCGCCGGACCCTGGGCCCCGGCGTCCTGGCCACGCTGCCCGACGGCTACGCGCTGCACACCAGCGCCGACTATCTGGACCTGGCGTACTGCGAGAGCCTGGAAAGCGCGGCCACCGCACTGGCGGACCAGGGCGACCTACAGGGCGCACGGCACCACCTCGAGACGGCGCTCGGCCTGTGGCACGGCACGGGTGAACCGCTCGCGGACGTCCCCCGCCCCGCCGCCCGCACCGCCCGCTCCCGGCTCCAGCGGCTGCGGCTCGCCCTGCACCGCAAGCTCGCCGAACTCGACCTGGACCTGGGCGAGTACGAACGCGCGGCCCGGCAACTCACCGACCTCGTGCGGAGGTACCCCTCCCGGGAGGATCTGCTGCGGCTGCTGCTGACCGCCCTGCAGCACCTGGGCCGTACGGACGAAGCCCTGGACGCCTACGAGGATTACGAGCTCGCCGGCGGCAGCGATCCGGAACTCCGCTCCATGGGACACGAGTTGCGTGCGGAGCGCGACGAACCGGGCGACGCCGCCGAGTACGAGCCGCCGGCTCCGGAAGCCGGGCCGCACGACGAACCCGAGGGCTCCTTCCCCACCGAGGAGTCACTGCCGTCGCTCTTCGCGAGGGAGGAGGAGGCGGCCGAGTCGGCGGAGACCCCGCTGCCGCAGAACGTGGTGCCGGAGAGCCTGTTCGCGGTGGACGACCCGCTGGCGCAGGAGCAGCCGCCCGACGGCTTCGAGGACGGGTACGACGACGACTACGAGGACGGCCCCTGGGACGGCGAAGAGCCGCCGCCGACTTACCGGACCATCGTTTCCTTCGAGCCGGCCGATCCTCCCCGGGACGCGGACACCGTGCCGGCGCTCGGCCGGGCGGTCACCCGGCTGCTGGCGGCGAGCGGGCTGGCCGCGGCGGCCTACGACCTGTCCGCGCAGGGCAGCGGCTACTCCGTGGCGACCGCGCCGGACGTGTCGGTGCTTCCGCTGGTCTCCGCCACCTGGATGCGGCTCCGGGACGAGCTGGCGGTGCTGGGCGCCGGCCACAGGTGGCTGGTGACGTTCCGCTGCCTCCACGAGGACGGCCGGGCCGAGGCGCCCGACCCGACGGCGGTCCGCCAGGCACTGGACGCCTCGGCCGACCGGCGGGCCGTCATCGCGCTGCCGCAGACACTGCGCGACGAGTGGGACGACGACACCCACCTCACCGACCGGATGATGCCGCTGCTCCGCGGGTCCGGGGCGAGCTGGTACTGGTCCGTGTCGTCGCCCCGGACGGCCCAGGACGGCGTCGTCGGTCCGCCGGCGGTGTCCGGTCCCCACCCGCTGCCTGCCGGGAACCTGTTCCCCGAACCGGCGGGAGAGACCAGGACCGTCGTGTACCAGGGGCCGCGCCGCGAGGATCTCGGCCTCACCCGTGGGCCGGGGGCCATGGGCTACTACGAGGTGGACCTGACCGAACGCCGGCTCCCGCTGGACGTGTCCGAGAGGACGTTCCGCGCGGTCGGCGAGGCGCGGTGGCGCATCACCGACGTGGTCGCGGTGCTGGCCCTGGGCATCCTGGAGACCGTGCCCGACACCGTCGTGAACACCCTGCGCGGGCGGTTGCGCCGGCTGTCGGAGGAGTACCCGCACAGCTACCTGGACCAGGCACGGGCCGAGGTGGGTGACGGGCCGGGGACGGACGCCCCGCGCGGCGTCACCGTCCGCTGGGACCTCGCGCTCACGGCGACCCGCGACTCGTACCCCGCCCCGCTGTTCCGCCCGGACGGCAGGCTCGTCGTCGCGCTGCGGACGGCGGACGCGGTGGTGTTCGGCTTCGACGGCACGCTGACCCGGCTCTTCGTGAACGGCACGACGGAGTGGATCCGGCTCCTGCGGGGATCCCTGCCAAAGGAGCCGGACCGCTTCGACCTCACGCACCAGGTCGACGTCCCGCACGCCCACGAACAGCACGTCGACTCCCCCGGGCTGCGCGACCGGTCGGCGTTGCTGGAGGCCTCGGCCCTGCACTCCGCGGTCCCCGTACCCGACGCCGCCCTGCTGGTCCGGACCCTGGCCGACAAGGGACGGAGACTGGCCCTGGTCACCGACTGCGCGCCGGAGACGGCCCTGGAGTACCTGCGCGGGCAACGGCTGCTGGACTGTCTGGCCGGTGGGGTCCATGGCCGCGACGGACGCCACTCCCCCCTGATGCCCGCCCCGTACGTCGTCGAGCGGGCCCTCGTCAGCCTCGGCGTCCGCCCGGCGGCCGCCCTGCTGATCGGCACCGCCGAGGCCGAGCGGGAGGCGGCCCGGCGGGCGGGTGTCCCGTTCCTGCGGGTCGGCGAGGAGGCCGGTCTCCGTCCGCTCCTGGAAGCCGCCCGCGCGCTGCCCTGACCGCGAACCCCCCGTTCAGCCGCGCCCCGCCCGGCCCCTCCCCGCAGGCGCGCCGCTGTGATCCCCCGGAGGATGCGAAGCAGGCCGCCGACCGGCGGTGCCACCCCATACGGCCCGCGCACTCGGGAGGATCTGCCGTGACCGTCAGTCTGGAGCAGTTGCGCCGCTGCCATTTCGCCGTCGATCTGGGGGCCTCCCGTACCCGGGTGTACGTGAAGGGCCTGGGCCTGGTCGTCGACCAGCCTTCCGTCGCCGCCATGAACACCCGTACCGGTGCGCTGATCGCGGTCGGCGAGTTCGCGGAGAAGATGACGGGCCGTACCCCCGACTACATCCGCGTCGTGCGGCCCATCTCCGGGGGGACGGTCGTCGACATCGAGATCGCCCAGCGCATGCTGCGCCACCTGCTCGGCGACAAGATCCGCCGGTCCCTGCGGCGCAAGGCCCGGCTGCGGGCGGCGGCCTGCGCCCCGCACGACGCCGACCCGCTGGCCCAGCGGGCGATCATCGAGACGCTGGTGGGGCTGGGGGCGAGGCGGGTGGAGCTGGTCGACACGCTGATCGCCGCGGCGGTGGGGTGCGGGCTGCCGGTGGAGCGGCCCGAGGCCAGCATGATCCTCGTCTGCGGGGCCGCCGCCACCCAGGTCGCCGTGCTGTCGCTGGGGTCGATCGTGTGCGCCGAGCGGCTGCCCGTGGGCGGTGAGGCGGTGGACCAGGCGATCGTCCAGTACCTGCGGCACGAGCACGCGCTGATGCTGCCGAACCAGTCGGTCCGGCCCCTGCAGCTGGCCCTGGACGACAACGGCCTCACCCCGTACGGGCCGGCCTCCACCGAGATCCACGGGCGGGACGTGGTCACCGGGCTGGCCCGCAGCGTGCGGGTGAACACGGCCGCCGTACGGGAGGCCGTCCAGACGCCCCTCATGTCCGTGCTGGACGGGATCGGCAAGGTGCTGCGCGACTGCCCGCCCGACCTGGTGGCCGATCTCGCCGACCGGGGCCTCGTGATGGTGGGCGGTTCGGCCCTGCTCCCCGGCTTCGACCAGCTGCTGCGGGAGGCCACCGGCATGCCGGTGCACATCGCGGAGCGGCCGGACGTGTGCGCCGTCCAGGGCATCGGGGCGATGCTGGAGGGCCGGATCGAGCCCCTGGTGCTGGACCCGCTGGCCGCCTGAACGCCCGCCCCGGCCCCGTCCGTCCCCGACGGCCGGACACCGGTGTGAGCCGATGCGCCCCCTGCGCACCTTGGCGCCCCTGGATTAGGGTGGACTCACCGATGGTGACGGGAGGGGACGTTCCGTGACAGCCGATATCACCGAGTACCTCGCCGAGGCGGCAGCGGTCCCCCGCCTCGCCGTCACCCGTGTCGGCGTGACCGGACACCGTGCGATCCCCGCGTCCGTGCTGCCCGCCGTCCGCTCCGCCCTGCGGCGCCAGTTCAGCCGCACCGACGTGGAGCTGGAGGCCCTCAGCTGCCTCGCGGCCGGCGCCGACCAGCTGTTCGCGGACATCGCCCTGGCCCACGGCGTCCCGGTGACGGCCGTGATCCCCGGCATGGACTACGAGGCACACCTGGGCGACGAGGACGTGCGGACCACGTACCGCAGGATCCTGCGGTCCTGTGCGACCCGCGTCGACCTGCCCCTCCAGCCGACGCACGAGCAGGCCTACTTCGCGGCGGGCTGCTGGATCGTGGACCACTGCGACCACCTGATCGCCGTCTGGGACGGCCACCCGGCACGCGGCCTGGGCGGCACCGGCGACGTGGTCGCCTACGCACGACGCAGCGGGGTACCGGTGGCGGTGCTGTGGGAACCAGGCGCCCGCCGAGACTGACACCGCCCGGCCGCGGGGGCCTGGTGAGCCCGCCCGCGGTCGGCGCGGCCCGGGGGAAGCCCGTGAAAGGGTGTCAGGTGCCGAAGCGGACCAGCCATTCCGTGTGGGCCGGGGACATCAGGCGCTCCGTCTCTCCCACCGCCTCGGCCCAGCCCGCCTCCGTCACCGTGGTGGCCATGGCGATCCGGGCCGTCTCCAGGTCCTGTTCGATGAGGGAGTGCGCCTGTGTCAGCGGTCCGTGCCGGCGTACCTCCTGCCAGGCGACGCCCGCCGCGGCGGCCGCGCTGAGCAGCCCCGCGAGGTCCGCGCCGCCGAGCAGGCCGACGGTCCGCAGCAGGGCGGCCGCCAGGGCGAACAGGGTCAGCGCCGCGGTGACGGAGGACCAGCGGGCGGCGGCGCGGTGCGCGCGGGCGGCCCGGTTCTTGTACCAGACGGCCTGTTCCAGGAGCCGGTCGCGCAGGTAGAGGTCCCGGCGGGCCGCGTAGGACTTGGCCCGCTCCGCGCGCATCCGCGGGGTGATCTGGCCCTCGCCCCGCTCCCCGGCCTCGCTGCGGGAGTCCTCCCAGCCGCAGGTGCGCAGCTCGCGCAGGCGTTCTTCGAGCCGCTCGGCGAAGACCGCGTCCGGGTCGGCGACATGGGAGTGGAAGGGCCCGCCGTGCACCATGTACTGCCAGGCCAGCGACTTCAGCAGCTCGGCGGCCGCCCGGTGGGCCTGCCAGTGGGCGCGGGAACGGCGGCGCGAGGTGCTCAGGCCGAGGGCTATCGTCAGCCCGTACAGGACGGCGGCGAGCACCGTCATGACGTGACCCGACGCCTGTTCGGTCAGGACGGCGGCCGCGGTGGCCAGCAGAAGCAGGATCAGATGTGTACGCACCGCCCGGAACGAGTCACTCTGATGGCGTATCGCCCACTGGTCACTCACCTGGAACAGCGGCGGCAGGTCCTGTTCGCCCAGCGTGGTGCCCGGCACAGGTGTGACAGCAGCCCCCATGAACGCCCCCCGAATTACCCGCGCGCCCCCGAAGGCTTTCGCGCGCCCCCGAAAAACCGGCTTGAGAATTCAATGAGGACGGAAAGCCGCTCCTGGCACAAGACGTGCGCAGGGCATTCCTGGTATAGGGTCCGCACCATCGGGACCAGACTCGCTCGACGGTTCGTCATCCCTTGGGCCACCGGGGCCGACCACGACGACGGGACGACACCCGTACCCAGGACCGTTCCCCTCACCCGAACCGGAGCGACGAGACAATCATGATGCTCAGCAAGACGCCCATCAGGGTCACCTCCCCCACTGTCGAGCCGGCCGCCCGACGCAAGCCGCTGGCGGACATCGACCCGTACGGGATCGCCGCGGCGCACATCGCGGGCCGTGTGACCGACGCCGCCGACCCCCGCTCGGGACAGTCGAACGCGTTCAACTCACACCTCTGACCGGGAACGACGGCCCGAGACCGTTCACACGGACGTGGGTGCGCCCGGCGGACACGCCTACCACCCGTGCCCACGTCAGTGCACCGATGGACGTCAACACTCCCACCGTTTAAGTGGTTTGGGCCGCCTCGGGGGTGGGAACTCTGATTGACTGCGTCAGTGACGAGCCAGTCGCCCGACGACCCACCTCTGAGACAGCTGGTCCTCAAGATCCACAGTAGGTGCGATCTGCTCTGTGACCACTGTTACGTGTACCAGCACGCCGATCAGAGCTGGCGGTCCCGCCCGACCTTCATCCGTCCGGAGACCGTGCGCGCCGTCGCCGCCCGGCTGGCCGAGCATGTCAGGGCACGGGCCCTCGAATCCGTCTCGGTGATCCTGCACGGCGGCGAACCCCTGCTGGTCGGCCCGGCCCGGCTGCGGGACATCTGCGCCGAGCTCACCCGCGTCCTCGCCCCGCTGACCTCGCTCGACCTGCGCATGCACACCAACGCGGTCACCCTGAACCGACGGCACCTGGACGTCTGCCGGGAGTTCGGGGTCCAGGTCGGGGTGTCGCTGGACGGCGACCGCGCGGCCAACGACCGGCACCGGCTGGACCGCAGGGGCCGCAGCAGCCACGACCGCGTGGTCCGCGGCATCCGGCTGCTCCAGGAGCCCGAGTACCGTCACCTGTTCAGCGGAGTGCTGTGCACGGTGGACGTGGCGAACGACCCGGTCGCCGTGCACGACGCCCTCACCGAGCTGGCCCCGCCGCGGATCGACTACCTGCTTCCGCACTCCACCTGGGACAGCCCGCCGCCCAACCCGGACCGGGCCGCCACCCCGTACGCCGACTGGCTGCTGGCGGTCTTCGACCGCTGGGAGCAGCAGGGCCGCCCGATGCCGGTGCGGACCTTCGACTCGGTGCTCAGCACACTGCGCGGCGGGCCGCCGCTGACCGAGGCACTGGGGCTGGCGCCCAGCGACCTCGCCGTGATCGAGACGGACGGCGCCTTCGAACAGGCCGACTGGCTCAAGACCGCCTACCCGGGCGCTCCCGAGACCGGGTACGACGTCTTCCGACACGGTTTCACGGAGTTCGCCGCGCACTCCGGTGTCCAGGCCCGGCGGGGCGGCGTCGACGCGCTCAGCGACACCTGCCGCCGCTGTCCGGTGGTGCGGTCCTGCGGCGGCGGTCTGTACGGGCACCGGTACAGCTCGGCGAACGGCTTCGACAACCCCAGTGTCTTCTGCGCCGATCTGCGCTCCCTGGTGGAGGGCATCGCCGACCGGGTCACCGACCGCTCCTTCTCGCCCGCGGTGCTGGGCTCGGCCCGACTCGCCTGGGCGCAGCTGGAGCTGGACCGGGTGCTGCTGCGCCGGGCCCAGGAGCATCTGGCGGCCGAGCCGGACTGGGCCGACGCCTGGCGGCTGCTGCTGGCGCTGGACGCCGACCCGGCGGCCGCCCCCCGCCTGGACGAGGTGCTCGCGCATCCTTATGTGCGCACCGGTCTCCAGCGCTCCCTGCGCGGCCCCGCCGACACGGCCCGGTTCATGTCGTTGGCCGTCGCCGCGGCCCTGCGGGCGGGGGTGGCGGCCACCCTGTCCTGGGACCAGCCCGGCACCCGGCTGCACCTGCCCACCTGGGGCACCTACCGGCTGGACGCCCCCGGCCGGGTCGAGGTCACCGTGGCACCGGACGCCTTCCGGGTACGCGAGGGCGGCGGGACCGGCGGGAGCCGGATCCGTCTCGACGGGGCCCCCGTCTCCGCGCGCTGGCGGCCCGTCGACCGGCTGCCGGTCCAGGACGGCCCGCTGGTCGACGACGCCGACCCCTACCGGGACTGCTTCCCGTTCCCCGTCGCCCCACCGCTCGAATGCGGTGAGTTCGCCGAACGCATGGCCCGCGCCTACGAGTTGCTGGGGAAGGACGCGCCGGCCCGGCAGCGCGACCCGGACGTGTTCCGGCCCACCGTCCTCACCCCGCTGCAGGCGGGCAGCGGTCTGGCGCTCGGCGGCCACGGGTTCGGGGCGCTGGGCGTGGCGGTCGACGTGACCCCCGAGGAGTTCGCCCGGGAACTCCCCCGCATCGGCCGCCGGGCCCGCCTCACCGCGCTGCGCGAGACGGCCGACCTGCACCGGCCGGGCAGCCCCGCGGGCGCCCTGCTGGACCGGGCGGACGACGGGCTGGGCCGGGCGGCACATGCGGAGGCGGCCCGCGCGCTCACCGCGCTCACCCTGCTGCCGGAGTCCGAACTCACGGCGACCGGGGCCGTGTTGGTGGCCCGGCTGTGGTCGCAGTGGACCAGCGTCTGCGAGGCACCATGACCGAAGTGGCACAGTCGGCGGAACTGGGCGGCCTGCTGCGCTCGTTGGGCGTCCGGCGGGGCGGGGTGCTGATGGTGCACGCCTCGCTGAGCGGCACCGGGGTCGCCCCGGAGTCGGTCCGGGACGCGCTGCGTGGCGCGCTCGGCGCCGAGGGCACCCTGGTCGTGCCCACGTTCACGCCGGAGAACTCCGACACCTCGCGGGCCTACCGGGAGGCCGTCGCGGGCATGAGCGAGGCGGAGGCGGCCCAGTACCGCGGGACGATGCCGCCGTTCGACCCGGACGCCAGCGGGTGCCCGACGATGGGGGCGCTCGCCGAGTGCGTGTGGTCGACGCACGGGGCGGTACGCAGTGCGCATCCGCAGACCTCGCTGGCCGGACTCGGGCCGCGGGCACGGCAGTTGCTCCGCCGCCACCCGCGCCGCAGCCATCTCGGCAGGCTCTCCCCGATGCGCGGGCTGTACGCCGCCGACGCCCAGATCCTGCTGCTGCGGGTCGGGTTCGAGGTGTGCAGCGCGTTCCACTACGCCGAGTACCTCATGCGCCCCAGGCCGCCCCGGCGTACGTACCGGTGCGTGGTGGGCGACAAGGGAAACTGGGTCCGGTACCGCGATCTCGCCCTGGACGACAGCGACTTCGGGGAGATCGGCGCCCGGCTGCCGCGCCGCATGGTCGCCGAGGCGGAGTGGGCCTCGCGGACGGTGGTGCTCTGCTCCATGCGGGACGTGGTGGGCCACGCCAGGGGCCAGATGTCTCGATATCGACGGGCTTTGGCCTGAAAACAGTGAACCGGAAACGGCGTCCGTCGGGCACATTGTTGAGTCCGGCGGAGGCACGCACCGGCGACGGGGACGGTCCGGCGGCTTGCCGACGGGCAGGGGGACGCGCGGACATGGGGGACTGGGTGCAGGATCGGGTTCCGGACAACCGGCCCTATTTCTTCCTGTCGTACGCCCACACCCCGCAGTGGGGTCCGGACAGCGGGGACCCCGACCACTGGGTGCGGGTCCTGTTCAACGACCTGTCCAGCCACATCATGGCGCTCACCGACCTGCCCGCGGGGTCACCGGCCGGGTTCATGGACCGGGAGATGCGGTCCGGGGAGGGCTGGCCCGAGAAGCTGAGCGAGAACCTCGCCGCCTGCCGGGTGTTCGTGCCGCTGTTCTCTCCGCGCTACTTCTCCAGCGAGATGTGCGGCCGCGAGTGGTACGCCTTCCACGAACGGATGCTGAACGCCCGGACCACCGGGACGGCCACCGCCTCGGCCATCGTGGCCGCCCTGTGGACCCGCGTCGACATGCGCGAACTCCCGGACTCCGTACGGCACATCCATGTCGAGGACGTGTCCTCGGGCGGGCGGTACCTGAACAACGGGATCTACGGGCTGATCAAGCTCAGCCGGCTGCGCGACGAGTACGACGAGACCGTGTTCGGCCTCGCCGAGCGGATCGTGCAGGCGGCCGGCGAGTCCCAGCTGCCGCGCGGACGCCCCCGGGACTACGAGAGCACCCCGAGCGCCTTCAAACCGCGTGGCACCGGACCCCGGCACATCCGGCTGACGGTGGCCGCTCCCACCGAGGACTCCGTGCCCGACCACCGCGACACCGGGCCGTACGGGGACGACGCGCTGGACTGGAACCCGTACCAGACCGAGTCCACGCGAGCGCTGTCCGCGCATGCCGAGGAGCTGATCCGCTCCCTGGACTACCGGGTGACCGTCGCCGCCTTCGACGACGAGCCCCCCGGGGAGGAACCGCAGCCGTCCGGGGACCGGCAGCCCGGCATCCTGCTCGTGGACCAGTGGGCGCTGACCGACGAGGAGCGCCGGGGCAGACTGAAGACGTTCGACGCGTACGCCCGCCCGTGGGTGAGCGCGATCGTGCCGCGCTGCCGGACGGACCTGCAGAACCACGGGGAGCAGGGGCGCCGGCTCGCCGAGGAGCTGGAGCGGGTGATGCCGACGATCCTGGAGCGGGCCCGGCGCGGCGACACCCGGATCGCCGTCAACGGCGTCCCCACGCTCAAGTCCTTCACCAGGGTGCTGCCCGAGGTGGTCGCCTACACGACCCGGCAGTTCCTGAAGAACGCGGAGGTCCGACTGCCGCCGGGCCCGCACGTCCCCAGACCCCGTCTGGCGGACCCCTACCCGCCGTCCGACCCGGACACGGGAGACGACCCCGGAGGAGAGGCATGACGGCCGCAAGGGACGGACGCATCATCACCTTCTACTCGTACAAGGGCGGCACCGGGCGGACGATGGCGCTCGCCAACACGGCGTGGATCCTGGCCGCCAACGGCAAACGCGTGCTCGCCGTGGACTGGGACCTGGAGGCCCCGGGGCTGGATCGTTTCTTCCACCCGTTCCTGGACCCCAACGTGCTCGCCGCCACCGGGGGCGTCCTCAACATCCTCCAGGACTACGCCTGGGCGGCGACGGACGGCATCAGCCGCACCGGCCCCTGGCACCTGGAGTTCGCGGACGTCGAACAGCACGCCGTCTCGCTCTCCCCCGAACGGCAGGGGCTCGGCTTCGAGAACGGCGGCTCGCTCGACTTCCTCTCCGCGGGAAAGCAGTTCCGCGCCTACTCGGGCACGGCGTCCTCGCTGGAGTGGGACAACTTCTACGACCGGCTCGGCGGCGGCATGTTCCTGGAGGCGCTGCGCGACAGCATGAAGCGGTCCTACGACTACGTCCTGATCGACTCGCGCACCGGGCGGTCGGACACCGCGGACATCTGCACCCTGCAGATGCCCGACCTCCTCGTCGACTGCTTCACCTTCAGCGACCAGGCCCTGGACGGCGCCGCCGACGTGGCGTACAGCGTCGGTGACGAACACCGCAAGCGGCGGATCCGGGTGCTGCCCGTGCCGATGCGCGTCGACGACGGCGAGAAGGACAAGGTCGAGGCGGGCCGCGCGGTGGCCCGGACGAAGTTCGCCGGACTCCCCAAGGGACCGGACGGGGAGCGGCTGAGCGCCGACGAGGTCACCGCCTACTGGGGCAGCGTCGAAATACCGTACAAGCCCTACTACGCGTACGAGGAGACGCTCGCCGTCGTCGGGGACAAGAAGGGCGACCCGAAGTCGCTGCTGTCCGCGTTCGAGCGGCTCACCGCCTTCGTGACCGACAACGAGGTCACCGCGCTGCCGCAGATCCCGGACCAGGTGCGGCTGCGCTGCCGGGACGCGTTCATCCGGCGGCGGCCGCAGACCTCCGAGACGCGGGTGGCGATCGCCTACGCGGCGGAGAACCGGATGTGGGCCGACTGGGTCGAGTCGCTGCTGAAACGGGCGGGCTGCACCGTCACCCTGCACGACCTGGCGGGCGGTCCGATCGGCAGTCCCGCCCCCGGCAGCCGCGCCCTGGTGCTGTGGTCCAAGGCGCTGTACGACTCCCGGCACACCGAGTTCCTGCTGGCCCCGGCGGCCGGCGACGGGCCGCCGGGATCACTGGTCCCGGTACGGGTCGACGAGGTGCAGCCGCCGGAGTCGTACCAGAACCAGACCGACCTGGTCGACCTGCACGGACTCGACGAAGCGGGATGCGAGGCCGCGCTGCTCAGCGCGCTCGAACTGCCCGCGCAGCTGCCGAAGGGCGGACCGGCGGCGCCCCGGTTCCCCGGCCATGCCCCCGACCACTGGAACGTGCCGCAGCGCAACAGCACCTTCACCGGCCGCGGGTACATCCTCGAAAAGGTACGGGAGCAGCTGCGCAGCGGCATGACGACCGTGCTGCCCCAGCACCAGGCGTTGTTCGGGATGGGCGGGGTCGGCAAGACGCAGATCGCCCTGGAGTACGTGCACCGGTTCGGCGCCGACTACGACCTGGTGTGGTGGGTGCCGGCCGAGAACGTCGACAACGTGGTGGCCTCGCTCGCCGAACTCGGCTCCCGCATCGGCGCGCCCGGCGGCGAGGACATGGCGCTGGCCAGCAAGGAAACCGTGCGCATGCTCTCCCGGGGCAACCCCACCAAGCGGTGGATCCTCGTCTTCGACAACGCCGACGACCCGGAGGGCCTCGCCGGTTACATGCCCACCACGGGTGGCGGCCACATCCTGGTCACCTCGCGCAACCAGACCTGGTCGGACCGGGGACAGACGCTCCAGGTCGACGTCTTCCAGCGGCAGGAGAGCGTCGACCACCTGTCCCGGCGCGCCCCGGGGCTCAGCCGGACGGAGGCCGACCAGGTCGCCGAGGCCGTCGGCGACCTGCCGCTGGCGGTGGAGCAGGCCGGCGCCTGGCTGGCCGAGACCGCCATGCCCACGGCCGAGTACCTGCGCCGTCTCACCGAGGAGACCGCCGCGGTGATGGGGCTCAACCAGCCCTCGGACTACCCCGAGACGGTGGCCGCCACCTGGAACATCTCCATCGAGCGGCTCCGGGAGCGCTCGCCCGCCTCGGTCCGGCTGCTGCAGCTGTGCGCGTTCCTCGCCGCCGAGCCGATCTCCTCGGAACTGCTCTACGACAGCGACGAGATGCTCGCCGCCCTCCGCCTGACGGAGAGCATGCTGATCGGCCAGCTGGTGCGGGAGATCGGCAAGCTCGCGCTGGCCAAGGTCGACCAGATCTCCCGCTCGATCCAGGTGCACCGCCTGGTGCAGGCGGTGATCCGCTCCCAGATGTCGGAGGAGGACCGGCGCGAGGCCCGGCACACGGTGCACGAGATCCTCAGAGGCGCCCGCCCCAAGGGCGACGAACCCACCGACAACCGCGAGAACTGGCCGCAGTTCGACATCATCTGGCCGCATCTGACCGCCTCCGACATCCGCAACTGCACCGAGGCGGAGCCGCGTCGGCTGCTCATCGACCGGGTCCGCTACCTGTGGAAGCGCGGCGAGTTCCCGCGGGCGCAGCGGCTCGCCGAGGAACTCCTCGCCCACTGGAAGGAACCGCTCGGCGAGGACGACGAGCAGTACCTGTACCTGCGCTGCCAGCTCGCCAACGTACTGCGCTCCCAGGGGCTGTACGTCGAGGCGCGGGAGATGGACGACGACGTGCTCGGCCGGCAGCGCCGACGGCTCGGCAACCGGCACCCGCACACGTTCATCACCACCTCCGGCCTCTCCAGCGACCTCGCGGCGCTGGGCGAGTACACCAGGGCGGTGGAACTGGCGAAGGAGGCGCACGACGGCTTCAGCGACCTGTTCTACGAGGCCCACCCGCGCACCCTGAACGCGGCCAACAACCTCGCGCTGGCCCTGCGCATGGTCGGCAGGTACAAGGACGCCCGGCAGATCGACGACGTCACCCTGACCCGGCGCACCCAGGTCCACGGCGCCGATCACATCTACACGCTCTCGTCGGCGGAGAACCTCGGCCGGGACCTGCGCGAGGTCGGCGAGTACAGCGCGTCGGTGGCCGTGCTGTCGCGGGCGTACGAGCAGCACAAGCGGGTGCTCGGCAAGGAGTTCCCGGGCACGTTGCGGTGTGCGAAGTCGCTCGCGGTGTCGCTGCGCCGGGCGGGCGAGCTGGAGGACGCGCGGCGGCTGACGACCGCGACGCTGGAGCAGTACCGCTCGCAGTACACCGAGCCCACCCCGGACTGGCTCGCCTGCGAACTGAACCTGGCCGCCGACCGGTTCGCGGCCGAGGACCCGGAGGGGGCGCGCGACGTCGCCCAGAAGGTGCTCACCGAGTACGTGAAGAAGCCGGGCGAGGCCCACCCCTACACCCAGACCGCGATGAACAACCTCGGCGTCTTCCACTGGGGCTGCGGTGACACCGAGCAGGCCGAGGCGGTGTTCCAGAAGGTGCTGGAGCGCATGACCGAGGTACTGGGCGCCCACCACCCGCACACCCAGTTCTGCTCCGCCAACTACGCCATCGTGCTCGCCGAGAGCGGCCGGCTGGAGGAGGCCTGGGAGCGGGAGCGGCTCAGCATCGACGCACTCCGTGCCGACCTCGGCACCCAGCATCCCGAGGCCCTGGCCGTCGTCAGCAACGGCGCCCTCACGCTGAGCGCCCTCGGCCGCCCGGACGAGGCCCGGACGCTGCGCGAGGAGGCCGTCAGGAAACTGCAGGGGCTGCGCCAGCAGCTCGGCGAGAACAACGGCATCTCCCGCTTCGTCATGGAGGAGCGGCGGGTGTACCGGGACCTGGAGCCGCTGGCCGTGTGAGCGCACGCGGCCGGCGGCCCGCCGTCAGCCCCGCGGTGTCCCCGCCAGCAGCCAGTCCAGTACGTCGGGCAGGGCGCGCAGCGACGCGAAGTGGGCGGCCTTGGGCTCCAGGACGGCCTTGGCGCGCGGAATCCGGGCGGCCAGCCAGGAGAAGTGGGAGGCGGGCGAGAACACGTCCTTCGCGCCGTGCCAGAGCAGTACCGGCACCCCGATGTGCGCCGGGTCGAAACCCCACGGACTGGTCAGCGCGAACGCGTCGTCGATCCAGCCGTACGGCGAGGTGCGCAGCGCCTCGTGGTAGGTGCGCAGCAGCATCGACCGGATGCTGGTGTCGGAGACGATCAGCCGGTCCTCCTCGGTCAGGTCCGCGCGCAGGTCCTCCAGCATCCGTGCCGGGTTGCTGCGGATGACGGCCGAGCGCGGGATGATCCGGGCCGCGTACCGCTCCGGGTCGGTGAAGGCGGTGTGGAACTCCAGGACGTTGAAGGGCGCCATCCCGGCGAACCAGTCGAGCCCCTCGGCGTCCCGGGGCGCGAGCCCCACCAGGGCGGCCGCCCGGGTCACCCGGCCCGGCAGCAGTGCCGCGCAGGCGAGGGCGTGCGGTCCGCCGCCGGAGCGGCCGGCCACCGCGAACCGGCCCAGCCCGAGGGCGTCCGCCACGGCCGCCACGTCCTCGACGGCGTCCACCACCCGCCGCCCCGGCCGGCGGTCCGAGCCGCCGTACCCCGGCCGGTCGAAGCTGATGAGCCGGGCGCCGTGCTGGTACAGGAACATCGGCCGGGGCCGCGGTCCCACCCGGCTCCCCGGCATACCGTGCAGCAGGAACACCGGGCGCCCCCGGGGATCCCCCGACACCTCCACCCGCAGCCGCCGCCCACCCGTCGTCCGCACCAGATCAGGCACCGCCGTGTCCCCCTCCCGCGGCCATGGCCGCGGCCACGTTGCCCGACCATTGCCCGCGGAGCCGGGCCGCGAAACGAACGTGCAGGTCAACCGGCTTGATTCGGGGCGGACTTGAGGAAGGCACCCGACGGCCTGCGCGGTCTTGCCGGGCCGGACGCCGCAGCTCAGCGCAGGAACCAGCACCTGACCGTCGTCCCCTGCGCCCCGGTGTGCACGCGGACCAGGTCGGCGACGAGGTTGACCATGAGCAGGCCGCGGCCGCCGCTGCGGTCACGGGAGGCCGGGCGGCGGCCGGCCAGGGGGTCGGTGAGGTGCCCCTTGTCACGGACCTCGCACACCACCTGCCCGTCCTCGGCCCACACCGCGAGGCTGCCCGACCCTCCGCCGTGCAGCACGCTGTTGGTGGCCAGTTCGGCGACGGCCAGTGTCAGGTCGGCGAGGCGTGCGCCGGTCAGGCCCAGCCGTGCGGCCCGCTCGGCGGCGAGGTGCCGGGCCGCGGAGAGGGAGCCCGCCTCGAAGCGGACCGCCGGGGCGGCGGGCCGGGCCGGCAGGGGTGCGTCGTAACGGGCGAGGACGTCGGCGGGGGCGTAGGCGCGGCTGTCCTGTTCCGGTCCACCGCCGGGGTGGCGCAGGGTGGGGTGGGTGGCGTGGGCGTCGGCGATGGCCCGCGGGTCGAGGCGCCGGACGTCGTACGGGCACAGGACGGTCGCGGTACGGCCCTGGAAGGCGGCGTTGATCAGGGCCTCGTGCTGGACGCAGGCCGGGTACTCGGCGGGCGTGCGGCCGGGCCAGACGGGCTCGCCGACGATGCGGACCCGGCGGCCCGGCGGCTGTGCGTCGGCGAAGTCGTGCAGGACGCCGGGGATGATCCGGCCGGGGTTGCGGCCGGCCTCCCGCATGTCGAGGAAGCGCACCGCCCCGGCGTCGGCGCCGAGCGCGGCCCGGACGAGGCGGAGGTTCTCGGCGGGCACGGCGACGGCCACCGGATCCCCGGCGGCCAGCGCGTCCCGGACGAAGGGCACCGTCCCGGCCAGGTACTCGCCCTCGTCGCGGTAGAACAGGGCGGGGTGGCGGAAGGGGCCGGGCGCGCCGGTCATGCCGACGGCACCGCCCGCCGTACCGGCTCCCCGTTGGTCACGGTGCCCGCCTCCTTGCCCCCGGACCACCCGCGTGCCCCGTGCACGCCGGTCCAAACCGGCCGGCACGGCCACGGATGCGGGGGGGGGAGCCGCGGCCACGGCGCACCCACGCTCCGGACAGCGATCCGGTCTCCCGGTACGGGTTCCCGGCACGAGTCCTGGTACGGGTTCCCGGTACGGGTTCCTAGTACGGCAGGATGCGCCCGGAAGGCGTCCTGCGGTCGATCTCCTGCCCGCGGGGAGCGGGCCGACGAACAACGCGCACGCGAATCCGACCGTCCATGACGCCCTCCTCATGCCGAGCCCTGACCGGTGCCTGCTGTCCGGTAGGAGGGCTCTGCCCCGCCCATGGCAGGTCCAAGCCTGGTGCGGGGCAGCAAAGTTGACGGCCCCCTGCGAAACCACGGTCCCGTGACACGTGGCTCACAGCCGGTGCCCCTAGGTTCCCGTGCCCATGACAGACAACTCCGCCTCGTCCCACGGAAGGACATCCCTTCGGCCATGAGCAAACACAGGAACCGCCGGG
Source organism: Streptomyces fuscichromogenes (assembly GCF_014645815.1). GTDB lineage: Bacteria > Actinomycetota > Actinomycetes > Streptomycetales > Streptomycetaceae > Streptomyces > Streptomyces fuscichromogenes. The sequence goes on along the minus strand of NZ_BMML01000002.1, from coordinate 719,880 downwards.
CCGCGCGCATCGTGGCCTTCGGAGCCGCCGGTGCCCTGACGGTCGCCGCGGGCGTCACCGCCGTGGCCTCGGCGAGCCAGCCGGCCACGACGACGGCCACCACCTGCTCCTTCACCAGGTCCGACACCTCGGCGAGCACCGGGGACAACCCCCGGCACGTGGTGACCGGCGACCTCGACGGCGACGGGAACGCCGATGTGGTCGCCGCGGACAACGACGCCGACACGGTCTCCGTCCTACTGGGCAACGGCGACGGCACCTTCGGCACGGCCACGGACTACGCCGTGGGCGACAAGCCGTACCAGTCGGTGATTGCCGACTTCGACGCCGACGGCAACCCCGACATCGCCACCGCGGACTTCGACGGCGGCACGGTGAGCGTCCTGCTCGGCAACGGCGACGGCACCTTCGGGACCGCCACCCAGTACACGGTCGGCTCGGGCGCCCGTTCGCTGGTCGCCGGGGACGTCGACGGGGACGGCGACCTGGACATCGCGGTGGCCGAGGAGTCCGCCGGGCGGGTCAACCTGCTGCTGGGCGACGGTGAAGGTGCGTTCACCGTCTCCTCGCAGACGGTGACCGTGACCCGGCCGCACGGACTGGTCCTCACCGACTTCGACGGCGACGGCAACCTGGACGTCGCCACCGCCAGCGTCGCCACCGCGGGCGGGATCAGTGTGGCCCTCGGCAACGGCGACGGGACCTTCGGGGACGTCACCGAGTACAGCAGCGTGCAACGGCTGTACTCGCTCGCCGAGGGCGACTTCGACGGGGACGGCACCACCGACCTGGCCGCCGTCAGCAACGGCTCCGACACCCTGGAGATCTACGCCGGGAACGGCGACGGCACCTTCCAGGACCCGGTCGACTACACCACCTCCGCCCTGCCGGTCGCCGTCAGCTCGGCCGACGTCAACGGCGACGACATCCCCGACGTCCTGGTCTCCTCCCTCAACGGCAGCTCGGTGTCGGTCTACACCGGCACCGCGGGCGGCTCGCTGAGCGAGCTGACCGAACTGCCGGCGGACGGCGCCTACGAGGCGGCCGCCGCCGACGTGACGTCCGACGGCACCACGGACCTGCTGGTGGCGAGCAGCAGCGACGACGCGGTGGACGTGTTCACCGGGTCGTGCGCGTGAGCGGTCAGCCGACGCCGATCGTGATCGCCCCGCTGTAGTCCCCGCCCGGCTCGATGGCGGCCGGCTCCCCGTCGACCGTCATCGAGACCGCGCTCCCGGCCGGCGCGGTCACCGCCGAGTCCGCCGACAGGGTCAGCCTGCTGAGGTACGACGTTCCGGTGACCGTCCACTGCGAGCCGCCGTCGAGGGTGACGACCACCCCGTTGTTGACGACGGGCTGTGCGGTGTTGGTGACATGGCCCAGCTGCGCGTACTCGGCGGAGGTGATGGTGTCGACGGCGTGCCGGGACTCGGACGCCGACAGCACGCCCGTCACCCTCGACCCGGTGAAGCCCAGCACCATGTTCCGGCCGGTGCGCATGGCGTTGTAGAAGTCGCCGGTGAGGGCGATGTCGGTGAAGGCGGCGGAGGAGTCGCTGTCGTGCGCGGCGGTGACGTCCCAGGTGTCGTCCTTCACGGGGTCGTCGACGGGCTCGGTGTAGACGCCGTCGTTCGACCCCGGGTTGTCGGTCTCCATCACCTGGAGGATGACGCCGTTGCCGGGGTCGAGGGCGGCGCCCTCCGAGCCGTCCACGGTGATCGTCGCCCGTACGGCCTTGTCGAGGAAGGTGGTCGCCGCGGTGGTGAGAATCGTCCCGCCGGTGATGTGCAGGGTCCCGGCGCCGTGCCACATCACCCCGAACTGCCTGGAGGTGACGGTGGTGCTCCGCACCGGCAGGGCCGCCAGCTCGTCCTCGCCCAGGCCGAGTTCGAGGTCGGTGTTGAGCTGGGCCACGTCCTCGGTGGTGCTGTCGCCGTAGTACACGGTGCTGTCGGAGGCGCCGATGACGGTGGCGTACGTGCCGACGTCGAGGGTGCAGCCGAGGATCCGCTCCGTCACGTCGCCGTCGGCGAAGGAGCCGTAGCCCTCGTCGCCGAGGTTGCTGATGGTGCAGTTGACCGCGGTGGCCTGGGCACCGGAGACGGAGTCGGTGGAGAAGGCGCCCCAGGTCTCGGAGGCGATGGTGGAGTTGATGTACGTGGCCCTGGTGCCGGTGCCGAGGAGGTTGGTGGCGCGGACGTTGCCGGAGATGCCGAGCCGCCAGGGGACGACGAGCATGTTCGCGCCGCCGGCGAAGACGTAGTCGGAGGGCAGCACGCCGTTCAGGCACTGCACGGCCGAGTTCTTGACGACGACGTTCGCCCCGTCCGCGGCGACCAGCCCGCTGCGCTCCACGCCCTTGTTGGACACGGTGACCCCGTCCAGGACCAGCCGCGTCCCGGATCCGGTGCCGACCAGGGCCGCCCCGTCCCCGACGAAGTCGCAGCGACCGTTGCCGGTGCAGCCGATCACGGTGTCCGTGACCGCGTACGAGGCGCCCTCGGCGACGTAGAAGCCGTCGAAGGCCTCGCCGGTGGAGGTGACGCTCACGCCCTGCGCCGCCGTGTCCGTCACCGTGCCGCCGACCAGCGCCGAGGTGGCGGACTTCGCGGCGACGACACCGTCGGCGGCCACGTACAGCGCCTGGCGCAGGGCGAAGGTGACACCGGCGAAGGCGGCCGGGTTCTGCTCGGCGACCGTGAGCACGATGTCCCCGGTGTACGTCCCCGGGGCGATCGTCGTGCTCGGGGCGAGCGTGGCGGTGAGCACGGAACCGGTCTCCACGCCGTCCACGGTCAGGGTGAGGCCGTAGCCGTCGGGCGCGGCGAGGGTGCCGCCCTCGGCGAGGGTCAGGGCGCCGAGGGCGGTGGTCGTCCCGACCACGTACGTCTCCCCGGCTCCCACGCTGAGCGTGTCGCCCGCGGTGGCCGCGGTCGCCGCGGTCCCCGGGCCCGCCGCGTCCGCCGCCCGCGCGGTGCCGGGGAGCGCCACCGAGCCGGCCCCCGCGGCCGTCAGCGCCACCAGGGCCCGCACCCGGTCCCTCATCGACGGCCGGTACGCCTTGCTTTCTGCTGCCATGAAACGACTCCTCCGCGGTCACGGACGTGCCTGTGGACGGTTCCGGATCGCGGTGCAGTCTGCTCCAACCGCCGCACTACTGTCGACACTTGAGCGAGATTCTCAGGAAACTCGGCCCAGAACAGGACCAGTGTCGACACTCTTCTCAGGCGACCGGGCCGGCGGCCAGCCAGCGGGCGACGTCGCGCGGGTCGGCGGTGGTACCGGTCAGACGGAGTTCGCGGTGCACCGCGCGCGGCAGTTCGGGGCGGTGCAGCAGCGGGCGGGCGCCGAGCGCGAGGACCAGGCCGGTCCAGGCGTCGGCGTCCTCGGGGTCGTCCGCCAGCAGACGGGCGTAGCCGCCGGAGGCGGCGGGGTCCCCGGCGACCAGGGCCCGGTCGGCGGCGGACGGCGCGGGCCGCTGCTCGGCGTCCGGCACCGCGAGGCGCTGGCGGACCAGTCCGGTGCGGGCCTGGGCCCAGGGCGCGGCGAGGTCGGGGACGACGGCGGACGCGGCGATGTGCCCGTCGGCCACGGCACCTGCGGCGAAGGCCCTGGCCAGGGCGCGGACGTCGTCCGGGGCGGGGGTCAGATGCCGGACCCGCCAGCCGGTGCGGTGGTCGGTGGCCACGAACTCGGCCAGCGCGGCGATGTCCGGGCGGATCCGGAGATCCGACCACCAGGCCGGGAGCCGCGCGGCCATGCCCCGCAGGAAGCGCCGCCCGTGCGCGGTCAGGCCCGGGTCCGCGCGCAGGGCGTGGACCGCCTCCTGGGTCTGCCGTCGGCGCAGGGCGAACTCGAACTCCGCCAACGGCCGCCCGGCCGGGGGCACATGGTCCAGGTACCGGCCCCAGAAGTCGGTGATGCCGAGGAAGGCGTAGGCACCCTGGAGCAGGCCGCTGAGCGGACGCGGGTCGTTGCGCCAGGGGGCGTAGTGCCGTTCGGTTCCGCTGTCCCGCTCCAGGGTCAGCAGGTGGAGCAGCGCGCCCAGTTTGGTGTGCTGGAACTCGTGGACCAGGGTGACCGCGAAGCTGACCGGGTCCGGGGGCAGCGAGGAGAGCAGGCCGCCGAAGGCGTCGCTGGAGGAGGCGCTGAGGACCGCCCAGGCCGGCGCCCGGCGTACCCGGCGTACCTCCGCGACGGTGCGCAGCCCCTCGGCCATGGCGGCGGCCGTGCCCGGGTCGCTCTCCGCGAGCAGGTCCAGTGCGCCCGCGAACCGCTCCCGCCAGCGGGCGAGTTCGTCCTTGCCCAGGCGCTGCGGGGGCAGTGGTTCGCTCAGGTCCCGGTAGGGGTCGATGTCGTCGATCCAGAGGGTCATCGGCCGTCCCGGAACATCGGCCCGCAGAGTGCGCAGCCCCTGCCATCCGGGCGCGTCGCCGTCGTGGCTCCCGGGCGGATCGGGCGGACCGACGCACGCACCCCGCGGATCGACCCGCAGCCGGCCTGCCTCGATCACCACCTCCGCGGTCCCCCACCGTGGACGGTCCGGCAGACGGGCCAGCCCGAGAGCGGGGAACATCGCGGTGCCGTCACGCAGCGGCACGGTGGTGCGCAGCGGCAGCCCGGCGCGCAGCGCGGCGACCGCGCACACCGCGTGCAGATGGCCGAGGTCGGTCCAGAGCGGCCCGTCGCCCCAGGCCGTGTGGCTCAGCCGCCGCAGGCCGTGCCCCAGCCAGATGCCGGTCTGGGGATGCATCAGCAGTTCCGCGAAGCCCTCCGGGGCCCGGTGCTGAGCCGCCGTCAGGGTGTCCCACGCGGTGTCCACGGGCGGCAGCGGGCCCAGCGCACCGGGGGTCGCGGCGATGGCGTCGAGCATGCTCCGCAGCAGCAGAAGCCGCCTGCTGTACTCGGTGGTGCGCAGGAAACGCACCGTCTCGGGACCGCCCCGGCCCGCGGCCAGCTCGTTGAAGTACGCCGAGGGTACGAGGTGGTGGTCCGCCCGGGCGGGTGCGGAGCGTGCGTCCGGCTGCACATGTCTCCTTCCGCGGGGTCCCTCAGTCAGCTCGTCCGGGCCCGGGGTCGGTGGCGAAGTTGACCCGGGGCTGTGCGATCTGCCGCAGCAACCGCTCCAGCGCACGCGCGTAGACGTCGGGATTCCGCGACCGGAGGTCGGAGAGGGCGGTGCCGCTCAGGTCGGGCAGTTCGGATCTCATGAATTCCGTGGACGTGTCCATGCGCCATCCCCCTGAGTACGCCCTGTCTCCCGTTGATTTCATGATGACGCATGGACCAGGTGCCGGGAAGGCCGTGATCAGGCCGGAGGGCCCTGCGACCCGGGCGGGAGCCGGCGCGCCGTCCAGTCCTTCAGCTCGCGCTGCGCCAGCGAGCCCGGGTCGAGCACGCCGAGCGCCTCGACGAGGGCGGCCAGTCCTCCCGGATGGAGACGGCAGGTGCGCACGATGCTGATGATGTCGGCCCGTGCCGCGCCCAGCCGGGGGATGGCACCGGCCAGGTCGACGGGGAGCATGCCGATGACGAGCTGCCGTTGGTCACGGTCGGCCAGGGCGGGCCATCCGGCCAGCAGCGCGATGAGCTCGGTCAGGGCGGCGTCGGGGACCGGTTCCGCCCGGCGCCGGGCGGCGGGGAAGTCGTAGTGGCGTACGTCGCCGGTGCCGGACCGGTACCAGAGCGAGGTGGGCCGCTGTCCCCCCTCGGTGAACCCTCCGATCACGGTGTCCGCCAGTGTGCCCATGTCCGGTGGCCAGTTCTCGTCGTCCGAGGCCTCCAGCGCGGCCAGCACGGCCCGGGAGAACGCCCCGGTCCGCAGCACCGGGTCGTTGGCCGCTCGCTGCCCCGGCCCCGAGGCCAGCAGCACGAACTGTTCCCGGCCGGGCAACCGGTCCCCGTGGGACGGGAGTTCACCGGGCAGCGAGCGGACGAGGCCCAGGTCCTCGACGAAGGTCTGACAGGAGTCCACCAGCCAGATCTGGCGCCTGAAGCCGGGCAGGGCGTCGGTGGTGAGGGCGGTCAGCCAGGCGTCCAGGTCGAGGTTGCGTTTGTCGGCGGCGGTGGCGTCGGCGTAGAAGAGCCTGCGGTGTCCCTGCCGGTCGGTGACCCCGTGGCCGCCCCAGACGACGAGGAGCAGGTCGCCCTCCAGCGCGGGCAGCCGGCGGGTCAGCACCTCCTGCACGGCCTCCCGCCCGGCGGGACCGGCGGGCACGTCCACCTCGGGTCCGCCCGTCCCGGGCAGGGCGTCCAGCAGCAGGGAGATGTGGGCCGCGGGCACGCCGCGGCCGCGCAGCCAGGCAGTGAAGCGGCGGGCGTCGGCGGCCGGGCCCGGCAGGTCCCAGGACGGGCCGACGGCGTAGCGTTCCACGCCGACGACGACGGCGTGGGTCCGGTCCGGGCGGGCGGCCGTCACGGCAGCTCCTCGGCGAGGACCCGGTACAGCCCGGGGTTACTCCAGTAGGCGCTGTGGGAGAGCGGGAAGGGCTGACGGCTGTCGAGGGCGATGTCCCGGACCCGGCCGGGGAAGACACCGGCACCGAGGTAGCTGAGCAGGTCCCGGCGGTCGTAGACGTTCAGCCAGGGCGGTACGTGGGCGGGCAGCGGGCTGCCGGGCTCCAGGCTGGGCAGGGCGCCCAGTTCGTAGAGGAAGGGCGCCTGCGAGCCGACCGTGACCAGCAGTTCGACCTGTGGCAGCGGCCGCAGTACCAGCAGGTCCAGCGCGGCTATGCCGCCGAGGCTGTGGGCGAGCAGCACGACCGGCGGCTCGGCCGCGAGCACCGCCTGGGCGACGGCCTCGCGGACCGGGCCGCCGCGGGCCAGGTAGAGCAGCACGTCACCGGCGGCCGGATGGGCCGCGTCGGTGAGCGCCGAACGCCGTCTGACCGCCTGCGCGGAGGCCAGGCCGAGGGCCAGCCGGCCCGTCAGCCGCTTGATCCGCCGGGTCACCGGGCCGCGGTGGGTACCGGGCTCGTCCCCGGTGCCGGAGGGTCCGGGGAGCAGGTCGGCGATCCGGACGACCGCCGCGTCGCGGGCGGTGCCGTCGAAGGCCGGCGCCGGTCCCGGCCGCCCGGTCCGGCGGCGCACCGCCTCGGCCACGAAGGCACGGGCCGGTTCGGCCGTTCCGGTGCCCTCGGCCGGGGCCCGGAGGAAGCGCCGGCAGTCGTCGGTGGTCAGTACGGCGGCCACGGCGGCGGCGAAGTCCTCCGCGATGCCCGCCGCGTCCAGCAGCCCGCGCAGCCGGTCGTCCGCGACGAGCGCCGGGGCCGCCGCCGCGAGGGCCTCGCCCGGCGGCCGGGCACCCGGTGCCAGTTCGGTCCCGGCGGTGGATTCCCGGGTGAGCAGGCGCAGTTCCAGCAGTGGGTCCAGATAAAGAAGTCCCCAGAATTCGACGTCCTCGTCGAGGTCCTGCTCCAGTGCGCCGGAGGCGCCCGCGCGCGGTAATTCACGCCCCGTCCCGTACCCCGGCACGGAAATACCGTTCGAATGCAGTACCGATCCGGCAGTTCCTCCCCAATAACAGGAAGATATGCGGACTTCAGGCCGTAACGGCAGCAATCCTTCCCGTACGAGTTCCACGGTTCCGCTGAATCCCGGCTCCCGCACGCCGGTGCCATGTACGAATAAGACCGTCGTCACCGCCGACCCCCCGCTCCAGAACGGCATATTCCAAGCGCACGCAACAATAGGTCAGTTGCCCCTACACCGGCTACACTGTGTGTGAAAAATGCCACAGAGTGCGGCACTTGCCCGAAGGGGGATGCCGGTGAGCACCGACTCCACTGTCACTCATGTCGTCGCAGCTCTCGCGGTGGTGATCGCAGCCTCCACAGCCCTGGGAGCGGCGGCCCGCAAGCTGCACCAGCCCTCGGTCATCGGGCAGTTATTCGCCGGCATCGCCCTCGGTCCCAGTCTGCTGGGCCTGGCCCCCGGAGGGGTGTACCAAACCCTCTTCCCGGACGAGATCAAGCCAATTCTGACTTCCGTGGCGCAGGTCGCGCTGGTGCTCTTCCTCTTCGCGGTCGGTTATGAACTCGACCTCGGGCAGCTGCGCAATCGGGGCACGGTGACCACCGTCTCGCTGAGCGGGTTCGCGATTCCCATGCTGATGGGAGCCGGCATCGTCCTGCTCTTTACCGGAGGTTTCCGGTCCGCCAACGGCGGGCATCCGGTCGACGCGACATTCACCCTCTATATGGCGGTCGCCCTGTCCATCACGGCGGTTCCCGTGCTGGCGAGCATCATCCGGGACCAGGGGCTGGCCGGCACCCGTCCCGCCACGATCGCGATGGCCGCCGCCGGTGTCATCGACGCGCTGAGCTGGCCGGTGCTGGCCGTCGCCCTGATCGGCGGCGAGAACGGCTCGCTGCGCACCTGGACCGTCAAGGTGGCGCTGCTGGCGGTCTACGTGGTGGTGATGTTCGCCGTCGTGCGTCCCGCGCTGAAGTGGTGGACGAACCGCCCCGGTGCCCTGCTGGCCAACCATGTCCCCCTCGCCGCCGCACTGGCGCTGGCCTCGGCCTGGGCCACCAGCGCGCTCGGACTGCATGTGATCTTCGGTGCGCTGCTGGCCGGGATCATCATGCCCCGCCAGCCCGACGGCGCCCCGGACAGCCAGGTGCTGCGCCCGCTGCAGGAGACGGGCGGCCTGCTGCTGCCGGTGTTCTTCACGATCTCCGGGATGTCGGTCCAGCTCAGCGGGCTGCACGCCTCCGACCTGTTGCTCCTGCTGGTGATATGCGCCGCCGCGATGGTGGGCAAGGTGACCGCCGGCACCCTGTCGGCCCGGGGCGGTGCGCGGCTGCCCTGGCGCGACTCGCTGCTGATCGGTGTGCTGCTCAACACCCGGGGGCTGACCGAACTCATCGTGCTCAACGTCGGGTTGCAGGCCGGGGTGATCGGCCCCCGGCTGTACGCGCTGCTGGTCGTGATGGCGCTCTTCACCACGGCGGCCACCGGACCGCTGATCCGCCCGCTGTACCGTCCGGCCGACGCGCAGGCGGCCGGACCACCCGCCACGACCGGCCCCGGCGAGGACGGCACCCCGGACTCCGGGCAGGCCCCGGCCGTCGGCGCCGAGCCGACGCCGCAGCCGTAGGCCGCAGCCGTAGCCCGTAGCCGTAGCGCCACCGGACCCGGCGCCACCGGCCGTGGCGCCGCGTGCCGGGCCGAACCGGCCGGGCCCTCGGCCCGACCCGCGGCCCGGCCGTCGGCCCTCGGTCAGAACGGCACCGGGGCGATGTCCGCCTCGGCCCGCTGGCTGCTGGCGGCGGCGACGGTCGCCGGGTGGCTCTCGCCCAGCGTCCGGCGGAACCGGGTCAGGGTGTCGGTGTGCAGCACCGTGGCCTCGTCCACGCGTTCCAGCGCACGCAGGTCCAGAGCGACGTTGTTGGCGCAGGCCAGGGTGGTCGGGTGGTCCGGACCGATGTCACGCCTGAGGATCTCCAGGCTCTGCCGGTCCAGTTCCAGGGCCTCCGTGTGGCGCCCCAGCGCGCTGAGGTGGTTGGCCATGCCGAGCGCCGTGGTCACGGTGAGGATGTTCTCGTCGCCCAGCGACTCGCGCATGCCCCGCAACGCCATGTCGAGGTGTTCCCCGGCGGCGTCGAGCTCGCCCAGGTGGCGCAGGGTGATGGCCACGTTCGTACGGGCCGACAGGGTGTAGGGGTGAGCAGGGCCCAGCTGGGCGGCGTAGCGCTCGACGGTCGCCTCGCCCACCTCCCGGGACCGCTCCAGCTGGCCGTCCTGCCGCAGGTCGACGACCAGGTTGGCCGCGAAGGCGATGGCGTCCGGGTGGTCGGCCCCGTAACGGCTCCGGACCTGCGCCAGCCCCAGTTCGGCGAGTTGCAGCGCCCCGTCGTGGTCGCCGGCGCGCCGACGGCACACCGCGAGCACCCGGGCACAGGTGATGCTGGCCGGGTTGTCCTCGCCGTAGTTGGCGAGGTAGCGGGCGTAGACGTCCTCCTGGTGGACCAGCGCTCCCAGGTAGTCGCCGACCTCGCGCATGTCGAGGGACAGGCCGCTGAGGGTGTTCAGGGTGTCGAGGTGGTTCTCGCCGAGGGTGAGGCCACGCAGCCGGGCCGTCTCCGCGTCCCGCTCGCGGGCCTCCTGGTACAGGCCCATCAGCCGCAGGCCGATGCCCAGGCTGTGCGCCGCGCGGAGGGTCGCCGGGTCGTCCTCGCCGAAGGCGCGCAAGGAGCGTTCGTAGACCGACCGGTTGATGTCCAGCGCCTGCGCCATCTCGGCCCTCAGCCGCAGTCCGCTGGTCAGCTGGATGAGGGCGTCCAGGGTGCCCTCGTCGTCCTCGCCCGCGACCCGGACGTACGTGTCCGCGGTGCGCTGCATCATGGCGGCGGCTTCCTCGTACTCGCCCACCCTGCGCAGCAGGAAGGCCAGCCACTTCGCCATCTCCAGCGTCTGCTGGTCCTCGGCGCCGAACTTCCCGGTCCACACCTGGAGCGCCTCGCGCGCCAGGGAGACCGCGCCGTCGAAGTCACCCCAGATGGAGAGGAACTCCACCACGTCCCGGATCAGGCCGCGCACCCAGGGCGAGTCGCACTCCACGGCCCGGGACACCACGATGTGCGGCAGCAGCTGCTGGTAGCGCGGCCACAGCTCCCGGGAGCCGGGGCTGTTGGGGTTGGCGTCGGCGAGCAGCAGGTGCGCGCCGTGCCGCATGTCCGCCTGCTGCTGCGGGGACATGCGGTTGACCAGGACCGCCTGGACCAGACGGTGCAGCTGGATGGTGTCGTGCCGGTGCTCGATGCGGGCCAGCGCGTAGACGTTGATCTCCCGGATGGCCCGGCCGAGCCGGATCGGGTGGCGCAGGGCCTCGTCGATCTCGGGCGCGATGGTGCTGCGCGAGTTGTTGAAGAGGGTCCGCGAGATCGGCTCGGGGGCGAAGAAGGAGCAGACCTGGAGGAGCTGGAGCGCGGCGGGATTGCGCTGTTCCAGCTGGCGCAGCGAGACGTCCCAGGCGGCGGCCACCGACATGGGGTAGTCCGGCGACGGGACGAGTTCCAGCATCAGCTCCGCGATCTTCTCCCGGATCAGCCCCAGGTACTCGTCCACGGCCATGCCGGTGACGGCCTGCCAGGCCGCGGCCTGCTCGATGGCGAGGGGCAGGTCGCCCAGCTCCTCGGCGAGCAGGTCGGCGTCGGCGTCGCTCAGGTCGCGGGCCCGGCGGCGCAGCAGCGCCTTGCTCTCCTCACGGGTGAAGACGTCCACGGAGAGGGTCCTGGCCACCCGGTCCCACTCCTGGTTCCGGGAGGTGATGAGGATCTTGCCGGTGCCGCCGGTCGGGAAGTAGGGGCGTACGGCCTCGACGTTCTCGGCGTTGTCGAACACCAGGAGCCAGCGGTCGTAGGGCTCGCCCCGGCGCAGCGCCTCGCGCACCGCCGGGACCGCCCGGTTGGCCTCCGTGCCCACGTTCAGGTCGAGCCGGTGGGCGAGTTCGGTGAGCGCGGTCAGGATCATCGTGGGCTGTTCGGAGGGGATCCACCAGATCACGTCGTACTCGGCGGTGTGCCGGTACACGTATTCGATGGCGATCTGGGACTTCCCGACACCGCCCATGCCGTGCAGGGTGTGCGGCAGCACCGCCGAGGTGTCGCCCGTCAGCAACTGCTCGTGCACCTGTGCGAGAAGTTCCTCCCGCCCGGTGAAATTGGGGTTGTTCGGCGGCACGTTGCCCCAGACCACCGGTACGGAGGCGCGCTGCGGGGTGGCCGGACGGGACTGCGGTGCGGCCGGGTCCGGGACCGTCCTGCCGGGTGACAGGAGACCGGCGCCCGGCTGTCCGTCGGCACTCGGAACGGGAATCTCCCGCACCGGAGTCCCGCTCGCGGATCCTTCCGCTGCGTGCTGGTGCTCACTGGCAGTGGTGTCGGTCATGTCCGGGCCGCCCAAATCTGAATTTACAACATCTTCATTACGGACATCGTGGCCTAATTGCCGCGAATTCTCGGTGATCGACGCACCCTGAGGGGCCCCTTCCAGGGCTGCCCCGACCCGGCGGGCGCGCCGCAGGTAGGGCCCCGACAACGCGCGCAGCACGGCCAGTTCGACACGCACGAACGGCAGGCTCTCCGCCGTCACCTGTGGAACCGGCTCCTCCTCCGGGGCGAGCAGCGCACCGTGCAGCCCGCGGGCCGCCTCGAACCGGTCGCCGTAGAACTCGGAGACCGAGCTCACCACCCGGGCCGTGTCCGCGCGCATCGCGCCCGCCAGCAGCGCTTCGCGCGCGCCGTCGACGAACTCCAGCGGCGCGGGCGCGACGGCGCTCTGCGCCCCGGCGGGCGACGGCTGCTCCAGCAGGCCGCTCAGGAAGAGCTCGGCCAGATGGGCCGGCCGCGCCTCGGGCACCAGTCTGCGCCGTACGTCCCGCACCAGGCGGGGCTCCAGGATAGCGGCGGCGAGATGGGTGGCCAGCCGGAAGGCGATGGGGGTGGCCTGGCTGCGGAAGCGCCGGATCCGCTCCTGCACCGAGGGGGCCGGGACGACCGGCGGCGGCTCGTCGAGGTCCGCCTCGGACGTCTCGGGCGCGCCCAGCAGCAGGACCGGGGCCTCGACCCAGCCGGGCTCCGTACCGGCCACCAGACCGGCCCAGCGGCCCAGCCACCGGGCGTCCAGCTCAAGGACCGGGACCGCCGCGGTCCAGGTGCCGGGCGGCGGGTCGAACGGATCGTGCCACTCGGCCGGGAAGTCCACGGCCAGTTCGGTGGTGCGGGCCCCCGCGCGGGGGCTGCGCAGCCGCGCCGGCCGGGGCGCCAGCGCGGTGCGGTGCCAGTCCCGCTGGGACAGCAGGTGCACCACCGCCACCGGCCCGGCCGCCGACCAGAGCTCCAGCGCCCGCCGGCCGGCCTCGGTCCGCCACAGCGGCCCCAGGCCGTCGGTCAGGACCAGGACGATGCGACGGCCGGTGCGGTCCACCAGCTCGCCGGGGACACCGTGGACGCCGTGCTCCGGGTACGGCCCGCGCAGTACCGCCTCCGGCCCCCGGGCGGTCTCGCGCAGGCCGAGCCGGCGCACCCGGACATCACGGAAGGCACCCAGCCGCTCCGCCACGGCGGTGAACTCGGCGACCGTCTGCTCCCAGATCACCAGGGTGGCGTGGTCGTCCACGACCACGACCAGCTCGAACCGGCGCTCGTCCGCCGACCGGGTGTAGGGCACCCACACGCCGTCCTCGGCGGCGCGTTCGGCGGTGGTCTCCTCGTCCAGCTCGACCTCGGACGCCGAGGGCACCAGCTGCTTCAGGGGCCGCAGCGCACGGGTGATCCCCGCCGCGTCCCCCAGGTCCGGCACCTCCTCGGGCGGCCCGGCCGCCTCCGCCGCCTCGGCGCCGGCCCGCCGGGCCGCCCGCTCCCGCGCGGAACCGGGACCGGCGCCCTCCGGCCCGGCGGGCGGCAACGGCAGGAACAGCACCTCGGCCAGGTCGCCCGGCTCGTCCCGCGGCTCGCCGCCGACGGACCCGCCCGCCGTTCCGGCACCGTTCCCGGCCGCCGTGGGGCCGACGGCCCCGCCCTCCGTGGCGCCGCCCGCCCCGCCCGTTCCGTCCGTCCCGCCCGTCGTACTGTCGCCGGCCGAACTGCCGCCGGCCCCGGCCGTACGGCCCGACCCGCCTGCCTCGCCTGTCTCGCCTGCCGCGTCCGCCCCGCCCGGCCGGCCCGTGCCGTTCGCCCCGTTCACCCCGTGCGCCCGGCCGCCGCGGCCGGACTCCGGTGCCGCGTCGAGGGTTTCGGGCAGCCCGGAGAGGCCCGACAGCCCGGTCGGCCGGGGCTGCGGCGGGCGGTCCGACGCCGGCAGCCGCGCCGCCAGCGTCTGGTACGCGTGCAGCCAGAGGGCCTCCGCCACTTCGAAGGCCTCCGGACGGGCACGCGAGTCCTCTCCCATCAGGGCGCCCCCGACAGCTCACGCCAGAGGGCCTCCAGCAGCTCGCCCCAGGACTCGTCGTCCTCCCGGACCCCGGCCGTGCGCAGGAACACGGCGTTGAGCAGCTGGTCGGTGGCCAGCCCGCCGTTCTGCCGGCTGCGCTCCACGAACGCCCGGATCATGTCGTCGTACCGGCCCTCCTGGTCCCGGAAGTGCGCGGCGATCATGGTGGCCAGCTGGTCCTCGCGGGGCGGGGAGACGTCCAGCCGGACACAGCGGCGCAGGAAGGCCGGCGGGAACTGCCGTTCCCCGTTGCTGGTGATGACGACGAACGGGAAGGCCCGGCACCGGACCCGGCCGTCCGTCACCGTGACCGTGGCGTCCGGGTCGTCGGTGAACACCCGTGCCCGGCCCTCGTGATGACGGGCTCTGACCAGCTCGGGGATGTCGTACGAGCCGTTCTCCAGCACATGGAGGAGGTCGCTGGGCAGGTCGATGTCGCTCTTGTCCAGCTCGTCGATGAGCAGGACGCGGGGCAGCTCGTACGGGAGCAGGGCGGTGCCGAGCGGGCCGAGCCGCACGAAATCCCCGATCCGTGGCCCGGTGCCGCCCTCCGGTGCCGCCGACGCGGCCGCGTCCGCCGCCTCCGGGGTTCCGCCGGCGGCCGGGCCCCGCCCGAGGGAGGCCTGGGCCCGGCCGATCGCGTCGTACTCGTACAGACCGGAACGCAGGGTGCTGCGTGAGGTGATCCCCCAGTGCAGCACCCGGCCCAGGCCCAGCTCACGCGCGACCAGATAGGCCAGCGTGGACTTCCCGATACCGGGCCGGCCGGTCACCAGCAGCGGCCTGCGCAGCAGCAGCGCCGTGTTGATCATGTCGATGTCGTGCGGGTTCTGCCGGGAGGTGGTGCGGCCCACGCTGCCGAGCCGCCGGTCGGTCTCGGCGCTCTCGGAGGGTACGGGCGGCAGCACCGGGCCGCCGTCGAAGTCCCGCCAGCCGGGCGGCGGGGGCAGCACGTCGGCGAGGCGGATGTCGGGCAGCGGCTGCCCCGTGCCCCGGTAGATCCACCAACTACGGCTGGCCGGACCGCCGTTGTGGCCGTTCCCCACCGGGTGCTGGACGCGGCTCATGAGGCCCCCTCGTCGTTGTGTCCGCCGCGTACGCTCCCGGGATCCGACGCCGGGTATTCGGACCAGTCCACCATCCGGTTCGGGTTGTCGAGGAGCACCGCGAGATGACGTCCCGCGTGCGCATCGCGCTGCGCCGCGGCGGCGGTGGCCGCCTCGTTCCGCAACTGCCGTACGCGTTGCGGCATTTCGGCGGCGGTTCCCTTCAGCAGCTTGTCGACCCGCTTCCTGAGGTCGCCCGGGGGTGTGGGCCGGCGGTCCCAGACCGCCAGCGGCACCCCGGCCCGCAGCGCGGCCTCCAGCATGGCCTGACGGCCGCCTGGTCCGGGCAGCGGCGGTCCGGTGAGCGCGACCGACACCAGCCGCTCGTCCGCGACGAGCGTGCTGCTCCACCGCACGGGGTCGTGGCCGCGCTCCCCCGTGGTGTCCCAGTGGCAGACGATCCGGGGGGCGGCCGCCAGCTGCTGCCAGCGGTTGCGCCAGCGCCGGTGGTACCGCCGGGCCCGCATCCGCTCCAGACTCCGCAGCGCCACCGGGTAGTCCAGGCACAGCGCGGTCGCGGCGGACGGGTCGGAGGCCGTCGGCAGCCATTCCATGGGATGGTTCAGCAACTGGAGCGGCAGTACGAACTCCAGTACCGGCCTGCCGGGTTGCTCGCCCCAGTCCTCCTCGACGCTCTCGACCAACTGCTCGACCGCGGCCTCGATCCCGCCCAGGGCCACGATCTGGTCCTCTCCGCGCTCCGGCCGCCAGGAGCCCGGACGCCGCTGACGCCAGTGCGACAGCAGGTACTCGTCCGAGCTCATCCCGTGTTTGCTCAACTGGACAACGAGGCAGGCCGGAGCCGGTTCCGCGGCAGCTCCCCGGGCGATCTGCGAGCGCAGGGCCCCGAGGGGTTTCTCCAGGTCGAGCCGGGTGCTCTGATCGTCGTTCCAGCCGCGCAGGCCGTCGATGACCTGCCGGTCCGCGCCGCCCGCCGCGCCCGCCGCCATCGCGTGCTCCACCAGGACCAGCACCGGGAGCAGGCCGTCGGGGCGGGCGTTGGCCCCGGCGAGGAAGTCGAAGGCCTCCTGGAGGCTGCCGACCGGGTGCGCCGGAAGCGGCAGGTCACCGGCGGCCGCGTACAGCAGGCCCTGTGCGTCCGGATGCGGCAGGCGGGCCAACAGCGAGCGTGCTCTGCGGAGTTCGGGTTCGGGCAGCACCGCGAGCACCGGTGAGGCGGTGACCAGCTCCACGATCCGCAGGACCGGGATCGAGCCGGGGTCGTACACCTGGAGGGTGTCCACCAACACCGAGAGTCCCGCGGGCCGCTGCCAGCAGGCTCGGGCTATCTCCATAATGTCGTGCCGCTTACGGTCGTGTCGCCGGACGTTGGCTAACTCGGGTAACCGGCCCGCCAGCATGTCGATCAAGAGATCGCGCCCTCCCGGTGCATCGAGTCCCGACACCGCGCACATCTGGTCTACCAGCTCATGCTCGAACCCCGCCGCATGACCGCCGTTTCTCCCACTGAACAAAAGTCCCCCCGTCACGGCTCCGGCGTCCCCCAACTCCCTCCCGTTGCAGAGCAGTCCGGGTGCCGCAGCCCTGGGTCCAGGGTATGGCCCAGGCCTTACACGTGGCCACCCCGGAAGCGCAATGACCGGCATCCGCCGGACGGCCGCACGGACGTGCGCAAAGCCGGGCGCGGCGGGCCCGTCGGCACGGCTTCTCGCCCGTGTCCTAAGGTCGTCCGGTGACGAACACCAGCGCGACGCGTGCCCACGACCTCGACGGCATACGTCCGGCGCCGGCCCCCCTCGGGCGGCTGGACCGGCTGCGCCGGTTCGGTTACGCCGGGGCCCCGCCGCACACCGACGTCCGGGAACGCCTGGTCCCGCCCTTCCCCCGGCCCGCCACCCGCCCCTGGCTGCTCCTGGGCCTCGGCCCGGACCGGGCCGGGCGCCTCGCGCGGGCGACGGAGTGGCTGGGCCCGCTGCTCGTCGCCGTCCTGGCCGGCGCCCTCCGCTTCTGGCACCTCGGCCGGCCGCGCGACCTCATCTTCGACGAGACGTACTACGCCAAGGACGCCTGGGCACTGCTGCACCTCGGGTACGAGGGCACCTGGCCGGACCGCACGGTCGCCGACCCCCGGATCCTGGCGCACCCCCAGGTGATCTCGCTCTCCGACGCCGGCTCCTTCGTCGCGCACCCGCCGACGGGCAAGTGGCTGATCGCCGTCGGCGAGGGGCTGTTCGGCCTCGACCCCGTCGGCTGGCGCTTCATGACGGCGCTGCTGGGCACCCTGTCGGTGTTCATGCTGTGCCGTATCGGCCGCCGCCTGTTCCGTTCGACGTTCCTGGGCTGTCTGGCCGGGGCGCTGATGGCGATCGACGGCCTGCACCTGGTGATGAGCCGCACCGCCCTGCTGGACCTCGTCGTCATGTTCTTCGTGCTGGCCGCCTTCGGCTGCCTGCTGATCGACCGGGACCGGGCGCGGGCCCGGCTCGCGGCGGCCCTGCCGGCCGACCCGGCGGGCCGGGTGCGTCCGGACGCCGGCACCGGTGACCGGGCCGGTACGGGGCGGCGGCCCTGGCGCCTCGCGGCCGGCGTCCTCCTCGGCCTGGCCGCCTCGACCAAGTGGAACGGCCTGTACGTCCTGGTCTTCTTCGTGGTCCTGACGCTGCTGTGGGACGTCGGCGCCCGCCGCGTGGCCGGGGCGAGCCACCCCTACCGGGCGGTGCTGCGCCGGGACCTCCCCTGGTCGGTCCTCGCCCTGGTCCCGACCGCCGTGCTGACCTACCTGGTGACCTGGACCGGCTGGTTCCTGTCCGACGACGGCTGGGGCCGGCACTGGGCGGACGGCCGCGGCGGCACCTGGTCGTGGATACCGGCCCCGCTGCGCAGCCTCTGGCACTACGAGTACCTCGTCTACCAGTTCAACGTGAACCTGCACTCGCCGCACAAGTACCAGTCGAACCCCTGGAGCTGGCTGGTCCTCGGCCGTCCCGTGCTGTTCGCCTACACCTCCCCGGAGCCCGGCCAGGACGGCTGCACCACCGCGTCCGCCTGCACCCGCACGGTCCTCGCCCTGGGCACCCCGGTGCTGTGGTGGTCGGCCTGCTTCGCCCTGGCCTACCTGCTGTACCGGTGGGCGCTGCGCCGCGACTGGCGGGCCGGCGCGATCCTCTGCGCGGTGGCGGCCGGTTACCTCCCCTGGTTCCTCTACCAGGACCGCACGGTCTTCTCCTTCTACGCCGTGGTCTTCGTGCCGTACCTGTGCCTGGCCGTGGCGATGATGCTCGGTGCCGTGCTGGGCCCGCCGGGCGCGGACCGCCGGCGCCGTACCCGGGGCGCGGTGGCCGCGGGGACGCTGGTGCTCCTCATCGCCTGGAACTTCGTCTACTTCTACCCGATCTACACCGGGCAGACGATTCCCTACAGCGGCTGGCAGGCCAGGATGTGGCTCGACACCTGGATCTGAGGGCCGCCTGCCGCCGGGGCTCAGCCCAGCGCGGCCCTCTCGCCGGTGCGGACGGCGCGCAGGACCCGGTCGACGGTCTCCCGCCGCTCACCCACCGGTGCCGTGTAGCCGACGACCTCGCGGACGGCCCGGTCGCCGAGCGTCCGGGAGATCACCCAGGCGCCGAGGTACTGCGAGGCCATGCAGCCGCCGGCCGTGGCGATGTTCCCCGCGCTGTGGAACGGCGCGTCCAGCACGGGGACCCCGAGGTCCTCGACGAAGGGCCGGCTGACCGTGTCCGTGCACGCGGGCCGGCCGTCCAGCAGGCCGAGCCGGGCCAGTACCAGGGCGCCTGAGCACTGCGAGCCGATCAGCTGGCGTGCGGGGTCGAGCGGCAGCCGGGAGAGCAGCCGGTCGTCGGCGACCACGTCCCGGGTGCGCACCCCGCTGCCGATCAGCACGGCGCCGGCCTCGGCGACGAACTCCAGCGGCCGCTGCCCGTGCACCTCGACGCCGTTCATGGACGTGACGACCGGGGCGGGCGTGGTGAGGAACGCCTCCAGCCCGTCCCCCCGGCACCGGTTGACCAGCGCGGCGGCGATGAAGGAGTCGAGCTCGTTGAACCCGTCGAAGGTGACCACGGCTACCTGCATCGCGACTCCTCCGGTCCGGCACCGGACACCCACACTACGGTCAGCGGTGGGCCGAGGCCGTGGGCCTGGGCGTGGGCTCCCGGCCCGCCGCGCGGACCGAGGCATGGCCGGGCCGGGGGTCGGGGCTGGAACCGGCACCGGGAACGGCACCGGTACCGGTGCCGGGTCCGCCGGCCGCCTCGGTCGCCGTCCTCCCCGCGTGGTGGCGGGGTACGACGTCCTGGGGGAAGGTCAGCTGTCCGTTCATCCACTGCAGGGCGGCGGGCATCTCCCGTACCCAGGTGGGGAAGTTGTGGCTGCCGTTCTCGGGGAGGATGGAGACGACCCGCATGGGCGCCTTGACGGCCTTGATGAAGGCCTCGGTCTGCGCATACCCCTTCTCGCCGTGCCTGCTGTTGGCGACCAGTACCGAGACCTGCGGCGCGGGCAGGTGCTTCAGCCGCCACATCAGGTCGTGGCCGTCGACCCGGGCCTGGCGGTCGGGACCGCCGCCGAAGAGGTTGCCCGTCGTGGGGTCGTCCTTGACCTGGTAGTCGGGCGACAGGGCGGCGGCCGTGGTGTAGACGCCGGGGTCGCGCATGGCGAGCTGGAGGGCGCAACTGCCGCCCGAGGAGTACCCCATGACGCCCCAGGAGTTCGCGTCGTGGCCGGCCCGGTAGACGGACTTGATCGCGTCCGGGAGGTCCTTGGCCAGGAACGTCTCGGTCTGCGGTCCGCCGGGGACGTCCACGCACTCGGTGTCCCGCGGCGGGGCGATGGTGGGCCGGATCATCACCATGATCGTCGGCTGCATCCGGCCCCTGCGCTGGAGCTCGCCGGCGGTCTGCGAGACCCGCAGGTGCTGGGCGAGGTTGAAGATGCTGCCCGGGTAGCCGCTGAGCGCGACGACCACCGGGAAGCGCATGCGGTGGTACGCCTTCTGGAAGTACTGCGGCGGCAGATAGACGAAGGCCGGGTCGACCACGCCGGTGCGGCGGCCGATGATCTTCACCGACTCCACCCGGCCGACGGCCGCCGCGGGCCCGCTCGGCAGCCCGCTGACCCGGCTCAACTGCTGGTCCCCGGCGGGCTGCACGAGCGACGCCCCGCGGACGCTGCTTATGCCGTTCACCGAGCCGCCGCCGTTCCCGCCGGCCGCCTGCGTCACGCCGACGGGAGCGGTGTCGACGTTGCCCAACAGCTCGTTCCAGGAGCCGAAGAACTGGTACGACGAGTTCACCGCGCACGCGAACGCCGCGACGATCGTCACCTGCGTCACCGCGATGGCCCCGAGCCGCCCGAGCACGTGCAGCGGACCTGGCTTGGCGAACCGCGGCCACAGCCAGACCAGCAGCAGCACACACAGGGCGGCCAGCGCCGTCAGCGCGTATACGGTCGTTCGACTGGTCAAACCCATGTCACTCAGTCCCTGGTTTCCCTGCCCGTGCCTCGTCGCTTCCGCACAGGAGGAGGGCGGAACAGCCTTCCGCGTTCCGTAACGAGGGATTCAGGAAGAAGACATGACCTGTTGGGCCATGTCGGGCAGGGGCCGTCCGGCGGGATGGTGACGAACGTCATTGACACGGCGGATCACCGGAGGTTGTCATGAACACATGGTTCTGACCGGGCGCCGTACGCTGCTCGACGCCGCCCGGGTCCAGACGGCGGCGCGTCCCGGAGTGCTCTTCCACGGGCCCGCCGGCATCGGCAAGTCCACGCTCGTGGCGGCCCTCGCCGCCGACGCCCCCGCGGCCGGCACCGTACTGCGCTGCGCGCCCGCCGAGGAGGACGCCCGGCTGCCGTTCGCGGGGCTCGTCGACCTGTTCGCCGGGGTCCCGGAGAGCCGGCTGGAGACGCTGCCGCCCGAGCCCCGGGCGGCGCTGCGGACGGCCCTGCTGCGCGGCGGCGGACCGGCGGACGGCCGCGGGCTGCTCGCCGTGCGCGTCGCCGTCCTCGACGCGCTGCGCGCCCTGGCCGCCGGCGGACCCGTCCTGCTGGTCGTCGACGGCCTCCAGTGGCTCGACGAACCGACCGCCGACGTCCTCGCCTACGCCGTGTGCCGGCTCGACGGTCCCGGCGTCCGGATGCTCGCCGCCGAGCGGGTGGCGGACGGCGGCCAGCCGGAGCGGCTGCGCTGCTGCCCGCCCGGCACCGTCGAACTCCCCGTGCCGCCCCTGACGGACGACGAGACCGCCCGCCTCGTCCGCACCGACCTCGGCACCGACCTGCCCCCGACCGTGCTGCGGGAGATCCAGCGGACCGCCGCCGGAAACCCCTACTACGCGCGTGAGTTGGGGCGCGCGGCGCTGCGCGCCCCGGCGCCCGCCGGGTTCGGCGCGCTGCCCCCGGTGCCGGAGGGACTGCGCACCCTCCTGCTGGCGCGGGTCCGTGCGCTGCCGGAGCCGGTGCGGCACGCCCTCCTCGTCGCGAGCGCCGCCGCCCGCCCCAGCCTCACCCTGCTGCGCGCCGCCGGGCTGCCCGACCCGGCCGCCGACCTCGCCCAGGCGGAGCGGGCCGGCATCGCGACGGCCGACGCCGACGGGGTCGTACGCTTCCGGCACCCCGTGCTCCGGGCCGCCGTGCACGCCGACGCGGACGGACACGGGCGGCGGCAGGCGCACGCGCTGTTGGCCGGCGCGGTGCCCGAACCGGTGGAGCGGGCCCGTCATCTCGGGCTCGCCCATCCGTACGAGGACGAGACCACGGCCCGCACCCTGATGTCCGCGGCCGGGTCCGCGCGCCGTGACGGCGACCCCGGCACCGCCTTCGAACTGGCCGTCCTCGCCGCCCGCCGGACCCCGGCCGGCCACCCGGCGGAACGTGCCGAACGGCTGCTGGCCGCCGCCGAGTACGCCTGCGACGCCGGACGCACCGAGGAGGCGGGCGAGGCCGCCGGGGCGGTGCTCGCCCGGTCGGACTCGGCGGCGCAGCGGGTACGGGCCCGCCTGGTCCTGCTGCGCGGCGCCGGGCAGGCCCTGGAGGGCGCCGAGGACCTGATCTCGGACGGCCTGCGGGACGCGGCCGGTGATCCGCGCGCCGAGGCCCGGCTGCACAGCTGGGCGGCCGTACGCGGCCTGCTGTGCGGGGAGTTGGCGGAGGCGGCCGGGCATGCCCGGCGGGCCGCCCGGCAGGCGGGCGCGGCCGGCGACACCGACACCAGGATCGACGCGCTCGCCACCCTCGCCCGGGTACGGTCCCTGGCCGGAGACCCGGTCGCCGCCGACGCCGCACTGACAGAGGCACTGACCGTACTCCGCCACGCCCCACCAGCACCCTGCGCCACCAACCACGACAACACCACAACCGACACAACCCACCCCAACCCACCAGCGCCCCAAAGGGGCGCGGGGAACTGCGCGACCAGCCACGACGGCGCCGCAGCCGGCACACGGCATGTCGCGGCGCCCCCGGACACCGCAGCGCCCCCGGACACCGCGGCGCCCCCGGACACCGCGGCGCTCCCGGCGGAGCGTTCCGGTGGGCCGGAGAGGCGGCGGCTGATTCGGATGCGGGCCATCCTCGCCCTGGACTCCGACCGGGTGACCGAGGCCCGCGACCAGGTCGTGCCGCTGCTCGCCGCGACCGGGGAGCCGGCCGGGGCGGAGGAGACCGTCGCGACCCTGGTGGCGCTGACCCGCATCCAGGTGCGCGCCGGGCAGTGCCGGGAGGCGCTGCGCACCGCGGCCCGCTGCTCGCGCGCCCTGCCCCGGGCGGCTCCGGCGCTGTACGCGGCGGCGCTCGCGGCGACCGCCGGCGGAGCCGCCGACGAGGCCCGGCGGCTGGCCGCGCAGGCGGTCCGCGCCTCGGAGGCGGACGGCGACCGGCTGTTCCTGCTGCGGGCGCTCGCGGTGCTCGGGCAGGCCGAACTGCTCGGCGGCGATCCGCGGGGAGCGGCTGCCGCCGTCGAGGCTCTGCAGCGCGTCAGGGAACTCGGCGAGGCCATGTGCGCCGCTGACCCGCCGTTGCTGCTCTGGCACGGCGACCTGGCCGAGGCCCTGGTGCTGCTGGGCGAGACGGACGCGGCCGGGGCCGTGCTCCACGACGCCCGGGAGCGGCTGCCGGACGGCGCGCCCGGCAGCGTCCTGGCCGCGCTGGACCGGGCGGAGGGACTGCGCGAGGCGGGCCTGGGCCGGGCCCGGGAGGGGGCGGTACGGCTGCGCGCCGCCGTCGACCGGCTGCGCCGGCTGCCGCTGCCCGTCGAACTGGTACGCACCCTGATCGCACTCGGCGCGGTCGAGCGCCGCGCCCGCCGCCGGAACGCGGCCCGCCAGGCGCTCGCCGAGGCCCTGGAGACGGCGACCCGTATCGGCGCGGCCCCGCTCGCGTCCCGGGCCCGGGACGAACTGGCCCGGCTGGCCGCCTGGGAGCGCGGCGGCGAGACGGGCGCGCGCGGGCCCGAACTGACGCCCGCGGAGGCCCGGATCGCCGAACTGGTCGGCGGCGGGGCGACCAACAGGGAGGTCGCCGCCGAGCTGTTCATCAGCGTCAAGACGGTGGAGGGGGCGCTGTCCCGGGTCTACCGCAAGTTCGGCGTGCGCTCGCGTACCGCGCTGGCGCACGCGATGGCGGTCGCCGTCATCGCGGCCGGCGCGGCGGTGGACACCGGTGACGACGACCGGCCCGGCCCGGCCGCCCAGACGGTGACGGTGAGTCAGCCCGTCCGGGCCCGGCTGCCCCGGCCGCTCGACACACGCCGTTGACATGACATCCGCAGTTAACACGTGACGCAAGGGTTCCCCCGCTTACGGGGGTGCGGCCGGAGTTCCTACGGTGATCCCGTTCCGCTTCCGGGACGCAACTCCCCACCCCCCACTCTCCATTCCTCGGAGGACCCCAGTGAAGTCACGCCTGAAGCTGCTCGGCCTGATCGCCGCGCCGGCCCTGGTCACGGCCGTCGTTCCGGCCGCATACGCGGTAGGCGCCCCGCACACCGCGCGGGCCGCCGTCGCCGGAGACGTCCTGCCCGGCCTCAAGCACGACGCCGCCCGCACCGGCGAGGTGGCGGCCGGCAAGCGGATATCCGTGGCGATCAGCCTGACCCCCCGGGGCGGCACCGCGCTCGACACCTTCGTGGCGAAGGTCAGCGACCCGCACTCGGCCTCCTACGGCCACTACCTGACCAAGGGCCGGTTCGCGGCCCGCTTCGGCCGGACCGACGCCGAGGTCAAGCAGCTGAAGGACTACCTGCGTTCGCAGGGCGTCACCGTCGGCAGGGTGCACTCGGGCAACCTGCTGGTCGACGCCAGCGGCACCGCCGCCCAGCTCCAGAAGGCCTTCGGCACCCGGCTGTCGACCTGGAAGGACGCCGCCTCGGGCCGGTCCTTCTACGCCAACGACAGCGCGCCGACGCTCCCGTCCTCCCTCGCCTCCATCGTCAGCGACGTGGCGGGCCTCAACAACCGGGTCCAGCTGCACCACCAGGCGACCCCGCACACCGTCTCCCCGCACGACGGTCCGGGCGGCGGCTACACCCCGGCCCAGCTCAAGGGCGGCTACAACGTCTCCAGCACGTACACCGGCAGCGGCCAGAAGATCGCGCTGCTGGAGTTCGACGGCTTCCAGCAGTCCAACATCACCAAGTACGACAACAACTACAGCCTCGGGTCGCCCACCCCGACCGTGTCCAAGGTGGACGGCGGCTCCGGCTCGCTCGGTGACGGCCAGGTCGAGGTCGAGCTGGACATCGAGGTCCTGCACGCGATCGCCCCGAAGGCGAACGTGACGGTCTTCGAGGGCCCCAACTCCGACGCCGGCGAGGTCGACACGTACCAGGCCATCGTCGACAGCGGCATCCCGACCACCTCGATCAGCTGGGGCGCCGCGGAGTCGGCCCGCACCACCTCCAACATCAACGCGGTGGACGCGGTCTTCAAGGCGGGCGCCGCCGAGGGCCTCGGCTTCTACGCGGCCTCCGGTGACGACGGCTCCGACGACGCGGGCGACGGCGGCACCTCCGTCGACTACCCGGCCAGCGACCCGTACGTCACGGGCGTCGGCGGCACCAAGCTGACCGTCACCTCCGCCAATGCCTTCAGCAAGGAGGTGGCCTGGTCCGGCGGCGGTGGCGGCAGGTCCACCGTCTTCAAGATCCCGAGCTGGCAGACGGCGGTCCAGAAGAGCGCCGGCGGCGGCTACCGCCAGGTCCCGGACGTCTCGGCGCACGCCAACCCGAGCCCCGGCGTCTCCATCTACTCGCAGGGCTCCTGGTCCTCGGTCGGCGGCACCAGCGCGGCGGCCCCCGAGTGGGCGGCGTTCGCGGCCCTCTACAACCAGCAGGCCGCGGCGAAGGGCAAGGCCGACCTCGGCTTCGCCAACCCCGCCCTCTACACGGCGAGCGGCACCGGCTTCCACGACATCACCAGCGGCAGCAACGGCGCCTACTCCGCGGCCACCGGCTGGGACTTCACCACCGGCTGGGGCTCCTACAACGCCACGACCCTGGCGGCCAAGCTCCTCGGCTGATCCACACCCTGAACCGACCGCCCCTGCGCACCCCGGGATCCGTCCCGGCCCGCGCGGGGGCGGTCGCGCGCCCGGGGGATCAGGATCTGCGCAGGACCCGGTTGGCCCCCGCCACGACCGTGGTCACGAGCACCCAGCCCACGCTGACCAGGACGACCACCACCCACTGCATGGCGCCGTGGGAGCTGTACGAGCGCTCCTGCCCGAAGTCGACCACCGGAAGCAGCAGGTCGAGGGTGTACACGGCCGGCTGGAAGTCCGGGGGCGTGCCGTCGCCGTAGGGCGACGGCGGCCGGGCCGCGAACAGCACCGTGCCGACGGTGAAGAAGACGGCGAGCAGCAGCACCGCGCGCAGCGGCCGGTAGCCGTAGCCGACGGTGAGGTCCTGGAGGAGGCTCCAGATCCGGGCGGGCCAGGCCAGGGTGGCCCGCCTGCGGCGCTGTTTGGCGAGCAGGACGAGGCGGGCGTCGGCGTCCCGGCCGTGGCGCCGGTAGTTGGCGGCCAGTTGCTCGTAGGGCTGCGGTGCGAAACCGGCCGGGTCGCGGTCGAGCCAGGTCAGCCGCCGGTGTCCGGGCAGCGCCGGCTTGGCGCTGTCGTAGGCGAGACCCTCCAGGACCAGCGAGCGGGACCAGCCGGCCGGGTCGTCGCGCAGTACGCCGACCCGGGTGTGGCTGAGGTCGACGATGCCCTGCGGTGCCTCGCGGGGCTTCAGCGTCAGCTCGGCGGCCGCGGAGCGCCGGCAGATCAGGGCCCGCTCCCCCGCCGGAACGTCCAGCAGGGCGTTCTCGAAACAGAGCCTGGCCCGTACGGTGATGCTGCTGAGGGAGATCCGGCCGTGCGCGGTCAGCCCGTCGCAGCAGTTGAACTCCGCGCCCACCTCTATGCCGTTGGCCCGCAGGGCGGCGGCCCCGGCCAGGCCGGTCAGCTCGGCGCCCTCGAACAGGGCGGAGCCGCCGACCCGGGCGTCGCAGAGGTCCACCGTCCCCTGCGAGGTGAAGCCGGCCCGGCAGTCGAGGTCGCCGCCGACATGCAGGCGGTGGGCCCTGAGCGCGGTGCCGGCCGGATGGTGCAGCCGGGCCCGCCGCAGCACGACGCTGCCCCGCACCGAGGTGTCCCGCATGTCGACGCTCCCCCGCACACCGAACCCCGAGCCGGCCTGTATATCGCCGCCGACCGAGGCGCAGAGCAGTTGGAGAGCGGGTTCACCGCCGGGGGCGTCCGGGCCGGTGAGGGTGGCGTCCTCCAGATGCAGCGAACCGCCTATCGAGGCACCGTAGAGGTCGATGCCCCCGTCGCCGGAGAACCCCCGGTCGAGGTAGAGGCCGCCGCCCACGGTGAGTTCGGGGGCCTGGAGACAGGCCCGGTCCCCCTGGAGCCGGGCGCCGCGGAAGCCGAGCGTGTCCTGCACCCGGGAGCTCCCCAGCCGGACCGGCCCGGTGCACACCAGTCCGGTCGCGGAGAGGTGTTCCTCGACGGCGAGCGACCGCGCGTCGACGGCCGCCGTGCCGTCGGGCACCCGCACCGTCGAGCGGTCGAGCAGCAGATGCGTACCGACGGTCAGGGAGCGGAGGTTGAGCGTGCCGTCGAGGGCGCAGCCCACGATCTCGCACTCCTGGCCCACCCGCGCCCCGGCCGCGCTCAGTCCGGGCAGGGCGCAGTCCTTGAGCTGGAGCACACCGAACTGCCCGCCGTCGAAGCAGGGCACCTCCTCGAAGCGGCAGGCGTCGAGGCGGATCGCGCCCTGGACGGCCGCCTCGGCCAGGTCCAGGGTGCCGGTGATCCGGGCACCGCGGAGCCTGAGCCGGGCCAGCCGCCCCGGTGCGGGCCGCGGCGCGGCGACGAGCAGCCACCGCAGGGCCTCGGCCCGTACCTCCGGCACGTCCTCGCACCACTCGCCGTGCCGGTACGCCTCCCACAGCCGGCGTTCGTGCGCGTCCCAGTCGTCCGGCGGGCCGTCGTCCGACACCCTGTGATCCCCCTTCACACACGTCCCGCGAGCGGCGGCGGAGCAGGACGTTGCTACCCGGCCGGAACGCAGATCACGCCTGGCACGGCCGGGAGACCGGAACGGCCGGGAGGGGGGTCACCTGACGTCGACGAAGTCGCCCGTCGCCGTGGCCGGGCCGGTGGTGGCGGTGCCGGCGAAGACGTACCGGAAGTAGCCGTCCGCCTTGGCCTTGGTGGTGGTCCGCAGCGCGCCGCCGGTGCCGGTGGTGACGGTCTTCAGGGTGGTGTAGACGGAGCTGCCCTTCTTGCGGAACTGCAGCTTGACCGACTGGCCCTGGTAGCCGGTGTAGCTGCCGCTCGTCCAGTTGGCGCGGGTCAGCTTGCCGGTGACCGTGATGGTCCTGCCCTTCTTCACCGGCTCCGGCGCGGCGTTCACCGTGGCCTTGGCGAGCCGCTTGACCGAGGCGTGGCCCGCGGCGTCGATCTCCGTCCAGTCGTCGGTGCGGTCCTGCGCCCCGGCGAGCACGTTCCAGGTACCGGCGAGGCCGTTGTGGTCGAGGTCGCGGGCGGCGTCCACGGCGATGCTCACCGTGCAGGACGCGGTGGTGGGGTCGGTGGACGACTGGGTGCACGTACCCGCCGGGTACGCCCCCAGGGTGCCGTCCTCGTCGTCGGTGTTCGGGCCGTGCCACAGGTAGGCCCAGGACGCGGCGATGCCGTCCGGGTCGGTGGCCGTCCAGGTGATCGTGACGGTCTTCTTCGTGGTCAGGCCGAGCACGATGTCCTTGCCGCCGTTGACGACGACGTCCGAGAACGTGGTGTCACTGGCCGCGGCCGGTGCCACCGCGTGGGCGGTCGCCGGAATCACGGACATGGACAGGGCGGTCGTGAGGCTCGCGACGGCGATGGCCGGGCGGATACGCATGGGGTCCCCCTCCGGGACGGCAGGCCGCGCCGTCTCCCCGCGGCGGGCCTGATGGTGTGTCATCAGTGGCTAGACCCACGAGGGGCGGTCCCGGTTGCCCTGTTGTTCGGACGGATGTCCGCATCCGGCAACCCGGCGGCCCGGCCCGGCCACGGCGGACCTCGCCCTCGCCTGTCCCCGACTGTCCCAGGCGCGTCCCAGCGGCGCCGCGTCACCGCAGGTCAGCGACGCCCGACCGTCCCGGCGTCCCGGTTGCGGAGCAGCGGGCCCGCGGCCGGGCGGGCGCTGCCAGCCTGGTCGGTGCCGGGATCTCCCGGCCACTCGGACAGAGGGGGAACACCAGATGGGACAGAGGACGCTTCTGCGGGGCCTGACCCTCGCCGTGGCAGCGGTCCTGCCCTTGTGCGGGCCGGCGGCGGTGCAGGCGGCGGAGTCCGCCGCGGCCACCGCGGTCGCGGTCTGCGGGCACACGAGCGCGCAGCCCACCCTGCGACAGGGATCGACGGGGGACGCGGCGGTCGAGGCGCAGTGCGAGCTGAACCTGGCGACGAAGCCGAGCCGGTACACGCCGATCGCGGCCGACGGCTCGTTCGGGCCGGCCACGGCGACGCGGGTCGAGGAGTTCCAGCGGTGTGCCGGGCTGAGCGTGGACGGGGTGATCGGCCCGCAGACCTGGGCGGCGCTGAACACCTGGTCCGCGCAGCCGCACAGCTGCGCGACCCAGGGCACGTCCGGCACCGCGCAGACGGCCGTGTGCGGCCACACCGCCACCCGCCCGACCCTGCAACGGGGCGCGACGGGCACCGAGGTCGAGGAACTGCAGTGCCGGCTGAACCTGGCCATGGAGCCGTTCCACTATCCGCCGCTGACGATCGACGGCGACTTCGGAGGCGGCACCGAGGGCCGGGTCGAGGAGTTCCAGAGCTGCGCCGGCCTCGGCACCGACGGCGTCGTGGGCCCCAACACCTGGGCGAAGCTGGCGGACTGGTCCGGCCTTGACACCTACTGCACGCCGCCGCGCCCCGCCGGCTACCCGATCGAGGGCCTGGACACCGCCGAGTACCAGCACCCGGACGGCGCGCCGATCGACTGGAACGCCGTGCGGGACTCGGGCGTCGAGTTCGCGACGGTCAAGGCCACCCGGGGCCTGAACGTCACCGACGGGTACCTGGCCACCGACCTCGTGGCGGCCAGGGCGGCGGGCCTGGCCGTCGCGCCGTACCACTTCTACACGGGCACCGCGCCCGACACCGGTGGCGCCCAGGCCGACCGGTTCATCGCCGCGGTGCGGGCGACCGGCTACACCGGACAGCGCGCGGGCGACCTGCCGCCGGTGTTCGACCTGGAGCGCATGGACGACGGCAGCGAACGCTGCCCCGCCTACGGCACCGTGGCCGACGCCCAGGCCTGGCTCGACAAGGTGGAGGCGGCCTTCGGGCGGACTCCGGTCATCTACACCCAGAAGTCCTTCCTGGACGACTGCCTGGGCTCGACCACCGCCTTCGCCCGGTATCCGCTGCAACTCGCGGACTACCGCCGGTCGATCACCCAGCCTCCGGTGCCGGACGGCTCGACGACCTGGACGATGTGGCAGTACACCGACGCCGCGCTGTTCCCGGGCCTCCAGGCACCGGCGACCGGCGACGTGTTCAACGGCACCCAGGCCGACCTGGACCGGCTGGCCAACCGCGGCACCGGCCTCACCGCCGCTCCTCCGGAGTGACCAGTACGCGTACGTCCCACGGGCCGAGGTCCAGTGCCGTGCCCGTGGGGACCGCGGTGCCGTCCAGGGCGTCCGTCAGATCGGCCGGCGCCGCCACCCGGGCGGGCTCCCAGCTCCAGTTGTGGACGATGTGCACCCGGCGTCCGTCGGGCGCCGTGCCGGTCGTCGCCGTGACGGACGCCGGCAGGTCGCCCCAGCCGCTGCGGGCGGCCGGTGCCAGCCAGTCGGCCAGGGCGCGGGCGAGGTCCCGGCCGGGCACCGTGCCGACGTACGTGACCCGGCCCTCGCCGTGGCGGCGGGTGGTGACGGCGGGCCAGCGGCCGAAGTGCGGGTGCTCGTACTCGGCGAGGACGTCGGCGTCGGCGACCGTCAGGCCGTCGGCCCAGTGGGTCGCCGTCGCGGTGTCCGGCAGCCGGAGGGGGCCGCCGGGTACGGCGCGGACCGGGACGGCGCGGGTGAGGTTGCTGAACTCGTCGTACGACACTCCCGCGGCGTCGGAGAGACGGGCGGGGGCCGTCTCGTGCCGGGCCCGTGCCTCGTGGTCGGCGTAGCCGGTGCGGGGGCCGAGCACCAGGTGGCCGCCGGCGTGGGCGTATGCGGCGAGCCAGTCGAGCGTGGTGTCGTCGGCGATGTAGAGGGCGGGGACGACGAGGACCGGGTGGCGGCGGACGGCCTCCCGGGGCGTCAGGCCCTCCCGCTCCCCGCGCGGGTCGTGCAGCTGACGGGCGTGGACGATGCGGACCTGGCGGCCGGCGTCGAAGGCGCCGCGGTAGAAGGGGTCGAGGATGCGGTGGTAGGCGGCCGGGTCCGGTTCGCCGTCGGGGGTCGCGAGCGGCGGGTACTTCTGCATCAGCCACTTGCTGGGGGTGGAGTAGACGATCGTGATGTCGGCGTCGGGTTCAAGACCGGCGACGAGCGGTCCGGCGGCCTCGAACTCCGTGCCCAGCGAGGCGAGTTCCCGGTACGTGCGGCCCGGCCGGCCACTGTGCGGCAGGACCCCGCCCCAGTAGGTCTCCGCGCCGAAGCGCAGGGTCTGCCACTGCCAGTACTCGATCATGCGGGCCCCGCGGCCGACGAGAGCCCAGGCGGCCTGGCGCCACTGGCCGTCGTAGGCGGGGCGGTTGTCCCACGGGAAGCCGATGGAGGACGCGTTGGTCTCGGTGACCAGGAAGGGCTCCTGGCGTGAGGAGAACATCCAGTCGGCGGTCTGGTAGAGCGCCCACAGACCGGTCGTCATCCACATCTGCTCGTGGTCGTCGGGGGTCGGGTCGGGGAGCAGGAGACCGTCCTGCATGGCGTAGTAGGGGTTGCCGGTGGCGATGTCGAGGCGGTCGGTGAGTTCGTCGTCCTCGACGGCGGGACGCGTGTAGGAGATGCAGGTGGTGACGAACTGTCCGGGCCGGGCGTACTCGCGGACGAGGTCGGCCTGCCAGCCGATGAACTCGGTGCACTCGCGGGCCTGGAACTCCCGCCAGGCGACGTCGTACTGGGGCTGCACGTTGCCGTCCGGGGTCCACAGGTCGGCCCAGGTGGACAGGCGGTGGGACCAGTAGACCAGGCCCCACTCCCGGTTGAGGGTCTCGACGTCGCCGTACCTGGCACGCAGGTGGTCGGTGAAGCGCTGGAAGACGCCGCGGTTGTGGAAGAGCTCCAGACCCGGTTCGTTGTCCACCTGGAAGCCGATGACCGCCGGGTGGCCGGCGTACCGGGCCACGACCTTGCGGATCACCCGCTCGGCGTGGAAGCGGAAGGCGGGGTGGGTGAAGTCGACCTCCTGGCGGGCGCCCCAGCCGATGCGCTCACCGGTGCGCCGCTCGCCCGTGATCTCGGGGTACTGGCGGGCCAGCCACGGTGGCACGGCGTACGTGGGGGTGCCGAGGATGACGGAGATGCCGCGCTCGTGGGCGCCGTCCAGCACCGGCTGCAGCCAGTCGAGTTCGAAGCGGCCGTTCTCCGGTTCCCAGGTCGACCAGACCGATTCGCCGACCCGGATCACGGTGAAGCGGGCGTCGGCCATCAGGTCGAGGTCGGTCTTCAGCTGCTCGTCGGGCCGTACGTCCGGGCCGTACGCGGGCTGGTACTCGTGGTAGTAGGCAGCACCGAACAGAACGCGGGCGGGCAGATCCGCCATGGACAAACCTCCGGAGAGTAGGGGGTGTTACTGCTTGACGCCGCCGGTGGCCAACCCGCTCTGCCAGTACCGCTGGAGCAGGAGGAAGGCCAGGACGAGCGGGACGACCGAGATCAGGGAGCCGGTCACGACGAGGGCGAGCATGTCGCTGCTGGCTCCGGCGCCGCCGTTCTGGGCCTGGGCGGCCCAGGAGGAGAGCCCGACCGTGATGGGGTAAAGGTTCGGGTCGTTGAGCATGATCAGCGGCAGGAAGTAGTTGTTCCAGGTGGCGACGAGCGTGAACAGTACGACGGTCACCAGGCCGGGTGCCAGCAGCCGCAGCGCGATGGTGCAGAAGATCCGGACCTCTCCGGCGCCGTCCATGCGGGCCGCCTCGACGATGCTGTCGGGGACGGCGTCCTCGGCGTAGATCCGCATGAGGTAGAGGCCGAAGGGGCTGACGAGCGAGGGCAGGATGACGGCCCAGGGGGTGTTGACCAGGCCCGCCTTGGCGAAGAGCAGGTAGGTGGGGATGGCCAGCGCGGTGGTCGGGATCATGATGGCGCCCAGGACCAGGTTGAAGGCGGCGCCGTGTCCACGGAAGCGGTACTTGGCGAAGCCGTACCCGGCGGCGGCCGCGAGCAGTGCGGCACCGGCCGCGCTGACGCCCGCGTACAGGACGGTGTTGAGCAGCCAGCGGCCGAAGACACCGTCGTCCTGGGTGAAGGTGGCCCTGACGTTCGACAGCAGCTGCGGGGCGTGCGAGAACCACAGACCGAAGCTGTTGAACAGGTCCTGGGTGCTCTTGGTGGAGGCGATGAGCAGCCAGCACAGGGGCAGCAGGAAGTAGGCCAGGACGGCCAGCATGGCGATCGTCAGCGGGGTGCTGCGCCGGTGGGCCGACGACCGGCGCCGCGACCGCGCCGCGGCGGGCGGCCGCCCGGCCTTCGAGGAGGTGGCGGCCGTGGGGGTCACGGTGGTCATGAGGTCCTCCCGCGGTTCGCCGTGAGCAGGAAGGCGTACGACACGATCACGATGACCAGCCCGAGGATGAAGGACACCGTGGCCGCGTAGTTGGTCTGCTGGCTGATGAAGGCGACGGAGTAGGCGTACAGGTTGGCGGTGTAGGAGCTGTCGATGACGTCCGGCGCGACCTTCATCAGCAGGTTCGGTTCGTTGAACAGCTGGAAGCTGCCGATCACCGAGAACAGCAGGGTGAGGGTCAGCGCCGGGCGCAGCGCGGGGAGTTTGATGGACCAGGCGATCCGCCAGGCTCCGGCGCCGTCCATGGCGGCCGCCTCGTAGAGCTCGGCGGGGATGGTGCGCAGCGCCGCGTACAGGATGATCATGTTGTAGCCGGCGAACTCCCAGGTCACGATGTTCGCCAGACTGCCGAGCATCCAGCTGTCGCTGAGGAAGTGCGGGGCCGGCAGGTGGAGGTCGTGGCTGATCTGGGCGAAGGGGCCGAAGTCCGGGCCGTAGAGGTAGCCCCACATGAGGGCGGCGATCACGCTCGGGACGGCGTACGGGACGAAGATGCCGAGCCGGATGACCCGGGCGAGCCGCAGCAGGCCGCTGTCCAGCGCGAGCGCGAGGACGAGGGCGAGCAGCAGCATCACGGGGACCTGGATGACGAAGAACAGCGCCACGCGGCCGATGCCCTTGAGGAGGAGCGGGTCCTTCAGGGCCGTCACGTAGTTGTCCAGGCCGACGAAGGTCGAGCCGCCGATCAGCCGCTCCTGGAAGAGGCTCAGGTAGGCGGCGTAGCCGAGCGGGGCCAGGAAGAGCAGCAGGAACAGCGCCATGAACGGGGCGATGAACAGGGCGCCCGCCGTGCCGTGGCCCCGGCGGGCCGGGGTGGTGGCCATCGTCAGCCTCCCTTGACCGTGAAGCCCTGGCTCTTGGCGAAGGTCGTGATGCGCGACTGCCAGGAACCGAGGGCGCGGACGGTGTCGGACTTGTCGGCGAGGGACTTGCCGACGGTCTCGGTCCAGTCCGTGGCCACCCGGTCGAGGAACGGCGGCCACTGGAAGGACGGGTCGACCTCGGTGCTGATCTCGGCGAAGACCTTGTTGACCTTCTGGCCGCCGTAGAAGGCGGGCGCGTCCCCGAGGAAGGAGGAGTCGGCGAGCAGTGCCTTGGTCGCCGGGAAGAAGAACTGCTCGGTGGCGAACATCCTGGCGCTGGCCGGGTCGCTGTTGAGGAACTGCGCGAACACCGCGGCCGCGACCGGGTTCTTGGTGGAGCGGACGACCGCGGTGGTCGAGCCGCCCCAGTTGCCGGCACTGGGCTTGGCGGCGTCCCACTGCGGGAGCGGGGCCACCCGCCACTTGCCGGCGGTGGCCTTGGCCGAGCCGGAGAGGAAGGCCGGGCCCCAGGCCCCGGTGAGCCAGGTGGCGTACTTGCCCTTGTTGAGGGCGGCGTACCAGCCGTCGGTGAAGTCCGGCTCGACGCCGATCACGCCCTCCTTGGCGAGGGCGCCCCAGTAGTCGCCGAGCTTCCTGGAGACCGCGTCGTCGACGCTGACGGTGATGTCGCTCCTGCCGGAGGTCACGTACGGCTTGCCGCCCGCCTGCCAGAGCAGGCCGTGCCAGGCGGCGGGCTGGTTGGCCGCGAGGTTGGTGAGGTAGACGTCCGGGTCGGCCTTGTGGAGCTTGCGGGCCGCCGCGGCGAACTCGTCCCAGGTGGTGGGGACTTCGATGCCGTGCTTGTCGAAGATGTCCTTGCGGTACAGCATGCCCATCGGGCCGGTGTCCTGGGGGATCGCCCAGACCTCGCCGCCGCTGCCGCTGACCTGGCCCCAGGTCCAGTCCACGAAGGTGGACTTGAGCTTGGCGGCGCCGTACGGGCGCAGGTCCAGCAGGCTGTCGGTGACGGTGAACGTCGGAATGGCCTGGAACTCCAGCTGCACCATGTCCGGGGCGCCGCTGCCGGCCTTGAGCGCGGTGCGCAGCTTGGTGTACTGGGGCGTGCCCTGACCGGCGTTGACGACCTTGACCTTGACGGCCGGGTACTTCTTCTCGAAGAGCGCGACCTCCTTGTCGATGTTCGGGACCCAGGTCCAGAACGTCAGCTCGGTCGGGGTCTTCATGGCCTTGTCGATGTCGGCCTGGCTGACCGCCTTGGCGGAGGAACCGCCGGTGGAGCCGCCGTCGCCGCCGCAGGCGGTCAGGGTGGCGGCCAGTGACAGCGCGCCCGTGGCGGCGAGGAAACCACGACGGGTCAGGGGCGACGGGGAGGGGCTGGCGAAGGGTCCGGACATGGTGAACTCCCGCAGAAGGGTGTGAGGGATCGGCACACCGGTCGACGGCGTGCTGAATTCGGGTGGGTGAGGCGTTGTGTGCGGCGATGACGGGCGGGGCAGGGAGGGCGGGGCCTGTCAGGGGAGGCGCCCTCCCTGCCGGCTCTGGCCCGGGCCCGTCATGCGTACCGGGTACGGGTGCTGAGAGAGGATCACGCCGGTGCGGGCGTGACGGGGAGCGAGCGGCGGCGGCCGGTGCGGGGCCTGTTCGAGGCCTGGGACCGGTCGTACCCGCTGTCGGGGAGCCGGGGCGACGCCGGTGGCGGTGTGGGCGCGGGCGTCACGGGGCCGGGGTGGTGCTGGTGCGGTGTTCGGCGCTCGGGCGCCGGTGGCAGTGCCGAGGGGTGCGGGTGGCTGTGGTGTGGGCGGGTCTCCGTTCCTGGGTGGGACCGTGCGCGGTCGGGTGCGGGTGGTGCGTGGGGGGCGGGGGGTCGGGGGGTGCGGGGGGGGCGTGCGTGCGGCCGGGTGCGAGGCGGCCGCGTGCGGTCAGTCGTGCGGGGAGCGTGCGGTCCGGATGCCGCCCGGTGTCGTGCCGGGCCGCGGGGGCGCGGTCGCCGAGGAGCGGACGACGAGTTCGACCGGTGGGTCGGTCATCGGCAGCGGGTCGGCCTGCGGGCTCTCGATGGCGTGCACCAGGAGTTTCAGGCCGTCCTGCGCCATGGCGTCGAACGGCTGACGCACCGTGGTCAGCGGCGGGGTCACGTAGGCGGCGAGGGGGATGTCGTCGAAGCCGACCACGCTGACGTCCTCCGGCACCCGCCGCCCGGCTTCCGTCAGCGCGCGGATCAGGCCGATGGCCATGTCGTCGTTGGCGGCGAACACCGCGGTCACGCCGGGGTCGGCGGCCAGCTGCCGGCCGGCCGCGTAGCCGGAGGCTGCCGACCAGTCGCCCTCGACGAACGGTGGCCGGGGCCGGCCGTGCGCGGCGAGCGCCGAGCGCCATCCGTCGAGGCGGTCCCGGGCCGAGTACCAGCGCTGCGGGCCGGCGAGGTGGTGGACGGTGGGGTGGCCCAGCTCCAGCAGGTGCTCGGTGGCGGCCCGTGCCATCTGGCCGGAGACGATCCCGGCGGTCACCAGGTGGGGGGCGGGGAACGGCGGGGGTGCGCCGAGGACGAGGACCGGCACGTCGACCCGGGAGGAGAGATCCGCGCCGCCCTCCTCGTCGATGGGCTCGGAGATGACGATGCCGTCCACGCCCTGGTCGAGCAGCGAGTCCACGGCGCCGGCGATGCCCGCCGTGTCACCTTCCATGGTGTTGACGACACGGAGCGCGTAGCCGTTGTCCCGCACGGCACGCTCGACGCCCATGAGCAGCGAGGCCGGACCGTACAGGGCCGTGCCGAGCGTCACCACACCGATGGACCTGGTGCGACCGGAGGCCAGGACGCGGGCCGCGTTGTTCGAGCGGTAGCCGAGTTCGTCGGCGGCCGCCAGGACGCGACGGCGCACGTCGGCGGAGACGTAGGGCTCGTCGTTCATGACCCGGGACACGGTCTTCTGCGACACCCCGGCCAGGCGTGCGACGTCCACGCTGCGCGGTGCGGCCCCTGCGCCGCGCCCTGCCCCTGATGTCATGGTGTCTCCCGATCGTCGGCATCCGAATCCTAGTGCCCGTCTGCCGTATGACTGCGCTGTCATGACTGCGCAGTCATATCTACGCAACGGGACGGGGCACGTCAAGACCTCGCGCAATATCTCTGCGAGGGGGCCTTGCCCGCGGGGCCGGGAGAAGCGGCACCGGCCATCACCGGGAGGCCGGGCCGGCCACGGCGGCGATCCCACGGTTCGCGATGCCGGTCGCGGCCTCCTGGAAGAGCGCCGTCGTTCGTGAACCGCCGCTCCGGGATCCGTCGCTTTGCGTCTCGCCGGCCGGACGCCAGAGCGAAGGCACCCCGGCCCTGGCCGCACACGACGTGCCGGCACCCGCGGGATCGCTCTACGCACACGAGCCCTTCACCGTGCTGAAGCTCCAAGGCCCCGCGCTACGGGCGGGGCCGTCCCCCTACAACACCCCCGACGACGTGGACCGGCTCCTGGACGGCCTCGCCGCCTTCCTCTGACCCAAGGCGCCTACGGGCCGGAAGTGGTGGCATCGCGACGAGGCGGGTCCTCGCGGAATTCCCCCTTGGCATGTTTCGGGATCACGAACGAGGGCCGGCCCCAAAAGACGAGAGAGATCTGGGCCACGAGCCCGAGGAGAAAAACAGTCAGCCCTGCGGTCGCGATTCCCAACGCGACCGGGTTCGCCGCGGCCGGGCTCCCCGCGGGCGGCAGCCAGACGCCCCCGAGCAGAAGGAGCGTCAAGCCGCTCAGGCAGACGGCGTCGAGTACACAACCGCATTCGAGCCTTCGGCGGGATTTCGGACCGAGAAGCCGCGAAAAAGCCATCACCGACGTGGGCGCCGTAGCATCACGCCAATACCTGACCGCTCGCACCCAGGAGCGGGCGGAAAGAGCGGCGAAAGCGACGGCACCCGCAAGGGCGGTCCAGGACATCACGGCCAACACCAGTTTCCTGCCACGGTCGATCACCACTACGCTGAGCTGGTTCTGCACTCTGGCCACGAAGCGGGCCACCGGGCTAGCGGTCAATGAGCCAGCGGACGCCTTCGAACAAAAACGCACCAAGCATGATGACGATCGGAATGACGAGAACCAACTCCATGTAGCCACGGGACGGCACCTCGACCACTTCGCCGCTGGGCTCTACCGCACGGGTGCGCCGCGCCACGTCGATTTCATCGCGGATGTGCACGGCCCTTCCGACAGCGGGCCAACCGTTGAACGCTTCGAGCGACACCGGCTCTTCCCGGCCTTCGACACGGACCTGAACACCCCGCCCTTCCTTCACATCCACCTCACGGATACACGCCCAGGGAATCGTGTAAGTGGCGGAGAAGTTCCTGACAATGAGCGCATCGTGCTCGCTGCGCACTCCCGGCCGTAGAAGGCTCAAGGCATACAGCACCAGCAGCGAATAGGTTCCACTCAAAGCCGATACCTTGAAGAAGGTCGGATCGGAGCTATGCCACAGAGTCCATGCTTCGAAGACGGCGAAGCCCAGGATGAGCATCCAGCCGAATATCTGTCTGTCCCGCCACCGCTTCACGACCAACCGCCTTCCGCCCCTGTGCAGGGCGTCCGCCCGGCACAGGGGTGCACTCTTGTCGCTGACCGACTAGCCACGCCACTCCTCAGAAAAGTCCCCTGATCCTGCTCCAGGTCGATGACGCTGCCGACCGCCCTGCGGTCCAGCCGGATGTCGCCGCCGACCGCCCCGCATTCCAGCCCGACTTCATCCCGTTCCACGCCCCCTTGCCCACCTGCAACCCGAATTTTCCTTCTCTGAGTGCGCCAACACCGGCCACCGTAGTGACGACACCGATCACGCAATCCGTGCTCAGTCCCCCCGTGGCGCAAGAGCGGGCTGTCGTATACACACCGAGAACTGAGGCCACTACGGCCGCAACTGTTCCACAGGCTACATATGCGGTGCCTTCGGTGGCGGCACCTGCGATTGCGCAGTACCCCGCCGCGCCTGCCGCTGCCAGACCGACCCACTTGACGACGGTGTCCCCCGTGTCCCAGAAACTGTGACCGCTGTCCGCATCGGCCTTCGCGGCAGCCAGCTCGCGCTTGAGCTCCTGGTTCTTCCGCCTCTCAGCAGCAAGCTCCCGCTTGAGCTCCTCCGCCTTGCGGGCTTCACTCGTGCTGCTCGTGCTACTCGTGCTACTCGTGCTGCTCTTGCTGCTCGCGTGCGCTGTTCCGCTGCTGCATTTGTGCGTGTCGCAGTAGTGGCTGGAGCCCTTGTAGTCGCTCGACCCGGGGTCTTGTTCGGAGTGGTAGTCGCCGTATGTGCCGTTGTTGCCGGAGCAGAAGTGAGCCCCGCAGCTTTCCAGGCCGGTGGGGTCGCTCTCGGTGACGGGGTTGCTGCCGGCGTAGGTGTAGCCGCCGAGTTCCTGGGGGCTGGTGGCTTCGAAGACGGGGTCGAGGCTGATGAAGCGGCCGAGAGTGGGGTCGTATTCGCGGGCGCCGATGTCGGTGAGGCCGGTGGTGGTGTCGGTGGTCTTGTCGAGGAAGGTGCGGTTGTCGGCCCAGGTGGTCGTGGTACCGCGGGCGTTGCCGTAGGGGTCGAACTGGCGCCAGGTGGGGGTCTGCGCGGTGTTGTCGAGGGAGAGGGTGTTGGTGCCGTGCTGGTCGGAGGCGAGTTCGAAGCCGTAGTTGGTGCCCGTACCGGTGCGGACGATGGTGGCGCCGCCGGGGGCGGTGTAGTAGCGCACGCCGGTGGCGGTGCCGGCGGAGTCGTTCAGCGTGATCTGTTCGCTGCCGAGGTAGAGGGTGGTGGTGCCGGGGTCGATCTGGAGGAGCAGGTTGCCGTCGGCGTCGTAGATGTAGCTGGTGGTGGTGCCGGTGGTGCTGTTGGAGATGTTGGTGAGCTGTTCGGCGTTGTTCCAGGTGAGGGTCTGGTCGCCGGTGCCGGTGGTGCGGGTTTTGGTGTTGCCGGCGGCGTCGTAGGTGTAGCTGGTGGAGCTGGTGTTGCCACCGGTGTTGGTGGTGCCGGTGAGGGTGTTGGGCTGGGTGCTGGACCAGGCGCTGGTGGTGAGGGTGTCGTTGCCGGTGCCGGAGACGGTGTGCTGGGTCTGGGTGAGCCGGTTGCCGATGTCGTCGTAGGTCCAGCTGGTCCAGTACGTGCCGCCGCTGATGCCGTCGCCGACCATGCTGTGGTCACTGCTGGTGGGCGTGGCGTTGCAGGTGTCCGTGGCGGTCGAGGCGGTGGTCCACGCACTGGTGAGGCGGTCGAGGGGGTCGTAGGCGTAGCACTGGGTCTCGGCCGTGCTGCTGGAGCCGGAACGGGTCTCGGTCTGGCTGGTGACGTTCCCGGACAGGTCGTACTTGTAGGCGGTCTCGTCGACGCTGGAGGGGCTGGTGGTGGAACGGGTGACGAGTTGGTCGGTCAGGTCGGCAGTGTGGGCGTCGTAGCTGTCGGTGACGGCGGCGTAGGAGGTGGCGGAGCCGAGCTGGACCTGGGCGACCTGGTCGTAGGCACTGTAAGTGGTGCTCTGCAGGTAGCTGTAGGCACTGGTGGCCAGCGCGTTGGGTTCGTCGTCGTTGTTGTAGCCGTGGGTGACGGTCTCGGCCGGCAGTCCGCCGCCCAGCGCGTAACCGTCGGTCCACAGCAGCCCGTTGACGCTGGTGTAGGAGTGCGTGATCTTCCACGTCTTGCCCAGGACACTGCCCTGTGCGCCGGAGGGGATGATGGTCTCCTCGCCCAGGGACTCACCGAACACGTTGAAGTTCACGGCCTGCTGGACGTAGGCGTAGCCGCCGCTGTACGAGGTCGCGGTGGTGACGTGTCCGACCGGATAGGTCATCCCGGAGATCGCGGTGTCGGCGTTGTCGTACACCCAGGCCGCGGTCTGGTTGCCCGGTGAGCTGGTCGACGTGTACGCGGTCTGATCGGCGGTCGCCGCGGCGTACTCGCCCGTCTTCCGGTCGAGCGCGTCGTAGGTGTAGGAGACGTAATCGCCGCGGGAGTCCTTGGTCTGCAGAAGGTTCCCGTCCGCGTCGTACGCCATCGTGGAGGTGCCGGCGGTCGGGTCGGTCGTGGAGACCACCTCACCAGCCAGGTCATAGGTGTTGGTCCACACCTGGTTCTTGGCGTCGGTGACGGTGGACTGCTGGTTGTGCCCGTCGAAGCCGTAGGTGGTGGCGGTGGTAGCACCGCCGGTCAGGTAGAAAATGCCGGTGGCGGCGTTCAGCGGCGTGGTGAGGGTGGGTGCGGTGGTGTATTCGTCGAGTTCGCCGGTGCGGCCGAGCGGGTCGGTGCGGGTGGTCTTGGTGACGCCGCCCGTGGGCGGGATGACGGTGGTGGCATCGCCGTTGTAGACCGTGGTGGTGGTCGAGACGACCGAGGCGTTCTTCTCGGAGATGTCGTAGACCTGCCGGCCGAGCCCGTCGTAGGTGTACACGTCCTGGTCGGCGACCTGGTTGTCGGCCACCGAGTCCAGCGCCAGCGTCGGGGTGGTGGTGGAGTCCCAGTAGTCGTTGTTCTTCTTCGCCGTCCAGCCGCGCGAGTCGTACAGGGTGTCGTCGATCAGACGGCCGCCCTGGGGCGTGTAGGTCTGGATCTGGCGGGTGCGGCCCAGGGAGTCCTCGATACTGACCGAGGTGAGGTAACCGCTGTTGTCGTTGAGGGTGCTGGTCACCACGCCCGACAGGGAGGTGCCGGACAGCGTGTAGGTGTAGGTGAGGTTCGCCAGCGAAGTGGTCGCGCGCGAGTTCTTCCACACCGACGTCGCCCGGCCCAGCGCGTCGTACTGGACGGTCGTCACCACATGGTTGACATCGGTGCTGGTGAGAGTGAGCCCGCGTTCCGGATCGAGGGTCGCGCTGGCGGCGTGGACAACCCCGCTCACCGTGGGCTGGGTCACCGTCTGACCAGTGGTCAGGTAGGCGGAGTTGACCGTGTAGCTGGTCGTGGTGGTGTTGCCGTTGCCGTCGGTCGTCCCGGACAGGCGGTGGTAGGTGCTGTCGTAGGTGTTCCTCGCCGTGGTCCGCCAGGTGAACGCGCCCGAGCCGTAGTCGGTGGCCTTGCGGACCATCGTGACCAGCCCCGTCGTCGGGGCGGCCGACTGCGGGAACGTGGTGGAGAAGGTGGCGTCGTCGTAGAACGTGCGGATGGCG
Source organism: Streptomyces fuscichromogenes (assembly GCF_014645815.1). Taxonomy (GTDB): domain Bacteria; phylum Actinomycetota; class Actinomycetes; order Streptomycetales; family Streptomycetaceae; genus Streptomyces; species Streptomyces fuscichromogenes. Next base: position 677,655 of record NZ_BMML01000002.1, on the reverse strand, counting down.
GAGACGACCTGGTCAGGGCGGTTGACACTGGCCGGTGCACCCAGGGTGTTCAGCCCGTTGGGCACGGAGGCGGTGGAGCCCTCGGTGAAGCCCGAGCAGGCCACCGAGTCTTCTTCGGTGGAGGAGACCAGGCCGACGAGGTTGGCGCTGGTGTTGGCGGGGGCGTAGGTGGTGGCGGTGCACCGGTCGTAGTCGGTGTCGGCCGGCACAGTGTGCGTGTAGGTGTAGGTCGGCAGGCCGAAGTCGTCGTCGGAACGGGTGGCGTCGTACGTCGTGTCGGTCTCGTTGTACCGCCAGCTCGTGCTGCCCTTGTCGGTCAGCCGCTGGCGGGTCCACTCCTCCGCGGTCCCACTCGCCTTGGCGGTCAGGTCCGGCAGGCCGGACCGGGTACGGGTCGCGGTGGCGGCAGAGATCCAGTACGAGGTGATGGTGGAGTGGTCGACGCCCCCGCCGTTGCCGAGGTAGGAGGCGGACTCCAGTATCCGCCCGGCGAGTTCCGGGGAGTCGGTGTGGCTGCCACCCTGGGAGTCGGTGAGCGGGACGCTGCGGGTCGAGGTGGACGAGAGCCAGTCGCCGTCCATGCCCTGGTAGTAGGAGTCGACCTGCTTGGTCTGGGCATCACCCGAACCGTTACCCGTGGTCGTGGTCACCTGCTGGTAGCCACGCCACTGCCCATAGGTGCGGTACTTCGCCTTGGTGGTCTCGTCGTCGTCGTAGTGCCAGGCCGCACCGCTGTAGGAGTAGTCCGTCTCCTTCGCCGCCGAACCACCGGTGGTGTCGGTCTCCAACACCTCCTGCACCGCGTACTTGTTGAACCAGTCCAGCATCGGACTGATGTAACCGCTGGGCGTCCAGTACTCGGGGAAGCAGGAGGCGGTGTTCGAGGACGGGGTAGCCGAGGTCGAGCAGGCGGTCGGCAGCGTGTAGGAGACACCCGTCACGCCGCCCAACTCGTTGGTGATCGCCGTGATGCGGTAGCGGAACAGGCCCGGGTAGGTGGCGGTGCTCACCCGGTTCTCCAGGGCGGAGCCGGTGAACTTCACCGCCGGCATGGCGATCGACGAGGTCGAACCGCCCGCCGTGGTGTCCGCACCGGTCCGCTGCACCGAGGACAGCCACAGCGTCGCACTCGTCGCATCCCCGGTGGAGGGCTCCGTCTGCGTCAGCGCGTAGGAGTCGACCGTGACGTACCCGCTGGAGGACACCGAGTACTGCTGCGTGGTGATGGAGGTGAGGCGGACGGTGGAGAAGAACGACGGTCCGTGCGCGCTGCAGGTGGCCCCGGAGGCGCAGATCAGGTCGTAGGGGACGTCGGGGTAGTAGGAGGCGTTGGAGGAGGTCTCCGAACTGCCGCAGTTGCTGCTGGTGGAGGTGCAGCGCACCGACGCGCCGTACACGATCTTGTCGGGGACGGTGCCGTAGGGGCCGGTGGCGGTCGTGAAGCCGTAGTCGATGTGCGCGAGGTAGGAGTCACGCACGTACTTGACCTCGGAGTCCCCGTTGTGGGCGCCGTAGTAGTTGGTGTCCTGCTTGTAGTAGTACGCCATGGCGTCGCCGGTGGGGGTGGTGACGTAGTCCAGGTGCCACTTGTAGGCCATCGTGCAGTAGCTGCTGGTGGCCGTGGAGTCGTAGCAGGGATCACCGGAGTGGGCGGCGTACACCCGCTCGGAGTCCACCGAGTTCGTCGTGTCGTTCCCCGACGCCCAGCCGGGCAGCTCGTTGCGGCCGAAGTAGTACTTCGTGCCGTCCCGCTCCGTGATCACCCAGTACGACGTGTCGTAGGTGCCGGATCCGTTGGACGAACCGGTCACCTTCGTGACGGTCTCGCCGTTGTCGTCGGACAGCTTGTAGGTCGAGGTGTCCTTGTCATAGACGATCGACGTCGAGGAGCCGTCCAACGACATGGTCAGGATCGGGCCGTCGTAGCACTCGTCCGACGTGGTCACCGAACCGGCGCTGCCCTCGGGGGAGTCGGCACAGGGCGTGAACTCCTGTGCCACGAAGGAGTCCTGGGTGGTCCAGCCGTCACCCACCCAGGACGACTGGGCCTGGGTGTTGGCCGTCTTCCCGTCCACGCTGCTGGAGTTGTAGGACAGCGAGGCGTCCGGGGCCAGCGACGTCGTGGCCGCCGGTGACTCCACCTTGTAGGTGTAGGTGAAGGCACCCGAGGAACCCGACTGCGCCCAAGAGCCCGCGGACGACAGAGTCGAGGCGTAGTTGCCGCCGCCTCCGCCCTCCTGACCGGTCGAGTCCGTAGCCGCGATCACGGTGGCCGCACCGGACGTCGAGGCCGCCTGCGCCGTCGCAGTCCCGGCGACCGAACCGGTGTAGACAGCCGAAACAGCAGCCCCCGCCGTGCTTGCCGCGGCGTTCTTCACCGAGCCCGTACCGGCGAGCGTGACATCGGCGGAGACAGTCGCCTTGTTGGGATCGTTGAGGGACGTCAGCGGCGTCTGCGCACGGCACTTGGCGAGTTGAGGCATCGTCAGCGCGCATGCGGGCAGCTCCACCAGACGCAGCCGGGAAGCGTAGTTACCGCCGAGCGCCTGGCTGAACGCACCGTAGTCCAGGCCCACTTTCATGCGGCCCGCCCCCGACACGGCGCTCGCACCGCTCGACGCGGCAGCCAAGGACCAGACCGGACCGGACACGCCCAGCCGCTTCGACAGCGACCGCGACCGGACCGAAACCCGCACCGTCGACGGGCCGGCATAGCCGCCCTTGCGAGGAGCAACCGCCTGTGCCCACACCGGTGTTCCCGCCGCAGTGGCCTTGGAGCCCGTGGTCGCCGAGTGCTTCGGCGCCGCGAGCTTCAGGGTCCCGGCCTTGGCGGTCGGCCACGCCGTCCGGGTCGGTACGACCGTGTGCCGGGTGGCATCGGAGAGACGAACACGCTTGTGCGGAACGGGCTTCAGACCCGTGACCGAACGGCCCAGATCCGCCTTCGGCTTCGCGGCCGGCTTGCCGGCCGTCGCCGATGACAAGGTCAGCGCGGTGGCCGTCGCCCCGAAGGCCACGCTCAGACACAGCGACCAGGCCAGCACCGCGGCCCACCCCGCCAGGAGCCTCCCGGCCGTGCGCCGGTACCGGGCTCCTGCCGCTCCGCTGTTTCCGCGCGCACGTCTACCGGACACGACTCCCCCTCGTCATGACGACATGGCGAAATACCGAACGGCCGCCTCGGCACATGACCGAACCGGCATTCGCCCGCCCGACGGAAAGAGATACATGAAGGTTCAATCCAGTTGAATAAGGAGTGGGAAAAAACGAAGCCGAGAAGGTCCACAAACTTCGCCAGAAAGAGACATTCAAGGCATGTACATGCTGTGATCTGAGTCACAGATCTCCACGTCAGGACGCCAGTTACTCATACGGTGGCGCGGCCCCACTCGCATCAAATCCGGAATCTATGGGTTCCCCATGAGAGGCGGCCGCCGCGACGGATCGCCAATTGGACGCCAAGGGATCTTTGCGAAACATTGACGATCGCGCGAGGGGACGCCAACCCGCGCCGGGGCATAGCGTGCGGAATTTTCCATCGGTATGAATATTTGGGGGGAAAGAAAGTGCAAAGGAATTCGCGGACGTCTCTGCCCCGTTCGTGGGCGCGCCGCATATTCGTCGGTGCTACCGCTCTCGCGGTCTCGGGCGCCGTGGGTCTTCCCGGCCTCGCCCAAGCGGCCACCACGTCGCACACCGGCGGGACACCTCACTCGTCGGCCCGCGCTTCCCGCGGGCTGAGTGAGGCGCAGGCCCTGGCGAAGGCCCGGTCGACCGGCAAGGCGGTCCAGGCGACGGCGGAGACGACGGACTCCTCGACGCTCACCGCGAACCCGAACGGCACGCTGACGCTCAGACAGACCATCGCCCCGGTCCGCAAACTGGTCCACGGCAGCTGGAAGAGCCTGGACCCGACGCTGGTGCGTGCCGCGGACGGCACCATCTCCCCCAAGGTGTCGACCAGTTCACTGGCCCTGTCCGGCGGCGGCACGGGAGCCCCGCTGGCGGTCATGCGGGCCGGCAGCGGCTCCCTGGCCGTCTCCCTCTCCTCGGCGTTCACCCTGCGCACGCCCACGCTGTCGGGTGCCACGGCGACGTACCACGACGTCCTGCCGGATGTGGACCTCGCGGTCACCGCGCAGGACACCGGCGGGTTCAGTGAGGTCCTGGTCGTCAGGAACGCCACCGCCGCCACCAACCCCGCACTCACCGACCTGAACCTGGCCACCAAGGCCACGGGCGTGACCCTGGCCAGTGACGCGGCCGGCGACATCACCGCCGAGGACCACGCCGGGCGGACCGTGTTCTCGGCCACCGCCCCCACCATGTGGGACTCCAGCCGACCCGCCGCGAACACCCCGAAGACCACCGACCCGCGCACCGGGCAGACCGTCGACAGGCGCAGTGGCGTGCCCCTCGCCTCCAGTCCCGCCTCGCCGGGCGACGGCGCCCGCAGGACGAGCCTGAAGGCCGCCTACCACCGCGGGCACATCAGCCTGTCACCACAGCGCACCCTGCTGAGAGGGAAGAAGACCGTCTACCCGGTCTACATCGACCCGTCCTTCACCGCGTCCGGCCAGACCGACACCGTCCAGGCATGGGCGTTCGTCGACAGCGAGTGGCCCAGCACCGCGTTCTACAAGCCCGCCACCTCCACCCCCGGCCCCCTGCACGTCGGTTACACCGACTGGACCTCCGACGTCTCCACCAACCGGGCCTACTTCCAGACCAGCATCCACAGCGGTGTCTGGGGCGCGGACGACATCGTCTCCTCCGACATCTCCTTCTACGAGAACTGGTCGGCGTCCTGCACCAAGGAGGAAGTCGACCTCTACGCGACCAACCCGATCTCCTCCAGCACCACGTGGAACAACCAGCCCAAGCACCTCTCGCTCGGCGAACTCGACTCCCAGACCGTCGCCCACGGCTGGTCCACCTCGTGCGGGCCCGCGGACGTCACCTTCGACATCCACACGCTCATGGAGCAGGCCGCCGCCGGCAAGTGGTCGAAGGCCACCTTCGAGCTGAAGGCCGCCGACGAGGGCGACGACCTGGCCTGGAAGCAGTTCAGCAAGCAGGCCACCATCACCACCACCTACGACCACAAGCCCAACACCCCGACCTCGCTGACCACCAGCCCCAGCACCAGCTGCACCGCCGCCACCCCCACCTCGCTGGGCCTGGGCGACGTCACCCTGCGGGCCGGGGTGTCCGACCCGGACGGCACCACCAGCCCGCTCACCGCGAACTTCACCCTGAAGAACATGGCGAGCAACGCCACCTACACCCGGGCCATCAACGCCACCAGCGGCACCACCGCGAGCACCCTCTACTCCCACACCAGCAGCTCGGGACCCTTCCTGGCGCTGACCGCGAAGACCGAGTTCGCCTGGTATCTCACCGTCACCGACCAGGATCTGACGAGCAGTCAGTCTAAGACCTGCCACTTCTACTACGACCCCACCGCTCCCGGCGCCCCCACCATCACCCCCGTCACATCCACCACGAGCCAGTGCTCCGAGCTCACCGACAGCCCCTCCGGCGACAGCCAGTGCACGGTGGGCACGGCCGCGAGCTTCACGATCACGGACACCAACACCAGCAGCGCGCCCGGCAGTTACCGCTACCAGCTCAACGGCGGCAACCCGGTCAGCGTCACCGCCGCCACCACCAGTCCCTACACCGCCACCATCTCCCTGAAGCCGACCACCCAGACCGGCGTCCTGACCGTCACCGCCGTCGGCACCAGCGGCAACATCGGTGACACCTACGACTACCGGTTCATCGCCCAGGCCCCCGCCACCGCCACCACCGGCGACCTCAACGGCGACGGCAACGCCGACCTGCTCACCACCGGCGGCAAGAACTCCCTGCCCGCCGGACTCTGGCAGGCCACCGGCACCGGAAGCGGCAAGATCAACGCGGTCGCCCGCAACATCGGCATCGACGGCAACGGCGTCTCCACCACCCAGACCGCCACCTCCTTCACCGGCACCGAGGCCATCACCGGCCACTTCTTCACCGGCTCCGGCTTCAACGACGTCCTGGACTACGGCTACGACACCGCCACCGGCGCCGTCAGCGGCGAGATCCTGCGCGGCCAGGGCGACGGCACCGACCTCCAGCCCGTCGACTCCCTCCCCGTCACCAACTCCACCGGCGTCTTCGCCCTGACCACCACCACCTTCAACGACGACGGCACCACCACCGACACCACCACTCCCGCCACCTCCCTCGCCACCGGCGGCAGCCTCTACAACACCGTCAACGGCGATGCCTCGACGGGCTACCCCGACCTCCTGCTGCTGATCAACGGCTCCCTCTACGACGAGCCCTCCGACGTGGGCGCGGCCCTGTACCCGGGTGCCGACCAGGCCACCGACCTGGCCGACTACAACCCGTACTGCCTCGCCCAGAACACCAGCACCAGCGCCGCCTGCACCACCGACTGGAGCGGCTGGACCGTCACCAGCACCCTCGACGCAAGCGGCCTGCCCGAGCTGTTCGCCCGCGACACCAGCACCGACACCAGCGACCCCTCCCACGGCCAGCTCTGGTACCTCAGCCCCGCCAACCTCCAGACCCTGACCTACGACTCCCTCTCCAACGGCGCCACCGACACCACCCTCACCTCCGTCGAAGCCGCCACCACCGGCTGGGACTCGGTCAGCCAGCCCACCCTCCAGGCCGCCGACGTCAACAACGACGCCACGCCCGACCTGTGGACCGTCAGCAGCACCGGCACCGCCACCGCCACCGCCCACGAGATGACCCTCTCCGGCAGCACCGCCACCTTCACCACCCCCACCGGCCAGGCCCTGAGCACCGACACCCACGACTGGCCGCTCAACGACTACGACACCACCGCCCTCACCGCCGACGACTCGGCCAGCGCGATCACCCTGACCGGCACCAGCGGCGTCACCGCCCCCGAAGGCGGCCTCTTCGACCCCGACGTCCAGCTCGACGCCACCGACCACGACTACCTCCAGGGCGGCAAGGCCCTGGACCTGACCAAGTCCTTCACCGTCTCCGTCTGGGCCGACCCCACCGCCTACGGCGGCGCCGTCCTCTCCCAGAGCGGCAGCGCCGACTCCGGCATCCTGCTCCTGTCCACCACGGACGGCTGGCAGTTCAGCCTCAACACCGGCGCCGGCACCGCCTGGGCCTTCGACACCGTCACCGGCGGCACCGTCCACCTCGGCACCTGGGCCCACCTGACCGCCACCTACGACAAGACCACCGGCGTCATGAACCTCTACGTCGACGACGTCTTCGTCGCCACCGGCAACCACACCGCCCCCAGCACCGGCGCGAGCGGCAACTTCCAGCTCGGCGACGCCCTGAACGCCTCGGCCCGCACCGACTACTTCAGCGGCGAACTCGCCCGCGCCCGCACCTGGACCGGCGCCGTCGTACCCCCGGCCCAGCCCTACACCCCGGCCGGCTACCACCAGGCCGTCACCCCCACCCGCATCCTCGACACCCGCAGCAGCAGCCTGCTCACCTACACCAGCGGCATCACCGCCGGTGCCAGCACCGTCACCTCCGACTCCGTCACCCACCTCAAGATCGCGGGCGACACCGTCACCACACCGGTCAGCGGCGCCCCCACCACCGTCCCCAGCACCGTCACCGCGGTCGCCGTCGACGTCACCGTCACCGCCGAGACCGACCACGGCTACGTCACCACCTACGCCGACGGCACCCAGCGCCCCTACACCTCGTCGGCCAACTTCACCGAGAGCACCACCAGAACCGGCTACCAGATCGTCCCCGTCGGCAACGACGGCAAGATCGACCTCTACACCCACCTCGACACCAGCAGCGGCACCGCCGCCCTCGTCGTCGACCTCACCGGCTACTTCACCAGCGACGCCACCCTCACCGGCAACCAGACCTACACCCCGCTGAGCAGCGCGGTCCGCGCCCTGGACACCCGCTCCAGCGTCGCCCACACCAGCCTGACCAGCACCGGCACCGTGGCCGTCGGCACCAACTTCACCCTCCAGGTCACCGGGCTGAACGGCGTGCCCGGCAACGCCACCGCGGTCGCCGTCAACCTCGCCGCCGCCAATGCCGCCGGCACCGGCTTCCTCCAGGCCTACGCCACCGGATACGCCCCCAGCGCCGACACCAGCCTCAGCTTCAACACCGGCAACGCCATCGCCTCACTCTCCGGCGACGTCCCCATCGGAACCTCCGGAACCATCACCATCTCCGTCCACAGCAACGCCACCGCCGTGATCGCCGACATCTCGGGCTACTACACCACCAGCACCACCGGCCAGAAGTTCCACACCATCAACCCCACCCGCCTCGTCGACACCCGTAGCGGCCTCGGCGGAAGCTCCAGCCCGGTGGCCTCCCTGAGCACCTACACCCTCTCCACCAGCACCACCCAGCAGGTCACCGCGGCCACCACCCCGACCCTCGCCGCCCTGCTCACCGTGACCGGCCCCACCGGCAGCGGCTACGCCATCGCCTACCCCACGGCCGTCGGCAAACCCGCCACCAGCAGCGTCAACTGGGGCACCGGCGACACCCTCGCCAACCTCACCCTCACCCCCACCGACACCAACGGACAGATCAGCATCTACAACAACAGCGACGGCACCGTCGACTTCATCGTCGACTGCAGCGGCTACTACACCTGACCGATCCCCGAAGCCGGTTCCGGGCGTCAGCACCCACAAGCTGACGTCGATGGCCTCCGCCCACAAGGCGGGGGCCATCCTCGGCCACCGGGACCTCAGCCGTGGCACAGCACGCGAACGGCGCAGGCGTCGCCCCGAAGCGCGTCCAGGCAGTCGCCGAAACGGACCTGATGTTCGTACGCCGCTTCGCCTGACGTTCGTCCGCGACCCCGCCTGACGGGATCCGGGCCGGACCCGGTCGGCGGACCCGGTCGCCGGACCCGGTCGCCGGACCCGGTCGCCGGGCGCGGTCGCCGGGCGCGGCCCACCGGACGGGCGGGGGCGGTCGTCCGGTCACCGGACGTCGGCCCCCTTGACGACCGCGTTCTGCACGGCGCCGGTCAGGAGCGTGACCAGTTCGTCGACGACCGGAGGACGGACGCCGGGTCTGCTGACGGCGAGGATCTCGCGGTGGAGCGGCGTGACCCCCGGCGGCAGCAGCACCCTCTCGACTCCGGTGTCGCGTCCCGCGCCGAGGAGGGTGGCCGGGATCAGGCCCACCGCGAGGCCGGCTCGGATCATGGCGAGCATGCTGTGCAGGTCGTCGGTCTCCAGGGTCACCTCGGGCGCGATCCCGAGTTCTCCGGCCCAGCGCTCCAGCAGCCGCCGGTCGGGGTTGTGCGCGTGCCCGGAGACCCACTCCCGTTCCAGGCACGCGGCCAGCTCCACCGGGCGCCGGCGTCCCGGCTCGGCACCGGCGACCAGGACCAGCGGTTCGCGCCCCAGGACGGTGATCGTCAACGCCTCGGACGGGGCCGGCGGGTCCTCGGGCAGGTACCGGTAGGCGACGAACAGGTCCATGTCCCCCGACCGCACCCTCGGCAGCCCCTCGTCCGTCTCCACGACGACGAGACGGATCCGGGGCCCCGGGCGGCGCCCCCTGAGCGTGGACAGGACCTGCGGGAACAGGTGGCTCATGGCGCTGGGGTAGGTCCCGACGCGCAGTTCGGCGATCTCGCGGTTCGCGATGCCGCTCGCGGCGTCCTGGAACCGCGCGGTCGCGTCGAAGAGCGTCCCGGTCGCCTGGGCGAGGGAACGGCCGGCCGCGGTGAGGATCAGCCGGCTGCCGGGGCGGCGGACGATCAGTTCGACGCCCATGCCGCGTTCCAGCGCGGCGATGTGCTGGGACACCGCCGAGGGCACATAGCCGAGTTCCACCGCGGCCCCGGCCATCGAACCTCGGCGCACCACGGCCAGGAAGGTGGCCAGGAGCTTCAGATCCGGCTGAGACTTCATGGTCCGTGAACTTTCTCTTCGGGATCCATCGCTTTACGTGTCGCGAGGTGGACGCCAGAGTAAAGGCACCCCGACGCCCGGCACTCCGCCCGACAGAAAGCCGAGACCATGGCTCTCGATCTCACCGCCCTGCGGGCCCACTTCCCCTCTCTCGCCACCGGCCTCGCCTACTTCGACGGTCCGGGCGGCACGCAGACCCCACGCCCCGTCGCCGACGCCATCGCCGCGACGCTGACCGGCCCCCTGTCCAACCGGGGAACCATCGGCCCGTCCGAACTCAACGCCGAGCACGCCGTCGCGGACTTCCGCTCCGCCTACGCCGACCTGCTCCGCATGCCCGCGAACGGCATCGTCCACGGCCGCAGCGCCACCCAGCTCACCTACGACTTCTCGCGCCATCTGGCCAAGACCTGGCAGGCGGGCGACGAGATCATCGTCAGCCGCCTGGACCACGACGCCAACGTCCGCCCCTGGGTCCAGGCGGCCGAGCGCGCCGGAGTGACGGTCCGCTGGATCGAGATCGACGCCGACACCGCGCAACTGGACCTCGACTCCTACGAGCGGGCCCTCTCCCCCCGGACCCGGCTGGTCGCGGTCACCGCCGCCTCCAACGTGCTGGGCACCAAGCCGCCCGTCCGCGCGATCGCCGACCGGGCCCACGAGGCCGGCGCCCTGGTGTACGTCGACGGCGTCCACTACGCCGCGCACCACCTCGTGGACGTGCCCGCCCTCGGAGCCGACCTGTTCGTCTGCTCGCCGTACAAGTTCCTGGGGCCGCACTGCGGAGTGCTCGCGGCGGCCCCCGGACTCCTCGAGAACCTGCGCCCGGACAAGCTCCTGCCCTCCCCCGACACCGTCCCCGAACGCTTCGAGTTCGGCACCCTCCCCTACGAGATCCTCGCGGGCGCCACCGCGGCCGTCGACTTCCTCGCCGCGACGGACCCCGGCACGTCGGGCACCCAGATCTCGCGCAGAGAGCGTCTGGCGCGGTCCCTGGCCTCCCTGCACGAGCACGAGCAGTCGCTGCGCACGAGGCTCCAGGAGGGCCTGGAGGCCCTGGGCGACGCCGTCACCCTGCACTCGAAAGCCCCCGACCGCACCCCGACGGTCCTGATGACCCTCGACGGCCGCGACGCGCGCGAGGCCCAGACCCACCTGGCCGCACGCGACGTGCTGGCACCCGCGGGATCGTTCTACGCGCACGAGCCCTTCACCGCGCTGAAGCTCCAGGGCCCCGCGCTACGGGCGGGCCTGGCCCCCTACAACACCCCCGACGACGTGGACCGGCTCCTGGACGGCCTCGCCGCCTTCCTCTGACCCATGAGGCGGCAGGGGTGCGTCAGCCGACCGCGGCGTCCTCCACCTCCCAGCGCAGCAGGTCGCCCGGCTGGCACTGGAGCACTTCGCAGAGGGCGGCGAGCGTCGCGAAGCGCACCGCCTTGGCGCGCCCGTTCTTGAGTACCGCCAGGTTGGCGGGCGTGATCCCGACGCGGTCCGCGAGCTCGCCCACGGACATCTTCCGCCGGGCCAGCATGACGTCGATGTCGACGACGATCGGCATCAGATCACCTCGTCCAACTCGGCCTGCATCTGCGCCGCTTCGACGTCCCGCGCGACGGCCTGGGCGAGCAGCATCCGCAGTACGAGCACGATGAGCGCGACGCCCAGGATGGCCACGCCGATCCCGGCCATGATGACGCTGACCCCCGGGTCGTCCCGCTGGCCCGGCGCGTTGAGGGCCGTGACCGCGAACCACACGAGGGCGGCCGACACGATCGCACCGATCACACCGTCCACGTACCGGAAGGCGGCGTGGGAGAAGACGGTTCCGCGTCGCACCATCGTCACCAGCCGCCCCACGCAGACCACCGCGACCTGGACCGACACCATGCCCAGGATCACGATCACACGCAACGGGGTCAACGGGAGCGCCCCGTCCGCCGGCTTGGCGACCAACGCCCACACCATCCCCGCCTGCACGAACACGGTGCCGACGAACACCACCACGAGCACCGCCCGCAGCGCCCCCACTGTCAGCTTTCCCATGACCCACCATCCCATCGACTCACGATGGGAATCTATCGACTATCGATAGACGAAGCAAGGGGCGGCGACCGCCCACCGCGGGCTTCGAGGGTTTCGGCGGGCTGCTCGCCCCCTGAGCTGTCGACCGGGAATCCTGCCGGCGATCCGGTCGTACCGTGGCGGTCGAGGGCCCCTCGCGTCGGTCTTCGGTGTCGCGGTCCTCGCTCTCGCGGGCCTGCTCGCGGTCATGGCCTCCGGGTGGCCCGGTGCACGAAAGCGGGTGGCAGGTTGGTCCACACCGTCTTCGAGCGTTCCAACCGGTCGAAACGGCAGGCCAGTTCGGCGGTGAAGTGACGGGCGGGCGGAGTCCAGGCCGCGTGCAGGTACGCGAAGGTGGTGAACCGGCCGCCGGGCGCCAGGACTTCGGACACGGCATCCAGGATGTGCCCGCGCCGGTCCTGCGGCATGACCGTCCACGGCAGCCCGGAGACCACCGCGTCGACCGGTTCGCCCACCGCCGCGGCCAGCTCGGCCGCGGACCCCTGGACCACGGTCAGCCGTGCGTCGCGCCGGGTGGCCGACAGCCGCGCGGCGAGCACCGGGTTGAGCTCGACGGCGACAAGCCGGGCGCCGGGCGCCAGCCGGGCGAGGATCGCGTCGGTGAACACCCCGGTCCCCGGGCCGAGTTCGGCGACGAGCCGGGCCCGCTCCAGGCCGATGCCCTCGGTCATCGCGTACGCCAGCCGTCGTGAACTGGCCGCCACGGCACCGGTCATGAGGGGCCGTCTGAGGAACTCGGTGGTGATCGACATGGCGGCCATGGTGGAAACGCCCCGGGTGGCCGCGCGTCGTATCCCCGGCCGGTGTCCGTACGACTGCGGGAGGACCCCGTGACGCCCGCCAGGACGATGCCGGGGACCGGTCCCCGGCCGTAGCGTGAGGCGGTGCAACGGCTGATCGAGACCCTGCCCCGACTGCGGCGCGGACATCCGTGGCTGACGGACCTGCTGCTGGTCGTGCTGGTTGCCGTGCCCCCGGTGATCCGCCCCCAGCCGGGCTGGCGGCCCGTCTGGGCACAGGCGGCCGTGTACGCCGCCCTGGTGCTGCCCCTGCTGTGGCGCCGCCGCCGGCCGGTGCTCGTCGCGGCCCTGGTGACGGCCGGGTTCTGGGCGCAGTACCTCGGACAGGTGTGGGGACAGGAACCGGGACGCGGCGCCGTCGCCCTGGCCGCGGTCCTGGCCACCCTCACGGTGCGCGGCCTGCGCCGGGCCGCCGCGGCGACGGTGATCTGTGCCGCCGGCTGCGTTGTTCTGTGGATTCCCGCCTGGCAGCGGGACTACGGGGGCCCGGGTGCCCGCGGCGCCTGGCTCACCCCGCTCGCGGTGGGGCTGCTGCTGGCCGGGGCCTGGGTGTTCGGCGAGTACGTCCGTGCCCGGCGCGCCTATGTCGCCGAGTTCGAGCGGCGGGCCGCGCTCGCCGAGTCGGAACGCCTCGCCCTGGCCCGGGTCGCCGTCGCCGAGGAGCGGGCTCGCATCGCCCGCGAGATCCACGACGTCCTCGCGCACAGCGTGAGCGTGATGGTGCTGAACGCCGAGGGCGGCAGGCTGATGCGGCACACCGACCCCACGGTCGTCGACCGCACCCTCGGCGTCATCAGCGCGACCGGCCGCGACGCCCTGGACGAACTGCGCCGGCTGCTGGAGGTGCTGCGCGCCCCCGACGCGGACGCCCCGGCCGGCGACCCCGGACCCGGATCCGGCGACGGTGGGGCCGGCGAGTCCCTCGCGGCCGATCTGCGGCGGCTGGTCGGGCGCCTCAACACGAACGGCACGCGCGCCCGGCTGGACCTCCGCGGAGAGCCGGGCGGCCTTCCGGCGGATCTCACCGTGCAGACGTACCGCATCGTGCAGGAGGCGCTCACCAACGTCGTCAAGCACGCGCCGCCGAACGCCACGATCCGCGTCCGGGTCGACACCGGTACCGAGGGGCCCGGACGGCTGGTCCGGGTCCGGGTGGAGAACTCGGCCGGAGCGGGCCCGGGGGCCGTCCCGGAGCACCCCGTCCGACTGCTCCCCTGCGGTCACGGACTCACCGGCATGCGCGAACGCACCGCCCTGTACGGCGGGAGCGTCGACGCCGGCCCCACACCCGACGGGGGCTACCGGGTCACCGCCTCCCTGCGCCCCACCGAGCCCGAGCCCGAGCCCGCCGAGGCGACGCCATGACCGGCCCGCCCCCCACCCCGTCGTCGTCGCGGGTGCTCATCTGCGACGACCAGGAACTGATCCGGATGGGACTGCGCATGGTCATCGACAGCCAGCCCGATCTCACCGTGGTGGGCGAGGCCGCCGACGGCGACGCGGCGATCGCGGGTGTGGCCGCCCTGGAGCCGGACCTCGTCCTGATGGACGTACGCATGCCCGGCCTGGACGGGCTCGCCGCGACCGAGCAGCTCTGCGCGCAGCCCCATGGGCCCCGGATCCTCGTCGTCACCACCTTCGACCTCGACGAGTACGCCTACGCGGCCCTGCGTGCCGGCGCGAACGGCTTCCTCGTCAAGGACGCCCCCGCCGAGGAGATCCTGGTGACCGTCCGGGCGGTGCTGCGGGGCGAGGTCGTGCTGGCGCCCTCGCTGACCCGGCGCCTGGTCGACCGCTTCGTCCTGCGATCCCCCACGTCGGCGCCCGCCCAGCGCAGCCGCCTGGCCGCGCTCACCGAGCGGGAGCGGGAGGTCCTCGCCCTGGTCGCCCGGGGACTGGCCAACGGCGAGATCGCCGACCGCCTCTTCGTCGGGGAGACGACCGTGAAGACCCACCTCGGCCGCATCCTGACCAAACTCGGCCTCCGCGACCGCGTCCACGCGGTGATCTTCGCCTACGAGAGCGGGCTGGTACGGGCCGGGGACTGACTGCCCGGCAGACCGCCCGCGACGGAGACCGGGGTTCGCGAACGGCCGGGACCAGCCGCACCGGGTCCGGTGCCGCTGTTTCGCGCCTGGGGCCGGCAGCCGCCGGATGCGCTCGTGCTCGGCCGTCATCTGCGGTGTGGCGAGGAAGTCGTCGAGATCCGCGGACACCTCGTGGTCGATGTCCTCGACGGAGCGGATGGCGAGTTCGTAGAGCTCGCCGCGCCGGTTCTGCTCCGGGTAGCTCTGCCGGTGCGCCAACACGATGATGGCGGTGAGGACTCCGGGGTCCAGATCGTCATCGGCCAGGATGCCGTCATAGATCGTCGCGAGCGCGTCGTGCAGCTCGGCGGCGCTGATCGTCAGGACGTCCGCGCACGCGGTGGTCAGTGCAGCCCGGGCCTCTTCCGTGAGTTCGTCCTCGGCCGCACCGCGCAGCAGCTCCGGCCGCACCAGACGGGTGACCGTCTCCTCGCCGAAGGCACGAGCACTGCCCTCGGTGCCCCCGACGATCAGCCGGAGAACGTCCGCCTCAAGCTCGCTGTACTTCACGCCCGCAGCCCAAGCGGGGTGTGACCGGGATCCACGCCGAAGGAGCAACGAAATGAGCCCCAGGCCCTGATGCGCTCGGACTCACCTGCGCCGACGACCGGCAGGGTCGCGTTCGGCGACGTGCCGGGCGACAGGGCGACGCCGGGCCGCGCACACCCTTCCAGGGAGCGGGCAGAGGCGTGCACAAGCTCGCCTTTGTCCGGGGGTCAGGCGCGGGGCCGGCGAACAGCGGCGGTGAAGATCTGCGCACGGCCGGTGCGCGTGTCGGTCCAGACCGGGTGGAAGACATCGCCGGGAGCAGCGGCCAGTCCCTGGTAGTTGCCGAGCCAGTGCGTGCTGCCGGTGTCGATGGCCTGCCGGGGATCGAAGGCCCGCGTGGTGACGCGCAGCGGCGGCCCGAAGGCGGGTTGCGCGGACGCGGCCGGCACCGGATCCGAGATGTGGAGCAGGACGTCCATGCGCAGTGTTGCCAGGGACAGGGCATAGACGGAGATCGCGATGCGGTGGTCGTCGGCGATGGCGACTTGGGGTTGCAGGTAGACCGTCTCGTCACTGGCCGCCACGGTCATCGGTGTACTCCACGTCGGTGTGGGGTCGGTGGGGCCGGCCGATGTCGTCAGCAGCAGTCGCGACATCCCGGTCGCGTCGTCGAAGCCTGTGACGGCCGCGCACACGAGACCGCCGTCGGCCGCAGCCGCAAGAGCCGGGCCGCTCTTCGCGGTGACGTCTCCCAGACCCGGCGCCATGGCCGGCACCCCGGCCACCGTGAACGGCTCCGTGAACGTCTCGCCGTGGTCGCCGGAGGTGACAGCTCTGATGAGCACGTCACCACTCGGGGAGGGGGTGAAGTAGGCGACGGTGAGCGAGCCGTCCGGTCCGGCGGCGGCGACGGGGGCGATGGCCCTGGCGCCTGCGGCCGGATCAAGTGCACGCGGGGGCTGGAAGGTCCGGCCGCCGTCGGTGGAGCGGGCGATGACCACACCGTCGTCGGCGGTGCCGTACATCCCCGCGGCGAGGTACAGAGGCGCGGGTGTGCGGTGGCTTCCGGTGCCGATCGTGAGGCTGGGATGGTCCACCAGCCCAGCGCCACCCGCGATCGCCGTGGTCGACGGACGGAAACCGCGCCCACCGTCGTCGCTGCGCCACATCAGGACGTCACCGTGGCGCGGCGGCCCCTGGGTGGCCACGACACAGCACACGAACGCGCGGCCACGGCTGTCGAAGGCCACGGTCGGATTGCCGTCGAAGTCCGGTACCAGGCCGGGCAGCAGGCCCCGCGCGCGCCAGGTGCTGCCGGCGTCGAACGACGTGTACGCGGCTACGCCGATGTCGGCTCCGACGAACACCCGGCAGACGGCCAGGAGGTTGTGCGGATCGAGTGGATCGACCGCGACGACCGGTTCGATGCACGCGGCGAAAGCATCATCGGTGACCCGTGTGTTGCCGGGCGCCTTGACTTCTTCTCGCCTCGCCGGCGTCGTCGTCCGTGGCAGATTGCGGGCCGCCATCCACGACAACACCGACACCGGCACACCAGCGAAGGTTCGCCGCGACACGATTCGATCGAATGCTCCCATGGCAAAGGTCCCTTCTGGCCCGCCGATCGCCGCCTCGGCGAGGGCATCCGGCTCACACGTCGAGGTCATGGCTGATGGTGCGCGCTTCACCGCGCCTTGTCATCGACCCGTGGTATGCCGTCCGTGGTCTGACGGAACGCACCAAGAGTCATCCGCGGGAACGAGTGACATGCCACGGGTCCTGATCAGCGGACTGGCAACTCTGAGGGGGAGCCGACGACCGGGTGGCCGAATTCCAGGAGCGCCGTCAGCCCACCGTTTCCGACTGCTACCTCGTTGCGGGCCAGGCAAGGAGTTCGGCCGTTGGCGGCTACGCGGGGCACAGGGCGGTGGTCATCAGGGCGAGGGCCGCGGGGCCGGCGTCGGCGTCGGCGTCGGCGTCGGTGCCCCAGTCGGTCCAGTCCACGGTGACCTGGCGGGTGCCGTCGAGAGTGTGGAAGGAGACGGTGCGGTAGCCGGGAGTGCCGCCGCCGTGGCCCACGATCGTGCCGCAGGGGAGCGTGGCGATCTCCAGGCCGAGTCCCCAGCCGCCGCCGCTGGGGTCGGCGGTCATCTCGCGCAGCTCGGCCGGGCGCAGGAGGCCGCCGGTGAGCAGGGTGCGGAAGAAGTGGTCGAGGTCTGCGGTGCTGGAGATGATCTCGCCGGCAGCACCGGCGACGGACATGTTGACGGTGGTGTAGTCGACCGGGACGAGTGTCCCGTCCCCTTTCTCCACCGGTTCGTAGCCGTGGGAGTGGGGCCCGGTGAGGAAGGGAGAGGAGCCCGGCAGGCGGGTGTCCCGGAGTCCGAGGGGCCGGATGATGCGCTGGTCGATCTCGGTGCGGTAGGAGCGGCCGGTGACCTTTTCGATGATCATGCCGAGCACGATGTAGTCCGTGTTGGAGTAGTGGTGGTCGGTGCCCGGCGGGAACAGCAGAGGGCGGTTCCGGTCTCCGTCCTTGACGGCCCGTCGGACCAGTTCGGCGGCTGTCCAGGTGCGGAAGCGGTCACGGGGGACGTCGCCGTCGAGCAGCCCGTCGGTGTACTCGGGCAGGCCGCTGGCGTGCTGGAGCAGATCCCGGACCGTGATCCGGTCGCCTCCGGGGGCGGGGACGAGGCCGGGGAGCCACCGCTCGGCGGTGTCGGACAGGCGCAGCCGTCCCTCGCCCACCAGCTGGAGCACCACGGTGGCGGTGAACGTCTTGGTGACGCTTCCGGCGCGGAAGCGGCCGTCGACGGGGGCCGGTTGCCGGCCGCCCAGCCTGGACCTGCCGCTGCTGCCACGCCATACGGCGTCCCCCTGGCGGACCTCGGCGACCGCGCCGACCGCGCCGGTCGCCGTC
Source organism: Streptomyces fuscichromogenes (assembly GCF_014645815.1). GTDB lineage: Bacteria > Actinomycetota > Actinomycetes > Streptomycetales > Streptomycetaceae > Streptomyces > Streptomyces fuscichromogenes. The sequence goes on along the minus strand of NZ_BMML01000002.1, from coordinate 659,342 downwards.
ACCCGGTCCAGCGCCGCCTGCAACGCGGTGCCGTCCGGTGCCGCGGCGGACGGTGCGGCGACCGCACCGCCCGCCGTGGGAACCAGCGCGCACACCGTCAGCAGTGCCGACATCCCGAATCGTGAGCCCCTCATCGCTCTCCCGCCCTCACTGTTTCCTGTGATCCCCGTCGTAGCGGCGTGGACGATGGTGCCGTCCACGCCAGTACGACAAATCCACCCGGGGGACGAAGGGGTTTCCCTGAACAACGGTCCGGCCACCCCGAGGCCGGGATCGGGGGTTTCCCTGGCCTCGCCGATTCCGCCGGGCGCGGCGGCTGTTGTGGTGGTAACGCGAAAGTGCCTTCCTGACCTGGGGCGATGAACCTCGCTGAGGGATTTCTGCCGATCCGGGCGGAGGGCGGGGGGGGTCGGACATGCCGAGGCGTGGCTGCCGGCGGATCTCGCCGATGCCACCGCCCTCTCCCGCGCACTCGGCCGGGTCACGGCCGCTTCGGCCGCGCGGGACCGGACATGATCCAGGCAGGACCACCACCGGCCTGGCGGTGGCGAAGCCATTGCCGATCCGGCCGTACTGCGAAACCGGGCAGGGATGTTCAGCCCCGTCGCCTCGACACCGACGGCCTGGAGAGTGCTCGCCGACCGACGGGAAGGCACTGGCTTGTCCGCGCTGGGCCCGCGCCCGGTCCCGCGAAGTCGCCTGACTGCAGGCCACCGACCTCGCTGTGCCCGAGCGGTGAAAACACCCCGACCACGCGCCAGTCGACGATCGACGACGTCTCCTCACCGCTACCGAGAAAGCCGATTAGTCTGCCGGAATGGAGAGCGTCGAGCCGTCGCCCGCCGTCGGCGTGGGGCAATGAACGGCTTCGCGGGGCATGTATGGGTCCTCTCCCTCGTCGCGGCGGTCTGCTCACTGATCATGGTTCGTCTGCTGGCCGTACGCAGGACCGCCGGTTCCTCCCTCACGGGAGCCGTCGTGCTCACGCTGGCCGTCGCCGCGATCCCCGCCGTACGCGGTGAACCGCCGCACTACGTGGCGGGGGTCGCGCTGACGGCCGGTGGGGTGGTGGCGGTCGTCTGGGCGACGGGCCGCTCCCGCAGGCGGCGGTCGGCCCGCCGGTCCGCGCTGGCGGAGTACGAGGCAGGCACGGCGGCGGTCCCGCTGTTCGCGGCGCTGGCGGAACGGGACCGGCTGGCCGCGGAGCTGCACGACGTGGCCGCGCATCGGCTGACCGGGATCGTGGTGGCCGCGGGCGCCGCGCTCAGGCTCGCCGACCGGGAACGGACCGGTGACGCGCTGCGCCACGCCGACGAGGCGGGCCGGGAGGCCGTCCGCGAACTGGAGCGCCTCACCGAGCTGGACGCGACCGCGGCCGGCTTCACCGAGGTCGACGCGCTGGCCGCCGCGCACGCGGTGGACTACCGGCGCACGGTCGACGAGGCACCGGCGGGCAGTACGGAAGCGACGTACCGGGTCGTCCGGGAGGCGTTGACCAACGCGGCTCGGTACGCCGAGGGCGCGACCGTGCGCGTCCGGATCGACCCGACGGACGACCGGGACCAGCCCGTACGGGCCGGCGGCGATCACCTGTTCGTCGTCACCGTCACGGACGACGGCGGTACGGCCGTCGAGCCGGGCCTCGGCACCGGACGCGGTCTCGCTGGGCTGGCGGTCACGGTCACCGCGACGGGCGGGACGTTCCGGGCCGGACCTCATGGTGAGGGAGCGGGCTGGCGCGTGCGGGCCTCGCTGCCTGCGGGCACGGTTCTTCCCCTCCGCCGGTGGCCCCGGTGGCGTGGGACGGCCGCGCTCGACTACGCGCTGGTGGCCCTGGCGATCGCACTGTCGCTCGGTGCGAGCCTGCTGTCGGCCGACGTACCGGCCCCGTTCGGCGGCCTGCTGCCCGCGCTGGTGACCGTCGTGCTGTCGGGCCTGCACGCCGTGCCGCTGGCCTGGCGTTCACGGGCGCCCGGCCGCGCGCTCGCGGCGGTGCTGTCGGCGCTGCTGCTGTGGTGGACCTGCGACCGGACGGGCTGGACCCAGCCGCCGGTGAGCGACATCTTCCTGGTGTACGGGTGGGTCGAGCTGACTCTCGTCCACAGCGTCGGGTTGCGTCTGCCCTGGCGCCGGGGCCTGTTCGCGCCGCTCGCCGTGGCCGCCGTGGGCGGGCTCGCGCTGGCGAGCGGCAGCGGCATCACCGGCAGCCGTACGGTGGCCTGGGCCGTGCTGGCGGGCGTGCTGGTTCTCCCCGCCCTCGCCGTCTGGTCGTGGGGGCGCCGGACCGCCCGGCGGCATGAGCGGCTGTGGGCCGCGGACACCCGGCGGCGGGTCCTGCTCGACGGGGAGGCGGACGCGGCGGTGTCCGCGCAGCGTCTGCTGTTCGCCGCCGGGCTGCGGGACACGGCGCTCCGGCACGCGCGGGCGGTCGTCGCCGCGGCGGAGGAGGGGGATCTGCGGGCCGTACGGGAAGAGGCCCGCGCCGGGCTGACCGCTCTGCGGGACCTGCTGTCCGGGCTGCGCGCAGGGGACGACGCCGACGGCGCCCCTCCGCCCACCGTCTCCGGGATCACCGCGCTGGCCGCGCGCCACGGCGCCGTCGTCCGGTACGTCGGAGCACGTCGTCCGCTGCCCGCCGCCGTGGAGGTCTTCGCGTACCGGACCGCCTCCGCGCTCATGGCCGTGGGCGTCACCCTCACCGTGCGCACGCTCCCCGACGGCATGGAGGTCTCCGGTCCGGCACCCGCCGTTCCCGGGGTGGAGCGGCGGCTGCGCGCCCTCACGGACGCCGCCGGCGGTACCCTCTCGACGACCGACCGCGGTGCGGTCCGCGTGTGGCTCCCGGAGGCGTTCCCATGGCGATCAGAGTGACCGTCGCGGACGACCAGGCCGTCGTACGGGCCGGGATCGCGGCGATCCTCGACGCGGAAGACGACCTGTGCGTCGTCGGGCAGGCGGCGGACGGCGACACGGCGGTCGAACTCGCGCTGTCGGCGCGGCCGGACGTCGCGCTGATGGATGTCCGCATGCCGGGGATCGGCGGGCTCGCGGCGACCGCCGCGATCACCGAACGCAGCCCCGCGACCCGTGTTCTGGTGCTCACCACCTTCGGTCTCGACGAGTACCTGTTCGCCGCGCTGCGCGCCGGAGCCGCCGGTTTCCTGCTCAAGGACGCCGAGCCGGAGCGGGTGATCGACGCGGTACGGGTGGTCCACGGGGGCGCCGCGCTGCTCGATCCGGCGGTGACCCGCACGCTGATCGACCGGTTCACGGACGGGCCCGGCCCGCTGGACCCCTCCCGCCTCTCCCCGCTCACGCCGCGCGAGACGGAAGTGCTGCGGCAGGTCGCGCGCGGGCTGTCCAACGCGGAGATCGCGGGAGTGCTGGGGGTGAGCGCGGCGACCGTGAAGGACCATGTGTCGGTCGTGCTGGGGAAGTTGGGGGTGCGGGATCGGGTGCAGGCGACGATCGCGGCGTATGAGACGGGGTTGATCAGGCCTGGTGGTGGGGGGTGAGGGCGGGTGCGGATGTGTCTGCCGGGCGCGGGAGTGTCGATCCGACTGCCGGACGGCCCCTGACACTTGGCGCGGCACCGCGCCTGCCGTACCTCAAGCCGGTTCCCCCGCCGCAAGGAGGGGACGGCACCCCGCCGCACGGCGGCCTTCACCCCCGCCGAAACCGTCCCTGAGCCGGACGGACAGCGCGCGTCGGCTTTCTAGCCTCGAAGGCATGTCACGCATACTTCTCCGCCGTGTCGCCGGCGGTGCCCTGTTGTTCCTGGCGCTCCTGCTGACCCCTGCCGTGGCGGTGGCAGGTTTCCTGGCCGCGGCATTCGTCACCGCGAGCGTGCCGGTCCTGGTCGTCGTCGGTCTCGTCTGCGGCGCCCTGGCCGGCGGGCTGCCGGTCCGGGCGGCGTTCGCCCTGTTCGGCCTCGACCGCCGCCCGGCGCGGCGGGCGTCCGCGTTCCTCACGGCCGGCCTGACCGCGGCCGTCGCCGTCCTCGCCGCCGTCACCGTCCTGCGTCCGATGCCCACCACGACGGCCGCCCCCGCCCCGCCCGGCGTGCGGTTCTGGGATCTGCCGACCGGTTCACGCATCGCCTACGTCCATGCCCCCGCCGCGGGCAAGGCCAGACCGACCCCGGTGATCTTCCTGCACGGTGGTCCTGGTACCCCCGGCGAGGGCGTCCCCACCGGGGGCCGTGAACTCGCGGCGGACGGCTTCGACGTCTACTCCTACGACCAGCTCGGCGCCGGCCGCTCCACCCGGCTGCGGGACGTCACCGGATACACCGTCGCCCGCCAGGTCGCCGACCTGGAGGCGATCCGGCGCACACTCGGTGCCGACCGGATCATCCTGGTCGGCCAGTCCTGGGGCGGATCGCTCACCGCCCAGTACCTGGCCGCCCATGGCGAACACGTCGCCAAAGCGGTCTTCACCTCGCCGGGCGCGCTGTGGGGCCGTCAATACCCCGGCTCCAGGGCCGGGGAACCCTGGAACCGTCTCTCCCCCGCCCAGAAGGCCCGGCTCGACCGGCTGGACAGCGCACCCCGCATCATCGCGGCGAGCCTGCTCCTGGGGATCAACCCCGGCGCCGCGCACGCGCTGGTCGGCGACGGCGAGGTGGACCACTGGATGCACGAAGTCGCCCTCCAGGGAAAGGACAGCACCTCGTGCGAGGCCGCTCCGCCCACCACCGCGCACGACAACCCTCAGGGCTTCTACAGCAACCAGATGACCGTCAGGGACTTCGAGAAGCTCCCCGACCCCCGGCCCCGTCTGCGCACCCTGCGCGTCCCCTCTCTGATCATGCGAGGGGAGTGCGACTTCATCAGGCCCGCCGTGACCGCCGAGTACCACCACACCCTCGCAGGCTCCGCGTTGGTGACCGTCAAGGGAGCCGGACACTCCGTCTCGGGCGAACAGCCCCGCCGCTACACCGCACTGCTGCGGGCCTTCCTCCTGGACGAACCGCTGCCGACGAGCACCGGCTGAGTCCGGAACGGGCGGTCGGGCCGGGGGAGCTTTCTGGGGCACCAGCCCCTGCCGCGCGACCCGCAAACGCGGGCAACGGATCGCCCCGGAGAAACCGTCGGCTTGGACACGGCTACGCCGTCCCGGCCCCTGTACGGCCCCTGGGTCTCGGCATCGATCCTCAGAGCAGTCGCCCCGGCGGCGGGCGACAGCGAAGCTCGCCTACTCCGCCGCAGGTCAGATGGGCTGGGGCTCCCCCGACCACCGCCGGACGCCCAACCCACGGGCAGTGGATTCAGTCCGTTCAGGCAGAGTTGACGCCCCGACACCCAAAAATCACACCAGACTCCGCGGCTTCCCCGCTGCGCCTCCGGAGTCCCGCGCCGCCAAACACCATGAGAAGTGGACGCGTTCACATCACCTCCCGCAAGGGGAGCGCCGTCCTGCTGCCGGACGAGGACCTCATCTCCTGGCCGGACACCGTGCATCTCCCGCACTCCCCCAGGAACGCCCGTCGCCTGCTCGACTCCATCACCGAGACGGAGTTGATCACGGTCCAGGCGGGGTACCGCTACTGGCACCCCGCCCAGGACGGTCATCGGCCGAAGTCCGCTGCGGCCCCGTCAGAACGCGAAGTCGCGAGGCTCCCCACGCAGTGTGATCCAGCGGAGTTCGGTGAATTCCTCCGCCGCGAAACCCGTGCCGAAGCGGCCCCAGCCGCTCTCCTTCACACCACCGAAGGGCATGTTCGGCTCGTCGTTGACCGGTTGGTCGTTGACATGCACTATCCCGGCCTCAAGGCGGCGGGCGATGTCCAGTCCACGATGGGCTCCGCCGGTCAGGACACCCGCGGTCAGTCCGTAGCGGGAGGCGTTCGCGCGCTCCACGGCATGGTCGGCGTCGTCGACCGTCTCCAGGATGACGACCGGCCCGAAGGTCTCGTCGAAGGCGAGTTCGGCGCCCTCGGGGACGTCGGTCAGGACGGTGGGCGGGTAACACGGCGGCTCGGCCGTGCCCCCGGTCAGGAGACGTGCGCCCATCGAGACGGCCTCCTCGACGCGGCGGTCCAGGAGGGACAGCGCCCATTTGTTGATCACCGGTCCGACCACGGTACGAGGATCGTGCGGGTCACCGACGGGCAGCGCCGCCGCCTTCTCGGTGAAGAGGCGGGTGAACTCCTGCGCGATCGGCCGCTCGACGTAGATACGGCGGGCGCACATGCACACCTGCCCCTGGTGCACGAACGCGCCGTAGACCGCGGCGTCGACCGCGTAGGCCAGGTCGGCGTCGGCGAGGACGAGGAGCGGGTTCTGGCCGCTGAGCTGGAGGACGATGCGCTTGAGGTGGCGGCCGGCCGTCTCGGCGAGGCGGCGTCCGGTGGGCGTGGAGCCGGTGAAGTTGATGCGGCGCACCGCGGGATGCGAGATGAGCGCGTCCGCCACGGCGCCGGCGTCGCCGGGGGCATGGGTGATCACGTTGAGGACGCCCGGCGGGAGTCCGGCCTCGGCGAAGATCTCGGCCCAGAGCGTGCCGCCGGTGAGGGGCGACTCCTCGGACGGCTTGAGGACGACGGTGTTGCCGAGGGCGATCGGGCCGACGATGCTGCGACCGGACAGCACCAGGGAGGCGTTCCACGGGGCGATGGCCGCGACGACTCCGACCGGCTGGCGGACGGCGAGCGCCCGGGTGCCGGGGATGTCGGAGGGCAGCACCTGTCCGACAGCGGTGTAGGGGAGTCCGGCGGCCTGGCGGAGCAGGGAGACGCTGAAGTCCAGCTGGACCGTCGCGTAGTGGCGGCCGCACCCCGTCTCCCTCGTCAGGAGGCCGATGACCTCCTCGCGACGGCGGTCGAGGAGGTCGCCCGCGCGCAGCAGGACCCGCTGTCGCTCGGCCGGCAGCGCGTCGGCCCACCCGGCGAAGGCCGCCTGGGCGGCGTCCACCGCCCGGCGGGCGTCCTCGGCGTCGCCCGCGGCGACCGTCGCCATGACGGATCCGGTCCACGGGTCGTGGTCGGGGTAGGTCCCTCCGCCCAGCGGCTCGGTCCACTCGCCGCCGATGTGGTGGCGCACCGTGAGCGGGCGGGCCGGACGGCCCGCGTCCGTCGCCGTGGGGTCAGGAACGTTCACCTGGTCAAGTCTCCCTCGATGACGACCGGGGACGGGCCCCCTGCCGCCGCAGATGGTAACCGACAGGTAGCAACTGGACGTGCAGCCGGTCGTTCAGCAGGCTCCACAGCCCGCGCGGGAGGAAGAGGGCGAAGGCGACGGCGGCCAGGCCGAGCCCGATGAGGTACCAGGCTCCCTGGTCGGCGAAGAAGTACTGCACGGCGAAGAAGAGGACGGCGCCGATGATCGGCCCTTCGAAGGTGCCGATCCCGCCGACCAGCACCATGAAGATCATGTACGCCGACCACTGCACCCCGAAGATCGACTGGGGCTGGATGAAGAGCGTGTTGGCCAGGGTGAGGGCGCCCGCGGCGCCGCATCCGAAGCCGGCGAGGACGAACAGCATGAGCTTGAGCGGTCTGACCCGCACGCCGAGCGAGGCGGCGGCGTCCTCGTCGTCGCGGATCGCCTGCAGAGCCGCTCCGGTGCGGTGCCGCAGCAGGAGGAAGAGCAGGACGAGCAGGAGGACGGCGAAGGCGAGGGTGAGCCAGTAGGTGAAGGCGCGGCGCACCTCGGGGGCGTAACCGCTGAGCCCCTGGAGGGAGACGCCGGTTCCGCCTCCGAGGCTCTGGTCGAGCATCACGAACAGGGCGATCGCCTCGGCGACGACCCAGGTGCCCACGGCGAACTGGCCGCCGCGCAGCCGCAGGACGAGCAGCGAGAGCACCGCCGCGAGCACGGCGGAGGCGAGGGATGCCAGGACGACGGCGAGGTACGGCTGTATGCCGCGCTGGGTGAGGTAGATCGTGCCGTAGGCGCCGAACCCGATGAACGCCTGCTGGCCGACCGAGACGAGCCCGGCGTATCCGGCCAGGGCGTTCCACATGACGGCGAGGATGAGGAAGACCAGCAGGCTGGTGAGTTGCTGGACGACGTTCGCGCTGAGGATCTGGGGAACGGCGAACAGGGCGATCGCGACGAGGACGAGGGCGCTGGAACCGATGCGGGACGCCAGGCCGGCGCGCTGGACGGACCATGCGCCGGGCGGGGCGGGAGCGGCTGCTGTGGTCATGCGTGGGCTCTCCGGGTGGCGATGAACCGGCCGCGGGGTCCGGCCAGGATGACGAGGAAGACCAGGTGCCCGGCGAGGATCGAGTACTGCGGGTCGATCTGGGCGCCGAGGGTCTGGGCGATGCCGAGGACGACGCCGCCGGTCAGCGTGCCCCACAGGGATCCCAGACCGCCGATGACCACCGCTTCGAAGGCGAAGACGAGCTGGGTCGGGCCGCTGGAGGCGTCGAAGGTGGAGTGGAGGGCCAGGAAGGTCCCGGCCAGGGCGGCCACCGCGACGGCGATCGCGGCGGCGCGGGCGTAGACGGACGCCGCCGGTACGCCCACGAGCGCCGCGGTGTCGGGGTCCTGGGCGGTGGCACGCATCTCCCGGCCGAATCCGGTGCGTTGCAGCAGGAACTGGAGTGCGCCCAGGACCCCGACGGCCACGGCGAGGATCAGCACGCCGAGGTAGGGAACGGACAGCTGGTCGGTGATCTTCCAGCTGCCGGTCGACAGCGAGCCCACGGACGGGCCCAGCGAGCGCACGTCCGGGGAGAAGATCTGCAGCAGGGCGTTCTGCAGGACGATGGCGAGTCCGAAGGTCGTGAGCAGAGGGGTGAGTTCTCCGCCGCGCAGGCTGCGGGCGAGGACGGTGCGCTGGAGCGCGTAGCCGAGGGCGAGCATCACCGGGAGCACCGCGAGCAGCGCCAGGAACGGTGACACGTCGGCCCGGTCGGAGACCCACCAGACCCCGAACGCGCCGAGGACGGCGAGGTCGCCGTGGGCGAGGTTGATGATGCGCATGACGCCGAACAGCAGGGACAGGCCGCAGGCGAAGAGGGCGTACAGGCCGCCGAGGAAGAGACCCTGGACGAGGGCGTTGATCCAGCTCATGTCCGCTCCGGGGTGGGGTGGGCCGCCGGTGTCTCGACCGGGGCGGAGGTCGTGCCGGCACGGCCGAGGCCGAAGTAGGCGTCGGTGACCTGGTCGCGGGTGACCTCGCCGACGGGGGTGTCGAGGACGACGCGGCCTTCGAGCATGCAGACCACGCGGTCCGCCACCGACATCGCGCGGCTGAGGTCCTGCTCGACCAGGACGACGGTGGCGCCGTCGGCGATGAGCGCCGTGAGTGACTCGTAGACGGAATCGACGGCGACCGGTGCGAGGCCGAGCGAGACCTCGTCGACCAGCAGCAGCCTGGGGTTGGTCATCAGGGCGCGGCCGATGGAAGTGGCCTGCTGCTGGCCGCCGGACAGGCTGCCGGCCCTCTTGTGGCGGATCGGCCGCAGAAGGGGGAAGGCGTCCAGGACGGTGTCGACGCTCCATGGTCCGGGCCTGGCGCGGCGGCCGGCGACGAGCAGGTTCTCCTCCACGGTGAGGTCGGGGAAGAGCTTGCGGCCTTCGGGTACGAGGGCCAGGCCCCGTGTCACGCGTCGGTGCGCCGCCAGGCCGGTGATGTCGTCCCCGTCGAAGGTGACGGTTCCGCCGGCGGCCGGGTGGGCCCCGGCCACGGTGCGCAACAAGGTTGATTTTCCTGCCCCGTTGGCGCCCACCAGGGCGACCGCCTCGCCGTCGGACACCGTCAGCGACAGGTCGCGTACCGCCGGGAGGAGTCCGTGGCGGGCGTCGAGGTGGGAGATGTGCAGCAGGTCAGCCATGGCTGCCCCTTCCCAGGTAGGCGTCGACGACATGCGCGTCGCGCAGGACGGCCTGCGGCTCGCCCTCGGCGAGGACGCGCCCGGCGTCCATGCACACCAGGCGGTCGATGACCTGGACCAGCACGTGGACGATGTGCTCGATCCACACGATGCTGATGCCGAGGGTCCGCAACTGCTTGATGGTGCCGACGAGTTCGGCGGCCTCGGCGTCGGTGAGGCCGCCGCCGATCTCGTCGAGGAGCAGGACGCACGGGTCGGTCGCCAGGGAGCGGGCGAGTTCGAGCCGTTTGCGGTGCAGCAGGCCGAGGCTCTCGGCACGCCGGTTGGCGAGGTCGATCAGACCGCAGAGTTCCAGGACCTCGACGCACCGCCGGTGGGTGGCGCGCCGCGACAGCCGGGTGCCGTAGGAGGCGCCTACCAGGACGTTCTCCAGAACGGTCATCCCGCCGAAGGGGCGCGGGATCTGGAACGCCCGGCCGATTCCCTGCCGGCACCGCAGCTCCGGTCGCATCGACGTGACGTCGTGGCCGTCGAGGCGGATGGTGCCCCGGTCGGGTGTGACCGATCCGGCCAGGGCGTTCAACAGGGTGGTCTTCCCTGCGCCGTTGGGGCCCACGATGCCGACCGCCTCGCCGGCGCCGACGTGGAAGTCGACGCCGTCCAGGACGCGCAGGTCACCGTAGTTCAGGGTCAGTCCGGCCCCCACCAGGACGGGCGGCGACTCCTGCGTCCTCGTGGGGTCGGCTGCCGGGGTGCTCACGGCGCTCATGAGGTGTAGGGGTGCAGGCGCGCGGCGACGGGGACGTTGGGGTCGCTGGAGTTCTCGCACAGGACGAAGTCCAGCTTGTACGGACTGCCCTTGGCCGCCTGCACCCACTGGCCGCCGAGGATGGGGGTGGCGACGACGTTGGCGTTGGGTCCCTTGCCCCACTGGAGCCTGCCGACCGGGGTCTGCACGTCGAGACCGGCGATCGCCTTGGCGACGGCCTTCTTGTCCTTGGGGTCGGTGGCGGCCTGGAACGCCGCCGCGGCGGCGTCGAACAGGGCCAGGCTGGGGCCGAGTTGCTGGGTCCACTGCTTGCCGGACGACTTCTGGTAGCCGTCGGCCAGATCCTTGGAGGAGATCTTGGTGAGGGAGGAGCTGTAGGGGAAGGTCGGGGTCCAGTAGGCGCCGCCCGCGATGCCGACGCCGATGGAGCCCAGCGCCTCGACCTGGGAGGGGAACAGGCCCGTCTTGGCGACCTGCACGATCTTGGGCCGGTAGCCCTGCTGCGCCGCCTGCCGCCAGAAGGTGGCGAAGTCGGAGGGGATGGGGAAGGTGTTGAAGATCTCGCAGTGCTCGGACTTGAAGCGGGCGATCTGCGACGAGTAGTCGTTGGTGCCGTCGGTGTAGGCGCCGGGATCGACGATGTCGTAGCCGTCCTTCTCCAGCAGGGGGCCCAGTGCCTGCCGGATGGCGTTGCCGTCGGAGTCGTTGGGCCACATGACGCCGGTCTTCTTGTTCGTCTTCACCTGCGGCCACAGATGCGTGTAGGCCTGGTGGAACTGCTCGACGCCGAAGCAGAAGTGGAAGGTGTACCGGTAGGCCTGCTTCTGGGTCGGCTTGGCTCCCCGGCCGAAGTACCAGGCCTCCCAGGGGACGACGGTGGAGATGCACGGGACGCCGGCGGCCTCGCACGCGTCGGAGACCGGGTTGACCGTCTCCGGCGTCGACGTGGTGAGCATCAGGTCGACGCCCTCGGCGTTGATCAGGTCGTTGGCCACCTGGGATCCGCGCTGCGGATTGGACTGGCCGTCCTTGTCGATGATCTTGACCTGGTACTTCTTGCCGCCGATGGTCAGGCCGTCGGCGAAGGCCTTGCGGGCCAGACCGAGCACGTACGCGTCCGGCTCGCCGAAACCGGCCGCGGCGCCGGTGCGCGGGCTGACGAACCCGATCTTCAGCGTGGCCGCTCCGCCGCTGCCGCCGCTGCCGCCGCTGCCGACCTTGCAGGCGGCGAGCAGCGGACTTGCCAGGGCGAGTCCGGACATACCGAGTCCCGCCGTACGCAGAATCTGGCGTCTGCTGGGTTCGGGAGACGGTTCGGACATAGGAGACTCAGGCATGTTTGCCCTCCTGGTGAACCAAAGGTGGGGGGAACGTAGGAGTGGCTGTCACGAAAGTCAACGCGGCGTTCTAATAATTGAAACAATCGGCACTACCCTGCGGGCATGACTACACCGACACCACCGTCGGCATCCGCCGCAGGGTTCTCCCAGTCCCTGGAACGTGGGCTGCTGATCCTCTCGTCGTTCAGCGAGAACCGTCCCGTGCTGGGCATTTCCGACCTGGGGCGCGCGGTCGGCCTCAACCGCAGCACCACCTACCGGTACGTGGCGACACTCGCCAAACTCGGCTATCTGCAACAGGATCCGGACTCCCGGAAGTACTCCCTGGGGCCCCGGGTCGTCGACCTCGGATTCGCGGCGATCAACTCCATGGAGATCACCCGCGTCGCCGGGCCGTTCCTGCAGGCCCTGTCGGACGAGACCGGCTACACCGTGAGCATGGCCGTGCTCGACGGCCCGGACATCGTGTACGTGGACCGGCGGCGCAGCGGGCGCGCGGGCACCTTCGCCATGGGCCTCCATCTGCACGTCGGCTCCCGGCTTCCGGCCTACTGCACGTCGATGGGCAAGGTCCTGCTCGCGCACCAGGAGCCGGCCGTACTGCGTGACCTGGTCGATCGCACGGATCTCGCCCGCCGGGGTCCGAAGACGATCACCGCGCGGGAGCAGCTCATGGTGGCGCTGGCACGGGTGCGGCGTACCGGGTTCGCGCTCAACGACGAGGAACTCGCGCCCGGGCTGCGGTCGCTGGCCGCGCCGGTGCGGGACCGGTCCGGCGCCGTGGTGGCCGCGGTCAACGTCGCGGTGCACCTCACGGTGTGGAACGCCTCGGTGGAATCCGTCATGTCGCGCCTGGAGGCCCCCTTGCGGCGGGCCACGACGGAGATCTCCACCCGGCTCGGTCATCGGCCGCAGGCCTGATCCGAAGGGACACGCAGGCGATGTTGTTCGAATAATTGAAACAGACATCCCTGCATACGGAACAGTACAACCTCGGTTCATTGACACCGGCTCCGGACGGGCGCAGACTCACGCCGCCACAGTCTGTGGAACTTATTTCACCAGGCGAACAGGCTGAGTGGAGCTGTTCCCTGTGTCCCAGGAGCCGCCATGCGTATACAAGCCGCCGTCTTCGACAAGCAGGACGGCCCGTTCCGGCTCCAGGACGTCGAGCTGGACGAGCCGGGCACGGGCGAGGTCCTCGTGCGGATCGCGGCCACCGGCATCTGCCACACCGACGGCCTGGCACGCCACGGTGACCTTCCCTTCCCCGCCCCCGGGGTGCTCGGCCACGAAGGCTCCGGTGTCGTGACCGCAGTGGGTCCCGGCGTCACGTCGGTGCAGGAGGGCGACCATGTCGTCATCGGCTGGCCCTGGTGCGGCGAGTGCCGCAACTGCCTGGCCGGTGAGCCCCGTTACTGCGCCCGGCTCGGCGAACTCCTCGTCGGCGGAGTCCGGCCGGGCACCGGGACCTCCGCCCTGCGCCGCCCGGACGGGGGCGCCCTCCACGGACACTTCTTCGGCCAGTCGTCGTTCGCCACGCACTCCCTGACGCGGGCCAACAGCCTGGTGAAGGTCCCGCACGACATCCCGCTCGACCTGCTCGGACCCCTGGCCTGCGGGCTGTCCACCGGAGCGGGCGCCGTGCTGAACACGCTGCGCCCGCAGACCGGCTCCAGTCTCGTGATCTACGGCACCGGCTCGGTGGGGCTGGCCGCCGTCATGGCGGCCCGCAACAGCGGCGCGACCACGATCATCGCGGTCGACCGGCACACCTCCCGGCTGGAGCTGGCGGCGGAACTCGGCGCCACACACACCGTGAACGCCACCGACACGGACCCCGTCGCCGCCGTCCAGGACATCTGCGGCGGGCCCGCCGACAACGCCCTGGAGTGCACCGGCATCCTCTCCGTCGTGCGCCAGGCCGCGGACTCGGTCGGCATGCTCGGCACCTGCGCGCTCATCGGCGGCGCCCCGGCGGGAGCCGAGTTCACCCTCGACCACCTCACCACCCTGTGGGGCAAGCGCATCGTGGGCGTCCTCGGCGGCGGCGGTCGCAGTACCCAACTCATCGGCGCGCTCATCGAGTTGTATCGCCAGGGCCGCTTTCCCATGGAACGCCTCGTCTCCTGGTTCGCCTTCGACCAGATCGAGCAGGCGCTGGAGGCGTCGTACTCCGGCGACGTCATCAAGCCGATCGTCCGGATGCCCGCCTGATCGTCCGCGTGCCCGCCTGATCGTCCGCATGACCGCCTGAGCCGCGCACACCCCGTGGCCCTGCCACGACCGCCCCGCACCGAAAGAAGCCCTTCATGTCCCTCACCCGTGAACTCCACATCGGCGGCAAGGACGTGCCCGCCCTCTCCGGCCGCACCGCCGAGGACATCAACCCCTACACCGGCGAGGTCTACGCGACCGTCGCCGCGGCCGGTCCCCAGGACGTGACCCGGGCCGTGGACGCCGCCGACGCGGCGTTCGCCGAATGGGCCGCGGTCTCGCCGTTCGCCCGTCGCGCGATCTTCCTCAGGGCCGCCGACCTGCTGGACGCACGTGCCGAGCAGGTGGCCGACCTCATGGCCCACGAGGCCGGGGGCACCCGCCCCTGGGCGTTCTTCAACGTGGGGCTGGCGGCGAACATCCTGCGGGAGGCGGCCGCCGCCATCACCGCACCGCGCGGTGCGGTGCTCAGCGCCCAGGAGGAGGGCGCGCTGGGCCTGGCCGTGCGGGAACCGCTGGGCGTGGTCGCGGCGTTCGCGCCGTGGAACGCTCCGGTCATCCTCGGTGTCCGGGCCGTGGCGGCGCCGCTCGCCGCCGGCAACACGGTCGTCGTCAAGCCCAGCGAGGACGCGCCGATCGCCTGCGGACTGCTGGTCGCGGACGTGCTGCGCGAGGCGGGACTGCCCGACGGGGTGCTCAACGTGGTCACCAACGCCCGGGAGGACGCGGCGGAGATCGCCGAGGTGCTGATCGCCGATCCGCGGGTGCGTGCCGTGAACTTCACCGGCTCCACCGGGGTCGGCCGGATCATCGGCACCCACGCGGCGAAGCACCTCAAGCCGGCCGTGCTCGAACTGGGCGGCAAGAACGCGGTGATCGTCCTGGACGACGCGGACGTGGACTACGCCGTCGACGCCGTCACCTTCAGCGTGTTCATGAACTCCGGGCAGATCTGCATGTCGGGCGACCGCATCCTCGTACACGAGTCGCTGGCCGAGGAGTTCACGCGGAAGTTCACCGCCAAGGTCGCCTCCCTCCGAGCCGGGGACCCCGCCCTGCCGCACACCGTGGTGGGCCCGCTGGTCACCGCCTCCGCCGCGCAGCGCGTCGCCGCTCTGGTGGAGGACGCGGTCGCCAAGGGCGCCGCCGTGCTGGCGGGCGGCGGACGGCCGGAGGGCGCGGTGCACGCGGCGACCGTGCTCACCGGCGTCCCCAAGGACGCGGACCTGTACTACGCGGAGGCCTTCGGACCGGTCTGCGTCGTCGAGACGTTCGGCGACGACGACACCGCCGTGGCCGTCGCCAACGACACCGACAATGGTCTGACCTGCGGCATCATCACCGAGAACGCCACCCACGGGCTGACCGTCGCCCGTCGCGTCCGGACGGGCATCGTGCACATCAACGACCAGTCCGTGGCCGACGAGCCCCACGCGCCCTTCGGCGGCGTGAAGGCCTCCGGATACGGCCGGTTCGGTGGACGGTGGGGCATCGAGGCGTTCTCCAACACCCGCTGGGTGACGATCGCGACCCAGCAGGCCCACTACCCCTTCTGATCGTTCCGGCCCTGCTCCGCCTGTCCGGGAGTCACGTCGGTCACCAGTCCCCGGATCCCCTTGCGGAAGTCGATCGGGGAACGGCCCGTGCGTTGTATGAAGTACTTGCTGAACTGGGAGGCCGTGATGAAACCGAGGTGGTCCGAGATCTGTGCCGCGGTCTCGTCACCGTGCGCCAGCAGACGCTTCGCCTCCAGCACGACCCGGCGGTCGATGAACTCCTTCGCGCTGAGCCCGGCGCCCGCCAGCGTCGCCCGGGCGAGGGTACGCCCCGAATAGCCGAGCATGTGCGCGTAGTCCTCCACCCGTCGGGTGGCGGTGAAGTGCCGCTCGACCGCGTCACGGAACCGCAGATAGGTCTCGTCCGGCTCCGGTGCGGGGCTGTCGGCCGGGACGGTGAGATGGGCCAGCCGCAGCAGGAGGACGGCGAGGAGGTGGCGCAGGGCCGCCATGTGTATGTCCAGAGGCAGGTGACCGAGCGCCTGGAACTCGCGGCTCAGGTGTTCCGCGGCCATGGTCACCGCCTCGGCGTCGGCGGCGGCGGGAGTGGTGACGACCGGTGCGTGCGGATCGTCGACCCGGGCGGCCGTCGCCGTGCCCGGGTCCAGCACGTCCTGCTGGAAGAGGATCAGCGTGCCCTCTGCCCTGGCGAGGTCGCCCCACTGATGCACCTGCCCCGGGCGCACCCACAGCCAGGAGCCCGGCCGCAGGGCGTGGCCGTTGAAGTCGACGACGTGCCGGAGTTCGCCCGCAGTGAGCGTGAGCAGGTGGTGGAAGTCGGGGCGTTGGGGCCGCGCGAGGGTGTCCTCGGAGACGCGCCGCCGTAGCTCCGCCAGCGGCATGACCTCGATACCGGCGGGAGTGCCCGCGGGCGCGGCGAACGGGATCTCCGGGATCTCGCGCGGCGAGCGGTGTCGGTTTTTGGCCATCATCAGTCGGAAGTTTATCCGGCTTTCCCTGCGGGGCCTTCGTACGTTGGTCGTGCCGCTGTGGATACGGAACGTCTCCTTGGCGGAAAGAGGAAAGGACGGCACGTGGCAGCGCGGTACCCACCGAGTGCTCGCCGTCGAGCCCGGCCTGAGCCCCCTCCCGTGGCCACGGCCCGGGCCGCGGGTCCGGACGGCCCGCTGTCCCGTGCCGAAGAACCGACCACGGCCTTCGACGAGTACATGAACCAGGTGTCCGTGGCACTGGAAGGGATCCTCGCGTAGTGAGCACCATGAGCAACGCTCCCGCCTCGACCGCACCGGCACATGACACCGTCCGCGCCTGGCTGGAGGAGGCCGATCGGGTCCTGATCGCGGCCGGCGCGGGTCTGAGCGCGGCCGCCGGCTACGACTACGGTGACACCGAACGCTTCCGGGAACTGCTGCCGGCGCTGTACCGGCTCGGCCTGCGTTCGCGCTACCTGCTCGGCGCGCCCCTGCCGAAGGACATGATGTGGGGCTACTGGGCCGTCCACATCGACGACATCCGCTTCAGCCCCGAACCCAACCCCCTCTACCGCAGGCTGAGGGAGCTGGTCGGCGACCGCGACCACTGGGTGATGACATCCAACGTCGATGCCCTCTTCTCCCGCAACGGCTTCGAGGCGGACCGGGTCCACACCCCGCAGGGCGACTACGGCCGCCTCCAGTGCACGGTCCCGTGCACACGGGACACCTGGTCCAGCAGACCGTTCCTCGACACGGTCCTTGCCGCGTACGACCGCGACACCGGCCGGGTCACCGACCCTCGGGCCCTGCCGCGCTGCCCTCGCTGCGGTGCCGACGTCTTCCCCAACGTCCGCGTCGGTCCCGAGTTCGTCGACGACTCCTATCTGCCCGCAGGGCGGCAGCTGGTCCGATGGCTCGACGCCGCGCCCGCGGACAGCGCCTTGCTGGTGCTGGAGATCGGTGCCGGTTTCAGTACCCCCGGCGTCATCCGCCGGCCCATGGAGAACCTGGTGCGCCAGACCCCCCGGGCCCGGCTCGTCCGGATCAATCCCGCCCATTCCGACGTCCCCGCGGACCTCGGGACACGAGCTCTGTCCGTTCCCCTCGGAGCGGACCGGCTCCTCGACGGGCTCGATCCCTGAACTGCACCGGCAGTGCACCTCCGTCACCACAGGAAGAAATGTCACGTCATGTCCGAGGTATCCGCGGTATCCGTCCCGCCGATCGCCGTGACCGGCTCCACCGGCCGGCTGGGCGGGCGCGTCGCCCGACGGCTGGCTGACCAGGGCATCCCGCAGAAGCTCCTGGTCCGCAGCCCGGAACGTGCTCCGCGGCTTCCCGACACGGCGGCCGTCCGAGCCGACTACGCCGACCAGGACACCGTACGGGAGGCCCTCGCCGGCACCCGCACCGTCTTCATGGTCTCCGCCTCGGAGAGCGCCGACCGGCTCGCCCGGCACCAGGCGTTCGTGGACGCCGCCGCGGAGGCAGGTGTCCGGCACCTGGTGTACGTCTCCTTCTACGGCGCGGCACCCGACGCCACCTTCACCCTGGCACGCGACCACTTCCACACCGAGCAGCACATCCGCGCGAGCGGCTTGGCGTACACCTTCCTCCGGGACAACTTCTACGCGGAGTTCGTCCCCGACCTCGTCGGCGAGGACGGCGTCATCCGCGGCCCGGCCGGGCAGGGCCGCGCCGCGTTCGTCGGTCAGGACGACATCGCCGACGCGGCCGCCGCGGTGCTGTCCCGGCCGGACGTCCACGCGGGCGTGGCCCACGACCTGACCGGGCCCGAGTCCCTCACGCTGGAGGAGGCGGCCGTCATCCTGTCCGAGCAGCTCGGACGCACCGTCGCCTACCGGCAGGAGACGGTCGAGGAGGCCTACGCCTCCCGTACCTCCTCCGGAGCTCCGCCGTGGCAGCTGGACGCCTGGGTGTCCACCTACACGGCCATCGCGTCCGGCGAACTCGACGGTGTCAGCGACGCCGTGCCCCGCCTCACCGGCCACCCCGCCACGCCCCTCGCCGACATCGTCCGCGCGCAGGGAGCCGGCCCACACACCCCGAAAAGGTAGGCCGTCGCATTCTGACCATCGCTGGTCCCTTTTCATGCCGGTGAACCGGGCGCCGTCGGCATGGTTTGAACAGGTCACCACTCCACCGCCGGTCCATCCCTCGCAGGTCCGCGAACAAGGAAGACAGCCATGAGCAACGCAAAGAACACCGTCCTCCAGGCCGCCGCCGAGCTGTTCGGCGACAAGGACCCCTCCGCGGTGGACCGCTGGTTGGCCGCGGACTACAAGCAGCACAGCGCCCTCGCCGCCGACGGCCCCGAGGCCCTCCGCGGACTCGTCGCCAGTCTCGGCGAGGACTTCCGCCACGAGGGCGCCCGGGTCATCGCCGACGGCGACCTGGTCGCCCTGCACGGCACCTACCACGGCTTCGGTCCGGACCCGCTCGTCGGGTTCGACATCTTCCGGGTCGACGCCGCCGGCAAGCTGGCCGAGCACTGGGACGCCCTGACCCCGCAGGTCAAGGCCACCGTCTCCGGCCGCTCCCAGACCGACGGCCCCACCGCGGTCACCGAGACCGACAAGACCGGCGCCAACCGTGCCCTGGTGGCCGAGTTCGCCGAGAGGGTCCTCGTCGGCGCCGACTACTCGGTGCTCACCGACTACATCTCCACCGAGACCTACCACCAGCACAACACCGAGGCCGCCGACGGCCTCGACGGCTTCGGGGCGGCCGCCGCAAAGTGGGCCGAGGAGGGCAAGAACCTCGTCTACACGAAGGTCCACAAGGTCATCGCCGAGGGCGACTTCGTCCTGACACAGTCCGAGGGCGAGTTCGGCGTGCCCGTCGCCTACTACGACCTCTTCCGTGTCGCGGACGGCAAGATCGTCGAGCACTGGGACGTCATCGCGCCCGTCCCGGCCGAACTGCCGCACGACAACGGCCTGTTCTGACCAGCCTGTACGCCGCCCGGACCACCGGACACGTCGACGGAGCGCAAGGCATGAGCAACATCGCCTACGCGGGAAAGACGTACAGGTTCAGCGTCGACAACGGCGTCGTCTTCCACAACACCTGCACGTCGGCACACTCGAAGAGCTGTGATCCCCCCCTCCCCCGCCGATCGTCCGGCCCCGCGCGTGCCGGCGTGCGGGGCCGGGTCATCGGCGCACCTCGTTCACCCGCCCCACCCGGAGCCTTTGATGATTCCGATCCGCGCCGAGTCCGATGCCTCCGCCGGGACGGAGACGCAGCTCTCCGCACTGCCCCTGACCGCTTACCGGTCAGCCGTCGCCCTCGACAAGCCCTTCCGCCCGACGGCGGCCCCGGCCACAGCCGCCCGGCTGGACGCCCACGTACGCTCGGCACTGCACCTGCTCAGCGCCGATCCGGCCGTCTCCCGGCTCGGGCTGCGGTCCGAGTCACTGAGGAGCCTCGCCGATGCCGATTCCCATGCCGGCGGAGCAACGGCCCGCAGGGTGCTGCGCGCTCTGCTGACCGTCCGTGAACCCGGTCCGCTGCCGGAAGGAGCGGACCGGGAGCTGGACGCGCTGCTCGGTGCGGAGCGGCAGCTGCGGCCCGCTGTCCCGGCGCTGGAACTGCGCACGGTCGAGGAGGAGTTCCACGGCACGGCGTTCCCCGCCGCGGCCGAGACCGTACTGTGGCGGGGAGACATCACCACGCTCGCCGCGGACGCCGTGGTCAACGCCGCCAACAGCGAACTGCTCGGCTGTTTCCGCCCGCTGCACCCCTGCATCGACAACGCCATCCACAATGCCGCCGGACCTCGTCTGCGCGACGACTGCCACACGATCATCACGGCGCAACGAGCCCTCGAACCCACCGGTACGGCCAAGATCACCCGTGGCTACCACCTGCCCGCCCGGTACGTCCTGCACACCATCGGCCCTGTCGTCCGGAGCCGTCCGCACGCGCATGACGCGCAGGCGCTCGCCTCCTCCTACCGGGCCTGCCTGGACCTCGCCGCCGAAGTGGAGACCATCCGCACCGTCGCCCTCTGCGCAGTCAGCACCGGCGTCTTCGGCTATCCCAAGGAGGAGGCCGCACCGGTCGCGCTGCACACCGTCGCGGACTGGATCGCGGCGCATCCTGGACGGTTCGACCGCGTGGTGTTCACGGTGTTCGAGGACGACGACG
Organism: Streptomyces fuscichromogenes; assembly: GCF_014645815.1. Lineage (GTDB taxonomy): Bacteria > Actinomycetota > Actinomycetes > Streptomycetales > Streptomycetaceae > Streptomyces > Streptomyces fuscichromogenes. Next base: position 638,562 of record NZ_BMML01000002.1, on the reverse strand, counting down.
AACTGGCCTACCGGCACGTCCTCCACGTAGGCACCCGCCCCTGATCCGACGTCCTTCACACGTTCAGCCGCCGATGCCGCGGGCGCAAACGGTGAAGCCTGGCAGGAACAGGGCGGACGAACAACCCGGCACCTTCGCCGAGATCCCGGGCTCCGGGAACATCGGAGCACGCCGCCGCGTCCGCTCACACGAGTACACACAAGTCGCAGGCAGCGGATTTCACTCCGCCGGCCCCAAGTCCCGAATCCGAGCGCCCGAAGGGATGCTTCCGCAGGTCAGGGGGCACTTCTGGAGGGCCGGTGGGACTCGTCCCACGGCCGACGGATCACGAGTCCTTCGAGGATCTTGGCGACCCTTGTCGATCCCTGCTCATCTTTGGCGTTTCCCCAGGTCGTGCGTACTGATCAGCGTCAGTCCTGCGTGCTGCTCGTCGATCTGTTCCTGGCCCCTCGATGGCCCCTGGCCGCATCCGTCCAGTTCAGCCGGAAGAATGGAACCTTCGTACAGCGGAGTCCCTTACCGACGAGATGATGCTCCTCACCTGGCCCCACGGCGGAACATCATCCCTGACGTCAAGAGGCAGGTTTGTCCACCGACCTGGGTCGCGGCGTCGATCGGATCAGCCGAGGACGTAGGTCTCGTCACCGAAGTCAGCGACGATCTTCAACTCGCCGCCGAGCGCCTTGACGTAAGCGGCCAGGGTGTCGACCTCGCTGCGCTCCAACTGGCCCTTCTCGATGCGCGAGACGCGGGCCTGGGTGACGCCCATGGCTTCGGCAACCTGGACCTGTGTGGTGTGCTGCCGCTTCCGCAACTCGGCGAGGCGATGCACACGGGAGGCCAGGACCATCGCCTGCGGGTCCTTGAGGTGATCAGTCATCGCGCCCCGTCCTCTCCATCGATTCGCCTCAGATGCCCCGCGTACGCCTGCTCCGCCTGGGGCACGGCGACGCGGTACCAGCCGGACCAGTTGCCCGCCTTGTCACCGCCCACCAGGATCACGGCTGGCGGTCCGGGTCGAACACGAACAGCAACCGCACCTCCGTGGCCCCTGCCGACCCCGGGCGGAGCTCCTGAGGTTCGACAGCTCCGAACCCTTGATCGTGTCCACCGGAGGCCGACCCAGCGCGGGACCTTCCTCCTGGAGGGCGGTGACAGCCTGGCTGACCCGAACCAGAGTGTCGCGGTCAGTACGGCGCAGTTCGTGAAGCCACGAGAGAGCCGACTCGACCACGACGATCTTCCAGGCCACGCATACGCCCCCATCTGCAATTTATTACACTGGCGGCATACACCACTGCCGTCATGATGGGAGTGCCCGAGGTTCCCGCGGTCACCTCCGCACTCGATGAAAGCCACGAAGGCAGGAATCGTCGAGGAAGCCGAAGACCGACCGGGGCCGCAGCCGAGCCCAGCTACGTCGGATGCCCACGCTCCGCTTCCATGCTCCAGAAGGCAAGACTGTCTTCGGTGGCGCGGGTCTCGGGGTGCTGCGGACCAAGTACACGAAGCTGATCGGCGAGTAACCGCGCAAGAGCTTCCGCTGCGCCGGCCGGGTCGCCGGCCCTGCCGGTCCAGTGGGCGAGGTGGTGGCGTGCGGAGAACGTGTGGGGATGCTCGGGCCCCAGCACACGCAGCCGATCGACCAGCAGTTCTGACTCGGCGACCACAGCGCCCGCCGCGTCCCCCGTCTCGGCCTTCCACTGCGCAAGGTTGTGGCGAGTGGTCAGCGTGTCAGGGTGGTCCGGGCCGAGGACACGCAGCCTGTCGGCCAGCAGTTCCGTCGTGGCGACAACAGCACCTGACGGATCTCCGCCCTTTCCCCGCCAGTACGCGAGATTCGCGCGTGTGGTGAGTGCGTCTGGATGGTCTGCCCCCAGCACACGCAGACGATCGGCCGACAACTGCCCCAGTTCGCTGACCGCGGTGTGCGCGTCGCCGCTCTCTCCGCGCCAGGAGGCAAGGTCGTGACGGGTCGCGAGCGTGTCGGGGTGATCCGGGCCCAGCACCCTCAGCTGATGGACCAGAAGCTGCTCGAATTCGGACACGGCCGTCCCGGGGTCCCCGGCTTTCCCCCGCCATCGAGCCAGATCGTGGCGCGTACTCAGGGTATGGGGATGGTCGGCTCCCAGCACTCTCAGCTGATCAGCCAGGAGGCGTTCGAAGTCGGAAGCGGCGCCGACCGGATCTCCCGCTTCGCCTCTCCAGATGGCCAGGTGAAGGCGGACGGCACGGGACTTGAGGTGGTCGGGCCCCAGCAGCTCCGAGGTGTCCGCGAGCAACTGCTCGCACGCTGTCACGGCTTCGGCTGGGCTGCCTGCTGCTCCCGTCCAATGGGCCACGTTGAGCCGTGCGGTGAGGGTCTGGCTGTGATCGGGGCCAAGAATCCGCAGCGACGCCTCCAGCACCCGTCTGGATTCTTCACCGGCTCCGGCCGGATCACCCGCCCGGCCCCGCAAGGCGGCCTTGTCTCCGCGGGTGGCCAAGGTGTCGGGGTGATCCGGGCCCAGCACACGTATCCGATCAGCCAGTAACTCCGCGTAGCCCGCCTTGGCGCGGGTCAGGTCTCCCGTCTCGCCCTGCCAGGTGATCAAGTGGTGCCGGACGGTCAATGTGTCCGCGTGGTCGTGACCCAGGTGCCGGCAGGCCGTCTTGTGGAGATCCTGGAAGTACATCCGCGCCGCGCTCGCCGAGCCCGTCAGTCCCAGGCTCTCGCCGGTACGAAGGAGCACGGCGTGGCAGCCGGACGTCCACAGTGCGGTACCTGCGTGAGAGATCACTGCTTCGGCATTGGCCCGCAGGGTCTGCGTGAGAGCTGAGTCGCGCTCGGCCGTGGGCCATACGGCGGTGAGTGCCTCTGCGCAGGTGACAACAAGGCTGTCCTGTACGGAAGAAGGCAGGGTGTCGCGAGTGGCGCGCTGGATGAGGCCATGAACACGGACTCGCTCATGGGGGCCGTCAGTCGTGTGATCGATCAGGCTGAGCCGGTCCAGGCACCACAGTGCTCCGGCCGCGTCCTCCACGCCGACCGGGTCGGAGGGTCCGTGCACCCCCGCGGGTCGATGATCGGTGAGGTAGCGCAGAACCGGAGGACTGGTCAGCACGGCCAGGGGGATTCCGTTGGCATCCAGCACGCTGGCAAGGTGCAGCATGGGGCGGGCCAGTCCGGCCGGAGGTAACCGATCCGCGTGCTCGATGGACAGGGACCAAGTGGCTTGCAGGGCCGCACGGTGATCGTCCGGCAAGCCGCTGTTGTCCGGAACCAGATCGGCGAGCCTCCGGGACCGGTCGGCAAGCCGCGCGCGATATGCCGCGCAGTCCAGCCCGAGATCGACGAGGTAGGCGGCTGCCTGGGCAAGGGCCAGCGGCAGGTGGCCCAAGTCTGCGGCAAGGCCGGCCATCTGCACCGGCTCGTCCCTGCGGCCCAGCGCGGCAAGCTGAGTTCGCAGGTAGCTCGCCGCCTCGGCAGGGGTGAACAGACCTACGTCGATATGGACACGGCTCCGTGCACGGAGGGCCGCGTCGCGGCGGCGAGTGGTGATCAGGACCTGACCGCCGGGGTGAGCGGGCGGCCAGAGGCCACGGAGGTCAGCCGGGTCGGCCAGGTCATCGAGCACGATGAGCCATCGGCGATCGGTCGTCTCGGCCCACGCCAGGAAACGAGCGGCTGCCTGCTCGGAGTCGCGTGAGTCCGCTGCTGCCACGTCCGCCCCGAGCCGACTGTAGGAGCTGACGATCGACTCGCGACTGGACGCCGTGACCCAGGCCATGAGGTCCACAGCCCTGTCCGCCCATGAACGACGAGCGTGGTGCGCGGCCAGTTGGGTCTTGCCGACACCGCCTGTCCCGGACAGGACTTGGCACAGCACCGCGGTGCCACCGCCTGCTAGGGCACGTGCTAACTCCTCCACGGCGCCACGGTGTTGGAAGCACTCCGCTTGCCGCGGAACCACGCCGAAGGCATGGGGCCACGTCACCGGCGCCGATGGCGCCGCGTGGTAGTCGAAGTGGTTGATGTTGTGGGCGGCGACACTGTGGTGGCGCGCATGAATCGATGGGCCTGTGAAGTCGGAGATCGCCGGGGTGGCCCCAGGGGTCGTCAGTTGTGCCCTGGGCCCGGCCTCTGAGGGTTTCCGATCGTCACGTCGCCCATCACGCCGGCAGCAGCCGATCCTCTGTCGGCGCGGATGTCGACTGTTCCCTCGACGGTGAGTCCGCCGTCACCGGCAGACATCCCGCCGAACGGCCGTTGCCCGTACCTGACCAATTCGTCGAGTTGCCGGGCCAACTCCCCACGGTCCTCGTCGTCGGCATCGTCCAGGAGGTCGTGAAATCGAGTCTGCCAGGCAGCCAGCACCCTCGCGCGGGCCTGTTCCCGTGCCTCGGGTCCAGCGCGCTCCAACTCGGCGACTGACCCGTCAAGTCGTTCCAGATGGAACCTCTGCGCCGCCCCGTCTCCACGGCCGAAGAGCCGTGCCACGCGTTGGCGCATGCCCTGCCAGGCGTCGGTGCCGGCGGCGGAGGCCACCGCCGCCCCGGCCGCTGACGCCAGCGCGACCAACGTCTGATCCAACATGCCGTCCCCCGATGCATACCGCAGTGCGATGGACCCACCACCGAGCGTACTGGCGTATCGGGCGTCAACCCAGACACGCGCAGACAAGCGCAGGACGATGAGGCTTCGGCTGTCAGGGATCGTTGTCAGGGATGGTTCCCGGCATACATTCAGCCGGCCATTGCGTAGCGTTGCGGCGCGCAGCCTCTCTCACGTGTTCTTGCCCGGTTCGGCCGCCCGAAGACACCGCCGACCGGACACACCCTTCGCCGCCCCGGCCCCGGTACGGCCCCTGGGTCTTGGCATCGGCCCTCGGAGCAGCCGCCCGGACAGCGAGCGACAACCTCGATCCTCCACTCCGCCGCAGGTCAGAGAGGTTCGGACTCCGCCGAGCGCCGCCGAGCCCCGAACTCGCGAGCAGCGGATTCGGTCCGTTCAGGCAGAGTTGACGCCCCGACACCCAGAAATGAATGCTCCCGCAGGTCACAGACCTGCGCCGGCGCAACGGACTGGCTTACCGACGGGATGCTGCTCCACCCCTCGTCCCGGGGTGGAGCAGCGTCCCTGACGTCCACCGGCTCGTCCGATCAGGCGGCGGGACGTTGCCCCGAACGCCGGGGACGGGACATCGGCCCTACTGACCACCGCGCAGGCATCACGCCGGGCCGCCCTCGTGGGTCAGTCCGTTCTGATGCTGTCCAGCACGTTCAGCCTCGCGGCCCGTCGGGCCGGCCACAGCGCCGCCAGCAGACCCACCAGCGCCGCACCGGCGATGTACGCGGCGAGCTGCGCGTACGGCAGAACGGTCGTGAGTCCGGTCATCGCGCTGCTCAGCAGCCGTACGCCGGCCCAGGCCAGGAAGCTGCCGATGGCGATGCCCAGTGCCGCGCCGAAGGACGCGATCAGGACCGACTCCAGGCGGACCATCCGCCGCACCGCAACGCGGGACAGTCCGACCGCTCTGAGCATGCCTATCTCGCGCTTCCGCTCCAGTACGGCCATGGCAAGGGTGTTGACGACGCCCAGGGCCGCAATGACCACGGACAGGGCGAGCAGTGCGTACATGGCGTCCAGCAGCAGGTTGATCTGCGAACTGAAGTGGTCCCGCATCTGCTGCTTGGTACGGACGTTGACGAGCGGGTTGTCGCCGGTGGAATCCTTGAGCGCCTGTTGCAGTGACGCGGTGGCCCCGGTGGCCCCCTTGACCAGGACCGTGCTGTAGAACGGCGCGGTGGTGTGCGGGCTCAGCACCGACCGGCTCATCAGCACGGATCCGAGTACCTCACTGTTCTGGTAGACCCCGCCGACCGTCAGCCGGCCGCGGCTGCCGTCCGGATAGGTCACCGGGACCGTACTGCCGACTGTCCAGCCGTCGTCGGCCGCGTGGTTCTCGTCGACCAGGATCTGGCCCCGTCCAAGGGCCGCGGTGGAGCCGTCGACCATGTTCGGGACGATCAGCTGGTCGAAGCTCTCCGCGTCCACGCCGGTGACAGGAAGGTCCTTGCCGCCTGCGCGAAGGTGCTGGTCGTCCAGCGCGCTGTACGCGGCCACGCCCGGGGTCCTGGCGATCTCGGGCAGCAGCGTCGGAGCGACCGGCAGACTGAGCAGCGCACTGACCGCGTAGTCGGCCCTCATGTTCTGGGTGACCTGCTTGTCGATGGCGTGGGTGACGGACGCGCCGAGGACCGTCAACGCGCTGATCAAGGTGATACCGACGGTGAGTGCCGAGGCGGTAGCGGCGGTGCGCCGCGGGTTGCGCGCCGCGTTCTGCCGGGCCAGTGTGCCGGAGATCCCGAACAGCCGGGTGCAGAGCGGGCCGACCAGTGCGATCGCCGGCCGGGCCAGTGCGGGAGTGAGAACGAACACTCCGACCAGCGTGCTCACCGCACCACCCACGACCAGCAGGTTACCGGCCGAGCCACCCCTGGCGGCCCCCCAGAGGACCAGTGCCAGGCCGACTCCGGCCAGGGCGACGCCGATGCTGTTGCGAACGACGAGGCTTCTGCGGGTGGCTGGGGTGTCGATGCCGCGCATCGCGGCGACCGGGGCCACGCGGGAGGCACGCAGACCGGGCAGCAGCGCAGCGAGGGCGGTGACCGTTGTCCCGGTGAGCAGGGTGACGAGAACAGTGGTGGGCGACACGACCAGCGTGCTGGTGGAGACCTGGCTGCCCATGGAGCCCATGAGGCCCTGGAGCGCGGCACCGATGCCGATGCCCGTGACCAGGCCGGCCGCTGAGGCGCCGGCACCCACGAGCAGGGCTTCCAGCAGCACCGAAGTGGTGATCTGGCGGCGACTGGCTCCGATGGCCCGCAGCAGTGCCAGCTCACGGGTGCGCTGTGCGATCAGCATGGTGAAGGTGTTGGCGATGAGGAAGACGCCGACGAACAGGGCGATCCCGGCGAAGGCCAGCAGTACGTTCCGCATCCCGGACATGCCGCTCCGCGCCTTTGCCGCCGTGTCCGCGTCGAGCCGGGCGCCGGTCTTCACCGTGATGTTCCTGCTGTGCGGGACGACCGGCAGGATTTCGCCGCGCAGCTCGTTCTGGCTGGTGCCGGGTGTCGCGACGACCTGGATGCTGTCGTACTGGCCCGGCTCGAGGTAGAGGCGCTGCGCGGTGGCGGTGTCGAACAGGACGAGTGAGCCGCCGGCCCTGACCTGCGGGTCGTCGGTGGTGAAGATGCCGGTGACCGTCATCTCCAGCACCGGCCCGTTGACGGCCGCCCGCACGGTGTCGCCGATCCTGAAGCCGTTGTCGCTCGCGGTCCTTTGATCGATGGCGATCATGCCCGCCGAGGTGGGTCCGGTGCCCTGTGCCATCGGGTACTCGGGGTCCGGTCCGCCCGTGGCGGGAACCCAGTTGGCGCCCCGGGTGTTGCCGCGGCTGCCGATGAGGTCGCCGTGCGGGTCGGAGAGCCCGGCGAAGCCGGCGACGGTGCCGCGTGCCGAACGCGTTCCCGGCAGAGCGGCGATCCTGCGCACCGTGGACTCGGTCAGCGGACTCCGGACGCCGGTGTTCTGTCCGGCCCCCGAGTCCGTGTCCGTGCTCACGGCGGTGTCGGTGACCTGGACCGAGGTCCGTGAGGAGCTGTCGGAGACACTGTCCTTGACGGACTGCCCGATCGTGTCGGAGAAGATCAGGGTTCCGGCGACGAAGGCTGTGCCGAGGAGCACAGCCAGCATCGTCATCAGCAGACGGCCTTTGTGGGCCCGCACATTGCCAAGCGCGGTGCGATACATGGTGGTCGGCTCCTCTTCAGCTGGTGCGGGCCACGGCGTCAAGACGACGCATGCGGTCCAGGACGCTGTCCGCGGTCGGGGCCCGCAGGTCGTCGACGATGCGGCCGTCCGCGAGGAACACCACGCGGTCCGCGTACGAGGCGGCGATCGGGTCGTGGGTGACCATCACCACGGTCTGTCCGAGATCGCGTACGCAGTCGCGGAGGAAGGAGAGGATCTGCGCGCCGGAGCGCGAGTCCAGGTTGCCGGTGGGCTCGTCGGCGAAAATGATCTCCGGTCGGGAGGCCAGGGCACGGGCGCAGGCCACCCGCTGCTGCTGGCCGCCCGAGAGCTGGGACGGTCGGTGGCCGAGGCGGTCGGCCAGGCCGACGGCTGCCACCACCCGGTCCAGCCATGCCTGGTCGGGCTTTCGTCCGGCGATGGCCATGGGAAGAGTGATGTTCTCCAGCGCGGTGAGTGTCGCCAGCAGGTTGAACGACTGGAAGACGAACCCGATCCGGTCCCGGCGCATCGTGGTGAGCCGCTTGTCGTCGAGGCCACCCAGTTCGGTGTCGCCGATCCGGGCGGAGCCCGCGGTGACCGGTTCCAGGCCGGCCATGCAGTGCATCAGTGTGGACTTGCCGGAGCCGGACGGACCCATGATGGCGGTGAACTGCCCCCGCAGGAACTCGACACCGAGGTTGTCCAGGGCAGTGACGTGGGTCCCGCCCTCGCCGTAGATCTTGCTGAGGCCGACAGCGGACGCTGCTGCTGTGAGGGAATCGCGGGTCACCGGGCTTCTCCAGTCGTCAGGGGCTCTCAAGGTGACGGGCGTGCGGCACCCGGCGCATCTGCCTGGAGGCATACGCCGCAGGGCCGATGCCCCGCCCTGCCCGCGCGCCTACGCTCAAGCCATGCGTCCTGATCCGCGCCCCCCGCTGCCGGCCCGGCTACGGCCGGGACACCGGCTCGCGCTGGAGCTCGCGGGTTCCACCGCGTACGGCCTGTCGGCCTGGGCTCTGCCCGCCCACGGCACCGGCCTCCGGCTCGTGGCGGCAGCCGCCGCGGCCGTACTGCTCACCGTGGCCTGGGCAGTCGGCCGGCACCGTCCGCTCGCCGCCTTCGGCGCGGCACTGTCGGCCTTCTGGCTGGCCCCGCTGGCCGAGGTCCCGCCGGGCGGGACGCTCGGATTCCTGGCGTCGGGGCCGATGGCATGGGTGCTGTACCTCGTGGCCGCCACCTGCCGTATCCGTACGGCGGCGGTCGTTCTCGTACTCTCCCTCTCCGGTGCGGTGGCCACCGCGCTGCCGGACTTCACGCACCGCGGCGGGATCGTCCCCTTCGCACTGGTCTTCGTCACCGCCTGGACGACCGGTTACGCGGTGCGGCAACGGCGCGGGTACGCGCGGGAACTGCTCGCGCAGACCATCGCCCAGGAACGGTTGCGGATCGCCCGGGAGCTGCACGATGTGGTGGCCCACGGCATGAGCGTGATCACCGTCCAGGCGGGCTACGGCCACCTGGTGATCGACGACCGGCCCGACCGGGCCCGCGCCGCGCTCGACGTCATCGCGACCACAGGCCGCGAGACAACCACCGAGATGCGGCGGCTGCTCGGCGTTCTGCGTACGGAGGACACCGCCCCCGCGCTCGCACCGGCCCCCGGGCTGGCCGACCTTGACCGGCTGCTGGCCTTGACGGCCGAAGCGGGCGTACAGGTCGAGCTGGTGATCACCGGCAACCCTCGCGCCCTGCCCGTCGGGATCGACACATCGGCGTACCGCATCGTCCAGGAGGCCCTCACCAACGTGGTGAAGCACGCCGGAACCTCCCGCGCCCGCGCCCGTATCGGCTACGGGCCTGACGAACTGCTCATCGAGATCACCGACCAGGGACAGGGCCGCCCGGGCCACACGGGACCAGGCCATGGCCTCATCGGCATGCGGGAACGGGCCGCCATGTGCGGGGGCGACTTCCGGGCCGGACCGGTGCCCGGGGGCGGTTTCCAGGTCGGCGTCCACCTGCCGCTCACCGCCCCGGACTTCACCGGAAGCCACGCATGACGGTCCGCGTCGTCGTGGCGGACGACCAGACCCTGGTACGCGCCGGCCTGTGCGGCATCATCGGCACCGCACCGGACCTGGCAGTGGTCGGCGAGGCGGCCACCGGCACCGAAGCCGCCGCCCTCGCCCTCGACACACACCCCGACGTCGTCCTCATGGACGTCCGGATGCCCGGCATGGACGGCATCGAGGCCTGCCGGCGCATCACGGGCACCGGCACCGTACGGGTCCTCATGCTCACCACCTTCGACCTGGACGAATATGTCTACGGTGCGCTGCGCGCCGGAGCCAGCGGCTTTCTGCTCAAGGACGCCCCGCCGGCGGATCTGCTCGCCGCCGTCCGCGTGGTCGCCGCCGGCGACGCACTGCTCGCCCCGGGCGTCACCAGGCGGCTGATCAAGGAGTTCGCCGCCCGGTCGGCCCCCGCACCCGCGATGCCGACAGGCATCACCAAACGCGAACGCGAAGTCCTGGTCCTGGTCGCCGAGGGCCTGTCCAACTCCGAGATCGCCCGGCACCTGCACATCACCCAGGGAACCGCCAAGACCCACGTGGGACACCTCCTGACCAAACTGGGGGCCCGCGACCGGGTGCAACTGGTGGTCCTCGCCCACCGCACCGGCCTGGCCGACGGGAGCTCATAGGGCTGCCGTGGAGTGGCACACCACCACCGACCAACCAGGCGGATCATGGGGCAGACAACGGCACTGACGGCCCCCGGTTCTGGTGGTAGATCGCGTTCACGACCTCCCGGAGACCACAGGTGCCGGGGCCGTGTCCGACCGGCTCACCCGGTCCTGTTTCCAGGCCGTGATCACCGGCTCGATCAACGCCCACCGCTCGTCCGACAAGTCGCTCGGTCAGGGTCGTCTCCGAACCGGGAGTGAAGGGGGCTCAAACCCCCTCAGCGGCCGCTGCACCACCCAAGGCCTCGCACACACCACCCGCGGCAACCTACCCCGTCGCCGGACCGCGACATCTGCACAGGTCAGAGCGGCGTGGATCCATACTGACCGCCACGGAGCCGAACCCGCGAGCAGCGGATTCACTCCGCTCAGGCGAAGTTGACGATCCGACACCCAGAAATGAATGTTCCCGCAGGTCACAGACCTGCGCTGGTGGGGCGGGTGGGACTCGAACCCACGGCCGACGGATTATGAGTCCGCTGCTCTAACCGGCTGAGCTACCGCCCCATAGCGGCGTGTCGCGTACATGTGTGCGCGCCGTCTGCCGCAGCATAGCCGCTCATACGATCTCCTGCCTCGGCTGGTCGGCTTCTGCGGACGTTCCCGACCCTGAGGACATCACCGCAGGCCCGGCGGTTCCCGCGGACATGAAAAAGGACCCCACCAGGGGTCCTCGTTCAGCATGCTCCCCCGACTGGACTCGAACCAGTAACCTGCCGGTTAACAGCCGGCTGCTCTGCCAATTGAGCTACGGAGGACCGAGCTCCCCCGACTGGACTCGAACCAGTAACCTGCCGGTTAACAGCCGGCTGCTCTGCCAATTGAGCTACGGAGGAATGCCTCGTCGCATCGAACGTGGCCGCCTGGGTATTCGCCAGGAAGCGCCCGCTCGCTGCGACACATACATTAGCGCAAGCAGGGGGGTGCTCCGCCAATCGGTACTCCCCACGAGACTCCCCCACGAGGGAAGGGTGGCCGTCATGCGCTACAAGCTCACGTTCGTCGTCGGGCTCGCACTGGGTTACGTGCTCGGTACCAGGGCCGGGCGCGAGCGCTACGAGCAGCTGAAGAAGTCCGCCCGGCAGGTCGCCCAGAACCCCGCGGTCCGCAACACCGCCGAGACCGCCGCGCAGCAGGGCCGCGTCTACGCCGGCAAGGCCTTCCACACGGTCAGCGTGAAGGTCGGCGACCACATGCCCGACTCGGTGGCGGCCCGGGTCCGTTCCCTGCGCGAGCGCAACACCAACGGCGTAGCCGGGGACGACTGGGGCACCAGCAACACGTAGGCCGGCTTTCCGGCGCGCCCGGCCGCAACTCCCCAGGGGTGCGGGGAACTGCGCGAACGTCCCCCCACGCGCCCGCACCCGGCCGCCGGCCCTCACCCCAACGGCGCCCGTCGGCCGAACCACAGCGGCGCGTGCGGCAGAATTTCGGGCATGGGGATAGTCGCCGGGTTGGACAGCTCACCGGATTTCACTCGCATCGTGGTCTGCGACACGGACACGGGTGCGGTGCTCCGCCAGGGGTACGCACCGCACCCGGTCGACACGCCGGACGGCGCGGCGCGCCCCAGTGACGTCGACCCGCAGGCCTGGCTGCTCTCCCTCGGCGAGGCCGCCGGCGGCGGGCTCCTGGAGGGCGTGCAGGCCATCGGCGTGTCCGCGCAGCAGAACGCGCTGGTCCCGCTGGACGCCCAGGGCAACACCGTCCGCCCCGCGATGGTCGGCGGCGACAAGCGCGCCCAGGTCGCGGCCGCCGATCTCATCGACGCGCTGGGCGGCCGGGAGGCCTGGGCGCAGGCGGTGGGGAGCGTGCCGCAGGCCGCGCAGCCCGTCACCAAGCTGCGCTGGCTGGCGAAGACCGAGCCGGAGAACGCCCGGCGGACCGCCGTACTGCTGCAGGCCCACGACTGGCTGGTGTGGCAGCTGCTGGGACGGCCGGTCAGAAGGACCACCGACCGGGGCGGGGCCTCCGGGACCGGGTACTGGTCCGCGGCCACCGGCGGCTACCGGCCCGACCTCGTCGAACTCGCCCTCGGGCATCAGACGATGCTGCCCGAGGTGATCGGGCCCTCCGACGCGGCCGGGACCACCCCGGAAGGGCTGCTGATCTCCGCGGGGACCGGCGAGACCATGGCCGCCGCCTTCGGGCTGGGGCTCGGGTTCGGGGACGCCGTGGTCTCGCTCGGCGCCTCGGGGTCGGTCATGGCCGTGCACCCGGAGGCGCTCGCCGACACCTCCGGGATGATCACCTCGCTCGCCGACGCCACCGGCATGCACCTGCCGGTCGTCACCACGCTCAATGCCGTACGGGCCCTGCGCGGGACCGCCGAGCTGCTCGGGCTGCCCGATCTGGAGGCCCTCTCCGACCTGGCGATGAAATCGACGCCGGGCTCGCACGGGCTGGTCATGCTGCCGTACCTGGAGGGCGAGCGGACGCCGAACCTGCCGCACACCGCCGGGATGCTGGCCGGGCTGCGCCGGGAGTCGATGCGGGCCGAGCATCTGGCGCGGGCGTCCTTCGAGGGCATGCTGTGCGGGCTCGCCGACGCGCTGGACGTGCTGCGCAACCGGGGTGTCGAGGTGCGGCGGGTCTTCCTGCTGGGGCAGGCCGCCGAGCTGCCGGCCGTACAGGCGGCGGCGCCGATGCTGTTCGGCGCGCAGGTCGTCGTACCGCAGCCGGCGGACTACGCGGCGATCGGGGCGGCGCGGCAGGCGGCCTGGGCGCTCGGGGTCTCGCAGGGGGCCCTGGACCCGCGCACCCCGCCGGTGTGGCAGGGGGCGGCCGCGCAGGTGCTGGACCCCGGGGACGAACTGGCGGTCGGGCAGGCGGTGCGCCAGCAGTACGTCTCGGTGCGGGAGCAGACCCATCCGGGGGCGTTCCGGGCGTAAACGCCACGAAGCGAACGCGCGCGTACGCCCGCGTCCGTCCGCTGTCGGGTTAATCGGTTGAGGTAACGCGGGTGGAGTGTCGGACGATAGGGGCCTAGGGCAAGCGACCCCGCCTTCGCGGGCAAGCGAACCCGCCCCCACCGCCGACTCCGAGAGACGTAGCGTGCTCATACGACTTCTGCGGACCTATCTCAGGCCCTACAGGAAACCCATCTCGATCCTGGTGCTGCTGCAGTTCCTGCAGACCTGCGCCACTCTCTACCTGCCCACGCTCAACGCACACATCATCGACAACGGCGTCGTGAAGGGTGACACGGATTACATCCTGTCCTTCGGTGCCCTGATGATCGGCATCTCGCTCGCACAGGTCGTGTGCAACATCGGTGCGGTGTACTACGGCGCCCGGACCGCGTCGGCGCTCGGCCGGGACGTGCGGACCGCCGTCTTCGACCGGGTGCAGTCCTTCTCCTCGCGTGAGGTGGGTCACTTCGGGGCGCCCTCACTCATCACCCGTACGACGAACGACGTACAGCAGGTCCAGATGCTGGTCCTGATGGCGTTCACCCTGATGGCGTCGGCGCCCATCATGTGCGTCGGCGGCATCGTGCTCGCCCTCGGCCTGGACGTTCCGCTGTCCGGGGTGCTGGTCGCCGTCGTACCCGTGCTGGGCATCTCCGTCGCCCTGATCGTGCGCCGGCTGCGGCCGCTGTTCCGGGCCATGCAGGTGCGCCTCGACACGGTGAACCGGGTGCTGCGCGAGCAGATCACCGGCAACCGGGTGATCCGCGCGTTCGTGCGCGACGAGTACGAGCAGGGCCGGTTCGGGAAGGCCAACGGCGACCTGACCGAGATGCAGCTGGCCACCGGCAACATGCTCGCGCTGATGTTCCCGATCGTCATGACGACGGTGAACGTGTCGTCGATCGCCGTGGTGTGGTTCGGTGCCCGGCGGATCGACAGCGGCCAGATGGCGATCGGCGATCTGACCGCCTTCCTCGCCTACCTCATGCAGATCGTGATGTCCGTGATGATGGCCACCTTCATGTTCATGATGGTGCCGCGCGCGGAGGTCTGCGCCGAGCGCATCGAGGAGGTCCTGGACACCGAGTCCAGCGTCGTCCCGCCGCTCGCGCCGGTCACCGAGCTGCGCCGGCACGGCCATCTGGAGATCCGGGCCGCGGGCTTCTGCTATCCGGGTGCCGAGGAGCCGGTGCTCAAGGCCGTCGACCTGGTGGCCCGGCCCGGCGAGGTGACCGCCGTGATCGGCTCCACCGGCAGCGGCAAGTCCACCCTGCTCGGCCTGGTGGCGCGCCTCTTCGACGCCACCGACGGCCAGGTCCTGGTGGACGGGGAGGACGTCTCCGGCCTCGAACCGAAGCTGCTCGCGAAGACCGTGGGCCTGGTCCCGCAGAAGCCGTACCTGTTCGCCGGGACCGTCGCGACCAATCTGCGCTACGGCAACCCGGACGCCACCGACGAGGAGCTCTGGCACGCGCTGCAGGTGGCGCAGGCCAAGGGCTTCGTCGAGAAGCTGGAGGGCGGGCTGAACGCGCCCATCGCCCAGGGCGGTACGAACGTGTCCGGCGGCCAGCGCCAGCGGCTCGCCATCGCCCGTACGCTCGTGCAGCGACCGGAGATCTACCTCTTCGACGACTCCTTCTCCGCCCTCGACTACGCGACCGACGCGGCCCTGCGCGCCGCGCTCGGCCGGGAGACGGCCGAGGCGACCGTCGTCATCGTCGCCCAGCGGGTGGCGACCATCAGGGACGCCGACCGGATCGTCGTCCTCGACGAGGGACGGGTCGTCGGCACCGGCCGGCACCAGGAACTCATGGCCGGCAACGAGACCTACCGGGAGATCGTGCTCTCCCAGCTGACGGAAGCGGAGGCCGCCTGATGGCCGGGCCCATGGGACGCATGATGGCCGGGGGCGGCCCCGACCAGCGCTCGATGGACTTCAAGAACTCGGGCAAACGGCTGGTCGCCCGGTTCAAACCCGAACGCGTCACGATCTACGTGCTGCTGGTCTGCGTGGTGGCGAGCGTCACGCTCAACGTGATCGGCCCCAAGATCCTCGGCAAGGCCACCGACCTGGTCTTCGCCGGTGTCATCGGCAAGCAGATGCCCGCCGGGACCACCAAGGACCAGGTCCTCGCGGGCATGCGCGAGCGCGGCCAGGACACGGTCGCCGACATGCTCAGGAGCACCGACTTCACCCCGGGCAAGGGCATCGACTTCGACCGGGTCGGTCACGTCCTGCTGTTCGCGCTCTGTACGTACCTCGTCGCCGGCCTGCTGATGGCGGTGGCGACCCGGATGGTCAACCGGGCCGTCAACCGCACGATGTACCGGATGCGCGAGGACGTCCAGGCGAAGCTGTCCCGCCTGCCGCTGTCCTACTTCGACAAGCGGCAGCGCGGCGAGGTGCTCTCCCGCGCCACCAACGACATCGACAACATCGGCCAGACCCTCCAGCAGTCGATGGGCCAGCTCATCAACTCGCTGCTCACCATCATCGGCGTGCTCGCGGTGATGTTCTGGGTGTCCTGGATCCTGGCGCTGGTGGCCCTGGCCACCGTGCCGCTGTCCTTCCTGGTCGCCACCCGCATCGGCAAGCGCTCGCAGCCGCACTTCGTGCAGCAGTGGCGGACCACCGGCAAGCTGAA
The DNA here is from genome assembly GCF_014645815.1 of Streptomyces fuscichromogenes. Lineage (GTDB taxonomy): Bacteria > Actinomycetota > Actinomycetes > Streptomycetales > Streptomycetaceae > Streptomyces > Streptomyces fuscichromogenes. The sequence goes on along the minus strand of NZ_BMML01000002.1, from coordinate 622,482 downwards.
CGCCCACGTCGAGGAGATGTACACCGGGCACACCCTGGTGAAGGTGTTCGGCCGCCAGGACGAGTCGGCGCAGCAGTTCGCCGAGCAGAACGAGGCACTGTACGAGGCCGGGTTCAGGGCGCAGTTCAACAGCGGTGTGATGCAGCCGCTGATGATGTTCGTGTCGAACCTGAACTACGTGCTGGTCGCGGTGGTGGGCGGCCTGCGGGTCGCGTCGGGCTCGCTCTCCATCGGTGACGTCCAGGCCTTCATCCAGTACTCCCGGCAGTTCTCGATGCCGCTGACCCAGGTCGCCTCCATGGCCAACCTGGTGCAGTCCGGTGTCGCCTCCGCCGAGCGGATCTTCGAACTCCTCGACGCGGAGGAGCAGACGGCCGACCCGGTGCCGGGCGAGCGTCCCGCCGAACTGCGCGGCCTGGTCGCCCTGGAGCACGTCTCCTTCCGGTACGACCCGGAGAAGCCGCTCATCGAGGACCTGTCGCTGACGGTCGAGCCCGGTCACACGGTGGCGATCGTCGGCCCGACCGGCGCCGGCAAGACCACCCTCGTCAACCTGCTGATGCGGTTCTACGACGTCTCCGGCGGCCGGATCACCCTCGACGGCGTCGACATCACCCGCATGTCCCGCAACGAACTGCGGGCCGGGATCGGCATGGTGCTCCAGGACACCTGGCTGTTCGGCGGCTCGATCGCGGAGAACATCGCGTACGGCTCCGCGCGCGAGGTCACCCGGGGCGAGATCGAGGAGGCCGCACGGGCGGCCCACGCGGACCGGTTCGTCCGGACCCTCCCCGACGGCTACGACACGGTCATCGACGACGAGGGCACGGGCGTCAGCGCCGGTGAGAAACAGCTCATCACCATCGCGCGGGCGTTCCTGTCCGACCCGACGATCCTGGTGCTCGACGAGGCGACGTCGTCGGTCGACACCCGCACCGAGGTCCTGATCCAGAAGGCGATGGCCAAACTGGCGGACGGCCGGACGTCGTTCGTCATCGCCCACCGGCTGTCGACGATCCGGGACGCGGACACCATCCTGGTGATGGAGAACGGGTCGATCGTGGAACAGGGCGCGCACGCGGACCTGCTGGCCGCGGACGGGGCGTACGCCCGGCTGTACAAGGCGCAGTTCGCGCAGGCGGTGGCAGAGGTGGACTGAGCGGGTGCGGTGCGTCGTGGGCGCGGGGCGGGGGGTTTCACTTGCCCGCGCTTGCGGGGTACCGCCCGCGCCCACCCGTGCCGCCCTGCGGCACGCCTGCCCGCGGCTGAGAAGGAGCGGCGGGCGAAGCGCCCCGTAAGGGGCGCGGGGAACTGCGCGAGCAACCCCCACGCACCCGCAGCCGAAATCAGTCCAGATAGCCCCTCAGCTGATCCGCGAACGCGTGATCCCGCAGCTTGTTCAAGGTCTTCGACTCGATCTGCCGGATCCGTTCCCGCGTCACCCCGAAGATCCGGCCGATCTCCTCCAGCGTCCGAGGCCGCCCGTCGGCCAGCCCGTACCGCAGCTGGACCACCTTCCGCTCCCGCTCCCCGAGCGTGGACAGCACCGCCTCCAGGTGCTCCCGCAGCAGCAGGAACGCCGCCGACTCGACCGGGCTCGCCGCGTCGCCGTCCTCGATGAGGTCACCGAGGGCGACGTCGTCCTCCTCGCCGACGGGGGCGTGCAGCGACACCGGTTCCTGGGCGAGCCGCAGCACCTCGCCCACCCTCTCCGGCGGCAGATCCAGATGCGCGGCGACCTCGTCGGACGTCGGCTCGTAGCCCCGTTCCTGGAGCATCCGGCGCTGGACCCGGACGACCCGGTTGATCAGCTCCACCACGTGCACCGGCACCCGGATGGTGCGGGCCTGGTCGGCCAGGGCCCGGGACATGGCCTGGCGGATCCACCAGGTCGCGTACGTCGAGAACTTGTAGCCGCGGGCGTAGTCGAACTTCTCGACGGCGCGGATCAGGCCGAGGTTTCCCTCCTGCACCAGGTCGAGCATGGTCAGGCCGCGGCCGACGTACCGCTTCGCGACCGACACCACCAGCCGCAGGTTCGCCTCGATGAGGCGGCGCTTGGCCATCCGCCCCATGACGACCAGCCGGTCCAGGTCCAGCGCCAGCTCGCTGTCGAGGTCGGGGGCGCCGCTCAGCTTCTCCTCGGCGAACAGACCGGCCTCGACGCGGCGGGCGAGTTCGACCTCCTCGGCGGCCGTGAGCAGCGGGATGCGGCCGATCTCGCGCAGGTACTGGCGGAACAGGTCCGAGGACGGGCCGCCGGTGTCGGCACGGACGGCGGCCGGCTGCTCGGCGGGCTCGGTCTCGGGCTCCGGGTCGGGGGCGTCGGCCGCGAGTTCGTCCGCGGGCGGGCCCTCCGGCTCGGTCTCGGGGTGCAGCGTGGCCCGGCTCTGCGGCGGTACGCCGGCACAGCCGCCGCTGTCGGCTTCCGGTTCGTCCGTGAGCGTGCTGCTGCCGTCTGTCTGGGTCAGGGTCTGGGTCTGCACGGGGGCGACCTCCAGGATGATCGCTGCCAGGGGGTGCGGCAGCGGTACTTCGGGGGCGGAGACGACGGCCTCGCCGCTGTCCGTCCCGTACGCGATGAGTGGAACGGCGGGGGTGTGGGACCCGTCGATGACGGGCCGGCCGCGCTCCGAGGACTCAGGCACCGCCCCCAGTGTGGGGTAAGACACATCGCCGCCACGAGGGGCGTGCGGTGACTTTTTGCGTCCGGCCCGTGACCGCGCGGTTATCCTGCCGGCCGGCCGGGGCTCAGAGGGCGGCCGGGCCCTGCTCGCGCAGTGCCTGTCCGTACTGCTGGAGGACCCACAACTCGTTCTGCACGGAGGCGAGTTGGGCCGGGTCGCCGCCATTGCCGAGGCGGGTGAGGGTGATCTGGATCTCGTGGATACGGCGGTCCACGGCCCGGCGGCGGACGGTCACGAGTTGTTCGCCCGCGTAGTTCTCGTCGACCGTGCGGCGCATGATCGCCTCGACGGCGAGTTCGGTGACCATCGCGCGGACCGTGTCGTCGGCGGCCGTGTCACGGACCCGGACCAGGTATTCCTGCGGATCCTGGACGCCGTACTCGGCGCCGCCCGCCTCCATGATGGTCCGCCGTACGGCCGCGTACGGCTCGGCGGTGAACTCGTCGATGCCGTACGCGTCGAAGGCCGGGGAGACCAGCTCGGGGCGCTGCAGGGCGAGCTTCAGCAGCTCGCGCTCGGTGGCGAAGACGGCGTTGCGGAGGTTGAGGGCGGGGCCGGAGACGGCGGGACGCGAGCCGGCGGTGTCGTACGACGGCTGCTGCGGCCCGCGGGCCGCACCGGTCTCCCTGCCGCCGCCCTTCTCGCGGGCCCAGCGGGCCAGCTGGGCCACCCGCTTGACCACGAACTGGGTGTCGAGGATGCCGAGCATTCCGGCGAGTTGGACGGCGACCTCGTGCTGGGCACCGCTGTTCTTGATCCGGGCGACGATCGGCGCCGCCTCGTCGAGCGCGGCGGCGCGGCCCGCCGGGGTGTCCAGGTCGTAGCGGGCGACGATCTGGCGGAGCGCGAACTCGAACAGCGGGGTGCGGGGTTCGGCCAGGTCGGCGACCGCCTCGTCGCCCTTGGCCAGGCGCAGCTCGCAGGGGTCCATGCCGTCGGGGGCGATGGCGATGTACGTCTCGGCGGCGAACTTCTGGTCGTCCTCGAAGGCGCGCAGGGCCGCCTTCTGCCCGGCCGCGTCGCCGTCGAAGGTGAAGATCACCCGGGCCGAGCCGTTGTCCATCAGCAGCCGGCGCAGGATCTTGATGTGCTCGCCGCCGAAGGCGGTACCGCAGGTGGCGATCGCGGTCGTGACCCCGGCCAGGTGGCAGGCCATGACGTCGGTGTAGCCCTCGACCACGACCGCCCGGCTGGCCTTCGCGATGCTCTGCTTGGCGAGGTCGATGCCGTACAGGACCTGGGACTTCTTGTAGATCGCGGTGTCGGGCGTGTTGAGGTACTTGGGCCCGTTGTCCGCCTCGTACAGCTTGCGGGCACCGAAGCCGACGACCTCGCCGCCGATGTCCCGGATCGGCCACATGAGCCTGCCCCGGAACCGGTCGATGGGACCCCGCCTGCCCTCCTGCGACAGCCCCGACAGCAGCAGTTCCTTGTCGGTGAAGCCCTGGCCGCGCAGATAGCGGGTGAGGTGGTCCCAGCCCTGGGGGCTGTAGCCGACGCCGAAGTGGACGGCGGCGGCCTGGTCGAAGCCGCGTTCGGCCAGGAAGACCCGGCCGGTCTCGGCCTCGGGGCCGGTGGCGAGCTGCTCGGCGTACCAGACGGCGGCGATCTTGTGCGCCTCGACCAGCCGGATCCGCTCCCCGCGCTGGTGGGACGGGTTGTACCCGCCCTCCTCGTAACGCAGGGTGATGCCGACGCGGGCGGCCAGCCGCTCGACCGCCTCCGAGAAGGAGAGGTGGTCCACCTTCATCACGAAGGTGAGGGTGTCACCGCCCTCCTGGCAGCCGAAGCAGTGGAAGAGTCCCTTGCTCGGGCTGACCTGGAAGGACGGCGACTTCTCGTCGTGGAACGGGCAGAGTCCCTTGAGGTTCCCGCCGCCCGCGTTGCGCAGCTGAAGGTACTCGGACACAACGGCGTCGATCGGGACCGCGTCCCGAACCGCCTTCACATCCTCGTCATTGATCCGTCCAGCCACGGATGAATTCTACGGTCACTCAAGCGCCCCGAAGGGGCGCGGGGAACTCCGTGAGCAACCACGACGGCGCCGCACCCGCGACACCACAGTCCCCGGCAACCCACTAGGCGCCCAGGCTGTCCAACGGCACATGCGGATCCGCCAACGCGTCGGTGTCCACCACAGCCCCCGAAGTGATCAGCTTCTGGATCGGCTCTGTGACATCCCACACGTTCACGTTCATCCCGGCCAGCACCCGCCCCTCCTTCGCCCAGAACGCGATGAACTCCCGCTTGCCCACGTCCCCGCGGATCACCACCTGGTCGTACGACCCCGGCGGCGCCCACCCGCTGTACTCCATGCCCAGGTCGTACTGGTCGGTGAAGAAGTAGGGCACCCGGTCGTACGTGACGTCCTGCCCCAGCATGGCGCGGGCCGCCGCCGGGCCGCCGTTCAGCGCGTTGGCCCAGTGCTCCACGCGGAGCCTCGTGTCGAACAGCGCGTTCGGGAAGGCGGCCACGTCGCCGGCCGCGTAGATGTCCGGGTCGGAGGTCCGCAGCCGTTCGTCGACCGCGATGCCCCCGCCGGACGCCCGGTCGACGAGCTCCAGCCCGGCCGCCTCGGCCAGTCCGACCCGCGGCGCCGCGCCGATCGCCGCGAGGACGTCGTGCGCCGGGTGCTCCTCGCCGTCGTCGGTGCGCGCGGCGAGCACCATGCCGTCCTGGCCGACGATCTCGGTGAGCCGCGCCCCGAAGTGGAAGCGGACCCCGTGCTCCCGGTGCAGCTGGGCGAAGACGTTGCCCAGTTCGGGGCCGAGCACGCTGTGCAGCGGGGTCGGGCCGTGTTCGATGACGGTGACCTCGGCACCGTACGTCCGGGCCGCCGCCGCGACCTCCAGGCCGATCCAGCCGGCGCCCGCGATGACGAGGTGTCCGTTGTCCCGGCCGAGCGCGGCGAGGACGCCCTTGAGGCGCTCGGCGTGCGCGAGGCGGCGCAGGTGGTGGACGCCGGCCAGGTCGGTGCCGGGGATGTCGAGGCGGCGGGGCTCCGCTCCGGTGGCGAGCAGCAGCTTGTCGTAGCGCACGAGGGTGCCGTCGTCACCGAACCGGACGGTCTTCGCGGCGCGGTCGATGTGGTCCACGGTCTGGCCGAGGTGCAGTTCGATGTCGTGCTGCGCGTACCAGGCGGGCTCGTGCACGAAGACGCTGTCGCGTTCCGCCTTGCCGAGCAGGTACCCCTTGGAGAGCGGCGGCCGCTCGTAGGGGTGGTCGCGTTCGTCGCAGATCAGTATCACCCGGCCGGTGAAGCCCTCGGCTCGGAGCGTCTCGGCCGCCTTCGCGCCGGCGAGTCCGCCTCCGACGATGACGAATGTCTGGTCCGCGTCGACCACTTGGTGCCTCCTCGTAAGGGTGCCGCCACATATGCCGCCCACATGCGCCGCACTGTGAGCCTCCCGCACGCAGCGTGATGCGGGAAGGGGGAGTGACCCCCGCTGACTCGATCATGACCCGATCAGGCCACAGGGAGTCGCGGAGAGTCACGAACTGTTCACATACGTCCCGTCAGTCGCGCGTGCAGCGACCGCGCGGACGCGTCGGTGAGCGACGCGATCTGATCGACGATCACCCGCTTGCGGGCGTGGTCGTCGTCGGCAGTTTCGAACAGCGCCCGGAACTGCGGGTCGAGTCCGTCGGGCGCGCGGGCGGTGAGCGCCTCGGCGAGTTCGGCGACGACGACCCGCTGGTCGGCGCGGAGCCGCTCCTGCTCGTCGCGCTGCATGACGTACCGGTGGGCGATGGCCTTGAGTACCGCGCACTCCATTCTGGCCTCGCGCGGTACGACGAGTTCGGCGCCGTACCGGGTGAGCCGGCCGCCGCCGTACGCCTCCCGGGTGGCGCCCTCCGCGGCCAGGCAGAACCGGCCGATGAGCTGGCTGGTGGCGTCCTTGAGGCGGGCCTGGGCGACCGCGGTGCCGTCGTAGCCGTGCGGCCACCACTCCTCGTCCTGGAGCCGGTCGAGGGCGGCGGCGAGTTCGTCGGGGTCGGTGCCGGCGGGCACGTACAGGCCGACGGCGACGGCGAACACCGCCTGCCGTTCCGGCTCCGCGGACAGGCAGTCGGGGTCGATGTGACCGGCGTGCAGGCCGTCCTCGACGTCGTGCACGGAGTAGGCGACGTCGTCCGACCAGTCCATGACCTGGGCCTCGAAGCAGGTGCGGGTGCCGGGGGCCTCCTTGCGGACCCAGTCGAAGACCGGCCGGTCGTCCTCGTACACCCCGAACTTGCGCGAGGCCGGGTCGGTGGGGTGCGCGCCGCGCGGCCAGGGGTACTTGGTGGCCGCGTCCAGGGCGGCGCGGGTGAGGTTGAGGCCGACGGAGCCCTCGGGGGTGAACCGCTTGGGCTCGATGCGGGTGAGCAGCCGCAGCGACTGGGCGTTGCCCTCGAAACCGCCGCAGTCGTCGGCGAATTCGTTCAGCGCGTGCTCGCCGTTGTGGCCGAAGGGCGGGTGGCCGAGGTCGTGGGAGAGGCAGGCGGCCTCCACGAGGTCGGGGTCGCAGCCGAGGGCGGCGCCCAGTTCCCGGCCGACCTGGGCGCATTCGAGGGAGTGGGTGAGGCGGGTGCGGGGGCTGGCGTCCCATGCCTGGGCGGAGGTGCCGGGGGTGACGACCTGGGTCTTGCCGGCGAGCCTGCGCAGGGCGGCGGAGTGCAGGATGCGGGCGCGGTCGCGCTGGAAGGCGGTGCGGCCGGGGCGCTTGTCGGGTTCGGGGGCCCAGCGGTCGGCTGACGCCGGGTCGTAGGCCGAGGAGGGTGCGGGTGCGGGGACTGCCATGGTTCGACAGTACGGGTTGGCGGTGACAAAACGGGGGTTGTGGGGTGCCTGCCCGTCTGCCGGGTTCCGTCCGGCTCGCGCCGGCGGGCGGGCGCGAGCGCGCGGCCGGGGCGGCGGAGACGTGCTCCGCCGCCCCGGGCGCGGTTCGGGTCGCCGGGCGGAGTGCGGCCCGGGGAGGGTCAGCTGCCGAGGGTGGCGTCGTGGAAGATCCGGAGCACGCCGGCCTCGACGGGCTCGCCGATCATCTTGGTGCAGGCGGCCGTGCTCTCCTTCGACCAGGCGAAGCCCACCACCGAGGCGGCACCCTTGGCCTTCGCATCGACCTTGTCGATGTCGGTCTTCACGCGATTCGCGAAAGCGTCCGCCGGCTCCTCGGCGGTCTCCACCTTGATCTCGACCAGGAAGCGGTCGCCGAGGAAGAGGTCCGCACGGGAGCCTCCGGTGGTGTCCACGGTGTAGGACGGCTGCCGGGACACCTGCACGTCCGCGTCGTCCAGCGCGAGGTAGAGCTCGACCTCCAGCCAGGACTCCCAGCCGCCCGCGGTCTTGCAGACCCTCAAGATGCGTTCCTCGTTGGCCTTCGCCCATGCGACGGCCGTCCGGATGAACACCTCGTGGAGGTCCAGGTCCGCCCTGGTGTCCTGGGAGCTCTGCGACTGGCTGCTCGGCTCGTTCGAGGGCTCGTAGTTGCCGACGGGCTGACCGGGGTACTCCTCCCTGGAGGAGGAGTCCTGCGAGGAGGAGTCCTGCGAGGAGGAGCCCTCCTCCGAGTTGGAGTGCTTGCCCTCGCTCTCCTCGCCGTTGTCGACCAACTCGACCTTCTGGCGCTTGGTCGGAACCTGCTTGCCGCTGCCGTCGTCCTTCCGCTTGGTCCCGGTCGACACGGTTCTCTGCGGAGAGTACTGCGGCTCGTCCTCGGAGATGTCTTCGGAGAAGTCTTCGGACATGGGGTTCCCCTCCCTGGTCGGTGCCGAGAATCCTCCGATATGGGCGATGTCCTGTAACTGCCGATACAAGTCAGATGAAGCGACTTGCATATGACATCACTGTTTATATACGTGGCTTCCGCCTCACCGACCACACACGAAATACGGTCGGACATGGCCGATCGGCTGGTCAGGACTCGGGCGGGCAAGGGGAGTCGACGCGCGTGCGCCCCGCGCCGCGCTGTCCGGAAACCGCGCCGGGACGGCGTTCGGGCTGCCTGGCGACCGCGCCCGGTGGTCAGCCGCCCGCGACATCCTCAAGGACGTTCACGTGCCGCCTCAGGCAGCCGCGGCCGCCGGTGTTCCGAGCGCGTGCGCGTAGCGGTGGAGGATCAGCTCGGCCATCGCGGCATGTGCTCCCAGGGGGGCCGCCGCCACGCCCGGCGCCGCCGCGGCGCACTGGGTCGCGAAGCGGCCCGGGGCCGTGAAGTAGGAGGCGACGGCGATGTGGTGACGGCCCCTCGCGCGCAGGGCGGTGATCGCTTCCGGGACCGTCGGGGTCGCCGCCGAGGCGTAGGCGGGGAGGACCGGGACGCCCAGGCGGGCGGCGAGGAGGCCGGCCATGCGGTCCGTGTCGATCCTGGACTCCGGGTCCCGGGAGCCCGCCGCCGCCAGGACCACGGCGCTCGCGGGCCGGCGGCGCCAGCCCGCCTCCAGCAGGCGGGCGTGCAGGGTGTCGGCCAGCAGGGGGTGCGGGCCGAGCGGTGCGGCGAGGCGCGTCCGGGCACCGGCGGCAACCGCCATCTCCGGGATGTCCTGCTTGACGTGGTAGCCGCGGCCCAGGAGGAGCGGGACGAGGACGGCCTCGGTGTCCCCGAGAGCGGCGAGGGTGTCCGGGAGCAGCGGCTCGTTCAGCTCGATGTGACCGAGGTGCACGGACAGGCCGGGGCACCGCGCGCGCACCCGGTCCATGAGCGCCCGCACGGTGCTGAGCGCGCGCGGGTCGCGGCTGCCGTGGGCCACCAGGACCAGGGCGGGCGGGCCGGGGCGCGGGGAGAGGTCGGTCACCGTCATGCGAGGATCCTCCCCGCGCGAGGTTGCACCTCCGTTGCCTGACCGTCACGAGTCTTTTCCGGCGCTTCACGGTACGAACCCGCACGGTGTGAGCGAACCGGAGCGTCCTGCGCCGCGTCCTCCATGGTCGAGGCCCACAGGGGGGAACACCCGTATGAAGATCCGCCGTCCGAGGCTGCCGCGGACCCGCACCGGCCGGCGGCGTCTGGTGCAGAGTGTGATGGCCGGCTGCGTGCTGGCGCTGCTGCCGGCCACCTGGCTGTACGTCTCGACGGCCGGCCGGCTGCGCACGGTGGCGGACGTGCCGCGCACCGACGTCGCGGTCGTCTTCGGCGCGGGCCTGTGGGACGGCGAGCCCTCGCCGTACCTCGCGAACCGCCTGAACGCGGCGGCGGCCCTGTACAAGGCGGGCCGGGTCAAGGTGGTCCTCGTCACCGGCGACAACAGCCGCAAGGACTACGACGAGCCGGACGCCATGCGCGCCTACCTGACCGAGCACGGCGTCCCCGGCACGCGCATCGTCAGCGACTACGCCGGCTTCGACACCTGGGACTCCTGCGTCCGCGCGAAGAAGATCTTCGGTGTGGACCGGGCCGTGCTGATCAGCCAGGGGTTCCACATCCGGCGGGCGGTGGCGCTGTGCGAGGCGGCGGGCGTGACGTCGTACGGGGTCGGGGTGGACGCCAAGCACGACGTGACCTGGTACTACGGGGGGACGCGGGAGGTCTTCGCGGCGGCGAAGGCGGCCCTCGACGTGGTCTTCGAGCCGAACCCCCAGTTCCTGGGCAGGAAGGAACCGGGGGTGGCCAGGGCCTTGGCGGACAGCGCCCCGTAAGGGGCGCGGGGAACTGCGCGACCGGCCACGACGGCGCCGCAGACGGCAGACGGCAGATCGCGGGACTTCCGGCGGAACGCTCAGGAGCGCCGCGCCGTCGTCCTCACCGGGTGACCGTCACCGGGCCCGCCGTGCGTTCCCCGGCGAGCCGCAGCACCGGCCGTTCCCGGGACGGGACGGCCCGGCCGAGGTGTTCGAGGCCGCCGTCGGGGGTCCAGCGGCCGAGGTCGCGGGTGCGGAACATGGCGCGGCCCTCGCCGAGGAACGGGTCGGGGGCGTACCGCTCGGCGTTCAGGGCGTCGTCGCCGAGGTAGCCGGCCGAGACGCCGTCGCCGCCCGCCCACACCTCACCGGTCTCGCCGATGGGCAGCGGGCGCCGGTCCGCGCCGAGGACGTACACCGTGTTGTTGGGGGTGGGCCGGCCGGTGGCGGGCCGGCCGGCGACCGGCGTGTGGCGGCCCATGGTGGTGACGACGGTCGCCTCGGCCGGCCCGCGGCAGTGGAAGAAGGCGGCCCGGCGCGACCAGCGGTCGGCGAGCGGAGCCGGGCAGGGTTCCCCGACGACGGCGACCGTGCGGACGCGCGGGCAGCCGGCGGGGTCGAGGCCGGACAGCACGGCCGGGCTGGTGATCAGGACGCTCGCGGTACGGGTCGCGGCGTCGGTGTCCGTGCCGCGGATGGCCAGGGTGGCGCCGTGGGCGAGGCAGCCGAGGATCTCCCAGACCGCCAGGTCGGAGGCGATGCCCAGGAGTTGGACGACCCGGTCGCCGGGGCGGATGCCGAACCCGCCGGGTTCGGTGAGCAACAGGTTGGCGATGTTGCGGTGGGTGAGCTGCACGCCGTGGCGGCGGCCGGCGGGCCCGGGGACGAAGAGGACGCAGCAGCTGTCGTCGGGGTGCGGTGGCAGCAGCGGCACGGGGCCGGGGTCGTACGGCGCCGGGTCGTCGAGGGCGATCAGCCGGTGGTCGGCGGGGAGGGGGACGCGCGGGGCGTGTTCCTTCTGGGTGAGGACCACCCGGGTGCGGGCGGTGCGGATGACATGGGCGAGCTGGGCCGGGGGTGTACGGCCGATGTCCTGGGGGACGTAGGCGGCACCCGCCTTGAGGACGGCCAGCAGGCCGACCAGGGTCGGGATGGAACGGCGGGCGAACAGGCCGACGCGGTCGCCGGGGCGGACGCCCTCGCGGACCAGGCGGGCGGCCAGGGCACCGGCGTAGCGGTCGAGTTCGCCGTAGGTGAGGGTCGCGCCGTGGTGTTCGGCGGCGACGGAGTGCGGGTGGACGATCGCATGCCGCTCGACGGCGCGGTGCACGAGCGGTTCGTGGACGGGTACGTCGGCGCCGCGGCCGTACTGCCAGAAGAGGTGCTGGTCGCGGGGGGTGAGGTGACGCAGAGGCATGGCTCGGAGACCTCCTGGCTGGCTCTCTCGCGTGGGGGGGGGAGGCCGAGTCCGGGTGCGGCGGGGGCCCGGTCAGGGCGGTGTGTGGGCGGTGCGTGTGGGGAGGTGGGTGTGGGGCGGTGGCGTGTCGAGCGCCGTACGGGGGCTTGCTGGGACTTACGGGCCTACGGGCTTACGGGGCGCGGGGTTTGTGCGGTCCCGCGTCGGCTTGCCGGGGCTTGCCGGGTCCTGCGGGGCCTGCCGGGCTGTGGTGGCAGACGACGACTGTAGTGGGGCCCCTTGGAGACTCAAACGGGGCGGGATCGGCCAACGAGGGGTGGGGAACGAGCCACGCGCGGGTTCCGGTGCCCGGGGCGTCGCGATGGGGCGGCCGCACCGGGCGGATCCGGGCCGACCTGCGCGGACATGAGCCGGAGCGGGGGGCGCGTACCGGTCCGGGCCGGGGCACGCACCGGCCCGTTCCGGCACCCGTCGGCCGTGCCCGAGCCCCGCGCCGGAGGCCGTCGGACCGGTATCGGTTCTCACGATGGCTGGGATCCGGACGGGAGTTGGCCGTTTCGGCCGCGCAACAGGAGTCCGTCACGGGCCGTAACACACCGGAAGCACGCTGGGCGACGCGGAGACCGCCTCGACGCCCGCCCACCCCGCACCGCGACCCGCGGTACGGGTCGGCCCAGTCGCCCCTGCCCGCCGGGCGGGCGTCGAGGTCCCCGACGGGCAGGGACACGGAGAACCGGTGCGCCGGTGAGCCGCCGCTGAGGCACCCCGCCGCCCCGCCGCCACCCCCACCCCTACCCCCACCCCCGCCCTGCCGGTGTCAGCGGTGGGTCAGCCAGTCGCCGCCGTCGATGCGCCGGCCGTCGGCGCGCAGGTTTCCGGCCACGACGGGCCCGGCGACGTACACCCAGGCCCGCACCGCCGCCCCGTCCCGCAGCCGTACGACCTCCCGCGCCACGCGCACGTACAGGCTCGCCGGGTCCTGAGGCACGCACTCCTCCAGCTCGTCGAGTTCCAGGAGGAGCCGGTCGTACGACTCGGGGCGCGCGGTGACGAGTTCGCCGCGCACCGCCGCCGCCCCGGGCTCCTCGACGACGTAGGGATAGCCGGGCCCGTCGTAGAGCGCCGCGCCGTCGAGGCGGCCGGGTTCCTCGGTCTCCGTCCGCCCCCGCAGGAACGCGTCGTGGTTGACCTCGCCGGGGCGGAGCGTGCCGTAGACGAAGAACGGGAGGTGGCGGGGGTCGCGGGTGGTCACAGGAAGGATTCTCCACCCCCTCCGTCTCCACACACTTCTCCATGGAGGCGCTATGGACATGACTTGTCATGCCCACTTAAATCACTGTCGTCATCAGCGCCACCCCCACGCCTTCGAGGCGCACCTCCAAGGAGACCGATGAGCCGGACCCGGAACACCCGAGCCTCCCGTCTCGCCACGGCCGGCGTCGCCGCCACCACCGCGACCCTGCTGGCCGCCGCGCTCTCCCCCGCCGCCCACGCCGACGCCAGACCGACCCGGGCCGCCGCGATCGCGAACGCGGCGCAGGCGCTCGTCCAGCATGCCGCCGCCCTCGGCCTCACGCCCACCGAGAGCACCTCGGTCCGTGACGTGATCGTGGACAAGAACGGTACCCAGCACGTCCGTTACGACCGCACGTACCGCGAACTCCCGGTCCTGGGCGGCGACTTCGTCGTCCACCTCAAGTCGGACGGCGCCTACCGCAGCGCCGACCGGGCGACCCGCGCCAAGATATCCCTCGCCTCGATCGTCCCGGACGTCTCCGCCCCGAGGGCCGCCGACCTCGCGGTGAACGCCCTGCGCGCGGCGAACCTTGGCGACGCGCTGAAGCAGGTGCGCGCCAGGCCGCAGCTGGTCGTCGACGCCCTGCACGGCACCCCGAAGCTGGCCTGGCGCACCAACGCCGTCGGCAAGGACTCGCTCGGCAACCCGGTCGCCCGCACGGTGCTGACGAACGCCCGCACCGGCGCCCAGATCGACGCCTGGGACAGCATCGAGACGGCGACGGGCGACGGCAAGTCGCTGTACAGCGGCACGGTCCCGCTGGAGACGACCCTCTCCGGGTCGTCCTACAACCTCACGGACCCCAGCCGCGGCAACACCTACACCGGGGACGCGGCGAACAAGACCGACCTGTGCATCTTCGGCATCTGCATCAGCCGGGCGCCGTCGACGGTGTTCACGGACGCCGACAACCACTGGGGCACGGGAGCCACGACCGACCGCTCCTCGGCGGCCGTCGACGCCCAGTACGGCACCAACGAGACCTGGGACTACTACAAGAACGTCCACGGCCGCAGCGGCATCGCGGGCGACGGCAAGGGCTCGTACAACCGCGTCCACTACGGCAACAGCTACAACAACGCCTTCTGGGACGACAGTTGCTTCTGCATGACGTACGGCGACGGCGACGGGACGACCTTCGGTCCGCTGGTGGCCCTTGACGTGGCGGGCCACGAGATGACGCACGGGGTCACCTCCAAGACGGCGGCGCTGACGTACTCGGGCGAGTCCGGCGGCCTGAACGAGGCGACCTCCGACATCCTCGGCACGCTGGTGGAGTGGTACGCGAACAACTCCTCCGACCCCGGCGACTACCTGATCGGCGAGAAGATCGTCCGCTCCGGCTTCGGCAAGGCGGCGCTGCGGTTCATGGACCAGCCGTCCAAGGACGGGAGTTCGGCGGACTACTGGAGTTCGTCGGTCGGGAACCTCGACGTGCACTACTCGTCGGGCGTCGCGAACCACTTCGCCTATCTCCTCGCGGAGGGCAGCGGCGCGAAGACCATCAACGGGGTCAGCTACAACTCCCCGACGTACAACGGCTCGACGGTCACCGGCATCGGCCGCGACAAGCTGGGGGCGATCTGGTACCGCGCGCTGACGGTCTACATGACGTCCTCGACGAACTACGCGGGCGCCCGGACGGCGACCCTCAACGCGGCACGGGACCTGTACGGCGCGAGCAGCACGGAGTACAGCACGGTGGCCGCGGCATGGAGCGCGGTCAACGTGAACTGAGCGGCGCCCGCACCCTGGAGACCTGACGGCGGCCGCCCCGGCGAACGAACCGGGGCGGCCGTCACATACACCCCGGACAACAGGGAACAGCGCAATTCGAGGAAACGCGGAATTCAGGAATACCGAGCACTTCCTGAGGGGATCCCATGGCGACGATGTGCAGTTTCGGTGACGGTATACGGAATTCCCGAACTCCTCTGTCCCGGAGACCACTTGCGGCAATTCCCCGAGTGGACTAACTAGATAAATCATGAACTTGTTCAGCCGCCCCCACACGGCCCGCCGCAACCCCGCGGTCTCCCCGCGCCCGACGGCAGCGCCCTCCTCCCCCACCTCGGCCCCGGTCCTCCTCGACCCCGCCCTCGCCGCCCTCACCGGCGAGTGGATCATCGACCCGGCGCACAGCAGAATCGGTTTCTCGGTCCGGCACGCGATGGTGACGACGGTCCGCGGGGCCTTCACCGAGTACCAGAGCCGCCTCTACTTCGACGGCCGCGACCCGTCCCGCTCCCAGGCGGAGATCATCCTGTCCACGGCGAGCGTCGACACGGGCGTGGAACAGCGCGACGCCCATCTGACCGGCCGCGACTTCCTCGACTCCGCGACCTATCCGCGGATGCGTTTCCAGAGCACGGCGGTACGCCTGAAAGCCCCGGACGTCTACGTCATGACCGGTGACCTGGCCATCAAGAACGCGACACGCCCGGTGGACCTGGAACTGACCTGCATAGGCACCGTCACGGACCCCTTCGGCTACGAACGCGTCGGCTTCGACGGCACCACCACCATCAACCGCATGGACTGGGGCCTGTCCTACGACTCCCGGCTGGCGGAGGGCGGCGCGATGGTGAGCGAGACGGTGCGGCTGCAGTTCGACATCGCGGCGATCCGGCTGGTGCCGGAGGGGGGCTGAGGCGGCGGACCGACCGCGGGGCGGCTCCGGCCGACGGCCGGGCCGGCGGAGGGCTGCCGCGTGCTCGCGGCCCCGGTCGTCGCGCCCGGGTTCTTGCCGGACCAGGGACGTGCGGGTGTCCTGATTGCTACCCTCATGTCCTGCTGACGGTTCGGCTGGGGCTCAAGGGGGAGCATGAAGCCGCGTTTGCTCTTCGTCCACGGCGTGGGCGGCCCGCGGAGTCCGGCCGCCGAACTCGACACCTGGCTGCGGGCGCTGGCCGACGGAGGCCGTCGGGCGGGACACGCGCGGCGATTCCTGGACCTGACGCAGGGCTGGGCGGCCGATGCCCGGTTCGTCTACTACGGCCACCTGTTCGGCCGCCCCCAGGAGCAGGGCGGGGAGCCGGGCGACCCGGACGATCCGGAGAACGCCGACGCGACCGAGGCCGAGCTCGTCCGTGAGCTCTTCCAGGAGGCGGTGGCCGCATGGCTGGCCGGGTCCGCCGACGAGCAGGAGACCGGACCGCTGCGGCACGCCCTGGCACAGCTCGCCCCCGAAGGCGGTGCACAGGGTGCCGGTGCGGTCGTCCGGCAGGTTCTCGACTGCGCGAACACGCTCCTGTCGGCACCCGGGCTGCGCACTGTGGGCACGTGGGCCAGCGCCGGGCTGATGGTGGGTCAGCTGCGTCAGGTGATCCGGTATCTGCGGCGCGCGGAGCGGGACGACGGGGGATCGACCCTCGACACCCGGGTCCGCCGCTGTCTCCACCAGGAACTGGACTCCCGTGTTCCCACCATCGTGCTGGCCCATTCGCTGGGAACCGTGGTCGCGTTGGAGGCCCTCCACACGCACGACGGGGAAGTCCCGCTGTTCGTCACCCTGGGCTCGCCCATCGGGATGCGTGCCGCCGTCGGCCGGCGGATCCGGCCGCAGCCCCTGCGGGTTCCCGAACCGGTCGGCAGATGGCTCAACTTCTGGGACAGGGACGACCTCATAGCCGTCCGGCCGCAACTCGAGAAGTCCCTTCTCCCGAACCGCCGGGGTGTCCTGCCCCGCAGCGCGCGCGTCGACTCGGACGGTGTCTGGGTGCACCCGGCCGTCAAGTACCTGGCCCAGCCAGGAGTGGCAGGCCCCGTGATCGAGGCGATCGAGAGAGCCACGACGCCATGACCGGGCCGGCCCCCCGCAGACACGCGCTCGTCATCGCGCCGCAGTGTGCCGAACTGGAGGTGCTCGCCGGACTCGACGCCGTGGCACAGGACCTGTACCGGACGCTCACCGATCAGTGGACCGGCGCGTGCGGGCCGAGCCCCGTCTCCGGTTCCGCACTGCTGCACGGCACCTCGGTCGGCCAGGCCCTCATCGAGAGGGTGCTCCGTGAGGCGGCCCTGGCGGCAGGAGCCGAGCAGGCCGTCCTCGTGGTCGCCCTGGTCGGGCACGGCATCGTCTCGGGCCGGAATCCCACCCTCTTCCTGATGGCGGGCGACTCGCACCGGGACGTCACCGGATCCGCGGTGAACGTCGGGGAGATCCTCACGCGCGCCCTGGAGACACCCGGACTGCCCGGGGTGATCCTGCTCGTCGACACCTGCCACGCGGGCGGCGGAGTGCCCGACCTCAAGGCGTTCGACGGGGGTGTGCGCAGAGGGGCGGCCGACTTCGCCATGCTGTCGGCGGTCGGTGCCGCGCAGACGGCACACGGACTCGCCTTCTCCCGGGGCATCTCGCGCGTACTGACCGAAGGCATCGCCGGCGCCGGTGAACTGCTGCCTCCCACGAAGGTGCTCCGCGCGGTACGGGACGCCGTTCCGGGGCAGGACGCGCGGCACGTGAGCTACGAAGGGAGCAGGTTCGGCCAGCCCCTGTGGCTCGCCCGCAACGCCAGCCACCGGCCGGACGGGTCCGCGCTCGGTCCCCGGGCGACCGCCGAACTGCGGTCCGCGCTGGCGCCGTTGGGCGGAACCTCGGTGTTTCCGGAACCGGTGTCCGGTGCCGACGCGCTGCGTCGGCTGCACACCGGTCTGCAGGCCCGGGAGCACGCCGACCCCGCGGCGCTGGCCTGGGCGTTGCGTGTCGTGCACAGCGCCCTGGACAGCGTCCGCACCGTCGAGTTCCTCTCCGCGTGGCCGGGAGAGCACCCCCTCACCTCGGAACGCCTCCGCCGAGCCCTGTGGCTGGCCGCGGGACGGCCTGCGGCACCCCTGCCGGAGAGCACGGGCACCGCACTGCTCACGGACGCCGTGGAGTACCTGCGGCTGCACACGCCGGGTGACACCGGGACGAGGAACGCCAGGCTCGCCCACTTCGTGGCCGCGCTGGCCGTCGACGACGGACTCACGGCCCGGCATCCGGCGCTCCTCGCCTGGGCGGCCGCGATCGGCGTACGGATCGAACTCGCCGAGGCCTTCGGCGCGGTGGCGCAGCGCGGCACCAAGGCCCGGCTGCGGCTCGTCGTCAGTCTGCACGCCGCGGTGGCCGACCAGTGGCCCGAGACCCTGGAGGCATGGCTGCTGGACCGGGGCGAGGTGTTCGCCCACGAGGACAGGTTCGACTGTCCGCCCACCCAGCAGGGCGTCGAACGCGAACTGGAGCGTGCGGTGCGGTGGGCGTCCGCGCAGGCGCGACGGATCGGGGTACGGCCGTACTCCGTGGACGTGGCCGCCTCGGCCGCGCTGCTGCTGCGCTGGCGGCCCGAGCTGACCTCCTTCGGCGAGTTGCTGGGCCGCCGGTACGACGTCCTGCTGCGCTGGAGCGAACGGCTCTGCCCGCCCGAGCACCTGTGGTGGATCAACGAGAGCGCCCGGGAGAAGCTTGAGCAGATCACCGCGTGGGGAGCGGGCCGGGCCCCGGTCGACTGGCTCGGTGAGCAGGACATGGCCCGCGCCGACGAGTTGAAGGCACGGTTGGAGCGGGGCGAGTTCGACCGGGCCGTCGCGCTGGCGCACCGGCCGCCGCGCTTCGAGAAACTCATGGAGACCCTCCTGGCGTACGCCCCGATCGTGCTGTGGCCCGGCGTCGAGGACTGCACGCGGGAAGGGTTCCAGGCCAGCCTCGACAAGTTCTGGCACCTGCTGCCGGCGGAGTTCTGCGAGGCGTACCGGTGCAGCTGGCGCCGGAGCGTGCCGGGACAGCCCGACGGCCGGGAGCAACTGGCGCTGTGGCGCACGATCTGGCACGACCCGGAATGGCTCGACTTCTGCGACTGGTTCGGCCGGTACACCGTGACGGGGGAGAACGCCTCATGACCTGGCAGCCCTTCTATGTCGGGAACGGTATCCCGCGGGACGTGGAGCTCGGGGATCCGCCGCCGTGGCGGAGCTTTCCCCGGCAGGCCCTGCACAAGGAGTTCCAGCCGCCCCCCGGCCTGGTCAGTGCCGTCAACGCCGCACTGGCCCTGCGCCGGCCGCTCCTGCTGACCGGCGCGGCAGGGTCCGGAAAGTCCACGGTGATCGAACAGGTCGCCGCGGAACTGAAACTCGGCGAGGTGCTGCGCTGGCACATCACCTCCCGCAGCACCCTGGGCGAGTCCCTCTACCGGTACGACGCCCTCGGCCGGATCCACGCCCAGCGGCTCGGCGGCCACGACGACATCGGGCCCTTCCTGGAGCTGGGGCCGCTGGGCACGGCGCTCGTCGCGGTGGAACGCCCGCGCGCACTCCTGGTCGACGAGATCGACAAGAGCGACCTGGACCTGCCGAGCGACCTGCTCGACGTGCTGGAACGCGGCGACTTCGAGATCCCTGAACTGGCCCGGTACACGGAGACCAGCGACACCGTCGAGGTACGCCAGTGGCGCAGTGCCGACATCACGTCCGTTCACCGCGGGCGGGTCCAGTGCCGGCAGTTCCCGTTCATCGTGATGACGAGCAACGGCGAACGGGACTTCCCGGCGGCCTTCCTGAGGCGCTGCATTCGGTTCACCATGCCGAAGCCGACTGTCGAGGCGCTGCGCAAGGTGGTCGAGGCACACCTGCGAACCAGCGTCGACGGGGACCGGGCCGACACGGTGGACGAACTGATCACGTCGTTCGTCCAACGGGTCGCGGCGGGCGAGAGCCTCGCCGTCGACCAGCTCCTGAACGCGATTCACCTGCTGACCGGACCGTCCGGACTGGCCGGTGAGGACGGGGACGCGGTGCTGGCCCTCGTCCTGCGAGAGCTGTCCCGTGCCTGATCACGCCATGCCCGGGGACGACCCGCTGGCACGGCTTCTCACCACTCTGACCGCGGTCGCGCCGGACTGGGGCACCACGGATCTGGCCGACGCGCTCTGGCTGGCCGCACGGATCGACGGGAACACCGGCGACTGGTCCGGGCGATCCGCGTCGGACCTGCCCGAGGACGCGTCACCCGCGCCGGAGGCCGCCGCGCCGGATACCGGTCCGCAGCCCGGCGCTCCGGCGGCCGACCTCCATGAGCGGCTGACCGGGACCCCGGTCCGGATTCCCGGTGACGCGGTGGCCGTGCCACCGGCGGCGGCCCTGCCCCTGGCACTGGAGACGGGGCGCGCCGTGCGACCGTGGAAGCGGCGCTGGCCGCACGGCCGCCGGTCGGCTCTGGACATCGACGCCACCGTGGACGGTTACGCCCGCAGCGGAGAGTTGCTGCCGGTCTTCGGCCCCGCGCCGGAACGGTGGTTCGACCTGACCGTGGTGGTGGACCGGTCGCCCGCGATGCGGGTGTGGCAGGAGACCGTCACCGACTTCGCCGCCGTGCTGGACCGCCTCGGGGCCTTTCGCACGCTCCAGATCTGCGACCTGCTCCTGACCGACGGCGGGCCCGAACTCAGGGACCGGCAGGCCGAGTCCATGGGCCACGGCCGGCTCCGCTCCGCCGACGGCCGGCGGCTGGTCATCGTGGTCTCCGACTGCGCGGCCGCCGGCTGGCGGGACGCCGCCGTATGGCGGCTGCTGCGTGAGTGGGCCTCCTCGACGCCGGTCGCGCTGCTCAATCCGCTGCCGGTGAAGCTGTGGCGCAGAACGGGTCTCGACCTGCCGGCGGTGCGCGTCTTCTCGGCGACGCCGGGCGCGGTCAACGCCCGTCTCTCCTTCGACCTGCCGCCCCTGCTGCCCGAGGGGGAGGCGGCGCCGGACGGCGGATGGCAGCCCGTCCCCGTCCTGTCGCTGTCCCCGCACGCGCTCGACCGCTGGTCCCGCACGGTGATGCGCCGGGCCCCCGAGGGATGCGGAGCGGTACTCGTGCCTTCCTGGGGACGGCCCGCGAGCGCCGTCGGGCGCGGGGCCCGGCCGGTGACCGCCGACGACTTCGTGCGGACCGCCTCCGCACCGGCGGTGCGGCTCGCCGTCCTGTGCTCCACGTTCAGCAGGCTGAGCATCCGCCTGCTGCATCTCGTCCGGCAGGAGCTGGTGCCCGAGGCATCCACGGCGGACATCGCCGAGGTCCTGGTCAGCGGCCTGTTCGCGCTGGGCACGGGCGACGACGGAACGACCGAGCTGAGCCTGTCCGAGCCGGTACGCCGCCAACTGCAGCAGCACCTCGCACAGCACGAGATGTGGCGGATCAACGAGGCGCTCAACCGCCATGTCGCGGCGCTGGAGAGCAGGAGCCGGCAGATCCCGTCCATGGCGCACGACCGGACGGCGACCGCCGGGATCCAGGCGGAGATCCAGGCGTTCGCCCAGGCGTCACGGCAGACTCTTGAGCTGCTCGGGCTGGTCACGCGGGAGGAACCGGAAACCCGGGAGGAGCGGGCGGAGCCGACTCCGGCCCTGCCGGCCGCACCGGCGCAGCGCTCGGCCGCGACGACACGGGGCCCTTCGCAGTCCCACAGACCGCCCTACTTCTACCTCTCCTATGCCCACACCCCGCAGTGGGGTCCGGACAGTGGCGACCCCGACCACTGGGTGCGGGTCCTGTTCAACGACCTGTGCGACCACATCATGGCGCTCACCGACCTGCCCGCGGGGTCACCGGCCGGGTTCATGGACCGGGAGATGCGGTCCGGGGAGGGCTGGCCCGAGAAGCTGAGCGAGAACCTCGCGACCTGCCGGGTGTTCGTTCCGCTGTTCTCGCCGCGCTACTTCTCCAGCGAGACGTGCGGCCGCGAGTGGTACGCCTTCCACGAACGGATGCTGAACGCCCGGACCACCGGGACGGCCACCGCCTCGCCCATCGTGCCCGCCCTGTGGGCGCCCGTCGACATGAGCGAACTACCCGACTCCGTACGGCACATCCACATCGAGAACCTCGCGCTCGGCAGGAGCTACCTCAACAGCGGGATCTACGGGCTGATCAAGCTCAGCCGGCTGCGCGACGAGTACGACGAGACCGTGTTCGGCCTCGCCGAGCGCATCGTGCAGGCGGCCGGCGAGTCCCGGCTGCCGCCCGGACTCGCCCGGGACTACGAGAGCACCCCGAGCGCCTTCAAACCGCGCGGCACCGGACCCCGGCACATCCGGCTGACCGTTCTCGCTCCCACCCGGGACTCCGTGCCCGGCCACCGCGACACCGGGCCGTACGGGGACGACGCGCTGGACTGGAACCCGTACCGCGCGGAGTCCGCAAGGCCGTTGCCCGTCCTCGCCGAGGAGCTGATCCGCTCCCTGGACTACCGGGTGACCGTCTCCAACTTCGACGACGAGGAACTGACCGGAGGTTCGAGAGACCCCCATGAACCCTCCAGGCCGACCATCCTGCTCCTTGACGAGTGGGCGCTGACCGACGAGGAACGCCGCGCCAGGCTGAAGACGTTCGACGCGTACGCCCGCCCGTGGGTGAGCGCGATCGTGCCGCGCTCCCGGACGGACCTGCAGAACCACGGACAGCAAGGGCGCCGGCTCGCCGGGGAACTGGAACGGGTGATGCCGACGATCCTGCAGCGGACCCGGCGCAGCGACGCCCGGATCGCCGTCAACGGCGTCCCCACACTCAAGTCCTTCACCAGGGTGCTGCCCCAGGTGGTCGCCTACACGACCCAGCAGTTCCTGAAGAACGCGGAGGTCCGGCTCCCGCCGGGCCCGCACGTCCCCAGACCTCTTCTGGCGGACCCCTACCCGCCGTCCGACCCGCCCGTGGGAGACGCCCCCGACGGAGAGGCGTGACGGCCGCCGGGGTGACATCCGGGGGAGCCGCCCGGAGCCGCCGAACCCGTTCGGCCCCGGTCTCCTCCGGCATCGGGCCACCGAGGACGAACGGCGCGAGCCCGTCGTGCTCCGGGACGGCCCGGCGGTGCGGCCGGCGCGGGTCGCAGGGGCCGCCGCGGACGGGGGTCACCCGTTCACTCCCCCCGGCAGCCGCCGTTCGTGTGTTCTTCATACCGGTGCCTGTGCGACCCCCTTGACCTGCCCGAACTCCCCCTCAACGGGGTTCGGGGTCCCCCGCCGTGACACCCGTTCATCCCAAAACTGACGGTGCCTCAGAGAGCGGGGCCGGGCGGTTGGCTTTTACCTCGGTAGAGCAAGGGAGTGGACGACCTCGACGAGGGAGCACCATGCGACGCACCGCCCGACTGCTGACCGGGACCGCGCTGGTCGTGGCCGCGGCCGGACTCGCCGTCGCGCCGGCGTACGGCGGCGCCACCGGCAGCCTCGACGTGTACCCGTCGAGCGCGGCGGCCGGGGCTCAGGTCACCGTGAACACGGCGGTGTGCGGCGCGAAGGGAACGGCGGTCGGGGACGCCAGTTCCGTCGGCGCCGGCCCGTTCACCCTTGCGCCCAGTACGCACGAGGGCGAGGCGATCGGCCAGTTCCAGGTGCCGTCGAGCGCGCAACCGGGGACGTACGAGATCGTCGCGAAGTGCGCCGAGGGGAACCGGCAGGTGACCGGGGACCTGGTGGTGGCACTGGCGCCGGCCGCGGGACAGCTTCAGCCCCACGGCAGTGTGAAGACGGGGGTCGGTGGTGCCTTCGGCTCCGACCCCGCGCAGACCGCGGCGGGCGTGGCGGCTCTGGCCGTCGCCGCCGCGGGCGGTACCTGGCTCCTGCATCGCCGGGCGAGAGGCGATGTGATCTGACGGACACCCTCCGCTGTCCGTCCGCCGGTACCGCACATCCCACCCCCTCCGGGTCCGACGCCCCTCGCGGCCCGGAGGGGGTAGGGGGTCACGTCCGCCGGCGGCTCTCACCGCCGCCGACGCCTCACCCCCTGGTCACAGGCTCCGACCTCCGGGAGAGGGGTTCACATGCGCAGGATCGGGGACACCGCGATAGCCGCGGTCACCGTCGTGGCCCTCGGCTCCGGCGTATGGCTGCTCGGCCCCGGCGCCGGACCGCACACCCCGCCGCCCCAGCCGTCCGCCGCCGAGGGCCGCCCCGACCCCGGCGAGGAACGCCTCGAAGCCCCCGCGCTGCCGCCCTCGCCGCCCACCCGGATCCGCATCCCCGCCATCCGGGTGAACGCGCCCCTCATGGGCCTCGCCCTCACCCCCGCCGGCAGCCTCGACGTCCCGCCCGCCGGGCAGAAGAACCTCGCCGGCTGGTACGAGGCCGGCACCACCCCCGGCGAGACCGGCACCGCCATCGTCGCCGGGCACGTCGACAACACCGAGGGCCCCGCCGTCTTCTACGACCTCGGCGCCCTCAGACGCGGCGCGGCCATCGAGGTGGACCGGCGGGACGGCGGCGTCGCCGTGTTCAGCGTCGACGCGGTGGAGGTCTACCAGGCCCGCGACTTCCCCGACGAGAAGGTGTACGGTGCCGCGAAACGCCCCGAGCTCCGCGTCATCACCTGCGGCGGCGGTTACTCGCGTACGACCGGCTACCAGGGGAACGTCGTCGTCTTCGCCCACCTGACCGGCAGCCGCTGAGCCACGGCCGACGGTCCAGAAGGGTGAGCGCAGCCGCTCCCCCGCGTCGCCGCACCGGCACCGCACCGGCGCCGCGCGTTTCCCCCGCCTCACAGGCCCCGCCGTCCCTCCCCCGGACCCCTCACACCCGCCCGCCGCCCCCGAAGAGGGCAGCGTTCCTCGCGGGAAACAGCTGTGATGCGGCCGGGTAACGTCGGCCGCGCAGGCTCCTGGGCATGACCTCGAATACGCGTGTGGCGGTGAACGGCGCAGGCCCCACGGGCGCCCGTCCCGCCCGGCGGCGCGTAGAGCCAGGCACCCCCGTGACGCGCGACGCACCCGGGACGCCTGTCGCCGACGAGGAGCACCGCCGCCCCCTGCACCGCCTGCTCACCAACGATGGAGGCTCCTGATGACCGCCACCCCCGGGGCCACCCCCACGCTCGTGCTCGTCGGTCACGGCATGGTCGGCCAGCGCTTCCTGGAGGCGCTCGCCGAACGCGGCCTGACCGCCACGCACCGCGTGGTCGTACTGTGCGAGGAGCCGCGCCCCGCATACGACCGGGTCGCCCTCACCTCGTACTTCTCGGGCCGGACGGCCGACGAACTCTCCCTGACCGACATGGAGTTCATCGCCGCCCACGGCATCGAGCTGTACGTCGGCGACCCGGCGGAGACGATCGACCGTGCGGCGCGGACGGTGACGGCACGCTCCGGAAGGGCCTTCGCGTACGACACGCTCGTACTCGCCACCGGCTCCTACCCGTTCGTGCCTCCGGTCCCGCACAAGGACGCGACCGGCTGCTTCGTCTACCGCACGATCGACGACCTGCTCGCGATCGAGGAGTACGCGAGGTCGGGGGCGACCGTGGGCGCGGTGGTCGGCGGCGGGCTGCTGGGGCTGGAGGCGGCCGGCGCGCTGAAGGGGCTCGGACTCACCTCCCACATCGTGGAGTTCGCGCCGAGGCTGATGCCGGTGCAGGTGGACGAGGGGGGCGGCGCGGCCCTGCTGCGCACCATCGAGGAGATGGGCCTGACCGTCCACACGGGCGTCGGCACGCAGGAGATCGTGGTCGACTCCGAAGGCGCCGTGACGGGCATGAAGCTGTCCGACGGTTCCGAACTCGCCACCGACATGGTGGTGTTCAGCGCCGGCGTGCGGCCCAGGGACCAGCTCGCCCGGGACTGCGGTCTGACGGTCGGCGAGCGCGGTGGCATCACGGTCGACGAGCAGTGCCGTACCGTCGCCGACCCGCACGTGTTCGCGATCGGCGAGTGCGCGCTGGCCGCGGACGGCCGGGTGTACGGCCTGGTGGCGCCGGGCTACGAGCAGGCCGAGACGGCCGCGGCGACGATCGCCTCCGACGAGGCCGCCTTCACCGGCGCCGACCTGTCCACCAAGCTGAAGCTGCTCGGCGTGGACGTGGCCTCCTTCGGAGACGCGCACGGCACCGCCGAGGACTGCCTGGACGTCGTCTACTCCGACGCCCGTTCGGGCCTGTACAAGAAGCTGGTCATCGGCCGGGACGGCACCCTGCTCGGCGGCGTCCTGGTCGGCGACGCGGACGCGTACGGCACGCTGAAGGCCTTCACCGGTTCGGTGCCGCCGGTCTCCCCCGAGTCGCTGGTGCTGCCGGCCGGCGCGAGCGGCGGTGCCCAGCTCGGCCCGTCCGCCCTCCCCGACGAGGCGGTCATCTGCTCCTGCCACAACGTCAGCAAGGGCACCATCCGCGGCGCGGTGACCGAGCACTCCTGCACCACCGTGCCGGAGGTGAAGAAGTGCACCAAGGCCGGTACCGGCTGCGGGAGTTGCGTGAAGGTGCTCGGGCAGCTGGTCACGGCGGAGCTGGAGGCGTCCGGGGTCGAGGTCGACAAGGGGCTGTGCGGCTGCTTCGCGCAGACCCGCGAGGAGCTCTACGAGATCGTCCTCGCGCTGCGCGTCAACACCTACCGGGACCTGCTCGACCGTTACGGCCGGGAGGGCGCCCGGGGCGGCGACGGCTGCGAGGTCTGCAAGCCGGCGGTGGCGTCGGTCATCGCGTCCCTGGCTCCGACGATCGGCGCGAGCGGCTACGTCCTGGACGGCGAACAGGCGGCGCTCCAGGACAGCAACGACCACTTCCTCGCCAACCTCCAGAAGAACGGCTCGTACTCGGTCGTCCCGCGCATCCCCGGCGGTGAGATCACCCCCGAGGGCCTGATCACGATCGGTGAGATCGCCCGCGACTTCGGCCTCTACACGAAGATCACCGGCGGTCAGCGGATCGACATGTTCGGCGCGCGGGTCGAGCAACTCCCCTTGATCTGGATGCGCTTGGTGGACGCCGGCTTCGAGTCCGGGCACGCCTACGGAAAGGCCCTGCGGACCGTCAAGTCCTGTGTGGGCTCGACCTGGTGCCGGTACGGCGTCCAGGACTCGGTCCGGATGGCGATCGACCTGGAGCTGCGCTACCGGGGCCTGCGCTCCCCCCACAAACTCAAGTCGGCGGTGTCGGGCTGCGCCCGCGAGTGCGCGGAGGCCCAGTCGAAGGACTTCGGCGTCATCGCCACCGCGGCCGGCTGGAACCTGTACGTCGGCGGCAACGGCGGCGCGACCCCGCGCCACGCGGACCTGCTCGCCCAGGATCTCTCCGACACCGAACTGGTCCGTCTGATCGACCGTTTCCTGATGTTCTACATCCGTACGGCCGACCGCCTGGAGCGCACGTCGACCTGGCTGGAGCGGATCCCGGGCGGCCTGGACCACGTCCGTGACGTGGTGGTCGAGGACTCCCTGGGCATCTGCGAGGAGCTGGAGTCGCTGATGGCGGCACACGTGGCCGGCTACGCCGACGAGTGGGCGACCACCATCAACAACCCCGACAAGCTGGCCCGTTTCGTGTCCTTCGTCAATGCCCCCGACACCCCCGACCCGGTCGTCGGCTTCGTCCCGGAGCGCGACCAGATGAAGCCCGACCTGCCGCTGCTGTCCATCGGCATGCGTCCCGCCGAAGACCTTCTGGAAGGAAGCGCCCAGCGATGACCCTGGCACCCGAGACCACCGACCTGAAGGTCCAGCTCCAGCTGGCGGACAGCTGGTTCACGGCCTGTGACCTGAACCTGCTGACCCCCGGCCGGGGCGTGGCCGTACTGCTCCCGGACGGCGGCCAGGTCGCCGTCTTCCGCGACCGCACCGACCGCCTCTACGCCATCGACAACCGCGACCCGTTCGGCGGCGCGGCCGTCCTCTCCCGCGGTCTGACCGGCACCCATCAGGGCCGCCCGTTCGTGGCCTCCCCGCTCCTGAAGCAGCGCTTCGACCTGGAGACCGGCGAGTGCCTGGACGACGAGACGGTACGGGTGACGACGTACGAGGTCCGGACGGCCTGACCCGCCCAAGGGCCCCGGCCGGACGCGTGGGGTGCCGGTAGGGTGCCGGGATGATCGGCATTCCAGAGGCGCTGGTGCGGGGCACGATCGACCGCGAGGGTGACCGCGGAGCGGCATGGATCGCGGAACTCCCGTCGATCGTGGAGGACTTGCTGGAGCGCTGGGACTGCACACCCGACGGCGCGGTGACGCACGGCGGGGTGGGGGTGATCGTCCCCGTCCGGCATCGGCCCACCGCCCGCCTGTGCGTCGTCAAGGTGTCCTTCCCGCACCCCGGCAACGTCCACGAACCGGACGCGTTCGAGGCGTGGGCGGGGCGGGGCGCGGTCCGCCTGCACCGGCGCGACGACGCCCGCTTCGCCCTCCTCCTGGAACGGGCCCGTGTCTCGACCCTGGCGGCGCTGGAGCCCGACGACGAGACGGTGATGGCGGTCGCGGGCCGCCTGAACCACCGCCTCGCCGTCCCGGCCCCGCCCGGCCTGCCCCGGCTCCGGGACCGCGCCGACGAGTGGGCGGCGGAGCTGCGGAAGGACGCCGCCGGCCTGTCCCACGCACTGCCGTCCCGGGCGCTGGACGCGGCCCTCGCCACCACCCGCGAACTGGGCCGGGTCCAGCCGGACACCCTCGTCCACGGCGACCTGCACGCCCGCAACATCCTGCGCGCGGACCGGGAGCCGTGGCTGGCGGTCGACCCGAAGGGCTACGCGGGAGACCCGGCGTACGACGGCGGCACGCTCCTCAAGTCCCGTGCCCTGAACCTCATGGCGGCCGACGACCTGCCGAGGACGGCCCGCCGCCTCCTGGACGTCTTCGCCGAGGCCGCCCAGCTCGACCGCGAACGCGTGCGCCGCTGGGCCCAGTTACACGCCGTCCAGGCGGCGTTCTGGGGCCGCAGGCACGGCTTCCGCATCGCACGCGGCGGCCCCCGCCTGGACCGCGTCACGCAGTTCGCCGACAGACTGGCCGAGTCACTGGCCGGCTAGCACGGACGGTACGACCGCGCCGGGCGCCCACCCCGTCACCGCCGCCCGCCGAACTCCCAGTCGTGCGCCTCGACATGCGCGTACCGGACCGGCGCCAGAACGTCCGTGGCCCGGTCCCGGTCCGCGGCCCGGACCAGCGCCGCCGTACCGACCCAGGTGGTGCCGTCGTCGGAGAGCAGCGGCCCGAAGGCGATCAGGTCGTCGTGGCCGCCGCCGGGCGGCAGGCCGGGCTGCACGGCACCGTCGGCCGCTCGCACCGGCCCCAGACCGAGCACCAGGTAGCGGTTGCCGCCGCTTCGGCCGCCGGGGAACTCCCACATGGTGCGCCCGAGCAGATTGCGCCACCGCCGCAGCAGCACGTCCCGGTACACACCCGCCTGGTAGTTCGGCTCGTCGAAGGCGAACGCCCGCGCAGCGGCGGGGCCGGGCAGGTCGACGATGTGCACGCTCCCGGTGGCCGCCTCCCCGCCCGCCTCGAACGTCGGCCCCCGGCCGATCAGCTCGTCCTCGTACCCGTCCATGTAGGCCCAGTGCCGCTCCACCGACTCCGCCCGCAGCACCTCGGAGCCGGCCCGGTCACGGTGATAACAGAAGAACTCCATGAAGACCTCCTACGGCCGCAACGCCACGTCGACCGCCACGTGCAGCCTGTTCTTGAAGTCCGCGCGGTCGGTGACGCGGTGTTTCCAGCCCTCGCCCGCCGCCTGGAGGACCTCGGCGATCTGGCGGGGGGTGACCCCGCCGGCCGCCGGGCGGGTGGGGGCGGAGTCCGCGATGGCCGCCGCCAGGGTGCCGAGGAAGGCGTTGCGGTGGTCGTCGTACATGTCGTGGAGCTGCGCGGTCCCGTGCTCCAGCAGTTCGTCGACGCCCTCGTTGAGGTGGGTGCCGACGTAGCGGCCCAGGTTCGCGTCGAGCGCGGCCACCAGGCGGGTGCCGAGGTCCGTGTCGGGCGACGCCAGTGCGGTGCGGACGTCCGCCAGCGCCCGGTCCAGTTCCTGCCGCACGGTCTCGCGGAACAGCTCCTCCTTGCCGGAGAAGAGGAAGTACAGGCCGGGGCGCGAGATGTCGGCGGCCCGGGCCACCGCGTCCATCGACGTCTTGCGGTAGCCGAACGTGGCGAAGACGGTCAGCGCCGCCGCGAGCACCTGCTCACGGCGCCGGCCGTCCCCTCGGGTCGCGGTCATGTGCGCACCATACCGACCGGGCGTGCTGTACATGCTCTGTCGATCCTGTTCAGCCGAGAGGCCGACGAGACTCCGCCGAGTCCCGGCCGGCACCGGCCGACAGCACGACCGGGCTGGTCACGGCACGACCGGGCTGGTCACAGCACCCGGCGCAGCGCCTCCGGGGTGAGGTCGGCGAGCGTCGGGTAGCCGTCCACGGCCATGATCAGGTCGGTCTCGGCGAGCAGCGCCCGCAGGACGTGGACGAGTCCGGGTTCACCGCCGTGGGCGAGGCCGTACGCGTAGGGACGGCCGACGCCCACGGCGGTGGCGCCCAGTGCGACCGCCTTGACGATGTCGGCGCCCGTCCGGACACCGGAGTCGAACAGGACGGGCAGGCCGTCGGCGGCCTCGACCACCCCCGGCAGCGCGTCGAGGGCGGGCAGGCCGCCGTTGGCCTGGCGGCCGCCGTGGTTGGAGCAGTAGACGCCGTCCACGCCGGCGTCCCTGGCGCGCCGGACGTCCTCGGGGTGGCAGACGCCCTTGAGGATCAGCGGCAGGTCGGTGAGCGACCGCAGCCAGGGCAGGTCGTCCCAGGTGAGCGGGTTGCCGAAGATCCCCGCCCAGAGCGCGACGACGGCCTGCGGGTCGTCCTGCGGGTTCTTGCCGAGACGGGCCCGGAAGACCGGGTCGCTGGTGTAGTTGGCCAGGCAGTTCCCGCGCAGCTGCGGGAAGTTGCTGACGCTCAGGTCGCGCGGCCGCCAGCCGGTGATCCAGGTGTCCAGGGTGACCACGATCCCCTTGAACCCGGCCCTCTCGGCCCGGTGCACCAGGCTCTCGGCCAGTTCGCGGTCGGTGGGGGTGTAGAGCTGGAAGAAGCCGGGCGTGTCGCCGAACTCGCCGGCCACCTGCTCCAGCGGGTCGACGGTCAGCGTGGAGGCGACCATCGGTACGCCGGTACGGGCGGCGGCCCGCGCGACGGCGAGGTCACCGTGACCGTCCTGCGCGCACAGCCCGATCACCCCGACCGGCGCCATGAACAGCGGCGAGGGCAGCCGCAGTCCGAACAGGTCGACGGACAGGTCCCGTCGCGTGGCGCCCACCAGCATGCGCGGCACCAGCCCCCAGTGCTCGAACGCGCTGACATTGGCCCGCTGCGTCCGCTCGTCGCCTGCACCGCCCGCGACGTACGAGCGCACCGAAGGGGCCATCGCGGCCTGGGCCAGCGGCTCCAGATCGTCGTACGACATCGGGAAGCGCGGCACCACTCCGCCGAGCCCGTCGAGGTAGATCTCGTTCTGGTAGTCGGCGAACGCCATGACCCGGCCCTTCCTCACGACTGCGCCCGCGGGGTACGGGCCCCTCGAAGTACACCAGGGGGAGAGTGGCGTACACCGGCTTCGGGACGCAGGGTGCCGGCTCGTACGAAGGCGGACGCAGGATACCCGCCCCGAGCCCCGGCACCGCGGACCGGGTCGTCACCCCGCGCCGGGACAAGCCCCTGGGCCGCCTCCCGGGCTGCCGTAGAGTGCGCCGTGGTGGGGAAGCGACATCCGTTCGAGGGGGAGCCTGCCATGGACGCGCCGCACAGGATCCGGGCCGGTCTGGCACCGGCGAGTCCCGAGCAGATGATCGCGGAGGCGCGGAAGGCGTTCTTCGTGATGTTCGGCCTGCTCGCGGTCGTCTGGCTCGTGCAGCTCGCCAACTGGGCCGACCACTACGCCCTCTCGCGGGACTACGCGGTGGTCTCCGGCGACGTCGCCACCCTGCCCGACGTCCTGGCCGCGCCGCTGCTGCACTGGAGCTGGGCGCACATCGAGAGCAACTCGGGCCCGCTGTTCGTCTTCGGATTCCTCGCCGCCTACCGGGGCGTGCTGCGGTTCCTCGGACTGACCCTGCTGATCGCGCTGAGCAGCGGCCTGGTGGTCTGGTTCTTCGAGCGCGACGACGTGGCGACGGTCGGCGCCAGCGGCCTGATCTTCGGATACTTCGGCTACGTGGTCGTGCGGGGACTCTTCGACCGGCACCTGATCGACACGCTGGTCGGGATCGTCATGGGCGCGTCCTTCGCCTACCTCCTCACCGTGGCCGTGCCCGGCACACCGGGGGTGAGCTGGCTGGGCCATCTGGGCGGGCTGCTGGGGGGCCTGGTCGGAGCGTGGCTCCTGCGGGACCGGCGCGCGCGGCCGGGCACCGCCGCCGGCGTCACCGGCGGCACCGCTGCGGCCACGACCGACGGCGCTCCGCGGACCCTCCCGGGCTCCCCCCGCTCCGACCTCTACCAGGAGCTCGACGACCTCGGCCTGCTCTGACAGCCGACCGGGGCCGCGCACCACTCCTCTACCACCACACCGCGGACCTGCCGCGGGTGGCCGTCGAAGCCACCGCTAGGCGGCCTTGGACCGCCCCGCACGCATGCCCGGGGCGGGCTCCTGAGCATCCTCCGACCAGAGGATCTCGTCTTCTCCGAAGTCCGGGGCCTGGAAGGGGTCCGTCGTCGGGGGCGGCGACACCGCGGTGGAACGGCGGGGTTGCCCTTCCAGGGCGGAGAACAGCGAGGTCGAGTCGATGAGAGTTCTGCCTTTCGTCACAGGCCCCCGACGGGGCCTGGTGTGCCGTGACCGGGCACAGCGGTTCTAGAGCTTGGTCATCTTGGCGTACGGGCTCAGGATCCGCATCTGCGTTGAGCCGAAATCCACGAGCGCCGCGATTCCGTCCTCGATGCCGATGACCCGGCCGAGACCGTACACGTCATGTGTGACCTGATCGCCCATCGCGAAGTGCTTGGGAGCCGGGGGGACCGGGGCTTTGAAGGGGCTGGTGGGCAGATGACGCTTCGATGCCGCGGGCTTAGTCATGACTCAGTATGAGCCCACGTTGCACCCCGTCGGCTGTGGCCGTCGGCACAGATCTGCCGGCAAACATCAGTGCCACGCCCCTGACCTGGCATTTCGAGACCGGACAAAGCCCAGACAACTGACACGGTTGTGTCACGAACCCCAGCTGACAACAGCGGGCCACCGGGCGATCACCCACGGTACCCGCGAACGACGCACGAAGGGGCGGCACCCCCGCACAGGGTGCCGCCCCTCTTCTTGCGTGCCGGGGCCGCCGGCCGTCGGTTTCGAGGGTCGGGGACGGACGGCGGGCCCGGGGTCCGGAGGTGGTGTGGCTCAGCGGTGGTCGCTGCCGGTGGACTGGGTCGCCGCGCGGCCCGCTTCCAGGCGGGCCACCGGGATCCGGAACGGGCTGCAGGAGACGTAGTCCAGGCCTACCTCGTGGAAGAAGTGGACCGACTCCGGGTCGCCGCCGTGCTCGCCGCAGACGCCCAGTTTCAGGTCCGGGCGGGTGGCGCGGCCGGCCTTCGCCGCCGCCGCGACCAGGGAGCCGACGCCGTCCCGGTCGATCGTCTCGAAGGGGGAGACGCCGAAGATGCCCCGCTCCAGGTAGGCGGTGAAGAAGGAGGCTTCGACGTCGTCGCGGCTGAAGCCCCAGACCGTCTGGGTCAGGTCGTTCGTGCCGAACGAGAAGAACTCGGCCGCTTCCGCGATCTGACCGGCCGTCAGGGCCGCCCGCGGGAGTTCGATCATCGTGCCGATGGAGAGCTTGAGATTCGTGCCCGTCGCCGCTTCCACCTCCGCGATGACCTGGTCGGCCTCCTCGCGGACGATCTCCAGCTCCTGGACCGTGCCGACCAGCGGGATCATGATCTCGGCGCGCGGGTCGCCCTTGGCGTTCCTGCGTTCGGCGGCGGCCTCGGCGATCGCGCGGACCTGCATGGTGAACAGGCCGGGGATGACCAGGCCGAGGCGTACCCCGCGCAGGCCCAGCATCGGGTTCTGCTCGTGCAGCCGGTGGACGGCCTGGAGGAGGCGGAGTTCGTTCTCGTGGGGTTCCTGGCGGGATTCCGCGAGGGCCACGCGGACGGAGAGTTCCGTGATGTCCGGGAGGAACTCGTGCAGCGGGGGGTCGAGGAGGCGGACCGTGACCGGGAGGCCGTCCATCGCCGAGAAGAGTTCGACGAAGTCCTTCTTCTGGAGCGGGAGAAGGGCCCGCAGGGACTCCTCCCGGTCTTCCTCGGTGTCCGCCAGGATCAGGCGTTCCACCAGTTCGCGGCGGTCGCCGAGGAACATGTGCTCGGTGCGGCACAGTCCGATGCCCTGGGCGCCGAACCGGCGGGCGCGCAGGGCGTCCTCGGCGTTGTCGGCGTTGGCGCGCACCCGCAGGCGGCGCTTGCGGTCCGCGAAGGCCATGATGCGGTGGACGGCCTCGACCAGTTCGCCGGCGTCCTGGGCGCCCGCGTGCATCCGGCCCTCGAAGTACTCGACGACCGGGGACGGTACGACCGGGACCTCGCCCAGGTAGACCTTGCCGGAGGAGCCGTCGATGGAGATGACGTCGCCCTCCTCGACGACGTGGCCGCCGGGGACGGTCATCCGGCGGCGCTTGGTGTCGACCTCCAGGTCCTCGGCGCCGCAGACACAGGTCTTGCCCATGCCGCGGGCGACGACGGCCGCGTGGGAGGTCTTGCCGCCGCGGGAGGTGAGGATGCCCTCGGCGGCGATCATGCCGTCCAGGTCGTCGGGGTTCGTCTCGCGGCGGACCAGGATGACCTTCTCGCCGGAGCGGGACCACTTCACCGCGGTGTACGAGTCGAAGACCGCCTTGCCGACCGCCGCGCCCGGCGAGGCCGCGATGCCGCGGCCGACGGGCTGGGCCTTCGCCTGCTCGTCGAAGCGGGGGAACATCAGCTGGGCGAGCTGGGCGCCGGTCACGCGCTGGAGCGCCTCGGTCTCGTCGATCAGGCCCTGGTCCACCAGCTGGGTCGCGATCCGGAAGGCGGCGCCCGCCGTGCGCTTGCCGACGCGGGTCTGGAGCATCCACAGCTGACCGCGCTCGATGGTGAACTCGATGTCGCAGAGGTCCTTGTAGTGGTTCTCCAGCGTCTCCATGATCTGCATCAGCTGGTCGTACGACTTCTTGTCGATGTTCTCCAGCTCGGCCAGCGGGACCGTGTTGCGGATGCCCGCGACCACGTCCTCGCCCTGGGCGTTCTGGAGGTAGTCGCCGTAGACGCCCTGGTGGCCGGAGGCGGGGTCGCGGGTGAAGGCGACACCGGTGCCGGAGTCGGGGCCGAGGTTGCCGAAGACCATCGAGCAGACGTTGACCGCGGTACCGAGGTCGCCGGGGATGCGCTCCTGGCGGCGGTAGAGCTTGGCCCGGTCGGTGTTCCAGGACTCGAAGACCGCCTTGATGGCGAGGTCCATCTGCTCGCGCGGGTCCTGCGGGAAGTCCCGGCCGGCCTCGGCCTTGACGATCCTCTTGAACCTGGTGACCAGCTTCTTGAGGTCGGCGGCCTCCAGGTCGGTGTCGACGGTGACCTTCTTGGCCTCCTTCGCCGCGTCCAGGGCCTCCTCGAAGAGGTCGCCGTCGACGCCGAGGACCGTCTTGCCGAACATCTGGATGAGGCGGCGGTAGGAGTCCCAGGCGAAGCGGTCGTCCCCGGCCTGCTTGGCGAGGCCCTGCACGGACTTGTCGGAGAGGCCGATGTTCAGGACCGTGTCCATCATGCCGGGCATGGAGAACTTGGCGCCGGAGCGGACCGAGACCAGGAGCGGGTCGTCGGCCTGGCCGAGCTTCTTGCCCATCCGCTCTTCGAGGGCGTCGAGGTGCGCACTGACCTCGTCACGCAGTGCCACCGGCTCCGCGCCGCTGTCGAGGTAGACCTTGCAGGCTTCCGTCGTGATCGTGAAGCCAGGGGGAACGGGGAGCCCCAGGTTGGTCATCTCGGCGAGGTTCGCGCCCTTGCCACCCAGGAGGTCCTTGAGGTCCTTGTTTCCCTCGGTGAAGTCGTAAACGAACTTCGCTGCATGGAGATCTTTGTTTTCCGACACGGGTCTCGACTCCCTCGAGGACTCGGTGGCTGCCCTGACGGCCAGGAACATACCCAGATCGAAGGCGCCTGGGTACGTCTACTTGCGTGTCATGCGCCCGTAACCAGTCGTCCGCCACCGGATCGAAAGTCAAAGCTTGGCAAGCGAAGACCGGGCCATGTTTTCACCTCTTGAACGCAGGACCGCTCAACACCACACCTTTCCGCTCAGATGAGCGGGCATCCTGCACGTTTGATTTCGATCGATGAACGATCAAGGGGTGGCACCCAGTGCCACCCCTTGGAGAAGTGCAGTCGCCCATGATCCGCTCATCTGAGCGCAACCCTTATCAAGGGTGGCGAGAATCACGCTGCCACAGACCGCCCGGGTTCACCATGCGGACGCGGGGACGGACACCAGAACCCGTTGGAAACGCGCCGGTCACACGCCCGGCGGCCGGTCAGACCCCCAGCGCCAGCAACCGCTCCTCCGCCCGCTGCGGCGCGTACAGGTGCTCCACGACCAGCGCGCCCGCCCCGATCAGCCCGGCCCGCTCCCCCAGCCGCGACGTCACGACGTCCAGATGAGCGGTGGAGCGGGGCAGCGCCCGCTGGTAGAGCAGTTCGCGGACGCCGGTGAGGAACGGAGTGCCCGCCAGGTCGCCCGCGATCATCAGGACGCCCGGGTTGAGCAGGGTCACGACCGTGGCCAGCACGTCCCCGACCATGCGGCCGGCCTCCCGGGCCAGGGCGGCCGCCTGCGGATGCCCCGAGGCGAGCAGGTCGCGCACGTCCGACCCGGACGCCGCCGGCACCCCGGCCTCCGCCAGTCGCCGGGCCACGGCGCCACCGCTGGCGACGGCGGCGAGGCAGCCGTACGAACCGCACCGGCACTGCGCCTCCGCGCCCACCCGGATATGGCCGATGTCCCCGGCGCCGCCGTCCACGCCCCGGTAGATCGAGCCGTCCACCACGACCCCGGCGCCTATACCCGTCGAGACCTTCACCAGGACGAACGCCGAACAGTCCGGGTACCCGGTGCGCTGCTCGCCGTACGCCAGCAGGTTCGCGTCGTTGTCCACCAGGACCGGGACGGCCGGCGCG
The DNA here is from genome assembly GCF_014645815.1 of Streptomyces fuscichromogenes. Lineage (GTDB taxonomy): Bacteria > Actinomycetota > Actinomycetes > Streptomycetales > Streptomycetaceae > Streptomyces > Streptomyces fuscichromogenes. Next base: position 585,615 of record NZ_BMML01000002.1, on the reverse strand, counting down.
CCCGTGTGCTCGGTGAACGCCCTGGCCAGCCGGCCCCTTATGTCGTAGCCGTCCCAGCCCGGCATGATCGGCGGCTGCACCACCCGGCCGGTCTCCGAGTCGACCGGGCCCGGCACCGCGAGGCCGATCCCGCACACCTCCGTCGCGCGGTGGCCCGCCTTCTCCAGCAACTCGGCGAACCAGTGGCCGAGTTCGCCGAGCACGGCCTCCGGTCCGTCCTGGATGACCAGGGTGCCGGAGTGCTCGGCGAGGAGTTCGCCGGTGAGCGAGAGCACGGCCGCGCGGGCGTGCCGGGTCTCCAGGTCGGCGGCGAGGACGACGGCGTGCGAGTCGTCGAATTCGAGGGTGATGGAGGGGCGGCCGCCCAGCGGGGACTCGACCGGGCCGCCGGCGCCCTCGCGCAGCCAGCCCGCGCGGAACAGGCGGTCCAGGCGGTGGCCGACGGTCGCGCGGGAGAGTCCGGTGGCCTGCTGGAGCGCTCCGCGGGTCACGGCCCGCCCGTTGCGCACCAGTTCGAGCAGATCGCCGGCGCTCGCCTGTCCGCCGCCCTTGCCGGTCCTCCCGGGACGTCCGGTCATGCGCACCCCCTTGTGTTTCTCAAGCTTGCATTACATATTGAGTTTTGCGTGTTAAATAGACGTAACCCTACGGTAGCCACTGCCGAACCCGGCCGGCCGAACGTCTTCGGGGAGTCCCGAGTGGATCGCACTGCCCAGCTCACCACCCCTGCGCTCGATCGCGGTATTGCATACGATCCGCCGTCCGTCCGCGCCGCCGGAACCGGCACCGCCGCGCCCACGGGAGCGGGCGCGAGGCGGTCCCTGCACGTCAGAGCCGCACAGGTGCTCGAAGACAACTGGACCGGCAGCTCCACCGTGCCCTCCCGGAGCCTGTATCCGCACCAGTGGTCGTGGGACTCGGCGTTCATCGCGATCGGCCTCAGGCACCTCTCGCCGCTGCGCGCGCAGACGGAGCTGGAGACGCTGCTGGCCGCCCAGTGGGGCGACGGGCGGATCCCGCACATCGTGTTCAACCCCTCCGTGCCCCTCGACGCGTACTTCCCGAGCCCCGACTTCTGGCGCTCCTCGACCGCGGGGCGCGCTGCGGGCGCCCCGCGCACCGTACAGACCTCCGGGATCGTGCAGCCACCGGTGCACGCGCTGGCGGCCTGGCTGGTGCATCTCGCCGACCCGGGCCTGTCCCGGGCCCGCGGCTTCCTGGCCGGTGCCTACCCACGGCTCGCCGCCTGGCACCGCTATCTGCTGCACCGGCGCGACCTGGGCGGCGGCGGGCTGGCCTCCGTCGTCCACCCCTGGGAGCAGGGCATGGACAACAGCCCGTGCTGGGACGCCCCGCTGGCCCGGGTCACCCCGGCGCCCGCGCGCTCCTTCCGCCGGGCCGACCTGGACCACGGCGCCGCCGAGGACCGGCCGACCGACCTGGACTACGGGCGGTACGTGCGGCTGGCGGCCGACTACCGCGACGCCGGATACGCGGACCGGACCAGGGACTTCGCCGTCGAGGACCCCGCGTTCAACGCGCTGCTGATCGCCTCCGAGCACGCCCTCGCCCGGATCGCCGCGGAGCTGGGCGCGACCGGCACGGCCCGGCACACGCGGGCGGAGCGGCTGACGGCGGCGCTGGTGGACCGGCTGTGGGACCCGGAGCGGGAGATCTTCCTCTGCCGGGACCTGCGGGGCGGCGAGGGCGACGAGAGCGGCAAGGGCGGCAAGGGCGGCGGACGTGACAGGGGAGGCCGGCTGATCCCCGAGCGCGGGGTCTCCGGGCTGGTCCCGCTGCTCCTGCCCGAGCTGCCGCGGGAGATCGCCGCCGCGCTCGTCCGCACCCTGGACGGCCCGCACTTCGGCACCGGCACCCGCCTGGTGCCCAGTTACGACCTGCTCGGCGAGGCCTTCGACCCGCACCGCTACTGGCGCGGGCCGGCCTGGTTCAACACCGGCTGGCTGCTGGAGCGGGGGCTGCGCGAGCACGGCGAGGTGGACCGGGCGGACGCACTCGCCGAGGCGGTCGTACGGACCGCCGACGCGAGCGAATTCGCCGAGTACGTCGACCCGTTCACCGGGGCGGCGTGCGGTGCGACCGGGTTCGGCTGGACGGCGGCGCTCGCGCTGGATCTGCACCACCGGCAAAGCGCGACACCGCGCGAAGCACCACACAACGAACGTCAAAACCTGGACAAGAGCTGACAAAACGCGGTGTCCTGGGCGGATACCGCACGTTCGACCTGAGGACGAAGGAGGGGACCGGGAATGACGGACCGGCATCATCTGCTCGTGCGCGGCGCGACGTTCGCGGCCGTGGACGACCGTGGCGACATCAGCGGCGTGAGGGGCGGCGGTTCCCCGGACGGGTTATTCGTACGGGACGCCCGGCACCTCAGCCGCTGGCAGCTGACGGTCGACGGGGCACTGCCCGAGGTGCTCACACCGGTCACCGACGGGGACGGCGCGCACTGCGTGCTGGTCCCGCGCGGCGGCCGCCAGGAACCGCCCGCGCACACGCTCTTCCGTGAACAGGCCGTCGGCGACAACTCGTTCGCCGAGTCCCTGCGGGTCACCAGCAACCGCCCGGTGCCGACCACGATCCGGCTCGCGATCACCGCCGACGCCGACTTCACCGACCAGTTCGAACTCCGCGCCGACCACCGCACGTACACCAAGTCCGGCGCCGTCCGCTCCCGCCATGTCCTCGACGACGGGCTGGAGTTCGGCTACCGCCGGGGCGAGTGGCGGTCCTGTACGACGATCACCGCCGAACCCGCCCCCGACGGCGTGGAGGAGACCGGGACCGGCGCCCGGCGGATGGTGTGGACGCTGGAACTCGAACCGCACGGCACCGTCGAGCTGCTGGTCCGGGTGATGGCGCGGCCGCACGGCGACCGGCGGGCGCTGCGGGTGCCCCGCGACCCGGCCGCGCTGAACGAACAACTCCTCGCGCTGGAGGGCGAGTTCGTGGAGGGCGTGGCCTTCCCGACGGGCTGGCCGGAGCTGGCGGCGGCCTGCGCCCGCGGTCTCTCCGACCTCGCCACCCTCCAGGTGCCGGCCACCGGCCCGGACGGCGAGGAGCTCAAGGTCCCAGCGGCCGGGGCCCCTTGGTTCCTCACCCTGCTCGGCCGCGACGCCCTCCTCACCTCCCTCTTCGCCCTCCCCTACCGCCCGCACCTGGCCGCCGCCACCCTGCCCGCGCTCGCCGCCACCCAGGCCACCGAGACCGGCGCGCACTCCGTGGCCCAGCCCGGGAAGATCGTCCACGAGGTACGGCACGGCGAGCTGGCCCACTTCGGGCAGGTGCCGTACGGGCGTTACTACGGATCGGTCGACGCGACACCGCTGTTCCTGATCCTGCTCGGCGCGTATGCGGAGCAGACCGGGGACACGGCACTCGCCCGGCGCCTCGAACGCAATGCGCGGGCGGCCGTCGGCTGGATGCTCGACCACGGCGGACTGACCTCGCGCGGCTACCTCGTCTACCGCGCGGACAAGGGCGGCCTCGCCAACCAGAACTGGAAGGACTCCCCCGGCGCGATCTGCTCCGCCGACGGCAGCAGGCCGATGGGGACCGTGATGGCGGCGGGGGCACAGGGGTACGCGTACGACGCGCTGCGCCGGACGGCGTGGCTGGCGCGGACGGTGTGGGCCGACGAGACGTACGCGGCCCTCCTCGAACAGGCCGCCGGTGATCTGCGGGACCGGTTCCAGCAGGACTTCTGGATGCGGGACGCGGCCTTCCCCGCGCTGGCCCTGGACGGGGAGGGGCGGCAGGTCGACGCGCTCGCCTCGGACGCCGGGCATCTGCTGTGGTCCGGGCTGCTGGACAAGGAGTACGGGGAAGTGGTCGGGCGGCGGCTGCTGGAGCCGGACTTCTTCTCGGGGTGGGGGGTGCGGACGCTGGCCGCGGGGCAGGCGGCGTACCACCCGCTGTCGTACCACCGCGGGTCGGTGTGGCCGCACGACAACGCGCTGATCGCGCTGGGGCTGGCGCGGTACGGGCTGCACGACGAGGCGCGGGCGGTGGCGCACGGGCTGGTGGACGCGGCGACGGCGGGCGGCCACCGGTTGCCGGAGGTGCTGGCCGGGTACGGCAGGGACTCGCATCCGGAGCCGGTGCCGTATCCGCACGCGTGCGTACGGGAATCGCGGTCGGCGGCGGCGCCACTGGCGTTGTTGACCGCGGTGGGGGGTGCGTAGGGTTGCGTTCCGGCCGCGGGTCGGTGGCGGTTCCCCGCGCACCTTCGGGGCGTCGGCTTGGGACGCAGGTTGGTATCGGTTTGCCCGGTGTTTGCCGAAGGCCCTGAACAGGGGCCTTGTGTGAGCCGTACGGAAAGTTGTCGGGTCCAGGCATCCCCCAGCGTCGACCCGCAGTTTCCGTTTCACGGGTCTCGCATGGAAGGACCTTCGGGTTGCCTCAGCACACGAGCACACGCCAGTCATCCAGTACGGACGGGGAGACCGAGGCTGAGGAGACCGAGAAGGCCTCGGAGAGCAAGGCGGTTTCCGGCGAGGCCGGCCAGACTGCCGTCGCCGACGAGGGCCCGGCCGCACCGAAGGAAGCGGCCGGGGCGGACGAGGCCGCCGGCACCGAGGAAACGACCGTCCCTCGGCAACCGACCGCCGCCGACTCGGAGCCGGGGGCCGAACCGGGAGCGGAAGCCGCGGCGGGAGCGGAAGCCGCGGCGGAGGTGGGACCCGAGTCTGAGCCGGGAGCCGAGGCTCAGTCTGAGGCGATAGCCGAGCCTGAGGCGGAGACCGACCCCAAGGCGATAGCCGAGGCCGAGTCTGAGGCGATAGCCGAGCCCGAAGCGGAAACCGGGCCCAAGGCGATAGCCAAGTCCCCGGCCGAAGCCGAGGCTCAGGCGGAAGCCGAGGCCGACACTGCGTCGGCCACCGAGGACAAGACCAGCACCACGTCGGCTTCTGGAGCCGAGGCCGAGGCCGCGTCGGCCACCGAGGACAAGACCGGCACCACGTCGGCCCCCGCAGCCAAGGGCGACACCGCGTCGGCCACCGAGGACAAGACCGGCACCGCACCGACCTCCGCAGCCGAAGGCGACACCACGTCGGCTGCCGAGGACAAGACCGGCACCACGTCGGCCCCCGCAGCCCAGAGCGACCCCGGACCGGCTTCCGAAGGCGGGGCCGGCACCGCCTCGGCTTCCGCAGCCGAGGCCGGCACCCCGTCAACCTCCGAGGGCGAGGCCGACCCCGCACCGACCTCCGAAGCCGACCCCGCGTCGGCCCCCGAAGCCGAAGGCAACCCCGCACCGGCCCCCGGAGCCGAAGGCGACCCCGCTCGGCGGCGTGGGATCTGGCGGCGCTGGCGCAGGGCGCACCCCGCCGCGGCTCGTGTGCTCTCCATCGCGCTCACCACGCTCTCCGCCGTTCTCGTCTACGCCTGTCTGCTGATGCCGAACACGCTCAGCGGGCTGAAGGCGGTCACGTTCGTGCGGATCCCGGCCGAGGCGATCATGGGCGCGGTGGTGCTGCTGAGCCTGCCGCGGCGGGCCCGGCTGGTGCTGTCGGCGCTGGCGGGCGCGGTGGTCGGGGCGCTGACCGTCATCGACTTCTTCAACATGGGCTTCGTCGACTACCTGGGCCGGCCCTTCAACATCATCCTGGACTGGTCGCTGCTGCCCGACGCCCGCAGCTACCTGAAGGACACCCTGGGCGGGACCGCCGAGCTGGGGATCACCGCGGGTGCGGTGCTGCTGATCTTCCTGCTGATCGGGCTGGTCGCGCTGGCCACCGTACGGGTCGCCAACGAGCTCGCCCGGGTCCGGACGCGTGCCACCCGGACCACCCTGATCATCGGTGTCGTCTGGATCACCTGCAGCGCCCTCGGACTGCAGATCGCCGGGTCGCCGCTCGCCGCGCAGAAGGCGACCGCCGCGCTGAAGACGCAGGTGCGGTCCGTCCGGGAGACGCTGAAGGACGAGGCGGACTTCCGCAAGGTGGCCAAGGTGGACGCCTTCGGGAACACCCCGGGCAGCCAGCTGGTGCCGGCCCTGCGCGGCAAGGACGTCGTCTTCACGTTCATCGAGAGCTACGGCCGCAGTGCGATCGAGGACCCGATCGAGGCGCCCGGGGTCGACAAGACGCTCGACGCGCAGACCGCGATGCTGAAGAAGGCCGGTTACGCCGCGAAGAGCGGCTGGCTGACGTCGGCGACGTACGGCGGCAGCAGCTGGCTCGGCCACTCCACGACGATGTCGGGGCTGTGGGTGAGCAACCAGCAGCGCTACCGCACGGTCATGGCCAGCGACCACCTGAGCCTGACCAAGGCCTTCAAGAAGACCGGTGACTTCGACACCGTCGGTGTGATGCCGGGCATCCAGAAGGGCTGGCCCGAGCAGAGCTTCTACGGCCTCGACAAGGTCTACAACGCCTTCCAGCTCGGCTACAAGGGACCGAAGTTCAGCTGGTCGACGATGCCCGACCAGTACGCGCTCGAACAGTTCCAGGAGCGGGTGCACAGCAAGAAGCCGGCCGACGGCAAGTCCCGGATGTCGTTCCTGATCCTGACCTCCAGCCACCAGCCGTGGGCGCCGATCCCGAAGATGGTGCCGTGGGACCAGCTGGGCGACGGTTCGATCTTCGACGCCATCCAGAAGGCCGGCAACAAGGCGTCCGACGTCATCGCGGACACCACCAAGTCCCGCCAGGAGTACGGCAAGTCGGTGCAGTACACGGTGACCGCGCTCACCCAGTGGCTGCAGCGCTACGGCAACGACAACACGGTGCTGGTCTTCCTCGGCGACCACCAGCCGATCGCCCGGGTCAGCGGCAACCACGCCAGCCGTGACGTGCCGATCTCGATCGTCGCCAAGGACCCGAAGGTGCTTGACGCGATCAACTCCTGGAACTGGACCGACGGTCTGCGCCCGGCGCACGACGCGCCGGTGTGGAAGATGAGCTCGTTCCGCGACAGGTTCCTGACGGCGTACGGCTCGACCCCGCACCCGAAGACGAACTGAGCGCTCACCGGAAAGGCCCCGAAGGCGCCGCCGTTCATCCGCGGCGCCTTCGGGGCGCTCAGCCCCCGGACGTGTCCAGTTCCGCGTCCTCGCCGATGCCCGCGCAGTCGTACGGGTCCTTCAGCCAGCCGTCCGGCAACACCACCCGGTTGTTGCCGGACGTACGGCCGCGGGGCCCGTCGGCGCCGGTGGGCCAGGGCTGGTCCAGGTCCAGTTCGTCGAGACCCGCGCGGAGTTCGGCCAGGGACGACGTGACGGCGAGGCGCCCCCGCATCTCACTGCCGACCGCGAAGCCCTTCAGGTACCAGGCGACGTGCTTGCGGAAGTCGACGACGCCCTTGGACTCGTCGCCGAGCCACTCGCCGAGCAGGGTGGCGTGCCGGACCATGATGTCGGCGACCTGCCGGAGCGAGGGCTTGAGGATCTCCTGCTCCCGGCCTTCGAAGGCGGCGACCAGGTCCGCGAACAGCCACGGCCGGCCCAGGCAGCCGCGCCCGACCACGACCCCGTCGCAGCCCGTCTCGCGCACCATCCGCAGCGCGTCCTGCGCCGACCAGATGTCGCCGTTGCCGAGGACCGGGATCTCGGGCACGTGCTCCTTGAGCCGGGCGATGGCCTCCCAGTCGGCGGTGCCGCCGTAGTGCTGGGCGGCGGTGCGGCCGTGCAGCGCGATCGACGTGACGCCCTCCTCGACGGCGATCCGGCCGGCGTCGAGGTAGGTGATGTGGTCGTCGTCGATGCCCTTGCGCATCTTCATGGTGACCGGGAGGTCGCCGGCGCCGCTCACCGCCTCCCGGAGGATGGCGCGGAGCAGGTGCCGCTTGTACGGGAGGGCCGACCCGCCGCCCTTCCTGGTGACCTTCGGCACCGGGCAGCCGAAGTTCAGGTCGATGTGGTCGGCCAGGCCCTCCTCCGCGATCATGCGGACGGCCTTGCCGACGGTGGCCGGGTCGACGCCGTACAGCTGGATGGACCGGGGCTTCTCGGTCTCGTCGAAGCGGATCAGCTGCATGGTCTTCTCGTTGCGCTCGACCAGCGCCCGGGTCGTGATCATCTCGCTGACGAACAGGCCTTTGCCCCCGCTGAACTCGCGGCACAGGGTCCGGAAGGGCGCGTTGGTGATCCCCGCCATGGGGGCGAGGACGACCGGCGGCCGGACGGTGTGCGGGCCGACCTGGAGGGGGGAGACGGGCTCGGGCATTCCCCCATTGTCCCGTACTCCGCGCGGTGCTCGTCCGGTGCTCGTCCGGTGCTCGTCGCACCTGTGGACAACCGCCCCATCGGTACCCTCCGTCACGATCATGTAGCACTCATTAGTTAGACGCACTATCGAAATGGGCGTACGATGAGAGCCATGCCCGAGCTGAGCCCCCGCCGACGCATGTTCGTCCTCGCGATCTGCTGCATGAGCCTGCTGATCGTGAGCCTCGACACCACCGCCCTGAACGTCGGCCTGCCGTCCATGCAGCGCGAACTGCACGCCTCGACCGCGGGTCTGCAGTGGACGATCGACGCGTACACCCTGGTCCTGGCCTCGCTGCTGATGCTCGCGGGGTCGACGGGCGACCGGGTCGGCCGCAGGAAGGTCTTCATGACGGGCCTGGTCGTCTTCTCGATCGGCTCGCTGCTCTGCTCGCTGGCGCCGAACCTCGACTCGCTGATCGCGTTCCGCATGGTCCAGGCGGTGGGCGGTTCGATGCTCAACCCCGTCGCCATGTCGATCATCACCAACACCTTCACCGACCCGCGTGAGCGGGCCCGCGCGATCGGGGTGTGGGGTGCGGTGGTCGGCATATCCATGGCCGCCGGTCCGCTGGTCGGCGGCCTGCTGGTGGAGTCAGTGGGCTGGCGCGCGATCTTCTGGGTCAACATCCCGGTGGGCCTCGCGGCCGTACTGCTGACGCTGCGCTTCGTGCCGGAGTCCCGGGCGCCGAAGGCCCGCCGCCCCGACCCGGTCGGCCAGGTCCTGGTCATCGCCCTGTTCGGCTCCCTCACCTACGCGATCATCGAGGCACCGACGGCGGGCACCGGTACCGTCCTCCCCTTCGCCGCGGTGGCCCTCGGCGCGCTGCTGGCCCTCCTGTGGTACGAGCCGCGACGCGACGAACCCCTCATCGACCTGCGGTTCTTCCGCTCCGCTCCGTTCAGCGGTGCGACGGTGGTCGCGATCAGCGCGTTCGCGTCGCTGGGCGGCTTCCTGTTCCTCTCCACGCTCTACCTGCAGAACGTGCGCGGCCTGGACGCGCTGCACGCCGGCCTGTGGATGCTGCCGATGGCGGTCCCGATGTTCCTGTGCGCCCCACTGGCGGGCCGCCTGGTCGGCAGCCGGGGGCCGCGGCTGCCGCTGGTGATCGCCGGTGTCGCGATGACCGCCAGCGCCGTCCTGTTCGCCGCGTTCGAGGCGGAGACCTCGGACACCACCCTCTTCGTCGGCTACGTCCTGTTCGGCATCGGCTTCGGCTTCGTGAACGCCCCGATCACCAACACGGCGGTGTCGGGCATGCCGAGGTCCCAGGCCGGGGTCGCCGCCGCGGTCGCCTCCACCAGCCGCCAGCTCGGCCAGACCCTCGGCGTCGCGGTGGTCGGCGCGGTGCTGGCCTCCGGGATCGGCTCGTCGTCGTACACCGGCAGGTTCGTGTCCGCCGCCCGCCCCGGCTGGTGGATCCTCGCCGCCTGCGGCCTCGCGGTCCTGGTCCTGGGCGCGCTGACCAACGGCCGCTGGGCCCGCGCCACCGCCGAGCGGGCGGCGCAGCGGCTGGAGTCACCGGAGATCCGCGCGGCCGTGGGAGCGGCGGAGCGGGTCTAGCGCGGAACGTAGCCGCGTCGCACCGGTTCCCTCGCGTAGGTGGTCCTGCCCCGCTCCCGGAAGCCCGCACGTCAGCACCACCGTGCACGGTCGCCGCGTCACGGAGCCAGGTGTCGTTGTCGTCAGCAGGAGCGGAGGGAGCGGCGGTGCCGGGCCAGGACGGCCTGTCGCAGGGCGCCCAGGGCCAGGGACTGGAGCAGCGCCGAGGCGACGACCGTGCCGACGAAGAACCAGTTCGGGGTGTCCGGGCGCCAGGCCGTCCGGCAGAGCGCCGAGAGCAGCGGGTACACCGGGAAGGTGACCAGGGGCGGCCAGAGCCAGGCGTAGTCGGAACCGTGCTCGTCCGCGTGGGCGGAGTCGACGGCGGCCTTGGCGATGACGACGGCGACCAGGCCGAGGTAGGCCAACGAGAGGCGGTTGGTGAGCATCAGCCGGACTAGGGTGCGGACTGGGCCGGATTCCATCGTCGTCTCCCCCGTGGCCGGTCGGCGAGTGTGCTCTCCCTCACTGCATCGTCGGGGCATGACCGTGCCGCGGTCCTGAGTACGCGTACTCAAGTTGCTCGAACGAATTCCCGTACTCCGGTCAGGAGTTCGCTGCCTCCGCCCGCGCCAGGTCGTACAGCCGGGCCAGGCGCTCGCGTGAGTCGTCGTCCGCCGGGACGTAGGTGACCAGCCGCGCCCCGGATCCCGGGTTCAGGAACAGGTCCGTGTGGTCCAGGGTGAGGAGGCCGACGTACGGGTTGCGGAACTGCTTGGTCCGGTTGCGCTGCTCCACCACCTCGTAGCGCTCCCAGTTCTCCCGGAACTCCGGGGACTCCGCGGTCAGCCGCTTGACCAGCATCTTCCAGGCGGGCTCGGCGAGATGGCCGGCCATGGACGCGCGGAGTTTCGCCGCCATCAGACGGCGGGACTCCTCCAGGTGCACCATCGAACGGCGCCACTCGGGATTGGTGTACACGAGGATCATGCAGTTGCGGTCCTCGGCCGGGACCGCGTCGAGGTCGCCCATCAGGCGGGCGTAGGTCCGGTTGTAGGCGAGGATGTCGTAACGGCTGTTCTGGATGCAGGCCGGCAGGGGTTCCAGGGCGCGGAGCACGTCGTACAGGGCCGGCGTCACGCCCGTGCAGCTGGCGGCGGGGGTCGGGTCGACGGCTTCGGCCAGCTGGAAGAGGTGGGCGCGCTCGCTGCCGTCGAGCCGCAGGGTGCGGGCGAGGGCGTCCAGCACCTGGACGGAGACCTGGATGTCCCTCGCCTGTTCGAGCCAGGTGTACCAGGTCACGCCGACCGCGGAGAGCTGCGCGACCTCCTCGCGGCGCAGGCCGGGGGTGCGGCGGCGGGTACCGCGCGGCAGGCCCACCTCCTCCGGGGTGATCCGCTCCCGCCGGCTGCGCAGGAACGCGGCCAGCTCGTGCCGCCGGATGTCGGCATCCCGGGCCGGGGCGGGGGCCGCGGTCCGCCGAAGGGGCGTCGTCTCCTGCGCGGTGGTCGTCATGGGTCCAGCCTGCCGCGTCGCCGATCCTGTTGCCAGGTACTTCTCCTACCAGGACAAGGAGACTCTGGTACCAGTCTCGGCACGGCCGCAGGCTCGGTGCATGACCGAAACCGTCACCACCGCGACCGTACGGTCCCCGTCCGCGCCGGCGGCGCTCGGCGGGCCCGGACTGTTCACCGTCCTGCTGGCCGCCGCCCTTCCCCTGGTCGACTTCTTCATCGTCAACGTCGCGCTGCCCACCATCGGAGCCGACCTGCACGCGGGCGAGGCGGTCCTGGAACTCGTCGTCGCCGGGTACGGCGTCGCCTACGCCGTGCTGCTGGTGCTCGGCGGCCGGCTCGGCGACCTGTTCGGGCGCCGCCGGCTCTTCCTCGGCGGCATGGCCGCGTTCGGGCTGACCTCGCTGGCCTGCGGACTCGCGCCCGGCGCCTGGACCCTGGTGGCGGCCCGGGTCGCCCAGGGCGCCGCGTCCGCCGCGATGCTCCCGCAGGTCCTCGCCACCATCCAGGCCGCCACCGCCGGCGGCCGCCGCGCCCGGGCCATGAGCCTGTACGGCGCCACCGCCGGCCTCTCCATGGTGGCCGGGCAGATCCTCGGCGGGGTGCTGGTCGCCGCCGACATCGCGGGCACCGGCTGGCGTTCCGTGTTCCTGGTCAACGTGCCGGTCGTGATCGCCGGGCTGGTGCTCGGCGCCCGGTTCGTACCGGAGACGAAGTCGCAGCGGCCCGAACCCGTCGACGGGCCGGGGACGTTGCTGCTGGCCGCCTCCCTCCTCACCCTCCTCGCCCCGCTCACCGAGGGCCGGGCGGCGGGCTGGCCGCTGTGGACCTGGCTGTCGCTGGCCGCCTTCCCGGGGGTGGCCGTCGCCTTCTACGCCGTGGAGCGCCGCGCCGACCGGGCCGGCCGCACCCCGCTGGTGCCGCCCAGCCTGTTCGCGCTCGCCTCGCTGCGCAGCGGCCTGGTGATGATGGTGCCGTTCTCGATCGGGTTCAGCGGGTTCATGTTCGTGATCGCCGTGGCCCTGCAGAGCGGGGAGCACCTGGGTCCGGTCCCGGCGGGGCTGGCGCTCGCGCCGATGGCGGTCGCCTTCCTGTTCGTCTCGCTCGCCGGGCCGCGGCTGATCGCCCGGTACGGCAGCCGGGTGGTCACCGCCGGGTCCGTGATCCAGGCGGTCGGCATCGTCCTCATCGTGCTCGCCGCCCGGCGGGACTGGCCGCACCTGGACCTCGTCGGGCTGCTGCCCGGGGTCGCGGTCGCCGGTGCCGGTCAGGCCCTCCAACTCCCCAACGTGCTGCGGCTGGTGATGTCGGAGGTGCCGCCCGCACGGGCCGGGGTGGGCAGCGGCGTGATGGTCACCACCCAGCAGTCCGCCCTCGCCCTCGGCGTGGCCACCCTGGGCACCCTGTTCCTCTCCCTGGTCCCGCACCAGGGCGTGCGGGACGCCCTGCTGATCACACTGCTGGTGCAGCTGGGCCTGGTGGCACTGACCGGCCTGCTCAGCCTGCGCCTGCCCCGCACGGTGAACTGACCGCCGCCCCACAGGGGCGCGGGGAACTGCGCGACCGGCCACGACGGCGCCGCGGACGAACGACGGCCCCTCCCGGCGCCACCGGCGGCGCCGGCGGCACGCTCACCCGCCCAGCTCGAACCACACGATCTTGCCGGTGCCCAGCCGGGTCGTGCCCCACCTCCGCGCCAGCCGGTGCACCAGATAGAGTCCGCGGCCGTGTTCGTCGGTCGCCTTGGCCTGCCGCACCCTCGGCAGCTGCGGCACGTCGTCGCCGACCTCGCAGCGCAGCACGTCCGTGCGCAGCAGCCGCAGGCTGATCGGGCGGGAGGCGTGCCGTACGGCGTTGGTGACGATCTCGCTGACCAGCAGCTCGGCGGTGTCCCCGAGCTCCTCCAGGCCCCAGCCCGCCAGGGCCTGCCGGGTGAGCCGGCGGGCCCGGCCGGGGGCACCGACCTCCGGCTCCAGGGTCCAGTACGCCACGTCGCTCGGCGCGATGCCGTCGAAGCGGGCGGCGAGCAGCGCGATGTCGTCGTCCCGGTCGCCCGGCCCGAGCATGTCGAGCACCTCGTCGCACAGGGCTTCCAGCGGCGGGGGCCGGTCCGGCCCGGTCAGCTGGGCGGTGGCGGCGAGCTTCTCGCGCAGCTGCTCGATACCGGTCCACACGTCCCGCAGCCGGGACTCGACCAGCCCGTCGGTGTACAACAACAGCGTCGCCCCGGTGGGGGCGTCCAGCTCCACCGCCTCGAAGTCGATGCCGCCGACCCCGATCGGGGCGCCCGGCGGCACCGCGAGGACCTCCGTCTTGCCGCCCGGGTAGAGCAGGATGGGCGGCGGATGGCCGGCGTTGGCGACGGTCATGCGGTGCGAGACCGGGTCGTACACGATGTACAGGCAGGTCGCCATGCGGTCGGTGCCGAGCCGCTGGGCCTGTTCGTCGAGGTGGTGCAGGACCTCCTGCGGAGGCAGGTCGAGGCCGGCCAGGGTCAGCGCGGTGGTGCGCAGCTGGCCCATGACGGCGGCCGAGGTCATGGAGTGGCCCATGACGTCCCCGACGACCAGCGCCACCCGGCTGCCGGGCAGCGGGATGGCGTCGTACCAGTCGCCGCCGACCCGCGCGGTCTCGGCGGCCGGGAGGTAGCGCACCGCCAGCCGGACGCCGGTGGGCCGGGGCAGGGAGTGCGGCAGCATGGCGCGCTGGAGCCGGTCGGCGATGAAGGCCTCCCTGCTGTACAGGACGGCCTTGTCGACGCCGAGCGCGGTGTGGGTGGCGAGCTGGGCGGCGACCAGCAGGTCGGCCGGCTCGAACGCCGGGCGTTCGGGACGGCGCAGGAAGACCACCGCGCCGGTGACCCGGCGGCGGCCGCGCAGCGGGGCGAGGATCGCGTGCGAGCCGACCCAGTCGTTCAACGCGCTGTCCGGGCCGACGAGTTCGCCCAGCGCGGCACGGCTCGGCGGGGTGTCCGCGAACACCGGCCGGACCCCGCGCAGCACCTCGGCGAGGGCACCGCCGGGCACCACCTCGCTCCAGTCGGAGGCGTCCAGGTCGTCCTGCTCGTCGTCCACCGTCTCGGCCGGCCAGACCAGGCCCTCGGCGCCGGGGCCCTTCATCCGGTCGGTGCGGCGCAGCCGCAGCACGGCCGGGCCGCTGGGGCGTTCGTCGCCGACCGGCAGCGGGTCGCGCAGGTAGACGAGGGCCGCGTCGGAGTACGTCGGTACGGCGGCCCGGCACAGGCCGAGCACGATCTCGTCGGTGTCGAAGCCGCGGGCGATCCGCCGGGTGGCCGCGCCGACGTAACGCAGCCGGTCCTCGTCCGGGGCCTTCGGCGCGGCGGGCGGTCCGGAGCCGAGGGCGTCCTCGCGCACTCCGAGCGCCGTCTGCGCCGACAGCGCGTCGGCCAGGGCGATGTCGTCGTCCACGAAGTCCTCCCGGTCCGGGCGCCGCAGGAACACCGCGACGCCCACGACGGCGTCGGGGGCGCGCAGCGGGGCGAGCAGGACCCGGTTGCCCTGCGGGAGCCGGACCACCGTCCCGAGGAGTTCTCCGAGGGCCTCGTCCACCTCGTCCGGGCCCCGGCCGCGCGCTCTGCCGCACCGCAGGAGCGCGGCGAGCGCGCCGTCGGGTGCCACGGGTCTCGACGGCGGGGGCGTTCCGCCCATGGCGCCGCCGAGTTCGGGGGGCGCCCCGTCCAGCCGGAGGAGCTCCGGTTCGGACCGGCCGGGTGGGCTGTCGCCGAGGTAGACGAACATGCCGTCCGCCAGGTCCGGGACCGTCACGCGGTACAGCTCACGGACGGCCTGCTCCGCGCCCTCGGCGCGGGCGATCCGGCGGCCGGCAACGGCCAGGAAACGTTGAGGATCCGGCAGCATCGCCTCTCCGTGCCGGTGGCCGCTTCACAAGGTCGCTTTCATCTTGAGCCAGGGTCAATTCCCTGTCCAGGGTTTCCGCCGGTACACCAAGTCCGGCTCATGATCCGGAGGTTGGGACAGAGGGGTGCACAAGGGGCCTTGTGCGGGTGTGAACTCCGGGGTCGTCCTCGCTAAAACCCGGTGAAGAAGTCCCCGTTGATGTTGGTCTTGCTGCACACTCCTTGCCGTCGGCCCGCCGTCGACACGTGCCGGACAGCGGATCGGGCACAGACTCCGGAGGCGTCATGTCGCAGATCGACGAGAGCAAGGTCAGCCGCTGGGACCGGCACGGCCGGGAACACGTGGTCCGGGTGCGGCGCACGGGGGTGCAGCGCACGATCAGGTGCGACACCTGCGGCTGGCGCAAGGGCGCGCAGTTCCTGCCCTGGCTGAAGGCGGAGGAACACCTGGCCGAGGCCCACCAGGCCACGGTGGACCCGGCGGGCGCCCAGCCCTCACGATGACCTGCCGCCGACGGGAGCAGTGCCGCCGACGACCACCGGCCACCCGCCGCGCCCCCACCACAGCCGCACCTGCCGCTCCCTGAGGGGCCGGGGCCCGGTCGGCGGTGTCGCCGTGCGTGGCGGCCCGGTCGCAGGTACGGTCGCGGGGCTCATGGTCCGGCCGGTCGGACCCGGCCCGGTGCCGGCTTCGTCGGTGCGGGCCTCCGCGGGTCGCCGCCGCACGTGCGCGTTACGCCGTTCGGGTGAGCATCCGGGGCGGAAGCACGAGGTCAGGGCGCCCGTCGCCACCTGCGGACTTTACCGAGCCGAGAGGCGGCGCCCACCCGCGCCCGGAACCGCTCGGGTCGCCGCCGGGCGCGACCCGGCCAACCCTTGTCGAGTCCCCCCGTCACTCGACAGGAGTACGTCCATGCACACCACCCAGCGCCAGATCTCCCGCGCCCTCGCCGCCGGTGCGCTCTCCGTGGCCCTGCTGTCGGCCGGTACCGCCGGGGCCGTCGCCACCGAGGCCAGGCCGGCCCCGTCGCCCACCATGACCGCCAGGCCCCACCCGAAGCCGAGCCCGTCCACCATGCCCTCGATCTCGGTCAGGGCGAGCACGACCTCGATCCACGTCGGCGACTCGGTGACCTTCACCGGCCGTACCCAGGGGCTCAGGGTGGGCTGGCCGCTGGTGCTCCAGCACGAGAAGAACGGCAAGTGGATCCCGCTCAGGGCGAACGCGAAGGTCAAGAACGGCAGCTCCTACGCGCTGACCGCCAAGATCAACAACCCGGGCGCCGAACACCTGCGGGTCGCCGCGGTCGGCAAGAAGGTCTACTCCCCGACCGTGACGGTCAACGTGAGCTGAGGCCCCGCAGCAGCAGCTCCACCAGCGCCCCGAAGTCCGCCTCGGCCTCCGGCCGCTCCCACTCACGGGCATAGCCCGGGTCGTGGAAGCGGCCGGTGGCGTGGAAGACGCTCCGGGCCGCGGCCGCCGGGTCGGGCACGGTGAAGACACCCGTCCCGGCCCCGTCCCGGATGATCCCGGTCAGCTGCCCGATCAGGTCGGCGATGTGCCCGCTGACCGCCGGGCCGCTCTCGTCGGCCAGCACCATGTAGGTGGCGAACAGCTCCGGGTCGGCGCCCGCCTTGCGCCGCTTCGCGTCGAACAGGGCCCGCAGCCAGTCGCGCAGCCGGGCCTCCGGGTCCCCTGCCCCGGCCGCGATCCCGGACAGCAGCTCCGAGGTCCGGTCCAGCCAGCGCTTCGTCACGGCCTCCCGCAGCGCCGCCTTGGTCCGGAAGTGCCGGTAGACACTGCCGTGGCTGACGCCGAGCGCGCGGGCCACGTCCACCACGGTGGCCTTGGCCGGACCGTGCCGGCGCAGCACCTCCTCGGTCGCTTCGAGGATGCGCTCGGCGGTCAGGGCCGGGGCCGGGGTCGGGGACGTCGCTGCCATGACCTAGACGGTACCTGGCGCCGCGGTCAGTGCTCGGTGCCGAGATGGCTCATCTGCGCGGCCGGGTAGCGGGTTCCCGCCGCCGCGTCCGCCGGTACGGCCTCCTCGATCGCCGCCAGGTCGGCCGCGTCCAGCGTGACGTCCAGCGCGCCCAGCGACTCGGCGAGCCGCTCACGGGTGCGGGCGCCGACGAGCGGCACGATGTCCTCGCCCCGGGACAGCACCCAGGCGATGGCGATCTGCGCGACGGTCACGCCCTTCTCGTCGGCGATCTTGCGGAGCGCCTCGACGAGGTCGAGGTTGTGCCGGAGGTTGTCGCCCTGGAAGCGCGGCGAGAGGGCCCGGAAGTCGCCCGCGCCGAGCTGTCGGTCACGGGTGAAGTGGCCGGAGATCAGGCCCCGGGAGAGAACCCCGTACGCGGTGATGCCGATGCCCAGCTCACGGGTGGTCGGCAGGATCTCCCGCTCGATGTCGCGGGTGATGATCGCGTACTCGATCTGCAGGTCGGCGATGGGCGCGGTGGCGGCGGCCCGCCGGATGTTCGCGGCGCTCGCCTCGCTGAGGCCGATGTGCCGGACGTGCCCCTTCTCGACCAGTTCGGCGATGGCTCCGACCGTCTCCTCGATCGGCACGCCGGGGTCGACGCGGGCGATCCGGTAGACGTCGATGTGGTCGACGCCGAGGCGCTGGAGGGAGTAGGCGGCGAAGTTCCGCACCGCGGCGGGGCGGCCGTCGTAGCCGCTCCAGCCGCCGTCCGGGTCGCGCAGGGCTCCGAACTTGACGCTGGTCAGCGCCTTTTCGCGGAGGGCGGCGGGGGCCGTGCGCAGGGCCTCGCCGATCAGCATCTCGTTGTGGCCCATGGCGTAGAAGTCGCCGGTGTCGAGCAGGGTCACGCCCGCGTCGAGGGCGGCGTGGACGGTGGCGATCGACTCGGCGCGGTCGACCTCGCCGTACAGCGGGGACATGCCCATGCAGCCGAGGCCGAGCGCGGAGACCTGGGGGCCGGTGGATCCGAGGGAGCGGGTGTGCGTCGTCATGGCCCCACCTTGGCATGACAGCTGACAGATTTCAATATCTGTCATTCCATAGTTGTCCCCGCATGTTCCGCCGCCCGCTGCGGCTGCTCGCCGCCGGCCTCACCACGGCGTGGTGCAGGGTTGCCGGGAGAACCGGGACGGCTCGGAGAACTGGACGTGCGGCGGCAACGTGAAGTCCCTCCAGCGGTGTTGAGCCCGATCGGTCCCGGGGCGCCCTCCGTTCGACAGGCGCCGTCCGGGCTCCGAGAATGGAACTGCCGGCGAGCAGTCACCGGCGGCGCCTGCCACCGGCCGTTCCGGGTGGTGCTGTCGCGCCGCCGAGGAGGCCCGCCATGACCATCCGCATCGCCACGTTCAACATGGAGAACCTGTTCCGCCGGCCCACGGCATTCCGTCTGGAGAACCCGGCCGACCGGGAGAAGGTCCTCGCGGACTTCGCCAAGTTGGTCGCCGTCCTCGACCTGCCGACGTATTCGGACGCCGACAAGGCGGAGATCCTCCGGATCGTCAAGGCGTACCGGGCGTACGAGGTCGACGACCCGCGGCACCCGGACCCGAAGGGCCCGCCGCCGATCGTCGTCAACCAGTCCCGCCCGGGGAAGCTCACCGGGCTGTTCGAGACGTCCGGGCCACCGAAGACCCCGCACATCGAGATCACCGCCACCGGCCGGGGCTCGTGGACCGGCTGGGCCGAACTCGGGCAGGACGACCTCGACATGAGCATGGTGCGGAACACCGGGCGGGTGGTCGCCGAGGTCGACGCCGACATCCTGCTGACCGTGGAGGTGGAGGACCGGCTCACCCTGGAGCGCTTCAACACCCAGGTCCTGGCGGACGCGCTGGGCAGACGGCCGTACCCGTACAACCTGCTGATCGACGGCAACGACCCCCGGGGCATCGACATCGGGATCCTCAGCCGGCACCCGATCACGTCCGTCCGGTCCCACCTCTTCGACACCGACCCGGACCACCCGGCCGACCGGCTGTTCAGCCGCGACTGCCCCGAGTTCGAGATCCAGCTCGACGGAACGCCGCTGGTGATCCTGGGCAACCACCTCAAGAGCAAGTTCCGCGACGACCCCGAGCTGCGGCTGGCCCAGGCGAAGCGGGTCGCGGAGATCTACCGCGCGGCGGCGGAACGCACCCCGCACGTCATGGTCGCCGGGGACCTCAACGACGACCCGGAGAGCGAGGCGGCGGCGCAGTTGCTGGACACCGGTCTGCGCGATGTCATGAGCCACCCCTCCTACCACGGGGAACCCGGCACGCACGGGCAGTGCTCCCGGCTCCAGGACAAGCTCGACTACCTGCTGCTTCCGCCGCCGTTGTGGCACGAGGTCCAGCACGTGGGCCTTGAGACCCGCGGCATCTTCGCCGACGGCATCAAGTCCTTCGACACGGTGACGTCGAAACTCACGGAGGCGTCGGACCACGCGGCGCTGTACGCGGACCTGGACCTGTAGGGAAGCAGGACGCCCCGCCTCTCCTGCCGCAACGGCGATCGGCCCACAGCGGCGGATGCCGGCGGTGCCGGACACCGGCCGGTGGATCTCCGCGGCCGGCTGCCCTCCCCGGTACCCGAAACGCCCACCCTCCGGCCGACGAGTCGGGTGGGAGGGTGGGCGAGAAAGGCGGAAGGGCCGCGGGCCTAGCAGCCCAGCAGGCGTCCCGCGAGGTAGCCCTCGATCTGGTCCAGGGAGACCCGCTCCTGCTTCATCGAGTCGCGCTCGCGGACCGTGACGGCGTTGTCCTCAAGGGTGTCGAAGTCAACGGTCACGCAGTACGGCGTACCGATCTCGTCCTGGCGGCGGTAGCGGCGCCCGATCGCACCGGCGTCGTCGAACTCGATGTTCCAGTGCCCGCGCAGCGCCTGGGCGAGGCCCTTGGCCTTCGGGGACAGCTCGGGGTTGCGGGACAGCGGAAGGACCGCGACCTTGACCGGGGCCAGTCGGTGGTCCAGGCGCAGCACCGTGCGCTTCTCCAGCTTGCCCTTGGCGTTCGGCGCCTCGTCCTCGACGTACGCGTCGAGCAGGAACGCCAGCATCGCGCGGCCGACACCGGCCGCGGGCTCGATGACGTACGGCGTCCAGCGCTCCTGGGCCTCCTGGTCGAAGTAGACGAGGTCCTGGCCGGAGGCCTTGGAGTGGGCGCTCAGGTCGTAGTCGGTGCGGTTGGCGACGCCTTCCAGCTCGCCCCACTCGTTGCCGCCGAACTGGAAGCGGTACTCGATGTCAGCGGTGCGCTTGGAGTAGTGGGAGAGCTTCTCCTTGGGGTGGTCGTACCACCGCATGTTCTCCTCGCGCAGGCCGAGGCCGGTGTACCAGTTCCAGCGCTGCTCCATCCAGTACTCCTGCCACTTCTCGTCCTCGCCCGGCTTGACGAAGAACTCCATCTCCATCTGCTCGAACTCGCGGGTGCGGAAGATGAAGTTGCCGGGCGTGATCTCGTTGCGGAAGGACTTGCCCATCTGCGCGATGCCGAACGGCGGCTTCTTGCGCGAAGTGGTCTGCACCTGGGCGAAGTTGGTGAAGATGCCCTGCGCGGTCTCGGGACGCAGGTAGGCGACGGAGCCGCTGTCCTGGGTCGGGCCGAGGTGGGTGGAGAGCAGGCCCGAGAACTGCTTGGGCTCGGTGAACTGGCCCTTGTTGCCGCAGTTGGGGCAGTTCACGTCGGCCAGGCCGTTCTCCGGGAGGCGGCCGTGCTTGGCCTCGTAGTGCTCCTCCAGGTGGTCCGCGCGGAACCGCTTGTGGCAGGCGGTGCACTCGGTCAGCGGGTCCGTGAAGGTGGCGACGTGACCGGAGGCCACCCAGACCTCGGGGGCCAGGATGACGGACGAGTCGATACCGACCACGTCCTCGCGCGACGTCACCATGTAGCGCCACCACTGGCGCTTCAGGTTCTCCTTGAGCTCGACACCCAGCGGTCCGTAGTCCCAGGCGGCCTTCTGGCCGCCGTAGATCTCACTGCACGGGAATACGAAGCCACGGCGCTTGCTCAGGCTGACGATGGTGTCGATCTTGTCGGCGGCCACGGTGCTCTCTTCATTACGACGACGGGCGACGAAGCGAGAATGCTTCAGAGCGAATGCTTCAGGTTACCGGCGGGGGCTCCCCCTCGACCAAATCGGTATCGCTTACCGGCCTCTCACCCAGGCTTGTTGACAACGGTTTCCATGTTTGTTGAAAATGACTCTCATGAACGTACGACGAGGCCTCATACCCGCGGCCGCCGCGACCACCGTCACCGCACTCGGCATAGCCACCCTCACGGCCTGCGGCGGCAACGCCACGGCGGCCCAGACCGGCAAGTTCGACGTCGTCGCGTCGTTCTACCCGATGGCCTACCTCGCCGATCGGATCGGCGGCAGCCACGTCCACGTCACCAGCCTCACCCAGCCCGGCCAGGAGCCGCACGACCTGGAGATCAGCGCCCGGCAGACGGCGATGCTCCAGCAGTCCGACGCGGTGCTCTACCTGAAGAACCTGCAGCCCTCCGTGGACGACGCGGTCGCCCAGTCCGGGCTGAAGACGAAGATCGACGCCGCCTCCCTGACCACGCTGGAGAAGCACGGCAACGAGGTCGGCGGGCACGCCGCCTCGCACGACACCTCCAAGAACGAGGAGCTGTCCGGCCTCGACCCCCACATCTGGCTCGACCCGGTGCGCTACGCCCAGGTCGCCGAGGGCGTCGGCAAGGCCTTCGAGAAGGCCGACCCGGACCACGCGGCCGACTACAAGAAGAACACCGCGGCCCTGGTGAAGAAGCTCGACGACCTGAACACGCAGTTCAAGGACGGCCTCGCGGACACGAAGTCCAAGGTCTTCATCACCACCCACGCCGCCTTCGGCTACCTCGCCGAGCGCTACGGCCTGACCGAGGAGGCCATCAACGGCCTCGACCCCGAGTCGGAACCGAGCGCGGCCCGCGTCAAGGACCTCGAGACCATGGCCAAGGCCGACGGCGTCACCACCGTGTTCTACGAGACGCTCGTCAGCGACAGGACCGCCAAGACCATCGCCGCCGACGCCGGGCTGCGGACGGACGTCCTCGACCCGATCGAGGGCATCACGGCCAAGTCCCGCGGCCGGGACTACTTCGCGGTCCAGGAGGCCAACCTCAAGGCCCTGCGGCAGGCGCTGGGCGCCGCATGACGAAAGACGACGAGATGACGACCGGCGAACCCGTCCTGGCGATGCGCGGGGTCCGCGCCGAACTGGGCGGCCGCCCGGTGCTGCGCGGCATCGACCTCACCGTGCGCCGCGGCGAGGTGGTCGCGCTGCTCGGCGCGAACGGCTCCGGCAAGTCGACGGCGATCCGGTCGGTCATCGGACAGGTACCGGTGAGCGCCGGCGAGATCGAGCTGTTCGGCGCCGAGCGCAGGGCGTTCCGGGACTGGTGGCGGATCGGGTACGTCCCGCAGCGCACCACGGCCGCGGGCGGCGTCCCGGCGACCGTGACCGAGATCGTCTCCTCGGGCCGCCTGTCCCGCACCCGGTTCGGCCTCTTCCGCAAGGCCGACCACGCGGCCGTACGGCACGCCCTGGAACTGGTCGGCATGGCGGACCGGGCCAGGGACAACGTCGAGGCGCTCTCGGGCGGCCAGCACCAGCGGGTGCTGATCGCCCGCGCGCTGGTCGCCGAACCCGAACTGCTGGTCATGGACGAGCCGATGGCCGGCGTCGACCTGGCCAGTCAGGAGATCCTCGCCGCCACCCTGCGCGAACAGGTCGCCCAGGGCGCCACGGTCCTGCTGGTCCTGCACGAACTGGGCCCGCTGGAGCCCCTGATCGACCGCGCGGTGGTCCTCCGCGACGGCTGCGTCCTGCACGACGGGCCGCCCCCGCGGGCCGTGGGCCAGCACGCCCTCCCCGGCCACGACCACGTGCACCCGCACGAGCACACCCCCCAGCGCACGGGACTGCTGAACTGATGGAACTCCTCGACTTCGCCTTCATGCAGCGGGCGCTCGTCGCCGCCGTCCTGGTCGGCGTCACCGCCCCCGCGATCGGCATCTACCTGGTCCAGCGCCGCCAGCCCCTGATGGGCGACGGCATCGGGCACGTGGCGATGACCGGCGTCGGCCTCGGCTTCCTGCTGAACACCTCGCCGGTGTGGATGGCGACCGCGGTCTCCGTACTCGGCTCGGTCCTCATGGAACTGATCCGCTGGTACGGCAGGACCCGCGGCGACATCGCCCTCGCCATGCTCTTCTACGGCGGCATGGCCGGCGGCGTGATGTTCGTGAACCTCGCCCCGGGCGGCTCCAACGCCAACCTGAGCTCGTATCTCTTCGGCTCGCTCTCGACGGTGTCCCCGTCCGACGTGACCGCGATCTCGATCCTGGCCGCGTTCGTGGTCGTGGTCACCCTCGGCCTGCGCCGGCAGCTCTTCGCGGTGAGCCAGGACGAGGAGTTCGCCCGGGTCACCGGCCTGCCGGTGCGCGCGCTGAACCTGCTCACCGCGGTGACGGCGGCGGTCACCGTGACCGTGGCCATGCGGGTCGTGGGGCTGATCCTGGTGTCGGCGCTGATGGTGGTGCCGGTGGCGGCCGCCCAGCAGCTGACCCGGAGCTTCACCGCGACGCTCGCGATCGCGACGGCGCTGGGCGTGACGGTGACGATCAGCGGCACGGTGACGTCGTACTACCAGGACGTGCCGCCCGGTGCGACCATCGTGCTGCTGACCATCGCCGCGTTCCTCCTGCTGACCGCGCTGGCCGCGCCGCTGGCCCGCCGACGCGCCCGCGCGGCCGCCGCGCGGCGGCCCGCCGGGGACCCGCCCGAGTGCGCGATTCCGGCCACCCGGGGGGCCGCCGACGAGGTCGGCGTCTGACCGCCCCCGATCCGGGCTGGCACAATGGCCCGGCAGAGGCAGTGACGTGAGGAGGCAACCGGTGACGACCGCTGGACCGCCCGTGAAGGGCCGCTCGACCCGCCAGCGGGCAGCCGTGGCGGCGGCCCTGGACGAGGTCGAGGAGTTCCGCAGCGCGCAGGAACTGCACGACATGCTCAAGCACAAGGGCGACTCGGTCGGCCTCACGACCGTCTACCGCACCCTCCAGTCCCTCGCCGACGCCGGCGAGGTCGACGTCCTGCGCACGTCCGAGGGCGAGTCGGTGTACCGGCGGTGCTCCACGGGGGAGCACCATCACCACCTGGTCTGCCGGGTGTGCGGCAAGGCGGTGGAGGTCGAGGGCCCCGCCGTCGAGAAGTGGGCGGAGGCGATCGCCGCCGAGCACGGCTACGTCAATGTCGCCCACACCGTGGAGATCTTCGGTACGTGCGCGGAGTGCGCCGCGGGCTGAGCCGGTTCTTCGGCCGCGCCCCGGTGGGGGCTGGTCGCGCAGTTCCCCGCGCCCCTGACGGGGCGCTGCCCCGCCGCATCCTCCCAGCTGCGGGCAGGCGTGCCGCAGGGCGATGGGGGTCCCCCCGGTCGAGCGAAGCCGAGAGTGGGGGAGGGTGGGCGCGGCGGCACCCTGCAAGCGCCGGTAAGCGTCCCCACCCCGCCCCCCGCCCGGTTCAGCTTCGGTCGAAGCAGCGCTCCAACTCGTTCAGGTCGTAGAACCTGCTGCCCTTCGAGACGGGCTTGCAGCCCGTCTTGAACGCGATCTCCTTCTCGTTGTAGAGCATGCGGACGAGGTAGTCGTCGCCCTTCCTGTAGACGTCCCACTGGATATTGGAGGCGAGGGAGGCGACCTCGGCGCCGCGCCACGGGTTGTTCGCGTACGTGTACGTCCCGCCCGGCGTCGCCGCCTTCTCGCTGCCCGGCAGCCCCATCAGCGCGGCCAGCGGGATGATCTCCTCGGCGTGGGTGAAGCGGAGTTCGGCGCCGAGGGTGCTGGTGCCGTCGCGCTTGGCCTCGACCTGCTTGAAGAGGTCGTCGAGGAGGGGCTGGGCCATCTTGTAGGTGATGTCGCTGTCGGAGAAGCTCGGGCCCTTCTCGTAGAAGTCCTCGGCGTCGCTGAGGTAGCCGAACCAGGCCGCGTCGCGCGGGGCGAGGTAGCGGCCGAAGTCCCAGCCCCTGCCGTCCGGGCTCTCCTCGCTCATGGCGGGCGCGATGGCGTAGAGGTTGTAGACGGCGGTGGCGGCGGTGATGTCGTCGGCGGTGGCGGCGAACTCGCCGTTCACGATGCGCTGGACGAACGCCGGCTTGAAGATCCTGCCGAGGACCCGGGCCGCCGCCCTGTGCGAGGCCGGCTGGTCGGTGACCGCCTTCAGGGTCGAGGCGAGGCGCTCGTCGTTCGCCAGCCACTTCTGGTAGTCGGCGCCGCCGGCCGACTTGTGGAAGTAGAGCAGGTTCTTGTCGACGCGCGCGGTGCCGAGCGAGGCCTTCAGCGCCGGGTCGGCGTCGGTGAGGGCGGTGGCGAAGACCGTACCGCTGTCGACCGCGCGGCCCTGGCCGGAGCTGACGACGTCGATCTTCTCGCCGTTCGCGGCGATCGAGGAGAACAGACCCGGCAGGCGCTTCTCCAGGCGGACGGCGGTGGCCCGGAGTTCGTCCTTGCCGCGGCCGCTGAGGTTGCCGTAGCCGACGGCGCTCATGGCCGCTTCGAGGGCCTCTACGTCCGGGCCGAACTTCCTGCCGCGGGCGGTGAGTTGGCCGTCGGCCGCGGCCTGGTTCCAGAGCGCGAGGATCGTGTCGCCGTCCTCGCCGTCGGTGGCGGAGCGGGAGCCGTGCCGGGAGACGTTCTCGGTGAAGACTGCGGTGTAACCGGCGGGCGGCTGCTGGTAGGTCCGCGGGTTCTGTCCGGGGGCGTAGACGGCCTTGGTGCCGTAGCTGTCGCGGTGGCCGGGCCCGGAGTCCGTGGCGTGCGCGGGCAGCGCGGTCAGGAGCAGGGCGCCGAGGGAGACAACAGGGATGACGCGCTTCATGAGGACCGTTCCAGAGGCGGGAGACCGGGGGGTGGCCAGGATGGATCTTCCGCATCCTCGACGGCCCTCATGAACGGCGGGTGGCGGTCAGTTGCCCTCCTGGTTGCCCTCCATGGCCAGTAGCTCCTCGTTGGGGACGGCCCCGCCGAACCGCCGGTCGCGGGAGGCGTATTCGACGCACGCGCGCCACAGGTCGCGGCGGTCGAAGTCGGGCCACAGCACGTCCTGGAAGACCATCTCGGCGTAGGCGCTCTGCCAGATCAGGTAGTTGGAGGTGCGCTGCTCGCCGCTGGGCCGCAGGAACATGTCCACATCGGGCATGTCCCCGTAGTAGAGGTGCTTCTGGATGGTCTTCTCGCTGATCTTCGACGGGTCGAGCCGGCCCGCCCTGACCTCCTCGGCGATCGACTGCACCGCGTCGGTGATCTCGGCCCGGCCGCCGTAGTTCATGCAGAAGTACAGGGTGAGCCGGTCGTTGTCCTTGGTCTGCTCCTGGGCGACCTGCAGCTCCTTGGCGACCGACTTCCACAGCCGGGGCATCCGGCCCGCCCAGCGCACCCGGACGCCGAGTCCGTCGAGCTGGTCGCGGGACTTGCGGATGAAGTCGCGGTTGAAGTTCATCAGGAAGCGGACCTCGTCGGGCGAGCGCTTCCAGTTCTCGGTGGAGAAGGCGTAGAGCGAGATGGTGCGGACGCCGATCTCGATGGCGCCCTGCAGCACGTCCAGCACCTGCTCGGCGCCGACCTTGTGGCCCTCGGTGCGCGGCAGCCCGCGCTCCTTCGCCCAGCGGCCGTTGCCGTCCATGACGATGGCCACATGGCCCGGGACCAGCTCGCCCGGGAGCTTCGGCGGGCGGGCTCCGGACGGGTGCGGCTCCGGCGCCTGGTACTCACGCCGCTGGCGCCCCAGGATCCCGCGTACGACCATGTGCTTCTCGTCTCCCTCTAGCTCTTCTCTACATACCTGAGCGAGCGCAGCCCGCGCTCCAGATGCCAGTGCAGATAGGCGGACACCAGCCCGCTGCCCTCCCGGACGTACCGTGCCTCGGCCGCGTCCGCGGTCTCCCAGTCTCCCGTAAGGAGCGCGCCGAGCAGAACCAGGGTCTGCGGCGAGGGCACGACGCTGCCGGGCACCCGGCAGTCGACGCAGACCGTGCCCCCGGAGCCGACCGAGAAGAAGCGGTTCGGGCCGGGCATGCCGCACCTGGCGCAGGCGTCGAAGCTGGGTGCGTAGCCGTTGACGGCGAGGGAGCGCAGCAGGAAGGCGTCGAGGACGAGATGCGGGGCGTGCTCGCCCCGGGCGAGCGTCCGCAGGGCTCCCACCAGCAGCAGGTACTGCTGCACCGCGGGCTCGCCCTCGTGGTCCGTGAACCGCTCGGCGGTCTCCAGCATCGCGGTCCC
This sequence comes from Streptomyces fuscichromogenes, assembly GCF_014645815.1. Taxonomy (GTDB): domain Bacteria; phylum Actinomycetota; class Actinomycetes; order Streptomycetales; family Streptomycetaceae; genus Streptomyces; species Streptomyces fuscichromogenes. The sequence continues at coordinate 558,197 of NZ_BMML01000002.1, read as the reverse complement.
GGCGGTGTACCGCGTGTAGTCGGCGACGATCCCGCCGCCGTACGGCGCGATGGTCTCGCTCTGCGTGCACAGCGGCAGCCCGCGCCCGACCAGCTCGCTGCCGCGGGCGAAGAACTGCACGTCGACATGGGAGAAGGGCTCCAGCCGGGCCCCGAACTTCGACTTGGTCCGCCGCACCCCGCGGGCGACGGCCCGCACCCGCCCGTGTCCGCGGGTGAGCAGGGTGATGATGCGGTCCGCCTCACCGAGCTTCTGGGTCCGCAGGACGATGCCGTCGTCCCGGAAGAGACTCATCGCGCACCCTCCCTGCCCGGCCGCGGCACGGTCCGGTCCGCCGCACCCGGTCTCCGGGTGCGCGGCACGCCGCCGTCGTCGCGGAACAGGCTCATGCGCCCATTCTGCCCTGCCGCCGCGGGGGGCCGTCGGGCGAGGGAGTCTCAGGGGGCCTCGCCGCGGCCGCGGGCGTCGGCGTGGGCGGTGGCCGCGCCGAGCCGCTCGGCCTGGGTGGCGGCGCGTACGGCGTCCGGGTGCGCGTCCCACTCCCGTCCTCCCCCGTACGGCCGCAACTGCACGTAGGGGCCCTCGTGGCCCATCACGATGCCCAGTTGTCCGGTACGGGTGTCGACGGCACAGGAGCCGATGGGGAGGTTCGTCGCGTTCACCCCACCTGGCTCCCCCGCCCCTGCAAGTTTCACGCTTCGCATCACCGATGTGGCGCTGCGTGCCTAGACTCGGCCGGAGTCTGTCCCCGGGCCCCGTGCGGCCGCTGCCCTCGGCTACGTCAGGCCCGCCGCCGCGAGGTACTTCGCCACGCACTCGGTCTCCTCCTGCGACAGCGGCACCTGGGGTTCGGCGGTGGCCGGGCAGTCGATCACCCCGCGCAGGTGCAGCGCCGCCTTGAACGCCCCGAGCGCCGCCGAACTGCCGCCCATCCGGGCCGGGTCCCCGGCCCCGGTCATCCGGAAGAGGCCGCACAGCCGCTCCTGCTCGGCCCGCGCCCGCTCCCAGTCGCCCGCCCGGCAGAGCCGGTCCAGGCGGACGTAGCCGTCCGGGTCGACGTTGGCCAGTCCCGGTACCGCCCCGTCGGCGCCCAGCGCGAGCGCCGCGTCGACGGTCAGCTCGGCCCCCGTCAGCGCGCTGAAGCCGGACAGGCCGCGGCTGCCGGTGACGACCTCGCGGAAGGCCGCCAGGTCGCCGCTGGAGTCCTTCAGCCCGGCCAGCACCCCGTCGGCGGCCAGCTCCAGGACCAGGCCGGCGGGGAGCTTGGTGTGGACGGCGACCGGGATGTCGTACGCGATCACGGGGACCGGCGACCGGCCCGCGACCAGGCGGAAGTGGCGGGCGATCTCGGCCGGGTGGGTACGGGTGTAGAAGGGGGCGGTGACCACGACGGCGTCGGCGCCGGCCGCGGTGACGGCCGTGACATGGTCCAGGACCCGGGGGGTCGTCATGTCGATGACGCCCGCCAGCACCGGGAGCCGGCCGGCCGCGTGGGAGACCACCGTCTCCGTGACCAGCCTGCGCTGCCGGTCCGTCAGGTAGGCCGCCTCCGACGTCGAGCCGAGCACGAACAGGCCGTCCACCCCGGCCGCCGCCAGATGGTCGACGAGCCTGCGCAGGGAGGGGACGTCCACCTCGCGGTCCGGCGTCAGGGGCGTGCAGACGGGCGGTACGACACCGGTCAGCGGGCTGGGCAGGGGCATCAGGTCTCCCTGGGCAGGCGGTGGTTCGGCTGGTCCTCCTCCAACGGATGGTGACAGCGGTAGCGGTGAGCGGGGCGTGACGCGGCCGTGAAGTCAGGCATGCGGACCGCACACGCGTCGTCCGCCCGCCAACAGCGGGTACGGAACGGGCACCCGGACGGCGGCCGGGTCGCCGACGGGACCGGCCCGGTCAGCGGGATGGGGTCGATCGGACGGAGCAGGCCGGGGGTGGCCGAGAACAGGGCCCGGGTGTACGGGTGCCGGGCGTGGTCGGTGACATCGGCGGCCGGGGTCTCCTCCACGATCCGGCCCAGGTACATGGTGATCACCCGGTCGCTCATCCGCCGTACCGTCTGGATGTCGTGGGAGACGAGGACCATGGCCAGGCCCAGGCGTTCGCGCAGGTCCGACAGGAGGTTGAGGATCTGGGCGCGGACCGAGACGTCCAGCGCGCTGGTCGGTTCGTCCGCGACCAGCAGGCCGGGGTCCAGGGCGAGGGCGCGGGCGATCGCGACGCGCTGGCGCTGGCCGCCGGAGAGCTGGCCGGGCAGCGCCTCGGCGAGCGCCCGGTCCAGGCCGACCAGGCTCATCAACTCCCTTACCCGTTCCTCCCGTTCGGGCTTCGTGCCGCGCGAGTGGACGTCCAGCGGGTCGCGCAGGATCCGGTGCACCGGCAGGCGGCGGTTGAGGGCCGTGGACGGGTCCTGGAAGACCATGCCGGTGCTCGCGCCGACGGTCGACCGGCGGTCGGCCGGCGACATCGCCCACAGGTCGCGGCCGTGGCAGGAGACCGTGCCGGCGGTCGGCCGCTCGACGCCGACCAGGACCTTCGCGAGCGTCGACTTCCCGCACCCCGACTCTCCGACCACCCCGACCGTCTCACCGGCCGCCACGGTGAGGTCGGCGCCGGTCAGCGCGTACACCCGGTCCCGGCCGAACAGGCCGCCGCCGCGGGCCCGGTGGACCACGTGAACGCCGGACAGCTGTACCGCGCTCATGTCACCGCCTCCGTGCCGACCAGGTCGACGGCCGGGTGGTGGCAGGCCGCGGTGTGGGTGGGGGTGCCGGCGAGGGCCGGTGGTGTCGTACGGCAGATCCCGCCCGCGGCCGGGCAGCGGTCGCTGAAGCGGCAGCCCGCCGGGAAGTCGGCCGGGGACGCCACCACGCCCGGGATCTGGGCGAGCCGCTCGGCCCCGGACTCCAGCGACAGCACGCTGCCGAGCAGGCCGCGTGTGTAGTGGTGGGCGGGGGCGCCGACCAGTTCGGCGGTGACCCCGGTCTCGACGAGCCGGCCGCCGTACATCACCACCACCCGGTCGGTGACGTCCGCGACCAGGGCGAGGTCGTGGGAGACGAGGATCAGCGCGAAGCCGAGTTCCTCGCGGAGGCGGAGGAGGAGTTCCATCACCTGGGCCTGCACGGTGACGTCGAGGGCGGTGGTCGGTTCGTCGGCGATGATCAGGCGGGGGTCGCGGGAGAGGGCCATCGCGATCAGGACGCGCTGGCGCTGGCCGCCGGAGAGTTCGTGGGGGTGGCGGCGGAGCGTGCCACCGGGGTCCAGGCCGACGAGGGCGAGGAGCTCGGCCGGGGTGTGGTGGCCGCCGCGTCTCACCAACTGTTTGAGCTGGGCGTCGACGGTCATGGAGGGGTTGAGGGAGGACAGGGCGTCCTGGTGGACCATCGCGATCTCGTGGCCGAGGAGGCGGCGGTGGGGGGTGGTGAGGTCGACGGGCGGCTGCGGGTGGGTGGGGGCTGGTCGCGCCCGCGCGGCGGTGGCCGCATGTTCGACAGGGCCCCGCGCCCCTTCGGGGGCGAACCAGATCTGCCCGCTGACCCGGGCCGTCTTCGGTTGCAGGCCCATGACCGTGAGGGCCGTGAGGGACTTTCCGCAGCCCGACTCCCCGACCAGGCCGAGGACTTCGCCGGGATACAGCTCGAAGCCGATGCCGTCCACGACGTTCACGCCCCGGTGGCGGTCGGCGAAGCCGATGGCCAGGTTCTCCACGGAGAGCAACGGTCGACCGTCCCGGGGCGGCAGCGGGCGGGCCATGGCTCGGAGCCGCTCCCCCGCCTCCGCCAGGCCCGGCAGCTCCAGGGCCTCTCCTCGTTCGACGGCCGCCACCGGATCGGCCCCCACCGGATCGGCCCCCACCGGCCCGGTCCCCTTCGGTGCCGGGGACGCCCACGCGTCCGAGACGCCCTCGGAGAGGATGTTCAGGGAGAGGACGGTGAGGAGGATCAGCAGGCCGGGGAAGACGGTCGCCCACCAGCCGCCCGTCAGGACCATGTTCTTGCCGTCCGCGATGACGCTGCCCCAGGACGGGTCGGGGGGCCGGACGCCCGCGCCGACGAAGGACAGGGACGCCTCGAAGACGATGGCCTCGGCGACCTGGACCGTGCAGAAGACCAGGACGGGGGCGGCGCAGTTGACGGCCACGTGGCGGAGCACGATGTGCGGGGTGCGGGCGCCGATCACGCGTTCCGCGGTGACGTAGTCCTCGCCGTACTGGTCGAGGACGTTCGCCCGGACCACCCGGGCCACCGGCGGGGTGAACAGGAAGGCGATCGCGCAGATCAGGACCGTGATGCCGCCGCCGAGGACGGCGACCAGGACGGCAGCCAGGGCGATGCCGGGGAACGCCATCACGACGTCCAGGCAGCGCATCAGCGTCTCGTCGACGGCCGGGCGGGAGGTGGCCGCGAGGACTCCGAGGAGGGCTCCGGCGACCAGCGCGAGGGCGGTCGCGCCGAGGCCGATCGCGAGGGACCAGCGGGCGCCGTACATCAGGCGGCTGAGGATGTCCCGGCCGAGGCTGTCCTGGCCCATCCAGTGGGCGGCGCAGGGATGGCCGGTGCCGTCGACGGGGGCCTGTTGGGCGAGGGGGTCGTCGGGGGCGAGGAGCGGGGCGAGCAGTGCCGCCAGGACGACCACGGCCAGGAAGGCGAGGGCCGCCTTGGACAGCGGGGACGGCCCGCGCGGTCGTACGCGGGGGCGGGCCGCCCGGGTGGACGTCGTCATGCGGCCTCCCTCAGGCGCGGGTTGACCAGGAGGTAGAGGATGTCGATGACGAGGTTGACGAGGACGAAGCCGGTCGCGGTGGTGAGGACGACGCCCTGGACCACGGCCGGGTCGCCGTTCTGCACGGCGTCGATCATCAGCTTGCCCATGCCGGGCAGGGCGAAGACGGTCTCGATGACGACGGCGCCGCCGAGCAGATAGCCGACCCGCAGGCCGAGCACGGTCAGAGGGTTCACGAGCGCGTTGCGCAGCACGTTGCGGCCGACCACTACGTGCGGCGGCAGGCCGTTGCCGATCGCGGTGCGGACGTAGTCCTTGTCGAGTTCCTCGACCACCGAGGTGCGGACGATCCGGGTGAGCTGGGCGGCCACCGGGAGGGAGAGCGCGAGGGCGGGCAGGGCCATGGTCCGCAGCCAGCCGGTGACGGAGTCCTCCGGGTTGATGTAGCCGCCGGAGGGGAACCAGCCCCGGTCCACGGCCAGGTACTGGATCATCAGCAGCGCCAGCCAGAAGGCGGGGGCGGCGACCCCGACCAGGGAGAGCACCCGGATCACCTGGTCGGCGGCCCGGTCCCGGTGGACGGCCGCGGTCACACCGCCGGCCAGCGCCAGGACGACGGCGATGCCGAGGCCGAGGAAGGTCAGCTGGAGGGTGAGCGGCAGTGCGGTGACGACCTGGTCGAGGACCGGGGTGCGGGTGAGGGCGCTGGTGCCGAGGTCGCCGTGGAGCAGGTCGCCGACGAAGTGGAGGTAGCGGACGGGAAGCGGGTCGAGGAGGCCGTTGCGCTCCCGGAAGGCGTGCAGTTGTCGCGGGGTGGGGTCGGCGCCCTGGAAGAACGCGGACGCCGGGTCGACGTCGGAGAAGCGCATCACCAGGAACACGAACAGGGCGATGCCGAGCAGCAGGGGCACCAGCAGGGCGGTGCGGCGCAGCAGGATGCGCAGGACGGTGGTCATGCGGTCAGGCCCACCGGGCGGTGAGGACGTTGATGCCGGGGTAGGGCTGGGCCCTCATGCCGGTGAGTCTGCGCGGGTCCCAGGCGGTGATCAGCTCGTTGTGGACGAGCGGGTAGAGGACGGCCTGTTCGGCGACGACGTCGATGTAGTCCTGGATCATCGTCTTCTTCTTGTCCGGGTCCGGTTCGCGGGTGGCCGCGTCCATGTCCCTGAAGAGCCGCTTCGCGACGGCGTCGCCGGACCAGCGGGCGTAGCCCGTCCAGAGGTTCTCGGGGCCGTAGTTGTAGTGCATGATCAGGTCGGCGTCGAGGCCGAACTGGTTGGGGTTCGAGGCGGCGGCGACGACCTGGTAGTCCTGTTTCTGGTCCATCTTGGTGAACACGGCCGTGGTCTCCTGCGGGGACAGGGTGGTGGCGACGCCGATCGCGTCCCAGGACGACTTGATGGTGGGCAGGCAGTCGACGAGCCAGCTCACGTTGACGGCGAGGATGTCGACGTGCAGCCCGCTGACTCCGGCGGCCCTGAGGAGCGCCTTCGCCCGGTCCGGGTCGTGGTCGTAGACCGTCCTGGCCCTGCGGTAGGCGGGGTTGGTCTCGTTCAGGAACGAACTCGCCGGTTTTCCGCGGCCCTTGAGGGCGACCTCGACGATCTTCCGTTTGTCGACGGCGTAGTGCAGGGCCTGGCGGACCCGGACGTCGTCGAAGGGCGGGTGCTGCGTGTTGAACATCAGGAACAGGTTGTTCATCCCGGCGCCGCCGCCGACCGACAGTCCGCCCTGTTCCAGGCGGGGGATGTTGGCGTAGGGGATGTTGTCGGAGATCTGGGCACCCGCGCCGGTCCCGGAGATCCGCGCGACGCGTGCGGCCGCGTCGACGATCGTCAGCCAGTTCATCTTCCGGAAGGCGGCTCTGCGGGGGCCGTTGTAGCCGTCGTACGCGGCGAAGGTGGTGTTCGACTTCGGGTGGTGCCCGGTCTGCCGGTACGGTCCCGAGCCGACCGCCAGTCCCCTGATCGCGTCGTCCCAGGCGCCGGGCCGGGCGAACACGTGCCTCGGCATGATCTTGGCGAGGGTGAGGCGGGCGATCCCGTCCGGGAACGGGAACCTGAGGACCAGGTCGACGGTCCGGGTGTCGACCTTGCGGGCCGCCCTGAGCCAGCTCGCGAAGAAGCCGCGGGCGAGGGTCGGGGTGCCGGGGTCGAGGATCCGGTCGAAGACGAAGACCACGTCGTCGGCGGTGACCGGCCTGCCGTCGTGGAAGGTGGCGCCCGGCCGCAGGGTGAACCGCCAGGTGGTGGCGTGGGCGTCGGCGGGCAGCCGGGTCGCCAGCGCCGGGTAGGGGGCGCGGGTGATCGGGTCGGTGTCGGCCAGGCCCTCGTAGATGTGGTTGTTGGCGGCCGTCGCGAACGCGGACGCCGTCTGGGTGGGGTCCCAGCTGCCGTCGTTGCCGTAGCCGATGACGGCGGTGAGGGTGCGGTCGGAGCCGTCCCCGCCGAGGTCGATCGTGGACCTGGGTCCGCATGCCGTCAGGGCGGCCGCCGCGCCCAGCGCGCCGGTGCGGGTCAGGAACGTCCTGCGGGCATGGGTCGCCGCGTCGCGCACGGTGCCTCCAGCGTGGGGGAACGGAGACGTCGGACATCCTGTGTAAACGCGACCATAAGAGGGTGTTCAGGGACGGTCAAGACAACGCGCGCGAATGGCGTACACCATCAGAGGCGGGACCAATCACACCACGGGCCGGACCCCATGACACCGCGCCCGTCCGGGAGTTGGCGCCGCCCGCCCGGGAGGGGCGGCCGCCTCCCGGGTCACCGGGACGTCCCGCGCCGGTCCGCTCGGGCCCTGCCGGACACGGCGCTGCGCGAGGCGGCCGCGGCACGCCGTCAGGCGATGCCGCCGTTCGCGTAGAGCACCTGGCCGTTGACCCAGCGGCCCGGACCGGCCAGGAAGGCGACGGTCTCGGCGATGTCCGCGGGGGTGCCCAGGCGCTCCAGCGGGGCCTGGGCCGCCAGCCGCCGCACCGTCTCCTCGTCCTTGCCGTCGAGGAAGAGCGGGGTGGCCGTGGGGCCGGGCGCGACCGCGTTGACGGTGACGTCACGGCCGCGCAGCTCACGGGCGAGGACGAGGGTCATCGCCTCGACGGCCCCCTTGCTCGCGGCGTAGGCGGCGTAACCGGGGGCGGCGAGCCGGGTCACGGAGGTCGAGAAGGTGATGATCGCCCCGCCGGCCCGGACCCGGCGCGCGGCCTGCTGGGCGACGACGAAGGTGCCGCGGATGTTGGTGCGGTGCATCCGGTCGAGGTCGGCGAGGCCGAACTCCACGACCGGCCCGAGGGTCATCACCCCCGCGGTGTGGACGACCACGTCGAGGCCGCCGAACTCCTTCTCGACCCGGTCGAACGCCTCGGCCATCTCACCCTCGTCGGCGACGTCGCCCCGGACGGCGACGGCGCGGCCGCCGGCCCGCTCGACCGCGGCCACCACCTCCTGCGCGGCCTCGGCGTTGCCGGCGTAGTGGACGCCGACCGCCGTGCCGTCCGCGGCCAGCCGCTCGGCGACGGCGCGGCCGATGCCGCCGGACGCTCCGGTGACCAGCGCGACACGGGCGATCCGGGCGCCCTGGGTGTCCTGGGTGTCCTCGGACATGGTGATTCCGCCTCTCCGGGAGGAGCAGTTAATGAACTCTGAGTCCATATAAGCAGATGGTGGACGCACCGTCCATATGTCACAGTGAGTGGTCGTCGGACACGGCCAGGAGGCAGCGCGGTGGAGCAGCGGACGGAAGGCACGCCGGTGCGGCGGGGGCGCGGGCGGCGGCCCGCGGACGAGGTGCGGGCGGACGTGCTCGGCGCCGCCGGGACCCTGCTCCTGCGGGACGGCATGGCCGCCTTCACCATCGAGCGGGTCGCCCAGGAGGCCGGGGTCAGCAAGACGACCATCCACAAATGGTGGCCCTCGCGCGGCACACTCGCACTCGACGGCTACTTCCACGCCGTCGAGTCCGCCCTCGCCTTCCCCGACACCGGCGACATCCGGGCCGACCTGACGGCACAGGTCCGCGCGTTCGTCCGGCTGCTCACCGGGACGCCGGCCGGCCGGGTCATCGCCGGGCTCATCGGCCAGGCCCAGACCGACCCCGACCTGCTGACCGCCCTCCGCAGGCGCTACTCGGGGCCCCGGCGCGAGCTGGCCGTGGCGGCGATGCGGCGCGCCCAGGACCGCGGCCAGCTACGCGCCGACGCCGATCCCCGGATCCTGGTCGACCAGCTCTGGGGGGCCTGCTACCACCGCCTGCTGCTGCCCGACGAGCCCCTCACCGAGGAGTTCGCGGACCGCCTGGTCGCCAACCTGCTGCACGGGGTCGGCACCGGCTGAGCCGGCCGCCGCCGCACCCGAGCGGCGGCCGTCGACCGGGGTGGGCGGAGCGGGCCCGGAAGACCCGCGGGTCCGCGGCGTGCCGTGCCGGACCCTCCTCAGGGCAGGGTCCGCTCGTACGACGTGTCCTGGTCGGAGTCGTAGACGAGCTTGCCCGTCGCGTCGTAGCCCTTCAGGTGCGGGGCCGCGGTGACCTGCTTGTGCAGGGTGCCGGTGGCGACGAACCAGCCGTGGTCGAGGACCACTTCGCCCGCGCCGCCGCCGTAGGAGACCGTCATCGTGGCCACCGAGGCACGGTAGCCGCCGATGATCCCCCAGCGGAACGGCAGTTTCCAGTTGCCCTTGTCGATGACCGACTCCTGGTACAGCTTGCCGCTGTTGATGTCCGGGGCCACGGGCGTCTTCACGCCGCCGAAGGGGTCGCCGATGCTGGTGTTCAGACCGGAGGCCGTGCCGTCCTTGACGGTGCAGATGAGCCGGGCCGGCACCGGCTTCTCCCGCACCGCGACCACGAAGCGGCCGTCGCCCGGGGCGTTGGAGTCGCCGGTGCTCCGCATCGCCAGCAGGATCCGGTAGTCGGCCGGCCTGCCCAGGTCGGTGTAGGCCGGGTCCTTGGAGAGGCGCTGCGCCTTGTTGTGCTCCAGGCACTTGCCGAGGTCCGCGGCGGCCTGGTCGAAGGTGATCCCGTCCAGCAGCTGGTCCGCCGGGGACGCCGGGCGTGCCGGGGCGGTCGGGGTGGCCGACGGTGCCGGGGGCGACCCGGTGGCCGGCCCGGTGGGTGACGCGCTGGCCGGCCCGGTGGCCGACCCCGTCGGTGCCGGGCGCTCGCTGACCGGCGCGGTGGGGCCGGGCCCGGCCGGGACGTTCGTGGTGGTGCCGCCGCCCAGCGCGTACGCGCCGACCGGCAGCGCCGCCAGCGCCGCCAGCGCCGCCCCGCCCACGGCCAGGCGCCGCCGTCGCTCCAGCACGCCCCGGCGGCGGATCTCCGGGTACGGCACCGACGACGGCCGGACCAGCGCCGCGTCCCCCGCCAGCAGCGCCCGCACCCGGGCCTCGAACTCCGGCTCGGCCGCCCCGCCCTGCTTCTCGCCGCTCACCTGCTGCCTCCTTGCACGGGCGCCGCGTGGCTCATGGCCTGCGCGAGTCCCGGAACCGTACGCAACTTGGCCAGGCCCTTGGACGCCTGGCTCTTGACCGTGCCCGGGGAGCAGCCGAGCACCTCGGCGACCTCGCCCTCGGACAGGTCCTCCCAGTACCGCAGCACCACCACCGCGCGCTGCCTGGGCGGCAGCCCGGCCAGGGCCGCGAGCAGCGTGCCGCGCTCGTCGGCCCGGGACACGGCGTCGTCGTGCCCCGCGCGCTCCGGCGGAGCTGCGGTCAGCGACTCGGTGACCCGGCGCTTGCGGAACCGGTCGCTGTTGCAGCTGACCAGCATGCGACGGACGTACGCCTCCGGATGGTCGGTCCGGGAGACGCGCCGCCAGGACCGGTAGGCCTTCGCCAGCGCGGTCTGCGTCAGGTCCTCCGCGTGGTGCGGGTCACCGGTGAGCAGATAGGCGGTGCGCACCAGATGCGACCACCGTGCTCTGACGAACTCCTGGAACTGGTCCTCTAGTTCGGCCTGCATCAGCCACCCCCTTGCCCTCCAGACCACCGGGTGCCCCGATTCGGTTGCCCGGCGGGCGGGCCGGGGCGGCGGGGCCGGGCGGGCCGGGCCGGGCCGGGTCAGCTCGGTGCGGGGGCGTTCCAGGGGCGGAGCTTGTCGGGGTTGCGGACCGCCCAGATGCGGGTGACCCGGCCGTCGGCGAGGTCGAAGGCGGCCACGGTCACGGTGACACCGGCGTGCCGGGCGACGAGGCCGGGGCGGCCGTTGACGGTCCGTTCGAGGAGGGTGAGGGCCGGGACGCGGTCGGCCATGCCGACCAGGTAGCGGGCGATGCGCTCGCCGCCCTCGACCGGGCGCGGAATGCTGCTCGCCAGGCCGCCGCCGTCGGCGGTCATGACGGCGTCGGGGGCGAGCAGGCCGACGAGCGCCTCGATGTCCCCGGCCTCCCACGCCTCGCGGAACCGCCGTACCAGCGCGGCCTGTCCGGCGGCGGGCCCGGCGGGGGCCCCGGCGGCCCGCACCCGGCGCCGGGCCGAGGCCGCCAGCTGCCGGCAGGCCGCCGGGGTCCGGCCGACGATCGCGGCGATCTCGGCGAAGGAGTAGCGGAAGACGTCGTGCAGGACGAAGGCCACCCGTTCGGCCGGCGTCATCGTCTCCAGGACGACGAGGAAGGCCATGCCGACCGACTCGTCGAGGGTGATCCGGTCGGCGGGGTCGTCCGGTCCGGCGCCGGGCCACTCGGTGCGGTCGGGAAGGGGTTCCGGTATCCATTCGCCGACGTAGCGTTCCCGCCGCATCCGCGCCGAGCCGAGCAGGTCCAGGCAGATCCGGCCGGTCACGGTGGTCAGCCAGGCGCCGGGCGACGCGATGTCCGCCCGGCGCCGCGGTGACAGCGCGTACCAGCGGGCGTAGGCCTCCTGCACGGCGTCCTCGGCCTCGGTGAGCGAACCGAGCAGCCGGTAGGCGAGACCGGTCAGCCGGCGTCGTTCCCCGGCCACCGGTCCCCGGTTCGCCGCGGTCCCGGCATCGCCGCCGGTTCCCGTCCTCGTCACTTCGGCCCCCCGTGACCGTCCGCGTCCGGTCCGCCGGGCCGCCTCACATTCCGCGGGGCTGCGTCGTCGGACTACCGAGACAGTACCGATCACCGCCGCGAGGCGGCGAAGGGAGACCGTGCCATGACCACCACACAGCCGGCGACGAAGCCGCACAGTCCCACGTTCGTGCAGGTCGCGATCGCCCTCCAGACTCTGGCGATATTCTTCCAGGCGGCCACCGCGGGGGTGCTGCTGGCCCACCACGGCGAGCTGCTGCACAGCGTCGGGGCGCGGGTGATGTACGGGGCGTCGATGCTGTACGTGCTCGCGGCGGTGCTGGCCTGGCGGCCGGGCGGCGCGAGCGCGCGTCCGGTCCTGTACGCGTCCGGCTTCCTCGCGCTCGCCTCGGCGCAGGTGGTGCTGGGCATACTGCGGGTGCCGTCGGTCCATGTTCCGCTGGGGGTGCTGATGTTCGGGCTGAGCGTGCTGGCACTGGGCCGGGCGCTGTCCGGACGTTCCGCCGCACGGGACGCCTGAGCGGGCGGCACCGGAGCGAAGAGGGGACGGGGATGGGAGCCGGGACGGATCCGGGGCCGGCCGGCTGAGCCGCCTGCGGCCCCGTGCGGCTGGGGGTGTCGTTCGGATCATGCCGGCGTCGCGGGGTCCGGCACGCACGGGTCGGCCGGTCCGCACCGTTCGTCACAGCCGGCCTGGTCCGGACGACACCCCCTGGTCGGGGCTCTGGATCCGCCGGAACTCGATGGTGTCGTACGCCGTCCTCGTGCCCGTCTCGTACAGCACGCCCACCGTGCTCCTGTTCACCTGCACCAGGTCCGAGTAGGCGGCCTTCTGGCCGGACAGGGTGCGGTACCTGGTGAAGGTGACGCCCTGGTCCGTGCTGGTCCACAGGGCCATGGCCTTGCGGGCCGTCGGGACCGAGGGGCCCGAGAAGAGCAACGAGCCCTCTTTGCCCCGGAGTTGGAGAACCGATCCCTCGACCACGGGGACCCTGGCGAGGGCGGGCTGGACGGTGAAGGCGGCGTCCAGGGTCTCGCCGCCGTCGCTCGACCAGGCCTCCAGGCGGTTGCCGGGGCTGGAGCCGTTCTGGTCGCGGGCGTTGAAGTAGAGCCGGCCGTCCGGGAGTTGGGCGGCGGTGGTCTCGTTGGCGTTGTCGTGGCCGGTGTAGGAGTCGTCGACGAAGCCGAGGTGCCAGCGCAGGCCGCCGTCGTCGCTGTAGATCGCGTGTCCGCCGTAGTACCGGGCCTCCCGGCCGGTGTCCGCGGAGCCGGCGCGCGGGGCGGCGGAGTGGTCGGCGGCCACGACCAGGCGGCCGCGGTGCGGTCCCCGGGTGAGCGCGACGGCGTGCCCGGGGCCGGTGGCGTACCAGCGCCAGCCGGCCGGTTTCACCTGGGCGGTGATCTCGTGCGGGCGGGTGAAGCGGCGGCCGTCGTCGCCGCTGCGCTGCACGTACACCCGGCGGCTCTGCGCCTCGGTGACCTGGCCGCGCATGATCTGCGCCTCGCTCACCGAGCCGTCGTTGTAGGAGGTCACCAGGACGACCTGGCCGCTCCTCGGGTCCACCACCGGCACCGGGTTGCCGCGGGTGTCCCCGTCGCCGTCGGCCACCACCTGGAGCGGGCCCCAGCTGCAGCCGCCGTCGGCGGAACGTCTCAGCACGACATCGATGTCGCCGCTGTCCCCGGTGGTGGTGTGCCGGCCCTCGGCGAAGGCGAGCAGCGTGCCGCGCGGGGTACGGACGACGGCCGGGATGCGGTACTGGGCGTAGCCGCCCTCGCCGGAGACGTACGGCACGGAGGACTCGCAGCCGGCCGCCGCCCAGGCCCTGGGCTCGACCGTGAACGCCCCGAGCAGCAGGGCGGCGGCGAGGGAGATCCGGCTCGCACAGGTCACAGGAGACACTTGGCTCACTCTTCCATGGTTCACCCGCCCGGCTTCACCGCACGCCCACAACGCCCAAACGGGTCACGCGGTTTGTCGTACCGTCAGGTGCGGCACGTCCGGCGCCGGACCGGGAGGACGGCACGGCCGCCGCACGTCGCCGGTGAACGGGCCCGGCGCGAGGCCCACTCGGCGGCCGCGGGCACCGTGGCGGCCGGACGGCACGCGACCGGGGAGCGGACGCCCGGGTGCCACCGGCGACGGCGGCACCGGTCCGCCGCGGCCACCACCCCCGCCACGCCCCGCAGGGCGGCGCTCAGGACGGCAGCCGTGCCGCCGCCAGCAGGCGGGTGACGTCGGTGGCGCAGATGGTGAGGGCCGCGCCGACCGTGCCGAGGACCTCGCGTTCGGCGTTGGTGTAGGGGCCGTCGGCGAGGGCGATCCGGGCGGCCTGGAGGAGGAGGGACTCGCGGCCCGCGGGGGCGAGGTGCGGGGCCAGCGGGTCGAGGGCCTCGTGGAGTTCTATCGCCAGGCTCGCGCGGTACGGCTGTTCGAAGACCCGCCCGGTGTCGGCGAGGAGTGCCTCGACCAGCGCGCCCAGCTGTTCCTCGGTGGCCTCCTCGAACCCGGCCGCGCGGACCGCTCCGGCCGCCGCCTCCAGGGCCGTACGGGAACAGGTGCCGCCCGCGGCGAGGACGGCCAGGGCGACGGTGTGCACGGCGTCGCGGAGCATCGCCGAGAAGCGGGACGTGGTGGGGTGGTCGAGGACCTCGGTGCCGTAGTGGTGGCGGCAGGCGGCGCACTCCACGACCGGCCCGGTGGTGCCGCGCGGCAGCACCGGCACGCCGAGCAGGGTGAAGCGGCGACGGCCGGTGAGCCGCTGGTAGTTGCGGTCGCCGCCGCAGCCGGGGCAGAAGAACTCGCCGTCGCCGACGGGTGTCCACGCGGTGCGGGTGCCCAGGATGCGGGCAGGCCTGACGTCTCGGCCGTCTCGTCCCCGTACTGGCAGCACGTCGCACCTCCGTAACGCCGTGGCAACATCGCCACCGCTGGCGTGATGTTAGCCACATGGAGGAGCCGGAGTCAGTACCTCGTACGAGACCTGTCCGTGACCTGCGCGTCGAGTTGGCCGGGAAACGACCTGGCCCCGACCGCCGGATGGGGCGATCGGGGCCGTGAACTCGCTGGTCAGAAGGGTCAGCGGGCGGCGCGGTTCACCGCGGAGACGACCGCCTTCAGCGACGCACGCGTCGTGTTCGCATCGATGCCGATCCCCCAGAGGATCTTGCCGTCGATCGCGCATTCGATGTAGGAGGCGGCCTGCGCGGAGGCACCCTCGCTCATCGTGTGCTCCTGGTAGTCCAGCAGGCGTACGTCGATGCCCAGGCCCTGCAGTGCGTCGAAGAACGCGGAGATCGGGCCGTTGCCGGAGCCGGTCAGGACGGTGTCCTCGCCGTCGACGGTGGCCTCGACGGTGAGGGTGTCCACGCCGTCGGTGTCGGTGGTCGACTGACCGGTGCGGACCTGGACGCGGCCCCAGGGGTTCTCCGGGTTCGGCAGGTACTCGTCCTGGAAGACCGACCAGATGTCGGCGCCGGTGATCTCGCCGCCCTCGGCGTCCGTTTTCGCCTGGATGATCTTCGAGAACTCGATCTGCATCCGGCGCGGCAGGTCCAGCTTGTGGTCGTTCTTCAGGACGTACGCGATACCGCCCTTGCCGGACTGCGAGTTGACCCGGATGACCGCCTCGTAGGAGCGGCCGACGTCCTTGGGGTCGATCGGCAGGTACGGCACCGCCCACTCGATGTCGTCGACGGTGACGCCCTTGGCGGCCGCGTCGGCCTCCATGGCGTCGAAGCCCTTCTTGATGGCGTCCTGGTGGGAGCCGGAGAAGGACGTGTAGACCAGGTCGCCCACGTACGGGTGGCGCGGGTGGACCTCCATCTGGTTGCAGTACTCCCACACCCGGCGGATCTCGTCGATGTCGGAGAAGTCGATCTGCGGGTCGACGCCCTGGGAGAAGAGGTTCATGCCCAGGGTGACCAGGTCGACGTTGCCGGTGCGCTCGCCCTGCCCGAACAGGCAGCCCTCGACGCGGTCGGCGCCGGCCATCAGTGCCAGTTCGGCGGCGGCGACGGCGGTACCGCGGTCGTTGTGCGGGTGGACGGAGATGACGACGTGCTCGCGGCGGGAGATGTTGCGGCTCATCCACTCGAAGCGGTCCGCGTGCGTGGACGGGGTCGAACGCTCCACCGTGGCGGGCAGGTTGAGGATGATCTCGCGGCCCGGACCCGGCTGGTAGACGTCCATGACCGCCTCGCAGACCTCCAGCGCGAAGTCCAGCTCGGTGTCGGTGAAGATCTCCGGGCTGTACTGGTAGCCGAACTCGGTCTCGGGGCCCAGCAGCTTCTCGGCGTACTCCATCACCAGGCGGGTGCCGTCGATGGCGATCTGCTTGATGTCGTCCTTGGAGCCGCGGAAGACGACCCGGCGGAAGACCGGGGCGGTCGCGTTGTACAGGTGGACGGTGGCCCGCCGGGCGCCCTTCAGCGACTCGACCGTCCGCTCGATCAGGTCCTCGCGGGCCTGGGTCAGTACGGAGATGGTCACGTCGTCCGGGATCGCGCCCTCCTCCTCGATGATCGAGCGCACGAAGTCGAAGTCGGTCTGGCCGGAGGCGGGGAAGCCGACCTCGATCTCCTTGTAGCCCATCTTGACCAGCTGGTCGAACATCCGGCGCTTGCGCTCGGGCGACATCGGGTCGATCAGGGACTGGTTGCCGTCGCGCAGGTCGGTGGAGAGCCAGCGGGGAGCGGCGGTGATCCGGTTCTCCGGCCAGGTGCGGTCCGGGATGTCGACCTGCTCGTAGCGGCCGTACTTGTGGATCGGCATGGTGCTGGGCTGCTGGCGGTTCGCCATGATTGCGGGGCTCCTAGTGGGTGTCCGGAAGGACGGCCGACGACGCAACGCGAAGCTCCGCGGGGAGGGAGTCGACCTGGACTACAGGCCCTCGCCGCGGCAGCTAAGAAGAAGCAGCCCGAAACGCATGATGCTCCGCATGCTAGCCGAGCCCCTTCGGCGGCGGGGCGCCGTATCAGTATGCGGGACCGCAAGGACAAAAGGGACAGAAAGTGCGCTATACCACTTCCGCTCACAGAGCGTTGTCAATTGTCACGGTATTTCACTAATCATGGTTGCGGGTAGTGACAGTGAAGTGACTCAGTGCGAGGGTGCGGTGCATGACGACCAACGGGGGCTTTGAGCCCGTCATCCGCCGCACGCCCGTCTTCTGCGGGATCGTGCCGCCGCATATCCTCGACCACCTCGCCCAGCACGAGGACCAGGCACTCTCCGACTCCGCGCTGCGCACCCTCCAGCACGACTCCGCCGCCCGCACCCGCCGCCGCATCACCGCGGTCCGCACCCTCACCGCCGTCGCCGCCCCGGCGGCCCCCGACGCCGTCCCGCACCGCACGATCTACGACGCGGAGCACGGCACCGCCCTGCCCGGCACCGAGGTCCGCGCGGAGGGCAGCGAGCCCGGCCAGGACGCCACCGTCAACCGCGCCTACGCCGGCCTCGGCGCCACCTTCGAGCTGTACCTGAAGGCGTACGAGCGCAACTCCATCGACGGCAACGGGCTGCCGCTGAACGCCAGCGTCCACTACGACGTCAACTACGACAACGCCTTCTGGAACGGCGACCAGATGGTGTTCGGGGACGGCGACGGCGAGATCTTCACCGACTTCACCAGCTCCGTCGACGTCATCGGCCACGAACTCACGCACGGCGTCACCCAGTACACCGCCAACCTGGAGTACTACGGCCAGTCCGGCGCCCTCAACGAGTCGGTCTCCGACGTCTTCGGCTCGCTCATCAAGCAGTACTCCCTCGGCCAGAGCGCCGAGCAGGCCGACTGGCTGATCGGCGAGGGCCTGCTCGCCCCCGGCGTGCACGGTGTGGCGCTGCGCTCGATGAAGGCCCCGGGCACGGCGTACGACGACCCCCGCCTCGGCAAGGACCCGCAGCCGGCGACCATGCAGCACTACGTGCGCACCAGCCGGGACAACGGCGGGGTGCACATCAACTCCGGCATCCCCAACCACGCCTTCTACCTGCTCGCCACCGCCCTCGGCGGCAACGCCTGGGACCGGGCCGGGCAGATCTGGTACGACGTCCTCACCGGCGGCGAGCTGCAGTCGGACGCCGACTTCGCGGACTTCGCGAAACTCACGGTCGCCGCGGCCAAGGCCCGGTACCAGACGGGCGAGGAGAGCGAGGCGGCCCTCAAGGCCTGGGCCCAGGTGGGGGTGCAGGCCTCCTGACCGCCCGGGGGTGCACGGCACCCGATTCCGTACTACACAGGGACCCATGCGTATTCAGGTGAGGCGCACGGGCGGGTTCGCGGGCATCGAGCGCCGGGCCGAGGTGGACACCTCGGGCCGGCCCGACGCCCCCGAGTGGCAGGCCCTGGCCGAGGGCGCGCTCGCGGCCGGCCGGGGCACACCGCCGCCCGGGGTGCCGGACGGGTTCGCGTACGAGATCACGGTGGACGGACGGACGGTGTACGCGGCCGACCCGCGACTGTCCGAGGAGCAGCGCGAACTGATCTCACGCGTGTTGAAGGAAGGGGCGTGACCAGGTCCCGTAACGGGTAGTTCACGCCCGGGCGTTGACTTACGTTACCCGGGGTAAGGATGATCCCGGCCATGGCGACAGACGCGGTCCATCCGATGCACCCCCTCCCTCGGTTCCCCGACGGCTTCCTCTGGGGCGTCTCGACCTCGGCTCATCAGATCGAGGGCGCGGCCGACCTGCGGGAGCCGTCCGTGTGGGACGTGTTCGAGGCGGAGCCGGGCCGGATCAAGGACGGCTCCACGGCGGCAGTGGCCTGCGACCACTACCACCGCCACCGCGAGGACGTGGCGCTCCTGGCCGGCCTCGGCGTGGACGCGTACCGCTTCTCGGTCTCCTGGCCGCGGGTGCGCGCGGCGGGCGGCCTGGACTTCTACGACCGGCTGGTGGACGAGCTGTGCGCGGCGGGCGTCCGCCCGGTCCCGACCCTCTTCCACTGGGACCTGCCGGTCGCCCTTCAGGAGAAGGGCGGCTGGCTGGACCGGGACACGGCGGCGCACTTCGCCGAGTACGTCTCGGCCGTCGCGGACCGGCTCGGCGACCGGGTCAAGAAGTGGATCACGCTCAACGAGCCCGCCGAACAGACCCTGTTCGGATACGCCCTGGGCGCCCACGCGCCGGGCCGGCAGCTGATGTTCGACGCCCTCCCGGTCGCCCACCACCAGCTCCTCGCGCACGGTCTGGCGGTCCGGGCGCTGCGCGCGGCCGGCGCGGCCGACATCGGCATCGCCAACTCCCACGGCCCGACCTGGCCGGCCTCGAACGCTCCGGCCGACCTGGAGGCTGCCGCCTTCTACGACCTGCTCCTCAACCGCCTGTTCGCCGAACCGGTCCTGCTGGGCGAGTACCCGGACGGCATGGGCGACCTGATGCCCGGGGACGTCGCGGCCGACCTGAAGGTGATCGCCGAGCCGCTCGACTGGTACGGCGTCAACTACTACGCCCCCACGAAGGTCGGCGCCCCGCAGGGCACCGAGATCGAGTTCGGCGGGCTCACCCTCCCCGCCGAACTCCCCTTCTCCGTCCAGGACATCGAGGACGTCCCGGTGACGGACTTCGGCTGGCCGGTCGTCCCGGAGGGCCTCACCGAACTCCTCACCGGCTTCCGGGACCGCTACGGCGACCGGCTCCCGCCGGTGGTCATCACCGAGAACGGCTGCTCCTACGAGGGCGTCGACGACCAGGACCGCATCGCCTACCTGGACGGCCACGTCCGGGCGCTGCACAGGGCGGTCGAGGCCGGCGTCGACGTGCGCGGCTACTTCGTCTGGTCGCTCCTCGACAACTTCGAGTGGGCGGAGGGGTACGCGCGCCGCTTCGGCCTGGTCCACGTCGACTACGCGACCCTGGCGAGGACGCCGAAGTCGTCGTACGCCTGGTACCGGGACGTCCTGCGGGCGCAGAGATGACGACGCTCGGGGAACCCGCCGCCGCCCTGGCCGAGCCGGTCGAGCGGGTCGGGCGGGGCTGGGCCTCGGCGCTCTCCCTCGCCAACGGCGCGATCTGGGTGGGCTGGTACGGGCCCCTGCAGATCCTGCTCGCCTCCCAGGCCAAGGACTTCGCGCCCGGCTCCGGGATGTCGAAGGAGACGATGCTGGCGTGGGTGACCGGCGTCGGCGCGGTGGCGTCGCTGGTGGCGAACCCGGTCTTCGGCGCGCTGTCGGACCGTACGGCGTCCCGCTGGGGCCGCCGTACGCCGTGGATCGTCGCCGGTACGGCGGGCGGGGCGCTGTCCCTGCTGCTGCTCGCGGGCGCCCGCGGGATGTGGACGATGATGCTGGGCTGGTGCCTGGTCCAGCTCACCCTGAACGCGGCCTTCGCTGCGGTCACCGCGGCGGTGCCGGACCGGGTGCCGAGGCTCCAGCGGGGTTCGGTGGGCGGCTGGCTGGGGGCCGCGCAGATCCTCGGCGTGGTCGGCGGCACCGGGCTGGCGACGGCCGCCGGCGGCGTCGGTGCGGGCTATGTCGCGTGCGCGGTGTTCACGGCGCTGGGCGTCCTGCCGTACGTGCTCCGGTACCCGGACCTGCGGCTGGCGGCCGAGGACCGGCCGCCCTGGTCCTGGCGGGGCTTCCTGGCCGGTTTCTGGCTGAGCCCGCGCCGGTACCCGGACCTCGGCTGGGCCTGGCTGACCCGCTTCCTGATCAACCTCAGCAACGCGCTGGTGCTGCTGTACCTCCTCTACTACCTCCGTGACCGCCTCCACTACCACGACCCCGACCAGGGGGTGCTGATCCTCACGGCCGTGAACGGGCTGACGCTGATGGCGACCGTCGTGGTCGGCGGGGTCTGGTCGGACCGGGCGGGCCGCCGCAAGCCGTTCGTGATCTGGTCCGGGATGCTGATGGCGGTGGCGACGGCGCTGCTGTCGGTGTGGCAGACCTGGCCGGGGGCGATCGTGGCCGCGGCGGTGCTGGGCATCGGCTTCGGGGTGTTCACCTCCGTGGACTTCGCGCTGATGACCGACGTCCTGCCGAAGGCGGTGGACCGGGGCAAGGACCTCGGCGTCATCAACGTCGCCAACGCCCTGCCCCAGGTCGCGGCCCCCGCCCTGGCCGCACCACTGGTCACCTACCTCGGCGGCTACCGGGTCCTGTACCTGGTGGCGGCGGTGATCGGCCTGGCGGGGGCGTGGCTGGTGCGGCGGATACGGGGCGTCGACTGAACACGTCCGGCGCCGGCAACGCGCCCCGTAAGGGGCGCGGGGCTGTACCTGATGTGCGGCTCCGCCGCGTGGGCGCGACCAGCCACGACGGCGCCGCAGACGACCGACGACGCATCGCGGCCTCCGGCGAGCCGCGCCCGACTCGCTCCTACAGCGCCCCGGCGTCCCGGGCCGTCCAGGCGCTCGGGTAGATCGGCCGGAAACCGAGATCCCGGCGGATCTTCCGGTTCGACATGATCCCGTGCCAGGGATCGCGGTCGGTATCGGTACGGGTGGACAGGTCCTCGGGCGGCTCGACGCCGGCCAGCCGGTACAGCTCCACGGTCGTGACGGGCGCGTCGTCGGCGATGTTGTAGACCGGGCCGTTCACCGCGGGGGCGTACAGCAGCCGCAGCAGCCCCTGCCCGACGTCCGCGTGGTGGGCCATCTGGAGCCGCTGCTCGGGGGCCCAGCGCGCGGCCCAGGGCAGCGCGTTCGCGATGTGCGGGTCCCCTTCGCCGTAGACGAACGGCAGCCGCCCGATCCGCACCTCCATGCCGCCCGCCAGGGCGAGCAGCTCCCGCTCGGCGGCCGCCTTGGACTCGGGGTACGCGCCCCACAGCGCGCCGCCGGGCCGGCTCTCGTCGTCCTCGGTGAGCGGGCGGCCGCGCCCGGACCCGTACACGTTCCCGGTGCTGACCTGTACGAACCGGCGTACACCGGCGCTCAGCGCGGCCCGCCCGAGGGCCACCGCCGCGTCCCGGTTGACCGCCCAGGCCTCCTCGTCCGGCACCCCGCGGAAGGCCGCGGCGACGTTCACGACCGCGTCCGCCCCGACGACGGCCTTGCTGAGCGCCTCCTCGTCCCGCAGGTCGCCGACGACGACCTCGGCACCCAGCGCGGCGAACGGCTCCCCACGGGCCGCGTCCCGCACCAGCACCCTCACCCGCTCGTCCCCTTCGGCCTGGGTGATCAGCCGCGGCACGAACCGCCGCCCGACCTGCCCGGTCGTCCCGGTGACAAGAGTGATCATGACCTTCTCCTTCGCTCTGGTCCCACCACCCTCGCCCCGGTCCCCCGCCACCGGGAGAGACCTCCCGATCGGGGGACCGGCGGTCCCTGGATAAGCCGGGCGCCGCGGGTCACCCTGGAGACGTGGACCGACCCGAACTCGCCGACTTCCTGCGCCGCGCCCGAGCCCGCCTGGACCCCTCCGACGTGGGCCTGCCGCCGGGCGCCCGGCGCCGCACCCCGGGGCTGCGGCGCGAGGAGGTGGCCGCGCTGGCCGGCATGTCCGCCGACTACTACACGCGCCTCGAACAGTCCCGGGGCCCGCGCCCGTCCCGCCAGATGCTGACGGCGCTGGCCCGCGCGCTGCGCCTGACGGAGGACGAACGGGACCACCTGTTCCACCTGGCCGGCGAGGAGGCCCCGCGGCGGGAGGCGACCAGCACCCACGTCGGTCCGGGGCTGCTGCTGGTCCTGGACCGGCTGCACGACACCCCGGCGCTGGTGACCACCGACTGCGGTGAGGTCCTGGCGCAGAACGCGTTGTCGCGGGCGCTGAGCGGCGACGTCCTGGCCCGCCCGCCGCGCGAACGCAACCTGGTCCGCCGCTACTTCCTGGACCCGTCGACGCACGGCCCCTTCCCGCCGGAGGACCGTCCGGCGCGGGCCCGGGAGCAGGTGGCGAACCTGCGCGCGGTGGCGGCGGCCCGCCCCACCGACCCGGTCCCCGCCGCCCTGGTGGCCGAACTCCTCGCCGGCAGCGAGGAGTTCGCCCGCCTGTGGGCCGAACACGAGGTGGCGGTACGCCGGGTGAGCACCAAGCGCTTCCTGCACCCCGCCGTCGGCCTCCTGGAACTGGACTGCGAGGTCCTGGTCAACGCCGACACCCACCAGCACCTCGTCGTCCACACCGCCCGTCCGGGCACGGAGTCGTACGAACGGCTGCAGCTGCTGAGGGTGGTGGGGATGCAGGACATGAGCGCGGCCGCGCCGGGTCACCAGGTGTGAGCCACGTCCACCACGAGATGGTCGGCCGTCTGGAAGACCCGGAACGGCAGCCGGGCGCGGACGCCCAGGCCCGCCTGCGTGTAGCCCTCGGAGCCGCCGGTGACCTTGAACTCCCGGAAGGTCCGGTACCCGGTGACGTCGACGGCCGGCAGCGCCGGGTAGGGCTGTCCGGTCGCCGGGTCGTAGCGCGGGGCGAACAGCGAGATCTCCAGAATGGCGCCGCCCTTGATCGGGACGACGACGTCGGACGGGTCCTGGTGCAGTTCGTCGACGTAGCGGACGCTGTAGCCGACCGGGTCGGCCGAGGTGCCCTGGGCGTCGAAGACCAGCCGGTCGTAGCACTCGTGCTGTCCGGCGCGCACGTCGGTCAGCCGCCTGCCGGTGACAGCGTCACCGGTCTTGTCCAGGCTTCCCCAGGTCACGGCGCAGTCCGCGGTCACGGCCGTCGGCGCGGCCACCGCCGGAACCGTGCCGGCCAGCAGGCCGCCGCCCGCGAGCGTCATCGCTGCCAGTGCAGTACCTATTCGTCGCATGACTACCCCCCGGTAGTTCGCGCAGGTGTGTGCCTGTTCAGACCGGTGACCGTCCGGAAGGTTGTACACAGGAGAGCGGTCCATCGCGGCGCAGGGGCCCCTTCCGGCACCCGCGACGCCCCGTGGCACCGCGGTTTCACGCGAGGGCGCTAGAAGCCCAGCCGCCGCAGCTGCTTGGGGTCCCGCTGCCAGTCCTTGGCGACCTTCACATGCAGGTCGAGGAAGACGGGCGTGCCCAGCAGCGCCTCGATCTGCTTGCGGCTCTTGATGCCGACCTCCTTCAGGCGCTTGCCCTGGGGGCCGATGATGATGCCCTTCTGGCTGGGGCGCTCGATGAAAAGGTTGGCGTGGATGTCCAGGAGGGGCTTGTCGGCGGGGCGGTCCTCGCGCGGGAGCATCTCCTCCACGACGACCGCGATGGAGTGCGGGAGTTCGTCGCGGACACCCTCCAGGGCGGCCTCGCGGATCAGCTCGGCGATCATGACCTGTTCGGGCTCGTCGGTCAGGTCGCCCTCGGGGTAGAGCGCCGGCCCCTCCGGGAGCAGCGGCACCAGCAGGTCGGCCAGCAGCTGCACCTGCTGGTCCCCGACCGCCGAGACCGGGACGATCTCGGCCCACTCGAAGCCGAGCTCCCTGCCCAGCTGGTCGATGGCGATCAGCTGCTCGGCGAGGGTCTTGGAGTCCACGAGGTCCGTCTTGGTGACGACGGCGACCTTGGGGGTCTTCCGGATCCCCGCCAGCTCCTTGGCGATGAAACGGTCACCCGGACCGATCTTCTCGTTCGCCGGGAGGCAGAAGCCGATCACGTCCACCTCGGCCCACGTCGTGCGGACCACGTCGTTGAGCCGCTCGCCGAGCAGGGTGCGCGGCTTGTGCAGGCCGGGGGTGTCGACCAGGATCAGCTGGGCGTCCTCCCGGTGCACGATCCCCCGTACCGTGTGCCGCGTCGTCTGCGGCTGGTTCGCGGTGATCGCCACCTTCTGCCCGACCAGAGCGTTCGTGAGGGTGGACTTGCCCGCGTTGGGGCGCCCGACGAAACAGGCGAAGCCCGCCCGGTGGGCGTCCTTCGACGATTCCGACGGCTCGGTTGACTGGCTGCGAACGCTCATGGCCCCCATTCTCCCTGATCCACGAGGCCCCGCCGCACCGTGAGATTTCGGTAACCCCGACGCAACGAAACGTCACGGAAACACCGCCGCATGCAACCGGAAACCGGGACCGGTGACCCTCTGACGAGCCCCGACCGACGTTGGAGACGCCCGTGTTCCTCTCCGCCGCGCACGCAGACACCGGCGACACCGCCTGGCTGCTCGCCGCCACCGCCCTGGTTCTGCTGATGACCCCGGGGCTGGCCCTGTTCTACGGCGGCATGGTCCGCACGAAGAGCGTCCTCAACATGCTGATGATGAGTTTCGTGTCGATCGCCCTGGTCACGGTGGTGTGGCTGGCGGGCGGATACACGCTCGCCTTCGGGGACGACCTCGGGGCCGGGCTCCTCGGCGGCCTCTCCCACGCGGGCATGCGCGGCCTCGGCCCGGACAGCGTCCAGGGCACCGTCCCGACCCTCCTGTTCGCCACCTTCCAGCTGACCTTCGCGATCGTCACGGCCGCGCTGATCAGCGGCGCGATCGCGGACCGGGCGAAATTCGGGGCCTGGCTGGTGTTCGTCCCCGTCTGGGCGCTGCTCGTATACGTTCCGGTCGCGCACTGGGTGTGGGGCCCGGGTGGCTGGATCGCGCACCACCTCGGCGCCCTCGACTTCGCCGGCGGGCTGCCCGTCGAGATCACCTCCGGCGCTTCCGGTCTCGCCCTGTGCCTGGTCCTCGGCCCACGGCTCGGTTTCAGGAAGGACGCCATGCGGCCGCACAACCTGCCGATGGTGATCCTGGGCGCCGGTCTGCTCTGGTTCGGCTGGTTCGGCTTCAACGCCGGCTCGGCGATGGGCGCGAACGGGCTCGCCGCCGCCGTCTTCCTGAACACCCTCGCCGCCGGCTGCACCGGCCTGCTCGGCTGGCTCTTCGTCGAGCAGAAGCGCGACGGCCACCCCACCACCCTGGGCGCGGCCTCCGGCGCGGTCGCCGGCCTGGTCGCCGTCACCCCGTCCTGCGGCTCGGTCTCGCTGCTCGGCGCGCTGGTCGTCGGCCTCGCCGCGGGCGTGGTCTGCTCCTACGCGGTCGGCTGGAAGTTCAAGCTGGACTACGACGACTCGCTGGACGTCGTCGGCGTTCACCTGGTCGGCGGAATCATCGGCACCCTCCTGATCGGCCTGTTCGCCGAGAAGGCGATGACCGGCGGCGCCGAGGGCCTCTTCTACGGCGGCGGGCTCGCCCAGCTCGGCAGGCAGGCGGTGGCGGTGGTGGCCGTCGCGGCGTACGCGTTCGCGGTGACGTACGGCATCGGCAGGCTGCTCGACCGGGTGATGGGTTTCCGGGCGGCCGAGGACCAGGAGCACACCGGCCTGGACCTTACGGTGCACGCCGAGACGGCTTACGATCACGGGGTCCTGGGCCACGGCGCCCCGGTCGCCCACTCCGTCCTCCCCACCGCCCAGAAGGTCAAGAGCCAGCCATGAAGCTCATCACCGCCGTCGTCAAGCCCTACCGTCTCGACGCGGTGAAGACCGCGCTCCAGGAGCTCGGTGTGCACGGTCTGACCGTGACCGAGGCCAGCGGGTACGGCAGGCAGCACGGCCACACCGAGGTGTACCGGGGCGCCGAGTACCGCGTCGACCTGGTCCCCAAGGTCCGGATCGAGGTCGTCGTCGAGGACGCCGACGCCGAGCCCGTGATCGAGGCGGTCGTCAAGGCCGCGCAGACGGGGAAGATCGGGGACGGGAAGGTGTGGGCGGTGCCGGTGGAGACGGTCGTACGGGTGCGGACGGGCGAGCGCGGTCCCGACGCCCTCTGAGCAGCGGCGGCAGACCCCGGCCGCCCCGGCGGGTCCGGGCGAACAGCGCGCCGCCCGCCGCCCCGGCGACGAAGACCAGCAGCACCACCAGCCACGGCAGGGCGAGGAACGACGTGCTCGCCGACTCCTCGGTGCCGGTCGCGCTGACCGTCAACGTCACCTTCCCCCAGTCGAGCTGGGGTGCGCTCGGCCAGCGCGCGGTGAGCTTGACCCGCTCCCCCGGCAGCAGCTGGGAGGGGATCTCGGTGAGGTCGCGGCTGAGCAGCGTCCGGCCGAACAGGCCCTCCGCCCGCAACCGCACCTTCGGGTCGAGGGTGACGTTCCCGGTGTTGTGCAGGGTGTAGGAGATCGTCGCGGTGCTGGCGCCGAGGCCGGGCACGAGCGGCTGGTGATGGCTGAGGTGCACGTTCTCGACGGCCAGGGCCGGCAGCGTGGGCCCGCTCACCCGCAGGTAGACACGGGCGCCGACCGCCCGCTGCACGCCGAGGGCCAGCGACCCGGCGCCCGGGTCGACCTTCTCGTCCAGCGCGACGATCGCCCCGGGATGGTCACCGGGCTCGGCCCCCTTGGGCACCCGCAGGGTGAAGGGAACGGTGACCGTCCGGTGCGGCGGGACGGTGACCCGGGCCTTCCCGATCTTCGCCCAGGCCCCCACCCCCCGCATCCTCTCCTTCACGGTCCGGACGGCGAAGCCGCCGTCCCGCGCGGTGTTGTAGGCGTCGGCCGCGTACAGCCGGAAGGTGAGCGGCTTGCCGGTCTTGTTGGCGACGGCCACCTTGTCGGTGATCGTCTGCCCGGGATCGAGGGAGAGATAGAAGTACGGCCGCGCCGCGATCTTCGAGGCGACCGGGTACACGGACCAGCTGCCGTTGTCGGCGGCGCGCGCGGGACCCGCCGTGCACAGGACGCCGAGGATCAGGCTCAGGAGGAGGACATACGGCTTGGCGCGACGCATGGGTGCGGACCCCCGGTCGGAAGCGGGTCGGTGACGACCGGGTCTTTCACTGCTCGAAAGCCCGGTCGTCACAAGGGAGTTGAGTTGGCAGTCGGCTCAGGTGAGCGTCAGGGTCAGGACTCCGGAGTACGACCCCGGAGGCGTGAACGCCGGTACGTCCAGGGAGAGTCCGGCGTCGACCGTGAACTCACCGCCGGCGAGCGTGGCGTCCGGGGTCGACGCGAGGGTCGCTCCGGAACTGCCGACGGTGCCCGCGGAACCGGCCGCACAGGTGCTGGGGCTGCCCGACTTGGTCGCGCAGCTCGGGGTCCAGCTCAGCTTCCCGGCATCGATCTTGGCGCCGGGACCGGTGAAGTCGGTGACCTTGCCGGTGAGCGACCAGCCGGCCGGCCCGCCACGGAAGTCCTTGACGGTGACGGTCTGCAGGTTGCCCGTGGACGCCCCGCCCTGCCCGAAGTCGACCGCCGACAGCGCGACGGAGTCCCCGGCCTGGGACATGGACAGGGTCCCCGCCTTGACGGTGGTCGTCAGCTTCTGGCTCCCGTCGGGAATCGGCGTGGTGTCGTTGACGACGTAGGCGGCAGGTCCCGCCCCCGTGTCAGCGCTCCACGCGCTCCCCTCGTAGGCCACGATCCCGGTCGTCGTCTTGTCGTTGACGGTGATCGGAGCGCTGAAGGAGCCGTCGGAGCCCGCGGTGGCCGTCGCCGTGTCCGCGGTCTGGGTGTCCCCGGACCGCCCGGCGAGGGTCACGGTCGCCCCCGGCGTGAAGTTCTTCCCGCTGACGGTCACGCTGTCACCGGGGTTGCCGGAGGCCTTGTCCAGGCTGATGGCACGGCTGTTGACCGGAGTGGTCGAGGTCGCCGTGACGGTCTGCGACACCGGGGCGGGCGGGTTGGTGACCGTGCACGGGGTGTCCAGCTCCAGGATGTAGCTGGTGTGGATGTTGTAGTCGCTGGGCGAGAGCGTGATGGCGCCCGGCGAGGTGACCGTGAACGTCCCGGTCATGGAGAACGACGGGAAGACGCCGTACCCCGGCACCGGATCGTTCTTCTGCGGCCCGGTCACCGTCACGTCACCGGTCTGCGCCCCGCCGAGCGTGACCTTCCCCGTCGGCGTCATGATGTCGGCCGGCAGGGCGAGCGCGGTGGGGTTGTTGGCGGCGGGCGTGACCACGGTGTAGGTCACGGTGACCGTGTCGCCGACCTTGGGGGTGGTGTTGTCCACCGAGATGTTGGCGGTGGTGGTGCCGTCGATCGGCGGGAGGCCCGCGATGGCCGGCGGGATGCAGTGCGTGGCGAAGTCGACGTTCGTCCCGGCGGCACCGGCCGGACAGGCCAGCGCGCCGCCCGCCGTGACCGCGAGCGCGGTCGCCCCGAACAGTGAGATCCAGCGCCACCGTCGGGATCTTCGTGATCTTGGGGGTGAACCCATGGAAGCCCCCTCCTGAGGGTTGCGGGCGCAGCGGCTCCTCTGCGCCGACAGGGGGCCATTGATGTGGAGGGCGCGTGAGAAGTCAATGGAGATGCCGCAGAAACCTGACGACTCATCAGGTCCTGCGGCATCCGGAAGGAACCGCTCACCCTACGACTAGGGGTACGTGGTGAAGACGAACGGTCCGGGCGACTGGGCGGCGCTGGACGTACAGGTGACGGTGATGCCGAAGACGACCATCTTCAGCGAGCCCTTGTAGAAGTCCAGGCTGTCGCCGACGGCCACGGTGCCGGGGAGCGGACCGATGTCCACCGGGGCACCGGCGGCCATGGCCGGGTTCACGGTCCCGCTGAAGACCCGGTCGGAGCCGGTCGAGTTCTTCATGGTGAGTGTGGAGGTGATGCTGTTCGCCGACAGCGCGAGCGGGGTGGTGATCGCGCTGGAGGTGAGTTCGATGGTGGCCGTGGTGTTGCTGGTCTGAACCGCGGTGAGGGTGGCCGTGCCGCCGCCGAAGAGGCCGCAGCTGGCGGTGATGGTGGCGGAGGTCGGGGTGACGGCGGCGGATGCCGTGGGTGCGAAGGCCAGCGCCGTGGCGGCGAGGGCCCCCGCCGCGAGTGCCGCACCGGTGGCTATTCGTTTCATGGGGATCGGGCTCCCTTCCCGTTGCGCGGGAATGCCATGTAGGGATGGCGACCCCGGGCCGGGTGGGTGCGGACACACCGCGGGGCCGAATCTGACGGTCCGTCGGAACTTACGGTCCCATTGATGCGCGAGCGACACGGACCGACAAGGTTGAAATCTGGCCGACTGCGGAAGGGTGCGCCGACCGGGGGGCCGGGGCGCGTCGACAGCCGCGGGTGCGTGGGCGGCTGGTCGCGCAGTTCCCCGCGCCCCTTTCAGGTGGGACCAGCGCAGGCGCCTCGAAGGGGCGCGGGGAACTGCGCGCGCAACCCCCACACCCCCGCACCCGTCGACGCACCCCGGCCGCTCCGAGTCAACTCGCCCGGGTTCTCTCCCGACGGAGTCAGAGAAGGCCTCGCTGCTCGGCGGAGCGAGTCGGATGGGCGGGTGGGCGAGGTCAGGCGGGGACGGTGCGGCGTACCTCTCCGTCCGGCCCCGCCAGCAGCACCGGCGTCCCCGGCCCCCCGAGATCCCGCACCGCGGCGAGGTCCTGCGCCGAAACCCCCTCGGCCCCCGACACCACCGCCGCCGCCTCCAGCGACTCCGCCCCCGACGCCACCGCCATCGCGACCGCCGTCCGCAGCGCGCTCAGCTTCAGCGAGGCCAGTTCCACGGTCCCCGCCACATAGGTACGGCCCGTCGAGTCCCGTACCGCCGCCCCCTCGGGCACCCCGTTGCGGGCCCGGGCCGAGCGGGCCAGGGTGACGATCTTGCGGTCCTCGGGGTCAAGCGCGTTGCTGTCGGTCATGCCCCCGAGCATACGAACAACCCGCCCCGGCACCGCTCTCCTCCCCCTGTCCCCGGACTGAGTCAGTCTGTCCCCGGACTGGGTCAGTCGAGGGTCTGGACGATCTGACTCCGGCCGGCCGTGTGCAGCACCCGCCCGCGCGCGCCGTTCACCAGCGGCAGGAACGGCGGTACATGCCCGCACTCCACGTCCGCGACGACCGGCACCCCGAGCGGCCCGAGCGCGTCGAGCACGGCCTCGTGCTGGCTGAGACTCGGGCTGTCCGGCGCCCTGGTCCGCCCGACCAGCACGGCGGCCGCCCGGTCGAAGAACCCGGCGAGCCGCATGCCGTGCAGGTTCCGGCAGATGGTGAACGCGTTGTCCTCGCACGCCTCGACATAGACCAGCAGCGGTTCGTCCCCGGCGAAGCCGGCGGTGTCCAGGTACGGCGTCCCGGCGAGGTTGGCGAGGGTCTCGGTGCAGCCGCCGATCAGCCGGCCCTCGACGTCCACGTCCCCGTGCCCGTCGAGCCGGGTCCAGCCGCCCTCGCCGTCCAGGGTGAGGTCCCGGATGCCGGGCTCCCCGATCCAGTCGTCCCGCCCCGCGACCCGGTACCGCCCCGGCGGGGTCTGGGCGAACGGCTTGCCCTGCGGCGCGGCCACCACGTCCAGCCAGGACAGCAGCCCGTCCGGCGGCAGGTAGGGCGTCTCCATCAGGCAGTTGCCGTGCACGGTCGCGACCCCGGTGCGCAGGGTCAGCGGGGTGATGAGGGTCGACAGGTCCGAGTAGCCGACGACCCAGGTCGGTTCGGCCCGCCCGAGGGCCTCGAAGTCCAGCAGCGGGAGGAGGTCGATCCCCGTCTCACCGCCCCACGGGGGTACGACGGCCCGGACCGTCGGGTCGGTCAGCATCGCGGTGAGCTCGGCGGCGCGCTCGGCGGCCGGTGCGCTGAGGTGCGTGGCGCCGTCCATGCACCGGCCGGTCACCACCTCGTACCCGCGCTCCTCGACCGTGCGGACCGCCGCGTCGAGCCGTCCGCGAAGCACCTCGGGCACCCCGCTGGACGGGGAGGTCACACCGACACGGTCACCGGGGCGCAGCGGGCGCGGGTATCTGATGCTCATACGGCACATCCGACCGCTCGAGGGCCGCCACGGGCAACCGGGTTTACGGCCGGTCCAGGCGCAGCCGCTCCGCTCTCGGCAGGCCGGCGACGACGAGGTCGTACGAGTCCTCGATCAGTTCCCTGACGAGCCGCTCGGGCAGGTCGCCGTCCACGGTCACGGTGTTCCAGTGCCGCTTGTTCATGTGGTACCCCGGCGCGATCGCCCCCTCGTGCTCACCGCGGAGCCGGATCGCGTCCTCGGGGTCGCACTTGAGGTTGACCTTGAGGGGCTCGGCGTCCATCCAGCTGAGCGCGAACATCTTGCCGAGCACCTTGAAGACCGAGATGTCCGGATTGAAGGGGAAGTCCTCCTCGGCCGCGTTGAAGGAGAGGCAGAACGCACGCAGCTGGTCCGGGGTCACTGCGCGTCGTCCTCCGGTTCGTCGGGCACCGGCACCGGCTCCACCAGCACCGTCACGATCTTGTTGCGGCGGCCGGCGGCGGACTCGGCGGTGAGCGCCAGACTGCGGCCGTCGGGGAGTTCGACCTGGGCGGCGGCACCGGCGATCGGCACCCTGCCGAGGGCCTTCGCGAGCAGGCCGCCGACGGTCTCCACGTCCTCGTCGTCGTACTCCTCCAGGCCGTACAGCTCGCCGAGGTCCGTGATGTCGAGGCGGGCGGTGACCCGGTAGCGGTCGTCGCCGAGGTCGGTGACGGGCGGGAGCTCACGGTCGTACTCGTCGGTGATCTCGCCGACGATCTCCTCCAGGATGTCCTCGATGGTGACGATCCCGGCCGTGCCGCCGTACTCGTCGATGACGACGGCGACGTGGTTGCGTTCCTTCTGCATCTCGCGCAGCAGGTCGCCGGCGTTCTTGGTGTCGGGCACGAAGAACGCGGGCCGCATCGCGGTGGAGACCAGGTCGGACTCGGCGTCCCGGCTGATGTGCGTCTTGCGGACCAGGTCCTTCAGATACACGATCCCGACGATGTCGTCCTCGCTCTCCCCGGTGACCGGGATCCGGGAGAAGCCCGAGCGCAGCGCGAGGGTCAGGGCGTGCCGGATCGTCTTGTACCGCTCGATGACGACGAGGTCGGTACGCGGCACCATGACCTCCCGGACGAGGGTGTCGCCGAGCTCGAAGACCGAGTGCACCATCCGGCGCTCCTCGTCCTCGATCAGGGACTCCTTCTCGGCGAGGTCGACCAGGGCGCGCAGTTCGGCCTCGGAGGCGAACGGGCCGCGCCTGAAGCCCTTGCCCGGGGTGAGCGCGTTGCCGAGGAGGATGAGGAGGTAGGGGATCGGCCCCATGATCCTCGCCAGCGGCAGCAGCACGTACGCGGCGGCCGTCGCGGTGTTCAGCGGGTGCTGGCGGCCGATGGTGCGCGGGGAGACGCCGACGGCGACGTACGACACGAGCACCATCACGCCGATCGCGGCGAGCAGCGCCTGCCAGGTGGCCGGGATCTCCTGGAGGCAGGCGTAGGTGACCAGGGCCGCGGCCGCCATCTCGCAGGCGACGCGGACCAGCAGCGCCACGTTCAGGTAGCGGGTGGGGTCGGCGGCGACCTGGGCGAGCTTGGCGCTGCCGCGCCGCCCGGACTTCACCGCCTCCTCGGCCCGGAAGCTGGAGACGCGGGCGATACCGGCCTCGGCGCAGGCGGCCAGCCAGCCGACGACGACCAGCACGACCGCGCCGAGGACGATCTGCGCACTCATACGACGACGACCCCGCCTACGAGACCGTCGGCGCCGGCGAGGGCCCGGTCAGGCCCTGCTCCCCGCGCCAGCCGTCCACGATGGCCGCCTGCAGGCCGAACATCTCGGCCTTCTCGTCGGGCTCCTCGTGGTCGTAGCCGAGCAGGTGCAGCACGCCGTGGACGGTGAGCAGCTGGAGCTCCTCGTCCATGGAGTGCTGGGTCTCGGCCTCGGCACCCTGCTTGGCGGCGACCTCCGGGCAGAGCACGATGTCGCCGAGCAGCCCCTGCGGCGGCTCGTCGTCGTCCTTCGACGGCGGCCGCAGCTCGTCCATCGGGAAGGACATGACATCGGTCGGGCCGGGCAGGTCCATCCACTGGATGTGCAGCTGCTCCATGGCGTCGGCGTCCACGACGATCACCGAGAGCTCGGAGAGCGGGTGGATGCGCATCCGTGCGAGCGCGTAGCGGGCGATGTCGAGGATCGCCTGCTCGTCGACCTCGGTTCCGGACTCGTTGTTGACGTCGATCGACATGACGCTGTGCTTGTCTACTTCCCCTTGTGCCCGGACTTCGAGCGGCCGCCCTGGGGCGTGCCGTTCTCCGTGCCGTGCTTGCTGTCGTACTTCTCGTACGCGTCGACGATACGGCCCACCAGCTTGTGCCGTACGACATCGTGGGACGTGAGACGGGAGAAGTGCACGTCCTCCAGGCCCTCCAGGATGTCCTGCACCTGGCGCAGACCGGACTTGGTGCCGCTCGGCAGGTCGACCTGGGTGACGTCGCCCGTGATCACGATCTTCGACTCGAAGCCGAGCCGGGTGAGGAACATCTTCATCTGTTCGGGAGAGGTGTTCTGGGCCTCGTCGAGGATGATGAAGGCGTCGTTGAGGGTGCGGCCGCGCATGTACGCGAGCGGCGCCACCTCGATCGTCCCGGCGGCCATCAGGCGCGGGATCGAGTCCGGGTCGAGCATGTCGTGCAGCGCGTCGTACAGCGGGCGCAGGTAGGGGTCGATCTTCTCGTAGAGCGTGCCGGGCAGGAAGCCCAGCCGCTCCCCCGCCTCCACCGCCGGCCGGGTCAGGATGATGCGGTTGACCTGCTTGGACTGCAGGGCCTGCACCGCCTTGGCCATGGCCAGATAGGTCTTTCCGGTACCGGCCGGTCCGATGCCGAAGACCACGGTGTGCTTGTCGATCGCGTCGACGTACCGCTTCTGGTTCAGGGTCTTGGGGCGGATGGTGCGGCCGCGCGAGGACAGGATGTTCTGCGTCAGAACCTGGGCCGGGGTCTCCTCCGGGCCCTCCCCGTTCTCACTCGCCCGCAGCATGGCGATCGAGCGTTCCACTGCGTCCTCCGTCATCGGCTGCCCGGTGCGGAGCACCAGCATCATCTCGTCGAACAGGCGCTGGACGAGGGCGACTTCATGGGCCTCGCCGACCGCGCTGATCTCATTGCCCCGGACGTGTATGTCGGCCGCCGGGAAGGCCTTCTCGATCACGCGCAGCAGGGAGTCGCCGGATCCCAGCACGGTCACCATCGGGTGCTGGGCGGGAACCTCGAACTGAGCTCGGGCCTGCTGCTGCGCGGGAGTGTGAGCTGTGGGTGTCTGAGTCATGGGCCGGCGCTTAAGGCCTGCGGTTCCTCCTCGTCACGGCCGCGTAGCTGAGGGCGGCCTCGCGGTATCAAGCGTACGACGCGGGGCTGACAACGCCGTAGGGCTTTTCACCGGGAAAGGCGCCCCCGCTGTTTCCGTGAGCCCTGCATGCGCTCCCGCACGCCGGGGCAGAATCCGTGCCGTCACTGCCATCACGTGGTCGGGGGGCCGCGTCCGCTCCACGCCACCTGTCCGCACAGAAAGCAGGTAGCCGTGCAGCTGCGTCTGCCCACGTCGGTGTCCGAGGCCCGGGAATGTCTGGCCGAGGGGGCGATACCCGTCGGCGGAGCGACCCTGATCTGGGCCGCGTGGCAGCGGGACGGCTTCCCGGAACAGGCGGTGTCCCTGCGGAAGGTGCCGGAGGCGACGGCGATCGGGGACGGCGTGCTCGGGGGCGCGGTCCTTCTCCACCAGGTGCTGGACGACCGGGTCCCGGAGGTGCTGCGGCAGGCGGCGAAGGGGGTCGGCACGGGGGCGGTGCGCCGGGCGGCGACGGTCGGCGGGAACATCGCCGGGTCGACGCTGCGGGACCTGCTGCCGGCGGCGATCGTGCTGGACGCGTGGGCCGACGTGCTCACGGCGGACGGGGTGGACCAGGTGGACCTGGCCGAGGTGCAGGCCAAGTCACCGGTGCTGTTGGCGCTGCGCTGGCGGGAGCCGGTGCGGGGCGCGTTCGCGAAGGTGGCGGATCCGGCGGGCGGGGAGGTGCCGACGATCGCCGCCGCGGCGGTGGACACGGAGGGTGTGCTGAGGGTCGCGGTGCGGGAGGGGTATGCGGTGAGCGGCGGTGAGGTGGGCGCCGACGGCGGCGGGGTGGAGGAACTGTTCGCCGGGGCGTTGTCCGGGGTGTCGGAGACGGGGCGGTCGCTGGTGCTTCAGCAGGTCGCCAAGGTGCGGGGAGAGTAGGCCGGGGCCGCACGGTCTCGTCGTCGGCCGCGGGCCGGTGCGGGCTTGTCGCGCAGTTCCCCGCGCCCCTTACGGGGCGCTGCAGTCGCCGCGTCTCCCCAGCCGCGGGCAGGCGTGCCGCAGGGCGATGGGGGTCCCCCCGCTCGAGCGAAGCCGAGAGTGGGGGAGGGTGGGCGCGGCGGCACCCTGTCGGCGCCGGTAGGCGAAACCCCGCCCCAGCCCCGACGCACCTGCACCCGCTCACCCCGCCCGGCCGAACCCGATCGTCGGTACCGCCCTCCGCAAGGGCCACGGCCGTACCTGGTCCTCCTCCGGTACCAGGCTCTCCAGGAACGCGTAGCGCCGCAGCGCCGCCGGGTCCTGGCCCTCGACCGACTGCACCTTGCGCCACCACGCCCCGATCTCCGACCACCCGGGGGCCGAGAGGGAGCCGCCGAACTCCTGGACGGACAGTGCCGCCGTGAGGCCCGCGAAGGCGAGGCGGTCGGCCAGCGGCCAGTCGGCGAGCGTGCCGGTGACGAAGCCCGCGACGAAGACATCGCCCGCGCCGGTCGGGTCGAGGGCCTCCACGGCGATCGCCGGGACCTCCGCGGACTCCCCGGTCCGCCCGTCGACGGCGTACGCGCCCTCCGACCCGAGGGTGACGACGGCGAGCGGCACGTGCTCGGTGAGGGCGTGCGCCGCGGCCCGCGGGCAGTCCGCGCCGGTGTACCGCCGCGCCTCCTCCGCGTTCGGCAGGAACGCCTCGCAGTGCTCCAGGTCGGCCAGGCCCGCCAGGTCCCACGCCCCGGTGTCGTCCCAGCCGACGTCGGCGAAGATCCGGGTCCCCTCGGCGGCCGCCTTCGCGATCCAGGGGTTGCGTTTGCCGGGCGTGAGGGAGGCGACGGCGGCGCGTGCGCGGGCCGGGTGGCCGGGCGCGTTCTGCTGGCGGAACAGCGTGTCGGCGGGCGGCTCGTGCCCGTGCGACACCATGGTCCGCTCCCCCTCGTACGCCATGGACACGGTGACCGGCGAGTGCCAGCCGCGTACCTTCCGGGACGGGGAGAGGTCGATGCCCTCGCCCTGGGCGAGGGCGTCCCAGCAGTACTCGCCGTAGTGGTCGTCGCCGAACGCGGCCGCGAGGGAGGTCTTCAGGCCGAGGCGGGCGAGGGCGGTGGCCATGTTGGCGACGCCGCCGGGGCTGGAGCCCATGCCCCGGGCCCAGGACTCGGTGCCGCGCACCGGCGCGGAGCCGAGGCCGGTGAAGACGATGTCGAGGAAGACGGTGCCGGTGAGGTAGACGTCCCAGGGCGGATCGTCCGGCGTGCGCAGCGCGGCCAGCGGGTCGACCTGCGCGGCGCAGTACGGTGCTGTTGCTCCCCTGTCGTCGTCGAGGTACTCCGGTTCCTCTCCGGCGAACGCGTCGGACGCGGTCACGGTGTGCTCCCTGGCGTGGTGCGGATCCGCACAGTGTGCACCATGGGGGGAGCGGAGGCGGCCGCTGTCGTCGTACGACCGCCCGAACGAGCACTCCTACCAGCGCGGTACCGCCGGTGCGGTCCACCCCGGCTCGGCCACCCGCATGGCCGCCGCGTCGTCGCGGTCGCGCAGCGTCCCGTCGTCGTCCAGCCACCGCCGGTGCAGCCGTCGCAGCCGCTCCCGGTCGAGTTCGACGCCCAGTCCCGGCGCGTCGGGGACGGCGAGCCGGCCGCCCTCGAAGACGAGCCGTTCGGTGAGGACGTCCTCGGACTGCCAGGGGTAGTGGGAGTCGCAGGCGTGGTGGAGGCCGGGGACGGTCGCGGCCACGTGGGTCATCGCGGCGAGGCTGATCCCGAGGTGGGTGTTGGAGTGCATGGAGACGCCGACGCCGAAGGTCCGGCAGACGGCGGCGAGTTGCCGGGTGTTGCGCAGCCCGCCCCAGTAGTGGTGGTCGGAGAGGATCACCTGGACGGCCCCGCGCGTGAACGCCTCCTCGATCTCGCCGAAGGTCGTCACGCACATGTTGGTGGCCAGCGGCACCCCCGTGCCCGCCGCCACCTCCGCCATCGCCGGGGTGCCGAGCGCCGGGTCCTCCAGGTACTCGAGGACGTCCCCGAGTTCCCTCGCGACCTTCAGCGAGGTCGCCACCGACCAGGCGCCGTTCGGGTCGAGGCGCAGCGGGTGGCCGGGGAACGCCTCGGCCAGCGCGCGTACGGCCGCGATCTCCTCCTCCGGCGGGAAGACCCCGCCCTTGAGCTTGAAGGAGGTGAAGCCGTGGCGCTCCGTGAAGCGGCGGGCCTGCGCCACGACCCCGGCCGGGTCGAGGGCGGCGCCCCAGTCGTCGGTCTCGGCCGGCACGCCCGCCGGATGCGCGGCCCACCGGTAGAACAGGTAGGCGCTGTACTCGACCGAGTCGCGCACCTTGCCGCCGAGCAGCGCGTGCACCGGCAGGCCGAGCGCCCTGCCGAGCGCGTCCAGGCAGGCCACCTCGAAGCCGGAGACCACGGACAGCCGCAGCTTGTCGGCGGTCTGCACGCCGCGCAGCCCGCCGACGTCGGTCTGCCCCAAGACCCGGGCCGCGTCCACGGCGACCTCGTCGGCGACCGTGAACAGCCCGTTCAGATCACTGACCTGCCGTCCCCGCAGCCGCTCGGCGAACGGCCGGGCCAGCTCCAGGTACTTGGTGTCCCCGTAGGTCTCCCCGACCCCGACCACCCCGTCCGCGGTCTCCACCTCGACGATCAGCCGGGGGGTGTACGGCTGGTGCACGCCCTGGGTGTTCAGCAGCGGCGGGTCGGCGACCAGGACGGGGGTGAGGCGGACGTCGGTGATCGTGAGGTTCACAGGGACGCTCCCACCAGGTCGAGTCCGGCGCCGAGCAGTGCCCGGAGGTCGGCCAGGTCGGCGGTGGACGGGTCGGTGAGCGGGGCGCGCACCGGACCCACCGGCCGGCCGCGCAGCCGGGCCGCCGCCTTCACCAGCGACACCGCGTATCCGGGCACCCGGTCGCGCAGTTCGGCGAACGGCACGTAGAAGCCGCGCAGCAGCTTGTCGGCGGTGCCCTGGTCGCCGCCCCGGAGGGCGGCGAAGAAGGCGTCGGCGATCTCCGGGGCGAAGGCGTGCACGGCGGAGGAGTAGGCGGGGACGCCGACGGCGGCGTAGGCGCGGGCCTGGATCTCGGCGGTGGCGGCGCCGTTGAAGAAGAGGAAGCCGTCCGGGGCGGCGAGGGTGAGCCGCTGCAGCCGGTCGAGGTCGCTGTGCCCGTCCTTGAGCCCGATGACACCGGGGACGCGGGCGATCCGCGCCAACGAGTCGGCCGTGTAGGTGACCTGGCCGCGCTGGTAGACGACGAGCGGCAGCCCGGTCCGGCCCGCGATCGCCTCGACCTGCGCGACGAGCCCGTCCTGCGGGGCGCCGACGAGGTAGTGCGGCAGCACGAGCAGGGCGTCGGCCCCGGCGTCCTCGGCGATGCGCGCGAAGCGGACGGCCTGCGCCCAGCCGTAGCCCGCCCCCGCGACCACGGGCACCCGCCCACCGGCCTCCTCGACCGCCATGCTCACGACCTGCCGGTACTCCTCCTCGTCCAGCGAGAAGAACTCCCCGGTGCCGCAGGCCGGAAAGAGCGCGCCGGGTCCGGCCGCCAGCTGCCCGGCGACGTACGCCCGGAACCCGTCCGCGTCGAGGGACCCGTCGGCACGGAACGAGGTGAGCGGGAACGACAGCACCCCGCCCGCCATGCCGTCCCGCAGCCTCCGCACCACATGCTCCGCCTGTCCGGCCACTCCAGCCATCTCCCCATGTAGATGTCATCCATGTACTGGAACCGAGACTAGGTATGCGAACGCGCCCCGTCAACGGCGCCCCGCCGCCTTAGGATCTGCACATGTCCGAGACAGCAGGCGTCCGCGAGGTGAAGTCCGCGGCGCGCACGGTGGAGCTGCTGGAACTCCTCGCGGCCCGCGGTGACCGCCCGGCCCGCCTCCAGGAGCTGGCGGACGAACTCGGCGTCCCGCGCAGCTCGATGTACGCCCTGCTCCAGACGCTGATCACCCGGGGCTGGGTCCGCACCGACACCACCGGCTCCCTCTACGGCGTCGGCATCCGCACCCTGCTGACCGGAACGAGCTACCTGGACTCCGACCCGCGCGTCCGCCTGGTACGCCCCTACCTCGACGAGGCCTCGGAGGCGCTCGGCGAGACGATCCACCTGGCCCGCCTGGACGGCCCGGACGTGGCGTACCTGGCGACC
This sequence comes from Streptomyces fuscichromogenes, assembly GCF_014645815.1. GTDB lineage: Bacteria > Actinomycetota > Actinomycetes > Streptomycetales > Streptomycetaceae > Streptomyces > Streptomyces fuscichromogenes. The sequence continues at coordinate 518,509 of NZ_BMML01000002.1, read as the reverse complement.
CGGGAGTCCCACGAGTACCTGCGCACGATCAGCAGGGTGGGCCGCCGCTTCCCGGCCCACGCGGGCGCACTGGGCAAGGCGCTGCTGGCGGAACGCCCGGACGCCGACCTCCCCGAGGGCCCCTGGCCGGCCCTCACCCCGCACACCCGCACCACTCCGGACGCCCTCGCCGCCGACCTGGCCGGGATCCGCGCCCGCGGCTACTCGACCGACCGCGAGGAAGGCGTCCTCGGCATCACCGGCTTCGGCTTCGCCCTGCGCTACGACACCCCGCCCCAGGACGCGATCAGCTGCTCGGTACCGACGGACCGCCTGACCCCGGAACACGAGGACCGGATCATCACGGTGATGGACGACATCCGCACCCGCATCGGATCAGCGACAACGGGCGGCACGGTCAACTGGCGCTGAGCAGCCGACCGCAGGACCGTGCGGGGGCCCCTGGAGGAGCTGACACGAGCGCCCGCGGCCGGGAAGAAGCGACGGATGCGGCGCCCCGCCAGGGGCGCGGGGAACCGCGCGAGCAACCCCCGCCCACCCGCACCCGCGACACCACCGAACCCCCACGGCGCGCGGCGCCGCTACCCGCTCCCCCGCTTCCAAAACCCCACCGTGCCCCACATCACACCCCCCGCCCTTCTTCCCTCCCCCCGCCCTTGATACAAATTCTCCGCGCGTTCCCGTCCCCCGACGGCCTACGCCCAACCCCCTTCTTGAGCCGCTCCTTTCGCATGCCCTGGGAACGCCCGTGTCCGCCCCCCGCACCACCCCCTGGCCCCTCGTCGCCCTCTTCACGGCCGGGTACCTGGCCCCGTACCTCCTCCCGACCACCGTCGGCAGGCTCGCATCGGGGCTCCCCCTCTCCGCCATCCAGGCAGGCGCCGTCGGCAGTGCCCTGCTGCTGAGTTCGGCGACGGCCGGCTTCCTCCTCGCCGCCCGGGTGGACCGCGCCGGCCCCCGCCCCCTCGCCCGCCTCGGCCTCCTCCTCGCGGTCCTCGGCTACGGCGGCGCGGCCCTGACCACCGCCGTCCCCGCGGTCGTCGCCGGCGCGGCCATCGGCGGATTCGGCTCCGGCACGATCACCGCGGTCGCCGCCACCGGCATCGCCGCCCTGGGGGTCCCCCCGCGCGAGGGTGTTCGAGCGTGGGGGAGCGACCCCCACCGCACCACCACCCTCGGCCTGCTCGGCGTCTCCGCCCTCGCGGGCGCCGTCTACCTGACGGTCCCGCACCTCGGCCCCGGCCACGCGCAGCCCCTCGCCGCGATCGCGCTCACCGCGCTCGCGGTCTGGCCGCTCACCGCCCGCCTGTCCCCCCGAACCGCCCCGGCGGCCGCCCGCACCGCCGCCGGCTCCCGGCTGCCCCACCTCCGCTCGGGCCTGCTGCTGGCCGCCGCGATGCCCTGCTGGTCCGCCGTGCAGAACTCGCTGTGGGGGGTCAGCGGCCGGATCGGCCTGACGCAGGCGCATCTCAGCGAGGCGACCGTCGGCGCGGTGTTCGCGGTGGCGCTCGGCACCGGCCTGCTCGGCGTGATCGGCGCGGGCGCCCTCGGCCCGCGGCTCGGCCGGGCCCTGCCCATCGGTCTCGGCACCGTGCTGATCGCGGGCTGTATCGCGCTCAGCGCGTCCGCCACCGACCTCACGTCCTTCGCGACCGGCGAGATCGCCTGGAACCTGCTCTACCCGGTCGTCCTGTCGTACGTCATCGGCCTCGCCGCCGCCCTCGACCCGCGGGGCCGCTGGGCGGTGCTGGTCGGGTCGGCGTCGTCGCTGGGGACGGCCGTCGGCCCGATGACCGGCAGCCTGCTGGCGGCGCGGGCCGGTTTCCCGGCGATGGGCACGGTCCTCGCGGTGGCCCTGCTGGCGGTCGCGGTGCCGCTGACGGCGGTGGCGCTGCGGCGCAGGACCACCACCGTCGCGACCGGCCCGGCACTCACCGACGGCACCGCGGTACGGCTGGACGTCGCGGCCTGAGCCGGCCCGGCGCGGTCCGCCGCGGACGGCGGACCGCGGCGCCTCCGGCGCTGTGCTCAGCCGTGGGCCTGCCCGAACTCGAACGCGTCGACCTCCGCGAGGTAACGCGCCCGCAGTTCCTCGTCGTCCTCCAGGAAGGACGCGAGGAAGGAGTTGCGGGCCAGTTCCCGCATCTGCTCCCTGGACAGACCCAGGGCGTCGCGCACGGCGTGGTAGTTGTCGGCGACGTAGCCGCCGAAGTAGGCCGGGTCGTCGGAGTTGACCGTGCACAGCAGCCCGGCATCGATCATGGCCGGAAGTGGGTGCTCGGCGAGCACGTCGACCGCGCGCAGCCGGACGTTCGACAGCGGACACAGCGTCAGCGGGATCCGCTCCCGCACCAGTCGGGCGACCAGTTCCGGGTCCTCCATGCAGCGCAGCCCGTGGTCGACGCGCTCGACGCCGAGCAGGTCCAGCGCCTCGGTGATGTACTCCGGCGGCCCCTCCTCCCCCGCATGGGCCACCCGGCGCAGCCCCAGCGCGGCCGCGGCCTCGTACACCGCACGGAACTTGACCGGCGGGTGCCCGACCTCGGCGGAGTCCAGCCCGATGCCGGTGATCCGGTCCAGGTACGGCTTCGCGGCGTCCAGCGTCCGCATCGCCGACTCGGCGGACTCGTCCCGCAGGAAGCACATGATCAGACGGGTGGAGACCCCGTGGTTCTCGACGCTGCTGCCGAGCGCCCGCCACAGGCCCCCGACGACCGTCCCCATGCCGACGCCCCGCGCGAGGTGCGCCTGCGGGTCGAAGAAGATCTCGGCGTGCCGCACGCCCTGCGCGGCGGCGCGTTCGAGGTAGGCGTTGGCGAGGTCCTCGAAGTCCTGCTCGGTGCGCAGGACGGCCATCAGCTGGTAGTAGAGGTCCAGGAAGGACTGGAGATCCTCGAACCGGTACGCCTTGCGCAGTTCGTCGGTGTCCGCGTACGGCAGCTCGACGCCGTTGCGTGCGGCGAGCCGGAACGCCAGCTCGGGCTCCAGGGTGCCTTCGATGTGGAGGTGCAGTTCTGCTTTGGGGAGGGGCATCAAAGCATGGTACGGCCGCTTCACCTGCGCTTCGGAACCGGCACTCGGAGCAGGTCGTAGGCGACGGTCAGCTCGCCCTCGTAGCCGGCGGCCCGCGCCTGCCGCTCGAAGTCCTCGGAGCCGGGGTAGCGCTGGCTGAAGTGGGTCAGCACGAGGTGCCGTACCCCCGCGTCCCGGGCGACGGCCGCCGCCTGTCCGGCGGTCAGATGGCCGTGTTCCGCGGCGAGCCGGGCGTCCTCGTCGAGGAACGTGGACTCGATGACCAGCAGGTCGCAGCCCTCGGCCAGCGCGTGCACGCCGTCGCACAGCCGGGTGTCCATCACGAACGCGCAGCGCTGGCCGCGCCGTACCTCGCTGACCTCGCCGAGGGTGACGTCCCCGAGGACACCGGTGCGCTGGAGGCGGCCGACGTCGGGGCCGGTGATGCCGTGCGCGGCGAGCCGTTCGGGCAGCATACGGCGGCCGTCGGGCTCGACGAGCCGGTAGCCGTACGACTCGACGGGGTGCGAGAGCCTCCTCGCCTCCAGCGTGTAGGACGGAGTGACCGCGAGGTCGCCGTCCGCATCGACCGGGGCCTCGGTGATGCCGACGGTCTCGCGGTAGGCGGTGGCGTACCGGAGCCGGTCGAAGAAGCGCTGTCCGGACCTCGGGTAGTGCGCGGTGACCGGGTGCGGGACCTGGTCGAGGTTGATGCGCTGGATGACCCCGGCGAGGCCGAGGCTGTGGTCGCCGTGGAAGTGGGTGACGCAGATCCGGTTCAGGTCGTGCGCGGCGACCCCGGCCCGCAGCATCTGCCGCTGGGTGCCCTCGCCGGGGTCGAAGAGGATGCCCTCGCCGTCCCAGCGCAGCAGGTAGCCGTTGTGGTTGCGGTGCCGGGTGGGAACCTGGCTGGCTGTGCCGAGGACCACCAACTCACGTACGGACACGGCAGGTCATCCGGGCGGCCACTGGAGGCCGCGGCCGCCGATGACATGGGCGTGGGTGTGCCAGACGGTCTGGCCGGCGCCGCTGCCGGTGTTGAAGACGACGCGGTAGCTCTCCAGCTTGTCCTCGTCGGCGACGGCCTGGGCCTCACGCAGTATGTCGGCGGCGATCGCGGGTTCGCCCGCGGCGAGCTCGGCCGCGTTCCTGTAGTGGACCTTGGGGATCACCAGGACGTGGGTGGGTGCCTGGGGGTTGATGTCCCGGAAGGCGACGGTGGTGTCGGTCTCGCGGACGATGGTCGCGGGGACGTGACCTGCGACGATCTTGCAGAAGAGGCAGTCGTCCTGGGGTTCCCCTGGCATGTTTTCTCCTCGCCCGGTGATCGGTTCCGGGGGCATCGTAGTCGGTTTGGCCACAGGCCGGTGGGGGCTGGTCGCGCCGCTCCCCGCGCCCCTGGGCGGGACCGGGCGCCGCTCCCTACATCGGCAACGCCGGCGGAACCTTCGCAGGCGTCGTCTCCAGTGCCTCAAGCGCGAGCCGGATGGCCTCGTCCAGCTGGGGGTCCCTGCCCGCGCCCCAGTCCTGCGGGGTCTGCACGACCTCCACGTCCGGGTCGACGCCGTGGTTCTCCACGCCCCAGCCGTAGCCCTCCAGCCAGAACGCGTACTTCGGCTGGGTGACCAGGGTGCCGTCGACCAGGCGGTAGCGGCTGTCGATGCCGATCACGCCGCCCCAGGTGCGGGTGCCGACCACCGGGCCGATGCCCAGTGCCTTGATCGCCGCGTTGACGATGTCGCCGTCCGAACCGGAGAACTCGTTCGCGACGACCACCACCGGTCCGCGGGGGGCGTCCCGCGGGTAGCTGTGCGGGCGCATGCCGCGCGGCAGGTCCCAGCCGACGATGCGCCGGGCCAGCTTCTCCACCACCAGTTGGGAGGTGTGCCCGCCGCGGTTCTCGCGGACGTCCACCACGATGCCCTCGCGGGCCATCTCCACGTTCAGGTCGCGGTGGATCTGGGCCCAGCCGGGCGCCTGCATGTCGGGGACGTGCAGGTAGCCGAGGCGGCCGCCGGACGCCGTGTGCACATGGGCCCGGCGGTCGGCGACCCAGGCGTGGTAGCGCAGCGGCTCCTCGTCCGCGACCGGGACGACGACCGGGTGGCGCAGCTCGCCGCCGCCGGCCGGGGACACGGTCAGTTCGATCGCCTTGCCGGCGGTGCCGACCAGCAGTGGGCCGGGGCCGGTCACCGGGTCCACGGGGCGGCCGGCCACGGCCACGATCGCGTCGCCGGGGCGTACCGCGACGCCGGGTGCGGCGAGCGGGGAGCGGGCGCCGGGGTCGGAGGTCTCGGTGGGCAGGATGCGGTCGATGCGCCAGCTGCCGTCCTCGTGCCGGGAGATGTCGGCACCGAGCAGGCCCTGGCGGGCGCCGCCGCCGTGGCCGCCGCGCGGGGTGACGTAGGCGTGCGAGGTGCCGAGTTCGCCCTGGACCTCCCAGAGCAGGTCGACGAGGTCGTCGTGGGTGGCGACCCGGTCGACGAGCGGGCGGTAGCGGTCGAGGACACCGTCCCAGTCGACGCCGCCGAGGTCCGGGCGCCAGAACTGGTCGCGCATGATGCGGCCGGTCTCGTCGAACATCTGCCGCCACTCGGCGGCCGGGTCGACGGTCTGCCGGACCCGGGCCAGGTCGACGGTGATGTTGGTGTCGCTGTCCTCGTCGCCCGAGGCGCGGCGGTCGCTGGGCACCACCCTGAGCTTGCTGTCGGCCCAGAGCAGGACGCGTTTGCCGTCGCCGCTGACCTCGAAGTGGTCGGCGTCGGAGGATAGGTACTCGATGCGCTGCTGGGCGAGGTCGTAGCGCTCCAGCTCGGTCTTGGGCGCCGGGTCCTCGGGGTGGGCGCGGGAGGCGCCGAGCACACCGCGCACCGGGTGGCGCAGCCAGAGCACGCCGTCCTTGGCGGCCCGGAGGGTGGAGTAGCGGCCGGCCTCGACGGGGAAGGGCACGATCCGGTCGGCGAGGCCTTCGAGGTCGATACGGGTGGCGGGGGTGCCCTCGGCGTCCGGGGTCTCGTCCTTGTCGGGGGTCTCGAAGGGGCGGCCGTGCCGCTGCGGGCCGAACGGCGAGGGGGTGGCGGCGGCGAGGGTGATCAGGTGCGGGCGGTCGCCGACCACGAAGGCCAGGTCGAAGACGTGCTCGTCGTAGACCGGGTCGAAGGAGCGGGTGGAGAGGAAGGCGAGGTGTTTGCCGTCGCGGGTGAAGGCGGGGTCGTAGTCCCGGAACCGCAGCGGGGTCGCCTCGGTGACGGTGAGGTCGGTGGTATGGGCGATGCGGAGCTGGCAGAGCCCGCCGGCGCCGGGGTGGGACCAGGCGAGCCAGCCGGAGTCGGGTGAGAAGGCGAGGCCCGAGACGTCGCCGTCCTCGCTGCGGTCGACCTCGCGGACCTCGCCCGTCTCCCGCTCGACGAGGAGCAGCCGGCCGTCGTGGGCGGCGACGGCGACCCGGCCGCCGTCCGGGGCGACGGCGAGTTCCAGGACCCGGCCGAGCCGTCCGGCGGCGATCCGGCGCGCGGTGGCGCCGGGTTCCAGGCCGGTGGCGGGGGCGAACTCCAGGGCGTCGTCGCCCTCGGCGTCCGTCACCCAGGTCACCCACTCCTCGGCGTCCACCCGGAAGGTGACGGGCAGCCGGGCCCGCACCCCGGGCCGGGCGACGAGCGCCCGCGCCGGACCCGAGCGGTGGGTCACCCAGTGCACGCCGCCGCGCACCAGGACGGCGCTGCCGCGCGCGGTGTGGTCGGGCGAGGCGTGGCTGAACCAGCGGGCCGCGTTGACGGGGTACGGCTGGCGGTCCACCCGGGACCCGCCGAGCCGGATGTCCAGGCGGCGCGGCTCGGCGCCCTCCAGGTCGTCCAGGAGCCAGAGTTCACCGGCCGAGGCGTAGACGACACGGCTGCCGTCGCTCGTCGCGTGCCGGGCGTAGAAACCGTCGAGGGGGGTGTGGCGGCGCAGGTCGGAGCCGTCGGCGAGGGAGGAGTACAGCGCGCCGGTGCCCTCGTGGTCGGAGAGGAACGCGATCCGCTCGCCGGCCCAGCAGGGGTACTCCAGGTTGCCGTCCAGCTCGGCGTGCAGCCGTACGAACCCGCCGTCGCCCTCGCCGTCCGTCCCGTCCGGCACGCCCCGGTCGATCCACAGCTTGCCCGCCGTGCCGCCCCGGTACCGCTTCCACCAGGCCGCCTCCCGTCCCATCGGCGCGGACAGCAGCACGGTGGCCGGCCCGAAGGCGACATCGCCGACGGGGCCGTACGGCAGGACGGTGGACGGGCCGCCGTCGAGCGGGACGGTGTGGGCCCAGCTGCGCCGGAGGCTGGCCTGTCCGTGGGTGGTGATCGCGAGGACCTGGCCGTCGGCGGTCCAGCCGCGCACCTGGGTGCGGGCGCTGCCCCAGTGGGTCAGGCGGGTCGAGGAGCCGCCGTCGACGGGGGCGGTGTGGATCTCGGGGGCGCCGTCGCGGGTGGAGGTCCAGGCCACCGTGGTCCCGTCGGGCGAGATACGGGGCAGGGTCACGGGGACGTTGTCGGCGCTGACCCGCCAGGCCCGGCCGCCGTCCAGGGGCGCGAGCCACACGTCGTCCTCGGCGGTGAAGGCGACCAGGTCGCCGTGGACGTGCGGAAATCGGAGGTAGGACCGCGGTCCTGTCGCTGCACCCTGAGTCACTCGCTCAGCCTATGCATCGCGGCGTGTTCCCGGTGACCGATTTCGATCACTTGCCCTGCACCGGCCAGCACTTGGGGTCGCCCTGGCACCAGACGGTCTTCGTGACGGTCACGGTGGGGCCGGGCCGCTGTCCGTAGGTGGGCGGCCGGTAGGTGCTGTACGTCGGTCCGGGCGTGGCGTCGCAGTCGCCCAGCCCGTTCACCCGGAACCACTCCTTGCCGCCGACCTCGGCGACGAGGCTGCCGCGCACACAGGCCCCGCTGACGGCCTTGGTCACCCGGCCGGTGACGGTGATGCTCCGGCCGTCCTTGGTCCGGCCCTGGCAGTCGACGGAGACGACGGTGGTGGCGGTGGCCGACGGTGTCCTCGTGGCCTTGGCGGTCTTCGTGCTCGCCGTGCTCGCCGTGCTCGCCGTGGCCTTCGGCGCCGAGCCGTAGGAGCCGGTGCAGGTGAGCCAGTTGACGTCGACGTGCTGGCGTTTCAGCTCGGCGGTGGCGGTCACGTCGGTGGTGTAGGCGACCGTCGCGGAGTTCAGATCGCTCGGCCGGCAGGCCGCCGCACCACCCACGGCGATCAGCGCGAGCCCTGTCACGGCCGCCACCCTGGTCCCGCGCGGCCGGCGCCAAATCCGCCTCAATGCCCCCATGGAGGGCAGCCTGCCACTGTCTCGCCGGTGGCGGTAGGGGACATACGGCCACTCACGTGTTCGGAGAGGTCCCCGTGCGGGTGGCCCGGCCCTCAGGTGCGCAGCAGCAGCCACTCCTGCAGTTCCACCAGGTTCCCCTCCGGGTCCTTGAGGTGGGCGACCCGCATGCGTTCCGTCATCGGCGCCGGCCCGTGCACCAGGACCGCGCCCCGTCCGACGATCTGCTCGCAGTAGCCGTCGAGGTCGTCGACGCGCAGCACCACCAGCGAACGGTGCCCGCTCGCCGCGTCCCCCAACTCACCCAGTATCGCGGCCATCATGGCCCGGTCCTGGAGGGCGATCCCCGCCGACCCGGCGTGCGGGCTGAACTTCTCGTACGGCCCCTCGCTCGCCCCCGACTGCGGCCTCAGCCCGAGCACCTCGGCGTAGAACCGGTAGCAGGCGGCGAAGTCGGCGACGAGGAGCCGGACTTGGGCGAGTTCCACGGTATGTCCCCCAGGGTGGTGCGGTCGGTTCAGGACCACCGGCCGGTGCGCCCCAGCAGCAGGGCCGCGGCCGCCGTTCCGGCGGTGGACGTGCGCATCACGGTAGGTCCCAGGGTGTACGCCTTGGCGCCCGCCTCCTCGAAAAGCGCCACCTCGTCCCGGGCGACGCCCCCTTCGGGCCCGACGACCAGCACGATCTCGCCCTCGGTGGGCAGCGGGACCTGCGCGAGGGGCTCGCTGCCGTGCTCGAAGTCGGAGTGCAGGACGGCGGCGAGGTCGGCCCCGGCGAGAAGTGCGGCCACCTGCTTGGTCGTCGCGGCGTCCGCGACCTGCGGGAAACGCACCCGGCGGGACTGCTTGCCGGCCTCGCGGGCGGTGGCCCGCCACTTGCCGAGGGCCTTCAGTCCCCGGTCGCCCTTCCACTGGGTGATGCAGCGGGCGGCCTGCCAGGGCACGATCACGTCGACGCCGACCTCGGTCATGGTCTCCACGGCCACCTCCCCCCGGTCCCCCTTGGGAAGCGCCTGGACGACGGTGATCCGGGGCCGCGGCGGGGGCTCCTCGTGAACGCTCTGCAGGCCCGTCACCACCAGCCGGTCCTTGCCCTCGGCGGCCCGCACGACGCCCTCCGCCCAACGCCCGCGGCCGTCGGTGAGGATGACGTCCTCGCCGGGCCGCAGCCGCTTCACGGAGACGGCGTGCCGCCCCTCGGGCCCGTCCAGGACGACCTCCCCACCGGAGAAGTCGGGCACCACCAGCGGATCCAGCACGAACACGGGAGCGGTCATGCCTGCTCGCCCTCCCCCTTGATCGACAACGCTGTCGACGCGGCGGCGAGTTCCTCCGCGAGGGTCTCCACCAGCTGTCCGGCGGGCAGCTCGCGGGCCATCCGGTGCCCCTGTCCGGCCCACAGGGCCATGCCCTGCGCGTCCCCGGCCCGCGCGGCGGCCTTGCGCAGCGGGGAGGTGAGGTGGTGGACCTCCGGGTAGGCGGCGGGCGCGTACGGGCCGTGCTCGCGCATGAACCGGTTGACCAGGCCGCGGGCGGGCCGCCCGGAGAACGCCCGGGTCAGCGCGGTCCGGGTGAACAGCGGGTCGGTGAGCGCCTGCTTGTGCAGGTCGGCGGCGCCGGACTCGGGGGTGGCCAGGAAGGCCGTGCCCAGCTGCGCGGCGCTCGCCCCCGCGGCCAGCACGGCCGCGATCTGGCTGCCGTGCATGATGCCGCCGGCGGCGACGACCGGGATGGCGACGCTCTCCCGTACCTGCGCGACCAGCGACAGCAGCCCGATCCCGGACCCGTCGTTCTCCGGCACGTCCCGGTGGGTGCCCTGATGGCCGCCGGCCTCCACGCCCTGCGCGATCACCGCGTCGGCCCCGGCCCGCTCGACGGCCAGGGCCTCCTCGGCGGTGGTGGCGGTGACCAGGGTGAACGTCCCGGCGCGGCGCAGCGAGTCCAGCGCCTCGGGACTCGGCACGCCGAAGTGGAAGGAGACGACGGCGACCGGGTTGTCGAGCAGCACGGCCAGCTTGGCCTCGTAGCCGTCGTCCCGGCCGCTGTCCGGGTCACCGAGCTCGGTCTCGTACCAGGCGGCCTCACCGGCCAGCTGATGCGCGTAGACCTCCACGGCCCCGGACTCGGCGTACTCCGGCTGCGGCATGAACAGATTCACGCCGAAGGGACGCCCGGTCAGCCCCCGCAGTTGCTTGATCTCCTGGTACATCCCGTCGGCGGTCTTGTACCCGGCAGCGACGAACCCCAGCCCGCCCGCCTCGGACACGGCAGCGGCGAGCTGCGGCACGGAGACCCCGCCTGCCATGGGGGCCTGCACGATCGGAAGGGGGAAGAGATCGGTCAGTGCGGAGGACATGACGGCATGTTGTCACGTCCTCCGAACAAGACCGAATCGGCCCGCCCCCTGTACCCACCCCCACCTCACAGCCGACCGAACCGAGGACGAACCTCGCCTCTCCATCGACCGAGCCGAGGGTGAACCTCGCCTCTTCATCGGCCGAGCCGAGGGGCGGGCTCGCCTCTTCATCGGCCGAGTCGGGTGGTGGGTGGGCAGGGGTCCCGGGGGTCCAGGGGGCGGAGCCCCCTGGTGGGGTCGAAGGGGCGAAGCCCCTTCACGGCGCCCCGTCAACGCCCGTTGAACGCGTCCTTCAACCGGCTGAACAGCCCTTGCTGGCCGGGCTGGAACTGCCCCGTCGGTCGCTCCTCACCCCGCAGCTTCGCCAGCTCCCGCAACAACCGCTCCTGCTCGGGATCCAACTTCGTCGGCGTCATGACCTCGACATGCACGATCAGGTCACCCCGCCCGCCGCCCCGCAGATGCGTCACCCCACGCCCGTGCAGCGGAATCGACTGCCCGGACTGGGTGCCCGGCCGGATGTCGACCTCCTCCAGCCCGTCCAGCGTCTCCAGCGGCACCTTCGTACCGAGCGACGCCGCCGTCATCGGGATCGTCACCGTGCAGTGCAGATCGTCCCCGCGCCGCTGGAACGTGGAGTGCGGCAGCTCGTGGATCTCGACGTACAGATCACCCGCGGGACCGCCGCCCGGCCCGACCTCGCCCTCACCGGCGAGCTGGATCCGCGTGCCGTTGTCGACACCGGCCGGGATCTTCACGGTCAGCGTCCGCCGCGACCGTACCCGCCCGTCACCCGCGCACTCGGGGCACGGCGTCGGCACGACCGTCCCGAAGCCCTGGCACTGCGGACACGGCCGCGAGGTCATGACCTGCCCGAGGAAGGACCGCGTCACCTGCGAGACCTCGCCCCGGCCCCGGCACATGTCACACGTCTGGGCGGAGGTGCCCGGCGCCGCGCCCTCACCGTTGCAGGTGTTGCAGACGACCGCCGTGTCGACCTGGATGTCCTTGGTCGTACCGAAGGCCGCCTCGTCGAGCTCGACCTCGATCCGGATCATCGCGTCCTGGCCGCGCCGCGTCCGCGACCTCGGCCCGCGCTGGGACGCCGTACCGAAGAACGCGTCCATGATGTCCGAGAAGTTCCCGAACCCACCGGCCCCGAAGCCGCCCGCGCCCGCGCCGCCGCTCTGCGACAGCGGATCCCCGCCGAGGTCGTAGACCTGCTTCTTCTGCGGGTCGGAGAGCACCTCGTAGGCGGCGTTGATCTCCTTGAACCGCTCCTGGGTCTTCGGATCCGGGTTGACGTCCGGGTGCAGCTCGCGTGCGAGCCGACGGAAGGCCTTCTTGATCTCTTCCTGCGACGCGTCGCGGCGCACGCCGAGAACGGCGTAGTAGTCCGTGGCCACTTACGACTCCGCCAGGATCTGTCCGACGTACCGTGCCACCGCTCGTACCGCTCCCATCGTTCCCGGGTAATCCATGCGGGTCGGTCCGACCACGCCGAGTTTGGCGACTGCCTCGCCGCCCGAACCGTAGCCGACCGACACCACTGACGTGGAGTTGAGTCCCTCGTAGGCGTTCTCGTGACCGATGCGTACGGTCATGCCCGAATCCCCCGCCTCGCCCATGAGTTTGAGGAGAACGACATGTTCCTCCAGGGCTTCCAGGACGGGCCGGATCATGAGGGGAAAGTCATGTCCGAAGCGGGTGAGATTGGCGGTGCCGCCGATCATCAACCGCTCCTCGTTCTCCTCGACGAGCGTCTCCAGCAGGGTGGAGAGCACCGCCGAGACCGCGCCGCGGTCCTCTGCCTCGAAGGCCTCCGGCAGATCCTCCACCAGCCGGGGCACGTCCGAGAACCGGCGCCCCGCGACCCGGCTGTTCAGCCGTGCCCGCAGATCCGCCAGAGACGTCTCCCCGAACGGCGCCGGGCAGTCGACCATCCGCTGCTCGACCCGCCCGGTGTCGGTGATCAGCACCAGCATCAGCCGGGCCGGAGCCAGCGAGAGCAGTTCCACGTGCCGCACGGTGGACCGCGTCAGCGACGGGTACTGCACGACCGCCACCTGCCGGGTCAGCTGCGCCAGCAGCCGCACGGTCCGCGCCACCACGTCGTCGAGGTCGACGGCGCCGTCGAGGAAGTTCTGGATGGCCCGCCGCTCGGGCGCGCTCATCGGTTTGACACCGGCCAGCTTGTCGACGAACAGCCGGTAGCCCTTGTCGGTGGGGATCCGCCCGGCACTGGTGTGCGGCTGGGCGATGAATCCCTCGTCCTCCAGGGCGGCCATGTCGTTGCGCACGGTCGCCGGGGAGACCCCGAGGTTGTGCCGCTCGGTCAGCGCCTTCGAACCCACCGGTTCCTCGGTGCCGACATAGTCCTGGACGATGGCGCGCAACACCTGAAGCCTGCGTTCACTCAGCATCTCGCGCCACACCTCCAGAAAGTCGTCCCCGTGGCCTTTCGGGTCCTTCGGGCCTTTCGTCTGGCACTCGGCGAGCGCGAGTGCCAGCATCCCCGGCCCAGTGTACGGCCGTGGGGTACTGACTGGGCAAGGTCGGTCGGGACCTACGGCGTTCTACGGCTAGCGTCGCGGCATGACGGTGACTTGGGAAGAGCTGGGCTGGGAGCAGCTGGCCGAAGGGGTCGGCCGCTGTCGGCTGCCGGGCTGGGACTGCACGGCGGGGCTGGTCCTCGGCGCGGGCACGGCCCTGATGGTGGACGCCGGGTCGAGCCTGGCGGAGGGCGCGCGGTTGCGCATGGAGGCGCAGGCGCTGGCCGACCGCCGTGTGACCCATCTCGCGCTCACCCATCCGCACTTCGACCACGTCTTCGGGGCCGCCGCCTTCGCAGGCGCGAACCTGTACGCGGCGGTGGGCACGGACGCCGTCCTCGCGTACGACCGCGAGGAACTCCGTCTGGACGCGATCCGCAACGGCCTGCCGGCCCCGGAGGCCGAGGAGGCGGCGGACGCCCTCCCCCTCCCCCGCCGCCTGGTCTGCGGCGAGTGGACCCTCGACCTCGGCGACGGCCGCCAGGCCCTGCTGGCCGACGTGGGCCCCGGCCACACCCCCCACGATCTCGCCGTCCTCGTCCCCGGCGACCCCGAGGTGGTCTTCTGCGGCGACCTGGTCGAGGAGTCCGGCGACCCGCAGGCCGGCCCCGACGCCGTACCGTCGCGGTGGCCCGCCGCCCTGGACCGCCTGCTGGCGCTCGGCGGCGATCGCGCCCGGTACGTTCCCGGTCACGGAGCGGTGGTGGACGCGGCGTTCGTCCGGGCACAGCGCGACGCCCTGGCGGCCCGCTTCGGCGTGTCGTAGGCGGACCGGATCGGCTTCTCCTATCGTCATCCGAATGCGCCAGTACTCCGCCGATCTGACCCCGCCGTGGAAGAAGCCGAAGCCGGTGCCCGAGGTGGCCGCCGAACCCGGTCTGGTGGTCGAGGAGCCCGGTACCGGCTTCTGCGGCGCGGTGATCCGCTGCGAGGCGGGCACGGTCACCCTGGAGGACCGTTTCGGCAAGCACCGCGTCTTCCCGCTGGAGCCGCGCGGTTTCCTCCTGGAGGGCCGCGTCGTCACCCTCGTACGCCCCACGTCCGCGGGGCCGGTGCGCCCCTCGCGCACCGCTTCCGGCTCGGTCGCCGTCCCCGGCGCACGCGCGCGTGTCGCCCGCGCGGGCCGCATCTACGTGGAGGGCCGGCACGACGCGGAACTGGTCGAGAAGGTCTGGGGCGACGACCTGCGCATCGAGGGCGTGGTCGTGGAGTACCTGGAGGGCGTCGACGACCTCCCCGCGATCGTCGCCGAGTTCGCCCCCGGCCCCGACGCCCGTCTCGGCGTCCTCGTCGACCACCTGCTGCCCGGCACCAAGGAGTGGCGCATCGCCGGGTCGGTCACCAGCGACCACGCCCTGGTCGTCGGCCACCCCTACATCGACATCTGGGAGGCGGTGAAGCCGTCCTGCCTGGGCATCGACTCCTGGCCCCGCGTCCCGCACGGCCAGGACTGGAAGACGGGCGTCTGCCGCGCCCTGGGCTGGCCCACGGACAACACCGGCGCCGTATGGCAGGCGATCCTCGCCCGCGTGAACTCCTACAAGGACCTGGAGCCGGAGCTGCTGGGATGTGTCGAGCGTCTCATCGACCATGTGACCGTGCCCTGAATGATGCCGAGCCGTTGATCCTCCGGGACCGGTGCACTGCTCTCCGCCCGCGCGGAGGTGGTCCGTCGATCAGTTCGTCCACACGGCCGAGCACGTCATGCTCCCCGCTGTCGCGGGGGTGACCCTTCAGTCCACCAGGTCCCGCACCACCGCGTCCGCCAGCAACCGCCCCCGCAGCGTCAGCACGGCCCGGCCCTCCTCGTAAGGGCCTTTCTCCAGCAGCTCGTCCGCGAGCGCCCGGCGTGCAGCCTTCAGGCCCTCCTCCCGCAGGAGCGAGAGCGGCACCCCCTCCCGCAGCCGCAGCTCCAGCAGGATCCGCTCCACCCGCCGGTCCTCGTCCGTCAGGACCTCGCGCCCGGCCCCCGGCGACCGCCCCGACGCCAGCGCCGCCGCGTACGCCCCCGGATGCTTCACGTTCCACCAGCGCACCCCGCCCACGTGCGAGTGCGCCCCCGGCCCGGCGCCCCACCAGTCGGCGCCCCGCCAGTACAGCTCGTTGTGCAGGCAGCGGCCCGCCTGCGAGGTCGCCCAGTTGGACACCTCGTACCAGTCGAAGCCCGCCCCGGCCAGCACCGAGTCGGCGATCAGGTAGCGGTCGGCGTGGACGTCGTCGTCGGTCATCGGGACCTCGCCCCGCCGGATCCGCCGGGCCAGCTGGGTGCCCTCCTCGATGATCAGCGCGTACGCCGACACATGGTCCGGCCCGGCCCCGATCGCCGCGTCCAGCGAGGCCCGCCAGTCGTCGTCGGACTCGCCCGGGGTGCCGTAGATCAGGTCCAGGTTCACGTGCTCGAAGCCGGCCGCGCGGGCCTCCGCGACGCACGCCTCGGGGCGTCCGGGGGTGTGCGTCCGGTCGAGCACCCGCAGCACGTGCTGCCTCGCGCTCTGCATGCCGAAGGAGATCCGGTTGAAGCCGCCCTCGCGCAGCGCCGCCAGGTACGCCGGGTCGACGGACTCCGGGTTCGCCTCCGTCGTGACCTCCGCGTCGGCCGCGAGCCCGAACTCGTCGCGGATCGCGCCCAGCATCCGTACGAGATCGGCGGCGGCCAGCAGCGTCGGCGTACCGCCCCCGACGAACACGGTCCGCACCTCGCGCGGATCGTCGCCCAGGACCTTCCGCGCCAGCCTGACCTCGTCGATCAGCGTGTCCGCGTAGTTGTCCCGGGAGGCGAGGACACCGCCGGTGCCGCGCAGCTCGGTCGCCGTGTACGTGTTGAAGTCGCAGTAACCGCAGCGGGTCGCGCAGTAGGGGACGTGCAGGTAGAACCCGAGGGGGCGGGCGGCGGCACCGGCGAGCGCGGACGCGGGGAGCGTGCCGTCGTCGGGAACGGGCTCGCCGTCGGGGAGTGCGGAAGGCATGTCCTCCATTGTCCCGCACCGCTGTCCCCCACCTGTCCGGTCACTCCGCCTGGAGCACCAGCAGCGCCAGGTCGTCCTCCGGCTGGCCGCCGCCGAACTCGTGGACGAGCCGCCTGATGCGTTCGGCGATCAGGTCGGCGCTCAGCCCCGCACACCCGGCGTACGCCCGCGCGAGCCCGTCGCCGTCGTCGAACTGGCGGCTGCCGGAGCGGCGCTCGGTGACCCCGTCGGTCACGCACAGCAGGCTGTCGCCGGGCGCGAGCTCGATCGTCTCGCTGGTGTACGTCTCGTCCTCGACGACCCCGAGGAGGGTCTGCGGACGGGCGGCGGTGCGGACCTCGCCGTCGGGACCGAGGACCAGCGGCAGCGGGTGCCCCGCGGAGGCGAGGGTGCAGCGGATGCCACCGCCGTCCAGGGGCGTGAGCTCGCCGAACAGCAGGGAGAGGAAACGGGTCTGCGGGCCGTCGCCGGGCGGCAGGGTGCGGCCGCCGGCGGCGACCAGGGCGCGGGCCGCGGCGTCGGCGGCCTCGGTGGCGTCGTCGAGGAGGAGCTGGTTGAGCCGGTCCAGGACGTCGGCCACCCGGTACCCCTCGCGGGCGAGGAGCCGCAGCCAGGGCCGGGCGAGGCCGATCACGACGGCGGCCTCGGGGCCCTTGCCCTGGACGTCGCCGACGGCGAAGCACCAGCGGCCGTCACCGGCCGGGAAGAGGTCGTAGAAGTCACCACTGGGACCGCCCTTGTCACAGGGCTCGTAGACGAGCGCGCTGCGCACACCCGGGATCTCCGCGACCGCGCCGGGCAGCAGCCCGCGCTGGAGCACGGCGCTGATGGTGGCCTGGCGGGCGTACTGGCGGGCCGCGCCGATGGCCAGGGCGACCCGGCGGCCGAAGTCCTCCACCAGCCCGGTGATCTCGTCGGGGAAGCCGTCCGGGCCCGAACGGCCGATGACGAGCGTGCCGAGCGGACGGCCGCCCGCGATCAGCCGGTAGGCGAGCGCCGACCCGAGGACGCCCTGCGGACCGAGCGCCGCGCCGGGCCAGGCATACGGCTCGGGCCCGGACCGTAAGCCGCCCGTCGCGCTCGGCGGGTCCTTCTCCAGGGCTCGGCGCAGCTCCTCGATGCGGTTCTCGCTGCCGTGCCAGACCCGGGCCAGCCGCGGGCCGCCCGCACCCGCCGCATCGCCCCAGCCGCCCCCGCGGACGGTGGCCTCGTCCTCCAGCCACACAGCGCACCAGTCGGCGAGCCGCGGCACGATCAGCTGGCCGGTGAGCGCGGCCACCAGGTTCTCGTCCAGCTGCCCGGCGAGCAGGTCGGAGGCCTCGGCGAGGAAGGACAGCGCGCCCCGGTTGAGCCAGTCCCGGTCACGCTCGGGGCGATGGGAGCAGCCCCCGCCCTCCCCGCCGGCCGCGTGCGGGGGCGGCTCGGGCGCGAGGATCTCGGCGACCTTCAGCTGCTGCTCGTCGGGGAGCGTGCCGCCGCGGCCGGTCAGCCGCGCCCACACCGACTTCGCGCCGGTGCGGTACGTCACCCCCCAGGACTCGGCGAGCGAGGCCACCAGCCGCAGCCCGCG
The DNA here is from genome assembly GCF_014645815.1 of Streptomyces fuscichromogenes. GTDB lineage: Bacteria > Actinomycetota > Actinomycetes > Streptomycetales > Streptomycetaceae > Streptomyces > Streptomyces fuscichromogenes. Next base: position 500,755 of record NZ_BMML01000002.1, on the reverse strand, counting down.
CCCGAACTCCGGGGTCTCGTACGGCGTCTCGCCCGGGTGGTCGCGGGGCGCGCGGGAGGGATGGTGGTCGGTGACCTCGACGACGAACGCCGTCTCCTCCCCGTCCTCCAGCCACCAGTCGACCTCGACCTCCGTGCCGGCGCGCACGACGGCGTTGGTGACGAGTTCGCTGACGACGACCATGGCGTCCTCCGCGACCCGCCGCTGCTCCGGGCAGAGGAGTCCGCGGTCGGTCCACTCCTCGAAGGAGGCGCGCACCAGGGCGCGGGCGGAACCGGGCGCGAGGGGGCTTCCGGGCAGGGTCGCGCGCCCCTGCGCACTCGGGCCCGCTATGTCGTGCGCGGGCGCCGCGTCGTGCGCAGGCGCCTCACGGACCCGGGAGACGATCTCCCGTTGCGTGGGTATGGCCCCCATGTCCAGCTCCCCGGGCAGTTCGGACGAATACATCCCGATCGTTGCGGACAGAGTGACAGACTGACTGCGCCCATAAGCACCGAGTTACCGAAGTGGGCAGCCATGGGTGAGAACAGTGCTACGCGTGTGCTCGAAGACGGACAGAAAACGCAACAACTCCGAGCATCTGGTCGACGGCACGCAGGACAACCCGACGGCACTGAAGGCCGTTTCCGGGATCGGCGGGTCCTCGTCGTAGCAACGCTTAAGAGAAGAAGCCGGGGAGCTGAGCAGAGCTGAGCGGTCCGACGAAAGGGCGTGGGGAGCCGCTCGACCAGCTCCCCACGCCCCGCACCCGACGACGAACCTCTAGGCCTCCCGCGTCCCCGCGTACATCTCGTCGATGAGGTGCTTGTACTCCCGCTCCACGACCGGCCTCTTCAGCTTCAGACTCGGCGTGATCTCGCCGTGCTCCACGTCCAGGTCCCGGGGCAGCAGCCGGAACTTCTTGATGGTCTGCCACTTCTGCAGGCCCTCGTTGAGCTGCTTGACGTACGCCTCGACCATCGCGACGGTCACCGGCGCGGCCACCACGTCGGCATAGGGTTTGCCGTCCAGGCCGTTCTCCTTGGCCCATTCCAGGATCGCGGCCTCGTCGAGGGCGATCAGGGCGGTGCAGAAGTTCCGGTCGGCACCGTGCACGAGGATGTTGGAGACGTAGGGGCAGACCGCCTTGAACTGTCCCTCGACCTCGGCGGGCGCGATGTACTTGCCGCCGGACGTCTTGATGAGGTCCTTCTTGCGGTCGGTGATCCGCAGATAGCCGTCGGGAGACAGTTCGCCGATGTCACCAGTGTGGAACCACCCGTCGGCCTCCAGGACCTCCGCCGTCTTCTCGGGCAGCCCGTGGTAGCCCTGCATGATGCCGGGGCCGCGCAGCAGGATCTCCCCGTCGTCGGCGATCCGCACCTCGCAGCCGGGCAGCGGCTTGCCGACCGTACCGGTGCGGTAGGCCTCGCCGGGGTTCACGAAGGACGCGGCGGAGGACTCGGTGAGCCCGTAGCCCTCCAGGATGTGCACGCCGGCGCCGGCGAAGAAGTAGCCGATCTCGGGCGCCAGGGCGGCCGACCCGGAGACACAGGCCCGCAGCCGCCCGCCGAAGGCCTCCCGCAGCTTGGAGTAGACGAGCCCGTCGGCGACCTTGTGCTTGGCGGCGAGCCCGAAGGGCGCGGTCGCGGCACCGGTGCGGCGGAAGTTGTCCTGGGTGACCTTGGCGTACTCGCGGGCGACCTCCGCCGCCCACTGGAAGATCTTGTACTTGGCGGCACCGCCCGCGCGGGCCTTCGCGGCCACGCCGTTGTAGACCTTCTCGAAGATGCGCGGCACGGCGGCCATGTACGTCGGCTGCACGACCGGCAGATTTTCGATGATCTTGTCGACGCGGCCGTCGACGGCGGTGACGTGGCCGACCTCGATCTGCCCGGAGGTGAGCACCTTGCCGAAGACGTGGGCGAGCGGCAGCCACAGGTACTGCACGTCCTCGGCGCTGATCAGCCCGGTCGCGGCGATCGCCTTCGCCATGTACGACCAGTTGTCCTGCGGCAGCCGTACGCCCTTGGGACGGCCGGTGGTGCCGGAGGTGTAGATGAGGGTGGCGAGCTGGTCCTTGGTGATCGCGCCGACCCGCTCCTTGATCAGCTCGGGGTGCTTCTCCAGGTGCTTGGCGCCGCGCTGCTCCAGTTCGGCGAGCGTGATCACCCAGTCGCCGGTCTCGACGCCGGCCGGGTCGATGACGACGACCTGGGTGAGCTCGGGCAGCTCGGCGCGCTTCTCGACGGCCTTGGCGACCTGCGCCGCGTCCTCCGCGATCAGGACCCGGCTCGCGGAGTCGGAGAGGATGAACGCCGACTCCTCGGCGTTGGTCTGCGGGTAGACGGTCGTGGTGGCCGCTCCCGCGCACAGGATGCCGAGGTCGGCGAGGATCCACTCGACGCGGGTGGAGGCGGCGAGGGCGACCCGCTGTTCGGGCTCGATGCCGAGTTCGATGAGGCCGGCCGCGATCGCGTAGACCCGCTCGGCCGCCTGCGCCCAGCTGAGCGACCTCCAGTCGTCCGGACCCTGACCGGAGGCCGCGGGCACCGGGTAGCGGTAGGCCTCGGCGTCCGGTGTGGCCGCCACGCGATCCAGGAAGAGGGCCGCCACGGACGGCGGTCGGTTCTCGATCAGTGTCTGTGTGTCGGTCACGACATCCTCCGGGGCCCGCGACAGTGCGGCTGGCTCAGTGCGGCTGGGATTTACTCACGGTGGGGTTCGCGCTGGTCGTTCTGGTTGTTTAACTCGCGAGTAACTAGCGAGCAGGGATCAGACTAAGCCGCGACCGGCCCGTACGTAAGGGGCATCGGCCTGTCTGTTTCTCCGCATGACACACGCAGAGCGACGCTACCCACGCGTAGGGGTCCGCCGCACTTTCGTACGGCAGACCCCCGTTGCGGCCGATTTACGGCAGTAACCGATTGTTACCCGTGGTTACTTCTTGCTCTTGGCCGATCCCGCGCTGTCATCGCTGGAGAGCACCGCGATGAAGGCCTCCTGCGGAACCTCCACGGAACCCACCATCTTCATCCGCTTCTTGCCTTCCTTCTGCTTCTCCAGCAGCTTCCGCTTACGCGAGATGTCACCGCCGTAGCACTTGGCGAGGACGTCCTTGCGGATCGCGCGGATGGTCTCGCGGGCGATCACCCGGGAGCCGATGGCGGCCTGGATGGGCACCTCGAAGGCCTGCCGCGGGATCAGCTCGCGCAGCTTGGCGACCAGCCGTACGCCGTACGCGTAGGCCGCATCCTTGTGGGTGATCGCCGAGAACGCGTCGACCTTGTCGCCGTGCAGCAGGATGTCGACCTTGACCAGGCTGGAGGTCTGCTCGCCGGTGGGCTCGTAGTCCAGCGAGGCGTAACCGCGGGTCTTCGACTTCAGTTGGTCGAAGAAGTCGAAGACGATCTCCGCGAGGGGGAGCGTGTAGCGGATCTCCACCCGGTCCTCGGACAGGTAGTCCATCCCGAGCAGGGTGCCGCGCCGGGTCTGGCACAGTTCCATGATCGAACCGATGAACTCCGTCGGCGCGAGGATCGTGGCCCGCACGACGGGCTCGTACACCTCGTTGATCTTCCCCTCGGGGAATTCGCTCGGGTTGGTGACCGTGAACTCGGTCCGGTCCTCCATGACCACGCGGTAGACCACGTTCGGCGCGGTGGCGATGAGGTCCAGCCCGAACTCGCGCTCCAGCCGCTCCCGGATCACGTCCAGGTGCAGCAGACCGAGGAAACCGACCCGGAAACCGAAGCCGAGCGCGGCGGAGGTCTCCGGCTCGTAGACGAGCGCGGCGTCGTTGAGCTGGAGCTTGTCGAGGGCCTCGCGCAGCTCGGGGTAGTCGGAGCCGTCCAGCGGATACAGACCGGAGAAGACCATCGGCTTCGGGTCCTTGTAACCGCCGAGAGCCTCGGTGGCGCCCTTGTTCTGGCTGGTGACGGTGTCACCGACCTTGGACTGCCGGACGTCCTTCACACCCGTGATCAGGTAACCCACCTCGCCGACGCCGAGTCCGTCGGCGGACAGCATCTCCGGCGAGTTGGTACCGATCTCCAGCAGTTCGTGGGTGGCGCCCGTCGACATCATCTTGATGCGCTCGCGCTTGTTGAGCTGGCCGTCGATGACACGGACGTACGTCACGACACCGCGGTAGGAGTCGTAGACCGAGTCGAAGATCATGGCACGCGCGGGCGCGTCGGCGACGCCGACCGGCGCCGGGATCTCCTTGACGACCTTGTTCAGCAGGGCGTCCACACCGAGGCCGGTCTTGGCGGAGACCCGCAGCACGTCCTCCGGCTCGCAGCCGACCAGGTTCGCCAGTTCCTCGGCGAACTTCTCCGGCTGCGCGGCCGGCAGGTCGATCTTGTTGAGCACGGGGATGATCGTGAGCTCGTTCTCCATCGCCAGGTAGAGGTTGGCGAGGGTCTGCGCCTCGATGCCCTGGGCGGCGTCGACGAGGAGCACGGTCCCCTCGCAGGCCGCCAGCGACCGCGAGACCTCGTACGTGAAGTCGACGTGCCCCGGGGTGTCGATCATGTTGAGGATGTGCGTGCTGCCCTGGTCCGGGCCCTCCGTCGGGGCCCAGGGCAGACGCACCGCCTGGGACTTGATCGTGATGCCGCGCTCGCGCTCGATGTCCATCCGGTCGAGGTACTGAGCACGCATCTGCCGCTGCTCGACCACACCGGTCAGCTGGAGCATCCGGTCGGCGAGAGTGGACTTGCCGTGGTCGATGTGCGCGATGATGCAGAAATTGCGGATCAGAGCCGGGGCGGTACGGCTCGGCTCGGGCACATTGTTAGGGGTCGCGGGCACGCAGGGTCCTGTCTCTTGAGGCGCCTTATGCCTCGGGTCGGATCAATACGTAGTCTCCATGGTCCCATGGCGGGCGACCGGAGACCGGTTTGGGCCGTGGTGCTGCTCGCTGGTAACGTGGGCGGCTGTGTCTCATACCCTCTCAGCGCGAGGCACGTCTTCAAGAAATCATCGGCACGGGACCTTCACGGCCCCGCGCCAGAACCTGAAAAGGCTCTTTCGTGGCGAACATCAAGTCCCAGATCAAGCGGATCAAGACCAACGAGAAGGCTCGGCTGCGCAACAAGGCCGTCAAGTCCTCCCTGAAGACCGCGGTCCGCAAGGCCCGTGAGGCCGCTGCCGCGGGTGACGTCGAGAAGGCCACCGAGCTGCAGCGCGCTGCCGCGCGTGCGCTCGACAAGGCCGTCTCGAAGGGCGTCATCCACAAGAACCAGGCCGCCAACAAGAAGTCGGCGCTTGCTTCCAAGGTTGCTTCCCTCAACGGCTGACACTTGATTTGACGCCGGCAGGACCCGGGCGGGCCCTCTCTCATCCGCCCCCGGCCGGCATCCCAGGATCGACGCGCGGCCTGCGTTCGCCACGCGGGCGTCGATCGACAGCCTGAACCGAGAGCCCCGGCGCCTCCCTTCCCCAGGGCGGACGCCGGGGCTCTCGGCATGCCCGGGCACCCCCGCTTCCCCGGCCGGGCGGCCCCTGCTCCCCGCCGCCGCCCGTTACCCCCGCCCTCGCGACCGCGCCGCCAGCGCGATCGTCACCACGGCCTTCTCCAGGGCGTACTCGGGGTCGTCCCCGCCGCCCTTCACGCCCGCGTCCGCCTCGGCGACCGCCCGCAGCGCCACCGCGACCCCGTCCGGCGTCCACCCGCGCATCTGCTGCCGTACCCGGTCGATCTTCCACGGCGGCATCCCGAGCTCCCGCGCGAGATCGGCGGGCCGCCCGCCCCGCGCCCCCGCCAGCTTGCCGATCGCCCGTACGCCCTGTGCGAGCGCGCTCGTGATCATCACCGGGGCGACGCCTGTCGCCAGCGACCAGCGCAGCGCCTCCAGCGCCTCCGCGGTACGGCCCTCCACGGCCCGGTCGGCCACGGTGAAGCTCGACGCCTCGGCCCGCCCGGTGTAGTACCGCCCGACGACGGCCTCGTCGATGGTGCCCTCGACGTCCGCGGCGAGCTGGGTCACCGCCGACGCGAGCTCGCGCAGATCGCTGCCGATGGCGTCGACGAGCGCCTGGCAGGCCTCGGGCGTGGCGGACCGCCCGAGCACCCGGAACTCGCTCCGCACGAAGGCGAGCCGGTCCGCCGGCTTGGTCATCTTCGGGCAGGCGACCTCCCGCGCCCCCGCCTTGCGCGCCGCGTCCAGCAGCCCCTTGCCCTTGACCCCGCCCGCGTGCAGCAGCACGAGGGTGATCTCCTCGGCGGGCGTCCCGAGGTACGCCTTCACGTCCTTGACGGTGTCGGCGGACAGGTCCTGCGCGTTGCGTACGACCACCACCTTGCGCTCCGCGAAGAGCGACGGGCTGGTCAGCTCGGCGAGGGTGCCGGGCTGCAACTGGTCGGGATTCAGGTCCCGTACGTCCGTGTCGGCGTCGGCGGCCCGTGCGGCGGCCACCACCTGCTGCACGGCACGGTCGAGCAGCAGGTCCTCCTGGCCCACGGCCAGCGTCACCGGGGCGAGCGGATCATCATCAGCAGTCTTCTTGGCCATCGCGCCAAGCATCCCACGGCCCACTGACAACGCGGCCGGCCGCGCGCGCCCCGCCCCGGGCCGCCCGCGCTCCTACGGTTCCTCCCGCCACCCGTCCCACTCCCCCGCGAACTCGTCCAGCTCCGCCGGGTCCAGCCGCCCCTGCTCGTCCCGGAGCAGCACCAGCCACTGGGCGTCCTCCGCGTCGTCCTCCCCCGCGAGCGCGTCCCGCACCAGGCGCGGTTCCTCGTCGACCCCGAACCGCTCCCCGAGGGCCTCCGAGGCCTCCTCCGCCGCGTCCCGGTCCGGCAGCACCAGCACATGTCTCACATCGCTCACGGCCCCATTCTCGGGCACCGCCGGCCACCGCGACCGAGGGGGTAAGGGCCGGTGCGGCCGGTTCAGCCCTTCGGGACGATCTGCACGTCCAGGTCGACGCGGATGCTGGGCCCGACCACCGCGATCCCGCGGGCCAGCATGGTCTGCCAGCTCACGGTGAAGTCGTCCCGGTGGAGTTCGGTGGTGGCCCGGCAGGCGGCTCGCACCTCGCCCTCCATGCCGTTGCCGAGCCCGAGGTACTCCGTGTCGAGGGTGACCGTGCGCGTCACGCCGTGCAGGGACAGCGCCCCGGTGACGGCCCACCTGGCGCCGCCCCTGTGCACGAACCGTTCGCTGTAGAACTCCAGCGTCGGAAACCGCTGCACGTCCAGGAAGTCAGCCGACCGCAGATGGTCGTCGCGCATCCGCACGCCCGTGTCGATGGTCGCCGCGTCGATCACCACGTGCATGGCGGACCGCTCCATCTGCTCGGCGATCCGCACCGCGCCCGCGAACGAGTTGAACCGCCCGTGGATCCGGGCCAGTCCGATGTGCCGGGCGGTGAAACCGATCGAGGAATGCGTCTGCTCGATCTCCCAGTCCCCCGGCGCCGGCAGCTCCGGCGGCTGGGCGACCTGGAGGGTCACGTCACCGAGCGAGGCGAGGCTGTTCTCGCCGACCTGCGCGGTGGCCCGGTACGGCGTGAACCCCTCGGCGGACACCGCCAGCCGGTACTCCCCGGCCGGCACGGTCGTCACGAAGGACCCGTAGGGATCCGTGCCCCCGCTGACCACCGTGCGCCCCATGGTGTCGCTGACCGCGAACTCCGCGTTCGTCACCGGTTCGCTGACCGGGTCGAGCACCCGGCAGCTCAGCACCCCCGCGTCGGGCGGAGTCTGCACCGCCGCGAGGGGGCTCGTCCGCTGCACCCGGTTCGTTCGGTTTCCTGCCAAGCGGCCGAACATCCTCGCCACCCCTGTACGCCTCGTCACCGTCCGTTGCCGAAGAAACATTCGATCACTGATGCGGCTTTCGAGGCAACACGGGCCCACATCGCGGGAATCCAGCGCATGCGCCGGAACTACCCATGAGTAGCACGCTACGCGCCAGTAGAACCGTGTTCTCCCACGGCACCCAATTCAGCCATTCTGGCTTCTTTACCCCGGCTTTCGCACAGTCGGCACACGGTCCAGCCCGATCCCGAACCGCTCCCGGTAGACCCCGAGCACCTCCGCGTCCCCTTCCAACTCCCGCACCGCCCGTGCCCCGTCGGCCGCCGTCTCCGTCAGCGTCCGCCCGCCGAGCGTGATCCGCCCGCCGTCCTCGGTGACCCGGGAACAGACCAGCGACTGTGTGAAGTGCGACGACGGCGAGGTGCTGTGCCACCACGCCCCGGCCGTGAAGTCCCCGAGCACCCTCGGCCGGACCTCCAGGCGGTACTGCGGCAGCCCGTCACGCAACACGTCCAGGTCCCCGGCCGACACGCTCTCCTCGCCCCGCGCACCCGCTCCCGCTCCCGCTCCCGCTCCCGCCGCGTCCGGGCCGGCTTCCGTGATCCGGAACGTCCCACCGGGATCGGCCTGTTCACCCCGCTCCGCGAACGCCAGCGGGTAGTGGCTGTGCGTCCCGAACCCCACGTCGGCGAGCCACTCGTCACCGTCCACCGTCCGCACCCGCAGCGCGAGATGGTCGTACGGGATCCCGAGCCGCCCCTCCTCCCCGTACACCCGCGCCGCCAGCGGCGTCACCTCGAAACCCAGCTCCGTCAGCAACACCGAGAAGGCGCCGTTGAGTTCGTAGCAGAACCCGCCCCGGCCCGCACCCACCACCTTGTCCAGCAGCCGCTTCTCCTCCAGCACGATCTCCTCGCCGAGGTGGATCGACAGGTTCTCGAAGGGCACGCTCCGCAGATGCCGCAGATGCAGCTCACGCAGGGCCCCGGCGGTGGGTCGGTCCGGACGGGCCGCCCTGATCCGGCGGAGGTAGGCGTCGATCTGCGCGGGGTTCACGGAGTTCATGCCCTCAGTCTCGCGCCACGCGCAACTCCCCCGCCGCCCCGCCCCTGCCGCCGCCGGTCACGGCCAGCGCCCCGTCCCGGTCGGTGCGCAGCACCACCGCCCCCACGGCCCGCAGTTCGGCCACCGTGCCCGGTGCCGGATGCCCATAGGGGTTGTCCGCCCCGCACGAGATGAGTGCGACCCGCGGCGCCACCAGCCGCAACAACCCCGGATCCTGGTACGCGGACCCGTGATGGGCCACCTTCAGCACATCCACCCGGGACAGTGCGGCGGCGGCCGGTGATCTCAGCAGCTCCTGCTGCGCCGGGGGTTCGAGGTCCCCGAGCAGCAGTATCCGCAGTCCGGCCGAGCGGACCAGCAGGGCGACACTGGCATCGTTGGGTCCGTCCGGTTCGGGGGCCGGATCCGGAGGCGGCCACAGCACCCGCCAGTCCAGCGACCCGGTCCTGCGCCGCTCCCCGGCGACCGCCCGCGTGACCGGGACCCGGTGCTCGGCGGCCTGCCTCCTGACGAACTCTGCCTGGTCCGCGGGCTCCTCGAACCCGGTCGTCTCGATCTGCGCCACCTCACGCCCGCGCAGCACCCCGGGCAGCCCCGCGACATGGTCGGCATGGAAATGGGTCAGGACGACGAGCGGGATCCGGGTGATGCCGAGTTCCCGCAGACAGCGGTCGACCAGCGCCGGATCGGGCCCGGCGTCCACGACCACCCCGGTGCCCGCGCCCGCCGCGAGCACGGTCGCGTCACCCTGCCCGACGTCGCACATCGCCAGCCGCCAGCCGGGCGGCGGCCAGCCCGTGATCACCCGGGTCAGCGGCACCGGCCGCACCACCAGCAGCACGAGCAGCACCCCCAGCGCCCCGCACCACCACGGATGCCGCAGCAACCGGCGCCCCAGCAGGACGACGACCACCGTCACCCCGGCCAGCAGCAGCGCCCCCGTCCAGCTCCCGGGCCAGTCCACTCCCGCACCCGGCAGCCCGGCCCCGGTCCGGGCGATCCACGCGATCCACCCGGCCGGCCAACTCGCGCACCACGCCAGCACCTTGGCCACCGGCATCGCCACCGGAGCCGCCGCGAGCGCCCCGAACCCCAGGACCGTGGCCGGCGCGACCGCGATCTCCGCCAGCAGGTTGCAGGGCACCGCCACCAGACTCACCCGCGCGGACAGCACCGCGACCACCGGCCCGCACACCGCCTGCGCGGCCGCTGCCGCCGCCAGCCCCTCGGCCAGCCGCTCCGGGATCCCGCGCCGCCGCAGCGCCTCGCTCCACCCGGGCGCCAGCAGCAGCAGCGAACCGGTGGCCAGCACCGACAGCAGGAAGCCGTAACTGCGGGCCAGCCAAGGGTCGTACAGCACCAGCAGCAGGACCGCCGTCGCCAGCGCCGGGACCAGGGACCTGCGGCGGCCGGTCGCCAGGGCGAGCAGAGCGACCGCGCCACAGGCCGCGGCCCGCAGCACGCTGGGGTCCGGCCGGCACACGACGACGAAGGCGAGCGTGAGCGCCGACGCGAACAGTGCGGTCGCCCGCAGCGACAGCCCGAGACGCGGGGCGAGCCCCCGGCGTTCGGTCTGCTGGGCCAGCCCCGGCGGCCCGATGAGCAGGGCGAGCAGGATGGTGAGGTTGCTGCCCGACACCGCGAGGGTGTGCGCGAGGTCGGTCGCCTCGAACGCCTCGTCCAGTTCCGGAGTGATCCGTGAGGTGTCCCCGACGACCAGCCCGGGCAGCAGCGCCCGCGCGTCCTCGGGCAGCCCGTCGGTCGCCTCCCGCAGCCCGGCCCGCAGCCGCCCGGCCAGCCGCTGCGGCCCGCTCGGCTCCTCCACCACCGCCGGCGCGGGGCGCTCCCGCACCCGCAGCATCGCCGCCACCCGGTCCCCGCCGGTCGTGGCCGGCGCCAGCCGCCCGCTCACCCGCAGCCGCGTGGAGGGCAGCAGCCGGAGCCACCGCGCCCGGCCGCCACCACCGGGCGCCCGTACCCCCGTGTCCACGACCACCAGCACCGGAGAACGCGTCGTCAGCGCGGTCCCGTCGCCGCGCTCCACCCGCCGCACCTCGCCACGCACCAGCACGGCCGCCGAAGTGGCGTGGTCCCCCCGCACACGCGGCCCGGCGGTCCAGGGGTCGCCCGTCAGCTCCACCTCCGCGGTCACGGTGGCGTACTCGCGGGCCAGCGCGGGAACCGGGCCACGGCGCACGTCCGCCCCGTGCAGTCCCGCGGAGGCGGCCGCCCCGGCGACGCAGAGGAGGAGCGCGCCGACCGAGGCCCGCCGCCAGGCCGGCCGGGCGGACCCGACGCCGGCGGTGGGTGCCCCCGGTCGCGTACGCACCCGGCGGAGCCGCAGCAGGATCAACCCGGCGACCAGGCAGACGACGGCGGTCCCGGCCGTCCATCCCTGCGGCGCGTCCAGCGCCCACGCCGCCGTCGCCCAGACGGCCAGCGCGGGCGGCACCAGCCGCAGGTCGGCCCGCGCGTCCCGCCCGGCGTGCCCGTCCCCGGGCCGCCGCTCCGGGCCGGCGTGCACCGTCCGACGTTCGGCCACCGGTCCCGGTGCCGCACCGTCGGTGACGCGACTCATGGCCGGACCAGGTCCCGCAGGTCGGAGTAGCGGCGGTCGCCGATGCCCTTGACCTGACGCAGTTCGTCCACCGAGCGGAAACCGGCGTGCTGGGTGCGGAAGTCGATGATGTGCTGGGCCAGCACCGGGCCGACTCCGGGCAGGGCGTCGAGCTGTTCCACGGTCGCCGTGTTCAGGGAGACCGGGGCGGTCGGGCCCGCCCCCTGCACGACACCCCCCACGCCCTGGCCGGGTGCGGCCGGCGGGGCGGGGCCTCCGACGACGATCTGTTCCCCGTCCGTCAGGAAGCGGGCGCGGTTGAGTCCGTCGGTGTCCGTACCAGGCCGCACCCCGCCCGCCACCCGCAGGGCGTCGGTCACCCGGGACCCGGCCGGCAGCGTGTGGACCCCCGGGTCGCGGACCTTCCCGGTGACATCCACCACGATCTCCGCACCCGACCTGCCGGTTCCGCCGGACTCACCGGGCCCGCCGGAGCCGTTGTGCGCGCCGGGCGCCGCGGCGGTACCGGCTCCGGCGGCCGGGGCCTGCTCCCCTTCTCCGCTCTTCTCGTACGGTGCCTGCGCGCGCACCACCTCCGGGGCGCTCACGGACTCGGTCCGGCCTGTCCAGAAGTGCTGCACGGCCAGCGCCGTGGCCACGACGAGGACCACCCCGAGGGCGACCGCGCCCCGGCGCTCCAGCCCGCAGCGCGTCTGGAGCCACACCGGCATCCGCTCCCGTACGGCCAGCCCGACCCGGGACCGCAGCCCCGGCAGCGTCGGCTGGCGCCGTGCGGTGGCCTCGCCGGCCAGGACGCGGGCCGACGACATCACGGCCGCCGCCGTGGACAGCGCCGCCGCGGCGGTGCGCACTCCGGCGCCGGCCGTGCGCACCGCGGTGGTGGCCGCGGTCAGTCCGGTCGCCGCACCGGTGCCGGTCACCGTTTCGGCGATGGGCGGCCCTTGTCCCGGCCCCGGCCTGGCGACGGCCCGTTCGCCGAAGAGGAGTTCCGCCCGGCGGCGCAGTTCGTCCGCCGGGGCGGGGCGGTGCCGGATACGGGGCCGGACCGGGGACCGCCGGTGCCGGGTCCGGCCGTCGGAGGTGGGGCCCCGGCCCGGGCCACTGGTCGCATGTGTCTGGTGTGAGCGTGATCGAAGTGCCATGCGACGAGGATCGGGCTTCCCGCCGATCCGCGATGATCTTGATCAGTTTCCGTGGACCGCGGCCGAGTTGTGGATAACTCCGCCACCCGCACGGGTGAGGATGCCGAGGCTCGCGCCCCCGGATCCACAGGTCAGCGCAGTGAGACGACCGCGCCGAGCAGCCCGGGGCCGGTGTGCGCCCCGATGACCGCGCCGACCTCGCTCACATGCAGCTCGGCGAGCCCTGGCACCCGCGCCCGCAGCCGGTCGGCGAGAGCCGCGGCACGGTCCGGGGCGGCGAGATGGTGTACGGCGATGTCCACCTCGGCGCCGCCCGCCCGCTCCGCGGTGAGCTCCTCGAGGCGTGCGATGGCCCGGGATGCCGTACGGACCTTCTCCAGGAGTTCGATCCGGCCGCCCTCCAGCTGGAGCAGGGGCTTCACGGCGAGCGCCGAACCCAGCAGGGCCTGGGCGGCGCCGATGCGGCCACCGCGGCGCAGGTAGTCGAGGGTGTCGACGTAGAAGTAGGCGGACGTGCCGGCGGCCCGTTTCTCCGCTGCCGTGACCGCCTCGTCGACGGTGCCGCCCGCCTCGGCGACCTCGGCCGCCGCGAGCGCGCAGAAACCGAGGGCCATCGCGACCATCCCGGTATCCACCACCCGCACCGGGACGGGTGCCTCACGGGCCGCGACGACCGCCGCGTCGTAGGTGCCCGACAGTTCGGCGGACAGGTGGAGCGAGACGATGCCGCAGGCCCCGGCCTCGGCGACCCTGCGGTAGGTTTCGGCGAACACCTCCGGGCTGGGCCGGGAGGTAGTGACGGGGCGCCGCTTCTGCAAGGCCTGGGCCAGGGAGCGGGTCGAGATCTCGGTGCCCTCTTCGAGCGCCCGGTCGCCGAGGACCACGGTCAGGGGGACCGCGGTGATGCCGTGGCGCTCCACCGTCCGCGGCGGCAGGTAGGCCGTTGAATCGGTGACGATCGCGACATGGCGGGACATGAGCTGGAGGTTACCTGGCGTAGCCCGGGCGCGGCAGCCCGCCCCCGGCCGCCCGGACCAGGACCGGCCGTGTCAAGTGGTGCTCTCCGGCCGGGGCTTCTTCTGCCAGGGATACGCCCGAGGCCGGCCGGGCGGGGTGATCGCGGGCTGCACCGGCTCGTCGGCCGCGGCGGACCGGGGTTGCCCGGGCCAGGTCTGACGGTCACCGGGGCCGGCGGCGGCCTCGGGCCACGGCGGGGTCTGCGTGACCGGGTCCGGCCGGGTCCAGTGCCGCAGGGCGTCCGCCTCGACGCCGATCTGGGTGCTCAAGGTGTCCAGATCGTCGTCGGCGAAACGGCGGGCCCGGTCGCGTGCGGCCCAGCGCAACGCGTCCGCGGACTCCGTGATGCGCTCGGTGCGGCGGCGCAGCTCGGGCAGGCGCGTGGCGAGGGTGGCCCGGTCCGGTTCGGACTCCAGACGCCTGAGTTCGCCGTCCAGTTCCTGGCCGTGTGCGCTCAGGCGCTGGAAGAGGCCGAGGGACTCCTTCAGCGACTCGTCGTCGGCCACGCCCGCGTGCAACGCGTCCTGGGTGGCCCGCATCGAGGTGCGCAGGGTGAGCCGGAGCTGGGCGATCTCGCCCGCCGGGCCGATCTGGACCATGGACTTGGCGCGCAGCGTGTGGTCCTCGACCGTGCGCCGGGCCTGGGTGATCGTACGGTCCACCCCGCGCTTGGCGGCGCCGACCGCCTTGAAGGTGACGTACGCCCCACCGGCGACGAAGAGCAGGAAGAGCACGGCGAACACGGCGATCACTGTTTCCACGGTGCTCCTCCTCGCTGCCCACCACCCCGGCCGTCTCCGGGCACGGCGTGGGTGGCCGTGTCCTCAACGGTAAACGCAAAGGGCAGGCCCGGAGTTCCGGAAAAACCCCGAACCTGCCCGTAGGGGACCACCCGGAGACGGTCGGCGATGTCACGCCGTGACGATGTTCACCAGCTTCGGCGCACGCACGATCACCTTGCGGATCCCGGCACCGCCCAGCGCCGCCACGACCTTCTCGTCGGCCAGCGCCGCCTTCTCCAGCTCCTCCTCGGAGATGGCCGGCGGCACCTCCAGACGGGCCTTGACCTTGCCCTTGATCTGTACGACGCAGGTCACGGTCTCGTCGACGACGTAGTTCGGGTCGGCGACCGGGAAGTCCCGGTGTACGACCGAGTCGGTGTGGCCCAGCTTGCGCCACAGCTCCTCGGCGATGTGCGGGGCCAGCGGCGCGATCATCAGCACCAGCGGTTCGGCGACCGGACGCGACACCGCGCCGCCCGTCTTCGTCAGGTGGTTGTTCAGCTCGGTGACCTTGGCAATGGCCGTGTTGAAGCGCAGGCCCTCCAGGTCCTGGCGGACACCGTCGATCGCCTTGTGCAGGGCTCGCAGCGTCTCCTCGTCCGGCTCGGCGTCGGTGACGGTGATCTCACCCGTGGCCTCGTCGACGATGTTGCGCCACAGCCGCTGCAGCAGCCGGAACTGGCCAACCACCGCGCGCGTGTCCCACGGCCGGGAGACGTCCAGCGGTCCCATCGCCGTCTCGTACAGGCGCAGCGTGTCGGCACCGTACTCGGCGCAGATCTCGTCCGGAGTGACCGCGTTCTTCAGGGACTTGCCCATCTTGCCCAGCAGCCGGGTGACCTTCTCGCCCTGGTGGTAGTACTCGCCGCCCAGCTCCTCGACCTCGGCGGCGGGCACCGGGAAGCCGCGACCGTCGCGGTAGACGTAGGCCTGGATCATGCCCTGGTTGAACAGCTTGTGGAACGGCTCGGCGGACGAGACGTGTCCCAGGTCGTACAGGACCTTCGACCAGAAACGGGCGTACAGCAGGTGCAGCACGGCGTGCTCGGCGCCGCCGACGTACAGGTCGACACCGCCGTGCGGCATACCCTCGCGCGGGCCCATCCAGTACTGCTCGATCTGCGGGTCGACCAGTTGCTCACTGTTGTGCGGGTCCAGGTAGCGCAGCTCGTACCAGCAGGAACCGGCCCAGTTGGGCATGGTGTTGGTCTCGCGGCGGTACTTCTTCGGCCCGTCGCCCAGGTCCAGGGTGACGTTGACCCAGTCCTCGTCGCGCGACAGCGGCGTCTCGGGCCGGGTGTCGGCGTCCTCCGGGTCGAAGGTGCGCGGCGAGTAGTCGTCGACCTCGGGCAGTTCCAGCGGCAGCATCGACTCGGGCAGCGCGTGGGCGACGCCGTCCTCGTCGTAGACGATCGGGAAGGGCTCGCCCCAGTAGCGCTGGCGGCTGAACAGCCAGTCGCGCAGCCGGAAGTTGACGGTGCCCTCGCCGATGCCCTTGCGGGCCAGCCACTCGGTGATGCGGGCCTTGGCCTCGGCGACCGGCAGGCCGTCCAGTTTGACGTCGTCGTTGGAGGAGTTGACGATCTTCGCGTCGTACGAGGCGAAGGCGTCCTCCCACGTCGACGTGTCGGTGCCGCGGCCGTCGGTCGGCTCGACGATGCAGACGATCGGCAGCTCGAAGGCGCGCGCGAACTCGAAGTCACGCTGGTCGCCGGCCGGGACGGCCATGATCGCGCCGGTGCCGTAGCCCATCAGCACGTAGTCGGCGATGAACACCGGGACCTTGTCGCCGTTGACCGGGTTGGTCGCGTACGCGCCGGTGAACACACCGGTCTTGTCCTTGGCCTCGGCCTGCCGTTCCACGTCGGACTTGGCTCCGGCCTGCGCACGGTACGCGGCGACGGCCTCGGCGGGCGTGGCGTGGCCGCCGGTCCACACGTCGTGGGTGGCCTCGGGCCAGGCATCCGGGACGAACCGGTCGACCAGCGGGTGCTCAGGAGCCAGCACCATGTAGGTCGCGCCGAACAGGGTGTCCGGGCGGGTGGTGAAGACGGTGATCTTCTCGCCGTCGATCGGGAAGTCGACACGCGCGCCCTCGCTGCGGCCGATCCAGTTGCGCTGCTGCAGCTTGATGGCCTCGGGCCAGTCCAGCTCGTCCAGGTCGTCCAGCAGCCGGTCTGCGTAGGCGGTGATGCGCATGTTCCACTGGCGCAGCTTGGCCTTGAAGACGGGGAAGTTGCCGCGCTCGGAGCGTCCGTCGGCGGTGACCTCCTCGTTGGCCAGCACGGTGCCCAGGCCGGGGCACCAGTTGACCGGCGCGTCGGAGGCGTAGGCCAGGCGGAACTCGCCCAGGACGTCGCCGCGCTCGGCGGCGGTCAGCTCGTTCCACGCGCGCGTGTGGCCCGGTACGGCGCGCTCACCGGACTCGAACTGGGCGATCAGCCCGGAGATCGGGCGGGCCTTCTTCGCCTCGTCGTCGTACCAGGAGTTGAAGATCTGCAGGAAGATCCACTGGGTCCACTTGTAGTAGTCCGGGTCGATCGTGGCGAACGACCGGCGCTTGTCGTGGCCCAGGCCCAGCCGGCGCAGCTGGACCTTCATGTTCTCGATGTTGGCCTCGGTGGAGACGCGCGGGTGCGTGCCGGTCTGCACGGCGTACTGCTCGGCGGGCAGGCCGAAGGCGTCGAAGCCCAGGGTGTGCAGGACGTTGTGGCCGTTCATCCGCTGGAAGCGGGCGAAGACGTCGGTGGCGATGTAGCCCAGCGGGTGGCCGACGTGCAGGCCCGCACCGGACGGGTACGGGAACATGTCCATGATGAACTTCTTGGGCCTGGCGACCAGCGCGGGGTCACCGGCCAGGTCGCCCGTGGGGTTCGGCGCCGCGTAGGTGCCGTCCGCGTCCCAGAAGTCCTGCCAGCGTGCCTCGATGTCGGCCGCCAGAGCGGCCGTGTAGCGGTGCGGCGCTGTCTCCGCCGAGATGGCGGTGGCAGCGGGGTTCGTCTCGCTCATGATCCTCAAAGCTCCATCGGTCGTCTCTGCCAGCGGCTGCGAACGTTCTAGAAACGAAAAATCCCCTCACACAGGAGGGGACGCCGCGCCGATGCCGACCTGCCGTTTCCTCCGGCGGTCGGGACTGATCAGCGCGGCCCGCTAAGCAGAAGGCGTACGGCACGCATGGCGTCAGAGTACCGCAGCGCTTGAGCAAGCTGCGACGCGCTTGCGTATCAATGGTTGACACGTGCGTCTGAGGCGACCACCGGGACGAGAGTTGAATCAGGTTCAAAAATTAGTTCGCGTAACGTCCGCTAAGGGACATCACAAGGGCCGCAGGCCCCTTTGGTAACAACGCAATAACTCAAACCTCGTACTGATCGGTATGGCGCCACTTAGGCTGCGGCACCGGGACCGCTTTCCCGAACTGCTCGGAGTTGCCCCCATGAACCCTCGTCGTAGTAACAGCTCGCTTCCCAAGCCAGGCCGTTCGGCCTGGGGGGTGGCATCCGCTGTCGTCCTGTTGCTCATACCCGTGGTCGTGCTGACCGGAGGCAGCCAGTTCCAACTGTTCCTGAACTTCGGTGCAGGCGTGCTCTCGCTCGTCTCGCTGAGCTGCTCGGTGATCTGGGGTCTGATCTCACAGGACCGCATCTTTCTCAACACCCGCCAGCGGATCGTCGGCCAAGCGGTGCACCGGACGACCGCGGTCGCCTCGATCGCGTTCCTGCTGGTCCACATCGTCACGAAGATCGCCCTGGATCACACCGTCGTGATCGCCGCGATCATTCCGTTCTCGCTCGGCTTCACCGGAAGCGCCGGCCTGATCGGGCTCGGTTCGCTGGCCGGACTCCTGATGATCTTCGTGGGTGTCACCGGCGCCCTCCGCAGCAACTTCGCCGCCCCCGCCGTCGTCGCGGCCCGCTGGCGGGCCATGCACATGCTGGCCTACCCGTCCTGGTGCGCCGCGCTGATCCACGGTCTGTACGCGGGCCGCGCGGCGAAGCCGTTCTTCATGATCTCGTACGACCTGTGCCTGGTCGGCGTGATGGCCGCGCTGGCGCTGCGCGCCGCCCCGCGCCCGTTCAAGCGGAGGGTCGCCGACCGTCTCGTCTCCGTCCTGGGAAGCCCGGAGCGCCCCGAGCTGGACGATCTGGACGCCAGCCGCGCCCGGAGGAGCGAGTCCGCGCTGTCGGGCTACGAGGCCATGCGCGAGCGCGAGCCGAGGTCGTCGCGTGCCGACACGGCGACCTCGCAGTCGAACCCGCTGTTCCCGTCCGGGGCGGCCGCCGCACCCGGCTCCGACCCGGCCTCCGGCTTCGCCGCCGCCTACCGGGCCACGTCCACCCCCGGCCAGCCCCAGTCGCCGT
The DNA here is from genome assembly GCF_014645815.1 of Streptomyces fuscichromogenes. Taxonomy (GTDB): domain Bacteria; phylum Actinomycetota; class Actinomycetes; order Streptomycetales; family Streptomycetaceae; genus Streptomyces; species Streptomyces fuscichromogenes. The sequence continues at coordinate 482,063 of NZ_BMML01000002.1, read as the reverse complement.
TCGCCGCCGGCCAGACCGCACGCATGGAGCGCGTGGACGGTCCGTCAAGCACCTCGGGCAGTTGGCCGATCCCGTCCCCGCCGCCGGTCGGCGAGGCACCCCGGTCGGCGTACGACCCGCTCCAGGACACCGGATACAACATCCCGGCCTATGGCAATCCGGGCGCCGGCGGCGCAGTCGGACGTGATGTGTACGACACGGGTGAGACGAATGCCCGGTACGGGACGTACAACTCGAATGACACGTACAACAGCGGTCCCGCCAACGAACCACCGCCCGGCGCGTCCTTCGACGCACCGGGTTCGGGCGAACCTTGGAACACGCCTTCCGGAGGCTATAGGTGAACGAGGCCCTGCCCGACGTCCCAGAAGTCCGCGTGGTCGGCCTTCCGCAGCTCACGTCGGGCTTCGACCTTGTCGAAAGACTCGATCTGCCCATGCACCTCAAGGTGCACGGGCCGCTTGAACCCTTGGGCGGGGAGCAGCTCGCGCAGCTCTCCGAACGCATCAACCTGAAGGGCCGCGGGGGCGCGGGTTTCCCCTTCCACAAGAAGCTGCGCTCGGTCGCCGAGGCGGCGATCAAGCGCGGCGTTCGGCCGGTCGTCGTCGTCAACGGCAGTGAGGACGAGCCGGCCTGCCGCAAGGACACGGTGCTGATCAACCGTGCCCCGCATCTGATCCTGGACGGTGCGCTGCTGTGCGCCGAAGCACTGGGTGCCCGCACGCTCGTGGTGGGGGTCACCCGGGAGTCCACGCAGCGCTCCATGGAGCAGGCGCTCGCCGAGCGCGGCCTGAGCAACGGCCGGCGTTCGGCGCTGAAGGCGTTCGTCCAGCGCAACCCGGTCCGGATGGTCACCGGCGCCGCCGCGTCGCTGATCCGCTCGATCGACGGCGGCCCGGCGGTCCCGCCCGGCCGCAAGACCAGCGCCTCGCAGAACGGTGTCGGCGGAGCGCCCACGCTGCTGTCGAACGCGGAGACGTTCGCGCAGCTGGCGATCGCCGCCCGCATCGGCCCGGAGCGTTACGGCAACACCGGCCTGTACGACGAGCCGGGCACCGTCATGCTGACGGTCTCCGGCGCGGTCGCCCGCCCCATGGTGATCGAGGTCCCCACAGGCGTGCCGCTGCGTTACGTCCTGCAGCTGGCCGGCGCCCCGCCGGTACCGCAGGGCGTGCTGACCGGCGGCTACCACGGCAGATGGATCGACGCGGCCACGGTCAACGAGGCGATCGTCTCCCGTAACTCGCTCGACGCGGTGGGCGGCGCACTGGGTGCCGGCGCCATCCTGCCGATCACGCAGGAGACCTGCCCGCTGGGCGAGTCCTTGCGGGTCGCCCAGTGGCTGGCGGAGGAGAGCGCGGGACAGTGCGGTCCCTGCTACCTGGGTCTGCCTGCGGCCGCGCGCGGCATGGAGGACATCCTCAACGGCGGCGGACCGGCCGCCCTGGAGGCGCTCAAGCAGGTCGCGAAGAACGTGAAGCGGCGCGGCGCGTGCTCGCACCCGGACGGCTCCGCGATGTTCCTCGAATCGACGATCAAGGCGTTCACCGACGACCTGGCCGCGCACGTTCTCGGAAACGGCTGCGGACGGCCCGTGGAGGGCGTTCTGCCCCTCTTCGAGGACGGCAAGATGCCCACGGGCATCCCGGGCGGCGGAGAGCCCGATGACAACGGCGCCGGCAGCCGGCAGAAGATCTACGTCGACTGGACGCTGTGCCGGGGCCACGGTCTGTGCGCGGACATCCTCCCGGAGGTCTTCGAGCTGGGCGCGGACGGTTTCCCGACGGTCGCGCAGGCGAAGGTGCCCCGGTTCGCGGAGGCCAAGGCGCTGCGCGCGGTGCGCCGCTGCCCGGCGCTCGCCCTGCGCCTGGAGGAGGACACGCGCGCGCAGGCACCGGCCAAGAACCTGCCGGTTCTCTCGCAGGGTCGCGGCCGCCGGGCACTGGGCCGCTGATCACGCCCTTCACGGCACGCAGGCGGGGCGGGTCACCCTGGTCGGGTGGCCCGCCCCACGCGCGCGAGACGAACGGAAGAACGCCGACCAACAAGACGATGCCGGCCAGAACGATGTCGCCCAAGCCGAAATCGACCGTGACAACGCCGAAGGCGGACCATCCATTTGGATGGTCCGCCTTCGACTTCTGTGGAGCTAAGGAGAATTGAACTCCTGACCTCCTGCATGCCATGCAGGCGCTCTACCAACTGAGCTATAGCCCCTTGTCCTGTTCCGCCCGGCTTCCCTGGCGGCGACGCCAACATTACACGGTCGAAGGGGTGCACCACCAAATCGTTTCCGTTCTGTGCGGATACGGACGCTAGTGTCGGACTTCGTGACCGTGATCGCGTTCTCCGAGACCCGGCGCCGGATGCCGGTGGCCCTGGGGGCGTGTCTCCTGTCGTTCACGGCGTTCTGGGTGGCCCAGCGGGCCGCGCACGTGTCGATGATCGACCTGATGGTCTACCGAGCGGAGGGGGCGACCGTCCGCGCGGGCGGCGATCTCTACGCGCTGCGTACGACGGCGGCTCATCTGCCGTCCACCTACCCGCCGTTCGCCGCGCTGCTGTTCACCCCGCTGACGCTGCTGGACGTCGCGAGCATGCGCACGCTGGCGACGGTCGGAAACCTCGCCCTGCTGCTGGTGTTCGTCGGGCTGTCGATGCGGCTCGTCGGGCACGCGCGCGTGGAGCGCGTTCTGTGGGTCACGGCGGCGGCGGTGTGGTGCGAGCCGGTGTGGACGACCGTGCGTTACGGACAGGTCAATCTGCTGCTGGCCGTACTCGTGCTGTGGGATCTGTCACGCCGCCCCGCCGAACGCCCGGACCGCTGGTCGGGAGTGAGTGTCGGGCTCGCGGCCGCGGTCAAGCTGACACCTGCCCTGTTCGCGGTGTTCCTGCTCGTCACGGGCCTGGCCGCGCGCCTCGGCGGGCGGGACGGCGGCCCGTGGCTGCGGCACGCGCGCGGGGCGGCGGCCGCCTTCGTGGGGGCGACGCTGCTCGCGGCGGCCGTCCTGCCGTACGACTCATGGCGGTTCTGGAGCGGGATGGTGTTCCGGACGGGGCGGGTGGGGCGGGCCGAGGAGACCGCGAATCAGGCCCTGCGCGGCGTTCTGGCGCGTTTGCTGCACACTCCCGAGCCGGGAGCCCTCTGGGTCGCTGCGGCAGCCCTGACGGCCGTCCTGGGGCTCGCGGTGGCGGTGACGGCGGAGTTGCGGGGCCGGCGGCCCTGGGCGGTGGCCGTCTGCGCGGTGACGGCGCTGCTGATCAGCCCCGTGTCCTGGTCGCACCACTGGGTGTGGTGCGTGCCGGTCGTGCTGCTGCTGTGGACGCGCGGGCTGCGCATGGCGGCCGCGGGCATGCTGCTGGTCTTCTGCTCGTACGCCCTGTGGTGGGTGCCGCACGGGCCGGGGCGGCCCGAACTTCACCAGGACGCCGTCGCCTTGACGCTGTCAGGGCTCTACCCGGTCACCGGGGCGCTGTTCCTCGTGCTCGCCCGGACATCGTTGCCGAGGCCGGGCGCCACTCAGGCCGTGACGAACGAGTAGAACCGCTTGAGCGTGCAGTGCTCTTCGAGGAGCCGGCCGTAGATCGGCTCGCCCTCCAGCTCACGGTAGGTCTCGATGGGGTCGCCTTTTATGATCAGCGCCCGCGCGCATTCCTCGCACCAGTACTGGTAGTCGGGGTTGATCGGCTCCATGTCGCGAACGATCGGGGTCCCGCTCCCGCACCAGTCGCACTTCCGCCTGTGTGCACCCATCGATCAGCTCCAGCTGTGGCCGCAGGCCGTGCACACGTAGGAGATCCCGCCGTTGTCGCCGAGCACTTGGGCGACATGCACGGAACCGCAGGAAGGGCAGAGCAGCCGGGTGATCGTGTCCCGTATCAACGCCGCACCGAGGAGGTGGCCGCCCTCCTCAAGGATGCTCGCAGGCATCGCTACTCCTCCCGTCGGGCCGCGCCCCCTTCCGGCCGTTTGATTCTGCCACGGCCGGGCCAATACGGTCAGCGACGCCTCAGTACCAGTCCGGACACGGCACCCGCGGCCGCCGTCGCGGCGAGCGCCCATGCGCAGGCTGACAGCGCCTCCGCAGAGGTATACGCCTGCGAGCCCCCAACTGACTCAAGCCGGTTCAAGAACAGTGTGCCGAACGCCGCGACACCGATGAGCTGCCCGAGCTGGGTGACGGTCGCGAGGAGTCCGCTGGCGTCCGCCGCGTCCTCGGGGCGCACGGTTGCAAGGGCACCGGTGAGCGTGGGACTGAACGCGAGCGCGAGCCCCGCTCCCACGCCCGCGTACGCCACATAAAGCTGCGCGCCCCCGTCACTACCACCGTGGAAGGCCAGGCCGACACCGGCCACGCCCAGCGCGGTGAGCCCGAACCCGACCGGTGCCAGCGCCCGCTGCCAGGCGGCCGGCCACCTGCGCCAGGTGAGAGCGACCACGCCGAAGACGACGGCGGTCGGCGCGAAGGTGAGACCTGCGCGCAGCGCGCTGTAGCCGAGGCCCCTCTGGACGTGCAGGGTGAGAGTGAAGAGGAACCCTGCGTTGACGGCCATGACGGCGAGGATGCGCAGCACGGCCAGGCTCATCCCGGGGTGGCGCAGCACCCGGGGCGCGACGATCGGGGCGCCGCCGCGCCGGGCCAGCCTCGACTCGTAGGCGCAGAACAACGCGAACAGGAGCACAGCGGCGGCCAGGGACAGCCAGGACCACAGCGGCCAGTTCTCCTCCTGGCCGAGCACCAGCGGGACCGTCAGGAGCGACACGGCGGCCCCCAGCAGGACCAGGCCGGGCAGGTCCAGGCCGCGGGCCCGCTCGGGACCGGATCCGGCGCCGAGCGGCAGAACGCGCCGGCCGAGGACGAGGAGCGCGGCGCCGACGGGCACGTTGACGAGGAACACCGGCCGCCAGCCGGTGCCGAACAGGTCGGCGCTGACCAGGGCGCCGCCGATGACCTGGCCGGCGGCGGCGCCGACCGCGAGGACCGCCGAGTAGGCACCGAGCGCTCGGATACGGGCCTCGCCGGTGAAGGTGCGCTGGATGATGCTGAGGACCTGCGGGATCATCACCGCCGATCCGGCGCCCTGCAGCAGCCGGAACACGATCAGCTCGGTGGCACCCTGGGCCAGGCCGCAGGCGAGCGACGCGGTCGTGAACAGGGCGAGGCCGGCCAGGTGGACCCGGCCGTGGCCGAGCCGGTCGCCGAGCCGGGCGCCGGTGATCAGCAGCACCGAGTAGGTGATCGCGTAGCCGGCCACGACCAGCTGCAGGTCGGCGCCGGAGGCGTGGAGTTCGGAGCCCATGGTGGGGGCCGCGACGTTCACGATGAAGACGTCCAGCACGGCCATGAAAAGGGCCGCGAGGACGACCGGGAGGAGCAGCCGGGGCCGGTTGTCAGTGCCGGGTGCTTCACTTTTCGCAGGGGTCGGAGCGGGTGCGGGACCTGGTCCCGTCCTGGATGGCGTCGTCATGCGTCCGAGCGTGGCGGCGGGCCGGTACGGGTGCCGAGAGCCCGCCGATGCTGGTACTGGCAGCACCTGGCAGGGCACGGGGACTGCGTTCACGATGGGGATGTGACGACGGGGGACGTGACGATGGCGACGACAGCACACCGGCGCAGGCCTGAGCTGGCCGCGTTCCTGCGCAGCAGGCGGGCCCGGGTGCAGCCGGCGGACGTAGGGATGCCGCCGGGGCTGCGGCGGCGTACGCCGGGGCTGCGGCGGGAGGAGGTCGCCCAGCTCTCCGGTGTGGGTGTGACCTGGTACACATGGCTGGAGCAGGGTCGGCCGATCAACGCGTCGGCGCAGGTGCTGGACGCGGTGGCGCGGACGCTGATGCTGGACCCGCCGGAGCGGGAGCATCTGTACCGGCTGGCGGAGGTGCCGTTCGCCCCGATACCGGAGGGGCTGTCCCGGTCGGTCGGCGCGGAGGTGCAGGGCATCATCGACGCGCTCGACCCGCTGATGGCGGTGGTGTACACCTCGCGCTACGACGTGCTGGCCACCAACACCGCGTACCGGGACCTGTTCCTGGTGCCGGAGACGGTGCGGATCGGCGTACCGAACGTGCTGTGGACGCTGTTCACGATCTCGCAGGAGGCCTGCCCGGTGGTGCACCTGCAGCGTGAACTGCCGGTGATGGTGGCGACCCTGCGTTCCTCCTACGGCAGACATGTCGGCGAGCCGGCCTGGGAGGACTTCATACGGGCGCTGTCCCAGGCCAGTCCGTACTTCGCCCGGTTGTGGGCGAGCGGAGCGGTGGCCCAGCCGGGGCCCCGGGTGAAGACGTTCCGTCACGAGGCGGTGGGCGAGCTGCGGATGACCTCGCAGTCGCTGTCGATCGACGGGATGCCCGAGGCGCGGATCGTGGTCTACACGCCGGAGGACGAACGGACGCGGGAGCGGGTGGCGTTGCTGCGGGAGCACAGGCAGCGGTTGTGGCCGGTGGCGGAGGAGGAGGCCACCGAGATCATCCGGGAGTGGAACACAAGAAATCCCGCCCTCTGAAGAGGACGGGAATCTCATTGCCGATCTTTGACAACTCGACAAGGTGTGGAGTGTCGATCTGTGGAGCTAAGGAGAATTGAACTCCTGACCTCCTGCATGCCATGCAGGCGCTCTACCAACTGAGCTATAGCCCCTCGCGTTCTTCCCGTCTTTCCGCTTGGCGGGCCGAACAAGAAGAACTTTAGCCTGCGACCTGCCGGAAAGTGAAATCCGGGGCCTGGTCGGTTGGCCGAGGATCGTCAGTCGTCGTCGCCGAGGACGGGCTCCGGGAGGGTGCCGGCGTTGTGCTCCAGGAGCCGCCAGCCGCGGGCGCCTTCTCCGAGGACGGACCAGCAGCAGTTGGTGAGACCGCCGAGGCTCTCCCAGTGCTGGGACTCCAGGCCGAGGAGGCGGCCGATGGTGGTGCGGATGGTGCCGCCGTGACTGACCACCACGAGGGTGCCGTCCTCGGGGAGCTTCTCGGCGTGCCGGAGCACGACGGGGGCGGCCCGGTCGGCGACCTCGGTCTCCAGTTCGCCGCCGCCGCGGCGGACGGGCTCACCGCGCTTCCAGGCGGCGTACTCGTCACCGTGCAGGTCGATGATCTCCTGGTGGGTGAGGCCCTGCCACACGCCCGCGTAGGTCTCCCGCAGGCCCTCGTCACGGATCACGTCGAGGTCGGTGAGAACGGCGAGCTGGGCGGCCGTGTCGGCGGCCCGCCGCAGGTCGGAGGAGACGATAGCGTCCGGGCCGAGGGAGGCGAGCAGGCGGGCCGCCCGGCGGGCCTGGCCGATGCCGGTCTCGGTGAGCTCGACGTCGGTGGAGCCCTGGAAGCGGCGCTCCACGTTCCAGGCGGTCTGGCCGTGCCGCCACAGGATGATGCGGCGACCGCGGCCCTTGCGGTCGGTCACCTCGCCCGTGGCGGTCATCACCACCCCCCGCCCGGCTCGCCGGCGTCGTCGGCGGCCTGGAGCTCGGCGTGCTCCGCAGCCTTGCCGCGGGTGGCCTTGGCGTCGGCCGGCAGCTCGATCTCGGGGCAGTCCTTCCACAGCCGCTCCAGGGCGTAGAAGACACGCTCCTCGCTGTGCTGGACGTGGACGACGATGTCGACGTAGTCGAGCAGGATCCAGCGGGCCTCGCGGTCGCCCTCGCGGCGGACCGGCTTGACGCCGAGTTCCTTCTGGAGGCGCTCCTCGATCTCGTCGACGATCGATTTGACCTGGCGGTCGTTGGGTGCGGAGGCCAGCAGGAAGGCGTCCGTGATCGACAGGACGTCGCTGACGTCGTAAGCGATGACGTCGTGGGCGAGCTTGTCGGCGGCCGCCTGTGCGGCGGCGGTGATGAGCTCGATGGAACGGTCGGTTGCGGTCACTGCGTGGCTTTCCTTCGGCGGTCGTTTGACACCAAGGGTCTCACGGACCGCCGGTCGCACCCCACGTGATTACCGCGTCACGTGGGGTGCGAGGGGCCGCCGCTCAGGAGGAGGACGGCTTGTAGTCCTGGCCGAGGACCACCGAGACGTCGGCGCCCGAGCCGACCGTGCCCTTCTGGACGGCGCCGGTGCCCAGGCCGAGGGTCTTGGCGACCTCGGTGGCGTTCTCCTTGTCGGCGGCGTCGGAGTAGAGCACCTTGGAGGCTGCCTGGGTGGTGGCGGCCGTACCGCCCTCCAGGAAGGTGTAGCCGCCGTTGACGAGGACCACGCGGGCCTTCTCCGTGTCGTCCTTGACGCCGGTGGCGTTCTGGACGGAGACGCGGACCGCGGAGCCCGCGGAGGGGCTCTTGGCGGTGCCGCCGAGGACGTCCTTGACCACGCTGGAACTGGTCTCGGCGCTCAGCGTGCCGTCGCTCTGCACGGGCAGCAGGGCGGTCTTGTAGTCGCCGCCCTTGGCGAGGTCGGCGAGTTTGGCGAGGAAGGTGCCGAGGTCCTTGTCGGTGAGGGACGGGTCGAGGATCTGCGCGAGGGTCTGCACGGTGGTCGTCGCGGCGGAGGCGTCGGACGACATCTTGCGCAGTACGCCCTGCATGACCTGCCCGAACCGCTCCAGCTGGGCGTTCTGGGCCTCGCCGGAGGCGCGGTAGGTGGCGTAGGCGACGGCGGCCTTGCCGCTGAGGGTCTGGTCCTTGCCCTGGTGGACCAGGGGAGCCTCGCCCTTCTTCTTGGTGTCCGGGTCAGGGACGTCGGCGTTGGTGTCGATGTCGATGTTGCCGACGAGTTCGACGAGGTTCTGCAGATAGGGGGTGTCGAGACGCCAGGTGCCCTCGATGTTGGTGCCCAGGACGGTGTCGAGCTGGTCGCGGGTCCCGGAGGAGCCGTCGTCGTCGACCGACTTGGCGAGGGTCGTGGTGCTGCCGTCGTCGTCGGTGAGGGCGAGGGAGTTGGGCAGCAGGACGGTGCTGCCCTGCTTGGTGGTGGTGTTGTCGACGAGCAGCACGGTCGAGGTGCCGCCACCGCCGGTGTTGTGCAGGTGGACGACGACCACGTCGCGTTTCTGGGCGGCCGCCGAGGTCGTCGTACCGCTCTTGGTGCCGGCGGAGGACAGGCCGGGGATCTTTCCGGCGTACCAGAGGTAGCCGACGCCGCCGACGGCGACCAGGGCGAGAACGACGACCAGGGCGATCATCCGGCTGCGGGCGCGACGCTTGGCCTCCTCGCGGCGCTCGGTGCGGTTCTCGGTGAAGTTCAGCCAGTCGATGACGTCCTCGGAGTCACCGTCCGGCTGCTCGACGAACGCGAACTGCCCGGTGTTGTAATCCCGTTCGCCTTCGCCTTGGCCGTCGGCCTGGCGGGGCTCGGCGGGTTCCCGGACCGGTCCGGCCTGCTGCGGGATGTGCGCGGTCTGCTCGGCGACCCGGGGCTGCCGGCCGCTGGTGGCCGCCTGCCCGTAGGGGTCGTAGGCCGTCTGGCCGCCGGTGCCGTACGGGTCGTATCCGTCGTACCCGTGCGTGGGCGGCACGGTCGGCTGCTGCCCGGTGTCGTAGACGGGCGCCTGCTGCCCGGTGTCGTACGCCGGTGCGGTCTGCTGCCCGCCGCCGGCGTACGGGTCGTAGCCGTAGCCCTGCCCCTGCCCCTGCCCCTGCCCCTGCCCCTGCCCGGTGTACGGGTCGTACGTCTGCTGCTGTTGCGCCGGGATCTGGCGGTACACCGGCTGTCCGTACTCGTCGTAGCCGACGAGTTCGTACTGGTCGCTTCCGTAGCCCGCGTCGTATCGGTCGTTCACCGGTGCTCCTCTCGGCTCACTCGCCGCGGTACAGCTCGCGCTTGTCGATGTAGCGCACGACTCCGTCCGGCACCATGTACCAGATGGGGTCGCCCTTGGCGACTCTCGCACGGCAGTCTGTGGAGGAGATGGCGAGCGCGGGAACCTCCACCAGCGAGACGCCGCCCTCGGGGAGACCGCGGTCGGTCAGATGGTGGCCGGGCCGGGTGCAGCCGATGAAGTGGGCCAGGGAGAAGAGTTCCTCGGAGTCGCGCCAGGTGAGGATCTGGCCGAGCGCGTCGGCGCCGGTGATGAAGAACAGGTCGGTGTCCGGGTTGAGGGCACGCAGGTCACGCAGGGTGTCGACGGTGTAGGTGGGGCCGCCGCGGTCGATGTCGATACGACTGACGGAGAACTGCGGGTTCTCCGCGGTCGCGATGACCGTCATCAGATAGCGGTCCTCGGCCGGTGAGACGGCGCGGGCGGTCTTCTGCCAGGGCTGCCCCGTGGGCACGAACACCACCTCGTCGAGGTGGAACTGGGCGGCGACCTCGCTGGCCGCCACGAGGTGACCGTGGTGGATCGGATCGAACGTTCCGCCCATGACACCGAGGCGGCGTTTGCCGGTGTGCGCGGGGACCGCCGGCGTGTACCGCGGGGTCGTCACCGTGTCGCCGGCGTACTCGGCCTCGTCATTCGCCGGACCGGTAGGCATGTCCTGCTCTCCCATGCGTGCAGACCCTACCGGCCCGGTCCGTGGGCCCCGCCCGGAGGACCGGTGCCGGGCCGGGCGTCCGGCTCAGCGGTCGCGGTTGAAGCGGGTGGTGATCCACAGCAGGAGCAGCAGGATGAGGAACGCGCTGCCACCGGTGACGAGCGGGTTGAGGCTGTTGTGGTTGCCGCCTCCCTCGCCCTCGGCGGCGAGGGTGACCAACTGGGCAGCGGTGCTGTGGAGATTCATCATCTGCGGCAGGACCTATCGCGTGTGGACGGGATAAAGATGTCGGCTCATCGTATGCGGGCGGCCCGGCGGCGATCACGCCGACTCCTCCGTTGGGCCGACGCTCACCGACCGGTGGCCGGCGTCCGGACGGCTCCGGTGTGCTCCTGCCGGCTCGTGCGTCACGGCGGACGGGGAACGATCCCGGCGGCTCAGTCGTCCTTCTGTTTGTACCCGCGCAGCAGGAACCAGGCGGTCAGTGCGCAGCCGACGAACATGACGACGATGACGACCCGGAGCAGATCGCCCGAGCTCTGGTGCTGGGCGGCGCTCGCGGCCTGGGTCAGCCAGGCGGCCGGGGGGTGGTGCTCCATGGGGACTCCTTCGGCTGTACTGCCCGCCCACGGTATCTCCGCCTAGGCTGGGCTCTGCTTCGGGGGCACACCGTGGACACTCACGTACCTGGGGGATGACATGTCCGACGACGGCCACGAGCAGAGCGGGCACGAGCGGGTGCCGAGCAGGCGGCGCAAGCGGTTCCCGGGGATCTCCTCGCGTGCGTACGAGCATCCGGCGGACCGTTCGGCGCTGGTGGCGCTGCGCAGGCTGAGCGGTTTCGACACGGTCTTCAAGGCGCTCAGCGGACTGCTTCCGGAGCGGAGTCTGCGGCTGCTGTTCCTGTCCGACTCGGTCCGGGTGTCCGACCAGCAGTTCACCCACCTGAACGACATGCTGCGGGATGCCTGTTACATCCTGGACCTGGAGAAGGTCCCGCCGATGTACGTGACGCAGGATCCGCAGCCGAACGCGATGTGCATCGGCCTGGACGAGCCGATCATCGTGGTGACCACGGGTCTGGTGGAGCTTCTCGACGAGGAGGAGATGCGCGCGGTCGTCGGCCACGAGGTGGGCCACGCGCTCTCCGGGCACTCCGTCTACCGCACGATCCTGCTGTTCCTGACCAGCCTCGCCCTGAAGGTCGCCTGGATCCCGCTGGGCAACCTGGCGATCCTGGCGATCGTCACGGCCCTGCGGGAGTGGTTCCGCAAGTCGGAGCTGTCCGCCGACCGCGCGGGTCTGCTGGTGGGGCAGGACCTGCGGGCTTCGATGCGCGGGCTGATGAAGATAGCGGGCGGCAACCACCTGCACGAGATGAACGTGGACGCGTTCCTCAAGCAGGCGGAGGAGTACGAGGAGGGCGGTGACCTGCGCGACTCGGTGCTGAAGATCCTGAACGTGCTGCCGCGCTCGCACCCCTTCACCACGGTCCGCGCGGCCGAGCTGAAGAAGTGGGCCGAGTCCCGTGACCACCAGCGGATCATGGACGGTCACTATCCGCGGCGCACCGAGGACAAGGACACCTCGGTCGGTGACTCGTTCAAGGAGTCCGCGGCGAGTTATGCCAGCGACGTGAAGAGCTCCAAGGATCCGCTGATGAAGCTGGTCACGGACTTCGCGGGCGGGGCGGGGGGTCTGGGCGGCCGGGTGAAGCGCGGCTTCGAGGGGTTCACGAGCGCGCCGCCGCCGAAGGACGGGGCACCGAAGGACTCGGCGCCGGAGGACTCGGCGCCGGAGGACGCATCGACGGACGAGGCACCGCCGCGGGACACTCCCCCGCAGGCCGAGGGCGACGGAGCGTAGCGGGCCTGCCGCTCAGACCTAGTGGGCCTGCCGCTCAGACCTTCGGCTCGGCCGCGGTGGCCAGTGTCCCGCACAGGGCGGTGGTGCCGTCCGTGGCGAACGGGTTCGTGCCCGCCGGGCCGCCCGCCTTGGCCGTCTGGCCGGCCAGCAGGGGACGCAGGTGGTCGGCGGCGTCCTCGGCGCAGGACAGGGGACCCGCCTGGACGTAGGAGACGACCAGCTGGGTCTGGTGCTGGCGCAGGTCGTCGCGGTCGAAGCGGAAGGTCAGCTCGCGGCGGACGGTGAACAGGGAGACCTGGGCGCCGCCGGCCGGGGTGCCGGTGGGCCGCAGCGCGTAGACGAAGGTGTGGTCGGCGCTGATCTCCAGGGTGGCCGGGTCGGTCTCGGTGGCCCGCAGGTTGCCCTGGACGCGGATCCTCGGGTCGGCGAGTTCGGCGCGGGTGGGGTCGAAACGGACCAGCCATCCGGTGGGGGCGTGCCGGCCGTCCGCCACGGGGTGGTCGACGCTCTGGTCGAACTGGTCGAGCTGACCGGGGTCGAGCAGCGCCCGCGCGGGCCGCACCTCGCTGCTGTCGAGGACCTCGGGGTAGAGCGAGGAGCGGACGAGGTAGTCCTTGACCGTGGTCAGAGCGGTGACCACCTGGCTGTCGGAGAAGTGCGCGGTGCTGTGCACGGTCGGCAACGGTATCCCCTCGGCGCCGACCTCGTACTCCGCTGCGGGGCTGTGCGCGTACAGGGCCTCGGCGTCGGCGGCACCGGGCACCTTGCCCTGCGGGGAGAGCGGGATGACGGTCATCCGCAGGGGTTCGACGGGCTGCTGGGCCTCGTCGGTGCCGTAGGGGTGGCGGACGCCCATGTAGATCGCGGTGCCGAAGGCGGCGAGGATCAGCATGACGAGGACCAGGGCCTGCCGGGTGAGGCCGCGGCGCAGGGGCGGGCGACGGCGTACGGCGGGCGCGTGGTCGGTCATGCGTTCGCGTGCGGAGGACTCCTGGAGGCGGGCAGCGCGGACGAACGATTCGTCGAAGACGACGGATCGGTACTCGTCCTCGCCACCCACGGGGCCGCCCTCGGGTGTCCCCTCAGGTGGGTCTCCTGGCCCGCCCATACTTTCAGAGTAGGTCTCGGGAGCCTCAGGTAAACGCCCAGCTACATGACAACTTCTGACAGGTTCTCACCAGAACTGCCATCAGGGCGGCCGTGGCCGCTCAGGGCGTGCGCGGGACCGCGGAGGCCGCCGACTTGGCGGGCTGGGAGTAGTCGGCGGAGACCGAGGGGGCCGCCGCGGTGCCCTGTCCCTGGCCGGTGGAGGGCGGCCTGGGCACCTGGTCGCGGCTGCCGCCCGAGGAGGCGCTGCGGTAGACCGCGGCGAAGGCGAGCGCGACCATGCCGATCCCCATGACGAGGGCGAGCACCCAGGCGACGGGACGGTGCCAGCGGACGTGTTTGCCGTACGTCCCGGCGGCGCCGTAGCCGTCTTCGAGCACGTCGGCGTCGTCCGGGTCGTCGAGTTCGCCGGAGTGCCGGAATCCGGGGCCGTCGGGGCCGTAGGCGTCGTCGTAGCGGTCGCCTCTGGCGTGGGCCCGGCGGGCCTCGGCCTCGGAGGCCTCGGCTCTGGCCTGGGCGGCGGCAAGGAGGCGTTCGACGGCGGTCGGCTCATGGACCACAGCCGCCTTCACGAAGGCCTCGTCGAAGACCACGGCGTCGAACTCTTCGTCCGACATTCCGTGATCATGGTCGTCGTCGGGCTCCCAGCCGTCAGGGAACGGCGTGCCCCCCACGTCCTCCGGCACGGAACCAGAGTAGACCTGGGGGGTCAATTTGGGCAGACGGTATGGAAATTCATAGGCCCGGTGAGACGCCTCTCACGCCGCCCCGGGACCCGTACGCCCCTCCGCGCGCCCGTACCGGCCGACCACGCCTTCCGCACCCCCTCACGGCCACCGGACGGCGCGCCACAGGGCCGTCCGGGATACGGCCGTCCGAGGTACGGCGGGCGTACGGACGTCAGCGGCGGATGTGGCCGTCGCCCGTGACGATGTACTTGGTGCTGGTCAGCTCCGGCAGGCCCATGGGGCCGCGGGCGTGCAGCTTCTGGGTGGAGATGCCGATCTCGGCGCCGAATCCGAACTGGCCGCCGTCGGTGAAACGCGTGGAGGCGTTCACGGCGACGGTGGTGGAGTCGACCAGCTGGGTGAAGCGGCGGGCGGCCTGCTGGGAGGTGGTGACGATGGCCTCGGTGTGCCCGGAGGTCCACAGCCGGATGTGCTCGACGGCCTTGTCGAGGGAGTCGACGACGGCGGCGGCGATGTCGTACGACAGGTACTCGGTCTCCCAGTCCTCCGGGACGGCCTCGACGACGGTCGCCTTGGAGTCCTTGGCGTGGGCGAGGACACGTTCGTCGGCGTGCACGGTGACGCCGGCCTCGGCGAGGGCGTCGAGGGCGCGCGGCAGGAACTCGGCGGCGATGTCCTGGTGGACGAGGAGGGTCTCGGCGGCGTTGCAGACGCTGACCCGCTGCGCCTTGGAGTTGATGAGGATGTCGATGGCCATGTCGATGTCAGCGTGGGCGTCGACGTAGACGTGGCAGTTTCCGGTGCCGGTCTCGATGACCGGGACCTTGGACTCCATGACGACGGTCTGGATGAGGGAGGCGCCGCCGCGCGGGATGAGGACGTCGACGAGGCCGCGGGCGCGCATCAGCTCGTGGACGGACTCGCGGCCCTCGCCGGGCACCAGCTGGACGGCGTCGGCGGGCAGCCCGGCACCGCCGACGGCGTCCCGCAGGACCCTCACCAGCGCCGTGTTCGACTCGTAGGCGGAGGCGGAACCGCGCAGCAGGACCGCGTTGCCGGACTTCAGGCAGAGGGCGGCGGCGTCGACGGTGACGTTCGGGCGGGCCTCGTAGATGATGCCGACGACGCCGAGCGGGACGCGGACCTGCCGCAGGTCGATGCCGTTGGGAAGGGTGGAACCGCGGACGACCTCGCCGACCGGGTCGGGCAGCTTCGCGACGTCACGGACGTCGGAGGCGATGGCGCGGACCCGCTCCGGGGTGAGGGTGAGGCGGTCGATGATCGCCTCGCTGGTGCCGTTCTCGCGGGCCTTGGCGATGTCCTTCGCGTTGGCCTCGACGATCTCGCTCGTACGGACCTCCAGGGCGTCCGCGACGGCGAGCAGCGCGTCGTCCTTCACGGCACGCGGCAGCGGCGCGAGGTCGGCGGCGGCGGCCTTGGCGCGGTAGGCGGCCTGGGTGACCGGGGACATGGCGTCGTACGGCGAGAGCGTGGTCATGAGGGAAGGGTAGTGCGCCCCGGTGGGCCGTCCACGATTCATCCCACACCGCGAGACGGGATCAAACAGGGACAATACCCGCCGGGATCAGCGGGTCCCGGTGGACCCGCGAGACCGCTGGACCAGGAGGGCCGGTGGGCCCCGGGAGCTCGGAGCGGTGGGACCCGGGGGCTCGGAGCGGTGGGACCCGGGGGCTCGGAGCGGTGGGACCCGGGGGCTCAGAACGGGTGGATGCCGACCGGTGTCGCGGGCGGCGGGCCGTAGCCCTCGGCGATCCGCTGATGGTAGGTCGTGCGGTCGATGACCTCCAGGCCGACGATCTCCCACGCGGGCAGGCCGGCGGTCTGACGGTGCTCGCCCCACAGGCGCAGGGCGACGGCGGCGGCGTCGTGGAGGTCGCGGGCCTCTTCCCAGTAGCGGATCTCGGCGTGGTCGCAGGCATAGCGGCTGGTGAGGAGGAAGGGGTGGTCGTGGGCCAGTTGTTCGAGTCCGCGGCGCAGTTCCGGCAGGGGGACCTCGGCACCGCAGACGCTGAGGGTGACGTGCCACAGGCGGGGCAGGTCCTTCGGCTCCTCATAGGTGTCCCCGGCCGCGACGCTCGTCAGAGCACCGCGGGAGGCCGCAGCACCAGGGCGCACTCGTCTCACGACGGCCTCCTTACAGCTGTGCTCGTGCGGAACGTGGTCCTGAGACAAAGTTGAGCAGGCCGCAAGGGTTCGTGTGGCGGTTTTACGGAACGTCCCCCACCGGGGGCCGTCGTTACGCCCCGTTTTACGGGTGCAGGATCACCAGGTCGTCCCTGTGTACGACCTCACGTTCGTACGCCGGGCCCAGCTCGCGCGCCAGCTCCCTGGTCGAACGCCCGATCAGCTGGGGGATCTCCTTGGCGTCGAAACTGACCAGCCCGCGGGCCACGGCGCGCCCCTGGGTGTCGCGCAGCTCGACCGGGTCACCGGCGCCGAACTCGCCCTCCACGGCGGCGATCCCGGCCGGCAGCAGCGATTTACGGCCCTGTACGACCGCGCGGACGGCCCCGTCGTCGAGGGTGAGCGAGCCCTGCGGGGTGGAGGCGTGCTGGAGCCACAGGAGGCGGTCTGCGGACCGTTTGCCGGTGGGGTGGAAGTAGGTGCCGGTGTCGCCGCCGGAGAGCGCGTCGGCGGCGTGCACGGCACTCGTGAGGACCACCGGGATGCCCGCGGCGGCGGCGATCCGGGCGGCCTCCACCTTGGTGACCATCCCGCCGGTGCCGACGCCGGCCTTCCCGGCGCTGCCGATCTCGACGTCCGCGAGGTCCTCGGGCCCCTTGACCTCCGCTATCCGCGAGGTGCCGGGCCTGCTCGGGTCACCGTCGTAGACGCCGTCGACGTCGGAGAGCAGGACCAGCAGGTCGGCGTGGACGAGGTGGGCGACGAGGGCGGCAAGGCGGTCGTTGTCGCCGAATCGGATCTCGTCGGTGGCGACGGTGTCGTTCTCGTTGACGACCGGCAGCGCGCCCATCGCGAGCAGCTTGTCGAGGGTGCGGGAGGCGTTGCGGTGGTGAGCGCGGCGGCTCATGTCGTCGGAGGTGAGCAGGACCTGTCCGACGCGGACGGCGTAGCGGGCGAAGGAGGCGGTGTAGCGGGCGACGAGCAGGCCCTGGCCGACGCTGGCGGCGGCCTGCTGGCGGGCCAGGTCCCGGGGGCGGCGCCGCAGGCCGAGCGGGGCGAGTCCGGCGGCGATGGCACCGGAGGAGACGAGGACGATCTCCCTCTCCCCGCCGCTGCGGCTCTTGGCCAGGACGTCGACGAGCGCGTCGACACGGTCCGCGTCCAGGCCGCCGGAGGCGGTGGTCAGCGAGGAGGAGCCCACCTTGACGACGATCCTGCGGGCTTCGCCGACGGCCTGCCTGGCCATTGCCACGTCCTGTCCCCACTTCCTTGCGCGTGGCAGCAATCTACGCGAAGGGGACGCGCGCGGGACGCGCCCGTCCAACCCCCGGACAACGGCATGGACGGAAGTGCAGGCGGCGATACATGCAGACAGCAAGTGATCACTTGACCACGCCCCGCACATGGCAAAAAGGTTGCACTGACTGCATATAGAAAATGAAGCAAACGCAAAGTTAGTTTGAAGTTTGTGTCATCTAAAGTTCGCAGCGTGAAGCGCATCCTTCTCAGATCAGGCAAGAGTCCCTACGACGTCGTCACCGTCGAGGAGGCTCTGCACCGGGACGTCATCGCCACCAACTCGGGCAACCTGATCTTCAGCGACGCCGCCCACAAGATCCTCGAGACGCCGGACACCGAGGTCGTCTCGAACGGCATACCCTCCGAGGTCTCCGCCGCCGCACGCATCAACAAGGAGTACGACGCCTTCGTCGTACCGCTCGCCAACGCCTTCCGTCCCTCCTTCGAGGGCTCGTTGAAGCGGATGACCCGACTGATCTCGAAGCTGAAGATCCCGGTGGTCGTGCTGGGTGTCGGCGCGCAGACCGGGGTGAGCTACAACCCGGAACGGCTGAAGCGGATCGAGCCGTCCGTGCGGGAGTTCTGCGCCGCCGTGCTGGATCGCAGCGCGTCGATCGGTGTACGGGGCGAGTTCACCGAGCAGTACCTGAGGGACATGGGCTTCAAGGACGTCGAGGTCATCGGCTGCCCTTCGCTGTTCATGCACGGTGAAAGCCTCCCCGTGCACAAGAAGGCGCTGGAGCTGACGCCGGAATCGCGGATCGCGATCAACGGCTCGCACAGCGCCGTCCGCACACAGGGCCTGGACCGGATCATCACGCGCACCCACGAGCGCTATCCGCACCTGCGTTTCGTCGGCCAGAACCTCAGTGACGCACGGCAGCTGCACTGGCGGGATCTGTCGGATCCCAACGCCGCGGTGACCGCGATCCCCACCCATCCGGACCATCCGATGTTCCGCGAGGACAAGGTGCGGGTCTACGTCGACCCGTTCACCTGGGTCGACGATCTGCGTTCCTTCGACTTCTCCTTCGGTTCGCGCATCCACGGCAACATCGCGGCACTGCTGGCCGGCACGCCGGCCACCGTGCTGTGCGGTGACTCGCGGACGCTGGAACTGTGCCGCTACTTCGAGATTCCGCACCGGCGGCTGGACCAGGCGGTCAAGGACCCCGAGTCGGCGGACCCGGCGAAGCTGTACGCGGAGGCCGACTTCGGCGGACTGGTGGGCGGTCACCGGGAGCGCTTCGAGCGGTTCACCGGGTTCCTCAGCAGGAACGGACTGCAGAACACCTTCACCCACGGCGACGGCGGAGCGACCTTCGAGGAGCAGATGCGGACACTGGCGTTCCCGGCGGGAATCCGCCCCTGGAACGACGTGGACATCGCCTCGCTCACCTCACGGTTCGGCTGGCTGCACAGCCGTATAGACGAACTGTCGCTGGACAACGCCCGGCTGGAGAAGGAGCTGTCGCGTGCCGGGGTCCGTGCCGCCAAGACGGCCGCCGCGGCCGCTGCGCAGCCGACCTCGGCCTACCGGCGGGCTCGCCGCGCCGTGGGCAAGCCGATCCGGCGGGCGCTGGGGTCTGGCGGGTAACCGCACGGAGTCCGGGTCAGGCGGCCGCCGCCTTCACGTCCCGGGTAGGCAGCGACCGCCGCAGCTTGCGCAGCGCGCGCCGCAGGAAGGTGTTGGCGGCCTCCTCCCGGTAGCCCTGGACGGCGCGGGCCTCGCGGGGTTCGGCGAGATAGATCCAGTCGGGGACCCCGGCCGCCTTGGAACGGAAGTGCGGGTAGCCGAGATAGACGCGGGTGCCGCGCTTCTCCAGGACCGGGGTGGGCTTCTTCTTGGCCCGCAGGAACTCGACGACGTCCGGGAGGAGCTCGGTACGCCGGACGGCCACCAGGTGCAGCTGGAGCCGCTCGTGGACCTTGAGGCGGCGGGCCACCTCGGAGTTCCAGTGCGCGTCCATCAGCGGCTTGACCAGCTCCAGCTTGTGCTTCCGTACCTCGTCGGTGTCCTTCAGGAACTTGGGTCCGAACTGCGGAAGCACCGTGACCTTGAACGGCCGGACCATGAGGCCGTCGCGCCGCGCCCCCGCCGGGACCATCTCGGCGATCAGGTTGATCAGGGCGCGCGCGGAGTCGAAGCGCAGGGTGTAACTGCCGCTCTTGGTGACGTGTTTGCCGTCGGCGCGCCCGACGAGGTAGTAGCAGGTGTGGTCGGCGACCACGGAGACGCCGTCGGCGCGCAGATAGGCCTCCATGGTGAACAGCGCGTCCTCGCCGGTCCACAGGGACTCGTCGAACCGCATGCTGTGCCTTTCCAGCAGCTCGCGGCGGAAGAGCTTCTGGGCACTGAGCGCGAACTTGATGTTGGAGGAGAAGACGTCGGTACGGCCGACGGTCTTGCCCCACATCGACTCCGGCGCCTTGCGGTTGATCCCCTCGACCTTGCCGAGGACGACGTCGGTGCTGTTCTTGTCGGCCATCGCGACCATGCGTTCCAGCGCCTCGGGGCCGAGTCGGTCGTCGGCGTCCAGGAAGAACACGTAGCGGCCGGTGGCCTTGGCGAGGCCGACGTTGCGCGGGCCGCTGGGGCCGCCGGAGTTCTCCTGGCGGATCACGGTCACCGGCATGGCGGCGCGGGCCGCGAACTCCTCCAGGTACTCCCCCGTGCCGTCGGTGGAGCCGTCGTCGACGGCGATGACCTCCATGCGGGCCGGGTCGAGGGTCTGGCGCTCGACCGAGGCCAGGCACTCGACCAGGTACGGCATCGCTTCGTACGCCCCGATGATCACGGTCACATCAGGCTGCGCAACGACGGTCACGTTTCCCCCTAGTCAATGGTGCGTTCCCCCTGCGTCATCTCGAACGCAATGTCTTAGATGACCGATCGACTCGACAGGTTGCCTTGGAGCACGCACTCAGTGGCCCAGCTCACATGACGAACGGATAGCCTGATGGTGTAGAGCGACTTGCACCGGACAGTACGGACGCACGGTAAGAGCTGCTCAACGCGATCAGCGAAGCGGGGGTAAGAAGAAGTCCGTGCATTACTAAGCAGAGGTAAGAGAACGCGTCGCGTCTGCAAAACCCGAACGGGCTCGGTCCCGGGGAGATCCCCGGGACCGAGCCCGTGAGCGGTGTCCTGACGGTCGTCAGCCGGCGGTCGCGGCCTCGGGGTCACCGGCCGCGATCCGGGCCTCCTGGCCCAGGTTGCGGGTCTCGGCCTTACGGGCGAGCGCGGCCACCGCGCCGTCGAACTGCTCGATGGAGGTCGGCTCGTCCGGTCCGAGCAGGTAGTGCTTGAGCTCGTCCCGGTCGGCGGCCAGCGGATCGGCCGACGGGTCGCGTACGGCGTCCAGGAGGCCGCCGAGTTCCTTGGCGCTGTTGGAGAGGATCACGGCGGCGCGCACGGCGGTGTTGGCCCGCTTGAACTCCTCCACGCCGACGCCGGCGGAGTCGGTGACGGCGTACGGCTTGCCACTCGCGATGAAGTCTGAGACCACGCTGGAGATGTCGGAGACCATCGCGTCGGAGACGTTGAAGCAGTCGTACAGGCGGGGTTCGGCGCCGGTGATGACGGCGTGCCGGTACGACGGCAGGGTCTGCCAGTAGAAGTCGTTCCAGTCGGCGCGCAGCCGGGCGATCTCCTCGTGCTTGCCGAGGTCGACGATGTCGTCCCGGCTTGCCTCGGCCTCGTCGCGCCTGTCGTCGCCGGTGCCGACCAGCTCGGCCAGGCGGGACTCGATGCGGGTCAGTTCGGCCTTCGCCGTGGCCTGGGCGTCCGTGTCAGCGGTGAAGCGGGCATCGGTGGCGCGGGCCTCGGCGGCCTTCTCGACGAGAGCGGTGACGCGCCGGTGTGCGGCGCCGGCCTCGGCGCTGACGGTACCGGTGAAGGGGTGCGGCTTGTAGAGGACGCGAACCGGCGGGTCGGCCTTGACCAGCGTCTTCACGATGTTCTCGCCCGCGAGCACGAGGGAGGTGTTGCCGGGGTCGCCGTCCCAGCCTTCCCAGGTGGGCGCGTAGAGCACGGTGGGGATGCGGCCGTCGGGGACGCCCTGCCAGCTCTGGATGGGGGCCAGCTGAGGGCGGCCGACCTCGACGATGTCGTCGTCGCGGACGCCGACGTCGGCGATGGCGTAGCGGTCGCGGCCCGCGCGGCCCGCGGTCCACACCTCGTCGTACGCCTTGCTGAACGGGTTGACGCTGGCCAGCTTGTCGCTGTCGCCGTGGCCGATGAAGACGTGCTTCATCGTGGGGACGCGCAGCAGGTGGATGTTCTTGCCGACGTTGGCCGCGTAGAGAGCGACGCGCACCGTGGAGAGGTCCATGTTCATCAGGTGCACGCCGCCGGGCACGCAGATGACGGGGACGCTGGTCGGGGCGAGGTTTTTCAGGATGACCCGCTCGCGCAGCAGGATCAGCGGGCGGGACTCCAGCTGTTCCATGGTCTCCAGCCACATGTTGACCTGGTAGGCGGAGTCCTTGGAGCCGGAGAAGTACAGCACGGTCCCGGGCTGGTAGTCGGCCAGCCAGTCGTCGACGGCGGCCAGCACGGTGTCGGCGTCCGGCGGGGTCTTGCGGCCGCGCACGTACGGCATCAGCACCAGCACGTAGAGGGAGCCCAGGGCGAGGGTGATCCCGATGCCGATGGCTCCGGCGATCGCGCTGTCCGTCACCGCCGAGATCAGCAGACCGACGACGGCCGCGAGGTCGAGGTGAAGCATCTTCTCGGCGGAGCGGTCGAGCAGACCGCGCGGCGGGGCGTCCGGGATGCGGATGCGGGACTTCAGGTCGACGTTGCGGGTGGCGACGGGCATCCGGCGGCGGTTGCGGATCAGAGTGACCAGTGCGCCGTGCGGGGCCTGAAGGCCGTAGAAGGCGATGAAACAGGCGACCGCGCCGTAGAAGATCAGGCCGTTCGAGAGGTTCATCCGGGCCAGCAGCAGGATCAGCAGCAGCTGCCGGATCAGGAAGCGGATGGACAGACCGGCTCGGACCTTGCTCAGGCGGTTGACGAGATAGCTGCCCTTGCGGTGCAGGTAGTGGTCCGCCAGGTACGTGACCGCGGCCGCGGCCGCGAAGGCGTAAACGCTCGGGACGAGCGCGGCGACCATGAGGACCGGGAAGCCGAGCATCATGAGTGCCGCCGCGGCCAGCTCGGCCGCGCTGCCCACCCGGGCGACGCGAATAGCGGTGGATATCACGGAGAACCTTTTGCTGACAAAAAGGCCTGAATTTGACCTTGCGGACGATCGGGAGGTGGTCGATCTGGGTTTTTACGGGTTCAGGCCCCTGTGAGTGCTCAGCGAACGCGCAACCACAGAGGCCTGAATTACAGATGACTAATGACTGCCGATTATGCCACGCCGTCCTGTCGGTCCAGGACACTGGCCAGGGCCTGCTCGAAGCCGGAGGCCTGGCCGGCGGCGGCCGTCGGGTCCTGCTGGCGGACGTCGATGACATGGCCGGTGAGCTCGGACAGCAGCACGTCGAGAGAGGTGCGGGCGACGGCTTCGGAGGAGAGCAGGGAGCCTGTCGGTTCCTGGCCGAACGCCTTCGTGCGCATCGGGGTGGCGGTGCGCTCGGGGTTGATGCAGTTGACGCGGACGCCGTCCCCGGCCCACTCGTCGGACAGGGCCTGGGTGAGGTTCACCATGGCGGCCTTGGTCGAGGAGTAGAGGCTGTACTCGGCACGGCCGCGGGTGTAGCTGCTGGAGGTGTAGAGCAGCAGCTGGCCCTTGGTCTCGGCGAGGTACTTGTAGCTGGAACGGGCGATCTGCACCGGCGCCAGGTAGTTGACCTTCAGCGCCTCTTCGATGGTGGCGTTGTCGGTCTCGGCGAGCTTGCCGATGCGCAGCACGCCCGCGGTGTTGACGACGTAGTCGATGCGGCCGGTCTCGGCGTACGCCTTGGAGAGCGCGTCATCGACTTCCTCCGGGTTCTCCACGTGGGTGCCGGTGGTGGAGCGGCCGAGGGCGTAGACGTTGGCGCCGTAGGACTCGGCGAGTTCGGCGATGTCCTTGCCGATGCCGTACGAGCCGCCGAAGATCACCGCGGTCTTGCCGGTGAGCAGCTCGCGGTAGTCCTCCTCGCCGTTCTGCTCGGGAGCGGCGGTGGAGGCGAGCTGGAAGAGCTTGTCGGCGATGAAGACGTCGACGGGCTGGGTGACCTTCATGTTGTACTCGTCGCCGGCGACGACGTGGATCGGCACGTCCGGCAGGTACTTGAGGACGACGGAGCAGTCGTCGGTGGCCTGGAAGTTGGGGTCGCCGGCGGCGACCTGGTAGGCCCTCTTGATCGTGGACAGCTTGAACGCCTGCGGGGTCTGGCCGCGGCGCAGCCGGGAGCGGTCCGGGATCTCGGTGATGAACTCGCCGTCCTGGCCGTGGGTGCGCGTGACGATGATGGTGTCGGCGGACGGGATGGCGACGTCGACGGCCTGGTAGCGCTCCAGCGCGGTGACGCAGTCGTCGATGACCCGCCGCGACAGCAGGGGGCGTACGGCGTCGTGGAAGAGGACGTTGAGGTCCTCGCCTTCGGCGAGGCCCTCGCCGAGGGCCTGGATGGCACGCTCGGTGGTCTCGTTCCGCGTGCTGCCGCCCTCGATGACCTTCTTGACCTTGGTGAGTCCGGCCTTGGCGACGATCTTCTCGACGTCCGGGACGTAGCCCGGTGCCATCAGCACGATGATGTCGTCGATCGAGTCGGCCTTCTCGAAAGTGGCCAGGGTGTGCTCGATGACGGCCTTGCCGGCGATCTTCAGCAACTGCTTGGGGATCGCCAGACCCACCCGCTGGCCGGTGCCACCGGCCAGGATCACTGCGGTGGTTCGGGGCTTGGCTATGCGCTGGGACACAGGTGACCTACCTTGGGGCATCAGGGAACCTCGAAATGGTCCCACTTCAGGTAACCGCTGTGCAAGGTGAGCGCCGTCCACTGCATATGTGCCCGCAACCTTTCATTCACCTTGTATCGCTGGTGATGGGCGCCGCCCGTCGGACGACTGGAAGAGTCCCGCGAATTTGCTGTGAGTAACTACACAGCTCATTCCGATTGCTGTGCGTGACACGACGCGCGTCTCAGTAGCACTACGCCGTGATGCAGGGACGGCTTAGCAGGGCTACGCCGTCCCCCTTTCCCGTCGTCTCACCGCCGCCGCAGCTTCTTCAGACATCGGTGCCCCAGGACCCGTACGAGTTCCTTGGACGATGTCTGGTGCACGGTGCGGGACTTCGCCTCGGCGGTGTGGCGTACCGGTGCCGCGGCCGCCGCGGCGAGCGCGCCGTAGAGCGCCTGAGCGGCGACCTCGGAGGTGATGCGGGCCTCGCCGGCGGGCGGTCCCGGCTGTGCGGGGACGGCGGGCAGGGCGTGGAGCAGGGCGGGTTCGCCGATGACGCGGACACCCATGGCGCCGATGCGCTCCACCATCTCGGCTCCGATACGGCCGGCGGCCTCGACGGCCCAGTCAGGGGTGGAGATCTTCACGTCGGCGGCGGTGGGGCTGCACGAGTTCTTCATATGCATGACGGCGCCGTTGCGGACGAGCTTGGAATACAGCTCGTCGGGGAGTCCATTGCCGCGGAATTCGACGTTGAGCTTTCGCAGCATTTCGGTCTCGGCGAGGGTGAGGGAGCGGTTCGCCGTGTCCGGGACGGGCTGGAGAAGCTTTTCGGGGAGTCCGAGGAGGGCCTCGAAGGTGCGCATCAGGCCGTCGCGGTCCCGGTCGTCGACCACGACGACGGTGACCCGGTCGGCGCCGGCGGCGCGGACCCAGCGTTCGACGAGCCGGTCGTGCCGGTGCCGGTGCCAGAAGCTGGGGTTGGGCTTCTCGTAGGGGGCCTTGCGGAGCATGTGCTCCAGCCAGTCCTCGTAGCCCATGCGCAGTCCGTTCTGCACGTACTGCTGCCACTGCGAGGGCATGATCCTGGCGAGCGGGCGGAGGGTGACGAGGACGTGGACGCGTTCGCCGCCGAGCTGTTCGACGATGCGGGCGACGGTCTCGTCGTCGGGGGCGTCGGCGAAGAACTCACTGCTGATCACCGAGGTACGGGAGCCGGTGGCCTCGACCTGCTTGAGCAGCCGCGTCCAGTGCTGCTCGGTGGGCACGACGTCGCCGATCATCGCGGGCCGGGCGCAGGCTGCGAGGGCGGCCTCCATCGGGTGCCGGGTGGACGCGGGGAACTCCACCCCGTGTCCGGGCAGCTTGTCCTTCGCGGCGAACAGGGCGCCCTGGATGGCCGTGGTCCCCGTTTTGTGCGGGCCGATGTGCAGCAGGCGGGTGCCGGCGGGCAGGGCGGCAAGGGGACCGGTGGGGCCTATGGGGTCTGCGGGGGCATTGTTCACCGGGGCTTGGCCTCTCGTACAGTCCGTCTCCATGGTTAACGGAAGGTAAGACGTTTATCTTAGGTTCACCTGAGAAGAGCCTGGGACACAGATGAGTCCCAGGCTCCTGTTACACAGACTTGACCTTTGGGGCGCCCGGTTCGTACGTCACACGACCTGTACGCCCGGTTCATCCGTCTCTACGCGCAGGGTGGCGAGCGTGCTCGCGGTGGCGTGCGGTGCGACGACGGTGTCGACGGCCCGCACGCGCGCGTCGATGCCGTCGCGGCGGATGTCGAAGAGGTGGTAGCCGCGGTGGGCGTCGATGACCTTCCAGTGCGGGTTGTCGGCCTTCAGCGGATCCCACTGGGCGTGGAACGCGGCCTGGTCCTGGTCGCCGTTGCTGGAGATGGAGGTGCCGACGAACTCGGCGCCGACGACGTCCGACGAGGGGTCCGCGAAGTCCTTCTTCAGGTCGCTGATCATGGTGAGATGGCGGTCGCCGCTGAGCACGACGGGGTTGCGGACGGAGGCGAACCCGTCGAGCAGGGCGTTGCGTTCGACCTGGTAGCCGTCCCAGGCGTCGTAGTACCAGAGTTTTCCGTCGCCGGGCAGGATGTCGGTCTCGGCCATCATGATCTGCGAGGCGATCAGGTTCCAGCGGGCCGGTGAGCCGTGCAGTCCGTCGAGGAGCCACTGTTTCTGTTCGGCGCCGAGCATGGTGAGGGCGGGGTCCTCGGCGGCGGCCTGGCTGGTGACCTGGTCGCTGCGGAACTGGCGGGTGTCGAGGACGTTGAGCCGGACGAGGCGGCCGAACTCCAGGCGGCGGTACATCTGGATGTGCGGGCCGTCCGGGATCGCGGTGGCCCGGACCGGCATGTGCTCGTAGTAGGCCTGGAAGGCGGCGGTGAGCCGGGCGACGAACGCGTCGTGGGACTGCTTGTCGGGGTCCTGGGGGATCTCGCCGGCCCAGTCGTTGTCGACCTCGTGGTCGTCGAAGGTGACCACCCAGGGCGCGTTGGCGTGCATGGCGGCGAGGTCGGGGTCGCTGCGGTACTGGGCGTAGCGGTTGCGGTACTGCACCAGGGTGTACGGCTCGCCGGTGCCCTCGTGGCGGCGGGGGCCGGCGGAGGACGGCGTGGACTCGTAGATGTAGTCGCCGACGAAGAGGACGACGTCGGGGTCCTGGGCGAGCATGTCGGCGTACGGGGTGAAGTAGCCGTGCTGCCAGTTCTGGCAGGAGGCGAGGGCGACGCGCAGGGAGCCGCCCCTGGCGTGCGGGTGGGGGGCGGTGCGGGTACGGCCGGTCGGGGAGATCCGTCCGCCGGAGCGGAAGCGGTACCAGTAGGAGCGGCCCGGATGCAGTCCTCGTACGTCCACGTGAACGCTGTGCCCGTACTCGGGCCGGGCGTAGGCGGTGCCGCGGCGGACGACCTTGCGGAGGCGCTCGTCCTCGGCGATCTCCCACTCGACGGGGACGATCTCGTCGGGCATGCCGCCGCCGTGCAGGGGGTCGGGGGCGAGCCGGGTCCAGAGCACGATGCCGTCGGGCAGCGGGTCGCCCGAGGCGATGCCGAGGCTGAACACACCTTCGGGCAGCGGGCTCTCGGCGGCCCGCGCGACGGACGGCAGCCAGAGCTGGGCGGATGCGGCGGCTCCGAGGACGGCGGCACCGGCGGTCAGAAAGCGGCGTCGGTCGGGCGATGGTGCTCCGGTCATGCGCGGACTCCCTTGCCACAGTGGCCTCTTGGACGGTCTGGCCTTCGGAAGCTCCCACGGCCGGACGGTCCACCGGCTGAACGCAGACCTGCGTGCACATGACAACTGGGCAGACAACGAAAGACCCGTTGCGACCGGGAACAGCTCCGGGCCGCAACGGGTCTTGCGAGTCTCAGGTCTTACGGGGCTTACGGGTTAGCCGGGTCTTGCGGGTCCCACGGCACCGACAGGTCCGACAGGTCCGACAGGTCCGACGGCAGATCAGCGCACCCCCGGGAACCGGGGCCCGTCGGCTCTACTCGAACGGGTCGAAGTCGCCGTACTCCCGCAGGGACTCGTCGCGTTCCGCCTCCCGGTCGCGGCGGCGCTGTACGGCGGGCCGCTGCTCCTCGAAGCGGTGGTCCTCGCCGCGCCGGCCGAGCATCTCGGCGCCGGACATCATGGACGGCTCCCAGTCGAAGACGACGGCGTTGTCCTCGGGGCCGATGGCGACGCCGTCGCCCGAGCGGGCGCCCGCCTTCATGAGCTCCTGCTCGACACCGAGGCGGTTGAGCCGGTCGGCGAGGTAGCCGACGGCCTCGTCGTTGTTGAAGTCGGTCTGGCGGACCCAGCGTTCGGGCTTCTCGCCCCGCACCCGGAAGAGGCCGTCCTCCTCCTGGGTGACGGTGAAACCGGCGTCGTCCACGGCCTTGGGCCGGATGACGATCCGGGTCGCCTCCTCCTTGGGCTTGGCCGCGCGGGCCTGGCCGACCAGGTCGCCGAGCGCGAACGTCAGCTCGCGCAGGCCCAGATGGGCGACCGCGGACACCTCGAAGACGCGATAGCCGCGGGCCTCCAGGTCGGGACGGACCATCTCGGCGAGGTCCTTGCCGTCGGGAACGTCGATCTTGTTGAGGACGACGATCCGGGGCCGGTCGCCGAGGCCGCCGTACTGCTTGAGCTCCTCCTCGATGATGTCGAGGTCGGAGACGGGGTCCCGCTCGGACTCCAGGGTCGCGGTGTCCAGGACGTGGACGAGGACGCTGCACCGCTCGACATGGCGCAGGAACTCCAGCCCGAGGCCCCGGCCCTGGCTGGCGCCCGGGATGAGTCCCGGCACGTCGGCGATGGTGTAGACGGTGGAACCGGCGGTCACCACACCGAGGTTGGGGACCAGGGTGGTGAACGGGTAGTCGGCGATCTTCGGCTTGGCCGCGGACAGCACCGAGATCAGCGAGGACTTGCCGGCGCTCGGGTAGCCGACCAGGGCCACGTCCGCGACGGTCTTCAGCTCCAGGACGATGTCCCCGAGGTCCCCGGGCACGCCGAGGAGCGCGAAGCCGGGTGCCTTGCGGCGGGCGCTGGCGAGGGCCGCGTTGCCGAGGCCGCCGCGGCCGCCCTGGGCGGCGACGTAGGAGGTGCCGTGGCCGACGAGGTCGGCGAGGACGTTGCCGTCCTTGTCCAGCACCACCGTGCCGTCGGGGACGGGCAGGACCAGGTCCTGGCCGTCCTTGCCGGCCCGGTTTCCGCCCTCGCCGGGCTTGCCGTTGGTGGCCTTGCGGTGCGGGGAGTGGTGGTAGTCGAGGAGCGTCGTCACGGACTGGTCGACAGTCAGGATGACGTCGCCGCCGCGGCCGCCGTTGCCACCGTCCGGGCCGCCGAGCGGCTTGAACTTCTCCCGGTGTACGGAGGCGCAGCCGTGGCCTCCGTTACCCGCGGCGATGTGCAGCTCGACGCGGTCCACGAAGGTGGTCATGGTGCAGTGCCTCCAGATACTTACGGGGTGATACCTATGTCAACACGCGAAAGGCGGACCCGCCTTCCCGATCGGGAAGTGAGGTCCGCCTCGCGAAACGTTCGGTCTGGGCCTTGAGAATCAGGCTCAGGCGACCGGGACGATGTTCACGACCTTGCGGCCACGGTGGGTGCCGAACTGCACCGAACCGGCCTGCAGCGCGAACAGCGTGTCGTCGCCGCCACGGCCGACGCCCGCACCCGGGTGGAAGTGGGTGCCACGCTGGCGGACAAGGATCTCGCCCGCGTTGACGACCTGACCGCCGAAGCGCTTCACGCCGAGGCGCTGAGCGTTGGAGTCACGACCGTTACGGGTGGACGATGCGCCCTTCTTGTGTGCCATCTCTCCTCAGTCCCTTACTTCGCAGCCGCGGGGATCTCAGTGACCTTGATCGCCGTGTACTGCTGGCGGTGGCCCTGACGACGGCGGTAGCCGGTCTTGTTCTTGTAGCGAAGGATGTCGATCTTGACGCCCTTGTGGTGGTCCACGACCTCGGCCTGGACCTTGATGCCGGCCAGGACCCACGGGTCGCTGGTCACAGCGTCGCCGTCGACAACGAGCAGGGTCGAGAGCTCGACCGTGTCGCCAACCTTGGCGGTGGAAATCTTGTCAACCTCAACGATGTCGCCGACAGCAACCTTGTGCTGGCGACCACCGCTGCGCACGATGGCGTACACGCGGATCTCACTCTCTCGCTCGGGAACGGCACCCCCGCAGTCCAGCCACCCTGCGAACGCGGGCGGCCTCTCCGGAACACCGTGTGCTCCCGAGGAAGAGGTTTACGGGGATGTGGCGCGTCCTCATATCCATGGACACGCCGACGGTCAAGGTTACGGGGCGGTGGCCGAGGGGGTCAAACCGGGCCCCGGGATGTGTGGGGCCGGTCACTCGGACCGGGTCCCGAAAGACGCGGGGCCGGTCACGTGGACCGGCCCCGCGCCCGGGCGTCAGCCCTCGTCGGAGGCGGTGGCGACCGTGGTGGTCTTCTTCGCCGTCGACTTGGCGGCGGCCGTCTTGGCGGTCTTGACCGCCTTCTTGGCCGTCGTCGTCTTCTTCGCCGCCGTCTTCTTGGCAACGGTCTTCTTGGCGGCCGTCTTCTTCGCCGCGGTCTTCTTGGCGGCCGTCTTGCGGGCCGTCTTCTTGGCCGGAGCGGCCTCCTCGCCGGCCTCCTCGACGGTGCCCTCGGCAGCCTCGGCGGGGGCCTCCACGGCCTCCACAGCCGCCGCCGGCGTCTCCGGTGCCTCTGCCGACGGTACGACCACCACGGCCGTCTCCTCCGACGCGCTCGGCGCGGTGGCCTTGCGGACCGCACGCCGGCGCGGACGGGCCGGAGCGGCGGGCTCGGCCGCCTCGGCCTCCGCCACCGCCTCGGGCGCAGCCACGGGCTCCTCCGCAGCGGCCGGGGTGCTCTCGGCGACGACGGTCACCACGGCGGCCTCGGCCCCCGCGGGGGAACCGGCGGGCGCCGACACCTTCCGGGTCGCACGCCGACGCGTACGGCCCGCGGGCGCGGCCTCCTCGACGGCCGGGGCCGCCTCGGCCACCACGGCCACCGGGGCCTCGGCGACCGGAGCCTCGACCACCGGGTCCTCGACGGCGACGGGCTCGGCGGGCGCCTCGACGGCGGGCACCTCTGCCACCTCCGCCTCGGCCTCGGCCTCCACGCCCCGTCGTGCCCCGCGGCGCTCCCTGGGCGCGCCGGCCGGAGCCGAGGCCCGGCGGCTCGCCCGGCGGCGGGTACGGCCGCGGCCGGCCGCCGCCTCCGCCTCGGCGACGCTGCTGTACAGCTCCTCGTCGGGCGCGAAGTCGGGCGCGGGCAGCGCGACGGGGCCGGCGGCCTCGGCCGCGACCTCCGCCGCCGTCTCGACCGCGTGGACGGCCGCGGCGTGCTCGACGGCACCGTCGGCCACGACCTCGTGCGTCTCGTGCACGTCGTGGTCGTGATCGTGGTCGTGCTCGTGCCCGTCGCCGCCGCGTCCGCGCTTCCTGCGCTTGCCGCCGCCACCGCCGCCGCCGGAGCTGGGCTGCTCCATGTGGACGATGACGCCACGGCCGTTGCAGTGCACGCAGGTCTCGGAGAAGGACTCCAGGAGGCCCTGTCCGACGCGCTTGCGGGTCATCTGGACGAGCCCCAGCGAGGTCACCTCGGCCACCTGGTGCTTGGTGCGGTCCCGCCCGAGGCATTCGAGCAGGCGGCGCAGCACCAGGTCCCGGTTGGACTCCAGGACCATGTCGATGAAGTCAATGACGATGATGCCGCCGAGGTCGCGCAGCCGCAGCTGGCGGACGATCTCCTCGGCCGCCTCCAGGTTGTTGCGGGTGACCGTCTCCTCGAGGTTGCCGCCCTGGCCGGTGAACTTGCCGGTGTTGACGTCGACGACGACCATCGCCTCGGTCCGGTCGATGACCAGCGAACCGCCGCTGGGCAGCCAGACCTTGCGGTCCAGCGCCTTGGACAGCTGCTCGTCGATCCGGTAGGTGGCGAAGACGTCGACCTCGGAGGTCCACTTCGACAGCCGGCCCGCGAGGTCGGGGGCGACGTGCGAGACGTAGCCGTAGATGGTCTCCCAGGCCTCGTCACCGCTGACGATGACCTTGGAGAAGTCCTCGTTGAAGATGTCGCGGACGACTCGGACGGTCATGTCCGGCTCGCCGTACAGAAGCGTCGGGGCGTTGCCGTTCTTCGACTTCTTCTGGATGTCCTCCCACTGCGCCTGCAGCCGTTCGACGTCGCGGCGCAGCTCGTCCTCGCTCGCGCCCTCGGCGGCGGTGCGCACGATGACGCCCGCGTCCTCGGGGACGATCTTCTTGAGGATGGTCTTCAGCCGGGCCCGCTCGGTGTCGGGCAGCTTGCGGCTGATGCCGGTCATCGAACCCTCGGGGACGTACACGAGGTAACGGCCGGGGAGGGAGACCTGGCTGGTCAGACGGGCGCCCTTGTGGCCGATCGGGTCCTTGGTGACCTGGACGAGCACGGACTGGCCGGACTTGAGGGCGGCCTCGATGCGGCGCGGGCCGTTGGCCATGCCGAGCGCCTCGAAGTTGACCTCACCGGCGTAGAGCACGGCGTTGCGGCCCTTGCCGATGTCGATGAAGGCGGCCTCCATCGACGGCAGGACGTTCTGCACCTTGCCCAGGTAGACGTTGCCGACGTACGAGGTGGCCTGCTCCTTGTTGACGTAGTGCTCGACGAGCACGCCGTCCTCCAGGACGCCGATCTGGGTGCGATCGCCGTACTGGCGGACGACCATCACGCGCTCGACGGCCTCGCGGCGGGCCAGGAACTCGGCCTCGGTGATGATCGGGACGCGTCGGCGGCCCTGCTCGCGGCCCTCGCGGCGACGCTGCTTCTTGGCCTCCAGGCGGGTCGAGCCCTTGATGGACTGCACCTCGTCGGACGGCTCGGAGGGCTTGCGGGGCTCACGGACCTTGACGACCGTGCGCTCCGGGTCGCCCTCGTCGGGCTCGGCGTCGGCGGAGGTGTCTCCGGCGCGCCGGCGACGGCGCCGGCGACGGCGGCTGCTGGAGGAGGACATGCCGGCCTCGTCGTGGGCCTCCTCGTCGTCCTCTTCCTCCTGCTCGGCGGTGTCCTCGGCGTCCTGCTCGGCCTGCTCGGCGGCGAGCTCGTCGGTGCCGTCGTCGGCGCCCTCGCCGTCGGCGGCGTCACCGCGACGGCGGCGACGGCCACCGCGACGGCGGCGACGGCGGGAACCGGACTCCTCGGCCTCGTCCTCACCGTCGGCGAGGTCCTCGGCGGACTCCTCCGGCTCCTCGGTCTCGTCCTCGGCGGCGGCCTCGGTGACCGGGGCCTCCTCGACGGCACCGCGGCGGCGGCGCCGACGGCGCGAACCGGCGTCGGCCTGGTCGGCCGGCTCCGTGGCGAACGCCGCGGAAGCGGAGACCGGGGCGGAAGCGGGGGCGGTCGTGGCCGCCGCGAACTCCTCGGGCTCCTCGGCGCTCGCGGCCACGGCGGCCGCTTCGGCGGCGGCGCGCTCCGGGGTCTGGAACTTCGGCTCGGCGAACACGGGCGCCTGGAAGACGGCGACGGAGGGGCGGGCCGGGCGGCGCTGCGGCTCCTCCTCGGCGGCGGCCGGGGCAGCGGGCTCGGAGAACCCGATGGCGGCCTGCCGCGCGACGCGGCGCCGGCCCCGGCGCGGAACCTCGGCCTCGGCGGGCTCGGCGACCGGAGCCTGGACGGGCTCGGCGGCCGGAGCCTCGGCGGCCGGAGCCTCGGCGACCGCGGGCTGCGGTTGCTCCGCGACGGGAGCGGCGGCCGTCTCCGCGGCAGCGGTCTCGGGCGTGCCGGCGGGCGTGGACACCCGGCGGGTGGCGCGACGGCGGGCACGCGGCGCGGGCGCGGCCTCCTCGGGCGTCTCGACGGCCTCGGGCGTCTCGACCGCCTCCACCGCCTCGACGGTGACGGCCGTGGTCGCGGCCTCTTCGGCCGCCTCGGCGGGCGCGGACACCCGGCGGGCGGCACGGCGACGGGCACGCGGCGCGGGCGCCGTCTCCTCGACGGTCTCGACGGCCTCGGCGGCCTCGGCGGTCTCGATCGCCTCAGCAGCCCCGACGGCCTCAGCAGCCGCTTCGGTCGCTTCGGTCGCTTCGGTCGCTTCCGTCACTTCGGCGGCCGGGGATCCGACGGGTGCGGAGGCACGGCGGGTGGCGCGGCGCCTCGTACGCGGGGCGGGCGCGGCCTCCTCGTCGCTGTCGGCGGCGGTCTCGGCCGCGGCCGTGCTCTCGGCGGGCTCGGTCACGGCGGGGACCGCGGTCCGAGTGGCCTCGGCCTCGGCTTCCGCGGCGGCCGGGGATCCGACGGGTGCGGACGCGCGGCGGGTCGCACGGCGCCGCGTACGCGGCGCGGGCGCGGCCTCCTCGACGGTCTCGGCGGCCTCGGCGGTCTCGATCGCCTCGGCGTCCTCTTCCGTCGCCTCGGCGGCCGGTATGGCCGGCGCCGCGGTCTCGGCCACGGCCTCGGTCCCGGCGGGCGGTCCCGCGGGGCGGGACGCGGCACGGCGACGCCTGCGCGGCGGCAGGGTGTCGCTGGGGGTGTTCAGTTCGGAGCCCTCGGTGGGCTCGGTCGGTTCGAGCATGCGGGCGTTTCTCCCGTCAGGCTCCCGGGCGCCGCGCCTGGTCCGGCGTCGATCGAATCGAGCGACAGCCGGTGACGTCCACGGCTCGCGCGATGCGCGGTGCCGCCGTGTGGGGCGCGGGCGCCGCACAGGAGCTCTCTGTGTCCTGTCTCGCCGGTTCCGTACGCCTTGTCGCGGACGGCCTGGCGAAAGTCTTCTGGTCGGTGCGCTGCCCGACCCAGGTGGCTCCCGAGTACGAGGGCGGCGCTACGACGTGCGTCCTTCGCGGGACCTTCCTTACGCCGACGCCGTCGCGGTGGCAGTCGGTTCGGCCTTCGAGAGGGCCTCGGCTGCCTCGCGGTCGGGCGCGAGCGGGTCGGTCACCGTGCCGGTCTCTTCATCGAGCAGCCCCTGCGCCAGCCTGGTCACCGCTGCGGGGACCGGCGGCGTCAGGTCGGCCACGGCGCGGAGACCGGACAGGACGTCGTCGGGTCGTACGGCAGGCGTCACGTGCCGAACAACCAGCCGCAGTATCGCACAGGGCTGGTCGGTCGGCCTATCAGCCGTTTCACTCTGTGTCTCAAGTTGCACGACCGCGGGGCGGGCGTCGAAGGTGCGGACGCCGTTCTTGGTCATGCGCTGGACCTCGACGGTCCCGGCGTCGTTGAACGCGGTGACGGCCTGTGCGGCCTGTGCCGGGTCCACGCCGGCCAGTCGCAGCTCCCACTCGGAGGCGGTGAGCCGGTCGGCCAGTCCGGACGTGTGTGCCTCGACCGCGTCGACGATGTCGAGCCCGTCGGGCAGCGACTCGTCGAGGAGGGCGCGCAGCAGCTCCGGGTCGCGGGGTGCGGCGAGCGCGATCTCCAGGTACTCCGCCTCGCTGCCGGTGCCGGTGGGTGCGGCATTGGCGTACGACACCTTGGGGTGCGGTGTGAACCCCGCCGAGTACGCCATGGGCACCTCGGCGCGGCGCAGCGCCCGCTCGAAGGCGCGCTGGAAGTCACGGTGGCTGGTGAACCGGAGGCGGCCGCGCTTGGTGTAACGCAGTCGGATGCGCTGCACCGCGGGTGCGGGCGGCGGGCCTTCGGGCTGTCGCTTGCCCAGTGTCGTCAGTCCTTCGTGGTTCTTGTGCGAGGGCCGTACCGCTGTCGGCCGTACGGCTGTGTGCTGCTATCCATCAAGAGTACGTGTGTCGCGGCCGCCGGGTTCCCGGCGCTCCACGGGCGCGGGCCGTCGCGGCTCGCCGAAGAGGGCGCGGCGCAGGTCGGCGCGGGCCTGGCGGACGGCACGGCCGATCGCGCGCGCGGCCTCGGCCACGGGGTGCAGTACGAGGTCGCGGACGAGGTGTCCGACCGGGGTGAGGACGGTCCGGTACACCCGTCGTGCGGGCTCCAGGAAGATCCACCGGAAGAGGGTCCCGAGCACCCGTCCGGCGGCCCGTGCGACGTACCCGGCGGCCCGCCAGGCGTGGCCGAGGGCCTCGCCGATCTCTCTGAGGACGATGCCGAGGAGCCGGCCGGACGGGGCGAGGATCCAGCGCCACAGGGCGAGGGCGGGCAGGACGAGGAGGACGCGCACCGTCCAGTACAGGGCGGTGCCGAGCATGCGGAACACCCATTCGACGGCCCTCGCGACGGGCGTGAGGAGCCACACGACCGCGTGGCCGATCGGGGTGAGCACGCGCGCGTGGAGCCACACGAGCGCATGGCCGATCGGCGTGAGCACGCGCGCGTGGAGCCACAGGAGGGCGTGGCCGAGGGGGGTGAGCAGGTAGCGGTACAGCCAGATCAGGGGGACGACGAGGAGCGCGTGGAGGATCCGGCCGATCGCGCGTCCCAGCGGGGCGAGGAGATATCGCCACAGGAACCGTGCGGTGGCGGTGAACGCGTCCCAGAGCAGGCGTACCGGGAGCACCACCAGGAACACGAAGATCCGCACGGGGATTCTGATCGCGACGACGAGGCATCCCTCGGGATGCTGCGGCTGTGGCGGCTGCTGGGGCCGTTTCTGCATGTCCATGGCCGGAGAGACGTTATCGCGTACCGCGCGGATGCAATCGGTCACCCTTGATCACCGAACGGCCGCGAGACGATAACGGTTGACCCGCTCACGCCAATATGAATGGAACCGGCCATGTCGTCTTGATTTGCTGTGCGCACTGTCAAGCCTTGATCCCCGGGGGGACGAGTAATGAACTGGTACCTGGACGTACTGAAGAAGTACGTGGTGTTCAGCGGCCGTGCGCGCCGTCAGGAATACTGGATGTTCACGTTGATCAACGTGATCATCGCGATCGTGCTCGCCGTCGTCGGCGGTGCCATCCACTTCGCCGCCCTGGCCGCGATCTACAACCTCGCGGTCCTGCTGCCCAGCCTCGGTGTCGCGGTCCGTCGACTGCACGACACCGGCCGCTCCGGCTGGTCGATCCTGGTCGGCATCATCCCGCTGGTCGGCTGGATCATCGTGCTCGTCTGGCTCGCCTCCGACGGCAAGCCCGAGGAGAACCAGTACGGCGCCAACCCGAAGTACGCGGCCGCCGTCTGACCTGACGACACCCCGAAGGCCCGCCGGACGGTTCCGGCGGGCCTTCGCCTGTGCGGTCTACGCGGCGGAGGACGACTTCCTGTTGCGTTCGGTCTGCAGGTGCAGGACCAGGAAGAGGACGCGCAGGAGGTCGTCGGGGAGGGCGTGCAGGTCCTCGGGCAGGACGATGCGGCGGGGCCGGCCGCCCAGCAGGTCGTACTCCACGCTGAGCGGGCCGACGCCGCGCACCCGGCTGCTGAGCCTGGGGTGGTCGATCGGGTACGGCCCGACGCGCCGCGGGATCCCGGCCCAGGCGGTGCAGTCGACGTCCCAGGTCCCGAACGTCCTGGGGACGCTGCCCAGTCGGCCGTAGCCGATCTCGATGTCGCCGATGCTGCGCAGCCGGCTGCCGAGCATGTCGTACTCCAGCGGATGCGGCCCGAGCGTACGGGGCCGGCCGCCCCACCGGCCGTAGCCGATCTCGACCTCGCCGATGCTGCGCAGCCGGCTGCCGAGCATGTCGTACCCGAGTTCCAGTTCCACTTCCGCCAACTCCCCCGCTGGTCCGCCGGTGTTCGGTTCCCCCGATTGTGCGGCCGGTGAGGTGCGGGCTTCCATGGCGGTCGTGTCACGGTTCTGCCGCCGCCCGGACGATCCGGTCCGCGGCGCATCAGGTCCGCGGCGCGTCAGGTCCGTGGCGCGTCATGTCCGCGGCGCCGGCCTGCCGTTCCAGCGGGCGAGGAACTTCCCGAGTTCCCACAGCGCAAGCAGTGCGAGTGCCGGGAGCAGCGTCCAGCCGAACTGGGCCAGGTTCAGTTCGGTCGTGCCGAGCAGCCTGCGGAAGGCGTCCATCTGGGTGACCAGGACCGCGAGGACGAACTCGATCAGCATGGCCCGGTTCATCTGCTTGCTGTCGAAGCTGGCGGTGGTGAGCACGGTGTCGCGTTCGCTGCGGCACTCCAGGGCGGCCACGATCAGGCAGAGCGCGAAGGACGTGAACGCCATCGACTGGCCGATCGCGACGCTGCCGT
Source organism: Streptomyces fuscichromogenes (assembly GCF_014645815.1). Classification (GTDB taxonomy): domain Bacteria; phylum Actinomycetota; class Actinomycetes; order Streptomycetales; family Streptomycetaceae; genus Streptomyces; species Streptomyces fuscichromogenes. Next base: position 444,115 of record NZ_BMML01000002.1, on the reverse strand, counting down.
AGCGGGAGGTGCCGAGTTCGATCAGGCAGAGCAGGCCGATGGTGATCGCCAGGCCGGACAGTCCGACGGTGAGCATGACGCCCCGGGTGAGCACGTGCGCGCCGCGCGGTCGCGGGCGGCGGGCCATCAGGCCGGGGCTCTGCCGGTCGAAGCCGAGCGCGAAGCCGAAGGCCGCGTTGACGAAGAAGTGGATCCACAGCACCTGTGCCGGGGTGAACGGTTCCCCGGCGGCGATGTCGAACAGGGTCGCGCCGAGGAACGTCAGCACGAACACCACGAGCAGCACGAGAACGAACCGGATGTACTTGGTGAGGTTGTCGTAGATCTTGCGGCCCTGTTCGACGGCGAAGACGATCGTGGCGAAGTTGTCGTCGGCGAGGACCATGCGGCCGGCGTTCTTGGCGACCTCGGTGCCGGAGCCCATGGCGATGCCGACGTCGGCGGCCTTGATCGCGGGCGCGTCGTTGACGCCGTCGCCGGTCATGGCGACGACCGCGCCCTTCTTCTTCAACGTCTCGGCGAGCAGCACCTTGTGTTCGGGCGCGACCCGGCCGACGACGCCGATGCCGTCGATCCGGGCGAGCCGTTCGCTCTCCGGCAGGGCGGCGAAGTCCGCGCCGAGCACGGCCTCCCCGTCGATGCCCAGCTGCCGGGCGATGGCGGCGCCGGTGACGACGTCGTCGCCGGTCACCATGCGGACCCTGATGTGCGCGGCCTGCGCGTCGGCGACCGCGGCCTTCGACTCGGCGCGCGGCGGGTCGACCATGCCGACCAGGCTGGTCATCTGGAGGCCGGTGACGTGGCCGAGGAGGTCGCCGTCCGGGTCGAACGCCGCCGGGTCGAGGTCGCGGCGCGCCGCGGCCATCACGCGCAGGCCCTCGCCGCCCATCCGCTCGACGTGTTCCTGCGCCCGCTGCCGCAGCGCCTCGTCCCACGGGACCGATGACGCGCCCTGCCCCAGTGCGGTGGCGGCCCGGTCCATCACGGCGGGCGCCGCGCCCTTCACGAAGCAGCGCACGACGGGGCGGCCGGTCTCGTCGGTGGCCCGGTTGAAGGTGGCCATCAGCTTGTAGGAGGGGTCGAAGGGCAGTACGGCGAGCCGGGTCAGCCGTTCCCGGGTGTCGTCGACGTCCAGGCCGGCCTTGTGGCCGAGGACCAGCAGGGCGCCCTCGGTGGGGTCGCCGACGACCTTGCCGTCCACCAGCCGGGCGTCGTTGGCGACCAGGTACGGGAGAATCACGTCGGTCATGTCCGGGGCGCTGCCCACCGGGTGCCGGATCCTGCCCTCCAGGCTGTAGCCGCTGCCGGAGACGGTGTAGCGGTCGCCGACGTCGACGACCTCCACGACCGTCATCTGGTTCATGGTGAGCGTGCCGGTCTTGTCGGAGTTGATCGCCGAGGTGAACCCCAGTGCCTCCACCGACGGCAGGTCCTTGACGATGGCCCGGCGCCGGGACAGGTCGACGGCGCCGATCGACAGGATCGTCTGGGACACGGTGGGCAGGGCCTCCGGGATGGCGGCGATCGCCAGCGAGACGGCGCTGACGAACAGCGCGTCCCAGGCCGTGCCCCGGCCGCGGCCGAGCACGAACATCAGGATCATCGTCAACCCGGCCGTCCCCGTGATCCACAGGGTGAGCCGGTCCATCTCCCGGGTCAGCGGCGAGGCCTCCCGGCGGGTGCTCGACAGCATGCCCGAGATCCGGCCGACCTCGGTGTCCGCGCCGGTGGCCGTGACCACCACCGTGCCGCTGCCGTGGGTGACGGGGGTGTTCATGAACGCCATGTTCCGCCGCTCCCCCGGCGGCAGGTCTGCGTCGGTGAGCGTGACCGCCTCCTTCGCGGCCGGCACGCTCTCCCCGGTCAGCGCCGACTCGTCGATCTGGAGGGCGTTCGCGGTGACGACACGGCCGTCCGCCGGCACCTCGTCGCCGGCCGCGAGCAGCACCACGTCACCCGGTACGACCTCCTCGGCCGGGATCTTCGACTCGGTGCCGTCCCTGCGCACCCGGGCGGTCGTCTTCATCATCGACTTCAGCGCGTTCATGGCGCTGTCCGCCTTGCCCTCCTGGCGCATCCCGGCGACCGCGTTGACGACGGTCAGGACGAGCAGCAGGATCCCGGTGCTCCACTCCTTGATGACGAGTGAGACGACTGCGGCGGCCACCAGGACCAGTTGCATGTAGCTGCGGTACTGGGCGAGATAACGACGCCAGCCCGGCAGCGGCTTCTCCTCGGGCAGGGCGTTCGGGCCGTGCGTCCGCAGGAGTTCCGCGGCGCGGGCGGTGGACAGTCCGGTGGCCGGGTCCACCTCGAACGCGGCGGCCACCTGTTCCGGCGAACGCGCGTACCAGGTCCTGCCGTCGGCGGCCCGGCCCTGCGGTTCGTCCGTCCGCGCGGTCATGAGGACGCCTTCTTGTCAGCGGACCTGTTTTTCGTCCGGTTTTTCGTCCGGTTTTTCGTGCTGTTTTTCTTCTCGTTTCTCTTCTCGTTCTTCTTCTTGTTTTTGGTCTTCTTCTTGTACGGGTCCGGGGCGGCCCCTGCGGGTGCCTCCGCCTCCAGTTCCTTCCTGACCTCGGCCAGTTCGCGCCGGGTCTCGTCTGTGACCTGGGGATATTGCGGGTCGATGTCCATCAGGGTGTGCACCAGGACGGCGGCCGCGCACACCCTGGCGAACCACTTGTGGTCGGCGGGAACGACGTACCAGGGCGCCCATGGCGTACTGGTGGCGGACAACATCTTCGAAAACGCCCGCTGATAGTCGTCCCAGTAGGCCCGTTCGCGTACGTCGGCGGACGAGAACTTCCAGTTCCGCTCGGGTACGTCGATGCGTTTGAGGAAACGGGTGCGCTGTTCTTCCTTCGACAGGTTCAGGAAGATCTTCACGATCCTGAAGCCGTTGTCGGTCAGGTAGCGCTCCCAGTCGTTGATCTCGCGATAGCGCCGCTTCCACACGTCGGGGCCGCGGGCCGCGTCGGGGAGCTTCTGGCGGCGCAGGTTGTCCGGGTGCACCCGGACCACGAGTACTTCCTCGTAGTGGGAGCGGTTGAAGATGCCGATCTCACCGCGGCCGGGCAGGTTCCGGGAGTAGCGCCACAGGTAGTCGTGGTCGAGTTCGTCGTTCGAGGGGACCTTGAAGCCGACCACGCGCACGCCCTGCGGGTTCACTCCGCTCATGACGTGGCGGATGGTGCCGTCCTTGCCGCCGGCGTCCAGCGCCTGCAGACACAGCAGCACTCCGTAGGTGTCCTGGGCGGCCAGCCGCCGCTGGCAGTCGGCGAGCTGCTCGATCCCGCCGCGCAGCAGTTCGACGCCGTCCTTCTTCTTGCGGACGCCCGCCCGGAAACCGGGGTCGAAGTCCTCGGCCAGCCGTACCTTGCTGCCCGGCTCGACCCGCAGCGGCTCGATGAACTCCGCGATGCGGTCGGCTCTGTCGTCACCCATGGCCCACCCGCCCTTCAACGGCCAGCCCAGGCTCCCGCCAGGCCACCCGGGGCGTCCTCACCCTTCACGGGTGGTTCGGGTCGTACAACTGCGGACCGCGGATCACCTGTTCACGGTGACCGTCACGGCGTCACGGCGTCATGGCGTCATGGCGTCACGGCGTCACGGCGTCATGGCGTGGCCCCGCTGCCGTCCGCGCCCCCCTCGCCGTTCCCGCGTCGCGGGAGGACACCGGCGGCGAGGAGGGTGTCGTAGAGCCGCTGCTGTTCCGGATCGAGGCCGGAGTACAGCAGGTCGTACGCCTCCTCCTCGCCCCGCACCATCGCGACGGGGTCCCAGTCGTCGCCGAGCGCCGCCATGACGTGCGCACGGCGGGTCAGCTCGTGACTCGTGAGGTCGACGGAGAACTCGACGGGCTCGCTGGAACGGGAGGCATCTTTGTCGGACATATAACCGAATTTAGGTACGCCGGATGGCTGACGACAAGACCTCGTGGGACACATCACAGCAGGTCGGAGGGCATGCCTGCGCCCGGCTCAGGAGGGCGGTTCGGTTCCGGCCTGCTCGCTCACCAGGTACCGCGCGTACCAGTCCGGCCAGTCCGGGTCCTCGGCGCCGATGCGCGCCTCGTGCTCACCGTGCGCCGCCGCGGCCCGGCGCAGGGCGTGTGCCAGGTCGTCGGCCGAGGAGAACGTGGTGGCCGCGGGGTCGAGCCGCCCCGGGAGCCGGGCGGTGACCTCCTGGAGGAGCCAGCCGTTGCCGTCGGGGTCGCTGAACGACAGGAACGAGCCGTAGCTGCCGTCGGGGCCGGCCACCCGGGCATCGGCGCCGGCGTGGTGGAAGACCCCGCCCGCGTCGTGGAACACGTCGCTCGGGCGGGCGCCGTGCTGGGCGAGCTCGTCGTGGGCGGAGTCGATGTCGTCGACGATCAGGTGCAGGCCCTGGGCCGAGCCCGGAGTCTGCTCGGTGACCGAGGAGCCGAAGATGACCGACGCCGGGGAGCCGGGCGGGGTCACCTGCACCACCCGGAAGCCCCCGTCGCCGGCGACGTCCGCGTCGAGCCGCCAGCCCAGCGTGGTGTAGAAGTCCTTGGCCCGGTCGACGTCGGCCACCGGCACCACGACGACCTCCAGTTTCATGTCCATGGCTTGCGCCTCCCGTCTCGCAGGGAATCGGGGCAGTGGGGAAAACGGGGACAGCGGGAAAGCAGGGAAAGCAGGGAAAGCGGGGAAGGTCGGGGAAGCGGGAAGGAGGCAGGGCGTGCGGGCGGTCAGTGGGCGAGCAGTTGCTGGCCGCCGTCGATGTCGTAAGTGGCGCCGGTGAGGGCGTCGTTGACCATGATGTGCAGGGCGAGAGCGGCGACGTCAGCCGGGCCGACCACTCGGCCGATGGGCAACGTCTTGCGCAACTCCTCTCGCCTCGCCTCCAGTTGGTCCCCGAGGAGGGTGGCCGACAGCGGGGTGTCCACGAATCCGGCCGCGATGAGGTTGACCCGGACCGGGGCGACCTCCAGTGCCAGGTTGGCGGTGAGCGCCGGCAGCGCGGCGGTGACCGCGCTCATCACGGCCATTCCGGGCGCGGGCCGCCGGCCGCCGGTGCCGCCGATGAACAGCAGGGTCCCCCCGGCCCTGACCTTCTCCCGGCCCGCCCGCGCCACCGCCAGCATCATCGCGATCCGCCCGCCGAAGTCCCGGGCGGCGTCGGTCAGATCGAGCTCGCTGAGAGGGGTGTACGACGGGCCGCCCGCCGTCACCATCACGTGGTCGACCCGCCCGGGCAGCTCCGCGAGGAAGCGTTCCAGGTGTCCGGTGTCCTGGGCGTCGAGCACCGCGGTGCTCAGCGGGCGCAGCTCGTCCGCGGCCCGCCGCAGACGCTCGGCGTTGCGTGCCACGAGCACCAGGTCACCGCCCGCGGCCCGCACCTGCCGTGCCGTCTCAAGACCTATGCCGGCGCTGCCGCCCACCACGACGACCGTCTGTCCGGCCAGTTCTCCGTGCGCTCCGCTCGACCCACCGGGCATGACCGCCTCCGCGTCCGCGGACACCGCCCAACTCGTGGGCCCTGCCCGCCATTACCCACCGAGAGGCCTCGGCGTCCCGGCCGAGGCGCCGGAAGCGTCGAACGGCAGCCTGCCTCCGAACCTTGCGAGGACACGGTTCTCCGCGAGGAGCACCGCGCTGCCGCGACGCGCGGAGGGGACGGTCGGTGCCGCCCGAGCTCTCCGCCACGGCCACCCGACTCCGAACCCTCAGTCTGTCACCCACCCGGCGGAACGGCATCCGGGCTCAAGGCCCCGGGCGCAGGACGCGGAAGTCAGGACGCGGAAGTCCGGACCCAGGGCTCAGGGCCCGGGGCTCAGGGCCCGGGGCTCAGGACGCGGGGCTCAGGACGCGGGGCTCAGGACGCGGGGCTCAGGACGCAGAGGTCGCAGGCCTCAGGTCTCAGAGGTCGCAGAGGTCGCAGGGATCTCAGAGGCACCAGGAGGCCATCCGGTCGCCGGGTCGGAAATGCCGGGGTAGACCGTAAGGAGGAACGCCTCGGAGCGGCTAGCGGCGGGCCGCCGCCGTCGGGCGGCGACGCTGGAGGTGACTGGCATGGCGGACCCAGGCGGAGGCAGCGGTGCGGGCGACGCCGGCGCGGTGATACTGGACGCCCTGTTCACCCAGTCCCCGGTCGGCCTGGCCGTACTGGACAACGATCTTCGGGTGCTGCGGGTCAACACCGCCACGCCCGCCATGCAGGGCATACCCGCAGACGAGGTCGTGGGACGCCGTTTCCCGGGTTCGCACCACGTCGTCGAGGAGGACGCGGCCGAGGCTCTGGTGCGCGAGGTGCTGGACACCGGTGCGCCGGCCCGTGGCCGGGTGCTGCGCGCGCGGCCGCCCGCCCACCAGGGCCACGAACGCCAGTACGAGCTCTCGGCGTTCCGCCTGAACGGCCCGCGGGGCGAGGTGCTCGGGGTGGCGCTGACCGTCGTGGACGTCACCGACCGGGAGCGGGCCCGCAGGCGACTGGACATCCTGGACACGGTGCGGGAGCGGGTGGGCAACACCCTGGACGTGGTGGTGACCTGCCAGGAGCTGACCGAGGTGCTCGTGCCGGCGTTCGCCGACGTCGCGGTCGTGGAGGTGGTGGACTCCGTCATCCGGGGCGACGCCCCGCCGGCCTCACCGCCGCCGCCCGGCACGGCGCTCCGGCGGGCGGCCTTCCGCAGCGTGGCCGGTCCGAACCCGCCCGAGGCCCACGCCGTGGGAGACGTACGGGCGATCCCCGCCCCGACCCCGTTCAGCCAGGCGCTGGCCGACCTCCTGCCCCGGGCCGTCGTCCTCGGCCCCGGCCTGCCGTGGCTGGCGACCGACCCGGCCCGCGCCAGGGCGATCCGCGCGTCGGGCGCCCATGCCCTTCTCGCCGTCCCCCTGGCCCTGCGCGGCAGCGTGCTCGGGCTGGTGAGCCTGTACCGCAGCCGGACACCGGAACCGTACGACGAGGCCGATGTCGCCCTCGCCCGTGACGTCGCCCGCCACACCGCCCTGTGCGTCGACAACGCCCGCCGCTACACGAGGGCGCACGCGGTCGCCGCGACCGTCCTGCAGCGGATGCTCCCGCTGCACCCCGCCTCGCACACCGGTCTGGAGGCCGCGGGCATCGCGTACCGGGGGGACACCGGGGCCTGGTACGACACCATCGCGCTGTCGGGCGCCCGGACCGCGCTGGTCGCCGGGGCGGTGTCCGGCCGCGGCATCCACGCGATGGCGGCGATGGGGCAGTTGCGCACCGTCGTCCGTTCCCTGGCGGCCATGGACCTGGACCCGGAGGATCTCCTGGCCCGGCTCAACGACACCGCGATGTTCCTGGCGGCCGAGCGGGCCGCGCTGCCGCAGGCCGAACGGGGCCGGCGCGGGCCGGGCACGGCCAGTTGCGTGTACGCCGTGTACGACCCGCTCTCGCTGACCTGCACGGTGGCGACGGCCGGCCATCCGGCGCCGGTCGTCGTACGCCCCGACCGGACCGTCACCCGTCCGGAGCCGAGCGGTCCGTCGCTGGGCAGCACCGACAGGTCGCCCTTCGCCGCCGCCCGCGTCCGGCTCCCGCACGGCAGCGTGATCGCCTTCCCCGGCACACCCGGCCTGGGCGCGATCCTGTCCGGCGCCGGGAGCACGCTGCACACGGCACCCGACTACGCGGACCGCCCGTTGCAGAACCTGTGCGACGACATCCAGTACAGCCTGGCGGCCGGCCCGAACCCGGGCACGATCCCCGGCACATACCCGTACTCGAACCCCGATCCGGACTCCGATCCGGACTCCGATCCGGACTCCGACGACTCCGTACCCGTCCTGCTCCTGGCCCGCACCCGCTCCTTCCCCGCGGACCGCGTCGCCACCTGGCGCCTGGACCACGAACCCACCGCCGCCGCCACGGCCCGCAAATGCGTCAGCGGCCAGCTCGCCGCCTGGAAGGTGGGCGACGAACCCGCGTTCAACACCGAACTCATCGTCAGCGAACTCGTCACCAACGCCCTCCGCTACGGCAGTCCCCCACTGGAGTTGCGCCTCATCCTCGATCACTCGCTGACCTGCGAGGTCACGGACTGCGCCACCACGGCGCCCCGGCTACGGCATGCCCGTGCCACCGACGAGGGCGGCCGCGGCCTGTTCATCGTCGCGCAGCTGGCGGAGGCCTGGGGAGCCCGCTACTCGGCCGACGGCAAGACCATCTGGACCGAACAGAGACTCACCCCGGCCTGACCGAGCCGGCCGGAAGGAACGGCGACGAGCAGCTCACGAGGACAGACTCGCCGGAGCGCAGGAACATGGAATACGGGCCTGACAGAGTGACGGCGATCGGCAGTCGGCAGTCGGCAGTCGGCAGTCGGCAGTCGGCAGTCGGGAACAGCTGACCGGACCGACTGCGGGACGGCGTCGGCCGATGAGAACCGGAGGACCCGGGCACCCGGCGGACGGAGAGGCTGTGGCCCCGGTTCCGGGCCCCACCTGGAGGCAATGATGGGCAAAGTTCTCGGTGACGTACTGGGCCTTGCGGCCGGTGTCGCGGTCAGCCCGCTCCCGATCATCGCGGTGATCCTCATCCTCGCCACACCCCGGGGACGCCTCAACGGAGTCCTCTTCACCGTCGGTTGGATCCTCGGGCTCTCGGCACTGGGCGCGGTCATGCTGGCGATCGCCTCCCCCGCGAATGCCTCCGCCCACAATCACCCGGCCACCTGGGTGGGAGCCCTCAAGCTCGCCCTGGGCCTGTTCCTCGTCGTCTTCGGCGCCCGGCAATGGCACCGGCGCCCGAAGGATCCGTCGGAGGCGCGGCTGCCGAAGTGGATGAGCGCGATCGACGGCCTCACCCCGGTCAAGGTCTTCGCACTCGGTCTGGCCCTGGCCGCGCTCAACGCCAAGAACGCTCCGCTGACCATCGCAGCGGGCGCCGCGATCGGCTCGGCAGGCCTGCCGGTCGGGCAGCAGATCGCCGCGCTGGCGATCTTCGTGGTGATCGCCACCCTCGGTCTGCTGGCCCCGCTGGCGGTCTTCCTGCTCGGGGGAGAGCGAGCCAGGACCACGCTCGGCAACTGGAAGGACTGGGCGGCCCAGCACAATGTCGCCGTGATGGCGGTCCTGTTCTTCGTCCTCGGACTGAAGCTGCTCGGGGACGGCATCGGCATCCTCATCTCCTGAGAGCGGCACGCCGTCGCGGACCCGCCGCGGACCCGCCGCAACTCCCTCGACCGAGGCCGGGGCGCGCTCTAGGCTCCTACGGTCCCGCCCTCCCACCGCGAAGGGCGGGCTGAGGCGTGCCACCGACGGGCGGACGGGGGAAGGATCGCCGTGGGGGAACCTGAGGAACGCAAGGAACCCGGGGAACCGCGGAATGCGGGGGAACCGCGGAATGCGGGGCAACCGCGGAATGCGGGGGAACTGGCGGAGCTCGTGGAATGGGTCGCGCTGATCGACGCATGCGTCGAACCCCTCGCGTACCCGCCGGTGGATCTCGGCGACCCCGACTGGATCCGGAAGATGCGGGAGCTGCCGAGTCCGCTGGACGTGGCGGGGATCCGGGCGGAGGCCGAGGCGGCGCTGCGGGACGTGCTCTCCCGCTACGAGGAGGGCGACGAGGACGTACGGGTCTCGCTGCGAGCGCTCCTGGAGCGGTGTCGCCGGTTCGGCCGGGAGACGACGCTGCCCTTCGAACCGACCCCCCACGGCTTTCGGCAGTGGCTGCTGCGGATATCGGTCGAGGATCAGGGCCTCGACACCCGGGACATGATGGTCGACCTGAACGATCTGTGCGGGAGGGCCCGGCACGCCGGGGTCGCCATCCGGCCGTTGCTGCTGGAGGTGGCCGGACTCTCCAGCGACGTCGACAAGTACGGGATGGGTTCCACGCGGTACATCCTGCTCAGGGCGGCGGGGCGGGAGCCCTGCGGGCTCTGGTGAGCGTGGCCGGGGGTGGCAGGGCCTTCGCCGGACATCCGCCGAGCCGGGAACCGGGAGCCGGGCGGGCGCGGATGCGAGCACAGATGCGAGCGCGGGCGCGGATACGAGCACGGGCGCGGATACGAGCACGGATGCGGATACGAGCGCGGGCGCGGATGCGGGCGCGTCAGGTGGGGTGTGGTGCCGCGGCCGGCCAGTGGCCCCGGTCGGAGAGGTGGAGCACGAGGGCCGCGATGTTCCAGGCGTCGTCCTCGCCCCGGTGGTGACGGCCTTCGAGCGGTCGCCCGGCGATCTCCAGGGCCTGTGCCATGCCGGGGCGCTTGCGCAGACCGTACGCCTCGGTGAAGACGGCCTTGGCGTTGGTGTGGTGGCGGCCGAAGGGGTAGGGCGTCCGGGTGGCCCGGCACTGCCGGGTGAACTGGTGGCGGTCGTAGTCGCCCCAACTGGCCCACGGCCGCACGCCCGCGCGATGCTCGGCCGCCAGCAGCCGGCATGCCTCGGTGAAGGTGACCCCCTGGTCGATCTCGGGTTGGGTGAGGCCGGTCAGTTCCGTGCAGAACGCGCTGACCGTGGACCGGGCGGGCCGCACCAGGATCCGGTGCCGGGCGAGGCGCTCACCGGCGTCCAGGTCGATGACGGTCAGCCCGATCTCGATGATCTCGCTGACCTCGCCGGGCGGCTGCGAACCGTCCCAGCAGGTCGCTTCGACGTCCACGACGTTGACGAGACCCCCGGCCGAGCTGCTGTCCATGCCGGAAAGCGTAGGCAGGCACGGCGCCCGGGGCACACGATTTTCGGGTGGCCCCGACACCGGCCCGCGGACCGTCGGAGGCGGCGGCCTCTCGCCGGTCGGGCGGACGTCCGGCGACGCGTTCTCGGTCCGGCCGATGAGTTCCGGAGCCCTGTGCGGTCTGCCTCCGCACAAGCCGAAGCCGCGCACGAGATCTGTGAGGGAACCATGACCGACCATGCGCTGCCACCCGTCGTCGACGCCGCGACCTGGGAACTCCGGCTCGACGCGCTGCGTGCCCGGGAGAAGGCCGCGACGCGGGAGCTCGACGCCGTCGCCGCCGAGCGCCGCCGTCTGCCGATGGTCGAGATGCCCGACTACACGCTGGAGGGCGAGGACGGCCCCGTCCGGCTGGCGGACGTCTTCGAGAACAAGAGGCAACTGATCGTCTACAACCACATGTGGTTCACCGGCAAGGAATGGCAGTGCCCGGGGTGTACGGGGTTCACCTCGCAGTACACCCGCCTGGAGTTCCTGGACAACTACGACGCGCGGTTCGTCGTCGTCACCCAGGGCCCGATCGAAGAGGCGCTCGCCTACAAGCGGCGGGTCGGCAACAGGATGGCGTGGTACTCGACCGCGAACAGCCCCTTCGGGTCCGACGTCGGCGCACCGCCCGACGGGGGATTCGCGGTCAACGTGTTCCTGCGCGACGGCGACACCGTCTACCGCACCTGGCACACCGACGGCCGGGGCACCGAGCAGCTCAGCCACAGCTTCGCGCTGATCGACCTGCTGCCGTACGGACGCCAGGAGGAATGGCAGGACTCGCCCGAGGGCTGGCCCCAGTCCCCCACCTACAGCCGGTGGTCGACGTCCGAGGACATCGCCGCGCTCTACGGCCCGGCTTCCGGCTGAACCCGTCGAAGCCGACGAGCGGACGGCCCGGGCGGCTCGTCGCCCGGGTTCGTCCCGACGCCCGTACCCGCCCGCCGCCGGCGTGTGAAGCCCCGGCTCGGCCCGATGTCGGCGGCGGCTACCGCTCCGGCCATGCGCCGTACCGCTTCGGTGATCGGTTCGGGTGGGGTGGGGTGGGGTGGGGTGGCCAGGTTCATTCGGGCGGGTCGCTCGCCGCCGGTTCCGAAGGACGGACCGGAGTTGCGGGCGACCTTTCCGTGTTCGAGGAGGACGGCCGCGTAGTCGTCGCCCAGGCCCGGGTCCCGGCAGTCCAGCCGGGCAAGGCACGTGCCCTCCCCGGGCGCACAGGGCAGGGCTCATGAGCCTTTCGCAGGCGGACAACAGCGAGCCCGACCGCGTATCTCGCCCACCTCGGTGCGCAGGACCGCTCGACCGGCGCCGGACCCGCGTTCCTGACCGTCAGCGGCAGCAACTTCTTGCCGGTCGGGCCGAGTCGCACGGCCGTGTCCGTCCGCGGGCTGTCGCGCACAGCAACTGCCGAGCCGTACGTTGTTCAACCGGTCAGGTCGTTCACCAAGGCGCGGATGCGGCGTTCGATGTCGTCCCGGATCGGGCGGACGGCATCGACGCCCTGGCCGGCCGGATCGTCGAGTTGCCAGTCGAGGTATCGCTTGCCCGGGAAGACGGGACACGTGTCTCCGCATCCCATCGTGATGACGACGTCGGACGCCTGCACGGCTTTCGCCGTCAGGATCTTCGGGGTCTCGGCGGAGATGTCGATGCCGACTTCGTGCATCGCCTCCACCACGGCCGGGTTGACCGTGTCGGCAGGGGCGGAGCCGGCCGAGCGGACCTCCACCCTGTCCCCGGCGAGGTGGGCGAGGAAGGCGGCAGCCATCTGGGAACGCCCGGCGTTGTGGACGCAGACGAACAGAACGGAAGGGCGCGGAGTGGAGTCGCTCATGACGGAAGTTCCTTGGAAGGGGTTCAGCGAGGGGAAACAGCGGGTTCGGCGTCGTCCTGCGGCATGACGGCACCGGTTTCGGCGGGTGCGACGGGCCCGAAGACCAACGCCACCAGGCCCAGGCCGGCAGCGGCACCCACCAGTTGTGCCGCGACGAACGGCGCGACGGAGGCCGGGGCGATCCCGGCGAAGGTGTCGGTGAACGTCCGGGCGATGGTCACCGCGGGGTTCGCGAACGAGGTGGAAGAGGTGAACCAGTAGGCGGCCCCGATGAAGGCCGCCACAGCCCCTGGAGCGAATCGCCCGCGACCTGTCCGGTTCAGACCGAAGACCAGCAGAACCAGCCCGGCAGTCGCCACGACTTCCCCCAGCCACAGGTGTCCGGCGAAGCGGTCGTGCGTGGACCACTTCACCAGGGGCTCGGCGAACATGGCATCGGCCAGGACCGCACCGGCGACGGCCCCCGCGACCTGCGCCAGCACGTACGCGGTCACGTCCGACAGGCTCGGCCCGCTGCCGCTCCTCCGGTCGGTGAACCATGCCGCGAGGGTGACAGCCGGGTTGAAGTGCGCACCTGAGACGGGCCCGAGGAGCGCGATCAACACGCCCAGGGCGAAGACCGTGGACATCGAGTTGGCGAGCAGTTGGACGCCCACGTCACGTGAGAGTTCCGTCGCCTGGATCCCGGAGCCGACGACCACGGCCACCAGGGCAGCAGTACCCACCGCTTCGGCAGCGACGCGACGGCCGAGAGGCGGCTTCACGCGGAGGCCTTTGCCGCCTGCGGCACGGCCAGGAAGCCGGCCAAGCGGTCGAGAGCCGTCGGCAGGACCCAGTAGTAGACCCAGGTGCCGCGTCGCTCGCAGTCGATGAGCCCAGCCTGTCGGAGCAGCTTCAAATGGTGCGAGATCGTGGGCTGCGACAGATCGAAAGCAGGGGTCAGTTCACAGACACAGACCTCGCCGCCCTCCCGCGAAGCGATCATCGACATCAGCCGCAGACGCACTGGGTCACCCAGGGCTTTGAAGACCTTCGCCAGATCGGCCGCCTGCTCTTCGTCCAGGGGTGCCGTGGCCAGCGCCCCGCAGCAGGCGCCATCGCCGTCCTGGCCGAGGATCTTCAGCTCTTGTTTCGACATACCTCTATGTTGACGTTCTTCGATCCAAGGCGCAAGGTTGCATCAATGAACGTCAATACAAGCCGTTCCGGGGCACCGCCATGCCCTGTCATCCAGGAGTGACTCATGCCTGACCAGTCCACAGACCTGCGCGAGACCGTCCGTCGGCGTTACGCGGCAGCGGCCGTCAAGGTCACCGAAGGAAGCACCGCCTGTTGCGGATCGGAACCCGTCGAGATCGACGAGAACTTCGGCGCCGCCCTCTACGCGGCCGACGACCGCGACACGCTCCCCGCCGAGGCCGTGGCCGCCTCGCTCGGCTGCGGCAACCCCACCGCCGTGGCCAAACTGCACGAAGGGGAACGCGTCCTCGACCTCGGTTCCGGAGGCGGCATCGACGTCCTGCTCTCCGCCCGACGCGTCGGCCCGACGGGCAAGGCGTACGGACTCGACATGACCGAGGAAATGCTCGCCCTGGCCCTGGCCAACGCCGCAAAGGCGGGCGCCACGAACGTCGAGTTCCTCAAAGGCACCATCGAGGACATCCCCCTGCCCGCGAACACCATCGACGTCGTGATCTCCAACTGCGTGATCAACCTGTCCACGGACAAGGCGGCGGTGTTCACGGAGACGTTCCGCGTCCTGAGGCCCGGCGGCCGTCTCGGCGTGTCCGACGTCGTCGCGGACGATTCCCTGGCACCCGAGCAGCGAGCCGAGCGCGGCGACCACGTCGGCTGCATCGCCGGCGCCCTTTCCTTCGGCGAGTACCGCGAAGGCCTCACAGCGGCAGGCTTCACCGACGTCGAGATCACTCCGGCCCACGGCGTGGCCGACGGCATGCACTCGGCGATCGTGCGCGCCACCAAGCCCACCACAGTGCCCGCGGCCGAAGCGGCCGAGGAGACCAGGTCCGCCGACGCCTGTTGTGGCGTGAACGCCTGCTGCACCCCGGCCGAGACCTCCACCGACCCGGCCGTCACGGTCACAGCCGCCAAGGCCGCATCAGGCTGTGGCTGCCAGGGCTGAGGGACCCCGAGGAGGCCCGGCAAGCCGTCCGTCACCCCCAGGATCGGTGCAGGGATCAGACCCGCTCCACTCAGCCCAGCGACTACCTCGCCCTGCGCCGCCCCAGCCGGCACATCCGCGATGCGCCTCGATGGCTCACTGACTCACTGACTCACTCACCTCAGTGGCCGAACGCGCTCGCTACGAACATGATCTAACAGCGCGGATCGACGTTACTTGAGATGTGCTGAGCGTAGCCCGTCCAAGATATCTTACATCTACCTGAACAATCCCGTCTTTAACCTTGAAACTCCTTGCACACAAGTGCCTTCCCTGATCACCGCGATACTCGATGATAACCGACGCCCCAGTGGCACTTGTGGGCTCTGCGTGCGTCCACGTACCTGCCAACGCGACAACGATCAGCGTTACTCCAACAAGAGAGAGGAGCCGTGCAAAGCGCAGAAATCTACTGATCGAATCAACACGTCGAGACACCGCCTTGAAAACTTCATCGCCGCTAAACCATATCGAGTTGCCGGGATCACCGAATGACGCCCCAGTCGCGAGGAGAGTTGAGGCAACTAGGCAGAAAAATCCGGAAACAAGAAGCGCAGTCACTGCATACAGCCATCCGGGAGGCAAATCGGCAAGGTTGTCTCGCCCTTTAAGGAAGAATATAACGCCAATGAGCCCCGTCAGGGCACCCAATCCGTTTCGCCATCCCTCGGCCGAGCGCTGAGCAACCGCCAACTGCTCGGCTTGCAGCAACTGCCCTAGTTGCGCAAAACGCTTCTTCGTGATGTCAGCCATCGTCAATCTTCCAATCCCGTGCTGAAAAAGCTACGGTACGGAAACATCCCAAAACGCGCCGCAACCCGAGTCCGGAGAATCCGACGGCCTATTCGGATGCAGAAACCCACAGGAGCAGTAAACCGTAACTAGACCTTGCAACTCTTTGGGCTTTTTGGAGAGCCAAGACTTGGCAGGACCCAAAGGACCGCGAGATACAGTGAACACAGTAGATCCGCTGCACCCAGGGCAGACTCCGGAAACTTTATACCAAAGACCGTCTGGCGAACGAAGGATGGAGCTTCCGCTATCTACGAGTTCCAACTCCTCGAAATTTTTCAAGTTATGCACGATTTGTATCACTCCGACGCTTCTCAGGCATTTATGGTGAACTTGGAAAAAATTCGAGAGTAGAGTTTGAATCTCTCCAAAATGAATGGGACATCCATTTCTACCTCACGCGCGGCTGCTTCTATATGATCCATAGTGACGCAGCCTTGCAATAGTCCCTTCCATCCACAGAGATCCGACGACAAAATTACAACATCATACCAAGTCGGAACGAGATCCTCTTGTACTTCTTCTACATCCATGATCAGGCCCAACGGAATATATACGGCAAGCCGAGACCAAGCGGCGGCCAACGTCCAGCCGAATCTGGCTGCTACAGAGACCAACAAAAAGTAGTCAACAATCACCGAATCCGCTTGGTACTCGCTGAATATGATAACGTCACAGTCGTCCGGCCGATGAGTCTCCCAGGCTACTCCCTCTCCTCGAATGACATTGCGCCAGCCAATAAAGTCCCGACTCGCCAACGATCTTACGATGCTCGCAAATGATGTCACTCCGTCATAGCGAGATGCTGTTACTAGGTGCCTCAGCGGCGGGCATCCCTCTGCGCCCGACCTAGCCCACCGCCAATATTCCAGCATGCAATCCAACTTAATGTCACCCATGAAGTCGTGATAGCGAAATGTCGGCGTAACGTTAGCGGGTGGTGCCGCAGTAAATTCCTCCCCCAAGATTTCTCCGATTGCCTCTCGTGCGCGCTCCAACGACTGAAAGCCTTGAGAAGAGACGATCAGTTCGAATATCTCTCGCTGTTCTGGCGTGTCGGCGTTCAAAGAGAGCTTAGATGCGCTGGCGTTAATGAATGCCTTAACAGCATCGTTCGACCCTGCCCGCCATCGATCAACCATGCTCGGAGCCCGGCTGTCCACGAATCCGAGGTCAGCCAAAATCTCGAGGCGTTGGGCCACGAACTCGGCCTCATGTGGTGCGTTGCGCACTGGTTTGATGAGTTGGGGTAGACGCAGTGAATCGGTGTGTCGGTCAGAGCTCAGAATCGCGGCGTCGAGGGGATGAAATACCAGACCTGCGACCTCGGAAATCTCAGGCAGCTTGACTCGCAACAGATCAGCGTAAGGCTCAATTTTCGACACCACATCCTCAACTGTCGTGTGCAGATGGCCGGCGGCCGCTACAAGATCCTGCAGGGACACCTCACCAGTAATCCAGGGGGATTGCCTGTCGAAGTTTTTAGACAGCACAAGGAGAGTGTCTGCAAGCATGCCTTTAACGTATTGGAGCCCGAGCCGACTACGCATATAGGGAGATGCCTCCCATGGCCACTTCGCCAAAGCTTCGCTTATGTCACGAATGGAAATGGAGCCCGTGGCCGGATGTTCGTCACCGCTTTTCCTGTCGACCAGACCCAGAGCAAGAATATCGAGAGGACACAATGAGTCGATGCCAGATGTGATGACCGAAGTCAGACCCGACACAAGTCCAAGTTTCTCATATCGCTTGAAGCGTTCAATAAGGCGGGGGAGATCTAGAAGATCGTTACGTGACTTTCTTGCGAGTCCTATGAGGACTATTTCACGATGGTGGGGTCGGCTCAAATCCAATCCCAAGAAATCGTGCAGGAGTTGAGCGTCAAGCCGATCAGGATAGTAATCGTACAAAGATTCCAAATGTGCCGGGCTTGGAACCTTAATGCCGCAGATCGCTAGGGGGCGAAGACGTCTCAACGCTTCTCCCAATGAGAGATTCTGGGCAACAGCCTCCCAAATCGAAGCCTTAACAAATAGTCTGGACTGCTGACCAATTCCATCAGCATGGGGAACAGATGCGGCCCAGCACCCCAACGTGGGATAGCCAACAATGGAGTCAGGTTCCACGTCGTATCTTCTGGGCAAGGGGATTCCATGCTCGCGGAGCAACCGAATCCTCCAAGCCCCGACCCCGTTGAGTCCTCGATTCGATTTACCGCCGCTCACATGTTTATCTATCCGTGCGACACCAATCTCCCTGATCGAAAGTTCAACAATATGGCCAAGATCTCCAATATAAGTGCATGAATGGTTTACAGCAAGAAACTTCTCCACGAGCTCTCTTGTCATGTTGTGACCTGAATCGCAGAAATTCCACAACCAATTGAGGCTGGCCTTGTCCCATCCGACAAGAGCGTCCGTTGAGCGCTCCATCATGTCGGCGATCCATGCCTTCTCTACGGAGAGCATACTGTTTCTATTTGCGCTCAACGCTGGCCGATGTTCTGCTTTTAGATCTGCCACGAACCCGAAGAGCTTCTCGGGGTCTTGATCCTGTGACTCGACCCAAATTCCGTCAGACAGCAGAGCGCCTCTCCCATTCACCCACCAGAAATTCTCAACCCCCGATTGCGGGGAAACCACGGATCGACCTTGGTAATAGAGCCTGCCGGGCTCCCACTGTTCAGTTAGATTGCCGTCTTCAGTGCAGGATAGGCCAAACTCGCTTACCCATACGAGGGAACGCAGAGTGCGGGCCGCTGAAATGGCAGCCGTTCCTTCAGCGGCATGCTCTGAAAGATACAGACGTACGATCGTCCCTCCTCCTGGAAGAGCATGCGACATGTCATTGATTCTGAAGAGACTTCCGCTGGAAGATATGTGAACCTGCAAGCCGCTATCAGTGGCACGGCCGAAGTCATCGGTTCCGCGCGTGGAGATCACCATTTCATCGGCAATCATGAAGTAACTGAAAACCCCAATGCCAAATCGGCTGTTTGGGAAAATTCGCAGGTTCTCATCTAGGCGTCGCCAGCGCGCCTGCTCCATCCGAAATCCGCGAGATTGCTCGAATCTCCGACCAGCTCGAGAGAATGTGTTCTTTAGATCAACGGCTCGCATCCCAACACCGTTATCTTCGCATTCGATGTATCTGCGCCCAGCCGATGTTTCCCCCTGTCGAAACTTGATCATCCCAACCCATTGCTGATCGCCGGCAGGTTGCTTTAGGCGTCCGTACTTGAGACGTGCTTCTCTGTAGCGGCATGCGTCCAGGGCGTTCTGATAGACCTCTCTGATCGCAAGTTTCGGGCTTCCGTAAAGCTGCGTCCCCATCAGTAACTCGCGAATTTCGCTCTCTGCAAGTTGAAAGCGGAGGAGCGGCAATTTGTAGACTGAACCAGTCTGAGCATCGCGCGCAGGACGCAGCCTCTCACACGAAATCCTGCGAGGTACGTGTGCGAAGATTGCACTTTGAGGGTTGCCACGATCAGCGTTGGCCAACTTAATTCGATTGACCGCCTCATCTGCCCAGGAGGTGAGTGTCTCAAGCGCAGCGTGAATCGCTTGGTGAGGACAATGCAGATCGAGATCAAGGTTTGCATCGTGAGTGGACTGCGCCCACCGAATGTCCTGGAGAGCCCTTACTGCTTGATCGATTTCAATTCGATCTGATGTCCCAACATGGTCAACCATGACGCTCGGTAGGGTTCGAATATCAGCTGCAAGTGTGCCAGCTAGCCCGAGAATCTGAGATATCTCCCCCATGCGCCAGGGCTCGGTCTGTCCCGATGGCAGAGAGATGTGATCGCCTTGCCAGTAACGCTGCTTTCGCTCCACACTCTCTTCGTTAAGCTCTCCAGGGGCAGCATTCATCTGACGAGCAAGAAAGATCATTTGATCTATCAGGTCATCAACGCGAGATGCTTGCTGCTCTCGAATATCGAGAATTTCAGAGGCAAGCGGACGGAGTAGTGTCCGGACGAAGCTCTCGTCCCATAGCCCTTCCATTCCCAGACAATGACGTATTAGTAGCCAACTGGACACGGTGACAGCGTCCTGAGAAATTCCCCTCTTCTTTAGCTCTCTTCCCTTTCGCCAGACGAGCGGATGCGCCTGCCAGGTATTCTCTAGAGCAGCCCTCTCGTTCGTCATGTCGTTGGGAGCGGCGGGCTCTAGATTGGACGGATCAAGACCTGAACACTCCGTGAATGCAGCACCCAGCACAGCCTCGCGAACAAATGGGCTGACAGCTAGTGCAGAAAGCTCTGCCACGGAGAGAACACCTCTCCCGGAAGTGGTTGTCGGACCTGTCAGTAGCCTCCGAGCGACCTGCAAAACTCGAGCAGGGTACTCATCGTCCATCCACGGATTGGCATCCTGCAATTGGGTATTTCGATAATATTCAGAGCACTTCTCGATTGTTTGCTTAAGAGATCTTCTTAGGTTTTCAGTTCTGTTTTCCCCTGCATCCTCACATAGCAACCAAATGTCGTCAGAATCAACAACATCCATCCACTTCTGATGCTGATTATGCCCCTCGCACACCACTACTTGTGAAATCTTTTCTGGCCCTGCTGGCGGGTAATATGCCTGTGGATTTTGTGATTGCCCCGTCACTCTTGCGAGATTTCGTGTCTTGCGTGTCAGGAATGTGATTACTTCCTTCACGTCTCGCGGCTGCGTCCTCGGGCTAAGAGCCTCTGTCAGCGCGCCCGTGAAATAGCTTCCATTTTCTCGACTTGATCCGCAAGTCTCACCGATACCGCATCCAAAGATCACGGCAATTTTTTCATTGCCAGCAGGAAAGTTCGTGGCAGCACCGCCGCCATAGCCAAGACCGTCGTGGAGTGCATCGCGACACGCATCAATGGTGAAAAGTACTGCTTCTGCAGTCGAGCCCCGTAGCAATTCGGCTATGTCCAAGCGCAGAAGTGTATCCGTGTCTATGGTCGGAGCCCCGCTCCGCCAGGTGTTGGCGACATCTGCCGGCACTAGATAGTCTGTACCGTCAATTGTTACGCCATGTCCTGTGAAGTGGATAAGAACGAATGCGTCCGCTGGAGCGGTGCAGCAGATCTCGCTGATCCTGCTCCTGATAGACGATCTAGTGGCTTGCCAATCTCCGCCCGCGCCAAGCACATCTACGTTAAAGCCGGACTCGATGAGCGCTGACTCGAGGCCCTCCACATCATGCTTGACCACTTCAGAGAGATCTTCGAACTCTGTACTCAGGTCATGACGAGGTACGGCGATGATCAAGGCGCTACGCGGGGTGGCAGTCACGCTCTACTCCATGAAGGTGTTCTAACCGTGAGGTCAGAATGCCTGAACTTCACCCCAGCGTGCAGGCATTCTGGCAAAGAGGCGCCCTGATCGGCTGACTCTCTCAAGGATCGCACTGTCTGATCCGGCGCGTCGAGTCAAGGGGTCATTCACTCAGCAGCACGTGTCAGCACCACGCAGCTACAAGTCGTTAGAGACGGCGCCGGTCACTTGCCGCCACAGCACCGACATTCGAGTGCCTCGCTCACCTCAGTGCGTGTGACCACTCGCATCCGGCGCCGGACCCACGTCCTTGACCGCCAACGGCAGCAGCTTATTGCCCGTCGGGACGACCTGGATGTGGGTGTCCATGGCCGGGCATGGTCCGAACCGCCACCGCTCAGGCTTGCCGCCGGGACAGTGACAGCCGGCGCCGCTGACGGTCGACGTCCACGACGACGACCGTCAGCTCATCGCCGACCCGTACGACGTCCTCCGGCGCGGCCACGGGCACCGAGCTCAGCTCGGACAGATGCACGAGGCCCTCAATGCCATCGGCGACCTCCACGAAGACACCGAACGGGACCAGTTTCGTCACCCGCCCACTCAGCTTCTGTCCCGCCACGATGCCGTCGACGAACGCCAGGAAGGGGTCCGGCTGCATCGCCCGCAGGGACAGCCGGGCCTCCCCGTTCCAGGTGTCGAACTGCAAGAACTCGCACGACACCCGCTGCCCGACCTCGACGACGTCGGAAGCGGCCTCGAAATGACGCCAGGACAGCTCGGGATACGTGATGAAGCCGACGCCGGGATACACCGGATGCTCAGGTCCCTCATCCAGCGCCACGAAGACCCCGAACGACTCGATCGCCGCCACCGTGCCGGTCAAGCGCTCACCAGGACGAAGCCCCTTGAGGAACGCCCAGAGCTCCGGGTTCTCCATGGCCGCCATCGACAGTCGCACCCCGCCCTCGTCCACATCCACCGCCATCACCTCGCCGGCGACCCTCTGTCCGACCACAGCGACGTCGGCGAAGCGCCGGCACCACCAGGAACCGTCCAACGGCCCCACCGTCCCCAGCGGCCGGGCGGTGAAGCCGTCCAGGACCACCGACATCCCAGACCGGGAAACCGCTGCGACCGTCCCGCGGCAGACGTCCCCGACACCGATCGCCGCCAGAAAACTGCGGACGTCCCCTCCAGCCGACGCATCCCCCATACCCCGAAGGCTCTCACGGAGGGCCGCTAAACCCACTCCACCTCGGACTCTATGACTGCGCTGCTCCCCAGCACGGGCAGAGGCGTACGGGAGGAGGTCAACGGCGCTTGTGGACGCGGACGTCGAGCACCCGCCGTGACCATCAGCGCAGCCACCTCCTCCTCGCTCGCCCCCGCCAACGCCTCAACCACCCGATCGAGCGCCTCGCCCACCTCAGTGCGTGTGGCCGCTCGAAGACGGCGCCTGAGCTGCGTTCTTGACCGTCAGGGGCAGCAACTTCGCGCCGCTGTTGCTTACTTGTGGCCAAATGTCCATCTGCGGGCGCGGCACTAGGGAGATCCACCGATGTGGGAGTTCATCCATTGCCGAGCATGTGCGTTCACCAGCAACGCGACCATGCACTTGGAGGGAGGAAGTGGGGAAGGTCGTCCACCGCTTCAGCAGGGATGAAGACCGGCCGTGTGAGCAGGTGGTCGCCCGCCCGCTGCACGTCGATCACGACGCCCAGGGTGTTGGAGCCGGGTACGCCTGCGTCCATGTAGCTGAGCTCCGTGTAGGGCTCGCGGGCCTCGGCTCGGTCAGTCATCCACTGCTCCAACACCGAGGGCACACGGCCGACCACAGCCATGCCGTCGGCGAAGACCTGAGGCCCGCGCAGAGCGTCCACCACAACGCCGGCGAGTCGCTCCTGCCGGTAATAGAGCCTCAGGCCGAACTCCGGGTAGGCGCCTTCCTTGACTCCGGAGACCGTCTCGCTCGTAGACCGGCTACGCGTGTGCCGTTGAGGTTCCGCCGTGACGTCGCTCAGAGCCTCCGAAACCTCGTCGGGGCTCATGGCAAAGCTCAGTGGGCCCACGCTCACGAACGGATCGAGAGTCCACTGCTGCCGCGCGTTGTCAGGCAGAACGTCCCACCACTTGAACATGGCCACGAAGGTTACGGCAGCTTGATCGAACACCTCACCCACGGCCGGTGGACCACAGGCGCCAGATCCGCCGGACAGGCCCTAAGCCCCTTCCAGGCTCAGACCCACTCCACCTCTGAATGGATCCTCGTAGAGCCCCCAGGGGGCGGCAGAGGCGTTCTCGGCGCATGCTGTACGGATCTCTGCCGCCTGCCCTGAGCGCCGAGCGCGTTCAGCACAGCCGCTCGGTCTTCCTCACTGCTGTCCGCCAAGGCGTCAGCAATCCGCCGCAACGCCTCACTCACGTCAGTGAGCGTGTCCGCTGGCCGGAGCATCCTTCTTGACCGTCAGAGGCAGCAACTTCTTCCCGCTGTTACTTACTTGTGGCCAAGTATCCATCTGCGGGCACACCCCGCAGTCGAAGCAGGGTGTCCAGCGGCAGTCCTCGACCTCGGTCTCGTCGAGGGCGTCCTGCCAGTCCTCCCAGAGCCAGTCCTTGTCGAGGCCGGAGTCGAGGTGGTCCCAGGGGAGGACCTCCTCGTAGGTGCGCTCGCGGGTGGTGTACCAGTCGACGTCCACGCCGAAGGGGGCCAGGGCCTTGTCGGCGCAGGCCATCCAGCGGTCGTAGGAGAAGTGCTCGCGCCAGCCGTCGAAGCGGCCGCCGTCCTCGTAGACGGCGCGGATGACGGCGCCGATACGGCGGTCGCCGCGGGAGAGGAGGCCCTCGACGATGCCGGGCTTGCCGTCGTGGTAGCGGAAGCCGATCGAGCGGCCGTACTTCTTGTCGCCGCGGATCTTGTCCCGGAGCTTTTCGAGGCGGGCGTCCGTCTCCTCGGCGGAGAGCTGCGGGGCCCACTGGAAGGGGGTGTGGGGCTTGGGGACGAAGCCGCCGATGGAGACCGTGCAGCGGATGTCGTTGGAGCGGGAGACCTCGCGGCCCTTGGCGATGACCTTCGTCGCCATGTCGGCGATCTGGAGGACGTCGTCGTCGGTCTCGGTGGGCAGGCCGCACATGAAGTACAGCTTCACCTGGCGCCAGCCGTTGCCGTAGGCCGTCGAGACGGTACGGATCAGGTCGTCCTCCGAGACCATCTTGTTGATGACCTTGCGGATGCGTTCCGAGCCGCCCTCGGGGGCGAAGGTCAGGCCGGAGCGGCGGCCGTTGCGCGTCAGTTCGTTCGCCAGGTCGATGTTGAAGGCGTCGACGCGGGTGGAGGGCAGGGAGAGGCCGATCTTGTCCTCGGTGTAGCGGTCGGCCAGGCCCTTGGCGATGTCGCCGATCTCCGAGTGGTCGGCGGAGGAGAGGGACAGGAGGCCCACCTCCTCGAAGCCGGTCGCCTTGAGGCCCTTGTCGACCATCTCGCCGATGCCGGTGATCGAGCGCTCACGGACCGGGCGGGTGATCATGCCGGCCTGGCAGAAACGGCAGCCGCGCGTGCAGCCGCGGAAGATCTCGACCGACATGCGTTCGTGGACCGTCTCGGCCAGCGGGACCAGCGGCTGCTTGGGGTAGGGCCACTCGTCCAGGTCCATGACCGTGTGCTTGGAGATGCGCCACGGGACGCCCGACCTGTTGGGGACCACGCGGGCGATCCGGCCGTCGGGGAGGTACTCGACGTCGTAGAACGCCGGGATGTAGACGGAGCCGGTCTTCGCCAGGCGGAGCAGGACCTCCTCGCGGCCGCCGGGGCGGCCCTCCGCCTTCCACTCGCGGATGATCCGCGTCATGTCGAGGACGGCCTGCTCGCCGTCGCCGATGATCGCCGCGTCGATGAAGTCCGCGATCGGCTCGGGGTTGAAGGCCGCGTGGCCGCCGGCGAGGACGATCGGGTGGTCGAGCGTGCGGTCCCTGGACTCCAGGGGGATGCCGGCCAGGTCCAGGGCCGTGAGCATGTTCGTGTAGCCCAGCTCCGTGGAGAAGGAGAGGCCGAACACGTCGAAGGCCTGCACGGGGCGGTGGCTGTCCACCGTGAACTGGGGGACACCGTGCTCACGCATCAGCGCCTCCAGGTCCGGCCACACGCTGTACGTGCGCTCGGCGAGGACGCCCTGCTGCTCGTTGAGCACCTCGTAGAGGATCATGACGCCCTGGTTGGGCAGTCCGACCTCGTACGCGTCCGGGTACATGAGCGCCCAGCGGACGTCGCAGGTCTCCCACGGCTTGACCGTGGAGTTGAGCTCTCCGCCGACGTACTGGATCGGCTTCTGCACATGCGGGAGCAGAGCTTCGAGCTGCGGGAACACAGACTCGGCGACCTGAGAGGCGGCTTCGGCAGGCATCTCGCGGACCTTTGTGAGGTGGCTGGGGGCGACTCCCCGGCGTGAGGCCGGGGCGGCTTCCCGGCCGGTGACCGGGGGGTGTGGCTTCCCGGCCGGTGACCGGGAAGGGTGGCCATCTAGCCTAACCCGGTCGGCGGACTCCCCCGTACGTCCGGATCACACCGGCGCCCCGGCCCTGATCCTCTTCCAGGCATGCGGCGCCCCGGCCTCCACGGCCGCCGCCCGCTGTTCCTCGCGGCCGTACAGCAGCCCGTAGGTGAACGTGCTCTCCGCCGCCGCGTGGGCCACCGCGGACAGTTCGCGCAGGGTCTCGCGGGCCATCACGCTGTCCTGGTGCTCGCCGAGCATGCTCTGGAGCGACTTCATGGACTTCAGCAGGGTCTTCGCCGGTCTGCCGAGTGCGGGGCGGGCCGCCTCGGCGGCGTAGCGGGTGCGCTTGGCCTTCTTGCGGGCCTCGTGCAGGCCGAGGTCGCGGTCGTGGCCGGGGGGCTGTGCCATGGCGGTCTCGATCAGGTCGGTGACCTTGGCGAAGTCCCTCCGCACGGCCTTGCCGAGGATATCCTCGGGGTCGCCGGCGGCCGCCTTCAGCAGCGGCGGTCCCGCGGCCAGGGCGTCCAGGGTGTCCAGGAGTGCCAGGTAGCGCTCGGAGTCCAGGACGCCGAGGAGCCTGCTGCGGGAGCCGCGTTCGCCCGCCTCGGCCCACCGGTGCAGGCGGTCGTGGACGGGGCCGTCGACGAGCGCGGGGGGTACGTCGGCGAGGTCCGCCAGCAGGCGGTCGGCCAGGACCTCCTGGTCGCGGCCCAGGCCCAGTTCCCCGGCGAGCCACTTCAGCTCGTCGGCGACCGGGTCGGTGACCTCGCGGTCCAGGACCTTGCCGAAGGTGCGGAAGGTGCTGCGCAGCCGGCGGGTGGCGACCCGCATGTCGTGCACGCCCTCCTCGGTGTCCAGACGGACGGCCGGGTCGAGCGCGACGATCGCGTCGCGCTGGGCGCGGACGTAGGCCATGACGTGGTCACCGGCCGTGACCGGTGCGGCGGAGCCGGTGGGGAGGCGTGGCTTGCCGCCCTTGGTCTCGGCGAGGGCGCGGGCCAGTTTGGACGCGGACTTCGAGGGGCGTACGCCCGCCTTGCCCAACCGTTTCTCCACCTGGTCGAGGAAGGCGGGGTCGCCACCGTCGGCGAGTTCCACCTCGATCTCGGTCCACTGTGCTCTGCCCTTGCCGCCGAAGAGCCGGTCGGCGCGGACGCGGTCCACGCTCACCTCGGCGAGCAGGGTGCCGTCGGCGTCGACGAGGTGGCGGACGTCGCGGGTGGTGCGCAGCCGGACCACCGGGACCAGCCGGCCCTCGCGGACCCGGGAGCGGGCGAGGGCGGCGAGTTCGTCGGGGAGCGTGTCGGAGAGGGGGGCGTGGATCTCGTCCCGGACGCCGGGGGCGACGGGGAGTTTGAGGTGCCAGCCCGCGTCGCTGCCTCCGCTGCGGTGCCGCAGGGTGACTCTGGCCGAGGCCAGGCGCAGGTCGGAGGTGTCGTGGTAGGTCGCGTCGAGTTCGGCGGTGCCCTTGTCCACGACGTTCGCCACCCCGGCGACGCCGGTCAGATCGGGCAGGCCACTCTCGTCGGATTCGTACTTGCGCTCGATTTCACGCTTCGCATCCGCCATGAACCGAATCTAATGGCCCGGACGTCGCGGGGGCCAGCGGCCGAAGCGGGTGAATCAGCGGGAAATCCGCGGGAAAGCGGCGGGAAAAACGGAGCAGGCGACAGGTGAACACACAGCGAACGACGTGTGTTCACCTGTCCGCCGCCCCGGCTACGCCGACATCGGGCGCTGCACCCTGATCGACTGGAGCAGGCCCACCGCCACCCACACCGCGAACATCGATGAACCGCCGTACGACACGAACGGCAGGGGCAGACCGGTGACCGGCATGATGCCGAGGGTCATGCCGATGTTCTCGAACGCCTGGAACGCGAACCACGCCACGATCCCCGCCGCGACGATCGTGCCGTACAGCTCGGTCGTCTCGCGGGCGATCCGGCAGGCGCGCCACAGGACGACGCCGAGGAGCAGGATGATCAGGCCCGCGCCGACGAAGCCCAGCTCCTCGCCCGCGACCGTGAAGACGAAGTCGGTCTGCTGCTCGGGGACGAACTGGCCGGTGGTCTGCGAGCCGTGGAACAGGCCCGCGCCGGTCAGGCCGCCGGAGCCGATCGCGATGCGGGCCTGGTTGGTGTTGTACCCGACGCCGGAGGGGTCGAGGTCGGGGTTGGCGAAGGCCGCGAAGCGGTTGATCTGGTACTCGTCCAGGATGTGCAGCTGCCAGACCGCGATCGCGCCCAGCAGGCCCGCGCCGAGCAGGCCGAAGATCCAGCGGTTGGAGGCGCCGGAGGCGAGCAGCACGCCGAGGATGATGGTCACCATGACCAGGACCGTGCCGAGGTCGGGCATGAGCAGCACGATCAGGATCGGGACCGCGGCCAGGCCCAGGGACTGCAGGACGGTGCGGTGGTCGGGGTACTTCTTGTCACCGGCGTCGACCCGCGCCGCCAGTATCATCGCCATGCCCAGGATGATCGTGATCTTCACGAACTCGGCGGGCTGCAGCGAGAAGCCGCCGCCGAAGACGATCCAGTTGCGGCTGCCGTTGATGGTGGCGCCCAGCGGGGTGAGCACCGCGAGGATGCCGAGGACCGAGAGGCCGTAGAGGATCGGTACGGCGTTGCGCAGCTGGCGGTGGCCGACCCAGATCGTGCCGATCATCAGGGCGAGTCCGATGCCGGTGTTCATCAGGTGCCGGATCAGGAAGTAGTACTGGTCGCCCTGGTTGATCTCGGTGCGGTTGCGGGTCGCGGAGAACACCAGCAGCGAGCCGAGCAGGGACAGGGCCAGGGCGGCCAGCAGCATCGGCCAGTCCAGGCGGCGGGCCAGCGAGTCCCGGGCGAGGACCCGGGTCCAGCCGGCCCGCGCCGGGCCGTAGCCGGAGACGGAGAAGCTGTTGGCGCCGGTCATGTGAGCATCCTCCGGCTTCCCCTCTTCCGTGGCCGCCTGCGGGTGTTGCTGTTGCCGGTGGACGATGAGGGCGCGGTGGCCGGCGTCTGCTGGCCGTCGTCGGTCTTGTCGCTCTGCTGCGAGACGCGGAAGTCCTTCGCCGGGTCCTTGGAGATCTTCGGGGCGGCGATGGTGCCGTCCGTGCGGACCTTCGGCAGGCCCTTCTGCGGGGTGTAGAGCAGCGCCTTCGACTTGTCGACGGAGCCGTCGGACTGGACGCCGTACAGCGCGTTGTAGATGTTGTGGACCGCCTCACCGGAGGCACCGGAACCGGTACCGGCCTGGGCGATGGTCATGATGACCGTGTAGTCCTTGGTGTAGGTGGCGAGCCACGACGTGGTCTGCTTGCCGTAGACCTCGGCGGTACCGGTCTTGCCGTGCAGGGCGATCTTGTCCTGCGGCCAGCCGCCGAACTTCCAGGCCGCGGTACCGCGCGTGATGACGCCCGCGAAGGCGTCGTTCATGCCCTTGAGGGTGGCCTGGGTGACCGGCAGCTTGCGGATCACCTTGGGCTTGATCTCCTGGACGGTCTTGCCGTCGGCGGAGACGATCGCCTTGCCGATGGTCGGCTGGTACTCGGTGCCGCCGTTGGCCACGGCGCTGTAGATCATCGCCTCCTGTATCGGCGTGACGAGGGTGTCGCCCTGGCCGATGGAGTAGTTGATCTCGTCGCCCTCGCGCATCTTGTTGCCTTCGAGGCAGTTCTCGTACTCGATCTTCTCGACGTAGGTGCCGTCCTTCTTCCCGGACTTGCACCAGGCGTCCTTGTTGGCCTTCCAGTAGTCGAGCTTCCACTGGCGGTCGGGGATGCGGCCGGTGACCTCGTTGGGCAGGTCGATGCCGGTCTCCTTGCCGAGGCCGAACTGGTGGGCGGTCTTGAAGAAGTAGTCCTTCGGCTCGCCCTTCTTCGGGTTGATGCCGCCGTCCTTCTTCCACTCCCGGTCGGCGAGGCCGTAGAAGACGGTATCGCAGGAGACCTCCAGGGCGCGGCCCAGCGAGATGTCGCCGAAGTTCTCGCCCTCGAAGTTCTTGAAGACCTGGCCGCCCACCGAGTAGGAGCTGGTGCAGGGGTAGCCGCCGTCCCAGGCGTAGCCGGCGTTGACCGCCGCGGCCGTGGAGACCACCTTGAACGTCGAACCGGGGGCCGCCTGACCCTGTATGGCCCTGTTGAGCAGCGGGTAGTCGGAGTTCTTGCCGGTCAGGGCCTGGTAGTCCTTGGCGGAGATGCCGCCGACCCAGACGTTCGGGTCGTAGGTCGGGGCGGAGGCCATGGCGACGACCCGGCCGGTCTTGGCCTCCATCACGACGACGGCGCCGGAGTCGGCCTTGTAGTTCTCGTGGGTGATGCTGTCGTACTGCTTGCGGGCGGCCTTCATCGCCGTGTCCAGCTCGTACTCGGCGACCCGCTGGACGCGGGAGTCGATGCTGGTGACCAGGTTGGAACCGGGTTCGGCGGCGTCGGACTTGGCCTTGCCGATGACCCGGCCGAGGTTGTCCACCTCGTAGCGGGTGACGCCGGCCTTGCCGCGCAGTTCCTTGTCGTACTCCCGCTCCAGTCCCGACCGGCCGACCTGGTCGGAGCGCAGGTAGGGGGAGGAGGTGTCCTTGGCCTGCTGGATCTCGTCGTCGGTGACCGGGGAGAGGTAGCCGAGAACCTGGGCGGTGTTGGACTTGCCGGGGCTCGCGTAGCGGCGGACGGCCTCGGGCTCGGCGGTGATGCCGGGGAAGTCCTCGGAGCGCTCGCGGATCTGCAGGGCCTGCTTGGCGGTGGCCTTGTCGGTGATCGGGATCGGCTGGTAGGGCGAGCCGTTCCAGCAGGGCTGGGGGGTCTTGGCGTCGCAGAGGCGGACCTTCTGCATGACCTCCTCGGGCTTCATCCCGAGGACGCCCGCGAGCTTGGTCAGGACCGCCTTGCCGTCGTCCTTCTGCTTGAGCAGGTCGGTGCGGGAGGCGGAGACGACCAGCCGGGTCTCGTTGTCCGCGAGGGGGACTCCGCGGGCGTCCAGGATGGAGCCGCGCACGGCGGGGTCGACGACCTGCTGGACGTGGTTGCCGGACGCTTCCTTCTGGTACTCGGCGCCCTCGCGGATCTGGAGGTACCACAGGCGTCCGCCGAGGGTGCCGAGCAGGGAGAGGACCAGGATCTGGATGACGACGAGACGGATCTGGACCCGTGGGCTCCGACCGGTCTCGGGAATGTTGGTCACTGGGCTGCCTCCCCCTCTCCCTGCACGAAGGCGCGTGCGCGTACGCATGATGAACGATCTACCTGTGAGGCCGCGTTCCGCCCCCGTGTACCCGTTCGGGTGAACTCCCCCGCGTTCACAGACGCTTGACCCCCTTGATGCGGCCGACGCGGACGTTGCGGGTGCGGGCCTTGGCCTTCAGGGCGCCGAGGCCGCTGCGCTGGCCGCCGATCCGCATCCCGGTCCCGGAGGAGATCCAGCCGGAGGAGATGTCCGCCTTGCCGCCGGAGTTGGCCTCCGTGAGCGGGTCGCCGTCGGCGCGGCGGGCCAGGGCCATGACGCCGGGGACCACGAACGGGGCGAGCAGCAGGTCGTAGAGGGCGGCCGTGATCAGCAGGCTGGTCATGCCGACGTGCCGGGCGGCGGTGTCACCGACGAGGGCGCCGACGCCCGCGTACAGCAGGGTGGAGCCGATGGCGGCGGCGACCACGACGAGCATCGGGCCGGTCGCGGACTTCAGGCGGCCGTTCTCCGGCTTGATGAGGCCGGCGAAGTAGCCGACGACGCAGAGCACCAGGGCGTAGCGGCCGGCCGCGTGGTCGGCGGGCGGGGCGAGGTCGGCGAGGAGTCCGGCGCCGAAGCCGACGAGGGCGCCGCCCACATGGCCGTAGACCATGGCGAGGCCGAGGACGGTGAGGAGCATGAGGTCGGGGACGGCGCCGGGCAGGTGCAGGCGGGCGAGGACGCTCACCTGGATCACCAGGGCGACGACGACCAGGGCGGAGGAGAGCAGGAGCCGGTTGACACGCATGAGGGGATTCAGCTCCTACCGCTGCTGGTCGTTGGTGTCGGTCCCGTTCGTGCCGGTGCTCGCGCTCGCGGACGGGGTGACCGTGACGGTCACCGTCGGGGTGGGGGTCGGCCTGGGCTTGGCCGGGAGCACCTCGTCGCGCGGGTCCTTCTTCGGTGCCTCGACGACCACGCCGACGATGTCGAGCTTGGTGAAGGACACGAACGGCGTGACGTACAGGGTGCGGGTGAGGCCGCCGTTGGACGGGTCGATGGCGGTGACCGTGCCGACCGGGACGCCGGGCACGAACGGCCTGTCGTTCTGGGAGCCGAAGGTGACGAGCCGGTCGCCCTTCTTCACCTCGGCCTGGCCGTTGAGGAGTTCGACGCGCAGCGGACGGTCGCCCTGGCCGGAGGCGAAGCCGAGTTCGTCGCTGCCCTCCATGCGGGTGCCGACGGTGAAGTCGGGGTCGTTGGCGAGCAGCACGGTGGAGGCGTCCGGGCCGACGGTGGTGACGCGGCCGACGAGACCGCTGCCGTTGAGGACGGTCATGTCGCGTTTGATGCCGTCGTTGGAGCCGACGTCGATGGTGATGGTCCAGGAGAAGCCCTGTGCCGACCCTATGGCGATGACCTGGGCGCCCTTGATGCCGTACTGGCCCTCGGCGGCGATGTTGAGCATCTTGTCGAGCTGCGCCAGGCGGCTGCGGTTGCGGTCGTTGCTGCCGAGCTTCGCCTTGAGGGCGGCGTTCTGTGTCTCCAGCCGGGCCAGCCGGTCGTGCCGTTCGCCGGAGTCGCGGACGGCGGAGACCGCGTTGCCCACCGGGTCCACGACTGTCGACATGCCGTTCTCGATCGGGCCGAAGACCGCGGCCGCGGCCTGCCGGGCGCCGTCGACCGGGGAGTTCCTGCCACCTCGGATGTCCACCGTGATCAGCGCGAACGCGATGGCGATCAGCAGCACCAGGAGCAGCCGGCTCTCTTTCGTGTCCCTCACGTGCGGCGGCCGTGCCTTCCTCAATAGGAACTGGGGAGCTTGGTTGTGTGTGTGGGGGGGGAGTTGGGGGAAGCGGAGCTCGTTTTGGGTGAGCTTATGCCTCCATATCAACGATCCGCCGCACGAGAGGAGATCATCTCGTACGGCGGAATCGAAGCGTTACGTCATCTGCGCGGCTGGGCGTCCAGGACCTGCTGGAGCGCCTCGAACTCCTCGACGCACTTGCCGGAGCCGAGCGCCACGCTGTCCAGCGGGTCCTCGGCGATGTGGATCGGCATGCCGGTCTCGCGGCGCAGCCGCTCGTCCAGACCGCGCAGCAGTGCTCCGCCGCCGGTCAGAACGATTCCCCTGTCCATGATGTCGCCGGACAGCTCCGGCGGGCACTTGTCGAGGGTGGTCTTGACGGCGTCGACGATCGCGTTGACGGGTTCCTCGATCGCCTTGCGGACCTCGGCGGCCGAGATGACCACGGTCTTCGGCAGCCCGGACACCAGGTCCCGGCCGCGGATCTCGGTGTGCTCGTCGGAGTCGAGTTCGTACGCCGAACCGATGGTGATCTTGATCTGTTCGGCGGTCCGCTCACCGAGGAGGAGGCTGTACTCCTTCTTGATGTGCTGGATGATCGCGTTGTCCAGCTCGTCGCCCGCGACACGGATGGACTGGGCGGTGACGATGCCGCCGAGCGAGATGACCGCGACCTCCGTGGTGCCGCCGCCGATGTCCACCACCATGTTGCCGGTGGCCTCGTGGACCGGCAGGCCGGAGCCGATGGCGGCGGCCATGGGCTCCTCGATGATGTGCACCTGGCGGGCCCCGGCCTGCGACGACGCCTCGATGACGGCACGGCGCTCGACGCCGGTGATGCCGGAGGGCACGCACACCACGACACGCGGACGGGCCAGGTACCGCCGCTTGTGGATCTTCAGGATGAAGTAGCGGAGCATCCGCTCGGTGATCTCGAAGTCGGCGATCACGCCGTCCTTCAGCGGACGTACGGCGACGATGTTGCCGGGCGTGCGCCCGATCATCTTCTTCGCCTCCGCGCCGACCGCCAGAATTCCACCGGTGTTCGTGTTGATCGCGACGACGGACGGCTCGTTGAGTACGATCCCGCGACCCCTGACGTACACCAGCGTGTTGGCGGTCCCGAGGTCGACAGCCATGTCACGGCCGATGAACGACATTGAGTTCCCCATCAGGATTCGTCTGGCCTTCCCGGGAGCTTTTGAGGGCATTTCAGGTCGGCGAAGTGGGTGCTGTGACGTGAAGGCTTACATCGTAGACGCGCCTGCACGAACACTGCGCGAGGGTCTTCGCCATTGTCAGCACGTGTGGGGCCGCCTCGCTTGTGGAGACGGTCCAACGGGGCCACTCGTTCCCCCGATCGGCACGCATATGCCGAGGGACGGCCGAAATCGTTCGGCCGTCCCAGGTCATGCAGCTCAATGGGCTGACACCTCGTCAAAAACTTCCACCAAAACTCCGTAGCGCCCCTCCCGGGGCCCGGAGGGCTACGCGCGGCCCGGGAAGAAGATCTTGACCTCGCGCTCGGCGGACTCCTCCGAGTCGGACGCGTGGATCAGGTTCTCGCGGACGATCACACCGAAGTCACCGCGGATGGAGCCGGGCGCGGCGGCGATCGGGTCGGTGGGGCCGGCCAGCGCGCGGACGCCCTCGATGACCCGCTCGCCCTCGACGATCAGGGCGACGGAGGGACCGGAGGCCATGAACTCGACCAGCGGCTCGTAGAACGGCTTGCCGACGTGCTCGCCGTAGTGCTGCTCCAGCGTGGCGCGCTCCAGGGTGCGCAGCTCCAGCGCGGTGATCTGCCAGCCGGCCTTGCGCTCGATGCGGCTGATGATCTCGCCGGTCAGGCCCCGACGAACGGCGTCGGGCTTGAGCAGGACGAGGGTGCGCTGGGTCACGGGAGGGCTCCTTCGCGGTACTGGGTGTGCGGTGAGGAGAGGCTACAGGGCGGGCCTGGGCGTCCGTCACGCAGCGTCAGGTGCGGCGGGGGCCTCGGACTGCGCCGCGAAGCGGGCCTTGGCCTCGTCGATCTTCCTCCCGTAGTGCACGGACGCCCACCACAGGCCGGCGAAGACCGCACCCAGGAAGTACATCGTCGGGACGAAGACCCCGGACGCGACCAGGGCGATCTGCAGGGCCCAGCCGAGGGCCACGCCGCCGGGCCGGGTGATCACCCCGCACAGGGCCACGCAGAGGACCATCGCGATACCGCTGACCAGCCAGACCGTGGCGGCGGACAGGTCGGCGTCCTTCATGGCGACCAGGGCGGCGAAGCCGATGACGAAGAACTCGCCGATCAGGGTGGAGGAACAGAGCGTACGCATGGTCAGCCCCTCCCCAGGAGCAGCCGGGCCTCGCCGACGGTGATGACGGAACCGGTGACCAGCACCGCGCCGCCCGCGAACTCGCCCTCCTCCTCGGCCAGCGTGATCGCGGCCTCCAGGGCGTCGGGCAGCCGCGGCTCGACCTGGACGCGGTCCTCGCCGAACACCTCGACGGCGATCGCGGCCAGCTCGTCCGCGTCCATCGCGCGGTGACTGGAGTTCTGGGTGACCACGACCTCGGCGAAGATCGGTTCGAAGGCCTCCAGGAGGCCCTGGACGTTCTTGTCGCCGCTGGCCCCGACCACGCCGATCAGCCGGCTGAAGTCGAAGGCCTCGGTGACGGCCTCGGCGGTGGCACGGGCCCCGGCCGGGTTGTGGGCCGCGTCGAGGACGACGGTGGGAGAGCGTCGTACGACCTCCAGCCGGCCCGGGGACGAGACGGCCGCGAAGGCCTTGCGGACCGTGTGGATGTCCAGGGGCTCGGGGCGCTGCGCGCCGACCCCGAAGAACGCCTCCACCGCGGCGAGCGCGACGGCCGCGTTGTGCGCCTGGTAGGGGCCGTGCAGGGGGAGGTAGACCTCCTCGTACTCGCCGCCCAGGCCGCGCAGGGTGAGCAGCTGGCCGCCGACGGCGACCTGGCGGGCGACGACACCGAACTCCAGGCCCTCGCGGGCGACGGTGGCGTCGACCTCGACGGCCTTCTTCAGCAGCACCTGCGCCGCGTCCACCGGCTGCTGGGCCAGGATCACGGTGGCGTCCGGCTTGATGATCCCGGACTTCTCGGCGGCGATCTCCGCGGTGGTCCCGCCCAGCCGGTCGGTGTGGTCGAGGTCGATGGGGGTGACGACGGCCACGTCCCCGTCGATGACGTTCGTGGCGTCCCAGGAGCCGCCCATGCCGACCTCGACGACGGCGACGTCCACCGGGGCGTCCGCGAAGGCCGCGTACGCCATGGCGGTGAGCACCTCGAAGAAGGAGAGCCGGTACTCCTGCCGGGAGTCGACCAGCTCGACGTACGGCTTGATGTCCTGGTACGTCTCGATGAACCGCTCGGCGGAGACCGGGGCGCCGTCGAGGCTGATGCGCTCGGTGATCGACTGCACGTGCGGGCTGGTGTAGCGGCCGGTGCGCAGGTCGAACGCGCCGAGCAGGGCCTCGACCATCCGGGCGGTGGAGGTCTTGCCGTTGGTGCCGGTGATGTGGATCGAGGGGTACGCCCGCTGCGGCTCGCCCAGCACGTCCATGAGGGCGGCGATCCTGCTGACCGACGGCTCCAGCTTGGTCTCGCCCCAGCGGGTGGCGAGCTCCGTCTCCACCTCGCGCAGGGCCCGGTCGACCTCGGGGTCCTCGGGGCGGCCCGGGACGTCGGCCTGCCGCGGGCCGCCGTCCCGGGTACGCAGGGTGCGGCTGCCGGCCTCGATCACCGCGAGATCGGGGTCGCGGTCCGTCTCGGTCTCGACGACGTCGTCGAAGCTCTCGTCGAAGCTGTCATGGGGGTCGCGCGGAGGCAGATCACTCACGGGTCCAGTCTACGGAGCCCCGCGGGCGCGTGGAGCGTCGGTCGCCGGCAGTGCCTGTTCGCACCAGATCGTCTTGCCGGCGGCGGTCTGCCGGGTCCCCCACCGCCGGGTGAGCCGGGCCACCAGCAGCAGGCCCCGGCCGCCCTCGTCGAAGATCCGGGCCCGCCGCAGGTGCGGGGCGGTGCTGCTGCCGTCGGAGACCTCGCAGATCAGCATCCTGGTGTCGCGGATGAGCCGCAGCCGGATCGGGGGGCCGCCGTAGCGGATGGCGTTCGTGACGAGTTCGCTGACCACCAGTTCGGTGGTGAACGACAGCTCGTCCAGCTTCCAGGCGCCGAGCCGGCCGGCGGTCAGGGTCCGGGCCGTGGCGACCTGCTCGGGGTCCGCGGGGACCTCCCAGGTGGCCACGTGGTCGCCGGGCAGCGCGCGGGTGCGGGCGAGCAGCAGGGTGACGTCGTCGGCGGGCTCGCCGGTGCGCAGTTCGGTCACCACCCGGTCGCAGGCCGCCTCCAGCGACTCCTGCGCCCCGGGTGCCGCCAGCGCGCGGCGGAGCCGGTCGAGGCCGTGGCTCAGGTCGAGGCTGCGGGAGTGCACCAGGCCGTTGCTGAACAGCGCGAGGGTGGCGCCCTCGGTGAGGTCCAGGTCGCTGGTCTCGAACGGCAGCCCGCCGAGTCCGAGCGGCGGGCCGGCCTCGCCGGGGGCCGTCTCCACCGCTCCCTGCGGGGTGATCACGAAGGGCAGCGGATGGCCGGCGCTGGCCAGCGAGCAGTGCCGCGAGACCGGGTCGTAGACGGCGTACAGGCAGGTCGAGCCCACCTCGGCGGCCTGTTCCCCGGCGCCGTCGTCGAGGTGCAGGACCAGGTCGTCCAGGTGGGTGAGGAGTTCGTCGGGGGGCAGGTCCACGTCCGCGAGGGTACGGACCGCGGTGCGCAGCCGGCCCATGGTGGCGGAGGCCTGGATGCCGTGGCCGACGACGTCCCCGACGACCAGGGCCACCCGGGTGCCCGACAGCTGGATCACGTCGAGCCAGTCGCCGCCGACCCCGGCCCGGGTGCCGGTGGGCAGGTAGCGGTAGGCGAAGTCGACGCTCGGGCAGTCGGGCAGGACCTGCGGCAGCAGGCTGCGCTGGAGCGCCAGCGCGGTCTCGCGCTCCCGGGTGAAGCGCCGCGCGTTGTCGATGGCGGTGGCGGACTTCGCGGCGAGTTCCTCGGCGTCGGACAGGTCGTCCTTCTCGAACGGCGGGGAGTCCCGGGTGCGCCAGAAGACGATCACCCCCATCACGACGCCCTGTGCCGACAGCGGCGCGGTGATCAGCGAGCGCATGCCGTAGTCGAGGAGCCGGTCGGTGTGCGGTGCGTCGGGAAACCTCGCTCCGCGGGCGGCGCGCAGGTCCGCGGTGAGGGCCGCGCCGCCGTCGGCGCGCCGGGGGCCCCCGGGCGGCGGGTGCACGGCGATCAGGGCACCGGCGGGGTCCAGCGGGGAGTCCTCGCGCACGCCGCCCCGGGCCACCCGCCGCAGGACGCTCTCGGCGGCCGTCGGCTCCCCGCCGCGCAGCACGGACTCCTCCAGGTCGACGGTGACGAAGTCGGCGAAGCCCGGGACGGCCACCCGCACCAGCTCGTCGGCGGTCCGCCCCACGTCGAGGGTGTTGCCGACGGCGGTACCGGCGTCGTAGAGCAGCCGCAGCCGCCGGTGGCTCTTCTGCAGCGAGCCGGCCATGGTGTTGAACGCCGTCTCCAGCTGCCCGATCTCCCGGCGCCCGGAGAGCGGCACCCGCGCGCCCAGGTCGCCGGCGGCGAGCCGGGTCGCGGCGCCGGCCATCCTGCGCACCGGCCAGACGATCACCCGGGTCACATAGGCGCCGTAGGAGATGATCAGGACGAGCGCGCCGCCGACGCCCGCGGACGCGGCGATCGTGAGCGTGCGCATCCGGCCTTCCAGCGCGCTCTCCCGCAGGCCGATCTCGATGCGCTGGTCGTGGAGGTAGCGGGAGAACTGGCTCCGGAGCGCGTCGAGCCGCCGCGTGCCCTCCAGGGTCCGTGCCGTACTGGTCGCGTCGGGGTCGCCGCGCCGGGCGGCGGCCACCAGCGGGACCGAGTAGTCGTCGACGAAGGACTGCCCGGCCCGCTGGATCTGCTGGGCGAGCCGCCGCTGGGCGGGGGACGTGCTGACGTCCACGAGCCGCCGCGCCTGCTCGGGGAAGGCCGCGCGGGCGGTCCGCCAGGGTTTGAGGAACTCGTCCTGCCGGGTGATGACGTAGCCGCGCTGGCCGCCCTCCAGGTCGAGGACGGTCCCCTGCACCACCCCGATCTGGTCGAGGGCCGGCCGGCCGCTGCGGGCGGAGAGCAGGGAGTGCCGCGCGTCCTGGATCGCCAGTATCAGCATCAGGAAGACGAGGCCCATCAGCACGGCGAGCAGGGCACCCGCGACGGCCGCCAGGGGGACCAGTCCGCCCTGCGGAGGTGTCCTCGTTCGGCCCCTGCGCTGCATGCGGGAGTTCCCTCCGCCACCAAGCCAGAACGGAACATCAAGGACATGTTCCTACTTTTGGATTGTAGGGCGGGACCCTGCGCGCAGGCGTCCGGCAGCCCCGTGGGAAGGGGCTGCCGGACGCCTGCGGGGGACGCTTCGGCTACGCCTGCGGGAGGCGGTCCAGCTGGGTCTGGATGCGGGCGATGTCCTCGTCGGCCTTGGCCAGCCGGGTGCGGATCTTGTCCACGACGTCGTCCGGGGCCTTCGCCAGGAACGCCTCGTTGCCCAGCTTCGCGGTCGCCTGGACCTTCTCCTTCTCGGCGGCCGCGAGGTCCTTCGCGAGGCGCTTGCGCTCGGCGGCGACGTCGATCGTCCCGGACAGGTCCAGGGCGACCGTGGCGCCGGACACCGGGAGGGTGGCCGTCGCCGCGAAGGCGTCGCCCTCCGGCTGGAGGCGCAGCAGCTGGCGGATGGCCGCCTCGTGCGGGGCGAGGGCCGTGCCGTCCAGCGTCAGCCGGGCGGGGACCCGCTGGCCGGGCTGGAGGCCCTGGTCGGCACGGAAGCGGCGGACCTCGGTGATGACGGACTGGAGGGTCTCGATCTCCCGCTCCGCCGCGTCGTCGCGGAAGCCGCTGTCGGCCGGCCAGTCGGCGATCACGACCGACTCGCCGCCGGTCAGCGTCGTCCACAGGGTGTCCGTGACGAACGGGACGACCGGGTGCAGGAGCCTCAGGGTGACGTCGAGGACCTCGCCGAGGACGCGCCGGGAGACCTCGGCGCCGCGGCCGCCCGCCTGGAAGGTGGTCTTGGACAGCTCGACGTACCAGTCGAAGACCTCGTCCCACGCGTAGTGGTAGAGGGCGTCCGACAGCTTGGCGAACTGGAAGTCGTCGTAGAACGCGTCGACTTCGGCGACCGTCTTGTCGAGGCGGGAGAGGATCCAGCGGTCGGTCGCCGACATCTCGGCCGGGTCCGGGAGCGGGCCCTCGACGGTCGCGCCGTTCATCAGGGCGAAGCGGGTCGCGTTCCAGATCTTGTTGGCGAAGTTCCGGGACGCCTGGACCCAGTCCTCGCCGATCGGCACGTCGGTGCCGGGGTTGGCGCCGCGGGCCAGGGTGAAGCGGACGGCGTCGGAGCCGTACTGGTTCATCCAGTCGAGCGGGTCGACGGCCGTGCCCGAGGACTTCGACATCTTCTTGCCGAACTGGTCGCGGACCAGACCGGTCAGGGCGATGGTCCTGAAGGGGACCTCGCCGTCCATGGCGTAGAGGCCGAACATCATCATCCGGGCGACCCAGAAGAAGATGATGTCGTGGCCCGTGAGCAGGACGTCGGTCGGATAGAACTTCTCGAGATCCGGGGTCTGTTCGGGCCAGCCGAGGGTCGAGAAGGGCCACAGGCCGGAGGAGAACCAGGTGTCCAGGACGTCGGGGTCCTGCTTCCAGCCCTCGGCCTCGGTGCCGGGCGGCTCCTCGTCGGGGCCGACGCAGACGACCTGGCCCTCCGGGCCGTACCAGACCGGGATCCGGTGGCCCCACCACAGCTGGCGCGAGATGCACCAGTCGTGCATGTTGTCGACCCAGTCGAAGTAGCGCTTCGACATGTCGGCGGGGTGGATGGCGACCCGGCCGTCGCGGACCGCGTCGCCCGCCGCCTGCGCCAGCGGGGCGACCTTGACCCACCACTGCATGGACAGGCGCGGCTCGATGGTGGTCTGGCAGCGCGAGCAGTGGCCGACGCTGTGGACGTACGGGCGCTTCTCGGCGACGATCCGGCCCTGCGAGCGCAGCGCCGCGACGATGGTGGAACGGGCCTCGAAGCGGTCGAGTCCCTCGAAGGGGCCGTGGACCGTGATGACGGCCCGCTCGTTCATGACCGTGATGGACTCCAGGCCGTGCCGCTGGCCGATCGCGAAGTCGTTCGGGTCGTGGGCCGGGGTGACCTTGACGGCACCCGTGCCGAACTCCGGGTCGACGTGCGTGTCCGCGACGACGGGGATCGTACGGTCCGTCAGCGGGAGCTTGATGCGCTTGCCGACCAGGTGCTTGTACCGCTCGTCGTCGGGGTGGACGGCGACCGCCGTGTCACCGAGCATCGTCTCGGCACGGGTGGTGGCGACGACCAGCGTCTCGTCGCCCTCGCCGTACTTGATGGAGACCAGCTCGCCGTCGTCCTCCTGGTACTCCACCTCGATGTCCGAGATGGCCGTCAGACAGCGGGGGCACCAGTTGATGATGCGTTCGGCGCGGTAGATCAGCTCGTCGTCGAAGAGCTTCTTGAAGATGGTCTGGACGGCCTTGGACAGGCCCTCGTCCATCGTGAAGCGCTCACGGTCCCAGTCGACGCCGTCGCCGAGGCGGCGCATCTGGCC
Source organism: Streptomyces fuscichromogenes (assembly GCF_014645815.1). Taxonomy (GTDB): domain Bacteria; phylum Actinomycetota; class Actinomycetes; order Streptomycetales; family Streptomycetaceae; genus Streptomyces; species Streptomyces fuscichromogenes. The sequence continues at coordinate 403,244 of NZ_BMML01000002.1, read as the reverse complement.
GAGGATCTTACCGCCGTACTCCTCCTTCCACTGCCAGACGCGCTCGACGAACTCCTCGCGGCCGAGGTCGTGGCGGGACTTGCCCTCCTCGGCGAGCTGCTGCTCGACCTTGTTCTGGGTGGCGATGCCGGCGTGGTCCATGCCGGGCAGCCACAGCGACTCGAAGCCCTGCATGCGCTTGCGGCGGGTCAGCGCGTCCATCAGCGTGTGCTGGAAGGCGTGGCCCAGGTGCAGCGAGCCGGTGACGTTGGGCGGCGGGATGACGATGGTGTACGCGGGCTTGTCGCTCTTGGCGTCCGCCGCGAAGTAACCGCGCTCTACCCAGCGCTCGTACAGCGGCCCCTCTACGTCGGCCGGCGCGTACTGGGTCGGCAGTTCGGTGCTGGGCGCTGTGGGCTGCTGCTGAGCATTCTCGGTCACGGGGCCCAGTTTAGGGGTGTCCCGGCACTGTCCCGAAACGCGTTTGTTCTGTAACGGTGGGCACCCCCGCGCCATGAGTCCGCTGTGGCTGAGCCAGGATGTCAGGAACACATAAGCATCTGGAGGGGAACCCAGAGATGAGCTACAACCAGCCGGGCCCGTACGGGGGGCCGCCGCCTCAGCAGCCGGGACCGTACGGGCAGCAGTCGGGTCCCTACGGCCAGCCGCCGCAGGCGCCCCAGCCCGGCTACGGCTACCCCCAGCAGGCCCCGCAGCAGCCGGGCCCCTACGGTCAGCAGCCCCCGCAGCCGCCGCAGCCCGGTTACGGCTACCCGCCCCAGGGTGTTCCCCCGCAGCAGAACCCGTACGGCCAGCAGCCGCCGTACGGCCAGCCCCCCTACGGCGTTCCGCAGCCGCCGGCGCCGGGCGGCGGCAGGAAGAGGACGGGGCTGGTCATCGGTGCGGTGGCGGTGGTCGCCGCGGTCGCGGTCGGCGCGTACTTCGTGCTCGCCGGGAGCGGCGGCAGCGGCTCGGTGGCCGACGACGGCCCGCACAAGCTGACGGCGCCGGCCACGGTCATCGACAACACGTACAAGAAGCAGGGCAACTCGGAGTCGGGCACCCTGACCTCCTCCGACGTCAAGGACGCCGAGGCGTGGGGCATCCAGGACCCCAAGGACGTGAGCGCGAGCTACGTCCTGGGCTCGGGTCTCACCGCGAAGTCCCTGACGTTCAGCGGTGTGTACGGCACCATCGACGATCCCGAGAAGACCGTCGACGCGATGTTCGCCAAGAGCAAGGAAGAAAGCAGCAAGCAGGGCTCCGACGGCAAACTCGTCGGAGATCCGAAGACGTTCGAGCCGGCCGGTTTCGACGGCGTCATGAAGTGCCAGGAAGTCGAGTCCAAGGACAGCACCACCGGCAAGACCGTCGACATGCCGTTCTGCGTGTGGGGTGACCACAGCACGGTCGCCTACGTGTTCGCCTACGACCTCACCGCCGTCGCCACTGGAAAGGCCGGTTCGATGCAGGACACGGCCTCCCTCGCCGCCAAGCTCCGCGACGACGTGCGCGTCAGGGCCTGACAGCCAGGCCGGCGCCGGCCCCGCACGGGAACGGCCGGACCGGACACCGAAAGGGCGCCCGCCGAAACCCGGCGGGCGCCCTTCCTCGTACGAGTACCGCGGTTACGCCGACTTCTGCTCGCCCGAGCCCCGCCCGCGGGCGTCGCGCGGGATCAGGGTCGGGTTGACGTTGGAGTGGACGACGTCGGCCGTGATGACGACGCGGGCCACGTCCTTGCGGGACGGCACCTCGTACATCACCGACATGAGGACCTCTTCCATGATGGCGCGCAGGCCCCGGGCGCCGGTCTGGCGGAGGATCGCCTGGTCGGCGATGGCCTCCAGGGCCTCACGCTCGAAGTCCAGCTCCACGCCGTCGAGTTCGAAGAGGCGCTGGTACTGCTTGACCAGCGCGTTGCGCGGCTCGATGAGGATCTGGAGCAGGGCCTCGCGGTCCAGGTTGTGGACCGAGGTGATGACGGGCAGCCGGCCGATGAACTCCGGAATCATGCCGAACTTGACCAGGTCCTCGGGCATGACGTCCTCGAACTGGTCCTTGGACTGCAGTTCCCGCTTGGAACGGATGGTCGCGCCGAAGCCGATGCCCTTGGCGCCCGCCCGGGACTCGATGATCTTCTCCAGGCCGGCGAACGCACCGCCCACGATGAACAGCACGTTCGTCGTGTCGATCTGGATGAACTCCTGGTGCGGGTGCTTGCGGCCGCCCTGCGGCGGGACGGAGGCCGTGGTGCCTTCGAGGATCTTGAGAAGGGCCTGCTGCACACCCTCACCGGAGACGTCCCGGGTGATCGAGGGGTTTTCGCTCTTACGGGCTACCTTGTCGATCTCGTCGATGTAGATGATCCCGGTCTCGGCCTTCTTGACGTCGTAGTCGGCGGCCTGGATCAGCTTGAGGAGGATGTTCTCCACGTCCTCGCCCACGTAGCCGGCCTCCGTCAGCGCGGTGGCGTCGGCGATCGCGAACGGCACGTTCAGCATGCGGGCCAGGGTCTGCGCGAGGAGCGTCTTGCCGGAGCCGGTGGGGCCCAGCAGCAGGATGTTGGACTTCGCCAACTCGATGGCGTCGTCGCGGCCCTGGGCGCCGCCGTTCTCCCCTGCCTGGACCCGCTTGTAGTGGTTGTACACCGCGACCGAGAGGGCCTTCTTGGCGGGCTCCTGGCCCACCACGTAGCCCTCCAGGAACTCGTAGATCTCGCGGGGCTTGGGGAGTTCCTCCCAGCGCACCTCGCTCGTCTCGGCGAGCTCCTCCTCGATGATCTCGTTGCAGAGATCGATGCACTCGTCGCAGATGTACACACCGGGCCCTGCGATGAGCTTCTTGACCTGCTTCTGGCTCTTGCCGCAGAACGAGCACTTGAGCAGATCGCCGCCGTCACCGATGCGTGCCACGGTGTGCTTCCCCTTCGCCTGGGAGACGCCTGGACTCTTCCGAATCCAGCGGCTCCTGGTGCTGCCTTATGTCGACGGTACCTTGCCGGGCCCCCTGTACGGGCCCCCCTTGGCACGGTTCACTTTGACGTGCACCTTGCCGTGCGCGTGGTCAAACCGTGCCAAGGGCGGCAGAGAACACATTCTCTGTCAGCGGCCGATCTCAGCTGAACTCAGCGGACGTCAGCGTTGTTCATCTTCCGGGTGGAGATGATCTGGTCCACGATGCCGTAGTCCAGCGCCTCCTCGGCCGTGAGGATCTTGTCGCGCTCGATGTCCTCGCGGACCTGCTCGATCGGCCGGTTGGAGTGCTTCGCCAGCATCGTCTCCAGCTGGTCACGCATCCGCGTGAACTCCTTGGCGATGATCTCCAGGTCGGAGAGCTGGCCGCGGCCGGTGGAGCCGGCCGGCTGGTGGATCAGCACCCGGGAGTTCGGCAGCGCCATGCGCTTGCCGGGGGTGCCGGCGGCCAGCAGGATGGCCGCGGCGGAGGCCGCCTGGCCCATGCAGACCGTCTGGATGTCGGGCTTCACGAACTGCATCGTGTCGTAGATCGCCGTGAGGGCGGTCATGTCGCCGCCCGGGCTGTTGATGTAGATCGAGATGTCCCGGTCGGGGTCCATCGACTCCAGGCACAGCAGCTGCGCCATGACGTCGTTGGCGGAGGCGTCGTCGATCTGGACGCCGAGGAAGATCACACGCTCCTCGAAGAGCTTCGCGTACGGGTCGTACTCGCGGATGCCCTGGGAGGTGCGCTCGACGAAGCGCGGGATGACGTAGCGGGCGTCGGGCCGGGGCCCGTCGTAGCGGGCGTCAGCGGCGCCGGGGATGTTGCTCATGAGGGTGTTCACCGTCCTGGTGGCGTTCGGGGGGCTGGAGTCTCGGCGGAGCGTGGCGTGTCCGGGCTCAGGAGGCGCCGGTGCCGCCGCCTCCCGGAACACCGGAGGCATGCGTGATGATCTCGTCAATGAGACCGTACTCCTTGGCCTCTTCCGGGGTGAACCAGCGGTCGCGGTCGCCGTCGCGGATGATCGCCTCGACGGTCTGGCCGGAGTGCTGCGCGGTCAGCTCGGACATGCGCTTCTTGGTGCGCAGCAGGTACTCGGCCTGGATCTTGATGTCCGAGACCGTACCGCCGAGGCCCGCGGAGCCCTGGTGCATCATGATGTCCGCGTGCGGCAGCGCGAAGCGCTTGCCGGCGGCACCGCCGGTGAGCAGGAACTGGCCCATCGAGGCCGCCATGCCCATGGCGATGGTCACCACGTCGTTCGGGATGTACTGCATGGTGTCGTAGATGGCCATACCGGCCGTCACCGAGCCACCGGGGCTGTTGATGTAGAGGTAGATGTCCTTGGCGGGATCGGCCGCCAGCAGCAGCAGCTGCGCGGTGATCTTGTTCGCGATGTCGTCGTCCACCTGCTGGCCCAGGAAGATGATCCGCTCACCGAGCAGCCGGTTGTAGACCTGGTCACCGAGGCCACCACCGAAGGAAGGCTCGCCGGCGGCGGAGGGCATCAGATTCGTCACGTATCCACCTGCTCGTCATGTACGACGGCGTTGGGCCGTCTCACGTTTCCCTAGCCGGGGGCTTGGCCGGGGGCTGCAGTCCTGTCGGACTCCGGTCCCCTTGCCCTCGTACTCATGGACCCTAACGCGATGGTCCCTTCGGGGAATCCCGGTAACAGGGCTGTTCGCCGGGGGCGTAGCGGCTGCGCCGGTGGGCCGACGGCCACGCGCCGTGCGGGTACGTGGGCGCGTGCGGGTGCGTGGGCGCGTGCGGGTGCGTCGTGGTCGCTCGCGCAGTTCCCCGCGCCCCTTTGGGGCGCGCTGCAGCCCGGGGGGATGACGAAGGGGCCCCCGGGACAGCGCCCAGGAGCCCCTTGTACGCCGTTACGGGCGCCGGAGGGCTCAGCCCTCGGTCTTCTCCTCGGCGGCCTCGGCGGGGGCGTCCGTGGCCTCGGCGACGGCCTCGGGGGCCTCCGTCTCGTCCTCGTCCTCGTCGTCCAGGTCGACGATCTCGCCGTTGGTGTCCTTCACCGTGGCGGCCTCGACCACGACGGCCAGGGCCTTGCCGCGGGCGACCTCGCCGACCAGCAGCGGAACCTGGCCGCCCTCGACGACGGCCTGGGCGAACTGGTCCGGGGACATGCCGGAGGAGGCCGCGCGCCGCATGAGGTGCTCGGTGAGCTCCTCCTGGTTGACGTTCAGCTTCTCGACCTTGACCAGCTCGTCGAGGACGAACTGGGTCTTGATGCCCTTGACCGCGGCCTCGCGGGTCTCGGTCTCGAACTCCTCCTCGGTCTTGCCCTGGATCTCCAGGTACTTCGCGAGGTCGAGGCCCATCTGGCCGAGCTGGTGGTGCTCCAGGTTGTGCTTGCGGGTGTTGATCTCGTCCTCGAGGAGCTTCTCGGGGACCGGCACCTCGACGAGCTCCAGCAGCTTCTCCAGGACGCGCTCCTGGGCCTGCGTGGCCTGGTCGTACGTCTTCATGTTGGCGAGACGCTTGCGGCTGTCGTCCTTGAGCTCGTCCAGGGTGTCGAACTCGGAGGCGAGCTGCGCGAACTCGTCGTCCAGCTCGGGCAGTTCGCGGGCGGCGACCTGGGTGACCTTGACGGTGACCTCGGCCTCGCGGCCGGCCGCGGAGCCGCCCTTGAGCTCGGAGGTGAAGGTGGCCTCGCCACCGGCCTCCAGGCCCTTCACGGCGTCGTCGATGCCGTCGAGGAGCTCGCCGGAGCCGATGGTGTAGGACACACCGCTGGCGATGCCGTCCTCCAGCACCTCGCCGTCGACCTTGGCCTCCAGGTCGATGGTGACGACGTCGCCGTCCTCGGCGGCCCGCTCGACCGGGGAGGTGGCGGCGAAGCGCTCGCGGAGCTGCTCGACGGACTTCTCGATGTCCTCGTCGGTCACCTCGACCGCGTCGACCTCGACCTCGATGCCCGAGTAGTCCGGGATCTCCAGGGCCGGGCGGACGTCGACCTCGGCGGTGAAGTTCAGCGTCTCGCCGTCCTTCAGCTCGGTGATGTCGACGTCGGGCTGACCCAGCGGGTTCAGCTCGGCCTCGTTGACCGCTTCGGTGTAGAACTTCGGAAGCGCGTCGTTGACCGCCTCCTCCAGGACCGCACCGCGGCCGAACCGCTGGTCGATGACGCGGGCCGGGATCTTGCCCTTGCGGAAGCCCTTCACCGTGACCTGCTGGTTGATCTTCTTGTACGCCGCGTCGAGGCTGTCCTTGAGCTCCTCGAAGGGCACCTCGACAGTGAGCCGAACCCGGGTCGGGTTCAGGGTCTCCACGGCGCTCTTCACGGTTCGGTCTCCTTGTGGCTGACTTCTTGGGTTCTGCCGGTGCCAGAGGGGCCCGGCGGACTTTCGTCGCCCGGAGGAGTTCGTAGGCCGCCGTGCGGGGGCCGGGACACGCGGGCGCGCAGCTTGCATAGTAACCGCAGCGGCTCAGCGCCCCAAAAGGCGATCAAGACGGACGCCGTCAGGTGGTGGTCGGGGTGGCGGGATTTGAACCCACGGCCTTCCGCTCCCAAAGCGGACGCGCTACCAAGCTGCGCCACACCCCGTTCCCGTGCGACACGTAGGGTACATGCCCGGGCCGCCCGCGTCGGCTGCTTTGTTCACCCGCGTCGGCGTGACATCCCCGCAGACCAACACGTTGGCCTGCGCGCGGGGCGACCCGCTACGATGCCTTCAGTGCCGCGGTCACCGACCTGCGGCGCGTCTGGTGCGGGCGTAGCTCAATGGTAGAGCCCTAGTCTTCCAAACTAGCTACGCGGGTTCGATTCCCGTCGCCCGCTCTGAACGGCAGAGGCCCAGGTGAGGGGTGGTGACACCCCCCTGGGCCTCAGTCATGCCCAGGGCGCGGGCGCCGGTTCAGAAGTTGATCGAGTTGATGGTCTGCGCTATCGAGTCGAGGAAGCGCTGGATGGAGGGCGCCATCCCGGTCGAGGCGAGGAAGAAGCCGAAGAGGACGGCGACGATGGCGGGGCCCGCCTTGATGTTCCCCCCTCTCATCAGCACCACAAGGATGATCGCCAACAGCAACACCACAGACAGTGAAATGGCCACAACTGATCACGCCCTCGGTCGGTCCGCACTCCGGCCCGGGGGTACGGCCCCCGCACCCCCGCCAGATCCATCGTGCCACCAACCCGGCCGCACTATGCGGTTCGTGACACAACGTCGACAACACGCACCGCACCGACAACCGCGCGCACTGTAATTCGAGCGTCCACCCGCCCGCGGATCCACGGCAATTGACAGACATGGTTTCGGTGTCCACACAACGCGTGCGCAGCTAATTCGAATTATTGACACAGGCACGGCAAGCGACGCTCAATCGTGGGCGTTATGCACCAATGAGTAGGGATGAATGAGGACATCACGGGTCTAAGTGCCGCATGGAACCGCATAGACGCAGGCATCGACTTCGGTAAATCACCCGACGGTTCACAGACCGCCGTCGCCGAATACCAGGATTCACATCGGCGGTTTTACGAAAACGCACAGGCGCCGCTAAGGTGCCTCAGATGTCCGACGCCGCCATCACCCCCGGCCAGAACCGAACACCGCGTCCCCCGGCCCGGCCGCCGGTGGGCGGACAGCGCGACGCGTTCTTCGACAACGCCAAGTACCTGGCGATCGTGCTCGTCGCGATGGGTCACTCATGGGAGCCGCTGAAGGGCGACAGCCGCGTCCTGGAAGCGGTGTACTGCGTGGTGTACGCCTTCCACATGCCGGCGTTCATCATCATCTCCGGTTACTTCTCCCGGAACTTCGACATGCGCCCGGACCGGCTGAAGCGGCTGGTCACCGGGGTCGTCGTGCCCTATGTCCTGTTCGAGACCGGCTACTCGCTCTTCGAGCGCTACGTGATCGGCTCCCCCGGCCAGGACATCAGCCTGCTCGACCCCTGGTACCTGACCTGGTTCCTGTGCGCGCTGTTCGTCTGGCGTCTGACCACGCCCCTGTGGCGGACGGTCCGCCATCCCCTTCCGGTCGCCTTCGGCCTCGCGATGCTGGCCTCCGTGTCCCCGAGCATCGGTGACGACCTCGACCTCCAGCGGGTCCTGCAGTTCCTGCCGTACTTCGTGCTCGGCCTGTGCCTGCGGCCCGAGCACTTCCGGCTGGTGCGCCGGTGGCCGGTGCGGATCGCCGCGGTGCCGCTGTTCGCCCTCGCGCTGGCGGTCGCGTGGTGGTCGGTGCCGCGGATGGACACCGCGTGGTTCTTCCACCGGGACTCCGCGCAGGAGCTGGGCGCGCCGTGGTGGTCCGGGCCGGTGATGGTGCTCGCCCTGTTCGGCTGCTCGATGCTGCTGACGGCCGGCTTCTTCTCCTGGGTGCCGGGCCGGCGGATGTGGTTCACGACGCTCGGCGCGGGCACGCTGTACGGCTACCTCCTGCACGGCTTCGTCGTGAAGTACGCCGTCCACCTGGGCTGGTTCGACCCGAGGTGGCTGCACCGGCCGGCCGGCGAGATCCTCGTCACCGCGCTCGCGGGCGCATGCGTGACGCTGCTGTGCACCCGGCCCGTGCAGCGGGTGTTCCGGTTCTCCATGGAGCCGAGGATGGAGTGGGCGTTCCGGCGGGACGCGGCGGAACTGGCCCGCGGGCGGGAACGGGAGCAGGGGCGGCGGCAGGGGTCGCGGAGCCGGCAGACGGCCGACGTGTGACGCCGTGCTCCGCCTACGCGGGGAGGCCGAGGAGGGCGCGCATCCGGGCGTACTTCCCGGTCAGCCGTTTCCGGGTGTCCTCGTCCAGTACGGCGAGACGGCCGGGGTCGGCGTTGTGCGCGAGGTCGGCCTCCTTGACCAGCAGGGCGCCGGGGGTGGCGAGGATGCGGCGGGCGTACGCCTCGGGGGGCTCGCCGGGGTGCTTGGTGAGGGCGCGCACGATGGCCCTGGTGCGCGGGCTCACGGCGGCCGTGTCCAGCCACTCCTCGGTGAGGGCGTGGTCCTCGACGGAGTCGTGCAGCCAGGCGGCGGCGATCTGGTCGGGGTCGCCGCCACGGGTGCGGACGCCTTCGGCGACGGCGGCGAGGTGCTCGGCGTAGGGGCGGCCGGCCTTGTCGGTCTGCGCAGCGTGGGCGGCCCGGGCGAGCCTCTCGACTTCGGGGAGGGTGAGGAGCTTCACGGTGCGAGTATCTCCGGGCGGGGGGTGGGGACGCTCACCGGCGCTTGCCGGGTGCCGCCGCGCCCACCCGTGCCGTCCCGCAGCTGGGCAGCTGCCCCGACTGCAGCGCCCCGTAGGGGCGCGGGGAACTGCGCGACCAACCCCCACCGGCCCGCACTCACCTCGCCGCCTCTCGGCAGATCAAGAGCAGGGCCCGGTCGTCGTTGACGTCCTTCGCGACCGCCTCGATCAGGTGCCAGGCGGCGCCGTGGAAGCCGCCGGCCACATAGCGGTCGGCCTCCCCCGTGAGCCGGTCTATGCCCTCCACGATGTCTCGGTCGGACGTCTCCACCAGACCGTCCGTGAAGATCATCAGGACGTCGCCGGGGCGCAGGGAGCCCTTCACGGGGTCGAACTGGGCGCCGTCGTAGACGCCGAGGAGGGGGCCTTCGGCGGCCTTCTCCTCCCAGCGGCCGCTGCCGGCGCTGAGCTGGAGACCGGGCGGGTGGCCCGCGGAGTACAGCTCGTAGTCGCCGGAGTCGAGGTCCAGGACCAGGTGTATGGAGGTCGCGAAGCCCTCGTCCCAGTCCTGGCGGAGCAGGTAGCCGTTGGCGGCGGGGAGGAAGGCGTGCGGCGGGAGGGAGCCGAGGAGGCCGCCGAAGGCGCCGGACAGCAGCAGCGCGCGGGACGCCGCGTCCATGCCCTTGCCGGAGACGTCCGTGAGGACGACCTCCATGGTGCGGCCGTTGTTCGTGCGGGCCGCGACCACGAAGTCGCCGGAGAAGGACTGGCCGCCGGCCGGCCGCAGGGCCATCTCGCGGTGCCAGCCCAGCGGCAGCTTCGGCAGCTTGCTCTGCACCCGGATGCGTTCGCGCAGGTCGAAGAGCATGGTGCCGCCACGCCGCCAGGGCACCCCGACCCGGCTGCGGAACTGGGCGGTGAGCAGGCCGAAGAAACCGCAGGCGGCCACGACGAGGACCACGCCCGGGGTGACCCGGGAGGGACCCTCGGTGTAGGGGCCGAGCCGTACCGACTCCACGATGAGGGCGGTGGCCGCCGCCGCGTACAGGCCGAGCAGGCTCGCCGGGCGCAGCAGCAGGCCGCCCGCGATGATCGGCAGGACCAGTGCGGCCGGGGAGAACCAGACGGAGTTGGCGAGGGTCATGGAGGCGAGGACCGGCACCGTCAGCAGCAGCCCGACCAGCGCGATCCAGTCGGAGCCGTCGCCGCGGAAGTAGTCCACGGCGCTTCTGCGCACGCCGACGCGGGCCCGGTGCCACTGCACTTTCCACCGGGCCGGGAACGTCTCGGCCTTCGCGCGCCGCTCTCGGTCTACTGCCATCAGTTCGGGACCCTATCCATCGGACCAGCTGCTTGGCACGGGAGGTCCCACTTGTCCCCCGTCCGAGACTCACCTTCGGGTGCGACTTCACAGTGAACTTCACCGGAAGCCCTCACGTCGCCGTCCGGGAGAAATTCGCTGGCTCGTCCTGCAATGCCCTGGTAGGCATGGCGCATGGCGAGCGAGCGTGCGACCGAGTCGAAGGTGCTGCGTCCCGAGGAGTTCGACAGGTGGTGGGACCACCTGGTCCGGGCCTTCGGCGCCGGTCCGGCATCGGCCGAGGAGCGTGCGCTGGACCGGTCCCTGACGGAGCCCGGCCGTTCGCTGGCCGCCTGGGACGGGGACGAACTCGTGGGAACGGCCGGGGCGTTCCGGTTCCGGATGACCGTGCCGGGCGGTGCCGTGCTGCCCACCGCGGGGATCACCATGGTGAGCGTGGCCGCGACGCACCGGCGGCGCGGGGTGCTGACGTCGATGATGCGCCGGCAGCTGGACGACATCCGGGAGTGGGGCGAGCCGCTGGCCGCGCTCACCGCCTCCGAGCCGGCGATCTACGGCCGCTTCGGCTACGACGCCGCGACCTTCCAGCTCCAGGCCGAGATCGACACCGGCCGGGTGACGCTGGACACACCCGCCGGCACCGGTGACGTACGACTGCGGTACGCCGGTCCGGCCGAGGTGCTCGCCGCGTGCGAGGCGGTCTACGCGGAGCTGGTGCCGCTGCGGCCCGGGATGCTGGCCCGGCAGCCGGGCTGGGAGCAGGTGGGGCTGCTGGACCCGGAGAGCGACCGGGACGGGGCGTCGGCGCTGCAGTGCGTGGTCGCCGAGCGGGACGGGCAGGTCACCGGGTACGCCCGGTTCCGTACGAAGCTGGGCTGGTCGGCGAGCGGGCACGACGGCACGGTGTCGCTGGAGGACCTCGCCGCGCTCGATCCGGCGAGCGACGCGGCGCTGTGGCGGTTCCTGTTCGGCATCGACCTGATGTCCAGGCTGACGGTACGGGGGCGGCCGGTCGACGACGCCTGGCAGTACCACGTCTCCGACATCCGGCGCTGTCTGACGCGGGTGCGGGACATGGGGTACGTGCGTCTCGTCGACGTCGGTGCGGCGCTCGCGGCGCGCACCTATCAGGCGCCGGTGGACGTGGTGCTGGAGGTGGCGGACGCCTTCTGCCCCTGGAACGCGGGGCGTTGGCGGCTCACCGGGGACGCCAAGGGGGCGTCCTGCGAGCGTACGACGGACCGGGCCGAGCTGACGCTGTCGGTACGGGAGTTGGCGGCCGCGTACCTCGGCGGGGTGTCCCTGCTGTCGCTGGCGCGCGCCGGGCGGGTGGGTGAACTGCGGCCGGGGGCGCTGGCGGAGGCGTCGGTGGCGTTCGGGTCACCGGTGCTGCCGTGGCTGTCGCACGGGTTCTAGCGGACGCTCAGCGTTTCTGGCAGTCCGGGCACCAGAAGAGGTTGCGGGCGGCGAGGTCCGCGGTGCGGATGCCGGTGCCGCAGAGGTGGCAGGGCAGGGTGGCGCGGCGGTAGACGTACACCTCGCCGCCGTGGTCGTCCACGCGCGGCGGGCGGCCCATGGCCTCCGGGGTGTGCTCGGGGCGGACGGTGTCGATGCGGTTGTTCCGGACACCCTCGCGCATCAGGCCGACGAGGTCGGTCCAGACGGCGTGCCACTCGGCGGGGGTGAGGTCCCGGCCCGCGCGGTACGGGTCGATCCGGTGCCGGAACAGGACCTCGGCGCGGTAGACGTTCCCGACGCCGGCGATGATCTTCTGGTCCATCAGCAGGGCGGCGATCGTCGTACGGCTGCGGGAGATCCTGCGGTACGCCGCGTCCGGGTCGGCGTCGTCGCGCAGCGGATCGGGGCCGAGGCGGGCGTGTACGGCGTTCTTCTCGTCGTCGGTGATCAGGGCGCAGGTGGTGGGGCCGCGCAGGTCGACGTAGCCGGTGGGGCCGGCCAGGCGGAGGCGGACGGTGTCGGTGGCCGGGGGCGCGGGGGCGTCGCCGAAGGTGACCTTGCCGAAGAGGCCGAGGTGGATGTGGACCCAGTCGCTGTCGCGGAAGCCGAGGAAGAGGTGCTTGCCGTGGGCTTCCGTGCGGGTGAGCTCGGCGCCGTCGATCAGCTCCGCGGCGTCGGAGAACTTGCCCTGCGGGCTGGTCACCCTCACGGGCCCGGCGAACCGCCGGTAGTCCAGCGCAAGCCGGTGGATCGTGTGCCCCTCTGGCACTGAGCCACTTCCTTTCCCACCCACCCACCCGACTCGGTCCGTGGAGAGGTGAACGTCGAGAGACCCGACCGCGGCCCCCCGCTCCAGCCCGCCCACCCGACTCGGTCCGTGGAGGGGTGAACGTGCGAGGAGGGCGGCTGCAGCGCCCCGGAAGGGGCGCGGGGAACTGCGCGATCAGCCCCCGCGCGCCCGCAGGCGGACGTCTACCGGCCGTCCCCGGAAGGGTGGTGCGCCGGGATCGGCGGGAGGTCGCCCGTGGTCTCGTACGCCGTGAGCATGTCGATGCGGCGGATGTGCCGCTCGCCCTCGGAGAACGGCGTGTTCAGGAAGGTCTCGACGAACTTCGTCGCCTCGTCCTGCGTGTGCATGCGCGAGCCCACCGCCACGACGTTCGCGTTGTTGTGCTGGCGGCCGAGCGACGCGGTCTCCTCGCTCCAGGCGAGCGCCGCCCGTACGCCCTTCACCTTGTTCGCGGCGATCTGCTCACCGTTGCCGGAGCCGCCGATCACGATGCCGAGGGACTCGGGGTCGGCCGCCGTCCGCTCGGCCGCACGGAGGCAGAAGGGCGGGTAGTCGTCGTCGGCGTCGTAGATGTGGGGGCCGCAGTCCACGGGGTCGTGGCCCGCCGCCCTCAGCCACTCGACGAGGTGGTTCTTGAGTTCGAAGCCCGCATGGTCGGAGCCGAGATACACGCGCATGGGATGAGTGTGACATGGGCGTGAACGCATGGCAGGGGCGGGGCTGGGCACCGGAAATTGTGAGCAACACTACAGAAGCTCAGGAAAACCTCAAGTAACGATCCGGATTCAAAGGTTCAGGAATCAGTCCACCTCCGTTTCACTGGACCGACTCGTACGCCGCTCGTACGAGAGCCCGCTCACCCGCCGCAAAGGAATTCCCCCCATGACTGGCAACGGTCTCCAGAACGGCCTCCACGCAGGACTCAAGAACCGCCATCTGTCGATGATCGCCATCGGCGGTGTCATCGGCGCAGGCCTCTTCGTCGGTTCCAGTACCGGCATCGCCACCGCAGGCCCCGGCATCCTGCTGTCGTACGCACTCGTCGGCACGCTCGTGGTGCTGGTGATGCGGATGCTCGGCGAGATGTCGGCCGCCAACCCGACCTCCGGATCGTTCTCCGCGCACGCCGACCGCGCGCTCGGCCGCTGGGCCGGGTTCTCCATCGGCTGGCTGTACTGGTTCTTCTGGGTGGTGGTGCTGGCGGTCGAGGCCACCGCCGGCGCCACGATCCTGGAAGGCTGGATCCCGGCCGTACCGCAGTGGGCCTGGGCACTCATCGTGATGACGGTGCTCACCGCCACCAACCTGGTCTCCGTCGGCTCCTACGGCGAGTTCGAGTTCTGGTTCGCCGGCATCAAGGTCGTCGCGATCGGCGCGTTCATCGTCGTCGGCCTGCTGGCGGTGCTGGGCGTGCTGCCCGGCGCGGACACCGACAAGGCGGGCTTCTCCAACCTCACCGGCCACGGCGGTTTCCTGCCGCACGGCCCCGGCGCCATCCTCACCGGCGTGCTGCTCGTCGTCTTCTCCTTCATGGGCAGCGAGATCGCCACCCTGGCCGCAGGCGAGTCGGAGGACCCGCAGCGCGCGGTCACCAAGTCCACGAACAGCATCATCTGGCGGATCGGCGTCTTCTACCTCGGCTCGATCCTGATCGTCGTCTCGCTGCTGCCGTGGAACGACCCGTCCATCAAGGAGAAGGGCTCCTACGTCGCCGCCCTCGACTCCCTCGGCATCGCGCACGCCGGTCAGATCATGAACGTCATCGTGCTGACGTCCGTGCTGTCCTGTCTCAACTCCGGCCTGTACACGGCCTCCCGGATGGCCTTCTCGCTCGGGCAGCGGGGCGACGCCCCGAAGGCGTTCGCCCGGACCACCGCCCGTGGTGTGCCGCTGGCCGCGATCGTCGCGTCCGTGCTGTTCGGGTTCGTCGCCGTCTTCTTCAACTACAAGTTCCCGGACTCCGTCTTCCTCTTCCTCGTCAACTCCAGCGGCGCGGTGGCCCTGTTCGTCTGGCTCGTCATCTGCTTCTCGCAGCTGCGGATGCGGAAGATCATCCAGGCCGAGGCCCCGGAGAAGCTCGTCGTGAAGATGTGGCTCTACCCGTACCTGACCTGGGCGACGGCCGGTCTGATCGTGTTCGTGCTGGGCTACATGCTGACCGACACGGAGGGCGAGAGCAGCGGTCGTACGACCGTGCTGCTCTCGCTGCTGGTCGCGGCGGCGGTGGTCGTGGTCGCCCTGGTGAAGCAGAAGGTGACGGGCGGCCGGTCGACGGCCCGGGCGGTCGCCGAGCCCGCCGCCGACGAGGTGTCCGTCGGCTGACCCTCACAGCAGGATGAAGCCCTCCTTCACCCGCTCGTAGGTCCGCACGGCCTGGGCTTCGACCGCCGGCTGGTACCAGGTGTTGATCTGGTACGACTTGCCGCCGGCGTCGAAGCCCAGCAGCCGTGCGTGCCAGGGGGTGCCCCTGAGGGTGAAGGTGTACTCCCAGACGACCGCCGGGTGGCCGCGGAAGGTCGTCCCGGCCAGCCGGATCTTGGCGTAGTCCTCGCCCTGGTGGGCGCTGCGTTCGGAGGCGGTCCAGGTGTCCATGAGGTCGCCACGGGCCAGCGAGGACTTGGCGACGAGTTCCTGGCGGCCGTCGGGGGAGGTGTAGTGGACCTCGGCGCCCGTCTTCACGTCCCGGCGCCAGCCGGCGGGCGGCGCCCAGGCGAAGCCGCCGGCCTCCTCGTGGGTGCCGGGCGGGAGGGAGCGGGGGCGGGCCGTGCCCGCCACGGTGGCCGACGGGTCGGTGGTGGCCGAGGGGGTTGTGGAGGTGCCGCTCGCGGTGTCCTTGTCGCCGCCGCCTGTTGCGGTGGTGAGGAGGACAGCGAGGGCGGTGGCTACCGCTGCGGTTCCCAGTACGGCAAGGAGCGTTGTGCGTTTGGGGGGCTTGCCTCGGTGGGTACGTGCGGGGTCGTCGTGGCTGGTCGCGCCGTTCCCCGCGCCCCTGACGGGGCGCTGCGGTTCGGGGCGTTGCAAAGCGGGGCTCGTCCGGGGACGGGTCGGGAGCGTCGGGTCCGTCGAACGGCTCGACGGGGTTTCCGAGCGGACCTCCGCGCGGGATTCCGAGGGGGCTTCGGTCGATGCGCTGACCGGCGGGGACGGCTGCATCTCCGTCGGCGGCGGCTGTGGGCGTTCGTCCTCGGGGGCTGGAAGGTGCACCACGTACGCCGGGGTCGGGCGTTCCGGCGGGCGGGGGGCCGGATGCCCCCGCGTCGGTGTCCGCGTCGGGTACGCCACCGGGCGCAGGGCCTGTTCGACCTCCGCCAACCCCGGCCTGACCGTCGGGTCCTTCTCCAGCAGTGCCGCCAGCAGGTCGGACAACGGGCCTGCCGTGGGCGGGAGTTCGGGCTCCTCGTAGAGGACGGCGTGCAGGGTCGCCAGGGTGGTGTCACGGGAGAAGGGGGAGCGGCCGGCGAGGGCCGCGCACAGGGTCGCGCCGAGCGACCAGACGTCGGACGGCGGGCCCTGCGGGCGGCCGGAGATCCGCTCGGGCGCCATGTAGTCGGGGGAGCCGACGAGCATGCCGACCATGGTGAGCGCCTTGGCGTCCTGGATCGCGGCGATGCCGAAGTCGGTGAGGACGACCCGGCCGGCGGTGCTCTCGACCAGGACGTTCCCGGGTTTGATGTCGCGGTGCAGCACTCCCCCGGCATGCACCTGGATCAGCGCCGCGACCAGGCCGAGGCCGATCCGGGCCGCCGCGCGCGGGCTCAGCGGCCCCTCCTCGGCCATGATCCACTCCAGCGAGCGGCCGTTGACCAGCTCCATCACGATCCAGAGGCGTTCGCCCTCGTCGACGACGTCGTAGACGCGCACGACGTTGGGGTGGTCGATCCGGGCGGTGGCCCTGGCCTCGCGCAGGGTGCGTTCGCGTCGGGTGCGGGTGTCCTCGGCGTCGAGGCCGTCGATCCGCATCTCCTTGACGGCGACCTGCCGGTCGAGCGTCTCGTCGGCGGCCCGCCACACCCTCCCCATCCCGCCCTGTCCGATGCTCTCGGCCAGCCGGTAGCGGCCGGTCACCAGCAGCCCGGGAACACCGCCCCGCCCGGCGCCCTCCGAACTCCCCACGCCAACCGGATTCCCCGGGTCCCCTGAATTCTCCGGAACCCCTGAATTCTCCGGGCTCCCTGCACCCTCCGAATTCCCTGAACTCTCTGAACTCTCTGAACTCCCTGAAATCCCCGGCAATTCGCCGCACCCCCTCAACGACCGCACCTGCCGGCACACAATGGTCACACTTACGGCCGTACCAGCATAGTGCGGAGAAATCTTGTGGTACCTCTTCAAGTGGCCGCGAATTCAGGCGCGGTCCAGGGGGTTGCAAGGGGGACGAACATGAGTTCTCGTCGTAGGGCCCGGCGGCTGGCTTTGGTCACGGGATCGCTGGTCACGGCATCTTTCTCGGCCGTGATGATCCTGCCGTCCACGGCCGCCGCCGATGACCAGGGACCAGGAAGCGGCAAGGGGGGAAAGGCAGCCGACCAGGAACCGGCGGGCGTGAAACTGACGACCACGCTGCCCGCGAGGATCTCGGTCGACAACAGTTCACAGAAAACGGCGATCACCGCCACCGTCAAGAACGAAGGGACCAGGGAAAGCGCCGACATCAGGCTTCTGGTGGTCGGTTTCGACGGCCTGAAGGTCACCGGTGTGCGGGGCTGCGACGCCGTCGCGGCAAAGGACCTGCCGGCCGGTTCGAACAGCGCGTTCAGCTGTCCCGTCGGCGCGCTCGGCGCGGGCAGGTCGAAGTCGTACGCCGTGGACGCCACGTTCGACCTCGGCGGCACCGGGAGGATCTGTCTGCCCGTGCAGAGCGCGGACGGGAAGAAGACGTTCTGGCAGCAGGGCCCGGTGCCGTTCGGTACCACGAACCCGTCGCCGAACGCCCCGGCCACCCCGCTGCTGCTCGGCACCGACAACAAGCCGGTGGGGCCGGGCGGCGACCAGTTGCCGAAGACCGGTGCGGGACGTGACGTGCTGCCGCTCGGCGCGGCCGGTGCGGCGCTGATCGCGGCCGGGGCGGCGGGGGTGTGGTGGTCGCAGCGGCGGCCCCGGCAGCGGTCGTAGCACCCGGTACGACAGCGGGGCCCGGGGTGCCGAAGCATCCCGGGCCCCGCTGCGGCCGGACGAGGTCAGCGCTTGTCGACGAGCTTCCAGGCCGCGGGGACCGCGCCCATCGCGAGGGCCGCCTTCACGGCGTCGCCGATCAGGAACGGGGTGAGGCCGGCGGCGATCGCCGCGGACGCGGACATGCCGGCGGCGTAGGCCAGGTACGGCACGCCGACCGCGTAGATGAGCGCCTCGCCGAGCAGCATCGTGCCCGCCATCCGCAGCATGCCGCGGTCGGCGCCGCGCCGGGCCAGGGCGCCGACGGCGGCGGAGGCCAGCATCATGCCGAGGACGTAGCCGAAGGAGACGGAGAGACCGGAGGTGCCGCTCGCGAACCACGGCACGCCCGCGAGGCCGGCCAGCGCGTACAGGGCGAGGGAGAGCAGGCCGCGGCGGGCGCCGAGGGCGGTGCCGACCAGCAGGGCCGCGAAGGTCTGGCCGGTCACCGGGACCGGGGAGCCGGGCACGGGCACCGCGAGCTGGGCGGCGAGGCCGGTGAGCACGGCGCCGCCGGCCACGAGGGCCGCGTCGCGCACCCGGGACGCGGGCAGGAGGTCGGCGAGGACGGTGCCGGTACGGGTCGGCGCGGCGGCGGTGGCGGTGCTCATGGGGACTCCGCGGGGTGGGGTGGGCGGACGGACGGGGACACCGTGACGCTATCCCGGCCGGTCTGAGCCGGACACGTCAGCGATCGACAAAGGCCGGAAGCGGCACTTGGTGGGCTCTCCACAAAGGGTGCGGGTTACACGCGGTACGGGGTGACGCCGATCACTGAGGCAGAGATGTTTCAGTCACGTCAACGGCGTTGAACAGGCCTGTGGAGTTCCACCAATCGAATCCCAGTGGTCTGGTGGGATTCAAGGTTTCTGGCCTACGCTTCCGGACATGGTCGCCCAGTCCCGGAACTTCACGTCGCGTCGCTATGTCGACCTGCGACGCCAGGGGGCTGCCACCTGTCGCCGTACGCCCTGAGGCCGCACGGCGGGAGACCGGTCCGGCGCGCCTCGACGTCCGAGACGTGTCGGCCCCGTTCCCGAGGACGGTTTCCCATGCCCCGTACCGCGGCACCCCCGCTCCCCTCCGCACCCCGTGACCGGCGGCGGACCAGCGCCAGCGTGGTCCTGCGCTCGGTCCTCGAACACGGGCCGGTCGCCCGCTCCACCATCGCCCGGCTGACCGGCCTGTCCCCGGCCTCCGTCACCGACTACTGCGCCCGGTTCACCGAACTCGGCCTGATCCGGGAGACCGAGACGCCGCGGCGCGTCAGGGGCGTGGGCCGGCCGCATGTCCCGGTCGACCTGGACGACTCGCGGTTCGTGGTCGGCGGGGTGCACGTGGCCGTGCCGTACACCACGGTCGCGCTGCTCGATCTGCGCGGCCGGGTCGTTCTGCGGCGGGAGCTGAAGCACCGCTCCACCGATCCGCGCGCGGTGCTGGCGCGGGCCGCCGCGGGGCTCGCCGCGCTGCTCGGCGAGGTGCCCGGCAGCCGGCCGCTGGGCGTCGGGGTCGCCGTCGGCGGCTGGGTGGACCGGGACTCCGGGACCGTCGTCGAGCACCCGCTGCTCGGCTGGCGCGAGGTGCCGGTGCGCGAGCTGCTCGGCGCGCACACCGGGCTGCCGGTCCACGTGGACGGGCACGCGCGGGCGCTGGTCAACGGGGAGCGGCTGTTCGGGCGGGCCCGCGGCAGCCGGAGCGTGCTGCACCTGTTCGTCGGGAACGTGGTCGACGCGGCCTTCGCCACCGGCGACGAGGTGCTTCACGGCCCGCGCTCCCAGGCCGGCATGATCACCCATCTCCCGGTACCGGGCGGCACCGAGCCCTGCGACTGCGGACGCACCGGCTGCCTCCAGGTGGAGCTCAGCGAACGCACGCTGGTGCGGCGGGCCCGCGCGGCCGGGGTGACGGACGGCGCCAACCCGATGGACGTCCTCGCGGCGGCCGGGGCCGGTGACCCGGCGGCCGCGCGGCTGCTGGTGGAGCGGGCGCGGCTGACCGGGCGGGCGGCGGCGCTGCTGCTCGACGTCCTCAACCCGGAGAGCGTGGTCGTCACCGAGGTCGGGGTGCTGTACCGCGAGGACTGTCTGCGCGCGCTGCGCGAGGCGGTCGGGACGGCGCGGGCGGCCGTGGTCGCGCCGACCAGTTTCGGGGCGTCGGTGCTGGCGGTGGCGGGCGGTTCGGTGGTCCTGGACGTGCTGTACCGGGACCCGCTGAGCGCCTCGCACACCGCTGATCCGGCCCTGTCACCAGAGCTTATTTAATTCAGGAACTCGGAATATTGACAGCCGTCGCACACGGCAAGGAACATCCATCCCATGACCTGTCGCACCCTCTGTTGCTGACGTCTTGACGCGCCCCGGGCGCGCATTTCTCTCTGCGTGAGATCTCTCTTTCCGGCCTTCCGTCGCCGGGAATTCGCCCTGCCTTTCTGCTGCTTTTCTCCCCGGAGCACTCCCATGCCTTCTGCGTCCCCTTCCGGCATCGACCGCCGGCTCTTCCTCACCTCACTGCTCGGCGCCTCGGCGGCCGTGGCCGGGCTGAGCGGCTGCGCGGGCGGCAGTGCCGCCGCCGACACCGCGGGCGCCTCGGCCGCTCCGCTGGCCGCCAAGGTCCCGGCGGGCACCAGTCTGAAGATCGCGTCGTATCTGAACACCCAGCAGCTGCAGTTCAGGCTGGCGAAGCTGCCGACGCTGCCGTTCACGGTGTCCAGCTGGGTGAACATCGGCGCCGGTCCCGATGTCATCAACGCGTTCCGCGCCAAGTCCCTGGATCTCGCGAACAACGCGGGCATCCCGCCGATCCAGGCGCAGTTCCAGGGTTTCGCGGCGAAGATCGTGGCGATCAACATCACCCGTAAGCCGAACTACCTGTTCGCCACCAAGCCGGGCAGTGACATCCGCACGGTCGCCGAATTCAAGGGAAGGAAGCTCGCCTTCTCCCAGGGGCAGGCCCAGGGTGTCGTACTGCTGCGGGCGCTCAAGGCGGCCGGGCTCGCCTACGGCGACGTGAAGCTGGTCCCGCTGACCAGCAACCAGTTCCTCACCGCCCTGCAGTCCGGTCAGGTGGACGTGGCCCCGCTCGCCAACACCCAGGCGCCGGCCTACCTCCAGCAGTACGGCTCGAAGGGCGCGCACACCATCGCCACCGACGTCGTCGACCTGCTCAACCTGCTGTGGGCGCCGCAGGCGGTGCTGAACGACAGGGCGAAGGCGGCCGCGGTCGCCGCGTACATCCCCGAGTGGGCCAAGGGCCTGGTCTGGCAGTGGGAGAACCCGGACACCTGGAACGAGGAGTTCTACGTCAAGACCCAGAACCTGACCCTCGCCCAGGCCCAGGGCATCACCAGGCTCGCCAACAAGCCGCTGTTCCCGCCCAGCTGGGACGAGGCGGTCAAGTGGGAGCAGGAGACCGCCGATCTGCTGGCGGAGGGCGGCTTCGTGAAGAAGACCGACGTCACCGGGCTCTTCGACCACCGCTTCGAGTCCATCGCCGCGAAGGCCGTACCGGCGGAGTACCGGAAATGACCGCCGTGACCACCGGCACCGTGCCGGTTCCCGTCGCGGAGGAGAAGGCGCACCGGGTCCGGCCGCGCCGCCGGCTCTCCCCCGGCCGCCGACTGCCCGCCGCCCGGCTGGCCGGTCCCCTCGTGGTCCTCGCCGCCTGGGCGATCGCCTCCGCCGCGGGACAACTGGACCCGGGCGCGATCCCGGCGCCCTGGACCGTCCTGGACACCGCCGTCCACCTGTGGACCGCCGGAACGCTGCGCACCGACATCCTGACCTCCGTGGAGCGGGCCGGGTACGGGTTCGCGATCGGCCTGACCGCCGGGGTGCTGCTGGCCCTGGCCGCCGGGCTCAGTCGCACCGGTGAGGCGCTGATCGACGGGACCGTGCAGATCAACCGCGCGATCCCCACCCTCGGCCTGATCCCGCTGTTCATCCTCTGGCTGGGCATCGGCGAGACCTTCAAGATCGCCATCATCGCGATCGTCGTCTACATCCCGGTCTACCTGAACACGCATGCCGCGTTGTCCGCCATCGACAGCCGCTACGTCGAACTCGCCGAGGTGCTGGACCTGTCGAGGGTCCGGTTCATCCGGGAGATCGTGATCCCCGGCGCGCTGCCCGGATTCTTCGTGGGGCTCCGGCTCGGCGTCACCGGCTCCTGGCTCGGCCTGGTCGTCCTGGAGCAGATCAACGCCACCAGCGGCCTCGGCTACATGATGTTCCAGGCCCAGAACTACGGGCGCAGCGACATCATCCTCGTCGGTCTGCTGATCTACGGCGTCTTCGGCCTCGTCTCCGACACCGTGGTCCGACTCGTCGAACGGAGGGTGCTGTCGTGGCGCCGCACACTGAGCAGCTGACCCGCCCCGCCGTCCGGCTGCGGGGACTGACCAGGTCGTTCGGGGACCGTACGGTCCTGGACGGCATCGACCTCGACCTGCCGGCCGGGCAGTTCACCGCCCTGCTCGGACACAGCGGCTCCGGCAAGTCCACCCTGCTGCGGGCCGTCGCCGGGCTCGACCACGGGGTCACCGGCAGCGGCGGACTCAGCGCCCCGGAACGGGTGTCGGTGGTCTTCCAGGACTCCCGGCTGCTGCCCTGGCGCCGGGTGCTGGACAACGTGGTGCTGGGGCTCGACGGCAAGGACGCCCACGGCAAGGGCCGGGCGGCGCTGACCGAGGTCGGGCTCGCGGGCCGCGAACGGGCCTGGCCGGGCGAGCTGTCCGGCGGCGAGGCACAGCGTGCCGCGCTCGCCCGGTCTCTGGTCCGCGAACCCGAACTGCTGCTCGCCGACGAGCCGTTCGGCGCCCTGGACGCGCTCACCCGGATCAGGATGCACCACCTGCTGCGCGAGCTGTGGAAACGGCACCGCCCGTCCGTGCTGCTCGTCACCCACGACGTCGACGAGGCGATCGCCCTCGCCGACCGGGTGCTCGTGCTGGAGCGGGGCCGGATCGGGCTCGACCTGACCGTGGACCATGACCGGCCGCGCGGGGAGTACCGGGGCCGGCTGCTGGCGGCGCTGGGCGTCACGGAGGACGTCGCGTGACCGTCGGTCGTGGTGACCGCCCCGGGGGCTGCCGCCCCCCGGACCCCCGCTTCGGCCTTCGGCCTCGTCCTCGAACGCCGGACGGGCTCAGGAAAAGACATGCAAAGGACCCCGTATGACCCGCCAGCTCCACCTCAACGCCTTCCTCATGACCACCGGCCATCACGAAGCCTCCTGGCGTCTCCCGGAGAGCGACCCCTACGCCCACGTCGACCTCGCGCACTACGCGGGGCTGGCCCGCACCGCCGAGCGCGGCACCTTCGACTCGCTCTTCCTCGCCGACGGGCCGCACCTGTGGGGCAGCGTCGCCCAGCGCCCCGCCGGGGCGCTGGAACCGCTCACCCTGCTCACCGCGCTGGCCACCGCCACCGAGCACATCGGCCTGATCGCCACCGCCTCCACCTCCTACAACTCCCCCTACAACCTGGCCCGCAGGTTCGCCTCGCTGGACATCATCAGCGGCGGCCGGGCCGGCTGGAACATCGTCACCACGGCGGGAGCGGAGGCGGCCCGCAACTTCGGCGTCGACGAGGAGCCCGCGCACGCCGAACGGTACGCACGGGCCGCCGAGTTCCTCGACGTGGCGCTGAAGCTCTGGGACAGCTGGGAGGACGACGCGATCGTCGCCGACAAGGCGGCCGGCGTCTGGGGCGACGACGCGAAGATCCACCCGCCCCGGCACCGCGGCACCTACTTCGGTGTCGAGGGCGCCCTCAACGTGCCGCGCAGCCCGCAGGGTTACCCGCTGCTGGTGCAGGCGGGCTCCAGCGAGGACGGCAAGGCGTTCGCGGCCCGGTACGCGGAGGCGGTGTTCACCGCGCAGCAGACCGTCGAGGAGGCGCGGGCCTTCTACGCCGACCTCAAGGCCCGGACGGCCGCCGCCGGACGCGACCCCGACCACGTCAAGGTGCTGCCCGGCATCGTCCCCGTGATCGGCTCGACCGAGGCCGAGGCGCGGGCGCACGAACAGCTCCTGGAGGACCACATCGTGCACCGGCACGGCGTGGCCAACCTGGAAGGGCTCCTCCGTCTCCCCGCGGGAACCCTGGAGCTGGACGCCCTGCTGCCCGCCGAACTGCCGCCCGAGGACGCCATCGAGGGCGCCAGGAGCCGCTACACGCTGGTCGTCGGACTCGCCCGCCGTGAGCGGCTCACCGTCCGGCAGCTGATCGGGCGGCTCGGCGGCGGCCGCGGGCACCTGACCTTCGCCGGCACCCCGGAGCAGGTGGCCGACGCGATCGAGACCTGGTTCACCCAGGGCGCCGCCGACGGCTTCAACATCATGCCGCCCGTACTGCCCTCCGGCCTGGAGACCTTCGTCGACCACGTGGTCCCGATCCTGCGCGCCCGCGGCCTGCTGCGCACCGCCTACGGCCCGCGCCGGACCCTGCGGGAGCGCTACGGCCTGCCGCGCCCCGCCAACCAGTACGCCGCTCCGGCACTCGCCACCGCCTGAGAACCCGCAAGCCCCTTCGCCCGAACGTCTGAAAGGACGCACCCGCATGTCCATCGAGATCCGCAAGGTCACCGCGCACATCGGCGCCCAGGTCCTGGGCGTGGACATCTCCGAGCCGCTCGACGCGGAGCAGGTCGCCGCGATCCGCGAGGCCCTGAACGTCCACAAGGCCCTGGTCTTCGACGACGTCCGCCTCGACGACGCGGGCCAGGAGGCCTTCGCCCGGCACTTCGGCGACCTCACCACCGCCCATCCGACGGTGCCCGCCGTCGACGGCGCCCCGAACGTGCTGCCCGTCGACAGCGAGCGCGGCCGGGCCAACCACTGGCACACCGACGTGACGTTCGTCCTCAACCCGCCCCAGGCCAGCACGCTGCGCTCGCTCACGGTCCCGCCGTACGGCGGCGAGACCCTGATCGCCAGTTCGGCCGCCGCCTACCGCGACCTGCCCGAGCCGCTGCGCGCGCTGGCCGACACGCTGTGGGCGGAGCACACCAACGACTACGACTACGCCGTACCGGACGAGGAGATCGACGAGGAGAAGGCCGCCCAGCGCGCCCAGTTCACGTCGATCAGGTTCCGCACGGTCCACCCGGTCGTCCGGGTGCACCCGCTGACCGGTGAACGCGGCCTGTTCGTCGGGGGGTTCGCGCAGCGGATCGCCGGTCTGTCGAAGGACGAGTCCCGCAAGGTCCTCGACCTGCTCCAGGCGTACGTCACCCGCCCCGAGAACATCCTGCGCCACCGCTGGTCCCCGAACCAGCTGGTCCTGTTCGACAACCGCATCACCCAGCACTACGCCGTCGACAACTACGACGGCGCGCCGCGCCGCCTCAACCGCGTCACCGTCGCCGGTGACGTGCCGGTCGGCATCGAGGGCAAGGAGAGCTACTCGATCGAGGGCGACGCGTCGCACTACACCTCCGTAGCCGAGTGAACGCATCGCGATGACGGGTACGTCCGGATGACGGGCGGCCTCTCCTGCCGAGCGGAGAGGCCGCCCGCACCGTGGGCGCTCCCGGCCCGTCCCGCCCATGGGACGAGCCGGGCCCATGCCGCGGCGCAGCACCCCGGCCGGCGCCGGCCGGCATGGTGGTGATCTTCGTCCCGTGCCCGGCGGGACGGCCGGGCACGGCGGGGTGGCCTACAGGTTGCTGAAGTCGGGGCCCTTGGTGCGGGTCCGCTTGATCTCGTAGAAGCCGGGGACGGAGGCGACCGCGACGGTGCCGTCCCACAGGCGGGCCGCCTCCTCGCCCTTGGGGGCGGGGGTGACGACCGGGCCGAAGAAGGCGATCTGCTCGCCGTCGGGGCCGGGGACCGCGATGACCGGGGTGCCGACGTCCTGGCCGACCCTGTCGATGCCCTCCTTGTGGGAGGCGCGCAGCTCGGCGTCGAACTCGAAGTCCTCCTGGTCGGCGTAGTCGATCAGGTCGGCGGGCAGGCCGACGTCCGCGAGCGCGCCCGCGACGGCCTCCACGGTCGGGCCCTCGCCGTTGTTGTGGATCCGGGTGCCGAGCGCCGTGTAGAGCGGGCCGAGGACGTCGGCGCCGTGCTTCTGCCAGGCCGCGGTGACCACCCGGATCGGCTTCCACGCCTTGGTCTCCAGCAGCTCGCGGTACTCCTCGGGCAGCTCGTCCAGCTTCGGCTCGTTGAGCACCGCGAGGCTCATGATGTGCCAGCGGACCTCGATGTCGCGGACCTTCTCCACCTCCAGGACCCACCGGGAGGTCATCCAGGCCCAGGGGCACAGCGGGTCGAACCAGAAGTCGACGGGGGTCTTGCCGGAGCCGGTCACGGTGTCGGACATGGTTCTCCTCGGAATACGGCCGTTTTCCAGCGGCAACACCCGCACCGGCCACCCCATTCCCGCTACCCGCCGTCAGGGGCGCATGGGAGGATCGGTGCTGTTCCGGCGTACCGACAACCATGAGGGAGTGCCGCCCGTGCCCGGTGAGAATCTGTCCCGCGACGAGGCCCGGGAGCGGGCCGCCCTGCTGTCGGTCGACGGATACGAGGTGTCACTGGACGTACGGTCCGCCGTCGGGGAGGCCCAGGACGAGCCGCGCACCTTCCGCTCGGTGACCACGATCCGCTTCCGCTGCAGCGAGCCGGGCGCGGCGAGCTTCGCCGACCTGATCGCACCGAGCGTGACCGCGGTGACACTGAACGGCAAGGACCTCGACCCCGGCGAGGTCTTCGACGGCACCCGGATCGCCCTGGAGGACCTGGCCGCGGAGAACGAGCTGGTGGTGGACGCCCGGTGCGCCTACTCCCGTACCGGCGAGGGCCTGCACCGGTTCGTCGACCCCGAGGACGGCGAGGTCTACCTCTACACGCAGTACGAGCCGGCCGACTCCCGCCGGGTCTTCGCGAACTTCGAGCAGCCGGACCTCAAGGCGCCGTTCCGCTTCGAGGTGCGGGCGCCCGGGGAGTGGACGGTGTGGAGCAACGGGGCGGGTGAACTCGCCGACGGCGTCTGGCGGTTCGCGGAGACGAAGCCGATCTCGACGTACATCACGTGCGTGGTGGCGGGGCCGTACCACTACGTGACGGACTCCTACTCCCGGACGTTCCCGGACGGCACGACGCTCGACATCCCGCTCGGCGCGCTGTGCCGCAAGGGCCTCGCCCCCTACTTCGACGCGGACGACGTCTTCCTCGTCACCAGGCAGGGGCTGGACTTCTTCCACGACCACTTCGACTACCCGTACCCGTTCGGCAAGTACGACCAGGCGTTCGTGCCCGAGTACAACCTCGGCGCGATGGAGAACCCGGGTCTGGTGACCTTCCGGGAGGAGTACATCTTCCGGGGCAAGGTGACCCAGGCGTCGTACGAGGCACGCGCCAACGTGATCCTGCACGAGATGGCGCACATGTGGTTCGGCGACCTGGTCACCATGGTGTGGTGGGACGACCTGTGGCTCAAGGAGTCCTTCGCGGACTTCATGGGCACCTTCGCGAACGTCGGCGCGACCCGCTTCCAGGGCGCCTGGACCACCTTCGCCAACCGCCGCAAGGCCTGGGCGTACCGCGCCGACCAGCTGCCCTCCACGCACCCGATCACGGCCGACATCCGCGACCTCCAGGACGCCAAGCTCAACTTCGACGGCATCACGTACGCCAAGGGAGCCTCGGTCCTCAAGCAGCTGGTGGCGTACGTCGGCCAGGACGCGTTCCTGGAGGGCGCCCGCCGCTATTTCAAGCGCAACGCGTACGGCAACACGCGCCTCGGCGACCTGCTGTCCGTCCTGGAGGAGACCAGCGGCCGGGACATGGGCGCCTGGGCCGGGAAGTGGCTCCAGACGGCGGGGGTGAACTCGCTGACCCCGCAGGTGCTCCTGGACGGGGACGGCAGGGTGGCCGAGCTGGCGGTGGTGCAGGAGGCCGCGGAGTCGCACCCGGAACTGCGGCCGCACCGGGTCGCGATCGGTCTGTACCGGCTGGCGGACGGCGATCTGGTCCGGTACGCGCGTGCGGAGGCGGACGTCGACGGCCCGCGCACGGTGATCGCGGAGCTGGCCGGCGCCGACGCCCCGGAGCTGGTCCTGGTCAACGACGACGACCTCACGTACTGCAAGATCCGCTTCGACGACACCTCGCTGGCGGCCCTGCGCGGCCACCTCGGCTCGCTCACCGACCCGCTGGCGCGGGCGCTGTGCTGGTCGGCGCTGTGGAACCTGACCAGGGACGCGCTGCTGCCGGCCCGGGACTTCGTCGACCTGGTGCTGCGGTTCGCGAACCGTGAGTCGGACATCGGTGTGCTCCAGATGCTCCAGGCGTGGGCGGAGTCGGCGCTGGTGCACTACGCGGCGCCCGAGTGGCGGGCGACGGGCGGGCGGCTGCTCGCCGAGGGCGCCCTGCGGGAGCTGCGGCAGGCGGCACCGGGCAGTGAGCACCAGCTGGCCTGGGCGCGGTTCTTCGCGTCGACGGCGGCGGACGGGCCCGACTTCGGGCTGCTCCAGGAGCTGCTGGCGGGTACGGCGACGATCGACGGCCTGGACGTCGACCAGGAGCTGCGCTGGGCGTTCCTGGAACCCCTCACCGCACACGGCGCCGCCGACGAGTCCGTCCTGGCGGCCGAACTGGCCCGGGACGACACCGCGTCCGGCAAGCGCCACCAGGTGCGCTGTCTGGCCGCCCGCCCGTCGGCGGCCGTGAAGGCGCAGGCGTGGGCCCAGGTCGTGGAGTCGCAGGCGCTGTCCAACGCGCTGGTGGAGGCGACGATCGCGGGCTTCGCGCAGCCCTCGCAGCGGCAGCTGCTGGCGCCGTACGCGGAGAGGTACTTCGAGGTCATCGCGCGGATCTGGGAGGACCGCTCGATCCAGATCGGCATGGACGTGGTCCGGGGTCTGTACCCGTCGTACCAGGACGGCCCGCAGACCCTGGCGG
Source organism: Streptomyces fuscichromogenes (assembly GCF_014645815.1). Lineage (GTDB taxonomy): Bacteria > Actinomycetota > Actinomycetes > Streptomycetales > Streptomycetaceae > Streptomyces > Streptomyces fuscichromogenes. The sequence goes on along the minus strand of NZ_BMML01000002.1, from coordinate 374,553 downwards.
CGACGGACGCGTGGCTGACGGCCCACGCCGACGCGCCGCCGGCGCTGCGCCGGCTGGTCCTGGAGGCCCGCGACGACCTGGCACGGGCGCTGCGCGGACAGGAGTGCGACGCGCGGGCCGCAGCGGCCTCCGCGAGCTGACCTTTGGCCACGGGTCACCCTCCGGGTGACCGTTACGCAATTCATTCCATCATGGCCGTAACCCCTGGTCCCCACCCATCCGGACCAGGGGTTTCCGGTCCCTACTCGGCACCCGAACACCCGTCCTTTAGTACCGCCTTGTCCGCATTTATCGACGAACACGTAACACCGGTTAAGGACCCGGCCGGCCGCGGGAATCCCGAGGCCATGACCCACAACACCCCGCTCTCCCCCCGCCCCCTGCGCCACCTCCGCGACGTCCGCCGCCGGGTGCTGACGACGGCCCAGCTCCGCTCCCACGGCGTCGCGGCCACCGAGATCGCCGAACAGTGCCGGCCGGGCGGCCCCTGGCAGCAGCTGCTGCCGGGCGTGGTGCTGCTCCACCCCGGGCCGCCGACCAGCGAGGAACGGCTGCACGGAGCCCTGCTCTTCACGGCCCGCCAGCCGGCCCCGGGCGTCCCGGCACAGCCGGGCCCGGACTCCCCGCACCGCCCGGTCTACGCGGACGCGATGATCACCGGCCTGGCGGCGCTGACCCTGCACGGGTTCTCCGCCACCCCGCCGCTGCTCTCCCTGGACCACGTGGACGTCCTGGTCCCGCGGATGCGCCGGCTGCGCTCCACCTCCTTCGTCCGCGTGCTCCGCGCCCCGGCGCTGCCGGTCCCCGAGCAGCTGACGGGCCTCCCGGTCGCCCCGGTCCCGCGCGCCCTCGCGGACGCGGTGGCGGACCTCACCGACGCGGAGTCGGTACGGCGGCTGCTGACCGAGGCGGTGCGCGGCGGCCACTGCGAACCGGCGGCGGTGGTACGGGAACTGACCCAGGCGAAGCTGCTCTCCCGCCCGCACGTGGTGGACGCGGTCGACTCCCTGGTCGCCGAGGGCCGGGCCATCGCCGAGCAGCGTCTCTACCGGATGGTCCACGAGTACGGTCTCCCCGACCCGGTCTGGAACGTGGACCTGAGGCTGCCGGGCGGCCCCCACCTGGGCGGCCTCGACGCCTACTGGCCGGAGCAGGCGGTGGCCCTGGAACTGGACACCCGCGCACCGCGCCAAGGCCATCGGCAGGACGAGGACGCCCTGTGGTCCGAATACGCCCGCAAGCGGGAGCACCTGGAGCGGCTCGGCATCACGGTCGTGCACATCACCCCGAAGAAGCTCCGCGACACGATGGAACAGCAGGCGGCGGTGGTCCGTACGGCCCTGATGGCAGCGGACGACCGCGACCCGGCCGCGTACGTGGTGGTGCTCCCGCGCTGAACAACACCCCCGCAGGAGCGCCCCGTCAGGGGCGCGGGGCTGTGTCGACTGTCGACTGTGCGGCTGCCGCCTCGTGGGCGCGGCCAGCCACGACGGCGCGCCACGGCACCGTGCGGCCGAGCACTCAGGCGCGGGGCCCGGGAGAGGGCGGGACCGCCGGTTCGGAGGGGGACCGACGGCCTCGTCCCGGGTCGCGTCCGGCGTGCGGGAGCCCCCGCGCCGCGAGGTGGGCGTCGATCTCGCGGACGCCGCCGGACCACCGGCGGTGCTCGCGGGGGTCGTTCGGGTGACTCGCGTACATCTGCCGCAGGGCCGGGGCCAGTTCGCACGCCACGGCGTGGTCGTCCAGGCGCCGCCACTCGGTGAAGGCGTGCTCCAGGCAGAGCCGGGTCCGTACGGTGTCCCGCCGGGTCGCCTCCGCGTGGAAGCGGGCCGCGCTCAGCCACAGGCGGACGGCGAGGCGGCCGTCGCCGGTGAGGTGGGCGACGTGGGCGCGCACCTCGATCCAGTGGGTCGCCTCGGCCGACTTGGCGCCGTGCGACCGGACGGCGTGGTTCTCCGACCGCCGGATGGTGCGCTCCGCCTCGGTGAGCCTGCCCAGCCGGGCGTCGCGCCAGATCCCGTCGTGGACGTCCTCGGCCGGGGCCGGGGCCAGGATCGGGTGCTGCAACAGGGTGTGCAGACCGGCCCGGCCGTGCCCCGGCGGATCCGCCGCGGCGGGCGCACGCCGGGCGTCCCCGATCACCACGACGGCCACCCCGAGCATGATCATGACGAGTCCGGGCCAGGCCCCGGCGGTGGGCAGCTGCCCCAGCCAGAGCCGGCCGACCAGCGCCGCCATCGGCGCCTCCAACAGCAGCAGCACGCTGACCGCGGTCGCCGGTGCCCGGCCGAGGGCGAAGTTCAGCGAGAAGAGGCCCAGCAACTGCGGCAGCAGGAGCAGGCCCAGCAGGGCGTACCAGGCGTGGGCGGTGAAGGTGACCGGCGAGGTCCCCGTGACCAGGCACAGCAGCAGCATCTCGACGGTGCAGACCGAGAAGCACAGCACCGAGTACATCGGGGTGCTGACGTCGGGGCGGGCCTGCTCGCTCAGGGCGGTGTAGGCGGCCAGCGCGACGGCGCCGGCGAGGGCGAGGACGTCTCCGGTCACCGCGGCCGCACCGGTGCCGAGGTCGGCACCGCTCGCGACCACGGCCCCCGCCACCGACACCGCGAGCCCCGTCCACGCCGCCCGGGACGGGCGCCTGCCCTGCGCGGTCGCGATGAGGGCCTGCCACACCGGCTGGGTCGCCACCAGCCCGGTCGCCATCGCCACGCTGGTCAGCTGGGCGCCGGTCATGAAGGTGGCGAAGTGGGCGGCCAGCGCCGTCCCCGCGGCGAGGGCGAACAGGACCGCCCGCCGCTGCTCGCCGCGGACCAGTCCGCGCTGCCCGCTGAACACCCGGCGGACCTCACGGCGGCGCGCCAGCAGGAAGGCCGGGCCCAGGGTGCACAGGCCGAGGGCGTTGCGGCCGAACGCCAGCGCGAACGCGGGAGCCGCGGCGTAGGCGGTGAGGGGGGCGGTGGCGGAGAAGGCGAGGACGGTGACCAGGACGGCGGCACCGGAGACGGCGTCCAGTTTCGTTCGCATGGTGGTGGCTGAACCTCGGGTGGGGCGGCGGGTGGTGTCAGCACACCAGGGCCGCTTCCGCGGATCATTGCCGTACGCACCCCGACTCCGGGTACAGCAGGCTGTACCACGGCCCGCGTCCGGAGTGACCGGGACGAGCGACGCCGCCTCCGTGATACCGCGCCCCGCCCACCCCCACCGCCCGCGCTACGGTGGCGGGCCGGGCGGTGAGGGGTGAGGGGTCACTGGCCGCTGACGCCCGGGCGTAGTCCGTCGCGGACGTCGCCGACGACGTGGGCGAGGAGGTCGGCGTAGGCGGCGATCATCCGGGTGCGGCTGAACCGCTCGCGGCTCGCCGCCAGGGCCGGGGCGAAGAGTTCCCTGTCGGCCACCGCCGCCGACCAGGCGAAGGCGATCGCCTCGGGGTCGAAGGGCGTCACGAACCCGTGCCCCTCGACGATCGACGCGCTGTCGCCGACGTCCGTCGTGACCGGTACGGCGCCGCACATCATGCCCTCGATGAGGCAGAGCGGCGCGGCCTCGCCGGAGGCGGAGGTGAGGGCGACGACGTCGGAGCCGGCGTAGACGGTCTCCATGTCGTGCCGTACGCCGAGCAGGTGCACACGGTCGCCGAGGACGGCCCGGTCGGCGCCGAAGGCGACCTCGATGTCGGCCCAGAGCGCGGGGTTGTCCTCGGTCATCCCGGCCCCGCACACGACGACGTGCCCGCCGCCCTCACGGGCCAGCCAGGCCCTGGCCGCCCGCAGGAAGAGCGGCACGTTCTTCATGCCGGCGTACCGGGCGGCGAAGACGACCACGGGAGCGCCGGCGGGAATGCCGAGGGACTCGCGGAAGGCGAGCCGCAGCGCCGCGTCCGGCCGGAAGCGGAGCAGGTCGACCCCGTTCGGGATCACGTGCAGCAGCTCACCGGGGATCCCGGCGGCCTCGTACGCGTCCCGGGTGGACTCGGCGCAGCACACGCAGGCGACCACCGTGCCGTCGGCGATGGCGGCCTTGAGCTCGTCCAGCGCCTGGCCCTGGTTCTCCGGGTCGGAGCGGTGCAGGCAGACGACGACGGGGCGGCGGGGCAGTCCGGCCTGGTTGAGCAGCGCGAGGGGCTGCTCCTTCAGCGACAGGATGACGTCGGCGCCGGCCATCGCCCGCGCGGTGTCGGCCAGCTCGGGCCCGCTGAAAACCGACGCCGCGACGGTGCCGTCGACAAGGCCCGCGCTGCGGCCGAGCGACGTGACGTCGATGCCGCCGGCCGTGAGCGCGCGGTAGCAGGCGTCGTCCTCCATGCGTTGGGTGGTGGCTTCTCGGTGGACCTCACCGTGCACACTCAGCACACGGTGCCACTGCTGTCCGCCCTCTACCAGGCCGAGCAGCACATCACTGTGCACGATCCGGGCTCCCCCGGAGAAAAAGCCCTCGTAGACCGAGAGCACACGAAGTCCGAGCCGAACGCCCACACGAACACCTGCCTTGCACCAGATCGAGCCATCCCCGGGAACCTCGGGCTAGCCGATATGAGGCGGTACGGACGTTTCATTCGGATGAACGGAATGTCTCGGGCCGGAGTCGGCTGCGTTTACAGGGCGAGCGCCGGACCCCAGGTCGGCAACATCATTCCACTTCCCTCGCGGCCACCCTTCTGACCTGGGCTTTTACCAGGACTTCCGGATCCCCCGCGCCCTCCGTACGAGGGCCGTCGACGGCAAAAAAACGGCAAGCGAAACACCCGGACGCACGACGATGTCACCTGCCGCGGTCGGCGTCGAGCTGTGCGTTGAGATGCGCGGCCCGGCGGGTCAGGTGGTCGCGCTCGGCGAGGTTGGGGGCCTTGCGGGCCGCCTCGGCGTACAGCCGGGCCGCGGTCGTCCGGTCGCCGTCACGTTCGTGCAGGTAGGCGGCGACCGCGGTGTGCCGGGGCAGGGCGCTGTCCAGCCCGGCGAGGGCGGCGAGGCCGGCCCGGGGGCCGTCGGCCTCGCCGACGGCGACCGCCCGGTTGAGCCGGACGACCGGGCTGTCGGTGAGGCGGGCCAGTTCGTCGTACCACTCGACGATCTGCACCCAGTCGGTCTCCGCGGCGGTGGGCGCGTCCGCGTGCAGGGCGGCGATGGCGGCCTGGGCCTGGAACTCGCCGAGGCGGTCGCGGGCGAGGGCGCTCTGCAGGATCCCGACGCCCTCGGCGACCAGGCGGGTGTCCCACCGGCTCCGGTCCTGCTCGGCGAGGGGTACCAGGCTGCCGTCGGACGCGGTCCTGGCGGCCCGCCGGGCGTGGTGGAGCAGCATGAGGGCGAGCAGTCCGGCCGCCTCGGGGTGGTCGACGGCGGCCGCGAGCTGCCGGGTGAGCCGGACGGCCTCGGCGGCGAGGTCGACGTCGCCGGAGTAGCCCTCGTTGAAGACCAGGTAGAGGACGCGCAGCACGGTGGCGACGTCGCCGGGCCGGTCGAGGCGGACGCCGGAGACGGTGCGCTTGGCGCGGCTGATGCGCTGCGCCATGGTCGCCTCGGGCACCAGGTAGGCGCGGGCGATCTGCCGGGTGGTGAGCCCGCCGACGGCGCGCAGGGTGAGCGCGACCGCGGCGGACGGGCTGAGGGCGGGGTGGGCACAGAGGAAGTACAGCCGGAGGGTGTCGTCGGCCGCGGGGACCGGGCCGGGCGACGGTTCCTCGTCCACGCGGTCCTCGCGCCGGCGGCGGGCGGTGTCCGCGCGGGCCGCGTCGAGGAACCGCCGCCAGGCCACGGTGACCAGCCAGCCCTTCGGGTCCCGCGGCGGGTCGGCGGGCCAGACCCGGACCGCCTCGACCAGGGCCTCCTGCACGGCGTCCTCGGCCGCCGCGAAGTCGGCTCCGCGGCGGACGAGGACGGTGAGCACGCCCGGGGTGAGGCTCCTGAGCAGGACCTCGTCCATCAGTGACAGGACTCCGTGGAGTTCGGCGGCGCGGCCAGGAACGGGCGCACCTCCAGCCACTCGTGGATCGGCTTCCCGCCCGCCCCGGGGGCGGCCGACAGTTCACCGGCGAGCTCCACGGCGCGCTCCTGGCTGTCGACGTCGATCACCATCCAGCCGGCGATGAGGTCCTTGGTCTCGGCGAACGGGCCGTCGGTGACCGGCGGGCGCCCCTCGCCGTCGGACCGGACCCACATCCCGTCGGGGGCGAGGGCCTGGCCGTCGACGAACTCGCCGGTCTTCTCCAGCCTGGCCGCGAAGTCGTTCATGTACCGGATGTGGGCGGAGATCTCCTCGGGCGTCCACCGGTCCATCGGCACGTCGTTGACCGCGGCCGGGGCGCCCCGGTAGTGCTTCAGCAGCAGGTACTTGGCCATGGTGGTTCTCCTCGGTGCTGGTGCGACCCATTGTGGCCGCCTTCACCCCGGGGACGGAGCCGGCCACGGGATCTCGACATCACCGTCCGGAATTTTTTTCCGGACCCCGTGGCCGGTGCTGTCAGCCCTTTTTCAGTACCAGCTCCGTGTTCCGGTCCGCCGCGCTGCCGCCCAGTACCTTGCTGGCACCGGGTGCGTTGAAGGCCAGCTCGCGGTAGAGGGCGGCGAGGCCGGTCTGGGAGAGGTCGGAGAAGTCCGTGCGGTGCGGGGCGGCGGACTCGATCAGGGTGGTGAACAGGGAGATCGTGCCGTCCTTGTTGTCCGCCAGCTCGACGACCCGGGCCAGCTGGGGGTAGTCGACGTGCGAGGCGGTGGTGATCTCCCAGAAGGAGTTGCCGTTCGAGGCCTTGTGCGGGGTGATGAGGTTGCGGTGGATGTGGCCGTTCACCCAGGCCAGCACGCCCGCGTGGCGGTTGAGCAGGGTGACCAGCTCGGCGCCCGTTTGGCGGCCGTCGCTCGGGTGGGCCGGGTCCGGGCGGGTGTTGGTCATCGTCTGGCTGGTGTGGTGGCTGAAGACGACCGCGTAGGAGTCCTTGTTCTCCTTCAGGGTCTGTTCCAGCCAGGCCAGCTGGGTCGTTCCGATCGATCCGTCGTAGTGGCCGCCCGCGTCCGTCGTGTCCAGGCTGATGCCGATGACGTCGTCGGAGATGCGGAAGGCGTAGTACTGGGTGCCCGCGGCCACGTTGGCGGTCGAGTAGCCGTGGCCGGCCGGGCCGAGGCCCTGGTAGGCCGGGTCCAGGTGGGCCTTGAGGTAGTCGGCCGAGGTGTACGGGGCGCGCTTCTCGTCGGCGGTGACCGAGCGCATCGACCGGGCGTGGGCCTTCAGGAAGTCGCGGTAGCCGCTGCCCTTGGGGTCCTTGGCGGTGCGGATGGCGTCCTGGAGCTTCTTGGCCTCGGCGTCGGTCACCGTCATCAGCTTCTTGCCGCCGATCGCGGCCGCGGCGAGATAGGGGTCGGCGTGCGAGCCGAAGCAGCCGAGCGGCAGGGCGTCGTGGTTGCCGACCGTGGAGTACCAGGGGAGGTTGAGGCCGGGGCTCTTGACCTCGCGGATCGCGGCGGCCAGGTAGCCGGCGAGATGCGGGAAGCCGAGCGCCTTGTCCTGGTCGCGGACGGTCGAGGAGGCCTGCCAGTACTGCTTGAGGCCGCTGTTCTGGACGCCCTCGTAGTGCCTCGGGTCACCGGTGTTGGGGGTGATCCGGCCGCCGCTCATCACCTTCATGAACCACTCCAGTTCGGAGTGGGCGTTGTTGTCGGTGTTGTCGCCGGTCGTCATCACGAAGTGCAGCGGCGAGCCGGTGACCGGGGCGCCGCGCAGCGCGTTGACCCGTTCGACGAGCGAGATGGCGCCGGGCACGGTGAGCGCCTCGTGCGGGCGCCAGGCGTGCGGGTCGTGGGCGCGCAGGAACTCCAGGCGCAGCGGGTGCTGGACGTCCATCAGGTGCAGGTCGGTGAACTGCACGAAGGCGGCGAGCGCGGTACGGCGGTTCGCGCGGCCGGACTTGGCGGCGGCGAGGTCGGAGCGCACCGCGCGGGCCCAGCCGGCGCCGTCGCCGAGCCGCCGGTAGCCGGAGCTGCCCCGGGGCGCGGCGACGGAGGCGAGGGTGGTGCCCTTGGTGTAGGGGGCGAGGGGTGCCGCGGCGGCCCGGCGGCCCTCGGCGACCGGCTGCTGCTCCTCGGCCGCGGCGGGGGCGGCCTCGCTGTCGGTGGGACGCAGGGCGTAGCCGACGCCCACGGAGAGCGTGACGGCTCCGGCGGCGGCGAGCACGGTACGGCGGTTGATCTCCAGTGCCTCGCGGCCCTTGTGGGCCGCGGAGGTGGCGACAGAGCGTATGCGCGACATGGCGCGATCTCCCCGAGTACGAACGCGTCGGCAGTGGTCACGGGCGATCGCTTCCGCGAACTTCCCGCTCACTCTGGATCGTTGGCATCGGGGGTGACCTGTGCGTGAACGCGACGGCAACGCGCAGCGCCGATCACCGTACGTGGATCAGGCGAGGTGGGGACCGGTCATGGAGCGGATGACGGACGTCCGGGACCCGGTTGCTCGGCGTTCATCTGCCGGGGTAGGGGTGGGTCTCCGGCGCTTACGACTGCTCTTGTGCAAACCGCCCCGCCGCCGGCCTCTCCCGCCACAGGCGCAGCGCGACGTCGACCAGTCGGATGTGCCTCAGGGACGGTACGGCGTCCAGGTCGTGCCAGGCGGCCATGTCGGTGGAGCCGTCGACCTCGTTGCGCAGTTCGCCGCCGACGATGTCGCCGGTGTAGACGATCCGCACGCCGTGGTGGTCGGTGGCGGGGCGCCGCAGTCCCGCGCGGGGGAAGCGGAGGCGGTTGGAGTCGATGCCCAGCAGGCCGGTCACCTCGATGCGGTAGCCGGTCTCCTCCATGAGTTCGCGGCGGACCGTGTCGTACGGGTCCTCGCCGTGCTCCATGCCGCCACCGGGCAGGACCCACTCGGGTGTGCCGTCGTCGGCGGGTGACCGGGCGAGCAGGATCCGGCCGTCACGGACACACACGGCGTAGGCCGCCACCCTGAGCTTCTCGCGCACATCGGCACGTTAGGGCCCGGGACGTGCGGTGGCCACCGGGTTTTCCCGGACCGGACCGCGGGGTGACCGGGGGTTTTCCCCATACGTTCATATCGATTCGGTCAACGTTCCCCAAAGTCCTTTCCCTTGGGAAAAGCTGTGCGACCAAGCGCCGGTCATGACCATGTCCGGTCGCTCCACGCTCGTTCCTTTACCTACAAGGGATGCAGATGACCCTCAGCCCCCAGCACGACCCGATACCGGGCCACAGACGCCTGGGCCGGACAGCCGTCGCCGTCGGTGTCGTGGCCGTGCTCTGCGCCGCCGGGCCGGTACCCCTGGCCGCCGCCGTCACCCCGGCCCCCGCCGCCACCGCCGACCCCGGCGTCAAGTCGGCCCACGACAAGCTCGGTTCGGACGACGCCGCGCTGCTCGCCGAGGCCAGGTCCACCGGCGCCAAGAACGTCACGATGATGATCGCGACCGCGCCGGGACGGACCGAGCAGGTCGCCGAGGAGCTGGACGCGGTCAAGGGCGGCTCGGTGGGCCGTACGTACGACAGGCTCGGCTACGTCCGGGCCACCGTCCCGACCGGGCGGGCGGACTCGGCGATCGCCGCCGCCGCGAAGCTGTCCTCGGTGCACGCGATCGACCTGCGCCAGGAGATCCGGCTCGACGACCCGACGGCGACCGGCTCCGAGGCGAAGACCGGCAAGACCGCCAAGGCCGCGAAGACCGTCTACTCGGGGCCCGACAAGAACACCCCGGCCGCGAACCCCTACAACCCGTCCTTCGAGACGGGTGCCGTCGATTTCGTCAAGGAGCACCCGAAGGCGGACGGCCGGGGCGTCACCATCGGCATCCTGGACTCCGGCGTGGACCTCGGCCACCCGGCGCTGCAGAAGACCACCACGGGCGAGCGGAAGATCGTCGACTGGGTGACGTCGACCGACCCGATCGTCGACAGCGACCAGACCTGGCGGCCGATGGTCACGGCCGTGTCCGGTCCGAGCTTCACCTACGGGGGCAGGAGGTGGACGGCGCCCGCCGGGTCGTACCAGATCAGCACCTTCAAGGAGTCGTACACCACGGGCGGCGACGCGGCCGGTGACGCCAACCGGGACGGGGACACCACCGACAGCTGGGGCGTGCTCTACGACCCGGCGGCCGGCACGGTCACCGTCGACCTGAACAACAACAACGACTTCTCCGACGACACGCCGATGAAGCCGTACAAGGACGGCTACCAGATCGGCTACTTCGGCACCGACAACCCGGCGACCGACGTCGTCGAGCGGCAGCCGTTCGTCGTGCAGATCCGCAAGGACGTACCCATGGACCCGTACGGCGGGGACTGGGTCGGCAAGACGGCCGACTTCGTCAACATCGGGGTCATCGAGTCCGAGCACGGCACCCACGTCGCCGGCATCACCGCGGCCAACGGCCTGTTCGGCGGAAAGATGAACGGCGCGGCCCCCGGTGCGAAGATCGTCTCCTCGCGGGCCTGCACCTGGAGCGGCGGCTGCACCAACGTCGCCCTCACCGAGGGCATGATCGACCTGGTCGCCAACCGGGGCGTGAACATCGTGAACATGTCGATCGGCGGCCTCCCGGCGCTGAACGACGGCAACAACGCGCGCGCCGAGCTGTACACGCGGCTCATCGACACCTACGGCGTGCAGCTCGTGATCTCGGCGGGGAACTCCGGCCCGGGTGCGAACACCATCGGCGACCCCGGTCTGGCCGACAAGGTGATCTCGGTCGGCGCGGGCATCTCCCGGGACACCTGGGCCGCCAACTACGGCTCGCAGGTGACCACCAAGTACCAGCTGCTGCCCTTCTCCTCGCGCGGACCGCGGGAGGACGGCGGCTTCACGCCGACCCTGGTGGCACCGGGCGCCGCGATCAACACCACCCAGACCTGGCTGCCGGGCTCCCCGGTCGCCGAGTCCGGCTACACCCTGCCGGCCGGCTACTCGATGCTCCAGGGCACCTCGATGGCGTCCCCGCAGGCGGCGGGCGCGAGCGCGCTGCTGCTGAGCGCCGCGAAGGAGAAGGGCATCGCCCTCTCCCCCGCCGACCTGCGCACGGCGCTGACCTCGACCGCCCGCCACATCAAGGGTGTTCAGGCCTACGAGGAGGGTGCGGGCCGGATCGACATCGTCGACGCGTGGGAGTCGATCCGCGACCACGCCACCGCGCACGACTACACCGTCAAGGCGCCGGTCGACACCGCGCTGGACTCCGCGCTGAAGACCCCGGGCTACGGCACCGGCCTGTACGACCGCGAGGGCGGCCTGAAGGCCGGGCAGAAGAAGACGTACGACGTCACGATCGTGCGGACCTCCGGCTCCGACAAGGCGATCCGGCACGAGCTGCGCTTCCGGAACAACGCCGGGCACACCTTCAAGGTCCTCGGCCCGGACGAGGTGAAGCTGCCGCTGAACCAGCCGGTGACGGTCAAGGTGCAGGCGAAGCCGAAGAGTTCGGGCATCAAGTCCGCGATCCTGGAGGTCGACGACCCGCGGACCGAGGGCGTCGACAAGCAGATCCTGACCACCGTCGTGGTGTCGGCCCCCGTCGACTACAGCTACTCGGCGTCGGGTTCGGTGCAGCGCAACAGCTCCACGTCGTACTTCGTGACCGTGCCCGAGGGCGCCGAGTCCCTGGAGGTCGCGATCGGCGGGCTCGCCGACAGGAGCCAGACGCGGTTCATCGCCATCCACCCGTACGGCGTCCCGGTCGACAACACCGGCACCCCGTACTGCTACAACAACTATCTGAACGGCAACGGCTGTACGCCCGACGTCCGTTCGTACGCCGACCCGCAGGCCGGGGTCTGGGAGATCGAGGTCGAGGCGCGCCGCACCTCGCCGCTGCTCGACAACCCGTACAAGCTGGGCGTCACCGTGCTCGGCGCGGCCTTCGACCCGGAGACCGTGACCGTGCCCGAGGCCAGGGTCGGCACCCCGGTCACCGCCTCCTGGAAGGTGACCAACAGGTTCGCCGCCCTCGACGGCAAGCTGGTCGGCGGCCCGCTCGGCTCCTCGAAGACCACCCGCCCGGCCGTCAGGGAGGGCGAGACCCAGACCACGACGGTGACCGTGCCGGCCGGCGCGACCTCGCTGGACGTGGCGATCGGCAACGTCTCGGACGCCTCGGCGGACCTGGACCTGACCGTGTACGACGCGTCCGGCAAGCAGGTCGCGCAGTCCGCCGACGGCGACTCGGAGGAGGCGGTCTCCATCGCCTCGCCCGCCGCCGGGACCTACACGATCGAGGTCGTGGGGTACTCGGTCCCGTCCGGCTCCACCGACTACGACTACCGGGACGTGTTCTTCTCCGCCGCGCTCGGTTCCGTCACGGTCGACGGGGCCACGCCGGTCAGGCTCGGCACGGGTGCCTCGGCCACGGTGACCGGCCAGGTCACGGCGGCCGCGGCGGCCCCCGAGGGACGTGAGTTCTTCGGCCGGGTCCAGCTGGTCAACGCGCGCGGCACGGCCGCGGGCACCGGCAGCGTGAAGATCGAGAAGGTCACGCAGTAGGCGGCAACCGCGGTGACGGGGGCGGGCGTCCTGCGGGGCGCCCGCCCCTTCGCCGTCACTTCCGGCAGGTCAGGGTGCGCGACTCGGGCAGGTCACGGACGATCCAGGACCGCTCCGGCGCGATCTCCGGCTCCCCGACCGCGTACCGGTCGGGCACCTGCTGCCCGCGTGTGATGCCGACCAGCAGACGGGCGCCCTCCCGGATCCGGGTGTCCGTGTCGGCCTCGAAGAGGAACTCGACCTCCCCGGCGGTCTTCGCCGGCTTGTAGGCGCGGGTCACCCGCAGGGTGACGCGTTCCTCTCCGGAGCCCGGCAGCTGCCGCACCCCGGTCACCGTGCCCTCGACGACGAGACGGGCGCAGGCGAGGTAGCCAGGGCCTGCGGTCTGCTCCGCGCCGCCCTGGCCCGCCGTGCCCGACGCGCTGCCGGCGGCCTTGTCGGAACTCGCGCCGTTCGACATGGCGCTCGAACCACCGTTCGCCGCGAGCCAGCCGATGCCGAACACGGCCCCGGCGAACGCGGCCGCGAGGGCGCCGGCCAGGCCGAGGGCGCGGACGCCGGGGTACTGCCAGGGGCGGCGGCGCGCGGCCGGACGGGGACGGGGGGCCTGACGGGAGCGGGGGGCCGCGGGCGGCGGCCCGGCGAGGGCGTCGCCGATGATCCCGAGCTGCTCGCGCAGAAGTGCCAGGTCGGTGGCGGCGGCACGGTGTTCGGCCAGGAAGGCGGGGTCGGCGCGCTGCTCGTCGGTGAGCGGCTCGTCCATGAGGACGGCGAAGAGGGCGTCGGTCTCCTCCTCGTCCAGGCCGTCGTACCGCTCGCGGTCGTCGTGTTCGGCGGTCATGCTCACACCACCTCGTCCTCGTGCAGGCGGGCGCGCAGGGCCCGTACCGCCGTGTGCAGCCGGCTCTTGACGGTGCCCTCGGGGATGCCCAGTTCCTCGGCTATCCCGCGGACCGGCAGGTCGGCGTAGAAGCGCAGCACGAGTATCTGACGCTGGGCGTCCGGCAGTTCGTCCAGGCCGCGGGCGACGGCGACGGAGAGCAGCTTGCTGTCCTCCGCGGCGGTCGGGTCGGGCGGGCGGAGGGAGGCGAGCCGTTCGCCGAGGCGTTCCTGGCGGCGCTTGGCACGGTGCCAGTCCATGGCGAGGTGGGAGGCGACGACCGCCGCCCACGCCGACACGTCCCGCGGCGCCTCCTGGCCGCCGGCTGCCCGCTCCAGCAACCGCAGACGTACCTGCTGTACCCCGTCCGGCAGGTCCGCCTGCGGTACGCCGCCCAGCGCGAGCACCGCCCGCACCCGGCGCTCCTGGTCCGCGTCCAGAGGATCACCGTGCTGGTCCCCCTGGGCGCGGCGGGCCTTTCTGCGCAGCACAACCCACCCCCTCACCGCGTTTCTCCTACGACGCCGCAGCCCCCGGGAACGTTCGGCCGGATTCCCGGAAATCTTTTCCGAGGCGTCCAGGGGAAACGTCCGAGGCGTCCGGGAGAGGCTTCCGAGGCGTACGTCACACCTGCGCGCGGCACAGCACAGCTTGCGGCACGACGGCCAAGTGGAGGTAATTTCTGCAGCTCAGCGCGGGTGCGGGCGGGAGTTCCACGGGGCGGCTGGTCCAGTCGGTGGGCATGGCGCGCAAAGAATTGGACAGGTGGGCCCGGGTCGGCCGCATGATGGAAAGGCCGCAGACACAAGGTCAACGCACCCAGAGGGAGTCGCCGTGAGGGTCGGAATCGTCGGAGCCACCGGTCAGGTCGGCACGGTCATGCGCGGGATCCTCGCGGAGCGGAACTTCCCGGTCGACGAGCTGCGCCTGTTCGCCTCGGCGCGCTCGGCCGGGACCGTGCTCGACGGGGTGACGGTGGAGGACGCGGCGACCGCCGACTACACCGGCCTGGACATCGTGCTGTTCTCGGCGGGCGGGGCCACCTCGAAGGCGCTCGCGGAGAAGGTCGCCTCCCAGGGTGCCGTCGTGATCGACAACTCCTCCGCCTGGCGCAAGGACCCCGAGGTCCCGCTGGTCGTCTCCGAGGTGAACCCGCACGCGATCGCCGACCGCCCGAAGGGCATCATCGCCAACCCGAACTGCACCACGATGGCCGCGATGCCGGTCCTGAAGGTGCTGGACGCGGAGGCGGACCTCGAGGCGCTGGTCGCCACCACCTACCAGGCGGTGTCCGGCTCCGGTCTGGCGGGCGTCGCTGAGCTGCACGGGCAGGTGCAGAAGGTCGCCGCCGACGCGGACAAGCTGACGCACGACGGCCGCGCGGTCGAGTTCCCCGAGCCGCAGGTCTACAAGCGGCCCATCGCCTTCAACGTGCTGCCCTTCGCCGGCAACCTCGTCGAGGACGGTCTGAACGAGACCGACGAGGAGCAGAAGCTGCGCCATGAGTCCCGCAAGATCCTGGAGCTCCCCGGGCTGAAGGTCTCCGGCACCTGTGTCCGCGTCCCGGTGTTCTCCGGTCACTCGCTCCAGATCAACGCGCGGTTCGCCCGGCCGATCAGCCCCGAGCGGGCGACCGAGCTGCTGTCCGACGCGCCCGGCGTCGAACTGTCCGACATCCCGACCCCGCTGCAGGCGGCCGGGCAGGACCCGTCGTACGTCGGGCGGATCCGGCGGGACGAGACGGTGGAGAACGGGCTCGCGCTGTTCGTCTCCAACGACAACCTCCGCAAGGGGGCTGCGCTGAACGCCGTGCAGATCGCGGAGCTTGTCGCGGAAGAGCTGTCGCGGTAAGGGCCGAGCGCCCACGGGGGTGCCGCGGCTGCCGTCGTGCGGCTGCGGCGCCGTCGTGGCCGGTCGCGCAGTTCCCCGCGCCCCCTGACGGGGCGCCCTCATGGCCCGGCCTGCTCAATCCATGGGGTTTTCCCTCGTCGCCCCCCGCCCGGATGCCGTGGAAGGATGGCGCAACCCACACATAACGAGGAGATGACCGCGTGCCTGGCACAAACCTGACTCGCGAAGAGGCGCAGCAGCGGGCGAAGCTGCTCACCGTTGACTCGTACGAGATCGATCTCGACCTCTCCGGCGCGCAGGAGGGCGGTACCTACCGGTCCGTGACCACGGTGCGCTTCGACGTCGCCGGATCCGGCGCCGCTTCCTTCATCGACCTGGTGGCCCCGGCGGTCCACGAGGTCACCCTCAACGGCGACCCGCTCGACCCGGCCGAGGTCTTCGCGGACTCCCGGATCGCGCTGCCCGGCCTGCTGGAGGGCCGCAACGTCCTCCGGGTGGCCGCCGACTGCGCGTACACCAACACGGGCGAGGGTCTGCACCGGTTCGTCGACCCGGTCGACGCACAGGCGTACCTGTACACCCAGTTCGAGGTGCCGGACGCCCGCCGGGTCTTCGCCTCCTTCGAGCAGCCGGACCTGAAGGCGACCTTCCAGTTCACGGTCAAGGCGCCCACCGGCTGGACCGTGATCTCCAACTCGCCGACGCCCGAGCCCAAGGACGACATCTGGGTCTTCGAGCCGACGCCGCGTATCTCGTCGTACATCACCGCCCTGGTCGTCGGCCCGTACCACTCGGTGCACAGCGTGTACGAGAAGGACGGGCAGAGCGTGCCGCTGGGCATCTACTGCCGTCCCTCGCTCGCCGAGTTCCTGGACTCGGACGCGATCTTCGAGGTGACCCGGCAGGGCTTCGACTGGTTCCAGGAGAAGTTCGACTACGACTACCCGTTCAAGAAGTACGACCAGCTGTTCGTGCCGGAGTTCAACGCGGGCGCGATGGAGAACGCGGGCGCGGTGACCATCCGCGACCAGTACGTCTTCCGGTCCAAGGTGACCGACGCGGCGTACGAGACACGGGCCGAGACCATCCTGCACGAGCTGGCCCACATGTGGTTCGGCGACCTGGTCACCATGGAGTGGTGGAACGACCTGTGGCTGAACGAGTCGTTCGCCACGTACACCTCCATCGCCTGCCAGGCGTACGCCCCCGGCTCGCGCTGGCCGCACTCGTGGACAACGTTCGCCAACTCCATGAAGACCTGGGCGTACCGGCAGGACCAGCTGCCCTCCACGCACCCGATCATGGCCGAGATCCGCGACCTGGACGACGTGCTCGTCAACTTCGACGGCATCACGTACGCCAAGGGCGCGAGCGTGCTGAAGCAGCTCGTCGCGTACGTCGGGATGGACGAGTTCTTCACGGGCGTGCAGGCGTACTTCAAGCGGCACGCGTTCGGCAACACGCGCCTGTCCGACCTGCTGGGCGCCCTGGAGGAGACCTCCGGACGCGACCTGAGCACCTGGTCGAAGAAGTGGCTGCAGACGGCCGGGATCAACATCCTGCGTCCCGAGGTGGAGACGGACGCCGACGGTGTCGTCACCTCCTTCGCGATCCGGCAGGAGGCCCCGGCGCTGCCGGCCGGCGCCAAGGGCGAGCCGACGCTGCGTCCGCACCGGATCGCGATCGGCCTGTACGACCTCGACGAGGCGACCGGCAAGCTGGTGCGCACCGACCGGATCGAGCTGGACGTGGACGGCGAGCTGACGGCCGTACCCCAGCTGACCGGCCGCCCCCGCCCGGCGGTGTTCCTGCTCAACGACGACGACCTGTCGTACGCCAAGGTCCGCCTGGACGAGCAGTCGCTGCACTTCGTCACCGAGCACCTCGGCGACTTCGAGTCCTCCCTCCCCCGCGCGCTGTGCTGGGCGTCCGCCTGGGACATGACCCGCGACGCCGAGCTCCCGACCCGCGCGTACCTCTCCCTCGTGCTGTCCGGCATCGGCAAGGAGTCGGACATCGGTGTCGTCCAGTCCCTGCACCGCCAGGTGAAGCTGGCCATCGAGCTGTACGCCGACCCGACCTCCCGCGAGGCCCTGCTCACCCGCTGGACCGACGCCACGCTGGCCCACCTGCGGGCCGCCGCACCGGCCGGTGACCACCAGCTGGCCTGGGCGCGGGCGTTCGCGGCGACCGCGCGCACCCCCGAGCAGCTGGACCTCCTGGACAGCCTGCTGGAGGGCACCCACACCATCGAGGGTCTGGCCGTGGACACCGAGCTGCGCTGGGCGTTCGTGGAGCGGCTGGCGGCGGTCGGCCGCTTCGACGAGACGGAGATCGCCGGCGAGTACGAGCGGGACCGGACCGCCGCCGGTGAGCGGCACGCGGCCACCGCCCGCGCGGCCCGCCCGACCGAGGAGGCCAAGGCGGAGGCATGGGCGTCGGTCGTCGAGTCCGACAAGCTGCCGAACGCCGTGCAGGAGGCGGTGATCGGCGGCTTCGTCCAGACCGACCAGCGTGAGCTGCTGGCGCCGTACACCGACAGGTACTTCGAGGTCCTGAAGTCGGTCTGGGACTCCCGCTCGCACGAGATGGCCCAGCAGATCGCGATCGGCCTCTACCCGTCCCTCCAGGTCTCCCAGGAGACCCTCGCCAGGACGGACGCCTGGCTGGCCGCGGCGCAGCCGAACGCGGCCCTGGCCCGGCTCGTCTCGGAGTCCCGCGCGGGCGTCGAGCGCGCCCTGAGGGCCCAGGCGGCGGACGCGGCCGCCCAGTAGGCGGTACCGCTCGGCGGGGCGTCCGGCGGGGTCTCCGCCGGGCGCCCCGCTCTGTGCACGAAGTACCCATCACCCAGGACGAGTTGAGTATCCGTGCTCACGCCCGGGACTGCCGCGCGTTGCGAGTATCGGGGCAACGGCGCGGCAGCGAGCGCCGGGTCCATCCGGCTGACACAGCCTGAGCCAGTTACGGAGAACTCGCCATGTCCCGTCGTATCGCCCTGTCCGTGGTCGCCGGTGTCGTCGTGCTCGGAGGTGCCGGGGCCTTCGCCCTCGCCTACGCCGGCGACCAGGACCCGGCGCCCGCCCTGGCGCACAGCACCGTCCGCTACAGCGCCCCCGAGGCCGGTCACCAGGGCTCGTTCTCCTTCACCACCGAGGTCGGCGCGCCCTCCGGCGTCAAGAGCCTGAAGGTACTGGCCTGGCCGGAGAAGTCCGAGTTCGCCAAGAAGCATCTGACCGCCGAGGAGATGGCCGAGGTGGAGTCGGCGACCTGCACGCCTGCCGGCGGCCACACCGTCCGGTGCGTGTACAAGGACGCGGTGTCCGCCGCGGACGTCGCGTCCTCCCCGCACGGCGCCTGGCACGTCGCCGTGCTCGCCACGGCGAAGGACGGGCACACCACCTTCGACACCAGGGCCGCGGACTTCACCATCGGCTGAGCCGGTCACCCGACATGGGCGGCCAGGGCCTTCTCGACGTCCGACGCCCGCGCCTCGTCGCCCGCCCAGGCCACGTACCCGTCGGGGCGCACCAGGACGGTCGTACGACGGCCGCTCCTCCAGTGCGCCACGGCCAGCCGGTCGCCGTACCGCGCACTCACGTCGTGGGGGGTCGGAGCGGGGTCCCGGGCAGGATCCCGGGCGGGGTCCGGGGTGACCAGGACGAACCGGCCGCCGCGCAGGGCCTCGTACAGGCGGCCGCCGCCGGCCGGGGCACCGGGCCCGCCGCCGGACGCGGTGCCGGACGCACCGCCGGACGCGGTGCCGGACGCGGTGCCCCTCGCCGCATCGGTCAGGGCGAGGTCGGGGACGCGGGTGCCGGTGAGGCGGTGGGCGCCCCGCGGTGCGGGGTAGCGGTAGCCGATGCCGGTGACCTGGCCGACGATCCTGCGGCGGACCGGGCCGGCATGGCCCAGCGCACGGATCAGTCCGGCGCGCACCGCCAGCATGGGGCCCTTGGCCATCGCGAGGCGGACGATGGCGCCGCTGCTGCGCAGGACGGACCTGCCGACCGGGTGGCGTTCGCTCTGGTAGGTGTCGAGCAGGCCCGGGGCCGCGTGGCCGTGCAGCACGGCGGCGAGCTTCCAGCCCAGGTTGGCCGCGTCCTGCAGTCCGGTGTTCATGCCCTGGCCGCCGGCCGGGGTGTGCACGTGCGCCGCGTCCCCGGCCAGGAAGACCCGGCCGACCCGGTAGCTGGGCACCTGCCGCTCGTCGCTGTGGAAGCGGGACATCCAGCGGGCGTCGTGCATCCCGTAGTCCTTGCCCAGGGCCAGCCGGGTGATCTCCCTGACCTCGTCGAGGCCGACCGGCTCGTGGTCGGGGACGTCATGGCCGCGGTTCCAGCAGATGACGCGGTAGTAGCCGTCTCCGAAGGGCGCCAGGAACGCGAACGCGTCGCCGACCGCGGCGGCCGTCAGCAGCGTCGGGGGCTTCTCGGTGAGCAGCACGTCGGCGAGGACGACGGAGCGGATCGCCGACCGCCCCGGGAACGGCAGCCCGACCGCCTCCCGGACGGCGCTGCGCATGCCGTCGGTGCCGACCACGTACGCGGCACGCAGGTCTTCGGCGCCCCCGGCGGCCCCCGCGCCCCTGACGTGCACGGTGACCCCGGCCGTGTCCTGGGTCAGGCCGGTCACCTCGCACTCGTTGCGGAAGTCGACGCCCGCCTCGGCCGCCCGGCGCTCCAGCACCTTCTCGACCTCGTACTGCGGGAGGACCAGCAGGTGCCGGAAACGGGACGGCAGGGCGCCGAGGTCGAGGGTGAGGCCGTCGAAGAGGTTGAGCCGGGCGAGGGGCTCGCCGACGGCTTCGAGTGCGTCGGCGAGGCCGCGGGCGTCGAGCTGCTCCAGGGCTCGGGCGTGCAGGACGAAGGCGCGGGAGAGGTTGCTGATCTTGTGGGGGCGCTTTTCGAGGAGGGTGACCGGGACACCGGCGGCGGCGAGGTCACCGGCCAGGAGCAGGCCGGTGGGGCCGGAGCCGACGACGATCACCCGGGAGGTTCCGGGGGCGGTCATGCCGTTCATGGAGGCCTCCTGGGATGCCTACGCGTGATTGCCGACGAACGTGGGCCAACAAGTGTTGACCAACACCTGTTGGCAACAGTAGAGCGGGCCGAATCCGCAGTCAACACTTGTTGGCCCACACTTGTTGGCCTACGCTCGTTGGCATGACCGGCACCTCCAGTAGAAGCACAGACGCCGCGCACGGCCCGGCGGCACGCCGCTCCGACGCCAGCCGCTCCGCCATCCTGGCCGCCGCCCGCGAGCGCTTCGCCGCCGACGGCTACGAGCGCGCCACCATCCGCGCCATCGCCGGGGACGCCCGCATCGACCCCTCGATGGTCATGCGCTACTTCGGCAGCAAGGACGGCCTCTTCGCGGCCGCCGTCGCGCTCGACCTGCGGATGCCCGACGTCTCCCAGGTACCGCGCACCGAGGTGGGGCAGGCGCTGGTGGGCCACTTCCTGGACATCTGGGAGGCGAACGAGGAGCTCACCGCGGTGCTGCGGGTCGCCGTCACCAACCAGGCGGGGACCGAGCGCCTGCAGAGCATCTTCCGGGAGCAGGTGGTGCCGGTGGCCCGGCTGGTGTGCCCGGACCCCGAGCAGGTGGCGGCGCGGGCGGGGCTGTGCGCCGCGCAGCTGCTGGGGCTCGCGCTGACCCGCTACGTGGTGCGGCTGCCGCCGGTCGTGGCGCTGGCCCGCGAGGAGATCCTGGCGTGGCTCGGGCCGACCGTGCAGCGGTATCTGACCGCGCCGAGCCCCTGAGGGAACGCGCCGAGGGCGCCGGTCAGCTCCCGTACGTACGGGAGGCGACCGGCGCCCTCGGTGGAGAGACGGAAACGGGTGTCAGGCCTTCGCCTTGGCCTTCGCGCCCGGCTTGGTGACCCGGATCTTGGACTTGTCCAGCACCATCACCAGGCCCGCGATGACCGCGAACAGCACGAGCGGGGTCAGGACGTAGAGGCCCAGCGTCTGGACGACGCTCAGGCCCTTGCCGGGGTCGTCACCGTCGTCACGCGTGAGCGCGAGGGCGGGCGACGACATGAGCAGCATCATCAGCGTCGTACCGGCAGCCAGGGCGCCGGCGCGCAGGGCGTTCTTCTTGTCCACGAAGCCAAAGTTAGCGGGCCGACTTGGGGGGCGCGCGTCCGGGGGGTACCTGTAAGGGGCACCGCGGGGTGCGGCGCCCGCCCTGGGGGCTGCCGCCCCCGCACCCCCGCATCGGCCTGAACGGCCTCGTCCTCAAACGCCGGACGGGCTGAGGGGGGCGCGGACCGGCACTCGCCCTCGAACCCCGGACGGACCGAAGAGGACACGGACCAGCACTCGCCCTCACACCCCGCACGGGCCGAAGGGAGTGCGGGTCGGTGCTCGTGCTCGGATGTCGGGCGGGCTGAGGGCGGGTGCGGGAGGTATGTCCTCACGCTGTGGACGGGTTGTCCGTGTGCAGGGTCCGGAACAGGGCTCGTACCCGGTCCGAGGCCGTGAGCTCCTCCAGAGTGATCGGGCGGCCCTTCGTGTCGGCGACGGGGAGGCGCCAGTTCGGGTACTGGTCCCAGGTGCCGGGGAGGTTCTGGGGGCGCCGGTCGCCCACGGTGTCCGGGAGCCAGACGCCGATCATGCGGGCCGGGGTGCGGAGCAGGAAGCGGTGCACGGCCCGGATCTCGGCCTCCTCGTCGCCGGTGTCGGCGGCGGCGAGCAGGCCCAGGCGGGTCAGCAGGGCCAGCCACTCCGCGGTGTCGGCCGCGGCTTCGGCCCGTTCCGTCGCCAGCGGGCGGGTGAGCAGGCCTAGGCGGTCGCGGAGTTCGACGTGTTCGCCGGTGAGACGGGCCGCGGTGGGCGGCAGGTCGTGGGTGGTCGCGGTGGCGAGGCAGGCGGCGCGCCACCGCTCCGGGGGCAGCGGGCGGCCGTCGCCCGTCCAGTCCCGTTCGAACCAGAGGACGGACGTCCCGAGCACCCCGTGCCGCTCCAGCGTCTCGCGCACCCCCGGTTCCACCGTGCCCAGGTCCTCCCCGATCACCACCGAGCCGGCCCGGGTCGCCTCCAGGGCCAGCAGCGCCAGCATCGCCTCGGCGTCGTAGCGGACGTACGTGCCCTCGGTGGGCGGGCCGCCCTGCGGCACCCACCAGAGCCGGAACAGGCCCATCACATGGTCGATGCGCAGGGCGCCGGCATACCGGAAGAGCGCGCGCACCAGCTCACGGAACGGGGCGTGGCCGGAGGCGGCGAGGCGGTCCGGGCGCCAGGGCGGCAGGCCCCAGTCCTGGCCACGCGCGTTGAAGGCGTCGGGCGGGGCGCCCACGGACATCCCCGCGGCGAAGTGATCCTGCTGTGCCCAGGCGTCGGCGCCGTCGGGGTGCACCCCGACGGCGAGGTCGTGCACGATCCCGATGGGCATGCCGGCCTCGCGGGCGGCGCGCTGGGCCGCGGTGAGCTGGGTGACGGTGAGCCAGGCGAGACGGGAGTGGAAGCCGACCCGGCCGGCCAGTTCGGCGCGGGCCCGTGCGGTCTCCGGCGAGCGGGGGTCGCGCAGCGCCCGCGGCCACCGGTGCCAGTCGGAGCCGTGCCGCTCGGCGAGCGCGTACCAGGTGGCGTGGTCCTCCAGGGCCCGGCCCTCGGCGGCGCGGAAGGCGTCGTAGGCGGCCTGTCGGCCGGGGGTGAGCGGGGCGGCGGCCGCCGTCTCCAGCGCCTCCCGCTTCAGCTCCCACACCGCGTCGCGGTCGATGAGGGCGCCCTGGTCGAGGACGGCGGAGCGCAGGGCTGCGGCACGTTCGGTGACCGCACCGGCACCGGATCCGGCGGCGGTGGCGGTGCCTGCCGTGCCGAGGGTCGTGGCGGCGGTCGCGGTGGTGGCCCCGGTGTGCTCGGTGTACTCGGGGACGGCCTCCGGGCGCAGGTGGACCGGGTCGGGGAAGCGGCGGGAGGACGGGCGGTAGGGGGACGGGTCGGTGGGCGCTCCGGGTACGGCCGCGTGCAACGGGTTGACCTGCACGAATCCGGCGCCCGCGGTGCGTCCGGCCCAGTCGGCCAGCTCGGCGAGGTCGCCGAGGTCGCCCATGCCCCAGGAGCGGCGGGAGAGCAGCGAGTAGAGCTGGACGAGGATGCCGTACGAGCGGGTGGCGGGGGTGGGCAGCCGGTCGGGGGCGACGATCAGGTGGGCGCGGGCGGTACGGCCGTCGGGGGCGGCGGCGGTCAGCAGATGCACCCCGAGCGGCAGGTCCCGTACGTCGTCCCGGGTCTCCCCGTCCTCCGTGCGCACCTCCAGGCGGGTGCCCGCGGGCAGGCCGAGGGCGATCTCGCCGGTGCCCGCCCAGTGGACGACGGTCGGCGGCAGCAGCCGTTCGGCGAGCTCCCGCTCCCGGTCGGCGAGGGCGGCGCGGACGGCTTCCGGGCCGCTCGCGTCGACTCCCAGGGCGCCCAGCGCGGCGGTCACGGCGCCGGCGGAGGCGGCGACCGTACGGTCCGGGGCGGGGCGGTAGGACGTGGCGACGCCGTGCAGCTCCGCGAGCCGGCACAGCCCCGGGTCCAGGGCTTCGTTCATCTACAACCCCGGCTCGCTGGTCAGCGGGGCCGCGTCGGCGAGCGGCGGTTCGCTGGTGAGGGGCTCGGCGTCGGGCAGCGGAGGCTCGCTGGTCAGCGGCGCCTGTGCCTGGGCGCCCTCGGCGCCGGACACGCGCAGGTGGGGCTCCTCCGCGGTCTCCACCACGGGTTTGCA
This sequence comes from Streptomyces fuscichromogenes, assembly GCF_014645815.1. Taxonomy (GTDB): domain Bacteria; phylum Actinomycetota; class Actinomycetes; order Streptomycetales; family Streptomycetaceae; genus Streptomyces; species Streptomyces fuscichromogenes. Next base: position 350,642 of record NZ_BMML01000002.1, on the reverse strand, counting down.
CTGGGCCGGGATCGGATGACGAACCGTTGCGGCCACGGTGGCCTCCTAGTCATGTCGTCGGGTGCGGGGGCGTATGCCGGGTCAGAGCAGGCCTACCCCGTCGCTGCGGGGGCACTCCCCCGCGGACGGCGATCAGCCCTGCGACGCGATGGACTCCGCCCCGGGCCTTCGGTCGGTTTTCCGGGGAAGGTCACTATTCACTCAGTACATGTATCTGGTGCATACTGGCTCCCATGAGTACCCGGCACATCCTTCTGGGGCTGCTGGAGGCGGGGCCGAGCCATGGCTACGACCTCAAGAGGCGCCACGACGAACGCTTTCCGCAGGCCCGTCCGCTGGCCTACGGGCAGGTGTACACGACCCTGCAACGCCTGGTCCGGGACGGACTCGCCGAGGTCGAGGGGACCGACGCCGACGGGGGGCCGGAGCGGACGCTGTACCGGTCGACGGACGGCGGGGCACGTGAACTGACCCGCTGGGCCGGGGAGATCGCGCCGCCCGCGCCTTTCGTGGCGAACGAGATCTTCGCGAAGGTCGTCGTCTCGATCCTGGCCGGTGGCGATCCGGCCGCCTATCTGCGCACCCAGCGCGCCGCTCACATGGAGCGGATGCGGGAGCTCACGGCCGTGAAGACGGTCCCGGGCGCCGATCTGGCGACCGTGCTCTCGGCGGACTACGCCCTCAACCACCTCGATGCCGACCTCCGCTGGATGAACACCACGGCGGCCCGGCTGACCACTCTGACCGCGGAGGTCGACGCAGCATGAGCAACCAGGGGGACTCCTCGGTCCCGCTTCTGGCGGGCCGGGACCTCGTCAAGGCGCATGGCAGGACGGAGGCACTGCGCGGCGCCTCCGTCGAGTTGCGCGTGGGCGAGATCCTCGCCGTGACGGGAGCCAGCGGCAGTGGCAAGTCCACGCTGCTGCACTGTCTGGCCGGGATCGTACGACCGGACGCGGGGGCGGTGACCTACGACGGGTCGCGGCTCGACCAGCTGCCGGAGAGGCGGCTGAGCGAGCTGCGGCGCTCCGACTTCGGCGTGGTCTTCCAGTTCGGGCAGCTGATCCCCGAACTGACCGCCCTCGACAACGTGGCGCTGCCGCTGATGCTGGCCGGAGCGGCCCGCGCCGAGGCCCGGGTGCGGGCCGGCGCGTGGCTGGAGCGGTTCGGGGTGCGCGGACAGGAGGGGCTGCGGCCGGGCGAGATGAGCGGCGGCCAGGCGCAGCGTGCCGCCCTGGCCCGGGCGCTGGCGACCGGCCCGAAGGTGGTCTTCGCGGACGAGCCGACGGGGGCGCTGGACTCGCTGGCGAGCGAGCAGGTGATGACGTCGCTGGTGCACACGGCCCGTGAGTCGGGCACGGCCGTGCTGCTGATCACGCATGACGCCCAGGTCGCGGCGTACGCGGACCGCGAGGTGCGGCTCAGCGACGGGACCGTGGCGCCGGCGGGGGTGGCGGCGTGAGGACGGAGCTGCGCCTGGCGTTGCTGCTCACGCGGGGGTCGGACCGGCGGGAGTGGTGGCGGGTTCTGCTGACGGCGATCGGGGCGGCGCTGGCGACCGGTATCGGGCAGGTGATCGCGGTCCTCGTCCCGATGGACTCGCAGTACAGCATGTCGGTCGGTGCCGGGCTGCTCGACCAGCCCGGCACCCGCAACGGAGTGATCACCGCGCTGATGCTGCTGTTCGTCCCGGTGCTCGGGTTCCTCGGGCAGTGCGCGCGGGTCGGCGCGGTGCACCGCGACCGGCGGCTGGCCGCGCTACGGCTGGCGGGGGCCACGCCCGCGCAGGTGCGGCGGATCGCGGCGCTGGAGTCGGGGCCGGCCTGCCTGGCCGGTTCGGCCGCGGCCACCGTGTGCTCGGTGCCGGTCCTGCTGCGCCTGTGGCACCGTCCCGACCCCCTGGCCTGGGTCGACATCACTGTGGTGGCCGTGCTGGTGCCAGTGCTGGGCGCGGCCGTGAGCGCCCTGGCGCTGCGCCGGGTGGCGGCCTCGCCGCTGGGCCGGATCCGACGGGTGCGGCCGGCCAGGGGTCCGGGGCGGGCGTTCCAGGTGGCGACGGGGCTGCTGGCCGTACTGGCGGTGCTGGTCGCGGTGGCCGCGTTCACCGGTGATCCGTTCGCGTTCCCCCTGGTCGGGTTCGCCCTCGGGCCGGTCACGGCCTTCGCGGTGTGTCTGCTGGTCGGCGCCTCGGCGGTGTGGCTGGCGGGCTGGTCGTCCCGGCGGCTGGGCTCGGCGCTCGCCGCCCGCACCGGGAGTCCGGCGGTGCTGATCGCGGCGGAACGACTGCGCGACGACCCGTGGGCGGCGGCCCGCACGCACGCGGCCGTGCTGCTGGTGACCGTCGTGGGCACGGGATTCATGGGGGTGCGGGAGGTACTGCTCGCCGTTCTGCACGCCATGGACGGGGCGGACAACCTCGGCAGGGACCGCACGTACTACACGACGGGTCTGGACCTCACGGCTGCCGCGATCCTCGTCGCCCTGGCGATCGTCCTGTCCGCTCTCGCCGTCGGCACCGCCGAGTCGCTGGCCACCCGGCGCCGGGACCTGGCCGCGCAGGCCGCCGCCGGAGTGCCTCGCGGTGTGCTGGGCCGGGCGCTGCTCCTGGAGACCGCGCTGCCGCTGGCCCCGGCGGTCCTGGTGGCGGGCACCGGCGGCATGGCGATCGGCGCCTGGTACGCCTGCACCGCCACGAGGTACACCGTGCCGGGCGTGCCGTACCCGGCCCTGCTGGTTCCGCTCGCGGTCTACGGCGCCTGTCTGCTGGCGGCGGCCACCGCCCTTCCGCTGTTGCACCGCTCGGTGCAACCGGCGGAGCTGCGCTACGCATGACCGCCGACGGATGTCCGGCCTCCGGGGCGCGCGGAAGCGCGGTGACGGTGCGGGCGTGGCCGGTGCGCCCGGGGGCGCGACCGGGCGCCCGGGCCGTGGCGCCGGGGGCGTTCGCGGTGGGCGGTGCGCTGTTCGTCGTACGGGGTGCGCGTGCCGAAGGGCCCCGTGGCTGAACGGACAGCCACGGGGTATGCGAAGGCCCGGATCGTCAGGCGGAGATGCCGTCGATCCGGGCCAGGGCGTCGTCCGCGCCGTACGGCTGCAAGTACGGCAGCCAGCGCGGGTCCCTATGGCCGGTCCCGATGATGCGCCAGGCGAGGCCGGTGGGCGGGGCTGGTTTGTGCCGCAGTCGCCAGCCGATCTCGAAGAGATGCCGGTCGGCCTTGACGTGGTTGCAGCGACGGCAGGACGCCACCACGTTGTCCCAGACGTGCTGACCCCCGCGACTGCGCGGGATGACGTGGTCGACGCTGGTTGCGACGCCACCGCAGTACATGCACCGGCCCCCGTCACGCGCGAAGAGCGCCCGGCGGGTGAGAGGAACGGGCCCCCGGTAGGGAACCCGCACGAATCGCTTGAGCCGGACCACGCTGGGTGCGGAGACTGTGACGGTTGCGCTGTGCATATAGGCGCCGGATTCCTCCAAGGCGACTGCCTTGTTCTCCAGGACGAGGACGAGCGCGCGGCGGAGCGGTACGACGCCGAGCGGCTCGTACGACGCGTTGAGGACCAGGACATGCGGCACGGGTGCCTCCTTGGGCGTCGGCGGCGCGTGGCTCGCGCCGGGACGATCTGTGGCCAGTCTCCCCTCCTGGCTGGTGGACGCGCCACCATCTCCCGGTAACGGGCTGGGAGTGTTTTCGACCACACCGCATTCATCCCCCGGTCGCACCCCTTTTCAAGCGGGCCTGTTCGCGGGCGGGCCCGTTCCGGCGGGAGTAAGGAGCGGGCGTGAGGACGGTCTCTCCTTCCCGTATCGGCCGGGCCCACACACAATGCCCCGTTAGTGTGGTGTTCCTGTCCGTCCGGTGACCTTTCCGTGACCTGGAACGCCGTATCTGACCTTGAACGCCGTACCGGAGGGCAGTAACGCACCGCCTGGAGGTACCCGTCGTGTCCTTGCCCGCCGTCCTACTGGCCGCCGGTTCGTCGCCGTCGCCGACCCCCTCGGAGTCGTCGACAACGACCGTCCCCACGCTCCAGGACGCCCAGGAGAGCGCCGCCAACACGGCCAGCTGGGTCGAGCAGAACTGGTCGACCTGGCTGGCGATAGGCCTGAAGGTGCTGCTGGTCGTGGTGATCGCGGTGGTGCTCAGAAACGTCGTGCTGCGGGCGATCACCAAGTTCATCGAACGGATGAACCGGACGGCCGAGTCGGCGGAGGGCACCACCCTCGGCGGGCTGCTGGTCAACGCCGAGCGGCGGCGGCAGCGCTCGCAGGCGATCGGGTCGGTGCTGCGGTCGGTGGCGAGCTTCCTGATCCTCGGCACGGCCGCGCTGATGGTGCTGAGCAGCTTCCAGATCGACCTGGCCCCGCTGCTGGCCTCCGCCGGTGTCGCCGGTGTCGCGATCGGTTTCGGCGCCCGGAACCTGGTCACGGACTTCCTGTCCGGCGTGTTCATGATCCTGGAGGACCAGTACGGCGTCGGCGACTCGATCGACGCGGGGGTGGCCTCCGGCGAGGTGGTCGAGGTCGGCCTGCGGGTGACCAAGCTGCGCGGCGCCGACGGTGAGATCTGGTACGTCCGCAACGGCGAGATCAAGCGCATCGGCAACCTCTCGCAGGGCTGGGCCACGGCCGGCGTGGACGTCACCCTGCCGCCCAGCGAGGACCTGGACCAGGTGCGGGCCGTGCTGGACGAGGTCGCGGAGAAGATGTCCAAGGAGGAGCCCTGGAACGAGCTGCTGTGGAGCCCGGTCCAGATCCTCGGCCTGGACTCGGTCCTCATGGACTCGATGGTCGTGCGGCTCTCCGCCAGGACCATGCCGGGCAAGGCGCTGACCGTGGAGCGCGAGCTGCGCTGGCGGATCAAGCGGGCGTTCGACGCGGCGGACATCCGGATCGTCGGCGGTGCGCCGGCGGGCCTCTCCGAGGAGGAACCGGCGGACCCGACGACCGCCGTGGCCGCCCCGTCGGTGTTCTCCGACTCGGACTCGCCGCAGGTGGCGGCGACGGCGCCGATAGCCGCGCAGCGGTCGTCGGCCCCCGGGAAGTAGCGGAACGGTTCAGGACACTCGTTCGAGTGAACGGTGGGGCATTCCGACGTCTTGCGACGTCCGGGGTGCCCCATCGTTCTGCCGGGGCACCCATGGCGGGCTTAGCCTGGCGTCAGCGTGAGGAGAACCAGGGATGAGCGCCGAACCGATCATGGAGAAGATCATGACGGAGCAGGACCCCATCGATCTGCTGATCGCGATCGAGGAGGCGTCGGTAGCGCCGATTCGACCCGAGTACATCGAGGGGATGGCCATCGTGCCGCCGACACCGAACGACAACCACAACGACGGCGCCTTCAAACTGGCCGTCCAGTTCTTCAACGCCGGCTTCGAGCTGGCGGGGATGGGCAACGGCTATCGAGCCGCACACAAGGACGGCAAGACCATGGCGCTGTTCATCCCGGACTTCTACGTCCGCCGCCGAAAGGCGACCGAACTCGACGAGTCATACCGCAAAGCACATAAAGGCTGGTATCCGGCCGACATGATCACCCTGGTCGGAGAGGTCACCTCGACCAACCACGAAACCGACACCGGCCCCAAGTTCCGCGCCTACGCCGCCGCCGGCGTCCCGATCTACGTCCTCATCGACCGCCACACGAAGACCGCCCACTGCTACACCGACCCCGTCCTCCCCGGCGACGACCCCACCGAGGCCTACTTCAAGACCGACGAGAAGGTGAGCCTCGGCGATCCGCTCCCGCTCCCGGCCCCCTACCCCACCCTGGACACAGCCGCCTTCCTCGGCGACTGAGCGCCCTCCGGCTCAGCGCCCTTCGAGCGTGCGCACTATCTGGCAGAGCGCGAGGAACACGGCGCCCTGGAAGAGGGGGGTGTCGGTCCCGAGGCGTTTGCCCGCGTGGACCTCGACGCGGGTCTCCCCCGAGGTCTCGTCGTAGGTGACCGACCCGTCGGCGTACGTCCTGCCCCGGAACGGGCGCCAGGAGAAGTCGACCGGGTTGCCGCCGCGGACCCCGGACGCCCGCCGGGCCGCGCCCAGTTCGGCACGGACGAGGGGCAGCGGGACACCGGTGAGGATGTGCGTCTGGGTACGGTCGAGGGCGTTCTCGGAGACCGGGATGTCCAGCCCGCGCGCCGCGCGCACCAGCGAGCGGGTCCGCCAGGCCGCCCACAGCGGGGAGAGCGCCGCCGAGGCCAGCGGGATGCCGGTCGTGTCACGCAGGGTCGACCAGGAGAGGCCGTCCTGGACGAAGGAGATGACGCACAACGTCACCGTCATCGGCACGGCGCCGGTGAAGGTCTTCAGCGACAGCCGCAGGAACAGCCGCCTCCGGTGGGCCATACGACTCCCCCGTCCCTCTGGTCGATGCCCGGATCTCATGGCAGGAAACTGTGCGGAGGACCGCCTTGACCAGCGCGGACGAAGATCGTGACGCAGCCGTGATCACAAACCGGCCGTCGGCCGGATTCAGATGGTCTTCACAGGTCCCCCGCATTCTCCGCGCCTCGATGATGATCTATGGTCGCCGCATCACGGGTCCTTGTTCTGGAGCGCGACGTCGCCCGGGGGCCCGTCTCGAATGTGGGGACAGATGACAAAGCTCGCCATAGGCACCGCCCTGTCCGGTGCCCTGGCCCTGGCCGGCCTCGCGGCGCCCGCCGCCTCCGCGGCCACTCCGAACCTGGTCTTCTCCGACGTGACCGTGAACAAGGGCAAGGCGATCGTCGTCGGCACCACCAGGACGGTGAACGTGCCGGTGACGTACACCCTGACCCGGCCCGCGGACCTGGTCATCGACAACAAGAAGACGTTCGCCGCGGTGATGCTCTACCGCGGCACGCTGAAGTCGCTCGCCAACGAGCTCGACCCCGAGGTCATGCCCGTCTGCACGGCGACCGCCACCACGGACACCACGGTCACCGAGAGCTGCACCGAGACCATCCCGGTCGACCCGGACGAGTACCTGTACGAGGCCGCGGACGCCACCACCTGGAAGGCCGGGGGCCTGTACGCCCACCTCGACGCCACCGTCTCGGACGACTTCCTCAGCTCCGAGTACGACGCGGCCATCTGGGGCAACCTGACCACGGCCAAGGTGCAGCGCGCGGCCAGGCTGACCGTCGACGCGGCCCCGGAACCGGCGGTCATGGGCAAGACGATCACCGTCAAGGGCAAGCTGACCCGGGCGAACTGGGACACCGGCAAGTACGCGGGGTACAAGGGGCAGAAGGTCGTCCTCCAGTTCCGCGCCGAGGGCACCGGCACGTACAAGAACGTCAAGGGCATCACCTCCGGCACCGGCGGCGCCCTGTCCACCACCGTGAAGGCCTCGAAGCGCGGCTACTACCGCTTCGTCTTCGCCGGTACGACGACCACCGCCGCGGCGAAGGCCACGGGCGACCACGTCGAGGTGGACCCGCCGGCCATGAAGCTCTGACCGACCTCCAGACGCACGAAGGGCCCGTCCGGATCTTCCGGGCGGGCCCTTCGCATGCCCTTTCGCGCCGCCCTTCACATGTCCATGTCCAGGTAACGAGTGCGTTGCCGCGCCTGCGGGCTATTGACGCACTTCTTCCGGCGGCCTACTTTTTCCAGCCAACAGGAAACTTTCCTAACAGTGATCAAGGAGAGCGGTCCGGCCGGTTCCCCCGGCTGGACCGATCGCCCAGGTCACTGGGAAACTGAGCGGCTGGAAAGGCAGGTGTCGAACCCCATGGCAGGAACCGCCGGTACGCCGGGCACCCCGCGTGTGCTGCGCGCCATGAACGACCGCGCCGCACTGGACCTGCTGCTGCAGCACGGCCCGCTCTCGCGCACCCGGATCGGCAAGCTCACCGGCCTCTCCAAGCCGACCGCCTCCCAGCTGCTGGCCCGTCTGGAAGCGGCCGGGCTGGTCCTGGCGACCGGCACCAGCGAGGGCCGCCCGGGTCCCAACGCCCAGCTGTACTCGGTGAATCCGGCTGCCGCCCACGCTGCCGGGCTCGACGTCAACCCCGCCCGGATCCGGGCCGCCGTCGCCGACGTCACCGGCCGCACGGTCGGCGAGTACGAGCTGCCGACCCCGGGCAGGCGCTCCGCGCAGTCCGTCGTACGGCAGGTCACCGACGCCCTGGACGGCGCGGTGAAGGCGGCCGGGCTGGCCCGCGACGACCTCCACCGGGTCGTCGTCGGCACCCCCGGCGCCTTCGACCCGGGCACCGGCCGGCTGCGCTACGCCTCGCACCTGCCCGGCTGGCACTCCCCCGCGCTGCTCGACGACCTCGCCGCCGCGCTGCCGATGCCCGTCGAGTACGAGAACGACGTCAACCTCGTCGCCATCGCCGAACAGCGGCTCGGCGCGGCCCGCGGCCACGGCGACTTCGTACTGCTGTGGAACGAGGAGGGCCTCGGCGCCGCCCTGGTCCTCGGCGGGCGGCTGCACCGCGGCTGGACCGGCGGCGCCGGCGAGGTCGGCTTCCTGCCGGTGCCGGGCACCCCGCTGGTGCGCCAGGTGACCAAGGCCAACAGCGGCGGTTACCAGGAACTCGCCGGTTCGCAGGCCCTTCCCCGGCTCGCCCGTGAACTCGGCATCGAGGACCTGCCCACCGGCTCGCACTCCGAGGTCGCCGCCGCACTCGTCACCCGCGCCATCGATCACGGCACCGGGCCGCACCACGAACTCCTCCGGACCTACGCGACCCGGCTCGCCACCGGTCTCGCCTCCCTCGTCTCCGTCCTCGACCCCGAACTCGTCGTCCTCAGCGGCACCGTCCTGACCGCCGGCGGCGAGGTCCTGCGCGCCCTGGTCCAGGCCGAGCTGGAGGAGCTGGCGGCCGCCCGGCCGCGGCTCGTCGTCGGCGACGTCCAGGAACACCCCGTGCTGCGCGGCGCGCTGGAGAGCGCGCTCGCGACCACCCGCGACGAGGTCTTCGACACCTCGCGCTGAGCCCCTGCCCCCTCTCCACCTCAGCTTCCCGCACAGTCGTTCCCTTCCCACACCGCCCGCCCCGGGAGACCTCGCCATGCCCATACCCTCCGCTGCCCGAAAGACGGCTTTTGCCCTGACCGCGGCCGCCAGTTCACTGGCCCTGCTCACCGCCTGTACCGGCCAGTCCTCCTCCGGCGCCTCCGACGACGCCTCCGCGAACACCACCATCAACTTCTGGCACGCCTGGAGCGCCCCGAACGAGGTGAAGGCGGTCAACGCGCTGATCGCCGGCTTCGAGAAGGCGCACCCCAACATCCACGTCAACGTCGTCAGCAACATGACCGACGACAAGATCAACCAGGCGCTGCGCAGCGGCGGCGACAAGGCCCCGGACGTCATCTCGTCGTTCACCACCAACAACGTGGGCAAGTTCTGCTCCTCGGGCGCGCTGGTCGACCTGAACCCGTTCTTCAAGAAGTCCGGCATCGACCCGGAGACGACGTTCCCGAAGGCGATGAACGAGTACACCCAGTACGACGGCAACCGCTGCACGGCGCCGCTGCTCGGTGACGCGTACGGCCTCTACTACAACAAGACGGCGTTCAAGAAGGCCGGCATCACCAGCCCGCCGAAGACCTGGACCGAATTCCAGGCGGACGCCAAGAAGCTGACGATCAACCAGGGCGACAGCTACAAGCAGCTCGGTTTCATGCCGGACTACCACGGCTGGGAGACCACGACCGAGCACTACGCGGCGCAGTTCTCGCCGACGTACTTCACGGCCGACGGCAAGTCGAACGTCGCCAAGGACCCCGCCTTCACCGAGGCGTTCACGCTCCAGAAAGACCTCGTCGACGAACTCGGCGGATTCCAGAAGCTGGAGAAGTACCGGGCGACGCTGGGCGACGAGTGGGGCGACAAGCACCCCTTCCAGACCGGTCAGGTCGCCATGCAGCTGGACGGCGAGTGGCGGCTCGGCATGGCCGTGGACGCCAAGACGAAGTTCGACATCGGCGTCGCCCCGCTGCCCGTGCCCGACGACCAGGTCGCGCAGTACGGCAAGGGCTACATCACCGGCACCATCGCCGGCATCGCCGCCAACAGCAAAAAGCAGAACGCGGCCTGGGAGTTCGTCAAGTACATCACCACGGACACCGACGCGGTGGTGAACTTCTCCAACGCCATCCACAACGTGCCGTCCACGCTGGCCGCCCTGAAGTCGCCGAAGCTGACGTACGACCCGCGCTTCAAGACCTTCCTGGACATCGCCGCGAACCCGAACTCGACGACCTCCCCCGCCTCCATCAACGGCGGTGTGTACCTGGCGACGATCCAGAACTTCGGATACGACTACGAGAGCGGCAAGGTCAAGGACCTCAAGTCCGGTCTGGCGGCCACGGCCAAGCAGATCGACACGGACATCGCGCAGGCGAAGTAGCGATGAGCACCATCACGTTGGCGTCGAAGCGCCGCAGGTCGGCGCTGCGCACGATCGCTTTCATGTCGCCCTGGCTGATCGGTTTCGCGGTGTTCTTCGCGTACCCGCTGATCTCCACGGTCTATTTCTCCTTCATGCACTACGACGGCTTCAAACCGCCGACGTGGAGCGGCACGAAGAACTGGACGTACGTCTTCGAGCACTACCCCTACTTCTGGCCCGCGCTGCGCAACACCCTGTGGCTGGTCGTCGTGATGGTGTCGCTCCGGGTCGTCTTCGGGCTCGGCGTCGGCATGCTCATCACGAAGATCAAGACGGGTACGGGGGTCTTCCGCACCCTCTTCTACCTGCCCTACCTGGCACCCCCGGTCGCGGCGACCATGGCCTTCGCGTTCCTCCTCAACCCCGGTACCGGGCCGGTCAACTCCATCCTGGAGAAGGTCGGCATCCCGGCCCCGGGCTGGTTCAACGACCCCGCCTGGTCCAAGCCGGCCCTGACCCTGCTGGCCCTGTGGGGCGTCGGCGACCTGATGGTCATCTTCATGGCCGCGCTGCTCGACGTGCCGACCGAGCAGTACGAGGCGGCGGAGCTGGACGGCGCCTCCGCGTGGCAGCGCTTCCGGTTCGTGACGCTGCCGAACATCTCGCCGATCGTGATGTTCGCGGTCGTCACGGGTGTCATCCAGACGATGCAGTACTACACGCAGCCGCTGATCGCCGGAAAGGTCGCCTCGGGCGTGATCCAGGGCGCGGGGACGCAGTTCGAACCCGGCTATCCGGAGAAGTCGACGCTCACCCTCCCCCAGCTCGTCTACAACCTCGGCTTCCAGCGCTTCGACTACGGCTCCGCGTGTGTCGTCGCCCTCGTCCTCTTCGTCCTGTCCATGGCGTTCACCGCGATCCTGATGCGGCGCCGGGGCGGTCTCATCCAGGCAGGTGACTGACGATGACCCAAGTACTCGACCGGCCGGCACAGTTGCAGGCCCCGGTGTCGGAGGCCGAACGCACCGCCCGCCGCAAGGCGTTGCTGAACTGGGTGGCGGTGCACTCCCTCGGCGTCGCGGCCGCCCTGTTCTTCACCCTGCCCTTCGTGTTCGTGTTCCTGACCTCGCTGATGAGCGACAGCCAGGCACTGAGCCGGGACCTGATCCCGCACACCTGGGAGTGGGGCAACTACCGGAAGGTGTTCGACACCCCGGGCTTCCTGACCTGGTGGAAGAACACCCTGATCTACGCGGGACTCGGCACCGTCCTGACCGTCGTGTCCTCGCTCCCGGTGGCGTACGCGCTCGCCAAGTTCCGCTTCCGGGGCCGCAACCTGTCCCTGATGCTGGTGATCTCGATGATGATGCTGCCCCCGCAGGTCGTCATCATCCCGATGTACCTGTTCTGGGCGAAGCAGCTGGACCTCTCCGGCACGTTGTGGCCGCTGATCGTGCCGATGGCGTTCGGTGACGCGTTCTCCATCTTCCTGCTGCGCCAGTTCCTGATGACGATCCCGAACGAGTACCTGGACGCGGCGAAGGTGGACGGCTGCGGGGACCTGCGGACCCTGCTGCGGGTGGTGATCCCGATGGCCAAGCCGGGCATCGCCGCCGTCGCCCTCTTCCAGTTCTTCTACGCCTGGAACGACTACTTCGGCCCCCAGATCTACGCCTCGGAGAACCCGGGCGCCTGGACCCTCTCCTACGGCCTGGAGTCGTTCAAGGGCATGCACCACACCGACTGGAACCTGACCATGGCCGCGACCGTGCTCGTCATGGCCCCCGTGATCCTCGTCTTCTTCTTCGCCCAGAAGGCGTTCGTCGAGGGCGTCACGCTCACCGGAGTGAAGGGTTAACCAAGCATGAAACTCACCGTGGTCGGCGGAGGCTCGACCTACACCCCCGAACTCATCGACGGCTTCGCTCGCCTGCGCGACACCCTGCCCATCGAGGAACTCGTCCTGGTCGACCCGGCCGCCGAACGCCTGGAACTGGTGGGCGGACTGGCCCGCCGGATCTTCGCCCGGCAGGGTCACGGCGGCCGGATCGTCACCACCTCCGACCTGGACGCGGGCGTCGAGGGCGCCGACGCGGTGCTGCTCCAGCTGCGCGTCGGCGGCCAGGCGGCCCGGCAGCAGGACGAGACCTGGCCGCTGGAGTGCGGCTGCATCGGCCAGGAGACCACCGGCGCCGGCGGCCTCGCCAAGGCGCTGCGCACCGTGCCCGTCGTCCTGGACATCGCCGAACGCGTCCGCCGCGCCAACCCGAACGCCTGGATCATCGACTTCACCAACCCGGTGGGGATCGTGACCCGCGCGCTGCTGCAGGCCGGCCACAAGGCGGTCGGGCTGTGCAACGTGGCGATCGGCTTCCAGCGCAAGTTCGCGAACCTGCTGGGTGTCACGCCGTCCGAGATCCACCTGGACCACCTCGGCCTCAACCACCTCACCTGGGAGACGGCGGTCCGCCTCGGCGGCCCGGAGGGCGAGAACGTCCTGCCCAAGCTGCTCGGCGAGCACGGCGACACGATCGCCGCCGACCTGAAGCTGCCCCCGGCGCTCCTCGACCGCCTGGGCGGTGTCGTCCCGTCCTACTACCTGCGCTACTACTACGCGCACGACGAGGTGGTGCGCGAGCTGGGCACCAAGCCGTCCCGGGCCGCCGAGGTGGCCGCCATGGAGAAGCAGTTGCTGGAGATGTACGGCGACCCGGCCCTGGACGAGAAGCCGGAGCTGCTCGCCAAGCGGGGCGGCGCCTACTACTCGGAGGCGGCGGTCGACCTGGCCGCCGCGCTGCTGGGCGGCGGCGGTAACCCCTACCAGGTGGTGAACACGTACAACGGCGGCACGCTCCCCTTCCTCCCCGACGACGCGGTGATCGAGGTCCAGGCCGCGGTGGGCGCGCACGGCCCGGTGCCGATGCCCCTCCCGGACGTCGACCCGCTGTTCGCCGGGCTCGTGGCGAACGTGACGGCGTACGAGGAGCTGGCTCTGGAGGCAGCCCTGCGCGGCGGCCGTGACCGGGTCTTCCGGGCGCTGCTCGCCCACCCCCTGGTCGGCCAGTACGAGTACGCCGACGCCCTGACCGACCGACTGATCGCGCACAACCGGGAGCACCTCGCGTGGGCCTGACCGCAAGTGTCCTCGCCATCGACGCGGGCAACAGCAAGACCGACGTCGCGGTGGTGGCGGCGGACGGCGAAGTCCTCGCCACGGCCCGTGCGGGCGGCTTCCGGCCGCCGGTGGTGGGCGTGGAGCAGGCCGTGGACGAGGTGGCCACGGCGGTCGCCGAGGCGTACGGCGCCGCCGGGGTCACCTCGGTCGCGCACGTCTCCGCCTGCCTGGCCAACGCCGACTTCCCCTTCGAGGAGGAGCAGTTGGCCGCCGCGCTGGCCACGCGCGCGTGGGGGGCGACGGTGGCGGTCCGCAACGACACCTTCGCGATCTTCCGGGCCGGTGTCACCGAGCCGCGCGGGGTCGCCGTCGTGTGCGGCGCCGGCATCAACTGCGTCGGTATGCGCCCCGACGGCCGTACCGCCCGCTTCCCCGCCCTCGGCCGTGTCTCCGGCGACTGGGGCGGCGGCTGGGGGCTGGCGGAGGAGGCCATGTGGCACGCGGCCCGCGCGGAGGACGGCCGCGGGGAGCACACGGCGCTGGCCCGTACGCTCCCGGCGTACTTCGGGTACGGCAGCATGCTCGCGCTGATCGAGGCCCTGCACCGGGAGGAGGTCGAGCCCGTCCGCCGGCACGAGCTGACGCCGGTGCTGTTCGCGACGGCGGCCGACGGCGACCCGGTGGCCCGGTCGGTCGTGGACCGGCTGGCGCAGGAGGTGGTGGCCATGGCCGTGGTCGCGCTGACCCGTCTGGACCTGCTGGACGAGGAGACGCCGGTGCTGCTGGGGGGCGGGGTGCTGGCGGGCGGACACCCGCAACTGGACGACGGCGTGCGGGAGCTGCTGGCCGCGCGGGCGCCGAAGGCGGTACCGAGGGTGGTGGCGGCGCGGCCGGTACTGGGCGCTGCGCTGCTGGGGCTGGATGCGGTGGGGGCGGGGGTGGAGGTGCGGGAGAGGGTGCGCGCCTATTTCGAGGGGTGACCCGGGGTAGGGGCGGGGGGTGGGGACGCTTACCGGCGCTTGCAGGGTGCCGCCTGCGCCCACCCGTGCCGCCCCTGGCGGCACGCCTGCCCGCAGCTAGGTCTTTGTCTTTCAGGGGCGCGGGGAACTGCGCTACCAGCCCCCACCGGCCCGCGCCCCCGAAACGCTCCGTCACCACCCCTCCGGAACCGAACCGTTGCCCCCGGCGTATTCATGGGCAGGGGTTCCGCTGCGATCCGATCAAGATCCAGTGAAGGCCGGTGCCGAATGTCAGTCCGGGCGGCGATACTGGGCGGCGACCGGATGACCATGGGGGAGGTCACGTGACACACCCGCCGACGAAGAGCGCGGCACCGCCAGGAGCGGGCACCGCCCTGCCCGCGCAGCGGACCCGGCCCGGCGCCCCCACGCCTTCTCGCCGCACCGCGTTCGCCGAGGGTGTCGAGCAGCTGCGCGCCGCCGCCACCACCGAGCCCGGCCGGCTCCGCGTCATCGGCGCCGTCCTGGCCGTGCTGATCGTCGCCTTCGGTGCCGTCACCGCCTGGCAGATGACCGACCGCGCGGCCGCCGCGGACGACGTGCTGCACCGCAGCCAGCCGCTCAGTTCCAGCGCGGCCGACATCTACCGTTCGCTGGCGGACGCCAACACCACCGCCTCCAGCGGCTTCCTGGCGGGCGGTCAGGAGACGGCCGCCTCGCGGCAGCGGTACGAGTCGGACATCTCCACCGCCGCCGCCAAGCTGGTCACCGCCGCCGCCAACTCCGAGCCCGGCTCGCCCGCCGAGGCGGCGGTGGCGAAGCTGAACAAGCTGCTGCCGGAGTACAAGGGGCTGGTGGAGCGGGCCCGCGTGTACAACCGGCAGGGCTACCCGGTCGGCGGCGCCTACCTGCGGTACGCGAACGAGAAGATGCAGCAGGAGATGCTCCCGGCGGCGGAGGACCTGTACACCAAGGAGAACGCGCGCCTCACCTCCGACTACTCGGACGCGACGCCGTACCCGTGGGCGGCGATCGCCCTCGGCCTCCTCGCGCTCGTCGCGCTCGCCTGGGCCCAGCTGCGCCACTACCGCCGGACCAACCGCCTGCTGAACCAGGGCCTGGTCGCGGCCTCGGCGGCCACCGTCGTGACGCTGCTGTGGCTGGTCGTCGGCCACACCGTCGCCCGCGCCGGCCTGGACGACTCCTACGACCACGGCGTCCGCTCGCTGACCGTGCTGCACGACGCCCGGATCGCCTCCCTGAAGGCGCGCGGGAACGAGAACCTGAGCCTGGTGGCGCGCGGCGCCGAGACGGTCACGGTCGACGGGCAGACGTACGACGCGTACTACTACGACTTCGACAAGGACATGACCGCGCTCGGCAAGGGCCTCACGGAGGCCGCCGCGCTCGCGAACGACACGGCGGGCAGCAAGCCCGTGGCGGCCGCCGAGGGGAACATGAAGGTGTGGAAGGAGCGGCACGCCGCCGCCCGCACCGAGGACGAGAACGGCGACTACCAGGCGGCGCTGGACAAGGTGATAGGCACGAAGGACGCGACCGGCGAGTGCTTCGACAGTGTCGACGCGAATCTGAAGACCGCGCTCGCCCACGAAGAGGCCGAGTTCCAGGCACAGGCCACCGACGGCCGGGACGCGATGTCCGGGCTGCCGATCGGTGCCGCCATGCTGGGGGTCGCGGCCGCGGCGGGCGCGCTGTCCGGCATCGGCCGCAGGCTTTCGGAGTACCGGTGAGAGGGGGCGTGGCGATGTTCGTACGGCGGATGAGGGCCTCCCTGCGGGGCTGGGGCGGAGTGGGCGCGATGGCGGTCGGCTGCGCCCTGGCGCTGGCGTTCGTCCTGCTGCTGCCGCTCACCCAGTCGCGTGGTGAGGGCGGTCAGGGCGAGGGGCTCGGCGGTCCGGGGCTGGCGACCGGCAGTCCGGCGAAGGCCGACGACTGCACCGACTCCCGGGCGCAGGACGAGACCTGGTCGCCGTCGGGTGCGGACGGGTCCACCATCGACGCCATCAAGGCCCGTACCGGCGCCAAACGGAAGCTGATCGTCGGTGTCGACCAGAACAGCTACCGCTGGGGCTACCGCAACCCGAACACCTCGGACGCGGAGCTGGAGGGCTTCGACATCGACCTGGTGCACCGGATAGCCCAGGACATCCTCGGCGACCCGGACGCGGTGCAGTTCAAGGCGATTCCGACGAGCCAGCGGATACCGGCGATCCAGGACGGCCGCGTCGACATGGTCGTGCGCACGATGACCATCAACTGCGACCGGCTGAAGGACGTCGCGTTCTCCGCGCCCTACTTCAAGACCGGGCAGCAGGTCCTCGCCCCCAAGTCGTCGTCGATCACGGGTTACAACGGCACGCTGGCGCACAAGAAGATCTGCACGGCGGCCGGTTCGACGGCGTACGCCAAGCTGGACGCCGACCGGAAGTCCGGGAAGCTGGTCGCCTCGGCGGACATCTCCACCACCGTCCCCAACCAACTCGACTGCCTGGTGCGGCTGCAGCTCGGCGAGGTCGACGCGGTGGTCACCGACGGCGCGCTGGCCGCCAGCCAGGCCGCCCAGGACCCGACGGTCGAACTGAAGGGCGCCGCGTTCACCACCGAGTACTACGGCGTGGCGATGAAGAAGGGTGCGACCGATCTGGTACGCCGGGTCAACCAGATCCTGGTGGAGTACCGGGCGGACGGCTGGCAGGCGTCGTACGACAAGTGGCTGTCGGCGACACTGGGAGCGGACTCGGGGGCGTCGAAACCGCCCGCGCCGCAGTACCTGCGCACAAGCTGACCCGCATCCGCGAGGCCCAGCCCCGACGAGCGAGCGAGAGGTGATCGATGGGCGTCACGGACCCCGCCGGGCCGGTGATGGACCGGGACGAGGTGGACCGTGCGCTGGCGCGGCTCGGCGCGGAGCACGAGGCGATCGAGACCTCGCTGCTCGCCCTTCAGGACCACGCGGGCCGCAGGCTCCTGGAAGGCGCCGAGCTGACCGGGACGACCCGGGAGCGGTGGGCTGCCGCCGATGCGTCGATCACCCTGCTGTGGGCCTACTTCGACGCCTACACGGACGCGCTGCGCGCCGCCCGGGAGATCAGGGCCCGGCGCCGCTGGTCCAGCCGTGAGGACCTGGTGGAGCTGACCGAGCTGCTGCGCGGCGAGGCCGTGACGGTGGCGGGCAGCGCGACCGCCACGGCGAACGCGCCGACCCTGCTGTCGGCGGCCGGCCGGCTCAGTGAGCGGTTCTCGCTGGCGGCCCTGGTCGACCGGATGAACGAGCTGTACGCGACCTCGCTGGACATGGTCGTCACCGCCGACGCGGTGTGGTCGGCGCTGCCCGCGCGGATCGATTTACTCGCCGCGGAGCTGCAGCGCACCCGCAAACTGGCGCACTCCGTCGGGGTGCGCCCCGGCGAGCACCCGGCGGGCGACGACCTGGAGCGGATCACCCGGATACTGACGAGGCTGCGCGAGGACGTGGTGTCGGACCCGCTGACCTTCTGGGTGCCCACCCAGGGGAGTTCGGCACCGGGCGGCGGCCGTCCCGACACCACGGTGTACGACCGGGAGGCGCGGGCGCTGGAGGAGGTACGGCGGGAGATCGACGCCGTGCTGACGGTACGGCAGGACGCCGAGGCCCGGCTGATCAGGCTGCGGGACGTGCTGTCCCGCGCGGACCGCACCCTCGCCGAGGCGCGTACCGCGCGCGGTGAGGTGCTGGCGAAGATCGCGGCGACCGAGGTGCCGGTGGTCAGCGGGCCGCCGACCGCGTTGCAGGAGCAGCTGTCGGCGGCCGCCGAGTATCGCAGACAGGCCCAGTGGCACCGTCTGTCGCCGCTCCTGGAGTCCCTGGAGCAGAAGGCGGAGGACGAACTGCTGCGCGCCCGTGAGTCGTTGACGGCGGTCACCGCGCCGCTCGCGGTGCGCGCGGAGCTGCGCGGCCGGCTGGACGCGTACAAGGCGAAGGTGGCCCGGCACGGGCTGGCGGAGGACAGGTTCCTGACCGAGCGCTATGACGCGGCCCGGCGGATGCTGTGGAGCGCGCCCTGCGATCTCAGGGTCGCGGAGCAGGCGGTGCTGCGCTACCAGCAGGCGGCCGCCGAGGCACTGGGGGCGCCGCGGGTGCCGCAGCAGGGCGGGCCCGAGGACCGGAGGGGAGAGCAGTCGTGAGTCAGGCGGGAGAGGCCTGCCAGCGGCCGGGCTGTGAGGGCTCCTACGAGGACGTGGGCGGCGGTGAGCTGTACTGCGACACCTGCGGTCTGGCACCGGTCGTCTCGGCGAGCGGGATGGTCGAGTCGCCGGCCACCGGGCTGACGGCAGGCGGCAAGGGCTCGACGGGCAGCGGGAGTTCGCGTTCCAGCGGCCGTAGTTCGCGTACCTCGTCGCAGTCGTCGAAGTCGCGGCGCTCGGTCTCCGGGCGGCTGTCGCGGTCCGTGTCGGGCACGTCGACGGGCCGTTCGGTGTCGGTGCGCAGCTCCGGTTCGTCGACGAGTGCGTCCGGGCGCAGCAGGCTGGGCGCGGGCCTGGTGACGGTGCCTCAGGTGCCGAAGCCGGATCCGCGCGAGATGGTCCTGGAGAACCCCGAGGTCCCGGAGCGCAAGCGGTTCTGCTCGCGGTCGGACTGCGGGGCGCCGGTGGGCCGGGGCCGCGGTGACCGGCCGGGGCGGACCGAGGGGTTCTGCACCAAGTGCGGCAACCCGTACTCGTTCGTGCCCAAGCTCAAGGGCGGCGACGTGGTGCACGGCCAGTACGAGGTCGTGGGCTGCATCGCGCACGGCGGCCTGGGCTGGATCTACCTCGCGGTGGACCGGGCCGTGTCGGACCGCTGGGTGGTCCTCAAGGGCCTCCTGGACACCGGCGACCAGGACGCGATGGCCGCGGCGATCTCCGAGCGGCGGTTCCTCGCGGAGATCGAGCACGCCAACATCGTGCGGATCTACAACTTCGTCGAGCACCTCGACCAGCGCACCGGCTCCCTCGACGGCTACATCGTCATGGAGTACGTCGGCGGCAAGTCCCTGAAGGAGATCGCCAACGACCGGCGTACCCCGGAGGGCCGCCGCGACCCGCTGCCGGTGGAGCAGGCCTGCGCGTACGGCATCGAGGCTCTGGAGGCCCTCGGCCACCTGCACAGCCGCAACCTGCTGTACTGCGACTTCAAGGTCGACAACGCCATCCAGACCGAGGACCAGCTCAAGCTGATCGACATGGGCGCGGTGCGCCGGATGGACGACGAGGAGTCGGCCATCTACGGCACGGTCGGCTACCAGGCGCCCGAGGTCGCCGAGGTCGGCCCGTCCGTCGCCTCCGACCTGTACACGGTCGGCCGTACCCTGGCCGTCCTCACCTTCGACTTCCAGGGCTACACGACCGTCTTCGTGGACTCGCTGCCCGACCCGGACACCATCGAGGTCTTCCGGCAGTACGAGTCCTTCTACCGGCTGCTGGTGCGGGCCACCGACCCCGACCCGGCCCGCCGGTTCGCCTCCGCGCAGGAGATGGCCGAGCAGCTGACCGGTGTGCTGCGCGAGGTCGTGTCGGTGCAGTCCGGCACGGCGCGGCCCGCGCTGTCGACGCTGTTCGGGCCCGAGGTGAAGGTGACCGACACCGAGCTGTTCCCGAAGCTGACCGGGGACGTGTCCCGGCTGGGCGGGCGGACGGTGGCGTCCAGGACGCTCGCGCTGGACCCGGCCGCGGCGGCTCCGGCCCCGGCCGACCCGACGCTGGTCAGGCCCGTCCCCACCGCGGCCGCCGCGCTCGCGCTGCCGGTCCCGCTGGTCGACCAGAACGACCCGAACGCGGGTTTCCTGGCGGGTCTGTCGACCTCGCTGGTGGGCGAGGTCAGCCTGCTCGGCGCGCTGGCCGCGGTCCCGACGCGGTCGGTGGAGACCGAGCTGCGGCAGATCCGCGCACGGCTGGAGAGCGGCGACTCCGAGACCGCGCTGGCGGGCCTCGGCCGGCTGGAGGACGAACAGCCCGACGACTGGCGGGTGGTCTGGTACCGGGGCGTGGCCGCCCTGGTCACCGGCGACTTCGAGGGCGCCGCGCTGTCCTTCGACGCGATCTACGACGCCTTCCCGGGCGAGAACGCGCCCAAGCTGGCGCTCGGTCTGTGCGCGGAGGTGCTCGGCCAGCTGGACAACGCGGCCGAGTACTACCGGCTGGTGTGGGCGACCGACCCGGGCTTCGTCAGCTCCGCGTTCGGTCTGGCCCGGGTGCAGCTGGCGGCCGGGGACCGGCGCGCCGCCGTACGGACGCTGGAGTCGGTGCCGGAGGCCTCCATCCACTACACGGCGGCCCGGGTGGCGGCCGTACGGGCGCGGCTGCGGCACCGGACCGCGGCGGCCGGCGACACACCGTTCCTGGACGATCTGACGGCCGCCGCCGGGCAGATCGAGGCGCTGGACGCCTACGGTCTGGATCCGGCCCGGCGCGAGCAGTTGTCGGCGGAAGTCCTCGGCTGCGCGCTGGACTGGATACTCTCCGGGGGCCAGGAGTCCCAGCCCGCCGTCGGCGGCCGGGTGCTGCTCGGCAGCGGTCTGGACGAGCGGGGTCTCCGCTTCGGACTGGAACGCTCGTACCGCACGCTGGCCAGACTGGCGACCGGCGGTGAGGAGAGGATCGACCTGGTGGAACGGGCCAACCGTTACCGCCCCCGGACGTGGGTGTAGTTGATGTCGCAGATGCCCCAGCAGGCCGCACCGGCGAAGTGCCCGAGCTGCGCGGAGCCGCTCGAATCGGGTGACCTGTTCTGCGGTGCGTGCGGGTACGACCTGTCGGCCGTGCCCGCCGCGCCGCCCGACCACCCGACCCTCACCATGGGCGCCGCCGATGTGGGATCCTCGGGCGTGGACTGGCCCCCGCCCGAGCCGGAGAGCTCCCATACGCCCGCGGCACCGCATCTGCCGACCGACCTGCCCGGTACGGACTCGGGCGGCACGTCGCTGCCGGCGGCACCGCCCGCGCACGGCTCCCCGGCACCGCACGGCTCCCCTGCGTCACCGGCGCCGCACGGCTCCCCGGTGTCGCCGGCCTCCGGGGTGCGGTTCGACCGGCCGCCGGAGCCGGACGAGTACCCGCTGCAGGCGCCGGACCCGCGAGTGGCGGCCTCCGCCGCCGAGACCACCGAGCTGCCGAAGGTGTGCGTGGCCTGCCGCGCGGGCCGGGTCGACGACGACGGCTACTGCGAGAACTGCGGGCACGCCCAGCCCCGCGAACGCGACCACATGGAGCAGGAGTCGGGCCCGGTGGCCGCCGTCAGCGACCGCGGGCTGCGCCACCACCGCAACGAGGACTCGTTCGCCGTCGGCCACACCACGCTGCCCGACGGCACCGCGGCCTCGATGGCGGTCGTCTGTGACGGCGTCTCCTCGGCGACCCGTCCCGACGAGGCCTCCATGGCCGCCTCCCGGGCCGCGATCGAGGCGCTGCTGGCCGCGCTGCCGCAGGGCACCCACCCGCAGCAGGCGCTGCACGACGCGATCGTCGCCGCCTCCCAGGCCGTCAACGCCCTGGCGGAGGAGCCCCCTTCGGCCCGTGAGCACACCCCGCACCAGAACGCCCCGGCGTGCACGATCGTCGGTTCGATCGTGGCCTCGGGCCTGCTGGTGGTCGGCTGGGTGGGCGACAGCCGCGTCTACTGGGTGCCGGTGGACCGGGGCGCACCGGCGGCCCGGCTCACCGAGGACGACTCCTGGGCGGCGCAGATGGTCGCCGCCGGCCTGATGAGCGAGGCGGAGGCGTACGCCGACGAGCGCGCCCACGCGATCACCGGCTGGCTGGGCGCGGACGCCTACGAGCTGGAGGCGCACACCGCGTCCTTCAAGCCGGACCGGTCCGGTGTGGTGGTGGTGTGCACCGACGGTCTGTGGAACTACGCGGAGACGGCCGAGGAGATGTCCGAGATCGTCCCCGCCGACGCGGACCGGCGGCCGCTGCACGCGGCCCGGGTGCTGGTCGGCCACGCCCTGGACGGCGGGGGCCACGACAACGTAACAGTGGCGCTGCTGCCGTTCCCGGAACCGCCGCAGGGGGCAGGATCCGCCTGAGGCCACCGCAAAACGGCCGCAAACGGGGAAGAGACGTAAGGGAAGCGTCCTACGGGGCAGCACCCGCGGACCGGAGGGGACCGGTCCGCACACTGTCAGCAGCACCCACCACGCGTGGGGTGGAGGGGGACCAGAGCAGTCATGGCCAATTTCTCGAAGTCGAACGTGCCGCAGTTCTCGGTGGACGTGTACCAGAACGAGTACCTGCCGCAGGACGGCCGCGAGGTCAACGCGATCGTCACGGTGACGGCGACCGGCGGGGGCACCGTCGGAGCCGCGGTCGGGACGTCGTACGCCCCCGGGCAGGGACCCTCCGCCGGGGTGGCGATCATGGTCGACTGCTCGGGTTCGATGGACTACCCGCCCACCAAGATGCGCAACGCCCGGGACGCCACCGCGGCCGCGATCGACACCCTGCGCGACGGCACCCACTTCGCGGTGATCGGCGGCACGCACGTCGCCAAGGAGGTCTACCCGGGCGGCGGCCGGCTCGCGGTGGCCGACCGCGCCACCCGGGAGCAGGCCAAGCAGGCGCTGCGCAGACTGAGCGCGGGCGGCGGCACGGCGATCGGCACCTGGCTCCGGCTCGCCGACCGTCTCCTCGGCTCCGCGGACGTCACCATCCGGCACGGCATCCTGCTCACCGACGGCCGCAACGAGCACGAGGCGCCGGAGGACCTGAAGGCCGCCCTGGACTCCTGCGCCGGACGGTTCACCTGTGACGCGCGTGGTGTGGGCACCGACTGGGAAGTGAAAGAAGTCACAGGGATCGCCTCCGCGCTTCTCGGCACCGCCGACATAGTCGCCGACCCCACCGGTCTGGCCGCCGACTTCACGCAGATGATGGAGACGGCGATGGGCAAGGAGGTCGCGGACGTCGCGCTGCGGCTGTGGACACCGGTCGGCACGACGATCAAGTTCGTCAAGCAAGTGGCCCCCACGGTCCAGCAGTTGACCGACCGCCGCACCGAGGCCGGACCGCGGGCCGGGGACTATCCCACCGGCTCCTGGGGCGACGAGTCCCGCGACTACCACGTCTGCGTGGAGGTCCCCTCGGCCGGCCTCGGACAGGAAATGCTCGCCGCACGCGTGTCGTTGGTCGTCCCGCAGCCCGACGGCAGCGTCCAGAACCTGGGCGCACAGGGCCTGGTCAGAGCGGTGTGGACGGACGACATGGTCGCCTCCACCTCCATCAACCCCCAAGTCGCCCACTACACAGGTCAGGCCGAACTGGCGCAAGCCATCCAACAAGGCCTGAATCTACGCAAAGCGGGCGATATGGATGGGGCAACGGCCAAACTGGGTCGGGCCGTTCAGTTGGCAAGCGCTTCCGGGAACGCGGATACTGCGAAACTGCTTGCGAAGGTGGTGGACGTGGTCGATGCCACGGCAGGTACTGTGCGACTGAAGGCGAAGGTCGAGGAGGCCGACGAGATGACTCTCGAAACACGGTCCACAAAGACTGTTCGTGTAAAGAAGTGACCTGACGGTTCACACGCAGGACCACCCAGACAGGCTCAGGACGAACCTGACAGAGAGGGAAGCCCGCCATGCCGACCTGCCCGAACGGACACCAGTCGGGTTCCGACGACTGGTGCGAGGTGTGCGGTCACCGCATGGCCGGTGCCGTACCTCCGCCGCCCCCGCCGACCGCCGGCGGCGGCTACGGCTTCCCGCCGCCCGCGCCCGGCGCCCAGTCCGGTGGTCCGATGGGCGGTCCGATGGGCGGCGGCCGCCACCTGTCCTCCGTGCCGAACGCGCACGAGCCGGAGCTGTGCCCGCAGTGCCGTACGCCCCGTGAGGGCGGTGCGCCGTTCTGCGAGGAGTGCCGCTGGAACTTCCTGACCAACACGGCCACCTCGTACACCCCGGCCGCCCCGCGGCCGCCTGCGGGCGGTCCGGGTGGTCCGGCGGGCGGTCCGGGTGGTCCGGGCGGTCCGGGGGCGCCCACCTTCCGGCCGCCGGCCCCGCCGACGTTCGGCGGCGGCGACTCGTACGAGTACCAGGGCTCGCGCCCCTCGCAGATGAACCGGCCGGCCGAGCCGATCCCGTCCTTCGGCAGCGAGCCCTCGGGCCCGACGCCGTTCGCGGGCGAGCGCGGCGGCGGCCCGTCGCCGTACGGCAACGACCCGTCGGCGTTCGGCGGCGACCGCGGCCAGTCGGGTCCGCCCGCCTTCGGCGGCGGTGACCGCGGCCAGGCCTCTCCCCCGCCCTTCGGCGGCGAGCGCGGCCCCTCCGCGCCGCCTCCGCAGTTCGGCGGCGGCGAGCGCGGTCAGTCGGGTCCCCCCGCCTTCGGCGGCGGTGACCGCGGCCAGTCCGGTCCGCCCGCCTTCGGCGGCGGTGACCGCGGCCAGGCCTCTCCCTCGCCCTTCGGCGGCGAGCGCGGCCCCTCCGCGCCGCCTCCGCAGTTCGGCGGCGCCCCGGGCCAGAACGCCGGTGGTCCGCCGTCCGCGTTCGGTGCCCCGCCCCAGGCCGGCCAGGCCTCCGGCCCCTTCACCCGCGATCCCTCCGGCGGCCCCGGCGCCGGGCCCTTCGGCGGCCAGGACCCGTCCCGGCCGCCGGTCCCGCCGCCGCCCGGCGGCCCCGGTGCGCCCGGAGCCTTCCAGCAGTCGGCCCCGCCCGCACCGCCCGGCTTCCCGCAGGAGACCAGGCCGCCGGCCGGCGGCCCGTCCTTCGGCGGCGCCGACGACGACTGGGTGATCTCCCCGCCGGGGCCTGGCGGCCCCGGTGCGCCCGGCCGTCCGGGCGGCTACGGCTACCCGCAGCCCGGCGCCACGCAGGTCCCGCCCGCGCCCGCCTTCCCGCAGGCCCCGCAAGGCCCGGCGACCTGGACGGCGACGATCGGCCCGGACCGTGAGTACTTCATGGCGATGATGCAGCGCTCGGGCCCGGAGGCGGCCGGCCTCAACCTGCCCGCGTACTCCCCGGAGCAGCAGCGCACGCTCACCGGCAACCAGGTCACCATCGGCCGCCGCCGGCACTCCACCGGCGACACCCCCGACGTCGACCTGTCGGTGCCGCCGGAGGACCCGGGCGTCTCGCACCAGCACGCGGTCCTGGTCCAGCAGCCGGACGGCAGCTGGGCGGTCGTCGACCAGAACTCGACGAACGGCACCACGGTGAACGGCGGCGAGGAGCCGATCCAGCCGTTCGTCCCGGTACCGCTGCAGGACGGGGACCGGGTGCACGTGGGAGCTTGGACAACGATCACTGTCCGACGAGGCTGAGCGGTAGCGCGCCCCTCAGGGGCGCGGGGAACCGCGCGACGGGCTCCACCGGGCCCGCAGCCGAAGTACTGTGCTCAGACCGGGAGCGGCCAGGCAAACGGCCCCTCCCGGTCGTCCAGCCACACCCATTCCCCGTCCTTCCCGACGCTCACCCCGAACCGCTCCCGCCCGGGCCTCCCCTCCCGCTCCCACACCTCATAGGCCGCCCGCGGACCGAGCACCCCCTGGGTCAGCTCGGCGAAGAACTGGAACAGCTCGTCCTCCAGAGCCCCTGGCGGCACCCCGCCCGCGTCGCCCGCCGCACGCGTCCTCGCCATCCCCCGCAGCGGCACGAAGAACGCCGCCGACGGCAGAAACCTCCCCTCGGCGCACCCGCCCCGCACGGTCAGCACCAGCAGCCCCGTGGCCACCGGCGCGAGGATCCGCGCCCCCTGCGCGCACTGCTCGACCCACGATCGCGGCACACCCGGCAGCGCGCACGTGGCGATGATCCGGTCGAACGGCGCCCGCTCCGGCACCCCCCGCGCCCCGTCCCCCGTGACCACGGCCGGCCGGTACCCCGCCGCGGCCAGGTGCCGTCGCGCGGACTCGCTGATCTCCGGCTCCACATCGACCGTGGTGACCAGGTCGCCGTCGCCCAGCCGGTGCGCCAGCAGCGCCGCGTTGTACCCGGTCCCGGCGCCGATCTCCAGGACCCGGTCGCCGTCCGCGACCCCCAGCGCGACCAGCATCCGCGCCATCAGCGAGGGCTGGCTACTGGAGGACAGCAGCTCGCCGTCGCGCAGCCGGGTGGCCAGCGGTACGTCCTCGTAGGCGCCGCGCACCCAGCGTTCCCGGGCGGCCGGATCCGGGCTCTCGCCCCACCGGCGCTCGTAGCCGCGCGCCCCGGCGACGTAGTAGGAGGGCACGAACAGATGCCGGGGCACCTGCGCGAACGCCTCCCGCCACACCGGCTGCGCCGCCCAGACCCCCTCGGCGTCGATCTCCCGCACCAGCGCGGCCCGCGCCGCGTCGGCGAGCCCCTCGGTCCGGCTGTCGTAGGCGCCCATGTCTCCACCCTAGGCGCGTGCCCCTGCCCGGGGTCCTAAGCCTCGGGTCCTCGGTCACCCGGTCTGAGACCATGTACGGGTGAGAGAGATTCGGCGCGGCACGCTGCAGGAGAAGACCTTCTACGAGCAGGTCGGCGGGGAGGAGACGTTCCGCCGGCTGGTCCACCGCTTCTACGAGGGCGTCGCGGAGGACCCGATCCTCAAGCCGATGTACCCGGAGGAGGACCTGGGCCCGGCCGAGGAACGGCTCACCCTGTTCCTCATGCAGTACTGGGGCGGCCCCACGACGTACAGCGACAACCGCGGTCACCCGCGGCTGCGGATGCGGCACGCGCCGTTCACCGTGGACCGGGCGGCGCACGACGCCTGGTTGCGGCACATGCGGGTGGCCGTGGACGAGCTCGGCCTCTCCGAGGAGCACCGCGAGCAGCTCTGGAACTACCTCACCTACGCGGCCGCCTCGATGGTCAACGCCCCCGACTGACCGCAGGCCGGCCGGCCTGCGGCCCTGAACGGCTGTCAGCGGACGCTGACGTCCAGTGCCCCGAGTCCCGCCCGCCGTACGGCGATCGACCCGAACGGTGTCCGCAGCCGCAGCCACGCCCCCGCCGAGAGCAGCACGGCCTCGTCGTCCGGCCGCAGGAAGCCCAGTGACTGCGCCGCGTGCACGGCCCGGACCGGCAGCCGGGTCCCGCCGACCGTCCGGGACCAGATGTCCCGCCCGATCCTGTCGAGTTGGGCCCGGGTACGGCCGTCCGCGGCCAACTCCTCGGTGCGGGACCGGAACTCACCGATCGCGGCGGCGACCGTGGCCCGCAGTTCCCGGGGTCCGGGCAGACCGGGCTCGGCCCGCCAGCCGCCCCGCGGCGGCAGCACCCCGGCCCATGGCGGCCCGGTCACCGCCCCCGGCACGGCGGCCGTGGCGGACCGCTCGTCCACCGACTCCAGCAGTTCCCCCGCCGACACGGTCACGTCGAGGGTGACGTCCAGCCCGTCCTCGTAGGGCTTGGCGAGCCGCACCGCGCGGATCGCCAGCACCTCGAAGGAGGGCGGCCGCCCGAAGACGGCGAGCGCGGTGCCGGCCGCCTGCAACCGCACGGCGGCCGACCGGTCGTAGCGGAGCAGCCGGGAGAGGAAGGCCGCGAGGTCCGCGGCCTCCCCGTCGTCGGCGAGGTGGAGCACCGTCATGCGGCGACGGCCTCCTCCTTGTCGTCGTCGCGGTACTCCGCGAGGAACTCCCGCTCCTCGGCGGTGATCCGGCGCGGCCGGCCCGCCTCGAAGTCGAAGGGCACGACCACCGTCGAGGCCCGTACGTAGACCAGGTCGTCGTCCTTCACCTCGTAGGTGATGGTGAAGGACGCGGCCCTGATCTCGGTGATCCACAGCTCGATGTCGACCGGGTGGTGCCGGTGGACGAGCTGGCGCTTGTAGTCGATCTCATGGCGCGCCACGACCGACCCCTGCTGGAAATCCTTGTCCGGGCGGAAGAGGAAGTCGATACGGGCCTCCTCCAGGTAGCGCAGGAAGACCACGTTGTTGACATGGCCGTACGCGTCCATGTCCGCCCAGCGCAGGGGACAGCGGTAGATGTGGCGCAAGACCGATCAGCCCCGGGTCAGCTTCTTGTAGGTGGCACGGTGCGGACGCGCGGCGTCCGCGCCCAGCCGCTCGATCTTGTTCTTCTCGTACGACTCGAAGTTGCCCTCGAACCAGAACCACTTGGACTCGCCCTCGTAGGCGAGGATGTGGGTGGCGACCCGGTCCAGGAACCACCGGTCGTGGGAGACGACCACGGCCGCGCCCGGGAACTCCAGCAGCGCGTTCTCCAGGGAGGACAGGGTCTCGACGTCGAGGTCGTTCGTCGGCTCGTCGAGGAGCAGCAGGTTGCCGCCCTGCTTGAGGGTGAGCGCCAGGTTGAGGCGGTTGCGCTCACCGCCGGAGAGCACACCGGCCGGCTTCTGCTGGTCCGGACCCTTGAAGCCGAAGGCGGAGACGTAGGCGCGGCTCGGCATCTCGACCTGGCCGACGTTGATGTAGTCGAGCTCGTCGGAGACGACCGCCCACAGGGTCTTCTTCGGGTCGATGTTGGCGCGGCTCTGGTCGACGTACGAGATCTTGACGGTCTCGCCGACCTTGATGTCACCGGAGTCCGGGGTCTCCAGACCCTGGATCATCTTGAAGAGGGTGGTCTTGCCGGCGCCGTTCGGGCCGATGACGCCGACGATGCCGTTGCGCGGCAGCGTGAAGCTCAGGTCGTCGATGAGGACCTTGTCGCCGAAGCCCTTGGAGAGGTTGGTGACCTCGACGACGATGCTGCCGAGCCGCGGGCCCGGCGGGATCTGGATCTCCTCGAAGTCCAGCTTCCGCATCTTGTCGGCCTCGGCGGCCATCTCCTCGTAGCGGGCGAGGCGGGCCTTGGACTTGGCCTGGCGCCCCTTGGCGTTGGAGCGCACCCACTCCAGCTCTTCCTTGAGCCGCTTCTGCCGCTTGGCGTCCTTCTGGCCCTCGACCTTGAGACGGGTGGCCTTGGTCTCCAGGTAGGTGGAGTAGTTGCCCTCGTAGGGGTAGGCGCGCCCGCGGTCGAGTTCGAGGATCCACTCGGCGACGTTGTCGAGGAAGTACCGGTCGTGGGTGATGGCCACGACCGTCCCCGCGTACTTGGCGAGGTGCTGCTCCAGCCAGTTCACCGACTCGGCGTCGAGGTGGTTGGTGGGCTCGTCGAGGAGGAGCAGGTCGGGGGCCTCCAGCAGCAGCTTGCAGAGCGCCACGCGCCGCTTCTCACCACCGGAGAGGGTGGTGACGGGCCAGTCGCCGGGCGGGCACCCGAGGGCGTCCATGGCCTGCTCCAGCTGGGCGTCGAGGTCCCACGCGTTGGTGTGGTCCAGGTCCTCCTGGAGCTTGCCCATCTCGTCGAGCAGCGCGTCCGAGTAGTCGGTCGCCATCAGCTCGGCGATCTCGTTGAACCGGTCGAGCTTGCCCTTGATCTCGGCGACGCCCTCCTGGACGTTCTCCAGGACGGTCTTGTCCTCGGTGAGCGTGGGCTCCTGCATGAGGATGCCGACGCTGTACCCCGGTGAGATGTAGGCGTCGCCGTTGGACGGCTGCTCCAGCCCCGCCATGATCTTCAGCACGGTCGACTTACCGGCACCGTTCGGACCGACGACGCCGATCTTCGCCCCCGGCAGGAAGTTCAGGGTGACATCATCGAGAATCACCTTGTCGCCGTGCGCCTTGCGCGTCTTGCGCATGGTGTAAATGAACTCAGCCAAGAGAAACCGTCCGGCAGCTTGAAATCTGGCAGTGGGCAGATACACCCCATCTTGCCTGACGTCCAGCCTCGGGTGTTAACCCGTTTGGTGCGGGGGCTGTGACCTGGGGTTTCACTGCGCTCGCCGGATGCGGGTGGCGGGGGCGGCGGAGACGTCCCGCCCCAAGGGGGACAGCGCCGCGCAGAAGAGCAGCGCGCTGAGCGGTATCAGGTCCAGGCCGGCCGCCGTGGTCGCAATGCCGAGGGTCACCAGCACGGGACGCCAGGCCGCGATGCGGCCCTGCACGGCGAGCTGGACCACCAGCCACAGAAGGCCGACGTAGAACAGCATCGGGCCGACCGTGTACACCGCGGGCATCACTCCCGGATGGCTCTGGACCTCCTCGTAGAGCCGGTTCATCCCGGCCCGGTCGTCGGCACGGAAGCCGACGACGACATCGATGACACCCTGGACGGTGACGGCCGCCACCCCCACCAGTCCCAGCAGCGTGGCCGTCCGGGCGCTCAGCCGTGCCGCGCCGGCCGTCGGCTCCGACAGCCGCAGAAGCCCGGGTAAGACGACGCCGAAGAGCAGCACGCCGGTGATCAGGGCGACATGGCCGCTGGTCCAGGCGGGCCCCGGGCCGTGGTCGGGGTCGGACAGACGGATGGCTCCGTAGGCGAGCATGCACAGCGGTGCGGCGATGAACGCGGTCCGCGTCATCGCGGTCCGGCGGGGACCCCAGGGTCGGTTCGTCATGTACCGATTCTTTCGATCCGCGCCCGCCCCGAGATCGGGGATCACCCCACGTGCACCCTGATCCACCCCTGACACGCGCTCATGGTCGGCTCGTTCCCGCGCCGGTGCGCCGGTCTCCCTGTTCCGGGCGGTTCGTGCCGTCTCCGTGCTCGCGGAACGCTTCGGGGTCCGGTTGCGTCGTCCCTCTCCGGGGCACGGCGGCCGTGTCCCGGAGAGGGGAGACCGGGTGGGTACGGACGGCTTCGCCAAGTGGACGAGACGGTTCGAGGACGAGCGCGAGCGCAGGTGTGCCCAGGGCGATCCGGACTGGGGGCGGGGCGCGACGCTGCATCCGGCGGTGTGGGCCGGCATCCAGCGCTTCCAGGTCGGCGAGGACGGTGACGGCGCCAACCTCGTCGGCAAGGCGGACCAGGCCGGCGACGCCGACTACGGTCGGGCGGTCCGGCTCTTCGTCGCCGAGGAACAGAACCACGCCCGGCTGCTCGCCCGGCTGCTGGCGGCCGGGGGCCTGCCGACGCTGACGGGGCACTGGAGCGACACGGTCTTCGTACGGCTGCGGCGTCTCATGGGCCTGCGCCTGGAGCTGCTGGTGCTGATGATCGCGGAGGTCGTGGCGCTGCGGTACTACCGGGCCCTGCGCGACGGCACCGACGACGCGCTCACCTCGGACGTGGCGGGACGGATCCTGTCCGACGAGGAGCGTCACGTGCCGTTCCACTGCGAGCGGCTGCACGCCTCCCTGGCGGAGCTGCCCCGTGCGACGCGCCGCCCGGTGATGGCCCTGTGGCGGCTTCTGCTGCTCGCGGTCACTCTCGTCGTCGCCGCCGACCACGGCCCGGCACTGCGCCGGCTCGGCATCGGGCGCAGGCGATTCGTGCGCGAGGTGACGGCCTCGTCCCGCGCGGTGGTCTCCGCGGTGCTCGCGCCCCGCCCGGACGCGTGGGCGAGCACCGCCGAATCCCCTCGGCACGACAGCGCTCGGGGAGGAGCGAAGGCGTGACACCTCCGCCGAAGTCGGCGCCGGGAGAGGTCAGCGGGGAGCGGGCCTGTGCCGGGTCCGGTGGAGGAGGAGGGCGGTGGCCGCGGCCGCCGCCACCGTGCCGGCGGTGCGGAAGGTGCGGGTGGAGTTCCAGGAGAGGATCGACCAGCGGGAGTTGGCGGAGAGGACGGAGCCCGTGCTCAGCCAGGAGCCGGCCGAGACGAGGGACAGGGCCGAGCCGACCGAGCCGGCCGAGAGGGCGCTGCCGATCGAGCCGACGGACAGGGCCGAGCCGACCGACCCGATGGAGAGCACGGAGCCCACCGAGCCGATCGACAGCACCGAGTCGTGCGACCACAGGGACAGGATCGAGTCCGAGGACGACGGCTTGTCAGGGAAGTCAGGCATGACGACATAGTGCCCGTCCCGGAGTCAGTCGGTCTGCTGGTTCTCCCGCTGGCGCAGGATCACCAGGACCGCGCCGCCGATCACCACCAGGCCGATGGCCACGCCCGTGATCACGCCGGTCGCCGAGTCGCCGCCGGTCGCGGCCAGGTTGACGTCGGCCGCGGTGCCGCCGACCGAGGCGGGGCTGGGCTCGCTGAGGGTCTGGGTGCCGAGGCCGGCGTCGGTGCCCTGGGTCCTGCAGTCGAGGACACCGCTGAAGCGGCGTTCCAGACCGTTCGGGCCGGTGATCGTGAAGTCGTAGGCCTGGTCCTCCTGGAGCGGGACGGTCACCGTCCGCGAGGTGTTCGCGGGGATGGTGTACTCGGTGCTCACCAGGTCGAAGGTGAACGGCTTGTCCCCGGTGTTGGCCGCGGTGACGGCCAGTCCGCTCCGGGCGCAGTTCTTCTCCGCCGACAGTGCCGGTATCGCCCCCTGCGCCGCCCAGGTCGCGTTCGCGGTCGCGGTGACCGTCGACTCGCTGGAGCCCGCCAGGATCTGCGTCTGGCTGCGGCTCTCGGAGGTGAAGGCCCGGCCGACGGGGACGGTGGTCGACGCCTGCACCGTCAGTTCGGCGGAGTCGTCCGCCGCGTCGTCGGGGACCTTGAAGTAGAGCTCGCTGCCGTTCCGTGCCGTGGTGACCGGCTTTCCGGCCTTGTCGGTGATCCGTACGCCGCTCAGTGCCGCGTCGGACGGCGGGATCACGGTGACGCCGCCGGCGTTGGTGCGGACCGTCACCGGGCCGAGCAGGGCGCCCGGACGGCCGGACACGGCCGGCGGGGAGAGGGTCAGCGACGCCGACGGCTCGTTCTGGCCGCGGGCGTTCTTCTCCAGGTAGTCGGCCAGCTTCTCGGCCTGCGGGTCGACGGCGTCGACGTCCGCGCCGTCCGAGTAGCGCCAGATCGCCACCTGGGTGCCGGCCGCCGCGTCCTGCTCCGTGAGGCTGCCGGCACCGGCCTTGCGGGCCAGCGCGGCCAGGTCGTTGACCTGCGGGTAGGAGTTCTGGAGGATCCAGCGGATGTTGCCGGCGTTCTTGTTGGCGCCGAGCGACGTGCCGCTCCACGCCGTCTCGTGGTACTTGGCGTCCCGCTGGGTGGGGTTGTGGAGATCCACGCAGTACGTCTGGAGCGTGCCGCCGCCGTCCACGGACATCTCGAACAGGCCCGCGGCCACCTGCTCGTCGCCGCTGTCGCCGTGGACCACGGCCTCGCCGTAGGTCTTCAGGCCGTTCATGGTCGCCGACGCCCCGCTCTGGCTCTGGGCGGTCCCGTCGTCGGCCGCGGCCCGGCCTGCGCCGGTCAGCGCGGCGGCCCCCACCAGTCCGGACACCAGCACCGCGGCGGCGAGGCGCGACACGCCTCTCCCGGCCACGGCCGGGCCGTAGTGCCTGGTGGACGCGCGGGGCGCCGAGAGACCAGAGAACGCAGCGAGCACAGAATTCCCCTTCGAGCAGGACCCGTTGGACGCAGGGGGGGTGGTCCCACCGGCAGAATCAGCGGCCCCAGGGGCCATGCCCGGCATCCTATGGATCAGCCGGACCGGCCTTTCCCGATGAGATGGTCGGATGAGCGATCCGATCCGTAATCGTTATCGCGGGGAGGGGTGGAGGGACCCGAACAGGCGGGGCTCATCGACAGATCCGCCCTGGTCCGACGAAGGCCGCCAATGCGGGCTCGGTCGGCCGCGGTTCGGGCAGTTCGCAACGAACGGGCCCTGGTCCGGGCCGGTTTCAGGTCATGCCACGGCCATCGGTTCCAGCTCCGACTCCGAATCCGACTCCGAATCAGGTTGCTCGCTGTTGGCCGGGGACTCCGCCGGGGTCTCCCAGTTCGGTTCCGGGCGCGGTGGTGCCGGGGGTGCCGGTGCCGCCGTG
The DNA here is from genome assembly GCF_014645815.1 of Streptomyces fuscichromogenes. Lineage (GTDB taxonomy): Bacteria > Actinomycetota > Actinomycetes > Streptomycetales > Streptomycetaceae > Streptomyces > Streptomyces fuscichromogenes. The sequence goes on along the minus strand of NZ_BMML01000002.1, from coordinate 316,588 downwards.
TCCGGCTTGCCGGTGCGCCGGAAGGCCGCCGTACCGCGGGCCAGGTCGTGGCCGATCGCCACCGCGTCGATGTCGGCCGAGGTCCACTGCTGGCCCTCCCGGGTCTCGGTGCGCACCCTCAGCCTGCCCTGCACGACGACCGGGTCGCCGACCGTCAGCGAGGTCGCCGCGTTGGTGGCGAGCTGCCGGTTGGCCCACACCGTGAAGAAGTTGGTGTGGCCGTCCGTCCAGGCGTTCTTCTCCCGGTCCCAGTACCGCGAGGTCACCGCCAGCCGGAACCGCGCCGACCCTCCGGCCGCCAGCTCCCGGTACACCGGCTGCGTCGCCACGTTGCCCACCGCGCAGACCATCGTCTCGTTCATCACGAACCCCTCCCTCGCCCGGCCGCCGTGGCCGGGCGGATCCGCGTACGGTTCCGTCCCGTACGGCGGTGTCCACCGCGGCGACCGCGTGCGCCCTCGTACGTCCTGGCGCGCCCTTGTGCGTCGTGTGTGTCGCGATCGCCGCGGGACCAGACTGCCGCCGTCGGGCCGGGCCCGCCGGGCGCTGTGGACCACAGCCGGCCTGTGGAGAACCCCGCCACCCGGACGAGTGACCCACGTCCCGCCGGACGGAGCCCCGCCCGAGCCGCCGCGTCGGCCCGCCCCAGCACCCACGTCGGCCGCCCGGCGACCCACTCCGGCTCCCGCCCGCGGCGACCCACTCCGCCGCCCGTCCGCGTCCGTCCACTCCGGCTCCCGTCCGCGTCCGCCCACTCCGGCTCCCGCCCACGTCAGCCCACTCCGGCTCCCGTCCGCGTCACCCTCCCGTACTGCTCCCGCACCTCCTGGTACCGCAGCAGCTCCGCCGCCACCGGGTCCAGCACCCGGGCCCGTCCGCAGCCGGCCGCCGCCTCCCGCAGCCGGCGTTCCGCCTCCAGGCCGTAGCGGCGGGCCGGGCCGCGGGCCGCCATCCGGCAGCCCCACTCGACCAGCGGCCCGCCGACGATCCCGGCGACCATCAGCAGCACCGGAACGCCCAGGTTGGGCGCCATCACCCCGGAGATCTGCCCCACCAGCCAGAGCCCGCCGACCACCTGAAGGAGCGTCATGGCGGCCTGGGCGAGCACCGCCACCGGCCACCAGCCCGGCCGTGGTGGGCGCCCCGGCGGCAGACCGGCCTGCGCGGCGAGCTCGTCGAGCGCCTCCGGAAGTCCCTGCGAGCCGCGTACGGCCGCCTCGCGCACCGCCAGCGCCCACGGCGCGGGCAGCCCGGCCGAGGCCCGTTCGGAGACGGTGCGGACCGCCTGCTCCACGCGCTGCCTCGCGGTGGCCTCCTCCTCCGGCTGGGCCTTCTGGAGGCGTCCGGTGGGTGGCACGCCGCGCTTCTGGTGCCAGCGCCACAGCCGCAGCCAGGGCGTGCCGCAGGCCCGGTTGGCATTGCGCCGCCAGGCCCGTTCGGCGGCCTCGCCGGCGCCGGTGGCGCCGACCGCGTCCGCGAGCCGGGCCGCGAACTCGTCGCGTGCCTCCTCGCTGAGCCCGGCCCGCCGCCCGGTGGCGTAGACGGGCCGCAGCCGGGCCGCGGCGGCGTCCAGGTCGGCGGCGACACGGCGGGCCGCCGCGCCCCGCTCGGTCACGAACTGGCCGAGGACCTCGCGCAGTTCGCCGACGCCGTCGCCGGTGAGCGCGGACAGCGCGAGCACGGTCGCGCCCGTGTCGCCGTACTCGCCGAGCGCGACCCCGTCCTCGTCGAGCAGCCGGCGCAGATCGTCCAGTACCTGGTCGGTGGCCTCGCCGGGGAGCCGGTCGGTCTGGTTGAGGACGATGAACATGACCTCGGCGTGGCCGGCCATGGGGCGCAGATAGCGCTCGTGGAGGACCGCGTCGGCGTACTTCTCGGGGTCGACGACCCAGATCACCGCGTCGACCAGTTTCAGGATCCGGTCGACCTGCTCGCGGTGCTGGACGGCGGCCGAGTCGTGGTCGGGCAGGTCGATCAGGATGAGTCCGCGCAGCTGGGCGTCCGCCTCGGGGTTGTGCACGGGGCGGCGGCGCAGCCGGCCGGGGATGCCGAGCCGGTCGATGAGGGCCGCGCTGCCGTCGCTCCAGCTGCACGCGATGGGCGCGGCGGTGGTGGGCCGTCGTACCCCGGTCTCCGAGATGGCGACCCCGGCGAGCGCGTTGAACAGCTGGGACTTGCCGCTGCCGGTGGCGCCGGCGAGGGCGACGACGGTGTGCTGGCCGGAGAGCCGGCGCCGGGCGGCCGCCTCGTCCAGGATCCGGCCGGCCTCGGCGAGGGTCTTGCTGTCGAGGCGGGTGCGGGAGAGGCCGACGAGTTCGCGCAGGGCGTCGAGGCGGGAGCGCAGCGGGCCGTCGTACGCGAGCGGGGCGGGGGCCGGGGCACCCGGGCCGCGGGTCTCCACGGCGGGGGCGGCGGCTTTGGCGGTCTCTGTGACGCGGCGGGCGATGAGGCCGTCGTCCCAGGCGTCGTCGCCGGTGGCCGGATCGTCGTCGGTGACCGGGTCGTCGCCGGTGACCGGGTCGTCGCCGGCCGGTTCCCGTTGCTCCCGCACGCGCGCGTGCGGGACGTTGTCGGCTTCGGCGGCGGCTCCGGCGGCGATTTCGGCCGTGGTTGCGGTTGCGGTTGCGGCTGCTGCCGTGGCTCCTGCGACCCGGGCGGCCTCGGCCGCTCCGGGGGCTTCCGGGGCCTCGGTGGCTTCGTGGACTTCGCGGGACGGCCCACCGGTGTCCGCGTGCTTCCTCGCGGTCCCGTCCCGGTACCGGCCGGCCTCCGCCCCGGAGTCCGGGACACGATCCCGCACGGACTCCCGCAGGGACTCCCGCACGGGCTCCCGTCCGGCGGCCGGTGTGGGGTCCGCCTTGGTCGGGCCGGTTTCGAAATCGCTGGTGTAGTCACCGGTGTAGTCACTGGTGTGATCCATGCGTCCCATGTGATCCGTGTGGTCGTGGTCAGTGACGGCGGTCACCGGTCACCTCTCCTTCTGTAGGACGGACAGGGCGGCGATGAGTTCGGCCTGGGGTTCGGGATGCACGTCGAGGCCGTCGAGCGGGGCGAGGCGCCGTTCCCGTTCGGCGTGCAGGACGCGGTCCACGTGCTCGGTGAGCAGCCGTCCCGCCCGGTCCCGCAGCCGCAGCGCGCCGTGGGCGCCGATGCGCTCGGCGAGCCGCTCCCCCGCCACCCTGGTACGGCGTCCGCCGAGCAGCCCGGTGGCCACCAGGGCGGCGACCACCTCGGAGTCGGGCGCCACGCTGCGGTCGAGTTCGCGCACCTCGTCGTCGGCGTACTCCTCCAGTTCGCGCCGCCAGCGCCGGACGGCGAGACCGATGCGGTGCTCGGCGCTCTCCAGGGAGGGGTCGCGGTCGGTGAGCCCGGAGGCGGCGGAGGCCGGCTCCCGGCGCCAGGTGTCGTCGACCCGTTCGTCGGCCGCGGTGACGGAGCACAGCAGCAGGGCGGCGAGGCTCTCCACCAGGGCGTCCAGGAGTTCACCGGCGGAGCAGTCCAGCGGGTAGGCGCGCCAGCGCTTGAGGGCGTCGCCGGCGAGGACGGCTCCGCTCTGCAGGCGTCCTCGCAGGCGCGCGTGCTCGCTGTCGTACGCCGTCTCCACGGCGGAGGTCAGGCGCAGGGCGGCGGCGTACTGGGCGGCGGCGGCGCCGGCCAGTTCGGGCATCCGGGCCTTGAGGGAGTCGAGGAGGCCCTGGGCGGTGCGGGCCAGGGTGTGGGCGCGGGCACCGGGATCCTGGGCCTGATGGAGGAGCCAGGCGCGCAGCGGGGCCACCGCGGTGGCCGGGAGCAGTCCGCCGCCCCAGGCCGACTCGGGCAGCTCGGGCACCGTGAACCGGGGTACGTCCCCGAGCCCGGCCTTGGTGAGGAGGGCGCCGTACTGCCGGGAGACCTCGGAGACGACCGTGTGCGGGACCCGGTCGAGGACGGTCACCAGGGTGGCGTTGTACTCCTTCGCGGCGCGCAGCAGGTGCCAGGGGACGGCGTCGGCGTAGCGGGCGGCCGTGGTCACCATCACCCAGACGTCGGCGGCGCAGATGAGTTCCGCGGCGAGGACGCGGTTGTCGACGACCAGGGAGTCGATGTCGGGGGCGTCGAGCAGGGCGAGGCCCCGCGGGATGCTGTCGGCGGTCTCGACGCGCAGCACGCGCGCGGGGGTCTCGCCGGGGAGGAAGAGGTCGTCGCCGGGTTCCCGGTGCGGTACCCACTCGCGGGTGAGGTCGGGCAGCACGCGCATGCCGCTGAACCAGTGATGGTCCTCCGGATGACAGACGAGGACCGGCGTGCGGGTGGTCGGCCGCAGCACGCCGGCCTCGCTGACCCGGCGGCCCACGAGTGAGTTGACGAGGGTCGACTTGCCGGAGCCCGTCGATCCGCCCACCACGGCCAGAAGAGGCGCTTCGGGCTCTTTGAGGCGGGGCACCAGATAGTCGTCGAGCTGTGCGAGCAGTTCGTCGCGGTTGGCACGCGCGCGTGGAGCCCCCGCCAGGGGCAGCGGGAAGCGTGCGGCAGCGACACGGTCGCGCAGGGCGGAGAGTGTGTCGAGCAGCTGAGGCCGTACGTCCAAGGTCACCACATGCGAAGAATGCCCAATTTTAGGGGAATTCTGAAGCATATAGACATGTCTGCGCGCCGACAGGACACAACGGGCGGAAGGGGCGACTGGGACGGAGGCACAGTCCAGGCATAACGAGTGCACAACACCCGGTGCGCCGGGCGCCAAAAGCGATGCACGATTCGTACCTGCCTGCGATTATCAGGACCGCTTCACCGAACCTCCACATTGAGCCACGGAGGCGAAGCAGCAGGGACAAGGAGCGGGGAGTTCTATCCTTGTCCCCGGCAACGTCACGGACCCGCCCCCACCAGGGCAGTACGTACGAGGCCAGCACAGCCGGCCCCCGTAGCTCAGTGGATAGAGCAGGCGCCTTCTAAGCGCTTGGCCGCAGGTTCGAGTCCTGCCGGGGGCGCCCACAGCATCCGTACGCATACGGCGCGTATCCACCCCCCGGCGGACCTGCGGACTCGGGCAGCGTGTCGACAGGCAGCGTGATGCCGATCGTCGCAGCCTCCTGGCAGGGCACCCCGTCGAGCCGGTCCGCGTACTCCTGAGTAGGGATCACCGGTCTCGGTCTGGCGCAAAATGCTCTGCTGACGCTGCGGGAATCCGTTGAGGTGGGCTGTTGACGGGGCCGTCCTCGTTCAAGGGGCTGAGGCGAGACTCATCGTTCAAGGGGCTGAGGCGAGCCTCATCGAATGCGCGGGCCGAGAGGCATCGCCACACCAGGGCGGCACCCACGGCCTGGACGGTGGCCGCGCCGACCCACACGGCGCTGAAGCCCCACGTTGCCGCGACGATGCCGCCCGCCGCGGCGCCGAGCGGTGCGACGCCCCACGAGAGGGCCCGATGGCTTGTCAGTACCCGGCCCAGCAGCTCCGGTGGTGTGAACCGTTGCCTGCTCGACTGCGAGCCGACGTTCCAGACGAATGTCGCGAACGAGTGAACGGCCAACACCGCCCCTACGGCGGCCCAGTGGGCCGGGACGACGCCGAGCAACAGCTTGCAGGTGACCTCGCCGGCGATCGCGGCGCGCATCGCCGTGGGATGGCCGAGTCGGGTAACGAGGCGGCCGGAGAACGGGGCCGCGGCGGCGAAGCCCACGGCCGTACAGGCCAGCAGTACGCCGTACCACCAGCGGTCGAGACGGAGGTACTGCTCGACATAGAGCGCAAGCGTCGCGTAGCCCATGAACCAGGCGAACGACGCGCCCAGGACCTCGATCGTGATCGACCGGAGCAGCCGGCTGCCGACAAGGTGGCGCAGGCCCAGCCGCACTTCGTGGACCGGGCGTAGGCGCGTGACCGGGGGCCGGATCACGGGGGTCCGCAGTCGCTTCGTGAGCAGCGCTGTCGGCACTGAGGTGACGAAGGCCGCCCAGCCGACGGAGTCCGGGCGCCAGACCACGAGGAAACCGGCCAACGGGGGGATCAGGAAACGGACGACACCCACGTCGATGAAGAGCAGCCGTGCGTTCGCGGCGTCCAGGCCGGCCGGTCCCACTGCCCACGGCACCAGGGCCCCGCGGGTGCCTTCGCCGACGACTTGGCCCACGACGACCGCACATGCCACCGCCATCAGCACCGGCAGCGATGCCGTGTGGGTGAGGACGGCCAGCGCGAGGCCCAGATATCCGGCCGTCTGCAAGCCCAACGCGGCGCCGAGCAGCGACGACTTACGGACGTGGTCGATGGCCACACCGACGGCCAAGGGCAGGACCAGCCACGGTGCCTGGCTCGCGGCCGTCACCAGCGAGACGCTCCTGGGGTCGGTGGTGACGGTCACGGCCATCACCGGCAGCGCGGTGAGCAGCAACCCCTCCGCGCTGGATGCGCCCAGGGCGATGCCCTGCAAGTTCCGCCAGGCCAAGGGTCGTACAGCGGTGTTCCCCATACGCGCATCGTCGCGAAGAGCATCGGTCGTCCCTACATTTCATCTGTGACTAAACAGTCGGGTGCACGGCAGCAAGCCGTCGCCCTCACCGGCGAGGTCGCCGAGGGAACGCGGTTCTCGGTGTCACCGCTGTGGGAGACGGTGTCCGGCCTCCGCGTGCTCGCCCGCTCCCGGCACCAGGCCGTGTACGGGAGGTGGACGGCCTGGGCCGACGAACAGCTCACGAACCTGCGGGACGACCGGTGGTTCCGGCTCCTCCTCTGGTTACTGACCTCGGCAGCCGAAGTGCCGGAATTCCTGGTCGTCACACCGGGTCTGCGTTCGGTGTCCATCAGCACCGAGATCGACGCCGTGATCGCCACTCCCGCGGTACGGGTGCGCGCGGCCTTCGAGTCGGCCTTCGGCGACGACGAACTCCCCGCGGCCGTCCGTGCGGCCGCGGAGCAGCCCGAGGACACCTGCCGGAGACTCGGCGAACGGCTTGCAGCCTGTCACGATGCCCTGATCTCACCGCTGTGGCCTCGGCTCGCGGGCGTACTGGAAGGCGACATCGAACAGCGCGCGGCACAACTGGTGGAGTTCGGCGTCCCCTACGTGGTGCCCCGGCTGCACGACTCGGTCCGGTGGGCCGCCGGCTCGATCGTGATCGGTGACCCGGCGCGGGCGACCGCCCGGCCCGCGAACGACCGCGACCTGGTGTTCATGCCCTCCGCGTTCGTGTGGCCCGACGTCTATCTGAGATACACCCCGCACCGGATCGCACTCTGCTACCCGGCCCGCGGCTTCGGCTCGCTGTGGCAGCACTCCCCCGCGTCACCGGACAACGCGCTCCAGGCAGTGCTGGGGCGCAACCGCGCCCGCCTGCTCCGGATACTCGAACGTCCGGCGACGGTGGGCGAACTCGCCGAGGAACTGGGCATCACTCCTGGCGCGGTATCGCAACACCTGGCGCTCCTGCGAGCAGCCGGCCTCGTGGTCAGCAGACGAACCGGCCGCCAGACCACATCCCTGCGCACCGCCCTGGGCCACGCCCTGGTCGACGGACGACTGCCCGAGACCCCGATCCGACTCGCCTGACCGATGGTGCCGCTCCGCCCGGTCACCCAGCCGAACCGGCAGCGTCACGACCTGACGGCACAGCCCGCATCGCCTTGCACGGTGCAGGCCGCAGCGACGCGGAAGAGTGCGAGTCCGACGACGGATCCGGCAACGGATCCGACGATCACAGGAGATGCCACATGAGGGTCCGCCCGTCCCCGTATCGGACGAGCACTTGGCCGTGATGCTGGTGAACCGGGCCCCGGGATTTCGTACCGCGGAGGAGGCGGTGTGCGCCCGTTCCGTCCGAGGAGTTCGAGCGGGGCGCGGTCAGGCCTCGGTGGCGTCCCGCGGCGCGGCCTCGGCGGGGTCCCGCGCCTCGGCCTCCGGCACCGCCTCCGCCTCCGGCACCGCCTCGGCGGCGGCCTCCTCGACGACGGTGTGCGCCTGCTTCTCCGGGACCCCGGCCGCGATGAGCGTGGCGACGGCCGTACGGGTGCCGTCGTCCTCGAACGTCCCGGTGTTGACCTCTTCCAACAGGGCGATCGTCATGCCCTCCAGGGCGGCGCCGAGCACCGCGGGCGGCAGGTGGGGGTGGAAGACGCCGTCCCGCTGCCCGCGCTCCACGATGGCCGTGACCCGGACCCGGGCGGGTTCGAGGATCTCGGCGACGCGTTCCGCGCCCAGGTCCCGGTGGGCGAGGGCGAGCAGCATCCGGTAGCGGTCGCCCACCGGCCACATCGACAGGGAGAAGCGCGCGAGGGCCCGGTCGGCAGGCTCCGCCGGCTCCGCTCCCCGCGCCACGGCGGCCCGGAGCGTCTCGGCGGCCTCCTCGGCCAGGGCTTCCAGGAGCGCGGCCCGCCCCGGGAAGTGCCCGAAGAGCGTGCGCCGTACGACACCCGAGGCGCGGGCCAGCTCCTCCAGGGTGATGTCGGGGTTCCGGCCGAGTTCCTGGCGGGCGGTGGCGAGGATCCGCGCCCGGTTGGACCGTGCGTTGCGACGCTGCGGCACGCGGCCGACGGGCTGGGACACGGACAACCTCGATGAAGACCGGACGAACGACGGGCGTCCTCATTCTGGCACGCGCGCCAGACCGCGACCCTGGCAGCTGCGGACCTCGGCGGACCGCTGCGGACCTCGGCGGACCGCTGCGGACCACGGCGGCCTCCCGCCGGAGGTCAGCCGCCGGAGGTCAGCCGCCGGCGGACACGGACGGCCCGGCGCTCGCGGTGTCCTCCGCGAACGCGGGGCCGGAATGCGTCGGGGCCAGGAGTCTCAGCAGCAGGGACCGGAGTTCCGCCTCGCCGCCGGGACCGAGCAGGGCGGAGACGTCCGCGGCGAGCCCGGCGACGGCACGGGCCACGACCCCGAGTTGCGCACGGCCGGGGTCGGTCAGCTCCAGGGCGTACCGGCGCCGGTCGTGCGGGTCGCGGCCCCGGCGCACCAGACTCAGCGCAACCAGTTCGTCGACGAGCTGGGAGGCGGCGGGCCCGGTGATGGCGAGCAGGTCGGCGAGCCGCTGCTGGGCGATGGGCCCGAGGACGTCCAGGGCGGACAGCGGGCCGTAGTGACGCACCCTCAGACCGGTGCCGGCCAGCTTGTCGTCGCCGAGCCTGCGCAGCCGGTGGTGGGCCTGCGCGACCAGGTACTCGGTGCCCCGCACCAGCGGCTGCGCGGACTCGGGCAGCAGCCGGCCGAGCAGCTCGTCGAGCCGGGCGGTCTCCGCGTCGGTCAGTACGGCGGTGAGCCGGGCGTCCCGCTCGGCGACCGCCCGCCTGCTGGCCTCCACGGCCTCGCGTCCCCGGCCGGTCAGGGAGAGCACGTACTGGCGCCGGTTGCCGGGGTTGCGGGTGCGCCGGACCTCGCCGCGGGCCTCCAGCCGGTCGATGACGCCGACCATGATGGTGCGGTTGATGCCGAGCCGCTCCGCGAGGTCGAGCTGGGACTCCCAGTCACGGCCGGTGAGCGCGTCGAGGACCAGGAAGTCGCGGGAGTCGCTGTCGCCGCCGTCGCCGGTGGCCGTGGCGGAGAACTGCGCGTACACCCGGCGCAGGAGGTAGCCGATGAAGCCGGTGAGCGAGTCCGGGAGGACCCCGGGGACCTCCGCGGTCCGCTCGGTCCCGGTCTCCGGGCCCGGCTCCTCGTCGCTCTCGTACCGCAAGGCAGCACCTCCTGCCCGAGTATATCGACGCTCCGTTCAGCGGCCGGAGGCGGTCACGGCCCCGGTGGCGGCCCCGGGGGCGGCCCCGGGGGTCCAGACACCGAGGTTCCGGTAGGCCTCCCGCCAGTCGCTCTCGTAGGCGATGCGCAGCGGCTCGGGCACCCTGGCGAGGATCCTGGCGGCCTTCGCGGCGTCGGCGTCGTCGAGCAGCCAGGGCAGGTAGCGGGCGGCGTCGGGGGACAGCCGGCCGCGCTGCTCGGCGGCGAAGTCCTGCCACTGCTCCGGGGAGAGCGTGGCGTCCACCAGGGGCAGGGCGTCCCGCTCCTCGTGGTCGAGGTGGGCGGCGAGCCGGGTGCGCAGGGTGTCGGTCAGACCGCCGAGGCGCTCCGGGCCGGATTCGCGGTCGGCGAGAGCCGCGTCGATGCCGGCGAGCAGCGGGGCGATGCCCGCGTGCTCGGCCTCCATGTCGGCGAGCAGGGCCAGTTCGGAGGTCCGCCCGGCCAGGGCCGCCCGCATGACCGGCCAGATCCGCAGGTCCTCGGAGGTCTGGTGGGCGGTCAGGAACTTCTTGAAGAGCTCCCAGCCGACCGCGGTGCTCAGGACGTGCCGGGGGTCCTCGTCGACCCGCGCGGCCGTCCGGGCCAGCCGCTCCAGTTCACGGCGGAGCGCGTCGTGGATCGCGAACATCATCGTCATGTCGAGGTTCTTGAAGTCCTGGCTCATCGGTCTCTCCCTCGCCGCTTCGTCGTCGTACCGCGACAGTATCGTCAACTCACTTATCTATCAATACTCCAACTAACAATCCTCCAACCATCAGCACTCGTACCATCAGTACTTGAACCGTTTCCGGGTCCGCGGCCGACGCCGCCGATACGGTGATCCCATGCGTCTTCGTTGTGCTGTACTCGACGACTTCCAAGGTGTGGCCAAGGAGTTCGGGGACTGGGACTCCCTCTCCGACCGGGTCGAGGTCGTCCCGCTGCGCGGGCATCTCGCGGACGAGGACGAACTCGTCGCCGCTCTCGTCGGCTTCGACATCGTCGTCACCCTGCGCGAGCGCGTCGCCTTTCCCGGCTCGCTCCTCGGCCGACTGCCCCGGCTCCGGCTGCTGGTCGCCTCCGGGATGCGCAACGGCGTCATCGACTACGCGGCCGCCGAGGCGCACGGGATCACGGTGTGCGGCACGGAGAGTTCCTCGGCCCCGCCGGTCGAGCTGACCTGGGCGCTGCTGCTGGGGCTGGCCAGGGGGCTGGTCGAGGAGAGCACGGCGTTGCGTACCGGCGGGCCCTGGCAGTCCACCGTCGGCGCCGATCTGCACGGGCGCCGGCTGGGACTGCTCGGACTCGGCCGGATCGGGAGCAGGGTCGCGCAGGTGGGGCTCGCCTTCGGGATGCGGGTGAGCGCCTGGAGCCGGAACCTCACCGAGGAGCGTGCCCGGGAGGTCGGCGTCGGCCTCGCGCCGAGCATGGCGGACCTGCTCGCCACCAGTGACTTCGTCTCGATCCACCTGGCGCTCGGCGACCGCACCCGGGGACTGCTCGGCGCCGCCGAACTCGCCCTTCTCAAGCCCACCGCCTACCTCGTCAACACCTCCCGCGCGGCCGTCGTCGACCAGGACGCGCTGCTCGCCGCGCTGCACGAGGGCCGGATCGCGGGCGCCGGTGTCGACGTCTTCGACGAGGAGCCGCTGCCCGCCGGCCACCCGATGCGCACCGCACCCCGCCTGCTGGCCACCCCGCACCTCGGCTATGTCTCCTACGCCAACTACACGACGTACTACGGCCAGGCCGTGGAGAACATCCGGTCCTTCCTGGCGGGCACCCCGGTACGACGGCTGCCCTGACTCCGGCCCTTGGGGTGATCGTCCCGTGATCGGCGTGACCAGCCGCAGGTCGGGACGTTGAACGGGGAGTGCGGCGGCCGGTCCGGCCGGCGCACTCCCCGAGCAACAAGAAGGAGAACGTGATGTCTCGCATCGCGAAGGCCGCTGCCGTCGCCCTCGGCACCGGCGCTGTGGTGATCGGCGGGGCCGGCCTGGCCCTGGCCGACGCGGGTGCCAACGGCGAGGCCGTCGGCTCGCCCGGCGTGCTGTCCGGCAACGTCATCCAGGTGCCGATCAACATCCCGGTGAACGTGTGCGGCAACACCATCGACGTGATCGGTCTGCTGAACCCCGCGTTCGGCAACACCTGCGTCAACGACGGCGGCCACCACAAGGACGGCGACCACAAGGGCGGCGGCTACGGCCACTGAGCCACCCGCGCGGAAGAGCCCCGGCGCCCTGTGCACCGGGGCTCTTCCCGTGTCCGGGGCCGCTCAGGCGTACCGGTAGATCCGGCTCACGTCCTCCAGCGACTGCGGGGTGACGTCCCACGGGGGCAGCTTCTCGCCCCGGGCGACGACCCGGCCGTGCTGCGGGTCCGTGGCCCCCGGCGGCCGCGCCGGCAGATAGCGCTGCCCGCGGTGCCGGGCCTGCCAGCGCTCCCACTGCAGGTCGATGAAGGCGTGATGGAACCAGAAGACGGGGTCGTTGACGGAGGCGCCGCCGAGCATCGCCCCGCCGACCCAGCGGTGCACCCGGTTGTGGTTGTGCCAGGACGCGCTGCCGGACCCGGTCCCCCAGCCCTCCAGCCTGTTGCGGAAGCCCCGGGTGACGGTCGAGTCCCAGGGCGGGACGTCGTACGCCGGGTCGGCCAGCGCCCGGTCGAGTTCGGCCCGGGTGGGCAGTTCGATGGGGTCGCGGGCCCGGCCCAGGTCCCGGGCGAGGAACTCGCCGTCGGTGATGCCCTCCTTGATGGTCCAGTGCCCGCCCGCATAGGCGAACGGACCGGTCATCACCTGCTGGTCCCGGGCCCGGCCGTTCCCGCCGAGCAGGTCCCTCGTCCACGGCACGGCGGACTTCGTACGGTCCCGGGTCCAGTCCCAGTACGGCACGGTCACCGACCCGTCCACCCGGCGCAGGGCACGCTCCAGGTCCAGCAGGAAGCGGCGGTGCCAGGGCAGGAAGGAGGGTGCCATGTGGGCGGTGCGCAGCCCGTCGTCGCCGTCGGAGGTGTAGTAGTCGATGTGCATCCGCACGAACTCGTCGTACTCGCCCCGCCGTTTGACCTCCAGGAACGCCTTCACGAGCCGTTTGCGCTCGCCGGCCGTCAGCCTGCCGACGTCCTTACGCACGTACGCCATGGTCTCCCCCCATGTGCATGTGTCCCCCGCCCATCGGCCCCGGCGCCAGGTCCCGCAGCCGCTGCCCGGGCCCGATCTCGTCGACGGCCGCCCGCGCCGCCTCCAGCGGGGTCGGGTACGAGCTGTAGTGGTCGACCATGCTCAGCCAGGTGCCGTCGGCCCGCCGCATCAGGTGCAGCGGCCGGCCGTCCACGGTGACCTCCCACTCGCCCTGCCCGGCGACCCGTCCCGCCGTCGGCACCAGGACCCCGTGGATACGGCGGCCCCGGTAGGTCTCGTCGAAGGAGGTGCCGGCCGACCCGTCCGCCGGGGGCACCGGGCGGGAGGCGGCCACGACCGGGGCGAGTGCCAGGGCGGCCGCGGCGGCGAGCAGCCCCCGCGTCATCTCGCGCCGGGTCGGTCTGCCCGCCCCGGCTCTGTCCGGCTGCCCGGCGCCCGGCTCCGCGCCCACCGCCACACCACCGAATCCGACGACCATGCTCACTCCTCGTACGGTTCACCGATCGCTGTCGGTACCGGTAACCGTCCGAGGGGCCGCCCGGTCACCGCCGCGCCGCCATCCGGTGCACGGGCGGGCCGGAACCGCCGTTCTGCGGGGGAGTCACAGACCGGGCCCGGCACCCAGGTCGCCGCCGGCGACGGTCTGGACGACCGGGGCGAGCAGGCCCGCCCGGGGGCTCTGCAGGCCGGGCAGGCCGAAGTTCCTCGGGTCGGGCGCGGTGAGCGGGGCCTCCACCGACAGGCCGGGGGCGAGGGTGCGCAGGTCGCCGGCCGGGGCGTCGACGCCGACGTGGTCGAAGTCGGCGCCGAGGACGTGCGGGAGCGGGGCACGCAGGCCGAGGCCGGGCAGCCCGCCGCGGACCGGCAGCTGGGGCAGGGCGCGGTCCGGGAGCAGCCGGCCCTCGACGTAGCGCGGCCCGTCGGGGGCGCCGGGCGTCAGCAGCGGCAGCTCCATGCCGACACTGGGCACCTCCATGTCGAGGGACTTCCCGACGCCGCCCAACGGCACGGGAACGGGGACCGCGCCGGCCGCGGCGGCGGGCCCGGCGGCGGCACCCACGGCCGCCACGGTGGCCGCGACGCCCGTGACGACGGCGGCAAGGGTTCCTCGGGTGGTCGGCTTCATCTCAGGTACGGGCCCTTTCAGGATGCGGGGAGCGAGGTCCGTACCGGGTAACGAGCCGGAAAACGACATCAGTTCACAATTCACCCGGGTGCAGCATTGATCGGCTCGTCGGCTCGTCGGCTCGTCAGCTCGTCCAGAAGTCCCACCAGCGGGTCAGGACCAGCATGCCGACGACTCCGATGTGCAGCAGCGGGAGCACCCAGGTGAACTCGCCGAGGAACGCGCGCAGCCACTCCGGCGCGGGCAGGAACCGCCGGCGTACGGCGTGCGAGGTGACGTACCAGAACAGCAGGATGGTGGCGACCCAGGCCAGGCAGCACCACAGGCACAGCGCGTTGATCCGGTACAGCGACTCGAACTGGAGCCAGGACACGAACCCGACGCCGAACACACAGCCGGCGTCGAAGGTCAGCCAGTACCAGGCGGGGAAGCGGGCGCCGGCCAGCAGGCTCATGCCGACGCAGATGACGATGCCGTAGGCCACCAGGCCCAGCATCGGGTTGGGGAACCCGAACGCCGAGGCCTGGTCGCTCTTCATCACGCTGCCGCAGGACACCACCGGGTTCAGGCTGCACCCGGGCACGAAGCGCGGGTTCTCCAGCAGCTTGAACTTGTCGAGGGTGATGACCCAGGAGGCCAGCAGCCCGGCCGCCCCCGTGACCACCGTCAGCAGCGCGAACCCCCGCCCGGCGCCCGCGGTCCGCGCCATCAGCCGCGCAGGCTGCGGGCCGGCAGTACGACGTGCGCGGCGGCCGTCAGCGTCTCCTCGGCCCCGGCGAAGTCCTTCAGCGCCTCGGGGGTGACGGGCTTGCCCGGCTCGCCCTCGGGCCACGGGCGGGTGGTGAACACCAGGTAGGCGTAGCCGCGTTCGGCGACCGCGGCGAGCCACTCCTCGGGGGCGGGGCACTGGGCGTTGAGCGGGGCCAGGTTGAGGACGGCCTGGCCGGCCTCGACGAGCAGGGTGACGGGCAGGCTGGGCCGGGCGGTGCCGTCGACGACGTCGCCGCCGACCGGCAGCCCGTTGTTCGCCAGCAGCGTCCCGATCGCGGCCGAGGTGGCCCGCGGACCGCCCTCGGCGTCACCGAGGGAGTAGGCCAGCAGGTAGGGCATGTCACTGCCGTCGGGCGCCTCGCCGCTCCAGGCCAGTACGACGAGGGTGCCGAGGTCGGCGATGCGGAAGGGGCGGGTCTCGCTTGGGGTTGAGGTCACCGCGCGACCGTATCGCCGGGCCGCCGGGCGGACGGGTGCCCGCTCACCCGACCGGCGGACGCCCGCGGGGCTCCGCCACACGAACGAGGGACACCCCCGCTGTCACTCGAACGGTGTCCCTCGAACGGCCCCGTGGCAGGCCCCGGCCGCGTCGCCTCAGCTCTGCAGGGGCAGGCCGCCGAGCAGCGGGTTGTGCTGGTTGAGGCTGCCGGCCGCGCCCTTGACCGTGCTGAGCACGGACTGCTTGTTCTCGGTGTCGAGCGCGTCCGACTGGTGCTGGAGCGGCATCGGCAGCGCGTCGTCCAGGGTCAGGGGGCCCTTGGTGAGCGTGTTCACGGCGCCGTTGAGGCTGGTGGGGGTGAGGTCGGCGGTGGTGTAGGCGAACGCGGGCGCGGCGACGCCGGCGAGAGCCACGGAACCGGCAACGACGGCGGCGGCCTTCAGGGACTTCATCGTGTTCCTTTCTTCGGCGACTTTCGGCGTGCCTAACGATGTCCCGGCGGGCCGGAAACCCCGTGCGCGGAAGACATATGAGATCAAATTCCCTGAAAAGGCCCGGTCAGGACGAGGGCGGCGGCAGGAGCACGGTCGCCGGGAGGCCGGGCAGGGTCGGCCGTGCGGCACGGGCGGGCGCGGGCAGGCCGCCGCCGAGCAGGAGCGCGGCGAGGTAGTCGGCCAGGCCGGTCAGGACGGCGGTGCCGGCCGGGGCGACCTGGCCCGCGTCGCCGGAGGTGACGGCCTTGACCAGGTTGTCGATCGCGGTCTGAAGGGATTTCAGCGCGTCGTCGGTCAGCTCCTTGGCCGTGGGTTCGCCGCCGAGCCCCTTGGCCTGGGCGACCGCGGCGGGCCGGGCCGGGGCGGACTGCTGGGCCGTCGACTGCTGGGCCGGGGCCGGCGCGGTGAGCCGGGTGATCGCCGACCTGGCCGCGGCGGCGAGCCGGGCCGCCCGTTCGGGGGCCAACTGGCCGTTGTCCGCCTTGAGTGCGGCGGTGAGCAGGTCGGTGACCGGTGCGAGCACGGCGGCGAGGTCGCCGAGCGACCTGGTCCGGCCGAGGAGGGCGTCGGCTCCGGGGGCGGGCGCCCGATGGGTCGCACGGGTGCGCTCGTGGGCCGGGGCGGCGGCGGCCGCCGGGCCGGCGACCCCGGCCAGAAGGGCGGCGCAGAGCGCGGTGGACGCGAGACGCCGTGCGGGCAGAGCGCGCATGGGTGTTCCTTTCGGTGTGCGTCGGATCCTGCTGCCCACCGTGGAATCACCCGTGCCGGCCCGCAACCGCTCGTCCGCCCACCGCCACCCGCAGCCGCCCGTTCGGGGGAAGCGCCCGGACGGACGCGGGCCGGCCGCCCGCCCGCGGGGTGCGCGGGCGGACGGCCGGCCGAAAGGGAACAGCCGCTGCGTCAGCCGTTGACGCAAGTGTTGCCGAACCCGGGGTTCAGCAGACCGACCACGTCAATGGTGTTGCCGCAGAGGTTGATCGGCACGTGGATCGGAACCTGGATCACATTGCCAGACAGCACGCCCGGGGAGTGGGCGGCGGCGCCGTTCGCCCCGCTGTCCGCGGCGGCCACACCGGCGCCGCCGGCGACGGCCGCGACGGCGGCGGTGGAAAGGACCAGGCCCTTCGCGATACGCGACATGGAGAGATGCTCCTTGGGATCGAAACAAACATCCGGGCGGATGCCCAGCGCTGTGTCAACGCGTGGCACCGGCTCGGGTTGTGCCGCCAAAGGAGTGATCTCCCGGGAGCCCTCCTTCACCAATCCGACACACTTGATCGGTTTCGCCGGATTAGTACGGATAGAGACTAGAGTTGCGCATCTCCCGACTTGCCCGTATTGCCATTACATCGCACACTTTCTCCCTCTCCCCGAAAGGGCGAAGCCGGTCATGCGCAATCCCCTCGGCCCGCCGCTGCTGCGTCGCGCGTCGGTCGGCGCGCTCGCCCTCGCCGCGATCTGGGCACCGGGCACCGCCCGGGCGACCGCACCGCCCGCCCCGGAGTCCGCGCGCATCCCGTTCGCCGAGCGCTACCACGCGGTGCAGCACGGCGGATTCGCCCGCGCGGCCAACGCGTCCACCAGCTGCCGCACCGCGGCCGCCGCCCCGTCCGAGCCGCCCTGCGCGGCCGCCCGGGAGGGCCAAGTCCCGGCGGTGAACGGGAACTTCGACATGTTCTACGTCGACGTGGACGACGACCCCGGCACCTACAACTCCTCCCGCGCCGAACTCCGGCTGCCGGCCGGCTCCCGGGTGACGTACGCGCGGCTGTACTGGGGCGGCAACCTGCTGGCCGGCGAACAGAAGCCGGCCCGGGACAACGGGCGGGTGCTGATCGCCGAACCCGGCGGCGCCTACAAGGAGTTGCTCGCGGACACCGTGGTGGGCCACCGGGTGGCCCGCGGCGCGGACGCCTTCCAGGCCTCGGCGGACGTCACCGCCCTGGTCCGGTCCAGCGGCCCGGGGATGTGGACGGTCGGCCAGGTGAACACGGCGATGGGCAGGTCCCGGTCCGGCGCCTGGGGCGGCTGGACGCTGGTCGTGGCGTACGAGGACCCGGCGCAACCGCGGCGCACGCTCTCCCTCCACGACGGCTTCGACTCCCTGGACCGGCCGGCCGAGGTTCGGCTGAACGGGCTACACGCCCCGCGTGGCGCCGGAGGTCAGGTGGGTCTGGTGGCCTACAACGGCGACCGGGGCGGTACCGGCGACTCGCTCACCTACACCACCGCCGGCCACGCACCCGTCCCGCTCCATGACTCCGCCGACCCGGCCGACGACGTACTCAACTCCACGATCGACGAACCCGGCCCGGTACGCGCCCGGCGTGAGCCCGCGTACGCCAACACGCTCGGCTACGACTCGGATGTGTTCGATCTAGGTACGGCTCTCGTCCAGGGCGGTGACCAGCTGACCTTCCGGCTCGTTTCCCAGCGCGACGCGGCGTGGGCGGGCGCGCTCTTCGCCGCTGTGGACGCGCCGTAGTGCGGCGCATTCCGGCCCGCAGTCCCGAGCGCCCCCCGCGAGCGAGGAAATCCGCGTATGCAGCCATCAGCAACCGACCCTCGGCCACGGGTCCTCCACCTGGCTCAGCCCGTCGAGGGCGGTGTGGCCCGGGTCGTCCTGGACCTGACGAAGGCTCAGCTCGCGGCCGGCATGCGGGTCACGGTGGCCTGCCCCGGCGGTGAACTGGCCGAGCGCGCACGGGGATTGGGCGCCGAGGTGCGCGGGTGGCACGCGGACCGCTCCCCGGGCGCCGGTCTCCCGGCCGAGGTGCGCCGCCTCACCGGGCTGCTCGACGAGGTACGGCCCGCAGTGGTGCACGCGCACAGCGCGAAGGCGGGCCTCGCCGGACGGCTCGCCGTACGCGGGCGCGTCCCGACCCTGTTCCAGCCGCACGCCTGGTCCTTCGAGGCGGTCGGCGGCGCCACCGCCGCGCTGGCGCTGCGGTGGGAGCGGTGGGGCGCGCGCTGGGCGCACCGGGTGCTGTGCGTCAGCGAGGCCGAGCGTGCGACCGGCGTGCGCGCCGGCATCCGCGCCCGCTACACCGTCGTACCGAACGGCATCGACACCGCGCACTTCGCACCCGGAGTACCTGGAACGCCCGGAGTACCCGGAGTACCCGGAGTACCCGGAGTGCACGGAACACCCGGAGTGCACGGAACACCCGGAGACCTCGGAACCCTCAGCGCCCCTAGCAGCCCCAGCGCCTCCAGCGCCCCCTGCGCCCCCGGCCGGGGAGCGCCCCTGGTGGTGTGCGTCGGGCGGCTGTGCCGGCAGAAGGGCCAGGACGTGCTGCTGCGGGCCTGGCCCGAGGTGCTGCGCCGGGTGCCGGACGCCCGGCTGGTGCTGGTCGGCGACGGACCCGACCGGGACGCGCTGCGCCGACTCGCCCCCGGTTCCGTCGAGTTCACCGGCGCCGTCGCGGATGTCCGCCCCTGGTACCGGGCCGCCGACCTGGTGGTGCTGCCGTCCCGCTGGGAGGGCATGGCGCTGGCCCCGCTGGAGGCGCTGGCCTGCGGGCGCCCGGTGCTGGTCACCGATGTCGACGGCGCCCGCGAGAGCCTGCCGCCCGGCCACGCGGCGCACTGTCTGGTCCCGCCGGGGCGGCCGGGCGCGCTGGCCGGGGCCGTCGCCGCGCTGCTCCTCGACCCGGAGCTGCGCGCGTCGCTCGGCGGCCAGGGACGCCGGCACGTCCTGTCCACGCACGATGTGCGGCGCTCGGCGGAGGCGGTCGCGGAGCTGTACCGCGAACTCCTCGGCGGGCGGCCGCTGGTGTCCTTCGAGTGCAGGGAGTCCATCCACTCGTGACCGCGGAAAGCACCGTCCCCTCCCCCGGCGCGCAGCCCCGGGACCACGGACTCTCGCCTGTCTCGGTCCTGCCGCCGCGCACCGCCGGCGGCTTCCGGTTCCCGCTGCGGCGGCCGCCCGCGCGGCCCGCCTCCCCGGTGCCGCTGCTCGCCGCCGACCTGTGCGCCGCGCTGCTCGGCGCGGCCGCGCTCGACGAGGCCGTCCGGCGGCCCGTCCTGGTCGGTCTGCTGGCGGCCGGCGCGGTACTGCTGCGCCCGCGGACCATCCGGCGGATGACCGGGATCCTGGACGAACTCCCCGTCGTCTGCGGCCGGATCGCCGTCGTCTGGCTGGGCCTGGCCGCGGCCCTCGCCGCCTGGCACCCGGACCGGGCGCTGTCCGCCCGGGTCCTGCTGCTGGGCTTCGCCCTGCACGCGGCGACGGCCGTCGCCGGCCGCGGGCTGGTGCACTGGCGGCGCCGCCGCGCCCTGCTGCGCCGGCCGCGTGCCGCCCTGGTCATCGGCCCGGCCGCCACCGCCCAGCGGGTCGCGGCCGCCGTGCTGCGCCACCCGGACTGCGGGGTGCGCCCGGTCGGCGTCGTCGCCGAACACCCCGAGGGGCCCGCGGGCCTGCCCGTGCTGACCACCGGCGAGGAGGTCGAGCGGGCCCTCATCCAGAACGGGGTCCGGGCCGTCCTCACCGTCCACCCCGCCGTCCGCACCGAACAGGGCCCGCTGCTGCGGGCGTTGGCCGAGTCGGGCTGCGTGGTGTGGGAGGTCGACGCGGACTCACCGGCGTACGAGATGCGCGACCAGCTCGCCGGGTTCTCCTGCCGCCGGCTGGAGATGGGCTCGCGGCGGCGCGGCAGCATCGGCAAGCGGATCCTGGACATCGCGGTCTCCGGGGCGACGCTGGTGCTGGCCGGCCCGCTGCTGCTGGTGTGCGCGGCGGTGCTGCGGATCACCGACGGACCCGGGGTCGTCTTCCGGCAGGAGCGGATCGGCAAGGACGGCCGCCCCTTCACCCTGCTGAAGCTGCGCACCCACCGCCCGGTCGACGCGCACGAGGCCGCCACCCGGTGGAGCGTGGCCGGCGAGGTCGAGATGAGCCGCTTCTGCCGCTTCCTGCGCCAGACCTCGCTGGACGAGCTGCTGCAGCTGTGGAACGTGCTCTGGGGCGACATGAGCCTGGTCGGCCCGCGCCCCGAACGGCCTTACTTCGTCGGCCAGTTCAGCCAGAGCTACCCGGGCTACGCGGCCCGCCACCGGATGCGGACCGGTATCACCGGCCTCGCCCAGGTCAACGGGTTGCGCGGCGACACCTCCATCGAGGACCGGGCCCGCTTCGACAACGCCTACATCGACAACTGGTCGCTGTGGCAGGACGTCTGCATCCTGCTGCGCACCGCGGCCGCGCTCGTGCGCCCGACGGGGAGCTGAGAATGAGCTTCGCACTCTCGCCGGCCGGGCCGCTGCGGCTGCCGCCGGTGCTGGCCGCGGTCGCCGTGCTCGCGGTCCTCGCGCTGCCGCTCGCCCCGGGCGGCGCGGAGGGCGGCGCGGGGCCCGCCGACGCGGTGTCCGCCCTTGTGGTGCTGTACGCCGCGGTGCGCACCCTGCGGGAACGGCGGCGCCCGCTGTCCGCGACCGCCGTGACGGTGCTCGGCACACCGGTCGTGGGGCTGGCCGTCGCCGCGATGGGCGCGGCCTCGCCGGGCGCCGGACTGACCGGCCTCGGCCGCTACCTCCAGGTGTTCGTCCTGGTCCCCGCCGCCGTCGTGCTGCTGGTCCGGGACCGCGCCGACCTCCGGCTGCTGGCCTGGTCGTTCGTGGGGCTGGCGGGCTGGCAGGGCGCGGTCGGGGTGCACCAGTACCTCACCGGGACCGGGGCGTCCTACCAGGGCCAGGAGATCCGCGCGGTCGGCACCTTCGGGCCGCAGGACGTGATGGGGATGGCCACCGTCGTGTCGTTCGGCCTGGTCTGCGCGCTCGGTCTGGCGCTCGGACGGGCGCCGGTACGGCAGCGGATCGCGGCGGGCGCCTGCGCGCTCGGGCTGCTGCTGCCGCTGGCCCTGTCCTTCAGCCGGGGCGCCTGGATCGCGACCGTGCTGACCTGCGGGGTGCAGCTCGCCCTGGCCGGCCTGCGGCGGGCGCTGAAGGTGGCGGCGGTCGCGGTCGCGGCCGGTGTGGTGCTGGTGGGCGGCTTCGGGGTCGGTACGGCGATGCTCCAGGAGCGGATCAGCAGCATCGGGCAGGTCACGGACGCGCCGGACCAGTCGGTGGTCGACCGGTACACGCTGTGGGCGGCGGCGACCGGGATGTGGCGGGAGCACCCGGTGACCGGCGTCGGCCTGAAGAACTTCCCGGCGTACCGGGACGGGCACGCCTCGCTGGCGCTGTCGTCCGGGAGCGACACGGAGGGGGCGGGGGCCGCGTACCGGAAACAGCCGCTGCTGTCGCCGCACGACATGTATCTGCTGGTGCTCAGCGAGCAGGGGCTGCTCGGGCTGCTGGCGCTGGCGGGCAGCTGGCTGGCGCTGCTGGCGTGCGGGCTGCGGGGGCTGTGGCGGGTGCGGGGCGGTGACGGCCTCGACTGCGCGCTGGTGGGGTGCGGGCTGCTGGTCTGGCAGCTGGTCGACTTCGCGTACGGCGACATCGGGGGGCCGTCGACCGTGCTCACGGCGGTGGTGTTCGGGGTGGTGGCCTGGTGGGCGCTGGTGGGGGCGGAGCGTGCCGAGGAAGCCGCGGCGCTATGACGGTGACGCCTTCTCGGATGCCGGGAGTGGAAGGGTCGGATGTCGACTGCGGGTCCGATGTGGCTGGTCGCGCCCACGCGGCGGAGCCGCACATGTCACAGCCCCGCGCCCCCAGGAAGGAAGGTGTCGGCGCCGGCGCTGAGAGCGCCGGCCCCACGCGCGGTTTTCTCGCCAGGGCCGCCCTCGTCACCGCCGTCCTCTCCGTGCTCGGGTCGTTGCTCGGGCTGGTCCGCGACCAGTCCCTCGCGCGGCTCTTCGGGGCCGGGCGGGACACCGACGCGTTCCTCGTCGCCTGGACCGTTCCCGAGTTCGCCGCGACGCTGCTCATCGAGGACGGGCTGGCCTTCGCTCTCATCCCCGCCTTCAGCATGGCCCTCGCCCGCAGGGCGCAGGGGGCGCCCGGCGACCCCGTCCGGGCCCTCGTCGCCGGGACGCTGCCCAGGCTGGCCCTCGCCTTCGCCGCCGTCGGCGCCCTGCTGGTCGGCGGGGCCCCGCAGCTCGTCGAGGTGCTCGCACCCGGGCTCCGGGACCCCGGGCTCGCCGTCGGCTGCACCCGGCTCACCGCCACCTGCGTGCTGACCTTCGGGCTGGCCGGCTACTGCAGCGCCGCCCTGCGCGCGCACCGGAGCTTCCTCGCGCCGGCCGCGATCTACGTCGCCTACAACGCCGGCATCATCGCGGCGATGTTCACGCTCGGCGGCCACTGGGGCGTGCGGTCGGCCGCGTTCGGGGTCGCGGCCGGGGGCGCCCTGATGGTCGTCGTACAACTTCCCTCGCTGCTGCGGCGGTTGCGGCACAGGCCGAGGACCGGGAAGAGCACCGCGGCCGTCGCCGGGGAACGGCCCCTGAACGTCACGCTGATGGCCACCGTGCTGCTCTTCGCGCTGTGCCGGCAGTCGCAGGTGCTGATCGAGCGGTTCCTCGCCTCGCACCTGCACTCCGGGGCCATCTCGCACCTGAACTACGCGCAGAAGGTCGCGCAGATCCCGATGACGATGTCGATGATGCTGTGCACGGTCACCTTCCCGGTGGTGGCCCGGGCGCTGGCCGAGGGCGACACCGAGCGGGCCCGGAACCGGGTGGAGCGGGACCTCTCGGTGGCCGCGAGCGTGGTGCTGCTCGGCACCGCCGTGGTGGTGGCCTGTGCGCCGCAGCTCATCCTGCTGCTCTTCCAGCGCGGCGCGTTCACCGCCGCGGACACCGCCGCCACGGCCGGGGTGATGCGGATCTACGCGCTCGGGCTGCTCGGGCAGACCCTGGTCGGGGTGCTGGTCCGCTCCTACTTCTCGGCGGGCCGCGCCACCTGGTACCCGGTGGGCGCCATGGCCGCCGGGATCGTGGTGACCTCCTGGATCGGCGCCCTGACCGTGGGCCGGTACGGCGTCACCGGGATCGCCGCCGCCAACGCCACCGGCATCACCGCCACCGCCCTGCTCCTGCTGGCCGGCATGGGCCCGCGCAGCGTACCGATCCGGACCCGGCGGGTGCTGGCCGAGCTGAGCCGTCCGGTGCGGGCGGCCGTGGCCGCGGCCGCCGTGGGGATCTTCGTCGCCGCGCGCCCGGCGGACCCGTTCACCGGTCTGGCCGCCGGCGCCACCGCCGTCACCGTCGTCTTCGTCCTGCTCGGCTGGGCCCTGGACGCCCAGGGTTTCGCTCCCGCACTCCGTTCCGTAGCCACCGCCACCCGAAGGCTCGCGCATGCCGTCTTCCATTGAGTCCGCTGAGTCCACCGAGGCCACCGAGGCCACCGAGTCCGCCGCGAAGGCCGGACACGCCACCGGCCCAGTCCCCTGGGTCGCCATGTACCACTCGGTGGGCGACTGTTCCGACGATCCGTACCGCATCACCGTCACCCCCGAGCGCCTGGAGAAACAGCTGGGCTGGCTGCGCCGGCGGGGACTGCGCGGGGTGTCGGTGGCCGAACTGCTCGCCGCCCGGTCCCGCGGCGAGGGGCGCCGGCTGGTGGGGCTGACCTTCGACGACGGGTACGCCGACTTCCTCGACCACGCGCTGCCCGTCCTCGACCGCTGGGGCTGCGGCGCCACCCTGTTCGTACTGCCCGGACGGCTCGGCGGCGACAACGCCTGGGACCCGCTGGGCCCGCGCAGGCCGCTGCTCACCGCCGACGGGATCCGGCGGGCGGCCAGGGGCGGGGTGGAGATCGGTTCGCACGGGCTCACCCACGTCGACCTGACGAAGGCCGACCCGCAGACCCTGCGGGCGGAGACCGCCGACAGCCGGGCGAGGCTGGAGGAACTGCTCCAGGCACCCGTCGACGGTTTCTGCTACCCCTACGGCACCGTCGACCGGCGTGCCGTCGACGCCGTACGGGACGCCGGGTACGGCTATGCCTGCGCCATCGACCCCGGTCCGCTGAACGGGCCGCACGCCCTGCCCCGGGTGCACATCGGGCAGAACGACAACGCCGTGCGGCTCTTCCTGAAGTACCGGCTGCACCGGCTGCGCCGCCGTCCCGTCGAGGGGCTGTGAATGAAGGCACTGCACGTCATCACGGGGCTCGGGGTCGGCGGTGCGGAGCAGCAGCTGCGGCTGCTGCTGCGGCACCTGCCGGTCTCCTGCGACGTCGTCACGCTCACCAATCCGGGACCGGTGGCGCGCGGACTGGCCGCGGACGGGGTGCGGGTGGTCCACCTCGGGATGACCGGGAACCGGGACCTGTCCGCGCTGCCCCGACTGGTCCGGCTGATCCGCCGGGGCCGCTACGACCTCGTCCACACCCACCTGTACCGGGCCTGTCTCTACGGCCGGATCGCCGCGCGCCTCGCGGGCGTGCGGGCCGTCGTCGCCACCGAGCACTCGCTCGGCGACTCACAGCTGGAGGGGCGGGCGCTGACCGCCGGGGTGCGGGCGCTGTACCTGGCGGGTGAGCGGCTCGGGCGGGCCACGGTGGCCGTCTCGCCGACCGTCGCCGAGCGGCTGCGCCGGTGGGGGGTGCCGGGGCCGCGGATCGAGGTCGTCCCCAACGGCATCGACCTGGAGCGGTTCCGCTTCGACCCGGCCCGGCGGCAGCGGGTCCGCGACCGGCTCGGCATCCCGCGGGACGCCTGGCTCGTCGGTGCCGTCGGGCGGCTCGCGCCCGGCAAGCGGTTCGACGTCCTGATCGGGGCGCTGGCCCAGCTCCCCGCCGACTGCAGGCTGTTGCTGGTGGGCGGCGGCCCCGAGGAGGACGCCCTGCGGCGCGCGGCCCGGGACGCCGGGGTGGCCGGCCGGGTGCTGTTCGCCGGCGAGCGGCCCTACGTCTGCGACGGCGCGCCACACCCCGGCGCCGCCCAGGACCCCGGCCTCGCCCAGGACCCCGACCTGCCCGACCTCACCGCCGCCATGGACGTGTTCGCCTCGCCCTCCGCCGAGGAGGCGTTCGGGCTCGCGGTCGTCGAGGCGCTGGCCGCCGGGCTGCCCGTGCTCTACAGCTCCTGCCCGGCCGTCGAGGACCTGCCGTCCGCCGCCGCCCCGGGCGCCCGCCGCGTCGCGGGCGGCGCCGACGCCTACGCCGGGGCGCTGGCCGCCGCCCGCGCCGCCGGACCCGGCCCGCGCAGCGCACCGGACGCCGCCCGCCACTACAGCATCACCCGCAGCGCCGCCCAGCTCATGGACGTCTACGCGGCCGCACTCGCCACCACATCCCAGGGAGCCAGTACGCCATGACCGAGAACACCGTCCGAGCGTCCCGCCCGTCCTCCCGCGCGTTCCCGCCCTGGTCGCTGCTGGCGGCCGGGGTGGTCGCCGGCGGACTGCTGGGCGGCGCCTACGGCGTGCTGACGCCGCCCAGCTACACGGCCACCAGCTATGTCATCGCCGTGCCCGCGGACAAGGCCGACACCGCGTCCGCGCAGGGGTTCGCGCAGGCCTACGGCCGGGTCGCGACGCAGCTCGCGGTGCTCGGGGACGCGCAGGTGTGGGCCGGGGTGCCGGTGAAGACGCTCCAGAGCAGCGTGCAGACGGAGACCTCGCCGGACGCGCCGATGGTCGCCGTCACGGCCACCTCGCCGCACCGTCTCCAGGCCGCCGACATGGCCAACGCCGTGGCCCGCTCGCTCATCCGGCACGCCAACTACACCAAGGCCGACACGAACGTCGAACTCCTCCAGTTCTCAAGGGCGTTGAAGCCGGTCGCGGCCACCTCGGCGTCCTCGAAGGTGACCGGTCTGGTGGGCGCGAGCGCGGGCGGTCTGCTGGGCGCGCTGGTGTTGCTGGTGCGGCCCCGGCGCCGTGTGGAGGAAGCCGCCGTCCAGGCCTCGGTGCCCGGACCGGCCGTCGCCGCCGACGCGCACGGACAGCTGTGACGACGACGGCCCGTCCGACGCTGGCCGCGTACACCACCGAACTCGTCACCGACGAGGGCGCCTTCGCCGCTCTGGCCCCGGCCTGGGGGCGCCTGTACCGGCGGTGCGGCACGGCCACCCCGTTCCAGAGCCACCCCTGGCTGCACTCCTGGTGGCGCTCCTACGGCATCCCCGGCCGGCTCCGCCTCGTCGTGGTGCGCCACGGCGGTGAACTGGTCGGCGCGGCGCCGCTGATGCTGGTGCACCGGCCGCTGCCCACCCTGGTGCCGCTCGGCGGGGCGATCTCGGACTACGCGGACGTGCTGCTCGCCGACGCCGACGACGGCCGGGTGGCGGGCGCGCTCACCCGGGAGCTGGCGGAGGCGGCCCGGACGGCGCTGATCGACTTCCGCGAGGTGCGGCCCGGCGCCGCGGCGGAGCGGGTCTACGACCGCTGGCGCGGCCCGTGCCGGAAGGTGCCCGACTCGCTGTGCCTGGAGCTGCCGGCCGTGTCGATGGACGAGCTGGTCGGCCGGCTGCCCTCGAACAAGGCCCAGCGGGTCCGCGCCAAGCTGCGCAAGCTGGGCTCGCTCGGGGTGCGCCGGGACGCCGTACCGCCCGACGGGGTCGACGCGGCGCTGCGCCGGCTGCTCGATCTGCACCGGCTCCAGTGGCAGGGGCGCAAGGTGACCACCGAGCACCTCCAGTCCCGGTTCCAGGAGCATCTGGTGCGCTCGGTGGGGCCGATGGTGCGGTCCGGGGACGCGGTGGTCACCGAGTTCCGGCTCGACGACGAGGTGGTCGCCGTCGACCTGACCCTGCTGTCGCCGAGCCTCGCCGGCGGCTACCTGTACGGGGCGCATCCCCGGCTGCGGGAGCGCAAGGCGGACGTCGCCGTGATGCTCCTGGACGCCTGCGCCCAGCACACCGGCACCGGCGAGCGGGGCGCGCTGAGCCTGCTGCGCGGTGACGAGCCGTACAAGCACCACTGGCGGCCCCGGCCGGTCGTCAACCAGCGGCTGCTGCTGGCCCGGCGGCGCACCGCCCCGCTGCTGACGGCGGCGCTGTGCGACGCCGCCGCCCGGCAGCGGATCAAGGAGGTGCGGCACCGATGGAAGGAACGCCGGCAGGACTAGTGCCCCGACAGGCGACGTCCGCCCCGTCGCGGCGCCCGGTGCCTGCCGGGGCACTAGGAGGTGCCCGGCGTGCGCGACCACCAGTCGAGGCGGACGCAGAGCTTCCCGCCGAGCCAGTACTCGACCCAGGCACCCAGGTCCATCGGAGCGCAGTCGGCCGGAGGCGTGACGGCGGACGTGGCGCCGGGCGTGCCGGCCGGCTTCGGGGCCGGGGCCGGACTCGGCGACTTGGCCGGGGCCGAGACGGCCGGCGACGGGGCCGGTGTCGAAGCCGGACTCGGGGTCGGGGTCGGGACCGGCGTTGGTGTCGGGGCCGGTGTCAGGGCGTCGGGGCGGCCGGAGAGGGCCGCGCGGTAGACGCGCGCGGCGAGCGGGTTGGCCGAGCACTGCCAGACACCGTGCGGGCAGTAGTCGGTCAGCGTGTTGTACAGCGGCTTGTGCTCGTCCATCCAGGCGAGCATCCGCCGCATGTACTCGGCGTTGTCACCGTTGCGGAAGAGGCCCCATTCCGGATAGGAAATGGGTTTCCCGTGGGCCTTCGCGAAATCGACGTGCTGCTGAAGTCCGTAGGGCTCCCGCACCTGTTGGTCGAAGGAGAGTCCGGTCGGCTGGTCGTACGAATCCATGCCGATGATGTCGACGGTGGCGTCCCCGGGATAGCACTGCGTCCACGGTACGGCGTCCTGACCCCGGCTGGGCGTGAAATCGAACCGGAATTTCTGGCCCGGCACCGCACGCATGGTGGTGACGATCCTGTTCCAGTACGCCTTCCAGGCCTCCGGGTCCGGCCCGCAACGATGGGTGTAGGTGATGCCGTTCATCTCCCAGCCGAGCACGATCACCGTGTCCGGCACCTTCAGGTCCACCAGCCGCTCGGCCAGGGCCCGGAAGTGGTGATCGAACTCACCGGCCGCGCCCTGCCGCAGCAGCGAGCGGACCGCGTAGTCCCCGACGCCGTCCTCGTTGCGCTCCTGCATGGGCACGTTGAGGACGAGCGTCCGGTCGGCCTTCTCCCGTCGCCAGTGCGCCCAGACGTCCAGGAATCCGGGGGCGCCCTCGATGTCGGCCCAGCGGTTGCCGGGCAGATAGGTGTGCGCGACCTTGAGCTCGGTGCCGCCGAGCCAGCTGCTCAGCTGGGCCATGCGGGCCACGCCCAGCGGGCCGGAGTCGAGGAACGCCCCGAAGGCCGGGGGCGCCGCGACGGCCTGCGCGCCGGAGGCCGGTCCATGGGCGGCCGGCACCGGCAGCGGTGCCGCCGACGCCGGGACGGAGGTCGTGGGCGCCGGGACGGACGGCGTCGGTGCCGGTGTCGATGCGGTCGCCGTGGGCTTCGGGCCCGCGGCGAATCCCGGACCGGTCGCCAGGGTCGCCGAGGCGACGACGACGGCCGCCGTGACCACGGTCGGCCGGTACCACCGGAACCTCGGCCGCTTTCGCTGCTCCAGGGCCATGCCTGCTCCTTTCTCCACCGGTTCTCGTCCGTTCGCAGAATCCCTGAGGAAGTGCCAGTTACTGACACTCAGTCATATCAATATGAATTCCGCCAGTGCGGTTGCGGCTTTCGGGTGTCCCGAACGCCCGCACGGGTGAACCGACGCAAAGGAAAAGGTCCGTGTCGCTGCTAGACATCCGGGTCCCCGCGGTTCTGCTGCGGATCGACCGGAATCCCTTTCACCACGGCACCTTGGGGGCCGTGCGCTCGCTCGGCAGAGCCGGCGTGGACGTCCACGTGGTCGCCGACTCCACCGGCAGCCCGGTCCGCAAGTCCCGTTTCGTACGGCAGCTGCATCCGCCGCCGGCACCGGGCGCGTCGCCCGCCGAGATCGTGGCCGTGCTGCGCCGGGTGGCGGCACGGATCGCCCGTCCGGCGGTGCTGATCCCGATGGACGACGCGAGCGCGATCGCGGCCGGCCGGCTCCGCGAGGACCTCACACCCGCCTACCTGCTCCCGCAGCAGCCCGGCGCCCTGCCCGAACGCGTCGCCGACAAGGCCGAGCTGGCCGAGGTGTGCGCGGCCGCCGGGATCCCGCACCCGCTGACCCTGGTCCCGGACAGCGCCGAGCGGGCCGCCGCCGCTGCCGGGCGGCTGGGGCTGCCGGTGATCGCCAAGTGGAGCCGGCCCTGGCTGCTGCCGGCCGGGTCCGGGCTGCGCAGCACGGTCGTGGTGCGCTCGGCGCAGGAGGCGGTGGAGCTGTTCCTGCGCAGCGAGGAGGCGGGCAGCAGGCTGCTGCTCCAGGAGTTCCTGCCGCCGGGCCCGGACCGCGACTGGTTCTTCCACGGCTACGCCGACCGCACCGGGGTGGTGCGGTCGGGCGGCCCCGGCCGTAAGCAGCGGGCCTGGCCGCGCGGCGCCGGACTGACCGCGGTCGGCCTGTGGACACCCAATCCGCAGGTCCAGGGACTGGCCGAGCGGATCACCGGCGAGCTGGGTTTCCGGGGCATCTTCGACCTGGACTTCCGGCGCTGCGGCAGCACCGGCCGTTACCACCTCCTCGACTTCAACCCCCGGCCGGGCGCCCAGTTCCGGCTCTTCACCGACAGCGCGGGCCTGGACGTCGTACGCGCGCTGCACCTGGACCTGACCCACCGACCGCTGCCGGACGGGGCGCCGCTGGCCGGGCGGGCGTTCGTGGTGGAGAACTACGCGCCGCTGAGCGCGCTGCGGCCGGCCCCGCGCGGGCGGGAGCTGGCCTGGTCCGCGCCCGACGACCGGGGACCGGGGCTCGCGATGTGGGGGCTGTGGGGCCGGCATGTGGCGGGCCGGCTCCTCGACCGGCTGCGCGACGGCGGCGCCGCGCGGGTACCGCACCCGCACTCCCCCGTGCCCGCCGCCCGGGGCGAGGAACTCACCGGTGTGGCCGGCGTGTCCGCCGCCCCCGGAGCCTCCGGCCTCCCCGGCCTCTCCGGTCAGCCCGACCGGTCCGACGACGAGAAAGCGAGCAGCTGCTGATGTACGACCTGCTGGTGGTGGGCGCGGGCCCGTACGGCCTGTCCATCGCGTCCCACGCCGCGGCGGCGGGCCTGAACGTGCGGGTGTTCGGCCGCCCGATGGCGTCCTGGCGCGACCACATGCCCCGCGGGATGTTCCTCAAGTCCGAGCCCTGGGCCTCCAACCTGTCGGATCCCGAGGCGCGTTGGCGGCTGGACGTGTACTGCGCGGGCCGTGGCGTGTCGGCCCGGCACGGGCAGCCGATCCCGCTGGACATGTTCGCCGAGTACGGCCTGTGGTTCGCCCGCAACGCGGCCCCGCCCGTCGACGAGCGCATGATCACCCGCGTCGCCCCGCGCGCCGGCGGCTTCGAGGTGACCACGGCGGACGGCGAGGTGCTGCGCGGCCGGACGGTGGCCCTCGCCATCGGGGTACTGCCCTTCGTCGAGATTCCCGCCGCCCTGCGCGGCCTCTCCCCCGACCTCGTCTCGCACAGCAGCCACCACGCCGACCTCGACCGCTTCCGGGGGCGGGACGTCACGGTGATCGGCGGCGGCCAGGCGGCCCTGGAGACGGCCGCGCTCCTCGCCGAACTGGACAGCCGGGTACGGGTGCTGGTCCGCGCGGACGAGCTGTTCTGGAACGACGTGCCGCCGCCCTGGCAGCGCCCCTGGTGGCAGTCGGTGCGCTCGCCGCACAGCGGTCTCGGCCCCGGCTGGCGCAACTGGTTCTACTCCGAGCGGCCGGGCCTGTACCGGCGGCTCGCGGAGCCGACCCGGGCCCGGATCGCGGCGACCGCCCTCGGGCCGGCCGGTGCCTGGTGGGTACGGGAGCGGGTGGAGGCCGGGGTGGAGGTGCTGCTCGACCGGGAGGTGACGGCGGCCCGCGCGACGGCGGCCGGGGTACGGCTGGACCTGGCCGGCAGCGGAGGGCGCACGGCCACCCTGGAGACCGGACACGTCATCGCCGCGACGGGGTTCAGGGCCACCCGGGACCGGCTCGGGCTGCTCGCGGGCGAGTTGCGCTCGACGCTGGTGACGGGGGCCGACGGGGCGCCCGAGGTGGGCCGGGAGTTCGAGTCGTCGTACCCCGGGCTGTTCCTGGCCGGGCTGATCACGGCCGCGGGCTTCGGTCCGGCGATGCGCTTCGTGCACGGCGCCGGCTTCACCGCGGGCACGCTGGTGCGCGGGGTACGGCGGCGGCTGCGCTCCGGACCGGCCGGCTGGGGCATCCCGGCGGGGCGCCGGGAGTCGACGCCGGACCCGGTCCACACCTGACCGACGGGTGCCGGGCGTTAGCGGCGTCCGGCACCCGTTTCCCCTACGACCGGCGCGAGCCGGCCCGCCCACGCCGGTACAGGATCATCCCGCCGGCGATCAGCGCGGCACTGGCCGCCGAGGTGGCGAACATCGCCTCGGCGCCGGTGTGCGCGAGCACGGGCGGCGACACGTGCTGCCGCCCGCCGGCGGGCGGCACGGTCTGCCCCGGAGGCGTCGACCGGCCGGGACCGGGAGGGGTCGAGTGCCCCGGAGGCGTCGACCTGCCGGGCGGAGTCGTCTCGCCGGGGGGCGTCGTGTGCCCCGGAGGCGTCGTCTCGCCAGGGGGCGTCGTGTGCCCCGGCGGGGTCGAGTGACCCGGTGGGGTCTCGTCGCAGGGCGGCGAGTCGTCGCCTCCGTGCGCGGGCGGGGTCTCGTGGCCGTAGGACGGCGGAGCCTCATGACCGTACGACGGCGGGGTCTCGTGGCCGTACGACGGCGGAGCCTGGTGGCCGTACCCGGGCGGGGGTGCCTCGCCGTGGTGCCGATGGGTACCGGTGCCGTGACCCGGGCTGTCGTGGCCGGGGTTCCCGTAGCCCGTGTCACCGTAGCCCGCGTCGCCGTAAGGGGTCCCGTGGGTTCGGGTGTGGTGTTCCGAAGAGGAGACGTTTCCACAGGAGTTGCCGAAGGCCGGGTTCAACGCGGCGGCGCCGTCCACGGAGTTGCCGCAGATGTTGACCGGTACGTTCACCGGGGCCTGGACGTTGTTGCCGGACAGGACACCCGGGGAGCCTCCGGCGGCTCCGGTCGCTTCCGTGTCGGCGAGGGCGGGGCTGCCGTACAGGGACAGAATGCTCGTCGCAGCGGCGGCCGCGACCATTCCCCTGCTGAGGGACTGTCGCAATCTCGTTGTCCTCCTGCTCGAAGAAGTGGGAAAGCCGGCCTCGGAACGCGGATGCGAAGGATCGACGGTCCGAGACCGGCGTGACACAGCCGGTGGGGCTGATGCGCTGCGTCGTGCCCTCAGCCGTTGACGCAGGTGTTGCCGAACGTCGGGTTCAGCAGCGCGATGACGTCGATGCTGTTGCCGCAGAGGTTGATCGGCACGTGGACCGGGATCTGGATCACGTTGCCGGACAGGACGCCCGGGGACTTGACGGCGGCACCCTGGGCACCGGCGTCCGCGAAGGCGGGGGCGGCACCGCCCAGGGCCAGGAGCGTGCCGGCGACGACAGCAGCGGTCTTCTTCATGAACTTTCCCTTCTCTGCGGTCATGCCCGTATGACGGCCGAAACCGAGCGAGCACAGCATGAACGGCTCGCACCATGACCGGCAGGCTGTAGAACGAGGAATAGGCGACGAGGAAACTACGGAACGCGCGCCGTCCGCGAATTCACTCGATCGCCTTCATGGATTTGACGCAGCGGGAAGGAAACGATTCTTCTAGAAAGACGAAATCCGCTCGGGCGACAGCGCATGAGCACACGTCGTCACCCGAGCGGATTTCACGCAACCGGGGTCACTTGTTGGCGACACCGTTCGCCGACAGGGCCGAGATGTCGGACACGAGGTGCGACAGCGGCTCGTCGCCCTTGGCCTGGGTGGAGTTCTCGGCGCACTGCTGGTTCTGCGGCGCGGACAGGATCGGCACGTCCTGCGCGATGCCGACCGCGGCGATGAGACCGAGGATGCCCTGGGCGTTCACCTTCGCGGGCAGGCCGACACAGAGCTTGTTGAGCGAGCCCCCGACCAGGGTGGCCTGGGGGCTCATGTTGCCCTTGGTCACCGCGTTGCCGAACGCCTCGTGGGCGCCGTTGCCGCTCGCGGAGGTGGTGCCGTGGTCGTTACCGGTGGCAAGCGCCTGGGGGGCTGCCGCCGCCGACACACCTACGACGGACGCGGCGACCGCCGCCGCGGCCATTGCCTTCTTCAGCATTTCGCTATTTCCTTTCCCGGCTTCACGCCAAGACGGACGTTCCTGTCCGGCATCAACCTCCCACGCCCGAAATGGTTGCGGCAGGGACGCGGTACGTCACCCGTTCGGGCCGGTGCCCCGTGCGGAATTCCCCTGTGGAACCGGGCCCGGCGGCGGGGTCGGGGATTTCCGGACTGTGGGCCATTGGAGTGAAGGGGAGCAACCAAAGGGTTCGCGGGCAGTTGACCAGAGCGCTCCGGTCGACGGGGTGTCCTCAGAAGGGAATTGACAAGTGATCAAGAAGGTTCTGGCCGCCGCCGCTGTCGCAGCCTCCGTTGTCGGCGTCACCGCAGCGGCCGCCTCGCCTGCCCTGGCCACCGGCAACGACCACGGCACCACCTCGGCCAGCGGCAACGGCGCCTCGCAGGCGTTCGGCAACTCCGCCACGTACGGCAACATGAGCCCCCAGATGGCGCTGATCCAGGGCTCCTTCAACAAGCCGTGCATCGGCCTCCCGGCGAAGCTGAACCTCCAGGGCCTGGTCGGCCTCGGCGCCGTCGGCGTGCTCCAGGACGTGCCGATCCTGTCCTCGCCGCAGAACCAGCAGTGCGTCGAGAACTCCACCCAGGCCAAGGGCGACGAGCCGCTGTCGCACATCCTCGACGACATCGCGGTCCTCGCGGCGAACGGCGCCGGCAACAAGTAGTACGGACGCGCTCCAGGCCCCCTGTCGAGGGGCCCAGGCCGGCGGGCCACCGGTTTCCGGTGGCCCGTCGGCCTGTGTCTTTTCCGGTACACCCGGTCCGGGACGGGCGCTTGTCGACTGATCGGACTGCGCTCCGCCGATCGGGGCAAAGCACGCAACCACGGCGGGGCCGCGGCCGTTGACGATCACGCAGCTCCTCCCCGGAGTCCGCCTTTCGAAAGGGAACGAACATGAAGAAGCTGTGGGCAACCGCGGCCGTCGCCGCCACTGTCGCCGGTCTCGCCGCCGTGGCCGCCCCGCAGGCCCTGGCCACCGGCAACGACAACGGCACCACCTCGGCCAGCGGCAACGGCGCCAAGTCGGAGTTCGGCAACTCGGCCACGTTCGGCGACATGAGCCCGCAGCTCTCGCTGGTTCAGGGCACGCTGAACAAGCCGTGCATCGGCCTCCCGGTCAAGGCCAACCTCCAGGGTATCGCCGGTGCCCTCGCCCTCGGCATCGCCCAGGACGTGCCGATCCTGTCCGCGCCGCAGAACCAGCAGTGCGTCGAGAACTCCACCCAGGCCAAGGGCGACGAGCCGCTGTCGCACATCCTCGACGACATCGCGCTCCTGTCGGCGAACGGCGCCGGCAACCAGTAGTACCGACGCTCCGCGGGCGGCGGGTCACCGGTTCTTCCGGTGACCCGCCGCCTTTGCCGTGCCGGCCGCACCCCGGCCCGCTCCCGGCTCACCCGCGACGCACCCGCGGCTCACCCGCGGTACAGCGCCTCGATCTCGTCGGCGAAACGGGCCGTGACCGCGTGCCGCTTGACCTTCAGGGACGGCGTGAGCAGTCCGTTGTCCTCGCTGAACTCGCCCTCCACCAGGGCGAACGCACGGATCGACTCGGCTCGGGAGACGGCCTGGTTGGCGTGGTCCACCGCCTTCTGCACCTCGGCCCGCATCCGGTCGTCGCGCACCAGCTCGGCGAGCGGGGTGTCCGGCGGCAGCTTCCGTACGGACAGCCGGTCGTGAGCGGGGCGGCGAGGGGCGGGCGGCGCGCCTCCCGCACGACCCCGGCCTCGTCCTCGATGACCTCGGCCTTGCCCCGGCCGGCCAAGTACGGGTACAGCCCCGCGCCCCTAAAGGGGCGCTGCCTCGCCGATCGCTGTGGAAAGTTCGGCTACGTCCTTGTCCTCGGTCACCTCCGCCAGAGCGGCTGCCCGGGACCGGAGCTTGGTCAGGCTCGGTGCTCCCGGCATGTCGTACTCCCCGCCCGCCAGCGCGTCCGCGAAGTACGCCGCCACCGCCGTCACCTGGAAGCGCGGGGAGGCCGACCAGACGTCGTCGTGCAGGGCGCCGGTCTCCATCGAGCCCGTGTTCTCGTGCGGGGTACGGGTGTCGGGGTCCAGCCAGCGGACCGTGGCGGTGGCGAGGTGGCCGTCGGTGCCGGGTTTGGTGCGGACGGCGTAGAGGGCGGTGACCGTGTGGCCGGGGCCGATCTCGCCGCCGTCGACGCTGTCGTTGCGGAAGTCCTTGTCGGCGACCCTGCGGTCCTGGTAGCCGATCAGCCGGAACTCGGCGACCGTGTGCGGGTCGAAGGCCACCTGGGCCTTGGCGTCGCGGGCCACCAGGTCGATGTTCTGCGGGAGTTGGCGGCAGAAGACGTCGGTGGCGGCCGCGGTGTCGGAGATGTACACCGTGTGGCCGTCGCCCTTGTCGGCGAGGCGTTCCATGAGGGCGTCGCCGTAGTCGCTGCCCACGCCCACGCCGAACAGGGTGATGCCGTACTCGCGGCGGTCGCCGTCGATGCGCCTGAGGATGGCGTTCGGGTCGGTCTCGCCGTCGTTGGCGAGGCCGTCGGAGATGAGGACGACGCGGTTGGTGGCGTCCTTGCGCAGGCCCTCGACGGCGGTGGCGTATCCGGTCTCGACGCCCTCGCCGAGGTTGGTGGAGGAGAGCGCGGCCAGCCCGTCGACCGCGTCGTGGATCTCGGCGCGGTGGCCGCCCAGGCGGGTCATCGGCAGGACCGTCTCGGCGCGCTCGCTGAAGGTGACGAGCGCGACCGAGTCGTCGTCGCGCAGCCGGTCGGTCATCGTGTCCAGGGACTTCTTGGCGAGGTCGAGGCGGCCCGGTTCGGCCATGGAGCCGGAGACGTCGATGACGAAGGTGAGGGCGGCCGGCGGGCGGGCGTCGGTGTCGGCGGGACGGGTGGTGAGACCGACCCGGACCAGGGACCAGTCCGCCCTGCTGGTGCGGGCGCCGTCGACGGTGACCGTGAAGCCGTTGTGCTCGGGGGTGCGGTAGTCCTGGCGGAAGCTGTTGACGAACTCCTCGGGCCGGATGGTCGAGGCGGCGGGGCGGCCGCCGTCGGCGAGGGTACGGCGGGCGTAGCCGTAGGAGGCGGTGTCGACGTCGAGGGCAAAGGTGGAGAGGTGGTCGGAGGGAGAGCCGGTCTCGTCGCCCCGGGCCGGGGAAGGGACGGGAGCCCTGGTGGCGCTCGTGTAGTTGGGGCCGTTGGCATGGTTCTCGTTCGCGCTGCAGCCCGTCAGCAGCAGGGCGCCCGCGGTGGTGAGGGCGAGCAGTGCCCCGCATGCCTGTCGCCGGGTCCGGTGTCGGTCCATCGCGTGTGCCCCCTGTGCCGGTCGGAGTCGACTTCCTGACTTGTCGTCGACTCTGACGGCGCAGGGGGCCGGAACGTGCGCCCCGATGCGTTGCGGATGGATCTCGAAGCGGCCACGGACCAGGGGCGCCGAGGCCGGAGGGAGATCGTCCGGTGACCTAGGAGACCACGTCCTTGCGGGCGAAACCCCGGAAGGCCAGGGCGAACAGCACCAGGGCGTACGTTATCGAGACCGCGGTGCCCTGGATCATGCCGGACCACTCCAGATGTGGTTGTACGGCGTCCGCCCAGGCGAACTGCCAGTGCGCGGGCAGGAAGTCGCGCCAGTGGCCGAGGGCGGTGACCGCGTCCAGGACGTTGCCGACGATGGTCAGGCCGACCGCGCCGCCGACCGCGCCGAGCGGCGCGTCGGTCTTCGTGGACAGCCAGAACGCCAGGCCCGCGGTGACCAGTTGGGACAGGAAGATGTACGCGATCACGACCGCGAGGCGCTGGGTGGCGGTGGCGGTGTCGAGTGCGCCGCCGGTGGGGATCTGGAGCGGGCCCCAGCCGTAGGCGGCGGTGCCGACGGCCAGGGCGACCAGCGGCAGCAGGATCATCGCGGCCAGGCTGAGGCCGAGCGCGACGACCAGCTTGGACCAGAGCAGGCGGGCCCTCGGCACGGGTGCGGCGAGCAGGTAGCGCAGGGAGGACCAGCTGGCCTCGGAGGCGACCGTGTCCCCGCAGAACAGGGCGACCGGGATGACCAGCAGGAAGCCCGCCGACACGAACAGGTTGACCGCGGCGAAGTTGGCGCCGGACGAGGTGGCCGTGTCCAGGAGGGTGACCTGGCCGTTGCGTTCGCCCGGACTGCCGCCGATCGCGAACGCGATCAGCAGGACGAACGGCAGGACGGCCAGGATGCCGCCCATCATCAGCGTGCGGCGCCGCTTGAGCTGGCGGACCAGTTCGACGCGGAGCGGCAGGGTGCGGCCCGCCCGGTAGCCGGAGGCCACCGCGGACTTCTCGGTGAGCGTGCTCATGCGGAACCTCCGATCAGGGTCAGGAAGGCGTCTTCCAGACGGCGGTGCGGGCCGACCGATGCCACCGGCACGTCGAGCCGGACGAGTTCGGCGACCAGGTCCGGAGCGCCGGCGCCGGGCTCCAGGCGGACCAGCAGGCCGTCGTCCGTGCCGGTCACGGAGGCCACGCCGGGCAGCGCGGCCACCTTCTCCACGACCGGCTCCGGCACGGGCGTGCCGGTGCCGACCAGGAGGGTGTCGCCGGAGCCGATGATCTCGGCGACCGGGCCGGCCTGGACGAGCCGGCCGCGGTCCATCACCACGAGGTGGGTGCAGGACTGCTCGACCTCGGCCAGCAGATGGCTGGAGACGATCACCGTACGGCCGGCGGCCGCGTACCGGATCATCACCTCGCGCATCTCGCGGATCTGCGGCGGGTCGAGGCCGTTGGTGGGTTCGTCGAGGATGAGCAGGTCGGGCAGGCCGAGCATGGCCTGGGCGATGGCGAGGCGCTGCCGCATGCCCTGCGAGTACGTGCGGACCGCGCGGGCCAGCGCGTCGCCGAGGCCGGCGATCTCCAGGGCCTCGTCGAGGTGCGCGTCCTCGGGCGGGCGGCCGGTGGCCCGCCAGTACAGCTCCAGGTTCTCCCGGCCGGACAGGTGCGGGAGGAAGCCGGCGCCCTCGACGAAGGCGCCGACCCGGGAGAGGACGGGCGCGCCGGGGCGGATGGCGTGGCCGAAGACCCGGACCTCACCGCCGTCCGGCTTGATCAGGCCCATCAGCATGCGCAGGGTCGTGGTCTTGCCCGCGCCGTTGGGGCCGAGGAGCCCCAGCACCTGGCCCCTCTCCACGCGGAAGGACAGCTCCCGGACCGCGTAGCGGTCGGTCGAACCCGCGTAGCGCTTGCTCAGGTCCGTTATCTGGAGCGGGACTTCGGCCAGTTCGGGGGCGGGTGCCGGGGTGGCGGTGCGGCGGCGGCCGGTGAGCAGCAGGGCCAGTGCGGCGAGCGCGCCGGCCAGCGGCAGCCACCACACCCAGGCGGGCAGCGGCGCGGCGGCCGTGTCCACCCGGGGTGCCGTCGGCACGCTCAGGGCGCCCTTGAGGGCGACGGTGTAGGTGGCCGGGGCGGCCGGGGAGGCGTAGCCGAGGTCGGTGGAGGCGAGGACCAGGCGCAGCCGGTGGCCCTTCTGCACCTGGTGGTCGATGGCCGGGAGGGTGAGGGTGACGTCCTTGCCGGCCTTGGCGCCCTCGACACGGATCGGGGCGACCAGCTGGGACGGCAGCACCTGCTGGGTGCCGTCCGGGCCGACGTCGTACACCTTGCCGAAGAGCACGGCGTCGTCGGTGGTGGAGGTGATGTGGACGGTGGCCGTGGGGGTGCCGGTGATCTGCACGGTGTCGGTGACGGGCGCCGACTCGAAGCGGGCGTACTGGCCGGGGAAGTCGAGGGAGATGCCGACGCCGAGGGAGGAGAGCTGGGCGAGGCCGCCGGCGCCGCCGAGGCCGGGCAGCGCGGAGACGCCGGGCGGGCTGGCGCCGGCCGGGTTGTCGACGCGCTGGGTGCCGCCGCGCAGGGCGATGTCCTTCCGGTCGCTCTCCAGGCCGGGGTAGCTGTCGGCGGTCGCGCCGCGCAGCTGGGCGGCGCCGTCGGTGGAGTCGACGCCTCCGGTGCGGGTGATCCGGAAGGCCGGGCCGGTGTCGGTGGCCTTGTCACCCTTCAGGTACCGGTCGAACCACGAGGTCACCCGTCCCTCGACCCGGCTGCTCTCCAGATCGCCGCCGTCGTGGCCGCCGGCGATCCAGTCGACGTCGACGGGGGCGCCGTTGGCCTTGATCGCCTTCGCCGCGGCGTCCGACTGGGAGAGCGTGAAGAGGGAGTCGGTCTGGCCCTGGAAGAG
This sequence comes from Streptomyces fuscichromogenes, assembly GCF_014645815.1. GTDB lineage: Bacteria > Actinomycetota > Actinomycetes > Streptomycetales > Streptomycetaceae > Streptomyces > Streptomyces fuscichromogenes. The sequence continues at coordinate 276,655 of NZ_BMML01000002.1, read as the reverse complement.
CAGCGTCGGCACCTTGATGCGGCTGCCGACCGCCGACGGTGACCGCTCCTGGAGGAGCTTGACCGCGGCGGCGTCCGGCCTGCCCGACTCGGCGACCCGGTTGTACATCGCGCACAGCTCGGGCTGGAAGTTGGCGCAGCCGCCGCCGGTGTTGAAGAAGATCCCGGCCCAGAGCTTCTTGAAGACGCCGTCCGGGAACAGGGCGTCCGCGAGGTTCCAGTACGTGATGGACGGGGCGATGGCGTCCACGCGGTCGTCGTAGGCGGCGGTGAGCAGGGAGATCGCGCCGCCGTACGAGCCGCCCGCCATGCCGACGCGGGGGTCGCCGGGTTTGTCGAGCTGCACCTGGGGCTGTTCCGCCAGCCAGTCGATGAGCTTGGAGACGTCGGCGACCTCGCCCTTCGGGTCGTTGAGGCCGATCTTGCCGGTGGACCTGCCGAAGCCGCGGGCGGACCAGGTGAGGACCGCGTAGCCGTCGCGGGCGAGGTCCTCGGCCTCGGCGCGCATGTCGTCCTTGCTGCCGCCGAAGCCGTGGGCGAGGAGGACCGCGGGGCGTCGGCCGGTGCCGGGCGTGGTGAAGTACGAGGTGTCGAGATGTACCCCGTCCACCGCCATGACCTTGTCGGTGCGGTGCACCGGGCTCGGGTCGTCGGAGGCGACGGCCGTCCACGTGCCGGCGCCGACGAGCACGACGACGGCGGCCGCGGCGGGCAGGAGCCGTCGCGGCCGCCGAAGCAGCGCTCGTAGGCCTGGGGGTCGAAGATCCATGCTTCAACGGTACGGGGCGGGACGGACGTCCGATGCCGACGGTGGGGTGAACCCCGGGCCATCCCCGAGGAGTACGGTCCCATTGCCATGTACTTCGCCCGCGGTACACCGACGCCGCCAAAGCGGCCGGTGGAACCCCGCGGGCCGGTGGGGGCCGGTCGCGCAGTTCCCCACGCCCCTGGGGTCAGCGGCCCTCCCCGGCACTCACAACACACCGCCACCCACCCCAGCCGACCGCAACGGCGATCAACCACGGCGGCAGAGTCCGGCGGTCCCGGACCGGCCGCTGGGGGCCGATCGCGCAGTTCCTCGCGCCCCTGGGGTCAGCGGCCCTCCCCGGCGTTCACAAGGTGCCGAAGCGGCCGGTGGAACCCCGCGGGCCGGTGGGGGCCGGTCGCGCAGTTCCCCGCGCTCCTGGCGGGGCGCTGTAGTCGCCCTGCTTTAAGCCTGGGTGTCCTCCGGGAGGGAGACCACCCAGTGGGTTTCCTTGCGGGGGTGGAGGTAGAGGGCCCAGTAGAGGGTGGCTGCGGCGGTGATGCCGCCGGTCCAGAGGAGGTAGGTCGTCTCCTGCTGGGTGAGGATGTAGGCGAGGACGGCGATGAGGAGGATCGGCATCGCCGGCCAGAGGGGCATCCGCCAGGCGGGGGTGTGCTTGTGGTGGCCTCGGCGGGAGAGCAGGGCGGCGACCGCGACCAGGAGGTACATGCCGGTCACCGAGACGCCCGTCACGCCGTACAGGGTGTCGAGGTTGACGAAGCAGAGCAGGGCGCCGGGGACGCCGACGGCGAGGGTGGCGACCCAGGGGGAGCCGAAGCGGCCGAGGCGGGAGAGGGCGCCGTTGACCGGTGCCGGCCACGCCTTGTCGCGGGCGGAGGCGAACAGCACGCGGGAGTTCTGGATGACCATGACGATGCCCGCGTTGATGATCGCGAGGGCCACGCAGAGGCTGACGAAGGTGCCGACCGCGGAGTTGGACCAGGCCGTGACCATGGAGCTGATGTCGCCGCCGGTGAGGGCCTTGAGGTCGGTCGCGCCCATGGTGATCGCGGCGACCGGGACGAGGATGATCACCGTGGAGATGGCGAGGGTGGCCAGGACCGTACGGGCGACGTTGCGGCGCGGGTTCTCCAGTTCCTCGGAGAGGTAGACCGCGGTCGAGAAGCCCTGGGTGACGAAGAGGGCGATGGCCAGCCCGGAGACGACGAGCATCGCGGTGACGGTGGTGGCGTGGCCGCCCGTGTCCGCGACCTGCATGGAGGTGAGGCTGCCGATGCCGCGGTGGCTGTGGGAGAAGCCGAGGACCGCCACCACGCCCGCCGCGATGACCTCCAGGACCAGGAAGATGCCGGTGATCCAGGCGTTGGCGCGCAGGTCCAGGAGGCCCGCGAGGGTCGCGAGGAGCATCACGCCGGCGCCGGTCATGGCCGGGTCCAGGTGGACGATCGGGGACAGGTAGTCGGCCGTGCCCATCGCGATCACCGGCGGCACGATCATGACCACCAGCAGCGACAGCACGAAGACCAGCCAGCCGGTCAGGCGGCCCGCCAGCGTGGAGACCATCGCGTACTCGCCGCCCGCGCTGGGTATCAGGGTGCCCAGCTCCGAGTAGCAGAACGCCACGGCGATGCAGAGGAGGGACCCGATGGCGATCGTGAGGGCGGTGGCCGTGCCCAGGGAGCCGAACAGGTCGGGGACGACCACGAAGAGCGTGGAGGCCGGTGTGACGCAGGAGAGGGTGAGCAGGGTGCCGCCGACCACTCCGATGGAGCGCTTGAGCGTCTTGGGACTGTCGGACGCCTCGGTGAGGGCGGTTTCGACAGGGCGGAGCGTGTCGGTCATGCGGCGGTTCCGATCGACTCTGGCGGATGCCTCCGGCGGTTGGGCTGTGCTGCATGGAACCCCGACGAAAACCATTGCGTCAATGGCCGTTTACCTTCGGATTCCGCACCCGTAAAGCAATGTCATCCACATCGCTTTCTTAGGGTCGAGCGGCTGGATGAGGTAATCATCAATATTTTTCTCTCCATGACCTTGTTTTCGAAGGTCATGAACGCAAAGAACTTAAGTCACCCGTTTCATCCCCGAAAACGAGAACCGCAGCACCGCCGGTAAAAAAAGTCGGGGCCGTCCGGTATCCGGACGGCCCCGACGGGGTCAGGCGGTGACGCTCAGTGGTTGCGCGGGAAGCCCAGGTCGACGCCCGAGGGTGCCTCGGACGGGTCGGGCCAGCGGGTGGTGACGACCTTGCCGCGGGTGTAGAAGTGCGTGCCGTCGTTGCCGTAGATGTGGTGGTCGCCGAAGAGCGAGTCCTTCCAGCCACCGAAGGAGTGGTAGCCGACGGGGACCGGGATCGGGACGTTCACGCCGACCATGCCGGCCTCGATCTCCAGCTGGAAGCGGCGGGCCGCGCCGCCGTCCCGGGTGAAGATCGCGGTGCCGTTGCCGAAGGGGGAGGCGTTGATCAGCGCCACGCCCTCCTCGTAGGTGTCCACGCGCAGGACGCACAGGACCGGGCCGAAGATCTCGTCCTGGTAGGCCTTCGCGGACGTGGGCACCTTGTCGAGCAGCGAGATGCCGATCCAGTGCCCGTCCTCGAAGCCCTCGACCGTGTAGCCGGTGCCGTCGAGCACGACCTCGCAGCCCTCGGCGGCGGCGCCGGAGACGTAGGAGGCCACCTTGTCGCGGTGCACGGCCGTGATCAGCGGGCCCATCTCGGAGGCCGGGTCGTTGCCGGGGCCGATCTTGATCTTCTCGGCGCGCTCGCGGATCTTCTCCACCAGCTCGTCGCCGATCGCGCCGACGGCGACCACGGCCGAGATGGCCATGCAGCGCTCGCCCGCCGAGCCGTAGGCGGCGGAGACGGCCGCGTCGGCCGCCGAGTCCAGGTCGGCGTCCGGCAGGACCAGCATGTGGTTCTTGGCGCCGCCCAGCGCCTGGACGCGCTTGTGGTTGGCGGCGGCGGTGGTGTGGATGTAGCGGGCGATCGGCGTCGAGCCGACGAAGGAGACGGCCTTGACGTCCGGGTGCTCCAGGAGCCGGTCCACGGCCACCTTGTCACCGTGCACGACGTTGAAGACGCCGTCGGGCAGCCCGGCCTCGGCCAGCAGCTCGGCGATCTTGATCGAGGCCGACGGGTCCTTCTCGGACGGCTTCAGGACGAAGGTGTTGCCGGTCGCGATGGCGATCGGGAACATCCACATCGGGACCATCGCCGGGAAGTTGAACGGCGTGATGCCCGCGACGACGCCGAGCGGCTGGCGGATCGAGGAGACGTCCACGCGGGACGCGACCTGCGTGGACAGCTCGCCCTTCAGCTGAACGTTGATGCCACAGGCCAGGTCCACGATCTCCAGGCCGCGGGCCACCTCGCCGAGGGCGTCGCTGTGCACCTTGCCGTGCTCGGCGGTGATCAGCTCGGCGATCGCGTCCCGGTTGGCGTCGAGCAGGGCGCGGAAGCGGAACAGGATCTCGGTGCGCTTGGCCAGCGAGGACTGGCCCCAGGACAGGTACGCGTCCTTGGCGGTGGCCACCGCGGCGTCGACCTCGTCGACCGACGCGAACGCGACCTTCGTGGTGACCGCGCCGGTGGCCGGGTCGGTGACCGGCCCGAAGTTGCCCGACGTGCCTTCGACGGACTTGCCGCCGATCCAGTGGTTGACGATCTTCGTCATGACCGGTTACTCCTTCACAGATGGCGGCGTCGGGTGGAGACGTGCCGTTCGTAGAGCTCACGTGCCTTGACCGCGGCGGATCGGGTCGCGGTCGCGGCCACAGGTACATCCCACCAGGCCTGCGCGGGAGGCGGGCCCGACACAGTGTCGGCCGTTTCGGTCTCCACGTAGACACATGTGGGAGTGTCGGCGGCCCGCGCCTCGGCGAGCGCCGCGCGCAGGTCCCGGACAGTCTTCGCGCGCAGCACGCGCATACCGAGGCTGGCGGCGTTGGCGGCCAGGTCGACGGGGAGCGGGGCGCCCGTGAAGGTGCCGTCGTCCGAGGGGAAGCGGTACGCGGTGCCGAACCGCTCGCCGCCCACCGACTCGGAGAGGCCGCCGATGGAGGCGTACCCGTGGTTCTGCACCAGCAGCACCTTGACGGCTATCCCCTCCTGGACGGCGGTGACGATCTCGGTCGGCATCATCAGATACGTGCCGTCGCCGACCAGCGCCCACACGTTGCGCTCCGGCGCCGCGAGTTTCACCCCGATGGCGGCCGGTATCTCGTAGCCCATGCACGAGTAGCCGTACTCCAGGTGGTACTGGTCGCGCGAGCGGGCCCGCCAGAGCCGGTGCAGGTCGCCGGGGAGCGAGCCGGCCGCGTTGACCAGTACGTCCGTCTCGTCGACCAGCGCGTCCAGGGCGCCGAGGACCTGCGACTGGGTCGGCCGGACGTCGGGCTCGTCGGCCTCGTAGCAGGCGTCGACGCGCTGCTCCCAGCGCTCCTTGTCCTCGGTGTACTCGGTGACGTACGAGTCGGCGGTGCGGTGGCCGGCCAGGGCCTTCGTCAGCTCCGCGAGGGCGCCGCGGGCGTCGGCGACCAGGGGCAGGCCGGCGAGTTTGTGACCGTCGTACGGGGCGATGTTGAGGTTGAGGAAGCGGACGTCCGGGTTCTCGAAGAGGGTGCCGGAGGCCGTGGTGAAGTCGGTGTAGCGGGTGCCGACGCCGATCACCAGGTCGGCGGTGCGGGCGAGTTCGTCGGCGGTGGCGGTGCCGGTGTGGCCGACGCCGCCGACGTCCTGCGGGTGGTCCCAGCGCAGGGAGCCCTTGCCGGCCTGGGTCGAGGCGACCGGGATGCGGGTGGCCGCGGCGAACTCGGCGAGGACGGTCTCGGCGCGGCTGTGGTGGACCCCGCCGCCGGCGATCACGAGGGGGCGCCCGGCGGTCCTGATCTCCCGTGCCGCGGCGGCGAGTTCGGCCGGGTCGGCGGCGGGTCGCCGGACCGTCCAGACCCGCTCGGCGAAGAACTCCTCCGGCCAGTCGTACGCCTCGGCCTGCACGTCCTGTGGGAGCGCGAGGGTGACGGCGCCGGTCTCGACCGGGTCGGTGAGGACGCGCATGGCGGCGAGGGCCGAGGGGATCAGCTGCTCGGGGCGGTTGATCCGGTCGAAGAACCTCGACACCGGACGCAGGCAGTCGTTGACCGACACGTCGGCCGCGTACGGGACTTCGAGCTGCTGCAGGACCGGGTCGGCGGGGCGGGTGGCGAACACGTCGCCGGGGAGCAGCAGGACCGGGAGGTGGTTGATGGTGGCGAGGGCGGCGCCGGTGACCAGGTTGGTGGCGCCGGGGCCGATGGAGGTGGTGACCGCGTGCGTGGCGAGCCGGTTCGATTGACGCGCGTAGCCGACTGCCGCGTGCACCATGGCCTGTTCGTTGCGGCCCTGGTGGTACGGCATGTCGTCCGCGTGCTCCAGGAGCGCCTGGCCGAGGCCGGCCACGTTGCCGTGGCCGAAGATGCCCCAGGTGGCGCCGATGAGGCGGCGGCGCTCGCCGTCCCGCTCGGTGAACTGGACGGCGAGGAAGCGGACAAGCGCTTGCGCGACGGTCGACCGAATCGTCATCGGTAACCCTCCGTATGGTCCGGGTGGAAGCAGATCCGCCACTCCCGCGTCTCACCCGGCCCCGCCATGACGTTCAGGTAGTACATGTCGTGCCCGGGCTGCGCGATCGACGGGCCGTGCCATCCGTCGGGAACGAGCACGGCGTCGCCGGAGCGGACCTCGGCGAGGACGTCCGTACCGCCCTCACGGGAGGGGAATACGCGCTGGTACCCGAATCCGTTCGCGCCGTCGATCTCGAAGTAGTAGATCTCCTCCAGCTCCGACTCCTCGCCGGGCCGGTACTCGTCGTGCTTGTGCGACGGGTACGAGGACCAGTTGCCGCCGGGGGTGACGACCTCCACGGCGATGAGCTTGTCGCAGTCGAACGCGTCCGCGGAGGCGAAGTTGCGCACCTGCCGGGCGGCGGTGCCGCTGCCGCGGTCTTCGACGGGGACCTCCGGCGCGGGGCCGTAGCGGGCGGGGAGTCGTCGCTCGCACTTCGCTCCTGCCAGGGCGAAGCGGCCTCCCGCGCCGGAGGCGATCTGGACCTGGGCGTCCCGGGGCACGTACACGAAGTCCGAGACTCCGCTGAACACGCTCTCCCGGCCCAGGATCTGGAACTCGGTTCCCTCTGTTCGCACCGTACAACCGCCCTGCAGCGGAAGCACGATCCATTCGCTGTCCCCGGTGGTGAACAAATGCGTTCCACCAGGGGCCAGTTCGACGATCCTCAGGCTGCTGTGCGCCCAACCGGCCCGCTTGGGGTCGATGTCGAGCACGTACTGGGCGTTCGCGGTCGAACCCTTGCTCAGGTGCAGCTCGTTCGTCGTCATCAGGCCCTCACAGCAGTCCTACGGCGGTGTCCACGGCGGCGGCCACGTCGCCGTCCGCCGGGTACAGCAGCGAGCGGCCGACCACCAGGCCGCGCACGGTGGGGAGTTGCAGGGCGCTGCGCCACTTCTCGTACGCGCCGTCCTGGTCATCGCCCACTTCGCCGCCCAGCAGCACGGCCGGCAGCGTGGACGTCTCCATGACCTGGGCCATGTCGTCGGGGTTGTCGGTGACCGGCACCTTCAGCCAGGTGTAGGCCGAACTCCCGCCGAGGCCCGAGGCGATGGCGATGGACCTGGTGACCGCCTCCGGGGACAGGTCGTTCCTGACCTTGCCCTCGGGGGTGCGGCGGCTGATGAACGGCTCGACGAAGACCGGCAGTCGGCGTGCGGCCATGTCGTCGATCGCGCGGGCGGTGGACTCCAGGGTGGTCAGGGACCCCGGGTCGTCGTAGTCGATGCGGAGCAGCAGCTTGCCGGCGTCGAACCCGAGGCGCTGTATGTCCTCGGCGCGGTGGCCGGTGAACCGGTCGTCGAGCTCGAAGGAGGCGCCCTGCAGCCCGCCCCGGTTCATCGAGCCCATGACGACCTTGCCGTCGAGGACGCCGAGCAGGAGCAGGTCGTCGAGGATGTCGGCGGTGGCGAGGACGCCGTCGACGCCGGGCCGGGACAGCGCCAGGCAGAGGCGTTCCAGCAGCTCCGCCCGGTTGGCCATGGCGAGCTTGTCGCCGCCCACGCCGAGGGCGCCGCGGGCCGGGTGGTCGGCGGCGACGATCATCAGCTTGCCGTCCTCGTTGAGGAGCGGACGGCGGACGCGGCGGGTGGCCGCCTCGGCGATGGCCTCGGGGTGGTGGGTGCGGGTGTGGACGAGCGCGGAGATGTCCACGGACGTCTGCTTGACGGCGGCGCCGTCGCCGTCGACGTCGACGGGGTGCGCGCCCGTGACGCGGCCGGCCCTCACAGCACCGCTCCGGCGGCGAGCGCGGCGTCGATCTCCGCGGTGGTCGGCATCGCGGAGGAGCACTCCAGACGGGAGGCGACGATGGCGCCGGCCGCGTTGGCGTGCCGCATGATCTTCTCCAGGTCCCAGCCCGCGAGGAGGCCGTGGCAGAGGGAGCCGCCGAAGGCGTCTCCGGCGCCGAGGCCGTTGAGGACGTTCACGGGCAGCGGCGGGACCTCGGCGGACTCGCCGTCGCGGTGGACGGCGAGGACGCCCTTGGGTCCCTGCTTGACGACGGCGATCTCGACTCCGGCGTCGAGGAGGGCCTGCGCGGCGGCCTGCGGCTCGCGCACCCCGGTGGCGACCTCCACCTCGTCGAGGTTGCCGACGGCGACGGTGGTGTGCTTGAGGGCCTCGGCGTAGAAGGGGCGGGCCGCTTCCGGGTCCTGCCAGAACATGGGACGCCAGTCGAGGTCGAAGACCGTCGTGCCCGCCTTGGCGCGGTGCGCGAGGGCCGCGAGGGTCGCGGTGCGGCTGGGCTCCTCGCTCAGGCCGGTGCCGGTGACCCAGAAGATCCGGGCGTCGCGGACGGCGTCGAGGTCCAGCTCGTGGGCGTCGATCTCCAGGTCCGGGGCCTTGGGCTGACGGTAGAAGTACAGCGGGAAGTCGTCCGGCGGGAAGATCTCGCAGAACGTGACGGGGGTGTTCAGGCCGGGGACCGGGGTGACCCAGCGGTCGTCGACGCCGAAGCCCTGGAGGGCCTCGTGCAGGTAGGCGCCGAAGGCGTCCGCGCCGGTGCGGGTGATGACGGCGGTGCTGCGGCCGAGGCGGGCGGCCGCGACGGCCACGTTCGTCGCCGACCCGCCGAGGAACTTGCCGAAGGACGACACCTGGGCGAGCGGGACTCCGGTCTGGAGCGGATAGAGATCCACCCCGATCCGCCCCATGGTGATCAGGTCGTACGCCATCGGCTTCCCTTCGTCATGGCTCTCCCGTGGTTTGTAGTCCGGGACGGCAGGTCGTGTCAATGGTTTGTCCGGACATTCGGACGAGAGGGTGAGGGATCTCGCCGGGCGGTGCAGCCCCTCCGTTCCCGCGGATGTCAACACGCCCCGCCGACGAACCGGCAGACGCCTGTGCAGCAGCTGTGTCACAAACTCCCCCCTTGTGTCACACATGTCGCGCATACGCGGGCTCTCCGTCACACCCGGTCCACAGCCGCTTGCCGTCGGTCACTCTCCGTCGTTCACCGGGCGCAGGCTTTGTGATCGCCAGCGCAGCGCCCGGCTCCCCCGACGACCGACTCCGGTCGCCCCCGCGGTGCGCGCAGGGAGGTGCATCTCATGACCGACCGACGGCTCTGGTCCTACAAGGAGATCGCGGCGCACATCCGGGTGCAGCCGGACACCGTCCGCTCCTACCGCAAGCACGGACTGCTCCCGCCGCCGGACCACGTCGAGGGCGGCAAGCCCTACTGGTACGCGGACACGGTCCGTGCCTGGGTCGCCTCCCGGCCGGGCAACCGCGGGCGCAGAGACATCTGATCCGTCAGGCCCACGGCTCGATGACCGTCACCCCCGCCGCCCGCGCCCCGCCCATCGCCGCCAGCGCCGCCGGGGCCGCGTCCAGGGCGATGGTGGAGGTGACCAGGAGGTCGGGGCGCAGGACGCCCGCGCGGACCAGGCCGAGCATCGCGGGATAGGCGTGGGCCGCCATGCCGTGGCTGCCGAGGAGTTCCAGCTCCAGGGCGATCGCGCGGGCCAGCGGCACCGCGGTGTTGCCGTCCGGGGACGGCAGCAGACCCACCTGGACGTGCCGGCCGCGCCGGCGCAGGGAGTTGACCGAGGCGGCCGCGGCGGCGGGTGAGCCGAGGGCGTCCAGGGAGAGGTGGGCGCCGCCGGAGGTCAGCTCGCGGACCGCCGCCGCCGGGTCGGCGGTGTCGGTCGCGTCCACGCCGTGCGCCGCGCCGAACCTCCTCGCCAGGTCCAGGGCCTGGGGCGACACGTCGACCGCGACCACCCGCGCCCCGGACGCCGCCGCGATCATCACCGCCGACAGGCCCACGCCGCCGCAGCCGTACACCGCCACCCACTCCCCCGCGGCGACCCGGCCCTGCTGCACCACCGCGCGGAAGGCGGTGGCGAAGCGGCAGCCCAGGGAGGCGGCGGTGGTGTACGACATGCCGTCGGGGACCGCCACCAGGTTCACGTCGGCGTGGTCCAGCGCCACGTACTGGGCGAAGGACCCCCAGTGCGTGAAGCCGGGCTGGGTCTGGCGCTCGCAGACCTGCTGGTCGCCGGCGACGCAGGACGGGCAGCCGCCGCAGGCGCAGACGAACGGGACGGTGACCCGGTCGCCGGGGTGCCAGGCGGTCACCGCGGCGCCGGACTCCTCGACCACGCCGACCAGTTCGTGGCCCGGCACGTGCGGGAGCGTGATGCCCTGGAGGTGGCCCGTCCAGCCGTGCCAGTCGCTTCGGCACAGGCCGGTGGCCTCCACCCGGACGACGACCCCGTGCGGGGCCGGGCGGGGGTCGGGGACGTCCCGTATCTCGGCGAGGGTGGCGTAGTGGTCGAAGACGACGGCTCGCATGCGCATTCCCTTCGGACGACTCCGGGAAGGGTAGGCGCTGCGACCGGACCCCGTGCCGTGTTCTCGGGGCGCCGTCCGGCACTCCGGGAGATGCCCGGAGCGGTCCACGGCAGGGCGTGGCCGCGCCGTCCGCCCGTCACACGCACGGCGGACGCCCGGCCACTCCACCGCGTCACCCGCACTGCGACATACCGCACATATGCCTAAAGTGCCGGTAAACAGCCCGATCCGGCCTGCGCCACCCGCGCCCGCAGGAGCACAAGGGGACCCGCCGTGACCCACTCTCCGCAGCCCCGCCGGCCGCAGGCCCGGATCCCCGGTCCGCAGCAGCCGCCACCGCCGTACCCCCGCATCCGCACCGGTCTGTGGAAGCGCTGCCTGGGCGGTGGGCTCACCCTGTGGGCGCTGACCGCGGTGGTCACGTACGCGACGCGGAACACCACGCTGCTGCCGACCCTCATCCTGCTGGGCAGCTTCCTCGTCCCGGTCGTCTTCGTGCTCTGGGCGTACGAGCGGCACGGCCGCGACCTCGGGGTCAGCGCGATCCTCGGCTGCTTCCTGACCGGAGGCACGCTCGGGGTGCTGGGCGCCTCGGTGATGGAGTCCTACCTCGTCCGCCCCTCCTGGGGGATGTTCGTCTGCGTCGGCCTGATCGAGGAGGCCGTGAAGCTGGGCGCGCTGGTGTTCACGCTGCGCCGGCTGCCCGGGATCCGGGGCCTGCGGGCCGGGCTGGTGCTCGGCGCCGCGGTCGGCTTCGGCTTCGCGGCCCTGGAGAGCGCCGGGTACGCGTTCGACGCGGCGGTCTCCACCGAGGGCATCGACCTGCGGGCGCTGATCGAGACGGAGACCCTGCGCGGCGTGCTGGCCCCCTTCGGGCACGGCCTGTGGACGGCGGTCGCCGGTGCCGTCCTGCTCTCCTTCCGCCGCCCGAACGGCCGCTTCCGCCTCACCTCCCCGGTCGTCGCCGCCTATTTCGGGGTCGCCCTGCTGCACACCCTGTGGGACTCCGCGCACGGCATCGCGATCTGGCTGGTGGCCCGCCTGGCGGGCACCGGACCGGAGCGGCGGCTGTTCGCCGAGGGGTACATCCCGCGGCCCAGCGCGACCCAGGAGCACCTCTTCACGGTGTTCTCGGTCGGCCTGCTGGTACTCGTCTCCCTGCTCGGGGTCGCCTGGGTGCAGTCGCTGGCGCGCCGGGACACCTCTTGGAGAAATACCCCCTAGGGGTATAGTGTGACGAGAGTGGGGTTCCCTCGTGGGCCCCATCGGCCCCACCCGCCTCGACGAGGAGAACGACATGACCGCCCAGACCGAAACCGCCGGCTCCGTGACCGCCGTCTACAAGGTGACCGGCATGAGCTGCGGACACTGCGAGGGTTCCGTCTCCGCCGAGCTCTCCGCGCTCCCCGGCGTCGGCTCGGTGACGGCCGTGGCGGCCAGCGGCGAGGTCACGGTGGTCTCCGCGACCCCGCTCGACGACGAGGCGGTCCGCGCCGCCGTCGACGAGGCGGGCTTCGAGCTCGTCGGCCGCGCCTGACCCGAGCACCGCAGCGCCGCGAAAGACCGGCACCAGCAGACCCGCACCAGTAGTACGTACGACGGAAGCACATCTCTCCGCCGGGCCGTGCCGACCAGCTGATACTGGCTCCGTGCGGTCCGGTCCGTTGTCTGGAGTCCGGACATGACGACCAGCACCACCACCAGCACCGCACAGACACCGATAGCCCCGCCGCGCCCGGCCGCCGACGCCGAGGTCGAGCTGCTGATCGGGGGCATGACCTGCGCCTCCTGCGCCGCACGGGTCGAGAAGAAGCTCAACCGCATGGACGGCGTCACCGCCACCGTGAACTACGCGACCGAGAAGGCCAGGGTCACATACCCCCAGGGGGTTCAGGTCGCCGACCTGATCGCCACGGTCGTGAAGACCGGGTACACGGCCGAGGAACCCGCGCCGCCGGCACCGGAGCCGGAGCGGGAGGCCGAGGCCGCGCCGGATCCCGAGCTCGCCGCCCTCCGCCACCGCCTGCTGGTCTCCGCCCTGCTGGCCGCCCCGGTCGTGCTGCTCGCGATGGTCCCGGCGCTCCAGTTCGACAACTGGCAGTGGCTGTCGCTGACCCTCGCCGCGCCCGTCGTCGTCTGGGGCGGCCTGCAGTTCCACCAGGCCGCCTGGACCAACGCCCGGCACGGCGCCGCGACCATGGACACCCTGGTCTCGGTCGGCACGCTGGCCGCGTTCGGCTGGTCGCTGTGGGCGCTGTTCTTCGGCGACGCGGGCATGCCGGGGATGCACGACGAGTTCCGGTTCACCGTCGCCCGCATGGACGGCGCGTCCACGATCTATCTGGAGGTCGCCTCCGGGGTCGTCGCGCTGATCCTGCTCGGCCGCTATCTGGAGGCGCGTTCCAAGCGGCGCGCGGGGGCCGCCCTGCGGGCGCTGCTGGAGCTGGGCGCCAGGGACGTGGCGGTGCTGCGGGGCGGCCGCGAGGTGCGGGTCCCGGTGGCGTCGCTGGCGGTCGGCGACCGCTTCGTCGTACGGCCCGGGGAGAAGGTGGCTACCGACGGGACCGTGGTCGAGGGGACGTCCGCGGTGGACGCGTCGATGCTGACCGGCGAGTCCGTGCCGGTGGACGTGACCGTCGGCGACACCGTCACCGGCGCGACCGTCAACGCGGGCGGGCGGCTGGTCGTCGAGGCGACCCGGGTGGGCGCCGACACGCAGCTCGCGCGGATGGCGAAGCTGGTGGAGGACGCGCAGAACGGCAAGGCCGAGGTGCAGCGCCTGGCCGACCGGGTCTCCGCCGTCTTCGTCCCGGTCGTCATCCTGATCGCGCTCGGCACCTTCGGGGTCTGGCTCGGCGTCACCGGGGACCCGGCCGCCGCGTTCACGGCCGCCGTCGCCGTCCTGATCATCGCCTGCCCGTGCGCCCTGGGCCTGGCCACGCCGACCGCGCTGATGGTCGGCACCGGGCGGGGCGCGCAGCTCGGCATCCTCATCAAGGGTCCCGAGGTGCTGGAGTCCACGCGCCGGGTCGACACCGTCGTCCTGGACAAGACGGGGACGGTGACCACCGGGCGGATGAGCCTCCAGGAGGTGTACGCCGCCGAGGGCGCCGACGAGGACGAGGTGCTGCGGCTCGCGGGCGCCCTCGAACACGCCTCGGAGCATCCGGTCGCGCGGGCGATCGCCGCGGGGGCCGGGGAACGGGTCGGGGCGCTGCCCGCGGTCGAGGACTTCGAGAACGTCCCCGGACGGGGCGTGCGCGGGCGGGTGGACGGCCGCCAGGTGGCCGTGGGACGCCTCTTCGACGTGGTGCCCGAGGAGTTGGTCCGGGCCCGCTCCCGGGCCGAGCAGAAGGGGCGCACGGCCGTCCTGGCCGGGTGGGACGGGCGGGCCCGGGGCGTCCTGGCCGTCGCCGACACGGTGAAGGAGACCAGCGCCGAGGCGGTCCGCGAGCTGCGCGCGCTCGGGCTGAGGCCGGTCCTGCTGACCGGCGACAACCGGGTGGTGGCCGAGTCGGTCGCCGAGGCGGTGGGCATCACCGAGGTCGTCGCCGAGGTGCTGCCCGAGGACAAGGCGGACGTCGTACGACGGCTGCAGCGCGAGGGGCGGACGGTCGCCATGGTCGGCGACGGGGTCAACGACGCGGCCGCGCTGGCCACCGCGGACCTCGGCCTCGCCATGGGCACCGGGACGGACGCGGCGATCGAGGCCGGTGACCTGACCCTGGTGCGCGGGGACCTGCGGGTGGCGGCGGACGCGATCCGGCTGTCCCGGCGGACCCTCGCCACCATCAAGGGCAACCTCGTGTGGGCCTTCGGCTACAACGTGGCCGCGCTCCCGCTGGCCGCCGCCGGACTCCTCAATCCGATGATCGCGGGCGCCGCGATGGCCTTCTCGTCGGTGTTCGTGGTGACCAACAGCCTGCGGCTGCGCACCTTCCGGTGAAAGTTACCGGCGGTTCGCCCCAGTGGATGTAGGAGTCCCCCTGGAGTCCAACGCGCACCTCACATAAGCTCTTCACAAGGCTCGCGCACCATCCTTACGCTTGAGCTCCGATCACCGTATCGGGGCTCTTGCGCATCTCACGGATGGATGCAAGAGACGCAGATCACAGTGGTGTGAACGTAACCATCGAAGGGCTTCGACGGTCTAAGTTGGCGATGTCAGAGAAGCGTCTTGGGGGGCGCTGACCTGGCATCTGGGGATGTCTTGGGGGACTTCCTCAGAGATGCGTTGCCGGGGCACGTACGACGGGAAGCTTTGAGCGGCCCTCCCGTGCCGTGCGGGTCCCGGCAGATCGCACCGCATCACTGGATGCAGTACGGCGAGTTCTGCTCGTTGTGCTCAAAGCAGCGATTCAGGCGCTGCCGTACCGAGCGCCCGGCCGGATCCCGTGGGGGGAATCCGCACCGGGACACGGGAAGGCGCCCTGGTCGCCGGCCCGTGGGGGGACCGGCGCTCCAGGGCGCCTTCTGCTATGCCGGTGCGGCTAGCGCCTTCAGCGCTCCTCGACCGGCACGAAGTCTCGCTCGACGACGCCCGTGTAGATCTGGCGCGGGCGGCCGATGCGGGAACCCGGCTCCTTGATCATTTCCTGCCACTGGGCGATCCAGCCCGGCAGTCGGCCGAGGGCGAACAGGACCGTGAACATCTCGGTCGGGAAGCCCATGGCGCGGTAGATCAGACCGGTGTAGAAGTCGACGTTCGGGTAGAGGTTGCGCGAGACGAAGTAGTCGTCGGAGAGCGCGTGCTCCTCCAGCTTCAGCGCGATGTCCAGCAGCTCGTCGGACTTGCCGAGGGCGGAGAGGACGTCGTGCGCGGCGGACTTGATGATCTTGGCGCGCGGGTCGAAGGACTTGTAGACCCGGTGGCCGAAGCCCATCAGGCGGACGCCGTCCTCCTTGTTCTTCACCTTGCGGATGAAGGAGTCGACATCGCCGCCGTTGGCCTGGATACCCTCCAGCATCTCCAGGACGGACTGGTTGGCGCCGCCGTGCAGGGGGCCCCAGAGGGCGGAGATGCCCGCGGAGATCGACGCGAACATGTTCGCCTGCGACGAGCCCACCAGGCGGACCGTGGAGGTCGAACAGTTCTGCTCGTGGTCCGCGTGCAGGATCAGCAGCTTGTCGAGCGCCGAGACGACCACCGGGTCGAGGTCGTAGTCCTGCGCCGGCACCGAGAACGTCATGCGCAGGAAGTTCTCCACGTAGGAGAGGTCGTTGCGCGGGTAGACGAACGGGTGGCCGACCGACTTCTTGTACGCGTAGGCGGCGATCGTCGGGAGCTTCGCGAGCAGCCGGATGGTGGACAGGTCGCGCTGCTGCGCGTCGAACGGGTTGTGGCTGTCCTGGTAGAAGGTGGACAGCGCGGAGACGACCGACGACAGCATGGCCATCGGGTGCGCGTCACGCGGGAAGCCCCGGTAGAAGTTCTTGACGTCCTCGTGCAGCAGCGTGTGCCGCGTGATCTCGCTCTTGAACGTGGTGAGCTCGTCCACGGTCGGCAGCTCACCGTTGATCAGCAGGTACGCCACCTCAAGGAAGGTGGAGCGCTCGGCCAGCTGCTCGATCGGGTAGCCGCGGTACCGGAGGATGCCCGCCTCGCCGTCGAGGTAGGTGATCGCGGATTTATAGGCGGCGGTGTTGCCGTATCCGCTGTCCAGCGTCACGAGACCGGTCTGGGCCCGGAGCTTCCCGATGTCGAAGCCCTTGTCACCGACGGTGCTGTCGACCACCGGGTAGGTGTACTCGCCGTCGCCGTACCGCAGTACTACAGAGTTGTCGCTCACGTCTTCCCTCACCGACGTAGTGCCTCATCTTCGAGGTGCCCTGACTGTCTCTACCATCCCCCATTTGGCTCAGGAGAGTGCACTCGGGGTCGACCATTGGGCCTATCGGCGGCACTCAGTGCCGCCAACCTGCTCATCCTGCCCCCTTGTTTCCCAATCGGAAAGAGCTCTGTGACCTTCACGACTCATTTGATCGATCATTTTTCCGGAGATCGCTCCGGCCGAGCCGGAAGTCCAGCGCCGTACAGCGCCGGCCTGCCGAGACCGTGCGCACGGCCTGTCCGATCGCCTTGCGCGAACCGACCAGGACGACCAGCTTCCGGGCCCGGGTGACCGCCGTGTAGAGCAGGTTCCGCTGGAGCATCATCCACGCTCCGGTGGTGACCGGGATCACCACTGCGGGATATTCACTCCCCTGTGAACGGTGGATGGTCACCGCGTAGGCATGGGCGAGTTCGTCCAGTTCGTCGAACTCGTACGGGACTTCCTCGTCCTCGTCCGTCAGCACGGTGAGCCGCTGGTCGACCGGGTCGAGCGAGGTGACCACGCCCACGGTGCCGTTGAAGACGCCGTTCTCGCCCTTCTCGTAGTTGTTGCGGATCTGGGTGACCTTGTCGCCGACCCGGAACACCCGCCCGCCGAACCGCTTCTCGGGCAGGTCGGGCCGGGCCGGGGTGATGGCCTGCTGCAACAGCCCGTTGAGCACGCCGGCCCCGGCCGGTCCCCGGTGCATCGGCGCCAGCACCTGCACATCGCGCCGCGGGTCGAGCCCGAACCTGGCCGGCACGCGCCGGGCCGCGACGTCCACGGCGAGCCGCCCGGCCTCCTCCGTCTCGTCCTCCACGAAGAGGAAGAAGTCCTTCATGCCGTCGGTGACGGGCTGCTGCCCGGCGTTGATCCGGTGCGCGTTGGTCACCACCCCCGACTGCTGGGCCTGCCGGAAGACCTGGGTGAGCCGGACGGCCGGTACCGGACTGCCGTCGGCGAGCAGGTCCCGGAGCACCTCCCCGGCCCCGACGCTGGGCAACTGGTCCACGTCCCCCACGAAGAGGAGATGCGCCCCGGGCGGCACGGCCTTCACCAGCTTGTTGGCGAGGAGCAGATCCAGCATCGACGCCTCGTCGACCACGACCAGGTCGGCGTCGAGCGGGCGGTCCCGGTCATAGGCCGCGTCCCCGCCCGGCTTCAGCTCAAGGAGGCGGTGCACGGTCGACGCCTCGGCCCCCGTCAGCTCGGCGAGCCGCTTGGCGGCCCGGCCGGTCGGGGCGGCGAGCACCACCTTCGCCCGCTTCGCCCGCGCCAGCTCCACGATGGACCGCACGGTGAACGACTTGCCGCAGCCCGGCCCGCCGGTCAGCACGGCCACCTTCTCGGTGAGCGCCAGTCTGACGGCGGCCTCCTGCTCGGGGGCCAGGTCGGCGCCGGTACGGTCCTTCAGCCAGGTGAGCGCCTTGTCCCAGGCGACGTCCCGGAACGCCGGCATCCGGTCGTCCCCGGTGCGCAGCAGCCGCAACAGCTGTGCGGCGAGGGCGACTTCGGCCCGGTGGAAGGGGACGAGGTAGACGGCGGTGACCGGTTCGGCGTCCGGGGAGGGACCGGGCAGCTTCTCCCGTACGACCCCCGGATCCTCCCCCTCCGCCGGCTCCGCCGCCAGCTCGGCGAGGCAGTCGATGACGAGCCCGGTGTCGACCTGGAGCAGCTTGACCGCGTCCGCGATCAGCCGTTCCTCGGGGAGGTAGCAGTGCCCCTGGTCGGCGGACTGGGACAGCGCGTACTGCAACCCGGCCTTCACCCGCTCCGGACTGTCGTGCGGAATCCCCACCGACTGGGCGATCTTGTCGGCGGTCAGGAACCCGATGCCCCAGACATCGGCGGCGAGCCGGTACGGCTGGTTCTTCACGACGGAGATCGAGGCGTCGCCGTACTTCTTGTAGATCCGCACGGCGATCGACGTGGACACCTCGACGGTCTGGAGGAACAGCATGACCTCCTTGATCGCCTTCTGCTCCTCCCAGGCGTCGGCGATCTTCCTGGTCCGCTTCGGCCCGAGCCCCGGCACCTCGACGAGCCGCTTCGGCTCCTCCTCGATGATCCGCAGGGTGTCCACCCCGAAGTGCTGGGTGATCCGGTCGGCGAACACCGGCCCGATGCCCTTGACCAGCCCCGACCCCAGGTAGCGCCGCATCCCCTGCACGGTGGCCGGCAGCACGGTCGTGTAGTTCTCGACGGTGAACTGCTTGCCGTACTGGGGATGCGACCCCCACAGCCCCTCCATCCGCAGCGACTCCCCCACCTGAGCGCCGAGCAGCGCGCCGACGACCGTGAGGAGATCGCCGGCGCCTCTCCCGGTGTCGACCCGCGCGACCGTGTAGCCGTTCTCCTCGTTGGCGTACGTGATCCGTTCGAGCACGCCTTCGACGGTGGCGAGCCGTCGTTCACCGGTGGGGGTCCCCGTCTGCTGAGCCATGATCCGACGGTACTGGTACGGACTGACAGTCGTCCCCCCGTCCCAGCAGGGCGTTCCAGGGGTGTGGTGTTTGCGCAGGTCAGAGTGGATGCGAGCGTTCCACCGTCCCGTAATCCCCGGCGGTGCGGCAGCTGGAACGGATCACGGTGCAGGGTTGTGGTCGTCGGACGGCGTGATGCACAACGACCGGTGCCACGCGACTTCCGTATCCGATCTCGTATATCCGAGGGGAACCCGAAACACCATGAAGAACAAGCTGATCGCCGTGATCATCGCGACCGTCGCCGCCGCCGGTACCGCCGCTACCGCCATCCCGGCCTCGGCCGCCACGGCCCAGCCGACCCGCTGCCACACCGCCGACCTGAAGGCCGGCTTCGCCACAGGAGGCGACGCGGCGCCGGAGATGAAGCAGACCAGCCACCAGACCCAGGCGTTCATCTGGTTCACCAACAAGAGCAGCCGCACCTGCACCCTGTCCGGCTTCGCCGGTGTCGACATGGTCGGCGCCCAGTCGACCGACGGCACCTGGTCGCTGGCGCGCTCCTCCAAGAGGGCTCAGAAGTTCACCCTGAAGAAGGGCGACACGGTGGACTTCAGCATCACCCTGGACCCGGTGGCCAAGTCCACGCCGAAGAAGCAGAAGTTCGTCCCGGCGAAGTTCGTCGTCACCCCGCCGAACGAGACGAAGTCCTTCACCCTGAAGTGGCCGTTCGGCGGCCAGGTCCTCAAGCAGGACGGCGCCACCCACCCGGCCACCTTCCTCAACCCGATCGGGCAGTAACCGACCGCGGCACAGCAGCGCCGGCCACGATTCGGTGGCCGGCGCCGGCCTTGTCAAGGAGACGCCGACGGGAAGGTCTTGAGGGCTTCGCCGTCGCCTTCGCCTTCGCCTTCGCCGGAGTACGACGACTTCCGCCGGATGTCCATGCGGCCTCACCGCTCTTCCGCCGGCTTGTGACGTGTGGTGCGAGCCGGCCGCGGCGTGACGCGGGGCCAGGCCACTTTCTTGTGACTGGCCATGTCCCGGGCGTGCGGGCGGCCGTTGTGATGGGGCTGACCCCGTCACCGAAAGGCCGTGATGACCATGCCGTCGCGCACCCGCCCCTTCGTCCAGGTCGACGTGTTCTCGACGAGTCCCTATCGCGGCAACCCGGTCGCGGTCGTCCTAGACGGCGCGGACCTGACGGACGAACAGATGCAGCTCGTGGCGCGGTGGACGAACCTGTCCGAGACCACGTTCGTGCTGGCCCCCACCGTCCCGGCGGCGGACTACCGGCTGCGGATCTTCACGCCCGACGGCGAGCTGCCGTTCGCCGGGCACCCCACCCTCGGCTCCGCGTGCGCCTGGCTGGACGGTGGCGGTGTGCCGGGCCACGCCGACCGGATCGTGCAGGAGTGCGCCGCCGGCCTGGTCACCGTGCGCCGCGGCGACGGCGTACTGTCCTTCGCCGCCCCGCCGCTGGTCCGCGACGGCGCGCTCGACGACGGGTACCTGGAACGGATCGTGGCCGCGTTCGGTATCGGCCGCGACCGGGTCCTCGCTCACCAGTGGGTCGACAACGGACCGGGCTGGGCCGTGCTCCGGCTGGCCACGGCCGACGAGGTACTGGCTCTCGAACCCGACCTCGCCCGCATCCCGGACGCGATGGTCGGCGCGATCGGCGCCTACCCCGACGGCTCCCCGTACGACTTCGAGATGCGGACCTTCGCCCCTCGCGTCGGAGTGCCCGAGGACCCCGCCTGCGGCAGCATGAACGCCGCCGTCGGACAGTGGCTCACCGGCACCGGCGCGGCGCCCGCCGCCTACCGGGTCTCCCAGGGCGCACGGGTGGGACGGGCCGCGACCATCGAGGTCATCGCCGACGCGGACGGCACCGTCTGGGTGAGCGGCGCCACGACCGTCTGCATCCGGGGCACGATCGCCGTATGAGCGACGCCGTGCGAGCGGCACGCGTGAGCGGCATCGTGTGAGCGGCATCGCGTGAGCGGCATCGCGTGAGCGGCATCGCGTGAGCACAGAATTGCGTGGGTCCGTCCCCTAGCACAATCCGTCACCCCGACGGCCGCGCAATTTGCTGCCAACGTTGCCGGGATCCGCGCACTCGCGGGTGTCCGTCGGTCACGCTCGACGACGTCACCCCGACGGACCACGGAAGGGCACACAGCATGCCGGGCAGCAGCACAGTCACCGTCCACGCCGATCGTGAGGTTCTCCCCGACCGCGCCGTGGCACCGCCCATCTACCAGACGGCCGCCTTCTCGGCGCCCGACGGCGACACGTTCGCCCGAGCCGCGGTCGAGCCGCGCGGCCAGGACTTCTACACCCGCTTCGGCAACCCGAACCACGCCCGGGTCGCGGCCGTCGTCGCGGAACTGGAGGGCACCGAGGTCGCCATGGTCACCGCGTCCGGGATGGCCGCGCTGACCACCGCCGTGCTGGCCCTGGTGTCCGCCGGCGACCACGTCATCGGACAGCGGTCCACCTACGGCGGTACGGCGTCCCTCCTGCTGAACCTGCTGCCCCGGTTCGGCGTGTCGACCACCCTGGTCGACCAGACCGACCCGGAGGCGTTCACACGGGCACTGACCCCGCGGACCCGTCTGATCCTGGTGGAGACCCCGAGCAACCCGCTGCTCCAGATCACCGACCTGCGCGCGGTCTCGGAGCTGGCCCGCGCGCACGACATCCTGACCATGGCCGACAACACCTTCGCCACCCCGCTGAACCAGCGGCCCGCGGACCTCGGCATCGACGTGGTCTGGCACAGCGCGACCAAGTACCTCAACGGCCATTCCGACGTGTCCGCCGGGGTGCTGGCCGGTCCGGCCGGACTCCTGGACCGGGTCTGGGAGACCGGCCTGCTCACCGGTGCCGTGCTCGGCCCGTTCGACGCCTGGCTGCTGCTGCGCGGCATGCGCACCCTTCCGCTGCGCGTCCCCCGGCACAACGAGAACGGCCAGGCGCTCGCGGAGGCTCTGGCCGCCCACCCCGCCGTGCGCAGGGTGCACTATCCCGGCCTGGCCTCCCACCCGCAGCACAAGCTGGCCACCCACCAGATGAGCGGGTTCGGCGGAGTGCTCGGCATCGAGTTCACCGACGGCTTCGAGGCGGCCGACGCGTTCCTCGGCCGACTGCGCTACGCCCGCCGGTCGGCCAGCCTCGGCGGCGTGGAGTCGCTGGCCGTGCACCCGGCGTCCATGTGGCGGGGCATGCTCGACGAGGAGCAGATCGCCGCCGCGGTTCCGCCGGGCCTGGTCCGGCTCGCGGCGGGCACCGAGGACACGGCCGACCTGGTCGCCGACGTGGTCGCGGCGGCCGACGCGGTGGGCGGCGCGGTGGGCGACACCGCCTGAAGGGTCCCGGGGCTCACGGGGTGCGGGCGGAGAGGGTCTTCATCGTGACGTAGCTGCTGACCGTGGCGACGCCCGGAAGGTCGGCCAGCCGGTTGGCGTGGAAGTCCTCGTAGGCCGGCAGGTCGGCGACCTCGACCTGGAGCAGGTAGTCGTAGTTGCCGGTGACGTGGTGGACGTGGACCACCTCGGGCAGCTGGACGACCGCGCGCTCGAACGCGGCCACGTCACCACGGTTGTGCCGCATCAGCCGGACGCCCGCGAACACGCGGAGGCTGCGCCCGAGTGCCGCGGGGTCGATCTCGGCCCGGTAGCCGCGGATCACGCCGGTCTCCTCCAGCCGGCGCACGCGCCGCAGGCAGGGCGACGGCGACAGGCCGACCAGCGCGGCGAGCTCGGCGTTGCTGATCCGCCCGTGCTTCTCCAGCACGGCGAGGATCGACCGATCCACATCGTCCATGGGGGCAGATTATGGCCCGCCGGCCTTCCCGCCCTCACCCGATGCCCCGCTCCGGCGCGATCCGCCGCCGCCCGGCCGCCGCCGGAGCCGACCGTAAAACCTGGCCGGTTCCGGTGGCGCAAAAGCGCCGGGGCGGTGATGGTGGGCGGCGGGGAACTTCTTCGCGCGCAGGGAGAGTCGCACATGCCCGAGATCACCACTCCGTACGCGACCGGCACCCCGTGCTGGGTCGATCTGATGGCGCAGGACCAGCAGGCGGCGCTGGACTTCTACCGTGACCTGTTCGGCTGGCAGGGCGAGGTCGGCGGGGCCGACTTCGGCGGGTACGCGGTCTGCACGCTGCGCGGCAAGCCGGTGGCCGGCATCGGCGCGGCCATGGCGCCGGAGGGGCAGCCGGAGCCGCCCACCGTCTGGACCACCTACCTGGCCAGCACCGACGCCCAGGCCACCCAGGACACCATCGTCTCGGCGGGCGGCACGCTGATCGCCCCCGTGATGGACGTCGGCGACATCGGCCGGATGCTGATCGCGGCCGACCCGCAGGGCGCGGTGTTCGGGGTCTGGCAGCCGGGCGACTTCCACGGCGCCGGGCTGGTCAACGAGCCGGGCACGCTGATCTGGAACGAGCTGAACACCAGTGACGTACTCGGCGCCACCGGCTTCTACGGCGAGTCCTTCGGGATCGAGATCCAGCCGATGGAGGGCGCCGACGGGACCTACTGGTCGCTGAACGTCGGCGGCCGGGGCGTCGGCGGCGCCGCCCGGCTCGGCGACGACCGCCCCGGCGTCCCGCCGCACTGGCTCACCTACTTCGCGGTCGACGACGTCGACTCCACGGTGGACGCCCTGGTCAAGCGCAACGGCACGGTATTCGCACCGCCGTTCGAGATGATGGCCGGCCGGATGGCCGTGGTCGCCGACCCGCAGGGAGCGACCTTCGCGGTGTTCAAGCCGAAGGAGATGTGAGCCGCCGACGGCAGAGCAGCCCTTCGCCGGGACCACCAGATCCTGACCCCTTCGGCTGTCCGTACGGCCCGGGACACCCCTGGGGTGACCGGGGCGGTACGGAAGGGGACGGGGCATGGTCACGGGAGCCGGACAGGGCGAGCACGGCTGGTGGGTGGGCGGGCGCCGCACGGACCGCGATGTCGCGCGGCTGCTCGCCCCGGGGCTCATCGGGGAGGTGGCGGGACGCTCGGAGGTCCTGCGCCGGTCGCGCGACGCCGCGGAGGCGGCACGGTTGCACACGGCGGCGCACGCCTGCCCCACCCGCTCCGTCCGTCCCCCGGGCGGCCGGCCGGCCCCGGCCCGGGATCCCTTCCCGATGCCCCGGGACGACGGCGACGGCGTCGGCACGGTGCTGCCGTGCGGGCACGACTCGCCGCACACCGCCGGCGCCGACTCCTACCTCCTGCGCCGCCCCGACGGCACGTCGATGACGATCGGCACCCCGCGCCGGAGCCCGGCGCTCGCCGCCCGCCACGAAGCGCCGGGGCCCGTCACCGACGTACTCCTCACCCACCGCGACCACGCCGCGCACGGCAGCCGGTACACCGGCCTCCCCCACGAGCAAATGGCCGCCCGGCTGGCGCACTCGGCGGCTCGCACGCGCGAACTGGGGCCCCGCCCGCTGGACTTCACCGCGGCGCGCTGGTGACTTTTCCCGCCCGGCCCGACAACCCAGGTCCGCGTTCCGTACCGTTCCCCGGCCCGCGGTGGTAGGACGGTGGCCTCGACGCAGGCACCGGGCAGGGGAGTTGGGGATGGCCGCACAGAACATCGACGATGTCGTGGACGGGCTTGCCGAGATCGTGCGGGAGGCCGTCCGTACCGGTGACCGGATCGGGTACTTCGCGGCGCTGTACCGACAGGTGACCGTCGAGATCCGCGCCGCCATACACGCGGGGCTGTTCGACGACGGCGCCCGCATGGACCGTTTCGACACCCTCTTCGGCAACCGCTACTTCGACGCGTACGACGCCTGGCGCCGTGACCGCAGCGGGCCGCGCTGCTGGCGCGAGACGTTCGGACTGCTCGACGACGCCGACACCGTCATAGTCCAGCACCTGATCCTGGGCGTGAACGCGCACATCAACCTCGACCTGGCCGTCGCCGCCGCGGGGACCGGACCGGGCGCGGACATCCAGACGTTGCGACGCGACTTCCTGCTGATCAACGACATCCTCGCGCGGGTGGTGCTGGCGGTGCAGGACTCCGTCGACGCCCTGTCGCCCCTGCTGTCGCTGCTGGACAAGGTCGGAGGCCGCTCCGACGAGCGGATCCTCGACTTCAGCGTCCGTGAGTCGCGCGCGGAGGCCTGGCACAACGCCGTCGTCCTGGCCGGCCAGGACGAGGAGGAGCGCGCGGCCACCGTCGAACGGCTCGACAGCCGGGCCACCGTGCTCGCCCGGCTGACAGCGCGACCGGGCGGCCTCGTCCGGCCGGCCCTGGAGCTGATCCGGCACACCGAGAACGACGACGTACCGGCCGTCATCACCCACCTGGACAACGCCGTGCGGCAGGCCTCCGCCGCCCGCCGGGGCACGGGGTGAGGCGGGCATCCGCCCGGCCGGCGCGCCGACGGCGGACGAGCTCCCGGACGTAGAGCGCCGGCAGGGGCGCGCCGCCGCGTCGTCCGCTTCGGGGCAGGCCCGGAAACACGCAGGTCAGACCTCGGGTTGACCATCCCCTCCGGTCCCGCCCCCGGTCACGATTGGGTTTCGGCCGCCTCCGGGCCCTTGCCCGGCGCCCGTGTAATCGATTCCAATCCTCCGTACACGAAGTCGTGTAATCGATTCCACGAGGAGGTGGAGCGGCGATGGCGAGCATCAAGGACGTGGCCGCCGAGGCGGGCGTCTCCGTCGCCACGGTGTCCCGGGTCCTGAACGACCATCCGTCGGTCAGCGACGACGCGCGCACCCGCGTGCAGGCCGCCGTCCGGACGCTGGGCTACCGCCCGAACGCCGTCGCCCGCTCCCTGCGCACCGACCAGACCCGCACCCTCGGCCTGGTCATCAGCGACGTGATGAACCCCTACTTCACCGAGCTGGCCCGCTCGGTCGAGGAGGCGGCCCGCGCCCTCGGCTACAGCGTCATCATCGGCAACGCCGACGAGCGGCCGGAACTCCAGGACCACCACGTACGGACGCTGCTCGACCGGCGGATCGACGGGCTGCTGGTCTCCCCCACCGACGGCGGTTCGCCGCTGATGCTGGAGGCGGCACGGGCCGGCACGCCCATGGTGTTCGTCGACCGGTGGATCCCGGGCGTCGACGTGCCGGTGGTACGGGCGGACGGGCGGGCCGCGATCCGCGATCTCGTCGCCCATCTGTGCGGACTCGGGCACCGGCGGGTCGCGATCATCGCCGGACCGGCGGCCACCACCACCGGCAGCGAGCGTGTCCAGGCCTTCCGCGAGGCCCTCGCCGAATACGGCGTCCCCCTCCCGGACGCCTACATAGGCCAGGGCGACTTCCAGGCCGAGAGCGGGCGGCGGGTCACCGAGGGGTTCCTCGACCTGCCCGAGCCGCCCGAGGTCGTGTTCGCCGCGGACAACCTGATGGCGCTGGGCGCGCTGGACGCGATGCGGGCGCGGGGGCTGCGGGTGCCGTCCGACATAGCGCTGGCCGCCTTCGACGACATCCCCTGGTTCGTGCACACCGACCCGCCCGTCACCGCCATCGCCCAGCCCACCGGTGAGCTCGGCCGGGCGGCCGTACACGCGCTGATCGACCGTATCGAGGGCCGGCCCCCGCAGTCCGTCACCCTCCCCGCCCGGCTCGTCGTCCGCCGCTCGTGCGGCGAGAACCCGGACCAGAACCCGGACCAGAACCCGGACCAGAACCGCGAAGAGAACCGCGAAGAGAACCGCGGCAAGAAGCAGACCCCTGTGCAAAGGAGCACGTCGTGAGCGACCCGGACGAGTTGCTGCGCATCGAGGGCATACGGAAGTCCTTCCCCGGCGTGGTCGCGCTCGACGGCGTCGACTTCGATCTGCGCCGGGGCGAGGTGCACGTGCTCCTCGGTGAGAACGGCGCGGGCAAGAGCACCCTCATCAAGATGCTCTCCGGCGCCTACACCCCCGACGCGGGGCGGATCCTGGCCGGCGGCGAGGAGGTGCGCATCCATGGTGCGCAGGACTCCGAGCGGCTCGGGATCGCCACCATCTACCAGGAGTTCAACCTGGTGCCCGACCTCACGGTCGCCGAGAACATCTTCCTCGGCCGGCAGCCGCGCCGCTTCGGGATGATCGACCGCAAGCGGATGGAGGCCGACGCCGAAATCCTGCTGCAGCGGGTCGGCGTGCCCGTGTCACCCCGGGCGCGGGTCCGTGACCTCGGGATCGCCCGCCTCCAGATGGTCGAGATCGCCAAGGCGCTCAGCCTGGAGGCGCGCGTGCTCGTCATGGACGAGCCGACCGCCGTGCTCACCTCGGAGGAGGTGGAGAAACTCTTCGCGATCGTGCGGCAGTTGCGCGCGGACGGGGTCGGGATCGTCTTCATCACCCATCACCTGGAGGAGATCGCCGCGCTGGGCGACCGGGTGACGGTGATCCGGGACGGGAAGAGCGTGGGCCAGGTGCCCGCCGCCACCCCGCAGGACGAACTGGTACGGCTCATGGTCGGCCGGTCCATCGAGCAGCAGTACCCGCGCGAGCGGACCGACACCGGAGCCGCGCTGCTCTCCGTCCAGGGACTGACCCGCGACGGCGTCTTCCACGACGTGAGCTTCGAGGTGCACGCCGGGGAGGTCGTGGGGATCGCCGGCCTGGTGGGCGCGGGCCGTACGGAGGTCGTACGGGCCGTCTTCGGGGCCGATCCGTACGACCGGGGGGCCGTGCGGGTCTCCGGTACGGCGCTGCGGCGGCACGACGTCAACGCGGCCCTGACGGCCGGGATCGGGCTCGTCCCGGAGGACCGCAAGGGCCAGGGGCTGGTGCTGGACGCCTCCGTCGAGGAGAACCTCGGCCTGGTGACCCTGCGGAAGGCCACCCGGGCCGGGATCGTCGACCTCAAGGGGCAGCACACGGCCGCCGAGCGGATCGCCGGGCAGCTGGGCGTGCGGATGGCCGGGCTCGGGCAGCACGTGCGCACGCTCTCCGGCGGCAACCAGCAGAAGGTCGTCATCGGCAAGTGGCTGCTCGCCGACACCAGGGTGCTGATCCTCGACGAGCCGACGCGTGGCATCGACGTCGGCGCCAAGGTCGAGATCTACCAGCTGATCAACGAACTCACCGCCGCGGGGGCCGCGGTGCTGATGATCTCCAGCGACCTGCCGGAGGTCCTCGGGATGAGCGACCGGGTGCTGGTGATGGCCCAGGGCCGGATCGCGGGCGAACTGGCCGCGGACGAGGCCACCCAGGACGCCGTGATGGCACTCGCCGTCAGCACCCCCGGCACCCCCACCACAACCGACAAGGAGGCCGGACGTGGCCACTGACACGCTCAAGAACAGCAGCACGGGCGCCGCGGGCGTGCGCCGGCTGCTCCTCGACAACGGCGCGCTCACCGCGCTGATCGTCCTCGTCATCGCCATGTCGGCGCTGTCCGGGGACTTCCTCACCACCGACAACCTGCTCAACGTCGGTGTCCAGGCGGCCGTGACGGCGATCCTGGCCTTCGGCGCGACCTTCGTGATCGTCTCGGCGGGCATCGACCTGTCGGTCGGCTCGGTGGCGGCCCTGTCGGCCACCGTGCTGGCCTGGAGCGCCACTTCGCACGGGGTGCCGGTGTTCCTGGCCGTCGTGCTGGCCGTCGCCACCGGCATCGTGGCCGGTCTCGTCAACGGCTTCCTCATCGCCTACGGCAAGCTGCCGTCGTTCATCGCGACGCTCGCCATGCTGTCGGTGGGCCGCGGCCTGGCGCTGGTCATCTCCGGCGGTTCCCCCATCGCCTTCCCCGACTCGGTCTCCCACCTCGGCGACACGCTCGGCGGCTGGCTGCCGGTACCGGTCCTCGTCATGATCCTCATGGGTCTGATCGCCGCCTTCGTCCTCGGCCGTACCTACATCGGACGCTCGATGTACGCGATCGGCGGCAACGAGGAGGCCGCCCGGCTGTCCGGGCTGCGGGTGAACAAGCAGAAGCTCGCCATCTACGCCCTGTCCGGGCTGTTCGCGGCCGTCGCCGGCATCGTGCTGGCCGCCCGGCTGTCCTCGGCGCAGCCGCAGGCCGCCAACGGCTACGAGCTGGACGCCATCGCGGCCGTGGTGATCGGCGGTGCCTCGCTGGCCGGCGGCACCGGCAAGGCGTCCGGCACGCTGATCGGCGCGCTGATACTCGCGGTGCTGCGCAACGGCCTCAACCTGCTGAACGTCTCCGCGTTCTGGCAGCAGGTCGTCATCGGTGTCGTGATCGCGCTGGCGGTTCTCCTGGACACCGTGCGCCGCAAGGCCGGTGCCACCCCGGTGGCCGCCGGTGCCGGTGGCGGCAAGGGCAGGCAGGCCGGGACGTACGCGCTCGCGGCCGTCTTCACCGTGGCGCTCGTCGCCGCGACCTCGCTCCTGCACACCGGATCCGCCTCCGGCAAGCCGAAGATCGGGCTGTCCCTGTCCACCCTCAACAACCCCTTCTTCGTGCAGATCCGGGCCGGTGCCCAGGCCGAGGCGAGGAAGCAGGGCGTGGACCTGACCGTCACCGACGCCCAGAACGACGCCTCGCAGCAGGCCAACCAGTTGCAGAACTTCACCAGTTCGGGCCTGGGTGCGATCATCGTCAACCCGGTCGACTCGGACGCGGCGAGCAACTCCGTGAAGTCCGCCGACAAGGCCGGCATCCCGGTGGTCGCGGTCGACCGCGGCGTCAACAACGCCACGACGGCGACCCTGGTCGCCTCCGACAACGTCGCCGGCGGCGAGCTGGCCGCGAAGACGATCGCCGAGAAGCTCGGCGGCCACGGCAAGATCGTGATCCTCCAGGGCCAGGCGGGCACCTCCGCCGCCCGGGAGCGGGCGCAGGGCTTCGCCGACGGCCTCAAGGCCTACCCCGGCATCCAGGTGGTGGCCCAGCAGCCCGCCGACTTCGACCGCACCAAGGGCCTCGACGTGATGTCGAACCTGCTCCAGGCCCACCCGGACGTGCAGGGCGTCATCGCCGCCAACGACGAGATGGCCCTCGGCGCGATCAAGGCGCTTGGTTCCAAGGCCGGTTCGTCGGTCCCGGTGGTCGGCTTCGACGGCACCCCGGACGGCCTGACCGCCGTGAAGAACGGCACGCTGTACGCGTCGGTCGCCCAGCAGCCCAGCCAGCTGGGGAAGATCGCGGTGGACAACGCCCTCAAGGCCGTCAAGGACCAGAGGATCCCGTCGGCGATCAAGGTTCCGGTGAAGGTGGTCACGAAGGACAACGTGGCCGGGTTCACGGGCTGAGCCACCGAGGAGGCGGCCGGGCGGTTGAATTGAGCCCCGGCCGCCTCGACGTGTTTATCTAGGGAGTCATCTGATGTACGACTACGACCTCCTGGTCGTGGGCTCGGCCAACGCCGACCTGGTGATCGGTGTCGAGCGGCGGCCGGGCGCGGGTGAGACCGTGCTCGGCGGCGACCTCGCCACGCACCCCGGCGGCAAGGGCGCCAACCAGGCGGTCGCGGCCGCCCGGCTCGGTGCCCGTACCGCCCTGCTGGCCCGGGTCGGCGACGACGCGCACGGCAGGCTGCTGCTCGACTCGCAGCGGGCGGCCGGGGTCGACACGGTGGGGGTGCTGGTGGGCGGGGCGCCGACGGGGGTCGCCCTGATCACCGTGGACCCCTCCGGCGACAACAGCATCGTCGTCTCCCCGGGCGCGAACGGCCGTCTCACACCGGCGGACGTGCGGGCCGCGGTCTGTCTCTTCCACGCCTCCCGGGTGGTGTCCGCACAGCTGGAGATCCCGCTGGAGACGGTGCTGGAGGTGGTCCGGAGCCTGGCCCCCGGCAGCCGGTTCGTCCTCAACCCCTCCCCGCCGCGACCCCTCCCCGGTGAGGTCCTCGCGGCCTGTGACCCGCTGATCGTGAACGAGCACGAGGCGCGGGTGATCCTCGGCGAGGCGTGCGTGAGCGAGGAACCGGCCGACTGGGCGCGGCTGCTGCTCGCGAAGGGCCCGAGGTCGGTGGTCGTCACGCTGGGCGCGGCGGGTGCGCTGGTGGCCGACGGCCACGGGACCGAGCGGATCCCCTCCGTGAAGGTGGACGCGGTGGACACCACGGGCGCAGGCGACGCGTTCACGGCGGCCCTCGCGGTACGGCTCGGGGCGGGCGCGTCGCTCGCGGAGGCGGCGGCGTACGCGGCCCGGGTCGGGGCGGCGGCGGTGACCGGGCGGGGTGCGCAGGAGTCGTACCCGACGGCGGCGGAGGTCGACGCGCTGTGAAGCGGGCGGGCATTCTCAACCGTCATCTCGCGGGCGCGCTGGCCGAGTTGGGCCATGGGCACGGGGTGTTGATCTGTGACGCCGGGATGCCGATCCCGAAGGGCCCGCGGGTGGTGGACCTCGCCTTCCGGGCCGGGGTGCCGTCCTTCGCGGAGGTGCTGGAGGGGCTGCTGGCGGAGCTGGTCGTGGAGGGCGCGACGGCGGCGACCGAGGTGCGCGAGGCCAACCCGGCCGCCGCCAGGCTGCTGGACGACCGCTTTCCGGACCTGGCCCTGGTCCCGCACGAGCAGCTGAAGGACCTGTCGGCCCACGCGCACCTGGTCGTACGCACCGGCGAGGCCCGCCCGTACGCGAACGTGCTGCTGCGGTGCGGGGTGTTCTTCTAGGGCCGGTGCCGCAGAGCGGGCTCAGCCGGGTGAGGTCCCGGCGTCGGCCGAGGGCCGCAGCAGGGCGGCGCCCAGCGGGGTGAGGCTGTGCAGCACGGTGTTGTGGTGACGCCGGCTGACCACCAGGCCGGCGTCGCGCAGCACGGTGGTGTGGTGGGTGGCCGTCGGCACCGACACCCCCAGGGACCTGGCCAGTTCGGAGGTGGTCGCGCCGAGTGCGAGGAACCGCAGGGCGGCCGCCCGGGTGCGGCCCAGCAGCGCGGCGAGCGAGGCGTCGGGCGGGCGTTCGGGGGCGGGGGCGCGGACGCCGTGCACGGGGTAGACCAGCAGCGGCTGAAGGGTGTCGTCGGCCATCGAGACCGGCGACTGCCAGCAGAAGTAGGAGGGGACCAGGCGCAGTCCGCGGCCCGCCAGGTGCAGGTCGCGGTCCTCGACGTAGTCGACGTGCAGGACCGGCGGGCACCAGCGGACGGCGGGTGACAGGCCGGTGAGCAGGCCGTCGACCCCGGCCGCGAGGGCGTCCCGGCCGCGCACGGCGCGCTCCGCGGCGATGGTGCCGAGGATGCGGTTCTCGTGGGGCGCGACGACCGCTTCGTGGTAGGCGCGCAGCAGCCCGGCCAGGTCCTCGCGGGCCTGGCGTTCCAGCAGCCGGGGTGCCCAGCCGGGGGCGCCGCTGCACCGGTCAAGGAGCTGGATCTCGTGGGCGACCCGCTCGGGCGGGGTGTCGACGATCGCGGCGAGCCCGCGGTCCAGGCCGTCGGCGGCCTGGTGCGGGGTGAGGAAGTCGGGCAGGTAGCGGGCCCGGGGCAGCACGGGGACCAGGAGCCGTCGTACGGCCGCGCCGAGCGGGGTGCCGGCGAGGGTGGCCCGGGTCTCGCGGTACCAGTCGGCGTACGCCCAGCGGCCCCGCGAGGTCTGTAACCGGTGCAGGCTGCAGGTGATCTCCCAGAGCGGGTCCGGCTCGCTCGCCACCCGGACGCACGCCAGATCCTGCGGCGTGAAGTGAATGCGCAGCACGAGAACCCCCGAGTCGACTGCGACGCGTTTTCGTGCCCCCGGGCGGTCGGTCCCGGGGTTGCTTCGAGGGGGCCCGGTCCGTCGACCGAACCCCCTCGACTTTTCCCCTCCGCATCAGAACCCCCGCGATCCCCCCGGATCCCCCTCCGAAAGCCCTGACGCCAAGTGAGACAGGCGAGGTGGGGGGAGGGTTGTACGCCGGTCCAGAAATTTTTCGTCTCCGTCCGGTGGCGCGGACCGCCGCCGTTCACCGTGCTCGGCCACGGTCTTCGCACCACGACTCGCGTCTTGCGTGACTCATGTCACGTCTAGCTAGAATGTGGTGGACTTCAGGGGAGCGCATGTGGATTCCGATCTCGTGGCACCGCTTCATACCGTCAGTGTCACCGGCATCGTCCTGAGGGACGACGGTCGTCTGCTCACGATCAAGAGGGCGGACGACGGCACCTGGGTACCGCCGGGCGGGATGCTGGAGCTCGGCGAAGGACTGCAGCAGGGAGTTGTCCGCGAGGTTCTCGAAGAAACGGGAGTCACCGTGCTTCCGGTGCGGCTGACCGGCGTCTACAAGAACATTCCCCGCCGCACGATATCCATCGCGTTCCTCTGCCGCGTGGTGCGGGGTGAACCCGGCGTCTCGGACGAGGCCACGGATGTGGCGTGGATGACCCCTCAAGAGGCCTCCACGGTGATGCCACCGCTGCGCGCGCTCAGGGTCAGCGACGCACTCGACGCGAACGGCCCGTTCGTCCGGTCCTACTGACACGGCCGGCCGGAGGTGCACATCAGGTTCTACACCCGTGTCCTGTGGGTGCCCGTCGTTGCCATGCTCTTCGCCACCTTCGCCCTGCACGAGGTGACCGAGCGCCTGTCGATCAGCGGCGACACCGCTGTCATGGGACTGCTCTCCCAGTTCGACGGCACCGCCACAACGGTCTTCGTGGCACTGGCCACCCTGCGCACATCGGTGGCGCCGAAGACTCCGGGAGGAAACGCGCGCATGTGGCGCCGCTCGGTCAGATTCCAGTTCGCTGCGGCATTCGCTCTTCTCGCGTTCGTCATCGCGACCGCCGCCGCCCACTACACGGCGCTGGGCCCCTGGGCGGTGGCCCTCAATGTCACCACGACCGTCACCGTGCTCTGGGCACTCCTCGGCCCGATGGAGCCTGCATGACGCTGCGCCTGGAGTACGACCTCGTCCTCGCCCCGTCCTCCCACGTGGACCAGATCGTGGCCACCGTCCGGACAGGACTGCTGGCCCACCGGACCGACAGCCAGGCCGAGATCGACATGACCTACCGCACGAGCACCACCCAGGACGACTTACGCCTGTCTCTGAGTGTCGAACTGGAACTCGGTCACTTCGGGATGGCAGAGCGCGGCTCGGCGGGGCTGGCCGCCCTGCTCGCAGGGACGAGTTTCCGCGATCCAGCCATCAGGACCGTGCGACTCAGCGCGTTCAGATACGTCGGTGACGACACTTTCTTTCCCGGCCCTGCCCGCGGCACGGGACTTCTGGACGCATCGGCCAGACCTGCGCCATGCACCGACTGGAGGCCTGCCCCGGCCGACCGAACCAGCGACCTGGAAGGCCTCGCGGGACTGCGTGCCACAGCGTTCCCCGTCACCCACGCGGGCACCGAGGCCCTTGGCTACCGGGTCCTCGGCACCCTGTTCTCCGGCGACGCCGTCTGTGACGACCGGCTGGCGAGCGCCGTGGACGATTCGGTGCGGACGTTCGTCGTCGACTGCGGTGGCGGCCGGTCGGGAAACGCCGGGCACGCCGGTGCCGCGGACATCGCCGAACTGGTGCGCAAACGCGACTCGTTGCGGTCCGTCCTGCTGACCCACATCGGAACCCCCGCGTCCGAGGACGACGCCCTGCTGAGCGCGTTCCAGGGCTGTGGGTCGGAGGTTCGGATCCTCTCGGACGGTGATCGCTTTGAACTCGTCTGATCCGGTGGTCTTCTGCGGCATGGGGGGCTCCGGTTCCACCTACCTCAGGCATGCCCTGGAACGAGCCGGCATGACGGTGCACAACAAGCCCGACATCGTTCACCACCGTCACTGGGTGAAACAGGGCCGCAAGGCGCAACACGACGAGTTCGCACGGCGAGCCGACGGATTCACGCTGGACAGCACCGGGATCGCCGGCATCCAGCACTACCTCGACCAGGTGTCCGGCGCCGCTGCCACCACCGCGGTCCTCAGCACGTGGGCGGAGCAGCAACTCCTGCGGCACACCACCCGGCGACGCGTCGTCTTTCTTCTCCGTGAACCTGCCGCGGCCTACCGCTCGATGTGCGACCCCGACCGGCACGGGGACATCGCCGCTCAGTACGGTGGCCCGGACTCCTGGTACGCCGTCTTCTACGCGGAACGCTGGCGGAAGACCGCCGAGGAGTATCTGGCCCTGCGCGCGGCCGACTGGGACGTCTCGCTCTGGGCGTACGAGCACCTGCCCGATCACGCCCGCAGGGACGGCTTCGGCGAGATCGTCAGTCAGTGGCGGCGTTCCGCGCCCCGTCTCAGGCCGGCGCTGGCAGAAGAAACCATCGACCTGATCAGAACGTGTACCCGCGAAGTTCTCGAAGTCCTGGACATACCCGGTTGGTGAAGGGGGGCTGCCGTGGCCAAGGGGCCGACGATAATCGGCGACATCGAGATGGGCCGCCGGAACACCTTCGAGCAGGGCGTGGTGATCTCCGGCCCCGCCGTGATCGGAGACGACAACTTCTTCGGCGCGTACTCGGTCATCGGCGGCCGGTGCCGCCAGGCTCACCGCCAGGGCACGGCCTGGCAGCGGAAGGGCATGGTCCGCATCGGCTCCGGCAACTACTTCGGGGAGCACACCGTGATGCATGCCCCGGTCGGCCGGGCCACGGTGATCGGCGACAACAGCTCCGTGGGCGCGGGCAGCCTGCTCGCCCACGACTCGCGCGTCGGCTCGCAGGTCACCTTGTCGGTCCACTGCTCCGTGGGGGGCCACAGCGTCCTGCTCGACTGGAGTGGCCTGGGGATCGGCAGTTCGCTGCACCCCCGCACCGTGATGGGCCACTGGTCCTTTGCCGGCATGGCCGCCGCGGTGACCCGCACGGTGGGCATAGGGCAACTCGTGGTGGGCACCCCGGCCTCCTTTCTCCGGCTGAACTACGAGGCGTTCGTCCGATCCGGCCTGGACAGCACTGCTCTGACCCAACTCCGCGAGTTCCTCGAGACCGGTCGGATACCGGAGGATCCGAGCCCGGTATCGGCGGCGGTCTCCGAGTTCGAGGCCGCGCAGTCGCACACTGTCAGAAACCGGGTACTGCGCAGCTGGTCGGACGTCGAGATGGAGCGGTCGCGCATGATGGTCCATGACTGACGCCTTCGGGACGTCGGCTCGTCCGTTGCCACCATGGCTTGCCACCCGGTTCGTGTGCGGGCTTCACAGGGGGCAGCTGACGCCCGTGAACGCCCCTCGCCTGGCCTGGGGAACCGCCCTCACCGCGACGACCGGTCCGACCGCCGCGGGTCGAATGCTGCGCGCTCTCCTCTACGGGATCAAGGGTGCGGTGGATGTATGGCGCCACCGACAGGCGATAGTTCAGGAGTACCCGATAGGGGACGCGGTGTTCATGGCCCTGCGCACGAGTTGCGACAGCCGTGACATCGCGGCGCTCCGCAAGTGCGGCAGACGGGAGCTCAACGCTCTGCACGGCGTGGTGCCGAGGGCACGCCGCACGGAATATCGCGACTGGAACAACTGCGCGGTGGCTGCCGCGCTCCTCGACGACAAGGCAGAGTGCAACCGACGGCTGGGGGATGTGGGAATCGACGTCCCGCATCAGATACCCCTCGGCCCCGCATCACGGGTATGGAGGGGAACCGAGGAGGTCGTCGGCGGTTCTCCGGAGTTCTCGCACCCGACCGTCCCGCACGGGACACGCTGGATGCTGAAGGACCGCTTCGGGCTGCAAGGAGAGTCCGTGTGGGCCGCCCGCTCACGTCCTGAACCGGACGCGGCGAGACCCGTGCTGATGGAACTGGTCCGCTCCGGTCGCCTGGTGGCAGAAGAACTGCTCCGCCCGGAGGGCTGGTTCGCGGACTGCGGGGACACGGCTCTGCCGACTCTGAGGGTCGTCACCTCGAGGCTCGGGGGACACACGGAAGCAGTGGGCATGGTCCTGTTCCGCGGCGCGCCCGGAACCGTGGCGGCCAACCGCAGGCAGGGTGGGCTCGCACACCTGGTCCACGAAGACGGTTCCTGCGGGGCCGGCCTGGACGCACAGGGCGTCGACCGGGGCCCGTGCGGCTATGTCCTGCCCCCGGCGCAGGCGGCGGCCGTCCGGCACATGTGCACGCGGGCACACGACCTCTTCCCCTGCGTCGGATCGGTCGGCTGGGACGTGGGGCTGTCCGACCGCGGGCCCGTCGTACTGGAGGGCAACCCGAACTGGGGCATGAACGTGCCTCAGTTGATGCCGGGCAGACCCATGCTCGAAGAGTTCAGGACAACGCGGTTCCGCGCCGGCTGGTAGGACAACGCGCCCGGGGCCTGGGGGGAATGTGTTGATCGACAAGAGCGAGGTCCGCATAGAGCGGCTGGAACACCCATGGCCGACCGCCTTTCTCGGATTCGCGGACCGGGCGACTCTGGACAGCCTCGCCTCCGTGCGCATCGCTCAGCACCTCGCCCCGGGCCAGACCATGCTCTGCGCCCTTCATCGGGGTCAGGTGATCGGCTGCACCTCGTGGTACCAGGAGTACCGGCACACCTATGTGGCCCTGGACGGGACGACCGCCCGCGCCATCGGGGTGTACCTGTGCTCGTCCGAAGTCCTCCCCCGGTTCCGGGGCATGGGCATCGGCAGCATGCTCTACGAGCACCGCCTCACCGAATGCGGCGGAGACACCCCCGGCGTCAGCGTCGAGATCCTGGGGCAGGGAAGCCCCCTGTCGGTCGACGAGGAGGCTCGACCGGGGCTCGTCTGGCACCTCGTGCGGGGCTTCGCGATCGTCGGCTACAGCTGTGCTGCGGACGCCGGACCCGTACTCACTCGCTGACACCCAGGTCTTCGCTCCACAAGGTCGTACGGGAGTTCCTGAGCCATGGGGCGTCCTGGAACTCCTGGAACGAGACAGCCGCAGGCCGACTCGCGCCCCAGCCGCCCCGTCACCGGTTTCCGCAGGCCCTCCCGATCGCCACATCCGCGGCGATTCATCGATACCGGCCCAAGGCCTCCGCGATGACAGGCGGCCCATGGCATCCATAGGATCGGCGAGCGCGTACGCGCCCCGACGACACCTGCCCCACCCCGGATCGGACGGGGTGGGGCAGGAGTTCAGGGGTGCCGGTCAGGCGGTGTTCAGCGGACCGTGACGGACACGCTCTTGGAGACGGTGCTGCCGTCCTTGACGCGCAGGACCTCGACGCCCTTCTTGTCGAACCTGTCGGTGAGCTTGTAGGCCGCCTTGGCGACCTTCGCGGTCGCGGGCAGCGAGACCCACTTCTTGCCGTCCTTGACCTGGAGGGTCACCTTGCTGCCCTCCTTGAGGCCGTCGGCCTTGCCGGTGAAGGTGACGGCATCGCCCAGCTTGACCTTGGCGGCGCTCGCCTTGAGGGTGATCGAGGAGGCCGGGGCCGGGGCGGCGACGGCTGCGGTGGCACCGGCGGCGACGAGCGCGGCGGAGGCGGCGGCAACGACGGCGATACGCATGTTCACAGGGAACTCCTTGGCTTTTAATTACCTTTTCCAATCGCAATCAAGGGCCATTTGCTCACCCCTTGCGACCGGCTCGAAACCTATAGACATGGCCAGTCCGAGCACGGTTCCAGCGGATCGGGAAAAAGCCGAAGAGACAGGTTAAACACAGCAAATACAAAAGGGCTGTCGGCGCTGAACAGCGAAAATAAAGGAGACCTGTGCGAAGAAGGCGCGGGCCGTCAGTCGTCCAGCCGGACCGGCATCAGCAGCGAGAGGGCGCCCTCGTCGTCGGGGCGGCGGATCGCGATCGGCGCCGTGGGCGCGCCGAGCTCCAGCACCAGTCGGTCCCGGGCCCCGGCGGCCAGCGCGGCCAGCAGGAACTCACGGTTGACGGCGACGCGGTCCGGGTCCTCGTCGGCATCGGCGCAGAGGGTCACCGTGCCGCCGTCCGCCACCCTGAGCACGCTGAGGTCGGGTGCCCCGGCCTCGCCGGAGCGGACCGGGCCGGTCTCCAGAGCCTGCCGGAAGGCCGCCACCTCGACGACGGTCCGGCGTCCGCCGGCCCGCGGCAGGAGACGCCGGTAGTCAGGGAAGTCGTGGTCGAGGCACCGGCCGGCCGCCTGCCGGTCCCCGGCCTCCAGTGTCACGCGGTCACCGTCGAGGGAGAGTCGTACAGGTCCCTCGCCGTCCAGCAGCGCACGCATCGCGTCGGCGAGCGGAGTGGGCACGACGACCTGCACCCGGCCCCCGTCGTGCCCGGCGACACCGGCCCGCGCGACGGCCATCCGGTACCGGTCGGTGGCCACGGCGTGCAGGCCCTCCCCCTCGATGTCGAACAGCACCCCGCCGAGCATCGGCAGTTCGGGGTCGGTGCTCGCCGCGAAACGGACCGTGTCCAGCACGGCGGCCAGCTCGGGCGCGGCGGCGGACAGGCGGACGGCGGCGATGCGTTGCGAGGTCATGACGTTCTCCCGGTGATCGAGTAGCGCTCGGAGTGCGGAGAACTCGCCGCGGGCGTCGGACAGCCCCTGTTCGAGACGGCGCAGGTGCGCCCTGAGCAGCTTTCGGACCAGACCGGTGTCCGCACCGGACCAGCCGGCCAGCACCAGCCGGACGTCCGCCAGCGGCATCCCGGCCCGGCGCAGGCGGGCCAGCACCCGGGCCTCCTCCAACTGCTCGGGCTCGTACCAGCGGTAACCGCTCACCGGATCCACCCGGGCCGGGACCAGCACACCGGCCCGGTCGTAGAACCGCAGGGCGCTCACCCCCAGACCGCTGTCACGGGCCAGCTCCCCGATGCTGCGCATGTCGTTCTCCACACCGGCCACTCTGGGCCCTGCACAAGGTCGAGGGTCAATCCGGCAACCGCGCGCCCCTGCTCTCGGCGACACGCTTCACCTCCCGCAGCGGCTCACTCAGCCGCCGTACGAGGTAACGGAGTTCCTCGACGGTCAGCCGATGCTCGGCGAGGAGTTCGGCCGCGTGGTCGAGCAGGTCGCCGGCCATGCCGAGATGCATGCTCTCGACCTGGTCGGCGAGCCGGGACACGTATCCCGTCCCGTCACCCACGAGATAACCGGGTTTGCCGTCCACACCGGTCCAGGGAAGCAGGCGCCCGCTCATGCGTAGGTCTCCACGTGGTCGAGGTAGCCGACATACGGACAGGAGTACAGGCACGTGTACGCGACCTGCCTACGGCGCCGTCGCCCTCGAGCGGGCGGGAGGAACCGGAGTAACGGCTGTACCAGCCGGGCCAGGAGATATGTCATGCCGACCTGCTTTCTCACCTGCGATGACTTCACTGTGTGGTGATTCCCTCACAGAGTGGGGTCGAGAATGGCTACGCTTCCAGAGGCGGGGACTTGACAGAGCCTTTGTCAGGAACGGGAGTTGGCCGCATGAGCGAGCGCCAGAAGCCTCGGACGCAACGGGAGAGGTACGGAGAGGAGTTGAGGCTGCGGCGGATGGCATCCGGTCTCACCCAGGAGGGACTGGGCGAGCTGGTCGTCTGCTCGCCGACACTGATCAGCCACTTCGAGGCGGGGAGGCGGCTGCCGAAGCCGGACGACGCGCGTCGGATCGACCGAGCTCTCAAGACCGACGGGTTCTTCGAGCGGTGGCTGGAGGACCTGGAGTCGAAGTACGAGGACTACTTCGCAGCCGTGGCAGAACTTGAGCAACAGGCCACGCTGATCCAGCAGTTCGGGCTGTCATTGGTTCCCGGCGTATTCCAGACCGAGGACTACGCGAGCGCCCTCTTTCGTGCGTGCCGACCTACCTATACGACCGAGGAACTTGACAATTTCCTCGCCAACCGAACAAAACGCCGCCGAATCCTCGACGACCCCAAGCAGCCGGTCATCTGGACGCTGCTCGACGAGTCGGTGCTGCGGCGCCGCGTCGGCGGCTCCCAGGTCATGGCCGAACAGCTGCACAAGATCGCGGACATGGCCGGGGCGGGGCGGCTTCGGCTCCACGTGCTTCCGTACGGTGTCGGAGCGCACGCTCTCCAGGCGAGCTACCTCACGCTCATGAGCTTCGAGGACTCCGCCCCCGTGGCCTACGTCGAAGCCTTTCTCACAGGCAACTTGATGGACGATCCGGCGCAGGTGACCGCCAGCCAGACGGCCTACGCTCTGGCACTGAGCGACGCGTTGTCGCAGCAGCAGTCACTTGCCGTCGTCAGAGCGGCAGCGGAGGATCACGTACATGGCGAGCAATGAACACACCGTCTCCGACTCGTCCACTTTCACCGGGTGGTACAAGTCCAGCTACAGCAGTGGCGCCAACGACGACTGCCTGGAGATCGCCCGCAGCCACGCCACCGTCCCCGTCCGCGACAGCAAGGCCGGGAACAGCGGCCCGGTGCTGGTCTTCTCCTCCGGCGGCTGGACCGCGTTCGTAGGGGCCGTGCGGGACGGGCGTATCAGTAGTTGACGCCCCGGAAGTGCAGGAACGCGGTGCGCAGTTCGGAATCGAGGAGGAGGCCGAGAAGCTCCTCCTCGCCCGCGAACAGGGCATCGGCCGCCGGATGGCCGGACTGGTGGAACATCGCGACCAGAACATCGATGAGGGGGCGGTCCCAGGCGACGCGGACGATCCGCTTCGCCTTGTCGCGGTCTCCCTTGTCCATGGCTGTGCGCCACAGCTCGACGGAGTCCCTGGCCGTCCAGTAGGCGTCCACACGCCCCTTGACCAGGACCGCTCTTTCGTTGAGGCCGAACACCTCGATACAGGCCCGTCCCCGGTCGGTCAGGCCCCGGTACGTACCGAGCGGGAGCACCAGCCGTAGGTGGTCCAGGGGGTCCTCGACCGTCGGGTCGACGAGGAGGGGGCTGCCGTCGGCTGCGGTGGGGAAGAGGTTCCGCTTCTGGTTGCTGTTGCAGAACAAGCAGGCGAGCAGATGGTTGAGCCAGTCGAAGGTACGCAGCGGAGCGAGGCTCTTCGGCTCGAAGTGGTCGATGTCCGTGCCCTGGCTGTCACCGCAGTACATGCAGCGTTCGTGGCCGGGAGCCATCTCCGCGAGCCCCTTGACGAGTGCGGGGCGGACCTGTCGGCGGTTCGCCCAGAGTTCCTTCGCCCTGTCCTTGCGTTCCCGCTCCGTGGCCTGCCGCCGGATGTCATCGGTGTAGCCCCGCAGCCGTTCCGCCGTGTCCGCCTCCAGGACGGCACGCCGAAGCCGGATCACTCCCGCTCGTCCTTGATCTCCTCCGCGATCCGTCGGAGGTGCGTGCCCACCTCGTCCACGCGGGCCGACGGCGAGCTGGCGAGCCGTTCCTTGAGTTCCCGGTAACGGGCGAGCGACTCCGCCGACGGGACCCCGTCGTAGATCTCCGCCTCCAGCTCCACGAACTCGGCCCTCGCCCGCTCGGCCTGCTCGGAGTAGGGCGTGTCGAGACCGAAGAGGTCGGAGAGCACGGCGTCGTCGCCGCTGCCGTACACCACGCGGTCGTACAGGTCCTGGCCGATGACCTCGGGCGGGCGCGCCTCGTCCACACCCGGCAGCCGGATCAGGCCGCCGGGGTCGGCCGCCTGGCAGATGTAGGGGCTGTGCGTGGTGACGATGAACTGGATGCGCGGGAAGTGAGCGGTCAGCCAGGGGCCGATCCGGCGCTGCCAGGAGACGTGCAGATGGGCGTCGATCTCGTCGATGATGACGACGCCGGGTGTCATCAGCGCGATCGGCCCGCCCTGGGCCTCCCGTGGACCGGCCTCCCACAGGTCGTCGCCGAACACGTCGTGCAACTGCTTGAGGATGTCGACGACGAGCGCCGCCACCGTACGGAATCCGTCGCTCGTCTCCCGCAGCGGGAAGCGGCTGTCGTGCCGTTCGACCCACAGGCCCTCGGAGTCGACGTCGTCGATCCGGTACCCGTCCGGCAGCAGTCCGTCCCCGAGCAGCGCCAGTGCGAACGTCTTCAGTCTCTCGGCGCCCCCTCTGCCTTCCAGCGCGCGCAGATGCTGCTCGATCAGCCAGGTGACCCCCTCGGAGAGTGAGGCGTCCTCGTGGAAGAGGCTCGTGTGCCTGGCCACGGGCCCGGACGCCAGCATCAGCCGCTGTACCTCGCCCGAGCCGCCTGCCATCCGCCGGAACGGCCCGTAGGCCGCGGAGAACCAGCCCGCGGGGCTGTCGGCCCAGGGACCACGGCGAGGGATGCTCGTCTGTGCCTTGGTGTACCTGATCTCGTCGAGCCCGGACAGGAGTCCCCGGCGGACCGGAACCCTGCCCGCGAAGCCGTCGCGAGGCGTCTTCCAACGCAACCCGGCCCAGAAGGCACCGGCGGGCGGACGGCCCTGCGAGAACCGGTCGTGCTGCGTGTCACGGCTGACCTCGACCTCGACCTC
The DNA here is from genome assembly GCF_014645815.1 of Streptomyces fuscichromogenes. Taxonomy (GTDB): domain Bacteria; phylum Actinomycetota; class Actinomycetes; order Streptomycetales; family Streptomycetaceae; genus Streptomyces; species Streptomyces fuscichromogenes. Next base: position 233,648 of record NZ_BMML01000002.1, on the reverse strand, counting down.
GCCCGCCGTACGCTCCTCCGTCACCCAGTTCTCGAACTGAGGCACCAGGCTCCGGGCCACCCCCGGTCCGGTGAGCGCCAGCGCCATGGCCCGCAGCAGCGTCGTCTTGCCCGAGCCGTTGCGCCCGGCGAGCACCGTCCACCCGGCGTGACTTCCGTCGGGGCGGGTCAGCGTGAGGTCGACTTCGCGGGGGCCGTGGAAGGACTTGATGTCCTTGACGATGATCCGGCTGACGTACATGGTCGTCGGCGTCCGTTCGCTCGGGTGTCACCCCGATCCCAGGGGCGTGGCCTGCCCGCCATCACCGGACGCGGGCAGGCCACCGGCCCGTCAGTCCGCCGCGTGCTCCACGAAGCGAACGGATGAAGTCGCCCGAATGCGGAATATGAGATTCGGCCCGCCGAATATTCATGCCTCCACTCGCCACAAAAGGCTCCGCCGCGCCGTATGGTGATCTTCGTTCGAGCCGCTCGGGATGCAATTAACCGACTTCTCCGGTGATTGCCCCCACGCAAGTGGATCCAGCGGGATCAGTGACTGATCCAGGGGTCACGGACGCCATATCAAGCGCAACAAAGAACGATTAAAGACTGACTATCGATCTCCCCTGGTCCGGGCAGCCGGAATGGGCCGCGAGGGCGCTTTCTTCGACCACGAACGCAAGTACCAGGGTGCCGACAACCAGAAGGGCCGCTCTGTGGATCAGATGGTTCTCAAGGCGCAGCAATGGGTCAACGCAACGTATGCGGGCGTATCGGGATACAATCCGTGCACCGAGAACGGAATGACCGGCTGGGAGACGATCTACTGCCTCACCCGGGCGCTCCAGCACGAACTCGGCATCACCACGCTGTCCGACAACTTCGGGCCGACGACATGGGCGGACCTGAACGCGTACGGTCCGGTCGGGCGGGACTCCGGCAACATCAACATGCGGACGATCGCCGAGGCCGCCCTCTACTGCAAGGGCTACAGCGGCGGCGACATCGACGGCGGCTTCAACGTGTCCACCGGCGCCGGCCTGACCGCGCTGGTGGCCGACATGGGCCTGCCCGGCCCGGAAGTTCCCGGCTCCCAGCTCTACGACGTGGAGCCGAAGGTCTTCAAGGCGCTGCTGACCATGGACGCGTACGTGCTCACGGCCGGCGGCTCCAGCATGATCCAGACCTGTCAGCGATGGCTCAACGACGCTTACTACGGAAAGGGCCAGTTCTTCATCGGCCCGTGCGACGGGCACTTCTCCCGCAACGTCCAGCAGGCCCTGGTCCTGGGCATCCAGTACCAGATGGGCCTGACAGACAGCCAGGTGACGGGCTCCATCGGTCCGACCACCGAAGGGGCGCTCAGGACGACGGCGTACGTCGCCGACGGCTCGCAGGACTCGGGCTCGGCCGGCTGGGTGCGGCTGTTCCAGTGCGCCGTCGCGTTCAACGGCTACGACGCCCACTGGGGCGACGGCGGCGGGACGTTCGGCTCCGATCTGGAGGCCACGGTGAAGGCCTTCCAGCGGTTCAGCTCGCTCTCGGCCTCCGGCGCCGGCGACTACGCAACCTGGATGTCGCTGCTGGTGTCCACCGGTGACCCGGACCGCAAGGGCACCGCGTTCGACTGCATGTACCCGCTGAACGCGACCACCATCCAGACGGTGAAGGACAACGGCTACTCCATAGTGGGCCGTTATCTCACGGGCGGCACGAACAAGGTCCTCACGAATTCCGAGATCGCGCTGATCTTCGACAGCGGTCTTTCCCTCTTCCCGATCTGGCAGGAAGAGGGGAACACGATCAGTGATTTCAGCGGTCCGCTGGGGACCGAGGCCGGAAACGACGCGGCCGAGGCCGCGATCACCTTCGGTATACCGTACGGCACGGTCATCTATTTCTCGGTCGATTTCGACGCGACCGACGACGACATCACGAGTGCGATCATTCCGCACTTCCGGGGAATCAACAACGGCATCAGCGCGATGGGCAGCCAGTACGCGATCGGTGTGTACGGATGCCGCAACACCTGCCTTCGTCTCGAGGCCGAGGGCCTCACCACCCGGAGTTTCGTCAGCGGCATGTCCACCGGTTACAGCGGAAATCTCGGATACCCGCTCCCGGACAACTGGGCCTTCGACCAGATCAAGGACTTCACCCTGGCCACCGGCACCAGTGGGGCCGTCGAGATCGACAACGACATCGCCTCCGGGATGGACCCGGGCATCAACAGCGTCACCCGGCCGCGCGACCCCAACGACGCCTTCTACACGTACATGATCTGGGTGGAGGCCAGAGCGGGCCAGTGGATCGACCAGGGAAACACCTCGCGCTCCGCGCAGGAACTGGTCGCGCAGTACCTTCGGGCCCGCACCTCGAAGTACGTGTTCACCGGTTCCGACACGGTTTTCGGCGAACTCGACCAGGGTTTCGTCGACTTCGTGAACACCTATCCCGACGAGCCGTACGCGGGCCCGCTCCGCGACCCGGGCCTGCTGTGGGACGCCGACATCGACCACTTCGGCGCGTCCTGCGGCGCGGTCATCACCAGTGGAGTGCCGGGCGACCTCACATCGGCCGACCTGACGGACTTCGGGAGCTGGGGCGGCGACCTCGTCAGCGTGCTGGCGCAGTTCTACCTCAGCGGGCTCTCCGACGACCAGGCGTACCTCTACGCCGCGGACCAGATCGCCGGAAAGGGCGACAGCACGTACTTCTCGCTCGACGACCTCCTCGCCGACATGGACTCCTACGTCCTGGGCCTTCCCGTCAGGCAGGGCTCCGGCCAACCGCTGTCGACGGGTTTCAAGGCGGGCTACGCGTCGGCCGACGCGGCTGCGGCACGCCGGGCCTCGTTCTACTCGATCCGCTTCGGCAGCTCCCCCGACACGGTGGTGGCCGCCGCCCTCAGCGCCATGACCAGCAACACCGCCGACCCGCAGATGGCCGGCATCCGGGATGCCTTCTGGCTCAAGACGACCCAGTCCGTGACCTGCCCGACTCCCGGGTTCATGTCCGACACCGCGCTGTCCGGTGTGGCGACCGCCTTCAAGGACGCCGTCGTCCAGTACTGCTCATGAGGAATGGGGAATTCGACATGACCGACTCGAACGTCACCCGTCGGCACGTGCTGGTACTGGGAGGTCTGACGCTGGGCGTCGGCGCCGTCACCTTCGCCGGTCCGGGCCCGGCGTGGGCCAGCACCGCGGCCGCCGGTGCGGAACTGGTCCCGGTCGCCGCGAGCCCGGTCGCCGTCCTCGCGAAAGTCGGCACCGAACCGGCCGCGTTCCCCAGACAACTCGCGGTCCAGGTGCAGCACTCCGGTACGGATCTGCCTGCCGGGACGCAGGTCGCCATCAGCTACGACCCCCGGGTCTACGCCCCGCTGCCCAGCGCGGTGGCCACCGTCGGCACCCGGCGGCTGCACACGACGAGCACCATCGCCACCGACCCCGAGACCCTGGTCACCACCTGCACGATCACTCTGGCCGAGGCGCTCCCGGCGGGCAACGACCCGGTGGTCGTCGTGGGGACCGCGTCTCCCGTGCTGTACCCCCGCGACCTCGTCGCCGGACCCGCGGACGCCACTGCGGCCGTGGGCCACAAGGACACGAAGCCGGGCGGCCGGCGGAGCCTGCGGCCCAGCCGTCCGCACGCCTTCGGCGGAGTCGCCACACCGTGGGGCCTGGAGGTGAGCGGTGTGTGGAACCGCTACGAGTGGGCCGACGGCAAGCGTTGGTACTACTACCCCACGCGGATCACGCTGAGCAGCGTCGGACCGGGCACGACCCCGGTGGCCGCGTCCTTCTCCGTCGCGCTGGACCCCCAGGTCGTCTCGGACGTCGAGATCGTCGGCGCCCGGCTCAACGACATGAGGCACGACGCGGGAGTGCGGCTCCTCTCGGACACCCGGACCGCGTCGCTGTTCGAGACCCGGTGGGTCACGAGGGTGAAGCTCAAGGCCGGCGACCGGCTCGACCTGGAACTGGAGGTGAGGACCCGCAGGCCGACGGGCGACCTGCTGACCGTCAAGCACCCGACGGTAAACTTGATTGACATGGGCAACCACGTTTCCCAGCGGCTGACCGGCCGCACCACGATGTCGCGGAGCGATTCCACATGGGCGTAGTCCCCGACTATGTGTTCATCCTGCCGGCGGTGATCCTCGTGGGCTGGATCGCGTCCTGGTGGGCGACCCGGCGCATCCGGTGGGTCGGGCTGTCCGGCGCGGCCGTGGTCTCCGTGCTCTGCCTCGTCATCGGCTGGAACGCGATGGGGCCGCGGACGGACCCGCGGACCCTCGGCTGTTCACCGGCCTTCGAGTGCACGGACCTGAGCTCGGTCTACGTCATCGCGGCCGGGCTGCTCGGCATCCTGTGCTGCCTGGCGTTGGTGGTGCTGACGCTCGTGGGTGAGTTCATCGTCCATCTCAGCCGGGATGCCTCGGCCTGACCAGGAGTGGCCTGGCCGGACGGGTGCGCGGCCCAGGACAGGGCAGAGAGGGACCGGGGCACGGCCGGCGGCCGGAGAGCAGGTTCGCTTCTTCGGCCGCCGGGCCGGACTACGCCGTGTACGCCACGAAGCGGGCCGCCGTCTCCGCCAGCACCTCGCGGCCGTCCCGCGCCCACAGCCCGTCGTTGAACAGCTCGACCTCGATGGGACCGGTGTAACCGGCCGCCTCCACATAGCCCTTCCACTCCCGCATGTCGATCGCGCCGTCGCCGATCTGGCCGCGGCCGTTGAGGACGCCCTCCGGCAACGGGGTGGTCCAGTCGGCGAGTTGGAAGGTGTGGATGCGGCCGCCCGCGCCGGCTCGGGCGATCTGCGCGGGTGCCTGGTCGTCCCACCAGATGTGGTACGTGTCGACCGTGACCCCGACCTGGTGGGCCGGAAAGCGTTCCGCGAGGTCCAGGGCCTGGGTGAGGGTGGAGACCACGCAGCGGTCGGCGGCGTACATGGGGTGGAGGGGCTCGATGGCCAGCCGTACGCCGTGCTGCTCGGCGTGCGGGCCCAGCTCGGCCAGGGCGTCGGCGATCCGCTCCCGGGCGCCGTGCAGGTCCTTGGAGCCGGCCGGCAGGCCGCCGGAGACCAGGACCAGGGTGTCCGTGCCGAGGGTCGCGGCCTCCTCGACCGCCCGCCGGTTGTCGGCGAGCGCGGCGGCGCGCTCGTCCGGGTCGATCGCCGTGAGGAAGCCGCCCCGGCACAGCGTGGTGACGGTCAGACCGGCCTCGCGGACCAGCTTGGCGGCGGCGTCGACGCCGTAGGACTGGACCGGCTCCCGCCACAGACCGACGCCCGGCACGCCCAGTCGGACGCAGGCGTCGGCCAGTTCGGGCAGCGACAGCTGCTTGACGGTCATCTGGTTGATGGAGAAGCGGGAGAGGTCGCCGGTCACCGGTTCACCCCGTACAGCGCGAGGAGGGTCCTCATGCGGTCCTCGGCCAGCTTCGGGTCCGGGAACAGGCCCAGACCGTCGGCGAGTTCGTAGGCGCGCGCGAAGTGCGGGAGGGAACGCGCCGACTGGAGGCCGCCGACCATCGTGAAGTGGCTCTGGTGGCCGGCCAGCCAGGCCAGGAAGACCACGCCCGTCTTGTAGAAGCGGGTGGGGGTCTGGAAGAGGTGCCGGGAGAGTTCGACGGTGGGGTCGAGGAGGGTGCGGAAGCCCGCCGTGTCGCCCGTGTCCAGGACCCGGACCGCCTCCGCCGCCAGCGGGCCCAGCGGGTCGAAGATGCCGAGCAGGGCGTGGCTGAAGCCCTGCTCGTCGCCCGCGATCAGCTCGGGGTAGTTGAAGTCGTCGCCGGTGTAGCAGCGGACGCCCTGCGGAAGGCGGCGGCGGATGTCGATCTCGCGGCCGGCCTCCAGCAGCGACACCTTGATGCCGTCGACCTTGTCGGGGTGGGCGGCGATGACCTCCAGGAACACGTCCGTGGCCGCGTCGAGGTCGGAGGAGCCCCAGTAGCCCTCCAGCGCCGGGTCGAACATCGGGCCGAGCCAGTGCAGGACCACCGGCTCGGTGGCCTGGCGCAGCAGGTGGCCGTAGACGTCGAGGTAGTCCTCGGGGCCCTTCGCGGTCGCCGCGAGCGCCCGGGAGGCCATCAGGATGGCCTGGGCGCCCGACTCCTCGACGAGCGCGAGCTGCTCCTCGTACGCGGCCCGGATCTCGGCGAGGGAGCCGCCGGTGATCTGGTCCGTGCCGACACCGCAGGCGATCCGGCCGCCGACCGCCCTGGCCTCGGCGGCGCTGCGGCGGATCAGCTCGGCCGCGCCCGCCCAGTCCAGCCCCATGCCGCGCTGGGCGGTGTCCATCGCCTCGGCGACCCCCAGGCCGTGCGACCACAGGTGGCGGCGGAAGGCGAGGGTGGCGTCCCAGTCGACGGCGGCGGGCGCGTCGGGGTTGGTGTCGGCGAACGGGTCGGCGACGACGTGCGCCGCCGAGAAGACCGTACGGGAGGCGAAGGGGGTGCCCGAGGTGAGGGCGATCGGCTCGGTGCGGGGTTCGTAGGCCCGCAGCCCGCCCTTGAAATCAGGGATGTGGATGGTCACCGGGAACCTCCGGGAATCGACCGACCTGCAGGCCGGGTAGCAAGCGGGCTCCTGTGGAGCAGGGCAGGGGAAGGCATGTGGCGGTCAGGGAGATTCGTTGTCCGCCTTGGCAGAGACGCGCTCGCCCTCCAAGCGGTACACGAGCTCGGAGTTGAGTGACCGACGGGCGGACTTGGCCTGGGCGACGAGCCATTCGTGAAGATCGGCGGGCAGTCTGAGCGTGATTCGTACTTCATGGTCCATGACCTCAACCATAGTGCTAGCGTGGTGTCATGACGACACCAAAGGCGGCTGGAGCGGCCGGGCTCGCCCGGTACACCTACCGGCTTCGCGTGTCGTCGACGGCCCGGTCGGCGCTTCGTGCCGAGTGGGACCGGTGCAGGTGGCTCTGGAACGAATGCGTGGCCCGGTCGAAAAAGGCCTACACCGAGGGTGAGACATGCGGCCCCGCTCGCCTGGACAGGATGCTGACTGAGGCACGGTCGAATACACCATGGCTGGCCGAGGGTTCCTCGGTGCCGCAGCAGCAGCTCATCCGGGACTTCGGCAAATCCCGCGCGAAGGCACAGAAGGACATGAAGGAACGCCTGCCGATGCACCGCCGAGCCGGAATGCCACAGCGCAAGAAGAAGCGCGAAGCCTTGCCGACGCTGAACTACACCCGGCGGGGGTTCCGGCTGAAGAACGGACGTCTGCACCTGGCGGGTGGGATCGTGCTCACCGTGGTCTGGTCGCGCGACCTGCCCACCGAGCCCTCCTCGGTGCGCGTGTACGAGGACAACGTTGGCAACTGGTACTGCTCGTTCGTGATCCTCACCGAAGTGCAGCCGCTTCCGGAGACTGGTGCTGTGCTCGGCGTGGACTGGGGCGTCAAGGAGACCGCCACCACAACCTCCGACGCTCACGACCTCCCACACCCCCAGCACGGCAAGAGGGCTCAGGCCAAACTGACTCGGTATGACCGGATGGCGGCCCGCCGCAGACCGAAGAAAGGACAGGCCGCCTCGAAGGGCTACCGTGAGGCGAAAAAGTGGCGCGCGAAGACCTACCAGAAGATCGCCCGACAGCGCCATGACACCGCCCGCAAGTGGGCGAAGCAGGTCGTGCGCGACCACGACGCCATCGCGGTGGAGGACTTCCGCCCGAAATTCCTCGCCAAGTCGTCCATGGCGCGCAAGGCCGCCGACGCCGCGATCGGCGCCACCAAAAAGGCCCTGCTGGAGATGGGCCGCAAGCATGGGCGGGACATCCGCCTGGTGCATCCCGCGCACACCACCATGCAGTGCGCATCGTGCGGAGCGAGAACCAAGCACGCACTTCCTCTTTCGGAACGTAACTACACCTGCAGCGCGTGCGGAGCCGTGTCCCCGAGGGACAAGAACTCCGCCCGCGTCATGCTCGTCCGGGCTGGTCTGAACCCGGCTGGTGCCGAGGGCGCAAGACCTTCTGGAGCGCCGCTCCAGAAGGCAGCCTGAGCCAGGAATCCTCTCCCTCCAGGGAGGGGAGCGGTCAAAGTTCGATCTCCGGGACGTCGATGCGGCGGCCCTCCGCCGACGACTTCAGGCCCAGCTCGGCGAGCTGGACGCCGCGGGCGCCGGCCAGCAGGTCCCAGTGGTAGGGGGCGTCGGCGTAGACGTGCTTGAGGAACAGCTCCCACTGCGCCTTGAAGCCGTTGTCGAACTCGGTGTTGTCGGGGATCTCCTGCCACTGGTCGCGGAAGGCGTAGGTGGCCGGGATGTCCGGGTTCCAGACCGGCTTGGGGGTCGCGCTGCGGTGCTGGACGCGGCAGTTGCGCAGGCCGGCGACCGCTGAGCCTTCGGTGCCGTCCACCTGGAACTCGACCAGTTCGTCCCGGTTGACGCGGACCGTCCAGGAGGAGTTGATCTGGGCGATCGCGCCGCCGTCGAGCTCGAAGACGCCGTACGCGGCGTCGTCGGCCGTCGCGTCGTAGGGCTTGCCGTTCTCGTCCCAGCGCTGCGGGATGTGGGTGGCGGTGAGGGCCTGGACGGACTTCACGCGGCCGAAGAGCTCGTGCAGGACGTACTCCCAGTGCGGGAACATGTCGACGACGATGCCGCCGCCGTCCTCCGCGCGGTAGTTCCAGGACGGGCGCTGCGCCTCCTGCCAGTCGCCCTCGAAGACCCAGTAGCCGAACTCGCCGCGGACGGAGAGGATCCGGCCGAAGAAGCCGCCGTCGATGAGCCGCTTCAGCTTCAGCAGGCCGGGCAGGAAGATCTTGTCCTGGACGACGCCGGACTTGACGCCCTTGGCGTGCGCGAGCCTGGCCAGCTCCAGGGCGCCCTCCAGGCCGGTGGCCGTCGGCTTCTCGGTGTAGATGTGCTTTCCGGCCGCGATGGCCTGCTGGAGGGCCTCCTCGCGGGCGGAGGTGACCTGGGCGTCGAAGTAGATGTCGATGGTGGGGTCGGCGAGGACGGCCGACAGGTCCGTGGAGATGTGCTCGTCCGACAGGCCGTGGCGGTCGGCGATCTCGCGGAGCGCGTGCTCGCGGCGGCCGACGAGGACCGGTTCCGGCCACAGCACCGTGCCGTCGCCGAGGTCGAGTCCGCCCTGCTCGCGCAGGGCGAGGATCGAGCGGACGAGGTGCTGGCGGTAGCCCATGCGCCCGGTCACGCCGTTCATGGCGATACGCACCGTCTTGCGGTTCACGTGATTCCCTTCGTCCGCGTGCGTCTCAGCAACGCAGCAAGCGCTTTCTATACGGTCAGAAGCTAGCCTTTGAACCCTGGTCTGTACAAGACCGTGATGGGGTCGACTTGTTCGAGGGGGCGAACAACAGGAGTGAATGGCCTTATGGTCTGCACGGCAAGGGGGCTTCCTGTGAGCCGGCTGTTGATCAGTTCGAGCACGAAGGCGTACGACGAGATGCGCGACCGGAGGACGACGAGATGACGGTGACCCTGGCGGACGTGGCGGTCCGCGCCCAGGTCTCGCCCGCGACGGTGTCGCGCGTACTGAACGGCAACTACCCAGTGGCGGCGACCACTCGGGAACGGGTGCTGCGGGCGGTGGACGAGCTGGACTACGTCCTCAACGGGCCGGCGAGCGCGCTCGCGGCGGCCACCTCCGACCTGGTCGGCATCCTCGTCAACGACATCGCCGACCCGTTCTTCGGGATCATGGCGAGCGCGATCCAGGGCGAGATCGGCGGGCCGGGCGGGCGCGCGGGCGGCGAGCGGCTGGCTGTGACATGCAACACCGGGGGGTCGCCGGAGCGGGAACTGACCTACCTGACCCTCTTGCAGCGGCAGCGGGCGGCGGCGGTGATCCTGACCGGCGGGGCCGTGGAGGACGCGCCGCACGCGGCGGCGGTGGCGGCGAAGCTGCGGAAGCTGGCGGACGCGGGGACCCGGGTGGTGCTGTGCGGGCGGCCGCCGGCGCCGGACACCGACGCGGTGGCGCTGACCTTCGACAACCGCGGCGGCGGCAAGGAGCTGACCGAGCACCTCATCGGGCTCGGCCACCGGCGGCTGGGGTACATCGCGGGACCCGAGGAGCGGACCACGACCCGGCACCGGCTGGAGGGCCACCGGGCCGCGCTGGCCGAGGCGGGCATCGCGGAGGACCCGCGCTGGACCGTGCACGGGCGCTACGACCGGCGGGCGGGGTACGAGGCGACGCTGGAGCTGCTGCGCCGGGACCCGACGCTCACCGCGGTGGTGGCGGCGAACGACTCGGTCGCGCTGGGGGCGTGCGCGGCGCTGCGGGAGTCGGGGCTGCGGATCCCGGCGGACGTGTCGGTGGCCGGCTTCGACGACCTGCCGTTCAGCATCGACGCGGTGCCGTCGCTGACGACGGTGCGGCTGCCGCTGGCGGAGGCGGGGGCACGGGCCGGCCGTATCGCCATGGGCCGCGAGGAACCGCCGCCGGGCGGGATCGCGACGGTCCGGGGCGAGCTGATGGTGCGGGGCTCGACGGGCGTACCCCGCGCCTGACCGCACGCCGGACACGAGGAACCCGACACCGGGGGGCGCGGCTCAGGTGCCCCCGATCATCCCTCGTGGCACGCCCGGTCGTGTTCCGGCTGCGGGTGCGTGGGGGTTGCTCGCGCAGTTCCCCGCGCCCCCAGAAGAAGGGGCGCTGCGCAACCCCCTGTTTTCAGGGGCGCGGGGAGCTGCGCGACAAGCCCCCACCGGCCCGCAGCCGGAACACGACCGTCAGGCCCCTTCGGCCCTTCGCGCCAGCAGCGGCAGCGCGGCCTCGCCGCGTCTGCGGTCGTCGTACCAGCGTCTGCCGGTGTCGTAGGCCCGGCGGGCGCGGCGGACCGGGGACAGCTGCATGGCCAGGTGGGTCTGGTAGCGCCAGGGGGACTGGTGGCCGCCCTGGCGGACCGCCATCGCGTAGGCGAAGTCGACCGGGTCGCGGTCCACGTGGTCGTCCAGTCGTTCGAACCACGCCATGCTGGTGCGCGCCGCCGCCTGGACGGCGTGCAGTTCCGCCCGGCGGCGCGTGTCGTACTCGCGCAGCGCGACCCGAGGGTCCGGGAAGCGCTTGAGCGCCTCGGACAGCACGATCGCGTCGATCATCGCCAGCCGGGTGCCGGAGCCCAGCGTGAAGTGGGTGGTGTGCGCGGCGTCGCCGGCCAGTACGACGGGCCGGCCCTCCCCGGCGTCGACCCAGGTCCGGTTGGTGAGGTGGGTGAACCGCTGCCACTTCGCCGGCGCGCCCCGCGAGCTGCTGATCAGGGAGTGGCCGTCGAGCGGACGGTGGAAGATCTTCTCCAGCAGGGGCAGCGCGTCCTGCTCGTCGAGCGCGTCGAGGCCGAGGCCCTGCCAGGTCTCCGGGGAGCACTCCACGATGCAGGTGCTGACGCCCTTGAACGACGGGTAGGCGTGGAACCAGATCCAGCCCGCCTCGGTCTCCTCGAAGGCGAACACGAAGCGGTCGAACTCCCGGTCCGTACCGAGCCAGATGAACGGGTTGCGGCCGGTCTCCAGGCGGGTGCCGAAGCGCTCGGCGCGGCCGGCCCGGATCCGGCTGTTCGCACCGTCGGCCGCCAGCACCAGGTCGGCGTCGGGCAGGTCGGCCGGGTCGGCGAGGCGTTCCCCGTGCCGTACGTCGACGCCGAGGGAGCGGGCACGCCGGGTCAGGACGTCGAGGAGGGCCGCGCGGCCCATGCTGTAGCCGTAGCCGCCGAAGTACGCGGTTCCGTCGTACCGGTCGCCGTGCACGCGGATGTCCTGCTGCTGCCAGAGCACCGAGCCGGCGCTGACGGCCCGTGCGCTCTCGGGGTCGTTGCGGTGCAGGATGTCCAGCAGGTCGTTCCAGTAGACGACGCCCCAGCCGTAGGTGGCCTCGGGCGGGTCCGCCTCCAGAACGACGATCTCGTGCCCGGCGTCCCGCAGTTTCGCCGAGATCGAGAAGTACAGCCCGGCCGGGCCTCCGCCCACACAGACGATCCTCATCCGGTCACCGCCTCCACGGCCGCGGGACCCGGAGGCCCGCGGGGATCGGAATGCACGGGTCCGGGTGCCCGAGGGTCGGGCACCCGGATCCGTCCTTTGCTGTCAGGACACGCCGGACGGCGTGACCCGGCTAGTCGCCCCAGCCACCTCCGCCCCAGCCGCCGCCGCCCCAGCCGCCACCGTCGTGGCCCCCGCCCCAGCCGTAGTCGTCGCCCCAGCCGCCGTAGCCGCCGCCGTAGCCGCCATAGCCGCCATAGCCGCCGTAGCCGCCGTGACCGCCGCGGTCGCCGCCGCCGTAGCCGCCACCGCCGTAGCCGCCACCGCCGTGACCGCCACCGCCGTAGCCGCCGCCACCGTGACCGCCACCGCCACCGCCGTGACCGCCGCCACCGCCGCCGCCACCGCCGTTGTCCTGATAGGCAGCGACGTGGTCCGGCGCCGAGTGGGTGGCCGCGCTCGCGACTCCGGCCCCGGCGGCGAGCGCCAGGATGGGTGCCGAAATCGCCGCGATGGCAACCCTCTTCATACGTGTGGTGTGCGCGCGCATGGTTCGCCCCTCTCCGAGGGTGTGGATGTCTTACGACGGCCGCCGTGTCAGGAGGGCCGGCCGCCCTGCGTGCACTCCAGAGCCTGCGCGCAGCTCTGAGCGCGCCCGCCGCCCGCGATGCCGGGTTTCCGTACCCGTCCGGGCTCTTCGGCGGACCACGTCACGTCCTGGTTGAAACGGACATAAGTGACGTTCGTGTATAAAGCTACGGCTCGGGCGCGACGAAGTCAAAAGCAGGACCAGGACCAGGCAAAAAGAACAAGTAAAGCCTGCGGGGCCGCCGTTCGGGCCGACGCCTTCCGGCCGGGCGGGGTGGCGGGATAGCCTCGGAGACACGGTATCTCTGACTCAGTCAACCATCGGGGTCCAGCCATGACCGTCCAGGACGTCCGCGCCTTCAACCGCTTCTACACCAACCTCATCGGCGCCCTCGACTACGGCCGCCACCTCTACGCCCCGTACACCCTCACCGAGGCCCGCGTGCTGTACGAGCTCGCGCACGCCGCCGACACCGACGCGGCCGACCTGCGCTCCGATCTCGCGCTGGACGCCGGGTACTTGAGCCGGATCCTCAACAAGTTCGAGGAGGCCGGGCTGATCGAGCGCGCGCCCTCCGAGAAGGACCCGCGGCGCCGGCGGGTGTCCCTCACCCCGGGCGGCCGGGCCGCCGCCGAGCTGCTGGACGAGCGGGCCCGGGACTCGGTCGGCTCGCTGCTGGACGCCGTCGCCCCCGGCGAGCTGCCGCGCCTCGCCGAGGCCATGCGCACCATCCGCACGGTCCTCGGCGACGGACACCCTCCGGCCGGCCCCGGCGAGGTCGTGCTGCGCGAGCCGCACCCCGGCGACCTGGGCTGGATCGTGCAGCGCAACGCCGCCCTCTACGCCACCGAGTACGGCTTCAACGCCGACTACGAGGGGCTCGTCGCGCGGATCGTCGCCGACTACGCCGAGGACCACGACCCGCACCTGGAGCGGGCCTGGATCGCCGAGTGGGCCGGGCGGCCGGTGGGCTGCGTGATGTGCGTCCGGGACGACGCCCCGGGCACCGCGCGGCTGCGGCTGCTGCTCGTCGAACCGGAGGCCCGCGGGCTCGGCGTCGGGGACCGGCTGGTCGGCGCCGTGACCGGCTTCGCCCGCGGGGTCGGCTACCGGGAGCTGGTCCTGTGGACCAACGACGTGCTGACCGCCGCCCGCCGCATCTACCAGCGGCACGGCTTCGTCCTCACCGCCGAGAAGCCGCACCGCTCCTTCGGCCAGGACCTGGTCGGCCAGGACTGGCGGCTGGACCTGCACGCCACCGGCGGGTGAGAAGTAGGTTGGTGAGCATGAAGTTCGCCTTCTCCACCCTCGGGGTTCCCGGTCTGCCGGTGCCGCAGGTGCTGGCTCTCGCCACGGACCACGGCTACCACGGCGTCGAGCTGCGCGCCCATCCGGAGGAGCCCGTGCATCCCGGCCTCGGCCCGGCCGCGCGGGCCGAGGTGGCCGCCGAGTTCAAGGCGGCCGGGGTGGAGGTGCTGGGCGTCGCCGGGTACGCGCGGGTCGCGGCGCCCGGCGCGGACGCCCCGGTCCTCGACGAGGTCCGGGGGCTCCTCCAGCTCGCCCACGACCTGGGTGCCTCCTACGTCCGGGTCTTCCCGGGCGCCGACCCGGACCTGCCCGCCGCCGAGTCCGACGCGATCGCCGCCCGGCGGCTCGGCACGGTCGCCGAGGACGCCGCCGCGCTCGGCGTACGGGTCCTGCTGGAGACCCATGACTCGCACCGCACCGGCGCCGCCGCGATCCGCGTCCTCGGCCCGGTCGGCCACCGCATGGTCGGCTCGCTCTGGGACGTCATGCACACCTGGCTGGGCGGCGAGCAGCCCGCCGAGAGCTACGCGGCGCTCGCCCCGCACCTCGGCTACGTCCAGGTCAAGGACATCGCCTCGGCCGAGGACACCACCCCGCTGCCGCTCGGCGCCGGGGTCCTGCCGCTGTCCGAGTGCGTGGAGGTGCTCTCCCGGCACGGCTGGGACGGCTGGCTGTGCTGGGAGTACGAGAAGCGCTGGTACGAGGCGGCGACCCCGCTGCCCGGCCTGCTGGCGGCGGGCCGGGAGCACCTGGCCCGGCTGCTCACCGAGTCGGCCTGAGCCGGGGTCCCGGCGGCGCGGTCAGGCGCCGGCGAACGGGATCCCCCACCCCGCGGCCAGCTCCCCGAACGCCTCGTGGAAGCCCGGGAACGTCTTCTTCACGCACCCCGGGTCGTCGAAGGAGATACCGGGTGTGCGCAGGCCGGCCACCGCGAAGGACATCACGATGCGGTGGTCGCCGTAGGTCCTGATCTCGGCCGGGGCAGGGGTGCCGGGCCGGATCTCGATCCAGTCGTCACCCGTGGCGACCCCGATCCCCAGCCGGCGCAGGTTCTCCGCGCAGGCGTCCAGCCGGTCGCACTCCTTCACCCGGGTGTTGGCCACGTCCTCGATACGGACGGGGCCGTCGGCGAAGGGGGCGATGGCCGCGAGGGTGGGCATGGTGTCGGAGATGTCCCGCATGGCCACGGTGAGGCCGCGCAGCTCGCCGGTGCCCCGCACGGTCGTGCGGTCCGCGCCGACCTCCACCTCCGCGCCCATCCGCCGCAGTACGTCCACGAACCCCAGGTCGCCCTGGAGCGCGCCCCGCCCGAGCCCCGGCACGGTGACCTCACGGCCCGTCACGGCCGCAGCGGCGAAGAAGTAGCTGGCGGTGGAGGCGTCGGGCTCGACCGCGTAGGTGGTGGCCCGGTAGCCGCCGGACGGGACGGTGAGGACATCGCCCTCCCGGGCCACCTCCACCCCGAACGACCGCATCATCGCGATGGTGATCTCCACGTACGGCGCGGACACCAGGTCCGTCACCCGGATCCGCAGGCCCTTGCGGGTGAGCGGGCCGAGCATCAGCAGGGCGGTGAGGTACTGCGAGGACTGCCCGGCGTCCAGCGTCACCTCGCCGCCCTCGACCCCGGCCGCCTCGATGCGCAGCGGGTGGTGCCCCTCCGCCGCTTCGTGCCGCAGGTCGACACCGAGGTCGCGCAGGGCGCGGGTGAGCGGGGCGAGGGGGCGGCGGCGCATCTGCTCGGAGGCGTCGAAGCGGTAGCTGCCGTGGCCGGCCGCGGCGAGGGTGGGCAGGAAGCGGGCGGTGGTGGCGCCGTCCCGGCAGTAGACCTCGGCCTCGGGCAGGGCGGGGCCCTGCGGACGGCCGTCCACCTGCCAGGTGTCGGGGGTACGGCCGACGCGGTAGCCGAGCCGGGCCAGGCCCTCGGCGAAGCCCTCGGTGTCGTCGGAGCGGAGGGGGCGGACGAGGGTGGTGACTCCGTCGGCGGCGGCCGCGAGGAAGAGGGCGCGGGCGGTGACGGACTTGGAACCGGGGATGTCGACGAGGGGCATGCTGCCCATGATCGCCGCTCGGGGGTTTCAGGTGCGGGGTGTTTCCACAAGGTGGAACAGGTGGTTCGTCGGGTGCGGGCCGGTGGGGGGGGCTGGTCGCGCAGTTCCCCGCGCCCCTGACGGGGCGCTGTCCCTGACGTGACTTCCAGCTCCCCCCTCCCGAATCACGGAAAGGGACCGCCCGACGGGAACCCCTCCCCCGCCCCGGCCGTCCAACGCGCAGGCTGCCGGAAGAGTCTCCGTAGTGCGGTGTCGGCCCTCGCTGCTGGCTGCGATCGCCGACCCACCCTCTCCGCCGCACCACGGCCGTCGGCCCGCCGCCATCGACGTGCCCCCCTCCAATGCGCCGATGGCGGCCCCTTTCTGGTTACTGTGCATTCCCCACCAAAAGGAGTGCACATGCCCTCCAGACGCACCGTTCTCACCGCGACCGCGGGCGTCACCGCGGGACTGGCCGTCGGCACCGGCGCACATGCCCTCGGCTCCGACGACGCGAGGCTGCGGGCGGTCATCTCCGGGATGACGCTCCCGGAGAAGGTCGGACAGCTGTTCGTGATGCGGTTCTACGGGCACTCGGCCACCGACCCCGACCAGGCCGACATCGACGCCAACCTCAAGGAGATCGGCGTCCGTACCGTCGCCGAGCTGATCGCGAAGTACCGCGTCGGCGGGATCATCTACTTCACCTGGACGCACAACACCCGCAGCCCGCGGCAGATCGCCGAGTTGTCGAACGGGATCCAGAGCGCCTCGCTGGCGCAGCCGCGCGGTCTGCCCGTCCTGATCGCCACCGACCAGGAGCACGGCGCCGTCTGCCGGATCGGCACGCCCGCCACCCTCTTCCCGGGCGCCATGGCGATGGGGGCGGGCGGCTCCCGGGCCGACGCGCGCGCCCTCGGCCGGATCTCCGGGGCGGAGCTGCGCGCGATGGGGGTCCGGCAGGACTACTCCCCCGACGCCGACGTGAACGTGAACCCGGCCAACCCGATCATCGGCGTACGGTCCTTCGGGGCCGGTCCGGACGCGGTCGGGGCCCTGGTCGGCGCCGAGGCGCAGGGGTACCGGGACGCGGGCGTGGCGGCCACCGCCAAGCACTTCCCGGGACACGGCGACACCGCCGTCGACAGCCACACCGGCTTCCCGGTGATCACGCACAGCCGGGAGCTGTGGGAGAAGCTGGACGCGGTCCCGTTCCGGGCGGCGGTCGCGGCCGGCGTCGACGCGGTCATGACCGCGCACATCCAGTTCCCGGCGCTGGACGCCTCCGGCGACCCGGCCACCCTGTCCCACCCTGTCCTCACCGGCATCCTGCGCGGCGAACTCGGCTACGACGGGGTCGTGGTGACCGACTCCCTGGGCATGGCGGGGGTGCGCACGAAGTACGGCGACGACCGGGTGCCGGTGCTCGCCCTGAAGGCCGGCGCCGACCAGCTGCTGGACCCGCCCGCCCCGGACGTCGCCTGGAACGCCGTCCTGAAGGCCGTGCGGGACGGCGAGCTGACCGAGTCCCGGCTCGACGAGTCGCTCCTGCGGATCCTGCGGCTGAAGTCGCGGCTGGGGCTGCTCGACCGGCCCTACGTCGCCGCGAAGGACGTCGGCCGGGTGGTCGGCACGGCGCGGCACCTCGCCGCCGCCGACCGGATCGCCGAGCGCACCACCACCCTGCTGGTCAACGAGGGCGGACTGCTCCCGCTGTCCAGCCGTACGCACGGCAGGCTGCTGGTCGTCGGCGCCGACCCGGCCTCCCCGTCCGGTACGACGGGACCGCCGACCGGCGTGCTCGCCGCCGCCCTCACCGAACTCGGCTTCACCGCCACGGCGTTGTCCACGGGTACGGACCCCTCCGCCGCCGACGCCGACAAGGCGGCCGGGGCGGCGCGGGCGGCGGACGCGGTGATCGTCGGGACGTACAACGTGACGGCGGGCGACGGACAGCAGCGACTGGTGGAACGGCTGGTCGCGACCGGCCGGCCGGTGCTGGCGGTGGCGGTGCGCAATCCCTACGATGTCGCACAACTCCCCTCCGTGCAGGCCTGCTTGGCGACCTACTCGTGGACCGACGTCGAACTGCGGGCCGCGGCGCGGGTGATCGCGGGCAAGGTGGCGCCGCGCGGCAGACTGCCGGTGCCGGTGCAGCGGGCGGACGATCCGACGCAGGTGCTGTATCCGATCGGCCACGGGCTGACGTACTAGAGGTACGTCACGGAACCGGGCGTAATACCACCAACAGGAGGAAAGCCTCCCATACGGCTGACGTGGACCGTGATCCCGAGCCACGCTGGCGAGGGGGGGTCGGTATGCGCAGCAGGCGTTTCGCGGGGGTTCTGGTGACGCTGGCCGTCGTGCTGCTGGCGGCCGGCTGCCGGACGTCCTCGTCCGGGGCGCCGGCGGGCAGCGCCCGGTCGACGGCGAGCCCGACGCCGTCCGGGTACGGCACGCGGTTCCTCGCGGTGGACGAGTGCAGCTCGTTCGGTACCGCCAGCTTCACCGAGGTGCCCTGCACCGGCGAGCGGGCGGCGGCCCGGGTGATCGCCCGGTACGACGGCGCCGTGGCCGACGGTCCGCCGTGCCCGGCCACCACCGACTTCGTGCTCCACATCGGCGCCCAGCACACCGCGGGCGACAGGACAGCCGGCCGGGCGGGCGGCCAGGCCGCCGACGGAACGATCCCGCAGGGCTATGCCTGCATGCGCGACCTGGAGCCGCCGCACCCCGGTGACCCCGGCGGGGGCGGCGGACCGCGCACGATCGTCGGCGACTGCGTCTACGGCTCGGGCCACGGCCAGGTCCGGGAGACCGCCTGCGACGGCTCGGGGAAACGGAAGCCGCAGTACCGGGTGGTACGAGCGGTGACCTCCCGGGACGGCTGCCCGGCCGCCACCGACCTGTACGTCCAGCTCGGCGGCGAACACCCGGTGGGCTGCGCCCGGCGGATGTGAACCCGGGCAGAGGCGCGGCTCAGCAGAGGATCCAGCCCGAGCTCACCGAACTCCGCCCCACCGCGCCCCGCACCCACACGCACCGGTGCCCGGCGTGGACCGTGACCGGGCCCGCGCGGTGGCTGTACCTGCCCTTGTCGACGACCGGGCGGTTGCCGCGGGCCTGGACGCTGACGGACATCATCCGCCTGCCGCCGGACGTCCTGGGCAGGGTGATCGCGCAGACGTAGCCGCCCTGCCGGTAGACGTGCACGGTGCCGGTGGCGAAGGACAGGGTCCGCACCTCGCGTCCGGCGCAGTCCGTCGCCGTCACGGCCTGTGCCTGGGCCGGTGCCGCGAGGGCGAACGCCCCGGAGGCGGCCAGCACGGCCGCACCGAGCGCCAGCCGCCGACGTATCGCACCACTGTCCACAGTCGTCCCCTCCCGTACCGCAGCCCCGCCCCCACCATGACCGTACTGATGTACGGACGCCCGACATGTGTCGGATGGTTGCACGGCCGTCAGGAAGTCGGGGTCAGCGGGCCGCGGCCACCGGCTCCTCCGGTTCCCCGGGCCGGCCGACGAAGGTGCGCCACAGCTCGGCGTACCGGCCGTCGAGGGCCAGCAGTTCGTCGTGGGTGCCGTCCTCGGCGATCCGGCCGTGGTCCATGACCACCACCCGGTCGGCGCGGGCCGCGGTGGTCAGCCGGTGGGCGACCACCAGGGTCGTACGACGGCCCGTCAGACGGTCGGTGGCCATGTTGACCTGGGCCTCCGTCGCCAGGTCCAGGGCCGCCGTCGCCTCGTCGAGGAGCAGCACGTCGGGGTCGACCAGTTCGGCGCGGGCGAGGGCGATCAGCTGGCGCTGGCCCGCGGACAGGTTGCGGCCGCGCTCGGCCACCTCGTGGAGGTAGCCGCCGTCGAGGGTCGCGATCATCTCGTGGGCGCCGACCGCGCGGGCCGCCGCCTCCACCTCGGCGTCGGTCGCGTCCTGGCGGCCGTACGCGATGGCGTCCCGGACGGTCCCCGGGAAGAGGTACGCCTCCTGCGGGACGACCCCGAGCCGGTGCCGGTACGAGGTGAGGTCCAGGTCGCGCAGATCGGTGCCGTCGACCGTCACCCGGCCGCCCGTCGGGTCGTAGAACCGCGCCACCAGCTTGACGAGGGTCGACTTGCCGGCGCCGGTCTCGCCCACGAAGGCGACCGTCTGTCCGGCCGGGACGGTCAGGTCGATGCCGCCCAGGGCCGCGTCGCCCTCGTCGGCGGCGCCGTAGGCGAAGTGCACGTTCTCGAAGGCGATGTCACCGTGCAGCGAGGCCACTTCGAGAGGTTTCGCCGCCGACCGCGTGGACGTCGGCTCGCGCAGGAGTTCCTGGATGCGGCCGAGGGAGACGGTCGCCTGCTGGTAGCCGTCGAAGACCTGGGAGAGCTGCTGGACGGGGGCGAAGAACAGGTCGATGTAGAGCAGGTACGCGACCAGCGCGCCGGTGGTGAGGGTGGCCGCCTCGACCCGGTGGGCGCCCGCCATCAGCACGCTCGCCGCGGCCACCGACGACAGCAGCTGGACGAACGGGAAGTAGACCGATATCAGCAACTGGCCCCGGATACGGGCCCGGCGGTAGCTCTCGCTGCGCTCGGTGAAACGCCGGCCGCTGTCCCCCTCGCGCCGGAAGGCCTGCACGATCCGCAGCCCGGAGACCGTCTCCTGGAGGTCGGCGTTGACCACCGACACCCGCTCACGGGCGAGTTCGTAGGCCTTCACGCTCGCCCGGCGGAAGAAGAAGGTGGCGACGACCAGCGGGGGCAGGGTGACGAAGACGACCAGCGCGAGCTGTACGTCGATCACCAGCAGGGCGACCATGATGCCGAAGAAGGTGACGACCGAGACGAAGGCGGTGACCAGGCCCGTCTGCAGGAAGGTCGAGAGGGCGTCGACGTCCGTCGTCATCCTCGTCATGATCCGGCCGGTCAACTCCCGCTCGTAGTAGTCGAGTCCGAGCCGCTGGAGCTGCGCGAAGATCTTCAGGCGGAGCGAGTAGAGGACCCGTTCGCCGGTACGGCCGGTCATCCGGGTTTCGCCGGTCTGGGCCGCCCACTGGACGAGCACCGCGAACAGGCCGAGCAGCGCGGCCGCCCAGACCGCGCCGAGCGCCATCCTGCCGACGCCCTGGTCGATGCCGTGCCGGATCAGGACCGGGAGCAGCAGGCCCATGCCGGCGTCCACGGCGACCAGGCCGAGGCTGACGAGCAGCGGCAGCCCGAAGCCGTGCAGCAGGCGGCGCAGGCCGTAGGAGTCCTCGGGGCGCACGGCCCCGGCCTCGTCGATGTCGGGGATGTCGGTCGCCGGGGGCAACGCCTCGACCTGGGCGAGGAGTTCGGGGGTGGCGGGGGTGCCGGCGAGGGCGAGGTCGCGGGGCGTGCGGTCGCCGGTCCACAGCCGCGGGGTCACGCCGCGCTCGGCGTCGAACTCGGCGTCCAGCTCGTCCCGTACGGAGGTGTCCTCGCTCGGTTCGAGGGGCAGCGCGTGTCCCGGGGAGACCCCGCCCAGCTCGTCGGGGTCGGTGAGCAGCCGGCGGTACAGGGCGGACCGCTGCTGGAGCTCCTCGTCGGTGCCGATGTCGGCGAGCCGGCCGCCGTCCAGGACGGCGATGCGGTCGGCGAGGTTGAGGGTGGAGCGGCGGTGCGCGATGAGCAGCGTGGTGCGGCCCCGCATCACCTGGGCGAGGGCCTCGTGGATCTCGTGCTCCACGCGGGCGTCGACGGCCGAGGTGGCGTCGTCGAGGACGAGCAGACGGGGGTCGGTGAGCAGGGCGCGGGCCAGGGCGAGGCGCTGGCGCTGGCCGCCGGAGAGGGTGAGGCCCTGTTCGCCGACCTTGGTGTCGTAGCCGTCGGGCAGCTCGGCGATGAAGCGCTCGGCCTGGGCGGCGCGGGCGGCGGCGCGGATCTCGTCCTCGGTCGCGTCGGGACGGCCGTACGCGATGTTGGCGCGGACCGTGTCGGAGAAGAGGAACGAGTCCTCCGGGACCAGGCCGATCGCGGCCCGCAGCGAGTCGTGGGTCAGCTCGCGGACGTCGTGGCCGCCGATCAGGACGGCGCCGTGGGTGACGTCGTAGAAGCGCGGCAGGAGCAGGGAGACCGTGGACTTGCCGGAGCCGGAGGAGCCGACGACGGCGAGGGTCTCGCCCGGCCGGATCTCGAAGCTGAGCCCGCTCAGCACCGGGCCGGTCCCGCCGGAGGCGCGGTCGTACCCGAACGACACGTCGTCGAACTCGACGGTCGCGGGCGCGTCGGCCGGGAGGGTCTTCGTGCCCTCCGTCATGGTCGGCCGGGTGTCGATCAGCTCCAGCACCCGCTCGGTGCCGGCGCGGGCCTGCTGGCCGACGGTGAGGACCACGGCGAGCATCCGGACCGGGCCGACCAGCTGGGCGAGGTAGGAGGAGAAGGCGACGAAGGTGCCGAGGGTGATGTGGCCGCGGACGGCCAGCCAGCCGCCGAGCGCCAGCATGGCGACCTGGCCGAGCGCCGGGACGGCCTGGAGGGCCGGGGTGAACCTGCTGTTCAGCCGTATGGTGCGCAGGCGGCCCGCGAAGAGCCGGCGTCCGACCTCCCGGAGCTTGCCGGTCTCCTGCTCCTCCTGTCCGAACCCCTTGACTACCCGTACGCCGCTCACCGCGCCGTCGACGACGCCGGCCACCGCGGCGGCCTGGGCCTGGGCGTACCAGGTGGCGGGGTGGAGCTTGCTGCGGCTGCGCTTGGCGATCCAGTAGAGGGCCGGGGCGACGGCGAGGGCGACCAGGGTGAGCGGCGGCGACAGCCAGGCCATGATCGCGAGGGAGATCACGAAGAGCAGGACGTTGCCGATGGTCATCGGCAGCATGAAGAGCAGCCCCTGGATGAGCTGGAGGTCGCTGGTGGCGCGCCCCACCACCTGGCCCGTGGACAGCTCGTCCTGCCGCCGTCCGTCGAGCCGGGTGAGGGTGCCGTACATCTCGGTCCGCAGGTCGTGCTGGACGTCGAGGGCGAGCCGGCCGCCGTAGTAGCGGCGGACGAAGGTGGCCGCGTAGACGAGGACGGCGGCGCCGATCAGGGCACCGGCCCAGGGGCCCATGGACCGGCTGTGGTCACCGATCACGTCATCGATGATCACCTTGGTGATCAGGGGTACGACGGCCAGCACCGCCATGCCGGCCAGCGAGGACCCGAGCGCCAGCACGACGTCCCTGGGATGCCGCCAGGCATACCCCGCGAGCCTGCGCGCCCAGCCGTCCTGCCGTCGCTCCCCCTGTTGCACTGCCACCCGGATGCCTTTCGTTCGCCCTCGTCAACCCTGGTCTTCCGCAGGGCCACAACACAAGGGGAAGCGGATTTCATCCCTCCGCAACAATGCGGGGGCGGGTGTCGAGGGGGGTCCGCGCCGCCGGAGTGAAGAAGTTGACGAGGTTGCCGTCGGGGTCGCGGAGCAGCAGGGAGCGGTTGCCCCAGGGCATCGTGGTGGGCTCGTTGACGAAGTCGGTGACGAAGCCGGTGAGGTCGCGGTACACGCGGTCCACGTCGTCGACGAGGAACTCGGTGATCACGCTGTGGTTGTCCGCCGGGCGGGCGGCGCCCGGGGCGAACAGCGGGACGGTGCGGGTACCGGCGATCGCGAGGGTCGCGCCCGCGGTCCTGAGTTCGGCGAAGTCCTCGGTGGCCCAGGTCGCCGGCACCCCCGTGGCCCGCTCGTAGAACCCGACGAGGCGCGCCACGTCGCCGGTGATGATGCGGATCGAGACGAAGTCCATGGAATCTCCCTGGCAGTGGGTACCGCGGTGGGCACGGGTGCGTGCACTGCGCAGGCTAGGAGGGATAGTGGACAGAATCGGTCCGGTATTCCGCGTTAGGTTGTGCCCATGTCCCGACCCACCGGCCGCGTGCTGACCCTCCTGGAGCTGCTCCAGTCGGGCGGCACCCGGACCATGGCCGAACTCGCCGACCGGCTCGGCGTCGAGGGACGCACCGTGCGGCGGTACGTGGACCAGCTGATCGACCTGGACGTGCCGGTGGAGTCGGTGCGCGGCCGCTACGGCGGCTACCGGCTCGCCCCCGGGTACCGGCTGCCTCCGCTCATGCTCGGCGACGACGAGGCGCTGGCCGTGCTGCTCGGCCTGGTGGCCGGCCGCCGGACCGGGCTGACGACGGCGCAGCGCACGGCGAGCGAGACGGCGTCGGCGAAGATCCGGCGGGTGCTGCCCGGGCACCTCGCCCGCCGGCTCGACAGTCTCCTGGAGGCCCTCGCCTTCACGGACCGGCCCGGCGGGTTCGACACCCCGGACGCCGACGTGCTGCTCACCGTCGCCGACGCGGTACGCCACCGCCGGCCGGTCTCGGTCCGCTACACCGACCGCGACGGACGGCGCAGCGAACGCACCCTGCACCCGTACGGGATCGTCGCCCACTCGGGCCGCTGGTACGTCACCGGCAAGGACGCCCTGATCGACGAGGACCGGACCTTCCGGCTCGATCGCATCGCGGACGCGAGGGCCCTGCCCGGCTCCTTCGAGGCACCCGCCGGTCCCGGTCCGGCCCAGCGCGTGCTGTCGGGGTTCGCGGCCGCCGGGTACCGGCACGAGGTGACCCTGCGGATCCACGCGACGGTCGACCAGATCCGCGCCCGCCTGCCCGCCGGGGTCGCGACCGTGGAGGAGGACCACGAGCCAACGGCGGACCGGGATCGGGGCCGGGACCAGGGACCGGGACCAGGACCGGGGCAGGGGCAGAGGCAGGGGCACGCACAGGCACAGGGCCGGGACGCCGGGCGGTGGCTGCGTGTCGACTTGCGGGTGGAGCGGCTCGACTGGCTGCCTCCGCTGCTCGCCGCCCTCGACCGCCCGTTCGTCATCGAGCGCCCCGCCGAACTGCGCACCCTCGTCACCGCGCTCGCCGACCGCCTCGCCTCCCGCGCCCGCCAGGTCTGACGGCGAGGAACCGGCGTCCGGGAGCGGCCCGCCCGCCCCCGTGCCTCCGTTCGCGGATTCCCCGCGCAGGCACCAGGATGCGTGGCAGGGGAACGTGGTGGCGCCGGCCGCCACAGGAGGTCCGCATGGCGAGGTTGCTGTCCGTCAACGTGGGGATGCCCCAGGACGTCTCCTGGCAGGGCAGGACCGTCCGCACCGGGGCCTGGAAGGCGCCCGTGCCCGGCCGCCGGATGGTGCGGCGGCTGAACGTCGAGGGGGACGGCCAGGGCGACCTGGCCGGGCACGGCGGCGAGATCCGGGCCGTCCTCGTCTACCAGCTGGAGTCGTACCGGTACTGGCGCAAGCGGCTCGGCCGCGACGACCTGGCCTTCGGGATGTTCGGGGAGAACTTCACCGTCGACGGCCTGCCCGACGACGAGGTGTGCATCGGCGACCGGTACCGCATCGGCGAGGCCGAGTTCGAGGTGACCCAGCCCCGTGTCACCTGCTACCGCGTCGGCATGCGGCTGGGCGAACCCGCCATGGCCTCGCTCCTGGTCGCCCATCACCGTCCGGGCTTCTACCTGCGGGTGATCACCGAGGGGCGGGTCCAGGCCGGTGACGGGATCACCCGCACCCGCCGGGGCCCGGGAGAACTCAGCGTCGCCGACACCGACGCGCTGCTCTACCTGCCCGGCCGCGACCCCGCGAAGCTGCGCACCGCCCTGGACATCCCGGCCCTCAGCCCCGGCTGGCAGCAGTCCTTCCGCGAACTCGCCGCCGCCGGGCGGTCCGGTCAGCCCGGACCCGGGCCGGGGCCCGGTTCGCCGGGCTTCAGGCCGCTGTGTGTCGCCCGGATCGTCCCCGAGACCGCCGACGTCTCCTCGGTCCACCTCGGCAGCACCGACGGCACGCCCCTGCCCGAGGCCCGCCCCGGCCAGTACCTCTCCCTCCGCCTCGCCGTCGACGGCACCGCCCGCGCCGTACGCAGCTACTCCCTGTCCGCCGCACCCACCGGCTCCGCCTACCGCATCAGCGTCAAGCACGAGCCCCACGGGAAGGTCAGCGGCTACATCCACGCCCGGCTCCGGGCCGGGGACCTCGTGGACGTCGCCGGCCCGAGCGGAACGTTCGTGCTCGAAGCGGGCACCGCCCCGGTCGTCCTGCTCTCGGCGGGCATCGGCGTCACTCCCGTGCTCGCCATGCTCCACCGGCTGGCAGCCGTACGGGACCCGCGCCCCGTCTGGTGGATCCACACCGCCCGCGACCGCGCCCACCACGCCTTCGCGGACGAGGCCCACGCCCTCCTGGCGCGGCTCCCGCACGCCCGCGAGCACATCCACTACACCGCGCAGGCACCGCCGCCCGGCGACGACCGGGTCACCCGGGGCCGCCCGACCGCCGCCTCGCTCACCGCCCTGGGCGTCCCGGCCGGCGCCGACGCCTATCTCTGCGGACCGACCGCCTTCATGGACGACCTCGGCGGCCACCTGCGCGAACTCGGCCTGCGCCCGGAACGGATCCGCACGGAGCGGTTCGGGGCGCTCGCCGCCGTCAACCCCGGCGTCACCCCCACCGCCCCGGTCCCCCCGCACCAACCGCCCGGTCCCCCCGGCACCGGCCCCCTGGTCACCTTCACCCGCAGCGGCGTCACCACCCGGTGGTCGCCCGCCCACGCCTCGCTCCTCGAACTCGCCGAAGCCTGCGACGTGCCCACCCGCTGGTCCTGCCGCACCGGCGTCTGCCACACCTGCGTCACCCCCCTGCTGACAGGGGACGTCACCTACACCGCCCCGCCCCTCGAACTCCCCGCCCCCGGCACGGTCCTGGTCTGCTGCACCACACCGGCCGCCGAGGTCGTCCTCGACCTCTGAGGGGCGGCAGCCGCAGGTGAAGGTTGGTTAAAGGCCTGCCCGGTCGTACAACCATTCGTGCAAACCCGTGGGTCATCCGGGGCATGACTCACAGACGAAGGGGAGGCCTGGTCGCCACCGCTCTCGGCACCGGCTTTCTCATAGCCGGCGTGGCCGTCGCCGCGCCCGCCTCCGCCGCCACGCCCACCGTCAGCTGTACCTCCACCAAGGCGGCCCTCGCCACGAAGCTGAAGAAGGACATCACCGCGGCCATCGCGAACCGCAAGGGGACGATCGCCGTCGGGCTGTACGACCGTTCGACGAAGACGACGTGCACCCTCCGCTCCACCACGCACTACGACTCGGCCAGCACGGTCAAGGTGACCGTCCTCGCCACGCTGCTGTGGGACGCGGCCAAGCACAGCCGGTCGCTGACGACCACCGAGCAGTCGCTCGCCAAGGCCATGATCACCCAGTCCGACAACGACGCGACCAGCACGCTGTGGAAGCAGCTCGGCCTGACGAAGATCAAGGGCTTCCTGAGCGCCGCCGGGATGACGCAGACCACCCCGGGCGCCGACAACTACTGGGGCCTCACCCAGATCGACGTGCACGACGAGCAGCGGCTGCTCGCGCTCGTCACCGCCAAGAACACCGTCCTGAGCGACAGTTCGCGGGCCTACATCCTGAAGCTGATGGGCCAGGTCATCTCGTCCCAGCGGTGGGGCACGCCGTACGGCGCCCCGTCCGGCGTCTCCGTGCACGTCAAGAACGGCTGGCTGCAGCGGGCCACGCACGGCTGGCGGGTGCACAGCCTCGGCACGTTCACCGGCGGCGGCCACGACTACCAGATGAGCGTGCTGACCGAGGACGACAGCACCATGAGCTACGGCATCAACACCATCCAGGCCGTCGCGAAGGTCGTCCACAAGGACCTCGCGGCCTCCTGAGGCGGCCCGCGGCCGGAACCGACCCTTTCCTTCACGGGGCGGTCTCCACCCCGTCACCGATCCCCCCTACGGTGACCGCCATGCGCCTGCGAACCGTACTCGCCACCCTCACCGCCGGCCTGGCGGCGGCCACCTGTCTGTCCGCCGCCGGGCCCGCCAACGCCGTCGCGGTCGACGCCGCTGCCGCCGACACCGCCGCGGCCCATGCCTGTTCGTCCTCGGTCTCGCTCGACGGCTTCTCCGACGCCCTCGACAAGACGACCTTCGGCGGCTACTTCGTCGGCAACCTCTCCGCGCTCGCCATGGACAAGGACGGCTCCCTGGCCGCCCTCGCCGACCGGTCCTACCTCTTCGACCTGGACGCGAGGACCCTCGCGCCGAAGTCGGTCGTCGGACTCGCCGACGAGAACGGCGCCGCGCTCGACTCCGAGGGCCTGGCCGTGGACCGGGACGGCACCCGCCTGATCACCTCCGAGACCGAGCCGTCCATCCGCCGCTACTCGGTGGACGGCAGGATCCTGGACCGCCTCCCGGTGCCGTCCTCCCTGCTCGTGTCCCCCGCCGGGCGCGCGACCGGCAACCAGACCTTCGAGGGGCTGACCCTCCTGAACGGCGGCCGCACCCTGTTGGCGTCGATGGAGTACGCCATCTCCGGCGACACTCCCGGGACCGTCCGCTTCCAGACCTGGCAGCGCACCAGGGGCGACCACTTCAGGCTGTCGGCCCAGTACGCCTACCGCACCGACGACCCGGCCCTCGGCGTCCCCGAGGTGCAGGCGCTCCCCGACGGCCGGCTCCTGGTCCTGGAGCGCGGCTTCACCTCCGGCGTCGGCAACACCGTCCGCCTCTACCTGGCCGACCCCCGGCACGCCACGGACACGAGCGGCATCGAGAACCTCACCGGACAGCCGGGCGTACGGCTGATCAGGAAGACCCTGCTCACGGACATCGCGAGCTGCCCGTCGCTCGGCGCGACGGCGAAGCAGCCGCAGCCCAACCCCCTCCTCGACAACATCGAGGGCATGGTCGTCACCGGCCACGCGCAGGGCACGTACAAGGTTCTCCTGGTCAGCGACGACAACCAGAACGCCGTACAGACGACCCGGTTCTACCGGCTGTCGGTCCGCGTGCGCTGACCCGGCGGCCGAGGAGGGCGGCCGCACGGGCCGCCCTCTTACCGACATCTCATCCACCCACAGGCTGCGCCCAGGATCGGCACAGCCCGCGCCCATCGACCGCCCGCAGGGTGGGATGGTGACATCTGCCACCGATCCCGTCCCCCACACGCCCGTGTCCCCCGACTGGGGCCCGCCCACGGCGTCCTCCACGGCACCTCCCACGGCCACCCCCGCGGCCGACCAGCCGGACAAGGCGCCACGCTGGTCCCTGCCCGCGTTGATCGCGATCCTGATCCTGGCGGCGGTGCTCTACTCCTGGAACCTCTCCGGTTCCAACATGAACACCTTCTACAGCGGTGCGATCTGGGCCGGCACGAAGAGCTGGAAGGCCTGGTTCTTCGGTTCGCTGGACCCGGGCAACTTCCTCACCGTCGACAAACCGCCCTTCGCGCTCATGGTCATGGGCCTGTCCTGCCGCATCTTCGGCTTCGGCACCTGGCAGATGATGGCGCCCCAGGTCGTGGTCGCGCTCGCCACGATCTGGATCCTGCACTCCACCGTGAAGCGGGTGTGGGGGCACGGCGCGGCGACCGTCGCCGCGCTGGTGCTGGCGCTCACCCCGATCACCGTCGCCATCAACCGCGACAACAACCCGGACACCATCCTGGTCTTCCTGATGGTGTCGGGCGCGGCACTGGCGTTCCGCGCCACCCGTGACGAGAAGCTGCTGCCGCTGCTCGGTGCGGCGGCCTGCTTCGGTCTCGCCTTCAACACCAAGCTGCTCGCGGGCTGGATCGCGCTCCCCGCCGTCTTCGCGCTCTACCTCTACGCGTCGAAGGCCACCTGGGCCAAGCGCGCGGTCAACCTGCTGCTGGCCGCGGTCGTGCTGGCCGTCTCCAGCTTCTGGTGGGCGGTCGCCGTCTCCCTGGTCCCGGCCTCCGACCGGCCGTACATCGGCGGCTCCACGGACGGTTCCGCCTGGGACCTGATCATGGGCTACGACGGTCTGGGCCGCGTCTTCGGCGGCGAGGGCAACGGCGGAGGAGGCGGCGGCGGGGGCGGCGGCTTCTCCGGCTCCGCGGGCCTCGGCCGGATGTTCAACGACATCCTCGGCGGCCAGATCTCCTGGCTGCTCCCCTTCTCCGCGATCGCCCTGATCGGCGGCCTGGTGCTGTGCGGGCGCGCCCCGCGCACCGACCTGAGGCGGATGGCCCTGGTCCTGTGGGGCGGCTGGACCCTGCTGCACTACGTGATCTTCGCGACCGCGCAGGGCACCATGCACCCGTACTACACGACCGCGCTCGCCCCGGGCATCGCGGTGCTGTGCGGCGGCGGTGGCGTGATGCTGCTGGAGGCGTTCCGCAGCGACAAGCGGTGGATCTGGGTCCTCCCGGCCGCCTTCGGCGTCACCGGCATCTGGGCGGTCGTACTGCTGCGCCGGGCCTCCGACTGGAACACCTGGCTGTGGCCGACGGTCGCGGTCCTGACCGTGGCCGGCATCGCGGGCATGCTGGTCTTCCGGTCCGGCAACCGGGCCCGGCTGCTGACGGCCTCCGTGGCGGCGGCCGTGATCGCGGCCCTCGCCGGTCCGACGGCGTACGCGGCGGCCGATCCGTTCGGCAGCTCGGCCGGCGGCGGCATGGGGGGTACGAATCCGACGGCGGGCCCCTCGACGGGCAGCGGCGGCTTCGGCGGCGGACCCGGCGGTGGCGGCGGCACCCGGGGCGGTTTCCCGGGCGGCGGCGAACTGCCGGGCGGCACCCAGCAGGGCGGTACCCAGCAAGGCGGCGGCCAGAACAACCAGGCCGGCGGCGAGGCGGGCGGCGGCTTCCCGGGCGGCATGAACGGCGAGGCCCCGACCGGCGGCATGAACGGCCAGGCCCCTGGCGGCACCGGCACCGGCGGCGGTCAGATGACGCCCGGCGGCGGCACCGGCGAACTGCCGAGCGGCGGCACCGGCAACGGTGAACTGCCCGGCGGCACCGGCAACGGCACCGGCACCGGCGGCACGCGCGGCGCCATGGGCGGCGGCATGGGCGGTGGCGGCGGCATGGGCGGCAGCGTGAGCAGCGACCTGATCGCCTACCTGAAGAAGCACATGGACGGCGCCACCTGGCTGCTGGCCGTCTCCAACTCGCAGTCCGCGTCGCAGATCGAGCTGAGCTCGAACGAGCCCGTCATCTCCATGTGGGGCTTCACCGGGTCCGACAACGCGATGACCGTCGCCAAGCTGAAGGAACTGGTGAAGGCGGGCAAGCTGCACTACATCCAGGTCGGCAGCAGCGGCATGGGCATGGGCGGCAGCAACACCGTCAGCTCCGCGGTCACCTCGTGGGTGGAGAAGAACGGCACGGCGGTGAAGGAGAGCGCGTACAGCAAGACCACGAGTTCGAGCTCGTCGTCCAGCTCCTCGTCCAGCTCCTCGTCGAAGTCGACCTCTTCGACGCAGACGACGAACACCTCGTCGCTCTACCGGCTGGACCCGTCGGACGTCGACTGACGTAGCCCCGGCCCCCGAAGAGACCCCCGACCGGACGGTCGGGGGTCTCTTTTTACGTCCCGTTTACCTGCATGTCCTCATGTTCATGTCACCCTCCTTCTTGCCGCCTCATCAACCCGCGTAGATGGGAAACTCTTTATGCTGGCGACACACATCCGGCGCTGGAAGTCGGTGGCCCTGACGACCGCCGCCGTCCTGGTGGGCCTGACCGCCCCGGCGCTGACGGCGACTCCGGCCGCCGCGACCACGACCGCGTACGACTCGACGTACTACAAGAACGCGATCGGCAAGACGGGGACGAGCCTCAAGTCGTCCCTGCACACGATCATCAGCGCGAACGTCACCAAGCTGTCGTACTCGGCCCTGTGGGACGCCCTGAAGAAGACCGACCAGGACCCGAACAACAGCAGCAACGTGATCCTGCTGTACTCGGGCATCTCGCGCAGCAAGACCCTCAACGGCGGTGACAGCGGCGACTGGAACCGTGAGCACGTGTGGGCGATCTCGCACGGCGACCTCACCACGTCCACCGGCCCCGGCACGGACCTGCACCACATCCGTCCCGAGGACGTGGCCGTCAACGGCAAGCGCGGCAACCTCGACTTCGACGAGGGCGGCTCCACCTTCACCAACAGCGGTGGCAGCAAGGTCGACTCGGACTCCTTCGAGCCGCGCGACGCGGTCAAGGGCGACGTGGCCCGCATGATCCTCTACATGGCCGTCCGCTACGAGGGCGACGACGGGTTCGCGAACCTGGAGCCCGACGACAAGGTCAACAACGGCTCCACCCCGTACATCGGCAAGCTCTCGATCCTCAAGCAGTGGAACGACGAGGACCCGCCGGACGCCTTCGAGGAGAACCGCAACCAGGTCATCTACGACACCTACCAGCACAACCGGAACCCGTTCATCGACCACCCGGAGTGGGTCGACGCGATCTGGTAGGCGAGCCGGACCCGGTCGTACTACTTACCTCACACAGGTGAAGTCGATCTTGGGCTCGGGCGTGTCCCGGTGACCGCCCAGCAGCATGGGGGCACCCCGGAAGTTCCGCCGGGGTGCCCCCAACTCCCTTTTCCGGAGAGTCCCGTGCAGCTTCGTACCTGGTCCCTCGCCACCGCCCTCGCCCTGACCGCCCTGGTGGCCCCCGCGCAGAGCGCCTCCGCACACGTGGCCGCCCCCTCCTGTCCCGACGGCTCGGTGTGCTTCTGGAGCGGCGAGGGCTTCGGCGGCGACTACTGGGAGTGGACGTCCCGCAGCGGCTACCGCGACATGCCGCCGAACCTCCACGACCACGTCGGCTCCTTCGTCGCCGCCACCCGCGCCTGCTTCGTCAACTGGTCCCCGGTCGAGAAGCGCGACGTCTACAACGCCGACTGGCGCTCCCAGTACGGCGGCGACTTCGGCGGCCGCATCGACGGGGTGGGACCGGGCGCCTGCTGAGCGGAGCGCTCAGTCCCCCAGATGCGTCGGCGCGAACATCCGGAGCAGGGCCGGGAGTACGACCACCGACGGGCCCGGTGCGGCGAGGGCCTTGGCGAGGTCGGTCTCCAGGGTCTCCGGGGACGTCCGTACCGCCGGGACGCCGAAGGACTCGGCCAGGGCCACGTAGTCGGGGCGGGCCAGTTCCGTCGCCGTGGCCTCGCCGAAGGCGCCGGTCATGTACTCGCGCAGGATGCCGTAGCCGCCGTCGTCGACGATCAGCCAGGTGACCGGGAGGTCGTGCTGCCGTGCCGTCGCCAGTTCCGCGACGGAGTAGAGGGCGCCGCCGTCGCCGGAGACCGCGAGGACCGGCCGGGTGGGGTCGGCGGCGGCCGCGCCCAGCGCCGCCGGGAAGCCGTAGCCGAGGCCGCCCGCGCCCTGCGCGGAGTGCATGAGGTTCGGCGCCTGGGCGTCGAACGCCGACCAGGCCCAGTAGGCCAGGATCGTCATGTCCCAGAAGGACGGGGAGCCGGCCGGCAGGGCGCGCCGGACCGCCGCCAGCACCTCCTGCTCCAGGGTGAGTTCCTGGCCGGCGATACGCTCCGAGACCCGGGCCAGCAGCTCTCGTACCCGGTCGGCCGCCGTGTCGTCGGCGCGCGGGGTCACCGTCTCCAGGAGCGCCTGGAGCGCGAGGCGGGCGTCCGCGTGGATGCCGAGGGCCGGGTGGTTGGCCTCCAGTTTGCCGAGGTCCGCCTCGATCTGGACGACCCGGCCGCGCGGCTTGAACGTGTGGTAGTTCGAGGAGAGTTCACCGAGCCCCGAGCCGACCACCAGCAGGACGTCCGCGTCCTCCAGGAAGTCCGTGGTGTGGCGGTCCTCCAGCCAGGACTGGAGGGAGAGCGGGTGGTGCCAGGGGAACGCGCCCTTGCCGCCGAAGGTGGTGACGACCGGGGCGTTCAGCTCCTCGGCCAGCCGCCGCAGCTTGCCCGACGCGTCCGCGCGGACCACTCCGCCGCCCGCGATGATCGCCGGGCGGGCGGCCCGCGAGAGCAGGTCGGCGGCCACCGCGGTCAGTTCGGGGCGCGGGGCGAGTTCGTCCGGGGTCGCGTCCACCGCCGTCACCACGGGCAGCGCGGTGTCCGCGAGGAGCACGTCCTGCGGGATCTCCACCCACACCGGGCCGTGCGGGGCGGTCAGGGCCGACTTCCAGGCCGCCGCGAGCGCGGACGGGATCTGCGACTGGGTGCGGACGGTGTGCACCGACTTCACCACGCCCCGGAAGGAGGCCGCCTGGTCCGGGAGTTCGTGCAGGTAGCCGTGGCGGCCGCCGCCCAGGCCCGCGGTGGGGACCTGGCTGCTGATCGCGAGGACGGGGGCGGAGGCGGCGGCCGCCTCGTGCAGCGCGGCCAGCGAGGTCAGCGCGCCGGGGCCGGTCGACAGGAGCAGCGGGGCCGCCTCGCCGGTGATCCGGCCGTAGGCGTCCGCCGCGAAGCCCGCGTTGTTCTCCACTCGCAGGCCGACATAGCGCAGCGAGGAGCGGCGCAGGGCGTCGAACATGCCGAGGGCGTGCTGGCCGGGCAGTCCGAAGACGGTGGTCGCGCCGAGCCCGGCCAGGGTCTCCACGACCAGGTCCCCGCCGCTTCGGCCGGCGGGCGGGTTCAGGGCTGCGGCCGTCTGCGCCTCGGTCGGGCGGAGCACCAGGTCGTGGTCGTGGGTCACTTCGAACGCGCCTCGGCAATCTGTCGGGTCATGATCGTGGTCAGTTCGTACGCCGTGTGCGAGGCCGCCACCGAGGTGATCTCGGCGTGGTCGTACGCGGGGGCCACCTCGACGACGTCCGCCGAGACCAGGTGGCATGCGGAGAGACCGCGCAGGATCTCCAGCAGTTCCCTGGACGTCATACCACCGGCCTCGGGCGTGCCGGTGCCCGGGGCGTGCGCGGGGTCCAGGCAGTCGATGTCGATCGAGATGTAGAGGGGCCGGTCGCCGATGCGCTGACGCAGCTGGTCGGCCACCTCGTCCGCGCCCCGGCGGTAGATGTCCGCCGAGGTCACGATGCCGAAGCCCATCTTCTGGTCGTCGGTCAGGTCCTGCTTGCCGTACAGCGGCCCGCGGGTGCCGACGTGGGAGAGGGCGGAGGTGTCCAGGATGCCCTCCTCCACCGCCCGCCGGAACGGGGTGCCGTGCGTGTACTCGGCGCCGAAGTAGGTGTCCCAGGTGTCGAGGTGGGCGTCGAAGTGGAGCAGCGCGACCGGGCCGTGCCGCTTGGCGACCGAGCGCAGCAGGGGCAGCGCGATGGTGTGGTCGCCGCCCAGGGTCATCAGCCGGGCACCGGTGCCGAGGAGGTCGTCCGCGGCGGCCTCGATCGTCTCCACGGCCTCGTTGATGTCGAAGGGGTTCACCGCGATGTCGCCGCCGTCCGCCACCTGGGCGAGGGCGAAGGGGGACGCGTCCTGTGCCGGGTTGTAGGGGCGCAGCAGCCGGGACGCCTCGCGGATGGCGTTGCCGCCGAAGCGGGCGCCCGGCCGGTAGGAGACGCCGGAGTCGAACGGCACGCCCACCACCGCGACGTCGGCGCGGCCGACCTCGTCGAGGCGGGGCAGCCGGGCGAAGGTCGCGGGACCGGCGTACCGCGGGATGCGGGAGGAGTCGACGGGGCCGCGGGGCGTCTCGTTGCCGCTCATGGGCTGCTGCCTTCTTTCCTACGCTTCATCGCGTACGTACCGCTATGCACTGCTTCTGTCATGACTCTACTGGTGGGCCGGGACCGGCTCGGACACGAGTTCGGGAGCGCCCCGGCCCGCGAGCCGCTCGCGCCGGTTCGCCGGCGCGTACCGACGGTCACGGCGTGGCCGACGGACACCGAACCTCCCTCACTCGAATGAACCGGGTCCGAATCGGAGTCGCCGGGGGGTGACGGTCATCGACACTAGGTGACCGGAAAGCGGCTGCGAAGTGTACGTTTCATCCATTCGAGCCGTACGTGATGAAGGAAACGCACACCATGCCGGACTCGACGGTTCACCCCACGCCTCCCACGCCCGCCGTGCCCCTCGCGGCCCTCCTGGCCCGCGAGGACCTCGCCCTGCGCCAGATCGCCGGGCCGTCGGACCCGCCGCCCGTCGTGCACGCGGCGCACACCTCGGAGATGGCCGACCCGTACCCGTACCTGCTGGGCGGCGAGCTGCTGCTGTCGGCCGGGGCGCACATCCCGGACGCGGCGGACTCGGACACCTACTTCGACGACTACGTCTCCCGGATCGTCGCGGCGGGCGGGGCCGCCCTCGGCTTCGGGCTGGCCCCCGTGCACGACACGGTCCCGCACGCCCTGGTCGAGGCCTGCGACGCGCACGGCCTCCCGCTCGTCGAGGTGCCGCCGCGGACCACCTTCTCCGCCGTCGCCCGCGCGGTCTGGCAGCTGCTGGCCCAGGCCCGCCTGGCCGAGCTGCGCCGCGTCACCGAGGCCCAGCAGAGCCTCGCGGCCGCCGCGGCCCGCCCCGACCCGGTCCCGTCGGTGCTGCGGCAACTGGCCCAGCGGGTGGGCGGCTGGACGGCCCTGTACGGCCCGGAGGGAGCGGAGATCGCGGCGGCGGGACGGGAGCCGGAGGCACCGGTGCGCGGCTCGCTGACCGAGCTGACGGAGGTGGTACGGCCGTCCGGGCCGGGCACCCCCGCCTCGGCGACCCCCGCCTCGGCGACCCCCGCCTCGGCGACCCACGTCACGGCCGGCACCCGCCTCGCGGCCTACGCCCTCGGCACCGGCTTCGTCCTCGGGGTGGCCACCCCGGCCCGCGAACCGGGCGACCACACCATCGCCTCGGTCGCCGCGGTCCTGCTCACCCTCCTGACCGGCGAACAGCAGAGCGGCTCGGGAGCGGCCCGCACCTCGGCGCTCGTCAGACTGCTGCTGGGCGGCACGGCGGAGGAGGTGGCGCCACTGCTGAGCAAGGAGACCCACTGGTTCGTCGTGGATGCCCGCAGGAATGACCAACGGGACCGGCCCGCCCCCTCAGGGGCGCGGGACCCTGTCGACATGCGGCTCCGCCGCGGGGCGCGACCGGCCCCCACGCACCCGCAGCCGCCGGATCTCCTGGCCGCCACCGCACTGGGCGCCGCACTCGGCTCCACCCTCATCGACCCCATGGTGGAAAACGTACGCATCCTCGTCCCCGCTGACCGAACACCTCAGCCACAGCCCGGCTGGACCCTCGGCGTCAGCTCCCCCGCCCCCGCACAACACCTGGCGGCCGCAGCCGCACAGGCGGCACGCGCCATGGCCCGCGCCCGAGCGACCCGCACCGCGCTGCTGAGGCACGGCAGCCGCCCCGGCCTGGCCGAACTCGTCCCGAGGGAAGAAGCACAGGCCCACGCCCGCGCCCTCCTCGGCCCCCTCGCGGAGCGCCCCGCCCTCGTCGAGACCCTGCGCGCCTGGCTCTCCCTGCACGGCAGTTGGGACCGTACCGCGGTCGCCCTGTCCGTCCACCGCAACACCGTGCGGCAGCGCATCGCCCGCGCCGCGGAGCTCCTGCACGCCGAACTCGACGATCCTGACGTGCGGATGGAGCTGTGGTTCGCGCTCCGTCAGGAGTGAGTGACGCACGTCCCAGCGGGCGGTACGCAGGGAAATCGCACAGCCCGCTGCCCCACAATGGAGCCATGCCGATACCCGGGACGCCCAGCCGCGCCGAGCTCGTAGAGCACCTTGTGAAGACCCGTATCGCGGGGGACGTCGCCACCCCCCGCGAGAACAACCTGCTGCACTACCGCAAGCTGGCCAACGGCGAGCGCAACTGGTGGCTGGGACTGGAACTCGGCGACCGCTGGAGCGACGAGCAGGACGTGCTGGCCGTGATGGCCGAGCGGGTCGGGGTGAACGACGACCCCGAGCACCGGTACGGCCAGGACACCATCGACCCCGAGCTGACCGTGGACGGCCTGGACCGGCTGGCGGCGCGGCTGCGCAAGGCGGCCGAGGGACGGCAGCGGGTGCTGTTCGCGACCGGTCACCCGGGCGGTCTGCTGGACGTGCACCGGGCGACCGCGGCCGCGCTGCGCACCGCCGGCTGCGAGATCGTGGTCATCCCGGACGGTCTGCAGACGGACGAGGGGTACGTCATGCAGTTCGCCGACGTGGCCGTGCTGGAACACGGGGCGACGCTCTGGCACACCCACTCCGGGGAGCCGATGAAGGCCGTCCTGGGCGGCCTGGAGCGGGCGGGGCGGCCGCTGCCCGACCTGGTGGTCGCGGACCACGGCTGGGCGGGTCACGCGGCGCAGGCGGGCCTGGACGCGGCCGGATACGCGGACTGCAACGACCCGGCGCTGTTCCTCGCCGAGTCGGAGGGCACCCTCCAGGTCGCCGTACCGCTGGACGACCATGTGCTCAGCCCCCGGTACTACGACCCGCTGACCGCGTACCTGCTGGCCGGGGCGGGACTGGTCTGACAGAGCGATGTGCGGCCCCCGTCGACGGGAGCCGCACATCGTGGCCTGGCCCTAGACCCTCAGTACCTGGTCTGCCGAGATCCGGTCCGGCTCAGAATCCGAACCCGTTGAAGCCGCCGATCCCACCGAACCCGCCGAACCCGCTGAAGCCGCCGAACCCGCCGACGACGGTGGGGACGACCACGACAGGGATGACGGGAACGACGGGGACGAACCCGAAGTTGCTGAAGCGGCAGCCGTTGCTGAACCCGCCGAACCGGGAATTGTTGCAGCCGAAGCCGCCACCGGTGACGACGCTCTGATGAGTGGAGGCGGGGGCCGCCGAGGCGGTGCCCGCGGCGCCGATCGCGGCTCCACCGGCCAGCACCAGGCCGGCGGCAGACATCGCGGCGATGCGCCTCGCGCGCTGTACTCGCATGGGAAATACCTTTCTGCCGGACTCACGTCCGCTACGCGGCACGTCCGCTATGCGGCACATGCACTGTGCGGCATTTCACTCATAGAGCTTAATTCTGGATAAGAAGGATGGCACGTCGGACGGTCACCGACCGTGATCCGACGAGGTCACCGGCCCGGGAGTCGGGTCCAGGTACACCCGGCCGATCGCGGGGAACGCGGCCCGCAGCCGCTGTTCGGCCCGCTCGCAGGCCCACTCGATCTCGGCCGCCGTCGACACGTCCCGGAAGTCCACCTTGGCCGCGACCAGCGCCTCGTGCGGGCCCTGCACCAGGGTGGTCAGCTCCAGTACGGCCACGATGTGCTCGGACTCCAGCAGCTCGGCGCGGATCCGCTCCCGCACCGGCCTCGGCAGCGGCCGCCCGATCAGGAGCTCGGCGTTCGACCGGCCGAGCACCCAGGCGACGTACAGCAGGAGCAGGCCGATGAGGAGGGAGGCGAGGCCGTCCCAGACGCCGGAGCCGGTGAGCTGGCCGCCGAGCAGGCCGCCGGCCGCGAGCACCAGCCCGACGAGCGCGGCCGAGTCCTCCAGCAACGGCCTTCACGCCGGTGTCGGGGGTGTACCGGAGTTGACGCCCTCTCCTGCCCGAGGGCATGAGATTCCGGTCCGTACCTCTCCGAGGTACCACCTTGGGTTCCTGTTTCACTGGCCACTGCCGACCGGTGAAGGTCGGTCTTACGCGGCCTCCGCAGGCCTGACTTCCCGCCCGTCCGGCGGTAGGTCCGACAACTACGTTGCCGGACAAGGCGATCCTGCCATGGATCTGCGCCCCCTCTGGGCCGCCAGGGCGAGGATGCCCTACAGCTCTACCCTGAAGGGTGGGGCGCTGGGCAAGTGTTCGACAGCCCAGCGGGTGCGCCTCGTCGGCATCGCGCTGGAGCCGCTGATCACCCCGGCGACCGCCTTGGCGAGCGCGATCCCGAGGTTGGCGAGGGCGGCGACGATCACCGTGCCCGTGCTCTCGCCGCCGCTCGGCCGGGTCTGTTCCGCCTGCTGGACTTGCTGGGCTTGGGCCATGCCCCAGTTCTACCGGGGGACGCGGACCACACCCTCCTGGATCACGGAAATGGCGAGCGACCCGTCCTGGGTGTAGATCCGGGCCTGGCCGAGCCCGCGGCCGCCGTGCGCGGACGGCGACTCCTGGTCGTAGAGCAGCCACTCGTCGGCGCGGAACGGCCGGTGGAACCACATGGCGTGGTCGAGCGAGGCGCCCACCACGTCCCCGACCGCCCAGCCGCCGCGGCCGTGCGCGAGCAGGACGGAGTCGAGCAGGGTCATGTCGGAGACGTAGGTCGCGAGGACGACGTGCAGCAAGGGGTCGTCGTCGAGCTTGCCGTTCGTCCGGAACCAGACCTGGCTGTGCGGTTCGCGCGGCTCGCCGTACTTGCCGAACGGGGGCTCCTCGGCGTAGCGCAGGTCGATGGCCTCGCGGGCCTCCAGGAACTTCTCCACCACGGCCGGGTCGAGGTGGCCGTAGTCGCGGAAGCGCTCCGCCGAGGTGGGCAGGGTCGCCGGGTCGGGTGCGGCGGGCATCGGGGCCTGGTGCTCCAGCCCCTCCTCGGCCAGCTGGAAGGAGGCCGACAGCGCGAAGATCGGCCGGCCGTGCTGGACGGCGACCGCGCGCCGGGTGGTGAAGGAACGGCCGTCGCGGATGCGCTCGACGGTGTAGACGATGGGCGCGCCCGGGTCGCCGGGGCGCAGGAAGTACGCGTGCAGCGAGTGGGCGTGCCGGTCCGCCGGGACGGTGCGCCCGGCGGCGACCAGCGCCTGGGCCGCGACCTGCCCGCCGAAGACGCGCGGGACGACGGCGGACCGGGACTGGCCGCGGAAGATGTTCTCCTCGATCTGCTCCAGGTCGAGGAGATCGAGGAGATCACTTAGTGCCTGGTTCATGGCACCTTTTCTACTGGCGGGTTGTTGCGGTGGCCCTACAGGCCCATGTCCTTCGCGATGATCGTCTTCATGATCTCGCTGGTGCCGCCGTAGATGCGGTTGACACGGTTGTCCGCGTAGAGGCGGGCGATCGGGTACTCGTTCATGAAGCCGTAGCCGCCGTGCAGCTGGAGGCAGCGGTCGATCACGCGGTGCGCGACCTCGGTGGTGAACAGCTTGGCGCTGGCGGCCTCGGCCGGGGTCAGCTCACCGGCGTCCAGGGCCTCCGTGGCCCGGTCGACGACGGCCTCGGCCGCGTCCACCTCGGCCTGGCAGGCGGCCAGCTCGAACTTGGTGTTCTGGAAGGCGGCGACGGGCTGGCCGAAGACGACGCGCTCCTGCACGTACTGCTTGGCGAACCGGACGGCGGCCTTGGCCTGCGCGTAGGCGCCGAAGGCGATGCCCCAGCGCTCGGAGGCGAGGTTGTGGCCGAGGTAGTAGAAGCCCTTGTTCTCCTCGCCGAGGAGGTCCTCGACCGGGACCTTGACGTCGACGAACGCCAGCTCCGCGGTGTCGGAGGTCTTCAGTCCCAGCTTGTCGAGCTTCCGCCCGACCGAGTAGCCCTCGGCCTTCGTGTCCACCACGAAGAGCGAGATGCCGTGCCGGCGGTCTTCCTTCGTCGGCGCGGAGGTCCGGGCACACACGATCATGCGGTCGGCGTGCACGCCGCCCGTGATGAAGGTCTTGGCGCCGTTGAGGACGTAGTGCGTGCCGTCCTCGCTGAGCTTGGCGGTGGTCTTCATGCCCGCGAGGTCGGAGCCGGTGCCCGGCTCGGTCATCGCGATCGCCCACATCTCCTCGCCGGAGACGAACTTCGGCAGGTACCGCTTCTTCTGCTCGTCGCTGGCCAGCAGCTTTATGTACGGCAGGCCGAGCAGCACGTGCACGCCGGAGCCGCCGAAGGCGACGCCCGCACGGGCGGTCTCCTCGTACAGGACGGCCTCGAACTTGTAGGAGTCGATGCCGGCGCCGCCGTACTCCTCGTCGACGCGGATGCCGAAGACGCCCAGCTCGGCGAGCTTGTAGTAGAACTCGCGCGGGGCCTGGCCAGCGGCGAACCACTCGTCGTACACGGGTACGACCTCGGCCTCGATGAAGGCGCGGATGGTCTCCCGGAACGCCTCGTGATCCTCGTCGAACAACGTACGGCGCACGGCCGCCACCTCCAGGCACGTCAGCTGTCTAAGCGCTTGCTCAGACTCCAAGGTACCGGTGGGTAGCCGACGGGTCCAGGGCAGGAGGGGCGACAACGGGGGTAACGCTCGTCACGCCCACGCCGGATCCCCCGCCCTCACTCCCCCGCCGCCGCCTCGAAGGCGCCCCTCGCCATCCGGTGGAGCAGGACCGCTGTCGCGCCGCGGCCCGGGAGGGAACCCGGTCGGCCCAAGTGCGGGGTCGAGTTCAGGAGGCCGAAGACCGAGTGGACCGCCGAACGGGCCGCGGGCTCGGGGAGCGCCGGGTAGACGCCGCGCAGGACCTCCACCCAGAGCTCGACGTACTGCCGCTGCAGCTGCCGCACCAGCTTGCGGTCGCTGTCGCGCAAGCGGTCCAGCTCCCGGTCGTGCAGGGTGATCAGTGGACGGTCGTCGAGGGCGAAGTCGATGTGGCCCTCGATGAGGGAGTCCAGGACCGCCGGGGACGCGGTGTCCCCGTCGGCCTCCGCCAGGCGGCGCCTGGCCCCCGTCAGCAACTGCCCGCTGATCCCCACCAGCAGCTCCGCGAGCATCGCGTCCTTGCCCGCGAAGTGCCGGTAGAGACCGGGACCGCTGATGCCGACCGCGGCCCCTATCTCGTCCACACCGACGCCGTGGAAACCGCGCTCGGCGAACAGCCGCGCGGCCTCCTTGAGGATCTGTTCGCGGCGCGTCGGGGCGTCGGTTCTCGTGACCATGAAGGCAATTCTAGACAGAGAGGTTAGCGGTCGTTAACCTGAGGGAAATGCGTTAACGCTCATTAACAAGGTGAGGGGATCGCGGCATGGACCAGGCACCGGAGCTGACGAGCGCGGCGGACCCCGCGTCGGAGGCCTTTCGGGCCAACGAGGAGGCGCACCGCGTCCTCGTGGAGGAGCTGCGCGCCAAGCTCGCCGCGGCCGCGCTGGGCGGCGGCGAGAAGGCACGGGCCCGGCACACCGCGCGCGGCAAGCTGCTGCCGCGGGACCGGGTCGACACGCTGCTGGACCCCGGCTCGCCGTTCCTGGAGCTGGCCCCGCTGGCCGCCGAGGGGATGTACGACGGGGCGGCGCCCGCGGCCGGCGTGATCGCCGGGATCGGGCGGGTGAGCGGCCGCGAGTGCGTGATCGTCGCCAACGACGCCACCGTCAAGGGCGGCACGTACTACCCGATGACCGTGAAGAAGCACCTGCGGGCCCAGGAGGTGGCCCTCGACAACCGGCTGCCGTGCGTCTACCTGGTGGACTCCGGCGGCGCCTTCCTGCCCATGCAGGACGAGGTCTTCCCGGACCGCGACCACTTCGGGCGGATCTTCTACAACCAGGCCCGGATGTCGGGGGCGGGGATCCCGCAGATCGCGGCGGTCCTCGGCTCGTGCACGGCCGGCGGCGCGTACGTCCCGGCGATGAGCGACGAGGCCGTCATCGTCCGCAACCAGGGGACGATCTTCCTCGGCGGGCCCCCGCTGGTGAAGGCCGCCACCGGTGAGGTGGTGACGGCCGAGGAGCTGGGCGGCGGCGAGGTCCACTCCCGGGTCTCCGGTGTCACCGACCACCTCGCCGAGGACGACGCGCACGCGCTCAGGATCGTCCGGAACATCGTCGCCACCCTGCCGGCCCGGCGCGCCCTCCCCTGGGAGGTCACCCCCGTCACCGAGCCCAAGACCGACCCCTACGGCCTGTACGGCGCCGTCCCGGTCGACTCCCGCACCCCCTACGACGTCCGCGAGATCATCGCCCGGGTCGTCGACGGCTCCCGGTTCGCCGAGTTCAAGGCCGAGTTCGGGCAGACCCTCGTCACCGGCTTCGCCCGCGTCCACGGCCACCCGGTCGGCGTCGTCGCCAACAACGGCATCCTCTTCTCCGAGTCCGCCCAGAAGGGCGCCCACTTCATCGAGCTGTGCGACCAGCGCGGGATCCCCCTGGTCTTCCTCCAGAACATCTCCGGCTTCATGGTCGGCAAGGACTACGAGGCCGGCGGCATCGCCAAGCACGGCGCGAAGATGGTCACGGCGGTGGCCTGCACACGGGTCCCGAAGCTGACCGTCGTCGTCGGCGGTTCGTACGGCGCGGGCAACTACTCCATGTGCGGCAGGGCCTACTCGCCCCGCTTCCTGTGGATGTGGCCCAACGCCAAGATCTCGGTGATGGGAGGCGAGCAGGCCGCGTCGGTGCTGGCGACCGTCAAGCGGGACCAGCTGGAGGCGCGCGGCGAGAGCTGGCCGGCCGACGAGGAGGAGGCCTTCAAGGCACCCGTCCGCGCCCAGTACGAGCGCCAGGGCAGCGCCTACTACGCGACCGCCCGCCTGTGGGACGACGGGGTCATCGACCCGCTCGACACCCGGCAGGTCCTGGGACTGGCCCTGACGGCCTGTGGCAACGCGCCGCTGGGTGAACCCCAATTCGGCGTCTTCCGGATGTGAGGAGGGGACTCGTGTTCGACACCGTACTCGTGGCCAACCGGGGCGAGATCGCCGTCCGGGTCATCCGGACGCTGCGCTCGCTGGGCGTCCGCTCGGTGGCCGTGTACTCCGACGCCGACGCGGACGCGCGGCACGTCCGGGAGGCCGACACCGCGGTCCGGATCGGTCCGGCGCCGGCGGGCGAGAGCTATCTGTCGGTGCAGCGGCTGCTGGCGGCGGCCGTGCGGACCGGCGCTCGGGCCGTCCACCCGGGCTACGGCTTCCTCGCCGAGAACGCGGGCTTCGCGCGGGCCTGCGC
The DNA here is from genome assembly GCF_014645815.1 of Streptomyces fuscichromogenes. Lineage (GTDB taxonomy): Bacteria > Actinomycetota > Actinomycetes > Streptomycetales > Streptomycetaceae > Streptomyces > Streptomyces fuscichromogenes. Next base: position 189,335 of record NZ_BMML01000002.1, on the reverse strand, counting down.
GGAGGCGGGGCTGGTCTTCATCGGACCGCCGGCCGACGCGATCGCCCTGATGGGCGACAAGATCCGCGCCAAGGAGACCGTCCAGCAGGCCGGGGTGCCGGTGGTGCCCGGCGGTCGTGACCCGGAACTGGCCGACGCGGCACGCGAACTGGGCGCCCCCGTACTCCTCAAGCCGTCCGCCGGTGGTGGCGGCAAGGGCATGCGGCTGGTGCGCGACCTGACGCTGCTGGACGAGGAGATCGCCGCCGCCCGCCGCGAGGCCCGCGCCTCCTTCGGCGACGACACGCTCCTCGTCGAGCGGTGGATCGACCGGCCCCGGCACATCGAGATCCAGGTCCTGGCCGACGGCCACGGCCACGTCGTCCATCTCGGCGAGCGGGAGTGCTCGCTCCAGCGCCGGCACCAGAAGGTGATCGAGGAGGCGCCCTCGGTCCTGCTGGACGAGGAGACGCGGGCGGCGATGGGCGCGGCCGCCGTGCAGGCGGCCCGCTCGTGCGGGTACGTCGGCGCGGGCACGGTGGAGTTCATCGTGCCGGGCGCCGACCCTTCGTCGTACCACTTCATGGAGATGAACACCCGCCTCCAGGTGGAGCATCCGGTCACCGAGCTGGTCACCGGCCTGGACCTGGTGGAGTGGCAGCTGCGGGTGGCGGCCGGGGAGCGGCTGCCCTTCTCCCAGGACGACATCACGCTCACCGGACACGCCGTCGAGGCGCGGATCTGCGCCGAGGACCCCGCGCGCGGCTTCCTGCCCACCGGCGGCACCGTGCTGCTGCTGGACGAGCCGTCCGGGGACGGCGTCCGCACCGACTCCGGGCTCGGCGAGGGCACCGAGGTCGGCAGCCGGTACGACCCGATGCTGTCCAAGGTGATCGCGTACGGCCCGGACCGGGCGACCGCGCTCCGGAAGCTGCGCGCGGCCCTCGCCGACACGGTCACCCTGGGCGTGCAGACCAACGCCGGGTTCCTGCGCCGGCTGCTGGCCCATCCGGCGGTGGTGGCCGGGGAGCTGGACACCGGGCTGGTGGAGCGGGTGGTGGACGACCTGGTCGCCACCGACGTACCGGACGAGGTGTACGAGGCGGCCGCGGCCGTACGGCTGGCCGCGCTGGAGCCGGTCGTGGACGGGGGCTGGACCGACCCGTTCTCGGTACCGAGCGGCTGGCGGCTCGGCGGCACCCCCAGGCCCGTCGCCTTCCACCTGCGGGTGCAGGACCCGGTGGAGTACGTGCCGCGCGGCACGCACACGGTCAGCGCCGACCGGGTGTCCGTCACCCTGGACGGCGTCCGCCACACCTTCCATCGCGCCGCCGACTGGATCGGCCGTGACGGCGACGCCTGGCACGTCCGCGACCACGACCCGGTCGCCGCCGCGCTGAGCCGTACCGTCCACGCCGGCGCCGACTCGCTCACCGCGCCCATGCCCGGCACGGTGACCGTCGTGAAGGTCGCCGTCGGCGACGAGGTCACCGCCGGACAGAGCCTGCTGGTGGTGGAGGCGATGAAGATGGAGCACGTCATCTCCGCCCCGCACGCCGGCACGGTCGCCGAACTCGACGTGCAGCCCGGCACCACGGTCGCCATGGACCAGGTGCTGGCCGTGATCGCCCCGCGCGAGGAGGAGACGGCATGACCACCCCGGAGACCGGCCTGCCCATGGTCGTACCGGCCACCGACCTGCCCGCCCGGGTCCGGATCCACGAGGTCGGCGCGCGGGACGGCCTGCAGAACGAGAAGACGGCCGTACCGACGTCGGTGAAGGCCGAGTTCGTGCACCGGCTGGCCGACGCGGGCCTGACGACGATCGAGGCGACCAGCTTCGTACACCCGAAGTGGGTGCCCCAACTGGCCGACGCGGAGGACCTGTTCCCGCGACTCGCGGATCTCCGCGGGGTCGAGCTCCCGGTGCTCGTCCCCAACCGGCGCGGCCTGGACCGCGCTCTCGCCCTCGGGGCCCGCCGGATCGCCGTCTTCGCCAGCGCCACCGAGTCCTTCGCCAAGGCCAACCTCAACCGCACGGTCGACGAGTCGCTGGCGGTGTTCGACCCGGTGGTCCGGCAGGCGAAGGACGCGGGCGCGCACGTCCGCGGCTATGTCTCGATGTGCTTCGGCGACCCCTGGGAGGGCGCGGTACCGCTCCACCAGGTGGCCCGGGTCTGCGGGGCGCTGCGCGACATGGGCTGCGACGAGCTGAGCCTCGGCGACACGATCGGCGTGGCCACCCCGGGCCATGTACTCGAACTGCTCTCCCTGCTCAACGAGGAGGGCGTGCCGACGAACGTCATCGGCGTGCACTTCCACGACACCTACGGCCAGGCGCTCGCCAACACCTACGCGGCCCTGGAACACGGCGTGACGACGGTCGACGCGTCCGCCGGCGGGCTCGGCGGCTGTCCGTACGCCAGGTCCGCCACCGGCAACCTCGCCACCGAGGACCTGGTCTGGATGCTCCAGGGCCTCGGCATCGAGACCGGAGTCGACCTCGGCCGCCTCACCGCCACCAGCGTGTGGATGGCCGGACAACTGGGCCGACCCAGCCCGTCCCGTACCGTCCGCGCCCTCTCCCACCAGGAGTGACGACCATGGACCACCGCCTCTCCCCCGAACTGGAAGAACTCCGCCGTACGGTGGAGGAGTTCGCGCACGACGTCGTGGCGCCGAAGATCGGCGACTTCTACGAGCGGCACGAGTTCCCGTACGAGATCGTCCGCGAGATGGGCCGCATGGGCCTGTTCGGACTGCCGTTCCCCGAGGAGTACGGCGGCATGGGCGGCGACTACATGGCCCTCGGCATCGCCCTGGAGGAACTGGCCCGCGTCGACTCGTCGGTGGCGATCACCCTGGAGGCCGGGGTCTCGCTGGGCGCGATGCCGATCCACCTCTTCGGCACGGAGGACCAGAAGCGGGAGTGGCTGCCCCGCCTCTGCGCCGGCGAGATCCTGGGCGCCTTCGGCCTCACCGAACCCGACGGCGGCAGCGACGCGGGCGCCACCCGCACCACGGCCCGCCTGGACCCGGCCACCGGCGAATGGGTGATCAACGGCAGCAAGTGCTTCATCACCAACTCGGGGACGGACATCACGGCTCTGGTCACCGTCACCGCGGTCACCGGCCGCAAGCCCGACGGCAAGCCGCTGATCTCGTCCATCATCGTCCCCTCCGGCACCCCCGGCTTCACGGTCGCCGCCCCCTACTCCAAGGTCGGCTGGAACGCCTCCGACACCCGCGAGCTGTCCTTCGCCGACGTCCGGGTGCCCGCCGCCAACCTGCTCGGCGCGCAGGGCCGCGGCTACGCCCAGTTCCTCCGCATCCTGGACGAGGGCCGCATCGCCATCGCGGCCCTGGCCACCGGCCTGGCCCAGGGCTGCGTGGACGAGTCGGTGCGGTACGCGAAGGAACGGCATGCCTTCGGCCGCCCGATCGGCGCCAACCAGGCCATCCAGTTCAAGATCGCCGACATGGAGATGAAGGCCCACACGGCCCGCCTGGCCTGGCGCGACGCGGCCTCCCGTCTGGTGGCCGGGGAACCCTTCAAGAAGGAGGCGGCCGTCGCCAAGCTGTACTCCTCCACCGTCGCCGTGGACAACGCCCGCGACGCCACCCAGGTGCACGGCGGCTACGGCTTCATGAACGAGTACCCGGTGGCCCGGATGTGGCGCGACTCCAAGATCCTGGAGATCGGCGAGGGCACCAGCGAGGTCCAGCGGATGCTGATCGCGCGGGAGCTGGGGCTGGTGAGCTGAGGCCGCCCCGGCAGGCCCGCCGCGGACGAGCCCACCGACCGGCCCCGGCACCGGCGGTGTCGTGCGGCCGGCCACGCGCCGGCCTGTCGGGCTGTCGGGCTGTCGGCTGTCGGCTGTCGGGTCATTCGGTGAAGCGCAGGACTTCGCCGCCGAAGTCCTGCGGGTGCTGGAAGAGGAACGCGTGACCGGCGTCCCCGTAGATGACGGTCTTGGAGTCGGGGACGGCCCGCGCCATCGCGTACGTCTGGTGGACGTGCTCCATCACGTCGTGGGCGCCGTTGGCGAACAGGACCGGCACCGCGAGGTCGCCGAGTCGGCTCCAGGCCGAGTCGATGCCGCTGTTCCACCGGACGACGGCGTTCATCTGGGCCTCGCGCACAGGCGCGGGCGCGTCCTGTCCGGAGCGGGCCAGGCGCCGGTCGATCCGGCGCAGGGAGGCCAGCCCCGCGCTCCTGCCGAGTTCGGTCTCGGGGTTGTGAACAGCTGGTGATCGGCGTCGTTTGAACGCGTTCTGGCGCGGATGAGTGAGTGTGCCGGGCGCTGGCGGGCGTGCTCCGGGCGGGGAACGGGAGTTCTTGCGTCGAATGGGTGACCTTCACGGGTGGTGGTCGTTGGGTGGGGTGACGGATTTCGGTGACACCGGGTCGGGGGTGCGGGCGGTGGGCGGGCTGCGGGAGGTGGCGGCCCGTCCGGACGATCCCGCTGGAGGCCGCCCGCGCGAACGGCATGGTCGGTGTGGACACCAACGCCGACCACCTCGCCGCCTGGCGCCTGGACGAACACGGCAACCCGGTCGGCGCACCGCTCCGCTTCGGCTACGACCTCACCGGCACCGCCGACCACCGTGATGCCCAGGTCAGGCACGCGCTGATCCGACTGCTGCACTGGGCCCGGCGTCACCGTCTTGCCATCGCCGTCGAGGACCTCGACTTCACCGCCGAGACCACCCGGGAGAAACACGGCCGCAGGAAGCGGTTCCGCAAGCTGATCTCCGGCCTGCCCGTGGCCAGACTGCGGGCCCGGCTGGTGTCGATGGCGGCCGAACTCGGTATCCCGCTCATCGCCGTCGACCCCGCCTACACCTCCCGGTGGGGCGCCCAGCACTGGCACAAACCCCTGACCGGCAAGACTCGTAAGACCACTCGCCACGACGCGGCAGCGGTGGCGATCGGAAGGCGCGTCCTGGGACACCCGATCCGACGACGGACGGCACCGCCCCCTGCTCACCGGAGCGATGAGCAGGGGCATCGGACCGTCCAGGCCGGAGCAGGCTCCCCGGGGCGTGAGGCTGTGCCCGACAGCGGCCTCCGGCCGCGGGCCGCCCCCGCATCCCCGGACCACGGACACGATCCGTGCCGCCCGGACGCGGAGCGAACGCGGTCGACCAGAACGCCCAACACCGTCCGGGGCGTCCGGCTGAGCACGAATCCTGGCAACAGGACTCACTCCCGCTCAGTCTCTAGGAACGGTAGAGCAGGCCGAGCGAGGTCGGCACGATCATCGCCGCGCCGACGGCCTGGAGGGCTCGGGCGCCGACCAGCACGCCGAGACTCGGCGCGGCGGCCGCGACGGCGGAGGTGAGGGTGAACAGAGCCACCCCGGGCAGCAGCGTCTCCCTGCGCCCCCAGTGGTCCGCGAGCCGGCCCGCGGGCACCAGCACGGCGGCGAAGACGATCGCGTAGGCCGACAGCACCCACGACACGCTCGCGACACCCGCGCCCGGGAACGACCGGCCGATTCCGTCGAGGGCGACGTTGACGACGAAGAAGTCGAGCTGTGCCATGAAGGCGACGGCGCCCAGCACCGGCCATGATGCTCCAACGGCGCGGGTGACCCGCCTCGGTGACGGCCGGGGCCGAGGCCGGAGCGGGGCCGGTGTGCGGTGACGCCACCACCGGCGGTGCAGCATGTGTGGACATCCCGTCCGCCTCCCTAAAAAATGGGCCCGCGAGCCCTTTTTTGACCTGCCCCCAGGGAACACCCCAAAGAATGGGTTGTCAAGCCCCTTTTTTGCGGTACCATGGCCGGCATGACCACCACCAGCGGCGCGCCGGGCCGGAAGCTGACCGCGAAGGGCCTGGCCACCCGCGAGCGCATCGTCCGGGCGGCCGCCGAGCTGATCTACGAGAACGGCGCGCAGAACACCAACAACGAGCAGATCCGGGAGGCCGCCGGGGTCAGCGGCTCGCAGCTGACCCGCCACTTCCCCACCAAGGAGTCCCTGGTGCGCGCGGTGCTCGGCTGGCAGGCCGACGGCATCGTCGCCCGCCACCAGGCGCCCGAGCTGGGCGAGTTGGACAGCCTCGCGGCCCTGTACCGGTGGGCCGACTCCTACATCGCCTCGCAGGACATGCTGCGCGGCGGGTGCACGTTCGGCTCGCTGGCCGCCGAGGTCGTCAAGGCCGAGCCCGCGTACCGGGACGCGGTGGCCGACGGCTTCGAGCGGTGGCGGGAGCTGTTCAGGCGCGGCCTGGGCAAGATGCGCGAGCGCGGCGAACTACGGCCGGAGGCCGACCCGGCCGCGCTCGCCCACCTGCTCACCGCCGCGTTCCAGGGCGGGGCGCTGCTGGACCAGGCGGCCGGCGACTCCGCACCGCTGCGCGACGCGCTGTACGGAGCGCTGGCCTACATCGAGTCGTTCGCCGTACGGCCCGGACCGGACGGCGCCCCGGCCGGCGGCCGGTAGCTCCTGGCAGGTCCGGGCCGGTCCGCGACGGCGCCGTCGCGGGGTGGTGCTCATCCACGACGGCCGCCCGCCCCCGGGACCCCGAGCGACCGGACCCGCCGTCGGGAGCGTGGGGGCGGCCCGGCCCGGCCGGATACCGCGGTCGGCCGCAACAGCCGGTGACAAGGCGGGAGTTCGGTGCCGCGCCCGGTCAGCACACATACGTTTCCGACGTGCGGGTCGAGGGGTCTACGCCATGCCTTTCATTCTGAACACCGATGAGGTCGAAGAGCGTGATCGTGCCGAGTTCGTCCACGAGGCGCTCGGCGCGACGATGGTGCCGATCGAACTGCACTGGCCCGGCCATCGCCGGTCGGTGGCCGCGCACGGCGTCGTCACGGACTGGGCGACCTGACCGTCTGCTCGGGTCGAACCACCGCCCTGCGGGTGGAGCGCACCGCCGACCTGATCGGTCACCCGAGCATCGAACTCATCCGCGCCGTGGTCGCGACCCATCTGCGGGCCGACGAGTCAGCGGCCGAGCCCCTGGCCGCCACCCTGCCGATGCGCATCCTCGAATACGCCCGCCGGCACCTGAACGACCCCGCCCTGTCCGCCGAGCGGATCGCGGCCGCGCACCACATCTCGGTGCGCCATCTCTGCACGGTGCTCGCCGGCAGCGGCATCGGCCTCGCAAACTGGATCCGCACCCGCCGCCTCGAAGCGTGCAGGCAGGCCCTCGCCGCCGACGCCACCGTGGCCATCGGCGCCGTCGCACGACGCCACGGTTTCTCCGACCCCTCCAGCTTCAGCCGCGCGTTCCGGGCCGAGTACGGCATGTCTCCCACCGAATGGCGAAGGCGCTGACCGAACCTCCGGCGGTCCCGCGACCCGTCGTACGCGGCACCGCCGAGCCGGAGCCGAGGCGTCGGACCAGGTTCAGCTCGTCGAGGAAGGCGGCGGCGACAGAAACGTCATCGGTCACCTCGGTCACCTCGCGCCAGGGGGTACGGGTGGTCGACCAGGCGAGGAAGTCGAACGTGGACGACGTCACCTGAGCCGCCGGTTCCGGTGCGGTGGCGGGGTCCTCGACCAGGATCGTGCCCCCGACGCGGTGGAGGACGACACGGGTCGACGCCGGGCCCGTCAGAACGAGTGCTCCGCGCGGCATGCCGACCACGGAGGCAGCGACGATCAACGTGGATCTGCTGGAGTTCATCCGCTCCTGACTGCCCGGCGAGTCGGTCTCGGACGGCACGTGCGGGGACCCGACCTGGACAAGAGATGAGGTTAGGCTAACCTAATCTCCATCCCGTCCGGCGGTGTTCCCGCACGTCCGAAAGCAGCCACACCTATGTCCAACGTCAGAGCAGCCCACCTCACCCGCCGCGGCATCCTCGCCGCCGGTGGCGCCCTCGGTCTCGGTGCCGCGCTCGCGGCCTGCGGTGCCGAAGACGCGAAAAGCGGCTCCTCCGGCAAGGAGACGACAGCCGCCAAGTCCGGCCCCTGGACCTTCAAGGACGACCGCGGGACCACGGTGAAGCTGGACAAGGCCCCGGCGGACATCGTCGCGTTCGTCGGGGTCGCCGCCGCGCTGTACGACTACGGCGTCGACGTCAAGGGCGTCTTCGGCCCGACGAAGACGAAGGACGGCAAGGCCGACGTCCAGGCCGGCGACATGGACGTCAGCAAGCTGACCGTGCTCGGCAACGAGTGGGGCCAGTTCAACGTCGAGAAGTACGCGGCCCTGGCGCCGGACGTGCTCATCACCACGATGTTCGACGCCGCCGGCACCCTCTGGTACGTCCCGGACGAGTCCAAGGACAAGATCGCCAAGCTGGCCCCGAGCGTGGGCATCTCGGCCTACGACCGTCAGCTGACCGTCCCGCTGCAGCGCGTCTGGGCGCTCGCCGAGTCGCTCGGCGCGGACATGACGGCGAGCAGGGTGACCGACGCGAAGAAGCGGTTCGAGACGGCGTCGTCCCGGCTGCGGGCCGCCGCCAAGGCGCACCCGGACATCAAGGTGATGGCCGGTTCCGCCGCCCAGGACCTGTTCTACGTCTCCGGTTCCGACCTCTCCGTGGACCTGGAGTACTTCAAGGCCCTCGGCGTGAACTTCGTGGAGCCGTCGGCGTCCGTACTGAAGGCGAGCGGCGGCTGGTACGAGTCGCTGAGCTGGGAGAACGTCGACAAGTACCAGGCCGACATCATCATGATGGACGACCGTACGGCGACCATCCAGCCGGCCGACATCACCCAGGCCACCTGGAAGAAGCTCCCCGCGGTCAAGGCCGGCCAGGTCATCGCCCGCTCCCCCGAGCCGATCTTCTCCTACGACAAGTGCGTCGCGATGGTGGAGAACCTCGCCAAGGCGCTGGAGACGGCGAAGAAGGTCAGCTGACCCGCGACAAGCAGCACGTCCACACGACTTCCTGAGTCTCAGGAGCACATATGACGACGGCCGTGGCCGCCCCGTTCCGTTTCTTCTCCCTCCAGGTCGTACGGACGAGGCGGCTCGGTCCGTCTCTGGTCCGGGTCACCTTCGCCGGCGCCGACCTGGCGCACTTCCACTCGCACGGACGCGACCAGTCCCTGTCCCTGTTCATCCCGGCCGAGGGGCGCACCGAGCCCGTCGTGCCGATCGAACTGGGCGAGGGCTGGTGGCAGGGCTGGCGTGAACTCCCCGACGACGTACGGGCCGTGATGCGCTCGTACACGCTGCGGGCGCTGCGCCGGGACCCCGACGAGATCGACATCGACTTCGTGCTGCACGGCGTCGGGCCGGACGCCGCCGCCCCGGCCGGGCCCGCCTCGCGGTGGGCCTCCCGGGCCGCCGCCGGTGACCGGGTGATCCTGCTCGGACCGGCGGCCGCCGACAACCGGGCGATCCGTTTCCGGCCGCCCGAGGACACCGACCTGGTGCTGATCTGGGGCGACGAGACCGCCGTACCCGCGGCGACCGCCGTCCTCGAATCCCTGCCCGCCGCCACCCGCGTCCGCGCCTGGCTGGAGGTGCCGTGCGCCGGCGACGTCCAGGACGTGGCCACCGGGGCGGACACGGAGATCACCTGGCTGGTGGCCGGCCGCGACGCCACGGAGGAGATCCGGGCCGCACGGCTTCCCGCCCACGCGAGCCCGTACGCCTGGATCGCCGGCGAGTCCGGACGCGTGAAGGAGCTGCGCCGGCACCTCGTCGGCGAGCGCGGTTTCGACCGGCGCCAGGTCACCTTCGTCGGGTACTGGCGGCAGGGCCTGACGGAGGAACAGCTCCGGGCGGCCGGCGGGTAGTCAGGGCCTCCGGCGCGACGTGACCGCTGTCACGGGAGGGCCAGCGCTCCGCCCGCGCTACTTAGGTTAGGCTAACCTAAGTGGAGCCGATCGCTCCCCTCCCCCGCACGGATCGTCCCGGAGGACCCCCTCATGCGCTCGCACCTGCTCAATGACCTCACCGCGGAGCACTACCGCCGCTCCGTGACCGAAGGAGTAGAGCGGGTGGCGGCCAAACTCGCCACCACCGACCGTCCGTTCACGGGTGTCACCGTCGACGCCCTCTCCCCCCGCATCGACGGCATCGACCTCGACCGGCCGCTGTACGACACCACCGCGGTCCTGGACGAGCTGGAGGACGTCTACCTCCGGGACGCCGTCTACTTCCACCACCCCCGCTACCTCGCCCACCTCAACTGCCCGGTGGTCATCCCGGCGGTGCTCGGCGAGGCGGTGCTCTCCGCCGTCAACTCCTCCCTGGACACCTGGGACCAGTCGGCGGGCGGCACCCTCATCGAGCGGAAACTGATCGACTGGACGACCGCCCGCATCGGCTTCGGCGAGGCCGCCGACGGCGTGTTCACCTCCGGCGGCACCCAGTCCAACCTCCAGGCGCTGCTGCTGGCTCGGGAGGAGGCCAAGGCCGACGAACTCGCGGACCTGCGGATCCTCGCCTCCGACATCAGCCACTTCAGCGTGCAGAAGTCGGCGAAACTGCTCGGCCTCGGCCCGGACGCGGTGATCTCCGTGCCCGTCGGCGCCGACAAGCGGATGCAGACCGTGGCCCTCGCCCGCGAACTGGAGCGCTGCAAGCGCGACGGACTCGTCCCGATGGCCGTCGTCGCCACCGCCGGCACCACCGACTTCGGCTCCATCGACCCGCTGCCGGAGATCGCCGGACTGTGCGAGCAGTACGGCGTCTGGATGCACGTCGACGCGGCCTACGGCTGCGGGCTGCTCGCCTCCCTGAGGCACCGGGACCGGATCGCCGGCATCGAGCGCGCCGACTCGGTCACCGTCGACTACCACAAGTCCTTCTTCCAGCCGGTGAGTTCGTCCGCCGTGCTGGTCCGGGACGCGGCCACCCTGCGGCACGCCACCTACCACGCGGAGTATCTGAACCCGCGCCGGATGGTGCAGGAGCGCATCCCCAACCAGGTCGACAAGTCCCTCCAGACCACCCGCCGCTTCGACGCCCTCAAGCTGTGGATGACCCTGCGCACCATGGGCGCCGACGGCATCGGCGAACTCTTCGACGAGGTCTGCGAGTTGGCGGCGGACGGCTGGCGGCTGCTGGCCGCCGACCCGCGCTACGACGTGGTCGTCGAACCGTCCCTGTCCACCCTCGTCTTCCGCTACGTCCCCGCCGCCGTCACCGACCCGGCCGAGATCGACCGCGCCAACCTGTACGCCCGCAAGGCCCTGTTCGCCTCCGGCGACGCCGTGGTCGCGGGCACCAAGGTCGGCGGCCGCCACTACCTCAAGTTCACCCTGCTCAACCCCGAGACCACGACGGCCGACATCACCGCCGTCCTCGATCTGATCGCCGGCCACGCCGAGCAGTACCTGGGAGAGTCCCTTGACCGCGCGTCCTGACAACCCGACCGCCATCCATGACTTCGTGGGGATCGGGCTGGGGCCCTTCAACCTCGGACTCGCCTGCCTGACCGAGCCGATCACCGGACTCGACGGCGTCTTCCTCGACTCGAAGCCCGCCTTCGAGTGGCACGCCGGCATGTTCCTGGACGGCGCCCACCTGCAGACCCCGTTCATGTCGGACCTGGTCACCCTGGCGGACCCCACCTCGCCGTACTCCTTCCTCAACTACCTGAAGGAGAAGGGCCGGCTGTACTCGTTCTACATCCGCGAGAACTTCTATCCGCTGCGGGTGGAGTACAACGACTACTGCCGCTGGGCCGCCGACAGACTGACCAACGTCCGCTTCGACACCACCGTGACGGAGGTCCGGTACGAGGACGAGGACGGGGTGTACGCCGTCGCCACGGCCGCCGGTGAGACCTACCGCGCCCGCCGGCTGGTCCTCGGCACCGGCACCCCGCCGCACATCCCGGCGGCCTGCGCGGGACTGGGCGGCGACTTCGTCCACAACTCGCAGTACCTCAGGCACCGTGAGGCGCTCCAGGCCAAGGAGTCGATCACCCTGGTCGGCAGCGGCCAGTCCGCCGCCGAGATCTACTACGACCTGCTCAGCGAGATCGACGTCCACGGCTACCGGCTGAACTGGGTGACCCGCTCCCCCCGCTTCTTCCCGCTGGAATACACCAAGCTCACGCTGGAGATGACCAGCCCCGAGTACATCGACTACTACCACGCCCTCCCCGAGGACACCCGCTACCGGCTCACCGCCGAGCAGAAGGGCCTCTTCAAGGGCATCGACGGCGACCTGATCAACGAGATCTTCGACCTGCTCTACCGGAAGAACCTCGGCGGCCCGGTCCCGACCAGGCTGCTGACCAACTCCGCCCTGAACGCGGCCACTTACGACAACGGCAGCTACACGCTCAAGCTCCGCCAGGAGGAGCAGGGCAAGGAGTACGAGATCGAGACCCAGGGCCTGGTCCTGGCCACCGGCTACAGGTACGCGGAGCCGGAGTTCCTCAGGCCGGTCCGCGACCGGCTGCGCTACGACACGCACGGCAGCTTCGACGTGGCCCGCAACTACGCGATCGACGTCACCGGCCGGGGCGTGTTCCTCCAGAACGCCGGTGTCCACACCCACAGCATCACCAGCCCCGACCTGGGCATGGGCCCCTACCGGAACGCGTACATCATCCGCGAGCTGCTCGGCTCGGAGTACTACCCGGTGGAGAAGACGATCGCCTTCCAGGAGTTCGCCGTATGAGCACCACCGCCACCCTGACCTTCGCCTTCCGGCCCCTGGACCCCCTCAGGGACGCCGAGCTCCTGCACTCCTGGGTCACCCACCCCAAGGCGGCCTACTGGATGATGCAGGACGCCCGGCTGGAGGACGTCGAGCGGGCGTACATGGAGATCGCGGCCGACGAGCACCATCACGCGCTGCTGGGGATCGGGGAGGACGGTGCGCCCGCCTTCCTGATGGAGCACTACGACCCGGTCCACCGGGAACTGGTCGGGCTGTACGAGCCCGAGCCGGGGGACGTCGGGATGCACTTCCTGACCCCCGCCACCGACATCCCCGTGCACGGCTTCACGAAGGCCGTCATCACCGCCGTGGTCGGCCGCCTCTTCGAGGACCCGGCGACCCGCCGGATCGTCGTCGAACCGGACGTCGCCAACAAGGCCGTGCACGCACTGAACGAGGCCGTCGGGTTCGTGCCCGTACGGGAGATCCAGAAGCCGGAGAAGAAGGCGTTGCTGAGCTACTGCACCCGGGAGCGGTTCGAGCGGGCGGTGGCCGCCGTATGACCCTCGCCGACGCCGTGGCCCACCTCTCCCCCGAGCGCTGGGAGAAGGCCAACCGGCTGCTCATCCGCAAGGCGCTCGCCGAGTTCGCCCACGAGCGCCTGATCACCCCGGAGGCGGACGGGCCGTCGTACGTCGTCCGCAGCGACGACGGACTGACCCGCTACCGGTTCACCGCCGTCCGGCGCGCCCTGGACCACTGGCAGGTGGACGCCGACTCCATCCGCCGTACCCGCGACGGCGCCGAACTCCCGCTCGCCGCCCTGGACTTCTTCATCGAGCTGAAGGACTCCCTGGGGCTCGGCGACGAGATCCTGCCGGTCTACCTGGAGGAGATCTCCTCCACCCTCTCCGGCACCTGCTACAAGCTCACCAAGGACCGGATCCCGGTCGCCGAGCTGGCGCGCGCCGGCTTCCAGGCCATCGAGACCGGGATGACCGAGGGCCACCCCTGCTTCGTCGCGAACAACGGGCGGCTCGGCTTCGGCGTCCACGAGTACCTGTCGTACGCCCCGGAGACCGCGAACCCGGTCCGGCTGGTGTGGCTGGCGGCGCACCGGTCGCGGGCCGCGTTCACGGCGGGGGTCGGGATCGAGTACGAGTCCTTCGTCCGGGAGGAGCTGGGCGCGGCCACCGTCGACCGCTTCGACGGCGTCCTGCGCGAGCGGGGCCTGGACCCCGCCGACTACCTCCTCATCCCGGTGCACCCCTGGCAGTGGTGGAACAAGCTCACCGTCACCTTCGCCGCCGAGATCGCCCGCGGCCATCTGGTCTGCCTGGGCGAGGGTGACGACGAGTACCTGGCCCAGCAGTCCATCCGGACCTTCTTCAACAACTCCAGCCCCGGCAGGCACTACGTCAAAACGGCGCTCTCGGTCCTCAACATGGGCTTCATGCGCGGGCTTTCCGCCGCGTACATGGAGGCCACCCCGGCCATCAACGACTGGCTGGCCCAGCTCATCGACAACGACCCGGTGCTCAGGTCCACCGGCCTGTCGATCATCCGGGAGCGGGCGGCCGTCGGCTACCGGCACCTGGAGTACGAGAAGGCGACCGACCGCTACTCGCCGTACCGGAAGATGCTGGCCGCGCTGTGGCGGGAGAGCCCGGTGCCGTCCCTGCGGGAGGGCGAGTCGCTCGCGACCATGGCGGCCCTGCTGCACGTGGACCACGAGGGCGCCTCCTTCGCGGCCGCGCTGATCGAGCAGAGCGGGCTGCCGGCGCGGGAGTGGCTGCGCGCCTACCTCCGCGCCTACTTCACTCCCCTCCTGCACAGCTTCTACGCCTACGACCTGGTGTTCATGCCGCACGGCGAGAACGTCATCCTGGTCCTGGCGGACGGTGTGGTGCGGCGGGCGGTCTACAAGGACATCGCCGAGGAGATCGCGGTCATGGACCCGGACGCGGTGCTGCCGCCGGCGGTCGAGCGGCTGCGCGTCGAGGTCCCCGAGGACAAGAAGCTTCTCTCCGTCTTCACGGACGTCTTCGACTGCTTCTTCCGCTTCCTCGCCGCGAACCTCGCGACCGAGGGGGTCCTGGCGGAGGACGACTTCTGGCGGACGGTCGCCGAGGTCACCCGTGAGTACCAGGAGTCGGCGCCGGAACTCGCCGACAAGTTCGCGCGGTACGACATGTTCGCGCCCGAGTTCGCGCTGTCCTGCCTCAACCGGCTCCAGCTGCGCGACAACCGGCAGATGGTGGACCTGGCGGACCCGTCGGGCGCCCTCCAGCTGGTCGGAACCCTGAAGAATCCCGTCGCGGGGTTCTGATCCAGGCCGCGGGCTCCCCCGAGTACGGTCCTCGGGGGAGCCCGTGGCGGCCACGGCCGGCTCCGCGTTCCCGGTGGAACAATCCCCATGTGGCGGAAATCATCCAGAAAGACGGCACTTGGTCCTTCGGCACAGATGCCCTGCGGCTGACTCCCGGGCGGGACAGGAACGTGAGTGTGCTGCGCCGGGCGCTGGGTGAACTGGAGCTTCCGCTGGCGGCGTTGGCGGGCATCTCGTTCGAGCAGGGCCGTCGGCAGGGGCGGCTGAGGCTGCGGCTGCGGGACGGCGCCGATCCGCTGCTGCACGCCACCGGGGGCCGCCTGACCGAACCCCACGACCCCTATCGGCTGACCGTCGAGTCGGACCGGTACGGGGTCGCCGAGTACTTCACGGACGAGGTGCGCGACGCGCTGCTCCTCGCCCGGGTGCCGGGCACGCCGGTGCGCGAGTACCTGCTGCCGGGGCCGCCGCTGCCGCTGTCGGTGTCCGCCGGGGACGGCACGGCGTCGTTCGACGGGGAGCGGGTGCGTCTGGAGTGGAACTGGAAGACGGAGGACGTCAAGGCCGCCGCGGGTCCGCGCACGCTCGCTCTGGCGGACATCCTCGGCGTGGAGTGGCAGCCGTCCGCGGGCCTGGAGAACGGCCATCTGCGGTTCCGGGTGGCCGGCGCGCCGGTCCGGGAGCGGGCCAAGTACGACCCGCACGCGGTGGAGTTGTGGGGGTTCAAGCGGGATCCGCTGATGGCGCTGGTCGCGGCGGCGGTGCAGGCGCGGCTGCCGCATCCGTCGGCGGCCGACGCACCGGAGGCTCCCGGGAGGCCTGGGGTGAACCGGGTGCCGGAGGTGAACCGGGTGCCGGAGACGGCCGAGGCCGATCACGACGCGCTGCTGCGGCGGCTGCGGGAGCTCGGCGAGCTGTACCGCGAAGGGGTGCTCACGGACGAGGAGTTCTCGATGGCCAAACAGGCGGTCCTCAGACGCATGTGAGGACCGCCTGCGGGTGCCCTGCGCCCCGGATCTGCCTTACCCGGGGCCGTGGGGCCCTACTTGGCCTTGCGCGCCACCGTGAAGTGGTCGATGCGGTCGCCGGTCTCGGCGATGCCCGACACCTTCAGCTTGGCGTACTGGCCGCGCGGCGCGGGCTCGACGTCCACGCGCAGGAACGAGTAGTTGAGGTAGCGCACCCGGGACCAGGCGACGGTCTCGTTGACCTTGCCGTCCTTGGTGTTGATGAAGGAGGCGACGGAGTCGACCTCGTTCAGGTGGCCCTCGTAGGAGTCCGGGGCGGTGAACGCGTAGAGGCTGCGGCCGGCCGCGCCCGCGGTGACGTAGACGACGCCCTCGGTCTCGGAGTAGGCCGTCTCGCCGATCG
The DNA here is from genome assembly GCF_014645815.1 of Streptomyces fuscichromogenes. GTDB lineage: Bacteria > Actinomycetota > Actinomycetes > Streptomycetales > Streptomycetaceae > Streptomyces > Streptomyces fuscichromogenes. Next base: position 173,115 of record NZ_BMML01000002.1, on the reverse strand, counting down.
GGAGCTTCTTGACGACGGTGTTGCCCTTGATGACGTCGGTGCGCTCGTACTGGTGGTTGTGGCCGTTGATGACCAGGTCCACCGTGTACTTCTCGAACAGCGGCACCCACTCCTGTCGCACGCCCCCCTCCGAGGCGTGCGCCGTGGAGGTGCAGTAGGCGCAGTGGTGGAAGAACACGACGATGAAGTCGATGTCCTTCGAGGCGCGGAACTTCTTCAGCTGCGCCTCGAACCACGTGGTCTGGGTGCCGCCCGAGATGCCCAGGTTCGCCGGGATCTCGAAGGAGACGTCGTTCGGGTCCAGCGAGATGATCGCCGTGTTGCCGTGGACGAAGGAGTAGACGCCCGGGAGGTTCTTCTTGTCCGGCCCGTTGTCGGGCAGGGAGAAGCGGGCCTCCTCGCCGCCGTAGCCGTTGGGCGAGTACCAGGCCTCCATGTCGTGGTTGCCGTACGACACCATCCACGGCACGGACTTGGCGACCGACTCGGTCTGGGCCAGGAACTGGTCCCACACGCGGGAGTCGAAGCCGGTGTCGGCGGTCTTGCCCTGGCCGGCCGGGTCGGCGTAGGCGATGTCGCCGGCGTGCAGGTGGAAGCTGGGGTTCTGGCCGAGGATCAGGCTGTCGTTGGCCAGGCCGTGGTAGCTGACGCCCTGGTCGCCGAAGGCCGTGAAGGTGAACGGCTCCTTGTTGCGGGGGGCGGTGGTGAAGGTGCCGATGGTGCTGGCGAACCGCGGCGAGGCCGGGTCGAAGCCGTCGTGGCCGACGCCGTAGAAGTAGGTGCGGCCCGGCTTGAGGTTGGCCAGCCTGGCGTGCACGTAGTACTGGGTGTGGTCGCCGCTGGCGCCGATGCCGGCCGGGGTGTAGAGGGTGCGGATCTCGGCGTCGATCTTGACCGAGAGATGCGAGGCGTGGGTGCCGATGCGGACGAAGGGCTTCTTCACCGCGACCGGGACCTGCCAGGAGACCGTCATCTCCGTGCCGGCGTCGTTGCCGAAGGCCAGGTGGCGGCCGAACGGGGCGACGAAGGCGCCGTCGACGTACTGGGTGGCGGGAGCGGAGGACTGGGTGGGGACGGCGGCCTGGGCGGTGCCGCCCAGGACGAAGGAGCCGCCCGTGACGGCGCCGAGGGTCACGGCACCGCCTCTGATCATCGAGCGCCGGGAGAATCTGGCGCGGAGGTACTCGTGCTGCTCGGCCATGCTCATGCGCTCGGCGAGCTCATCGGGTACGCCCATACGAGGAATGTCCATGGCGTCTGAAAATCGTCTCCACAAGCGACGTGGCGCAAGACACAGGATGGACAGGCTGCGAACAGCACCCCATAAGAGATTCAACAGTCCGTTGCCCGGAATCGGGCAGGATTCTTGCGAAAGCGGCGCCGGTACCCCAGGATCTACCGGGTGCACGACGAACTCGTTGATCATCTGACGCGCTCCACGCCCCTGAGCCGGGGCGAGGCGCTGCGGGTGATCCAGGACGTGCTCGCCTACTTCGACGAGACGACCGGGGACTACGTCCGGCGCCGCCATCGCGAGCTCCAGACGGAAGGCCTGGTGAACGCGGAGATCTTCGAACGGATCGCGGCGGACCTGAAGTACAGGGCGGTCGCCCCGCCGGAGCTCACCCTCCGGCAACTGCGCCGCCTGGTCTACGGATGACTACGACCTAGGAATACGGAACACCTATATATGTGCGGAATTGTCGGATACATCGGCAGGCGTGACGTCGCCCCCCTTCTCCTCGAAGGTCTGCAGCGGCTGGAATACCGCGGTTACGACTCGGCGGGCATCGTCGTCTCGGCCCCGAAGACGGCCGGTCTGAAGATGGTGAAGGCCAAGGGCCGGGTCCGGGACCTGGAGGCCAGGGTGCCGGCGCGCTTCAAGGGCACCACCGGCATCGCCCACACCCGCTGGGCCACCCACGGCGCCCCCTCCGACGTGAACGCCCACCCGCACATGTCGGCCGACCAGAAGGTCGCCGTCGTCCACAACGGCATCATCGACAACGCCGCCGAGCTGCGCCGCAAGCTGGAGGCGGACGGCGTGGTGTTCCTCTCCGAGACCGACACCGAGGTCCTCACCCACCTGATCGCCCGCTCCCAGGCGGAGACCCTGGAGGAGAAGGTCCGCCAGGCGCTGCGCGTGATCGAGGGCACCTACGGCATCGCGGTCATGCACGCCGACTTCCCCGAGCGCATCGTGGTGGCCCGCAACGGCTCCCCGGTGGTCCTCGGCATCGGCGACAAGGAGATGTTCGTCGCCTCGGACATCGCGGCCCTGGTCACCCACACCCGGCAGATAGTCACCCTCGACGACGGCGAGATGGCCACCCTCAAGGCCGACGACTTCCGCACCTACACGACCGAGGGCACCCGTACGACGGCGGAGCCGACCACCGTGGAGTGGGAGGCCGAGTCGTACGACATGGGCGGCCACGACACCTACATGCACAAGGAGATCTTCGAGCAGCCCGACGCGGTCGACCGCGTGCTGCGCGGCCGGATCGACGACCGCTTCTCCACCGTGCACCTCGGCGGCCTCAACCTGGACGCCCGGGACGCGCGGGCCGTGCGCCGGGTGAAGATCCTCGGCTGCGGCACGTCGTACCACGCGGGCATGATCGGCGCCCAGCTGATCGAGGAGCTGGCCCGCATCCCCGCGGACGCCGAGCCGGCCTCCGAGTTCCGCTACCGCAACCCGGTGGTCGACCCCGACACCCTGTACATCGCCGTCTCCCAGTCCGGTGAGACCTACGACGTCCTCGCCGCCGTCCAGGAGCTGAAGCGCAAGGGCGCGCGGGTGCTGGGCGTGGTCAACGTGGTGGGCTCGGCGATCGCCCGCGAGGCGGACGGCGGCACGTACGTGCACGCGGGCCCGGAGGTCTGCGTGGTCTCCACGAAGTGCTTCACCAACACCACGGTCGCCTTCGCCCTGCTGGCGCTGCACCTGGGCCGGATCCGGGACCTCTCGGTCCGCGACGGCAAGCGGATCATCGAGGGCCTGCGCAAGCTGCCGGCCCAGATCTCGGAGATCCTCGCGCAGGAGGCGGAGATCGAGAAGATGGCCGCGGAGTACGCCGAGGCCCGCTCGATGCTCTTCATCGGCCGCGTACGGGGCTACCCGGTGGCCCGTGAGGCCTCCCTGAAGCTCAAGGAGGTCTCCTACATCCACGCGGAGGCCTACCCGGCCTCCGAGCTGAAGCACGGCCCGCTGGCGCTGATCGAGCCGGCCCTTCCCACGGTGGCGATCGTCCCCGACGACGACCTGCTGGAGAAGAACCGCGCGGCCCTGGAGGAGATCAAGGCCCGCAGCGGCAGGATCCTGGCGGTGGCCCACCGCCACCAGGAGAAGGCGGACCGCACGATCGTCGTCCCCAAGAACGAGGACGAACTCGACCCCATCCTGATGGGCATCCCCCTCCAACTCCTCGCCTACCACACGGCGAAGGCCCTGGGCCGCGACATCGACAAGCCGCGGAACCTCGCGAAGTCGGTGACGGTGGAGTAAGAGTGCCGGCCGGTGGGGGTTGCTCGCGCAGTTCCCCGCGCCCCTTTCTTTCAGGGGCGCGGGGAACTGCGCGAGCAACCCCCACGCACCCGCACGGGCCACACAATCGAGCGGACCCCCCACGTGTGCCACCGGCAACGGAGGGGCCCGCTCATTGGATCGCCGGGGACGCCCAACTCCCCGGCGTCGGCTGCCATATCAGCCGGCGGCCGTCACCCCCCGGCCGGCAGCCCGCCTCGGAAGCACCGTCGGCCAGTGCGCGAGCGCGGCGGTCGCGGCGTACCAGGCCACCGCCCCCGCCGCCGCGGCAACCCACCCACCGACCTTGGTCAGTGACGAACTGTCGGCGAAGCTCGCGACCGCGAGGAGCAGCATCGCCAGGAACAGCAGGCCGTGCATGGCCTGGCCGAGCTGCTCCCCGCCCGCAAGGGTCAACGACAGGGCCACGAGGGCGAAGAGGAGCAGGAAGAGCCCGGCCCCGTTGGCCGAGGTGTGGCCACCGGAGGAGACGGCCCAGGTGAACCACAGGGCACCGAGGACCACATAGCCCGTGCCGTTCGCGGTGTCACGGTCGCGGAAGGCCAGCAGGCCGACGAGGAAGAGGGCGACTCCGCCCAGGTAGTGGGCGACTGACACGGCGTCGGACGTGGTGACGTTGTCGATGACGCCGGTGGTGCCGAGGCCGAACGCCAACAGGGTGATTCCCAGGGCGAGTCGGCCGGCCACGGTAGTGGTTCCGTTTCCCGCAGAGACGTCGTTGTCCACGGCGGGCTCCCTTCATGCTCTGTGCAGTTGTGCGCGGTGACCGGTATATGCCCTTCACAAGGGCACAAACACCTCTACGCGCCAGTAGATTTACGCACCGCACAAAGGGCACCGGACCGTTCCCACTCCGCATCTCACCTGGGAGAACGGGGAGTTACGGAATGACAACGACGGGCCGCCTGGCCCGCTTGGCGAGTCTGCCCGCGACGGAGCCGAAGATCCGCCCGACGATCCCCTGGGTGGACCCCACGACGATCGCGTCGGCCTCGTACTCCCGCCCCACCTCTTCGAGTTCGTGGCAGATGTCGCCGCCGCGCTCGACGAGGATCCAGGGCACTTCGGCCAGGTACTCGGCACAGGCGAGTTCGAGTCCGAGCACCTCGGTGCGGTGGTCCGGCACGTCGACGAAGACGGGTGGCTCGCAGCCGGCCCACACGGTGGTCGGCAGTCGGTTGGCGACATGGACGATGATCAGTCCCGCGCGGGAGCGGTGCGCCATCCCGATCGCGTAGGCGAGGGCGCGCTCACTGGAGGTGGAGCCGTCGAAGCCGACGACCACCCCGTGTTTGAAGGCGGGATCGCAGGAAGGGCGTGCCTCTTCCGCCGCCTGCGCATCGGCCGCCGTGGGGTCGGCGACCGGCCGCTTGCGGTCCGCTGGATCGAAGAATTCGTGACCGGCCATGGCTGTCTCGGCGTTGTGATCCTTGTGTGGGAGGGACGGCAGTGTTGCGGCGGAGCTGTGTCCGGGAAACATCTTCCCAACCCCATACCCCCAAGGGTACGGCGGCACGCCTCCTCAGCCCAGATCCCGCGCACTCTCCGTAGGGGACCTTCCCCGGAGTCGGTTAGGGGTTCCAGGGAGCATGCACGAGCCGCGCCCGTAACGCAATGGTTGCTGCCCCGTACAGGCGGTTTGCACAGGATTCGGACAGCACCGGAGCCCCACGCACGGTGACCGACCGCCCGAACACGCGTTGATCCCGGTACGAGTGCGTCACCAGGGAGCACAAGGGAGTACGACCATGTCCGGACCGCGCCCCACCGCCACCGACCCACGCCCCGCCCCGCACCCCGGCCGGCACCCCTCCCCGCACGCCACCCGGAGCCACGCCCCGGACACCGCCGGCGACGTGGTCCGCTGGGCCGCGTTCTCCTGCGTCCTCGTCCCCGTGGTGCTCCTCTGCTTCGGCGGCTCGCCGGCCGGCGCGGTCGGCACCGCCCTCGGCCTCGCCGCCGTCACCGCCGCCTGCCGCTTCCTGCTGCGCCGTTCGGAGCGCGGGGCGACGACCCGGGGAGGCGGACGTCACACCCGAGGCAGTACACCGGTCGACTGACCGGTTTCCGTGCACACGAACGCTTCTTTTCAGCCAACTTCCGGGACCCGTACGGGAGAGGTGCCAACCACCCCCCAACCCCCGTTCCACCTGCACGGAAAGGGTCCGCAGGACCCTCCGCACCCTACGCGGTTTGGCCACTGCGACAAGGCGCACTTCCCTGCACGGCCTGTGAGTGCAACCCTTCGTGATCGAATGCTTCACGCCAAGTTGTCATGTCGACAATCGGCGGCGTGTCGAACTGGTCAACGCGACACCGCGGAAACCAGTAGATTCGATCTTGACGTCTTACGGCGGGGGACTCGTGCAGGACCAAGGGGAAACGTGCAGGAGCGACACAACCGAGGAGCCGCGACCACCGAGGGGGGCTTAGCAGGATGAGCCACGACTCCACTGCCGCGCCGGAAGCCGCGGCCCGGAAACTCTCCGGGCGACGCCGCAAGGAGATCGTTGCGGTGCTGCTGTTCAGCGGCGGCCCCATCTTCGAGAGTTCCATACCACTGTCGGTGTTCGGAATAGACCGCCAGGACGCCGGCGTGCCGCGCTACCGACTGCTGGTGTGCGGCGGCGAGGAAGGCCCGCTGCGGACCACAGGGGGCCTGGAACTCACCGCGCCGCATGGCCTGGAGGCGATCTCCCGCGCGGGCACGGTCGTCGTACCGGCCTGGCGTTCGATCACCGCGCCGCCACCCGAAGAAGCGCTGGACGCGCTGCGCCGCGCCCACGAGGAGGGGGCCCGCATCGTCGGGCTGTGCACCGGGGCGTTCGTACTGGCCGCCGCAGGTCTGCTGGACGGCCGCCCGGCCACCACCCACTGGATGTACGCACCGACGCTGGCCAAGCGCTACCCGTCGGTGCACGTCGACCCGCGAGAACTCTTCGTGGACGACGGCGACGTCCTCACCTCGGCCGGTACGGCGGCCGGAATCGACCTCTGTCTCCACATCGTGCGGACGGACCACGGCAACGAGGCGGCCGGTGCGCTCGCCCGGCGCCTGGTGGTTCCGCCGCGCCGCTCGGGCGGTCAGGAGCGCTACCTCGATCGATCTTTACCAGAGGAGATCGGCGCCGACCCGCTCGCCGAGGTCGTCGCCTGGGCGCTGGAACATCTCCACGAGCAGTTCGACGTGGAGACGCTGGCGGCTCGCGCCTACATGAGCCGCCGCACCTTCGACCGCCGCTTCCGGTCACTGACGGGCAGTGCGCCCCTGCAGTGGCTGATCACGCAGCGGGTCCTCCAGGCCCAGCGCCTCCTGGAGACGTCGGACTACTCGGTGGACGAGGTGGCGGGCCGCTGCGGCTTCCGCTCCCCCGTCGCGCTGCGCGGCCACTTCCGGCGCCAGCTCGGCTCGTCCCCGGCCGCGTACCGGGCGGCGTACCGTGCCCGCCGCCCCCAGTCCGACCGTGCCGAAGCCCCGGAACCGTCCCCGCTGCAGTCCACGGGCCCGCTGTCGGTCCAGTACCCCGAGGGCGTACTGCCGATGCAGACCCGCAGGACAGCCACGGTAGGCCTGTCACCCAGCCTCCCGGGCCCCCGCACCGGCAGCTGACCCACCCCTGCCCACCCGACACCCTCGGGTGGGCAGGCCCCACCCCTTCGCACCCCCGGGGCAGCCGCCCCAGGGACGCGGCACCGTGCAAACTCGGACCAGGGCAGCCGACCCAAACGCGCGGCACCGTACAGACGCATGCCAGGACAGCCGCCCCAGGGACGCGGCACCGTGCAAACTCGGGCCAGGACAGCCGACCCAAACGCGCGGCACCGTTCAGACCCAGGCCAGGACAGCCGACCCAGGGGCGCGGGGAACTGCGCGACCAGCCCCCAACGGCCCGCAGGTGACCACCGGCCGGCCGGCTCCGCCGAATTTCCCGACCCGGCAGGACAAGCGGCGAGGTCAAGGACGACGGCACGCAGCCGCACCCTTCGCCCACGACCCCCGGTCCGGTGCCGCGGCCCCCGACCGCCCCTTCCGGCCGTCCGGCACCCGCCATGAGACCGCGGCGCCCGGCCACCCCCCTCAGCCCGTCCGGCGTTTGAGGACGAGGCCGTAGGCCGGCGGTGAGGGAGTACGAGGGCGGCAGCCCGAGATGTCGGCGCCGCACCCGGGGCCCCCAAACCGCGACGCCAGCTTTAGGGTGGTCGCATGAACGATCGCATGGTGTGGATCGACTGCGAGATGACCGGCCTCTCGCTGTCCGACGACGCGCTCATCGAGGTGGCCGCACTGGTCACCGACTCCGAGCTGAACGTGCTCGGCGAGGGCGTGGACATCGTCATCCGTCCGCCGGCCAAGGCACTGGAGACGATGCCGGAGGTGGTGCGGCAGATGCACACCACCTCCGGCCTGCTCGACGAACTCGCCGGCGGCACGACGCTCGCCGAGGCCGAGGAGCAGGTCCTGGCCTACGTACGGGAACACGTGAAGGAACCCGGCAAGGCCCCGCTGTGCGGCAACTCCGTCGGCACCGACCGCGGCTTCCTGGCCCGGGACATGGTCGACCTGGAGGCGTACCTCCACTACCGGATCGTCGACGTCTCCAGCGTCAAGGAGCTGGCCCGGCGCTGGTACCCGCGGGCGTACTTCAACAGCCCGGAGAAGAACGGCAACCACCGCGCCCTCGCCGACATCCGCGAGTCGATCGCCGAACTGCGCTACTACCGCGAGGCCATCTTCGTACCGCAGCCCGGCCCGGACTCGGACACCGCGCGGACCATCGCTGCCAAGCACGTCCTGCCTGCGGAATAGGCGTCCGGGAGGTCTCCGAAGGGGCTCCGGGAAAGCCGTGCGCGAGCACCCCTTCGGACCCTGTACACTTTTTCTCGGCCGGTCGGAGAAACCACAAAGTCGCCTCCGGTCATGGTGGGTGTAGCTCAGCTGGTAGAGCACCTGGTTGTGGTCCAGGATGTCGCGGGTTCGAGTCCCGTCACTCACCCTTGCATGACAGGCCCCTGACCTGCGGAAACGCGGGTCAGGGGCCTGTCTGTCGTTTGGCCACGGCCGAACTGCGGCCCTCACGCCAGTCGCAGACCGTGCGGATTCCGTGCATCGATCCGCCGGTGAGTGACGGGATCCTGATCAGGGACGAAGGACGCGACGCCGATGCCGGCCTGCAAGTGTTCCCGCGTCCGCGCACCGAGGCGCGTGGAGGCCCGTCGGCTCGTCGCAGGCCGTTTGTCGGCAACGGCTGAATGGGGGTTCCGGCTCACTTTTGGTGCTGGAGTGACGGAGGGTCACGTTGGTGTCGGCGGCGGTCCGAGGTCACGCGGCAGCCCAGCCGTCACCGCCACCTGGTCACCAACAACCCCCTTCACGAACGAAAGCAGTTCAGGCAGGCCCTCGGCCTGCTCAGAGGTGGGTGGTGGTTCGTTGCCCCCTGGCGCGAAGTCCGAAGCCAGGGCCGTGTCGTGGACGAGGTCGGCTGCCTGCCGTTGCGTGTGCCGTGCACCGTGACCGGCCCGATGTGTGGGAACTCGGTGCCGGTGACTTCGAGTCGACCTTGCGTGCCGTCGATGACCAGCGAGAATCCCGCACCCGACGCCGCGCCCCCACGGTGGTGGACGGACAGGACTGCCCCGCCCTTCACCGTGCCGGAGACCGCGATCTGGTCTTCGGCGGTCATCGGAACCACTTGCCCGGTGGTGCCCAGAGGTACCTGGGGGCGCCGGGTCGCGCGGCCGGCGGAGGTCAGGCACGCAGCTGCTGCTTGAGCGTCTCGGCGTCGTGCAGGTTGGTCATGTGCACGAACCGTCCGTCGCGGACCCGGTAGATGGCGTACTCCACGATTTCGAACGAGGCACCGGTGGGAGCCACGCCGAGATACTCCTTCACGGGCGTGCCCGTGTTGGTCAGCCGGGCGGCGACAGTGTCTCCGTCGACCTTGAGGTCCTCAAGCTCCCAGTGGAAGTCCGGCACCGCCTCGATCTCGGCGGTCAGTGCGGCGTGGGCCTGGGCACGAGTCGCCGGATCGCCGTAGTAGGTGATTTCGTCGCTGATGAACTCGTCCACGCGGTGCAGTTCATGGGCGTTGAGCATGTCGATGTATCGCTGGTAGAACGTGCGCAGGTCGTTGGCAGACATCATGACCCTTCTATCGGCCTCCGGGAACGGAAGCCCGTTTCTTTTCATTCGTTCTACGCGGGTACGCTCGAACGAATTCCTTTGGTAACGGGCCGGACGACGTGAAATCCGCTTGCCCGTTGGATCAAGAATGCGGGAGCGGATTGATACAATCCATAATGTGGAGTCCAGACTTCCTTACGCATCGTCCACGACCGGTACTCCGCTCGGGTCCACCGACCCGATCGCCAGTGCCATCGGCCTGCTGCGGCCCCGCACCGTGGTCGACCCGGCCCTGCGCGCCGCACAACCGTGGGCGTTGCGGTTCGATGCCTTCCCGCACGTCAAAATCGGCGGCGTCGTCCGCGGGGAATGCTGGCTGGCCCTGGACGAGCGCGAGCCCGTGCACCTGCGCGAGGGCGACTTCTACCTCCTGGGCAACCCGCCGTCCTACCGGATGGCCAGCACCCTCACCGCGCAACCGCAGCCGGCGGAAACGTTGTGGAAGACCGCCACGAACGGGGTGGCGCGCATCGGCTCCGAGGCCGAGGAAGACACCTACCTGTGCGGCGGTTACTTCTATTTCGACGAGCCCAACGCCTCGATACTGATCGACATCCTGCCGCCGCTCGTCCACGTCCGGGCCACCGACCCGCGCAGCGTGCTGCTCGCGCATGTGACCGAGTTGCTCAACAGCGAGGTGGAGAGCAACGCCGTCGGCCGCTCTCTGGTCATGGACCATCTCGCGCAGATCCTGTTCGTTCAGGTACTGCGCGCCCACGCCGAGCAGACCGACCGGCCCGCCGGCTGGCTGGGAGCACTCAACGACAACGGCATCGGCGTCGCACTGCGCGCCATGCACGCCGATCTGGGACACAAATGGACCCTGCAGGAGCTCGCCGACATCAGCCGCATGTCCCGTTCGGCATTCGCCGCCGCCTTCAAGAAGCAGACCGGAACCGCACCACTGGAATACCTGATCCAGTGGCGAATGAGCCTGGCCCGCGACGCCCTGCGCCGCAATACCCGGTCAATCTCCGAACTCGCCTTCGCCACCGGCTACGAATCCGAGAGCGCGTTCAGCACCGCGTTCCGCCGCGTGACCGGCACCTCCCCCAGACAATTCCGTGACACCGTGCACCGCGCGGTGCTGACAGACCTGCCGACAACCGACGATGGAACGCGGGCGAGGGGCCGCTCGCGGGGCCGACGGTGACAGTCCTTGCAGGGTGTGACAGGTCAGTTTCTCGCCCTCGATGTCCACGTTGCGCAAGATGCGGTCCATCCACTGGGGCAGGGACCAGGCGCGCTTGCCCAGGAGGGCCGGTGCGGCGGCAAGATCGAATGAAGCGGGACACCGGCTGCTCCGTGCGCCTGCTCTCCCTGACCGAGCGTCCCATTGCCGGCCGCCGTCCGTCGTGGCGTCTTCAGTCCCAGGGCTCGACCAGGTTGTTGCGATAGGCGTAGCCGACGGCCTGGGCACGGTCGGCTGCGTCGATCTTGGTGAAGATGCGGTTGATGTGCGTCTTCACCGTGGCCGGGCTGACGACGAGCCGGGCACAGATCTCCGCGTTGGACAGGCCCCGGGCGATGAGGGTGAGTACCTGGGTCTCGCGCGGGGTCAGAACCTGCGAAGGTGCGGGAGTCTGCGGCGTGTGGGCCTGTTTTCGCTGTGCGGCGGGCGGTGCGACCTCGCTGGTCTGCACGGCCGCGACCAGGCGGGCCTGTACCTCGGGATCGAGCCAGATACGGCCGTCGTGGACGCTGCGGATGGCGTCCTCGATCGCGTCGTCGTCGGCGTCCTTGGTGAGATAGCCCCGCGCTCCCGCCTGCAGTGCCGGGAAGACGGAGTCGTCGTCGGCGTAGGTGGTCAGCACGAGGACCTTGCAGCCGGGTACCTGTTCACGCAGTGTCGCAGTGGCCGCGACACCGTTGAGGACCGGCATGTTCAGGTCCATCAGTACTACGTCCGGGGCCAGTTGACCGGCGAGCAGCACCGCTTCCGCACCGTCACGGGCTGCGCCGACCACCTCGATGCCGTCCAGCATGTCGATCAGCAGGACCAGGCCCTTGCGTACGATCTGCTGATCGTCCGCGACCAGTACTTTGATCTTCTCGCCGTCAGATGCCGTCTCGCCGGACTCCGTCACGCGGGTATCTCCATCCGTACTTCCCATCCATCCGCTGTCGGCCCCGCGTGCAGGGTGCCGCCGGCCCCGGTCACGCGTTCACGCATCCCGGTCAGCCCCAGGCCGGAGCCTTCGACCAGTGCCGACCGGGCCGGTCCCGGCCCGGTGCGGCGGTCTTCGACGGTCAGGACTGTGGCCCTGGGCTCATAGACGAGCGTCACCGTGGCCTGCGCGTCGCGTGCGTAGCGGACCGTATTGGTCAACGCCTCCTGCACACCGCGGTACAGGGCTTCACCGACGTCGGGCCGCAGCTCCCGGTGCGGCCCGATCACGGACAGCGTCACGTCGAGCTCCAGGTCCACCCGATAGCGTTCGACCAGTTCGGGCAGCCGCTCGAGAGAGGGCACGCGCTCGCCGCGCAGCGCCCGCACAGCCCGGCGCGCATCGGCCACACCTTCCTTGACCAGCTCACCGGCCCGGTCCAGCAGCCCCCGCAGATCCCCGCTCGCCTGGTCGCGCCGGGCCATCCGCCGGGCGGCCTGTAGCTGCACGGCCAGTCCGGACAGGGTATGGGCGAGCACGTCGTGCAGATCCTGGGCGATACGGGTGCGTTCGGCCAGCGCCGCCGCCTCGGTCTCCGCCTCCCGGGCGTCCTCGAGCTGGGCCAGCAGCACGGTGACGGCCACCTCGTTGATGATCGACTGCCGCACCACGATGCCCACGACGGCCAGGATGACGCCGAACAGGACCTGATGCAGGAAGTTGTCGGTACCGCCGTCCAACCCGGCGGCCGCCGCGCCGGTCAGACAGCCCATGACGACGACCGCGAGCACGGTGGCCGCCCGTCGCTCCAGGATGAGGAAGGCCGTCAGGACCACGACGGACGGTGGCAGGGTGGACATCGAGCCGGGCTGCAGGATGCCCAGAGCAAACCCGAAGCCGTCCACCAGCACGCAGAACACCAGGCAACGGGCAGGGCGACCGGTGAGGGGCCACCGGTTCGACGCGACCGCGGCCATGGGCAGCAGACAGCCGACGAGCACCAGGGTGACTGCCAGGTGCCTGCCTCTGACGCCGGGGGCGGGGGAAGCGTGCAGGGACTGGACGGCGATGGCGGCCATGACCCCCCACAACACGGGCTGCATACGCCGGCCCCTGCCTTCGCGTCGCTCCCGGGCACGGGCAAGAGCCACGGCCAGCCGAGGACTGACCGGGCCCGTCGGCTGAAGTGTGTCCGTCACTTCTGAAGAGTAGATGCACGCTGCGCCGCCGATCGCGAAGCCCGGCCCGGACCCGCGAACACGGAACCGGGCCAGGGCGGAGTGTGGTGCGAGCGGCGGTCCGCTGGGCGCCACGCTTCAGGCCACGACGGGGGTGACAAGGGGGGAGGTGAGCCGGTGGGCCCGGACGCGCACCACCACCAGGCGGCACACCACCTGAGTGACGGCCATCAGCAGCAGCGCGGCGGTCCAGGCGGCGGTGCCGGTGATCAGGTTGTCGCGGCTGAACTGCGCAATGGTGTGAGCGCCGCTGTGCTCGGCCCAGTACACGAAGGCCGAGCGCGCGCCCATGCCCAGCACCCACAGAAGGGCGGCCGGCCAACCGGCTTTGGAGTACGCGGCACCGTCCTCGGTCAGGCTGACGCGGGTGGCCAGTCCACTGGCCAGTCCGAGCACTATGCCCATCGTGACGCCGAAGAGGTCCAGCTGGACGTCGTGGCCCTCGGTCGGGAAGGAATGAAGGTAGTGCGCGGCCGCGGCGCTGACGGACACCAGCGGCAGCAGGAGCGTGCGGGGTGTCAGACGGCCGCCGCGCATCTGCGGAATCACCAGAAGGATCAGGGCGGCGGAGATGAGGTAGTCAGTCGTCGTCATGGGGAAGAGCCTGCCGCCCGCGGCACCGCACGGCCTCGGCCCGCGGGTTGACTCCTGGTTTGATACCTGGCGTCAACCCACGGGTTGACGCACAAGACCGTCCGGGTCACGTCAGCCCGTGGCCGGGCGGGTAGAGCTCGCGGGCCGGGCCGCCCGCCCGTGGCACCGGCGCCGGGAACCGTCTCCGCGGCCGTACCGTCCCGCGATCACCCGTGCGGAGTCGCGCAGTTCGGCCCTCTGGACCGTGAATGAGTGGTGTGCACTGCGAAGTTGCAGATCACGGGGCTGGTGTGCGCGAGCTTCGGGACACTCGGGCTGGTCGGCGGCCGGTGTCCACGGTGGAGATCGTCTGGCTGAGAGACTCTGTCGGGAATCTTGAGATCCAGGGTCAGCTGCCTTGCAGCCGTTCACCGAGCAGGTACGACCGGTGGACGCCCAGCCGACCGAGCTCCTCACCGACGAACAGCAGTAGTCGGCGGTCAGCAGCCGGCCGGCGCCAGTCGGGCAGAGCCCAGATGCGTCGGCCTCGATCCCGGGCTCAGGCTGGCCGGCCCGTGGCCCGGAGGCCGTCCATCAGGAGGTTCAGCAGGCGGCCGGCCTGAGCTTCGCGCTCGGGTCGGGGGGCCACGGTGAAGATGCCGATGAGGGCGGCGGCGATGTCTTCGGCGGTGACGTCGGAGCGGAGGTCGCCCGCCGCGCGGCCGGCGTCGAGCATCCTGGTGATGGCCGTCAGGAGCTCGGTCCGAGTCTGCGCATGGGCGATCTCACCCGACTCGATCATCGCGAGCAGCGTGTCGAGCATGCCGTTCTTGGTCGCGATCCAGTCCCCGAACAAGTCCATCCAGCGCCGCATTGCCGCAGCCGGGGCCAGCCGACCGAGCAGCTCGTGGGCGCCGGTTGTCAGCCGCACGACCTGGTCCCGGTAGACCGCGTCGACCAGTGATTCGCGGGTCGGGAAGTGCCGGTAGAGCGTGGCGATGCCGACCCCGGCCTCGCGGGCGATCGCGCGCATCGACGGGTCGGCGTCCGCCGAGGCGAACACCCGAGTCGCCACCGCGAGCAGCTGGTCACGGTTGCGGGCCGCGTCCGCCCGTGGCGCGCGCATCTCCGCGCCGGTCAAAACGGAACGTGCTCCGTTTGTGTTACGGTCATCCATGTAAACGGAGCATAGTCCGTTTCGGTGCGTCCGTGCGTCCACTGCGTACGCGGGTCCAAGGAGACAGAGGAACATGCAGGAGCAGAGCAGTCAGACGCCGACGGATCGCAGCAGGGCGGTCCAGCTCAATGCATTCGGCGGCCCCGACGTCCTGGACGTCCGCGAGGTTCCCGCACCGCAGGCCGGCCCGGGACAGGTCCGGGTGCGGGTCACCGCGGCCGGTCTGAATCCGATGGACTGGTTGATGACCGCCGACGCGGACACCGCCGCCCGGTTCGGCCTGACCCTGCCGGTCGGCTTCGGGACCGACTACGCGGGAGTGGTCGACCAGATCGGCGACGGGGTGAGCGGCTTCTCGTCCGGCGACCGGGCGTTCGGGGGCGCCCTGTCCCGCGCGGTCGCCGACTTCGTGGTGGTCGACTCGTCCGGCGACACCGCGGCGAACGAGGCCCACCACACGCCCGACGGCGTCGACGACCGCATCGCCGCCACCCTCACGATCGCGGGCCGCACGGCATCCGCCGCCCTCGCCGCGATCAACCCCGGTCCGGACGACACCGTGCTGATCGGCGGTGCCGGAGGCGGGGTCGGGGTGTTCGCCGTCCAGCTCGCCCGGATCGCCGGAGCGCGTGTGATCGGGACGGGATCGCCGTCCTCGGCCGACCACCTGCGCGAACTCGGAGCCGAACCGGTCGTCTACGGCGACGGCCTGGCCGACCGGGTCCGTGCCCTCGCTCCCGACGGCGTCACCGCCGCCATGGACCTGCACGGAGAGGAGACCGTGCACGTCGCACGGGAACTGGGCGTCCCGGACAAGCGGATCTGCACCATCGCAGCACAGATCGACGGCGTGACGGCGGCCAACGGCGCGAACGCGGCTCCCGGCACCCTGGAAGAGATCGCGCGCCTGGTTGCGGCGGGTCGACTCCGCGTGCCCGTCGAGGCGAGTTTCGCGATCGAGGAGATCCGCCGCGCGGTCGAGCTCCAGGCCGGCCGGCGCGTCAAGGGCAAGGTCGTCATCGATCTCCAGGAGGTCGTTTTCGGATAGTTCGCCTACTGCTTCGCCGCCGAGCGGGACGACGGGACCGACCAGGTCGCCCATGGACTCCCGCGCTGCCAGGTCCATGAATGCGCCCGCCGGTCAGAGGACCCGACCCTGGTGATCCTGGACACCCAGAGTGTCCATGTGGGCGCCGGGGTCCCGCCGCCACGAGTGGCCACGATCCGGCCAAGCGGGTGCCCTGCCGCACATGCGGACCGGCCGTGGACGTTCTCGGCCTGGTCAGCGCAGTCGTCGTCCTCGCCGCGAACACCCACGACAACACCGCGGGCATCATCCTGCTGGACCAGGTCGCCGGGCACGCCGGCGGAGTTGTCCGCAAAGCCCTGGTCGATCAGGGCGTCAAGACGCAGGTCGTCATGCACGGCGTCGGCCTGGGAACTGACGTCGAGATCGTCGCACGCAATCAGGAAGTCCAGGTCGGGGTCGTAGACGGCTGCGGCCATCAACGGCGCGAAGAACTCCCCGGACGGGGTGACGTGTTCGAGTAGTGGCTCGCGCACCGCATGGACCAGGTGACGCCGGTCTTCCGGCATGCTCGCCGGGTTGTCGAGGGCCGGCAGCCAGGAGCCGAGCCACCTCAGCCGCGGTCGACAGGGATGTCGGCGGCGCCTCCGCGCCACCCGAGGCGCTCGGAGGCTCCTTGTCTCGTTGCAGGCCGTTAGCCTGTCGGTATGTCAGAGCGCGTCAAGCCCGGTCGCACGGACGGCCTGATCACCCTGGCTGCCGCGGACGCCCTATGGGTCGATCTGACGGCCGGCAGTGCCGTGCCGACGGCTTCCGGGGCATTCACCCGCTCTCCTGCCCGTGCCCGGGTGGGATACGTCCTGCTCGGCGACCACGTGGTGGCGACGGTGAGGGCGAGCGGCGGTCAGTTCGGTGTTCCAGAGGACGAGGTACGCCGGGCGGCCGCGGAACTGAACGCGGTGCGGATGAACCGGCAGGACCTGGTCCGCATCGGACCGTTCCGCGAGGTGCCGGGGCAGGAGTACGACGAGGAAACGCCACTGCGTTGGCGCCCGCGCATCACGAGGGAACAGCAGGAGCCGGGCGGCCCCGAGCGGGCGGCACGACGTGAAGACGGCCGCCCGTACCATCTGGCGGGGATCGACTGGCGACAACTACTCGTGGAGCAGACCCGCGACGGGACACGACGCACCTGGTGGCTGCCGCGCGCGGTGGTCAGGCTGCTGGACGCGGCCGAACACACCGAAACGCAGTGGGTGCGAGCCGCGCGGACCCGCCAGGCAAGCGCAACCGGCGCCGAGCCGCAGCCGCTCCCCCGCCCCCGGCAGGCCCGAGACGCCGGCGGCCGGCGGGAGACGAGCCCCGAGGGCCCCACCGCCTCACTGCGCCCGTACGACAAGGAGCTGGAAGGCCAGCTGTACTCGGTGCTCAGCAGGAAGCCCGGTACCTCCCGCAGAGTGGCCGGGTGGGCGTGCGCCGTCTGCCGCACCGCGCCCGCCACCGTGCTCGACCACTGCCACGAACACGGCTACGTCCGCGCCCCCGTCTGCCAGTCCTGCAACACACAGGAACGCCCCGACCACCTGTACAGCAACGACATCCGCGTGGCGAACCGCTACACACGCCTCTTCCGCACCGACACCGACGACTGGCTCCGCCACTGGCACCGCTGCCCCGGCTGCCGCGCACGCAACACCCTGCCCCTGCCGCACCTTGCCGCGTGGACCGCCCACATAGCCTGCCGATCACTGCGCCCGACCCACCCAGCCCCCCGCGGACGCAAACCCTGCGGCGTCCTGCGCGTGTCCTGGACAGGCAGCCAGAACACACCCCGTTCCTGCCTGCTCACCGTCACCGTCGACTTCTGCCCCTCCGGCGAACACCGCGTCCTGACGCAGGTCCCCTACCACGAAGCCGCCGACCGGTTTCGTGCATGGCTGGCCGAGACGGCCCCCGCGGTCGCCGCCGCGGCCGGTCCCGACCGCCTGGACGGCCTCCCCGCCCAGCCCCGGCCCGTCATCGCGGACACCAACGGCGAGGACCTGGAACTGTTCTGAGCGAGCACCGGAACTCGCCGCCGTCGAAAGCCCGCGATCCCAGGACCGCCCAGGCCCGCTTCGACCACGCCGTCTCCCGCATCAACATCATCGCGCCCACCGAAGCCATCGCTCGCCACGCGAGCAAACTCCTCGCCGCAGCAGGTCTCCACGGGCACAAGTACGCCCTCGACGCCATCGTCGCCGCCACGGCGCTCGCATCACCCGCCCCCGTGACCATCCTGACCTCGGACCCCGAAGACCTTCTGATGCTTTGTGCCCCCGGCATCCGTGTGATCAAAATCTGAGCCACGCACTCCCGCCGGCAACGTCGATCCCACCTGTCCTGAAGTCCGAAGCCCGACCCGAAGGCCGGGACGGGCCGGACCGCTCAGGACGAGGCCCGCACCACCAGTTCCGCCGGCAGTACCGCGTGCCTGCGCTCCAGTCCCCGGGACACGGCCGGACGGCGGTCCGCGATCTCCGCGAGGAGGAGGTCGATCATCGCGCGGCCCATCTCCACTATGGGCTGGCGGACGCTGGTGAGCGGCGGGTCCATGTGGCGGGCGATGGCCGAGTCGTCGTACCCGACCAGCGCCACGTCGTCGGGGATCCGGCGGCCCGCCTCGCGCAGCACCTGGCGGGCGCCCGCCGCCGTCACGTCCGAGCCCGCGAAGACGGCGTCGAGGGCCGGGTACCGGTCCAGCAGCACGGACATCGCCCGCCGGCCGCCCTCCTCGGTGAAGTCGCCCGGTTCGATGAGGAGTTCGTCCACCCCGTGGCCGGCGTCGCGCAGGGCGTCCCGGTAGCCGTCGACGCGGCGCTGGGCGCCGTACACGTCCAGGCGGCCGGTGATGTGCGCGATCGTCCGGCGGCCGCCGGCCAGCAGGTGCTCGACGGCCGCGCGGCCGCCGCCGTAGTTGTCGGAGTCGACGGACGTCAGGGTCTCGGCGGCGGAGCGCGGACCGCTGATCACTGCGGGGATCTCCAGCTGGGCGAGGAGGTCCGGCAGCGGGTCGTCGGCGTGCACGGAGACCAGCAGGACGCCGTCGACGCGGTGCGCGGCCAGGTACTGGGCGAGCCGCTGCCGCTCCCGGTCGCTGCCCGCGAAGATCAACAGCAACTGCATCTCGGTGTCGGAGAGTTCGGCCCCGACACCGCGGAGCATGTCCGAGAAGTACGGCTCCGCGAAGAACCGGGTCTCCGGCTCGGGGACGACCAGCGCGATGGCGTCGGTGCGGTTGGCGGCGAGGGCGCGGGCCGCCGTGTTCGGGACGTAACCGAGCTCCGCGACGGCGGCCTCGACCGCGGCCCGGGTGGCGTCGCTGACCCGCGGCGACCCGTTGATCACCCGGGACACCGTGCCGCGCCCCACCCCGGCCCGGGCGGCCACCTCTTCGAGGGTGGGCCGACCACCGCTACGCCCCCGCGCTCCGTGGCTTGCCATGGGCTCCGCCCTCCTCGCCGACGTACAACTCGCTGGCCTGGAATCTAACAGTGCCGCCCGCCGGCACAGCGGCAGCCGTTTTGTCATGACATATAGGGTTTTTCTCGACGGGAGCCGGAGTTAGCTAACAGCCGGATAACTGAACGCGGTTCGCCGTGCCGACTCCCTTGACACCCCGCTCCGAACCGACGACTCTTCAACACATCACCGGTGGGAGCGCTCCCACGGTACCTGACACATACACATCCCGCACGTTCCCCGCCCGAGCCGCAGCGAGAACTAACGGGCCCAACAATGCAGTTGGCCGGGGGGTCGGCACGTCAGGGCAACAGGAGGACGTAATGCGAGCACGTACCCGAACCGCCTCGCGCAAGGCGGTGGTCCTGGCGGCCGTCGTGTCGTTGGGAGGAGCGCTGCTGGCCGGCTGCGCGAACGACAGCGGTGGCAGCAGTGACGGCACCAGCGGTGGCGGCAAGGGCAAGACGACGATCACGCTCGGTCTGTTCGGCACCTTCGGCTTCAAGGAGGCCGGGCTCTACAAGGAGTACGAGAAGCTCCACCCGAACATCACCATCAAGGACACCTCGGTCGAGCAGAACGCGAACTACTACCCGGCGCTGGTCAACCACCTGACCACCAACAGCGGCCTGATGGACATCCAGGCCGTCGAGGTCGGCAACATCGCCGAGGTCACCAGCACCTTCGCCGACAAGCTGGAGGACCTGTCCAAGGTCAACGGCGTCTCGGAGAGCAACTGGCTGGACTGGAAGTGGAAGCAGGCCACCACCAGCGGCGGCCAGACCATCGGGCTCGGCACCGACGTCGGTCCGCTCGGTATCTGCTACCGCAAGGACCTCTTCCAGCAGGCCGGCCTGCCCACCGACCCCGCAGCGGTGGGCAAGCTGTGGGCGGGCAGCTGGGACAAGTTCATCAGCGTCGGCGAGCAGTACAAGAAGAAGGCGCCGTCCGGGACCACCTTCATGGACTCCCCCGGCGGTCTCCTGAACGCGATCCTGTCCAGCGAGAGCACCAAGTTCTACGACGCCTCCGGCAAGATCATCTACAAGACGAACCCGGCCGTGAAGACCGCGTTCGACACGACCGCGAAGGCCGCGCAGGAGGGACTGGTCCAGGCGCAGACCCAGTTCCAGCCGTCCTGGAACAGCACGATGGCCAACAACAAGTTCGCGGCGATCTCCTGCCCGCCGTGGATGCTCGGCTACATCAAGGGCCAGTCGAAGGCGGACGCGGCCGGCAAGTGGGCCGTGGCCCAGTCGCCGAAGGCCGGCAACTGGGGCGGTTCCTTCCTGACCGTGCCCAAGAGCGGCAAGAACGTCGCCGAGGCCGAGAAGCTGGTCGCCTGGCTGACCGCGCCCGCGCAGCAGACCAAGCTCTTCAGCGTGCAGGGCAACTTCCCGAGCGCGCCGGCGACGTACACCACGGCGGCGGTGACCGGCGCAAAGAACGACATGACCGGTGACGCCCCGATCGGCACGATCTTCGCCGAGGCCGCCAAGAGCATCCCGGTGCAGATCATCGGCCCGAAGGACCAGATCATCCAGGACGGTCTGGCCAACAACGGCGTCATCCTCGTGACCAAGGGCAAGTCGCCCGCGGAGGCCTGGAACACCGCCGTCAAGACCATCGACAACAGCCTGGACAAGTGACCGCCATGGCCACCCGGCACGACACCGCCGCCCCCCTCGCGCAGGAGGGGGGCGCGGCCCCGGTCCGCCCGCCCGCCGCTCCCACGGAGGCGGAGCGGCGGCGCCGCGCCCGTCTCTCGCGCCGCTGGCAGCGGGACATCAAGTGGAGCCCGTACGGGTTCATCTCGCCGTTCTTCGTGCTCTTCCTCGCCTTCGGGCTCTTCCCGCTCGTCTACACGGGCTGGGCCTCGCTGCACACGGTGGAGCTGACCGCGCCCACCGACATGCAGTGGGCGGGACTGCACAACTACACCCGGATCTTCGGCGACGACTTCTTCTGGAACGCGGCGAAGAACACCCTGACCATCGGGATCATCTCGACGGTTCCGCAGCTGCTGATGGCGATGGGGCTCGCCCACATCCTCAACTACAAGCTGCGCGCCTCGACCTTCTACCGGGTCGTGATGCTGGCGCCGTACGCGACCTCGATCGCGGCCGCCTCCCTCGTCTTCGTCCTGCTCTTCGGCCGCGACTACGGCATGATCAACTGGGCGCTGCACTTCGTCGGGGTCGGTCACATCGACTGGCAGAACGACAAGTGGCCGTCCCAGATTGCCGTGTCGTCGATCGTGATCTGGCGCTGGACCGGCTACAACGCGCTGATCTACCTGGCGGCGATGCAGGCCATCCCGACGGACCTGTACGAGTCGGCGGCGCTGGACGGCGCCTCCCGCTGGCGGCAGTTCCTGCATGTCACGCTGCCGCAGCTGCGGCCGACGATCCTGTTCACCTGCGTGGTGTCGACCATCGGCGCGAGCCAGCTGTTCGGCGAGCCGCTGATCTTCGACGCCAACAAGGGGGCGTCCGGCGGTGCGGAGCACCAGTTCCAGACGCTCGGCCTGTACCTGTACGAGCAGGGCTGGGTGAACCAGCACCTGGGCCGGGCCTCCGCCATCGCCTGGACGATGTTCCTGATCCTGATCCTGATCGGGATCGTCAACTACGTCATCTCGCGCCGGCTGCGCGCCAGTAGTTAGGAGACCGGCCGTGACGACGACCCTGACCAAGCCCGCTCCGGCGGTCGAACCCAAGCGGACCCGGCGCTCGAAGTCGGCGCGGGCCGGCGGCACCATGCACGCGGGCCCGATCGCGTACACGATCCTCGCCCTCTTCTCCATCGGGTCGCTGTTCCCGCTGGTGTGGACGGCGATCGCCGCGTCCCGGAACAACAACCGGCTGGCCGAGACCCCGCCGCCGTTCTGGTTCGGCGGGAACCTCTTCCACAACCTGGACGTGGCGTGGAACGAGGCCAACCTCGGGCAGGCCTTCCTCAACACCACGATCGTGGCGGGCATCTCGGCGATCACCATCGTCGTCCTGTCGACGATCGCCGGGTTCGCCTTCGCCAAACTGCGCTTCCGGGGCCGCAACATCCTGATGCTGACGGTGATCGGCACCATGATGGTGCCGCCGCAGCTGAGCATCATCCCGCTGTACATGATGGTCGCCAAGCTGAACTGGGCGGACCAGCTCCAGGCGGTCATCTTCCCGTCCCTGGTGAGCGCGTTCGGCGTGTTCTTCATGCGGCAGTACCTGCTCCAGGCGCTGCCGGACGAGCTGATCGAGGCGGCCCGGGTGGACGGCGCGAGCAGCTGGCGGGTGGTGTGGCACATCGTGTTCCCCGCGGCCCGCCCGGCCATGGCGGTGCTCGGCATGCTGATGTTCGTCCAGGCCTGGAACGACTTCCTGTGGCCGTTCCTGGTCCTCACCCAGACCGGCAACCCGACCGTGCAGGTCGCCCTGGCCGGCCTGGGCCGCGGCTACACCCCCGACCAGTCCCTGATCATGGCCGGCGCGCTGCTCGGCACCCTCCCGCTGCTGCTCGTCTTCGCGATCTTCGGCAAGCAGATCGTGGGCGGCATCATGCAGGGCGCCGTGAAGGGCTGACCGCCGTCAAGACGGGGGGCCGGGTCACCGCCGTCCCGGCCCCCTCTCCTCCCCCTTCTCACTCACCCGTCGGTCTCCACGACCTCCTATGGGAGCGCTTCCATGCCTGAACCCATGACCCCCGTGACCTTTCCTCCCGCCTTCCTCTGGGGCGCCGCCACCTCCGCGTACCAGATCGAGGGGGCGGTGCGGGAGGACGGCCGCACCCCCTCCATCTGGGACACCTTCAGTCATACGCCGGGCAAGACGGCCGGTGGCGAGACCGGTGACATCGCTGTCGACCACTACCACCGCTACCGCGACGACGTCGCTCTGATGGCCGACCTCGGTCTGAACGCCTACCGGTTCTCGATCTCCTGGTCGCGCGTCCAGCCGACCGGCCGCGGCCCGGCGGTCCAGGTCGGCCTCGACTTCTACCGCCGGCTGGTGGACGAACTGCTGGCGAAGGGCATCAAGCCGGCCGTCACCCTCTACCACTGGGACCTGCCGCAGGAACTGGAGGACGCGGGCGGCTGGCCGGAGCGGGACACGGCCTACCGGTTCGCCGAGTACGCGCAGATCGTCGGCGAGGCGCTCGGCGACCGCGTGGAGCAGTGGATCACCCTCAACGAGCCGTGGTGCAGCGCCTTCCTGGGCTACGGCTCCGGGGTGCACGCCCCCGGCCGTACCGACCCGGCGGCCACCCTGCGCGCCGCGCACCACCTCAACCTCGCGCACGGCCTGGGCACTTCGGCGCTGCGCTCGGCGATGCCGGCCCGCAACCAGGTCGCGATCAGCCTCAACTCCTCGGTGGTACGGCCGCTGTCGCAGGGCCCGGCGGACCTGGTGGCGGTCCAGAAGATCGACGACCTGGCCAACGGGGTGTTCCACGGCCCGATCCTGCACGGCGCCTACCCGCGGTCGCTGTTCGCGGCGACGGCGTCGGTGACGGACTGGTCGTACGTCCGGGACGGCGATCTCGCCGCCATCCACCAGCCGCTGGACGCCCTCGGGCTGAACTACTACACGCCCACTCTGGTGTCGGCCGCGTCCGCCACCGCCGACGCCACCCGGGCGGACGGCCACGGCGCCAGCGCCCACTCGCCCTGGCCGGGCGCCGACGACGTCGCCTTCCACCAGACGCCGGGCGAGCGCACGGAGATGGGCTGGACGATCGACCCGACCGGCCTGCACGACCTGATCATGCGGTACACCGTCGAGGCCCCGGGCCTGCCCCTCTACATCACCGAGAACGGCGCGGCCTACGACGACAAGCCGGACCCGGACGGCAACGTCCACGACCCGGAGCGCATCGCCTACCTGCACGGCCATCTCGCGGCGGTGCGCCGCGCCATCACCGACGGCGCGGACGTGCGCGGCTACTACCTGTGGTCCCTGATGGACAACTTCGAGTGGGCCTACGGCTACGAGAAGCGGTTCGGGGCGGTGTACGTCGACTACGCGACCCTTGCGCGGACGCCGAAGTCGAGCGCCCGGTGGTATGCGGAGGCGGCGCGTACGGGGACGTTGCCGCCGGCGAGGTCGGCCGCGGCCTGAGCGCTCCGCTGGAGTTGCCGCGGTGCGCCGGTCGG
The DNA here is from genome assembly GCF_014645815.1 of Streptomyces fuscichromogenes. Taxonomy (GTDB): domain Bacteria; phylum Actinomycetota; class Actinomycetes; order Streptomycetales; family Streptomycetaceae; genus Streptomyces; species Streptomyces fuscichromogenes. The sequence continues at coordinate 148,617 of NZ_BMML01000002.1, read as the reverse complement.
TCGGCCGCGGCACCGTCGTGGCTGGTCGCGCCCACGCGGCGGCAGCCGCACATTCGATACAGCCCCGCGCCCCTTTGGGGCGCTCCCACGCGGGGCGCTGCTGAGCGGGGCGCGGTGCTTGGAGGGGAGTGCCGCGCCCCGCTCACAGGGAGCGCTCAGGCTTCGGCAAGTGGTCTCTCAACTCCGGGGCGTCTCATGGGTGGTACGAGGTGATCGGGTGATCCTCGTGGACACCGGAGGACGTCATGGGATTCATCGCGCTGGTGCTGCTGGCGCTGGTCATCGGCTCGGTGGCGGCCGCCGTCGGACGGAACCGGCAGCGGGCCGCGACCGGCGCCGGGCAGACGGCACAGCAGGACCTCACCGCGGACGCGGGGGCGGAGGCCACCCGCTGGGTGGACCGGCTCGGCGGCGGCATCGCGACCCTGGCCGCGGGCGACGACCGGGCGGCCCGCCAGGCCCTGGCCGACGCGACGGAACGCCACCGCGCGGCCCAGGCCCAGCTGGCCACGGCATACACCCCGGCGCAGTACGCCCTGGTCACCCAGACCGCCGTCGAGGGCCTGCACTACGTCCGGTCGGCCCGCACCGCCCTGGGCCTGGACCCCGGCCCGGCCCTGCCGCCGGCCGGCGCCGCCGCGGCCGACCAGCAGGTGACGGTGAACGGCCGGACCTACACGTCGTCGGACCAGCCGGCTGCGGGGAACCCCTACTACTACCCGGGCGGGGTGGTCGCCGGCCGTACCGTGCCCGGCGGCTGGTACAGCACCCCCTGGTGGAAGACGGCCCTGGTCGCGGGCGCGGCGGGGGTCGGCGGCATGCTCCTCGCCGACGCCCTCTTCGACGGCTTCCACCACCACGGCCCCCCGATGGGCGGGCCGGGCGGCTTCGGAGGCTTCGGCGGGCCGGGCGGACCCGGCGGTTTCTGAGCCTGGCCGGGTTCCGCGGGGCCGTCAGCCGATCGCCGCGAAGGCCTTGGCGAAGGCGTACTTGTCCTGGGTGATCGAGCTGCAGGTGGCGTCGGCGGTGGGCTTGGTGCCGCCGGCGCACTGCTGGTCGCGGGTGGCCGACCACATCGAGAGCCAGCCGATGCCCTTGGACCTGGCGAAGGCGACGAGCTGGGTGGCGTCGTCCACCTTGAAGACCTCGGAGGAGACGTCGTTGACGCCGATCATCGGGGTGACGGCGACCGTCTTCCAGGCGGCCGAGTCGGAGAGCCCGAGGACGCTCTTGATCTGGGCCTGGGTGGCGGTGGCGGCCTGGATGGCGTAGGTGCCCATGTCGCCGCTGTACGAGGGACCGTAGTCCATCGCCATGATGTTGACGGCACTGATCCGCACGCCGTTGGACTTGGCGTCGGCGAGAAGGTTCACGCCGTCCTGGGTGAGGCCCTCCGGCATCACCGGGAGGGTGAAGGACACGTCCAGGTCCGGGTGGCTCGCCTGGAGCCTGGCGATGGCCTTGGCGCGGTTGGTGTTCGCCGTGGCGTTGGGCAGCGCGCCGCCCTCCACGTCGAAGTCGACCTTGGTCAGCTTGTAGGCGTCCACGACCTTGGCGTACGCCGTCGCCAGCGCGTCCGCCGAGGAGCAGGTGGTGGCCAGTTCGGACCCGGACGCGCCGCCGAAGGAGACCCGGACGTCACCGCCCCTGGCGCGGAGCGAGCCGATCTGGGCCGCCACCCCGTCACTGGACAGGTCCGACACCCCGCCCCACTTCGGCGTGCAGCCGCCGCCGTCGGTGACGAAGGCGAGGTTGTAGTTCTTCACGCCGGTCGCGTTCGCGGCCGCGAGGAGGTCGAACGCCGGGTAGAGGGAGGTGTCGACGTACGGGGCGAAACCGGCCGCGGCGGTGGTGCCGCTGCCACTGCTCTGGGTCGGGGAGGCGGTGGGGGTGGCGGTGGCCGTCGCGGTGGGGGTGGTGGTGGCCGTGGGCTTGGGGGTCGTGGTGGCCGTCGGGGTCGAGGGCGGAGTGGCGGTCCGCGTCGGGCGGCCGCTCGGTTCCGGGGTGGCCGTGCCGTCCGCCGAACAGCTCGCGTCGTCGATACGACAGCCGGTCGGGTCCCCGCTGCCGTTGACCACGAAGCCGACGGTGTCCGACGCACCGGCCGCGAGGCCGTCCGTGTCCCACTTCGGCGGCTTCACGGTGACGTGCTGCCCGCTCACGGTGTACTCGGCGTTCCAGAGCGAGCTGAGCTTCGCACCGGCCGGCAGGTCGAACTCCAGCGTCCAGCTCCGCTCCCTGGCACCGCTGTTGTTGGTGACGACGTACTGCGCGGTGTACCCGGTCGACCAGTCGCTGGTCCTCGTGTACGCGGCGCCGACCCCGGCCGCCTGCGCGATCCCGCTGAACAGGATCGCCCCGCCACCGACCACGGACGCGGCGACCAGACCGCCCATCACCTTGTTCCTGCCACTGATTCTGCGCCGGTGCGTACTCATGCCGTGCCTGCCTTCGCCTGCCGGAGGGGGTGGGGTGCGGCAGCACGCTAGCGACCAGGATTCGGACAAACGGCTTGATAGGGGCGGCTGTTGAGGATCTTAGGGTGCGCTTAAGGACGGCATCGGAAGCGATTAAAGGTCGAGACCATTTCTCTCCGCTGGTTCCCCGCCTCCCCTCCGGCCCGGGACCCCCGGCCGCCTGCGCCAACGGCGCCGGCGCACCGCTCCCCGGTGCCCCCTGCGCTCCGGCTGCCCGCCGTCCAGCTGGATCCAGATCCGCACCTCGGTCCCGCCGAGCACCGACGACCCGATCCGCACGTCGCCGCCGGTCGACTCGGCCAGCCGGCGGACGATGTCCAGGCCGAGCCCGGTCGAGCCGGCCGCCCCGGAGCCCCGCCCCCGCGCCATCGCCGCCGCCGGGTCCCGGATGCCCTGTCCCGCGTCCGAGACCAGCACGATCACCGCGTCCTCCGCGTTGTGCACGTCGACCGCGAAGGCGGTGCCCTCCGCGGTGTGCCGGAAGACGTTGCCGAGCAGCGCGTCGAGGGCGGCGGCCAGGTCGGCGCGGGCCACGGGTATGCGCACCGGCCGGTCCGCACCGGCCACCCGCCACTTGCGGCCCTCGTCCTCCGCGAGCGCCGACCAGAACCCCATCCGCTCCCGCACCACCTCGGCCGCGTCGCAGCCGGCCCCCGGCCCGGCGGCCGCGGTCTGCGGCTTGGCCTCCCGGGCGGTCCGGATGATGGTGTCGACCTCGCGCTCCAACTGCGCGACCGCGGCCCGGGTCTGTTCGGCCGCGGCCCCTTCTCCGAGCGAGGCCGCGTTCAGCCGCAGCACGGTGAGCGGGGTACGCAGCCGGTGCGACAGATCGGCGGCCAACTCCCGCTCGTTGGCAAGCAGCTGTACGACCTGATCGGCCATCGAGTTGAACGCGACCGCCGCCAGCCGCAGTTCGTTCGGCCCCTCCTCGGGCACCCGCGCCCCCAGCTTGCCCTCCCCCAGTTCGTGCGCGCCCTCGACCAGCCGCTGGGCGGGCTGCACCATCCGTACGCCCAGCCGGTCGGCGACCGCGACCGAGCCGACGATCAGGGCCAGGCCGACGGCGGCGAGCACCGCCCAGGCCGCGCCGACCCCGTTGGTCACCTCGGACTCGGGCACGTACACCTCGACGACCGCGATGGCGCCGGAGCTCAGCGCGACGGGCTGCAGCAGGGTCGACCCGCCGGTCACCCCGGTCGTGGAGGCCCGCCCCAGCTTGCGCACGGCCGCGATGTCCCGGCCGGCGGCGCGCTGCCGACCGATGTCGACGGCGGCCTGGCCACCGGCCGCCGGTATGTGCACGGCCATGCCCCGGTCGGCGCCGGCCGCGGCCACCACCCGCTCCAGCTTGTCCCGGTCGGTGGTGATGGACAGGGCCGGGGCGACAGCGGCGGCCTCCCGCTCCGCGTTGGAGAACGCCCGGTCCCGGGCCAGCTCCTTGACGACCAGGCCGAGCGGGACGGCGAAGGCGACCACGACCATCGCGGTGACCGCCAGACAGACCTTGACCAGAGCCCACCTCATCCGACCGGCCTCGCTTCCCCGCCGGGCGGCTCCAGCTTCACGCCGACCCCCCGCAGGGTGTGCAGATACCGCGGCCGGGCCGCGGTCTCCCCCAACTTCCGCCGCAGCCAGGACAGATGTACGTCGATGGTCTGGTCGTCCCCGTACGACTGCTGCCAGACCTCCGCCAGCAGCTCCTTGCGCGGCACGACGACCCCCGGCCGCCCGGCGAGGAAGGCCAGCAGGTCGAACTCCCGGCGGGTGAGGTCGAGCCGCACCCCGTCCAACTCGGCCTGCCGGCGCAGCGGGTCGACGGCCAGCCCGCCGACCCGCAGCACGCTCGACGGTGCCGGCTCGCCCCCGCCGGACCGCGCCCGGCGCAGTACGGCGGCCATCCGCGCGGACAGGTGCTCCACGGAGAACGGCTTGGTCAGATAGTCGTCCGCGCCCGCGTTGAGCAGCCGGACGATCTCCGTCTCGTCGTCCCGGGCGGTGGCGATGATGACGGGCACGTCGGTGATGCCGCGCAGCATCTTCAGTGCCTCGGAGCCGTCCAGGTCCGGCAGTCCGAGGTCCAGCACGACCACGTCGAACCGGAAATGGGCGACCTCGCGCAGCGCCTCCAGTGCCGTGCCGACGCTGCGCACGGTGTGCGAGGCGTCGGTGAGATGCCGGATGAGCGCCGAGCGTACGAACTGGTCGTCCTCGACCACGAGCACACTTGCCATGCGCCGCACCGTACGCCATGCGGCAGAAGCCGGTCGGGGCCTGTGGATAACTCGGGGCGAGTGCGCACGGCGGTACCCCTGAGGCAGTATGGCCCGCGATGCGCAGAGGACTCGTACACGTACTGGCCTGGCTGCTCGCCACGGGCGCGGCGGTCACGCTGTCGTGGTGGGGCGTCCACACGGTGATGGCGGCCACCGCCTACGCCCCGCCCCGCGCCCTGCCCGTCACGGCGACGGACGACGACCCGACGACGCAGGGCGCCGAGCCGCTGGCGTCACCGGCGTCCCGCGCGCCGAGCCCGTCGCCCACGTCCGCCGCACCGCGCCCGTCGGCGACTCCCCCGCCGACCCCGTCCCGCACGCCGACGGCGTCCCCGACCCCCTCGGCCACGGCGACCGCGTCCGGCCAGGTCAAGGCGTACGACACGGACGGCGGCCGGGCGGTCTTCGACCTGGGCGACACCAGCGCGACCCTGGTGTCGGCGACGCCGGGCACGGGCTGGTCGATGCAGGTGTGGAAGACGGAGACGTGGATCCGCATCGAGTTCAGCAGGAGCACGGACCGGGTGACGGTGTTCTGCACCTGGCACGACACCGCGCCGCAGGTGCAGGTGGAGACGTACTGAGAGTGCCGGGTCGGCTGGGGGCGGGGGGGGGACGCTTACCGGCGCTGGCAGGGTGCCGCTGCGCCCACCCGTGCCGCCCTGCGGCACGCCTGCCCGCAGCTATGTGGGACACGGTTGGGCAGCGCGCCCCAAAGGGGCGCGGGGAACTGCGCGAGCAACCCCCACCCGCCCGCAGGTTCAGCGGAACACCGAAGGCGGCGGGGACGGCGAAGCCACGGCCGCCGAATCCGTCACGGCCACTGCCCCGCCCGTGAAATCCCTCAAAGAGCGCCCGTGTTCGACCCGCCCGGGGTGCGGGTCGGATGCGCAGCGCCGGGTCAGCTCGGCCACGGGCAGCTGTACGTCGGCCGCCACCAGCACCGCGTTGCCGAACCGCTTCCCCCGCCACACCCCCGCGTCCGCCACCACCGCGACCTCAGCGAACCGCGCCCCCGCCGTCGCGATCTGCCCCCTCAGGTGGGCGAGCGGCGGCCCGTCCGCGAGGTTGGCGGCGTACACACCCCCCGGCCGCAGCGCCCTGCGCACCTCGTCCAGGAACTCCGCGGACGTCAGATGCGCCGGAGTGCGCGCCCCGCTGAACACATCCGCTATGACCAGGTCCGCCCACGCCTCCGGGACCTTGCCGAGCCCCTCCCGGGCGTCCACGGACCGCACCCGTATCCGCGCGTTCGGGTCCAACGGCAGCTCCCGCCGGACCAGTTGGACCAGGGCCGCGTCCCGCTCGACGATCTGCTGAGTGGACCGGGGCCGGGTGGCCGCCACGTACCGCGCCAGCGTGAACGCCCCGCCCCCGAGGTGCACGACCTGCACGGGCCGGCCCGGCGGTGCGAGCAGGTCGATCACATGGCCGAGCCGGCGCTGGTACTCGAAGGAGAGGTAGGCCGGGTCGTCGAGGTCGACGTGCGACTGCGGGGCGCCGTCGATGAGCAGCGTCCAGGCCCGGCCGCGGTCCGGGTCGGGGATGAGCTGGGCGAGGCCGCCGTCGACGGCCTCGACAACGGCGTCGGTGGCGGCGGCCGACCGGCGCCGTGAGTTCCTGGACTTGCCCATTCCGCTATTTTCCCAGGCGCCGGCCGTCCGGGAAATTCAGCGGCAGCTGTCCGCGGCCTCGATCAGCCGGGCCGCCTCCCCGAGCGCCCGGCGCAGCACCGCCGGATCGGTCGCGAGGTCGGCCTCGCCGGGCGGCAGCAGCCAGTCGGAGCCCTCGACCGGCGGCTCGGGGCTGAGCCGCAGCCCGCGACCGTCGGTCTCCGTACAGGTGCTGCCGGGCACGTCCCAGCCCGCCGCCGTACCGGCCGGCACCACGAAGCCGAGGGTGTCGCCCCCGTCGTCGTGGAGCACGGGCCCCACCGCGTCCCCGGGTCCCCGGCGCAGGATGTCGACCGCCTCCAGCCCCTGCCGGGCCGGCACCGTCACGAGGTCGCACCCCGCGTCGCCCGCCGGCGTACAAGGATCGTTGCTCTGGCTGGTCTCCATCCCGGCCTCCACCGCGCAGCCCTCTTGCAGTCCGTGAGGTCCAACGCGCCACCGCGTCAACGGCTACGGCAGAAGTCAGCCGCAAAGGATGGCAGTTCATGGCAGATCGTGGATGAGATATCCGGTTTGTAGCCAAACCCTGCGTCACGGGTCCAACACAGAAGGTACGTTCTTGCCCGCCGGAACCAAGGGTCCACTCGGACAACTCAGCACGAGTCCGGCATGGTTCGACGGTTCGCACGAGAGGACCCGGCCATGGCGTCGTCAACCACGAGTTCGCCGCAGCCAGATCGGCCGGTACGGCCGAACCTCGCCTTCCGGCAGGTACGCGGACGGCACTCGCCGGCCGAGTTCGCCGCGCTGGTACGGCGTGCCGCGCGCGAGATCGGCGAGCGGGTGAGCTGTGACGCGCGCTACATCGGCCGGGTCGAGGCGGGTGAGATCCGCTGCCCGAACTACGCGTACGAACGGGTGTTCCTCCACATGTTCCCCGGTCACACGCTCGCGGACCTCGGCTTCGCGCCCCGCTCGTCCGTCCGCGGACGCGCGGCGCGGCCGCCGGAGGAGGTACCCCCGGCCTTCGCCGGGGGTGAGACGCAGGGGGCCGTCGAGCCGTATGACCCAGAGGACCCGCACGACCCGCATGACCCGCACGAGATGCGGAACCCGCAGGACCCGTACGAGAAGCACGACAACTACGAGGAGAGCGACGTGCTGCGTCGCCTATTCATGACCGGCGGGGGCGCCACGGTGGCCGCCGCCACGCTGGGCCCGCTGGGGTTCACCATCGACGCCGTCGCGGCGGACCGGCCGGTGCGCCGTGCCGGGTCCTCGCACGCGGCCGCCCTGGAGGAGGCCGTACGCCGGATCCGGCTGCTGGACGACCGGCACGGCGCGGACGGGCTGTACCGGCGCGCGGCGGCTCCGCTGCGCGCTGCGTACGCACTGCTCGACGCGGGCGCGACCCGGCAGACCACCGCCGAGCGGTTGCACTCCGGCGCCGGTGAACTGGCCATCTCGGTGGGCTGGCTGGCCCATGACTCCGGCCGCTTCGACGATGCCCGCTCGCACTACGCGGAGGCGCTGGCGACGGCACGGATGACCGGGGACCCGGGGCTGGAGGCGCACGCCTTCTGCAACACGGCGTTCCTGGCGCGGGACGCCGGGCGGCCGCGGGAGGCGGTGCGGGCGGCACAGGCCGCGCAGCGCGTCGGCCGGCCCCTGGGCTCGGCCCGCCTGATGTCCCTCCTCGCGCTGCGCGAGGCGGGCGGCTGGGCCGGGCTCGCCGACCGGACCGGCACCGAACAGGCGCTGGCCCGCGCGCAGGCCCTCTTCGAGCGGGGCCACTCGGACGCCGACCCCGAGTGGATGAGCTTCTACGGAGAGGCCGAGCTGGAGGGCCTGGAGGCGCAGTGCTGGTCCACGCTGGGCGACTGGCGACGGGCCGCACGGCACGCGCGGCGGGCCGCCGACCTCCAGGATCCGCACTTCACCAGGAACATCGCGCTCTACACGGCGGAGCTCGCCGACGACCTCGCGCGCGGGGGGCGCCCCGACGAGGCGGCGACGGCCGGCATGCGGGTCCTGGAGCTGCTGGACCAGGTCCAGTCGTCCCGGATCCAGGGGATGCTGGCGGGCACGGCACGGGTGCTGCTGCCGCACCGCCGGACGAGCGGGGTCCAGGAGTTCCTGGACCGGCACGCGTCCACGCCGAGGGTCGTGCAGGGCCGGCAGGGGTGAGCCTGTAGTCGTACGGCTGCGGCCGCGTGGGGGGCCGGCCGCGCGGTTCCCGCGCCCCTTACGGGACACGCCACTCAGCTGCGGGCAGGCGAGCCGCAGGGCGATGGGGGTCCCGGTCGAGCGAAGCCGAGAGTGGGGGGGGGG
>NZ_BMML01000002.1:0-139835 GCF_014645815.1 Streptomyces fuscichromogenes | reverse complement strand
CCCCGCCGCCCCTCGCCTGCTCACCCCGCCAAGTGCCCCACGTCGTTCCAGCTCTCGATCGCCGGCTCCCCGTAGGCCCACCCCAGGATCGACAGTGACGTCGGATTCAGCCGGATCCGGGCCGCGAAGTCCACCGGCAGACCCAGCCACCGCGCCCCGATCGACCGCAGGATGTGCCCGTGGGCGAACACCAGTACGTCCCGGTCCGCCGACCGCGCCCAGGACACCACCTCGTCCGCCCGCGCGGTCACCTCCGCCAGGGACTCGCCCTCGGGGACGCCGTCCCGCCAGATCAGCCAGCCGGGGCGGACGGACGAGATCTCCGCCGGGGTCAGCCCCTCGTACGCCCCGTAGTCCCACTCCATCAGCGTGTCCCAGCGCTCGGCCCGGTCGCCGAACCCGGCGAGTTCGCACGTCTCACGCGCGCGTGCCAGCGGGCTGGTGCGCACCTCGGCGTCGGCGAGGCCGTCGAACGGCGGCCGGTGCAGGCGTTCGCCGAGCAGCTTGGCTCCCCGCCGGCCCTCCTCCAGGAGCGGTACGTCGGTCCTGCCGGTGTGCTTGCCGGACAGCGACCACTCCGTCTGTCCGTGCCGGGCCAGCAGGATGCGCGGTGCCATGGGGAGAGAACCCTTCGGGAGAAATTCGGAGGCGGGACACCTCCATCATCACCCACGCTGGGAGGGCGCCGGGAACGGGCCGGGAACGGGCAACCCACGGCGCGTTCTCCGCGTCTTTGAGTGCTGAGCGCCCCCGCGTGGGCGGGAACGCGCGGGACGTAAAGTGTCACGGTCGGCAACCGGGTGCCGCGCGGACAGGGACGAGAAGGGGGAGGCAGTCGGATGCCGCAGACCGAGAAACCAGGCACCGAGGTGGCTGTGCGAACCCGGCTGCGCTGGTGGACCGAGCTGCCGCTGATCCTGCTGGTGTACGCCTGCTACTCGGCCGGCCGGCTGCTCGCGCGCGGGGACACGGGCACCGCCGTCGACCACGGCCTGGCGATCCTGCGCGTCGAGAAGGCCCTGCACCTCAACGCCGAGCACCCGCTCAACCGCCTCTTCACCCAGGAGGCCTGGCTCGGCGTACCGGCGGACTTCTGGTACGCCTCGCTGCACTACCTGGTCACCCCGGCGATCCTGGTCTTCCTGTTCCGCAAGCGCGCCGAGGTCTACCGGCGGGCCCGCACCTGGCTGATGACGTCCACGTTCATCGGCCTGATCGGCTTCACCCTGCTGCCCACCTGCCCGCCCCGGCTGCTGGCCGCGAAGTACGGCTTCGTGGACACGATGGCCCAGTACAGCTCGTACGGCTGGTGGGGCGGCGAGGCCAGCGCCCCGCGCGGTCTCGGCGGCATGACCAACCAGTACGCGGCGATGCCGAGCCTGCACTGCGGCTGGGCGCTGTGGTGCGGGGTGATGCTGTGGCGGCACGGCGGCAACCGGCTGACCAAGGTGCTCGGCGTGGCCTACCCGGTGCTGACCGCGCTCGTCGTGATGGGCACCGCCAACCACTACTTCCTGGACGCGGTCGCGGGCGTGTTCGTGATGGGCGTGGGCTACCTGCTGGCGCCGTACGTGATGCGGGCCGCGGATCTCGTCAGGGTGCGGATCGCCCCGGGCGCCTCCCTCGTCGCGGCCCGCTCGGACGGCGCAGGTTCCCCGATTGTCAGTGCCGGATGCCAGACTTCGGCGGGTGAGCGAATTCCATCGCAGCGCGAGTCCCGGCCTGCCGTCGCAGCCGAACCCGACGCCGCCCCCACCGACGCGGGGGACGGCGCTCCGGCACCGGCTCGCTGAGCTGCGCGGCCCCGCCGTCCCGGCCAAGGCCCTCGACGCGCGTGCCCTCGCGGCGCTCGCCGCCAACCCGGGATGCAGGCGGCGGGCGATCCTGGACGGCGCCGGGGTGGACAAGACCGCGCTGGCGGACGCCCTCGGCTCGCCCTCGGCCTTCGGCCAGTCGCAGTTCGCGCTGACCCGGGGCAACGCCTTCGAGGCGAAGGTGAAGGCGGACGGCGGAGCCGAACTGCTGCGCCTGGTGCGCGCCGGGCTCGACCCGGGCGCCGAGCCGGCCGAGCGGGCCGCCGTGCCGGACCTGACCGCCGGCGGGCCCGAGGGGCGTACGGCCCGCACGGCGCTGGCGCTGCGCGAGGCCGTGGCGGCCGGCGGCTGGGCGCTGCTCGACCATCCGATGCTGGCCCTGGAGGTGGCCGGCTCCCCCGCGTTCCTGGAGCCGGACGCGGTGGTCGTGCACCCGGACGGCAGCTGGACGGTCGTGGAGATCAAGTCCTTCCCGATGCTGGACGGTTCCGCCGACCCGGCGAAGGTGGGCGCGGCCGCCCGGCAGGCCGCGGTGTACGTGCTGGCCCTGGAGCAGGTCGCGGCCCGGCTCACCCCGGCCCCGCGGGTCCGCCACGACGTGCTGCTGGTCTGTCCCAAGGACTTCGCCAACCTGCCCACCGCCGCGGCCGTGGACGTCCGTAGGCAGCGCGCGGTCACCGCCCGCCAGCTGGCCCGGCTCACCCGCATCCAGGACATCGCCGACACCCTCCCGGAGGGCACCTGCTTCGCCCCGGACCTGCCGGCGGAGCAGCTCACCGCGGCCGTGGACGCCGTTCCCGCGGCCTATGCGCCCGAGTGCCTGGCCGCCTGCGAACTGGCCTTCCACTGCAGGCAGCGCTCCCGCGCGGCCGACGAGGTGACCGCGCTGGGCCGCGCGGCCCGCGCCGAGCTGGGCGGGCTGTCCACCGTCGAGGACGTGCTGTCGGCGGCGCGCGGCGAGAGCGGCGACCCGGCCGACCCGGCGGTGGCCGCCCTGCGCCGGGCGGCGGCCCTGCGCGCCGAGGCACTGGGCGCCGGTGCCAGTGCCGGTGCCAGTGCCAGTGCCAGTGCCGGTGCCAGTGCCGGTTACGGCATCGGCACCCAGGGCTTCGGCGTCGGCGCCCAGGGGGTCACGTGTCCCTGATCACCACCCTCGCCCGCCTTGAGGCGGTGAGCACCGGCACCGCGCAACCCGCCGCGACCGTCCGGCACCGGCACCTCTCCGCGCACCCACTGGTCTTCGTGCCGCTCACCACCGCCGGTGAGACCGGGGCCCCGCTCGGCGCCCTGGTCGGCACCGACCGGGACGCCCCGCGCCTGCTGGTCGTCCCCCAGCCGCGCGACCGGGACCTGCGGTTCACCTTCCTCGCCGAGCTCGCCGACGTCGTCCTGCCCCACCTGGACTCCTACGCGGACAGCGTCGAGGCCGCCGAACGCACCGAGACCGACCCGGAGACCGGCAAGCGGGTCAAGGTCGAGGTCGAACTGTGCGCGGACGCACCCCAGTTGATCGTCCCGGGCCGCGCGGGCATCGAGTACGTACGGCTGCTGGGGCGCTCGATGCGGTTCCGGCGCACCGCGGAGCAGGACCCGGAGGCGCCCTACCCGGCCCCGCCCCGGGTGCCGCTGCTCGGGCGCTGGCTCACCCACTTCGGCGAGCGGGCCCGGGTCCCCGGCTCCGCCCTGCTGCTCGCCATGACGGACCTGCTGTCCCGGCACTGGGCGACCGGGCAGTCCGGCATCGAGGACCAGCACCTGGGCGCGCTGCTCGCCTGGATCGCCCCGCCGGAGGGCAGCACGGGCGCGCAGGCCGCGCGGGTGGCCGAGCTCGCCCGGGACGGCGACGGGCAGTTGCGGTGCCCGCCGGCCGGTCCCGCCACCGACCCGGCCTTCGACAACAGGCTGCTGGCCCCCGCCCTGGAGCGCTACGACCGGGCCCGCACCGCCCTCGCCGAGGCCGCGGACGGACTCCAGGCCGACGGCCGGCTGGCGATCCTCACCGCCGCCGAACGGGAGGTCCGCGCACTGGTCGAGAGCCGTACCCGGCCCACCTGGGACGCGGTCTGGCAGGGCCTCGACCTGCTGCGCGGGCTGCCGGAGGGCGCCCGTGCCGAGGAGCGGTGGACGCGCGACCGCTGGTCGTTCACCGGCCACCGGGACCGGGTGCTCGCCGGTGAGCCCCCGCAGCCGCGCCGCGACGACGCGGTGACCGCGGCCAACAAGCTGGCCACCCGCGAGCGGGAGCAGGCCCGGCTGGACGCCCAGGAGGCGCTCGACGACCCGCTGGTGATGGCGGGGCGGCGGCTGTCCGGGGAGGCGTTCGCGGGCGAGGTCCTCGATGTCGTCATGGCGTACAGCGAGGGCAGGCGGCCCAGCCCGCGGCCGCTGGTGACCGTGCGCACGGAGGACCGGCCGCAGCTGGGCGAGCGCGCGAAGGCGTACCGCTCGCTGGACGGCAGGCCGCAGTCGGCGGAGTTCGTCGGGTACGAGGCGGAGGGGGTCCTGGTGCTGCGCGTCCTGGACAAGATGGGCCGCGGCAAGGAACCGGAGGAGGGCTCCGTGCCGGAGAAGGGCGACCGGCTCGTCTTCACCCTGTTCGAACACGAGCAGCGCGGCGGCGCCAGGCTGCCCGACCCGGAGCAGACGCCGTGGACGCACGGCGGGCCGCCGGGCGAGGCGGCACCGGAGGCGCCCGACACCGTGACGGCGGAGGACGTCCTGTGACGACCACGGACTTCGATCCCGGGGCGGCCGCCGCGCAGGCCACCGCCGCGATCCTGCACGACACCCTGCACGGCACCGACCGGGGCGTGGTCGTGGACTCCCCGCCGGGCGCCGGCAAGTCCACGCTCGTGGTCCGCGCCGCGCTGGAACTCGCCGACGCCGGGCGCCCGCTGATGGTGGTCGCGCAGACGAACGCCCAGGTCGACGACCTCGTCCTGCGGCTCGCCGAGAAGAACCCGGAGCTCCCCGTCGGGCGCCTGCACAGCAGTGACGCCGACCCGTACGACAAGGCGCTGGACGACCTGCCGAGCGTGCGCAAGTCGGCGAAGGCGGCCGACCTCAGGGAGGCGCGGGTCGTGCTGTCCACGGCCGCGAAATGGGCGCACGTCAAGGTGGACGAGCCCTGGCGGCACGCGATCGTCGACGAGGCGTACCAGATGCGCTCGGACTCGCTGCTCGCCGTGGCCGGCCTGTTCGAACGGGCGCTGTTCGTGGGCGACCCCGGCCAGCTGGACCCGTTCGCGATCGTGGGCAGCGAGCAGTGGGCGGGCCTGTCGTACGACCCCTCGGCCTCCGCCGTCTCCACCCTCCTGGCCCACAATCCGGGCCTCCCGCAGCACCGCCTGCCGGTCTCCTGGCGCCTCCCGGCGTCGGCGGCCCCGCTGGTCTCCGGCGCGTTCTACCCGTACACCCCCTTCCGCAGCGGCACCGGCCACGGCGACCGGCGGCTCGCCTTCGCCGTTCCCTCCGACGGCTCCGGGCCCGACCGGGTGATCGACGAGGCGGCGGAGTCCGGCTGGGGCCTGCTGGAGCTGCCCGCCCGGCACACCCCGCGCACCGACCCGGAGGCGGTCCGGGCGGTGGCGACGGTGGTACGACGGCTGCTCGACCGCGGCGGCGCGGCGCTCTCCGAGCGCTCCCCGGCCCCCTCCCCCCTCACCGCCGACCGGATCGCCGTCGGCACCGCCCACCGGGACCAGGCGGCGGCCGTCCGCGCGGCCCTGGCGGAGCTGGGCGTGAGAGACGTCACCGTCGACACGGCGAACCGTCTCCAGGGCCGTGAGTACGACGTGACGGTCGTCCTCCACCCGCTCTCGGGCCGCCCGGACGCCACCGCCTTCCACCTGGAGACGGGCCGCCTCTGCGTCCTCGCCTCCCGCCACCGCCACGCCTGCATCGTGGTCTGCCGCGCCGGCGTGACCGACCTCCTGGACGACTACCCGTCGACAGAACCGGTCCAGCTCGGCGCCCTCATGAAGTTCCCGGACGGCTGGGAGGCCAACCACGCGGTACTGGCCCACCTGACCGAACACCGAGTGACCTGGCGGCCCTGACGAAACCCGACACCCGCACCACCCACCCGCCGGACGGAGTCCGGCACGCCGCCGGAGGCGGCCAATGGTCACAGCCCCGGACCCCGGAAGTGGTGACCTCGGGGTGGTCTTGCGCGGGCGCGGGAGAATGGACGGTGGTCATCGGACCGCAGTCGTCGACACCGTACGAGGAGGACCAGACATGGCGGAGCCCACGCCGCGTCGGAACGAACCGCGGCTACGCCCCGCGCCCCTGCTCTTCGAGCCCGTGGCAGCGGTCGCCGATCCCGAGCACTTCTTCGGCCTGGAGTCGGTCGACGACCCCGGGGCGCTGCTGGCCCGTGCGACGGAGCTGACCCAGGCGTTCCGCATGGCGACCGACCGGGCGGTGGAGTTCCAGGCCATGGCCGCGGCCCAGCTCGCCGACCCGCGCCGCTTCGACCGGCTGACCCCGGCCGACATCGCCGAGCGGGCCGAGTGGACCGAGGACTACGCGAAGAAGATGGTGGAGTTCGGCCGGGACCTGCTGAAGGGGAGGGAAGGGCAGGGACCCGAGCAGATCTAGCGGGTGGCATATGCCGGGCGGGCAAGATACGCCCCTCCGCCCCGTCCCGTCCCGGTTTCCCGCAACTCACGGCGAGCGGGCGCTCACCAGGGGTATCAATTCCCCATGAGCAGCACACCGTACGAGACTCTCCCCGGCGACGCGGCCGGGGTCACCTCCGACGGAGCCGCCTGGCTGGCCTCGGCAGGAACGTATCCGCGGAGCACGCTCGCCTTCTGGGAGGAGCGGCCGGACGCCCCGGTGGTCCTGCCCTGCGGGACCGCGTTCGACGTGGTGAACACTCCGGCGATCTTCGGCCGCCGCATGCTGGACCGGCTGTGGGACGAGGGACCGGGGTCCGGGCCGGTCGCGGTGTACCGGGGCCGGATGCTCCTGTTCGCCGCCCCCGGCACCGCCGCCCGGCTGCCGTCACTGCTGGGCTGGGAGGAGTGGGGCGGCCGCGGCCAGGCCGTACCGCCGCTGCTCTGCCACGGCACCGGCGACGCGGTGACCGTCCCGGCGCCGCACGCCGACCCCTCCCCGGCCTCGGCCGGCGCCCGCTGGCTGGTCGCCCCGGACACCCGGCACCCATGGCTCCCGGGCCCGGAGATCCTGCTCTGGGCGGCCGTCCGCGCGGCCCGCCCGACCGTGCGGATATCGATTTTTCCTCCCGCCGATCAGGATGCTAAGGTCTACGACGTCAGCAGGCGCCGCTAGCTCAGTTGGTTAGAGCAGCTGACTCTTAATCAGCGGGTCCGGGGTTCGAGTCCCTGGCGGCGCACGCGAAGTGGACCGAAGGCCAAGCTCCTGCGAGCTTGGCCTTCGGTCGTTCCGCCGTCCGCATCCCGCCGGGGTTCAGTCCGGCCTGCCCGGCGTGATCTTCACGTTCCAGGCGCCGGACGCCGTCCGCCCCTCCACCGCCACCTGCACGCCGTCCCCCGGCACGGTGAAGCTCTCGCCGAGCGCGACCGGGGCGTCGGCCAGCGGCGGATAGACCGAGTTCTCCCAGCAGGCCTCGGTGTGCGGATGGGCGTCGACCACCTCGATCGGGCCGCCGCCGGACGCCGTCTCGTCGCGGACCCGGTAGACGAGGATGCCCTGCCGGCAGGCCGCGCTGTCGTTGCCGGAGGCACCCCGCGCCTCGAAGGCCAGCACGGTGTCCGGTCCGGTGCGCACCACCGCCAGCTTGGTGCCGTCGCCGAGCCCGAAGGCCGGGGCACCCGCGGCGCCCTGCGCCGGGGCACCCGGCCCGGCGGAGAGCGGCTCCAGGGTCAGCCGGGTCGGCACGGCCCCCCGAACGCACACCACCTGGCGCGGATCCAGCCAGCCCAGCTTCCACTTGTGCCAGCCGAAGAAGTCCGGGGACAGCCCGAACTGGCTGCCCATCAGGTCCCAGTCGCCGACGTACGTGTCCCAGTCGCCCTTGCCGTCCGACGGACGGTGGTAGAGGTCGGGGAGGTCGAAGACATGCCCGGTCTCATGGGCGAGAACCAGCCGGTCCGGCGGGTGCTTCTCGAAGACGGTGACGACCCGGCGGACATCGGTCCCGTCCACGTGCATCGGGGTGTCGAGGTTGACCACCTTCGTGGCGTCGGAGTCGACGCCGGGCGCGTCCGGGTCGGCCACGAAGTACACGATGTCGTAGCGCGCGAAGTCGACCTCGGGGTCGGCCGCCGCGAACGCGTCCCGCAGGTAGGCGGCCCGCAGCGGGACGCTCCAGTCCCGTCTTATCCCGTACGCGACCGAGGGCCGGGGCATCCGCAGCCAGTGGGCGAGCGGGTGCGGATGGATGGTGAACTTCCCGTAGGAGGCCTGCTCGTAGTAGCGGCTGGTGGCCGGGAAGTGGTCGGCGGCGAGCTCCGCGGGCGTGGTCTGCGGGGTGGCGTCCGGAAAGGAGAGGAACACCATCACGGCCGAGAGCGGGTGGGTGGGGCGGGTGTAGTCGGCGTTCCAGGTGTCGACTCCCTCGGAGTGGTGCGCGTCGGTGCGGTGCAGGGCGCAGGGGGTCGTGGAGAACGGCTCGGCGGCCGACGGTCCGGTCAGGATCGTCGTCGCGACGAGCGCCGACATCGTGGTGAACACGGCGGCGGAGCTGCGCAGCGGGAGACGCGGCACGGAAGGACCTCCGGGGGCGGTTCGCGGGACACCGCACCCAGCCTGTGTGAGTTTGTCGCCATATGACCTGTTTATCTGCACCAGAAGGGTGAGGAACCCGCTGCTCACGGCAGGCAGACACGAACGGCCGACACCCCGAGTCACTCACGGAACGTCACAAGCGGTCAGGTGGCCCAAGAACCCGTCCAGGTGCGGGCAGAAACGATCTGTCAGAATCGCCGGTTCATCAGGGACACTGGACAGTGGCTGGAAGGCCCTCGGGCCAGCATCTATGATCGGCACACTTTCCTGCACGGACAGAGATCGAGTGCACTGCGGGAGCGAGCGGTGAGCGGAACGTCCGAAGGGCCGACGCCCGCGGCAGACCTCGACCGGTCCGCCGTCACAGAGAGTGACAAGACCTACCGGAAGTCGTACGAGAAGACGGAACAGCGGACATACGAGCACGCCTTCGCGGCCGCCACGCTGCCCATGGCCGTGGTCGACCGCGAGGGGCTCGTCAGCACGGCCAACGAGGCGTTCGCCATCCTGCTCGGCGCGGATCCGGCCAGGCTGCCGGGGCGGATCGCCGCGGACCTGGTGGACCTGGCCTCCGACGCCCGTACCTGGCACGCCTACCGCGAGGTACTGCGCGGCCGGCAGGCCAAGCTGCGCTGCACCCGCCGGCTCAAGCACCCCGACGGGCACTCGGTGTGGGTGCAGGTCACCATCGCACCGCTGGCCAAGGACGCGCCGGGGGTGCTGATCTCGGTCTCGGACATCAGCGCCCGCCGTGAACTGCAGGCCCGGCTACGGCACTTGCAGATGCACGACCCGGTGACCCGGCTGCCCAACCGGACACTGTTCTTCGAGCGGCTGTCGGCCGCGCTGGAGGCGGAGTCCTACGAGCAGAGCGGCACCGGCCGGATCGGCCTGTGCTACCTGGACCTGGACGGCTTCAAGGCGGTCAACGACACCCTCGGCCACCGGGTCGGCGACCGTCTGCTGGCCGCCGTCGCCGAACGGCTGACCCGGGTCGCCGACGAGGCCGGCTTCGCGCGGACCGGCGCCCCGCTGGTGGCCCGCCTCGGCGGCGACGAGTTCGCCCTGCTGGTCGAGGACTCCACGGGCACGGAACAGCTGGCCGACCTCGCGGAGTCCGCGCTCGCGGCCCTCCAGGCGCCGTTCGACCTGGCGGGCCAGCGGCTGTCGCTGTCGGCGTCGATCGGGGTGGTCGAGCGGCATGCCGCCGGCACCACCGCCACCGGTCTGATGCAGGCCGCGGACACGACCCTCCACTGGGCGAAGGCCGACGGCAAGTCCCGCTGGACGCTCTTCGACCCGGAGCGCAACGCCCACCTGGTGACCCGGCAGGCGCTCTCCTCCACCCTCCGCCCGGCCATCGAACGCGGCGAGTTCGTGCTGGAGTACCAGCCGCTGGTGGGCATGGGGGACGGCCGGCTCAACGGTGTCGAGGCGCTGGTCCGCTGGCACCACCCGCAGTTCGGCACCCTGACGCCGAATCGGTTCATCGGACTGGCGGAGGAGGACGGCTCGATCGTCCCGCTCGGACGCTGGGCCCTGACCACCGCCTGCCGGCAGGCCCGCCGCTGGCAGCTGGACCACCCCGGCGAGCCGCCGATCTTCGTCAGCGTCAACGTGGCCGTCCGCCAGGTCTGGGACTCCGACCTGGTCGCGGACGTGGCCGAGACCCTGGCGGAAACGGGCCTGGCCCCGCACCTGCTCCAGCTGGAGCTGACGGAGTCGGCCGTCATGGGCTCGGCCGGGCGGCCGCTCCAGGCTCTCCAGGCCCTCAGCGACATGGGGGTGCGCATCGCCATCGACGACTTCGGCACCGGCTACTCGAACCTCGCCTACCTCAGCCGCCTCCCGGTCTCCGTCCTCAAGCTGGACGGCTCCTTCGTCCGGGGCTTCCAGTACGACGACCCGGGCGACCGCCCGAACCCGGCCGACGAGGTCGTGGTCGAGGCGATGATCCAGCTGGCCCACCGGCTGGGCCTGACCGTCACCGCCGAATGCGTGGAGACCTCGGCGCAGGCCTCCCGCCTCCGGCACATCGGCTGCGACACCGGCCAGGGGTGGCTCTACTCCCGGCCGGTGACGGCGGATCGTATCTCCGAGCTGCTGGACACCCGGTCCTACGCGGACACCCCGGTCGGCAAACCGTAGGCGTCGGCGATCAGCTCGTAGGAGCGCAGCCGCAGCTCGCCGCGGTGCGCGTGCGAGGTGAGCATCAGCTCGTCGGCGCCGGTGCGCTTCTGCAGGTCGTCGAGACCGGCGCGGACCTCGTCGGCGGTGCCGTGCACGATGTTGGCGGTCCACGAGTGCACGAACTCCTCCTCCATCGGGGAGAACTCGTGCTTCTCGACGTCGTCGGGGTCGGGGAACAGACCGGGCTGCCCGGTGCGCAGCCGCAGCATGTTCACCGCACCGGCCCGCACCTGCCGCCGCGCCTCGCGCTCCTCGTCGGTCGCCAGCGCGGAGACACCGATGAGGGCGTACGGCTCGTCGAGCACGGCGGACGGGCTGAAGGACTCCCGGTACAGGTCGAGGGCCGGGACGGTGTTCTGCGCGGAGAAGTGGTGCGCGAAGGCGAACGGCAGCCCGAGCATGCCGGCGAGCCGGGCGCTGAACCCGGAGGAGCCGAGCAGCCAGACCGGGGGCCGGTGCGGCGACTGCACCCCGCCGGGGGTGGTGCTCTGCACGGGGCCCGGGATGGCATGGATCCGGCGGTACCGATGCCCGTCCGGGAAGTCGTCGTCCAGGAACCGGATCAGCTCGGCGAGCTGCTGCGGGAAGTCGTCGGCGCCCTCGTTGAGGGTCTGGGTACGGCGCAGCGCGGCCGCGGTCGCCCCGTCCGTCCCCGGCGCCCGCCCGAGGCCCAGATCGATCCGGCCGGGGGCCAGCGCCTCCAGCGTGCCGAACTGCTCCGCGATCACGAGCGGGGCGTGGTTGGGCAGCATGACGCCGCCCGACCCGAGCCGGATCCGCTCGGTGTGGGCGGCGAGGTGGGCGAGGATCACGGCGGGTGAGGAGGAGGCCACGCCGGGCATCGAGTGGTGCTCGGCGACCCAGTACCGGTGGAACCCGCGCG
This sequence comes from Streptomyces fuscichromogenes, assembly GCF_014645815.1. Classification (GTDB taxonomy): domain Bacteria; phylum Actinomycetota; class Actinomycetes; order Streptomycetales; family Streptomycetaceae; genus Streptomyces; species Streptomyces fuscichromogenes. The sequence continues at coordinate 128,231 of NZ_BMML01000002.1, read as the reverse complement.
CCTCGGTGAGCCGCGCGAGCGAGGCGCTGGTGCGCAGGGCGTCGGTGGCGGTACTGCCGGCACCGACGGTCACCAGGTCCAGTACGGAGAGGGGGACAGGGGCGGTCCCGTGCGAAATACCCCGAATCTCGTCTGCCGACACGGTGAGAGCCTCCTGTTTGACGACCGTGAGCTGTCCTGGGGGTCGATAACAGGAGGATGTCTCCGTTTATTCCGGTCGGGTTTTCCGGCTCCTCCGGTTCCTGCCGAGTCGGGTGGTGGGTGGGCGGGGGTTTTCGGGGGTCCGAGGGTCGCCCCCCGGTACGGGTGCGCGCCGGTCAGGCCTGGATGATCGGTTCGCGGGTGAACAGGGTGCCCAGTGCCGGGGCGTTCACCCGGCGGTCCGCCAGGCGCAGGCCCTCCCACACGGTGACCTGATGGGCCGCGAGCACCGGTTTCGACAGCGCCTTCTCCAGCAGCGACAGGTGCGCCGCCGTGTGCAGTGCCGTGTCCGGCAGCAGTACCGCCTGCGCACCGGAGACGTCGGCGGCCCGCGCGAGCGTGAGCACCTCCTCCTCCCCCCACGTCCCCGCCTCCGTCGCCGTGACGAACCCCGAGGACCGCACACCGGTCACCTCCAGGCCCCCGGCCCGCAGGAAGTCCGCGAAGAGGGCGGCCACGTCGTCGGGGTAGGTCGCGCCGACCGCCACCCGCCGTACCCCGAGCTCACGCGCCGCGTGCACGAACCCGAAGGACGTGGACGACGCCGGCAGGCCGGCCGCCCTGGCCAGCGCGCGGACCTGCCGCTGGGCGCCCTCCCAGCCGTACACGAAGCTCCCGCCGGTGGAGGCCCACACCACCGCGTCCGAGCCCGCGAGCCGCAGCTCCGCCACCCCGGCCGCCAGCCGCTCCTCGGCTCCCGTCCCCCGCAACGCGTCCACCCGGTGCGCGTCCTCACCCATGTCGGTGTGGACGACGTCCACCCGGATGTCGCTGCCGAGGAGCTGCTCGATGCGGGGGTAGTCGTCCTCCGCGGAGTGCCCCGGATAAAGGAGTCCGAGCGCTGTCATGTCCACCCTTCCTGCTGTTGTTCCGGCGGTGCGGGCCACCCGCGTGACGACACCGATCCGCCCGGATGGCGGATCAGCGCCCGCGGGGGCCCACCGCTCGGGTACCCGGCCAGCGCGGCGCCGCCCACATCGTGACCTGGTTGGCCGACAGAAGGGGGAGTTCCCACCCTGGAGAACGCGGGGGCAACGGTCGACGGACGCGCCCGTGTTGACGTAGGTGGGCCGGGGTGCCAGCGTGGGCGATCCGTGCCTCCGAGACGTTCCGTCCGCCCATGTCGGACGCTGCAGGACACCGGGAGACCGCCCCGTATGACGCCGTCCGTGCCCACCCTGCTGGTCCTCGACGCCGACCCGCCGCCGCGACTGGGCCGGCTCACCGGCCGCGTCCGGATCGTGCACACGGACGCGGTGGGCCTGGCGGCCCGGCTGCCGGCCGCCGACGTACTCCTGGTCTGGGACTTCGCCTCGCACGCGGTCCGCGAGGCCTGGCCGGGCGAGGGGCCGCGGCCGGGCTGGGTGCACACGGCGAGCGCGGGCGTCGACCATCTGATGTGCCCGGAGCTGGCCGCGTCCGGCACGGTCGTCACCAACGCGCGCGGGGTCTTCGACGCGCCCGTCGCCGAGTACGTGGCCGCGCTGGTGCTGGCGATCGCCAAGGACCTGCCCCGGACCCTCGATCTCCAGCGGGAGCGGACCTGGCGGCACCGCGAGGGGCGCCGGGTGAGCGGCACGCGCGCGTGCGTGGTCGGCTCGGGTCCGATCGGCCGGGCGATCGCCCGCACCCTGAAGGCGCTCGGCGTCACCACGGCCCTGGTCGGCCGGGTTCCGCGCACCGGTATCCACGGCCCGGACGACCTGGACCGGCTGATCTCCCGCGCCGACTGGGTGATCGCGGCGGCCCCGCTGACCGAGCAGACGTACGGCATGTTCGACGAGCACCGCTTCGACGTGATGCAGCCGTCGGCCTGCTTCATCAACGTCGGCCGGGGCGGGCTGGTCGACGAGGAGGCCCTGGTCCGGGCGTTGGACCGGCGCTGGATCGCGGCCGCGGCGCTGGACGTCCTCGCGACCGAGCCGCTGCCCGCCGACAGCCCGCTGTGGGAGGTGCCGGGCCTTCTCGTCTCCCCGCACATGGGCGGGGACACGGTCGGCTGGCGGGACGAACTGAGCACGCAGTTCGTGGCGCTGTACGAGCGGTGGGCGGCGGGCAGGTCCCTGCTGAACGTGGTCGACAAGAAGCGCGGATACGTGCCGGGGCACTGAACCTTCGCAAGCGGCCGCCCGCCGTGGCGCATAAGTCGATCGAGCTCGGGTAGCCGCGCCGCCATGGCTCGACCACTCCGGAACGACACAGACACGTCAGGGCAGGAATCCAGACACACCCGGCGGGCGGTGCTCGCGGGTGCCGCGGCGGTCGGCGCGCTGGCCGCCACCGGCTGTACCCGCGTGGCCACCGCGGCCGGCGCCGACGGCGGTGATCTGCTGCAACGGCTGCGCGCCCAGGGTGTCGTACGGCTCGGCATCGCCGGCGAGATCCCCTTCGGGTACATCGACGAGGACGGCCATCTGACCGGCGAGGCGCCGGAGCTGGCGAAGGCGGTCTTCAAGCGGCTCGGGGTGGACCGGGTGCAGCCGGTGCCGACGGAGTTCGGTTCGCTGATACCCGGGCTGAACTCGCAGCAGTTCGATGTCGTGGCCGCCGGGATGTACGTCAACCCGGAACGGTGCGAGCAGGTGATCTTCGCGGATCCGGACTACCAGATGCTCGACTCGTTCATCGTGCGGAAGGGGAACCCCAAGGGGCTGCACGACTACGAGGACGTGGTCCGGAAGAAGGCGAGGTTCGCCACCGGGACGGGCTACGCCGAGATCCAGTACGCCGTCGAGGCCGGTTACAAGGAGAGCGACATCCTGATCGTCCCCGACCAGGTCGCCGGGCTGAACGCGGTGGAGGCGGGGCGGGTCGACGTGTTCGCCGGTACGGCGCTCACCACGCGTGCGGTCGTCAGGAAGTCGGCGAAGGCCGAGGCGACCAGGGCGTTCACGCCGCTGGTGGACGGCAGGCCGCACGTGGACGGGGGCGCGTTCGCGTTCCGGTCGGCGGAGACGAGGCTGCGGGACGCGTTCGACGTGGAGCTGCGCAAGCTGAAGAGGAGCGGCGAACTGTTCCGGATCCTGCGGCCGTTCGGCTTCACCGAGGCCGAGATGACCGACCTGACGGCGAAGGAGCTGTGCGGGGGAGGGCGGAACGGATGACCCCGGGACTGTGGGACCTCGTACTCAGGGGCGCCTGGACCACGATCCAGCTGCTGGTGCTCAGCGGGCTGCTGATGACGGCCGTGGCCCTGGTGGTGGGGGTGGCCCGGACGAGCCGGCACTGGTCCGTCCGGTTCCTCGCCGGTCTCTACACCGAGGTGTTCCGTGGCACCTCGGCGCTGGTGATGATCTTCTGGGTGTTCTTCGTGCTGCCGGTCGCCCTCGGCTGGCAGCTGGTGCCGCTGTGGGCGGGCACCCTGGCGCTCGGGCTGACGTACGGCGCGTACGGCGCGGAGATCGTGCGCGGGGCGCTGGGCGCGGTCGACCCGGCGCAGCGGGAGGGCGGTGTCGCGCTCGGCTTCACGCCCGGACAGCGGCTGCGGCTGATCCTGCTGCCGCAGGCGGTGCCGGAGATGATCCCGTCCTACTGCAACCTGCTCGTGGAACTGCTCAAGGGCACCGCCCTGGTGTCCGTCACCGGCATGGGTGACCTGGCGTTCAGCGGGAACCTGGTGCGGCTGGCACTGCAGGAGAGCGCGCACATCTACACGTATCTGCTGGTCGTCTACTTCGTGATCGCGTTCGTCATCACCCGGCTGATGCGCGGTCTGGAACGGCGGCTGAAGGCCGGGCTCGGGGGTGTCGCATGACGTGGGACTGGAGTGCCGTGAGCGCGTTCCTGCCGCACTTCCGGGACGGCCTGGTGGTCACCCTCCAGGCGCTGGCCCTCGGTTCGCTGATCTCGTTCTCGCTGGGGCTGGTGTGGACGCTGCTGATGCGGACACCGACGAGGTGGGTGCGCTGGCCGGTCGGAGTGGTGACCGAGTTCGTGCGCAACACCCCGTTGCTGGTGCAGCTGTTCTTCCTCTTCTACGTGCTTCCCGAGTGGGGGCTGGCCTTCTCCGCGCTGACCACCGGGGTCCTCGCGATCGGTCTGCACTACTCGACGTACACCATGCAGGTCTACCGGGCCGGTATCGAGGCGGTGCCGGTGGGGCAGTGGGAGGCGGCCACCGCGCTCAGCCTGCCGGCCCGGCGGACCTGGTGCGCGGTCATCCTGCCGCAGGCGGTGCGCCGGGTCGTGCCGCCGCTCGGCAACTACGTGATCTCGATGCTCAAGGACACGCCGGTCCTGATGTCGATCACCGTGCTGGAGATGCTCGGCCAGGCCCGCCTCTTCTCCCAGCAGCACTTCCGGTTCACCGAGCCGGTGACGGTGATCGGCGTCGCCTTCATCGTCGTCTCCTACCTCGCCTCCGTTCTCCTGCGCACCCTGGAGCGTCGCCTTGTCCGTTGAGACCAGCAAGCAGCCCAGTACGTCCGGTACGACGTCCGACGAACTGATCCGCATCGAGGGGGTGACCAAGCGGTTCGGGGACAACACCGTCCTCGACGGGCTCGACCTCACCGTGCGGACGGGCCGGCACGTCACCCTGATCGGGCCCTCAGGCTCCGGCAAGACCACGATCCTGCGGCTGCTGATGACCCTGACCGAGCCGGACTCCGGCACCATCACCGTCGACGGGCAGCGGCTCTTCCCGGCGTCGGAGAAGGAGCTGCGGGAGGTCCGCAAGCAGATCGGGATGGTGTTCCAGCAGTTCAACCTGTTCCCGAACATGAGCGTGCTGCGCAACATCACCGAGGCCCCGGTGACCGTGCTCGGCCTGCCGAAGGACGAGGCGGAGGCGCGCGGCCGGGAGCTGCTCGACCTGGTGGGCCTCGCCGACAAGGCCGACGAGCGGCCGACCCGGCTCTCCGGCGGCCAGCAGCAGCGGGTCGCCGTCGCGCGGGCGCTGGCCATGCGGCCCAAGGTGCTGCTCCTGGACGAGGTGACCTCCGCGCTCGACCCGGAGCTGGTCGCGGGCGTCCTCGACCTGCTCAGGGACATCGCCCGCACCACCGACATCACCATGGTGTGCGTGACCCACGAGATGAACTTCGCCCGGGACATCTCCGACCAGGTCCTGATGTTCGACTCGGGCCGGGTCATCGAGGCGGGCCCGCCGGAGCGCATCTTCGGCGAGCCCGAGCACGAGCGGACCCGGGAGTTCCTCGGCGCGGTGCTGTAGGCGTCCGTGCCGTGGATGTTTCCAGCGTGGGCGCCGTAAAAGTTTCCCCGCACACCGGCCCGACTACAGGAAGTGAACGCTCGATCACCCGAGGTCCGCAGCCCGGGTCATTCCCATGGCATATGCCAGAGGGTCTCTGTCGCAGCTGGGAGGGCCGGAATCTCGCCAACACCCCCTCCGTTTCCCCTGCTTGCCCGTTATCGTGGAGTGGATCCGTTGTCCGGATCGCGGCCCAAGCAGTGCTGCCGAAGCAGTACCGCCGAGCGAGCGCAGGGGGACCACCGTGGCGCTGATGCACGAGCCGACCGCCCCGTACCACTCCGCCCAGGACGCCCTGCGGGTCCTGGAGACGGTGGCAGGGCACCCCAGTGGCGTCACCGACACCGAACTGGCCCGCCGCACCGGCCTGGACCCCGACCGGCTGACCACGCTGCTGCGCATGCTGCGCCGCGAGGGCTACGTCGAGCAGGTCGCCGACGGCGCGTACGTGACCGGCGAGACCCTGCGCCGGCTGGGCTCCGCGCACGGGCGGGAGCAGGCCCTCGGCGAGCAGCTCCAGCAGGTCCTCGACCGGCTGCGGGACTCGGTCGGGGCCGCCGTCTATCTGAGCCGGTACGTCGACGGCGAGGTACGGATCGGCCAGTACGCGGCCGGCCCGACCACCCCCGCGGTCAACGAGTGGGTGGACTTCCGCTCCTCCGCGCACGCCACCGCGATCGGCAAGAGCCTGCTCACCCAGCTCGACCACAACGCCCGCCGGGACCACCTCTCCCGGCACAAGATGGCCCGCCTCACCTCGCGCACCATCACCAGCGACAAGCTGCTGCTGTCCCGGCTGGCGGCACAGCCGCCGACGGTCCCCGTCCTGGACCTCCAGGAGTACGCGATCGGCACGGTGTGCGCGGCGGTGCCGATCACCGCCGGCTCGGCGGTGGGCTGCCTGGCACTGTCCCTGCCGGTCGAGCACGCGCACCGGCTCCGCCAGGCGGCCGAGACCCTGAACCGCAGCGCGGCCCCGGTACTCCTGTCCCTCGCCATCTAGGGCCTGTCGTCACATTCCCGTCGTCGCCCGAAGGGCGGCCTGGCGGCGTCAGGTGCGTGCTCTCGGTGTGCCGGGCGTGGACCCGCGTACTGGACGTACTCGGGTCCGCGCCCGGTGCGGCGAGAGTGCGTGCATGGCGTCGCCAGGCAGACGGGAATGTGACGACAGGCCCAGGGCCTGGTCGGAAGCACCCCGCCGGACCAGGTAGTATTTTCTTCGTCGCCAGCCGCGGGAAGCAGTCGAAAGACGGTTCACGTGGTCGGCGAGAGTCATGCGCCGCTAGCTCAGTTGGTTAGAGCAGCTGACTCTTAATCAGCGGGTCCGGGGTTCGAGTCCCTGGCGGCGCACCTACGATGACCTGGGGCTTCACCACCCCAGGTCATTTTTTTCGGCCTCACCCTGGTGCGGGTCCCCCAGGACGGGGACCGGGCAGGACGCCGTCGTCCCGGGACGCGGCCTCGGCGTCCTCCGCGGTCAGCCTGCGGTACGTCTGCTCGCCCGGCGGCCGCCACCACACCGGGTCGGCGCACCGCACCCCCTCCCGCCGCAGCGCCGCCCGCTGGATCTTGTTGGTCGCCGTCACCGGCATCCGCTCCACCACCCGTACGAACCGGGGCGCCATCTTCGTCCCCAGATCGGGCTGGGCCAGCAGGAACTCGGCGAAGTCCAGTGGCTCGAACCGCCCGGCGACGGTCGCCATCACCTGGTCCCCGGTCACCGGATCCGGCACCCCGTACACGGCGACGGCCTCCGCGCCCTCGTACCGGGCCACGATGTTCTCGATCATCGCGGCGGCCAGGTTCTCCCCGTCGACCCGGATCCGGTCGTCGGTGCGCCCCGCGAAGTACAGGTATCCCGCCCCGTCCCGGTAGAAGAGATCCCCGGTCCAGTACCACCCGCCCCGGCGCCGCTCGGCCTCCGCCGCCGTGTTCCGCCAGTACCCCTCGAAGGGATTCGGCGCCCGGTTCACCAGCTCCCCTATCGCCTGCTCCCCGTTCAGCAGCCGCCCCCCGGAGTCGAAGACGGCGGGCGGGCACTCCTGGCCCGACTCCTGGTCGAGCACCGCGAGCCCCGGCCCGGCCCGGCCGACCGCCCCGGCCGGCGTCCCCGGCGACCACTGGATCGCCGCCCCGCCCTCCGAGGACCCGTACCCCTCCACCAGCCGCACCCCGAACCGCTCCTCGAAGGCCGCCGCGTCCACGGCCCCGGCCTCCGTGCCGAACCCGAGCCGCAGCGGGTTGTCCCGGTCGTCGGGGCGCGGTTCGGTGGCCAGGACGTAACTCACGGCCCGGCCGACGTAGGTGAAGTAGGTGGCCCGGTAGCGGCGCACGTCGCCCAGGAACCCGGACGCCGAGAACCGCCGGCGCAACGCCACCCCGGCGCCCGCCACCAGGGCGGGCGCCCAGTCGGCGATCACGGCGTTGCCGTGGAACATCGGCATGCAGACGTAGTGCACGTCGTCGGGGCCGACCCCGAACTGCTTCACCAGCGACCACCCGGCCGCCGCCAGCCGACCCTGCGAACAGAGCGCGGCCTTGGGGGCGCCGGTGGAGCCGGACGTGAAGTAGAGCAGCATCCGGTCCCGGGGGGTGGCCCGGAAGGCGTCCGGGAAGGCGCCGAGGTAGGGGGAGAGGATGTCGTGGTACGCCGGGTCGTCGGTGACGAGCACACGGACACCGGGCAGCTCCAGCCCGGCGAGCAGCGGAAGGTGGGCCCGCTCGGTGACGAGGACCGGGCACTCGGTGTGCAGGATGTCCCGCGCCAGCTCGGCCCCCCGCCGGGTCGGATTGACCCCGGCGACGGCGGCACCGGCGAGCGCGGCGGCCCCCAGCCAGAGCGGGAACTCCGGGGTGTTGTCGAGGAGAACACCGACATGCGGCACGGCACCGGAAGGCAGCAGCTCCCCCAGCAGAGCCGCCCGCTCGGCCGCCCCGCCGGCCACCTCGTGGTGCGTCAGCACCTGCTCCTCGAACCACAGTCCCGGCCGGTGGTCGCCCCACCGGGCGGCGACGGCTTCGGCAACGGTGCGTCCTTCGGCGGCCATGAAGAAGCAGATTAACTGACAGTCCGTCAGATCAGTACCCCAGGGGCGCGGGACTGTATCGATGTGCGGCTGCCGCCGCGTGAGCGCGACCCACGGCACTCCGCAACACCACAAGCGCAACCCCCCAGGGGCGCGGGGAACCGCGCGACGAGCCCCCACCGGCCGGCACCCGCCCACCACGGCGCCCCACGCTCACGGCGCCCCGCCCTCACGGGACAATCCCGTCCGCCGCCGAGAAGACGAAGTGCGCCACCCCCATGAAGACCAGCGCGAACCCGATGAACACCGAGAAGAACGCCACCGCGCACCCGGTCCCCGCGGCCAGCTTCCCCCGCGCGGGCGGCTGGGCCGTCGCCTTCTCCGGGTTCTCCGGCAGGTAGTACACCGTGACGAAGTCCCCCTCGACGACGGTGGACCGCCCGTTCCGCTCGTCGATGCGGACGGTGCGTCCCTCGGCCGTCGTGAACTCGAAGACATGGTGCAGCGTGGTCGTCACGGACGTGTCCCCGCCGCCGCCGCTGGTCGTCGTGTACGACCGCAGACAGCGGGCCTCGGCGGTACGCCCGTGACGCCACGCCCGGCTGATCTCGCCCGACCGCCGCAGCGTCCTGACCAGCCCGAGGACACCGACGACGACGAAGATGCCGGGAAGGACGTAGAAGAACGCTTCCATCAGGCCCATGAGAGTCCCCCGTTTCCGAACACCGGTCGAACTGACCGGTGGCGGGAACGTACCCCCGCGGCCCGCGGCGGGTCCTCAAGCGAAGCTCAGATCAACCTGCTGTTACCCAGTCGTCGAACGACGCCGGTCAGAACGTGACGTCCGAGCAGGCGTAGAACGCGTTGCCCGTGTCGGCGATCGTCCAGACCGCCAGGATCACGTGGTGACCGCTCAGCCCCGTCGGCAGGGTGCCGCTGTGGCTGAGGGTGGCCGGCGGGCGCTGGCCGTTGTAGGGGACGGTGAGGAACGGGGTGGTGTCGAGGTCCGAACGGGCCAGGGCGTGGTTCTGGTTCCAGCCCTGCTTGGTGACGTAGTACCTGAAGTCGGTCGTGGCGTGCATCGCCGTGAACTGCCAGCGGAACGTGTACGTCCGACCGCCCGTCACCTTCGTCGTCGGCCAGGCCCCTCCGGACGGCGTCTTCGGCGAGCTGAGCTGGGCGAACCTGCTCAGCCCGCCGTTGCAGAGCTGGCCGTCGGCGGGACCGGCCGCCGGGAAGCCCTTCGGGCCCTCGACGCTCTGCGGCTCGTACTGGATGTCGCCGCAGTTCGTCACCGTGCCGTTGGCGCAGAGCTTCTGCCGGCTGACGGGGAGGTCGGTGTACCCGTGCCCGCTGGCGCCGCCGGTGGAGAGCGCGAAGGCTCCGGCGGTCGCCACGCCGAGCACGACGGCCGACACCTTGGTCCGTTTACGCATGCTGCCGCTCCTGGTGAACGTGGGGGAAGTCCGATGAGCCGTGCAGGTCTAGACCAAGTCCCAGATTATTGCCGTCTATTGACCGTGTCCATATCAAAGACAGGTCCGCCCCCCTCATGGCATGGACCCGGTGCGCCCCGAACAGAACGCCACCGTCAGGTCCCGCACCAGCACCTTGCGCTCGTAGTCGTCGAGTTCGACGAGTCCGCGCATGGTCAGCCGGGTCACCGTGTCCTCGACCGAGTCCACGACCGAGGTGAGCATGGTGGACCGCTGCTGCGTGTCGAGCACGGCGAGCCGCCGGCGGTGCATGGCCGCGGCGACCTCCGGGGCGTACTCCACCCGGACCGGTTGCACGGAGAACACCTCCAGACCGATGCCCGCCGCGTCCGCCGTGACCAGCCGGGTCAGCGCGTCCGTGGCCATCTCCACCGAACCCCGGGCGGTGCCCGGCGGCTCCACCGGCACCCGGGCCAGCGCGGCCTCCACGCACTCGCGCAGATACGTCTCGTGGTCCTCGACGCCGAGCGCCGCCCGCGCGGTGTCCCGCACCCGCCACACCACCAGGACGACGACCCGCAGCGCGACCCCGTTGCCGTCCGCGGCCGGCATCTCCTCGCTGCGCCAGTGCCGCAGCCGGACGTCGACCCGGCGGCGCAGCAGCAGCGGGTTGACCCAGAGCAGGCCGGTGCGCCGTACCGTCCCCCGGTAGCGGCCGAACAGGCCGAGCACCCAGGCCCGGCCGGTCACCCCGCGGGCGAGCCCGGCGAAGCCGAACAGGCCGAGCGCGCCCGCTCCGGCGTACGCGGCCCACTGCGCCGGTCCGAGCCCCGCACCCCCGTGCGCCGGCAGGTTCAGCGCGTGCACCGCGAGCGGCGGCAGCACCCCCGCCCACCAGGAGGTGGCGAGCCCCCCGGCCACTCCGCCGAGTCCGGCGCACACGCCGGCCGCGCCGGGCAGCACCCGGGCCGGGCACTCCACCAGCTCGGGGTCGACGGCGGCGGCCGGTCGGGGCTTGGCCGGGAGCGGGCGGCGCAGCCGGGGCTGTTCGCCGGTGCCCTGCCGGCGGCCGACCACGGCGGGCCGCAGCGGTACCGACACCGGGTCGGGGTCGTCGCGGAACAGCAGATGGACGGGGATCTCGGTGGTGATCTCGTTCTGGATCAGCCGGGGAACCGGCCGGGACGGCGGCCCGCCGTCCGGGGGGCCGTCCGAATCAGGGGTGTGTGCGGTGGTCGTACTCATGCCTGCCTCCAGCCTCCGCGCCAGATGCTTCAGGTGATGGTCGATCGTCGGGTCGTCACAGGAACAGCCGGCGCCAGGTCTCCGGCCCCGGGTAGCCGTCGGCCGCGCCGCCGCGCCAGCCCTGGGCCCGCTGGAACGCCTCGACGGCCCTGCGGTCCGCCTCGCCCCAGGCGGGATGCGGGCCGTCGGGGTAGAAACGGCCGTAGCCCTTCCTGACCAGCTGCCTGCCGAGCTGGGTGACGTGGTCGTTGGCGGCGCCCGGCCGGAACCAGTTCTTGCCGGGGTAGCCCGGGACCCCGTGCGAGGCGGGGGCGGGCGGGACGGCGGCGGGTCTGATGCTGCTGCCCCGGCCGGTGGCGAGGAGTTCCCAGGTGCCCGGCCCCGGCAGGCCGTCGGCGGCGGCGCCGGTCCAGCCCTGGGCCCGCTGGAAGGCCTGGGTGGCCCGCTGGTCCGACGCGCCCCAGACCGGCCCCGGCCCCTTGGCGTAGTGACTGCCCGCGCCCCGGGCGACCAGCAGCTGTCCGAGGAGGGTGACGTACTTGTTGTCGGCACCGGGCCCGAAGTAGGCCGCCCCCGGGAACGGCACCGACGTCTTCCCGGTCTGGGCGCCCGGCATGCCCGGGTCCGCGATCAGCCCGTTGTAGCGGTAGGGGACGTACTTGGCGGAGTTGCTCCAGTAGGCGTAGGGCGTGGACTGGCGGCGGGCGCGCGGGGGCGTCTGCTCGTACGCCGTGTAGGAGGTGTGCGTGTAGTCCGTCCAGCCGCCGAAGAGCACGACGTGGGAGCCCTTCTCGGGGTTGTCCGGGTTGTGGAAGAGCAGGATGTCGCCGGGCTGGAGCTCCTCCTTGGTGATCTTCGTGCCGAACTGGTCGAGGCTGCCCGTCCACTCGTTCCCGGTCAGCCCCCAGGCCATGGAGACATAGCCGGAGCAGTCCTGCCGGTACCCGTCCGTCCAGTAGAGGGACATGCTGTACGGCACCTGGGCGGCGACCCAGGTCTTGGCCCGGGTGATGATCTGCGTCCGGGTGATGGGGGGCGTGGTGACCGGGCCGTGGACGGGTGTGCCGCCCGGCCCGTGCAGGGGGGACTTGGTGCCCTGCGGGGTCTCGGGGTCGGGGTCCACGGGGGCGGCGGACCGGTGCGGGGCGGGCGGGGCGCTGTGGGCGGCGGCGGTCGGGGCGCTCGCGGCGAGGGCGGCGGACGCGGCGGCGGCCACGACCAGGACGCCCCGGGCCGCCGGGTGCCCGCCGAAGCGGCCGGGCAGCGGGGAGGAGGGGCCCACCCGCCGCCAGTGGACGCATCCGGGGCATTCACAGGTGGTCGCGGGGTCGAATTCCTCGAATACCGGGGCCGGCATGCGATTCCCCTCACACTTCGGGTGGATATGTCCGGAACTGTGCACGTCGATCAGTTTCCCAACTGTCGCCCCGGTGCGCATGCTGACGGTCCGAATGATGTACGGCAGGGGGCGGACGGGGTTCGCTCCGGTGGCCGATGGTCAGGAGCACGGCCGGCCGTCCGGTAGAGTTCTCGATGTCAGCAGGCGCCGCTAGCTCAGTTGGTTAGAGCAGCTGACTCTTAATCAGCGGGTCCGGGGTTCGAGTCCCTGGCGGCGCACCTGATCGAAGGCCTCGGCCGCACCTCGTGCGGTCGGGGCCTTCGTGCGTTCCCGGCCCGGACGCCCCGGACACACGGACCGCCAGTGTCGTCCACACCATCCCCACATGCTCCACATTGAACTCTTATGATCGGTAAACACCATGTTTCGCTCTTGCGATCATGATGAGCACCGTAGAACCCTGGATGTCCAAAGTGCTGGTGTTTCGCGGCACTTGGGGGGTAGATAGCCGGTTGCCAGATCTGCGGGGTGAGGGGCCCCGATCAGGAATCGGTGCCGAGGGGGGCACCTTTTGACACGCCCGGCAGGGTCGAGGGGGATCCGAGCGGGCGGTCTGACCGATGAAACACGCGCTGATCTGCGTGTGGGGGGATGACTCATGACGTCGACGCCGATGGGCGCCCGGCAGGAACAGGAATACGACCCGTCACGGACCACACAACTCCGGATGCCCGCGCACCGCGCCACCGCCGGCGCCCTGGGCCGTATGAAGAAGACACTGCCCAGATACGACTACGAGCACTACAGCCGGCTCGCGGGCCCCCTCACCCAGCCCGAGCCGGGCAGGCCGTACCGGGTGCAGTACCGCTCGCTGCTCTCCCAGGAACCGCACCGCGTCCGGGCCGCGCTGATGCTGGGCGCGGCCCCGCTGCTCTCGCTGGTGCTGCTGGCCTGGCTGCTGCGGCCCGAGCACTGGACCCAGCGGGACTACCCGGCGTACGACTTCCTGCCGGCCCTCGACATCGTGATGCTGGTGTCGATCGGCCTCATCGAGTTCTTCCGCTGCATGAACGTGCTGTCCAACGCGCACGCCACCCTGGTCGCCCGCGATCCGGTCCCGGTGGTCCCGGAGACCGGCACCCGGGTCGCCTTCGTCACCACGTTCGTGCCCGGCAAGGAACCCCTCGACATGGTCACCCGGACCCTTCAGGCGGCGGTCCGGCTGCGCCACCGCGGACTGCTGCACGTCTGGCTGCTCGACGAGGGCGACGACCCGGAGGTGAAGGAGGTCTGTGCGCGCCTCGGCGTGCACCACTTCACCCGCAAGGGCGTCGAGCGGTGGAACCGCCCCAAGGGCCCGCACCGCGCGAGGACCAAGCACGGCAACTACAACGCCTGGCTGGAGGCGCACGGCGGCGACTACGACTTCTTCGCCTCCGTCGACACCGACCACGTGCCGCTGCCCAACTACCTGGAGCGGATGCTGGGTTACTTCCGCGACCCGGACGTCGGCTTCGTCATCGGCCCGCAGGTGTACGGCAACTACGACAACCCCGTCACCAAGGCCGCCGAGTCCCAGCAGTTCCTCTTCCACGCCCTGATCCAGCGGGCCGGCAACCGCTACGGCGCCCCCATGTTCGTCGGCACCTCCAACGCCGTACGGATCAGGGCGATCCAGCAGATCGGCGGCCTGTACGACTCGATCACCGAGGACATGGCGACCGGCTTCGAGATGCACCGCGCCAGGAACCCGGTGACGGGACGGAAATGGCGCTCGGTGTACACACCGGACGTGCTCGCGGTCGGCGAGGGCCCGAACGCCTGGACCGACTTCTTCACCCAGCAGCTGCGCTGGTCCCGGGGGACCTACGAGACGATCCTCAAGCAGTACTGGAAGGGCCTGTTCAGCCTGGGTCCCGGCAAGCTCTTCAACTACACCATGATGATCATCTTCTACCCGATGTCGGCCCTCAACTGGATCCTGGCCGCGCTGAGTTGCGCGCTCTTCCTGGGTCTGGGCGCCTCGGGCGTGAACATCGACCCCGCGGTGTGGCTGATGCTCTACGGCAACGCCTCCGCGCTCCAGATCGGCCTCTACGTCTGGAACCGCCGGCACAACGTGTCCCCGCACGAACCGGAGGGCTCCGGCGGGGTCGCCGGCATGATGATGTCGGCCCTGTCCGCGCCCCTCTACGCGCGCTCCCTCATGGACGCGGTGCTGCGCCGCAGGAGCAGGTTCGTCGTCACACCGAAGGGCGAGTCGGCCAGCCCCGACACGCTGTTCGGGACGTTCCGGATCCACTGGTTCTTCATCGTCGTCTTCGGCGGCTCGCTCGCCGCCGGCTTCGCCCAGGGCCACGCACAGCCCGCGATGCTCACCTGGGCCACGCTGGCGCTGCTGATCACGGCCGCGCCGATCCTCGCCTGGCGGTACACGCTGCGCAAGGAGCGCGCGGTGCCCGTGGCGGCGGCCGAGCCGGAGGACGCGGTGCCGGCGGGACACCCGCCCGCCGCACACGCACCCCAGCAGCGGCCGACCTGGGCGCCGCCCACCGGCAGCCCCGCGGAACAGACCCTGCGGATCGCGCTCGGCCGACCGGGGGGAGCCGAGGAATGAACGACAGCGCCGGCCGCCGCCGGGCTCGCCGGCTCGCGATCACCGCGGTGGTCGTGCTCGCCCTGGCCGGGATGAACGGGCCGTGGCTGTACCGCTTCGGGACCGAGCGGTACCACCAGTACAAGATCAACAGACCGGAGTACAAGGCCGCGAACGGCCACTGGGACATCATCGAGTTCCCGAAGGAGTACCGCCAGGACACCATCCACGCGGTGCTCCTGCACACCGGGAAGGTGCTGCTGGTCGCGGGCTCGGGCAACAACCAGGACAACTTCGACGCGAAGATCTACGACAGCCGGATCTGGGACCCGGTCAAGGGCACCGTCAAGAAGGTGCCCACCCCGGCCGACCTGTTCTGCACCGGGCACACCCAGCTCGCCGACGGCAACATCCTGATCGCGGGCGGCACCAAGCGGTACGAGAAGCTCAAGGGCGACGTCAAGAAGGCCGGCGGCGTCATGATCCTCTACAACGAGAACCCGGACAAACCGATGACGCTGCCGAAGGGTACCCGGTTCACCGGCAAGCGCAACGGCAGGACGTTCGTCTCCGACGACTCGGCGCTGATCCCGCGCGCGACCAAGGTCTTCGACAGGACCGGCAGGTTCCTGCGGAACAACCCCGGTTACGCGCGGGTCGTCGTGGAGGCGCCCGAGCAGGGCACCAAGTACGAGACCGGCACCCAGGACAACTACGGCATCGTGGGCCTGACCGGCGTCGACGCCCGCAACACCTACGGCATCGCCAACAAACTCGGCATGGACAAGCGGGACTTCGAGGGCATCAGGAACGCCTACGAGTTCGATCCGGTCGCCGAGAAGTACATCAAGGTCGACCCGATGAACGAGGCCCGCTGGTACCCGACGCTCACCACCCTGTCGGACGGCAAGGTGCTCAGCGTCTCGGGGCTCGACGACATCGGACAGCTGGTGCCCGGCAAGAACGAGGTCTTCGACCCGAGGACGAAGACCTGGACCTACACGAGGTACAAGCGCCAGTTCCCGACCTACCCCGCGCTGTTCCTGCTGCAGAACGGCAAGCTCTTCTACTCGGGGTCCAACGCCGGGTACGGGCCGGACGACGTGGGGCGCGACCCCGGGATCTGGGACGTCGACACCAACCGGTTCACCAGGCTGTCCGGGCTCAGCGACCCGAACATGCTGGAGACGTCCGGGACCGTGCTGCTGCCGCCCGCGCAGGACGAGAGGTACCTGGTGGTCGGCGGCGGCGGGGTCGGCGAGTCCGCGCTGTCCACGAACAGGACGCGGCTGATCGACCTGAAGGACCCCGACCCGAGGTTCACGGACGGGCCCTCGCTGGCGAAGGGGACCCGGTATCCGCAGATCTCGGTGCTGCCGGACGACTCCGTACTGGTGTCGGGCGGCTCCGAGGACTACCGGGGGCGCGGCGACTCCGACATCAAGGAGGCACGGATCTACGACACCGCCACCGACTCCTTCCGGAGGGTGGCCGATCCGCTGGTGGGCCGGAACTACCACTCCGGGTCCGTCCTGCTGCCGGACGGCCGGGTCATGTTCTTCGGCTCCAACCCGCTGTTCGCGGACAAGGCGAACACCAGGCCGGGGGTCTTCGAGCAGCGCATCGAGATCTACACGCCGCCCTACCTGTACCGCGACTCGCGTCCGACACTGAGCGGGGGGCCGCAGACCATCGCCCGGGGAGCCTCGGGGACGTTCACGTCCCCGCACGCGTCGGCCGTCAAGAAGGCACGCCTGATCCGTCCGAGCGCGACCACCCATGTGACGGACGTGGACCAGCGGTCGATCGCGCTGGACTTCAGGACGTCGGGGAACCGCATCACGGTGACCGTGCCGGAGAACCGGAACCTGGTTCCCTCGGGCTGGTACATGCTCTTCGTCGACGACGGCCGGGGGACGCCCAGCAAGGCGCAGTGGGTGAAGGTGCCCTAGCCGGTCCCGCGGTGCTGCCGGCCCGCGACGCCCGGGGCCGGCACGTCACCTGCCCTGGGCGAGTGGCGCGGCGATCCTGAAGCACGCGTCCTGGAGGTCGGCGGGGGTGCTGACCGGCTCGGCGAAGAGCTGGAAGTTCCGGTGCCGGAGAAAGCGGTCCGGGAACTTCACCGAGTGGAACGAGACCTGCTCCGGGTCGATCTCCGCTCTTTCCAGGACGAAGGTCGATTCCTCCAGGACCTCGGCCTTGACGGCGGCGTCGACGATCGCGGTGTAGAACTTGCCGTGCACGCGGAACCCGTCGAGCGGATCGATCCGCAGGTAGAAGCCCAGTGGCGCGACCGCCCGCTGCAGCTGTCCCGTTTCCCCGAAGTCCAGCTGGAGACCGCTCCACCCGAACGTGGCGTTACCACGGTCGATATCGGTTTCGATCTTGGCGATATCGACATCGCCGACCCGTTCGATGACGTAGAAGTCCGGGAAGTTGTTCGAAGACAGCGAAAGGTCAGGCATGGTGCCCCTTCTTCCGCGATGTGGGAGATGTGAGAACGGGAAGTGGCTCCCCTCGGCTCCATCATGCGCCCCACGGGGCGGAGCCGCATATCGGACACGGCCCCGCGCCGCACGCCTCAGGAGGTCGTCGCCCTCGCCAGGTCCAAGGCGTAGCCCGGCCACCAATTCCCCGCCTGCGGACCCCCCTTGCAGGTGCCGTCCGACTCTCCGGGGCGTTTGACCCACAGGTAGGCGTCCACCAGGGGGTCGGCGGTCTTCGTCGTCGGGGTCTCCCCCAGGGCCCGGCCCGGGGGATTGCACCAGCGTTCGTCCGGACTGCCGCCCGCGTAGGGGCCGTTGCCGTTTCTGCTGGTGTCGATGACGAAGTGCTTGCCGCCGACCTTCGCCGAGAGCTGCTTGCCGTAGGCGATGGAGTCCTGGGTGGAGTAGAAGTTGGAGACGTTGACCGCGAAGCCGTCGGCTTCGGTGACGCCCGCCTCCTGGAGGGGCTGGTAGATCTGGTCGGGGTGGCCCCAGCCGGCGTTGCCCGCGTCCAGGTAGACCTTCGTGTTCTTCAGGGACTTGAGTTTCGTGATCGCGCCGCGTAACAGGTCGTAGCGCTCCTCCGCGAACCGGGCCGGGGTGCAGCCGTCCACCAGGTGCAGTACCGCGTCCGGTTCCAGGACGACGGTGGCCGGGCGGTCCTGGATGCCGTGCGCGACCCCGTCGATCCACGCCCGGTACGCGTCGCCGTCGGCCGCGCCGCCCTGGCTGTACTGGCCGCAGTCGCGGTGCGGGATGTCGTAGAGGACCAGAAGGGCCGTACGGCCGGACTTCTGGGCGGCCTCGGTGAAGCCGCGTGCCTCCTGCTCCGGGTTCTCCGGGCCGATCCACTCGCCGGTCGGCTGTGCCGCTATCTTGCGGATCTGCTCGGCGTACCCGTCCTTCCCGGCCTTCGCGTAGGCCTTCACCTGACGGGCCGCGTTGGAGTCCGGGTTCACCCAGAACGGGTCGGCCTCCTTGGGCTGCTGGGTGATCGCCGCCCGTGGGCCGGCGGCCGGTTCGTCCCCGCCTCCGCCTCCGCCGCCGCCCGAGGAGCAGCCGGCGAGCAGCAGCGCCGCCCCCAGTGCCCCGGCCCGAGCCGCCGCGCGGGCCCCCCTGCTGTCGTACATCCAATTCCCCCCTGGGTGCACTTGGCCAGAGCCCAATCGTGACATACCCACCGTACTCGTCACGAGATCACCCAACTCTTGTCGGTGAGCTGTTACAGCCCTGGTTGACGGGCGAGTTGACGAGTCCGGGGAGGCTTGGCGAGCGCGAACCTAGGCCCGGGTGCCCGTTGCCCTCTAGAGTCGCTTGCGGGCGGCCCGGACCCCGGCCCGCCTTCCCAGCCTCCCGCGCCTGCCGCCGGGTTACTCCCGCAGCCCGAGCGCGCGCGGTCGAGGACCGGCCCGGTCGGCGGTCTCAGGGGAGCGGGCCGCCGACCGGGTGACAGGTGGGCGCACACACAGGTGGGCGCGGCACCGCGGGCCGGCGGTACCTCAGGCGGCGGTACCTCAGGCGGCGGTGCCGGTGAGGTACGCCGAGACGACCACGTTCGCGGTGTAGTTCCCGGTCGTCCGGTCGAAGGCGCCGCCGCAGGTGATCAGACGGAGCTCGGCGCGCCCCGACTCCCTTTCTCCATAGGCCTGTTGGGCGTCGAAGTGGTCGCGGGGCAGGACCCGGACGTCGTCCACGGTGAACTCGGCGACCGTATTGTCGGAGCGGACCACCCGGATCGTCTCACCGGGGCGCATCGCGCTGATCTTGTAGAAGACGGCGGGCCGGGTCTCGGTGTCGACGTGCCCGACCAGGACCGCGGTGCCGGCCGCGCCGGGGCCGGTCCCGGCGCCGTACCAGCCGACCACGCCGGGCTGGTCGAGGGGCGGCGGGTCGACACCGCCGTCCCGGTCGAGGCCGCGGGCGACCACGGGGGCCTGCACGCCCAGTTCCGGGATGTCGACGCGCTCGGGCACGGCCGAGGTCAACGGCTTGGCGGCGGGCGGGAGTTCGGGGTCCGTCGGCGGGCGCCCGACGGCGGCCATGTCACCCGTGGTGGGCGCCGTCATGCCGTCGGGCACCTCGGTCACCCCGCGGCCCCACAGCCACAGCCCGAGCAGCAGGATCGCCCAGGCCACCCCGGTCAGCAGCCGTCCGGTGCCGGGGGAACGTTCGGTGTCGTCGGCCATCTGGTCCCGTCCTCAGCGCGAGCCGCTTCCGCGGCGGGCGCCCAGCAGCCCGACGGCGACCGCGGCGAAAGCGGCGAGGACAAGGCCGGTCACCGCCTGCGCGGTGTCGGGACCGGTCGAGCGGGACTCCACCGAGGCGAGCGGAGCGGTGCCCCCGCCGCCGGCGTGCACGGGCGCGACCGGCGAGGCGGGCAGCACACCGGCCGCGTCCTGCCGGGACGACTGAGACGCCTGGAACGACTGGGCCGACTGAGCGGACTGGGCCGACTGGGCCGACTGGGCCGACTGGGCCGACGACCGCGGTACGACCGTGACGCTGCCGGTGACGGCGGAGCCGGCGCAGCTGACCCGCACGTCGTAGGTGCCGGCGCCGATCGCGGAGCGGACCTCGGCATCGCCGGTCAGGGCGCCGCCGGTGCCGCCGGTGCCGGCGAGACGGGCGTCCGAGGCGAAGGCCGTCGAGGTGGCGGTGCCGGTCGTACCGGAGCAGCCGCTCACCCGCAGCGCCACGACGGACCCGGCGGGCGGGGAAGCCGGGGTCACGGTGACGTCCTGGCCGTCCGCCGCACGGGCGGCCGCCGGGGAGAGGCCGGGGAGACCGGAGAGACCGGAGAGGCCGGCGGCACCGGCCAGCAGTCCGGTACAGAGAGTGAGGCGAATTGAGCCCATCGTGAACCTCCAGATATCTGGAGGCTCCCCCGCACCCGGCGCCCCCGCATCCTCGGGGGGCGCCTTCTTGCTCCGTACGGGTGGCGCCGGGTTTGGTGCCCGACGGCCGGAAGCGGTTCGGCGGCGGTTCAGATCCGGTCGACGAGGTCCGCGATCGAGTTCACGACCTCAGAGGGCCGGAAGGGGTGGCGGTCCACGTCGGCCGGCTGTGTGACGCCGGACAGCACCAGGAAGGTGCGCATCCCGGCCTCCAGACCGGCGAGGACGTCGGTGTCCATGCGGTCGCCGATCATCGCGGAGTTCTCCGAGTGGGCGCCGATGGCGTTGAGGCCGGCCCGCATCATCAGCGGGTTGGGCTTGCCGACGAAGTAGGGCTGCTTGCCGGTCGCGGCGGTGATCAGCGCGGCGACCGAGCCGGTGGCGGGCAGGTCGCCCTCGACGGACGGGCCGACGTTGTCGGGGTTGGTGGCGATGAACCGGGCGCCGCCGTTGATCAGCCGTACGGCCTTGGTCAGCGCCTCGAAGGAGTAGGTGCGGGTCTCGCCGAGGATGACGAAGTCGGGCTCGTGGTCGGTGAGGATGTACCCGATGTCGTGCAGCGCGGTGGTCAGGCCGGCCTCGCCGATGACGTAGGCGCTGCCGCCGGGGCGCTGGTCGTCCAGGAACTGCGCGGTGGCGAGCGCCGAGGTCCAGATGTTGTCCACCGGCACGTCCAGGCCCATTCGGCGCAGCCGTGCGTGCAGGTCACGGGCGGTGTAGATGGAGTTGTTGGTGAGCACCAGGAAGGGCCGACCGGACTCCCGCAGCTTCTTCAGGAAGGCGTCCGCTCCGGGGATCGGAACCCCCTCGTGGATGAGAACCCCGTCCATGTCGGTGAGCCACGACTCGATGGGCTTGCGCTCTGCCATGTGGTGCGTCTCCTGCGTGCGGGATGGCGTATGTGCCGTAAGTGCGGTCATGCGTCAGCTGGGGGGAGCGCCGGAACCACGGCGTACCGACGCCCCCAGCGTATGCGCTCCACGCTGGGGGCCGTACGGGGCCTCTGCGGCGCGGACGGGGCACGGGGCACGGGGCACGGAGTGAGCGGCACGGGGCGAGCGGCACCAGGTACTGCTGGCAGGGGCAGGGGCCGAGGGCAGACGGCAGCGGGCCGAGGAGAGACGGCAGGGGCAGCGGGCCGAGGGCAGACGGCAGCGGGCAGGAAACACCGCCGCGGCACGACTTGCGAGGTCCACGAGCTGCGCCGCCCGTACGCCCCCGCACGATCCGCCGCCCACGCGGCCCCGGGATCCGGCGACCCCATCGAGCCCGGCGACCCCGGGGAGCCCGGGGACCCCGGCGCGGTCGGGGAGCCCGGGGACCCCGTCGCGGTCGGCGACCCCGGCGAGCCCGGTGACCCGTCGCGGTCGGCGTGCGCGTCGCGGTCGGTGTGCGCGGGTCAGCGGCGTCGGCGTGCCAGCAGGTACGCGCCTGCTCCTACGGTGAGGAGGGTGACGGCGGCCGTGAACAGGCCGTGGGCCAGGCCGAGGCCGGTTCGGGCCAGTTCGCGGGCACGCTCGCCGGCCTCCCAGGCGCCCTCCGCGTCCCAGGCTCCTCGCGCGTCACCGGCCTCACCTGCTCCTCCGGCCCCTCCGGCCTCACCTGCTTCCTCGGCTTCCTCTGCTCCCTCGGCATCCTCGGCCTCGTCGGTGACGGGTCGGGCGCTGGTGTCGGGTGAGGGGGTGGGGGTGGGGGTGGCTCCGGGGCTGGCCCCAGGGCTGGTCCCTGGACTGGTGTCGGGGCTGTCTGGGCTGTCGGGGTTCTCGGGTGTCCGCGCGCCGTCGGAAGGGGCGGCGGGGGCGACGCCCGAGGGCAGCGGCGGTGGTTCGCCGGCGATGCCGAAACGGTAGTCGTTCGACTCCCCCACCCACTTCCCGTCCGCCCCCTGCCGCTGGACCACGGCCGCGTCGACGGTGACCCCGTTCCGTACGGCGTCGGAGGTGACCGCGAGTCTCACCTTGACCGAGACGGTAGCGCCGGGGGCCACGGTGAACCCCGGGAAGTCGGTCCCGTCGAACACGCCGACCAGCTCGGACTCGTCGGTCTGCGTCAGCGGGACCGGGCGGGTGGCCGGGCCGTCGTAGAACTCCAGCTCGGTCTGGGACGGCTTGAGGACCCGCTTGTCGTCGACGAGGACGACGACCGGGTGGATGTCGGTGCAGGTGCGGCGGGTGATGTTGGTGAGGTCGAGGTACCAGGTGCCGTAGCCGCCGCCTGGTTCGTAGGACGAGGGGCCGTCGTGGAGGCGGGTGGTGAGCGGGAAGCCCTGCTCGTCGGCGCCCGCGCAGGACGCCTCGGCGACGGCGGGGGCGGCCGTCGCCGGTGACGCGGGGGCGAGCAGCGCGGCTGCGGCGGCCAGGCAGAGGGACAGGGGCGTGCTCAGTCGCATGCGCATGGACAGGTGACTCTGCCGGGCGCGCACCGCGGCCGCCGGGCGCCACTCCGCGGGAGCGGACACACTCCGCCCGATCAGCCGTCCCCGTACCCGGTCCGGCGCCGCGGCCGCCGGGCTCGCCGCTCTGCCCCGCCCCCGCCGCCGCGACAGTGATCCCGTCTGCCTGCCGGAGGCACCCGACCGTGTGTACGGCCCGGCCCGGCCCTCAGCTGCCGACGGGACCGGTGTAGGTGCCGGGGTGCGTGGCGCCGTCCTGGAGCAGGACACTGCCGCCGGGCCAGGCCAGGGTGGTCGAGGTGGTCTCGTTGGGCGGGGTGACGACGACGGAGGTGGCCTTGAACTCGGTGCCGCTGCCCTGGTTCCACGGCAGGTAGGTGATGGTGAACGTCGCGCTGCCGCCGGCGGCCAGGGTGATCTTCTTGGGCGTGGCACTGCTGCGGGTCAGCGACCAGCTTCCCCCGGAGGACTTCAGGTCGACCCCGGGGAAGCCCTCGATGGTGCACGCGGCGGAGGTCTTGTTCTTCAGCACCACGGGAAGTTGCTGCTGGTCGTCCGAGCTGCTGATCTTGCCGTCGCCGGAGCCGAACGAGAAGCCCAGCCCGGCGGTGTGGCAGCGGCTCGTGCCGGTGCCGTCACCGCTGGTGCCCGTACCGCCGCCGGAGCCGCTGCCCGCGGCACTGCTGCCACTGCTTCCGGTGCCGCTGCCCGCGTCCTTGGTGGCACCCGCGTTCTCGGCCGTGGCGCCGCCGTCCGCAGCGGCCGAGGACGAGGACGTCGGTGCCGACGACTGCCCGCCCGAAGTGTCGTTGCCACTGCCGTTTCCGCAGGCGGTGAGCGCCAGGGCGAGCACTGAAGTGGCGGCCAGCGCGGTGGCGGAGTGGAGCAGGCGCATGATGGTGTTTCTCCGTTGCGTAGGCGCGCTGACGAGCGCGGTGTTGATCACCAGAGTAGGTGGAAAATCTCAACAGGCTTGTAATCAAGGAGTTCTGATGCAGCATCAGCGAGCAGGGGAGCCACCGCGCGTCACCCGGCCAGGTGCCTGCCGAAGAACTCGGTGAGCTTGGCCACGGCGGGGGTGACGTGTTCGTCCTTGTCGTACAGGTCGATATGGGTGGCACCGTCGATGACCACCAGTTCCCTGGGCTCGGCCGCCTGCTCGATCGCTTCCCGGCTGAAGTAGGCGCTCTCCGCCTCCGACCCGGCGATCATCAGCAGGGGGCGGGGCGAGATGAGCCGGATCATCGCGTACGAGTCGTACTGGGCGAGCTGGTCGACGCTGCGCAGCACCCATCCCTGGACCGCGCGGGGGTGGTGACCGCGCGGGGTGCGGTAGTACTCGAACGTCTCCCGGAACTGGCCGGTGGCGGTCCTCATCAGTTCCTCGGCGTTGTCGGGAATCCATGCCACCAGCTCCGGAGCCGCGCCGCGTGCCTCGGCGGTGCGCGCCGCCGCGGCCCGGTCGAGCATGCCCGTGAGGATCGCCGGGTCCTGGGTGCGGCCCAGCCCCTCACGGATCACCGAGCCCATGTCGACGGCGCTCACCGTGGCCACGCCCCTGATGCGGTGGTCGGTCTGTGCGGCGTAGGGGACGTAGCCGCCGGACGCGCAGATGCCCAGCGCCCCGATCCGGTCAGGGTCGATGTCGTCACGCGTGGTCAGGTAGGTCACGGCGGACCTGACATCCTCGGCGCGCTGGAAGGGGTTCTCCATCCCGCGCGGCTCGCCCTCGCTCTCGCCCTGACAGGCCGCGTCGAAGACGAGCGCGGCGAATCCCTCCCGGGCCAGGCGTTCGGCGTACACGCTCGGGCTCTGCTCCTTCACGCCGCCTCCCGGATGGGAGATGACGACGGCCGGCAGCCGGCCGTCGACATGGCCGTCGGGGGTGAAGAGGATCCCTGCGAGGGAGAGACCACTGCTGGGAAAGGTGACGCTGGTCTTCACGACCTGTTTCTCCTGGTACGGGTGGGGAAGTGCGGTGACCGCGGACGGCGCGGATCTTCCGGCCGGCTCTCCGGCGGCGCCTTCGGCCTCGGGGCGGCCCGTCCGCCGGCCATGCCACCGACACTCGCACGCGGTACACGGGCGGGTAAGGGGCTTGTCCTGTCCCCGGACAGCGCGGTCCTGGGACACGGCAGGCCCCCTGTCACAGGCCCGGCAGGCTGCAAGACTTCTGCCCATGAGCAGCAGCAGCGCCCACGACAGCGAACTGGGCGCCTTCCTGAGGGCGCGGCGCACCGAGCTGAGCCCGGCCGAGGTGGGGCTGACCGGTTCGGCCGGCAGACGCCGGGTCAAGGGCCTGCGCCGCGAGGAGGTGGCCTTGTTGGCGTCGATCAGCCCCGACTACTACACGCGCCTGGAGCAGGGCCGCCGTCAGGCCTCCGAACCGGTGCTGGACACCCTCGCGCGTGTCCTCAGGCTGGACGACGGTGAGCGTGCCTACCTGTTCGAACTGTCCGGTCGGGACGCGGCCTGGCCGCGTCGGCGCATCACGCAGAAGGTCCAGCCGCATCTACGGCGGCTGCTGGAGGACCTCTCCACCACGCCGGCCGTCGTCATGGGCCGCCGCACGGACATCCTCGCCTGGAACGCCATGGCGGCCGCCCTGTTCACGGACTTCGCGCGGATCCCGGAGAAGGACCGCAACTTCGTACGGCTGGTCTTCTGCGAACCGGCCATCAGAGCGCTGTATCCGAACTGGGATTGGGTGGCGCAGACGACCCTGGCGCAGCTGCGCATGGAGGCCGCCCGTGATCCGAAAGATCCGCGGCTGGCCGAACTGGTGGGCGAGTTGTCGCTCCAGGACCCCGACTTCCGGCGCTGGTGGGGCGCCCACCGCGTCGCCCCCCAGGAATCGGGCACGAAGACGCTGAACCATCCGGTGGCCGGCCCGCTCACCCTCGACTGGTCCTTCCTCACCTCGACCGACGACCCCGACCAGCAGCTCATCATCCTGACCGCCGAGCCCGGCACACTCAGCCACGACCGTCTGCGCATCCTCGCCTCATGGGCCGCGCCGGCCGCCGACCACCCGGCAGCGGACCGTTAGGGGCTCGTCCGCTTCCCGGGCCGGCCGAACGCCGGTCAGCCGTCCGCGCGACCGAACAGCGGGGCGAGGAGCAGTTGGGCGGCCCCCTCCGCGACCCCCCGGTCCCCGCCGGGGGCGACGCGGACGGGGATCGTCGTACCGAGGCCGCCCTCGCGCCGGGCGCGTTCGTCGAGGACGGCGGCGACCCCTCGTACGAAGGGCTCCGGCGCGGCCGCGATCGTGCGGCCGCCGAGCAGCACGAGGTCGATGTCGAGCAGGCCGGCCAGGTTCGAGGCACCGACGCCGAGGACCCGCGCCGCCTCGGCCACGTCGCCGCGGGCCACCGCCGCCAGGCACAGCGCCTCGATGCAGCCGCGGTCGCCGCAGTGGCAGGGCGGCCCGTCGAGCTGGACGACCTGGTGCCCGAACTCCCCGGCCCCGGTACGCGCCCCCCGGTGCACGGTGTCGCCGATCACCAGACCGGCACCCAGCCCCGTACCGAGAAGCAGACAGGCGAAGGACCCGCCCTCACCGCCGACGGCGAGCCCGAGGGCGGCCGCGTTGCTGTCCTTGTCGACGACGACCGGCACCCCGAGCCGCTCCGCGAGCGCGTCCCGCAGCGGGAAGCCGTCGTACTCGGGGAACCCGGTGACCCGGTGCAGCACCCCGTGGGTGTGGTCGAGCGGACCGGGTGCCCCGACCCCGACCCCGAGCAGGGTGTCGCCGCCGCGCTCGACCAGCTCCCCGGCCAGTTCCACGACCGCGCCGAGGACAGCCTCCGCCCCGGCGCCCAGGTCCACCTCCGCGTGCCGGGCCGCCACCACCGTGCCGTCGAGCTCGACGAGCACCGCACGCAGCTCGTCCCGGTCGAGCTGGATGCCCACCGCGTGCCCGGCGTCCGGCACCAGCCGCAGTACGGTGGCCGGCTTGCCGCCCGTGGACGCGCGCCGCCCGGCCTCCGCCGCGAGGCCCTCCTCCCGCAGCCTCGCGGTGATCTTGCTGACCGCCTGCGGGGTGAGCCCGGTCCGCTCGGCCAGTTCGAGCCTGCTGATGCCGCCCTCGCCCGCCGTGCGCAGCAGATCCAGCACCAGCGCGGTGTTGTGACTGCGCATGGCCGGCAGATTCGCCCCGGCCACACCCGGCCGTCCGCCCGATCCAACCGGTCCACCCGGTCCACCCGGTCCACCCGGTCCACCCGGTCCACCCGGTCCCACCGGTCCCACCGGTCCACCCCGTGCGCCCCGTCCGCTCCTCGTCGTGTTCACGGCGCTCATTCTCCCCGCCGCTTGCACTTTGGCAACAGCGTTGCGAAAGTAGGGCGCATGACAGCTGCCACTCCCCTGCGCGTCGGCCTCATCGGCTACGGCCTCGCCGGATCCGTCTTCCACGCCCCCCTGATCGCCGCCACCGAGGGCCTCGCCCTGGACACGGTGGTCACCTCGAACCCCGAGCGGCAGGCACAGGCGAAGGCCGAGTTCCCCGAGGTCCGGGCCGTCGCCACCGCCGACGAGCTGTTCGACCGGGCCGACGGGCTCGACCTGGTCGTCATCGCGTCCCCGAACAGGACGCACGTCCCGCTGGCGACGACCGCCCTCGATGCGGGTCTGCCGGTCGTGGTCGACAAGCCGGTCGCCGGCACCGCCGCCGAGGCGCGCGAGCTGGCCGCCCTCGCCGAGGAGCGCGGCCTGCTGCTCTCGGTCTTCCAGAACCGCCGCTGGGACAACGACTTCCTGACCCTGCGCAAGCTGCTGGAGGACGGCGAACTGGGCGAGGTGTGGCGCTTCGAGTCCCGGTTCGAACGCTGGCGTCCGCAGCCCAAGGGCGGCTGGCGCGAGTCCGGCGACCCGGCAGAGATCGGAGGTCTCCTCTACGACCTCGGCAGCCATGTCGTCGACCAGGCCCTGGCCCTCTTCGGCCCGGCCACCGAGGTGTACGCCGAGTCGGTGATCCGCCGGGCCGGCGCCGAGACCGACGACGACACGTTCATCGCGCTCACGCACGCGGGCGGGGTCCGCTCCCACCTGTACGTCTCGGCGACGACCGCCCAGCTCGGCCCGCGTTTCAGGGTGCTGGGCTCGAAGGCGGGCTACGTCAAGTACGGCCTGGACCCGCAGGAGGACACCCTGCGCACGGGCGGGCGCCCCGGTGCCGTGGACGCCTGGGGCCACGAGCCGGAGTCGTTGTACGGTCGTATCGGCGCCGGCGAGTCCCCGGTCACCGGCGGCGGCCGGACCGTCCCGACCCTCCCCGGCGACTACCCCGCGTACTACGCGGCCGTGGCCCGGGCCCTGCGGGGCGAGGGTCCCAACCCGGTGACCGCGCTGGAGGCGGCCACCGCCCTGGACGTACTGGAAGCAGCCCGCCGCTCGGCACGAGACAAGGTGACGGTGACCCTCTGATGCAGCACCCGCAGATCACCCCGAGGTTCGCTCCCGAGATCACCCCGTCGGTGGAGGAGCTGGAGAAGCAGGAACGACTCCTGGTCTTCCGGCAGTTCACCTGCGACGACGCGTGGGCCCTCGGCTCGCTGCTGGTGGAGATGGCGCGGGAGCGGCAGGCCCCGGTGGCCGTCGACATCCACCGGGCCGGCCAGCAGCTCTTCCACGCGGCCCTGCCCGGTTCGGCCCCCGACAACGACGCGTGGATCGCCCGCAAGCGCCGGGTGGTGGAGCGCTACGGCTCGGCGTCCTACCTGGTCGGCGCCCGCTTCCGGGCCAAGGGCACGACGTTCGAGGAGTCCTCCCGCCTGGACCCGGACGAGTACGCGGCCCACGGCGGCTCGTTCCCGATCACCGTGGAGAACGTGGGCGTCATCGGGGCGGTGACGGTCTCGGGCCTGCCCCAACTGGAGGACCACCGCTTCGTGGTGGAGGCCCTGGAGGCGTTCCTGAAGCTCTGAACGCCGCCGGCCGGAGCGCCCCGTAGGGGCACGGGGAACTGCGCGGGCAACCACAGCACAGCCGCCCCCGCCCGCGCAGAGCACCCGCAGAGCACCCCTTGCCCCTCAGGCGTTCTTGAACTCCTGGCGCTGACGGCCAAGCCCGTCGATCTCCAGCTCCACCACGTCCCCGGCCCGCAGGAACGGCTTCGGCTCCGGCGCCCCCAGCGCGACCCCCGCCGGAGTCCCGGTGTTGATGACGTCCCCGGGGTACAGCACCATGAACCGGCTGACGTACCGCACGACCTCGGCGACCGAGAAGATCTGCTCCGCGGTCGTCCCGTCCTGCTTCGGCTCGCCGTTCACCCAGAGCTTCAGCGACAGGTCCTGCGGGTCCCCGACCTCGTCGGCGGTCACCAGCCACGGACCCAGCGGGTTGAACGTCTCGCAGTTCTTCCCCTTGTCCCAGGTGCCGCCCCGCTCGATCTGGAACTCCCGCTCGGACACGTCGTGCGCGACGGCGTACCCGGCGACGTAGGCCAGCGGGTCCTCGTCGTCGGCCACGTACCGGGCCGTGCGCCCGATGACGACGGCGAGTTCGACCTCCCAGTCGGTCTTCACCGACCCGCGGGGCACCAGCACGGTGTCGTTCGGCCCCACCACCGTGTCCGGGGCCTTGAAGAAGACGACCGGCTCGGCCGGTGGCTCGGCGCCCGTCTCCCGGGCGTGGTCGTGGTAGTTGAGCCCGATGCACACGATCTTCCCGATCCGCCCCAGCGGCGGCCCGATCCGCAGCCCGGTCGCGTCGAGCGCCGGCAGCTCCCCCGCGTCGGCGGCGGCGCGGACCCGCCCGAGCGCCGCGTCGTCGGCGAGCAGCGCCCCGTCGATGTCGTCGACGATCCCCGTCAGGTCCCGCAGGACACCCTCGGCGTCGAGCAGCGCGGGCCGCTCCGCCCCCGCCGTACCGACACGCAGCAGCTTCATGGTCGTCACCATCTCCCTTGACAGCAGTCGCCCGGCCGATGGGTGCAGCCATCGGAGGACTGGCCGATCCTCCAAGATGAACGTGCAACGGGCAAGAGCCTGTTCACGTACTGGACCGTAGGCCGCCGCTCACGCGGGGTCCGCCTCCAGCGACTCCAGGAGCCTCTTGGGCTTGAGGAGCGCCCTGCTGACCGGATCCGCCGGGTCGGGGTCGAGTCCCGGTCCCGGTGTGATGAGAACGTCCGCGACGGGTACGACGGTTCCGCAGGCGGGGCATTCGCCGTACGAGCCGAGTTCGGTCCCGCAGTCGGCGTGCCGAAAGTAGCGCAGCCGGCAGTCCGTGAGGTGCTCGCGTCCCCAGACCGCGAGGGTGCGCAGGACGGGCCAGAGCTCGATCCCGCGCTCGGTGATGACGTACTCGTCCCGGGGCGGCGACTCCTGGTACCGGCGCTTCTCCAGGACCCCCTCCTCGGTGAGCGTCCTGAGGCGGGCCGACAGGACGGCGCGCGGGATGCCGAGGTGGACGAGGAAGTCGTTGTAGCGACGGACGCCGTAGAGCGCGTCGCGGACGACGAGCAGGGTCCAGCGCTCGCCGACGACCTCCAGCGCGCGGGCGATCGAGCACTCCTGCGTCGCGTAGTCCTTGCCCAGTGCCATGGGACCACCTTAGTCAGTTTTCCTGCCATGGGTTCAATGACTGAACCGACGGTGCTACGGTACCCCCATGAGTAGGTTCAATGAAAGAACCATGAAGCGCGCAAGCTCCGCCGCGGACACGGACCCCAGCCCCGGCCCCACCCGGAGCGGCCGCCCCGCCCTCGCCC
This sequence comes from Streptomyces fuscichromogenes, assembly GCF_014645815.1. Taxonomy (GTDB): domain Bacteria; phylum Actinomycetota; class Actinomycetes; order Streptomycetales; family Streptomycetaceae; genus Streptomyces; species Streptomyces fuscichromogenes. The sequence continues at coordinate 97,690 of NZ_BMML01000002.1, read as the reverse complement.
TCACCAGCGCCGCGACCGCCGTGGCCCTGATGACCTACACCGCCCCGGTGGTCACCCTTCCGAACACGGTCGCCGCCCTGCACACCCCGCCCTCCGCGCAGGCCTGGCTGCTGAACGGCACCCCGCTGGGCCTCGCCGCGCTCCTCCTGGTGGCGGGCAGCCTGGCCGACGACTACGGCCGGCGCCGGATCTTCGTCGCCGGCACCCTCGCCCTCGGCCTGACCACCGCCCTCGGCGGCCTGACCACCTCCACCTGGGCCTTCACCCTGGCCCGGGTGGCGCAGGGCGCGGCGAGCGCGGCGATCCTGGCGAGCAGCCTGGGCCTGCTGGTGGCCGCGTTCCCGAGCCCGCGCGGCCGACTGCACGCGACCGGCGTGTGGGGCGCGTTCGTGAGCGGCGGCATCGCGCTCGGCCCACTGGTCGCCGGCGCGCTGCCCAGCTGGCGGGTGGCGTACGCCGTACTGGGCGCGGCCGCGCTGCTGGTGGCCGGAGTCTCCGCCCGCACCCTGACGGAGTCCCGCTCACCCCGCGGCGGCCGCCCGGACATCGCCGGCGCCCTGACCTTCGGCCTCGCGCTGGTCTCCCTGGTGGCGGCGCTGACCCTGGGCCGGGACGGGTGGCTGCGCGCACCGGTGGCCCTGCTGCTGGCGGTCACGGTCGTCCTGCTGGCGGCCTTCGCCCTCGTCGAACGCCGCTTCTCGTCCACCCCGATGATCGACCTGGCCCTCTTCCGCACCCCCCGCTTCCTGGTCTCCTCCCTCAGCGGCCTGGTCACGGGCCTGACGGTGATAGGCCTGTTCAGCTACCTGCCGGCGGTGCTCCAGCAGACGCTGGGGATGTCCGCGATGGACACGGCGTGGCTGTTCCTGCTCTGGTCCGGGCTGTCCTTCACGGTGGCGTTGCAGGCGAAGCGCCTGGCGGGCCGGGTCCCGGCGCGCCGGCAACTGGCGGCGGGTTTCCTGCTGCACGCGGCCGGCGCGCTGACCATGCTGGGCGCCCTGGACGCCGGCTCCTGGCCCCGGCTGCTGCCGGGCCTGGCCCTGGGCGGGGTGGGCAGCGGCATCCTCAACGCCGCGCTCCCCCTCCAAGCGGTCGAGTCGGTCCCCGCCGCCCGCGCCGCGATGGGCTCGGGCGCCCAGCAGACCTTCCGCTACATCGGCTCCTGCGCGGGCGTGGCCCTGACCATCGCCCTGGCCACCTCCACCGGGGGCGGCCTCGCCCACGGCACGGACGTGGCGATGGCGGTGTCGGCCGGCGTGGCGGTGCTGGGGGCGGCAGGGGTGGTGGCGCTGCGCGAGCGGGCGCACTAGCCGAGCGGGCGCACCAGCCGAGCCGCCCCGCGACATGCGGAGCACCCCGCGACCGGCTTGCCGCCCCGCGACATGCGGAGCACCCCGCGACCGGCTTGCCGCCCCGCGACGCGCGGGGCGCCCGCCCCGCACGAGCGGCCCGCGGGCGCCCGGGACGTCAGCCCACCGGGGTGTTGTAGTTGGTGATTCCCGCCACCATGAGGGCGACCGCACCGGCCAGCGGGCTGTCCACCCCTTTCGCCACCACGTCGGGTAACCGGTGCGCCTCGTTCTCGGCAGCCGCGACCATGCCCCAGAACGCGTTGAAGCCCGACGGGTCGGCCGGCTTGTCGATGGCCGCCCCGACGGTCAGGAGACCCCCCGCCTCGACCACGGCCAGCGCGCCCATCTGCCGCAGCACGCCTGGATCCCGTTCCTCCGCGGCCACGACGCTCCACCCCGTCACCGCCGTGTGCCGCACCGCGGCGAGGAGAATGTCCGCGCTGTCCGCGTCGGAAACAACGATGTCAGGCAGGACCAGGGCCACCGTCCCCCGCACCATGGGCAGGGCGGACCGGATGGCCCCGTCGAGACCCGGTTCAAACGACTCGTTCTGGTAGATGAAGACCAATTGAAATGTCTCGGCATAACGCTCGAGATAACGCACGGTATCCAGTTTGTGCGCCCCGATCACGACGACCAGACGCACATTGAGCCCGCTTTCGGCCAGTTTGACGACGCCCTCCAGACTGCGGTCCAGGACCGTGACTCCAGGAGCCAGACAGTGCAGCTCCTTCGGGTAGGGCGCGCTGAATCGGGTGCCGAATCCGGCACAGGGCAAGATGACCGAAACATCAGGTATGAACTCTGACGAACCATGCATGCAGCAGCTCTCAGGTTGTGTTGACGATCGGGAACCAGCCTGGAAGGCAGGCCGGCGCTCACCGCGGCCATCGAGGACGGCGCCCTGCTGCCCGCATATTCCCTGCGCCCTCCCGCCGCGCGGTAAACGGGCATTGCCCGATGCCGCGGCGGGTACGGACCGAGACGCACGGGAATCCGGAACGAAAGAGGGCGCGGAATGCGGGTGTTGTTGTCCACATACGGAACGCGTGGCGATGTAGAACCGCTGGTGGCACTCGCGGTGCGGTTACGGGCGCTCGGCGTCCGGGTGCGGATGTGCGTCCCTCCGGACGAGGAGTTCGCACGGCGGCTGACACGGACTCGGGATCGAACCGGTGCCGGTCGGCCCGCCGGTGCGCGAACTGATGCGCGGCACGGCGCTGCCGTCGGCGGCGGACCTGTCCCGGTACCGGGCCGAGCTGGTCGCCACCCAGTTCGACGTCTTCCCCTCGGCGCTCGACGGATGCGACGCCCTGGTGGCGGCCGGCCTGGCCCAGACAGCCGCACGGTCCGCGGCCGAGGCCGCGGGTGTCCGCTACGTGTACGTGAGCTACGCGGCGGTCCACCTGCCCTCGCCGTACCACGCTCCGCCGCCGCGGCCGGGCTGGCCGGAGCCGGCGGAGACCGACAACCTGGCGCGCTGGGAGCTGGACGCCCGCGCCGTGCACGCGGAGTTCGGCGAGGCGCTCAACGGCCACCGGTCGTCGATCGGCCTGCCACCGGTGGCCGACGTCCGCGGCCACGTCCTCACCGACCGGCCGTGGCTGGCGGCGGACCCGGCCCTGGGACCCTGGCGGACGACACCCGGCCTCGACGTGACACAGACGGGCGCGTGGACCCTGCCGGACGAACGCCCGCTCCCCGCCGACCTGGTGACGTTCCTGGAGGCGGGCGACCCGCCGGTCTACGTCGGCTTCGGCAGCATGATCCCGCCGCAGGACATCGCCGGCTCGGTCATCGAGGCGATCCGCGCCCAGGGGCACCGCGCCCTGGTCTCCCGCGGCTGGGCGGACCTCGGCCTGGTGGACGGCCGGGACGACTGCTTCGCCATCGGCGAGGTCAGTCACCAGCGGCTGTTCGGCAGGGTGGCCGCCGTGGTGCACCACGGCGGCGCGGGCACGACGGCGACGGCCGCCCGGGCGGGCGTCCCGCAGGTGGTGGTGGCCGTCCAGCTGTCGGACAACCCCTACTGGGCCGGCCAGGTGGCCGAGCTGGGCATCGGCGCGGCACTCGACGGTCCGGCCCCGGCCGTCGACGCCCTGGGCGTCGCCCTCAAGACGGCCCTGGCACCCGAGACCCGCGCGCGGGCCAGGTCACTGGCCGGCGGGATCCGCACCGACGGGGCGGCGGTGGCGGCGAACCTGCTGGTCGACACCCTCCGCTGAACGGGAGCCCCGGCCGCCGGACCACCGGCCGGGGCTCCGCCCAGCGACCGCGTGTACGCAGGCAACGTGACCGCGTGTACGCAGGCAACGTGTACGCAGGCAACGCCGACGAGGACGCGACCGTGGACCGGGGCCGGCTGCCCGGCCGCGGCCCCGCGTCAGGCCCTCGGCCGCGTCGACACCAGCTTCCCCCACACCGCCATCCGGTACCGGGACGTGAACTCGGGCGTACAGGTGGTGAGGGTGATGTAGTACCCCGGCTCCTCGTACCCGTACGACGGCTTCACGATCGAACGCGGTACGGGCCGTACGACCCCCGAGTCACGCGCCGACGTCTGCGGCAGGATCTGGTCCACGACATAGGTGTACGTCGCCGTTCTCGTCTCGACCTCGATCGTGTCCTTGCGCCGGAGCCGCGGCAGATAGCGGAACGGCTCGCCGTGCGTGTTGCGGTGCCCGGCGAGTGCGAAGTTCCCTGCCTGGCCGGGCTGTTGGGTACCGGGGTAGTGGCCGACGTACCCGTGGTTGAGCACCTTCGGCTTGCTGACGCCCTCGGCGATCGGGACCCGCAGCCCGAGCCGCGGGACGACGAGGACGGCGTACGCCTGGGAGGCGACGACGCGGGTGGCGTACGACGTGCCGGACCGGGCCGCCGACGACGAGGAGCCACTCGTACCCGCACCGCCACCCGACCCCCCGGAGGCCCCCGAGCCGTCGGAGCCACCGGAGCCGCCCCACTCCCGCTCCAGTGCCGCCACCTTCCGCGCGGCCCCCTGCTTGGCCTCCCGGTTGGTCCACCACAGCTGGTGCACGACGAGGAGCATCAGCACCACGCCCATGGTGACGAGGAGTTCGCCCCCGGTCCACAGCACCCGTCGGCGCCGCGCCCGCCTCCGCCGCTCGCCGTGCCCCACGACCCGCACCGCGCACCTCCCGCCGACCCCCGGTCGGTCCCGCACGATAAGGCGCCCGCCGCCAACTCACCAGAGCCACGCGGACCCTGCTCACCGGACCTCCCCCTCCGCCGCTTCCCCTTTGCTTCCTCAACGGGTTTTAGAAACCACTGTCAGAAAGCACTGTCACACCCCTCGACAACCTCATACGCCACACCTGATGCTTCCTGTTGGCATGCGGGGGGACGAGTCGACGCCGGTCCGGGAACCGGTGTTTGAGCCGCACGGAGAGGTTGAGAAGCAGCCATGATCCGACGCAGAACACTCCTGGCCGCCGCGGGAGGCGGCCTCCTGGGCAGCGCCCTGGCCACCGGCACGGCACGGGCCGACGCGACCATCGCCGTCAGCCCGTCCACCTCGTACGGCACCTGGGAGGGCTGGGGCACCTCACTGGCCTGGTGGGGCAATGTCTTCGGCACCCGGGACGACTTCGCCGACATCTTCTTCACCACCAAGTCGACGACGTACAACAGCACTTCGCTGCCCGGACTGGGCCTGAACATCGCCCGCTACAACCTGGGCGCGTCCAGCTGGAACAGCGTGAACGGCGAGAGCATGGTGGCTTCCGCCAACATCCCCGCGTTCAAACAGATCGAGGGCTACTGGCAGGACTGGAACAACGAGGACCCCACCTCCTCGGCCTGGGACTGGACCGCCGACGCCACCCAGCGCGCGATGCTCGTGAAGGCGGTGAACCGCGGCGCGACGGCCGAACTCTTCGCCAACTCCCCCATGTGGTGGATGTGTCTGAACCACAACCCGTCCGGCGCCTCCGACGGCGGCAACAACCTCCAGTCCTGGAACTACCGCCAGCACGCCTCCCACCTCGCCTCCGTGGCCCTGTACGCCAAGAACAACTGGGGCGTGAACTTCGCGACGGTGGAGGCCTTCAACGAACCGTCGTCCTCGTGGTGGACGGCGACCGGCACCCAGGAGGGCTGCCACATGGACTCAACGGTCCAGGCGGCCGTACTCCCCTATCTCCGCAGCGAGTTGAACAGCCGAGGCCTGACGACGACCAAGATCTCGGCCTCGGACGAGACGAGCTACGACCTCGCCCGCACCACCTGGAGCGCCTTCTCCTCCACCACGAAGGGCTACGTGGACCGCGTCAACGTCCACGGCTACCAGGGCTCCGGCGGCCGCCGCGACCTCCTGTACACCGACGTCGTGACGACGGCCGGCAAGGCCCTCTGGAACTCCGAGACCGGCGACAACGACGGCACCGGCTACACCCTCGCCTTCAACCTGCTCTACGACTTCCGCTGGCTGCACCCGACCGCCTGGGTCTACTGGCAGGTCATGGACCCGTCCACGAACTGGGCGATGATCGCGTACGACGCGGACACCCTGGCGGCGGGCGCGGTCACCACCAAGTACTACGTCATGGCCCAGTTCAGCCGCCACATCCGCCCCGGCATGAAGATCCTGGACACGGGCGTGAGCAACGCCGTGGCCGCCTACGACAGTTCGGCCAAACGCCTGGTGATAGTGGCGTTGAACACCGCCACCTCCGCCCAGACCTTCACCTTCAACCTCTCCGGCTTCACGACGGTGACCGGCGGTACGAACGGCCTGGTCCCGCGCTGGAACACGGTGACGACGGGCGGCGACGCCTACAAGTCGTACTCGGACACCTACCTGTCCGGAAAGACGGTCGCGGTGTCGGTCGCGGCGAAGGCAGTGCAGACCCTGCAGATCGACGGCGTGACGATCTGACCCGGCCCGGCGGCGGGGGCGCGCACCCACCGTGCCCCCGCCGCCGCAGGACTACCCGAGCCGCACCCGCACCGCCACCCGTACCTCGTCCCCCTCCCCCAGCCCCCGCGGCCTGCGCACCGCGCTCTTGAGCGGCAGCAGATACCCGCCGTCCCTGGGGAACAGGGACGTCTCGAAGACCACCCCGTCCAGGGTCACCTCGACCGGGATGACCCCCCACCCGTACGAGGCCATGGCGGCCACGGCCCGGATCTCCTCGCACTCCTCCTCCGGGACGGGCAGGAAGTAATAAGGAGCGGGCCCCCGCCACTCCACGACACACCCACCGAACTCGAACCGCACCGAACGACTCCTCTCGCCACCGACTGCCCCCCATCCCTATCTCTTCTTTGTCACCGCCGGGCAGTACCGTGTCGTTCATGCGCCCCGACACGCCTGCCGAGAACGTCGTCGACCACACCGCCGAAGCGGCACGCCTGGAGCGGACCGCCGACCGGTATCCCGAGGACGCCGAGGCCCTCCTCCTCCAGGCCGCCGCCCACCTGGAACTGGCCGACGCCCGCCCCGCGGCCACCGCGCTCTACGACCGCCTCCTCGCCACCCCGGACACCCTGGAGAACGCCCCCCTCGTCCGCGCCCTCAAGGCCTCGAACCTGTGGGAGTACGACCACGAGGCAGAGGCCAGGGCGATCATCGACGGCATCCGCACCACGGCCCCCCGCGACCCGGCCCCCTGGGTCATCGTCGCGGAGTCCCTCGAATCCCACGACGAGCTGGAAGCGGCGCACGACACGTTCACGGAGGCGGCGGTCCTCCTCCTCACGGACGCCGTGGAACCCCCGTACGCGACGCACCCGGTGTTGTTCGGCCGCCACCGCGTCCGCCGCATGCTCGGCCTGCCCCACGACGACTGGGACGCCCGCGCCGACACCCTCCACTCCTCCCCGATCTCCCTGGACGAACTCCACGACCCGAAACGCGTCTGGTCCCTGGGCTCGGACAACCCGGCGGAACTGGAGGCGGAGATCTCCCGCCTCCGAGCGGAACTGGGCACCTACCGCGAGGCCCTCTCCCGCCCCTTCCCGGTAGCGGTCCTGCACTGGCCGGCGACCGAACTGGCGGAACTCCTGACGGCCTACCCCGACCTGGCCGCCGAGTACCCGTCCCACTCCACCCACCTCTCGACCATAGAGTCCTCCCTCCGCGAGCTCTCGACCTCCGGCACCCCGAACCTGGGCATCGTCACGGGCACGGTCCCCTCCTACGAGGCCTTCGCCGCCTCGGAAAGCTCCTCCCCGTCCGACACGGCCCTCCTCCCCCAGTACGCGACGACGCTCGCGGCGCGTGGCCGAGCAGTGGCCTGGCCGCCACAGCGCACGTCGGACTGCTGGTGCGGGAGCACAACCTCATACAGCGCTTGCCACGGCTGATCGCCAGCGGCTGCGAGCAATGCCATTCGACTCTCGGGCCTCCAGCTCATGTGACTCATGCCCCTAGGCGTACGGGCGCGCACGCGTGGGTCCTGATTAGTGCGAGACTCATGGTGCCGGGGTTGCTGTGGCAAGATCACCAACTCTCGTATGAACCATGATCCAGTAAGGAGAGTCATGTCCAGCGGCCATGATCGCCCCCAGTTCAGCCAGCCACTGACCTCAATCGAGATCTGTGCGGGGGCGGGCGGCCAAGCCGTTGGGCTGCACCACGCGGGATTCGATCACAGCGCCCTGGTCGAGTGGGATACTCACGCTGTCACCACGTTGCGTGCCAATGTGGGTGATTGGCCAGGATGGAGCCCCGAGAAAGCACAGCAGATCCACCCTATGGATGTCCGCAAATTCTTGGGATCCGATCTCGAAAAAAGCCTGAACCTAAAGCCAGGAGACCTCGACCTCCTGGCTGGCGGCGTACCCTGCCCTCCTTTCTCCCTGGCCGGAAAAAGACTCGGGGAAGACGATGAGCGCGATCTCTTCCCTGCCGCCCTGGAGATCATTGAAGAGTTGCTGCCGAAGGCTGTAATGATCGAGAATGTGCGCGGCATTCTCGAACCTCCAGAATTTTTCATCGACTATCGGATTAAGATTTTGAACCGCCTGCGAAAGGCAGGCTACGCAGTTCCGAAGATCAATTCCAACGACTCACCCAAAGCTCAGGATATTGCCATGCGTAAGGTATGGCGACGGCTGGACGCCAAAAATTATGGCGTGCCACAGCTACGCCCACGGGCAATCCTTGTCGCCATCCACAAGAACGCACTGGACAAGAGTCCACACGATTTCGAATGGCCAGCTTACCTCAGGGCCGACGAGGCGACAGTCTTCTCTCATCTCCGAGAGACCATGCGTGAGCGCCTTGAAAAGTACTGGGACCTGAACAAGGACGGCAAACCCGCGAAACCTGGCGAGCGCACCGGCCAGAACGTGTACGACGACTGGTACGACGCAGCCGAGAAGGCCGCCTCGGCGGGCCGGGGCGTGGCTCCGACCCTGGTAGGTGGATCCAAGAAGCATGGCGGAGCAGACCTCGGCCCCACGCGAGCCAAGCGCGCCTGGGCGACCATGAACGTCGACGCCATGGGCGTCGCAAACGACCCCAAAGAATGCAACCCGGAGCGGGATCTTTTCAGGCCCGTCGGCCCCATGCTCACGGTGGAGCAGGCGGCAATCATTCAGGGTTTCCCGCGCGAATGGGATTTCCGGGGCGGGAAGACAGCACGGTACCGGCAGGTCGGAAACGCTTTTCCGCCGCCGGTCGCCGAAGCGGTGGGTCGCGCTATCGCAGCAGTTCTCCGCCCCGAATACCGGACCAAGTTGCTGGCCAAGTACGCAATGGAATCTAGCGATACTGTTCGCCTTGAGACCTCCGATCCCAGCGCAGAGCAGATGGAGATTTCCGTATCAACGCGCCCTGCGCGCCAGAACCGCGTCAGCGATCTGGCTAGCACAAGCGCCTGACGGCTCGTGCTCCCAAAACCGGAGCACGAGCCACCCTGCCTCGGTCAGCCGCTGGTCCGTATCACGGTCTCTTGTTACGTTCCGGAGAACCTTCTCCGACCAGTAGCCGGAGTTTGTCTTCGGCGGCACATAGTGCTCGGGGCATCCGTGCCAATAGCACCCGTCGACAAACACCGCGACCTTCACCGGCCGGAAGACCATGTCAGCCGTCCGGCGGAGGTCCGGTAGCGGGCGGGCGGCGACACGGTAACGAAGCCCTTTGGCGTGCACCAGCCGACGGATCAACTGTTCGGGCTTCGTGTCACGGCTTCGGATCGCCTGCATATTCCGGCGTCGCGCCGCAGAGGACGCCCACGATCCCTCCGGGGGCACCCACTCGGGTTCGTTCGTCACACTTCCAGAGGGTAGTAGGCGTCCCCTCCCCGCCGACAGGAAGCCGGCGGTACGTCAGCGACCGCCCACGTGACGCAACAGGGCTTCGACATCGCTGGGCGCAAGACCGGCCCCGACCGAGGGTTCCTCCTCAAGGTCCGCGAGCTGCTGAACCGTCGGGTCGTCGAGGATCCGCCCCATGAAGTCGAGCTTCTTCTCAAGCCGGTTAGCCACCACCTCATCGATCGTCTTGCGCGCCGCCAGCACAGTAACCCTGGTCTCAGTGTCCGGTGCCAGTCCGAGCCGGTGGATGCGGTCGAGGCTCTGAAGAAACCGGCCGGCCATGAAGTCCCGGTCGACGTAGACGGCGTCGTGACAGACGTGGTGCAAGCTGATGCCCTCGCCCAGGGTGGCGGGGTTGGAGATGAGCACCATGCAGCTCGGGTCTTCACGAAAGCGCCTCAGCTGTTCGTCACGGTCAGGCGTGCCACCGTAGACGACAGCCGGGCTGTACTTCTCCAGCAACCGCTCCAGCGTGGTCAGGCTCCGGACAAAGGTCGTCCAGAGCAAGGTCTTGCGGCCACGCGCGGCGTTCTCCGCGATGATCGTGATGGCCTCCTGGTACTTGGGTGACAGTTCATGGTCAGGCAGGGACTGCATGAGTGCGTACAGGGAACTGTTCGCTGGAATCTCCAAAGGCGGGAGCTGGTACGCCAACGGCTCGTACTTGCTTCCGCTCTCCAGGAGAAGCGCGGGGCTGACCGCCGCCATCAGCAAGCGAAGCGCTGTCCGGCCCAGAGCACTGAGATCGTCTCGGGCTCGCTCCGCTTTCGCGCCCTGGGCCAGCGACTCGTAGATTTCGTCGTGGAGCGGAGGCAGATCCACGTAGCGCAGACTCAGCTGAACTGGGGGAAGACCGAGTTCGTGCTTGGTCGTCCGGGTGAACAGGGGTCGTAGGACCGTACTCGCATGAGCGAGGTCACCACCAGCCACAGCTTGGACCACCGTGCGCTGGCCATGCCCCGGCCATACGAAGCCCAGCAGGTTCTCCAGGTCCTTGGCCCCGTTCGGCGCAGGCGTTCCTGTGAGGATGAGGCGACGCGCTGCCAGCGGTCCCAGGGCCATGCAGGCAGCGCCATACGTACCTCGCGCGCCCAGTTTCATCCGGTGCGCCTCGTCCAGAATGATCATCGCGGGTCCGGCCTTAAGCCACCCGGCCAGCAAGCCGAGCGAGCGGTCAAGGCGTTCGTAGTTGACGATCAGGACTTCCGTCCACTGGTCCATCGAGCCGTCGAGCACGTGTGTCCGCAAGGCGTGTTGGAAGCACACGGCCGTCTCGTAACGCCACGACTCGTAAGCCGACTTAGGGCAGACGACGAGAAGGCGGCTCACCCGTCCCTGTGCCTTCTGAGCCGCGTACACAGCGAGAGCGACACGGGTCTTGCCGGCACCGGGGACGCTGAAGTTCGCCCCATGCTGAAGAGACAGCAGCTTGGCTATGTCCCGGAGCTGGAACTCACTGAGCTCACCCCGCCAGGTCTCTCCCAGGAGGCCTCGCACCTCGCCGGGTGCCGTCTCAGTGTGCCCGGGAGACTCGTCCAGGCGTTGCTTGACCGTGTTGGCGTCCTGCACCACGCCGGCCACCAGCGTGCGCAACCCGGATTCCCACTCCACACCCTGGGGGTGCGGCCAGGACCCGAGCACCCCCAGGTCAGCGAGGAGTTCATCCAGCGCGATCGACGCGCTGAGAGGGCCCAGCTGGCCGCCCGTACGAAAGCGGGCGGCCAGCTGGACGAGATCCTGCTGATACTCATCGGTGGTGCGCAGCACCACACGGGTGCGCGTCTCATCGAAAGCGAGTCGCAGCGAGGTTCCTTCAGCACTGAGCGTCATACCGTGGGCTCCACCGTCGCGGCTTCGAGCAGCCAGGCAACCCCGTCACCGGGGTCAGGCATACCCCGGCCCGCCTGCTGCGCCAGCTTGCGCAGGCTGCTGCGGAGCTTGAGGACGGCATCGTCGAACGCTTCCTCGTCCAGACTGCGAGAAGACCGTGCCTGCACAAGGTCGGCCACACACTGGTCGATGCTGGCGCACGCCTCGGCAAGCCGGGCGGGAGCGAGCTGCTTACGCTTGCGCAAGCGGGCACTCCGGCCGGCCGCCTCGATGGCCTTGTCGAAGGCCTTCTCCGCCTTAGTGATCACTTCCTGCTTCTCGGCCTTTCCGCTGTCCGCGAGACCAGGGTTGCCGGTGGCCACCGCGGCTTTGGCCCGAAGAAGCCGGTCGTTCAGCGCGCGCGCCTCCGAGACGGCGGAGGAGGCCGCCGGGACAGTAAGCCCCAGGCCGGGAATGGCTATCCCTGCGGCCTCAGGCACCGTGGGGCCCGAAGCCTCTGCGGCGGGGAGCATGTCGCCAAGCCCCTCCTTGAGGAAGTCCTCGTCAATGTGTCGCACATCCGTCTTGGAGAAGTCCAGAAGGATGGCCGCCAACCGCCATTCCTTGAGCACTTCGGCCTGGTCGCGGTCAACCGACTCCAGCTTCATGTAGAGCCTGTGCAGTTCCTTCAGGCGTTCCTGGGCTCCTTCCCAGTCGACAAGGCGCAGCTTCGAACCCCCGCCGCTCGCGCTGCGGTCGATCAGCTCCCGAATCGTCGTCAGGATCCAGCGCTCCTGGTGGTACGTCTTCACCTGGATCCGGAAAGCCTTGGCGATCTGCTCCGGGGTCCGCCCGAGAGCGGCCTGCTCCTCCAGCGCGAGCGCGCGGTTGATGAAGGTGTAGTCCCTGCGGTGATCCTTGCGGAGCTGCAAGGACAGCTCGACAGCGTTGACATCGGCCCAGGTGAACGACTCAGGCAACACCCCGACCCGCATCGACTGCACACCCAGCTTCCGCAGGGCGCAAGCCCTCGTGTTGCCGTTGACCAGGATGCCGTGGTGGGTGACCAGGCCGGGATCGTTCTGCCCGAACTGCTTGAGGCTGTCCAAGAGGGCGTCGAAGTCCGGGTCGCGAAGGCTGGGGTCGGCCGGCGAGGCCTGGAGGAGGAACCCCAGGTAGTCCTGGCTCTCCGTGCTCCACGGATCCTTGTCCAACCCCTCGTCCCGGACGGGGTCGTGGCTACGCTGGGCACGAATCCGGTGTGTGCCGGGGTTGAAGTACAGACTGTTGAGCGGGAGGTCGATGACCTCGACGTGGGCCTGCTGCTCGTTCCAGTCGACCGTCACGGTTTCGCGGGTGCCGCCGGCGTCGCGGACCTCCCGCACCTTCGTTTTGATCCGTTCACTGAACTCATCCGCCCTCGGCGGCGGGGCAAACTCTCGCATCATCGTTGTCTCCGCTCCCGTGTCAGTCGTTGTCGTCGGCCAGTTCGGCGGCCACGACCTTGCGCGAATCCGCGGGGAGACTCCGGTAGGTGCCCCACGCCCTTTCCAGCACTCCGAGTGTGCGCTGGTCAGCCTCAATCCAGCTGGTGAGCACCTGCCGTTCCATCGGAGAGAGAGCGCGGACCTCCGCCAGCACCTGCGCCAACTCGACCGTCCGCTCACCGCTCCCCACACCGCACCGCTTGCACTCCGTCACGGTCTGGTAGCCGACGGAACCGTCCGGCAGCACCACCTTGCGCCGGGCCACATTCAGCACGGCCGGGGTAACGGTGTCCTCGTAGGCCTCACCGGCTGTGATTCCGCACGACCGGCACATGTAGTTGTCATCCGCGAGGATCTTGGACCTCTGAGACGTCGTGATACTCGCCTTGTGCTTGGGAGCCTTGGCCTGTCCAGGCAGCCATACCTCGGCACCCGCGGCGACGAAACGCTGCTCCTGCTGCGTCAGCGTCGGGTCTTCACGGCTCGTATCGATCTTCCAGCCGTAGTCCCGGAGGCCGCGCAACCGCCGGTCGATCTGCGCGACGTCCGGAAACGCCTCCCGCAGCTCCACCTTCTTGAACCTCTCGCCTACCCCCACCACCTGGAGAAGCCACAAGGCCGTACGCGCCATGCTTCCCAGGTCCTCGCTCTGCCACGACGGCAGCGTCATCTGCTGATCCTCCAGAATCTGCCAAACGGCGAAGGCGCACATAAGCCGCCAACAAAGCAAGTCGCGTTTAAAGCATGCATAAAGCACATCTTTAGACGCAACAAGCCCCCCGCTACGCGACTTTGACGTCACGAATGATTGCCTACGAAGATTCTTGCACCAGCGATCAGGAAGGAGTCAAGGATGCGCCTCTTGCGACAAAAACAGCAAGCGCACCTCACGCTCCTTACGGCACAATCGATGACACAGCAGCAGCCTGAACCGGCAGCAGGGCCGCGGAGCGCAAGGGATGACTGAGACATGACATATGGCAGCCCTGGTCACACGTGGGCGCGGAAGGCCATCGGCAGTGACGTTCCGCCAGGGAAGCGGGAGCTGGCTCTGCAGCTCCAGCAGCTCTGTTGTCACCTGACGGGTGAAAGTAGAACAAAGAAAGACATTCCCGATCCGACTCAGGCGCAAGCGGCAAAGCGTCTCGGAATTTCCGAGACGTCACTGTCGCGATTCCTCAGCGGAAAATCCGTTCCAGCGCTGGAGCTCCTTGAACAGATACACGCGTCATCCTGCGCGGACGCAAGCAGCGGCTCCCAAGTCGACGTCACGTTCGCCGACCTGCGTGAGCTTCGGCAGCGAGCGAACGCGGACCACTGCGACAACTGCGTGGCCCTGCGCGCCGAACTGGAGAAGCTGAGGACAGAATCTGCGGGCGACGCCCTCACGGAAGCTCGGCCATCCTCGGCCACGACCACGCATCTCGCTCGTCACCCCCAGGGAACGGAGGTGGCGAGCGACGAGCTGGAGCCGCAGAGGGGTCGCCTGAAACAGCTCCGCGACGACTCCGAGATCGAGATTGACCGGCTCAGGAACGAAAATGCGCGACTCAGACTCCTCGCCTCACGGTCGGCGAGGCACGCCGGCCCGGGATCTGGTCCGGCAACAGTCGCAACAAATGAGCCGAGTGCGCTGCCGGTCCCCCGTCAGCAAGGGGACCGGCAGCGGAGCGCCTCGGACGAGCATGCCGCCCGGAACATTGCCGCCAAGGCTGGCGCCCTTCAGGCAAGCGGCCGGCAAGGCAGCCCGTTGGCTCTCCTGTATCACACAGTGCACACACTGAGTCACGTGGAGATCGCGACACTGGTGTGCTTGCTCCGCCACCAGCAGGATCGGGAACTGGCTGACAACCTGATCCACATCTACGGACGGGATCAGAGTCATCAGAACGTCGTCCGCATGGCACTGGAGCTCCATGAACACGGAGCCGTGGACGACGCGGGCACACTGCTCCGCATCCGCGCAACACTGTGATCAGGGTACGGACGAGAGACTGGCAGTTGCTTACGCTGCAGTCTCTGCCTCGTAGCGCATCTGAGCCTGGTCGAGAACGTCGTCCGGGTCGTGGCCGCGGGCGGCGGACCAATGAAGCAGGTCAGCGATCAACTCGATCGCCGACTCTTCAAGGCCGGCTCCCCGCACCCTCCCGTGACAGCCCACGCCACCGGCCTTGTAGCCGTCCAGCACTTCGGCCGCCCGTTCGATGCGGCGGCAGCCCCCCTCCATGCCGAGCGCAATCTCGCACCAAACCGATTTGCCGACTGCAGCCAGAACGGTTCCCCAGTCCAACGCGAATGCCGCGAGGAGATGCAGGCCTCGGCCGCACTCCTCGTCACACTCCCCCGGCTTGAGGACCGGGACCGTACGGCTCTTGTCGTGAACTTCCACCCTCAGCCGCCCACCTCTCCGTTCGAGGATCAGGGTCGCCGACGCGCCCTCACCTACGTGCTTGACAACGTTCGTCGCCAACTCGGTCACAAGCAGCCCAGCCTCGTCGGCGGCCTCGGGCAGACCCCATCTAGTCAGCTGATGAACCGCAGCTCTCCGAAGCGAGCGCACCTCCGCCGGCGCCGCCTCGAAGGGCAGGACACAGCGGAGTCGGGGCTCAGGGACCTTGCAGTCAGACATGCCGGTTCCTCCCTCCCGGCCACACGCGTGCTGCGCCTGCCGTATCCGTACGGCTGCAGCGCGTAGCCATCCGTAAGCGAGAATGGCACAGAGAAATCTCCCTGTGTAACTTCTCACGAGAATCCATCGAGTGAATCTAGTGGTCAGTCAGTTCGCTGCTGCCTAGCCTGAGGGCGATCACCGGGCCATTCCCGGCGTGGACGAAGGAGTCACATGGTCGAGCGGACCACCACCCGCCGCCGCCAACTTGGCGTGATGATGCGCAAGTTACGGGCCCGCAAGGGCCTAACACTGGAAGAGGCCGGCGGGCTCGTCGGCGTCTCCAAGGCCACGGTCAGCCGGTACGAGACGCAGTCCGGGCCGGTCAAGTGGATCGTCGTCGATGCGCTGTGCCGGGAGTACGGCGCAACCGATGCCGAGCGGCAAGCGATCGTCGGACTGGCCAAGGACGCCAAGCAACAGGGCTGGTGGAGTTCCCTCGCCGATTCCATCCCGGAGAGCATGAACCTGCTGCTCACCCTTGAGGACGAAGCGGTGAGCGAAAGCCACTTCTCCTGCGTCTACGTCCCCGGTCTTCTGCAGACCCGCGCCTACAGCACCGCGCTGCAGCGGGCCAACGAGATCCCTCTGGAGTCAGGGGAGATCGAGCGACTGGTCGACATCCGCATGAAGCGGCAGGAGATCCTCAACCGGGCACCCAGGCCGTTGCGGCTCTGGGCGATTCTCGACGAGTCCGTGATCCGCCGAGTCGTCGGGTCACCGCAGATCATGAAAGAACAGCTCGACCGGCTCCTCGAAGCGAACGAGTCGCCCGCCATCACGCTCCAGGTGCTGCCCTTCTCCAAGGGGGCCCATGCCGCCGCCCTGGGCAGCTTCGTCATCATCGGCGGGACCGAGCCAGCTCTCGACGTGGTGTACGTCGATTTCCACACCGGCTCACTATTTCTTGAGAAGGACGAGGAACTTGACCGCTACAAACTTGCGTTCGAGTACCTTCGCGCCCAAGCGTTGGACATGGAGGCTTCCTCGTCCGTGATCGAACGCGTCCATAAGGAGCTGTGAATGCCCGTCGTCGGCGGAGTTACCGAAGAGCCCAGATGGTTCAAGTCGTCACACAGTGGAGCAAACGAAACAGAGTGTCTTGAGGCGGCTTTTGGCCGGATAGGGGTGCTCATACGCGATTCCAAGCGGCCCGCCGGTCCTCACCTGAGCGTCTCGACCGCGACGTGGAGCAGGTTCGTGGCCGACGTCGTGGAGTGACCGGCTCACGGGTCTAGGTGTGGGCGGCGGATGGTTCGTCGTGGCATTTGCGCCAGCCCACCGTATGCAGGGGCCGGTCGGTGATCTCCCGTTCGATCACGGCGACGATGACCGGCCAGGGGACACGGAGCGTCGTAATCGACGACCAATACGCATGTGATGACCGAACCGCAGCGCTCACCCCAAGCCTTACGCACTCACGGTCCAGGGCGCCAAGGACCCGACGAGTTACCCCACCCGCCCCGCGTGCTGCGGGCATGATGCCGTTGCCGATCAGGAGCGTCGCCGTCCGCAGTGCGTCCAAGGTAGAGCGGGATGCGGCTCCAGCGAGACGTCCGAAGATCAGTTCATTCCAATCCTGGAGCGTCCGTGCCCAGGCCAAGCGTTCAAGGCCCGTGCCGAGGTCGACCGCCATGCGCTGCGGGTTCCAGATGTTCCAGAGGAGCACGATGTCACCGAGGATGAGATCCATGTGCCGGAACATGAGAGTCACTCCGGCCACCTGCCGACGGTGCCAGACCTTGAGCTGGCCGTGGAGACTTATATGCCGGGCGTGGAATCCGAGCCGTGAGAGAACATAGAGCCAGTCGTCCAGGGCGACCGCGTACTCGTCGATACTCTGAATCGCTTGCACGCGTGACACGTTGACGAAGGACGTCAGGTAGCCGTCGAGGAGTTCTCCGTCGTCGCCACGTTCGCCTGTGAACCTGACAACCGGTTGAGGGAGGAACCCGCTCCGGTATGTCATGGGACGGCCGTCCTTGAGGAGAGGATCAAGAGCTTGGACCGCCGATATCGCCAACTCGGTTTCTCGTCCCCAGCGAAGTGGGATACACGCGTCGCGGCGGACACCTCGTGCAGCGAAGGCGTCCTCCAGGGTCGACAGGATCTCGGCCCAGGATGGTGATCGGCGGGGTGGTGTATAAGGCGTTCCGCAGTGGCGATGACGGACCTCAAGTTCTTCGCCATTGATCGTGAACTGCCAGTTCTGGCCGAGGACTTGCCGAAGAGCAGTTGCTATCTGCTGCGTGATCGGCTCGGTCGGCATCAGCGTGCCGCCATGGCCTCGAAGTGCCGCCTTGGGTCGAAGCGGTGCTGGCCGACGGACTGTACCTCGGCGTAGTCCAGCACGGTAGCTCGTTCGATCGCCTCGGCGAGGGCCACGGAGGCCGTCTCGTCGTCGGCGTCAGGCGGTACGGCTGCCGTCGCTCCGGTGCGGTCGCAGAGTGCCGCTTGAGCGCAGGTCCCCTCCCGCCAGGTCAGCGCGGCCATAGGCGTCCCCGCCCGGAGGGACTCACCGAAGACGGCTGCACCCGCTTCCACATAGGCCCGCTCGTAGGTGTAGACGAACACGGAAGCATCGCTGATAGCAGCTGTCTTGGCATGGCCGCCGAGTTCGCCGACCCACTCCACATGGTCTGCGGCGAAGACCTTCTCGTGGCTGCGCACGTAGTCCTCGTTGAAGACGGGACCGACGATTCGGATTCGGCGGCCGAGTATCTGAGCCGCTCTGACTGCGAGGTGAGGTGCCTTCTCCTCGTCTATACGCCCGAGCCATACCAGGTCCTGCCCCTTGACGGCTGACGACTCCTCCTCATTGAGGCCGAGGTGGACAGCCAGTTCCGACAAGGGCTGGTGGGCTGCATATCGCTCGACCATCTCGGGCGAGTAGCAGTAGAGGCGTGACCGTTTGCCGTCGAATGCGGATTCGGCGTGCCGGAAGTCGGGAGAGTGCTGGAACGTGGCCACGTCACAGTCCAGCTGGCTCCAGGTACGTACCCAGGCCGGCAGAGACGGATACTCGTGGCCAACGATCAGAAGGTCGTAGCGGGCTGCTTCGAGCTCGCGCTCGGCCAGCGAACCCGCGTTGACGTCTTCGAGACGGACCGGCTTGCGGACCCATTCGGCGTCCAGCTCAGAAAGCCAGCCTGGGCCCAGTAGGTGTACGTCGGCGCCTGCGGCACGGGCACCTACTGCGACCGCCCATAGCCATCGTTCGATCCCGCCGTATCCGGCAGGGGGGAAAGCGTAGCTGCCTGGAAAGTCGCAGACGCCGACGAGCACTATGCCTCCGGAGTTCCGTCCGCCGAGATACGGCGGAAGCCGAGGTAAGGGACGAGTGATTCGGGCAGGACGAGGGAGCCGTCCTGTTGCTGGCAGTGTTCCAGCAGCGCGGCCATGGTCCGGCCGACCGGAAGGCCCGAGCCATTCAGCGTGGCAACCAGCTTGGGCTTACCGTCCGCACCACGAGTGCGGATATTCGCGCGGCGCGCCTGGAAGGTGCCGAAATTCGAGACCGAGGAGATCTCGCGGTAGGTGTTCTGGCTCGGGAACCAGACCTCAATGTCGTAGGTGAGCTGGGCGGAGAAGCCCGTGTCGCCTGCGGCAAGGGTGACCACGCGGTAAGGAAGACCCAGTTCCTTCAGGCATGCTTCAGCGTGGCCGATCATCTTCTCCAGCTCGGCGTCAGCGTCCTCGGGGTCGCAGATCCGCACCATCTCCACCTTGGTGAACTGGTGCTGACGGATCAGTCCCCGGGTGTCGCGGCCGTACGAGCCGGCCTCTGACCGGAAGCACGGAGTCTGCGCGGTGATCGCGACCGGAAGGTCGGCCGACGGGATGATCTCGTCCGCGTAGAGATTGGTGAGAGGGACTTCAGCCGTCGGGATCAGGAACAGTTCGCGATCGGCGACGCCGGTCTTGAACAAGTCCTCCTCGAACTTCGGCAGCTGGCCGGTCCCGGTCATCGTCTTCCTGGTGACCAGGAACGGCACCGAGTGCTCGACGTAGTCGTGCCGACGGGTGTGGATGTCGAGAAAGAGCGTGGCGAGGGCCCGCTCCAGCGCTGCCCCTGCGCCGCGAGAGACGGCGAAACGGGGACCCGACAGCTTCGTGGCACGCGCGAAGTCGAGGATGCCGGTGGCTTCGCCGAGGTCGACGTGGTCCTTCGGAGCGAACGAGAACGTCGGCGGGGTTCCGATCCGGCGGACCTCCACCGCGAACTCCTCGGAGTCGCCGTCGGGCGCCCTGTCGTCCGGGAGATTCGGGATGGTGAGCAGGAGCGTGCGCAGCTCTTCCTGGATCTGCTCCTGGTCCGCCTCGATCTCGCGGATCTGTTCCTTGATCTCGCGGGCGCGTTCCTTCAGCTTCAAGATGTCCCCGCCCTGCTTCGCGGTCTGCTGAACCTCGCCGGCCACCCGCTTGGACTCTGCCCGCAGCTCGTCGGCTGAGCGGATGTTCTGGTTACGCCGAGACTGGAGGCTCTCCAGCGCCGACAGGTCCAGCGAGTATCCGCGGCGACCGAGGCGACGTACTGCTTCGGCACCCATTTCGAGAAGGGCGCGGGCATCATGCATGGGGAGGTTCCTTTTTCTCCGGCGAGTGGACTGCTGCGTCGAAGGTAGCAACCGCCGACCCCTGTCCCATCCGCAATATCGCGGCGCTGCCACGCGCCTCCGGATCCTGCGGCTCCTCTCTGTCGAGCTCGGTCAGAAGAGCTTCGATCCAGTCGGGAAGCACATCGTCGGGAACCGAAAGAGGCTCGACGCAGGGGGCTTCCGGGAAGAACAGCGGAGCGGGTTCGGACCGACTCCGGTCGCGGTACCAGAGGAGGACCGACAGGAGCAGACCATGTCCGACCAGAACGCGAGGGCCCGGGTACTTCAGCGCCGCATGGACCCCGGAGAGCATCCTCCGGATGCCGTCGCGCTGGGATTCGCGAGATCCTGGCGGACATGGTGATCTGCCGTGGGTATCGAGCCAGGCGGCGTACTCCAGGAAGGGGCGCCCTTCGAACTTCCCGTAGTCCAGTTCGTTGAGGCGTGCGTCCACGACCAGGTCCGGCGCGGGCACCCCCGTGAGCAGGGAAGCCGTCTGCCGGGCTCGCGGGAATTCGCTCGCCAGCCATGTGCGCACCCTGTAGATCGGCAGCGCCGACCACGGCTGTCGGCAGGAACGGACACCCGCTTCGTTGAGCGGGACGGCACGGGACGGATCCCCGTTGACGAGGTGCTGCTTGCTGTAGTCCGTCTCTCCGTGACGGAGGAGGTATGTGGTCATTCGGCACCCTCCACGTCGGAGGCCAGGAACGAGAACAGAACCTTCTCGATCTTCGGCTCGGCGGGGTCACCGATCTCCACGTAATAGAGAAATCCGTCGACCGCGAGCGCCCTGCACCACGGAGTGATCTCCGGGACGGGGATGCGTGAGATACCCGCGGCAGTCGCCAGTCGCTCGGTCACCTCGTGGTCGAGGTCGTAGTAGACCGTCCAGAAGGCCCAGTCGAACGCCGCATCTCCGACCAGAGGGTGCGGATCGATCAGGCGGGGATGCCCAGCACCATCGAAGATCACGTTCTCCCGGTACAGATCGGCGTGCAGCACGGTCCCGCGAGTGGCATCTTCCCGGAACGAGGAAAGCTTTGCGCACGTCTCCTCCACGAGCGCTCGGCGAGCACCAAGATCCAGGCTTCGTGCTCGCTTTCGGATACGGGGCAGCATGACCTCCCGGCGGAAGCCGTCCAAACTGGGCAGATCCGGCTGCGGCCTTCTCCGGGCGAGCTCATGCAGCCCGTGGATAGCAGCGGCGACTGTCTGCCTTTCGCATCCGCCGGAGTCGCCGCCGCCCGGTCGGCCACCCACCAGCTCCAGGGCGGCCACGGACAAGTCATCTGCAGACTCGGCCAAGCCCGCGGTGGGCCCGCCGGTCCAGGTACGCAGCGCGGCGGTTTCGTGGCGGTAGCGCAGAGGCTCGTACCACGCCTTGAGGATCAACGGTGTCTCATCACCAGTGGTGGCCAGCGCGACGGCGGAGGCGTGTCCGGCGTCGTGGTAGCTCTTCAGCGAGAGCTTCCAACGCTCCGCCGCCTCAGCCAAAAGGAACGGCGCATCCCTCAGCCAGGCTTCCGCCGCTGGACCGTAGTGATCGAGGAGACGCCGCCGGCACCCCGGCGGCACCTCTCCGAGCGTATGCAGTTTCATCAGCTCAGAACGATCCCGTCCGAGACCAACTCGTCCGTGAGGGCCGGAAACCCGTCCAGGGCCTCGGAGACGAGCGCGTGGACCTTGTCCATCTCCGCATCGTGCGAGGACAGGCGCACGAGGATGCGCCAGGGTTCGTCGAGCCGCTGCCCCGTGGTGCTGACGAGGTGGACCTCGGCATGTCCGTCGGTCGCTTCGTGCAGACGGTGTGCGAGGCGCTGCGCGGCGACGTTGTAGAGCTTGCCGACGTGGTAAACGGGGTTCTTTCCGTTGGCACCCTCCAGGTTCATCGGGCGCAACGGCGTGATGAGGCCGTTGACGCGGTTGCCGCGTCCAACGACTCCCTCGTCCCCGGACTCGATCGAGCTTCCGGTGTACGTCAGGTAAAGCTCGTCCTTTTCGGGCATGTCCCGAGCGTTGAGCCGGAATCGGGCCTCGGTGTCGGGAAGCCGGATGCCGGCGAGTCGCTGGCACTCGGCCAGGACGGTCTCCGTGTTGCGTATGTACTCCGCCCGGCTGCCCACATGCCGCGACTTCTGCGGCACGCACAGAACGATGTCGGCGCTCTCGCTGTCCCAGTAACCCATGAGCTTCACGTCGGAGCCGCACCAGGAGTGAGCCCTTCTGAAGTCGGTCTGTCCGGAAAGGTGGTCGACCAGCTCGCGCACGAACGCCTCGAAGGAGTTCTCGGGCGCCCAGCCGGTACCAAGCGACGTGTCGTTCGCGAGCCGGACCCTGCGCTCCCGGAGATCGTCTATGGATCGCGGGCTGAACCAGCGGGTGCGGTCCGGAACGGCTTCCCCGGTCAGTACAGCGCCAGGGCTCGAATTGCTCGTGATGTTGAACGAGAGGTCGAGGTGATCCGAGACCTCCGGGAGGCGCTCAGCGAAGAAATCCCGGACCTCCGCCTCGACGATCTCTCGGACCGGGATACTCTCACCGCCGCAGGCGGGCGCCGCTCGCCCGTTGATCAGGACCCGGACCGGAGCCGTCATCTTGCCGCCGGCGTAGCGGACCTCGCTGGCCCCGCCCAGAAGGGCGAGCTTGTCGAAGTTGTGGTGCAACACAGCGCCGAAGTGACGCACCGTGTAGCGGCTGTAGGCACGAGAGAGCCGCTCGGCCAGGTGGTCGGCAAGGGTGTCCGGGTGGCCAAGGCCTTTGCGCTCCACAATGGTCGTGCCACCGGGCTCATGAGCGCCGGTCTCGACGACCAGGCGGCTCTTGCCGAGGGTCATACTCGTTCGGGGCATGGCGAACTCCCGTCCCAGAGTCAGCAGATGGCCCAGCACGGGCGTCGGATAGCCCGGCGGGGAACAACGGGAGATAGCTTCGATGCCCTGAGGATCGGGAGCCCTGACAAACTGTCCGGGTTCGTTGCTACGGCACTTGGGGAGCCGCGAATCGAGTCAGCCCAGGAGGCGTTCGACGGTTTCGAGCACTGCGGCCCAGGGCAACTCCCGCCCGGCAGGAGCCTCGCGTGGCTCGTACAGAGGCCAGACATCCGGACCGTAGACCAGGTGCACGTCGGCCTCTCGCAGCGTCGCGACATGGCGCTTCCAGGCTGGATGGCGCGCATGAGCTGCATTGACCCGGGGGAACATCACGACGGGCAGTTCGAGCGTGCCGATGGCTTCGCCTACTTGCGTCAGCGCCTGGTTGTCCGCAATGCCGGTCGCGAGCTTGGCCACCGTATTCGCGCTCGCGGGGGCCACCACATAGCAGTCCACCTTCGGATGGGGACTTGCCTCGCCGGGCAAGCGCGCTTCGTCCCGGACGGGGAGGCCGGTCAGCGTCTCCAACCGGTCGGCCTCACCGCTCATGCGCAGCCAGCGACCCGCTGTCGGTGTCAGCGTCACCGCCACTTGCCAGCCTCGCGCCAGCGCGGGCTCCACGAGCCCGGCGCGCAAGGTCTCGACTCCACCGGCACTGGACCCTACGACTCCCAAGACCCGGCCATTCCCTGTGCTCACTGCACCGCCCTGCACCGTTGAGCCATCACGAACAGCTCCGAGGAAGGAGCTCCACCCGTGACCGGCGACTGCTTGATCAGGTCGCGCAGCGTGTCACGGACACGAGGATTGTTCCGTACGAGCTGAGGCGACGTTGACTCGGCCGTGCGCAGTTCCGTGAACGCGTCGTCCGCCCGCCCTGTCAAAGAGAGAGCGCGGGCGTGGTCGATGCGGTGAGAGACGCTTCGCTCCGCGGCCATGTGGTCCACATCGACGTCTCCGTGCTCCACCAGGTACGCCACGTTGTCGAGATCGAGTTCCGCCGACAATCGGTGCAGCATCACGTTCGTCGGGCCGAAGCAGGTGTGCCAGTAGTTTTCGTCCGATCCGAGCCGATCGGCCAAGTCCTCGGCGCGGTCCAGGAGGCTCATAGCGGTCGAACGGTCCTGATGCCGGGCTGCGGCGATGGCAGCTCGGAGGTGAATCATGCCCAGCAAGCTCAGTGCAGCCGGGTCGCTCTCATCTATTCGGGCGGACAGCCATCTCGACGCCGTCATCGCCAGCTCCAGAGCGTCGTCGTACCGTCCGTTGGCCAGAAGGGCATGAGTGCCTGACCGTGCTGCGGAGGCCAGGACCAGTGGGTCCTCCGCCTCGTCGGCAGCCCTCATGGCCCTCTCAGCGGCGAGCCAGGAGATGTCGGACTCTCCCACCTTGGCAAGGGCAGTCGCTGCGAGGTGGTGGACACGTGCGGAGACGGCCCAGCAGTCCATGCGCTCTGTGGCGGAGCGAACGGCGCGGTCTTCGAGTCCATGGACGCTCTGAAGAAGTCCGGGAAGCGCAGCGATAACCTTCCCGAGCCGACCGGCTTGGTAGTCGTCCCAAGCTTCATCGACGCGAGGCGCCACTGAACCCGGGCTCGGGAGCTGGCTCTCGGCCTCTGGCCCGAAGAGCAGGCGTGACAAGCGGCGTGGGCTCATCAAGGCGTCTCGGACAGCAGGTACATCGTCCTGTTGGCGCTCGTCCTCCATGAGCACAGGTCTCCCAAGCAGGTCACCGAGAGGCACTCGCAGCACATGGGCCAGCTCGGCGAGCATGTCGATACGGGGAGGCTTGCGCCGGCCTGACTCCGCTTTGGCCAGCCAGTCGGTGCTACGGCCCACCAACCCGGCCAAAACCTGCTGGGTATAGCCGCGGCGGCGCCGGTGGAAAGCGATGCGCTCACCGATGGTCAGATGATCTCCGAGCCCACGCATGCGTGCCTTCCTTCACCTGGAAGAGCCGTGCCCGTGCGAGGAACGGCCAACCCCGTGTACGGACTTGGTTGATTTTTCCACCGGGATCCGAGCAGGTCTGCTGTCGTGCCGTTGGTTCGAGGGCCCCTGGGCCCCACTCCATTCTCACTTGTAGGCGACGCGTGAATCGTGCGCTAATTCCGACACTCAGCCGTCATCCGAGGACCATGTCTTTCTCGCACAGGTCATCGAACTGAAGCGCCCTGGGGTCTGATGGAGCCTCCACCGATCCCGGAGCGCTTCATGCCGCGCCCGGACAGCCGCATGAGCATCAGGCGGGTGTTGTTGACGTTCTTGGGCGCGATCTCCAGGTCCATCGCCTCCCACACCTGCCGCGCCCGCAGCGACGCATCAGCCGCGCGAACACCGCCGTGATCTGCTGGTAAGCCGGGGGTCCGGCAGCTTCGGGCTCGGCGGCGCGGGCGGTGAGGGCGGTGCGGATCAGGCAGCTTCAGCCTCGTCTTGCGGGTATGGCCGGCGGCGACTGAGTCAGCCGCGCCGGGGCAGTGGAAGGATGAAATAGCAGCCCCTGTCATCGCCGTCGCGGACGATTGGGTGAACGGCGAAGCCGAGCCGCAGTTTGAGCTGGTGGTTCTCGACGTTGTCGCCCGAGCTGTGCGACCTGACCTGGTGACAGCCCTGCCTGCCTGCCGCCGCGATGACCGCTCGCTGCAAGGCGGTGCCCACACCCCGTCGACGCCACCGCTCGGGAACGCCGAAGGCGAGGATTTTCGCTTCGTGTACCTCTTGTCCCTGGACGGTGATGGGCGGGCAGCCGGTGTCGGGGCCTATGGGCTGCACGATGTAGCGGCAGAAACCCATCAGCCGTGTGTCCGGTGAGTACGCGGCGAGCAGGTGCGAGCTCAGGTGGAATCCCGCAGTGAACCGCACCCAGTCGCCCTGGCCGAGTTCATCGATCAGCGCCCACACCGGGTCGTCCTCCCGGCGGCCGTCCAGGACTTCCCTGACCTCGATCTCCATCCCCGGGACGATAACGACAGCCCTTCATGGGCGCTACCGGTTTTCCACGGCCGTCCATGTCGCCCACCACTCTCGCGGTCAGACCCACACCGCGACGAACGCGGATGGCCTGGCCCGGCTCCGCGAACAGGCAGACGACGACGTGGATCGGCGCAGGCAGGGGCCAGCCCGCCCCTCATGCCCGGCAGATCGGGAACCTGCCGCCACCGCATCGCCACGCAGGCCGTCCGGCCGCCGCGGACCGTGACTCAGAACTGGTAGGGGCCGGGGAACAGGAAGCTGGTCGCGTGGCAGTTGAACGTGATGCCGTAGAGCACGAACGTCAGCCTGGACAGGCCGCCGCCGATGGTGTCCAGGGTGCTTCCGGGGGTGACCGTGCCCTGGAGCCAGCCCAGGTCGAGAGGGTCGCCCACGGCCATGTACGGGTTCACGTCTCCGGTGAAGGTGGTCGAGGCCCCGGTGTTGATGTCGTAGAGCACCAGGGTGGCGGGGACGGAGAACGCCTGGACGGGGAGGGGGACGGTCAGCGAGGGCAGCTCGACGGTGATCGTCGCGTAGGTGCCGTTCTGGGTGGCGATGAGATCGGCGGGGGACGATCCCAGGGTTCCGCAGTCGTAAGAGGTCGAGGCCCATGTCGGTGTCACGGCGCTCGCACCGGGAGCCAGTGCCACGGTGCCGGCCAGCAGTGCGGCGGATGCGGTGGCGATCACCGCGGCGCGTAACTTCCGCTTGCTACGTCTCATGATCACTCCCCTTGCGGAGGACTCACGTTCCCGACGTCACGTCGGATGTCGGCCACATTGACGCGCAGGGATCACGAGAAGGCAAGCGGCACGGACGGCCTCGTGTGTCCAAGGCCTCTGCGGGACGGACGTGTCGGTGTCGGCGCCCGTCGGCGGGGGGGGTGGGCCCGGCCTCGTGGGATCGTCCCTGACCACAAGGGCAGGATCGAGGGCAACTCGTCTTTGATGAAGGGTTGTTGCGTTAGTCTCCCGGTCTCATGCGGCACGCGAGACACCTGGATTCCCATGCCTGACCACTACCGCAGCGGGTCCGACGTGACGGCCTACGCGGCGGCCGGTATGGAACCGCCCCTGCCGGTCCCGTTGCGGAAGAGCGATCCCACCCGGGTCGGCCCCTACATCCTGACCTCGGTGCTGGGCAGCGGCGCGATGGGCCGGGTCTATCTGGGGCGGAACGCCGGTGGAGGTGCGGGGCAGGCCGCCGTCAAGGTGGTGCGGCCCGAGTACGCGGAGGATCCGCTCTTCCGTAAGCGTTTCGACCGTGAGGTCAGTGCCCTGGGACGGGTCCAAGGAGCGCACACCGCACGGTTGTTGGGCAGCGGCACCGACGACGAGCTGCTGTGGGTGGCGACCGAGTACATACCGGGGCCCACGCTCGCCGAGGCCGTCGACGCGCGCGGGCCGATGACCGCGGAGGCCGCCTGGCGGCTGGTGGCGGACCTGGCACGGGCGGTCGAGGCGGTCTGGCGCGAGGGCATCGTCCACCGCGACCTCAAGCCGTCCAACGTGATCCTGGCGGCCGACGGGGCCCGCGTCATCGACTTCGGGATCGTCCAGGCCGCCGACGCCACATCGATCACCGTCACGGGCCAGAACGTGGGCACGCCCGCCTTCATGTCCCCGGAACAGGTCCGGGGTACGGAGGTGACGGCCGCGTCCGACGTCTTCTCGCTCGCGTCCACCCTGGCGTACGCGGTCGCGGGAACTCCGCCGTTCGGTGAGGGCACGGGGGTCGACGTCCTGCACCGGGTCGCCTTCGACCCGCCCCGGGAGGAAGTCCTCGGCAAGGTGACGGCCGCGGATCCGGAGCTGGGCGCGTTCGTGCGCGCCTGCCTGGACAAGGATCCCGAGTCCCGGCCCGCGCCGGACGAGGTGTTCCGGACCGCCATCGGACATCAGCTCTCAGCACCGGTACCGGTGCGGGTACCGCCCCGGACGCCTCGGGCGGCTCGCGGGGCGAGACCGCCGGCGGCTCCCGCAGCCGTCGGCCCGGCCACCGTGCCCGCCGCGCCCGAGGTCCGTCGTAAGCATAAAAAGGCGCTGGTGGGAGCGGTGACGGCGGCAGCCGTCCTGATCGCCGGTGGTGTCACCGTGGCGCTGCTGTCCGAGCGGGACGACCCCGCTTCGGCCGGTTCCGTGCCGCCGTCCACCCTCTCCGTGACCGGCGATCCGGTTTCCGCGCCCGGCACCCCGGCCGCGTCTGACTCCGTGTCGAGCTCCCCTTCCGCGGCGGCCTCGACCAGCGGGGAGCCGACGGCCACCGGCTCGGCGAAGGCGTCATCGCCGAGCCTGTCGGTCTCGGACCTGCGGTCCGCGTCCTGTCCCGACGAGATCACCGCGGGAACCGCAGGAACCGCGGGAGCCTCGGCCGCGTGCGTCACTCTCCTGCAGAGCCTGCTCAACGCCCACGGCCTGTACGTCCCGGTCGACGGGGACTTCGACGCCGTGACCCGCGCCGCCGTCAAGGCGTTCCAGACCGAGACGGGAGCGGATGTCGACGGCAGGGTCGGCCCGGAGACCAAGAGGCTCCTCTACGGCCCGCGCGGTCCGGTGCGGGCCGGCGCGGTCACCGTGACGGAGATCATCAACGGTACGCCGGGCCCCCGATGCCTCGGCGCCGGTGCGGACAGCACCGACGTCCAGGTCCTGGAGTGCGCGGACGTCGCCAAACAGAAGTGGGCGCTGTACGCCGTTCCCGGGCGGGACGGGCAGTACATCGTCGTCAACCGGGGCAGCCGGTTCTGTCTGGAGGCCGACAGCGCCGGCTCCGGCCAGAACGGTCACGGGGTCCACGGCAGGGCCTGCGACGGGCTGCAGGGGCAGCGGTGGAAGCTCGGCGACTCGGGGCCGGACGGAGGTCAGTCCCTGGTCAGTCTTCCGGATGGCTTCTGCCTGGACGCGGATGCCGCCTCGTCCGGCCAGGACGGCCAGCGGATCCAGGCATGGAGCTGCGCCGGCAACAGCAACCAGGCGTGGACCTGGTCCTGACACCGCTGCCGGGTCCTGTCGGGTCCTGTCGGGTCGACGGGTCAGCTCGCCTCAGGCGGACCGGTAGATGCCCTCGGCGTCGTCGCGGGCCCACTCCGCGTACTCCTCGAAGCCCAGGTTGCCGATGCTCAGGTTCGCGTGGACGTCGTGGACGCCTGCCGGTGTGGTGCGGAACTCGGTTCCGAACTCGGTCAGTTGCTCGTAGTCCTCGTCGTCCACGCATTCCTCGCGGGTGAGGGTGGTGATCGCGAGCAGCGGGTGGCTCCCGGTCCGCATGGTCGTCCGGTCGGCCAGGAACACCACGGCGAGGTTCTCGTCGGCGCAGACCGCGGGGAGTATGTCGTCGGCGACCGCGTCCGCCCAGGCCGGGTCGTCGACGAAGTGGACGCATGCCTCGTACGCGCCGTCTCCCCAGGGCGCCGTCAGTGCCGCCGTCACGTCCTGCCAGGCCCGGTCGTCCTCGTAGTCGGTCCTGACGACCAGGGCGTCGAACTCCTTGCGGTCGGTGACGGCGGGCAGCGCTCTCATGATGCTCTTCTCCTCGGCGGGGCTCGGTGGCCGGTGGTGCCCGACTGTCTCATGCCGGGCGGGTCGGGCCGGCGCGGGACGGATCCTGTCGAGGGGCCGAGGAGGCGACCGGCGTCGGCGCGGGGCGCGTCAGCGTCAGCATCAGCTTCAGAAGGTGAAGGGGCCCGGGGACAACGGGGAGACCGCCTCGCAGGAGATTCTGATGCCGTACAGCTGGAAGGTCAGCTCCTGCCCGTAGGCGTCCAGGCTCTCGCCGGGGTCGACCACGCCCGGGAGCGGGCCGAGGACGATCGGGTCGCCTGTGGAGATGGGAGGATTCACGGTTCCCGCGAAGTAGACCGGCCGCCCGGTGTTGATGTCGTCGAGCACCAGGGTCGAGGGGATGCTGTACCACGGGACGGCGAGGGGGGCGGTCACCGAGAGCTGGATGGTGATCGTCACGTACGAACCGGTCTGAGTGGCCGTCAACTGGCCGTTGGTCCAACCCAGGAGGTCGCAGTCGTACTGGGTGGTGGCCTGCGTCGGGGTCACCGCGGCCGCCCCGGGGGCCAGCGCCACGGTGCCGGCCAGCAGAACGGCGGTGGTGGCGGTGACCGTGGCGGTCACCGCCGCGCGTAACTTCCGGTTCCTGCGGCTCGCGCCTCTCGTACGTCTCACGACTCGGCTCCTCTCGAAGAGACCGCACATTTCTGACATCTCGTCAGGCGATCGCCCACATTGACGCGCAAGGATCACGAGAAGGCAAGCGGCGCCCGCCGCGGACGTGGTGTTCACGGAGACGTCACCCGACGGGTGGGGCTCTTCACCACTCCTGCGCATACGCAAGTGCCTTGTTTTCGACCGTAGTTGACTCCAGTTCGCCCTGAGGGGGATCATCCACTTCCAGGCGTCGACGGACGGAGCCCCGCGTAGGGCGCGGAGCCGTGTGCGTACCGGGGCGGTCGATGAACCGATCTCCCGTCGTACGCATCCTCCATTCCGCCATTTGTTCCTCCGAGGTCCGGGGACTTTCCATGAGTTCAAGCAATTCCAGACGCGGCGACGCGTCGAAGCGCCGTCGTCCGGTCGTGCTGACCGCCCTTGCCGCGCTCGCCGTTTCGGGCGGGGCGGCCGTGCCGGCGCCGGCGCTGGCCGCCGGTGGAGCAGGCGATGGAGCAGCCGGTGGAGTCAGCTCCCTGCAGGGGGACTTCGCGGCCGCCGCCGACGCGTACCACGTTCCGCGTCAGGTGCTGCTGGCGGTGGCGTACCAGGAGTCGGCGTGGGACACCCATGCCGGGCAGCACAGTACCGACGGCGGCTACGGCCCGATGCATCTGACGGACGTCACCCCGGCGATGATGGCCGGTGGCGACGCGGGCGCGGCGGGCCGTGGGGACGTGGCGAAGCTCGCCGCCGAACCGGCCCTGCACACCATCCAGTCCGCCGCGAGGCTGACCGGGCTGTCGGCCGAGGACCTGCGTACCGATCCGGCGGCCAACATCCGCGGTGGCGCGGCGCTGCTCGCCTCGTACCAGAAGGCCGTGACCGGTTCGGGCGACGCCACCGACCCCGGCAACTGGTACGCGGCCGTGGCCCGTTACAGCCAGTCGACCGAGCGGCAGGGCGCCGCGGCCTTCGCCGACCGCGTCTTCGCCACCATGGAGAAGGGCGCAGGCCGTACGACGGCCGACGGCCAGCGCGTGAAGCTGGCGGCCGACAGCGATGTCGACCCGGCGACCGGCCAGTTGGCCTCGCTCGATCTGACGTCCGCGGCCGACACCGGTGTCGAGTGCCCGACCACCGTCGCCTGTACCTTCGTGCCGGCGTCGCCGTCCAACGGGCAGGTGTCCAACCGGCCCGCCAACGGCATCCGGATCGACAGCATCGTCATCCACGACACCGAGACGTCGTACGACACCGCCGTCAGTCTCTTCCAGCAGCCGGGCGGCTCCGCGGCGCACTACGTCATGCGGTCCTCGGACGGCGCGGTGACGCAGATGGTGCCGACGAAGGATCTCGCCTTCCACGCGGGCAACTACTCCACCAACATGCACTCGGTCGGCATCGAGCACGAGGGCTACGCCGCGCACGGTGCCACCTGGTACACCGAGGCGCAGTACGAGGCCACGGCCGACCTGGTGAAGTACCTCGCCGACCGGTTCGGCATACCGCTGGACCGCGAGCACATCATCGGCCACGACAACGTCGCCGGGCCGAAGTCCTCCCTCGTCTCCGGCATGCACTGGGACCCGGGCCCGTCCTGGGACTGGAACCACTTCATGAGCCTGCTCGGGGTGCGCACCGGGCGGCACGGCGTCGGCCCGGCCGGCTCGGTGGTCACCATCGCGCCGCGCTTCGCCGACAACCAGCAGACCGTCCAGATCTGCCCGTCCGACGACCCGACCGGCGCCACCACCGCGTGCACCGAGACGCAGCAGGCGTCGAACTTCGTGTACCTGCGCACCGAGCCCAGTGACACCGCTCCCCTCTTCGGGGACCAGGCGCTGCACCCGGGCGCGGCGGGCACCGACCGGATCAACGACTGGGGCAGCACGGCGGCGGCGGGGCAGCAGTTCGTGGTCGCCGACCAGGACGGCGACTGGACCGCCATCTGGTACAGCGGCGCGAAGGTGTGGTTCTACAACCCGCACGGCTGCAACACCGCGCCCGCCCACGGGGTACAGGTGATCGCGGCGAACGGCACCTCGCCGGTGGCGGTGTACGGGTCCAGCTACCCGGACGCCGCCGAGTACCCGGCGGGTCTGTCGCCGTCCACGCAGGCCCCGCTGAGCATGTACTCGGTACCGGCCGGTCAGGCCTATGTGGCCACCGTGGCGCCGTCCCTCACGGACGACTTCTTCCCGTCCAGCGGCGCGGTCGTCACCGGCGCCAAGGCGATGTACACCATCCAGTACAACCACCGGGTCGCCCTCGTGTACGCCTCGGACGTCACGGCCACGGACGGCTGACGGTCCGCAGGCCACACGCCCAAGCACGGCCACGCACGGCCACGCACGCCCAAGCACGGCCACGCACGGCCACGCACGCGCATGTGATGCCCAGGAGGTTCCGGCCTCCTGGGCATCACTCGTCAGCGGCCGTCTCGCGCGGCCAGGCGCCTGGTGTTCTCGGTCTTGACCGTCTCGTGCAGTTCCTCCGACGTGAAACCGAGGTCGCGGAGGATCCGGGCGGCCGGGCTCCGCTCGGTGCGGATCAGGCCCAGGAGGGTGTGTTCCGTACCGACCCAGTCGTGGCCGAGGTCGGCGGCGGCCCGGCGGGCCTGGCCGATGGCCTCCTTGCTCTCCTCGTGGAACGGGATGTGGCCGCGCGGCGCCTTCCGGCCGGCCGGGGGCAGCGCTTCCCGGACCGCGTCGCGGACGCGCTGTTCCGACCCGGTCTTCGCGACCAGCACCTCGTACGCCAGGCCGAGCGGTTCGCCGAGCAGGCCGAGGAGGAGGTGTTCGGTGCCGATGGAGTCGTGCTTGCAGGTGCGGGCGGCCTCCTGGGCCAGCACGATGCTGTGCCGGTTCAGGTTGCTGAACCGCTCGAACGCGGTGGGCGCGTGGCGCTGCTGGGCGGCCTGTTTGGACACCCCGATGGCGTCGCCGATCTCGGTCCAGGACGCGCCGGTCAGCTTGGCCTTGCTGACGTAGTGGTCGATGAGCTGGTCACCGAGGTCGGACAGGGTCTGAGCGCGCAGTCGGGCCTCGCTGACGCGGGCCAGTTCGTCGGCTTGCGGGAACTCCTCGTCGAGACGGGCGATCAGGTCCGCGAGGCTGATGTCGAGTGGACTCATGCGTCAACTTTAAATTGACGATCCCCTGTCGTCAACTTGCAATTGACGATTTCTGTCACCCCATCACATCACCACCCTCACATCACCCCCTCACATCGCTCCCTCACATCGCTCCGACCCGTTTACGGCATCCGCCCGGACGCTCCCGGTGCCAGGATGAGGGGATGACGACCATTCACGGGGAAGTGGCCGACGGGTTCGAGGGAGTGCGGGACGCGTTCCGCACCAACTTTGCCGAGCGGGGGGATGTCGGGGCCGCCGTGTGCGTGTACCGGGACGGGCGGCCCGTGGTGGATCTCTGGGGCGGGGCGGCCGACCCGGACACCGGGCGGGAGTGGGAGCGGGACACCTTGCAGCTCGTGTACTCGGCGACCAAGGGCGTCACCGCCACCGTGGCCCATCTGCTGGCCCAGCGCGGTGAGTTGGACCTCGATGCGCCGGTGGCCGACTACTGGCCCGAGTTCGGGGCCGAGGGGAAGGCCGGGATTCCGGTGCGGTGGCTGCTGTCGCACCGGGCCGGGGTGGTCACGGTCGAACCGCCGGTACCGCTGGACGAGGCGCTGCGCTGGCGGCCGATGGCCGACGCCCTCGCCGTACAGCGGCCTGCATGGGAGCCGGGGACCGCGCACGGGTATCACGGGCGGACGTTCGGGTGGCTGGTGGGCGAGGTCGTCCGGCGGGTCTCCGGGCGCACCCCCGGACGGTTCTTCGCCGAGGAGGTCGCCGGGCCGCTGGGCCTCGACTTCTTCATCGGGCTGCCGGCGGCCGAGCGCGGGCGGGTCAGCCGGATGGTGTACCCGAAGCCGGAGGTCGACCTGAGCACCGTACCGCTGGATCTCGTGCCGCCGGAGGTGCGGGAGTTCGTCGCCGCGCTCCAGGATCCGCGGTCGCTGAGCAACAGGGCGTTCACCGTCACCGACCCCGCCGAGATCGACTTCAACTCGGCCGAGGTGCAGGCCGCGGAGCTGCCCGCCTCCAACGGGATCGGCACCGCGCGGGGCCTCGCGCGGATGTACGCCGCGCTGATCGGGGACGTGGACGGGGTACGGCTGTTCAGCCCGGAGACGCTCGCGTCGGCGACCGCGGAGCAGGCCGCCGGGGTGGACAAGGTCATCATGTTCCCGGTCCGGTACGCCTCCGGGTACATGCTGCCGGTCGACACCAACCCCCTGACCGGTCCCCGCGCCTTCGGCCACCCCGGCCGCGGCGGATCGCTGGGCTTCGCCGACCCCGAGCACGGCATCGCGTTCGCGTACGTCATGAACAGCATCGTCGAGGGGACGGAGGACACCCGGGCGGCCACGCTCGTCGAGGCGGTACGGGCCGCGCTGTGAAGGGGTGAGGCCCGGGAAGCCGGGCGCACGGGTGCCCAGTGCGCACGGGACACCCGGGCGCACGGAGTCCCGGGCGCACGGGGCACCCAGCGCACCCGACGCACCCGCTACCGGAACGCCGGCAGGTTCCGCCTCACCCATCCGCCGAACCCGCCCGCCGGCCTCCCCAGTGCCGTCTCCACGTCGGGGCTGATCCTGAGCTCCGCGGGGAGCGGTGCCCCCAGGACGTCCAGCGTGCCCGCGGCCGCCTCCCGCGGCATGAAGCGGGACATGACCTCGTACGCCTCCTCTCGGGAGAGTTCCACGAACGTCACCTCCTCGCCCAGCGCCGCGGAGATGGCCGCCGTCTGCTGACGCGGGCTGATGAGCTCCGGGCCCGTCAGCTCGTGGACGCGGCCCCCGTGGCCGTTCTCGCGGAGCGCCTTCGCCGCCACCGCCGCGATGTCCGCGGGGTCGACGACCGGGAGGGCCACGTCGGCGAACGGGGCGAAGACCGTGCGCTTGGTGCGGATCGTGTCGGCCCAGGCGAAGGCGTTGGAGGCGAAGCCGCCAGGACGCAGGATCGTGAAGTCGAGGCCCGACGCGCGTACCGCCGCCTCGAACGCGCGCAGCCGGGCGTGCGAGGGCGCCTCCGGGCGGGTCGCGCCGACCTGGGAGGAGACCAGGACGACCCGTTCGACACCGGCGTCCGCGGCCGCCCGGAGCAGCGACTCCGGGTTCTCGCCGTGGGCGTTGAGCTCGCCGCCCAGGACGATGAAGAGGGCGCGGGCGCCGGCCAGGGGCGCCCGCATGCTCGCCGCGTCACCGACATGGCCCTCGGCCCATCGGAGACCGGGCCGCCCCCCGGCCGCCTGCCGGGGGTGCCGGGACACCGCCACCACGTCCTCGCCCGCGTCCACCAGCAGGTCCGTCAGCGTCCGGCCGATGTTGCCGGTCGCGCCCGTCACTGTGATCATCACTGACCCCCTGTTAGTTAGTCGACTGACTTAGTCGACTGCTCCGACGCTAGCACGGCCGAACCCCCGGCTGTCTATAGTTAGTTGGGTGACCAACTCAGTGGATCGGCGGGGACAGGCGGCGCGGAAGCGGCAGCGGCTGATGGCGGCGGCCGCCCGGGTGCTGCACGAGCAGGGCGTCGAGCGCACCACCCTCGCCGACATCGCGCGGGAGGCCGACGTCCCCGTCGGGAACGTCTACTACTACTTCAAGACCAAGGACGAGCTGGTCCGGGCCGCCCTGTCCGAGCACACCGCGTACCTCGACGAACTCACCGGCCGGCTCGACCTGTTGCCCGATCCGCGCGACCGGCTCAAGGCACTGGTCGAGGCATGGGTCGGGCAGCGTGACGTCGCCGCCCGGTACGGCTGCCCCACCGGCACGCTCGCCGCCGAGCTCGGCAAACGCGCCGACGGGACCCTCGACACCGAGGCCGGCACGGTGATCCGGCGGCTGCTCGACTGGGCCGCGCGCCAGTTCCGCGAGCTGGGGCCGACCGGCCCGGCGGGCTCGCGGGATCCGGACGACCTGGCCCTCACCCTGGTCGCGGGCTACCAGGGCATGTCGCTCCTGGCCCATGCGCTGCGCGACCCGGAGATCATGAACCGCGAGGGCGCCCGCCTCCTCGACTGGCTCGACTCGCTCCGATGACGGGGCCGGCACCGACGTCGGCCATGAAGCAGCCGCGCGCGACCGTGCTCGGCGGGAAGTGGCGGCCGTGGTCCGGGGGCGGGTGAGTGGGTGCCGAGCCGCCGGTTACGCTCGGGAATCCAGGCAGCGGCGGAAGCAGCAGAAGGAGACAGGCATGGCCAGGGTTCCCAGTTCGGTGATCGCCGCGAGCGGGCTCGTCGGAGGGTACGGCGTGGCCCGGTGGACGAGGAAGCGGCCGCTGGGCGGGGCCGTGCTGGCCGTCGCCGGGGTCGCCGCCGCGCAGCAGTGGCGGCAGCGGGCGGGCGGGAAGGCCGCCGGGGCGCTGTCCGCCGCGTATGTCGCCGCGTTCGCCGGGTCGCATCCGCTGGCCAGGAAGGTCGGCGCCTGGCCGTCCGTGTTCGGGGTGGCGGGTGCGGTGGCGCTGGCGTCCTGGGCCGTCGCGGACCGCAAGGCCTGAGGGGCGGCCGGGCCCGCGGCTCAGGGCTCGACGGGGTCCCCGACCGCCATGCCCAGGCGCGCCTGTTCCTCCTCGACGATCCGGCGGGCCAGCTCGGTGTCCGACACGTCGACCGCGGCCGGGGTGGCTTCGGCCACCGCGCTGCGCCGGGCGTAGGCGTCGAACAGGCGGGTCTTCCGCTCCAGCATCTTCACCAGGCGTTCGTCCACTCCTCCGGTGGCCAGCAGACGGTGCACCCGGACCGGCCTGACCTGCCCCATGCGATGGGCGCGGGCCACCGCCTGGTGTTCGATGGTCGGCTTGATCTGGGGTTCGCAGATGACGACGACGGAGGCGGCCTGCATGTTGAGGCCGATGCCCGCCGCCTGGATCTGCGCCAGGAGCACCGCGGCGCCCGGCGCGGCGGCGAAGTCGTCGACGAGCTGCTGCCGGCGTGCGGCGGCGACGGCGCCGGTGAGCGGGCCGAAGACCGTGGTGCCGGTGGCGAGTGCCGCCTCGACCACGCGCAGGACGTCCTTGAAGTTGGAGAAGACCACCGTCTTCTGCCCGTTCTCGCCGGCCTCCTGGACGATCTCCCGGAGCCGCTCCAGCTTGGCCGACTTCTCGGGGCGGGTGTACGCGGCCCTGCGCATCGCCATGAAGTTGCCGGCGCGTACGGCGTCGCGGTACGCCTCCTCGTCCGACGCGCTCAGCTGCTCCCACTCGTCGGTGTGCTGGAGGCCGGGGAGCTCCGTCAGTACGTCCTGCTGGTTGCGCCGCAGGTAGACGGGGGCAACGGCCTTGCGGCGCGGCGCGCCTGCGGTCCGGCCTCCACCAGCACGTGCAGGGCCATGACGAGCGCGGTGGTGCCCGGCTCCGGCCGGTCCACGTCGACATGGACCGCCACGGTCTCCTGGACGGCCTCGGCGAGCCTGCGGGCCGCGGCCAGCATCTGGTCGACGGTGCGCCGCCCGACACCGGGTATCTGCAGCAGCCGGTACGCGCCCGCTTCGAGCACGGCGCCCACCGTCCGCACTCCGCTCTGCTCGACACCGCCCAGCCGCAGCCTGCCCTCGGTGACGTCCTGGAGCCGCGCGACCGGGATGGCGTCCAGCTCCCGCCGTACCGCCGCGTCGTGGATCGGCGCGAGGGCCGCCCGTACCGCGCCGACGGCCCCGTCATGGTCGCCGACCAGGTTCCGGGCCGCCTCGGCCAGCCGCGCCGACCGCGCGACCACGCCCCGCTCTTCCCGCCCCATGGGCCCCCGTCCCTCACTCACTCCTCACCGGCCGTTCCGGCATCTTCCCACCCCGCACGGACACCGGCGGCAGGGCCGGGGCGGCGGTCCTCCGTGCCGTCAGGGCCAGGTGTCCGAGGCGCGGAAGGCCCGGCGGTAGGCCTGGGGGCTGGTGCCGACCACTCTTCTGAAGCGTTCCCTGAAGGCCGTCGGGGAGCCGAAGCCGGACTGGGCCGCGATGCGTTCGACGGGGTGGGCGGTGGTCTCCAGCAGGTGCTGGGCCCGGCGCACCCGTGCCCGGTGCAGCCACTGCAGCGGGGTGGTGCCGGTCTGGTCGCGGAAGCGGCGGTTGAGGGTGCGGGTGCTCATGCCGGCCCGCACCGCGACCTCGTCCAGGGTCAGGTCCCGGTCGCAGTTGTCCTGCAGCCAGGCGAGGAGGGGCTCCAGGGTGGCACCGGCCGGGGCCGGCGGCTGGTCGTGGACGATGAACTGGGCCTGGCCGCCCTCCCGTTCCAGCGGCATGACCGACATCCGGGCGGTGTGCGCGGCCACCGCCGAGCCGTGGTCCCTGCGGACCATGTGCAGGCACATGTCCATGGCCGCGGCCGCGCCCGCCGAGGTCAGGAACTGGCCGTTGTCGACGTACAGGACGTTCGGGTCCACCTCGATCGCCGGGTGGCGGGCGGCCAGGGCGTCGGCCGCGGCCCAGTGCGTGGTGGCGCGCAGGCCGTCGAGGAGGCCGGTGGCCGCGAGGACGAACGCCCCGACGCAGACCGACGCGATCCGCGTACCGTTCGCCGCCGCCGTGTGCAGGGCGCCGGCGACCTCCGGCGCGAGGGCGAGGGCGGGATCGGCGAGCCCCGGCACGATGACCGTGTCCGCCTCGGCCAGCGCGTCCAGCCCGTACGGCGCCCTGACCGTGAACGCGCCGCCCGCCGCGGTCACCTCGTCCGCCGGCCCGCACACCCGCACCCGGTACGCGGCCCGGCCGTCGGGCAGCCGGGCCCAGCCGAAGGTGTCGATCGGCACGGTGAAGTCGGACGGGATGACCTGGTCCAGAACGAGTACGGCGACGGTGTGCATGGCAGGAACGTAGCCCTCCGACGGAATGCCGCCGACCGTGGGCCCGGTGCACGGGCGGCACTGGCCGCCCGCTGGCGAGAATCCGTCGAAGGGTGTCACTATCGCCGCTTCTGCGTGATCGTCCGGCCGCCTACGGTCGTCGCCGTGACCAAGTTCCTGCTCGCCGTCCATGTCCTCGCGGCGATCGTCGCGATCGGTCCCGTCACCGTCGCCGCCAGCATGTTCCCGCCGGCCGCCCGCCGCGCCGTCGAGGCACCGGACGACGTCCGGGCCGCCGAGACCCTGCGGCTGCTGCACCGGATCTGCCGGGTGTACGCCGTCGTCGGCGTCGTCGTCCCGGTGTTCGGGTTCGCCACGGCGAGCAGCATGCACGTGCTGGGCAGCGCCTGGCTGATCACGTCGATCGCGCTCACCGCGCTCGCGGCACTCGTCCTCGCGGCCCTGGTGCTGCCCCGGCAGAACGCGCTGGTGGAGGCGGCGGGCGACGGCGGCGGTACGCGCGAGGCGACCGTCCGACTGGCCATGTTCACCGGGGTGTTCAACCTGCTGTGGGCCGCCGTGACGGTGCTGATGATCGTGCGGCCGGGGTCGACGACGGGCGCCTGAGCGACTTCGCGGCTTTCTGTTATCGCGGGGCGGGCCGGTTCGTCTCCCGGGGCATGCACAGGACTCGACAGATCAGCCGCCGGAGCATGCTGAAGGTCTCGGGCGCGGCGGTGGGGGCCGCCGCCGCCGGGGGCGCCGTGGGGGCCGTGGGGGCCGGTCCCGCGGCCGCCGCCGGGGCCTTCGCCCACCCCGGTCTGCTGCACACCCGTACCGACCTCGACCGCATGGCCGCCAAGGTGCGGGCGGGCGCCGCGCCCCACACGGCCGGGTTCGCCCGGCTCACCGCCAACCGGCACGCGCAGAGCGGCTGGCAGGCGCGGCCGCAGGCCGTGGTGTACCGGGGCTCGGGCACCCCGGAGAACTACTCGCTCCTCTACAACGACATCCACGCCGCGTACCAGAACGCCCTGCGGTACCACGTGACCGGCGAGAGCGCGTACGCCGACACCGCCGTCGCCGTCCTCAACGCCTGGTCCGCCGCCCTCACCGCGGTCAACGGTTCCGCCGACCGGTTCCTGGCCGCCGGGCTGTACGGCTACCAGTTCGCGAACGCCGCCGAACTCGTCCGCGACCACGGGGACTTCGAGCTCGCCCGCTTCCAGGAGATGCTCAGCAAGCTGTTCGGCGCGGTCAGCGACGACTTCCTGGTACGGCACAACAACGCCGTCGTCTCCAACTACTGGACCAACTGGGACCTCGCGAGCATGGCCTGCGTCCTGGCCACCGGCGTCTTCTGCGACGACCGCGCCCAGGTCACCCGCGCGGTCGACTACTTCAAGCACGGCGCCGGGCTCGGAGCGATCAGGAACGCGATCCCCGTCGTGTACGAGGACGGGCTGGGCGAGTGGCTGGAGGCGGGGCGCGACCAGGGGCACGCGCTGCTCGGCGTCGGGCTGATGGGCACGTTCTGCGAGATGGCCTGGAACCAGGGGATCGACCTGTACGGCTACGACGACAGCCGGTTCCTCAAGGGGGCGCAGTACGTCGCCAAGTGGAGCCTGGGCGGGCAGGTGCCGTTCACCGCGAACACGCGGCGCAAGGGGGCGGTCGGGGGCTGGTCGGGGAGCGAGACGGTGACGGCCGCGGCGGGCGTCGATCCCTCGATGACCCGCCCCATCTGGGCGATGATCGCCAACCACTACACCAGGCGGCGGGGCCTGTCGGCGACGTACGTCACGCAGATCGCGGCCAAGGCGGCGCCGGAGGGCGGCGGCGGGGACTACGGGCCGAACAGCGGAGGGTACGACCAACTGGGCTTCGGCACGCTGACGTTCACGCGGGACCGGGCGAGCACGGCTTCGCCCGCCGCGGCGGGGTCGGCGGGAGCGGCGAGTCCGTCGGCGTCCGCCTCGGCTACGGCTGCTGCTACGGCTACGGCTCCGGCTCCGGCTTCCGTGTCCGCTTCGGCGTCCGCCTCGGCTTCGGCTGCCGGCAAGGGCGGTGATCTCGCCGCCACGGGGTCGGGCGACGTCGTCGCGTGGACCACGGCCACGGGGATCACCGCGCTGGCCGGCGGGTTGCTGCTGCTGCGCAGGCGGGCGCGGGGCGGTCAGTAGGTCACGGCCGCCTGCCGGGGCAGCCCCGTGCGGGGCACGGGGACCGCGCGACCGGTCCCCGCCCGCCCGCGGCCGCCCGGCGGCCGTGACCACGCCCTATGTCCGCGTCTTCGCCGCCCCACCCCCCGCGGCCGTCAGCGGCGTCGCGATCTCCTCCAGCGGCCTGCGCTCCGCCTGCACCGCCAGCACCGCCGCCACCAGGCCCGCCGCGCACATCAGTCCGGCGCCGATCTGGAACGCCAGCACCGTGTCGGACACCTTGCCGGTCCCCGTCAGGTCGGCGAAGAGCAGCGGCCCGCTGATGCCGCCGGCCGCCGTGCCCAGCGCGTAGAAGAAGGCGATGGACATCGCCCTCGTCTCCATCGGGAAGATCTCGGAGACGGTCAGGTACGCGCTGGACGCGCCCGCAGACGCGAAGAAGAGGACCACGCACCAGCACGCCGTCAGCGTTCCCGCCGTCAGCACGCCCCGGCCGAACAGCCAGGCGGTGAGAAACAGGAACAGGCCCGACAGGAGGTACGTCGAAGAGATCATCACCCGTCGGCCGACCGTGTCGAACAGCTTGCCCAGCAGCAGGGGGCCCAGGAAGTTGCCCACCGCGATGACCGCGAAGTAGTACCCCGTGTCGCCGGTCGGCACGTCGAAGAACCTGGTGAGGATCGCGCCGAAGCCGAAGGTGATCGCGTTGTAGAGGAACGCCTGGCCGACGAAGAGGGAGAAGCCGAGGACGGCGCGGCGCCGGTAGTCGTGGAAGACCGTGCGGGCGATCTCGGCGAACGTGACACCGGGCCGCTGGTGGATCACCAGCTCGCCGGCCGGTTCCGGGAGCGGGACGCCCTTCTCGGCCGTCACCCGCCGCTCGATCGACGTGACGATCTCCTCCGCCTCCCGCTCCCTCCCGTGGATCAGCAGCCAGCGCGGGCTCTCCGGGACGTTGCGCCGTACCAGCAGGATGACCAGGCCGAGGACCACGCCGAGGGCGAAGGTCAGCCGCCAGCCCACGTCCTTCGCGAGGAAGTCCGTGTTCAGCGCGACGATCGAGAGCAGCGAGCCGCCCACGGCGCCCACCCAGAAGCTGCCGTTGATGATCAGGTCGACGCGGCCCCGGTAGTACGCCGGGATCAGCTCGTCGATCGCCGAGTTGATCGCCGCGTACTCGCCGCCGATGCCGAAGCCGGTCAGGAAGCGGAAGGTGAAGAACCACCAGGGGGCGAAGGAGAGCGAGGTCAGGGCGGTGGCGGCCAGATAGACCGCCAGGGTGATCATGAAGAGTTTCTTGCGGCCGTGGCGGTCGGTCAGGCGGCCCCAGAAGAGGGCGCCGGTGCAGGCGCCGGCCACGTAGAGCGCCGCGGCCGTGCCGGTGACCTGGGAGGAGGAGATCGCGAGGCCGCTGCCCGGCTCGGAGAGGCGGCTCGCGATGTTGCCGACGACCGTGACCTCCAGGCCGTCCAG
The DNA here is from genome assembly GCF_014645815.1 of Streptomyces fuscichromogenes. GTDB lineage: Bacteria > Actinomycetota > Actinomycetes > Streptomycetales > Streptomycetaceae > Streptomyces > Streptomyces fuscichromogenes. Next base: position 55,004 of record NZ_BMML01000002.1, on the reverse strand, counting down.
GATCCAGACGGTGCCGAGGCCGATGACGATCGTCCAGTGCCAGCGGGACCAGGGGAGCCGGTCCAGGCGGGCCGGGACACGGGTGGTGATCGTGCGGCCGCCGCCGGTCCCGTCCGCGCTCGCGCCCGCAGCCGTACCCATCGCGCCTCCTCGACCGACCGGAGAAGAACCGGAACCCGCGGCCGAGTGCCCACCTCCGGGCGCGTCACGCGCCCAGTGCCCGGGACACCGTGAAGATCAGCACTCCGGCCAGCGACCCCACCACCGTGCCATTGATCCGGATGAACTGCAGGTCGCGGCCGATGTGCGCCTCGATCTTCCGGGTGGTGTGCTCCGCGTCCCAGCCGGCCACCGTGTCGGTGATCAGGGACGTGATCTCCTTGCGGTACGTCGTCACGACGTGCACGGCCGCGCCCTCGACCCAGCTGTCGACCTTGTCCTGGACCTTGGGTTCGGTGGCCATCCGGGCGCCCAGGGAGATCAGCGAGGCGCGGACGCGCAGCCGCAGCTCGCTGCGCTCGTCGTCGGCCGCCGAGACGATCATGGATCGTACGGCCGTCCAGGCGGACGCGATCAGGTCCTGGACCTCGCCGCGGCCCAGGACGTCGCCCTTGAGCCGTTCGACGCGGGCCCGGGTGTCGGTGTCGGACTGGAGGTCGTTCGCGAAGTCGGTGAGGAAGCGGTCGAGGGCGCCGCGGGCCGGGTGGGAGGGCATGTCCCGCATCTCGGCGCAGAAGCGCAGCAGCTCCTTGTAGACGCGCTCGCCGACCTTGCGGTCCACGAACCGGGGGGTCCAGCCCGGCGCCCCGCCCTGCACCGCGTCCATCACGGAGTCCGCGTGCAGCACCAGCCAGTCGTGCGCGCGGGTGACGACCAGGTCCACGACCCGCTTGTGGCCACCGTCGGCGACGATCCGCTCCAGCATCTTGCCGATGCCGGGGGCGATCTCCTGGGCGTCGGCCCGCCGGGTGATCGCCTCGCCGACCACCGCCTGGACGTCGGAGTCCCGCAGCACGGTGAGCGCGCCGCGGAGCGCGGTCGCGAGCTCGGCGGTCACCCGGTCGGCGTTCTTCGGCTCGGCGAGCCAGGCGCCGAGGCGGCTGCCGATCCCCACGGCGCGCAGCCGCTGCCGCACGACGTCCTGGGAGAGGAAGTTCTCCCCCACGAACTCGCCGAGCGAGACGCCCAGCTGGTCCTTCTTCGTCGGGATGATCGCGGTGTGCGGGATGGGCAGGCCGAGCGGGTGCCGGAACAGGGCGGTGACCGCGAACCAGTCGGCGAGCGCGCCGACCATGCCGGCCTCCGCGGCGGCGGCCACGTAGTCCGCCCACGCTCCGGCGCCGGCTCCGGACGCCCACCTGGCCAGGACGTACACCACCGCGACGAGCAGCAGCAGGCCGGTCGCCGTGCGCTTCATACGCCGTACGCCGCGTTGGCGTTCCTCGTCGGCGGGTGTGAAGGCGTTCATGGACTTGTAGGACGGGGTGGCGGCGGCCGACCCCGCTTCCGTACGTTCCGCCATCTGCTCCACCCGTTCGCACCCGGGACCACCCTCACGGTGATCCCGCACCCATTGTCCCCACCTGACCTACTCCCGGAACGAACGAAGAGTTCCCCCTCCGGGTCCGAGGATTCCGCCGTTGCCGGTGACCGACGCCCGGCGGGCCGTACCGGAAGACCGGGTGCGTCGACGCGCGGCGGGCCGGGCGCTGACCCGGAGATCGCGGATCGTGCCGGTGTGCGCTGACGGGCGCTCGATCACGGAGGTGCCACGGCGGCTGCGGGTCACTCCCGAGGCGATGCGGTCGGGCTCAGCGTGCGCGCCGGCGCCTCCAGGTCGCCAGAGCCCCGACGAGGACGAACACTCCGAGGGCGATCCCGGCAGTCGCCCAGAGGCCAGGAGTGGCCCAGGCCGGGCCCGGCCACACGGACACCGCGACATCGGCGCTGTCGTTGGCGGTCTTCGGGTCGTTGCTCGGGTGGTGGCTGTCGCCGTCGGCGACGGTGACCCGCCCGCCACGATGCGCCGTCTCCTTGTCGATGCGGAGGGTGAAGGGGAAGGTCGTGGTGGCTCCCGCCTTCCCCGCCTGTGCTGTACACACGTACCGGCGGGCGCTCGGCTGCCTCACGGACGCCTCGGCCAGGGGCGAGCCGTCGGCGGCGAGGGCTCGGCAGACCTGGTCGATCACCTCCTCGTCCCGCTCGGGGTCGTACGGCGACGACACGACGGTGGTGCCCGCCGGAACCGTGAACTCGACCCTGACCTTGGCCGGAAGCGCGCCTGGGCCGTCGTTGCGGACGCCGACCCGCACGTCCGCCCGGCTGCCGACGGGCCCCCTCGCGGTGCCGGCGAGCGCGACCAGGTCGCTGGTGCTGCGCACGGCGAGCTGGAGGTGCGCCGCGCTCTCGCCCGTCGCGTGCGGCGCTCCCGCGTCCTTGCCGTCGTCCTGGCCGGCCCCGGGGAGGTAGCGGAGTGCGGATCCCTGTCCGGACGCGTACTGCGAGGCCGTCTCCTCCGGCGGGACGTAGTCCGCCCCGAGCCCGGCGGCCTCGAAGGTGACGGTCGGGTAGGTGGCGTCGTCGGCGAGCGTGAAAGCCTCGGGAGCGGCGAGGTGGTAGGACGCTCCGGGCGGGATGACGACATCGTCGGCGGGCAGTCGGCACCAGGCCGATGTGGTGCCGCGATAACGGCAGTTGCGGTGCTTGCCCGCCATCCGCAGACCGTCGCGGGTACTGATGAAGAGGGAGACTCCGCGAGCGGGGACGTCCCCGGTGTTGCGCAGGGTCAGCGAGACGGCGACCCGTCCGCCCGGCGTCACGCCGACCCGGTCCGCCCGTGTCTCGACGGCCAGCGCCGGCTTGCCGATGACGATGCGGGTGCTCGCCGTGACGCTCGGCAGGCCCGGCGAGGTCAACCGGTAACGCAGCACCGCCGAGTCGCCCGCCTCGGCCCCGTCCGCGGGACTCACGCGGAAGGACTGCCCGCTCCCGCCGTGCCGGCGATCGACCAGTTCGCCACCGCAGCGGAAGGTGGGCAGCCGGACCGGGCAGTCGTCCTGACCCGTTTTCAGTACCGCGACGCCCCTGAGGTCCGTCGCGTCGAAGGCGACCGTGTAACGGCCCGATCCCTGCTCCCCGGACTGCTCCCGGATGCCGAACCTCGATTCCGGGTCACCCTCGGGACCACGCGAGACATAGAAGACGAAGGGCACATCGAGCTCGGGACGGGAGGTGCCCGACAAGGCCGAGCAGCCGAGGAGCCCCGCCGGCACGCCGAGGACGAGGACCACCATCGCGACCACCACCTGGAAGGACCGGACCGGACGCGAGGCACCTCTGCCCGGTATGCGGTGAAACCTGGTGGTGACGCGCTTCGACGTGTGCACGACGGTCACTCTGCCATGGCGCCACAGTGACGGGACGCTTGACGCCGGACGGCGTCACGGACCGGCGCACGCCGGTGTCCGGGACGGCAGGGCCGAGGGAGTACCCGGATCGCCCGGCGGAGCTCAGGAACCCGTTCCAGGTCCGGCCGGTCGGTTTCTCTCAGTGGTCCCCGCGGCGTCGGCGGTCCCGGTTCTCGCGGCGTTCCTCGCGGTGTTCTCTGCGCTGCTGGTGCCACTCGTGGCGGGACTCGTGGAGTTCGTGGCGGGCCGATCTGCGGTCGAGGCCCTCCTGGCGGCGTTCCTCCTTGAGGCGTTGGCGTTCCGCCTTCGTCACCTTGTGGGCCACCTCGACCCCGCCCCAGAACGCGAAGCCCGTCACGATCACCCTCGGCGCACCCGGGTCCGGCGACATGTCGTGCTCGCGTTCGTCGAAGCCGCCCATGATGCCGATGCCGCGCATCACCACCTCGACGCCCGGCGGCACGATCACGCTGATCCCGCCCATGACCGCGACGCAGTTGATCACGACCTCGCCGGCCGCGAAGTCCGCCTCGCGCAGGTCGATCTCGCCGCCGCCCCAGAACGCGAAGGAGTCGAAGCGCCGGGGCACCGTCCAGCGGCCCTTGCGCTGGAAGCCGGACATGATCGCCACGGCCCAGGAGGACGTGCCCTCGCCGCCGACGATCCTGCTGCCCCAACTTCCGTCCCGGACAGGGGGTTTCGTGAGCGATACGGCCGGTGACGTGCCCGCCGCGGGCAGGTCCCTCGTGATGGGTGTCAACTCACCGTACGTACGGGCCTGGTACGTCGCCTCCAGCCGCTCCTCGAACTCCGCCATGTCGAGCCGCCCCTCCGCGAGGGCGTCCCTGAGGATCTCGGCGACTCGTTCACGATCGGCGTCGGCGGCACGCAGCTCCGGGGCATCGTCGGTCATAGAGTGCAGCGTACGAGTTCCCGGCGCGGCGGACTACGCCGTCGTCCGCTCCGACGGGGGCCTGGGGGTGTCCCCCGTCGGATACAGCATGGCCGCGATCACCGTCTCGATGTCCGGCTCCCGGACCGACAGGTCCAGCAGCGGGTACTCCGCCGCGATCCGGGCGACCAGCGGCGCCGCCGACTCCGACGCCGGGAACGCCAGCCACTGCCTGGGGCCCTCCACCTTCACCACCCGCGCCGACGCGCCCATGTCGATCGGCGGCAGCTCCCGCTCCAGGTCGACCACGAGGGTCCGCTCGCTCTCCCCCACCTCGTGCAGGCCGGCGAGCGGACCGTCGTACACCAGCCGCCCGTGGTCGATGACCATCACGCGGGAGCAGAGCTGCTCGATGTCCTGGAGGTCGTGGGTGGTGAGCAGGACCGTGGTGCCGCGTTCGGTGTTCAGTTCGCGCAGGAAGTCGCGGACCTTCGCCTTCGAGATCACGTCCAGGCCGATCGTCGGCTCGTCCAGGTACAGCACGTCCGGGTCGTGCAGCAGCGCGGCCACGATGTCGCCGCGCATCCGCTGGCCGAGGGAGAGCTGGCGTACCGGGACGTCCAGGAGGCTCTCCAGGGAGAGGAGTTCGACCAGGCGGTCGAGGTTCTCCCGGTAACGCGCGTCCGGGATGCGGTACATGCGGTGTGTCAGGCGGTAGGAGTCGATCAGCGGGAGGTCCCACCACAGGGTGGTGCGCTGGCCGAAGACCACGCCGATGCGGTGGGCCAGCCGGGTGCGCTCGCGGGCCGGGTCGATGCCGGCCACCCGGAGCCGGCCGCCGCTCGGGGTCAGGATGCCCGTCAGCATCTTGATCGTGGTCGACTTCCCGGCGCCGTTCGGGCCGATGTAACCGACCATCTCGCCGCGCGCCACCGTGAAGGAGAGCGCGTCGACCGCCCGCACCTGCCGGCGTTCCCGTTTCAGGAACCCGGTCTTCCTGCGGACCTCGAAGACCTTCTCCACCTCGTCGACCTCGATGAACACCTCGCCTGCCGGGTGGGACGCCCTGCCGGTCCCGTCGGACGTGTCCGACATCGGATCTCCTCCTCTCGCTCCGGTCATGGATCAGCTGCCCGTGCTCCGGTACGCCCTGAGGCCCGCCCGCCAGGCCAGACCCGCCAGCGCGCAGCACACCACCGCCACCAGCGGCGGCGACCACGCCGCCCACGCCGGCAGCCGCAGCGGATACGGCCGCCCCAGCACGTACGCGGCCGGCACCCAGTTGACGAAGGCCAGCGGCAGCAGGAACGTCACCCCGCGCACGAAGTCCTTCCCGAACACCGTCGGCGGGTACTGGAGCAGCGTCGTACCGCCGTACGTGAACGAGTTCTGCACCTCCGCCGCGTCCTGCGCCAGGAACTGGAAGGCGGCGCCCGCCACGAACAGCGCGCAGAAGATCGCCGCGCCGGCGCCCAGCATCAGCGGGACCAGCAGCACCTTCGCCGGTGTCCAGTCGATACCGGCGGATACCAGCGCCCAGCCCAGCACCACCGCGCCCTGGACGACGCGGCCGAGGCGGCGCAGCGCGAAGTGGTCCGCGCCGATCTGGGCGAGCACCGGAGCGGGCCGGACCAGCAGCATGTCGAAGGAACCGTCGCGGATCCGGGTGCCCAGCACGTCCATCGAGCCCAGCACCAGGTCGGCGAAGCCGAACGCGGTCGCCGACAGGCCGTACAGGAAGGCGACCTCGGGCAGCGACCAGCCGCCGAGCGAGTCGACCCGCGAGAACATCAGCAGGATCGTGGCGAAGTCCAGCCCGGTCACCAGCAGGTTCCCGGCCATCGTGAGGGCGAAGGAGGTCCGGTACATCATCGTGGAGCGCATCCACATCGCGGCGATCAGCCGGTACGCCCGCAGCCCCTCCCGGGCACGCTCACCCACCCTGCACCACCACCCTGCGGGTCGCCGCCGACTGGAGCAGCCGCCCCGCCGTGAGCAGCGCCGCCGCCCACGCCGCCTGGAAGGCGAACGCCCGTGTCAGACCGGTCTCCCCCAGCAGCACGTCCGCCGGGACCTGGAGCTGCGCCGCCCACGGCAGGAAGCGGACGACCTCGCCGAAGGCGCCCGGGAAGACGTTCAGCGGCAGGGACATGCCCGAGAAGAAGATCCCCGTGATCGCCAGGACCTGGCTGACGCCCATGCCGTCCAGCAGCCAGAACACGCTCAGCGCGAGCAGGTAGCGGATGCCGAAGCTGACGAGCATCGCGAGCAGCAGCGCCACCAGGAAGGCGGCCCAGGTGCCGGCGTCCACGGGCAGCGCCATCGGGAAGAACACCGCGCCGACGAGGAAGGGGATCACCCCCCGTCCCAGCAGCTGGAACAGCGAACGACCCAGATCGGTCGACAACCACCACAGTTGAAGATCGGCCGGACGGTACAGGTCGATCGCGATCGCGCCCGTTCGGATACGCTCCATCAGGTCTTTTTCCACGCCCCCGCCCGAGATCGCGAGGGTGGCGAAAAGACACTGCCCGAGCCATACGTAGGTCACCGCCTGCGCCTGGTCGTAGCCCCCGAGGTGCGGTTTCTCGTCCCACAGCGCCAGATACGTGTAGACGAGGATGATCCCGAAGGCCGTATTGGTGAACACCCCGGCCGCGGTGGCCGCCCGATACGTCGCGTACCGTCGGAAACCCCCCGCCGCGACGGCCGTGTACAACCGCCCCACGCCCACGCCAACCGACCTCCCGGACCGCCCGACACCGAAGCGCAGGAGCCTACTGCGCGGACGACATCGCAGGCCACGCAATTTCCGTGACCGAAGCGTGCCGGAATCCGGGAACGGAACGCGCGGTGCGAGAGTCTTCAACAGGGAGCGCAGAAGCGTACGAGGTCGTACGGGAACAAATGTACGACGCGAAACAGGAGTCCGTGCACGACATGAGCGACGAGCCGCAGCCGCAACATCCGAACCAGGGCGGCGGAGGCCCGACGGAGCCGCCGACTGCGGCCGAGGAGAAGAAGAACCCGCCGCAGCCGGCGGCCGAGGCGAAGCAGCCGGAGCCGCCCGCGGCGGCCGGGCCGACGGCGCGGACGGAGCAGCCGCCGGCGGGCGGGAAGCCGGGCGACGAGAGGACGGGCGAGAAGAAGACCGCACCGCCGAAGGCGGCGGCCGAGGACACCCACACACGGCAGCTCACGGCGGTCACGGTGCCGAAGGCGCGCCCGCCCGCGGCGACCGAGAACCGGCAGGACGCACAGGACACGCAGACACGGCAGCTCGCGGCGGTCAGGATCCCGAAGGCAAAGACGCCCGGGGTGGCCGCCGCGGCCGCGGCGGCCACCGCGGTCACCGCTCCCCTCGCGCCCACGGCGCCCGGGGCGGAACCGCCCGCGGCCGACGTGCCGACGAACGGGGGCGGGAAGAAGATGAAGCGGCCCAAGCGGACCGGATGGCGGCGGATCCTCCCGACCTGGCGGATGGTGCTCGGCGCCTTCGTGCTCGGGACCCTGCTGCTGGTCGGCCTGTTCTTCGTCGGCTACTCGATGGTGAAGATCCCGGCGGCCAACGCGTTCGCCACCAAGCAGTCCAACGTGTACCTGTACGCCGACGGCTCCCAGCTCGCCCGCGACGGCGAGGTCAACCGGGAGAACGTGACCCTCGCCCAGGTCTCCGCGGACGCCCAGCACGCCGTGCTCGCCGCCGAGGACCGCGAGTTCTACAACGAGTCCGCCATCGACCCCAAGGCGATGCTGCGGGCCGGCTGGAACACCGCGACCGGCAAGGGCACCCAGTCCGGCTCGACGATCACCCAGCAGTACGTGAAGAACTACTACCTCGCCCAGGAGCAGACCGTCACCCGCAAGGTGAAGGAGTTCTTCATCGCGATCAAGCTGGACCGCACGGAGTCCAAGGACAAGATCCTGGAGGGCTACCTCAACACCAGCTACTTCGGCCGCAACGCCTACGGCATCCAGGCCGCCGCCCAGGCCTACTACGGCATGGACGCCACCGACCTCGACCCGGCCCGCGCCGCCTACCTCGCCGCGCTCGTGAACGCGCCCAGCGAGTACGACGTCGTCGCCCATCCCGAGAACAAGGCCGCGGCCGTCGCCCGCTGGAACTACGTCCTGGACGGCATGGTCAAGAAGGGCTGGCTCACCGACGCGAAGCGGGCCGGCATGAAGTTCCCGATGCCCAAGGAGCAGACCGTCTCCACCGGCATGTCCGGGCAGCGCGGCTACATCGTCAACGCCGTCAACGACTACCTGATCAAGAACAAGATCGTCGACTCGGACGCCCTGGAGGCCGGCGGCTACCGCATCACCACCACGCTGCAGAAGTCCCGGCAGAACGCCTTCGTGAAGGCGGTCGACGACAAGCTGATCTCCCAGCTGAACAAGAAGAACAAGGTCGACACCTACGTGCGGGCCGGCGGCGCCTCCGTCGACCCGAAGACCGGCAAGGTCGTCGCCATGTACGGCGGCATCGACTACGTGAAGCAGTACACCAACGGCGCGACCCGCGGCGACTTCCAGGTCGGCTCCACCTTCAAGCCGTTCGTGTTCGCCTCCGCCGTCGACAACGGCTCCACCACCCAGTCCGGCCAGACCATCACCCCGAACACCTACTACGACGGCACCAACAAGCGCGCCGTCCAGGGCTGGCCCGGCGGCGCCTACGCACCGGAGAACGAGGACGAGAAGTCGTACGGCAAGATCACCGTCCGCAAGGCCACCGACCTCTCCGTGAACTCGGTGTACGCGCAGATGGCCGTCGACGTCGGCCCCTCCAAGGTCAAGCAGACCGCCGTCGACCTGGGCATCCCCTCCGACACCAAGGACCTCCAGCCGTACCCGTCCATCGCCCTCGGCACCGCCACCGCCAGCGTCCTGGACATGGCGGAGGCGTACGCCACGCTCGCCAACCACGGCAAGCACGGCACGTACACGATGGTCGACAAGGTCACCCGGGACGGCACGCAGGAGATCAGGCTGCCGGACGCGGCGACCAAGCAGGCCGTCAGCCGGCAGGCCGCCGACACCACGACCTCGATCCTGCAGAGCGTGGTCGACAACGGCACCGCCACCGCCGCCCAGGCCGCCGGCCGCCCGGCCGCCGGCAAGACCGGCACCGCCGAGGAGGACACCGCCGCCTGGTTCGCGGGCTACACCCCGGACCTCGCCACCGTCGTCTCCGTGATGGGCCAGGACCCGGTCACGGCCGCGCACAAGTCGCTGTACGGCGCGCTCGGGCTCCCCCGGATCAACGGCGGCGGGGCTCCGACGGAGATCTGGGCGGAGTACACCAAGGCGGCCCTGAAGGGCACCACGGCCTCCGAGTTCGACCTGGACCTCCAGGCCGGCGCCGAGACCGTGGCCCCGGGCACCCAGGCCTCGGCCACCCCGGGCACCGGCGGCACCACGGACCAGGGCCAGGACAACGGCGGCACCACCGGCGGCGGCACCGGCAACGGCGGCACCACGGACGGCTCCACCACCGACGGCACCACCGGCTCCACCACCGACGGCACCACGACGGACGGCTCCACCACCGACGGCACCACCACGTCCGGTACCACCACCTCGGGCACCAGCACGGGCACGACGACCTCGGGCACGGACTCCGGCACCTCCACCGGAACCACGACCGCGGGCACCAGTACGGGGACGACGACCGGCACCGACAGCGGCACCACCACCGGCACGACAGCGGGCGACGGAGGCGGGTTCGGGTTCGTTCAATGACCGCTGGTCGCCCCGGCACGCCGAAGGGGCCTGGTGACCACGGTCACCAGGCCCCTTCGGCTCTCCGCGTCACAGATACAGGCCGGTCGAGTCCTCCGAGCCCTCGAAGCGGTCCGCGGCCACCGCGTGCAGGTCGCGCTCCCGCATCAGCACGTACGCGACCCCGCGCACCTCGACCTCGGCACGGTCCTCCGGGTCGTACAGCACCCGGTCGCCGGGCTCCACCGTCCGTACGTTCTGCCCGACCGCGACCACCTCGGCCCAGGCCAGCCGGCGCCCGACGGCCGCCGTGGCGGGAATCAGGATGCCCCCGCCCGACCGTCGCTCACCCTCACCGGTGTCCTGCTTGACCAGGACCCGGTCGTGCAGCATCCGGATCGGCAGCTTGTCGTGCCGGCTGCTCTGCTCGTCTCTCTTGGCGCTCACGCCTGTGAACCTACCTGCCTCTGGTCAGCTCTTGCGTCGCCGGGTACCGCTGAAGACCAGCAGCCCGACGACCCCCACGGCGACGAGGGCGACCGGCACCACCCGCTCCAGCCGGGGTGCGCCCTCCTCGTCCACGAACTGCGCCCGCACCTCACTCACGACCCGGTTGACCTGGACGTAGGCCCTCCCGAGCGTGTGATCGACGTTGGCCGCGACCTTGGCCTTCGCGTCGCCGACGATGGTCTTCGGATGCACTCGCACCCCGATCTCGTCCAGCGTCTCGGCCAGCACCTCGCGGCGGCGCTTGATGTCCGCCTCGATCTGCGCCGGGGTTCTGGTGTCCGACGTCTCCGCCACCGTAGGCCCTCCGAACTCTGCCGTACTGCATGTTCTGGACAGTCTGTCAGTTCTCACCACGGTCGCCATGTCAGGACCCCCCGTTACGCTAGACCGATGAGCGAGCGACTCCAGCCCGGGGACGTAGCCCCCGACTTCACCCTCTCCGACGCCGACGGCAACGAGGTGTCCCTCTCCGCCCACAAGGGCCGCAAGGTCATCGTCTACTTCTACCCGGCCGCCCTCACCCCCGGCTGCACGAAGCAGGCCTGCGACTTCACGGACAACCTCTCCCTCCTGGCCGACGCCGGCTACGACGTCCTCGGCATCTCCCCCGACGCCCCGGAGAAACTCGGCAAGTTCCGCGACAAGGAGAACCTCAAGGTCACCCTCCTCGCCGACCCCGACAAGAAGGTCCTGGACGCGTACGGCGCCTTCGGCGAGAAGATGAACTACGGCAAGACCTACCTGGGCGTCATCCGCTCCACGGTCATCGTCGACGAACAGGGCAAGGTGGAACGAGCCCTCTACAACGTCCGCGCCACCGGCCACGTCGCCAAGATCATCAAGGACCTGGGCATCTGACCCCCACCCGCCCACCGACACCGACGGCTCGCACCGGGACTCCCTGGCGCGAGCCGTTTCCCTTTCCTCGATTCACCGACCTTCGGGCGTGACTGTCCGATAAGCGGTTCGTTACTCCGTACGGGCTGCGAATGTGCGGCCGGAGACGGAGGGGGCTCGATGGGAGCTGGTGCGTACACCAGGGAGCGGCTGGCGCCGGAAGTCGCTCAAGCGCGCAACTGGACCGATCTCATGCGGCGACTGAGCCTGAATCCGAGTGGCGGTCAAAGGCGGGTGCTGCAGGAGCACGTGACACGTCACGAACTCGATACAAGCCACTTCGTCAAGCGCAGCCCATGGCGCAAGTACCCCGACGCCGCCATCGCGGAAGCCGCCACATCCTCGTCCTCCCTGCGAGAAGTGGCGCTCAAGCTGGGCGCCACACCAGCCACGGGGACCCTCTCGCACATCCGACGCCGCCTTGACGCCGCAGGCATCGACATCAGCCATTTCCCCGGCATGGACCGCCCCGAACTGGATCTGCCTTTCACTTCGGAAGAACTCCGGGCCGCCGCGGCCACAGTCACCAGCGTGCGGGGCGTGGCTCGCATGTTGGGTGTTCCCGATGACAGCCGGTCCCGGGCGACGCTGTGTCGCATGTTGGCGGCCCAGCTCATCGACACCAGCCACTTCTCACATCGACGTGCGGTGATTCCCGAGGACGAACTACGCGGCCTGGTAGGGACCTGCACCAGCTACGCCGAGGTCATGCGTGGACTCGGGATGGACGTCAACGACACCAACCACCGACGCGTACGGCGCGCCGCCTCCCGCCTCGGCCTCGACACCGGCCACTTCACGCGCCGGTCCTGGGGACGACCCGAGCGGCCGGCACCTCCGTCGACATCGCATCGAGTGCTGGTGATCCTGCCCCAGCAGGCCGGACGGACAAACAGATCCCGACTTCACCAAGCTCTGACCGAGATCGGGGTGCCGTATGCGTGCGTGGAGTGCGGCAACGTTGGTGAGTGGCGCGGGCGTCCGATCACCTTGCAGATCGACCATGTCAACGGCAACTGGCGGGACAACCGCCAGGAGAACCTTCGATATCTGTGCCCCAACTGCCATGCCCTGACAGAGACGTGGTGTCGCCAGAAGAGCAGAGTCCCACTCGCCGAGTGTCCCGACGGCCCCGTACACTGAGTGCCGCCGGTCGAGCACGATGACCGTTTTGAGCGGCCGTGATGGAATTGGTCAGACATGTTGCGTTTAGGGCGCAATGGGCGAAAGCCCGTGTGGGTTCGAGTCCCACCGGCCGTACGTGCACCGAGGGGCGCCCGACATGGGCGCCCCTCGGCTGCGTCTCAGCCCAACAGCTCCCGCACCACCGGCACCAGCGCCCGGAACGCCTTCCCCCGGTGGCTGATCGTGTTCTTCTCGGCGGGGGTCAGTTCCGCGCAGGTCCGTGACTCCCCCTCCGGCTGGAGGATCGGGTCGTAGCCGAAGCCGTTCGTGCCGGTCGGGGTGTGGCGGAGCACGCCCCGGAGTTGGCCCTCGACCACGCGTTCCGTGCCGTCCGGCAGCGCCAGGGCCGCCGCGCAGGCGAAGTGGGCCGCCCGGTGCTCGTCGGCGATGTCGGAGAGCTGGGCCAGGAGGAGGTCCAGGTTGGCCCGGTCGTCGCCGTGGCGGCCGGCCCAGCGGGCGGAGAAGATGCCGGGGGCGCCGTTCAGGACGTCGACGCAGAGGCCGGAGTCGTCGGCGACGGCGGGGAGACCGGTGGCCTGGGCGAGGGCGCGGGCCTTCAGCAGCGCGTTCTCCGCGAAGGTGACGCCCGTTTCCTTGACGTCGGGGATGTCGGGGTACGCGTCCGCACCCACCAGCTCATGGGGCAGGCCCGCCTCGGCGAGGATGGCGCGGAGTTCGATGATTTTGCCCGCGTTGCGGGTGGCGAGGATCAGGCGGGTCGTCATGGGAGGCAGTATCCCAAGGGCCCGGACTGCCGCTTACGGCGTGCAGACCTTGGTCAGTTCGCCGGCCGCGTCGGTGACCGGGGTGACGTCGGGGGTCGAGTCGCCGTTCCTGACGGCCGTACGGACGTTGTCCACGGCCTGCTGGAGCTGGTCGACCGCCTTGTTGACGTCGGCGTCGTCCGTCCTGTCGCCGATCTTCTTCAGGTTCTGCTGGATCGAGTCGAGGGAGGCGTCGGTCCGGGTGGGGTCGTTCGCCGCGTTCTCCACGGCCTGCTGGAGGGCGGTGACGCTGTCGGCGATGGAGTCCGCGGTGCGGACGCAGTCCAGTGCCGTGTCGACCGAGCCGCAGCCGGCCAGCAGAGCGGCGGTGAGTGCGGTGGTCGCGGCTACGGCGGCGATGGCGGTGACGCGACGGCGCCCTCGGCGTCTGCTGGCGGCCATGATGTGGGTTCCCCTCCCCGTTGTACGGCTGGCCGGGCGCACGGATGTACGTGCCGTGCGCCCGTATTCATAGGGACGCGGGGTCGACCGCCCGGGTTGCGCCGTCGTACCTCTGCTTTTTCCTTTCCCTTTACTTCTTGAGGGCCTCTTCGAGCGCTGCCTGCTGGATGGCTGCCAGGTCGGTGCAGCCGGCGACCGCGAGGTCGAGGAGGGCGTTGAGTTCGTCGCGGGCGAAGGGCTCGGCCTCGGCGGTGCCCTGGACCTCGACGAAGCGGCCGTCGCCGGTGCAGACGACGTTCATGTCGGTCTCGGCCCTGACGTCCTCCTCGTAGCAGAGGTCCAGGAGCGGGACCCCGCCGACGATGCCGACGGAGACGGCGGAGACGGTGCCGGTCAGGGGCTGGCGGCCGGCCTTGACGAGCTTGCGCTCCTTCGCCCAGGCGACGGCGTCGGCGAGGGCGACGTACGCGCCGGTGATGGCGGCCGTGCGGGTGCCGCCGTCGGCCTGGAGGACGTCGCAGTCGAGGACCACGGTGTTCTCGCCGAGGGCCTTGTAGTCGATGACGGCGCGCAGGGAACGGCCGATGAGGCGGGAGATCTCGTGGGTGCGGCCGCCGATCCTGCCCTTGACCGACTCGCGGTCGCCGCGGGTGTTGGTGGCGCGGGGGAGCATGGAGTACTCCGCGGTGACCCAGCCCTCGCCGCTGCCCTTGCGCCAGCGGGGGACGCCTTCGGTGACGGAGGCGGTGCAGAAGACCTTCGTGTCGCCGAAGGAGACGAGGACGGAGCCCTCGGCGTGCTTGCTCCAGCCGCGTTCGATGGTGACCGGGCGGAGTTGTTCGGGGGTGCGGCCGTCGATTCGAGACATGGTCGTGAGCCTATCGGGAGCGACGGAAGGGGCCCTCCCCAGGCGGGAAGAGCCCCTCGCCGGCGAACCCGGCGAACCCGGTGAACCCGGCGAACCCGTGGGCTACATCATGTCCTCGATCTCCGCGGCGATCGGGTCGGCGTCGGTGCCGATGACGACCTGGATGGCGGTGCCCATCTTGACGACACCGTGGGCGCCGGCGGCCTTGAGCGCGGCGTCGTCGACCAGCGAGGGGTCGTTCACCTCGGTGCGCAGCCGGGTGATGCAGCCTTCGATCTCCTCGATGTTCTCGATTCCGCCGAGGCCGGCGACGATCTTCTCAGCCTTGCTGGCCATGTTCCTTCTCCCTGATCCGAACCGCTTTGTCGCAGTAACCCACAGTTGGCCCATCTTTGCGAGCGGCCGTACCGCCGGTGCCGAATGATGGCGAGCACCGCGGCGGAACCGTCTGCCGACTGGTCTACACCAGCTGGCGGGCGGTCGACAAACCCCCGCGGCGATCCCGCGGTGCAGCCGAGCGGCCCGGAGGACGCGCGCATGAGTGCCGAGAGTGCCGGCAGGACGGTCGATCCCGGGCGGGAGCGGTGGAACGCGCTGTTCCAGGGGCTCCAGAAGATGGGCCGCAGTCTTCAGCTGCCGATCGCGGTGCTGCCGGCGGCAGGCATCCTCAACCGGTTCGGCCAGCCGGACATGTTCGGCGACCAGGGGCTGGGCTGGACGGATGTCTCCCGGGTGATGAAGGGCGCGGGCGGCGCGCTGCTGGACGGGTCGATCGGGCTGCCGCTGCTGTTCTGCGTCGGGGTCGCGATCGGGATGGCGAGGAAGGCGGACGGTTCGACGGCGCTGGCGGCGGTGGCGGGGTTCCTCGTCTACTACGGGGTGCTGCACCAGTTCCCGGAGGACTGTCCCGGGGGTTCGCGGGCGGTGCCCGGGATCGGGTGCCAGGTGACCGACGGGACGGTTACGGCGTTCACGTTCCAGAATCCGGGGGTCTTCGGAGGGATCGCGCTGGGGTTGCTGTCCGCCTTCTTCTGGGCCCGGTACCACCGGACGCGGCTGGTGGACTGGCTCGGGTTCTTCAACGGGCGGCGGCTGGTCCCGATCCTGATGTCGTTCGTGGCCATCGCGTTCGCCGCGCTGTGCCTGTGGGTCTGGCCGCCGGTCGGCGGCGCGCTGGAGAGCTTCAGTCACTGGCTGCGGGACGCGGGCGCGTGGGGCGCCGGGGTGTTCGGGGTCGCGAACCGGGCTTTGCTGGTGATCGGGCTGCACCAGTTCCTGAACGTGCCCATCTGGTTCCAGTTCGGCAGCTACACCACGCCGGACGGCCGGGTGGTGCACGGCGACGTCAACATGTTCCTGGAGGGTGATCCGAGCGCCGGCCAGTTCACCTCGGGCTTCTTCCCGATCATGATGTTCGCGCTGCCGGCGGCCGCGCTCGCGATCACGCACTGCGCGAGACCGCACCGGCGCAAGGAGATCGGCGGGCTGATGCTGTCGGTGGCGCTGACGTCGTTCGTGACGGGCATCACCGAGCCGCTGGAGTACTCGTTCATGTTCGTCGCGCCGCTGCTGTACGCGGTGCACGCCCTGCTCACCGGGGTGTCGATGGCGGTGACGTGGGCGCTCGGGGTGCATGACGGGTTCAGCTTCTCGGCCGGACTGATCGACTACGTCATCAACTGGCACCTGGCGACGAAGCCCTGGCTGATCGTTCCGATCGGCCTGTGCTTCGCGGCGGTCTACTACGCGATCTTCCGGTTCGCCATCACGCGGTTCGACCTGAGGACGCCAGGGCGAGAACCGGAGGGCGAGGTGGAGGACGTCACCAAGGCCTGAGCAGCCTGTCACCCGGCGGTACACACCGCGTAATGCTCCGGTTGCGGAACTGACGGGTTCCTTATAACGCCCCCATCGTGTACAACAGGTCTACACCACTGAGTGGTGTAGACCACCACCGATGGAGGAAGTATGACAACCGCCACCTCGACGGCGGCCCCCACAAAGAAGTGGGGATCCGGTCTGTTCCAGGGTCTGCAGAAGGTCGGCCGCAGTCTCCAGCTCCCGATCGCCGTACTTCCGGCGGCTGGTCTGCTGCTCCGCTTCGGTCAGCAGGACATCCACGACAAGCTGCACCTGCCCGACAAGGTCACCTCGGTGTTCGCCACGGCCGGCGGCGCGATCTTCGACAACCTCCCGATGCTGTTCTGCATCGGTGTCGCGATCGGCTTCGCCAAGAAGTCGGACGGCTCCACCGCGCTGGCCGCCCTGGTCGGCTTCCTGGTCTACAAGAACGTGCTCACCGCGTTCCCCGTCACCGACGCGAAGGTCCTGAAGGGCGCGGACATAGCCGCGACCTACAACAACCCCGGAGTCCTCGGCGGCCTGGTGATGGGTCTGCTGGGCGCGGTGGTCTGGCAGCGCTTCCACCGGACCAAGCTGGTGGACTGGCTCGGCTTCTTCAACGGCCGCCGGCTCGTCCCGATCATCATGGCCTTCGTCGGCACGGTCATGGGTGTCTTCTTCGGCCTGGTCTGGAAGCCGATCGGCGAGGGCATCTCCCACTTCGGTGAGTGGATCACGGGCCTGGGCGCCCTCGGTGCCGGTCTGTTCGGCCTGATCAACCGCGCGCTGATCCCGGTCGGCATGCACCAGTTCGTGAACACCGTCTCCTGGTTCCAGATCGGCGACTACAAGACGGCGTCCGGCACGATCGTCCACGGCGACCTGACCCGCTTCTTCGCCGGTGACCCGACGGCCGGTCAGTTCATGTCCGGCTTCTTCCCCATCATGATGTTCGGCCTCCCGGCCGCCGCCCTGGCCATCGCGCACACCGCCCGCCCGGAGCGCCGCGCGGCCGTGATGGGCATGATGATGTCGATGGCGCTGACCTCCTTCGTGACCGGTGTGACCGAGCCGATCGAGTTCACGTTCATGTTCATCGCGCCGCTGCTGTACGTGATCCACGCGGTGCTCACCGCCCTGTCGATGGCGATCACCTGGGCGCTCGGGGTGCACGCCGGCTTCACCTTCTCCGCGGGTGTCATCGACTACGCCCTGAACTGGAACCTGGCGACCAAGCCCTGGCTGATCATCCCGATCGGCCTGGTGTTCGGAGCGATCTACTACTTCGTCTTCCGCTTCGCCATCGTCCGCTTCAACCTCCCCACCCCGGGCCGCGAGCCCGACGAGGAGATCGAGGACCTCACGAAGGCGTGAGGCCGCACCGGACATGACGAAGGCCCCCGCCACGGCGGGGGCCTTCTCGTCGTACGGCCCTGAACGCCGTACGTGCGTCAGATCTCGTAGGTCGCCCGAGGCGCCGCGAGATCCACCGGGCCGTCGAAGACCTCGCGGGCGTCGGCGAGGTTGACGGCGGGGTCGGTCCACGGCGGGATGTGGGTGAGGACCAGGCGGCGGGCGCCCGCCCGGGCCGCGGTCTCGCCGGCCTCGCGGCCGTTGAGGTGCAGGTCCGGGATGTTCTCCTTGCCGTGCGTGAAGGCCGCCTCGCACAGGAACAGGTCGGTGTCCCGGGCCAGGTCCTCCAGGGCCTCCGTGACTCCGGTGTCGCCCGAGTACGTCAGGGACTTCCCGGCGTGTTCGACACGGATGCCGTACGCCTCCACGGGGTGGCGGACCCGCTCGGTGTGGACCGTGAAGGGCCCGACGTCGAACGTGGACGGCTTGACCGTGTGGAAGTCGAAGACCTCGCTCATCGAGGAGGCGGTGGGGGTGTCGGCGTAGGCCGTGGTGAGACGGTGCTCGGTGCCCTCGGGGCCGTAGACCGGGATCGGGGGGCACGGGCCGCCGTCGTGACGGTAGTAGCGCGCCACGAAGTAGGCGCACATGTCGATGCAGTGGTCGGCGTGCAGATGGCTCAGGAAGATCGCGTCGAGGTCGTAGAGACCGCAGTGGCGCTGCAGCTCGCCCAGGGCGCCGTTGCCCATGTCGAGGAGCAGCCGGAAGCCGTCGGCCTCTACGAGGTAGCTCGAACAGGCCGATTCCGCGGACGGGAACGACCCCGAGCAGCCGACGACGGTGAGCTTCATGAAGCAGAAACCTCCGTTGGCGGAAACCCAGATGCGCTGGGCACAGGAGTCGGGAAAAAGGGCATGACGGGGGTCGTGCGGTTTGTCGAGCGTAAGGCGCAAAAGAGCCGGTCGCTCCTCCGCCAGGGGCCGTTGTGGGCGAACTCACCTGTGGTGTCACCGGTTCGGCTGGACCGGGGGCGTATGAGGATCGCGCAAGGGCGCGCATCGTTTATCTCGCGCCGGTAACGTCGTCGTATGGACACGTCATGGTGGCTCGCGCTCGCGGCAGTGGTCCTGCTGGCGCTGGTCGCCACGCTCGTCGACGGCTGGGGCAGGGGCCACCGGCCGCGCGGGCACCGCACCCGCCCGCCGGGGTATCCGCGCGGCACCCGCGCGCAGGCCGGCCGGCCCCGCCCGGGTGACATCTGGTGGGCCAACGTGCCCTACGAGGACGGTCCCGGCGCCAAGGACCGGCCCTGCCTGGTGCTGGCCGTGCGCGGTGACCGGGCGACGATCGCGAAGATCACCAGCAAGTACCACGACGAGCGCGCCGGGGTGATCCCGCTGCCGCCCGGCTCGGTCGGCGACGCCCAGGGCCGGCCGAGCTTCCTGGAGACCGACGAGCTGCGCGAGATCGAGGTGTGGGAGTTCCGGCGCCGGGTGGGCGTGGTCGACCCGGTCCTGTGGGACCAGGTCCGGCACCTGGCGGGCTGAGGCTCAGCTCACCCGCACGGTGACCTGCCACTCCTGGATTCCCTTGCAGGAGACCTGGCCGGAGCCGGTGGGCTCGGCGCACAGCGGGCGGGTGGTGGAGAGCGTCACGGTCCCCGCGGCGGCCGCCTGGTAGGCGGCTCCGGCGTCGCCGCCGCGCAGCATGATTCCGTAGTTCACGGGCTTCAGGGCGGTGGTGTCGCCGGCCGTGCCGATCTTCTTCCAGGGGCGCTGCTCGGAGCCGGTCAGGGTGACCCGGAAGGTGCCGTCCTGGGCCAGGCAGAAGGTACGGCCGCTGTCGGCGGCGGTGAGCTCGGCGGTCAGGGGCGTGCAGCCGGCGGAAGAACCCCCGGCGGAGGGGGTGGGTGTCGAGGTCGTGCTCGGGGTCGGGGTCGGCTTCGGGGAGACCGCGCCGCTGCCCTTGTCCCCGCCGCCGCTCTGGGAGCCGCAGCCCGCCAGCAGGAGCAGGGTCGCCGCGGCGAGAGTCGCGCGGTGGAACGTCGTACGGCGCATGAGGTGTCCGCCTTTCCGTCGGGGTACGGACCCTTGGTGCCGATATGACGTATCCGCCGCTCATACGGATCCCGCACCCGGACGGCTTCCGGGCGCGGGATCCGGTCAGTTCGCGGAAGAGGTCAGCCGGTCGTGACGGCGGTGTCGTCGACGACGAAGCTGGTCTGGAGCGAGGAGTCCTCGACACCGCTGAACTTCAGGGTGACGGTCGAGCCCGCGTAGGAGCCGAGGCTGAAGGACTTCTGCACGTACCCGGTGGCCGCGTTGAGGTTCGAGTAGGTGGCCAGGGTGGTCGAACCGGCGGTGACCGTCAGCTTGTCGTACTGGGTGCTGGTGGTGGTCTCGGCGGTGTCGACGTGCAGGTAGAAGGTGAACGTGGTGGCGGTGCAGCCGGACGGGATCGTCACCGACTGGGAGAGCGTGTCGGTGTGCGAGGAGCCGTAGCCGTCGAGCCAGGCGTAGTAGGAGCCGGCGTGTGCCGACTCGCTGCTGGAGTTGGTGATGACGCCACTGCTCGCGGTCCAGGTGGTGTTGCCCGACTCGAAGCCCGCGTTGCCCAGCAGCTGGGACGAGGAGCAGGTGCCGCCGCCGCTGGTGCTGACGGTCCAGGTGAAGGAGGCCGTGCCGGAGGCGCCGGTGGAGTCGGTCGCGGTGACGGTGGTGCTGTAGGTGCCCGCGGTGGACGCCGTACCGGAGATCAGACCGGTGGAGCTGGAGATGGACAGGCCGGTGGGCAGGCCGCTGGCGCTGTAGGTGAGGGTGGCGCTCGCGCTGTCGGTGGCGGAGATCTGGAGGCTGACCGAGGAGCCGGTCGCGGTGGACTGGCTGCCGGGGTTGGTGACGGTCACCGTGTTGCCGGTGCTGGTGCCCGAGGCGAAGGCGGTGGTGCCGTTCGGGGTGCCCCAGCCGGTCGGACCGTCGTAGCCGGTGCCGGCGGTGCAGAAGTACGACGTCGAGCAGGAGCCGTTGTTGCCGCTGGTCACGTCGTACAGGTTGCTGGTGTGGGAGTACGGGTACTTCGCCGGGTAGTCGCTCGAACCCGGGGTGCCCGCGAGGGCGTACACGCCGGCGATGATCGGCGAGGAGGCGCTCGTACCGCCGTAGACCGCCCAGCCGGAGCCGCCGTAGGTGTCGTAGACCGCCACGCCGGTGGCCGGGTCGGCGACCGCGGAGACGTCGGACTCCATGCGCTTGGTGCAGCCGGTGTCGGTCTGCCAGCTCGGCTTCGCGTCGTAGGCGGAGCAGCCGGAGCCGGTGCCCTCGGAGGAGCTGGTCTTCCACACGGACTCGGTCCAGCCGCGGGTGCTGGAGGAGGTGGACAGCGCGGTGCCGCCGACGGCGGTCACGTACTGGGAGGTCGCCGGGTACTCGGCGCCGTAGTCCTCGTCACCGGCGGAGACGGTGATCGCGACACCCGGGTGCTTGAAGTACGAGGTGTCCTCACTGGTCTGGGAGGAGGACTCGGAGCCGCCCCAGCTGTTGGAGACGAACTTGGCGCCGAGGGTGACGGCCTCGTTCTCGGCGGTGCCGAGGTCGGAGTCGGTGGCGGAGCTGGCCTCGACGAGGATGATGTTGCAGTTCGGGCAGACGGCGCTGACCATGTCGATGTCGAGCGCTTCCTCGCCGGCCCAGCCGGAGTCGTTCGTCGGCAGCGAGGTCGTCGAACCGGTCTGGCTGACCTGCTTGAAGCAGCCGTTGGCGACGGTGCACGCCGACAGCCCGTACGTGGAGCGGTAAGTGGCCAGGTCGGAGGCCGCGTTGGGGTCGTTGTAGGCGTCGACCACGGCGACGGTCAGGCCGGAGCCGCCCGTCGAGGGCAGGTTGTAGGCGCTGTGCAGGTTGGTCGGGCTCAGGCCGGAGGGGGCGGCGGCGAGCGCGGCGGACAGCTGCTGCTTGATGTCGGTGCGGCGCTGCGCGAAGCAGTTGACCTCACCGGGCTTGGAGACGGTGGCGCACAGGTGCTTGGTGGGCACCTTCTGACCGGCCTTGCCGGTGCTGTGCACGGCCTGCCGGGCGGGGTCGGTGAGGGCCTTGGAGTTCTGGGCGGCCCGGGTGCTCTGGGCGGTGGCCAGGGGGGCGACGGTGTGTGCCGACGCCTGTGCCTGTGCGGTCGGCGCTGCTACGAAACCGGAGACGGCGAGGGCGAGGGCGGGGAAGGCGAAGGCCAGAAGTCTTCGCAGGCTCCGTCGTGATTCACGCATGGGGGTACTGCCTCCATCGGTGGGGTTACAAGGCAGGCCCGTGACGCGCGTAGCGGCGGCAGAGTGCGCGGTCATGAGCATGACACTTCAAACACCCTGGGATGCCGATGTGCGTGGCATGACAGGACGGTGAGGAACCTAGCGGGGTTCGCCGGGGACCGGTTCCCCCGGACGAAGATCTTTGCTACGCCATAAACAGCGCTTAGCCCCCTCATAGGAGGGGGTTGGCGCGTACATGATGAGCACTATGCCCAGAGCTGACCCTGGAGGGTCTCGATGGCTTCCTCGGTCGTGGCGGCGGTGTAGACGCCGGTCGACAGGTACTTCCAGCCGCCGTCGGCGACGACGAACACGATGTCCGCGCTCTCGCCGGCCTGTACGGCCTTCTTCCCGACGCCGATCGCGGCGTGCAGCGCGGCGCCGGTGGAGATGCCCGCGAAGATGCCCTCCTGCTGGAGCAGGTCCCGGGTCCGGGTCACCGCGTCCGCGGAGCCGACGGAGTACCGGGTGGTGAGCACGGAGGCGTCGTACAGCTCGGGCACGAAGCCCTCGTCGAGGTTCCTGAGCCCGTACACCAGGTCGTCGTACCGGGGTTCGGCGGCGACGATCTTCACGTCCGGCTTGTGCTCCCGCAGATACCGCCCGACGCCCATCAGCGTGCCGGTCGTCCCCAGCCCCGCCACGAAGTGCGTCACCGACGGCAGGTCGGCGAGGATCTCCGGACCGGTGGTCGCGTAGTGCGCACCGGCGTTGTCCGGGTTGCCGTACTGGTAGAGCATCACCCAGTCCGGGTGCTCGGCGGACAGCTCCTTGGCCACCCGCACGGCGGTGTTGGAACCGCCCGCGGCCGGGCTGGAGATGATCTCCGCGCCCCACATCCCCAGCAGGTCCCGCCGCTCCTGCGAGGTGTTCTCGGGCATCACGCAGACCATCCGGTAGCCCTTGAGCTTGGCGGCCATCGCCAGCGAGATGCCGGTGTTCCCCGAGGTCGGCTCCAGGATGGTGCAGCCCGGGGTCAGCCGGCCGTCCTTCTCCGCCTGCTCGATCATGTGCAGGGCGGGGCGGTCCTTGACCGAGCCGGTCGGGTTGCGGTCCTCCAGCTTGGCCCAGATCCGGACGTCGGCGGACGGCGAGAGCCGCGGCAGGCGCACCAGGGGGGTGTTGCCGACCGCGGCCAACGGGGAGTCGTAGCGCATGCCGATCTCAGGCCATGCCGCCGGCGACGGCCGGCAGGATCGTCACGGTGTCGCCGTCGGTGAGCTTGGTGTTGATGCCGTCGACGAAACGGACGTCCTCGTCGTTCAGGTACACGTTGACGAAGCGGCGCAGCTTGCCGTCGTCCACGATGCGGGCGTGGATGCCGGCGTGCCGGGTCTCCAGGTCGTTGAAGAGGTCGGCGATGGTCTCACCGGTGCCCTCCACCGCCTTCTGACCGTCGGTGTACTGGCGGAGGATGGTCGGGATGCGGACCTCGATGGCCATGGTTGCGGGCTCCTGTCGGGAAGTCTGGGTGGTTGGGCGCGCACAGCAGCACGCCGCGGCTCATGGCCGTACGGCGGCAGGGAAACGTCAACAGATGGCGCTGTTCAGCCTGCACAGATCGACGTGCAGCCGCGCCACGAGCAGGGTGCCCCGCGCCTTGTCGCCCACGTCGTTCAGAACCATGGGGTCATCGTATCGATTCCCGGTACCGGTCCCGGAGTGTGATTCCACATCCCGGACGGATTCTGACCGAACTATGAGATAACCCTCACCAGGTCGCTCCGACACCGCCGAAATCCACCGTCGTGGCCGAGCGCCGTTGCGGCGGAAAGAAAAGACGGGCGGAGGACAGGCGGCACAGAAGGGTTTGGTGATCGGCGGAGAAGGGGCGATGGATCACCGCCGGGCAGGGCAGCCCACCCAGGGGCGCGGGGAACTGCGCGACCAGCCCCCACCGGCCCGCACGTGAACACCGGCCGGTCCGGCACCGCCGAAGGCGGGCAGGGGGCAGGCGGCGGAGGGGAAGGTGGTGGGGAGGTCAGTATGTCTCGACGATGGTGATCTCCTCCTCCGTGACCACGCCGTCCACGATGCGGTACGAGCGGAACTGGAAGTCGCCCAGGGAGTCGGTGTCGGCGGTGGAGACGAGGACGTAGTGGGCGCCGGGCTCGTTCGCGTAGGAGATGTCCGTGCGGGACGGGTACGCCTCCGTCGCCGTGTGGGAGTGGTAGACGATCACCGGCTCCTCGTCCCGGTCGTCCATCTCCCGGTACAGCTTGAGCAGGTCCCCGGAGTCGAACTCGTAGAACGTCGGCGACATCGCCGCGTTCAGCATCGGGATGAACCGCTCGGGCCGGTCCGAGCCCGCCGGGCCCGCGACGACGCCGCACGCCTCGTCCGGGTGGTCCTTGCGCGCGTGCGCGACGATCTGGTCGACGAGGGCCTGGGTGATGGTCAGCATGGTCGCCAGGATAAGCAGAGGGCCGCCCCGTACCGAAGGCTGGTACGGGACGGCCCAGATGCCGGACGCCCTGAGCGGCTGCCGCGAGGGGCGCCACGAGTGCTCCCCGCGGCGGGCGTCCTGGGGGGGTTAGCTCACCTTTTCCAGCGGTGCCGGCTCGTGGCGCTCGGCGACCTCGGGGTTGCGGTTCTTCAGCACCAGCCAGCCGACGCCCAGCGCGGCGGCCCAGCCGGCCATGACGTACAGGCACACCCGGGAGTCGCCGTCGTACGCGATCAGGCAGGTCACGAAGAGGAGGAAGGCGATCGCGATCCAGCTGCACCTGGCGCCGCCGGGGGCCGGGAAGGAGGACGCGGGCAGGCGGCCGGCGTCGACCGCGCGGCGGTAGAGGACGTGGCTGATCAGGATCATCAGCCAGGTCCAGATGCCGGCCGCGGTGGCGACCGAGGTGACGTAGCCGAACGCCTTCTCCGGGACGACGTAGTTGAGGACCACGCCGATGCCCATGAAGAGGACCGAGACCGTGATGCCGAGCGCCGGGGTCTTCGACGCGGACAGCCTGCGGAAGACGGCCGGGGCCTCGCCGCTGTCGGCCAGGTTCCGCAGCATGCGGCCCGTGGAGTACATGCCGGAGTTGCAGGAGGACAGGGCGGCGGTCAGCACGACGAAGTTGACGATGCCGGCACCGGCCGGGATGCCGATCTTCGCGAAGGCGGCCACGAAGGGGCTGACGCCCGGGGCGAACTCCGTCCACTTCACCACGCAGAGGATCACCGTGAGCGCGCCGACGTAGAAGAGCGCGATACGCCAGGGGAGGGTGTTGATCGCCTTGGGGAGGGTCTTCTCCGGGTTCTCCGACTCGCCGGCGGTGACGCCGACCAGCTCGACCGCGAGGTAGGCGAACATGACGCCCTGAAGGGTCATCAGGGAGGAGCCGACGCCCTTGGGGAAGAAGCCGTCGAACTGGTAGAGGTTCGCGACCGACGCGGTGTCACCGGCGGCGCTGAAGCCGAAGGTGAGGACGCCGAGACCGATCACGATCATGCCGATCAGGGCGGTGACCTTGACCATGGAGAACCAGAACTCCAGCTCCCCGAAGACCTTCACCGAGATCAGGTTGACCCCGAAGAGGATCACCAGGAAGACGAGCGCGGTCACCCACTGCGGGACGGACGGGAACCAGTAGTTCACGTAGATCGCCGCGGCGGTGAGCTCCGCCATGCCCGTCACGACCCACATCAGCCAGTACGTCCAGCCGGTGAAGTAGCCGAAGAACGGGCCGAGGAACTCCCGGGAGTACTCGGCGAAGGAGCCGGAGACCGGGCGGTAGAGCAGCAGCTCGCCGAGGGCCCGCATGATGAAGAAGATGATGCCGCCGGCGAGGGCGTACATCAGGATGAGGCTGGGACCGGCCTTGGCGATGTTCGCCCCGGCACCCAGGAAGAGCCCGACGCCGATGGCGCCGCCGATGGCGATCATCTGGACCTGGCGGCTGCCGAGTCCGCGCTCGTACCCCTCTTCGGAGGCCTCGGGTGCTTCCGGGGACCCGGAGCCCTTCCCCGGCGTGCCGACCTGAGCGGAGGTCATGTGTGGTGTGCGCCTTTCTCCATGCCGACCCGGGCCTCTCGTCGGCCTCGGATCGGGTTTCGATCCCCCCGGATTGCTGGAGCGGTGCCTGACCGGTGGTTGCCGGTTCGGTGGCGCACCCGGACGTACACATGGGTGGTGTTCGCCGGGCGGTCGTGAAGATTTATCACGGCCGCAACGCTGATCACCCGGTTCCGCCGAGAGGGATTGTGGCGTACAACACTGGAAGAAGTGGACAAAGTGCGGCCAAAAAGGTCATAACAGGCCGCAACGGTGACGGGATCGTTATCCGGATCTGAGCGTCCTCTGAGCGAACGCGAAACCGGGACGTATCCGCGATGTATCCGGGACGTATTGATGCATCCGGGACGTATTACGGCATAAGGGTGGCGACCAGGGTCTCCTGGAGGCCGCCGAGCCACAGGTACGCCATCACCATCGGCTTGCGCGGGTCCTCGTCCGGGAGCCGGTAGAGCAGGTCGGTGTCGTCCTCGTCGGTGATGTCGAGGCGGGAGCCGATCGCCAGGCGCAGGTCGGTGAGGGCGCCGAGCCACTGCCGGGACTCCTCGGGCGCCAGCTTGAGGACCGCGTCGCCCTTCCCCTCCGGGGCGAGGGCGTCGAGGGAGCGGATCACCGCGAGGGCGGTCCCCCGCTTTCCGGCCCTGAGGTCGTTCTCGGTGTAGCGGCGGAACTCCGCGGAGTGGGCCTGCTGCTCCTCGGCCTCCTCCGGGGACTTCGGGAGCCGCTCGGGGTCGCCGTAGGCGTCCGGGAAGAGCCGGCGCAGCACCGGGTCGCTGGGCGCCTCGCTCGGCCCCTCGGCGAACAGCTCGGCGAGCGGGTCGTCGGGCGCGTCCTCGGCGGGGCCGGGGCCGATGAGCTCCAGGAGCTGGACGGCCAGCGACCGGATGATGGAGATCTCGACGTCGTCGAGCGCGACGGCCGCGCCGCCGCCGGGGAGCGGTTCGAAGATTCCTGGCATGGGGAGGGGTCCTCTGGGTCAGGTCGGCGGTAACGCCGAGTGCGTTGACGGCCGGCCCGAGCGGGTTCTGGTACGTGCGGCTGCAGGGCGGAGGAGGAGGTCGAAGCGATGCGGGCACCCCCGTCCGGCGGGTGCGGCCACCGCGGGTGCGGCTACTTCCGGTCCTGCTGGAGGGTCGCCCACAGACCGTAGCCGTGCATGGCCTGCACGTCGCGTTCCATCTCCTCGCGGCTGCCGCTGGAGACGACCGCGCGGCCCTTGTGGTGGACGTCCAGCATGAGCTTGGTGGCCTTGTCCTTGGGATAGCCGAAGTACGTCTGGAAGACGTACGTCACGTAGCTCATGAGGTTGACCGGGTCGTTGTGCACGATCGTGATCCACGGGACGTCCGGCTCGGGGACGGCGAAGACCTCCTCCGCCGACTCGGTACGTTCGATCTCTACGGGAGCGGGTGACGTCACAAGGCCCATGCTGCCACGGGGCGCTTAAATCGTCACACTGACGCGAAGGGGTGTAGCATCTGTCGTCATGAACACTGCGGACCTTGGCCTGCCGGTGGACGTCCCGTCGACGGCGCTCTTCACGGACCAGTACGAGCTGACGATGCTGCAGGCGGCCCTGAAGGCGGGTACGGCCGAGCGGCGCAGCGTCTTCGAGGTCTTCACCCGGCGACTGCCCGACGGGCGCCGCTACGGCGTCGTGGCGGGCACCGGCCGCGTCCTGGACGCGGTCGAGAACTTCCGCTTCGACGCGGACGTCCTCCGCTTCCTCCAGGAACGGAAGATCGTCGACGGGCCGACCCTGGAGTGGCTCGCCGGCTACCGCTTCAGCGGCGACATCTGGGGCTACCCCGAGGGCGAGGTCTACTTCCCGGGCTCCCCGATCGTGCGGGTCGAGGGCTCCTTCGCCGAGTGCGTGCTCCTGGAGACCGTGCTCCTCTCCATCCTCAACCACGACTCCGCGATCGCGGCCGCCGCCTCCCGCATGTCCTCGGCCGCCGGGGACCGCCCGCTGATCGAGATGGGCGCCCGCCGCACCCACGAACTGGCCGCCGTCGCCGCCTCCCGCGCCGCCTACGTCGGCGGTTTCGCCACCACCTCCGACCTGGCCGCCGGCTTCCGCTACGGCATCCCGACCGTCGGCACCTCCGCCCACGCCTTCACCCTGCTCCACGACCACGAGCGGGACGCCTTCCGCGCCCAGGTCGACTCCCTCGGCCGCGGCACCACCCTGCTGGTCGACACCTACGACGTCGCGGAGGCGGTCCGTACGGCCGTGGAGGTGGCCGGGCCCGAGCTGGGCGCGGTCCGCATCGACTCCGGCGACCTGCTGCTGGTCGCCCACCGGGTGCGCCAGCAGCTGGACGAGCTGGGCGCGCGGGACACCCGGATCATCGTGACCTCCGACCTCGACGAGTACGCCATCGCCTCGCTCGCCGCCGCCCCCGTGGACGCGTACGGCGTCGGCACCCAGCTGGTGACCGGCTCCGGGCACCCCACCTGCTCCATGGTCTACAAGCTGGTCGCGCGTGCCGAGTCCGCCGATCCGAAGGCGCCGCTGGTGCCGGTGGCGAAGAAGTCGTCGGGCGGCAAGACGTCCATGGGCGGCCGCAAGTGGGCGGCGCGGCGGCTGGACGCCGACGGGGTGGCGGAGGCCGAGGTGGTCGGCACGGGCGAGGTCCCGGCCGGGCTGGTCGACCGGCAGCTGCTGGTCGAACTGGTGAAGTCCGGCGAGGTCGTCGCCCGCGAGCCCCTGGACGCGCCCCGCACCCGGCACGCGGCGGCCCGCGCGAACCTGCCGCTCTCCGCGACGCAGCTGTCGCGCGGGGAACCGGTCCTTCCGACGGAGTACGTCCAGGGGCGCTCGGGTAGCTAGAGCGAGTGCCCGCGCACGCGCCCCGCAGAGCCCCCTCCCCTACGCCCCCGTAAGTCTCTACGCTCATAGGTTCAGGCCGGGCCCGCACCCCTTCTTTCCGCGTCTCTCCTCCCGACGGACCCGATATCGAATGTGAAGGACACCGACCATGCGCCGCGCCTTGATCGTCGTCGATGTGCAGAACGACTTCTGCGAGGGGGGCAGCCTCGCGGTGGCGGGGGGCTCCGATGTGGCCGCCGCGATCACCGAGCTGATCGGGCAGGCTCCTGCCGGCTATCGCCATGTGGTGGCGACCCGCGACCACCACATCGCGCCGGGCGGCCACTTCGCGGACAACCCCGACTACGTGCGCAGCTGGCCGGCGCACTGCGTCGCCGGCACGGAGGGGGTGGGCTTCCACCCGAACTTCGCCCCGGCGGTCGCCTCGGGGGCGGTGGACGCGGTGTTCAGCAAGGGGGCGTACTCCGCGGCGTACAGCGGCTTCGAGGGCGTCGACGAGAACGGCGTCAGGCTGGCGGAGTGGCTGCGGGCCCGGAAGATCGACGAGGTGGACGTGGTGGGCATCGCGACCGACCACTGCGTGCGGGCCACCGCCCTGGACGCCGCGAAGGAGGGCTTCCGGACCCAGGTCCTCCTGGACCTCACGGCAGGCGTGGCGGAATCGACGACGGTACGGGCCCTGGAGGAGCTCCGCCAGGCAGGCGTGGAACTGACAGGCAAGCCGGTGGTCTGAGTACCGGAACCACCGCCGCCGGGCACCCGCGGGCCGGTGGGGGCCGGTCGCGCAGTTCGCCGTGCCTCTGGGGCGGGTGCCTGAGCGGGCGCCTGAAACCGACCGCCTCCCCGTCCCGCCGCAACCGCGATCAACCACGACGGCGGATCCCGGCGGTGCCGGACCGTGGGCACCCGCGGGCCGGTGGGGGCCGATCGCGCAGTTCCCCGCGCCCCTGGGGCGGGCCAGCCGGGCGGCGCCCGCAACAAGCCGCCGCTCCCCTGTCCCGCCGCAACGGCGATCAGCCACGACGGCGAAATCCGGCGGTGCCAAACCGGACCGTGGGCACCCGCGGGCCGGTGGGGCCGATCGCGCAGTTCCCCGCGCCCCTGGGGCGGGCCACCCGGGCGGCGCCTGAAACCGACCGCCTCCCCCGTCCCGCCGCAACCGCGATCAGCCACGACGGCGGAATCCGGCGGTGCCGGACCGTGGGCACCCGCGAGACGGTGGGGGCCGGTCGCGCAGTTCGCCGTGCCTCTGGGGCGGGTGCTTCGCGGGCGGCTAGGCCGCTGTCGGTCTGGGGAGGAGGGATCTGATCGGTCTCCAGAGTTCCAGGGGGGTGACACCGTTGTCAGGGGCCGTTCGCCATATGAGGCCGTCCGGGTGGTGGAGGACGGCGGTGATCTCGTCCGGGGTCGGGGGGGCGGCGTTGCCCCGCAGGTAGACCGCTCGCATGCCCAGGTTGCGGAGCCTCGTCAGGGCGCGGGCGCGGTTGTGGGCGTGGACCAGTACCCGGACGGCGGACGAGCCGTCCCCGGTGGCGGGACTGGGCAGGTTCAGCGCCACCACCACCCTGCCGTTCGGCAGCTTGCAGAAACCTCCTGCGGCCATGCGATCACGCCCCCGTGTGCGTCGGTGTCAATAAGAAATCCACAGGACGCACCTAAACACGATCGGCGGCGACCCGCCAAGGGGTCACCGCCGATACGTGTCTGACCTGCAGATATACCGACTACTTCACCGCGGGGCCGACCTGGAGGGAGATCGTCGAGCCGTCCCGGGCCTCCGTGACGATGTTGATCTTCGTGTTGGTGTCAGTGATCTTGACACCGCCCGCCGGGTTCGAGGCGTCGTAGTAGTCGCTCTTGTGGTCGTTGAAGACCGACACCCCGGAGGACTGCCTGATCTTCGTCGCCACGTCCGCCTTGTGGAGCGTGATGCCGTCGCTCGCGTAGAGGCTGAACGGCGAGTCGTAGGCCTGGATGCGGTTGCGCATCAGCGTGCCGTCGGACCACTTCAGCGGCGTCGGGTGCGAGTCGACCGGGAGGATGAGGCCGGTACCGGGGTGGACGCTGGTGTTGTCGTCCGCCTCGGAGGTGTCCCACTTCCAGATCAACAGGCCGTTCTGGTACGGGTAGTGCTCCACCCAGTCCGGACGGGTCGTCGAGAAGCCGAAGTTGTACGGGCCGACCTTGAGGGTCTTGTCGTACGACACGTACTGGCGGTTCTCCGCGATGTAGTACTGCGCGTAGTCCTTGGTGAAGGACGCGCCGATGCGGGAGAAGCCGGAGGCGGTCCAAGCCGCGTCCGCCGACTCCGCGTTGTCGGAGAAGACCGTAGAGCCGTCCGCGGTCAGGGTGATCTCGTCGGCCGCGAAGCCCTTCAGGGCGACCCCGCCGTCGGTCTGGTAGCGGAAGCGCAGCTGGATCTTCTGGCCCGCGTAGGCGTCCAGCGGGTACGACAGCTTGGTGTACGCGTCGACCGAACCGGTGAGCGCCGGCTTGTCGCTGCCGTCGCGCGGGATGGCCGCACCGTTCACCGTGCCGTCCAGGGCGGTCCAGTTGGCACCGCCGTCGGTGGACACCTCGGCGTAGAGGTAGTCGTAGTTCGCCTCGATGTCGTACCAGCCGTCGAGCGAGAGGGTCGCGGACGACCTGCCGGTGAGGTCGACGTCACGGGTCAGCGTGTTCTTGAGGTTGTCGCCGCTGCCGCTCCACCACTGGGTCGACCCCTGGGCCGGGGTGACCACGGTGGTGGTGACCGCCTTGTCGGGCAGCGTGACCACCAGGGCCTGCTTGTCCTTGGTGTTGTACTCGGCGACGCCCAGCTTGTGGCTGGACTTGGTGCCGGCCTTGGCCACGCCGTAGTTCAGCCAGCCCAGCTGGAGCTTGTCCCAGGCGTTCATGTCGCCCGGCAGGTCGCCGATGGCCTCCTTGCCGGTGCCCAGCCAGGAGCCGGAGGACATCAGGGTCCAGAAACCGGTGGAGTTCTCGCCGCCGTTGGTGTCGTACTCGTCCGGCAGACCGAGGTCGTGGCCGTACTCGTGGGCGTAGACGCCGAGTCCGCCGTTCTCCGGCTGCATGGTGTAGTCGCCGACCCAGATGCCGGTGTCGCCGACCTGGGTGCCGCCGAGCTTGTTGTCGGCGGGGCCGGTGGAGCCGGCGTCGGTGCCGAAGGCGTACCAGCGGTGCGCCCAGATCGCGTCGGTGCCCTGCGCGCCGCCGCCCGCGGACTCGTCCTCGCCGGCGTGCACGATCTGGAAGTGGTCGACGTAGCCGTCGGGCTCGTTGAAGTTGCCGTCGCCGTCGTAGTCGTAGCGGTCCCACTGGTCGTACTGGGCGAGGTCGGCCTTGATCGCGGCGTCGGACTCGCCGGCCGCCTTCTGGTCGGCGACCCAGGCGTTCAGGCCATCGCGCACCAGGTTCCAGACGCTGGAGCAGGTGGTCGAGCCGCAGGCGTTGTTGCCGTAACGGGCCTCGTTGTAGGGGACCTTGACCCAGTCGGTGACCTCACCGTCGACCGAGTAGCGGCCCGAGGACTGCTTCTCGTAGTACTTCTTCAGCGACTCGGTGTTCTTGCCGGTGCCGAAGTAGAGGTCCTGGAAGTGGGCCTGGTTGTAGTCCGCCTGCCACGCCGTGGAGTTGTCCTTGGTGCGGTCGGGCTGGGCTATCTGGTTGTGCAGCGGGCCCGCCGTGCCGTTGTACCGGGGGTCCGTCTGGTCGCCGAACTCCACCAGGATCGTGAAGATCTTGTCCGTCTTCTCGCGGCCGAGTTCGACGTACTTGCTGTCGCCCTTCTTGCCCTTGAGCTGGACGACCTTCGATCCGTCGCGGTCCTTGACCTGGGCCTTGCCGGATATGACCTGGTCGAGGGCTTCCTGGCGCTGGGCCTCCTGGGTCTTGCTCAGAGGGCCGTCGAGGTCGTGTTCCTCCTGCTTCGTCGACGGGTCGTGCCGGTCGACGGTGCTGGTGGTCGCCGCCGGAACCGCGGCCTCCGCGACCGCGAAGGTGGCGAAGCCGACGGAGGCGGTCGCGAGCGTCACGCCGACGGCGAGTGCTCTGAACGTCCAGGGTCTGCTGGTCACTTGAGTTCCTCCCCCGCGCCGCGCGCACGGCAAGGGGGACCGGGTGATGGTTGGGGGTCCGTGCGCGCACGTTCAACGCGTCGATTCAAGTGACGATATTTGACTACTGGTTTACGGAAAAAGACAGACCTTGACTCGGACAGTTCAACTGCACTATGCGGAGCGGGAGTTCGCTTTACGGACACCGGGACGCGCCGGTACCCCCGATCCGCCCCGCCCGACCGGCGCGCATATGCCTCCGGTTGCCGTATGCCATGCGACCGTGCGCCCCCTGTGCACCGGTACCGTGGGT
Source organism: Streptomyces fuscichromogenes (assembly GCF_014645815.1). GTDB lineage: Bacteria > Actinomycetota > Actinomycetes > Streptomycetales > Streptomycetaceae > Streptomyces > Streptomyces fuscichromogenes. The sequence goes on along the minus strand of NZ_BMML01000002.1, from coordinate 21,647 downwards.
TAGGTCACGCTTACCGGTCGTTCCTCTCGGGCATGCACGCGAATAGAGTCGAACGGTGGAACGCCCGGAAACCGGTGGAAACCAAGGCCGGTTCCCCGTCTCACCCCCCATCTTCCGAGGACACGATTGCCATGCCTCGTCCGACCCCGGCACAGCTCGTCTACGGTTCCTGCACCGTGATCTGCTCGACGCTCGCCATGCTGCTGCTGTCACAGACGAGTTCGGGCATCGGGATCGCGGTCATCGCGCTCGCCGCGCTCGGTCTGGGACTGCTGGTGGCCATGACGGTTCCGCTCCCCCGGACGCGTGCGGCCGCCCAGTCCGTTCCCGTCCCGACCCCCCTGCCCGAGCTGCGGGTCCCCGTGCACCGGGAGCCCGTGCGCCGGGAGCCCGTGGCCGCCGCCGCGGCCGAGCCCGTCCGGGAGCCCACCGCGCCCTGACGCACCCGCACAGCCGAAGTCGGCGGGTCCGTGAGACTGACGGACCCGCCGACTGCTTGTGCGCCCCCTCGGTGCCGGCCCCTGTCACGAGGAGGCGGGGCTGCGGGGCTGCGGGCTACGCCTTCGTACTGACCACCACGGTCTTCGCGGCCTTGTCGTGCAGGCCCTGTTTGTACGGCTTGTCGAAGTAGCTCCAGCCGCCGCAGATCACCGTCCAGATGCAGGCGCAGCAGAAGGCGAACGGCACCCACAGCACCAGCGCGCGCAGCAGCGAGGTCTGGGCGGAGGGCGTGGCGCCGTCGGACAGGTTGGCGACCCGCATGCCGAGCCACTTCATGCCGAGGGTCTGTCCGGACTTGGCGATCAGCAGGGTGTCGTAGGCGACGAAGAGGACGGCGGCGACGAGCGACTGGACGAAGGACCGGCCGGCCGTGATCCGGTCGCCGTCCATCTGGTACTCGCTCACCCCGAACGCCCAGGTGAGCAGGGCGACCACGATGCCCACCAGGATCATGTCGATGATCCGCGCCAGGGTGCGCTTTCCGCTGTCGGCGAGCGGCGGCATCCCGGCGAGGGGATCGGCGGGATAGCCGCCGGCTCCACCGTCGTAGGGGCCGCCGCCGTGCGGGCCGCCGCCCCCATCGGGGTCGCCGCCGGCTCCGTAGGGGCCGCCGCCGTAGGAGGGCGGCGGGGGCTGCGAGCCGCCGTACGGGGTGTCGTACGGCGAACCCGGCCCCTGGCCCTCGCTCTGGCCCGGCGGGGGCTGCTTCCGGAACGGATCGTCCTCCGGCGGCTCTCCGGAGCCGGGGGGCGGGGGCGGTTCGGTGCTCATGGCCCGAGTGGACCGCGAAGGGGCCGGGCCCGCATCCGGCGAGCGGCCGTTCGGAGTACGGCGGCTCCGCACGGGCCGGGTACCCCCGGCGCCCCGAAGGGCCGGGGGAGGAACTGCGCGAGCAGCCGCGACGGCGCCGCGGACGAACGACGGCACATCGCGGCGCCACCGGCGAAGCGCTCAGCCGGCGACGAAGGTGTGCGCCGCCTTGTCGTGCCAGCACTGGTGCCAGGGCCGGTCGAACAGGCACCAGGCGACGCCGATGATCCCGATGCCGAGCAGTCCGGGCACGGTGTACACCAGCCAGCGGCGCAGGGCGGCGCCGAAGGCGGGCGGCTCGTGGCCCTCGATGTCCCGTACCTCCAGGCCGAACAGCTTCTTGCCGAGCGTGCGGCCCCACCTGGCGGTGGGCAGCACCTCGTAGAGGACGCCGACGACGAGCAGGACGCCGAGCACGATGCCGAGGCAGACGCCGGTGGTGCCGTCGAGCAGCCAGACGGTCTCGGTACGGCCGGACAGCCTGGCCGCGTCGATCTTGTCCTGCACGTGGTCGGCGGCCTTGGTGCCGAACGGCACGGCGGCCACCGCGGTCAGCCCGCCGACGACCAGGCTGTCGACGAGGCGGGCCGCGAACCGCTTGCCGAGCCCGGCGGGCCGGGCCGCCGCCTGCCGCCGGGCGGCCGCCTGGAAGGGGTCGTCCACCGGCGGCTTCCAGGGGGCGGCCGGCGCGTCACCGGCGAGCTGGTGCACCTGCTGTGCCCAGGAGGACTGCCCGCCGCCGACACCGGGGGCCATCGGGGACCGGGGCCCGGCGGACTGCTGTGCGGGGACGGCGGGGGCGACGGCCTGCGGAGCCGCGCCGGCCGCCGGGGCCGGTCCGGACTGCGCCTGGGCGTACGGGCCCTGGGCCGACGGCGTCTGGGCGGCGGCACGGGCGGCGGCCGCCTTTCCGGCACCGAAGCCGGGACGGCCGGTACCGGCGCCGGAGGCGGACTCCGGTGTGTCGTCGTCCCGGATCGGCCGGAAGGTCAGCGTGCCGTCGTCCATGGGCGGCGGGCCGGCCGCCGGGCCCACCGTCGGCCTGCGGAAGATGAACGTGCCGCCGGAGTCGACGTCCCCCTGGTCCGCCGGCGGGATCGTGGCCGTGCCGTCGGTCCGGGAGGACCTGCCGTCCGGCCGGGCCGGCGAGTCGGTTCCCCAGCCGCCCGCACCGCCCGGCTGCGGGTCCTCGTCGAAGAAGTGCGGGCCGGTCTCCTCGACCGCCGAAGGCACCTGGGCCGCGGGGGCCGGGGGAGCCGCGGGGTGGTGGGAGCCGGGCGGCGCGAGAAGGGGTTCGCCGTCGGACGGGGCCGGTCGGCTGGTGCCCGGCACCCACGCGGCGCCGTTCCAGTAACGGACGTAGCCGGGGATGGACGGGTCCGGGTAGTAGCCCTCGCGGGGCCGTTCGTCACCGGGTGCCGGGGTTGGGGCGGTCATGTCCGTCATCCCGTATCTGCTCGGGGGTCATGTGGGAGTCTCCACATCTATCAGACCTGGGTGCCCGTCACCGCCAGTCCCGCGGGACCCGCCCCTTTCCGGGCAGCCCTGTGCGCCCCCTTCACCACATCGGAAAAAAATCTTCCGGAACCCGCGTAATGCTCACGGCCCCAGCCGCTCTCCACTCGTACGGGCCCGGTCGCAGGCGCCCGTACGACTGTCCGAGAGAGGAACCGAACGCCATGCATCACACCGTGGTGGAGCGCGAACTGGAGCTGCGGCTCATCCTGTCCCCCGAGCGGAGCATCCCGGTCCCGGCCCGGCTGACCTACCGCTCCGACGACCCGTACGCCGTGCACGTCGGCTTCCACATCAACTCCGAGTGCCCGGTGCACTGGACCTTCGCCCGCGACCTGCTGGTGGAGGGGGTGTTCCGGCCGTGCGGGCACGGGGACGTGCGGGTGTGGCCGACGAAGTCGGAGGGCCGCAGCGTCGTGCTGATGGCGTTGAGTTCACCCGACGGTGACGCCCTGCTCGAAGCACCGGTCCCCCAGGTGTCCGCCTGGCTGGAGCGGACGCTGCGGGTGGTGCCCCCGGGGAGCGAGGGCGGGCAGCTGGGGATCGACGAGGCGCTCGACCAGCTGCTCGCCCGGTGACGGCCCCGTCGCACGGGACCGGAACGGATGCGATCAGAACAGCTTGCCCGGATTGAGGATGCCCAGCGGGTCGAAGACGTCCTTCACGGCCCGCTGCATCTCCACGCCCACCGGCCCGATCTCCCGGGCCAGCCACTCCTTCTTCAGCACACCGACGCCGTGTTCGCCGGTGATGGTGCCGCCGAGTTCCAGGCCGAGGCCCATGATCTCGTCGAAGGACTCGCGGGCGCGCCGGCACTCGTCGGGGTCCTGGGCGTCGAAGCAGACGGTGGGGTGGGTGTTGCCGTCGCCCGCGTGGGCGACGACGCCGATGGTCAGCCCGTGCTTCGCCGCGATGCGCTCGACGCCCTCGATCAGGTCGCCGAGCCGGGAGCGGGGCACGCACACGTCGTCGATCATCGTCGTGCCCTTGACGGCCTCCAGGGCGACGAGCGAGGACCGGCGGGCCTGGAGCAGGAGTTCGGACTCGGCGGCGTCGTCGGCGGGGACCACCTGGGTGGCGCCCGCGGCCTCGCAGAGCTCGCCGACGGCGGCGAGGTCGGCGGCCGGGTCCGGGGTGTCGAAGGCGGCGAGGAGCAGGGCCTCGGTGGACTCCGGCAGGCCCATCCGGGTGAGTTCGTTGACCGCCTTCACGGTCGTACGGTCCATCAGTTCGAGCAGGGACGGCACATGGCCGCCCGCCATGATCCGGCACACCGCCTCGCAGGCGGCGGCCGCGGAGCCGAACTCGGCGGCCAGCACCAGCTGTTGCGGCGGCCTGGGCTTCAGCGCCAGCACGGCCCGGACGACGATGCCGAGTGAGCCCTCGGAGCCGACGAAGAGGCGGGTGAGGTCGTACCCCGCGACGCCCTTCGCCGTACGGCGGCCGGTGGACATCAGCCGCCCGTCCGCGAGGACGACGTCCAGACCGAGCACATACTCGGCCGTGACCCCGTACTTCACGCAGCACAGTCCGCCCGAGGCCGTCCCGATGTTGCCGCCGATCGTGCACATCTCCCAGCTGGAGGGGTCCGGCGGGTAGGAGAGGCCGTGCTCCTCGACCGCGCGGGAGAGGGTGGCGTTGACGACGCCGGGCTCGACGACCGCGATGCGGTCCACCGGTGAGATCTCCAGGACGCGGTCCATCTTCGTCAGGGACAGCACGATGCAGCCGTCGGTGGCGTTGGCGCCGCCGGACAGGCCGGTGCGGGCCCCCTGCGGGACGACCGGGACGCGCAGTTCGGTGGCGGTCCGCATGACGTGCTGCACCTGTTCCACGGTGCGGGGCAGCACCACGACGGCCGGGGTGCCGGCCGGGCAGAAGCTCGCCATGTCGTTGGCGTAGGAGGCGGTCACATCGGGGTCGACGAGGACCGCGTCGGCCGGCAGACCCGCGAGGAGCCGGTCGGTGAGGTTGCTGGTTGTCTCGTCCCGAGGCGCTTCGATACGGCTCATGATCACAGCGTCGCACCGGGGGGCCATCGGTGTGAACCCCGCGAGTGCCTTCCCTGGGCCACCCGGATCAGGTCGTCGTATTGACGCACAGTGTCCGACATGTGCGCGCTGGATAACCGACCGTCCCCACCGGCCACCTCGCTGCTCCCGGAGCCGGCGCCACCGCGCCGCCGGGGCCGGGTGCTGCGACGGCTGCTGGTCGTCGCGCTGACGGGCGGGGTCGCGGCCGGCGGCGCGCTGATGTTCTGGCCGCACGAGCGGCACCGGACCGCACCGGCCCCGGCGCCCGGGTCCCGGGCCCAGGCGGCCGCGCGGGCGGCGGTGCTGGCGGCGGCGCAGACGGCCGTCGTCAACGGGCTGCCCGCCACGCTGCCCGACCTCGGCACGCTGATCGGCGCCCGCGAGGCGCGGGTGCGGGAGCAGCCGAAGGACGCGTCGGCCTGGGCGGTGCTCGGGGCCGCGTACGTCGAGCGGGCGCACCGGACCGCCGACACGTCCGACTATCCCCGGGCCGAGCGGGCGCTCCAGACCTCCCTGAAGGTGGCCGGCCGGAACAACACGGAGGCGCTGGGCGGGCTGGCGGGCCTGGCGGTGGCGCGCCGGGACTTCCCGGCGGCCAAGCGGTTCGGGGAGGAGGCGCTGAAGACGGCGCCGAAGCGGTGGTCGGCGTACCCGGTGCTGATCGACGCGTACAACGGGCTCGGCGACTACAAGGCGGCCCGGTCCGCGCTGGACCGGCTGACGGCGCTGAAGGTCGGGGCGGACGTGAAGCCGGCGGTGATGGCGCGGGCCTCCGCGGTGTACCGGGACCGGGGCTGGCGCGAGGACGCGGTGGCCCAGGTGACCGACGCGGCGGCGGCCGCCCGCACCCCCGCCGAGCAGGCCGCGTATCTGTGCCAGGCCGGGCAGCTGGCCTGGGAGCGGGGCGACCGGGAGGACGCACTGCGGCACTTCAGGGCGGCCGAGCGGCTGGACCCCGACCAGCCGGCGGCGCGGGCCGGGGAGGGGCGGGCGCTGGCCGCGCTGGGCCGGACGCAGGAGGCGCTCACCGCGTACCAGGGGGCGCTCGCGCACCGGCCGACTCCCCAGGTGGCCCTGGAACTGGCCGAGTTGTACGAGTCGCTGGGGATGGGGCAGCAGGCGGAGTCGCAGTACGCGCTGATGCGGACGCAGGTGCGGCGGGAGCTGGCGGCCGGGGTCGACGACGATCTGGTGATCGGGCAGTACGAGGCGGACCACGGGGACGTCCAGGAGGCGGTGGAGCGGCTGACGGCCGAGTGGGAGCGACAGCCCGGCATCGAGGTCGCGGACTCCCTCGGCTGGGCCCTGCACCGGGCCGGCGACGACAAGGAGGCGCTGCGCTACGCCTCGGTCGCGACGGACTCGACGAAGGGCGGCGGGGTGCGCAGCGCGCTGTACGCCTTCCACCGGGGCATGATCGAACGCGACCTGGACCTGGAGGCCCCGGCCCGCCGGCACCTCCAGGACGCCCTGCGCATCAACCCGTACTTCTCCCCGCTCCAGACCCCGGCGGCCCGCACCGCCCTCACCGCCCTCGGCGACCAGCCGCCGAACGAGGAACTCCCGGGGTGAGCTCACAGGGCCTTGTGGAAGAGGGAGAACTCGCGTTCGCCCGCGGTTCCCGAGGCCAGGCCCAGGTAGAGGCCGGGGGTGCCGGTGTGGCGGACGGCGAGGCCCTCGGGTTCGCGGTAGGCGAGGGAGCGGCCGGCCTCGGTGCGCCGCTGCTGGACGAGTGCGCCGGTGCGGATGTCCAGGCAGGAGATGTACGCGTTGCCGTACGCCGAGGCGAGGTTGGCGGTGTCGTCGTAGGCGGTGCCGGCCAGCTGGTAGACGTGGTCGCCGTCCAGGGCGTACCCCTGGAAGGGGACCTCCGGGTCGGGGTGGGCGCCGGTCTGGGCGAAGTCGGCCACGGGAGCGGAGTAGTCGCGGGCCACGAAGGCGTCCAGGTCCCAGACCCGGTAGCGCGGGACACCGGCCAGCCGGTACCGGACGGCGATCCGCCGGCTGGTCATGCACACGGTGGGCTGGTTGTTCTTCGAACCCGCCACCGGGTAGCGGACCTTGACGTCCTTGACCGTGCGGGTGGCGCCGTTCTCGAACCGGAAGCGGGTGACGCCCTTGCCGTAGCCGCCCACCGAGTCGGCCTCGGTCCAGATCCAGACGGTGCCGTCGGAGGCGTTCTGCACGCCCAGGCTGACGCCGTGCCCGAATCCCTTCAGGTACATGTGGCCGAGCCGCTCGCCCTTGTAGCCGAGGCGGTTGAGGCACAGGTCGCCGCTCTCGTGCCCGGTCGCGGTGATCTGGAGGACGTAGAGGTGCCGGTGCGTCTCGTCGAAGGCGAAGGACTGCAGGACCGTGGGCTCCTTGAGGGTGCCCTTGCGCCACAGCCAGCACTCGGCAGCCGCCGCCAGGTCGATGTGGTCCACGCCCGGGTCCCCCTCGTGTCGTACAGGCACCCGTGCGGCACCTGTACGACACATGATCGCCGCCGCCCCCGGATCGGTTGCGTGTTCTACGGATTCACAGGTTTCCGCGGCGCTCCTGCTCCCGTTCGATGGCCTCGAACAGGGCCTTGAAGTTGCCCTTGCCGAAGCCCATCGAGCCGTGGCGTTCGATGATCTCGAAGAAGACCGTCGGACGGTCCTGGACCGGCTTGGTGAAGATCTGCAGGAGGTAGCCGTCCTCGTCGCGGTCGGCGAGGATCTTCAGCTCGCGCAGGGTGTCCGGCGGCACCCGGGTGTCGCCGACCCACTCGCCGAGGGTGTCGTAGTAGCTGCCCGGGGTTTCCAGGAACTCGACGCCGGCCGCGCGCATGGTCCGTACCGTCGCGACGATGTCGTTGGTGTTGAGCGCGATGTGCTGGACGCCCGCCCCGCCGTAGAACTCCAGGTACTCGTCGATCTGGGACTTCTTCCTGGCGATCGCGGGCTCGTTGATCGGGAACTTGACCTTGCGGGTGCCGTCGGCGACCACCTTCGACATCAGCGCGCTGTACTCGGTCGCGATGTCGTCGCCCACGAACTCCTTCATGTTCGTGAAGCCCATGACCTGCTGGTAGAAGCCGACCCAGTCGTTCATCCGGCCCAGTTCGACGTTGCCGACGCAGTGGTCGACGGCCTGGAAGGTGCGCCGGGAGGGCGGCTCGACGATCGGGGACGCGGCGACGAACCCGGGCAGGTAGGGGCCGTCGTAGCCGGTCCGCTCCACGAGGGTGTGCCGGGTCTCGCCGTACGTGGCGATCGCGGCGAGGACGACCGTGCCGTGCTCGTCCTTGAGTTCGTACGGCTCGGCCACCGACCGCGCGCCGTGCTCGACCGCGTAGGCGTACGCGGCCCGTGCGTCCGGGACCTCGATGGCGAGGTCGACGACCCCGTCGCCGTGCTCGGCCACATGGCGGGCCAGGAAGTGGCCCCACTCGGTCTCCGGCCGCACCACGGAGGTGAGGACGAACCGGGCCGAGCCGTTCTCCAGGACGTAGCTCGCGGTCTCACGGCTGCCGTTCTCCGGTCCGGAGTACGCGACCAGCCGCATGCCGAAGGCGGTGGAGTAGTAGTGCGCCGCCTGTTTGGCGTTGCCCACCGCGAAGACGACCGCGTCCATTCCCCGGACCGGGAAGGGGTCGGCCTGCCGGGCGGTCGCAGCGGGAGCGTGATCTGTGGTCTGCGTCATGTCCGAAGGGTGAACCCGGCCCACAAGGTGCGCAATAGATGGCGTTTCTGCTGGGCAATATGCTCAGCGGTACGGCCGTAGTAGCGGACTTTCTGTACATGGTGACCACCCGTGGAGGCGGACATGGCGATCGATCAACTGGACGGGCGGATCCTGGTGCTGCTGGCCCGGGAGCCGCGCATCGGGGTCCTGGAGATGTCCCGCCGGCTCGGGGTGGCCCGCGGGACCGTGCAGGCGCGCCTGGACCGGCTCCAGTCGAGCGGGGTGATCCAGGGGTTCGGCCCCCAGGTGGACCCGGCGGCCCTCGGCTACCCGGTCACCGCGTTCGCCACCCTCCAGATCCGGCAGGGCCAGGGACCGGACGTGCGGGCGCACCTGGCGAGCGTGCCGGAGGTGCTGGAGCTGCACACCACCACCGGCACCGGCGACATGCGGTGCCGTCTGGTGGCCCGCTCCAACGCCGATCTCCAGCGGGTGATCGACCGGGTCGTCGGATTCGACGGCATCGTCCGGGCCTCCACGGCGATCGTCATGGAGAACCCCGTTCCGCTGCGGATCATCCCGCTGGTGGAGCAGGCGGCGGCGGACAGCGAGGGGCACTGACCGGCACGCGGGGAGTTACAAAGAAGTTGATGCAAAAGAGGTGTTGCAAAGGAGCCTTTGCATAGCTACCTTTGTACACATGACGGAGCACGAGGAACCGAAACCGCGCCGGCTGGACGCCCGATCCCTCCGGGGACTCGCGCACCCGCTGCGGATGCAGCTGCTGGACGCCCTGCGGCAGCACGGTCCCGCCACCGCGTCCCAACTGGCCGAGCGGCTGGGCGAGTCCAGCGGCGCGACCAGCTACCACCTGCGCCAGCTCGCCGAGCACGGCTTCGTCGAGGACGCCCCGGAGCGCGGCAAGGGCCGGGAGCGGTGGTGGCAGGCGGTGGACCAGGGCATCAGCTACGACAGCGCGGACTTCGAGGACGCCAGTCCCGAGATACGGGGACTGACGGAGGTCTTCCTCCAGGAGGCCGCCGCACGTCACACCCGCGAGCTGGCCGCCTGGCTCGGCACCCGTGACCAGTGGTCCCCGGCCTGGACCCGCTCCTCCGACATGAGCGACATGGGCCTGCGACTCACTCCCGAACTGGCCTTCGAACTGATCGAGAAGATGCACGCCCTGGTCGACGACTACCGCAACCGGGTCCCCGACAAGGACACGCCGGAGTCGCAGCAGGTACGCGTCCACACGCACCTCTTCCCCCTCAAGACGGACTGAGAGGCACACCATGTACACGCACGCGCAGCTCGCCCAGCACCGCATGGCGGAGATGCACGCCCAGGCGGAGAACCACCGGCTGGCGAAGTCGGCCAGGCCCGAGCGGGAACTCCGCGAGCGCATCGGCTGGACCCTGGTGGAGGTAGGCCTGCGGCTGGCATCGCCGGCCCCGGCAATCGTCCCGTAATCTCACAACGCCGTGCGGGTCAGCGCCCCGTAAGGGGCGCGGGGAACTGCGCGGCCGGTCCCCACCGTCCGACGGCCGATCACCCGCCTGCGCCGCCCCACCCAACCCGCACCCGGAACTCAGCAGCTGGGGACCTTCTCCCCCTTCTGCAGCGCGACCAGGTCCGACACGGCCCCCTTCAGCGTCGTCACCGGCACCAGTCGCAGCCCCTTCGGCAGCTCCCCCTTGGCATCGGCGCACTCCCCCTTCGGCACCAGAAAGACGGTCGCCCCGTCCCGGCGCGCGGCCTGTGTCTTCAGTCCGACCCCGCCCACCGCCCCCACCGTGCCGTCCGCACCGATGGTCCCGGTACCGGCGATGTTCTTCCCCCCGGTGAGGTCTCCCCCGCTGCCGTTCCCGTCCAGCTTGTCGATGATGCCGAGCGAGAACAGCAGCCCCGCGCTCGGCCCGCCCACGTCCGCCAGCTTCAGGGTCACCTTGACCTTGCTCGCGCTCAGGCCGAGGTACTTCAGCGCGGCCTGGGCCGCCGCGTCCTGGGACTGCACCATCTGCTCGGTGTTGTGCTGCTCGATCTCCTTGACGTTGTCGCCGCTCGGGTAGACCGAGTCACGCGGCATCACGGCCCGGTCCGTCCGGAACCAGCTGCCGATCACGTCGCCGAGCGAGACCCGCGCGTCCGGCCCGGTCGCCTCGATCGTCGTCATCCGCAACTGCCCGGCGGTCGTGCGGACGGGCGCCCCGGAGACGGTGATCACCGGGGTGCCCTTGTTGTCACCGAGGACGTTCGCCGTCATCCCGGGCTGGGCCACCGAGAACGGCAACGGAGCGAAGACGGCCGTACCGATCAGAGCCACGACGGGAACCGCACAGACGGCGACGGCCTGGAGACGCGTGAGACGTGAGAGCACGGAGTCAATCTAACGCGGCGGTCTGTTCCGGCCATCGCCCGGCCGCCGCGCGGCCATCGCCCGGCGGCCGCCCGGTCAGCGCCCGAGCAGCTCGCGGCGTCCGCGGGTGAACCGGCGCAGCGCGTCCGGCAGCGGCTCGATCCCGATCCCGGGTCCCGTGGGCACCGGGAGGTGCCCGTCCTCCAGCACGAACGGTTCGGTGATGTCCTCCGCGAAGTACCGGCCGGACGCCGAGGTGTCGCCCGGCAGCGTGAACCCGGGCAGCGCCGCGAGCGCCAGGTTGGGCGCCCGCCCGATCCCGGTCTCCAGCATGCCGCCGCACCACACCGGCACCCCGTGGGCGCGGGCCACGTCGTGGATCCGGCGGGCCTCCAGATAGCCGCCGACACGCGCGGGCTTGACGTTCACCACCCGGCACGCGTCCATGGCGATCGCGGCAGCCGTGTCCCGCGCGCCGTGCAGGGACTCGTCGAGACAGACCGGCGTGGCGATCCGGCGCTGCAGCCGGGCGTGGCCGTGCAGGTTGTCCTCCTCCAGCGGCTCCTCGATCAGCAGCAGCCCGAACTCGTCGAGCCGCCGCAGGTGCTCCGCGTCGGCGAGGCCGTACGCCGTGTTCGCGTCGACCTGGAGCGGCAGCGCGTCCCCGAACCTGCGGCGCACCGCCCGTACCGGCTCGATGTCCCAGCCGGGCTCGATCTTCAGCTTGATCCGGACGTACCCCTCGGCCAGGTACCGCTCGACGTCGTCCAGCAGTTCGCCGACCGAGTCCTTGATGCCGACCGAGACGCCCGCCGGCACCCGGTCCCGCACCGATCCCAGGAACACCGACAGCGGCATGCCGTAGGTCCGCAGCTCCGCGTCCAGCACCGCCGTCTCCAGCGTGGCCTTCGCCAGCTCGTGCCCCTTGACCTTCGCCGTGGCCGGGCCGACCGCGGCGGCGGTGAGGTCCCGCAGCGCCGCCACCCGCGGCACCAGGAAGTCCCGCAGCACGATCTCCGCGCCGGCCACGAACTCCGAGCAGTACAGCGGCTCGGGATCGGCGGCGAACTCCGACCAGCCCTCGGCGGTGTCGGTGACGACGTGGAGGAGGAAGGTGTCCTTGGTCGTCATGGTCCCGAAGGACGTACGGAAGGGCGTCACCAGCGGGATCGCCACCTGCACGAGTTCCACGCGCTCCAGCTTCATGCCGTCGCCTCCGTCGTGCGGGCGAGCGTGTACCAGCCGTCCCGGGACATCCCGACGGCCCGGAATCCCTCGGCGAAGGCGGTGGTGAACACCTCGCGGACGGCGTACCGCCAGCGCAGCGCGAGCGCCGGGTCCGCGGCCCGCAACCGCACGACGTCCTCCGGCACCCGGCACCACACGGCCCGGTCGCCGAGGTCGCGGCGGGCGAGGACCTCGCCGTCGGGGGCACGGTGGCTGGCCGGGGCGTCCTCACGGTCCCGGTCGCCGAACGGCGCACCGAGCCCGCCGAGCGCGACGGGGTCGGTCGTCAGGTCCCAGGTCACCGTCAGCCGGTCGCTCTCGTCGCCGTCGTTCACGCCGTCGGCCATGGGTCCGTAGAAGTCGACGAGGTACTCGGTGCCGGTGGCGCCCAGCTTGACCAGGTTGAAGCGGGCGTTGCGGCCGACCAGCGGGTCGAAGGTCCAGCGCATGGTGCGGGCGCCGAGGTCCAGGGCCCAGTCGCGCTGGGCCCGCTTCACCGCGTACCCGACTCCCTGGTCGGCGGCGGCGACCAGGGAGTAGGTGTCACGGTCCGGGCCGAACACGGCGACGGCCGCCCCGGCCAGCCGCGCACCGTCGTAGGCGGCGTGCACGGCGCCGCCCGCGTGGACCAGGCTGTGCAGGACCTCGGCCGGGTAGGGCGGGGCGGTACGGGGCGTCTGCCAGACATCGCTGAAGTAGTCGGTGACGGCCGCGAGCCCGGCGACGTCGTGGACGGTACGGATACTGACTCCGGTCACGGTCAGGGTCATGATCCGAGTCTCGGAGCCGACCCCTTTCCGTGTGTTGTGCGGACGGACAAGGAATGCATATCTTCATGAGGAGATCGGCCAAGCACCCCCTGTTCCCTTGAGGACTCCCATGGACGCCTGCACCCTCGGTGACCTGCTCGACGTCGTCGGCGGTCCCTCGGTCCGGCTGCACACGGCCCCCGCCGGGCTGGCCGTGCCGGTGACCGAGGCGCTGCTGTACGACGCCCACGCCCCGCTGCCCCGGCGGCCGGGTGCGCTGCTGCTGGCGGTCGGGGTGCGCGCGGCGGCGGCCGGGCCGCTGGTGCGGGCGGCGGCCGGGGCGGGGCTGACCGGGGTGGTGGTGCGGGGCGCGGACGGGCCGGTCGGGGAGGCGGAGACGCACGGGATCGCGCTGCTGTCGGTCGACGAGGACGCCGCCTGGCACCACGTCCACCTGCTGCTGGCCTCGGCGATCGGCGCCCGCCCGGCGGCCCCCGGCAGCGGGCTCGGCGACCTGTTCGCGCTGGCCGACGCGATCGCGGCCGGGGTCGGCGGGGCCACCGCCATCGAGGACCCCCGGCAGCGGATCCTCGCCTACTCCACCGTCGCCGGGCAGCCGGTCGACGAGGACCGCCGGCAGGGCATCCTGGGCCTCCAGGTGCCGGCCAGCGCCGAGAACACCGAGCAGTACCGGACCCTGTTCTCGGCCGAACGGCCGGTCCGGCTCCCGGCGTTGCGGGATGCCGACCTGCCCCGGCTGGCGATGGCGGTGCGGGCCGGCGGCGAGACGCTCGGCTCGGTCTGGGTGGTCGACGGCGGCACGCTCGCGCCGGACGCCGAGGAGACCCTCGCACAGGGCGCCGCCACCGCCGCCCTGCTCCTGCTGCGTGCCCGCGCCGCGCAGGAACTGGCCCGCCACCAGAGCGGCGACCTGCTGCGCCGGCTCCTCGACGGCACGGCCGACGCCCCGGCCGCCGCGGCCCGCCTGGGCGTGGACGGCGAGGTACGGGTGGCCGCGTTCGCGCTCGACACCGCCACGAACGTGCCGGACGCCGAGCGCACCGCGCTGCGCCTGCTGGACGTCGTACGGCTGCAGTGCGAGGCGCGCTACGGGCGGCAGGCGTGTGTGCTGGTCGAGGGGGTGGTGTACGCGCTGCTGCCCGGTCCGGGGGCCCGGCACCGGCCGCTGGCCGAGGACATCGTGCGGCGGGCCGGGCAGGCGCTGCGGGTACCGGTGCGGGCGGGGCTGGGCGAGCTGGTCCCGGACGTGGGCGGGGTGGCCGCCTCCCGGGCGGACGCGGACCTGGTGCTGCGGGTGCTGGACGCGCGGTCGCCGGTGGCCACGGTGGACGAGGTGCGCCCCCGGGTCACCCTGCTCCGGCTGGCCGAAGTGCTCGGCGAGCGGCGGGAGTTGACCGCGGGGGCCTGGCAGCGGGTGCTGGCGTACGACGCCGGGCACGGCACCGAGTACGCCCGCACCCTGGTCTGCTGGTTCGACGCGGGCTGCGACATGGCGGGCGCGGCCGAGCTGCTGGCCGTCCACCCCAACACCTGCCGCTACCGGCTGCGCCAGGTCCGGCAGCACGTCGGGATCGACCTGGACGATCCCGACGAACGGCTGGTGCTGTGGCTGCAGTTGCGGGTGCTGGCCGGGCTCAGCGCAGCAGCCACGCCCTGAGGCTCCGTTCGCAGGCGCGCAGTTGCCCGACCGGCACGTACTCCCCCGCCGTGTGCGCGAGGGAGGGGTCCCCCGGGCCGTAGTTGAGGGCGGGCACGTCCAGCGCCGCGAACCGCGCGACGTCGGTCCACCCCAACTTGGGCCGGGGCACGGCCCCGAGCGCCTCGACGAGCTCGGCGACCCGGTCCAGGCGCGGCGGCGCACCGGCGACCACCTCGGTGACCCGGACCTCGTACTCCGGGAACAGCCCTCGTACGTACTCCTCCGCGTCCGCCGTCGAACGGCTGGGCGCGAAACGGTAGTTGACGCTGACGACGCACTCGTCGGGTACGACGTTCCCGGCGACCCCGGCCCGTACGGCGACCGCGCTCAGCCCCTCCCGGTACTCCAGCCCGTCGATCACGACCCGCTCGGCGGTGTGGTCGTCGAGCCGTTGGAGCACCCGGGCGGCCCGGTGGGCGGCGTTGACGCCCTGCCAGGCGCGGGCGGTGTGCGCGCGCCGCCCGCGCACGACGACGTCGGCGCTCAGGTACCCCTGGCAGCCGGCCTCGATCCCGGCGTCGGAGGGCTCCATGAGGATGGCGAGGTCGGCGGCGAGCACCTCGGGGGTCAGCTGGTTGAGCCCGTTGCGCTCCCCCTCCACCTCCTCGCACTCGTAGAGGACGAAGGTGAGGTCGACGGCCGGTTCCGGGACGGTGGCGGCCAGCCGCAGGGCGACCGCCACCCCGCCCTTCATGTCACAGGCGCCGAGGCCGTGCACGCGGCCCTCGGCGAGCCGGGAGGGCAGGTTCCCGGCGGCCGGGACGGTGTCCAGGTGCCCTGCGATCAGGACCCGCCGGTCCCGGCCGAGGGCGGTGCGGGCGACCACGGTGTTGCCGACGCGGTCGACCTTGAGATGCCCGAGGCCGCGCAGGGCGTGCTCCACCGCGTCCGCGATCCGGGCCTCCGCCCCGCTCTCGGAGGGGAGGTCGACGAGGGCCCGGGTGAGGTCGACGACGTCGGTGGTGAGGTCGAGGGCGGTCACACCAGGTCCCGGGTGGCGAGCTTGGAGTGGCGGATGCCGTAGCAGCCGTAGACGACGAGGCCGACGGCCATCCACGCCCCGAAGGCGATCCAGGTGTCGGCGCCGAGGCTGAACAGCAGGTAGCCGCAGAAACCGACGCCGAGCACCGGCACGACCGGGGAGAAGGGGACGCGGAAGGAGCGGGGCGTGTCCGGGCTGCGCCGTCGCAGGATCACCACGGCCACGTTGACCAGCATGAACGCGAAGAGGGTGCCGATGCTGGTGGCATCGGCGAGGCTGCCGAGCGGCACCAGGGCGGCGAGGACGGCGATGAAGGAGGAGACGATCACGGTGTTGGCGCGGGGCACCCCGGTGCGCGGGTGGACCTTGGCGAACAGCGGTGGCACGAGCCCGTCCCGGGACATCGCGTACAGGATCCGGATCTGCCCGTACTGCACGGTGAGGACGACGCTGGTGGTGGCGACCACGGCGCCGACGGAGAGCAGGATCGGCCACAGGTCGCCGCCGCCGACGGCCCGTACGAGCACCTCGCTGAGCGTCGCCTCGGTCCCCGCGAACTGCTTCCACGGCATCGCGCCGAGCGCGGCGACGGCCACCAGGACGTACAGGGCCGTGACGAGGACGAGGGAGAGGATGATCGCCCGCGGCAGGTCGCGCTGCGGGTTGCGGGCCTCCTCGCCCGCGGTGCTCGCGGCGTCGAAACCGATGTAGGAGAAGAAGAGCGAGGCGGCGCCCGCGCTCATCCCGGCGGCGCCGAGCGGGAAGAGCGGCTGGAAGTTGCCGGCGTGGAACGCGGTGAAGGCGACGGCGCAGAACATCACGAGGGCCGCGATCTTCACCCCGACCATGATGACGTTGGCGACGGCGCTCTCCTTGGCCCCGCGCAGCAGGACGACCATCGCGAGGACGACGATGAGCGCGGCCGGGACGTTGAGCGTGCCGCCGGCGCCGGGCGGGGCGCTGAGCGAGTCCGGCAGGGTGACGCCGAAGGTGAGACCGAGCAGTTCGTTGACGTACTGCCCCCATCCGACGGCGACGGCGGCCACCGACACGCCGTACTCCAGGATCAGACACCACCCGCACACCCAGGCGACGAGTTCGCCGAGGGTGGCGTAGGCGTAGCTGTACGACGATCCCGAGCCGGGGATCATGCCGGCGAGCTCGGCGTACGACAGGGCCGAGAACAGGGCGGTGACACCGGCCAGCACGAAGGAGACGACGATCGCCGGGCCGGCCTCGGGCACGGCCTGCCCGAGCACGACGAAGATGCCGGTGCCGAGGGTCGCGCCGACGCTCAGCAGGGTGAGCTGGGTGACCCCCATGGTCCGCTTCAACGGGCTCGCGTCCGCCTCGCCGACGAGGGCGCCGACGGATTGCCGCCGGGTGAGCCGGCCTGCGGTGCCGACTTGTTGCCGGGGTCGTGTCCGCACTGTCTCCACTGTGCCGTTCCCTCCGCCGTGGGCTCTTGTCTGGCCCTGATGATGCGGAGGGAACGGGCGTGGGCGGCTGGGGGGATCGGTCAGAGGTTGAGGGGTGGGATTGGCGGATCGGCCAATGTGGGGTGGGCGGGTGAAACAAAGGGGGGTGGTGACGGCCGTCGTGCGACCGCGGGCCGGTGGGGGTTGCCCGCGCAGTTCCCCGCGCCCCTAAAAGACTTAACTGCGGGCAGGCGTGCCGCAGGGCGATGGGGGTCCCCCCGCTCGAGCGAAGCCGAGAGTGGGGGAGGGTGGGCGCGGCGGCACCCGGCAAGCGCCGGTGAGCGTCCCCACCCCCCAGCCCCCTACCGCAGTGCCTCCGCGACCTCCCGTGCCGCGTCCATCACCCGCGTCCCGACTCGTTCCGGCACGGCGTCGGCCAGCATCACGACCCCGACACTGCCCTCGACCCCGGTGACCCCGAGCAGCGGCGCTGCCGCACCGCTCGCTCCGGCCTCCAGTTCGCCGTGCGTCAGCGTGTACCCGGGGTCGTCCCGCGCCGAGTGCCGGGCGGCGAGGATCGCCCTGCCGGCGGCCCCGCGGTCCAGCGGGTGCCGGAAACCGGCCCGGTAGGCGACGTGATAGTCGGTCCAGGACGGCTCGACGACCGCGACGGCGAGCGCCTCGGTCCCGTCGACCAGCGTCAGATGAGCCGTCGCCCCTATGTCCTCGGCGAGCGAACGCAGCGCCGGCAGGGCCGCTTCCCGTACGAGGGGATGCACCTGCCGGCCGAGGCGCAGCACGCCCAGCCCGACCCGGGCTCGCCCGCCCAGGTCACGCCGTACCAGCGCATGCTGCTCAAGCGTGGCGAGCAACCGGTACACCACGGTCCGGTTCACGCCCAGTTTGTTGGAAAGCTCGGTGACGGTCAGCCCGTGGTCCGTGTCGGCCAGCAGTTTGAGGACACGCAGTCCCCGGTCGAGCGTCTGAGAGGTCTCCGCGGTCACGACGCCCACTCCTTAGGTGGTGAGGTCGGCAACCTCCGACGCGGCGGATGCGTCGCCGAGTCCCGTCAGCGACGCGCTTCAGAGGCCGCCGATCGGCATGGCGGCCCGGCGGCTCCGGGCCCAGTCGCTTCACGGCTGCGCTCCGCGGCGGCGCTGCCACGGGGCGTGTGCGTAGGCGGACAGTAGCGAAGCGGGTTCGCTGAGCGGAAGTCTCCGTCCAGAATCCGGTCACACACCGGTATGGACTACTTCGGTTTCAACCGGTATGCGCCGGAGTGACGCGCCCCTTCAGGGGCGCGGGGAACTGCGCGAGCAACCACGGACGACCCGCACCCGACCGACTACCGCATCCGGGTGGCCCACTCCTGCACCTTGGCGATCCGCTGCCGCAGCTGCCCCGCCGTCGCCTCCGCGCTCGGCGGCCCTCCGCACACCCGGCGCAGCTCCGTGTGGATCACCCCGTGCGGCTTCCCGCTCTGATGCACATACGCGCTGACCATCGTGTTCAGCTGCTTGCGCAGCTCCATCATCTCCTTGTGGGAGACGACGGGCCGCCGGTCCGCGGGCAGTTCCAGCAGGTCGGCCTCGGTGTCCGGCTTCTTGCGGCTGTGCGCGATCTGCCGGGCCTGCCGCTTCTGCAGCAGCATCTGCACCTGGTCGGGTTCGAGGAGCCCCGGGATGCCCAGGTAGTCCTGCTCCTCCTCGCTCCCCGGGTGGGCCTGCATGCCGAACTCGGCACCGTCGTAGAGCACCCGGTCGAAGACGGCCTCGGACTCCAGCGCCTCGAAGGCGAACTGCTCCTGCTCGCCGGTGTCCTCGTCCTGCTCCTTGTTCGCCTCCTCCATCTCCTTCTCGGACTCGGCGTACGGGTCCTCCTCGCCGTCCTTCTTCGGCTTGTCGAGGGCGTGGTCGCGCTCGACCTCCATCTCGTTGGCGAAGGTCAGCAGATCGGGGACGGTCGGCAGGAACACCGACGCGGTCTCGCCGCGCCGCCGGGACCGCACGAACCGCCCGACGGCCTGGGCGAAGAAGAGGGGAGTGGAGATGGTCGTGGCGTAGACCCCGACCGCGAGCCGGGGCACGTCGACGCCCTCGGACACCATCCGCACCGCGACCATCCACCGGTCGCCACTCGCGCTGAAGTCGTCGATCCGCTTGGAGGCGCCGGTGTCGTCGGAGAGGACCAGGGTCGCCTTGGTCCCCGTGATCTCGCGGATCAGCTTGGCGTAGGCGCGGGCCGACTCCTGGTCGGAGGCGATGACGAGGGCGCCCGCGTCCGGGATGCCCTTGCGCACCTCGGTCAGCCGCTGGTCGGCCGCGCGCAGCACCGCCGGCATCCACTCGCCGCGGGCGTCGAGGGCCGTACGCCAGGCCTGGCTGACGGCGTCCTTGGTCATCGGCTCGCCGAGCCGGGCCGCGATCTCGTCACCGGCCTTCGTCCGCCAGCGCATGTTGCCGCTGTAACTCAGGAAGATGACGGGGCGGACGACGTGGTCGGCGAGCGCGTTGCCGTACCCGTACGTGTAGTCGGCGGACGACCGCCGGATCCCGTCCTGTCCCTCCTCGTACGTCACGAAGGGGATGGGGTTGGTGTCGGACCGGAACGGCGTACCGGTCAGGGCCAGCCGCCGGGTCGCCGGCTCGAACGCCTCCAGGCAGGCCTCGCCCCAGGACTTGGAGTCGCCCGCGTGGTGGATCTCGTCGAGGATGACGAGGGTCTTGCGCTGCTCGGACCGGTTGCGGTGCAGCATGGGCCGCACGCCGACACCGGCGTACGTCACCGCCACCCCGTCGTACTCACGGCTGAGCGGTCCGGCGCTGTACTCGGGATCGAGCTTGATCCCTATCCGGGCCGCGGCCTCCGCCCACTGCTTCTTCAGGTGCTCGGTGGGGGCGACGACGGTGACCTGCTGCACGACGTGGTGGTGCAGCAGCCAGGAGGCGAGCGTCAGCGCGAACGTCGTCTTCCCGGCGCCGGGCGTGGCCACGGCCAGGAAGTCGCGCGGCTGCTCCTGGACGTACTTCTCCATGGCCCCCTGCTGCCAGGCACGCAGCTTGCTGGCGGTACCCCAGGGCGCCCGGCCCGGGAAGGCCGGCGAAAGGTGGTGGGAGGACTGGGAAGCAGAGGCGGCGGTGGTAGTCACGGTCTCCGTAGTAAGGGGGTCGGGCGGCAGTGAATGACTCGGGTGGCTACGTATGACAACCGGGCCACCCTACCGGCGCCCCGTGACCGTCAAGGCGCGGACAAGGCCGGGTCACCCCCGGGTGGGACTCACGTCACAGATCACGGAGTCGGGTCGTCACCCAGGCCCCGGCCAGGGCCACGCACGTCATCGGCAGGAACACGGCGACGAAGGCCGCCGGACGGTGACCGGCCCCGGCCGCGCCCGTCATGCTGCCGCCGCCGAGCGCCGCGAAGGCCGCGCCGGTCGCGGCGAGCAGGACGACGTTCGAGAGCGCGTCGGAGATCTGGAGGGCGGCGGAGTTGGCGCCGGCCTCCTGCGGCGTGGAGAGCCGGAGCATCAGGACGCTGACCGAGGCGATCACCAGCCCCATCCCGAAGCAGCCGAAGGCCCAGGCGACGGCGACGGTCCACACCGGCACGCCGGCCACGAGCACCGCGGGCACGGTGGCGATCGCCGCGGCGACCAGCACCATCCCCAGGGTCATCAGCCGCTCCCGGTGCGGCTCCATGCGTGGCCGGGCCTGCACCCACGAGCCCACCGCCCAGGTCACCCCGCCCGCGGCCAGCGAGAATCCGGCGAGGGTGGGGGACAGCCCGCGCTGGGTCACGAGCATCAACGGCACGAAGGACTCGGCGGAGATGAAGGCGCCGGCCGCGACCCCGCGCAGCAGGACGACCGACGGCAGGCCCCGGGCCGCCCGCCAGGTGCCGCGCGGGAGCAGCCCGAGCACGGCGGGCACCAGCAGGGCGCCGCCGAGCAGCCCCGGTACCAGCGCCTGCCACCGCAGGTCCTGGGCCGCGTACTGCAGCAGCCCCGCGCCGAGCGAGATGGCGAGGGCGAGCCGGATCCGCCGCCGGTCGAAGGCGCCCCGCACCCCTTCCACCACGGGCCGGGCGTCCGGCACCCCTTCCACCATGGACCGGGCGCCCTGCGCCCCTTCCGTCACCGGCCCGCCGGCCCGGCGCCGTATCTGCGGCAGGGCGAGCGCCACCGGGAAGACCACCAGCACCGGTATCCCGAGGAACACCCAACGCCACCCGAGCCGCTCGGTCACCGCCCCGGCGGCCAGCGGCCCGACGACGGACGGCACCACCCAGCCCGCGGCGAACGCGGCCATGATCGCGGGCCGCAACCGCTCCGGATAGGCCCGTCCCACGACGACGTACAAGGCGACGATGACCAGCCCGCCGCCGAAGCCCTGCACGGCCCGCCCCAGAATGAACACCCACATGGCCTGTGCGGTCCCGGCCACCACCAGCCCGGCGGCGAAGGCCCCGATCCCGGTCGTCAGCGCCCCGAGCGGCCCCTTCCGGTCCGACCACTGCCCGGCCAGCACCATCCCGAACAGGCTGGTCGTGAAGTACCCGGAGAAGGCGAACGCGTACAGGGACACCCCGTCCAGCTCCCGGGCCGCCACGGGCATCGCCGTCCCGATAGATACTTTGAGACATAACTCAACACGACGGAGTGCCGCTGCCTCCGGCGATACCCC
>NZ_BMML01000001.1:682394-830170 GCF_014645815.1 Streptomyces fuscichromogenes | reverse complement strand
CTCCGTGAATGTTTTCCCGTAATCGGGACGACACCACGAGAGCGGTGCAAGAGGAGGAATGATCCCCTCGCACACAGCGTCCTCGCTGTGTTCTACTTCAAAGGAACCTCGTCTCAGAGAGACGGGGTATCAACATATCTGGCGTTGACTTTTGGCACGCTGTTGAGTTCTCAAGGAACGGTCGCTTCCTTTGTACTCACCCTCTCGGGCTTTCCTCCGGGCTTCCCTTCGGTGTTTCCGACTCTATCAGATCCTTTCGGCGTCCGATTCCCGGTCGGCGGGATTGTCATGAGGCTTTCCGGCTTTCGCCCGTCGGCCTTTCGACATTCACTACGTTAGCCGATTCCCGCCGGGACTCATAATCGAGTTCCGCGAGTTCGAATTCGGGCACGCAGGCATGCCGAAATCGACCCCGTCAGGGGAAGTCGTAGGTAGTGGGTGGCCACTTCCGGCTGCTGGCGATTGCCGTACCCGGTTCAGCGGCTCGGGCTACATTACGCACCTTCCAGGGACGCGTCAACTTGAGCGGCGCCTCGGCACATGGGCCCGATAGGGGCTCACAGTGGGGTCGTTGGCGACCCAGTAGCGCCAGGGGTGGACGTCGCCGTTGCCGCCCTCGCCGGCGACCCCGGTGCGCGGGCCGTTGCGTACCTGGTCGGAGGGCACGGGGTGCCGGTCAGTATCCGCAGCGGTGTCTCGCCGGCGGCACAGGCGTCCGTGCCGTCCAGAGCCCGGTCGACGCCCAGGGCGGTGGCCAGGCGGGCAGGTCCTTTGGCCAGTTCTCTGTCGTATCGGGCCGAAAGTCGACGTTTGCGCGCGAGCTCGGCGCCCTCGATGATCTCGCCGGCACGGAGCAGGACCGCGCACGCGGTGCCCTCCGGACCACAGACGAGGTTCATGCAGAACCACATGCCGTAGGTAACTCACTAGGCATGTACATCGTTGGTCCGGCAGCATCGGCAAAGCGACGACAAGCAGGAGACAGGCAGTGCGAGCGATCATCTATGCCAGGCTCAGCCCCACCCCGAGGGGCGAGGAGTCCAAGGGTGGGAACCTGACACAACAGGTCGAGCTGAGTCAGGCGCTGTGCGACCGGAGGGGCTGGTCAGTCGTAGCCACGATCGTTGAGAAGGACACGTCGGCTTCGACAAAGCGGGGAACCAAGCGGAGCGCCGAGTGGGAGCGCGTCAAGGCTCTGGTGGAGGACGGCAAGGCAGACGCCATCGTGTCCCGCCACTACGACCGTATGTACCGCACCCCCCTGGGACCTTGAGGATCTGGTGGACCTGGCCGAGGCGACCGGCGTCACGCTGGCCGCCGCACAGGCGCAGGGAGTGCTCGACCTGTCCACCCCGTCCGGCCGTCTCGCTGCTCGCATCGGCGCTGTGGTGGCTCGCAACGAGACCGAGATGCGAGTCGAGCGTCAGGTGCTCGGACACCAGCGGCGCAGGGAGTCGGGCAGGCCCTTCTGGAGTACTCGCCCCTTCGGCTTCGAGCGGGATGGCAGGCACCGGGAAGCAGAGGCAGAAGCCCTGCGGCAGGCGTACCGGGATGTCCTGGCCGGTATCACCCTCTGGTCCATCGCGAAGGACTGGAACGCGCGCGGACTGCTCTCGCCTCACGGCAAGGAGTGGCGCAGCTCGAACCTTCGGAGCGTCCTCTTGAAGCCGAGGAACGCGGGAATCCAGACGTACTCGCAGTGGGTCGAGAAGCCGGACGGGAAGCGGGTGCGGCGGACCGAGGAGACCGGCGCGGGCAACTGGGAGGCGATCGTCTCTGAGGGCATATTCCGGGCCCTGGTCCGCCACCTGAGCGACCCCGAGCGCAACACGGGCGGCGGCGGCAAGCGCAAGGCACTGTTGTCCGGCGTGGTCCGCTGCTCGAAGTGTCAGGCCGTCGTCACCCAAGGGTGGAGCAAGCAGAACGCGGCAGGAGAGCGGTACCGCATCTACACCTGCTCGGGTGGCCGGTGCATTACCTGCCCCGCGGACCCGCTCGACTCCTTCGTGGTCAGGAAGGTCATCGACAGGGCCGAGGAGTGGAACGCGGCACCGGCCACGGATGCCGCAGACGAGGAGCGAGAAGCCGAGCTGCTGGCCGAGGAGACGGCCGCATCCGAGAGGCGCACCGCCCTGGCGGAAATGTTCGCCGTAGGGGACATCGACGCGTCGACCTTGCGGACGGGCATCGGCAGGTGTGACGCCGACCTGACCAAGATCCGGGCTGGGCTGGCAGACCTGGCATCGCAGCGGGTGCGCGTCGACCTCGGCGACATCGAGTACCTGTGGGAGGAACTGGACTTCGAGGACCCCGACCGCATCGACTACGTGCGGACCGTCGTCATGCAGGTCTGCGAGCGAGTCGAGCTGATGCCGCGCGGTCGAGGGGTTCGGTCCTTCAAGGGCGAGCACTGCCGGATCACGTTCCGGAACCCCTGAGATCCGATCACGGAGGGCCGAGCCGGCTGTCGGCGCCACGAGGCGACGGGCCCTGTCTGACGAGAGTCGGGCGGGGCCCTTCGTCATACCCGGCGAGAAGGAGCCGGACATCCCTCAGAGCCTCTGTGCGCACCTCTCGTCCCCCGTTCTTGCAACAACGTGCATGAGTCACGTCTGTGCATGGACGGTCATGAGCGACCCCCCGTACGGTCGCCTCAGGCGGCCCGGCCGGGCGCACGGCGTTCGCCAGGGTGGTGCGGGCCGATGAGGATAAGCCCCCGACATAGAGCCAAGGGCTTGTCTGAACTCATGCGCGCCCGTCTCAGGCGTTCTCTCCAAGGTGTCGGTACAGCGTGGCTCGGGAGATTCCGAGGGCCTTGGCGATGGCGCTGACGCTCTCTCCCTTGGCCTTCCTCGCACGGGCCACGGTGAGTACATCCTCGTCCACCACAGACGGACGGCCGCCGGTACGGCCCTGCGCCTTGGCCGCTTCCAGCCCGGCCCGCGTGCGGTCCTTGATGAGCGACCGTTCGAACTCCGCCATGGCCGCGATGATCTGGAAGAACAGCCGGCCATCGGCCGATGTGGTGTCGACGGAGGAGAGCGCACCGTCGAGCACGCGGAACCCTATGCCTCGCTCGCGCAGGCCGTCGACGATGGACACAAGGTCGATGAGCGACCGGCCGAGCCGGTCGAGCTTCCACACGCATAGGACGTCGCCGGGTCGGGCGTAGTCCAGTACGGCCGTGAGCTGCGGCCGGTCGGTGTTCTTGCCACTGGCCTTTTCCTCGAAGATGCGGGCGCACCCTGCGCCCGTCAGCGCGTCGTGCTGCAGCTGCGCTTCCTGGTCGTCGGTGGAGACGCGGGCGTATCCGATGAGCTGGCCGGTGGCAGCGGTCGTCGTCATGACACAGACTGTCTCTGAACTCATCTCAAAAGATCAAGCCCGAGACGGATGTTTCGAGACGGGTTTTGAACAGGGCTGCGCCCGCCTGAGGGGTGCTCTATCTCTCGTCTCACAAACCTTGGTTTTTGAGACCCTGTCTCGTCGTTACGCTTCGCAGCGAAGCTAGGCTCCCGCGCATGACCAACGATCTCGGTTACACCTGTTCGTGCTGCGGCGAGTACCACGCGGAACTTCCGATGGGGTACAGCGCCACGGCCCCCGATGTCTGGGATGCAAGCTTCGAAGGCCGATCTGACAGCCTGCTCTCCTCAGACCAGTGCGTCATCAAGGCCCAGCACTACTTCACCAAGGGCTTGATCGAGATACCGGTCATCGGCAGTGACGAAGTCTTCTCGTGGGGAGTCTGGGTTTCCCTGAGCCGAGACAACTTCTCCCGGGCCGCCGACATGTGGAACACGCCCGGCCGTGAAGACGAGAAGCCGTATTTCGGCTGGCTGACCACCGAGCTGCCGATCTACTCGCCCGGCACCACGAACCTGAAGACGAACGCTCACACCCGCCCGGTCGGCCAGCGCCCCTTCATCGAGCTCGAACCCACCGATCATCCCCTCGCGGTCGAGCAGCGCACAGGCATCACTCTCGACCGCGTCCGCGAGATCGCCGAAACCGTCCTCCACGGCAACGGCGAGGACCGCTGACCGAGACGGCTGAGCACGTCGGCGGCGAAAGGGTGGGGGATGACCCCCTGAGGACAACGAGGCGGACCGCCATGTCTTAGCAGCCAAGATTCCGCCACGGTTTCAGGGTCTGTCTGACGATCCCCCGATAGCGGCGGCGAGTGGATACCACCTGGTCACAGGGTCGCGCTTCGCTGATGGCGACGGCGGAAGTCTGCAAGAAACGGGCCTTACGGCTGTGAGAGTGGGGCGCGGCAGCGCCCCCCGTGGTCTTGCCTGCTTGCTCCTGTCGGCCCCTTGCGGGGCCGCACGGTCGTAGGCCGCTTGAGACTGTGGCGGCCGGTAGGCCGCCCCCCTGCCGCTTCCCCTTGCCGTTGAGCCTGACTGTTTTCTTCAGCCGGCCCGAAGGGGCCGAACCGCACTGGGCCAAATAGATAAGAGAGCACGCGAACGTTTCCACAGGTCAGAGCCTGTGCCGCTACACGCCAGACGTGCTCTGACTACACGCCCGAGATGCAGTCACCGAACTTGGTGGAGGCGGCAGGGGACTGGCGCACCCTTGCCCTTCTGGAACAGATGGGAAGTAAGGACTAGGCAGGCGGCCCCGGAACGGGGCGACACAAGGTCGTGTTCCTTGGCGCGAGCCACCGCGTTGCGGGTGCTCTGGTCGGACAGCGACTTGCCGTCCTTGCCCAGGAGTGCGGCCAGCCGGCCGGGCTGGAAGCCTGCGTGTCCTTGCCGGTCTGCCCATCCGATGGCAGCGAAGTGGACGCGGTAGGCAAGTGGGTGTCCGGGGTGCTGAGCCATGCGCCGGTACTCGTGCTGGGAGACTCCGCCCCACGGGCGGTCATGACCGAAACTGATAGCCACTGAGTGCGGCTCCTTCCTGTGCGGCGCACACAGATGCGCCAGTGCCCCCGCTAGACGGCGGGACATGTGCCTCCCTTTCTTTGCGGGGGTGGACCGTGCACGGAGCGCGCGGTCTCTTCACAGGTGGACGCCCAGACCTTCGGGCCTGGACTCGGTCTCGTGCACTCGGAAGCGACGGCGGCGACCTGGCCGAAGATTACTGCACGATGGAGGTAGGGCCCTGTTCGGGGAACCCTCTCGTGGGGTTCGGCCCCGTGTCCGGCCCAAGGCGGCGCACGTCGACGGTCACTCGCCCGGCCAACAACGCTTCACGCGCCACTCTCGCGAGCGATCTCCTGCCCCCTGGCCCTCAAAAACCGCGCCGACTCGCCGGCGGGTCGTGAGCGAGGCGCACAGCGGGTCAGGCTCCGGCGGGCGGCTTGGCTCTCGGGCTCAGTCGGTACGCCGAGACCGTCGGATCACTGGCAAGGTAAAACCGGTGTTGCCAGTCGTGGGCCTTGCTCACGCCTACCCGAGGACCAACCTGGATGAGCGCCGCAGGCACCGACTCGCCCTCGGACAACACGACCGAGGTACCTGTCAGGAGGTCTGCGCCGTTGTGCTCCGCCGTGATGCCGAGTGCCTGGCAGAAGTTCCCCGGGCCTCGGGCAAGCCGTGCACTCTCGACCCTCTCCCCTCGCCGCTCGCGTGCCAGATCTTTCCCCTCGATGACCCTGCCCGCCCGGATGAGGACAGCCGAAGCGATGCCGTCCGTCCCGGTGACGACGTTGGCGCACCAGTGCAGGCCGTGGGACCGGTAGACATACAGGTGTCCTGCGGGTCCGAACATGACCCCGTTACGGGGTGTCCGGCCGCGGTAGGCGTGGGAAGCCGGGTCGGCCGCGCCGGAGTACGCCTCAGTCTCCGTAATGGCAATGCTTACGGTTCCCTCGGGGGTTTTGCAGGTGAGTACACTCCCGAGCAGCTGGGGGGCGACTTCTTCGGCAGGGTGGGCAAGGAGATCGACGTTCATGCTGACTGCCTTGACATGCCGTAGGTGAAGTAGACGTACACGTGTCCGGGCGGACCGAACATCACGTCGTTGCGGGGGGTGCGGCCCCGGTAGGCGTGCGAACCGGGGTCGTTCGGGCCGTCGTACGCCTCCACCTCTGTCAGGCGCACGGCGATCGGACCGTCCGGGGTGGTGCGGACGAGGACGCGGCCGAGGAGGTCGGGGGCGACCTCCAGTACAGGGCGGTCGAAGAAGGTTCTGGGGAGTGGCGTACGGTCCGGGGGCGCGATCATGGCGTCCGAGCGTAGTCCAGTCCGGGTACGCCAAGGGCTGGTCAAGGATTGGTCTGCTTGCCAGGGTGTGGGCCGGAACCGGTGACGACCGGATCGCGTTTGTAGGGATCAAGGGTCCGTACGTAATAGAGGGAGAGTCATGGGGTTCAAGAAGCTGCTCGCGAGCCTGGGGGCCGGCGGGGCGTCCGTCGAGACGGTGCTCACCGAGGTCAACGTCGTACCGGGCGGTGTCGTCCAGGGCGAGGTGCGGATCCAGGGCGGCTCGGTGAACCAGGAGATCCAGGGTCTGTCCGTGGGTCTGCAGGCTCGGGTCGAGGTGGAGAGCGGCGACGAGGAGTACAAGCAGAACATCGGCTTCGGCAAGGTACGGCTCGGCGGTGCCTTCGAGCTTCAGGCCGGAGCCGTGCACGCGGTGCCGTTCGGGCTGGAGATTCCGTGGGAGACGCCCGTCACGATGATCGACGGGCAGGCGCTGCGCGGGATGAACATCGGGGTGACCACCGAACTGGACATCGCGCGGGCCGTCGACTCCGGGGATCTGGACCCGATCAACGTGCATCCGCTGCCGGCGCAGAAGGCGATCCTGGACGCCTTCATCCAGCTCGGCTTCCGCTTCAAGCACGCGGACCTGGAGAAGGGGCACATCCGGGGGACGCGGCAGACGCTGCCGTTCTACCAGGAGGTCGAGTTCCACCCGCCGTCCCAGTACCGGGGGCTCAACCAGGTCGAGCTGAGCTTCGTGACGGACGCGCACGCCATGGACGTCATCCTCGAAATGGACAAGAAGCCGGGGCTGTTCAGCGAGGGCAGCGACACCTTCCGGTCGTTCCAGGTGGGTCTGCACGACTTCCACGGGACCGACTGGGCGGGTTACCTCAACCAGTGGCTGTCCGAGGTCGGCAGCAAGCGCAACTGGTTCTAGGCTCGGGAACCGCGGAATCCGTGACGGGTTCCGTAATCGATCAGTACCGATCAGGAGGTACCGAGGTGACCGAGCTCAAGCGGCGGCCTCTCCCCCATGACTTCCATCCGCCCGTCCCGTCGTTCACGGTGACGAGCGAGGACATCGAGGAAGGGGCGACGCTCAAGGACGCTCAGGTCTACGCGAAGGGCAACGTCTCGCCGCAGCTGCGGTGGGAGGGCTTCCCGGACGGGACCAAGAGCTTCGCCGTGACGTGCTACGACCCGGACGCCCCCACGGGCAGCGGGTTCTGGCACTGGGTCCTGTTCGACATCCCGGCCTCGGTGACCGAGCTGCCGGCGGGCGCGGGCAGCGGCAAGTTCGAAGGCCTGCCCGAGGGTGCGGTGCAGGTGCGCAACGACTACGGGTCGAAGGACTTCGGCGGTGCCGCGCCGCCGCCCGGGGACGGGCCGCACCGGTACGTCTTCACGGTGTACGCGGTGGACCAGGAGAAGCTCGGTCCGGACGCCGACGTGTCGCCTGCCGTCGTCGGGTTCAACCTGCGGTTCCACGCGATCGCGCGGGCGCAGCTCATCGGGGAGTACGAGAACCCCGAGCAGGGCTGACGCCGCGCGCGAAATCAGCTGAGCGTTCATTGAACGTTTGCCCGCCTCTGGTCATGGAAGTGATCAGAGGCGGGCAGTTTTTATTGCGTTGTCCATCTCGGCGCGCCCGTCCAGAGTTGATCCAAGCCCGCCGGGGGTGGGCACGGTGCACATGGGAGGTGGGCTGGATGCGTGACACGCTGGTGCTGAACGCGAGCTTCGAGCCGCTGTCTACGGTGACGTTGAACCGCGCCGTCGTTCTGGTGCTCCAGGACAAGGCCGTCGTCGAGCAGGCCCACCCCGAACTGCGCATGCGCGGTGCGGATGTGGACATACCCGCGCCGCGGGTGATCAGGCTCTGCCGGTATGTACGGGTGCCGTTCCGGAGACAGGCGCCCTGGTCGAGGCGGGGGGTGCTGGTCAGGGACCGGCACCGGTGCGCGTACTGCGGGCGGCGGGCGACGACCGTCGACCATGTGGTGCCTCGGGCCCAGGGCGGTCAGGACCACTGGCTGAACACGGTGGCCTCGTGCGCGGAGGACAATCACCGGAAGGCCGACCGGACGCCGGAGCAGGCGGGGATGCCGTTGCTTCGGAGGCCGTTCGAGCCTTCGCCTCAGGACGCGATGCTGCTGGCGTTGGGGGCCGAGGACTACGCGGCGCTTCCTGAGTGGCTGGCGGGGGACGTGGCCGCCTAGGCGTCTGCGTGGCTGAGGCTGTCGCGCGAGTACCGACTCGTTGTGGCTTGTCGCGCCCACGCGGCGGAGCCACAAATCAAACAGAGCCCCGCGCCCCTTACGTGGGCGCGGGGAACGTCTGTTTTTGAGGCGCCCTAGTCGATGTTCGGCTTCTCGCGGCGCTCCTGGGCCGGGATGGTGCCGCCGCCGTTGGAACCGCCGCCCAGGTTGCCGAAGTTGCCCATCGCGCCGGAGAGGCCCTTGAGGGCGTCGCCGATCTCGCTGGGGACGATCCAGAGCTTGTTGGCGTCGCCCTCGGCGATCTTCGGGAGCATCTGGAGGTACTGGTAGGAGAGGAGCTTCTGGTCCGGGTCGCCGGCGTGGATCGCCTCGAAGACCGTACGGACCGCCTGGGCCTCGCCCTCGGCGCGGAGTGCCGCCGCCTTGGCCTCACCCTCGGCGCGCAGGATCTGGGACTGCTTCTCGCCCTCGGCGGTGAGGATCGCGGCCTGTCGGGTGCCTTCCGCGGTGAGGATCGCGGCGCGCTTGTCACGGTCGGCGCGCATCTGCTTCTCCATCGAGTCCTGGATGGAGGTGGGCGGCTCGATCGCCTTCAGCTCGACGCGGTTGACGCGGATGCCCCACTTGCCGGTGGCCTCGTCGAGGACGCCGCGCAGGGCCGCGTTGATCTCCTCGCGGGAGGTCAGGGTGCGCTCCAGGTCCATGCCGCCGATGATGTTGCGGAGCGTGGTGACGGTCAGCTGCTCGATGGCCTGGATGTAGCTGGCGACCTCGTAGGTGGCCGCGCGGGCGTCGGTCACCTGGTAGTAGATGACGGTGTCGATGTTCACGACCAGGTTGTCCTGGGTGATCACCGGCTGCGGCGGGAACGGTACGACCTGTTCACGCAGGTCGATGCGGTTGCGGATGGTGTCTATGAACGGGACCACGATGTTGAGGCCCGCGTTCAGTGTCCGTGTGTAGCGGCCGAAGCGCTCGACGATGGCGGCGCTCGCCTGTGGGATGACCTGGATCGTCTTGATCAGGGCGATGAAGACCAACACCACCAGAATGATCAGGACGATGATGACCGGTTCCATCGTCGCTCCCCGTACCCTTCTCCGCCTCGGCGCTTCGGCAGATCTTGTGGTTGTTGAAGATCTTGCTGGATGAGTCTGACAGACGCACACGCAACTCGGGGACTCTTCTGTTCAGTTGAGTCTTACGAGGTCAGATGACGATCGCCGTGGCCCCCTCGATCTCCACGACATCCACTTCCTGGCCCACTTCGTAGGCGCGGTCCGGGTTGAGGGAGCGCGCCGACCAGATCTCGCCGGCGAGCTTGATCCGTCCGTCCGCACCGTCGACGCGTTCGAGTACGACGGCTTGTCTGCCCTTCAGGGCGTCGACGCCGGTGGCGAGTCGGGGGCGTTGGGCGGCGTGCCGGTTGGCGATGGGCCGTACGACGGCGATCAGCGCGACCGAGACGACGACGAAGACGAGTACCTGGAGGACTACGCCCGCGCCGAGTCCGGCGGTACCGGCGGCGGCCACGGCGCCGACCGCGAACATGCCGAACTCCGGCATCGCGGTCACCACGAGCGGAATGCCGAGCGCCGCCGCGACGACGAGCCACCACACCCATGCGTCGATGCTGTTCACATCGTCATGGTACGGCCGGTGGGGCCGACCCCGACAGTGCGCTTTACCGGGTCAAGGCCCGTCAGGACAGGGGCAGTCCGTGGGCGGTCCAGCGGTCGCCGACCTGCTCGACGACGAGCGGGAGGCCGAAGCAGAGGGAGAGGTTGCGGGAGGACAGTTCGAGCTCCAGCGGACCGGCGGCGAGGACCTTGCCCTGGCGGATCATCAGGACGTGGGTGAAGCCGGGGGCGATCTCCTCGACATGGTGGGTGACCATGATCATGGAGGGGGCGATCGGGTCGCGGGCGAGCCGGCCGAGGCGGCGGACCAGGTCCTCGCGGCCGCCGAGGTCGAGGCCGGCGGCGGGCTCGTCGAGGAGGAGCAGTTCAGGGTCGGTCATCAGGGCGCGGGCGATCAGGGTGCGCTTGCGCTCGCCCTCGGAGAGGGTGCCGAACCTGCGGTCCACGTAGTCGGTCATGCCGAGGCGGTCCAGGAAGGCGCGGGCGCGCTGCTCGTCGACCTCGTCGTACTCCTCCCGCCAGTGGGCGGTCATGCCGTAGGCGGCGGTGAGCACGGTCTCCAGGACGGTCTGGCGCTTGGGGAGCTTCTCGGCCATGGCGACGCCGGCCATGCCGATGCGGGGGCGCAGGTCGAAGACGTCGACCTTGCCGAGGGTGTCGCCGAGGATGGTGGCGGTGCCCTTGCTGGGGAAGAGGTAGCTGGACGCGACGTTGAGGAGGGTGGTCTTGCCGGCGCCGTTGGGGCCGAGGATGACCCAGCGCTCGCCCTCCTTCACCGACCAGGAGACCTGGTCCACCAGAGCCCGGCCCTCCCGGACCACGGATACGTCCTGAAGCTCCAGAACATCGCTCATGAGCGCGTTGTCTCCCCTTGCAGTGTGGCCGGTCTCGGCTGTCGCGTACGCCTGTGGCTCGGGCGGCGGCGCCGGTGGGCGCAGCCCCTACGAAATCTACGCCACGAGTGCGGCGCTCCATTCCATCGGTCCGGTCCTTAGGGTGGGGGCATGCTCTCGGAACCGCGTTCAGGACGCCTCGCCGCTTGGGGTAATGCCCTGTTGGCCGGACTTGTCTCTCCGGATGACGCCGTGCTCGCCATCGTCGGCGAGGACGCGGTGCACCGGGTGGCGGGGTTGCCGGGTGAGTCCGCTCCGGTCGGGCTCACGCTGGCGCTCGGGCGGCTGCGGACGCTGGGGGCGACCGGGCTGCTGGTCGCGCTGCCGGCGCCGGGGCACCCGCTGGGGCTGAGCGGGCCGCCGGAGTTCAACGCGCGGGCGCTGGAGGCCGAGGAGGCGGTGATCTGTCACGGCGCCGCGTTCGGGCTGGTGCCGGAGGTGTCCGAGGCCGGGCCGGCCGGCGATGTGCATGTCGAGGTGGTCTGGCATGTGCTGCCGGTGCGGGAGGCGCCGCCGGCCGACGTGCCGTCGCTCGGTGAGGCGGAGCGCGAGCTGGCGGAGGCGCTGCGGGACGCGACGGACGTGCTGTCGAAGCTGGACGTCGCGGGGTCGGGGCGGGCGGCGGAGGCGGCGATCGACGCGTACCGGGCGCGGGCCGAGAAGGGGCGGGAGGTGCTGGCGCCGGGGTATCCGCCGCGGGCGGTGCGGGTGCTGGAGCTGGCGCAGCGGGTGGGGCTGCTGGTCTCGCTGGCCTACGAGAACGGGCACGGCGGTGCGGTGAGCGCGTCGGAGATGGCGGCGCGGTCGCTGGCGCTGCGGCCGGTGGAACGCACGGCCCGGCGGGCGCAGGTCGCGGCGTACAACTCGGCGGTGGAGGAGCGCGAGCGGGGGCGTTAGCGCACAGCGGGGGCATGGGCGCGGGCGGGGGCGTGAGCGCGCCCGAGGGCTGCGCCGGGCGGCGTGGCCCTCAATGGCGGTGTCGGCGCTCCTTGTTGACCGGGATGTTGACCGGGACCCGGGCGGCCAGGCCGGAGGCGACGGCGGCCTTCCTGAAGCCGACCGGCCTTCCGGGGGCGCCCGGAAGGCCGGAGGTCGATGCCGCCGTGCGGGGCGGTGTCAGTGGTTGACGCAGGTGTTGCCGAACGCGGGGTTCAGCAGGCCGATGACGTTCACGCTGTTGCCGCAGACGTTGACCGGGACGTCCACCGGGACCTGGATGACGTTGCCCGAGACGACGCCCGGAGAACCGTGGGCCGCGCCGGCCGCGCCGGCACCGCCGGTGTGGGCGGAGGCCATGCCCGCACCGGCGGCCACGATCCCGCCGGCCACCATCGCCACGGCCGCTGCCTTCTTCAGGTTCTTCACTTCTTGAGCCCTCCTTGGCGTTCGCCACGGCGGTCGCCGCGGCACGCACTGGAGAACGGCGGCGACCCGGCGGAGGGTGCGCCATCCGGGTGACATTCCCACGACGGTATGAATCTCATCCCGGAAGGCGACCCTCCGGATTGCCTTCGGTGAAGCGTTACGGAAGGCGTTTCAGCCGGTCACGCCATGGCGAACGGCCCACAGCGCGGCCTGGGTGCGGTCGGCGAGGTCGAGTTTCATCAGGATGTTCGAGACGTGCGTCTTGACGGTCTTCTCGGACAGCACCAGGGCGCGCGCTATCTCGCGGTTGGAGCGGCCGTCGGCGATCAGCCCGAGCACCTCGCGCTCCCGCTCGGTGAGCGAACCGCCCCTGCCCTGACCGGAGTTGGCCTCCTCCTGGGAGAGCAGCGCGCCGGCCACCTCGGGCTGGAGCAGGACGTGTCCGGCGTGCACCGAGCGGATGGCGGTGGCGAGCGCGTCGGGATCGACGTCCTTGTAGACGTATCCGGCGGCGCCCGCGCGCAGGGCCGGGACGACCGTGCGCTGCTCGGTGAAGCTGGTGACGATCAGCACGCGCGCGGGGTTGTCGAGTTCGCGGAGTCTGCGCAGCGCCTCCACGCCGTCCAGGCCGGGCATCTTGACGTCCATGAGGACGACGTCGGGGCTCAGCTCCTGGGCGCGCTCGACCCCTTCGGCCCCGTCGGCGGCCTCGCCGACGACCTCGATGTCGTCCTGGACCTCCAGGAAGGTGCGCAGGCCCCGGCGGACGACCTGGTGGTCGTCGACCAGCAGCACCCGGATCGCGTCAGCCACCGGGGACCTCCATCTCGATCATGGTGCCCTTGCCGGGCGCCGATTCCACGGTCAGGGTGCCGCCGACGCCGCTCGCCCGGTCCCGCATGGAGACCAGGCCGAGGTGGCGTCCGGCGCTCCTGGTGAGGTGCGGGTCGAAGCCGCCGCCGTCGTCCGTGACCCGCAGGACGGCTCCGCCGCCGCGCCGGTTCACGGTCACGTCGACGTGGTCGGCCCCGGAGTGCCGCAGGGCGTTGTGCAGGGCTTCCTGGGCGACCCGGAGCAGGGCCTCCTCCTGCGCGGCGGGCAGGGCCCGGAAGCCGCTGGCGGCGAAGGTCACGCGCGCGGTGTGGGCGCGGTCGAGGACCTGGACCTGGGTGCGCAGGGTGGCGACGAGACCGTCCTCGTCTAGGGCGGCGGGGCGCAACTCCACCACGGCGGCGCGCAGTTCGTCGGTGGCCTCGGCCGCGAGCGCGGCCACCTGCTGCAACTCGCCCTTGGCACGCGAGGGATCACGGTCGACCAGGGCCGCGGCGGCCTGGGCGGTGAGCCGCAGGGAGAACAGCTTCTGGCTGACCGCGTCGTGCAACTCGTGGGCGAGCCGGGAGCGTTCCTCGGCGATGGTCAGCTCACGGCTGCGCTCGTAGAGCCGGGCGTTGGTGAGGGCGATGGCCGCGTGCTGGGCGAGGATGGAGAGCAGTTCCTCGTCCTCCGCGGTGAAGCCGCAGCCGCCTTCGGGCTGCCGGCACGGGGGGTGCGGGGGGTGTCCGTCCACGGAACGCAGCTTGTTCGCGAGGAACAGCGCGCCGATGACCTCGTCCCCGTCCCGGATCGGCAGGCCCAGGAAGTCGGACATGTCGGGGTGGGCGGACGGCCAGCCCTCGAAGCGGGGGTCGGTGCGCACGTCGGCCAGCCGCTCGACCTTCGCCTCGCGCAGCATCGCGGCGAGGATGCCGTGCTGGCGCGGGAGCGGGCCGATGGCCTTCCACTGGGCGTCGGTGACGCCGTCGACGACGAACTGGGCGAAGCCGCCGTGGTCGTCGGGGACCCCGAGCGCGGCGTACTGCGCGTCGAGCAGCTCACGGGCGGAGGCGACGATCGTCTTGAGGACGTCGCGCACCTCCAGATGCCTGCTCATGGCCAGCAGCGCGGAGCTCACCGCGGCGAGGCCGGACCGGGGACCTTGACTCATGCCCTCACGGTACCGGCGGGGTGTGACACCGCGGATCGGGCCGACGGCTCAGGCCGTGGACCGCCGGCCCTAGGCCGGGGGACCTAGGGCGCACGGCCCGGACCGGCGGCTTAGTCCGAAGGGCCCCGCCCGGTTGCGCCCCGCGTCCGAGGCGGCCGGGACGGTCCCGTTCCTACGTTGGGACCACCGCCGACGCGGGCGGACGGAGCCGAGGGGACGGTTGACATGCCGGTAGCGATCATCACGGGGGCCTCGAAGGGGCTGGGGCGGGCGCTCGCCGAGGCGCTGGCCGCGCGCGGCTGGGATCTGGTGCTGGACGCCAGGGGCGCGGAGGTCCTGAAGGAGGCGGCGCAGGCCCTCGCGGGGCACGGGACGCGGGTGGTGGCACTGCCCGGCGACGTGACGGACGCCGGGCACCGGGCCGGCCTGGTGGCCGCGGCGTGGGAGCTGGGCGGGGTGGACCTGCTGGTGAGCAATGCCAGCGCGCTGGGGGCCGAGCCGCTGGTGCGCCTGGACGAGCTGCCGCCGGCGGGGCTGCGCCGGGCGCTGGAGGTGAACGTGGTGGCCGCGCTGGGCCTGGTCCAGGAGGCGCTGCCGCTGCTGCGCGAGTCGGCGGCGGGTGCGGTCGTCGTGGTCAGCTCGGACGCGGGCGCCGAGGCGTACGAGACCTGGGGCGGTTACGGCGCCTCGAAGGCGGCCCTGGACCAGCTGGCGGCCGTGCTCGCCGTGGAGGAGCCGGGGCTGCGGGTGTGGGCGGTGGATCCCGGCGACATGGCGACCGGTCTGTACGCGGCGGCCGTACCGGACGACGACGATCCGCGGCCGGCGCCGGAGTCCGTCGTGCCGGCGTTCCTGCGGCTTCTGGACGAGCGGCCGACGAGCGGCAGGTACGGGGCGCCGGCTCTGGTGGAGGGGCGATGACAACGGTCGTGCGGGTACCGGAGGAGCTGTCCGCGCGGGTGCCGGCCGAGCAGCGCGGGCCGGGGCTGGAGCGGGACGCCGTGCGGCTGCTGGTGTCCCGCGGGACGGCGGTGTCGCATCACGCCTTCGCCGGGCTGCCGTGCCTGCTGCGGGCCGGGGACCTGCTGGTGGTGAACACCTCGCCCACACTGGCGGCCGCCGTGACCGGGCGGAGCGGGCACGCGCGTGTGGTGGTGCACTTCTCCACGCGCGGGGACGACGGGCGGTGGGCGGTCGAGCTGCGGGAGCCGGACGGGAACGGCACGACACGCGCGCGTGCGGGTACACGCGCGGGAACTGGGGTGCGGCTGCCCGGGGGCGGACGGCTGGTCCTGGAGGAGCCGCTGAGCGCGCGGGGCGAGCGGCTGTGGTGGGCGCGGGCCTCGGTGGACGTGCGCGGGGTGCTGCGGGAGCACGGGCGGCCCATCCGTTACTCCTACACGACGCGGGACCAGCCGTTGTCCGTCTATCAGACGGTGTTCGCGCTGCCGTCGGCGGACGGGGCGGGGAGCGCGGAGATGCCGAGTGCGGCGCGGCCCTTCACCGCGCGGCTGGTGGCGGAGCTGGTGAGCCGGGGGGTGCAGTTCGCGCCGGTCGTGCTGCACACGGGGGTGTCCTCGGCGGAGGTGCACGAGCCGCCGTACGCGGAACGTTTCGCCGTACCGGAGGCCTCCGCACGGCTCATCAACGACGTGAAGGCGAATCAAGAAAGGCGCGAAGCGCTTCCTTGGAAGGGTGGTGGTGGGCGACGGGCGGGCGGGCGGGTGATCGCCGTGGGGACGACCGCCGTGCGGGCCGTGGAGTCGGCCGCCGGGGACGACGGGGTGGTGCGGGCGGCCGAGGGGTGGACGGAGCTCGTCGTGACGCCGGAGCGCGGGGTGCGGGTGGTGGACGGGCTGCTGACCGGCCTGCACGAGCCGGAGGCCTCGCATCTGCTGATGCTGGAGGCGGTCGCGGGGCGGGCCGCGGTGGACCGCAGCTACGAGGAGGCGCTGCGCGGGCTCTACCTGTGGCACGAGTTCGGGGACGTGCACCTCATCCTCCCGGAGGAAAACCCTCACACA
The DNA here is from genome assembly GCF_014645815.1 of Streptomyces fuscichromogenes. Classification (GTDB taxonomy): domain Bacteria; phylum Actinomycetota; class Actinomycetes; order Streptomycetales; family Streptomycetaceae; genus Streptomyces; species Streptomyces fuscichromogenes. Next base: position 813,884 of record NZ_BMML01000001.1, on the reverse strand, counting down.
GAGCATTGCGACAGCAACCATCGGTGAGATTCATGTGCGGCGGATGTGAGGCCGCACATAGGGCGCACATCACGTACGAACGGACATAGGAGATAAAGGGTCCCCCCGCGAACGGGGCAGACGTTCTAGTCTGTCCCGATTTGCCCATCCGGGCTTCACTACCGGGGATCGTAGGTCACACCTTTGCCAGGGAATTTTGCGGCCGCTAAGAATTGCTGTCGTCGCTCAACACCGCGGGTTCCCCCCGCGGTGTTCGTGCAGGAGGAGCCGGTCTCCCCCGCGGACAACGAGCGACCTCCGCGCTATTCGAAGAGGTCCTTCCATGCCCAAGCACTCCCACAGTCCCACGCTGACCAAGCACCACAAGATCGCGCTCGCCGGTGTCGCCACGCTCGGCGCCGCCGCCCTCGCCTTCTCGGCCGTGCCGAGCAGCGCCGAGACGATCACGTCCGGTGCCCCCGAGACCGCCGCCAAGGCGGCCTACGGCACCGCGCAGATCAAGGGCGTCACGGGCAAGGTCACCGACCGGCTGGCCCTCCAGAACGTCAAGGTCGAGGCCATCGCCGCCAAGCAGACGGCCTCCGCCCACGAGCTGCACGTGGCTCACCTGAAGAAGGTCCACGCGGCCCACGCGGCGCACGTGAAGAAGGCGCACAAGGCCCACGCGCGGCACGTCCACGCGGCCCACGTGGCCCACGTCGCCGCCGTCCGGAAGGCCGCCGCCAAGCGCGCCGCCCAGCAGGCCGCCAGCCGCTCCGCGCAGCGCCCGCAGATCCAGCCGGTGACCGCGAAGACCTACGCCAACAACCTCGACGGCTGGATCCGCCAGTCCCTGGACATCATGCACTCCAAGGGCATCCCGGGCTCCTACAACGGCCTGTACCGCAACATCATGCGGGAGTCCTCCGGCAACCCCAACGCCATCAACAACTGGGACATCAACGCCATCAACGGCATCCCCTCCAAGGGTCTGCTCCAGGTCATCCCGCCGACCTTCGCCACCTACCACGTGGCCGGCACCTCGTGGAACATCTACGACCCGGTCGCCAACATCACGGCCGCCTGCAACTACGCCGCCCACCGGTACGGCTCGATGGACAACGTCAACAGCGCGTACTGAGGCCTGCGCGGACCTCTGCACGCACACGCCGAAGGGCGGCACCCCACTGCGGGGCGCCGCCCTTCGGCGTCGTACGCGTGACTACTTGCGCATGACCTCGGGCTCGTGGCGGCGCAGGAAGCGGGCCACCAGGAAGCCGCAGATCACACCGATGACGATCAGCGCGGCCATGTCCATGGTCCAGGCGCCGGCCGTGTGGTCCCACAGCGGGTCCGTCTTGGTCGGGTCGTCGACGTTGGGCGCGATGTTGTTGAAGTCCAGCGTGGCGCCGGCCGCCCCCACCGCCCAGCGGGAGGGCATCAGGAACGAGACCTGGTTCACGCCGACCGCTCCGTTCAGGGTGAACAGGCAGCCGGTGAACACGACCTGGATGATCGCGAACATCACCAGCAGCGGCATGGTCTTCTCGGACGTCTTCACCAGCGAGGAGATGACCAGGCCGAACATCATCGAGGTGAAGCCGAGCCCCATGATCGGGATGCACAGCTCGAAGAGGGTGGAGTGGCCGAGGACCACGCCCTGGTCGGGGATCGTGCGGCTGGAGAAGCCGATCAGGCCGACCATCAGGCCCTGCAGCACGGTGATCATGCCGAGCACGACCACCTTGGACATCAGGTACGCCGACCGGGACAGGCCGACCGCGCGCTCCCGTTCGTAGATGACCCGTTCCTTGATCAGCTCACGCACGGAGTTCGCGGCGCCCGCGAAACAGGCGCCGACCGCGAGGATCAGCAGGACCGTGGTCGCCGTGCCGTTCGGGACCGGCACCCCCGTCTTCGAGTTGATCGGGTTCACCAGCAGGGTCTTGTCGCTGTCGATCAGCAGGCTGACCGCGCCGAGCACGGCCGGCAGGATCACCGTCAGCGCCAGGAAGCCCTTGTCGGAGGCGATGACCGACACGTACCGCCGGACGAGGGTCAGCAGCTGCGACCCCCAGCTCTGCGGCTTCTTCGGCTTCATCACCTGCATCGGAGGCATCTGTACGGACTGCGGCGCGATGGCGTCGATGTCCGCGGCGTACATCTGGTAGTGCTGCGAGCCCTTCCAGCGGCCCGCCCAGTCGTAGTCGCGGTAGTTCTCGAAGGCGGAGAAGACATCGGCCCAGGTGTCGTAGCCGAAGAAGTTCAGCGCCTCCTCCGGCGGGCCGAAGTACGCCACCGAGCCACCCGGCGCCATCACCAGGAGCTTGTCGCACAGCGCCAGCTCGGCCACCGAGTGGGTGACGACGAGGACCGTGCGGCCGTCGTCGGCGAGGCCGCGCAGCAGCTGCATGACATCGCGGTCCATGCCCGGGTCGAGACCCGAGGTGGGCTCGTCGAGGAAGATCAGCGACGGCTTGGTGAGCAGTTCCAGGGCCACCGACACCCGCTTGCGCTGGCCGCCGGAGAGGGAGGTGACCTTCTTGTCCTTGTGGATGTCGAGCTTGAGCTCGCGCAGCACCTCGTCTATCCGGTCGTCGCGCTCCTGCGCCGTGGTGTCGGCGGGGAAGCGCAGCTTGGCCGCGTACTTGAGGGCCTTCTTGACGGTCAGTTCCTTGTGCAGGATGTCGTCCTGCGGGACCAGACCGATGCGCTGGCGCAGCTCGGCGAACTGCTTGTACAGGTTGCGGTTGTCGTACAGCACCTCGCCCTCGTTGGCGGGGCGGTAGCCGGTGAGCGCCTTGAGCAGAGTCGACTTGCCGGATCCGGACGGGCCGATGACCGCGATCACGGACTTCTCCGGGACGCCGAAGGAGACGTCCTTCAGGATCTGCTTGCCGCCGTCGACCGTGACGGTCAGGCGGCGTGCGGAGAAGGAGACCTCACCGGTGTCGACGAACTCCTCGAGCCGGTCACCGACGATCCGGAAGGTGGAGTGGCCGACGCCGACGATGTCGTTCGCGTCGAGGACCGCCGTGCCGCCCTTGGAGATCGGCTGGCCGTTGACGTACGTGCCGTTGTGCGAGCCGAGGTCGCGGATCTCCATACGGCCGTCGGGCGTGGAGTGGAACTCGGCGTGGTGGCGCGAGACCTGGAGGTCGGAGACGACCAGCTCGTTGTCCAGCGCACGGCCGATGCGCATCACGCGGCCGATGGAGAACTGGTGGAACGTGGTCGGGCTGCGGTCGCCGTAGACCGGCGGCGCCCCCGCGCCGCCACCGGAGGCCATGGCCGGGGCGCCCTGCTGCTGCGGGATCGCCGGCGGGGCCTGCTGCCAGCCCTGTTGCGGAGCGGGCTGCTGCGCGACCGGCGGCTGCGGAGCCGGCGCCTGGGACCGGCCCGAGCCGCCCGCGCCCTGCGCCGCGAACGGCTGGGGCTGCGGCCGGGCGACGGCGGGCGCGGCACCGGACAGGCTCAGACGCGGTCCGTCGTTCGCGTTGCCGAGGTGGACGGCCGAACCCGGGCCGATCTCCGACCGCTGGACCCGGCCGGTCTGCACGAAGGTGCCGTTGGTACTGCCGTGGTCCTCGATGACCCAACTGCGGCCGTCGAAGCTGATCGTGGCATGCCGCCAGGAGACCCTGGCGTCGTCGAACACGATGTCCCCCTGCGGATCGCGTCCGAGGGTGTATGACCTGGACGGATCGAGCGTCCAGGTGCGTCCGTCTGATTCAAGTACGAGTTCCGGCACGCCAAGCCCCATGAGTAGTCCCCCGAGTTACCCCCATCACAGGGAGTCTAGGGATGTCGAACATCGTCGGGAACTATTTCAGGCTCGGCCCTCTGACCGAAAGCCGGGCCTTGTGCGGGCCTCCTACGAGCGCTTCAACTCTTTCCGTTGACGGGGTTGAAACCGGGCCGGAGAGTGGTAATCCACGCGAGGGGGACAAGCGCGACGGAGTGGTCCGGGACGGCTGCGGATCGGGGGGCCTGTCATGAGTGCTGGTGCGTATGACACGGGAGTCGAACACGCGAGGCACGGCGCGCGGTTGCCGTGGGCCGACATCCTGCTGTCCGCGATCGCCGCCGTGAGCTGGGCGTTGATCGGCATGGCGGGTACGGCGGCGCTGGGTCTGCATCTACTGCGGGCCGACGCGGCGGGCTCGCTGGGCCCGATGACCGCGGCCGTTGTGGCACTCGGGGCGGGTGGTTCGGTCACCCCGGACGGAGATCTGTCCGCTTTCGGTCTGAAGGGAGCGGAGGCCACCACGGCCATCCAGATCACGCCATTGGGGGTGAGCCTGGTCGGTGCGCTCCTTTTGTCATGGTTCTTCTTACGGTCCCTGCGCACGGCCGGAGTTGTGATCAGCAGGGCCGAACTGCTGACCCGCGCGGGCTCGGTGGTGGCGCTGTTCGTGGCGACGCTGGGCGGACTGGCCTGGGCGGGGCACTCCGTCGTGACGATCGACGGCGGTGCGCTCGGCCTGGACCGGCTCGCGGGGGGCGGGAGCGGTGGCGGTGGTGGCGGGCTGAAGATCCCCGGCATCGGTGACATCGGCGGGCTGCTGCCGGACCGCCTCGGCGACCTGGTGAACGCGAAGGCCGCGGTCGGCTTCAGCGTGGACACGGCGGCGACCCTGCTCGGCGGCCTCGGCTGGTCGGCGGGCATCCTGCTGATCGCGCTGCTGGCCTCGCGCCGGACTCCGCTGCCGCGCGACTGGGAGGCCGTGCACCGGGTGGTGCGGCCGGCGGCCTCGGCGCTGGTGACGGTGCTCCTGGTGGCCGTGGCGGCCGGGTGGGCGGCGGCGGCCTACGCGGCGATCGGCGACCCGCACCCGGCCCGGATCATGGGCGCGGCCCTGCTCGGCGCCCCGAACGGCGTCTGGCTGGGCATTCCGATCGGTCTCTTCGTCCCCTTCGACGGCCGGGCCACCGGTGTCCTGACCATGTTCCTGCCGCACCCCCTGGACGACCTCCTGAACTCGAAGTCCGACCAGTCGGTGACCCTGGGCCACCTGGTCGGCCTGGACGGGCGGGTGTGGCTGCTGGGGGTCGCGGCGTCGCTGCTGATGCTGCTGGCCGGCGTGTTCACGGCAGTCCGCACTCCCGTGGGACGGACCGCGGTGGGACGGACCGCCGTGAGGGGCCCGGACGGGCCGGGCCCGCGTTCCGGCGCGCTCGGTCTCGCCGGGCGGTGCGCCGTGCGGCTGGGGATCGCCACCGCGCTCACGCTGCCGTTGCTGGCCTGGCTGACGGACGTGTCGGTGGACGCCTCGCTCTCGGTGCTGGGCTTCGACGCGTTCGGCGCGGGGATCCGACTGCACGGACAACTGGGCATGGCGCTGCTGCTCGGCGCGGTCTGGGGTGCGGCGGCGGGGGCCGCGGGGGCGCTGCTGGCATGGGTGACCGGCGCGGCCGGGTCCCGCGCGGCTCCCCTGGCACTGGGTGACGCGGAGCACGGCGGAGCGGGCGGCTGGGCCGCCCCTCAGGAGGCCGGCGGCGTTCCGGGACGGGCCGGGCGCGAGGGGGCGGGGCCCTACGCGCCGGGGACCCCGTACCGTCCGCCGAATCCGAACACGAACCCCTATCTCCGGGTACCGGAGGGGCTGCGGGAGACGGGGGGCGGCCGGGACCGGGGGTCCTGGTCCGGCGGAGCGCAGGGGGCAGGGGCGGCACCCGCGGACCGCCCCGTCGCCCCGGGCCGTCGTCCGCCGGGCGCATCGCCCCCGGCGGACGACGGCCGGCGGGCACCGCAGGAGAGCCGCCCGGATGGCGGGTCCCGCTCCGACGAACCGCCGCCCGGCTCGGGCGATGTGTACGGCGCTCCCACCATGGCCCGCCCGTTCGACCCACCGCCCCGCTCCCCACGCCCCCGGCCGGGCGCACGGCGCCCCGACGGTTCCCAGGGCGACCCGAACGCCGGGCCACCTCCGCCGCCACCGCCTCCTCCCCCACCGCCTCCGCCGCCCAGGCGGCCCCAGCGGTGAGACCGGACACCGCGCCGAGCACCGCCGGACACCACGCCGAGCTACGGCTACGGCTACGGCTACGGCTACGGCTACGGCTACGGCTACGGCTACGGCTACGGGATCGTGGCGTTCGCCGTGCGCGCGTCCCGGTGCCTGACCAGGGCCGGACCGCGCGTGGAGACACGGCCGGGTGCACCACCGTCCCGGCCGTCGACATCGCACGCACGTTCGCCCGTAGTCCGGAATCAAAGCGTCCGACACCGGCCCGACACCTATTGTTCCGTGTCCGTCAGGCGGACCACCTGCGCCGCAGGCACTGGGTGCCGGTTACGGTGGTCACACCATGAGCGATGCGCAGACCTCCGAGCTCCCCACTCTCCTCGTCAAGATTTTCGGCAAGGACAGGCCGGGCATCACGGCCGGCCTCTTCGACACTCTTGCCGCCTACATGGTCGACGTGGTCGACATCGAGCAGGTCGTCACGCGAGGCCGCCTGGTGCTGTGCGCGCTCGTGACCCAGCCCCCGGCGGGGCTGGAGGGCGACCTCCGGGCGACCGTGCACAGCTGGGCCGAGTCGATGAAGATGCAGGCGGAGATCATCTCCGGCCGTGGCGACAACCGTCCGCGCGGTCTCGGCCGTTCCCTGGTCACCGTCCTCGGCCACCCCCTGACCGCCGAGTCGACGGCCGCCATCGCCGCCCGGATCGCCAAGACCGGCGGCAACATCGACCGTATCTTCCGGCTGGCCAAGTACCCGGTGACAGCGGTCGAGTTCGCGGTGTCCGGCGTGGAGACCGAGCCGCTGCGCACCGCCCTGGCCTCCGACGCGGCCGAGCTCGGCGTGGACATCGCGGTCGTGGCGGCGGGCCTGCACCGGCGGGCCCAGCGCCTCGTCGTCATGGACGTGGACTCGACCCTCATCCAGGACGAGGTGATCGAGCTCTTCGCCGCGCACGCCGGCTGCGAGGACCAGGTCGCCGCGGTGACGGCGGCCGCGATGCGCGGCGAGCTGGACTTCGAGCAGTCGCTGCACGCGCGCGTGGCGCTGCTGAAGGGGCTGGACGAGTCGGTCGTGCAGAAGGTGCGCACGGAGGTGCGGCTGACGCCGGGCGCGCGGACCCTGATCCGTACGCTGAAGCGGCTCGGCTACCAAGTCGGCGTCGTCTCGGGCGGTTTCACCCAGGTCACCGACGATCTGAAGGAGCGGCTGGGGCTGGACTTCGCCCAGGCCAACACCCTGGAGATCGTCGACGGGAAGCTGACCGGCCGGGTGACCGGCGAGATCGTGGACCGGGCGGGGAAGGCGCGGCTGCTGCGCCGGTTCGCCGCCGAGGCGGGTGTGCCGCTGGTGCAGACGGTGGCCATCGGCGACGGCGCCAATGATCTGGACATGCTGAACGCGGCCGGTCTCGGTGTCGCCTTCAACGCCAAGCCGGTGGTCCGCGAGGCCGCGCACACCGCGGTGAACTTCCCGTTCCTCGACACGGTGCTCTATCTGCTGGGCGTCACCCGCGAAGAGGTCGAGGCGGCCGACACCCACGACGAGAGCTGACCCGTCCGGCCGATCCGGCACGCAAGTCCGGACACGAGGGGGCCCGGCACCGTCTCCATGGTGCCGGGCCCCCTCGGCGTCCCAGGTCAGTGATGGTGCGGTGGTCTCATTCGGAGGGCGCCCAGTAGTCCGCGAGGGTGGCCACGCCGGGCTCCAGGGTCTTCCAGGAGCCCTCGTGCGTCACGACCGCGAAGGCGGCGGCGGGAAAGCCCCGGCGGTTCATCCACTCGCGGGCGTCATCCTCGGCGGTGCCGGCGAGGATCTCGGTCACACCGTGCACGCCGGGGTTGTGACCGATGAGGATCACGTTCTGTACGTCGTCGGGCACCTCGTTGAGCACGGCGATCAGCTCGCCCGGCGAGGCCTCGTACACCCGCTCCTCATAGACGGTTTTCGGCCGGTGCGCGAGCTCGTGGACGGCGAGCTTCCAGGTCTCCCGGGTACGCACGGAGGTGGAGCACAGGGCCAGGTCGAAGGTGATGCCGCTGTCCGCCAGCTTGCGTCCGGCGACGGCGGCGTCCGTTCGGCCCCGGTCAGCGAGCGGCCGCTCGTGGTCGGTCACCTGTGGCCAGTCGGCTTTCGCATGGCGGAAGAGGACAATCCTGCGGGGTTCTGCGACGCTCATGGCACCCAGCTTCGCATGAAACAGGCCATCGGGCGCAGGGAGTTGACATGCGGATTCGCGCTGTCCGGAGGGGCGGTGGCTAGCGGGTGACGAGCTGCTGGACACGCTCGAAGAGATGGGTGACGGCGGGGTCGCCGGTGGCCGCGTGGGCGTCCGCCGGGTTCAGTATGAGAATCAGCAGCGCGACGAAGGCGAGCGCGGGAAGGGCGAGCGCCCACCAGGGGAGCCGGATGTCCACACTGCCCGGGGTCGCCGGGTGGGGCCGGGTGTGCGTTAGGGCCGGCATGATCGCCTCCGCTGGTCGCCGGGGTCCGTCGGCCGTCCTCGCGGCCACACCACGAAACTACGGAATCCGCGGTCGCCAACCCATCCGGTGATCCACCCACTTGACCCTGACCCTCACCCCCTAGGGGATGGTGGGGCTAGCCCCACCATCGGCCGCGGGGCTGCGGTCAGGGTGACGCGAGGGTCGCGATGACAGCGATGACGATGAAGATGGCGAAGAACGAGCCGAAGACGATCAGCATCTTCCTCTGGCCGTTCTGGGGGTTCGGGTCGAGCACTGGCATGGACCCAGTCTGACACCCCCGGAAGGCGAAGGGCCGCGCGGGGTGGCCGCGACACGTCACGCGGCCGCGGCCGCCTCGTCCTCCACCGTGCGGTCGCGGCCCGCCAGGACACCGACGGCCATCTGCGGGATCATCAGGCCGACCATGAGGGCGATCGGCAGGCCCCAGCCGCCGCTGTGCTGGTAGAGCACGCCCACCAGCAGCGGGCCGGGGATGGAGATCAGATATCCGGCGCTCTGGGCGAAGGCGGAGAGCTGGACGACACCCGCGCCGGTCCTGGCCCGCATCCCGACCATGGTGAGGGCCAGCGGGAAGGCACAGTTCGAGACGCCGAGCAGAACGGCCCAGGCCCAGGCACCACCGGCGGGCGCGAGGTACAGACCGGCGTACCCGGCGAGGCCGCAGACGCCGAGTGCGATCACGATCGGGCCCTGGTGCGGCAGCCGGGTGGCCACCCGCGGGATGACGAAGGCCAGCGGCACGCCCATCACCATGGTGAGGGCCAGCAGCAGCCCCGCCGTGCTCGCGGAGACGCCCGCGTCCCGGAAGATCTGCGCCATCCAGCCCATCGTGATGTAGGCGGCGGTGGCCTGGAGTCCGAAGAACACCGCGAGCGCCCAGGCGGTACGGCTGCGGGTGATCCGCAGCGCGGGCGGCCGCCGCTCCGCACGCGCGCGTGCCTCGGTCTCCGGGGCGGGGGCCGGGGCCGGGGCCGTTCCCCGGTCGCGCAGCAGCGGAACCCACGGCAGCACCGCGACCGCCGCGAGCCCGGCCCAGACGGCCAGCCCGGCCTGCCAGCCGCCGCCCAGCGCGTCGGTCGTGGGCACGGTCACCGCGGCGGCCACCGCGGTGCCGGCGGCGAGGGCCATCGAGTACACGCCGGTCATGGAGCCGACCCGGTCGGGGAACCAGCGCTTGACGATGACCGGCATCAGCACGTTGCTGAGCGCGATGCCCATGAGCGCGAGCGCGCTGGCCGCCAGGAAACCGGCCGTGCTCCCGGCGTAGGGCCGTATCAGCAGGCCCGCCGTGATGGCCACCATGCCGGCGCAGACCACGGCCACCGGGCCGAACCGGCGGGCGAGCCGCGGGGCCGTGAAGCCGAAGACCGCGAAGCAGAGCGGGGGCACGGAGGTGAGCAGCCCGGCCACGCTGCCGCTCATGCCGAGGCCGTCGCGGACCTCCTCCAGGAGTGCGCCGAGGCTGGTGATGGCGGGCCGGAGGTTGACCGCGGACAGCACGATGCCGAGGACGACCAGCCGTGTCGTCCACGCGCGTGTGCCGGTCACGGGGCTCCCGTCGGACGCCACCGCCCGGGCTGTCACCCCCGCCGTCGTCCCTGCCGTCGTAAGTGCCGTCGTCTGTGCCGTCGTCTGTGCCGTCGTGGAGATGGAGCTCGTGGTGTCGGTTTCCTTGCCTGCCATGAGACCTATCATAGAATCATGGGATGATTATTTGTCCATCCCCGGGCGGGCCCGGTCGCTCCCGCCGGGTCCTCGCGTGCGAAGGTGTGTCATGCCTCTGAGCCATCCGCGCCGCTCGGCGCTGTCCGAGCAGGTCATCGCCGAGCTGCGGAACCAGATCACCTCGGGCGAATGGCCGGTGGGCTCGCGCATCCCCACCGAGCCGGAGCTGGTCGAGCAGCTCGGGGTGGCCCGCAACACCGTCCGGGAGGCCGTCCGGGCGCTGGCGCACAACGGTCTGCTGGACATCCGCCAGGGCTCGGGCACGTACGTGGCGGCGACCAGTGAGCTGGCCGGTGTGATGCACCGCCGGTTCGCCGAGGCCGACCCCCGGCACATCGCCGAGCTGCGCTCCACCCTGGAGTCGTCGGCGGCCCGGCTGGCCGCGGTCCGGCGTACCGAGAAGGACCTCAGGCAGCTCGACGCCCTCCTGGCGCGCCGCGAGCAGGCCTGGCGGTCGGGGGACGCGGAGACCTTCGTGACGGCGGACGCGACCCTGCACCTGGCCGTGGTGGCCGCCTCGCACAACGACGTGCTGACGGCGATGTACGCCGACCTGGGCGAGGTACTGCGGGAGTGGCTGCGCGCGGACGTCGGCGCCGAGCTGACGCCGCAGTCGTACATGGACCACACGCGGCTGGTCGAGGCGATCCGCGCGGGCGACGCGGACGCGGCCGCGAAGGAGGCGGCGAGCTACCCGTTCCTGTGCCGTCCGGACCGGTTCAGCTCATCTTCTGGTGGCTGACCCACACCGCGCGGACGCCCTTCCAGCAGCGGCCGGAGAGCCGGACGGTGAGCGCCGGTCCGATGTCGGCCGGGGCGGTGTCGGTGTCGATGTCCCACCACTGGGCGCACTCGATGTGCAGCCGGACCCGGTCGGTGTCGACGTAGGGGTTGTGGCAGTAGGTCACCACATGGGAGCCGCGGACGGTGGTCCGGCAGGACGCGCCGAACAACTGCGGCGCGGGTTCGTGTCCGCTCGGCACGCGCGCGTGGCACTCCGCGTCGTACGGCAGCGACAGCACCAGGGCGAGCGCCAGAGTCACCGGGGCCAGGCTGCGGGACAGGCGCACAAGGGGACCTCCTCGGCCGGGCTCGGGAGGGACGTCGCGCGGTGAACGCTCGCTCCACGCGTGATCCAGCGTGCGCCGTCGCGGCGGCGACGGCCCGGCCGGTGGGCCGAACGGGTGAGGCCCGCACCCCTGCGGGATGCGGGCCTCGGGAGTCCGTGCGGAGTCCGTGCGAGTCCGTACGGGTCAGGCGCCGATGGCGTGCAGACCGCCGTCCACGTGGATGATCTCGCCGGTGGTCTTCGGGAACCAGTCGCTCAGCAGGGCCACGATGCCCTTGCCGGCCGGCTCGGGGTCCTTGAGGTCCCACTCCAGCGGGGAGCGGTGGTCCCAGACGGCGGCCAGGTCGCTGAAGCCCGGGATGGACTTGGCGGCCATGGAGCCGATCGGGCCGGCGGAGATGAGGTTGCAGCGGATGTTCTGCTTGCCCAGGTCGCGTGCGAGGTAGCGGCTGGTGGCCTCCAGGGCGGCCTTGGCCGGGCCCATCCAGTCGTACTGCGGCCAGGCGTACTGGGCGTCGAAGGTGAGGCCGACGACCGAGCCGCCGTTCTGCATCAGCGGCAGGCAGGCCATGGTCAGCGACTTCAGGGAGTACGCCGAGACGTGCATGGCGGTGGCGACGGACTCGAACGGCGTGTTGAGGAAGTTGCCGCCGAGCGCGTCCTGCGGGGCGAAGCCGATGGAGTGGACGACGCCGTCGAGGCTGCCGAGCTCCTCGCCGACGAGGTCGGCAAGGCGGCCGAGGTGCTCGTCGTTGGTGACGTCGAGTTCGATGACCTTGGTGGGCTTCGGCAGCTTCTTGGCGATGCGCTCGGTCAGCGTGGGCCGCGGGAACGCGGTGAGGATGATCTCTGCACCCTGCTCCTGGGCCAGCTTGGCCGCGTGGAAGGCGATGGAGGACTCCATCAGCACACCCGTGATCAGGATGCGCTTGCCCTCGAGGATTCCACTCATGGTGATCAGTGACCCATTCCCAGTCCGCCGTCAACGGGGATGACGGCTCCAGTGATGTACGAGGCGTCGTCCGAGGCGAGGAACCGCACCGTCGCGGCGACCTCCTCGGGCTGCGCGTACCGGCCGAGCGGCACCTGCGCCACGATGTTGGCGCGCTGCTCGTCGGTGAGCACCTTGGTCATGTCGGTGTCGACGAAGCCGGGCGCGACGACGTTGAAGGTGATGTTGCGCGAGCCCAGCTCACGGGCGAGGGAGCGCGCGAAGCCGACCAGGGCGGCCTTGGAGGCGGCGTAGTTGGCCTGGCCGGGGCCGCCGTAGAGGCCGACGACCGAGGAGATGAGGACGACGCGGCCCTTCTTGGCGCGCAGCATGCCGCGGTTGGCGCGCTTGACCACCCGGAAGGTGCCGGTGAGGTTGGTGTCGAGGACCGAGGTGAAGTCCTCCTCGGACATGCGCATCAGGAGCGTGTCCTTGGTGATGCCGGCGTTGGCGATCAGGACCTCGACCGGACCGTGCGCATCCTCGATCTCCTTGTAGGCCTGCTCCACCTGCTCGGAGTCGGTGATGTCGCACTTGACGGCCAGGACGCCCAGTTCCTTCAGGACGGCCGGCGGCTCGCCCGAGCGGTACGTGATGGCAACCTTGTCGCCGTTGTCGGCGAAAGCGCGGGCGATGGCGAGGCCGATGCCCCGGTTGCCTCCGGTGACGAGAACCGAGCGGCTCAACGGATCACCCTTTCGTTCGGTCTGACCTCCCGCCCGAACAGCTGACATGACAGGCGGCTTCATCAAAAACCTATCGGTCCCGCCATCGCCACGAGCAAGCGGGCACCGACAGTGGCTCGCGGGTGTCGCTGTCGGATCCCTACAGTTTCGCCCAGCGTCGATGCGCGAGCGCGAACTCCTCGCACAGCGTGTGGAGCGTGGCGTCACGGAGCGCGCCCCGGTGCGCGAGGATGTTCCTGGCCTTCACCAGCGTCTTGAGCAGCCGCAATTCCTCGCCCGGAAGGACCAGGCCGCCCTCATGGCAGGCGGAGAGCAGGGCACCGACCTCCAGTTGCGCGAAGGCTCTGTCGGGGTGCGAACGGAAGTCGGCGGGCGGCCGCTGGGCGTAGGTCTCGACCAGGACGGCCAGGGGTCGGGCCGCATGACGGGCGCCCAGGCGAGCCAGCCGGTCACGGGCCTCCTCGATCCACGGGAACACCGCACGTTGCTGCGCCTGCCCCACCAGGAGGTCGAGTTCGGGCGGCCCGTCCGCGCCGCCGTCGGCGTACCAGACGGCCGGATGACGACGCAGCATGCCCTCCCACGACTGCACCAGCCCTTCGGACCAGGCCGGTCGCAGCCGTGAGCCGGGGCGGCGCCGGGTGCCGGCCTCGAACGCCGTGTCGGGACAGGTGGCGGCCCGGCCGATCTGCTCGGCGTCGAGGCAGGACCGCAGGGCGGAGTCGAGTCCGCCGATCCGGCCGTCCCACGCCACGGCCAGTCGCCGGGCGAGCGCCAGGTCGAATCCGGCGATCTCGGCGACGACCTCGTCACGGACGACGGCCCGAATGCGCTGGGCGACATGGACCGCGGTGCCTCGCGTCCGGGTGGACGCCACGATCGTCGCCGTGTCCAGTCGCCCGATCGTGCCCCACCACCAGCGCACGGCCGTGGTCGCGATGTCCCGGTCCAGTTCTTCGACGAGCGATCCCGGAACGTCCCTCAGCCGAGCCACGACGAGCAGGCGTGGACGTACCTGGGGCGGCAGGCCCGCCTCTTTGGTCGCGGCGGACAGCGCATGGAAGAGCCGCTGGACGGCTCCGCCCCGGCTGCCGCCCCCGCCGGGCACGCCGGGCACGCCCGCGGAGGCCTGCCCGTGGTCGTCCGGTTCCGCCCAGGCCCGTAGGCCTATCACCGGTCGCCAGCGATGAGCCGGGTCCGTCAACCGTGCGACGACCTCGCCGGGGTCCACGGCGAGATCCTTGGCCAGTCGCTCCAGGAGTCCCGGTAGGGCCTCCTCGCGGAGCGCCGGGCGCACGCCGCGTACCGGGCGCTCGGCGGACCAGCCGATGTCGAACCCGTCGTCGAAGTCGATCTCGGGCAGATCGTCCCAGTCCGCTCCGTCCGCCTCCTCCCACTGCCCCGCGTCGTACGCGGTGGGCTCGTCGGCTTCGCCGGAGACGGGACGGCGCGGTGCGGGCACCGCCGGAACGGCAGGCGGTAGCAGGTCAAGGCGATCGGGCATGCTGTTGAGAGCGGCCCGGTACAGGTCCTCCGCCTGCCCCGAGTCGACCAGGTGGTCGGGCAGCAGCCAGAGGCAGTGCAGACCCGCCGCCAGCTGGTCGGCGATCTCGTCGAGCTGTGCCTTCACGCCGGGCAGGCCATTCAGCACCGGGCCGGGCCGGACCGCTGTCACGCGGTCTTCGCGGCTCGTGCGCGCACCGCCCGGAAGGTGACGGGATCCAGTGCCACTCCCCCGTCGGTCTCGTCGACGACGTTCAGGTCGTCGAGGTGAGCCAGCCAGTGCCTGGTCTCCTCAAGGCCGAGGCCGGTCGCGGCCTCGACGTCGTCGACGGGCACGCCCTGTCCCTCCTCGACGTACTCGGTCCACAGGGCGAGCAGGGAGAGGTCGCTGCCGCTCAGGCCGGACTTCCGGAGGTGACCATCCACGTTCGTCGGCTTGAGGGTCCCGGCGCGAATGTGGTCGAGGGCGTCGTCGAGCGTCGCCCCGTTGAGCGAGACGTCCGCGACGGCGACCTCCGTCAGGTGGGACCAGCCGGAGGTGGCGTCCGTGAGCCGGCGGCGTTCCTCGCGCGAGACGAAGGGGCACTCGGGCCAGGCCCGCAGGGAGTCGGCCGTCCAGCGCCGCGGTTGCAGGGTCCGCACGCGCAGCCGTCGGCCCGCGTCGGTGCCCCGCAACGAGCCGACGACCTCGGCGTCGGCCAGGACCAGTACCGACCGGTTCTGCTTGTTCTTGCGGCCCTCGTTCTGCGGCACGTGTTTGTCCGCCGCGGGTCCGACCTGCTCCACGCAGAGTCGCAGTGCCTCTCCCAGCGCGTCGGCGCCCGCACCCCTCAGGTCGGCCAGGACGACGAAGGCCGTACGCGGACGGGCCTCGGCCAGGACGGTGCCGAGGTCCTCACCGCGCTGTGCTCGCACGACCTTCACCCCGCGCCCCTCGGCGAACGCGGACACGGCCTGAAGTACCAGCTCGGGTCGGTGCAGGTCCGTGGTGGAGACCACGGAGACACCCGGCTGGGCGGTCTCGTGGAGTTGTCCTTCGGTCAGTGGGCTGTAGCGCTGGACGCCGCTGTTGCGGTCCCGGCCGAGGATGCGCCGTGCGGCACGTGGGTTGTAGTCGTAGGGGAGACCGAACTCCGTCTCGTGCAACTCGGTCTCCAGTTCCTCCTGGGTGCCGAGCATGTTGACGACGTTGGGACTTCTCACCGCGAACCGCGCCTGGTTCCCCAGACGGATCAGCAGCCCGAGTCCCGCCATCTCGTTGAGATAGATCTCGGCCTGTTGCACCCCGCACTCCTCGAACCCCTCCGGCCAGGCGTCCCGGGCGAGGTCGAGCAGTTCCTTGGCGCTGTAGTCGCCGCGGTAGCCGTCCTTCAGGCTCTCCAGCGCGACGAGGAGGGCCAGGACCCGGTAGCGGTCCTCCAGGTTGATCGTGAAACGCAGTCTTTCGGCGATCCTGCGCCGGAGCGTCTCCGACGCCGCGACCTCCTGGACGTCGGTCTCCGAAATGGCCGTGGCGCGGACCGTTGCCACATAGGGACGCGAATGCAGCGTGCGTACCAGTTCACTGCAGAAGATCTGCACCAGGTTGGCCTGGTAGTTGGTGATGGCGAGGATCCGCCAGACCAGCTCCGGCTGCTCGAACACATAGCCGAGGGCGGCCATCGGTTCGGTGACGAGCCGGAGGGCGGCCTGTGGCTTCAGCGGGCCGACGAGTACGTCGGGTCCTCCGTGCGCGGTCGAGACGTTGGACAGGGCACCGAAACGCTGAACCTGGTGAAGGCCGGCGAAGACAATCTTGAATCGGCGCTCCGAGTGCTCCATGAGCTGCTGGAACCGCTTCACGTTGGGGAACGTGGACTCGCCGCCCATACGGAACGTGCGTCGCGAGTCAGCGGTCAGGAAGGCGTCCGCCTCGTCCGCGAGCACGAGCAGTCGCCGTGACTCGTCCGCGTCCAGCCACTCCCCGAGGCGCCGCGCCACCACCTCCGCACCGGCCTGTTCGGGCACCTTGTTCCCGAACACGCCCCGGCGCTTGAGTTCGTCCGCGAGCAGGTTCCAGATCTTGTCGGGTGCCTCGGCCTGGCCGATCTCCGACTTCAGCAGGTCGAGATACACGGCCACGTAGTTGTCGGAGCCCCGCGGGAAGATCCGGGCCACCCGCCGGAGCAACGCGGACTTGCCCAACTGCCGTCCGCCGTAGAGGAAGAGGCCTCCGCGCGGGTCCATGACCTCGCGCATTTCCTCGTCCCGTCCGTAGAAGACCTCCGGTGGAACCAGTCCCGCGACAAAGGGGGTGTACGGGTTGTACGCCGCCCAGGGCAGCGTGACCCTTTGCAGCGCACGGAAGCTGCCCGGTGCGGCGGCGGCCATCCAGCCCATGACGGCGGGGTCCACGACCAGCGCCTGCTGCGCCCTGCCACGGGCCGAGTCCGCCAGCCGACGCCGTCCCTCGGCGCCCAGCGGATGCAGGTAGAGCACGATGTTGGCGTCGACATCGGCGTCCTCCAGGTGGGCGAGCGGGCCATTCGCCCGCTGTTCCTCCCAGATCAACTGGAGCGTGTACGAGGTCGCCTGGGAACCGAGCGCGGCGACGTATCCAGGGCGCTCGGCGACCCTCGCCCGGACCTCGAACCGGCGCACCCCTTGGGTGCGGGTCTCGAGGACGGGCTGGCCACTCGGCTCCAGGCCGAGCAGCCTCAGCACCCTCGGCAGGTGCTGTTGCCACTCGCTGTTGCGCCCGTGCCGGGTGCACAACGCCTTCCAGGACCGCAGTCCGAGATCGGCCGCCGCCGTGAGCTGGGCACCGGATCCGTAGTGGGCCGCCCACCAGTCGGCGTCGACCCCGTCACCGCCGGGCAGGGGCACCCCCGGGCCGGTCAGTCCGGCGAGAAACGTGCCGAGTTCCGCACCGTCGTCCTCGGGCCGCTCGGGCAGTTGCTTGCCGCCGCGCGCAAGAGCGAGGAACTCCTCCGCGGTCACCGTGTCGCCGTCGGTGATGAGCTGGGCGATCCGGTCGTAGTCGGAGGAGGTGAGCAGGGCACCCGACGCAAGGCGCAACTGCTCCAGTTCCTGGCGCTGACGGCGGGTGGACCTCTCCACCAGCTGCGACAGCTCCTGCTGCAGCGCTTCGAGGCGGCCCACCGCGTGACGGTAGCGGCCGGACGACTCGCCGTCCGCGAATTCCTGCAGCCGTCCGGTGAACTCGCGCTCCTGATCGGGCGCCAGCAGATTGAGCGTACGCATCTGGGCGAGCAGACCTGCCGCCTCCGCGTGGCGGCGGCGCACGCTCTCCCGCCAGTTCTCCTGTGCCTGCTGGACGCGCCGCTCCGCGCCCTCCGCCCATTCGGGGTCCGTCGCGCCGTGACCGATGGCGTCCTGTCGTACGGCGTCCACGAGTGCTCGCGCCAAGTGCAGGTCACCCCGGCTGAGGTAGCGCCGCAGCGCGTGTTCGGCGTCCGCGGGTGCCATGAGCGCCGCCATCCGGCGAGCGGTACGTGGATCATGCAGATCAGGCATGCCGACGCTGTCGCGTGGCAGGTCGGGCAAGGTGAGCAGGCAGTCGGTGGTGGGGCGGGGGCTTCCCTCCTCCCTGACCGGCCGGTTCTCGCCGCCCGGACGGCCCACCTCGCCGTCGAGCCAGCGGTGCAGCAGGTCCAGGGCCGCGCCGCCCACGCCGGGCGGCGGTGGCACGTCCCGAAGCCCGCGCCGTACGGCCGCCAGTTCGGGAATGCCCGACTGGGAGGGGCCGACCGGCCGCAGCAGATTGGCCGCCACCGCGTCCGCCTTGGTCAGGACGTCCGCGACCGATCGGCAGGCGGTGTGCAGCTGCCGCAGGGCGCCCGCGGTGATGGGCTCTTTCGCCTGCTTGGGAGTGCGGAACCGACTGTCCGTCTGCTCGATCAGCCGATCGACGTCATCGGCACTGCGCAGTTGCTCGGCCCGGTCCCGGAACGAGGTCGTGGGCAGCGGACCGCCCTCGACCCACCGGATGATGTCGCCCAACGCCAGGCCGAGTTCCCCGCTCGGTCCGACCAGATCCTGCAGTACCCGGGTGGCACGCTGGTACTTCGTCTTGCGCCGGGAGAGGCTCTCGAGCAGTTGCCGCGCCTGGGTGCCGAGCTCTTCCCGCAGGTCGTGACCCTGCGGGGTGTCGTCCGACTGCTGCGCGCCGGGGTCGAAGGAGCGGCCGTTGCGCACCGCGGCCACCAGGGCGGCGAGCAGCTCCTGCCAGGGCTCGGCCAGCCCGGCGGGCGGTGAGAAGTCGCTGACGAGCGCGTGCGGCCAGCAGGCGGTGAGGCCCGCGCGCAGGGCCGCGGTGAAGGCCACGAGGTATGCGTCCCGGTCCCGGGAGAGCGGTGCTTCGTCGATGTCGTGGGTGATCTGTACTGCCGTGGCCTCCGACTCGGTGACGCAGTCGAAGGCCGCCGCGGCGAACGCGAGTGCCCTGGCACGGATGTCGGGCTCGGCGGATGCCTCGGTCAGCCAGTAGGCCTCGGCCAGACGCCCCGACCTCACCAGGACGGTGACCGGCGGTTCCTTCCCGGTCTCCCACGGCGCACGCACGTCCCAGTCCGCGTCCGCGACCGACGGCGGCCATGGCTCCTGCTCCGCGATCGTCTCCGGCTGGGAGGCGTCGTCCGGGAGAGCCTCTGCCAGGGCGCCGGAGGCCGTGTCCTCGCGCCCGGCGGGGGCCTCGTACGCGGTGTCCACGACGACCGGCTCCGCGGAGAGGATCTCCACGGCCGGGGACGGGCCGCCGAGATCCTCGTACGGCTCCGGCACCTCCCCGTCGTGCACGGCAGGGTGCGGGGTGGCGGCCTCCGGTTCGTCCGCCTCCGCGGCGACGACGAGCGGTGATGCCGGTGGTGCCTGCTCGACCGGCCCGGCCCCGGGTTCGGCGGCGCCCCGGACGGTCTGCGCGACCGTCGTCCCGGTGCCGGAGGCGGGCTCCGGGGCACGGTCGCGGGCCGGGCTCCTGCCGCCGTCGGTGTGCGAGACCTCGGGCGGCGGGGTTGCCGACGGCTTGCTCATGTCGTCGACGGGGCCACTGCCGGAAGCGGTCGCACCCGGTGCCGTGCCGACTCCGAGCGTGCTCTCCAGTTCAGCGATCTGCGCCCGCAGGCGATCGCGCAACATGGTGAGGGTCGCCCCCTCGTCGGGGTCCATGGCAGCGTCGATCAAGGTGTTGTACGACTCGGCTCTCACCCGCAGGGCGGCGAGTTCGGCACGGGACTTCTCCAGCCGCGCGCGCTCGGCGGTCAGCCATGCGTGGTCCGACTCGTGCGACCAGTCGACGCCTGCGTCGGCGCACAGGTCGGCGGCACGGTCACGCAGACCGAGCCAGGCCGTCATCGCGTCCGCCAGCTCGCGCGTCGCCCCGGGGCGACGGCCCGACTCCACCGCGTCGGCGACGCTGCGCAGCGAGGCGGACAACTGCCCTCCGGAAGCCGCCAGTTCGGCCAGAACGCCGTCGAGCGTCAGGTCCCGGACCCCGCCCGGGACCGGAACCGGATTCTCGCCTCCGCCGGGCCGCTCGTCCTCGGAGTGCGACGACTCGCCGGCCGAAGCGTCCGGCACCGGCTGCCCTGTTGCTGGCACGACTCTCCCGAGAATCTCGGCGGGGTTGGACGGAGGCTGCTGGTCGGCTGCCTTGCGCAACCTGTCCGTATGGCCGACGACCAAGGGGGCGATCGGCGTCTTCCTCATGTCGGGGGACAGCATTCCGTACAGCGCGCAGCGTGCCAGCGGCGCTTCCAGGACCCGGAGCGCGGCCTCGACCTGCTCGAGGTCCGGTTCCTCGAGCACGTCCGCGGAGCAGCCGTGCTCTTCCACGAGCACACGGCGAGCCCAGGTCAACCCGCAAGCGGCCGCCGACTGGAGCTGCGGCTGTCTCACCCTGGCGACCCAGACCCGGAAGGCGTTCACATCGCGCCGCGTGACCGGTGCGCGGCCGCCGGCGTCATGGCGACGGCCACAGGACTGGTGACGTAGACAGTGATGTTGCGTCAACAGGCTTCGGATACCTGGTTCTTCAAGCGTCGCGAGCCACGTGCGAAAATCGGTCCCCCACCCCAACATGGCGTCATCATGCCACTCGGTGTTCACCTCGTGGCACGTGCCCGACGAACTTCCTGGCGCCGCGTTCACCGCCGGTTCGAGGCCTGTGGACACCGCACGATCCGCCGCGCACGTGCTTGACTGCGGCTTGTCCGGCCTCGCAACGAAAACGTCAATAGGGGAGAGCCTCCTGTGGCCCACGGAATCGATCCAACCTTTCTCGCGTTGCCCCTACGGGCTCTGGCCGACGCCGCGCTGGCACGTGCGCGTGCGCTGGGGGCCGAGCACGCGGACTTCCGGTTCGAGCGGGTGCGCAGCGCCTCCTGGCGGCTCCGGGACGCCAAGCCCGCCGGGTCCTCGGACACCACCGACCTCGGGTACGCGGTCCGGGTCGTGCACGGCGGCACCTGGGGCTTCGCGTCGGGGGTGGACCTGAGCCTCGACGCGGCCGCCAAGGTCGCCTCCCAGGCGGTGGCGATGGCGAAGCTCTCGGCGCAGGTCATCAAGGCCGCCGGGTCCGACGAGCGGGTCGAGCTGGCCGGCGAGCCGGTGCACGCGGACAAGACGTGGATCTCGTCGTACGAGATCGATCCGTTCGGCGTGCCGGACGAGGAGAAGGCGGCACTGCTCGCCGGGTGGAGCGCGCGGCTGCTGGCGGCGGACAACGTCAACCACGTCGACGCGTCGCTGCTCACCGTGCACGAGAACAAGTTCTACGCCGACACCGCAGGGACCGTGACGACCCAGCAGCGGGTGCGGCTGCATCCGCAGCTGACGGCCGTGTCGGTCGACGAGTCGAGCGGCGAGTTCGACTCGATGCGGACCATCGCGCCGCCGGCCGGCCGCGGCTGGGAGTACCTCACCGGCACCGGCTGGGACTGGGACGCGGAGCTGGAGCAGATCCCGGAGCTGCTGGCCGAGAAGATGCGGGCGCCGAGCGTCGAGGCGGGGCTGTACGACCTGGTGGTCGATCCCTCCAACCTGTGGCTGACCATCCACGAGTCCATCGGCCACGCCACCGAGCTGGACCGCGCACTCGGCTACGAGGCCGCCTACGCCGGTACCTCCTTCGCCACCTTCGACCAGCTCGGCAAGCTCAGGTACGGCTCCGACCTGATGAACGTCACCGGCGACCGCACCGCCGAGCACGGCCTGGCGACCATCGGGTACGACGACGAGGGCGTCGCGGCCCAGTCCTGGGACCTGGTCAGGGGCGGCACGCTCGTCGGGTACCAGCTGGACCGCAGGATCGCGCGGCTGACCGGCTTCGACCGCTCCAACGGGTGCGCGTACGCCGACTCCCCCGGGCACGTCCCGGTGCAGCGGATGGCCAACGTGTCCCTGCAACCGGATCCGGGCGGGCTGTCGACGGAGGATCTGATCGGCGGGGTCGACCGCGGGATCTATGTGGTCGGCGACCGCTCCTGGTCGATCGACATGCAGAGGTACAACTTTCAATTCACCGGTCAGCGGTTCTTCCGGATCGAGAACGGCCGGATCACCGGACAGCTGCGCGATGTCGCCTACCAGGCGACGACCACCGACTTCTGGGGCTCCATGGCGGCCGTCGGCGGCCCCCGGACGTACGTCCTCGGCGGCGCCTTCAACTGCGGCAAGGCCCAGCCGGGACAGGTCGCCGCGGTGTCCCACGGCTGCCCCTCGGCCCTCTTCAAGGGCGTCAACATCCTCAACACCACGCAGGAGGCCGGTCGATGAGCGCCCGTAGCAGCAAGCCGCACGAGATCGTCGAGCGCGCTCTGGAACTGTCCCGGGCCGACGGCTGCGTGGTCATCGCCGACGAGCACTCCACCGCCAACCTGCGCTGGGCCGGCAACACGCTCACCACCAACGGCGTCACGCGCGGCCGTTCGCTCACCGTCGTCGCGACCGTGGACGGCAAGGAGGGCACGGCCTCGGGAGTCGTGTCCCGGTCGGCCGTGACCGCCGACGACCTGGAGCCGCTGGTGCGGGCCGCCGAGGCCGCCGCGCGCGGTGCCGGACCCGCCGAGGACGCCCAGCCGCTGGTCACCGGCGTAGCGCAGGCGCCGGACTTCACCGACGCGCCGGCCGAGACCTCCTCCGCCGTGTTCGCCGACTTCGCCCCGGCGCTCGGCGAGGCCTTCGCACGCGCGCGTGCCGGTGGCCGTGAGCTGTACGGCTTCGCCAACCACGAGCTCGTGTCGACGTACCTGGGCACCTCGACCGGGCTGCGCCTGCGGCACGACCAGCCCACCGGCACGCTGGAGCTGAACGCCAAGTCGCCGGACCGTACCCGCTCCGCCTGGGCCGGGCGGTCCACGCGGGACTTCAAGGACGTCGACCCCGGCGCGCTCGACGCCGAGCTCGCCGTACGGCTCGGCTGGGCCGAGCGGCGGGTGGACCTCCCGGCCGGCCGGTACGAGACGCTGCTGCCGCCGACCGCCGTCGCCGACCTGCTGATCTACCAGCTGTGGTCGGCGTCCGGGCGGGACGCGGCCGAGGGCCGGACGGTGTTCTCCAAGCCGGGCGGCGGCACCCGCGTCGGCGAGAAGCTGACCGACCTGCCGCTGACCCTGCGCAGCGACCCGAACGAGCCGGGCCTGGAGTCGGCGCCGTTCGTCGTCGCGCACTCCTCCGGCGGGGACCAGTCGGTCTTCGACAACGGGCTGCCGGTCGCCCCCACCGAGTGGGTCGCGGGCGGCGCGCTGAAGCACCTGACCACCACCCGGCACACCGCGGGCCTCACCGGGCTGCCGGTCGCCCCGTCGGGCGGCAACCTGATCCTCGACGGCGGTCAGGACCGCTCCCTGGACGAGATGGTCGCCTCGACCGGGCGCGGGCTGCTGCTGACCTGCCTCTGGTACATCCGCGAGGTCGACCCGGCGACGCTGCTGCTCACGGGCCTGACCCGGGACGGCGTGTACCTGGTGGAGAACGGCCAGGTCACCGGGCAGGTGAACAACTTCCGGTTCAACGAGTCGCCGGTGGACCTGCTGGGGCGGGCGACCGAGGCCGGGCGCACGGAAAAGACCCTGCCGAGGGAGTGGAGCGACTGGTTCACTAGGGCTGCGATGCCCGCGCTGCGCGTGCCCGACTTCAATATGAGCTCTGTCAGTCAGGGCGTATAACCTCGTAGCCGGTGGTCGCACGACTGCCCGAAGATCATCCAGAGATCTGTCGAAGATCGCTCAAGGAGATACGAGAACCGTGACGGACATCGTCGACGAGCTGAAGTGGCGGGGGCTGTTCGCCCTGTCCACCGACGAGGACGCTTTGCGCAAGGCGCTCGCGGACGGTCCCGTCACGTTCTATTGCGGTTTCGACCCGACGGCGCCGTCCCTGCACGTCGGACACCTGGTGCAGGTGCTCACCGTGCGCCGGCTCCAGCAGGCCGGGCACCGGCCGCTGGCGCTGGTGGGCGGTGCGACGGGTCTGATCGGTGACCCGCGCCCGACGGCCGAGCGCACGCTCAACGACCCCGGGACGGTCGCCGGCTGGGTGGACAGGCTGCGCGCCCAGATCGAGCCGTTCCTGTCCTTCGAGGGCGAGAACGCAGCCGTCATGGTCAACAACCTCGACTGGACCGAGGGTCTGTCCGCGATCGAGTTCCTGCGGGACATCGGCAAGCACTTCCGCGTCAACAAGATGCTGACCAAGGACTCCGTGGCCCGCCGCCTGGAGTCCGACCAGGGCATCAGCTACACGGAGTTCAGCTACCAGATCCTCCAGGGCATGGACTTCCTCCAGCTCTTCCGGAGGTACGGCTGCACGCTCCAGCAGGGCGGCAGCGACCAGTGGGGCAACCTCACGGCGGGCCTGGACCTGATCCACCGCCTGGAGCCGCACGCCAGTGTGCACGCGCTGGCGACGCCGCTGATGACCAAGGCGGACGGCACGAAGTTCGGCAAGACCGAGGGCGGGGCCATCTGGCTCGACGCCGAGATGACGACGCCGTACGCGTTCTACCAGTTCTGGCTGAACGTGGACGACCGGGACATCTCGACCTACCTGCGGATCCTGTCCTTCAGGTCCCGTGCGGAGCTCGAGGAACTGGAGAAGCAGACCGAGGAGCGTCCCCAGGCGCGGGCCGCTCAGCGGGCGCTGGCCGAGGAGCTGACCACGCTCGTCCATGGGGCGGGCCAGACCGCCGCGGTGATCGCCGCGTCCAGGGCGCTGTTCGGGCAGGGCGAGCTGGCGGAGCTGGACGGTGGGACGCTGGCCGCCGCGCTGTCCGAGGTGCCGCACGTACAGGTCGCCGAGCTGGGTCCGGTGGTCGACCTGTTCGCCGAGGTCGGGCTGGTGGCCAGCAAGTCCGCCGCGCGGCGGACCGTGAAGGAGGGCGGGGCCTACGTGAACAACGTGAAGGTGACCGCCGAGGACGCGGTGCCGGATCCCGCGGAGCTGCTGCACGGGCGGTGGCTGGTGCTGCGGCGGGGGAAGAAGAACCTGGCGGCCGTGGAGGTCGTCGGTTCGTAGGCTCCTTGGGGGTGCGGGTGCGTTGCGGACTGCCGGTTCGTGGTGGCTGGTCGCGCAGTTCCCCGCGCCCCCTTCGGGGCGCTTGAGATCCGGGCGCTTCAGATGTGCTGCTTTCGCTTGCCGATGGTCGCCGTGTACGCCATGTCGCCCAGGAAGACGATGATGATCGCGGCCACCAGCTGGAACAGGTGACGGGTCCAGTCGATGCCTCTCGTCTCGGCCACGCCCACCGCGCGGGCGATCGCGTTGCCGGCGACGGCGCCCAGGATGCCGAAGATGGTCGTCAGCCAGAGCGGGCTGTGCTGCTTGCCCGGGATGATCGCCTTCGCGATCAGGCCCAGCACGAAACCCACGATGATCGCCCACAACCAGCCCATGACTGCCTCCTCGTACGGCTCGACGTGAGCATTACGCCAAGTCTCGGCCCGTACGCCGTACGGCGCATGTCGGTACCGCCGTACGCGCTACGGCGCAGGTCGTTCGCGCAGGCGGGAGGGCGACCCGGTCTCGAAGGCGGCGCAGGCGCGGCGTAACGTGGAGAGTGTCCTGGCCCGGTTCCCCGAGCGGGTGCGGACCGGGTAGGGGCCGGGGAGAGTCCGATGCGGGCGGATGGTGGAATGTGATGCGGAAGCAGCGCGGCGACGGAAACGTCCAGGTGTTCCGGATCACCGGAGCCCGCACCGGCCTGGCCGAGGACGTGCGCGGCCGGCAGCGGCGGTACGTCATCTCGATGGCCCTGCGGACCATGGCGGTGATCCTCGCGGTGACGTTGTGGAACGTCGAACGGTACGTCGCCGTCGTGGCTCTGGTGCTCGGGGCGCTGCTCCCCTATGTCGCCGTCGTCATCGCCAACGCCGGACGGGAACGGCCGCCCTCCCTTCCGTCGGCCTTCGGGGTCGCGCCGACCCGGCTGATGATCACGCCGCCGCGGGCGGGGACGACGCATGCGGAATCCGTCCCGGAGGACGTGGTGGCGGACCCGGCGGCGGGGGCGGTGCGGGGTGAGCGGCCGGAGTCGGCGTGAGTATCGGGACCCGTCGCGGACGGCCGGCGGCCCCGCGCGAAGCTCAAGAAATGCTCAGATCAATCGCGCTGTTCCAGTGCCGGGCCAAGGGTGACCCATGACATACTGCGTACGCGCTCCGCATCCCCCGTCGGAGCGACGGACCGACGCCGGGCAGCTCCCCCCGTGGCTGCTCGGCGTCGCCTTGTTTGCGGGGCCTTTTTGCGAGACGACGCGGTGCGAGACGAAGCGATGAGTGACGCTATCTGTTCGGCGAAGGGCTGTCGCGCCGACGCGGTGTGGGTGCTGGCGTGGAACAACCCGAAGATCCACACGCCGGAACGGCGCAAGACCTGGCTCGCCTGTGAGGAGCACCGGGAGCATCTCTCGCAGTTCCTGGGGGTGCGGGGGTTCCTGAAGGACGTCGTGCTGTTCCAGGAGTGGGAGCCTCCCGCCGAGTAGACGGGGCGGGCCGGGTCAGCCGCCGATCGCGGACATCGGGCGGTCCGGCTGCACGAACGCCGGGTCGTCCAGTCCCGCCCCCGCCTTCTTGCCCCACATCGCCAGCCGCCAGATGCGGGCGATCTCCTCGTCCGGTGCGCCCGAGCGGAGCGCGCCGCGCAGATCGGTCTCCTCACGGGCGAACAGGCAGGTCCGTATCTGGCCGTCGGCCGTGAGGCGGGTGCGGTCGCAGGCGGCGCAGAACGGACGGGTGACCGAGGCGATGACGCCGACGCGGTGCGGGCCGCCGTCGACCAGCCAGCGCTCCGCCGGGGCCGAGCCGCGGTCGTCGGTGCCCTCGGGGGTGAGGTCGAAGCGGGTGCTCAGCGAGGCGAGGATGTCCCCGGCCGTCACCATGCTGTCGCGCTTCCAGCCGTGCTGGGCGTCCAGGGGCATCTGTTCGATGAAGCGCAGTTCGTAGCCGTGGGCCAGCGCCCAGGCGAGGAGGTCGGGGGCCTCGTCCTCGTTCAGCCCGGGCATCAGGACCGTGTTGACCTTGACCGGGGTGAGGCCGGCGTCGTGGGCGGCGCGGAGGCCGTCCAGGACGTCCTGGTGCCGGTCGCGGCGGGTGAGGGTCCGGAAGACGGCCGGGCGGAGGGTGTCCAGGGAGACGTTGACCCGGTCCAGGCCGGCCGCCTTCAGGGCCGTCGCGGTGCGGCGCAGGCCGATGCCGTTGGTCGTCAGGGACATCCGGGGGCGGGCGGCCAGGGCCGCCACCCGCTGCACGATCCCGACCAGGCCGGGTCTCAGCAGCGGCTCACCGCCGGTGAAGCGGACCTCCTCGACGCCCAGCAGGCGGACGGCGATGTCGATCAGCCGGACGATCTCGTCGTCCGTGAGCAGGTCGGGCTTGGCCAGCCACTGCAGTCCCTCCTCGGGCATGCAGTACGTGCAGCGCAGATTGCACCGGTCGGTCAGCGAGACCCTCAGGTCAGTGGCCACCCGGCCATAGGTGTCGATGAGCACGTGGGCCCCCTCCCGCGTCCGAACCGGTTCTTCTCCGTCACCTGCGAGCCTACGTGACACCACTGACATCGCGAGGGGCCCGATGCCACGAGGTACGACGCGGCCGCGTCGTGGGATCCTATGATCCCGTCGACGCGGCCAGTCGTACGAAGCTCAGTGCGCTCCGGTGCCGGTCAGGGACCGCACCTCCAGTTCCGCGTACTTCGCGGCGTCCGGGGCCTCCTTGGACAGCAGGGTGCCCACCACGCCGAGGAGGAAACCGACCGGGATCGAGATGATGCCCGGATTCTCCAGCGGGAACCAGTGGAAGTCGACGCCCGGGAACATCGACGTCTCCTTGCCGGACACCACCGGTGAGAACAGCACCAGGCCGACCGCGGTGACCAGGCCGCCGTAGATCGACCAGAGGGCTCCGGCGGTGGTGAACCGCTTCCAGAAGAGGCTGTAGAGGATGGTCGGCAGGTTGGCGGAGGCGGCGACCGCGAAGGCGAGGGCGACCAGTCCGGCGACGTTCAGGTCGCGGGCGAGGGCGCCGAGGAGGATGGAGACGGCGCCGATGCCGACCGTGGCGTACCGGGCCGCGTTGATCTCCTGCTTCTCGGTGGCCTGGCCCTTCTTGATGACGTTGGCATAGATGTCGTGCGCGAAGGACGACGAGGACGCCAGGGTGAGGCCGGCGACCACCGCGAGGATCGTCGCGAAGGCGACCGCCGAGATCGTGGCCAGCAGGATCGCGCCCCAGTTGGAGTCGACGCCGCCCAGGTGGAGGGCGAGGAGGGGGGCCGCGGTGTTGCCGGACTTGTTGGACGCGATGATCTCGTCCGGTTTGATCAGCGCGGCCGCGCCGAAGCCGAGGGCGAGGGTCATCAGGTAGAAGGTGCCGATCAGGCCGATCGCCCAGAGGACGGACTTCCTGGCCGCCTTGGCGCTGGGCACGGTGTAGAAGCGGATCAGGATGTGCGGCAGGCCGGCGGTGCCGAGGACCAGGGCGATGCCGAGGGAGATGAAGTCCAGCTTGCTGGTGCCGGTGGCGCCGTACTTGAGGCCGGGCTCCAGGAAGGCGGAGCCCTTGCCGCTGTTGTCGGCGGCCTTGCCGAGCAGGTCGGAGACGTTGAAGTGGAACTTGGCCAGCACCATGAGGGTCAGCAGCAGGGCACCCGCGATGAGCAGCACGGCCTTGACCATCTGGACCCAGGTGGTGCCCTTCATGCCGCCGATGGTGACGTAGACGATCATCAGGACGCCGACCAGGGCGACGATGCCGATCTTGCCGCCGTCGCTGGTGATGCCGAGGAGGAGGGAGACGAGGACGCCCGCTCCGGCCATCTGGGCGAGCAGGTAGAAGATCGAGACGACGATGGTGGAGGCGCCGGCGGCGGTCCGGACGGGGCGCTGGCGCATGCGGTAGGCCAGCACGTCGCCCATGGTGTAGCGGCCGGAGTTGCGCAGCGGTTCGGCGACCAGGAGCAGGGCGACGAGCCAGGCGACGAGGAAGCCGATGGAGTACAGGAAGCCGTCGTAGCCGAAGAGGGCGATGGCGCCGGCGATACCGAGGAAGGACGCGGCGGACATGTAGTCGCCGGAGACGGCCAGGCCGTTCTGGAAGCCGGTGAACTGGCGGCCGCCCGCGTAGAAGTCGGCGGCGTCCTTGGTCTGGCGGCCCGCCCACACGGTGATGACGAGGGTCGCGGCGACGAACACCGCGAACAGGGTGATGATCAGGGTCCGGTGCTCGCCGGCCTCGCCGGCCGCCAGCGTGATCGCGGGGCTCATGCGTCGCCCTCCATCCGGGACTTGATGGCGTCGGCCTTGGGGTCGAGCTGGGCGGCGGCGTGCCGGGCGTACCACCAGGCGATGAGGAACGTGGTGAGGAACTGGGCGAGGCCGAGGACCAGGGCCACGTTGATGTTGCCGACGACCTTGGTGCCCATGAAGCCGTCCGCGTAGCTGGAGAGCAGGACGTACAGCAGGTACCAGGCGATGAAGCCGACCGTCAGCGGAAAGGCGAAGGAGCGGTAGGAGTGCCGCAGTTCGGCGAACTCCGGACTCTGCTGCACCTCGGCGAACTCCTCGCCGGAGGGGAACCGGGTCTGCGTGTTCGAGGGCGGTGGTGTCTCGGTAGCCACGGAGTCTCCTCGCGATACGGACATACGGATTCTGACCTCACAGACACACGGATCGCTCACTCGGAGTGATGAGACAACTCCTTCGAGTGATCCCGACAGGAGGCCTCGATCCTGCTGAGGCTCCCTCCTCAGGCTCACGGCGCCGCGCGTGGACGGGTTCAACCCGCCCGGGTTCTTTCCGAAGTCCTCGGCGCGACTCCCCTCCGGTCATTGCTGGCCGGCGAGTGCGGGAGATAACTTCGGCCCTGCACCACCCGTCATGTACCTGCCCAAGCGCCACTCGCGTCTTGGGCGGTCCCGTTTTCGGCTGATGTCTCTCGGTTGATGTCTCTCGGCCGATGTTCCGGATGATGTGGAGACCCCATGACTCATCTGCGTTCCAGACGCGGGCCGGCGCTCGCCGTCCCGGTCGTCCTGTCGCCGACCGCCGGCCGGTACGGCTTCCTCCAGGGCACGTCGATGGCGTCCCCGCACGTGGCCGCGGTGGCCGCGCTGCTGAAGTCGACCCATCCGCATGCCACTCCGGCCCGGTTGCCGGCCCTCCTGAAGGCCGAGGCGGACAACCCGGGCTGCCCGGCCGGCCCGTACGACGGGGACGGCGACGGTGTCGTCGACGCCACCTGCGTGGGCGGCAGGCACGTCAACGGCTTCTACGGCTCCGGTGTCGTCGACGCGCTCCGCGCCGTCGAGTAGTCACCGGCGAGCAGGACTTCCCGCACGGCACGCCCGCTTCCGCGAACGAACTGGAGATCTCAGATGACCGCGCCCCAGCCGCGCCACCGTCGCGTCCTCGCCCTCCCGCTCGGCATGGCCATGGCCACGGCCCTCGCCTTCCTGCCCAACGTCTCGGCGTCCGCCGCCGACACCGCTGCCTCCGCGGCCATTTCCTCGGCCGCCGCCGGTGACCCGACGTCCCTCAGCTATGTCGTCAACGTCCGTCCCGGACACGGCACTTCCGAACGCGTCCAGAGGGCGATCGAGCGGGCCGGCGGTTCGGTGGTGATCGCGTACGACGAGATCGGTGTGATCGTCGTGCACTCCTCGAACCCGGACTTCGCCATGATCATCCGAAAGGTGCCCGGCGTGGACTCGGCCGGGAACACCCGCAACGCGCCGCTGCCCGCCCAGTCGACGACCGACGTCGGCACACCGGAGGTGCTCAGCTCCGAGCAGGTCGCGGCGGCGGACGCGCAGGCGACCGACGGCCAGGACCCGCTGGAGCCGCTGCAGTGGGACCTGCCCGCCATCAAGGCCGACAAGGCGCACGAGAGGACCCTGGGCAGCCCGAAGGTCACCGTCGCCGTCATCGACACCGGCGTCGACGACACCCACCCGGACATCGCCCCCAACTTCTCCGCCGCGCAGTCCACCAACTGCGTCACGGGCAAGCCGGACACGACGTACGGCGCCTGGCGGCCCACCGCGGCGGAGAGCCCGCACGGCACGCACGTGGCGGGCGAGATCGCGGGCGCGAAGAACGGGATCGGCATCACCGGTGTGGCGCCGGGCGTCAAGGTGGCCGGCATCAAGGTCGCCACCACCGCCGGGTACTTCTACACGGAGGCCGTGGTCTGCGGCTTCGTGTGGGCGGCCGAGCACCACGTAGACGTCACCAACAACAGCTATTACACCGACCCCTGGTACTTCAACTGCACCGACGACCCGAACCAGAAGGCGCTCGTCGACGCCATCACCCGGGCCTCGCAGTTCGCCGAGCGCAAGGGCACGGTCAACGTGGCGGCGGCCGGCAACGAGAGCTACGACCTGGCCTCCCACTCGATCACCGACCCGGTCTCGCCCAACGACGGCACGCCCACCGACCGGGTGATCGACCCGCACCGGTGCTTCGACATACCGACCCAGCTGCCGGGTGTCGTCACGGTCGCGGCGACCGGCGCGAAGGGTCTCAAGTCGTCGTTCTCCAACTACGGCCTCGGAGTCATCGACATCGCCGCGCCCGGCGGCGACGCGACGGCCTACCAGGCACCGGAGCCCCCGGCCACCAGCGGCCTGATCCTGGGCCCGCTGCCGGGCGGCAGGTGGGGCTACATGGCGGGTACGTCGATGGCGACCCCGCATGTGGTCGGCGTCGCCGCATTGATCAAGTCAACCCATCCGCACGCCTCCGCCGCCCTGGTGAAGGCCCTGCTGTACGCCGAGGCGAGCGCCACGCCGTGCACCGACCCGTACGACATCAACGGCGACGGCAAGATCGACGCGGTGTGCGAGGGCTCCAGGAACCACAACGGCTTCTACGGCTGGGGCACGGCCGACGCGCTGGCGGCGGTGACCAGGTAGCCACACGGACCGATCCCGACACATATTGATCCAGTCAATAATGCATAGTGCAGTCATGACTGGAATCAAGTACGCGTGGTCCGCGCTGGGCGGCGATCCGTCACTGCCCGCGCGGGTCACGACCGTGACGCGCGCGGACACGCTTCCGGCACGCCTTCCGGTGCGCCGGCTCGCCCGCGCCTGCGTCGGCGCGTGCGCGCTGGCCGCCGCCGAGCTGGCGGCACGCCGGACCGGGGCCGCGGAGGTGCCCGGGGTCCGGGTGGACGACGGGGCCGTGGCGACGGCCTTCACCAGCGAGCGGCAGCTGCTGGTCGGCGGGCGGGCGCCCGTGCAGTTCGCCCCGCTGTCCCGGTTCTGGCGCACGGCCGACGGGTGGGTGCGCACCCATGCCAACTACCCGCATCACAGAGCCCGGTTGCTGGACGCGCTCGGCCTGCCCGGGAGCGCCGACCCGGAGGAGGTCGCGACCCGGATCACCGGGCGGCCCGCACTGGAGCTGGAGGAGGCCGTCCACGCCGCCGGCGGGCTCGCCGTGGCACTGCGCTCGCCCGGGGAGTGGGCCGCGCACGAACAGGCCACCGCGGTGGCCGCACGCCCCCTGGTCGAGCGCGGCCGCCCGGACACGGCGCACGCGCGCGTGCTCCCGCCGCTCGACGCCGCCGCTCCCCTGCTGCCCGCCGCCGGCCTGCGCGTCCTGGACCTGACCCGGGTGCTGGCCGGTCCGGTCGCCACCCGCACCCTCGGGCTGCTGGGCGCCGACGTCCTGCGCCTGGACGCGCCGTGGCTGCCCGAACTCCCCGACCAGCACGCCGACACGGGCTTCGGGAAGCGCTCGGCGACGCTCGGCCTGGCGACGGACCGGGCGGCCTTCGAGGAGCTGCTGGCCGCGGCGGACGTCGTGGTCACCGGCTACCGGCCGGGCGCCCTGGACCGGTTCGGGCTCTCCCCCGAGGCGCTGGCCGAGCGGCGGCCCGGGGTGGTCGTGGCCCAGGTGTCGGCATGGGGCGGGTACGGGCCGTGGGGCGGGCGGCGCGGCTTCGACAGCCTGGTCCAGGTCGCCACGGGCATCGCGGAGATCGAGGGGCAGGCGGACCGGCCGGGTGCGCTGCCCGCGCAGGCGCTGGACCACGGCACCGGTTACCTGCTGGCGGCCGGGGTGCTGCGGGCGCTGACCGAGCAGTCGTACGACGGCGGCAGCAGGTTCGTACGACTGGCGCTGGCACGGACCGCGCGGTGGCTCATGGCGGAGATGACGGACGACAAGACGGACGAGGAGGCGGACCAGAAGGCGGCGGGGGAGGTCGGGCCTGGGTCGGAGGGCGGTGGGCCGGACGAGGGGGCGGGCGCCTGGCTCGCCGAGCGGGACAGCCCGCTGGGGCGGCTGCGGTACGCGCGTCCGCCGGTGTCCTTCGCGGGCGGCCCGGCCGACTGGGCGCGTCCGCCGGTGCCGTGGGGTTCGGATCCGGCCCGTTGGGCGGCGCCGCCCGGCCCGAAGGCATGACCGGACGCGGCTCGCAGGACGTGGACGGGCGGCCCCGGGCGGCCCCGGGCGGCCGGAAACGTACGAATAGGTGGTATGCCGTTCCGTCAGCTGTTTTCCTGTACTTGCCCACTTCTGTCATGACTGGTGGAGCTCAGGGGGGGCCGTTGACACGACCGACCGCCGAGGTGGCCGCGAGCGGCCCCGCGAGACGCCTGGGGACCTGGCGGGCCGTCGCCGTCCTGGCGCTGCCGGCGCTGGCCGCGCTGGTGCCGCTGCTGGGGCCGTCCGTGGCGCTGCGGGGCACCGGGGAGGCCGCGGCACCGGGAGTGGGCGGTATCGCGCTGCTGCGCGGGGTGGTGTTCGCCGCCCTGTGCGTGCCGTCGGGCGAACTGCTCGTGGACCGGCTGGCCCGCCGGCTGCCGAATACGCCGCCCGAACAGCCGTCGAACCGGGCGGTGTGCGCGGCCGTCGCCGGTTTCGTCGCCGCGCTGGGACTCGCCTCGGTCGTGTCGACGGGCAACCTGGTGCCGCACTCGCTCGCCGACATCGATGTGGGCGGTCTGTACCGGTCGCGCGACGGCCGGCTGGCGCTGATCGAGGTCAACGCCTTTGCGCTGGCCGGTCTGTGCGCCCGCGCGCGCCGTCCGGCGATCCAGGTGTGGCCACTGGCCGCGGTGGCCGCCGCCGAGGCGCTGCGTGCCCATCCGGCGCCCGAGCACGGCCCGTTGCTCGGCTCCGCGCTGACCCTGGTGCATCTGACGTGCGCGATGCTGTGGGTGGGCGGTCTGCTGCACGTGTTGCGCCTGCTGCGCCGGTGGCGCGGCCAGGAGGCCGGGGCGGCGCTGCTCGGGCTGTACGCGCGCGTGGCGGCCGTACTGCTCGCGGTCATCACCGCGACGGGTGTGTGGAGTTCGCTGCGCCGGATGCCCGCGGACACGATCCTGGACCAGCTCACGACGACGGCG
This sequence comes from Streptomyces fuscichromogenes, assembly GCF_014645815.1. GTDB lineage: Bacteria > Actinomycetota > Actinomycetes > Streptomycetales > Streptomycetaceae > Streptomyces > Streptomyces fuscichromogenes. The sequence goes on along the minus strand of NZ_BMML01000001.1, from coordinate 779,621 downwards.
TACGGGCGCACCCTGCTGGCCAAGGTGATCCTCGTCGCCGCCGTCGCCGTGCTGGCGCTGTGGGCGCGGTTCCGGCTGCGCCGGGCGGCCGACCCGCTGACCGCGTACGTGCCCGCGCGGGCCGAGGTGGCCGTGCTGGGGGTGGTGGTCGCGGTGTCGGGGGTCCTGACGGCGCTGCCGTTGCCGATCAGGTGGACTTGATCACGTGTTGATCAGCGCGTTGATCGGCACGTTGATTCAGCCGTTCGTGACGAGCACCTTCAGGGCGGTGCGCTCGTCCATCGCCTTGTAGCCGTCGGGCACGCCCTCGATGCCGACGGTCAGGTCGAAGACCGGCGACGGGTCGATCGTGCCGTCGAGGATGTCGGGCAGCAGGTCGGGGATGTAGGTCCGGACCGGGGCGACACCACCGCGCAGGGCGATGTTCCGGTCGAACATGACGCTGAGGTCCAGGCCGGTGCCGCTGCCGTGCGGGACGCCGACGAAGCCGATCGCGCCGCCGTCCCGGGTGATGCCGACGGCCGTCCGCATGGACTGCTCGGTGCCCACGGCCTCGACGACCGCGTGCGCGCCCTGGCCCCGGGTGAGTTCACGGACGGCCGCCACGGCCGCGTCCCCGCGTTCGGCGACGACGTCGGTGGCGCCGAAGCGGCGCGCGATGTCGGTACGGACCTCGTGCCGGCCCAGCGCGATGATCCGCTCGGCGCCCAGCCGCTTCGCGGCCAGCACGGCGCACAGGCCGACCGCGCCGTCGCCGACGACGGCGACCGTGGCACCGGGCCGGGCACCCGCGCCGAGGGCCGCGTGGTGGCCGGTGCCGAGCACGTCGGAGAGGGTCAGCAGGGCGGTCAGCAGGTGGTCGTCGGAGGCCGCCTCCTCGGGGAGCCGGACGAGGGTGCCGTCGGCGAACGGGACGCGGACGGCCTCGCCCTGCCCGCCGTCGTACCCCACGGAGCCCCAGAAGCCGCCGTGCTCGCAGGAGGTGGTCAGGCCCTCGCGGCAGTAGCCGCAGACGCCGTCGGACCACATGAAGGGCGCCACGACGAGGTCGCCGCGCCGCACGGTGCCCACCTCGGAACCGGTCTCCTCGACCACGCCGAGGAACTCGTGCCCGATGCGCTGCCCCGGCTGCCGGGCCGCCTCGCCCCGGTACGCCCACAGGTCGCTGCCGCAGATGCAGGCGCGCAGCACCCGTACGACGGCGTCGGTGGGCAGCTGCACCACGGGCTCGGGGACGTCCTCCACGCGCATGTCGAACGGGGCGTGGATGGTGGTGGCGCGCATGGCGAGGGTCCTTCTCGTGCGGTGTCGTGGGTGCGCTCAGGGGGTGGTCGAGCGCACTTCACGGTACGCCGTGGCCGGGGCGCGCCGCGCGTCGAGGGTGCCCCGGACCAGCAGGAACTGTGCCGCGGCATAGGTGAGCATGATCCAGAAGTCGGGGCGGGGCAGCTGCGGCCAGTCGGCGACGCCGGTCGCGATCAGGGTGTCGGAGAGCATGAAGAGCGCGCCGCCGAAGCCGGCGACCGGGCCGAGCCGGCCGGCGGCGGTGTACGCCATGGCGGTGAGCAGGGTGCTGTAGCCGGCCACGGGGACGCGCAGCCCTGCGGGCAGGTCCGGCCACAGCAGGAGGACCAGGGTGACGAGGGCGGCCGCGTAGGCGAGGGCGAGGAGGCGGGCACGCGCGCGTGGCGGGCCCTGACGGCGGACGCGGTGGAAGAGGACGAGGTAGCAGACGTGCCCGGCGGCGAAGGAGGCCATGCCCGCCATGAAGGCGGGGCCGGCGTCGGAGAGGAGCAGGACGTCGCCGCCCCAGCCGCACAGCAGGGCTGCGACGAGGAGCCGCGGGGCACCCGCGCGGGCGGCGGACGCGGCGAGCAGGGGCATCAGGAGCACCTTGGCGGCGGCATGTCCGGTGTGGAGGCCGGCCGCCAGGCAGGCGAGGTCGAGGACGACGGCAAGGGCGAAGGCGGCGAGCAGCGCCCGGGGCGCTCTCACGCGGCCACGGACTCCTCGGCCTGCTCCACGGCGGGCGCCGGAGCCCAGCCGGGTCCCCGGAACACCCGCCCGGCCCGCTCCCGCCAGCCGTGCGCGGCCCTGATGTCCCGGGCGATGGCGACGTACTCGTGGGTGGCCACCTTGACGGGGTTGAACGTGTTGATGTTCTTGGTCAACCCGTACACAGGACGCTCGGTCTCCGGCACCCAGGACCCGAACAGCCGGTCCCAGACGATCAGGATCCCGCCGAAGTTGCGGTCCAGGTAGCCGCCCTGGGAGGCGTGGTGGACCCGGTGGTGGGACGGCGTGTTGAACACGAACTCGAACCACCGGGGCATCTTGTCGATGCGCTCGGTGTGGATCCAGAACTGGTAGACGAGGTTCGCCGAGGAGCAGAAGGCGAGCGCGGCCGGGTGCACCCCGACGGCCACGAGCGGGACGTAGAACGGCCAGACGGTCAGCGAGGTCCAGGGCTGGCGCAGCGCGGTGGAGAGGTTGAAGTTCCTGCTGGAGTGGTGGACGACGTGACAGGCCCACAGGATGCGGATGACATGGTGGCCGCGGTGGGACCAGTAGTAGAAGAAGTCCTGCGCGAGCAGCATCAGGGGGATCGTCCACCACAGGACGGGAACGCGCAGCGGGGTCAGTTCGTACACCGCGGTGTAGATCGCGACGATCGGGATCTTCCACAGGAAGTCGAAGACGAGCGACCCGAGCCCCATGCCGATGCTGGTGGCCGCGTCCTTGGCCTGGTACCCGGCGGCATCGTCGTCGGGATGGACGCGGTAGCTGATCACTTCGATCACGGTGAGCAGCACGAAGGCGGGTATCGACCACAGCACGACATCGGGCAGGTTCGGCATGGGGGCACCGTAGAACCGCTGGTCGGCCGCGGCTAGACGTTGTTACCCACAAGTATTGGGGATGGTATGCGCTTGCCCGTTGGCGATCTCCGCCAATGAGCTAGACCCCGGCCGCTCCCAGCAGGGTCCCCGCCGCGTAGGTGACCCCCATGGCCAGCGCCCCGCCCAGGACGTTGCGCAGCACCGCCGGACCCGCCGCGGCCGCTCCCAGGCGGGCGCTGGCCCAGCCGGTCAGGACCAGCGCCGCCAGCACCGAACCCACCGTCACCGGCAGCCGCCAGCCGGAGGGCGGCAGGACCATCGCGAGCAGCGGGAGCAGCGCCCCCACCGTGAAGGCGAGGAAGCTGGCGAGGGCCGCGTGCCAGGGGTTGGTCAGCTCGTCGGGGTCGATGCCCAGTTCCACGCGCGCGTGCGCCTTCAGGGCGTCGCGTTCCGTCAGCTGGACGGCCGCCTCACGGGCCACGTCCCGGGACAGGCCGCGGCGCTCCAGCAGTTCGGTCAGTTCCTCCAGCTCGGCCTCGGGCTGCTCCTTCAGCTCCCGCTTCTCCTGCGCCAGGGCGGCGAGTTCGGAGTCGCGCTGGGTGGAGACCGACACGTACTCCCCCGCCGCCATCGACATGGATCCGGCGAGCAGGCCCGCCAGGCCCGCCGTCAGCAGGGCATTGCGGTCGGCCGTGGCGCCCGCGACGCCGACGACGATGCCCGCCGTCGACACGATGCCGTCGTTCGCGCCCAGAACGGCCGCCCGCAGCCAGTTCAGCCGGGAGCCGAGGGCTCCGCCGTGGGCCTCGTCGTCGTGCGTAGGTTCCGTCACAGCAGGGAGGATCGCACCCCGGGGCCCGTGGGCGCCGTACCGACGTCACCAGACCCGTACCGACGCCCCCCGCGCGAACACCGGGCTCGTCGCGTCCGCGGGCGGCTCCGGCAGCGGCTCGGCGATCTCCGCCACCGTCGGTCCCACCTTCGCCGCGATCGGGTCCAGGAGGTCCAGGTCGAAGCCGTACACGCGGGCCGCGTTGCCGCCGAGCATCGCCGCGAGCTCGCCCCGCGGGACGCCGGCGAAGGCGAAGCGCAGGCCCTCCCGCGTGTACGGGTACGTCCCCTCGTCGTGCGGGTAGTCGCTGCCCCACATGATCTTGTCCAGGCCGATGCGGTCGCGCAGCGGGACTTCGTGGGGGCGCATGAAGCTGGCGCCGACGAAGCAGTTCTCGCGCCAGACCGCCGACGGGGACTCCCCCATCGACTCCGCCAGTCCCACGCCGAACTTCGCCTCGGCCGTCGTCGCCTTCGCCGCGGCCAGCAGGCGGCCGTGGTAGTAGTCCAGCATGGCCAGGACCCCGGGGATCCAGCCGGAGCCCTGTTCGGTCAGGACCAGTCTGAGGTCCGGGTGGCGGCGGAAGGCGCCGCCGAAGACCAGGTGCCACAGCGCGCGGTGCGAGAACCAGGTCGTCTCGACCATGAAGACCGCGCGGGCGGCCGGTTCGTCGCCGAGCGGCGGGGAGGCCGAGCCCGCGTGGTGGTTGACGAGGACGCCGAGTTCCGCGCAGACGGCCCAGATCGGGTCGTACACGCGCGCGTGCAGTTCCGGCAGGCCCGAGCCGGGTGGGGTGCCGGGGAGCATCAGGCCGCCCTTCAGGCCCGCCCCGGCCGCCCAGCGGATCTCCTGCACGGCCTGCTCGACATCGTTGAGGAGGATCTGGAAGACGCCCGCCCGGCGGCCCGGTGCGGCGGCGCAGAAGTCGGCCAGCCAGCGGTTGTGGGCACGCAGGCCAGCCCAGCGCCGCTCGAACTCCCCCGGCGTCGGCGCGGGGGCCATGAGCGAGCCGGACGGGAAGAACGGCGGGATGGTGTTCGGGAAGATCACCTCCGCGACGATGCCGTCCTCCTCCAGCTCCGCGAGCCGCCGCGCGGAGTTCCAGTTCCGGTCCGCCGAGTCGGCGAGCAGGTCCTCGTACGGGTTGACGTAGGTGGCCGCCCACATGTCGAAGTCGTCGAGGTATCGCTTCTCCAGGTAGGGGCGGTAGTCGAGGAGGTCCGCCCCCGCGTGGCAGTCGGCCGAGATCACCGTGTAGCGGTCGTCGTTCACGACGTCACCCCCAGAGCCGGGAAGTCGTTGTCGGTCAGCCAGTGCCGGCCCACCTCGCGCGAGCGGGCCCAGGAGGCCTCCACCGCCGCCTGGTCGGCCGGCTGGCCGAGGTCGGACGGGGTGGGGCCGATGCGCCGGGCCAGCGGGGTCAGGCGGGCCACGTCGAAGCCGAAGGCCTCGGCCGCCGCCAGGCCCAGCATCCGGCGGGTCTCGGTCACCGGGATGTCGTGGAAGGTGCGGCGCAGCCACGCGCGCGTGTCGGGCCAGGTGCCCTCGGGGTGCGGGAAGTCGCTGCCCCAGAGGATGTTGTCGACGCCGATCTCGTAGCGCTGGGCGAGTTCCCGGCGCTTGGTGTTGGTGGCGCAGACGAACACTTGGCGGTCCAGGTACTCGTGCGGCGGGCGTTTCATCTCCGCGAAGGGGGAGAGTTTCTTGCCGCCGTGCGCGCCGAGGTAGAGGCGGTCCATGAACCACAGCAGGTTCGGCAGCCACCAGCAGCCCGACTCGGCGACGCCGAAGCGCAGTCCGGGGTGGCGTTCGAAGACGCCGGACCAGAGCAGGAACCACAGCGGGCGGGCCGGCCACCACGTCACCTCGCTGACGTAGATGCCGAGATGGTCGCCGTACTCGTCGCGCGGGGCCGCGCCGGAGTGGGTGAGGACCGGCATCCCGCACTCGGCGGCGGCCGCCCAGACGGGGTCGTAACGGCGGTCGTGGTAGGGCTCCTTGTCGACCCACATGGAGGGGATCATCAGGGCGCCGAGACCGGACTCCTTCGCGCGGTGCACCTCGGCCACGACCCGGTCCGCCGGGGCCGTGACCGGCAGCAGGGCCACCCCGCAGTGCCGTTCGGGGTGCTCGGAGACGAAGTCGGCCAGCCAGCGGTTGTGGGCCCGCGCCCCTGCCATGCCGAGCTCGGGGTCGTGGTCCCCGGACAGGCCGAGGCCGACCCCGAACGGCGCCGCGGTCCGGCTGTCGACCGCGTCGGCGTCCGGGAAGACCACCTCGGCGGCCACCCCGTCGCCGTCCAGCTCCTTCAGGCGCTGCGCGCTGTCCCAGCCGCCGCGCAGCCCCTCCTCGTTGTCCTGGAACCACTTGGCCGCGAACGCCTCGTTGCGGATGCCGAGCCGGGTCATCTCCTCCCGGCGGCGGTCGCGCCCGGCGAGGAACTCGTCGAAGTCCCGGTGGAACCGGGCGTCCAGATAGGGCCGGTACTCCTCGGTGGGCAGCCCGGCGTGGCAGTCGGAGGAGATGATCAGATACGGATCGTCGGACGACGTCACGACAGCCCCCTGTCGGTCCAGGTGCTCAGTCCAGGATGAAGCTTTCGAGGTACGACGGGTTCGCGCGGTCCAGCATCGACCGTGACCGCGCCCGGATCTGGGCGTCGCTGTGCTCGCTCGGCGGCAGCAGCCAGAAGCGGTCCGCGCGGATGCCCGCCACGACGAACTCCGCGACCTCCTCGACGGGCGTGAAGCGGACCTCCTCGCCCGCCTCGCGCATCGCCGTCTCCCACTGGCCGAGGCTGCGGTACGGGGTCCTGCGCGGCCGTTCCTTGGCGTAGCGGTCCGGGCGGTTGCGGTGCGACTCCCACAGGCCGGTGCGCAGCATGTGCGGCCCCGGGAAGAGCACCGAGGCACCCACGCGCGCGTGCTCGGCCCGCAGATGGGCGTACAGGGACTCGGTGAGCGTGACGACGGCCGCTTTCGTGACCGCGTACACGGAAGCCGTGGGCAGCGGCGCGATACCGCCGTCACCGGAGGACGTGTTGACCACATGACCGGGTTGACCCGACTTGATCATCCTCGGCACGAAAGCCTGGACGCCGTGGAACACGCCCCACACGTTGACCTCGAACGCCCACTTCCAGTCGTTGGGTTCGTGCTCCCACATCCGGCCCTCGGCGCCCGAGCCGACCCCCGCGTTGTTGCACAGGACGTGCACCGCGCCGTAGGTGTCGTAGGCCGACTCGGCGAGTTCCAGGACCTGTTCGCGGACGCCGACGTCGACCACGCGCGCGTGCACGTCGGCGCCCTCCGCGCGCAGGCCGTCGGCGGCCTTCTCCAGGGCGGCGGCCTCGACGTCGGCGAGGACCACCTTGAGCCCCTCGTCGGCGAACCGCCGGGCCATCGCGAGCCCGATCCCGCTCGCCGCGCCCGTGACGACGGCGACCTGCCCTTCGCGCAGTTCCATCAGGCCCCGCTCCCTTCGCTGTCCTGCGGCGGCGCGTCGTGGATCTGGCGCGGGTCGTCGTAGCGCTGGTGGACGTACGGCAACAGGGCCTGGGCGTCGACCCGTTCGGCGACCCGGCCACGCTGGTCGCTGGTCTTCTCGCCGAGGGTGAGGTCCAGCAGGCGCAGCACCGGGAGGTCGGCCACCGGGTCGTACGCCGACTCTCGGAGGATCACCTCACCGGTGACGCGCTCCAGCCGGCGGACCTTCTCCTCGCGTACGCAGTGCACCAGCAGCGGGTCGCCGTCGAAGCCCGAACCGTCCACCGCCGGAAGGAACTTGAAGTAGAAGTCGGTCTTCGGGGCGGGCTCGGGCAGCGGCAGCGGACCGTCGACCGTGCCGCGCACCTCCACGAAGGCGACGCCGTGCCGGGCGAGGACCGCACGGACCAGGTCGCCGTCGCGTTCGACGGTCACCTCGCCGAGTTTCTTGGGCTCGCCGAAGACCTCGCGGCCGCCGGTGAGGGCGCGCTCGTGGGTCATCGGCATGACCAGCGGGTACCAGCCCTCGACCGTGCCGTGTGCGGCGGCGACCGCGAACGAGCCCGCGCCGAGCGGGTATCCGGGCAGTTCGACCTTGCTGATGTTGACGCGGGCCAGGGGCCGGCCGGTGGGCTTGAGCGGTGGCGGCAGGACGGCCGCGACCGCGTCCGGGTCGGTCTCCCAGACGGCCACCACCCCGGTGGACCAGACGTCCGGGAGCTTCGCGGTGCGGGCGGCCGCGATCTCCGCCTCGGTCCGAGCGCCGTACCGTACGCGTGCCATCCGCCGTACCGCCCTTCCGTCGACCGTCTGCGCGCCGGGCGGGGTGCACGCTTGCACCGGGCGGCGAAAAGGTCCATAGCCGCGCGAAGGGCAATCAGCCGGGTGCTCGCGGCGGACGAGGAATCAGGACATTCGAACGGACGGCTGCGGCAGGCGACCTGACGGACAGGGCTGTCGGTACGGGCCCGTATCCTCAATGACCATGCTCGAAGACCGTACGACCGCAGTGTCCCCCGGCACCCCGTGGCCGGCCGCGTATCCCAAGGGGTACGCCGTCGTGGACGTGGAGACCACCGGTCTGGCCCGGGACGACCGGATAATCAGCGCGGCCGTCTACCGGCTGGACGAGCGCGGCGAGGTCGAGGACCACTGGTACACCCTGGTCAACCCCGAGCGCGATCCGGGTCCGGTGTGGATCCACGGTCTGACCAGCGAGACGCTCGAAGGCGCGCCGCTCTTCACCGACATCGCCGAGGAGTTCTCGGCCCGGCTGGACGGCCGGGTGCTGGTCGCGCACAACGCGGTCTTCGACTGGCAGATGATCGCGCGGGAGTACGCGCGCGCGAAGGCCGAGGCGCCGGTGCGGCAGCGGCTGTGCACCATCGCGCTCTCCAAGGAGCTGGGCCTGCCGCTGTCCAACCACAAACTGGAGACCCTGGCGGCGCACTTCGGTGTCGTACAGCGGCGGGCCCACCACGCGCTGGACGACGCGCGGGTGCTCGCGGAGGCGTTCCGGCCCAGTCTGCGGGCCGCGGCGGCGGGCAACGTCCGGCTGCCGCTGCTGGAGTGCCGGCCGCTGACGGAGTGGTCGGACACGCCCCGGATCGGGCCCCAGGCGAGCGGCGGCCAAGGCGGCTACCGGCCCAGCAGCTGGCGGCCGTCCCGCAAGCGGCCGGCGTGCCCGCACCCGAACCCGGGACGGTACGAGGACGGCAAGCCGCTGCGGCAGGGCATGCGGGTGGCGTTCTCCGGGGACACCTCGATCGACCGCGAGCTGCTGGAGGACCGGGCCGCCGAGGCCGGTCTGCACGTCTCCACGAGCATCTCGCGGCTCACCAGTCTGCTCGTCACCAACGACCCCGACTCGGGCACGTCGAAGGTCCTCAAGGCCCGTCAGTTCGGGACACCGGTCGTCGACGAGGCGGCCTTCGGGCAGCTGCTGCGAGACGTGGCGCCGGCCACCGGGACGTGAGCGCACCCGGCGGGCCGTGCACCCGTCCACGCGGGCCGTACGTCCGTCCGCGCGGTCGGTCGCCCGTCCGCGCGGGCCGTACGGACGGGTGATTGGCGTACGACTCGCCCGGCGCCCGCTCGCCCCCGCGCGGCCGACAGCACACCCTGTGGCGCATGGCGAAATGCGAAGTCTGCGGCAATGACTACGGAATGACCTTCGAGGTGCACGCGCAGGGCGCGGTCCATGTCTTCGACTGCTTCTCCTGCGCGATCCACCGGATGGCCCCCGTCTGCGAGCACTGCAAGGTCTCGATCATCGGCCAGGGCGTCGAGGCCGAGAACCAGTGGTTCTGCGGTGCCCACTGTGCCCGCGAGGCCGGGAAGGCGGGCATCGTCGACCGCGTGTGACCCGGTACCCGCCCGTTCGCGCCCCACGACCGAGTTGTACGGTCGTGGGGTGTACCGCTTCCTGTTCACCCGGCAGTGGGTGATCCTCGCCCTCATCTCGCTGCTTCTCATCCCCACGATGATCCGCCTGGGGATCTGGCAGAAGCACCGTTACGAGGAGCGCAGCGCCCGCAACGAGCTGGTCGCCCAGGCGCTCGGCGCCAAGCCGGTGCCGGTCGAGCAGGTGACCGTGCCGGGGCACGCCGTGACCCGCAAGGAGCGGTACCACACCGTCTCCGCGACCGGGACCTTCGACACCGCCGACGAGGTCGTCGTCCGCCGTCGTACCAACTCCGACGACGAGGTCGGCTACCACGTGCTGACCCCCTTCGTGCTGACCGACGGCAAGGTGCTGCTGGTCAACCGGGGCTGGATCCCGTCGGACGGCCCGAGCCAGACCGCGTTCCCGAAGATCCCCGCGCCGCCGGCCGGCAAGGTCACCGTCCAGGGCCGGCTGATGCCCGACGAGACCACCGCGGCGAGCGGCATCAAGGATCTCAAGGGCCTGCCCGACCGGCAGGTCATGCTGATCAACAGCGAGGAGCAGGCACGCCGGCTCGGCAAGCAGGTGCTCGGCGGCTACATCGAGCAGACGGCGCCGGAGCCCAAGGGCGACACCCCGGAACAGATCTCCGATCCGGGCAAGGAGGACGCCCCGCTGAACTACGCGTACATGATCCAGTGGTGGCTGTTCGCCGCGGGCGTCCCCTACGGCTTCTTCGTACTGGTCCGCCGTGAGGCACGCGCGCGTGCGGAGGCGGCGGCGGAGCAGGAGACGGCCGCGGAGGCGGAACCGGCCGCCGTCTGAGAGCGGTGCCGCGTCACTCCCCCGGCCCACCCCCTGATTGGCCCTCCGGCCGGGAGGGAAACCGGCTCCCGTGGACCGACGCATCGAGGACTACGCGCTCATCGGCGACGAGCAGACCGCGGCCCTGGTCGGCCGGGACGGCTCCATCGACTGGCTGTGCCTGCCCCGCTTCGACTCGGCGGCCTGCTTCGCCCGGCTCCTGGGCGACGAGGACCACGGCCACTGGCGGATCGCCCCGCAGGGCGCCACGACCTGCACCCGGCGCGGCTACCGGCCGGACACCCTGGTCCTGGACACCGAGTGGGAGACCGACCAGGGCACGGTCCGTGTCACCGACCTGATGCCCCAGCGCGACCGCGCGCCCGACGTCGTACGCATCGTCGAGGGCGTCAGCGGCCGTGTCACCGTGCACAGCACGCTCCGCCTGCGCTTCGACTACGGCTCGGTCATCCCGTGGATGCGCCGCTCCGGCGGGCACCGGGTCGCCGTCGCCGGGCCCGACTCGGTGTGGCTGCGCAGCGATCCGTCCGTACGCACCTGGGGCGAGGACTTCGGCACGCATTCGGAGTTCACCGTCGCCGAGGGCGAGCGGGTCGCGTTCGTGCTCACCTGGCACCCCTCGCACGAGCCGCGCCCGGCTCTGGTGGACCCGTACGAGGCGCTGCGCGCGAGCGTCACCGACTGGCGGCGCTGGACCGCCCGCTGCACCTACGCCGGCCCGCACCGGGAGACGGTCGTGCGCTCCCTGATCACCCTCAAGGCGCTCAGCTACGCGCCGACCGGCGGCATCGTCGCCGCGGCCACCAGCTCACTGCCCGAGGAGCTGGGCGGGGTGCGCAACTGGGACTACCGCTTCTGCTGGCTGCGCGACTCCACCCTCACCCTCGGCGCGCTGCTCGCCGCCGGCTACCACAAGGAAGCCGAGCACTGGCGTGACTGGCTGGTCCGCGCGGTCGCCGGCGACCCCGCCGACCTGCAGATCATGTACGGCCTCGCGGGCGAGCGCCGGCTGCCCGAGTTCGAACTGCCCTGGCTGCCCGGCTTCGCGGGCTCCAGCCCGGTACGCGTCGGCAACGGCGCCGTCGACCAGCTCCAGCTGGACGTGTACGGCGAGGTCATGGACTCGCTGTCGCTGGCCCGCACCGCCGGCCTGCCCACCAAGCCGCACATGTGGGCCATCCAGTGCGCGCTGATGAAGTTCCTGGAGAAGGCCTGGCGGCAGCCGGACGAGGGCCTGTGGGAGGTACGCGGCGGCCGCCGCCACTTCGTGCACTCCAAGGTGCTGGTGTGGGTGGCCGCGGACCGCGCGGTGCGGACCATGGAGGACTACGCGGAGCTCAAGGGCGATCTGCAGGGCTGGCGCGCACTGCGCGACGAGGTGCACCGGGAGGTGTGCGAGAGGGGGTTCGACCCGAAGCGCAACACCTTCACGCAGTACTACGGCTCCCGCGAACTCGACGCCTCCCTGCTGCTGATCCCGCGCGTCGGCTTCCTGCCGCCGGACGACCCGCGGGTGATCGGCACGGTCGACGCGATCCGCGACGACCTGGGCCGGAGCGGGTTCCTGCGCCGCTACGACACCGACGCGATCGGCGTCGACGGGATGCCGGGCGGCGAGGGCGCCTTCCTGGCCTGCTCGTTCTGGCTCGCCGACGCGCTGCACATGACGGGCCGCACCGACGAGGCGAAGGAACTGTTCGAACGGCTGGTGGGCCTGGTCAACGACGTGGGGCTGCTGTCCGAGGAGTACGACCCGGAGACCGGCCGTCAGCTGGGCAACTTCCCGCAGGCGTTCAGTCACATCGGACTGGTGAACACCGCCCTCACGCTCTTCGACGGCGAGAAGGCAGGATAGGGGCCATGGATCTTGGACTGAAGGACCGGGTGTACGTCGTCACCGGAGCCACCCGCGGGCTGGGCCACGCGGCCGCGCGCGAGCTGGTCGCCGACGGGGCGAAGGTCGTGGTGACCGGACGGGACGAGGAGCGGGCCGCCGGCGTGGCGGCCGAGCTGGGACCGGACGCCGTGGGCGTGGGCGTCGACAACGCGGATCCGGCGGCGCCGGAGCGGCTGATCGCGGTCGCGCGGGAGCGTTTCGGCGGGTTCGACGGCATCCTCGTGAGCGTGGGCGGGCCGCCGGCCGGGTTCGTCGCCGACAACACGGACGAGCAGTGGCAGGGCGCGTTCGAGTCGGTGTTCCTGGGCGCCGTACGGCTCGCCCGCGCGGCCGCGGCCGAGTTGGGGGACGGCGGGGTCATCGGGTTCGTGCTGTCCGCGTCGGTGTACGAGCCGATCCCGGGGCTGACGATCTCCAACGGGCTGCGGCCGGGTCTTGCCGGGTTCGCCAAGTCGCTGGCGGACGAACTCGGTCCGCGCGGGATCCGGGTGGTGGGGTTGCTGCCGTCCCGGATCGACACCGACCGGGTGCGGGAGCTGGACACCATGTCGGCGGACCCGGAGGCGACGCGCGCCGGGCACGAGTTCCGGATTCCGTTGCGGCGGTACGGGGCGCCGGAGGAGTTCGGGCGGGTGGCGGCGTTCCTGATGTCGCCGGCCGCGTCCTATCTGACGGGGATCATGGTGCCGGTGGACGGCGGGGCTCGGCACGGCTTCTGACGGTCGAGTCGTCAGTGCGGGTGCATGGGGGCTGGTCGCGCCCACGCTGCCGCAGCCGCACATCGACACAGCCCCGCGCCCCGCACGGGGAGCCTTCCTGGACGGCGATTTCAAGTGACCCTCTCCGCGCGGTGTTTCACCGACGTCAGCCGGACCTCCGCGGGGAGCTTCGCCAAGGCCGCCGAGTCCCGGGCATGTGCCAGGGCCTGAGCCGTCAGGTCGTTCAGAGCGTCCTCCGGGGCCACGTCCGGCTCCAGTTGGAGCCACACCCGTACCTGCGGAGCCGTGCGGGTGCCCTTCAGGACCGCCTGGGCGTGGGCCACGCCGTACTGGTGGGCGGCGTCCGTGGCCAGGACCGTCTCCAGGGCCCTGCCGCGCAGCAGGGCGCCCTCGCCGTCTCCGGTGTCCACCAGGACCTCGGTCAGGCGGCGTCGGCGCACCTGCGCGGTCAGCCACCAGAGGGCGAGCAGGACCAGGACGGCCAGTGCGGCCAGGACCGACGGCCACCACCAGTGCGCGGCACGCCAGTGGGTGCGCTCGGCCGTGCTGAGCAGGACGTCGTGCCGGCCCTGGTGGATCCACCAGGACGGGGACGGCGCGCCGAGGCCGACGGCCAGGACCGAGCCGCCGAGGGCGAGGAGCAGCAGGCCCGCGAGGGCGATCAGTACGCGGTTGACCGTGCCGAGCACGGCGTCACCCCCTTCGGCCGGGGCGGATCACGTGCAGGGTCAGGACGGGCGGGCGGGACAGCCCCATGGCGCGGATCGCGTCGGTCAGGGCCGCCTCCAGGTCGCCCCGCACCTCGTCGAGTTCGCGGAAGTGGGAGACGGCGAGGACGTGGGCGCGGGAGCGGCGCAGCCGTACCCGTACCCGGCGCACGCCCGAGATCTCCATGGCCCGGTCGCGCAGCAGCAGGGCGGCCGCGTCACGGCGCAGTCCGGCGCGGACGTCGGGCCGGGTGCGGCGCATGGGCAGCAGGCTCCGCAGGCCCGGGGTGGCGGCCAGGATCAGCAGCCACAGGCCGAGGGCGGCGACGATGCCCGCGCCGACCAGGACCCAGGTGTCGTCGAGGGGCTGCTCCGCGAGCCGGCGGGCCAGGGCGCGGCGCCAGCGCATGGCGGGGTGGTGGGCCCGTACGGCCGCGATGTCGTAGAGGAAGGCGCCCGCGGTCACCAGGACGCACACCGCGACCAGGGCCGCGGGGGCGCGGCGCGGGGACCAGAAGCGGGGCTCGTGGCCGGCCGGGGGCGCGGCCGCCGGTGGTGGCGGCGTCTCGACGACCGGCGTCTGTTCGGTGCTCATCACGCCCTCCCCTGGGTCTGGACCGGATGCAGCCGTTCGACGTGGACGGCGACCTCCGGTACCTCCATGTCCACCAACGCGCCTACCCGCTCGACCACATGTCGACGCACGGCCGCGCACCGGGCGCCGATGTCGGACGGGTAGTCCAGTTCGAGGTGGACCCGGACGCGGGCCGTGTCATGGTGCGTGACCACGGTGGCGTGCGGCGGCACGGCGTCCTTCGGGAGGGGGCCGAGCGCCTCGCGGGCGGCCTGTGCGGCGATCTTCGCCACGACCCGGTCGGCGATCCGGACGGCGCCGCGCTCGCCCGGCGCCACCGCCGTCGGGGTGCCGCGTGTCCCACCGCTCGCGGAGCTCATCGGCGGCGGTCACGCCGGTCGTCGCGGTTGCGGAAGAAGTCGCCGAGTTCGAGGTCCCCCTCCGCGAACCGGCCCACGACGAACCCGACGGCTCCGAGCGCCGCCACCAGCAGAAAGGCACCGAACCCGCCGAAGTACCCGGCGAAGCCCAGCGCCATGCCGGCGATCATGCCGACGACGGCCATGCTCATGGTGCGCTCCCCTCAGCGGTCACTGGAGCCGGGACTCCGGCTCCTCTTCCTCTTCCTCCGGAAGCTTCACATCACTCACCGCGATGTTGACCTCGACCACTTCGAGCCCGGTCATGCGCTCGACGGCCGCGATCACGTTCTCCCGGACCGCGCGGGCCACGTCGGCGATCGACACGCCGTAGTCCACGACGATCTCCAGGTCGAGCGCGGTCTGCACCTCGCCGACCTCGGCCTTCACACCCCGGGTCACGGACTTGGAGCCGCCGGGCACCCGGTCGCGGACCACGCCGAAGGTACGGGCGAGGCCGCTGCCCATGGCGTGCACGCCGACCACGTCCCGGGCCGCCAGTCCGGCGATCTTCTCCACGACGCCGTCGGCGATCGTCGTCCGCCCCCGGGTCGACGGGTCGCCGCCGCCGCGTCTGACGGTCTTCCGGGTCTGCGCCGTCGGGTCCTTCTCGGGCTCCGCCGCCATCTCGGTCATCGCCGTGCGTCCCTTCCCGTGGTCGTCCTGCGACCACGGTACGTGCGGATGTCCTGTCGTGCCCCGAAGATGCGGCAGGCTGGAGCAATGACGGCGGACCGACGGACAGACACGGTACGGCACCTGCTGGGCTCCGGGAGGCTCCTGCCGCTGGGCGGGGCGCAGGACGGGGCATGGCTCACGGAGGCGGCGGCGGACGCCGTCCTGCGGCGGGCGGCGGCCGGGGTAGCAGGGGTACGGCTGGGGGCGGTACGGATCGCCCTGGCCGATCCAACGGACGTGGCGGAGGCGGTCGTACCGGCACCGCCCGGCGCGGTACCGCCGGGGCCGCTGCGGCTGTCCGCGGACTTCGCGGCGACGGCCGCCGAGCCCCTGCCGACGACGGCGTCCCGGCTGCGCCGGGCACTGGCGGCAGCCACGGCGGGGCTCGGACTGGCGGTCACCGAGGTGGACCTGCGGGTGACCGACCTGCTGACGGAGGAGCCGGGGGCGGCAGCGGCCGTACGGGCGCCCCGGCCGCCGTCGGTCCGGGAGGGGACGGATCCCGAGGGGGCCCGGGTGACGGCGGCGGCGCTGGCGGTGCCGGGGGTGGCGCGGGTGACGGGGGCACTGAGCCGCGAGGTGCACTTCGAGACCGCGCTGCCGCGCCGGCATGTGCGGGTGGAGGTGGCGGTGACGGACGGCCCGCGGGCCGTGGAGGTGGCCCGGCGGGTCCGTACGGCGGTCGGCGAGGTGGTGGACGATCAGCCGACGGTGACGCTGGTGGTGACAGCTGTCGGTTGACTGCCGGTTGTGCCAGACATGCGGGCCGGTGGGGGCTGGTCGCGCAGTTCCCCGCGCCCCTTGCGGGGTCGCTACTCGCCCACCCCCGCCAGGTCACGCAGCCGCCGAGCCTGCGCCTGCCGCTCAGCAGCCCGCTGCTCGTCATACGTACGACCACCCGCACCACGCAGCAAGGCCTTCGTCTCCACCACCGCATCACGCGGCGCGGCCAGCAGCGCGCCGGCCAGGTCCCGTACCGCCGCGTCGAGTTCGCCCACCGGCACGGCGACGCTCGCCAGCCCGGACGCGACCGCCTCCTCGGCCTGGACGGAGCGTCCGGTCGCGCAGATCTCCAGCGCGCGGGCGTAGCCCACCAGGGAGACGAGCGGGTGCGTGCCGGTCAGGTCCGGCACCAGGCCCAGGCTCGTCTCGCGCATGGCGAACTGCACGTCGTCCGCGACGACGCGCAGGTCACACGCGAGGGCCAGCTGGAAGCCGGCCCCGATGGCGTGTCCCTGCACGGCGGCGATCGACACGACGTCGTTGCGCCGCCACCAGGTGAACGCCTCCTGGTACTCGGCGATGCTCGCGTCGAGCTCGGCGTCGTCGCGACGCGCGAGCTCGATGAAGGTCGGCTCGCCCGGGATCCCTTCCGGCGTGAACATCTGCCGGTCGAGACCCGCGGAGAAGGACTGGCCCTCACCGCGCAGCACGACGACCCGGACCGACCCCGGCAGCGACCGCCCGGCCTCGGCCAACGCCCGCCACAGTGCGGGGCTCTGGGCGTTGCGCTTGGCCGGATTGGTCAGCGTCACCGTGGCGAGCGCGTCGTCGACGGTGAGCCGTACGCCGTCCTTGTCGAGAACAGGAGCGAGGTCCTGGTCGGGCGAAGCCATGGGGCGCCTCCGATGTGTGCGGTCATCACGCATTGCCGTACGGCATGCTAAGTGACTGCACAGTAACCACCCGGTCGATCAGTCGACCGACCGGGTGGCCACCATCGAAGCCGATGGGCCGCCCGGGGTCAGGACGAGGCTTTCTTGCCCCGCGTCGCCCCGCCACGCCCACGCAGCGTGACACCCGACTCGCTGAGCATCCGGTGGACGAAGCCATACGAGCGGCCGGTTTCCTCGGCCAGTGCCCGAATGCTCGCACCGGAGTCGTACTTCTTCTTCAGGTCTGCCGCGAGCTTGTCGCGCGCGGCGCCGGTTACCCGGCTGCCCTTCTTCAGAGTCTCGGCCACCCGTGCCTCCTCATGGGAAGTGCGCTCTGGTCCCCTCATGATCACCCCTCCGGGGCGTGATGGCCACCCATTCGGCAAGGTCCGTGAGACATCGTTGTGACGACAGGAGCGCGTCCCCACATGCGGAATCTGTCATTCCGCCGAGAGCCGTCCATGATTCCGAACGGGTTCTCCCGCGAAATAGCAGGTCAGGAGCGGAAAGCGGCCGATCCCTTGTCGACAAAGGGATCGGCCGGAAATTCGATGTAGGACACACCTCGATACGAGGAGATCTCACACAGATGATGGATCACCGATAGGCCGAATGATCCATAGCCAGTGGATCAGGCATTCGATCAAGCGAGGGCGACCAGATCCGCGTAGTCGGCACCCCACAGGTCCTCGACGCCGTCGGGCAGCAGGATGATCCGCTCGGGCTGGAGCGCCTCCACGGCACCCTCGTCGTGGGTGACGAGGACGACCGCGCCCTTGTAGGTGCGCAGGGCGCCGAGGATCTCCTCACGGCTGGCGGGGTCGAGGTTGTTGGTCGGTTCGTCCAGGAGCAGGACGTTCGCGGCGGAGACGACCAGGGTGGCGAGGGCGAGGCGGGTCTTCTCACCGCCGGAGAGGACCCCGGCCGGCTTGTCCACGTCGTCGCCGGAGAACAGGAACGAGCCCAGCACCTTGCGGACCTCGACGAGGTCCATGTCGGGCGCCGACGAGCGCATGTTCTCCAGGACCGTGCGCTCCGGGTCCAGGGTCTCGTGCTCCTGGGCGTAGTAGCCGAGCTTGAGGCCGTGGCCCTCGATCACCTCGCCGGTGTCGGGCCGCTCGACCCCGCCGAGCAGCCGCAGCAGGGTGGTCTTGCCGGCACCGTTGAGCCCGAGGATGACGACCCTCGACCCCTTGTCGATGGCCAGGTCGACGTCGGTGAAGATCTCCAGCGAGCCGTACGACTTCGACAGGCCCTCGGCGGTCAGCGGGGTCTTGCCGCAGGGCGCGGGGTCCGGGAAACGGAGCTTGGCGACCTTGTCGGAGACGCGGACGGCGTCCAGGCCGGCCAGCAGCTTGTCGGCGCGGCGGGCCATGTTCTGCGCGGCGACCGTCTTGGTGGCCTTGGCCCGCATCTTGTCGGCCTGCGAGTGCAGTGCCGCGGCCTTCTTCTCGGCGTTGGCCCGCTCCCGCTTGCGGCGCTTCTCGTCGGCCTCGCGCTGCTGCTGGTAGAGCTTCCAGCCCATGTTGTAGACGTCGATCTGGGAGCGGTTCGCGTCCAGGTAGAAGACCTTGTTGACGACCGTCTCGACCAGGTCGACGTCGTGGGAGATCACGATGAAGCCGCCGCGGTAGGTCTTCAGGTAGTCCCGCAGCCAGACGATCGAGTCCGCGTCGAGGTGGTTGGTCGGCTCGTCGAGCAGGAGCGTGTCCGCGTCGGAGAAGAGGATGCGGGCCAGCTCGATACGGCGGCGCTGACCGCCGGAGAGCGTGTGCAGGGGCTGGCCGAGCACCCGGTCGGGCAGGTTGAGCGCGGCGGCGATGGTGGCGGCCTCGGCCTCGGCGGAGTACCCGCCCTTGGTGAGGAACTCGGTCTCCTGGCGCTCGTACTGCTTGAGCGCCTTCTCGCGGGTGGCGCCCTGGCCGTTGGCGATGCGCTGCTCGTTCTCGCGCATCTTGCGGATCAGTACGTCCAGGCCTCGCGCGGACAGGACACGGTCACGGGCGAGGACGTCGAGGTCGCCGGTGCGGGGGTCCTGCGGGAGGTAGCCGACCTCGCCGGAGCGGGTGACGGTGCCCGCGGCGGGGATGCCGTCACCGGCCAGGACCTTGGTGAGGGTGGTCTTGCCGGCGCCGTTGCGGCCGACCAGGCCGATGCGGTCACCCTTGGCGACACGGAAGGTGGCGTTCTCGATGAGGATGCGGGCACCGGCGCGCAGCTCGATACCGGAGGCGGAGATCACGGACAGACTCCAGAGCGTACGGATAGTGACGGGTGGGCGACTGAGGACGTTCCCGCCGTCTAATGCGCGAGGAGAATGGCCATGGGCCAAGTCTAACGGGGCGACGCAAGCGCTTTTTCGGTGCGCGGGTGTTCGGGGCGGCCCGCGCGGGGCCTGTCGTTGCCCAGCGGCGTGCGGTGCGGAGCGACTCCGCCCAGGTCGTCCACGGCGACCAGCTGCGCGGTCCAGGCGCCGTGGACGCAGGGCTGGGCGACGAGCAGGACGGCACCGTGACGTACGGCACGCTCGGGGCGGAACGCGCAGCCCTGCCGGGCGGGCAGCACCCAGCGCAGGTCGCCGTCGGCGGTGCGGTACGCGGCGATGCGGGCCGGAGTGACGACCGCGAGGATGCCGTGGCCCAGGGGGCGCAGGACGCCGGCGCCGCCCCGGGCCCGCAGCCATGCGGTGGCCGCGGGCAGGGCACGGTGCCAGCGTACGGAGCGGCCGTCCGTGTCGGTGACGAGTCCGTCGTCCCAGAGGGCGATCGCCTCCCCGCGCGCGGGCAGCACGCCGACCGGACGGCGGCCCGCACGCGCGTACCGCCACCGCAGGACCCGCCCGTCGTAGGCCTCGACGACATCGCCACGCGCGCGTGCGGTGTGCGCGGGCGGACCGGGGGTGAGGTGATCGCCGTAGGGGGCGGGCCGGACCTGGTACCCGACGACGAGGAACGCGCCCGCGAGGAGAACACCGAGAGCGGCACCGAGAAGCCTCTTGAGGAAGGCGCCGGAGAGGCGGGAGAGAACCGCCGACGACCGACGGACCGGAGCGGGCCGCGGCCGACCGGCCGCGGCCGACTGCGGGCGGCCGACCAGAGGCTGCTGCGGACGGGCCGACGGGGTCTGCTCCGGGCGGCCGGACAGAGAGTGCGGCAGACAGACCGCCGAGGACTGCTCCGGGCGGGCACTCCGAGGCTGCTGCGGACGGGCCGACGGGGACTGCTCCGGGGAGCCGGGCGGACAGTGCGGCGGGGGTGCCGTCGGGGACTGCTGCGGGTGCGCCGCCAGGGACTGCTGCGGGTGCGCCGTCGAGGACTGCTCCGGGCGGCCGGGCGGACAGTGCGGCGGGTGTGCCGCCGGAGGCTGTTGCGGGTGTGCCGTCGGGGACTGGTGGGGGACGGCAGGCGGGGAGTGGTTCGGGTGGGGGGTCGGAGGGTGGTGTCGGCCGGCGGGTGGGGGCTGGTTCGCCTGGGGCGGCGGGGAGGGTTCGGGGTGGGATTCGGTGGCGGGGGGATCGGTGCTCCCCTGGTGCAGGACGGCCACCCTTCCCCCCTTCGGCGCCCGCGGGCGCCCTGTGCCATGAAGTCAGGCGCAGAGCGTAGCCACGCCCGCGGCGGGCCCGTGGGCGTGACGCGGGGGCGGGGCGGGACGTCGCCCGTTCGGGCGTCGCTCCGGGCATCGGCGCGAAGTGGCGGCGCCGATGGCGCAAGGTGGTTGCAGGGGACGGTGCGAGCAGAAGGCGGTGCCCCATGCAGTTCGACGACGACGCGAACCTGGACACCTCCGAGGTGCAGGATGTGCGAGGCAGCCGGATCCCGGGCGGGAAGGCGACCGTGGGCGGTGGCCTGGTCGGCCTGATCGCGCTCCTCCTCGGCCTGTTCCTCGGTGTCGGCCCGGACCAGCTGGGCCTCTCCTCCGGGGACAGCTCGCCCGCGCCCGCCTCCTCCTCGCTGGCGCAGGTGCAGCAGAACTGCCGTACCGGGCTGGACGCCAACAGCAAGGAGGACTGCCGGATCGTGGCGGTGGTCAACAGCGTGCAGGACTTCTGGACGCAGGAGTTCCAGCGCCGCCGGGGCACCTACACGGCCGCCCCCACGGTCTTCTTCAGCGGGCGGGTCGGCACCGCGTGCGGGACGGCCACCTCGGCGGTGGGGCCGTTCTACTGTCCGGGCGACCGGAAGGTCTATCTGGACCTCGGCTTCTTCGACGAGCTGCGGTCCAAGTTCGGGGCGAGCGGCGGGCCGTTCGCCCAGGCGTACGTCGTGGCACACGAGTACGGGCACCATGTGCAGGACCTGATGGGCACGTTGAGCAGGTCGCGGGACAACCTGACCGGTGTGAACAGCAATGCGGTACGGGTGGAGCTGCAGGCCGACTGCTACGCCGGGGTGTGGGCGCACCACGCCACCACGACGAAGGACGAGTCGACCGGCCGGCCGCTGATCACCAGCCTGACGGCCGCGGACATCCAGGACGGGCTGGACGCGGCGGCCGCCGTGGGCGACGACCGGATCCAGGAGAGGTTCCAGGGGCGGGTGACGCCGGAGACCTGGACGCACGGGTCGGCGCGGCAGCGGCAGCAGTGGTTCTACCAGGGCTACCGGAGCGGGGACATGGCCCGCTGCAACACCTTCCGGTGAGCCGCTGACCTGCAACGACGTTACGGACCGGGGACGTTGTCAGTGCCGGGTGCAAGACTGGGGACCAGGCCGGAACGACGGCTTTCGGGGGACCGGTACACGAGGGAGTGATCGGGATGGCGGGCACGAGTGGTGGGCGGCCGAGCATCTATCCGTCGCTGCTGTACACCGACGCGAAGGCGGCGATCAAGCAGCTGACTGAGGCCTTCGGCTTCACCGAGCTGTCGGTGTACGAGGGCGAGGACGGCATGGTGCTGCACGCCGAGCTGGTGCAGGGCAACGGCGCGATCATGCTCGGCTCCAAGGGCCGCGGCGGCCGGTTCGACGCGGCGATGGACGGCGCGGGCCCGACCGGCGTGTACCTCGTCGTGGACGACGTCGACGCACACCATCAGCGCGCCGTGGACCACGGCGCCGAGATCCTGATGCCCCCGACCGACCAGGACTACGGTTCGCGGGACTACATGGCCCGGGACGTCGAGGGCAACATCTGGAGCTTCGGCACGTACGCCCCGGAGATAGGGGTCTGAGCCGCCAAGGGGGCTGAGCCGCTAGCCGCCGGTGTGCACCTGGAAGGCGGCCCGGCGGACGGCCTTGGCCAGCGCGGGGTCGGGGTGGGCGGCGGCGAGCGCGACCAGGACCTGCACGGTGCGCGGGTGACCGACCGCGCGCACCTCGTCGAGCAGCGCGGGGACGGTCGGCTGGAGCGCTGACTCCAGGTGGCGGACGAGCAGCGGCGCCTCGCCGTGGTCGGCGACCGCGGCGGCCGTGTCGACCCAGAGCCAGGTCGCCTCTTCCCGGGTGAGCACCTCGTGGGCGTCCTCGGGGTCGACCCCGTCGTGCTCGGCCAGCCAGAGCAGGGCGTAGGGCCGCAGGGTCGGCTCGTCGGCGACCGCGCGGACGTCGGGTTCGGCGGGGGCGCCGACGACGCGCAGCGCCTCGAAGGCGAGGCCGCGCAGCAGGGCGTCCTCGCCGCGGGCGGCGTCCACGAGTTCGGTGACGGCGCCGCCGACCGGGCGGGCGGCGAGCCAGGCGCGGTACTCGGCGCGGGCCGCGTTGGGGCGCAGCTGGGCGCAGCCGCGCAGCATCTCCTCGGCGGCGACCTCGATGTTGCCGGCGGGGCTCTGCGCGGCGACGCAGATCTGCTCCAGCTTGACCCAGACCGCCCAGCTGCCCAGCGGGGTGAGGGTGGCCTGGCCGTCGCCGTAGGTCAGCGCGCCGACCGAGGCGAGGGCGTACAGGGCCCAGTCGAGGAGGGGGGCGAGTTCGGCCTCGTCGGCGGGGGCCGGGTCCTCGGACGGGGCGTGCTCCGCCGGGTCGGCGTCGGCGGAGCGCACGGCGGCGAGCGGCCGGGCGGTCCCGGTCCCGGTCTCCGTGTCGTAGGGGACCTCGCAGCGCTCGGTGCGCAGTTCGGTGACCCGCTGCGCCAGCAGGTCCAGGAGCTGCTCGACCGGGACGGGACCGGCGGACAGCTGGAGGAAGGAGAGCACCTGGGGCATGGCCGAGACGACCTCGGCGACGGCGGCGGGCTCGAACTCCGCGGACTCCGGATGCGCGAGCGACCAGGCGTCGAAGAGGGCGACCCAGCCGCGCAGCACGGCGCTGTCGTCGCGGTCCCAGGCGCGCAGGCGCCAGCCGGGGCGTGCGCTGTCGCCGTGCACCTCGACCAGGCCGGCGAGGCGGGCGGTGTCCCAGTCGGCGCGGACCTGAGCGGCGGTCAGGCCCAGGTCGCCGGACGCGCGTTCGGCGGACGCGTCGGAGAGCGTGGCCTTGCCGTCGGCGGTCGCGCCGTCGCTGCCGGGCCCGAGGGCGGCGTCGGCCCAGTGGGCGACGCGGGCCGCGCCGGCCAGGCCGGAGCGTGCCATTCTGGCCAGCTCGGCGGGGGCCGGGGTGCCCTCCGGCGGGCGGGGTGCGGGGCGGCGCGCGGGCCGCTGGTTCATCGCTCGGGGGGCGGCGGCCAGGGGTCGCGTTCGGACGAGTCGAAGCCTTGAGTCGCGCGGGATACGGGACGTCACGGGTGCAGTCTTCCGGTTGACGGTCCGAAAACCCAAACGGAATGTCACGGCGGGCGACGGGGCTGGCCAACGCACGGGGCGCGAGGAGAGGCGGGGAGACATGTTCAGGCCAGTGGTACGGCCTTAAACGGAACCTCCGGAACCGGCCGGGATCGGGGTCTCCGGCTCGGAGCACGGAGGAGTCGGGGAGGTGGACGGGAAGGCCCGGAGGGTGCGGGAAGAATCACATCGGGGGCGCACGCGCCGGCGCGCATCACATCAGGGGCGTGAGGAACCGGCGCAGCCGTTCCTCGTACTCCTGCGGGTCGGCGTTCCACATCGCGCCGTGCGGGGCGTCCGGGACGGTGTGCAGGGCGACCAGGTCGGGGCGGCGCCCGGCGAACCGGCGGGAGTACACCCAGGGGGCCACGGTGTCGTCCGGGCCGTGCGCGATCAGGGTGGGCACGGTGAGGTGTTCCGGGTCGACGGGGTCGGCGCCATGGTCGGCGTGCAGGCCGACGCGGCCCTGGGCGGCACGCACCGCGAGCGGCAGCAGGTGCTCGGGGACGTGCCGGGCCTGGGCGAGGGCGCGCAGGGTGGCCTCCCAGCTGAGCACCGGGGAGTCCAGGACCAGGCCGCAGACCCGCTCGCGCAGGGCCGAGTGGGCGGCGGCGCGCAGCGCCATGGTGGCGCCGGTGGACCAGCCGTACAGGACCACCCGGCGGGCGCCGTAGCGGACCGCGTAGCGGATCGCCGCGTCCAGGTCGCGCCACTCGCTCTCGCCGAGGTGGTTCAGGCCGTCCGGGGGGCGTGGCGCGCCGAGGTCGCCGCGGTAGGCGAGGGCGAGCACCGGCAGGCGCCGGGCGTGCAGGAACGCCATGACGTTCATGGGGTGCTCGCGGGTGGTGCCGAGGCCGTGCACCGCGATCACCCAGGTGTCGCGGTGGCCGGGCACGAACCAGGCGGGCAGCGGGCCGAGTTCGCCGGGCAGGTCGATGTCGGCGTACTCCAGGCCCAGGGCGGTGCCCGGGTTGCCGATGTGGACGTTGGCGGTGAGCCAGGCCCGGTCGCCGGTCTCGAAGGTGCCGTGGGTCACGCGCTCCAGCCGCCGTACGACAGTGTCGGCGGTGTCCGCGGCGGATTCCAGGACGGCGCCGACGACCGCGTGCGATCCGTCGCCGGCCAGGCCGTAGGTGCCGGGGCGCAGCGAGGCGAGGTCCCGGGTGAGGGTGATGCGGCCGGCCGCGGTGCTGTGCACGGTGAGCCGGGGTTCGGTGGGCAGCGGCCGGCCGGGCGGTGCCTTCAGCGCGGCGTCACTGGCGAACCGTCCCGCGACCACACCGGCCGCACCGGCGGCGAGTACGGCACCGACGGCGGCGGCCGTGACTTTGACTGGGCGCACCTGTCCAGTGTCGGGGCGGACATCGGCGGGGGCCAGCGGAGCGCGGTGGGGCCTGCGCGCGGGGCCGGTCTCCGGGCCGGGGCGAGGGGTGGTCCGGGCGGGTTCAGCTCCGGCGCTGTCCGTATCCCCGCAGTCGCTCTGCGGCCTCCGTGAGCTGTTCCGGGGTCAGCAGGCTCGGGGCCAGGCCGGGCACCGAGGACGCGGTCAGCCACAGCCGGCACATCCACTCCAGCTGGGCGGTGCGGTCGTAGGCCTGGGCCAGGGTGGTGCCGTAGGTGATCGTGCCGTGGTTCTGGAGGAGGCAGCCGCGGCGGTCGGTCAGGGCGCGGAGCATGTTCTCGGCCAACTCGTCGGTGCCGTACGTCGCATACGGGGCAACCCGGACCGGGCCACCGAGGGCCGCGGACATGTAGTGGACCGCCGGCAGCTCGGGGACGAGCGTCGAGACGGCCGTCGCGTGGACGGCGTGGGTGTGGACGACGGCCAGGGCGCCGGTGCTGCCGTAGATCGCGAGATGCATCGGCAGTTCACTGGTCGGGACCAGGGTGCCGAGGACCTGGCGGCCGGTGAGGTCCACGCCGGTCACGTCGTCCGGGGTGAGCCGGTCGTAGGGCACGCCCGACGGCGTGACCAGCACGGTGTCGCCGACGCGGACCGAGACGTTGCCGGAGGTGCCGACGACGAGCCCGTCGGACAGCGTGCGGCGGGCCGTGGCGACGAGTTCGCGCCAGGCGCTCGTCTCCTCCGCGCGTGCATCTCTTCTGCGCGGCTCCGACACCTCGTGTGCGCCGGTCCGGCCGTCCCGTCCGCCACGCTCGCCCCGCCGCTGCTCAGCCATGGCCCGATCCTGTCAGGCGATGCCCCGACCGGCCCGCGCGGCAGGGCACTTTAGGCCGGGCGTCACGTATCCAGTAGAGCGCAAACCATCACAAAGAGTTCTATTTCCGAGCTTGGCCGAAGATCGCCGAGGGCACGCCGATCTTCCCATAATCTCTGGACGATTTTTCGCACACGTCGCCATTCCGGGGGGAAACATGGCCTGTGACCGTATTCCACCGTTCCGCCACCGCGTCCGCGTCCTGGCGGCGGCCGTGGCGGCGCTCGCCCTGACAGGGACACCGGCGTCCGCGGCGAGCCCGCCGAAGGGGCACGACGTCTCCGCGCACCAGAAGGACGTCGACTGGCCGAGCGCGAGGGCGAAAGGCGCCAGGTTCGTATACATCAAGGCGACCGAGTCCACCACCTACAGCAACCCGTACTTCGGCCGGCAGTACAGCGGCTCGCGGCAGGCGGGAATCATCCGGGGCGCGTACCACTTCGCCCTGCCGGACCAGTCGTCGGGCGCCCGGCAGGCCGCGTACTTCGTGAGCCACGGCGGCGCCTGGACGGCGGACGGCTGGACGCTGCCGCCCGCGCTCGACGTCGAGTACGACCCGTACGACAGGAAGCACAGGTGCTACGGACTGAGCAGGGCGGCGATGATCGGCTGGATCAGGTCCTTCAGCGACGAGACGCGGCGCGAGACCGGCCGCCGGCCGGTGATCTACACGACCACCGACTGGTGGAACCGGTGCACCGGCGGCAGCAGCGCGTTCGCCGCCGACCATGCGCTGTGGATCGCCCGCCACGGCTCGGCGGACGCGGGAACGCTGCCGGCCGGATGGCCGTCCTGGACCTTCTGGCAGTACGACGACAGCGGCAGCCTGCCGGGTGACCAGAATCTCTTCAACGGATCGGCGGACAGGCTGAAGTCGTTCGCCATGGGCCGCTAGCCAAGCGGCGACCGGGCCGCCGAACCGGAACCGGAACGGCGGCCTCCACTACACCCGTTCACAGACACCCCGAAGCCCACCCCAGTTCACCTTCCGTTCATCCAGGTTGCCTACGGTCCAACAACCAATGACCTCGAAAGATTGCCTGGGTAAATGGAAAACTTCTCGCTGATCTTGGCGATTGTGGTAGTCACCGCACTCGCGTTTGATTTCACGAACGGTTTCCACGACACCGCCAACGCGATGGCCACGACCATCTCGACCGGCGCACTCAAGCCCAAGATCGCGGTGACCATGTCCGCCGCGCTCAACCTGGTGGGCGCCTTCCTCTCGGTGGAGGTCGCCAACACGATCTCCAAGGGTCTCGTCGACGAGAACGGCATTCGTCCCGAGGTCATCTTCGCCGCCCTCGTCGGCGCCATCCTCTGGAACCTCGTGACCTGGCTGGTGGGCCTGCCCTCCAGTTCCTCGCACGCCCTCATGGGCGGTCTGATCGGCGCCACCGTCGCCTCCGCCGGCTTCGGCGCGGTCCACGGCGACGTGCTCGTCACCAAGGTCCTGCTCCCGGCGGTCGCCGCCCCCGTGGTCGCGGGCCTCGCGGCGATGCTCGCCACCCGGCTGTCCTACGGGATCGGCAAGAACGCCGACGACAACGCCACCCGCAAGGGCTTCCGGGCCGGCCAGATCGCCTCCGCCGGCCTGGTCTCGCTCGCCCACGGCACCAACGACGCGCAGAAGACGATGGGCATCATCACCCTCGCGCTGATCGCGGGCGGCTCCATCGCCCCCGGCTCGAACCCTCCCACCTGGGTCATCCTCTCCGCCGGCCTCGCCATCGCGCTCGGCACCTACATCGGCGGCTGGCGGATCATCCGCACCATGGGCAAGGGCCTGACCGACCTCCAGCCGCAGCAGGGCTTCGCCGCCCAGACCAGCGCGGCCACCGCCATCCTGGCCTCCTCCCACCTCGGTTTCTCCCTCTCCACCACGCATGTCGTCTCCGGTTCCGTGATGGGCGCGGGCCTCGGCCGCAAGGGCGGCACGGTCCGCTGGTCCACCGCGACCCGCATGATGATCGCCTGGGTGCTCACGCTCCCGGCCGCCGCGCTGGTCGGCGCGCTCGCCGAGTCCGTGACGGACCTCGGCGACTGGGGCACGGCGCTCGTCGCCGTCTTCCTGGTGGCCGCCAGCGCCACGATCTGGAAGCTGTCCCGCCGCGAGGTCGTGGACAGCAGCAACGTCGTCGGCACCGAGGAGCCGGCCGGCGTGGTGACCACCGCGATCGCCGCCGTGACCCCGCCGCCGGCCGGCCCGGTCACCGACGGCCTGACGGCAACCATCCCCTCCCCCGCCGCTCCCGCCGCTCCCGCGACCGGCCCGGCCACCACCGTCTGACCCCGAGGAAGAACCAACATGAGCATCGACTGGGCAGCCATCGGCTCCGTCTTCGGCGTCAGCCTCGTGGTCACGGTGGGCCTGGTGGCCCTCTTCACCCTGGGCATCAAGGGCCTCTCCGCCCGCGAACGCGCCACCGCCCAGGGCAACTCCGCGGCCCTGGCCGTGACGGCCGCCTACCTCTGCTTCGCCGGCTGCGCGGCCGCCGTGGCATGGGGCATCCACCTGATCGTGGCGAAGGCCTGACACACGCGCCCGACCAGCACCGAGAAGGCTCCTCTCCGTCCGTGCGGAGAGGAGCCTTCGACATGTCCCACAGGTCCCGAAAAGCAACCGGTGTGGGCCTTCCCACACACTCCCCTCCCAGGTCAACGGCAAGTTGACGGGCCTTCCAGGGCGTGGTGGACTTCCGGAGCCATGTACGGCGGCAAGGGAGGAAGCCGGTGTGAATCCGGCGCGGTCCCGCCACTGTCACCGGGGTAACAGCCCCCGGAAGCCAGGAACTCCCACCGCCGGTCTCGTCGAACCAGGGCGCGGACACCCTGAGTGAGGACATAAAGCCATGCGCGGCTGCCGATCGAGGTTCAGTACCCGGCTCGTCCCCGTACCCGACCCCGCGGCCGGCTGAGCCGATGGGTACCGATCGCGTCTTCGCGTACGGTGCCGCCGCCGGCCTACTCGGTGATCTGCTGCTCGGCGATCCGCGCCGGGGGCATCCGGTCGCCGTGTTCGGGCGGGCGGCCGGGGCCGTGGAGCGGATGCTGTGGCGGGACCACCGCGGGTGGGGCGCACTGCACACCGCCGTCTGCGCCGGCGGCACCGTGGCGCTGGGTGCGCTGGCCCAGCGGGCCGTACGGCCGTCCACCGCCGCGTCCGTCGCGCTCACCGCCACCGCCACCTGGGCCGTCGTCGGGGGGACTTCGCTCGCCCGCGAGGCCCGCGTCATCGGGCGGGCCCTGGCGGCGGGGGACGTCGAGGCGGCCCGTGCCCGGCTGCCGCATCTGTGCGGACGGGATCCGCAGGCCCTGGACGCCGACGGGATCGCCCGTGCGGTCGTGGAGTCCGTCGCCGAGAACACGAGCGACGCCGTCGTCGGGGCGCTGGTGTGGGGGGCCGTGGGGGGCGTGCCCGGTCTGGTGGGGTTCCGGGCCGTCAACACCCTGGACGCCATGGTGGGTCACAGGTCGGCCCGGTACCGGCGGTACGGGTGGGCCTCCGCGCGGCTGGACGACGTGGCCGGGTGGCCGGGGGCGCGGCTCACCGCCGTACTGGCCGCGGTGGCCGGACCCGACACCGCGGGAGCGGTACGGGCCTGGCGGGCCGACGCGGCGAAGCACCCGAGCCCCAACGCCGGGCCCGTGGAGGCTTCGTTCGCGGGGGCGTTGGGGGTGCGGCTCGGGGGGACGCTGTCGTATGGCGGGCGAGTCGAGCACCGGCCGGTGCTGAACGGGGAGGGGCGGGCTGTGCAGGTCGCGGACATCGACCGGACCGTGCGGTTGTCACGGCGGGTGGGGTGGCTGGCGTTGGGGGTGGGCGCGGCCGGGGCGCTGCTGCGCGGATCGCTGCGGGGAAGGGCGTCATGAACAACGGAGGCCTCCTCGTCGCCGGTACCACCTCCGATGCCGGCAAGAGTGTCGTCACCGCCGGTATCTGCCGGTGGCTGGTGCGGCAGGGTGTGAAGGTCGCGCCGTTCAAGGCGCAGAACATGTCGCTCAACTCCTTCGTCACGCGCGAAGGTGCCGAGATCGGACGGGCCCAGGCCATGCAGGCGCAGGCCTGCCGGGTGGAGCCGACCGCGCTGATGAACCCGGTGCTGCTCAAGCCCGGTGGCGAGCAGAGCAGTCAGGTCGTGCTGCTCGGCAAACCGGTCGGCGAGCTGAGCGCGCGCGGCTACCACGGCGGACGGCAGCAGAAGCTGCTCGGGACCGTGCTCGACTGTCTCGCCGAGTTGCGGGGCACGTATGACGCGGTGATCTGTGAGGGGGCCGGCAGTCCGGCGGAGATCAACCTGCGGCGGACCGACATCGTGAACATGGGGATCGCCCGGAATGCCGGGCTGCCCGTGCTCGTCGTCGGTGACATCGACCGCGGCGGCGTCTTCGCCTCCTTCTTCGGGACCGTCGCCCTGCTCTCGCCGGAGGACCAGGCCCTCGTCGCCGGGTTCCTCGTCAACAAGTTCCGGGGCGACGTCTCCCTGCTGGAGCCCGGCCTCGACATGCTGCACGGGCTCACCGGGCGGCACACCTACGGCGTCCTCCCCTTCCGGCACGGCCTCGGGATCGACGAGGAGGACGGACTCCGGGTCTCCCTGCGCGGGACCGTCCGCGAGTCGAACACCGCCCCGCCCGTCGGCGAGGACGTGCTGCGGGTCGCCGTCTGCGCCGTCCCGCTGATGTCCAACTTCACGGACGTGGACGCGCTGGCCGCCGAACCCGGCGTCGTGGTGCGGTTCGTGGACCGGCCGGAGGAGTTGGCCGACGCCGATCTCGTCGTGATCCCGGGGACCCGGGGGACGGTCCGGGCCCTGGAGTGGCTCCGGGAACGCGGTCTCGCGGACGCGCTGCGGCGCAGGGTCGCCGAGCGACGGCCCGTCCTCGGCATCTGCGGCGGCTTCCAGATCCTCGGCGAACACATCGAGGACGAGGTCGAGAGCCGCAGGGGCTCCGTCGACGGGCTCGGTGTGCTGCCCGTACGCGTCCGGTTCGCCCGGGAGAAGACCCTCGCCCGGCCCGTCGGCGAAGCCCTCGGCGAGCACGTCGAGGGGTACGAGATCCATCACGGGGTCGCCGAGGTGACCGGCGGGGAGGCCTTCCTGGACGGGTGCCGGGTCGGGCAGACCTGGGGCACGCACTGGCACGGCTCCCTGGAGTCGGACGGTTTCCGCCGGGCCTTCCTGCGCGAGGTGGCGGCCGCCGCGGGCCGCCGGTTCGTGCCGGCCCCCGACACCTCGTTCGCCGCGCTGCGCGAGGAGCAGCTCGACCGGCTCGGCGACCTGATCGAACAGCACGCGGACACGGACGCGCTCCGGCGGCTCATCGAGTCGGGCGCGCCGCAAGGACTGCCTTTCATTCCACCGGGAGCGCCCGCATGAGCACTGTGTTGTTGTTGTCGACCGCCGACACCGATCTGCTGGCGGCCCGGGCCGCCTCCGGTGCCGACTACCGGATCGGCAATCCGACGCGCGTCGACGTCACGGCGGAGCTGCCCGCGCTCGTCGCGGGCGCGGACATCGCCGTCGTACGGCTGCTCGGCGGCAAGCGGGCCTGGGAGGACGGGCTCGCCACGCTGCGGGCCGCCGGGATCCCGACCGTGCTGCTCGGCGGCGAGACGGTGCCGGACGCCGAGCTGATGGCCGAGTCGTCGGTGCCGGCGGGGGTGGTCGCCGAGGCCCTCAGGTACCTCGTCGAGGGCGGCCCCGCCAACCTCACCGAGCTGGCCCGGTTCCTGTCCGACACCGTGCTGCTGACCGGCGAGGGGTTCGACGAGCCGCGGAAGATGCCCGAGTTCGGCGTCCACGGCACCCGTGGCCGGGAGAGCGGCCGGCCGACCGTCGGGGTGCTCTTCTACCGGGCCCACGAACTGAGCGGCAACACCGCCTTCGTGGACACCCTGTGCGACGCGATCGAGGCGCACGGCGCCAACGCCCTTCCGGTGTACTGCGGTTCGCTGCGCGGGGCGGACGCCGGGCTGTACGAGATCCTCGCCGGGGCCGACGCGCTGGTCGCGACCGTCCTGGCGGCCGGCGGCACGCACGCCTCGCAGGCCTCGGCCGGCGGCGACGAGGAGGCCTGGGACATCGGGGCGCTCGCCGACCTCGACGTGCCGGTGCTGCAGGGCCTCTGCCTGACCTCCTCGCGGCAGGCCTGGGACGACTCCGACGCCGCCCTCTCCCCCATGGACGCGGCGATGCAGGTCGCGATCCCCGAGTTCGACGGACGGCTGATCACGGTCCCGTTCTCCTTCAAGGAGCAGGGCCCCGACGACGTCCCGGTGTACGTCGCCGACCCGGAGCGGGCCGGACGCGTCGCCGGAATCGCCGTGCGGCACGCCCGGTTGCGGCACAGGCCGAACGCCGAGAAGAAGGTCGCGCTGGTCTTCACCGCGTACCCGACCAAGCACTCCCGGGTCGGCAACGCGGTGGGGCTCGACACGCCCGCCTCGGCGGTACGGGTGCTGGACGCGCTGCGGGATGCCGGGTACGTCGTCGAGGGGTACCCGGACAACGGCGACGAGTTGATCCACCGGCTCATCAACGCCGGTGGCCACGACGTCGAGTGGCTCACCGAGGAGCAGCTGGCCGCCGCGCCCGCGCGGGTGCCGCTCGCGGACTACCGGGCGTGGTTCGAGAAGCTCGACCCGGAGCTCCGGGACGCGATGACCGAGGCGTGGGGCGAACCACCGGGCTCGCTGTACGTCGACGGCGACGACGTCGTGCTGGCCTCCCTGCAGTTCGGGAACGTGGTCGTCATGATCCAGCCGCCGCGCGGCTTCGGCGAGAACCCGATCGCGATCTACCACGACCCCGACATGGCGCCCTCGCACCACTACATGGCGGCGTACCGGTGGCTGGACAACTCGTTCGGCGCCGACGCGATCGTCCACATGGGCAAGCACGGCACGATGGAGTGGCTGCCGGGCAAGGGCCTCGGGCTGAGCGCCGGCTGCGCGCCGGACGCGGTCCTCGGCGAGCTGCCGCTGATCTACCCGTTCATCGTCAACGACCCCGGCGAGGGCACCCAGGCCAAGCGGCGCGGGCACGCCACCGTCGTGGACCACCTGGTGCCGCCGATGGCCCGTGCCGACACCTACGGCGACCTGGCCAAGCTGGAGCAGCTGCTCGACGAGTACGCGCTCGTCTCCGACCTGGACCCGGCGAAGGCACCGGCCGTGCGGGCGCAGATCTGGACGCTGGTGAAGGCGGCCGAACTCCACCACGACCTGCACGTGGACGAGCAGCCGGACGACGGCGACTTCGACGAGTTCGTCATGCACATCGACGGCTATCTGTGCGAGATCAAGGACGTGCAGATCCGCGACGGCCTGCACATCCTCGGCGGCGGCCCGGTCGGCGAGGCACGCGTGAACCTGGTGCTGGCGGTGCTGCGCGCCTCCCAGGTCTGGGGCGGGCAGGCCAACGCGCTGCCCGGTCTCAGGGCCTGCTTCGCCGCCCATTTCGGGCTGGTGGAGAAGGAGTTGCTGGCCGAGCCCGGTGCGCCGGTGAAGGCGCCGGTGGAGCTGACGGATCTCGTCGAGGGCCCTTCGCGCACCGCCGCCGACGCGATCGACCTGCTGGAGCAGCTGTGCCGCCGGGTCGCGGAGGGCATGGAGCGACGGGACTGGGCCGCCGCCGAGAGCCGCGGGCTCGTACGGGAGGTGCTCGGCACCGAACTCCCGGACGGTGTCGCGGTGCTGGAGTTCGCGTGCACCGAGGTCGTACCGCGCCTCGCCCGGACCACGGACGAGATCGGGCACATCCTGAAGGCCCTGGACGGCGGTTACGTCCCGGCCGGTCCGTCCGGCTCCCCCACCCGCGGTCTGGTCAACGTCCTGCCCACCGGCCGGAACTTCTACTCGGTGGACCCCAAGGCCATCCCGTCCCGGCTGAGTTGGGAGGTGGGCCAGTCGCTCGCGGACTCCCTGGTGCAGCGGTACCTCCAGGACACCGGCGGGTACCCGGAGTCCGTCGGCCTGACGGTGTGGGGCACCTCCGCGATGCGCACCCAGGGCGACGACATCGCCGAGATCCTGGCGCTGCTGGGCTGCCGTCCGGTGTGGGACGAGGCCTCGCGGCGGGTGACCGGCTTCGAGGTGGTCCCGCTCGACGAGCTGGGCCGGCCGCGCATCGACGTCACGGTCCGGATCTCCGGGTTCTTCCGGGACGCGTTCCCGCACGTGGTCGGGCTGATCGACGACGCGGTGCGCGCGGTCGCCGAGCTGGCCGAGCCGGCGGAGTCCAACTACGTGAAGGCCCACGCCGACGAGGACACCGCCGAGCACGGCGACCGGCGGCGCGCGACCGCCCGGGTCTTCGGCTCCAAGCCGGGGGCCTACGGCGCCGGCCTGCTGCCGCTGATCGACGCCCGGAACTGGCGCTCGGACGCCGACCTCGCCGAGGTGTACGCGGTGTGGGGCGGTTACGCCTACGGCCGCGGGCTCGACGGGCGGGCGGCGCGCGGGGACATGGAGACCGCGTTCAGGCGGATCGCCGTCGCCGCGAAGAACGTCGACACCCGGGAACACGACCTGGTGGACGCCGACGACTACTTCCAGTACCACGGCGGCATGGTCGCCATGGTGCGCCACCTGACCGGTGCCAACCCCGAGGCGTACGTGGGTGATTCGGCCACGCCGGACCAGGTGAGGACCCGCACGCTCGGCGAGGAGACGCACCGCGTCTTCCGGGCGCGGGTGGTCAACCCCCGCTGGATGGCGGCCATGCGCCGGCACGGCTACAAGGGCGCCTTCGAGATGGCGGCGACCGTCGACTACCTCTTCGGCTACGACGCCACGGCGGGCGTGGTCGACGACTGGATGTACGAGAAGCTCAGCGCGGAGTACGTCTTCGACGCCGAGAACCGGGACTTCATGAAGAAGTCCAACCCGTGGGCGCTGCGCGGCATCACCGAACGGCTCCTGGAGGCCGCCGACCGGGGCCTGTGGGCCGAGCCGGACGCGGACACCCTGGAGCGGCTGCGGGCCACCTATCTGGAGCTGGAAGGCGACTTGGAGGGCGACGACCAGTGAGCACCCCCTTCCCCTTTACGGCCGTCGTCGGCCAGGACGACCTGCGGCTCGCGCTGCTGCTGAACGCCGTCTCCCCGGCGGTCGGCGGCGTGCTGGTGCGCGGTGAGAAGGGCACCGCCAAGTCCACGGCGGTACGCGCCCTCTCGGCGCTGCTGCCGGCCGTGGACGTGGTCGCCGGCTGCCGGTTCTCCTGCGACCCCGCCGCCCCGGACCCGGCCTGCCCGGACGGTCCGCACGAGCCCGGCGCCTTCGAGTCCCGCCCGGCGCGCATGGTCGAGCTGCCGGTGGGCGCGTCGGAGGACCGGCTGGTGGGCGCGCTGGACATCGAGCGGGCCCTGGCGGAGGGCGTGAAGGCCTTCGAGCCGGGCCTGCTGGCCGACGCGCACCGGGGCATCCTCTACGTCGACGAGGTCAACCTCCTCCACGACCACCTGGTCGACCTGCTGCTGGACGCGGCGGCGATGGGCGCGTCGTACGTGGAGCGCGAGGGGGTGTCGGTCCGGCACGCGGCGCGCTTCCTGCTGGTCGGCACCATGAACCCCGAAGAGGGCGAGCTGCGCCCGCAGTTGCTCGACCGGTTCGGTCTGACGGTGGAGGTGGCCGCCTCGCGCGAGCCCGACCAGCGGGTCGAGGTGGTGCGGCGGCGGCTCGCCTACGACGACGATCCGGTCGGTTTCGGCGCGCGTTGGGCCGGTGAGGAGGCGGATGTCCGGCAACGGATCGTGGCGGCCCGCGCGTTGCTGCCGTCGGTGCGGCTGGGCGACGGGGCGCTGCGGCAGATAGCGGCGACCTGCGCGGCCTTCGAGGTCGACGGGATGCGCGCCGACATCGTGATGGCGCGGACGGCGACCGCGCTGGCCGCGTGGGCCGGGCGGACCGTGGTGCTGGCCGAGGACGTACGGCAGGCCGCGCTGCTCGCGCTGCCGCACCGCAGGCGCCGTAACCCCTTCGACGCGCCGGGCCTCGACGAGGACAGGCTGGACCGGACGCTGGAGGAGTTCGCCGGGGAGGACGAGGGCGACGACGACCCGGATCCCGGCGGCCCCGGCGGCGGTGGCGGGCAGCCGGCACCCGAGGACGGCGGCCCGCGGGGCGGGGACAGCGGCGCGCGGCCCGAGGAGGACGAGGGCGGTGAGCCGCAGGCCTCCGGCGCGGGCGAGCAGTCCCCCGTGCAGGCGGCCGAGCCCTTTCGCACCAAGGTGCTGAGCGTGCCGGGGATCGGTGAGGGGGCCGCCGGACGGCGGTCCCGGGCCCGGACCGAGCACGGGCGGACCACGGGTGCGCGCCGGCCGCGCGGTGCCCTGACCAAGCTGCATCTGGCGGCGACCGTGCAGGCCGCCGCCCCGCACCAGCGGGCCCGCGGCCGGTCCGGTCCCGGGCTGGTGATCCGGCGGGACGACCTGCGGCAGGCGGCCCGGGAGGGCCGCGAGGGCAACCTCGTGCTGTTCGTGGTCGACGCGTCCGGGTCGATGGCGGCCCGGCAGCGGATGGGCGCGGTGAAGGGGGCCGTGCTGTCGCTGCTGCTCGACGCCTACCAGCGGCGGGACAAGGTGGGGCTGGTGACGTTCCGGGGCTCGGCCGCCGATGTCGCGTTGCCGCCGACCTCCTCCGTGGACGCGGCGGCGGCCCGGCTGGAGTCGCTGCCGACCGGCGGCCGTACACCGCTCGCGGCCGGACTGCTCAAGGCGCATGACGTGCTGCGGGTGGAGCGGCTGCGGGATCCGGCACGGCGGGCGCTGGTCGTGGTCGTGACCGACGGGCGGGCCACCGGCGGTCCCGAGCCGGTCGCCCTCGCGGACCGGGCGGCCCGGCTGTTCGCGGCCGACGGGGTCGCCTCGGTCGTCGTGGACTGCGAGTCGGGGCCGGTGCGGCTGGGGCTCGCCGGTCGGTTGGCGGGTGAACTGGGTGGTGCCGCGGTGACGCTCGACGAACTGCGGGCGGACTCGATCGCCGGGCTGGTCAAGGATGTTCAGGGTCGTTCGAGGAGGGCCGCGTAATGCCGCAGGGGCAGCCGAGTGTCGTACCGGACGACGGACTGACGACCCGTCAGCGTCGTAACCGGCCGCTGGTCGTGGTGCACACGGGCGTCGGCAAGGGCAAGTCCACCGCCGCGTTCGGGCTCGCGCTGCGGGCCTGGAACCAGGGGTGGCCGATCGGGGTGTTCCAGTTCGTCAAGTCGGCGAAGTGGAAGGTCGGCGAGGAGAACGCGCTGCGGGTGCTGGGCGCCTCCGGCGAGGGCGGCACCGTCGACTGGCACAAGATGGGCGAGGGCTGGTCCTGGGTGCAGCGGGACGCGCAGATGGACAACGAGGAGAAGGCCCGGGAGGGCTGGGAGCAGGTCAAGCGGGACCTCGCCGCCGAGACGTACCGGCTGTACGTGCTGGACGAGTTCGCGTACCCGATGCACTGGGGGTGGGTGGACACCGACGAGGTGGTCGAGGTGCTGCGGAACCGGCCGGGGACCCAGCATGTCGTGATCACCGGGCGGAACGCGCCGGAGCAGCTGGTCGGTCTCGCCGATCTCGTCACCGACATGTCCAAGGTCAAGCACCCGATGGACGCGGGGCAGAAGGGACAGAGGGGCATCGAGTGGTGATGTCCTGCGTCCCACGGCTGGTCGTCGCCGCGCCCTCCTCGGGCAGCGGCAAGACCACCGTCGCCACCGGGCTGATGGCCGCGTTCGCCGCGCGGGGGCTCGCCGTGTCCCCGCACAAGGTCGGGCCGGACTACATCGACCCCGGGTACCACGCGCTCGCGACCGGGCGGGTGGGGCGGAACCTCGACGCGTACCTGTGCGGGCCGGAGCTGGTCGGTCCGCTGTTCGCGCACGGGGCGCAGGGCTGTGACCTGGCCGTCGTCGAGGGCGTGATGGGGCTGTACGACGGGGCCGCGGGGGAAGGGGAACTGGCGTCCACGGCTCAGGTGGCGAAGCTGCTGCGGGCGCCGGTGGTGCTGGTGGTGGACGCGTCGTCGCAGTCGCGGTCGGTGGCGGCGCTGGTGCACGGGTTCGTGTCGTGGGATCCGGAGGTGCGGGTCGGGGGTGTGATCCTGAACAAGGTGGGGTCGGACCGGCACGAGGAGCTGCTGCGGGAGGCGCTGGACTCGGCGGGGGTGCCGGTGTTCGGGGTGCTGCGGCGGGTGGCGCAGGTGGACACTCCGTCCCGGCATCTGGGGCTGGTGCCGGTCGCCGAGCGGCGGGCCGCGGCCGTGGACGCGGTCGCGGCGATGGCCGCGCAGGTCTCCGACGGGTGTGACCTGGAGGCGCTGATGGGGTTGGCGAGGGGGGCCGGGGCGGTGCCGGGGGGTGCGGCGTGGGATGCGGCCGCGGCCTTGGTGTCCTCGCCCCCGCCTTCGCGGGCTGCCGCCCCCGCACCCCCGCACCGGCCCGAAGGGCCTTGTCCTCAAACGCCGGACGGGCCGGATGGGGTACCGGGCCGGCCGGAGGGGGGTGCGTCGGAGAGGGTGGCTGGTCGGGGTCCGCGGCCGGTTGTTGCTCTGGCCGGTGGGGCCGCGTTCAGTTTTTCCTATGCGGAGCAGGCCGAGTTGCTGGCCGCCGCCGGGGCCGAGGTGGTCGTGTTCGATCCGTTGCGGGACGAGCAACTGCCGCAGGGGACAGCCGGGTTGGTCATCGGGGGCGGGTTTCCGGAGGTGTACGCCGTCGAGTTGGCCGCCAACGAGCCGCTGCGCAAGGCCGTCGGTGAGCTCGCCGTCGGCGGATCCCCCGTCGCCGCCGAGTGCGCCGGGCTGCTCTATCTCTGCCGTGAGCTGGACGGGCTGCCCATGTGCGGCGTGCTGGACGCCACCGCGCGGATGTCGGAGCGGCTCACTCTCGGCTACCGGGATGCCGTCGCCGTGAGCGACAGTGTGCTGGCCGTCGCCGGTACCCGCATGCGGGGGCACGAGTTCCACCGGACCGTGGTGGAGCCGGGCGCGGGGGCGGCTCCCGCGTGGGGTGTGCGTACGCCCCGGCCGCGTGTCGAAGGATTTGTACAGCGGGGTGTGCACGCCAGTTATCTGCACACGCACTGGGCGTCCGAGCCCGGTGTGGCCCGGAGGTTCGTGGAGAGGTGCCGGACGTCATGAGCAGCAGCAGGTTGATCGGAGTCGGTGTCGGGCCCGGCGATCCCGAGCTGGTGACCGTCAAGGGGGTCAACGCCCTGCGCGCGGCCGATGTCGTCGTGGTCCCCGTCATGGACAGCGGTGAGCGCGGGCGGGCCGAGGCCACCGTGCTGCACTACGTCGGCGCGGAGAAGGTCGTACGGGTCGTCTTCGCGCTGAACGAGCGCAGTGACCGGGGGCGGCGGGAGGCCGCCTGGGACGCGGCCGGCGCCAGGGTGGCCGAGTTGCTGCGCGGGCACGGGACGGTCGCCTTCGCCACCATCGGGGATCCGAATGTCTATTCGACGTTCACGTATCTCGCGCAGACCATCGCCGAGCTGGTGCCGGAGGCGGCCGTGGAGACGGTGCCCGGGATCACCGCCATGCAGGACCTCGCCGCCCGCTCCGGGGCGGTGCTCACCGAGGGGACCGAACCGCTGACGCTGGTGCCGGTGACCGCGGGGGCGGAGGCGCTCAAGGACGCGCTGAGCGGGCCGGGGACGGTCGTGGCGTACAAGTTCGGGCGGCAGGCCGAGGCGGTCGTGGCGGCGCTGCGGGAGACCGGGCGGATCGAGGACGCCGTGTGGGGGTCGGCGCTGGGACTGGACGAGGAGTCGATCCGGCCCGCCGCCGAACTGGACGGCACCCCGCTGCCGTACCTCTCCACGCTCATCGCACCCCCGCGCCGGGACGGCGGCAGAGGCGGGAAGCTGTGAGCGGTCGGGCGTCAGCCGGAAATGCCCACCACCAGCCAGATGAACGCCGCGCCCGCCACGGTGCACAGCAGCGTCGAGCGGGCCGGGTGCTCGTGGTGGGCCTCGGGCAGGATCTCCGCGGCGGCCAGATAGAGCAGCACGCCGCCGAAGAGGCCGAGATAGCCGCCGAGCAGGGCCTCCGGGATGGTGACGAAGACCGTGGAGAGCGCGCCGAGGACCGGTGCGCAGGCGTCGGCGATCAGCATCGCTATCGCCCGGCGGCGCGCGTTGCCGTACAGGCTCGTGATCGTGAACGTGTTGAAGCCGTCCGCGAAGTCGTGCGCGATGACCGCGAGCGCGACCGCCGTGCCCATGCCGCCGCCCACCTGGAAGGCCGCGCCGATCGCCACGCCGTCCATCGCGCTGTGGCCGACCATCGCCCCGGCCGCCGTCAGGCCCACCTCGGGCGCCCGGTGACCGTGCTCGTCACCGCCGTGCGCGGCCTGGCGCAGGGCCAGGGTGCGTTCCACCAGATGGGCCAGCAGGAAACCGGCCACGAACAGCAGCAGGGCGGCCGGTACGCCGTAGATCTCGCGGCCGGCCGCGCGCAGCGCCTCCGGCAGCAGGTCGAGGCCGACCACCCCGAGCATCAGACCGCCGGCCAGACCCAGGACCAGGTGGCGACGGTCGGTCACACGCTGTGCCGTCCAGCCGCCGGCCAGCGTCATCAGGAACGCGCCGAGCGCGACGAAGACCGCCATGTGCCCTTGCTATCCGATCGACCCGCCTCAGCGCACATCCAGCAGCACCCGTAACACCCTTTGTCCAGAGAGGACCGATTTTCCATGGCCGATGCCGCTGCCGCCGCCCCTGTCCCCGGCGACGCTCCCACCGGCAAGGTGACCTTCGTCGGCGCCGGCCCCGGCGCCGCCGATCTGCTGACGTTCCGGGCCGCGCGCGCGATCGCCGAGGCCGACGTCGTGATCTGGGCCGCGAGCCTGGTCCAGGCGGAGGTCCTCCAGCACGCGCGCGAGGACGCGGAGGTTCTCGACTCCGCGACGATGTCCCTCGAGGACGTCGTGGCCGTGTACGAGCGGGCCCGTGCCGAGGGGCTGCGGGTGGCCCGGATCCACTCCGGGGACCCGGCCCTGTGGGGCGGTACCCAGGAGCAGGTCGACCGGTGTGCCGGGCTCGGCATCGAGGTCGAGATCGTGCCGGGCGTCTCCGCCTTCTCGGCCGTGGCCGCGCTGGCCCGGCGCGAGCTGACCATTCCCGAGGTGGCGCAGTCCGTCGTGCTCACCCGGCTCGGCGGCGGCAAGACGCCGATGCCGCCGGGCGAGGAGGTACGGGAGTTCGCCCGGCACGGGACCACCATGGCGATCTTCCTCTCCGCCGCGCGCAGCGGGCAGCTGGTGCGGGAGCTGCTGGAGGGCGGCTACCCGACCACCACCCCGGTCGTCGTCGCCTATCAGGCGACCTGGCCGGAGGAGCTGATCGTGAAGTGCACGATCGAGACGCTGGAGGAGACGGTCAAGGAGCACAGGCTCTGGAAGCACACCCTCTTCCTGGTCGGCCCGGCCCTGGACGCCCGGGGCACCCGCTCCCACCTCTACCATCCCGGCCACTTCCACGGCTTCCGCAAGGCCGACCCCGAGGCCCGGCGGGCGCTGCGCGAGCGGGGGGCCAGTACATGATCACGGTCGTCGGTACGGGGACGGGAGCGGCCCCGGCGCCGGAGACGCTGGCCGGGGCCGAGCTGGTCGTCGGCGGGCGGCGGCACCTGGACGCCGTACGGCTGCCGGAGG
Source organism: Streptomyces fuscichromogenes (assembly GCF_014645815.1). Taxonomy (GTDB): domain Bacteria; phylum Actinomycetota; class Actinomycetes; order Streptomycetales; family Streptomycetaceae; genus Streptomyces; species Streptomyces fuscichromogenes. The sequence goes on along the minus strand of NZ_BMML01000001.1, from coordinate 738,059 downwards.
GGGCCGAGCGGATCGTCCTCGGGCCGCTGGCGCCCGCCCTGGACACCATCGAGGAGTACGTCGGCAAGGACCGGCCCGTGACCGTGCTGGCCTCCGGGGACCCCGGGTTCTTCGGCATCGTGCGGGTGCTGGCCGAGCGGTTCGGGGCCGCGGCGCTGGACGTACGCCCCGGGGTGTCCTCCGTCGCCGCCGCCTTCGCGCGGGTCGGGCTGCCCTGGGACGACGCCGTGGTGGTGAGCGCGCACGGCCGGGAGCCGCGTACGGCGGTCAACGTGTGCCGGGCGCATCCCAAGGTCGCGGTGCTGACCGGGCCGGGAGCGGGCCCGGCCGAACTCGGCGCGGCCCTGCGGCACGCCCCGCGGGTCCTCGTCGTCGCCTCGGCCCTGGGCTCCGTACGGGAGCGCGTCGAACGGGTCACGCCCGACGAGGCGGCCGGCCGGGACTGGGGGACGGACGTCAGCGTGGTGCTCTGCCTCGACGAGTCACGGGCGCTCGGTGCCGTGCGGACGGTGGCGGGCGGCCGGGCGGAACCCGGCGGCTGGGCCCTCGGCGAGGACGCGTTCGCGCACCGCGACTCGATGATCACCAAGTTCGAGGTACGGGCGCTGGCCCTGGCCCGGCTCGGGCCCCGGCTGGGCGACCTGGTCTGGGACGTCGGCGCGGGGTCCGGATCGGTGGCCGTGGAGTGCGCCCGCCTCGGTGCCGCCGCCGTCGCCGTGGAGAAGACGGCGGACGGGGTCGGGCGGATCGCCGCCAACGCCCTGGCGCACGGCGTGTACGTGGACGTGGTGCACGGCACGGCGCCGGAGGCGCTGGCCCAGCTGCCCGATCCCGACGCCGTGTTCGTCGGCGGCGGGGGCCGTGAACTGCCGGCCGTCGTCGACGCCTGCGCGCGGCGCGCCCGGCGGACCGTGGTGGTCGCGATGGCCGCCCTGGACCGGGTACCGGCGGCGCGGGCGGCGCTCACCGGTGCCGGGTTCTCCTGCGACGGGGTGCTGCTGCAGTCCTCCCGTCTCGCGCCGCTGCCGGGCGAGGTGACCCGGCTGGCGGCGACCAATCCCGTGTTCCTGCTGTGGGGGTCCAGGATCCCCGTCTCCGAAGATGGACCCGAAGAAGGAGTTGCTCAGTGATCGGCCTGATTTCCGCCACCGCGGCGGGGGCGGCGGCACGCGACCGGCTGGCCGCGGCGTGGCCGGACCGCACGCGGGTGTACGACGGTCCCGTCAAGGACGCCGTCCGGTCCGCGTTCGCGGAGTGCGAGCAGCTGGTGTGTTTCCTGGCCACCGGTGCGGTGGTACGGCTGATCGCCCCGCTGCTGGGCGGGAAGGCGACCGACCCGGGGGTGGTGTGCGTCGACGAGGGCGGCCGGTTCGCGGTGTCGCTGGTCGGGGGGCACGGCGGCGGTGCGAACGAACTCGCCGCGGAGGTGGCCGAGTCGCTGGCCGCGCAGCCGGTGGTGACCACCGCGACCGACGCCGTCGGACTGCCCGGACTCGACACCCTCGGCTTCCCGGTCGAGGGCTCGGTGGCCACCGTGTCACGGGCCCTGCTGGACGGCGAACCGGTGGCGCTGCACGCCGAGTTGGCATGGCCGCTGCCGCCGCTGCCGCTGGCGGAGGAGGGCGTCTGCTCCGTCCGGCTGACCGACCGTGCGGCCGAACCCGCCCCGAACGAGGTGCTGTTGCGGCCGCCGTCCCTGGTCGTCGGGGTCGGCGCCGCCAAGGACGCCCCCGTCGACGAGGTGCTCGGCCTCGTCGAAGCGGCCCTGCGGGACGCGGGGCTGTCGCCGCGCAGCATCGCCGAACTCGCCACCGTGGACGCCAAGGCCGCGGAGCCCGGGATCGTCGCGGCGGCCGCGCGGCTCGGGGTCCCGCTGGTGACCTACTCCGCCGGGGAGCTGGCCGGGATCCAGGTCCCCAACCCCTCGGACGCTCCCCTCGCCGCCGTCGGCACCCCCTCCGTCGCCGAGGCGGCGGCTCTCGCGCGGGGCGGTGAACTCCTCGTGCCCAAGCGGAAGTCGGTCCGCGAGGACGGCCGGCCCGCCATGGCGACCTGTGCCGTCGTACGGCGTCCGGCGCGCGGGCGGCTCGCGGTCGTCGGACTCGGCCCGGGTGCCCGGGACCTGCTCACCCCGCGGGCCAGGGCCGAACTCCGCCGTGCCGCCGTGCTCGTCGGGCTCGACCAGTACGTCGACCAGATCCGGGACCTGCTCCGGCCCGGCACCCGGATCCTGGAGTCGGGGCTCGGCGCCGAGGAGGAGCGGGCGCGTACCGCGGTCGCCGAGGCGCGTGCCGGGCACGCCGTCGCGCTGATCGGCAGCGGGGACGCCGGCGTGTACGCGATGGCCTCCCCCGCGCTCGCCGAGGCCTCCGACGACATCGACGTGATCGGCGTCCCGGGCGTCACCGCGGCGCTCGCGGCCGCGGCGATCCTGGGCGCGCCGCTCGGCCACGACCATGTCTCCATCAGCCTGTCCGACCTGCACACGCCGTGGGAGGTCATCGAGCGCCGGGTGCGCGCGGCGGCCTCGGCGGACATCGTCGTGACGTTCTACAACCCGCGCTCCCGGGGCCGCGACTGGCAGCTGCCCAAGGCGCTCGCGATCCTGGCGGAGCACCGCGAGCCGACCACGCCCGTCGGTGTCGTACGCAACGCCTCGCGCCCCGACGAGTCGAGCCGGCTGACCACCCTGGGTGCGCTGGACCCGGCGTGGGTCGACATGATGACCGTCGTGACCGTGGGCAACACGGCGACCCGCGACATCGCCGGGCGCATGGTCACCCCGCGCGGCTACCGCTGGCAGGAGAGCGCTCAGGAGGAGGTCAGGTGAACCGGGTCGTCCATCCCATCGAGCAGGAGTCCTACCGGCGGCTGCGCGCCCGCCTGGACACCACGCACTTCCCGCCGCTGACCCGGGCGGTGGTGGAGCGGGTCGTCCACTCCGCCGCCGACCTGGAGTACGCGGCCGACCTGGTGACCGACGAGGGGCAGCTGGCGAAGGCGCATGCGGCGCTGCACGCCGGTGCGCCGGTCGTCGTGGACGTCGAGATGGTCGGCGCCGGGATCACCCGCCGGGAGACGGTGTGCCGGCTGCGGGACGCCGTGGCCGGGCCGGGCCTGACCCGTTCGGCACACGCGATCCGGCTCGCCTACGAACAGGTCGGGCCCGGCGCCCTGTGGGTGATCGGCAACGCGCCGACCGCCCTGGAGGAACTGCTGACGCTGGACGCCGCCCCCGTGCTCGTGATCGGCCTGCCCGTCGGTTTCGTCGGCGCCGTCGAGTCCAAGGCCGCGTTGCGGGAGAGCGGCCTGCCCGCCGTCAGCAACGTGTCCGAGAAGGGCGGTTCGGCGGTCGCCGCCGCCGCGCTGAACGCCCTGCTGTACCACCCCACTTCCGAGGAGACGCTGTGACCACCCCGCCCGCCCTGCTCATCGCCGGCCACGGCACCCGGGACGACGCCGGGGCCGAGGCGTTCCGCGACTTCGTACGGGAGCTGGGGCGCCGCCACCCCGAACTGCCCGTCGCGGGCGGCTTCATCGAGCTGTCCCCGCCGCCGCTCGGCGATGCCGTCGCGGAGTTGGTCGACAAGGGCGTGCGGCGGTTCGCCGCGGTACCTCTGATGCTGGTCTCCGCCGGGCACGCCAAGGGCGACATCCCGGCCGCGCTGGCCCGGGAGAAGGAGCGGCACCCGGGGATCTCGTACACCTACGGCCGTCCGCTCGGGCCGCACCCCGCCCTGCTGGCGGTCCTCGAACGCCGTCTCGACGAGGCGATGGGCGGTTCCTCGCGGGCCGCGCTGGACCGCGCGGACGTGACCGTGCTGCTGGTGGGCCGCGGTTCGACGGACCCCGACGCCAACGCCGAGGTGTACAAGGCGGCCCGGCTGCTGTGGGAGGGGCGCGGATACGCCGGCGTGGAGACAGCGTTCGTGTCGCTGGCGGCGCCGGACGTGCCGAGCGGGCTCGACCGGTGTCTGAAACTGGGGGCGCGCCGGATCGTGGTCCTGCCGTACTTTCTCTTCACCGGGATCCTGCCGGACCGGGTGCGGCAGCAGACCGAGGGCTGGGCGGCCGCGCACCCGGAGGTCGAGGTGCGTTCGGCGGACGTCGTCGGGCCCGAGCCGGAACTGCTCGACCTGGTGATGGAGCGGTACCGGGAGGCGGTCGAGGGTGATCTGCGGATGAACTGCGACTCGTGCGTGTACCGGATCGCGCTGCCCGGCTTCGAGGACAAGGTCGGGCTGCCGCAGCAGCCGCACTTCCACCCGGACGACGACGGACACCACCACCACGGACACGGACACCATCACCATGGCGGACACGCGCATGCGCACTGAGGACGGTTCCGGCGACCCCGGAGACGACAGAGGCTCCGCGGGTGCCGGAGGCGGGCACGACCTGCGGCACCACGGGGACGCCGAGGTCCGGGACGGCGGTGCGGCGCTCGTCGACCTCGCGGTCAACGTGCGCACCGGCACTCCCCCGCCCTGGCTGCGGGAGCGGATCACCGAGTCGCTGGGCGGGCTCGCGGCCTACCCGGACGGACGGGCGGCACGGGCGGCCGTCGCGGCGCGGCACGGGCTGCCGGTGGAACGGGTGCTGCTGACGGCGGGTGCCGCGGAGGCGTTCGTGCTGTTGGCGCGGGCGCTGAAGGTACGTCAACCGGTGGTGGTGCACCCGCAGTTCACCGAGCCGGAGGCGGCGCTGCGGGATGCCGGGCACACCGTGGACCGGGTGCTGCTGCGGGCGGCGGACGGGTTCCGGCTCGATCCGGCGGCCGTCCCGGAGGACGCCGACCTGGTGGTGATCGGCAATCCGACGAACCCGACGTCGGTGCTGCATCCCGCGGACGCGATCGCCCGGCTGGCCCGTCCCGGGCGGACGCTGGTGGTCGACGAGGCGTTCATGGACGCGGTGCCCGGTGAGCGGGAGGCGCTGGCCGCGCGGACCGATGTACCGGGTCTGGTGGTGCTGCGGAGTCTGACGAAGACGTGGGGGCTGGCCGGGCTGCGGATCGGGTACGTGCTGGCGGCGCCGGAGGTCATCGCCGAGCTGGCGCGGGCGCAGCCGTTGTGGCCGGTGTCGACGCTGGCGCTGGCGGCGGCCGAGGCGTGTGTGGCGCCGCGCGCGCTGGCGGAGGCGGCGCACGCGGCGCACCGGGTCGCCGCCGACCGGGCCCATCTGGTGGCGGGGCTGGAGGAGTTCGCGCCGGAGGGGGTACGGGTGGCGGGGCCGGCGGAGGGGCCGTTCGTGCTCGTCCGGATGGCGCAGGCGGCGGCGGTGCGCCGACAGCTGCGGGTGCTGGGGTACGCCGTGCGGCGGGGGGACACGTTCCCCGGGCTGGACGAGGACTGGGTGCGGATCGCGGTACGGGACCGGGTGACGGTGAACCGGTTCCTGCAGGCGCTGGATCAGGCGTTGATGTTGATACGGGCGTGAAGAGCGGGGGGGGAACTGCGGACCGTTCGCGCGTACGGGTGCGTCGTGGCCGGCCCGCCTCCCGCGGGGCGGTAGCCGCACATCGACTACCGCCCCGCGCCCCTGAAGGGGCGCCTTCAGCGCGTGCTCTCAAGAACTCCTGCGACGCACCAGAAGGAACACCCCTCCTCCGGCGACCACGAGCGCGAGCGCACCCGCCACCATGTACGGCATCACCGAACTCCCGCCCGTCTCCGCCAGCTTCGTCTCCTTCGCCGGGGCGCCCTGGACCTTCACGTCGGTCACCGGATCGGCGGAACCGGCCGGGTCCGTGGGGTCGGCCGGGTCCGTGGGGTCGGCCGGTGCGGCTGCGGGGTCCGGCGGCGTCTCGCACGTCACCTTCGCCAGGGTCAGCGTTCCCTCCACCCCGGCCACGTTGAGCTTCAGCGGGTTGACGGAGACCTTGAGTTCGAGGGCGCTGGCCGCCGCCGAGGTCGACGTCGTCTCGCGCCTGGACAGATCGAGGCGGACCTCGCCGACGCCGGGGACCCTGACATCGGTGGGCCCGCCCGCGCTCAGCGTCACGCGTTTGCCGAGCACGGTGACGGCGCCGGCCACGTCGGCGTCCGCCTCCGGACGCCTGCCGGTCTCGCAGGTGGCCCTGGACCTGACCGTGTCGAGTTCGACGAGGGACAGCAGGGGCAGGCCCGGCACGTGCAGCCGGGTGTGGGCGAGGTGGACGGAGGCCTCGGCGCGGTCGGCGGAGACCGTCGCCTTGGCCGCCGCGACGTCCGCGCCGAGGACGTGGAACGGCCTGCCGCCGTCCACTCCGCCGAGCGTGGCGGTCAGCGCGGTCCGGTCGGAGCTCTGCGGTGCCGTGACCTCGTTCAGGGAGACCGCGAGCGGGACGTTCACGGTCTTGTCGAGGAGGGAGACGCGCAGGCCGGTGCGGAGGACGACGGCGCTCGCGCGACCGTGGCCGGTGGTCGCGTGTGCGGTGCCCGCGCCGGCCAGGACCGCGGGACCTGCGGCCAGGGCGGTGGCCGTCGCGAAGGTCGCGAGACGGCGTGCGGGCATGCGGAAGGTGTCGCTGTTCAAGGTGGTGGGACCCCCCAGAAAAACTTGCTCGGGACCCGCCAAGAATTACGCACTGTGGGTGAACGGACGGCAATCCCACGTTACTTCACTCAATAGTGGACTTTTCCGCGCACGTATTCGAGTCTGTCGGCACAGACGTTCCTTTACTCGACGACCTGCCCGTTCAGCACCACCCGACGGGGGGACGCGAGGACGCGTACGTCGGCGCGCGGGTCGCTCTCGTACACCACCAGGTCCGCGGGTGCGCCCTCCTCCAGGCCGGGCCTGCCGAGCCAGGCGCGGGCCGCCCAGCTGGTCGCCGCGAGCGCGTCGAGGGGCGGGATCCCGGCGGTGACCAGTTCGGCGACCTCGTCGGCGACCAGGCCGTGGGCGAGGGAGCCGCCGGCGTCGGTGCCGACGTAGACCGGGATGCCTGCGTCGTAGGCGCTGCGCACGGTGTCGTAGCGGCGCTCGTGGAGCCGGCGCATATGAGCGGACCACTGCGGGAACCTGCTCTCGCCGCCCGCCGCGAGCTGCGGGAAGGTGGCGATGTTGACGAGGGTCGGGACGATCGCGACGCCGCGCGAGGCGAAGAGCGGGATCAGGTCCTCCGTCAGCCCCGTCGCGTGCTCGATGCAGTCGATGCCGGCCTCGACCAGGTCCTGGAGCGAGTTCTCGGCGAAGCAGTGGGCGGTGACCCGGGCGCCGAGCCGGTGGGCCTCGGTGATCGCCGCCTCGACGGCGTCCCGTGGCCAGCTCGGCGCCAGGTCGCCCAGATCCCGGTCGATCCAGTCGCCGACCAGTTTGACCCAGCCGTCGCCGCGCCGGGCCTCCTGGGCGACGTACGCGACGAGGTCCGCCGGCTCGATCTCGTGGGCGAAGTTCCTTATGTAGCGGCGGGTCCGCGCGATGTGCCGGCCGGCCCGGACGATCTTCGGGAGGTCGTCGCGGTCGTCGACCCAGCGGGTGTCGGAGGGGGAACCGGCGTCCCGGATGAGCAGGGTGCCGGCCTCGCGGTCGGTGAGGGCCTGCTTCTCGGCGGTCGCCGCGTCGACCGGGCCGTGCGGGCCGAGGCCGACGTGGCAGTGGGCGTCGACCAGGCCGGGGAGCGTCCAGCCGTCGACGGTCCGGATGTCACGGGCGCCGGCGGGACGGTCGTAGGAGACGCGACCGCCCACCACCCACAGTTCGTCGCGGACGTCCTCGGGTCCCACGAGAACCCGGCCCGTCACATGCAGCACCGCTTGATCGCTCATGGGCCTCAGCCTAGGACTACCGGGAGTCCCTCATCGATACGGCTCAGCAGCCGGCCGCCGTGTACCCGCGGGGCGTCGAAGGAGCACCAGTCGTCCTCGCCGTCGGCGCGCAGCACCTCGGGGACGAGGACCGAGGCCGGGTCGACGTCCTGGGCGAGGTCGAGGTAGCGGGGCGCGACGACGGCGCCGTGCAGGGTGCCGCCGACCAGGTCGGGGCTGAACTCGCCGGACAGGACGGTCACCTTCGCGCGCAGGTCTCCGTGGATCATCACGAGCTTGTCGGTCATGTTGCCTATGAAGGCGTCCACGGTGACGCTGCCCAGCACCAGCAGCTTGGCGTCGCCTTCGAGATAGACGTTCGCCGCCCGCAGACCGCCGAGGACGACCACCGCCGGGCAGCCGTCGTCGACGTTGACGATGCTGCCCTCGACGGTCAGGTCACCGTCGACGACGAGGCCGGCGCCGGAGGGTGCCGTGTCCTCCAGGTCCAGATCGAGATCGCCCGCGATCGTGACCGGCCCGGGGTGCACGTCGTAGGACTCCTCGTAGAGGTTCTCGTACGACGACTCGGGCAGCCCGCGCCGCTCGAACAGGGCGACGGTCTCTTCCCAACCCCGCTCCAGGTGCTCTGTGTTCATGACGGAACCCTCGCACACGGCACTGACAGCGGGGCCGCGCCGGCCGGCTAGTCCGGCGTCTCCTCCTCCACCTGGGCCATGGCCGGGTCCAGGAGCCGGGAGAGGAAGTGGCGGGTGCGCTCGTGGGCGGGGTCGCCGATCACCCGGTCCGGGGTGCCGTCCTCGACGATCACCCCGCCGTCCATGAAGACCACCCGGTCGGCGACCTCGCGGGCGAAGGTCATCTCGTGGGTGACCACCATCATGGTCATGCCCTCCTGCGCCAGCATCCGCATCACCGCCAGGACGTCCCCGACCAGTTCCGGGTCGAGGGCCGAGGTCGGTTCGTCGAAGAGCATCACCTCGGGGCCCATGGACAGCGAGCGGGCGATCGCCACCCGCTGCTGCTGGCCGCCGGAGAGGGCGGCGGGGTAGGCGTCCGCCTTCTCCGAGAGGCCCACGCGGGCGAGGTTCTCGGCGGCCACGCGGGCGGCCCGCGCCCTGTCCCGGCGGAGCACCCGGCGCTGCGGCAGGGTGAGGTTCTCGGTGACGGTGAGGTGCGGGAACAGGTTGAACTGCTGGAAGACCATGCCGATCCGGCGGCGCACGGCGTCGATGTCGACGTCCGGGTCCGTCAGCTCGGTGCCGCCGACGAACACCTGCCCCCGGGTGGGTTCTTCGAGGAGGTTGACGCACCTCAGCAGCGTCGACTTGCCGGAGCCGGACGGGCCGATGACGCAAGTGACCTCGCCCTGGCCGATCTCCAGGTCGATACCGCGCAGCACCTCGTTGTCGCCGAAGGACTTGTGCAGGCCCTTCACCTGGATCTCGGGTCGGCTCATTTCACGGCCTCCTGGGCCTTCGCCTCCATGCGGCGCACGACGAAACCGAGCGGGATCGTGACCAGCAGGTAGCACAGGCCGGCGACGAGGATGGGCGTGGAGTTGGCGGTCGTACTGGCCAAATCGCGGCCGTACTTGGACAGTTCGCGCTCCTCCAGGGTGACACCGAGGAACAGGACGAGGGAGGAGTCCTTGAAGAGGAGCACCAACTCGTTGGTCAGCGGCGGGAGGATGATGCGGAACGCCTGCGGGATGACGATCGAGATCATCGCGCGGGCGGGTGAGAAGCCCAGCGAACGGGCCGCCTCCAGCTGGCCCTTGGGGACCGCCTGGATGCCCGCACGGATGGTCTCGGCCATGTAGGCGGCGGCGACCAGGCCGAGCGCGAGGGCCACCTTGCCGTAGGTGCCGCCGACGATCTCCGTGCCGGGGAAGGCGAGCGGGACGGCGACGCCGATGAAGATGAAGATCAGCAGGGCGGGCAGGCCGCGGAAGATCTCGATGTAGACGCCGGCCAGCCAGCGGTAGGGGCCCACCGAGGACAGCCGCATCAGCGCGATCACCATGCCGAGGGCCAGTCCGACGACGAAGCCGGACAGCGTGTAGAGCACGGTGTTCTTCAGGGCCAGCGTGATGACGTCCGGGAACATCTGCCTGGCGATGTCCCACTGGGCGAACTGGTTCCGCAGCCGCCCCCAGTCGGCGCCGACGGCGAAGGCGATCACCGCGGCGACGAAGACGACGTACTGCACACCGCGTGACAGCCTGCGCTTCTGACGCCGGGTCAGGCCCTTCTTGCGAGGCTGGAGTTCGGTCTCCGCCGCGGTCATGACGCGGAGGGAGAGGCCGCGGACTGCTCGTAGGGGCCGATCCACTTCTCGTACAGCTTCTCGTACGTGCCGTCGGCCTTGGCGTCGGCGATGGCCTTGTTGATCGCGGCGAGCAGCTTGGTGTTGCCCTTCTTCACCGTGAAGCCGTACTGCTCACCGGTGTTGATGTTGCCCGCGATCTGGAAGGCGTTCGCGTTGGCCTTGTCCTTCAGCCAGCCCTGGACCACCGGGTAGTCGATGATGACGGCCTTGACCTGACCGGTGCGCAGACCGTTGAGGACGGCGTCGGAGGACTCGAAGGAGACCGGGTCGAAGCCCTGCTTCCTGGCGTAGTCCTCGCCGGTGGTCTGCGCCTGGGCGCCCAGCCGGACCTTCTTGGCCTTGGCGTCGGCGAGCGAGGTGATGCCGCTGTCCTTGCCGACGAGGAGCGCCTGGGTGGCGTCGAAGTAGGGGGCGGAGAAGTCGACGTTCTTCTTGCGCTCGGCGGTGATGGTCATGCCGGCCGCGGCCAGGTCGCACTCGCCGGAGTTGAGGAAGGCGCCGGTCTTGAAGTTCTCGAAGGGCGTGTCGAGGATCTGCTGCTTCACGCCGAGGTCCTTGGCGACCAGGTCGATCATCGACACGTCGAAGCCCTGCACCCTGCCGTCGATCTCCGACTGGAACGGCGGGTACGGCAGGTGGGTGCAGGTGGTGAGCTGACCGGCCTTGACGAGTACGACACCGCCGGCGGCCGTTCTGGAGGCGCTGGAGCCGTTGCCGCTCGACGTGCAGCCGGCCACGAGGGCCAGCCCGGCCGCGACGGTGACGGCGGCCAGGGCACGAGCCCGGCGGCGCCCGAGGAGCGTGGTCACGAGACCTCCCGTGAGTCTGTGATGGAGCTGTGGATTCCGTTTCTGCGGGTTCCGATTATAAGGAGATGTTTGGGTTCCTCAAATCAAACCGATGGTCGGGCGGCCGTCCGGCCTAAGAAGTCGCCGGTCAGAGGCGTCGGGGGTGTGCCGGTTACGCTCGTCCTGATCCACCCCTCCGTGAGCGAAGAGAGCACCGCCGTGACCCACCCCTTCCTCGACCTGCCCCCGCTGAGCGCCGCGCACTTCGCCGCGATCGAGGACCGGGTGGCCCGCCTGCTGGATACCCGCCAGGACGTCGTGATCATGCAGGGCGAGGCGCTGCTGCCGCTGGAGGGCGCGATCAGGGCCACGGCGGGGCCGGAAACGGTCGCACTGAACGTGATCACCGGCCCGTACGGGCAGACCTTCGGGAACTGGCTGCGGGACTGCGGCGCGACCGTGATCGACCTCGCCGTGCCGTTCCACACCGCCGTCACGGCCGAGCAGATCCGCGAGGCCTTCGCCGCCCACCCGGAGATCGACTTCGTCTCCCTGGTGCACGCGGAGGCGGCGACCGGCAACACCAACCCGGTCGCGGAGATCGGCGAGGCGGTACGGGCCCACGGCGCCCTCTTCTACCTGGACGCGGTGGCCTCGGTCGGGGCCGAGCCGGTGCTGCCGGACGCGTGGGGGGTGGACCTGTGCGTGATCGGGGCGCAGAAGGCGATGGGCGGTCCGGCGGGCGTCTCCGCGGTGTCGGTGAGCGCGCGGGCATGGGCCCGGATGGCCGCGAACCCGCGCGCCCCGCGCCACTCCTACCTCTCCCTGCCGGACTGGAAGGAACGCTGGATCGACGGCGGCCGCAAGGCACTGCTGCACGCTCCGGCCCAGCTGGAGATGCTGGCACTGGAGGCGTGCGTGGCGCGGATCGAGGCGGACGGCCTGGAGGCGGTGATGGCCCGGCATCGCACGGCCGCGCTGGCCACCCGGGCCGGCGCGGTGGCCCTGGGCGGCGGCCTGGAGCCGTACGTGTACGCGGAGTCCGACGCGGCGCCGGTCGCCACGACGCTGCGGGTGCCGTCGGGCGTGGTGGCCTCGGAGCTGGTCGCCGAGGCGCTGGCCGGCGACGGCACGCTGCCGCTGGCCGCGGGCGGGGGCGCGCTGGCCGGGGAGATGATCCGGGTCAACCACTACGGGGCAAACGCGACGGCCGACGCCGTCCGGTCGAGCCTGGCGGCGCTCGGCACGGGGCTGGCGAAGAAGGGCCTGCCGGTGGACCCGGAGGGGGCCCGGCGGACGGTGGAGTCCTTCTGGCGGTAGCCGACCGGCACCGCGACCGCGCCGGCATCCTGCGGGCGCGTATCGACGGCGTTATCGGAACCCGAATTCACGGTAATTTCCGATTCCCCTTCCGTAGATGGCTTTCCCGAGTTCTCCTGCCCGCTTTTTGCAGTGCTAAACGGGTGGAATTTCGTCCGGGTTTCAACCCTGTGACGCACCCCACATAACAGGGTTAATTGTCCGCTTTATGGCAGAACAAATAGGTACATAAGTGCATGGCGAGCTCGGTCGACAACGACCCTCGCCGTGCATTTTTGCATTTGCCTCGCTAAATTCGGTCCGCATGACTGCCCCACAAGCAGACCTGATCGTCGACCGCCCGCTGGTGACCGATGGTGCCGCTCTCTGGCGAATCGCCAAGAATTCCGGAAGCCTCGATCTGAACTCCTCGTACAGCTATCTGCTGTGGTGCCGGGATTTCGCCGGCACCTCGGCGGTGGCGCGCGGCGCGGCCGGCGAGCCCGTCGGGTTCGTGACCGGATACATCCGGCCGGACCGGCCGGACACGCTGCTCGTCTGGCAGGTGGCCGTGGACGCCGCCGAGCGCGGACGCGGCATCGCGGCGCGACTGCTGGACGGCCTCACCGCCCGGGTGGCCGCCGAACAGCCGGTCACCGCCGTCGAGACCACCATCACGCCCGGCAACACGGCCTCCGAGCGCCTGTTCGCCTCGTACGCCGACCGGCACGGCGCCGCCGTCGAACGCTCGGTGCTGTTCGAGGCCGGTGAGTTCCCCGACGGTCCGCACCACCCCGAAGTCCTGTACCGCATCGGCCCCTTGACCCCCACATCGCACTGAGGAGCCCCGCCGTGACCATCACCCAGCCCGACCTCGGCGTCTTCGAGACCCTGGAGTCCGAGGTCCGCAGCTACTGCCGAGCCTGGCCGACCGTCTTCGACCGGGCCCGGGGCAGCCGGATGTACGACGAGGACGGCCACGAGTACCTGGACTTCTTCGCCGGCGCCGGGTCGCTCAACTACGGCCACAACAACCCCGTGCTGAAACGGGCACTGCTCGACTACCTGGAACGGGACGGCGTCACCCACGGCCTCGACATGTCGACGGCGGCCAAGCGGTCGTTCCTCCAGACGTTCCGGGACCTGGTGCTGCGGCCGCGCGGGCTGCCGTACAAGGTCATGTTCCCGGGTCCGACGGGGACCAACGCCGTCGAGTCGGCCCTCAAGCTCGCCCGGAAGGTGAAGGGGCGCGAGGCGATCGTGTCGTTCACCAACGCCTTCCACGGGATGTCCCTCGGGTCCCTCGCGGTCACCGGGAACGCGTTCAAGCGGGCCGGGGCCGGGGTCCCGCTGGTGCACGGGACACCGATGCCCTTCGACAACTACTTCGACGGGACCGTGCCGGACTTCCTGTGGTTCGAGCGGCTGTTGGAGGACCAGGGATCGGGGCTCAACAAGCCGGCCGCGGTGATCGTGGAGACCGTGCAGGGCGAGGGCGGCATCAACGTCGCCCGGCCCGAGTGGCTGCGCGCCCTCAAGGCGCTCTGCGAGCGGCAGGACATGCTGCTGATCGTCGACGACATCCAGATGGGCTGCGGACGCACCGGTACCTTCTTCTCCTTCGAGGAGTCGGGGATCGTCCCGGACATCGTCACCGTGTCCAAGTCCATCAGCGGGTACGGGCTGCCGATGTCGCTGTGCCTGTTCCGGCCCGAGCTGGACGTGTGGGAGCCGGGCGAGCACAACGGCACCTTCCGCGGCAACAACCCCGCCTTCGTCACCGCGGCCGCCGCCCTGGAGAGCTACTGGAGCGACGGCCCGGCGATGGAGAAGCAGACCCGGACCAAGGGCGAGCAGATCGAGCAGGGGCTCATCGCGATCGTCGAGGAGAACCTGGCCGACGTCCGCGAGTACCGGGGGCGGGGCCTGGTGTGGGGCCTGGAGTTCCACGACAAGGAGCGGGCCGGGCGGATCGCCGCGCGCGCCTTCGAACTCGGCCTGCTCATCGAGACGTCGGGGCCTCAGAGCGAGGTCGTGAAACTGCTGCCCGCCCTGACCGTCACCCCGGAGGAGCTGGACGAGGGACTCAGCGTCCTCGCCCGGGCCGTCCGGGAAACCATCTGAAACACCAGCTAGGAGGCATCGCAGAACCGTGATCGTCCGTTCGTTCAAGGAGATCGAAGGCACCGACCGCCATGTGAAGGCCGCGTCCGGCACCTGGGAGAGCAAACGCATCGTCCTCGCCGAGGAGCGGGTCGGCTTCTCGCTGCACGAGACGGTCCTGTACGCGGGCACCGAGACGTCCATGTGGTACGCCAACCACATCGAGGCCGTCGTCTGCGTCGAGGGCGAGGCCGAGCTGACCGACCACGAGACCGGGACCTCGTACACGATCACGCCCGGGACCATGTACCTCCTCGACGGGCACGAGCGGCACTCGCTGCGTGTCAAGGAGGACTTCCGCTGTGTCTGCGTGTTCAACCCGCCGGTCACCGGCCGGGAGGACCACGACGAGAACGGCGTCTATCCCCTGCTGACGGAGGAGGGCTGACCATGACCACGATCACTGACCTCTACCCGAGCCGCGGCCCCGTCGAGGTCGCCGTCCCCCGCAAGGACCCGGTCGTCTGGTCGGCGCCCGGCGCGGCCGGCCCGATCGCCACGGACCGGCTCGAGGCCTTCGAGCGCGACGGCTTCCTGACCGTCGAGCAGCTCATCGGCGAGGACGAGGTGGCCGGCTACCGGCGGGAACTGGAGCGGCTGATCACCGATCCGGCGATCCGGGCCGACGAACGCTCCGTCGTGGAGCCGAGGTCCGAGGAGATCCGGTCCGTCTTCGAAGTGCACCGGATCAGCGAGGTGTTCGCGAACCTGGTGCGCGACGAGCGGGTGGTCGGCCGGGCCCGGCAGATCCTCGGCTCGGACGTGTACGTCCACCAGTCCAGGATCAACGTCAAGCCGGGGTTCGGGGCCGGCGGCTTCTACTGGCACTCGGACTTCGAGACCTGGCACGCCGAGGACGGGCTGCCGAACATGCGCACGGTGTCCGTCTCGATCGCCCTGACCGAGAACCACGACACCAACGGCGGCCTGATGATCATGCCGGGCTCGCACCGGACGTTCCTGGGCTGCGCCGGGGCCACGCCGGAGGACAACTACAAGAAGTCGTTGCAGATGCAGGACGCGGGCACGCCCTCCGACGAGGCCCTGACCGAACTGGCCTCGCGTCACGGCATCAGGCTGTTCACCGGCAGGCCGGGGTCGGCGACCTGGTTCGACTGCAACTGCATGCACGGTTCGGGCGACAACATCACACCGTTCCCGCGCAGCAACGTCTTCATCGTGTTCAACAGCGTGGAGAACACGGCGGTGGAACCGTTCGCCGCGCCGGTACGCCGACCGGAGTTCATCGGGGCCCGGGACTTCGCCCCGGTGAGGTGACCGTGCGGTGAGCCGCCGGGCCGGGATCTCCTCGGGTGGGACGAGGGATCCCGGCCCGGCCGTGCCGTCGGTCAGCCGGCCAGGGTGTCGAGCAGGTGGTCCACGTCGGCGGGTGTGTTGAAGAGGTGGAAGGCCGCGCGCAGGTTGCCCGCGCGGTCGGAGACCTCGATGCCGGCCCGGCTCAGCTCGGGCTGCCGGCCGCCGAGCCCGGGGACCGAGACGATCGCCGAGCCGGGGGCGGGCACCGCCTGATGCCCGAGGTCCGCGAGCCCGGCGCGGAACCGGTCGGCGAGGCCCACGTCGTGGGCGTGCACGGCGGCCACGCCGAGTTCCTCGATCAGGTCGAGCGAGCGGCGCAGGCCCGCGAACGTGAACAGGGCGTGCGTGAGGTCGAACCGCCGGGCGGAGTGCGCGAGTTCGGCGACCGGGCCATAGCAGCTGTTCGAGGGTGCCTCGCCCGCGACCCAGCCCGCGAGCACCGGGGTGAGCCCGCCGAAGTCCTCGGGGACCACCAGGAAGGCCGCGCCGTGCGGGCCGAGCAGCCACTTGAAGGAGACGGACGCGGTGAAGTCGTACGCGTCGGCGTCCATCGGCAGCCAGCCGGCGGCCTGCGAGAAGTCGACGTAGGTGCGGGCCCCGTGGGCGCGGGCGGCCTCGCGCAGCGCGGGCAGGTCGGCGATCCGGCCGTCCGCCGACTGGGCCGCGCTGATCGCGACGAGGGCGGTGTCCGGGCGGACGGACTCCGCGACGCGCTCCAGCGGGACCGCGCGGACCTTGAGGTCGCCGCGGACGTGGAAGGGGTTCAGCACGGAGGTGAAGTCGTCCTCGGCGGTGAGGACTTCGGCGCCGGCCGGCAGCGAGGCGGCGATCACGCCGGAGTGCGCGGCGACCGAGGCACCCGCCGCCACCCGGCTCGCCGGGACACCGGCGAGCCGGGCATAGCCCGCCCGGCACGCCTCCACGTCCTCGTACAGCGAGGTCAGGGGCCGGCCCTCGGCCCGCAGCAGCGCCGCCTCGTGCAGGGCGGCCACGGTACGGGCCGGCAGCAGGCCGTTGCTGGCGGTGTTCAGGTAGGTGCTCTTCGGGGTGAACTCGGCGCGGACGAGGCTCTCGAACGTCTCCGTGGTCTCCATGCGTCCACTCTGCGGCCCGGGGAATCCCCCGTCCATTGCGCATTTCTACCCGGATCCCCGAAGCGACGCTTATAAGACGGCCCTGACCTGGCCCTTCTCAGTGCTGCGGGACCGCGCACCCGTCCGGGCCGCAGGCCTGCGCGCCACCCTCGTCGATGAGCTTCAGCGGCGACCGCGCGCCCCAGGCCTGGCTGAGCGCCTGCGTGAACACCTCGGCGGGCTGGGCCCCCGAGACCCCGTACTTCCGGTCGAGGACGAAGAACGGCACCCCGTTGGCACCGAGCTCGGCGGCCTCGCGCTCGTCGGCGCGGACCTCGTCGGCGTAGCGGGCGGGGTCGGCGAGCACCTCGCGCACGGCCGCCGCGTCCAGCCCGGCCTCCACGGCCAGCTCGACGAGGCGCTCGGTGCCCTCGCTGAACAGGGACCGCTCCTCGGCGAAGTTCGCCCGGTACAGGATCTGGATCAGCTCGTCCTGGCGGCCCTGCTCCTTGGCGAGGTGCAGCAGCCGGTGCAGGTCGAAGGTGTTGCCGTGGTCGCGGTCCCGGGTGCGGTACGCCAGTCCCTCGGCGGCGGCCTGCGCGCCCAGGTTGTCCTCGCCCGCCTGGGCCTGCGCCTCGCTCATGCCGTACTTCTTGCTGAGCATGGCGAGCACCGGCTGGACGTCGTCCTTGGCGCGGCCGGGGTCCAGCTCGAAGGAGCGGTGCACGACCTCGACGTCGTCGCGGTGCGGGAAGGCCGCCAGGGCCTTCTCGAAGCGGGCCTTGCCCACGTAGCACCAGGGGCAGGCGATGTCGCTCCAGATCTCGACGCGCATGTCTTCGGCTCTCCAGGTAGTGATAAGACGACTCTCAACTACCTGAACCTTCAACCAGCCCGCTTCATTCCCCTCGTTCCCCGGTCACCGCGTACCGCAGGTACAGGTGGTCGGCGCCGTCGGCGGGCGGGTTCTCCGGGTCCGGCACCCAGCCCTGGCGGAGGTAGAAGGCCCGCGCCCGGAGGTTTTCGACGTGCACGTCCAGCACGGCGGTCCGCCTGCCGTCGGCCCGCCACTGCTCCAGACAGGCGGTGTGCAGGGCGGTGCCGACACCGGCACGCCAGTGACCGGGGTCGACATGGAACTGGAACAGCTTGACCGTGTCAGCGGCGGCGCCGTCCGGGGTACGGAAGGAGGCGACCCCGATGACCGCGCCCGCCTCCACCACGCACAGCACCTGTCCGTCGGGCCGCTCGACGGCTCCGCGCCAGGCGGCCGTCCAGTCGATGCCGTCGTCCGGGAGACCGCCCGGGTAGTACGTCGACCGGGCCCTGAGGTGCAGCGCGGCGATCGTCTCCGCCTCGGCCGACAGGGCCGTGCGGATCACGCGGAGCCCCTTCACACTGTCACGGATCATGCAACGGAGGACGTGACCGCGTCCCCGCCGGTTCCGTGCCGGCCGGACCGGGCGTACTCAGCTTCCGTCACGCAGGTCGGCCGGCCAGTCGGGCCTGAACTCGATGTGGTCGTACGTCACCACGCACCCCTCCCCCATCGGCGACTGGGTCATGAAACCGACCAGGGCGCCCTCCGTCTCCTTCTCGCCGCCCAGGGTGAACAGCCGTACGAAGACCCACTTCTTGCCGTCGCGGGAGGCGTGGAAGGCGAACGCCCGCCCGGTCCTGCTGATCCGCAGCCAGACCGAACTTCCCTCCACCGTGAAGGAGTTGGCGTCGTCGGAGTGTCCCCGCGTGACCACGGTGCAGACGGTGGGCACGTCCGGGGAGTTCTCCAGGCAGAGCTTGGCCCAGGCCCGGTCGCCGACGTGGACGTACAGCACACCGGCGTCGAAGGCGGCACCGAACCCGACGGTGACCCGGGCGATCAGCTGGAAGTCCCCCTCGGGCGCCCCCAGCAGCCGGGGTGCGTCCGAAGCGGGATCCAGCGCCTCCCCGGTGGGCGACACGAACCGGTCCTGCCGGGCCCCGGCCCACGCGGTGAGCACCCCGTCCTCATGGGACCAGTGCCCGTCGGGCCCGTAGGTGCGGAGGGAGAAAGGAAGTTCGGGAAGTTCCAGGTCCATGGGCAGATTGTGTCAGCAGAACCATTCGACGTACGCACGGGCGGCCGACCTGAGGGGGGCGCGGGGAACTGCGCGGGCGGTCACGGACCACCCGCAGCCGCCGACGCCTCCCCCGCCCCGACGGCGCTACCGCTCCAGCACCCCGTTGAACCGGCGAGGAAGCCCCAGCGGATTCTCGTCCCGCAGCTCTGCGGGCAACAGGGCGGCGGGCGCCCCCTGGTACGCCACCGGCCGCAGCCACCGCTCGATGGCCGTACCGCCCACGGACGTCGACGTGGAGGTGGTGGCCGGGTAGGGCCCGCCATGGTGCTGGGCCGGGGCCACCGCGACCCCGGTCGGCCACCCGTTCACGAGCACGCGCCCGGCCAGCGGCGTCAGCTCCGCGAGGATCTCCGCCCCGAGCCCCTCCCCCGCGGCCTCCGCGTCGGAGACGTGCACCGTCGCCGTGAGGTTCCCCGGCAGCCGCGACAGCACCGCCGTCGCCTCCGCCCGGTCCTCGTAGCGGACCACCACGGTCACCGGCCCGAAGCACTCCTCGATGAGCAGGTCATGGACCCCCTCCTCGGCCAGCCGGGCCGCCGGCACCGTCAGGAACCCGGCGCTCACGGTGTGCTCGCCGCCCGACCCGGGCGTCACCGGGCTCTCCACGTCGGGCAGTCCGGCCCGCTCGGCGACCCCGGCGACGAAGTTGTCCCGCATCCGGTGGTCGAGCAGCACACCCGCGTCGGTGTCGCTGACCGCGTCCGTGAGGGACTTGACCAGGCCGTCACCGGCGGAACCGGCCGGCACCAGCACCAGGCCCGGCTTCACGCAGAACTGCCCGACGCCCAGCGTCATCGACCCGGCGAGGCCGCTGCCGATCTCCTCGGCCCGCTCGGCGGCCGCGGCCTCGGTGACGAGGACCGGGTTCAGCGAGCCCAGTTCGCCGTGGAAGGGGATCGGCACCGGACGTGCGGCGGCCGCGTCGAAGAGCGCGCGCCCGCCCCGGACGGAACCGGTGAAGCCCGCGGCGGCGACCAGCGGGTGCCCGATCAGCTCGATGCCGGCCTGGAAGCCGTGCAGGAGACCGACGACGGCCTCCGGGATGCCGTGCTCGGCCGCGGCCCGCCGCAGCACCTTGGCGACCAGCTCGGACAGGGCCGGGTGGTCGGGGTGGGCCTTGACGACGACCGGGTTGCCGGCGGCCAGCGCGCTCGCGGTGTCGCCGCCGGCGACCGAGAAGGCGAAGGGGAAGTTGGAGGCCGAGTAGACGGCGACGACACCCAGCGGGACCTTGTAGCGGCGCAGGTCCGGGATCGGCGGGGTGGCGGTGGCGTCGGGGTGGTTGATGATGACGTCGAGGAAGGCGCCCTCGTCGACGATGTCGGCGAAGGCCCGCAGCTGGTAGCCGGTGCGGGCGAGTTCACCGGTGAGCCGGACCGGGCCGAGCGCGGTCTCCGCATCGGCGGCCTCGACCAGCTGCTCCTTGGCCGCGGCGAGTCCGGCGGCGGCCGAGCGCAGGAAGGCGGCACGGACCGTACGGTCGGCGAGCGAGGCCCGGGCGGCGTGCGCGGCCTTGACGACGGCGTCGACCTCCTCGGCTGTGGCCTCCACCGCAACCTGTTCACGCTGCTTCCCGGTGCGCGGGTCGACACTCCAGACTGGTGCTGCTGCCACCGCGGGTCCCTCCATGATCACGTCCTGCCGCGATATCCGGGTCATATCCGGGTCATTCACCAGGGATGTTCGATATACTGAACGCTGTCTCTGATGATGAATATGCTGTTGGAGACTATAACCTCGGTTTCTCGTCCAACGAAGGGGTCAAGGGCGATGTCGGCAGGCGAGACAGGCGGCGGGGCACAGGTCAAGTCCGCGGTACGGACCGTGGAATTGCTCGAGTACTTCGCCGGCCGGCCCGGTATGCACTCCCTCGCGGCCGTCCAGGAGGCCGTCGGATATCCCAAGTCCAGCCTCTACATGCTGCTGCGCACCCTGGTGGAGCTGGGCTGGGTGGAGACGGACGCGACCGGCACCCGGTACGGCATCGGGGTGCGGGCCCTGCTGGTCGGCACGTCGTACATCGACGGCGACGAGGTGGTCGCGGCCGCCCGCCCGACCCTGGACCGGCTCTCCGACGACACCACGGAGACCATCCACCTCGCGCGTCTCGACGGCACCAACGTGGTCTACCTGGCCACCCGCCAGTCCCAGCACTACCTGCGCCCCTTCACCCGGGTGGGCCGCCGCCTCCCCGCGCACTCCACCTCGCTCGGCAAGGCACTGCTCGCCACCCACACCGACGAGCAGGTCCGCAAGCTGCTGCCGGAGACCCTCCCCGCGCTGACCGAGCACACCCTCACCGACCGCGAGAAGCTCATCGAGGAGCTCCACCAGATCCGCGAGCAGGGCTTCGCGATCGACCGCGAGGAGAACACGCTCGGGCTGCGCTGCTTCGGTGTGGCGGTCCCCTACCGCACCCCGGCCCGCGACGCGATCAGCTGCTCGGTCCCGGTGGCCCGGCTCACCCCCGCCCACGAACAGATGATCAAGGACGCCCTGTTCGACGCCCGGGACCGGCTGACCCTGGCGACGCGCAGGCTCTGACCGGGCGGGATCCGCATGAGCGGGCCATGAGAAATCCGTCCGCAGGGAACGCGCACCCCCCATTCACTCGTCTGTCTGAGCGGAATGAACAAGACGATCAGGCGGGTGTCCGTCTTCACACTGCTGCTCGTGCTCGCCCTGCTGGCCAGGGCGACATGGGTGCAGTTCTACGACGGTCAGGCCCTCGCGGACGACACGGCCAACCGGCGCAACGCGATAGAGACGTACTCGCAGCCGCTCGGGAACATCGTCGTGGCCGGTGACTCGATCACCGGCTCGGCACAGACCGGGGGAAACAGCGACCTCAAGTACAAACGCACCTACACGAACGGCAAGCTGTACGCCGCAGTGACGGGCTACGCCTCACAGAGTTATGCCCCGACCCAGTTGGAGGGCATCTACCAGGACCTGCTCAACGGCACCGACAGCCGGCTGAAGACGGTCATGGACACGGTCACCGGCGAGCGTGCCGAGCCGGGCAACGTGATCACGACGATCGACCCGGACGTCCAGAAGGCCGCCTACAAGGCGCTCGGCGGCAACAAGGGCGCGGCGGTCGCGATCGACCCGAAGACCGGCAAGATCCTGGCCGTGGTGTCGACCCCGTCGTACGACCCCTCCTCGCTCACCGACGCCAACACCGCCGGTGCGGCCTGGAAGAAGCTCAACGCCGACCCGGACAAGCCGCTCACCAACCGGGCGCTGCGCCAGCCGCTGCCGCCGGGCTCGACGTTCAAGCTGGTGGTCGCGGCGGCGGCGCTGGAGGACGGGCTCTACAAGAACGTCGACGACCGGACCGTGAGCCCCATCCCCTACACGCTGCCGGGCACGGTGACCCCGCTGAAGAACGAGAGCACCTCGGCACCCTGCGAGAACGCCTCGATCCGGGTGGCTCTCCAGTACTCCTGCAACAACGTCTTCGGGAAGATGGCCGTCGACCTGGGCCAGGACAAGGTGCGGGCGATGGCCGAGAAGTTCGGCTTCAACGACGACAAGCAGGACGTGCCGGTACGGGCCTACGCCAGCGTCTACCCGAAGGACATGGACAAGGCCCAGACCGGCCTCTCCGGCATCGGCCAGTTCGACGTCACGGCGACCCCGCTCCAGATGGCCCTGGTGTCGGCCGCCATCGCCAACGGCGGCAAGCTGGTCTCCCCGCACATGGTCTCCC
Source organism: Streptomyces fuscichromogenes (assembly GCF_014645815.1). Taxonomy (GTDB): domain Bacteria; phylum Actinomycetota; class Actinomycetes; order Streptomycetales; family Streptomycetaceae; genus Streptomyces; species Streptomyces fuscichromogenes. The sequence continues at coordinate 715,502 of NZ_BMML01000001.1, read as the reverse complement.
AGATCACCGACAGCGGCGGCGATGTGCTCAAGAACTACGACGACGACACGAGCACCAAGGAGATCGTCAGCTCCTCCACCGCCGAGCAGCTCCAGTCCGCGATGCAGACGGTCATCGAGCAGGGCACGGGCACGAACGCGCGGATCTCCGGCGTCACGGTGGGCGGCAAGACGGGCACGGCCCAGCACGGCGAGAACAACAGCAAGACGCCGTACGCCTGGTTCACGTCGTACGGCAAGTCGGACAGCACGGGGAAGGAGGTCGCCGTGGCGGTGATGGTCGAACAGTCCGACGCCGCGAGGTCGGAGGTCAGCGGCAACGGTCTGGCGGCGCCGGTGGCGAAGGCCATGATGGAAGCGGCGCTGAAGAACTGAAGGGTTCTCTGCGCGATCAACTGCGGGTCTCGCCGTGGCTGGTCGCGCAGTTCCCCGCGCCCCTTACGGGGCGCTCTACTTCACGCCCAGCACCTGTTCCACCGGATCGATCGCGAAGTACACCAGGAACAAGGCCGACACGGCCCACAACAGCCAGTTGACCTCCTTCGCCTTCCCCAGCACCGCCTTGATCACGACGTACGCCAGGAAGCCCGCCCCGATGCCGTCCGTGATGGAGTACGTGAACGGCATCGCGGCGATGGTGAGGAACGCCGGGATCGCGATCTCGTACTTGTCCCAGTCGATGTGCTTGACGTGGGTCATCATCAGGAAGCCCACGGCGATCAGCGCGGGCGCCGCCGCCTGGAGCGGGACGATGGTCAGCACCGGCGTGAGGAAGAGCGCCAGTCCGAACAGGCCGCCGGTGACCAGGTTGGCGAAGCCGGTGCGCGCCCCCTCCCCCACCCCCGCCGCCGACTCGATGTACGCCGTGCTGGAGGAGGCCGAGCCGATGCCGCCGGCCACCGCCGCCGCGCCGTCGATGAACAGCACCCGCCCGATGCCCGGCACCTGCCCCCGCTCGTCGAGCAGTCCGGCCTCCGCGCTGATGCCGACGATCGTGCCCATGGCGTCGAAGAAGTCGGACAGGATCAGGGTGAAGACCAGCAGTACGGCGGTGAGGACACCGGCCTTGGCGAAGCCGCCGAACAGGCTGAAGTGACCGATGAGCCCGAAGTCGGGCGCTTCCACGATCTTGTCGGGGACCTTCGGCGTGGTCAGGCCCCAGCTCTTGATGTCGGCGGCCGAGTTGATGACGATCGCCACCAGCGTCATCGTGACGATGCTGATCAGGATCGCGCCCTTCACCTTCCGCGCGACCAGCGCGATGGTCAGGAGCACGCCGATACAGAAGACGAGCACGGGCCAGCCGGTGAGCCGTCCGACGGCGCCCAGCTGCACCGGCACGGTGGTCTCCGCGGCGTCCGGGATGCGGCTGACGAAGCCGGCGTCCACGAAGCCGATGAAGGCGATGAACAGGCCGATGCCGACGCCGATGGCCTGCTTCAGCTGCTGCGGGATGGCGTTCATGATCGCCTCGCGCAGCCCGGTCACGACCAGCAGACAGATCAGCAGGCCTTCGAGGACCACCAGGCCCATCGCGTCGGGCCAGCTCATCAGCGGCGCCAGCTGGAAGGCCACGACGGCGTTGAGGCCGAGTCCGGCGGCGATGGCGAGGGGCAGATTGCCGCCCACGCCCATGACGACCGTCATGACGCAGGCCACCAGCGCGGTGGCGGTGACGAGTTGGCCGGTGTCGAGGGTGTGACCGAACTTGTCCTTGGCGCTGCCGAGGATGATGGGGTTCAGGACAAGGATGTAGGCCATGGTGAAGAACGTGGCGAAGCCGCCGCGTATCTCCCGGCCGAAGGTGGAACCTCGCTCGGATATCTTGAAGAACCGGTCGACGCCGTTCCCGGCAGGTGGCGCGGCCCCCTGCGGCCGGTCCACCTTCTGCGTCTCGGACATGGTCGGACTCCTCGTCCCCTGGGCGTGCGTGCGCGGATGCTGGCTGGATTGTTCCCGCGCGACACCGGTTTCAGGTTTTCCCCGTGTTACGGAATCAGGCTCGGTGTGGTTCGGTGGACCACACCGCGTCCGGCCCCTCGCACAAAGCACATCGAACCCCCGTACGGCACACACGAAATGATCACTGCTACGCTCCGGATCTCGCCGGAACGTTCCTCCGGATGTTCACAAGTCACCGCATGTCATCTACATGACACAGAATCCCTGACAGAAGAGGTCACCCGTGGGCTCAGTCGTCGACGACGCCGCCTCCGTGGAGTTCCATGCCTTCTTCGAGCGCCACTACGCCGAACTCGCCCGTCTCGCCCAGCTGCTGACCGGTGAGGCGGACGCCGCCGACGATCTGGCCGCCGACGCCCTGCTGGCGCTGTGGCACCGCTGGGACCGGGTGCGGGCCGCCGACCACCCGGTCGCCTACGCCCGGGGGGTCGTCGCCAACCTGGCCCGCACCCGTATCCGCAGCGCCGTGCGCGAGCGGCGCCGGATCGCCCTGTTCTGGTCGCACCGCGAGGAGACCGCCGAGAACCCGGACGTCGCCGGCGTGGTCGACGTGCAGGGCGCGCTGCGCCGCCTGCCGTTCCGCAAGCGGGCGTGCGTGGTGCTGCGGCACGCGTTCGACCTGTCGGAGAAGGACACCGCGCTCGCCCTGGGGATCTCGGTGGGTACCGTTAAGAGCCAGACGTCCAAGGGCATGGCGGAGTTGCAGCGGCTGCTCGGCGAGTCCCAGGGTGTTCCGCAGAAGGTGCACGCGGCGATGGTGCCGCGGACGGGTGAGAGCGGAGGAAGGAACCGATGAGGCAGCAGGACGTGCACGACGAGCTGCGCGCCCGGCTGCACGAGGCGGCCGAGGCGCACGAACCCGACCGTGCCCGGATCCTGGCCCGGGTCGAGCGGGGCATGGCCGCGCAGGACCGCCCGAACCATCGCGCCACCCTTCCGCCCCTGTTCGGCTGGGTCCGGGTGGTCAGCGCCACCGCCGCGGTCGCCGCAGTCCTCGGGGTCGGCGGCTACGCGGTCGCCTCGGCCGTCAAGGGCCCGCCCACCGAGAAGACGGTCGCGGTGTCGCCGACGCCCTTGTCGTCCCCGGAGGCGACCAGCCGCCCGCCGTCCCGCACGGCCACCCCGCCGGCCTCCGGCGCGCCCTCGCAGAACGCCTCCCCCAGGACGAGTACGGCGCCCTCGTCGACCCCCCGGGCCTCCGCCACCCCCACGGCACCCGTCGCACAGGGCGAGACGGACGGCCCGCTCTGGTCGGACGGCTCGGTGGACCCGCACAGCAACGACTTCTGGGCGCAGTCCGACGTGACCCTGAAGGTCTCCGGGCAGCTGACGGCGCTGACGGTGCGGCTGAAGGTGGCCCAGACCGGCGGGGTGTCCAACGCCGGGGCCTGGCGCTCGCTGCCGGAGAGCGACTTCACGCAGACCGTGACCGAGCAGGACGGCTTCCTGGTCTACACGTGGACGCTCAAGCCGGGCAGCAAGGTCGCGGTCGGCGAGTGGGTGTTCGCGGGCCAGTACAACCACGAGCGCGGCGGCCGCGACGCCAAGGACGACAGCTACACGATCACGGGCGGCGCGGGCGGCGGGCAGTACGCGGTGACCGGCGGCTTCGCCGCCCACACGACATCCGACGGAGACTCGTAGAGAAGTTCCGGGAACACGGCAACCCTTTGCCCGTCGGCGGCGACCAGGAACCGACGGGCGAGCCCGGCCGCACGGCGGGAAACCGGCTCGGCCCCGGCGTCCGCGAGGGCGGCGGCAAGACCCCCGGTGGTGAGGTCCGGGAACATGCCGCCCTGACGGCCGTCCGCACAGATGCGGTCCCGCGCCCCCAGAAGAAGCGGCAGGGGCGCGGGACCGCATCGACGCGCGGCGGCCGCCGCCTCAGTCCATGGTCGCCCCGATGGTGCTCGACCCCGTGGTCAGGAAGGTCGTCGCGGGCAAGGAGCCGTTGGCGGCACGGGCCCCGTACGCGGTCGTCGCGTCCGTCGACCTGAAGGCCGGCGCGGTCACCCCGCTGTCCCAGCTGTTCGCGGCGGAGACGGTGGCGGAGCCGCGCGTGACCAGTCCGCCCTTGTCGGCCACGGAGAGGTTCCGGGCCAGCCGCGACCTGCTCGTCGCGAAGAAGAACCCGGCCTCGCCGTTCGAGTACGCCGTGTTGCGGTTCAGCACGATCGCCCCGGTGTTGGAGTTCTCGGTGAACCCGTTCAGCGTGTTGTCCCAGGCCGCGTCGTCGTTGACGACATGCGCGACGGCGACGCCCCCGCCGCCCAGCTTGAACCCGTTGCCGTTGCCCTCGAACGCGGAGTCGTTCCAGCGGTTCTTGCCGTTGCCGAAGGCCCAGCTGTGCTCGATCCGGACGGGGGACGAGAACTGCCACAGGTCCAGCCCGTCGTCCGAGTTGTTGTAGAGGCGCGCGCCGGTCACCTTGTTGCCGGTGCCCGAGCCGAACTTGATGGCGATGCCGTCGGCGTTCTGGCCGTGCCCGGCCTTGTCGTAGTTGCCGTAACTGTCCAGGTTCTGGACGAGGTTGTTCACCGTGTTGTCGCCGCGCAGGGTGAACCCGGAATCGCCGTTGTCCGCGGTGACGAGGTTCTTGAAGATCCCGCCCGTGGACGAGGTGGCGACGAAGCCCTGGGCCGGGGAGTTCTGGAAGGTGAGGTCCTGGACGGTCCAGTAGCTGCCGTAGATCCCGGTGAGCCACTGGCCGGCGGGGAGCTTGGAGCCGTCGATCCTGACCTTCTCGCCGCTGCGGGCCTGGAGCGTGATGCGGTTCGACGCGGTGCCGCTCGCGGTCGACTTGAGGGTGGCGGTCGGGTAGTAGGTGCCCGCGCGCACCTCGATGACGGTACCGGCGGCGGCGCCCGCGACGGCCGACTCCAGCTGTGCGGTGGTGGAGACGGTGACCGTGCTGGTGGCGGCCTGGGCACCGCCGTTCGACAGGCCGAGGTAGACGCCGCCCGCTCCCGCGGCGACGGCCACCGCCGCGGCGATCGAGAGGGTACGCGTCCTGCGGTGGCGTCCGGTGCTGAAGCGCACTGGCCGTTCCTTTCCTTGACGTCCTCGACGTGCTAGACGAGCTAGACGTGCCGGACGTGTTCGACGAGGGGGAGCGAAACGGGCCGGAGGGGCCGCCCCGGCCCGTTTCTGTCTCCCAGTCGCCGCAGTGGCCGGAAAGGGTTGCCGTCCTTCTCGACTACGACACGAAGTACGTCGGGTTCGGCAGCTTGTACGTGCGGTCCGCGTAACCGCCGTCCAGGTCCGAGTACTGGTCGCCGAAGTTGGCGACGACGTCGTAGCCGAGGTCCTGCTCGATGTGCTTGCGGGTGCCGGACTTGTACTGCACGGTGGTGCAGTTCCAGGTGCCCGCGGTGGCGCAGGAGCTCAGGTAGGACGGCGGGTTGGCCTTGTCCTTGAGGAACATGTGGGCGGCGTCGAGGTTGACGTCGGCGCCGATCTTCTTCAGGTTCTCCACGGCGGCGGTGCGCTGCGCCTCGCTGAGCCCGGAGTTGTAGAAGACCTCGACGCCCTCGCTCTGCGCGTACTGGACGAGCTCGGCGCTGCCGAACACGCCCGGCCGGTCGGCCTTGTTGACGTAGTCGGCCCAGGTGGTGGAGTTGTACGTGTAGTTGTAGCGCTTCTCGTAGTCGAGGCTGAGCAGCAGCGTGTCGTCGATGTCGAAGACGACCGCGGGCTTCTTGCCGTGGCGGTGCGCCTTGCGCGCGGCCCGGTCGATGTAGCGCTTGGCATCCGCGTCGATGCGCGCCAGGTCCTTGGCGTAGGGGCTGGTCGGCGAGGCCTGGTAGACGCCGTTGGCGTCGGCGGCGGTGCCGTAGTAGGTGTCGATGTCCTTCACCAGGAGCCCGATGTTGTACGGCTCGTGGGTGGAGTTCGCGGTCGACTGGCCGGCCGTGGCGGCACCGGCGCCGTAGAGGGCACCGCCGGCGACCGCACACACGGTGGCGATCGCGGCGAGACGAAGTGACTTATGCATGTCAGGAGTTCTACGCGCGTCACCGGGGTGGGCGCGAGACCCGTTGCCTGATCGATATCTCATCGGCGGGCAAAAAGCGGGTCAAGCGCCCTGGAGGGAATCCTTCCGGTTGCCTTCCGTCGTTCAGTTCATGGTGGCCCCGATGGTCGTGCTCCCCGTCGTCAGGAAGGTGGTCGCCGGCAGTGAGCCGTCCGACTGGCGGGCGTTGTACGTGGTGGTCGCGTCCGTCGACCTGAAGGCGGGGGTGCTGATGCCGCTGTCCCAGTTGTTGCCGGCGGACACCACCGAGGAGCCCTTGCTGACCGACCCGCTGCCGTTGCCCACCGCGAGGTTCTTGCCGAGCCGGGCCGCGCTGGTGGCGAAGTAGTAGCCCCAGCCGCTGTTGGCGTAGGCGGTGGTGCGGTTGATGACGATCGCGCCGGTGTTGGAGTTCTCCGTGAACCCGTTGCCCGAGTTGCCCCAGGCGGCCGAGTTGTTGACGACGTGCGCGACGGTGACGCCGTTGCCGCCCAGCTTGAAGCCGTTGCCGTTGCCCTCGAAGGCGGAGTCGCCCCAGCGGTTGACGCCGTTGCCGAAGGACCAGGTGTGCTCGATGGTGACGGGCGAGGAGAAGGACCAGAGGTCGATCCCGTCGTCCGAGTTGTTGTACAGCCGGGCGCCGGTGACGAGGTTGCCGGTGCCGGAGCCGAACTTGATGGCGACGCCGTCCGCGTTCTGGCCGTGCGTGGCGGCGTCGTAGTTGCCGTAACTGTCCAGGTTCTTCACGGTGTTGTTGACCGTGCCGTCGCCGGTCAGCGTGAAGCCGGAGTCGCCGCCGTCGATGGTCTTGATGTTGCTCCAGTTGGTGCCGGTGCAGGACTGGCAGACGACCGCGCTGTCCGGGGAGTTCTGGAAGGTGATGTCGGAGACGTTCCAGTAGTCCGCGGTCAGCTTGAAGATCCACTGGCCGGAGGGCAGCGAGGAGCCGTCGATCTTGACCGTCTCCGAGCCGTAGGCGGTGAGCGTGACCGGCGCGGCGGAGGTGCCGTTGACCGTGGACTGGAGGGTGGCGGTCGGGTAGTAGGTGCCGCCGCGGACCTGGATGACCTCGCCGGCGGTGGCGTTCTTGATGGCGTTGGACAGGTCGGTGGAGGTGCTGACCACGACGGTGGCCGCGTGTGCCGGGGTGGCGATCACGGCGAGTCCGAGCGATGCCGTGGTCACGGCCAGCGCGGTGAAGGTGCTGATTCGACGCATGACGTGCGGGTCCTTTCGTCGATCAGGATGAGCGGACGGGTTTCCAGTCGCCGAGGTAGGCCGCGGGGGTGTGCGACGCGGCCTCGGCGTCGGTGAGCTGGGGCCGGTTCTCGGGGACGGTGATCACCGCGCCCGGCCCGGAGTTGCGGTACTCGGCGAACCGCATGGACTGCCAGGGATAGGCGTCCCGCATGTTCGTGTAGGGCGCGACCGGGTCGATCCCGGGACCGATGAGACTGTCCCGCACGACCAGCGAGGGCCAGGCGGTGGTCTCGTAGGACGGCACCCAGGGCCGCGCCAGCTTGTACGCCCCGTCCTCCGCGCCGGAGGAGAACCGGCAGCGGACGGCGAGGAACCCGTACGGGTTCGCACGGGCGGTCGAGGGGGCGAACACCATGCCCTTGGGGGTGAAGGCCACGTCCCGTTGCAGGGTGCGGAAGTGGCAGTGCTCGTACACCGCCCTCGCCCGCCCGAAGACGAAGTCGACATCGCCCTCGATGTGGCAGCGGCGGAAGAACTGCCGGTCGAAGGAGCCGAGTTCGGTGGTGTCGGCGAACAGGGTGTCCTGGTGCGCGAGCAGCCGCACGTTCTCGACGTGCGTACGGTCCCCGGTCAGGCAGGCGGCGACGGCCTGGGTGCCGGTGATCTCCGGGTGGTCGGCGCGCAGCCAGTCGTTGGCCAGGGTGAGGTCGCGGACGACGAGCCCGGGTGCCGCCGAGCTGAAGGTGGCCGAGCCGGCCGTGCCGTAGGTCCCCGAACCGTCGGGCCGCTGCGTCCCGTTGGCGTTGTCGAAGACGATGACGGCGGCCCGCGGCTCACGGCCGGCCCCCCGGATCGTCAACTCGGCCTTCTCGGCGGGCACATCGACGACCTCGCGGTACGTCCCCGGGTGCACGACGATCGTCCACCCGGGCCCGGCCACCGCGTCCACGGCGGCCTGCACGGAGTCACCGGGGCGGACGTGCAGGACACGGCGGTCGCGGGTGAAGCCGGTGGCCGAGCCCATGGCCAGCGCGGCAGTGGCGGCGAGGAGTGCGCGTCGGGTCGCCACGTCAGCACCCCTGCCACGGGGTCCAGTCGCCGAGGTAGGTCTCCCGGGTCGCCGACCCGGCCTGCTCGTCGGTGAGTTGGGGCCGGTTCTCGGGGACGGAGACGACCGCGCCCGGTCCGGTGTTGCGGTACTCGGCGAACCGCATGGACTGCCAGGGGAAGCTCGCCGACATGTCGGTGTAGGGGGCGACGGCGTCGATCCCGGGACCGAGGACGGTGTCCCGGACGACGAGGGAGGGCCGGGCGGTGGTGTCGGAGCTGGGCACCCAGGGCCGGGCCAGCTTGTAGAAGGCGTCCGGGGCCGCACTGCTCACCCGGCCGCGGGTCACCAGGTAGCCGCGCGGGTTGGCGCCCGCCGTCGAGGGCGCGAGGACGAACCCGTACGGGGCGGCGGCGAGGTCGGCGCGGTCCAGGGTGCGGAAGTGGCAGCCCTCGTACACCGCCGTGGCCCGCCCGAAGACGAAGTCGACGTCGCCCTCGACGTAGCAGTGCGCGAAGTACTGCCGGGCGAGGACGCCGAGGGCCGTCGAGTCGGCGTACAGGGTGTCCTGGTGGCCGAGGAAGCGGCAGTGGTGGAAGGCGCTGCGGTCGCCCTGCACCTTGACGGCCACGGCCTGCGTCCCGCTGATGTCGGGGTGGTCGGCGCGCAGCCAGTCGTTGGCGAAGGTGATCCAGCGGGCGGTGAAGCCGTCGCCCTGCACGGTGACGGTGGCGGACCCGGTGGTGCCGTACGTCCCGCCGCCCGGCCTGGGGGTGCCGGCCGCCTTGTCGTAGACGATGACGACGTCACGCGGGTTCTCGGCGGCGCCGATCCAGGTGGCCTCGGTACGGGTGGTGTCGGCGGCCACCGTCTCCCGGTAGACGCCCGGGGCGAGGACCAGGGTCCGTCCGCTGCCGGTGGCGGCGGTGACGGCGGCCTGGACGGTGGTGAAGTCGCCGCGCCCGTACGGGTCGACGTAGAGGGTCTGCGGGGTGAGGCGGCGCTCCGGGGAGCCGTAGCGGCCGAAGGGGCGGCCCGAGGCGTGCGCGGGGAGGGCGGCCAGGCCGAGCGCGGCGCCCGCCCCGGCGCCCGCGAGCAGGAAACCCCGTCTGGACAGGGGAAGGTGGGGCCAGGACATGCGGGTGCTCCTTGACGGTGGCGGGGAAAGGGAGGTGGCGGTACGTCCTTTGCCGTGGGGGGTGGGGGCCGGGGCGCGCGCCGCCCCGGCCCCGGGAGGTGTCAGCGCAGGCGGCCGGCGCCCGCGCCGCAGTCGACGATGCGCGGCACGGCCTGTGCCGGGTCGATCCTCGTGCGCAGGGTCGGGGTCCAGCCGGCGCCGGACTGGAGGATCTCGCCGGGCACCTCGGTGTTGTGGACGGCGATGAGGTCCGTCGGTGCACCGTTGACGTAGTTGTCGTCGGCGGTGAGCGGCGCCTCCTTCCACTTCTTCAGGATCGTGCCTGCGCCGATCCCGTCCGCGAGGGTGAACGCGTTGTGCTCGGCGACGAGTTGGGACTCCATGCCGATGCCGTAGCTGTAGCCGTAGCCGTCCTCGGCGACGAAGTGGTTGTTGTAGGAGTCGACCTGCCCGAACCGCACCCGCGGGGCCCGCTCCACCAGGTTGGCGAACAGGTTGTGGTGGAAGGTGACCTTGAGGTGCCCCCGGTCGACGGCCGCCGTGGACGCGCTGTCGCTGTTGCCGATCAGGATCGTCTTGTCGTGGTCCTCGAAGACGTTCCAGGAGGCGGTGACGTAGTCGGCGCCCTTGACGATGTCCAGTTCGCCGTCGTGCTGCTCGTAGATCCGCCCGAAGTAGTACGGCAGCGTGCTGTCCGGGTGGTCCCCGTCGGTGAACGTGTCGTGGTCCATCCAGACATGGGTCGCCCCGTAGATCACCGCGCTGTCGTACTCGGAGTTCCAGTTGCCGTCGGCGGTGTCGGTCGGGTCCCACTGCGGGAAGCAGTCGAGGGGGCTCTCGAACGCCAGGTTGCGGACGATGACGTTGTCGACGGCCTTGATCTGCAGGCTGGCGCCCTTGAAGCCGGCGTCCTTGCCGATGCCGACGATGGTGGTGTTGGCCGGGACGTAGGCCTTGATGTAGGCGTCCTGCTGGGCCTGGGAGGCGCGGCGCAGCCCCTCCGGGCTGTCGTCGGGCTCGTTGTCGAGGTTGGTGGAGTGGCCCCAGGCCTCGGGTGAGTACGTGGCGAGGTAGGCGGCGAAGTCGTAGCCGGGCACGGCGAACGAGTCGCAGCTCGGCCCGTCCGCGTCGATGGTCCCCACGACCCTGACGATCTTCGGCGCGCTGCCGCCGTCGGCGAGGGCGGCCTTGAAATCGTCCCAGGTGGTGACGGTGTAGACGTGCGCGGCGTCGGCGGCGGCCCCGCCGGTGGTCCCGGTGCCGGCCGAGCCCCAGCCGTCGTTGGCGGCGAGCACCTGGCGGTCGAGCGCGGTCCGGTGCGGGGCGGCGGCCTGGGCGGTCCCGGTCACGGCCAGGACGAGAGCCGTGCAGCCGGCCAGCGCGCCTATGACGCGTCCATGACATATCTGTGTACGCACTGTGCGGTTCTCCTCGGCTATGCGGGTGGCCAGGTGATCCAGGACGTCGGTATGTCCTCGTGCAGCCGGACGACGTCGTGCCGGGCCAGCACCCGGGTGCGCAGCAGCTCCTGCGCCACGAGCCGGGCCACGGCGATGGCCCCCGGCGGGTTGAAGTGCGTGTTGTCCTGCTCGGTGTCGGTCCAGTTGAAGTACGTCTTGGTCGCCTCGACCCCGAGCGACTGCCACAGCGCGAGCGACAGCGCCTCTATGTCGAGCAGCGCCACGTGCTCCTGCCCGGCCAGCGCACGCATCGCCGCCGGGTAGTCGCCATGGGTCGGCACGGCGTTGCCGTCGGCGTCGAACCGCCGCCGCTCGACGGGGGTGGCGAGGACCGGCCGGGCCCCGTGCGCGCGGGCGCCTTCGATGTAGAGCCGCAGATAGTCCTGGTAGGTGCTCCAGGGCTCGGTGTACCGGGTGGGATCGGTGCTCTTCTCGTCGTTGTGCGCGAACTGGACGAGGAGCAGATCGTGCGGCCGGATGGCGGCGAGGATGGCGTCCAGCCGTCCCTCGTCGACGAAGCTCTTGGAACTCCGGCCGTTCACGGCCTGGTTGGAGACGGTTGTCTCGTTCCGGAGGAAGAAGGGGAGCGCCATTCCCCACCCGGTCTCCGGAGCCGCGTCGGCGTATTTCTGGGCGGCGGTGGAATCACCGGCGATGTAGAGGGTTCTCGGTTTCCTCCCCGGCGACCGTCCGGCGAGAGGAACGGCGGCCAAGGCCGCGGAAGTCACCTGCCTGCGCGTAAGGGACACGAGGGTGCACCTTTCAGGTCTCTGTCCTGGGGGCGCGGGGCTGTATCGATTTGCGGGTCCGCCGCGTGGGCGCGACCAGCCACGACGGACCCGCAGCTCCCCGCAACCGATCTCAGTGATGTGCCTTCCAGTCCGCCTGGGCCTTGTCGAGCTGGTCGGCCAGCGTGCCCAGGAACTCCTTCGCGGTCGTCTTCCCGAGCAGCACCTTCTGGAAGTTCGGCTCGTTGTCGGCCTTGGAAATGGTGTTCCAGTCCGGCAGGTAGTAGGGAAGCTGCACGATCTTCGTCGTGGCCCCGTTGAGCGCCTCGGCGGCCAGCTTCGTCGGCTCCGACGCCTGCACCCACGCGTCCTGCGCGGCCTCGTTGTTCGCCGGCACCTGCCCCGCCGACTCGTTCCACTTGCTGTTGGCCTCGTGGGAAGCGGCGAACTCGATGAACTTCCAGGCGGCGGCCTTGTTCTTGCCGACCTTGAAGAGCCCGAGACCGTCCACCGGATTGGACACCTGAACCCGGGTCCCGTCGTCCAGCGTCGGATTCGGGATTCCCTTGAACTTCCCGCTCAGCGCCTTCTCGTGGTCCGCGTAGGAACCGAGGTTGTGGCTCAGCATCCCGATCGTGCCGGAATCCCACTGCGCGACCATCTTGGTGAAGTCGTTGTTGACGTCGGCGGACGGGGTGTCCTTCTTGTACAGCCCGACGTACTTCTCCAGGGCGGCGACGTTCTTCGGGTCGTCGACGGTGGTCTTGTCACCGTTCCAGAAGGAGGTGATCCCGCTCTGCCCGTACATGGCGTCCAGTGCCTGGGCGATGGATCCCTCGCCGCCCCGGATGGTGTACCCGAACCTGTTCTTCGCCTGGTCGGTGAGCTTGCCGGCGGCCGCGTAGAACTTCGTCCAGGTGGTCGGCGGGTCCAGCTGGGCCGCGCTGAACAGGTCGGTCCGGTACCAGAGCGTGCCGTTGTTCGCGGAGGTCGGCACGGAGTACGTCTTCCCGTCGCCGCCCGCGGACTTCACGCTGTCCAGGAACTTCTCGTTGAGCTTGCCGTTCAGCGTGCTCTTCGCGAGCCGGCTGTCCAGCGGCTCCAGCGCGCCCTGCGCGGCGATCTCCGCGAGCATCGCGGTGCCGACCCCGCCGACGTCGGGCAGTCCGCCGCCCTGGATCGCGGTGTCGTACTTGGACTGGACACTGGCGGCCGGCACACCCACGTACTTCACCTTGATGTCCGGGTTGGCCTTCTCGAAGTCGGCGATGATCTCCTTCCAGACGTCGGTGCGGACACCGCCGTTGTTGTCCCAGAAGGTGATCGTGCCCTTCCCCGAGCCCTCGCCGCCCTTGCCCCCCGCGCTGCCGCTGCCGTTGTCACCGCAGGCGGTGGCGGTCAGCGCGAGCACGGAGCCCAGGGCGACGGCGACGGCCGCGCGCCTGCTTCTGCGGGTGCTTCTGCGGATGCTGCTCTTCATCGATCGGCTCTCTTCTGTCGGATGTCAGCAGGGAGTGACGCGGAAGTGTGTGAAGGTGGCGGCCCCGGCGGCGCCCGGTCCCTCGGGCGCGGCGGCGAAGAGCCCGAGCAGGGCGCCGACCCAGCGCCAGGGCGTGGCGGCGAACACCGGTCCGGACGGCACGGGGCCCGCCCCGGCGTCGTACGCGAACCGGCAGCGCGCGCCCGCGCCGATCTCGATCCGCAGCCGGGCCTGTCCCCCGGGCGCGGGCCGCGCGGGGCCCGCGTCCCGTTCCCGGTCGGCGGCGGCCTCCGCGAACCGGTGCACGAGCCGCACGCCCCCGCCCGGCCCGCGTTCCAGCCCGATCCAGCCGAACGCGTCCCCGAGCACCGCGAGCCCCGCCCGCGCTCCCGGCTCGGCGCTGTCCAGCCGCAGACCGACCTCGACCAGGCATGGCGTCCCGGGCAGCCGCTGGGTCAGTACGTGCGGCAGCCGTCGCAGGTCGTGCGCATCCCCCGAGCGCACGCACGCGAGCCGCAGGCCGTCCCCGGAGTGCTGGGTGGCCCAGCCCGTACCCGGGTTGGCCGTCCACTGCCACTGCCGGCCGAACCGCCCGCCGGGGAAGGCGTCGTCGGTGGCGGGCGCGGCGGGCGGCTGCCGCGGCAGAGCGGGCTTCGGGTGGACGGCGACGGGCGCGCCGCCGTCCCCGATCACCGGCCAGCCGTCCGCGCCCCACCGCATCGGCTGGAGGTGGACGACCCTGCCGTACGCCCCGCGCTGCTGGAAGTGCAGGAACCAGTCCTCGCCGGCCCGGGTCCGCACCCAGCCGCCCTGGTGGGGTCCGTTGACGTCGGTGTCCCGCTGCTCCAGGACGATCCGCTCCTCGTACGGCCCGAAGAAGCCGCGGGAGCGCAGGGCGCCCTGCCAGCCGGTGGCCACTCCCCCGGCGGGGGCGAGGATCCAGAACCAGCCGTCGTGCCGGTGCAGCTTGGGGCCCTCCAGGGTGAACCACCCCGGTATCCGGTCCCCGTCCACGATCACCTTGCCGGCGTCGAGCAGCGAGGTGCCGTCGGGGTGCATCCGGTGGCCGGTCAGGCGGTTGTCGACGCCGGAGCGGGACTTCGCCCAGGCGTGGACGAGGTACGCCTCGCCGGTCTCGTCGTCCCACAGCGGGCAGGGGTCGATGAGTCCCCGGCCCTCCTTCACCAGGTGCGGAGCGCTCCAGGGGCCCCTGATCTCGGGGGCGTTGACCTGGAAGATGCCCTGGTCGGGGTCGCCCCAGAAGATCCAGAAGCGGTCGTCGTGGTGGCGTAAGGAGGGTGCCCAGACCCCGCGGTCATGGCGCGGGGCGGCGAACTCCTCCTCGGGTTCGAGGCGTTCGAGGGCGTGACCGACCAGGGTCCAGCCGACCAGGTCGCGGGAGTGCAGCAGCGGCAGGCCGGGGGCGCGGCCGAAGCTGGAGGCGGTGAGGTAGAAGTCGTCGCCGACGCAGACGACGTCCGGGTCGGACCAGTCGGCGTTCAGGACGGGGTTGGTGTACGTCGGGCCGTCTTCGGTCATGTGCGCACCCCGTTCGGCGGGGCCCAGGGGACGCCCAGTTCGGAGTAGAGGGAGAGGGTGTCGGCACTGGCCGTGACCAGTGCGTCGATGCCGGTCACCACCCGGCGCTCCGCCTCGGGCAGGTAGTGCCAGGCGTCGGCGGGCAGCGCGGCCGGGTCGCCGGCCAGTCGAATCGCTTCAACGACCTTCATGAAGGCGCCGGTCGCGTCCGGCTCCACCAGCAGGTCGGCGCCGGTGGTGAGATGGTCGGCGAGGTTCTCCAGCAGGTCCGTGCTGCCGTACTCGGTCTCCTCCGGGCCGTGGCCCGCCCGCTGCACCAGCACCCGGTCCTGCTTGTACCAGTGGGTGATCCGGCCGGTGGTGCCGTGCACCACGACGTACGGGTCCCCGGGTTCCTCGGCGCAGAGGGTGGCGGCGACCGTGACCGGGCCGCGCGGGGTGCTGACGCGGACGCAGGAGGTGTCGTCGGACTCGATGTCGTTGGCGCGCAGCAGCTCGGTCTCGATGCCGGTGACGTCCTCGGCGCGGTCGGTGCCGAGCAGGGCGAGGCCGGTGGCGACGGCGTGCGCGAGGGGGTTGGTGAGGACCCCGTCGACGACGTCGACGCCGTTCAGCCGCCGCTTGCCGGCCCAGGGCGCCCGCCGGTAGTAGGACTCGGGACGGGCCCAGGCACCCGCGCCGCCCACCCCCACCACGTCTCCGACCGCGCCCTCCGCGATCAGCCGCCGGATCGCGGGGACGGCGTGCGAGCCCAGCGACTGGAAGCCGATCTGGCAGGCCACGCCCGCCTTGGCGACCCCGTCGGCCATCCGCCGGAACTCGGCGTACGACGGCGCCGGCGGCTTCTCCAGGAGCACGTGCACGCCCCGCTCGGCGGCCGCCAGGGCCAGGTCCGTGTGGGTGGGGATCGGCGTGCAGATCACGGCGATCCGGGCCCCGGTCGCGTCGAGCAGCGCGCCGAAGTCGGCGGACTGGGCGGGCTCGCCGAGCCCCTCCGGCAACTCGTCCGCGCCCAGCGGGGTCAGCTCGCAGATCCCGGCGAGCCGTACCACGCCCTTGTCCTGGAGCCGGCGGATGTTCTCCAGGTGCCAGCGGCCGTGGCCGCGTGCGCCCGCCAGGACGAGGTCGATGGTCGAAGAGTTCACAGCATCCTCCCTGCGCAGTGGATCTTTGGGTGCAGGGTAAGCGTTTGCCCCGAGCAGTCCGAAAGGTGTCTCATCCCTTCACCGCCCCCGCGCTGAAGCCGGTGATCAGCCACTTCTGGATGAAGGCGAAGACGATCACGACGGGTACCGCGGCGATGATCCCGCCCGCGGCCAGCGCGCCCAGGTCCACGCTGTCGGCGCTCATCAGGGTGTTGAGGCCGACCGGGATGGTCTGCTTGCTCTGGTCGGAGAGGAACATCAGGGCGAACAGGAAGTGGTTCCAGGCGTGCACGAAGGCGAAGGAGCCGACCGCGATCAGGCCGGGCCGCAGCAGCGGCAGGACGACGATCCGGAAGGCGGTGAGCCGGTTGCAGCCGTCGACCCAGGCGGCCTCCTCCAGGGAGTACGGCACGTTCCTGATGAAGCCGCTGATCAGGATCATCGACAGCGGAAGCTGGAAGACCGTCTCGGCGATGATCACACTGCCCAGGGAGTTGATCATCTGGAGCCTGGCGAAGATCTGGAAGAGCGGGACGAGGAGCAGCGCGCCCGGCACGAACTGGGAGCAGAGCAGGGCCAGCAGGAAGCCGCGCTTGAGCCGGAAGTCGAAGCGGGCCAGGGCGTAGCCGCCGGCCAGCGCGACCACCGTGGTCAGCACCAGGGTGGCGACTCCGACGTAGACGCTGTTGGTGAAGTAGGTGGCGAAGCTGCGCTCGGTCCACACCTTCCGGAAGTGGTCGAAGGTGACCGGCCAGGGGACCAGCGAGGTGGAGCCGGCCGGGCGCAGGGCGAAGAGCAGGATCCAGTAGAAGGGGATCAGGGTGAAGAGGAGGTAGCTCCCGAGAGGGAGGTAGATCTGCCAGCGGGGGACCTCGTCCCAGGCGCGGCGCCGCTTCCCCGGCCGGGCGGGCCCGGACACCACGGGTGCGGTGTCGGGGGCGATCTCGGTGATCACCTGGCCTCGCCCCCGAACTTGCTCAGCCGCAGGTAGACGATCGAGCAGAAGAGCAGGATCACGAAGGCCACCGTGGTCAGCGCCGAGGCGTAGCCGAAGTTGTGGGCGTCGACGCTGGTGTTGGCGATGTAGAGGGGCAGGGTCGTGGTCTCCCCCGCCGGACCGCCTCCGGTCAGGGTGTAGAGCAGGTCGACGTTGTTGAACTCCCACACCGCGCGCAGCAGGGTGGACAGCACGATGGCGTCCTTGAGGTGCGGCAGCGTGATGTGCCAGAACTGCTTGAGGCGGCCGGCCCCGTCGACCTCGGCGGCCTCGTACAGGTCCTTGGACACGGACTGCAGGTCGGCGAGGATGAGGATCGCGAAGAAGGGCACGCCCCGCCACAGGTCGGCGACGACGGCCGCCGGAAAGACCGTCGAGGTGTCGGAGAGCCAGCTGGTGCCGTACGCCCCGATGCCCGCGTCGGCGAGGTAACGCGTGATGCCGGTCTGGGAGTTGTAGAGCAGCACCCAGATCGCGGAGGTCAGCACACCGGAGACGGCCCACGGCGAGAAGACCAGTGCCCGTCCGAGCGAGCGTCCCGCGAACGTCTGGTTGACGATCAGCGCGAGCGCGAGCCCGAGGAGCAGCTGCAACCCGACCTCCACCACGACCCACTTGGCGCTGAAGGTCAGCGTGTCCCAGAACTGCGGGTCGTGGGCGAAGGCCTGCGTGAAGTTGCCGAGGCCCGCGAAGCCGTTCCGCCAGGGCTTGGTCGGGTTGTAGTTCTGGAGGCTGTAGTAGAAGACGCTGAGCACCGGGTAGGCGATGAAGCCCAGCATCAGCAGGGCCGCCGGGGCGATCAGCAGGTACGGCAGCCTGCGCGGCGTCGCGGAGGCACGGCGCCGCCGGGGTGGCGCGGGCGGTGCCGCCACGGCTGCGGCTTGGGCCATGACTGTTCTCCGTTCGCATCGGTGACAGCGAGTACAGGAAGCGCTTGCTTGATGCACGTGATTGAAGCGCTTCGACGATCGTCGGGGGGGGAGGGGGGGGCGGTCAGCCCGCGTACGGGTCCGGGACTTCTCCCGGCCGGGCCAGGAACTCGAAGTCGCAGCCGGTGTCGGCCTGGGTGATCTGCTGGTCGTAGAGCGCGCCGTAACCCCGCCCGTACCGCGCCGGCGGCGGTGTCCACGCGGCCCGGCGCTTCGCCAGCTCCCCCTCGTCCACGTCGAGCCGGAGGACGCGTGCCTCGACGTCGAGGGTGACGGAGTCCCCGGTGCGGACCAGGGCGAGCGGTCCGCCGACGTACGACTCGGGCGCGATGTGCAGCACGCAGGCGCCGTAGCTGGTGCCGCTCATCCGGGCGTCGGAGATCCGCACCATGTCCCGCACCCCCTGCTTGAGCAGGTGTTCGGGGATGGGCAGCATGCCGTACTCGGGCATGCCGGGACCGCCCTTGGGCCCGGCGTTGCGCAGCACGAGCACGGTCTCGGCGGTGATCCCGAGGGCGGGATCGTCGATGGTGCGCTGCATGGTGCGGTAGTCGTCGAAGACGACGGCGGGACCGGTGTGCCTGAGCAGGCGCGGCTCGGCGGCGATGTGCTTGATGACCGCGCCGTCCGGGCAGAGGTTGCCGCGCAGCACGGCGACCCCGCCCTCGGCGGCCACCGGGTTGTCGCGGGGCCGGATGACGTCGTCGTCGTGCACCCGGGCGCCGGCGAGCTGTTCACGGTAGGTGTCGTGGGACACCGTGGGCCGGTCCAGGTGGAGCAGGTCGGGGATGCGGGAGAGGAAGCCGGGCAGGCCGCCCGCGAAGTGGAAGTCCTCCATCAGGTACTTCTGGCCGCCGGGCCGGACGTTGGCGAGGACGGGCACGGTGCGGGCGATGCGGTCGAAGTCGTCGAGGGTGAGCCGCACCCCCGCGCGTCCGGCCATGGCGATGAGGTGGATGACGGCGTTGGTGGAGCCGCCGAGCCCGAGGACGGTGGTGACGGCGTCCTCGAAGGCCTCGGGGGTGAGGAACTGCGAGAGCCGCCGGTCCCGGTGGACGAGTTCGACGATCCGCATCCCGGCGCGGGCCGCCATCCGGTCGTGCCCGGAGTCCACGGCCGGGATGCTGGACGCGCCGGGGACGGTCACACCGAGCGCCTCGGCGGCGGCGGTCAGGGTGGAGGCGGTACCCATGGTCATGCAGTGACCGGGCGAACGGGCCAGCCCGCTCTCCAGCTCCTGCATCTCGCAGTCGCCGATCAGGCCGGCACGCTTGTCGTCCCAGTACTTCCACATGTCGGTGCCGGAGCCGAGGACCTCGCCCCGCCAGTGCCCGGGGAGCATGGGGCCCGCGGGCACGAAGACGGCGGGCAGGTCGACGGAGGCGGCGCCCATGAGCAGGGCCGGGGTGGACTTGTCGCAGCCGCCCATCAGCACGGCCCCGTCGACCGGGTAGGACCGCAGCAGTTCCTCGGTCTCCATGGCGAGGAGGTTGCGGTAGAGCATCGGGGTCGGCTTCTGGAAGGTCTCCGAGAGGGTGGAGACCGGGAACTCCAGCGGGAACCCGCCCGCCTGCCAGACGCCCCGCTTGACCGCCTGCGCCCGCTCACGGAGGTGCACATGACAGGGATTGATGTCCGACCAGGTGTTGAGGACCGCGATGACCGGCTTGCCGAGGTGCTCCTCGGGGAGGTAGCCGAGCTGGCGGGTGCGGGCGCGGTGGCTGAAGGAGCGCAGGCCCTCGGTGCCGTACCACTGGTGGCTGCGGAGTTCCTCGGGCCGCTTGCGCGGGGTGTTCTCGCTGAGGCTCATACGGACCATCCGGAGGCGATGGCGGCGACCTCGGCGCGCTCTTCCTCGGGCAGCTGCCTGCTGGGCGGGCGGACGTCGCGGCGGCACAGGCCGAGGGAGGCCAGGGCCTCCTTGACGACGCTGACGTTGTCGGCGGAGCCGCCTGCCGCCCGGAGTTCCTCGAAGCGGCGGATCTGCTCCCAGACCTTCATGGCGGCCGGGTAGTCACCCGATCGAAGCGCTTCGATCATCTGCAGCGAAACGGCCGGGGCGACGTTCACGAGGCCGGAGGTGAAGCCGGTGGCGCCGGCCGAGAAGTAGGAGGGCGCGTAGGGCTCGGCGAGCCCGGCGACCCAGACGAAGCGGTCCAGCCCCGCGTCCCGGGCGAAGGCGGCGAACTTGGCGGCGTCCGGGACGGCGTACTTGACGCCGATCACGTTGGGGCAGGCGTCGGCGAGCTCGGCGAGGCGGGCGCCGGGGAGCTGGGCGTTGCGGAGGTACGGGACGACGCCGAGTTCGGGGACGGACGCGGCGATGGCCCGGTGGTAGTCGACCCAGCCGGTCTGCGAGACGTACGGGTGGACGGGCTGATGGACCATCACCATGTGCGCGCCGTGCTCGCGGGCGTGCCGGGCGGAGGCGACCGCGGTGGGGACGTCGTGCCCGACGCCGACGAGGATCGTGGCCCGCGCCCCCGCCTCGTCGAGGGTCGACTCGGTGACGAACCGCCGCTCCTCGGGGGTGAGGGCGTAGAACTCACCGGTGTTGCCGTTGGGCGTGAGGGTGCGGACGCCGCCGTCCAGGAGCCGGCGCAGCAGGGCCCGGTGGGCGGACCGGTCGACGTCGCCGTCCGCGGCGAAGGGGGTCACCGGGATGGCCACCACGTCGGCCAGGGCCGCCCGTTGGGTCTCGAACGCCACGCTGCTCATTCCTGGCCTTCCTGGTCGGCCGCCCGGGGGAACGCCCGGTCGACGAAGGACGCGATGTGCGCGTGCAGGGTTCGGGCGGCGCCGTCGGCGTCGCCCGCGAGCGCCAGCCGCAGGATCTCGCGGTGCTCCCCGGCCTCCTGCTCCCAGGAGGGGGAGGCGGCCCAGGCGACGGCGGAGACGAGGGCGGCCTGGTCGCGGACCTCGTCGAGCATCCGGCCGAGCAGCGGGTTGCCGCACGGGAGGTAGAGGGCGCGGTGGAAGTCGCGGTTGGCGAGGGAGCGTTCGGCGGTGTCGGTCGCGTTGTCGGCGCGGGTGAGGGCGTCGCGGGCGGCGTCGAGGGAGGCGTTGCGGCGCACCGCCCGCCGGAGCGCCTCGGGTTCGAGGAGCAGCCGTACGTCGTAGACCTCGCGTGCCATGTCCGCGTCCACCATGCGCACCGTGACGCCCTTGTACTGGCTCATCACGACCAGGCCGGTCCCCGCGAGGGTCTTGAGCGCCTCCCGCACGGGCGTCTTGGACACCCCGAACTGCGCGGCGAGCTCGGTCTCCACCAGGGCCTGACCGGGCGTCAGCCGCCCGGTGAGGATGCGGTGTTTGATCGCGTCCAGCACGAACTGCGTACGGGACGGAATCGGCATGGGCACAGAGGTCATGCGCGCCTCTCGGGTCACGAACCAGGTACGGGACCTGATCTGACGTATCTGATCTGACGTATCTGATCTCGCGTATCGCGTCTCATATATGACGTACGAAGTACGACGCGGATGAAGCTAGGAGGGCGGCCGCGTTTCGTCAATGCTTCTGACAAAGGCGGTGCGGCGCCTCAGAAACCCCTTGCTTCACCCTCCCGTGCCACGTCGGTCGGCCGGCCCGACACCGCCGCCGCCCGGGCCGCCGCCGTCTCCCGGGTCAGGGTCGGCCCCACGTGGGTGATGAGAAGCTCCCGCACGCCGGCGTCGCGGGCGATCCGCCCGGCGTCCTCGGGGGTCAGATGGAACCGTTCGCCATCGCGATGCCGGTCGAGGTCGGCCTCACACAGGAAGACGTCCGCGCGGACGGCCAGCTCGGTCAGGGCGGCACACGGCCCGCTGTCCCCGGAGTACGCGAGCACGCTCCCCTGGCACTCGGCGCGCAGCCCGTAGGCCTCCGTGTCATGGACCACCGCCCGGGTGGCGAGCCGCAGGTTCCAGTGCTGGACGGCGTGGCCGTCGTACAGCGGACGGAAGTCGAACACCCCGTTCAGGAAGGTCAGATCGGGCCGGCCGAAGAAGCCCGCCAGCCGCTGTGCGCACTCCTGCGGCGCGTAGAGCGGGATCGGTGCGGCCGGCGCCAGTCCGCCGAAGGCGTAGGCGTACGCGGCGGCCAGCAGGTCCGCGCTGTGGTCCGCGTGCAGGTGCGAGATCCAGATCGCCGTGAGCCGCGCCGGATCCGTGTGCCGCTGCAACTCGGCGAAGGTCCCCGTGCCCGCGTCCACCCACACCTCGGCGCCACCGCCGCGCACCAGGTAGCCGGAGCACGGGCGGCCGGGCCGGGGGTGGGGAGCGGCGGTACCGAGGACGGTGAGGCTCAAGGGCATGGCGAGGAGCGTACGGATCAGGGTCCCCGCCCGCTCATGGTTTGAGCCCATTTACGGCCTGCCCCGCTGGACCGGTCCACCGTCCGGTCCGGCGGCCGCGCGCCCTCCGGCGTCCCGGCATCCTGCCGAGGAAGCACTACGTGCGAGTGCCGAGCCGTCGCCGTGCCGTCGCCGTGCCGTCGCCGTTCTAAGGCACCTGCCCGATCCCCTCACCCCTGCCTTAGACCCACGATGACCAGGCATGACGACCAGTTCCTGGGCCGTGGCCCGGCTGCTCCGCGACCGCAACGCGGCGCTCTATCTCACCGGCGTCGTGGTGTCCGGCTTCGGCACCTCGGCGCTCTGGCTGGTGTCCGGCGTCTGGGTCAGGGACCTCACCGGCTCCGACGGCCTCGCCGCCCTGTGCACCGCCGCCCTGTGGGCCCCCACCCTCCTCGGCCCCGTCCTCGGCACCGTCGCCGACCGCGTCCGTCGCAAGCCCCTGGCGATCCGCACGAACCTCGCCCTCGCCCTGCTCCTGCTGCCCCTCTGGACGGTCCGCTCGGCCGCCTCCGTCCCCCTGCTGTTCGCCGTCCTCCTCCTCTACGGCGCGGCGGGCGTCGTCGAGGAGGCGGCCGGCTCCGCCCTCGTGGCGACCGCCGTCGATCCCGCCCTCCTCGGCGACTTCAACGGCCTGCGGACGACCGCCCGCGAGGGCATGAAGCTGGTCGCCCCGCTGACCGGCGCCGCGCTGTACACGGCGTACGGCGGACCGGGCGTGGCGCTGCTGGACGCCTGCACCTTCGTGCTGGCGGCCGGGCTGTGGGTACCGCTCCGGGTGCGGGAGGAACGGCCCGGACCACGCCGCGCGAACCGGCGGCGGGAGATCGCCGAAGGGGCCCGGCTGCTCTGGTCGAACCCGGTCCTGCGGCCGCTGGTCCGCGCCGGCGGCGCCACCATGTGCCTCGCCTCGCTCGGCAGCAGCCTGAACTACGCCGTCGTGGACGCCGTCGGCCACTCCCCGGCCTACACGGGGGTGATGTACGCCGTCCAGGGCGTCGGCTCGGTCGTCGTCGGGCTGGTCTCGGGGCCCGCGCTGCGGCGGCTCGGTGAGCGGCGGTTCGCGGCGTACGGGATCGCGCTGACGGGGGTGGCGGTCGCCGGGCGGGCGCTGGACAGTGACGTGACCCTGCTCGCGTGCAGCCTCGCGGGCGGCCTCGGCCTGCCCTGCGTGCTGATCGCCGCCTACACCGCCGTACCGCGCGAGGTCCCGGCCGCCGCGCTGGGGCGGGCGACCGCGACGGCCGACACGCTGATGTTCACGCCGAACGTGCTCGGGCTGGCCGTCGGCGCCGCCCTCGTCGAACTCGTCGACCACCGGCTGCTGTTGCTGGTCTTCGGCGGCGGGCTGCTCGCCACCGCCGCGTCACTGGCTCAGCGCAACGCCTCGCGCACCGCCGCCAGATCGCCGTCGGACGCCAACCCGGCGTGATACAGCCGCAGTTCGGTGGCGCCGAGCTCGCGGGCCCGGGCCGCGTCGGCCGCGAGGGTCGCGGGGCTGCCGCCCATCCCGGAGACCACCGTGAAGTTGGCGGCCAGGACGGTGTCGTCCCGCGCGTGCTCGGCGAAGGGCGTCAGCAGGCCGGTACCGCCCGCGCACGGCACCACGACACCGTCCGCGACGGACAGGATCCACGCCGGGTCCACCCCCGCGTTGGCTCCGCAGTGGTAGGCCACGGGGTCCGCGTGCAGGAGGACCTGGAAGCCGGCGGGGGCCGCGGCGCGTACGGCGGCCACGGCCGCCTCCTGGAGCGTGCGGGCCTGTCCGTCGCGCCACGCGCGGGTGGCCGCCGCCACCGGCTCGCCGAGCAGCCTCTCCACCGTCGGCCAGCCGGCGTCGTCGCCCGTGCCCCGCCAGAGCGGCTCCAGGGCCTCCCGTACGGCGGCGGCCAGTTCGTCGGCGTCCAGGCCCTCGGTGCCGTACCCGGCCCGGCAGGCGGGGCAGAAGCAGAGCGCCATCAGGTACTGCCCCGCGTCCCCGAGACGCACCCCGCCGGTCTTGTCGTGGGCGTGCAGGTGCTGGAGGCCGTACCAGCCGAGGGACTCCAGTTCGGTGCCGGCCGCGCCGGGGCGTACGGCGGCCTCGGCGGCCAGGTCGGTCAGGTACGCGCGCGTGGCGGGCTGGGCGATGCAGGGTGCCCAGGGGTAGCGGTCGCCGTAGGCGTTGACGACGGAGGTGTCCGGATGTTCGGCGCCCAGGCGGGAGTTGTGGGCGAGGATCACCCAGGTGTGGACGTCGAGACCGGCGCCGCGCAGGGCTTCGGCGGCCTCGCCGTAGGCGTCGCCCGGGGCCCAGTCGCCGGCCGGGCAGGGGCGCAGCTCCCGGCCCGTCCAGCGGTCGTCCAACGGGTAGTAGACGGCGGCGTGTTCGGCGGTGACGACGCGGTGGCGGGGATGGCGGGGGGTCAGCGCCCGGGTGGAGTGGTAGGCGGCGGCCAGGGTCGCCTGCCGCACACCGAGCGCGGCGATGCGGTCCGCGGCCTCCGGGTCGCCGGTCACGTCCCAGGGGTAGACGAACGCCGACGCCTTCAGCGGGCCTGCTCCGGACGCGTGCGACCGGTCCGCTCCGGACGCGTGTGACCGGCCTGCTCCGGCCCCGCTCACGCGTCCCCCTCCAGCAGCGCGTACCCGCGTTCGATCAGCTGGGCCAGCTGCTTCACATGGTCCTCGGTGGGTTCGTGCAGCGGGGGACGGACCTCGCCGACGTCCAGGCCGCGCAGCCGTACCCCCGCCTTGACGAGCGAGACGGCGTATCCCCGGCCCTGGGCCCGGAGTTCGACGAACGGCCGGTAGAAGCCGTCCAGCAGGCGCTCCGCCGTCGCCCGGTCCCCGTCGCGCAGGGCGGCGTGGAAGGCGAGGGCGATCTCGGGGACGAAGCAGAAGACGGCGGAGGAGTAGAGGTCGATGCCGATGGCCCGGTAGGCGAGCTGGGTCTGTTCGGCGGTGGGCAGGCCGTTGAAGTAGAGGAAGTCGCCGGGGACCTCGGTGCGCACGGCGCTGACGATGCGCTGCATGAGGTCCAGGTCGCCGAGGCCGTCCTTGAAGCCGATGACGCCCTCGGTGCGGGCGAGTGCGACGACCGCGGGCGGGGTGAACACGGCGTTGTCCCGCTGGTAGACGATCACGGGGAGGCCGGTGGCCGCCGCCACCTCCCGGTAGTGCCGCAGCAGGCCCTCCTGGCCGGCGACCACCAGGTAGGGCGGCATCGCGAGCAGGCCGTCGGCGCCGGCGGCCTCGGCGAGACGCGCGTAGCGCACGGCGAGCGCGGTGCCGTAGCCGGCGCCGGCCACCACCGGTACCCGCCCGTCGGCCGCCGCCACGGCCGCGCCCACACAGGCCTCGAACTCCTCCGGCAGCAGCGCGTGGAACTCCCCCGTGCCGCAGCAGGCGAAGACGGCGGCGGCGCCGGCCTCGACGCCCCGGCGGACGTGCTCGCGGTAGACGTCGAGGTCGAGGGAGCCGTCGGGGCCGTAGGCGGTGACGGGGAAGAAGAGCGGCCCGCGCGGGTCACGGAGCCGGGCGGCGAGAGGGGCTGGCGTCACGGGCGCTCCCTGGCGATGCATGTCTCTGATCGGTGTCTATATTCATGAACGTGACCACGTTACGAGGCCGCGTCCGGGCCGGTCAAGGCGACAAACGACCAACTGTCGAGCGGATTCCCGCACCCCACGGCACACTTGACTGGGCACGGCACAGCTCCCTAGCGTGTCCATGAATGTGAATGCCATACACGGACGCGACCGGCACCGATCCAAGGAGACCGTGCATGCCCACGCCCCGCACGCTACTGCTCACCGGTGCCGCCGGCGGACTCGGCACCCTGATGCGGTCCCTGCTCCCTGAGTACGGCTACGAACTGCGCCTGTTCGACGTACGCCCGGTCGAGGGCGAACCGGACGCGATCACCGCCGACCTCGGTGACAAGGACGCGCTGCGCGAGGCCGTGCGGGGTGTGGACGCGGTCCTGCACCTCGCGGGGATCTCCCTGGAGGCGCCCTTCGAGAAGATCCTCCGCTCGAACATCGAGGGCACCTACAACCTGTACGAGGCCGCCCGCGAGGCAGGGGTGCCGCGGATCGTGTTCGCCTCCTCCAACCACGCCGTCGGCTTCACCCCGGCGCCCCGCGCGGACACACCCCCTGATTCAAGAGTCCTGATCCCCGTCGACACTCCGCACCGCCCGGACACCTTCTACGGCCTGTCCAAGTCGTTCGGCGAGGACCTCGCCCAGCTGTACTGGGACAAGCACGGCCTGGAGACGGTCTCCGTCCGCATCGGCTCCTGCTTCGCGGAGCCGACCGACGTGCGGATGCTCTCGGTGTGGATGAGCCCCGCCGACGGCGCCCGCCTCTTCCACGCGGCCCTGACCGCCGAGGAGGTCGGCCACACGGTCGTCTACGGCTCCTCCGCCAACACCCGGCTGTGGTGGGACCTGTCCACCGCGCGGGCGCTCGGCTACGCGCCGCGGGACGACTCCGAGCAGTTCGCCGCGAAGCTGATCGCCGAGCACGGCGAACTGGACCCGGAGAAGCCGGCCCAGAGCCACCTCGGCGGCCGCTTCGTCGACGACCCGCCCGTCTGGCCGTACTGAGAACGAGCGCTCACGACGGCGGGCGGGCACCGAACGGGCCCGCCCGCCCCGGCGTTCGGGCACGGATCATGCCCGTTCTCACCTGCCCCACAGCAGCGCCCCAGGTCCGAGACGGGCACACCCGAGCACAACCGGGCGCATACGGGCAGCATCGGGTCGGCAACAGGCCTGGTCGGCGCCGTGCGCCGGAGGTACAACTTCCCCCATGGCCCGAACGGGCAGCTCCACAGGGAAGCGGGTGACGGCATGACGGCCAGAACGGCGGAAGAGCGCCAGCGCGAGATCGTGCGGGCCGCCCGGACCACCGGTTCCGTGGACGTCACCGCGCTCGCCGCCGAACTCGGCGTGGCCAAGGAGACCATCCGGCGCGATCTGCGCGCCCTGGAGGACCACGGGCTGGTGCGGCGCACCCATGGCGGCGCCTACCCGGTGGAGAGCGCCGGTTTCGAGACCACGCTCGCGTTCCGCTCGACCAGCCATGTCCCCGAGAAGCGCCGGATCGCGTCCGCCGCCGCCGAGCTGCTGGGGGACGCCGAGACCGTCTTCGTCGACGAGGGCTTCACCCCCCAGCTCATCGCCGAGGCGCTGCCCGGGGACCGGCCGCTGACCGTGGTCACCGCGTCCCTGCCGGTGGCGGGCGCGCTCGCGGAGGCCGAGAACGTCTCCGTCCTGCTGCTCGGCGGCCGGGTCCGATCCGGCACCCTGGCCACCGTCGACCACTGGACGACGAAGATGCTCGCCGGCTTCGTCGTCGACCTCGCCTACATCGGCGCCAACGGCATCACCCGCGAACACGGCCTGACCACGCCCGACCCGGCGGTCAGCGAGGTGAAGGCGCAGGCGATCCGGGCCGCGCGCCGCACCGTGTTCGCCGGTGTGCACACCAAGTTCGGGGCGGTCAGCTTCTGCCGGTTCGCGGAGATCGGCGAGCTGGAGACCATCGTCACCAGCACCCTGCTGCCCGCCTCCGAGGCCCACCGCTACTCGCTCCAGGGCCCCCAGGTCATCCGCGTCTGACCCACCGAGGACAGTCACCGAGCCGCGGCGCACCACGCCCGCGTGGACCCGTTATATCCGCATAAGTTCCCCAGATCTCCCCATCGGTTTCTCCAGGAGCACCCCATGCGAACCCAGAGCCGACGAACGCCCCGCGCACTGTTCGCGGTGGCCGCCGCAGGAACGCTGACCACCTCGCTGCTCGCCGGCTGCTCGGGCGCCGGCGCGGGCGGCGGTTCCTCCGCCCACTCCGTCAACGTCCTGATGGTGAACAACCCGCAGATGGTGGAGCTGCAGAAGCTCACCGCATCCAACTTCACCAAGGACACCGGGATCAAGGTGAACTTCACCGTGCTGCCCGAGAACGACGTCCGCGACAAGATCAGCCAGGACTTCGCCAACCAGGCCGGCCAGTACGACGTCGCCACCCTCTCGAACTACGAGATCCCGATCTACGCCAAGAACAACTGGCTGGAGCCGATGGACTCGTACGTGAAGAAGGACACCGCCTTCGACCAGCAGGACATCCTCAAGCCGATGCGGGAGGCGCTCACCGCGGCCGACGGCAAGCTCTACGGCGAGCCCTTCTACGGCGAGTCGTCGTTCCTGATGTACCGCAAGGACGTCTTCCAGAAGAAGGGGCTGACCATGCCGGCCCACCCCACCTGGCAGCAGGTCGCCGACCTGGCCGCCGAGGTGGACGGCGCGGAACCCGGCATGAAGGGCATCTGTCTGCGCGGGCTGCCCGGCTGGGGCGAGATGCTGGCTCCGCTGACCACGGTCGTCAACACCTTCGGCGGCACCTGGTTCGACAAGGACTGGAAGGCCCGGCTGGACGCCCCCGAGTTCAAGAAGGCCACGCAGTTCTACGTCGACCTGGTCCGCAGGCACGGCGAGGCCGGCGCCGCCCAGTCCGGCTTCGCCGAGTGCCTGAACGACACGACCCAGGGCAAGACCGCGATGTGGTACGACGCCACCTCCGGCGCGGGTTCGCTGGAGGCCGCCGGCTCCCCGGTCAAGGGCAAGATGGGCTACGTCCCGGCGCCGGTCGAGAAGACCAGCAGCTCCGGCTGGCTCTACACCTGGGCGTGGGGCATCCAGAAGGCGTCCAAGAACCCCGACGACGCCTGGAAGTTCATCTCCTGGGCGTCCAGCAAGGACTACGAGAAGCTCGTCGGCGAGAAGGCGGGCTGGGCCAACGTGCCGGCCGGCAAGCGCACCTCCACGTACGACATCCCGCAGTACCGCACGGAGGCGGCCGCCTTCGCGGACGTCACCCGGGACGCCATCGCCAGTGCCAGGCCGAACGACCCGGGTGTGCAGCCGCGGCCCGCGCCCGGCATCCAGTTCGTCGACATCCCCGAGTTCACCGACCTGGGCACCAAGGTCTCCCAGGAGATCAGCTCCGCGGTCGCCGGACAGCAGTCCGTGGACGACGCGCTGAAGAAGGCCCAGAAGCTCGCCGAGGCCGTCGGCAAGAAGTACGAGGGATCATGACCGCCACCGCCTCACCCCGGGTCGCCGCCGCCACCGCGCGGCCGGCGCCCCGGCCGCCCTCCGACCGGCTGCGGGCCTGGGCCACCCGGGCCCCGCTGCTGCCCGCACTGGTCTTCATGATCGTGGTGACCCAGCTGCCGTTCGTGGCGACCGTGGTGATCTCGTTCTTCGACTGGAACGCCCTCTACCCGAAGGACCGCCACTTCACCGGCGTCGACAACTACCGCCAGGTCCTGACCGATCCGGACCTGCGCCACTCGGTGTGGACGACGGTCCTGCTGACGGTCACCGTGGTACTGGTCAGCCTGGTCCTGGGCCTGGTGGTGGCGCTGCTGCTCAACCGGCGGTTCCGGGGCCGCGGCGTGGTCCGCACGCTGATGATCGCCCCGTTCCTGATCGTCCCGGTGGCGGCGGCGCTGCTGTGGAAGCACGTCCTCTACAACCCCGAGTACGGCCTGCTCAACGGCCTGCTGCACTACGTCGGCGGCCCGCAGCCGGACTGGATCTCGGACAACCCGCTGCTCGCGGTCGAGGCCGCCCTGGTGTGGCAGTGGACGCCGTTCATGATGCTGATCCTGCTGGCCGGGCTGCAGAGCCGGGACCAGCAGCAGCTGGAGGCGGCCCGGGTGGACGGGGCGAGCGACTGGCAGATCTTCCGCTACCTGACCTTCCCGCACCTGCGCCGGTACCTCGAACTCGGCGGCCTGCTGGGCTCGATCTACATCGTGCAGAACTTCGACGCGGTCTTCACGATCACCTCCGGCGGCCTGGGCACCGCCAACCTCCCCTACACCGTCTACCAGAGCTTCTACCAGGCGCACGAGAACGGCCTCGCCTCGGCCGCGGGCGTCGTGGTGGTGATCGGCTCGATCATCATCGCGACCTTCGCCCTGCGCGTGGTGTCGTCGCTGTTCCGCGAGGAGGTGTCCCCCGCATGACTGTTCGGTTCAAGGGCGTCGGCCTCGGCCTGCTGGCCTGGCTGACCGGGATCGTGTTCTTCCTGCCCATCGCCTGGATGGCGCTGACGTCCTTCCACTCCGAGTCGGACGCGGCGACCAACCCGCCGTCCTTCACCGCCGCCCTCACCCTGGACGGCTACCGCGAGTTCTTCGGCGTCGGCGGCGGGGCGAGTCCATGGCCCGCGCTGATCAACTCGACCATGGCGTCGGTGGCCTCGACGCTCCTCGTCCTCCTGCTGTCCTTCCCGGCGGCCTACGCGCTGTCGATCCGCCGGGTGCGCAAGTGGACGGACGTCCTGTTCTTCTTCCTCTCCACGAAGATGCTGCCGGCCGTGGCGGGCCTGCTGCCGGTCTACCTGTTCGCGAAGAACGCCGGGCTGCTCGACAACATCTGGCTCCTGGTCATCCTCTACACCTCCATGAACCTGCCGATCGCGGTGTGGATGATGCAGTCCTTCCTCGCCGAGGTCCCGGTCGCGGTCATCGAGGCCGCGCGGGTTGACGGCGCCCGGCTGCCGACGATCCTCGCGCGCGTGGTCGCCCCGATCTCCCTGCCCGGCATCGCCGCGACCGCGCTGATCTGCTTCATCTTCAGCTGGAACGAACTGCTCTTCGCCCGGGTCCTGACGGGCGTGGTCGCCGAGACCGCCCCCGTCTTCCTGACCGGTTTCATCACGAGCCAGGGCCTGTTCCTGGCGAAGGTGTGCGCCGCGTCGCTCGTCGTCTCCCTGCCGGTGCTCGCCGCGGGGTTCGCCGCCCAGGACAAACTGGTCCAGGGCCTGTCCTTGGGAGCCGTCAAATGAAGGCCGCCGTCATCGAGTCCGTGGGCCGCGCCGTCGTCGTCGAGGTCCCCGACCCGGCACCGGGCCCCCGCGAGGTCGTCGTGGAGGTGGCCGCGTGCGGCCTGTGCGGCACCGACCTGCACATCCTCCAGGGCGAGTTCGCCCCCAAGCTGCCGATCGTGCCGGGCCACGAGTTCGCCGGCGAGGTGGTCGGCGTCGGCTCCCAGGTGACCGAGGTGGCGATCGGCGACCGGGTCGCGGTCGACCCGTCCCTGTACTGCCACGAGTGCCGGCAGTGCCGCAGCGGCCACAACAACCTCTGCGAGCGGTGGGCCGCGATCGGCGTGACCGTGCCGGGCGGGGCCGCGCAGTACGCGGTGGCCCCGGTCGCCAACTGCGTGAAGCTCCCCGAGCACGTCCGCACCCAGGACGCGGCCCTGATCGAGCCCCTGTCCTGCGCGGTGCGCGGCTACGACATCCTGCAGTCCCGCCTCGGCGCGCACGTGCTGATCTACGGCTCCGGGACCATGGGCCTGATGATGCTGGAGCTCGCCAAGCGGACCGGCGCGGCGAGCGTGGACGTGGTGGACCTGAACCCGGCCCGCCTGGAGACCGCGCGCCGGCTCGGGGTCTCCGGCTCCGCGGCCGGCGCCGACGAACTGGACCGCCCGCTGGGCTGGGACGTGGTGATCGACGCGACCGGCAACGCGGCGGCGATCCAGGACGGCCTGGAGCGGGTCGCCAAGGCGGGCACCTTCCTCCAGTTCGGCGTCGCCGACTACGCCACACGGGTGACGATCGACCCGTACCGCATCTACAACCAGGAGATCACCATCACCGGCTCCATGGCGGTGCTGCGCAGCTACGAGCGGGCGGCGGAGCTGTTCGCGAACGGGGTCCTGGACCCGGACGTCTTCATCAGCGACCGACTCCCGCTGGACAGCTATCCGCAGGCTCTGGAGCAGTTCGCGGCGGGCGTGGGGCGGAAGATCGTGGTGGTGCCGTAGAAGTTTAAGGGAACGGTAAAGAGGGGTCGTTCGTTCACCCGGCATGACAGCTATGACCCCTGGCTCGAACATCCCTCTCCCCGTCACCCGGGTGGCGGTGGACGTCTCCGCCCCGGTGCGGCTGGACGTGTCGGGCCTGCTGCTCACGGGCGACGGCAAGGTGCGCTCGGACGACGACTTCATCTTCTACAACCAGCCCAGCGGGCCGGGTGTGACGTACCGCTCCGGCGGCGGTACGTCCCCGGACGCGATCACCGTCGACACCGCCGCCGTGCCGCCGGGCATCGAGAAGATCGTGGTCACCGCGAGCCCGGACGCCGCGGGCCAGACCTTCCAGGGCATCGAGCCGACGGCGACGATCCGCAACGCGGACGACGGCTCGGTGCTGGCCACCTTCACCCCGCCGCAGCTGGGCACGGAGACCGCCCTGGTGGTCGTGGAGATCTACCTGCGGGGCGGCGCGTGGAAGGCCCGCGCGGTGGGCCAGGGGTACGCGAACGGACTGGCCGGCATCGCGACGGACTTCGGCGTGTCGGTGGAGGAACCGACGCCCGCGCCGGCGGCCCAGCCTGCGGCCCCGGTCGCCCGGCCCGCACCCCCCGCGGCTCCCCCGGCCGCCCCCGCGCCGCCCGCCCCCGGCACCGGGAAGATCAACCTCGACAAGGGCCGGGTCAGCCTCCAGAAGAACCAGACCGTGTCCCTGGTCAAGGGCGGCCGCCCGCTGCTCTCCCAGGTCAAGATGGGCCTGGGCTGGGAGCCGGCGTTCCGCGGCAAGGACATCGACCTGGACGCGTCGGTCATCGCGTACGGTCCGCAGCGCAACCATGTCGACAGCTGCTACTTCGGCAAGCTGTCCATCCTCGGCGGCGCGATCAAGCACTCCGGCGACAACCTCACCGGCGAGGGCGGCGGTGACGACGAGGTGATCGTGGTCGACCTGGGCCGCATCCCGCAGGAGGTCACCGGCCTGGTCTTCACGGTCAACTCGTTCTCCGGCCAGAAGTTCACCGAGGTCGCCAAGGCCTACTGCCGCCTCCTGGACGCCGCGACCGGCGAGGAGCTGGTCCGCTTCGACCTGACCAGCGCCGAGGCGCAGACCGGCGTGATGATGGCGAAGCTCGTCCGGCAGTTCTCCGGGGAGTGGGACATGACGGCGCTGGGTTCGTTCGTGAAGGCCCGGACGGTACGGAACATGGTGAAGCCGGGGGCGGAGGCCCTCTGACGCGAGTGCGGCGACGGGTGCGCGGCGGCAGGGGGCCCAGGCGATCGATTTCGGCTGCGGGTGCGTGGGGGCTGGTCGCGCAGT
>NZ_BMML01000001.1:366117-682333 GCF_014645815.1 Streptomyces fuscichromogenes | reverse complement strand
CTGCGCGACCAGCCACGACGGCGCCGCGGTCGACCGCCGGCGCGCATCCGCAGGGCGATCGACGAACCGTCTAGAACAGAGCGCTGTAGGCGTTCAGCGCGGGCTGGCCGCCGAGGTGGGCGTAGAGCACGGTCGAATCCGCGGCGATCTCACCCCGCTCCACCAGGTCCACCATCCCCGCCATCGACTTGCCCTCGTACACCGGGTCGGTGACCATGCCCTCGGTGCGGGCGGCGAGACGCATCGCCTCCAGGGTGGTGTCGTCCGGGACGCCGTAGACACCGGCGTGGTAACGCTCGTCGAGTTCGACGTCGTCGACGGTCAACTCCCGCTTCAGGCCTATGAGTTGACCAGTCCGGTGCGCGATGCGGGCGACCTGTTCGCGGGTCTCGACGGGCTTGGCGGAGGCGTCGATGCCGATCACCCGGCGTTCGCGGCCGCCGGCCTCCGCCAGCGCGGCGAACCCGGCGACCATGCCGGCCTGCGTCGAACCGGTCACCGAGCAGACCACCACCGTGTCGAAGAAGACGCCCAACTGCTGCTCCTGCTCGGCGACCTCATAGGCCCAGCCGGCGAAGCCGAGGCCGCCGAGCGGGTGGTCGGAGGCGCCGGCCGGGATGGCGTACGGCTTGCCGCCCGACTCCTCGACCTCCCGCAGCGCCAGTTCCCAGCTCTCCTTGAACCCGATCCCGAACCCGGCGCGGACGAGGCGTACATCGGCTCCCGCCAGCCTGCTGATGAGGATGTTGCCGACCTTGTCGTACACCGAGTCCGGCCACTCCACCCAGCTCTCCTGCACCAGCACGCACCTGAGCCCGGCGCGGGCGGCGACGGCGGCGACCTGGCGGGTGTGGTTGGACTGGACCCCGCCGATGGAGACGAGGGTGTCGCAGCCCTTGGCGAGCGCGTCCGCGACCAGGTACTCCAGCTTGCGCGTCTTGTTCCCGCCGTACGCGATCCCGGAGTTGCAGTCCTCCCGCTTGGCCCACAGCGCGGCGCCGCCGAGGTGGGCGGTGAGGCGCTCCAGCGGGTGCACCGGCGAGGGGCCGAAGAGAAGGGGGTAACGGTCGTGGGCGGAAAGGGACATGGGGTGCCTCCTGGTGGCGTGGTCAGTCGGTGGCGTCGGCATCGGCCAGGTCGGACAGGGTGCGCCAGATGTCGGCCGTGACCCGTACGGCCGCGTCGGTGTCGCCGGCCGCGCAGGCCTCGATGAGCCGTTCGTGCAGGCCGGCCGAGCGGCAGGAGCCGCCCTCGCCGAAGCGGCGGCGCTCCAGGCGGCGGATGAGGGGGGTGTAGCGGGCGACGGTGGCGGCGGCCGCGCGGTTGCCGGCCACCCGGACCAGCACGTCGTGCAGGTCGTCGTCGGCACGCAGGGCCTCGTCCACGTCACCCGCCTGTACGGCGCCGGCGAAGCGGACGTTGGACACCCGCATCTCGTCCAGGTCCGAGTCCCGCAGCCGGGGGACGGCGACCCGGGTGACCAGCTCGTGCATGGCACCGACCACGGCCGCGGCGTCCCGTACCTCGGCGGCCACGACCGGCGTGACCCGGGTGTAGCTCTGCGGCTTGCTCTCCAGGAGCCCCTCGTCGACCAGGCGCGCGAACGCCTCGCGCACGGGCGCCCGGGACAGCCCGAGCCGCTCCGCGAACTCGGCGTCGCGCACCACCGCGCCGGGTTCGATGTCCCCGGCGACGATGGCGTCCCGGATCGCGGTGTAGGCGCGGTCGCGGAGCAGGGTGCGGGGGACGGGTCGCAAGGCCTCCATGAACTGAAATGTTAGATATCAATGCCGGGCACGGGCAAGAGCGCGGGACACCCGAAAGTGGCCCGCACCCCCCGTGAAGGTGCGGGCCACGCCTGTCGGCCGACGGTCAGGCCGTCGCCTTCGCCTCCCAGGGCCAGTCGGCGTCCCGGGCCGCCTCCAGCAGCGGGACCATCCGGAAGGCCGCGTCCGAGAGGCCGCCGAAGGTGTGCCGGTTGCCCTTGCCGGACGGGCCGTGGCCCACCCGGTAGCCGGCCAGGTTCCAGGTGTAGACGGGGATGTGCGCCGGGACCTGCCGGGTCGGGTCGCCGTCCCGGTGGTACGCGTACTGCTCGTCGGTCACGATCAGCACCCGGTCCTGTCCCCGGTAGTGCGCGCGGATCGCCGAGGTGGTGTCGGTGCCGCCCAGGTCGCCGAAGCGGTCCAGGATCCTCAGCACCGACTCGCCCCGCTCGAAGTCCAGCCGCTTGTTCGTCGTACCGAACTCGACGAGGTCCGCGTCCGCCGCCCGCAGCGCCAGCGCCGTGCCGAAGATCGCCGCCGCGTCGGCCCGGTTGAGCTCCGAGCGCTCGGAGAGCCGCGAGTAGAACATCGAGCCCGAACGGTCCACGAGCACCAGCGTCCGCCCCGGCAGCGCGGGCACGTTGGCCAGCGAGTGACCGAGCGCCCGCTCCAGCGGGTACGACCAGCGCAGCGACGGCGCGTGCCGGTACGCGGCGAGGTAGCGGAACGGGAACTGCCGCGACCGCGCCACCTCGGCCGGGTCGCTGATCCGGGCCGCGACCTGCGCGGCGACCTCGTCGCAGACGCCGGCCTCGTCGAAGTTGCGCAGGTTGCGGACGAGCGCCATGGTGCCCATGGACGGGATGACCGCCTCCCAGGCCGCCCTGTCCATCGGACCCTGGAGCCAGCCGGCCAGCGCCTCCCAGGTGAGACCGGCCGCCGCGAGCCGCCCGGCGCCATCGGCCCCGGTGACGACCGCACGCCGCCGCTCGACGGGCAGCGCCATCAGCGCGCGGTGTGCGCCGAGCACCGGGCTCGACGCGGGCGGTACGGCGGTGCCGGGGTTGTGCCGCCGGTCCAGCGCGTACTGGAACAGCTCGCCCTGCCACGGCTTGTCCGGGTCCGGCGCCGCGTGCACCAGGTTGAGGACGTCGCCGAAGCGGTACCCCTTGGCCGCGGTGTCGTACTTGAGCAGCGACCTGCCGTGGTACAGCCGTCGTACGGCGTCGGCGATCCCCCGCTTGACGGGCTTGGGAACGGCGCGGCCGTAGGTCGTCGTCCAGTAGGCGAGCAGTTCGCCGGGCTCGTCGGGCCGCTGCAGCACGGAGGCGACGACCTGCCGGTTCGACGGACCGTCGGTCGCGCCCGCCGCCAGGCGTGCGTGTACGTACTCGGCGGCGCCCACGAGGGAGGCGGTCCGCATGTTGCCGGTACCGCGCAGCCAGCCGAGCAGGCCGGCCGTCCACACCGGGTCAAAGACGGCGAGTTCACGCACGAGTCCGGCGAACCGGTCGTCGCGGTCCGCACCGGACTCGTAGAAGGTCTGCTGCGAGACGAAGTTGGCGACGGCGAGCAGGAAGAGCTCGGACCGCGCGTCCCGCTCGTGGCCCCGGCCGCCCTCGTAGGTACGGAGGATCCGTCCCGTCGAGGTGACCCGCGAAGTGGGCTGTGCACGGGCCGCCCTGGTGTTGAATCGCGCCATGGTGAATTCCCCCCGAATTCATTGGAGTTTCGGAGGAGGCGCAGCAGAAGGAGGGTGTCCGAGGTCGAATTCGACTGCGGGCGCTGTAAACTGGCGCGTCTTCCGTTCCGCCACATCGGCCCAGGGCCGATGACGGGATTCGAACCCGCACGGGGGTTTCCCCCACCAGTTCCCGAAGTATCCGCCGCCTGCGCACCGGACACCCACCATGAGCTGCGCCTCCCGAGTTCAATAACGCACGCACCGGGAGGTGCATGAAGTCTTTGGTGTCCAGAGATCGAAGTCGGCGGAACCGACGTAGGTGCTCTAACCCCTGAGCTACACCGGCGCGTTGTACCGGTGGCGGGACTCGAACCCGCGGCCGCCCCATTATGAGTGGAAGTAGGTCCTGCCTTCGCACCTGGACATGCACAACCTTAGGAGGCGGGCCGCGGGCCGAGCGACCGAATTAACTAGCCGCGCCGCTGGCGCTTCCAGGGTCCCGTGATGGCGAGCATGATGCCCGGGGTCTGGATGTTGGCGTACAGGGTCCGGCCGTCGGGCGAGAAGGTGACCCCGGTGAACTCGCTGTACTCGGGCGCCTCTTCGGTGCCGGCGTTGAGTTCGTTGCGGGCGATGGGGTAGGTACGGCCGCTGTCGGTGGCGCCGAACAGGTGTTGGAGGCCCTCGCCGTCCTCGGCGATGACGAGACCGCCGTACGGGGAGACGGTGATGTTGTCCGGGCCGTCGAAGTTCCCTTCCACGGACGGGTCCGGGTTGACGCCGATGCGCACCTTGAGCGTGAGGGTGCGGCGCTTGGGGTCGTAGAACCAGACCGAGCCGTCGTGCTGGACGGGGCTCTCGGCGCGGGCGTACGAGGACACGATGTACACGCCGCCGTCGCCCCACCACATGCCCTCCAGCT
Organism: Streptomyces fuscichromogenes; assembly: GCF_014645815.1. Lineage (GTDB taxonomy): Bacteria > Actinomycetota > Actinomycetes > Streptomycetales > Streptomycetaceae > Streptomyces > Streptomyces fuscichromogenes. The sequence goes on along the minus strand of NZ_BMML01000001.1, from coordinate 677,961 downwards.
TGCGGGCGCGGGTGACCTGGCCGGTGGTGAACTGCTTGCGGACCGAGGTGGTCCGCGCGTCGCGGTCCGGGACGTCCGCCCAGTCGACGCCGTAGACCGTGCCGATCTTCGTGGCACGGGAGAGGTCGTCGACGAACTGGCCGCCGGAGTCGAAGCACTTGAAGGCCTGGAGGGTGCCGGCGTCGGCGGCGAGGGTGCGCAGCCTGCCGCGGCCGTGGCGGAAGTGCTCGGGCGGGGTCCAGCGGTAGAGCAGCCCGTTCGGGTTGGAGGCGTCCTCCGTCAGGTAGAGGTGGCCGCGCTTGGGGTCGACGACGACGGCCTCGTGGGCGTACCGGCCGAGCGCCTTGACGGGCTCGGGGTCCCGGTTGGCCCGGCGGTCCTCGGGGTCGACCTCGAAGACGTAGCCGTGGTCCTTGGTGAAGCCGTTGGTACCGGCCTTGTCCTCGGTCTCCTCGCAGGTCAGCCAGGTGCCCCACGGGGTGTTGCCGCCCGCGCAGTTGGTGGCGGTACCGGCGATGCCGACCCATTCGGCGACGTGCCCGCCGGGGCGGACCTCGACGACGGTGCAGCCACCGGCCGCGGCCGGGTCGTAGACGAGGCCCTCGGTGAGCGGAACGGGGTACTTCCAGTTGGCGCGGGGGCCGGCCAGCTCGTGGTTGTTGACCAGGAGGGTGGCGCCGCGCGGGCCGTCGAAGGTGGAGGTGCCGTCGTGGTTGGAGGGGGTGAACTCGCCCGACTCCAGCTTGGTCCGGCCGCTGTAGGTGATGACGCGGTACTTGAAGCCGGCGGGGAGCGCGAGGATGCCGTCCGGGTCGGGCAGCAGCGGTCCGTAGCCGACGCCGCCGTGCCCGTGCGCGGCCTCGCTCTCGGTCTCGTTCTCGGTGGCGGCGAGGGCGTTCGGGGCGGTGGCGAGGGCGCCGACGCTGCCTGCCAGCGCGACACCGGCACCGGTGATCGCGGATTTCGCGGCGAAGTCCCTGCGGGTGAGCGACATGGTGTCTCCTGTGACGGTCGGAGTGCCGTGGAGGGTGGCGGACCTCAACTCGGCGCACACGCTCCCGCCCACCCCTGAACGCCGGTTGAACACAGGGCGACATCGCAGCCGTCTGTTCCATGAATCCGCAATGCCCACCCCACGCCGACCAAAAGCGCGCCCCAAGAGCACCCCACCAGTTGATCTTTCCCGCCGCCGCGACGGCGCTCAGCCCGAACGGCGGTGTCCGGCGGTGCCACCCCTTCGCGCAGCCCCGTCCTCGGCCCTACCCCCCGTGCTGGGACCGCGCCTTGAACGCCGCCTTGCGGGCCTCCTTGGCCACCTTCTTGTCGGGGTGCAGGCGGCCCATCGCCTCCAGGACGTCGGCGGTGTCCGGGTGACCCACCCGCCACGCCTCGGCGAAGAACCCGCCGTGCTGCTGGGCCAGGCCCTCCACCAGCGCCTGCAGCTCCTCGGAGTTCCCTTCGGCCGCCAGCTGCGCGGCGACCGTGTCGATGGTCAGCCAGAAGATCATGTCCTGGGAGGGCGCCGGCACGTCGGCGGCACCGCGTTCGACCAGCCAGACCCTCGCCAGACCGCCCAGCTCGGGGTCGTCGAGGACCTCGCGGAGGGCGGGTTCGGCCTCCGCGCCGAGCAGTGACAGCGCCTGCTGGCAGCGCAGCCGCCGCAGCGGGGCCCCGGTGTCCGCACCGCGCGCGGCGGCCAGCAGCTCCCGGGCGGCGCCGAGGGACTCCCGGCGGGCCAGCCACTGCTCGGTCTCGGCCTGCGCGGCCCCCTGCGGAAACCCGGCCGTACCGTCGAGCAGCGCGTCCGCGCCCTTGTCGGCGAGCTCCCCGACCGCCGGCGCCTCGAAGCCGGCCTCCAGCAGCCGCGCCCGCAGCCCGTACGCGCCGAGCGGGGTGAGCCGCACCATGCCGTAGCGGGAGACGTCGGCCTCCTCGACCGGCCCGGCCGCCGGCTCCTCCTCCGCGTCGGCCATCAGCGCCTCGTCGACCGGCTGGTACTCGACCAGCCCGACCGGCTCCAGGAGCCGGAACTGGTCGTCGAGCCGCATCATCGCGTCGGAGACCTGTTCGAGGACGTCGTTGGTCGGCTCCCCCATGTCGCTGGGCACGATCATCGACGCGGCGAGCGCGGGCAGCGGCACCGGCGCCTCGCCGGGCCCGCCCTCGCTCACGGTCAGCAGGTACAGGTTGCCGAGGACGCCGTCGAGGAAGTCCGCCTCGGCCTGGGGGTCCCAGCCGAGTGACGCGAAATCGACCTCGCCGCCCTCGTCGAGCACGTCGACAATTCCCTCCAGGTCGGGCACGCTCGCGTCGGCGATCACGGTCTCCAGCGCGGCCTGCCACACCGCCAGGACGTCATGCGGCGACCCGCCGGTGAGCAGCGCCAGCTCCTCCCCCGCCGCCACCGTCCCGGCCTCCTCGTCGGCGACCACCACGAGTCCGGCGTCCACGGCGACCCGCCAGGCCTCGCTGGCGTGGGCGACGGCGTCCTCCCCGGTGAGCCCGAGCGCCTCGGCGGCGGCCGGGAGCTGTTCCTCGACCAGTTCGCCGCCCGCGTCCACACGGGTGTCGGGGCCGGCCCAGCGGGCGAGCCGGGCGGCCCGGGTGAGCAACGGCGTGGACAGCGCGGCGTGCGCCAGCTCCGCTTCGGAACGCAACCGCACCGGCGGCAGGGGGGCGCTGTCAGACATCGGCTGGTTCTCCTCGGACGCCTCAACGGTCGTACGGCGACATGGACACCGTATCGACGGCCGTACGACCACCTGGACGCCGTACGGCTCAGCCGCTCAGCCTAGACGGATTTCCACCCATGCCGACCGGTTCATCTCCCCGCCGGGCCCCGTACATGGCCGAAACCTTGACAACTGCCTTGATCAGGCAGGAGATTGACGCGCGTAGAAAACGGGGGGACAACTGTTCACTCGGTATCTACGCGTGTCACATCCGCGCAACATGGCATACATGAACGTGTCATGAACGCTCCATATACCGCCCTTGTCCCGGCGCTTCCGATGTCCCCGGAGGGATTCCCTTGCCGAGCAGGTCTTCCGCGCGTCTCGCCGCGCTCACCGTCGCCGCCGTCTGCAGCGCGGCGTCCACCGTCGCCCTCACCTCGCCCGCCCAGGCCGACGGGCTGCGCATCCACGACATCCAGGGCACCACGCGCACCTCGCCCTACGCCGGCCAGAAGGTGACGGACGTCCCCGGCATCGTCACGGCCACGCGCACCTACGGCTCCTCCAGAGGTTTCTGGCTCCAGGATCCGACGCCGGACGCCAACCCGGCCACCAGCGAGGGCGTCTTCGTCTTCACCAGCTCCACCCCGAAGGTCGCGGTCGGCGACTCCGTCACGGTCACCGGCACGGTCTCCGAGTACGTCCCGGGCGGCGCCACCACCGGCAACCAGTCGCTGACCGAGATCACCAAGCCGACGGTCACCACCGTCTCCACCGGCAACGCGGTCCCCGCGCCGGTCGTGATCGACAAGAAGTCGGTGCCGAGCGCGTACACCCCCACGGGCGACACGGCCGCGGGCGGTTCGGTCAACGGCCTGACGCTTCAGCCGAAGAAGTACGCCCTTGACTACTACGAGTCCCTGGAGGGCATGAACGTCCAGGTCAAGGACGCCCGCGTGGTCACCGCGACCGACCCGTACGCCGAGCTGTGGGTCACGGTGAAGCCGCACGAGAACCGCACCAACCGCGGCGGCTCGCTCTACCGCTCCTACCGCGACCAGAACACCGGCCGTCTGCAGATCCAGTCCCTCGGCGCGACCGCCGACTTCCCGGTGGCCAACGTCGGCGACACCCTGACCGGCGCCACGACCGGCCCGATGGACTACAACCAGTACGGCGGCTACACCCTCGTCGCGAGCTCGCTCGGCACCCTGAAGAGCGGCGGCCTGCAGCGCGAGACGACGAAGAAGCAGTCCAGCGGCGAGCTGGCGGTGGCGACCTACAACGTCGAGAACCTCGACCCCTCGGACGGCACCTTCGCCGCGCACGCGGCCGCGATCGTGAACAACCTCCAGTCGCCCGACATCGTGTCCCTGGAGGAGATCCAGGACAACAACGGCGCGACGGACGACGGCACGGTCGCCGCCGACGTCACGGTGAACAAGCTGATCGACGCGATCGTCGCGGCCGGCGGTCCGAAGTACCAGTGGCGCTCCATCAACCCGGTCAACGACCAGGACGGCGGCGAGCCCGGCGGCAACATCCGCCAGGTCTTCCTGTTCAACCCGGAGCGGGTCTCCTTCGTCGACCGCGCGGGCGGCGACTCCACCACCGCGGTGGGCGTCACCAAGGTGCACGGCAAGGCCCAGCTGACGGCCTCCCCCGGCCGCATCGACCCGGCGAACTCCGCCTGGACGACCAGCCGCAAGCCGCTCGCCGGTGAGTTCGTCTTCCACGGCAAGACCGTCTTCGTGATCGCCAACCACCTCAACTCCAAGGGCGGCGACCAGGGGCTGACCTCGCAGTACCAGCCGGTGGTGCGCAGCTCGGAGACCCAGCGCCACGCGCAGGCGACGCTGGTCAACGCGTTCGTCAGGAACATCCTCGACGTCCAGAAGGACGCCGAGGTGATCGCGCTCGGTGACATGAACGACTTCGACTTCTCCGGCACCACCAAGATCCTGGAGAGCCACGGCGTGCTCTGGTCGGCGATCCAGTCGCTGCCGACGAAGGAGCGCTACACCTACGACTACCAGGGCAACGAGCAGGTCCTGGACCAGATCCTGATCAGCAAGCAGATCCGCAGCAAGGGCGACTTCGCGTACGACAGCGTGCACATCAACTCGGAGTTCCACGACCAGATCAGCGACCACGACCCGCAGGTGCTGCGCTTCCGCCCCTGACGGTCCGGCGGCCGGCAGGGCTCAGGACTGGCTGTACACCCCGTTCAGCCAGCCCTGCCAGGCGGCCTCGTTCGCCTCGGCGTCGGCGTCCGGCGCGAAGTCGTGGATGCTGATGCCGACCGGGGCGCCCCAGTGGTTGCGCCCGAAGAACCGGACGAGGGCGTCGTCGGTGCGCAGCCCGATGAAGTACGGGTCGCGGTAGTCGACCACCGCGTCCAGGGCCCGCCCGCCGGGCCCCCGGACGCTCACCTTCGCGCCCTCGGCCAGGTCGTCCGGCAGGCCGAGGGCGCGGCCCACGGCGGTGAAGGCGTCCGGCGCCTGGGACGCCTCCGGCCCGTTCAGCTGGGCGAAGCCCACCGGGCGGGGCGCGAAGTGGGTGAGGTACTCGCGCAGGGTGTGCAGGTAGAAGTCGGTGTGCCGGTTCGCGCCGTCGTACTGGTTGTCCCAGTCGTCGGTGAAGATGCCGCTGTGCACGTAGCGCACCCAGGCGCGGCGGCCGCCGTCGCGCTCCTCGACGACGTGCTCCAGCTGGTTGGCGCTCTGGGTCGGAAAGCCGACGTCCTCGCTGCGGACGACCAGGTGGTGCGGCGGGTCGTAGGCGGCGACGGTGGAGCCGAAGGCCGCCGTACCGCCCACCCGGGGCTCGGGCGGCTGCATCGGCCACAGATACCCGCCGGTGCCGTGGGTGATCGCCTCCCACACCTGCTCGGGCGTGGCGTCGACCTCGAACTCACGGGCGATCTCGAATTCCTTGGACATGGGGGGCTCCTGCTCAGCTTCCGAGTGTGGGCTGGTCCTCGACCGGGGACCGGGACTCGTCCTTGACCGTGGGATGGACGGCGACGACGATCCGGTGGTCCCGGCCCCCGTCCTCGTCGGGTGCGTCGTACTTGCGGATCAGCGCGCTCACGCCCGCCGTCAGCTCCTGCACGAAGGCGGCGCGGTCGGCGGCGGAGGCGAACCGGACCTCGCCGTCCAGCGCGTAGGTCGCCAGCCGCTTGCGGGCCGTGGCGGCCCCGCTGATCAGCATGCCGACATCGCGCACCAGGCGCGCGCCGAGCGCGAGCAGCCAGCGCGCGGAGAACTGGTCGCGGAAGCGGTCCGGGTCCGGCTGTACGGCGGGCAGCGCGGCCGGCGAGATGACGTACGACGCGGCGGTGGCGCGCATCAGCCGCTCGGTGACGTTGCCCTTGCGCCGCTCGCCGGCCAGTTCGACCAGGCCGTGCCGCTCCAGCGCCTTCAGGTGGTAGTTCACCTTCTGGCGGGGCAGTCCGACCCGGCCGGCCAGCATCGCGGCCGACGCGGGCGCGCCGGCCAGTTCGGCGAGCAGCCTGGCCCGTACGGGGTCCAGCGACACGGCCGCCGCCTCGGGGTCCTCGATCACGGTGACGTCCAACATGGCTCCACCGTCTCACCGAAAACTTTTTTTGTCCAGACGACTGAAGTATTCGGTGGGACGGCGGTGCGGAGCCCCCGACAGATGTGCGGATGCGTGGTTGCGCGGATGCGCGGATGCATGGTTGCGCGGATGCGCAGATGTCAGTGGCGACGACGGCTGTGGCTCAGCACGCCCGCCACCACGGCGGCGGCGACGGCGCCCGCGGTCAGCGCCGCCCTCGGGCTGCGCCCGACGGCCCTGACGACCCGGCGCCCGAGCAGCGGCGCACCGCCCGCGACGGCGCGCCCCGCCCCGGCCGCCTGCCCCGACGCCGCGCGCTCCGATGCCGGCCGCGCGGCCAGCCCCGCCCGCTCCCGCACGGCATGCGCGGTCCGGACGGCCCGTTCCTGGAGCACGTGCCGTGCCCTGGCCGCCTGCTCCCGCGCCGTGCGGCCGCCCCGCACCGCCCGGCCCCTGGCCCGGCGACCGGCGCCGGTCGCACCCGCGCGCAGATGTACGGTCAGCGCGCCGGCCCTGGCCGCCAACGCGCCCGCGGTGCCGGTCGGCCCGGCTCCCGTTCCGTGTCCGGTCCTCTTCGCCATCGCTGCTGCCCCTTCTGGTCTCGTCGGCGTCCGCTCCGTTCGCAGACCTTCCGAGTACCCGGGCAGGCCGGCATCAGGCCTGTTCCCCCCGTTCGCCGAGCCGGGCCAGCTGGCTCTGGAACCAGTCGAGGCGGGCCTGCAACAGGGCCGCCTCCGCGACGAGTTCGGGCACCCCGAGACCCTCGCCCGGCGTCGGCGGGCCGCCGTCGGCCCCCGCGTCCCCGGCTCCGGCGATCACCCGCAGTCCCTGCCCCGCCAGCCGGGCGAACCCGGCGAGCGAGACGGACGCACGCGCGCGTACACAACCCCCGCAGGCGGCCTCAAGGGCAAGCCAACCGGGCCTGCCCCAGCCCGCGTCGGCGAGCGCGACGGCCGACGCACCGCAGCCGCACGGCCCGACGGTCGCGGTCCGCACCCGCTGCCGGGCGTAGCGGAACCCGTGCTCGAAACGGATGTAGGCGCCGAGGACGCGGACATCGAGCAGCACGGCCGCCCGGTGCTCGGCGGTGCACAACAGAGCCTCGGCGACCTCGCGTTCGTGAACGCAGTGGAAGCCGCAGTCGCACCGCCGCGCGGGCGGGCGATGCCGCCGGCCGTAGACGCAGGCCGCGTCGTCCAGCACTCCGTACGGCAGCGCGCCGCCCAGCGACACACCGGTGAACCCGGCCCGGGCGCGGTCCCGGGACAGCATCGGGTGGGCGATCTTGTAGCCGGACGGCGGCTCCGTCGGGCGTTCCGCCGGGAGCCGCAGCCTCATCGGGCGGCCGGGGCCTCTTCGGACGCGGACGCGGACAGGGACTGGGACGCCGTCCCGGGGGCGCGGCTCTCGTGGATCTCCTCGCGAAGTCCGCGGACTTCGGGGACTGCGGAGACTTCGGGGACTGTGCGGACTTCGGGGACTTCGGGGACTTCGGGGACTTCGTCGTGGACGAGCGGCCGCTCCTCCGCGACCCCGGTGGCCAGTGCCTTGCCCAGCTTCATGGCGCCTCCCATGACCCATGACCTGCCGTCGGTGACCGTCCGGCCCATAGTGACCCATGAGGGGCCGAGTTGGACACAGGGCCTCGGACACGACGAAGCCGACAACTTAGCTTTGCTAAGACGTATTCCATAGGAAAATTAAGTAGAGCTAAGCTTTCGCGCGGCCGAAACTACCCCCATGACGAACCCACGCGACACCGCCCGCCCGCCCCGTCCCTTCGGCCGCGTCCTCTGCGCGATGGTCACCCCCTTCACCGACGCGGGGGCGCTCGACCTCGACGGTGCCCGGCGGCTGGCCGCGCATCTGGTGGCGCGGGGCTGCGACGGGCTGGTGCTGAACGGCACCACCGGCGAGTCGCCGACCACCTCGGACACCGAGAAGGCCGAGCTGATCGCGGCCGTCCGCCAGGCGGTGGGCGCGCGGGTGCCGCTCGTGGCCGGGGTGGGCACGGCGGACACCCGGCACACCGTCGAGCTCACGCTCGCGGCCGAGAAGGCGGGCGCGGACGGGGTGCTGCTGGTGTCCCCGTACTACAGCAGGCCGCCGCAGGACGCGCTGGAGGCGCACTTCCTGGAGGTGGCCGAGGCGAGCGGGCTGCCGGTGATGCTGTACGACATCCCGGGCCGCACCGGCACCCGGATCGAGCCCGAGACGCTGGTCCGGCTCGCCGCCCATCCCCGGATCGTGGCGGTGAAGGACTGCTCGTACGACCTCCTCGGCGTCCAGAAGGTGCTGGCGCGCACGGACCTGGCGTACTACGCGGGCTGCGACGAGCACATCCTCGCCCTGTACGCGCTGGGCGCGGCCGGCTGTGTGAGCACGGTGGCCAACGTCGTCCCCGCCCGGGTCGCCGCGATCCTGGACGCGTTCGACGCCGGCGACACCGCCCGCGCGGCCGCGCTCCAGCTGCGGGCGGTGCCGTTGATCGAGGCGATGACGGCGGCGGGCCTGCCGGGCACGGTCACCGCGAAGGCCCTGCTCGCCGGCGCCGGCCTGCCGGCGGGCCCGCTGCGGGCACCGCTGCGGCCCGCCGGCCGGGAGGAGGCCGACAGGCTGCGGGCGGTGTACGAGGAGTTCGTGGCGGGCTGATCAGCGGCAGGCTGATCAGCGGCGGGCGAAGACGGGCTGCCACGCCTTCAGCTCGTCGAACATCTCCTTCTGGACCCCGCTCAGCGGCACGATCCGGTCGCTGCCGATCGTCACCAGCACCAGCCGGGCCCGGTACGGCTCGTCCAGGCTGCTGGCCCGCTCCCAGGCGACGAGCCGCCGGTCGTCGGCCCAGGCGAGCAGGTGGCCGCCACGGATCTTGGTGATCTCCTTGCCGGTGCGGGGATCACGGATCGAGGAGTACGACTTCCCGGGAGCGACCTCCTTGGTCAGACCGAGCGCGGCGAGCCGTCCGTCCGGGGACAGCCGTGCGTCGACGTCCGTACGCAGGTACCGCTCGTTCGCCGGGGCGGCGGTCTTCCCGCCGTCGAGGTCGTAGAACTGCTGTGTCCCGTCCCGGCGGCCGATGATCTGCGCGTACACCTGATCGCCGGTGCGGCTGTAGGAGAAGTCGTCGCGCGGGGGGGTGTACCGGTCGGACCCGACCCCGGTCCAGGCGCCCTGGCCGGAGGCCACGTCGATGTCGTAGAAGCCGGTCCGGGTCGACGTGTCGAACGCGGGCGCCCACTCCCAGCCGCCCTTGATGTCCTGGGCTTTGGCGCGGGTGTCGGGGTTGCCGTCGTACGTCGTCGCCAGGAGCCGGGTCCCGTCGTACGAGAAGGCGAGTCCGCCGATCCCGTGCTCGACCGGGATCCACCGCTCGATCTTCCTCGTCGCGAGGTCGAGCAGGCCGATCCGGCGGACGGGCAGGTTCTGCTCCAGCACGGCGGCCGTCCGCAGGCCCGGCGCGACGGCGACGAAGGCCCACCGGGAGTCCTTCACGTACGTGGCGGTCGCGGGGTCGAGCAGCCGGTAGGTGCGTACACCGATGCCCCGGCCGTCGGTCTGCGGCACGGTCCGCCAGGTGTAGTACGCGGCGAGTGCCGTCTGCCCGGCCGCGATCAGGTCCCGCGGCGGCGACTGATCCGGGTGCCCGGTGATCCCGTGCTGCCGCACGATCCCGGACGGGCGCACATCGCTCTTCCCGGAGTCCAGCAGTGGCACCGCCACCGCGACGGCGACCACGGCGGCCGTCGCGGCGGCCACCACGGCGAACCTGCGGGTGCGGCGGCGTCGGCGGACAGCCAGTACGCGGTCGGCGAATCCCGGGCTCGCCGGCGGCTGTTCGGCGGCCTGTTCGCGCAGCGTGGCTCGGACGAGTTCCTCGGCGTTCACGGCCGCACCTCCACGGGCGAGTGGTCACGGGACGGCGGCTGGTCGTTGCCGGAGTCCGGGGCGAGGGCGGCCAGTTCGGGCGCGAGGGTGCGCAGGCGGGCCAGGGAGCGGTGGGTGGTGGACCGTACGGTGCCGACGGAGCAGCCGAGCAGCCGGGCCACGTCGGTCTCCGGCAGGTCCTCGAAGTAGCGCAGGACCAGGACGGTGCGCTGGCGGGCGGTGAGCCGGGACAGGGCCGCGCGCAGGACCAGGCGCAGCTCGGCGGCGGTGGTGGTGTCGGTGGCCGGCGGACTCTCCGGCGGTTCGGCGACGGTGAGTTCGCGGCGGCGCCACTTCAGCCGCCAGCGGCTGACCTGCTGCCGGTAGAGGACCTGCCGGACGTAGGCCTCGGGTTCGTCGATGCGCTGCCAGCGGCCGGCCGCCTTGATCAGGGCGTTCTGCAACAGGTCCTCGGCCGCGTGCCGGTCGCCGCCGGTCAGCAGCACGGCCGTCCTCAGCAGCGCCGAGGACCGGCCGGCCACGAACTCCCGGAAGTTCTCCTGCAGTTCCGCATCCATCGTCACCTTCTCTTCCGCCGGGCCCGCCCGGTGTGCCGGGCCCTGTACCTGTGGTGACGTGTGCGGAGCGGCGCCGCTATGCCTGCCCGGCACGAGAATATTCACCGGCGCCCCGCGCGCCCGCTGCCCTACGTTGTCCCCATGAGCCGCCCCCTGCTGTTCCTGGACGTCGACGGCCCCCTCAACCCGTACGCGGCGAAGCCCGAGCGGCGCCCCGAGGGATACACGACGATCCGGGCGAGGGTCCGCCCGGGGCGCCCGCTACGGGTGTGGCTGAACCCGTCCCACGGCCCGGCGCTGCTCGCCCTCGGCTACGAGCTGTGCTGGGCGACCACCTGGATGGCCGAGGCCAACCGCTGGATCGCCCCGGTCGTCGGCCTTCCCGAGCTGCCGTACGTCGACTTCGGCGAGCGCCTGCTGACGGAACGGCCGGACGGCGTCCACTGGAAGACCGAGGCGATCGTCGCGTACGCGCAGGGGCGCCCGTTCGCCTGGGTGGACGACGAACAGGGCCCGGCGGACACCCTGTACGTCCACGCACACCATCCCGGCCCGGCCCTGCTGCACCACGTCGACCCCCGGACCGGCCTGCGTGAGCCCGACTTCGCCACGCTGGCGGAGTTCGGGGCGACGACATCCCGGGACGGCTGAACGCCCTCCCGCCGACACGACGGAAGGGCGTTGGGCCCGCGGCGGGAGCGGGGGCGGGGGCGTCAGTTGTGGCTGTGCAGGATCTCGTTCAGGCCGCCCCAGACCGCGTTGTTCGGGCGGGCCTCGACGGCGCCGGAGACCGAGTTGCGGCGGAAGAGGATGTTCGAGGCGCCGTTCAGTTCGCGGGCCTTGACGATCTGGCCGTCGGGCATCGTGACGCGGGTGCCCGCGGTGACGTACAGGCCGGCCTCGACCACGCACTCGTCGCCGAGCGCGATGCCGACGCCCGCCTCGGCGCCGATCAGGCAGCGCTCGCCGATGGAGATGATGACGTTGCCGCCGCCGGACAGGGTGCCCATGGTGGAGGCGCCGCCGCCGATGTCCGAGCCGTTGCCGACCACGACACCGGCCGAGATGCGGCCCTCGACCATCGAGGTGCCGAGCGTGCCGGCGTTGAAGTTGACGAAGCCCTCGTGCATGACGGTGGTGCCCTCGGACAGGTGCGCGCCGAGGCGGACCCGGTCGGCGTCGGCGATGCGCACGCCCTTCGGGGCGACGTAGTCGGTCATCCGCGGGAACTTGTCGATCGAGGTCACCTGGAGGTGCAGGCCCTCGGCGCGGGCGTTCAGCCGGACCCGCTCGATGTCGTCGACGGCGACCGGGCCGAGGGAGGTCCAGGCGACGTTGGCGAGCAGGCCGAAGATCCCGTCCAGGCTCTGGCCGTGCGGCTTCACCAGACGGTGCGAGAGCAGGTGCAGACGCAGGTAGCCGTCGTGCGTGTCGAGCGGCTTGTCGTCCAGGGAGGCGATGACCGTACGGACCGCGACGACCTCCACGTTGCGGCGCACGTCCGGGCCGACCGCCCTGGCCGCACCCTCGCCGAGGAGTTCCACGGCCTGCTCGGCGGAGAGCGTCTCGGTGCCGGCCGGGCCGGGTTCGGCGACCAGCTCCGGAGCCGGGAACCAGGTGTCGAGAACGGTGCCGTCGGCGGCGATGGTGGCGAGGCCGGCGGCCACGGCGCCGGTGGTGCGAGGAGCAGTCGTGTCGGTCATGAGGGCAACCTAACCGGCCGGGGCCCACAGAGGCGAACCAGCGTGCGGGGCGTCTCACGGGGCGGGCCCCGAAAGACGCGTCGGGCGGCCCGCACTCCCCCGTGGTGCGGGCCGCCCGGGTCCGGGGCCGGCGTCAGGGGCGCTCGCCGGCCTGGTCCACCACCGCCGTCGCGACGATCGAGTCGCCGCCGACGACCTTGCCGCCCTGGATCATCCGGGTGCCGACGATCCGGTACGTCTGCGGATCGATCAGCCACTGGTCCCGCATCGACCAGCCGGTCTTGGGGTTGCCCTCCCTGGCGTAGTCGAGGGCGATCACCCGGCGCCCGGCGGCGGTCTCGACCAGGTGGTCGGTGAGCGCTCCGCCCGGCAGGGTCGCGAGGGCACGGTAGAGCGAGGCCAGTCCCCTGGGCGGCATGACGTCGGCGGTCAGCAGGACGCTGATCTCGTCGTAGTCGTCGCGTGCCTGGGACGCGCCCTTGATGTCGGCGATGGCGTTCGTCTCCCGCAGGGACCGCAGCGTCTGCTCGGCGCCGGCCGGCAGGGCGGCCAGCACCCGGTACATCTCGCGTGGCGAGCGGTCGTCGCCCTCCCCGCCGTTCTCCAGGTGCATCCTGGTGATGCTGAGCTTGCGGTGCTTGCCCGTGGTGTCCAGCCCGAGGCCGGCCATCGCGCTGCCGTCGTACCTGATCCAGCCCTCCTGGGGGCCCAGCAGCGCCTTCATGGGGCCCGTGGCGTTCTTGGCCTGCTCGTTCAGCGGCTCCTGCATGCTCCTGGTGTAGATCCACTGCTTGGCCGTGGGTACCTCGGCGTCCGGCTCGGTGTCGAGCACATCGGCCGCCCGGCGCAGGAACTCGGCCGCGCTCACCCCCTTGAGCCGCAGGCTCGGAGACGCGGTCGGCGAGGCCGCCGGCCGCACCTGACGCCCCGCGGCGCCGCCCAGCAGCAGCGAGACGGTGACGGCGACGGCGGTCACCGCGGCCACCACCCCGACGATCACGAACCCCCGCCGCCGCCACAGCGCCCGGTGCCGCTGCCCGGCCCGCGCCGCCTCCACCAGCCGCGCCCGCCCCGGCGCGAGCCGCGCGCGGTCGGGCACGGGCACGCCGGCACGCAGCTCACGCACCTCGGTCATCTCGTCCATCGCTACGCCACCTCCGTCGCGTCGCTCACGAATGCCGGATCGGCACCCAGCGCCGTACGCACCTTGCGCCGGGCCCGGTTGAGCCGGGAGCGGACCGTGCCGACCGGGATGTCCAGGGCCTCGGCGACCTCCTGGTAGGTGAGTTCGGCCCAGGCGACGAGCAGCAGGACGTGCCGGTCGCCCGCCGTCAGTGCGGCGAGGGCGCCGGCGAGCGGCCCCTGGGCGGCGATCCGGCTGTCGGTGTCCTCGACCCAGGACTCGCCCCAGGAGTCGGCGACCGGGTCCTGCCCGGTGCGGGCCAGCGCCCTGAGCGCACGCACCTCGGTGCGGCGCTGCCTGCCGATGAGGTTGCCCGCGATGCCGTACAGCCAGGGGCGGGCGTTGGGGCGCGTCAGGTCGTAGCGGGACCGGATCCGGAAGGCGACCAGGAAGGTGTCCGCCGCGATGTCGTCGGCGGCCGAGTCGCCCAGACGCCGGGCCGCGTAGCGGTGGATGTCGGGCGCGTACCGGTCGTAGAGCAGGGCGAACAGCTCCGGCTGCTCCAGCGACTGGGCGACGATCTCCGCGTCGTCCCCCGTCCGGGTCGTGGCCGGCGGTGGTCCGCTCACAAGGCTCCCCCTGGTTCGTCGATGCGTGCGTGTCACCTCCTGTTGCCCGGTGGGGACGGGAGAGTTCACGGTTTCCCGCAGCGGAATCCAGGACCTGCGGGAGGAGTTCGCACGGCGGCGGACGACCGGGCGGTCAGGGGATCACCCGCGCCAGCACCTCCCTCGCGAACTCCTCGTCGTACGGAACTCCGGTGAGCAGCACCTGGAGGCAGATCCCGTCCACCAGCGCGACCAGCGCCCGCGCGGTGCGGGGGTCGGTACGGCGAGTGAGTCTGGCGGCGAGGTCGTCGGCCCACTCGGCGGCCACCGGACGCAGGGCGGGGCGGCGCAGGGCGGCGAGGTAGAGCTCGCACTCCAGCTCGACGCCGGTGCGGTCGCCCGCAAGCCATTCGCCCATCAGGCCCGCGAGTTCGGCGGCCAGGTCGGCGCGGTCGTCCGCCAGGCCGCCGCGCGAGGCCACCACCTTGGCGAAGCCCTCGTTCGCCTGCCGCAGTGCGGCGACCATCAGTTCGTCGAGGGTCTTGAAGTGATAGGTCGTGGAGCCGAGCGGTACGTCCGCCTCGGCGGCGACCGAGCGGTGGCTGAGCCCGGCGAGGCCCTTCTCGCCGACGACCCGGATCGCCGCGTCGATGATCCGCTGCCTGCGGTCGGGGTCGTAACGGCGGGGCATCAGTGCGCGCCTCCCAGGTTCAGGACGACCACTCCCCCGATGATCAGCACGATCCCCGCGACCTTGACCAGGGTCAGCGTCTCCCCGAACAGCAGCAGTCCCAGCGCGGCGATGGTCGCGGTGCCCACCCCGGACCAGATCGCGTAGGCCGTACCGATCGACAGGGTCTTCAGCGTCTGGGCCAGGAGCAGGAACGACACCAGGTATCCCAGTGCCGTCAGCAGCGAGGGCCAGAACCTGCTGAAGCCGTCCGCGTACTTCATCGCCGTCGTGGCGGCGACCTCGGCGGCTATGGCGCCGGCGAGCGTCAGGTATCCCATGTGTACGAGTGTACGCAACGATGTGTACGGCTGTACATAACAGCGCCCGGCAGCACGCCCGGCAGCACGCCCGGCGGCGCGGGGCCGCCGGAGGGCACCAAGAGCGGCGTTCGGCCTCCCGTACGTCACACGAAGATGTTTAATTCTCATAGAAACCGCTAGCTGAAACGACTCCCCGCGGCCTCGCGACTCCACTAGTGTGTGCACCTCTGTGATCCACGATTGCTTCACAGTCCACCCACCTCACCTTCACACCCCCGGCCGCCGCTGCCTTGGCGCCGCTGGAGGAACCACGCATGCCAGAAACCACCCCCCAACCCCCTCCGCATCCCGCCTGGGAGAACGGCTGGGCCCCCGACACATCCCGGGCTCCCGGAACCCGAAGACTGTGGCTGGCGGGCACGCTGGCCATCGCCACCGTCGTCGGCTGCGTCACGGCGATAGCCGTCAGCCACCAAGCTCCTGACAAGGAGTCATCGGCGGTTCCCACGGTGTCCGCGAACACCGACAACGGCCCCGGTCTGCTCTCCTTCGCCTCGCCGTCGGCATCGGACACGACCGCTCCGGACAAGGGCACGTCGGGCATGTCGGCGACCTCGCCGTCCGCGTCCGCGTCCGCCGAGGCGACGGCCACCTCGTCCGCCGCCGGTCCGAAGAGCTCGCCGTCCGGCACGAAGCCGTCCAAATCCACCCCGTCCAAGGGGAGTTCGGGCGGCTCGGGAAGCTCGGGCGGCTCGGGCGGCTCGGGCGGACAGTCCAGTGCCTCCGGGAAGTCGGTCCGCTCGGTCAACTACCCGGACCGCTACTGGCACGTGAGCGGCAGTTACGTGTACCTCGACCAGCCCCGCGGCTCCGAGTCCCGCGAGGACTCGACCTTCGAGCTGGTCAAGGGCCTGGCGAACGCGTCCTGTTACTCCTTCGCCACACATGACGGGTTGTACCTGCGCCACCAGAACTTCGTGCTGCGCGCCGAGAGCAACGACGGCAGCAACCTCTTCAAGCAGGACGCCACCTTCTGTGCCCAGAAGTCGCCGTTCTCGGACGACGTGCTGTTCCAGTCGGTGAACTACCCCAACTACGCCCTGCGCCACAAGAACTTCCAGCTGCGCCTGGACCCGTACGGCTACAACACGACCAACCGCCAGGACTTCTTCTTCGACCTCGTGGACGGGCTGAGCTGAGACATGGAGAAGCGGCGGCACCCCTGGCAGGGTGCCGCCGCTTTCGTGTGCCGGATCTCAGACGTTGAACCCGAGCGCCCGCAGCTGCTCGCGGCCGTCGTCGGTGATCTTGTCGGGGCCCCACGGGGGCATCCAGACCCAGTTGATGCGCAGCTCGTTGACGAGGCCGTCCGTGGCGGACTTGGCCTGGTCCTCGATGACATCGGTCAGCGGGCAGGCCGCCGAGGTCAGGGTCATGTCGATCGTCGCGATGTTCGCGTCGTCGATGTGGATGCCGTAGATCAGGCCGAGGTTGACGACGTCGATGCCCAGCTCGGGGTCGACGACGTCGTACAGCGCCTCGCGGAGTTCTTCCTCCGAGGCCGGCTTCATCTCAACGGTCTCGCTCATGCCGTCTTCCTTTCGGCGTCGGCGCCACCCAGCGCCTGGGCCGTCGCGTCCTTCCACGCCATCCAGCTCAGGAGGGCGCACTTGACCCGGGCCGGGTACTTGGAGACACCGGCGAACGCGACCGCGTCCTCCAGGACCTCCTCCATCGCGTCGTCGGGCTCCAGGCGGCCCTTGGACTGCATCAGCTCCAGGAAGGTCTCCTGGATCTTCTGCGCGTCCGCCAGGTCCTTGCCGACGAGAAGGTCGTTCAGCACGGAGGCCGAAGCCTGGCTGATGGAGCAGCCCTGGCCCTCGTACGAGACGTCCTCGATCGTCGTACCGGCGTACTTCACTCGGAGGGTGATCTCGTCGCCGCACGTCGGGTTCACATGGTGCACCTCGGCGTCGCCATCCCTGAGACCACGCCCGTGCGGGTGCTTGTAGTGGTCCAGGATGACTTCCTGGTACATCGAATCCAGCTTCACGGTCTCAGCTCACGCCCTTCAGCCGAAGAAGTTCCGTACGTGCTCCAGACCCTCGACCAGAGCGTCGATCTCGGCCGGAGTGGAGTACAGATAGAACGACGCTCGCGTGGTCGCAGGAATTCCGTAGCGCAGGCAGACGGGCCGGGCGCAGTGGTGGCCGACCCGGACCGCGATGCCCTGCTCGTCGAGGACCTGGCCCACGTCGTGCGGGTGGATGTCCCCGAGCGTGAAGGAGATCGCGGCGCCCCGGTCCTCGGCCGTGGTGGGGCCGATGATCTTCAGGTCCGGGACCTGCTGGAGGCGCTGGACCGCGTACTCCGTCAGCGCGTGCTCATGGGCGAGGATCTTGTCCATGCCGATGGCGTTGAGGTAGTCGATCGCCGCACCGAGGCCGACCGCCTGGGCGACCGGCGGGGTGCCCGCCTCGAACTTGTGGGGCGCCGGGGCGTACGTCGAGGAGTGCATCGACACGGTCTCGATCATCTCGCCGCCGCCGAGGAACGGCGGCAGGTCCTCCAGCAGCTCCTGGCGGCCCCAGAGGACGCCGATGCCGGTCGGGCCGCACATCTTGTGGCCGGTGAAGGCCACGAAGTCGGCCTGGAGGGCCTGCACGTCCAGCGGCATGTGGGGCGCGGCCTGGGAGGCGTCGATGCAGACGAGAGCGCCGACCTCCTGGGCGCGGCGCACTATCGCCTCGACCGGGTTGACCGTGCCCAGGATGTTCGAGACCAGCACGAAGGAGACGATCTTCGTCTTCTCGGTGATGACCTCGTTGATGTCGGACAGGTCGAGGCGGCCGTCGTCGGTGAGGCCGAACCACTTCAGCTTCGCGCCGGTGCGCTGCGCGAGCAGCTGCCACGGCACGATGTTGGAGTGGTGCTCCATCTCCGTGATGACGATCTCGGTCTCGTGGTCCACCCGGTAGGGCTCGTCGGCCCAGCCCAGCATGTTCGCCACGAGGTTCAGCGACTCGGAGGCGTTCTTGGTGAAGATCACCTCGTCGCGGCTGGGCGCGTTGACGAACTCGGCGACCTTGTCGCGCGCGCCCTCGTACATCGCCGTGGCCTCCTCGGCGAGCACATGCACACCGCGGTGGACGTTGGCGTTGTGGCGCTCGTAGTACTCGCTGAGGGCGTCCAGTACCTGGCGCGGCTTCTGGCTGGTCGCCGCGTTGTCCAGGTACACGAGCTTCTTGCCGTCGTGGACCAGTCGGTCCAGGACGGGGAAGTCCTTGCGGATCGCCTCGGTGTCGAGGAGGCCCGGCAGTTGTGTCACGCGGATACGCCACCCTTCGTGTAGGCCTCGTAGCCCTCGTCCTCCAGCTTGTCGGCGAGTTCGGCGCCGCCGGACTCGACGATCCGGCCACCGGAGAAGACGTGGACGAAGTCGGGCTTGATGTAGCGCAGGATGCGCGTGTAGTGCGTGATCAGCAGGGTGCCGACCTCGCCGGTCTCGCGGACGCGGTTGACGCCCTCGGAGACGATGCGAAGGGCGTCGACGTCGAGGCCGGAGTCGGTCTCGTCGAGGATCGCGATCTTCGGCTTGAGCAGTTCGAGCTGGAGGATCTCGTGGCGCTTCTTCTCGCCGCCGGAGAAGCCCTCGTTCACGTTGCGCTCGGCGAAGGAGGGGTCCATGGAGAGGCGCTCCATGGTCTCCTTGACCTCCTTCACCCAGGTGCGCAGCTTGGGGGCCTCGCCGCGGATGGCGGTGGCGGAGGTGCGCAGGAAGTTGGAGACCGAGACGCCGGGGACCTCGACCGGGTACTGCATCGCCAGGAACAGGCCCGCGCGGGCGCGCTCGTCGACGGACATCTCCAGGACGTCCTCGCCGTCGAGGGTGACGGTGCCGCCGGTGATCGTGTACTTCGGGTGACCCGCGAGCGAGTAGGCGAGGGTCGACTTGCCCGAGCCGTTGGGGCCCATGATGGCGTGCGTCTCGCCCTGCTTCACGGTGAGGTCGACGCCCTTGAGGATCTCCTTCGTGGCGTTGTCGGCCTCGACGGTGACGTGCAGGTCTCGGATTTCAAGCGTTGCCATGGGTGCCTCAGGACTCCTGGGTGAGGGAGACGAGCACGTCGTCCCCTTCGATCTTTACGGGGTATACGGGGACGGGGCGCGTGGCCGGGAGGCCGGACGGCTTGCCGGTGCGCAGGTCGAAGCTGGAGCCGTGCAGCCAGCACTCGATCTGGCAGTCCTCCACCTCGCCCTCGGAGAGCGAGACGTTGGCGTGGGAGCAGATGTCGTGGATCGCGAACACCTCTCCCTCGGTACGGACGACCGAGACCGGCGTGCCGTCGAGTTCCACCCGCTTGGGTGTGTCCTCCTCCAGCTCGCTCAGCGCGCAGGCGCGTACGAAAGCGGTCGGGGCTGTCATGCGACCGAGGCCTCCAGCTCCTCCTCGATCTTGGCGAGCAGGCGCTCCTCGATGTCGGCGACACCGATCTGCTGGACCAGCTCGGCGAAGAAGCCGCGCACCACCAGGCGGCGGGCGTCCTGCTCCGGGATGCCGCGGGCCATCAGGTAGAAGAGCTGCTCGTCGTCGAAGCGGCCGGTCGCGGAGGCGTGGCCGGCGCCGACGATCTCGCCGGTCTCGATCTCCAGGTTCGGCACCGAGTCGACCCGCGCGCCGTCCGTGAGGACCAGGTTGCGGTTCATCTCGTAGGTGTCGGTGCCCTCGGCCTTGGCCTCGATGAGGACGTCACCGATCCACACCGCGTGCGCGTCGTCGCCCTGGAGCGCGCCCTTGTAGACGACGTTGGACTTGCAGTGCGGGGTGTTGTGGTCGACCAGCAGGCGGTGCTCCTGGTGCTGACCGGCGTCGGTGAAGTACAGGCCGAACAGCTCGGCCTCGCCGCCGGTGCCGGCGTAGGAGACGCGCGGGTGCAGTCGTACGACGTCGCCGCCGAAGGTGACGACCACGGACTTGAAGCTGGCGTCCCGGCCGACCAGGGCGTTGTGCTGGGCCACGTGGACGGCCCGGTCGTCCCAGTCCTGGACGGAGACGACGGTCAGCTTGGCGCCGTCGCCCAGGACGTACTCGACGTTGGCGGCGGTGACCACGTCACCGGTGTGGTCGATGACCACGACGGCCTCGGCGAAGGCGCCGAGCTCGATGACCTGGTGGCCGTAGGAGACCCCGCCCTGGCCGTGCACGCTGATCCGGATCGGCTCGGTGAGCACCGTCTCCTTGGGGACGGTGACCACGCCGGCCTGCTCGAAGGCGGAGTACGCCTGGGCGGCGACCCGGTCCACCGGGATGCCGGCCCGGCCGAGCCGGGCGTCGTCGCGGCCGACCAGCTCGACGGTGACGCCCTCGGGGGCCTCCACCGCGACCTTCAGGCTGTCGCCGGAGGCGACCGCCGTGCCGTCGTGCAGCCCGCGCAGGCGCTCCAGCGGGGTGAACCGCCACTCCTCCTCGCGGCCGTGCGGGACCGGGAAGTCCGCGACGTCGAAGGACGGGGGCGCGCTCATGCGCGTGGCGACGGTCGACTCGGCGGCCACCGCGATGGCGCCGGCGGTGGTGGAGCCCACCGGGGTGTTCTGAGCCTCAGCCATGGCTGTCGGTCTGCTCGCTTTCTTACGGTAAGGGGCGTGACGGTGACGGCGGTCCGGTTAGCCGACCGCGCCTTCCATCTGGAGCTCGATCAGCCGGTTCAGCTCGAGGGCGTACTCCATGGGCAGTTCCTTGGCGATCGGCTCGACGAAGCCGCGCACGATCATCGCCATCGCCTCGAACTCGGTCAGACCGCGGCTCATCAGGTAGAAGAGCTGGTCCTCGGAGACCTTGGAGACGGTCGCCTCGTGGCCCATGGACACGTCGTCCTCGCGGACGTCCACGTAGGGGTACGTGTCCGAGCGGGAGATGGTGTCGACGAGCAGCGCGTCGCACAGCACGTTCGACTTGGATCCGGCGGCGCCCTCGCCGATCTCGACGAGACCGCGGTAGGACGTCCGGCCGCCGCCGCGCGCCACGGACTTCGACACGATGTTGGACGACGTGTTCGGCGCCATGTGGACCATCTTGGAGCCGGCGTCCTGGTGCTGGCCCTCGCCCGCGAAGGCGATGGAGAGGGTCTCGCCCTTGGCGTGCTCGCCCATCAGGTAGACGGCCGGGTACTTCATCGTCACCTTGGAGCCGATGTTGCCGTCGATCCACTCCATGGTGGCGCCCTCGTAGGCGACGGCGCGCTTGGTGACCAGGTTGTAGACGTTGTTCGACCAGTTCTGGATGGTCGTGTAGCGGCAGCGGGCGTTCTTCTTGACGATGATCTCGACGACCGCGGAGTGCAGCGAGTCCGACTTGTAGATCGGGGCGGTACAACCCTCGACGTAGTGCACGTAGGCGCCCTCGTCGACGATGATCAGGGTCCGCTCGAACTGGCCCATGTTCTCCGTGTTGATGCGGAAGTAGGCCTGGAGCGGGATCTCCACGTGCACGCCCTTCGGCACGTAGATGAAGGAGCCGCCCGACCACACGGCGGTGTTCAGGGAGGCGAACTTGTTGTCACCGACCGGGATGACGGTGCCGAAGTACTCCTTGAAGAGCTCCGGGTGCTCCTTCAGCGCGGTGTCGGTGTCCAGGAAGATGACGCCCTGCTCCTCCAGGTCCTCGCGGATCTGGTGGTAGACGACCTCCGACTCGTACTGGGCGGCGACACCGGCGACCAGGCGCTGCTTCTCCGCCTCCGGGATGCCCAGCTTGTCGTAGGTGTTCTTGATGTCCTCGGGCAGGTCCTCCCAGGACTCCGCCTGCTTCTCCGTGGAGCGCACGAAGTACTTGATGTTGTCGAAGTCGATGCCCGACAGGTCCGAGCCCCAGTTCGGCATGGGCTTCTTCTCGAAGAGGCGCAGGCCCTTGAGGCGGAGCTTGGTCATCCACTCGGGCTCGGACTTCTTCGCGGAGATGTCCCGGACGACGTCCTCGTTGATGCCGCGCTTGGCGGAGGCGCCGGCCGTGTCGGAGTCGGCCCAGCCGTATTCGTACTTGCCCAGGCCTTCGAGCTCAGGGTGGGCAGTCTCCGTGGGGAGAGTCATGCGGGGTTCCTCCCGGCCGTGCTAGCGGATGCGTCAGTGGAAATCTTGGGGATGAACGTCGTGCAGACGCCGTCGCCGTGCGCGATGGTCGCCAGTCGCTGGACATGCGTTCCGAGCAGTTCGGCGAAGATCTCCGTCTCCGCCTCGCACAGCTGGGGGAACTGCTCCGCGACATGGGCGACCGGGCAGTGGTGCTGGCACAGCTGTTCGCCGACCGGTGCGGTGCGCGCCGTTGCAGCGTACCCGTCCAGGCTCAGGGCCTTGGCCAGCGCTTCCGTGCGCCCGTCGGGGCCGACGCCCTCGATCGCCTTGCGGTAGGCACCCGCCTGGGCCATGATCCGGGCCCGCGCGAAGGCGGCGACCGCCTCCTGGCCGCCCCCCTGCTCGGCGATCCAGCGCAGCGCGTCGGCGGCGAGCTTGTCGTAGGACTGGTCGAAGGCGTCCCGGCCGCAGTCGGTGAGGGCGAACACCTTGGCGGGCCGGCCGCGGGTCCGCGCGCCGTACACCCGCTGCTCGCGCGCCTCCACGACGTCGTCGGCGACCAGGGCGTCCAGATGCCGGCGGACGGCCGCGGCGGTCAGGCCCAGGCGTCCGGCCAGCTCGGTGACGGTCGACGGGCCGTGGTCCAGGATCGACCGCGCGACCCGGTTGCGCGTCGAGCGCTCACCGGTCGCTAGCTCCTCCTGCGGGGTCCCCGCGGGGGTCTCCCGAGCCTCGCCGACGTTTTTCACAACGCCATTGTTGCGTAATTCCTCAGAGCCAGGCAAGCGGCGTCCGGGCGAGGGGACGGTGCCCTGCATCACTTAGGCATACCTAAGTGACCGGCTGCCCTGACCTGCGAAAACGATCTTTGATCGATCATCCCTCGGCCAATCGGGTGGCGTTCCACGGCCCTCTCCGGAACACTCCGGAACCATGCCCACACCACCCCCCACCGGCCCTCTTGTCACCCGGGACACCCTCGCGCGACAGCTTCGCCTGCTGGGTGTCAGGAGCGGCGAGACCCTCCTCGCGCACACCTCGCTCAGCTCCCTCGGCTGGGTGAACGGCGGAGCCGTGACGGTCGTCCGGGCCCTCCTCGACGCCCTCGGCCCGGACGGCACCCTGGTGGTCCCCACCCAGACCGGCGACCTCTCGGACCCCGCGCTGTGGAGGAATCCGCCGGTGCCCGAGGAGTGGTGGGCGACGATCCGGGCGACCATGCCGCCGTACGACCCCCGGACCACCCCCGCGGTGGGGGTCGGCGTGCTCCCGGAGACGGTGCGGACCTGGCCCGGTGCCCTGCGCAGCGCCCACCCGCAGACCTCCTTCGCGGCCGTCGGCCCCCGCGCGGCGGAGATCCTCGACGGCCACGCCACCGACTGCCGGCTCGGCGAGCACAGCCCGCTGGCCCGGCTGGAGAAGCTGCACGCGCGCGTGCTCATGCTCGGCACCGGCTACGCGACCTGCACCGGCTTCCATCTCGCCGAGTACCGGATCCCCTCCCCACGGGTCCGGGTCGGCCGCCCCACCGCCGCCGGCTGGGAGGAGGTCACCGAGGTGGCGATCACCTCCGACCGTTTCGACGAACTGGGCTACGACTTCGAACGCGACCGCCCCGTGGTCGTCCGCGGCCCGGTCGGCGCGGCCGAGGCCCGGCTCTTCCCGGTGGCGGAAGCCGTGGCCTACGCCGAGCGGTGGCTGGTCGTACACCGACCCCGTGAGGAGGAGATCTAGCACCCGGCCGTCCGGGTGACGGCGGCCGTCCTTAGACTCTGTCACCATGCGAAGTGAGCCCGTGGTCCAGGTGCGGGACCTGGTGAAGCGGTACGGCACCAAGACCGCCGTCAACGGCCTCGATCTGGTCGCCGGGGCGGGCGTGACCGCCGTCCTCGGCCCCAACGGGGCGGGCAAGACGACCACGATCGAGACCTGTGAGGGGTACCGCAGGCCGGATTCCGGCACGGTGCGCGTCCTCGGCCTCGATCCCGTACGGCAGTCCGCCGAGCTGCGCCCCAGAGTCGGCGTGATGCTCCAGTCGGGGGGCGTCTACTCGGGCGCCCGCGCCGACGAAATGCTGCGGCACGTGGCGAAGCTGCACGCGCATCCGCTGGACGTGGACGCGCTGATGGAGCGACTGGGCCTCGGCAGCTGCGGCCGGACGTCGTACCGCCGCCTGTCCGGCGGCCAGCAGCAGCGCCTCGCGCTCGCCATGGCCGTGGTCGGACGCCCGGAGCTGGTCTTCCTGGACGAGCCGACGGCCGGCCTCGACCCGCAGGCCCGGCACGCCACCTGGGACCTGGTCCGGGACCTGCGCGCCGACGGCGTCTCGGTCATCCTCACCACGCACTACATGGAGGAGGCCGAGCAGCTCGCCGACGACGTCGCCATCATCGACGCCGGCCGCGTGATCGCCAAGGGCTCCCCCGAGGAGCTGTGCAAGGGCGGCGCCGAGAACACCCTGCGGTTCTCCGGCCGCCCCGGCCTCGACGTCGGCTCGCTCCTGAAGGCGCTGCCGGCCGACTCCACGGCCGCCGAGCTGACCCCGGGCTCCTACCGGGTCATGGGCAAGGTCAACCCGCAGCTGCTGGCGACGGTGGCCTCGTGGTGCGCCCAGCACGGCGTGATGCCCGACCGCATCTCGGTGGAGCGGCACACGCTGGAGGACGTGTTCCTTGAGCTCACAGGCAAGGAGCTGCGCTCATGATTCCGGCTCGCACGACGATCGGCCGGGGGTCCGGGGGTCGTCCCCCGGGAAGACACGGCCTGGAGCTGACCGACAAGGAGCTGACCGACAAGGAGCTGCGCTCATGACCACCGCGACCGACACCTACGCCCCGCGGCCGGGTGCCGCCCCGCTCCCCCGCATGATCGCGGCACAGGCGGTCCTGGAGACGAGGATGCTGCTCCGCAACGGCGAGCAGCTGCTCCTGACCGTGGTGATCCCGACCCTCCTCCTGGTGCTCTTCAGCTCGGCGGACATCGTCGACACGGGAGCCGGCAGGTCGGTCGACTTCCTGGCCCCCGGCGTCCTCGCGCTCGCCGTGATGTCCACGGCCTTCACCGGCCAGGCCATCGCGACCGGCTTCGAACGCCGCTACGGCGTCCTCAAGCGCCTGGCCTCCTCTCCGCTCCCCCGCTGGGCCCTGATGACGGCGAAGACCGCGTCGGTGCTGGTCACCGAGGTCCTCCAGGTGACCCTCCTGACGGTGATCGCCCTCGCCCTCGGCTGGTCCCCGCACGGCAACCCGCTCGCCGTCCTGCTCCTCCTCGTCCTCGGCACGGCCGCCTTCTCCGGCCTCGGCCTGCTGATGGCGGGCACCCTCAAGGCGGAGGCGACCCTGGCGGCCGCCAACCTCGTGTTCCTGCTGCTGCTCGTGGGCGGTGGGGTCATCGTCCCGCTGGACAGATTCGGCGGAGCCCAGACCGCTCTCGGCCTGCTGCCGATCTCCGCACTGTCGGACGGCCTGCGCGACGTGCTCCAGCACGGAGCGGCGACACCCTGGGGCGACCTGGGGATCCTCGCGGTGTGGGCGGTGCTGGGCCTGGCGGCGGCGGGCCGGTTCTTCCGCTGGGAGTGACACGGTCCGCCGGGGGTGACCCGGTCGGCGCTCACGCGACACGGCGGTCGAGGCCGAGCCCGACGCGGCACCCTCGTGAACGCATGCACAAGCGGCCCCCTACCATGGTGCCCGTGCCAAAGCTGACCCCCACCGACCTCGTAGCGGCGCTGCGCAACCCGCTCGCCTTCATCGCCGATCGCTGGACACCGCAGTCCCGGACCGTCGAGCGGGCGGCTCTCGCCGCGCTCGTCATGTCGGTGGTCATCGTGGTCACCGGCGGTGCGGTGCGGCTCACCGGCTCCGGGCTCGGCTGCCCGACCTGGCCCGAGTGCACCGCCGGCTCGCTGACCCCGACCGACGCGCTGAGCTACCACAGCGCCATCGAGTTCACGAACCGCATGCTGACCTACGTGCTGTGCGCGGCGGTCGGCTGGGCGATCATCGCCGCCCGGTCCCAGAAGCCGTTCCGGCGCAGTCTGACCCGGCTGGGCTGGGCGCAGTTCTGGCTCGTGATGAGCAACGCGATCCTCGGCGGCATCGTGGTGCTCGTCGGCCTCAACCCGTACACCGTCGCCGCGCACTTCCTGCTGGCGACCGCCCTCATCACGGTCGCCGCCCTGATGTGGCAGCGCACCCGCGAGGGCGACGGGGAGCCCCGGCCGCTGGTCGGCAAGGCCGTGCAGCAGCTGGTGTGGGCCCTGGTGGCGGTGTCGCTGCTGCTCATCGCCGCGGGCACGGTGGTGACCGGCGCGGGACCGCACCCGGGCGACTCCGGTGACGTCGAGCGCATCGACGTCAGCTGGTCGGGCGTCGCCGAGCTGCACGCGGTGTTCGCCTGGATCGTGGTGTCGCTGACCTTCGCGCTGTGGTTCTTCCTCAAGGGTGTCGGCGCGCCCCAGGGGCCGCGGGACCGCGTCCGCGAGCTGTTCCTGATCCTGCTCGGGCAGGGCGTGATCGGTTACGTCCAGTACTTCACGCACCTGCCGACGGTCCTGGTCGGCCTGCACATGTTCGGCTCCTGCCTGGTGTGGATCGGCGTGCTGCGGGTCCTGCTGTCGCTGCGGGAGCGCGCCGACGTCACGGGCGACGCCGCACTGCCCGCTCAGTCGTACGACGCCGTGAGCGCGTCGATCTCCGGGCCCAGGTAGTCCCGGGTCAGCCGGGCCCGGCGCGCCGTCCACTCCTCGTTGGGCGGCCGCACGGGGGCGCCGTAACGGCGGCTCCGAATGTCCTCGACGACCTCGGCGGGGGCGCCCAGGCCGGGCAGCAGGTCCAGCGCCTCGCGCTTGGAGATCAGGCGGCCCTCGCGGACGGTGACGCAGGCGCGGGCGAAGGTGACCAGGCCCAGGTCGACCCAGATGTCCCGGGTCCACAGCGGGGCGTTGTCCACGGCGGGGCGCCAGAAGTCCCGCTGGTCGCGCAGGACGAAGTCGCCGAGCTCCCGGTCCGTCACCGGCGGCAGCAGTGCGGAGGGCGTACCCCCGTGCAGTACCCGCCCGAAGGAGTGCAGCTCGCGCCGGGTCACCGGGGTGACCGACCGCCTGAACAGCTCCTGGTGCGCGAAGGTGACATGGCGCCGGGCGGGGTCGGCCGCGGTGGACGCGGTCAGATACGTGCAGTGCAGGGCGGCGGCGAGCGGCAGCCTGCGCAGCCGGGCGTGCGCCGCGGCGATCCTCCACACGACGCCCGCGGTCACCTTGCCCGGCAGCATCGCGATCAGGTCCAGGTCGCTGCGGCCCTCCTGGTAGTCGCCCCCGGCCAGCGAGCCGTGCGCCCAGACGGCGACGGGCCGCAGCGGCGTCAGTTCGCGGAGGAAGCGGCTCACCAACGTCCCGGTGTCCGACGCCTCGATGTGCGACGCCTCGATGTGCGGCGTCTCGTTGTCCGGCGTCTCGTTGTCCACGTGCCCAGTCTGTACAGGTCACTCCAGCCCGTACACCCGTTTCGCGTTCCCCGCCGCGATCAGCCCGGCCACCCGCTGCGCGTCGCCCAGCGACCACGCGCCCTCGGCGACCCAGGTGCCCAGTACCCGGGTGAGGGAGTCGCGGAAGAGGCGGGCGCCGACCACGTGCAGCTCGGGCAGGCCGTGGGCGCCGCTGGAGAAGAGGATCTTGCCGAAGGGGGCCAGCTCCAGGATCTCGGCGAGGATCGTCGCGGCGCGGGCGCCGGTGCGGACCAGGGCCGCGCCCGAGTCGGCGTAGACGTGCGGGAAGACGCCGGCGAGGTGGGCGGCGTGCCGGTGGTACGGGTAGCCGTGCAGGAGGATCAGGTCGGTGCCCAGGCCCGCGGTGGCCCGGACGAAGTCGGTGAGCAGGACCGGGTCGGTGCGGTCGATCCGGGCGCCGGGCTCGCCGAGGCCCGCGTGCAGCTGGAGGGGGAGACCGGAGGCCACGGCGATCCAGAGCAGGTGGCGCAGCAGCACCGGGTCGGTCAGCTCGCCGCCGACCCGGCGGCCCGCCAGCCAGCGGCCGGCCGCGCCTCGCACCTCACCGGGGCCGGGGGGCTCGGGGGCCAGGGCCAGGCCGTGCCGGAGCCCGGCGAGGGAGGTGAAGGCGACCGCGTTCGCCGCCGCGCCGTGCACCGACTCGGCGAGGTTGGCGAGGAAGGACTCGACGGTGCCGGAGGTGTCGGCGACCTGCTCGGCGAGGAGTTCCAGGCGGACGATCTCGCGGGCTCGCGCGTCGCCCGTCGAGGCCATCTCGGCGGGGCCGGTGAGGTCGCCGGGCAGGCCGGTGTCGACGAGGTAGGTGGTGATGCCGCTGCCGCGCAGCAGACGGCGGCCTGCCTCCAGGACGCCGACCTCGCGGCGCCGGGCCAGGTAGCGGGCGGGCGCGCAGTGCGGTTCCAGGCCGAGCAGCGGGGGGCACCAGCGCCGTACCGCGAAACCGGTCTGGGTGTCGAAGAGGGTGGTGCCGGGGGCCGGGGGGCCTTCGGTGCGGGCGAGCTGGGCCTCGAAGGTGCCCAGGCCCAGCTCGGTGCGGAGGACTCCGTGGCAGTACTGGTCCACCAGGGACGGCGTCTCGATCATCCGGGCTCCCCGAGGTGGACGGTTGCTTAACCGTCTTAACGGGGGAACCGGGATGGAGGTCGCGGTTCGGGGAGGGAGTACCGGTTGATCGGCGGCTGCGGGCCGTATGCGGTTGCTCGCGCAGTTCCCCGCGCACCCAAGGGGGCGCCTGCTCAGCCGCCGATCTGGATGCCGGCCATGCGCTTCCACTCGTACGGGCCCGTCTGCACCTTCGCCGCGAACTCGCCGTCGAAGGACTCGTGGGTCGTGATGCCGGACTTGGCGACCGCCTGCTCGGCGATCTCCCGGGTCGGGGCCACCAGGTCGCCCCAGCCGCCGTCCTCGCCGACCAGGACGATGCGGGCGCCGCGTTCGCCGATGTAGGCCACCTGGCCCTCGGCGCCGCCGTGGGCCCTGGCGAAGGTGCCGATCTGCTTGGCGAGGCGCGCCACCTTGCGCTCGGCCTTCTGGTCAACCTGCTGCGTGTCTGCCATGGGCAGGATGCTACCGACGAGTAGATCGAATGGCGACGGCCGGGGTGAGTGACCCCTACCTCAGGAAGGGGTCCACGGCGACGGCCACGAACAGCAGCGAGACATAGGTGATGGACCAGTGGAACAGGCGCATCTCCTTGAGCTTGCCGCCCGTCACCTCCGCCTTCGCACGGTTCTGCAGCCCGTGCGCCTCCCACAGCCACCAGCCGCCCGCCACCAGGGCGACCAGCGTGTAGAACCAGCCGGTGTAGCCGAGCGGGGTGAGGAGCAGCGAGACCCCGACCATCACCCAGCTGTAGATGACGATCTGCTTGGCGACCACCTTGTTGGAGGCGACGACCGGCAGCATCGGCACGCCCACGCGCGCGTAGTCGTCCTTCACCTTCATGGAGAGCGGCCAGTAGTGCGGCGGCGTCCAGAAGAACATGACGAGGAAGAGGATGACCGGCGCCCACGACATGGAGTCCGTGACGGCCGACCAGCCGATCAGCACCGGCAGACAGCCGGCGATGCCACCCCACACGATGTTCTGCGAGGTACGGCGTTTGAGGATCATCGTATAGACGACGACGTAGAAGAGCAGCGCTCCGAGTGACAGCCAGGCGCTCAGCCAGTTGACGGTGAGACCGAACAGCAGTGTGGAGACGACCGCCAGGGTGATACCGAAGGCGAGGCACTCGCGCGGGCTGACCATGCCGGTCACCAGCGGACGCTGCGAGGTGCGGTCCATCAGCGCGTCGATGTCCCGGTCGATGTACATGTTCAGGGCGTTGGCGCCGCCCGCCGAGAGGTAGCCGCCGACACAGGTGAGCAACACCAGCGTCAGGTCGGGCACGCCCTGCTGCGCCAGGAACATCACCGGAACGGTGGTGATGAGCAGCAGCTCGATGATCCGCGGCTTGGTCAGCGCCACGAAAGCTTTGACACGGGCCCCGAACGGCCGGTGGCTCGGGCTCTCGCTCGCACCGAGCACCCCCGCTGGACGGGATTCGACGGCCGTCACGCACACCCCTGACAGAGACTCCCAGCGAGCCCGCCGTGTGAACTCACGGTAAAGGCTCGCGCGTACCACGCCACTTTAGACGTTGCCCATACCTCGACCTTCGCGGGGGTGGGGTCGTGTTGGGGGGCGTCTCGGAAGAGGGGCGAGGGGGCTCGGTTGAGCAGTCAGATGAGCGGTTCCGTATTCATGTGCCGAATGCCTTCTCGGCCAGTCGGGAGGCGGATCCCCGAGAGTCCCGGCAGTCTGGAAACACTCGAAAAAATGCACGTCCTTACGGGGGTAGGCTCGACAACGGCCGGTGGGCACCCAGTGCACCGGCAGCCGGTACGGGCGTGTGCCCGAGGACCGGTAACCGAACATGTGGAGAGGAGCCCTGACCCAGGGTGAGCACCAAGCCGACCACCACAGACCTCGACTGGACCGAGTTGGACCAGCGGGCCGTCGACACCGCCCGCGTCCTGGCCGCCGACGCCGTACAGAAGGTCGGCAACGGCCATCCGGGTACGGCGATGAGTTTGGCGCCGGCCGCGTACACCCTCTTCCAGAAGGTGATGCGGCACGACCCGTCCGACCCCGAATGGGTGGGCCGCGACCGCTTCGTGCTGTCCGCCGGTCACTCGTCGCTGACCCTCTACACGCAGCTCTACCTGGCCGGTTTCGGCCTTGAGCTGGCAGACCTCGAAGCCTTCCGCACCTGGGGCTCGAAGACCCCGGGCCACCCGGAGTACGGCCACACCAAGGGCGTGGAGACCACCACCGGTCCGCTGGGCCAGGGTGTCGCCAACGCGGTGGGCATGGCCATGGCCGCCCGCTACGAGCGCGGGCTGTTCGACCCGGACGCGCCGCAGGGCGAGTCCCCGTTCGACCACTTCGTCTACTGCATCGCCGGTGACGGCTGCCTCCAGGAGGGCATCTCCGCCGAGGCGTCCTCGATGGCCGGCCACCAGAAGCTCGGCAACCTGGTCCTGCTGTGGGACGACAACCACATCTCGATCGAGGGCGACACCGAGACGGCCGTCTCCGAGGACACCGTCAAGCGGTTCGAGGCGTACGGCTGGCACGTCCAGCGCATCGCCCCGCAGCCGGACGGCGACCTGGACCCGCACGCCATCTACAACGCGATCGAGGCCGCGAAGAAGGTGACGGACAAGCCGTCCTTCATCGCGATGCGCTCGATCATCGCCTGGCCCGCCCCGAACGCGCAGAACACCGAGGCCGCCCACGGCTCGGCGCTCGGCGCGGACGAGGTCGCGGCCACCAAGCGCGTCCTCGGCTTCGACCCGGAGAAGAACTTCGACGTCGCCGAGGAGGTCATCGCCCACACCCGGCTGGCCGGGGAGCGCGGCGCGGCCGCCAAGGCCGAGTGGGAGAAGACCTTCCAGCTGTGGCGGGACAACAACGCCGAGCGCGCGGCCGAGTTCGACCGCATCGCCGCGGGCGAGCTGCCCAAGGGCTGGGAGGAGAAGATCCCGGTCTTCGAGCCCGGCAAGGGCGTCGCGACCCGCGCGGCCTCCGGCAAGGTGCTCCAGGCCCTCGGCGCCGTGATCCCCGAGCTGTGGGGCGGTTCCGCCGACCTCGCCGGGTCGAACAACACGACCATCGACAAGGACAGCTCGTTCCTGCCGGCGGACAACCCGCTGCCGGGTGCGAACCCCTACGGCCGCACCATCCACTTCGGTATCCGCGAGCACTCCATGGCCGCGGAGATGAACGGCATCACCCTGCACGGAAACACCCGTGTCTACGGCGGTACGTTCCTCGTCTTCTCCGACTACATGCGCAACTCCGTGCGACTCTCGGCGCTGATGCACCTGCCGGTGACGTACGTGTGGACGCATGACTCCATCGGTCTCGGCGAGGACGGCCCGACCCACCAGCCGGTCGAGCACCTCGCCTCGCTGCGCGCCATCCCGGGCCTGAACGTGGTCCGGCCGGCCGACGCCAACGAGACCGCGATCGCCTGGCGCGAGATCCTCCGGCGCTACACGAAGGTCTTCGGCAAGGGCGCCCCGCACGGTCTGGCGCTGACCCGCCAGGGCGTGCCGGTGTACGAGTCCAACGAGGACACGGTCAAGGGCGGTTACGTCCTGTTCGAGGCCTCGAACGGTTCGCCCGAGGTCATCCTCATGGCCACCGGCTCCGAGGTGCACGTCGCCGTCGAGGCGCGCGAGCGTCTGGAGGCCGACGGCGTGCCCACGCGGGTCGTGTCCATGCCGTGCGTGGAGTGGTTCGAGGAGCAGGACCAGGGGTACCGGGACAGCGTCCTGCCGCCGTCCGTGAAGGCGCGGGTGTCGGTGGAGGCGGGTATCGGCCTCACCTGGCACAAGTACGTCGGGGACGCCGGCCGCATCGTTTCCCTGGAGCACTTCGGTGCTTCGGCCGACGGCAAGGTGCTCTTCCAGGAGTTCGGCTTCACTGCCGAGAACGTGGCCGCCAAGGCCAGGGAATCCATCGCCGCCGCCCAGCGCTGACGCTTTATACGACACGTAGGAGATGTAATTCCATGACAGACGCACTCAAGCGCCTCTCCGAGGAAGGCGTCGCGATCTGGCTGGACGACCTGTCGCGCAAGCGGATCACGTCCGGCAACCTCGCCGAGCTGATCGACCAGCAGCACGTCGTGGGCGTCACCACCAACCCGACGATCTTCCAGAAGGCGATCTCTTCGGGCGACGGCTACCAGCAGCAGGTCTCCGACCTCGCCGCCCGCAAGGTCACCGTCGAAGAGGCCATCCGCATGATCACCACGGCGGACGTCCGCGACGCCGCCGACATCCTGCGCCCGGTGTTCGACGCGACCGACGGCCAGGACGGCCGGGTGTCGATCGAGGTCGACCCGCGCCTGGCGCACCACACGGTGGCGACCGTCGCCGAGGCCAAGCAGCTGGCCTGGCTGGTCGACCGCCCCAACACGCTCATCAAGATCCCGGCCACCCGGGCGGGCCTCCCGGCGATCACCGAGGTCATCGGCCTCGGCATCAGCGTCAACGTCACGCTGATCTTCTCGCTGGAGCGCTACCGCGCGGTCATGGACGCCTACCTGGCCGGTCTGGAGAAGGCCAAGGAGCGCGGCCTCGACCTGTCGCTCATCCGTTCGGTGGCGTCGTTCTTCGTGTCCCGCGTGGACACCGAGATCGACAAGCGCCTGAACGACCTGGGCACCGACGAGGCGCTCGCCCTGAAGGGGAAGGCCGCGGTGGCCAACGCCCGGCTCGCCTACCAGGCCTACGAGGAGGTCTTCTCCTCCGGCCGCTGGCAGGCGCTGGAGAGCGCGGGCGCCCGCAAGCAGCGCCCGCTGTGGGCCTCCACCGGCGTGAAGGACCCGTCGTACAAGGACACCCTGTACGTCGACGACCTGGTCGCGCCGAACACGGTGAACACCATGCCGGAGGCCACCCTCCTCGCGGTCGAGGACCACGGCGGCATCACCGGCGACACGATCACCGGCACGTACGAGCAGGCCCGCGCCGACCTGGACGCCGTCGAGGCGCTCGGGATCTCGTACGACGACGTGGTCCAGGTACTGGAGGACGAGGGCGTCGAGAAGTTCGAGGCGTCCTGGAACGACCTGCTCAAGTCGACCCAGGCGGAGCTGGAGCGCCTGGCCCCCTCGGAGGGCTGAACCCTGTCAAGCAGCAATCCGCTGCGTGACCCCGCAGACCGACGGCTCCCGCGTATCGCGGGGCCGTCGGGGCTGGTCATCTTCGGCGTCACGGGCGACCTCTCCCGTAAGAAGCTCATGCCCGCCGTCTACGACCTCGCCAACCGGGGTCTGCTGCCGCCGGGCTTCTCCCTGGTCGGCTTCGCCCGCCGTGAGTGGGCCCACGAGGACTTCGCCGCCGAGGTCCACGACGCCGTCAAGGACCACGCGCGCACGCCGTTCCGTGAGGAGGTCTGGCAGCAGCTCATCCAGGGGATGCGCTTCGTCCAGGGCACCTTCGACGACGACGACGCGTTCGAGCGGCTGCGCTCCACCATCGAGGAGCTGGACAAGGCACAGGGCACGGGCGGCAACTTCGCCTTCTACCTGTCCGTGCCGCCGCGCTCCTTCCCGGTGGTCATCCAGCAGCTGAAGAAGCACGGTCTCGCGGACCAGTCGGGCGGCTCCTGGCGGCGCGCGGTCATCGAGAAGCCCTTCGGCCACGACCTGAAGTCGGCCGAGGAGCTCAACAAGGTCGTGCACGAGGTGTTCGAACCGGACCAGGTGTTCCGGATCGACCACTACCTCGGCAAGGAGACCGTCCAGAACATCCTGGCGCTGCGCTTCGCCAACACCATGTACGAGCCGATCTGGAACCGGTCCTTCGTGGACCATGTCCAGATCACCATGGCCGAGGACATCGGTATCGGCGGCCGCGCCGGCTACTACGACGGCATCGGCTCGGCCCGTGACGTCATCCAGAACCACCTGCTCCAGCTGATGGCCCTGACGGCCATGGAGGAGCCGGCCTCCTTCGACGCGGACGCGCTGGCCGCCGAGAAGGAGAAGGTGCTCGGCGCGGTACGGCTGCCGAAGGACCTGGGCGAGTCGACCGTGCGCGGCCAGTACGCGGCCGGCTGGCAGGGCGGCGAGAAGGTCATCGGCTACCTCGAAGAGGACGGCATCGACACCAGGTCGAAGACCGACACCTACGCCGCGGTGAAGCTGGAGATCGACAACCGCCGCTGGGCGGGCGTCCCCTTCTACCTGCGCACCGGCAAGCGGCTGGGCCGCCGGGTCACCGAGATCGCGGTGGTCTTCCAGCGGGCCCCGCACTCCCCCTTCGACCACACGGCGACGGAGGAACTGGGCCAGAACGCGATCGTCATCCGCGTCCAGCCCGACGAGGGCATCACGGTCCGCTTCGGCTCCAAGGTGCCGGGCACCTCGATGGAGATCCGGGACGTCTCGATGGACTTCGCCTACGGCGAGTCGTTCACCGAGTCCTCGCCCGAGGCGTACGAGCGGCTGATCCTGGACGTGCTGCTGGGCGACTCCAACCTCTTCCCGCGCACGGAGGAGGTCGAGCTGTCCTGGAAGATCCTCGACCCGATCGAGGAGCACTGGGACAAGCACGGCAGGCCCGCCCAGTACAAGTCCGGCACCTGGGGCCCCGCCGAGGCCGACGAGATGCTGGCACGAGACGGACGGAGCTGGCGCCGCCCATGAAGATAGATCTCACGGACACCACGGCCGGCAAGGTCAACAAGGCGCTGGTGCAGGGCCGCCGGGCCATCGGCACGCCCGCCGTGGGCATGGTGCTGACCCTCGTCATCGTCACCGACGAGGAGAACGCGTACGACGCCCTGAAGGCCGCCGGCGACGCCTCGCACGAGCACCCCTCGCGCACGCTGGTCGTCATCAAGCGCGTCTCCCGCTCCCCCCGCGACCGTACGGCGTCCCGCCTGGACGCCGAGGTCCGGGTGGGCGCGGACGCGGGCAGCGGCGAGACGGTCATACTCCGCCTGTACGGCGAGGTCGCCGACCACGCCGACTCGGTCGTGCTGCCGCTGCTGCTGCCGGACGCCCCGGTCGTCGTCTGGTGGCCGGTGAACGCCCCGCTCGACCCGGCGAAGGACCCGCTGGGCGCCCTCGCCCAGCGCCGGGTCACCGACACCTACTCCTCCGAGCAGCCGGTACGGGAGCTGTCCGCCCGCGCGGACGCCTACACCCCCGGCGACACGGACCTGTCCTGGACCCGGATCACGCCCTGGCGCTCGATGCTGGCGGCCGCCCTGGACCAGGTGGTCTGCGAGGTCAAGGCGGTCGAGGTGGAGGGCGAGGAGTTCAACCCGAGCTGCGAGCTGCTGGCGATGTGGCTCGCGGACCGGCTGGACGTCCCCGTCAAGCGCTCGCTGTCGGCCGGCCCCGGTCTGACCGCGGTCCGGCTCGACACCAGCGAGGGCGCGATCGCGCTCGACCGCGCGGACGGTTCCCTCGCCACCCTGTCCATCGACGGGCAGCCCGACCGTGCGGTGGCGCTGAAGCGGCGTGAGACGGCCGAGCTGATCGCGGAGGAACTGCGCCGGCTCGACCCGGACGACACCTACGCGTCGGCGCTGCGGTTCGGCGTGGAGCGCCTGAACGCCTCCGCGGCTCCGGCGTCGGCTCCGGAACCGGTCCCGGCCGCCCCGGAACCGGCCGCCGCCGCCACGACCGACCCGTCGCCCAAAGGAGAACCGGTCACCCACGCAGCAGCAGCCTCCGCCGCCGCTGGCGAGGCTCCCGCGACAGAGGCGGCGTCCCAGGAACGGGCGCCGCTGAAGAAGAGGGCGAAGGCGACATGAGCACTCCCCAGCTGGTCGTGCACCGCGACAAGGAGCTGATGGCGCAGGCCGCCGCGGCCCGTCTGATCACGAAGATCGTGGACGCCCAGGCCTCCCGGGGCGAGGCGTCCGTGGTCCTCACCGGCGGCCGCAACGGCAACGGCCTGCTGGCGGCGCTGGCCGCGGCCCCGGCCCGGGACGCCATCGACTGGGGCCGGCTCGACCTCTGGTGGGGCGACGAACGCTTCCTGCCGGAGGGCGACCCGGAGCGCAACGTCACCCAGGCCCGGGACGCCCTGCTCGACCAGGTCCCGGTGGATCCGAAGCGCGTGCACGCCATGCCCGCGTCGGACGGCCCCTGGGGCACGGACGTGGACGCGGCGGCCGAGTCCTACGCGGCGGAGCTGGCCCGTGCGGCCGGCCCCGAGAACCACGGCTCGGTGCCCACCTTCGACGTCCTGATGCTGGGCGTCGGCCCGGACACCCACGTGGCCTCGCTCTTCC
The DNA here is from genome assembly GCF_014645815.1 of Streptomyces fuscichromogenes. Lineage (GTDB taxonomy): Bacteria > Actinomycetota > Actinomycetes > Streptomycetales > Streptomycetaceae > Streptomyces > Streptomyces fuscichromogenes. The sequence continues at coordinate 640,953 of NZ_BMML01000001.1, read as the reverse complement.
CGGAACTCCCCGCGGTCCGCGAGACGGAACGCACGGTGGTCGGCGTGCACGGCGCTCCCAAGCCGCCGCCCACCCGGGTCTCCCTCACCCTTCCCGCCATCCGCTCGGCCCGCGAGGTCTGGCTGCTGGCGGCGGGCGAGGACAAGGCCGAGGCCGTCGTCATCGCCCTCTCGGGCGCGGGCGAGATCCAGGCCCCGGCCGCGGGTGCCCGGGGCCGCCAGCGCACCCTGTGGCTCCTGGACTCGACAGCGGCCTCCCAGCTGCCCCGGTCGCTGTATCCGCCGGCTTCGCCGTGACGAGGTACTGAGAGGTGCCGAAGAGAACCCGTACGGCCCGGACGGCCGTACGGGTTCTCTCATGCCCGGCCTAACGCCCGCGCAGCTCCCGGTACTTGGCCACCAGCGCCTTCGTCGAGGCGTCAAGGCCCGGTACCTCGGCGCCCTCCGTCAGGACCGGCTCGACGCGCTTGGCGAGGACCTTGCCCAGCTCCACGCCCCACTGGTCGAAGGAGTCGATGTTCCAGACGGCGCCCTGGGTGAAGACCTTGTGCTCGTACAACGCCACCAGCTGGCCGAGGACGGACGGGGTGAGTTGCCTCGCCAGGACGGTCGTCGTGGGGTGGTTGCCCTTGAAGGTGCGGTGCGCCACCTGCTCCTCGGCCACGCCCTCCGCGCGGACCTCGTCGGCGGTCTTGCCGAAGGCCAGCGCCTGGGTCTGGGCGAAGAAGTTCGCCATCAGCAGGTCGTGCTGCGCCTTCAGTTCACCGCTCAGCTCGGCGACCGGCTCGGCGAAGCCGATGAAGTCCGCCGGGATCAGCTTGGTGCCCTGGTGGATCAACTGGTAGTACGCGTGCTGGCCGTTGGTGCCCGGCGTGCCCCAGACGACCGGGCCGGTCTGCCAGTCGGCCTCCTTGCCGTCCCGCGCCACGTACTTGCCGTTGGACTCCATGTCCAGCTGCTGCAGGTAGGCGGTGAACTTGGAGAGGTAGTGGCTGTAGGGCAGCACCGCGTGCGACTGGGCGTCGTGGAAGTTGCCGTACCAGATGCCCAACAGGCCCAGCAGCAGAGGGACGTTGGCCTCGGCGGGGGCGGTGCGGAAGTGCTCGTCGACCAGGTGGAAGCCGTCGAGCATCTCGCGGAACCGGTCCGGGCCGATGGCGATCATCAGCGAGAGGCCGATGGCGGAGTCGTAGGAGTAGCGGCCGCCGACCCAGTCCCAGAACTCGAACATGTTGTCCGGGTCGATGCCGAACTCCGACACCTTCCCGCCGTTCGTGGAGAGGGCCACGAAGTGCCTGGCGACCGCTTCCTGACCGGCCTTCAGCTCGGTGAGGAGCCAGTTGCGGGCGGAGGTGGCGTTGGTGATCGTCTCGATCGTGGTGAACGTCTTGGAAGCGACGATGAAGAGGGTCTCCGCCGGGTCCAGGTCGCGGGTCGCCTCGTGCAGGTCGGCGCCGTCGACGTTGGAGACGAAGCGGACCGTGAGGTCGCGGTCGGTGAAGCTGCGCAGCACCTCGTAGGCCATCGCCGGGCCGAGGTCGGAGCCGCCGATGCCGATGTTGACGACGTTGCGGATGCGCCTGCCGGTGTGGCCGGTCCACTCGCCCGAGCGGACCCGGTCGGCGAAGGCGCCCATCTTGTCGAGGACCGCGTGCACCTGCGGCACCACGTTCTCGCCGTCGACCTCGACCACCGCGTCGCGCGGGGCGCGCAGGGCCGTGTGCAGCACCGCGCGGTTCTCGGTGATGTTGATCTTCTCGCCGCGGAACATGGCGTCCCGCAGGCCGAAGACGTCGGTGGCCGCGGCCAGCTCCCGCAGCAGCCGCAGCGTCTCGTCGTTGACCAGGTGCTTCGAGTAGTCGATGTGGAGGTCGCCGACCTGGAGGGTGTAGTTCGTGCCGCGTCCCGGGTCGGCGGCGAACAGGTCCCGCAGGTGGGTGCCGGCGAGCTCCTCCCGGTGCTTGGCGAGCGCGGTCCACTCGGGCGTCTGGTTGAGCCTGGTACGGCCGTCTGCGTTCATTCCGACTTCAGCCTTCTTCCTTGCACCTGTCCTGTGCGTGCCTGCGCCGCTGCCGTTCCAACCTAGTTGATCAGCTCAGGGCTCGGCCTACCGTCGCGCTGTCCCGCGGCGCAACAACAGGTACGTCCGGCTTGCGCACCGGTATCAACGAGGTGACGGCCAGGCCGAAGAGGACGGCGGCCAGCAGCGCGGGGCCGTTCAGTCCGCAGGCTCCCGCGACGGCTCCGCCGAGCAGGGCGCCGAGCGGCGCGCCGGACGTGGCGGAGGTACGGAAGGCGGCGGCGATCCGGCCGGTCATCGACTCGGGCGCGCGTTGCTGCATCAGCGTGACCTGGTTGACGTTCCACACCATGTTCATCGCGCCGAGCAGAAGCATGCCGGCGACCAGCGCGCCCAGGTGCCGGAGGGTGCCCATGAGCAGCAGGGCCGACGTCTGCACCGTCCCGGCGGCCAGCAGGGCCCGCACCCGGCCGGTGCGGCGGGCGATGCGCTGGGCGAGGAAGCCGCCGGTGATGCTGCCGGCCGCGTACGCGGTCATCGCGGCCGCGTAACCCGCGGTGCCGGCGTGCAGCCAGCGCGTCACGTGCAGCACCAGGGTGGCGATCAGGGCGCCCATGCCGATGTTGCAGAGCAGGGTGGCGACGCAGACCGCCCGCAGGGCGCGGTCCTGCCACAGGGCGCGCAGGCCCTCGGCGATCTCCGTGCGCAGCGTGCTGCCCGCCGGGCGTGGCGCCCGGTCCGGTGGCCGTGTCCGGAGGGAGGCGACCAGGGCGGCGGCCGCCAGGTAGGTGCCGGCGTCGGCCGCGAAGGGCATGGCCGCGCCGGCCGCCAGGAGCAGCGGCACGAGCGGTGCCCCGAGCAGCCCGCCGGCGATCTGCTGGCCGGTCATCAGCCGGGCGTTGGCACTGCCCAGGGCGTGCCGGTCCACCAGCGAGGGCAGCAGGGCGGTGGAGGCGTTGTCGAAGAGTGTCTGCAGGGTGGTGAGGGCGAAGGCGAGCAGGAGCAGCAGCGGGACCGAGGCGTGACCGAGCGCCACGGCGAGTGCGAAGGCGGCGACCAGCAGCCCTCGTACCGAGTCCACGGCCCACATGGCGCGCCGCTGGTCCACCCGGTCCGCGACGGCACCGCCGAGCAGCCCGAACAGCAGCCACGGCAGATAGCCGCAGGCGGTCACCGAGGCGATGGCGAGCGGGTCGTCGGTCAGGCGCGCGGCCAGCAGGGGCAGCGCGGACGTCCGTAACGCGTCCCCGAACCGGGAGACCACGGCGGCCGTCCACAGCCGTCCGAATCCCCCGCGCCACGCGAGTGCCTCCTCGCCCGTCGTCATCCTCGCCCCCCGCGGTTCGCCGATACCCGAACCGTAGAGGGCAGCACTGACAACGGGCCGGGACCCGGCCGCGAAGACACCTCCGGCCAGGCGCCCTCGGGCACCCGGCCGGTCTCAACTCCTAGATCTCGCCGCGCAGTTTGGCGAGTGCCTCGGCGAGGATCGCCTCGCCGTCCGCGTCGCTGCGCCGCTCCCGTACGTACGCGAGGTGCGTCTTGTACGGCTCGGTGCGCGGCGGGTCCGGCGGGTTGTCCCGGTCCTGACCGGCCGGGAAGCCACAGCGCGGGCAGTCCCAGGTCTCGGGCACCTGCGCGTCGCTGGCGAAGCTCGGCTGCGTCTCGTGCCCGTTGGAGCACCAGAAGGAGATGCGCAGACGGGGCGCGGACTCACCGCGCTCGGCCTCGCCCATCGGCCCCGCCCCGACCCGGCTACCTCGGATCGCGTTGCCACTTGCCACGGTCGTAACTCCCTGCGTGATGGTGCCGCGAAGCGAGTCGGCGTGTCGCTTCGTTGCGAGCGCCTCAGTCTACGTAAGGCCCAACGCGCGTCCAGTGGTGGGAGTTACCGCCCCCGCACCTAGACGCAAGCCCCATGATAGGCCGCGCTCAGGTGCGCGTACCGAACATGGGGCCTTACGTGCGGATTGTGCGTGTGTGCGAGTCGCGGATCAGCTGTTCGTCTTCATCAGGAGGCCGAGGACGACGATGCACGCGAACCACAGCAGACCGATGATCAGGGTGATCCGGTCCAGGTTCCGCTCGGCGACCGAGGAGCCGCCGACGGAGGACTGCATGCCACCACCGAACATGTCGGAGAGGCCGCCGCCCTTGCCCTTGTGCATCAGCACCAGCAGCATCAGCAGCAGGCTGAAGACGATCAGGGCGATCGAGAACGCCAAAACCACGGCTGGACCAACTTCCTCGGATTCGGATGGGCTGCGGGGGCGCAGCGACAGAGCTGCGCCCCCGCAAGGGTACGACGGATCCCGCTTACCGCATACTCACTGATCGCGGAAGCGTACGATCTTGACGAATTCGTCCGCGTCCAGCGAGGCCCCGCCGACCAGGGCACCGTCGATGTCACCCTGCGCCATGATCTCGGCCACGTTGCCGGCCTTGACGGAGCCGCCGTACTGGATACGGACCTGGTCGGCCAGCTCCTGGCTGTACAGCTCGGCGAGCTTGGCGCGGATCGCGGCGCAGACCTCCTGGGCGTCCGCGGCGCCGCAGACCTTGCCGGTGCCGATGGCCCACACGGGCTCATAGGCGATCACGACCGTCTCGGCCTGCTCGGCCGGGATGTCCTTGAGACCGCCCTCGACCTGGGCGAGGGTGTGGGAGACGTGGTTGCCCGCCTCGCGGACCTCCAGCTCCTCGCCGACGCACAGGATCGGGGTCAGGCCGTGCTTGTAGGCGGCCTTGACCTTGGCGTTCACGATCTCGTCGGTCTCGGCGTGGTACTGGCGGCGCTCGGAGTGGCCGATGACCACGTACGTGCACTTCAGCTTCGCCAGCATGGGGCCGGAGATCTCGCCGGTGAAGGCGCCGGAGTCGTGCGCGGAGAGGTCCTGGGCGCCGTACCTGATCTTGAGCTTGTCGCCGTCCACCAGGGTCTGCACGGAGCGCAGGTCGGTGAAGGGCGGCAGGACGGCGACCTCGACGGCCTCGTAGTCCTTGTCGGCCAGGGCGAAGGCGAGCTTCTGGACGTGCGCGATGGCCTCGAGGTGGTTGAGGTTCATCTTCCAGTTGCCCGCCATGATCGGCGTGCGAGTGGTCATACGGGGTCAGTCCTCCAGTGCGGCGAGGCCGGGGAGCGTCTTGCCCTCAAGGTATTCGAGGGAGGCGCCGCCACCGGTCGAGATGTGTCCGAACGCGTTCTCGTCGAAGCCGAGGATGCGCACGGCGGCTGCGGAGTCCCCGCCGCCGACGACGGTGAAGCCCTTGGACTCGACGAGGGCCTGGGCGACGGCCCGAGTGCCCTCGGCGTAGTCGGGGTGCTCGAAGACGCCCATCGGGCCGTTCCAGAAGACGGTGGCCGCGTCGGCGAGCTTCGAGGCGTACAGCTTGCCGGTCTCCGGGCCGATGTCCAGGCCCATCTGCCCGGCCGGCATGGCGTCCGCGGCGACCGTGGCGGGGTGGGACGGCGCCTTGGCCGACAGGTCCGGGAACCCGGCGGAGACCAGGGTGTCGACCGGCAGGACGATCTCGACGCCGGTCTTCTCGGCGCGCTCCAGGTACTCGGTGACGGTCGCGAGCTGGTCCTCCTGGAGGAGGGAGCTGCCGACCTCGTAACCCTTGGCCTTCAGGAAGGTGTAGACCATGCCGCCGCCGATCAGGATGCGGTCGGCCTTGCCGAGCAGCTGGTCGATCACGGCGAGCTTGTCGGAGACCTTGGCGCCGCCGAGCACCACCACGTAGGGGCGCTTGACGTCCTCGGTGAGCTTCTTCAGGACGCCGACCTCGGTGGCGATGAGGTAGCCGGCGTAGTGCGGCAGCCGGGCCGGGAGGTCGTAGACGGAGGCGTGCCCCCGGTGCACGGCGCCGAAGCCGTCGCCGACGTAGACGTCCGCGAGGGCGGCCAGCCGGTCCGCGAACTCGCCGCGCTCGGTGTCGTCCTTGGACGTCTCGCCGGCGTTGAAGCGCAGGTTCTCGATGACCGCGACCTGGCCGGGCTGCAGGCCGTTCACCGCGTCGTGGGCGGCGGGGCCCACGGTGTCCTGGGCGAACGCGACCGGGGCGCCGAGCAGTTCACCGAGCCGCTCGGCGGCCTGGAGCAGCGAGAACTTCGGGTCCGGGGCACCCTTGGGGCGGCCCAGGTGGGAGGCGACGACCACCTTGGCGCCCGCGTCGGCCAGGGCCTTGACGGTGGGCAGGACAGCGCGGATCCGGCCGTCGTCGGTGATGAGACCGTCGGCCATCGGGACGTTGAGATCGGCGCGGACGAAGACCCGCTTGCCGTCGACCCCTTCGGTGAGGAGTTCGTCGATCGTCTTCATGGTTGGGGACTCCTACAGGAGGGCTCTTGATCGTACGAGGACTGATCGAACCGTATGCGGCCGGGTCGATCCTTACGCGCGTCAGGGCCCGGGCGGCGCGACCGTGCGCTGCCCGAGCCCTGCTACCGCATCGAGGTGCCTGTTCGGCCGATCAGAGCTGGTTGCCGACGAAGACCGTGAGGTCGACGAGGCGGTTGGAGTAGCCCCACTCGTTGTCGTACCAGCCCAGGATCTTCACCGTGTTGCCCTCCTGGACCATGGTCAGGGAGGAGTCGAAGGTGCAGGAGGCCGGGTCGCCGACGATGTCCGAGGAGACGATCGGGTCCTCGGTGTAGGCCAGGTAGCCCTTCAGGTCGCCGTCGTCGGCGGCCTTCTTGAACGCGGCGTTGACCTCGTCCTTGGTGACCTCGCGCTGGAGCGTCACCACCAGGTCGGTGGCGGATCCGGTCGGGACCGGGACGCGCATGGCGATGCCGTCCAGCTTGCCCTTGAGCTGCGGGAGGACCAGCGCGGTGGCCTTCGCGGCACCGGTGGTGGTCGGGATGATGTTCTCGGCGGCGGCCCGCGCGCGGCGCAGGTCCGAGTGCGGGAAGTCCAGGATGCGCTGGTCGTTGGTGTACGCGTGGACCGTCGTCATCAGGCCCTTGACGATGCCGAAGTTCTCGTCGAGCACCTTGGCCATCGGCGCCACACAGTTGGTGGTGCAGGAGGCGTTGGAGATGACGTGGTGGTTGGCCGCGTCGTACTTGTCCTGGTTGACGCCCATCACGATGGTGATGTCCTCGTCCTTGGCCGGAGCCGAGATGAGGACCTTCTTGGCGCCGCCGGCGATGTGCTTGGCGGCGTCGGCCTTCTTGGTGAAGATGCCGGTCGACTCGATGACGATGTCGACGCCCAGCTCGCCCCACGGGATGTCGGCGGGGTTGCGCTCGGACAGCACCTTGATGGTGTGGCCGTCGACGGTGATCGTGTCGGCGGTGTGCGTCACCTCGGCCTTGAGCCGGCCGAGGATCGTGTCGTACTTCAGCAGGTGCGCGGTGGTCGCGGTGTCACCCAGGTCGTTGACAGCCACGATCTCGATGTCAGCGCCCTGCTCCAGCAGCGCGCGGAAGTAGTTGCGACCGATACGACCGAAGCCGTTGATGCCTACGCGGATCGTCACGAACCGATCTCCTCGTTGGTACGCCGGCCATGCGGTGCCGGCGAGCTGTATTTGGGATGTCCCCGACCACCCATGACCCTACCTCCCTGAGGCTCCCGCGGTGACATCCAGATGCCTCATACACGGCGAGGCGGTCCGTACCCGCCAGTAGGGGTACGGACCACCTCGGATCGAGGGTCGTATCACACCGTTTTGTCACGGAATGTCGACCAGTTTTTACCGCCGTTTCACTCGTTCGTGAGCGGGTCGGCTCACATGTCGATTGCCGTCGGGGTCAGTTGTCGAGTGCTGTCAACGCCTTCTTCACCAGAGCGGCACGATCGGCCGCGGAACTCACCTGTTCCAGGCCGAAACCGAGCAGCACGGTGCGGTCGGTGGTGACGGCTCCGTAGGTCTTGAACAGCGCCCCGGTCCGCTCCCAGTCCTTGAGGACGGCCGGGCTGCCCGCGGGCGGTCCGGTGACGCTCCAGGGACCGAGGGAGGTCTCGAAGCCCTCGGTCTCGGTGGCCGTGCCGCCGACCACGAGCGAGGCGTCGTCGACGAGGACGCCGTGCCCGCCGGTGCCCGGGTCGGTGATGTAGGCGAGGGAGACCTCGACGGACTTCCCCGCATAGGCGCTCAGGTCGAAGCTCACCGGCTGCCAGCCCGCCGAGCTGCCGGTGAAGCTGTTCCAGGCGCCGCTGGTGCCGCCCGCGGTGCACTGGTTGTCCGCGATGGTCAGGTAGTGCCTGAGCCACGGGTGCTCGGCGATCAGGAAGCCGGCCCCGCACTCGCTCGGTACCGCGCTGCTGGTGGCGCCGCCCTTCTCGGGCAGGGTCGTCCAGTCGTCGCTGCCGACGACGTGCGCCTCGACCACCGCGTGGTCGTAGCCGGGCTCGGTGTCCCACAGCAGCTTGGCACTGAGGGCCGGCTGCTCGGCCGCGGTGACACCGGTGAGGTCGATGGTGCGGGTGAGGCGCTTGTAGGCGTCGTCGGTGTGCACGGCCGCGGCCATGTACGACCCGGAGTACGGCCCGTACGGATTGACGGTCCCGGCGAACTGGCCCGCGCCCGAGCTGGCGAACTGCGGGTACGTGCCGGGCGAGAGCTCGTCGGAGGTGACGGCGTAGGTCCCCGCCTTGTCGAGCGGGTTGGCGGACGTGCCGCTCAGGGCCCCGCTGAAGCCGTCCAGCGTGCCGGAGCCGGTGAAGCCGGTGGCCCCGGGTGTCGACGTACGGGAGTAGGCGCCCAGGTAGTACTGGCTGAAGTCGTCCGACGGGGTGCCGTCACCGAGGTTCACGCTGCCGCCGGCCAGCTCCCCCGCCTCGATCAGCCTGCCGCCCTCGTTGAGGTAGGCGCGCAGCTGGAGCTGGGTGTCGTTGCCGGGGCCGCTGGTGCCCGAGTAGTGGACGACCGTCCTGAAGTGCTTCAGCACGCCGAGCGCGTCCGGCGCGCCCTGGCTCGCCACGTCCCAGACGACCGCCTTGTGCCCGGCCGCCTTGAGCGCGTCGACGTAGGTCTGCGCCTGGGTGGCCTTGGCACCCTCCTCGGCGACCACCAGGGTGTCCGCCCTGGGCAGCTCGGCGACGGTGTAGGTGAAGTGCGCGCTGGAGACCTTCTTGCCGCTCTTCGTCTTCCCGGTGAACCACACCTCGACCCTGTCGCCCGGGTCGCCGCCCTTCACCTTGGCCCGGTACTCGTCGAAGTAGAGGTTGTCGTGACCGCCGTAGGTCTCGCCGCCCTTCCAGGGCTTGAGCGCCCTGTCCAGCGTGCGGCCGCCGTTCACGCGGTACTTGAGCTCCTTGTCACGGATCGCCTTGCGGACGACGGCGGAGACCTCCTGGTCGGCGCCGCGCGAGTAGGACGTGGTGAACGTCGCCGGGGTGAAGTCGGCGGCGCTCAGGCCGACCGAGGAGACCGGCTGGTCGGGGTGGGCGGCGGTCTCGGCGACCGAGAGCGCGAAGGGGATGTTCTTCTCGAACTCGTCCTGGATCAGCTTCTCGTCGTCCGGGAAGTTGAAGACCGACTGGCAGTCGGCGGCGTTCCAGGCGTCGTTCGGATCGATGTTCGAGGCCGTCTGGCAGGTCGACATCTCGGGGGTGAACATCGCCATGCCGTTGACGTTCGACGCGTGGCCGTCCGCCTCGCCGTTGGTGGTGTACAGCTCGGAGGAGACCTGCGAGTGGTAGCCGGGGATCGCCGGGTTGTCCGGGGTGCCGGCCAGCGCCTTGTAGAGGACGTCGTCCGGGGTCGGGGTGGCCACCTGCCAGCCGACGCCGTAGAGGAGGAGCTCCGCGGCGGAGTGGTAGTTGATGCCGTACGTGAACCCGATCCGCTTCTCGAAGACGTCCAGCGCCCTGGTCTCGGGCTCGGACTCGGGGCTCGCGCCGCGGTAGGTCTCGCTGGTGGGGTTGGGGGACGAACCCTCGTCGTCGTAGCCCCACTTGTAGCCGAAGTTGCGGTTGAGGTCGACGCCGTCACCCGTGCCGATGACCCCGTCGCCGTTGACGTCCCGCAGGTTCTTGCGCCACAGGCGGGTGTCGGAGTTCTGGAAGGTGTAGTCGTAGCCGTCCGGGTTGGCGGACAGCACGAACCACAGCTCGGTCGAGTCGACGATCTTCTTGACGCGCTTGTCGGTGCGGTAGTTGTCCAGGTAGTAGTGCATCAGCCGGCGGGTCATCTCCGGCGTGATCCACTCGCGCGCGTGCTGGTTGGACACGTACAGCACGGAGGGCTTGGAGCCGTCCTTCGAACTCTTCGCGCCCTTGGTCAGCCTGAGCGCGAGGATGTCCTGTCCGTCGACCGTCTTCCCGATGGACTCGACCTTGGTGAGACCGGGGTTGGCCTGCGCGGTCGCGAGGATCTCCGCCTCGAGACCGCCGGCGCCGCCGTACGGGCGGAACACACCCTGCGCGGCGCTCTCGGCCCGCGCCTCGGCCCTGGCCGACACCGTGTGCTCGGTGAGGTCGACGCCCTGCTTCGCCAGCTTCTTCGCCTGCTGGTCGGTCAGGTACAGCTCGACCTCCGTCCTGCCGGATCCGGTGACCTGGTCACCGAGTTCATTGCCGTCCTGCCCGGCTTCGAGCAGAAGGGGAATCTGTTTCTTGGTGACGTCCGCGTGGAAGACCTTGACCTGGTCGGGGTCGGTCTTCCCGGAACCGCCGTTCTGCGCCTGGGCCACGGGCGCGAGCGCGGCCCCGCCGATCAGGAGCGCGCCGACAGCGAGGATCGATCTCGCTCTGTGTCTCATGAACCCCCCTAGCAGTGGTTCGCCACGACGGCGAACTCCTGCCAGGCTCATGACACTTCATGATCCAGTCAAGGCTGCCTCATGGCCAGTTCACGGTGGCTTAAAAGAGATGCAAACACCGGTGCCGGCGACCGTCACGGACGCCGGCACCGACGGGGTGACGGTGCCTCAGCCTGCGAGGTTGTCGGCCAGCTCCTCGGAGAGGTTGGCCTCGGTGCCCGGGATGCCCAGATCGGACGCCCGCTTGTCGGCCATCGCGAGCAGACGACGGATCCGGCCGGCGACGGCGTCCTTGGTGAGCGGCGGGTCGGCGAGCGCGCCCAGCTCCTCCAGGGAGGCCTGCTTGTGCTCCATGCGCAGCCGGCCGGCCGCCGCGAGGTGCTCGGGAACCTCGTCGGCGAGGATCTCCAGGGCCCGCTGGACCCTGGCCCCGGCGGCCACGGCCGCACGGGCGGAGCGGCGCAGGTTGGCGTCGTCGAAGTTGGCGAGGCGGTTCGCGGTGGCGCGGACCTCGCGGCGCATCCGGCGCTCCTCCCAGGCCAGCACCGACTCGTGGGCACCGAGACGGGTCAGCAGGGCGCCGATCGCGTCACCGTCACGGACGACCACCCGGTCCACCCCGCGCACCTCACGGGCCTTCGCGGCGATGGACAGCCGACGGGCGGCGCCGACCAGCGCGAGCGCGGCCTCCGGGCCCGGGCAGGTCACCTCCAGGGAGGAGGAGCGGCCGGGCTCGGTCAGCGAACCGTGCGCCAGGAAGGCGCCGCGCCAGGCCGCCTCGGCGTCGCAGGTGGCCCCGGAGACGACCTGCGGGGGAAGGCCCCGGATCGGCCTGCCCCGGCCGTCCACCAGGCCGGTCTGGCGGGCCAGCTGGTCGCCGCCCGCCACCACCCGCACGACGTACCGCGAGCCGCGGCGCAGCCCGCCGGGTGCCATCACGATCAGCTCGGAGCTGTGGCCGAAGATCTCCAGGATGTCCCGCTTGAGGCGCCGGGCCGCCATCGCGGTGTCCAGCTCCGCCTCGATCACGATGCGCCCGCTCACCAGGTGGAGGCCGCCCGCGAACCGCAGAATGGCGGAGACCTCCGCCTTCCGGCAGCAGGTCCGGGTGACGGGTAGCCGGGAGATCTCGTCCTTCACCGCTGCCGTCATCGCCATGGGCCGATCCTTCCATGCATCCGAAAAATACGGTCGTACGCGGCGGCCAACAGCTCCGGGTCATGCCGGGGTGAACCGTCGGTCCGGGCCACGGGGCCCAGCTCGACCGCGGCCCCCAGCCGCTTGGCGGCCTCGGTGAGCGAGTCGCGGTCGGGCACGGCGGCCTCGTCGGCCAGCACCACGTCCAGGGCGAGTTTAGGGGCGTGTCGCCCCAAAACCTCCAAATGACGCTGCGGAGAGAAGCCCTCGGTTTCTCCCGGCTGGGGCGCCAGGTTCAGGGACAGGACCTTACGGGCCTTGGTCTCGGTGAGCGCGTCCAGCAGATCGGGGACGAGCAGGTGCGGGATCACCGACGAGAACCACGATCCCGGGCCCAGCACCACCCAGTCCGCGTCCAGCACGGCCTCGACCGCCTCGGGCACGGCCGGCGGGTCGTGCGGCACCAGGTGCACGGACTGCACCTCGCCGGGCGTGAGCGCCACGGTGGCCTGCCCCCGGACGATGTCCACCTCCTCGGGCCGCTCCGGATCGTGCCCCTTGACCAGGGCCTGCAGCTCCAGTGGCACCGCGGACATCGGCAGCACGCGTCCGTGCGCGCCGAGCAGCCTGCCGACCAGGTCCAGGGCCTGGACGTGGTCGCCGAGCTGTTCCCACAGGGCGACGATCAGCAGGTTGCCGACCGCGTGCTCGTGCAGGTCGCCCTTGGACTGGAAGCGGTGCTGGATGACCCGGGCCCAGGTCTGACCCCAGTCGTCGTCACCGCACAGGGCGGCGAGCGCCTTGCGCAGATCACCCGGGGGAAGGACGCCCAGCTCGTCACGGAGACGCCCGCTGGAGCCGCCGTCGTCGGCCACGGTGACCACGGCGGTGAGGTCGCCGGTGATCCGGCGCAGGGCCGCGAGCGACGCGGACAGTCCCATGCCGCCGCCCAGGGCGACCACCTTGGGCTGGGTGCCGCGACGGCGCGGCCGGGCGCCGCGGGCCTCGACGGGACGGCCCGTGCGGGACTCGGGCACCATCCGGCGCAGCCGGCTCAGCCGTGGAGTGCGCTCGGTCACTCGCGCCCCATGTCCCGGTGCACGACTACGGTCTCCACTCCCTCGGCGGCCAGGCGGGCGGCGAGCTTTTCGGACACGGCGACCGAGCGGTGCTTGCCGCCCGTGCAGCCGATGGCGATCGTCACGTAGCGCTTGCCCTCACGCCGGTACCCGGTCGCGATCAGCCGCAGCAGCTCGGCGTACCGGTCGAGGAACTCCTTGGCGCCCGGCTGATTGAAGACGTACGCCGACACCTCCTCGTTGAGGCCGGTGTACGGGCGCAGCTCCGGCACCCAGTGCGGGTTGGGCAGGAACCGCATGTCGGCGACCAGGTCGGCGTCGACCGGCAGGCCGTACTTGAACCCGAACGACATCACCGTCGCCCGCAGCTCGGGCTCCTCCTCACCGGCGAACTGGGCGTCCATCTTGGCGCGCAGCTCGTGCACGTTGAGGCTGGAGGTGTCGATCACCAGGTCGGCGTCGCCGCGCAGCTCGCGCAGCAGCTCCCGCTCGGCCGCGATGCCGTCGACGATCCGGCCGTCGCCCTGGAGGGGGTGCGGGCGGCGCACCGACTCGAAGCGGCGGACCAGAGCGTCGTCGGAGGACTCCAGGAAGACGATCCGGCGGGTGACGCTCCGGCTGTCCAGGTCGGCGAGGGACTCGCGCAGGTTGTCGAAGAAGCGCCGGCCGCGCACGTCGACCACGACCGCGATCCGCGCCACGTTGCCCTGGGAGCGGGCGCCCAGCTCGACCATGGTGGGGATGAGGGCCGGCGGGAGGTTGTCCACGACGAACCAGCCGAGGTCCTCCAGACACTTCGCCGCCGTCGAACGGCCGGCTCCCGACATGCCGGAGATGATCACCAGCTCGGGGATGGCCGCCTCGGGCACCCCGGCCGGGGTGACGTCCGTACTCACTTCTGCTCCGTTTTCCTGGACCGCTTCGGCTTCCGCTTCGTGCGGCCGGTCCTGGCGCGCCTCGTCGTGCGCTTCCTCGGGCTCGCCCTGCGTCTCACTGAACGCCGGATCTCGCTGTGCTGTGGGGTGTGCGTCGCGCTCGGTCATCTCTCCTGGCCCCGTCGATCGTCCGGGGCGCCCGCGGGTACGGGCTCCCCCGAGGCGTCCGCCGTCGTCTCGGGCGCCTCGTCTTCCCTGTCATCCATGATCTCTCCGGTCGCCGTGTTCACGGCGGGTGCGGCCGGGGCCGCCTGGGCGAGGGCCACCGCGATGGTCTCGGCCGTCTTGCGGCCTATCCCGGGTACTTCCTGGATCTGCTCGATTGTGGCGGACCGCAGCTTCTTCACCGAGCCGAAATGCTTGATCAACGCTTGTTTGCGGGTTTCGCCGAGGCCCGGTACGTCGTCCAGGGGGCCGGAGCGGAACCGCTTGGCCCGCTTGGTGCGCTGGTAGGTGATGGCGAAGCGGTGCGCCTCGTCCCGGACGCGCTGGAGGAGGTAGAGGCCCTCGCTGGTGCGGGGCAGGACCACGGGGTCGTCGTCCTCGGGCAGCCAGACCTCTTCGAGGCGCTTGGCGAGACCGCAGACGGCGATGTCGTCGATACCGAGCTCGTCCAGCGCCCGCCGGGCGGCGGCGACCTGCGGCCGGCCGCCGTCGACGACCACGAGCTGGGGCGGGTAGGCGAACTTCTTGGGGCGTCCGTCGTCGTCCTTGAAACCGTTGACCGGGGCGGCGTCGGGGTCGGTTCCGATTCCGTTTTCCGTTCCGCTTTCCCCTCCGGTTTCGGAGGGGGCGGGGGTGCCCTGGTCCGTGCGGGTGTCCTCGGCGTCGTCCTCCGCCCACTCGCCGGTCCGCTCCTTCTCGGCGAGGTAGCGGCGGAAGCGGCGGGTGATCACCTCGTGCATGGAGCGCACGTCGTCCTGGCCGGCGAAGCCCTTGATCTGGAAGCGGCGGTACTCGCTCTTTCGCTGGAGGCCGTCCTCGAAGACGACCATGGAGGCCACCACGTCGTCGCCCTGGAGATGCGAGATGTCGTAGCACTCGATGCGCAGCGGGGCGCTGTCCAGGTCCAGGGCGTCGGCGATCTCCTCCAACGCGCGCGAGCGGGTGGTGAGGTCGGAGGCACGCTTGGTCTTGTGCAGGGCGAGCGACTGCTGCGCGTTCCGCTGCACGGTCTCCATCAGGGCCTTCTTGTCGCCGCGCTGCGGGATGCGCAGCGAGACATTGGCCCCGCGGCGGTCGGTGAGCCACTGCTGGACCGGCTCGACCGGCTCGGGCAGGGCCGGGACCAGCACCTCCTTGGGGACGGCGTCCCCGGTCTCCTCGCCGTACAGCTGCTGGAGGGCGTGCTCGACAAGGGCACCCGTGGTGACGTCCTCCACCTTGTCCGTCACCCAGCCGCGCTGCCCGCGCACGCGTCCGCCGCGCACGTGGAAGATCTGCACGGCCGCCTCCAGCTCGTCCTCCGCGACGGCGATGAGGTCGGCGTCGGTCGCGTCGGCGAGCACGACCGCGCTCTTCTCCATGGCCTTCTTCAGGGCCTCGATGTCGTCGCGCAGCCGGGCGGCCCGCTCGTACTCCATCTCCTCGGCGGCCTCCGTCATCCGCTTCTCCAGACGGCGCAGGTAGGTACCGGTGCGGCCGGCCATGAAGTCGCAGAACTCCTCGGCCAGTTCGCCGTGGTCCTGCGGGGAGATCCGGCCGACGCAGGGGGCCGAGCACTTGCCGATGTAGCCGAGCAGACAGGGGCGGCCGGTGCGGGCGGCGTTCTTGAACACCCCGGCCGAGCAGGTGCGCACCGGGAACACGCGCAGCAGCAGGTCGACGGTGTCCCGGATCGCCCACGCGTGGCCGTACGGCCCGAAGTAGCGCACGCCCTTCTTCTTGTGACCGCGCATCACCTGGACCCGCGGGAACTCCTCGTTCATCGTCACCGCGAGGTACGGGTAGCTCTTGTCGTCGCGGTACTTCACGTTGAACCGGGGGTCGTACTCCTTGATCCAGGAGTACTCCAGCTGGAGCGCCTCGACCTCCGTGGACACCACGGTCCACTCCACGGACGTGGCGGTGGTGACCATCGTCCGGGTGCGGGGGTGCAGGCTCGCCAGGTCCTGGAAGTAGTTCGCCAGGCGCTGGCGCAGGCTCTTCGCCTTTCCGACGTAGATCACCCGACGGTGCTCGTCACGGAACCTGTACACCCCGGGAGAGTCGGGGATCTGTCCCGGCTTGGGGCGGTAGCTGGAGGGGTCGGCCATGTCTCACACCCTACTGGCGAGCACCGACACCGCGACGGGCCTGTGGACAACCGTCCGAGCAGAGGTCTCCCGGGGTCGCCTGGTCGCCTGGTCGCCTGGTCGCCTGGTCGCCTGGTCGCCTGGTCGCCTGGTCGCCTGGTCGCCTGGTCGCCTGGAGAGCGGATCACGGAATCGGACACCTCGGTGACGTCGCGAGCCGTTCCGGCATGCCGCACTCGCGGGCCCGGTGCGTGACCGGCACGGAGCCGCCGGGCCGATCGTGACGGATCTCGCGCGGCTTCCTCCCCAAATCTGCGCCTTCCGCACGAACGATCTCCGGCCTCCTGGCCGACGGCGCTATCGCCGCGCCCGCGCAATCCCGCCGGTCACGGGGTCGTGCCTCGGCCAGGTGGGCGCTCCGGACCGGCCGAAGGTGTTGTCGGGGATTGGTCAACACGCTTCAATGCGGGGGAACTCGGGGCCGTGAGCGACGGCCAGCGGACGCGGCGTACCCCCCCTGGTGCCGCCGCCCCGGCACCGACGGGCTGGCCCCGAACCGCGTCAACGGCCTGACCAGCCGTTGAACCCCCCGACAGAAAGGCCCTCTGCATGCGGCACGGCACACAGCACGCGGACGTCGCCACCGCGGAACTGGACTCGGCCCTGCGCGGCGGCCCCTTCCATGTGGCCCTGCGCGCCGCCATCGCCGCCCGGGGGCTGCCGCTCCAGCGCGTGCAACACCACCTGTCGCGCTACGGCGTCAAAGTGGGGGTCACCAGTCTGAGCTACTGGCAGCAGGGTGCCCGCCGCCCCCAGCGCCCGGAGTCGCTGCGGGCCGTCCGCGCACTGGAGGAGATCCTCCAGCTCCCGGACGAGTCCCTGATCCGGCTGCTCGCCGAGACCGACCAGGGCCCGACCGCGCGCCGCCCCGCCACCCGCTCGTACCGCTCGCTGATCGAGGCCTGTGACGTCCTGGACCGGTTGCAGGACGAGCTCGACTGGTCCCTCGACGGCGGCCTGCACACCCTGGGACACCACGAGCGGATACGGATCGGCGGCCACCGTGAACTGGCCGCCCGCGAGTCCCAGCACATCGTCCGCGCCCACCGGGACGGCGTCGACCGCTTCGTCGCCGTCCACCACGGCGACCCCGGTTGCGCCCCGCAGCACATGACCGTGCACGCACTGGAGAACTGCCGCGCGGGACGCGTCCGTTCGGACCAGGAGACCGGGCTCCTCGTCGCCGAACTCCTCTTCGGCACCCGGCTGCGCTCCGGCGACACCTTCCTGTTCCGCTACGCCGTCGAGGACGGCACGGCCGGTGTCTCA
The DNA here is from genome assembly GCF_014645815.1 of Streptomyces fuscichromogenes. Classification (GTDB taxonomy): domain Bacteria; phylum Actinomycetota; class Actinomycetes; order Streptomycetales; family Streptomycetaceae; genus Streptomyces; species Streptomyces fuscichromogenes. The sequence goes on along the minus strand of NZ_BMML01000001.1, from coordinate 623,507 downwards.
CGCGAGTACGTCCGCGGTTTCGGCTTTCCCGGCGGCCAGTACACCCTTCAGGTGCGTTTCGCCGCCGACGCGCTGCCGACCCGCTGCCACCGGTTCGCCCAGCACTCGGCGGCGGCCCCGCGCAGCGGCCGGCAGACCCTGCCGCTGAGCGGGCTGCACCGCTCCGTCCACCTGGTCGAGCCCCGGGTACGGCCGGGCCTGCTGGGGATCGGCTGGGACTGGGAGTGAGCCGACGCTGAGACCCCGCCCCTCGCCCCGCCCCCGGTTCCCCGGGATCAGGCGCCGGGTCCCGCCACGATCCGGCCGTTCGCCGTCTTCACCGGCAGTTCGTCCAACGGCTCGGTGGCCGGCGACCGCACCACCTTCCCGGTCAGGGCGTCGAACTCGCTGCCGTGACAGGGGCAGACCAATGTCGTGTCCTGGAGTCTGTTGATCGGGCACCCCGCGTGCGTGCAGATCGTGCTGAACGCCTTCAGGACGCCGCCGGCGGACCGGCTGACGACCACGTTGTGATCCCGGTAGAGCTGGGCGCCGCCCCTCGCGACCTCGCTCTCGGCTCCGAGGTCGACCGGCGCGGTCGGCGTGGCCTGCGCCGTGGCCGCCCCGCCGGGTGCCTTGCAGGCAGCCGCCCCCAGCCCGGCGACCGAGGTGACGGCCGCTCCACGCAGGACGGTACGGCGACTCGCAGAGGGACACGCGGTCACAAAAGGCTCCTGGCGGATCGGTGCGGTGAGAGCGGTGCAGGGCGGTGCGGTGCGGTGCGGTGCGGTGCGGGACGACCCTACCTGGGTGGATCGTCCCGCTTCGGGGTGGGGTGCGGCACTGGAGCGTGAAGGGGACGGGGCTGGGCCTGGGGCTGACCCGGCAGGACGTAAACGCTTGCGCAAGCGTTTACGCGGACGCGTCGCATGAGGTAGCTTCCCGGCCCAGGGCCCACGGAAGGCTGAGCGGATCCCGGTGGCCCGAGCCGGAACCGAGGAGTTCCTGCCCAGGTCCGGAGGCGACGGGAAGCGACGAGGGGAGCCTCATGCCCACCATGGCCGACGTCGCGCGGAGCGCCGGTGTCTCCGTGGCGACCGTCTCCCACGTGCTGAACGACACCCGGCCGGTGCTGCCCCACACCCGTCAGGCAGTCCTCGACGCCATCGACGAGCTGGGCTACACGCCCAACACCCTCGCCCGCTCGCTGGTGACCTCCCGCACCCGGTCCATCGGGCTCGCGGTGTCGGCGATCAGCAACCCCTACTTCACGGAGATCCTCCAGGGCGTCGAGGCCGCCGTCCTGGAGCACGGCTACAGCCTGCTCATCGCCGACCCGCACGACGACCCCGAGCATGAACGCAAGGTCGTCCAGCTCCTCCACGAGCGCCGCGTCGACGGCCTGATCGTCGCCCCCTCCGCCGCCCCTCGGGCACTCCTCGACTACCTCGGCCGCCATGCCGTGCCGACCGTCCTCCTGGACCGGGTCATCGACGACCGTGCGGACAGCGCCCCGCCCTTCGACCAGGTCTGCGCCGAGAACACCGGGCCGATGGCCCGGCTCGTCACCCACCTCGCCGGTCTCGGGCACCGCCGGATCGGGCTGGTCGCGGGGCTGCCCGGACTGAGCACCACCGGCGAGCGGATCTCCGGCTACCGGCAGGGGCTGGCCACGGCCGGACTGCCCCTCGACGACACCCTGATCGCCCCCGGCGACTCCGCATCCTCGGGCGCCGAGCAGGCCACCGCCGCGCTGCTGTCGCTCGCCGCCCCGCCCACGGCGCTCGTCACCGCCAACAACGCGATGACCATCGGCGCTCTGCGCACATTGCGCGCGCGGGGCCTCTCCGTACCGGACGACATCGCCCTGTGCTGCTTCGACGACTTCGCCTGGGCCGACCTCTTCTCCCCCCGGCTCACCGCCATCGCCCAGCCCAGCAGGGAGCTCGGCGCCGAGGCGGTCCGGGTGCTCCTCGAACGGCTGGCCTCACCCGACCGGCCGGCCCGGACCGTACGGCTGCCGTGCACCTTCGCGCACCGGACGTCGTGCGGGTGCCCGGAGGAGGGCTGCGCGGGGCCGGCAGCCGCGCGGGGACCACGGGCCCCACGGTCCGCGCGCCCCCGGCACCCCGGGCAGCCCGAGAACCCCGAACGCCCCGAACACCCCGAACACCCCGAACACCCGGAGAAAGGAACCCTCTCGTGATCGTCGTCGCCGGTGAAGCACTGATCGACCTGGTGCCGCAGGGCACTGGCGCCCTCGCGGCCCTGCAACCGGCGCTCGGCGGCGGCCCGTACAACACGGCCGTGGCCCTCGGCCGCCTCGGCTCCCCCACCGCGTTCTGCTCCCGCGCCTCCGCCGACGCCTTCGGCACGGCCCTGCTGGACGGGTTGCGGCAGGCGGGTGTGGACGTCTCCCTCGTGGAGCGCGGTCCGGAACCGACCACCCTCGCGGCCGCCACGATCGGTCCGCAGGGCTCGGCCTCCTACTCCTTCTATGTCGAGGGCACCGCCGACCGCCTGTTCACCGCCCCCGCCGGTCTTCCCGCCACGACCCGTGCCGTCTCCTTCGGCACGCTCTCGCTCGTCCTGGAACCGGGGGCGAGCGCCTATGAGGAACTGATGCGCGAAGCGGCCGGGCAGGGCCTGTTCACCGCGCTCGACCCGAACATCCGGGCGAGTCTGATCGCGGATCCGGACGCCTACCGGGCGCGTTTCAAGAGCTGGCTGCCCTCGGTGACCCTCCTCAAGCTCTCGGAGGAGGACGCTCTGTGGCTGGGCGGCACCCCGCACGAATGGCTGTCGGCGGGCCCCTCGGCCGTGGTGATCACCCACGGCGGTGACGGTCTCAGCGCCTTCACCCGCGACGGCACCGTGTACGCCGTCCCTGGTGAGGAGGTCGCCGTCGTGGACACGATCGGCGCCGGCGACACGGTGAACGCGGCTTTGCTGCACGGCCTGGCGGCGCAGGACGCCCTGTCGGTTGAGGCGCTCCTGGGACTGGGCTCCGACGGCTGGACGAGTCTGCTGCGTTTCGCGGCGCGGGCAGCCGCGATCACCTGCTCCCGGGCGGGCGCGGAACCGCCGTATGCCGCCGAACTCACGGACCAGTAGGGGGTGTTCGGCTCGCTCGCGCCGCTTCCCACGATGCCGCCGATCGCACTGATCTCGCTCTGATCTCGCTGTTGAGGAGTCAAGGTTCACCGTGGCCGCGGGAATCGGGCGGCTGATGATGGAACGAGCGGTGCCCCGCGGGAAGTTCCCGCGGGGCACCGCACTTTTCTGGATTTTTCCGAACCGTCCGTCCGGCGGCCTCGGCGGCCTCAGGCCTTGCGGGCCCGTGTCGTCCTCTTCGCGGGCGTCGCCTTCTTCGTGGCTCCGGCCGCCTTCTTCGCCGTCGCGTTGTCGGCGGTCGTGACGGTCGTGGCGGTCGTGGCGGTCGTGGCGGTCGCCGTCTTCCTGGCCGTCGTCTTCGCCGCGACCGTCTTCTTCGCCGGCGCCCTGCGCGGGGCCTTCACCGAGCTGGCGTCGCTGACGCGGTCGGCGCCGAGGATCTCGCGCAGGAACTTGCCGGTGTGGCTGGCCGGGACGCCGGCCACCTCCTCGGGTGTGCCCTCCGCGACGACGAGTCCGCCGCCGGCACCGCCTTCCGGACCCATGTCGACCACCCAGTCGGCGGTCTTGATCACATCGAGGTTGTGCTCGATGACGATGACCGTGTTGCCCTTGTCGACGAGGCCCCCGAGGACCTTCAGCAGCTTGCTGATGTCCTCGAAGTGCAGGCCGGTGGTCGGCTCGTCGAGGACGTAGACGGTGCGCCCGGTGGAGCGCTTCTGCAACTCGCTGGCGAGCTTCACACGCTGCGCCTCACCGCCGGACAGGGTGGTCGCGGACTGGCCGAGGCGGACATAGCCGAGGCCGACGTCCTTCAGCGTGTTGAGGTGACGGGCGATCGACGGGACGGCCTCGAAGAACTCGGTGGCCTCCTCGATCGGCATGTTCAGCACCTCGGAGATGGACTTGCCCTTGTAGTGGACCTCCAGGGTCTCCCGGTTGTACCGGGCGCCGTGGCAGACCTCGCACGGGACGTAGACGTCCGGGAGGAAGTTCATCTCGATCTTGATGGTGCCGTCGCCCGCGCAGTTCTCGCAGCGGCCGCCCTTGACGTTGAAGGAGAAGCGGCCGGGCAGGTAGCCGCGGACCTTCGCCTCGGTGGTCTCGGCGAACAGCTTGCGGATGTGGTCGAAGACGCCGGTGTACGTCGCCGGGTTCGAGCGCGGGGTGCGGCCGATGGGCGACTGGTCGACGTGCACGACCTTGTCGACGAGGTCGTCGCCGTCCACGCGCGTGTGCCGGCCGGGGACGTTCCGCGCGCCGTTCAGCTCGCGGGCCAGGTGCGTGTACAGGATGTCGTTGACCAGCGTCGACTTGCCGGAGCCGGAGACACCCGTGACGGCCGTGAACACACCCAGGGGGAAGGACACGTCGATGTCCTGGAGGTTGTTCTCCCGGGCGCCGTGCACGGTGAGCCGGCGGGACGGGTCCTGCGGGCGGCGGATGTCGGGCAGCGGGATCGACTTCCGGCCGGACAGGTACTGGCCGGTCTGCGACTCGTCGTTGGCCAGCAGTTCCTTGAGGGAGCCGCTGTGCACGACCTTGCCGCCGTGCTCGCCGGCGCCGGGGCCGATGTCGACGACCCAGTCGGCGACCTTGATGGTGTCCTCGTCGTGCTCGACGACGATGAGCGTGTTGCCCATGTCGCGCAGCCGGACGAGGGTCTCGATCAGCCGGTGGTTGTCGCGCTGGTGCAGGCCGATCGACGGCTCGTCGAGGACGTACAGGACGCCGACGAGACCGGAGCCGATCTGGGTGGCCAGGCGGATGCGCTGGGCCTCGCCACCGGAGAGGGTGCCGGCCGCGCGGTTCAGCGACAGGTAGTCCAGGCCGACGTCGACCAGGAACCGCAGCCGCTCGTTGACCTCCTTCAGCACCCGCTCGGCGATCTTCTTGTCGCGGGCGTTGAGCTTGAGCTCGCCGAGGAAGTCCGCGCAGTCGCTGATGGACATGCCCGAGACCTCGGCGATCGACTTGTCCATGATCGTGACCGCGAGGACGAGCGGCTTCAGGCGCGTGCCCTGGCAGGTCGGGCAGGGCACCTCGCGCATGTAGCCCTCGAAGCGCTCGCGGCTGGCGTCACTCTCGGCCTCGCTGTGCCGGCGCTTGACGAACGGCACGGCGCCCTCGAAGGGCGTGGTGTACACGCGCTCACGGCCGTACCGGTTGCGGTAGCGGACCTCGATCTGGGTCTTGTGGCCGTAGAGCAGGGCCTTCCTGGCGCGCTGCGGCAGCCCGGCGAAGGGGATGTCGGTGCGGAAGCCCAGCGCGTCCGCGAGGGCACCGATCAGGCGGCCGAAGTAGTCCTTGGTGTGGCCGTGCGACCAGGGGTGGATGGCACCCTCGTCGAGCGACTTGTCCTCGTCCGGGACGATCAGCTCCGGGTCGACCTCCATGCGGGTGCCGATACCGGTGCACTCGGGGCAGGCGCCGAAGGGCGAGTTGAAGGAGAAGGAGCGGGGCTCCAGCTCCTCGAAGGACAGGTCGTCGTAAGGGCAGTACAGGTGCTCCGAGTACATGCGCTCGCGCTCCGGGTCGTCCTCGGGGAGGTCGACGAAGTCGAGCACGACCATGCCGCCGGAGAGGCCGAGCGCGGTCTCGACGGAGTCGGTGAGGCGGCGCTTGGCGGTGTCCTTCACCGTGAGGCGGTCGATGACCACCTCGATGGTGTGCTTCTCCTGCTTCTTCAGGGTCGGCGGTTCGGAGAGCTGGATGGTCTCGCCGTCCACCCGTGCACGGCTGTAGCCCTTGGTCTGGAGGTCGGCGAAGAGGTCGACGAACTCGCCCTTGCGCTCGCGCACCAGCGGCGAGAGCACCTGGAAGCGGCTCCCCTCCGGCAGCTCCAGGACCTTGTCGACGATGGCCTGCGGCGACTGGCGGGAGATCGGGCGCCGGCACTCGGGGCAGTGCGGCTTGCCGATGCGCGCGAAGAGCAGCCGCAGGTAGTCGTAGACCTCGGTGATGGTGCCGACCGTCGAGCGTGGGTTGCGCGAGGTGGACTTCTGGTCGATGGACACCGCCGGGGACAGGCCCTCGATGAAGTCCACGTCCGGCTTGTCCATCTGCCCGAGGAACTGGCGGGCGTACGAGGAGAGCGATTCCACGTAGCGACGCTGGCCCTCGGCGAAGATCGTGTCGAAGGCCAGTGAGGACTTGCCCGACCCGGACAGCCCCGTGAAGACGATGAGCGAGTCACGCGGCAGGTCGAGCGAGACATTCTTGAGGTTGTGCTCGCGCGCGCCACGGACGATGAGACGGTCGGCCACAGCCGGTCCGCACCTTTCTTGAGAGAAGTGGCAGGGGCAGGGCCCCGTGCCTTCTTCAGACTAGGGGGAGCCACTGACAACGCCGGTCGGATTCCTGGATGTGCGAACAATCCCGGACCATCCAGCATGCCCGACGCCGCCACCGACGATATAGCACGCGCATTCGATTTACGCAGCTCGCGTGAAACCTTCACCCGAAGGTGTGGCGGGGCTACTGTCAGCCCCATGATTGATCACGCTCATGACCTGGCGTCCCTACAGGAAGCGACCGAACGGCTCCTCACCGCGGTCGCCGCGCTGGACAACGCGGTCGGCGCGCGACCGTCACGGTTGCCCGGCTGGACGGTCGGCCATGTCCTGGCCCACCTCGCCCGCAACGCGGACGCGCTCGCCAACGTCCTGGACGGACGTCCCATGTACGCCTCCGCCGGGGCACGGGACGCCGACATCGAGCGTGACGCGCCGCGCGCGCTCGCCGTGCACCTCGACGACCTGCGCGAGAGCCACGCCGGGTTCCGGGCCCGTGCGGCCGGGCCCGCGGACTGGACGCGCACGGTGGAGCTGCGCAACGGGGTCACCGACAGCGCGGCCCGGGTGCCGTTCCGCCGCTGGGCCGAGGTGGAGCTGCACCATGCCGACCTCGGGATCGGGTACGAGCTGGAGGACCTGCCGACGGAGTTCACCGAGCGGGAGATCGACTTTCTCGCGGAGCGCTTCGGCGGGCACCGGGAGGTCCCGTCGACCGGTCTGCGCAGCGACAGCGGCCGGGTCTGGACCACCGGCGGCGGCGCGCCGGGTGAGCCGGTCGCCGTGCAGGGATCCGCCGCCGACCTGCTGGGGTGGCTGGCCGGCCGCCGCGACGGCTCGGCGCTGGTCGTGAAGGGCGGCACCCTGCCCGTGCTTCCGCCGCTGTGACGCGCGGCGCATCGGCGCCCGCTCGCCGCTATAGGCTGATCGCCATGACGTACAGCGGAGCGGTGACGGTCGGCGGACCGGCGGACGTGCACGAGCTCAAGGACCTGATGATCACCAAGATCGCGGTCGGTCCGATGGACAACAACGCCTATCTGCTGCGTTGCCGCGCCACCGACGAGCAACTGCTGATCGACGCGGCGAACGACGCGGAGACGCTCCTGGGCATGATCGGTGACGACGGCATCGCGTCCGTCGTCACCACCCATCAGCACGGCGACCACTGGCAGGCGCTGGCCGAGGTCGTCGCCGCGACCGGTGCGCGGACGTACGCGGGCCGCGAGGACGCCTCCGGCATTCCGGTCAGCACCGACGTCCTGGTCGGCGACGGCGACGTGATCCGGGTCGGCCGTGTCGAGCTGACCGCCCGCCATCTGGTCGGGCACACCCCGGGCTCCATCGCCCTGGTCTACGACGACCCGCACGGCCATCCGCACGTCTTCACCGGGGACTGCCTCTTCCCCGGGGGGCCTGGGCGGACAACACGCCCCGAGGACTTCGAGTCGTTGATGTCGGGCCTGGAAGCGAAGGTCTTCGTGCTTCCGGACGAGACCTGGATCTACCCGGGCCATGGCAACGACACCACGCTCGGCGCCGAGCGGCCTCACCTCGGCGAGTGGCACGAGCGGGGCTGGTAGGTCGGCGGCATCGCCACCCGGTGGCCCCTGGGGAATAGCCGCGTCCCTGGCAGTCGGTCGGAGCCACCAGCCACCGCGCGAGGACGGTCAGCCGAAGAGCTCCGTACCCGCCGCGACGGCCGCCTGGACAGCTGCATCGGCACCCGCCGCCGCAGCTGCGGGCAGGGCAGGGCAGGGCAGGCGTGACGATGCGTGCGATTCGACGCATGATCCTGCGGCCCCGGGTCGGCTCGGCTCCTTCGCTCTCAAGAGCGTCAGTCTCGTCGTGCGCACTCAGCTGGACACCGTTGCCGACATGCTCGGAACTCAGTTCCCGAAGGTCAAAGCGATGCCGCTGGAGGCGAAGGAGGATCTGACCGCGTTCGCGGACTTCCCGCCCAGGCACGGGAAGAAGATCCAGTCGACGAACCCGCTGGAGCGGGTGAACCGGGAGATCAAGCGCAGGATCGACGTCGTCCGGATCTTCCCCAACGACGACGCGCTCATCCGACTGGTCACCGCAGTGCGCTTCGAGATGCACGACGATTGGATCGCCTTCCCCCGCCGCCACCTCCCCGAAGGCAGCATGGGCGAGATCTACCGCGAACTCCCCGAAAGCGCCCTCGCGCTACCCAAAACCCCGAAAACGCCCGTCAGCCGATCCCCCACACCACGGCGAGGGACACGACCGGAGAGCTTGACGCGGCTCACATACAACACCACGAACATCACCCAGAAGAACTGAGAAGCACCAGCTCACAGCCACGGCAACAACCCATGAGAACTGGGCGACGACAGCCGCCCCATCACACCACCCTGGGTTGCGGAGGAGGCATTTTTATTCGGTCAGTTGTTCAGCGAATCGGGCCACGGATGCGGGTTCTGTGTTGTTGAGCTTCTGGTCACGCTGCATCACCCGCGCGTACCGCACCAGGTCGCACGGCTCGAGGGTCGCCAGCCGCTCACGTGCGGCCTCGAGTAGCCTGCTCGCGGACTCCAGCAGTCCGGACTCCTCAAGGGGGCGCGCAGGCAGCCGCACCCCTTCGCAGAGCAGTCGCGGTATGGCGCGCGTGAGGTGAAGTCCGCCTATCTCCCGGACGGTCAGGGAGAGATGAGCCGACAAGCCCTGATCGCCCACAGCGGAATGGGCATATCCGCGCGGGATGTAGAGCACTTGCCCTTTGGTCACTGTGGCGTTCAGTAGAACGGGGCCAGCGTCTCCCGACACCTCTCCGGCCTGCCAATGGTGATCAGGCGGGCCGCTTCGGACTGTCCACCGCTTGCTGCCCGCCACTTGCAGGAGGAGCACATCCGCGTCATCCCGATGCACGGCAAGCCCTTGCCCTCCCGGTGGCGTGACGAAGAAGAAGGCCTCCACTCGCCGGCCCACCTCGTCTGCGAGCCGAGCTACCAGTTCGGCCGTGGGGCGGTGCCACTGCTCGGTGTTCCGCAGAAGGAGTGTCGCTCCCTTCTGCAGAAGGGCGAGTATCGCTGTGCTGTCAGCAAAACCGACGACCGGTTTCGAACCCACTTCACCTGCTTCCGTGTATTCCTTGAGCGCCATGTCCTTACCCGCTCGGACCATCTCGACGTGGGGAGACCTGAGCGTTCCCCCGGCCAGAGCGGCGTCAATGTCGTCAAGGCTCATGGGTGGAGGCGGCGCCGTGTCGAAAACCGCGGGTTCTCGCCGCCAATACGTGGAGCCAAATGCCTCGACATCGCCCACCCAACGATGCATTTCGGTCGAATTCATGGGATTCCTATTTCGTGAGAAAATGCGCGCCCAGCGTGTGCCGACTGCATGAGGTGTGCCGTCAGCCAGCGCTCTGCATGCTGCTGTTTCCCCAGAGGTGGCTCATGACGGCGAGTTGCATGCGGTTGGCCGCCCCTGTCTTTGCCCGCAGGCGGCGCAAGTGCGTGTCGACGGTACGCGGGCTGATCCCGAGCCTTCTGGCGATACTGCCGTATGTGAGACCTTCGGCGAGGAGCGAGAGAACCTGCTTTTCGCGAGGAGTGATTAGGGGTTGTGTCGAGTTAGTCGAGCTCACCGTGACTCCCTGATTCTTCGGGACAGCGCGATTTCCGGTTGAAGCATGGGGGCGCGATCGCTCACCCTCCCCAGGAGTTGTCGCCTATGACGGGGTTATAAGAAAAGTCATGAGAAGCAATTCTTTGTGGCATTACATGCCACTTCGGCCCGCGACCCATGACGAGAATGTCATCGCGTCGGCGCCGGTCTCCAGCACGCTCCCTCTTCAGCAAGTGGCCTGGCAGCATGGGGAATGGCGAGCAGAACAGGCCGAACCAGACTTATCTGAATTCTGTGGACCTCCAGCGGCAAACACGAGGGCGAGTAGCGGGGGCAACGCTGGGAGCGCTCTGGCCAGTCGTCGGCGGAAAGCCCGCGGAAGGTCGCCGGGAGGCGTCACCTGCGACCACGCAGAAGTCGGTGGGGATATGCGGACCGGATGCTGCCGGCTCAGAGGCTCGCCGCTCAGCTGGGCAGGCCCGTGCGAACCGTCCTCAGCAAGCAGGCCCAGCTGAGCGTGCGGCTCGGGCTCCCTGCGCCGTTCTGGTCCACCAGACCTCGGGAAGCGGGCCCTGGATGCTCCTGCCCCGCACCGGCGAACACCCGGCCTATGAGAAGAGACCGTCCGTGCAGGTCGTCGGATGCCGGCCCCACACCACGACGGCGCCCCAGGGCTCGTCCTGTACGGGGATGAATGCGACCTCACGGCCGAAGGCGATGAGCCGTCCGAAGAGTTCGTGGAGGGAGGCGTCGTGCTGCATCGCCTCGGACGTCGCCTTCGGCTTGCGCGAGCTCCCGCCCGGCTGGCACATGATCAGCTTGCAGCGGCGCCGCGCCGCTTGCCGGTTCAGGGCCGTTCGTACCTCGTCCGGACTCCCCGGGACCTCCGGCCCCTGGGACGAGCTGCTCGCCCCCGCGCAGGGGGCCGTGCGGGTGGTCGCCCAGTTACCGCGCGCTTGCGCAGCTCAGGCCAGTGGGCGAGGTGCTGCCGGGGCGCGGGCTCAGCGTGACTCGTAGGCCCGGAGCACGTGTGCCTGTGTGGCCACCTTGGCCAGCGCCTGCGCCCAGCGTTCCGCGTGGTCGCGGATGTCGGTCGAGTACACCGGCAGGCGCAGAGCGCGCTCCAGGTAGCGCAGCGAGCCGGGGAACTGCTCTGTGCGGTAGTGCCGGTAGCCGCGGTCCGTGCCGGCGTGCGGGGTGAAGGTCCGGGAGTGCCAGCTGGGGTCTGTGAAGACGGGCGTGCAGTGCAGTGGTGCTGAGCGCGGCTTTGACAGCGGCACCCCTTCCGCGACCGCCGCGCGCACGAACAACTCGGCGGATAGGCCGCCGAGTTCCTCGGGGACGTACAGCGGCTGGTAGCTGTAGTAGCCGAGCTCGTCCATGTAGGGCTCGCGGACCGGTGGGCAAAGGCCGGGGATGCCGGTCAGCAACTGGTCCAGGAGGTCGTAGTTCGCCTTCCGGATGCGCAGTGTCTCGGGGAGTGCTCGCAGCGAGCCTCGGGCCAGGGCGGCGCCGACCGGGTGCATGCGCAGGTTGTGGCCGAACCCGGTGCTTGCGAAGCGGGCGTACTCGTCGCTGGTCACGGCTTGTTCGGCGCGGTCGAGGAAGTGCCCCAGCATCACGGCGCGTTCGTACACCCGCTGGTCGTTGGTGAGCAGAATGCCACCCGTCCCGGCGCTCACCGTCTTCTTCGCCTGCAGGCTGAATGCGGCCGCGTCGCCGAACGAGCCCACGTGCTTCCCGGCGCAGATCGCGCCATGCGCCTGCGAGCAGTCCTCGACGAGGGCGAGTTGGTGCCGGCGTGCGAACGCCGTCAGCGCGGGCATGTCGGCGGGCACGCCGTTGAGGTGGGTGACGACGATGGCCCTGGTGCGGGGGGTCAGGTGCCTTTCCAGGTCGGCCGGGTCGAGGTTCCCGGTCCGCTCGTCCACGTCGGCGAGGACGGGTACGGCGTTCACGGCGAACAACGGCATCACGGTGGCGAGGAACGTGTAGGTGGGTGCGAGCACCTCGTCGCCGGGTTCGAGGCCTATCCCGAAGAACGCGGAGTACAACGCGGACGTACCGGAGTTGACGGCGAGTGCGTGTCGTGCTCCGACCAGCTGGCCGAACTCGCTTTCCAGTTCGCGTACCTGGCCTTCGTCGCCGACGTAGGCGCCCTCGCCCCGGCGGAGCATTGCCGTGACGAGGGCCAGGTCCTCCTCCGTGGGCGGCCTCGGCTGCGGGTCCGGCAGCCTGCTTGTCGTGGGTTCGCCGCCGAGTAGCGCCAGTGTGGTGGTGTGCGGGGGCGGCATCACTGTCTCCTGGCGGGTGCGAGGGGGTCGGTTCCGTCCGAAGCCGGCGGTTCGGAGGAGGGAGCTGCCGGGGTCCTTCCGGCGGTCCGGCGTGCTGCCGGAGCGGCCGGGTGCGCGCCGAGCAGTTCGGTGAGTGCGGCCTGTGCCGAGGCGGTGCGGACCGTGCGCACGTCACGGGCCGCGAGGCGGGCCAGCAGCGGCCGGTTGACGGCGGCGACATTGCGGTGGCTGCGCGCGGTCCACACCAGCAGCCCCAGGGCGCTGCCAAGGGTCTCCCGGTTGTCGTTCCACAGCGCCGTCCGGGTGAGCAGACGGCGCAACGTGCGGCGTGTCACCCGCCACAGGGCCACGCCCAGCGGGACGTCCAGCCAGATGACGGTGTCGGCTCGCGAGGCCAGCACCGGGTGCGCGTCGTGGTATTGCCCGTCGATTATCCACGTCTCCCTTGCCGCCAGTTCGGTCACCGCGGCGTGGAATCCATCGCTGTCGGCGCGGGTCCATCCCTGGTGCCAGAAGTACGCGTCCAGTTCGTGGTGGGGGCAGGCGAGTCCCTCGGCGAGCCGTCGGCCTAGTGTGGTCTTGCCCGCGCCGGGCGGCCCGAGCAGCCAGATCCGCTGGGGCGCCGAGGCGCATCCGGGCAGGTCCGTGTCCTCGGGGTCGCGGGTCATGCCGTCGTCTCCTGGTCCGCGTACGGGCGGGCGGCCGGCGGGCGCTCCAGCAGGCGGAGCAGCATGTGCTCGCACTCCTGAGTGGTCAGGTCCTCCGTGACGTCGAAGAGGTGTCCACCGCCGCCGTACTCGACCACCGGGTTGTCGCCGAGCGCCGACAGTGCGCGCTCGTCCGCGCCGGTGGCCAGCAGCCTCATGCCCAGCGTCGTGTGGGCGAGGGGCATCGGCGTCCAGTCGTCGGTGAAGTACCTCTGGATGGTGAACATCGCTTCGACCGGTCCGGGAGACAGGTGGACGCCGTTGAGTCGCGTGCAAACCTTCCATTCGGTGAACGTGGCGCGGTCCTGGTAGAGCATGTGCTTGACCGAGCCGGGCTGTGCCTGGGCCGGGTCGGTCGCGCCGATCACTTCGCGTCGCACCAGGTCGGTGGGCCGGTGCGTCGTGCAGGTCAGGACGGCGACCGCGCCGCCGGGCTGCTGGAAGTGGGCCAGCTGCAGGGGGTGGAAGGCGTTGAGTACCACGAACCTCTCGCCGTCCAGCAGGAGTTCCGTCGTGTAGACCCCGGCCGCGGCCTTGGCGACCGGCAGGTTGCGGGCGAACGCGTCCAGGGCCGTCGCCGTCAGGTCGGGGCGCTGCGCGAGCAGTTGGTGGCCGCCGAGGATGCGGGTCCGTACGGTGTCCGAGTGCTCGGTGGTGTCCTGGGTGTACCGCTGGGCGAGCCGGTGCCGGGCGTTGGGCGGTAGGGCGTCGAGGCCTTGGGTGGAGACTCGGTTGAGAACGGCGTAGTGGTGCTCCACCATGCACCGCGCAGTGAGTTCGGCCGCGCCGACCACTCGGACGGCGCCCAGCTGCAGGCCGCCGGCGGCCAGCCGGTCCAGTACCCGGCCCAGCAGTCCGCCGCCGTCCGAGGCGTCTGTGGAGGCCTCCGCGAGCAGTTCCGGTTTCAGCATCAGCAGGAACTGGCTGCCGTCGTCCGGGCCCGGCGGAGTGTAGTGGCGGACCCAGCCGGCCCCTGCGGCGGCGGGGCCGTCCGTGGTGACGGCGGCGACCGCCGCGAGGAGGTCGGTGGCGAGCGAATGGTGTGCTGTCACCACATCGTCACCCCGGTGACGATGATTTCGCGGGTCAGTTCGGCGGTGTCGGCCAGCGCGTCGTCCACGGTCTTGCGGACGAGGTCTTCCTCGGCCGGGTCCTGCGAGAGCCCGTGGACCCGGACCACCACCTCGTCGGGCCGGTTGAGCGGGGCTTCCTTGGAGGTGAAGATGTGTGTCTCGACCGGCTTGCCGAGCAGGTCGTGCAGCCGGACCGCGAGCTGCCTCGCCAGGACGCCGTACAGCTTGCCCGTGTGGTCGAGCGGGTTCTTGCCGGCCGGTGCCTCGATGCTCATCGATCGCATCGGTGTGATCAGCCCCGTCACGCGGTTGCCCCGGCCTACCGCGCCGACGTCGCCGGTGTCCGCGACCGAACCCAGTGCGGTGAGGTAGGGCAGGCCGTTGCGGTCCGTGGGGTTGACCGTGAGCGTCGGCGCGATGCCCACGCTCCGGGTGAGCAGGGCGAGGATCTCGGCCTGGCAGGCCTTCTTGCGCTCCAGGTAGTGGGCGAAGGAGGTGATGTGGCCTGCGAGGAAGGGCATGTTCACCACGAAGTTGAACGCCTCGCCGCTGCGGCTGCCGAACACCTTGACGTCCCAGCCGGTGTCCGCGTTGCGGCCCTTGAAGTCGGGCCCGTTGATGAACCGCTCCACGTCCAGCACCGCCTGTTCCAGCCGGCTGAAGGGCGCGTACGCGTGCAGGAGGTTGGTGTCGTTGGAGACCAGGCCGGGGTCGCCGATGGCGATCAGGTCGTCCGCGGACTGCGGGCGGTAGCGGGAGTTGCGGCGCCCCGCGCCCTGGTGGTCCACGATCCGGCAGTCGATGACGAGGTGGCGGTCGGCGTCGAAGCCGGTGCTCACCGCGTCGAGGACCTCGGCGGCGGCCTGTCGCAGGATCTGTTCCAGGGGGATGGGCTGGTCGCCGCACCGGTAGGCGCCCTTGCCGGCGAAGAGCACGGTGTACGGGTTGGTCAGCTCGCCTCGGCCGTACTCCAGGTGGGCCTCTCCGCCGAAGATCATCACCTTGTCGAACCAGTGGTGTGCCACCCGGCCGAAGTGTTCCAGGCAGTACTGGGAGTACAGCTGGGAGGCGCGCTCCGCGATGGCGTCACACATCGTGTCGGGGTGCCCGATGCCCTTGCGCTCTACAAGCTCGTAGGGCAGCTCCTCGATCTGCTGGGCGTGGTCGGCATACACCGAGACGCTGTGCGGAGTAGTGGCTGCGGACATGGCTGCTCCTCATTCGGGTGGGCCGAACGGCCCTGTTCAGGGTCGGGGGACGGATCGGTGCGGGGGTGCTCGGCGGATGGACCTGCTCGACCGTGGGGTGCCGCGTGCGGTGCGTGGGGGGCGTGTCACGGACCGGGCCGGGGCCGTGTCGGGTGTCGGGAGGCGGGCGGTCCTCAGCTCCAGAGGCTTTTCAGGCGCCGGGCTCCGGCGGTCAGGCCGGTGAAGGACTGGGCCAGCTCGAAGCCTGGTACGTCGGTGGCGAGGGCCCGCCATGTCTCTTCCGTCTCGGCGGGCGAGGGACGCGGGAAGTGGGGCAGCAGGAAGTCGGCCTGCTTGACCACTTGGACGGGCAGTTCACTCCGCAGGCGCTGCGCCGTCTGAGCAGGGGTCAGTTCCCGTAGTGCGGTGTCTCCGGCGTCGGGGGCGAAGCGGGGGAACACCAGTGCTGTGAGCGGTGCCGACAGGCGGACGGCGGGTGTGCCCAGCAGGCTCGCCAGTTCCGAGGGCAGCAGCATGACCGGGTCGGTTCCTGCGGCCGGTTCCTGCGGCCGGTTCCTGCGGGCCGGGTGGGCGGATCGCTCGGGCGGCAAGATCCCCAGAGCGGTGAAGGTGTCGGATCGTACGGAGACCGACCGGGGCCAGCCGTGCCCGGTCCATCCGTCGTGGGATCGGGTGACGCTGAGGTCGTCGTTGCCGACGAAGGCGGCGCCGGCGCGCATGGCCGCCATGACGGTGGAGGTCTTCCCCGCGCGCTTGGGCCCGATCACGGCGATGCCGCGGTCGGCTTTGCCGGCGCCCGGCGCGCTCGCCGCCATCCCGGCGTGCAGGAACAGCTCCTGCGCCCGCGTGGCCCGTTGCAGGCGCAGCAGGATTCTCGCGTACCGGGCGGCGAGGTGTGTGGCGAACTCGAGGGTGCAGGCGGGGTCGAGGATCAGGCGGCGTCGCTCGTGGTCCACTGCGAGCGTGGCCGTGGGCTCCGTGGGGGTGGTGATCGTCACGTGTTCGAGTCCGCCTGTGTCCGTCCTTGCGTCGGTCGTGTGCTGGATCGACCAGGTGTCTCCCGGCTGATCCAACAGGCCCGGGTCCGAAGAGACGACGAACGGCGCCAGCCGGGTCGCCGCGCCGCTCACGAGGCGCGCGGGTCCCGTCAGGTGCACCTGTGCGCCGGGGACGGACAGGTGGACCGCAGTATGCTCGCCGGCCCGGCCCGGACTGCGCACGGCTGTCATGGCGTGCTCGCGCCGACGAGGCGCCGGATCACCGGGGCCAGCAGACGGCGGGCGCGGTGGGCCCCGTCGAGGGTCCAGTGGACGTACCAGTCGAGGTGCTGGGGGGCGGTGTACGCCATGCGGTGCAGCCGTTCGGGTGTGGGCACGAAGTACAGCTCCAGGAGCGGGGTGAGGACCGCGGCCTCACGGTCCTCCAGTGGCTGCCCGCCGGCGATGTCCGCGACCACGGTGGCGGCGCGGTCCGGATCGATGTCCAGGCTGCCGCGGGCCACACGGCCGAGGAACAGCGCCGCCTTCGCCAGGTCGTACGCACGGGGTCGTAGCTGGACGGCGTCCCAGTCCAGGAGCGCGCGCAGTGTGCCCTCCTGGTCGAAGACCAGGTTGGAGCCGGCGATCTCGCCGTGTGTGAGGACGGCGGGCAGGGTGTCGTATCCGGCGCCGTCCAGCTCGGCGAGGGCCCGCTGGTGGACAGTGCGCCAGGTGGACAGGGCGTTCGCCCGCTCCGGCGCCGTGAGCACGTGCGCGAGCGCACGGTCGAGGTGGTTCCAGGGTTCCTCGCCAGCGGCGCGCCAGAACGCGGTCTCGTCGCCGGGGCACGTCGGGGCGTGCCCGAATGCCGTCACCGGCAGCCGGTGCAGTGTGTTCAGCGCCTGTGCGGTCTGCGCGAGGTGGCCGGGTGAGTCGGGGGCGAAGGGCCGTCCCTGCTGGTAGGGGCGGAGCTGCCACTGCCGGCCGTGGCGGTGCACCGTCGGGGCGCCGTCGGGGGTCGGCACGGGCAGCGGGACGGGGAGCCCGGCCCCGGCGGCCAGTTCGCCGGCCGCCGTCTGGAAGTCGAGCCAGGCGGTGGTGGCGGGCTGGCCGAGCGCCTTGAGAATGAAGACACCCTGGTCGGTGTGCAGCCGCCAGAGGTCGTTGAGGCTTTCGCGGTACAGCCGCTCGGCGTGGGAGGCGTGAAGGCCCCAGCCGGTGAGGAGGACTGTCGGGCCGGGGGCGCCGGGGGCGCATGGCTGCCAGCCGGTCTTGTCCGCAGGCCCGGCCATGGCGGGCACCGGGCCGGAGGCGGCCGGGTGCCCGGCCGTGACCTCGGCGGTCACGCCGAGTCCTTCGCCTGGACGAGGTCGGTGACGGCCGCCACGGAGGCGAAGTTCTCGAACGACAGCTCGTCGTCCTCGAAGGTGATGGCGAAGGCGTCCTCCAGGTTGAGGGTGAGTTCCACGCTGAGGAGCGAGTCGAGCCCGTGGTCGACGAGCGGTTCGTCGTCGCCGAACGTCACAGCGGTGCCCAGCAGCCGCTCCAGCTCGGTGCGGATGATGTCCTGCACGATCTTCCGGTCCATGTCAGGCCGTCCTCACGAGAGAGTGGTTGTTCAACGAAGCGGTGAAGAGCAGTGGTGCGTGGACGTCGCCGGGCTCCGTCTGCACGGCGGTGACGAAGGCGCGGAAGCCGGCGAGTGCCTGCGGCTCGGACATGCCCTCGCGGGGGCTCTTGAAGAGGAAGGCGCAGACCGGGTCGACCACGCCGGCGAGTTCGCGGTCGGCCGCGGCCTTCGCCACCCGCACGGCGTTGGCGATCACGGCCGCCGCGTTCGGGCTGTCCTCGACCTCCAGCCGCACTTCCATGGCGACGGGCGCGCCGATGATGTTCTCGGCCTCGATACGCAGGAAGCACACCTTGCGGTCGCCGAGGTGCTTCACATAGCCGTTGGGTCCGGCGGCCACATCGGTCGCGTCGATCCCCGCGTTGGTGAGGGCGCGGCGCTTGGAGGCCTGCTTGCTGGCCGACCGCACGGGGTCCGAGAGGTTGAGGAAGTCGGTGTTGCCGCCGACGTTGAGCTGGTAGGTGTCCTTGACCGTGAGTCCGCGGCCGATGAGCAGGTCGAGCAGCGCGGTGTGCAGGGTGGTCGCCCCGAGGTGGCTGCGCAGGTCGTCGCCGAGCAGGGGGACGCCGCTGTCCTCGAAGAGGGCGGCGAGGTCGGCGTCGTTGGCGACCGCCTCCGGCGTCGCGTTGACGAACGCCGTGCCGGCCGCGGCGCACGCACGCGCATAGGCCCGCACGGCGTGGGTGGCCCCTGTGGGCAGGAAGCACACCAGTACGTCGGCGGCCGTCCTGCGCAGTTCGGCGGTGACGTCCTCAACCGTGGTCGTCCGCGCGGCCGGTGCGACGTCGACGACGTCAGCCAGTCGTCCGGCGATGCCGTCCAGTGCCGGTCCGGGACGGACCAGCACGCCGGTGTCGGGCACCTGGACGTGCTGGACGGCCACGGTGGGGTGCTGGCGCAGGGCGTCGGCGAGGTCCCGTCCGATCTTGTTCGCATCCGCCTCGAAGGCCGCCACGAAGGTCAGGTCGGACAGGTGGTAACCCCCGATCCGGTCGTACATCACGCCCGGCTGTCCCTCACCACAGGTGAGGGCGGAGGCGGCCACCGCCTGGACGAAGCTCGACGCGCACGAGCCGGCGCCGGCGAGCGCGACCTTGACGTTGCGTTTGGTCATCAGACACCTCACGATCAGTGCGAAAGCAGAGTTCTTTGGGATTTCCGCCGGTGTTCGGGGCGTTGTCGGTCAGCCCGTCGTGCCGGTCGTCGTGCCGGGTGCGGTCACAGGGGGATCGGGCGGGGTTGGCGGCGCTCGAAGACGTGCCATTCGCGGTAGCCGAGTGCCCGCAGGCGCCGGCGGACTTCCTGGAACCGGTCCCCGACGCGTTCAGGATCGTGGGCGTCGGAGCCGAAGGTCAGCGGTATGTCGTGTTCCCGCAACCGCCGGAGCAAACGGTCGCTCGGATACCAGCCGCCGCACCGCTTGGTGTCTCCGGAAGTGTTGACCTCCACCACGACACCGGATTCGGCAATGGCCTCGATCATGCGTTCCTCGGCCGGCGTCTCGATCTCGTCCAAGCGGGGGTAGTTGCCCCGTAGGGCGTCGATGTGGCCGAGGATGTCGAACATGCCCGACCGGGCCGAGGCCGCGACGAGGTCGCAGTACCGCTCCTTCTCCGCGAGCAGAGATTCCTCGGTGACGTCGGCCCATCGGTCCAGGTGGAAGATGTCCGTGTCGCCTACGACGTGCACGGAGCCGATGATGTAGTCGAGGTCGAGGCCCGCGTACGTCTGCGCATAGAGCCGCGCGTGTTCCGGGAAGAAGTCCGATTCCACCCCGATGAGCAGCCGGATGCGGCCGCGGTACTCCTCGCGCAGCCGGGCCGCTTCGGCCAGGTATGCCCCGAACTCCGACCTGGCCATCGCCACCCACGGCTTGTGGTGGTCCGCTTCCTGGGCGAAGAAGGGCGAGTGGTCGGAGAACCCCAGGGTGTCCAAGCCGGCGGCGAGCGCCGCCTCGACGTAGTCCCGCAGTTCTCCGCGGGCGTGACCGCAACGGCGGTGATGGGTGTGCAGGTCGAAGATCAACGCACTCGCCTCACATCGCCGTGTAGCCGGCGTCGACCATCAGGTTCTCGCCGGTGATGTAACTGGCCTCGTCCGAGAGGAGGAAGGCCACGGCGGACGCGATCTCCTCGGGGTCCGCGGTGCGGCCCAGCATGTGCCGGCCGCCGATCTCCGGGTCCGCGTCCGCCTCGGCGCGGTCCATCCCGAGTTGCTCGCGGTGGAAGCGTTCGTTGTTCTTGTTCCAGACCGTGCCGGGGTTGACCGCGTTCACGCGGATGCCGTCCGGTGCCAGGTCCATCGCCATGCAGCGGGTCATGTTGGCCACCGCCGCCTTGGTCGCGTTGTACGTCAGGTATCCCGGTTGCGCGATGTGCCCGGATATCGAGGCGATGTTGACGACGGACCCCGCGCCGCGTGCCCGCATGTGCGGTGCCGCGTGCTTCACGCACAGCGCCTGGCCCATGATGTTGACGTCCATGATCCGACGCCATTCCTCGACGGTGGCCTCCAGGCCGCGCATGATGAACACTGCGGCGCAGTTCACCAGCTGGTCGAGGCCGCCGAAATGCTCGACCGTTTTTTCGGTCATGCTTCGGACCGATTCCTCGTCGGACACGTCGGTGTGGACGAAAAGGGCGGCAGGTCGGCCCGCGATCTCGTCGGCTTCCTGGGCGGCCGACTTTCCGAATTCCGCATGGCAGTCGGCGATCACCACGTTTCCGCCTTCGTGGACAACCCTGTCGACCACCGCGCGCCCGATTCCCTGCGCGCCGCCGGTGACGATAACAGTCTTTCCCGCGAGCCCTCGCATTCTTCACTCCCAAGTACGGTGCCTGAGCGGCGCGATGGACAGCCCCGGTCTCGGGGCATGTACGGCGAGGCGACTGCCGGACAACACCGCGCTTCTTATGGCGAGCAGCCTGTCACAGGGGGTGCAGGACACAAAAGTAGCGAAATCTCGTGACGCCCTGCGGCGTGTGCCGCTCCGTATCGCCGACTACAATCGACCGCACCGCAGATCAAACGCAAAGCGTCCGCTGCGATGTCCTCATCCCGTCACACCAGGTCGAAGACCACGGCCCTTCGGCAGAAGGCGCGCAGACCATCAAAGCCTTTTCAGCCAACAATGCGAGGGACTTCCATGGAAATATCCCGGCTGATTCCCGCCCGGTCCGCCGCGGCGTCGGAGCCCGGTGCCCGGCCGACCGGGGCGAGCCAGACGGCCCGTGACCGCCTGGTGTACCGGGACGTCTGGGCCCGAGAGGGAATTCGTCCGCCCTCCGACACGGCGCGCGCGATGATCGACGCGCTGGCCCCCTCGGCCGACGGGCCGCGGCCTCACCTGGCGGACCTCGGGTGCGGTGCGGGCCGGCATGCTCTGCACGCCGCCCGCCAGGGCCTGCGGGTGACCGCGATCGACCACAGCGCCCACGCTGTCGCCGCGCTCCAAGGCGCGGTCGACGAGGAGCGGATCGACTGCTGCGACGTCATCCAGGGTGACGCGTTCGCCTGGCTGCGCGAGCTGACGCCGTCGACACTCGACGCCGTCGTCTGCTTCGACTCGGTCCATCACAGCAGTGCCGACCCCGAGCGCGTCGAGGAGACGGTCGCGCTGCTCGCCAGCCGGACCCGAGCGGGCGGTTCGGTGCTGGTCACTCTCCTGTGCGACATCACGTACTCCACCGGGGAACGCCCGCCGGGCCGGTTGCTCGTCGGCGAGGAGGACGGCGCCGCCCTGCTGGACCGGGCGCTCGGCGGTCATCGGCTGCTCACCGACCGGCGCAAGCCGGTGCGAGTGGCCCGGACCACGAGCATCTCGCCGTCGACGGGCCGGCCGGTGCCGGCCAGTTACGGTGCAACGCGCGTCCTGCGCCAGTACCAGATCGTCTGAGCCGCCCCCCATGGTCGTCGCCGCAGCCAAGTCTTTGCCTGCCGTGCGTTTCGCGGCGTTCGATCTCGACGGGACGTTGCTCGACGCGCGTGGCCGGTTACGGCCACAGCTGGCCGACCGCCTCGCCGAACTCGCCGCGAGCGGCCTGGCTCCGCTGGTGGTCAGCGGCCGGGCTGTCCGTTCCTTCCGCGAGCTCGCGCTGGCCCGTCTTCCGTCGTCCGTGCTCGCGGACGAGGTTCTGCTCGGGGACGGCGCCGTGGTGTTGCGGCGGTCGACCGGCCGGGTCACGGCATTGCGGTGGCTGCCGGCGGGCGTCGTACGCACCCTTGTCGACGCCGGCGCGCGTGACCTCGTGGCCGAGACCGGCGGTGAACTCGTCGCCTCGTCCCGGCGCGCGGCCCTGCTGTACACGCGCATGTACGCGCTGGGCCGCTCCGTCGTCACGGTGGACCCCCAGCCGGCCCACGCCCTGGGGGAGGTGACGGCGATCACGGTGTTCGACGCGCCTGAGGACCTCGCCCGGCTGCTCGCGGTGCGGCATGACACCGACCGCATCGGTCCGTTCGCCGCGTTGCTGATCCGTCCGCGTGGGACGTGCAAGGCGTCCGGGCTCGCGGCCCATCTCGCAAACCGGGCGGGGCGTCCGGGTCTGGACGCGGTGACCGCCTTCGGTGACGCGTTCAACGACGCCTGCCTGCTGGCCTCGTGCCGGTTGGGGGTGGCGGTGGAGGGGGCGGACGAGGTCTGCGCCCGCTGTGCTCATGTCTGCCTCGACCAGCCTCTCGCCGACTTCCTGTCCGGCTTCGGCCCCGACAGCGCGGCCCGCCTGTCGCAGGCCGCCGTCTCCCGTGGCGTCTCCCGTCGACGTGATGTCACGCCGTGCTCGGGGGCTCACCGCAGGCCGGCGCCGAAGAGCACGCACCCCCCGTATCAGGACCCACGACCCGGACGTCCCTGAGGACGACGCCCGGCGTCCCGGGACATGTCCCACGGGGCGTGGTCGTCAGGTTTTTGAAGGAAAGGAACTCGAAAGTGCACGAGAGAACAGCGCATGAAGCACACGCCGAGCCCGCTGAAGCGGAACTCGTCCTGCGGCCCACGGTGCGGGTGCTGCTGCTCGACGAGGCCGACCGTCTGCTGCTCTTCTCCAGCCAGGACGAGAGCGACGGGCACACGTTCTGGTATCCGGTCGGCGGCGGCGTGGAGGACGGTGAGACCTACGAGCAGGCCGGAACGCGCGAGGTCGCGGAGGAGACCGGGCTGACCGGGCTCGTTCCCAGGACGGAGGTGTGGCGGCGGCGCAAGACCGGGTCGATGGGAGGCGTCGCCTACCTCTTCCATGAGCGCTACTACCTGGCCCGCGTCCCCGCCTTCGACATCAGCACCGACGGCTTCACCGAGAACGAACGCACCTCCATCGTCGGGCACCACTGGTGGTCGCTGGACGAACTCGCCTCGACGGCGGACCGGTTGATCCCCGACGACTTGCACCCGAGGCTCGTCGACCTGCTCACCGACGGCGCGCCCGCCGAGCCGATCGACCTGGCCCCATGACCGATCGGACCCGAACCGTACAGAAAGGAATGGTGTGATCACTCCACAGGACATCCGGCGCTCGATGATCAAGATGGTCGCGCAGGCCGAAAGCGCGCACATCGGCGGGAATCTCTCGGCGGTGGAGATCGTGCACACCCTCTACTCGAGGGTGCTCAACGTCGACCCCGCCCGGCCCGACTGGGAGGGCCGGGACCGGTTCGTGTGCAAGGGCACCGCGTCGGCGGTTCTTTACACCGTCCTCGCCGACCGGGGGTTCTTCCCCTCCGAGCGGCTGGCCGCCTACAAGGCCGACGGCGGCCTGTTCCCGGTCACGGAACGCTCGGAACTGCTGCCGGGCGTCGAGGCTTCCACCACGTCCATGGGACGCAGCCTCTCCCTGGGTATCGGCATGGCGCTGGCGGCGCAGTCGATGGACCGCCCGTACCAGGTGTATGTCCTGGCCGGTGACGGTGAGTGCCAGGAAGGCCAGGTGTGGGAGGCGGCGACGCTGGCCCCCGCGCTGGGACTGGACAATCTCACGCTGATCGTCGATCACAACGGCTTCCAGGCGTTCTCGTCGTCCGAGGCACTGATGCCCCGCTCCGGCGCTTCCGGGCGTTTCGCGGCCTTCGGCTGGGACGCCCACGACGTCGACGGACACGACTGCGACGCGCTCGCGGACGTCCTGCTGCGGCCCAGGCAGGGCCCTCGCTGCGTGGTCGCTCACACGGTCAAGGGGAAGGGACTGACATTCATGGAGAACGACGTGTCCTGGCACGGCCGGAGGATCACCAGGCCCGAACTCGCGCAGGCCCTGCGGGAGCTGCGGTGAGCGCCCCGGTCATGCCCGCTGCCGGCTCCACGGCAGTGGCGGCAGAGGCGGCGGAGCCGTCGCGTCCCGCGGCCGGCTTTGTGGAGGAGGAGGGTGTCAGCAAGCTGTTCGGGCGTTTCATCACCGACCGGGCCGCGGTGGACGAGGACCTGTACTACATCACCGCGGACAGCATGTCCGAGTCGGATCCCTTCCCCCAGCGGTATCCGGACCGCTTCGTCAACGTGGGGATGGCCGAGCAGAACGCCGTGTCCATCGGCTCCGGACTGGCCCAGTCCGGCAAGAACGTCTACCTGTCGAACATCAGCACGTTCCTGCTGTACAGGCCGTTCGACCAGATCCGGTTGGACGCGGCCCACGCGAACGCGCGGTTGCGGCTGATCGGCACCAGCGCCGGCTTCAGCCGGGCGATGTACGGCAACGCCCACATCTCCATCGAGGACATCGCGGTCCTGCGTGCCCTGCCCAACATGACCGTGGTCGCGCCGGGCGATCGCACCGAACTCCTCGATCTGCTGGCCGAGATCGACCAGTTGCCGGGGCCCGCCTACATCCGCCTGCCGATGGAGAGCACGGTGCTGCCCGTCCTGCATCCGCAGGGCACCCGCATCCGGCTCGGCCGCTCCGCGGTGCTGCGTGAGGGCGATCTCGGCACCCTGATCGCCACCGGTCACGTTCTGGAGCAGGCGGTCGCCTGGGTCGACGAGTGGCGCCGCAAGGGCTTTGCCGTACGGCTGGTCAGCATGCCCTCCATCAAGCCGCTGGACACGGCGCGGGTGGAGGAACTCGTCGCGGAGGGGCGCCCCATCGCCACGTTCGAGGAGCATTCGGTGATCGGGGGCCTGGGCAGCGCGGTCGCCGAGACGGTCGCGGAAGCGGGAGGCGGTGTGCCCTTCCGCCGCATCGGGCTGCCCGATCGCTACCCCGGCCGCCCCGGGAGCGCGGACTACCTCAAGCAGGTCCTCCACGTTCCCGGTTCCGAGCATGTGCTGGCCTGGTTCCTGTCCGCGTCGCGCGCCCGGCGGCCGAGCCCCGTGAAGGCCGCCGCTCTGGTCGACGATCTCTGCTACGACGGGGCAGTGTACGACCAGCGCTATGCCGACTACGCCGATGACGTGCCGTTCTGGCGCGATCTCGCCCGCCGGCACGGTCCCGATGTCCTCGAACTGGCTACCGGCACCGGCCGGATCAGCATTCCGCTGGCAAAGGACGGACACGACGTCACGGGAATCGACGTCGCCCCTGCCATGCTGCGCGAGGCCGAGCGCAAGCGGAACCCCGGGCTGCCCCTGAAGCTGCACGAAGCCGACATGCGCGACTTCGACCTGGGACGGCGTTTCCGCCTGGTCCTGCTGCCGTGCGACTCGATCAGTCACCTGCTGAACGACAGCGACATCGCCGCCTGTTTGGCACGGGTGCGCGAACACCTCGCCGACGACGGCGTCTTCGCCCTCGACATGGTGAACCCGGCAGCCACTCTGACGGCCGAGGCGGACGGCCGGTGGCGCCCCGCCTTCCAGTACCGCGACCCGCGCAGTGGCCAGGCCGTCGAGGTGAGCCGGGCCCGGCAATACGATCCGGTCAGCCAGGTCCTGGTGGACGAGATGGAGTACCGCCGGGACGGCGTCGAACACGTCGAGCGGGTGACCAGGCACAGCCGGATGCTCACCCTGGAGCAGGCCGAGCGGCTTTTGGCCAAGGGCGGGTTCACCGTGACTCAGCGGTACGGGGGTTTCGCCGGCGAGCCGTGGACCGCCACCTCGCGGCACCTGGTTCTCGTGTGCGCCAAGAGCAAGGAGGAGAGCCGATGACCAGTGCGCAGGCGGACGCCTTCCGGAGGGACGGATTCGTCCGTGTCCCCGGCCTGTTCTCCCCCGCCGAGGTGGCGCCGGCCCTGGCCGCCCTCGAGGAGCTCAGGACCACCGTCCTGGCCGGTCCCGAGAAGCATGCCGTGCGCTACAGTTCGCGCCCGCCGGGCCCGATCGACGTGTGGGGTGTCAGCAACATCATGACTCCCGAGCTGTACGACGACCGGCTCGCCGAGGTTCTCGCCCATCCGGGCCTGCTGGGCTTCGTGCAGGAGGTGCTGGGCCCGCGTCTGCGGTTCTGGACGGCGCACGCGCTGTGGTCACCCGAGATGGTGGACTACGAGCTGAGCTGGCACAAGGACAACGAGGAGCACGAGTACCACGAGGCGTCGGGCCGGCCCACCCATGTCCAGTTCAACGTCTGCCTCACCGCGGACGACGCCTTTCGTGTGGTGCCCGGTTCGCACCGCAGGCCTCTCACCGACGCCGAGCGCGAGGAGATCGGCCGTCTGGGCAGCGGAGAGCTGCCGGGAGAGGTGCTGGTGCCGTGCGAAGCGGGCGACGTCCTCTTCTTCAACCACCACGCGGTACACCGGGGTTCCTGCGAGAACGGCGGCCCCCGCCGGACTCTCCACATGAACCTCCAGGCCGCGGACGAGCCGGTGGGCGGCCAGACCTCGTGGAAATTCATGCGCGAGCCCGGCTATCTCGAAACGGTCCATCCGACGCTGCGTGAAATGATGCGCCGCACCATCGAGTGGGACGACGCGCACCCCATCTCCCGCGCCGAGGCAATGCGCCGGCTGAGGTCCAAGCGGGATATTCTGGCGCGCGACGCGAAGGGCGCTCGGTAAGTCGCGTATTCCGGTCCGCGTGTCACGAACTTGCGTGACTGGAATGGTCCGGCGCCGTCCTGATATTTTCTTCCTGTGCCCCGGAATTACCGTCACTCGAACTGTCACGTGGATGCTGTTCCGGTGAACTCCGGAACGACATCTTTGTCCGGGGATTCCTTCACAACAAAGGAGTAGGCATATGGAGAATGTTTCTTTCGAGACCGTCGAAATCGACTCTCTCACGGACGAGGAGCTCGACGAGATCGTCGGCGGCACGGCGCCCGTCATCGCCTCCGCGTGCATCTGAGCTCGCTGAACAAACCCGTTGAGTGAGCACGGTGGCCGGGGAGGGCGCTGCGCGCCTGTCCCGGCCACCGTCGCGTTTGGAGCACGCACGGAAAGGCAGCCCAGTGACCCAGCAGCGAACCGGCGGCGCGTCGGAGCTCTCCTACGCACAGGAGCACGAGTACGGGCGGCAGCAGGAGAAACGGCAGCCCATGAAGGTCGTTCAGCTCTCCGAGCGGATTGAGGGCCCGCTGGACGTGCGGGCCCTGCATCGCGCTCTGTCGACGCTGGTGAGGATGCACGAGGCCCTGCGGCTGCGGGTGGGCCCGGCATCCGACGGACGGCCCGTGCAGTGGCTCGCCGATGCGCCCCCGCCCGACGGCCTGCTCGACGCCCGCCGGATCAAGGCCCGTTCACCCGAGCAGTTCGGGACGTACGTGGCCGGGGTCCGCGCCCGGGCCCTCTCGGAGCCCTTCGACCTGACGAGCCGGCCTCCCTTCCGTTTCCGTCTCTTCCGCTACTCCGAGCAGTTGCACGCGTTCACCGCCGATCTGCCGGCGCTGACCGCCGACCTCGCCAGCCGGTCCCTCTTCCGCGGCCGGCTGTGGGAGGCCTACGGCGCGGCGCTGGCGGGCCAGGACTACGTGAGCGATGCCGAAGGGGACGGGTTGCTCGCCGCGATCGGGCAGGCCCGTGAGAAGCACGCCCAGCGCTCCGCCACGGTCGAGCACCGCTACTGGTCGCGGAAATTCGAGACCATGGCCGCGCTGTCCGACAACCCCCCGGAGGATTCCGGGAGCAGAGCCGGCGCCCCCTCCGACGGCCCGGCGCCTCCCGCGATCACACGTTTTTCGTTCATTCCCGGCCCGGCCGTCGCCTCCGTCCAGCGAAGCTGCCGGGAGGCCAAAGTGACGTTCTTCCAGTTTGCGCTCGCCCATTTCGCCCGGACCTTTTTCCTGCGCACGACGCGGGCCGGTCTGGCGATGACGCTTCCACTGGACACACGGAGCGCCGGGGAACGGGCCATCGTGGGAAAATTCTCACGGGGTCTTCCGATTCTTGTCGAACGCTCGGAGGAATTCACGACGCTTCTTCGCCGGATCGGCTCCGAGCTGATGCAGACGATGCGTCATCAGCACATCTCGTACGCCGATCTGTACCGGGCGCAGAACCTGCCGGGCCGGGCGGGCGGCGGTCTTCGCGAGGCCACAGTCCGCTACACCCTGCATGGAGAGCGTTTCGTGGACGCCGGTCCCGGCGGGCTGCGTGTCACGCACAACGCTTTCGCCCCCCACGTCAGCTACACCTGCGACGGCATCAGTTTCATCATCAACGAATACGGCCAGGGCGTGACGTTCGTCCTCTGTTTCGATCCCCGTGAGTTCTCGGTGGCGCAGGCGGACCGCTTCACGGCGGACCTGAACTCGGCGCTCGGCGCCGTTGCCCGCCCGGAATCGCCGTGGGCCGTCTTCCCGGGAGACCCCTCGTGACCATGTCCCCATCCTCCCCGCCCCGGTCGGCGTCGCCCCAGAACAGGGACGGCGCACCCGCGGCGAACACCCCGTCACCGGCCGCGGCGTCCCGTTCCGGCCCGCTGCGTTACCGCCGTCAGGCGGTCAAGGCACGCGGCGGATCCAGGGAGTGCGGCCAGGCACTGGAGACTGGCCGACTGCTGAGCCGTCCGCTCCTGGTGCGGCGCCTGGCCGAAAGGTTGCTGCCCTCGCGCGATCGGCGGCGCGTGCCGGTGCGGCTCCAGGCGCAGACCAGCGACTGCGGTGCGGCCAGCCTCTCCATGGTGCTGGCCCTGCACGGAGTCGACGTGCCGGTGCGGGACCTGCGTGATGCCACC
Organism: Streptomyces fuscichromogenes; assembly: GCF_014645815.1. Classification (GTDB taxonomy): domain Bacteria; phylum Actinomycetota; class Actinomycetes; order Streptomycetales; family Streptomycetaceae; genus Streptomyces; species Streptomyces fuscichromogenes. Next base: position 594,600 of record NZ_BMML01000001.1, on the reverse strand, counting down.
GCCACCGGCAGGGACGGCGTCTCCGCCCGCCGGCTCCTGGACGTCGCCCGCGGGTACGGGTTCGAGGGACGGGGCGTGCGGGTGCCGTTGCAGCGGCTGCACGATCTGCCCACCGGCGCCATCCTGTTCTGGAACTTCGACCACTTCGTGGTGCTGGAGCGGGTCAGCGGGCCGTGGGTCTACCTCGTCGACCCGCAGCACGGCCGCAGGCGGCTGCCGCTGGAGCAGGTCGGAGACTCGTTCACCGGTGTGGCGCTGGTCCTGACCCCGCCGCTGAAAAATCCCTCCGCGGGGCATACCCCGAAGCGCCCGGCCGGAACCGCCCGGCCCTGGCGCTATCTGCGGCTGTTCCTTCCCGGAACGCGCCGCTGGACGCCCTTCGTGGTGTGCTCGCTGCTGCTGCTCGGCTTCAACCTCGCCACCCCGCTGGCCACGAACTACGTGGTGGAGAGCGTGGCGCCGGGGCACGCCGTCGGCCACCTGGAGTTCCTCGCCGTCGGGCTGGTCTGCCTCGTCGGCCTCGACTTCGTCCTGCAGTTCGTCCGCTCCGCGGCGTTCCTCGCCATCCAGACACTGGTCGACGAGACGGTGACCCTGGGCATCGTGCACCGGCTGTTCGCGCTGCCATACGGGTTTTTCACCAGCCGCAGTCCGGGCGATCTGCAGCAGCGGGTACGGACCAGCTCGACCGTGCGGCAGACGCTCTCCGCCACCGCCTTCGCCAGTGTCTTCGACGGGTTGCTGATCCTCGTCTACATGGCCCTGTTGCTGATCGCCGATCCGCTGCTCGCCGCCTTCGTCATCGTGTTGGCGCTCCTCCAGGTCGCGCTCGTGGCCCTTTTCTGGCGGCGCCAGGGGTACGCGGGTGCCGACGCTTTGGAGGCGCAGGCGCGGGCAGACGGGGAACTGACCGAACTTCTGGAGGGCATGGGAACCCTGAAGTCGGCCGGTCTGGAAGCCGTGGCCGGCCGGCGGTGGAGCCAGACCCTCGCCGAGGAGCTGAACACCCGGCTGCGCAGTCGGCGTTTGGCGGCCCTGGCGTCGAGCCTGAGCATCGCTTTGCAGGTCGGTGCTCCGCTGCTCATCCTGGTCGCTGGTTCGGTCCGCATCTCGCAGGGCGGGATCTCCGAAGGCAGGGTGCTGGGCTTCAGCGTGCTGGCCATGGGCCTGTTGGTGCCGCTCGCCAACCTGGCCCAGGTCTGCCTGCAGACGTCGGCGCTGGGCGCATCCCTCTCCCGGCTGAGCGACATCCTGGAGTCCCCGGTGGAGCGCGTGCCCGGCACGATGGGGCCGCGCGTGGCGGGCGATCTCGCGGTGGAGAACGTCTCCTTCGCCTACCAGGGCGGTCCTGCGGTACTCGCCGACGTCTCGTTCGACGTGCCGCGCGGCAGCTTCACCACGCTCATCGGGGCGTCGGGCTCGGGCAAGTCGACCTGCGGGCTGCTGCTGGCCGGTCTGTACGCCCCCACCGCGGGGCGGGTGCTGGCCGGCGGTCAGGACCTCGCCTCGGTCGACACTGCCGAATACCGCCGCGCCATCGCCTTCGTCACCCAAGACGCAAGGCTGTTCGGCGCCAGCATCCGGGACAACATCGCCTGGGGCGGCACCGACGTCTCGGATGCGGACGTGGAGGAGGCAGCCCGGGTGGCGGGCATCCACGAGGACGTGGCGGCCATGCCCATGGGCTACCAGACCCTCCTCGCCTCGGGTGGCGGCGGGCTCTCGGGCGGCCAGCGGCAGCGGGTGGTGCTGGCTCGTGCGCTGGTACGCAGACCGCGGCTGCTCATCCTCGACGAGGCAACCAGCGCGCTCGATCCGGTGGTCGAGCGGGAGGTGTTCCAGCGCCTGACCGCGCTGGACTGCACCCTGGTGGTGATCGCCCACCGGCTGACCGCGGTGGAGGATGCCGACCAGGTGGTGGTGCTGGAGAAGGGCCGCGTCGTGCAGCACGGCCGGCACCGCGATCTGATGGCCGCCGACGGCCCGTACCGGGAGCTGGCCTCGTGAGCGCCGCGGCCGGGACGTCCAAGGCCCCGAAGGCCGACGGTCATCTCGCGTGTGCGGGCGAAGCCGCCGGGGCGATCGCCGGCGGGCCCGTACCGGACGTGGTGGCGCTGCTCGATGGAGCGGCCGGACGCTTCGGGGAGCGTCCTGGTGTCACCGACCACGCGGGCAGCTGGACCTGGCGCCGGCTACAGGCTGCGAGCCGTCGCGTCGCCGGTGCTCTGCTGGCCCTGGGGGTCGCTCCGGGCGACCGGGTGCTGGTGGTGCTGCCGCCCGGCCGTCAGTTCGCGGCGGTGCTCTTCGGCGCGATGCGGGTCGGCGCCGCCGTCGTACCGGCAGGCAGCTCCGCCTCGCCGTTCGAACTGAGCTGGGTACTGACCGATGCCCAGCCCCGTGTGCTCGTGTCGGACCGCGCCGAACTCACCGCCCTCGCCGAGCGTGTGGGAGCAAGGGCCATCACCCCGGTGGCGCTGCTGGACGGGCCGGTGGCCGAGCCGGTGGCCGTCCTTGCCGACGGCACGGCCCTGCTGCTGTACACCTCCGGCTCCACCGGCCGCCCGAAGGGCATTGTCTGCCCGCACCGGGCAGTCGCCTTCGCCACCGGGGCGATCTTTCGGCGGCTGGCCTACCGCCCGGACGACGTGGTGTTCACCCGGCTCCCGCTCTCCTTCGACTACGGGCTCTACCAGATCTTCCTCTGCGCCCTGGCGGGGGCCGAACTGGTGCTGCCGCAAGGCGCCGCCTCGTCCCGTGAGCTGGTGGCGCTGCGCGCGGCCGGGGCCACCGTCGTACCGGTCGTCCCCACGTACGCCGCCATGCTGGCGCGGCTCGCGGCCCGCGACCGGCGCCCGCTGCCGGTCCGTCTGTTCACCAACACCGGTGCCGCGCTGGTGGGTCAGGACGTCAAACGGTTGCGCGGCGCCTTTCCCGGTGCGGCGGTGGTCTGCATGTACGGCATGAGCGAGTGCAAGCGGATCACCATCGCCGACCCCGACGAGGACCTCGCCCACCCGGCGACCGTGGGCCGGGCCCTGCCCGGCACCCGCCTGTGGGTGGTGGACCCTTCCGGGACACCCCTGCCACCGGGCGAGAGCGGGGAGATCGTGGTGGCGGGCCCCCACGTGATGGCCGGCTACTGGAGGGCCGAGGAGCAGAGCGCCCGGCGTTTTCGCCCGGCACCGGACGGCGACGGGCCGGCCGTCTTCACGGGCGATCACGGCTGCCTCGACGCCGAGGGGCGGCTGTACTTCGCCGGTCGCGCGGACGACCTGTTCAAGCGGCGCGGCTGGCGTATGGGCACTCAGGAACTGGAGCTCGCGATGCTCGACATACCCGGCGTGCGGGCCGCGGCAGCGGTCCCGCCCGCCCCGGACGGCACCCTGACCGTGTGGGCGGTCACCGACCTTGCGCCGGAGCGGGTGCTGCGCGGTCTCTTCGAGCGCCTCGGCGCCGCCCGCACCCCCGACCGGTGCGTCGTCGTCGCCGACCTGCCGCGCACCGCGCACGGCAAGGTCGACCGGGCCGCACTGCCCAGGCCGGAAGAGGCCGCGCGATGAGCCGCGACACGGCCGTCCTGGCCGACGGCGTTCCGCGGCCCTTGGACCACGCCGGGCTGCGCGCCCTCGCGGAGCGTTTCGGCACCCCCTCATACGTCTACGACCTGGCCGCCCTGCGGGAGGCCGCCACCGCTCTGCGCGCCGACCTGCCCGCCGGGGCCGAGCTGCTCTACTCGGTGAAGGCCAATCCGCATCCGCTGGTCATCCGTGAACTCGCCGCGTGTGGCCTGCGCACCGAGATCAGCTCGCTGGGCGAGCTGGCGGCGGTGCGCAGCGCCGGCGCCCGGCTCGAGGACGCCCTGTACACGGGGCCGGGCAAGACGCCCGGTGAGCTGCGCAGCGCGCTCGGTGCGGGTGTCCGGCAGTTCTCCGTCGAGTCGCTCGCCGACCGCGACCGGCTGGCCCGGGCCTGCCGGGACACCGGAACGCAGGCGGAGTATCTGGTGCGGCTCAACGGGCCGCGCGGCAGCCGCGGCGGGTCGCTGCGGATGACCGGCCGGCCGACGGCCTTCGGCACCGACTGGCGGGCGCGGGACGACCTGGCCGCGCTGTTTGCCTCGGCCGGGCCCGCCCGGCCGATCGGCACCCACACCTTCTCGGCCACCAACGTCGAGGACCCGCAGGCGCTGGCCGTCGAGCTCCGGCAGTCGCTGGCCACCTCGGCCGAGGTGGCCCGGAGCGCCGGCTTCGTGCCGGAGCTCCTCGACCTCGGCGGGGGCTTTCCCGCACCGATGGCACAGCCGGGCCCACTTCGGCGGTTTCCCGCCTTGGCGGGGACGCTCGCGGCTGCTCTCGACGCGCACTTCCCCGGCCGTGGCCAGGATGGCGGACCGCGCGTGGCCTTCGAGACGGGCCGTCATCTGACCGCGGCCGCCGGCACGCTGCTCACCACGGTCGTCGACGTCAAACGGTCCGGGGATCGGACCTTCGTGGTCCTGGACTCGGGCGTCAACGTCCTGGGCGGAATGTCCGGACTGGGCCGTCTCATGGCTCCCCGGACGATGCCGGTGCCCGTCCTGCCCGCTGAAGGGGCCGGGCCGGCCGTGCTCGCCGCATCCGGGCCGGGTGGGGCGAGCACGGTGCGGGCGAGCCTCGTCGGACCGCTGTGCACCCCCCTGGACATGCTCAACCCGGCCGTCGAGCTGGCCGATCCGCGGCCCGGGCAGTTGCTGGCCGTGCCCAACACCGGGGCCTACGGACTGACCGCGAGCCTGGTCGGTTTCCTCAGCCGTCCGGCCCCCGTCGAGATCACGGTGGACGGGCCGACCTTGGTGGCGGCCCGGCAACTGAAGCTTCAGACAACGGAAGTTGAGGCCAATGACTGATACCGGCCTGCGCGGAGCGCAGCGTCCTTCGGCACCTCGTGGGCGCCGCCCGCAACCGTCCGAGCGGAGCACGCCACCTGCCCAGACCCTCGCCTCGACACCATCCGCGACGGAGACGGACAAGGCTGCGTTCGCCGAGCGGGGACAGCCGTCGTGCTGCGAGGAGCCCGACACGCTCGCACGGCTCGTCGAGGTCCTCGCCGAGCACGCCGATGCGGCCGACCAGGCGGCGGCGTTCCCTGAGGAAAGCGTGGACGCGTTGCGGCGCGCGGGCTATCTCGGCTTTCTGGTCCCCACCGAACACGGGGGGATGGGCCGCGACCTGGCGGGGCTGGTGGAGACCGCCCAGGCCCTCGCAGGGGGCTGCCTGTCGACCGCCATGATCTGGGTGATGCACTGCCAGCAGGTCGACGTCCTGGTGCGGCACGCCGGCGCTCACCTGCTGGACCGGCTCCTGCCGCGTATCGCCCGCGGGGAGCTGTATCTGGCCTCCGTCACCACCGGGCCGGTGACGGGCGGGCATCTGCTGACCGCCGCCGAGCCACTGCGACACGTGACGGGCGACGTCTCGGAGGCGGATGGCGATCTGTGGCTGGAGCGGACCGCCCCCGTCGTCACCGGGGGCGGCCAGGCCGAGGGCTTCCTCGTCACCATGCGCGCGGCGCAGGACGCGGGCCGGCACTCCGTCTCCCTCGTCTACGCCGACCGGTCGGCCCTGACCGTCGAGTCCACCGGCAGATGGAACACCCTGGGAATGCGCGGTACCGACAGCGGGCCGCTGCGGCTGCGCGGCACTGTCCCGGCCGACCAGGTCATCGGTACTCCGGGCGGGTTTCGCCGGGTGGCGACCGACAGCATGATTCCGCTCGCCCATCTCGGCTGGAGCGCGTGCTGGCTCGGCGCGGCACGCGGTGCGCTGCGCGGCCTGCTGGGGTGGCTGCGCGAAAGTTCCGCGCACGACACGTCGTCCCCGCTGGTCCGGGAGCGCATCGCCCGCGTACGGCTCGAACTGGAGCTGGTCAGCGCCTATCTGGAGCGGATGCGTGAACGGGTCGACGAGGTACGCGCCGCCGGCGACAGCCTCGACTCCCCGGCCCTGCAGATTCAGCTCAACACCCTCAAACTCGCCGCTTCCGAGCTGTCGTTCAGCGCGGTGGACCGCATGGTCCAGCTGGCCGGGCTCTGGGCGGGCTACAGCGCCGAGAGCCCGCTGCGCCTGGAGCGTGCCCTCCGCGACCTGCGGTCGGCCGCCCTCAACTACGCCAACGATCGTCTGCTGACGGCCAACGGTTCCCTCGCGCTGCTCGACCGGAAGGTGGGGCTGTTGTGAACGGGCCACGCGCGGTACCGGACCGCTTCCCTTGGATACCCGCCCCTGCTGGGGGCGCCGCACGGCCTCTCACCTTGTCGTGGTTCGACCTGCGGCTGGAGGTGGTCACCGACCTCGACGGTGTCCGCACCGAGATCGCGGCGCAGCACGAGGTCCTGGACGCCGCCTGTGGGTCCTGCACGGACCGCCGGGTGACGCTGGTCATCGACCCCGGCCTTGTTGAGCGCGTCCGCTCGGGCGGCACCAAACGGCCGTCCGCTTCGGTGGAGTCGTTCGCCGGATGGTGGTACGAGACCTGGCCGGGCGAGGGCGCAGGGCGGGTGCTGGCCTCCGGCGAGGGCCAGGAGTGGGACCACGTCCTGCTCACCGAGGACTTCCTTTCCTGGACGGTGGTCGGCGCGACGGTGGACGGAGCCGCTGTCGCCGTGGGCCGCCTGCTGCGCGAGCTGATCCGTGAGGACCTGGTACGGCGGGGAGCGCTGATGTTCCATGCCGGGGCCGCCGTTCTGCCCGACGGCCGGGCCGTGATGCTGCCCGGCGACGCCGGAGCGGGCAAGACCTCGTCGGCCGTTCGGGTGGCCGAGGCGGGCGGCTATGTCGTCGCCACCGACCGTCTGCTCCTGTTGCCGCCGGGTAGCGCGGGCAGTTCGGGCGGCTGGTGGATGGTCGGCCTGCCGTCCACCACCCGGCTCGGTGCCGGGGCGGTGGCGGCGCTCGGGCTGGCTCCCCGGCTCGTGGGCGAAGCCGCCTTGGGGCGGTCCAGGCCCGACTGGCTGACGTCGCCGGCTCGCTCCGGCGCGCTGAGCGAGGCCTCCCGGAGCGCCGGCAAGCTGTCGCTCAGCAACAGGGACGTGCGCACCCTGGTGGGCGGCGGCTTCCTGAGCGCCGCCCCGCTCGACCAGATCGTCGTACTGCGGGCGCAGGACATCGCCCGGCCGGAGGCGACCCATTGTGCCGACCCGCTCGGCGCGGTCGAGGCCCATCTGCTCGTGCCCGACCCCGCGTACCGGACGCACTGGCTCGCCGCCCGGCCCTTCCGGGAGGATGCGGCCGCCGCGCGCCGGGCACTGGGCCGGCTCGTCGCCGACGTGCCCGTGCGGCAGTTGAGCTGGAGCCCTGCGCGGCACTGTGACGGCGCGACGGCTTCGCTGCTCGGCGCGGTCCTGCAGACCACACGCCCGGGCGGCGGTTGTTCGTCCGGTGTTCCCGCGCTGCCGTCCGCCGTCGCCTTCGCCGCCGGCGGCTGTGCCGGCGGCTTTCGTCAGAGCGTCCACCAGCGGCCCACGGAACGTCCGCCGGGCACCACGTCCTCGTGGAGGAACGAGTGACCACCTCATCGACACACGCGCCGGCCCCCGCGGCCGGCAGGACACCGCGGCACTTCGCGCTGGACGGCGATGTGCGGGCCGTGCTGCTGGCGGTGGCCGAGCATCAGGGACTCGACCATGCGCCGGACGATGTCGCGGACCTGCTGCGCCGGCCGGATTTCGACCACGGGCGGCTGATCGAGCACGCTCTGCGGCACAAGCTCGGCGCAGCGCTGTCCGACTATGTGCACCGGCACGGACTGCGCCGCTCGTTCCCCGTCCAGCTGCGGGTTCCGCTGTTGTCCTTCCTGCAGAATGCCCGTCACCGGGCGGCTGTGTTGACGGCGGAGGCCGCGCGCGTGTCGCAGGCCATCGCCGCAGCCGGGATCGCTGCCGCCTGGACCAAGGGAGTGGTCGCGCAGGAGCGGCTCTATGACGGACGCGCGGTGCGTCAGTTCAACGACATCGACCTGATGATCCGGCCCGAGGACCGGGGCCGGCTGAGCGCCGCGCTGCTCGATGCCGGGTATGCCGCGGAGCAGGTCTGGGACTCGGTCTCGGGCCGCCTGCTGCCCCGGTCCCGTGCCGAGTTGCGTATCTACCAGTTGTCACCGGACCACTTGCCGCACTTCCACCGGATCGGCCCGGACCCGGTCGTACCGGTGTTCGTCCTGGATGTCGCCAACAGTCTCACCTGGCACGGCGCGAAGTGGCAGGTGCCGATGGATGAGGTGCTGGCCGGGCGCCGGAGTCTGACGGTGGGCGAGCTGTCGTTGCCCGCGCTGTCCGGCGCGCACTCTTTCCTGTTCGTGTGCCTGCACCTGTTCCGTGAGGGGTGGGTCGACCGGTTCGCCCGGCTCAAGGGCGCCAATCTGTCCCAGGTGGCCGAGGTGCTGCGGGAGTGGCGCCGGCTCGACGCCGGTGAACGCGCGTCGGTCCTCGAAGCGGTCGCCGCATACGGCCTCGCCCGCCCGGTGGCCTGGGTCTGTGGGCACACCGACCGGGTCTTCGGGACCTCGCTCACCGAGGAACTGGGTGTCGGGGAGGAGGCCACCGCGGAGTGGCTGGGCGAGAGCGTGGGCGGCCTTTGGGGCTGACGCGTGGTTCCGCACGCATGTGACCCGCTCTCTCGCGGGGGCGGTCACCGGCAGGCGCGGGCTGTGGGGGAGGGCGGCTCGGTCCGTGCCTGGCGATTCTTGCGGAGCCGGCCCAGGACTTGTGCGCGGCTGGCGTGTTCGGCCAGCGGCAGAAGGTCCTCGATCCGGACACTCCTGACGCCGTCGGGGGTGGGGAGGAGGACCCGGATGCCGGGATGGTAGTCGAAAAGCACCTGGCGGTCCCTGCCGCAAGGGCCGACGGGTCCCCGGCCCGCATCACCCACCGCGACGATCGTGGACAGCTCTCTGGCGCCGGACGCCCGGGCGTGGCCGAGCGCGACGAGTTCCGCGCAGGGGCCACCGGTGAAGTGGTAGACGTTGATTCCGCCGTATATCTTCCCGTCGGCGCCCCTGACGGCGGCGGCCATGGTGTGCGCGCTGACGTCGCCGTCGGAGTTTGCGTCGACGATCTCTCGGGCGAACTCGATGAGTTCGAGGTCGTCGGGGGTCAGTTCTCGGCTGGGAACAGTCATGCGGCCATGCTAAACAGGACGGCTTCAGGGCCACCATCACGAGTTCTCCTGACACGCCTGGGCGGCACAGTGGTCTCGATGGCGGGTGACGTCGGCGGTGTTCCGTGTCAGAGGGCGGTGAACGTGAACTCGAACATGTCGTTCAGTCCCGACCTGAGGTATTCGGCGGATTTCGAGTAGTAGTTCAGGTGCCAGTCCAGCCGCCGTTCACTGACCAGGGAAAGCAATGTGGTCCGGTTGTCGTTCAGGTTCCGGACGAACAGCTCGAGCGTGCGTGCGTAGTCGTCGGCCAGGGAGCCGGACGTGTGCACATCGAATCCGGCTTTTTGGGCGTTTTGGACGATCTCGTCCTTCGACGTCACGCGGAACATCCGGCGTTCGGCCGTCACCGTCAGCATGACCATGACGCCCCCCACCGGGAGCAGGGTGCGGCAGTGCGGAAGGAAGCCCTGCTTGTCCTCGAAGTTCTCGAAGGCGTTGACGCAGACGATGCGGTCGACGGGCTCAAAGAACTCCTCCCAGCTGCTGAGGCGGAAATCGATGCGCGGGCCGCCGGTTTCCGCATCCCTCTGGCGCGCGTACGCCAGTTGTCCCTCATCCAGCGTGATGCCGATGCAGTGCGCCCCGTACCGCTGGGTCGCGGCCCTGGCGGTCGCGCCCCAGCCGCAGCCGACGTCGAGGACCTTCATGGACGGCTCGATCCGGCAGTGGGACAAGATCGCGTCGGTCTTGGCGCGCTGGGCCTGCTCCAACGACATGGTGTCGCTCGTGAAATAGCCTGAGCTGTGGTTCAGTTCGGGATCGAGGTGGAGCTCGGCATAGCTGGTTTCCATAACTTCATTCCCTTCCGATGGCCGCAGCGGCCGACCGAAGACCTTGAAAAGTGGCGGCTTTCTGAATACCGGGGCACACCATCAGGTCACCTTCATCCCAGCCCCGTAAACGGTGACCGTTCCGGCCGGCCATACGCAGCGCACAGAAACGCGTCGCTCTCATCCTGACATCGGTTTCGCCGTTTCACTGCTCCGGGCGGCAAGGGCTGCCGTCACGAGTATTCGGTACTTATGGCTCACGCCGGGCTCTGGAAAAATACTCGTCACAGGAGTGGCAGTGTCGTCCTGCACCACCAGCCCAGCCGCCCGATCGAAGACCGAGCCGCCGCACTGCGGGCGCCCCTTACGCAAGGGCTCCGCTTGGCCCGCGAGCCGAAGGCCGCAACGCCGCCCGGCTCCATTCGCCCGCATCGTCGAACCCACCCTTGACGAAGGAATCAGCGTGATGGAACTTTCGCTGGACACGATCAGGTCAGCGGCCACGGCGAAGGGGCACCGGCACGGGACGGACCGCCTGGTGCCGCCGCGAGAGACCTTCGAAAGGGTCCGCCCCCATTTCGCCGAGATCGGTCTGACCCGGGTCGCCAACGTGACAGGGCTGGACGTGCTGGGCATACCCGTCGTGCTGTCGGTCCGCCCCAACTCGCGTTCCCTCGCCGTCCACCAGGGCAAGGGCCTCACCCTCGACGCGGCGAGGGCATCCTGCGTGATGGAGAGCTTGGAGCGGTGGCACGCGGAGAACATGACCCTGCCCCTGCGCCTGGGAACGCCTCGGGAGATGGCGCAGCAGGGGCAGGTGCTGGACCTGGACCGGCACGAACTCTTCCAGAGCCACGACTTCCGCGACCGCAGGCTGCTGTGGGTGGAGGGACGCGAACTGACCGGCGGCGCCCGCGTCTGGGTCCCCTACAACCTCGTCACCATGGACTTCCGCTGTGACGGCTTCGACCTGCTCGGCCATGGCACCGTCCCGCCGTGGGGCAATTCCAACGGGCTGGCCTCCGGCAACCACCCCATGGAGGCCTTGGCCCACGCCCTGTGCGAACTGGTCGAACGCGACACGTTCATCAGGGACTCGATGCAGCCCGTTGCCCCACGGAACACCATGGACCTCGCCACGGTGGACGACCCCGCCTGCCGGCAGGTCCTCGACGTCTTCCTGTCCGCCGGCCTGGAGGTTGCGGTCCGGGACCTGACGCCCGATCTGGGCATCCCCACGTTCGAGTGCAGCATCGGGGAGGACCCGAGGACCTCGCACAGTCCGCTGCCTGTCAACACCGGCTGGGGAACGCATCTACGCCGCGAGATAGCGCTCCTGCGGGCCCTCACGGAGGCCGCCCAGACCCGGCTCACCTTCATCTCCGGCGCCCGCGACGACCTGCCCCGCAACGTGTACGACTCGCAGCGCGACAAGCTGCGGCTCACGGCCAAGTGGAACGAGATGCGTAAAAGCAGCGGCACGCGCGCCTTCCACGAGACGCCGAGTCACCCGCACGACACGTTCGAACAGGACGTGCTCAAGATCGTGGACGCGCTGCGCGAGAGGGGGCAGTCACAGATCGTCGTGGTCGACCTGACCAAGCCGCACATCGAAATCCCGGTGATGAAGGTGCTCGTCCCGGGCCTGCTGGCCCCGATGGAGTGAGCCCGCCGCAAGCACTGTGACCGACCAAGGAGCCAGACAATGACAGCGTTCGTCTTCGTGGGCCCGACCCTGGCCGAAGAGGACCGCCCGCGGGACTGGGACGTGGTGTATCTGCCGCCGGTCGAGCAGGGCCACATCCACGCGCTGGTGCAGGACAAACCGACGGCGATCGGCATCATCGACGGCAGGTTCCACGACGTGCCGGCGGTCTGGCACAAGGAGATCCTCGGGGCGCTGCATGCCGGCATACCCGTCTACGGAAGCGCCAGCATGGGAGCGCTGCGCGCCGCCGAACTCGCCCCGTTCGGCATGCGCGGGATCGGCAGGGTCTTCGAGCAGTACCTGGGCGGCGTCCTCGAGGACGACGACGAGGTCACCGTCGCGCACGCCGGACGGGACGACGGCCACATACAACTCTCCGACGCGATGGTGAACATACGCGCCACGCTCCACGAGGCGCGCGCCCGGAACCTCATCGGCGACGCCACCCATCAACGCCTCCTGGACCTCGCCAAGACGACGTACTACCCCCAGCGCAGTCTGCGCCTGACCCTCGCGGAAGGCCGCGCAGCCGGGCTGCCGGAGCACGAGATCGACGCTCTCTCGGCCTTCGTCGCGGACCACTCGGTCGACCAGAAGAAGTGCGACGCCCTTGCCATGCTCGACGTCATGCGCAGCGAGCACGGCACGCTGCCCAAGGCCGAAGCCGACTTCCCCCTCCAGCGCAACGCGTTCGTCGAGCGGTCGCACAGCAACGGCCTGGTCCACGACGGGGACGGTGACTTCCTGCGGATCAACGCGATCCTCAACGAGGTCAGGCTGCGCCCCGCCCGCTATCTCCGCCTGCGCCGCAGCGCGCTCGGCGCCATCGTGCCCCGCCTGGGCACACCGCCGGCCGACGCGGAGGCCAGGACATCGGCCGCGCTGGCCCGGTTCCGCACGACCCACCACCTGACAGCGGGTGCGCAGTGGCAGAGCTGGCTGGCCGAGCACGCGTACACGCAAGACGGCTTCACCTCCCTCATCGAGGACGAGGTCCTCGCACGCAGCCACCGCCCCTACGGCGGCGCCCTGAACCTGCCGTTGCTCCGCGCGCTGCGCTCGGATGCCGACTACAGGCGGATCGTGCACCGCACCCGGGAGAAGAAGCACTTCCTCGAGGCACACGGACTCGCGGACCCGTCCGGCCCCGGCCCCGTGGCCGACAAGGAAGTCCTCCGCTGGTACTTCTCCTCGATCGGCACACCGTTCCCCGGCGACATCCACCGGTACGCCACCAGCCTCGACTTCCTCGACGGCTACGAGTTCCTCAAAGCCGTCAGGGACGACTTCCACTACGAAAGCGGCGACTCACCAGCACCGTCCACGGTCCCCAAAACGGCACACGAAGTGATAGAACCCGACAGCGACGACCTCAACCACCACATCACCACCGCCGTCTGGCAAGCCGAGTGGTCGGCCCACTGAACATGTCCCACACCCCAACTCCATGAAACGCCCGAAAGGCCGGAGAGAACACCACCAGGAACAACTCGGCAGCGGGCAACGCGACGACGCACAACACGAGAGCGGACAGCGCGAGGACGGACAACGCGGCGGCGCCGTACCCCTTCGCCGCTCCCGATCCCAGCCTCTGCCTCTGCCTCTGCCTCTGCCTCTGCCTCCGCTGAGGACTACCGCGAACAACACGGCCCCACCACCTACCGCCCGCCCGCACCCGCCCGCCTACCTACCAGCACGCCGTCCACACTCACTCCACCCACCCCAAGGCCGGGTGGTTAGGGTTTCCGGCCGGGGCGCCAGGCGGGGCGGGCTCGTCGCGGCGTGCGGAACGTGATCAACGCGGCTCCGCCGAAGCAGGTGTCGACCAAGACGTCCTGCCCGTGGAGCCGCGTTGCCTGTCCATTCCGCCTCCCCGCCCGCCCTGGCGACCCTCTCGCGGGAAATCACCCTGGCCGCAGGGCGTTTCGCCGCCGGGCACCTGGGCGGACTGACACCCCGCCTACCATTCGAACTGGTGGACGCCGCACGGGAGGAGACCCGTGCAGTCCAGCAGCGGCTGCGGGATCCGCCTTCGCGGGTCGGGGTGTACTTCCTCCTGGCGATATGCATGTTCCCGGAGGTCGGATACCGGCTGGTGTGGGACAAAATGACGGCCGGACTCGGTGGCCTCCTCCCCGCGCCGAGCACGAAGGGCCTGCGCGACCTTCGACGGCTGCAGCTCCATCAAGACCACCGACAGCGAACGCAACCGGGGCTGGCTGGGCCGATGTCCGCACGATCGTCAACAGCTCCATGGGCTTCGATTGCCTCAGCGACGCCTTGGCATCAGGCGCTCAGAGTAGCTGCACTGACCTGTGACGACGCCCCGCGCGTTCCCAAAAAGAAGGAGGGGCGTTTGCCGCCCGCCGAGCCCGGCCGCGCTGGGCAGTTCACGGCGGCCGGTCTGCACCTGTCTCTCCATGATGGAGTTCATACAGGGGATCCGGATGCCGCTGAGCACGACCTCGATCGCCGCGTCGGCGAGGATCGTGTCGAACAGTTCGGGGAACTTCCCGTCCCGGTCCCGGACAAGGTAGCGGGCCTGGCAGCCGGCGTCCTGGAGGTCCATGACGGGATTCCTCGCCGCCTGCACGACCCAGGACGTGGTCGGGTACGCGGTCACACCCAGGACCCGGATGCGCCGACCGGTGTGCTCGATGAGCGCGAACACGTACAGCCGCGCCCCGGACAGGGTGACGGTTTCGAAGGAACCGCACGCGTGGAGCGCGTCCGCCTGGGAGCGCAGGAAGTCCGCCCAGGTGCTGGACGTCCGCTCGGGCGCCGGCGAGATCCCGGCGTCCTTGAGGATCTCCCAGACCGTGGACGCCACCACTTTCACGCCGAGGACGAGCAGTTCACCGTGCAGGCGCCGGCAGCCCCAGCCGGGATTCTCCCGCGCGAGCCGCAGGACCAGGGCGCGGATGGATCGCGCGGTGCGCGGTCGCCCCCACGTTTCGGCCGGGACCGGGCGGCATGGCGGCGGGTGACCAGGCCGCGGTGCCAAGCCAGCACGGTGTCAGGCCGCGCCAGCAGCCACATCCGACGCAGCACCTCGGGCGGCAGACCCTGGAGCGGCGCCGCCGGGAACGCCCGGTCGCCCGCGTCGAACCGCACCCGCCGCCCGTTCAGCTGCCGCTCCAGCACCGCGATCTGATGGCGCAGAGCCAGGACCTCCACGTTCATGTCCCGATCGCTCATCGGCAGCAGCCGCAGCATCGCGAAGACGCTCGCCATGCCCAGGTATGCCAGTCGCAGCAGCATGGCCGGTCATCATGCCTGGGTGATCGCCAGGCGTACCAGCGTGGTCGACGCCGGCGAAGCGGCCGACATCCCGCGAACCGTCGCGCACTGACTCCGAACAGCGCGGATGACGCTATCGGCAAGGGCAGGGTTGCTGGGCCGCGGCGATGGCGGCCTCCCTAAGCGCGTCGCACTTCGGGCGCTCGGTACCTGAGTGGGCGGTGATGTCGTTCTCGATGTACTCCGCGCCGATCTCCCAGGCGTTGTCCGCAACGAAGGCTCGGGGGTCGTCCATCTGTCGGTCGACACCGCGCTTCAGGTCGCGGGGTCCTCGCTGATACGGGCGTACAGAAACGCCACGGTGCGGGCGGGGGCAAGGTTGGCGGTCACATTTGCTGTGTTACCCGGTGAGCTTTGGTGTTCCCCGGCGGCGTCGGCAACACGCGCAAGGACCCGAAGGCCTTCGCCAGCCTGATCCACGACGTCGAGACGAAGATCTTCAACGCCCTGCCGGACGAGACCTGGGTGTATCCGGGGCACGGCAACGACACCACGCTGGGCACGGAGCGCCCGCACCTGCCGGAGTGGCACGCGCGCGGGTGGTGAACGCGGGCGCGCGTTCCTTCGCGCGCGCCCCGTGTGAACAGTTCGCACGCGCCGGCCTCCAGCGCACGCTCCCCGCGCGCGCCGTCGCGCAGTCAACTGGTGGCAGCCCCGCACAGGATGACGGCTCCTGCGCGGTACGGGCCGCCGGTCTTCATTCCCCGCCCTCGACCGGCGGCCCCGGCCTGTCCGCTCCCCCGCCCACGGCGTTCACAAGACCGCAACACCCGTTCCCAGCATGCGGACAGATACCCACTTGACCTGGACAAACACAGCGTTCGCTGTCAATCTCCCGCCATGCACCCTGCCCCGAGCGCACTGCGTCGCGCTGCCGCCGCTGCCACCATAGCCCTGCTCGCCACCGCCGTCGGCTGTGCTCCGCAGCCGGAGGAGAAGGCGTCCGGCGCGTCCTCCTCGTCGGCCGGAACCACCTGTGCCAAGGGCGGACTGGCCACCCAGACCTCCGGCAAGCTGACGATCGCGACGGACGAACCGGCGTACGAGCCGTGGTTCAAGGACGACAAGCCGGCCAACGGCAAGGGCTTCGAGTCGGCGGTCGCGTACGCCGTGGCCAAGCAGCTGGGGTACGACCGGAGCGCGGTCGTCTGGCAGAGCGTGCCGTTCAACAAGGCGTTCGCGCCGGGTGTGAAGACCTTCGACTTCGACATCAACCAGGTCTCCATCAGCACCGAGCGCAAGAAGGCCGTCGACTTCTCGTCCGGCTACTACGACGTACGCCAGGCGGTCATCGCGCTCAAGGGCAGCAAGGCCGCGAAGGCGACGGGCATCGCGGATCTCAAGGGCCTCAAGCTGGGCGCCCAGGTCGGCACGACCAGCCTCGACTACATCACCGACGTGGTGAAGCCGTCGCAGGAGCCCGCCGTGTATGCCAAGAACGACCAGGCCAAGTCGGCGCTGAAGAACGGTCAGGTCGACGCGATCGTCACCGACCTGCCGACCGCCTTCTACATCACGGCGGCCGAGGTGACGGACGCGAGGATCGTGGGTCAGTTCGAGAACCAGGGCGGCACCCCCGAGCAGTTCGGCCTGGTCCTCGACAAGGGCAGTGCGCTCACCTCGTGCGTGAGCGGTGCGGTCGACGCGCTGCGCAAGGACGGCACGCTGGCGAAGCTGGAGAAGCAGTGGCTCTCCGACGCCGTCGACGCCCCGGTGCTCAAGTGACCGTCGCGAAGGACGAGTCCGGTCAGGAGGACGCGGACGACAAGGGTGACATGTCGGCCGGCGCCCCGCAGGGCGCCCCCGACGACGGCTACACCCCGTCCGCACGACGGCTGGAACGGGAGCGCTACCGGCGTGCCCGCGCCCGCCGTGCCACCGCGATCGCCGCGCTCTCGACGCTGGTCACGGCAGCCGTGCTCTACCTGGTCGTGGTCGGCGCGCCCGGCTGGCCGCGCACCAAGGAGACGTTCTTCAACGGACAGTACGCGCGCGAGGCGTTGCCGAAGGTCCTCGAAGGGCTGTGGCTGAACGTCCGGCTCCTGGTCGTCTGCGGTGCCGCCGTCCTGGTCCTCGGCATGCTGATCGCCATCGCGCGCACGCTGCGCGGACCGGTGTTCTTCCCGCTGCGGGCACTGGCCGCGGCGTACACCGACTTCTTCCGCGGGCTGCCGCTGATCATCAACCTGATGATCGTGGTCCTGGGCGTCCCGGCACTGCGGCTCCAGGGCGTCACGGTCGATCCGGTGCTGCTGGGCGGTACGGCGCTGACGCTGACGTACTCCGCGTACGTCGCCGAGGTGTTCCGCGCCGGCATCGAGTCCGTCCACCCCTCGCAGCGCGCGGCGGCCCGCTCGCTCGGCCTCACCAACCGGCAGGCGCTCCGCCACGTCGTCCTCCCCCAGGCGGTACGGCGTCAGGTGCCGCCGCTGCTGAACGACCTGGTGTCGCTCCAGAAGGACACCGGTCTGGTGTCGATCGGCGGCGCGATCGACGCCGTACGGGCGGCGGACATCATCGTGGGCCGCAGCCTCAACTACACGCCCTACATCGTCGCCGGGCTGGTCTTCGTGGCACTGACCATCCCGATGACCCGCTTCACGGACTGGGTGACGGCCCGCATGGACCGGCAGCGCGCCCAGGGAGGATCCATATGAGCGACGCGCCCGTGCTGCGCATGGAGTCCGTCCGCAAGGCGTTCGGGGACGCGGTCGTGCTGCGGGACGTGGACCTGGAGGTCGCCCCGCACACGGTGACGGCACTGATCGGCGCCTCCGGGTCCGGCAAGTCGACCTTGCTGCGCTGTGCCAACCTCCTGGAGGAGATCGACGACGGTGCGATCTGGCTGGACGGCGAGGAGATCACCGACCCGCGTACCGACCAGGACGCGGTGCGCCGCCGTATCGGCGTGGTCTTCCAGGCGTACAACCTCTTCCCGCACATGACCGTGCTGGACAACATCACCCTGGCGCCGCGCCGGGTGCACGGCGTCTCCCGCGCGGAGGCCGAGGAGCGGGCCAGGGAGCTGCTCGAACGCCTTGGACTGGGCGACAGGGCCGGTGCCTACCCCGACCGGCTGAGCGGCGGTCAGCAGCAGCGGGTGGCGATCGTGCGCGCCCTGGCGGTGCGGCCCCGGCTGCTGCTGCTCGACGAGATCACCGCCGCCCTCGACCCGGAGCTGGTGGGCGAGGTGCTCACCGTGGTCCGCGATCTGAAGGGCGAGGGGATGACCATGGTGCTGGCGACGCACGAGATGGGCTTCGCCCGGGACGTCGCCGACCAGATCTGCTTCCTCGACGGCGGTGTCGTCCTCGAACGCGGCACAGCCGAGCAGGTGTTCGGCGACCCGCAGCAGGAGCGCACCCGGCGCTTCCTGCGGCGGATCGTGGAGGCCGGACGGCTCTGAGGCGCTACGCGTCCGCGGTCGCGGCGCCGACCAGCGCCGCCACCCGCTCCACGCCGAACACATAGCCCTGCACGCCGCACCCGGCGATCACTCCGTCGGCGCGCAGGGAGACGTAGGAGTGGTGCCGGAACGACTCGCGCTTGTGGATGTTGGAGATGTGGACCTCCAGCACCGGCAGCCCGTCGCAGGTGTTGAGGGCATCCAGGATCGCGACCGAGGTGTGCGAGTAGGCGCCCGGGTTGATGACGATCCCGCAGTGGCCGAGGCGTGCCTCGTGGATCCAGTCGACCAGCTCACCCTCGTGGTTGGACTGCCGGAAGTCCACGGTGCCGCCGTGCGCGGCCGCCGCCTTGGCGCACATGGCCTCGATGTCGGCGAGCGTGTCGGAGCCGTAGATCTCGGGCTGACGCTGGCCGAGCAGGTTCAGGTTGGGCCCGTTGAGGATCATGATCGGGGCGTTGGCCAGGGTGCGGGGCACGATTCCTCCGGTCCGTGGGAAAGGCGAACGGCCGTGAAGGGACCGCTGCTCGGTCCGGTCTATCACGGTGCGCGGCGGCTCCGGTCCGGGGCGTCTCACCACCGTGCGCCCCCGTAACCCATGATCACCCTGGGTAGTTGACGGAGCATGCACGATGCACGCACCGTAAGGGCCCCCTCGATGCTGCGGCTTGCGGCCGCCTCGCTCGCCGGGACCGCGATCGAGTTCTACGACTTCTTCGCCTACGGGACGGCCGCGGCGCTCGTCCTGGGGCCGCTGTTCTTCCCGACGTTCTCGCCGCTCGCGGGGACGCTGGCGGCGTTCGGGACGTTCGGTGTGGGGTTCGTGGCCCGGCCGCTGGGCTCGGTGCTGTTCGGGCACCTCGGGGACCGGCGCGGCCGACGTCCGGTCCTGGTCGCGTCCCTGCTGCTGACCGGCGCCTCGACGGTCGCGGTCGGATGCGTGCCGACGTACGGCACCATCGGTATGGCCGCCCCCGTACTGCTGCTGGTGCTGCGCTTTCTGCAAGGGCTGGGCGTCGGCGGGGAGTGGGGCGGGGCGGTGCTGCTGACCGCGGAGCACGCGCCCGCCGGGCGGCGTGGCCTGTGGTCGAGCTTTCCGCAGATCGGTCCGGCCGTCGGCTTTCTCCTCGCCAACGGCGTGATGCTGGCCCTGTCGGCGTCCCTGACGGACGCCCAGTTCGCGCAGTGGGGGTGGCGGGTGCCGTTCTGGGCGGCCGGAGCACTGGCCCTGGGCGGGCTGTGGCTGCGTTCGTCGCTCGCCGAGAGCCCGCGGTTCCTGGAGATCGACGATCCCGCACGCATGCCGTTCGCCGAGGTCGTCCGGCATCACTGGCGGCTGGTGCTGCTGACGGCGGGGGCGCTCGCCATCGGGTACGCGGTGTTCTACGCGGTGACGACCTGGTCGCTGGCGTACGGGACGGAACGCCTCGGGGTGAGCCGTACCGTCATGCTGACCTGCGTCATGGCCGCCGTCGTGGTGAAGGGATCACTCACGCCGGTGATGGCCCTGCTGGGCGACCGCTACGGACGGAAGCCGCTGTGCCTGGCGGGATGCACGGCCTCGGCGCTGTGGATGTTCCCGATGGTCGCGCTGCTCGCCACCGGTCAGCCGCTGCTGATGTTCCTCGGGTTCACCGGCGCTCTGATCGCCTTCATCACCATGTTCGCGGTGATCGCCGCCTATCTGCCGGAGCTCTACGAGCCCCGGGTGCGCTGCACCGGCGCCGCCGTCGGCTACAACCTCGGCGGGGTCCTCGGGGGCGCGCTGACGCCGATCGTGGCGACGGCGCTGGCGGAGCACGGAGGGCGGGTGCCGTGGGCCGTGGGGGCGTATCTGACGGCGATCGCGCTGCTGAGCCTGGGGTGCTTCGCGCTGCTGCCGGAGACGCGTCCGGTGCCGGTGGCGGTGGTCGAGCCGGTTGCCGGGTGAGGGCTCCGGGAGCGGTCTCCGGAAGCGGTCACGGGTTGATCGCCAGTTCCAGGTAGGCGGCGAACAGCACCAGGTGGACGCCGCCCTGCAACGGTGTGGCCCGGCCCGGCACCACGGTGAGGGAGCTGACCACCACGGTCAGCGCGAGCAGCAGCATATGGGTGGCGCTCAGGCCGAGCACCAGAGGGCCGGAGAGCCAGACCGAGGCCAGGGCCACCGCGGGGATGGTCAGGCCGATGCTGGCCATGGCCGAGCCGAGTGCCAGGTTGAGGCTGGTCTGCACGCGGTCCCGACGGGCCGAGCGCAGGGCGGCGATGGTCTCGGGGAGCAGCACGAGCAGGGCGATGACCACGCCGACGACTGCCTGGTGCAGGCCGGCCGCCGCGACGCCGGACTCGATCGCCGGCGACACGCCCTTGGCCAGTCCGACGACCCCGACAAGGGCGAGGCCGAGCAGGCCGAGGCTGATCCAGGCGGCTCGCGCGGACGGGGCCGCGGCGTGGTCTTCGGCGGTGATCACCTCGCCCTGCCGGGTGATCGGCAGGAAGTAGTCGCGGTGCCGCACGGTCTGGGTCGCCACGAACAGGCCGTACAGGATGAGCGACGACAGGGCCGCGAAGGTCAGCTGTACGCCGGAGAACTCCGGGCCCGGTCTGCTGGTGGTGAAGGTCGGCAGCACCAGGCTGAGCGTGGCCAGGGTGGCCACGGTCGCCAGGGCGGCGCCGGTGCCCTCGGGGTTGAAGACCGCGGTGCCGTGGCGCAGCGAGGCGACGAGGAGACAGAGGCCGACGATGCCGTTGCAGGTGATCATCACGGCGGCGAAGACGGTGTCCCGGGCCAGGGTGGAGCTCTTGTCACCGCCGTCGACCATGAGGGTGACGATCAGGGCGACCTCGATGATCGTGACGGCGATGGCGAGGACCAGGGAGCCGAAGGGTTCGCCGACCCGGTGGGCCACGACCTCGGCGTGGTGGACCGCGGCGAGGACCGATCCGGCGAGGACCACGGACACCAGCGCGACGGCCCAGCCGGGGAGACCACGGCCCCAGGTGAACAGGAGCAGGACTACCGCGAGCACCGGCACGAGGAACGTCCACTGGGTGGTGAGCGACCTGAGCCGAGTGATCATGCAGCGATGGTGGCAGAGGCGTACGGGCTTCGCATTCCGGTCCTTTCGAGCTCGGGGGCCCGCCGCCGACGCGGCACGGCCCCCGGTTCGTTCGGGTGCGGTGGTCGGGTGCGGTCGGTCGGGTGTCTACGTGAAGTCGGTCAGGTCCACGACGTCACTGTCGGTGAAGGACGGCGGCCGGGTGCACAGGGCGGCCATCTGCTCGGCGAACTTGCTGGTCTCGGGGTCGCTGCTGTTCCGCATGGCCTCCTCGTAGGAGTTGAACTCGATCACACCGAGGTAGTGGCCGGGCCGGCTCCGGTCCCGCAGGATCAGGCGGCGTGTGGGGCTGTTCTCACGGCCGGCGAACCGGCTGTCCATCTCGTCGGCGAGGGCCTTCATCTCGTCGATGCGGTCGGTCTCGAAGTCGATGATCTGGACGAATGTCACGCTTGCCTCCACCGGGTGGCGGCGCCCCCGGACCGGGGACGTTCCGCCACCCAACGAAGCATCCGCAGCGGTGGGCCGGCAATGCGCTTCACACCGCTGCGCGGGTGGTTGTTCCTACGTCCGACGTGGTCAGACGTCGATGCTGTCTTTCGGAGCGCCTTCGCTCCGTGCCTGCGCCGCCTCGGCCGCCGCCTGCTTCCTGGAGGCCCTCAGGCTGGTGATCGTGGTGACGATCAGGACCCCGCAGATCACGCCGAGCGAGACCGGGATGCTGATCTCGGGCACATGGACGCCGGATTCGTGCAGCGCGTGCAGTACCAGCTTGACGCCGATGAAGCCGAGGATGATCGACAGGCCGTAGGACAGGTGGACCAGCTTCCTCAGCAGTCCGCCGATGAGGAAGTACAGCTGCCGCAGACCCATCAGCGCGAAGGCGTTGGCCGTGAAGACGATGTACGGGTCCTGCGTCAGGCCGAAGATCGCGGGAATGGAGTCCAGCGCGAACAGTACGTCGGTCGTACCTATCGCGAGCATCACGACCAGCATCGGGGTCATGACCCGCTTGCCGTTCTCCTGAATCCACAGCTTGGTGCCGTGGTAGCGGTCGGCCACGCCGAACCGGCGTTCCACGGCCTTGAGCAGCTTGTTCTCCTCGAACTCCTCTTCCTCCTCGCCGGCCCGGGCCTCCTGGATCAGCTTCCAGGCGGTCCAGATCAGGAAGGCACCGAAGAGGTAGAAGACCCACGAGAAGCTGGCGAGGATCGCGGCGCCCGCGGCGATGAAGACGGCCCGCAGGACCAGGGCTATGAGGACACCCACGAGCAGCACCCGCTGCTGGTACTGCGAGGGCACGGCGAACTTCGCCATGATCAGGACGAAGACGAAGAGGTTGTCGACGCTCAGCGACTTCTCGGTGATGAAGCCCGCGAAGAACTCGCCGGCGGGCTGGCCGCCGCCGAAGACGAGCAGGCCGAGGCCGAAGAACCCGGCCAGGGCGATCCAGACGACGGTCCAGATTCCGGCTTCCTTGATGGATACGTCATGCGGCTTGCGGCCGATGAAGAAGTCGACCGCGATCAGGGCGGCCAGACCCAGGATGGTGAGGACCCACAGGGTCACGGATACATCCACTGTTGCCTCCGGTTAGTGAACGGCAAAGATTCGGCGTTGCGCTACCGGAGGTCTCTTCCACCCGGGACGGGCCGACGCCCCGGGATCCGACCGGATCCGTATTGACGGGTACGCCGCAGCAGACAGGGAGTACTCCCCTCCGTACGGAGAACAGTACCCCAATCACCAAGGAAAGGTAAAGCTCTTGGTAAAAGAAAGACCAAATTGGCTGTTCAGGTGACTTTACATGCGCTTGGTGCGGGCTTCCGTCACCTGGGTGAGCACCTGCTGGAGCACGTGACTGCCGGGCGGCACGAGGCAGGGCTCGTAGGTCCAGGCATGCCCCACCCACGGGTCGGCCAGGTGGTCGTCCGGTACCGGAGTGAGTCGCATGAGTGAACGCCAGAGCGGATCGAGCAACGGGCCGTAGGCGGCGGCGTCCTCACGATCGGCGACCAGCAGCAGATGGACGCCCACGTCCGGTCCTTCGTCCGCGAGATAGCGCAGCCGGGTCACGGCCCGGTCGTCGAAGCCGTGCGGGAAGTCGTTCACGATCAGCAGCTGCCGCGAGGTGTCCAGACCGGGCGGCAGCGCGTCGGACGCCCCGCCGCGGACCGCTATCTGCACCAGGTCGACGCGCTCGGTGAGCCGCCCCAGCACGTCCGTCACACCGGCGGCGCCCGTCGCGGGCGGCGCGTCCAGCGCACCGGCTCCCGTCAGCGGGGCGAGCGCGGACGCGCCGGCGCCCGCCGGATCGATGACCTGCACACCGAACTCCCCCGCCGGATGGACGGCGAGCAGCCGGGCCGCGAGCGCCACCGCCGCACGCAGGGCGAGGTCCCGCAGCTCGCCGCCGTCCTCGTACGAGGACGCGTCAGGCACGCCGCTGTCGATCCACAGACCCCGCTCCAGGGGCAGCCGGACCAGCATCGGGATGCGCAGCGGGGTGCTCTCCGGCAGGTGGAGATCACCCAGCCGCACGGCCATCGGCGGCTCCGTCGGCACCCGGTAACCGTGCCAGACCGGGTTGTCCCAGCGGGCGTAGGCCGGTGGCAGTGCGGGCTCGACGACCTCGGACTCGGCGGTGAGCTGGGCGAGGTCCCGGTCGAGAGCCGCTCGGGCCCGGTCGACCAACTGGGCCTGCCGGTCCTGGGCCGCCTCGCGTGCGACGTCGCCCGCCGAGCCCAGTCGGCTGCGCGGGTCGGAGAGGGCCTGGTCGAGTTCCTTCTCCAGGCGGGACTCGGCGAAGTCGACAGCGCTGCGGAAGGCGGCGGTGGAACGGGCCAGGTCCTCGAACATGCCCCAGACCTGGTTGTAGAGCCGCTCGTCCATGGACCAGCCGACCGCGTCACCCGCCACGGGCGGCGCGGGCCCGTCCGCCGGGGCGGGAGCCTCGGGAGCATCTGAGGCCTGGGCCTGTGCCTGGGCCTGGGCCTGTGCCTGGGCCTGGGCCTGTGCCTGGGCCTGGGCCTGTGCCTGGGCCTCGGCTGGGGCCTGGGCCTGGGCCTGGGGCGCCTGACGGCGCTTCGGATGCGTGTAGTCGATGGGGGCGCCGGTGGGTGTGACGGCCGCCGGGTCATCCGGTCCACCGGAGTCTTGAGGCCGGGCCGGTCCACCGGAGGCCTGGGGCCGGCTCGGTCCGTCGGAGATCTGGAACCGGTCCGGCCCGTCGGAGGCCGGGAACCCGCCCGACCCGTCGGAGGCCGGGGGACGACCGTCGTCGGGCATCGGCTCCGTCCCGCCGGGTCCCTCGGCGGGGGCAGCTGGCCGGCCGGTGCTGTCGCCGGGTGTCCGGACGTCGTACGGAGACCCGGCGGCGGAGGCGGTGCCCGGCAGGTCGGGGCCGGTGACGGAGGCGGAGGCGGAGGTGCGACGAGAGCGGTCGGTGTCCGTGGTGCGCGCCGGGACCGAGCGGGCCAGGCCGTGCGCCACCGCTTCCTCGATCCCGCGGGCGAGTTCGGCGGCCTGGGGCAGGCCCTGGTCGGCGAGGAGCGCGGTGAGGCCCTCCGCATAGCCCTGGCCCACCGCGCGGATCTTCCAGGCGGCCTGGCGGCGGTAGAGCTCCAGAGCGACGACCGCGGACTCGGCGTCCAGGCCGGTGAGGGTGTAGGCGGCGACCTCGGTGCCGTCGAGGCCGGTGACCGCGGCGCGCGGCGCGGCCAGGGCGCCGAAGCGGAGCGGGCGGCCGGGCGCGGCGGGCAGGGCGATCAGGACACTGACCCGGTGCACGGTCTCGGGCATGGCGTCGAGGTCGACGGCGAGCCGGTGCTCGGCGGCCGCCTGCCGGGAGACCTCGATCCCGGGCAGTGTGGGCGCGCCCGGGTGGGCCACCCCGTCGGCGTCACGCACCCGGCCGCTCTCGTCGGCGAGGGTGGCTCCGGCCACGATCGGCGCATCGGCCGAGATCCGGATCTCGATCCGGTTCCGCGAGAGCGGATGGTTCTGCCCGCGCACCAGCTCGGCCGCCATGGCCCACGTCCCCCTGTGTGTCGTGTCCTCGTGCGCCGCCGGGCCGCTGCTACAGGATCGGCAGGATCGACGGCACCAGGTCCTGGAAGGTGCGGCCCTTGGCCGGGACACCCAGGGCCGTCAGCGTCCAGCCGGATCCCGACCGGTGCACCTTCGCCATGATCTGCGCGGTGTACTCGCCGCCGCCGTCCAGTGTGTAGCGGGCGAGCTCCTGGCCGGTGGTCTCGTCGACCAGTCGGCAGAAGGCGTTCTGCACTTCCTGGAAGGTCTGCCCGGTGAAGGAGTTGACGGTGAAGATGATCTGGTCGACATGGACCGGGACGCGTGCGAGGTCGACGAGGATGGCCTCGTCGTCACCGCCCTGGCCCGCGCCGCCGACGAGGTTGTCGCCCGTGTGGCGGACCGAGCCGTCGTCGCTCACCAGATGACGGAAGAACACGACGTCGACGGGCTGCTTGTCGGCGAACAGCACCGCCGAGGCGTCCAGGTCGATCTCACGGGTGCGCGAACCGAACAGTCCGCGCCGGGGTGCCGCCTTCCAACCAAGACCCATGCGGACCGCGCTCAACGAGCCGCCGTCCTTCTTCTCCAGGCTGATGGCCTGACCCTTGGTCATGTTGACGGTCACGGCTGTTTCCCCTCGTCGGATGTCCCCTGCTGCCGCGGAGTACGCGGTTGACCAAAACCCTATGCAGCGCCGCTGACAGTGCCGAACCCCGGCCCGCGCTTTGTGTCGGTCTTGCAACACTTCGCGTACTTGCCGGGGTACGGCAGTGGATCAGGGGTCAGGCCAGGCCCGCCTCCCTCATCTGGCGCAGCTCCTTCTTCATCTCGGAGACCTCGTCGCGCAGCCGGGCCGCGATCTCGAACTGCAGATCGGCGGCGGCAGCACGCATACGCTCCGTCATCTCCTCGATCTGCTCGGCGAGTTCGGCCGCCGGACGGTCGGTGGGCACGGCTTCCCCGGCCTTGCCCTTGGCGGCCTTGCCCGCCTTCGCGCCCTTGGCCGCCTTGTCACCCAGGGACGGAACGGGAGCCTTGGCACCCTTGCCGTCCTTCAGCTTGCGGTAGCCCGAGCCGAGCAGCTGTTCGGTGTCGACCTCCTCGCGGGCGATCTGCGCGACGATGTCGTTGATCTTCTTCCGGAGCGGCTGCGGGTCGATGCCGTTGGCCTTGTTGTAGGCGACCTGCTTCTCCCGGCGCCGGTTGGTCTCGTCGATGGCCTTCTCCATCGCCGGAGTGATCTTGTCGGCGTACATGTGGACCTCGCCGGAGACGTTGCGCGCCGCACGGCCGATGGTCTGGATCAGTGAGGTGCCGGAGCGCAGGAAGCCCTCCTTGTCGGCGTCGAGGATCGCCACCAGGGACACCTCGGGCAGGTCGAGGCCCTCACGGAGCAGGTTGATGCCGACCAGGACGTCGAACTCGCCGGAGCGCAGCTCGCGCAGCAGTTCGACGCGGCGCAGGGTGTCGACGTCGCTGTGCAGATAGCGCACCTGGATGCCGAGCTCCAGGAAGTAGTCGGTGAGGTCCTCGGCCATCTTCTTGGTGAGCGTGGTGACCAGGACCCGCTCGTCCTTCTCGGTGCGCTTGCGGATCTCGTGCACCAGGTCGTCGATCTGGCCCTCAGTGGGCTTGACGACGACCTCCGGGTCGACGAGGCCGGTGGGCCGGATGATCTGCTCGACGACGCCGTCGCCACGGGAGAGCTCGTATGCGCCGGGGGTCGCCGACAGGTACACGGCCTGCCCGATCCGCTCCTGGAACTCCTCCCACTTCAGGGGGCGGTTGTCGAGGGCGGAGGGCAGCCGGAAGCCGTGGTCCACGAGGGTGCGCTTGCGGGAGGCGTCGCCCTCGTACATGGCGCCGATCTGCGGCACGGTGACATGCGACTCGTCGATGACGAGCAGGAAGTCGTCCGGGAAGTAGTCGAGCAGGGTGTTCGGCGGCGAGCCGGGCAGGCGGCCGTCGAAGTGCATCGAGTAGTTCTCCACGCCGGAGCAGGAGCCGATCTGGCGGAGCATCTCGATGTCGTACGTGGTGCGCATGCGCAGCCGCTGGGCCTCCAGGAGCTTGCCCTGCTTCTCCAGCTCCGCCAGGCGCTCCCCCAGTTCCTTCTCGATGTCGTTGACGGCCCGCTCCATGCGCTCGGGGCCGGCGACGTAGTGCGAGGCCGGGAAGACGTACAGCTGCTGGTCGTCGCTGATGATCTCGCCGGTGAGCGGATGCAGGGTGGAGAGCGCCTCGATCTCGTCGCCGAACATCTCGATGCGGACGGCGAGCTCCTCGTAGACCGGGAAGATCTCGATGGTGTCGCCGCGGACGCGGAAGGTGCCGCGGGTGAACGCCACGTCGTTGCGCGTGTACTGGATGTCCACGAAGCGGCGCAGCAGGTCGTCGCGGTCGATCTCGTCGCCGATCCGCAGCGGGACCATCCGGTCGACGTACTCCTGCGGGGTACCGAGGCCGTAGATGCAGGAGACCGAGGCGACCACGATCACGTCGCGGCGGGTCAGCAGCGAGTTGGTGGCGGAGTGGCGCAGCCGCTCGACCTCCTCGTTGATCGAGGAGTCCTTCTCGATGTAGGTGTCCGACTGCGGGACGTATGCCTCGGGCTGGTAGTAGTCGTAGTACGAGACGAAGTATTCGACCGCATTGTTCGGGAGAAGCTCACGGAACTCGTTGGCCAGCTGGGCGGCCAGCGTCTTGTTCGGCGCCATCACCAGGGTGGGGCGCTGGAGCTTCTCGATCATCCACGCGGTGGTGGCTGACTTGCCGGTGCCGGTCGCGCCGAGGAGGACGACGTCCTTCTCGCCGGCCTCGATGCGCTTGGCCAGCTCAGCGATGGCCGCCGGCTGGTCGCCGCTGGGCTGGTACGGGCTGACGACCTCGAAGGGCGCCACCGTGCGTTCGATGTGGGAAACGGGCCGCATGGGTTCAACCGTACGGCCCCGCACTGACAACCGGTTCTGATCAGCGGTTCTGCGGGGTGCGCGAGCTGTGATGGCTCTGCTGGCGGCCGACGCGGGGCTGCGGGCGGCGGCTCGGGTGGGGGGTGACCTCGTCGGCCGGGACGCCCGGCTTGTGCTCCGCGCGGAGCCGGTCGGGTCTGCCGGTGACCATCAGCGGATCGAAGATCACCACGACAGCCGCGAGGCAGAGGAAGGCCAGCGGGCCGATCAGCATGGGGGCGAGCAGGGAGGCGGGCGAGTCGCCCGGGGACGTCACACCGGCGCTGTGCAGGTGAACGGTGAGGGCGGCCATGCCGGTGTAGTGCATGCCGCTGACGGCGAGTCCCATGACGAGGCTCGCGCCGACGCTCCACAGGAAGCCGCGGACCTGCCCGGCCGCCCACAGGGCCGAGGTGGCGGCCACGACGCCTATCACGACCGACGAGGCCACCGTGAGCGTGTTGTACTGCAGGGTCCCGTTGAGACGCAGGCCGGCCATGCCGAGGTAGTGCATGGAGGCGATGCCCAGACCGGTGATGGTGCCGCCCGTGAAGAGCGCCGTTCCGGTGGCCCCCCGGTAGCCGACTATGAAGATCCCGACACTCACCATGACGATGGCGAGACCGAGGCTCGCGTAGGTGATCGGTTTGTCGTAGTGGATCGGCGTCTCCTTGACGCTGAACCCCATCATGGCGACGAAGTGCATGGTCCAAATGCCGGATCCGATCGCCGCCGAGCCCAGGGCGAGCCAGGCCGGCCGCCAGGAGTGGGCCACCAGCATCGCCCGGGTCGTGCAGCGCAGCCCGAGGGCGCCACCGAGGCAGGCCATCAGATAGGCCACCAGCGGGGTGACGACCCCGTAGCTGAATCCGTCGACCGTGCCCTGCATGCGTGGCTGCCCTTCACCCTTTGCGACCCGGAATATGTGCAATGCGCCCCCGTCCCAGGACCGCCCGAGCGGTCAGGGTTGACGCAGAGAGTATGACCCGCACCGGAATGGTCGAACGATTTTCCGGCAAAGAAACACGCCCTTGCCGCAGTTGTGCGGCAACAGTGAGCGGGCTTGGGCAACTCCATTCAATCTGTGGCCATCCCGTACCCCACCGCTGTTGACTCACTGCTGTCACTCTTGTGCTGTCCGTGTTCGTTCGACACGAGGAGTACACATGCACGCGCGCGCAGTAGCCGCCACGGCCACCGCGCTGCTGGGAACGGCCGCCCTGCTGAGCCCTGTCCCCGCCGCCCGGGCCGGCGACGCCCCCGAGCCCACGGTGATCGCGCACCGCGGCGCCTCCGCCTACGCCCCGGAGAACACCCTGGCCGCCATCGACAAGGCGGCCGCACTGGGCTTCACCTGGGTCGAGAACGACGTCCAGCGCACCAAGGACGGCCGACTGGTCGTCATCCACGACGACAGCCTGCGGCGCACCACCGACGTCGCCCGGGTCTTCCCCGGCCGGGCGCCCTGGAAGGTGAAGGACTTCACCGCGGCCGAGATCGCCAGGCTCGACGCGGGCAGTTGGTTCTCCCGTTCGTACCGGGGCACTCGGGTGCCGACGCTGGCGCAGTACATGCGCCGGGTCGAGCACAACCACGAGAAGCTGCTTCTGGAGATCAAGAACCCGGAGCTGTACCCGGGCATCGAGCAGCAGATCCTCAAGCTGCTGGGCAACGAGGGCTGGCTGGACCGCGGGCACCTGGACCGGCTCGTCGTGCAGAGCTTCAGCGCGGACAGCCTGCGCACCGTGCACGATCTGCGGCCCGCCGTGACGACCGGCTACCTCGGCACCCCGTCGGTGGCGTCCCTGCGCCGGTACGCGGGCTTCGCCGACCTGATCAACCCGTCGGTGGAGTCGATCTCGGCGGGCTATGTGCACACCGTGCACGCGGTCGTCGGGCCGCACGGCCGGCCGCTGCGTGTCTTCACCTGGACGGTGAACGACGCGGTCACCACCTGGAAGGCCGTCGGCTACGGCGTCGACGGCCTCATCACCAACAGACCCGACGTGGTGCGGGCCGCGCTGCGGGCGAGCTGAGCCCGCCCGGACGACGGGCGTTGTCAGTGGCGGGTCGTACGGTGGGGCACATGGACAGCGAAGGGCAGTACGGGCAGCGGGTGGTGTGGGCCGTCGTAAGCACCGACATCGGTCCGCTGCTGGTCGCGGCGACCGGCAGCGGCCTGGTCAACGTGGTGTTCCACGCCACCGACGCGGTACGGGAGCGGACGGTGGAGCGGCTCTCGGCCAGGCTGGGCACCGAGCCCGTCGAGGATCCCGCGGAGCCCGTGCTGGCCGAGGCGATATCCCAGCTGCAGGCGTACTTCGCGGGCCGGCGGCAGGACTTCGACCTGCCGCTGGACTGGTCGCTGATCTCCGGCTTCAACCGGCAGGTGCTGCGCGAACTGGCCGCCGGTGTCCCGTACGGCACGGTGGTCGGGTACGGCGATCTGGCGGGATGGGTCGGTCAGCCCGGCGCGGCGCAGGCGGTGGGCGCCGCGATGGGCGCCAATCCGCTGCCGGTCGTCGTGCCCTGTCACCGGGTGGTGGAGAGCGACGGCGGGATCGGCGGGTTCGGGGGCGGCCTGGAGACCAAGCGGAAGCTGCTCGCCCTGGAGGGTGTGCTGCCCGAGCCGCTGTTCTGAGGCACGGCCCCCGAGTCCCGGTCGTGCGGTGCCCCGCCGGGCAGGTCAGCCGTAGTGCCGTGCCTCGACGACGTTGCCGTCGGGGTCCCGGAAGTAGAAGTTGCGCGGGGCCCTGCCGCGGGCGCCGAAGGAGTCGTGTCCGATGTCGGTCATGGGCACGGCGTGCTCGGCGAGGCGGGCGCGCAGGGCGTCGAAGGCGTCGGGCGGCAGGGACAGACAGACGTGGTTCACGGGGTGGCCCGCGCTGCCGGCGGCGCCGGGGAGTGCGGGCATGCGCGCGCCGAGGGTGAGCGGCGCGAGGTCGAGGATGGTCTCCTCGTTGACACGCACCGAGGGGAAGGGCGCCTCGCCCGCGGTGAACTCGGCGACCCGCAGCGGCTCCAGGCCGAGCATCCGCTCGTAGAAGCCGGCCGCGGCGGCCGGGTCGGCGACCCAGAGGACGACGTGGTCCAGACGTACCGGGGGATTCGTCATGCCGCCCAGGCTGGTGGCGTCCCCCACAGGCCGCAAGCGTTTAGCCGGATGCGGCCCCCGACAGAGATGAGGGAAGACCGACAGACAGGAGACAGGCGTGGTGCTGGTGGTGTCGGAAGAGGTCAGGGAGGCGCTCGACGCGGGTCGCGCGGTGGTCGCCCTGGAGTCCACGATCATCGCGCACGGGCTGCCGCGCCCGCGCAACCTCCAGGTGGCACTGGAGCTGGAGGACACGGTACGGCGGGCGGGCGCGGTGCCCGCGACCATCGCCGTACTGGACGGGCGACCCCGTGTCGGCCTGGCCAAGGACCAGTTGGAGCGGGTCGCCAACGAGGACGGGATCCGCAAGCTGGGCCACCGCGACCTGCCGCTCGCCGTGGCGGCGGGGGCGAGCGGGGCGACCACCGTGTCGGCGACGGCCCAGCTGGCGGCGCTGGCCGGCCTTCGGGTGTTCGCGACGGGCGGTCTCGGCGGGGTGCACCGTGAGTGGACGGCGACCCAGGACGAGTCCGCCGACCTGGGCCTGCTGGCGCGCACCCGGATCACGGTGGTGTGCGCGGGGGTGAAGTCGATCCTGGACGTGCCGGCCACCCTCCAGCGCCTGGAGACCCTGGGTGTGGCCGTCGCCGGGTACGGCACGGACCGCTTCCCCGGCTTCTACCTGTCCGACTCCGGGCATCCGGTGGACTGGACGCTGCGGAGCCCGGAGCAGGTCGCGGACGTCATGCGGGCCCAGGACGCGCTCGACGCGGCGGACACGGCGCTGATCGTCGCCAATCCCGTTCCGGAGGCGGAGCAGCTCGACCCCGCGCTGCACGCACGGGTGCTCGCCGACGCGCTGCACGCGTGCGACGCGGAGGGGATCTCCGGCCAGGGGGTCACACCGTTCCTGCTCGACTATCTGGTCCGGCACACCGACGGGGCCTCGCTGGAGGCCAATCTGGCGGCCGTGCGCGGCAACGTCCGGCTGGCAGCGCGGATCGCCTCGGCGTGGGCCCGGGGGTGACGACCGAGCGGGGGGCGCATGGGGCGCTCTTGGTTGTCGGGGACGTCGTCACCGATGTCGTCGCGCGGTACCGGGGGCCGCTCGCGGCCGGCACCGACACGGCCGCCGTGATCCGGACCCTGCCCGGCGGGGCGGGCGCCAATGTGGCCTGCTGGGCCGCCCACACGGGCTGTGCGGATGTCCGGCTGCTGGGACGAGTGGGCGCGGACGCGGCGCAGTGGCACGAGCGGGAGCTGGTCACAGCCGGAGTGCGGCCCCGGCTCGTGGTGGACCCGGAGGCGGCGACGGGGACGGTGATCTGTCTGGTCGACGACGGCGCCGCGGCCGAGCGCACCTTCCTCACGGACAGTGGGGCGTCCCTGCGACTGGAGCCCTCCGACTGGTCGGACACGCTGCTGGACGGGGTGGCCCGGCTGCATCTCTCCGGCTATCTGCTGTTCTCCGAACCGAGCCGGGCGCTGGTGGCGGTGGCCCTGGCGGCGGCACGCGCGCGTGACGTGCCGGTGAGCCTGGACCCGGCGTCGGCAGGGTTCCTCGTGGAGCTCGGGGTGGACCGCTTCCTGGCGCTCGCCGAGGGGGTGGACGTCCTGCTGCCGAGCCGGGACGAGGCCTGTCTGCTGACGGGGCTGCCCGATCCGGCGGACGCCGCGGCCAAGCTGAGTCGCCAGGTGCCGCTGGTGGTGGCCAAGGCGGGAGCCGACGGTGCGCTGGTGGCCCGGGCGGGCGACGTCCTCGCACGTGTCCCGGCCGCACCGGCGACGCCCCGGGACACCACGGGGGCCGGTGACGCCTTCACCGGGGCGTTCCTCGCCGCGCTGGTCGCCGGCGCGGATGCTCGGGAGGCGGCGGTACGGGGCTGCCAGGCGGGCTCACGGGCGGTGGAACGCGTGGGGGCGAGACCACCCGCCCCCGACTGATCACGGCACCCGTAAGGAGGTGGCGCAGCTCAGAGCCTCGCGGCTGGAAACGGCACGGCCTGTCACGGCCTCACGCCCGGAAACGGAGCGGCTCATCACAGCCTCGCGCCCGGAACAGCACGGCTCGTCACGGCCCCACGACCGGAAACGGAGCGGCTCGGCACGGCACCGTGCCCGGCAGCGGTGTGCGTGGTCGCGGCGTCGTGCCCGAAGCCGCGGGCCTACGCCTTGCGGCCCCACGCCGAGATCATCGGGGCCGTGGCGAGGTCCATGCTGCCCGTCGCCACGTTGGCCAGGTGCCGGTCGATGTCCTCGTCGGTGGCCAGGCCCGCCGTGACGAGCCGGTCGCGGATCTGCCGGACGGTGGCCGTCTCCAGGGCGGTGCAGGCGGGCGAGGCGACGGGGAAGTAGGCCTCGGCCTCCACCTGGTGCAGTCCGGCCTCGCGGAGCAGCCGGGGAAGCCTGCGGCCGTACGACAGGTCGGCGCCGCGTTCCGCGAGGAGCTTGCGGAAACCCTGGCGCAGGCGGTTGGCGAGCTGTTGCTCGGGGCCGTACTCGTAGGGGCAGGTGAGGGGCTGGAGGGCGGGGTCGGCGTCCTCGATCAGCAGTCGGCCACCGGGGCGCAGCGCCTTGATCATGGAGCGCAACGCCCTTTCCCGGTCCGGCACATGGACCAGCACGAGCCGGGCGTGCACCAGGTCGAAGCCCTCCCCCGGCGGCTCCTCGGCGCCGACGTCATGGGTGCGGACCTCGACGGGTGCGTGGGCGGCCGCGGCGAGCAGCGAGGTGTCGATGTCGGTGGCGACGACCTGGCCGGTCGGCCCGACCTTCCCGGCCAGCCAGGACACCACGGAGGTGCCGCCGGCCCCGACCTCCCAGCAGCGCCAGCCCGCTCCGAGACCGAATGCCTCGAAGTGGCGGAAGGTGGTCGGGTCGAAGAGGTTCGCGAAGGCGTCGAAGCGCTGCCCGGCCTCGCTCTGCTGGTTGTCGAGGAGATATCCGTCGGCCTGTGTCATGAAGTGATGATCCCAGTTGCCCGGCTTGTCCGGGACGGCCGGCGCTCCGCCGCGCCGAGCCGAGCGCGCCGCCGACGGGCGTGGGAGGGATTCGCGTAGCTCCGCCGACTCGACGCCGACTCGACGCCGACTGGCGGGAACCGCGCCGGGTATCCGGTTGTCCACAGGCGGGAACCAACCGGAACTCGCCGTTCCCACAGGCTTACCCGGGTCTCACGCCGGGCTGGCAGACTTGCCGGGCAAGGCGGGAAGCACGGCGCGAGTGGGGCCACGCAAGGAGATCCGGATGACGATGGCAGGGAATCTGCGGAAGGTCACGGGGCTGGGCAGGGCCGGCGGGCTGCGCAGGGTGGCGCGGCTGGCCCGGCGGCTGCCCCGCGTCGACCTGAACCATCACGCGCGGTCCCCGCTGGGCTCCTCGGTGGTCAACTGCGTGACGTACGAGGACGGGGTGCGGGTCCCGGAGTGCGCCGATCTGTTCTCCGCGGTGGAACGGGTACGCAAGAAGGGCGAGGGGTTCGTCTGGCTGGGGCTGCACGAACCGACGGACAGCGAGTTCGCCGGCATCGCCGAGCTGTTCCACCTGCACCCGCTGGCCGTGGAGGACGCGGTCGAGGCCCATCAGCGCCCGAAGGTGGAGCGGTACGGCGAGACGCTGTTCGCGGTGTTCAAGACGGTCTGCTACGTCGAGCACGAGAAGCTGACGGCGACCAGCGAGGTGGTCGACACCGGCGAGATCATGGTGTTCGTCGGCGAGGACTTCGTGATCACGGTACGGCACGGCCGGCACGGCTCGCTGGGGCCGCTGCGCGAGGAGCTGGAAGCCACGCCGCGACAGCTCGCCAAGGGGCCGGCGGCGGTGCTGCACGCGATCGCGGACCATGTGGTCGACGACTATCTGAGCGTCACGGACTCGGTGCAGGCCGACATCGACCAGGTCGAGGCGGACGTGTTCGCGGAGAACGGCGCGCGGGCAGATCCCGGCCGGATCTACCAGATGAAGCGTGAACTCCTGGAGCTGAAGCGGGCGGTGGTGCCGCTCGCCAGGCCGATGGAGGAGCTGACCACCCGGCCGATACGGGTGATCGCCCCGGAGATACAGACCTACTTCAGGGATGTCCTCGACCATCTGATGCGGGCCAAGGAGCAGATCGCGGCGTTCGACGAGTTGCTCAACTCCATTCTCCAGGCGCATCTGGCGCAGGTGACGGTCGCGCAGAACGAGGACATGCGGAAGATCACGGCCTGGGCCGCGGTGATCGCCGTGCCGACGATGGTGTGCGGTGTGTACGGCATGAACTTCGATCACATGCCGGAGCTGCACTGGCGGTTCGGGTATCCGCTCGTCATCGGCGTCATATCCGTGGCGTGTCTGGTGCTGTACCGGGGCTTCAGGCGCAACGGCTGGCTCTGAGCCGTCTCGTCGCGAGGCCGCTCAGCCGCTCCACGCCGGATGCCGTGGGTCGTCGGCGCGGACGAGGACGTCGGCCGTGCCGGCGGGGTCGGTCTCGGTCGCGTAGCGCTCGAAGGCGGGGAGGGTCCAGTGGTCGGTCTCGGGGGTGCGGCGGCGCAGGGCTCCGGGGGTCAGGAGGAGGTGGACGGTCAGGTCGAACGGGAACCAGTGCCGTAGCAGCAGTGGTCCGTGCAGCAGCAGGAGGCCACCGGGCGGGAGTTGGACATAGGGGCTGCGGGTGGCGCGGTCGGTGGTCGGGTCCCACAGGTCGGGCAGGACGCGGCCGGTACCGCCGGGGTCGAGGGGGCCGAAGACCTCGCGCCACAGGGCGTTGGTGTCGAACCAGCCTCCGTAGTACGACTCCGCGTCGCGGTGCCCGTGCTCCAGGCGCAGCGAGGCGGGGCGCAGGAAGCCCTCGGTGGCGACGGCCAGTGACGGCCGGCCCCGTACGCGCAGCGCCTCGCCGACGCGCTCCGCCAGGTCGCCGGGCCGGGCTGCCGGGGCGCCGTCGAAGGCGACGCGTGGCCAGGCGCTCCCGTCGGCGGGCTTCAGTCCGGCCAGCCGCTCGGCGAGACGGTCGGCGAGCCGGTCCCAGGTGATCGCTTCGAGTCGCACAGGATCATGATGCCGGTTCGGCCGTTCGGGCAAGCCGGGGTGGTCCCGGGGCCGGGCGCCGCGGCGGGCCGGAGCACGGCGGAGAGGAGGCGGGGAGCAGCGCAGGACACAGGGCGGGGAGGTGATGTCGTCCGGTTCGCGGCGGAGGCGCGAGCGACGTGAGATCAGCCCCTGGGAAGGGGAAAGTACCGCATATGACACGCCTCGCAACTCCCCCTCACCACGATGGACTTCTGGTCGTGCAGCCACTGCGGCGCAGGCGGTGTGCGGCGTGCAGCCGGGGGCCGCTGTCGCTGCTGGTGGTGGAGGACGGGGTGCCGCGGTGTCTCGACTGCGCCGATCTCGGGCATCTGGTGTTCCTGCCGCGTGGGGACACGGCGCTGACCCGGCGGTCCCGGGAGGAGAGCACGCTGTCGGCGGTGGTGGTGCGGTTCAACCGGCGCAAGAGCCGGTACGAGCGGCAGGGTGTGCTGGTCGAGGAGGCCGCGCTGGCCCGGGCCGAGGTGCGGTGCCTGGCCGACGCCGAGGCGCGGCGGCGGCGCCGGGCGCGGGACGCGAAGCGGCGGGCGGCCGAGGACGCGCTGTTCACGGAGGCGTTCGCGGCGGAGATCCTGCGCCTGTTCCCGGGCTGCCCGCAGGAGCGGGCCCGGGCGATCGCGGCGCACGCGTCGGCGCGGGGCAGCGGGCGGGTCGGGCGGACCGCGGCCGGGCGGGCGCTGTCGGAAAGGGCGGTGGGCTCGGCGGTGGTGGCAGGCGTACGGCACGTGGACACGCCGTACGACCAGCTGCTGATGAGCGGGGTGCCGCGGTACGAGGCACGGCGGCGGACAGCGCGGACGGTCGAGGCGGTGCTGCGTGAGTGGGAGGCCGGGGTGGAGATCCGCTTGACCGGGTGACGGCGGACAAGGACAGGGGTGTGGGGGTGATTCCGGTCGGATGTGCAGGCGGGCGGGCCTCACAGTCATGGGAGGGGGGCGCTCATGGGCATTGACCTGAGTGGCGGAGGCGTCCAGGGACGAGAGCGGGAGTGGTGGTCGTGATCGACGGACCGTATGGCGTGCTGGTCCTGCTGGGGGTGCTGGGGGCCGGACTGGTGGCGGGGGTGTTCTGCGGGTTCTCGACCTTCGTGATGCGCGGGCTGGCCTCGTTGCCGCCGGCGCAGGGGGTCGCCGCGATGAACGCGATCAACCGGGCGGCCCTGACCCCGGCGTTCATGCTGGTGTTCGCGGGGTCGGCGGTGGTGTGCGCGATGATCGCGGTGGTGACGTTCGTGGTGTGGCCGGACGCGGGCAAGGCGGAGCTGCTGCTGGGCAGCGGTCTGTACCTGTTCGGTTCGTTCGGGCTGACCGCGATGGCGAACGTGCCGCGGAACGAGGCGCTGGCCAGGCTGGAGCCGGGTACCCCGGAGGCCGTCTCCTACTGGCCGGTGTACGTGCGCGAGTGGACGCTCTGGAACCACGTGCGCACCGTCGCGTCGGCCGCGGCGGCCGTCGCCTATGTACTGGCACTGTCCTGAGGGAGCCGTGGGAGGGGACTGGACCCCGACTGGACACGGGCTGGCCCTCAGCTGGCCTCCCCCTGAGGAAGGCCCGCCAGAAAGCGCTGTCAGCCACTCTGCGGTCGTGCCCGGGGGGACGTATCGT
Organism: Streptomyces fuscichromogenes; assembly: GCF_014645815.1. Lineage (GTDB taxonomy): Bacteria > Actinomycetota > Actinomycetes > Streptomycetales > Streptomycetaceae > Streptomyces > Streptomyces fuscichromogenes. The sequence continues at coordinate 556,439 of NZ_BMML01000001.1, read as the reverse complement.
GGCCGAAAGAGTGCCGCCCGATGATGCACGGCCTGGGGCAACCGCACATGAGGAAGACGACCATGGCCGATCCCAAGGGGTTCATGACCACACCGCGCGAGGAGTGGGCGCGGCGGCCCGTCGAGGAGCGGGTCCGGGACTGGGACGAGGTGTACGTCCCCGGCGCGCTGCTGCCGATCATCAGCAAGCAGGCGGACCGCTGCATGGACTGCGGGGTGCCGTTCTGCCACGACGCGTGTCCGCTGGGGAACCTGATCCCCGAGTGGAACGACCTGGTGTCACGGGAGGACTGGCGGGCGGCGAGCGACCGGCTGCACGCGACGAACAACTTCCCCGAGTTCACCGGACGGTTGTGCCCGGCACCGTGCGAGGCGGGCTGTGTGCTCGCGATCAACCAGCCCGCCGTCACCATCAAGAACGTCGAGTGCGCCATCGCGGATCATGCCTGGGCGCAGGGGTTCGCCTCGCCGCGGCCGCCGGAGCGGCTGTCCGGGCGGACCGTGGCGGTGATCGGGTCGGGGCCGACCGGGCTCGCGGCGGCGCAGCAGCTGACCCGGGCCGGTCACACGGTCGCCGTGTACGAGAAGGACGACCGGCTGGGCGGGCTGATGCGGTACGGCATCCCCGCCTTCAAGATGGAGAAGCAGCACCTGGAACGGCGGCTGGGCCAGATGCGGGCCGAGGGGACGAAGTTCCGTACGTCGGTGGCGGTCGGGCGGGATGTGCGGGCGGCGGAGCTGCGGGCCCGGTACGACGCGGTGGTGATCGCGACCGGAGCGACGGCGTGGCGGGAACTTTCGGTGCCGGGCCGGGAGTTGGACGGAATACACCAGGCGATGGAGTATCTGCCGCTGGCCAACCGGGTGTGCGAGGGGGATCTGGCCGAGTCGCCCATGTCGGCGGCCGGGAAGCATGTGGTGATCGTGGGCGGGGGTGACACGGGGGCGGACTGCCTGGGGACGGCGCTGCGGGAGCGGGCCGCGTCGGTGACCCAGCTGGACATCTACGCGCAGCCGGGTGCCGAGCGGGACGAGGACCTGGAGCCGTGGCCGACGTATCCGAAGATCTACCGGCTGTCGGCGGCGCACGAGGAGGCGCGGGACCTGGAGACGGCGCCCGCCGCGGACGCGGACGCGCGGTTGTTCGCGGCGTCGACGCTGCGCTTCACGGGTGACGAGAGAGGCCATGTGCGTTCGCTGCACCTGGTGGAGGTGGACGAGGCGCGGCTGCCGGTGCCCGGGACCGGGCGGACGCTCCCCGCCGACCTGGTGCTGCTCGCGCTCGGATTCTCCGGGCCCGACCGGGAGGACGGGCTTCTCGACCAGCTGGGGGTGGTGACGGAGCCGCGCGGGACCGTCGCCCGGGACGCGGGGTTCGCCACGAACGTGCCCGGTGTGTTCGCGGCCGGGGACGCGGCGCGCGGGCAGTCGCTGATCGTGTGGGCGATCGCGGAGGGGCGGGCGGTGGCGGCGGCCGTCGACCTCTATCTGACGGGAAGTTCACGACTGCCGTCGCCGATATCGCCGCACGACCGGCCGATGACGGTGTAGTCGCCTCCGGGAAAGCAGGGAAAACCGGGAAAGCCGGGAAGATCGGGGACGGCGGTCCGGCGCGGTCTCGCGGTCGGACCGCCGTCGATCGAGCGGATCTGCTACGGGCCTGGCCCGGTCATCAATTCAGTAGCAGGACAAGAGATCGAACAGCTGATTACTTGAACAACAGAACGACACAGGAAGGTCAGGGAGGCCAGAGGCAGGAGAGGTCAGGAGAGCAGGAAGTCGGCCTCCCCCGCCTTGGCGCCCTCGATGAATGCCGTCATCTCGTCCGTGGTGTAGATCAGTGCCGGTCCGTCCGGGTCGGTCGACTGGCGGACGGCGATCCGGCCGTCGGCCAGCTTCATCGCCTCCAGGCAGTTGCCCCCGTTGCCGCCACTCCACGGCTTGTGCCAGCCCTCGCTGCCCAGTTCCCGGGCAGGCATGCCGTTGTAGATCCGCTCGGTGCGGTTCCGCGGCCCGGACTGGGGCTTTATTCGATCCATTCACAGCTCCTTGCGGAGATCCCGGAGGATCTCCTTCGTGCGTTGTGCCGTAGCGGCCTGCGCCGCCATGCGGTCCATGACCTCGAGGTGGGTCGCCACCTCGGTGCGCGCGTCCAGGTAGACGGCGCCGGTCAGGTACTCGCTGTAGACCATGTCCGGCAGTTCGGGCATGGCGAATCGGAACAGCACGAAGGGCCCGTACGTCCCCGGGTGCGGCCCGTTGGAGAACGGGGCGACCTGGAGCGTCACATTGGGCAGCTTCGTGACCTCGATCAGTCGGTCGATCTGCGCGCGCATCACCTCCGGACCGCCGACCGGGCGGCGCAGGGCGGTCTCGTCCATCACCGCCCAGACGCGGGGCGCGTCGGTACGGGTGAGCAGTTGCTGGCGTTCCATGCGCAGGGCGACATGGCGCTCGATCTCCTCCGGCTCCGTCTGGCCGATGGCGCCCGACTTCAGCACCCCGCGCGCGTAGTCCTCGGTCTGCATCAGGCCGGGCACGAAGTGCGGTTCGTAGGAGCGGATCAGGCTCGCCGCGCCCTCCAGGCTGACGTACATGGAGAACCAGGTCGGCAGGATGTCGTGGAACCGCTGCCACCAGCCGGGCCGGTTGGCCTCCTCGGCGAGCCGGACGAAGAGGTCGGCCTCCTCGTCGGACACCCCGTAGGCCTTCAGGAGCAGTTGGAGGTACGGGATCTTGAGGGCGACCTCGGCCATCTCCATACGGCGGACGGTGGCGGGCGCCACGCGGAGCACGCGGGCAGCCTCCTCGCGCTTGAGCCCCGCGCGTTCCCGCAGGTCGAGGAGGCGCCGGCCGAGGACCACCTGGCCCACGGTCGGCGCGGACCGCGGCTCGCTCACGCTCCACCTCCACGAAGTTCCCTGGCCGGCCTCGCCCATGGGGCGCGCGCCGGCGTCATGGCCGCCCTGCACATACAGGTGTCACCGGCATGCCGACAGCCCGGCGGCGCCATTCGAAGACTCGTTCAAAGATCAGACAGTGCGACCGGAAAGACCAGGTAAGACCGATTCGGTCCGAACAGCCGGAACAGTCCAGTTCGGTGACATCGGTCGCATTGGCCGGATCGGTCCGCCGGATCCTCACTGATCCCAACTGGCGCCGCTCGACATGCTGTTGCGAGCAGTGTGCCACGGCCCTTCACCGCGTCACACAGCACTCTGCATTTTTCAGAGTGACACTTGCCAAGTGTTCATGGCGGGGAGATAGTGGCAAGCGTGATTCCGTCCGCGCCCTTAGGAACAGACGCCGCCGCAGACCGTCTCGGTCTCGGTGCTGATGGGGGTCCTCCCGTGCGAACTCCTTCGAGCGTGGGGGAGGCAGCCGAGCCTGGTGAGGGCACTGTCAAGCGCCGGTTCCGGTTCGAGCTGGCCGCTCATCCGGCCTCTCCCGCCCAGGCGAGACGCCTGGTGCGTGCCCGGCTGACCGGCTGGTCGGTCTGCGCGGACACCTGCGACACCGCCGCCCTGGTCATCACCGAGCTGGTCACCAACGCGATCGTGCACACCGCGAGCAGTCGCGTCGTGTGCGAGCTGCACGACCACGACGACACGGTGCGCATCGCCGTGCACGACGAGGGCTGTGCGCCCGACGAGCCCCACCCGTCCCCGCAGCGCCCCGAGGAGGAGCACGGGAGGGGGTTGCTGCTCGTCGACGCGCTCTGTCAGGCCTGGGGAGCTCAGGAGCACGGGCCCGGCCTGCTGGTCTGGGCGGAGCTGCCGCGCCGGACCGATGCCGCCCGGGAGACCGCCGAGCCGCGCAACGACCTGGGCTGGGGCTCCCGCCCCGTACCGGGTCCGTCGCACGGCCCGTCCCACGGCCCCGCGCACCCTCCGGTGCACCCGCCGTCGTCGGGCTCCGGCGCGGAGGGGCGGTCCGGGGCGCTGGGGTCGGTGCCGCGGCGGAGGCAGCCATGACCGGCGTACGCGGCGCCGGCCGGCCGCTGGGCCTCGACACCCTGGTCCGCCTGAAGCGTGACCGGCGGTCGTCGCCCGTGGACGGCACAGGCGGGCCGTTCCCGGTGCCCGAGGGGATGACGGCACCGCTGGGCTGCGACGCTGTGGCCGTACCGGCGCGACTGGGGCCGCTGGTCGTCCCGCGGCTGCCGCGGGTGGGATGCGTGTACGCCGATGGCACGCACTGGTGGTGGATCGTCCCGTCGGACTCCGACGACGCCCTCACCTGGCCCGCCCCGGCCCACTACAGCCCGGGCGCCCCGCTCCCCACGGCCGCCCGCCTGATCCACCGCCCCGGGGGCACGGTGCCGTACACCCCGCCGATACCGCTGTACCTCGCCCTGTGCCGGGTGACGGGGACGACGCCGGAGTGGTCCCGCCCCCTGCCCGCGTGACGCCGCGCGGCCTCGGCCGACGGAACGGATGGGTGAGGCCGACCGGGCTGTTGAGCCCGACCGGGCTGGTGAGACCCGCCGGGCCGGTAAGCCCGACCGGGCCGGTAGGGCCGACCGGGCCGGTAGGGCCGACCGGGCCGGTAAGGCCGACCGGGCCGGTAAGGCCGACGGGCAAGTGAGACCGACCGGCAAGTGGGACCGACCGGCGCAGGCGCGAGGCGCCGGGCCGACCGAGAGGTGACGGCGGCGCGAGGCCGGCCGCCGGAAACCCTGACGGAGTTACTCTCGGCCGCGAGCCGGGCCGACGGCGTCGCTTCGGATCATGAGCCGACTCGGCGTCGCGTCGGGCCGTGAGCCGCGTCGGGACCGTCTCCGGCCATGAGCGGTATCCGCGTTGTCCCGACCTCACTCCCCGTGCACTCCCCCGCGCCCCGCGAGCCTCGGTGTGCGCCCTGCCCGGTGGCGGCTTCGCCCGCGATAGTGGCCGTTCGTCCACGGTCACGGCCCCGGGGAGGATCGCGGTGACGAAGAGGCAGGACACGGCGGCGCCCGAGGTGTCGGAGTCGGAGCAGTTGCTGTTCGGGGGGCCGCTCCGCTACGACATGGGCTGGAACCAGCACGGGGACGCCTTCCTGGAGCTGGACTTCCGCGCCATGATGACCCGGCTGCCCGGCATGCTCGCCTCCAGTCTGCGGCTGGCCCGGCAGGCGGACGCCCGGGCCACGCGGATCGTGCTGGCCTCGCAGGTGGGCGTCGGGGTGGCCCAGGCGGTCAGCCTGCTCGCCGTGAACAGCGTGCTGGGCCGGCTGATCGGCACCGGCACCATCGAGGAACGGCTGCGCAGCGCCGCCCCCGCCCTGGTGGCCATGGCCGCCGTCCTGTTCCTGGCCGCCGTGCTGCGCGCCGCGTCCACCTACGCCACCGGCCGCCTGGAACCCAAGGTCGAGCGGGTGGCGACCGAGATGTACCTGGAGCGGGCCGCGGCCGTCGAACTCGCCGCGATCGAGGACCACGCCTTCCACAAACTGCTGGACACCGCGCAGTACGGCGCCTCCTCGGCCCGCCGCATGATCAGCTACGGCACGCGCGTGGTGAACGCGATGATCTCGCTGATCACCGCGGCCGGGGTGCTGACCGTGCTGCACCCGGCCCTGCTCCCGCTGCTGATCACGATGACGATCCCGAGTGCCTGGGGAGCCCTGACCAACGCCCGGCGCCGCTACGAGTCGTTCCACACCTGGGTGCAGCACGCCCGCGCCGGCCACCTGATCAGCGCTCTGCTCACCGAGCCGGAGGCGGCGCCGGAGATCCGGGTGCACGGGGTCGGCCCGTTCCTGCTTCGGCACTACCGGGCGATGTCGGAGACGGCGGAGGCGGAGCAGGCCCGGCTGGCCCGGCTCGCGGCCCGTACCGGTCTGATCGCGGCGGCCTGGACCGGACTCGCGACCGTCGCCACGTACGCGACGCTGGGCGGGCTGCTGCTGAGCGGGGCGATGGCCCTGTCGGTGGCCGGTACGGCGGTGATCGCGATCCGCTCCGGCTCGGCGAGCCTGAACACCCTCGTGCTGGAGATCAACACCCTGCACGAGGAGGCCCTGTTCGTCGGCGACCTGGAGCGGCTGTACGTCGAGGCGGCCGAGCGCGCGATCCCGGTCGGCGGTGACCCGCTCCCCGACGACCCGCGGGAGATCCGCTTCGAGAACGTCACCTTCGCCTATCCGAGCGATCATCCGGACGATGCCACCCGCCCCGCCCTGGACGACGTCACGCTCAGCCTCCCCCTGGGCCGCATCGTCGCCCTGGTCGGCGAGAACGGCTCCGGCAAGACCACCCTGGTCAAGCTGCTGGCCGGGCTGTACCAGCCGGATCGCGGCCGCATCCTGTGGGACGGCGTCGACGCGGCGCGGGCCGACCGGCACCGGCTCGCCGAACGCGTCGCCATGGTCGCGCAGGACTTCAAGCGCTGGCCGTTCACCGCCAAGGTCAACGTCGCCGTCGGCCGTTCGTCGGCACCGCTCACCGACGAGCGGCTGGCGACGTCGGTCACGGAGGCGGGCGCCGAGGAGGTGGTCGGGGACCTGCCGCGCGGTCTGGACACCCTGCTGGCCCGCAACTTCAGCGGCGGGCACGAGCTGTCCGGCGGCCAGTGGCAGCGGCTGGGCATCGCGCGGGCCGCCTACCGGCGCGGTCGCATCCTGATCGTGGACGAGCCGACGGCCGCCCTGGACGCACGGGCCGAGCTGGAGGTCTTCGAGAAGATCCGCGCGCTGGCGGGCAACGGGCAGACCGTCGTACTGATCACGCACCGGCTGGCGTCGGTCCGCCACGCGGATCTGGTGCACGTCCTCGACCAGGGCCGGGTGGTGGAGTCGGGCACCCCCGACGAACTCCTGGCGAGCGGCGGCGTCTACGCGGAGTTGTACGCGCTCCAGGCGGACCAGTTCACGGCGAGGCCACCGGTCCGCAGGGCCGGTTAGCCCTCGGGGCAGCCTGCGGGTCAGCCCTCGGCACCGCCGGTGCCGCGCACGATGACCAGGAACGTGTCCGTGGCCAGATCCATCACGACCTCGGCGGGCAGCCCTTCCCGCCGCCGGGCCTGCGCGAACTCCTCCGCAGGCCATGATCCTCGCGGTCCGCCTGCGGGAAAGCGTTCGAGCACGGTTCGCCCGTTCACCATCCTGCACCTCCAGAAAAGCGTCCTACCTGTAGGAGTTAACGCTCTGGAGAACGTGAACGGCTCGCCCGGTGACGCTACTGAGACATACCCGACACGCCGTCGGCGCGGACGGTGAGGATCCGTTGACTTTCGGCCACGTTCGTGACCGGATGTGTCAGTCTTCGTACTCGTCGTGACAGCGGACGCGGTCACTGCCCTCCGGTACCCGGCCGAGGGCGGTCAGGTCGAGCAGGGACGTGGCCGGGCCGAGTCCGTCGAGGCCCCGGTCGTACACCGAGTAGGTGTGGAAGACCCGGTCGTGCTCCCGCAGGAAGCAGCTGAGGCCGGGCCGTTCGACCGGTTCGTCGTCCACGACGATGGTCGCCTCGAAGTCACGGTTGAAGTCACGGTTGAAGTCGCGGACGAAGTCGCCGTCGCCGGAGGAGTACCAGGGCAGCGTCCAGCCCATCCGCGCCTTGAACGGCAGGATCCTGGTGAACGGCGCCCGGGAGACCACCGCGAACGAGGTGCCGCGCGCCCGTAGATGGGCGAGGTGGCCGACCTGGTCCAGGAAGGCGGCGCAGCAGGGGCAGCCGGACTGCCACTCCGGGGCGAACATGTAGTGGTGGACGACGAGTTGGGACCGCCCGTCGAAGAGGTCCAGCAGGGTCGCCTTGCCGTCGCCCCCCTCGAAGACGTACTCCGGATCCACCTCGACCATGGGCAGCCGGCGCCGCTCGGCGCTCAGCGCGTCCCGCGCCCGTGCGAGCGCCTCCTCCTTGAGCAGTAACTCCGCACGCGCGGCACGCCACCGCTCACGCGAGACGATCTCCGGAAGCGACATGGGACCTCCTGTACAACGGTCGGTTCCGGGTGGTGACCGCGGCAGGGCGGAGAACTCATCGGTGCGGCCGGAGATTTCTTTCCGGCGAGCCGGGCTCATCGCCCCGACGTACGGCGCGGTCCTCGGCCCGCGTGAGCCGAACCGCGCATCCGGTCCCGGCTCTGTCGCGGCACGGCCGGGGCGAGCACGCTGGCCGCACCACCTCCTGGAAGGAGCCCGGCATGCTTCTGGGCACCTGGAACCTCGAAAACCTCTACCGGCCGGGCAGCCCCTACGGCCCCCGGGACAAGTCCGCCTACGAGGCGAAACTCGCCGCCCTCGCCTCCGTGGTCGACGCGCTCGACCCGGCCCTGCTCGGCGTCCAGGAGGTCGGGGACCCCGACGCTCTGGCAGATCTGGCCGAACTGCTGGGTCCGAGCTGGCGGTTCACCCTCTCCTCGCATCCCGACGGCCGGGGCATCCGGGTCGGCTTCCTGTCCCGTACCGAGCTGACGGTGGCCGCCGACACGGCCGCGTTCCCGGCCGGACTGCGCCCGGTGCAGACGGACGACTCCGGCGGGACCGCCACCGGGGCCGGACGCGGCTTCCTGGCGGTCACGCTCCAGGCCCCGGCCGGACCGCTCACGGTGGCGGTGGCCCACCTCAAGTCCAAGCTGCTGACCTACCCCGGGGACCGTTTCTACCCGCACGACGAGGGCGAACGGGCGCGCTACGGGGCGTACGCCCTCTACCGGCGCGCCGCCGAGGCGACGGCCCTGCGGGCCCTGGCGGACGAACTGCTCGCAGGCCAGGGCAGGTCCCGCGACCTCGCGGTCCTCGGCGACCTCAACGACGAGGTGCAGGCGGCCACCACCCAGCTCCTCCTCGGTCCGCCCGGCTCGGAGCTCGGCACCGCCGGCTACGACCGCGCCGACCAGGGCGACGCCGTACGGCTGTGGGACACCGCCCCGCGCATACCGGCGGAGCAGCGCTACTCCCGTGTCGACTCCGGCCGGCACGAACTGATCGACCACATCCTCCTCAGCCACCGGCTGGTGCACCGGCTGTCGGAAGCGGGCACCGGTCTGCCGGGCACCACGGCGCCGCCGGACCTGCCGTCGGTGGGCCAGGACCCGGCGGACCGGCGCGGGGCCGCGGGGTCGGACCACGCACCGGTCTGGGCCCGGTTCACGGACTGAGTCCGGACACTGCCGACACCACCGGCACACACGCCGACCCCGAACGGCCCGAACACACAACCGTCTCGGACGCCCCGCACGCACGCCGGCTTCACGCGGCGACCGGCATCCGCGGCACCTCGAGTCCGAGCCGCTGCCCGTCCCGCTCCAGTTCGGCGGCCAGGTCCTCGAGTTGCCGGGTGTGCCGGGCGGTGAGCCGTCCGGTCTCGTCGAGGTGCACGGCGCACGCGGTGGTCGTGTCCACGAGCCGTTCGAGTACGGCGGCCACCGCGTCCGTGCCCGCGGTGTGCCGAGCGACTGCGGGCAGTTCGGCGGCGGCGAGGGCGATGGCGGTGCGGGCCTCGGCGAGGGTGCGATAGGCCTCACGGCGCAGCGCCCAGCGCTCGCCGCGGTCGCCGGACTCGCTCAGGACGTGGTCGAGATAGGCGTGCGCGGCGCGCCCGGCCGCCGCGAGCCTGGCCCGTACCCCGCCGCCCCGCCGCCCCGCCAGCGGCAGATGGCCGACGATCAGCACGATCGCGCAGGCCAGCAGCGTCTCGCCGATGCGGCTGACGGAGGCCTGCGGTTCGCCGCCGACCATGACCAGGGCGAGCACGAGGACGGTGACGACGGCGGTCTGGGCGCCGAAGTGCCGGGTGGACACCGGGATGACCGCCCCGCAGACGGCCACCAGCACGACGAGTCCCTCGGGCCGGGGCAGGACGGCGGCGAGGCCCGCGAAGACGAGGGCGCCGAGCACGGTTCCCGCGGCCCGGCACAGCACCCGCGAGGCGAGCGGCCCGAGGTCGGGCTTGACGAGGAAGACGGCGGTCGCAGGCAGCCAGTACCAGTGCTGGTGCGCGCCGTACCAGCGGGCGTGGTGCAGGGCCTGCGCGATGGCGGCGCTGGCCCCGAAGCAGAGGGCGACCCGCAGCCCGTACTCCCGCCCGCCGCTGCCGAGGGCGGCCCGCACGAGGTCGAGGGCGGGGCGGCGGCGGGCCGGAGGCCGCTGCTCGGCGTCCTCGGCCCGGTCGAAGGCCTGCGCGGCGCGCAGCAGGGCGTCGTCGAGGGCACGCAGTGCGGGCGCGGACCGCGAGGGTGCGGGCAGCGGCCCGGTGCCGCCGCCCGCCCGGACGGCCGCGGCGAGCCGTCGGGGCCCTTCGGCCGCCCGCGCGGACACGGGCTCGCCGGCCCAGGCGAGGGCGGTGGCCGCCTCGGCGAGCGGCAGGGCCGCGGCGTACTGCGCGTGCAGCCGGCGTTCGGCGGCCGAACTGGCGTACCGACGCAGCCGGGGCCCGGTGAGCGCGTCCTGGGCGTGGTCGAGCGCGGCGGTCAGGGCGGCACGCCTGTGGCCCGCCGTCTCGCCGCCCACCGCGTCGAGGAGGTCGGCCACGGCGTCGTACACGGCGGCGACGGCGTCCCGCTCGCCGTCGAAGCGGAAGTCGCCGGCGATCGCGCCGGGGGTGGGCAGGGCGAGCCGCAGCACCAGCAGCCACCCGGCCCCGGCGAGAAAGGCGAGGGCCCGCTGCCAGCCTGCCTCGGCGACCGGCATCCCGGCCCCGATGGCGGCGGCGACCAGCAGCTGTGTCCCGGCCCCGGAGGCGACGGGCCCGACGGCACTCGTTCCGCCGGCGACCAGCCCGAGCCCGGTGAGCAGCAGGGTCAGGGGGACGGCGGTGAGGTGCTGGGCGCCGTACGTGCCGACGAGCAGCCCGAGCGCACCGGCGGCCGCGGGCACCCCGAGGCGCCGTACGGCGGACCGCCGGCTGCCCGGCCGGTCGTTGATCCCGGCGAGCATGGCCGCGATGGCGGCGACGACGCCGAGGGAGGTGCGGTGGAGCAGGACGGCGGTGAGCAGCAGCGGGCCGGCGGCCAGCGCCCCTCGTGTCACCGCGCTCCAGGACACGGGCCCGCGCTGGGCGCGCAGGGCGTGGGCGAGCCAGGGCGGCAGGGCGATACGACGGGACACGGGGCTCCTGTCCGGACGAGGGCGGGGTGTGCCTTCGGGCGACGGTGGCCGGGCTGTGGGCTGGTACGTCCCACGGTAGATCGTGTTCCGGTACGGAAAGGCGCGTTTGTATTTCCGAGGCGTGACAAGCTGCCCGGAAGGCCGTGTTCTTTATGAACGCAATTTCACGCGCCCCGGGACGGCGAACCGCCGACCGCGCCTGAGAACCGGAACGGAAACGGGAACGGGCCCGGGGGCGTAGCCTGCCCCCGGGCCCTGGAATGCCGCCCATCTTCACACGCCGGCACACTTGAGAACCCGGGTCAGTCGTAAGGTCGTCGCGTCCTTCCTTTGGACCACCACGCATCGAGCTGCGCGGGCAGGACTTGAACCTGCATTTCGACGTACTGGGGCCCGGGCCCGGTCGATCCGGCGATCGGCGGCGAATGCTGAGTCTGGAGCGAGAGTCTGAGATTCAACGCGGTCCGCCCGGTGTGCACGGTGTTCGTCGTGCGCACCTGTGGGTACGACCGCTCTTCACGACAAGGCTCAGCTTCAGCTTTGCGCTCCTCGCGCACCCCGGCCGCTGAGGCCGGGGAGTCCGGGACGGCTACCCGAAGAGGTAGCCGAAGACGGCGTCCCCGATCCGCTGGTCGGCGACGTCGGCGCCGTTCGCCTCCTCGCGGGCGAACTTGACGGCCTGCTGCAGCTTCTCGACCCGGTCGAGGAGTTCGTTGACGCGCCGCGCGGGCAGGGCGCCCGAGAACTTCACGGTGGTCCAGTACCCCACCGGCACGTCCTCGTAGTACACCTCGACCTGGGCCGGATGCTTCTCGGTGGCCTCGGCCTTCACATGGTTGCGAGGCACCTTCCTGGTCCGCAGAGTCCGCACCGGCTCGGTCTTCCAGGCGTCGGTGGAGGGATCCTGCACCCACGACTCGGAGGCGTCGAGCACCGGCAGCTTCCGCACAAAGGTGTTGAGATCGACGAGCTGCTTCTCCAGGAACAGCAGATGGGCGACGGGCACATCGGCGACCAGCACCCGCCCGTCCACCTTCACATCGGCCCTGGCCTCGCAGTTCGCCCAGTCCTTGGTGGCGGTCACGTCGAAGAGCCGCGTCAGCGTGGCCGAGGTATCCCGCAGCACGTCCTCGGCCTTGACCTGAACCCGCGTGGACTCGGGCGGCAGTTGCTCACCCTCCTCGTCCTTCGGCTGATACGTCCGCGAGATTCCGGCCAGCAACGCGGGCTTCTGCAGCCCGTGATGAGCCGCTGTCAGGTCCTGATGAGCCTTGGACTTGATGCCCTTCTCGACCGCGATGATCTGATTGAGTTTCGCCACGCGAAGGACCGTAGCAGCGACAACTGGCGTATTCCCAAGCGTTTTTCCGAGCAGCGCACATACGCGTCGTCGAAGGCAGGGGAAATTCAGGTGCGGGCGCCCCGCGCGGGCGCGGATGATCGGCAGGTTGCCCGTCGTCCACTCCAGGAGCCCCCGTGATCCAGCGCGTCACCACCCCGGCTCTCTTTCCGCCGCCCGGGTACTCGCACGTGTCCGTCGTCGAGGCGGGCGCGAAGCTCGCGTTCCTCGCCGGTGCCGTTCCGCTGGACGACGAGGGGAGGCTCGTCGGGGAGGGGGATCCGCCGCGCCAGGCCGAGCGGGTGATCGCCAATCTGCGGGAGCAGCTCCGCTCGGTCGGCAGTGACTTGGAGCATGTGCTGGCGACCGACGTGTACGTGGTGAGCAGTGAGCCCGCGGTGCTGTCCAGCGTCTGGGAAGTCGTCGAGGCCTCCGGGCTCGGCGCCGGGCCGCACTCGTCGACGCTGGTGGGGGTCGCCTGCCTGGGCTACACCGGGCAGTTGGTGGAGATCACGGCCACGGCCGTCGTACCGGAGGAGGCACGGGGATGAGCGCCGAGGTCGTACTGCGCCGCGCCACCGGGCCGGACGCCGCCGGGGTCGCCGACGTCTGGCTGCGCTCGTACGCCGCCGCCCTGCCCACCGTCGTCCGGGCGCGTCCGGACGACGAGGTGCGCGCGTACATCCGGGACGTCGTGGTGCCGGCGCGGGAGACATGGGTCGCGGAGGCCGGCGGTCGGGTCGTCGGCATGATGGTGTTGGCGCAGGACCTGCTGTCGCAGCTGTATCTGGCTCCCGAGTGGCGTGGCCGCGGCATCGGCGACCGGTTCGTCGCGCTGGCCAAGGAGCGCTCCCCGCGGGGGCTCACGCTCTGGACCTTCCAGGTCAACAAGCCCGCCCACCGTTTCTACGAACGGCACGGCTTCGTCGCCGTCGAGCACACGGACGGGAGCGGGAACGAGGAGCGGGAACCGGATGTGCGGTACGTGTGGCGGCCCTGACCCTGGCCCTTCCGCTACGGCCGCCCCGGTGCCGGTCCCCACGCCCGGCGCTTCGCCAGCGGCTTGCGGTAGCTCCCCGCCCGGCTGGTCGTGAGGCCCAGCGCCACCAGCGACTCGGCCAGTTTCACCGCCGCGCCGACCCCGTCGACCACCGGAACGCCGAGCTTCTCCCCCACCACCCGTTGCAGCCCCGTCATCCCGGCGCAGCCGAGGACCAGGACCTCGGCGCCGGCGTCCCGGACCCGCTCGGCCGCCGCCAGGAACGCGGCCTCCGTGCGCCCGGGATCGGCGGCGAGGTCGAGAACGCCGAGTCCGGTTCCGGCGACGGCGACGCAGTTGCGGGCCACCCCGGCGGTCTCCAGGCTGTCCTCGATCTGCCCGCGCGACCGGTCCAGGGTGGTGACGACGCCGTAGCGGCGGCCCAGCAGACAGGCCAGGTGGGCCGCGGCCTCGGTGATGTCGACGACGGGTACGTCCACCAGCTCCCGTACGCCCTCGCGCCCGTGCTCGCCGAAACCGGCCATGACCACCGCGTCGTACGGCGGACCGTGGTACGTCCGCAGCGCGTCCAGGACCGCCGCCGCCGACAGGTAGCTGTCGAGCCAGCCCTCCGCCGACTCGGGCCCCCAGCTCGGGGTCAGTCCGGTCACGGCGGTGCCCGGGCCTGCGGCGGCCCGGGCACCTCGTACGATCTCCTCGGTCATCTCCTGCGTGGTGTTGCAGTTGGTGACGACGATCCGCACGTCCTTCAGACCTCCTCGGCCGCGGGGACAGGGGCAGGGGCGAGGACGGGGGCGCGGTCGCGCCGGCACAGCGTCAGGTAGAGACCCGCGGCCAGCGCCGTCCCGATGAACCAGGAGTACGGCGCCACGTCGCTGAACGTCTTCACCAGCGCGAGCACGGCCGCGACCGCCGCCGAGGGCAGGAACGCCCACAGCGCCTTGGGGTTGACGCCCTTGCGGTAGTGGTACGGGGAGCCGGGGGCCGCGTCGAAGAGCTGCTGGACGTCCACCCGGCCGCGCTTGATCACGTAGTAGTCGACCATGATCACGCCGAACAGCGGGCCCAGGAAGGCGCCGAGGCCGCCGAGGAAGTAGTTGACGACGGTGGGGTTGGAGAAGAGGTTCCAGGGGGTGACGACCAGCGCGGCCACGGTGCTGATCATGCCGCCGACCCTGAAGCTGATCTTCTGCGGCCAGACGTTGGCCAGGTCGTACGCCGGTGAGACGAAGTTGGCGACGATGTTGACGCCCATGGTGGCGACCGCGAAGGTCAGCGCCGCCACGACCAGGACCCAGGTGTTGCCGACCTTGGCGACCAGTTCGGCCGGGTCGGTGATGGCCTCGCCGAAGACCTCCAGGGAGCCGGCCGTGACGATCACGGAGACGACCACGAAGGCCGTGGAGTTGATCGGCAGGCCCCAGAAGTTGCCGCGGCGGACCGTGCGGTAGTCGGGTGCGAAGCGGGAGAAGTCGCAGAAGTTGAGCATCAGGGTGCCGTAGGTGGCGAGGATCAGGCCGATCGCGCCGAACCACTGCCGCCACTGCTCGCCGGTGGAGACCGGGTGCGGGGTGGAGGTGAGCGAGATGGTCCAGTGCGCCTTGGCCAGGATCCAGACCGCCAGAGCGATCATGACCAGCCAGATCGCCGGTCCGCAGAAGTCCTGGAACCTGCGGATCGTCTCCATGCCCCGGCTGATGATCGCCGCCTGGATCAGCCAGAGCGAGACGAAGGAGATCCAGCCGAGCGTGTCCAGGCCCAGGAAGGAGCTCTCCGTCAGGGACTTCAGACCCGGCCAGGCCGCCAGCAGCATCACGTTGACGGCGACGGACGCCAGATAGGTCTGGATGCCGTACCACATGATGGCGATCACGGCCCGGATGAGTGCCGGGATGTTGGCGCCCCAGACGCCGAAGCTGATCCGGCTGACCACCGGGAACGGCACGCCGTGGCGCTGGCCGATCTTCCCCATCCAGTTCATGCCGACGTAGATGAGCACGAAGCCGACGAGGAGGGAGGTGAAGACCTGCCAGACGTTCATGCCGAGGACCAGCAGGCCGGCGGCGAAGGTGTAGTTGCCGAGGTTGTGGACGTCGGACATCCACATGGCGAAGAGGTCGAAGACCTTCCAGTTCCGCTTCTCGGCGGGGGCGAGGTCTTCGTTGGTGAGCCGGGGGTCGGGGACGAACGCGGGTGCGCCGGTGGCTTCGGCGCGGTCGGCGAGGGACACGGGGCCTCCAGGGACTACGGGGCTGGAAGGGAGGAGGAGGACGGCTGCCGGGTGCTGCGAGCGTCAGGTACGCCAACTTTTGGTATACCAAACTGCGGTCATGGTGCTCCCGTCAAGCGTTCCGACCGATGTCCGTCCCGTTACGGCTCCGTAAAAGCCCCCCGGGTCGGCGAAAATGGCCTCATGGGCTCCCCCACCACGAAGATCGAACCCCTGGGCGCGGTGCGCGAACGCGTCCTGGCCACCCTGCGGCAGGACATCATCGCCGGGCGGCTCGGCCCGGGCGACCGGCTGGTGGAACGGGAGCTCGCCGAGCGGTTCGGGGTGTCCCGGGTGCCGGTCCGGGAGGCGATCCGGGCGCTGGTCGCCGAGGGCTTCGTCCTCTTCGAGTCGGCCCGCCGTACGGTCGTCCGCCGGCTCACCCCGACCGACGTCAAGGAACTCTTCGAGCTGCGCGAGGCGTTGGAGGTGTACGCGGCCGGACTGGCGGCGGCGCGGGCGACCCCGGAGGCGCTGACCGAGCTGCGGGAGCTGCTCGACGGGGCGGCCACGGCCACCGAGGCGGACGACGCCGAGACCATCACCGACATCAACACCCGTTTCCACGACCGGATCCTGGCCCTGGCCGGCAACAGCCTGCTCATCTCGGTCATGGAACCGGTCGACGGCCGGCTGCGCTGGCTCACCCGGCGGAACGAGGAGTGGCCCCAGCTCCTCACCGAGCACCGCGAGCTGTACGACGCGATCGCCTCCGGCGACCCGGACCGCGCCCGCGCCCGCGCACTCGGCCACGTCCAGGCCAACTACCGGTCGACGGTGCGACACCTCTTCGGCGAGGACAACGGCGCCGCTGCGGAGGAGGCGGGGGCGGAGAGGGACGAGGCGGGGGCGGAGGAGGCGGGGGCGGGGGCGGAAGAGGCGGCCCGGATCGTCTGAGCGCCGCTGCTCACCGCAGTCCGGCCGCCTCCGCCGCCGTCCGCAGCACCTCGCGGAGCATCTCGGGGGTGAGGCGGCCGGTGAAGGTGTTGCGCTGGCTGACATGGAAGCAGCCGAAGAGCTCCAGGCCGCCGAGGCCGACCCGGGTGCCGTGGGCGAACGCCGGGCGAGGCCGGGGCACGGACCAGCCCGCCTCCGCGAACGCGGGCAGCGCGGCCTGCCAGCCGAAGGCGCCGAGTACCACGGCGGCGCGCAGCGTCGGCCGCAGCAGCGTCAGCTCCTCGACCAGCCAGGGACGGCAGGTGTCGCGCTCCTCGGGGGTCGGCTTGTTGGCGGGCGGGGCGCAGTGGACGGGCGCGGTGATGCGTACGCCGTACAGCTCCAGACCGTCGTCGGCGCTCACCGACGTCGGCTGCGAGGCCAGCCCGACGTCGTACAGCGCCTGGTACAGCACGTCACCGGAGCGGTCGCCGGTGAACATCCGGCCGGTGCGGTTGCCGCCGTGCGCGGCCGGGGCGAGGCCGACGATCAACAGCGGGGCGTCGGCAGGCCCGAAGCCGGGGACGGGCCGGCCCCAGTACGTCCAGTCGGCGAACGCGGCACGCTTGGCACGCGCCACGTCCTCCCGCCAGGCGACCAGGCGGGGACACGCACGGCAGGCACTGACGCGCTGGTCGAGGTGGTCGAGATGGTCGAGCCGGGTGTGGGGGGTGCGGGTCACCTTTCAACGGTAGGGGCGATCCATCGGGTGGAGGCGGTGAGGGGGCCAAGGAGACGAGGGCGTGGTCGGCCGGGGCGGCTCGGTCCGGCGGTGCGGGTCTGACGGGAGCGCCCTTCACGGAAGCGCTGTGTGGGCCTGTGTGGGCCTGTGTGGGCCTGTGTGGGCCTGTGCGCGGGGGCGACCGCGGGTGGTCGGTGGCTGATCGCGCAGTTCCCCGCGCCCCTCGGGGCGCGGCGCGGGTGTGGGCGTGGGCAAAAGGGTTCCGTCGGTGTCGGCTCGGGGGGCTAGGGTCTGGTCATGGCTTCTGAGGATGCGGACGACGGCAGGGAGCTCGCGGCCGGAGGGACCGGGGCACCCGCCCTGGCCGGGCCCGGCCAGGAAACCGAGGCACCCGCCAGCCCGGCTGCCGCCGCACAGGCTGCCGACCCCGCCGCGATCGCCGCGGCCGTCGCCGCCGCCGAGGCCGCGCGGCCGGCTCCCGGGGAGAACGTGCGGATCGACAGCTGGATCTGGGCCGTCCGCCTGATCAAGACCCGCTCCATGGGGGCCACCGCCTGCCGGGGCGGGCATGTCCAGGTGAACGGTGAGCGGGTCAAGCCCGCCCACTCCGTGCGCGTCGGCGACGAGGTGCGGCTGCGCCACGAGGGCCGGGAGCGGGTCGTCATCGTGAAGCGGCTGATCCGCAAGCGGGTCGGTGCCCCGGTGGCCGCCGTGTGCTACATCGACAACTCCCCGCCGCCACCGCCCCGCGAGGCGACCGCCCCCATCGGGATCCGCGACCGCGGCACCGGCCGCCCCACCAAGCGCGACCGCCGCGAGCTGGAACGGCTGCGCGGCCCCGGCGGCACGGGCGGGACGGGCGGCATGGCCGGAGGCGGGACGAGCGGCGGGACGGGCTCGACAGGCCGGCGCAGCGGCGGGCGTCCCGGCGGTCGGTGACCCACCGGGCGGGTCCCTGCGGGACGAGTCCCTGCCGGACGAGTCCCTGCCGGACGAGTCCCTGCCGGACGAGTCCCTGCCGGGCCGGCCCGGGCGGGCGGCCCGGGCGCCCGCCGCTCAACCGGTCCACCCGCCGTGCGCACCCTTCGTCCGCCGTCCGGGTTCTCCCGGGTGGCCGGCCCTCGCTAAGCCGTGGGCACCGCTCTCGCCCAGGTGCCGTCCTCGGTCAGATACTCGGCGACCTCCAGTCCGGCTTCCGCGAGCGCCTCCTCGAACTGTTCCTCGGTGAGCGGACGGGCCAGGAAGGTCTGGGTCCAGGTCGCGTCCGGGAACTCGTACTCCGCTCGCACCGAGTTCACCCCGTCCCCGACCGGCTCGGCCGACACGATCCGCACCGTGTAGCCACCGGGGTCGGCCCTCTCCCTGGGCACCTTCGCGTGGTAGTCCGCGCCCTCCCGCTGGATGAGCACGCAGCCGCCCTCCGCCACGTGCGTCACGCAGGTGCGCAGCATGCCCCGGCGTACCTCCGCGTCCCCGGTGTGCACCAGGAACGACGCGAGCAGCACCACGTCGAACTTCTCGCCCAGGTCGAGCCCCTCGATGGCGCCGCGTAGCGTGCGCGCCCCGCGCACGCGCTCCAGCATCTCCGCCGACTCGTCCACCGCCGTGACCGTGAACCCCCGCTCCAGGAGGGGGTGCGTCATACGCCCCACACCGCAGCCCAGCTCCAGGATGCGGGCGCCGGCCGGGACCGCCGCCTCGATGATGTCCGGCTCGTCCCCTGCGGTCAGACGCGCGTAGAGCTCGACCGCGCAGCCGTCCGGGGTGATCGCACCAGGACCCGTTCCCTCGTACCCCTCACGCATTTCAACCGTCATGCCCGAACAACGGCCCGTCGCCGCACCGCCGTTCCCGCACCTCGATGGTTCACTCGTTCGAGCAGTTCGAAGGCCCGACGGGAACTTTCCCGCGGCAGGGCGCGGTTGACGCCCGTCACTGGTCCCACGGGATCCATCCGTGCCCGATGTACCAGTGGCCGCCCGCTCGCAGATGATCGCCGACCACCCGCTCCAGCGACGTCCGCCGGGGCAGGTCCGCCACCGGCAGGTCCGGGTCGCCGAAGACGAAGCCGACCGGTGTGGTGTCGGCCGGCTCCGGATCTTCCCGGCCGGGCCTGAACCGCTCCTGGAAGCGGACGATGTTGGAGCCTGCCGGGAGGTGTCGGCGCAGCTGCGGATCGAGCAGCCAGGAGTGGCAGGTGGCGACGGCGTGGGGCTCCTCGGGGAAGTGCCGGGCGAAGAACTCCCGGGCGCGGTCCAGGGAGCGGTCGAAGGCGACCGGGGTGAGCGGCCCGAGGAAGTCCGGGATGTGCAGGTCCAGGGAGGGTTCGCCGTCGGTCACGTCGACTCCGGCCGCCCGGATCGCCTCCGCCGTGCGCTCACCGAGCGACGTCCGCTCGTACTGCAGGCGTCCCAGTTGGTAGAGGCGGCCGCCGAAGTGGCGGGTGAGCCAGTGGCCCTGGCGCGCTCCCAGCCCTCCGCCGCCGAACCGTCTGCGGTGCAGTGCCATGCCACGGCCGAGGTCGGCGAGGGTGTGGCGGGAGACGTCGTCGGGAATGCCGCGCGCCCGGTGCACCGCGCGGGCGTGCGGCACCGCCGTGAGGAAGACGTACACCAGGAAGTACTCGCCCAGCGCGGCCGGAGCCTGGGCGGCCCGTTCCGCGAGCCCGGCCGGGTCGTCCACCTCCCGCACCCCGCCGGTCACGTCCTCGGCGCCCTCTTCGAGCAGCCGCCGGAGCCCGGGGTCTGCGGTCACGGCCCGCCGCAGTGCCACCACCTCGTTGATGTCCTCGTGCGGCACGGCGAGGTCGAGGAGCAGGTCGGGAAGGTCGTCGGCGTCCGGCAGCACGGCAGGGTCCCCCTTGGTGAAACGTCCGGTCGAAGAGTACGTTGCAGACAGGAGCGGTGATCCGGGATGCGTACAGGCAGTGAACCGGCGACCGCCCGCAGTGCGCTGCGGGCGCGGTTGTGGCTGAGCGTGTGGGGAGTGTCCTGGGCGATCTTCGGCACGGCCGTTTTCGCCCTGGTCGGACGCCCCGGCTGGGCGGCCGCCTGCGGAGTCCTGTGGCTGGTGGCCACGGTCGACCTGGTCATGATCCTCAGGCACATCCGGCAGGGTCCGCACTACCAGCCGGGCCGGGACGTGCCGCCGTACCGGCCCGCGGACACCGGCCCGCCGCGGTCCCGGCGCCCGCCGCAGCACGGTCACCCGTGAGGCCGCGTCGGCTCACACACGGTCCACGTCGGCACAGCCGGCCCACGCACGTCCGACTCACGCGCCGTCGGCCCACACACGGCCAGCTCACGCACCGCCGGCCCGCACAAGTCCGGCTCACGCGCCGCCGGCCCAAGCACCCTCGGCTCACGCGCCGCTGTCGAAGCGGGCCGCCTTCAGATACTCCGGGTTCGGGTCCAGGGCGGCCGCCAGCCGGAAGTGGCGTATCGCGAGGTCGGCGCGGCCCTGGCGCTCATAGGTGCGGGCGAGCGCGAAGTGGGCGAACGCGTTGTCCGGTTCGCGCTCCAGGACGATGGTGAACTCCAGCTCCGCGGGGCGCAGTTGCGCGGTGGCGAAGAAGGCACGCGCACGCAGCAGCCGGGCGGCGGTGTTCTCGGGGTGGGCGGCGATCACTCCGTCGAGCAGCTTCACCGCGCCCCGCGGGTCCCGCGCGTTGAGCAGCTGCTCCGCGGCGCGGAAGTCGATGACATGCGTCTCCGGAGTACGTCCGGTCGAACCGCTGGTCTCGGGCACGGCAAAGTCCTTCCCTCGCTGAAGCGGTTCAACGCCCGGACGGGTGCCCGCTATTTCGAAGACGCGTTCCGCTCGTTCGAACCGGACGCCTGCGCACGGCGCACTAGGTCGGCCCACACCTCCCCGACGCGCCGCTGGAGCGCTTCCAGGGGGACGTCGTTGTCGATCACGATGTCCGCGATCCCCAGGCGCTTCTCGCGCGTCGCCTGCGCGGCCATGCGCGCGCGGGCGTCCTGCTCCGTCATCCCCCGCAGCCGGGTCAGCCGGTCCAGCTGGGTCTCGGGGGCCACGTCCACGACCACCACGAGGTCGTAGAGCCGCGCGAGGCCGTTCTCGGCGAGGAGCGGGACGTCGTGGACCACCACGGCGTCGGCGGCGGCCGCGCCCTCCAACTCACGGGAGCGGGCCCCGACGAGGGGGTGCACGATCGAGTTCAGTACGGCGAGTCTCTCGGGGTCGGCGAAGACGATCGAGCCGAGCTTCGGCCGGTCCAGGCTGCCGTCGGCGGCCAGCACCTGCGGGCCGAAGGCCTCGGCCACGGCCGTCAGACCGGGGGTCCCGGGCGCGACGACCTCACGCGCGATGCGGTCCGCGTCGATCAGCACCGCGCCGTGCCCGACGAGCAGCCGGGACACCTCGCTCTTGCCGGCGCCGATCCCGCCGGTGAGGCCAACTTTCAACATGCTCCGAAGCCTAGGCCCTGCCACCGACAGCGGCCGTGACGGGGCCCGGCCGCCACCTCCGCCGAGGCCCCCCGCCCGGCCGATGCCGGGCACCTGCCCGCGTACGTGCGGCGGGGCTCAGCCCTCGCCCTCCCGCTCGGCGAGGAAGCGCTCGAACTCGAGGCCGATCTCGTCCGCCGAGGGGATCTCCACTGGCTCGGCGAGCATGTTGCCCCGGGTCTCGGCGCCCGCGGCGGCGTCGTACTGGTGCTCAAGGCCCTGCACCAGGGCGGTGAGCTCCTCGTCGCCCTCCTGGATCTGCTGGTCGATCTCGGTCTGCGTGCGGTGCGCGTCCGTGCGCAGGGCGTGCGCGATGCCCGGGAGGACCAGGCCGGTGGCGGCCGTGACGGCCTCCAGGACGGTCAGCGCGGCGTCCGGGTAGGGCGAGCGGGCGATGTAGTGCGGCACGTGCGCGGCGACCCCCAGGACGTCGTGCCCGGCCTCCATGAGGCGGAACTCGAGCAGGGACTCGGCGCTGCCGGGCACCTGGGCCTCGTCGAAGGGGCTGCGGTGTCCGGGGACCAGGTCGATGCGGTTGCCGTGCGGGGTGAGGCCGACGGGACGGGTGTGCGGGACGCCCATGGGGATGCCGTGGAAGTTCACGGACAGGCGGACGCCGAGCCGCTCCACGACCTGCTGCACGGCCGCGGCGAAGCGCTCCCACTCCACGTCGGGCTCGGGGCCGGACAGCAGCAGGAACGGCGCGCCGGTGGCGTCCTGGACGAGCAGCACCTCGATGCTGGGCTCCTCGTACTCGGTCCAGCGGTCCCGCTTGAAGGTCAGCAGCGGGCGGCGCGCCCGGTAGTCCACGAGCCGGTCGTGGTCGAAGCGGGCCACGACCTGGTGGGGCAGCGAGTCCAGGAGCCGGTCGACGATCTGGTCGCCGGTCTCACCCGCGTCGATGTATCCGTCGAAGTGGTAGAGCATGACAAGACCGGCCGACTCCTGGGCCAGCGCCATGTCGACGACTGCCAGCCCCTTCGGCTCCCATGCGTACAAACCCTGCGGATCAAGCACTGTGACCGCTCCTCCTCGTGTTCGTACGGCTCAACGCGACACTGACCACAGGCATTCCCACCGAGACCCCGAACAGGCGCCTCTCACCGCCTTCTCATACCGGGAGCGGGCGCACGCCGCCCTGGTACGTCGCTTCGGCCGGCAGCTCCGGGACATGGCCGTACACGTCGGCGTCGACGTTGGTGAACACCTGGCTGGGGACGCCGGGTTCACGGCAGTGGCCGAGGGCGTTACGGCCCCACGCCGACTCCCTTGGCCCTTGGGGACGCGGGGAACGCGGGGAACGCCAAGGGGCCGTACCTCGAAAGGTACGGCCCCTCAGTCATCGGCTAAGCCCAGTGGCAGGCGTTCAGCTCTGGCCGCCCGCGAGCTTCTCGCGAAGCGCGGCCAGCGCCTCGTCCGAGGCCAGCGCACCGGAGGTGTCGGCACCCTCGGAGGAGTACGAACCGCCACCGGCGGCCGGAGCGGCACCCGCGGCGTCGCCACCCTCCTCGGCAGCGGCAGCGTCGGCCTCGCGGCTCTTGATGACCTGCTGCTGGTGCTGCTCGAAGCGGGTCTGCGCCTCGGCGTACTGGTGCTCCCACGCCTCGCGCTGGGTCTCGTAGCCCTCGAGCCAGTCGTTGGTCTCGGGGTCGAAGCCCTCGGGGTAGATGTAGTTGCCCTGGTCGTCGTAGGACGCGGCCATGCCGTACAGGGTCGGGTCGAACTCGACCGTGGCCGGGTCGGCACCGAAGGCCTCGTTGGCCTGCTTCAGCGAGAGGCTGATGCGGCGGCGCTCGAGGTCGATGTCGATGACCTTGACGAAGATCTCGTCGTTGACCTGGACGACCTGCTCCGGGATCTCCACGTGGCGCTCGGCCAGCTCGGAGATGTGGACCAGACCCTCGATGCCCTCGTCCACGCGGACGAACGCACCGAACGGAACCAGCTTGGTGACCTTACCCGGGACGACCTGACCGATCTGGTGGGTCCGGGCGAACTGCTGCCACGGGTCTTCCTGGGTCGCCTTCAGCGACAGGGAGACACGCTCGCGGTCCATGTCGACGTCGAGGACCTCGACGGTGACCTCCTGGCCGACCTCGACAACCTCGGACGGGTGGTCGATGTGCTTCCAGGACAGCTCGGAGACGTGGACCAGACCGTCGACGCCACCCAGGTCCACGAAGGCACCGAAGTTGACGATCGAGGAGACCACGCCGGAGCGGACCTGACCCTTCTGGAGGGTCGTGAGGAACGTCTGGCGGACCTCGGACTGGGTCTGCTCCAGCCAGGCACGGCGGGACAGGACCACGTTGTTGCGGTTCTTGTCCAGCTCGATGATCTTCGCCTCGAGCTCCTTGCCCACGTAGGGCTGGAGGTCGCGGACGCGGCGCATCTCGACCAGGGAGGCCGGGAGGAAGCCGCGGAGGCCGATGTCGAGGATGAGACCACCCTTGACGACCTCGATGACGGTACCGGTGACGATGCCGTCCTCTTCCTTGATCTTCTCGATGGTGCCCCAGGCACGCTCGTACTGCGCGCGCTTCTTCGAGAGGATCAGGCGGCCTTCCTTGTCCTCCTTCTGGAGAACAAGGGCTTCGATCTCGTCACCGACGGCGACGACCTCGTTGGGGTCGACGTCGTGCTTGATCGAGAGCTCGCGGCTCGGGATGACACCTTCGGTCTTGTAACCGATGTCGAGCAGGACCTCGTCCCGGTCGACCTTCACGATGACGCCGTCGACGATGTCGCCGTCGTTGAAGTACTTGATCGTCTCGTCGATCGCGGCGAGGAAGGCTTCCTCGTTACCGATGTCGTTGACCGCAACCTGCGGGGTGGTGGCGGTGGTCTCGGTGCTGCTCGTCATGTGAGAAAGGGCTCCGGTACGGACATTGAAGTCGTAGGTACTGCTTACGCCGGGAGCCTGTTTCGCTCTGCAGAAGCCGGACAGCCTAGGAAGCGCCACCCGAAACACTGGTGACGCCTCGACAACCGAGGGGACATACAACAGATGCGAGCGCAGCCTGCTACGTCTGAGGTGCGCAGGCCCGCAGCGCAACTTGTAGCATACGGGGGCAGCCGGGCAGGGTCAATGCGCGAAGGCGCACACCCGGGGCGGATCGCCGCATACCCGGCACAAGAAACGTCCCACCAGGCCACGCACGC
This sequence comes from Streptomyces fuscichromogenes, assembly GCF_014645815.1. Taxonomy (GTDB): domain Bacteria; phylum Actinomycetota; class Actinomycetes; order Streptomycetales; family Streptomycetaceae; genus Streptomyces; species Streptomyces fuscichromogenes. The sequence continues at coordinate 531,549 of NZ_BMML01000001.1, read as the reverse complement.
CTGAGGGACCCCCTCCGTGACACACCCCATGACGGGTTGCACGGAAGAGTACGACGAGGGAGCCGATCATCCAAGAGCCCGAATCGTTCGCCCCCGGAGCGGCCGGTGCCACGGCCGGCGACGAGGCCGGACCGGAAGCCACCCGGCGTGCCGCCGGGGTCGCGGAGAGCAGCCGGGCCAACCGGGGCTGGTGGGACCGCAACGCCGACGAGTACCAGGTCGAGCACGGCACGTTCCTCGGCGACGACCGTTTCGTATGGGGTCCCGAGGGCCTCGACGAGGTGGAGGCGGAGCTGCTCGGCCCGCCGGAGGAGCTGAAGGGCAAGGACGTCCTGGAGATCGGCGCCGGCGCGGCGCAGTGCTCGCGGTGGCTGGCCGCCCAGGGCGCCCGTCCGGTCGCCCTGGACCTCTCGCACCGCCAGCTCCAGCACGCGCTGCGCATCGGCGGATCGTTTCCCCTTGTCTGTGCGGACGCCGGCGCGCTGCCCTTCGCGGACGCCTCCTTCGACCTGGCGTGCTCGGCGTACGGGGCGCTGCCCTTCGTCGCCGATCCGCGCCTGGTGCTGCGCGAGGTGCGCCGGGTGCTGCGGCCGGGCGGGCGATTCGTCTTCTCGGTGACGCATCCGATCCGCTGGGCGTTCCCCGACGAGCCGGGCCCCGAGGGGCTCTCGGTCTCCGCCTCCTACTTCGACCGGACGCCCTACGTCGAGCAGGGCGAGGACGGCCGTGCGGTGTACGTCGAGCACCACCGGACGCTCGGCGACCGGGTCCGGGACATCGCCTCCGCGGGCTTCCGGCTCGTCGACCTGGTGGAGCCCGAGTGGCCTGCCTGGAACACGGCCGAATGGGGCGGCTGGTCCCCGCTGCGGGGCGGTCTCATCCCCGGGACGGCGATCTTCGTCTGCGAGCGCAGCGAGATGGGGGTCCCCCCGGCCGAAGGCTGAGGGAGGGGCTGACCGCTCCGGAACACCCACGCGCGTACGCCCGAATGCGGAACACCCACGCGCGCGTACGCCCGAATGAGGCGTACGCGCGCGTGACGGGCGTTTCCGGGTCCGTACGACACTAGGGGCGTGATCCGTTACGACGCCCTGGACGCGCTGCCCGTACGGCAGGCCCTGCCCGGTCTGCGAGACGCCCTGGCGGGGCACGGCACCGCCGTCCTGGTGGCACCGCCCGGCACCGGCAAGACGACGCTGGTGCCGCTGGCTCTGGCCGGGCTGCTGGGCGAGGGGCCCGCGCGGCGGGTGCTGGTCGCCGAGCCGCGCCGGATCGCCGCCCGGGCGGCGGCCCGCCGGATGGCCTGGCTGCTCGGCGAGCAGGTCGGGCGGAGCGTCGGCTACACCGTGCGCGGCGAGCGGGTCGTGGGACGGCACGCGCGCGTGGAAGTGGTCACGACCGGTGTGCTGTTGCAGCGCCTGCAACGCGACCAGGAGCTGTCCGGCGTGGACGTGGTGGTCCTCGACGAGTGCCACGAGCGCCACCTGGACGCCGACACGGTGGCGGCCTTCCTCTGGGACGTCCGGGAGACCCTGCGGCCGGAGCTGCGGCTGGTGGCCGCGTCGGCGACGACGGACGCGCAGGGGTGGGCGCGGCTGCTGGGCGGGGCGCCGGTGGTCGAGGCGGCCGGGGTGGCGTACCCGGTGGAGGTGGTGTGGGCGCCGCCGCCACGGCCGGTACGGCCGCCGCACGGGATGCGCGTGGACCCGGCGCTGCTGGCGCATGTGGTGTCGGTGGTGCGGCGGGCCCTGGCCGAGCGGGACGGGGACGTGCTGTGTTTCCTGCCGGGCGTGGGCGAGATCGCGCGCGTGGCGGGCCGGCTGGGAGACCTCGGGGACGGCCACGGGGGCGTCGACGTGCTCCAGGTGCACGGCAGGGCACCGGCCGCCGTCCAGGACGCGGTGCTGGCGCCCGGGACCCGGCGCCGGGTGGTGCTGGCCACGGCGGTCGCGGAGTCCTCGCTCACCGTCCCCGGGGTGCGGGTGGTCGTCGACGCGGGGCTCGCTCGGGAGCCGCGGGTGGACCACGCGCGCGGGCTGAGCGCGCTGGCGACGGTACGGGCGTCCCGCGCGGCCGGGCGGCAGCGGGCGGGGCGGGCCGGGCGGGAGGCGCCGGGGGCCGTGTACCGCTGCTGGTCCGAGGCCGAGGACGTCCGCCTGACGGCCTTTCCGGCCCCGGAGATCAGGGTGGCCGACCTGACCGCGTTCGCCCTTCAGGTGGCCTGCTGGGGCGATCCGGGGGCCGCGGGACTGGCGCTGCTGGACCCGCCGCCGGCCGGGGCGATGGCGGCGGCGCGGGAGGTGCTGACGGCGATCGGTGCGGTCGACTCCGCCGGCCGGGCGACGGAGCGGGGGGCGCGGCTGGCCGGGCTGGGGGTGCATCCGCGGCTGGGACGGGCGCTGCTGGACACCCCGGGCGGGGGTGCCGAGGTGGTCGCGCTGCTGAGCGAGGAGGCGCCGCGGGAGTACGGGGACGACCTGGCGGCCGCGCTGCGCGCCGCCCGGCGGGGCGGTGACGCCTATGCCGGGCGCTGGCTCGCGGAGGTACGGCGGCTGAAGGCGGACGGCACCGGCGCGTCGGCGTCCGGTGTGGACGACCGCACGGTGGGACGCGTCGCCGCGCTCGCCTTCCCCGAGCGGGTCGCCCGGGCAGACGGAGGGTCGTACCTGATGGCCTCCGGCACCCGGGCCGAGCTCGGTGACGGCAGTCCGCTGCGCGGTGCGCCGTGGATCGCCGTGGCCATGGCGGACCGTCCGGTGGGCAGCGGGCACGCGCGCGTGCGGCTCGCCGCGGTGGTGGACGAGGACACGGCCAGGTCGGCGGCCGCGTCACTGTACGCGGAGGACGAGGAGGTCCGCTGGGCCGGCGGGGACGTGGTCGCGCGGCGGGTCGAGCGGCTCGGGGCGATCGAGCTCGCGGTGCGGCCGCTGCGGGACGCGGACCCGGCCGCGGTGCGCGCCGCGCTGCTCGACGGGCTGCGGCGCGAGGGCCTCGGTCTGCTGCGGTGGACGCCGGACGCCGCCGTGCTGCGGCAGCGGCTCGCGTTTCTCCGGTCGCACCTGGGTGGGCCCTGGCCGGACGTGTCCGGCGACGCGCTGCACGCGCGCGTGGACGAGTGGCTGGAGCCGGAGCTCGGCCGGGCCCGGCGGCGGGCCGATCTCGGGCGGATCGACGCCGGGGAGGCGTTGCGGCGGCTGCTGCCGTGGGCGGGCGGGGAGGCGGGGCGGCTGGACGAGCTGGCGCCGGAGCGGATCGCCGTACCGAGCGGGTCGCGGATCCGGGTCGACTACGGGAATCCCGAGCAGCCGGTGCTCGCCGTGAAGGTGCAGGAGATGTTCGGGGCGCAGGAGTCGCCCACGGTGGCCGGGGTGCCGGTGCTGCTGCATCTGCTGTCGCCGGCCGGGCGGCCCGCGGCCGTCACCGCCGACCTCGCCTCGTTCTGGAGGGACGGCTACAAGGGCGTCCGGGCCGAGCTGCGCGGGCGGTATCCGAAGCATCCCTGGCCCGAGGACCCCGTCGGCGCCGAGCCCACCCGGCACACCAACGCGCGGCTCAGGCGCTGACCGGTTCCAGGACGGCGGTGTCGGCCGGTTCCGGGTCGGCGGGACGGCGGCTGCGGGCCTCCAGGTAGAGGGAGAGGGCGAGCAGCGCGATGCCGAGGGAGAGGAAACCCCAGGGGAGGTAGGAGGTCAGCATCAGGACGAGGGTGCGGTTGTGCTTGACCAGGGCGACCGTGTGCTCGGTGAAGTCCTCGCGCATCTTCACGTCGCCGGCGAAGGCGGTCACCTTGGCGCGGCCGCCCAGCAGGGTGCCGCCGCGCAGTTCCTCCTTGTGGATCTCCTCGCCGTAGACGGGTGCCCCGGTGGCCGGCTCGACCCAGAACCTGCGGACGGTGGTGTACCAGCGGGTGGTGCCGGTCTTGGCGATGCTCTCCGGGGTGATGCCCTGCACCGGCATCTTCTTGGGCATGGGGACCTTGGTCCAGGGGATGGTCTGCTCGAAGTAGTAGACCTTGACGCCCCGGAAGGTCTGCGTCCCCTTGTAGTGGATGGGGTTGGTGGTGCGGGTCTGCGCGTCGAAGTACTCGTAGTCCCGCTTCTCGGTCAGGAACGGGAACTTGAACTCGATGCCGTCCCGGGTCACCGGGTCGCCGTCGACCATCTCGCCGGTGGCGTGCACGGGCTCCTGGCTGTGGGCGTCGAAGATGTAGCGCTCGGGGATCTCGGAGACCATCTTGCCGTCGGGTCCCTGGACGTAGGACAGGCCGTCCCAGACGACGACGTCCCGGCCCGCCGTCTTCTCGATCTTCTTCGCGGCCGCCACGTCGCCCTTGAGGGTCTGCACGATGGTGACCTGGGGGACCTTCTTCGCCTTCATCGTGCCGTAGTCGAGGAGCGTGGCGTTCTTCGCCACCAGGACCATGTCCTGGTACTGGTTCGCCGGGATCTTGGCGAGCCTCGGGAAGGCGTACCAGCGCAGCATCGGGGACAGCGTCGCGAAGAACACGGCGAAGGCGAGCAGGACCAGACTGGCCTTGCGGCGCATCTCGGCCTCCCGGGGCGGCGGTTACGGGTGGGACGGCACCGTGGTGAGCAGCGGCTCGGGGGACGTCTTTCCGTCCGGCGACCCCAGGGCGCTGACCGTCACGACCAGGACGACCGCGAGGACGAGACCGGTCGCGGCGGCGATCAGGGCACGCATGCGGGGCCTCCCTACGGCCGACGACTTCCTGATGGATCGTCAGGTCCGGGCACCGTAGCAACGGGAGGGTGAGATGAGAACAGGTCGTACGACGACGAGGGCGCCGTCCCGCGTCGGCGGGAGGGCGCCCTGGTCGTCGTACGGCGGTGGATCAGGAGGTGGCGGAAGCGCTCGGGGAGGCGGAGGCGGAGGCCGACGCGGATGCCGACGCGCTCGGCGAGGCGCTGGGCGACGGGCTCGACGAGGGGTCGGCCGCGGCGACGGTCAGCTCGACGGTGAGCGTGGCGCCGCCGGTGGTGGTGATGCGGAGCAGGAACGTGCCGGTGGTGTCGTCCGCGTACAGCTTGGGCAGCGTGAGCAGGCCGTCGGCGTCCGTCGTGAGGTCCGTGAGGGTGCGGACGGGGTCGCCGTTGGCGTCCTTGAAGTACGGGCCCTTGTCGTTCGTGCTCGGGTCGTCCGCCGACTTGACGAGGGTGGCGGTGGCCGCGACCTTGTCGGCGACGGCGCCCTGGTAGGTGGCCTTCGCCTGCACCTGGTCGGTGAACTCGCCGCCCGGGGTGCAGGTCGGCGCGGTGGTGTTGACGAGGGCGAGGGTGTCGGCGGCGCGCGCGGTGACGGTCGCGTCGTAGTCGACGCCCTTGGCGGTGCGGCCGACCACACCGGCGTGCACCGTGAAGTCGCCGGTCTTCTCGCCGGCCTGGAGCGCCGGGGCGACGGCGACGCCCTTGCTGTCGGTGACGACCGTGGCGGTGCTCTCGCCGCCGGCGAAGGTCGCGTCCGTGTCGCCGACGATGGTGAAGCGGACCCGGACCTTGGCGACGATCCGGCCGGCCTTGGTCTCCGCGCGGGTGCTGATCTGCTTGCCGAAGGCCTCGCCGGCCATCGCGGTGAGCGTGGCGGTGCCCGCGTCCTCCAGGTGGTCCACGGTGTCGGTGGCCGTGGGCGGCAGGCTCGGTGTGCCCGGGACGCTCGGCGAGGGCTCGCCGGGCTTCGGCGTGGTCTTGGCGGGCTTCGTCGTGGAGCCGCCGGAACCGGAGCCGGAGCCGGTCGAGTTGTCGCTGCGGTGCCGGGGCAGCGTGCCGGTGCCGTCCGGGACCGAGTGGGTGCCCTTGCGGTAGTACTCGTACCAGGACATCACCAGGTTGAGGTAGTCCTGCGAGTTGTTGTAGCTGAGGATCGCGCTGTTCATGTCGGCCTGGACGGAGAGGTCCCAGCCGTTGCGGCACAGGTAGTGGCCGGCGGCGAGCGCGGCGTCGTAGACGTTGTTGGGGTCCTTGACGCCGTCGCCGTTGCCGTCGCGGCCCGCCCACGCCCAGGTCGACGGGATGAACTGCATGGGGCCGACGGCCTGGTCGTACTGGCTGTTGCCGTCGTACTTGCCGCCGTCGGTGTCCTTGATGAGCGCGAAACCGTTGCCGTCGAGCTCGGGGCCGAGGATGCGGTGCAGGGTGTTGCCCTCGGCGTCGACGTCACCGCCGCGGGCCTGGCCGGACTCGACCTTGCCGATGGCGGCGAGCAGTTGCCAGGGCAGGTTGCAGCCGGGCTTGGAGCTGCGCAGTTCCGCCTCGGCCTTCTGGTAGGCGTCGAGGACGGTGGCGGGTATGCCGGCCTCGGCCGCCCCCCGGGAGACGGCGGTGCCGACGCTCGGCGAGGAGGAGGGGCTGGGACCGGTGTCGGGGTTCGGGCTGTCGAGCGGCGGCAGGTCCGTGTAGTACGGCGAGTCTCCGGTGGCGCCGGCCTCGTCGGGAAGGGCGGTGCTGGCGCCCGCGTTGGCCTGTCTGCCCGTGTCCCCGGTCGTGACGCCCGGTGCCTGGGAAGCGGACAGAGCCGCCACCGCCACCGCGGCCACGGCGGTCGTCGCCGCCCCCTTGCGCAGCCGCCTGCCGAATTGCGCCGCCATAAGGTGAACCCCTCCCGTGGGCGCCTTCCGAGCGCCCGTCTCCGTCTGTCTGCTCGCCTCTGGTGTGACGGTCGACCTGGTGCTGTGGTTGCCCCCCGTTACCCCGTTCGGCTTGTTTCACGTTCTGAGGTGGTGCATCCGGCCGTGCACACCGGGGCGGCGACCCAGGCGACCCTACGACAACTTCCTTTCCACGGACACCCGGTGGTGCCCGGTTTTCACCAGTTGGCCATTCCCCGTTGGGTGATGGTGGTGTCCCCGATACTTGGCGTACGCGATCACTTGTCCGGCGCCCCGGCCGCCGGCTGTTCCAGGGGGGTCAGAGTGCCGTTCACTCTCAGCCACGCCGCCGCCGTGCTGCCCGCCGTGCGCGGTGACGGGACCGGGCGGGGGCGGCTGGTCCCGGCGGTGCTCGTCGCGGGGTCCTTCTCCCCCGACCTCACCTACTACGCGGCCGGCGCGGTGCCGGGCGCGATGGAGTTCGGCGGGTTCACGCACTCCTTCGCCGGTGTGTTCACGGTCGACGTGCTCTTCTCCTGGGCGCTGGTGGCGCTGTGGGTGCTGGTACGTGAACCGCTCGTGGCCCTCGTGCCACGGGCCCGGCAGGGACGGCTGTCCGCGCTGCTGCGCTGTGGGGCGCCACGCGCGCGTGGCGGGCTCCCCGTGGCCGGGTGGTGGTACGTCTCCGCCGTGCTCGGCGCGCTCACGCACGTCGTCTGGGACGCGTTCACCCACCACGACCGCTGGGGGACACGGCTGATCCCGGCGATCGGCCGGGACATCGCGGGCATGCCGCTCTACACCCTGCTCCAGTACGGCAGTTCGGTGGTGGGCGCGACGGTGCTCGCCGTGTTCGCGGCCCGCGCGGTACGGCGGGCGCCGGCCGGGGAGCCGGTGGGGGTGCCGCGGCTCTCGGTACGGGATCGGTGGCGGGCCGGCGCCGGCATCACCGGCTGCGCCCTGCTCGCGGCGGTGCAGCGGGCGGTGCGGTGGTGGGAGTACTGGGGCGCTGCGGCGAAGCCCTGGCAACTACTGCCCACGGTGCTCTTCGGAGCGGGCGCGGGGCTGCTGCTCGGGGTGGTGGGGTACGCCGTGGCGGTCAGGGTGTGGCGTCCGGCTCCGGTGACCGACGGCGTGCGGCGGAGTCCGTCCGCCGTTCGGTGAGGCTCGCCACGAACACGGTCATGGTCCGGGGGCGGCGGGGGCCGGGAAGCGCGGTGAGGAGCAGGGCGAGGTAGCCGCGGGCGAGGTCGAACCACTGGCGCGGGTCGGGGCGGGCGCGGAGCCTGCGCCGGAGCCGGGCGGCGGCCCGGCGCACGGTGACGGCGAGGTCGGCGGGGATGCGGGCGGAGCTGGCGCCGGCCGCCAGGGCCGGGGCCGACGGGGACGCCGTGACCTGAGCGGAGGCGGAGGCGGAACGGGCCTTGGCCGGAGGCCTGCTCTGGGGCGTCCGGCGGTGAACCATACGTATACCCATGGCCGCATCCTTGCCGGTGGCGGAGGCCGCGGCGTTCTGGCGGGGTCCACGCGAGTGACGGACCAGCCCCCCTGCTTGCACCGCCGCACCCCCTGCGCTCCGCGGCCCCTTCGCTCCGCCGCCCTTCTTCTTCTCCGCCGCAACGCCGCTTCCCGGCGGTGCCGAAACAGGTGCGTCCCGTGAGTTCGGCACCGCCGGAAACCATCGTCGTGGCCGAGCACCGTTGCGGCGGAGAAAAAGGGGGGCGGCGAAGAAAGGAGAACGGGAGGACGAAGGACGGGAGGACGAAGGAGGAGAGGACAAAGGAGGAGAGAGCACCGGAAAGCGGGAAGGCGCCGCCCCGCCGGAGTTGCGGAGCGGCGCCCCCTTGCCGGCCTCGTCGGCAGCGCCCCCCTGTAGACCTCGTCGGAAGCGCGCCCCCTGTCGGCTCTCGCCGGAGGCGTCAGTGTGCTGCTGATTCCCAGTCCGGGCCCACGCCCACCGAGACGTCCAGGGGCGCCCTGAGGTGGACCGCGTCGGACATCTGGTCGCGGAGGACGGATTCGACCCGGTCCCGCTCGCCGGGAGCGATCTCCAGGACGATTTCGTCGTGGACCTGGAGGAGCATGCGGGACTTCAGCTCCGCCTCCCGGAGCGCGCCGTCCACCCGCAGCATGGCGATCTTGACGATGTCCGCCGCCGTGCCCTGGATGGGCGCGTTCAGCGCCATCCGCTCGGCCGCCTCCCGGCGCTGGCGGTTGTCGCTGTTGAGGTCGGGGAGGTAGCGGCGGCGGCCGAAGAGCGTCGCCGTGTAGCCCGTGGCACGCGCCTCTTCGACCACCCGGCGCAGGTAGTCGCGGACCCCGCCGAAACGCTCGAAGTACGTGTCCATCAGGGCCCGGGCCTCGCCCGCGTCGATGTTCAGCTGCTGGGAGAGGCCGAACGCCGACAGCCCGTACGCCAGGCCGTACGACATCGCCTTGATCTTGCGGCGCATCTCCGCGTCGACGGCCGAGCGGTCCACGTCGAACACCTGGGAGGCGACCGTGTTGTGCAGGTCCTCCCCGGAGGTGAACGCCTCGATGAGCCCCTCGTCCTCGGAGAGGTGGGCCATCACGCGCAGTTCGATCTGGCTGTAGTCCGCGGTCATGAGCGACTCGAAGCCCTCGCCGACGACGAAGCCCCGCCGGATCGCCCGGCCCTCGTCGGTGCGGACCGGGATGTTCTGGAGGTTCGGGTCGGTGGAAGAGAGCCGGCCGGTCGCGGCGACGGTCTGGTTGAAGGTGGTGTGGATACGGCCGTCGGCGGCGACGGTCTTGATCAGGCCCTCGACCGTGACCCTCAGCTTGGCCTGCTCGCGGTGCCGGAGCATGATCACCGGCAGTTCGTTCTCGGTCTGGCCGGCCAGCCAGGCGAGCGCGTCGGCGTCGGTGGTGTAGCCGGTCTTGGTCTTCTTCGTCTTCGGCAGCGCCAGCTCGCCGAAGAGGACCTCCTGGAGCTGCTTGGGCGAGCCCAGGTTGAACTCGTGGCCGGCCGCCGCGTGCGCCTCCTTCACGGCCTGCTGCACCGCGCCCGCGAACATCTGCTCCATCGCCTCCAGGTGGGCGCGGTCGGCCGCGATGCCGTGCCGCTCCATCCGGGCGAGCAGGACGGAGGTGGGCAGCTCCATGTCACGGAGCAGGTCCGCGGCGCCGACCTCCTGGAGCCGCTCCTCGAAGGCCTCGCCGAGGTCGAGGATCGCGCGGGCCTGGACCATCAGCGCCTCGGCCTCGGCGCCGTCGTCCGCGCCGAACGCCAGCTGGCCGTCGGCCGCGGCGGCGGGGGCCAGCTCGCGGTGCAGGTACTCCATGGACAGCGCGTCCAGGTCGAAGGAGCGGCGGCCGGGCTTGACCAGGTACGCGGCGAGCGCGGTGTCCATGGTCACACCCTCGATGGTCCAGCCGTGCTCGGCGAAGACCCGCAGGGCGCCCTTGACGTTGTGGAACACCTTGGGCCGGGCGGCGTCGGCGAGCCAGGCCGCCCACGCGTTCTCGTCGGCCTCGTCCAGCTCGGCCGGGTCGAACCAGGCGGCCGGGCCGTCGGCCGTGGCGAGGGCCACCTCGGCGACCGAACCGGTGCCGAGCGCCCAGGTGTCGACGGTGGCGACGCCCAGCGGCTGCTCCGTGCCGTGCCCGGCGAGCCAGCCGGCCAGCTCGCCGGTGCCCAGGACCGTGGCGTCGACCTCCACGCCCGCCTCGGTGACCGGCGTGGACTCGGCCTCCTCGGCGCCGGGGTCGACGGCGTAGAGCCGCTCGCGCAGCGACGGGTTACGGATCTCCAGGGTGTCCAGGATCATCGCGACGGTCTTGCGGTCGTACGGCGCGCGCTCCAGGTCGGCGACCGTCCTCGGCAGCTCCACGGCCCGCTCCAGCTCGGTGAGCCGGCGGTTGAGCTTGACCGCCTCCAGGTGGTCGCGGAGGTTCTGGCCGGCCTTGCCCTTGACCTCGTCGACGCGCTCCACCAGCTCGGCGAAGGAGCCGAACTGGTTGATCCACTTCGCGGCGGTCTTCTCGCCGACGCCGGGGATGCCGGGGAGGTTGTCGGACGGGTCACCGCGCAGGGCCGCGAAGTCGGGGTACTGGGCGGGCGTCAGGCCGTACTTCTCGAAGACCTTCTCCGGGGTGAACCTGGTCACCTCGGAGATGCCCTTCGTCGGGTAGATGACCGTGGTGTGCTCGGTGACCAGCTGGAAGGAGTCGCGGTCGCCGGTGACGATCAGGACGTCGAAGCCCGCGGCCTCGGCCTGGGTGGCGAGGGTGGCGATGATGTCGTCGGCCTCGAAGCCGTCGACGGCGAAGCGCTGCGCGTGCATGGCGTCGAGCAGCTCGCCGATCAGCTCGACCTGGCCCTTGAACTCGTCCGGGGTCTTGGAGCGGTTCGCCTTGTACTCGGCGAACTCCGCCGAGCGCCAGGTCTTGCGGGAGACGTCGAACGCCACCGCGAAGTGCGTGGGCGCCTCGTCGCGCAGGATGTTGGCCAGCATCGACGCGAAGCCGTAGATCGCGTTCGTCGGCTGGCCCGTCGCGGTGGTGAAGTTCTCCGCGGGCAGCGCGAAGAACGCGCGGTAGGCCAGCGAGTGCCCGTCCATGAGCATCAGCCGGGGACGGGTACCGCCGGGGGTCTTGTCGGTCTGCTTCGATGCTGTCTCTGCCACGACCCCGATCCTGCCACGCCGCACTGACAGCGAGGGCCGACAGCCCGGGTCGCGGTGAGCTCGGAGCCGTCGGGTACCGGTTCCGTTCCGCCCGGCGCCGTCACGCACGGGTTCCGTCCCGCCCGGCGCCGTCGGACGTGGGCTGCGTCTCGCTCGGCGCACCGTGCTCGATCGGTGTCGGTCCCGCGTGCGAGGATCTGGTGTCCAGCGCAGAGGTGCCGGTGCAGAGGGAGAGCATGCGATGGCGACGAAGCCGCCCAAGGGGGATCCGGTCCAGGACGCGCCGCAGGTCGCGGAGCCGAAGCACGCGGCCGCGGGGCTGCCCGCCATCGGGCACACGCTGCGCATCGCCCAGCAGCAGATGGGCCTGAAGCGCACCGCGCTGACGCTGCTCCGCGTCAACCAGAAGGACGGCTTCGACTGCCCCGGCTGCGCCTGGCCGGAGCCCGACCACCGGCACGCGGCCGAGTTCTGCGAGAACGGCGCCAAGGCGGTCGCCGAGGAGGCCACCCTCCGCCGCGTGACGCCGGAGTTCTTCGCGGCGCACTCCGTGGCCGACCTGCACCACCGCAGCGGTTACTGGCTGGGCCAGCAGGGGCGGCTCACCCACCCCATGTATCTCGCCGAGGGCGCCGAGCACTACGAGCCGGTGAGCTGGGAGCGCGCCTTCGACATCATCGGCGAGGAGATCGAGGCCCTCTCCTCCCCCGACGAGGCGGTCTTCTACACCTCGGGGCGGACCAGCAACGAGGCCGCGTTCCTGTACCAGCTGTTCGCGCGCGAGCTGGGCACCAACAACCTGCCGGACTGCTCCAACATGTGCCACGAGTCCTCCGGCTCGGCGCTGACCGAGACGATCGGCATCGGCAAGGGCAGCGTCCACCTTGAGGACCTGTACAAGGCGGACCTGATCATCGTCGCCGGGCAGAACCCGGGGACCAACCATCCCCGGATGCTCTCCGCCCTGGAGAAGGCGAAGGCCAACGGCGCGAGGATCATCAGCGTCAACCCGCTCCCGGAAGCCGGCCTGGAGCGGTTCAAGAACCCGCAGACGCCCCAGGGCATGCTCAGGGGCGCCGCGCTGACCGATCTGTTCCTGCAGATCCGCATCGGCGGCGACCAGGCCCTGTTCCGGCTCCTCAACAAGCTCGTCCTCGAGACCGAAGGCGCGGTCGACGAGGAGTTCGTGCGCGAGCACACCCACGGGTACGAGGAGTTCGCGAAGGCCGCCCGCGCCGCCGACTGGGACGAGACGCTCGCCGCCACCGGCCTCACCCGCGCGGAGATCGAACAGGCGCTGGGCATGGTGCTCGCCTCGGAGCGCACCATCGTCTGCTGGGCCATGGGGCTCACCCAGCACAAGCACTCGGTGCCGACCATCCGCGAGGTCGTCAACTTCCTGCTGCTGCGCGGCAACATCGGCCGCACCGGCGCCGGTGTCTGCCCGGTGCGCGGCCACTCGAACGTGCAGGGCGACCGCACGATGGGCATCTTCGAGCGGCCCGCGCCGGCCTTCCTGGACGCCCTGGAGGCGGAGTTCGGTTTCGCGCCCCCGCGTGAGCACGGCTTCGACGTGGTCCGGGCCATCGAGGCGCTGCGCGACGGTGAGGCGAAGGTCTTCTTCGCGATGGGCGGCAACTTCGTCGGGGCCACCCCCGACACGAACGTCACCGAGGCCGCCGTGCGCCGCGCGCGGCTGACCGTGCACGTGTCGACCAAGCTCAACCGCTCGCACGTGGTCACGGGTGCCCGTGCCCTGATCCTGCCGACGCTCGGCCGCACCGAGCGCGATCTCCAGAGCAGCGGCGAGCAGTTCGTGACCGTCGAGGACTCCATGGGCATGGTGCACGCCTCGCGCGGCCGCCTGGAGCCCGCGAGCGCGCACCTGCTGTCCGAGCCGGCGATCGTGTGCCGGCTGGCCCGCCGGGTGCTCGGTGCGGACAGCCGTACGCCGTGGGAGGAGTTCGAGAAGGACTACGCGACGGTCCGGGACCGGATAGCGCGGGTGATCCCCGGCTTCGACGACTTCAACGCGCGCGTGGCGCACCCGGGCGGCTTCGCGCTCCCGCACGCCCCGCGCGACGAGCGCCGGTTCCCGACGGCCACCGGCAAGGCGAACTTCACCGCGGCCCCGGTCGAGTACCCCGAACTGCCCGAGGGCCGGCTGCTGTTGCAGACGCTGCGCTCGCACGACCAGTACAACACCACGATCTACGGCCTGGACGACCGCTACCGGGGCATCAAGAACGGGCGCCGGGTGGTCCTGGTGAACCCCGAGGACGCACGGCGGCTGGGCGTCGCCGACGGGTCGTACGTGGACCTGGTCGGCGAGTGGAAGGACGGTGTGGAACGCCGGGCACCGGGCTTCCGGGTGGTGCACTACCCGACCGCCCCGGGCTGCGCGGCCGCTTACTACCCGGAGACCAATGTGCTGGTGCCGCTCGACGCCACCGCGGACACCAGCAACACCCCGGCCAGCAAGTCCGTGGTGATCCGGCTGGAGGCCGGTGTGCCGCACCCGAGGGCCGCCGTCTGAGCGCCCGCTCAGTGCGTCTGGAAGAATCGGCTGCCGACTGAGCGTTTGCTCAGTCGAGCAGCCGTACGACGAACGGAGCCGGCCCATGGGCGAGCAGCAGCACGTGACGTTCCCGCAGGAGGTCATCGACGAGTACGCCTCGCTCGGCGTCGACCTGCAGGCCCTGTTCTCGGCGGGCCATCTCGGCAACCGCATGGGCGTGCAGATCACGGAGGCCTCGGCGGAGCGGGTCGTCGGCACCATGCCGGTGGAGGGCAACACCCAGCCGTACGGGCTGCTGCACGGCGGTGCCAGCGCGGTGCTGGCGGAGACCCTGGGCTCGGTCGGTTCGATGCTGCACGGCGGCAGTTCGAAGATCGCGGTGGGCGTCGACCTGAACTGCACGCATCACCGCGGGGCCCGCTCCGGCCTGGTCACCGGTGTGGCGACGCCCGTCCACCGGGGGCGCTCCACGGCGACCTACGAGATCGTGATCAGCGACGAGGAGGGCCGGCGGGTGTGCAGCGCCCGGCTGACCTGTCTGCTGCGTGACGCGCGCCCCGGCGACGAGGTCCACCTCGGGGACGCCGGCGCCTGAGCGGCGCCCCGGTCCGGCGGGGCGAACGGCCTCGGCGCCGCGAGCCGAGGTCAGCGCCCGGTAAGAGAAGGGCGGGCGGACAGTGCTCCTGCGCGCCCCACGGCACCTCCGCGCGCGCCGCCGCACCCCCGTACGCACCGTCAGGAAATGCGAAGAACTTCCGAAGGCTTGACTTTCTTCCCTCGGTGTAACTCTACGTAATACGCGTGTAATCCTCATTCGCTGTTTCACCCCAGTTCCCGGGGCACGCCATGCCGCCCGCCCGCCCCGGAAGTCGCCCACAGCAACGGTGACACGTCATGCCCAAAACCGTCGAGACGCCTGAACCGATCACGCCGGGTCCTGCGGGTTCTCAGAATGCGGACGGTGCGAATCGGGCTCAATTCCTGCTTTCCACCCACGCTGTACCGCTCTGCATTACCTCGTGTCATAACAAGAGCGTCACAGCCTTGGTCAAGCACTCCTCCACGTTCCTCGCACGCGCTTAGAGTCACGGCCAGTCACCGCTCCATGGGGAGTTCGGTACCGGCGCGGCACTCGTCGTTCCCTGCAAGGGGGCGCACTGCCCACGGAAAGGATCGATTGTGCGACAGCGTTCTCTGGTGATTCTTACCTCCGTTCTGACCACCGGAGCCCTGACCCTGACCGCCTGCGGCTCCCGCGACAACGGCAGCAAGAGCAGCGACAGCGGCAACGTGACGGTCACGATCGGCGTCGACGCCCCGCTGACCGGCGCCAACTCCGCCACGGGTCTCGGCATCCAGTACGGTGCCCAGATCGCCGTGGACGACGCCAACAAGAACAAGACGGTCCCCGGCGTCACCTTCAAGATCAAGGCGCTGGACGACAAGGCGGTTCCGGCCACCGGCCAGCAGAACGCCACCCAGCTCGTCTCGGACAAGACCGTGCTCGGCGTCGTCGGCCCGCTCAACTCCGGTGTGGCCACGCAGATGCAGCAGGTCTTCGCCACCGCCAACCTGGTGGAGATCTCCCCGTCCAACACCAACCCCGAGCTGACGATGGGCAAGAACTGGCAGACCAGCCCGTCCCGCCCGTTCAAGACGTACTTCCGCACCGCGACCACCGACGCCCTCCAGGGCGCCTACGCGGCGGACTACGCCTACAACGTCGCCAAGAAGAAGAAGGCCTTCGTCGTCGACGACAAGCAGACCTACGGCGCGGGTCTGTCGAAGATCTTCTCGGAGCAGTTCGTCAAGCAGGGCGGCAAGGTCATCGGCAGCGACCACGTCAACACCGGTGACCGCGACTTCTCGACCCTGGTCACGAAGATCAAGGCCTCGGGCGCCGACATCCTGTACTACGGCGGCCAGTACGACGAGTCCGAGGTGCTGACCAAGCAGCTCAAGGACGCCGGCGCCAAGATCCCGCTGTTCGGCGGCGACGGCATGTTCACCCCGACCTACATCAAGACGGCCGGCACGGCGTCCGAGGGCGACCTGGTGACGTCGATCGGTGTCCCGGTCGACACCCTGCCCGCCGCCAAGGACTTCGTGGCCACCTACAAGGCCAAGAAGTACCCCGGTGACTACGGCACCTACGGCTCGTACTCCTACGACGCCACCACCGCGATCATCAAGGCCGTCGGCACCGTCGTGAAGGACGGCAAGATCCCCACCGACGCCCGCTCCCAGATCGTCAGCGCCGTCCAGAGCACCTCCTTCGACGGCATCTCCGGCAAGATCGCGTTCGACCAGTACGGCGACACCACGAACAAGCAGCTGACCGTCTACAAGGTCGTCAGCGGTGCGTGGAAGTCCGTCCAGAGTGGCGTGGCCACCCCGAAGTAAGCCAGTCGTAGAACATCGCACCACCAGGGCCGCGCGGCGTAGACCAACCGTCACCGCGCGGCCCGCCCTCTACCGCCCCCCTGACTCTCCCCACCACATGGAGGCCATGCGGTGAACACCCTGCCGCAGCAGCTGGCCAACGGGCTGTTCCTCGGCTCGATGTACGGTCTGATCGCCATCGGCTACACGATGGTGTACGGCATCGTCCAGCTCATCAACTTCGCCCACGGCGAGATCTTCATGACCGGAGGCTTCGGCGCCCTCACGGTCTACCTTCTCCTGCCGGACGGCATATCCATGTGGGTAGCGCTGCCGGCGATGCTCATCGGCGGCGCCCTGGCCTCCGTCCTCATCGCCGTCGGCGCCGAACGCTTCGCCTACCGTCCGCTGCGCGGCGCACCACGCCTCGCCCCGTTGATCACCGCGATCGGCCTGTCGCTCGCGCTCCAGCAGGCGGTCTTCAACTGGTACCACGTCGACGGCGACGCCAAGACCGCCCGGGTCTTCCCGCAACTGCCGTTCGGGCCGCTGCACATCGGCTCCGTGACCGTGCAGAGCGGTGACATCTTCCTGATCATCGCCGCGCCGCTGTGCATGGCGATCCTCGCCCTGTTCGTCCGGCTCTCCCGCACCGGCCGCGCCATGCAGGCCACCGCCCAGGACCCGGACACCGCCCAGCTGATGGGCATCGACACCAACCGCATCATCGTCATCGCCTTCGCGATCGGCGGCTTCTTCGCGGCGGTGGCCGGTGTCTCGTACGGCCTCAAGTACGGCTCCGTCTCCTACGACATGGGCTTCATCGCCGGTCTGAAGGCGTTCACCGCGGCCGTCCTCGGCGGCATCGGCAACATCTACGGCGCCATGCTCGGCGGCCTCGTCCTCGGTATCGCCGAGGCCATGGCGACCGCCTACATCGCCAACGTGCCCGGCATGCAGCAGCTCGGCGGCGGCGGCTGGGCGTCGGTGTGGGCCTTCGTCCTGCTGATCCTCGTCCTCCTCTTCAGACCACAGGGTCTGCTCGGCGAACGCGTCGCGGACAGGGCGTGAGCGGCATGACCGACACCACCACCAACGCCCCGGCCGCGGCGGAGCACGGGCCCGTCCCGCTGCCGCCGTCCGTCGCCCGGCTGCTCGTCGCCGTCGGCGCCGTCGGCACCATCGCCAGCGCCTTCCTCAGCTGGACCTGGACGTCCGACTTCCCCGGCGACCTGACCGTCTACGGCTACCCGGCCGGCCTGCAGATCCTCGCCCTCGTGGGCGGCGTCCTGACCCTGCTGTTCGGGCTCACCCTGTGGGACGTCAAGTGGCTGCGCTGGCTGAACCCGGCGAACAGCACCTCCCCGGTCCTCCTGACGGCCCTGTCGGCGTTCGCCGTCTGCTGGTTCACCGGCATCGCCATCACCGTCGACCTCGGCGGCCTGGTCAACCTCGACCCCGGCGCCTTCGTGGCGATGGCAGCCTCCGCGCTGCCCGTCGTCGGCGCCCTCGCCCTGCCCCACCCGGCCCCGGGCACCGGCATCCGCGGCTACCTGGCCAAGCCTCAGCTGCCGGCTCCCGGCAAGGCGTCGCCGCTCACCGAGCGCATCGTCATCACGGTCGGCGTCGCGCTCGCCCTGGTGACCTTCACCTACGGCATCGGCATCGACAACGACGCCAGCGAGACCTTCATCGGCTACCTGCTGCTGCTCGTCTTCGCCGCCTGGGGCCTCATGCACACCGGCCTCGTCGACCGCTTCGCGACCACCGCGGCGCACCACAAGGGGTTCGCCTCGGCGCTGGCCTTCGCCGCCGCCGTGATCTTCCCCTTCACCCAGAGCGACGACCACAACGCCAACGTCGGCGTGAACATCCTGATCTTCGCCACCGTCGCCCTGGGCCTGAACATCGTGGTCGGCCTCACCGGTCTGCTCGACCTCGGCTACGTCGCCTTCCTCGGTGTCGGCGCCTACGCCGCGGCCCTGGTCTCCGGCTCGGAGTACTCCCGGTTCTCCGGTGTGCACTTCCCGTTCTGGGCCGCCGCGCTCACCGGCATGGCCGCCTCGCTGGTCTTCGGTGTGCTGATCGGCGCGCCGACCCTGCGGCTGCGCGGCGACTACCTGGCCATCGTCACGCTCGGCTTCGGTGAGATCTTCCGGATCACCGTCAACAACCTGGACGGCACCTCCGGACCGAACATCACCCGCGGCCCCAACGGCATCACCCAGATCCCGGACCTGAACATCTTCGGGTTCAACCTGGGCGAGTCGCACAACATCCTCGGGTTCAGCCTGGGCCGGTTCGCCAACTACCTGTTCCTGATGCTCATCGTCACGGCGATCGTCGTGCTCGTCTTCACCCGCGCCGCCGACTCCCGTATCGGCCGCTCCTGGATCGCCATCCGCGAGGACGAGACCGCCGCCACCGCCATGGGCATCAACGGCTTCCGCGTCAAGCTGATCGCCTTCGCCCTGGGCGCCTCCCTCGCGGGCCTCGCCGGCTCCGTGATGGCGCACGTCAACTACAGCGTGAACCCGCAGCCGTACCAGTTCGCCGGCGCCGCCCCGCCCAACTCGGCCTTCCTGCTGGCCGCCGTCGTACTCGGCGGCATGGGCACCGTCAGCGGCCCGCTGCTCGGCGCGAGCGTGCTCTACCTGGTCCCGGAGAAGCTCCAGTTCCTGCAGAACTACGAGCTGTTCGCGTTCGGCGTCGCGCTGATCGTGCTGATGCGGTTCCGGCCGGAGGGCATCATCGCCAACCGCCGCCGCCAGCTGGAGTTCCACGAGACCGGCCAGCTCGACGTACCCACGCAGACGACGCTGAGCGACGATCCGGCCGTCACCAAGGCAGGGGCGTAGGAACCATGACGACACCTGTACTCGAAGCCCGTGACGTCACGATGCGGTTCGGCGGTCTGACCGCCGTACGGTCGGTGGACTTCACGGTCAACAGTGGCGAGATCGTCGGCCTGATCGGCCCGAACGGCGCCGGCAAGACCACCTTCTTCAACTGCCTCACCGGTCTGTACGTGCCCACCGAGGGCACGGTCTCCTACCAGGGCAAGGTGCTGCCGCCCAAGCCGCACCTGGTGACGCAGGCAGGCATCGCCCGCACGTTCCAGAACATCCGGCTCTTCGCCAACATGACCGTTCTGGAGAACGTCCTGGTGGGCCGCCACACGCGGACCAAGGAGGGCCTGTGGTCCGCGCTGCTGCGCGGTCCCGGCTTCCGCAAGGCCGAGAAGGAGTCCGAGGCGAAGGCCATGGAGCTCCTGGAGTTCATCGGCCTCGCCGCCAAGCGCGACCACCTCGCCCGCAACCTGCCCTACGGCGAGCAGCGCAAGCTGGAGATCGCGCGGGCGCTGGCCAGCGAGCCGGGTCTGCTGCTGCTCGACGAGCCGACGGCCGGCATGAACCCGCAGGAGACCCGGGCCACCGAGGATCTGGTCTTCGCCATCCGGGACAAGGGCATCGCCGTCCTCGTCATCGAGCACGACATGCGCTTCATCTTCAACCTGTGCGACCGGGTCGCCGTCCTCGTCCAGGGCGAGAAGCTCGTCGAGGGCACCTCCGACGTCGTACAGGCGGACGAGCGTGTGGTCGCCGCGTATCTGGGTGAGCCCTTCGAGGGCGATCCCGGTGCCGCGGAGGCCGCCGAGGTCGAGGCCGCGGAAGCCACCGCCGAGGCGGAGGGCGCCGAGAGCGCGGAGCCGGCCGACAGCGCGGAGACCGCCGAACCCGCCGACAGTGCGGCGACCACGGACACCGTGGAGAGCACCGAGGCGGACAGCACCACCAAGGGAGAGGCCCAGTGACCGCACTGCTGGAGGTCGAGGACCTCAGGGTCGCCTACGGCAAGATCGAGGCCGTCAAGGGCATCTCGTTCAGCGTCGAGGCCGGTCAGGTCGTGACCCTCATCGGCACCAACGGCGCCGGCAAGACGACGACCCTGCGCACCCTGTCGGGGCTGCTCAAGCCGGCCTCGGGGAAGATCCTGTTCGACGGCAAGCCGCTCAGCGGGGTTCCGGCGCACAAGATCGTCGCGCTCGGGCTCGCCCACTCCCCCGAGGGCCGGCACATCTTCCCGCGCCTGACCATCACGGAGAACCTCCAGCTCGGTGCCTTCCTCCGCAAGGACAAGGCGGGCATCGAGAGGGACATCCAGCGGGCCTACGACCTCTTCCCGATCCTGGGCGAGCGGCGCAAGCAGGCCGCGGGCACCCTCTCGGGCGGCGAGCAGCAGATGCTGGCGATGGGGCGCGCGCTGATGTCCCAGCCGAAGCTGCTGATGCTGGACGAGCCGTCGATGGGGCTGTCGCCGATCATGATGCAGAAGATCATGTCGACGATCGTCGAGCTCAAGTCCGAGGGGACGACGATCCTGCTGGTCGAGCAGAACGCGCAGGCCGCGCTGTCGCTGGCCGACCAGGGGCATGTGATGGAGGTCGGCAACATCGTGCTGTCGGGCAGCGGGCAGGATCTGCTGCACGACGAGTCGGTGCGGAAGGCCTATCTGGGTGAGGACTAGGTAGTCCTTCGCCTGCAGGCCGGTGGGGGCTGGTCGCGCAGTTCCCCGCGCCCCTCACGGGGCGCCTCCCCCGAGCGGCGTCACAAGGGCCCGTGCTCCCTTCACCGGAGTACGGGCCCTGTCGTTCCTGCGCGTTTCGGTCAGCCCTTGTGGGACTTCTTCTCCTCGCTGTCCGCGATGACGGCCTCCGCGACCTGCTGCATCGACATGCGGCGGTCCATCGACGTCTTCTGGATCCAGCGGAACGCGGCCGGTTCGGTCAGGCCGTACTCGGTCTGGAGGACGGACTTCGCGCGGTCGACCAGCTTGCGGGTCTCCAGGCGCAGGGTGAGGTCGGCGACCTCCTGCTCCAGCTGCTTCAGCTCGGTGAAGCGGGAGACGGCCATCTCGATCGCCGGCACGACGTCGCTCTTGCTGAACGGCTTGACCAGGTACGCCATCGCGCCCGCGTCCCGGGCCCGCTCGACGAGGTCGCGCTGCGAGAAGGCGGTGAGCATCAGGACCGGGGCGATGGATTCCTCGGCGATCTTCTCGGCCGCCGAGATGCCGTCCAGCTTGGGCATCTTGACGTCCAGGATGACCAGGTCGGGGCGGTGCTCGCGGGCCAGTTCGACGGCCTGCTCGCCGTCACCGGCCTCACCGACGACCGTGTACCCCTCCTCCTCCAGCATCTCCTTCAGGTCGAGCCGGATCAGGGCCTCGTCCTCGGCGATGACGACACGGGTCGTCAGCGGAGGCACGTGCGACTTGTCGTCGGGTGCGTCGACTGGCTGGGGCGACTCGGCGGCGGTCACGGGGGCTCCTCGTTCAGGGCAGGGGTACTGCTGACAAGAGCCTACCTAGCTACGGTAAGGTGGACGCGCGGAGGGTCGGGGATCACCTTTGATTCTTCGAGCCCCGGTAGCCCAATTGGCAGCAGGCAACGGATTCAAAACCCGTACAGTGTCGGTTCGAGTCCGACCCGGGGCACTTTTCCTTGGATTCCAAGGTCGCGTTATTGCGTGGCCGAAGGGTCCCTCCGCGGGGCGGAGGGACCCTTCGCGCGTTACCTGGGGCTGTCGTCCTCACCGATGTGGTGAACCCGGACCATGTTGGTGGAGCCGGAGACGCCGGGCGGGGAGCCCGCCGTGATGACCACGACGTCGCCCTGCTCGCAGCGGCCGTACTTCAGCAGCAACTCGTCGACCTGGTCGACCATCTTGTCCGTCGAGTCGACGTGCGGGCCCAGGAAGGTCTCGACGCCCCAGGTGAGGTTGAGCTGGGAGCGGGTGGCCGGTTCCGGGGTGAAGGCGAGCAGCGGGATCGGCGAGCGGTAGCGGGACAGCCGTCGGACGGTGTCTCCCGACTCGGTGAACGCGACCAGGAACTTCGCGTTCAGGAAGTCGCCCATCTCGGCGGCGGCACGGGCGACCGCACCGCCCTGGGTGCGGGGCTTGTTGCTCTCGGTCAGCGGCGGCAGGCCCTTGGCGAGGATGTCCTCCTCGGCCGCCTCGACGATCTTCGCCATGGTGCGGACGGTCTCGATCGGGTACTTGCCGACGCTGGTCTCGCCGGAGAGCATCACCGCGTCCGTGCCGTCGATGACGGCGTTGGCGACGTCGGAGGCCTCGGCACGGGTGGGGCGGGAGTTCTCGATCATCGAGTCGAGCATCTGGGTGGCGACGATGACCGGCTTGGCATTGCGCTTGGCGAGCTTGATCGCGCGCTTCTGGACGATCGGCACCTGCTCCAGCGGCATCTCCACGCCCAGGTCGCCGCGGGCGACCATGATCCCGTCGAAGGCGGCCACGATGGAGTCGATGCTCTCGACGGCCTGCGGCTTCTCGACCTTGGCGATCACCGGGAGGCGGCGGCCCTCCTCGTCCATGATGCGGTGGACGTCCTCGATGTCCCGGCCGCTGCGCACGAAGGACAGGGCGATCACGTCGAAGCCGGTGCGCAGCGCCCACCGCAGATCGGCCTCGTCCTTCTCGGAGAGGGCGGGGACGGAGACCGCGACGCCGGGGAGGTTGAGGCCCTTGTGGTCGGAGACCATGCCGCCCTCGACCACCGTGGTGTGCACGCGGGGGCCGTCGACGCGGGTGACCTCCAGGCAGACCTTGCCGTCGTCCACGAGGACGCGCTCACCGGGGGTGACGTCGGCGGCCAGGCCCGGGTACGTCGTCCCGCACTGGTGCCGGTCGCCCTCGGCGCCCTCCTCCACCGTGATGACGAAGGTGTCACCGCGTTCGAGGAGTACCGGACCCTCGGTGAAGCGGCCGAGCCGGATCTTCGGGCCTTGAAGGTCGGCGAGGGCCCCGACGCTGCGACCGGACTCGTCGGAGGCCTTGCGGACGCGCTGGTAGCGCTCCTCGTGCTCGGCGTAGCCGCCGTGGCTGAGGTTGAATCGGGCGACGTCCATGCCGGCCTCGACCAGGGCCTTGATCTGGTCGTACGAGTCGGTGGCGGGCCCCAGAGTACAAACGATCTTTGCTCGGCGCATGTTTCGAGCCTAGGCCTTACCGGCGGGTAGAGAATTGGCCGTACATGACGACCCAACAACCTTTGCGTGAAGGCCTATTGACAAAGGTTGAATTGTGCGGCGCCCCGCTCCTATGAGCATCTCGCACTTGTCGAACACGGCGTGATCAAGTCACCGGATCGAAACCTCCCGGGCCTGTTGCCGTCGGTCATGAGCAGGACACAATCTACGCGCGTCGTTGACCGAATCGCGAGGAGATCAAAACATGCCCTTGAACCGTCGGAAGTTCCTGGAGAAGTCCGCCGCGACCGGAGCGGGAGTGGCGATCGCCGGCGCGGCGGCGGCCCCGGCACAGGCGTCGGCCAGGCCCGCACGGCGCCCCGCGCGGTACTCCCTGACCGTCATGGGCACCACCGACCTGCACGGGCACGTCTTCAACTGGGACTACTTCAAGGACACGGAGTACTCCGACAAGGCCGGCAACGCGATGGGCCTGGCGCGCATCTCCACCCTGGTGAACCAGGTGCGCGAGGAGCGGGGCCGCTGCAACACGCTGCTGCTGGACGCCGGTGACACCATCCAGGGCACCCCTCTGACGTACTACTACGCCAAGGTCGACCCGATCACCGCCAAGGGCGGCCCGGTGCACCCGATGGCGCAGGCCATGAACGCGATCGGGTACGACGCGGCGGCGCTCGGCAACCACGAGTTCAACTACGGCATCGAGACCCTGCGGAAGTTCGAGGACCAGCTGCGGTTCCCGCTGCTCGGCGCCAACGCGGTCGACGCGAAGACCCTGAAGCCGGCCTTCCCGCCCTACTTCATCAAGAAGTTCCACGTGCCGGGCGCCCCGCCGGTCAAGGTCGCCGTCCTCGGCCTGACCAACCCGGGCATCGCGATCTGGGACAAGGCCTACGTCCAGGGCAAGCTGGCCTTCCCCGGTCTTGAGGAGCAGGCCGCGAAGTGGGTGCCGAAGCTGAAGGCGCTGGGCGCGGACGTGGTCGTGGTCTCGGCGCACTCCGGCTCCTCCGGCACCTCCTCCTACGGCGACCAGGTGCCCCACGTCGAGAACGCGGCCGCCAACGTGGCCCGGCAGGTGCCCGGTATCGACGCGATCCTGGTGGGCCACGCGCACGTGGAGATACCGGAGTTGAAGGTGGTCAACGAGGCCACCGGCCGGACCGTCGTGCTCTCCGAACCGCTCTGCTACGCCGAGCGCCTCACCCTCTTCGACATCGAGCTGGTGTTCGACAAGGGCAGCTGGGAGGTCGAGTCGGTCGCGGCCTCGCTGCTGAACTCCAACACGGTCGCCGACGACCCGAAGATCACCCGCCTTCTGAAGGACGAGCACGCCAAGGTCGTCGCCTACGTCAACCAGGTCGTCGGTACCGCGACCGAGACCCTCACCACGGTCGACGCCCGTTACCGGGACGCCCCGATCATCGACCTGATCACCAAGGTCCAGGAGGACGTGGTCAAGGCGGCCCTGGCGGGTACCGAGTACGCCTCGCTGCCGGTGATCGCGCAGGCCTCGCCGTTCTCCCGGACGTCGGAGATCCCGGCCGGCAACGTGACCGTCCGGGACCTGTCGGGCCTCTACGTCTACGACAACACGCTGGTCGCCAAGGTGATGACGGGTGCGCAGGTCCGCGCGTACCTGGAGTACTCGGCGGAGTACTTCGTACAGACCGCCGCCGACGCCGCCGTCGACGTGGAGAAGCTGACCAACGCGAACAACCGTCCGGACTACAACTACGACTACGTCTCGGGCCTGCGGTACGAGATCGACGTCGCCCAGGCGGCCGGGTCCCGGATCAGGAACCTGACCTACGGCGGCGTCGCCCTGGACGACGCCCAGCAGTTCGTGCTCGCGGTCAACAACTACCGCGCCAACGGCGGCGGCGCGTTCCCTTACGTCGCCTCGGCCAAGGAGCTGTGGTCGGAGTCGACGGAGATCCGCACCCGGATCGCGGAGTGGGTGACCGCCAAGGGCGTCCTGGACCCGAAGGACTTCGCGTCGGTGGACTGGAAGCTGACCCGCGACGGCACGCCGGTGTTCTGAGGGGCGCGGGGCGCCGGTCCGGGGACCGGCGCCCTTCGCTCAGTCGACGAGCGGGGTGAGCTGCCTCGCCTGCTGCTGCGCCGGGACCCTTTCCTCCGGCCGTTCCAGGCCGAAGCTGGTGAAGGCCGTGCGCGCGGGCAGCGGGTAGGGGTCCTTGCCGGTCAGGGAGTTGAGGATGGTGGCGCTGCGCCAGGCGGCCAGGCCCAGGTCGGGGGCGCCGACACCGTGGGTGTGGAGTTCGGCGTTCTGGACGTACGCCGTTCCGGTCACCGACGGGTCGAGGACGAGCCGGAACCGCTCGTCCACGCGCGGGCGTTCGCCGCTGTCCCGGCGCAGGTAGGGGTCGAGTCCGGCGAGCAGGCGGCCGAGGGGGCGTTCGCGGTAGCCGGTGGCCAGGACGACGGCGTCGGTGGTGAGCCGGGAGCGGCTGCCCTGCTGGACGTGTTCGAGGTGCAGTTCGACCTTGGTGGTGGCGACGCGTCCGGCGGTGCGGACCTGGACCCCCGGGGTCAGGACGGCTTCGGGCCAGCCGCCGTGCAGCGTCCGGCGGTACAGCTCGTCGTGGATGGCGGCGACGGTGTCCGCGTCGATGCCCCGGTGCAGCTGCCACTGGGCGGAGACGACCCGGTCCCGGACGGGTTCCGCGAGGGCGTGGAAGTAGCGGGTGTAGTCGGGGGTGAAGTGCTCCAGGCCGAGCTTGGAGTACTCCATGGGCGCGAACGCCTCGCTGCGCCCGATCCAGTGCAGCTTCTCCCGGCCGGCCGGCCGGTTGCGCAGCAGGTCGAGGAAGACCTCGGCGCCGGACTGCCCGGAGCCCACGACGGTGACGTGCTCGGCGGCGAGGAAGGCCGCGCGGTGTTCGAGGTAGTCGGCCGCGTGGATGACCGGGACGATCGGGGACTCCACGAGGGGCTTGAGCGGCTCGGGCACATACGGGACGGTCCCGACCCCGAGCACGACGTTCCTCGTGTACGTCCGGCCGAGCGACTCGGCCTCGCCCTCGGCGTCGAGCCGGGTGAAGTCGACCTCGAACAGGTCCCGTTCGGAGTTCCAGCGGACGGCGTCGACCTGGTGGGAGAAGCACAGTCCGGGCAGGCTCCCGGCGACCCAGCGGCAGTAGGAGTCGTACTCGGCGCGCCGGATGTGGAAGCGCTCGGCGAAGTAGAAGGGGAAGAGCCGGTCGCGGGACTTGAGGTAGTTGAGGAAGGACCAGGGGCTCGCCGGGTCGGCGAGGGTCACCAGGTCCGCGAGGAACGGGACCTGGATGGTGGCGCCGTCGATCAGCAGCCCGGGGTGCCAGTCGAAACCCGGGCGCTGCTCGTAGAAGACCGCGTCGAGTTCGGCGAGCGGGTGGGCAAGTGCGGCGAGGGACAGGTTGAACGGTCCGATGCCGACGCCGACCAGGTCCCGGGGTGCTTCGGGCTCGTGGTGTGGGGGGTTGGTCATCTGGGGGTGGTTCCTTCCACGAGTTTCAGGAGGACGGCCAGTTCGTCCGGCCGGGTGTGGGGGTTGAGGAGGGTGACCTTGAGCCAGAGCCGGCCGTCGAGCCGGGCCCGGCCGAGTACCGCCCGGCCCTCGTGCAGCAGCCCGCGCCGTACGCCGGCCACGTCGTCGTCGGTGGCTCCGGTGGGGCGGAACAGCACCGTGCTGATGTCCGGCCGGTCCCAGAGCTCGAAGCCGGGGTGCTCGCGGACCAGGGCGGCGAACTCCCGCGCTCGGGCGCACACCTGGTCGACCAGTGCGCCGAGTCCGGAGCGGCCCAGGGTCTTGAGGGTGACCGCGATCTTGAGGATGTCGGGGCGCCGGGTGGTGCGCAGGGAGCGGCCGAGCAGGTCGGGGTAGCCGGCCTCGGTGTCGTCGTCGGCGTTGAGGTAGTCGGCGTGCTGGTGGAGCGCGCCGAACTCGGCCGGGCGGGCGACCGCGAGGAGGCCGGCGGCGGCCGGCTGCCAGCCGAGTTTGTGCAGGTCGAGGGTGACGCTGTGGGCGCGCTCCAGGCCGGCGAGCTTCTCCCGGTGCCGGTCGCTGAAGGCGAGGCCGCCCCCGTAGGCGGCGTCGATGTGCAGCCGGGCGCCGTGGGCGGCGCAGAGTCCGGCGATCTCGGGGAGCGGGTCGATGAGCCCGGCGTCGGTGGTGCCGGCGGTGGCGGCGACCAGCAGGGGCCGGGGCAGGTGGGTGAGGGCGTCGTGCAGGGCGGCCGGGTCGAGGGTGCCGTTCGGGGCGGGGACCACGACCGGGTCGGGCAGACCGAGCAGCCAGGCGGCGCGGGGCAGCGAGTGGTGGGCGTTGGCCCCGCAGACCAGCCGGACGCCGCCGCCGGAGGCCTCGCGGGCCAGCAGCAGGGCCAGTTGGTTGGACTCGGTGCCGCCGGTGGTGACCAGCGCGTCGGAGAGGCCGATGGTGCGGGCGAGGGTGCGGGTGACCAGGGCTTCCAGGGCGGCGGCTGACGGGGCCTGGTCCCAGGAGTCCAGGGAGGGGTTGAGGGCGCTCGCGGCGAGGTCGGCGGCGGTGGCGACGGCGAGCGGCGGGCAGTGCAGATGCGCCGCGCAGAGCGGGTCGGCGGGGTCGGCGGCGCCCTCGGCGAGGGCGGTCACCAGGGTGCGCAGGGCGTCGGGGTCGCCGTCGTCCGGGAGGACGTCCCCCACGGCGTCCGCGACCCGCTCGGCCACCGCGGCCGGACCGCCCGCGGGCAGCGGTCCGCCGCGTGCCCGGCCGCCCTCGCGCAGCGCGTCGAGCACGGTGTCCAGCAGGGGCCGCAGGGCGTCGGGGCCCTGTGGTCCGGATGCGAGCGGCGGCGTGCTCATGGGCTCTCCTCGGGGGCTGGCCGAAAGGGGTTGTCCGCAGGGTGAGTTCCAGCTTGTACGGGATTGGGTCTGCGTGCCCGCAAAGCCCAACGATCGGAACCCGAAAGTGGGTACTGCCGTGCGGGGAAAACCTGTCGGGGCGGTGCGCGCCGGGCGCGCCGGAGGAAGCGGTGAAAGGGCGTTGAGACCGGGACTGACCGCGGTTAACGTCGGTCGCGTGGTGGACGCGTGGATGATCGACGTGCCCGGTGAGCGGGTGCTGGTGCGGGAGCCGCGGCCCGCGGACGAGGTGCCGCTGCTGGACCTCTTCGAGGCCTGCGAGGACTGGTTCGTGGCGGCGACCGGGCTGCCGTCGGGGCCGGGCGACGTGCAGTCCCTGTTCTACGGGCTGCCGGAGGGCGCCGACCCCGACGACAAGGTGCTGCTGGTGCTGGAGCGGGACGGGGTCGTCTCGGGCCTGGTGGACGCCGTACGGGACCATCCGGCGCCCGGCGCGGTCTCGGTGGGGCTGTTCCTGCTGGCGCCCTGGGCGCGCGGCCGGGGCCTCGGGCGGGCGCTGGCCGAGTCGCTGCTCGCGCATGCCGAGGGGGTGTCCCTGGTGACGGCGTCGGTGCCGCCGGGCTGGCGCTCCGGGGAGTGCTTCCTGGAGCACCTGGGCTTCACGCTGGGCGCGGCGGTGCCGAGGACGGCCGAGGTGGGCAACCGGCGCGCGGGTCCCCGGGAGGGCGGGGTGCGCCGGGCGGAGCTGCGGCTGACCACGGGCTGACCGGCCGGCGCCCGAGCGGGGAGGGGCCGGGCGGTCAGGGGCGGAAGTCGGCCGCGTGGTCGGCGGCCCACCGCGCGAAGGTGCGGGCCGGGCGGCCGGTGATCTCCTCGACCGTGGTGGTGATCTCCGGTGCGACGCCGACGGTGGCCGCGAAGTTCTTCAGCAGGCCCTGGAGGAACTCCGGCGGGGTCCCCGGGAACAGCGGGCCCGCCTCCTCCGGCGGCACCTCGACGAAGGTCAGCCCGCGGCCGACGGCCCGGCCGATCGCCGCGATCTGGTCGGTGTTGGTGGTGGCGGCGGGGCCGGTGAGGCGGTGGGCGGCGCCCTCGTGGCCGTCGTCGAGGAGGGCGCGTTCGGCGACCGCGGCGATGTCGTCCTCGTGGATGGGCGCGGTGAGCATGCCGGCGAAGACGCCCCGCACGGTGTCGCCGGTGCGGATCTGGGGCGCCCACTGGAGGGCGTTGGTGGCGAACGCGTTGGGGCGCAGGAACGTCCAGGCGAGGCCGCTGTCGCGGATCTGCCGTTCGGCGGTGGCGTGCATGACGTGGATCGGGTGGGTCTCGTCGGCGCCCTCCCGGACGATCCCGGAGGAGAGCAGCACGACATGGCGCACCCCGGCCGTACGGGCCGCGGCGAGCAGTTCGGGCAGCCGACCGCCGGCCCCCTGGACGTACAGGAAGAGCTTGGTGGCCCCCGCGAGCAGCGGGGCCGGGTCGTCCGGCCGGAACCTCACCACCTCGGCCTTGTCGGGCAGGCCTGCCGTCTCCGGGGCGCGGGTGAGGGCCCGCACGGCCCGTCCGTCGGCGACGAGGCGTGCGACGAGGGCACGGCCGACGTTGCCGGTGGCGCCGGTGACTACGATCACGGGTCTCTCCCTGGGTCTGTGGTGCTTCTCCGCACCGAGCCTAGGAGCGGCGGCCGGCCCCCGCATCGTCGTCGGGGACCAGTCGCGCCCGGATG
Source organism: Streptomyces fuscichromogenes (assembly GCF_014645815.1). Taxonomy (GTDB): domain Bacteria; phylum Actinomycetota; class Actinomycetes; order Streptomycetales; family Streptomycetaceae; genus Streptomyces; species Streptomyces fuscichromogenes. The sequence goes on along the minus strand of NZ_BMML01000001.1, from coordinate 501,822 downwards.
GTCCTACGTCCGCCGCCCTACGCCTCGCGGACCCGCAACGCCCTTGCCAGGTCGTCCAGTTCGTCGATCAGTTGGCGGCGCAGGGCCGTGACCGGCTCGGCGTCCGCCAGGCAGGCCCGGCCGAGGGCGAGGTTCTCGGCGTCGACGGCGTGGGCGGGGAAGGCCTGCCGGCCGGTGACCGTGGCGATGCGGGGGCCGCGCCGGGCGGCGACGGCGACCGCGTCCTGGTAGTAGCGCGGCACGTAGTCGCGGACCAGGTCGGCCTGTTCGGGGTGCCAGAAGCCCTCGGCGGTGGCCGTGAACAGGTAGTTGGACAGTTCGTCGCCGCCGAACATGGCCTCCCAGGCGGTGCGCTTGGCCTTCGGGTCGGGCAGCGCGGCCCGGCAGCGGGCGGCGCCCTCCTGGCCGCTGGCGCTGGGGTCGCGGGCCAGCTCGGCGGCGATCCGGTCCTCGTCGACGGCGCCGAGGACGGCGAGCCGGCCCAGGATCCGCCAGCGCAGCTCGGGGTCGAGTTCGGGTCCGCCGGGCACGGTGCCCTCGGCGAGCCAGGCGGCGATGGTGTCGGGGTGGGCCGCGGCGCGGATGAAGTGCCGTACGGCGATCAGGCGCAGCCCGGGGTTGTCGCCGTCCTCGGTGCGCCGGATGAAGTCGCGGCACAGGGCCGAGACGGTGGCGAGGGCGGCCGGGCGCTCCTCGGGCCTGAGGTACCGGTCGACGACGTGGACCGCGGTGAAGGCCAGCACACCCTGGACGAGGGCGAGGTCGGTCTCGTGCGGGAGGTGGCCGCGGGCCGCCTCCAGGTAGGCGGCGGGCGGCAGCTCCCCGTCACGGACGGCGTCGCGCAGGGCGTTCCAGACCACCGCGCGGGTCAGCGGGTCGGGCAGGCCCGACAGGTGGGCGCGGACGGTGTCGGCGGAGCCGGCGTCGAAGCGGACCTTGGCGTAGGTGAGGTCGCCGTCGTTGAGCACGAGCAGGGCGGGGCGCTTGCCGAGGACCTGGGGCGCGGTCTGCGGGATGTCGAGGTCGATGCGCTCGCGCAGGGTGAGTCCGCCCTCGTCGGCGAGGTCCTGGTCGTAGACGCCGACGCAGACGCGGTGCGGGCGGCTGCCGGTGCGCTCGACGGTGAGGGTGCGGGTGCCGTCGGCGGCGGTGGCCTGGACCGGGGTGAGGGTGTCGACGCCGGTGGTGCGCAGCCAGGTGTCGGCCCAGGCGTGCACGTCGCGTTCGGTGGCGGCGGCGAGGGAGTCGATGAAGTCGGCGAGGGTGGCGTTGCCGAACCGGTGCCGCTGGAAGTGGATGTTGATGCCGGCCAGGAAGTCCTTCTCGCCCGTCCAGGCGACCAGCTGGCGCAGCGCGGAGGCGCCCTTGGCGTAGGAGATGCCGTCGAAGTTGAGCAGGGCGGCGGCGGTGTCCTCGACGGCCTCGGGGGCGACCGGGTGGGTGGAGGGACGCTGGTCGGCGTCGTAGCCCCAGGCCTTGCGGGACACCCCGAAGTCGACCCAGGTGTCCGTGAAGCGGGTGGCCTCGGTGAGGGTCTGGTAGCCCATGTACTCGGCGAAGGACTCGTTCAGCCAGATGTCGTCCCACCACCTGAGGGTGACCAGGTCGCCGAACCACATGTGGGCCATCTCGTGGGCGATCACCATCGCGCGGGTCTGCCGCTCGGTGTCGGTGACGGCGGAGCGGTAGACGAACTCGTCGCGGAAGGTGACCAGGCCCGGGTTCTCCATGGCGCCGGCGTTGAACTCCGGGACGAACGCCTGGTCGTAGGAGTCGAAGGGGTAGGGCTCCTCGAACTTCTCGTGGTAGCGGTCGTAGCACGCGCGCGTGATGTCGAGGATCTCCTCGGCGTCGGCGTCCAGGTGGGGCGCGAGCGAGCGGCGGCAGTGGATGCCGAAGGGCAGTCCGCGGTGCTCGGTGCGCACCGAGTGCCAGGGGCCCGCGGCCACGGCGACCAGGTAGGTGGAGATCAGCGGGGTGGCGGCGGCCCGCCAGCGGCCCTCGCCGAGGTGCTCGGCGACGCCGTTGGCAAGGACGGTCCAGCCTTCGGGAGCGGTCACGGACAGCTCGAAGACGGCCTTCAGGTCGGGCTGGTCGAAGGCGGCGAAGACGCGCTGCACGTCGTCCAGGAAGAGCTGGGTGTAGACGTAGGTCGCGTCGTCCGCGGGGTCGGTGAAGCGGTGCATGCCCTCGCCGGTGCGCGAGTAGCGCATGGTGGCGTCGACGCGCAGCTCGTGCTCGCCCGCGGCGAGGTCCTTCAGCGGCAGCCGGTTCTGGTCCAGCGTCCCGGGGTCGAGGGGCTGTCCGTCGAGGGTGACGGCGCGCAGCTCGACGGGCTTCAACTCGACGAAGGTGTCGCCGTCGGACCGGGCCGTGAACCGGATCACGGTACGGGAGTCGAAGGTCTCGTCCCCGGTGGTCAGGTCGAGGCCGATCGTGTAGCGGTGGACGTCGAGGAGCTCGGCGCGGCTCTGCGCTTCGTCGCGAGTCAGTACGGACATGCGGGCCATGCTGCCCGATGACACCGACATCGCACAGGGGCAGGAGCGGTACGCGGCTTATGTCCGCCCCGCGGTCGTGCGACGGCGCTGGTGGGCGCCGTGCGAGTCGACCGGCCCACGCCCTGTACGCCTGTTCGAGCGCCGCGTCACCGCCGGTGCCCGGCGGGGCCGGAGCGCTCTCCGAGGCGTCGTACGTGTCCTTCGGTCGGTGCCGGGTCAGTGCGCGTCCGACGGCCGCCCGTTGACGGCGTCCTCGGCGATGGACTCGTGGTGCCTGATCACCTCGGCGATGATGAAGTTCAGGAACTTCTCGGCGAAGGCGGGATCGAGCTTGGCGTTCTCGGCGAGGGCGCGCAGCCGGGCGATCTGCCGGGCCTCGCGGGCCGGGTCGGCAGGGGGCAGCCGGTGGACCGCCTTGAGGCGGCCGACCTGCTGGGTGGCCTTGAAGCGTTCGGCGAGCATGTGGACGACGGCCGCGTCGATGTTGTCGATGCTCTCGCGCAGCCGGCCGAGCTCCGCGCGGACGGCGGGGTCGACGTCACCGGTACCGGTGTTGCTGGTGGTCATGGGCGTCAACCCTACGGGGGCGGCCTGTCGATCCCTAAGGGCCGTCCACGGGTGTGGCCGGGCCGTCCTCCCCAAGGCCGTCCTCCGGGAAGCCGGCGTTCCAGTCGTCGGGCACGGCCCGGCTCTGCATGGTGCGGAAACGCACGGGGGCGGTGCCGACCCGGCGGGTGAACAGCCGGGAGAAATAGGCCGGATCGTCGTAGCCGACGCGGCGGGCGACGGCGGCGACGGACAGTTCGGTGGTGGCGAGGAGTTCCTGGGCGCGGCCGAGCCGGATGCCGATCAGGTAGTCCTTGGGGCTGCATCCGGCGACCCGGCGGACGGCGCTGCGCAGCTCGGCCGGGGTCATGCCGTGCCGGGCCGCGTGGTCGGCGACGGTCATCCCGGTGCAGGCGTCCCGGGCGAGCGCGTGCAGCACCGGGTCGCCGTCGGGGGCGAGGTCGGCACGCGCGCGCCGCAGGGCGACCAGGAGCTCGTGCACGGCGGCGCCGGTCTCGACCTCCAGGAGGGGGTTGCCACGACGGGCGGCCCGCGCGATGCGGGCGATGACGTCGCGGGGTCCGGTGGCGTCCGAGAGGGGCACCACGGGCCGCTCGGGCTCGATGTAGCCGAGTTCCGTGTAGGTGGCGGTGTCAGGCCCGGTGAAGGTCACGAAGCCCTCGTCCCAGCCGGTGTCCGGGTCGGGCCCGTAGTGGTGCGGGACGCCGGGTGTGAGCCACACCAGGGCGGGGGCGGTGACGGCGGTGCGGCGCCCGTCGGGCGTGCGGTACCAGCCCCGGCCCGAACTGATCACCACGGCGACGTGCCCGTCCAGCACGCGCGGGCCGACGGCGGGCACCGCGCCGTACTGGAGGCCGACACCGAGACAGACCAGGCCCAGGCGGTGGTGGACGGCGCCCGGGGTGAAGAACCGCATCCAGGCGTGGAAGACCGGCGCTCCGCCTGACACTGCGCGCCCCCTGTGTGCGTCTCTTCCGTCCAAGTACTGCCGATCTTTGTCCATGGTGCCGGCGCCCGTCAGGGGACCAAGGTGAGCCTATGAGCGACTTCACGGTGGGCGAAACGGATTTCCTGCTGGACGGCCGGCCGGTACGGCTGCTGTCCGGAGCGCTGCACTACTTCCGGGTGCACGAGGAGCAGTGGGGTCACCGGCTGGCGCTGCTGCGCGCCATGGGGCTGAACTGCGTGGAGACGTACGTCCCGTGGAACCTGCACGAGCCGCACCCCGGCGACTTCCGGGACGTCGAGGCGCTCGGCCGCTTCCTGGACGCGGCCCGGGAGGCGGGCCTGTGGGCGATCGTGCGGCCGGGACCGTACATCTGTGCGGAGTGGGAGAACGGCGGCCTGCCGCACTGGGTGACCGGCGAGCTGGGCGCGCGGGCACGCACGCGTGACGAGCGTTTCCTCCGGTACGTGGACCGCTGGTTCCGCCGGCTGCTGCCCGAGGTCACGTCCCGGCAGCTGGACCGGGGCGGCCCGGTGATCATGGTGCAGGTCGAGAACGAGTACGGCAGCTACGGCTCCGACGCCGTCTACCTGGCCCACCTCACCGACCTGCTGCGGGCCGAGGGCGTCACGGTGCCGCTGGTCACCTCGGACGGCCCCGAGGACCACATGCTCACCGGCGGCTCGGTCCCCGGCCTGCTCGCGACGGTGAACTTCGGCTCGCACGCGCGCGTGGCCTTCGAGACGCTCCGCCGCCACCAGCCCGGCGGCCCGCTGATGTGCATGGAGTTCTGGTGCGGCTGGTTCGACCACTGGGGCGGCGAGCACGTCGTACGGGACGCCGAGGACGCGGCGGCGGCGCTGCGGGAGATCCTGGAGTGCGGGTCCTCGGTCAACGTGTACATGGCGCACGGCGGCACCAACTTCGCCGGCTGGGCGGGCGCCAACCGCCCCGGCGGCGAGCTGCACGAGGGCCCGCTGGAGGCGGACGTGACGTCGTACGACTACGACGCGCCCATCGACGAGTACGGCCGCCCCACCGAGAAGTTCTGGCGCTTCCGCGAGGTGCTCGCCGCCTACCACGCCGACCCGCTGCCCGAACCGCCCTCGGCGCCGGCCCCGTTGGCCGCGCCGGCGGACGTGGAGCGCATCGCCTGGGCATCACTGCCCGCCGTTCTGGAGACCCTCGGCACCCCGGAACGCGTCCACCCGGTGCCGCCCACCTTCGAGGAGCTGGACATCGCCCGGGGCCTGGTCCGCTACGAGGTGGACGTACCGGGCCCGCGCCCGCCGTACCCGCTCACCGCGCGGGGCCTGCGCGACCTCGCGGTCGTGTACGTCGACGGCGAGCGGGCCGGGGTCCTCACCGAGGAGGAACCCCAGCTCAAGAAGCCGGTCGCCGGCCCCGCGCGCGTGGAGCTCTGGGTGGAGTCCCTGGGCCGCGTCAACTACGGCCCCCGCTCCGGCGAGCCGAAGGGCATCACCGGGGGCGTCCTGCACGAACGCCAGTTCCTGCACGGGGTACGCGCGCGGGCGCTCGATCTGGACGCGTTCGAGGCGGGGGTGGATGCGGTGCCCTTCGCTCCTCTTCCGGAGGACGGCACGCCCGGCCTGTACCGGGGGACCGTCACGGTGCGCGGCGCCGGGGACGCCCGCCTGGAACTCCCCGGCTGGACGCGGGGCTTCGTCTGGATCAACGGCTTCAACCTGGGCCGCTACTGGTCGGCGGGCCCGCAGGAGTCGCTGTACGTGCCGGGCCCGGTCCTGAAGGAGGGCGAGAACGAGGTCTGGGTCCTGGAACTCCAGGAGTCGAATCAGGGAACGGTACGGCTGGCGCCCCTCTAGGGGCGCGGGGAACCGCGCGATCGCCCCTCACCTGGCCGCACCCGACGTACAACCGTCCTACCCCCGACATTTCCCCGACCCGCGCATACAGTGGAAACAGGTTCTGGGCGTCTTTGGGGGTAGGACGTGGCGAACGGCGGCCCGGTGGAACACGGCTACCCGCACCTGGACACCGTGCGGGCCGCCGTCACGGCGTTGTACCGCCGCCTGTCGTACGACACCGTGCAGACCTTCGACACCAGCGTGCCGCCCGCCGACGTCGCGTTCTGCGACACCGACGACCTGCACCTCGGCGCGCAGCGCGTCGCCCGCGAGCTGGTCCGGCACTTCCGGCTGCCCGACGCCCGCATGATCGTCGGCTTCAAGGACATCCCCCACGCGGCGAACGTCGAACTCACCGCGGGCCCGGAGTACTTCATCGAGCTGAACGACCGCTTCCGCACCCATCGCAGGGACATCGGCGCGGCCCTCGCCCACGAGGTGATGCACGTGTACCTGCACCGCCTGGACCTGTCCTTCGCGAGCACCCGGGAGAACGAGATCCTCACGGACACGGCGACCACCTACCTCGGGGCCGGCTGGCTGCTCCTGGACGCCTACCGGGAGCACGGCGAGGCGTCCCAGAAGCTCGGTTATCTCACCCCGGAGGAGTTCGGCTACGTGCTGGCCAAGCGCTCCCTCGTCTTCCACGAGGATCCGTCGGTGTGGTTCACCAGTCCGCAGGCCTACACGGCGTACCAGAAGGGCATGGTCCGGGCCCGCCAGGACGAGGAACAGCCGCCGCTCACCGGCGCCGGCTGGGCGGGCCGCCGCCGCTACGCCCGCGACCGCCGCCACGCCCCCGCGGCGCCGCCCGCGCAGCCCGGCGCCCCCTACGCCTTCACCCCCGACAGCGGCGGCCGGCTGCGGGTCTCGTTCCCGTGCCCCACCTGCCACCAGCGGATCAGGGTGCCGGTGCGGGGCCGGGTCCGGGCCCGCTGCTCGCTGTGCCGCACGGTCCTGGAGTGCGACACCTAGGGGACCCGACCCGGGGCCCCGCCGCCGGCCAGGCCCGCGTCGGCCGCGTCGCCCGCATCGCCCGCGTCACGCCCCGTACACCGCTCCGGGCGGCGCCGCCTCGGCGAGCAGTTTCAGCGCCGTCTCCCCCGCCTCCGCCGGGGTCCACCGGGCGCCCTTGTCGACGGTCGGACCGGGCCGCCAGCCCTCCATGACGGTGATCCGGCCCCCTTCCGTCTCGAACACCCGACCGGTGACACCGCTGCTCGCGGCGGAGCCCAGCCAGACCACCAGCGGGGAGACGTTGCCGGGGGCCATGGCGTCGAAGCCGGTGTCGGGGGCGGCCATGGTCCCGGCGAAGGCCCGCTCGGTCATCCGGGTGCGGGCGGCCGGGGCGATGGCGTTGACCTGGACGCCGTAGCGGGCGAGTTCGGCGGCCGCGACCAGGGTGAGACCGACGATGCCGGCCTTGGCGGCGCTGTAGTTGCCCTGCCCGACCGAGCCCAGCAGGCCCGCGCCGCTGCTGGTGTTGACGATGCGGGCGGCCGGGGTGCGGCCCGCCCTGGCCTCGGCCCGCCAGTGCGCGGCCGCGTGCCGCAGCGGCAGGAAGTGGCCCTTGAGATGCACCCGCATGACCGCGTCCCAGTCGTCTTCGGCGAGGTTGACGAGCATGCGGTCGCGCAGGAAGCCGGCGTTGTTGACGAGGGTGTCGAGGCGGCCGAACGCGTCCAGGGCCGCCGCCACCAGGGACTCGGCACCGGCGTCCGTCGCGATGTCCCCACCGTGCGCCACCGCCTCACCACCGGCCGCCCGGATCTCCGCCACGACAGCCTCCGCGGGACTGCCCGAGCCGACCGGGCTGTCCGCACCGGCGGGACCGGCTGGACCGGCGAGGGTGTCCGTGCCCGGTGCGCCGTCGAGGCCGACGCCGAGGTCGTTGACGACGACCCGGGCGCCCTCGGCGGCGAAGGCCAGCGCGTGGGCCCGGCCCAGTCCGCGCCCGGCGCCGGTGACGATCACGACCCGGCCCGCGCAGATTCCGCTCATCTCAGTCCTCCTTGTCGAACGGCTTGTTGGCGGTCGCCGCGTCCAGGAACGCCGGCCGCTCCCCGCCCCCGTGCACGAGCAGGCTCGCCCCGCTGATGTAGGCGGCCGCGTCGGAGGCGAGGAAGACGGCGGCGGCACCGATGTCGGACGGGTCGGCGAGGCGGCCGAGCGGCACGGTGCGGGAGACCGCGTCGATGCCGTCCGGGCCGCCGTAGTGGAGGTGGGCCAGCTCGGTGCGGACCATGCCGACGACCAGCGTGTTGACGCGGACCTCCGGCGCCCACTCCACCGCCATGGACCGGGCCAGGTTCTCCAGCCCCGCCTTGGCCGCTCCGTAGGCGGCGGAGCCCGGCGAGGGACGGCCGCCGCTGACGCTGCTGATCATCACCACCGCGCCCCGGGCCCGCCGCAGGTGCTCGTACGCGGCGAGGGAGGCGGTCAGCGCGGTGACGAGGTTCAGCTCGATCACCCGGGCGTGCCGCTCCGCGTCCGCGTCGGCGAGCCGCCGGTAGGGGGTGCCGCCCGCGTTGTTGACGAGCACGTCGACCCGGGGCAGGGCGTCGAAGAAGGCGCGTACGGCGGGCGGATCGCGCAGGTCGAGGGGGATGAACTCGACGCCGTCGAGGGGCTGTTCGGGCGGTCGGCGGGCGCAGGCCAGGACCTGGGCGCCGGTCGCGGCGAAGGCCTGCGCGATCCCCGCGCCCACGCCCCGGGTGCCGCCGGTGACGACGACGGTCCTGCCGCTCGGCGAGTTGTCCACAGGCTCTCCCGCTGGTCCGCACCGGCTGCTAGCTTCGAAGCCTCACACCTAACAAATGTTTGGTGGAAAGGCAGCTGACTGCGAAGGTAGCTGATGCGTCCATGGGTGTCTCCACCTCGTGTCCGGAAAAGGGAATCGCGCTCGTCACGGTCGACCACCCACCGGTGAACGCACTGCCGGTGCACGGCTGGTTCGCGCTGGCGGACGCGGTGCGCGCGGCGGGCCGCGACCCCGGGACCCGGTGTGTCGTGCTCGCCGCACAGGGCCGGGGCTTCAACGCGGGCGTGGACATCAAGGAGATACAGGCGGACGGACACGAGGCGCTGCTCGGCGCCAACCGGGGCTGCGCGGAGGCCTTCGCGGCGGTGTACGAGTGCGAGACCCCGGTGGTGGCCGCGGTGCACGGTTTCTGTCTGGGCGGCGGGATAGGCCTGGTGGGCAACGCGGACGCGATCGTGGCGAGCGAGGACGCCGTCTTCGGGCTGCCGGAGCTGGACCGGGGCGCCCTGGGCGCGGCCACCCATCTGGCCCGGCTGGTCCCGCCGCATCTGATGCGGACGCTGTACTACACCTCGCGGACGGCGACCGCGGCCGAACTGCACGCGCACGGTTCGGTATGGCGAGTGGTGGCGCGCGGGGAACTGCTCCTGGCGGCAATGGAGCTGGCACGGGAGATAGCCGCCAAGGACGGCCGGCTGCTGCGCCTCGCCAAGGCCGCCATCAACGGCATCGACCCCGTCGACGTGCGGCGGAGCTACCGCTTCGAACAGGGCTTCACCTTCGAGGCCGCCCTCAGCGGGGTGGCCGACCAAGTTCGCGACACCTTCGGGAAGGAGGGTGCCGGCAGTGACTGACAAGACGATGACCGCCGACGAGGCCGTCTCCCGGCTGGCGAGCGGCATGACCCTCGGCATCGGCGGCTGGGGTTCCCGACGCAAGCCGATGTCCCTGGTCAGAGCGGTGCTCCGGAGCGGTATCGACGAGCTCACGCTGGTCTCGTACGGCGGGCCGGACGTCGGGATGCTGGTCGCGGCCGGCCGGGTGCGCAAGCTGGTGACGGCCTTCGTCACCCTTGACTCCGTCCCGCTGGAACCGCACTACCGCGCGGCACGCGAACGCGGGGCGCTGGAGCTGATGGAGGTCGACGAGGGCATGTTCATGTGGGGCCTGCACGCGGCCGCGAACCGGCTGCCCTTCCTGCCGGTGCGCGCCGGGATCGGCTCGGACGTCATGCGGGTCAACCCCGGTCTGCGGACGGTCGCCTCGCCGTACGCCGACGGGGAGACGTTCGTGGCGATGCCCGCCCTGCGCCTGGACGCGGCGCTGGTCCACGTCAACCGCGCCGACCGGCTGGGCAACGGGCAGTACCTGGGCCCGGACCCCTACTTCGACGACCTGTTCTGCGAGGCGGCGGACGCGGCCTACGTCTCCTGCGAACGGATCGTGGACACCGCCGAGCTGACGAAGGAGGCGGCACCGCAGTCACTGCTGGTCAAGCGGCTGAACGTGACGGGGGTCGTGGAGGCGCCGGGCGGCGCCCACTTCACCTCCTGCGCTCCCGACTACGGACGGGACGAGGAGTTCCAGCGGCTGTACGCGACGACGCCGTGGGCGGAGTTCTCCGGGCGGTTCCTGGCCGGTGACGAGCAGACGTACCGGTCGTCGGTGCGCGACTGGCAGGAGGGGCAGGGGTGACGGACACACCGCGCACGGACACACCGCGTACGGACGTACTGCGCTCCGAGTACTGCGTGATCGCCTGCGCCGAGGCCTGGCGCGGCTCGGGGGAGATCCTGGCGAGCCCGATGGGTCTGATCCCCTCCCTGGGCGCGCGCCTGGCCCGGCTGACCTTCGCACCGGACCTGCTGCTGACCGACGGCGAGGCGCTGCTGGTCCGCCCGGACGGGACGCCCGAGGGCTGGCTGCCCTACCGGCAGCACCTCGCGCTGGTGGCGGGCGGGCGGCGGCACGTGATGATGGGCGCGAGCCAGCTCGACCGGTACGGCAACCAGAACATCTCCTGCGTCGGCGACTGGACCCGGCCCCGCCGGCAGCTGCTGGGGGTACGCGGGGCGCCCCTCAACACGCTGAACAACCCGACGAGTTACTGGGTCCCGAAGCACTCCCGCCGGGTGTTCGTGGCGAAGGTCGACATGGTGTGCGGGGTGGGGTACGACCGGGTGGCCCGGCACCCGGGCGCGGAACGCTTCCACCGCATCCCCCGGGTCGTCACCGACCTCGGTGTCCTCGACTTCGAGACCCCCGACCGCTCGATGCGGCTGGCCGCGCTGCATCCGGGGGTGAGCGTCGGCCAGGTGCGGGAGGCCACGGACTTCGAGCTCACCGTCCCGGACGAGGTGCCGTACACCCGTGAACCGAGCGCGGCGGAGCTGCGGCTGATCCGCGAGGTGCTCGATCCGGCCGGCGCGCGGACGAAGGAGGTCGCCGGCTGATGGAGACCGCGCTGACCCGGCTGGTCGGGGTCCGGTACCCGATCGTGCAGACGGGCATGGGCTGGGTGGCGGGGCCGCGCCTGGTCTCGGCCACGGCCAACGCCGGAGCCCTCGGTGTGCTGGCCTCCGCGACGATGAGCCTCGATCAGCTGCGCGCCGCGATAGCCGAGGTCCGGTGCCGTACGGACGCCCCGTTCGGGGTGAACCTGCGGGCGGACGCGGCCGACGCCGGCGACCGGGTCCGGTTGATCATCGACGGGGGTGTGCGGGTGGCGTCCTTCGCGCTCGCCCCCTCCCCCGGGCTGATCGCCGAGCTGAAGGCGGCGGGCGTGGTGGTGATCCCGTCCGTCGGGGCGCGGCGGCACGCCGAGAAGGTGGCGGCGTGGGGTGCGGACGCGGTGATCGTGCAGGGCGGCGAGGGCGGCGGGCACACCGGCGAGGTGGCGACGAGCGTACTGCTGCCGCAGGTGGTGGACGCGGTGCGGATACCGGTGGTGGCCGCCGGGGGGTTCTTCGACGGCCGGGGACTGGTGGCGGCGCTGGCGTACGGCGCGGCGGGGGTCGCGATGGGCACGCGGTTCCTGCTCACCTCGGACTCGACGGTGCCGGACGCGGTGAAGGCGCGGTATCTGGCGGCGACGGTCAGAGACGTCACGGTCACCCGGGCGGTGGACGGGCTGCCGCACCGGATGCTGCGGACCGATCTGGTGGCCTCGCTGGAGCGCTCGGGCCGGGCCCGGGGGCTGCTGCACGCGATACGGCGGGCGGCGGAGTTCCGGAAGCTGTCCGGGCTCACCTGGCGGCAGCTGGTCCGGGACGGTCTGGCCCTGCGGCACGGGAAGGAGCTGTCCTGGAGTCAGGTCCTGCTGGCCGCGAACACCCCGATGCTCCTCAGATCGGCGATGGTGGACGGCCGTACGGACCTGGGGGTGATGGCGTCCGGGCAGGTCGCCGGGGTGATCGACGACCTGCCGTCGTGCGCCGAGCTGGTGGACCGGATCATGAAGGAGGCGGCGGAGACCCGGGAACGGCTCATGGGCCTTGAGTGAGCCCTCACAACCGCTCGATGACCGTCACGTTCGCCTGCCCCCCGCCCTCGCACATGGTCTGCAGGCCGTAGCGTCCGCCGGTGCGTTCCAGTTCGTGCAGGAGGGTGGTCATCAGTTTGACGCCGGTGGCGCCGAGCGGGTGGCCGAGGGCGATCGCGCCGCCGTTGACGTTGACCTTGGCGGGGTCGGCGCCGGTCTCCTTGAGCCAGGCGAGGACGACCGGGGCGAAGGCCTCGTTGATCTCGACCAGGTCGATGGCGTCGATGGTGAGGCCGGTCTTCTTCAGGGCGTGGGCGGTGGCCGGGATCGGGGCGGAGAGCATCCGGATGGGGTCCTCGCCGCGGACGGAGAGGTGGTGGACACGGGCCCGGGGGCGCAGTCCGTGTTCGCGGACCGCGCGTTCGGAGGCGAGGAGCATGGCGGCGGCGCCGTCGGAGACCTGGGAGGAGCAGGCGGCGGTGACGGTGCCGCCGTCGACGACCGGCTTGAGGGCGGCCATCTTCTCCAGCGAGGTGTCCCGGCGCGGGCCCTCGTCCACCGCGACCGCGCCGTAGGGCACGGTCTCCCGTTCGAAGCGGCCCTCGTCGATGGCGCGCAGCGCCCGCCGGTGGGAGTTCAGGGCGAACTCCTCCTGGTCCCGGCGGCTGATGCCCCATTTGGCGGCGATCATCTCGGCGCCGGCGAACTGGTTGACGGGCTGCCTGCCGTACCGGGCCCGCCAGCCCTCGCTGCCCAGGAACGGGCCCTCGGTCAGGCCCAGGGGCTCGCCGGCCTGCCGGGAGGCGAAGGCGATGGGGACCTGGGACATGTTCTGGACGCCGCCGGCGACCACCAGGTCCTGGGTGCCGGAGAGGACGGCCTGGGCGGCGAAGTGCACGGCCTGCTGCGAGGAGCCGCACTGGCGGTCGACGGTCACGCCCGGCACCTCCTCGGGCAGCCCGGCGGCCAGCCAGCAGGTCCGGGCGATGTCCCCGGCCTGCGGTCCCACCGCGTCGAGGCAGCCGAAGACGACGTCCTCGACGGCGGCCGGGTCCACGCCCGACCGCTCGACCAGGGCGGTCAGCACATGGGCGCCCAGGTCGGCCGGGTGGACCCCGCTCAGGCCGCCCTTGCGCCGCCCGACCGGCGTGCGCACCGCTTCGACGATGTAGGCCTCGGCCATGTCAGCGACTCCCTCAGCAGAAAGGGGCTTTCAACGAATGGGTGGGCTACTCACCGACGGCGATCCCGTCCAGCACCATGGACAGGTACTGCCGGGCGATCTCCTCCGGGCTGTGCTGCCCGCCGGGCCGGTACCAGGAGGCGGCGACCCACACGGTGTCGCGCACGAACCGGTAGGTGAGGCGGACGTCGAGGTCGGCGCGGAAGACGCGGGCGGCGACGCCGCGCTCCAGCGTCGACAGCCATGCCTTCTCGAACCTGCGCTGCGACTCGGCGAGGAAGCCGAACCGGTCCTGCGCGACCAGCTGCTTGCTCTCCTTCTGGTAGATGGCGACGGCGGCGCGGTGCCGGTCGATCTCCCGGAAGGACTCGGTGACCAGGGCTTCGAGGGTCTCGCGGGGACCGAGCCGGGCGTCCAGGACGGTGTCGTAGCCGTCCCAGAGCTCGTCGAGGAAGGTCCGCAGGATCTCCTCCAGCATCGATTCCTTGGAGTCGAAGTGGTAATAGAGGCTGCCCGCGAGCATGCCCGCGTGGTCCGCGATCTTGCGTACGGTGGTGGCGTTGTAGCCCTGCTCGGCGAAGACCTCGGCGGCGGTTTCGAGGAGTTCGCGGCGTCGAGCTGGAGCGGCGGCAGCCGCGCGCCTGCTCGCCGCGGTCACCGGGGGCTTCTTCTTGGTCGGCACGGGCACATTCTCGTCCTACGGATGCTGGCTGCTGACGGAGAGGACCTCTCCGGTGAGGTAGGAGGAGTAGCCGGACGCCAGGAAGACGATGGCGTTGGCCACCTCCCACGGCTCGGCGTACCGTCCGAAGGCCTCGCGGGCGGTGAGTTCCGCCAGCAGTTCCGCCGACGTCACCTTCACCAGGTGCGGGTGCATGGCGAGGCTCGGTGCCACCGCGTTGACCCGCACCCCGTACTCGGCGGCCTCGATCGCCGCGCACCGGGTCAGCGCCATCACGCCCGCCTTGGCGGCGGCGTAGTGGGCCTGTCCGGCCTGGGCCCGCCAGCCGACCACGGAGGAGTTGTTGACCACCACCCCGCCGTACCCGCCCTCGCGGAAGAGCCGCAGGGCGGCGCGCACACACCGGAAGGTGCCGTTGAGAGTGACGTCGAGGACCCTCGCCCATTGTTCGTCGCCCATGTCGACGAGTGCCGAGGTCCCGCCGAGACCGGCGTTGTTGACGACGATGTCCAGCCGTCCATGGGCCCGCACGGCGGTGTCGAAGAGCCCCTGCACCTGGGCCTCGTCGGTCACGTCGCACGGGCACGCGGTCACGGCCCCCGGATGCCGGCCGGCCAGTTCGGCCTCGTACTCCTTCAGCCGCCGGGCGTGCGCGTCACTGATCAGCACGCGGGCGCCCTCCTCCAGGAAACGGCGCGCGGTCGCGCCGCCGATCCCCGCCCCGGCCGCTGCCGTGATGACCGCGGTGCGCCCCGCGAGCAGCCCGTGTCCGGGCACGTACTCCGGACTCTCGACGCCTGTCATGGGCCCACGCTAACCTACCAAACACTTGTTAGGGAAGGACGGTGACGGCGACCGTGGACCTGACCCACAGCCCGGCGGACGAGGAGTTCCGCGCCGAGGCCCGAACCTGGCTCCGGGCGCATGTGCCGCGCCGCCCGCTCCCGTCCCTGGAGACGGCGGAGGGCTTCGCGGCGCACCGCGCCTGGGAGGCCGAGCTGGCCGCGGACCGCTGGTCGGTGGTGTCCTGGCCCGAGGAGTACGGCGGCCGGGCCGCGGGGCTGCTGCGCTGGCTGGTCTTCGAGGAGGAGTACTGGGCGGCGGGCGCGCCGGGCCGGGTCGGCCAGAACGGCGTCAGCCTGCTCGCGCCGACCCTGTTCGAGCACGGGACGCCGGAGCAGCGCGCCCGGGTGCTGCCGTCGATGGCCACCGGGGAGGTGGTCTGGGCGCAGGCGTGGTCCGAGCCCGGGGCCGGTTCCGATCTGGCCGCCCTCACCTCCAGGGCGGTGCGGACCGCGGGCGGCTGGCTGCTGACCGGCCAGAAGACCTGGTCGTCACGGGCGGCCTTCGCCGACCGCGCGTTCGGCCTCTTCCGCAGCGAGCCGCATGCTCCCAAGCCCCATCAGGGGCTCACCTACCTGATGTTCGACCTGCGCGCGCCGGGGGTGACCGTGCGCCCGATCGGCCGCCTGGACGGGAAGCCGGCGTTCGCGGAGCTGTTTCTGGACGAGGTGTTCGTGCCCGACGCGGACGTGCTCGGCGAGCCGGGCCAGGGCTGGCGGATCGCGATGTCCACGGCGGGCAACGAGCGGGGGCTGACGCTGCGGTCGCCGGGGCGGTTCCTGGCCGCCGCGGACCGGTTGCGGGACCTGTGGCGGGCCCGGGGCGAACCGGAGTCCGCAGCGGCCCGGGTGGCCGACGCCGTCGTCGGGGCCCGCGCCTATCAGCTGTTCACCTACGGGGCCGCCGCCCGCTTCCTGGACGGCGAGTCGCTCGGCCCGGAGTCCAGCCTGAACAAGGTGTACTGGTCGGAGCTGGACCTGGCACTGCACGAGGCGGCGCTCGATCTGCTGGGTGCCGAGGGCGAGCTGGCGGACACGCCGTGGTCGGAGGGGTATGTCTTCTCCCTCGCCGGCCCGGTCTACGCCGGCACCAACGAGATCCAGCGCGACATCATCGCCGAGCGGCTGCTCGGCCTGCCGAAGGGACGCCGCTGACATGCGCTTCCTCCTCGACACCGAGCAGCGGGACTTCGCCGACGCCCTGCGGGCGCTGCTGACGGCGGCGGACACCCCGGCGGTGGCCCGGGACTGGAGCCGCGGCGAGCACGCGGCCGGCCTGGCGTTGTGGGGACGAGTCGGCGCGGCGGGGGTGTTCGGGCTGGCGGTGCCGGAGGAGTACGGCGGGATGGGCCGCCGGCCTGTCGAACTCGCGGTGGCGTTCCTGGAGCTGGGCCGGTACGCGGTGCCCGGACCGCTGGCGGAGACGGTGGCGGCGGCCGTCCTGCTCGATGACGGCGAGGGCCTCGCCAAGCGGTTCCTGCCGGGGATCGCTTCGGGCGAGACGGTGGCGACGGTGGCGTTCGAGCGGCACGGGTACGGGTTCGCGCTGGACGGGGACGCGGCCGAGGTGCGGCTCGCGGCCACGCCGGAGGGCCTGCGGCTGTCCCCCGGCGCCGGGGCGGTACGCCGGTCCCTGGACCCCGCCCGCCGGCTCACCCCGCTCGTCCCCGTCGGTGAGCTGATCAGCACGGAGCCGCCGTGGGCCGAGGCGCTGCTCTGGGCCCGGCTGGCCACGGCCGCGCAGGCGCTGGGGGTGGGGCTGGCCCTGCTCGACAGAACGGTGGCCTATGTGAAACAGCGGACCCAGTTCGGCGTGCCCGTCGGATCGTTCCAGGCGGTCAGGCACCGGCTGGCCGACGTGAAGATCGCGCTGGAGTTCGCCCGTCCGCTGGTCTTCGGGGCGGCGGTGACGATGACCCCGTCGGATGTGGCCGCGGCGAAGCTCGGCGCGTGCGAGGCGGCGTACGCCGGGGCACGGGCCGCGCTTCAGCTGCACGGGGCGATCGGGTACACGGCGGAGTACGACCTGTCGTTGTGGCTGACCAAGGCGCGTGCGCTGCGGGGTGCCTGGGGGGCGCCGGAGGAGTGCAGAGGGGTGGTTCTCGATCGTCGCTGACTGCGGGCGAGCGGGGGCTTGTCGCGCAGTTCCCCGCGCCCCTGACGGGGCTCGTTTCAGTGGTCCCTGTTCGAAAGCTCCCGGTACTCCTCCTTCGTCGGCTTCGGGATGTGGGTGTCCGGGCCGTACATCCCCCTGGCCAGGCTCGCCCGTACCCGCTGCGCGACCGTGACCTTGCGCCGCACCCCGTTCGCGTCCTCCAGCGGCCCGATCTCGTAGGGCGGGTTCTGTTCGTGCTGGGTCAGGACGAACAGGCTTCCCTGGCCGAGGGGTTCGTGGACCTCGACGTACTCGCCGTGCGGAAGCAGCTTGATGAGGCCGGTCTCCCTGCCGTGCAGGACCTTGTCGCGGTCCCGGCGCTGCAGGCCGAGGCAGATCCGTTTGGTGACGACGAAGGCGAGGACGGGGACCACGAAGACGGAGATCCGGACGAACCAGGTGATCGAGTTGATGGAGAGGTGGAGATGGGTGGCCACGACGTCGTTGCCACCGCCGATCAGCAGCACGAAGTACTCGCTGAGCCAGGCCACGCCGAGGCCGGTGCGGACGGGCGCGTTGCGCGGCCGGTCGAGGATGTGGTGCTCGCGTTTGTCGCCGGTGATCCACGTCTCGATGAACGGGTAGACGCCGATGGCCAGCATGAACAACGGGAAGAGCGAGAAGGGGATGAAGACGCCCAGTTCCAGGGTGTGGCCCCAGGCGTTGATCTCCCAGCCGGGCATGACGCGGATCAGGCCCTCGGAGAAGCCGAGGTACCAGTCGGGCTGGGCGCCGGTGGTCACCAGGTCGGGGCGGTAGGGACCGAAGGCCCACACCGGGTTGATGGTGGCGATGCCGCCGATGACCGCGAGGATGCCGAAGACGAGGAAGAAGAAGCCGCCGGCCTTGGCCATGTAGACCGGCAGGAAGGGCATGCCGATCACGCTCTTCTGGTCGCGTCCCGGCCCCGGGTACTGGGTGTGCTTGTGGTAGAAGACCAGGATCAGGTGGGCGACGACCAGCCCGAGCATGATGCCGGGCAGCAACAGCACATGGATCGGGAAGAACCGCGAGATGATGTCGTGGCCGGGGAACTCCCCGCCGAACAGGAACATCGAGACGTACGAGCCGACGATCGGGATCGACAGGATCGCGCCGTCGGCGAACCGGACGCCGGTGCCGGAGAGCAGGTCGTCGGGGAGCGAGTAGCCGGTCAGGCCGGTGAGGATGGCGAGGAACAGCAGGAGCCAGCCGAACAGCCAGTTGACCTCGCGGGGCTTGCGGAAGGCGCCGGTGAAGAACACCCGCATCATGTGGACGAGCATGCCGGCCACGAAGACCAGCGCCGCCCAGTGGTGGATCTGCCGGATCAGCAGGCCGCCGCGCACGTCGAAGCTGATGTGCAGCGTCGACTCGTACGCCTTGGTCATGATGATGCCGTTCAGCGGCTGGTAGGTGCCGTGGTAGACGACCTCGGCGCCGCTGGGCTCGAAGAAGAGCGTGAGGTAGACGCCGGTGAGGATCAGGATGAGGAAGCTGTAGAGGCAGATCTCGCCCAGCATGAAGGACCAGTGGTCCGGGAACACCTTGCGCATGTTCGCCTTGGCCAGGGAGTAGACCCCGAGCCGGCCGTCGGCCCAGTCCGCGAGCTTCTCGCCCTTGCCGGGCGGCTCCGCTCGCTGCGCCGAACTCCCCACCTGTGCCGAGCCGTTCACCGTTCGTGCCGCGTCGTCCATACGTCGCGTCGCCTCCCCGCCGGATCACCCATCAGGGTGGCACGCCGGAGCGCTACAGCCAACGGTGCGACGTAAACTCAGCCCGCGCCGACGATGCCCGCCGCCCGCGCCGCCGCCAGCCACTGCGGGAACTCGGCGACGAGCCGGTCGTACAGCTCGCCGTCGGGCATCTTCATCGGGTCCGAACCGGCGTGGAAGAAGCCCGCGTTGTCCACCGCCCGCCTGCCCGGCACCGCCAGCTCGTCGAGTTTGCGCAGGAAGTCGAACTGTTTGCTGTGCGGGTCGCCGAAGCCGACGAACTGCCAGAACAGCGGCAGCTTGGCCGCCTTGCACAGATAGCGTTCCGCGGCGGGCTTGTTGACGGGGCCGCCGTCGGTCTGGAAGACGACCAGGGCGGGATCGGTGGCGCCGCTGTCGAGGTAGTGGTCGATGACCGCGTCCATCGCCAGGTGGTAGCTGGTCTTGCCCATGTGCCCGAGCCCGGCGGCGATCTGCTCGATACGGCCCTGGTGCTCGGCGAGCCTGATGTCGGTGACCGCGTCGATGTCGGTGGAGAAGAAGACGACCGGGACCTGACCGTCGTCGTCCAGGTGCGCGGAGAGCCCGAGCACCCGGTCGGCCAGGGCCTGGACGCTGCCGTCCGCGTAGTACGGCTTCATCGAACCGGAGTGGTCGACGACCAGGTAGACGGCGGCGCGCAGGCCGTCCAGCCCGTGCTTGGTGAGGGAGATCCCGGCCGACCGGTACGACTCGACCAGCGCGGGTGCGGTCCGCTCCACCTTGCTGAGACTGATCGCGGCCATGCTCTGCTCTCCCTCGCCCCATGGTTCAGGAGGCCGAGGTTACTTGATCGGCGAAATGCGGCGGCGCCTGCCCGTCGTCCGGTCGGGGACTGTGGGGCAGGCGCCGTCTGTGTTCCGTACGCCGTTGTACGGGACGTTCGGTGAGCCGGTGGCTCAGACCATCAGGGAGCGGTCCGTGGGGCGGATCGGGGCCGGGAGGTCGCTCGCGCCGGTGAGGAAGCGGTCGACGCCCTTGGCGGCCGAGCGGCCCTCGGCGATCGCCCAGACGATCAGGGACTGGCCGCGGCCCGCGTCGCCGGCGACGAAGACGCCGGGGACGTTGGTCTGGAAGTCGGCGTCGCGGGCGACGTTGCCGCGCTCGTCGAGCTCAAGACCGAACTGGTCCACGACACCGTTCACCCGGTCGGTGCCGGTGAAGCCCATGGCCAGGGTGACCAGCTGGGCCGGGATCCTGCGCTCGGTGCCCGGCTTCGGGGTCAGCCTGCCCTCGATGAACTCCACCTCGGTGAGGTGCAGCCACTGGACGTTGCCGTCCTCGTCGCCCTCGAAGTGGGTGGTGGAGACGGAGTAGACCCGCTCGCCGCCCTCCTCGTGCGCCGAGGTGACCTTGTAGAGCATCGGGAAGGTCGGCCACGGCTGGTTCGGCGCGCGGTCCTCGCCCGGCCGGGGCATGATCTCCAGCTGGGTGACCGAGGCCGCGCCCTGGCGGTGGGCGGTGCCCACGCAGTCCGCGCCGGTGTCGCCGCCGCCGATCACGACCACGTGCTTGCCCTCGGCCGAGATGGGCGACACCACGTAGTCGCCCTCTTGGACCTTGTTGGCCAGGGGCAGGTACTCCATGGCCTGGTAGACGCCCTTGAGCTCACGGCCGGGGACCGGGAGGTCACGGGCGGTGGTGGCTCCCGCGGCGATGACGACCGCGTCGTACCGCTTCTTCAGGTCGGTCGCCTTGAGGTCGACGCCGATCTCTATACCGGTACGGAAGCGGGTGCCCTCCGCGCGCATCTGCTCGATACGGCGGTTGATGTGCCGCTTCTCCATCTTGAACTCGGGGATGCCGTAGCGGAGCAGGCCGCCGATGCGGTCGGCGCGCTCGTAGACGGCGACGGTGTGGCCGGCCCGGGTCAGCTGCTGGGCGGCGGCCAGGCCCGCGGGGCCCGAGCCGATGACGGCGACGGTCTTGCCGGACAGGCGCTCGGGGGCCTGCGGGGCGACGGTCCCGGCCTCCCACGCCTGGTCGATGATGGAGACCTCGACGTTCTTGATGGTGACGGCCGGCTGGTTGATGCCGAGCACGCACGCCGACTCGCACGGGGCCGGGCACAGCCGGCCCGTGAACTCCGGGAAGTTGTTCGTGGCGTGCAGCCGCTCGGACGCGGCCGGCCAGTCCTCGCGGTAGGCGAAGTCGTTCCACTCGGGGATCAGGTTCCCGAGCGGACAGCCGTTGTGGCAGAACGGGATGCCGCAGTCCATGCACCGGCTGGCCTGCTTGCTGATGATCGGCAGCAGGGAGCCGGGGACGTAGACCTCGTTCCAGTCCCGGACACGGTCGGCGACGGGGCGGGTCTTGGCGACCTCACGGCCGTGGTTCAGGAAGCCCTTCGGGTCAGCCATTGATCGCCGCCTCCATCATCTTCTCGTGGGTCTCGGTCTCGGAGAGACCCGCTCGCTCGGCGGCTTCCTTGGCGGCGAGCACTGCCTTGTACGTGCCGGGGATGATCTTGCTGAACCGCTGGACGGCCGTGTCCCAGTCGGCGAGCAGCTTCTCGGCGACCGTGGAGCCGGTGTCCTCGGCGTGCCGGCGCACCACGTCGTGCAGCCACTGCCGGTCGGTGTCGTCGAGGGCCTCGACGGCGCTGACATTGCCCGCGTTGACGTTGTCGACGTTCAGGTCGATCACGTAGGCGACGCCACCGGACATGCCGGCCGCGAAGTTGCGGCCCGTCTCGCCGAGGACGACCGCCTGACCGCCGGTCATGTACTCGCAGCCGTGGTCGCCCACGCCCTCCGAGACCACCAGCGCACCGGAGTTGCGGACGCAGAACCGCTCACCGGTACGGCCGCGCAGGAACAGCTCGCCGCCGGTCGCGCCGTAGGCGATGGTGTTGCCCGCGATCGTCGAGTACTCGGCGAGGTGGTCGGCGTCGCGGTCCGGACGGACGATGACGCGGCCACCCGACAGGCCCTTGCCGACGTAGTCGTTGGCGTCGCCCTCCAGGCGGAGCGTGACACCGCGCGGCAGGAAGGCGCCGAAGGACTGGCCGGCCGAGCCGGTGAAGGTGATGTCGATGGTGTCGTCGGGCAGACCCGCGCCGCCGAACTTCTTCGTCACCTCGTGGCCGAGCATGGTGCCGACCGTGCGGTTGATGTTGCGGACCTTGACCTGGGCGCGCACCGGCTGGGCGTCGGTGGCGCTGGAGGCGGCCAGGGCGTCGGAGGCGAGCCTGATCAGCTCGTTGTCCAGGGCCTTCTCCAGGCCGTGGTCCTGCACGATCGTCTGGTGCAGCGCCGCGCCCTCGGGAAGCTCGGGCACGTGGAAGAGCGGGGCCAGGTCCAGGCCCTGTGCCTTCCAGTGGCTGACGGCACGGGTGACGTCGAGCGTCTCGGCGTGGCCGACGGCTTCCTCGATGGAGCGGAAGCCCAGCTCGGCGAGGATCTCGCGGACCTCCTCGGCGATGAACTTGAAGAAGTTCACCACGTACTCGGCCTTGCCGGAGAAGCGGTCGCGCAGCACCGGGTTCTGGGTGGCGACGCCGACCGGGCAGGTGTCGAGGTGGCAGACGCGCATCATGATGCAGCCGGAGACGACGAGCGGCGCGGTCGCGAAACCGAACTCCTCGGCGCCGAGCAGCGCGGCGATGACCACGTCACGGCCGGTCTTGAGCTGGCCGTCGGTCTGCACGACGATCCGGTCCCGCAGGCCGTTGAGCAGCAGGGTCTGCTGGGTCTCGGCGAGGCCGAGCTCCCAGGGGCCGCCCGCGTGCTTGAGCGACGTCAGCGGGGAGGCACCCGTACCGCCGTCGTGGCCGGAGATGAGCACGACGTCCGCGTGGGCCTTGGACACACCCGCGGCGACCGTGCCGACGCCGACCTCCGAGACCAGCTTGACGTGGATCCGCGCCTGCGGGTTCGCGTTCTTGAGGTCGTGGATCAGCTGGGCGAGGTCCTCGATGGAGTAGATGTCGTGGTGCGGCGGCGGCGAGATCAGGCCGACACCCGGGGTGGAGTGCCGGGTCTTGGCGACCCACGGGTAGACCTTGTGGCCGGGCAGCTGACCGCCCTCGCCGGGCTTGGCGCCCTGGGCCATCTTGATCTGGATGTCGTCCGCGTTGACCAGGTACTCCGAGGTCACGCCGAAGCGGCCGGAGGCGACCTGCTTGATGGCGGACCGGCGCGCGGGGTCGTAGAGACGGTCCGGGTCCTCGCCGCCCTCACCGGTGTTGGACTTGCCGCCCAGCTGGTTCATGGCGATGGCGAGGGTCTCGTGGGCCTCGCGCGAGATGGAGCCGTACGACATGGCGCCGGTCGAGAACCGCTTGACGATCTCGGACACCGACTCGACCTCGTCGACGGAGATCGACGGGCGGTCCGACTTGAAGCCGAACAGGCCGCGGAGCGTCATCAGCCGCTCGGACTGCTCGTTCACGCGGTCCGTGTACTTCTTGAAGATGTCGTAGCGGTTGGCACGCGTCGAGTGCTGGAGGCGGAAGACCGTCTCCGGGTCGAACAGGTGCGGCTCGCCCTCACGGCGCCACTGGTACTCGCCGCCTATGTCGAGGGCGCGGTGCGCCGGGGCGATGCCGGAGGCCGGGTAGGCCTTGGCGTGACGGGCCGCGACCTCCTTGGCGATGACGTCGATACCGACGCCGCCGATCTTGGAGGCGGTGCCGTTGAAGTACTTGTCGACGAAGCCCGCCTCGAGACCGACGGCCTCGAAGACCTGGGCGCCCCGGTAGGAGGCGACCGTCGAGATGCCCATCTTGGACATGACCTTGAGGACGCCCTTGCCGAGGGCGTAGATCAGGTTGCGGATGGCCTGCTCGGACTCCATGCCCGGCAGGAAGGTGCCCGCGCGGGTCAGGTCCTCGACGGACTCCATGGCCAGGTAGGGGTTGACGGCCGCGGCGCCGAAGCCGATCAGCAGGGCGACGTGGTGGACCTCGCGGACGTCACCGGCCTCCACGAGCAGGCCCACGTGGGTGCGCTGCTTGGTGCGGATGAGGTGGTGGTGGACGGCAGCGGTGAGCAGCAGCGACGGGATCGGCGCGTGCTCGGCGTCCGAGTGCCGGTCCGACAGGACGATCAGCCGGGCGCCGTTCTCGATGGCCGCGTCGGCCTCGGCGCAGATCTCCTCGATCCGCGCGGCGAGGGAGTCGCCGCCGCCGGAGACCCGGTACAGGCCGGACAGGGTCGCGGCCTTGAAGCCGGGCATGTCACCGTCGGCGTTGATGTGGATGAGCTTGGCCAGCTCGTCGTTGTCGATCACCGGGAAGGGCAGCACGACGGACCGGCAGGACGCTGCGGTCGGGTCGAGCAGGTTGCCCGCGGGGCCGAGGGACGAGCGCAGCGAGGTGACGAGCTCCTCGCGGATGGCGTCCAGCGGCGGGTTGGTGACCTGCGCGAACAGCTGGGTGAAGTAGTCGAAGAGCAGCCGGGGACGCTCGCTCAGCGCGGCGATGGGCGAGTCGGTGCCCATGGAGCCGATCGGCTCGGCGCCGGCCTTGGCCATCGGCGCGAGGATGACGCGCAGCTCTTCCTCGGTGTAGCCGAAGGTCTGCTGGCGGCGGGTGACCGAGGCGTGGGTGTGGACGATGTGCTCGCGCTCGGGCAGGTCGGAGAGCTCGATCTCGCCGGCCTCCAGCCACTCCGCGTACGGCTGCTCGGCGGCGAGGCCGGCCTTGATCTCGTCGTCCTCGATGATGCGGTGCTCGACCGTGTCGACGAGGAACATCTTGCCGGGCTGGAGGCGGCCCTTGCGGACCACCCTGGCGGGGTCGATGTCGAGGACGCCGACCTCGGAGCCGAGGACGACCAGGCCCTCGTCGGTGACCCAGTAGCGGCCGGGACGCAGACCGTTGCGGTCGAGAACGGCGCCGACCTGGGAGCCGTCGGTGAAGGTGACGCAGGCGGGGCCGTCCCAGGGCTCCATCATCGTGGAGTGGAAGCCGTAGAAGGCGCGGCGGGCCGGGTCCATGGAGTCGTGGTTCTCCCA
This sequence comes from Streptomyces fuscichromogenes, assembly GCF_014645815.1. Lineage (GTDB taxonomy): Bacteria > Actinomycetota > Actinomycetes > Streptomycetales > Streptomycetaceae > Streptomyces > Streptomyces fuscichromogenes. The sequence continues at coordinate 477,127 of NZ_BMML01000001.1, read as the reverse complement.
CGCCTCCGGGATCATCATCAGCACGGAGTGCGGCAGCGAACGCCCGCCCAGGTGCAGGAGCTCCAGCACCTCGTCGAAGGACGCCGAGTCGGAGGCGTCGGGCGTACAGATCGGGAAGACCCGGTCCAGCTTCTCCTGCGGCCCGAACAGGTCGGAGACCAGCTGGGACTCGCGGGCGACCATCCAGTTCCGGTTGCCCTTGACGGTGTTGATCTCACCGTTGTGGGCGACGAACCGGTAGGGGTGCGCGAGCGGCCACGACGGGAAGGTGTTGGTCGAGAACCGGGAGTGCACGAGCGCGATCGCGGACGCGAAGCGGCGGTCGGACAGGTCCGGGAAGAAGGGCTCCAGCTGGCCGGTGGTCAGCATGCCCTTGTAGACGATGGTCCGCGCGGACAGCGACGGGAAGTAGACGCCCGCCTCGCGCTCGGCGCGCTTGCGCAGCACGAACGCCTTGCGGTCCAGCGCGATGCCCTCGCTGGCGTGGTCGGTCACGAAGATCTGCCGGAAGGCCGGCATGGTGGAGCGGGCGGTGGCGCCGAGCAGCTGCGGGGCGACCGGGACCTCGCGCCAGCCGAGGACGGTGAGGCCCTCTGCGGCGGCGATCGTCTCGATCTGCGAGACGGCGTCCTGGATGCCGTCCTCCGGCAGGAAGGCGATACCGACGGCGTACGAACCGGCCGTCGGCAGCTCGAATCCGGCCACCTCACGGAAGAAGGCGTCGGGCACCTGGGAGAGCAGGCCGGCGCCGTCGCCGGAGTCGGGCTCGGAGCCGGTCGCGCCGCGGTGCTCCAGGTTACGCAGAACCGTGAGCGCCTGCTCGACCAGCGCATGGCTCGCCTCGCCGGTGAGGGTGGCCACGAAGCCGACGCCACAGGCGTCGCGCTCGTTGCGGGGGTCGTACATACCCTGCGCAGCAGGGCGAGCATCCATGAAGGACCAGTTTCGGCCGTTCGTGGAGTGCTGGGACGGCTGGCGCGGCGTACGCATCGGCTCTCCCGTCGTCGTCAGTGGCATATAGCAGGTGCCGAGGGACGACGCTGGCCCTCTGCGTTTTTTGTTGCGAAATTTCACGCAGGTTACATGATGAAGCGGTTCTCGGGAACTGGATACACCGTTCCAACATGCGGACGCCGCAGGGGTTTACGGCGAGTACCGCTCACAGCGGTGAAGGTGGTGGGGGACCGATCCGGACAGATCCGTGTCCATCGGTCCGCAGGGGCGGGGTGAGCGTCGCGCCACCCCACAGGTGCATGGCAGGCCTCATTGCCTGCGGCGCTTACGGCTCATGCCCAGTGGTTAAGCATTCGAAACCAGCGAGTAACGGGTACTTATGCGGCCCAACGCATAGCTACCAGTCGCCCTATCCTACGGCCGTCCCGAACAGGGTGCCCAGGGCGTACGTCACACCGGCCGCGGCGCCGCCCAGCGCGAGCTGCCGCAGACCGCTGAACCACCAGCTGCGCGCGGTCACCCTGGCCACCACGGCACCGCAGCCGAACAGCCCGGCGAGCGCGAGCAGCAGGGCGGGCCAGAGCGCGGCGGCGCCGAGCAGGAACGGCAGTACGGGCAGCAGCGCGCCGAGCGCGAACGAGCCGAAGGACGAGACGGCGGCGACCAGCGGCGAGGGCAGGTCGCCGGGGTCGATCCCGAGCTCCTCACGGGCGTGTATCTCCAGCGCCCGCTCCGGGTCGGCGGACAGCTGCCGGGCGACCTCCCGGGCCAGCCCCGGCTCGACGCCCCTCGCCTCGTACAGCGCGGCCAGCTCGGCCTCCTCGTCCTGCGGGTGCCGGCGCAGCTCCGCGCGCTCCACGTCCAGCTCGGCCTCGACGAGCTCGCGCTGCGAGGCGACGGAGGTGTACTCGCCGGCGGCCATCGAGAAGGCGCCGGCGGCCAGCCCCGCGAGCCCGGTGATGACGATGGTCTGATGACCGACGGCACCGCCCGCCACACCGGTCATCAGGGCGAGGTTGGAGACCAGCCCGTCCATGGCCCCGAAGACGGCGGGCCGCAGCCAGCCCCCGTTCACATCCCGGTGGGTGTGGTTGTCACGGTGGGCTTCGTGCAGAGTCGCCTGGGTCTCGATGACGGCCATGAGGAGTCCCCCAAAAAGGTCTCGCGGTACGCCCCGAATAAGCTGAGGCAAAGCTAACTTTGGACAGGTTCTATCTTTCGACAACGCTCACATTACGCCGGGGCATTCCCGGCCACCAGCAAGGAAAGGCTGGGCTAACCTGCGGTTTTGCCTCTCGCCGCTCACACGTGCGATGCCCTGCACAGATGTCGACCGGGTGATGTGGAGCCCCTTCAGGCTGCGGTCAACCGCCGTTGGTGGGACACATCCGCAAACGGTTCCGCGCCTCGCGCGCGGAGCCCTCCCCGGAGAGGCCCGCCCATGTCATCGATCGTCTGCACACCGCCGGTCCCCGCTCCCGGGGAGCCCGCCTCCGAAACGCGCGACCGGGCCCGGGGCGCGCTGCTGGGCCTGGCCGTGGGCGACGCGCTCGGGGCACCGGCGGAGAACATGAAGCCCTCCGAGATCCGCGCCCGCTGGGGCCGCATCACGGGATACGTGACCGACCGCCCGGCCGGTACGGACGACACCGAGTACGCGATCTTCTCCGGTCTCCTGCTCGCCCGGCACGGCTCGGCACTCACCCCGGCCCACGCCGAGGCCGCCTGGCACGAGTGGATCGCCGACCGCGCCGAGGGCCCCTTCAAGGGCGCCGGGTTCAGCGAACGCGGCACCCTGGAGAACCTCCGCCGGGGCCTCGCCGCCCCCATCTCCGCCCAGCACCGGCACGCCTGGAGCGACGGCCTCGCCATGCGGGCGGCCCCCTTCGGGGTCTTCGCGGCGGGCCGCCCCGCCGAGGCGGCCCGGCTGGTCGCCGTCGACGGCTCGGTGAGCCACGAGGGCGAGGGCATCTACGGCGGCCAGGCGGTGGCGGCGGGCGTGGCGGCGGCGATGGCGGGCGCCCCGCCGACGGCGGTGGTCGCGGCCGCGCTGGCAGTGATCCCGGACGACTCCTGGACGGCCCGCTCCCTGCGCCGCGCGGTGTCGGTGGCCCACCGCGGCGAACGGGCGGTCCGCTCCGCGGTGGTCATCGGCGGCTACCCGTGGACCGACCTGGCACCGGAGGCGGTGGCCCTGGCCTTCGGCGCGTACGCCGCGGCCGACGGCGACTTCCGGGACGCGGTGCTGACGGCCGTGAACATGGGACGCGACGCGGACACGACGGCCGCGGTGGCCGGCGCGCTGGCGGGAGCGACCCGGGGCGAGGCGTCGATCCCACCGGAGTGGGCGGCGGCGATCGGCCCCGCCCGAGGCAGCTGCCTCCCGTCAATGGCGGGCCACCACGTGCTGGAGGTGGCGGAACGACTGACAGCCCCACCCCCACCCCCACCCCCGACCGAGCCACCGCCTCCCACACGGCCCCTTCCACCGACCGAGCCGAATCCGGCCACACGGACCTTCCCACCGGAGGAACGGCACCCCGCCACGCCGACCTTCCCACCAGCCGAACCGAAACCGGCCACACGAACCTTCCCACCGGAGGAACGGCACCCCGCCACGCCGACCTTCCCACCAGCCGAACCGAAACCGGCCACGCCGACCTTCCCACCGCACGAACCGCACCCCACCACGCCGACCCTCCCCCAAAACGGGCCGCACCCCGCTCCCCCGGCCCTCCCACCGCACGAACCGCACCCCACCACGCCGACCCTCCCCCAAAACGGGCCGCACCCCGCTCCCCCGGCCCTCCTGCCGGCCGAGCCGCACCCCTCCCCCTCGACCTCGGCCTTTCTGTCTGCCGAGTCGGGTGGTGGGTGGGCGAGGTCTTGGGGGTCCAGGGGGCGGAGCCCCCTGGGGGCCGGCTGTGACGGGGGGCTCCGGTGAAGCGGCGGCGCATCGAGGGGCTCCTCCTCGGCCTCGCCGCGGGCGACGCCGCCGGCTGGCCCTCCGCACGGCACCGCGCCTCCCGCATGCCGGAATGGACCCGCCGTCTCACCCGCGAACTCGACACCTTCGCCGAGCAGAACGCGACCACCACCCTCCCCGTCCCCATCGCCCTCAACCAGCCCCCCGAGCCCCTCCGCCTCGGCCCCTCCGACGACGCCGAGTGGGCCGCCTTCGCCGCGGAGGCCGTCCTGCGCGCCGGCGACGACACCGTCCTCGGCGACCTCAGCCGTGAGCTCCGTACCCGCGCCGCCATCGACCTCACCTGGACCGCCGTCGCCTCCGAGGTCGCCGCCGCGGCCGACCGCGCCCCGGAGATCGAGTCGGCCGTGCTCCCGCTGCGCGCCCGCATCTCCGTCCGCGCCGGCCTCGGCAACCTCGCCGCCGGCCTGCGCCCGCCCGCCACCGGTCACGACAACCCGCACTACTTCGACGACGCCGCCTGCGTCCGCGCCTGCGCCCTCGCCGTCGCCCACCCCGGCGACCCGCAACGCGCCGCCGACCTCGCCGAGTTCGACGCCCGCTACACCCAGGACGGCGACGGCGTGCACGGCGCCCGTGCCATGGCCGCGGCCCTCGCCCTGGCCCTCGTCGGCGCCGAGACCGAGACCTGTGTGGCCGCCGCCCTCGCCGAACTCCCCGAATCCACCGAGATCGGCCGCAACGCCCGGCACGCCCTCACCCTCGCGGGCACCACGGACAACGCGTTCGCGCTGATCCCCCTCCTCGAACACCAAATCGTCGACCACGTCTACAGCTACGGCATCGCCGCCGCCGAGACCGTCCCGGTCGCCCTGGCCCTCGCCACCGCCGCGCGCGGCCGGATCGCCGAGGCCGTACCCGCTGCCGCCTGCCTGTCACGGGTCGCCGACTCCGCTCCCGCCCTGGCCGGCGCGCTCACCGGGGCGCTCGGCGGCGCCGACGCGATCCCGCCGTCCTGGCGGGACGCCTGCCGCACCCTCTCCGGCTGCGCCCTCCCCCGCCTCACCGGCACGGACCTCGTGGAACTCGCCGGACTCCTGGAAGCCACACAACCGGCCCGTCCAGGTGGATGATTCGGTGCATGACGCCCAAAGGAGAAGAAAGCGCCGGAGCTTCGCTCGACGACCGGATCACCGGAGCACTGGTCGGAGCCGCCGTCGGCGACGCCCTCGGCGGTCCGGTCGAGGGCTACTCCCCCGACCAGATCCTCGAACGACACGGCGGCCGCGTGCACGGCATCGTCGGTCCGTGGAACGGCGACGCCTGGCGCACCGCCCGGCCCATCGCGCCGTACCACAAGGGCGACGGGCACGTCACCGACGACACCCTGCTGACCCATGCGCTGGTACGGGTGTACGACCGGGTCCGCGACCACCTCGACGCGTACGCGATCGCCGACCACCTCGTTCCGGACCTGATGAACACCCCCCGCTGGATCCCGGAACTGGAGGCGGAGGCCCTTCCCCTGCACCGCGTCTTCCTCGCCGAGAAGTGGCTCGCGACCCGCCTCCACTACGGCCATGCCGACCCCCGCGAGGGCGGCGTCGGCAACATCGTCAACTGCGGTGCCGCGATGTACATGGCACCGGTCGGCCTGGTCAACGCGGCGAACCCGCAGGGCGCGTACGCCGAGGCGCTGGACGTCACGGGCGCCCACCAGTCGTCGTACGGCAGGGAGGCGGCGGGAGTCTTCGCGGCGGCGGTTGCGGCGGCGACGGCGCCCGGCGCGACGGCGGACTCCGTGGTCGGCGTCTGTCTGTCCCTGGCGAAGGACGGCACCCGCGAGGCGATCGAACGCGTCTGTGAAACGGCCGCCCACCACCGCGACTTCGAGTCCGCGCTCACCCCCGTCCGCGAGGCGGTCGCCCCCTACGACACGGTGGGCCCCGACTACCGGTCGCCCTCCCTCGGCGCCCGCCGGCCCTCCCGTCTGCACGCCATCGAGGAACTCCCGGTCGCCCTGGGCATGTTGCTGGTGGCCGACGGCGACTACCGGCACGCCGTGCTCGGTTCCGTCAACTACGGCCGGGACTGCGACTCCATCGCGACGATGGCGGGCGCGATCGCCGGTGCGCTCGGCTCCGCCGTACCGGAGGAGTGGTCCAAGCAGGTCGCCGAGGCCAGCCGGCTCGACCTCTGGGAACCGCCCCGGGTGCTGGCCGGGGTGACCCGGGAGGTCTTCGCCCGCGACGTCGAACGCCGCCGCGTCCATGAGGAGTCCGTCGCCCGCCTCGGAGGCCCGAGTTGCTCCGCCTGACCTGGGTCCAGCCGGAGGACCTGCTGGGCCACGAGCTGCGCCAGGCACGGCAGGACGGGCGCGAGCCGGCGGCGATCGCCGCGCGCTGGCGGTCGGCCGGAGGCGCGGACGCGCCGGACCGGGCAGGCGCGTCGGAGGGACGGGCCTCCCGCTATCTGCGTCAGCTGGCGGAGGACCTCCTCGACGAACTCGCGGACCTGCCGAGCAGGTTGAACGAGCCGACGGACCTTGAAGCGATCAAGGCGCTGTGCCCGGAGTGGCCGTCCACGCAACGGAGAGGGCGGTGCGGACCGTCGTGCGACTGCGGGTGCGCGGGGGCTGACCGCGCAGTTCCCCGCGCCCCTGACGGGGCTCACTCAGCCCCGCACCCCCGCGCCTACCACGCCGCCTGGCTCGGCCGAGCCGTCGGGTGTCTGCTCGGGAAACCCGTCGAGAAGCTGCCGCTGCACGCCATCCGCGAACTCGCCCGCGCCACCGGCAACTGGCCCCTGAACCACTACTTCACCGCCCGCGGCGTCCCCGCCGGACTGCTCTCCGCGCACCCCTGGAACCGCCGCTCGGCCCCCACCTCCCTCGCCGAGAACATCGACGGCATGCCCGAGGACGACGACCTCAACTACCCGCTCCTCAACCTCCTCCTGCTCCGGCGCCGCACCAGGGACTTCACCACCTCCGACGTGGCCGCCCTCTGGCTCGACGAACTCCCCGCCGGCCGTACCTTCACCGCCGAACGCGTCGCCTACCGCAACCTCCTCACCGGCATCGAACCCCCGCACACCGCCCGCCACCGCAACCCCTTCCGCGAGTGGATCGGCGCCCTGATCCGCGCCGACGCGCACGGCTGGACCAACCCCGGCGACCCGGCCGCCGCGGCCGAGCAGGCGCACCGCGACGCCACCCTCACCCACACCGCCAACGGCGTCTACGCCGCGATGTTCACGGCGGCCGTCATCGCCACCGCCGCCACCGGCGGCCACGACGTGCACGCCTGTCTGCGCACCGGCCGCACGGTGATCCCGCCCCACTCCCGGCTGGCCCGCGCCGTCGACCACGCGATCCGGCTCGCCGGAGAACACGACGACTTCGACACCGTCGTGGACGCGCTGCACGCCACCCACTCCCCCACCCACCACTGGGTGCACGCCATCCCCAACACCGCCCTGATCGCCGCCGCCCTCACCCACGCCGACGGCGACTTCACCGGCTCCGTCTGCCGCGCCGTGAGCGGCGGCTGGGACACCGACTCGAACGGCGCGACCGCCGGCTCCGTCGCCGGCCTGCTCGCGGGCGACCCCGACGCGCTCCCCGACCGCTGGACGACCCCGCTCAAGAACCGACTCGCCACCTCCGTCGCCGGCTTCGACGGCACCGGCTTCGACACCCTCGCCCACCTCACCCACCTGGAGGCGACCCGCTCATGACCCAGATCGCCGTGCTCGGCAGCATGAACATGGACCTCGTCGCGTACGCCGAGAAGGCCCCGCTGCTCGGCGAGACCGTGACGGGACGGGCGTTCCGTACGATCCCCGGCGGCAAGGGCGCCAACCAGGCGATCGCCGCCGCCCGCGCCGGCGCCATGGTCTCGATGATCGGCGCGGTCGGCCACGACGCCTACGGCGCCCGGATGCGCGAGACCCTCGAACACTCCGGCGTGGACACCGACTCGCTGCGCACGATCGAGGGCCCGTCCGGCACCGCGCACATCGTCGTGGACGACGAGGGCGGCAACGCGATCGTGGTGATCCCCGGCGCGAACGGCACCGTCGACCATCTCGCGCCCGGCGACGAGGGCGTCATCGCCTGCGCCGACATGCTCCTGCTCCAGCTGGAGATCCCCCTCGCCGCTGTGGTGGCCGGCGCGCAGGCCGCCCGCCGGCACGGCGTCCGGACCGTCCTCACCCCGTCCCCCGCGCGCCCGCTGCCGTCCGAACTCCTCGACCACATCGACCTGTTGGTGCCCAACGAGCGGGAGGCGGCCACCCTCACCGACCGCGCCGACCCGCGTGACGCGGCGGCCGCGCTCCTCGACCGGGTACCGCAGGTCGTCGTCACGCTCGGCGCAGCCGGCTGCCTGTACCTCACCCGCGACGCCGCCCCCCTCGTCATCGCCGCGCCCCGGGTGGCCGCCGTCGACTCGACGGGCGCGGGCGACACCTTCGTCGGTGCCCTGGCGGTGGCCCTGGCCGAGGAGAAACCCATCCGCGAGGCCCTGTCCTGGGCGGCCGCCGCGGCGGCGGTCTCCGTACAGCGGGAGGGGGCGACGGAGTCGATGCCGTACCGCCCGGAGATCGAGGCGCAGTACACCGCATGAGTACGACACCCGAGCCCACGACGGCCACGACGGCCACGACCGCCACCGCCTCCATGAGCACGGCGGCGCACCCCCGGTCCACGCCCCTGCCCCCGCCCCTCGCCGGGCTGCGCGTCCTCGATCTCGCCACCCTCTTCGCCGGCCCCCTCGCCGCCACCCTGCTCGGTGACTTCGGCGCCGAGGTCATCAAGGTCGAGCACCCCGCCAAGCCCGACCCCTCCCGGGGCCACGGCCCGGCGAAAGGGGGCATCGGCCTGTGGTGGAAGCTGCTCGGCCGCAACAAGCGCACCCTCACCCTCGACCTGTCCAAGCCCGGCGGCCGCGCCACGCTCCTGCGGCTCGCCGCCACCGCCGACGTGATCGTCGAGAACTTCCGCCCCGGCACCCTGGAGAAGTGGGATCTGGGGTGGGAGGAGCTGTCCGCCGCCAACCCGCGGCTGGTCCTGACCCGGGTCACCGCCTTCGGCCAGTTCGGCCCGTACGCGCACCGCCCCGGTTTCGGCACCCTCGCCGAGGCGATGAGCGGCTTCGCGGCGATCACCGGCGAACCGGACGCCCCGCCGACGCTGCCCCCGTTCGGGCTCGCCGACTCCGTCGCGGCACTGGCCACCGCGTACGCCGTCATGACCGCGCTGGCGGCCCGGGACCGCACCGGCGAGGGCCAGGTCGTCGACATGGCGATCATCGAGCCGATCCTGGCCGTCCTCGGCCCCCAGGCCACCTGGTACGACCAGCTCGGCTACGTCCAGGAACGCACCGGCAACCGGTCCGCCAACAACGCCCCGCGCAACACCTACCGCACGGCGGACGGGAGCTGGGTGGCGGTGTCCACCTCGGCCCAGTCGATCGCGGAACGCGTGCTGCGGCTGGTCGGGCGACCGGAGCTGATCGACGAGCCGTGGTTCGCCACCGGTGCCGGCCGGGCCGCGCACGCCGACGTCCTCGACGCGGCCGTCGGCGGCTGGGTCGCCACCCGCTCCCGCGCCGAGGTGCTGGCCGAGTTCGAGAAGGCGGAGGCGGCGGTGGCACCGATCCAGGACGTACGGGACGTCATGACGGACCCGCAGTACCAGGCGCTGAACACCATCACGACCGTGCCGGACCCCGAGCTGGGCCCGCTGCGCATGCAGAACGTCCTGTTCCGGCTCTCGGCCACCCCCGGCGCGATCCGCTGGACCGGCCGCCCGCACGGCGCCGACACGGACGAGGTCCTGACCGAGCTGGGCCTGACCCCGGCCCAGGTGCGGGCCCTGCGCGCGGAGGGCGCCGTATGACCACCGTGCCCTTCCCGCTGACCTGGCTGTACGTCCCCGGTGACCGGCCGCACGTCGTCACCAAGGCGCTGGCCTCCGGAACCGACGTGGTGGTGATCGACCTGGAGGACGCGGTCGCCCCCGACCGCAAGGACTACGCCCGCGCCGCCACCGCCGATCTCCTCACCCACCGCCAGCCGGTCCCGGTCCACGTCCGGATCAACGCCCTGGACACCCCCTGGGCCGAGACCGACGTCAAGGCCCTGCTCTCGCTGCCCGGCCTCGACGGACTGCGCCTGCCCAAGGTGACCGGCCCCGACGACATCCGTCACCTCGCCGCCCGGACCGCCGCCCTCCCCCTGTACGCCCTGCTCGAATCGGCTCTCGGCATCGAACACGCCTACGCCATCGCCGGTGCCCACCCCGCCCTGCGGGGCATCTCCCTGGGCGAGGCGGACCTACGGGCCGACCTGGGCGTACGGGACGACATCGGCCTCGACTGGTCGCGCTCCCGGATCGTGGTCGCGGCACGGGCGGCGGGCCTCGCTCCACCGCCCCAGTCGGTGCACCCCGACACCCGCGACCTCAACGGCCTCGCCGCCTCCTGCGCCCATGGCCGCGCCCTGGGCTTCCTGGGCCGCGCCGCGATCCACCCCCGCCAGCTCCCGATCATCGAACGGGCCTACCTCCCCACCGAGGCCGAACTGGAGCAGGCGGAGACGGTCATCAAGGCGGCCACCACCGAGCAGGGCGCCCAGGCCCTCCCCGACGGCAGCTTCATCGACGCGGCGGTGGTGGCGGCAGCCCGCAGAACCCTGTCCCTGGTGAACCGCCGCTGACATCCCCCACCGCGGCCCCCACCGACCACCGACCCCGACCGCCGGCGTTCCCTTCCTCGGGTGACCTCTTCCGTCGGCAATCCCGATCGCCGGTCTTCTTCTTCCACCGCGACAGCGAGAACCACGACGGCGTCGTCCGGCGGTGCCTGACCCGGCGCAACCCGGTCGGTCCGCACACGAAGAGGGCGCCCGGTTCGATCCCGGGCGCCCTCTTCGTCGTACGACAAGCAGGTCAGCTCTTCTTGGTCCCCGACCCGGCCTCGTCCTTGACCTCGTCCTTCACCTCGCCGTCGGCGTCGTCCTTGGCTTCGGCATCGTCGTCGGCGGCCTCGGCGGCCTTCGCCTCGACGGCCTCGTCGGCACCGTCGGCCTCACCGTCGGAGACACCCTCACCGTCGGCGGCACCCGGTTCGACCACGGTCTCCCGGCCCGGCCGCTTCTTCGCGGAGAGCACCATGTACAGCACCGCGAGCAGGAACACGATCATCGCGGTCCAGTCGTTGAGCCGCAGGCCGAGGATGTGGTGGGCGTCGTCGACGCGCATGTACTCGATCCAGCCGCGGCCCACGCAGTACGCGGCGACGTACAGCGCGAACGCCCGCCCGTGTCCCAGCGTGAAGCGGCGGTCGGCCCACATGACGAGGAAGGCGACGCCGATGCACCACAGCGACTCGTAGAGGAACGTCGGGTGGTAGTAGCCCGGGACCCGGCCGCCCTCGGAGGAGGTGATGTGCAGCGCCCAGGGCAGATGCGTCTCCCGGCCGTACAGCTCCTGGTTGAACCAGTTGCCCCAGCGACCGCATGCCTGGGCGAGGGCGATACCGGGGGCGATGGCGTCGGCGTAGGCCGGCAGCGGGATGCCCCGGCGCCGGCAGCCGATCCACGCGCCCACCGCACCGAGCGCGATCGCGCCCCAGATACCGAGGCCGCCCTGCCAGACCTTGAACGCGTCGACCCAGTCACGGCCCGCGCTGAAGTACAGCTCGTAGTCCGTGATCACGTGGTAGAGACGCCCGCCGACGAGGCCGAACGGCACGGCCCAGACGGCGATGTCGGCCACGGTGCCGGCCCGCCCGCCCCGGGCGATCCAGCGCTTGTTGCCGAGCCAGACGGCTACGAAGACACCGATGATGATGCAGAACGCGTAGCCGCGCAGCGGGATGGGACCGAGGTGGATCACTCCGCGCGAAGGGCTGGGAATGTAGGCGATTGTTTCCATGGCAGGGTCGACGCTACCGTGCCGGACCGGGGCGACGGCAACCAGCCCGGCTACGGCTCCATAACGGGGACGTGAGAATCGCTTACCCTCGCCTATCCGTTGTTCGCGTCCTCGACCAGCTGCTTCAGCTTGGCCGGGGTCATGGTCTGGTCCTGGTAGATGTTCTTGCCGTCGAGCAGGACGGTCGGGGTGCCGCCGAACTTGGCCGCCTGGAAGGCCTGGTTGGACTTCTCGACCCAGGAGTTGTGCGTGCCGTTCCTGACGCACTTCTGGAACGCCGGCGTGTTCAGCCCCTCGACCTTGCCGGCGAGCTGGATCAGCTTGTCGTTGCCGGCGAACGCGTCGTCGGTCTCCTCCGGCTGGTTCTCGTACAGCACGTCGTGGAAGTCGCGGAACTTGCCGGCGTCCTGGGCACAGGCCGCCGCGTTGGCCGCGTTGCGGGAGCCGGTGCCGCCGAGGTTGCCGTCGATCAGCGTGACCAGGTGGTACTCGATCCTGAGCTTGCCGGCGTCGACCAGCTCGTGGAGCGTCGGGCGGTACGCCGTCTCGAAGGCCTTGCAGGCCGGGCAGCGGAAGTCCTCCCAGATGGTGAGCGTCGACTTGGCGCCGTCCTGGCCGACGGGGACCGCCAGGCTGTCCTTGCCCTGGGCGCCCGAGGGGGCCACGACCGGACCCGAGCTCGCGCTGCCCTTGTCCTTGCCCGCGTTCGCGGCGACCACGCCGACCACCGCCGCCAGGCCCAGGACGCAGACGACGCTCGCACCCACGATCAGCGCGCGCCGTCGCTTCTCCGCGGCCCGGTGCTTCTCGCGCTCGGCCGCCAGCCGCTCCCGGGCCATCCGCTTTCCGTCACGATTCTTCTCGCTCACACCCCCAGAACGAACCGGGGAGGCGCACCGCGCCTCCCCGGTCCCAGGTCCACCCGTTCGAGTGACCGAATGTCCTGTTGTGTGTGACGGTCCTGCTGTGTCCGGCGGTACCCCGCAGGTCACACCTGTCGGCGCACGCCCTTCGCCAGCTCGCCGGCGAGGTCGCGGACGGCCGCCACGCCGGCCGCGTCGTCCGGCGCGTCCAGCATCCGCTTCACGAAGGCCGAGCCGACGATCACGCCGTCCGCGAAGCCGGCCACCTCGGCGGCCTGGGCCGCGTCGGAGACGCCGAGGCCGACGCAGACGGGCAGCCCGGTGCCGGTGCCACGGGTGCGCTCGACCAGTTCCTGGGCCTGCGCGCCGACCGACTCACGGGTACCGGTGACGCCCATCAGCGAGGCCGCGTAGACGAAGCCGCTGCCCGCCGCGGTGATCTTCGCGAGCCGCTCGTCCTTGCTGCTCGGCGCCACCACGAAGACCGTCGCGAGGCCGTGCTTCTCGGCGTGCTCCCTCCACAGGGCCGACTCCTGCACCGGCAGGTCGGGCAGGATGCAGCCCGCGCCGCCCGCCTCGGCGAGCTCCGCGGTGAAGCGCTCGACGCCGTAGCGGTCGATGGGGTTCCAGTACGTCATGACGAGGATCGGCCTGCCGGTGGCCTCGTAGGCCTCCTTGACCGTCCGCATCACGTCCGCGATCCGTACGCCGCCGCGCAGGGCGATGTCGTCGGCGGTCTGGATGACGGGGCCGTCCAGGACCGGGTCGCTGTGCGGCAGGCCGACCTCGACGACGTCCGCGCCACCGTCGAGCACGGCCTTGATCGCCTCGATGCCGCCGTCCACGGTCGGGAACCCGGCCGGGAGGTAGGCGATGAGCGCGGCCCGGCCCTCGGCCCTGGCACCGGCGAGGGTGTCGGACAGCAGTTGGATGTTGCCGCTCACTTGGCGTCCCCCTCGATCTCCGCGGTGTCGGCGGCGTCGGCCGCGACCTCGGCGTCGGTGTCGTACAGCCCGAAGTAGCGTGCGGCGGTGTCCATGTCCTTGTCGCCGCGGCCGGACAGGTTGACGACGATCAGCGCGTCCTTGCCGAGTTCCCTGCCGACCTCCAGGGCACCGGCGAGGGCGTGGGCGCTCTCGATGGCCGGGATGATGCCCTCGGTGCGGGAGAGCAGGCGCAGCGCCTGCATGGCCGCGTCGTCGGTGACCGCGCGGTACTCGCCGCGGCCCGAGTCCTTGAGGTAGGAGTGCTCCGGGCCGATGCCCGGGTAGTCCAGACCGGCGGAGATCGAGTACGGCTCGGTGATCTGGCCCTCGTCGTCCTGGAGGACGTAGGACCGGGAGCCGTGCAGGATGCCGGGCTCGCCGGCGGTGAGGGTGGCCGCGTGCTCGCCGGTCTCGATGCCGTGTCCCGCGGGCTCGCAGCCGATGAGGCGGACGCCCTCGTCGGGGATGAAGGCGTGGAAGAGGCCGATGGCGTTGGAGCCGCCGCCGACGCAGGCGATCGCGGCGTCGGGAAGCCGTCCCGCGCGCTCCAGGAGCTGGCGGCGGGCCTCGACTCCGATGACCCGGTGGAAGTCGCGGACCATGGCCGGGAAGGGGTGCGGTCCGGCGACCGTACCGAAGAGGTAGTGGGTTCGGTCGACGTTGGCCACCCAGTCGCGGAACGCCTCGTTGATGGCGTCCTTGAGGGTGCGGCTGCCGGACTTCACGGCGATGACCTCGGCGCCGAGGATGCGCATCCGGGCCACGTTGAGGGCCTGGCGCTGGGTGTCGATCTCACCCATGTAGATGGTGCAGTCGAGGCCGAACAGGGCGCAGGCGGTGGCCGTCGCGACGCCGTGCTGGCCGGCGCCGGTCTCCGCGATCACCCGGGTCTTGCCCATGCGCTTGGTGAGCAGGGCCTGGCCGAGCACGTTGTTGATCTTGTGCGAGCCGGTGTGGTTCAGGTCCTCGCGCTTGAGGAAGACGCGGGCGCCGCCGGCGTGTTCCGCGAAGCGGGGGACCTCGGTGAGCGCCGACGGGCGACCCGTGTAGTTGAGGAGCAGGTCGTCGAGCTCCCGGGCGAACTCGGGGTCGTGCCTGGCCTTGTCGTACTCGACGGCGACCTCGTCCACGGCGGCGACGAGGGCCTCCGGGATGAACTTGCCGCCGAACGCGCCGAAGTAACCCTCGGGGCTGGGTACCTGCCCCTCCGGGTCAGGGAAGAAGTAGTCGCTGGGCATGCGGAAACCTCACGGTGAGTGCGTGTGAAAAGACACTGTTCGCCGTGGGGGCGGGGACATGGCCGATGGCTGCGAGCCGTCAGTGGTTGCGCGTGTAGTTCCCCGCGCCCCTGAAGGGCGCGCGCCATCGACGGCCGTTCACCTGCCCGGGTTCGTCACCGATGACGTACCGCACCCGACGACCGTGGACACGCCTCGCGGGGGCTCGGCAGCCCCGGGGGCGGCAGCCGCGCGCGAGGCGGGCGTACCGGTCCATGGTCGTCACGGTGGGAGTCATCGGCGCCAGCCTACCGGGTGATCAGCCGCGGCCGTGCCGCAGAGCCGGGTGCTCGCCCGCCGCCACCAGGTCGGCCACCGCCGACTTGGGGTCGCGGCCCGTGACCAGCGACTCGCCGACCAGGACCGCGTCGGCGCCCGCGTTGGCGTACGCGATCAGGTCGTGCGGGCCGCGGACGCCGGACTCGGCGACCTTGACGATGCGGTCGGGGATCTCGGGGGCGACCCGCTCGAAGGTGGAGCGGTCGACCTCCAGGGTCTTCAGGTTGCGCGCGTTGACACCGATCACCTTGGCGCCCGCGTCCACCGCGCGCTCCACCTCGTCCTCGTCGTGGACCTCGACGAGCGGGGTGAGACCGATGGACTCGGCACGCTCGATCAGCGACTCCAGGGCCGGCTGGTCGAGGGCGGCGACGATCAGGAGCGCGAGGTCGGCGCCGTACGCGCGGGCCTCCCACAGCTGGTACGACGTGACGATGAAGTCCTTGCGCAGCACCGGGATGTCCACCCGGGCCCGGACCGCCTCCAGGTCGGCCAGCGAGCCGCCGAAGCGGCGCTGCTCGGTCAGGACCGAGATGACGGCCGCGCCGCCCGCCTCGTAGTCCGCGGCGAGCCCGGCCGGGTCGGCGATGGCGGCCAGTGCGCCCTTGGACGGGCTGGAGCGCTTGACCTCACAGATGACCTTGACGCCCTCACCGCGCAGCGCGGCCACGCCGTCCTTGGCGGCCCGTGCCCTCGCCGCGCGCTCCTTGAGCTCGTCGAGGCTGACGCGCGCCTGCCGTTCCGCGAGGTCGGCACGGACTCCGTCGATGATCTCGTCGAGCACACTCACGCGAGCGGCCCCCTTCCGGACGGTTCTTGCAGGCGGTCAAAATCCCGTGGGCCGAAAACCCGTGGTCACTGCGATGGTATCCGGAGGACGGCGTAGGCCTCACATCCGGTTGACGCCGGTCCCAGTACCTGGACATCCACCAGTTGATCAAGGATGCAACCAGCCACCGACGGGCAGGTTCCGGACAACGGTGAAGACCAGCAGCAATGCGCCGATGCTCCACATCCCCACCGGCCTGAGCTCGATCCGGGCGGGCCGGCCACGCGCCGCGCGCACCACCCAGACGGTCCACACCACGGCGAAGGCCAGATAGGCGATCACGCCCGCCGCGTTGTCCCGCAGCGCGGCCAGGAAGTCGCCGTGGACGAACGCGTGCGCGCTGCGCAGGCCGCCGCAGCCGGGGCAGTACAGGCCGGTGAGCCGGTAGAGCGGGCAGACCGGGTAGTGGCCGGGCTGGTTGGGGTCGACGGTGCCGACGTAGGCGAAGGCTCCGACGACGGCGCCCAGCACGGAGACGGGCACGGCCAGCCGGCCCCGGAGGGAGGGCGTCACCGGTGCGGCGGCTGCGCTGTGGCTGTCGGCGTTCACGCCTCGCATTGTGCCCCGTACGGTCGGCGGACGCGCGCGAGGGGCGCCCCGGACCCGGTCCGGGGCGCCCCTCGCAGGGCACGGGCGGTCAGCTCTCGGCGCCGACCGGCTCGGGGGTGGCGACCGGGGCGCTGTGGGACGTCACCAGGGGGGCCTGCTTCGGCATGCCGAGGCCCATGGCGCGCATGACGCCGCCCGCCACACCACCGAGGACCACGATCGCCATACCGGCCCAGAAACCCACCGGCTGCGCCATCACCATGAAGGCGCCGGCGACGCAGAAACCGATGAAGGCGATGGTGACGCCGGTCCAGGCGGCCGGGGTGTGACCGTGGCTGTTGCCCGCCATGACTTGCTCCTCGTTGCTCGTACGTGTCCTTCCGGACGCTCACTCCCGATTGTCCCGCACGCACCGGGCCGCATGGAGCGGGGGTGGCCCATCACACGCGTCTGATACGCCACATCGCTCTTGATCGCCCCGAAGTTCAGCGTCCCGCAAGGGGCGCGGGGAACTGCGCGCTCAGCCCCCACGGCGCCGCACACACCCGACGGGCCGGGCCGCCATTTCTTTCTCGGCGCCCCCAGCGAAGCGCTACGCGCCGGTGGGATCCTCGCCCCGGTCCAGCGCCTTCCAGATGTCCTCGGGCCGGTCGGGATCGACCGGCTTCGGCGCGCGGCGCGGCCGCTCCGCCCCCGTGCCGCGCTCGTAGCGGCCGGACATCGCGGGCCACAGCCGCCCGTAGCGCAGCGCCAGCAGCCCGGCGACCAGGATGAGCACACCGCCGGCCGCGGCGACGTAGGGCCAGCCGGTGTGGCTGAGGGCGTCGACCGTGGCGGACGTGTCGCCGCTGGCCTCGGCGGCCTTCTCGTCGAGCGCGGAGCCGTCCGAGGCACCCAGCAGGGCCGCAGCGGCGATGCCGGCGCCGGAGAGCGCGAGGAGCCCGGAGACCAGGAAGCGGCCGGCCCGGCGGACGGCGAAGACGGCGACGAGCGCGGCGAGACCCACTATGGCGAGGGCCGCGGGGACGCCCGTGACGTCGCTGCCCCGGGCGGTCAGCGGGAAGGCGCCACCGGCCACCGTCGCGGTGCCCTCCGCCCAGCGCTGCCGGCTGGCCAGCAGGGCCACGGCCGCGCCGAGCGCGCCGAACAGCAGCGCGACAGCGAGGCTGCGGCGGCCGGACCGGGTGGGTTCGCCGGCTTCGGAACGGGGGTGAGGAACAGCAGTCACGTACTCCACTATCGCTTGGACCGCGGGCGAACGGTCACCCGGGGTCGAGTGAGAAGCGCCCTACTCGCCCAGTCTGTTGGCCGTGTGCACCGCCCGCAGGACCGCCGCCGCCTTGTTGCGGCACTCCTGGTCCTCGGCGGCCGAGTCGGAGTCGGCGACGATGCCGGCGCCCGCCTGGACGTACGCCGTGCCGCCGCGGAGCAGGGCGGTGCGGATGGCGATGGCCGTGTCGGCGTCGCCGGCGAAGTCGAGGTAGCCGACGCAGCCGCCGTACAGCCCCCGCCTCGACGGTTCCAGTTCGTCGATGATCTGCATCGCGCGGGGCTTGGGGGCGCCGGAGAGGGTGCCGGCCGGGAAGCAGGCGGTGAGGACGTCGAAGGCGGTGCGGCCCTCGGCGACCTTTCCGGTGACCGTCGAGACGATGTGCATGACGTGCGAGTACCGCTCGACGGACATGAAGTCGACGACCTCGACGGAGCCGGGCTCGCAGACCCGCCCCAGGTCGTTGCGGCCGAGGTCGACGAGCATCAGGTGCTCGGCGCGCTCCTTGGGGTCGGCCATCAGCTCGTCGGCGAGGGCCTGGTCCTCCTGCGGGGTGGCTCCGCGCGGCCGGGTGCCGGCGATGGGGTGCACCATGGCCCGTCCGTCCTCGACCTTGACCAGGGCCTCCGGGGACGAGCCGACGACGTCGAAGACGCCTCCGTCCCCGTCGGGGAACCGGAAGAGGTACATGTACGGGGACGGGTTGGTGGCCCGCAGGACCCGGTACACGTCCAGCGCGCTCGCCGTGCAGGGGGTCTCGAAGCGCTGCGAGGGGACGACCTGGAAGGCCTCGCCCGCGCGGATGCGCTCCTTGATGTCCTCGACGGCCGCCTGGAAGTCGGGGCCGCCCCACAGGGCGGTGTACTCGGGGAGTTCGGAGGGCGGCAGGACGGCGGGCGGCTGGGCGACCGGGCGGGAGAGGTCCGCCTCCATCGCGTCCAGGCGGGCCACGGCGTCCGCGTGCGCCTCGTCGACGCCGGTGTCGAGGTCGTTGTGGTTGATCGCGTTGGCGATCAGCAGGACCGAGCCCTCCCAGTGGTCCATGACGGCGAGGTCGCTGGTGAGGAGCATGGTCAGTTCGGGGAGCCGGAGGTCGTCGTGCTCTCCGGGGCCGATCTTCTCCAGGCGGCGCACGATGTCGTAGCCGAGGTAGCCGACCATGCCGCCGGTGAAGGGGGGCAGCTCCTGGTCGTGCGGGGTGTGCAGGGCCTCGATGGTGGCGCGCAGGGCGGCCAGCGGGTCGCCGTCGACGGGCACGCCGACGGGCGGGGTGCCGAGCCAGCGGGCCTGGCCGTCGCGGGCGGTGAGGGTGGCGGCGGAGCGGACGCCGACGAAGGAGTACCGAGACCATTGATACGCCGTGCGGCCGTTCTCGGCGGACTCCAGCAGGAAGGTGCCGGGGCGCTCGGCGGCGAGCTTGCGGTAGAGCGCGACCGGGGTGTCGCCGTCGGCGAGGAGCTTGCGGGTGACCGGGATGACACGCCGGTCGGTCGCGAGCTTGCGGAAGGTCTCGAGGTCCATGGCGGCAGACCTTACTGATCGGAGGCGGGTACGCCGGAATCGGCGCCCTCGTGGCCGTGCTCGGTGTCCTTCAGGAGCACGTCGGCGTCGAAGCAGGTGCGGTCGCCGGTGTGGCAGGCGGCGCCCACCTGGTCGACCCTGACCAGCAGGGTGTCGGCGTCGCAGTCGAGGGCGACCGACTTCACCCACTGGAAGTGGCCGGAGGTGTCGCCCTTGACCCAGTACTCCCGGCGGCTGCGCGACCAGTAGGTGCAGCGTCCGGTGGTGAGGGTCCGGTGCAGTGCCTCGTCGTCCATCCAGCCGAGCATCAGCACCTCGCCGGTGTCGTACTGCTGGGCGATGGCGGGGATGAGTCCGTCGGCGCTGCGCTTGAGGCGGGCGGCGATCTCCGGGGCGAGGCCACTGGACGGGGGTGTACCCGTCGTACCGGTCGTACTGGTCATGGGTGCCATTGTGCCGCGCGGCACCGACAGTCACGGTCCGTGTCCACTGTCCGGACGGTGGGTGTGGTCGTAGGCTGGCGGTATGTCGACCTTCGCCAAGCGTGAACGGCTCCTGCTCGCCGACCTCTTGGAGACCGCCGGTCCCGAGGCACCGACCCTCTGCGAAGGCTGGGTGACCCGTGATCTGGCCGCGCACGTGGTGGTGCGCGAGCGCCGCCCGGACGCGGCCGGGGGCACGGTGATCAAGCAGCTGGCGCCGCGCCTGGAGAAGGTGACGGCCGAGTTCGCGGCGAAGCCGTACGAGGAGCTGATCCAGCTGATCCGCACCGGCCCGCCGCGCTTCTCACCCTTCCAGCTCAAGCAGGTCGACGAGGCCGCCAACACCGTGGAGTTCTACGTCCACACCGAGGATGTCCGCCGGGCCCAGCCGGACTGGTCGGCGCGGGAGCTGGACCCGGTCTTCCAGGACGCCCTGTGGGCCCGTCTGGAGCGCACCGCCCGGCTGCTCGGCCGGGGGGTGCCGACGGGCCTGGTGCTGCGCCGCCCGGACGGCCAGACGGCGGTCGCCCATCGCGGCGCCCCGGTGGTGACGGTGACGGGCGAGCCGTCCGAACTGCTGATGTTCGCGTTCGGCCGGCAGAGCAAGGCGAAGGTCGAGGTGGACGGCGACGAGAACGCGATCGCCAAGCTGCACGAGTCCAGATCCCTGGGTATCTGAGGAGCCCGCGGTGATCCGGGTCGCGATGACGAGCGTGTACGTGGACGACGTGCCGAGGGCGCACGCGTTCTATACGGACGTCCTCGGCTTCGAGACCCGCACCCGGCTGGACCTGGGCGACGGCACCTGGTTCGTCACGGTCGGCGCCCCGCAGGGCGCCCAGCCGGACCTCCAGCTCCTGCTGGAGCCCGGCGAGGGCCCCGTCGCGGACCCCTACCGCAGGGCCGTGTACGAGGCGGGCCTGCCGGCCATCGTCTTCTCCGTGGACGACATCCGCTCGGAGTACGACCGCCTGTCCGCCCTGGGCGTCCGCTTCCCGCACGGACCACGGGAGCAGGGCCCGACGATCGCCGCCGTCCTGGACGACACGGTCGGCAACCTGATCCAGCTGACCCAGCCGAAGGCCTGAGCGGGCTCAGCGGGGCAGCTCGGCCCGGCGCAGTCCCGGTACGGCCAGCGCGACGACCCCGCCCAGCGCGCAGACGGCGGCGCTGGCCACGTAGACCGGGCCGAGTCCGAAGACACCGATCGCGGCGGCCGTGAACGGCATGCTGAGCGGGGTGAGGCCCAGGCTGATCAGACCGGAGACGGCGGTGACCCGGCCCAGGTACGCGGGGTCGGCCTGGGTCTGCAGCAGCGCCCCGCACATGGCGCCGCTGAGCCCGGCGAGCAGGCCGATCAGCAGGGCGACGCCGACCGCGCCGACGAGACCCGGTACGAAGGCGAGGGCACCGATCGCGACGGATCCGACGAGGATCGAGACCCCGGCGACCAGACCCGCGCGCGGCAGCCGCCCCCGCACGGTCAGCAGCAGCGAGACGGCCCCGGCGCCGACGCCGAACCCCGCGAGCACCCAGCCCACGCCCGCCGCGCCCCAGCCGCGCCGGTCGGCGAGCAGGGTCAGCCCGACGTTGAGGGGGCTGACGAAGCCCAGGTCGCCGAGGGCGACGGCCAGCATCAGCGGGGCCAGGACGCGGTGCCGGCGGATGTGGGCGAGCCCGGCCCGCAGGTCCTGCCAGGGGGTGGGGGCGGCGGCGCGGTCGTCGGCCGGGAGTTCCCGCACCCGCAGGGACATCAGCAGGGGTACCGACACGGCGATGAGCAGCCCGGCGAGGCCGAAGGCGGCCGCGGCACCGCCGACGGCCACGCAGAGGCCGCCCAGCGGGGCGCCGAGGATGCTCGCGAAGCGGAGGGCGAGACCGCGCATGCCCTGCACCCGCGCGAGCTGGTCGCGGCTGGTCACGCGCGCGGGGAGGGCGCCCACGGCGGGCATGAACACGGCGTCGACGATGCCGAAGACCAGGGCGAGCGCCGCGAGCGGCCACAGGCCGGGGCTGGTCAGGAAGAGCAGCGCGGCTGCGGCGAGGACGGCCGCGCAGCGGACGGCGTCGGAGCCGATGACGACCCGGCGGGGGCCGAGACGGTCGGCCATCACCCCGCCGAACAGCATGAGCACGGCCCTGGGCAGCGCGCTCACCGACATCACGGCGCCGGCCTGCGCGGCTGAGCCGCCCTGGACGGCGGCCCAGGACAGGGCGATGTAGTAGACGCTGTCGCCGACCATGGAGGAGGTGTAGGCGCCGAGCCACCGCAGGACGTCGGGGTCGCGGTGGGCGGGGCGCGGGGTGGCGGTGGCCGGGGCTGCGACGGTGGCGGTCACGGCAGCGGTCCTCTCAGACGCGGAACGGGAAGCCGTACATGTACAGCGCGACGTGCTCACGCCCTTCGGTGTCGCCGTTCGCCTCGGCGGACCGGCCCTGCTCGTCGTACTTGTGAAGGAGAGCGTCCAACTCGTTTTGCAGAGCGGCGAGTTCCTCCGGGGTCAGCCGCATCCAGGACTCGCTGTCGACGGACGCGGTGTTCCAGTCGGGGCTCCAGGTGGGGCGCTCGTCCAGGTAGCGCCGGTAGCGGGCGGCGCGCTGCTCGTGGAAGAGGCGGGTGGCTGCGAGGTGGGCGGCGGCCTTCTCCGGTTCGCCGCGGAAGTCGGCGTCCCGGATGCTCACGCCGTCCGACGCGCGCTGCCACCACCGCTCCCGCCCGTCCCCGGACTGCGGCTCCGCTTCCTCGATCAGGCCGTGTTCGGCCAGCTTGCGCAGGTGGTAGCTGACCAGGGACACGGCCTCGTCCACATGGTCGGCGAGCCGGGACGCCGTCGCGACCCCCTCGACGGACAGCAGTCGGTACAGGTCTGCCCGCAGCGGGTGAGCGAGGGCCTTCAGCGTGCCCACATCGGTGATCCGGCGGTTCTCCTCGCTTGCCATGCCCACGACCCTAGATACGAAAGAAAAGTTGCGCAATTAATTTTGCGCAACTTTTCTTTCCCATCTGGCCATGAAAAGGCCCCGGCCACCCATCAGGGCACCGGGGCCGAGCTCAGCGCAGCGTCACCGCACCGGGTGTCCCGCCTCGCGCAGGGTCTGCTTCACCTCGCCGATCCGCAGGTCGCCGAAGTGGAAGACGGAGGCCGCGAGGACCGCGTCGGCGCCCGCGCTGACGGCCGGGGGGAAGTGGGCGAGCGCGCCGGCGCCGCCGGAGGCGATGACGGGCACGGTCACGTGCTTGCGCACCGCCGCGATCATCTCCAGGTCGTAGCCGTCCTTCGTCCCGTCCGCGTCCATCGAGTTGAGCAGGATCTCGCCCGCGCCCAGCTCGGCGGCCCGGTGCGCCCACTCGACGGCATCGATGCCGGTGCCGCGGCGGCCGCCGTGGGTGGTGACCTCGAAGGAGCCCGATTCGGTGCGGCGGGCGTCGACCGACAGGACCAGGACCTGGCGGCCGAAGCGTTCCGCGATCTCGCGGATCAGGTCCGGGCGGGTGATGGCCGCCGTGTTGACGCCCACCTTGTCGGCGCCGGCGCGCAGCAGCCTGTCGACGTCCTCGGCGGTGCGGACGCCGCCGCCGACGGTCAGCGGGATGAAGACCTGCTCGGCGGTGCGGCGCACCACGTCGTAGGTGGTCTCCCGGTTGCCGGAGGACGCGGTGATGTCCAGGAAGGTCAGCTCGTCGGCGCCCTCCGCGTCGTACACCTTGGCCATCTCGACCGGGTCGCCCGCGTCGCGCAGGTTCTGGAAGTTGACGCCCTTGACGACCCGGCCGTTGTCCACGTCCAGGCAGGGGATGACTCGGACCGCCAGGGTCATGAATCCACGGCTCCTCTGTATGCCTCTAGCTCTGCCTCGACCAGGATGCGCGGATCGACGAAGCCGGTCACCACCACGAACGTGGTCACCGGGCGCACCTGGTCGAAGATCTCCTTGTGGGCGCGTCCCACCGCGTCCACGTCGCGCGCGTGCGCGAGGAACAGGCGGGTGCGGATCACGGACTCCGCCCCCAGCCCGAACTCGGCGATCGCCTCCAGGGCGGTGTCGAAGGCCACCCTGGCCTGCTCGTACGGGTCGCCCTCCCCGTACAGCACGGAGCCCTTGAAGGACGTCGTACCGCCCACCACCACGCGGTCGCCCGCCGCGACGGCGCGGGCGAAACCGAAGGCCTCCTCCCAGGGACTTCCGCTCTGCACGCGCCGTACGGCATCGGACGTCATGGTGACACTGCCTCCAGTGCTTCTTCCAAGGTGAACGCCTTGGCGTACAGCGCCTTTCCGACGATGGCGCCCTCGACACCGAGGGGTACCAGGCCGGACAGCGCGCGGAGGTCGTCCAGCGACGACACGCCGCCGGAGGCCACGACCGGCCGGTCCGTCGCGGCGCACACGTTCTTCAGGAGCTCCAGGTTCGGGCCCTGGAGGGTGCCGTCCTTGGCGATGTCGGTGACGACGTACCGCGCGCAGCCCTCCTGGTCGAGGCGGGCGAGCGTCTCGTAGAGGTCGCCGCCGTCGCGGGTCCAGCCGCGGCCCCTGAGGGTCGTGCCGCGCACGTCCAGGCCGACCGCGATCTTGTCGCCGTGCTCGGCGATGACCTTGGCGACCCATTCCGGGGTCTCCAGGGCGGCCGTGCCGAGGTTCACCCGGGTGCAGCCGGTGGCGAGGGCCGCGGCGAGGGTGGCGTCGTCGCGGATGCCGCCGGAGAGCTCGACCTTGATGTCCATCGCCCGGGTGACCTCGGCGACCAGCGCGCGGTTGTCGCCGGTGCCGAACGCGGCGTCCAGGTCGACCAGGTGCAGCCACTCGGCCCCCGACGCCTGCCAGGCGAGGGCGGCCTCCAGCGGGGAGCCGTAGGAGGTCTCGGTCCCGGACTCGCCGTGCACGAGGCGGACGGCCTGGCCGTCGCGGACGTCGACGGCGGGGAGGAGTTCGAGCGTGCTCACAGTGTTCCGATCCAGTTGGTGAGGAGCTGGGCGCCGGCGTCGCCGGACTTCTCGGGGTGGAACTGGGTGGCCCACAGGGCGCCGTTCTCCACGGCGGCCACGAACGGCTTGCCGTGCGTCGACCAGGTCACCAGCGGGGCCCGCAGCGCCGCGTTGTGCGTCTCCAGCGACCAGTCGTGGACGGCGTAGGAGTGCACGAAGTAGAAGCGCGCGTCGGCGTCCAGGCCGGCGAACAGCTGGGAGCCGGCCGGCGCGTCCACGGTGTTCCAGCCCATGTGCGGGACGATCTCGGCCTGGAGCGGCTCGACCGAGCCGGGCCACTCGTCGAGGCCGTCGGTCTGCACGCCGTGCTCGATGCCGCGTGCGAACAGGATCTGCATGCCGACGCAGATGCCCATCACGGGCCGTCCGCCGGACAGCCGGCGGTCGATGATCCAGTCCCCGCGCGCCCCGCGCAGGCCCTCCATGCAGGCGGCGAAGGCGCCGACACCCGGCACCAGCAGGCCGTCCGCGTTCATGGCCCTGTCGAAGTCACGGGTGATCTCGACGTCGGCCCCGGTACGGGCGAGGGCGCGCTCGGCGGACCGGACGTTGCCGAAGCCGTAGTCGAAGACGACGACCTTCTTGGAAGCCGCGGAAGCTGCGCTCAATTCCACACCTCCAGCCTCATGACGCCCGCCACCAGGCACATCGCGGCGCCGATCGACAGCAGCACGATCAGGCTGGTGGGCATCTTCTGCTTGACGAAGGAGACGATTCCGCCGACCAGGAAGAGGCCGACGACGATCAGCAGGGAGGACAGACTGTTCATGGCTTTACAGCGCGCCCTTCGTCGAGGGGAGGATGCCGGCCGCGCGCGGGTCGCGCTCGGAGGCGTAGCGCAGCGCCCTCGCGAGCGCCTTGAACTGGCACTCCACGATGTGGTGCGCGTTGCGCCCGTACGGCACGTGCACGTGCAGGGCGATCTGCGCCTGGGCGACGAAGGACTCCAGGATGTGCCGGGTCATGGTGGTGTCGTACTCGCCGATCATCGGCGCCATCTTCTCCGGCTCGGTGTGCACCAGGTAGGGGCGGCCGGAGAGGTCGACGGTGACCTGGGCGAGCGACTCGTCCAGCGGGACCGTGCAGTTGCCGAAGCGGTAGATGCCGACCTTGTCGCCGAGGGCCTGCTTGAAGGCGGCGCCGAGGGCGAGGGCGGTGTCCTCGATGGTGTGGTGCGAGTCGATGTGCAGGTCGCCGTCGGTCTTCACGGTGAGGTCGAACAGACCATGCCGGCCGAGCTGGTCGAGCATGTGGTCGTAGAAGCCGACGCCGGTGGCGATGTCGGTCTTGCCGGTTCCGTCGAGGTCGATCTCGACGAGGACCGAGGTCTCCTTGGTGGTGCGCTCCACGCGCCCTACGCGGGTCATGCGTCCAGCTCCTTCTTGACTTCACGTACCGCGTCGAGGAACGCGTCGTTCTCTTCGGGGGTTCCGGCGGACACCCGCAGGAACCCGGGCACGCCGTTGTCCCGGACGAGGACTCCGCGGTCGAGGATCCGCTGCCACACCGCGTGCGGGTCCTCGAACCGCCCGAACTGCACGAAGTTGGCGTCCGACTCGGTGACGTCGAGGCCCGCCGCGCGCAGCTCGGCGACCAGCCGGTCCCGTTCGGCCTTCAGCTGCTCGACGTACTTCAGCAGCGTGTCGGTGTGCTCCAGGGCGGCCAGCGCGGTCGCCTGGGTGATCGCCGACAGGTGGTACGGCAGTCGTACGAGCTGTACGGCGTCCACCACCGCGGGGTGCGCGGCGAGGTAGCCGAGGCGCAGGCCGGCCGCGCCGAAGGCCTTCGACATGGTCCGGGAGACGACGAGATTCGGCCGACCTTCGAGCAGCGGCAGCAGCGAGGCGCCGTGGCTGAACTCGATGTAGGCCTCGTCGACCACCACCATCGAGGGCTTGGCGGCCTGGGCGGCCTCGTACAGCGCGAGGACCGTCTCGGCCGGTACCGCGGTGCCGGTGGGGTTGTTGGGGGTGGTGATGAAGACGACGTCCGGCTTGTGCTCGGCGACGGCCGCCGAGGCCGCCTCGACGTCGAGGGTGAAGTCGGCGTTGCGCGGGCCGGAGATCCAGCCGGTGCCGGTGCCGCGCGAGATGAGCGCGTGCATCGAGTACGACGGCTCGAAGCCGATCGCCGTGCGGCCGGGGCCGCCGAAGGTCTGCAGCAGCTGCTGGATGACCTCGTTGGAGCCGTTGGCCGCCCAGACGTTCTCGATGCCGACCGGGTGGTGGCCGGTCTTCGTCAGGTACTTGGCCAGCTCGGTGCGGAGCTGCACCGCGTCCCGGTCGGGGTAGCGGTTCAGGTCGCGGGCGGCCTCGCGCACCCGCTCCGTGATCCGCTCGACCAGCGGTTCGGGCAGCGGGTAGGGGTTCTCGTTGGTGTTCAGCCGTACCGGGACGTCCAGTTGGGGCGCGCCGTAGGGGGACTTGCCGCGCAGCTCGTCCCGTACGGGGAGATCGTCGATTCCGAGGTTCACTTGCTCGCCGGTACCTTCCACCCGAACCTTGCCTTGACCGCCGCGCCGTGCGCGGGCAGGTCCTCCGCCTCCGCCAGCGTGACCACGTGGTGTGCGACCTCGGCCAGCGCGTCCTGCGTGTAGTCGACGATGTGGATGCCGCGCAGGAAGGACTGGACGGAGAGCCCCGAGGAGTGGCAGGCGCAGCCGCCGGTGGGCAGCACGTGGTTGGACCCGGCGGCGTAGTCGCCGAGGGAGACCGGCGCCCAGGGCCCGATGAAGATCGCGCCCGCGTTCCTGACCCGGTCGGCCACCGCGGCGGCGTCGGCGGTCTGGATCTCCAGGTGCTCGGCGCCGTACGCGTCGACGACCCGCAGGCCCTCCTCGACGCCGTCGACCAGGACGATCGCGGACTGCCGGCCGCTGAGGGCGGGGACGATCCGGTCCTCGACGTGCTTGGTGGCCGCGACCTGCGGCTCCAGCTCCTTCTCGACGGCGTCCGCGAGCTCCACCGAGTCGGTGACCAGGACGGCGGCGGCCAGCGGGTCGTGCTCGGCCTGGCTGATCAGGTCGGCGGCGACGTGCGCCGGGTCGGCGGTGGCGTCCGCGAGGACGGCGATCTCGGTCGGGCCCGCCTCGGCGTCGATGCCGATCCTGCCGGTGAAGTAGCGCTTGGCGGCGGCCACCCAGATGTTGCCGGGGCCGGTGACCATGACGGCGGGCGGGCAGGACTCGGTGCCGTAGGCGAACATCGCGACGGCGGTGGCGCCGCCGGCCGCGTACACCTCGTCGACGCCGAGCAGGGCGCAGGCGGCGAGGATCGTCGGGTGCGGCAGGCCCCCGAACTCGGCCTGGGCCGGGGAGGCGAGCGCGATCGACTCGACGCCGGCCTCCTGCGCGGGCACCACGTTCATGATCACGGAGGACGGGTAGACCGACCGGCCGCCGGGCGCGTACAGCCCGACGCGCTCCACCGGCACCCATTTCTCGGTCACCGAGCCGCCCGGCACGACCTGGGTCGTGTGGTTCGTACGGCGCTGCGCGCGGTGCACGAGACGGGCGCGCCTGATGGACTCCTCCAGGGCCGCGCGCACCGCCGGGTCGAGCTCCGCGAGGGCCTTGGCGAGCGCCTCGGCGGGCACCCGCACCTGCTCCAGCCGCACCCCGTCGAACTTCTCCGCGAAGTCGATCAGCGCCGCGTCGCCCCGATGATGCACGGCCTCGCAGATCGGACGCACCTTCTCCAGGGCGGCCGAGACGTCGAAGTCGGCTCGGGGCAGCAGGTCGCGCAGGGCGGGTCCCTCGGGAAGGGCGTCGCCGCGCAGATCGATTCGGGAGATCACGGAATCAATTCTCTCAGACGGCACTCGGGGCCCGTCCGCGCGTATCAATGGCTGATACAGAACGCGGGGCGCCAGCCGGTACATAGCCTGGCCGGAAGCCGGAAGATCACGGGGGTCTGGGGGGTGTCCCCCCAGAGGGCGCAGCACTTCCTGTGTTCGAGGCGTGACGGACCGGGCATCACCGCTGGGCGAACCGATGACCGACGAGCAGCCGGGGAAGAGGGAAATGCCGTGACCGAGGGGGACGACGTCCGGGACGGCGACCTGCCGGACGATCTGACCGCGGCCGAGGCCGGTATGTGGCAGGCGTTCCGCAACGGCAGTGTGTACGACCTGAGCAGCGGCGACATCCACGTGGACGACCCGCACGGCGGCCATCCGTGGGGACCCGAGCGGACCGTGCGGGCGCGGATCGTCTGCTGGCTGCTGCTGGACGGGCCGTCGGCGCTGGCCGGCCGGGTGTCCTCGCTGAAGCTGGCCGGCGTGCGGGTCACCGGCGCGCTGGACCTGGCGGGCGGCACGGTCACGCCGTACGTGGAGCTGCGCGGCTGCCGGTTCGACGACGAGATCCTGCTGCCGGAGGCGCATTTCACGACCGTGCGGTTCGTGGACTGCGCGGCGCCGCGCCTGGAGGCGGCCCGGTTGCGCACGGAGGGCGACCTGCATCTGCCGCGCTGCCGTTTCCTCGGCGGGGTCCGGCTGACCGACGCGCACATCGGCACCGACCTGCTGCTGAACCAGGCGGTGGTGTACCGGGACCGCAGCGGGCGGTCGATCGCGGCGGACGGCATGACCGTCGGCCAGGACCTCCAGGCGGAGCTCCTGGAGTCGCACGGGGAGCTGAGCCTGCGCAGCGCGAAGGTGGGCGTCTCGCTGAGCCTGCGCGGGGCGCGGCTGCGCAACCCCGGCGGGCGGTTCGCGCTGAACGCGCCGCAGCTGACCGTGGGCCGGACCCTGTACCTGACCCCGGCGGGGGTGGGCGGCCCCTGGCAGAGCGGGACGACCCCGGCGCGCGGGACGCGGATCCAGCGGTTCGAGTGCGAGGGCGGGATCCGGCTGGACGACGGGCGGTTCGGGGACGCGGTGGACCTGGAGCGGGCGCGGCTGGGCTTCACGGACGACCAGAACCTGTCGCTGCGCCGGGTGCAGACGCCGGAGCTGCGCTTCCTCGGCGAGGAGCCGCAGCGCGGCGGGGTGCTGCTGTCGGGCGCCCGGACCACCAACCTGGTCGACCGGGCGACCAGCTGGCCGGGCCCAGGGCGGCTGCACATGGGCGGGTTCGTCTACGAGAACCTGGTCCCGCAGGGCCCGTTCCCGCTGACCCGGCGGCTGGACTGGGTGGCGGCGGCGACCGCCGAGTACAACCCGGAGCCGTACGAGCGCCTCGCGACCGTGCTGCGGGCCGCCGGCGAGGACGAGGACGCGCGCGAGGTGCTGCTCGCCAAGCAGCGCCGGCGCCGCGAGACGCTGCCGCCGGCCGCCAAGCTCTGGGGGTACGCGCAGGACCTGACGGTGGCCTACGGCTACCGGCCGGGCCGGGCCGCGGTGTGGATGGCGGTGCTGTGGGCGGCGGGCACGCTCGCGTTCACGCACGCGCCGCATCCACCGATGAGCTCCGGCGGCCACCCGGCCTGGAATCCGGCGCTGTTCGTCCTGGACCTGCTGCTGCCGGTGATCGACCTGGGCCAGGTCGGCCAGTGGCGGTTGACCGGCGGCTGGCAGTGGGCGGCGGCGGTGATGATCCTGCTGGGCTGGATCCTGGCGACGACGGTGGCGGCGGGGGCGACGAGGCTGCTGAGGCGGGGGTGACGGCCGCTGCCGCCGCCTCTGACAGGTACCGAACAGATGAGCAACAGTCACCTTTTACCGTCCCTTGACCTTCGGCCGTACAACTTTCGTGGAGTTGGTCATAGCGTCTGGCGCTGCCCCGACCTGCGGACTTTCAATGGTCGACACCATGGCTTCGCTGCGCGCCCTCTTCCGTTCCCCACGGAGGGCAACGACCGCTTCGCCCCTCGCCGCCGGACCGCTCCCGGCCGACGACGAGGTGCTCCTCGACGCGCCCGACGAACGGCTCGCGCCCGCGCTGGTCGCGGCCGGCCGGGGCGAGTACGAACCCGCCGCCGGGCTGCTGGCCGGCACCCGGGAGGCGGCCGAGTGGGAGGAACGGGACCGGTACGTGCACCGGCTCGCCCTCTTCGCCCGCTCCCGCGCCGAGTGGCTCGACCTGTGGGCCGTGGCCGCACCGCACGACCCGGACCTGCTGCTGGTCCAGTCCCAGCTCGCGGTGGACCACGCCTGGGACTCCCCCGCCCGCGCGGAACTCCTGCGCCCGCTCAGCCCGCTGATCACGGCGGCCGCCCGCGGCGACGACCGGGACCCGGTGCCGTGGCGGATCGCGCTCGACCACGCCCGCGGGACGAACGCCGGCCACAAGTACTTCGAGGAGCTGTGGGAGGCGGCCGTCCGGCGTGCCCCGCACCACTCCGGCTGCCATGTGGCGGCGCTGCGCTATCTGGCCACCTACTGGCACGGCTCGCACCGCGAGTGCTTCGACTTCGCCGACCTGGCCGCACAGGACGCCCCGCCGGACTCGCTCGTGCAGGCCCTGCCGGCCCGCGCGGCCTTCGGCTACCTCACCGACGGCTGCGGCCCCGAGGTGCCGCGCGCCCGCCTGGACGCGGCGGCCGACCGGGCGATCGCCCTGTCCGCGCGGTTCCCGGCGGCCGACCCCTGGCCGGCCGAGGTCCGCAACCAGCTGATGTACCTGCTGGTCCGGCTGGAGCGCCGGGAGGCGGCCCGCGCCCAGCTGCACCTGATCGGCCCGTACGTCACGTCCTTCCCCTGGGACCGGCTCTCCG
The DNA here is from genome assembly GCF_014645815.1 of Streptomyces fuscichromogenes. Lineage (GTDB taxonomy): Bacteria > Actinomycetota > Actinomycetes > Streptomycetales > Streptomycetaceae > Streptomyces > Streptomyces fuscichromogenes. The sequence goes on along the minus strand of NZ_BMML01000001.1, from coordinate 445,612 downwards.
ACGACCCGCTGGGCCATTTCCTGGGCCTGCGCGACCACCTGCTGGCCGGTACGGAACCGCCGCCGGAGGCCGGTCCGGTCCCCTCGCCGAGGGCCCCGGTGCGCCCACGGGCCGAGCACGGCGGACATGCCACCGCCGATGACCATTAGGCTGTGGCGCCGTGACCACCGTCCGTCTTCCCCTCTTCCCGCTGAACTCGGTGCTGTTCCCGGGGCTGGTGCTGCCGCTGAACGTCTTCGAGGAGCGCTATCGCGCCATGATGCGCGACCTGCTGAAGACGCCCGAGGAAGAACCGCGCCGGTTCGCCGTCGTGGCGATCCGTGACGGCCACGAGGTGGCCCCCAGCGCGCCCGGCATGCCGGACCCGACGGCCCAGCCCGACCGGGGCCCGGCGGCCGGCTTCGGGCCCGACCCGCTGAAGTCCTTCCACCGGGTGGGCTGTGTGGCGGACGCGGCGACGATCCGGGAGCGGGCGAACGGCACGTTCGAGGTACTGGCGACGGGGACGACCCGGGTACGGCTGCTCTCCGTCGACGCGTCGGGCCCGTTCCTGACCGCGGAGCTGGAGGAGCTGCCGGAGGAGCAGGGCGACGAGGCCGGCGCGCTGGCCGAGGGCGTCCTGCGGGCCTTCCGCCAGTACCAGAAGCGCCTGGCGGGCGCCCGGGAGCGCTCGCTCTCCACGGGCGTCGACCTCCCCGACGAGCCGTCCGTCGTCTCCTACCTGGTCGCGGCCGCGATGATGCACGACACCCCCACCAAGCAGCGGCTGCTCCAGGCCCCCGACACCGCCTCCCGGCTCCGCGACGAACTGAAACTCCTTCGCTCCGAGACGGCGATCATCCGTAACCTGCCGTCACTGCCGTCGGCGGAGCTGACGCGGTCGCCGACGAGTCTGAACTGAGCCGGGGTTTTCCTGACATGCCGAAGAAGCCGAAGAAGCAGCAGTCCGGGGGCGGCGGGACCCCGGCGACGGTGGCCCTGACCACCGCGGGGGTGGACTTCACGGTCCACTCCTACGACCACGACCCCGCGCATCCGTCCTACGGCGAGGAGGCGGCGCAGGCGATGGGCGTGTCCCCCGACCGTGTCTTCAAGACCCTGGTCGCGGACGTGGACGGCGCGCTCACGGTCGCTGTCGTCCCGGTGGCCGGCAGCCTGGACCTCAAGGCCCTGGCGACAGCGGTCGGCGGCAAGCGCGCGGCGATGGCGGACCCGGCCCTGGCCGAGCGCACCACGGGCTATGTCCGCGGCGGCATCTCCCCGCTCGGCCAGCGCAAGAAGCTCCCCACGGTGCTGGACGCGTCGGCGTCGGCCCACCCGACGATCTGCGTCTCGGCGGGCCGCCGCGGCCTTGAGGTCGAACTCGCCCCGACCGCCCTGGCCACCCTCACGAACGCGACCCTGGCCCCGATCGGACGTGCGTGACCCCTCGACCAAGTCCCCGTTCTCGGTTAAGTACGGAAGACATGTCGAAGAGGACACGGAAAAGGAAGTGGCGCCTGAAGAAGGCCCGCTCGAACCACGGTCGCCGCCCGGCCTAGGGAGCACACCGGAAGCTACTCCGGCGGAGCCGCGTACGGGACGTCCTCGTACGGCGGCTCCGGGTCCCGCGGACCGAACAGCGCCGTCAACCCCAGATGCACCACCAACGCCGACAACGACCAGGCCAGCAACGCCCCCTTCGCCCCGAGCTTCAGCGGCGCCGAGAACGTCACCCCCTTCCCCACGGCCTTCGCATGGGCGATCACGTCCTGCTCCGGTCCCAGCCACGTCCCCAGCCGCCAGGCCAGCACCGACGCCAGCAGTCCCCCGACCCCCAGCGCCACCACCAGCGGCACACCCCCGCGCCGCCGCCACAGGAACACCGCGACCGCACTCACGAACCCGAAGGCCAGCGCCAGCAGCGTGAACGTTCCGTCCACGCCCGCCGCCTGCTCCCCCTCGCTGTCCTTGAGGTAGACCGCCCAGCTCTTGCCGGACTGGTCCCCCACCAGCGGCACGTGCGGCGCCAGCCACAGCCACAGCAGTCCGAGCAGCACCCCGCTCACCGCCACCACGAGGGCGATCACGGCGCCCTCCCGCAGTTCGGTCTTCATCCCGGGACCGTCCTGTCCGTACTGTCCGTACTCTCCCGGCTCCCCCGCGGCCTCCCCGGCAGGCGGCGGCACCTGCCAGGCCTGGTGCGAGGACTGGTCGTGCGGCGGCGGAGGCGGCGTCAACGGTGCGGTCACGATGCCATCGTGCCAGGTCGGCCTGTGGGGCGCGTCACCGGACGGCGGCCCGGCGGTACGCCCAGGTGGCGACGGCCAGCGAGACCACCCCCACGCCCGCGCACACACCCAGGTCAGCGAGGACGACGGCCCAGTCGGGCCGCGCGCCGAAGGTCCGGGCGTAGGCCTCGACGCCGTACGTGGAGGGCAGCAGGTCACGCGCGAACCGGATGATCCCCGGCATCCGGTCCGGCGGCAGCACCCCGAACAGCAGCGCCGCCGACATGCCCAGCTGCCCGAGCAGCGTGGCGAGTTCGGGACGGGGCGCGAGCAGCCCGCAGGCCGCCCCGAGCCCCGCCAGCGCGGCCCCGGCCAGCGGGATCACGGCGAGGAGGATCCACAGGTTCCCCAGCGGCAGCCCGAACAGCACGCAGCCGAAGACGGCCGTCACCAGCGTCCCCGGCACGGTGAAGGAGGCATAGGCCGCGGCCGCCCCGAGCACCACCGAGGCCGGCGGCACCGGCAGCGTGGCGTAGTGGTCCAGCCCGCCGCTCGCCCGCAGCTGTCCGAAGTACTGCGCCAGCAGGTTCAGCGCGACGAAGGCCACCACGACCACCGACGAGCCCGCCACCACGGACTGGGCCTCGCCCCGCGAGTCCACCACCCCGCGCATCATGATCATGATGCCGACGGACTGGAAGGTCGCGACGAACAGCAGCGGGATCCGCGCCACCCTGGCCCGGGACAGCTGCGCCCGGTAGACGGCCGCCAGCGACGGCCACAGCCGCGCGCGCGGGCCCAGCTCGGCCATCGGGGCGCCGCCCGGCGCCGTCTCCTCCACGGCCAGGGCACCGCCCGGCAGAACCTCCGCGGGTACGACACTCACGTCGCGCTGCTCCCCTTCCGTGCGGCACCTGCGGCCCGTACCGCTGCCGCGCCTTTCCGTACGCGCCTGGCCGCCGCCGTGTTCACCCTCACGTCTTCACCAGCCCCTGCCGTGCGGCGCCGCCCAGCGCCAGGTAGACGTCCTCCAGGCTGGGCGTGGCCAGGGTGAAGTCGTCGAGGGCGGCGAACGCGGTCCCGCCGGTCACCGTGGCGACGACGGCACGCGCCTCCTCGGGGGCGAGCCGCAGCGTCCAGCGCCGGCCGGCCTCGACGGCACGCTCCCGCAGGACGGCCACCTCGGGCACGTCCAGCGGCGCCCGTTCCCGCCACACCAGCTCGACCCGCACCTCGCCGGCCACCCGCTCCTTGAGCCCGGCCGGGCTGTCACAGGCGATGACCCGCCCCTGGTCGAGGACGGCGACCCGGTCGAGGACGGTCTCGGCCTCGATGACGTTGTGGGTGACCAGCACCACGGTGGCCCCCCGCTCGGCCCGCCGCCGGTCCACGGCGGCCCACACGGCCCGCCGGGCCACCGGGTCCATGCCGGTCGTCGGCTCGTCGAGCACGAGCAGCGGCCGCTCACCGACGAGCGCCGCGGCGAAGCAGGCCAGCCTCCGCTGCCCCCCGGAGAGCTTCTTGAGCGCCCGCCCGGCGATCGGCGTCAGGCCGAGCTCCTCCAGCACGGCGTCGCGCTCGCTCCGGGCCTGCCGCAGGTCCAGTCCGCGCAGCCGCCCGGTGGTCTCGGCCGCGAGGGACACGGTCAGCTCGTCCAGGGCGCTGGACTCCTGCCCCAGGTAGGCGAGGATCCGCGCGGCCCGCTCCGGGTGCCGCACGATGTCGTGGCCGAGGATCTCGACGCTGCCCGTGTCCGGCCGCAGCAGCCCGGTGAGCTGCCGTACGAGCGTCGACTTGCCGGCCCCGTTCGGCCCGAGCAGGCCGAAGATCTCGCCGCGCCGGACATCCAGCGCCACCCCGTCGGTGGCCCGCACCTCGGGCACGCCGGGGGCGCCACGCCGCCCTTTGACGGCGGCGTAGGTCTTGGTCAGCCCACGCACGGCACACACGACGTCACCCTGCTGCCGAAGTGCCCGACCCACGCCCGTACTCACAAGGAACGAGACTACGGGGTCACCCCCGTTTACTCGCCTTTGGGGCGCCCCAGCCGGTGACCCCGCGAGGTTCAGCGCCCCGTGAGGGGCGCGGGGAACTGCGCGAGCAACCCCCACCGGCCCGCGGCCGAAATCAGTCGCCCACGCCCCCTCACTCACTCCGCCGACGCATGCTCCCCGGCCCCCGCCGGAACATCGAACTCTCTCCAGAACCCCGCCCGAATGGCGTACCGGTCATGCTCGTCGATCTGGTCGTCCTTGTGCGCCAGCAGCCCGAACCGCGCCGCGTACCGCAACAGCTCCCCGTCGATCCGGTGCGGAATGCGCGGATACATCGCCGACAGCTTGTGGAGATGACTCTGGTCCCCGAGCCTCGACATCCACCGCCGGGCGAACACCTGCCCGACCTCGTACGGATCCCCGCCGACGGTCGTGATGTCCTCCTCCCGGTCGGCCCACCGCTGCTCCGCGGTGGTCAGCTGCGCCAGCGTCGGCATCGAGGCCGCCTCCGCCGACTCCGCCGCGCCGCCCGGCCGGTCCACCCACCCCTTGTCGGAGGACCACCGCAGGGTGGCCGTCGTCGCCGGATTCTGGACCGACTGCGCGCCCGGCGCCCGCAGCGCGGCGAGGTCCTTGGGCGTCGGCACCCCTTTGGGCGCCGGCATCCGCTCCGGCGCCCCGTTCTCCACCACGCTCACCGCGGGCGCCCGGTCGGCGCCCTCGGGTCCCGCCTCCGGCGCGGGCGCCAGCGACGACTCGGGCAGCGGCGCCGAGAGGATCGCGGCGATCTCCGGCCGCGGCACCGGCGGCGGCGCGCAGACCGCGGTCAGCTCCTTGGCCCGTACCGCCTGGGTGATCCACGCCCGGTCCAGGACCCGCCGCTCGTCGGCCTCGGCGACCAGGTCCTCGGACTGGTTGTAGTCGCCGTCGGCGGCCTGCACCGCCCACAGGTGTACGGCGACCCCGTGCTCCTTGGCTGCCATCATGCCCGGCAGCAGATCCCCGTCGCCGGTCACCAGGACGACGTCGGAGCAGGCGCGGTTGCGGGCCAGTTCGGTCAGCTCGGCGTGCATGGCCGCGTCCACGCCCTTCTGCGCCCACCGCCCGTCGCTGCGGGTCAGCGCGCCGAGCCGGACGGTCACCCGGGGCATCACACGCAGCCGACGGTGTTCCGGCTGGGGAACACGGTCGGGGGCGCCGTCGAACCAGTAGATGCGCAGCAGTGGACGCTCGGTGTCGGACTCCGCGCGGTCGCGCAGCGCCTGGATCAGCGCGGCGTGGTCGACGGTGATCCGGGATCGGGAGGGCTCACCGGCGAGGAGACTGGCGGCGGCACCCAGCAGATACCCGGCGTCCACCAGGACGATGCAGCGGTCCACGCGACTCACCCTCTTCCCGGGAGGTTTGCTTTCGGGGCTTCCTTCGAGTCTGCCCGACCACGCGGGCGTTAACGGCCCGAACTCGATCTTCGGCGTGGCGTTTCGGGACCTCGCTCTCCGACAAACCGCGTCACACACGGTAATTATCCGAAATGCGTCCGTTGTCAGCCTATGTGAATCTGAATTCGGCCCCTAGATCCCCCACAGGAGGCAGATCACCATGGCCAAGAACAAGAACCGCAAGGGTGGCTCCCAGAACCGCACCTCGCAGCAGACCGAGCAGACCCACGAGCACGGGCAGCGTACGTCGGGCGAGTCCCAGGACTCGCCGGTGTCGCACATCCAGGGCAGCCCGGCCGATGTCGCGCGCAAGAAGCAGAAGAGCTTCGGCCACAACTGAGCGGACCGACCAGGTCCCACCGGGCTGTTGAAGCCCAGGCACACAGAAGGGGCGCACCCGATACGGGTGCGCCCCTTCCGCGCGCGTACGACGGCCGGTGCCGGCTGCGGACCTATCCGGCCAGGCAGGACGGGCCGAGCAGCACCTTGAGGTCGCCGAACAGCGCCGGGTCCGGCTTCACCCGGTGCCGGTCGAGACGGAGCACGGTGGTCTTGGTCGGGCCCTGGAGCCTGATCCGGACCTCGGTGTCGCCCTTGTGGTGACCGAGGATCTCGCCGAGGCGGCTGACCATCGGCGGGGTGACCCGGGTGGCGGGGATGGTGAGGATCACGGGCGCGTTGGTGCCGGCGTTGGAGAGGTCCGGGACCGCCAGCTCCATGCCCACCAGGCGCGGCACGTCCTCGCGCTTGTCGAGCCGGCCCTTGACGAACACCACCGCGTCCTCGACGAGTTGGGTCGAGATCAGCTGGTAGCTCGCCGGGAAGAACATGCACTCGATGGAGCCGGCGAGGTCCTCCACGGTGGCGATCGCCCAGGCGTTGCCCTGCTTGGTCATCTTGCGCTGGAGGCCGGAGATGATGCCGCCGATGGTGACCACGGCCCCGTCGGCGTGCTCGCCGCCGGTGAGCTGGGCGATGCCCGCGTCGGCCTTGTCGGAGAGCACGTGCTCCAGGCCGAAGAGCGGGTGGTCGGAGACGTACAGGCCGAGCATCTCCCGCTCCTGGGCGAGCAGATAGGTCTTGTCCCACTCCTCGGTGGTGAACTCGACGTCCAGTCCGAAGCCGGGCTCGTCGCTCTCCTCCTCGCCCATCCCGCCGAAGAGGTCGAACTGGCCCTCGGCCTCCTTGCGCTTGACCGCGACCACGTTGTCGATCATCGAGTCGAAGTGCGCGGTGAGGCCCTTGCGGGTGTGCCCCAGGGCGTCGAAGGCACCCGCCTTGATCAGCGACTCCGTGGTCCGCTTGTTGCACGCGACCGCCTCGACCTTGTCGAGGTAGTCGGGGAAGGAGCCGTACTTGCCCTTGGCCTTGCGGCTCCTGATGATCGAATCCACCACGTTGGTGCCGACGTTGCGGACGGCTTCGAGGCCGAAGAGGATCACGTCGTCGCCCTGGGCGGCGAAGTTGTGCACCGACTCGTTGACGTTCGGCGGGAGCACCTTGATGCCCATGCGGCGGCACTCGTTGAGGTAGACGGCCGACTTGTCCTTGTCGTCCTTGACCGAGGTGAGCAGACCGGCCATGTACTCGGCCGGGTGGTTCGCCTTGAGGTAGGCGGTCCAGTACGAGACCAGGCCGTACGCGGCGGAGTGCGCCTTGTTGAACGCGTATCCGGCGAACGGGACCAGCACGTCCCACAGGGCCTGGATGGCCTCGTCGCTGTAGCCGTTCTTCTGGGCGCCGGCCTGGAAGATGGTGAAGTTCTTGGCCAGTTCGTCGGGCTTCTTCTTGCCCATCACGCGGCGCAGGATGTCGGCCTCGCCGAGCGAGTAGCCCGCGATGATCTGGGCGGCCTTCTGCACCTGCTCCTGGTAGACGATCAGACCGTAGGTGACGGCCAGGACCTCTTCGAGGGGCTCCTCCAGCTCCTTGTGGATCGGGGTGATCTCCTGGAGCTTGTTCTTGCGGAGCGCGTAGTTGGTGTGCGAGTCCATGCCCATCGGGCCCGGACGGTAGAGCGCCGAGACGGCGGAGATGTCCTCGAAGTTGTCGGGCTTCATCAGGCGCAGCAGGGAGCGCATGGGCCCGCCGTCGAACTGGAAGACGCCCAGGGTGTCACCGCGCTGGAGCAGTTCGAAGGTCTTCGGATCGTCGAGCGGCAGGGCCAGCAGGTCGAGGTCGATGCCCTTGTTGGACTTCACCATCTTGACGGCGTCGTCCATGATCGTCAGGTTGCGCAGGCCGAGGAAGTCCATCTTCAGCAGGCCGAGCGACTCGCACTGCGGGTAGTCCCACTGCGTGATGGTCACGCCGTCGGTGTGCCGCACCCAGATCGGGGCGTGGTCGACGATGGGCTCGCTGGACATGATCACGCCGGCGGCGTGCACGCCCATCTGCCGGACCAGGCCCTCGACGCCCTTGGCGGTGTCGATGACCTTCTTCACGTCCGGCTCGTTCTCGTACATCCCGCGGATCTCGCCGGCCTCGTTGTAGCGCGGGTGCGAGGGGTTGGTGATGCCGTCGAGGTCGATGCCCTTGCCGAGGACGTCGGCGGGCATCGCCTTGGTGAGCCGGTCGCCCATCGCGTACGGGTAGCCCAGGACGCGCGCCGAGTCCTTGATCGCGTTCTTGGCCTTGATCTTGCCGTAGGTGCCGATCATGGCGACCTTGTCGGCGCCGTACTTCTCGGTCACGTACCTGATCACCTCGACGCGCCGACGCTCGTCGAAGTCGATGTCGACGTCGGGCATGGAGACGCGCTCGGGGTTGAGGAACCGCTCGAAGATCAGGCCGTGCGGGATCGGGTCGAGGTCGGTGATGCCCATGGCGTAGGCGACGATCGAACCGGCCGCGGAGCCTCGGCCGGGGCCGACCGCGATGCCGTTGTTCTTGGCCCACATGATGAAGTCGGCGACGACGAGGAAGTAGCCCGGGAACCCCATCTGGATGATGACGTCCAGCTCGTACTCGACCTGCTTCTGGCGGTCGTCCGGGATGCCGCCGGGGAAGCGGCGCTCCATGCCCCGGCGGACCTCCTCCTTGAACCAGGTGACCTCGGTGAAGCCGTCGGGGATGTCGAACTTCGGCATGAGGTTCTTGGCCTCGAACATGCCGCTGGTGTCGATCTGCTCGGCGACCAGGAGGGTGTTGGCGCAGCCCTCCTGCCAGGCGTCCGAGGAGTCGATGGCGTACATCTCGTCCGTGGACTTCAGGTAGTAGCCGGTGCCGTCGAACTTGAAGCGGTCCGGGTCGGAGAGGTTCTTGCCGGTCTGGATGCAGAGCAGGGCGTCGTGGGCGGTCGCCTCGTGCGCGTACGTGTAGTGCGAGTCGTTGGTGACCAGCGGGGGGATGCCGAGCTTCTTGCCGATCTCCAGGAGGCCGTCGCGGACCCGGTGCTCGATGTCGATGCCGTGGTCCATCAGCTCCAGGAAGTAGCGGTCCTTGCCGAAGATGTCCTGGTAGTCGGCGGCCGCCTTCAGCGCCTCGTCGTACTGGCCGAGGCGGAGCCGGGTCTGGAGCTCGCCGGAGGGGCAGCCGGTGGAGGCGATGAGCCCCTCGGACCACTGGGAGATGGTCTCCTTGTCCATCCGGGGCCACTTCTGGAGCCAGCCCTCGGCGTAGGCGTCCGAGGAGAGGCGGAAGAGGTTGTGCAGGCCCGTCGCGTTCGCCGCCCAGATCGTCTTGTGGGTGTAACCACCCGAACCGGACACGTCGTCCCGCTTCTGGTGCGGCTGGCCCCACTGGATCTTGCGCTTGTTGCGCCGCGACTCGGGGGCGACGTAGGCCTCGATGCCGATGATCGGGGTGACCCCGGACTTCTTGGCCGTGTGGAAGAAGTCGTACGCCCCGTGCAGGTTGCCGTGGTCGGACATGGCGATGTGCGTCATGCCCATCTCGTTGCAGGCGTTGAACATGTCCTTGAGCCGCGCGGCACCGTCCAGCAGCGAGTACTGGGTGTGGACGTGCAGGTGCGTGAAGGGCGGCTTTGACACGGTTTCGGCCTCCGAGGGAAATCAGGCGTCGACGATCTTCCGACCGGCTGCGGACGGTCTGGTGGGACTCCGGAATCCTATGCCTCGGCACTGACACCCGGCCCGCTCCCCCGCGTACCTTCGTGCGAAGAGAGCGGGCACTCCCGGGGACCTTCGCACGTTGGTCCGGGCGAGAGATCCGCGCCACATGTCAGGCACCACCCGTACCAGGAGGCACCCAGCGATGCCGGTCCCCCAGCTCAACGGCGAGCAGCGCGGCGAGGAGATCCTCGCTGTCTTCGACACCGCCTTCGGCGAGCTCCTGGCCGCCGACCCGGCCGCGTTCCGCGTGAAGTTCCGGAAGATGGCGGCCTCGGCCTTCGCCTTCTACCGGGGCACCGCCGCGCTCTTCTACCACGACCTGGACGCGGAGCACGCCGGTCTGGGCGCCGGGCGGATATACACCGGCCCGTACCTGGACGAGCGCACCTCGCGGGTGTGGATCCACGGCGACCTGCACGCGGAGAACTTCGGCACGTACATGGACTCCAACGGCCGCCTGGTCTTCAACGTCAACGACTTCGACGAGGCCTACGTCGGCCCCTTCACCTGGGACCTGAAGCGCTTCGCCGCCTCCATCGCGCTGGTCGGGTACGCGAAGGCGTTCAGCGACGAGCAGATCACCGACCTGGTCGAGGAGTACGCGCGCGCCTACCGCGAGCGCATCCACGCGCTGGCGACGGGCGCCAAGAGCGACGAGGTGCCGCCTTTCACCCTGGACACCGCCGAGGGTCCGCTGCTCGGCGCGCTGCGCACGGCCCGCTCGCTGACCCGTTTCGAGCTGCTGGACTCGATGACGGAGATCCGCGACTTCGAGCGCCGGTTCGCCGCCGGCGGCGGCTCCATCGAACTGGACGCGGCGACCCGCTACAAGGTGCTCGCGGCCTTCGACGGCTACCTGGAGACGCTCCCCGAGTCCTCCCTGTCCCACCCGGACTCCTACCGGGTGAAGGACGTCGTGGGCCGCCGCGGCATCGGCATCGGCTCGGCCGGCCTGCCCTCGTACAACATCCTCCTGGAGGGCGCCACGGACGCCCTGGAGAACGATGTGGTGATCTACATCAAGCAGGCCCAGACCCCGGCCGTCTCCCGGCACGTCACCGACCCGGCGATCCGGGACTACTTCCAGCACGAGGGCCACCGCACGGTGATCTCGCAGCGCGCGCTCCAGGCGCACGCCGACCCGTGGCTGGGCTGGACCGAGCTGGACGGCGCGGGGCAGCTGGTCGCCGAGGTGTCGCCGTACGCGGTGGACCTGGACTGGAGCGACATCGACGATCCGGAGGAGGTCGCGGCGGTCGTCGCCGACCTCGGCCGGGCCACCGCGTCCATGCACTCGGCGGCCGACGACACCTCCGGCGAGTCCCTGGTGCCGTTCTCCACCGAGCGGGCCATCGACGCGGCGATCGCCGCCGACGAGGACGGCTTCGCGGGCCTGCTGACCGACTTCGCGCACAGCTACGGCTCACGTGCGCGCGGCGACCACCAGATCTTCGTCGACCTGTTCCGCAACGGCCGCATTCCAGGGCTGTAACCTTCGCCGATTCTCAGGGCCTTTTTAGGGGTCCCCTACATGAGTACGTGACAGACTCTCCACCGCTATGGACATATCCGGGACCCAGCTCAGAGCCGTGCGCGCGGCGCTGTTCACGGCCTTCGTCGTGACGCTCAGCACCGCGTCGCACGTGCTGCTGTCCCGGGCCCCGCTGCCGTTCACGACGGTGGCCGCGGTCGCCGCCGGGGTGTTCGGCACGGCGTACGCGCTGGCGGGCCGCGAGCGCGGCTTCGGCCGGATCGCGGCCCTGCTGATCCCGCTGGAGCTGGCCGCCGACACGGTCTTCACCACCGGTCAGCACGCCTGTTACGGCCGGGCGGGCGGCCCCATCGCCGGCCCGCTGCGCGCGGTCGGTCTCGACGTGCTCTGCCACGGCGGCACGGTCGGCACCCCGCTGGCCCAGATGACCGGCGGCTCCCGCACCGCCGCGGCCCTCGCGCACGCCGATCCGGCCGCCGCCTGGCTGCTGCTCGCCGCGCACGTCGGCGTGGGTCTGCTCGCCGCCGCCTGGCTGCGCCGCGGCGAGCGCGCCCTGACCCAGCTGCTGCGGGCCGTCGCCGCCACCACCTTCCGCCCGCTGCTCCTCGCGGTCGCCGCGGGCGCGGTCCGGCCGGCCCCGGTACGACGGCTGCCGCGCCCTGCGCCGCGCCCGGCCGCCGCCCGCGGCCTGCTCCTCGTGCACTCCCTGGGACGGCGCGGACCGCCGTGCTCCCACGCGCTCGCCCTCGTCTGAGTCCGAGCACCTCCTCCAAGCACGGCCCTCGTGCGAGCTCGTCCGAGCACGACGAGTCCCCCACACGTATCCCGCGTACGACATGTGCGCGTCCCCTATGGAGATCACCAACATGAGCAAGCGGAACAGCGCGGCTGCCAAGAACGCGGCCCGGGAGCGGCTGCGCATCGAGCGCGAGAAGCAGGCCAAGCGCGCCAAGGTCAAGCGGCAGGTCATCGTGGCCGCCTCGGTGGTGGCCGTGCTGGCCGCGGCGGGCGGCATAGGCTACGCCGTCGTCCAGGCCAACAAGCCGGGCTACTGGGAGGCCGAGAAGGACGCCAAGGTCGTCGCCCCGGCCAACACGACGGGCACGAACGGCACCACGGTCGTCATCGGCAAGTCCACCGCCACGAAGACCCTGAAGGTCTACGAGGACCCGCGCTGCCCGATCTGCGCCCAGTTCGAGCAGACCGTCGGCGCGACGGTGAAGAAGGACATCGACGACGGCAAGTTCAAGATCCAGTACATCGGCGGCACGTTCCTCGACGGCGACTCGCTCGGCAAGGGCCAGATCGGCTCGCGCGGCGAGGGCTCCAAGAGCGCGCTGAGCGCGATGGGCGCCGCGCTGAACGTCAGCGACGAGGCCTTCCTCGAGTACAAGACCGCGCTGTACTCGAAGAAGTGGCACCCGGACGAGACGACCGACAAGTTCAAGAACGACAGCTACCTCATCGAGGTCGCCAACACCGTCCCGGCCCTGAAGAACAACAAGTCCTTCCAGGCCGACGTGAAGTCCGGCAAGTACGACGCCTGGGCGCTGGCCATGTCGAAGACCTTCGACACCAACAAGGACGGCGTGACGGGCACCCCGAGCTTCGTCATGAACGGCAAGATGCTGACGGCCGACTCCAGCGGCAACCCGCCGATGACGATCGACGCCTTCAACACCGTGGTGGACGCGGCCCTCAAGGCCTGACGCCGAGCGGAATATCCGGCTCCACGTGAAGAGCAGGCGAACTTTCCCCGGTTCGCCTGCTCTTGTTCATACTGGTCAGTAACCTCAGCGGTCGTGACCAGTCGAAACAGATCAACTCAGTCCTCCGGGAGTGCGCACTCCCTCGCTCCGCGCCGCCGTACGGTCGTCAAGGCCGCGGCGGCGACCGCTGTCCTGGCCGCCCCGCTGGCCGCCGCGATACCGGCCCGGGCCGCCTCGGACGCGCCCGCCTTCCTGCACGGCGTCGCCTCCGGCGACCCGCTGCCCGACGGCGTCCTGCTGTGGACCCGGGTGACGCCGGCCGCCGACGCGACACCGGGCTCCGGGGTCGGCCCGGACACCGAGGTCAGCTGGGTCGTCGCCACCGACAAGGCGCTGACGAACGTGGTCTCGAAGGGCACCACCACCGCGACCGCCGCCTCCGACCACACCGTCAAGGCCGACATCCGCGGCCTGGCCCCCGCCACCGACTACTGGTTCCGCTTCTCGGCCGGCGGCACCGACTCCCCGGTGGCGCGCACCCGCACCGCGCCGGCCACCGACGCCGCCGTCACCGGCCTCCGCTTCGGCGTCGTCACCTGCGCCAACTGGGAGGCCGGCTACTTCGCCTCCTACCGTCACCTGGCGCTCCGCAACGACCTCGACGCGTGGCTGCACCTGGGCGACTACATCTACGAGTACGGCACCGGCGAGTACGGCACCCGCGACACCGTGGTCCGCGAGCACGCGCCCACCCACGAGATCATCACGCTCGCCGACTACCGCACCCGGCACGGCAAGTACAAGACGGACACCGACCTCCAGGCCCTGCACGCCAAGGCGCCGGTCATCGCGATCTGGGACGACCACGAGTTCGCCAACGACTCCTGGTCCGGCGGCGCCGAGAACCACACCGAGGGCGCCGAGGGCACCTGGACGGCCCGTCAGGCGGCCGCCAAGCAGGCCTACTTCGAGTGGATGCCGGTCCGCCCGGCCATCGCCGGCACCACCTACCGCCGGCTGCGCTTCGGCAAGCTCGCCGACCTCTCCCTGCTCGACCTGCGCTCCTTCCGCTCCCAGCAGGTGTCCACGGGCAGCGGCTCGGTCGACGACCCGGACCGCACCATCACCGGCCGCGCCCAGCTCGACTGGCTCAAGGCCGGACTGAAGGCCTCCGACACCACCTGGCGGCTGGTCGGCAACTCGGTGATGATCTCGCCGTTCGCCATCGGCTCGCTCTCCGCCGACCTCCTCAAGCCGCTGGCCAAGCTGCTCGGCCTGCCCCAGGACGGCCTCGCCCTCAACACCGACCAGTGGGACGGCTACACCGACGACCGCCGCGAGCTGCTGGCCCACCTGCGCTCCAACGCGATCGGCAACACGGTGTTCCTCACCGGCGACATCCACATGTCCTGGGCCAACGACGTGCCCGTGGACGCCGGGACCTACCCGCTGTCCGCCTCCGCCGCCACCGAGTTCGTGATCACCTCGGTGACCTCCGACAACCTGGACGACCTCCTGAAGGTCTCCCCGGGTGTCGTCTCCACCCTCGCCGCACCGCTCATCCAGCTCGCCAACCGGCACGTCCACTGGGTCGACACCGACCGGCACGGCTACGGCATCCTGGACATCACGGCCGCGCGGGCGCAGATGGACTACTACGTCCTCTCCGACAAGACGAAGGCCGACGCCACCTCGTCCTGGGAGCGGTCGTACCGCACCCGCAGCGGCACCCAGAAGGTCGAACGCACCTACGACCCGGTGTGACCGCCGCGGCCGACGCCTACAGCGTGTCGAGGAAGCCGAGCGCCACCCGCCAGGTGGCCTCGGCGGCCTCCTCGTCGTAGTCCGGCAGGCCGGGGTCGGTGTAGAGGTGGCCGGCCCCCGGGTACCGGTAGATCTCCACATCGGCGCCGGCCCGGCCCATCTGCAGGTACCAGGCGCTCAGCCAGTCGTCCGTCTCGAAGGCGTCCGGCTCGGCCACGTGCAGCTGCACCGGCAGGTCGGCCACCGAGGCGCTGGGCGCGATGTCCGACGTGCCGTGCAGGAGCAGCAGCCCCCGCGCCCGCTCGTCGCCCAGTGCCAGCGTCTGCGCGACCGAGGCGCCCAGCGAGAACCCCGCGTACACCAGGCCGCGCTCGGAGTACGGCGCCGCAGCCAGCACGGCTCGCTTCAGCAGCTCGTCCTTGCCGATCGACTCGTTGAACTCCATGCCCTCCTCGACCGTGTCGAACGTGCGCCCCTCGAACAGGTCCGGCGTCCACACCTCGTGACCGGCGGCACGCAGCCGGTCCGCGGCCTCGCGCACCGCGGGCCTGGGGCCGTAGGTCGAGTGAAAGAGCATGATGTTCATGCGCCCATGGTGCCAGCCGACACCGACAACGCCCGCCGGGCCCTGTGTGCCGCCCGCGCTGCGGACCCGACCGTGACGTCCTTCTCACCGGGCGGCATGTTCAGGACCCCGCAGATCCGGTTACGTTCGCATCCATGGAGATGGAGAACGTACTCCGCCCGCTGATCGTGGTCGGCGGCGCCGTCGTCCTCACCCTGCTGATCGGCTGGGTGACCGACCTGCTGCTGCGCAAGGCCGACTCACGGCACAGCGAGACGCCCCTGTGGGGCCTGCTGCGCCGCGGCCGCGTCCCCTACCAGCTGGTGCTGTGCACGGCCCTGCTCAGAGGCTCCTACGACCAGGCCGAACTGATCCGGGAGCACCGGATCGCGGTCGGCCAGGTCCTGACCCTGGTGCTGATCGGGTCGGCCGCCTGGCTGGTGGTGCGGATCGCGGCGGCCGTCGTGGACTCGACCTACGACCGCTACGCCCGCGTCCACCACGACGCGGCCCGGGTCCGCCGGGTGCGCACCCAGGTGTCGCTGATCATGCGGGTGGTGACGGCGATCGTCGGCGTGGTGGCCGTGGCGGCGATGCTGCTGACCTTCCCGGCGATGCGCGCGGCCGGCGCCTCGCTGCTGGCCTCCGCGGGCGTCCTCGGCATCGTCGCCGGTGTGGCCGCCCAGTCCACGCTGGCGAACATGTTCGCCGGTCTGCAGATCGCCTTCGGCGACATGGTGCGCCTCGGGGACACGGTCGTGGTCGACGGCGAGTGGGGCACGGTCGAGGAGATCACCCTGACCTTTCTGACGGTACGGACCTGGGACGAGCGCCGGATCACCATGCCGGTGTCGTACTTCACCTCCAAACCCTTCGAGAACTGGTCGCGGGGCACCCCGCAGATGACCGGGATCGTCTACTGGCACCTCGACCACTCGGCACCGCTGGAGCCGATGCGCGAGAAGCTCCGGGACATCCTGCGGGAGTGCCCGGCCTGGGACGGCCGGGACTACGGCCTGGTGGTCACCGACAGCACCCCGAACACCATCCAGGTACGCGCGCTGGTGACCGCCAAGGACGCGGACGACGTCTGGAAGGTCCGGGTGACCGTCCGGGAGCAGATGATCACCTGGCTGGGCGCGGAGCACCCGTATGCCCTGCCGCGGGTCAACACGGCCGACGCGGTCCTGCCGCCGGGCGGGATCATTCCCTCCCAGGACGGGTCGGCGGGCCGCCGTCTGCACGACCCGCCCCGCACCGGCCGTGACTGAGTCCCACCTCAATGGCCGCGTTCGGCGCCGCCGTTGACCTGGATGATCTGCGAGGTGATGTGCCCGGCGGCCGGGGAGGCCAGCCAGTGCAGGGTGGCCGCGACGTCACCGGGTGTGCCGGCCCGCCCGGTCGACGTCTCGGCGACGAGCCGCTCCCGCCGCGCCTGCGCCACCGGCCCGCCGAAGAAGTCGGTGTCCTCGACGTACCCGGGCGCGACCACGTTCACGGTGACCCCGCGCGGGCCGAGCTCCCTGGCCAGGTCGTGGGCGTACGGGTGCAGGGCGGCCTTGGAGGCGGCGTAGGAGCCGCTTCCCGAGCCCCGGAACGCGGCGACGGAGCTGATGAACAGCACCCGCCCGCCGGGATCGGCGAGCCGTTCCTTCAGCGCCTCCGTGAGCAGGACGGAGGTCAGCGTGTTCTGCCGGAAGTCGCCGGTCCAGACGCGCGCGGCGGCGTCGAGCGGATCGCCGGCGTCGGCGTCGGCCGTGCGTGCCGCGTTCCCTCCGGCGCTGTGGACGAGCACGTCGACGGCCCCGAACTCCTCGGCGACGAACCGTGCGACTCCGCGCACCTGCGCCGGCTCGGCCAGATCGGCCGCGTACACCTCCGCCCCCGGCACCCCGGCCTTCTCCAGCACCTCTCTGCGCCGCCCGAGCAGCAGCACACGGTCCCCGTCCGCGGCGAACACCCGCGCCGCAGCGAGCCCGATCCCGGTTCCTCCACCACTGATCACAATGTTCCGAGCCATGATCCGAGACTACGAGCGGAAAGCCGACGGCGCCTGCGACTGTCCACAGCCGCCATGCGCTTGTATTACCGTCGCTGTACAGCGCCCCCGAAGGGGCGCGGGGAACTGCGCGACCAGCCACGACGGTGCCGCAGACGACAGACGACCCATCGCGGCTCTCCCAGCGGAGCGCTACCGCAGGCTGCGGACGTCCAGATGCCGCAGCACCCGGTCCACGATCTCCGGATCCGCCCCCGGCTCGCTCCGCGCCGCCAGCACCTCGTGCCGTGCCGCGCTGAGCATCTCCTGCTGGATCCGCCGCAACCGCCTCAGCCGCCGCATCCGCTTCTCATGGCCCTCCCGCCGCTCGTCCTCCACCACGTCGGGACTGATCCGGAACCCGATCTCGAAGGCCCGCCGCAGCATCTGCTCCGTCACGTCCTCCGGCAACTCCTCGACCTGCTCGATCTCCTTCAGGCGCCGCCGCGCCGCCTTCGCCGCCCGTACCGCCAGCTCCCGCTCGATCTCCTTCTCCCGGTCGGTGTCGGCCCGCACCCCCAGCCGCTTCACCAGCCACGGCAGGGTCAGCCCCTGGAGCACCAGCGTCGCCATGATCACGCCGAAGGCGATGAAGACGATCTCGTCCCGGTCCGGGAACGCCGCCCCGCCGTCGGTCCTCAACGGGATGGCCAGGGCCAGCGCCACCGACGCCACCCCCCGCATCCCGGACCACCACATCACGACGGTCTCCCGCCAGCTGGTCGGGATCTCCTCGTCGTAGTCCCGCTTCGCGTGCAGCCGCTTGGTCAGCCAGGTCGCCGGCAGCAGCCACACCAGCCGCACCACGACGACCACGCCGACGATCGCGGCCGCCCAGCCGAGCAGCTCGCCCCAGCGGCCGGACGCCGTACGGATCGCGTTGTGCAGCTCCAGGCCGATCAGCCCGAACGCGACTCCGGTGACGAGCGTGTCGACGATGTCCCAGAAGGTGTATCCGGCGAGCCGGGTCATCACGTCGTCGGCATCGGTGGCGTACTCGGCGATGAACAGCGCGGTGGTGAGCACCGCGAGCACACCGGAGCCGTGCAGTTCCTCGGCGACGACGTACGAGACGTACGGGACCAGCAGGGTCAGGCCGATCTGGAGGGTGGCGTCGCCGAGGATGTCCATCAGCTTGTTGGCGCCCCAGCCGAGCACCAGGCCCACCACGACCGCGACCACGGCGGACAGCAGGAAGTCCAGCCCGGCCCGCCAGGGCGAGAAGGTGCCGCTGACCACGGCGGCGATCGCCACGTGGTAGAGGACGATGGCCGTCACGTCGTTGAAGAGGCCCTCGCCCTCCAGGATCGACACCAGCCGGCGGGGCAGCCCCAGCTGTCCGGCGACCGCCGTCGCGGCGACCGGGTCGGGCGGGGCGACCAGTGCGCCGAGCGCGACCGCGGCGGCGATCGGCAGGCCGGGCACGATCGCGTTGGCGACGACGGCGACGCACACCGTGGTGACGAACACCAGGGCCACCGCCAACAGGAAGATCGGGCGGATGTTGGCCGCGAACTGCCGCCACGAGGTCCGCCGTACGGCGGCGTAGAGCAGCGGCGGCAGCAGGCCCGGCAGGATCAGCTCGGGCGGGATGTCGACGTTCGGCACGAAGTCGGCCACCGCGAGAACGATCCCGAACAGCGTCATCAGCACGGGCGCCGGCAGTCCGAGCCGGTCCCCCACCGGAACGCTCACCAGGGCCCCGAGCAGCAGCACGAACAACAGGGCCATCTGATCCACGGTCAGCGCTCCGGGAGTCGACGATCACACAGCAGGCCTCAAGCCTGCCATGCGGCCCCGGTCAGAGCGCGCGTCGCATCCCCCGGTGCGCGATGCCCGCCTCCTCGTACTCCGGGCCGTACGGCTCGTAGCCCAGCCGCTCGTAGAAGCCCAGTGCCCGGGTCTGCGCGTGCAGGTCCACGGTGGTCAGGCCACGCGCGCGTGCGGCCTCCTCGATGGCCCGGACGAGGGCGACGCCGACACCGAGGCCGCGGGCCTCCCGGGTGACCGCGAGCCGGCCCAGGGAGCCCAGGGACAGGTCACCGCCGGTCTTGGCCGCGGCCGCCTCGCCGTACAGCAGCCGGCCGGTGCCGAGCGGCACCCCGTCCTCGCGGACCGCCAGGACATGCAGGGCGACCGGGTCGTACTCGTCGTACTCCAGGTCCTCCGGGACGCCCTGCTCGGCCACGAAGACCTGCTTGCGCACCGCGAAGCACGCCTCCAGGTCGGCGGGGTCCTCGGCGACCCGCACCGCGTACGCGCGCGTGCTCACCCGTACGTCTCCTCGCGGACCTGGTCGAGCGCCTCCTGGAGGTCGGCCGGGTAGCCGCTCTCGAACTCGGCCCACTCGCCGTCCCCGGGGTGCTCGAAGCCGAGCCGGACGGCGTGCAGCCACTGCCGGGTCAGGCGCAGCCGCTTGGCGAGCGTCGGGTCGGCGCCGTAGGTCAGGTCACCGACGCAGGGGTGGCGGTGGGCGGCCATGTGGACGCGGATCTGGTGGGTGCGGCCGGTCTCCAGCTTCACGTCGAGCAGGGAGGCCGCGCGGAACGCCTCGACGAGGTCGTAGTGGGTCACCGAGGGCTTGCCGTCGGCCGTGACCGCCCACTTGTAGTCGTGCTGGGGGTGGCGGCCGATGGGGGCGTCGATGGTGCCGCTGGTCGGGTCGGGGTGGCCCTGCACGAGCGTGTGGTAGCGCTTGTCGACCGTGCGCTCCTTGAACTGGCGCTTGAGCGACGTGTACGCACGCTCCGACTTGGCGACCACCATCAGGCCCGAGGTGCCGACGTCCAGGCGGTGCACGATGCCCTGGCGCTCGGCGGCGCCGGAGGTGGAGATGCGGTAGCCGGCGGCCGCGAGACCGCCGATGACGGTCGGGCCGGTCCAGCCCGGGGAGGGGTGCGCGGCCACGCCGACCGGCTTGACGATCACGACCACGTCATCGTCGTCGTGCACGATCTCCATGCCCTCGACGGGCTCCGCGACGATCTGCACGGGCGCGGGCGCCCCGGGCATCTCGACCTCCAGCCAGGCTCCGCCGCGCACCCGCTCGGACTTGCCGACCACCGAGCCGTCGACCTGGACCTTGCCCGCCGCGGCCAGCTCGGCCGCCTTGGTGCGGGAGAAGCCGAACATGCGGGAGATGGCGGCGTCGACGCGCTCGCCCTCCAGGCCGTCGGGCACGGGCAGGGTTCGGATCTCGGGAATCGTGCTCACCCGTCGAGTATGCCGGACCGCGCCGACAGCCCCGTACGCAAGCCCCCGCGGGCGCCCCGCCGGGCCGGTGGGCCCGGCGGTCCGGATCAGTCCTTGTGGACGGTCCCGTCCGGGTCCAGGCCGCGGAAGGAGAGCAGCACGATCAGGATGCCGCCGCAGACGATCGCGGAGTCGGCCAGGTTGAACACCGCGAACCCCTTGGGCGCGATGAAGTCGACGACCTGACCCTCGAAGATCCCCGGCGAGCGGAAGATCCGGTCGGTGAGGTTGCCGAGCGCGCCGCCGAGCAGCAGGCCGAGCGCGACCGCCCAGGGGAAGCTGTACAGCTTGCGCGCCAGCCGGAAGATCACCACGATCACGGCCGCCGCGATCACCGTGAAGATGATCGTGAAGGCACCGCCGAAGCCGAAGGCCGCGCCCGGGTTGCGGATCGCGTGGAACTCCAGCCAGTCGCCGACGACCTCGATCGGCGCGTGGTGCTCCAGCTTCGCGACCACGATCATCTTGCTGACCAGGTCGAGGGTGAAGGCGAAGGCGGCCACCGCGAACAGCACGGCGATCCGGCGCCCGCGACCGGGCCGCCGGCCCGCGGTGGACTGCTGATCCGCACCGGACGCGTCGGGTACCGCCGTCCGCTCGTCGCCGTCGTCCGGGGTGCCCGGCGTACCGATGATGCGTTCCGCCTCTGCCACGTGAGTCCCTCAACCTAGGTGCCTGCCTCGGGACGAGACTACGGCACACCCCAGGCGACCCCGGTGCTCAGTAGCGGCGTTCCTGCTTCTGCTTGCACTCCACGCACAGGGTGGCCCTCGGGAAGGCCTGCATCCGGGCCTTGCCGATGGCGTTCCCGCAGTTCTCGCAGAGGCCGTAGGTGCCCGCGTCCAGCTTCGCGAGGGCACGCTCGGTCTGTTCCAGCATCTCGCGCGCGTTGGCGGCCAGTGCCAGCTCGTGCTCGCGCGTGATGTTCTTGGTGCCGGTGTCGGCCTGGTCGTCGCCGGCGCCGTCGCCGGAGTCCCGCATCAGGCCGGCCAGGGCGCTGTCGGAGGCGTCCAGCTCGGTGCGCAGCCGCAGTGCCTCGGTCATCAGCTCGGTGCGCGCCTCCTCGACCTCCTCCGGGGTCCACGGGTCCTCGCCGGGACGCACCGCGAGCTCGCCCGGCACCACCGTGGCGACCCGCGCCTTGGGGACGGCGCTCTCCGCCGCCCTGGCCGTGCCAGGAGTCTTCTTCGCAACCACCGTCGTGGCTCCCGTCTGCTTCGCGGCCCGCGCCGCGCCCGCTTTCTTGGCCGTGCTCTTCTTGGCCGTGCCCTGCTCCGCCGCGGTCTTCGTCGCCGCGGCCCTGGACGCGCTCTTCTCCGGCTGTTCCGCGGTGTCCTTCACCACCGCCGCCGCCTTCCCGGCCGCCTTCACCCCGTCGGCCTTCTTCGCGACGGCCTTCTTCCCGGCCGTCCTGCCCACCGGTGTCTTCGTCACGGCGGAGTCCTCGGCGGAACCCTTCTCAGCCGGCGCTCTCCTGGAAGGAGCCGCCGCTGTCGCACGCGCGCCCTGTCTTCCGCCGCCCCCAGCGGTCTTCTTCGCCACCATGGCCGCGGCCCCTTCACATATTGTGATCTTGCACGCGAATCGTGCTGGGACGATAAATCGACTCGAGTCCCACGGCAACGGGGCACGCCGCCCGATCCGCCTGCCCCGCACCCCCCACGCAGCAGGTATGCATGCGTTGTGCCCAGCTCCCCGCGAGGTAATCCGCCGAGCCGGACATCCCAGGATGCGAACACGCGTACCGCGCCATTCGGGTCATCTCGGCCGGACCGCCACCGGGCGCCGACCGGGCCGGGCCGGACACCCGTAAAACCGGTCGGCCGCTGTCCGTGCGGCGCCGTACACTGGGCGGAGCGAGAAGCGTGGATGGGGACGAGTAGCGGCGTACGCAGCCCAGAGCGACCCGGGGACGGTGGAAGCCCGGGGGCCGGCGCGACGTGAAGATCACCCCGGAGCCGCCGGAGGAACGCCCCGCAGGGGTCAGTAGAACCGGCTTCGCGACCCCAATGAGGGGGCTCACCGGCGCGTAGGGCGCACGGCGGGCCAAGGAGGGTGGTACCGCGGGAGCGCGCCGCACACGGCGTACGGAAGGCAAAGCTCTCGTCCCTCCGACGGAAGGCAGCAAGTCCGTTGGAGGAAGCTCGCAGATGACAGCGCCGACGTACCGCCAGGTGCCCGCACAGGTCGACCTGCCCGCCCTTGAGCACGCCGTGCTCGACTTCTGGCGCGAGCAGAAGATCTTCGCCAAGACCCTGGAGCAGTCCGAGGGCCGCCCCGAGTGGGTGTTCTACGAGGGCCCGCCCACCGCCAACGGCATGCCCGGCGCCCACCACATCGAGGCGCGCGTCTTCAAGGACGTCTTCCCCCGCTTCCGCACCATGCGCGGCTACCACGTGGCCCGCAAGGCCGGCTGGGACTGCCACGGCCTGCCCGTGGAGCTCGCGGTCGAGAAGGAGCTGGGCTTCAGCGGCAAGCCGGACATCGAGAAGTACGGCATCGCCGAGTTCAACGCCAAGTGCCGGGAGTCGGTGACCCGCCACACCGACGCCTTCGAGGCGCTCACGACCCGCATGGGGTACTGGACCGACCTGGACGACGCCTACCGCACGATGGACCCCGAGTACATCGAGTCGGTCTGGTGGTCGCTGAAGACGATCTTCGACAAGGATCTGCTGGTCCAGGACCACCGTGTCGCGCCCTGGTGTCCGCGCTGCGGCACCGGCCTGTCCGACCACGAGCTGGCGCAGGGCTACGAGACGGTCGTCGACCCCTCCGTGTACGTCCGTTTCCCGCTCACCTCCGGTCCGCTCGCCGGCCAGGCCGCGCTCCTGGTGTGGACGACGACCCCCTGGACCCTGGTGTCCAACACGGCGGTCGCCGCGCACCCCGAGGTCACCTACGTCGTCGCCACCGACGGCCAGGAGCAGCTCGTCGTCGCCGAGCCGCTGCTCGCCAAGGCGCTCGGCGAGGGCTGGGAGACCACGGGCCGGACCTTCACCGGCGCCGAAATGGAGCGCTGGACCTATCAACGTCCGTTCGAGCTCGTGGAGTTCCCGGAACCGGCGCATTACGTCGTCAACGCCGAGTACGTCACGACCGAGGACGGCACCGGTCTGGTCCACCAGTCCCCCGCCTTCGGCGAGGACGACCTCAAGGTGTGCCGCGCCTACGGCCTGCCGGTGGTGAACCCGGTCCGCCCGGACGGCACCTTCGAGGAGGACGTCCCGCTGGTCGGCGGCGTCTTCTTCAAGAAGGCCGACGAACGGCTCACCGAGGACCTGGCGCAGCGCGGCCTCCTGTTCAAGCACCTTCCGTACGAACACAGCTACCCGCACTGCTGGCGCTGCCACACCGCGCTGCTCTACTACGCGCAGCCGTCCTGGTACATCCGCACGACGGCCGTCAAGGACCGCCTGCTCGCGGAGAACGAGAACACCAACTGGTTCCCCGACACGGTCAAGCACGGCCGGTACGGCGACTGGCTGAACAACAACATCGACTGGGCGCTGTCCCGCAACCGCTACTGGGGCACCCCGCTGCCGATCTGGCGGTGCGAGGACGACCACCTCACCTGCGTCGGCTCCCGCGCGGAGCTGACGGAGCTGACCGGCACCGACCAGTCGGAGCTCGACCCGCACCGCCCGTTCATCGACGCCGTCACCTTCGCGTGCCCCCAGTGCGCGAAGACGGCCACGCGCGTGCCGGAGGTCATCGACGCCTGGTACGACTCGGGTTCGATGCCGTTCGCGCAGTGGGGCTACCCGCACAAGAACAAGGATCTGTTCGAGAGCCGCTACCCGGCCCAGTTCATCAGTGAGGCGATCGACCAGACACGCGGGTGGTTCTACACCCTCATGGCCGTCGGCACGCTGGTCTTCGACAGCTCCTCGTACGAGAACGTGGTCTGCCTCGGCCACATCCTCGCCGAGGACGGCCGCAAGATGTCCAAGCACCTGGGCAACACCCTGGAGCCGATCCCGCTGATGGACCGGCACGGGGCGGACGCGGTGCGCTGGTTCATGGCGGCCGGCGGTTCACCGTGGGCGGCCCGCCGGGTGGGCCACGGCACCATCCAGGAGGTCGTCCGCAAGACGCTGCTGACGTACTGGAACACGGTCGCCTTCCAGGCGCTGTACGCCCGTACGTCGAACTGGGCGCCGTCCGCGGCCGACCCGGCCCCGGCCGACCGGCCGGTCCTGGACCGCTGGCTGCTCTCCGAACTGCACGCGCTCACCGACCAGGTGACGCAGGCTCTGGAGGCGTACGACACCCAGCGCGCCGGCAAGCTGCTGTCGGCGTTCGTCGACGACCTGTCCAACTGGTACGTCCGCCGCTCGCGCCGTCGCTTCTGGCAGGGCGACAAGGCCGCGCTGCGCACGCTGCACGAGGTCGTGGAGACCGTCACCAGGCTGATGGCCCCGCTGACCCCGTTCATCACCGAGCGGGTGTGGCAGGACCTGGTCGTGCCGGTCACCCCGGGCGCCCCCGAGTCCGTCCACCTGACGACCTGGCCGGAGGCGGACCTCACCGCCATCGACCCGGAGCTGTCGAAGCAGATGGTCCTGGTACGACGGCTCGTGGAGCTGGGCCGGGCCACGCGCGCGGAGTCGGGCGTCAAGACCCGGCAGCCGCTGTCCCGGGCGCTGGTCGCGGCGGTCGGCTTCGACGCGCTCGACAAGGAGTTGCACGCGCAGATCACCGACGAGCTGAACGTCTCGTCGCTGGCCTCGCTGTCCGACGTGGGCGGCTCGCTGGTGGACACCACGGCCAAGGCCAACTTCCGGGCGCTGGGCAAGCGGTTCGGCAAGCGGGTGCAGGAGGTCGCCAGGGCGGTCGCCGCGGCGGACGCGGCCGCGCTGTCGCTGGCGCTGCGCGAGGGCACGGCGTCGGTGGAGGTCGAGGGCGAGAGGGTGACGCTGGCTCCGGACGAGGTGATCATCACGGAGACGCCGCGTGAGGGCTGGTCGGTGGCGTCGGACTCCGGTGCGACCGTCGCGCTCGACCTGGAGATCACCGAGGAGCTGCGGCAGGCCGGTCTGGCCCGGGACGCGATCCGGCTGATCCAGGAGGCGCGCAAGAACAGCGGGCTGGACGTGGCCGACCGGATCGCGCTCAGGTGGGTGTCGACCGACCCGGCGGTGATCGCGGCGCTGGCGGAGCACGCCGCGCTGATCGCCGACGAGGTGCTGGCGACCGACTTCTCCCAGGGCGAGGGGGATGGCGGTTACGGCGATCCCTTCACCGACGAAGGGCTCTCGCTGACGTTCCGCCTGCGCAAGGCGTAGCCGCCGGCCTGTTCGAGAAGGGCCCGGTCTCCAGGGTGGAGACCGGGCCCTTCTCATAGGCGCAGGTCGGAGCAGCCGCCGTGCGCGGTTCCCCGCGCCCCCGAACAAGCGGGCGGACGCGACCCGCGTCAAAAGGGCGGGCCCCGGATCGGAATCCGGGGCCCGCCCTTTGAACGCCTGCCTACGACTACGCCGTACTACACGGCGGCCGTCAGTTGTCGTCCTCGTCGATCAGGAAGCCGCGCATCGGGGACGGCGCCTGGCCCATCGGGGACGGGCCCTGCGGGCGTACCGGTGCCATCGGCTGGGTCATCGCCGGCGTCATCTGCTGCTGGCCGCCGTAGGACGGGGCAGCGGGGGACGGACCACCCATGGGCGGGTTGCCGCCGTAGGACGGGGCGCTCGCGCCGGCCGGGGCCATGGAGGGCGCCGGGGACGGCGGGAGGGAGGCGGTGGCCGGGGTGCGCGGCGGCGCCAGGGAGTCGTCGGCCTGGGTCTCCAGCTGACGCAGCTGCGACTCCAGGTACGACTTCAGACGCGTGCGGTACTCGCGCTCGAAGCCGCGCAGGTCCTCGACCTTGCGCTCCAGCGTGGCGCGCGCGGACTCCAGGGAGCCCATGGCGACGCGGTGCTTCTCCTGCGCGTCCCGCTCCAGCGCGTCGGCCTTGGCACGGGCGTCACGCTCCAGACCCTCGGCGCGGCTGCGGGCCTCGCCGACGATCTTGTTGGCCTCGGAGCGGGCCTCGGCGATCGCCTGGTCGGCGGTCTGCTGGGCCAGCGAGAGGACACGCGCGGCGCTGTCGCCACCGGGGCCCTGACCGGGGCCGCCCATCGGACCGCCCATGGGGCCGCCCATCGGACCACCCATCTGCTGCATGGGGGGCTGGCCGCCCATCGGGCCCATGCCCTGGCCCATCGGACCGGGACCCTGACCCATCCCCTGGCCCATCGGACCGGGACCCTGACCCATGCCCTGGCCCATCGGACCGGGACCCTGGCCCATGCCCTGGCCCATCGGACCCTGGCCCATCGGGCCCTGACCCATCGGACCGGGACCCTGCGGACCGCCCTGGCCACTGGGACCGGCCGGCAGCTGCGGGGCGCCGCTCGGCAGCTGCGGGGGACCGCCCATGGGGCCACCCATCTGCTGCTGCGGCGGGCCCGATATGCCGGCGGGCACCGGAGCGCCGGGGCCTCGCATGCCCTGCTGGGGCATACCGCCCTGAGGCATCCCCTGCTGAGGCATTCCCTGCTGGGGCATCCCCTGCTGCGGCATGCCCTGCGGGGGCATACCCTGCTGAGGCATTCCACCCTGAGGCATGCCGCCCTGCTGCTGGTCCTGCGGCTCCGGCGGCTTGCGCATGTTCTGCTGGTTCTGGGCAGCAGCGCGCGTGGCCGCGGCCAGTTTGGCGCGCAGGTCCTCGTTCTCGCGGAGCAGGCGCGTCAGTTCGGCTTCGACCTCGTCGAGGAAGGCATCGACCTCGTCCTCGTCATAGCCTTCTCGGAGGCGGACGGTCGTGAACTGCTTGTTCCGCACGTCCTCGGGGGTCAACGGCATCTCTTCACCTCAACGTAGTCGTCGGCGTTCGGCAAGACGGTAGGTCACATCGCTCCTCATCACAGCCGACCAACGATCGCGATCAGGATGTAGACGATGATCATCAGTACGAAGAAGGACAGGTCGAGCGCCACGCCCCCGAGACGCAGCGGCGGGATGACCCGCCGCAGAAGCTTGAGCGGTGGATCGGTGACAGTGTAAGTGGCCTCAAGTACGACCACCATCGCCTTGCCGGGTTGCCATGAGCGGGCGAACTGGAACACGTAGTCCATGACCAACCGGAAGATCAGCACGATGAGGAAGCACATCAGCGCGATGTAGATCACATCCAGAAACACGCTCATGATCCGTGCTTTCCCTCTCCCCTGTTACGTGCCTTGTTCCGGTCTTGCGTCTCAGCTCTGGTTGAAGAACCCGCCCTCTGCGATGCGGGCCTTGTCCTCCGCCGTGACATCGACGTTAGCAGGCGACAACAGGAACACCTTCTGCGTCACCCGCTCGATGCTGCCGTGAAGACCAAACACCAAACCAGCCGCAAAGTCGACAAGTCGCTTCGCGTCTGTGTCATCCATCTCAGTCAGATTCATGATCACCGGGGTGCCCTCACGGAAGTGTTCCCCGATGGTACGGGCCTCGTTGTAGGTCCGGGGGTGGAGCGTGGTGATCCGGTAAGGCTCTCGTTCCGACACGACCTTGGGCATGATCACCGGTGCGTTCTTCTCCAGGCTCGCGCGTTCTTGTGTGATGGACGCCACGGGGGCGATGCGCGCGGGGCGTCCCGATTCCGCGGGGAGCGAAGCGGAATGCGACATCGGCTCGCGCGGGGGCGACGGTTGTACTACTCGTACCGAATCGTCCCTTTGGGACTGGTGTGCACCATGGGACTGGTGTGGCGGCTCGTGCCGTCGATGATCACGCTCGGGCTCCGGGTCCAGTTCGGGCTCGAAGTCGTCATCGGGGTCGAATCCGCGGCCGTCGTACCCATCGTCCTCCACGAGGCCGAGGTAGACCGCCATCTTGCGCATCGCGCCGGCCATGCTCTGAGTCCTCCGCTCTGTGGTGGATCGGTGACGACTGCCAAGTCTCGCGATCCACACGGTCGTTGTGCCCACCCTGGGCGGCATTGACCATATTTTCTGCTGTGGTCCGACTTCCTGGCGACGTTACCCGAGCCTGGGGCGGACTCCGAGTACCGCAGTGCCGACGCGTACATGTGTCGCCCCGGCGGCCACGGCTTCCTCAAGGTCCGCACTCATCCCTGCGGAGACCATGTTCGCAGCCGGATGAGTCCGGCGCAGGTCAGTCGACAAATCCATCAACCGCTCGAACGCCATACGTTGACGCCCCGCGTACTCCCCGGTCAGCGGAGCGACGGTCATGAGGCCGTCGAGCCGGAGTCCGGGCGCCCCGGCGACAAGGGCGGCCAACTCTTCGATTCCGCCCGGCGCCACGCCGCCGCGCTCCCCTCTTCCGCTCGCACCCGCGTCGAGCGCGACCTGGAGGAGACAGCCGACCTCGCGCCCGGCCCGCACCGCCTCCCTGGACAGCGCGTCCACGAGCCTGGAACGGTCGACCGACTGCACGACATCCGCATAACCCACCACGGATCGCACCTTGTTGGTCTGCAGTTGACCAACAAAGTGCCAGTTGAGGGGCAGATCCGCACATTCGGCGGCCTTCGGCGCCGCGTCCTGGTCCCGGTTCTCGGCGACATGCCGCACCCCGAGCCCCGACAGGATCCGCACGTCGCTCGCCGGATAGGTCTTGGTGACCACGATCAGGGTCACCTCCTCCCGCTTGCGCCCGGCCGCCGCACAGGCGGCGGCGATGCGCTCCTCGACTTTCGCGAGGTTTGCGGTGAGTTCGTACTTACGGTCCGTCATGCCCGATCAGTCCAACCACACATAGCCGGCGAGCCGTCCGGTGGTGCGGTCCCGGCGGTACGAGAAGTGATCACCCGACTCCAGCGTGCACACCGGCGACTGCACCCGGTCGTGCACCCCGGCGCGCGCGAGCTGTGCGTGCACTCCGGCGCTGACGTCGACCGCCGGAGTGCCCCAGCTGGTCTCGGCGTGCGCCGCCGGTTCGACGGCGGCCACCTCGGCGCGCATCGCCTCCGGCACCTCGTAGCACCGGCCGCAGACGGCAGGTCCGGTGCGGGCGACGATCCGGGCGGGGTCGGCGCCGAGTTCCGTCATGGCGCGCACGGCGGCCGGAACGACCCCGGCGATCATGCCGGGCCGGCCCGCGTGGGCGGCGGCCACGATCCCGGCGACCGGGTCGGCGAGCAGGACCGGCGTGCAGTCCGCGGTCAGGACGGCGAGGGCGAGCCCCCGGCGCCCGGTGACCACGGCGTCGACCTGCGGCACCGGCC
Source organism: Streptomyces fuscichromogenes (assembly GCF_014645815.1). Lineage (GTDB taxonomy): Bacteria > Actinomycetota > Actinomycetes > Streptomycetales > Streptomycetaceae > Streptomyces > Streptomyces fuscichromogenes. The sequence continues at coordinate 415,856 of NZ_BMML01000001.1, read as the reverse complement.
GCTCTCCCCAGGGCTCGTCCACGACGGCGACCTCGTTGCCGTGCACCTGGTTCATCCAGACCACCCGGCCGGGGTCCAGGCCGAGCGACTTGGCGGCGATCTCCCGGTTGGTCCGTACCGTGCCGGGGTCGTCGCCGACCGCCCCGCCCAGGTTGAGCTCCTCGTACGGAGCGGCGCTCACCCCGCCCCACCTGTCGGTGAAGACGAAGTGCGCGCCGCTCACGGTCTCGCGCTGTCCTGTCACGTCGTAAGGATCACTTGAGGAAGTCCGGTACGTCCAGTTCCTCGGCCGCGCTGTCCGTGTAGGAACGGGACGGCGGGACCGGCGGGGCGACCGGGAGGTCGGCCACCGGCTCCGGCATCGGCTCCGGCTCCTCCTTCGGCGTCACGCTGCCGAGCGAGCCGAAGGAGGGGCGCTCGGGCTCCCGCCGGGCCGGAGCGGGCTCCTCGCGGCGGGCGGCGGTCGAGGACGAGCCGAGGACGTTGTCCCGGCGGGCCGGGGGCTGGCCGCCGTCGAAGCCGGCCGCGATGACCGTGACGCGGACCTCGTCGCCGAGCGCGTCGTCGATGACCGCGCCGAAGATGATGTTGGCCTCGGGGTGGGCGGCCTCGCTGACCAGCTGGGCGGCCTCGTTGATCTCGAACAGGCCGAGGTCGGAGCCGCCGGAGATGGAGAGCAGCACGCCCCGGGCGCCGTCGATGGAGGCCTCCAGGAGCGGCGAGGAGATCGCCATCTCGGCGGCGGCCACCGCGCGGTCGTCGCCGCGGGCCGAGCCGATGCCCATGAGGGCCGAACCGGCCTCGGACATGACCGACTTGACGTCCGCGAAGTCGAGGTTGATCAGGCCCGGGGTGGTGATGAGGTCGGTGATGCCCTGGACACCCGAGAGCAGGACCTGGTCGGCCGACTTGAACGCGTCGAGCACCGAGACCTGGCGGTCCGAGATGGACAGCAGCCGGTCGTTCGGGATGACGATGAGGGTGTCGACCTCTTCGCGGAGTTCGGCGATGCCGTCCTCGGCCTGGTTGGCGCGGCGCCGGCCCTCGAAGGTGAAGGGGCGGGTGACCACGCCGATGGTGAGGGCGCCCAGCGAGCGCGCGATGTTGGCCACGACGGGCGCGCCGCCGGTGCCGGTGCCGCCGCCCTCGCCGGCCGTCACGAAGACCATGTCGGCCCCCTTGAGGACCTCCTCGATCTCCTCACGGTGGTCCTCGGCGGCCTTGCGGCCGACGGCCGGGTTGGCGCCGGCGCCGAGTCCACGGGTGAGTTCACGACCGACGTCGAGCTTGACGTCGGCGTCGCTCATCAACAGCGCCTGTGCGTCGGTGTTGATGGCGATGAACTCGACGCCCTTGAGACCGACCTCGATCATCCGGTTGATGGCATTGACACCACCGCCGCCGACACCGATGACCTTGATGACTGCGAGGTAGTTCTGCGGTGCTGCCACGTCGAAGGCCTCTCGCCTCGAATTACGTCGCCGTCCTCGCGCGGTGCCCGCGCGGGACGGCAGATGCCGATTGGGACGGTCCGTAGCGCCGACCCGAACCCTAACGTTGAAGTTTAGGGTTACCAGTGTGTCTGTTCCCTGGAGTCTTCTGAACAGGACACTAAGTCGACAAGTGGCGCGCGTTCAACGAACACGCCGAACCTCCCGTTTTTCTTTTCACCCTATGTGATCAGGCATAGCAGTGCCCAACCAGGGTGCTGGCCTGCGCAGATGTGCGTCAACTCACCGATGACGCAGGGGCGGTGGGGACGCTCACGTCGAAGTGCCGGGCTCCGGAGGCGGCTTTCATGAGCGCGGTGAGCGTACGCGCCTTGGCCGCGCCGTTCTCCGAGCTGCCCCACTCGACGACGCGGCCGCCGCCCAGCTCCAGCGAGATGTCGTCGTAGGAACGGACCTTGAGGGTCCGGGTGTCCCGGCGGACGGCGGCCGGAATGGCACGTGCGACATCGACCGCTTCCCGCACCAGCCGGTCGGTGCCGAAGCGGCGCAGGCTCGCGGTGGCCGAGCCCGACCGGGAAAGGCTCAATTCCAGCGCCGGAACGCCTTTCGGCGCCTGCGGAACCGTGGCGAACCGGACACCTTCCTTGTCCACTTCGGTGAAGTTTCCGCCCTTTTCGATAAGCAGCACCGGAGTGCGCTCGGTTACTTTCAGCCCGATTCCGCGGGGCCAGGACCGGACGACGTCCACCACGTCGATCCGGGGCAGTTTCCGGCGCAGCCGGGCCTCGATCCCGTCGGTGTCGACGGAGACCATCGGCGCCCCGACCGGGACGTCGGCGGCCTCCAGGACCTGCTCGGGCGTCAGAACGGCCGTACCGGACACGGAGACATGGCGTACGCGCAGCCACGGGGAGCCGTACAGCAGCCAGCCGGAGCCGGAGCCGAGGAGGACCACGGACAGGGTCAGCAGGACGGTCCGGCGAAAGCGGCGGTTGCGCAGCCGACGGACGAGCGGCGGGCCGGACGACTCCTGCTGGCGTTCACCGCGTTCGGCGGTGGTCGGTCCGGCCACGCTGCTCACTTGCCTTTCGTCATACGGTCCTACCGACGTGAGGCGATCGCCTCGTACACCATGCCGACGAGCAGGTCGTCGGCATCCCGGCGGCCGAACTCGCTTGCCGCGCGGGACATCTCGTACAGCCGGTGCGGGTCGGCGAGCACGGGCAGGACGTTCTGCTGCACCCACTCCGGGGTGAGTTCCGCGTCGTCGACCAGCAGGCCGCCGCCGGCCTTGACCACCGGCTGGGCGTTCAGCCGCTGTTCGCCGTTGCCGATGGGCAGCGGGACGTAGGCGGCCGGGAGCCCGACGGCGGAGAGCTCGGCGACGGTCATCGCGCCCGCGCGGCAGAGCATCATGTCGGCCGCGGCGTACGCGAGGTCCATCCGGTCCAGGTAACTTACCGGGATGTAGGGCGGCATCCCCGGCATCTGGTGCACCTGCGGCAGTTCGTTCTTCGGGCCGACCGCGTGCAGGATCTGGATTCCGGCCTGCTGCATCCAGGGCGCGACCTGCTGGACGACCTCGTTGAGCCGGCGGGCGCCCTGGGAGCCGCCGGAGACCAGCAGCGTGGGCAGGTTGGGGTCCAGGCCGAAGCGGTGCCGGGCCTCGGGGCGGGCCGCGGCGCGGTCCAGGAGGGAGATGGAGCGGCGCAGCGGGATGCCGATGTAACGGGCGTCGCGCAGCTTGCTGTCCGGGGTGGAGACGGCGACGGCGGCCGCGTACCGGGAGCCGATCTTGTTGGCCAGGCCGGGGCGGGCGTTGGCCTCGTGGATCACGATCGGCACCCCGAGGCGCTTGGCCGCGAGATAGCCGGGCAGGGCGACATAGCCGCCGAAGCCGACCACGCAGTCCGCCTTGGTGCGCTCCAGGATCTGCTCGGCGGCCTTGATGGTGCCGCGCAGCCGGCCCGGAACGGTGATCAGCTCGGGGGTGGGCTTGCGGGGCAGCGGCACCGCCGGGATCAGCGCGAGCTCATAGCCGCGTTCCGGGACCAGCCTGGTCTCCAGACCGCGTTCCGTGCCCAGGGCCGTGATCCCCACGGTGGGGTCCTGCCTGCGCAGGGCGTCCGCGAGGGCGAGCGCGGGCTCGATGTGGCCGGCGGTCCCCCCACCAGCGAGTACGACATGCACCGAAATTCACCGCTCTCCGGACGAGCGCGCCGCCGAGGCACGCCGTCGCATCGTGTTCCATCTCCGGGGCCCCTGAGGGCTCCGGGTTCCCCGCTTTCTACCAAAGCGAGGTTGCCGCAGCGCAAGCGCCGCCCGCGCGCCGGGCTCGTCGCGCGCGAAGGCGATCAGCAGACCGATGGCGAACATGGTCGGCAGCAGGGCGGAGCCTCCGTAGGAGAACAGCGGGAGGGGGACGCCGGCGATCGGCAGCAGGCCGAGCACCGCACCGATGTTGATCACCGCCTGGGCGGTGATCCAGGTGGTCACGCCTCCCGCGGCGTACCTCACGAAGGGGTCCTCCGTGCGTCCGGCCACGCGGATACCCGCATAGCCTAGGGCCGCGAAGAGGGCCAGTACCGACAGCGTCCCCGCCAGGCCCAGTTCCTCACCGGTGACGGCGAAGATGAAGTCGGTGTGGGCTTCGGGCAGTTGGCCCCATTTCTCCACACTCGCACCGAGTCCGGAGCCGAAGAGCCCGCCGCTGGCCAGGGCGTAGATGCCGTGCACCGCCTGCCAGCAGTCGGCGACGCCGGTCTTCGGCTCGGTGGCGCCGATGCAGGCGAGCCGGGCCATCCGGTTGGGGCTGGTCTTGATGAGGATCACCCCGAGCACGCCCGCGATCGACAGCACCCCGGCGAACAGCCGAGTCGGCGCCCCCGCGAGCCAGAGCAGGCCGAAGAGGATCGCGGTCAGGATGATCGCCGTGCCCATGTCGCCGCCGAGCATGATCAGCCCGAGCAGCAGGAAGCTCACCGGAACGAGCGGCACCAGCATGTGCTTCCACTGGGTCAGCAGCCGTTTCTCCTGCTTGCGGGCGAGCAGGTCGGCGCTCCACAGCACCAGGGCGAGCTTGCCGAACTCGCTGGGCTGGATCTGGAAGGAGCCGCCGAGGGAGATCCAGTTCTGGTTGCCGTTGACGGACATCCCTATCCCCGGCACCTGTACGAGCACCATCATGAAGACGGCTCCGGCGAGGATCGGGTAGGCGAGCGCCCGGTGCAGTTTCACCGGCATGCGGGACGCGACGAGCAGCAGTACGCCGCCGATGGAGGCGGCCAGGAACTGTTTGCGGAAGAAGAACGAGCCCGGCAGCGACATCTGCAGCGCGGTGATCTGGGAGGCCGAGTAGACCATCACCAGGCCCAGCACGATGATGAGCAGGCTGCCGCCGAGGATCAGGTAGTACGCGGTCAGCGGCCGGTCCCAGGCCCGCTGGGCGCGCAGCCGGAGCCGCCGCACCGGGTTCTCGCGCGCCGCGCGGGGCGCGGCGGGCCGGCGGGCCGCTCGCTGTACGGGCGGCCGGCCGGTGCGGCTACCGGGCATCAACGCCTCCGTTCAACGTCGACCGTCGCACGCGTCCCTCCCAAGGTCGCCCGGCAGGCGGCCGGGTCAGGCGCCGAGTCCGCGAACAGCCTGGGCGAACGCGTCCCCGCGCTTGTTGTAGTTGGCGAACATGTCCATGGAGGCACAGGCGGGGGCGAGGAGCACCGTGTCACCCTCGACCGCCAGTCGCCGCGCCTCCTGGACCGCCGCGAGCATCGCCCCAGTGTCGGTCCGGTCGAGGTCGACGACCGGGACTTCCGGCGCGTGTCGCGCGAGGGCCTCCCGGATGAGGGCGCGATCGGCGCCGATGAGCACCACACCGCGCAGGCGCTCCGCCGACTTGGCCACCAGTTCGTCGAAGGTCGCGCCCTTCGCCAGACCGCCCGCGATCCACACGATCGACTCGTACGAGGCCAACGAGGCTTCCGCCGCGTGCGTGTTGGTGGCCTTGGAGTCGTCGATGTACGCGACCCCGTCCACGTCGGCCACGTGCGCGATGCGGTGAGCGTCCGGGCGGAAGTTCCGCAGCCCGTCCCGTACGGCCGTGGGCGGCACCCCGAAGGCACGCGCGAGGGCCGCGGCGGCCAGGGCGTTGGCGATGTTGTGCGGGGCCGGCGGGTGGACGTCGGAGACCTCGGCCAGCTCCTGGGCGTTCTTGTGCCGGTTCTCGACGAAGGCCCGGTCGACGAGGATGCCGTCCACGACGCCGAGTTGGGAGGGACCCGGGGTGCCGAGGGTGAAGCCGACGGCCCGGCAGCCCTCCTCGACGTCGGCCTCGCGCACCAGCTCCTCGGTGAGCTTGTCGGCGACGTTGTAGACGCAGGCGACCCGGTTGCCCTCGTAGATGCGGCCCTTGTCCTTGGCGTACGCCTCCATGGAGCCGTGCCAGTCGAGGTGGTCGGGGGCGAGGTTCAGCACGGCGGCCGAGTGGGCCCGCAGGGAGGGCGCCCAGTGCAGCTGATAGCTCGACAGCTCCACGGCCAGGACGTCGTACTCCTCGTCCCCGAGGACCGCGTCGAGCAGCGAGACACCGATGTTGCCGACGGCGGCCGTGCGCAGGCCCGCGGCCTTCAGGATGGACGTCAGCATCTGGACGGTGGTGGTCTTGCCGTTGGTGCCGGTGACGGCCAGCCAGGGGGCCGATTCGGGGCCCCGCAGCCGCCAGGCCAGCTCGACGTCGCCCCAGATCTCGATGCCGGCCGCGCGGGCCGCCTGGAACAGCGGCTTGTCCGGCTTCCAGCCGGGCGCGGTGACGATCAGTTCGGTGCCCTCGGGCAGGGTGGCGCCGTCACCGAGCCGTACCGTGACGCCCAGCGCCTCCAGTCCGGCGGCCTGCTCACGCGCGCGTGCGTCGTCGCCGTCGTTGACGACCGTGACGATCGCGCCCCGCGCGTGCAGCACCTCGGCCGCCGGGACACCGGAGACGCCGAGCCCGGCGACGGTGACGTGCTTGCCCTGCCAGTCGGTCACTTGTCCGCTGCCCATCCTGCGTAGAAGAGGCCCAGTCCGACGATGACACAGATGCCCTGGATGATCCAGAAGCGGACCACCACAAGGACTTCGGACCAGCCCTTGAGTTCGAAGTGGTGCTGGAGCGGTGCCATTCGGAAGACGCGCCTGCCGGTGAGCCGGAAGGAGCCGACCTGGATGACGACCGACATGGTGATGAGGACGAACAGACCGCCCATGATGGCGACGAGGAGCTCGGTGCGGGAGAGGATCGCCAGGCCCGTGAGGACACCGCCGAGCGCGAGCGAACCGGTGTCGCCCATGAAGATCTTGGCCGGCGAGGTGTTCCACCACAGGAAGCCCAGGCAGGAACCCATCAGCGCGGAGGCGATGACCGCGAGGTCCAGCGGGTCGCGCACCTCGTAGCAGGCGGCCGGGTTGGTCAGGGTCGTCGCGTTGGCGCAGGACTCCTGGAACTGCCAGACGCCGATGAACGTGTAGGCGCCGAAGACCAGCACGGAGGCGCCGGTGGCGAGGCCGTCCAGACCGTCCGTCAGGTTCACGCCGTTCGACATCGCGAGGATCATGAACAGCGCCCAGATCACGAACAGCACCGGGCCGATGGTCCAGCCGAAGTCCGTGATGAAGGACAGCTTGGTGGAGGCCGGGGTGTTGCCGCGGGCGTCGGCGAACATCAGCGACAGCACCGCGAAGGAGATGCCGACGATCAGCTGGCCGGCCATCTTCGCCTTGGCCCGCAGACCCAGCGAACGCCGCTTGACGATCTTGATGTAGTCGTCCAGGAAGCCGACCAGGCCCATGCCGCACATCAGGCCGAGCACCAGCAGGCCCGAGTAGGTCGGGGTGTAGCCGGTGATCACCTTGGACAGGAAGTAGGCGGCGACCGTCGACAGGATGAAGGCGATACCGCCCATCGTCGGCGTACCGCGCTTGCTGGCGTGCTCGCGCGGGCCGTCGTCACGGATGTACTGGCCGTAGCCCTTGCGGGCGAGGAGCTTGATCAGCAGCGGGGTGCCGACCAGGGTCAGGAAGAGACCGATGACACCCGAGAAGAGGATCTGCTTCATCATCGGGCATCAACACCCTCTGCACCGGACTCCAGGAGCGCCTGGGCAACGCTCTCCAGGCCCACCGAGCGTGACGCCTTCACGAGTACGACGTCCCCCGGGCGCAACTCGCTGCGCAACAGGTCGACCGCCGCCTGTGCGTCGGACACGTGCACCGACTCCTCACCCCACGAACCCTCGTTATATGCGCCCAGTTGCAGCCAGGAGGCTTCCACTCCCCCGACGGCGACGAGCTTGCCGACATTGAGCCGGACGGCGAGCCGTCCGACCGCGTCGTGCTCGGCGAGCGCCTCGTCCCCGAGCTCGGCCATCTTGCCGAGCACCGCCCACGTGCGTCCCCCCCTTGCCTGTGCGGCTGTGCCCATGGCCGCGAGCGCGCGCAGCGCGGCTCGCATGGACTCGGGGTTGGCGTTGTAGGCGTCGTTGACGATGGTCACGCCGTCCGGGCGCTCGGTGACCTCCATACGCCAGCGGGAGAGGGAGCCCGCCTCGGAGAGCGCGAGGGCGATCTCTTCCGCGGACATGCCCAGCTCATGGGCGACGGCGGCCGCGGCGAGCGCGTTCGACACGTGGTGCTCACCGTACAGGCGCATGGTCACATCGCTTGCACCGGAGGGTGTGTGAAGGCTGAACGCGGGCTGTCCCGTGTCCGTGAGTCGTACGTTCTCGGCCCGTACGTCCGCTTCGGCCGACTCTCCGAAAAGAATCACCTTCGCCTTGGTACGGGAGGCCATGGCCCGGACCAACGGGTCGTCCGCGTTGAGGATCGCGGCGCCGCCGTCCTCGGCCGCCGGCAGGGCCTCCACCAACTCGCCCTTCGCCTGGGCGATCTGCTCCCGGCCGCCGAACTCGCCGATGTGGGCGGTGCCGACGTTGAGGACCAGGCCGACCTTCGGGGGCGTCAGATCGGTCAGGTAGCGGATGTGGCCGATGCCGCGGGCGCCCATCTCCAGCACCAGGAACTTCGTCTCCTCGGTGGCGGACAGGGCGGTCAGCGGCAGCCCGATCTCGTTGTTGAGCGAGCCCGGTGTGAACACGGTCGGCGCCTTGGTGCGCAGCACCTGGGCGATGAGGTCCTTGGTACTGGTCTTGCCGGCCGAGCCGGTCAGCGCCACGAGGGTCGCGCCGAGTTGTCGTACGACATGGCGGGCGAGGGCACCGAGGGCGGTCTGGACGTCGTCCACGACGATCGCGGGCACGCCGACGGGGCGCGACGCCAGTACGGCGACCGCGCCCTGTCCGACGACCTGGGCGGCGAAGTCGTGGCCGTCCACGCGCTCGCCCACGAAGGCGGCGAAGAGACTGCCCGGCCCCGCCTCGCGGGAGTCCCGGACGACCTCGCCGGTGACCTGGACGGACGGATCCGGTATGTCGTGCGTCTGCCCGCCGACGACTGCTGCGATCTCGGCGAGAGAGAGGGCGATCACAAGTTCATCCCCTGGGTCTTCTGGATTTTCATCCCTGGGTTTTCTGGATGGCTTCGCGGAGGACCTGACGGTCGTCGAAGGGACGGATCACGCCGGCGATGTCCTGGCCCTGCTCGTGGCCCTTGCCGGCGACCAGCACGGTGTCACCGGGGTGCGCGCGGGCCACGGCGGCTTCGATCGCCGCGGCCCGGTCCTCGAAGAGGAGCACCTCGCCGCGCTCGTGGGCGGGCACCGAGGCGGCGCCTTCGAGCATGGTGGCGAGGATGGCGAGGGGGTCTTCGGAGCGGGGGTTGTCGGAGGTCAGCACGGCGATGTCGGCGAGCCGGGCGGCGGCGGCCCCCATCGGGGCGCGCTTGGTGCGGTCGCGGTCGCCGCCACAGCCGAGGACGATGTGCAGCCGGCCCTTGGTGACCTTGCGCAGGGCCCTGAGGACCGACTCGACGGCGTCCGTCTTGTGGGCGTAGTCGACGACCGCGAGGTAGGGCTGCCCGGCGTCCACGCGCTCCAGACGGCCCGGGACGCCCGGCACGGCGGCGATGCCGTCGGCGGCGGCCTGCGGGTCGAGGCCGGCGGCGGCGAGGGCGACGATCGCGGCGAGGGTGTTCGCCACGTTGAAGGGGCCCGGCAGCGGCGACTTGGCGGCGATCCGGACGCCTTCGGGCCCGACGGCGGTGAACGTCGAGTCCATCGGGCCGATGTGGACGTCGGTGGCCCGCCAGTCGGCGTCCGGGTGGTCCTCGGCGGAGTAGGTGACGACCGGGACACCGGCCTCCCGGGCGAGCCGGCGGCCGTACTCGTCGTCGACGTTGACCACGCCGCGTCTGCTGCGTTCCGGGGTGAACAGCTGTGCCTTGGCCCGGTAGTAGTCCTCCATGTCGGAGTGGAACTCCATGTGTTCCGGGCTGAGGTTGGTGAAGACCGCGATGTCGAAGACGCAGCCGTCGACCCGGCCGAGGACCAGGGCATGGCTGGAGACCTCCATGGCGACCGCCTCGACGCCGCGCTCGCGCATCACCGCGAACAGGGCCTGGAGGTCGGTGGCCTCGGGGGTGGTGCGCTCGGACTTGATGCGCTCGTCGCCGATGCGCGTCTCGACCGTGCCGATGAGACCGGTGTTGCGGGTGGTCCGCAGACCGCCCTCGACCAGGTACGCGGTGGTGGTCTTCCCGGATGTGCCGGTGATGCCGATCTGGAGCAGGTCGCCGCCGGGGCGGCCGTAGATGGTGGCCGCGAGTTCGCCCATCCGCGCGCGCGGATCGTCGACGACCAGGACCGGCAAGCCGGTCCCGGCGGCGCGTCCGGCGCCCGCCGGGTCGGTCAGGACGGCGACCGCGCCGAGGCCGGCGGCCTGGACGGCGAAGTCGGCGCCGTGCAGCCGGGCCCCCGGCAGGGCGGCGTACAGGTCACCGGGGCGGACGGCGCGCGAGTCATGGGTGATGCCCGTGACCTCCACTGTGTCCGGTGTGTTCTGTGTGGTGTCCGGTACGGCGGCACCCAGTTGGCCGGCGAGTTCCGCGAGGGGTGTGGCGGAGATCCGAACCGGCCTGGGCGGCCCGGGATATGTCACGGAAACGCCCTTCTGGGTGGTTTGGGACTGATCAGCGTGTGGCACGGCGGTGAGCGTACCGGGCGCACCCGCTCCGGAGCGAAGTGAGGGCTGCCGGGCCCCGTGGTTCCCGGGATCGGGGGTGATCGTTGTCACGAGCTCGTTCCTGGTGGTCTGTGCGATGCGCTGCGGCGCCGATCAGGGCTGGTGTCAGGGCTGCTGTCAGGGCTTGTAGTCGACGGGCAGGTCCGCCGCCTTGGCGCCGGTCGGCGGGATCTGGAGGGTCTTGAGGGCGAACTCCATCACCTGCTTGTAGATCGGGCCGCAGATCTGGCCGCCGAAGTAGCTGCCCTGCGTGGAGTTCTGGATGGCGCAGTAGACGGTGATGCGGGGCTTGTCCGCGGGCGCGAAGCCGGCGAACGACGAGGTGTAGCCGCTGTACCTGCCGGTGGCCGGATCCACGCGGTTGGCGGTGCCGGTCTTGCCGGCCACGTTGTAGCCGGGGATGGCCGCCTTGGTACCGGTGCCCTGCTGGTCGTCCACGACGGACTCCAGCATCTCCGCGAGGGTCTTGGCCGTCTTCTCACTGACCACACGGCTCTTCTTGGGCTGCGCTGCCGGGGTGAAGCGACCGTCGGCGCCCTTGGTGCCCCGCACCAGGGTGGGTTCGACGCGGACCCCGCCGTTGGCGATCGTCGAGTAGACGGAGGCCGCCTGCATGGCGTTGATGGAGAAGCCCTGGCCGAAAGGGATCGTGTACTGCTGCGATGTCGACCACTTGTCCGGAGCGGCCAGGATGCCCTTGGTCTCGCCGGGGAAGCCGAGCCCGGAGTAGCTGCCGATGCCGAACTTGCGCAGGTACGAGTAGAGGACCTGGTTCGCCTGTGCCTGGGTCTTGCCGAGCTGGCCGGTGGCGAGGATGGTGCCGATGTTGCTGGACTTGGCGAGCACGCCGTTGAGCGTGAGGTACCAGGTGGCGTGGTCGGCGTCGTCCTTGAAGAGCCGGTCGCCGCGGTGCAGCCGGTTGGGCACCTCCACATGGGTGAGCGGGGTGGCGGCGTGCTCCTCCAGGACGGCCGCCATCGACATCACCTTGGCGGTGGAGCCGGGCTCGTAGGCGTCCTGGAGGGCCGCGTTGCCCAGGTCGGCGGCGTCGGCCGTCGACAGGTCGTTCGGGTCGAAGCCGGGCGAGTTGGCCATCGCCAGGATCTGGCCGGTCCTGGTGTCCTGGACGACCACGTAGCCGCGGTCCGCCTTGGACTTCTTGACCTGCTCGGTGATGGCGTTCTGCGCGGCCCACTGGATGTCGCGGTCGATGGTGAGCTCGACGTCGGAGCCGGCCACCGCCGGGGTCTCGGTGGAGCCCGCGGTGGGCACCTCGCGACCGCCCGACTGGGCGTAGCGGATCTTGCCGTCCTTGCCGGTCAGCTCCTTGTCGAGCTGCGACTCGATACCGCCGCCGCCCTTGCCGTCGGCGTTGACCCAGCCCAGTATCCCGGCGGCCAGGTCGCCGTTCGGGTACACGCGCTGGCTGCTGGGGTCGGCGAAGACGCCGGCCAGCACGTTGACGGTCCTGCCGTCGGTCCCGGCCTTGGCGGTGAGCGCGGCCTTCAGGTCCTTGATCTGCTTCCAGACCTGGGGGGTCTGCCGGGTGGCGAGCCGGACGTAGCGCAGCTCCTTGTTCTCGGGCCGCAGCAGTTTCAGAAGGTCCGCCTGGCTCTTGCCGAGGATCGGGGCGAGCAGCGCGGCGGCCTGCTCGGGTCCGTCGCCGATCTTGAGCTGCTTGCTGGTGAACATCGTGGGGTCGGCGGTGATGTCGTACGCGTCCTCGCTGATCGCCAGCGCCACGCCGTTGCGGTCGGTGATCCCGCCGCGCTCGGCGGCCAGGGTGTGCACGACATACCGGTTCTGCTCGGCCTTCGCCGCGTACGCGCCGGCGTCGACGGCCTGGACCTGGAGCAGGCGTACGACGAAGACGGTCAGCACCAGGGTCAGGGCGAGGCCGACCATGCGCAGCCGGGGCCGGGGACTGCCGAGCCGCAGCGCGGGCGCGGCCCCGGCCGCGGGGCGCGGGGCCCCCGGCCGGCGGACCGGACGGGCGCCGGGGCCGGGCTGCCGCCGGACGCTGCCCCGGGGGTCCCGGGGGCGGGGCGGCTTGGCGGGGCCGGGCACGCGGCGGCGCGGCGGTCGCCTCTCTCCAGAAGTGTCGGGCACTTCCGTCACCTGCCGGGGGTCGGGGTCGGGGTCGTCACCGGCGTGGCCGCCGGCGCCGGGCTCGTCGTCGGGGTGGCTCCCGGCGCCGGCGTGGTGACCGGCGTGGGTGCCGGTGCGGCCACCGGCGGGGTCACCGGCGCGGACCCGGCCGGCGGGACCGCGGCGGCGGACTGCGTGCCGATGGCCTCGGGGGCGAGGGGCACGGTGGTCTGCCGGAGGGCGGCGGGACCGGGGATGCCCTTGACGGTGCCGTCCGGGCCGAGGAAGGCCGGGTCGCCGCCGGGGACCATGCCGAGCTCGCGGGCCCGGCGCTGGAGGGCGTCGGGGGCGGAGTAGGCGTCGATGTCCCGTTGCAGGGCCTGTTCCTCGTCGGTGAGGTTCTTGGTCTGCTTCTGCAGGTCGTCGAGTTTGAACGAGCCCTCGCTGAGCGCCGAGTTCAGCACCAGCAGGCTGATCAGGCCGCCGCCGAGGAGCAGGACGACGAGCAGGACGAACGGGGTGCGGGCGGCCTGGTTGGCCCGGCCGGCCGGAAAGAGCCGGGCGAGCCGGGCCGCCCGCCCCCGCAGTTCCGGTTTCCTACTCACGTGTCCTCCGGTGGGTCCGGAAACCCCGCTCGCTCACTCGGCTTCCTCCCTGATGCGCTGGGCTCCCCGAAGACGCGCCGGTGCGGCCCGGCGGTTCTCGGCGACCTCTTCCTCGGTGGGAAGTTCGGCACCGCGCGTGAGCAGCTTGAGCCGGGGCTGGTACCGCTCGGGCACGACCGGCAGTCCGGGCGGCGCGGTGGTGGCGGCGCCGGCCGCGAACACCTGCTTGACCAGGCGGTCTTCGAGCGAGTGGTACGACAGGACGGCGATCCGGCCGCCGACCGCGAGGGTCTTCACGGCGGCCGGGACCGCCCTCTCCAGGACGGCCAGTTCGCCGTTGACCTCGATGCGCAGCGCCTGGAAGGTGCGCTTGGCCGGGTTGCCGCCGGTGCGCTTGGCGGCCTGCGGCAGCGAGTCACGGATCAGCTCGACGAGCCGGGCGCTGTTGCTGAACGGCTCCTTCTCGCGCTCCCGGACGATCGCCGACACGATCCGCTTGGCCTGCTTCTCCTCGCCGTAGGCGAACAGGATGCGGACGAGGTCACCGGCCGGGTAGGTGTTGAGGACCTCGGCGGCACTGATGCCGGTCGTCTGGTCCATGCGCATGTCCAGGGGCGCGTCCTGGGCGTAGGCGAAGCCGCGGCCGGCCTCGTCGAGTTGCATGGAGGAGACGCCGAGGTCGAACAGCACGCCCTGCACGCGCGCGATGCCGAGGCGTTCGAGCACGTCGGGCAGTTCGTCGTAGACGGCGTGCACCAGGGTGGCGCGCTCGCCGAAGGGGGCGAGGCGTTCGCCGGACAGCCGCAGGGCCTCCTTGTCGCGGTCCAGGGCGACCAGCCGGGCCTCGGGGAAGCGGGTCAGCAGCGCCTCGCTGTGACCGCCGAGGCCGAGGGTGCAGTCGACGACCACGCTGCCGGGCCGCTCCAGGGCGGGTGCCAGCAGGTCCAGGCACCGCTGGAGCATCACCGGGACGTGTCGACTCTGGCCCTCCCGTCGCCCGCCACCACCCTTATTCGGAAGCGCTTCGCGCCCTTTCATTTTCGGGGGCCTCTCAGGTCCGGCACGGGGGACGCACCGCCGGGTCCCCGCCCGCTCGGTACGCGCGCCGCGCACGTGGGGAGACGGCCCGGACGCCGTGCCGGGGTCTCCAGGGGATTTCACCAGCGGGGAGAGCCTCGCCTCCCGCTTCGCGTCACTTTAGTCCACCGTGTCGCGCGGTCAATCAACCGGCCTGCGCGGCGCGTACGGCGTCCCGGCGGGGGCGGGATTCACCGGGAATCACCCGTGCGGCCCTGGTTTGCCCTCCCTGTGGGTTAGCTCACAACAAGCCACGATGACGTTCTTTGTCCCCTCTCACAGCAGGCCGTGACCCCCCGTGACCAGTACCGTCGTGACTATGACGACTTCCGCAGCAGCTCCCACTGGATCCGAAGGCGCCATAACCACGGACGGCACCGTGACGGATCGCCTGGTCGACGCCAACCGCACCTACGCGGGCGCCTTCACCGACCCCGGCATGGACGCCCGGCCCGTGCTGCACGTGGCCGTGGTGGCCTGCATGGACGCCCGCCTCGACCTGCACAAGGCGCTCGGTCTGCAGCTCGGCGACTGCCACACCATCCGCAACGCGGGCGGCGTGGTCACCGACGACGTGATCCGCTCGCTCACCATCAGCCAGCGCAAGCTCGGCACCCGCAGCATCGTGCTCATCCACCACACCGGCTGCGGTCTGGAGGCCCTCACCGAGGACTTCCGCACCGAGCTGGAGATGGAGGTGGGCCAGCGCCCGGCCTGGGCGGTGGAGTCCTTCCGGGACGTCGACCAGGACGTCCGGCAGTCCATGCAGCGGGTGCGCACCTCGCCGTTCCTGGTGCACACCGACGACGTACGCGGCTTCGTCTTCGACGTCCGCACCGGCCTCCTGCGCGAGGTCGACCCGACCTGATCGGCCCCGCCGCCCGGCTGCCCGCCCCGGTCCCGACACCCGCGCCGGCAGCCGGGCCCGTCATCTCCCGGCCCGGCCGCCCCGACCGCCTCGCCATACCGTCGGCGGACCACGTCACCCCCGCCGCTCCGGTCACCCCGGCCCGCCGAGCGGGCCGCGCACCCCGGAACACACCCGCCGTAAGCTGTCGGCCCGCTGTCGAATAGACGGTCGAAAGCCCGTAAGGCCGACATAGTGCGGGCAGTTGTCCACAGGCGAGTGACACGAATCGGTAACGGCAGCAAGAATGCGGTGTGGGACGTCGCGCGGAACCATTCACGCGTGGTGTCCGTGATTCGGGGTGGGCCGGTTATGCGAGACGACGCGCCGGCCCGGGCAAAAACGGGCCGAGGAGGGCCGGGTGACGACCTATGACGATCGAGCGAGCCTCACTGATCTGACCGCCACTGTGGAGCGGGTCCGCAGTTCGGTGGAGGGTGTGATCGAGGGCAAGCCCGAGGTCGTACGGCTTTCGCTGACCGTACTGCTCGCCGAGGGACATCTCCTGATCGAGGACGTCCCGGGCGTGGGCAAGACGATGCTGGCGAAGGCGCTGGCAAAGTCCATCGACTGCACTGTGCGACGTATCCAGTTCACGCCCGACCTGCTGCCGTCGGACATCACCGGCGTGTCCATCTGGGACCAGCAGCGCCGGGACTTCGAGTTCAAACCGGGCGCCATCTTCGCCCAGATCGTGATCGGCGACGAGATCAACCGCGCCTCGCCGAAGACCCAGTCCGCGCTGCTGGAGTCGATGGAGGAGCGGCAGGTCACCATCGACGGGCAGACCTACGAACTGCCCAGCCCTTTCATGGTGGTGGCCACCCAGAACCCGGTCGAGATGGAGGGCACCTACCCGCTGCCGGAGGCCCAGCGCGACCGCTTCATGGCCCGCGTCTCGGTCGGCTACCCCAGTGTGGAGGCCGAGTTGCAGATGCTCGACATCCACGGCGGGGCGAACCCCCTGGACGACCTGCAGCCGGTGGCGCACGCGCACGACATCGTGAAGCTGGTCGAGGCCGTGCGGAGCGTCCACGTCGCCGAACCGGTCCGGCGGTACGCGGTGGACCTGGTCGCCGCCACCCGCAGCCACCCCGACCTCAGACTCGGCGCCTCCCCGCGCGCCACGCTGCATCTGCTGCGCGCGGCGAAGGCCTCCGCCGCCCTGAGCGGCCGGGAGTACGCGCTGCCGGACGACGTGCAGGCGCTCGCCGTCGCGGTGCTGGCCCACCGGCTGCTGCCCACCGCCCAGGCCCAGCTCGCCCGGCGCACCGCGGAGCAGGTCGTCCAGGAGATCCTCCAGTCCACCCCGGTGCCCGCGGCCCCCCAGCAGCAGTCCGGCTTCGGCGGACTGGGCCGGGGTGTACCGGCCTATCCCCAGCAGCCCCCGCGGAGTCTGTGATGAGCGCCCCGGCGGAGGCCGGCCGCGAGGAGACGGGCGGGATCCGCACGGCCCTGGCCGGGCTGACCACCCGCGGCCGTTCCTTCCTGGCGGCCGGCATCGCGGCGGTGATCTGCGCGTACATACTCGGCCAGGCCGACCTGCGCCGGGTCGGGCTGCTGCTCGCCGTGCTGCCGCTGATCTGCGCCGCCGTGCTCTACCGCACCCGCTACCGGGTGGCCGGCAGCCGCCGGCTCTCGCCCGCGCGGGTGCCGGCCGGCAGCGAGGCCCGGGTCCATCTGCGGATGGACAACGTCTCACGGCTGCCCACCGGCCTGCTGATGCTCCAGGACCGGGTGCCCTACGTCCTCGGTCCGCGCCCCCGCTTCGTCCTGGACCGGGTGGAGCCGGGCGGCCGCCGCGAGGTGTCCTACCGGGTCCGCTCGGACCTGCGCGGCCGCTATCCGCTGGGCCCGCTCCAGCTGCGCCTGACCGACCCGTTCGGCATGTGCGAACTGACCCGCTCCTTCTCGACGTTCGACACCCTGACCGTCATCCCGAAGGTGGAGCCGCTGCCGCCGATCCGGCTCAGCGGCGAGGCCAAGGGGTACGGCGACGGGCGGCAGCGCTCCCTGGCCCTGGCCGGCGACGACGACGTGATCCCGCGCGGCTACCGCTACGGCGACGACCTGCGCCGCGTGCACTGGCGCTCCACCGCCCGCTACGGCGAGCTGATGGTGCGCCGCGAGGAACAGCCGCAGCGCGCCCGCTGCACGGTCCTCCTTGACACCCGGGGCCTCGCCTACGAAGGAGCGGGCCCGGACTCGGCGTTCGAGTGGGCGGTGTCCGGCGCCGCCTCCGTCCTGGTCCACATGCTGGAACGCGGCTTCTCGGTCCGGCTGTTGACGGACAGCGGCAGCTCGGTGCCCGGTGAGGGCGCCGACGGTTTCGCGGGCTCCGGCCAGGAGTCGGCTGAGGCGGCGGGGCTGATGATGGACACCCTGGCCGTGATCGACCACTCGGACGGCACGGGCCTGTCCCGGGCCTACGACGTGCTGCGCGGCGGGAACGAGGGACTGCTGGTGGCCTTCCTGGGCGACCTCGACGAGGAGCAGGCGACGGTGGTCGCGAAGATGCGCCAGCGCAGCGGCGGCGCCGTCGCCTTCGTGCTGGACCCGGACACCTGGGTCAGGGAGCCGAGCGACGTGCCCGCGCCCGGTGACGGACACGAGGAGCGGCTGCGGATGCTGCGCGAGGCGGGCTGGACGGTCCTCGGCGTGGAGCGCGGCGCCGCCCTGGCCGGGCTGTGGCGGCAGGCCGACCGGGAGCGTGCCGGGCTGGCCGCGCTGGGCGGTGAGGCACGGTGATGAGCGGACGGGCCCGGCTCGCCCTCAGCGCGGCGGCGGCGACACTGATGGCGTCCTGCGCCCTGCTGCCGCTGGTCTCCCCGATGACCTGGCTGTTCCAGGCGGCCTTCCTGGTGGCGGTCCAGACCGGCGTGGGCGCGGCCGCCCGGCGGGTGCCGCTGGCCCGGCCGCTGACCGTGGCGGCACAGGCCCTGGTCACGCTGCTGATGCTGACCGTGGTCTTCGCCCGGAGCCACGCGATCGCCGACGTGATCCCCGGCCCGGACACCTTCCGGTACTTCGGCGACCTGCTCCAGCAGGGTTCGGACGACGTCAGCCGGTACGCGATACCCGCGCCGCTGACGCCGGGCATCCGGCTGATGGTCATCGGCGGGGTGCTGGTGGTCGGGCTGGTGGTGGACACCCTCGCGGTGACCTTCCGCAGCGCGGCCCCGGCCGGGCTGCCGCTGCTGGCGCTGTACTCGGTGGCGGCGGGCCTGTCCGACGGGCCGAGCGACTGGCTGTGGTTCGTGGTGGCGGCGGCCGGTTACCTGATGCTGCTGCTCGCCGAGGGCCGGGACCGGCTCTCGCAGTGGGGCCGGGTGTTCGGCGGGGCCGCGCGCACCCCGGGCGGCCAGGAGGGCGGTGCGGTGGCCCCGGTGCGCACCGGGCGCCGGATCGGCTTCGCCGTGCTGAGCGTCGCCCTGTTCGTGCCGTTCGCGATGCCCTCGATCCAGGGCGGCCTGCTGGAGGACGCCGGGGCGGGTGTCGGCGTGGGTGACGGGAACGGCGGCACGATCTCCGCGGTCAACCCGCTGGTGTCGCTGCGGGACAGCCTCAACGTGGACGAGGACCGCCAGGTGCTCTCCGTGCGGACCAGCGGCAACGCCGACGTCTCCGACCTGTATCTGCGGATCGTCTCCCTGGACGACTTCGACGGCACCACCTGGAAGCCGGCCCAGCGGCACATCACCGGCGTGCCGAGCACGTTCCCGACCCCGGCCGGGCTGGGCGGCGACGTCCGGCGGACGACGGTGAAGTCGACGATCTCCGCCGCCGGCTGGTACGCCCAGGACTGGCTGCCGATGCCGTACCCGCCGAGCGGGGTGAAGGTGGCCGGCACCTGGCGCTACGAGCCCGTCGGGATGACCCTGGTCGGCGACCACGGGCAGAACACGCGCGGTGAGACCTACCAGGTCACCAGCCTGGACGTGCAGCCGACGGCGGAGCAGCTCGCGGCGGCGCCGGAGGCGTCGGCGGCCATGAAGAAGGAGTACACCCAGGTGCCCTCCTCGCTGCCGTCGGTGGTGGCGCGGACGGCGAAGGAGGTCACCGCGGGCTCGGCGAACCACTACGAGGAGGCGGTCAAGCTCCAGGACTACTTCGCGGTGACGGGCGGATTCCAGTACGACACGCAGGTGCAGGTCGGCCGGGGCGAGGGCGCGATCGCGAACTTCCTGAAGCAGAAGCGCGGTTTCTGCGTGCACTTCTCCTTCGCGATGGCCGCGATGGCCCGGACGCTGGGCATCCCGGCCCGGGTCTCGGTGGGCTTCGCGCCGGGCACCCCGCAGGCCGACGGCACGGTGTCGGTGGGCCTGAAGGACGCGCACGCGTGGCCGGAGCTGTACTTCGAGGGGGTGGGCTGGACCCGCTTCGAGCCGACCCCGACCCGGGGCACGACGCCGTCGTACACGGTGTCGGACACGCCCGGCTCCTCGGTGCCGAACGAGACCCTGCCCTCCAAGGGCGCCTCGACGGCGCCGTCGGCGTCGGCCTCGCAGAGCGAGAGCTGCCCGGCGCAGCTGCGCAGGCAGGAGGCCTGCGCCAGCGAGTCCGCGGCGGCCGCGGTGCGCAGCGGCGACGGCGGGACACCGTGGTGGCAGCTGGCCCTGTGGGCGCTCGGCGGTCTCGCCGTGGTGGCGGCGCCGCTGTCGCCGATGCTGTACCGGCAGCGGGCGCGGGCGAGCCGGCTCGGGGCCCACGACCGTTCGCCCGCGGGCGTGGCGGCGCACACGCTGGCGGTCTGGCTGGAACTGACCGACACCGCCTGGGACTTCGGGATCGCACCGGACGAGTCGCAGACCCCGCGCAAGGCGGCGGCCCGGATCGTCGTGCTCGGCAGTCTCGATCCGGCCGCCGGGGCCTCGGTGCACCGGGTGGCGGACGCGGTCGAACAGGTGCTGTACGCGCCACGGCCGCGGCCGACGGCGGGCCTCGCGGACGACGTCCGCAGGGTGACGGCCGCGTTCAACGGCACGGTCGGGCTCCCCGCGCGGCTGCGGGCGCTGTTCGCTCCGCGGTCGGCGGTGCGCGTGGTGTGGGCGGCGTCGGCGGGGTGGACGCGGCTGCGGGAGCGGGTGGCCGCGGCCAGGCCGAGCCTGCGCAAGCCGTCGGAGCAGCGGGGCTGACGGGGGCGGGCGGGGCGGAGTCGCTCACCGGCGCTTGCCGGGTGCCGCCGCGCCCACCCGTGCCGCCCTGCGGCACGCCTGCCCGCAGCTATGTAACTGGCGTGACTACAGCGCCCCGTAAGGGGCGCGGGGAACTGCGCGAGCAACCCCCACCGGCCCGCAGCGACTCACAGCCCGCAGCGAGGTCCTTGGCTCCGGCCGACTGAACAACGCCTGAGGGGTGACCGCCCAGTGACGGTCACCCCTCGGTCACGCTCTGTTTGGGCCTGCCAGGCGAAGCCTCACTGGCCCTGCTCGTCGCGGCGGCGCTGCCAGCGCTCCTCGATGCGGTCCATCATGGAGCGCTTCGGCCGGACCTGACGGCGGGCCTGTGCGCCTCCCGCGGGCTGCTCGCCGGGCTTGGGGGCCTTGCGCCAGCCGGTGACGGCGAGGACCGCGCAGCCCAGCATGACCAGGAAGCCCACCACGCTGACCCAGATGATCTGCTGTGCGACCATTCCGGCCATGAGGAGCGCGATACCCACGAGGAAGCCGACGACCGCCAGGTAGACCCGTCGCCGGGTGAACGTCCGCAGCCCGTTTCCCTCAAGCGCTGTCGCGAACTTGGGGTCTTCGGCGTACAGCGCTCGCTCCATCTGCTCAAGCATTCGCTGCTCGTGCTCCGAGAGCGGCACGGCGTCCTCCTCATCGTGCAGTCGCCGGGGCGACCCGGGGGGTCCCTTCAGGATAGGCAGGGAATCGCCCCCGTGAAACCCGCCCCTCTAGGCCAATTGGCCAACCGGAATCCGACATGGCCGTCCCGGCTCGCTGAGGCTTCCATTCCCCAGGAGCCGACCCGTCATGCCGGGCGATCTCCCTCGATCATACGGCGCAAACCCCTCGATCGGGGGGCCTGTGGCGTACTCCATCCGCTGCCGAGCCCCTGATCAGCGGGCACGTCCCAGGAGCACCTCAGACCCCGGTGGCACCCGGTGTCTCGCCGAGCACATGCAACTGGGTGGCGAGGGCCTGGAAGGCGGGGAGCTCGGCCGCGGCGGCCTCCAGCTTGAGCAACGCGTCCAGGGCACCGGGCTCGGTGTCCACCAGGACGCCGGGGACCAGGTCGGCGAAGACCCGCACGCCGTGCACGGCGGCGACGGCCAGGCCGGCGTCCTCGACCAGGCCGACGAGCTGGTCGGCGGTGAAGCGGCGGGGCATCGGGTCACCGCTGCCCCAGCGGCCGTCGGAGCTCTCCAGGGCCTGCTTGGCCTCCTTGAAGTGGCCGGCGAGGGCGCGGGCGACCACGGCCCCGCCGAGCCCGGCGGCGAGCAGGCTGAGGACGCCCTCGGAGCGCAGCGCGGCCACCGTGTTGCGCACACCCTCGGCCGGGTCGTCGACGTGCTCCAGGACGCCGTGGCACAGCACCACGTCGTGGCCGCCGCGCTCGACGACGTCGAACAGGCCGAGGACATCGCCCTGGACGCCCTTGACCCGGTCCGCCACACCGGCCTCGGCGACCCGGCGCTCCAGCGCGAACAGCGCGTTCGGGCTGGGGTCGACGACGGTGACGCGGTGGCCGAGGCGGGCCAGGGGGACGGCGAAGTTGCCGCTGCCGCCTCCGGTGTCCAGGACGTCCAGCGCGTCCCGGCCGGTGGCCTTGACCCGGCGGTCGAGGGCGTCCTGGAGAACCTCCCAGACCACGGCGGTGCGGAGAGAGGCGCGGGGTCGAGTGGGGTCCGGCACGGCAGTTGACTCCTCGGCGCGGCACCGCCTCTTGCCCGGCGGCGCGAACTCGGTGCCTCCCCGGCCCGAGGTGCGGGAGAAAGGAAGGCTTCAGGCGCTCTCCACCCTATTGCCTCCGCCGCCTTGGCCGGTCATCCCGCGTCGGGCGGCTCCCGGCCCGGTCATCCCGCGTCGGGCAGCTCCCTCCCCGGAGCGCGGGGCGGCCGCTCCCCGTCCTGTCGGCGCGCCTGTGGCAGCACCGGCTGGAGGACGAGCATCCGCTCGACGATACGGAGGAACACCGCCACGTCGCGTATCAGGTCGTCGGCGTCCCGGCGGCTCGCCGCGCCCTGGATTCCGGCCTCGGCGCGGGCCCGGCGACGGGCGCCGGAGGCGAACAGGGCGCTCCATTCGGTGAGCTCGGGCGCGACCTCGGGGAGCACCTCCCAGGCGCTGCGGATCCGGGCCCGGCGCCGGGGCGAGGTCTCGGGGCGGGCGCGGGCGGCGAGCACGGCGGCCGCGGTGCGCAGGGCGGCGAGGTGGGCGGTCGCATAGCGCTCGTTGGGGGTGTCGAGCAGTTCGGCCTCGTCGAGGGCGGCACGGGCCTGGGTGAGCAGGTCGAGGGCGGCGGGCGGGGCCGTGGCCCGGCGGAGCACGGGGTGCACGTCGCCCGCCGGCCCGGTCAGTGAGGGGGCAGGGCCGGTGGCGCGGCGCCGGTGGGCGGCGGACGCTGACGAGTTGGCCATGACGAACCTCCTGTCGTCTGAGTGACGGCGCCCTCACACGGGGTGCCGTATGTGCCCATCGTGGGGTATGGCACTGACAATCCGTTCTGACCTGGGGTTTTGCTTCGATCGAGAGTTCGGGATAGTTTTTGCACTGACCAGTCAGTTCAAAAACGAGCCACAGGGGGGAACCTGTGCACGGCGTACCTGTCACGGCCGAGCGCCTCGGGCTCAAGGGCCCGCGCGGCTGGGCGTTCCGGGGGATCTCCCTGGACGCCGGGCCCGGCGCGCTGATCACGGTGGAGGGGCCGTCCGGCTCCGGCCGCACCTGCCTGCTGCTCGCGCTCACCGGCCGGATGAGGACCACCGAGGGCACCGCGACCGTCGGCGGGGCCAAGCTGCCGGGGCAGCTCGCGGCCGTACGGAGGATCAGCGCGGTGGCCAACGTGGCCGGGGTCACCGACCTCGAACCCGCTCTGACCGTCGGCGAGCACCTGCGTGAACGAGCCCTGCTGCAACGCCGGTTCGGCGACTCCCTGCGTGCGCTGCTGCGGCCCCGGGCGGAGCGGACGGCACGGGCGCAGGAGCGCGTCGAGGACGCCCTGGCCGCCGCCGGGCTCGACCTGGAGTCGCTGCCGAAGGGCGCCCGGACCGCCGTACGGGATCTGGAGCGGATCGAGGCGCTGCGGCTGTCCGTGGCGCTGGCGCTGGTCGGCAAGCCGCGGCTGCTGGCCGTGGACGACGCCGACCTGAAGCTGTCGGAGTCCGAACGGGCCGAGGTGCGGGCGCTGTTGGCGTCGATCGCCGAGGCCGGGACGACGGTGGTGGCGGTGTGCGGACAGGCGATGGCGGGGGCCGTCGTCGTGCGCACCGGGACCACGGAGACCACACAGGCCACGGAGCCCGACGGGGCGACGACGACCACGACGACCACAGCGGCTACGGCGGCTACGGCGGCTACGGCGGCTACGGAGAAGAAGGGGGCCGGCGATGCGTTCGCCGCGACTGGCCGCGCTTGAGCTCAGGCGCTTTGGACGGGGCAGGCTGCCGCGCGCGGCCCTGGTGGCCCTGCTGGTGCTGCCGCTGCTGTACGGCGCGCTGTACCTGTGGTCGTTCTGGGATCCGTACGGCCGCCTCGACCGCGTCCCCGTGGCGCTCGTGAACGACGACGAGGGAGCGACGGCGAGCGGCCGGAGGCTCACCGCGGGCGACGACATCGTGGCCGGGCTGAAGGACAGCAGGACCTTCGACTGGCACGAGGTGAGCGCCGCCGAGGCGCGCCGGGGCGTGGAGAACGGCACCTACTACCTGTCGCTGACCATGCCCGCGGACTTCAGCGCGCGGATCGCCTCCAGCGCGGGCGACTCGCCCGAGACCGGCGCGCTCCAGGTGCGCACGAACGACGCGAACAACTACATCGTCGGGCAGATCTCCCGCACGGTCTTCAACGAGGTGCGGTCGGCCGCGTCCGCCAAGGCGTCCCGGTCCTTCCTGGACCGGATCTTCGTCTCGTTCGCCGACATCCACGGGCAGACCGTGAAGGCCGCCGAGGGCGCGGACACGCTGACCGGTGGCATCGGGAAGGCCGAGAAGGGGTCGAAGGACCTCGCGGACGGCCTGAAGGACGCCAAGACCGGCAGCGGGAAGCTGGCCCAGGGGATCAGGAAGCTGAACACGGGCGCGGGGACGCTGGCGGACGGCTCGCGGCAGGTCGCGGACGGCACCCAGGCGCTGGCGGAACAGGTCGACGGGGTCTACGGCAGGGTCGGCCCCTACCTGGCGAGGAACGAGAAGACCATCGGTGACACGGCGCAGTTGGTCGCCGACTCGGCACGGACCGTCCGCGGCAACCTGGACGTCCTGGTGAAGACCGCTCCGGCGGCCGCGAAGACCGCCCACGCGGCCGCCGCCACCCTGGACGAGGTCTACGCGGCGCGCTGCCCGGCCGGTTCGGCGGTGGACCCGGTCTGCCCGGACCTGAAGAAGGCCAGGGACGCGGCCGACGACGTGGCCGCCGTCGCCGACGACCTGAACACGCTGATCGCCGACCAGGACGGTGACCTGAAGACGCTCGACGCGAACCTCGGCACGCTCCAGAGCCGGGCACAGGCCCTCGCCGACCGCGCCCCGCACCTCTCCGAGGACGTCGCGGCCGCGGTCAAGAAGATCGACAGGCTGAACGACGGCGCGGCCCGGGTCGCCGCGGGCGCCGCGAGGCTGCACACCGGACTCGGCACGGCCACCACCGGCGCCACCGGCCTCGACAGCGGCATCGGCAGGCTGAAGACCGGCGCCTACGACCTCAACGGCGGGATGTACAAGCTGGCCGACGGCTCCAGCACCCTCGCGGGCGGCCTGCACGACGGCGCGGCGAAGATCCCCGACTACGACAGGCAGGACCGTGACCGGCGCACCGGGGTCATGTCCGACCCGGTCCGGCTCGCCTCGCAGGACCTGCACAAGGCGCCCAACTACGGCACCGGGTTCGCCCCTTACTTCATCCCGCTCTCCCTGTGGGTCGGCGCGATGGTGGCCTACATGCTGATCCAGCCGCTCAACCGGCGTGCGCTGGCGGCCGGTTCGGCGGCCTGGCGGATCGCGCTCGCGGGCTGGCTGCCGGTGGTCGCGGTCGGGGTGCTGCAGACGGCCGCCCTGATGGCCGTACTGCACTGGGCGATCGGGCTCCAGATGGTCCGGGCGGCCGGGACCGTCGGCTTCCTGTTCCTGGTGACGGCGTGCTTCGCGGCGATCGTGCAGTGGCTGAACGCGCGCTTCGGGGCGGCCGGCCGGATCCTGGTCCTCGCCCTGCTGATGCTCCAGCTGACGTCGGCGGGCGGCACGTATCCCGTGCAGACCAGTCCGGGCTTCTTCGGCGCGATCCACCCGTTCCTGCCGATGAGCCATGTCGTGGCGGCGCTGCGGCGGCTGATCACCGGCGGCGGGCTGGGGCCGGTGTGGCAGGCCTGCGCGGTGCTGGTGGCGTTCACGGCGGGGGCCCTGGCGCTCACCGCGGTGTCGGCCCGGCGCCGCCAGGTGTGGACGCTGGACCGCCTGCATCCCGAGCTGAGTCTGTGAGGACCTCCATGACCTCGTCCTCCGGGCCCGCGGGAGCCTCCGTTGCTGTGAGAAT
Organism: Streptomyces fuscichromogenes; assembly: GCF_014645815.1. Taxonomy (GTDB): domain Bacteria; phylum Actinomycetota; class Actinomycetes; order Streptomycetales; family Streptomycetaceae; genus Streptomyces; species Streptomyces fuscichromogenes. The sequence continues at coordinate 389,870 of NZ_BMML01000001.1, read as the reverse complement.
CGGGACCATGGAAAGCAGCAGCACCACGGGCGGCAGCACTCGGCGTGAGGCCACCCGGCAGAAGCTCTACGAGGCCGCCGTCACGCTCATCGCCGAGCAGGGCTTCTCGGCCACCACGGTGGACGAGATCGCCGAACGGGCCGGCGTCGCGAAGGGCACCGTCTACTACAACTTCGCGAGCAAGTCGGTCCTCTTCGAGGAGCTGCTGCGGCACGGCGTGGGCCTGCTCACCGCGTCGCTGCGGGACGCCGCCGAGCAGACCGCGCGGGAGGGCGGCAGCCGGGTCGACGCCCTGGACGCGATGGTCCGCGCGGGTCTCGTCTTCATCGACCGCTACCCGGCCTTCACGCAGCTCTACGTGGCGGAGCTGTGGCGCACCAACCGGGCCTGGCAGTCGACGCTGATGGTGGTCCGGCAGCAGGCCGTCGCGGTCGTCGAGGGCGTGCTGCGCGAGGGCGTGGCGGGAGGCGAGTTCAGCGACGAAATCGACGTCCAGCTGACCGCGGCCGCGCTGGTCGGGATGGTGCTGGTGGCCGCGCTGGACTGGAAGTCCTTCCAGCCGGAGCGCTCCCTGGACGACGTCCACGCGGCCCTGTCGCGGCTGCTCCAGGGACGGGTGAGCGGCAAGGGCTGAACCGGGTGCACGAAGGCGCCGGCCCCTGGGCGGCCGCGTCCCCCGCGGGCCGCCGTCGGACCGGCGCCTTCCGTACTCCCCCGTGCTCCCCCGGTTTCCTGTCGTTCCCCCGGTTTCCTGTCGTTCCCCCGGGTCCCCGCTCCCCCGTGTCCCGCTTCCGCCGACGCGAATCGGCGGAAGGAGCGGTCGAGGGCGCCGGTGCCGTTCCGCCGCCCCGTGTCGGCGGTACCGGACCTCGCGCCCCTTCCCGTGTCTCCACTCTCTCGTTCACGCAGGTCGCGGCCCATCCGCGCGGGTACTCAAGTCGCTCCCTGGGTACGCGTACTCAGGTCTGCGCACGCGAGCCCAGGACGTGCGGCCGACGACTGGTTACGATCGCGTCCGTGTCGGTACTCCCCTTGGTCTTCACCAGCGGCTGGGCCAGCGGCATCAACGCCTACGCGGTGGTGCTGCTGCTCGGCCTCTTCGGCGCGACGGGCCTGAGCGACGACGTCCCCGGGACGCTCCAGCGCCCCGAGGTGCTGATCGTCGCGGGCGTGCTGTTCCTGTGCGAGGCGGTCGCCGACAAGATCCCGTACGTCGACTCGGTGTGGGACTCCGTGCACACGGTGATCCGGCCGGTGGCGGGCGCCTGGGTCGGGGCGCTGCTCGCCGGGCACAGCGGCTCGCTCTCGGACGTGGCGGCCGGGCTGATCGGCGGCTCCACGGCCCTGGCCAGCCACACCGTGAAGGCCGGCACCCGGATGGCGATCAACACCTCGCCGGAGCCGTTCAGCAACATCGTGGTGAGCCTGGCCGAGGATCTCGGGGTCGCCGGGATCGTGACCTTCGCGGTGTTCCATCCGCTGCCGGCGGCGATCATCGCCGCGGTGCTGCTGGCCACCGGCCTGATCGTGCTGGTGTTCCTGGTCTCCCGGATCCGGCGCTTCTGGCGCCGCCGCGCCCAGCGCCGGGAGGAACGGCGGCTCGCGGCGCAGGTGGGCGGGCCACCCGGCTGACGGCCCGGCGGACCGGACTGTCAGTGGCGGTCGATAAAGTCGCGGGCATGGGACGGATTGCGGTGATCGGCGCCGGGATGGGCGCCATGGCGGCGGCCGCCCGGCTGGCCGTCGCGGGCCACCGGGTGACGGTGTACGAGCGCACGGAGACGTACGGCGGCGAGGTGGGCCGGTTCGAGCGGGACGGGTTCGCCTTCGACACCGGCCCGGGGCTGCTGTCGCTGCCCGCCGTGTACCGCGATCTGTTCGTCAAGACCGGCAAGGAGCCGCTGGAGGACTGCGTCGAACTGGTCCAGGTGGACCCGTCGGCCCGGCATGTCTTCGCCGACGGCACCCAGGTGTCCCTGCCGAACGCGTCCCGCGCGGGCGTCGTGGCCGCCCTGGACGAGGCGCTCGGGACCGGCGCCGGGCAGCGCTGGGGCGACTTCCTGGTACGGGCCCGGGAGGCCTGGGACCGCACCCGGCGCCCGCTCCTGGAAGAGCCGCTGTGGCCGAACTGGCAGGTGCTGGCCGAGCGCGAGCCGTACCCGTCGGTGCCGCACAAGAAGCTGCTGCGCACCCGCCGGGCGGCCACGCTCACCGAGCTCGGCGCCTGGGAGCTGCGCGACGAGCGCCTCGCCGCCCTCCTGAACAGCCACGCGCTCGCCCACGGCCTCAACCCCCGTGACACTCCGGCCGGCGCGGCTGTGCTGCCGTACCTGGAGCATGCCTTCGGCACCTGGTATGTGCGCGGTGGCACAAGGGAGTTGGCGCGCGCGGTGTACGAGCGGTGTGTGCGCCGGAGGGTCGAGTTCGTGTTCGGCGCCGAGGTCACGGCGGTGCTGGCCAAGGACGGCCGCGCGGCGGGGGTGGAGCTGGCCGGGGGCACCTCCCGGGCTTTCGGCTCCGGGGGAGGCAACGTGATCGACGTGGACCACGTGGTGGCCGGGGTGGATCCGGTACGGCTCGACGCCCTGACCCGGAGCGCGGGGTGCCCGCTGGACGCCGACGGTGACGTGCGGGCCGACCGGAAGGCGGCGCGGCCGGTCCGCTTCACCGTGCTGCTCGCGCTGCGGGGCGGGCCCGAGGCCGGCGCCGCGCACCGCACGGTCGTGCACGCTCCGGACGGGGAGACCGAGCTGGACCTGCTGGCCTCGCCCGGCGGCGACCGGCCGGTGCGCCCCACCGTGACGGTGCTGCGCCCCGACGACCCTGCCCTCAGACCGGACGACGGCCACGAGTCGGTGGTGCTGTCGGCGGCGCTGTCGGCCGAGGCCGGCTGGGAGCGGGAGAGCACCGCCGGGGCCTTTACGGACCTCCTCCTCGAAGCCGCCGAGGCCGCCGTCCCGGGGCTGCGGGAGCGCCTGCTCTGGCACGAGACACGGCTGCCGGAACCGGGCACGGACACCACCGGGTCCGGGGGGATCTCCGCTCCCGCCCTGGCCGCCGGCCGGGGCCGCTTCCTGCACCCGGCCAACACCACCCGGCTGCCCGGCCTTTACCGGGTGGGCAGCTGGTCGCACCCCGGCGGCGGACTTCCGCACGCGGGCATGTCGGGGGCGCTGGTGGCGGGGCTGATCGTGGAGGGGCCGGAGTTCCGCGGCTCGCAGTGAGCCGGGCTCCTCGGGAGCGCTTCAGAAACGGTACTGCTGCTCGTCGTACCCGTTGCCCTGCCGGCCCTGCTGCTGCCCCTCGCCCTGGTAGGGGTACTGCTGCTCCTGCGGGAGTTCGCCGCCGTAGGTCTCGTCGGCGCGCTGCTGCGGGACCCAGACACCGCCCGCCGGGGTCTCGTTGTAACCGCCGGCGCCGGTGTCGTACTGGCCCTGGGCGTACCCCTGCTGGTCGTACTGCTGGGTGCCGTACGACGACTGGTCGTATCCGGCGCCGCCGTAGGTCTGGTTGCCGACGTACGGGTCGGAGTAGTTGGCGTACTGCTGCTGGGCGCCGCCCGTGTCGTAGCCGTACTGCTGCTGGCCGTAACCCGAGTAGTCGTAGGCGTAGTTCTGGTCGGTGCCCTGGGCGGCGTACGCCTGGTCCTGGCCGGCGGTCGCGTAGGCGGCCTGCTGGTCGCCGGCGGCGGCGTAGCCGGAGTCGCGGTAGACGCCGTAGGAGCCGGTGTCCTCGGGCATCGGCTGCGGCTCGTACACCGCGGTGGACTCGGCCGCGCCGGGCTCCATGGTGCGGGCCGCCGGGGTGAAGACGTCGTCACGCTCGTAGTCGTCGGAGCCGTAGGACGGCATGCTGCCGGTGGCGTAGGCGCCCTGCTGCTCGGCGAAGGCGGCGTCGGCCGCGTCCGGGCCGGTGCCCTCAAGGCCCGGGTCCTCGTCCGGCTCGCCGCGGCGGCGCTTGGTCAGGCCGCCGCCGTCACCGTCCGCACCGGGGCGCTTGACCGCCCAGCCGGCCTCGAAGCCGCGGCGGAACGAGAGCGTGACGTAGGTCTGACCGACCGCGAAGGCGATCGCGCCCAGGCCGATGACGACCACGGACGGGATCAGGACACCGAAGACGACCCCGACAAAGCCGACGAAGGCGAGCAGCCGCCAGCGCAGCCGCGCCTTGTACTGCAGCAGCACCTCGCCGAGCAACCACAGCGCGACGATTCCGAACGCTACGTAGAGGACCGTCCAGCCCATGTACGCCCCTCCTCCTGTGACCGCTACGCAGTGTGTCGTACTCCGGTGCGGCTGGTCTAGGCCCGCGGGGGATGGTGCAGGCCCAGGTTCTCGTAGATTTCCAGCGTCGCCGTGGAGTTGTTGAGCGTGATGAAGTGCAGTCCTGGCACTCCCTCGGCCAACAGCCGGGCGCAGAACTCCGTGGCGTACTCGATGCCAATGGAGCGTACCGCCGCCGGATCGTCTTTCGCTGTGAGGATCCGCTCTTTCAGGACGTCCGGGACGACGGCATTGCTGAGTTTGGGCAGCCGTTCCAGCATCTTCACACTGGTGACAGGCATGATTTCCGGGATGACCGGCGTCTCGCAGCCGGCCGCGCCGACCGAGTCACGAAGGCGAAGATAGGACTCGGGCCGGAAGAACATCTGCGTGATGGCGTAGTCGGCGCCCGCCCGGCACTTGTCCACGAAGTGCCGGATGTCGGTGTCCCAGTCGCCGGAGCGCGGGTGCATCTCCGGGAAGGCGGCGACGCCCACGCAGAAGTCTCCCGACTCCTTGATGAGCCGGACGAGTTCGGCCGCGTAGGTCAGGCCCGCCGGGTGCGCCGTCCAGTCGCCCATCGGGTCGCCGGGCGGGTCGCCGCGCACCGCGAGCATGTTGCGGATCCCGGCGTCCGCGTACTGGCCGATGATGTTGCGCAGTTCGGCCAGCGAGTGGTCGACCGCGGTGAGGTGGGCGACCGGGGTGAGCGTGGTGTCGGCGACGATCTGCTCGGTCTCCTTGACGGTGCCCGCACGGGTGGAGCCGCCGGCGCCGTAGGTCACGGAGACGAAGTCGGGTGCGACCGCCTCGACCCGCCGGAGCGCGCTCCACAGGTTCCGCTCACCCTTGGGGGTCTTCGGCGCCGAGAACTCGAACGAGTACGTGGTCTTGCCGGTGGCGAGCATGTCACGCACGGTGCGTGCGCGATCAGTCCTGGTGGATGCAGTTCCTAGGGCCATACCCGCAGGTTAGTCAGGGGCGGCCGGTCACCCAACCGCACTCGGGGCATTTGCCCGAATTGTCGACATCCCGTCCGGATACTGGACAAGTTTCCGGACAGCCGGACGCGCACGCGAGCGGGCGGGCAGGCGGTCACGCCGCCCGCAGGCGCTTCGCGAACTCGGCCGCCGCCGCGCCCGGGTCGCCGGCAGCGGTGAGCGCGCGCACGACGACCACCCGGCGGGCACCCGCGTCCAGTACCTGGTCGAGGTTGCCCAGGTCGATGCCGCCGATGGCGAACCAGGGGCGGTCGGTGCCCAGGGCCGCGGTGTGCCGCACCAGGTCCAGGCCCGGGGCGGGGCGGCCGGGCTTGGTCGGGGTGGGCCAGCAGGGTCCGGTGCAGAAGTAGTCCACGCCGTCCTGCACGGCGGCCGCCGCGGCCTCGGACCCGGCGTGCGTGGACCGGCCGATCAGGACGTCCGGGCCGAGGATCGCCCGAGCCGCCGGGACCGGCAGGTCGCCCTGGCCGAGGTGCAGCACGTCCGCCCCGGCCGCGTGGGCGACGTCCGCGCGGTCGTTGACCGCGAGCAGCTTGCCGTGCCGGGCGCAGGCGTCGGCGAACACGGCGAGGTGCTCCAGCTCCTCGGCGGCCTCCAGACCCTTGTCGCGCAGCTGCACGATGTCGACACCGCCCGCCAGGACCGCGTCCAGGAACCCGGCGAGGTCGCCCTGCTCCTTCCGGGCGTCCGTGCACAGGTAGAGCCGGGCGTCGGCCAGCTGGGCGCGGGCGGTGTCGGTCATCGGTGCTGTCTCCCCCGTCGGTCCGGTCCTGGATGCCTCAGACGGCGAGCGCCTGGGCGCGGCGCTTCACCTCCGTGCCGCGATTCTCGCTGAGCGCCTGCGCGGGGGTGCCGGGCAGGGTCTCGTCGGGAGTGAAGAGCCACTCCAGCATCTCTTCGTCGGTGAAGCCGTCGTCCCGCAGGAGCGTCAGGGTGCCGGTCAGGCCCTTGACGACCTTGTCCCCGTCGATGAAGGCGGCGGGGACGTGCAGTGCCTTGTTCTCACCACGGCGGACGGCGATGAGCTGGCCCTCCTTGACCAGCTGCCGCACGCGCGTCACCTCGACGTCCATCATCTCTGCGATGTCGGGGAGGGTGAGCCAGGCGGGGACGAGAGCATCGGTGTTTGCGTCAATCTCGGTCACGGAACAAGGGTAGGCGTTCCGCCAGGGGGGCCGCGATGGGTGGGGGCGGGATGTGTCGTCGTTCGGGTGCGGCGCCGCGGGGGCTTGTCGCGCCCACGCGGCGGAGCCGCACTTGTCGCAGCCCCGCGCCCCTAAAGGGGCGCTTCAGTCGCGTTCTTCAAAGGGCGGGCCGGGTCGGACAGGGCCTCGGCGTCCATTCGGGTATTCGCCTCGATCAGTCGTCGCCCCTGGGCCAGGTCCCGGGGGCGGCCCACCGCCAGCAGAGCTACCAGGCGGTCCTCGCGGAGCCAGCAGACGCTCCAGGACGGGCCCGCCGGGTCGCCACGCCAGACCAGCCGGTCGGCGGCGGCGTGGTGGCCGGCGTACTGGACGAAGCGGCCGAACTGCTCCGACCAGAAGTACGGCACCGGGTCGTACACCGCGTCGGACTCGCCGAGGATGTTGGCGGCGACCGTGCGCGGGCCCTGGAGGGCGTTGTCCCAGTGGTGGACCAGCAGGCGTTCGCCGTAGCGGCCGGACGGGAAGGAGGCGCAGTCGCCGACCGCGTAGACGTCCGGGACGCCGGTGCGCAGCCGGTCGTCGGCCAGCACGTCGCCCTGGCTGCCCAGCTCGATGCCGGAGCCGGCCAGCCAGGCGGTGGCGGGACGGGCGCCGATGCCGACCACGACGGCGCCCGCGGGCAGCCGCGAGCCGTCGTCCAGCAGCACCGCGCCGGGCTCGACGCCCGCCACGCGCGCGTGCGTGCGCAGTTCGGTGCCGCTGTCCGCGTACCAGGCGGTCATCGGGGCCGTGACCTCGGCCGGGAGCGCCCCCGCGAGCGGGCGGTCGGCGGCCTCCACCACCGTCACCGCACAGCCGGCCTCGCGGGCCGCGGTGGCGAACTCGGCGCCGATCCAGCCAGCGCCGACGACCACGATGTCGTGCTGCCGGGCGAGCACGGGCCGCAGCCGCTCGGCGTCGTCCAGGGTGCGCAGCAGATGGACCCCGGGCACACCCTCAGTGCCGGGCAGCGTGATCGGTCCGGCGCCGGTGGCGAGGACCAGGACGTCGTACGGAACCGGTCCGGCCTCGGTGTCCAGCTCGTGGTCGGCGGGGCGCACGCCCAGCGCGTCGCGGCCGAGGGCCAGCTCGATGCCGAGTGCCTCGAAGTCGACCTCGAAGGCGGAGCCCTCGGACTTGCCGAGCAGCACGGCCTTGGAGAGCGGCGGCCGGTCGTACGGCTGGTGCGGCTCGGCGCCGATCAGCGTGACGGTGCCCGTGAACCCCCGCTCGCGCAGGGCGACGGCGGTCTGCACCCCGGCCATGCCCGCACCCACGACGACCACGCGCCGCGTCTGGGACGTGCCCCGTCCCTGTGTCTGCTCGCTCACCTGATCACCATGGACAGGAACGATAGTCAACTGACGGAGAGTCAGTCAGGGGGCGTGCCGGGTGACCTGTTCCACAACGCCGTCGGAGGCCGTCTTACGAGGGCGGAGCTCCGCGGGCTAGGGTGGCGGGGAAGCACACGCGGGAGCCCGGACGCACCGGGCTGAGAGGGAGGCTGGCGGCCTCCGACCGTACGAACCTGATCCGGGTCATGCCGGCGAAGGGAGGGGCTGGACGCCCATGTCCTCACGTACGTCCGACGTCCTCGTCATCGGGGGCGGAATCATCGGCCTGGTCACGGCGTGGCGCGCCGCGCAGCGCGGGCTGGCCACCGCCGTGGTGGACCCCGCGCCCGGCGGCGGGGCCGCGCGGGTCGCGGCCGGGATGCTGGCCGCGGTCACCGAACTGCACTACGGCGAGCAGACCCTGCTGGGGCTCAACCTGGCCTCCGCCCGCCGCTACCCCGACTTCGCCGCCGAGCTGACCGGGCTCACCGGCCAGGACCTCGGCTACCGGCGCTGCGGCACGCTCGCGGTCGCGCTGGACGCCGACGACCGCGCCCATCTGCGTGAGCTGCACGCGCTCCAGCAGCAGTCGGGCCTGGAGTCCGAGTGGCTGTCGGGGCGGGAGTGCCGGCGCCTGGAGCCGATGCTCGCGCCGGGTGTGCGCGGCGGGCTGCGGGTCGACGGCGACCACCAGATCGACCCCCGCCGGCTGGCGGCCGCGCTGGTGACCGCGTGCGAGCGGACCGGGGTGGTGTTCCACCGCGACTGGGCGGAGCGCCTGGAGGTGGTACGGGGGCGGGCCGCCGGTGTCGTCACCCGCGCGGGTGCGGCGCTGGGCGCCGGACAGGTGGTGCTGGCGGGCGGGAGCCTCAGCGGTCGGCTGGCAGGTGTGCCGGACGACGTGCTGCCGCCGGTGCGGCCGGTGAAGGGGCAGGTGCTGCGGCTGACCGTGCCCGCGCGGTACGCGCCGTTCCTCAGCCGGACGGTACGGGCCGTGGTGCGCGGCGGGAACGTCTACCTGGTGCCCCGGGAGAACGGCGAACTGGTCGTCGGCGCGACGAGCGAGGAGCTCGGCTGGGACACGACGGTCACCGCGGGCGGGGTGTACGAGCTGCTGCGCGACGCGCACGAGCTGGTGCCCGGGATCACCGAGCTGCCCCTGACCGAGACCCGGGCCGGACTGCGCCCCGGCTCCCCCGACAACGCGCCTCTGCTCGGGCCGACCCGTCTGGACGGACTGCTGCTGGCCACCGGGCACTACCGCAACGGGGTGCTGCTCACGCCGGTCACGGGGGACGTGATGGCGCAGCTGCTGACCGGCGGCGAGCTGCCGGAGGAGGCCCGTCCGTTCACGCCGAGGCGATTCGGCACCGTACTCGTGGAGCAGACCGCATGAACGTCTCCGTCACCGTCTCCGTCAACGGGGAGCGCCGGGAGATCGCGCCGGGCACCGCTCTCGACACGCTCGTGAAGTCCCTCACCGCCGCGCCCTCCGGAGTGGCCGCGGCCGTCAACGAGACCGTCGTACCGCGCGGGCAGTGGGCGACGACCGGGCTCACCGAGGGCGACCGGGTGGAAGTCCTGACCGCCGTGCAGGGAGGCTGAGCGCCGTGGCCGACGATCCTTTCGTTCTCGGGGGTACGGCCTTCTCCTCCCGGTTGATCATGGGTACCGGGGGTGCGCCGAGCCTGGAGGTGCTGGAGCGGGCGCTCGTCGCGTCCGGGACCGAGCTGACGACGGTCGCGATGCGGCGGGTGGATCCGGGGGTACGGGGGTCCGTGCTGTCGGTCCTCGATCGGCTCGGGATCCGGGTGCTGCCCAACACGGCCGGGTGCTTCACCGCGGGCGAGGCGGTCCTGACGGCCCGGCTGGCGCGGGAGGCGCTGGGGACCTCGCTGGTCAAGCTGGAGGTCATCGCCGACGAGCGGACGCTGCTGCCGGATCCGGTCGAACTGCTCGACGCGGCGGAGACGCTGGTGGACGACGGGTTCACGGTGCTGCCGTACACGAACGACGATCCCGTGCTGGCCCGGAGGCTGGAGGACGTGGGGTGCGCCGCGGTGATGCCGCTCGGCTCGCCGATCGGGTCCGGGCTCGGGATCCGCAACCCGCACAACTTCCAGCTGATCGTCGAGCGGGCGCGCGTGCCGGTGATTCTGGACGCGGGAGCCGGTACGGCGTCGGACGTGGCGCTGGCGATGGAGCTGGGATGTGCGGGGGTGATGCTGGCGTCGGCGGTGACGCGGGCGCGGGATCCCGAGCGGATGGCTCACGCCATGCGGGCCGGGGTGGAGGCGGGGCGGCTGGCCCGGCTGGCGGGGCGGATTCCCCGCCGGTACCTCGCGGAGGCGTCCTCTCCTGCGGAGGGCCTGGCCGTGCTGGACCCCGAGCGCCCCGCGTTCTGACCGCAGCTCCACTCCCGCCCACTTCTCCCACCCACGCACCACCCGAAACCGTCCGCCGAGAGGCCGGACTCTCCCGCGGGGGCGAGCCACCGCCGGCGGCCGCGGGTGGGGTGGGTGGGGAAGACCTCGCCGGGGCCGGTCGGCGGCGGGTGCGGGGTGGGGCAGGGGGGATATTCCGGTCGGGTGTGAAGCGTCACAGGTGCGCTGCAGTAGACGGGGGAAAGCGGTCTCATCCGTGGGGGTGTCGGCCGGTGCTCGTACACTCGGCGGGTGGATACGACCCTTCAGGACCCCCTTGTCGGGCAGGTGCTCGACGGCCGGTACCGCGTCGACGCGCGGATCGCCGTCGGCGGGATGGCCACGGTCTACCGGGCCCTGGACATCCGGCTGGACCGCGTGCTCGCGCTGAAGGTGATGCACCCGGCGCTCGCCGCCGACGGCTCCTTCGTCGAGCGGTTCATCCGGGAGGCCAAGTCGGTCGCCCGGCTGGCCCACCCGAACGTCGTGCAGGTCTACGACCAGGGGGCCGACCGGTCGTACGTGTATCTCGCCATGGAGTACGTCGCCGGCTGCACCCTGCGTGACGTGCTGCGCGAGCGCGGCGCGCTGCAGCCGCGGGCCGCGCTGGACATCCTGGAGCCGGTGCTGGCCGCGCTGGGCGCCGCGCACCGCGCCGGGTTCGTGCACCGGGACATGAAGCCCGAGAACGTCCTGATAGGGGACGACGGACGGGTCAAGGTCGCGGACTTCGGTCTGGTGCGGTCCGTGGACAGCGTCACCAGCACGACGGGGGCGGTGCTCGGGACCGTGGCCTATCTCGCGCCCGAGCAGGTCGAGAACGGGGCCGCCGATCCACGCGTCGACGTGTACGCGTGCGGGGTCGTGCTGTACGAGATGCTCACCGGGCAGAAGCCGCACGACGGGGACTCACCCGCGGTCATCCTGTACAAGCATCTGCACGAGGACGTGCCGGCGCCGTCCGCCGTCGTACCGGGGCTCGCCCACGAGCTGGACGAGCTGGTCGCCCTCGGCACCGCCCGCGATCCCGGGGTCCGGCCGTACGACGCCGTCGCGCTGCTCGCCCTGGTGCGGCGGACGCGCGGCGCCCTCGGTGCCGCGCAGCTGGACGCCGTGCCGCCGCAGGCGCTGACGGCGGCGCGTGACATCGCCGAGGACCGGACCAGTGTCATACCGAGGTCGCTGACCGTGCCCCGCCTCCTGCCCGTCAACGAGGAGGACGAGGGGGTGCTGCGGACCAGCCGGTTCGAGGCGCCGCCGGTCCCGGACCGGCGGCGCGGGGGCCGCCGGTCCCGGCGCGGGCTGGTGACGCTCGTCGTCGCCGTGCTGATCGTCCTCGGCGGCGGCGCCGGCGTCTGGTACATCAACTCCGGGCAGTTCACCAAGGTCCCGCCGCTGCTCTCGAAGACCGAGGCCCAGGCCACCGCCCGGCTGAAGGCGGCCGGGCTCGACGTCGGGTCGGTCGAGCACGCCTACAGCGACACGGTGAAGCGGGGCACGGTGATCAGCACCGACCCGGCGGCCGGCAAGCGGATCCGGAGCAACGACTCGGTGGCGCTCACCGTCTCGGACGGGCCGGAGACGGTGAGCGTGCCGGACGTGCAGGGGCGGACGCTGGCCCGGGCCAAGGCGCTGCTGACGGCCGACGGGCTCGCACCGGGCATGGTGACCCGGGAGTTCAGCGAGGACGTGCCCAAGGGGTCGGTCATCTCCTCCGATCCGGGGTCCGGCACCCAACGGCACGCGGGCACCGCGATCGCGCTCGTCGTCAGCAAGGGAGCCCCGGTGGACGTCCCGGACGTCACCGGCGAGGACCTGGACGAGGCCCGGCAGGACCTGCAGGAGGCCGGGCTCAAGGTGACGGTGTCCGCCACCGAGATCAACTCCGAGTACGACCAGGGGCAGGTCGCGCAGCAGACACCGGCGGGCGACGCGCAGGCCGCCGAGGGCGACACGGTGACGCTGACGCTGTCCAAGGGCCCCGAGCTGGTGGAGGTGCCGGACGTGGTCGGGGCCACCGTGGACGACGCGACCAAGCTGCTGGAGCAGTCCGGTTTCCAGGTCAAGGAGAACCGCGGGCTGCTCGGGCTGTTCGGCGACACCGTGAAGAAGCAGTCGGTGGACGCCGGCGAACAGGCCCCCAAGGGGTCGACGATCACCATCACCATCCGGTGACCGGCGGCGGGCCGTGCCGTGACACCCTGGACGGGTGAAGAGTCAGCAGTCAGGTGCCGCCCGCAACCCCGTCGGCGGCCATGTCCCGGTGGCCGGCGGCCTGCACTCCGTGGGGCTGTCGTACGCCCGTGAACTGAAGGCCGAGACCGTGCAGGTCTTCGTCGCCAACCCGCGCGGCTGGGCCACCCCGGCGGGCAACCCCGCGCAGGACGAGGCGTTCCGCGCGGCCTGCGCGGAGGGGTCGGTCCCGGCGTACGTGCACGCCCCCTACCTGATCAACTTCGGCTCGCACACCGAGGCGACCGTCGAGAAGTCGGTGGAGTCGCTGCGGCACTCGCTGCGGCGCGGGCGGGAGATCGGGGCGCTGGGCGTGGTCGTGCACACCGGGAGCGCGACCGGCGGGCGGGCCCGGGAGGTCGCGCTGAAGCAGGTACGGACCCGTCTGCTGCCGCTGCTCGACGAGCTGACCCACGACGACGACCCGTTCCTGCTGCTTGAGTCCACCGCCGGACAGGGCGCCTCGCTCTGCTCGCGGACCTGGGACTTCGGCCCGTACTTCGAGGCGCTGGACGCCCATCCGAAGCTGGGCGTCTGCCTGGACACCTGTCACGTCTTCGCCGCCGGACACGACCTGACCGGGCCGAGCGGGATGCACCGGACGCTGGACCTGCTGGTGGACACGGTCGGCGAGGGGCGGCTGAAGCTGATCCACGCCAACGACTCCAAGGACGTGGTGGGCGCGCACAAGGACCGGCACGAGAACATCGGCTCCGGGCACATCGGCGAGGACCCGTTCCGGGCGCTGATGACCCACCCGGCGACCGCGGGCGTACCGCTGGTCATCGAGACGCCCGGCGGCAAGGAGGGGCACGCGGCCGACGTCGAGCGCCTCAAGCGGCTTCGCGGCGACTGACCCGGCTCACCCCACCGCCAGCGGTACCGCCGCCAGCAGCAGCCCCGCGCCGAGCAGCGCCATCGACCGGCGCAGCCAGCGGTACTTCGCCGACAGGATCACGCTGACGTCCTGGAGCTGGGTGAGCAGCCAGCCCACCTGGTCCGCCCCGGCGTCGGCGGCGGCACGGCGCAGTGCCTCCGGGTCGATGCCGTGGAGGGCGTCGGCGTAGAAGGTCGGGCCGGGTGCGGAGCGGACCGTGCGGGTGCGGGGCACGATCACCGCGAGCAGCAGCAGGGTGCCGGCCGTCCAGAGCGCCCCGCCCGCCGCGAGGAAGGCCAGGGCGACGCCCGACGCACCGGCCGGTGCCCCCCGGCCGAGCACCAGTGCCGGTACCGCGACGGCTCCGGAGAGCAGGACGGACGCCTTCACGTCCGCTCTGCCCAGGTCCTCGCGGACGGTCAGCAGCAGCCGTTCGGCGACGTAGTGCGCGGTGGCTTCGGGTCCGCCCGGGGTCATCGGCGTGCTCCGGGGCCGGGGCCGGAGCCGTCCGCCGGGAGCGGCGGGGGTGCGGGCGGCATCGGGTCGGCCGGCCGGTCGAGGGCGCCCCGGCACCGGCCGGGGGCGAAGGGGCCGCTGAGCCGGTGCGGCCGGACGGACTCGCCGTCCTGGGGCGGCCACGGCTGCCGCTGGTGGCGCATCATGGTGCGCCCGCTCCCCGGACCGCCCCCCGCAGGCGGCGGACCTGCTGTTCGTTCAGTGGTCGGTCGGGGTCCTCGGCGAGTTCCCCGATGACGGCCAGCAGCCGGTCGCGGTCGTCGTGGCTGTGCACGAGGAGCGGCAGGAACCGCTCCAGCCGGTCGGCCCAGGGCCGGCCGGCGGAGCCGCGCAGCCAGCCGGACAGGGTCTCGATCGCGGCCTCGTACGACCGTGGGGTCCGCAGCGCGGTCCACAGCAGCCCGGCGAGTTCCGGGGCGAGCGCGGGCCGGACCGCGGCCAGGGCGAGCATCAGCGGCCAGTCGCCGTGGCCTTCCAGGTCCTCGTGCTGGTTCCAGAGCTCGCTCACCGGGACGGCGGCGAGGAAGACCGTGCTCTGCAGACCGAGGTCCTGCTGGGGCCGGCGTCCGTCGGACAGCCAGGCGCGGATCCGGCGCAGGGTCCGGGACTCGGGCCGGGCCCCGGCGAAGTGGGCGACCTGGACGGCCGCGTCGGCCCGCAGCCTGCCGTCCTCGCGGACGCCGATCCCGCCGAGCAGGTCCAGCGTCTCGCGGACGGTGTCCGCCGCCCGGCCCCGGCCGAGCACGGCCCCCGCCGTCCAGCGCAGGTGCCGGTCGGGGTGGCGGGACCAGAAGGCCACCAGTGCCCGGACCGCGCCGCCGGCCTCCGGGGAGCGGACGGCCACGTCGAGGACGGTCGCGGCGAACACCCGGCGGCGCACCTGTTCGGCCTGGGCCATGGGCTGCACCAGTTCGTGCACGGTGTGCGAGAGGTCCAGTCGGCACAGCTGTCCGGCGGCGACGGCGGCCCGCACCCAGACCTGGGGCCGGTCGTCCTCACAGAGTCCGGCCAGCCAGCGCAGCACGGGTCCGCGCGCGTTGTGCCGGTGCTGCCAGAGGTGGCCGAGGACGGCCGGGGCGAGCGCCTCGCCGCCGAACCGGACGGTGCGTACCGGGACTTCCTCGGTGCCGACCTCCTCGGTGCCGAGTTCGGCGACCGCGCGGGCGGAGACCAGCCGGGCGTCGACGCCGTCGCTGAACAGCGGACGGCCCGGGGTGGCCTCGGGGTCGACGGTGACGGTCAGTTCCCAGGCGAGCACCTCGGCGGCCTCGACGACGGCGCTGAGGGAGGCTCCGTCGAGGACGGCGACGGCGATCCGGTAGGCCGCGTCCCGCAGCCGCTCCGGGGTCTCGGAGCGGACCCCGCCGGCGAACCATTCGGCGGCCTGGTTCTCGGCGAACCTCCGGCATCCGGCGAGGAGTTCGTCGTGCGTGAGCTCGTCCCGGGTGTGCCGGGCGAGGAGCCGCGCGTACTGGGCGGCCTCCGCGGGCCGCAGTTCGTCGAGTCCGCGTGCCTCCAGCACGTCGGGGTCGAGGGCGGTCGTCCGGGCCCGCTCGTACAGTTCGGGGCCGAAGTCCCGCAGTTCGAGGCGGAGATGGCCGTCGAGGACGGCGGTCTGGGCGGCCGGGGTGTGGGCGCGGTGGTAGCGGCCGCCGTGGGAGAGCAGGTCACCGGGTTCGGGGGCGGCGAGCAGCACCGCGTAGGCCTCCTTGCGGCCGAGCAGTTCGCGGAGCCGGTCGAGGCCGGTCTCGTCCGGCAGCCCGGTGGCGCTCGGTTCCAGGGTGTAGCCGTGGCCGTCGCTGATCTGGTCGTCGTCGAGCCCGTCCAGGTCGGTGCGCGGGTCGAGCCGGGAGACCCGGCCCCCGGTCAGGCCGTCCAGCAGGGACAGGGCGGTGCAGGCGCGGCCGGTGCCGGGCGGGCCGTGGAGCACCAGGAGGCGTCCGGCGCGCAGTTGCTCGCGGTGTTCGCCGTAGTCCGCCGGTTCCCGGAAGACCTGGCGCAGTCTGCGCAGTTGGTCCTCCGGGAGCGGGCCGGCCAGGACGCGTTCGGCCGCCTGCCGGCCGTAGAGGTTCATGGTGGCGACGGATCCGGAACTGACGAGGGTGCCGGTGCCGTGCTGGCTCACGGTCGAGCGGTAGACCCGGGAGGCGGCGGCCGCCGCTCCGGGCAGCGCCTCCTCGCCGAGCGGGTCGGCGGCGGAGCCGCCGACGACGTCGTCCCTCTCCGGTTCGGCCGTCTGCCGCAGCGGCGGTCGCGGCGGGGGGCTCTGGGCGCTCACCGGCCACCGCCGCGGCGGTCGATGTTGAGGGTGTCGATCCGTTCGACGGCGATGACCTCTCCGTCGGCGTGCTGGTGGATGTTCTGGACGAAGCGGCCCCCGGTGTCGGTGGCGGCCGGCGACCGCGGCGGGGTGCTCGCCCTGGTGTCCCGGGTACCGGCCGGCGCGATCGCCTCGGGCACTTCGGGCTCGGACGGCTCGGACGGCTCCGGAGGCTCGGGCGGCGCGGAGCGGCCGGGGACCGTGAACCAGGCGGTGATGCGGCCCTCCTTGAGCTCCACGTCGAGCCGGCGGTAGTGCCCGGGGTCCACCCAGCGCCCGCCGGGCAGGACGAAGTCCTCGTGCACCCGGTCGGAGACGGCCACCACCAGGGGCGCGCCGGTCGCGGCGGCGAGGATCGCCTTCGCGGGGGCGCAGTCGCACAGCCGGCAGGCCAGGTCGACGGCGCGCCCGGAGCGGCCGTGGGCGTCGGGCGTGACCCGGCCGATGTGCAGGCCCACGCGCAGCCGGAGCGGCTTCCTGACCTCCCGGTTGCTCTCCCGGAGGTTCTGGTGGAGCTGCTCCACCCACTCCCCCACGACCCGGGCGGGCGGCACCTCGGGCGCCAGCACGCTGAGGATGCCGTCGCCCCGGTCCTCCTGGTAGAGGCGCGGCGGGTGGATGCCGACCTGTTCGAAGGCGGCGCCCGTGACGTCGTAGAGTCTGCGCCGCATGCCGGGCTTCTCGGTGTCGGACAGCAGGCCCGAGCCCTGTGCGTCCACGTTGACGATGAAGCCGTACGCGGCTTCCCCCTCCATCGTTCTCTCCTCCCTGCCGTCCCGCCGGGCCGTCCGGCCCCTCGGCTGCGATGGTCGCGGAGCCGCACGGTCGCCGCTGTAGCCGTTTACACAGCGCGGGACGGATGGCCGTCAGGTCTCCGTGCGGTGTGGTCGTCCGGCGGCGAGCAGGCGGAGCGGGTCCAGGTCGGCCACGGCCAGGGTGCCGGGGCCGGTGCGGACCAGGCCCTGTTCGCGTAGGAGTCGCAGGGCCTTGGCGACGGCCTCGCGGGTGGAGCCCACGGACGCGGCCAGTTCGTGCTGCGCGAGGGGCAGCCGGATGGTCACGGCCGCGTTCTCCGGGCTGCCGGTGCGGTCGGCGAGTTCGACCAGGCGCTCGGCGAGCCGTTGCAGCACGGTCATGGAGGCCAGCGCCCGGCGCTCGTGGTCCGCGCTGCGCAGCCGCTCGGCGAACTGGTTCATCATCAGTGCGTTGGCGTGCGGCCGGGAGGCGAGGAACCGCCGGAACCGCTCCCCGGGGACGACCAGTCCGGTCACCTGGCCGAGGGTGCTCACCGAGGCGCTGCGCGGGCGGCCGTCGAGCGCCGCCATGTCGCCGATCACCTCGCCGGCCCGGCGCAGCGCCAGGATCAGCCGGCCGCCGCGCTCGGTCGGCGTCCACACCGTGCACCAGCCGCTGAGCAGGACCACCGCGAACGTGCTGCGGTCGCCTTCCGCGACGACGCTGCCGTACGGCGGGTACGCGTGCCGGGTGCCGAGACCTGTCAGAGCCTCGCGGTCCCCCGGGCCGAGACCGCCCAGGAAGGTATGCCGCTCGCCGAACAGCCCCACCGTCGTCCCCCGACCGCTCGCCCCGGGACCGGACCGCAGGGGGAACCCCGGCGGCCCCTCGGATCCGGCTCCGCCCGGCACGACTCCCACCAGGCGGGAATCTCAGCGTAGCGGCCCGGGTACGGGATGTGCCCGTCGTTACCGGAACGAGCCCGAAGCCTTCCGGAATACCCCCGGGGGGTATAAATGTTGGCGTCACAGAAGGATCGGCATCCGACACCGGGGGTCAGTCATGGACCACGAGCACGTCCTCCACGAGCACACCGGCCACACGCACACACCGCATGAGGCACACGAGGCACACGGCGGCACCGGCGTCTCCTGGGCCATGGCCGCCCAGGCCACCCTGCACTGCCTGACCGGCTGCGCCATCGGCGAGGTGCTCGGCATGGTCGTCGGCACGGCGTTCGGCTGGGGGAACCTGCCGACCACGCTGCTGGCGATCGTGCTGGCGTTCTTCTTCGGCTACGCGCTCACCATGCGCGGGGTCCTGAGGGCGGGCATCGGCCTGCGCACCGCGCTGCGGGTCGCGCTGGCCGCGGACACCGTCTCGATCGCCGTGATGGAGCTGATCGACAACGGCACGATCCTGGTCTGGCCGGCGGCGATGGACGCCCAGTTGGCCGACGCGCTGTTCTGGATCTCACTGGCCGTCTCGCTGGCGCTCGCGTTCGTGGTGACCACGCCGGTCAACAGGTGGACGATCGGGCGGGGCAAGGGGCACGCGGTGGTGCACCGGTACCACCACTGAGCGGCCGGACCTCAGAGCTCCGGGCCGTCCCCCGGCCCCTCCTGATAGGAGAAGCGCTGCTCCTTCCAGGGGTCGCCGATGTTGTGGTAGCCGCGCTCCTCCCAGAAGCCGCGGCGGTCGGCGGTCATGTACTCGATGCCGCGGACCCACTTGGGGCCCTTCCAGGCATACAGCTGCGGGACGACCAGGCGGACCGGGAAACCGTGCTCGGCGGTGAGGAGTTCGCCGTCCTTGTGGGTGGCGAAGACGGTGTGCTCGGCGGCGAAGTCCGCGAGGCGCAGGTTGGAGCTGAAGCCGTACTCCGCCCAGACCATCACATGGGTGACGTCGGGGGCGGGCGGCGCGAGCTCCAGGACGGTCCGCGCCGGAACCCCGCCCCACTCGGCGCCGAGCATGCTGAACTTCGTCACGCAGTGCAGATCGGCGACCACGGTGGCGTACGGCAGAGCCGTGAACTGCTCGTGGTTCCAGATGCGGGCGCCCCCGTCGGCGGTGGCACCGAAGACCCTGAACTCCCAGCGCTCGGGCCGGAACCTGGGCACCGGGCCGTAGTGCGTGACCGGCCAGCCGCGCTGCAGCCGCTGCCCCGGCGGGAGCTCCGCTCCCGCGGTTTCCCGAGACGCGCGCCGCACCGGATGACCCATGCCTTCCATCCTGACAGACCGCGAGCAGTACGCCGGACCAGGCGAACACCTCAGAGATCAGCAAATCGGTCAACTGGCATCAAGCATGCACTTACTTACTAAGTGCGCACTTACTGGACGATCTTCTGCGCCGGTGCAATCATGCGCCGCACACACCCCAGTACGTGGAAGGAGCCTCTGCGATGCAGGGCGACCCCGAGGTCATCGAATTCCTCAACGAGCAGCTCACCGGCGAGCTCACCGCGATCAACCAGTACTTCCTGCACGCGAAGATGCAGGAGAACTTCGGCTGGTACAAGCTCGCGAAGTACACCCGGCACGAGTCGTTCGACGAGATGAAGCACGCCGAGGTGCTCACCGACCGGATCCTGTTCCTGGAGGGGCTGCCCAACTACCAGCGGCTGTTCCACGTCCGCGTGGGGCAGACCGTGAAGGAGATGTTCGAGGCCGACCGGCAGATCGAGGTGGAGGCGATCGACCGCCTCAAGCGCGGGGTCAAGGTGATGCGCGAGAAGGGCGACATCACGTCCGCGAACATCTTCGAGGACATCCTGAAGGACGAGGAGCACCACATCGACTACCTCGACACGCAGCTGGAGCTGCTGGAGAAGCTGGGCGAGGCGCTCTACCTCGCGCAGCTCATCGAGCAGCCCGAGAGCAGCTAGGCGCTCCGCGGGAAGGGCCGGGGCAGCTCGTCGATCGTCTGCGGGCCCGTCGCGGCCGGTCGCGCAGTCCCCCGCGCCCCTGCGAGGCGCTCACCGGGCAGCGCTGTCAGGGCGGGCCGGTCCCGGCCGAGGATCGCCTGGATGCGACGGACGCACGAACCGCAGTCCGTGCCCGCCTTGCACGCGGACGCTATCTGGCGCGGGGTGCAGGCACCGTCCTCCGCGTGCTTCCTGACCTGCGCCTCGGTCACCCCGAAGCAGCTGCACACGTACACGCGGATTCACCTCCCGCCGGGATCGATCAGTGGTGCCGTCCCGATTGATCGGTGAGGCAAACCTAACCTTACCCATCAGCCGCGGGCCGCAAAAGTGGAAGGGGCGCGGATCATTTGTGATCCGCGCCCCACTTCACACCGGGACCGGCTACTGGTCCCGGTACATCTCCGCGACGAGGAACGCCAGGTCCAGGGACTGGCTGCGGTTCAGCCGCGGGTCGCAGGCCGTCTCGTAGCGCTGGTGCAGGTCGTCGACGAAGATCTCGTCGCCGCCGCCCACGCACTCGGTGACGTCGTCACCGGTGAGCTCGACGTGGATGCCGCCCGGGTGGGTGCCCAGCGTCTTGTGGACCTCGAAGAAGCCCTTGACCTCGTCGAGCACGTCGTCGAAGCGGCGGGTCTTGTGGCCCGAGGCCGCCTCGAAGGTGTTGCCGTGCATCGGGTCGGTCACCCAGGCGACGGTGGCGCCCGAGGCGGTGACCTTCTCGACCAGCTCGGGGAGCTTGTCACGGACCTTGTCCGCGCCCATCCGGACGACGAAGGTCAGCCGGCCGGGCTCGCGGTCGGGGTCGAGGCGGTCGATGTACCTGAGCGCCTCCTCGGCCGTGGTCGTCGGGCCGAGCTTGAGACCGATCGGGTTGCGGATCTTCGAGGCGAACTCGATGTGCGCGCCGTCCAGCTGCCGGGTGCGCTCACCGATCCACACCATGTGCGCCGAGACGTCGTACAGCTTGCCGGTGCGCGAGTCGACCCTGGTCAGGGCGGTCTCGTAGTCGAGCAGCAGCGCCTCGTGGGAGGAGAAGAACTCGACCGTCTTGAACTCCTCCGGCTCCGCGCCGCAGGCCCGCATGAAGTTCAGCGCGTCGTCGATCTCACGGGCGAGCTGCTCGTAGCGCTGGCCCGACGGGGAGGACTTCACGAAGTCCTGGTTCCAGGCGTGCACCTGGCGCAGGTCCGCGTAGCCGCCGGTGGTGAAGGCACGCACCAGGTTCAGCGTCGAGGCGGACGCGTTGTACATCCGCTTCAGCCGCTCGGGGTCCGGGATCCGGGCCTTCTCATCGAAGTCGAAGCCGTTGACCGAGTCGCCGCGGTACGTCGGCAGGGTCACGCCGTCGCGGGTCTCGGTGCCCTTGGAGCGCGGCTTGCTGTACTGGCCGGCGATCCGCCCCACCTTCACCACGGGCACCGACGCGGCGTACGTCAGCACGGCACCCATCTGGAGGAGGGTCTTGAGCTTGTTGCGGATGTGGTCGGCGGACACCGCGTCGAAGGCCTCGGCGCAGTCGCCGCCCTGGAGCAGGAACGCCTCTCCCTTGGCGACGGACGCCATCCGGGCGCGCAGCTGGTCGCACTCGCCCGCGAAGACGAGCGGCGGATACGACTCCAGCTCCGCAACGACAGTGCGCAGAGCCTCGGGGTCGGGGTACTCGGGCTGCTGCGCCGCGGGCAGGTTTCGCCAGGTGTTGCCAGCACCGAGGCTGGTCTTAGCGTTCACGGTCACCTCGTAAACATTACGGGGTCGTGTCGCCATGTTTTCCTCCCGCTCGACTGGTGAGACAGAGCGATTGTCCTGTGGACAGGGCGCGGAGTGGGGTAGGGTTTTCCGCATGTTCGCGCATTCGACCCAGAACTGGTGGTGGACCGCTTCTCCGGCGGCCCACTGACTGCGCGTACGCAAGACTTCGCGAAGGCCGCCCGGAGGGGCGGCCTTCGGCGTTCCCGGGGTCGTTCCTCCCTCACCAGCCTCATCAGGCAGAGGAACCCATGGACCTGTCCCAGCTGCTCCACGACGACCGTCCCTTCGCCCTGCTCCGCCGCCGCGCCCCCGGCCACGACGAGAACACGGTGGAGGTCCTGGTCGGACCGGTCACCGCCCACGACCGGCTCGCCGACCTGCCCGAGGAGGGGCTCGCCCTCGTCCCGTACCGGCAGATCCGGGAGCGGGGGTTCGACGTCCGGGACGACGGCACACCGCTGCTGATGCTGAACCCGACGGTGGTATGTCACATTCCACTCGACGAGGCCCTCGCCGCCCTTCCCTCCCATGACGTCCGCGTCGAGAGCGGCGCCTTCGACGTCGACGACGACGCGTACGCACGGATCGTCGGCCGGGTGCTGGACGAGGAGATCGGCCGCGGCGAGGGCGCGAACTTCGTGATCCGGCGGACCTACCAGGGCGAGATCCCGGGCTTCGGGCGGGCCGACGCGCTGGCCCTGTTCCGGCGGCTCCTGGAGGGCGAGCGCGGCGCGTACTGGACGTTCGTCGTGCACACCGGGGACCGGACGCTGGTCGGTGCGAGCCCCGAGGTGCACGTCCGGATGTCCGGCGGCACGGTGGTCATGAACCCGATCAGCGGCACCTACCGCTATCCCGCCGAGGGCCCCACCCCCGAGCACCTGCTCGGTTTCCTCGCCGACGGCAAGGAGATCGAGGAGCTGTCGATGGTCGTCGACGAGGAGCTCAAGATGATGTGCACGGTCGGGGACATGGGCGGGGTGGTCGTCGGGCCGCGGCTGAAGGAGATGGCGCACCTCGCGCACACCGAGTACGAGCTGCGCGGCCGGTCCTCGCTGGACGTGCGGGAGGTCCTGAGGGAGACCATGTTCGCGGCGACCGTCACGGGCTCGCCGGTGCAGAACGCCTGCCGGGTGATCGAACGGCACGAGGTGGGCGGGCGGGGCTACTACGCGGGGGCGCTGGCGCTGCTGGGGCGGGATTCCGGCGGTGCCCAGACCCTCGACTCCCCCATCCTGATCCGTACCGCCGACATCGACGCGGACGGCCGGCTGCGGGTCCCCGTCGGCGCCACGCTGGTGCGCGGTTCGGACCCGGCGAGCGAGGTCGCGGAGACGCACGCGAAGGCGGCGGGGGTACTGGCGGCGCTGGGGGTACGGCCGTCCCGCCCGCGGTCCGGGGCGGCGCGCGTCCGGCTGGCCGACGACCCGCGGGTGCGGACCGCGCTGGACGGGCGGCGGGCGTCGCTGGCGCCGTTCTGGCTGCGGATGCAGGAGCGGACCGGCGAACTGGCCGGGCACGCGCTCGTGGTGGACGGCGAGGACACGTTCACGGCGATGCTCGCGCATGTGCTGCGGGCCGGCGGGCTCGACGTCACCGTGCGGCGCTACGACGAGCCGGGGCTGCGGGCGGCCGTGCTCGCGCACGAGGGGCCGGTGGTGCTCGGCCCGGGTCCGGGTGACCCCTGCGACCTGGAGGATCCGAAGATGCGGTTCCTGCGGGAGCTGACGGCGACCGTGCTCCGGGAGCACCGGCACGGGGTGCTGGGCGTCTGCCTCGGGCACGAGCTGATCGCGGCGGAGCTGGGGCTGGACATCGTCCGCAAGGAGGTTCCCTACCAGGGGGCGCAGACGACCGTGGACCTGTTCGGGCGCGCGGAGACGGTCGGCTTCTACAACAGCTTCGTGGCCCGCTGCGACGAGGAGGCGGCGCGGGAGCTGGCGGCGCACGGGGTGCAGGTGAGCCGGGCGGGGAACGGGGAGGTGCACGCGCTGCGGGGGCCCGGGTTCGCCGGGGTGCAGTTCCACCCCGAGTCTGTGCTCACGCTGAACGGGGCCGAAGTGGTGCGGAAGCTGGTGGGGCAGTTGCGCGGTACCGGAACCGTTCGGGCTTGAGTTGCGGGTGCGGGTGGGTGGGGGCTTGTCGCGCAGTTCCCCGCGCCCCTTGGTGTCTCGCCGCAGCCGTTGCG
>NZ_BMML01000001.1:250987-366052 GCF_014645815.1 Streptomyces fuscichromogenes | reverse complement strand
TGTCAGCCGAAGAAGACCCCGACCTCCTCGTACAGCTTCAGGTCGACGGTCTTCAGCTTGGCCGTGGCCTCCGCGATCGGCACCCGGACGATGTCGGTGCCGCGCAGCGCGACCATCTTGCCGAAGTCCCCGTCGCGGACGGCGTCGACGGCGTGCAGGCCGAAGCGGGTGGCGAGCCAGCGGTCGAAGGCGCTGGGCGTGCCGCCGCGCTGGATGTGGCCGAGGACGGTGGTGCGGGCCTCCTTGCCGGTGCGCCTCTCGATCTCCTTGGCCAGCCACTCGCCGACCCCGGAGAGCCGGACGTGCCCGAAGGAGTCCAGCGTCCCGTCCTTGAGGACGACGTCGCCGTCCTTCGGCATGGCACCCTCGGCGACGACCACGATCGGGGCGTACGAGGCCTTGAAGCGGGAGGTGACCCAGGCGCACACCTGGTCCACGTCGAAGCGCTGTTCGGGGATGAGGATGACGTTGGCGCCGCCGGCGAGACCGGAGTGGATGGCGATCCAGCCGGCGTGTCGGCCCATCACCTCGCAGACCAGGACCCGCATATGGGACTCGGCGGTGGTGTGCAGCCGGTCGATGGCCTCGGTGGCGATGCCGACCGCGGTGTCGAAGCCGAAGGTGTAGTCGGTGGCGGACAGGTCGTTGTCGATGGTCTTCGGTACGCCGACGACGGGCACGCCGTACTCGTCGGTGAGGCGGGCGGCGACGCCGAGGGTGTCCTCGCCGCCGATCGCGATCAGGGCGTCGACCTCCAGTTTGGCGAGGTTGTCCTTGATCCGGCGGATGCCGTTGTCCTGCTTGAGCGGATTGGTGCGCGAGGAGCCGAGGATGGTGCCGCCGCGGGGCAGGATGCCGCGTACGGCGGGGATGTCGAGGCGGACGGTGTCGCCTTCGAGGGGTCCGCGCCAGCCGTCCCGGAAGCCGACGAAGTCATAGCCGTACTCCTGCACGCCCTTGCGGACGATGCCCCGGATGACGGCGTTGAGCCCGGGGCAGTCACCGCCTCCGGTCAGTACTCCGACCCGCATTGGAAATGTCCCTTCGCCGCGGTTGCCTGGTGGGACTCACGCTAATGGTGATCCAGCTCACACAGGGATGGGCGCGGAAGGGCAATTCCGGTGAATTGTCGGGCGGTTGGTTTACCCGCTGCCCGAAGATCAGATCAGATCAGGCGTCGTCGAGTCCCGCCTCTATCGCGTACCGCACCAGCTCGACCCTGTTGTGCAGTTGGAGCTTGCCGAGGGTGTTCTGTACGTGGTTCTGGACCGTGCGGTGCGAGATGACCAGGCGTTCGGCTATCTGCTTGTAGCTCAGGCCCTTGGCGACCAGCCGCAGCACCTCGGTCTCGCGGTCGGTGAGCCGCGGCGCGTCGGGCCGGTCGGCGTCCGCGGCCGGGGCCGGTTCGGAGGCCAGCCGGCGGTACTCGCCGAGGACCAGACCGGCGAGGCCGGGGGTGAACACCGGGTCGCCGACGGCGGTACGGCGGACCGCGTCCAGGAGCTCCTCGGTCGAGGCCGACTTCAGCAGGTAGCCGGTGGCGCCGGACTTCACCGCCTCCAGGACGTCGGCGTGCTCCCCGCTCGCCGAGAGGACCAGGACCCGCAACGCCGGGTTGTGGCCGACGAGTTCCTTGCAGACCTGGACCCCCGGCTTGGCGGGCAGGTTGAGGTCCAGGACGAGGACGTCGGGCCCGGCGGCCTTGGCGCGGCGCACCGCCTGGTCGCCGTCCCCCGCGGTGGCGACCACCTCGAACCCGGCCTCGGCCAGGTCCCGGGCGACCGCGTCCCGCCACATGGGATGGTCGTCGACCACCATGACCTTGATGCTCATCAACGCTCCGCCTTCCCCGGGGAGACCTTCGGTACCTTCAGCTCTACTTCCGTGCCCTGCCCGGGAGTCGAGACCAGCTCGGCGCTGCCGCCGAGGTCGCGCAGCCGCCCCCGGATCGACTGGGCCACCCCGAGCCGCCCCTCGCCCTCGGCCTGGGCGAGCCTGCCCTCCGGGATGCCGGGGCCGTCGTCCCGTACGGTCACCACGACCTCGCCGGGCTCGTCCTCGACCAGGATCCAGGCCCGCGCCCCGTCCCCCGCGTGCCTGCGCACATTGTCCAGGGCGGCACCGACGGCCGCCGCCAGTTCGCGGGCGGCTCGCGGCGGCAGCTCCACCGGCGCACCGGGCTCGGCGAGGCCGACCCGGGATCCGGCGTACCGCGCGAGCAGTGCCCGCAGGTCGACGGGGCCGCCGTCGTCCGGTTCCTCGACCAGGCGTACGACCGCGCCCTGGGTCTCGTCCTCCGAGACCCGTGAGAGCGGCACCAGCCCGCCGGAGACCAGCGTCCGCAGCGCCACCTCCTGCTCCCCGGCCAGCCGGCCCAGTTCGGCCGCGTCGCCGCCGAGGACCGTGCCGCGGCGCTGCACCATGGCGAGCACCTGGAGCACGCCGTCGTGGATGTCCCGGGCCAGCCGCTCCCGTTCCCGGGTCGCCGCCTCGATCTCCAGGGCGCGGGCGAGGGTGCGCTCGGAGGCGCGGGCGACCTCGACGACGTACCCGATGGCGATGGAGGCCACCCAGACCAGGACCACGCTGTGGACGGTGTCGCGGGCCGGGTGGCCGCGCTCGACCAGGTTGGCGACGGCGACCGGCGTGGAGGCGAACGCGGCCCAGCGCCAGCCGCCCTTGAGAGCGAAGGCGAGGACCGAACCCGCGGTCCATATCGACGGCAGGGTCGGGCCGCCCCGGTCGATGTGGCCCTGGGTGACCACCCAGGGGGTCAGCACGATGCCGGTGAGCGCGACCGCGAGGTCGACGGCGAGGAAGCGCTTGGTGCAGGCCGCCGCGCTCTGCACGCGGGGCAGGGTGGCCAGGGTCCAGACGGTCAGGACCGCGAAGTAGGCGAGGGCGACGCCCGCGCGGTCGTAGTCGTCGTAGGCCGAGGCGAACAGGCCGATCGCGTACAGCAGGGTCAGGACCCGGTAGCCGGTCAGGGCACGCCACAGCGGCTGCTCGACCGACATCCGTATGACCCGTTCCCGCTTGCTCATCTCCCCCAGTCCCCCCTGCCCGTCCCCGTGCCGCCGCCCAGCGCTCCGCCGGAAAGTGCCACGCTGTGCCGCCTGTCGACTGCGGCGCCGTCGTGGCTGGTCACCCAGTTCCTCCCCCGGCCTTCGGCCGGGGGTAGCCCGCTGCCGAACGGCCTAGGACTCGGCGGCCTTCTTCTCTGCCCGCGCCGCCTCCTTCCCGGCCTTGGCGGCGTCCGCGATCCGGCGCTTGGCGGCGGTCGCGTAGATGTCCACGTACTCCTGGCCGGAGAGTTTCATGATCTCGTACATGACCTCGTCGGTCACCGCGCGCAGCACGAACCGGTCGTGCTCCATGCCCTGGTAGCGGCTGAAGTCCAGCGGCTTGCCGATCCGGATGCCCGGCCGCATCAGCTTGGGCATCACCTGCCCCGGCGGCTGGATCTTCTCCGTGTCGATCATGGCGACCGGGACGACCGGGGCGCCGGTGGCGAGCGCCACGCGCGCGAGGCCGCCGGGCTTGCCCCGGTACAGCCGGCCGTCGGGCGAACGGGTGCCCTCCGGGTAGATGCCGAACAGCTCGCCGCGCCTGAGCACGTCTATGCCGCTCTGCACCGCGGCCTCGCCGGCGCCGCGCGCGCCGGAGCGGTCCACCGGGAGCTGACCGACGCCCTTGAAGAAGGCGGCCGTGAGGCGGCCCTTCACCCCGGGCGTGGTGAAGTACTCGGCCTTCGCGATGAAGGTGACCTTGCGGTCCAGCACCGCGGGCAGGAAGAACGAGTCCGAGAAGGACAGATGGTTACTCGCCAGGATCGCCGGGCCCTCGGCCGGAACGTTCTCCAGGCCCTCCACCCAGGGCCTGAAGGTGACCTTCAGCGGTCCCCCGATGGCGACCTTCATCGCGCCGTACAACAACCCAGTGCCTCCTGTTTCCGTCGATCAGACCTTAACCCGGAGCGCCGGGAATGGGCCCGACGACCCTGGTCGGTGTCAGTGCCGTCGCGTACCGTGAAGCACAACCGGAGTCGTCGTCCATGGCTCTCGCAGTTCCGCCCCGTCGAACGAACTCGAACGAATTGGAGACCGAAGGTGCCGGTTCTCCCCGGAGCCGAGCCGTACCGCCATGACGGCGGGGAGGTCGGCGTCCTCTTCTGTCACGGCTTCACCGGCTCGCCCCAGTCGCTGCGCCCCTGGGCGGAGCACCATGCGGCACACGGCCTGAGCGTGTCCGTGCCCCTGCTGCCCGGACACGGCACCCGCTGGGAGGACATGCAGGTCACCGGCTGGCAGGACTGGTACGCGGAGGTGGACCGCGAGCTGCGGTTGCTGCGCGAGCGCTGCTCCCAGGTGTTCGTGGCGGGCCTGTCCATGGGCGGCACCCTGGCACTGCGGCTGGCCGCCAGGAACGGTACGGGTGTGGACGGCGTGGTGATCGTCAACCCGGCGAACAAGGTGCACGGCCTGTCGGCGTACGCCCTTCCGGTGGCCCGGCATCTCGTCCGCACGACGCGGGGCATCGCCAGCGACATCGCCAAGCCGGGCGCCGCGGAGACCGGGTACGACCGGGTGCCGCTGCACTGCGCGCACTCGCTGCGGAACTTCTTCCGCCAGGTGGACAAGGAGTTGCCGCAGGTGACCCAGCCGCTGCTGCTCCTGCGCAGCACCCGGGACCATGTGGTTCCGGCGGTGGATTCCGCCCGGATCCTGAGCCGGGTGTCCTCCACGGACGTAACGGAGGTCGTGCTGGAACAGAGTTACCACGTGGCGACGTTGGACCATGACGCGGACCGGATCTTCGAGGAGAGCCTCGCCTTCGTCGGCCGGCTCGCACCCAGTGTCGGCAAGGAAGGGACGGCCGCAGTTGGCTGAGCACGACTCCGACCGCGAGGACCGCGAGCCGGACGAGACGGGGGTGCCCTTCGACGAGGCGGCCGCCTGGGCGGCGATCGTCGCGGGGTACGGCGAGGAGCCGCCGGACCCGCCGGGCACGAAGCCCTACAGGCCGGTGCAGGATCTCGCGCTGCCGGCGACCGACGAGGACGACGACGAGCAGGAGACCGACGCGGGCACCGAGGCCGCCGGGACCGATGCCGCGGCGGCCGAGGAGCAGCGGCCGGTGCGGCCGCTGGGCAGTTCCATCTCCTTCGCGCCCGGGGTGGGCGGCCCGCGGGACTACACGGCCGCGGAGCCGTCGGAGGACGACTTCGACGAGGACGACGAGGGGCACTTCGTGCCGCCCGAGCCGCCGCCGCTGCCGGACGCCGACGCCACGGCCAAGTTCGCCTGGCTGGGCGTGGCGGGCGGGCCGGTGCTGCTGCTGCTCGCGGTGCTGCTGGGCTGGGACATGACCTGGTGGCTGGCGACGCTGGGCATCGGCGGCTTCCTCGGCGGCTTCGTCACGCTGGTGACCAGGATGAAGACCGACGACGACGAGGACGGCGACCCCGGGCGGGGAGCCGTCGTCTGACCGACCCACACCCGCCCGAGGGCCCGTCCGGAACCGCTCCGGACGGGCCTTCCCCTGTTCCGGGGCCGGTCCGGTCCCCGGAACAGGGGAACTCGCTTCCGTCGACCGGCGAGGGAGAGGTGAACAACCGAGTCCGAGCCGCAGAGGCCTTCGGACGCACCGTAGGACCACAGCGCACCGGTTCCCGCGACGGGGAGCGCGAGGACAGTGACGCCCGGGTGATCGCTGCGGCAGCCGGGCGACCTCGCTCGACTGCCGCACCGAGGAGGACTGGTCGCAGATCCGCCTCAGCCTCGCCGCGCTGCTGCAGCCGGTCCCGGTGCCGCCGGACCAGACGGACGCGGAGGGGCGTACCGGGGTGGCCGTCGCCTACGACGACCCGACGCTCCCGAAGGACGGTTGGTGGCCGCCCTCGGGGCGGTGACGCTCAACGCCGGTTCAGGCCGCGGGTACCCGGAGGGCGGCCAGCACGGGCAGGTGGTCGGTCGCCCGCCTGAGATCGGCCTCGGCCGCTCCGGGCTGCTCCAGAGGCACGCCGCAGCCGAGCACCTCGATGCCCTTCGTCGCGAACACGGCGTCGATGCGCTGGTGGGGCTCGGTGGACGGAGAGGTGAACCCGCCGCCCCAGGGGGCGGTGGCGCGGCAGTCCTGGAGCGCGTCGGCCAGGCGGCGGAAGGTGCGGCCGTCGGGGCGGTCGTTGAGGTCGCCGCCGGCGATGGCGTACGGAACGCCCATCCCGGCCATCCGGTCCAGGAGCAGGCCGCCCTGCTCGTAGCGCTCGTCCTGGCTGAGGCTGAGGTGGAAGCTGGTGACGCCGAGCCGGGCGCCGCCGAACCGGACGACGGCGGCCGCGAGGCCGCGGCGGTGCAGACCGGGGGTGAGGGGGAGAAGGACGTCCTCGGTGCGCTCGACGGTGGCGCGCAGTGAGCAGAGGATCGCCGGGCCCGCCGCCGTCCCGCCGCCCGTGAGGATCACCAGGTCGCAGGCCGAGGCGAGGCGGGCGAGCTTCTTGCGCCAGCGGAAGAACCGGGGAGCCTCCTGGACCAGGACCAGGTCGGGGGCGCAGGCCCTGATGACGCGGGCGAGCGCGTCGGTGTCGTCCCGCATGGAGCGGATGTTGTAGCTGAGGACGCGGATGACGGCGGAACCGTCGGGCTCTGTGTGGGAGTTGGGGAGCGGCGCCATATTGATCAATGTACGCCGGGTTGGGGAGGCCGTGCGCCTACGGGGGTGGGACGCGGGGCGGGTGGGCGACCGCCGGTCGTGTGCGGCTGGTCGCGCAGTTCCCCGCGCCCCCAAAAAAAGCAGGTGGGACCCGTGGGCAGTGATTACATGATCGGGTCGGGTTCGCGAGCCAGGTCGGCTGCCCCCACCAGGCCCGCCTCGTTGCCCAGCTGGGCCGCGATGACGTCGGCGACCGGGCGCCAGTTGCCGCCCACCAACCAGCGCTTGTAGGACTTGCGGATCGGGTCGAGGACCAGTTCGCCCTCGTCCGAGAGGCCGCCGCCGACGATGAACGCGGAGGGGTCGAAGAGGGAGGCCAGGTCGGCGAGGCCGGCGCCGGCCCAGCGGGCGAGCTCGCGGTAGGAGTCGACGGCGACCGGGTCGCCCTGCCGGGCGGCCATGGAGATGTGCTTGCCCTCGATGCCCTCGGGCGTGCCGTCGCCGAGGGCGAGCAGGATCTCGGCGTGCTCCGGGGTGGCGTTGGCGCGCTGCTTGGCGTAGCGGACCAGGGCGCGGCCGGAGGCGTACTGCTCCCAGCAGCCCTGTGAGCCGCAGCCGCACAGCAGCCCGTCCGGGACCATCCGGATGTGCCCGAACTCGGCGGCGACGCCGAAGTGCCCGCGGCGCAGCTTGTTGCCGATGATGATGCCGCCGCCGAGGCCGGTGCCGAGGGTGATGCAGATGACGTTGCGGTGGCCCTTGCCGGCGCCGAACTTGTACTCGCCCCAGGCGGCGGCGTTGGCGTCGTTCTCCACGACCACGGGGAGGCCGACGCGGGCCTCGACTTCTTCCTTCAACGGCTCCTGGCGCCAGTCGATGTTGGGCGCGAAGTAGACCGTGGAGCGCTGCCGGTTCACGTAACCGGCGGCGCCGATGCCCACACCGACGATCTCGTGCCCGGCACGGGCGCCCTCGACGGCGGAGGCAATGGCGTCCACGATGCCCTCGGGCGTGCCCGGGGTCGGCACCTTGTGGGTCGAGAGGATGTTGCCTTCCTCATCGACCACGCCGGCCGCGATCTTCGTGCCGCCGATGTCGACGCCGATGGTGAGTCCCATGAATCCCTCAGTTTCGGTCGAGCCCCGCTACGGCCAACCGTACCCGAGGCCCTGCGGTCGGGGTCCCGACGGCAGGGTCTTCAGGGGGCCGTCAGTCGAGGTCGATGCGTTCGCCGGGGCCGGTGTCCTCGCCCGGGTCGTGCTTGCCGGAGGTCCAGCGGGTCTCCTGGGTCTGGACCGCGGAGCGGTAGGCGGCGAGGAGTTCGCTGCCGGCCGCGGCCAGGTGGTCGAAGACGTCCGGGTTGCGCTCTATGACGGGCTCGACGGCGTTCTTCGCCTGCTGGACGACCTGCCGGACCACCTGCTGGGCGGCGGGACCGGCGACCGCCCCGAGCAGCGGGGTCTGGATGCCGGAGAGCTTGTCGGCGACGGCGTCGACGAGCTTGCGCAGTTCCTCGGCGGCCGACCCGGGAGGCGAGCCGTACTGGGAACGGCGGCGGGCCTTCTCCGCCTCCAGATCCTCGGCGCAGGCGGTGGCCCAGGCGTCGTCGTCGGTCGCCCGTACCTCGTCCGCGGCCTCGGAGGCGTCAGCTGTGGGGCGCTCTTCGCTCATGACCGACTCCTGACTACGGTTCGTCTCTACGACGTTACCCGAACGGGCGTACCGGTTTCATCGTCAGCGCGGCCACAGCTCCGGGTCCGGCGCGAACCGCAGCCTCAGCTCGCCGTCGCGCAGCGCGGCCCCGGCGACGGTGCAGCGGCGCAGGGCCGAGGGCAGGGCGACGATCCGGCGGAAGCCGCCCACGGTGATCACGACCTCGTCGCCGCGCCGGACGAGGTCCAGGCCGTCCCGTATCGCGCCGGGCAGCGGGATGTGCCAGACGAGGACGCCGTCCTCCTCGATCCGGTCGGCGACGCGCCACTCGACCGGGGCGGGCGCGGTGTTGACGCCGGGCGCGGCGAGCGCGGCGAGGTCGTCGGTGCCGCGCGGGTCGTGTCCCAGGTGGGCGACGGTCGTGACCTCGTAGGCCTCCGCCCACTCCGCGAGGGTCTTGCGCTGCTGGGCGACGAGGGTGTGCAGCGAGGTGTCCTCGGGCAGCACCCGGTTGGCGACCAGGGTCGCGCAGGGCAGACCGCGCAGGGCGAGGCCGAGGCGGGCGGTGCGGACGGCGTCGGCGCCGGCCGGGCCGGGTTCGGCGACCAGGCGTACGGCGGTGTGGCGGTCGGCGAGGACGGCCTCGACCGCGGCGAGCTCGGCGTCCCAGCGGGCGGCCGTCTCGTAGAGCCAGTCGGCGGGCATGGGGACGCCGGCGAGGCGGCCGAGGACGGGGCGCAGGGCGCGGGCCGCCTGCCGCTCGGGCGGGAGCAGCCGGCGCAGGTAGCGGCGCAGCTCCTCGGGGAGGGCGAGCAGGGCGAGTGCCCGGGGGGCGGGCGGAAGGTCCACGACCAGCAGCTCGTAGCGCTCGGACAGGGCGGCGTCGCGCAGGGCGCGCAGGAAGGACAGCTCCTCGGCGCCGGGAAGGGGGGTGAGCTCCTCGGCGTCCAGGCGGGAGGCGCCGAGGAGGTCGAGGACGTTCGCGGCGCGGGTCTGGAAGGCGGTGAGGTCCTCGCGGAAGCGGGCGGCGGCGTCGGGGCGCCAGGCGGTGAGGGTGGGGGTGAGGCGGGTGGGCTCCGGTCCTGTCGCCGTGCCCAGGGCGGCGCCGAGGGTGTCCTCACGGTCGGCGCTCAGGACGAGAGTGGGGGTGCCCTCGGCCGCGGCGCGCAGGGCGGTCGCCGCGGCGACGGTCGTACGGCCGCTGCCGCCCGGGCCGGTGATCAGGATGGTGCGCATGAGGGTGAACCGTAACGGACGTCCAGGTGAGCCCTCGCTACAGCGGGCGCAGCGGGTGTCACTTACCGGCGCCGACAGGGTGCCCCCGCGCCCACCCGTGCCGCCCTGCGGCACGCCTGCCCGCGGCTGAAGAGGGCCGGCTGTGCAGCTGACGCGACTACAGCGCCCCGTCAGGGGCGCGGGGAACTGCGCGATCAGCCGCGACGGACCCGTACCCGGGAGACCACGCGTACCCCCGCGGCGCGTCCCTACCTCACTTCTCCCCCGACTCCACCCTCTTCTTCAGCCCCGCCAGCGCCCGGTCGATGATGACCTTCTCGGCCTTGCGCTTGATCATGCCGAGCATCGGGATCTTCACGTCCACCGTCAGCGAGTACGTGACCTCGGTGGCACCCGCGCCCACCGGCTTCAGAAGGTACGAGCCGTCCAGGGAGCGCAGCATCTGGGACTTCACCAGCGTCCAGGAGACCTCGTCGCCGCCGGTCCAGGTGTATCCGAGGACCTGGTCGTCCTTGATCGCGCCGGCGTCCATGACCAGCCGGACCTGCTCGGCACGGCCCTGGGCGTCGGTCTTCAGGACCTCCGCCTCCTTCACCTCGCCGGTCCAGTCCGGGTAACGGGCGAAGTCGGCGATCACCGCCATGACGTCGGCCGGGGCCGCCTCGATCGTGATGCTCGAGCTGGTGTGTTCCGCCATCGCCGTGGCTCCTCCAGATGCGGGCCGGTGAGACCATGAAAGGGGGGTCGCTGCACAGGCGTGCGCACGCACGTGCAGCGTGAAGGCTACCGCGCGGCCGACCAGCCGACTTCACCCCCTGTCCGGGGCGGTCACCATTCCAGTGCCCAGGGCCGTCCCGTACCCGCGAAGTGCCCGACGTTCACGCACTCGGTGGCCCCGATCCGCATCCGCTTCACCAGCGGCTGGTGGACATGTCCGAAGAGCGAGTAGCGGGGGCGGGTGCGGCGGATGGCGTCCAGCAGGGCCCGGCTGCCCCGTTCGAATCGGCGCGCGACGGTGTCGTAGACCAACTCCGGCACCTCGGGCGGGATGTGCGTGCAGAGCACGTCGACCTCGCCGACCGCCTCGATCTTCGCCGCGTACTCCTCGTCGGAGATCTCGTAGGGGGTGCGCATCGGGGTGCGCAGCCCGCCGCCGACGAAACCGAAGACCCGGCCGCCGATCTCGACGCGCTCGCCGTCCAGCACCGTCGTGCCCGGCCCGGCGTACTCCCGCCACAGCGGTGGCATGTCGACGTTGCCGTACGTCGCGTACGTGGGTGCCGGGAACACCGCGAACATCTCGGCGTACTGCTTGCGCACCGCCTTCTCGATGGCGGTGGCGCGGTCCATGCCGATGCCGCCCCAGAGCCGGGCACCGAGTTCCCGGGCTTCCTCGAAACGGCGGGCGGTGCGGAGTTCGACGAGCCGGTCGGCGTTCTCGACGCCGAACAGGTCGGGGAAGATGCCGCGGGAGTGGTCGGCGTAGTCGAGGAAGAGGACGAGGTCGCCGAGACAGATCAGGGCGTCGGCGCCGTCGCCGGCCCGGGCCAGGTCACGGGTGTTGCCGTGCACGTCGCTGACCACGTGGACGCGGGTCCTCGGGACGCCGGAGGGTGTGGCTGACATGGTGATCAAGCGTAGGCCTGTGCGGCAAACGTGAACAGGCAATGGCCGGGCCTACGGTTACTGGTCAGTCACTAAGGCCTTGGACTACCGTACGCGAAGGAACACCAACCCGTGTGACGCACCGAACATCTCGCCGGACCCCCCTGTCGAAGAAGCCATACCGGCGGGTAACGTCCGGGCAGTCCAGTCGTGCTCAGGATTTCAACCAACGGATCTCCCAACCCGTGGCGAAGCCCTGAGCACCTGCCCGAGCCTTGGACCGCACCGTCGCATCGCACAACGTCGTGGCGTCGGCGCCCTATGAGGAGCAGCAGTCTTGCGCGAGTTCAGCCTTCCGGCTTTGTACGAGGTCCCCGCGGACGGCAATCTGACCGACATCGTCCGCAGAAACGCCGCGCAGCATCCCGACGTAGCCGTCATGGCCCGCAAGGTCGGGGGTGTGTGGCAGGACGTGACCGCCACGACCTTCCTGGCCGAGGTGCACGCGGCCGCGAAGGGCCTCATCGCCTCGGGCGTCCAGCCGGGCGACCGGGTCGGCCTGATGTCCCGCACCCGCTACGAGTGGACGCTCCTCGACTTCGCGATCTGGAGCGCCGGCGCGGTCACCGTGCCGGTGTACGAGACCAGCTCACCGGAGCAGGTGCAGTGGATCCTCAGCGACTCCGGCGCGACCGCCTGCATCGTCGAGCTCGACAACCACGCGGCCGCCGTCGAGTCGGTGCGCGAGACGCTGCCCGCCCTCAAGCACGTCTGGCAGATCGAGGCCGGTGCGCTGGAGGAGCTGGGCCGGCTCGGCCAGGGCGTCACCGACGCGACCGTCGACGAGCGCAGCTCCCAGGCGAAGGCGGACGACCCGGCGACCGTCGTCTACACGAGCGGTACGACCGGGCGCCCCAAGGGCTGCGTCCTCACCCACCGCGCCTTCTTCGCGGAGTGCGGCAACATCGTGGAGCGCCTGCGCCCGCTGTTCCGCACCGGGGAGTGTTCGGTCCTCCTCTTCCTGCCGCTCGCGCACGTCTTCGGCCGGCTGGTCCAGATCGCCCCGATGATGGCGCCGATCAAGCTGGGCTGCGTCCCGGACATCAAGAACCTCACCGACGAACTGGCCGCGTTCCGGCCGACGCTGATCCTCGGCGTCCCGCGCGTCTTCGAGAAGGTCTACAACTCGGCGCGCGCCAAGGCGCAGGCGGACGGCAAGGGCAAGATCTTCGACAGGGCCGCGGACACCGCGATCGCGTACAGCAAGGCGCTGGACACCCCGTCGGGTCCGTCCCTCGGCCTGAAGATCAAGCACAGAACCTTCGACAAGCTCGTCTACAGCAGGCTGCGCGCGGTGCTCGGCGGCAAGGGCGAGTACGCCATCTCCGGCGGCGCCCCGCTCGGCGAGCGGCTGGGCCACTTCTTCCGCGGCATCGGCTTCACGGTCCTGGAGGGCTACGGCCTGACCGAGTCCTGTGCGGCGACCGCGTTCAACCCCTGGGACCGGCAGAAGATCGGCACGGTCGGTCAGCCGCTGCCCGGCTCGGTCATCCGCATCGCGGACGACGGAGAGGTGCTGCTGCACGGCGAGCACCTGTTCAAGGAGTACTGGAACAACCCGGCCGCGACCGCCGAGGCGCTGGCCGACGGCTGGTTCCACACCGGGGACATCGGCACCCTGGACGAGGACGGCTACCTCAGGATCACCGGCCGCAAGAAGGAGATCATCGTCACCGCGGGCGGCAAGAACGTCGCCCCGGCCGTGATCGAGGACCGGATCCGCGCGCACGCGCTGGTCGCGGAGTGCATGGTGGTGGGCGACGGGCGGCCGTTCGTGGGCGCGCTGGTCACCATCGACGACGAGTTCCTGGGCCGCTGGGCGGCCGAGCACGGCAAACCGGCGGGCTCCACCGCGGCGTCGCTGCGTGACGACCCGGATCTGCTCGCGGCGATCCAGGCCGCTGTCGACGACGGCAACGCCGCGGTGTCGAAGGCGGAATCGGTGCGGAAGTTCCGCATTCTGTCCTCCCAGTTCTCGGAGGAGTCGGGCCACCTGACGCCGTCCCTGAAGCTCAAGCGCAATGTGGTGGCGAAGGACTACGCGGACGAGATCGAGGCCATCTACCAGAAGTAGAGCGGCACTCGGAGGCTGCTCAGAAGTCCTCGGCGAGAACCCGTTCCATCGTCCGCTCGGCGAGCGCGGTGATGGTGACGAACGGGTTCACCCCGATGTTCCCGGGCACGAGCGAGCCGTCGGTGACGTACAGCTTGGAATACCCCTTCACCCTTCCGTAGTCGTCGGTCGCCTGCCCCAGGACGCAGCCGCCCAGCGGGTGGTAGCAGAAGTCGTCCGCGAACACCTTGCTGGACGAGCCGAACAGGTCGTACCGGTAGATCGTCGCGTTGGCCGTGTTGATCCGGTCGAACAGCTTCTTGGCCATGGCGACCGAGACCGCGCTCTGGGCCGCGGTCCAGCCCAGCTTCACCGCGTCGCTCGCGGAGTCGTAGGTGAAGGACGCCCGTTGCGGGTTCTTGGTGATCGCCAGGTACAGGCTCACCCAGGTCTCGAACCCGATGGGCAGCGGCGCGATCTCGGCGAAGACCGGGTTGTCGGTGTTGGCCCAGTCGTCGATGCCCATGACCGGCATGGTCGACTGGTTGGCGCCGGTGGTGTCCCAGATGTGGTTGGCCCGGCCGAGCATGGTGTTGCCGTTGGTGCTCCAGCCGCCCCCCACACTGGAGTTGAGCGCGGGCAGCGCACCGGTGTCCCGGGCCCGGACGAGCAGCTCGGTGGTGCCGAGGCTCCCGCCGCCCAGGAACAGGTAGGTACAGCTGTACTGCTTGCTCTCCACGACGTTCCCGCTGGTGTCGATCCGGTCGACGCTGAGCACGTACGACCCGTCGCTCGCCCGCGTGACGGCCTTGACCTTCTCCAGGGTGTGGATGGTGACGTTGCCGGTGCCGAGGGCGGCGGCGAGGTAGGTCTTGTCGAGGCTCTTCTTGCCGTAGTTGTTGCCGTAGATGACCTCCTGGGCGAGCGCGGACTTGGTGGCGGTGCCGGCGGCCTCCTGCTGCATGTACCCGAAGTCGTAGACGTTGGGCACGAAGGTGGTCGTGAGCCCGGTGTTGGCGGCGGCCTTCCGGGAGGTCCGGGTGAACTGGTACCACTCGGTCGACTCGAACCAGGTGGAGTCGATGGTGTTGACGCCCAGCATGGTGCGGGCGCGCGGGAAGTACGTGTTGTACATCGCGCTCGCGTCCACGGTCGGGAACTGCTCGGCGAAGTACGACTGGCGCGGGGTGACCGCCATCCCCCCGTTGACCAGCGACCCGCCCCCGACGCCGCGCCCCACGTACACGGACATGTTGTCGTAGTGCACCCGGTCGAGCACGCCCGCGTAGGAGGCGATGTCCTTGTTGACGACGTCCAGCCAGAGGAAGGTGGCGAGCGGGGCCTCGGTGCGGGTCTTGAACCACATGGACCGCTTGTCGGGGGCGGCGGTGGAACAGAAGATCTTGCCGTCCGAACCGGCCGTGTTCCACAGCTGGCCCATCTCGATCATGACGGTCCGGATCCCGGCCTGTCCGAGCCGGAGCGCGGCCACGGCCCCGCCGTACCCGGAACCGACCACGACGGCCGGGACGTTGGTGACGTCGGCGGCTTCCTCGGCGGCCTGCGCCGACTGGAGCCCGACGCGGGTGAGACCGGCCGCGGCGGCGGTCTGGAGGGCGATCATGCCCAGAATGTGACGCCTAGTCAGCTGACGCTGCATCAGTTTTGCTGTCATGCGCGCAGCATGTGCGGATTTTCCGCTTCCGCCTAGGGGTACGACGACGATTGCGGCAACCCCTTGGAACAGACTTTTACAGGAGCTCCTTCAGCCGCTCCGCGAGAAGATCCCACCGCCACCGCTCCTCGACCCACCGCCGCCCCCGTTCCCCCATCCGCCGCCGCAGCTCGGCGTCCCCCAGCAGCACGACGATCCGCTCGGCGGCCTCCTCGGGGGACCCGCCCCGCACCACCCACCCGGTCTCCCCGTCCAGCACCGCGTCCGGCGCCCCGCCCGAGTCCCCGGCCACCACCGGCAGCCCGGTCGCCGAGGCCTCCAGGTACACGATCCCGAGCCCCTCCACGTCCAGCCCGCCCCGCCGGGTCCGGCACGGCATGGCGAACACGTCACCCGCGCCGAAGTGCGCGGGCAGCTCCGCCCACGCCACGGCCCCGGTGAACCGCACCGACGCCTCGACCCCGGTCTCCCGCGCCAGCCGCCGCAGCTCCTTCTCGTACGGCCCGCCGCCCACGATCAGCAGCACCGCGTCCGGCTCGGCGGCCAGGATCAGCGGCATCGCGAGGATCAGCGTGTCCTGCCCCTTGCGCGGCACCAGCCGCGACACGCACACGACCACCGGCCGCTCGCTCAGCCCCAGCCGCGCCCGCACCTCGGCGCCCCCGGAGCCCGGGTGGAAGGTCTTCTCGTCCACCCCCGGCGGCAACTGCACCATCCGCCCGGCCGCCCCGGCGCTAAGCGCGGTCGCGATCCGGGACCGCGTGTACTCGCCGAGATAGGTGACCGTGTCGGTGGTGTCCCCGATCCGCCCGAGCAGCTGCCGGGCCGCGGGCAGCTGCGCCCAGCCCGCCTCGTGCCCGTGGGTGGTGGCGACCAGCCGCTCCGCGCCGGCCTTCCGCAGCGCCGGCGCCATCAGCCCGAGCGGAGCCGCCGCCCCGAACCACACCGAGCCGCACCCGTGCTCCCGCAGCAGCCCGACCGCCGTCCGGGTCGCCGCGGGCGTCGGCAGCAGCATCGTCGTACGGTCGCGCACGACGGTGAAGGGCTGCTCCGCGTCGAACTCGGCGGTGGCCCGCGCGCCCTCCCGGCCCCGCTTCCACGTGGACGCGTAGACGACCAGCCGCTCGGGATCCAGCCGCAGTGCCATGTTGTGCAGGAAGGCCTGGATACCGCCCGGCCGGGGCGGGAAGTCATTGGTCACGATGAGGGTCTTGTGCATCGCCGCAGACCATACCCGCACAGGACGTTCGGCCGTGCTTCATGGCCCCCGCACAGGACGCCGGGAGATCATGTGGCCCACTCGACACGGCGATGCCGACGGACAGGGGCTCAGGTGGACAGGACGGGCGTGCGGCGTACCGTGGCGTTGCTGCTGGTCACCTGGGGTACCACCCGGCTGGTGCTGCTGCTGTACGTCCTGAAGGTGTTCGTGTTCCCCGGCGCGGACGTCACCACCGACGTGTCGGTCATCTACCAGGGCTGGTACGAGGTCCTGCGGCACGGAACGTTTCCGCTGGACGACGTCACCTGGCAGTACCCGCCCGCGGCCGCCGTGGCGATCCTCGCCCCCGCCCTGCTGCCCTTCCTGGACTACCCGACCGCCTTCTTCGTGCTGGCCTGCCTGGCCGACCTGGTGGTGCTGTGCCTCCTCGGCTACGCCGGCCTGCGCCCCGGGCGCACCCTGCGCGGCGCCTGGGTCTGGGTGCTCGGCGTCCCGCTGCTCGGCCCGACCGTCTACTCCCGCTACGACCTGATGGTCACCGCCCTCGCCGTCGCCGCGCTGCTGGCCGGGGCCCGGCACCCCCGTCTGATGGGCGCGCTGGCCGGTCTCGGCGCGATGGTCAAGGTGTGGCCCGCGCTGCTCCTGGTGGGTGCCGTACGGCGGCGGGCCTGGGTGTCGGCGGCGGTCACGGCGGCCGCGGTCGGCGCGCTGTTCGCGGTCTCCATGCCGGGCGCGTTCGCCTTCCTGACCTTCCAGCGGGACCGGGGCACCGAGGTGGAGTCGCTGGGCGGACTGGTCTTCCACATCGCCCGGCACTTCGGCTGGCACGGCGAGGTGCTGCTGAACTACGGCTCGATCGAATTCCTCGGCCCGCACGTGCAGGCGGTGAGCACGGCGGCCCTGCTGCTCACCGCGCTCGCGTTCGGCTGGGTGCTGCTGTGGCGGCTGTCGGCAATCCGCTTCCGGTCGCACACCCTCGCGGACGCGGCCTTCACCGCCGTCCTGATGTTCACGGTCACCAGCCGGGTGATCAGCCCGCAGTACATGGTGTGGCTGGTGGGCCTGGCCGCCGTCTGCCTCTGCTTCCGCGCCAGCCGCATGACCCCGCCCGCGGTGCTGCTGCTCCTGGCGACCTTCGTGACGGTCCTGGAGTTCCCGGTCGGCTTCTCGCACGTCGTGGTGAGCGACTGGTACGGCATCACCCTGCTGGTGCTGCGCAACGGCCTGCTGCTCGCGGCGACGGTCACGGCGGCCCGCCGGCTGTGGCGCTCCACGGTGACCGAGACGCCCGTAGCCCCGTTCCCGTCCCAGGCCACCCGTTCGAAGGAGACCCGGGTCTCCTCCTGACTCCTGGCGGCCGGGTCAGTCGGCGAGCTGAGCCGTCAGATAGTCCCGCCAGCGTGCGGTGAAGTCCGGCAGGGTCGTGCCCAGTTCCGCCTTCAGCGCGTCCTCGACCGCACCTGCCCGCTCCTTGTGCGCGCCGACGGCCCGGTAGAAGGCACCGAGCTTCTCCTCGCCCCAGTGGCCGGCGATCATCCGGCAGGCCAGCCAGCCGCCCTCGTAGGCCTGGGCCAGCTTGGTGGGGTCGTCGGTGAAGCCGAAGTCCTTGTCCGCCGGGAGGTTCTCCGGGACCTCCCCGGCCTCGACGGCGCGGGCGAGTTCCGGCGCGGCCTCGGTGGGCGTACGGCCGGTGTCGAGGTAGCCGATCCAGTCGGCGTACCCCTCGGAGAGCCAGAGCGGGGTGGCGGCCGTGGTGTGGGCGCGGGTGGCCACGTGGGTCGTCTCGTGGGTGAGGACGACCTGTCTGCCGACCGGGCCGAGGACGGCGTACGCCTCCGGGTTGAGGATGACCCGGTCCGCCGGAGTCTGTCCGGAGCCTCCCGCCTCGCCGGTGGTGACCGCGGCGATGCCCCGGTAGTTGGAGGCGGGGGCGCCCAGCAGGCCCGCCATGCCGTCCAGCGACCCGGGGACGAGCAGGACCACCCGCCGGGTCCAGTCCGTGCCCCAGGCCTTGGAGACCTCGGGAACGGCGGCGTCGGCGAGCCGGGCGTAGCCGCGCAGCGTGGACGAGGACTGGCCGACGCCCAGGACGAGGGCGTGGGAGCTCCTGACCGCGGTCACCCTGCCCTGGTCCCACAGCTGCTGCCCGGACTTCTTGGCGGGCCTGTCGTGACTGACGTACCACTGTCCGTCGGCGGTGCGGCTGAGGGTCAGCGTACGGTCCGTGGTCACCGGAGCCTTGTCGTAGCCCTGTATCCGGTAGCTGAGCCGGGCTGCGGCGGTGGCCCCGGCGCCGTCGGCGTGCAGGGCGGTCAGCCGGTAGCTCCAGTCGGCGAGCGGTACGGCCCGCAGGTCCGCGTAGGAACTGCGGGTGCCGGTCTCGGCGTACGCCTTCTCGTCGTGGCCGAGGACCGCGGCCGAGCGGCGGTCCAGGACCTGCTGCACCTCGGCCATCGCGGTGCCCGTCGACGACTGTCCGCCGCCGCATCCGGTCAGCGGCAGGAGCAGCAGACACAGCCCCACCGCTCCTGAGCGCCACGCCCGTCCACGACCAGCCACTTTCCGATCGTACGGGCACAAGCCCGGAAGTCAGGGCCGCGTGACGGAGGAGACCGGCATCATTCCGACCGGGTCGTAGCGGACCGGGGCGCCCGGGTAGGGGGCGTGGATGACCTGGCCGTTGCCGACGT
Source organism: Streptomyces fuscichromogenes (assembly GCF_014645815.1). Classification (GTDB taxonomy): domain Bacteria; phylum Actinomycetota; class Actinomycetes; order Streptomycetales; family Streptomycetaceae; genus Streptomyces; species Streptomyces fuscichromogenes. The sequence goes on along the minus strand of NZ_BMML01000001.1, from coordinate 347,207 downwards.
ACATGGCGACATGGCTGGCGTCGGAGCGGTAGACGACCAGGTCACCGGGTTGTGCCTGGGAGAGCGGGACCTGGTGGCCGGCGTGCCGCTGCTCCTGCGAGGTGCGCGGGAGGTGGATCCCGGCGTGCGCGTACGACCACTGCATCAGGCCCGAGCAGTCGAAGCCGGAGGGGCCGCTGGCGCCCCAGACGTACGGCTTGCCGAGGGCGGAGCGGGCGGCGGCGAGCGCGGCGGCGGCGCGGCCGTCGGGGGCGGTGACGCCGGCGAGGTCGGGCAGGCCGGCCCGGCCGTCGCCGCGGGAGGCGTGTTCGAAGGCGGCGCGGTCGGCGGCGGGCATCGCGTCGAGGAGCCGCCGGGCCGTGGCGAGCTTCTGCTCCACGACGGCCTTGTGGGAGGAGACCGCCCTGCGGCTGCGCTCCAGTTCGGCGAGCTGTCCGGCGGCCTCGGCGCGCTCCTGGGCGAGTTCGCGCAGCGCCGCCTGGAGCTGCCGGAGCTGCCCGGCCTGCCGGACGTCGATGCGGTCGAGGAGGGAGGCCCGGTCGAGGTAGTCCTGCGGGTTGTCGGAGAACAGCAGGGCCACGGTGGGGTCGATGCCGCCGGAGCGGTACTGGGCGCCGGCGAGCGAACCGAGCGCCTCCCGCATGGCGTTGACGCGCTGCTGCTGGCGGGCGATGCGGTCCTGGGAGTCGTTCACCTCCCGGCGCAGCGCGTCGGCCCGCTCGTCGGCCTTGTCGTAGGCCTCGGTCGCCTCCTCGGCCTGCTGGTACAGCCGGTCCACCTCGGCGTGACCGTCGGTGTGCGGGGCGGCGCCCGCCGGTGCGGCACCGAGCGCGGCCGCCGCGGCCGACAGCACACAGAGAGCGGCACCGGCGCCCCGGTTGAACCCGGACGGCACAGAGCGGCGATGGGACCCCACAGGAAGCCGCGCTCCTTCGATCGTCGGACGCCGACGGTCTCCCCCGTCCAGGGGGAAACGCGCCGACATTGACGCCCTCCCCCGCCCAGGGCAGGGGATTCCGGTCCGCACCGCTCAGCGGCGCCACCGCGGGTTCCTGTTTCACAGGCCGTCGCCGACCCATGTGGGTCGGTCTCACACAGCCTCCACAAGCGTGACTTCCCGCCCGTCCGGCGGTAGGTCCGGCGACTTCCGTCACTGGACGCGGCGATGCTAGCCGCGCGGCCACGCACCAGCCAAAGACCCTCCACGGGCGCACAAACGCGACGCCCCGCCTCCGACGCAGGTCACAGGCGGGGCGAGGCTCACATCAAGCTGGCACAGTTCGCCCGTTCGGACGACCCAATGACGTGATCTTGACGAGGCTCGGGGCCTCGGCGGAGGTCAGATGCGGACGCCGAACTCGAAGGTCATGTCGCTCATCGCCTCGTAGCGCACGACGGCGCCGGTGTGCGGGGCGTGCAGCACCTGGCCGTTGCCGGCGTACAGGCCGACGTGGTGGTAGTCGCCGTAGAAGATGACCAGGTCGCCGACCTTGAGGTCGCTCGCGCTGTAGATGCGGGTGCCGGCGTTGGCCTGTGCCTCGGAAGTGCGCGGGATGGTGACGCCGGCCTGGGCGTAGGCCCAGGAGGTGAAGCCGGAGCAGTCGAAGGAGGACGGACCGGAGGCGCCGTAGACGTACGGGGAACCGATCTTGGTCTGCCCGGCGGCGAAGGCGGCGGCGGCCCGGCTGGAGGCGGAGCCCGTGCTGCCGAGGTCCACGCGCGAGGAGGCGCGGCTGGCGGCCTGGGCCTGCTCCTGGTCCAGGGCGGCCTTCTCCTTGGCGGTCAGGGTGTTGAGCAGCTTCTGCGCGTCGGCGAGCTTGCCCTGGACGGCCGACTTCTGCTTGGCCAGCTCGGTCCGGGTGGCGGAGAGGTCCTTGAGCTTGTCGGAGGCCTCTGCCCGCTCCTGGGCGAGTTCGCGCTGTTTGTCCTGGATCTTCTTCAGGGCCTCGACCTGCTGGCTGCTCAACTGGTCGAGCGTGGACGCCTTGTCGAGGTAGTCGTCCGGGTTGGACGAGAGGAAGAGCTGGACCGACGGGTCGATGCCGCCGGAGCGGTACTGCGCGGTGGCCAGCGAACCGAGACTGTCCCGCAGCTTGTTGAGCTCCTCCTGACCACGGGCCACGTTGTCCTGGATCGTGGATATCTCCTTCTGGAGCTTCTGCTGCTTGTCCTTGGCCCCGTCGAGCTTCTCGGTGGCCTGCTCGGCCTCCTCGTAGAGCTTGTCGACCTTCGCCTTGACCTCGTCCTTGGTCAGCTTCTCGCTGGGCGCCGCATTGGCGGCATTGGCACTGAGGACTACGGCGGCGGCCGCTGCGGTGGTGAGCACGGTCACGCGCGCACGGCTCGGCTGCTTGGGTCGACGATGGGACGCCACGGAGACGGGCTCCTTCGTTTGAGTGATCACCCGTGTGGAGGTTCGAGCCCAGACCCTAGTGACCTCATCGTGATCAGTTCAAACCCGCTGGCCAAAAAAGTGGTCACGCAACGCACTCTTTGCATATAACTCACGAGCAGTAATGCGCGATTGACGCTACGTTGCGTGATGGTTCGGTCAATTCGGGCATTGCATATGCGGGTTGCACGTTCAGGACAGTCGCTTCAGAAGCATCGCAGAAGCCACCGGACGGGCACCCGCCTTCGCCACCCCGTCGGCGACCTCGCGGTCGGTCGAGGCGACGATCACCGGGCGGCCCGGCGGCTCGGCGCGCACCAGCTGGCGGATCAGCTCGTCCGCCGTGACGCCGGGCTTCGAGAACAGCACCCGGACGCCGCGCGGCGGGGCCAGCAGCACCGGCGCGGCCAGCTCGGCGCCGTCGAAGACACAGGTGACCTCGGCGCCGGTCTGGGCGGCGAGCTGGGAGAGCTGGCCGAGCAGCCGCAGCCGCTGCTTCTCCAACGGCATCTGCGGATATCCGGTCTTGGTCACGTTGTAGCCGTCGACGACCAGGTGCGCCTGCGGGAGGGCGAGCAGCTGGTCGAGAATGGCCGGGTCGTTCTCGGACAGCGCGCGCGCCGCGATGTCCTTCGGGGTCATCCGTCCCGGTTCGACCGCGTCCACGGTCTCCGCGGGCCGTACCGACACCGGTGGCAGCGCCAGCTCCCGGCGCAGCCCCTGCGCCGCGTCCAGGACGGTGTCGAGCAGCAGCCGCAGCCTCATGTCCTCGACGCTGCGCCCCTCGCGGGCGGCCCGGCGGCTGGCCTCCAGGGCCGCCTCGACCTCGCCGAGCCGGGCCTTGAGCCGCCGGCTCTCGCTCTCGGCGGCGGACACCTGGGCCTGCCCCTCGGTCCGCCCCGCCTCCATCGCGCCCTGCATCTTGCGCAGGGCGGCCTCACCGCGCTTGACGTCACTCAGCGCGGCCCGCAGCTTGCGGTGAAGCGATTCCGCTTCCCTCTTCGCCGCGTCCAGCTCGGCGCGCAGCCGCTCCGTCTCGGCGCGGGTCAGCTCCCTCGCCCGGTCCAGTTCCTCGCGCAGCCGCTCCAGTTCGGCCCGGCTCTCCTCGTCGGCCCGCTCGGCGTCGGCCCGCTGGGCCTCCTCGCCGGCCGCCGCCACCAGCTTCACCCAGCCCGCGGGACGCAGTACGTAGGCCGCGGCCGCCACATCGAGCGGGTCCGCGGCCGGGGGCGGGGAGCCGGAGTCCAGGGCGCCGGCCAGTTCCGGCTGGGCCTCTCTCAGCTTCTCCCCGATCCGCTGCCGGAAGAGGGTGTCCGTCTCCAGCGCGGCCGCCATCGCGTTCCCCGCGAACTTGGCCCGACGGTTCGGGGCGAACCGGGCGTACTGCCGCAGCTGCGCGGGCAGTTCGGCGACGGTCAGCCCGCCGAACCCGTCCGACACGATCTGCACGACACGCCGTCGCACGCCGTCGGGCAACGGACGGTCAAGCACCTCGGCGGTGCCGTCGCCCGGCCCCCCGCCTGTGGTCTCCACCATCCGTCACACCCCATCACCTGTGCGGGGCCGACTCCCGGTCTCAGGAGTCGGCGCCCGGCCTGTCCACGAGTTCCACCTGGTCCACCGCGTTGCACCAGCGGCACCGCACCGACTCGATGGTCTCACTGACCACCTCGCGCTCCTCGACCTTGGGCGCACCGGCCAGGTCGAGGTGCACGTACTCGACCACCTTCGACGAGCGGGTCACGTCGAAGCGGGTGAGGTTGCCGCAGAGGGTGCAGCGCCACCGCGTCGTGGCGGTCGGCAGGGGAACCGTCATCGTGGCTTGTTCGCTTCCTTCTAGTGTCCGTGACGCGCCGTCCCGACGCGTGTGGCTCGTAACCCTACGGCCTGGCGGGTACTCGACGCCGCCCTGTCCACGGCGGCGAGGCGATCTGCACCGGTGCGTCCCGTTACGCCATGCTCTATGTCCATGATCGGCAACTGGAACACCACGGCCGTCCGGACCCTGCGGAGCCTGCGGGGCACGTCCGCGCCCATGACGTACACCCTGATCGCCGTGTGCTGCCTGATCTTCGTGCTCGGCCCCGCCTCCGGCTTCACCCCGTCCTACGGCACCGGGGACGCCCTGGCGGCCGCGCAGCGCGCGTACTTCCACCACTGGGGGGTGGTTCCCGCCGACCTGTTCGACGGTCCGGCCCGGGAGGCGCTCACCCCGGCCACCGCGCTGTTCATCCACGGCAGCTGGGTGCACCTGCTCGGCAACATGCTCTTCCTCTTCGTCTTCGGGGCGATGACCGAGGAACGGATGGGCCGCGTCGAGTTCACCCTCTTCTACGTCGGCTGCGGCTATCTCGCGCTGCTCGGCTACGCGGCCGCCAACGCGACGTCCCAGCAGTCGCTGGTGGGGGCGTCCGGGGCGATCTCGGCGGTCCTCGGCGCGTTCCTGTACCTGTTCCCCAGCGCCCGCGTGACCAGTCTCCTGCCCTTCCTCTTCTTCCTCCCGCTCCGCTTCCCGGCCTGGGTGGTGCTCCCGTTCTGGGCGGCCCTGCAGTGGCTGGCCCTGGATCAGGCCCCGGCCGGCCCCGGCGTGGCCTACCTCGCCCATCTGGTCGGCTTCGGACTCGGCTTCGGCTACGCGTGGGTGCGGTACGGCCGTACGACTAAAGTGAAGTGCGTACCGGCTCCGGCACCCGAGGGAGACAACCAGCCGTGATCACCGCGATCGTCCTCATCAAGACCAGCGTGGACCGGATCCCCGAGATCGCGGAACGGATCGCCGCGCTGGACAGCGTCAGCGAGGTCTTCTCCGTCACCGGTACCTACGACCTGATCGCCATGGTCCGGGTGCAGCAGCACGAGGACCTGGCCGAGGTCATTCCCGGCTCCATCAGCAAGATCCCCGGCGTGGAGGCCACGGACACGCATGTCGCGTTCCGCACGTACTCCCAGCACGACCTGGAAGCGGCGTTCGCGATCGGCCTGGACAGCTGAACACCGCCCGCTGAAGCGCCCCGTCAGGGGCGCGGGGAACTGCGCGACCAGCCCCCACCGGCCGGCACCGTGGTCCCCTGCGGGTGCGTCGTGGCTTGTCGCGCAGTTCCCCGCGCCCCCAAAACAGGTCCGTCAGCTCACCGCCGGTACGCAGCGGCCGTCCTCCGTGCGGTAGGACCACTTCGCGCCCTCGGTCACCAGTTCCTTCACGGCGTTCACGAAGCGCTCGACATGTTCGTCCGGTGTCCCCGCCCCGAAGCTCACCCGGATGGCGTTGAGGGACTTCTCGCCCGGCGCCGCCTCCGGCGCCCCGCACTCGCCCTGGGTCTGGGGGTCGGAGCCCAGCAGCGTCCTGAGCAGCGGGTGGGCGCAGAAGAGGCCGTCGCGGACGCCGATGCCGTACTCGGCGGAGAGCGCGGCGGCGAAGTGGGAGCTGTTCCAGCCGTCCACCACGAAGCTGATCACTCCGACGCGCGGGGCGTCGTCGCCGAAGAGGGAGAGCACCCGGACCTCGGGAACCTCGGCCAGCCCCACCCGCACCTTCTCGACGAGGTGCTGCTCGCGGGCGACCAGCGTGTCGAAGCCGGCCTCGGTGAGCGCCTTGCAGGCGGAGGCGATGGAGTAGGCGCCGATGACGTTGGGGGATCCCGCCTCGTGCCGCGCGGCGCTCTCGTGCCACTCCACGGCCACTCCCCCGTCCTCCCGCCGGGTGACCTTGCGGCTGGCGCCGCCGCCCGCGAGGTAGGGCTCGGCGGCCTGGAGCCAGTCGGCGCGGCCGGCCAGGACGCCGGAGCCGAAGGGGGCGTACAGCTTGTGGCCGGAGAAGGCGACCCAGTCGACGTCGAGGTCGCGGACGGAGACCGGGTGGTGCGGGGCCAGCTGGGCGGCGTCCAGGACGATCCGGGCGCCGTGCGCGTGCGCGGCCGCCGCGAGCTCGCGGACCGGCCACAGCTCGCCGGTGACGTTGGAGGCGCCGGTGACGCAGACCAGGGCCGGGCCGTACGGGTCCCGGCCGGCGAGGGCGCGTTCCAGGGTCTCGACGGCCTGCCGCGGGGTGCGGGGCGCGTCGAGGTAGGTGACCCGGGCGTCCTTCCAGGGGAGCAGGCTCGCGTGGTGCTCGGTCTCGAAGACGAAGACCTGGCAGCCGGCGGGCACGGCGGCGGCGAGCAGGTTGAGGGAGTCGGTGGTGGAGCGGGTGAAGACCAGCTGGTCGTCGGGGCGGCAGTCGAGGAACTCGGCGACGGTCTTCCGGGCGTTCTCGAAGAGGTCCGTGGAGAGCTGGGAGAGGTAGCCGGCGCCGCGGTGGACGCTGCCGTAGTAGGGGGCGTACGCCGCCACGTCGTCCCAGACCCGCTGCAGGGCGGGGGCGCTGGCCGCGTAGTCGAGGGCGGCGTAGGTGACCTCGCCGCCGGTGACGAGCGGAACGGTGACGTCCCGGCCCAGAACGGGCAGCGGCCCCGGATTGTCACTGCAAACAGACTGGGCGGAGGCAACGGTGGAGACGGACATGACGGAACTCCCGTGAGAGGCAGGCCGGAATCACCGTGCGAGCACGCGGACGAGCGCGGCTCCGGCACGGAGAAAAAGGAAAAGGGGATGCGGAGGCGGGGCTCTGCGGCCCTATCGCATTCGCTTGCTCACGGAAGGCTCCTCGACGACCAGGACCCCTGGTGTACGAGGGGTCCGCGCTTGCCGTGGACCTCACTGCCCACAGCCTGGTCTTCACCCGGGGCACCCCGCCACGGACGGAGGGTTGCCGGACAGTCGGCCGGGGCCTCATGACTGTCACTCATGACCTGGGAAAAACGTAGATGAGGTGATCGCCGCCCCGCAACTCCTGTCCGGATGACGGGACGAGGCGCGGGGCCGGGCCGCGCCTCGGCGGCCCGGCCGCGCCGCCCCCTACCTGTGCGTCGCCGCCGCCCAGCGCTCCAGCGTCCGCTTGGCCGCGCCCGAGTCGATCGACTCGGCCGCCCTGTCGATGCCGGCGCGCAGTTGCTCGGCCAGGGTCCCGGTGCCCGGGTCCAGTGCCACCAGGGCGGCCGCCGAGTTCAGCAGCACCGCGTCCCGGACCGGTCCCGTCTCGCCGTCCAGGAGCCTGCGGGCGACCTCCGCGTTGTACGACGGGTCGCCGCCCCGCAGCGCCTCCACGGGGGCCAGGCCGATGCCGGCGTCACGGGGGTCGAAGGTCTCCTCCGTGACCTTGCCGTCCCGGACGACCCAGACGTGGGACGTGCCGGTCGTCGTCAGTTCGTCGAGGCCGTCGTCGCCGCGGAAGACGAGGGAGGAGTTGCCGCGTTCGGCGAAGACGCCCGCGACCACCGGGGCCATCCGCGGGTCCGCCACGCCGACCGCCTGGGCGCGGACCTTCGCCGGGTTGGTCAGCGGGCCGAGGATGTTGAAGACCGTGCGGATGCCCAACTGGCCGCGCGCGGCGCCCGCGTGGCGCAGCGCCGGGTGGAACTTCACGGCGAAGCAGAAGGTGATGCCGGCCTCTTCGGCGACCTCGGCGACCCGCTGCGGGGTCAGGTCGAGGTTGACGCCCAGCTTCTCCAGGACGTCCGAGGCACCGGACGCGGAGGAGGCCGCGCGGTTGCCGTGTTTGACGACCTTCGCACCGGTGCCGGCCACCACGAGCGCCGACATCGTGGAGATGTTCACCGTCTTCGCGCCGTCACCGCCGGTGCCGACGATGTCGACGGTACGGCCCGGCACCTCGATGACGTTGGCGTGGGCGTACATCGTGCTGACGAGCCCGTTGATCTCCTCGACCGTCTCGCCCTTGGCCCGCAGGGCGACGACGAAGCCCGCGATCTGGGCGTCGGTGGCCTGGCCGCGCATGATCTGGTCCATCGCCCAGGCCGTCGCGTCGGCGCTCTGGTCCTTGCCGTACAGCAGCGCGTTCAGTACCTCGGGCCAGGAACGGCCCGCCGCGATGTCGCCTCCAGCGGGGGTCACAGCGCTCATAAGGCCGCTCCTGATCGTCGTACGCGAAATGAAGGTCTCACGGCCTACCCTATCCAGCTCCGGGCACCGCGAAGGGCCCCCGTCCGGTGTGCGGACGGGGGCCCTTCGGCTGTGGCGTGGCGACGCGGTGGATCAGTGGTGGCCGTGGCCGCTCGTGATCTCCTTGTACTCCTCGACGGTGGGCTTGGGGATCTGGTTGTCCTCGCCGTAGTAGGCGCCGCTCAGCTTGGCGCGGAGCTTCTCGGACCCCTTGATCTTGCGCTCGACACCGTTCTCGTCGACCGCCGGGCCGACCTGGGCCGGCTCGTACTGGTGGTGCGCCGTGAGGGTGTGCAGCTGCTCCTGCGAGAGCGGCTCGTGGACCTCGATGAACTCACCGTGCGGCAGCCGCTTGATGATGCCGGTCTCGCGGCCGTGCAGCACCTTGTCGCGGTCCCGGCGCTGGAGGCCCAGGCAGATGCGCTTGGTCGCGATGAACGCGATCACCGGTCCGGCGAAGAAGAAGATCCGGACGAACCAGGTCACGTCGTTGATCGACAGGTGGAAGTGGGTGGCGATGAGGTCGTTGCCACCACCGATCAGGCCGATCATGTACACGGTCACCCAGGCGACACCGAACCCGGTACGGGTCGGGGCGTTGCGCGGCCGGTCCAGGATGTGGTGCTCGCTCTTGTCGCCGGTGACCCAGGACTCGATGAACGGGTAGAGCGCGATCGCGCCCAGCACCAGGCCGAACAGGACCAGCGGGATGAAGACGCCCAGGACCAGGGTGTGGCCCCAGAAGTTGATCTCCCAGCCGGGCATGTACCGGATCAGACCCTCGGCGAAGCCCATGTACCAGTCGGGCTGGGCGCCGGTGGACACCTGGTCCGGACGGTAGGGGCCCATGGCCCAGATCGGGTTGATCTGGGTGGTCGCCGCGATGGCCGCGATGACACCGAAGACCAGGAAGAAGAAGCCTCCGGCCTTGGCCATGTAGACCGGCAGCAGCGGCATGCCGACGACGTTCTTCTCGCTCTTTCCGGGACCCGCGAACTGCGTGTGCTTGTGGTAGAAGACCAGGATCAGGTGGCCCACCATCAGGCCGAGCATGATGCCCGGCAGCAGCAGGATGTGGATCGAGTAGAACCGGGCGACGAAGTCGTGGCCGGGGAACTGCCCGCCGAAGAGGAAGAACGAGATGTACGTGCCGACGATCGGCATGGACAGGATCGCGCCCTCGGTGAAGCGGACACCGGTGCCGGAGAGCAGGTCGTCCGGGAGCGAGTAACCGGTGAAGCCGGTGAACATGCCCAGGACGAAGAGCAGGAAGCCGAACAGCCAGTTGATCTCACGCGGCTTGCGGAACGCGCCGGTGAAGAACACGCGCATCATGTGCACGAACATGCCGGCGAGGAAGATCAGCGCGGCCCAGTGGTGGATCTGCCGGATGAGCAGACCACCGCGCACGTCGAAGGAGATGTGCAGGGTCGAGTTGAACGCCTCGGACATCATCTGTCCCTGGAGCGGGACGTAGCTGCCGTGGTACACCACCTCGTTCATCGACGGGTGGAAGAACAGCGTCAGGTACACACCCGTGAGGATGATGATGATGAAGCTGTACATGCACACTTCGCCCAGCATGAACGACCAGTGGTCGGGGAAGATCTTGCGCATGTTGGACTTGGCGAGGGAGTAGATCCCGAGCCGTCCGTCGGCCCAGTCGGCGACACGCTCGCCGGCCGGTGCCTTCCCGCGTTCGCGGGACTCGGTGTTCTCTGTAGTGCTCATCCGCGCTCCCAGAAGGCAGGCCCGACGGGCTCCTCGAAGTCGCCGAGCGCCTGGAGGTAGCCCTCCTCGCTCACGCCGATGCGCAGCTGCGGCAGGGCGTGACCGGCCGGGCCGAAGATCACTCGGGCGCCGTCGGAGAGGTCGAAGGTGGACTGGTGGCACGGGCAGAGCACGTGGTGGGTCTGCTGCTCGTACAGCGAGATCGGGCAGCCCACGTGGGTGCAGATCTTCGAGTAGGCGACGATCCCCTCGTGCGACCACTCCAGCTCGCGCTTGTCCTTGATGTTGTCCGGCTGCAGCCGGATGATCATCAGGGCCGCCTTGGCCATCACGTTCTGGAAGTCCTCCTGGGACTCCTCGACGCCCTCGGGCTTGGCGAAGGTCAGCGAGCCGACGGCGACGTCGGAGGGGCGCAGCGGCTCGTTGGTGTTCATGTTGACGAGCAGCTTGCCCTTCGACCACGCCGTGTGGCGCAGCGAGGTACCGGGCAGCGGGCCGAGGTCGCGCAGCAGCACGACGCCGGAGAGCGGGACCAGGGTCAGCGCGCCGAACATCGTGGTGCGGATCAGCTTGCGCCGGCCGATCGCCGACTCCTTGGCACCCTGCTTGAAGTCGGCCAGGACCTTGGCCTTGACCTCCGGCGGGGCCGAGATGGCGTGCCGCTCGTCGGCGACCTCCACGTCGGACATCAGGGTGCGGGCCCAGTGGACCGCGCCCGCGCCGATGCAGAACAGCGCCGCACCGAGGGTCAGGCCCAGCGCGAAGTTCAGCGCGCTGATGTGACCGATCGGGAAGACGAAGATCGCCTTGTCCTTCGGGATCGTCACATAGGAGGCGATGAAGCCCACGGTGGCCAGCATCGACACCGTGAACAGCATGGCCACGACGCGCTCGGACCGCTTGGCGGCCCGCTCGTCGATGTCCTGGATGCGGTGCTCGTGGGGCGGCAGACCGGGATCCGAGAACGGGTCCCTCTCGTCCGCGACGCTCACGGCGCCGTGCGCGTGGTGGTCCTGCTCAGCGGGCAGGTTCTCTTCTGGAATGTCTTGGCTACTCATGACTTCTTGGCCTTTGCGGTCCGAGCGGCAACCCAGACGGCGACCGCGATCAGTGCACCGAGACCGAAGATCCACGCGAACAGACCCTCGCTGACCGGCCCGAGGCCGCCCAGGTTGAGACCACCGGGGTTCACCGTCTTGGGGCTGTTGACCGCGTCGAGGTACGCGATGATGTCCTTCTTGTTCTTCTCGGACAGCGTCGTGTCGGGGAAGGACGGCATGTTCTGCGGGCCCGTCTGCATGGCCTCGTAGATGTGCTTCGGAGCGACACCCTCAAGGCTCGGCGCGAACTTGCCCTTGGTGAGTGCGCCACCAGAGCCCACGAAGTTGTGGCACTGCGCGCAGTTGGTACGGAAGAGCTCGCCACCCTTGGCGATGTCGGCGCCGTCCGGACCGTACTGCTCCGAGGTCGGGACCTCGGGGCCGGCGCCCAGCGAGGCGACGTACGCCGCGAGCTGGTCGATCTGGGCCTGGGTGAAGATGTTCTTCTTCGCGACGACCTGCGGGCCCTGCGAGGTGGCGGCCGGCATACGGCCGGTGCCGACCTGGAAGTCCACGGATGCGGCGCCCACGCCCACCAGGCTGGGGCCGTCGGACGAACCCTGACCCCCGGTGCCGTGGCAGCTGGCACAGCTGACCGAGAAGAGCTTCTTGCCCTCCTCGATCGTGAGGGACTGGGAGGTCTCGTCGGCCTGTGCCTTGCTCGTGGGCGCGAGAAGGGCGTAGGCCCCCCCGGTGCCCACCAGCGCGAGGAGTAGGACGACGACCGCCGCCAGCGGATGGCGTCGTCGTGCGGAGAGCTTTTTCACGGATTACCCCGGTGTCAGGATCTTCTGCGTCGATGCTTCTGGAAAATGCGCTTCTGCGGCGCGTGGTGCCGGCCCGGCTACTTGATCAGGTAGATCGTGGCGAAGAGGCCGATCCAGACGACGTCGACGAAGTGCCAGTAGTAGGACACGACGATGGCCGCGGTCGCCTGCTCGTGCGTGAACCTCTTCGCCGCGTAGGTGCGCCCCAGGACGAACAGGAAGGCGATGAGGCCGCCCGTCACGTGCATGCCGTGGAAGCCGGTGGTCAGGTAGAACACCGAACCGTACGGGTCGGAGGAGAGGGAGATCCCGTCCTCCTTGACCAGGTTCGTGTACTCGTAGATCTGACCGCCGATGAAGATCGCACCCATGATGAAGGTGACGATGAACCAGCCCCGGAGCTTCTTCACGTCCCCGCGCTCGGCGGCGAACACGCCGAGCTGGCAGGTGAGGGAGGAGAGCACCAGGATCGTGGTGTTGGTCGCCGAGAAGGGGATGTCGAGATGACTCGCCATCTCCTTCCAGTGAGCCTCGCCGGTCACCGATCGCAGGGTGAAGTACATCGCGAAGAGGGCCGCGAAGAACATCAGCTCGGAACTCAGCCAGATGATGGTTCCGACGCTGGTGAGGTTCGGCCTGTTGACCGACGGGTGCGCGTGCCCGGTTTCTACTGTCGTTGCTGTCGCCACGACCGACATTATGTCGGTCGCTTATCTCGCGCTCACTCCGGGGGGTGCCGTTCGGGGTGTCCGCAGCGTGTGTACTGCCCGGATGGCCCATCGAAGCGGTGTTCCAACAGGTGTTGACGAGGTGTTCATGGGAGTAGCATCCGGCGCATCGGTCCTGTCCGTACGACGCTGACGTCTCGGAGGAACAATGCAGCCGACCGCCACGGTGCTGGTCTACAGCGACGACTCCAACACCCGCGAGCAGGTGCGGCTCGCCGCCGGCCGGCGGCCGGCTCCCGATGTGCCCCTCGTCGAGTTCGTGGAGTGCGCGACACCCGAGGCGGTCGTCGCCGAGCTGGACAAGGGTGGCATCGATGTGTGCGTGCTGGACGGCGAGGCGGTGCCCCTGGGCGGCATGGGGGTGTGCCGGCAGATCAAGGACGAGGTGTTCGACTGCCCGCCGGTGCTGGTGCTGATCGGGCGGCCGCAGGATGCGTGGCTCGCCACCTGGAGCCGGGCGGACGGCGCTGTGACGCTGCCGGTGGAGCCGGTGGAGTTCGCGGGGGCACTGGCTTCGCTGTTGCGGCAGAAGAGGCTGCTGAGCGCCTAGGAGGGGGTGGGGCGCGGGTCGCCTGCGCGAGTGCCGGTCGTGGGTGGCTGGTCGCGCAGTTCCCCGCGCCCCTGAGCGGGCTGCCCCTGAGGGCGGTTCACAGTGCGGCCGGCTGCACCCTCGCCGCGTCCTGGGGGTTCTGGGTGTCCTGGGTGCCGGTCGTGAGGGCGCTGCCCTTGCGCCAGTCCTTCCAGGCGAGGTTCCAGTCGCCGAAGCCGTTGCCGAAGTTCTCCATCTGCTTGCCGTTGGAGTTGACGACCTTCACCAGGTCACCCGGGTGGAAGGTGTCGAAGAACCACTCGGCGTTCGAGGTGTTCATGCCGGTGCAGCCGTGGCTGACGTTCTCGTAGCCCTGGGAGCCCACCGACCAGGGCGCGGCGTGCACGTACTCGCCCGACCAGGTCACCCGGGTGGCGTAGTACACCGGGAGGTCGTACGAGTCCGAGGTGCCCTCGGCGATACCGACCGTGGTGCCGCGCATGCGTACGAAGTACTGCTTCTCCAGGACCACCTTGACGCCGTTGCGGGTCTCGAAGCCCGGCTTGCCGGTGGTGACGGGGATCTGGTTGATCTCCTTGTCGTTCCGGTAGACCGTCAGCTGGTGGGCGCTCGCGTCCGTGACGGCGAGCAGCTTGTCGCCGGTGGTGAGCGTGAGGGGCGTGGCCGGGCCGCCCCACAGGCGGTCGCTGATCCTGACGCCGTCCAGGTTGCTGTGCACCTGGATGGTGGCGTGGGCGGGCCAGTAGTCCTTGGGCCGGTAGTGGAGTTCCTTGTCGCTCACCCAGTACCAGGAGCCCGTCACGGCCGGGACGGAGTCGACCCTGAGGGCGCGCTCGACGACGGCGCGCTGGGCCTTGTCCTTGACCTCGTGGTCGAGTTGCGCGGTGACCGGCTGGCCCACGCCGTACTCGCCCGCCTTCGGGCCGAAGGTGACCTTCAGCCGCTGCCGGGTGGTGGGCACGCTGGTGTCGAAGGTGAGGACCTTGCGGCCGGGCGCCCCGTGGTCGTCCTCGGTGCTGACCTGGACCGTGTAGTGGGCGTTGGCGGCCAGCGGCGAGGTGCTGTGCCAGCGGTGGCCGTCGGCGTCGAGTTCGCCCGCCACGAAGCGACCGGTGGCGTCCTCGGCCGTGACGTCCGTGATGCGGTCCTCGTCGCTCTTGGCGACGACCTCCAGGGGCTTGTCGGGGTCGGCCCGCTTCCCCGCACCGGTGGGGGTGTTGAAGGAGATCTGGTCCGCCGCGTCGTACGGCTTGTCCGCGAGGGGGTTGCCGTCCGAACCGCAGGCGGTGACGCCCGCGCCGAGGGCGATCACCAGCAGGGCGCAGCTGACGACGGTACGGGCGCACGGAGAGTGACTCATATTTTCACGCTATGAGAAGTTCTCGGCACCGGCGCGGCAGGTGGTCCGGACGGGGGACCGGTACCGCGCCGAAGGCGGGAGCGGGCCGGGAACGGCGGGAGCCCGGACCCTCCTGACGAAGGGTCCGGGCTCCCGGTGCGCTCGGCGCGTGCCTACTGGGTGCGGTTCTCACCGTGGTAGTACTCGAACACCCAGCCGAAGAGGCCGATCAGGATGATGGGCGCCGCGAAGTACAGCAGCCACCAGCCGACAGCGACACCGAGGAAGGCCAGCGCGCCGCCGACGCCGAGGGCGAGCGGCTGCCAGCTGTGCGGGCTGAAGAAGCCGATCTCGCCGGCGTCGTCCGCGACGTCGGCCTCCTTGTTGTCCTGGGCACCGGCGTCCACCCGCGAGGCCGTGAAGCCCAGGTAGAAGCCGATCATGATGCACAGGCCGAAGGCCATGAAGAGCGCCGTGGTGCCGGCCGCTTCCTTCGACCACACGCCATAGACGATCGCCATGGCGAGGACGAAGACGGCAAGCCACACGAACATGCGGCCCTGGATCTTCACTTGCCGGCCTCCTTGCTGCCCGTGACAGCGGCGGCCGCGTGGCCGTGCTCCAGCTGCTCCAGGGCGGCGATCTCAGGGTGGTGCAGGTCGAACGCCGGGGATTCGCTGCGGATCCGCGGCAGGGTGACGAAGTTGTGCCGCGGGGGCGGGCAGGAGGTCGCCCACTCCAGCGAACGGCCGTAGCCCCACGGGTCGTCGACGCCGACCGGCTTGCCGTACTTCGCCGTCTTCCACACGTTGTAGAGGAACGGCAGGATCGACAGGCCGAGCAGGAAGGAGCTGATCGACGAGATCGTGTTCAGGGTGGTGAAGCCGTCGGCCGCCAGGTAGTCGGCGTACCGGCGCGGCATGCCCTCGGCGCCCAGCCAGTGCTGGACCAGGAAGGTGCCGTGGAAGCCGACGAACAGCGTCCAGAAGGTGATCTTGCCGAGCCGCTCGTCGAGCATCTTGCCCGTCATCTTCGGCCACCAGAAGTGGAAGCCGGAGAACATCGCGAAGACGACCGTGCCGAAGACCACGTAGTGGAAGTGGGCCACCACGAAGTACGAGTCGGAGACGTGGAAGTCCATCGGGGGCGAGGCCAGGATGACACCGGTCAGACCACCGAAGGTGAAGGTGATCAGGAAGCCGGTCGCCCAGAGCATCGGTGTCTCGAAGGACAGCGACCCCTTCCACATGGTGCCGATCCAGTTGAAGAACTTCACACCGGTCGGGACCGCGATCAGGAAGGTCATGAAGGAGAAGAACGGCAGCAGCACACCGCCGGTGACGTACATGTGGTGGGCCCACACCGTCACGGACAGACCGGCGATCGAGATGGTCGCGGCGATCAGGCCCATGTAACCGAACATCGGCTTGCGCGAGAAGACCGGGATGACCTCGGAGATGATGCCGAAGAACGGCAGCGCGATGATGTACACCTCTGGGTGTCCGAAGAACCAGAAGAGGTGTTGCCAGAGCAGTGCTCCGCCGTTGGCCGCGTCGAAGACATGTGCCCCGAATTTCCGATCCGCCTCCAGCGCGAACAGCGCGGCGGCGAGGACGGGGAAGGCGAGCAGCACCAGCACGGCGGTCAGCAGCACGTTCCACACGAAGATCGGCATGCGGAACATCGTCATGCCCGGCGCACGCATGCAGATGATCGTGGTGATGAAGTTGACCGCGCCGAGGATGGTGCCGAAGCCGGAGAAGGCCAGACCCATGATCCACATGTCGGCGCCGATACCCGGCGAGCGGACCGCGTCCGACAGCGGGGAGTAGGCGAACCAGCCGAAGTCGGCCGCACCCTGCGGGGTGAGGAAGCCGCCGACCGCGATGGTCGAGCCGAACAGGTAGAGCCAGTAGGCGAACATGTTCAGCCGCGGGAAGGCGACGTCCGGCGCGCCGATCTGGAGCGGCATGATCCAGTTCGTGAAGCCGGCGAACAGCGGCGTCGCGAACATCAGCAGCATGATCGTGCCGTGCATCGTGAACGCCTGGTTGAACTGCTCGTTCGACATGATCTGCAGACCGGGGCGAGCGAGCTCGGCGCGCATCAGCAGCGCCATCACACCGCCGATCAGGAAGAACGCGAACGACGTGACCAGATACAGCGTTCCGATGGTCTTGTGGTCGGTGGTGGTGAGCCACTTGATGACCACGTTGCCGGGCTGCTTGCGCCTGATCGGCAGCTCATCTGCGTAAGAGCCTTCAGCTGCCGCGGCACCCTGGGGTTCGTTGAGGATGCTCACAGGTTGTTCGTCTCCCGGTTCTTCTCGTGGCTCGTCTGCGCGATGCCGGCGGGAATGTAACCGGTCTGCCCCTTCTTGACGAGGTCCTTGAGGTGCTGCTGGTAGAGCTCGGGCGAGACGACCTTCACGTTGAACAGCATCCGGGAGTGGTCGACACCGCAGAGCTCGGCGCACTTGCCGAGGAAGGTGCCCTCCTGGTTGGGAGTCACCTGGAAGGCGTTGGTGTGACCCGGGACGACGTCCATCTTCATCAGGAACGGCACCACCCAGAAGGAGTGGATGACGTCACGCGAGGTGAGGACGAAGCGGACGGTCTCGCCCTTGGGGAGCCAGAGCGTCGGACCGGGGTTGTGGGTCTCCGGGTTCTTCGTGCCCGGCGTACCCACGTCGTAGACACCGCCGGCGGCCGCCGGGAAGTCCTTCTTGAACCGGTCCGGAATGGCGTCCAGGTTCGGATCGGTCTTCGCGTCGCCGGTGACACCGTCGACGGGCGTGATGTAGTTGAAGCCCCAGCTCCACTGGAAGCCCACCACGTTGACCGTGACGTCGGGCTTCTTGTCGGTGAGGCTGAGCAGCTTCGTCTCGTCGCGCGCCGTGAAGTAGAACAGCACCGAGACGATGATGAGCGGCACCACCGTGTACAGGGCCTCGATCGGCATGTTGTACCGGGTCTGGGCCGGCACCTCGATCTTGGTGCGGCTGCGCCGGTGGAAGACGGCGCTCCAGATGATCAGACCCCACACCAGCACGCCGACGGCGAGCGCGGCGGCCCAGGAGCCCTGCCACAGGGAGAGGATCCGCGGAGCCTCTTCCGTGGCCGGGGTGGGCATACCAAGGCGGGGGAAGTCCTTGTATGTGCAACCGGTAGCGGTCGCAAGGACCAGGCCCGCGGTCATTGCCTGCAGCAGCTTCCGCCGCATCGGGCGCCGCGGCGAGCGGTCGGAGCCGTTGGGACTCACGTAGCGCCTTCCCGAGAGTCTCGCCCGCGCGGTCGGCTGCGGCCTTCTCGCTGGTCGGTCGCCGCCCTGCGTCGGGCAGGGGTTTGGATGTTTATGCGGACCAAACCCTAGCCGACGCGATTCGGGGGGTCGCGGGGAGGGTGGCATACGCGTCGCCTGTCACTCGGTTGGGGTGGGAATGGGCGCCCAATAGCTCGGGTTGGTGGGGTTTCGTGCGCGTGTGCGGGTGCGCGAGGGCTGGTCGCACCCCGCGGCGGAGCCGCATACGGGCACGGCCCCGTGCCCCTGGGTCGGCTGTCCCTGAGGACGATCTAACGTTGCCGCGTGTCCTACTTTGACGCTGCGTCTGCCGCTCCCCTTCATCCCGTCGCCCGTCAGGCGTTGTTGGCCGCCCTGGACGACGGATGGGCCGACCCCTCCCGTCTCTACCGGGAGGGGCGCAAGGCTCGGATGCTGTTGGACGCCGCGCGGGAGGCGGCTGCCGAGGCGGTCGGATGCCGGGCCGACGAGCTGTCCTTCACCCCGTCGGGGACGCGGGCGGTCCACACCGGCATCGCGGGGGCGCTGGCAGGTCGTCGTCGGACGGGACGTCACCTGATCGTGTCAGCCGTCGAACACTCCTCGGTACTCCATTCGGCGGAGGTGTTCGAGGCGGAGGGCGGCCAGGTGACCCGGGTCCCGGTGTCGCGGCAGGGAGCGGTGGACGCCGGCTCCTACGAGGCCGCCATGCGGCCCGACACCGCGCTCGCCTGCCTCCAGTCGGCCAACCACGAAGTGGGCACCGTGCAGCCGGTGGCGGCGGTGGCCGAGGTGTGCCGGGCGGCCGGGGTGCCGTTGCTGGTGGACGCGGCGCAGTCGCTGGGGTGGGGACGGGTGGAGGGCGACTGGTCGGTGCTGACGGCCAGTGCGCACAAATGGGGCGGGCCGAGCGGGGTCGGGCTGCTCGTGGTGCGCAAGGGCGTGCGGTTCGCCGCCCAAGGCGCCTCGGACGAGCGGGAGTCGGGGCGGGCGCCCGGCTTCGAGAACCTGCCGGCGATCGTCGCGGCGGCCGCCTCGCTGCGGGCCGTACGGGCGGAGGCGGAGCAGGAGGCCGTACGGCTGCGGGAGCTGACGGCACGGATCCGGGCGCGGGTGCCGGAGTCGGTGCCGGACGTGGAGGTGGTGGGGGACGCGGAGCTGCGGCTGCCCGGGATCGTCACCTTCTCCTGTCTCTATGTCGACGGGGAGACGCTGCTCCACGAACTGGACCGGGAGGGCTTCTCGGTGTCGTCCGGATCGTCCTGCACGAGCAGCACGCTGACGCCCAGCCATGTGCTGAAGGCGATGGGGGTGCTGAGCGAGGGCAACGTACGGGTGTCGCTGCCGGCGGGGGCGGCGGAGGCGGAGGTGGAGCGGTTCCTGGCGGTGCTGCCGGGGGTGGTGGCGGGGGTACGGGAGAAGCTGGGTGCGCCCGCGCCGGTGGCGGCCGTGCACGAGGACGTCCTGGTCGTGGACGCCCTCGGCAAGCGGTGCCCGATCCCCGTCATCGAGTTGGCGAAGGTCATCGGCACGGTGCCGGTGGGCGGCAGGGTGCGGGTCCTGTCCGATGACGAGGCGGCACGGCTGGACATCCCGGCGTGGTGCGAGATGCGGGGCCAGGAGTACGAGGGTGAGGAGAAGGCCGAAAAAGGAACGGCGTACTTGGTACGCCGGGCGACCTGAACGCCCTTCTTCCAGGGGCGCGGGGAACTGCGCGACCAGCCCCCACGCACCCGCAGCCAGAACTCAGACCAGATGACCCCGGACCTCCTGCGCGGCCTCGTCCCCGTACGCCTTCGTGAACCGCTCCATGAAGTGCCCCCGCCGCAACTGGTACTCCTGCGTCCCCACCGTCTCGATGACGAGGGTCGCCAGCATGCAGCCCACCTGCGCGGCCCGCTCCAGCGAGACCCCCCACGCGAGCCCGGACAGGAACCCGGCGCGGAACGCGTCGCCGACGCCCGTCGGGTCGGCCTTGCGCTCCTCGTCGGGGCAGCCGACCTCGATCGGGTCCTCGCCCACCCGCTCGATCCGGACACCGCGCGCGCCGAGCGTCGTGACCCGGTGGCCGACCTTCGCGAGGATCTCCTCGTCGCTCCAGCCGGTCTTCGTCTCGATGAGCCCCTTCTCGTACTCGTTCGAGAAGAGGTACGTCGCGCCCTCCAGCAGTATCCGGATCTCGTCGCCGTTCATCCGGGCGATCTGCTGGGAGAAGTCGGCGGCGAAGGGGATGGCGCGGGCCCGGCACTCCTCCGTGTGGCGGAGCATGCCCTCCGGGTCGTCGGCGCCGATCAGGACCAGGTCGAGGCCGCCGACCCGGTCGGCCACCGTCTTGAGCTCGATCAGGCGGGCCTCGCTCATCGCGCCCGTGTAGAAGGAGCCGATCTGGTTGTGGTCGGCGTCGGTCGTGCACACGAATCGCGCGGTGTGCAGGGTCTCGGAGATGCGGACGGAGTCCGTGTCGACGCCGTGCCGGCCGAGCCAGGCACGGTACTCGTCGAAGTCGAAGCCCGCCGCGCCGACCAGGACCGGCCGGGTGCCGAGCTGTCCCATGCCGAACGCGATATTCGCGCCGACGCCGCCCCGGCGCACGTCCAGGTTGTCGACCAGGAAGGACAGCGAGACCGTGTGCAACTGGTCCGCGACGAACTGGTCGGCGAAGCGGCCGGGGAAGGTCATGAGGTGGTCGGTGGCGATGGAGCCGGTGACTGCGATGCGCACGGCTGGGACTCTCCTGAGGGGGAGGCGTGATTGACAGTTAACGCTACCGGGTCGGCACGGGCACCCTGAAGGTGCCAAAACTACCCGATAGTAGATCTTTCTTCGCGGTGCCCGGCGTGCTTACGGTTCCGTCATGACGAACCTCAAGGCCCACGCCCCCGCTCCGGCCGACCTCGACGGCGATCTGGCGTCGCTGCGCGGGGACTGCGCCCGGATGGCTCCGCACTGGACGGTTCCCGATCACAGCGATGCCCGTCCGGTGCCGCCGTCACTCATCCACGGGGTGACCGTGCCGAAGAAGTCCGCCAGGCTCCTGGACGCGATGTCCGACTACGGCGACTGAGTCCCGCCCGGCGCGTTCCAGGGAACCGCGCGCCCCCCTCCCGCGTCCCATCGCCGTCCCCCGTGAAAGGGGAGGCGGGATACGACGCTGGCAAGGAGCGATGCGGTGAAGAGCGAGCGACCCGAGAACGACGACGACGCGGCCGCGGGCAACCCCGGGGAGCCCCCCGAGGCCCGGCGGGCCACGGGGTCGCCGAAGGCTGCGGAAGCCGCCGAGGCCGTCCCGGAGTCCGCCGAGGGCGCCGTGGAAGAGGTTCCGGAGCCGGAGACCCCCGAAGCGGCCACGAAACCGGAAGAGGCCGCCGAGCCCGAGCCGGACCAGGCCCCCGCCGCCGAGTTCCCCGCCGCTTCCGCCCCCCGTACGCCCGAGACAACTACCGAGGCCCAGACAACCGCCAAGGCCACCGCCGAGCCGACGGCGGAAGCCGACGCCAAGACCGAGGCCACTGCCGAGCCGGAAGCCGCAGCCGACGTCGAAGCCGAAGCCGCAACCGAGGTGGAGGTCGAGGCCGCTCCCGAGGTCGAGGTCGATCGTCTCTCCTCCCGGCGTCGCTCGCCCGCTCTCGTCGTCGTCTCTGTGGCCGCCGCCGTCCTTCTGGTCGGTGGTGGTGGGGCGTACCTCGCCGCGAGTACCGGTTCCGGCGGCGGCTCCGGTGGTGCGGGCACGGGCACGTCCGGCGGTGCCACTCCCCCGCCCCTCGCCCTGGACGGCTACTCCTCCGGCGGCAACGGCATCGCCCCGGGCGAGCCCAATCCCTACGGCGTGACCTACCGGGCGAGCGGGACGCTCCCCGCAGGGCCCGGTTCGGCCACCGTGTACCAGCCCTCCGGCGAGGTCTCCAAGGACCGGGTCGCCGCGCTGGCGAAGTCGCTCGGGATCGAGGGCACCCCGGTGGCCGAGGGCCAGGTCTGGAAGGTCGGCACGGACAGCGACGGCTCCGGCGGGAGTCTCCAGGTGAACCGGACCGCCCCGGGCATCTGGACGTACAGCCGCTACGCCCCGGGCACCGACAACTGCAAGCGGGGCCTGGTGTGCGCGCAGGACCCGGTCGCACCGGCCGGTGCCCCGGTGAGCGTCGCCGAGGCCGAGAAGGCGGCGGCGCCGGTGCTGAAGGCGCTCGGTCAGGACGCCGCGAAGCTGGACGCGAGCCAGGTCATGGGGGCCCAGCGGGTGGTGAACGCCGCTCCGGTGGTCGGCGGGCTGCCGACGTACGGCTGGGCGACGGGGCTGACCGTCAGCAAGCAGGGCGAGGTGGTCGGCGGCAACGGGATGCTCGCGACGCCGGCGAAGGGCGACACGTATCCGGTGCTGAGCGCCGCGAAGACGCTGGACCTGATGAACGCGGCGCCGCGCTCCGACCACCGGATGGGCATCGGCGGCTGCGCCAGTGCCGTACCGCTGAAGGACCGGCTGGAGCAGCCGTGCAGCGCGTCGACGCCGTCCGCGTCGTCCTCCTCGGCCACCTCCTCGGCCACCTCCTCGGCCACGTCCTCCGCCGTGATCGAGAAGGCGGTGTTCGGGCTTGCCGCGCAGTCCGTCGCCGGCCGGCAGGCACTGGTGCCGTCCTGGCTGTTCCAGGTGCGCGGGGCGGCGGACTCGTACACCGTGGCCTATCCGGCGGTGGAACCGGCGTACCTGGTCTCCGCCTCCGCACCCGCTGCCACACCGACGCCCTCGGCGAGCGCGAGCGCGTCGGCGGGGAGCACGAAGGACGTGAAGGTGGACGGGTACACGAGCGACGACCGCGAGCTGGTCGTCGCGTTCACCGGCGGGGTGTGCGCCGACTACAAGGTGACGGCGGACGAGAGCTCGGAGCAGGTGGTGGTGAAGGTGACCGCGACGCCCTGGCCCGACAAGATCTGCGTGATGATCGCCAAGCAGTACCACCAGGCGGTGCGCCTGGACGCGCCGCTGGACGGCCGGAAGGTGATCGGCACGGACGGCAGGGCCGTCCCGAAGGAGAAGGCGACGACGCTCGACCCGCAGCTGGGCTGAGCACGCTCGAAGGCGGCGGCCCCTCGTGATGAGGGACCGCCGCCTTCGTGCCGTTCCGCTGTCGTGCCCCGCGGCTCAGCTGAAGGAGTCGCCGCAGGCGCAGGAGCCGGTCGCGTTCGGGTTGTCGATCGTGAAGCCCTGCTTCTCGATGGTGTCGACGAAGTCGATCGACGCACCGCCCAGGTACGGGGCGCTCATGCGGTCGGTGACGACCTTGACACCGCCGAAGTCCTTGACGACGTCGCCGTCGAGGGAACGCTCGTCGAAGAAGAGCTGGTAGCGCAGGCCGGAGCAGCCACCGGGCTGGACGGCGACGCGCAGCGCGAGGTCGTCACGGCCTTCCTGGTCGAGCAGGGCCTTCACCTTGGCCGCGGCGGCGTCGCTCAGGATGATGCCGTCGGTGGCGGTGCTGGTCTCGTCCGATACGGACATCTACATCTCTCCCGGGTTGTACGGAGACTGCTTGCCGACGAGTGCAACCGGCGGGTCCGCTGATTCATTCCGGGCCGGCATGCGCGTTCTCGCGTTTTTCCTACCTCTTCATGCTCGCACACGCCCGAAGTCACGCACAGCGGTCGCGGTGACCACCCACAGCGTTCGCCGCCGGGATTCATGTCACATCGACGCTATGGCCGTCGTCAAAGTGACATGAAGCAGTTATGATAGATAACGTCAGAACGACGAAAAGTAGAAAGGGTGCGTGTCGTGACCACCGCCCAGACCACGGAGCTCGACGTACAGCCGACTCCGCTCGCCCTGCTGCTGCTCGGCCGTGAGGCCGACCCGAGGAGCGAGCGGGGCGTCGAGTGCCCCGGCGACCTGCCCTCCCCGTCCGACCCTGACCTGGTCGCGCGGGCCCGCGCCGCCAAGGAGAAGCTCGGCGACAAGGTCTTCGTGCTCGGCCACCACTACCAGCGCGACGAGGTCATCCAGTTCGCCGATGTCACGGGCGACTCCTTCAAGCTGGCCAGGGACGCGGCCGCCCGCCCGGAGGCCGAGTACATCGTCTTCTGCGGTGTGCACTTCATGGCCGAGTCCGCCGACATCCTGACCTCGGACGACCAGAAGGTGGTCCTGCCGGACCTGGCGGCCGGGTGCTCGATGGCGGACATGGCGACGGCCGAGCAGGTCGCCGAGTGCTGGGACGTGCTGACCGAGGCCGGCATAGCCGAGCAGGTCGTGCCCGTCTCGTACATGAACTCGTCCGCGGACATCAAGGCGTTCACGGGCAGGCACGGCGGCACCATCTGCACCTCGTCGAACGCGCAGCGGGCCCTGGAGTGGGCCTTCGAACAGGGGGAGCCCTCGGCGACAAAGGTCCTCTTCCTGCCCGACCAGCACCTGGGCCGCAACACCGCCGTGCGGGACATGGGGATGTCCCTGGACGACTGCGTGCTCTACAACCCGCACAAGCCGAACGGCGGGCTCACGGCGGAGCAGTTGCGGGACGCGAAGATGATCCTGTGGCGCGGCCACTGCTCGGTGCACGGCCGTTTCTCGCTGGACTCGGTCGCCGACGTGCGCGAGCGCATCCCGGGCGTGAACGTCCTCGTCCACCCGGAGTGCAAGCACGAGGTCGTCGCCGCCGCCGACTACGTCGGTTCGACCGAGTACATCATCAAGGCGCTGGAGGCCGCGCCCGCCGGTTCCAAGTGGGCCATCGGCACCGAGCTGAACCTGGTCCGCCGCCTCGCGAACCGTTTCGCGCCGGAAGGCAAGGAGATCGTCTTCCTCGACAGGACGGTCTGCTTCTGCTCGACCATGAACCGCATCGACCTCCCGCACCTGGTCTGGACCCTGGAGTCGCTGGCCGAGGGCAACCTGGTCAACCGCATCGAGGTGGACAAGGAGACCGAGGCGTTCGCCAAGCTGGCCCTGGAGCGGATGCTGGCGCTGCCGTAGCCGTACGGCCCGTGCGTCACCCCGAGTCGACGGCCTTGCGCTCGGGGTGGGCCGGGTCGAGGGTGAAGATCGTGCCGTCGGAGGTCGAGAGGACCAGGGCGCCGCGGTTGAACCAGACGGTCGGGAGCAGGCCGCTGTTGCCGAGCACCTCGGCGCGGGCGCCGGACTCCCACAGCACGGTGCCCCTGGCCGCGTCGAGCGCGACCACCCGGCCGCTCATGCCCGCCATGTACACCGTGCGCCCCTTCGGGTCCACCGATGCCTGGCCCGGCGACTCCAGGGCCGTGTGGCTGCTCCACAGCCGGGCCCCGGTCGTCGGCGAGAAGGCGGTGACCAGGCCGCTGGAGGTGGCCAGGTAGAGCGTGCCGCGGGCCAGCGTGGGCAGGCCGCCCCGGTACTTCTCGGGCAGCGGGACCAGGGTGCGCCGGCCGGTGTCGGGGTCGACCCGCACGATGCGGTGGTAGATCAGGTCGGGGCCGTTGTTCACGTCCTGGTCGTCCGAC
The DNA here is from genome assembly GCF_014645815.1 of Streptomyces fuscichromogenes. Lineage (GTDB taxonomy): Bacteria > Actinomycetota > Actinomycetes > Streptomycetales > Streptomycetaceae > Streptomyces > Streptomyces fuscichromogenes. Next base: position 321,860 of record NZ_BMML01000001.1, on the reverse strand, counting down.
TCCAGGAAGACCAGCTGTCCGGAGAGGACGCCGACGAAACTGGCCGTCTGGGCGGGAGAGTCCAGGGTGCGCACCGAGCCGTCGGCGGGCCGGACGACGTAGAACCTCGTGGCGTGCGAGCCGTCCGACTGGTCGCCGCAGTCCACATAGGGGAAGTCGCCCGCGGAGAGCATCGAACAGAGCCAGCCCCGGGGCACGGGCACGTTCCGGCGCACACTGCCGTCCCGCGCCGAACGGACGGTGAACGTACTGCCGTCGCCCTCCTGGGTCAGGGTGACCCCGTCGCCGTAGGCCGACCCCAGGCTGTCGGTGCGTACCGCGTGGGACCAGAGCCTGCTGCCGTCCTCGCCGTCGAGGGCCATGACGGACTGGGCCTTCCCCGCGCCGTCGTCGTCGGTGATCTGGAGTTCGACGAGGACCCGGCCGTCGTCGACGCCGAGGACGGTCGTGATGAAGTGGTCGGCCGAGACGCCCGCGGGCGCTATGCCGGAGCGCCAGAGGGTACGGCCGGTGGTGGCGTCGACCCGGGTGGGGAGCAGGGAGGTGCCGCCGCAGTACACGGAGGAGCCGTCCGACACGCAGGCGGGCGAGGTGTCGCCCTCGTAGCCCGGTGCCTTCGCCACCCCGTGCTCGGCGGTCGCGGACACCGTTGTCTGCCAGGGCTTCCAGCCGGTGGGGAGGGCGCCCCAGCGGGATCCGGGGGACGCCGGGGAACCGGTGCGGGCCTGGCCGTCGCCGTTCCAGGGACCCAGCAGCAAGTAGCCGGTCAGGGCGAGCGCGGTCACCGCGGCCGCGGCCAGCAGCGGCCGGGAGACCCGGCGGCGGGGGCGGCGGCCGGTGACCGGCGGAGTGGTGGCGTCGGGGGCGAGGGCGCGGCCGGGGCTGGTGGCGGGCAGGCGCAGGGTCATCGTCTGCGGTTCGGCGGACTCCGGCTCCGGCAGGGCCGCCGCGAACTCCCGGGCCAGGTCGTCGAGTCCGGGCCGGTCGGCGGGGTCCTTGGCCAGGCAGCGCTCCAGGACCGTGCGCAGCGGGCCGGTGACCCCGTCCAGGACGGGCTCGTTGTGGACCACCCGGTAGCCGGTCAGATAGGGGCTGTCGGCGTCGAAGGGGCCGTGACCGGTGACGCAGTACACCAGCAGCGCGCCGAGCGAGAAGACGTCGGAGGCGGGGCCGACGGTACGGGCGTCGGTGAACTGTTCCGGGGACATGAAGGGCGGGGTGCCGACCATCTGCCCGGTCTCGGTGAGGGTGTTGTGGTTCTCGGCGGCCCGGGAGATGCCGAAGTCGATGACGCGGGGGCCGTCCTCGGCGATCAGGACGTTGGCCGGTTTCAGGTCGCGGTGCACCATCCCGGCCCGGTGGATGTCCCGCAGCGCCTCCACCAGGCCGAGGGCCAGCGGCCGGAGTTCGGTGACCCGCAGCGCGCCCTGGGTCCGGATCCGGGCGGCGAGGGAGGGGCCGGGCACGTACTGGGTGGCCATCCAGGGCGTCGGCGCGTCCGGGTCGGCGTCCAGGACGGGGGCGGTGAAGGCGCCGCTCACCCGGCGGGCGGCCTCGACCTCCTGCCGGAACCGGGCGCGGAAGACGGGGTCCTCGGCGTACTGGGCGTGCACCACCTTGACGGCGACCTCGCGCCCGGAGCGCGACCGGCCCCGGTAGACGATGCCCATCCCACCCGCCCCCAGCCGGTCGGCCAGCCGGTAGCCGCCGAGGGACCGTGGGTCGTCCTTGTGCAGCGGCACTCCGAAACTCCCCTTCGCCGACCGGCAGTTCGCGGCGCCAGCATACGGAACGGGCAGGCGCGGACGGCGCTGGACGGCATCGGCGGCAGGGCGTGCACGGCGGTGAGGTCCGGCATCGCCGCGTTCGCGGCGGCGGGGTCAGTCCGTCCTGGGGCGGACCAGGCCCGACTCGTACGCGATCACCACGAGCTGGGCCCGGTCCCGGGCGCCCAGCTTGGCCATGGCCCGGTTGACGTGGGTCTTCACGGTCAGCGGGCTGACCTCCAGGCGTTCGGCGATCTCGTCGTTGGAGTGGCCGCCGGCGACCTGGACCAGGACCTCGCGCTCCCGTGAGGTGAGCGCGTGCAGCCGCTCGGAGCGGGCCGGGTCACGGCCGTCGTCGCCCATGTCGCCCTGGGCGAGGAAGCGGGCGATCAGGCCCTTGGTGGCCGTCGGGGAGAGCAGCGCCTCGCCGCCGGCGGCGACCCGGATGGCGCTCAGCAGTTCCTCGGGTTCGCTGCCCTTGCCGAGGAAGCCGGAGGCGCCCGCCCGCAGCGCCTGGACGACGTAGTCGTCGACCTCGAAGGTCGTGAGGATCACCACGCGGACATGGGCGAGGGAGGCGTCGGCGCTGATCAGCCGGGTGGCGGCGAGTCCGTCCGTGCCCGGCATCCGGATGTCCATCAGGACGACGTCGGCCCCGGACTCCTTGGTCAGCCGCACCGCCTCGGCGCCGTCGGAGGCCTCGCCGACCACCTCCATGTCGGACTCGGAGTCGACGAGCACCCGGAACGCGCTGCGCAGCAGTGCCTGGTCGTCGGCGAGCAGGACACGGATCGTCATACGGAATCTCCCAGGGCGGCCGTACGGTCCTTGGCACGGCCGTGCGTGCGGTCACTCGTACGGTCGTCGGTGTCGGTCTTGACCGGCAGGATCGCATGGACGCGGAAGCCGCCCCCGTAGCGGGGGCCGGTGGTGAGGGTGCCGCGCAGGGCGGTGACGCGCTCACGCATGCCGAGCAGGCCGTGGCCGCCGCCCGCCTCGGGGGCGGTGTCCTCGCCGGAGCCGTTGTCGAGGACGGTGACCTCGATGTGCGGTCCGACGCGTACGACGCTGACCTCGGCCTTGGCGTCGGGTCCGGCGTGCTTCTGCACGTTGGTCAGGGCCTCCTGGATGATCCGGTAGGCGGCCAGGTCGACGGCGGCGGGCGGGGTGGTGCCCTGGTCGGCGCGGGCGACCTCGACCTGGAGGCCTGCGTTGCGGAAGGTGTCGGCGAGCTCCTCCAGCAGGTGGAGGCCGGGGGCGGGCTCGGTCGGCGCCTCCGGGTCGCCGGACTGGCGGAGCAGGCCGACGGTGGCGCGCAGTTCGTTCAGCGCGGAGCGGCTGGCCTCGCGCACGTGGGCGAGGGCCTCCTTGGCCTGGTCGGGCCGCTTGTCCATGACATGTGCGGCGACCCCGGCCTGCACGTTGACCAGGGCGATGTGGTGGGCGACGACGTCGTGCAGGTCACGGGCGATGCGCAGCCGCTCCTCGGCGACCCGGCGGCGGGCCTCCTCCTCCCGGGTCCGCTCGGCGCGCTCGGCACGCTCGCGGATGGCCCGGACGACGGCGCGCCGGCTGCGGACGGCGTCCCCGGCGGTGGCGCCGATGCCGGTCCAGGCGAAGATCGCGAGGTTCTCCTGGGCGTACCACGGCAGCGGGCCGGCCACCATCGCGGCGGTGGTCAGCACGGTCATGGTGAGCAGGCCGGCCCGCAGGGTGGTGCGGCGGTCGGTGGTGGCGGCGACGGTGAACAGGGCGATCACCGCCGCCATCGCGACGGGGGCGCGGGGGTCGCCGGTGACGCACTCCACGACGGAGGCGGCGCCGGTGACGGCCAGGACCGTCTTGGGGGCATGGCGGCGGAAGACCAGGGCCGCGGCGGCGAGCGTCATCAGGACCAGGCTGAGCGGGTCCGGGGCGCGGATGCCCCAGGCGACGCCGTGTGCGCCGTGCGGGGCGGCGAAAGAGCTCACGACCATGCAGACGAGGGCGCCCGCGGCGATGACCGCGTCCACGGCGAGTGGATGGGCGCCGGCTCTGCAGCGGGCTCTTTCGAAGGGGCTCACGTTCTGAACAGTACGGCTGCTTCGTGGTGGCCGGAACCGTCGGTTCGGCCCGCTGCGGGCACCGCCGGGTCTCCCACCCGCCCACCCGACCCGGTCAGCCGAAGAGCCCAGGTCCGGACACCGCGTCAGCCCGGAATCAGACCGTCGTCCCTCAGCAGTGCCCTGACCTCCTCCAGGGTCGCGTCCGGGGACGGGAGGATCAGGTCCGAGGGTTCGAGGGCGTCGTCGGGGAGGGGGGCGCCCAGTTCCCGGACCGTGTCCAGGAGGGCGCCCAGGGTGCGGCGGAAGGCTGCCTCGTCGCCGGACTCGGTCTCCGCGAGGAGCTCGTCGTCCAGCTTGTTCAGTTCGGCGAGGTGGCTGTCGGCCAGCCTCACCTGGCCCTCCCCCATGATCCTCACGACCATGTCGGCCATGTCGCCCTCCAGGCGTCGGCTACTGCTTGTCGAAGCGCGGGGTGTCCTGCGGCTGCTGCGACTGCTGGCCCTGGCCGGTGCCGCCCTCGATCGCCTGCTGGGGCGAACCTCCGGCGAGCTCGGCCTTCATGCGCTGCAGTTCCAGCTCCACATCCGTACCACCGGAGATGCGGTCCAGCTCGGCGGCGATGTCGTCCTTGGCGGTGCCGGTCGGGTCGTCGAGGGCGCCGGAGGCGAGGAGCTCGTCGATGGCGCCGGCGCGGGCCTGGAGCTGCTGCGTCTTGTCCTCGGCACGCTGGATCGCGAGGCCGACGTCGCCCATCTCCTCGGAGATGCCGGTGAAGGCCTCGCCGATCCGGGTCTGGGCCTGGGCGGCGGTGTAGGTGGCCTTGATGGTCTCCTTCTTGGTACGGAAGGCGTCCACCTTGGCCTGGAGGCGCTGGGCCGCGAGGGTGAGCTTCTCCTCCTCGCCCTGGAGGGTGGCGTGCTGCGTCTCCAGGTCGGTCACCTGCTGCTGGAGCGCGGCCCGCCGGGAGAGCGCCTCGCGGGCGAGGTCCTCGCGGCCGAGGGCGAGCGCCTTGCGGCCCTGGTCCTCCAGCTTGCCGGACTGCTGCTGGAGCTGGTTCAGCTGGAGTTCGAGGCGCTTGCGGCTGGTCGCCACGTCGGCGACGCCGCGGCGGACCTTCTGCAGCAGCTCAAGCTGCTTCTGGTACGAGTAGTCGAGGGTCTCGCGCGGGTCCTCGGCCCTGTCCAGGGCCTTGTTCGCCTTCGCGCGGAAGATCATCCCCATACGCTTCATGACACCGCTCATGGGCTTCGCGCGCCCCCTTCTGACGGACTCCAGCTCACAGATCCTGCGACAGGACCCACAGTACGGGCCCTGCCTCCATTACCGCACTGTTCGGGGACCGATGCGCTCATCCCCAAGGACGACTGCGGAAAGCTCCGCTCCGGCACAGGTAGGAGAGGGTCCCCCTGAGCGAAGCGCCTGCAACGTCCCCTCTGTCCCCCATGGAGACGACCGGCGTTGCGGGATCGTTCCCCGCAGGACTAGGGCCCACACCCCACCACCCCGTACCCTTGGGTTTTGTGTTCCGTAGCCGCGCCAAGGATGAGAAGGCCTCCGCCGACAAGGCGGACATGACCGACTCCAAGCAGACCCGTGACCCACAGGCCCCCAAGGGCAGGCCCACGCCCAAGCGCAGTGAGGCCCAGACCCAGCGGCGCAGCGTGGCCAGTACGCCGACGACGCGCAAGGACGCCGCCAAGCGTCAGCGCGACGACCGGCGCGCTGCCATGGACCGGCAGCGCCAGGCGCTGGCCACCGGCGACGAGCGGTACCTGCCCGCCCGTGACAAGGGGCCGGTGCGCAGGTTCGCCCGCGACTGGGTCGACTCGCGTTTCAACGTGGCGGAGTTCTTCCTGCCGCTGGCCGTGGTCATCCTGGTCATGAGCGTGGTCAACAACACGGCGATCAAGAACATCGCACTGCTGCTGTGGCTGGTCGTGATCGTGCTGATCGTGCTCGACGCGGTCGTCAGCGGCATCCGGCTGCGGGGGCGTCTCGCCGAGCGCTTCCCGGACCAGAACCGCAAGGGCGCGGTCGCCTACGCCCTGATGCGCTCCCTCCAGATGCGCCGGCTCCGGCTGCCCAAGCCGCAGGTCAAGCGCGGAGAGCGGCCCTGAGCGCAGAGCCTTTCACCGGGGATGCGGCCGAGGCGTGGCTGAACAAGCTGGGCGGTCTGCGTGACGTCGTGAGGCAGGAGCTGGTGGCCCGGCAGCTCGACGAGCAGATAGCCGGGCGGTTCCCGGTCGGGCAGCGGCTGCGCGTGCTCGACGTGGGGATGGGCCAGGGCACGCAGGCGCTGCGGCTGGCCCGCACCGGTCACCAGGTGACCGGTGTCGAGCGGGAGCCGACGATGATCGCCGCCGCGCGGGAGGCCCTGGCCGGTGAGCCGGTGGGCATCCGCGACCGGGTGCGGATCATCGAGGGGGACGGGCAGGACACGGGCGTCCACTTCCTGCCGGGCAGTTTCGACGTGGTGCTCTGCCACGGCGTCCTGATGTACGTCGAGGAGCCGGACGCGCTGCTCGCCGGGCTGGCCCGGATGCTGGCCCCGGGCGGGCTGCTGTCGCTGCTGGTGCGCAACGCGGACGCGCTGGCCATGCGGCCGGGGCTGAGCGGCGACTGGGCGGGCGCGCTCGACGCCTTCGACACCTTCTCCTACCGCAACCGGCTGGGTCTGGACGTCCGGGCCGACCGGCTGACCACCCTCACCGCCGCCCTCGCCGGCATCGGCGCGCCGTTGCAGTCCTGGTACGGCGTACGGGTGTTCACGGACACGGCCGCGGACGACGCGGGGGCACCGGACGACCTGGCGGCGCTGCTCGCGGCGGAGGAGCGGGCCGGGCGGACGGATCCGTACCGGGCGGTCGCGGCGCTGCTGCACCTGTGCGGGGTCCGCGGCTGACCTCAGCCGGTGCCGCTCCTCGTTCGGGCCAGCAGTACGAGCCGGAGCGTCACCGCCGCGGCGAGACTCGGGGCATGGACGCTTCCCCTCCCCGCCGGACCCGCCGTACGGCCGCCGCGCTGGGCTGCTGCTGTCTCGCCCTGGTCTCCGCGTGTTCCGCCTTCGGGCACGACACGGCCGTGGACGCCTCGGCCGGCCGGACCGCCCGGGTGGGGACCGTTCCCCTGGCGGCGACCGATCTGCAGAACCAGTACCAGAAGGTGATCAAGGAGGTCCTGCCGTCCGTCGTGCAGATCCAGGCCAGCAGCGACCTGGGGTCGGGGGTGGTCTACGACGACAACGGACACATCGTCACCAATGCGCACGTCGTGGGGAACGAGAAGACGTTCAAGGTGACGACCGCCAACACCGAGGAACCGCTCACCGCGACGCTGGTGTACTCCTACCCGCAGCAGGACCTGGCGGTCATCAGGCTCGACAGGGTCCCGGACGGGCTGAAGGCGGCGAGCTTCGGGGACACCGGGAAGGTGCAGGTCGGGCAGATCACGCTGGCCATGGGATCGCCGCTCGGGCTGTCGTCCAGCGTGACCGAGGGGATCGTGTCGGCGACCGGACGGACCGTCAGCGAGAACACCGCGGGCGGCGGTACGGGCGCCACCATCCCGAACATGGTGCAGACCTCGGCGGCCATCAACCCCGGCAACAGCGGCGGCGCCCTGGTCGACCTGGACGGCCGCGTCATCGGCATCCCGACGCTCGCCGCGAGCGACCCCACGCTCGGCGGCAGCGCGGCACCGGGGATCGGGTTCGCCATCCCGGCGTCGATGGTGACGACGGTCGCCGGCCAGATCATCAAGCAGGGCAAGGTCACCGACTCGGGGCGGGCCGCGCTCGGCATCACCGGGCGCACGGTCGTCGATGTGAACTACCAGCCGGCCGGGGTGGCCGTGGTGTCCGTGAAGCCGGGCGACGCGGCCGACCGGGCGGGCATCCGGCCCGGGGACATCATCACCAGGGTGGGTGCGGACGACATCACCACCATCACCTCACTGGCCGAGTCGCTCGCCTCGGACCGGCCGGGGCAGCGGACGACGGTGACGTACAGCCGGGACGACATCGCCCGGACGGTGGATGTGACGCTGGGCGAGCAGTGACGCGGTCCGGGGCGACCGGGTGGGGCCGCCCCGGACCGGGCGCGTTTCAGGACTCTGCGGCGTGCAGGCTCATCGGGCCGTAGATCTCGGTGGTGTCCTCGTAGAGCCGCACCTGGTCGGCGCCGCCGGCCAGCAGTTCCTTCCACTGCTCGCCGATCCAGGACTCGGCGTCGCCCTGGGTGGTGAACTCCTCGGGCTCCACCGCGGGCTGGACCTCCGTCCCGTCGGCCTTCTCGAATCGCCACGTCCATGCCGCCATGTAGGCCTCCTTTGATCCAACCGGTGCATCGTATAAGGGCGCCGGGAAAAACTCCGCTGGTTGCGGGGCATGTGCGGGCCGGTGGGGGCCCGCGCCCACGCGGCGGAGCCGCATATTGATACGGCCCCGCGCCTCTGACGGGGCGAGTCGCGGGGGGGGCGTCGGCTGGAGCGAGAACCGTCAGGACGGGTGAGAATCGGTCCGTGGAAGTGACTTTGCTCGGTACCGGTGCTCCCGAGGGCCTGCCTCGCCCCGACTGTCCCTGTGCGGCCTGTGCGTGTGCCGTCGGGGAGGACGCACGGGCGGCCACCGCGCTGCTCGTCGACGGGACGCTGCTGCTCGACCTGACGCCGGGCGCGGCGTTCGCGGCGGCCCGCGCCGGGCGGTCCCTCGGGGGCGTACGGCAGGTGCTGTTGTCGCATCCGCACGACGGGCCCGCCGTCGAGGTGCCGGCCGGGCTGCCGCAGCCGGCTCGGGTGCCGGACGGGCGGGAGCTGGCGCTGCTGACGGGGCATCGGGTGCGGGCGGTGGCGATGGACGCGGGCGGCACCGGGTACGCGGTGACCGGCCCCGACGGGCAGCGGCTGCTGTACCTGCCGCCGGGCGGGGCACCGGCCGGTCTGGAGAACGGCAGCGCGGACTCGTACGACCTGGTGCTCCTCGACGTGGCCGGCCGGGCGGACGCGCTGGCGCGGCTGCGGGCGGTCGGCTCGGTCGGGCCGGCCACGGATGTCGTGGCCGTCCATCTCGGGCATGACGTGCCGCCCGGCCCGGAGTTGCGGCGGCGGCTGGCGGCGGCCGGGGCGCGGGCGGTGCCGGACGGGACGACGCTGACGGTGGGGGTGTACGAGGACGTGCCCGACGTGCCCCGGCGGACGCTGGTGCTGGGCGGGGCGCGGTCCGGGAAGTCCGTGGAGGCCGAACGGCGGCTGGAGTCCTTCCCCGACGTCCTGTACGTCGCGACGGGCGGCACCCGCGGCGGGGACACCGAGTGGGCGGCGCGGGTGGCCGTGCACCGGGAACGGCGGCCGGGGTCCTGGCGTACGACGGAGACGTGCGACCTGGTGCCGTTGCTGGCGCAGGACGGGCCGCCGTTGCTGATCGACTGTCTGTCGCTGTGGCTGACGGACGCGATGGACGCGGTGGGGGCGTGGGACGACACGGAGTGGGCGGCGGGCGGCGAGAAGGCGCTGCGGGAGCGGGCGCGGGAGCTGACGGAGGCGGTACGGGCGACTCGGCGGACGGTGGTCGCGGTCTCCAACGAGGTGGGATCGGGAATCGTGCCCGCGACGGCTTCGGGGCGCCGCTACCGGGACGAACTGGGCCGTCTGAACGCGGCGTTCGCGGGCGAGTGCGAGCAGGTGGTGCTGGTGGTGGCGGGGCAGGTGGTGGTGCTGAGGTAGTGGGGGGCGGGGGTGGGGACGCTTACCGGCGCTTGCCGGGTGCCGCTGCGCCCACCCGTGCCGCCCTGCGGCACGCCTGCCCGCAGCTATGTGGCTGACGCGAGGGCAGCGCCCCTTCAGGGGCGCGGGGAACTGCGCGATCAACCCCCACCGGCTCGCAGTCGGAACACGGCCGTCACCGCCCCTTTCTCGCGACGATCCGGTACGAGTTCGAGAAAGGCGTACGGCGCAGCAAAGGGGCCAGCGCGTAGTCCAGCATGGCCACCACTGCCACCAGCGGCGCAGCCACGCGCAGCGACCGCTTCGGCAGGACCTGCCCCAGGACCAGCCCGACCGCCGCCGAGATGTCGTACGGCAGGTGGGGCGACCTCCGGTCGGTTCTGAGGATCTCGCAGCCCTGGGACTCCAGTTCCGTCCGGAGGTTGTCCAGCGGCATCAGGTGCAGGTGGCGGGGCTGGCCGTGCGGGATCCACCACTTGCCGAGGAGCCGGGCGAAGGCGCTGCGCGGGTTCGGGACGTCGATCAGGACATGGCCGCCGGGGCGCAGCGCCGTGAGGGCTGCGCGGAGTTCGGCGCGCGGGTCGGGGGTGTGTTCGAGATGGTGGAGCATGCTGACGACGTCGTAGCGGGCACGCAGCCGGGCCAGCACCTCCGGGGCGGCGAGGTAGCCGCAGTGGGCCTCTTCGATATGGCCCTCGGCGCGGGCCCGCGCCACCCGGAGGGTCGGGTCCAGGCCGTCGAAGGAGGTGTAGGCGAAGAGTTCCTTCGCCTGGCGCGGGAAGTGGGCGTGGCCGGTGCCGACGTCCAGCCAGCTCTCCGGCTCCGGCAGCGCCAGCATCAGGCGGGCGGCGGCGCGGTGCCGGCGGCGGCCGGTGCGGGTGGGGTCCAGGCGGGCGGTGTAGTCCTCCAGGCGGCCCTCGTAGAAGTCCTGGTGGTAGCGGGCGAGGCCCTCCGGGGAGAGCCGGGGGTTCTGGAAGGCGTGGGCGCAGTCCCGGCACTCGTCGACGGTGAACGTGCCCGGCCGGTGGTGGAGGAGGTCGGACGTGCGCAGGCGGGTGCGCAGGCGTCTGGAGCCGCACCAGGGGCAGTCCTCGCGGCGCGGTTCGTGGAACCGGCCGGGGCCCGGGGCGAGTTCGGGTGTGGGCGGCGGCATGGGCGGCTCCCTGTGCTCCCTGTACTCCCTGAACGCAATCCACTGCAAACCGGAACGTATGGGATACCGATCTTGCGTGCCAAGACGCCGTGCGGGTGTGGTGGCGATCTGGCACCGAAGCCTTCGTTCGGTGCCGGTACTGTTCGGCGAATGAGCTCGCTTAATCTCGACGACTTCACCGATCTGATCGAGCGCCCCGACGGCGGCGTGCGCCGGGACGCCGAGGCGCGCCGGGAGCGGCTGATCGTGCCGCCCGGGTCGCTGGGCCGCCTCGACGACCTCGGTGAGTGGCTGGCCGCCGCACAGGGTTCGGTACCGGTACGACCGGTCGAACGGCCGCGGGTCCTGCTGTTCGCCGGCGACCACGGCGTCGCCGAACTCGGCGTCTCCGCGCGGCCCGCGGGCAGCGCGGAGCTGCTGGTGCGGGCGATCCTGGAGGGCGCGAGCCCGGTGGCGGTGCTCGCCCGGCGGCTCGGCGTGCCCGTGCGGATCATCGACATGGCGCTGGACTGCGACCCGGACACGCTGCCCGAGGAGGTCGTCCGGCACCGGGTGCGGCGGGGCAGCGGCCGTATCGACATCGAGGACGCGCTGACCCTGGAGGAGGCGGAGGCGGCCTTCCGGGCGGGCGTCGCCCTGGCCGACGAGGAGGCCGACTCGGGGACCGATCTGGTGGTGCTCGGCGACGTCAGCGTCGGCGGCACCACGGCGGCCTCCGTGCTGGTCGCGGCGCTGTGCGGGACGGACGCGTCCGTGGTGACCGGGCGGGGCGGGCTCGCCATCGACGACCTCGCGTGGATGCGGAAGTGTGCGGCGATCCGGGATGCGCTGCGGCGGGCACGGCCGGTGCTCGGGGACCAGTTGCAGCTGCTGGCGACGGTCGGCGGGGCCGACCTCGCGGCGCTGACCGGGTTCCTGTTGCAGGCGGCGGTGCGGAAGTTGCCGGTGGTGCTGGACGGGGTGGTGGTGGCCGCGTGTGCGCTGGTCGCGCAGCGGATCGCGTTCCGGGCGCCGGACTGGTGGCTGGCCGGGCACGGCAGCGGGGAGCCGGGGCAGGCGAAGGCGCTGGACCGGATGGCGCTGGAGCCGCTGCTGGAGCAGGGCGTGAAGGTCGGCGAGGCCACCGGCGCGCTCCTCGCCCTCCCCCTGGTCCAGGCCGCGGCGGCACTGGCGGCCGAACTCCCGGAGAAGCCGGAGTCGGAGGAGAAGCCGGAGTCGGAGGAGAAGACGGCGGAGTGAAGAGGCCCCGCGCCTCTTCAGGGGCGCGGGGAACCGTAAAAGGGTGCGTGTGGCGGGGTTTGGTGTGACGGCGCCCATATGATCGCTCTCCATGGGAGATGTCCGAATTGCCGTGGGTGGGTCGGAGCGGCGGGGCGGCGGGGTTTCCGGGCGGGCCGCCGCCTTCGCCGTGTGGTACTTGCGGGCCGTCGCCTTCGTCAATTTCCTCAGCGCGGTGTGGCTGTCGCTGGGCCAGGACGTGCGGCGGCACAACCAGGAGAACTTCTTCACGCCCTACCTGCTGACGGCCGGCTTCGCCTCCGGCGTGTTCACCGCGTTCCTCGCGATCACGATGCGGCGGCGCAAGCGGGCCGCGTGGATCCTCAACCTGGTGCTGAGCGGCCTCTTCCTGGCGCTGTTCGCGTTCGCCATGGCCTTCCCGGAGATCCGGCGGTACGCGCAGAACTGGATCTCGATCGTGCTGACCGCCGCCTTCGTGGGCGCGCTGCTCGTCGGACGGCGGGAGTTCTACGCGAAGGGCGACCGCTCCAACCCCCGGCTCGCCGCCACCGTCGCGGTCGGCGGCGGCCTGGTCGCCTCGCTGCTCGCCGCCCTCCTCGTGACCGCCACCGACCAGGCGCCGCACGCCGCGCGTTCGACGTTCCTGGAGCGCTGGCACTACGGCACCCTCCGCCTGGTGTCGGTCGCCGCCGACCCCTCCCGGTTCCCGTACATCGCACCGCCCAACTGGGTGAACGTCGTCATCAACGTGCTCAGCACGCTCCTCGTGCTCGCCGTCTTCTACGCCGCCTTCCGCTCCCGCCGCGCGGTCGACCCGATCACCGAGGACGACGAGAAGCAGCTGCGGGTGCTGCTGGAACGGCACGGCGAGCGGGACTCGCTCGGGTACTTCGCGTTGCGGCGGGAGAAGAGCGTCGTGTGGTCGCCGACCGGGAAGGCGGCGGTCGCGTACCGGGTGCTGGGCGGGGTGTCGCTCGCCTCCGGGGATCCGATCGGCGATCCGGAGGCCTGGCCGGGGGCCATCGCGCCGTGGCTCGGCGAGGCGCGGGCGCACGGGTGGATCCCGGCGGTGATGGGGGCGAGCGAGGAGGCCGGGACCGTGTACGCCCGGCACGGTCTGGACGCGCTGGAACTCGGTGACGAGGCGATCGTCGAGGTCGCCGAGTTCACGCTGGAGGGGCGGGCGATGCGGACCGTCCGGCAGGCCTACAACCGGGTGAAGCGGGCGGGGTACGCGGTACGGATCCGCCGCCACGAGGACATCCCGGCGGACGAGATGTCGTATCTGGTCCGGCGCGCCGACGACTGGCGGGACGGGGCCACCGAGCGCGGGTTCAGCATGGCGCTGGGGCGGCTCGGCGACTCCCGGGACGGACGGTGCGTGATGCTGGAGTGCACCGATGCGGACGGTGAGCTGCGGGCGCTGCTGTCCTTCGTGCCGTGGGGGCCGGGCGGGCTGTCCCTGGACCTCATGCGGCGGGACCGGGACTCCGACAACGGGCTGATGGAGTTCATGGTCATCGAACTGCTGCGGCGGGCCGGGGAGATCCGGATCACGCAGGTCTCGCTCAACTTCGCGATGTTCCGTTCGGTCTTCGAGCGCGGTGCGCGGCTCGGCGCGGGGCCGGTGCTGCGGCTGTGGAGATCCCTGCTGAGCTTCTTCTCCCGGTGGTGGCAGATCGAGTCCCTGTACCGGGCCAACGCCAAGTACCGGCCGATCTGGGAACCCCGGTTCCTGCTCTTCGAGAAGAGCGCGGACCTGCCGCGCATCGGTCTGGCGTCGGCGCGCGCGGAGGGGTTCCTGGAGGCGCCCGGACTGCCGAGGCGGCTGCACCGGCGGCACCTGGACACGCCACGGAACGCACCGGACGCACCAGACGTACCGGCGGACACGCGCGGATGAGGACCACCGGATGAAGCCGCTCGCCGGCTGGGCCCGCGCCGAGTGGGGGCTGTTGTACGCCACCGTGCGCGGCCCGCTGGCGAAGCGCCGGCTGCGGGCGGTGCCGATGACGGCCGGGGCGGTCTGCCTGACCGCGCTGCTGCAGTTCACGCAGAACCAGTCGTGGGGCTACCGCTTCGTGCAGGACGCCGGAGCGGTGCGCGCGGCGGACCCGTTCGGGGCGGCCCTGCTGCGCACTCCCCTGTCGTTGTTCGTGCCGGCGCTGGACCTTCCGGTGTGGGGCGCGCTGGCCCAGATCCTGGTGGTGTTCGGCATCGCCGAGGTGTGCCTGGGCTGGTGGCGGACCCTGACCGTGGCGTACGTGGCGACCGTCGCCGGCACGCTGTACGCCCGGCTCGGCATCGCCCTGGGGCCGCACGGTCCGCTGGGTCTGGGGGCCGCGGACGCCCGGGTGGTGGACACCGGACCGTCGGCCGCCGTCGTCGGACTCGCCGTCTACCTGGGCTGGCGGTACGGCGCCTACCTCACCGCGGGCGCGGTGGCGGCCGCGATGGCGGTCGAGGTGGCGCTCAAGGACAACCTCGCCGGCAAGGAGCACCTGGCGGCCCTCGCGGGGGTGGCGGCGCTGTGCACGGCGGCGACGACGGGACGGCGGCTGTGGCACCGCCGGCGTCACCGGCGGCCGGAGTCAGGACCGGGAGCGGGACCGGAGCCGGCAGCGGGACCGGCAGCGGGGCCGGAACCCGGGCCGGGGGCGGAGGCGGGCAGGGCGGCCGGCTCGGGGCGGTCGGGCCTGCCGCCGATCCAGTCCTGAAGGGTCCGGGCGAGCCGGGTCCAGCGGCGGTCGTGGTGATAGGCGCGCAGTCCGGCCCTGGCGCGGGCGCGCGGGCGGCTGCGGTAGAAGCGGCGGGCCCAGGCCGAGCCGGGGCGGGCCAGCCGGACCGCGCCGACGAGGGCGACCAGCGGGATGACCACCCCGAAGATCGCGGTACGGGCCTTGCCCTTGCTCAGCGCGACGAGGGAGAAGCCGAAGTCGGCGACGACGTTCGCGATGACGGCCCCCCGGCCCTGGAGTTCGTCCGCCGAGAGGTCGTTGACGCCGAGCGGCGAGAACCCGGCGAGCAGCAGCCCCACCAGCGCGGCCGTGATGACGACGGCCTCGACGCTCTTGCGGCCCTCCTCGGTCCAGTAGACGTCGCCGAGGTGCAGGATCAGCGCGAACTCGTCGAGCACGAGCCCCGCGCCGATCCCGAACACGATCGCGGCGAGGCCTCCGCCGAGGCCGTTACGGGAACTGGCGACCGCGCCGAAGCCGCCGACGACGACGAGGACGACCCCGGGGACCACGTGGTGGATGTGCAGCCCGCCCGCCTTCACGTTCCCGAACGGGCCCTTCCCGGCGCGGATCAGCCGGGTGATGACCCGGGTGATCACGAAGGTCAGGACGAAGGCGGTCAGGGCCAGCAGCAACGGAAGTTTGCCCGGCTCGACAATGTTCCGCTCCAGCCAATGTCCCATGTGCGCACTTTATCCCTGGCGGGAAGCCCGGCCGACGACCGCACGGGGATCCGACCGGCGGTCGGGCGGGGAAGCGTGCGGGAGGCCGGTGGTGGTCGGGTGGTGGTGAGGGTGGGGGGCGGTTGTTTCTGACTACCGGGTAACCTGCGCCGGTGGCTGCGACCTCTGCGACTCCCTGGCCGGACGGCGTCCGCTTCGCCTTCGGCACGCTCACCGTGTTCCCTGTGAAGGTCAACCGCTGGGACCGCGAGGCGGCCCGTGGCGGCATGCTGTCCGCCCCGCTGGCCGGACTCGCGGTCGGTCTCTGCGCGGGAGCGGTCGGCGCGCTGCTGGTGCTGGTCGGGGCCAGTGCGCTGCTGGCCGCGGTCGCCGCGGTCGCCGTACCGGCCGTGCTCACCCGGGGCCTGCATCTGGACGGCCTCGCCGACACCGCCGACGGCCTGGGCAGCGGCAAGCCCGCCGAGGACGCCCTGCGGATCATGAAGCAGTCGGACATCGGGCCGTTCGGGGTGGTCACGCTCGTCTTCGTGCTGCTCGGGCAGGTGGCCGCGCTGGCCCAGGCCTACGGCGACGGGTGGGCGCGGGGCACCCTGGCGGCGGTCGTCGCGGCGACGGTGGCCCGGCTGGCGCTGACGCTGGCCGCGGTGGAGGGGGTGCCCGCGGCCCGCCCGGAGGGGCTGGGGGCGGCGGTGGCCGGGGTGGTGCCCAAGGCCGGGGCGACCGCGGTGACGTTCGCGGTGATGCTGCTGGCGGCGGGCGCCGGGGCGCTGGTCGGGGCCGGCGACAGTCTGCGGGCGCTGCTCGCGGTGGTGGTGGCCGAGGCCGCGACGGACGGGCTGCTGCGGCACTGCAGGCGGCGGTTCGGCGGCGTCACGGGGGACGTGTTCGGGGCGCTCGCGGAGACGGCGGCCACCGCGGCGCTGGTGGTGTTCTCGCTGGGGAGTCTCTGATCCGGCCGAAGGGGCGCCTCAGCAGCTCTTCCGCCAGACCCCCAGCTCGTACTTCTTCTCCAGCGAGCTCAGCCGCAGCTTGCGTGACTGTGCGCAGAACCTGCTCGTCGGCAGTTCGTACTCGACGTGGAAGACCGCCTTGTCCGCCTCGACGAACGGCTTCAGGTCCGCGCACTCGCCGTACTGGGCGCACTGCTCGTTCACCGCGAAGTCGAAGTCGCCCACCAGCTGCGGGATCTGGTCCAGGTCGTTCTTCAGGCCGACCGACATGCCCCGGTCGTGGGCGAGCCGGGCGACGAGCCTGTTGTAGCGGAGCTGGTCCGCCGCCCGGAGCGGGAAGCCCGTGCGGTTCTTGTAGCCGTCCATGTTGTCGGGCTCCACCGCGTCGAAGCCCTTGTCCCTGCACATGTCGAAGCGGGCCGCCATCAACGGCTTCAGCACGTCCGTACGGCGGATGTCCAGCCAGCGCTCGCCCTTCCAGCCGTTGCCGCGGCCGAGCACCGACGCGGGGAACTTCTTCGCGTCGGGGCGCCAGTCCTCGTACGCGCCGGTGGATATGTAGCAGATGACCTTGCGGCCCTTGCCGTGCAGCGCGGCGACCGTCGCCTTGGACTGGTCGAAGCCGTCGATGTCGTAGACGGACGCCTTGACGGAGGTGTCGACACGGCCGCTCAGCTGCCACTGCCAGCTGACGCCCGGCCTCGGCCGCCACCGCCCGGCGTCGTCCGAGGCCTGTGTGCAGCCGGCGAGCAGGGCCAGCAGGACGAGCAACGGGGTGCTGCGGAGGTTCACCGGACGGGCTCCAGGGTCTGCGGCAGGGTACCCCCGGATGATCTCCCACCCGGGTACCGGGCGGTACACCGAGGTCCCGTGCGCCGCGGGACGGGCGGGAGGTGGCCACGACGCCACCCCCAGGTGAACACCCGCAGGAATGAGCGAACGCATACACACGCGTAGGCTCGTCCCGGGTGTTCGCCGACGGGGTGAAGGCCCCGGTCGCAACGCGCTCCGAGGGCACTCCTAGGGTCGCTTCCCGGGCCCGGTCGACCCACCCGCTCGGCCACTGCAACTCAACATCGGAAGCGAGATTCCACCACCGTGACTGCTCTCACTCTCAGCACCTCAGCGGCGCCCGGCCTCCGGGCCGACGCGATCGTGATCGGTGTCGCCAAGGGCGCCAGGGGCCCGGTCGTCGCCCCGGGCGCCGAAGCCGTGGACACGGCCTACGACGGCAAGCTGGCCGCCGTCCTGGAGACCCTCGGTGCCTCGGGTGCCGAGGGCGAACTGACGAAGCTGCCCGCTCCGGCCGGCTTCAAGGCCCCGCTGGTCATCGCGGTCGGCCTGGGCGCCGAGCCCGGCCGGGACGCGGAGTACGAGGCCGAGGCGCTGCGCCGGGCGGCCGGTGTCGCCGCCCGCGCGCTGGCCGGGGCCCGGAAGGCGGCCTTCGCGCTGCCCGTCGAGGACGCGGCCGCCGTGGGCGCGCTCGGCGAGGGCGTGCTGCTCGGCGCCTACTCCTTCGACACCTACAAGGACAACGGCGCCGGCGCCGGCAAGAACGCGAAGGCGAAGAACGGCAGGGCACCGCTCGCCGAGGGCGTGCTGCTCGGCGGCAAGCCCCGGGACGCGGCCCACAAGGCGGCGCTGGCCCGTGCCACGGCCGTCTCCGAGGAGCTCAACCGGGCCCGCGACCTGGTCAACACCCCGCCGAACGACCTCACGCCGGCCGCGTTCGCCGCGATCGCGCAGGGCGCCGCCAAGGAGCACGGCCTCAAGATCCAGGTGCTCGACGACAAGGCGCTCGCCAAGGACGGGTACGGCGGCATCCTCGGCGTCGGCGGCGGCTCGGCGGCCACCCCGCGGCTGGTCAAGCTGTCGTACACGCACGCCGACGCGGAGAAGCACCTCGCCTTCGTCGGCAAGGGCATCACCTACGACTCGGGCGGCATCTCGCTCAAGCCGGCCGGTCACAACGAGACGATGAAGTGCGACATGAGCGGCGCGGCGGCGGTGTTCGCGGCCGTCGTCACGGCGGCGCGGCTCGGCCTGCCGGTCAATGTGACCGGGTGGCTGGCGCTGGCCGAGAACATGCCGTCCGGCACCGCGGTGCGCCCCGGTGACGTGCTGCGCATGTACAGCGGCAAGACCGTCGAGGTGCTCAACACGGACGCCGAGGGCCGGCTGGTGCTCGCCGACGCGCTCTGGGCGGCGTCGGCGGAGCAGCCGGACGCGATCGTGGACGTGGCGACGCTGACCGGCGCGATGATGCTGGCGCTGGGCAGCCGGACGTTCGCGGTCATGGGGAACGACGACGCGTTCCGCTCCGCGGTGCACGAGGCCGCGGAGGAGGTGGGCGAGCCGGCGTGGCCGATGCCGCTGCCGGAGCACCTGCGCAAGGGGATGGACTCCCCGACCGCCGACATCGCGAACATGGGCGAGCGGATGGGCGGCGGTCTGGTCGCCGGTCTGTTCCTGCGCGAGTTCGTGGGTGAGGGGATCACCTGGGCGCACCTGGACATCGCCGGGCCCGCGTTCAACGAGGGGGGTGCCTTCGGTTACACGCCGAAGGGGGGCACGGGGTCGGCGGTGCGCACGCTGGTGCGGCTGGCCGAGCTGACGGCCGAGGGTGACCTGGGCTGACGTCGGTTTTCGTGGACGGGACCCCGCATGCGGGTAGCGCGGGGTCCCGTCGCCCATCGACCCGGTCCGGTCCGTCGTCCTGCGACTGCGGGTCGTCGGGACTTCTCGCGCAGTTCCCCCCGCCCCTTACGGGGCGCTGTCCTCGCGGCGTTATCAAGTGAGCGTGTGGTGTCTCACACCCCGGCCCCGCGTCTCGTTCACCTCCGACAAGTGCGAAGATGGGGCTCGGCAGGACAGGGCCCCACCCACAGGGCCGAAGAAGAGCGGCCGGACACCAGCCGACCGACCGGTCAACCACCCGTATGGGACCAAGGTGCCCGGCGTACGGCGCACATGCATGGAGGACGTGACGTGGCGAACGACGCCAGCACCGTTTTCGACCTAGTGATCCTCGGCGGCGGTAGCGGCGGTTACGCCGCGGCCCTGCGCGGGGCGCAGCTGGGCCTGGACGTCGCCCTGATCGAGAAGGACAAGGTCGGCGGTACCTGCCTGCACCGGGGTTGCATCCCCACCAAGGCCCTGCTGCACGCGGGCGAGATCGCCGACCAGGCCCGCGAGAGCGAGCAGTTCGGTGTCAAGGCCACCTTCGAGGGCATCGACGTCCCGGCCGTCCACAAGTACAAGGACGGCGTCATCTCCGGCCTGTACAAGGGGCTCCAGGGGCTCATCGCCTCGCGCAAGGTGACGTACATCGAGGGCACGGGACGGCTCTCCTCCCCGACCTCCGTCGACGTGAACGGCCAGCGCGTCCAGGGCCGCCACGTCCTGCTGGCGACCGGCTCCGTGCCGAAGTCGCTGCCCGGCCTGGAGATCGACGGCAACCGCGTCATCTCCTCCGACCACGCCCTCGTCCTGGACCGCGTGCCGAAGTCCGCGATCATCCTGGGCGGCGGTGTCATCGGCGTCGAGTTCGCCTCCGCGTGGAAGTCCTTCGGTGCCGACGTCACCGTCGTCGAGGGCCTCAAGCACCTCGTCCCGGTCGAGGACGAGAACTCCTCCAAGCTTCTTGAGCGCGCGTTCCGCAAGCGCGGCATCAAGTTCAACCTGGGCACCTTCTTCTCGAAGGCCGAGTACACCGCCGACGGCGTCAAGGTCACCCTGGCCGACGGCAAGGAGTTCGAGGCCGAGGTCCTGCTGGTGGCGGTGGGCCGCGGGCCCGTCTCCGCCGGTCTCGGCTACGAGGAGCAGGGTGTCGCCATGGACCGCGGCTACGTCCTGGTCGACGAGTACATGCGGACGAACGTCCCGACCGTCTCCGCCGTCGGCGACCTGGTCCCGACCCTCCAGCTCGCGCACGTCGGCTTCGCCGAGGGCATCCTGGTGGCGGAGCGCCTGGCCGGTCTGAAGGCCGTCCCGATCGACTACGACGGCGTGCCGCGGGTGACGTACTGCCACCCCGAGGTCGCCTCCGTCGGCATCACCGAGGCCAAGGCCAAGGAGATCTACGGCGCGGACAAGGTCGTCGCCCTCAAGTACAACCTGGCGGGCAACGGCAAGAGCAAGATCCTGAACACCTCCGGCGAGATCAAGCTCGTCCAGGTGAAGGACGGTGCCGTGGTCGGCGTCCACATGGTCGGCGACCGCATGGGCGAGCAGGTCGGCGAGGCCCAGCTGATCTACAACTGGGAAGCGCTGCCCGCCGAGGTCGCCCAGCTCATCCACGCCCACCCGACGCAGAACGAGGCGCTCGGCGAGGCCCACCTGGCCCTGGCCGGCAAGCCCCTGCACTCGCACGACTGACCCTCGGTCGACACACGCGACTCCGCGTGCACACAGACTTCCGCAATTCGTAAGGAGCAACCGAAACCATGGCGGTTTCCGTAACCCTTCCGGCGCTCGGCGAGAGCGTCACCGAGGGCACTGTCACCCGCTGGCTGAAGGCCGAGGGCGAGCGCGTCGAGGCCGACGAGCCGCTGCTCGAAGTCTCGACCGACAAGGTCGACACCGAGATCCCGGCCCCCGCCTCGGGCGTCCTCGCCTCCATCAAGGTCGCCGAGGACGAGACGGTCGAGGTCGGCGCCGAGCTGGCCATCATCGACGACGGCACGGGTGCCCCCGCTGCCGCCCCGGCCCCCGCCGCCGAGCCCGCCGCGGCCCCGGCCGCCCCGGCTCCGGCCCCGGTCGCCGAGGCCCCTGCCGCCCCCGCCCCGGCCCCCGTGGCCGAGGCCCCCGCCGCCCCGGCCGCCCCGGCCGGTGGCGCCTCCGGCACGGACGTCGTCCTGCCCGCGCTCGGTGAGTCGGTCACCGAGGGCACCGTCACCCGCTGGCTGAAGTCGGTCGGCGACGAGGTCGCGGAGGACGAGCCCCTGCTGGAGGTCTCCACCGACAAGGTCGACACCGAGATCCCGGCGCCGGTCGCCGGTGTCCTGCTGGAGATCGTGGTCGGCGAGGACGAGACCGCCGAGGTCGGCGCCAAGCTCGCCGTCATCGGTGCCCCGGGTGCCGCTCCGGCGGCCGCCCCGGCCGCCCCGGCGCCGGCGCCCGCCGCCGCTGCCCCAGCTCCGGCCCCCGCGCCGGTGGCCGCCCCCGCGCCTGCCGCCCCGGCGCCCGCGCCGGTCGCCGCCGCTCCGGCTCCGGCCCCCGTCGCCCCGGCCCCCGCGCCGGTCGCCGCCGCTCCGGTCGTCCCGGCCGCGGCACCGGCTCCGGTCGCTCCGGCGGCTCCGGTCGACGAGGGTGCCTACGTCACCCCGCTGGTCCGCAAGCTCGCCGCCGAGAACGGCGTCGACCTGGGCTCCGTCAAGGGCACCGGCGTCGGCGGCCGGATCCGCAAGCAGGACGTGCTCGCCGCCGCCGAGGCCGCGAAGGCCGCCGCCGCAGCTCCGGCCCCCGTGGCCGCCGCGGTGACTGCCGGAGGCCCTGCCGCCCCCGCCGCCAGGAAGGCCCCGGCCCTGGAGGTCTCCCCCCTCCGCGGCCAGACCGTCAAGATGACCCGCATCCGCAAGGTCATCGGCGACAACATGGTCAAGGCGCTGCACGAGCAGGCCCAGCTGTCCTCGGTCGTCGAGGTCGACGTGACCCGCCTGATGCGCCTGCGCACCCAGGCCAAGGACTCGTTCGCGGCCCGCGAGGGCGTCAAGCTCTCCCCGATGCCGTTCTACGTCAAGGCCGCCGCCCAGGCGCTGAAGGCCCACCCGGTCATCAACTCCCGGATCAACGAGGCCGACGGCACCATCACCTACTTCGACACCGAGAACATCGGTATCGCGGTGGACTCCGAGAAGGGCCTGATGACCCCGGTCATCAAGGGCGCCGGCGACCTCAACATCGCCGGTATCGCCAAGGCCACCGCGGACCTGGCCGGCAAGGTCCGCGGCAACAAGATCACCCCGGACGAGCTGTCCGGCGCGACCTTCACCATCTCCAACACCGGCTCGCGCGGCGCGCTGTTCGACACGATCATCGTGCCGCCGAACCAGGTCGCGATCCTCGGCATCGGTGCCACGGTCAAGCGCCCCGCCGTCATCGAGACGGAGGAGGGCACGGTCATCGGCGTCCGCGACATGACGTACCTGACCCTGTCCTACGACCACCGCCTGGTGGACGGCGCCGACGCGGCCCGCTACCTGACGGCCGTCAAGGCGATCCTGGAGGCGGGCGAGTTCGAGGTCGAGCTCGGTCTGTAAGCCTCTCGCGGTCCTGTACGGTGCCCCGTCCGGAGTTCTTCCGGACGGGGCACCGTCGTCTCACCCGGGCGTCAGCCGGCCGTCGGACCAGGTGACCAGCGTCGCCACCCACCCGTCGGGAATGTCCGGGCGGCCGCCGCGGACATGCTCCTCACCACTGCCCTCCCGGCCCCGCCACTGTTGTGCCGGGCCGTTCCCGTCGGCCCGCAGGCCGTGATTCCCAGGACCGCGGCGACGGCCGCCGCGGTGACCGCCGCCCGGCCGGTCCCTCCCCCGATGTTCATGACACCCCCGGTGCTGTGCGGGGACGCCTCTGCCGGAACCCCTCTGCAGGGGGCGACAGCGAACGGCTCGCGGGGGTTCTGCCGGTGACACGGCAGTGACGGCTCCGCGGTCGCTCCGGTACGGGGCTTTACGGATCGCGTCGGCCCGGGAAGCGTGTAAGTCTCGTCTCACCTGCATGAAAGCGCCCCCGCGCGCCTCTCCCGAATGGCGGTCCGGCCTTATTGTCTAAACGTCAAACGCCCTTAAGGAGCTCCCATGACCGCGCCCGTCGTCCACTCGCTGCGCGAACAGATCCGCGAGCACATCGTGGAGGGAATCGTCAGCGGGCGCTGGAAGCCGGGCGAGCGGATCGTGGAGCGCCGGATCGCGACGGAGCTGGAGGTCAGCCAGACGCCGGTGCGGGAGGCGCTGCGGGAGCTGGAGTCGCTCCGTCTCATCGAGTCGGCTCCGAACAAGGGCGTGCGGGTGCGGAACCTGACGGCGGCCGACCTGGAGGAGAGCTACCCGGTGCGGGCCGGCCTGGAGGCGATCGCGGCGGAGCTGGCGGCGGAGAAGCTGGCCGAGGACTGCTCGGCGCTGGAGCCGCATGTGGCGGCGCTCTACGACGCCGACCGGAACGCCGACGGCACGGCTCAGGTCCGGCACACGGTCGGCTTCCACCGCGAGCTGGTCCGGGCGGCCGGGAACTCGGTGCTGCTGCACACCTGGGAGGGCCTGGGCATCGAGGTCTTCACGGCGCTGTCGATCCGCTGGCTGGGGACGGTGCAGCAGTCGTACGCCGAGGAGCACGAGGAACTGGTCGCCGCCTTCCGGCGCCGCGATCCGCGCATCGCCGATATCGTGAAGGCCCATGTCCTTGGGTGCGCGCCGCGGCCGTGACGGCTCCGCGCGAAGAGCGAGGAGACCGAGCGTGACGTCGAGCGACACGTCCGGGACACCGCGGCGGGTGTGGTTGCTGTGGTGGGTGGCGGGCCTCGCGTACGCCGTGGACCTGGGGAGCAAGCTGGCCGTGGTCGCCCGGCTGGAGGGGCGTGATCCGGTCCCGCTGCTCGGTACCTGGGCGCAGCTGCGGGTGCAGCGCAACCCCGGCGCGGCGTTCGGTGTCGGTCATGCGACGACGTTCGTGTTCACCCTGATCGCGGCGGCTGTCGCGGTGGCCGTCGTCCGGGTGGCGCGCAGGCTGACCAGCACGCCGTGGGCGGTCTCGCTGGGGCTTTTGCTGGGCGGGGCGCTCGGCAACCTGACGGACCGCGTCTTCCGTGCGCCGGGCGGTATGCAGGGCGCGGTGGTCGACTTCATCGCGGTCCGCGACTTCAGTGTGATGAATCTCGCCGACTGGGCGATCACCTGTGGCAGTGTCCTGGCGGTCCTGCTGACCTTGCGTGGACGGGAGTTGGGGCCCGCCGGCCCGGCGGCGCCGGCCAAGGCGCCGTAGTCCGGGGCGCGGTGGATCAAGGGGTCGCGGCGCCCTCCGGAGCCGTCGGAACACAAGAGCGCACCCCCGCTCAAAACCCCGTCCCACCTGCGCAAACCCCGTTCTGATCACGTCACCCGGTGCCACCGCCGAAGGCACGCCGTGCCGACTTTCTCGGAATCGAGAGGTTTTGCCCTTCAACCCTTTGATCGATCATCGATCAGGGAGTTAGAGTCACCGACGGGCTCGCACCCGAGCCCTCCCGCCCTGTCCTGCCAAAGACCAAGGGCACCCCCGAACCCTTGCCGATGAGGGAACCCCCTTCGACTGAGGAAGGCGGCGACATGACCGACCCCAACGCCATCCAGCCGAGCGCGCTCGACCAGCTCCCCGACCGGGACCCGGAGGAGACCGCCGAATGGCAGGCCTCCCTGGACGCCGTGGCCAGGGAGGCCGGGCCGTACCGCGCCGCGTACCTGATGCGGCGCACGCTGGAGCACGCCGAGGCGGGCGGCATCGCGCTGCCGAAGCTGCTGGAGACCGACTACCTCAACACCATCCCCACCGCCGCCGAGACACCCGTCCCCGGCGACGAGGAGATGGAACGGAAGATCACCGCGTGGAACCGCTGGAACGCGGCCGCGATGGTGACCCGGGGCAGCAAGTACGGCGTCGGCGGCCACATCGCCACCTTCGCCTCCGCCGCCTGGCTGTACGAGACCGGCTTCAACCACTTCTTCAAGGGCAAGGAATCCCAGGATTCGCCCGGCTCCGGTGACCAGCTCTACATCCAGGGTCACGCCTCCCCCGGCATCTACGCCCGCGCCTTCCTCGACGGCCGCCTGACCGAGGCGCACCTCGACCACTTCCGCCAGGAGGCCGGCGGCAACGGCCTCCCGTCGTACCCGCACCCCCGCCGGCTGCCCTGGCTGTGGGAGTTCCCGACCGTGAGCATGGGCCTCGGCCCGCTCTCGGCGATCTACCAGGCCCGTTTCAACCGGTACCTGACCGCCCGTGGCATCAAGGACGTCTCGTCCTCGCACGTGTGGGCCTTCCTCGGCGACGGCGAGATGGACGAGCCGGAGTCCACGGCCGCCCTCGCGCTCGCCTCCCGTGAGGGTCTCGACAACCTCACCTTCGTCATCAACTGCAACCTGCAGCGCCTCGACGGCCCGGTGCGCGCCAACTTCAAGATCGTGCAGGAGCTGGAGGCCCAGTTCCGCGGCGCCGGCTGGAACGTCGTCAAGTCGCTGTGGGGCAACGCCTGGGACGAGCTGTTCGCGCTCGACACCACCGGGGCGCTGGTACGGCGCCTGCGCCAGGTACCGGACGCACAGGTGCAGACGTACCAGACCCGCGACGCCGCCTACATCCGCCAGGACTTCTTCGGCGCCGACCCCGCGCTCGTCGAGATGGCGAAGCTGCTGAGCGACGACAAGATCCTGGAGTGCTTCCACCTCTCGCGCGGTGGTCACGAGGCGCGCAAGGTGTACGCCGCCTACAAGGCCGCCGTCGAGCACAAGGGCGCGCCGACCGTGATCCTGGCCCAGACGGTCAAGGGCTTCACCCTCGGCAGCGGCTTCGCGTCGAAGAACGCCAACCACCAGATGAAGAAGCTGACGGTGGACGAGTTCAGGACGATGCGGGACCTGCTGGAGCTGCCGATCAAGGACAGCGACTTCGTCGACGGCCAGGTGCCCTACGGCCACCCCGGCGCCGACTCCCCCGAGGTGCGCTACCTCCAGGAGCGCCGCGCGGCCCTCGGCGGTCCGGCCCCGGCCCGCCGTACCCACGCCCTGGCCCCGCTGCCGGCCCCCGCCGACAAGGCGTTCGCCTCCTTCGACAAGGGCTCCGGCTCGCAGAACCTGGCGACCACGATGGCCTTCGTCCGCCTCGTCAAGGACCTGGTCCGGGACAAGGAGACCGGCAGGCGCTGGGTGCCGATCGTCCCCGACGAGGCGCGCACCTTCGGCATGGAGAGCCTCTTCCCGTCCCTGGGCATCTACTCCCCCAAGGGGCAGACGTACGAGCCGGTCGACCGTGAC
Organism: Streptomyces fuscichromogenes; assembly: GCF_014645815.1. Classification (GTDB taxonomy): domain Bacteria; phylum Actinomycetota; class Actinomycetes; order Streptomycetales; family Streptomycetaceae; genus Streptomyces; species Streptomyces fuscichromogenes. The sequence continues at coordinate 295,564 of NZ_BMML01000001.1, read as the reverse complement.
CAGCTGATGTACTACAAGGAGGCCAAGAACGGCCAGATCCTCAACGAGGGGATCACCGAGGCCGGTTCGATGGCCGACTTCATCGCCGCGTCCACCGCGTACGCGACGCACGGCGAGGCGATGATCCCCTTCTACATCTTCTACTCGATGTTCGGCTGGCAGCGGACCGCCGACCAGATGTGGCAGCTCGGCGACCAGCTCGGCCGCGGCTTCCTCGTCGGCGCGACCGCGGGCCGTACCACCCTGACCGGTGAGGGCCTCCAGCACGCCGACGGCCACTCCCCGGTGATCGCCGCGACCAACCCGGCGGCCCTCAGCTACGACCCGGCCTTCGCGTACGAGATCGCGGCCGTCGTCAAGGACGGTCTGCGCCGGATGTACGGCGAGGCGGCGCCGGGCGAGGACCCGAACGTCTTCTACTACCTGACCGTCTACAACGAGCCGCTCCCGCAGCCCGCGAAGCCGGCCGGGCCCGGCGTCGACGAGGGCATCGTCAAGGGCCTGTACCGCTTCAACACGGCGGAGTCGGCCGGGCTGTCCGCGGCGGCGAACGCCCCGCGCATCCAGCTGCTCGGCTCCGGCACGGCGATCCACTGGGCGCTCAAGGCGCAGCGGCTGCTCGCCGAGGAGTGGGGCGTGGCCGCCGACGTCTGGTCCGCGACCTCCTGGTCCGAGCTGCGCCGGGACGCCATGGAGGCGGACGCGGCCCTGCTGCGCGGCGAGGAGCGGACGCCGTACGTCCGCCAGGCGCTGCAGGGTGCGGAGGGCCCGGTCCTCGCGGTCTCCGACTACATGCGCCAGGTCCCCGACCAGATCGCGCAGTGGGTCGAGCAGGACTGGTCCTCGCTGGGCGCGGACGGCTTCGGTCTCTCCGACACCCGTGACGCGGCCCGCCGGCACTTCGGCGTCGACGCCGAGTCGATCGTGGTGGCGGCCCTGGCCCAGCTGGCCAGGCGCGGCGAGGTCAAGGCGGCCGCGGTGAAGGAGGCCCGGGAGCGCTACGCGCTCTGAGCGCACGAGTGACCGCCGACGGCGCGGTCCGGCAGCTGCTGCCGGACCGCGCCGTCGGCGTCCGTGACGGGCGGGACGGCGGCGTCCGTGACGGGCGGGGCGGCGGTGGATAACAATCCGCACCACTCCGCGTGCGCCCCCGCCGCCCAGGCACGATGCTGGACCCGTGATGGACGAGACGGAGTTCTGGGAGCTGGTCGACGCCACCCGCGCGGCCGCCGAGGGCGACCCCGAGGAGCAGGCCGACCTGCTGGTGGAACGGCTGCTCCAGCTGGAGCCGGACCTGGTCCTGGACTTCGCACGTCACTTCGAGGCCCGCTACAACCGCGCCTACCGCTGGGACCTGTGGGGCGCCGCGTGGGTCCTGCTGGACGGGGCCAGTGACGACGCGTTCGACTTCTTCCGGTGCTGGCTCATCGCCCAGGGCCGGGAGATCTTCGAGGGCGCCCTGCACGACCCGGACGCGCTGGCGGAGCTGCTGGACGACTTCGACGAGGAGATCGACGGCGACGGCGAGGAACTGGGGTACGCGGCGGACGAGGCGTACGAGCAGCTCACCGGGACCGTGGCGCCGGACCTGGGCATCGCCCCCGCGCCCTCCGAACCGGAGGGTGCCCCGGTCGACCTGGAGAACGAGCGGGTGCTCGCCGAACGGTTCCCCAGACTCTGGGACCGCTTCAAGGAATAGCTGCAGGCAACAGCTTCAACCAGCAGCTTCAAGCAACAGGGGGAGCGGGGGTCAGGCGGCGGTACGGCGGCGGGTCAGGTCGGACGGGATGTACGCCTGCGTCTGCTCGGCCTTGACCGCGTGGTGCATGGGCGCCGCGTTGGCCTGGTCGAGGGCGGACGCGGTGACCGCGGCCGGGCCGAGGACGACCGTCGCGACCGCGCAGACCACGGCCCAGGGTCCCCGGGACGACCTGGCCCAACCGGCCTTCTCCGCGGCCTCCGTACGGGCTTCGGTACGACTGCTGTTCATGATCCCCACCTCCAGTCGGCTGCTGATGTGTCCCTCACGGTAGGACGCGGGGATCTGAGCGGCCTGCGTGCCGCCTATGGCGTTCCTGTGAACGCTTTCGCGGGTGGTCCGAGGGAGGTCGGCAGGGGCGTTTCCATGAGTGTTCTCAGGGGAGTTCCGGCCTGGGTCCCCCTGCCCTGGAGCCGGGCCGCCGTCTCCCTGATCTCCGGGAGGCGGGCGACGAGGGCGGCTCCGGGGCAGTTGGTCATGTAGCCGTCCTTGTGGCCGGCCAGGGCCGGCAGGGCGACGACCGTGCCCTCCTGGTAGCGGCTGTGGCCGTTGCTGGAGACCAGGCGGGCGCTGCCGCGCGGGTCGACGCCGGCCAGCCCGAGTTTCCAGGCGGCGACGGCGGCGATGGAGTCGGCCATGGCGCGCGGCACCGGCACCCCGGCGGTGAAGGTGCCGAGGGCGGCGATGCCGGCGGTGCGGTGGTTGAAGCCCTGGGTGTGGGCGCCGGTGACGGCCCGGTCGGCACCGCCCGCGCGGCCCTCGTAGACGGTGCCGCACCGGTCGACGAGGAAGTTGTAGCCGATGTCGTCCCAGTCGCGGTCGCCGGTCTGGCCGGTGTACAGGCGGCGGATGATCTCGGGGGCCTGGGCGCAGGAGTAGCCGTTGGGCGAGGCGGTGTGGTGCACGAAGACGGCGACGACCTTGTCGTCGTAGCGTGGCGGCGGCTGGGTGCGGCCGACGGCGGCGTTCAGCCAGGCCGAGCGGGGCACGATGGGCGGCCGGGGTGCCCGGAAACGGATGCCGGGACTGGCGGCCGCGGGCGCGGCCAGGTGGACCGCGACGGAGCGGTCGGCGCCCTGGGCGCACAGCACCGGTGCGAGGACGGCGGCGAGGCCGGGCAGGCAGCCGAGCAGCGTCAGGGCGGTGATCCTGGTGCGGCGCCCCGCTCGTGGGAAGACACGCATGGCACCCACTCTCGGGGTGATCGACTGCGCCCGCGATGTGTGCTGTGCCACCTGGTGGAACCATCGTCCTGGTCCGGGGCGTTTCAGGGGGTACACGCACACGTGGCCGGTTCCCGGGGGCCGCGCGGGCGTGCACTGATCACTGGGCCTGTCCGGGCCGTACTAAGGGCACCGAGAGAAAGGCGGCTCCGTGGACCTGCTCGACCTGGTGCTGGTACTCGTGGTCCTCGTCTACGCGGCATCCGGTTACCGGCGCGGCCTGGTGGCCGGCTGTGTCTCGCTGGCCGGGTTCGTGGGCGGCGCGGTGATCGGCGTGTGGGTGCTGCCGTGGGTGATGGAGCTGGTCACGCGCGGGACGGCGACGGCGACGGTGGTCGCGGTGCTGACGGTGCTGGTGCCGGGGGTGGTGGGGCACGAGCTGGCGGGGCGGCTGGCGCTGCGGCTGCGCCGTGAGCTGGACCGGGGGCCGCTCAGGGTGGCCGACGGGATAGGCGGGGCGGTCGCCAACTCGGTGGCGGTGCTGATCGTGTCCTGGGTGGCGGCGAGCGTCCTCGGCGCCTCCTCGTCGCCGGTGGTGACGACCGCGATCCGGGACTCGAAGCTGCTCGGCGCCGTGCAGAACACCATGCCGGACACCACGCCGGCCTGGTTCTCGCGGGCCACCTCGGCGCTGACCGAGGCGGGCTTCCCACAGGTCTTCAACCCGTTCGAGAACGAGTCGACGGCCCAGGTCGCCAAGCCCTCCGGGGACAACGTCACCGCGGCCGCCACGAACGCGGCCAAGCGCAGCACGGTCAAGATCGAGGGTTCCTCCGGCACCCAGGGCCGCGAGGGCAGCGGGTTCGTGTTCGCGCCGGAGCACGTGATGACCAACGCGCACGTGGTGGCCGGCATCCACAACCCGACCGTGCGGCTCGGCGGGGTCGGGCCGTCGTACGACGCGGAGGTCGTCCTCTTCGACCCGGACCGGGACGTGGCGGTGCTGTACGTGCCGCAGCTGCGGGCGCCCGTCCTGCGGTTCGACACCACGGCGACGCGCGGGAAGTCCGCGGTGGTGGCCGGCTATCCGCAGGACGGCGACCTGAACCTCCAGGCGGCCACGGTGGCGAACAAGGTGCGGGCCACCGGCCAGAACATCTACAACGACGCCACGGTGACCCGGGAGATCTACTCGATCCGCTCCACGGTCCGCCCCGGCAACTCGGGCGGCCCGCTCCTGACCACCGGCGGCAGGGTGTTCGGCGTGGTGTTCGCCCGCTCCACGTCCGACGACGAGACGGGGTACGTGCTGACCGCCGACGAGGTGGCCTCGGACGCCGCGCGCGGGGCTAGGGCCACGTCACCGGTGGACACGGGCGACCTGATCACGTCCTGACGGTCACGGCGGCCGCCGTCACAGCGGTCACCGTCGCAGCGGCCGCCGTCACAGCGGCCGGCCCATGACCACGTCGTCGACGTACTCGCCGTCCAGGAGGAACTCCCCCGGCAGCACGCCCTCGACGGCGAACCCCTCCGACTCGTAGAGCCTGCGCGCCGGGGTGTTGTGCCCGAGGACGCCGAGTCTGATCCGGCGGGCGCCGCGGCGGCGGGCCTCCTCCATCGCCGCCCGCAGCAGCGCCCGCGCCACGCCGCGGCCACGGACCGTCTCGGCGACCGCGAGGCCCTGGATCTGCCGGACGTGCGCGTTGGAGGCGACCTTGTAGGCGAGGCCGAGGCGGACATAGCCGACGATGCGCCGGTCGACCTCGGCGACCAGGGTGTCCTCGGGGGTGTGGCGCTCGCTGAAGAAGGAGTCGTACGGCGGCTGCGGCCGCGGCAGGACGGCGTGCAGATACGACCAGGTGTCGCGGTCGAGGGCGGCGAGTTCCTCGTCGTCGTCGGGCAGGGCGGTGCGTATGTACGGATCCGGCATGCGGTCACCCTAAGTCGGCCGGCACCGGGGTCCCACGGGTTTTCCGCCGCCGGTCCCGGCATGCTGGGACCCATGGAACGTTCTCGTATCGCGGTGGCCGGCGCGTCCGGTCTCATCGGCAGCGCCCTGGTGCGGTCCCTGCGGGCGGACGGACACGAGGTGGTGCGCCTGGTGCGGCGCGCGGCCCACGGCGCCGGAGAGGTCTGCTGGGACCCCGCGGGGCAGTACGTGGACACCGCGGGACTGGCCGGCTGCGACGCGGTGGTGAACCTCGCCGGGGCCGGGATCGGCGACCGGCGCTGGACGGCCGCCTACAAGCGGGAGATCCGGGACAGCCGGGTGCTCGGCACGGCCGCGCTCGCCGAGGCCGTGGCGGCCCTGCCGGACCCGCCACGGGTGTTCGTGAGCGGCAGCGCCCTGGGCTTCTACGGCGACACCGGGGACCGGGTCGTGGACGAGGACGCCCCGCCCGGGGACGGTTTCCTGCCGTCGCTGTGCGTGGAGTGGGAGGAGGCGGCGGCCCCGGCGCGGGAGGCGGGCGTGCGGACGGTGTTCCCGCGCACGGGCCTGGTCGTGGCCCGGGGCGGCGGGGCCTGGGGCCGGCTGTTCCCGCTCTTCGGCGCCGGGCTCGGCGGGCGGCTGGGCGACGGCCGCCAGTACTGGTCGTTCATCGCGCTGCACGACGAGGTGGCCGCGATCAGGTTCCTGATGGACACCGAGGGCCTGACCGGCCCCTTCAACCTGACCGCGCCCGATCCCCTGACGAACCGTGAGATCACCGCGGCGATGGCCCGGGTGCTGCGCCGCCCGGCGCTCTTCCCGGTGCCCTCCCCCGTGCTCCGCGCGGCGCTCGGCGAGCTGGCCGGGGACGTGCTGGGCAGCCAACGGGTGGTGCCCAAGCGGCTGCTGGAGTCGGGGTTCACCTTCGCGTTCCCGGGCATCGAGGACGCGATCCGGGCGGCCTGACGGCCCGTGTGACCGTATGCGACCGGCGTGCGACCGTGCCCTGTTCATGCGCGACTGCCATTGACCGATCACCGCCCTACCCTCGACCCGAACTCGGGTATCCCCGCAGCCTGTTGGGGGCATCACGTCTCCACCGGACGCGCAATCGAGGAGGGGCCTCGTGCATGAGCCCGTGTACCAGGCGGACGTCGTCATCGTGGGAGCCGGTATCGCCGGACTCTCCGCGGCTCATCGGCTGAACAGCGCAGGAGTAACGACCGCGGTCCTGGAGGCCGCCCCTTACGCGGGCGGCCGTATGTCGACGGAGAAGGTCGACGGCTTCCGGCTGGACCGGATCGGCCAGCTCCTGTCCACGTCCTATCCGGAGCTACGCCTCGCACCGGGACTGGACGCCCTGGTTCTACGCCGGTACGCGCCCGGCGTACTGCTGCATCGCGACGGGCGCAGGCACCGGGCCGGAGCCCCAGCGGGTGGGGGAAGCGCGAGGGGCGCACTGTACGCCGTGCGCGCCCTGGCAAGCGCCCCCAGGGGCGGCCTGCCGGTGGCGCCGGCCCGGGCGACGGCGCCGATGGGCGGCGCGGTCGACCAGGCCCGCCTGGGCGCGGCACTGGGCCGCATCGCGGGCACCCCCGTCGAACGGATCCTGGCCCGCCCCGAACTCCCCGCCGCCCACGCCCTCGCGGAGCGCGGGGTGCCCGCCCGGACGATCGACGGCTTCCTGCGCCCGCTGCTCGCGGCCCTCCTCTGCGACCCGGAGCTGACGACGTCCAGCCGGTGCGCGGACCTCGCCCTGCGCTCCTTCGCGAGCGGGCGGCTGTGCGTGCCGGAGGGAGGCGCCGAGGTCCTCCCCGACCTCCTCGCCCGCGCGCTGCCACCCGGCACGGTCCACACCGGCGTACGCGTCACCTCGGTCTCGACGACATCGGTGACGACCGCGGACCACGGCGAGATCCGCTGCCGTGCGGTCCTCCTGGCGACCGACGCCCGAGCCGCCGCCGAACTCCTCCCCGGTCTGCGGGTCCCGGACTTCCATCAGGTGACGGTGGTCCACCACACGACCGACGAGCCGGCGGCCCTCACCACCGGAACGTCCCTCCTCCTGGACGCCGACCGGGGCGGCCCCGTCTCCCACACCTCGGTCGTCAGCAACATCGACCCGAGCCGCGCCCCCCAGGGCCGCGCCCTGATCTCCTCCACCGTCCTCGGCACACCCCCCTCGGACATCGACACCGCGGTCCGCATGCACCTCTCCCGCCTCTACGGCACGTCGACGCGCCGCTGGGAGACCCTCGCGGTCCACCACACCCCCGAGGCCGTCCCCGCCATGCGCCCCCCGCACGACCTCCGCCGCCCGGTCCGCCTCCTCGCCGGCCTCTACGTCTGCGGCGACCACCGCGACACCAGCACGGTCCAGGGAGCCCTCCACTCAGCCCACCGAGCAGCAGCAGCCCTCCTGACCGACCTCGGCACAGCAGGCTCCCTGAACAGGGCGGACCCCGTGCAACGCCGAGCCGCATAGCGCCCCTTCAGGGGTGCGGGGAACTGCGCGACCAGCCACGACGGCGCCGCAACCGCCGGACGACAGGAACCGGCACCGCCGGACCGCGCCGTCGTGGCTGATCGCCGTTGCGGCGTAAAGGAGGGTGAGCCACGCGGCGTTCCCCGGTCGCGGCGCCGTGCAGCGGACCGTCAGGCCAGGGCGGCGACCTTCTCGCGGTAGCCCTTCACCGGCGCCGCGTCCTTGTACGGCTCCAGGCGGCGTTCGAAGTCCCTGACGTACTCGATCGCGCGCACCGAGCGCATCTCCGCCGCCGCCCCCGCCGCCTCCACGCCGAGCGCGCACGCCTGGTCGAGTTCGCCGAGGCCCAGCCGGGCGGTGGCGAGGACGACACGGCAGAAGAGCCGGCTGCGGGCGTAGGTGGGCGCACGCAGTTGCAGGGAGCGTTCGGCGTGCTGGGCGGAGGCGCGGAACTGCTGGAGGTCGCGGTGGCAGTGGCCGAACTCGTCGGCGAGCTGCGCCTCGTCGAAGAAGCGGGCCCAGTACGGAACCTCGTCACCGGGGCGAGCCGCCTCCAGCGCCCGTTCCGCGCGGACCAGCGCGCCGGTGCAGGCGCGCACCTCGCCGAGGACCCCGTGGGCGCGGGCCTCGGCCGCGTGCAGCAGCGCCTGCACGACCGGCGGGGCGCTCGTGCCCACCCCCTGCTGGGCGACGCGCGCGAGCTGCACCGCCTCCCGGCCGTGGCCGAGGTAGACCGCCTGGCGGCTCATGGTGACGAGGACGTAGGAGCCGTAGGCCCGGTCCCCCGCCGCCTGCGCGAGACGCAGGGACTGGACGAAGTAGCGCTGGGCGAGGCCGTGCGCGGCGATGTCGTACGACGTCCAGCCCGCGAGCCGGGTCAGGTCCGCCGCCGCGCCGAACAGCCTGCGGCCGGTCTGCTCCCCGTACGTGCCGCGCAGCATCGGCTCGCACTCGTGCTCCAGGTAGCGGACGAGGGCCTGCCGGGCGTGGCCGCCGCCGTACTGGTCGTCGAGGGAGCGGAAGAGTTCGCCGACCGAGCGGAGCGCGGCGATGTCGCCTCCGGTCACCTTCTGGCCGGGCCCGCGCTCGGCCTGTCCGCGCGGCCGCACCGGTGCGAGCGGCACCGGCTTGGACACGGCGGACCGGGTCTGCGCCGGCACCCGGACGGCCCCCGGCGCCGGTGCCGGTGCCGGTTCGCCGCGGGCCACCCTGTCGTCGGCGCGGCCGATCAGCCAGTCCCGGCTGGGCACGACCAGCCCGGCCGGGGTGAACGCGATCTTGCGGAGCTCGGCATGGCTGCCGGAGTCCTTGCGCCACAGCCCGCTGACGATGTCGACGGCCTCCTCGGGGGTGGCGGCGAACTCCAGCCCGGCGTAGACCGGGGCGCAGGCGTCGAGGCCGAGGTCCTGGGCGGTGAGCCGGCGGCCCAGGCGCCGGGTGAAGACCTCGGCGATCAGGGCCGGGGTGGTGCCCCGGGGCTGCTGGCCGCGCAGCCACCGGGTGACCGACGTCTTGTCGTATCTGAGATCCAGCCCGTGTTCGAGGCCGAGTTGGTCGACGCGACGGGCCAGACCCGCGTTGGAGAACCCCGCTTCTGCGATGAGCGCGGCGAGCTGACGGTTGGGGGTGCGCTGCGCGGGTCGGTCCGTCATCTGGGATGCGGTCTCCTGCCTTCTGGCTCAGCTCGGTCGCTTGTGCCCGGATTGCCGGTGAGCAGCCCTTTTGGCGCTCATGGACGGCGCGAATGTAGCGGAGAGTGAGCAGCCGATCGCACATCTCGACGTTCATTCATCCGATCGTGTGAGGATTAACCCCGGAGCTGACGCGCGACGGCCGGACGTACAGTGGCTTGGGCGCGTTATGTGCCTGACACACTTATCGCCTTATCGCCGAGGGAGGCGCTTGCCGTGAGTGAGTTGCGGTTCGTCCGCATGGGGTTCGGCGCGGACGCCGTCGAGTACCAGGAGGCATGGGACGAGCAGCGCCGGGTGCACGCGGCGCGTTTCGCCGACGAGGTGCCCGACACGGTCCTGCTGCTCGAACACCCCCCGGTGTACACGGCGGGCCGCCGCACCGCGGACAACGAGCGCCCCCTCGACGGCACCCCGGTCATCGACGTGGACCGCGGCGGCAAGATCACCTGGCACGGTCCGGGCCAGCTGGTGGGCTACCCGATCCAGAAGCTCCCGCGCCCGGTGGACGTGGTCGCGCACGTACGGCGGCTGGAGGAGGCGCTGATCCGGGTCTGCGCCGAGTTCGGCCTGGAGACCAGCCGGGTCGAGGGGCGCAGCGGGGTGTGGGTGCTCGGCGACCCGGTGGAGCAGCGGCCGCAGGCCTGGGGGTCCCCCCGGCCGGAGGCCGGGGGAGGGCTCTCCCTGGACCTCGACCCCCGGCTGACGGACGAGGAGTTCGACCCGCGCCTCAACGGCCCGGAGTACGCGCCCTCCAACGCCGGCCAGCGCCGCGAGGACCGCAAGATCGCCGCGATCGGCATCCGGGTGGCCAAGGGCGTGACCATGCACGGTTTCGCCCTCAACGTGAACCCGGACAACAAGTGGTTCGACCGGATCATCCCGTGCGGCATCCGGGACGCGGGCGTCGCCTCCCTCGCGGCCGAGCTGGGCCGGAACGTGACGATCGAGGAGGTGCTGCCGGTGGCGGAACGGCACCTGAGGGACGTCCTGGAGAACGCGGAACTCAAGCCGAGGGTGATCGAGAAGGCGCCGGCATCCGTCAGCCCGTCCGGCGTTTGAGGACGAGGCCGTTCAGGCCGAATCGGGGGTCTGGGGGCGGCAGCCCCCAGGGGGCCAGCACCCACACCGGGCATTCAAATCAACGGGCGTACCCTGAAGGTCGCCGAAGAATCAATCGCTAGGGAGCCGGTCGTGTCCGCAGTCTCACCCGACGGACGCAAGATGCTGCGCCTGGAGGTCCGCAACGCCGAGACCCCCATCGAGCGCAAGCCCGAGTGGATCAAGACGCGGGCGAAAATGGGCCCCGAGTACACGAAGATGCAGAACCTCGTGAAGAGCGAGGGCCTGCACACGGTGTGCCAGGAAGCCGGCTGCCCCAACATCTACGAGTGCTGGGAGGACCGCGAGGCGACCTTCCTCATCGGCGGCGACCAGTGCACCCGGCGCTGCGACTTCTGCCAGATCGACACCGGCAAGCCCGAGGCGCTGGACCGCGACGAGCCGCGCCGGGTGGGCGAGTCCGTGGTCACCATGGACCTGAACTACGCGACTATCACCGGCGTCGCCCGTGACGACCTCGCGGACGGCGGCGCCTGGCTGTACGCGGAGACGGTCCGCCAGATCCACGCGCAGACGGCGGGCCGCGAGGCCGGCCGTACCAAGGTCGAGCTCCTCGCCCCCGACTTCAACGCGGTCCCCGAGCAGCTCGCCGAGGTCTTCTCCTCGCGCCCCGAGGTCTTCGCGCACAACGTCGAGACCGTGCCCCGGATCTTCAAGCGGATCCGCCCCGGCTTCCGCTACGAGCGCTCGCTCAAGGTCATCACGGCCGCCCGCGACTTCGGCCTGGTCACCAAGTCCAACCTCATCCTCGGCATGGGCGAGACCCGCGAGGAGGTCGGCGAGGCGCTGCGCCAGCTGCACGAGGCCGGCTGCGAGCTGGTCACCATCACGCAGTACCTGCGCCCGAGCGTGCGGCACCACCCCGTGGAGCGCTGGGTCAAGCCGCAGGAGTTCGTGGAGCTGAAGGAGGAGGCCGAGCAGATCGGTTTCTCCGGCGTCATGTCCGGCCCGCTCGTCCGGTCCTCGTACCGCGCCGGCCGCCTGTACCAGATGGCCGTCGAGAAGCGGGGCACGTTCATCGCCGCACAGGCGGTCTGACGGCCGGGAAGACCCGGCCGCCGCGCGTGTGAATTCACGCACAAACTATTACCGACCAGTAATGACCGAATGGCTGCGGTCCTGACCGTCCTCGCTGATGAGGGCGTACGTCAGGACCGCGGCCGCGTTCCGGGCCCGCGCGTCAAGGCTTCATTGGCGTTTGACCGGTCGGTCACGCCCTGGTAACACCGAACAGTGACCCTGGTATCACAGCACGTACACCCACTTCGAGGGGGGACCTCCACCATGCAGGCCGCGCCCGTTCGCGCCACCGCGATCCCGTCCTTCACCGACGCACTGCGCGCCGTCGAGTCGCTCCTCATGAGCGGCGGCCAGCGCACCGCCCGCCAGAACGCCTGGACCTCCGTGCTGGAGGACCGCCGTCGCGCCAAGGACCGGGTCGAGGCGCAGCACTTCCTCGAGCAGGCCGCCGGCCGCTCCTGACGCCCCTCAGCGGCCTCCGCCGGGGCACTGCCGTCGTCGGCACTCCCGGGGCCACGTAGACTTCGGGGCATGGCGAGGAAGGAACCCGCAGCGGACGCTGCGAATGCGGGACGACTGAAGCAGATCGTCCTGACGTACAAGATGACGCGCAAGGCCGACAAGATGATCGGTCTCGTGCTTGCCGGTGTCGGTCTCGGCACCCTTGCTGTCTTCCTCGTGATCGGCTTCCTGATCGGCCACCCGGTCTATCTGGGCATCCTGGGCCTGCTGCTCGCCTTCCTCGCGACGGCGATCGTCTTCGGCCGACGGGCCGAGCGGGCGGCCTTCGGCCAGATGGAGGGCCAGCCGGGCGCTGCGGCAGCCGTTCTGGACAACATCGGGCGGGGCTGGACGACGACGCCGGCGGTGGCGATGAACCGCAGCCAGGACGTGGTGCACCGGGCGGTCGGCAAGGCCGGCATCGTCCTGGTCGCCGAGGGCAACCCGAACCGGGTGAAGACCCTGCTGGCCGCCGAGAAGAAGAAGATGGCCCGGATCGTGGCCGACGTGCCGGTGCACGACGTGATCGTGGGCACGGGCGAGGGCCAGGTCGGGCTGAAGAAGCTGCGCACCACGATGCTCAAGTTCCCCCGCGTACTGACCGGCCCCCAGGTGACGACGACCAACGACCGGCTGCGGGCGATGGGCGACCTGATGTCCAACATGCCATTGCCGAAGGGTCCGATGCCGCGGGGCATGCGGATGCCGAAGGGCGGCGGCGGCAAGGCCCGCTGAGCCCACCTCCCCGACCACTGCTGCGACGATGGGGGCGCCCGGATCACTCCGGGCGCCCCCATCGTCGTAGGACCACTGCCTGCCCGCCGGTTCGACGGCGGACGAATCGGCCGCGGCCCACTCGCTCCACCGGATTTTCCACTTACCTGTGCGCGTGCGGCCTTCGCGACCGTGACACGCCGCCGAACGGAGCATCAGGCGGGTTGTCGGGTCATCCGCTCCTAACCTCTCAAATGTGACAAAACGCCATATCGCATACCTCGCCTGTGCAGCCGCCCTGTGCGGCTCCCTCATCGGCGCCGCTCCGGCGACCGCCTCGCATCGCGTTCTCCAGGTGCACCCGGGTGAGTCCATCCAGAAGGCGGTCGACGCCGCCCAGCCCGGCGACACGGTCCTCCTCGCGGCCGGCACCTACCACGAGAGCGTCAAGGTGACCACGCCCGGCCTCACGCTGCGCGGCGCGGGCCCGGACACCGTGCTCAAGCCGGGCAAGAAGGTGAAGAGCAGCGCGAAGAAGGCCGCCCAGAAGTCCTGCGCCGAGATGGGCAACGGCATCTGCGTGGTCGGCGCCAAGAAGCAGCCCGTCGAGGACGTCACCATCGCCCGCATGACCGTGACCGGGTTCTCCCGGATCGGCGTCATGGCCGTGGGCGCGGCCAACCTGCACGTGCACGGCGTGGAAGCCGTGAAGAACGGGCAGTGGGGCCTCGCCGAGGAGCGCTCGGTGCACAGCACGTACCGGTACAACGTGGCCCGCAACAACGGCGACGCGGGCATCTTCCTCGCCAACTCCGTCACCACGGAGAAGGGCGCGGTCGACACCGGCGGCACGGTCGTCGAGCACAACCGCCTGGAGGGCAACCGGATCGGCGTCACCGTCCGCCGGCTGCGCAACCTCACCGTCTCCGACAACACGGTGACCGGGAACTGCGCGGGCGTGTTCGTCGTCGGCGACGAGAACAAGCCGAAGGCCGGTCACCTGACCGTCGCCGACAACAAGGTCGTCAAGAACAACAAGTACTGCAAGAAGACCGCCCGGCTGGCCTTCCTCCAGGGCATCGGCATCGTCCTGACCGGCACCGAGGACACCCTGGTCACCGGCAACACGGTCACCGGCAACTCCGGCAAGTCCCCGCTGTCGGGCGGTGTCGTGGTCTTCAAGAGCTTCGTGGGCGTCTCCAGCGACAAGAACCAGATCACCCGCAACAAGCTGTCGGGCAACGCCCCCGCCGACCTGGTCAACCAGGAAGCCACCAAGCACGGGAACAGCTTCAAGCAGAACACCTGCAAGAAGTCCAAGCCCGCGGGCCTGTGCTGACCTGACGGCCCTGCGACACCCCACACGGAAGGAAGGCGGCACATGACCGCACCAGCACGCGACCTCCCGACGTCGGCCGAGAGGCCGGCAGCGGACGCTCCGCCGCCGTCGATGCGGCTGCGCGAGCTCGTGTTCGGGGCGGCCTGTGCCGCCGCCGTCCGCGCGGCCGCCCGGCTGCGCGTCGCCGACGCGCTCGGGGACGCACCCATGACCGTGGAGAGCCTGGCGTCCGCGGTGAGGACCGACCCCAAGCCGCTGCGCCGGCTGCTGCGCGCCCTGTCCTGCTACGGCGTCTTCGCCGAGCGGCCGGACGGGACGTTCGCCCACACCGACACCTCCCGGCTGCTGCGCGAGGACGACCCGCACAGCCTGCGCTACATCGCCCTGTGGTGCACCGAGCCGTGGACCTGGGACGCCTGGCCGATGCTCGACGAGGCCGTGAAGAGCGGCCGTAACGTCGTCGAGGATCTCTACGGCAAGGAGTTCTTCGTCTATCTGAACGAGGACGCGCCGGAGTCGGCGGACGTCTTCAACCGGGCGATGACCACCTCCAGCGAGCAGTCGGCCCGGGAGGTCGCCGCGCTGCTCGACCTGTCCGGGAGCCGCTCGGTCGCGGACCTCGGCGGCGGGCAGGGGCACGTGGTGGCCAGCCTGCTGGACAAGTACCCGGCGATGAAGGGCTACCTGCTGGATCTGCCCAAGGTGGTGGAGAAGGCGCTGCCCCGGCTGCGCGAGGGCGGCGACCTCGCGGACCGGGCGAGCATCGTGCCCGGTGACATCCGGGAGGCCGTGCCGGTCGACTCGGACGTCTACGTCATCAAGAACATCCTGGAGTGGGACGACGAGTCCACCGCGCGGCTGCTCGCCAACGTGACCGCGGCGGGCGGGCCCGGGGCCCGGGTGGTGGTCATCGAGAACCTGGTCGACGACACCCCGTCGATGCGGTTCAGCACCGCGATGGACCTGCTGCTCCTGCTGAACGTCGGCGGGGCCAAGCACACCACCGACAGCATGGTGCGCCGGCTGACGGAGGCGGGCCTGAGCGTCAACGACATCCGGCCGGTCAACCCGTACCTGCACGCCTTCGACTGCACGGTGCCCGTCTGACGCCGGTCGCCCGGCACACGCCGGTGCCGGGCCCGCGTCGTACGCGGGTCCGGCACCGTCGGCGTACGGCGGTACGCGGGTTCACGCGCCGCCGTCGCGCTCCCAGAGATAGAAGCGCTGGGCCATCGCGTCCTTCGGGGAACGCCAGGTCTCCGGGTCGTACGCGCTGACGTACGCCGTGAGACGGTCGCTGACGTCCCTGAACTCGGGGTGCGAGGTGATCTTGGCGATGGCCGGTCCCGGCTCGCGCTCGGACTCGATGAGGTGCATGTACACATCACCGAACTGGAAGAGGCTGCGCCGGGTGACCCCGACGAGGTGCGGCAGCTCTCCCCGGTCGGACTCCGCGAACACCTTCGCGATGTCGGGGGCGGAGCCCGGTGCCATACGGGCGACGATCAGGGCCTGGTGCACGTGTCTCTCCGTTCCTGTCTTCCTGGCGGCCGGTTCAGTCGGCGAGGGCCGGATCGGGGCGTCGGCCGGTGGCGGCCTTCTCGATCTTGTCGCGGATCAGGCCCAGCTGGATCTTGGAGTTCTTGTTGATGTTGTCGGTCATCCAGTCGTCGTCGACGGGGGCCTCCGGCTTCATCGCGAAGTCCTGGGTCCAGGTCATCCGGGTGCCGGCGGGGACCTCCTCGTACCGCCAGAGGATGTCCATGTGGGCGAACGGGCCGGTCTCGACCCGGCGGGCCTTGACGCGGAGGTTGCGGCGGTCCGCCTCGCGCTCGGAGACCCAGCTCCACACCTTGCCGTTCTCGTCGGGGTGCATGGTCAGCCGGAAGGTGACCTTGTTCCCCACCTCTTCGAGGATCTCGGCGGAGGCGTACTCGCTGAACAGCTGGGGCCAGTTGGCCACGTCGTTGGTCATGTCCCAGACCAGGTCGACGGGCGCCGCGATGGTGATCTCGTTCTGGGTGTGTCCGGTCATGTCAGGCTCCCGCGGGCATGGCGCTGTTGACGAGGTCGAGGAACTGGCGGGGCGTCCTGCACCGCTCGGCGTCGACCGGCATCGGCACACCGTGCCGGTTCTCCAGCTCGCCGACGATGCCGAGCAGGCCGAGCGAGTCGACGCCGAGGACGTCGAAGCCGCTGTCGGCCCGGTCCTGGAGGTCGGCCGGGGAGACGGTGACGCCGGCGGCCTTCTTCATGAGTTCGGACAGTTCGTCCACGGTGATGCTCATAGGAACTCCTTCTGCTTCGCTGCCGGGGGCAGCTGGTGTGTTCGACTCACTCGGCCGCGCCGTGGCGCAGCACGAGCGCCGAGTTCGACCCCATGAGGCCCCGGCTGAGCACCAGTGCCGTGCGTGGCCGCGCGGCACGGGCGCTGCCGGTCACGAGGTCGAGGTCGTGGCAGATGTCGAAGACGCCCGGGGTCGGCGGGATCAGCCCGTGCTCCATGGCCAGCACCGCGGCGGCGGTGTCGAGGACGGGGGCCGCGCAGTAGCCGCGGCCGATCCCGGTCTTGGGCGCGGTGACCGGCACCCGCCTGCCGTGGGCGCCGAGGACGTCGGTGATGGCCAGCGCCTCCGCCCGGTCGGCCTCGGGCACGCCGAGGGCGTCGGCGAAGACCACGTCGACCTCCTCGGGGGCGCAGCCGGCCTCGGCCAGCGCCCCGCGGATCGCCTGGGCGAGCCCGGCCCGGGACTCGGCCCAGCGGGAGGCCCCGGTGAAGGTCGACGCGTGGCCGTCGAGGGTGGCGCGTACCGGCAGCCCGCGCCGGCGGGCCGAGCCGGTGTCCTCGATAACGAGCATGGCGCCGCCCTCGGCCGGCACGAACCCGCAGGCCTGCTCGGTGAACGGGCGGTAGGCGCGGGCCGGGTCGGTCTCCCGGCTGAGCTCCTCGTAGCCGAGCTGGCAGACCACCGAGTAGGGAGCTATCGGTGCCTCGGTGGAGCCGGCCACGATGACGTCCGTACCGCGGCGGACCGCACGGGCGGCATGGGCGAGGGCGTCCAGGCCGCCGGCCTCGTCGGCGGCGACCACCGAGCAGGGGCCCTTGAAGCCGCGCCGGATGGAGATCTGGCCGGTGCTGGCCGCGTAGAACCAGGCGATGGACTGGTAGGGGCCGACGAACCGGCTGCCCTTGCCCCAGAGCTGCTGGAGTTCGCGCTGGCCGAACTCGCCGCCTCCGGAGCCGGCCGCGGTGACCACGCCGATGTCGAACGGCGAGCCGTCGGTGTCGGCGCGGCCGAGCCGGGCGTCCTCCAGTGCCAGGTCGGCCGCGGCCATCGCGAAGTGCGTGAAGCGGTCGGTCTGGACGATGAGGCGTTCCTCGACGGCGGCCGCGGGGTCGAAGTCGCGGACCTCGCCGGCCACCTTCATGGGCAGGTGCTCGCAGCCCTCACGGGTCACCTTGTCGAGGACGTTGCGTCCCTCCTGGACGGATTTCCAGAAGGTGTCGGTGCTGGTTCCGTTGGGCGCGACGACACCGATGCCGGTGACGGCCGCCCGGCGGGAACGGGGTTCGCTCATCGTGTCCGTCCTCTCTGCCGGGTCAGGATCACCGCGGACTGGAAGCCGCCGAACCCGCTGCCCACGGACAGGACGCCGCCGAGCTTCCGTTCGCGGGCGACCCGCGGCACGTAGTCGAGGTCGCACTCGGGGTCGGGGGTCTCGTAGTTCGCGGTGGGCGGGACGACCTGGTGGGCCAGGGCGAGCACACAGGCGACGACCTCGATGGCGCCGATCGCACCGAGCGAGTGGCCCACCATGGACTTGATGGAGCTCATGGGCGTGCTGTACGCGTGCTGTCCGAGCGCCTTCTTCACGGCGGCGGTCTCGTGGCGGTCGTTCTGCCGGGTGCCGGAGCCGTGCGCGTTGACGTAGTCGATGGCGGTGGGGTCGAGGCGGGCGTGGTCCAGGGCGGTCTCGATGGCGCGGGCCATCTCCAGGCCCTCGCTGGTGAGACCGGTCATGTGGTAGGCGTTGCCGAAGGTGGCGTAGCCGTCGAGCTGGCAGTAGATGTGCGCGCCGCGGGCCTTGGCGTGCTCCAGCTCCTCCAGGACGAGCACCGCGCCGCCCTCGCCCATGACGAACCCGTCGCGGCGGTTGTCGAAGGGCCGGGAGGCGTGCTCGGGGTCGTCGTTGTTGGGGGAGGTGGCCTTGATCGCGTCGAAGCAGGCCATGGTGATCGGTGAGATCGGGGAGTCCGAGGCACCGGCGATGCAGATGTCGGCGCGGCCCTCCTGGACGGTGTGGAAGGCGTAGCCGACGGCGTCCAGGCCGGAGGTGCAGCCGGTGGAGACGGTCTGGACCGGACCCTGGGCGCCGAAACGTTCCGCCACCGCGGAGGCCAGGGTGCTCGGGGAGAACGCCCGGTGCAGCTGGGGCTGGGCCTGCCGGTGGTCCACGTCCCAGCGCTGTCCGGCGCCGCTCACCAGGACGTAGTCGTGCTCCAGGCGGGTGGTGCCGCCGACCGCCGTGCCCAGGGAGACCCCGATCCGCCAGGGGTCCTCCCGGCCGAGGTCGAGCCCGGAGTCCCGGACCGCCTCGTCGCCGGCGACCAGGGCGAACTGTATGTACCGGTCCGCCCGTTCGATCTCCTCGGCGTCCAGGCCGTGCGCCGCCGGGTCGAAGTCGCACTCGGCGGCGATCCGCGACCTGAGGCCCGAGGGGTCGAAGAAGGTGATGCCGCGCGTCGCGGTCCGGCCCGAGGCGAGCAGATCCCAGAACGCCGGTACGCCCACACCCCCCGGAGCCACGATGCCTATGCCCGTAACCGCCACGCGCCGGGTCACGACCGGACCTGCCCCACGGCGACGGCTTCCGTCTCCTCGGTGTCGACGTGGCCCTGGCTCGGGCGCGGGGCCAGCGGGCCGAGGTGGAAGACGATCCGGGCCTCGACATTGCCCACGTTGCGGAAGCGGTGCTTCATGTTGATGGGGATCATCAGGCCCTGCTCGGGCCGCAGCGGGTGCGGTTCGCCGTCCAGGTCGACCTCCATGTCGCCGCACACGACGTACACGAACTCCTCGGAGTACGGGTGGTAGTGCTCGGCGATGCGGTCGCCGGGCTGCACGATGGCCACACCCATGAAACCGCTGGTGGAACCCACCGTGGCCGGGGTGAGCATGGCGCGCAGATCGCCGCCGCGCCGGGTGTTGGGCTCGACCTCGCTGAGGTCCACGATCTTCGGAATGGGCTGCATGTCTGCGTTCCTCCGTGGGGGTGATGCGACGGTGAAGGGTCAGGCGTCCGGCGAGCGGCGGTCGGTGATGAGCTCCATCCGGACCGCGTCGCCGTCCAGCAGGGCGGTCAGCGCGTGGGCCGGGGTGAGGTCCGCGGGCGTGCCGGGCCGCTGCTCGACCAGGCGGACGACCACGTCGTCACGCTGGAAGACCGTGCTGTGCAGCACCGGGCTCGCCGGGTCGTCGGCCGCGGCCTCGTCCTGCTGGGCGAGCAGTTCCGCGAGCCGCATCCCGCAGCCCGGACGGGCCGGGTAGTACAGCGCGTGGCGCTCGCCCTCGGCCGGCTCCTCGACGCCGACGTGGTGCACGGCGGGCAGCGCCGCCCGGGTGAAGAACACCCGTGCGGACTCCTGGTCGTCGAGGTCGCGGTCCTGTTCCAGGTAGGGGTTGATGGCCTCCTCGACGGCCCGCACCTCGGGCTGCCGGGCGACGTGGCGCAGGGCGGCCATCAGCTCGCCGCGCACCTCGATGGCGCGCACCACCCGGTTTCCGTGCATGAACAGGGAGGTACGGCAGAGCCGGGTGGAGTCGTCGACCTTCGCCTGGGGCGAGGCGTAGTCGGCGAGGATCCTCGCGACCTCGGCCTCGCTGCCCGGCCGGACCGTGAAGGTGAGCGCGTGGCGGATCACGCCGTCGCCCATCCGGGGGTGGGCCTGAAGGACGCGTTCGGCGTCCGCCGACGGGCCGCCGGTCTCCCGTACGACGTGGAAGCGGAGCGAGCGGGTGTCGCGGACGCAGTTGTGCAGCGGCTTCACCATCTCCACGTGCTCCTCGCTGTTCACCCAGGCGAGGAACGGCGGGGCGCTCTCCCACTCGCTGGTGATCAGCCACTGCGAGGGGTTCTCGATCGACTGGCAGAGCTGGTCGCTGACGTGGCCGGGCACCTTGGCGACCTGGCTGCACAGCTGCTCGTAGGCCTCCAGGAACTGCTGCTGCGCGCCGTCGTAGACCTCCACCAGCAGGACGACCCGGAGCCGGGCGCCGTCGAAGACGGACTGGGAGACCCGTGTCGACACCGGGCGGGTCGTTCGGGTCGGCTTTTCCGAAACCTTTTCCGAGATCGTCGTCATGCTTCGCACATCTCCTTCGCTGGGGCAGCGGCCTGCGCCTTCGCCGATGACGCGGCGTCAGCGCTTCTTGATCCTGTGCCGGTCCTCGGATGCGCGCGACTCGCGTGAACCAGGTGGGTGATTGAGCACGCGGAACCCCTCCGGGAGGGGTCCGGACGGGGCATGGACGTTTCGACGCACCTGACGCACCAACACCCGCCTCTGGAGTGCCCGATGCAGCAGCGAACCGATCACCAGGTCCCCGTCCTCGTGGTGGGCGGCTCCCTCGTGGGCCTGTCCATGTCCCTCTTCCTGGGCCGTCTCGGCGTCCGCCACATGCTCGTCGAGAGACACTCCGGGACCTCGATCCACCCACGTGGCCGGGGCAACAACGTGCGGACGATGGAGCTGTTCCGGAGAGCGGGCATCGAGCCGGACATCAAGGCCGCGGCCTCCCTGCTCGCCGACAACCACGGCATCCTGCAGACCCCGACGCTGGTCGGCGACGCCGGCGAGTGGCTGTTCAAGGAGATCGATCCCGGCGGCGGACTGGCGAGGTTCAGCCCGACGGGCTGGTGCCTGTGCAGCCAGAACGACCTCGAACCGGTGCTCCGCCGGGCGGCCGAGTCCCTCACCGGCGAGCTGCGCTACTTCCACGAGATGGAGTCCTTCGAGCAGGGCCCCGAAGGAGTGACGGCGTACGTCCGTGACCGTGACTCCGACCGGATGTACACCGTCCGTGCGGACTACCTGGTCGCGGCCGACGGGCCGCGCTCCCCGGTCCGCGGCCGGCTCGGCATCGGCCAGGAGGGTCCCGGCGACCTGTTCGCGAACGTCAGCATCACCTTCCGCTCCAAGCTGCTCCAGAACACGGTCGGCGACCGCCGCTTCATCTGCTGCTACCTGACCGACCCGGAGGCGGACGGCGCCCTGCTCCCCGTCGACAACAAGGAGCGCTGGGTCTTCCACGCGCCCTGGCATCCCGAACGCGGCGAGACCCTCGACGAGTTCACGGAGGAGCGGCTCACCCGGCACATCCGCCGGGCGGTCGGCGTCCCCGGCCTCGATGTCGAGATCACCGGCCGCGCGTCCTGGCGGGCGGCCGAACGGGTCGCCGAACGGTACTCGTCCGGGCGGGTCTTCCTGGCCGGCGACTCCGCGCACGAGATGTCCCCGACCGGGGCCTTCGGCTCCAACACCGGCATCCAGGACGCCCACAACCTGGCCTGGAAGCTGGCGGCGGTGCTCGACGGCTGGGCCGGCCCGGGGCTCCTGGACTCCTACGACGCCGAACGCCGCCCGGTCGCCCACGCCACCAGCGCCCGCGCCTCCGCCCGCTCCGTCGAGCACAGCCACCCCGGCTTCGCGCCGGCCCCCGGCATCGGCGCGGGCAAGCGGGGCGGCATCCTCAACATCGTCCTCGGCTACCGGTACCCGAAGGGGGCGGTCATCGGGGCCGACCCGGAGCACCCGCTGGTACCCGACGGGATGAACCTCACCGGCCAGCCGGGCAGCCGGGCGCCGCACCTGTGGGTGCGCCGGGAGGGGCAGCGGGTGTCCACGCTCGACCTCTACGAGCGCTCACTGGTGCTGCTGAGCGACGCGGACTCGGCCGGGGGCGCGGCCTGGCATGCGGCGGCGCGGCGGATCGCGGACACGGAGCGGCTGCGGCTGGACACGTACCGCGTCGGGGCGGCGGGGTCCGCGGCCGATCTCGTGTACGACGCGGAGGGCGGCGACTGGGCGGCCGCGCACGGTACGACGGCGGACGGGGCGGTGCTGGTGCGGCCGGACGGGTTCGTGGCATGGCGCTCGGAGGGCGCGGTCCCCGACCCGGAGGGAGAGCTGCGGGAGGTACTGGCGCGGGTACTGCGGAGGAGGTGAGCCGGGGTGGGGGCGGGCCGGGGGTGGGGACGCTCACCGGCGCTTGCCGGGTGCCTCCCCCAGCCTTCGGCCGGGGGGACCCCCAGCGCCCACCCGTGCCGCCCTGCGGCACGCCTGCCCGCAGCTATGTGACCCGCACCTACATACGCACCTCTACGGTCTTCGCCAGCCGGTCGTGCAGGCCCCTGCCGTCCCGGTCCCAGACCAGCGCCGGGATCGCGAGGCACAGCAGCACCGTGCGGGCCAGTGCGCGCAGCGGCTGCACGCGGCCGGTGTCGACGCCGACCACCCGCAGCCGGAACAGCCGCTTACCCGGCGTGAACCCGAGCGTACCGACCGTCAGGACGCCCAGGGCGAGGAAGACGAGCAGGGCCCAGTTGCCGGTCGCCGGGGTGTAGCCGTCGGTGATCAGGCCGTATGCGATCAACACGCACAGCGCCCAGTCCACGACCAGCGCACCGAGCCGCCGCCCCGGACGGGCGATGGAGCCCGGTCCGTCCTCGGGCAGACCCAGCTGCTCGCCCCGGTACCCGAACTCCGCACCGGCCTCTTCCATGGCCGCACGGGGTCCGGAGAGCCACGATCCGATTGCTTGCCTGTTGTCCACCCGTCCACGGTACTGGGCCCGGCCGGGGCCCTGGGTCGGCGGGGTGCCACGGGCTACGGTGGAACCGAAGTCGGTTAACTTCAGCGAAACAAACGGGTCACGCCCGAGAAATCACCCGTCCCTAGTGTCGAGGACAACGTGTGCCACCGCACTGGCCGCACGAACGAACTACCACCCCGGCACGGGAACGGCCGGGAGTAGGAGGAGCTGGATGTTCCAGAACGCCGACGAGGCCAAGAAGTTCATCGCGGACGAGGACGTCAAGTTCATCGACGTCCGTTTCTGCGACCTGCCGGGCGTCATGCAGCACTTCACGCTGCCCGTCGAGGCGTTCGACCCGGACGAGGAGCTCGCCTTCGACGGATCGTCGATCCGCGGTTTCCAGGCGATCCACGAGTCCGACATGGCGCTGCGCGCGGACCTGTCGACCGCCCGGGTGGACTCGTTCCGCCGGGACAAGACGCTCAACATCAACTTCTTCATCCACGACCCGATCACGGGCGAGCAGTACTCCCGTGACCCGCGCAACGTGGCGAAGAAGGCGGAGGCGTACCTCGCGTCGACCGGTATCGCCGACACCGCGTACTTCGGCCCCGAGGCCGAGTTCTACGTCTTCGACTCCGTCCGCTTCGCGACCTCCGCGAACGAGTCCTTCTACCACATCGACTCCGAGGCCGGCGCCTGGAACACCGGTGCCCTGGAGGACAACCGCGGTTACAAGGTCCGCTACAAGGGCGGCTACTTCCCGGTCCCGCCGGTCGACCACTTCGCCGACCTGCGCGCCGAGATCTCCCTGGAGCTGGCCAAGTCCGGCCTCCAGGTCGAGCGCCAGCACCACGAGGTGGGCACCGCCGGCCAGGCGGAGATCAACTACAAGTTCAACACGCTGCTCGCCGCCGCCGACGACCTCCAGCTCTTCAAGTACATCGTGAAGAACGTGGCCTGGCGCAACGGCAAGACCGCGACCTTCATGCCGAAGCCGATCTTCGGCGACAACGGCTCGGGCATGCACGTCCACCAGTCCCTGTGGACCGGGGGCTCCCCGCTCTTCTACGACGAGGCCGGCTACGCGGGCCTGTCGGACATCGCCCGCTACTACATCGGCGGCATCCTCAAGCACGCCCCGTCGCTGCTCGCGTTCACCAACCCGACGGTGAACTCGTACCACCGTCTGGTCCCGGGCTTCGAGGCGCCGATCAACCTGGTGTACTCGCAGCGCAACCGCTCGGCCGCGATGCGTATCCCGATCACGGGTTCGAACCCGAAGGCCAAGCGTGTCGAGTTCCGCGCGCCCGACTCCTCCGGCAACCCGTACCTGGCCTTCTCGGCTCTGCTCCTCGCGGGCCTCGACGGCATCAAGAACAAGATCGAGCCGGCCGAGCCGATCGACAAGGACCTCTACGAGCTGGCTCCCGAGGAGCACGCGAACGTCGCCCAGGTCCCGACCTCCCTCCCGGCCGTCCTGGACTCCCTGGAGCGCGACCACGAGTTCCTGCTCGCCGGTGACGTCTTCACGCCCGACCTGATCGAGACGTGGATCGACTTCAAGCGCACCAACGAGATCGCCCCGCTGCAGCTGCGTCCGCACCCGCACGAGTTCGAGCTGTACTTCGACGTGTGACAGACGCCTCCCCGGCGGCCGGCGCCCCCGTTCCTGTTTCTCAGGGCGGGGGCGCCGTCGTATCGTGCCTGGGTACTGGCGTTCGAAACGGGGGGACGGATGGCGCAACAGGACGACGAGGAGCGCGAGTTCGATCTGCGGTGGGCCGACCAGGCCGAGCACAAGGAGCCGTCCGCGCGGGCCCGGATGCTGGCCGCCCGCTGGAAGGAGAACCCGCCGGACCCGGCGCCGTTCCGGGCGGACCCGGGGCCGGTGGCGCCACGACGGTCGCCGTGGCTGTCGACGGCCCTGGTCATGGGCTGCGTGGCGGCGGTGATCCTGCTGCTGGGGTACATACAGACCCGGTCCGGCACCCGGTGACGGGCGCGGCCGTCCCACAGGGACCTTTTGCCGCTACCAGGTACGTTCGGAACCTCCTCATTGCCCCGGACAGGTGCACACTGGACAGCGGGACGAGTGCCTGACTGCGAGTGCCTGACTGCGGGGTGGTGCAAGATGCAGAGCCGCTTCCGGAGCGACCGGCGGCTGACCGTGCGGATGACGGTCACGCTGTTCCTGCTCGGGTTGTTGTACGTCGGTTTCGTTGCCGCGCTGATCGTGTTGCTGAAGTCGTGGCTGCTGGTCGTCGTCCTGGTGGGCGCGATGTTCGTGGCGCAGTTCTGGTTCTCCGACCGGATCGCGATGTTCGCCATGCGCGGCCGGGTCGTGGAGCGGGAGGAGTATCCCGAGCTGCACGCGGTGGTGGACCGGCTGTGTGCCATCGCCGACATGCCGAAGCCGGTGGTCGCCGTCTCCGAGATGGACATGCCGAACGCGTTCGCGACCGGGCGGAATCCCGATCACGCGGTGGTCTGCGTGACCACGGGGCTGCTGCGCCGCCTGGACCCCGCCGAGCTGGAGGGGGTGCTCGCGCACGAGCTCTCGCACGTGGCGCACAAGGACGTCGCCGTGATCACGGTCGCGTCCTTCCTGGGCGTGATCGCGGGACTGATCGTGCGGTTCGCGTTCTACTCCCAGCTCTTCGGGGGCGGCCGGCGGGACCAGAACACCGCCGCCGTGTTCGCCGCCGTCATCGGGGTCTCCGCGGCCGTGTACGCGATCAGCTTCCTGCTGATCAGGGCGCTGTCCCGGTACCGCGAGCTGGCCGCCGACCGGGCCGCCGCGCACCTCACCGGCCGGCCCTCCGCGCTGGCGTCGGCGCTCACCAAGGTCTCCGGTGACATCGCCCGGATCCCGACCAAGGACCTGCGCACGGCCCAGGCCTTCAACGCGTTCTACTTCACCCCGGCGACCGGCAAGGAGCCCGGCATCGAGCGCATCTTCTCCACCCACCCGACCCTGGAGCAGCGGCTGGAGCAGCTGGGGCGGATCTCGGCGGAACTGGGTGAGGCGGCGACGCCCGGAAAGGCCGGGTGATCATGGGGTTCCTGGACATCCTGCTGGGCCGTACGAAACCGGTCGCGCCCGATCTCGACCAGTTGTTCGCGCTGCCGTCGGCGGCGCTGACGCTGGAGGCGGCGGCCGGGTTCACGCCCACCGGCGGGGGCGCGGTGTGCTTCGCCACCGTGGAGGGCGCGGCCTTCGAGCAGACCCACCGGGAGGTCCAGGCGCTCCTCGACGCGGACACGGACCGCGGCGGGGTCCCGGTGGAGCTGCGGCAGGACGACTTCGGCTACTCCTGGCTGGTCTCGCGGCGCTCCCCCGACCAGCTTCCGCAGCTGGTCAACGACCTGCACGCGGTGAACAGCTCGATGGAGGTCAACGGCTTCGGCCCGCAGCTGCTCTGTTCCCTGGCCGCCTTCGAGGACGAGCGCGGGCGCAGCCTCGCGCTCGTCTACCTCTACAAGCGGGGGACGTTCTATCCCTTCGCGCCGCTGCCCGGATCCGGTCAGCGGCGGGACAGCGCGCTGGAGCTGCAGGTGAAGGCGGCGCTCGCGAGCGACCTGCGGATCGAGCAGGACCTCAGCCGCTGGTTCCCGGTCTGGGGTGCCCCCGGCCTCTGACCGGCCGGGGGCGCCTGCCGCCTACCTGCCCTTCTCGCTCTGCTGGCGCCGGGACTCCAGCGGGCGCTCGCGGCGGTAGCGGCGCTCCCACCTGGCCTGCTGGTCACGGCGGTCGCGGTACGTCTTGTAGTCGTCGGCCGTGCCCCCTGCCCCGCCGGACGAACCGCCCGACGAGGAGGCCGACGACGAGCCCCGCCCGTACTGCACGTACAGGAAGAGCAGGGCGACGGCGGCGAGCCACCAGCTGTGGTTGCCGAATCCGAGGATGACCAGGACGACGGTTCCGGAGATGACGATGGTGCCCATGACGGGTCTCCATGGCGTGGGTGTGTGAGCGGTCGACGGATCCGACGGCACGCGGGGGACGGGCGGCCGTCCGTCGGTGCGCGGCAGTGTAGTCCCGAGTCCGGGGGCGCGGCCTGCCCTTCGGAAAGCTCGGAAAGCGGTGGTGGACCACTCCGCAACGCCTGTCCAGCGTAGGGATCCGGTCACTCGGCGTGCACCCCGTTTTCGTGTGTGCGCGCGTGGGCGGGTCCGTGGCTGAATGTGCGGCATGGTCCAACTCACCGACTTCACCCACGAGTACGACGGCGAACGGCTGCACGGGGTCCGCACCCCGGCCGCGGACGGCACGGACGGACCGGACGGACCGGACGGCACGGACGGACCGGTCGCCGTCGTGCTGCACGGTGCCGGCAGCGGCAGCGAGCGGCGACTGCGCCCGCTGCTCGCGGAGTTCACCGCCCACGGCTGCCCCGCCCTGGCCTTCGACTTCTCGGGCCACGGCGAAAGCACCGGCGCGCTCGCGGAGTTGAGCCTGCGCCGCCGCTACGAACAGGCGACCGCGGTGATCGACGCCCAGGTGGCGCCGGACCGCCCGCTGATCCTGGTGGGCTTCAGCATGAGCGGCCAGACGGTCGCGGATCTCGTACGGCACTACGGCGACCGCGCCTCGGCGATCGGCCTCTGCTCCCCCGCGGTCTACACCCCGGAGTCCTGGGACGTCCCCTTCGGCGACGGCACCGGCCGCTTCACCGAGCTCATCCGCACCCCGGACGCCTGGCGCGCCTCACCCGCCCTGAAGACGCTGCGCTCCTCTCCGGGCCGTGCGGTACTGGCGGTGCCGGGGACGGACGCGGTGATCCCGCCGCAGGTCACGGCGGCCGTCCAGGACGCCCTGCGGACCCGGTCCCGGTACACCCGCTTCGAACTCCCGGACGCACAGCACCAGCTGGGCCTCTGGTTCCACGAACACGCCCACGACCGGCGGGAGTTCGTCACACTGCTGCTGAAGCGGCACGGCTGAAGCAAGTACGGCCGACGCAGTACGGCTGACGCAGTACGGCCGACGCGGAACAGTACGGACGGCCGGTTCAGACCCCCCGCGCCGCCGTCAGGACGCCCGCCGTGACGGCCGCGTCGAAGGCGGCGTGGTCGGTGCCGGTCTGGTCGGCGTAGGCGAGGGCGAAGTCGGTGATCGCCCGGTCGAAGACGTCGGCACCGCCCAGGTAGGCGGCGATGGCGACCCGGTCACCGGACCGGGCGTGGGCACGGGCCAGGGTCGTACCGCACAGGGTGGCGTAGTCGCGCAGGCTCTTCGGGGCCATGCCGGCGACCTCCGCGAAGCCCTTCGTGTCGCGCAGTTGGCGCCAGTAGAAGGCGCGCCCCTGCGGGCCGGTCAGCCAGCCGAGGAAGACGTCCCCGGCGGCCTGGAGCAGCCGCTGCCCGGCGACGACCCGGTGGCCGTGGTGGGCGTACGGGCCGCTCGGCAGGTGCGGCTCCAGGACCGATGTCCGGGCCTCCTTGATCTGCAGGAACAGCGGGTCGTCGGCGTCGCGGCCGACGAGCAGGACGAGGAAGCAGCGGGTGCCGACGCTGCCCACGCCGACGACCTTGCGGGCCGCGTCGACGAAGCGGTAGCGGTCGAGGAGGAGCCGGCGTTCCTCGGCGAGGGTGGAGCGGTAGTCGCTGAAGATCTTGCGCAGCGAGGACATGTCGGAGGCGCCGGCCGGTTCGAGGAGCGGCGGGTCCTTCACGATGCGGCGCTGTCCGCCGGCCGTCTCGGTGAGCCGGCCGAGCGCGTGCAGGCTGGTGCGGCGCCGGGCCCGGGTGAGGTTGTCCTCGGCCCGGTGCCGGCGGCGCGCGGCGCGGGCCAGGGCCGGCAGGCTGTCGGCGTCGATCCGTTCGTACCAGACGGCGAGTTCCCGAGCCCCGCCAGCCGCCGCATGGCGTTCCGGTAGGCGGCCACGGCAGCCAGGACGCAGGCGCGGGCCTGCGGGTCGCTGTGCCCGTTCTCGCGGGCGGCGACGGCGACGGAGGCGGCGAGCCGTTTGACGTCCCACTCGAACGGCCCGGGGAACGTCTCGTCGAAGTCGTTCAGGTCGAAGAGCAGGGACCGCTCCGGGGAGGCGTAGAGCCCGAAGTTCAGCAGATGCGCGTCTCCGGAGAGCTGCACGGTGAGCCCGGTGTGCGGCTGGGCGGCGAGGTCGGCGGCCATCACCGCGGCCGCGCCGCGCAGGAAGGCGAAGGGCGAGGCGGCCATCCGCCCGTACCGGACGGGCAGCAGCTCGGGCAGCCGGTCGCGGCCCTGACGCTCCAGTACGGCGACGGGGTCGGGGCGGTCGACGGAGGGCAGCCAGCAGGCGTGGGCCGAGCGGGGGGCCCGCTTGCGGGCGGCCCTGCCACGGGCGGCACGGTCGGCGGGTGTGGTCATACGGCGCTCCCCTCGGTCGGCTGCTCCCTCCTTGACCTGCTGTTCGCAGTGAACGGGAGGTCCGGGGGCGTGCGCATGCCGGGCCCGCCGAACGAGTGACGACGCCGGGTCAGGGGCGCGGCGCCCCGGGGCGGCGGCCTCCGGACAAGAAAGCGCCGGGCACCGCGGAACGCACGGCACCCGGCGCCACCGGCTCACCGCGAATATCGCATCAGCGCCCGCACCATGTGGCAGGTCGTGTCCGACGGCGGGTGGATGCCGATGCTCTCCGCCGTGCTCCGTATCGTCTCGTTCCGGGCCTGGTTGGGCAGGTAGACGCCGGAGTCGAGCAGGGCGATGGCGAGGCGCATGGCCTTCAGGCGGCGGTTGTGCGTGACGTACCACTCGCGGGGCCGTCCGGCCGGCAGCGGGCGCTTCTGCGCCGGCGCGTAGGGCGAGTCGAGCAGTACGGCGCGCTTCACGGTGGACTGGGTCGGCAGGGACTTCGGCTTCAGTGCGGCAGCGGGCACGGGCATCCTCCTGTCGCGGTCGGAGCGCCCCCGGACACCCCGGCGACTCTCTCGAACACTGCTACCAGTGTACCGGCCGCCACTGACAACGGGACAGCCCGCAAAGGCGCCGAACAGCCAGGTGGAGAAGGGTTTTTCAAGTGGGACGGGAGGTTCGCGAGAGCCTCTCGCGACACCCCCCTAAATTCGAACAGAGCGGCCCTGGACGGTGGCTCGCGTACCGTTTTCCGCATGGAGATCTGGATCAATCCCGCCTGCTCGAAGTGCCGCACCGCGATCGGGCTGCTCGACGCCGAGGGCGCCGAGTACACCGTCCGCCGCTACCTGGAGGACGTGCCGAGCGAGGACGAGATCAGGGCCGTACTGGAACGGCTCGGGCTCGAACCGTGGGACATCACCCGCACCCAGGAGGCGGTCGCCAAGGAGCTGGGGCTGAAGGAGTGGGCGCGGGACGCGGGCGCGCGCGACCGGTGGATCGCCGCCCTCGCGGAGCACCCCCGGCTCATCCAGCGGCCGATCATCACCGCCGACGACGGCACGGCGGTCGTCGGCCGCAGCGACGAGGCCGTACAGCAAGCGCTCACCAGGAGCAAGAGCTGAGCGGCCCTCAACTCAAATGTGACGCACGTTACTTCAGTGGCTCCGGTAACCGCTGAGTAACGACGTTCGGTATCTCGTACCTATCGGCGTACGTTCCCCCATCCCCCTTTCAGGAGGCGCGCATGTCGCGTAGGAGAACTCTCGGCGCCAGGAAGACGGTCGCCCTGCTGGTCGGCGCCGCGGCCGTCGCCGGTGGCGGGGCCTTCGTCCTGGCGTCCACGTCGAACGCCGCGCAGACCTCGCAGAGCGCGAAGACACTGTCGTCGGCCGCGGACTCGACCGTCTGCTCGGGGCTGGCCACGGCCCTCGGCAACAACCAGAAGTTCATCGCCGGCCAGAAGGCGAACCCGGACGCGCAGTCGTCCGCCCGGATCGCCAACCGCGAGGCGGTCATCGCCCAGATCAAGGTCCAGCAGAAGGCGTCGGGCTGCGTCGTTGGGGAGTCGGCTCAGGGCTCCCAGGCGGCGAGCGGTACGCAGACGGGCCAGACCGGTCAGACCGGCCAGACCGCCACGGCGGCGCCCTCGCAGAGCGCGGCCACCGGCAGCACCGGCAACGCCGGGGGTTCCGCCGCCGGACAGCAGGTCTGCACGGGCTCGACCGTCACGCTCTCCGGCGAGGCCGGCGCGCCGGCCGCCTCCAGCAACCAGTTCCCGGCGGGAACCACGCTGAAGGTCACCAACCTGGACAACAACAAGTCCACGACGGTGAAGGTCACGTCGGTCTCCGGCAGCTGCGTGCTGCTCAACAACGCGGCCTTCGAACAGGTCCGGGAACCCGGCAAGTTCCTGATCCGCCGCGCGCTGATCCAGAAGGTCGGCTGACCGCAGCGACGGGTCGAGGAGAACGGGTCGAGGCACGGTCGCCGGCTTTCACGGAGGGAAAGCCGGCGGCCGCCGCGAAGGGGCCGGGGCAGCGCCCGAATTGGGCTCGGTACCCCGCCCACCCGGCTCTCACAACGTGAGTCGCACCACAGAACCACCAGGTAACACCGGGTTCACATTCGAGCAATGATCGGGAAATCGCCTGTTGACAGGCTGCCGGGCAACACACAAAGGCGCCCCAGTGCCGTAGCGCCGCTGCACCCGCAAGTGCGCCCGACCCACCCCCGAAGGATGTGGCCCGTGACCTTCAAGGCTGAGTACATCTGGATCGACGGCACCGAGCCGACGGCCAAGCTGCGTTCGAAGACGAAGATCATCGCGGGCGCCCCCGCCGGTCTCGACGCGCTGCCGATCTGGGGCTTCGACGGGTCCTCCACCAACCAGGCCGAGGGGCACTCCTCGGACCGCGTGCTCAAGCCGGTCTTCACCTGCCCGGACCCGATCCGCGGCGGCGACGACATCCTCGTCCTGTGCGAGGTCCTGGACATCGACTTCACCCCGCACTCCTCCAACACGCGTGCCGCGCTGGCCGAGGTCGCGGAGAAGTTCGCCGCCCAGGAGCCGATCTTCGGCATCGAGCAGGAGTACACCTTCTTCGACGGCTCCCGCCCGCTGGGCTTCCCCGAGGGCGGCTTCCCGGCCCCCCAGGGCGGCTACTACTGCGGTGTCGGCGCCGACGAGATCTTCGGCCGCGAGATCGTCGAGGCCCACCTGGAGAACTGCCTCAAGGCCGGTCTGGCCATCTCCGGCATCAACGCCGAGGTCATGCCCGGCCAGTGGGAGTTCCAGGTCGGTCCGGTCTCCCCGCTGGAGGTCTCCGACCACCTGTGGGTGGCCCGCTGGCTGCTCTACCGCACCGCCGAGGACTTCGGCGTCTCCGCCACCCTCGACCCCAAGCCGGTCAAGGGCGACTGGAACGGCGCCGGCGCGCACACCAACTTCTCCACCAAGGCGATGCGCGAGGGCTACGACGCGATCATCACCGCGTGCGAGTCGCTCGGTGAGGGCTCCAAGCCGCTCGACCACGTCAAGAACTACGGCGCGGGCATCGACGACCGTCTGACCGGCCTGCACGAGACCGCCCCGTGGAACGAGTACTCCTACGGCGTCTCCAACCGCGGTGCCTCGGTCCGTATCCCGTGGCAGGTCGAGAAGGACGGCAAGGGTTACATCGAGGACCGCCGCCCGAACGCCAACGTCGACCCGTACGTCGTGACGCGGCTGATCGTCGACACCTGCTGCTCCGCCCTGGACAAGGCCGGCCAGGTCTGATCCGCCGACAGCTCTCCCGAGGGGGCGTCCACCGTGCGCGGTGGACGCCCCTTCGGCATGACCGCACCCGGGCGGGCAACGTCAATGTCATGCCAAGGAAGCGTCCAAGCAGTGAGAGAAGGGTCCAGTTTCCCGGCGGTGTCTGCTTCAATGGCCCCATGGCCAGCTTCCAGCAGTGCAGCGCGACAGGTCGCCAGGACCTTGAGCCGTTCTGGCCTTCCCGTCAGCACCATGACTTCGACCGGGTGTGTTGCCGCGCGATGAACGCGCGGGCCCTCTAAAGCCGTACACCCCGGCCTTCGGCCAGCGCGGAACGCAGTACGTCCCCGGCGCGCCCGACCACGAATCGCGGCCGCCGTCCCGACCGACTGACTCCTCGCGCGAAAGAGCTGACGTCTCATGGCGACCACTCGTTCCCTCTCCCCCGCCTCCGCCCTCTCCGCGTCCTCGCCCGGCCGGCACCGGCTGCGTGCCGTCGACCGGGACGAGGTCGTGGACATGGCTGACCTGCTGCCGCCGGGCGCCACCTGGCTGCCCGCCCCGCAGCACACCCTGCCCGTCCTGCCGGGCCAGCCGCCGATGATCGGCTACCTGGTGCTGGTCCCCGCGGACCAGCAGCCGCCCTTCCTGCCGGTCGCGGTGCCGGACCCGCGGGAGCCCGCCCCGGAACCGGCCGCGACCGGCGCCCGGCCGCTCGTCACCGTCGACACGGTGGAGCGCACCGCCCAGGTCGACGGGCGTGAACTCGACCTCACCTACCTGGAGTTCGAGCTGCTCGCCCATCTGGTGGCGCATCCGAACCGGGTGCACACCCGCGACCAGCTGGTCACCACTGTCTGGGGCTACGGCCATGTCGGCGACGGCCGCACGGTCGACGTCCATGTCGCCCGGCTGCGCCGCAAGCTGGGCGCGGAGCACCGCCGGGCGATCCAGACGGTCCGCCGGGTCGGATACAAGTACACCCCGCCGACGGGCCGCTGAGGCCGTAGATGGCCCGTCGGCGCCTCCCCGGCGGGCCGCTCCGCCCTCGGCTGAACCGTGTCGGGTCCGCCGTCCCGGGCGGGCACGATCGGTGGCATGAGGCTTCTGGTGCTGGGCGGTACGGAGTTCGTGGGGCGGGCCGTCGTCGAGGCGGCGCTCGGGCGCGGCTGGGACGTGACCGTCTTCAACCGGGGCCGCCACCGGCCCCCCGCCGGGGTGCGACCGCTGTCCGGCGACCGCACCGCACCCGGCGGCCTCGCCGCGCTGGCGGACGGCGCCGGGGAGTGGGACGCGGTCCTCGACACGTGGTCGGCCGCGCCCCGGGCGGTACAGGAGGCGGCACGGCTGCTGCGGGGCCGTGCCGGACGGTATACGTACGTGTCCAGCTGCTCGGTGTACGCGTGGCCGCGTCCGGCCGGGTACACCGAGGAGGCTCCGCTGGTGGAGGGG
The DNA here is from genome assembly GCF_014645815.1 of Streptomyces fuscichromogenes. GTDB lineage: Bacteria > Actinomycetota > Actinomycetes > Streptomycetales > Streptomycetaceae > Streptomyces > Streptomyces fuscichromogenes. The sequence goes on along the minus strand of NZ_BMML01000001.1, from coordinate 261,970 downwards.
GCCGCGGCCGGCGCGGCGGCGACCGAGTACGCGCGGGACAAGCGGGGCGGCGAGCTGGCCGCCGTCGAGTCCTTCGGGGCGGACGGTTCGCTCCTGGTGCGGGCCGGGCTGATCCTCGGGCCGTACGAGAACGTCGGCCGGCTGCCGTGGTGGCTGCACCGGATCGCGCGGGGCGGGCCCGTGCTGGCGCCGGGCCCGCGTGACCTGCCCGTGCAGTTCGTGGACGCCCGCGACCTCGCCGAGTGGACCCTGGGGGCGGTCGAGCAGGGGCTGTCCGGGCCGTACAACCTGGTGAGCCCGCCGGGGCACACCACGATGGGCGAGTTGCTGGAGGCGTGCCGCCGCAGCACCGGCTCGGACGCGGAGCTCCGGTGGACCGATGCGGAGGCGATCCTCGGCGCCGGGATCGAGCCGTGGACGCAGTTGCCGGTGTGGGTGCCGGCGGGCGGCGAGTTGTACGACGGTGTGCACGGGCTGGACGTGTCGCGGGCGGTCGCGACGGGGCTGCGGTGCCGGGCGGTGGAGGAGACGGTGGCCGACACGTGGGAGTGGCTGCGGGGCCTCGCCGGGGCGGCGCCGGTGCGGGAGGGCATCGGGGTGGACCCCGATATCGAAGCGAAGGTGCTCGGAGTGGGGCGGATCGGGTCGTGATCAGACTGCCGACCGTCGTCGGCACACGACATATCGCGGCGCTCCCGGGGTGGCAGCTGTTGCCGGTTGACCGTGCATGAGCGTGTTCTGGCGGGCGGGAGTGAGTGTCCTGGTCTCTGGGTGTGCGAGGTCCTGGGAGAAACAGATGTTCTTCCGTCGTATGCGTGACCCTTTCCCGTAGCGGTCGTTGGATGCGAGGAAGGGTCTTCGGGTTGTGGGTGGAGGAAGTGACACGGTGAGCAGGCTGCGGGAGGTGGTGGCGGCGTTCGTGGTGCCCAGCCCTGCGGGCGTCGCGATCCGTGCCCGGCTCAAGGGCCTGACCGGCGAGGACGAGAGGATGCTGTGTCTGGTCGGTGACCACCTCGCATCGCTTGCCTCCCGTGATCTGAAGGCCAGGTGTGCGGCCGGACTGGACCACGACAATGAGCAGTGGGCACGGCGCAAGCGTGTCCTGACCGGTCAGTCGTCCTCCGGTTCGGCTACGACCTCACCGGCACCGCCGACCAGCGTGACGCCCAGGTCCGGCACGCCCTGACCCGGCTGCTGCACTGGACCAAACGCCACAGCCTCGCCATCGCCGTCGAAGACCTCGACTTCACCGCCGAGACCACCCAGGAGAAGCACGGCGGCAGGAAACGGTTTCGCAAGCTCATCTCCGGCATGCCCACCTCCCGGCTGCGGGCCCGGCTGGTGTCGATGGCGGCCGAACTCGGTATCCCCGTCGTCGCCGTCGACCCCGCGTACACCAGCCGGTGGGGCGCCCAGCACTGGCACAAACCCCTGACCGGCAAGACTCGTAAGACCACTCGCCACGACGCGGCAGCGGTGGCGATCGGAAGGCGCGCCCTGGGACACCCGATCCGGCGACGGACGGCACCGCCCCCTGCTCACCGGAGCGATGAGCAGGGGCATCGGACCGTCCAGGCCGGACCAGGCGCCCCGGGGCGTGAGGCTGTGCCCGACAGCGGCCTCCGGCGCGGGCCGCCCCCCGCATCCCCGGACCACGGACACGATCCGTCGGCGCCGGGCGCGGAGCGAACGCGGTCGACCAGAACGCCCAACACCGTCCGGGGCGTTCGGCTGAGCACGAATCCTGGCGACAGGACTAACTCCCGCTCAGTCTCCAGGAACGGTGTATCCAGCACCACCCCCTGACATGGGGCTTCGGGCCAGTGACCCGTTGCCGGGAGGTCCGGAAGACTGGTCGCATGACGACGAACACAGACAGTGGGGGCCTCCGCGCCAGGGGCCGGGAGACGGTGCTCGCCGCCGTGCGGGGGCTGGTGCTGGCGTTGGTGGCCCTGCCGGTCTCGGTGCTCTGCTTCGTGCTGGCCGCGGTCTCGGTGGCACTGATCCCGATCGGCGTCGGGATCGTCACCACGCCATGGGTCCTGGACGGCGTGCGGAACGTGGCGGACGTGCGGCGGCGGCTCGCCTTCGAGTGGTGCGGCGTGCGGATCCGCTCCGCGTACCGGGAACTCCCGGCGGACGCCAACCCGTGGGCCAGGACCTTCGGGATGCTGCGCGACCCCCAGGTCGGGCGGGACGTGCTCTGGCTGCTCGTCGACATGACGGCCGGGTTCACGACCGCGCTGCTGCCGGCGGTGCTGCTGTTCTACCCCTTCGAGGGGTTCGCGGTGGCCGCCGGGCTGTGGCGGGTGCTCACGGACGGGGGCACCTACTGGTACGGCTTCGTGCCGGTCAGCGGGCAGCCCACCGCACTCGGGGCCGGTGCCACCGGCGCCGTGCTGCTGGTCGCCGCCTGGTACCTCTGCCCCGCCCTGCTGACCGCCCACTTCCGGCTCACCCGCGCCGTCCTCGACCCCGGGAAGGGTGAACTCGTCGAGCGGGTACGGGTGTTGACGGAGACACGGAAGGACGCCGTGGACACGTCGGCCGCCGAGCTGCGCCGGATCGAGCGGGATCTGCACGACGGGGCGCAGGCCCGGCTGGTGGCCATGGGCATGGACCTCGGGACGATCGAGATGCTCCTGGACAAGGACCCCGAGCGGGCGAGGCGGTTGCTCGCGCAGACCCGGCAGGCGTCCGTGGAGGCGCTGGGCGAGCTGCGCGACCTGGTGCGGGGCATCCATCCGCCGGTGCTGGCCGAGCGCGGGCTCGGGGACGCCGTACGGGCGCTGGCGCTGCGGCTGCCGGTGCCGACGGAGGTGGCGGTGGAGCTGCCGGGGCGGGCGGACGCGCCGGTGGAGTCGGCCGCGTACTTCGCGGTCAGCGAGGTGCTGACCAACGCGGTCAAGCACTCCGGTGCCGACCGGATCTGGGTCGACCTGCATCACGTGAAGGAAGGCGGCGGCATGCTGCGGATCTCGGTCACCGACCACGGCCGGGGCGGCGCGGCGGTCGGCGCCGGGTCGGGGCTCGCCGGGGTGGAGCGGCGGCTGGGTACATTCGACGGCGTCCTGGCCGTCAGCAGCCCCGCGGGCGGTCCCACCATGGTCACCATGGAGATTCCGTGCGCGTTGTCCTAGCCGAAGACCTCTTCCTGCTCCGCGACGGGCTGGTCCGGCTGCTGGAGGCCTACGGCTTCGAGATCGCGGCCGCCGTCGAGTCGGGGCCCGAACTCACCCGGGCGCTGGCCGAGTTGCGGCCGGACGTGGCCGTGGTGGACGTACGGCTGCCGCCCACGCACACCGACGAGGGACTGCAGTGCGCGCTCGGGGCGCGGCGGGACCGGCCGGGTCTGCCGGTGCTGGTGCTCTCCCAGCACGTCGAACAGCTCTACGCGCGCGAGCTGCTGGCCGACGGCAGCGGCGGGGTGGGGTACCTGCTGAAGGACCGGGTGTTCGACGCGGAGCAGTTCGTGGACGCCGTACGGCGGGTGGCCGCGGGCGGTACGGCCATGGACCCGCAGGTGATCCAGCAGCTGCTGGCCCGGCGGGCCGACGACCGGCCGCTGGGAGGCTTGACACCGCGCGAGTCGGAGGTCCTGGAGCTGATGGCACAGGGCCGTTCGAACGCGGCGATCGCCGGGCAGCTCGTGGTCACGGAACGGGCCATCGCCAAGCACACCTCCAACATCTTCACCAAACTGGGACTTGAGGTGTCGGACGATGACAATCGGCGTGTCCTCGCGGTGCTCGCGTACCTGGACCGCGACCGCTAATTTTCCAGAAACCGCCCTGCTCAAACGGCAGTTGTGACCCAAGTGCGTAACAAATCTCTGATGAATTTGTGAGGCGGCTGAACACCCCTGAGACGGGGTGCGTATGAATGGACGCCGCTTCACTCCTGTCGGGCGCCTCGATGCCGCCCCGCAAGGAAGGTCTGAGGAGTTCCATGGGACGCAACATACGCAAACGCCGTTCGCCGCTGACCGTCAAGGTCATAGCCGCATCGGCGGCTGTCGCACTCGGCGGGGGCGGGCTGCTCTATGCGCAGATGAACGCTTCGGCTCACGAGTCGAACAACTCTGCGCAGAACTACACGAAGGCCGCCGCCGCGACGGTGGCGACCATCTCCTGCCCTGACGTCGGCCAGAAGCTGACAAGCGTGCCCGACAAGGCCAAGCAGGGGGTGGCGACGGAGCTGGCGAACCTCGACAAGCAGATCACCGAGGCCTACTCCCGGCTCGCCTCCACGCGCCAGGCGCAGGCGAACGACGCCAACTTCGTCCAGAACGCGATCATCGGCCCCCTGAAGGAGAAGCGGGCCGCCACGATCGACCGGATCAGGATCGACATCACGCGGGTCGGCGGCACCTTCAACAGCTCGCTGGCCCAGCTCGCCGCCTGCACCACGCAGACCGCCAACCAGACCACCGCCGGTCAGGGCAACAACAACGGTGGTCAGAACAACAACGGCGGCCAGAACAACAACGGCGGTCAGAACAACGGCGGCCAGGCCAGCGCCGCGCCGAGCGCCAGCGCCAGCACCCCCGTCGACGTCGGTATCGGCGGCCAGGCCGGCAACGGGCCCACCGCGGCCGACTTCGTGGACATCACGAAGGTCGCGGCGAACGTCCAGGGCAAGCCGCAGAACGGCGCCCAGGCGTCGACCGGCACCTTCACCACCCGTTGTGGTACGAACCAGAACAAGAACCACAACACCGACAACGTCATCGTGGCGCCCGGCGTGAACAACGGCGCGCACCACCTGCACGACTACGTCGGCAACCAGAAGGTCAACGCCTTCTCCACCAACGACTCGCTGCTGGCGGCGCCGAGCTCCTGCCAGAACCAGAGCGACCTGTCGTCGTACTACTGGCCGGTCGTGCGTATCCAGAACGGCACGCAGGACTTCGACCAGAACGCGCTCGGCGGTGGCACCGAGGGCAACGTCGGCAAGATCCTGACGCCGGTCCAGGCGCAGATCAAGTACGTCGGCAGCCCGGCCAGCAAGGTCGTCGCGATGCCCCAGTTCCTGCGCATCATCACCGGTGACGCCAAGACCACGACCAACGGTCTGGCCAACGCCAACGCGCACTGGAGCTGCACCGGCTTCGAGAACAAGGTCCAGCTGACCGAGCAGTACCCGATCTGCCCGAAGGGCAGCCAGGTGGTGCGTACGTTCGCCTTCCAGAGCTGCTGGGACGGCAAGAACATCGACAGCGCCAACCACCGCACGCACGTGGCCTTCGCGGACCCCGCGAGCGGTGTCTGCGGCAACGGCTTCAAGGCGATCCCGCAGCTGACGATGCGTCTGGTCTACAACATCACCCCGCCGACCATCGTCAACGGCCAGGTGAAGAACGCCTACGCGGTGGACGGTTTCCCGGAGCAGCTGCACAAGGCGGCGACCGACCACGACGACTTCATCAGCGTCACCAAGAACAACCTGGCGGCCACCATCGCCAACTGCATCAACACCGGCAAGAAGTGCCAGTGAGCACTAGCTAGCCGATAGCACGGAAGAGGGCGGTGGGATTCTCCCACCGCCCTCTTCCGTGTGTGTGCCGGGCGCTCCGGCCGAGCGGACCTCAGCCGGTGTGCCCGCTCAGCTGGTGTGCTTGCTGTGGTCGACCCCGATCTCCTCCTCGCCGCCCAGCGTGGTCTGGAGCGTCTTGACGAGCTTGTCGGTGCCGACGGCGACCCACTTGCGGCCCACGAGGTAGAAACCGCCGTAGTCCTTGGCGTCGTTGATCCAGTCGCGCTGGCCGCGGTCGGTGGCGAAGGTGGCGAAGACGAACTTGCCGGCGGCGGTCTTGCAGATCGCCTGGCGGACCTCGTCGGAGTCGATCTGCATGTCGGGAGTGCACTTCACCTTGGCGGCCAGGCTCTCCAGGCTGCCGGTCGCGGCGACCGGGATCTTCGCCTCCGCCTTGCCGTCTGCGGATCCACAGCCCGCCAGCGCCAGGGCGGCCACGGCGCCCGCCGCGGCGAGCATCGGTCGGGTCAACCTCATCTGTTCCTCCGGTCGCGTTGCCGGCCCCGGGGTGCCTTCGAGGGGCCCGTCCCCTTCGATACGGCTGCGGGCCGCGAAGCGCTCAAATCGTGCGGGCACCCGAGTGTCACCCGTGTGGCGGTGACCTACCAACGGGTCGCTCGTTCTCCAGGATGTGCAGTCACAGGATGTAGCCCAGCGTCACGCAGCCGCCTCCGCCGGAGCCCCGCATCCGGCCGTCGACGTCGAGCAGGCCGAGGCCGCGCTCGTCGAGCACTACCCACGGCTGGTCCGGCTCGCCTACCTGGTGCTGCCGCCGGGGCTCGCGCGCGGCCGCCGCGTCCTGACCGCGCACGCCCTGGTCCAGCGGGCCCTGCCCCGGGGCCGCAGGCAGGTCCCGGTGATCCCGGCCCAGGCGAACGGGCGGCAGACCGACCCCGGATACTCGCTGGTCCGGCTCGAAGTGGTGCGTACGGCGCTGGCGGCGGGCCGGCCGCTCCGGCTCACCGCCCGGCCCAGGCGCGCCCAACTGCCGCCGCTGTTCCCCCAGGTGTGGGGCCTCAGGCTCTTCCCGCGCTCCGGCGGCGCCGACGAACTCGCCCTGGACCAGCGGCTCGGCGCCCTCTCCGGCCCGGCCCGCGCCGTCTACGCGCTGCGCGGCCTCGAACAGCTCCCGGACGGCGACGTCCGCAGGATCCTGCGGGCGGTCGGCGTGGCGCACCCCGAGGGCGCGCTCGCCGAGGCGAACGGCGTCCCGGCCGAGTACCCGCTGCTCGACTCCCCCGAGTTCGACCCCTGTTCCCTCCAGGCCCGCCCCACCGACCTGATGCGCCGCCGCCAGCACACCAGGGCCGCGCTCGCCGCCGCCGCGGCCCTCGCGGTGTGCGGGGCACTGGTCGCGCTGCCGGGCGGCGGCTGGGGTGCCGACGGCGCGGCCGCCCCGGTGTACGCGCAGAACCCGGCCGCCCAGGCCGCCCTGGACCCGGCCCGGCTGACGAAGGTCCCGGCCACCGCCTGGCAGACCGCCGCACGCACCGGCTTCTCCGTGTGGCCGGCCCGCGGCGCCCTCACCGGCGACACCGCGCTGCTGCGCCGTGCCCTCGCCGTCTGGGCCCGCCCCGGCGCCACCGTCCGCGTCTCGGCGACCCCCGGCACCCAGACCGGCGGCCCGGCCGGACCGCCCCAGCTGCTGTACGCGGGCCTGGTCGACAGCGCCCGGGTGGTGGTCTTCTACGACGGTCTGCGCATCGCCCGCTACGCCGAACCGAAGGACGGCACCGAGGGCGCCGCCCTCGACTTCGCCCGGGTCGACGGCGCGACCGGCGCGGAGGCGAGCGCCCTGGTACTGGGCCGCGCCGACGGCAACGTCCGCTATCTGACCGCCCCCTGGGTGACCAGGGCGGCGGAGCGGGACCTGATGAAGCCGGCCGCGGGGGCGATGGACCTGGCGCTGGCGGACGGGGTGACCGGGCCGCTGGCCGGCTCCGCGCCGCAACAGGGGACCTGTACGTCCTGGAACGTGCTCCAGCTGACCGATGCCCAGGGTGTGTACCTCGCGACCGACCTGGGCGAGCTGGTGCCGGCCCGGCTCACCGCCGGGCGGCCCGGCGACACGCGTGAGGCCTCGGGGGCGGCGGCGCTGCGCGACTGGGCGCCGTTCGCCTGCTCGCTGGCCGCGGAACGGTCGGCGGGGGTGCGCAGCGTCAACGCGTGGGCGTTCGCCGAGCAGCAGCTGCCGGACGGCGGCGGCACCGGGTCGTGGGTGTGCACGCGTGCCGAGACCTGGCGGGGTGACGGGACCATGGCGCTGGCCCAGTTCCGGACGCCGGGCAGCCAGTACGGGGCGGTCGCGGCCAAGGGCGCCGATGTGACGGCCTGCGGTCCGCGCGATCCGCACGTGCTGGCCGGGGTGCTGTGGAAGTCCGGGGGCGACCGGTGGTACCTGCTGGCCGCGGGCGGCCGGGACACCGCGTCGATCCGGGCGACCGGCGGGATCACGGCGTCGGCACAGGGGACACAGCTGGTGGCCGAGGCGAAGCAGGGCGCCCAGGCCGAACTGCAGGGGACGCTGGAGGACGGGGCCGAGATCAGCGGGTTGCGGTGAGTCCGGGACGGGCGGGAACCTTGCTGACGCCCGCGTAAACAAGGTTCGCCGGAGGGCTTCTCAGGCACCCTACCCGTCAGTACATTGACGCCATGTCCAACAAGCAGCCGCAGCCGGTGGCGTCCGAGCGCATCGCGCTCCGGGCCCGCAACGTGTCCTTCGCCTGGGAGGACACTCCTCTGCACTGGGTGCCCGGCGACCCCTTCGCCACGCACACCATCAACGTGCTGCACATGCTGCTGCCCGCAGGCGAGCGGTGGTTCGTGCACGTCTACAAGCAGGTGCTGCCCCTCATCCGCGACGAGCGGCTGCGCGCGGACGTCGTCGGGTTCATCGGGCAGGAGGCGATGCACTCGCAGGCCCATGACGAGGTGCTGCCCCACCTCAGGGAACAGGGCCTCGACCCGACGCCCTACACCGCGCAGGTCGACTGGTTCTTCGAGAAGCTGCTCGGCGACCGGACTCTGCCGCCGGGGAAGGCCAGGCGGTGGTGGCTCCTTGAACGGGTCGCGCTGATCGCGGCCATCGAGCACTACACCGCCTTCCTCGGCGACTGGGTGCTCAACGCAAAGGAGCTGGACCGGCGCGGCGCCGATCCGACGATGCTGGACCTGCTGCGCTGGCACGGCGCCGAGGAGGTCGAGCACCGGTCGGTCGCCTTCGACCTGTTCCTGCACCTCGACGGCGGCTACCGGCGCCGGGTGCGGACCTGGGCCACGGCGTTCACGGCCATCGTGTTCCTGTGGCAGCGCGGCGCCCGCTTCTTCATGGCCAACGACCCTACGCTCACCGAGGGCCGGGCCCGGCTCCGGGACTTCCATCTCGCCGGCCGGCGCGGCACGCTGCCCGCCACCGGCGACATGCTGAGGTCGATCCCGAGGTACCTGAGCCGCGGCTACCACCCGTCCCAGGAGGGTTCCACCGCCCAGGCGGTCGCCTACCTGGCCGCCTCCCCCGCCGCGCTGGCCGCCTCCCCCGCCGCGCTGGCCGCCGAGAACGCCGGGCGGGGGGCCGCGTGATGCCGAGGCTGCGGACCGTCGTCGCCGTCACGGGCGCCGCGCTGCTCGTGCGGCGGGCCCTGCGGCGCCGTATCGAGGCGTCCCCGCTGTGGCCGATGCCCGCCCTGGATCCGCCGACCTCGGGGCAGCCGCGCTCCCGGGCGCTGCGGCTGCTGGTCGCCTCGCACCGGACGGTCGCCGAGGGGGTCGTGCAACTGCGCCTGGAGGGGCGCGGGTTGCCGAGCTGGGAGCCCGGCGCCCATCTCGACGTGGCGCTGCCGTCCGGGCTGGTCCGGCAGTACTCGCTCTGCGGGGACCCGGCCGACACCTCGTCGTACACGATCGCCGCGCGGCTGGTCGCGGACGGGCGGGGCGGTTCGCGGGAGGTCCACGAGCGGCTCGTGCCGGGCATGGAACTGGAGGTGCGCGGGCCGCGCAACCGTTTCCCGCTCGTCGGGGCCGAGTCCTATGTGTTCGTGGCCGGGGGCATCGGGATCACCCCGATCCTGTCCATGGTGCGGGCCGTACCGGACGGGGTGCCGTGGCGGCTGCTGTACTGCGGGCGGACCCGCGGATCCATGCCGTTCCTGGCGGAGTTCGCCGGGGACGACCGGGTCACGGTGGTCGCGGAGGACGAGGACGGGCGCCCGGATCTCGACGCGCTGACCGTCCCGGCGGGCGCGGCGGTCTACTGCTGCGGCCCGGAGGGGCTCACGGCGGCGATGGAGAAGCGGTTCCCGGCCGTCCGGACCGAGCGTTTCGCGCCATCCGGCGAGGTCGGCGGCGATCATGCCTTCGAACTCGAACTCCGGCGCAGCGGGCGGACGTTGACGGTCCCGGCCGACTCGACCGTGCTGGCCGCCGTACGGACGGAGCTGCCCGACACGCCCTACTCCTGCGCGCAGGGCTTCTGCGGCACCTGTCGACAGCGGGTGCTGGAGGGGGAAGTGGAACACCGTGACGAGCTGCTCACGGACACGGAGCGTGCCGACTCGATGATCATCTGTGTATCGCGGGCGCGAAGTGGGAGACTCGTGCTGGACCTGTGAACGCCCGTGAAGGGTCAGGTCCGTGGGAGGCCGGATCCGATCGGTAAGGTGTTCGCATGACAACCGGGGTACGCCGCAGGATGGGAGTCGAGGAGCGGCGGCAGCAGTTGATCGGCGTCGCCCTCGAACTGTTCAGCCGTCGCTCGCCCGACGAGGTCTCCATCGACGAGATAGCCTCGGCCGCGGGCATCTCCCGGCCGCTGGTGTACCACTACTTCCCCGGCAAACTCAGCCTGTACGAGGCCGCGTTGAAGCGTGCCTCGGAGGATCTCGCGGCCCGCTTCTCGGAGCCGCACGAGGGCCCGCTCGGGGCCAGGCTGCTGCGCGTGATGCGGCGCTACTTCGACTTCGTCGACGAACACGGGCCCGGCTTCGCCGCGTTGATGCGCGGCGGCCCGGCGGTCGGCTCGTCGGCGACCAACGCGCTCATCGACTCGGTACGGCAGGTCGCCTACGAGCAGATCCTCGCCCACCTGGAGATCACCGAGGCGCCGGCCCGTCTCGAACTGGTCGTCCGCTCCTGGATCTCGCTCGCCGAGTCGACGGCGCTGATCTGGCTGGACGGACGGCGCATTCCGCGCGGCGAGCTGGAGGTGCAGCTCGTCCATGACTTCGCGGCGCTGACGGCGGTGAGTGCGGCGTACGACGAGGAGATGACCGCGCTCGTGAAGCGGATGGTCCAGGACGAGCCGGCGGAAGGCCCGTTCGCCGACCTGGCGGCACGACTGATCGCCCTGGCGGGCTAGCGTCCCCCCTGGGCGGGGTGCCCGGGGCCGTCGTTCGGCTGCGGGCCGGTGGGGGCTGGTCGCGCAGTTCCCCGCGCCCCTTACGGGGCCTCAGG
>NZ_BMML01000001.1:0-250931 GCF_014645815.1 Streptomyces fuscichromogenes | reverse complement strand
GTAAGGGGCGCGGGGAACTGCGCGATCGGCCACGACGGCGCGGCAGCCGAACGACGGCCCGGTCCTAGCCCTCGTACTTCCGGTACGAAGGATCCAGGTCCCGCACCTCCGCCGACGCGTGCAGCACGGCCCCCTCCGGCTTCAGATGGTCCCGCAGCAGCTCCAGGGCCGCCTCTGTCAGCCTCGCCTTCGTCTCGTCGGTGCGGCCGGCGAGCAGGCCGAAGGTGATGTGCACGATGACATGCGCCCCGTCAGTGTCGTGGCCGAAGGCGGTCTCGTCGGCCGCGCGGAACAGGGTCTTGCAGGCCTCGGGCCTGGCCGCCGCGATCTCGACCACGGTGCTGTGCAGGGCCCTGGCGAAGCCGGCCCGGTCGAAGGCGGTGTCCGCCACGGCGGTGTGGTCGACGGTGATCTGCGGCATGAGGGCTCCTCTTCTGCTTCTACGGCAACTGGGGCCCAGCCTAGGTCTCACTCGGGGCGGCCGAAGCGGTGGGCCGCCCAGAACAGCGCGAGGACTCCGCCGGCCAGCAGGAGACCTCCCTCCAGGAGCAGCGGAGGCTGTCGGCCGGCCCACTCGATGCCCACGGCGGTCGTCTGGTGCGGCACCCGCAGCGCGATGCAGCGGCGCAGCAGGTCCACTCCGTAGGCGAGCGGATTGACGGCGGACAGGGTGTGGGCCCAGCCCGGCAGGTTCGCCAGCGGGAAGAATCCGCCGGACAGGAAGAGCAGCGGCATCATCACCAGGCCGAGCAGCATCTGGAAGATCTCGGGCCGGTCGAGGCTCACGGCCAGCAGCAGGGACAGGGCCGTGATGGTGAAGGAGGCCAGGATCAGGGCGGCGAGGAGCAGTGCCAGCAGGAGCGGGTCGTAGGGCAGGCCGACGGCGCCGCCCAGGCCGAGCAGGACGGCGCCCTGGACCGTGGAGACGAGGGTGCCGCCGGCGCAGCTGCCGAGCAGCAGGGTGGACCGGCTGACCGGGGTCATCAGCAGTTCTCGCAGGTAGCCGCTCTGCCGGTCGGTGATCAGGCGGATCCCGACGATGATGGCCGGCGCCTGGACCGTCATGATCAGCATGCCGGGGAAGAGGTAGGCCTGGTAGCCGACCCCCAGCGACGAGTCGGGGATGAGGGCGGCCAGGCCGCCGCCCAGGACGAAGAGGTAGAGCACCGGCTGGAGCAGCATCAGGGCGGTGTGGACGCGCTGTACCGACAGACGCAGCAGATCGCGGTGGACCAGGGCATGGACCGCGCGCAGTTCACGGCGCAGCCGGGTCCCCGGCTCGCGGTCGGTGCCGATGCCGGTGCCGGTGCCGCCGGGGTCGTCAGGGGTGGCGGAGGCGTCCGGGGCCGGGCGGGCGGGTGCGGTCATGGGGCCTCCTCGGTCGCTGCCGGTGCCCGGTGGGTCCGGGGGACGTGGATGCTGCGGCCGGTGTGGTGGAAGAAGACGTCGTCGAGCGTGGGCGGCGTCGCGGACGCGGCGTGCACGGCGATGCCGTGGCCCGCCAGCGCCACGCACAGCCGGGGGATCCAGGCGCTGCCGTCGGGCACCCGCAGGGACACCCCCTCGGCGTCCTGGGTGACGGCGTGGCCGGACGGTGCGGTCCGGCCCACGACCTGTCGTGCCGCCACGTCGTCGTCGGTGCGCAGCACCACCCGGTCGTCCCCGATCGCGGCCTTCAGCGCGCCGGGCGTGCCCTCGGCCACGAGCCGGCCGTGGTCGATGATGCCGAGGCGGTCGCAGTTCTCCGCCTCCTCCAGGTAGTGGGTGGTGACGAAGAGCGTGCAGCCGTGCCGGTCGGGCAGCAGGCGCAGGTGCTCCCAGACCTGGGCACGGGCGTGCGGGTCGAGTCCGGTGGTCGGCTCGTCGAGGAACAGCACCCGGGGCGCGTGCAGCAGGCCGCGGGCGAGTTCCAGACGGCGGCGCATGCCTCCGGAGAGGGTGCGCACCGGGGACCGCCGCCGCTCGGCCAGCCCGACCGTCTCCAGCATCTCGGTGACGCGCGGGCGGGCGTGCCGACGGCGCAGTCCGTAGAGACGGGCGTGGATGTACAGGTTCTGTTCGGCCGTCAGGTCCGGGTCCAGGGCGCTGTGCTGGAAGAGCATGCCGACCGCGGCGCGGACCCGGTCCGGCCGGCTGAGCACGTCGGCGCCCGCCACCGTGGCGTGTCCGGCGGTGGGCCGGGCCAGCGCGCACAGCAGGGCGAGGGTGGTGGACTTCCCCGCGCCGTTGGGGCCGAGGAAGGCGAAGGTCTCGCCTTCGAGCACGTCCAGGTCCAGGCCGCGCACGGCGTGGGTGGTCGTTCCGTCCGGGCCCCGGTAGCTCTTGACCAGGCCGCGGGTGCTGATGGCGTACCCGGGCCGGGCGGCGGACCGCGCGGTGTCCGGGTCCGTGACGGCGGTGGTCGGCATGGCTGTCCGGGTGCGAGCGTCGTCGGCGGCAGGTGGCTGCATGGTCGGGTCCTCGTCCACGGTGTCTTCCGCGGGCCTGCCGGCCGCAGCGGCAACTGGCTCCGGCCGGTGGCCGCCCGAGGGCGGCCACCGGCCGGAGTTACTGGGCTAGGCGCAGCTGATGCCCACACAGACCGTGTTGAGCAGCGTCAGCAGGCCGACGCACGCACACGTGCCCGAGAACGATGCTCCGTCGAAGTCGACCGGGTCGGTCTCCGGAAGGGCGTGCAGCTGGGCCAGCAGCTCAAGGGCCTGGTTCTCCATGACATTCTCCTTCTGTGAGCGGTTGCGACAGGGGATTTCCTGCCGCTCAGCCCGGCTGCTGGACAGTCCAGTGCCGGGAGTCGGTGTGGCGGGTCCTCAGGAGGAACGCCAGGATTCCTGCGGAGCCGTCGCTCCAGCTCGTCGAGACGTCCCCGTACTCGTTGGGGAAGACGACGTGGCTGTCGCGGTGGGCCCGTTCGGAGACGATGAGGCGGGCCAGGTCCTCGGCCATCGCCCGGTAGGCGGGCTCCCCGGTGGCGTCGGCCATGTCGAGGAGGAAGTCGCCGTTGCCCGCCAGCCCGTGGCACTGGGCGAGGGCGCACCGGGAGGCGCGCTCCGTGACGGCGTGGGCGGCCCCGCGGGCGAGATCGCCGAATCGTTTGTCCCCGGTCCGCTGCCAGAGCCGGACCAGGAAGGAGCCGATGCCCGCCGAGCCGTGGCACCAGTACGGGGCCGTGGGCGGGTCCGTGGCCTGGGCCGGCCACTGGGCCGCCCGGCCCACCAGCACGGCGTTGGCCACCAGGTGCTCTCCCGCCGCCGTGGCCAGCTCCAGGTGTTCCGGCCTGCCGGAGACGGCGGCGGCGGTGAGGAGGAAGCTGCCGATGCCGGCCGATCCGTGCGCGAAGCCCAGGTAGCGTTTGCCGGCCTCTTCGGAAACGGCTTCCGCGGGGACGGGCCAGCTCACGCCGGACGGCTCGGGCTGTGCGGCGGCGGCCAGCCGGTCGGCCGCGTCGACGACCAGCTCGGCCAGGCGCGGGTCACCGGTACGGCGCCACAGGTGGGCGGCGGCGAGTCCGCTGCCGGCGGAGCCGTGGGTGATGTCGTGACTGGGCGTCGGTTCCGGCGGAGCCAGTGCCAGGGCCAACGCGTGGTCGGTGAGCACGCGGTCCTCGACGGCGCGTCCGGCGTCGTACAGCGCCCAGGCGATGCCGCGGCCGCCGAAGTGCAGGCCCGGCCGGATGGAGCGGGTGTCGGTGCGGGCCATGATCCAGTTGCCCGCGGTGGAGATCAGGTCCGGCAGGCGGGGGTCGCCGGTGAGCTCGAAGTACCTGGTCAGGACCGCCAGTACACCTGCCGCGCCCTGCTGCACGGTGCAGGGGTCGGTCTCCCCGGCCAGGACGGACACGGGCCACAGCCGGGGACCGTCGTCCGGGGTCATCGAGTCGACGAGGTGGTCCACCATCCCGGTGACCGCGGCCCGCGTCACCGCGTCCGGATCATCGGGACCACCCGGACCGTCCGTCCGTGCCGGCCCGGCGGCGGGATGCCCCGGCCGCGCCGGGTCCGCCTCGCGCAGCGCCGTGCGCGCCCTGGCCGGGTCCCAGCGCTCGCCGGGATCGTCCCGCATCAGACCGAGGATCATCTCGGGCAGGCCGTCCGGGAGCCGCAACGTTTCGGCGCAGGCGGCCAGCCATTCGGCGAACCGCTCCTGCGCGGGCCTGGTCTCCGGTTGCTCGGGCAGCAGGTTCGGTACCTTCCCGGCGAGCACGAAGCACAGGGTGGCGCCGAGGCTGTAGTAGTCGGCCGTCCGGGAGACCGGAGCGTCCGCCAGGCGCTCGGGGGCGCTGAAGCCCGGGGTGCCCACCCTGGTCGGGAGCGGGACGTCGTCCTCCAGGACGGCGAGCTCCAGGTCGATCAGGCGCAGTTCGCCGTCGGGGCGGACCATGACGTTGCCGGGTGTGAAGTCCCGCAGCACGCAGCCGTGGGCGTGGGCCGCCGCGACCAGCGCCACCAGGCGTTCGGCCTGGGCGAGCGCGTCCGCCCGGTACTGTTCGCTGCCGGCGTCCCGGAAGCGCTCGGCGACCCAGTTGCGCAGGGGCACGCCCGGCACTTCCTCCTGGGCGAGGAACAGGTGCCCGCCCGTCTCGAACATCGCGAGCGGCTCCGGCGCCAGTCCCGTGCCCTTGAGCTTCTCCAGCGTCCTGGCCTCGGCCCGCAGCCAGTCACGGACGTCGGCGCCGGACGCGTCGCCCTCGACGTGCGGCCGGGTCTCCTTGATCACCACGGGTGCGCCCGTGGTGACGTCGGTACCCCGGTAGACACCGCCCTTGTTGGTGTGCCGGATGGCTTCCCGTACCGAGAACCGGCCGCCGAGCAGTACCGGGCTGCCCGCCGCTTTCTCCTGTCGCGGTGGCAGCGGCACCGCGGCGGGAAAGGGGCTGACCGCCCAGGGGGGCGGGGAGTACTGTCCGGTGCGCTTGTCCTCCACCGGATTTCCGTCGGGGTCCTCGATGAACCAGACCAGCAGGCCCTGATCCGAAAGCCGCCGCCGGCCGACGAAGGCGCCGTAGCGGTAGTGCACCAGACTGTGCGGGGCATAGGGCTGGTCGGACAGGATCCGGGGGCCGGCGAGCCCCGCCGTGGCCCTGTGCAGCGCCAGCGCCAGTCGCGCCGCGACGTCGTCGGAGGACGGGTATACGGTGATGAACTTGCCCGAGCTCCCTCGCGGCTTGGCGCGGGAATTGAGCGCGCTCACCTGTTCGAGCGACCGGACGAACTTGAATCCCGACTCCTCGCGCAGCAGTACGTCAAGGGACTTCTCAAGTACTTCCGGCGCGGAGGCCGCCGTCGCGGAAACGTGCAATTTCCAGCCCTGCCGGCGTCGCATTCCGGACTGGTGCGTGAGGCGGCACCACATCTCGTCGGCGTCGGTCGTCCAACGAGCGCCGGCGCCTGTGGTCTGTAACGCGCGGCGGAGCAGAATTTCGAGATCGACTTCGGTTGCGTGGCTCGTCATGCGTGTCCCTCTCAACGGCGAGAACCGCTGGTTGGAATAGGCCTTCGGTGAGAAGAAACGTACAACACGCGCCAGCCGGGCGTCACTTGATCCGGTGAGCGCACGGTGTTGCAGCGGCAATAGGCGGCGCAGTCCGGCGCGAATAGAGGCGTATAAACGCGACCGCGCCGGAAAATAATCCAGGCGTTCGACGGCAGCCCGGACCGCACCTCGGAAAAAGAAACAGTGTGCACCCATTAAATCCGAATCAAATCCCGGTGACAAGGAGTGATTCAGGAGACCCGCGGTGACACGCCGACCCCAGCCTTCCCAGTCGATCCCGCGTGTTCTACGGCGGGGCGGGCCGGCCTCTCCTTCATTGCCGACCGGCCCGCGATTCCGGTCCGGCCGGGAATTGACCACGAGTAGTGACAACCATGGCCACGGCGAACGCCATCGACCCGGAATGCCCAGCCCCGCTTCGTTCTCACCTTTCGATTACGCCCGCTTCCGCGCGTTTCCGCTCGGTTCCGCTCGGTTCCGTTATGCCGGCCATCGGCCTGCCTTGATCCTTCACCTTCAAATCCGTTGCAGATTAGGCGAGTTGGCAGTTCAGCGGCGATCCAGGGAATGGCGGCCGGGCGCCGGCAGCCGCAGCAGCGGACCGGCCCAATACCCGAGTAAACGGCATTGCGGTCAAAAAAGGCTCAAGCGCGGGGACCGGCGGCGGTGCGGTCAGCCCGGCAGGCCGCGGCCGCGCCGCTGGAGCCCGTCCGCCAGGCTCAGTGCCAGCAGGGCGACATCGTCCTCGCGTTGGTGGCCGAAGGAGGCCAGGAGGGTGTCGCACAGGGCCTCCAGGCCGGGCAGGGCGCCGCCGGCGGCGGCCCGGAGGTGTTCCATCGACACCGCGAGGTCGGTGCCCCGGGTCTCGATCAGGCCGTCGGTGACCATGAGGAGCCGGTCGGTGGGGGCGAGGACCAGCTCCGTGGGCGGCGGATGGGGCAGGCCCACCCCGAGCAGCGGGCCGGACGTCTTGACGTACTCGGCGCTGCCGTCCTCCCCGAGGACCAGCGGCGGGATGTGTCCCGCGTTGGCGATGCGGGTCCGCCCGGTCGCCGGATCGATCAGGGCCAGGCAGACGGTGGCCGTGACATCGGCGTGGTAGTGCTGGAGCACCTGGTCGAGCCGTTCGGCGAGGGCGGCGGGGTCGCTCTCCGTCAGGCAGTAGGCGCGCAGCGCGTGCCGGAGTTCGACCATGACGGTGGCCGCGTCCAGCGAGTGCCCCACCACGTCCCCCACCGCGGCGAGCACGCCGTCGCCTACCCGCAGCGCGGCATAGAAGTCGCCGCCGATCTCCGTCTCCTGGGAGGCGGGCACGTACCGCACCGCTATGTCGACGCCCGGCAGTTCGGGCAGCCGGTGCGGACGGGGCAGGAAGCTGTGCTGGAGGGTGAGCGCGACATGCCGCTCCACCTGGTACATGAGCAGGGGCTCGGCCGCCAGCGCGGTGGCCTGGGCCAGCTGGGCCAGCAGCGCCTCGCCCTCGGGGCCGACCCGGCGCAGCCCGCGGGCGGGCGCGGCCAGGCAGACCGGCGCCTTGCCGTCCTGGGTGAGGACCAGCGCCAGCCGGGCGTCGTGCTGCACTCCGGGCCGGAAGAACCCCGCGGGCCACAGCGGCGACGGCACGGTGGTGATCCGCACCCCGGACTGCCCCCGGGTGAGCCGCCGCAGCAGGTCGCGCACGGTCCGGTCGGCGTCCTCGCCGGGCAGCACGAGGGAGGTGCGCTCCCGGCACAGGCCCCGGTACAGCTCGTCGTCCTGGTCGAGGACGAAGACGGCCGCGGGGCAGCCCAGCAGCCGGGCCGCGCCGTCCGCCGCGGCGTCGGCGAGTTCGTGCGGCGAGCGGGCCGCCTGGATGGTGACGATGGTCTCCGCCAGCAGCCGCAGCCGCCGTACCAGCGCCTGGTCGTCGGCGCGCAGCCGGGCGGCGCGGACCGCGGACCGGACCGCGGCCTCGATGTCCGCCGGTTCGGCGGGCACTGTCAGAAAGGCCTCGGCCCCCGTGTCCAGCCCGGGGCAGCGGTCGTCGGGTGCGACGGTGAGCGCGGCGGAGAAGTGCACGACGGGCAGCCCGGCCATGTGCGGCCGCTCCTTGACCCGGCGGCACAGCTCGAAGCCGCTCATGTCCGGCAGGTGCACGTCGATCAGGGCCACATCGGGCAGCCGGCCCTTGCGCCGCCGTACGTCGAGCTCGCTGAGCGCCTCGTGGCCGCCGGTCACCGCGACGACCTCGTGGCCGGCCCGGCGCAGCACGGTGCCGATCGCGTACCGGTTCGCGGCCGTGTCGTCCACGACCAGCACGGTCACGCCTGCCAGCCTGCCGTTGACGTCCATTCTCCCAGCCCCTGGACAGCGCCGGTGGGGCGGAACCCGGTGCCGGGCCCGCCCCACCGACTTGAGGCCACGGTCACTTGGTCCGGGAGAACACCGCCACCGTGCGGCCCGGAACCTCGAACGTACCCGTTTCCCGCGCGTACGAAGCCGACTTGACGACGGAGTCCGCGCCCGCGGCCTGCACCGGGTGCAGCCGGTAACCGGTTCCGGCCAGGGTGCCCACCCGCTGCTCCTGCCGCTGCGGGCTCGCGTTGAACACCACGACCAGGTCGCCCACCTGCATCGTGATCACCCCGGGCGTCCCGGCCGTCCCGGACAGCGGGAAGGAGAGCTCCGACTGCACCTGCGCGGCCGTGCCCAGCGAGAACGCCTTGTCGGTCGTCCGGATCCGCAGCAGGTCATGGTAGGCGGCCGAGGCCCGGTCGATCTGGGGGCACCCGACCTTCACCGAGGTCAGCAGCGGCTTGGCGTAGGACCACTTGGACCGGTTGTCGGCCGCCGTCGGCAGCCCGCGGCCGAAGCCGTTGCCGTCGGCGCAGTTCCAGTGGATGGCGTTGAACCAGTCGCCGCTGTCGAAGGAGTTGCGGTCCAGGGACTTGGAGCGCAGCAGGTCGGTGCCGGCCTGGGAGAGCGACGGCCCCTGGGAGAGGGCGGCCGTGGCCATCGCCAGGACCTGCATCCGGGCCCGGTCGGCCGCGGAGGTGCCGGAGGGCAGTTTGTACGTCAGCGCGTCGAACAGTGACTCGTTGTCGTGGGCGTCGACATAGGCGAGGGCGTCGCCGGGCGCGTCGGCGTATCCGGCGGGCGAGCCGTTGTAGTCGATCTCCGCGCCGGTGACCTCCTCGCCGTCGCTGTCGGTGAACCGGTACTTGGCGAGGTTGCCGGTCAGACCGACCTCGATCAGGTCCTGGTAGTGCAGCAGGCGGGCCTTCTGCTCGGCCGGAGTGCCGTTGGCGGTCGAGGAGTTGGGGTCGGTGTAGAGCCCGGACGCGAAGCCCTGGACGCCGGGGTCGGCGTCGAAGGGGCTGCCGCCGCGCACGGCGTCCCGGGCCCGGTCGGAGAAGGTGGCGATACCGGTGCCGGCCATGTTCGCCTGGGTGGCCTGGACGAAGCGGGCGTCGTCGGCGACCTCGCCGAAGTTCCAGCCCTCGCCGTACAGGATGATCTTCTTGCCGTCGACGCCGTCCTTCTTCGGGGTCAGCGCGTCCAGGGCCTTCCTGACCGCGAGGATGTTGGCCTTCGGGTGGTGGCCCATCAGGTCGAAGCGGAACCCGTCGACCTTGTACTCCTTCGCCCAGGTGACGATCGAGTCCACCACCAGCTTGCCCATCATGGCGTTCTCGGGAGCGGTGTTGGAGCAACAGGTGCTGTCGGCGACGCTGCCGTCGGCGAGCAGCCGCTGGTAGTAGCCGGGCACGATCCGGTCGAGGACGGAGGTGTCCGCCTGGCCGTCGGCCGCCGTGTGGTTGTAGACGACGTCCATGACGACCCGCAGCCCGTCCTGGTTCAGGGACTCGACCATCTTCCGGAACTGCACCGTGCGCGCGGTGCCGTCCGGGTCGGTGGCGTACGAGCCCTCGGGGACCGTGAAGTGGTACGGGTCGTAACCCCAGTTGTAGGCGTCGGTGGCGGCCGTCTTCGCCACGCACTCCTGCTGCCTCTCGGAGTCCGCCGGGTAGGAGGCGAGGTCGCAGTCGGGACTCGCCTGGTCGGCCTTCTTCTCGGGGACGGTCGCGAAGTCGAACACCGGGAGCAGGTGGACGTACGAGGTCCCGGCCTTCGCGAGGGCCTTGAGGTGCTTCGAACCGTCGCTGCCCTTGTCGGTGAAGGCCAGGTAGGTGCCCCGGTGCGCGGCGGGGACCGTGGAGTCCGCCACCGAGAAGTCCCGGACGTGCAGCTCCTGGATCTGCGCGTCCTTCATCGGGACGGCCTTGGGCTTGGTGTACGTCGACCAGCCGCCCGGCGCGAGGGACTTGTCGTCGAGGTCGACGACGAGACTGCGCTCGGAGTTCGCGGTGAGGGCGACCGAGTAGGGGTCGGTGACCTTGTTGGTGACGATCTTCCGGACGCTGGGCGCCCAGACCTTCACGACGTACCGGTAGGGCTTGTTCTTCCAGGACTTGGGACCGGTGACGGACCAGACGCCGGTGGCCGCGTCACGGTGCATCGCCACCTTGGAACCGTCGAGTTCGAGGGCGACGGACTGCGCGGTCGGCGCCCAGACGGAGAGGGTCGGCTCTCCGTGGCGGAAGACCGGGCCGAGATCGGCCGTCGTCGCCTTGGCGTACACGTCGTCCAGCACCCCGGCGATCTGCACGCCCGTCGCGGCCAGCACCGCCCCGTTGGCGGCCCGCTGGGAGGCGACCAGCTGACCGCTGAGCGCCTCGCGCACCCGGCCGCGGTCACGCGGGTCGACGGACCAGGCCGTGTAGTCCTTCAGGTACGGGAACTTCGCCTTCTGCGCGTCGGTGAGGGTGGTCTTCGTCAGCCGCAGCCAGCGCTCGTCGTCGCTGTTCAGGGTCCCGTCCTTGACGGCGATCGAACCGTCGTGGGAGTAGAGCAGCTGGGTGGAGGCGGCACCGTCGGCGCCGTCCCAGGCGACCGTGTCCCGGTCGATCCAGACCGCCTTGGAGGTGGTCAGGTCGAGCGCGGCGGCGCTGCCGGCGGGCTGCGGGAGCAGGTGCTTCTCCTGGCCGTTCAACAGCCACACCTCGTAGCCGTCGGACTTGAGGTCGAGGGACTGGTCGGCGGCGAGGTCCTTCTCGTCGCCCTTGTGGATGATGTAACTGAGGCTGGTGGCGCCCTCGGTGAGCGGTACCTCGAAGACCGCGCCATAGGCGTCGGTCCGCACCGGCCGCAGCGGGCTCGACCAGTCGGTGGGGGTGGCCGCACCCGTCCAGACGTGCAGGCCCCAGCCGTCGTAGTCACCGTCGGAGCGGTGGTAGTGGATGACCGCCTTGGTGGTGTCCTGGGCGGGGTAGTCGGCGGTCGGCTTCTGGGTCAGTACGTCCGCCTTCCCCTGCTCGATCCAGACCTCGCCGGTCTTGGTGACGTCGATGGAGCGGTCGGCGGAGACGTCCTTGTTCCCGTCCTTGTCGACGACGAGGAAGCCGACGTTCGTGGCGCCCGGCTTCAGCTTGACGTAGGCGAACGCGCCGTACGCGTCGCGGCCGGTGAAGGCGTGGCCGGCGGGCCAGGTGGTCGCCTCGCCGTCGGCGAGGTCGCCCCAGGCGTACAGGCTCCAGTCGGCGTAGTCGCCGTCGGCGCGCTTGTAGTGGACGACCGCGTAGTCCCGGGAGGAGGCGGTGGGTGTCTCGGCGGCGGGCGGGGTGCCGCTGGTGCTCGCGGCCAGGGCGTCGGCGGTGTGCCCGGCGGAGTCCACGGCGACCGCCTTGTAGCGCAGGGCGGTACCGGCCGGGAGGTCCGTGGCGAGGGTCTGGGTGACCTTGTAGGGGGCGTGGTCCGCGGAACCGAGGGTGGTCCACCTGCCGTCGCCGATCTGGGCGGCGAAGACGACCCGGTTCAGCTGTCCGCCGGTCACGTCCGCGGTGAGGTCGACGGTGCCGGTGGCACCGGCGGCCGGGGCCTGGAGGGTGATCGTCGGGGCGGTGGCGGGCTTGGCCAGGGGACCGGCCGCCTGGTAGACGACGGCGGACTCGGCGGGGACGGTGACGGTCAGCTTCGCCGCGCCGTCGGAGGTGACGGTGCCGTCGGTGCCGTAGAGCGCGCGGTAGCCCATGCCGGCGGAGCCGGTGGCGAAGCTCGCGGTCTTCGCCGTGCCCGCGTTGTTGAAGGCGACGACGTACTCCTGGCCGGTCTTCGCGTCCGTCCGGGTGAAGGCGTAGACACCGGCGCCGTCGGCCGCGTAGCGCTCGGTCTGGACGCCGTCGGCGAGCGCGGGGTGGGCCGCGCGCAGCTTGGAGAGAGCACTGATCTGCTGGTAGAGCGGCGCACTCGGGTCGTACGAGTCGTCGGCGGCGGTCCGCTCGGTGCCGATCTCGTCGTCGTCCAGGTAGTCGGCGACCTTCGACGCGAACATCGTCTGCCGGGCGTCCTTGTCCCCGCCGGAGCCGGTGAAGCCCTGTTCGTCGCCGTAGTAGACGACCGGGTTGCCGCGGCTGAGGAACATCACCTCGTTGGCGAGTTCGTCCTTGGCGAGCAGTTCGGCGTCCGTGGCCTTCGGGTTGTCCTGCTCCAGGAAGTACCCGATCCGGCCCATGTCGTGGTTGCCGAGGAAGGTGACCTGCTCGTAGGCGTTCGCCTTGTCGGTCGTGTACTTGTAGTCGTCGCCGAAGACGCTCGCCAGCTTCTGGGCGCTGCCGCCCTGGGAGGCGTAGGAGCGGGCCGCGTCCTGGAAGGGGAAGTCGAGGGTCGCGTCGAGGCGTCCCTGGGTGACGTAAGGGGAGGTGACGGACGGGTCGGCGGAGTAGGTCTCGCCGAACATGAAGAAGTTCTCACGGCCGTGCTCCGCCGCGTACGTGTCGAGCGCGGTCGCCCACTGGGTCCAGAACTCCATGTTGACGTTCTTCACGGTGTCGATCCGGAAGCCGTCGATGGCGTAGTCCTTCACCCACCGCTCGTAGATCTTCTCCATGCCGTGCACGACCTCGGGCCGTTCGGTCCACAGGTCGTCCAGGCCGGAGAAGTCGCCGTAGGTCGCGGACTCGCCGGCGAACGTCGAGTCGCCCCGGTTGTGGTACATCGTCGGGTCGTTGAGCCATGACGGCACCTTGCTGTCGCTCGTCACGGTCGGCGTGCGCGGGAAGGAGGCGGTGGAGACCGCCGGGAACTTCTTCTTCCCGTCCGCGTAGTCGGCGTCGTCGAAGGGCCGCCCGTCCTTGGTCAGATAGGGGAAGGCGCCCTTGGAGAGGTAGTCGTAGGACTTCTCCTCGTAGTCGACGACGTCGGCGGTGTGGTTGGTGATGACGTCGAAGAAGACCTTCATCCCCTTGGCATGCGCCTTGGAGATGAGCGTCGCCAGGTCCTTGTTGGTCCCGAAGTGCGGGTCGACCTGGGTGAAGTCGGTGATCCAGTAACCGTGGTAGCCGGCCGAGGCGTTGCTCCCCGTCCCCTGCACGGGCCTGTTCTTGAAGATCGGCGCCATCCAGATGGCGGTGGTGCCGAGCCCCTTGATGTAGTCGAGCCGCCGGGTCAGCCCCTTGAGGTCGCCGCCCTGGTAGAAGCCCTTGTCGGTGGGGTCGTAGCCGGTGGAGAGCCGGGAGCCGGTGAGACCGCCCTTGTCATTGCCGGTGTCCCCGTTGGCGAAACGGTCCGGCATGACGAAGTAGAACTGCTCCCGGGTGTCGTCGTGCCGGGCGGGCTCGGCGGCGAGCTTCGCGTCGGAGGGCGGCGCGGGCGGGGCGGCGGCGTGTGCGGCGACGGGCTGCACGAGCGCGATGGCGAGGGCGGCGACGGCGACGGCCGCGACCCGTCTGACATGTATCACCGGTGTGAACTCCTAGCGATAGCGGCTCTCTTGGGTCCGACCCGGCGCGACCGTACCGCTAACGAAAGGTTTACAGCAAGAGGCTTGAAACTCACAGCAAGAACTTTCACGAGGCGTATTGACGCGATGTCTCAACTGGCCCACGCTCCAGGGTTGTTGAAGCCTGTCCCTCTTGTTTCGGAGCCGCACATGAACGGACACCGGCCCCCGGGTGTCTTCAGACGCACGGCCGTCGCGATCGCAGTGGGCGCCCTGGCGCTCACCGGCGTCATCGCCCTGCCGGCCACCGCCGCACAGGCGGACACCACCGCCAAGGGCGATGTCATCGCCAACCTGTGGGAATGGAACTGGAACTCGATCGCGTCCGAGTGCACGAACGTGCTCGGCCCGGCCGGGTACGGCGCGGTGCAGGTCGCCCCGCCGTCCGAGTCCCTCAAGCAGTCCAGCTACTACTGG
Organism: Streptomyces fuscichromogenes; assembly: GCF_014645815.1. Taxonomy (GTDB): domain Bacteria; phylum Actinomycetota; class Actinomycetes; order Streptomycetales; family Streptomycetaceae; genus Streptomyces; species Streptomyces fuscichromogenes. Next base: position 237,208 of record NZ_BMML01000001.1, on the reverse strand, counting down.
TGGGACGTCTACCAGCCGTACTCGTACACCCTGAACAGCCGCTTCGGGACGGCCGCGCAGTTCGCCTCGATGATCACCGCCTGCCACACCGCGGGCGTGAAGGTCTACACCGACGCGGTGATCAACCACACCGCCGCCCAGACCGGCACCGGCTACGACGGCACCACCCTCACCAGCAAGTACGACACCCCGGACTGGGACCCGAGCGACTACCACACCTCCGCCGACTGCCCCACCTCCGACCTCACCATCCAGGACTACTCGAACCTCACCCAGGTCCAGAACTGCGAGCTGCTCGGCCTGCCCGACCTCAAGACCGGTGCGGACAACGTCCGTTCGGGGCTCGCGGCCTTCCTCAACAAGCAGATCGCGCTGGGCGTGGACGGCTTCCGCGTCGACTCGGCCAAGCACATCCCGGCCACCGACATGGCGGCCATCGTCGCCAGGCTGAACACCACGACGTCCGGCGCGGCGCCGTACGTCTTCGACGAGATCTACCCGGGCTCCACCCCGCAGCCCAGTGACTACTACGGCTCCGGCGACGTCCTGGACTTCACCTACGCGAGCAAGATGAAGTCGGCCTTCCAGGGCAACGTCTCGGACCTGTCCTCCCTGGACAGCAGCGGCATCCTGCCCGCCGCCAACTCGGTGTCCTTCGTGACCAACCACGACACCGAGCGCAACGGCCTGCACATGAGCTACAAGGACGGCGACAGCTACAAGCTCGCCAACCTCTTCGAGCTCGCCTACAAGTGGTCGACGCCGACCGTCTACTCCAGCTGGCAGTGGACCCAGAGCGACCAGGCGCCGCCGAACTCCGCGGGCTTCGTCACCGACACCAACTGCTCCAGCGGCTGGAACTGCCTGGACCGCGACACCGCCGTGGTCGGCATGGTGGCCTGGCACAACGCGGCCGGCAGCGCGGCCGTCTCCAACTGGCAGACCATGTCGTCGAACGTGATCGGCTTCGGCCGCAGCGGCGCCGGCTTCTTCGCCGTCAACAACGGCTCGTCGTCGGCCACCTACACCTTCGCGACGGGCATGGCCGACGGCACGTACTCCGATGTCATCGACGGCGGTGCCTCCACGGTCACCGTCTCCGGCGGCAACGCGAGCATCACGATCCCCGCGAAGGACGCCGTCGCCTTCTACAACTCCTCCTACACCTGCACGGTCGGCTGCGACGACGGCGGCAGCGGCGGTGGCTCCACCTCCACGGTGACCGCGACCTTCAACGAGTACGCGTCCACCACGAGCGGCACCAACGTCTACGTGGTCGGCTCCATCGACGCCCTGGGCGGCTGGGACACCTCCAAGGCGGTCCAGCTCTCGTCCACCGGGTACCCGATCTGGTCGGGCGCGGTGAGCGTGCCGATCAACACGTCCTTCACGTTCAAGTACATCAAGAAGGACTCGTCCGGGAACGTGACCTGGGAATCCAACGCCAACAGGTCCGCCACGACCACCACGTCGGCGGTCTCCCTGAACAACTCGTGGAACGTGGCGAACGCCGACGCCACGGACGTGACCTTCAACGAGTACGCCACGACCACCTGGGGCACCAACGTCTACGTCGTGGGCTCCATCGCCTCCCTCGGCTCCTGGAACACGAGCGACGCGATCCCGCTGTCGTCGGAGTCCTACCCGACGTGGAGCAAGCTGGTGATCGTCCCGAAGAGCACCACATTCGCGTACAAGTTCATCAAAAAAGACAGCTCCGGCACCGTGACCTGGGAGTCGGGCACCAACCGCTCGTACACGACCGGTACCTCCTCCGGCTACACGACGAGCGACACCTGGAAGTAGGTCCGGAAAGGTTCCTCGGCCCGGCGCGAACAAATACGCGAGATCGTGCATCGAACCTCGTGTAGAGCACCAGAGGACGGCACGGGGCGCACACCGCGCCCCGTGCCGCAGGACACGAGTGGAGAACCGTCGCCGTGAACGAAGATCTGAACACCCGCCCCGCCGACACCTCCGACCCGGGTGCCGTCGGACGGCACCGCGCCCGCCGTGGGGTCAGCCGCGCCAAGCTCGCCGGAGGCGTGGCCGCCCTCGCCGTCCTGGGCCTCGTCTGGGCGGGCACCGCCGACGCCGCGACCCCGGCCGCCGCCAAGGCCACCCCGACCTGCTCCGCCGCCGCGCTCAAGGCCACCTTCGGCCGGCAGCTCGCCGGCGGGATGAACCACCAGGGGGTCGTCATCACCCTGCGCAACCTCAGCGGCAGGACCTGTGCGCTGCGCGGCTACCCGGGCCTGGGGCTGGAGAACTCCAGGCACAGGGCGATCACGACCCACACGCACTGGGGCAACACCTGGTACGCCAAGGACCCGGGCAAGAAGACCCTCGTCCTCAAGGACGGCCAGAGCGCCGAGGCCGTCGTCGCCTGGACCCACGCCAACACCGGCACCTCGGGCGCGGTGCACGCCTCCTACCTGGAGATCACCCCGCCCGCCTCCACCCGGCACAAGACGCTGGCGTTCCCCCAGTGGGTCGACCACGCCGACCTCTCCGTCACCGCGCTGGCCAGGCACATCAACGTCACTCCCTGACCGCCGTCGCGATCAGCAGGTCACCTTCCCCGTGTAGATCGCCAGGGCGGTGTTGCTGCCGAGGGTGGCGGTGAACTGCCCGTCGGCGTTCACCGTCACGTCGTGTTGGGCTGCACGTTGCAGTACGTGCCCGTCGGCAGCGACGTCTGGCAGGTCCGGGTCAGCTCACTGCCCTCGTGGTTGATCGCCACCTCGTTTCCTCGCAGGGTGCCCCGGCCTTCGGGCCGGGGGCGAATGCGGGCGCCTGCGGAGCAGGACAGGGGTAGGCGCATCGCCGTCAGGGCGATGCGCCGTGCACGAGGGTTTCCGTGTCATGCCGGAGGGGTGACAGCGGCCACCGGCCGTTCGAACGCCCGTGAACCTCAACCCACCCGGGTTGGGATCCCCTTCTTTTGAGTCTTTCAAGAAGGGGAGGATGTCAATCGAAGAGGACGGCGGTGACGTCCTTGATGCCGGGCGGGGAGGCATCCGCCACGGTCGGGGCCATGACAACGCTACAGGCGGCCAGGGCCGGTGCGGCGGAGAGGGTCTTACGTGCCCTGTGGGGGTTCCTTCGTCGTTGAAGGCTCTGCCGAAGCTCTTGCAGAAATGTTGCTGAAACCTTGCGGTTGGGCAGATGTTAAAGGCCCGCTACCCGGTTGGGTAGCGGGCCCTGCGAAGTTGCTGCAAGAAGTTACCGAGTGACGCCCCGTCAGGTGCCGGTCAGGCGGTGGTCCACCACACGGTCGTGTCGGCCGGCACCTTCGCCTCGCCGTCCGCCTCCGTCAGTTCACCGCTGGCGAGCAGCACCCTGCCGTACGCCCGGGTGGTCACGGACTCCCGGCCCGTGTTCGCGACGCAGACGAACTCCCCGCGCCGGAAGGCGAGTACACCCTCGGGCGCGCGCAGCCACTCCACCGCGTCGCCCGCGCCCAGGTCGGGCTGGGCACGGCGGACGGCCAGCGCGCTGCGGTACAGCTCCAGCGTCGAACCGGCAGCCCCGGTCTGCGCCTCCACGCTCAGCTCGCCCCAGTTCGCGGGCTGCGGCAGCCAGCTGCCCCCGGACCCGAAGCCGTACGACGAGCCCTCCCGCGTCCACGGGATCGGCACCCGGCAGCCGTCGCGGAAGCCGTCCTGGCCGGCGCCGCGGAAGTACGCGGGGTCCTGGCGGACCTCGTCGGGCAGGTCCACGACGTCCGGGAGGCCCAGTTCCTCGCCCTGGTAGAGGTACGCCGAGCCGGGCAGGGCGAGCATGAGGAGGGTGGCCGCCCGCGCCCTGCGCAGACCCAGCTCCCGGTCGCCGGCCGTGCGGATCTGGGTCCCGAGTCCGGGCGGGTTGGCGAAGCGGGTGGCGTGCCGGGTGACGTCGTGGTTGGACAGCACCCAGGTGGCGGGGGCGCCGACCGGGCGCATGGCCTCCAGGGTGCGGTCGATGACCTCGCGCAGCTCGGTGGCATCCCACTCCGTGCTCAGGTACTGGAAGTTGAAGGCCTGGTGGAGCTCGTCCGGGCGGACGTAGTTGGCGGTGCGCTCGACGGTCGGGGTCCACGCCTCCGCGACGAAGATGCGTTCGCCGGCGTACTCGTCGAGGACATGCCGCCACTGCCGGTAGACGTCGTGGACGCCGTCCTGGTCGAAGAACGGCATGACATCGTTGCCCAGCAGCTTGAGCTGGTCGGCGCCGCCCAGGTCCGGCAGCCCCGCCGCCTTCACCAGACCGTGGGCGACGTCGATGCGGAAGCCGTCCACGCCCATGTCCAGCCAGAACCGCAGGATGGAGCGGAACTCGTCGCCGACGGCGGGGTGTTCCCAGTTGAAGTCGGGCTGCTCGGGGGCGAAGAGGTGCAGGTACCACTCGCCGTCGGCCACCCGGGTCCAGGCCGGCCCGCCGAAGATGGACTCCCAGTCGTTGGGTGGCAGTTCGCCGTTCTCGCCCTTGCCCGGACGGAAGTGGTAGCGGTCGCGCGAGGGCGAGCCCGGCCCCTCGGCCAGCGCCCGCCTGAACCACTCGTGCTGGTCGGAGGAGTGGTTGGGGACCAGGTCGACGATGATCCTGAGCCCCAGCCCGTGCGCGTCCCGGATCAGCGCGTCCGCGTCCAGCAGGTTGCCGAACATGGGGTCCACGGCCCGGTAGTCGGCGACGTCGTAGCCGGCGTCGGCCTGCGGGGAGGCGTAGAACGGGCTGAGCCAGACGGCGTCGGCACCGAGGTCACGCAGGTACGGGAGTCTGGCCCGCACGCCCTCCAGATCACCCATCCCGTCGCCGTTGCTGTCGGCGAAGCTGCGCGGATAGACCTGGTAGATCACCGCGTCCCGCCACCAGTCGCTGCGCTTGGCTTTGGCGGAGTTCGGTGCCGGGGCGATGGCGGAGTGCTGCTGGCTCATGGCGTCCTTGGTGCGTAAGGGGGTCATGGGATCAAGTGTGCGTAGAACGGTGATGACGAGACGGCCGCGGTGTCAGCGGGGTCTGGGGGTCCCCCCTCTGGGGGAGGACATCGCGGCCGCCTCGGGTTTCGGGTGCGGCGCCGTCGGGGCTGGTCGCGCCCACGCGGCGGAGCCGCACATCGGATACAGTCCCGCGCCCCTTGCGGGGCGCTTCTAAACCGGCGTCAGCCCTTGGTACCGCCGGCGGTGAGGCCGGTCACCAGGTTCTTCTGCACGAGGTAGAAGAACACGGCCACCGGTATCGCGATCAGCACCGCCGTCGCGGTCATCAGGTTGCGCTGTGCGTCGTGCTCACTGATGAAGCTCTGCAGGCCCACGGCGAACGTGTACTTGTCGTCGCTGAGCATGAACGTGGAGGCGAAGGCGACCTCGCCGAAGGCGGTGAGGAAGTTGTAGAACGCGGCGACCGCGAGGCCGGGCTTGGCGAGCGGCAGGATCAGCCGGGCGAAGGTGCCGAAGGGCGAGAGCCCGTCGACGCGGCCGGCCTCGTCGATCTCGAAGGGGATCGTGTCGAAGTACCCCTTGAGCAGCCAGCCCGTGTACGGCACCACCGTCGTGCAGTACACGAGGATCAGACCGAGGTAGCTGTCGATGAGGCCGAGCCGCGACAGGATCTGGTACATCGGCACGATCAGCACGGCGATCGGGAACATCTGGGTGAGCAGCAGCAGCCACATGAACTTCCGGTAGCCGGGGAAGCGCATCCGGGAGACCGCGTAGCCGGTGGTGGAGGCGAGGATCAGGCCGATGACGGTGGTACCGCCGACGACGATCATCGTCGTCTCGAACCAGTTCCAGAAACCGGTGTGCCGCAGGACGAAGGAGTAGTTGTCCAGCGTCATCTTGTGCCAGATGCCGCTCGGGTGCAGGTAGTCGTCCTTGTCCGGGCCGAGGGAGAGGAAGATCAGCCAGCCGACCGGGAAGAACGCGATCACGCTCGCGATGCCGAGGACACCGTGGATGACGGCGCTGCCGAGCGGGCCGCGCTCGCCCCTGCGGGGGACTCGGCGGGTGGTCGTCACGGGGGCCTCCTCGGCGACCTGGACGGAGGTCTGGGCAGTGGTCGTACTCATGGGAACTCCGTCCTCAGATCGCGAGCTGCTGGTCGTTGCGGTTGAGCCAGCGGCGGTAGAAGGAGGTGAAGACGATCAGGATCGCCAGCAGCAGCATGCCGTAGGCGGCGGACTGGGCGAAGTCGCGCGGCTGCTGTCCGAAGCCGAGGTAGTAGGCCCAGGTGACCAGGATCTGCGCGTCGGGGGCGGTGTTGCCGAACAGCAGGAAGATGACGGCGAACTGGTTGAACGTCCAGATGATGCCGAGGAGCACGACGGTGGAGCTGACGGACCTCAGCCCCGGCAGGGTGACGTACCGGAAGCGCTGCCAGGCGCTCGCGCCGTCCATCTCGGCGGCCTCGTACAGCGTGCCGTCGATGGCCTGGAGGCCGCCGAGCAGCGAGAGCATCATGAACGGCACACCGCACCAGGTGTTGACGAGGATCGCGGCGGCCCGCTGCCAGAACGTGTCCTCCAGCCAGTCGGGTTGCGGCAGATGGAGGAAGTGCAGGGTCGCGTTGATGATGCCGCCGTCGGCGAGCATGAACCGCCAGCCGAAGACGGTGACGAAGGTCGGGACCGCCCAGGGCAGCACCAGGACCATGCGGTAGAAGGTGCGGCCGCGGAACTTCTCGTTGAGCAGCAGGGCGAGGCCGAGGCCGATCGTGTAGTGCAGGGTGACGCAGAGCGCGGTCCAGACGATCGTCCAGAGGAAGTGGGACCAGAAGCGGTCGTAGGACGTCGGGCCGAACAGGATGTCCTTGTAGTTGTCCAGGCCGATGAACTTGTAGGTGGCGTCGATGTGGTTGACGCCGATGGTGCGGGCGGTGTTGAGGCTGTTGGCGTCCGTCAGCGTCAGGTAGAAGCCGTACACCAACGGGTAGATGACGAGCGCCCCGAGGACGACGGCCACGGGGGCGATCATCGCGTAGGCGTACCAGTACTTCCGGTAGCCGTTGCGGATCCGCCGGCCCAGCCCGGGGCGGGGCGCGCGGTCACCGTGGCGTCTGCCGGTGGCGCGGTCGATGGCGACTGTCATGGTTCGACACCTTCTGGGTTTGCCGGGATCGGGCTGGACACAGGCCGGTGGCCGCCGGAGCGCTCCCCTGAACAGGGCGCTCCGGCGGCCGCCGGGGGCTTACTTGCTGAAGTCGGGGACGAGCTTCTCGATCCCGAGTTCGGCGGTGCTCAGGCCCTTGTCCAGGGACTCCTTGCCACCGGCGATCTTGGTGAGCTCGGTGCCGACCGGACCCCACAGGGAGGAGTACTCGGCGAGCGCCGGGCGCGGCTGGGCGGAGGAGAGGACGGCCTGGTAGCCGGCGATGCCCGGGTCTGCCTTGACCTCGGCGGTGTAGGCGTCGGAGCGGGTCGGCAGGGTGGAGTTCTTCAGGGCGATCTCCGTCTGGGACTTCGCGGAGGTCATGAAGGCGACGAACTTCTCGGAGGCGGCCTGGTGGGCCTTGTCGATGCCGGCGTAGATCGAGAGGTTGTGGCCGCCGGTCGGGGCGCCCGCCTTGCCGGTGGAGCCGGCCGGGACGGTGGCGATGCCGAGGTTGGACTTGTCGCTGAACGCGGAGCCCTTGTAGAAGTTGGTGATCTCCCAGGGGCCCTCGATGGTCATGGCGACCTTGCCGTTGACGAAGGCGTCCTGGCGGTGGGCGTAGGCGTCGGCGGTGACGTCGGCCTTGTGCAGCCCCTTGCCGGAGTAGAGGTCCAGCCAGGTCTGGTAGCCCTTCTCGGCCGCCGCCGAGGTGATGGTGATCTTCTTGGCGGAGGCGTCGACCATGTCGGTGCCCTCGCCGTAGAGGAAGGGCTGGGTGTAGTACGCGGCCTCGGGACCCCAGTAGCCGGTGGTCTTCGTCTTGTCCTGGATCTTGGCGGCGTCGGCCTTGACCTGGTCCCAGCTGGTGGGGGCCGCGGTGATGCCGGCCTTCTTCAGCAGGGCCTTGTTGTATACGAGGGCCAGGGTGTCGGTGACCAGCGGGACGCCGTAGGTCTTGCCCTCGTACTGGGCCTGGGTGATCAGGCTGGACTGGAACTTGTCCTTGTCGGCGAGGGCGGCGGTGCCGTCCAGCGGCACGAAGTAGCCGGCCTTGGCGAAGGCGGGGGTCCAGCCGACCTCGGAGCGCAGCACGTCGGGGGCGCCCTTGCCGGACTGGGCGGCCGTGTCGAACTTGTTCTGTGCCTGGTCGAACTGGACGTTGACGTACTTGACCTTGATGTCCTTGTTCGCGGCCTCGAACTCCTTGATCAAGGCCTGGTACGTCGGTGCCTCATTGGTGGCGTTGGAGGTGTCCCACCACGTGATGGTGACCGGGCCGTCCGACTTGCTGTCGCTGCCGCTCCCGCCGCACGCCGTCGCCGTGAGGGCGAGGGACGCCACCAGCGCGGAGGCCGCTATGCCACGCCGCATGAGTTCTCCTTGAGGGTGAAAGCCCGTTGTGCTGCCGACGCGCCGTTGCCGTGGCCGGGCGTCAGGGAACGTAACAGCGATGTAAGCCTTGCGAAAGACCTTGCAGCAAAAAAGTGCAAGAGGCTGCGGACGTTATGCCGCCGTGACCCCCTATCGACCGCCCCGAGACCCCTGCCGTACGGGGCTGAGCGGGGCCTGCCCCGGTTGTGCAAGACTCTGCAAGCTCTTGCCATCCGTCTCCCGCACGGGAATCATCCCCTTGCGGGACCAGGAGCGCCGACCAGAACAGAGGGACCGCGATGACGATACGGCCGGTACAGTCCGGTGCCGTGACCACACGGCTTGCCGACATCGCAGCGCAGGCGGGGGTGAGCGAGGCGACGGTGAGCCGGGTCCTGAACGGGAAGCCCGGCGTCGCGGCCACCACCCGCCAGTCCGTGCTCGCCGCCCTCGACGTCCTCGGCTACGAGCGTCCGGTACGGCTGCGGCAGCGCAGCGAGGGCCTGGTGGGGCTGATCACCCCCGAGCTGGAGAACCCGATATTCCCGGCCCTGGCGCAGGTCATCGGGCAGGCCCTGACCCGGCAGGGCTACACCCCCGTGCTCGCCACCCAGACGCCCGGCGGGTCCACCGAGGACGAGCTGACCGAGATGCTGGTGGACCGCGGGGTCGCCGGGATCATCTACGTCTCCGGCCTGCACGCGGACACCACGGCCGACATGCAGCGCTACGAGCGGCTGCGGGCGCAGGGCGTGCCGTACGTCCTGGTGGACGGCTTCTCGCCGAAGGTGCAGGCGCCGTTCATCTCCCCCGACGACCGGGCGGCGATGACGCTGGCCGTCACCCACCTCGTCTCCCTCGGCCACACCCGGATCGGGCTCGCCCTCGGCCCCAAGCGCTTCGTCCCCGTGCAGCGCAAGATCGAGGGGTTCGTGCGGGCGATGCAGGACCAGTTGGGCCTCGCCGCGGACGCCGTCGAGACGCAGCTCGTACAGCACTCCCTCTACACCCTGGAGGGCGGCCAGGCGGCCACCAGCGCGCTGATCGACCGGGACTGCACGGCGATCGTGTGCGCCAGCGACATGATGGCCCTGGGCGCGATACGGGCCGTACGGCAGCGCGGCCTCGACGTCCCCCGGGACGTCTCCGTGGTCGGCTTCGACGACTCCCCCCTGATCGCCTTCACCGACCCGCCGCTCACCACCATCCGCAAGCCGGTCCCCGCGATGGGCCAGGCCGCGGTGCGCACCCTGCTGGAGGAGATCGGCGGTACGCCGGCCCCGCACAGCGAGTTCGTTTTCATGCCGGAGCTCGTGGTACGCGGTTCAACGGCGGCAGTACCCGGGAAGTAGTCGCCCCGCCGTAGGACATGCACCGTGAACCCGACCTTGGGATGATCTGCCGTAGACGTCTTTTCTGGCAGACTCTGTGCCTATGAGTGACTCGACCGTGACAGAGCCGGAAGGTCGCGCACAACAGACCCTTCCGCGGACCGTCACGGGCGAGGACGACCAGCGGTTCCTGCACCGGCTGCGCACACCGCGCCGCCCCCGGCTCTGGTTCGAGATCCTCCTCATCGCGGTGAGTTACTGGACCTACTCGCTCGTGCGCAACGCCGTCCCGGAGCAGCGGGCGCAGGCGCTGCGCAACGCCGACTGGATCTGGCGGGCCGAGCGCGGGCTGGGGATCGCCGTCGAGGAGTCGGTCAACCACGCCGTGAACTCGGCGACTTGGCTGATCGTCGGGATGAACTACTACTACGCGACGCTGCACTTCGTGGTGACGCTGGGTGTGCTGGTGTGGCTCTACCGCAGCCATCCCGGCCGCTACGCGGCGGCCCGGCTCGCCCTCTTCGCCACGACGGGCGTCGCCCTCCTCGGCTACTACCTGTTCCCGCTCGCCCCGCCCCGTCTGATGAACGGCGGCGGCTTCGTCGACACGGTGACGGTCCACCGCACCTGGGGCTCGATGGCCTCCGGCGACCTCAAGCACATGTCCAACCAGTACGCCGCGATGCCGTCCATGCACATCGGCTGGTCCCTGTGGTGCGGCCTGACGGTCTTCGCCCTGGCGTCGGTCCCCTGGGTGCGCCTGCTGGGCCTCGTCTACCCGGCGACGACCCTCCTCGTCATCGTCGCCACAGCCAACCACTTCTGGCTGGACGCGGTGGGCGGCGCCCTGTGCCTGGCCTTCGGCTTCCTGGTGGTACGGCTGTGGTACGGCGCCCTGCCGTACGCCCTGCCCCGGCAGCCGACGGGGGTGACCTTGCTACGTAGCCCTGCGGGCGGCTGAGCGAGGCCCCTGCGGACGGCCGGAGCCGACCTCGGTTCCGGGGCGTACGCCGGGTTCGGCACCACCGACAGCCACCGCGGTGGCCGAGCACCGCTGCGGCTGGCCCAAGAGACCGGCCGCTGTTCTGTGCCAGCAGCCGCGGTCGTTCCTGAGCCGACGGTCCGCCTTCCTCTCCGCCACGGCTGGTCCAAGAGACCGGCCGCTGTTCTGTGCCAGCGGCCGCGGTCGTTCCTGAGCCGACGGTCCGCCTTCCTCTCCGCCGCGACGGATCCAAGAGACCGGCAGTTGTTCTGTGCCGGGGTCGGCGGTTGTTCCTGAGCCGACGGTTCACCTTGCTCTCCGCCGCGACGGTGCTCAGCCACGGCGGCGGAGTCCGGCGGTGCCGGACCCCGCTCAGCCCACCGGACCTCACTCCCCCTGGTGCACCACGTACCCCCCGGTCACCGTCAGCCGTACCGGTGCCTCCGCCAGTTCGTCCGCCGGGGACTCGACGGGGTCCAGGGCGAACGCCGTCAGGTCGGCGCGGCAGCCCACCGCGACGCGGCCCGCGACGGCCGCCTCGCCCGCGGCGCGGGCCGCGTGGGTCGTGCAGCCCTCCAGTGCCTCCAGGCCGGTCAGGCCCGCCCGGACCGACGCGGCGCCGCGCGGGGCGCGGGCCGTCGCCAGAACGGCACGGACGTCGTGGTGGGCGATCGGCCAGTCCGAGCCGAGCGCGACCGTCGCGCCCGCGTCCCGCAGGTCACGCAGGCGCCAGGCGCGCCCGGCACGGGCCGAGCCCAGCCGCCGGGACCATTCGTCCGTACCGTCGGCCCGGGTGTACGCCGTGTGCGGCGGCTGCATCGACGCGGCCACCCCCAGCTCCGCGAACCGGGGCAGCAGGGCGTCCGGCACCGTCTCGATGTGCTCGACGCGGTGCCGGCCCGCGGCACCCGCGCCCAGCCCCGCCACCACGTCCAGGACATGCCGTACCGCCGCGTCCCCGATCGCGTGCGTGGCCGTGCGCACCCCGGCCGCGTGCAGGTGGCGCACGGCGGCGGCGTAGGCGTCCGGGTCGGGCCAGAACGCCGCGGTCCCCTGCCCGTGGCAGTCCGCGTGCTCCAGCCAGGCGGTGCCCCCTTCCACGGTCCCGTCCATGAAGAACTTGACCCCGCCGACCACCCAGTGCCGCCCGCCCCGCCCCTGCGCGGCCACCAGCTCAGCCAGCCCGGCCGCGTCGATCCCCGGCATGCACCAGGGCGCGAAGCGCAGCCGCAGCGGCAGGACGGTCTCCTCGGCCACCGCCCCGACCAGTTCCGCGTCCCCGGCGTCCATGACATGCGCCCCGGTCAGCCCGGTCGCGGCCATCGCGCCCAGCAGCTCCACGAGCCGCTCCCGGCGCGCCGCGTACGACGGGCGGGGCATCAGCGACTCGACCAGCCGCATCGCCGCGTGCTCGACCAGATGCCCGGTGGGGCGGCCGTCGGCGTCGCAGACGACCTCGGACCGCTGCTCGAAGACCCGCGCGCCCGTCACCCCCGCCGCGGCCAGCGCCGCGCCGGTGGCGAGGGCCGAGTGGCCGTCGTACAGGCGTAGGAAGGCGGGCGCGCCGTCGAGGACGTCCTCGACGAGGGCGCGGTCCACCGGCCGTCCTCCGAACGCGTTGTGGTCGAGGCCGTAGCCGATCACCCAGCCGTCGGTCCGGGCGGCGCCGGCGAGCGCCGCCTTCAGGCCCGCCAGGTCGGTGACCCCCGACAGGTCCGCCCCGGTCGCCATGTCCAGGCCCCACACCGGGTGGCTGTGCGCGTCCACCAGGCCGGGCACCAGGTGGGCGCCGCCCAGGTGCACGACCTCGGTGCCCGGCCCCCGCCAGTCGCGTACCTCCCGTTCCTCGCCGACGGCGGCGATCACCCCGTCACGGACGGCGACGGCGGTGGCGGACGGCCGGGCGGGGTCGAGGGTGCGGACCTCGGCGCCGGTGAGGATCAGGTCGGGGGCGGCGGTCATGGCGGGGTGAACTCCTTCGTTCCGTGCGTTCCGTGCGTTCCGTACGGCTATTCGGCGGGCTCCGCCGCGAACTCCGCGTACACGGCGGGACGTTCGCGGCGCAGCCACCAGGCGAGGCCGAGGCCCGCGACGAAGACCGCGGGCGCGATGACGATCAGCAGCGTGTTCACCGTGCTGGACGCGCCGGTGAACAGGTCGATGTGGGTGATGACCAGGCCTATGGCGGTGGCGAGCAGCACGGCGGCGACGGTCGGGGCGACCACGGTGCGCAGGGTGCCCTCGTCGTGCCGCACCTTCCGGAAATAGCAGGGCACGGCGATCGCGGCGAGCAGCTGGAGCGCGAACAGGCCGATCATCCCGGGCGTGTTCACCCACAGCAGCAGCTGGTTGTACGGGTCGGCGCCGGCCGCCCAGAACCCGACGACGACCACCAGGCCGAGGACGGTCTGCGCGATGCCGGCCGTGTACGGGGAGCGGTGCCGCGGGTGGACGGTGCCCAGCGACTTCGCCAGGACGCCCTCCTCGGCGAGGGCGAGGGCGTACCGGTTGATCGCGTTGTGGAAGGCGAGCAGCGAGGCGATGATGCTGGTCACGATGAAGACGTGCATCAGGTCGGCCGCCCAGCCGCCGACGTAGCTGGTGATGGCGGAGAAGAACAGGCCGCCGGGGTCCTTGGCGGCCGCCGCGATGACCTCGTCGTTGCCGAAGGCCTGGATGACGATCCACACGCAGAAGGCGTAGAAGAGGCCGAGGAAGGCCACGGCCACGTAGGTGGCGCGCGGGACCGTCCGCTCGGGGTCGCGGGCCTCGCGCCGGTAGATGACGGTCGACTCGAAGCCGGTGAAGGCGGCGAAGGCGAAGGCGAGGACGACCGCGGTGCCGGAGACGAGGACGTGGCCGGGTGCGAAGGAGGCGCCGGACAGTCCGTGTGCGCCGCCCTTGACCAGCACCCCGCCCGCGAGCAGGACCAGGATGCCGGTCTCGGCGACCAGCAGTACGCCGAGCACCTTGGCGCCGAACTCGATGGAGCGGTAGCCGCCGTAGCCGATGAGGAGGAGTCCGGCGAGGGCGATCGGCAGCCAGGGGACGTCGACGCCGAAGAGGGCCTTCGCGGTGTCCCGCCCGGCGCTGCCGAGCAGGCCGTAGACGCCGATCTCCATGCCGTTGTACCCGATGAGGGCGAGGAGCGCGGCGCCGATGCCGACGGGGCGGCCGAGGCCGCGGGTGATGTACGCGTAGAAGGCGCCGCCGCTCCTGATGTGGCGGCTCATGGTGGTGAAGCCGACGGCGAAGACGGCGAGGGTGATGCCGGCGATGAGGTAGCCGGCCGGGGCGCCGATGCCGCCGAGCAGGACTGCGAGCGGGGCGACGCCGGCCATCACGGTGAGCGGGGCGGCGGCGGAGATGACGAAGAAGGCGATGTCGGCGGTGCCGAGCGAGCCGGAGCGGAGGGTCGCCGCGACGGACGGCGTGCTTTCCTCGCGAGCGGTGACGGACATGGGGAGGAGCCCTTCGAGCGCGACGGACGGGAGGGTTCCGGGCGTGCGGGATGACCGGCGCTACCGGGGCAGGGACTGCCCCGGACCCGTAAATCTAAAGCCTTTCGGTTTCGGCAATGTAGCCTCCTCCTGGGCATCCGGGAAGCCCCGTTTCACACCTTCAGGGGAGAACACGCCGATGGGACGGCCGCGCACCCCGCTCCTCGACCGGGAGCGGATCACCACGACCGCGTTGCAACTCGTGGACGAGCAGGGCGACTTCAGCGTCCCGCAGATCGCCAGGCGGCTCGGTGCACAGACCGGTTCGCTGTATCACCATGTGGACGGCCGCGACGGCATCGTCGAGCTGCTGCGCGAACGCGTCGCCGCCGCGATCGATCCGGCGACCCTGGACCTGGCCCCCTGGGACACCGCGCTGGAGTCCTGGGCCCGTTCCTACCGGGCCGCGTTCGCCGCGCACCCGAGGACGATCCCGCTCCTGATGACCTCGCCGGTGCGGGCCCCCCGGGTCCTGGAGCAGTACGAGCGCGCGGTCACGCTGCTGCTGGCCGCGGGCTTCGCCCCGGCGGACGTGATGCCGCTGCTGATAGCCCTGGAGAACCTGATCCTGGGCTCGACACTGGACCTGGCGGCACCCGAGACCATGTGGGAGCTGACCGCCGAGACCCCGACCCCGCACCTGGCGGAGGCCCTGGCGGCGGTGGCCGACGGCCGAGCGGACCGCGCCTTCGAGGTAGGCCTGACGGGCCTCATGAACCACGCGAGAACGCTACTGGCCACCCTCGCTTGACGCGCCCCCGCTTGACGCGCCCCAGGGGCGCGGGGAACTGCGCGACCAGCCCCCACCCACCCGCAGCCGGCACGACACGGCGACCGCCCCGAAAACCCCCACCCCCTAAGCCCCGTAGAAGAGCTCCTCCACCACCGTCCTCGCCCGCCGCGCGGTCCGCCGGTACGCGTCGAGCATGTCCCCGGCATGCCCGTCCCCGTACCCCAGATACCGCCCGACCGCGGCCAACTCCCGGCTCTCGGAAGGAAACGTGTCGCCGGCCCGCCCCCGTACCAGCATCACGGCGTTGCGCACCCGCGTCGCCAGCACCCACGCCTCGTCCAGTATCGCGGCCTCCTCGGTCCCCAGCAGCCCCGCCGCCCGCGCCGCCGCCAGCGCCTGACGGGTCCGGGTGGTGCGCAGCCCCGGCTCGGCCCACCCGTGCCGCAGCTGCAGCAGCTGCACGGTCCACTCCACGTCGGACAGCCCGCCCGGCCCCAGCTTGGTGTGCAGCTTCGGGTCGGCGCCGCGCGGCAGCCGCTCGGACTCCATCCGGGCCTTCAGCCGCCGGATCTCCCGTACCGCGTCCTCGCCGAGCCCCTCCGCCGGGTACCGCAGCGGGTCGACCAGCTCGATGAACCGGCGGCCCAACTCCTCGTCCCCGGCGACCGGTTCGGCGCGCAGCAGGGCCTGAGACTCCCAGACCAGGGACCACCGGCGGTAGTACGCCTCGTAGGACTTGAGCGTGCGCACCAGCGGCCCGGACTTGCCCTCGGGGCGCAGGTCCGCGTCGATGAGCAACGGCGGGTCGGCACTGGGGACCTGGAGCAGCCGGCGCATCTCGGCGACCACCTTGTTCGCCGCGTCGGCCGCCTCCCGTTCGTCCACGCCCTCCTGCGGCTCGTGCACGAACAGGACGTCGGCGTCGGAGCCGTAGCCCAGCTCGTGCCCCCCGAACCGGCCCATGCCGATCATGGTGAACCGGGTGGGCAGGGTGTCGCCCCAGCCGTCCCGGACCACCGCGCGCAGGGTCCCCGCCAGGGTCGCCGCCGTCAGGTCGGAGACCGCGCCGCCGACCCGGTCGACCAGGGCGCCCTGGTCGGCCTCGGCGGGCTTGGTCTCGGTGCCGTAGGAGTCCACGATGTCGGCGGCGGCCGTCCGGAACAGCTCCCGGCGGCGCACGCCGCGCGCCGCCCGCACCCCGTCCTCGGCGTTGTCGGCGCGGCCCGCGGCGGCGAGGATCTCCTGCTCCAACTGGGCCCGGCCGCGCGGCTCCAGGCCGCCCCCGTCGCCGTCGCCCAGCAGGGCCACCGCCTCCGGGGCGCGCATCAGCAGGTCGGGGGCGAGACGGCCGGCGGACAGCACGCGGGCGAGGTTCTCGGCGGCGGCGCCCTCGTCGCGCAACAGCCGTAGGTACCAAGGGGTCTTGCCCAGCGCGTCGGAGACCTTGCGGAAGTTCAGCAGGCCCGCGTCCGGGTCGGCGGAGTCGGCGAACCAGCCCAGCAGGACGGGCAGCAGGGTGCGCTGGATGGCGGCCTTGCGGGTGACGCCGGAGGCGAGGGCCTCCAGGTGGCGCAGGGCGGCGGCGGGGTCGGCGTAGCCGAGGGCCACCATGCGCTCCCGGGCCGCCTCGGCGCTCAACCTTGCTTCGCCGGGGGCGAGTTGGGCGACAGCATCGAGCAGCGGGCGGTAGAAGAGCTTCTCGTGCAGGCGTCGTACGACACCGGTGTGCTGCTTCCACTCGCGGATCAGCTCGGTCACCGGGTCGGTGCGCAGGCCCAGCGAGCGGCCGAGGCGGCGCAGGTCGGCCTCGTCCTCGGGGACCAGGTGGGTGCGGCGCAGCCGGTAGAGCTGGATGCGGTGCTCCATGGAGCGCAGGAAGCGGTAGGCGTCGTCGAGCTGGACGGCGTCGGCGCGGCCCACGTAGCCGCCGGCGGCGAGGGCCTGGAGCGCGTCGAGGGTGGTGCCGGAGCGCAGCGAGGCGTCGGCCCGGCCGTGCACCAACTGGAGGAGCTGGACGGCGAACTCGACGTCCCTGAGCCCTCCGGGGCCGAGCTTCAGCTCGCGGTCGATCTCGGCGGCCGGGATGTTCTCCACCACGCGCCGGCGCATCTTCTGCACGTCGGCGACGAAGTTCTCGCGTTCGGCGGCCTTCCAGACCAGGGGTTCGAGCGCGGCGACGTAGTCCTGCCCGAGGCCGAGGTCGCCGGCGACCGGGCGGGCCTTGAGCAGGGCCTGGAACTCCCAGGTCTTGGCCCAGCGCTGGTAGTAGGCGAGGTGGCTGCTGAGGGTGCGGACGAGGGGGCCGTTGCGGCCCTCGGGGCGGAGGTTGGCGTCGACCGGCCAGATCGACCCCTCCACCGTGGTCTCGGAGCAGATCCGCATCATGTGCGAGGCGAGCTTGGTGGCCGACCGCAGGGCCTTGGTCTCGTCGTGCTCGCCGGCGGCCTCGCCGACGAAGATGACGTCGACGTCGGAGACGTAGTTCAGCTCGTGGCCGCCGCACTTGCCCATGGCGATCACCGCGAGCCGGCAGGCCGCGGCGTCCTCGGGCGCGGCACGCTCGGCGAGGGCGAGGGCGGCGCGCAGGGTGGCGGTGGCCAGGTCGGCGAGTTCGGCGGCGGTCTGGGCGACGTCGGTCGTCCCGCAGACGTCCCGGGCGGCGATGGACAGCAGGCAGCGCCGGTAGGCGACGCGCAGGGCGACCGGGTCGCCGGCCTCGGCGAGCCCGCGTTCGAACTCCGCGACGCCGGGGTGCAGGTCGCGGGGCTCGTAGGTGACCAGGGCCTCCCAGTCGCGCGGGTGCCGGGCGAGGTGGTCGGCGAGGGCGGCGGAGGCGCCGAGCACGCCCAGCAGGCGGTCCCGCAGCGGCTTGGCCGCTATCAGGGTGTCGAGCAGCTCCCGGCGGGCGGTGGGGCCCGGCTGGGCCTCCAGGAGCCGTACCAGGCCGCGCAGGGCGAGGTCGGGGTCGGCGGTGGCGCCCAGGGCTTCGAGGAGCACCGGATCGTCGCGTACGGCGGCCAGCTCGACGCTGTCCAGCAGCCGCTCGGCCGCGGAGGCATCGGTGAAGCCGTGCCGCAGCAGTCGCGTGAAGGTACTGCTCCTGCGCCCCGGCGTCATCCGCGGCCTCCCTCCGGATCAAGGTCGTTCCCGCCCGAGCCTAACCGGAGACCCCCGCACGAGCGCCGATGAGTTTCCGGCCGGATCGCGGTCCGTACCGGTGAGCGACCCGAGGAGGCATCATGCGCGGGCCCGAGGGCACGCTGGACGCCCGCTGCAGCAGCGAGGGCACAACGGCCCACGACCGGTCCGGGGCGGAGAGGATCCTGACGGGGTCCGAGCCGTTCTGGATCCCGCCGGTACGCCCGGACGGGCGCCCGCACGTCGCCCCGCCGGTCGCGGTGTGGCACGACGGCGCCCCGCACTTCGCCACCGGCCTCGACGAGCGGAAGGCGGCGAACCTCGCCGGGAACCCGGACGGGTACTTCCACCACGGGCCGGGGCGGGCCCCGGTCTTCGCCGTCACGCCGCGCGGGGTCCTCGGTTTCGGCAAGGGCGAGCCGTTCGGCCGGACGAAGGGGGAGCAGGCTCTTCCGGTCCAGCAGTTCATCGGGTCTTCATCTGTCTGGCCGAGCGCGGTCGGGGCGGGGATTATTGGCGTGTGCATGCTCAGTCCGCACCGCCACCAGTCCCTCCCTTCCCCAGCACCGGAGGTTGATGTGTCCGGCAGTCCCGCACGTTCTGGGAAGCTGCGCCGTGCCCGTACGGCGGTGGCCTCCGCCACCGCCTTCACCGCGGCCGCGATCGGTCTGTGGACCGGGCTCGGCGGCACGTCCGCGCAGGCCGCGAGCGCCGTACCGACCCCGGACCACGTGATCGTCGTGGTCTTCGAGAACCACGCCTACAGCCAGGTCATCGGCTCCTCCAGCGCCCCGTACATCAACTCGCTGGTCTCCGGCGGCGCCAACCTGACCCAGATGTACGCCGAGACCCACCCGAGCCAGCCCAACTACTACGCGATGTTCTCGGGCTCCACCCAGGGCATCACCGACGACAGCTGCGTCACGCCCGGCTTCTCCTCCGCGGCCAACCTCGCCTCCGAGCAGCTCGCGGCCGGCCGCACCTGGGCCAGCTACAACGAGACCCTGCCCAGCCAGGGCTCGACCACGTGCAGCAGCGGCAACTACGCGCAGAAGCACAACCCGTGGTTCGGCTTCAGCAACGTACCGACGTCGACCGCGAAGACGTTCGCCCAGTTCCCGACCGACTACTCCACCCTCCCCCAGCTGTCCTTCGTGACCCCGAACCTGTGCAGCGACATGCACGACTGCTCGGTGTCCACCGGTGACACCTGGCTGAAGAACAACCTGGGCGCGTACGCGACCTGGGCCAAGACCCACAACAGCCTCCTCGTCGTCACCATGGACGAGGACAACCGGCTGGCCGGCAACCGCATCCCGACGGTCCTGTACGGCCAGCCGGTCACGGCCGGCTCGACCTCGGCCACCACCTACGACCACTACGACCTGCTGCGCACCCTGGAGGACGGCCAGGGCCTGAGCGCGCACGCGGGCAACGCGGCGTCCGCGTCCGACATCACCGGGATCTGGGCGTCCTGACGTGTACGTAGCGGACAGCCGCGCGAACACCGCGACGACGGCGTCCGTGGCAGGTACCGCCCGGCCCGCACCGGCCGGGCGGTACCGCACCACGATCGCGCCCACCGTCCTCGCCCTCGGCACCGTCAGCCTGGTCACGGACGTGTCCTCCGAGATGGTCACGGCGGTCCTCCCGCTGTACCTGGTGGCGGGCCTGGGTCTGTCCCCGCTGGGCTTCGGTCTCCTCGACGGCGTCTACAACGGCTTCTCGGCGGTCGTACGCCTGGCCGGCGGCCATCTGGCCGACCGTGGCGGCGGCCGCCACAAGTGGGTGGCCGGTGCGGGCTACGCCCTCTCGGCACTCTGCAAACCCCTGCTGCTGATCGCCCACACCCTCACCCCCATCGGCCTGATCCTGGCGGCGGACCGCACCGGCAAGGGCCTGCGCACGGCTCCCCGGGACGCCCTGATCTCGCTCTCCAGCACCCCCGGGACCCGGGGCCGCGCCTTCGGTGTGCACCGGGCGATGGACACGGCGGGCGCCCTGCTCGGCCCCCTGGCCGCGTTTCTCATCCTCCGGGCGACGGTGGACGGCTACGACGCGGTGTTCACGGTGAGCTTCTGCGTGGCGGTGCTGGGCGTGCTGATCCTGGTCCTGTTCGTACCGGGCGACGGCCGCGCCGGGGCCGTACCGGGGGTCGACCGTACGAAGCCCGTACCGGACGGCGACCGCACGAAGCCCGTACCGGACCGCAACCGCACGAAGCCCGTACCGGACGGCGACCGTACGGAGGCATCCGCTCCCGGCGCGCGCCCGGCCCCGGCCCCGCGCCCAGCCCCGCGCCCCACCCTGCGCGCGGCAATCGGCCTCCTCGCCGACCGCGACCTGCGCCGCATCACCGTCTGTGCCCTGCTCCTGGGCCTCGCGACGGTGAGCGACTCCTTCGTCTACCTGCTGCTGCAACGCCGGCTCGGGGTCCCGGACCGCTGGTTCGCCCTCCTGCCCCTCGGCACTGCGGCCGCGTTCCTCCTCCTGGCCGTCCCGCTGGGCCGCCTGGCCGACCGCTGGGGCCGCTGGCGCGTCTTCCTGACCGGTCACGCGGCCCTGCTGCTCGCGTACGCGCTGCTGCTGACGTCCTGGCACGGCACCGCCCTCCCCTACGCCGTGCTGGCCCTGCACGGCACGTTCTACGCGGCGACCGACGGTGTCCTGATGGCGGCCGCGTCGGACAGCGTCCCCGAGGCGCTGCGCTCGTCGGGCCTGGCGCTGGTCCAGACGGGCCAGGCGGCGGCGCGTTTCGCCTGCTCACTGGGGTTCGGGGCGGCGTGGACGCTGTGGGGCGACCGTACGGCGCTGAGCGTGTCGGCGGTGGCCCTGGCGGGGTGCGCGGCGTACGCCCTCACGCTCCGACCCCTCCGAAAGGCCGCAGTATGACCGTCCGCTCCCGCCTCCTGGTCCTCCTCTCGGCACTCGCGGTCCTGACGGCCGTGGCCCTGGCCTCCGTCCTGCACGCCTCCGCCCGTGCGGAGCGCCGCGACCACACCCGGGCGGGCGGCCCGAAGGTCACCCCGGGGACGGTGACGCTGACGACCCCCGGCCGCATGATCTTCCGCAACATGGCCTGGGGCCCGCACCGCGACGAACTGGCGACGGTCCCGGCCAACGACCCCTCCGGCCCGCGCACCGCGTCGGGCGTGAAATGCCTGCGCTTCTACGCGGCCGCCGGCACCGGCGTCTGCCTGCAAGCCGTGCACGGCCCGGTCTCGGACACCTACCGGGCCCTGATCCTGGACGCGCACCTGAGGGAACGGGCCCACTACGACGTCCCGGGCATCCCGTCCCGGGCCCGGGTCTCCCCCACCGGCCACTACGCGGCCTGGACCGCGTTCGTGGGCGGCGACTCGTACGCGGGCACGAACTTCTCGACCCGCACGGCGATCGCCGACACCCGCACGGGCACCCTGATCCCGTCCCTGGAGACGTTCCGGATCATCAGGGACGGCCGCCCCTACCGGTCCCCGGACGTCAACTTCTGGGGTGTGACGTTCGCGTCGGACGACGCCACCTTCTACGCGACCCTGGCGACGAAGGGCACGACATACCTGGTCCGAGGCGACCTCACCACCCGCACGGTCACCACCCTCCACACCGACGTCGAATGCCCGTCCCTCTCCCCCGACGGCACCCGCATCGCGTACAAGAAACGGGTGCAGGGCCTCCCGAAGGACGCCCCGTGGCGCCTGTACGTCCTCGACCTGAGGACGATGCGCGAAACCCCCCTCGCCGAGCCGCGCAGCGTGGACGACCAGGCGGTCTGGAAGAACAACAGCACACTCGTCTACGCCCTCCCGGGCGACTACGGCGCCGACCTGTACACGATCCCGGCGAACGGCACGGGCACCCCCCACCGCATCGGCGTCTCGGCGGTGTCACCGGCGTACATCCCCTGAGGAGTCGCGAACTCCGCGCTGTGCCCGGTCAGTTCGTGAGGGAGGAGACGATCTGCTCGCCGGCGGCGACGATGCCGGCCGTCGCCACGTTCGCGCCGCCCTGCGCCAACGCGTTCTTGATGCGCTGCCAGGCCCCGAGCCTGGGCGTCGCCTGCTGCTCCGGGTCCTCCAGGATCTCGACGTCCGCGGCGAACCCGGCCTGCTGGTCGTCCCGCAGGTGGCTGCCGAGGTTGCGCAGTTGGAGGACCAGGTTCATGAGATCCGCGGGCGCGGCCCCGATGTTCTGGGTCACCTCCATTCCCTGTGCTCCCGTGCCGCCTCGGTAGATGTTCTGGGTGAATACCGGTGCCGGGTTCTGGTTGTCGCTCACCGCTGGTCTCCCGTTGTCCGCGAACGCGCCGCTGTCACCGCCCGATGTTAGGGCGAAGGGACCGGCATATCTCCGGAATACACTCAAATGGGCTTTCCCGTTCGGGCCGTTGACTCACCGCGTCAGCACCGAGGCGCGGAACAGGCGGTACGGCAGGTAGGCGTCCTGACGCATGAACATGACGCGTGTGCCCTCGGCGGTGAACAGACAGAACCGCATCATGGGCGGAGCCGCGATCGTGTCGGTGAAGTACGCGGCCCGGTCCTTCGGACAGTGCGCGGCATCCAGCTCCCCGCCTCCGGGGAACGGGGCGAGACGGGCTCCGCCGCGCGGGCGAAGCCGGTAGTCGTCCCGGTTCTGGGTGGCGGCTTCCAGGTCCCCGCTCTCCGCGGCACCCCATGTCTCGATGTCGAACTGGCGGGATCCGCCCAGTTTGATGTCACGGCAGGTGCCCACACAGGGCACGACCGGGGGCGGAACCGCGGACGAGTCGGAGGACGAAGCCGGGGTCGAAGTCGGGGTCGAAGTCGGGGTCGAGGGCGGCGTCGAGGGCGGAGGCGAGTGCGGAGGCGAGGAAGAGCTCTTCGGATCCTTGGGTGAGGCCGACGCGCCCGTCGAAGGGAGGTTCGTCCACAGGGCCACGCCGATGCCGACCGCCGCCAGCGCGAGAGTGACGGAGCCCGCCACCAGCCGGCGTCGGGTGGTGACCGAGGACGGTCCACGGCGCGGCGCCGGCCGTCCGTCACCACCGGGCTCCACGGGGTGTTGCGCGACGTTGGCCCCCTGACCGCCCACGCCTCCCGCGAAGACGTTCTGGACCATCTGGGGCCGGTTCTCACGGCCGTGGGCACGAGGATGCTCACGGGACTTCACGCAGGCTTCCCCCCGCGAGGTGAGCCGCACCAGGTGTTCGGGGCCCTCGATCAGCGTGATCAGGCCCAGGTCCGCGAGACCGGTCGCGGCCTCCTGCGCCTCCGCGTCCGTCAGCGGAGTGCCCCAGAAGCAGCCCGCCTCCGAGCCGACGAACGAGGAGAGCGAAACCGCGTCGCCGTGCCCCGCACGGCTGCCGAAAGCCCATACCAGCACGGCGTTCTCGGCATGGTGCAGGCGCTGCACGATGTCGCGGACGGCGCGCTGCCGCCGTAAGCCCTCCGCGCACCCCTTTGGGGTCAGGGCGAACTCCACGTCGGCCCGCGCGAGGGCCCAGCCGTCCGTCTCCAGGTAGCGGACGGCCTGTCGGGCCTCCGAGTCGGACGGCACGTCCTGAGCACGACTCCGCCGCCATGCGCCGAGGCGCATCCAGCGCGCGGGACTGCCCTCACTCTGTTCCATGGCCCATAGCAGCAGCTCGTCGGCGAGCCGGTTCGAGGTCACGACGTCAGCGTAGGCGCGCCCGGACCTCCGGCAGACCGGTTCCCGGGTCGGCCCGCCCGGCACGAGGGGGGCGACGGCCGTGACCGTCGCCCCCCTCGTCGCCCCGGCAGGACACCTGCCGAACCCGGGCCCTACAGCACCGGCAGGTTCTTCCGCAGCTCGAAGGCGGTGACCTCGCTGCGGTACTCCTCCCACTCCTGGCGCTTGTTGCGCAGGAAGAAGTCGAAGACGTGTTCGCCGAGCGTGTCGGCGACCAGGTCGCTGTTCTCCATGAGGGTCAGGGCCTCGCCGAGGTTCTGCGGGAGGGGCTCGATGCCCATGGCGCGGCGCTCGGCGTTGGAGAGGGCCCAGACGTCGTCCTCGGCGCCCGGCGGGAGCTCGTAGCCCTCCTCGATGCCCTTGAGGCCGGCGGCGAGGAGGACGGCGTAGGCCAGGTACGGGTTGGCGCCGGAGTCGATGGAGCGGACCTCGACGCGCGCCGAGCCCGTCTTGCCGGGCTTGTACATCGGGACGCGGACCAGGGCGCTGCGGTTGTTGTGGCCCCAGCAGATGTAGGACGGGGCCTCGCCGCCGGCACCCGCCGTGCGCTCGGAGCCGCCCCAGATGCGCTTGTAGGAGTTCACCCACTGGTTGGTGACCGCCGCGGTCTCCGCCGCGTGCTTCAGCAGGCCCGCGATGAAGGAACGGCCGACCTTGGAGAGCTGGAACTCCGCGCCCGACTCGTAGAACGCGTTGCGGTCGCCCTCGAAGAGGGAGAGGTGGGTGTGCATGCCGGAGCCGGGGTGCTCGGAGAACGGCTTCGGCATGAAGGTCGCCTGGACGCCCTGCTCCAGCGCCACCTGCTTCATGACAAGGCGGAACGTCATGATGTTGTCGGCCGTGGAGAGCGCGTCGGCGTAGCGCAGGTCGATCTCCTGCTGGCCGGGGGCGCCCTCGTGGTGGGAGAACTCGACCGAGATGCCCATCGACTCCAGCATGGTGATCGCCTGGCGGCGGAAGTCCATGCCGACGTTGGTCGGGGTGTGGTCGAAGTAGCCGGAGTTGTCGGCCGGGGTGGGGCGGGAACCATCCATCGGGCGGTCCTTCAGGAGGAAGAACTCGATCTCCGGGTGGGTGTAGAAGGTGAAGCCCAGGTCGGAGGTGCGGGCCAGGGCGCGCTTCAGCACGTACCGCGGGTCCGCGAAGGACGGGGAGCCGTCCGGCATGAGGATGTCGCAGAACATGCGGGCCGTGCCGGGGGCCTCGGCGCGCCACGGGAGGACCTGGAAGGTGGACGGATCCGGCTTGGCGATCATGTCGGACTCGTAGACCCGGGCGAAGCCCTCGATCGCGGAGCCGTCGAAGCCGATGCCCTCGTCGAAGGCCTGTTCAAGCTCGGCCGGGGCCACCGCGACGGACTTGAGGAAGCCCAGCACGTCCGTGAACCACAGGCGTACGAACCGGATGTCGCGCTCCTCCAAGGTCCGGAGCACGAACTCCTGCTGCTTGTCCATCTTCCGCTTCCCCATCCTTGCTGGTCAGGCCGCCTGTCTCCCTGTCCCGCAGGAGGCGGTCGGGCACCTGAGCATCACACCACAACAGCATTTCATGCGCGTTGCGCACCTTGATCGCGCGAGCGACCTCGGTCTGAACGGCTCTCGTACGGCAGGTGTCCTGCCCTGACGCCCATCTTGCCTGCTCGCACCGACATCCGTAATGGCCGGTCCGGTTTCCCGGGCATCGGCCGGGTGACGGACACCACGGTGACGCACACCACGGCCCTTAAATTTGAATCTCAGATGCAAGTTTTAATAGCGTACAGAGCACCGAGCCGTTCGGCCGAGCCACAAGGAGCCCCGATGCTGTCCGAGCCGTCCGCCGCCACCGTCCGCGCCACCCTGCCCGTCGTCGGCGCGGCGATCGGCGAGATCACCGAGCGCTTCTACGCCCGCCTCTTCGCCGCCCACCCCGAGCTGCTGCGCGACCTCTTCAACCGCGGCAACCAGGCCGCCGGCACCCAGCGGCAGGCCCTCGCCGGGTCCATCGCCGGGTTCGCCACGCACCTGCTGGACCACCCGGACCAGCGACCCGACGCCCTGCTGAGCCGCATCGCCCACAAGCACGCCTCGCTGGGCGTCACGCCCGAGCAGTACGCCGTCGTCCACGAGCACCTCTTCGCCGCCATCGCCGAGGTGCTCGGCGAGGCCGTCACCCCCGAGGTCGCGGCCGCCTGGGACGAGGTCTACTGGCTGATGGCGAACGCGCTCGCCGCGATCGAGAAGCGGCTGTACGAGGAGAGCGGCGCGACGGGACTGCGGCCCTGGGAGGTCGTCGAGCGGATCGTGGAGACCGCCGACGTCGTGACCTTCCGGGTGCGGCCCGCGGACGGCGGGTCGACGGTGCGCGGCTTCCGGGCCGGGCAGTACGTCTCCGTGGGCGTCACCCTGCCCGACGGCGCCCGCCAGATACGCCAGTACAGCCTCTCCGGCGCGCCGGGCGGACCCGTCCGCCAGTTCAGCGTCAAGCGGGACGGCGAGGTCTCGCGTCACCTGCACGCGCGCGTGCGCGTGGGCGACCTGCTCGAACTGTCGGAGCCGTACGGAGACCTCGTCCTCGGCGAGAGCCGGAGCGAGAACGAGACCGGGACCGGGACCGGGAACGAGAGCGGGAGCGTGGGCGGGAACGGGAACGTGGGCGGCAACGGGAACGTGGGCGGCAACGGCGTCGGCGATCGGCCCCTGCTGCTCGCCTCCGCGGGCATCGGGGTGACCCCCATGGTGGCGATGCTGGCCGCGCTCACGGCCGACGGCCACCGCGCCCCGGTGACCGTCGTCCACGGCGACCGCTCCCCCGCCGACCACGCCCTGCGCGCCGACCACGAGGCGTACGCGGCGAAGCTGCCGGACGCCACGGTGCGCTTCTTCTACGAGCGGGACGCCGGTCCGGGCAGCCACACCGGGCTGGTGGATCTCTCCGGCATCGAGGCCGCGCCCGGCACGCGCGCGTACCTGTGCGGCCCGCTCCCCTTCATGCGCGCGGTACGCACCCAACTGCTCGCCAAGGGCGTCTCGCCGGCCGACATCCACTACGAGGTCTTCGGGCCGGACCTGTGGCTGGCGGCGGCCGCGGCCTGATCCGCGCGGCGGGCCGCCGGCCTGCGGTACGCGTGCGCGGGCGGCCTCCCGAGAGGGGGACGGCACTCCTGGAGGAGAGGACCGGCCCCCTCTCGGGCGGACGGGATCAGCTCAGGCCGAGGTTCGACAGCGCGGTCGTCCAGTCCGTGAGGATCGCGTCCTGGGCGTCGGCGAGGGTGACGGTGCCGGCGCAGACGGCCTTCTTGAGCTTGTTCTCGACGGTGTCCTTGTTGGCGGCGGTCTTGGTGCCGTACTCCGGCTCGGGCCAGAGGTTGAGCTCGCTCTTCGGGGCACCGCCGAGTTCGAGGGGGAGGAAGTGGTCCTCTTCGTAGTCCGAGGTACTGGTGTCCGTGTAGCCGTACTCGACGATCTGCTTTTTCTTCAGCGCGGTCGTGTAGGAGCTGGAGGGCCGGACGGTCGCGGTCCATCCGGAGACGCAGATGGTGGAGTCGATGGTGGACTGGGTGACGTCCGGGTTGAAGTCACCGGGCTGGCAGCTGGGGTCGGGGAGGGGAAGGTAGTCCTGGCTGCAGCTCTGCGCGTGTGCGGTGCCTGCGGCGACCGTGAGGCCGGCGGCGGCGAGGGCGAGGGAGGAGAGGGCGGTGACCAGGGAGCGGGATATTCGGGGCATGAGGGGGGATCTCCCGGAGCGGTGCCCGGCAGGAATTCCGGGCGGTCGTGAGCATGACAGCACCGGGATCATCTATGCGGGTAGAGCCCTTTGCCGGGCGCGAAGATCCCTTTGTTGAATGTTTGAACACAGCATGGCTCGCGGTGGGCAAGTCATGGCCCCCGCTTGGCGGTCGGCGCCATGCGCCGCCCTCGGCCGCGGCGGGCGCGACCGGGCCGCTCGGGCTACTCCGGCCCCGGCCCCTTGGAAATACCGAGCAGCAGCGGCCCCGTGGGCGCCGCCACCATGTCCGCCACCGTCACCGGGTCCAGTGACGCGAAGAACGCCTCCTGGGCCCGGCGCAGGGCGCCCCTGAGGCGGCAGCCGGAGTGGAGCGGGCAGGGGGTGGCGCCGCCCTCGCAGTCGACGACGTCGCCGTCGCCCTCGAAGGTGCGCACCAGCGCGCCCACCGAGGCGGTACGGCCCTTCCCGGTCAGCGTGAGCCCGCCGCCCCGGCCGCGCCGGGCGTCGACCAGCCCCAGGTGCTGGAGTTCGGCGACCACCTTCGCGGCGTGCGTGTACGGCACGTCCATGTCCGCCGCGACCTCACGGGTCGTGGGACTGGCCCCCTCCGCGACGGCGAGCCGCATCAGAAGGCGTAGAGCCAGGTCGGTGGAGCGCAGCAGCCGCATACCGGCCAGGGTAGGTAATACGCATCCGCCATTCAAATTATCGGTTTCCTGTCGGATCGTGGGACTTTCCGGTTCTTTCCTGTGCCCTCCCTACGACTCGCCCCATCGTCCCCATTACGATCAGCGGGCCCCATCCTCCACGTCCCTTTCCCCCAAGAAGGACACGGCCCATGGCTACCGCCAAGAAGAGCAACAACGCAGCGCGCAAGGCACGCATAGAGGAGATGCGCCGTGCCGAGCAGGCGCGTGACCGGCGCAACCGGATCCTGGTGATCGGCGCGAGCGTCGTGGTGGTCGCCGGTCTGGTGGTCGGTGGTGTGGTGCTCGTCCACTCGCAGTCGGGCAAGAGCGACAGCGCGAGCGACGCGAAGGGCAGCTCCGGGGACTCCGGGAAGTTCGTCACCGGCAGCGACGGGGTGCGGACCTGGACGGGCAAGCTCTCCCGGACCCATGTCACGGGGACCGTGGACTACCCGATGCACCCGCCGGTCGGCGGCAACCACAACCCGGTGTGGCTCAACTGCAACGGCAACGTCTACACCAAGGCCGTGAAGGACGAGAACGCCGTGCACGCCCTGGAGCACGGCGCGGTCTGGGTGACGTACACCGACAAGGCGAAGAAGTCCGACGTGGACACGCTGGCGGCGAAGGTGAAGCAGACGCCGTACTCGCTGATGAGCCCGTACACGAACCAGACCTCGCCGATCGAGCTGTCGGCGTGGGGGCACCAGCTGGGCGTGACGAGCGCCGACGACCCGAAGGTCGGCAAGTTCTTCGAGACGTACGTGCAGGGCAAGCAGACCCCGGAGCCGGGTGCCTCCTGCACCGGCGGGACGATGTGACGTGAAGAGGCACATCGGCTGGATCGCCGGGACCGCGGCGGCGGCGCTCGTCGCCGCCGGCGCGATCACCTACGCGGTCGCGGAGGACGGCGGCGGTGGCGGCGGGCCGAGCGTTCCGAGCGCGGACGGGGCGGACGCGGGGTTCGCGCGGGACATGGCGGTCCATCACCAGCAGGCCGTGGAGATGTCGTACATCGTCCGGGACCGCACGAAGAACACGGAAGTGCGGCGGCTCGCCTACGACATCGCGCAGACGCAGGCCAACCAGCGGGGCATGCTGCTGGGCTGGCTGGATCTGTGGGACCTGCCGAAGGTGTCGGCGAAGCCGCCGATGTCGTGGATGGGCATGGGCGACATGCCCGAGCGCGGGGACGGGTCGCTGATGCCCGGCATGGCGACCGACGCCGAGCTGAAGAAGCTGGGGACCCTGAACGGCAGGCAGGCGGAGATCTTCTACCTCCAGCTGATGACGGACCACCACAAGGGCGGCATCCACATGGCCGAGGGGTGCGTGGCCAAGTGCACCGTCGGGGTGGAGAAGAGCCTCGCCCAGGGCATGGTGGACGCGCAGCAGTCGGAGCTGGCGACGATGAAGCAGATGCTGAAGGAGCGGGGCGCCAAGCCGCGCGGCTGACCGGTCGTGACTGAACTGCCGTGACTGAACTGCCGTACAAAATGGGGGACTTGTCGACTTAACGGCACCGCAAGCGCTCAGCAACAATCGCAACCGATCTGTAATGTTCTGCGCGCTGTCGAAAGCGGACCAAAAGCCCCTAATCAACGCCCACTTGGGACTTCCTTGGGTTTCCCATTCCCCTGGCATGAACAGTTCACCGAAAGAGTGACCCCCATCGCGTGATCCATTCACGGGCCGTTCCGCCGCAGGCCTCCCGGTGATCACGGACGACCGACCACTCCATGCGACGAACCGCATAGCAGGGGGCAGTATGAGATCCAACCGTGCCAAGGTGCGGGCCAGCGTGAGTATGGCAGCGACACTGCCTATGATCGCCGGCGCGCTCGCGCTCGGCATACCCGCGGCGCACGCTGCGGACAGCCCGGCCCGTGACAGCCTGAAGGGCACCAAGCCCACCTGGGCCACGGCCAAGGCGGACAAGGGCGCCACCTCGAACAGCGCGCAGCTCAAGGCCCGGGTCTACCTGGCCGGCCAGGACGCCAAGGGCCTCGCGGCCTATGCGAAGGCGGTGTCCGACCCCAGCTCGCCGCTCTACGGCAAGTACCTCAGCGCCAAGCAGGTGCAGGCCCGCTACGGCGCCACCAAGGCGCAGGTGAAGGCCGTCAAGTCCTGGCTGACCGCGGCCGGCCTGACGGTCACCGAGGTCACACAGCACTACATCGCCGTCTCCGGCGACGTGTCCGCCGCCGAGAAGGCGTTCGGCGCCCAGCTGCACAACTACGCCAAGGGCTCGAAGACCTACCGCGCCCCGGCGACGACGGCGAGCGTGCCGAGCGCCGTCAGCGACGCCGTCCTGACCGTCACCGGCCTGGACAACGCACCGCACACGGCGACCCACGACGACACGCTGCCGCCCCCGGACTCCGTGTTCAAGAACTCCGGGCCGTTCTCCTCGTACTACGGCTCGAACATCGCGACCACGCTGCCGAGCGCGTACGGCGGCAAGATCCCGTACGCGATCAAGGGCTACACCGGCAAGCAGCTGCGGTCCGCCTACGGCGCCGGCAAGTACACCGGCAAGCACGTGCGCGTCGCGATCACCGACGCGTACGCCTCGCCGACCATCGCCTTCGACGCCGGCACCTACGCCAAGAAGAACGGCGACCAGGCCTGGAAGACCAGCCAGCTGCACCAGGTGCTGCCGGACACCTACACCAAGACCGAGGAGTGCGGAGCGGCCGGCTGGTACGGCGAGGAGACCCTGGACGTCGAGGCCGTGCACGCGGTCGCGCCGGACGCCGACGTCACCTACGTGGGCGCCGCCTCCTGCTACGACGACGACCTGCTGGACTCGCTCAGCAAGGTGGTGGACAACCACCTCGCCGACATCGTCTCCAACTCGTGGGGCGACATCGAGGCCAACCAGACCCCGGACCTCGCGGCCGCCTACGACCAGGTCTTCCAGCTGGGCGCGGTGCAGGGCATCGGCTTCTACTTCTCCTCGGGTGACAACGGCGACGAGGTCGCCAACACCCAGACGAAGCAGGTCGACACCCCGGCCAACTCCGCCTGGGTGACGGCGGTCGGCGGTACCTCCCTCGCCGTCGGCAAGGGCGACACGTACCTGTGGGAGACCGGCTGGGGCACCGAGAAGGCCTCGCTGTCGGCCGACGGCAAGAGCTGGACCAACTTCCCGGGCGCGTTCACCTCGGGCGCGGGCGGCGGCACCAGCAAGACGGTCGGCGAGCCCTACTACCAGAAGGGCGTCGTCCCGGACTCCCTCGCGAAGGCCAACAGCGCCACCGGCAACCGCGTGGTCCCGGACATCTCGGCGATCGCCGACCCGAACACCGGCTTCCTCGTCGGCCAGACGCAGACCCAGGCGGACGGCACCGAGGCGTACAGCGAGTACCGCATCGGCGGCACCTCGCTGGCCGCGCCGACCATCGCGGCGGTCCAGGCGCTCGCCCAGGAGGCGGCCGGCGGCAAGGCGATCGGCTTCGCCAACCCGTCGATCTACGCCAAGTACGGCAAGAAGGGCGTCTTCCACGACGTCACCGACAAGCCGACCGGCAAGGACCTCGCGGTCGCCCGCGTCGACTTCGCCAACGGCTACGACGCCACCGACGGCCTGCTGACCTCGGTCCGCAGCCTCGGCAAGGACAGCTCCCTGTCCGCGGTGAAGGGCTACGACGACGTCACCGGCGTGGGTTCCCCGGCGGCCGGCTACGTGGAGTCGTACCAGCCGAAGGCGCACCGCAAGCACTGATCCGCCGACGCGGTGAACCGCTGAGCGGAACGGCGAAGGGGCGTGGGGTCCTGACGGACCTCACGCCCCTTCGTGCTGCGGCCGGTTCCCGTCCCCCGTCCGGGGCGCGGGGATAGCCTCGGCGCTGTGATCGTCCGACGGGGAGGGGCTGGCGTATGCCGGGGCAGGACTGGGTCGAGCGTGCGGGTGAGTTGTTCGAGGCGGCGATGTTCGGCGGGGACGCGTCCGCGCTGGACCGGTCCGATGCCGAGCTGGACGCGGTCGAGGCGCCGCTCTCCATGGCCCGGGGCAGGGTACTGCACGTCCGCTTCCTGAACGACCGCGAGGAGGACGGCCGGGAACTGGCGCTGTTCGAGCGCGCGGCCGAGCTGTACGGGCGTCTGGGGGACGCCTCGGGTGAGGCGGACGCGTTGTTCTGGGTCGGCTGCTGGCATCAGGTGGTCAAGGGCGACGGCGCCACCGGCAGACCGTACTTCGAGCGGTCGTACGCGCTGGCGAAGTCCGTCGACGACCGGATGACGATGTCCTACGCGGTCCGCCACCTGGGTTTCGCCGACAGGGACGCGGGCCGCTTCGAGCAGGCCCGTGAGCGGCTGGCCGAATCGGTGGCCCTGCGCCGTGAGATCGGTTTCCGGCCCGGGGAGGCGGCCGGCCTGGTGGCGCTGGCCTACCTCGCGGCCGAGACCGGCGATCCCTCGACGGCGTTCCGCCACCTCGACGAGGCCCGGTCGGTCGCCGAGGAGTGCGGGGCCAAGGCCGTGTCGGGGTGGATCGAGCAGGCCCGCGCCTTCGTCCGCTCCTCGTAGCGGACGGCGCCGAGGCCCGCGGCCACTTCGTGGCCGTGGACCCGCGGTCGCGCGGACCGGGCGTGGCCCGGCGCGATCGCCTCGCCGGGGAAAGCGGGGTCCGTCGCGTTCCACCGTGCCCCGGGGCCGCTCGGACCACGACGGTCCCGGACCGGACCGGGTGTGAGCGGGACCGTCGGTGTCGGTCAGGAGTGGACCGGCTCCGCCTGGTCCGGGACGTGCGAGGCGACGATCCGCTCGTGGACCGGTGCCGGGACGTCGTGGCGCCGGTCCACCGCGTACGCCACGCCCGCGACGCCCAGGCCCAGGACGGCCAGGGCCGCGCCCGCCACCGCCGGGGAGGTGACGCCGAAGCCCGCGGCCAGGGCCACGCCGCCGATCCAGGCGCCGCCGGCGTTGGCGAGGTTGAAGGCGGCCTGGTTGGCGGAGGAGGCGAGGGAGGGGCCCGCGGTCGCGCGTTCCATGACCATCAGCTGGAGGGGCGAGCCGGTGACGAACGCCGCGACGCCCAGCAGTACCACCGCGAGCGCCGCGCTCCACTCCGTGCGCATCAGGACCGGGAAGAGGACCAGCACCGCCACCATCGACACCAGGCCGCCGAACAGCGTGCCGCGCATCGCGTGGTCGGCGAGACGGCCGCCGACCAGGTTGCCGATCGTGGCGCCGACGCCGAAGAGGGCGAGCAGCAGGGTCACCCGGGTCTCGGCGTACCCGGCGGACTCCGTCAGCATCGGCGTGATGTAGCTGTACGCGGAGAACAGGGCGCCGAAGCCGACGACCGTCGTGCCGAGGGCCAGCCAGACCGGCAGGGAGCGCAGGGCGGTGAGTTCGCCGCGCAGGCCGGAGGCCGGGGCCGGGGTGCGGGCGGGGTGGATGAGGAGGAACACCGCGGCCATCGCCGCGACGCCGATCAGGCTCACGCCCAGGAAGGTCGCCCGCCAGCCCAGGTGCTGGCCCATGAGGGTGGCGACCGGGACACCCACGATGTTGGCGACGGTCAGGCCCATGAACATCAGGGAGACCGAGCGGGCCCTGCGCTCCGGTGCCGCCAGGCCGGTCGCGACGACCGCGCCCACGCCGAAGAAGGCGCCGTGCGGCAGACCGCTCAGGAAGCGGGCGGCCAGCAGCGAGTCGTAGCCGGGGGCCAGGGCGGACAGCGCGTTGCCGGCCACGAACAGGGCCATCAGGGAGATGAGGACCGTGCGGCGGGGCAGGCGCGCGGTGAGCGCGGCCAGCAGCGGGGCGCCGATGACGACGCCGAGCGCGTACGCCGAGACCAGATGGCCGGCGGCGGGGATCGAGATGTGCAGGTCGTCGGCGACGTCGGGCAGCAGGCCCATCATCACGAATTCGGTGGTGCCGAGACCAAAAGCGCCGACGGCCAGGGCGAGCAGGGCCAGAGGCATGAAGGGCTTTGCCTTTCGGGGAGCAGGGTTCCGCGCGTTCTAAGTTCAGCTACGGAACAAAGTGTCCCAGGCCCAGTATTCCGCCAGGTTACGGCGCGGTGTCCTTTTGTCCTTACAAAGCCGTTGGTGCGGGGTCGACCAGGGGTTTCTACGATCCCGATGTGGTCAGGTTCACACGTGCGGCGACCGGGAGGTGGTCGCTGCCGGTCCTCGGCAGGGTCCAGGAGCTCTCCGGCTCCACGCCCTTGACCATGATCTGGTCGATGCGGGCCATCGGGAACGCGGCCGGCCAGCTGAACCCGAACCCGCTGCCCGCCGCGCCCTGCGTGGAGCGCATCTGCGAGGTGACGGCGTTGAGGGAGCGGTCGTTCATCGTGCCGTTGAGGTCGCCGAGCAGGATCACCCGGGGCAGGGTCTCGTCGACGATGGCCTCGCCCAGCGCGTCCGCGCTCGTGTCGCGCTGCCGGGCGGTGAAGCCGGCGTCCAGCTTGACGCGTACGGAGGGGAGATGGGCCACGTAGACGGCGAGCGGACCGTCCGGGGTGGCGACCGTGGCCCGCATCGCGCGCGTCCAGCCCAGTTTGATGTCGACGGCCTTGACCCCGGTGAGGCGGTACTTGCTCCACAGGCCGACGGTCCCCTCGACCGCGTGGTACTTGTACGTCGACGCCAGCGCCTTCTCGTACGTCGGTACCGCCGAAGCGGTCAGCTCCTCCAGGGCCAGCACCTCGGCGCCGGAGGCGGCGAGCCGGGCGGCCGTACCCGTCGGGTCGGGGTTGTCGGCGTTGACGTTGTGGGTGGCCACCATGAAGTCGCCGCCGGCGCTCTGCTTGTCGGTGAGCAGTCCGCCGAACAGGTTCAGCCAGACGATCGCCGGCAGCAGTACGGCGATCAGCGCCGTCGCCGACCTGCGCAGGACGCCGGCCAGCAGCAGTACCGGGATCAGCAGGCCCAGCCAGGGCAGGAAGGTCTCGGTGAGACTGCCGAGGTTGCCGACGGCGTTGGGGATGCGGGAGTGCAGCAGCATCACCCCGGCGAGGAGCAGCGCCACCGCGGCGACGACGACGCCCCGGCGCCAGATCCGCGGATCGTCGCGCCAGCCGGACAGCAAGCGGTTCACCAGGCGCCGGAACCGGTCTCCCCGGCGCTCGGGTCCCGAGCCGCCGTTGTCCGTCTCCGTCATGTACGCCTGCTGCGCCATACCGCCTGCCTCACAAACCTGCCGTGCACACCGTCGTTCCCCCGGACACGACCCTAGGGGATGATCGGCTTCTCTCCCGCCGTCACATGACGGCCGTACGGAAGACGAGGACGAACGAGCAGCCGGGAGGAGTTCCGGTTGCCGTCGGATCGGCGGGGACTGTGACGAAACGCGAACACTCGGCCCGCGACCGCACCACCGCGGCCACGGCTACCGCTCCGGCTCCGGCTCCGGCTCCGGCTCCGGTGCGGTGACGGGGCCCAGGCCCGCGAGCACCGTGTCGACGACCTGTTCGGCCAGGCCCTCGGGGAGTTCGGCGTCCGGGCGCAGGATGGCCCTGAGCAGCATCGGGCCGGTGAACATGTCGTTGGCCAGTTCGATGTCGACGTCGGCGCGGAGTTCGCCGTTGCGCTGCCCCCGGCGCAGTACTTCCCTGCCCAGTTCGCGCCGGGGGTTGACGACATTGGCGTGGTAGGCGTCCCAGATGCGGGGGCTGCTCTTCATCTGGGCGTAGACGTTGTGCAGGATGGCCGACGAACGGTTCATCAGTCCCCGCTGCCGCAGCGATTCGAGCAGGACGACGAGGTCCTCGCGCATGGAGGTGCCGGGGAGTTCGGGGTCGGGGGGCTCGGCGGCGCGCATGACGTCGACGAAGAGCTCCTCCTTGCCGTTCCAGCGACGGTAGATGGTGGCCTTGCCGACGCCGGCGGTCCGGGCGATCCGCTCGATGGACAGCTCGGCGAGCGGGACGCCGTCCTCCAGGAGCTTCATCACGCCCTCCACGATGGCGATCTCCACCGCCTCGCTGCGCGGGCGGCCCCGGGCCGGTGCCGGGGCCATGGACCGCGGTCCGCTGTCGGCGAGCGTCACGTCATACCGTCCTCTCACTGGCTACGGGAATTCTCCCGCAGCCGAAGCCTCCCCCCGTGGTGTCTCCCGCGGTCTCCCCCGTGGTTCCTGCCGGTGCCGTCCGGTCCGTCCGGTCGTTCACTCCCCCGCTACGACCAACTCCTGCTCCCGGTCGCCCTGCTGACCGGCCGGCGGCTTGCCCGGCAGGAAGAGGGCCACGACCACGGCGCCGATCAGCGCGACGCCCGCGCCGCACAGGGCGGTGGTGTGCATGGCGTGCAGGAAGGCGTCGTTGGCGGGGGTGACCAGGGCCTTGCCCTGCGCCCCGAGCTTCGCGGCGACACCGAGCGTGGCCTCGATGGACTCGCCGGCGGTCTCGCGCAGCCCCGGCGGCAGCGAGCCGAGCTTGCCCTCGACGCCGTTGCGGTACGACGTCGACAGCACCGAGCCGAGCACGGCGATGCCGAGGGCGCCGCCGACCTGGCGGAAGGTGTTGCTGAGCGCGGAGGCGGAACCGGCCTTCTCGCGGGGCAGCGCCTGCATGATGACGACCGAGGTCGGCGTCATGATGTGCGCCATGCCGAAGCCCATCAGGAAGAAGACGATCTCCAGGATCCAGATCGGCGTGTCGGCCTCGAAGGTGGCGAAGGCGCCCAGCGTGGCGGCGATCAGCACCAGGCCGCCCGCGGTGGTGGCCTTGTTGCCGAACCGGTCCACGACCAGCCGGGCCCGCGGCGCGAAGATCATCTGGGCGACGGCCAGCGGGAGCAGCAGCAGACCGGACTGCAGCGGCGAGTAGCCGCGCACGCTCTGGGTGTAGAAGACGGAGAAGAAGGTCACGCCCATCAGCGCGAAGAAGACCAGCGCGATGGCGGCCATGGCGGCCGAGAAGACCTTGTTCTTGAAGTAGGTGACGTCCAGGGACGGGTGGTCGCTGCGCATCTCGAAGATCACGAAGCCGGCCAGCACGGCGAGGCCCGCGGCGATGGTGGCGAGCACCTTGGCGTCGGTGAAGTCGGCGAGTTCGCCGCCCTTGATGATGCCGTAGACGAGGAGGACCAGGCCCACGACGGAGAGCACCACGCCGACCGGGTCGATGCGGCCGGGGCGCGGGTCGCGCGAGTCGGGCACCAGCCAGAACATCAGGACGAGCGCGATGATCACGATCGGTACGTTGATGAGGAAGACCGAGCCCCACCAGAAGTGGTCGAGCAGCACACCGCCGGTGATCGGGCCGATGGCGATGGCCAGGCCGACGCCGCCGGCCCAGATGCCGATCGCCTTGGGCTGCTCCTGACGCTCGAAGACGTTCATCAGGACGGCGAGGGTGGCGGGCATCACGAAGGCGGCACCGAGGGCCATCAGGGCCCGGAAGCCGATCAGCTGGTCCGGGGAGCCGGACTCGGCGGCGAAGGCCGAGCCGACGCCGAACACCAGGAGGCCGCCGATGAGCACCTTCTTGCGGCCGAGGCGGTCGCCGACGAGGCCGGCGGTGAAGAGCAGGCCGGCGAAGACGAGGGTGTAGGCGTTGATCGCCCACTCCAGCTGGCTCTGGGTGGCGCCGAGGCCGACCGGGGCCGGGGTGGAGATGGTCTTGACGGCGACGTTCAGGATCGAGTTGTCGAGCACCACGATCAGCAGGCTCAGCATCAGCACGCCGAGAATCGCCCAGCGGCGCCGGTGCACCGCCTCGGGTATGCGGGGACCGGGTGGAGCGTGGTCGGCAGGAGTTGTCATGCCGACGACCCTAGGCCCATTTCAATACGGCACCGTCTCGTATCTGAAGTCCTTTACTCAAAACTTACACAACGCGACACGGCGGTGCTCCGGCGGGCGGGTGGCGATGACCGATGGATCACACGGAGGTCCCCTGGCCGAGGGCGGCACGAAGTGCCACCATGGGAGGGATCCGGGGACGCCGTCAGGGTGCCTCGAGATGACTGAAGGAGCCGTTGTCATGACGCAGCTTTCGGCTGCCCAGACTGTGCAGAACAGCCCCTCCGACGGCAGCAGGACGCTGTACGGGGGCAAGGGCACGCGACGCATCACGGTCCGGGACATCGCCCTCGCCAAGGAACGCGGCGAGAAGTGGCCCATGCTCACCGCCTACGACGCGATGACCGCCTCCGTCTTCGACGAGGCCGGCATCCCCGTGCTCCTGGTCGGCGACTCGGCCGGCAACTGTCACCTCGGCTACGAGTCGACGGTGCCGGTCACCCTGGACGAGATGACCATGCTGTCGGCGGCCGTGGTCCGCGGCACCCAGCGCGCCCTGATCGTCGGCGACCTTCCCTTCGGCTCCTACCAGGAGGGCCCGGTGCAGGCACTGCGCTCGGCGACCCGGCTGGTCAAGGAGGCGGGCGTCGGCGCGGTCAAGCTGGAGGGCGGCGAGCGGTCGTACGAACAGATCCGGCTCCTCGTCGAGTCCGGCATCCCGGTGATGGCGCACATCGGCCTGACCCCGCAGTCCGTCAACGCGATGGGCTACCGCGTGCAGGGCCGCGGCGAGGAGGCGGCCCAGCAGCTGCTGCGCGACGCCAAGTCGGTCCAGGACGCGGGCGCGTTCGCGGTCGTCCTGGAGCTGGTCCCGGCGGAGCTCGCGGCCGAGGTGACCCGGGTGCTGCACATCCCGACGGTCGGCATCGGCGCCGGTCCCGAGACCGACGCGCAGGTCCTGGTCTGGACGGACATGCTCGGCCTGACCTCGGGCCGGGTGCCCAAGTTCGTGAAGAAGTACGCGGATCTGCGCGAGGTCATGGGCAACGCGGCCCGCGCCTACGCCGAGGACGTCGTCGGCGGAGCGTTCCCGCTGGAGGAGCACTCCGTCCACTGAGCGCGGCGCCGAGGAAGAGCCGCGAGGGGCCGTCGATCGTCGGACGGCTTCGTCGTGGCCGGTCGCGCCGTTCCTCGCGCCCCTTCCGGGTCCGGAGAACGGCCGCCCGCCGAGAGCCACTGCGGAAACACCGAGGCCGGCCCGCCGATCTTCCCCCGTCGGCGGGCCGGCTGCCGTTCGCGGTCAGAGCGGCGCGGGTCGGCTCCAGCGGATCTCGCCTTCCTGCCGGAGGTCCGTGGGGCGGAGGCCGACGGCTGTGGCGACCGCGGCCGAGGCGTGGTGGTCGGGGTGGATGTGGGCGATGACCGTCAACACCCGCTGCCGGGCGAGCCGGTCGACGAGGGCGCGGGCCGCCTCGGTGGCGATGCCCCGGCCCTGCCACGGGGTGCCCACCACCCAGGCGATCTCCGCGACGGCATCGGTGACCGTCGCCTGGACGTAGCCGGTGAGGCAGGAGTCGGGGCGGAGCCGGATCACCCAGTTCAGCCAGGAGACTGCGGGGTCAGGGGAGCCCGCGGTGAGGCGGCGGTAGCGCGAGCGCAGGGCCTCGGCGGTGTCCGGGGTGCCGCCGGTGAAGGTGTGCAGGGCCGGGTCGCGGAGCACCGCGGCCATCTCCTCGGCGTGCTCGACGCGCAGCGGCAGCAGGTCCAGTCGCCCGGTGCCGATGGGCCGGGCCTCGAATGGGGTCACGGCCTGCACGGTACGCGCCCGCCTGTCGGCGGTCCCGTCGGCGGTCCCGTCGGCGTTCGCGTAGGCGGGCTGTCGGTGGACTGTCGGCCGGTGTCGGTGGGCTGTCGGTGGTTTGTCGGTGGGGCCTGGCACGGTTCTACCCATGACGCGAATCGACAACAACGCCGTGTCCGTACGGGGGCTGGTGAAGCACTACGGCGACACCAAGGCACTCGACGGAGTTGATCTGGACGTCCGCCAGGGCACCGTGATGGGCGTGCTCGGCCCGAACGGGGCCGGCAAGACCACCCTGGTACGGATCCTGTCCACGCTGCTGCAGCCCGACGCGGGAGAGGCGGTCGTCGCCGGGTACGACGTGCTGCGCCAGCCCCGCCAGCTGCGCCGGGTGATCGGCCTGACCGGGCAGTACGCCTCCGTGGACGAGAAGCTGCCGGGCTGGGAGAACCTCTACATGATCGGGCGGCTGCTGGACCTGCCGCGCAAGGACGCCCGTGCTCGGGCCGACGAACTGCTGGAGCGGTTCTCGCTGACCGAGGCCGCGAAGCGGCCGGCGAGCACGTACTCCGGCGGCATGCGGCGCCGGCTCGACCTCGCCGCCTCGATGATCGGACACCCCCAGGTGCTGTTCCTGGACGAGCCGACCACCGGCCTCGACCCGCGCACCCGCAACGAGGTGTGGACCGAGGTCAAGGCCATGGTCGGCGAGGGGGTGACCGTACTGCTGACCACCCAGTACATGGAGGAGGCCGAGCAGCTCGCCTCCGAGCTGACCGTCGTGGACCGCGGGAAGGTCATCGCGGGCGGCAAGGTGGAGGAGCTGAAGGCGAGGGTCGGCGGACGGACCCTGCGGGTGCGGCCCGTCGATCCGTTGCAGGCCCCGCCGCTCGCCGCCATGATCGACGAGCTCGGGATCACCGGGCTCGCCGGTACCGCCGTGGACGGCGAGAGCGGCACCCTGCTGGTGCCGATCCTCAGCGACGAGCAACTGACCGCGGTGGTCGGCGCCGTGACCGCCCGCGGTATCACCATCAGCTCCATCACCACCGAACTGCCCAGCCTGGACGAGGTGTTCCTGTCCCTCACCGGCCACCGCGCCAGTGCCCCGCAGGACGCCAAGACCACCGACGACCGCCAGGAGGTCGCCGTATGAGCGCCGCCACCACCACCCCGGCCGCCGACGTCCGTATCCCGCTGCGCGCGCACCTGCGGCACACCGGAGCCCTGGTCCGCCGCAACCTGCTGTGGATCCGGCAGGACCCGGAGTCGATGTTCGACGCGCTGCTGATGCCGGTCGTCTTCACCCTGCTGTTCGTGTACGTCTTCGGCGGCTCGATCGGGCAGGCGCTCGGCGGCGGTCAGGACGGATACGTCCAGTACGTCATCCCGGGCATGATCGCGATGATGAGCATGACGCTCTCGCAGGGCGTCGGCACCGGGTTCAGCCAGGACTTCAACTCCGGCGTGATGGACCGGTTCCGGTCGCTGCCGATCGGGCGCGGCTCGGTGCTGTTCGCGAAGATCTCGGTGGAACTGGTGCGGATGCTGTTCGCCACCGCCGTGCTGATGATCGTCGCCGTGCTCGTCGGGTTCCACATCACCCACTGGGGCGGGCTGTTCGCCGCCGTGGCGCTGTCCGCGGTGTTCGCCTCCTCGATCATGTGGGTGTTCCTCACCCTGGGCGTGGTCCTGAAGAACGCCCAGTCCGTGCAGGCCATGGGGTTCCTGGTGCTGTTCCCGCTGCAGTTCGGCTCGTCGATCTTCGCGCCGACGAACTCGATGCCGGGCTGGCTGCAGAACTTCACCGACTACAACCCGCTGTCCACGCTCGCCGACGCCGCGCGCGGCCTGATGGTCGGCGGCCCGGTCGCGCACGACCTGTGGGTGACGCTGGCCTGGTCGGTGGGGATCACGGCGATCGCGGCGCCGTACGCGATCCACAAGTTCCGTACGAAGAACTGAGCTTCGCCGAACGACCTCAGATCAGGGCGGTGGCCTCCGCGAGGGAGAGGCCACCGCCCTCGGCGTACGCCGACGCATAGGCCGCGTCGTCGCCGAGGGCGGCACGGACCCGGGCCTCGGTCCGCTCGCGGATGGCGCGCTCCGAGCCGCTGGAGACGTGGCCGGGCGGCAGCAGCGCCTCGGCGGCGCCCAGACAGCGGACCGCGTCCAGCACCCGGGTGCCGCCGTCGACGCCGGGCAGGGCGATCGCCGCGATGGTCAGGCAGTAGGAGACCATGTGCGGGGTGATGGCCTGGGTCAGCGGGTCGGAGGAGTACCGGATCGACTGCCGCAGCCTGGCCAGGGACTCCTCGTACAGGCCTTCGACCGCGTCCACCCAGGCCTCCTGGGTGAGGATGAGGGCGTCGAAGACGACGAAGTGCGCGATCGCGAACTGCTCGCGCAGCAGCCGGAGCTGCTCGCGGGCCTCGGTGACGCGGTCGGTCAGCACCAGCCGGATGGTGAGGAAGAGCCGGGCCGCGGGCATCGCCTCGTTGTGGGTGCCCTCGTTCCGGGCGATGACCTCGCGCAGCAGCCGTTCGCCTTCTTCGGCCTCCGCGGTCTCGACCAGCGCGCTGCCGAGGCGGGCGTTGAGCATGGCGACATGGGCGTGCGCACCGAGCTGTTCGGCGCGCTCGACGGCGGCCTCGTAGTCCGCGGCGGCCGCCTCGTACTCACCCTTGCGCTCCCGGGACTCGGCGCGCGCCGAGAGGGCGTCGGCGATGCCCCAGACGTCCCCGAGGCGCCGGTAGATCTCCAGGGACTCGTCGGCGTCCCGGGTGGCGTCGTGGGCCCAGCTGGCGCGGTTGGCGAGCAGGTTGGCGCGCATCTGGAGGGTGTTGGCCAGCTCCCACTCGAAACCGGGCGTCTCCCGGCAGGTGCGGACGCCGGCGTCGAGGATGACGCGCAGCCGGTCCATGCCGCCGGTCAGCATCACGGCGAAGAACCAGAACATGCCGGGCACCCGGCAGGTCTGCGGCTGACCCGGTTCGTAGACCTGGGTGACGGCACGCAGCTTGGCCTGCGCCTCGGGCGTCTGCCAGGAGTCCAACTCGGTGTCCATGCAGGCCAGATGGGCCAGATGGATGCCGCGCCGGGCCTCGGCGAGGACTTCCCCGGAGTACGGCGGCGGGGTGTCGGTGCAGCGCCGCCAGACCGGTTCGGCGGGACGGACGGGCTCGGCGAACGGGTCGGGGCCGAGCGCCATGATCTCACCGCACCAGGTGCGGGCCTCGATGCGCTGGTCGCGCATCTGCCAGTACCAGATCAGCGCGTGGGCGACGCACAGCGCCTCCTGCTCGTCCTTGGCCGCGATGGCGTGCCGCAGGGCGGTGCGCAGGTTCTCGTACTCCAGCTGGAACCGGTCGAGGGCGGCACGCTGGCCGGAGCCGCGCAGCAACGGGTCGGTGGCACGGGCGAGTTCGCGGTAGTACGTGAGGTGGGCGCGCTCGGCCACGGCCCGCCCGCCGCTCTCGTCGAGGCGTTCGCCGGCGTACTCGGCGACGGTCTCCAGGAGTCGGTAGCGCATCCCTTCCTCGGCCCCCTGGTCGCGACAAGGCGCCGCCACGACAAGGGACTTGTCGACGAGGGAGCCGAGCGCGTCGAGGGCGGCGGGGCCGCAGACGGCCTCGGCGGCGGCCAGGTCGCAGCCGCCCGCGAAGACCGACAGGCGGCCGAGGACGTCGCGTTCGCCGGCGTCGAGCAGGTCCCAGGACCAGTCGACGACCGCGCGCAGGGTCTGCTGGCGGGGCAGCACGGTGCGGCTGCCGGAGGTGAGGAGGCGGAAGCGGTCGTCCAGCCGGTCGGCTATCTGGCGCGGGGTCAGCATCCGCAGCCGGGCGGCGGCGAGTTCGACGGCGAGGGGCAGTCCGTCCAGGCGGCGGCAGATCTCGGCGCAGGCCGCCGCGGTCTGCTCGTCGGCGTCGACGGTGAAACCGGGCCGGGCCGCCGCGCCCCGGTCGGCGAACAGCCGGAGGGCCACCGGATCGGGCAGCGGCTCCACCGGGCGCAGCAACTCCCCCGGTACGCCGAGGGGTTCGCGGCTGGTGGCGAGGATCGTCAGGTCCGGGCAGCGCTCCAGGAGCCGGGCCGTGAGGTCGGCCGCCGCGTCGACGACGTGCTCGCAGTTGTCCAGGACGATCAGCATCCGGCGCCGCACGCAGTGCTCGACGAGCCGCTCGACCGGGTCGTCGTGCCGGTCGGTGGCGGCCCGCATGCCCTCCGCACCGGCGCCGTACAGCACGGTCTCGCGGGCACCGAGCGCGCTGAGCACCGCCTCCGGTACGCCGGCGGGGTCGTCGAGGGGGGCCAGCTCGGCCAGCCACACCCCGTCCCGGGCGGCGTGGCCGACGGTCTCGGCGGCCTCCTGCGACAGCCGGGTCTTGCCGGCGCCGCCGGGCCCGAGCAGGGTGACCAGGCGGGCGGCCGCCAGGTCGCCGCGGATCGCCCTGATGTCGGCCTCGCGCCCGACGAACGAGGTCAGCCGGGCCCGCAGGTTGCCGGGCCGGACCGGTTCCGCGGGCGCCGGCTCCGCCGCCGGGTCCAGCAACTCGGCATG
Source organism: Streptomyces fuscichromogenes (assembly GCF_014645815.1). GTDB lineage: Bacteria > Actinomycetota > Actinomycetes > Streptomycetales > Streptomycetaceae > Streptomyces > Streptomyces fuscichromogenes. The sequence continues at coordinate 192,928 of NZ_BMML01000001.1, read as the reverse complement.
CAGGGCGCGCAGTTCGGACCCGGGATCGGAGCCGAGGCGGTCGGCGAGCAGATGCCGTACGTCGTCGTAGGCGGCCAGCGCCTCGGCGGTGCGGCCGGTGCTGTGCAGGGCGCGCAGGCGCAGGGTCTGGAGGGGCTCGTCGAGGGGGTGGGCGTCGCACAGGGCGGTGAGCTCGGGCAGCGCCTGCTCGGCCTGGCCGAGGGCGAGCGCGGCGGTGTGCCGGGCGCGCAGGGCGTCCAGGCGGCGGACGTCGACCCGGGCCGCCTCCGCGGTGCGGTCGGGCAGGTCGGCCAGGGCCGGGCCGCGCCACAGGGCGAGGGCGTCGTCGAGGACGGTGGCCGCCTTGGCGGGGTCGGCGTCGGCGAGGGCGCGCAGGCCCTCGCCGGTGAGCCGCTCGAAGCGGTGCAGGTCGATGTCGTCGGGGGCGGCGGCGAGCCGGTAGCCGCCGTCGGCGGACTCGATCGCGCCGGCGCCGAGGGCCCGGCGCAGCCGGCCGACCAGCGCCTGGAGCGCGCCGTTCGCGTCGGCGGGCGGTTCGTCGCCCCAGACCTCGTCGACCAGCAGCCCGGCGGAGACCGGGCGGCCGGGCCGCAGTGCCAGCACGGTCAGCAGGGCACGCAGCCGTGCCCCGCCCACGGGGACGGCCGTGCCGTCGGGGCGGAGTGCCTGGGTGGTGCCGAGGATCGCGTAGCGCACGGGGTCCATTGTCCCTGGGGACGCCCGGACACCGCCTGTGGGTTTCAGATGCGCGTGAACCGCGAGGAGCCGAGGGTGTGGGTCCGGTCGGCCACGGGAACGGTGATCTCCCTGCCGAAGGAGCCGGACCGCGTGCGCCGACGGGTGCCGCCCTCCGGCCGGGTCAGGAGCGTCCAGGTCGCGCAGAGCACGTCGGCATCGGCGCCACGACCGAATCAGCGTCACGACCGACAGGAACCTCCGACCGCCCACAGGACGTTCTTCACCTGTCACCTGTACGGTCGACCCCGCACGCCACCACCGCCGACGCACCCCGGGAGCCCCCCGCCATGACCGCCACCGCCACCCGCCCCAGTGACCGGCGGATCAGTCCCGTGTTCGTCGGGATCCTGGCCGTCACCGCGGTCACCGGGTGGGCCACCTGGTCCGGGTTCGCCGAGCAGCCCGGGGTCGCCGTGTTCCTGTTCGTGACGGCGGCCTGGATCGTCTCCCTCTGCCTGCACGAGTACGCGCACGCCCGCACCGCCCTGCACGGCGGCGACATCACGGTGGGCGCCAAGGGCTACCTGACGCTGAACCCCCTGAAGTACACGCACGCCCTGCTGAGCATCGTGCTCCCGGTGCTGTTCGTGATCATGGGCGGGATCGGTCTGCCGGGCGGCGCGGTCTTCATCGAGCGCAACCGGATCCGGGGCCGCTGGCGGCACAGCCTGATCTCCGCCGCCGGACCGCTGACCAACGTGCTGTTCGCCGCCGTCTGCACCGCACCCTTCTGGCTGGACGCCCTGGACGGCGTCCCGCGCGACTTCCGTTTCGCGCTCGCCTTCCTCGCCCTGCTGCAGGTGACGGCCGCGATCCTGAACTTCCTGCCGGTGCCGGGCCTGGACGGTTACGGCGTGATCGAGCCCTGGCTGTCGTACAGCATCAAGCGCCAGGTGGAGCCGTTCGCCCCGTTCGGCCTGCTGTTCGTGTTCGCGCTGCTGTGGGTGCCGTCGATCAACAGCGCGTTCTTCGACGTGATCGACGCGCTGCTGCGCCACCTGGGCGTCGGGGACCTGGACCAGTACTGCGGCCAGCAGCTGTACCGCTTCTGGCAGGGGTCGAACGAGTTCTGCTCGATCAGCCGGTAGCGGCGCGGATCAGGCCGACAGCGGGAACTCCTCGCCCAGTTCCCGGAACACCGCCGTGTTGAGGGCGAACGCCCGCCTGCACTCGGTCACGATGCGCTGCTTCTCCAGGTCGTCGGCGTCCACCGCGTCCAGCAGTTCGCGGTAGTCGCGCTTGAAGGCGGCCGGGTTGGCGATGCCCTCGAAGACGTAGAAGCGGACGCCGTCGCCCTTGCGCTCGAACCCCCAGGTCCGCTCGGCCCGGTCGCGGATGATCTGGCCGCCGGAGAGGTCGCCGAGGTAGCGGGTGTAGTGGTGGGCCAGATAGCCGCCCGTCCATCCCTCGGCGCACTCCCGCACCCGTGCCGCGTACTCCTCGGTCGCCGGCAGCGCCGTGCACCCCGTCCGCCAGCCGGGCCCGCGCAGGTGCGCCAGGTCCCGCTCCAGCGCCGCCAGCCGGAACAGCTCGGGCCGCACGAACGGCCCGGCCACCGGGTCCGACGCCAGCCGCTCCGCCGCGCTCTCCAGCGCCCGGTACACGAACCACAGTTGCTCGGTGTAGCGGGCGTACGCCGCCACCCCGAGCCGGCCGCCCAGCAGGTCGCTCATGAACGTCGAGGTCTCCGCCTCCACGTGCTGCTCGTGGGACGCGGTGCGGATGAGTGTCGAGAAGGAGTCCATGGGCAACATCCTCTAAGGTAAGGCTTACCTAAGTCAATGCTCTTACCGACGCTTCGTCGGTAAACTTACCGACACTCTGTCGGTAAAAGGGTACCGGAAAAAGGCCCGCCCTCCGAGCGGAGAGCGGGCCCGGCCGACCAGGGGTCAGGGGGCAGGGGTCAGGGGTCAGGGGTCAGGGAAGCGTGAGGACGTCCGCGCCGGTGTCCGTCACCACCAGCGTGTGCTCGAACTGCGCGGTCCGCCTGCGGTCCTTGGTGACGACGGTCCAGCCGTCGTCCCACATGTCGTACTCGTACGTCCCGAGCGTCAGCATCGGCTCGATCGTGAAGGTCATCCCGGGCTGCATCACGGTCGTCGCGTGCGGGCTGTCGTAGTGCGGGATGATCAGCCCCGAGTGGAACGACGAGTTGATCCCGTGCCCGGTGAAGTCCCGCACCACCCCGTACCCGAAGCGCTTCGCGTACGACTCGATGACCCGGCCGATGATGTTGATCTGCCGGCCGGGCCGGACCGCCTTGATCGCCCGGTCGAGGGACTCCCGGGTCCGCTCCACAAGGAGCCGGCTCTCGTCGTCGACCTCCCCGACCAGGTAGGTCGCGTTGTTGTCGCCGTGCACCCCGCCGATGTACGCCGTCACGTCCAGGTTGACGATGTCGCCGTCCCGCAGCACCGTCGAGTCCGGGATGCCGTGGCAGATGACCTCGTTGACGCTGGTGCACAGCGACTTGGGGAAGCCGCGGTAGCCGAGGGTGGACGGGTAGGCCCCGTGGTCGCACATGTACGCGTGCGCCACCCTGTCGAGCTCGTCCGTCGTGACACCCGGCGCGATGATCTTCGCGGCCTCCTCCATCGCCCGTGCGGCGATACGGCCCGCGAGGCGCATCGCCTCGACGGTCTCGGGGGTCTGCACCTCCGGCCCGGTGTAGGGGGTCGGCGCGGGTTTACCGACGTACTCGGGCCGGCGGATGTTTCCGGGTACCGAACGGGTGGGAGAGAGCTCCCCTGGTACGAGCAGCGACTGGCCAGACATGCCAGCGAGTCTAACCAGCGGGCATGCGGGAACATGTGGATGGCGAAAGGAGCCGGTCATGGCCCTGTTCAAGAAGCGGACCGTCGCGAAGGCGGGCGAGTGGTACTACTGCCTGCAGCACCAGAAGGTCGAGGAGGGGCCAGAGTGCCCCGCCAAGGACCGGTTCGGCCCCTACACCACCCGTGCGGAGGCCGAACACGCGATGGAGATCGCCCGGGAACGCAACCTCCAGTGGGAGAACGACCCGAAGTGGCACGACGCGCCGGCGGACGGCTCCCCGGACGAGGGCTGATCAGAGCCGGGTGGGGGTGCCGGCCGCGCTCGCGGCCCGGGCGCGCTGCGCGCGCAGCCGTACGGCGTGTTCGTCGGTCCGCGCGTCGTACGCCATCAGGGCGGGCAGGCACAGCGCCAGCAGGCCGACCGCACCCGTGCACAGCAGGCCGCCCGCGCCGACGGACGCCCGGACACCGAGCCATCCGGCCATGCCGCCGGACCGGACCTGGCCGAGGGTCGGGCCCACGGAGTACGACAGCAGTTCGATCCCGGCGAGGCGGCCGCGCAGCTCGTCGGGGATCGTCTGGTTCCACATCGCGCCCCGGAAGATCCCGCTGACCATGTCACAGCCGCCGGCGACGACGAGGAAGAGCAGCACCAGCCACACGTTCGCCACCGCACCCGCGGCGGCGATCGCGAGGCCCCACAGCGCGGCGGACAGCACCACCATCCGCCCGTGCCGGCGCACCCGCGAGGTCCAGCCGCTGACGAGGCTCACCAGGAGGGCTCCGGCCGGGACGGCGGCGTACATCAGCCCCAGCGACCAGGCCGCGTGCAACTCGTCCGCCAGGAAAGGCAGTACGGCGAGCGGCATCGCCAGGAACATCGCGGCGAGGTCGACGGCGTAGGTGCCGAGGAGCTCCTTGCGGCTCCAGGCGTAGCGGGCGCCCTCGGCGATGGAGCGGAGGGAGGGTTTCGCGGCCTCGTGGACGGCGGGGGACGCGGCGATGGGCAGGATCAGGACGACGGAGACGACGAACGTGGCGAGGTCGGCGCCGTAGGCCCAGCCGAGGCCCGCGTACGCCACGACCAGGCCGGCGACGGCGGGGCCGGCGACGCCGCCGACCGTCCAGCGGAAGGAGTTCAGCGCCGCCGCGGCGGGCAGGTCGTCGTGGGCGACGATCCTCGGCAGGAGCGAGTCGAGGGCCGGGCGCTGGACCGAGACGAGGGCGGCGGACAGGGCCGCGACGGCGTACAGCGGCCATACCGCCGGGTGCGGCAGCAGCGCGTTGACCAGCAGTCCCGCGCTGAGCAGTCCCTGGCCTGCCTCGGTCCGGACGATCAGCGCGCGCTTGTCGAGGGCGTCGGCGAGGGCGCCGCCGTACAGCCCGAACAGGACGAGCGGAAGCAGTTCGACGGCACCGACGGCTCCCACGGCGGCGGCGGACCCGGTGAGGTCCTTGATCTGCACGGGGAGCGCGACGAACGTCAGGAAGCTCCCGAAGTTGCTGATCAGACCGGAGACCCACAGCCGCCGGAAGTCGGCGGAGGCCTTCCAGGGCGTGAGGTCGGGGAGGAGGCGGTTCACGCTGGGCCATGCTGAACGCTGCGCTCGGCGGCGGCAAACGCTTTTCGCCCGGGTGCGGCCCGTGGGGGCTGGTCGCGCAGTTCCCCGCGCCCCTTCAGGACGCGTTGCCGTAGGGCCCCTTCAGGAGCGCGGGGAACTGCGCGAGCAACCGCTACGCGCCCGCGGTCGGCATCCGTGGTGCTGCCGAAGGCAGTCACCAGGGGGTCGGCGGCGGGGCCGTCACCGTTTCCGCCAGGCGGGCCAGGCGGTCTCTGAAGCGGCGGCCGCCGCGGGGGGACGGGCCGTTCTCGCCCGTCGCCGCGCTCACCAGGTGCTGGACCGTGTCCAGGTCCAGCTCCGCGCCCTCGGCGACCGTGAGCGTCTCGTGGGCCATCGTGGTCAGCGCGTCGTCGGCGGTGGTGGAGAGGGTCAGGATCGTCACGCCGGCGCGGCGGGCCGTGTGGACGCGCTCCAGGAGGGCTTGCGAGTCCCCCGGCGCCACCACCAGCAGCGTCTCGCCCCGGCGGGCCGTCTCGATGCGGCCGGGGCCGACCGCGAGGTGCGCCGGGTCGGTGGGGCGGGCGTCGTGTCGTACCAGGGTCGGTGCCAGCTCCGGCGTACCGGACCACGCCGCCTCGTCCATCAGGTGCGCGGCGAGATGCCACGGTTCGTACTCCGGGGTACCGAGCAGGAGCAGTCCGCCGCCGTGCGTGACCACCGAGCCCCGCAGCGCACCCGCAAATCTCCGCGTCGCCCCCAACCACTCGGTCCCGGCGAGCACTTCGCGCAACAATGCGACCCGTACAGCGTCCATGTCATCGCATACTGCCGTAATAGGTCACTCGTGACGCGGAGTTCACCCGGAATTCGTCCGAACCGGGGAGAACGCGACCCATGAGCGACGTAGAAGCAAGCATTCCCTTTCGCGGGGGCGAAGAGGGCTACGCCAGTTTCCGGATCCCGGCCGTGGTGGTGTCCCGGACGGGCACCGTGCTCGCCTTCTGCGAGGGGAGAGTGAACTCCGCCGCGGACCACGGGCACATCGCTGTCGTACTGAAGCGGTCGGGGGACGGCGGGCGCACCTGGGGGCCGTTGCAGGTCGCCGCGAGCAACGGCGCCGATCTCGCCGGGAACCCCGCCCCCGTCGTCCTGGACACCGGTCGCGTCCTGCTCGTGCACGTCCGCAGCGCCGCCTCCGCCACCGAGGACGCCATCCTGCGCGGGCAGGTGCCGGACGCCGACGGGCGCCGGGTGTGGGTGCAGCACAGTGACGACGACGGGGTGACGTGGTCCGCGCCGCGGGAGATCACCGAGTCGGTGAAGAAGGCCGGGTGGCGGTGGTACGCCACCACCCCCGGGCACGCCGTCCAGCTGCGCTCGGGGAGGGTCGTGGTGGCCGCCAACCACACCCTGCCGCCCACCGGGACGGACACCGGCACCGAGGCCAGGTACAACAGCGGGCACTGTCTGCTCAGCGACGACCGCGGGGAGACCTGGTACCTCGGCTACCTCGACGAGAACACCGACGGGTACATCAACGTCAACGAGACCACGGCGGCCGAACTGCCCGACGGACGCGTCTACTTCAACACGCGCAACGACTCCCCTGCGCCCGGCAACCGGGCGGACGCGCACTCGGAGGACGGCGGCAGGACCCTCGTCAGGCCCTTCCGGCCGCAGGCCGGGCTCACCGCCCCCGTCTGCGAGGCCAGTGTGCTCCAACTCCGCGATCCGGATGTGCTGCTGTACTCCGGGCCGGGCGATCCGGCGAGCCGTGCCCTGATGACGATCCGGGTCTCCACCGACGGCGGTACCACCTGGCGGGCCGCGTACACGGTCGACGGACTGCCCGCCGCCTACTCCGACCTGACCCGGATCGACGCGGCCACCGTCGGGCTCCTGTACGAGACCGGGGACTTCAGCGCGTACTCGACGATCACCTTCCGGCGGGTGCCCGTGAACCGGCTCACCTGACCGGGTGCGGCCGTCGGCCCGGACGTAGAGTCGGCCCATGACCTCTACCGACAGTGCACAGCAGCCGGCGGCCGGGAAGGCCACCGCCAAGGATCCCTGGGACCTGCCCGACGTCTCCGGTCTGGTCGTGGGGGTGCTCGGCGGCACCGGCCCGCAGGGCAAGGGCCTCGCCTACCGGCTGGCCCGGGCCGGCCAGAAGGTGATCATCGGCTCCCGGGCCGCCGAGCGCGCGCAGGCCGCCGCCGACGAGCTCGGGCACGGTGTGGAGGGCGCCGACAACGCCGAGTGCGCGCGCCGCAGCGATCTCGTGATCGTCGCCGTGCCGTGGGACGGGCACGGCAAGACGCTGGAGTCACTGCGCGAGGAACTGGCCGGCAAGCTGGTCGTGGACTGCGTCAACCCGCTCGGCTTCGACAAGCAGGGCGCCTACGCGCTCAAGCCGGAGGAGGGCAGCGCGGCGCAGCAGGCCGCGGCACTGCTGCCGCACTCGCGGGTCACGGCCGCCTTCCACCACCTCTCCGCCGTGCTCCTCCAGGACCCGGAGACCGAGGAGATCGACACGGATGTGATGGTGCTCGGCGAGGTGCGGGCGGACGTGGAGATCGTGCAGGCGCTGGCCGGGCGGATCCCCGGGATGCGCGGTGTCTTCGCGGGGCGGCTGCGCAACGCCCACCAGGTGGAGTCCCTGGTCGCGAACCTGATCTCGGTCAACCGCCGCTACAAGGCACACGCCGGGCTCCGCGTCACGGACGTCTGAGCGGATGGGGGACACTGGTGGGCGGCCACCAGTGTCCTCACGTCTTCGGAAAGACGTCTTCGGAAAGCGAACGACTCCTATGCCCCGCCTCGCCTTGTACGCCCTGGTCGTCTGCGTTCTCGCCGTCGTCGCCGCCGTCGTCTCCTTCGTCCAGGGCAGCTGGGCGATCGGCGTCGTCTGGGTGCTGCTGACGGGGCTGTCGTCGAACATGACCTGGTACTACGTCCGGCGCGGGCGCGCCGAGAAGGCGGCGCGGGCCGCGGGCTCAGTAACCGGCTGACCTCGGCTGTTTCTCCGGGCCCTCCAGGAAGACCCGTCCGCCGATCTCCACCCAGCCGTACGGCTGCGGTGCGGTCAGGATCTGCGAGCCCCTGCCCTGGGTGATGTTCAGGGCCCGGCCCAGCCGGTCGGTGAGCAGCAGGGCGGCCGCACCGGTCGCCTCGTCCTCGTCGATGCCGTCGTCACGGCCGGGGAAGGCGCGGGCCCGGACCCGGCCGGCCGACTCGTCCTCCCACGCCCAGGCGTAGATCCACTCCCCCGGCGGCGGCACCGGCAGCGCGTCCACCTCGGCGGCGTCGGCGTACTGGCGCAGGGTGCGCGGCGGGACCCACTCCGGGAGCGCCTCGATCCAGCTGAACTCCCCGTCCAGCCGGGCGCCGACCACACCGGCCGGCGTGACCAGCTCGGGCACGTCCAGCAGCCAGGCGGTGCCGACACAGGGGTGCCCGGCGAACGGCAGCCGCAGGGTGGGGGTGTAGATGTCGACGGCCCCGCGCTCGGGGTCGTCCACGAACACGGTCTCGCTGAACCCGAGCTTGGCCGCCAGCGCCTGCCGGTCCTCGCGGTCGGGCAGCACGGAGCCGTCCCGGACGACCCCGAGCTCGTTGCCGTATCCGCCGTTCGCCGCGCAGAAGACACGCAGCACGTCGTAATCAGTCACTCCGGCATTGAAGCATCCGCCGCAGGCGGGGCGGCACGCCGTGACGCCGTCACGTCTCGGTACGGCGCCTGCGCATCGCGTACACGACACCGGCGCCCGTGGCGGCGGTGACCGCGGCCGCCGCGCCGAGGGCGGTCGCCGGGACGGCCGAGCCGGTGGAGGCGAGGGCGCCGCCGGTGCCTCCGGTGCCTCCGGTCGTGGAGGCGGTGGTGCCGCCGCTCGCCGAGCCGCCGGTGTCCGAGCCGATGGTGGTCGGGGTGCTGGTGGTCGGGGTGCTGGTCGACTCGCCGTCACCGGAGGGGAGTTGGGCGTCGTCCGTCAGGGCGACGGAGAGGTCGAGCGGGTCGAGTTCGGTGCCCGCCGGGTAGTAGCCGCCGAACGCCTTCGCACCGGCCTCGGTGAGGGTGGCGGTGACGTCGTCCAGGGTGATGACGTCGTCCGTGGGGGTCAGGTCGGCGGACGCGGCCTTCAGGTCGGCCAGCTCGACGTCCTCGGTGGTGGTGCCGAGGCTGGTCACGTCGGCGGTGAGCTCGCCCTTGCCGGCGTCGAGCGTCGCGCGGATGTCGCCGAGGGTGAGGTCGAGGCCGTACGTGCCGTTGCTCTCATGGCCCCTGAAGGTGACCGCGCCGTCGAAGGCGGCGGCGAGGCTGCCGGCGTCGGTGTCGTAGTCGCCGGTGGCGTGGGGGAAGGCGAACACGCCGTTGCCGGCGGCCTGGGTCGCGCCGCCCGAGACGGTGATCTTCCCCTGCGCGACGCTGCCGAGGACATAGGTACGGAAGGACTCCTTCACCCCCCAGGTGAGGGTGCCGTCGGCGATGTCGCCCCCGGCCGGGGTCTCCTCGGAGTCGGAGGAGGAGGGGGAGGAGGACGCGGAGGGGGCTGCGGAGGGGGAAGCGGAGGTGCTCGTCGTGGGCGAGGCGGACGGGGACGCGGACGGGGACGCGGACAGGGACGGGCTCTCGCTCTGCGACGCGGAGGACGACGGGGTCGGCGACGGCGACGGGGACTCCGTCGTCGTCTGGGCGACCGTGAGCGGGTCACCGGCCGCGCCCTCGTAGCCCGCGCTGCCGAGGACGTCCGCGGCCTGCTTGGTCAGGGTGGTCGTCATGTCCGTCATCGCGCGGGTGACGGTGACCGTGGCGAGCGGGACGTCGTCCGTGGTGGTGCCGTCCTTCGTCACGTCCGCGGTGATCTCGGCCGCCCCGCTGTCGAACCTGACGTCCGACAGGGTGAGGTCGAAGCCGTGCAGTTGGGAGACGATGCGCAGGCTGCCCCGGAAGGCGAGGTCCACGGTGTGCGCGTCGGAGTCGTAACTGCCGTCGCCCTGGCCGAAGGTGAAGGCTCCGTTGCCCGCGGCCTGGGTCGCGCCGCCCGCCGGGGTGAAGGTACCGGCCGCGTAGGTGGTGACGTACGTGCGGTACGACTGCTTGATGCCCCAGGTCAACTCATAGCCGCTGAGCGGTACTTCGGCAGCCGACGCGCTGGTCGCCGCGGTGAGTGCGCCGGCCCCCAGGGTGACCGCGACGGCGGCGGCGAGGGCGAGCTTTCTGGTGGTGGTGGCGGGCATGTGGCTCCTTGTGGGTGTTCCGGCGATGGGCCGGTGTGGGTCAGTCCTCGTCGGCGGGGGCGGGCTGCCCGGCCGCCGGGCGGGTACGGCGCCTGCGGACGGCGACCGCGAAGAGCGCGGCGGCGGCCGACAGGGCACCCGCGGCGAGGACGACGGGCAGGACGGGGGCTCCGTCGCCGTCGGAGGCGGTGGGGTCGCTCGCCACCGGCCGCGCCGAGGCGGTGGCCGGTGACGGTTCCGGTGTCTCCGTCTCGTCGGCCGCGCTGCCCAGGTCGGGCAGCGCGGGCAGGGTGGCGTCGGCGGTGAGGGCGACGGCCAGGGAGACCGGGTCCATGGCGGTGCCGGCCCGGTACATCCCGGCGAAGGCCCTGGCGCCGCGGGCGGTGAGCTTCGCGGGGGCCTCGGCGACCTCGGCGAGCCCCTTCTTCGCGGTGAGGTCCCCGGCGGTGAAGGTGACCAGCGGGACCTTGTCGCCGGTGAAGGCGTCACTGTCGACGTCGGCGTAGAGGGTGCCCGTGCCGTCCTCCACGGCGACCCTGACCGCGCTCAGTCCCAGATCGAGGCCGTGATCGCCGGTGAATCGGACGGCGCCCGCGAAACTCGCCGTCAACACGCCGTTCCGGTACGTCCCTTCGCCCTTCGGGAACCGGAAGAGGGCGCCGCCGTCCTCGGCGCCGCGGGTCAGCGTCCAACCGCCGCGGGCGATGTCACCGGTGACGTACTCGCGGAAGGTGCGGCGCACCCCCCAGTCGACGGCACCGTCCTCGATGGAGCCGGCCTTCGGGCTGGCCTTCGCGGTGGCATTCGCGGTGGCCTTTCCGGTGGCCGGCTTGCTCGAAGCGGGGGTGGGCGTGCTCGCGGGCTCGACGTCCGCCGCCAGGCTCACCGGGTCCAGGGCGGTGCCGGCCGGGTAGTAGCCGGCGAAGGACTCGGCGCCCCGGGCGGTGAGGGTGGCGGGCACGTTGTTCAGGACGACCGCGGTGCCGGCGCCCTTCATGTCGAGGCCGCCGAGGGCGAGGGAGGCGAAGGGCACCTGCGTGGACGTCGTGACCGTCCCGGTGCCCTTCGCCTTGCCGGTGACGTCCAGGTAGAGCGTGCCGGCCGAGCCGGAGATCCGGACGGTGGGGCGGCTGAGGGTGAGGTCCAGCCGGTAGCCGCCGTCGCTCTCCCGGTGGCCGACGAAGTGCACCCCGCCGGCGAAGGACGCGGTGAACGCGCCGGTGGCGGCGTCGTAGGCGCCGGTCGCGGAAGGGAAGCGGAACTGGCTGCTGCCGACGGTCGCCGCCCCGCCGGTCAGGGAGTAACTCCCCTTCGCGATCGGGCCGGTGACATAGCTCTGGAAGGACGACCTGACGCCCCAGTCGAGCCGGCCGCCCTGCACGGTACGGCTCGTGGCGTGGGCGGTGACCGCCGGCAGCAGGGCCCCCAGCACCACCGCGCACAACACGGTGACCAGGGCACGAAGGCGCGCGGGCATGGGAGGTCCTCCGGGGAACGACGGGCATGACGGGGTACGGCAGGTACGGCAGGTACGGCGAGTGCGACGGGTACGACAGCCGGTAGCGAATTAAGGTAAGGCTAACCTAAGCTTTGCGCCAGGCCGCCCCCAGCGGTCACCGGTGACCCGAGAGAAACGGACGGACGACCGTGCGACGCTTGCGCACCCGACTGGCGGGAGCACTGGTCCCGTTGCTCGCCCTCGCCCTCGCCCTGACGGCGACCGCCTGCGGAGGCTCACCGCAGGCCGCGGCCGCGAAACCGGCGGCCGCCGTCGCCAACCGCGTCGAGCCGCTCACCGGCACCCCGTCGCCGCGGCTCCCGGTCACCGTCGCGTCCGCCGACGGCCGGAAGGTGACGGTTCGCCAGGCCCGGCGGATCGTGCCGCTCTCCGGCAGCCTCAGCGAGATCGTGTTCACGCTCGGGCTCGGTGACCGGGTCGTCGCCCGGGACATCACGGCGACCTTCCGGCAGGCGGCGAAGCTGCCGGTCGTCACCCGCAACCACGACGTCTCCGCGGAGAGCGTGCTCTCCCTCAAGCCGGACCTGGTGCTCGCCGAGACCACCACCGGCCCCGCGGAGGCGATGGACCAGATCCGCGAGGCGGGCGTCCCGGTACTGCTCGTCGGCCCGGCGCGGGGGCTGGACGACGTGGGTCCGCGGATCGCCGCGGTGGCCGGCGCGCTCGGCGTACCGGCGGCGGGGAAACGGCTGACGCGGCGGACGGAGGACCGTATCGCCGTGGTGCGCGCGGCGGTTCCGCACGAGCGGACGAAGCCGCGGGTCGCCTTCCTCTACCTGCGCGGCTCGGCCTCCGTGTACCTGATCGGCGGGCGGGGGTCGGGGGCCACCTCGCTGCTGGCGGCGGCGGGGGCCGTGGACGCCGGGGCCGCGTCCGGGCTGACCAAGGACTTCACCGCGCTCACCACCGAGGCGCTCGTCAAGGCCGCGCCGGACGCGATTCTCGTCATGACGAAGGGACTTGAGTCGGTCGGGGGCATCGACGGTCTGGTGCGGATCCCGGGGGTGGCGCAGACGCCGGCCGGGATGGACCGGCGGGTGGTGTCGGTGGAGGACGGGGTGCTGCTCAACTACGGGCCGCGGACGGACCAGGTGCTGAAGTCGGTGGTGGCGCAGCTGTACGGGGACGGCGCGAAGTGAGCGGGCGCGGACCGGGGCCGAGGGCCGGGTGGCTGCTCACGGTGGGGCTGGTGGCGGCGTTGCTGGTACTGGTGCCGGTGGCGGCGGGGCTCGGCGCGTATCCGATCCCCACCGGGGACGTGCTGGCCTCGGTCCTGCACCGCGCCGGACTGGGCGGAACGGCACTCGGCCGGGTCCCCGAGTCGGTGCTGTGGAACGTCCGCTTCCCGCGGATCGTGCTGGCGCTGCTCGTCGGTGCCTCGCTGGGGTGCGCGGGGGCGTTGATGCAGGGGGTGTTCGGCAACCCGCTCGCCGAGCCGGGGGTGATCGGGGTCTCCTCGGGGGCGGCGGTGGGGGCGGTGGGCGTGATCGCCTTCGGGCTCGACTTCCTCGGCGCCTGGACGGTGTCGGTGTTCGCGTTCGCGGCGGGGCTGGCGACGGCGCTGCTGGTGTACGCGATGTCCCGTTCCGGGGGCCGTACGGAGGTGGTGACCCTGATCCTGACGGGCATCGCGGTGAACGCGTTCGCGGGGGCGCTGATCGGGCTGTTCCTCTTCTTCGCGGACACGGCGGCGGTCAACCAGATCACGTTCTGGCAGCTCGGCAGCCTGTCCCAGGCGACGTGGCCGAAGGTGCTGGCGGTGCTGCCGTGCGCGCTGCTGGGCCTCGCCCTGGCTCCCTGCCACGCCCGCCGTCTCGACCTGCTCTCCCTCGGCGAACGCCCGGCCCGGCACCTGGGCGTGGACGTGGAGCGCCTGCGGCTCACGCTGGTACTGGTCATCGCCCTTCTCACGGCGGCGGCGGTGAGTGTGTCGGGGATCATCGGCTTCGTGGGGCTGGTCGTCCCGCACGTTCTGCGGATGGCGGCGGGCCCCGGGCACCGCTTCCTCGTCCCGGGGAGCGCGTTGCTGGGAGCGGTGGCCCTGCTGACCGCCGACCTCGCCGCCCGCACGGTGGCCGCGCCGGCCGAACTCCCCCTGGGCGTCCTCACGGCCCTCCTCGGCAGCCCGTTCTTCTTCTGGCTGCTGCGCAGGACACGACGCCGACAAGGGGGGTGGGCGTAACGATGCGGATCGCGCCGCGGGCGGATACCGGTCCATCGCCGGGCACACCACCGCCGTGGCCGCACGCGCAGTTCCCCGCGCCCCTGTCAGGGCACTACCGGTCCGTCGTCAGGTGCGGCGCCGCCGTGCCCACTCGCGCAGTTCCCCGCGCCCCTTTCAGGGCACTGCCCGGCGCCGCCGTGGCCGCTCGCGCAGTTCCCCGCGCCCCTTTTGGGGCGCTGTCGCCGCCCCGCTCGCTCTCTTTCCGCCGCAACGGTGCTGCGCCACCGCGGTGTTGTCCGGCGGTGCCGAAATGACCGCAGCCGATCGATCGGAGAACCCCGCTCATGAGACTCCGCCGTCCGAATCCCGGCCCTCCCCCTCCCCCGGCTGTCGGTGCGGTTCTCGCCGAGGGCGAGGGGGTGCATGTCCGGCTCGGCGGGCGGTCCGTTCTCGTCGGTGTCGACATCGTCGCCCGGGGCGGGGAAGTGCTCGCTCTCGTCGGGCCCAACGGGGCCGGGAAGTCGACCCTGTTGGCCGCCCTCGCCGGTGATGTGGCGCCCGGCGGCGGGGTGGTGCGGGTCTTCGGCCGTCCCGCCACGGAGTGGTCCGCGCGTGAACTCGCGCTCCGGCGGGCCGTGCTGCCGCAGTCGGCCGCCCTCTCCTTTCCGTTCACGGTGGCGGACGTGGTGGAGATGGGTCGGGCGCCGTACGGCGGCGCCGACCCCGACGAGGACGAGCTCGCCGTCGCCGAGGCGATGGCGGCGACCGAGGTGACCGCCTTCGCCGAGCGGTCGTTCGGCGCGCTCAGCGGCGGCGAGCGGGCCCGGGTCGCACTCGCCCGGGTGCTCGCACAGCGCGCGCCCGTGCTGCTGCTCGACGAACCGACCGCCGCGCTCGACCTCAGGCACCAGGAACTGGTGCTGCGGCTCTGCCGGCAGCGGGCGCGGGCCGGTGACGCGGTGGTCGTGGTGCTGCACGACCTCGCCCTCGCCGCCGCCTACGCGCACCGCGTCGCCATCCTGCGCGCCGGCCGGGTCGCCGCCGACGGCCCGCCCGCCGAGGTGTTCGAGGAGCGGCTGCTGTCGGAGGTCTACGACCAGCCGGTCGAGGTGTTTCCGCATCCGCGGACGGGAGTTGCCGTCGTCGCCCCGAGACGCAGCCCTTGACCTTTCCTTTGCCTTTCCTTGGCGTTGGTTTTAGGACGTCGATATCAAGCCGTGTCTGTGATCTTTCTGTGTCTGGTGAATCACCACCCGGACGGGTATGAGTCAGGTAAGCCTCAGGTAAGTTAGGCCAGCCTCACCACACCACCTCGCTTGGAGCCTGCATGCGTGCCGTCCGACTCACCGTCACCGCCGCCACCGCCGTGGCCGCCCTGACCGCCCTCTCGGCCTGCACGGCGAAGAGCGACGCCAAGGGCGACGACGCGATCCAGGTCACCGCCGCCGACTCGAAGTGCGAGACGTCCACCAAGTCCGTGCCGGCGGGCCACGTCACGCTCGCCATCGAGAACAAGGGCTCCAAGGCCACCGAGGTCGAGATCCTCTTCCCGGACGACCGGATCGTGTCGGAGAAGGAGAACATCGGCCCGGGGACGAAGTACACGCTGACCGCCGAGGTGAAGGCCGGGTCGTACGAAATAGCCTGCCGGCCCGGGATGAAGGGGCACGGCGTACGGCAGAAGCTGACCGTCACCGGCGGCACGGTCGCCAAGCGCGACCCGAAGCTGGACGCGGCCGTCGCCGCCTACCGCGAGTACGCGCAGGAGCAGGCCGACGCGACGATCCCGAAGGTGGAGACCTTCGTCAAGGCCATCAAGGCCGGGGACATCGACGCCGCCAAGGACGCCTACGCCCCCTCCCGGGTCGGCTGGGAGACCACCGAGCCGATCGCCGAGTCGTTCGGGGACATCGACCCCAAGACCGACACCCGCGTCAACGACCTGGAGAAGGGCCAGAAGTGGACCGGCTGGCACGCGCTGGAGAAGGCGCTGTGGGTGGACAGGAAGGCCGGCGCCGAGCAGCAGGCCCTCGCCGATGAGCTGCTCGCCGACCTGACGGACTGGCAGAAGCGGGTCGGCAAGGCCGAGATCACCCCGACCTCCATGGCCAACGGCGCCAAGGAACTCCTCGACGAGGTCGCCACCGGCAAGGTCACCGGCGAGGAGGACCGCTACTCGCACACCGACCTGAGCGACTTCAAGGCCAACGTGGACGGCGCGCAGAAGGCGTACGAGCTGCTCAAGCCGGTCGCCCAGAAGAACGACGCGGCGCTCGCCGCCGAACTCGACAAGCAGTTCGCCGCGTTGGACACGCTGCTCGACAAGTACCGCACGGACAAGACCTCCGACGGCTTCGTCTCGTACGACACGGTCACCGAGGCACAGCGCAAGGAGCTGTCGGACGCGGTCAACGCCCTTGCGGAGCCGCTGTCCAAGCTCGCCGCGGCCGTGGTCAAGTAAGGGGCGGGACATGGGTGAGAAAGTCAATCCGTCGCGTCGGTCCCTGATCGGGTGGGGCGGGGCCGGGCTCGCGCTCGGGGCCGCCGTCGCCGGGGGCGCGGTGGCGATGGCCGAGGCCGGCGGCGACGCCGACCCGGTCGCCGCCGACACCGGTGGTGCCGTCCCGTTCCACGGCGCCCACCAGGCCGGGATCGCCACGCCCGTCCAGGACCGGCTGCACTTCGCCGCGTTCGACGTGAAGACGGACGACCGGGCCGAGTTCGTGCAGCTGCTCAAGGACTGGACGGCCGCGGCCCGGCGGATGACCGCGGGCAAGGCCGTCGGCGAGGGCGCGTACGGCGGGCTCGCCGAGGCGCCGCCGGACGACACCGGTGAGGCCCTCGGACTCAAGCCGTCTCGGCTGACGCTGACGATCGGCTTCGGGCCGTCCCTCTTCGGGAAGTTCGGGCTCGACGGGCAGCGGCCGGCCGCGCTCGTCGATCTGCCCGGCTTCCCCGGCGACAACCTCGACGCCGCCCGCACCGGCGGTGACCTCTGCGTCCAGGCCTGTGCCGACGATCCGCAGGTCGCCGTGCACGCCATCCGCAACCTCGCCCGGATCGGCTTCGGCAAGGTCGCCATCCGGTGGTCCCAACTCGGCTTCGGGAAGACCTCGTCGACGACCCCGGACGCGCAGACGCCCCGCAATCTCATGGGGTTCAAGGACGGCACCCGCAACATCGCGGGGACCGAGACCGACCGCCTGAAGAAGTTCGTGTGGTCCGCGGACGGTGACGGACCGGCGTGGATGAGCGGGGGGTCGTACCTGGTCGCGCGGCGGATCCGGATGAACATCGAGACCTGGGACCGGACTTCGCTCCAGGAGCAGGAGGACGTCTTCGGCCGGGACAAGGGTGAGGGCGCCCCGGTCGGCAAGGCCAAGGAGCACGACGCGCCGTTCCTGAAGGCCATGAAGCCCGATGCCCATGTGCGGCTCGCGCACCCGGACTCCAACGGCGGGATCACCATCCTGCGCCGGGGCTACTCCTTCACCGACGGGACGGACGGGCTCGGGCGGCTCGACGCCGGACTGTTCTTCCTGGCCTACATGCGTGATGTCCGCAAGGGGTTCATCCCGCTCCAGCGCAGGCTGTCGGCGTCCGACGCGCTCAACGAGTACATCCAGCACGTGGGTTCGGCGGTCTTCGCGGTTCCGCCCGGCGTCCGGGACACGGACGACTGGTGGGGCCGGGCCCTGTTCTCCGGGTCCGCCAAGTCCTCCGAGTCCGCCGAGTCCGCCGAGGGGGCGTGATCCGTGTTCTCCAACTACCTGATCGGACTGCGGGAAGGCCTTGAGGCGTCCCTCGTCGTCTGCATCCTCATCGCCTACCTGGTCAAGACCGGGCGCACGGACGCCCTGAAGCCGATCTGGATCGGCATCGCGGTGGCGGTCCTCATCGCCATGGGCTTCGGGTGCGCGCTCGAATTCGGCTCCCAGGAGCTGACGTTCCAGGCACAGGAGGCGCTCGGCGGGTCGCTGTCGATCGTGGCCGTGGGCCTGGTGACCTGGATGGTGTTCTGGATGCGGCGCACCGCCCGGCACCTGAAGGCCGAGCTGCACGGCAAGCTGGACGCGGCCCTGGCGATGGGCACGGGTGCGCTGGTCGCCACCGCCTTTCTCGCCGTCGGCCGGGAGGGCCTGGAGACCGCCCTGTTCGTGTGGGCCTCCGTGCACGCGGCGAGCGACGGCACCCCGCGCCCGCTGGTCGGCGTCGCCCTGGGCCTGGCCACCGCGGTGTTCCTCGGCTGGCTGTTCTACCGGGGCGCCCTGCGGATCAACCTCGCCAAGTTCTTCACCTGGACCGGCGGCATGCTGGTCGTGGTCGCCGCGGGCGTGCTGGCCTACGGTTTCCACGACCTCCAGGAGGCCGACTGGATCCCGGGGCTGACGAACCAGGCCTTCGACATCAGCGACACCGTTCCGCCGGACAGCTGGTACGGGACGCTGCTGAAGGGCGTCTTCAACTTCCAGCCGGACCCGACCGTGTTCCAGGTCACGGTGTGGCTGCTGTACCTGGTCCCGACGCTCGCACTCTTCTTCGCCCCGGTAGGGTTCGGCTCCGGGAAGGGGAAGGTGAAGGCACCTGATGGCACGGCACCTGATGACGCACCTGACGACCAGGGATCGCGGCCCTCGAAGGCTCCGCAGACGTGACCGGAACGCGCTCCTGGCGGTCTCGCTGACCGCCCTGTCGATGACGGCGAGCGGATGCGTGGTGGTGCACGGGGAGCGCGAGGTGCTCCCCGCCACCACCCGCGCCTCGGCCGCCAAGGCACTCCGGCAGTTCACGGACGCCTACAACAAGGCCGACAAGGCCTACGACAGTTCCCTGGACGCGGACTACACGACCGGTGCCCTCGCCGACATCGACTCCGCGCGGCTGAAGGCCGGGCACGTCAACAGTCCGAGCGGCAACTCCGGCCATTCCTCGCTGGAGTTCGACGACGTCACGTACACCATCCCGAAGAAGGCCGGCTGGCCGCGCTGGTTCGTCGCGGACGCGCACGGCAACAAGGGCGGCGACGACCGCTGGCTGCTGGTCTTCACCCGCAACAGCCTCTCCGCGCCGTTCCAGGTGGCGTATCTGACGCTGGTCGCGCCGGACGACGTACCGAAGTTCAGCACCGACAAGGACGGCTGGGCCGAGGCCGTACCGGCGAACAGCACCCGGTTCGCGGCCGCCCCGGGCGACCTGAGCCGGGACTACGTCAGGTACCTGAAGAGCGGCGGCACCCTCTTCGCGGACGGCGCGCACACCAGCGGCTGGCGCACGGACCGCAAGAAGTCCACCAAGCCGGGTCTGGCCACCCAGTACATCGACGAGCCGCTGACCGACGGCGACTACGCGCCGCTCGCGCTGCGGACCTCCGACGGCGGGGCGATGGTCTTCTTCACCACCCGCTACTACGCCAAGCAGACGGCGGCCGCGGGCGCCTCCGTGCCGACGCCGAACCAGGACGTCAAGGCGCTCACCAAGGGCGAGGTCAAGCAGTCGCTGACGATGCAGTTCGTCTCCAACCAGGTCGCACTGGACCCGGCAGGCACCGGCAAGGTCTCGGTGCTGGGCCGCATCCAGGGCCTGACCTCGGCCCAGGGTTCCTGAACAGCGCCCCCTGAACGGCGCCCCGTCAGGGGCGCGGGGAACTGCGCGCCCAGCCCCACGCTTCCGCAGACGACCGACAACCCAACCCTGTGCTTCCCGCAGAGCACCTACCAGCCGACGCCCACCTGGTCGGCCTCCTCGCCCGCGTACCGGGCGCACGCGTCCGTGAGGATCTCCAGCAGGCTCAGCGGGTCGGGGAGCGGGTGCTCGGGGCCGCGGACCCAGTGCACCCGCCGGTCGCCGTCGCCGGGCAGCCGGGCGGGCGGTACCAGGACGTAGGAGCCCCGGCAGTGCCAGCGCAGCCCCGGGTGCTCGTCCATGGTCTCCGGGTGGCAGTCCAGTTCGCAGGGCCACCACTCGTCCTCGTCCTCGGGGGTGCCCCGGGTGAGGGTGAAGAAGAGCAGGCGGCCGTCGTCGCTCTCGGCGACCGGACCGACCTCGACGCCGCCCGCGAGCAGCCGCTCCAGCGCCTGCCGGCCGGCCTCCAGGGGCACGTCCAGGACGTCGTGGGTCATGCCGGTCGCGGTGATGAAGTTGGCCTGCGGCTGGTGCCGGGCCCAGCGCTCGATCTGGGCGCGGTCGGTGGTGGACTGCGTCTGCCACGCGAACGACACCGGGTGCCGGGCCGGGGTGGGACAGCCGACGCGGTCGCAGGAGCAGCCGTAGCCGGGCGCGGGATGCGCGGCGGGGGCCAGCGGGAGGCCCGCCCCGGCGGCGGCGAGCAGCAGGGCCGCGCGGCCCGGGTCGTCGGCGGCGGCCGCGTCCTTCGGACGGCGCCCGCGGAGCCACCGGGAGAGTTTGCCCTGCCGGCCGCTCGGGCCGCCGAACGTCGCGCTCATCTATCGCCTCGCCTTGCTGTGGTCCGGCCAGGATGCCTTATGGGGCCAAGTGGGTGCGAAGGAGGGTACGAGGGGTGAGACCCTCTCGCAGAGGCGAGAGGGTCTCACTACCCTCACTGACCCCACGGGCCCCACAGGCCCCACAGGCCCCACAGGCCCCACAGGCCCCACGCGTCCTACGGCCAGGTGTCTCCCCAGTCCGCGTCCCGGGCCGCCTTGTACAGGTCGCCGTGGCGTTTGGTGACCGTGGTGCGGCGCAGCTGTTCGTCGGTCTCGCACAGGTCGAGCAGGACCTGGCCCTTGCGGATCTGGGGGCGCCGGACCACCCGGGCCGGTGCCGGGACGGGCGGGAAGCGGGTGGCGGCCACGTAGCTGAACTTCTCGTCCTCGTAGGGCAGTGACCCGCCCTTGACCTGGCGGTGCAGGGAGGAGCGGCTGACCCGGGCGGAGAAGTGGCACCAGTCCGTGCCGGGGACGATCGGGCAGGCGGCGCTGTGCGGGCAGGGGGCGGCGACATGGAAGCCGGCCGCGACCAGGCGGTCCCGGGCCTCGATGATCCGGGCGTAGCCTGCGGGGGTGCCGGCCTCGACGATGACGACGGCCTGCGCGGCGGCCGCGGCGGCGTCGACGAGGGCGGTACGGGCGGCGGCGTCGAGCTCGTTGAGGACGTACGACACCGTGACGAGATCAGTGCTCTCGATGGTGAGCGCCGCTCCGATCCGAGAGCGCTGCCATGAGGCGTCCCGCAGCACCGGGTTCGCCGCGGCGATCTCCCGGCCGAGGGCCAGCGCCGGCTCGGCCCAGTCGAGGACCGTCACCGGCCGCGTGCCCTCCCAGGTGTCGGTCACCGCCCAGGTCGCGGCGCCCGTCCCGCCGCCGACGTCCACATGGCTCCCCGGCGCCCATCCCTCAGGCACCGCGTCCGCGAACGCCGCCAGCGCGGACCGTACCGCCTCGAAGGTCGCCGGCATCCGGTACGCCGCGTACGCCACCACGTCCGCCCGGTCCCGCAGGATCGGCGCGTCGGTCGGGGTGGCCCCGCGGTAGTTGGCGATCAGCCGCTCCACCGCTCCGGCGGCCTGCTTCGGGGGCAGCCCGTCGAGGAGGTCGGAGAGGGCGGCGCGGAGCCGGTCGGCCGGGGAGACGGAGTGGGCGGGGCGGGTGGGGTGACTCACCCGGTGATTGTATGGACAGCGCGGGCGAGGCGGGTCGCGGCCGCTGCCCGCGGGGCGCTGTCGCCAGGGCGGCGGCGCGGATGCACCGTGTTGGCCAGCAGCACCAGGAACGTGTCCGTGGCCCGGTCCAGGACCAGGCTCGTCCCGGTGAACCCGGTGTGGCCCGCCGCGCCGTGTCCTGCCAGCTCGCCCATGAACCACCGCTGGTCCACCAGGAAACCCAGACCGGGCGGGGCCAGCAGCAGGTCCACGAAGTCGGGGCCGAGGATGCGCGCGGTGCCGTACGCGCCGCCCGCGAGCAGCGCGCGGCAGAAGACCGCCAGGTCCCGGCCCGTGGAGAACAGCCCCGCGTGCCCGGCCACGCCGCCCAGCGCCCAGGCGTTCTCGTCGTGCACGACGCCCCGCAGCATCCCCCGGTCCGCCTTGGCCCACGGCCGCCGCTGGTCCTCGGTGGCCGCCGCGCCGGGACAGGGGCCGAAGTCGGTGGCGTCCATGCCGAGCGGACGGGTGATGCCGTCACGGACCAGGACGTCGAGGGGGCGGCCGGTGATCCGTTCCAGGACGTGCTGGAGGAGGAGCATGTTGAGGTCCGAGTAGCGGTAGGCGCCGGGGGCGCTGCTCGGGACCTCCGCACGGAGCAGGTCGAGGCGGGCCGTGTCGTCGGGGCATTCGTACAGCGGGAGTTCGGGGCGCAGTCCGGAGGTGTGGGTGAGGAGCTGGCGGACGGTGATGCCGTGGGCGACGGTCCCGTGGAAGTCGGGGAGGTAGGCGCCGACCCGGGCGTCGATGCCGAGGGTGCCGCGCTCCAGCTGCTGCACGGCGGCCACCGCGGTGAACAGCTTGGTGAGAGAGGCCAGGTCACAGGGGGTGCCGACGGTCATCGGGACCCGGGCGGCGGGCGGCAGTCCGGTGCCGGCGTCGGTCGCGGGGTCGTAGGCGGAGTAGCGCACGGCCCAGCCGGACGCCTCCTGCACCGCGATCACGGGTCCGCGTCCGGCGACCACCACGGCCCCGGCCGCCCAGGGCGGCTCACCGGTGGTGAGGCCGTGCACCTCGCGGACGAGGTGACTGAGTTCCGCGGGGTCGAGACCGGCCCGTTCCGGTGTCTCGACGCGCAGTCTCGGTACGCTCAGCTCTCTGCTCCCTCCGGCCTCGCACGGGTGTTCCCACGTGCTGCCCAGGGACGGCACATTCCCACGAAGCAGGCCAGCGCCACCAGTGTCCCCGACAGTTGGACGATCGCCATGGGCACGGCGGTTCTCTCCCCGGCGATCCCGACCAGCGGCGAGGCGACCGCGCCGACGAGGAACGAGGAGGTCCCGAGCAGCGCGGACGCGGATCCGGCGGCGCGCCGGGTGCGCAGCAGCGCGAGGGACTGGGCGTTGGGGAGGGTGAGGCCCATCGCGGACATCAGCACGAAGAGGGCGGCGGCGACCGGGGCGAGCCCGACCGGTCCGAGGGCGCCGGTCGCCATCAGCAGCAGCGCGGTCGCGGCGAGCACGGTCACCACCAGGCCCGCGCCCAGCACCTTGTCCAGGCCGACCCGGCCGACCAGCACCTTTCCGTTGACCTGTCCGGCGATCACCAGCCCGACCGAGTTGAGGCCGAAGAGGAGGGAGAAGGTCTGCGGGGAGGCGCCGTAGATCTCCTGGATCACGAAGGGCGAGGCGCTGATGTACGCGAACAGCGCGGCGAAGGCGAACCCGCCCGCGAGCATGTAGCCGGTGAAGGGCAGGTCGGCGAGGAGGGCGCGCATGGCGCGGACGGCCCCGGCCGCTCCCCCGGCGTGCCGGCCGGCCGGCGGCAGGGTCTCCGGGAGGCGCGTCCAGACCAGCGCGGCGAGCAGCGCCCCGACGACCGTGAGGACGGCGAAGACGCCCCGCCAGTCCGTCACCCGCAGGATCTGTCCGCCGATCAGCGGGGCGATGACCGGGGCGGCCCCGGAGACCAGCATCAGGGTGGAGAAGAACCGGGCCATGGCGTCCCCGTCGTACAGGTCGCGTACGACGGCTCGCGCGATGACGATGCCGGCCGCGCCCGCGAGCCCCTGGACCAGCCGGAAGGCGACCAGGGTCCAGACGTCCGGCGCGACGGCGCACAGGGCGGTGGCGACGACGTAGCCGGCGAGACCGGCGAGCAGCGGGCGGCGGCGGCCCCAGCGGTCGCTCATCGGGCCGACGACCAGCTGGCCGAGGGCCATCCCGGCCAGGCAGGCGGTGAGGGTGAGCTGGACGGTCGCGGCGGGGGCGCCCAGGGTGCGGGTGACCTCCGGCAGGGAGGGGAGGTACATGTCCATCGCCAGCGGGGGCGTCGCGGTGAGCCCGCCGAGGGCCAGGACCAGCAGGAAGCCGGTACGGCGGGCGGCAGGGCCGTGCGGCGCGGCCGCGGCGGTGCCCTGGGCGGCCGGTGTCGACGGCGCCGACGGCGCCGACTGGTCGGGCATGTGTCCCCCGTCTTCGTACTTCGTAAGGTCTCGCGGTCCTCGTCGGTCCAGCGGTCGGGTCCGCTCTTGATGGATTCCGATGGCCCCCGCATATGCTCTCAGCTCGTACAGACTGCCGAGAAACACATGAGCGAGGGTGGGCGGCCGGGATGGGTGAGCAGAGCGTGCGCTGGGGGATCCTGGCGACGGGCGGGATCGCGGCCGCGTTCGCGGCGGACCTGGTCGATCTGCCCGACGCGGAGATCGTGGCGGTGGCCTCGCGCTCCTCGGAGTCGGCCGCGGCGTTCGCGGACCGGTTCGGGATCGGGCGGGCGTACGGCGACTGGGAGTCGCTGGCCCGGGACGAGGACGTCGACGTCGTGTACGTCGCCACCCCGCACTCGGCGCACCGGGCGGCCGCCGGGCTGTGCCTGGCGGCGGGGCGGAACGTGCTGTGCGAGAAGCCGTTCACGATGAACGTCCGCGAGGCCGGGGAGCTGGTCGCGCTGGCGAAGGAGCACGACCGCTTCCTGATGGAGGCGATGTGGATGTACTGCAACCCGCTGGTGCGGCGGCTGACGGCGCTGGTCGCGGACGGGGCGATCGGCGAGGTCCGGACCGTGCGGGCGGACTTCGGTCTGGAGGGGCCGTTCCCGCCGGCGCACCGGCTGCGCAACCCGCTGCTCGGCGGGGGCGCGCTGCTCGACCTGGGGGTGTATCCGGTGTCGTTCGCGCAGCTGCTGCTCGGGGAGCCGGACGGGATGTCGGCGCGAGCGGTGCTCTCGGACGAGGGCGTCGATCTCCAGACGGCTGCGCTGTTCTCCTGGGAGAGCGGTGCTCTCGCTTCGGTGCACTGCTCCATCGTCGGCGGCACCGGCACCACCGCCTCGGTCACCGGTTCGCAGGGCCGGATCGACGTCCCGGACGGCTTCTTCAACCCCGAGCGCTTCGTGCTGCACCGCGACGGGCGCGACCCGCAGGAGTTCGCCCTGGACCCGGCCGACGGCCCGCGCAACACCTTCCGGCACGAGGCCGGTGAGGTCATGCGCGCCCTGCGGGCCGGCGAGAAGGAGTCCCCCCTCGTCCCCCTGGAAGGCACCCTCGCGGTGATGCGCACCCTGGACACCCTCCGCGAGCAGATCGGCGTCCACTACCCGGACGAGCGCTGAAAGCACCCCGAAGCAAAGGGCGCACCGAACTCAAAGCGCCCCGAACTCAAAGCGCCCCCGAAGGGGCGCGGGGAACTGCGCGACCAGCCACAACGCAGCCGCAGACACCCGACGACCGGATATCGCGGCCCTCCCCAGCGGAGCGCCTACGCTGCGGCCCCATGAACACAAAGCAACCGAAGATCGCCGTGGTCACCGGCGCCGGCTCCGGAATCGGACGCGCCGTGACCACCGAACTCCTGCGGGCCGGCTGGTCGGTGGCGCTGGCCGGCCGGCGCCCGGCGGCGCTGGAGGAGACGGCGGCGCTGGTGCCCGAGGGCGCCTCGCTCGCCGTACGCACGGACGTGGCGCGGCCCGAGGACGTGGACGGGCTGTTCGCGGCGGCCGTGGACCGGTTCGGGCGGGTGGACCTGCTGTTCAACAACGCGGGGACGTTCGGGCCCGGCGGGGTGGCCGTGGAGGACCTGCCGTACGAGGCGTGGCGGCACGTCGTGGACACCAACCTCAACGGGGCGTTCCTGTGCGCGCAGGCGGCGTTCCGGCAGATGAAGGAGCAGGAGCCGCAGGGCGGCCGGATCATCAACAACGGTTCCGTCTCGGCGCACGCGCCCCGCCCGCGCTCCGTCGCCTACACCGCGACCAAGCACGCGCTGACCGGCCTCACCAAGTCGCTGTCCCTGGACGGGCGGCCGTACGGCATCGCGGTCGGGCAGATCGACATCGGCAACGCGGCGACGGACATGACGGCCGGGATGCGGACCGGCGCGATGCAGGCGAACGGGGAGATCACCCCGGAACCCGTGATGGACGTCGCCGACGTGGCACGGACCGTGCGGCACATGGCCGAGCTGCCGTTGACGGCGAACGTGCAGTTCGCGACGGTGTTGGCGACGGCGATGCCGTACGTGGGCCGGGGCTGAACGGCCGTTCAGTCGGACAGTCCGCAACCTGCACATTCGGAATGCCGACGTCCGCGGTATTGCGGCCGGTAACGGGCCTATGCTCAACTCTTCTCCACCAGAACTTCACAGTTGAGGATCTGGCATTCCGCCGACCACACCGAGGGGGGAGGCGGCAGCCGTTCCACCGGACCGGGGTGGGGGTGGACCCGCGCGGGACTGCGGGTACGCACCGGTGGGTGGAGCGGCTGCCGCGTGACGTCAGCCCGCCGCGGTGTCACCCGAACCGGCCGGCGCGTCGGCCGAGCCGGGGACGGCGGCGGCACCCGCCCCGGGGACGGCGGCCCCACCGGCAGCCACCTCGGTACCGGCACCCGTCTCGGCACCGGCACCGGCACCGGACGTCCGCCGTCGTCGGCGCAGCGCCCACGCCCCCGCGCCCAGCAGCGCGAGCGTCACCGCCCCGCCCTCCGCGAGCCGCCACGCCGACGGGCCGGACGAGCCCGAACCGGCCGCCCCCGTCCCGGCCGCCCCCGCGGCCCCCTTGCCCTTGGTCGGCGACGGACCGGCACTCACCCCGCCCTCGCTGAGCGGATCGACCAGCGTGCCCACGGACCGCGCCGAACTCCCCTTCCCGAAGCCCCAGTCGAGCAGTGCGGCGGTCTGCTCGTACACGGCGTTGGTGCTGGGGGCCGGGTGCATCACGGTGACCAGCAGGGTGCGGCCGCCCCGGGTGGCGCCGCCGGTGAAGGTGTTGCCGGCGTGACTGGTGTAGCCGTTCTTGACACCGAACAGGCCCTTGTAGACGTCGAGTCCCCAGGCGCCGGTGAGCAGGCGGTCGGTGTTCTGGATCTGGAAGGTCTTCTTGCCGCCGGCCGGGAAGTCCGCGGTCCGCGTGGAGCAGTAGCCGCGGAAGTCGTCGTCCTTCAGCCCGTGCCGGGCGAAGAGGGTGAGGTCGTAGGCCGACGACAGCTGGCCCGGGTGGTCGAAGCCGTCGGGGCTGACCACATGGGTGTCCAGGGCCTGCAGGTCGGCCGCCTTGGCCTGCATCTCGGCGACGGTCTTCGCGATCCCGCCGTTCATGTGGGAGAGCACGTGCACGGCGTCGTTGCCGGAGCGCAGGAAGACGCCCTGCCACAGCTGCTCGACGGTGTAGGTGATGCCGGGCTTGATGCCGACCAGGCTGGAGCCGGCCGGGACGTCGGAGATGTCGGAGTCCTTGACCTTGTAGCGCTCGGTCCGCTCGAACTTCGTGAGCACGGTGTCCGCGAACAGCATCTTCAGGGTGGAGGCGGGCGCCAGCCGCCGGTGCGCGTTGTAGGAGGCGAGTACCTCTCCGCTGTCGCAGTCGGCGAGCAGCCAGGCGCGGGCGGTGATCTTCCTGGGGAGGCCGGTGGCGCCGTTCACCTGTATGCCGCCGCGGGCCAGCCGATCGCCGCCTATGACGGTGGCGGCCGAGGCGGGGACCGCCGCGGACAGGGGGAGAGCGGCGGCCGTCAGTCCGAGGGCGGCACGCCGGGTCAGCCGAGAGGAATCGCGCATCCCGGGACCGTACACCGCAGGCCACCGGGGCTACCCGGCAGTACCCCCTCGCCCGGCCAGGAATTTGCTGTCTTATGAAAGTTCGCTAAGACCTCGCCGTTTCTCAGCTCTGACACATGTTTTACCCAGTGTGGCTCAAAGGTTTCTCCCTAACTTGAGCTCGCGTCCACAGCGGGCGCCAAGAACCTTCGAGGAACGGGATGTTTGGCATCTATCTCAAGCGCGAGCTGGGCCGCAGAAAGAAGGCTGCCCTGGTCATCGCTCTGGGTCTGGCGCTCGGTATCGCGCTGGTCATCACGGTCAACTCGGTGTCGGCCGGCATGACTCAGGCGCAGGACAAGGTCCTCAAGTCGCTGTACGGCCTGGGGACCGACATGACGGTCACCAAGGCCCGTACCGCGCCGACCTCGGGCAGCTCGGGTGGCCCGAACTTCAAGTTCGACGCCAAGTCCAGCAGCAGTTCCACCCAGAGTTCGGACCGGGTGCAGACCCAGGGCGGCCAGGCCCTGAAGTCCTCCCTCGTCACCAAGGTCGCCGCCCAGAAGGGCGTGGAGAGCGCGGTCGGAGCGCTCTCCCTCAACGTCACCAAGGTCGACGGCTCCTTCACCCAGGGCAAGGCGAAGAGCACCACCGGCAGCAGCAGCTCCGGCAGCACCAGCAGCGGCCAGGGACAGCCGGGCGGCAGCAACAGCAGCAGCGGCTCGGGCGGTGCGCCCCAGGTCCAGGGCGGCGGCGCCAACTTCAACGTCAACAGCTACTCCGTGGCCGGTGTCGACGTGGCCCACCAGGGTCTCGGCCCGCTGTCCACCATGAAGATCAGCACGGGCAAGACCTTCACCTCCGCGCAGACCAGCGCCAAGGTCGCGGTGGTCAGCAAGTCGTACGCCAAGCAGAAGAAGTACAAGGTCGGCTCGACCTTCAAGATCTCCGGCAGCAAGTTCACGGTCATCGGCATCGCCACCCCGGACAGCAGCGAGTCCGACACCGACGTGTTCGTCCCGCTGAAGGTCGCGCAGACCCTCGGTGACGCCAAGAACCAGGTCACCACGATCTATGTGAAGGCGACCGACTCCAAGCAGATCTCCACCGTGAAGAAGGAGATCACCGCCAACATCTCGGGTACGACGGTCACCACCTCCGCCGACCTGGCGTCCACCGTCTCCGGTTCCCTCTCCACCGCCTCCAGCCTGGCGACCAGCGTCGGCAAGTGGCTGTCCATCGCGGTCCTCGCGGCGGCCTTCCTGGTGGCGGCCCTGCTGACCTCGTCCGCGGTGTCCCGCCGGGTGCGTGAGTTCGGCACCCTGAAGGCGCTCGGCTGGCCCTCGCGCAACGTGACCCGCCAGGTGGTCGGCGAGTCCATGGTCAACGGCCTGATCGGCGGCGCCCTCGGCATCGCCCTCGGTGTCGGCGCGGCCTACGCGGTCACCGCGATCAGCCCGAAGCTCACCGCCCAGCTGGGCAGCACCGGTGGCGGTGGCGGCGCGGGCGGCGGCCCGGGCGGCGGCGGCCCCGGCCAGCAGGCCACCCAGAACACCCTGGAGATCGCGCTGTCCGCGCCCGTCTCCCTCACCACCATCGGCCTCGCGGTCGGCCTCGCGGTCACCGGCGGTCTGATCGCCGGTGCGATGGGCGGCTGGCGCGCCTCCCGGATGCGCCCGGCCGACGCCCTGCGCAGCGTCGCGTAACACCCCGCCCCCGAGCCGGGGCGCCGCTTCCACTCCCCCCGGGACGCGGCGCCCCCACCCCCTTACCACCCAGTGGAGAACCCATGTACAGACTCACCGGAGTCACCAAGCGCTACACGCGGGGCAAGGAGACGGTCGAGGCGCTGCGCGGCGTCGACCTGACCATCGAGGACGGCGACCAGCTCGTCATCCAGGGCCCGACCGGCGGCGGCAAGTCGACCCTGCTCCAGATGATCGGCGGCCTGGACCGCCCGTCCGAGGGCAGCGTCATGCTGGACGACGTCGACCTCGCCCGGGTCAGCGAGACCAAGCTGACCCGGCTGCGCGCCGAGAAGATCGGCATCATCTTCCAGTCGTTCAACCTGATCCCGACGCTCACCGCCCAGGAGAACGTCGAGACGGCCCTCGTCCCGCTCGGCATCAAGCCGGCGGACCGCCGCGAGCGCGCGGCCGAGGCCCTGCGCTCGGTGGGCCTCGGCGAGCGCCTCACGCACGCCCCCTCGGAGCTCTCCGGCGGCCAGCAGCAGCGCGTCGCGATCGCCCGCGCGCTGGTGAAGAAGCCGAAGGTGCTCCTCGCCGACGAGCCGACCGGCAACCTCGACGAGGGCACCCGTGACGACATCATGGCGCTGCTCGAAGGCCTGTGGCACGAGTACGGCCTGACCTTCATCATGGTCACCCACGACTCCTCCATCGCCCGTCGCGCGCCGCGCCTGGCCACCATCAAGGCCGGCCAGATCACCCTCACCGAGCAGGGCGACGCCCGGCGGTACGCCCAGCAGGCGGCGGGGCACGACGCCCAGCCGCAGCAGGCGGCGGAGTACGGCCGGCAGCAGTACGTGCAGCAGCAGTACGGGGGTGGCCAGGGCTACTGACACACCGGCAGTGAGCGGCCGGGGCCGCTCATCGCCCGAGGAGCAGGTCGATCTCGGCCAGCTGCCCGGCGGTGAGCGGCCCCTTCGCCATCGCGCCGGCGTTCTGCTCCGCCTGCGCGACGGACCGGAAACCGGGGATGGGGACCGTACGCGGACTGCGCGCCCAGATCCAGCCGAGGGCGCCCTGGGCGAGGGTCCGCCCGTCGCTGGTGAGGATCTCGCGCAGGGCCTCGATCCGCCCGACCCACGCGGGATCGGCGCCGTCGCCGTCCCCGAACCCGGGCAGCCAGGCCGGCGGCCTGCTCCGGATGTCGCCGTCGGCGGCCCCCGTCCGCCGTCCGCCGAGCAACCCCATGGCGAGCGGGCTGCGGTTGATGGCGGCGAGCTCCGACTCCTCTGCCAACGCCAGGAGTTCGGGAGCGTCCTGCAGCACGTTGAGGGTGTGCTGCACGGCCGTGCAGTGCGGTCCCGCGGCGAAGACGGCGGCGCGGTCGGGGTCGTCGGTGCTCCAGCCGTAGGCCCGGATCAGCCCCTCGCCGACCAATTCCTCGCAGACATCCCGGAGTTCGGCGGCACGGACCGGGTCGGCGTCGGAGAGGTGCAGCTGGTAGAGGTCGACGTGGTCGGTGCCGAGGCGCCGCAGCGAGGCGGTGAGGGCGCGGCGGACGTGGGCCGGGGAGTCGTCGCCGCCGGTGAGGGTGCGGGTCTCCTCGTCGAAGACGTTGCCCCACTTGGTGGCGACGACGACCTCGTCCCGCCGCTTGCCGAGGGCGCGGCCGAGGACGCGCTCGCTGTGGCCGGCGCCGTAGGTGTCGGCGGTGTCGAAGAAGGTGACGCCGAGGTCGAGGGCTCGGTGCACCGCCCGTACGGACTCCTCGTCGTCGACCCTGCCCCAGCCGAGCGGCTGCCCGGTGGCGTCCTGCCACTCGCCTCCGATGGCCCAGCACCCGAAGCCGAGCGCGCTGACCCGGATGCCGGAACGCCCCAGCGTCCTGGTGGTGCCGTCGGTGCCGATGCCTCCGGTTCCCTTGCTCCCGGTTGCGCTGTTCTGGGTCGCGTCGCGCTCGGTTGCCCTGCTCTCGGTTTCCATGGTCGAGGACGCTAGAGGTTGAAGCGCACACGAAGGCAAGGGAATTGCCGGACCCGCCGCCCTGTCGTCCTGCCGCCCTGCCGCTACGCCTGCCCGGTCTCGAAGCGGGAGATACGGCCGTCGTCCTCGACCGTGAAGTCCCAGCGGGTGACCATCTCGCCCCAGGTGTCGTTGCGGTAGTGGGCGAGCAGGGAGCGGCCGCCGTTGGACTCGTTGTCGACGTCCAGGTGACCGTTGGAGGAGAAGATCTCCCGGTCGATCCAGTCGTCGAGGTTCCGGTCGTCGCCGTCGTCGGCCATGGTCGCGTCCGCGGTGAGGAGCTTGCGGAAGCTGTCCCGGTCGCTGGCGTTGACGGCGGTGACGAAGGCCCGGACGGCGGGGTCGCTGAGCTTGGCTGTCTTGATCGTCATGTCAGTCAGCGTCACATCGGTCCCGGCGGCCCGCCACCCGAACGGCGGCGAGGACGGGCCGACCGGGTGGCCCGGGTGCGACGGTGGAACCCCGTGATCCGCCGTCCCCGATGGGAGCTTCCGTGACCTGCTACGACCGACGTGACGTAGGCCTGCTGCTGCTCCGGCTGGGGACCGGCGGGGTGCTGGCGGCGCACGGCGCGCAGAAGCTGTTCGGCTGGTTCGGCGGGGGCGGGATCGAGGGCACCGGCCGGTTCATGGAGTCGGTCGGGTACGCGCCCGGTCGGCAGAGCGCGCTGGCGGCGGGGCTGGCGGAGGCGGGCGGCGGGACACTGCTGGCGCTGGGGCTGGCGACGCCGGCGGCGGGGGCCGCGGCGGCCGGGTCGATGGCGGGCGCGGCCGCCCTGCACATGCCGAACGGCTTCTTCGCCGCGGAGGGCGGCTACGAGTACGCGGCGACCCTGGGCCTGGCCGCCGCGGGCCTGGCCGTCACGGGCCCCGGCCGGCTCTCCCTGGACCATGCGCTCGGGCATGTCCTCGACCGGGGCTGGATGGTCCCGGCGGCGCTGGGCGTGACGGCGGCGGCGACGGCGGTGGTGATCGGCGCGCGGAACCGGCGGGTGCGGCGGGCGAAGGAGGGCGAGCAGGAGGCGCTGTTCGAGGAGTAGCTGCGGGGTGGGGCGGGGTGGGGCGGGGCAGGCTACCGGCCATGACGCAACAGCGGACGCCGCACTGTGAGCCGCCGGACCTGTGGACCTCCGTCGAGGACCTCTGGACCTGGCTGGACGCCAACCGGAAACACGACGGCGAGACCGGTCTCGTCCTGCGCATGCTCAAGCTCACGGAGGAGGTCGGCGAGGTCGCCCAGGCGGTGATCGGGGCGACCGGCCAGAACCCCCGCAAGGGCGTCACCCACACCTGGGAGGACGTACAGGGGGAGCTGTGCGACGTGGTGATCACGGCCCTGGTGGCGCTGCGCACACTGACACCGGACCCGGCGGGGGTGTTCGAACGGCACCTGGCGGGGGTGACGGAACGCTCGCTGGGGCCGGCCGCGTCGTCCGGCTGACTGTCCACGGCTCACGGCTCACGGCTGCTCGGCGTACGACTGTGTCCGCATCGAACATATGTCAGCCTGCCGGTCCGGAACACATGTCCCGGATCGGCAGGTGCGGACCGAGGCCTGGACCTCTGCCTCTGCCTGTGCCTGTGCCTGGACCTGGGTCTAGGCGTCGGCGTCCGCGTCGGCCTCCGGGGCCTGCGGCTCCGGTGACTCCTGTGCTGCCGGGAGGACGTAGAAGACCGCTCGGCCCTGCTTGGTGCGCTGGGCACGGTTCCTGGCGACCAGGTTCTCCAGCGTCGTGCGGATCACCGTCGTCTTGATGGTGCGGCCGGGCTGACCGGCCCTGATCGCCTCGGCGACGTCGGTCGCGGACCGCGGCTCCCGCTGCTGGGCGAGGTAGGCGTGCACGGCCTCGACGAGGCTCGGCTTCGGCGCCGCGGGCGCCGGCTTGGCGGCGGCACGGCGGTTCGGCGCGGGCTCGGTCCGCTGGTGCGGCACAGCGGCCTCGACGGTGTCGGCGTCGGTGTCGGCGGCCCCTGGAACGGTCGTGGTCCCGGGCGCGGTCGTGGTCCCGGGCGCAGTGCCCTGCGGGGTGAGCGCATGCTGCAACCGCTCCAGCACCGCCCTGTTGTCCCGTACCGCGCGCAACTCCGCTTCCAGGGCGGCGATCTCGGTGGCGAGGCGGTCCTGTTTCTCTGCGTTGAGTTCGAGGTCCTGCGCGATCCGCGCGCTGTACTCGGACGCCAGCTCGGTGCCGGGTGACTCGGACATACGGTCGGACCTCTCGTCGATGTGCTCCACGCGGCGAAGTCGATGTGCTCCGCGCGGTGACACACAGCCTACGCACCCGGGAGGTCCCGCGGACATGACTCGGGCCGACCGGTGTCTCAACCGGCGGCGGTGGACCGGCGGATCGTCACCCGGATGTGCTTCATCAGCGGCTGGTAGCTCTGTTCGCTGTAGTCGCACAGGGCGATCAGCACGTTCATCTCGGGCATGTACCCGGCCGCGCAGCCGCGGGGCAGGTCGTAGGGGACGGCGAGAAAGCCGTTCAGCTCCCGGGTGCTGCCGTCCTTGGCGGTGCTGGTGATGTCGACCGGTTCGAACTCCTCGATACCGCGTTCGCGCATGTCGGCGGGGTTCATGAAGACGAGGGTGCGCAGGTTCCTGATGCCCCGGTAGCGGTCGTTGTCGGAGTAGATCGTGGTGTTCCACTGGTCGTGCGAGCGCATGGTGCCGAGCGCCAGGGTGCCCGGCTCGGGCACGACGTCGGGCAGCGGCGCCGAGGAGAACTCGGCGAGCCCCGTCGGCGTGCGGAAGACCAGTTCCCGCGCGGGCTGCCGGATCCGGAAGCCCAACGGCAGCCGTACCCGCCGGTTGAAGTCCTCGAAGCCGTCGAGGACCCGGGCCATGGTGTCGCGGATCCGGTCGTAGTCCTCGACGTACCAGGCCCACGGCGTACCGCTGTCGGGGAGCGCGGCGCGGGCGATACCGGCGATGACGGCGGGTTCGGACAGCAGGTGCGGGGAGGCCGGCCTCTTCATGCCGACCGACAGGTGCACCATGCTCATCGAGTCCTCGACCGAGGTGCTCTGGACGCCGTGGCGCTGGTGGTCCTTCTCGGTACGGCCGAGGCAGGGCAGGATCAACGCCTGCCGGCCGTGGACCAGATGGCTGCGGTTGAGCTTGGTGCTCACCTGGACGGTGAGTTCGCAGGCGCGCAGCGCCTCGTAGGTGGCCCGGGTGTCGGGCGCGGCGAGCGCGAAGTTGCCGCCCATGCCGATGAACACCTTGACCTCGCCGCGCTGCATCGCCTGGATGGTGCCGACGGTGTCGAGCCCGTGCCGCCGGGGCGGGTCGATCCCGCACACCTCGGCGAGCCGGTCCAGGAACTGCGGTTCGGGCCGGTGGTCGATGCCGCACGTCCGGTTGCCCTGCACGTTGCTGTGCCCGCGCACGGGTGAGGGGCCCGCGCCCTCGCGGCCGAGGTTGCCGCGCAGCAGCAGGACGTTGACGATCTCCCGCACGGTGTCCACGCCGTGCTCGTGCTGGCTGACGCCGAGGCACCAGCTGAAGATGGAGCGGTCCGCGTCCCGGTAGATCCGGGCCGCGTGGAGGATGTCGGCGCGGCTGATCCCGGACTGCCGCTCGATCTCCTCCCAGGGCGTGGCCTCGCACAGCTTCCGGTACTCCTCGAAGCCGCTGGTGTACCGGTCGATGAACTCCTGGTCGAGTGCCTTGGGATCGGAGGCGGCCTGGTCCAGGACCGCCTTGGCGATACCCCGCAGCAGCGCCATGTCACCGCCGACGCGCACCTGGAGGTCGAGGGTCCCGGTGCGGGTGGGGTGCAGGGCGGCCATGTCCACGAAGTCGTGCGGGATGATGGTCCGCCGCGCGGCCGCCTCGATCAGCGGGTTGACGTGCACGATCTGGGCGCCCCGCCGGTAGGCGTCGGCGAGCGCGGTGAGCATCCGGGGCGCGTTCGAGGCGGCGTTCACGCCCATGATGAAGAGGGCGTCGGTGGCGTCCCAGTCCTTGAGGTCGACGGTCCCCTTGCCGGTGCCGAGCGAGTCGGCGAGGGCGCGGCCGCTGGCCTCGTGGCACATGTTGGAACAGTCGGGCAGGTTGTTGGTGCCGAGTTCGCGGGCCATGAGCTGGTACAGGAAGGTGGCCTCGTTGCCGAGCCGCCCGGAGGTGTAGAAGGCCGCCCGGTTCGGATCGTCCAGCCCCCGCAGCACCCGTCCGACCAGCTGGAACGCGTCCCGCCAGCTGATCGGCAGGTAGTGGTCCGACGCGCCGTCGTAGACCATCGGCTCGGTCAGCCGCCCCTGGTCCTCCAGCGCGAAGTCGCTCCACTCGGACAGTTCGCCGACGGAGTGGGCGGCGAAGAACTCCCGCCCGACCCGCTTGCGGGTCATCTCCCAGGTGACGTGCTTGACCCCGTTCTCACAGAGATCGAGCCGCAGCCCCTTCGTGTCGTCCGGCCACGCGCATCCGGGGCAGTCGAACCCCTCCCCCTCGTGATTCATCTTCATGATCGCCCGCGGCCCGTCGACGAGCGCACGCTCCCGCACCAGGAACTTGCTGACGCTCTTGGCGGCGCCCCAGCCGGCGGCCGGATGGTGGTACGGATGGAAGAACGGCTCGCCCTCGGGCCTCGGCCCTATCCGGGGCTCGACCTGCTCCCCCTCGTCCTGCCGCAGCCGCTTCTGCTCGTCGTGGGAGGTGCTCACGGCTCTCACCCTTCGCCGGCGCGGGGTACACACCGCCGGGAGGGCAGCGGCGTCTTTTTCATGCTAGGCAGGGTGTTCCGGGGAGGCCAGGCGAGGCGGAACAGGCGAGACGCACGGCAGGGCGCTTCCGGCCCGGCCTGCGGCCCCGCCCCGGCTTCGGAGCGGGGCCGCGGGCACGGGCACGCGTGTGCGCGTAGGCGCTGGGCGTCGGCGTCGGCGTCGGCGTCGGCGTCGGTTCAGCAGGCGATGACGTACCAGACCGGCGTCCAGTCGACGGTGCGCGAGTCATAGGCGGTGGAGGTGAACAGGAGGTTGTGGTTCTTGCCGTAGAACTTCGCCACGGTGCCCGGCGTCTGGTTGTTGATGAGGGGCCCGGAGCCGATCAGGTTGGGCAGCTGGAACTCGAAGTCGCAGTCGTAGTACTGGAACCAGCTGCCGTTGGCGGCCTGCCCGCACACGTAGTAGTACGGACAGGTCAGCTGGGCCGTCGCGGGGCCCGACGACGCGGCGGAGGCCGAGGTGGCGCCGATCAGCGATCCGCCCACCAGTGCCGCCGTGGCACATAAGGTCGCGGCCAGCTTGCGCAGTGACATGGGTGTCCCCCTTGAGGTCTTCGTGAGGTCTTCGTGAGGTCCTCGGTCGGTGGGGCCGGGGTCCACGGCCCTTCACCAGGGTGGGCTGGGAGGCGCCGGGGAGGCCAGTTGTTTCAGCGAGCGCCGAAAACCTCAGGTCGGAGCGTTGCCGCCGGGCAGGCGACCGCTGAGCAGGGCGGTGCCGAGCGGGGTGAGGCTGTGCAGGACCTGGTTGCCGGTGCGATGGCTGCGCACCAGGTTTGCGGCGGCGAGCGCGTGCACGTGCTGGCTCGCCGAGGCCGGTGAGACGCGCAGGAGCCGGGCGAGTTCCCCGGTGGTGGCCGTGTCGCCCAGTGCGGTCAGGACACGGGCACGGGTGTGGCCCAGCAGGGTGGGCAGCGCCTGCCGGCCGGCCTCGGCCGCGCCCGGGGCTCCGTGGTCGACGGGATAGACCAGGACGGGCTCCAGCTCCGGGTCGACCAGCGAGATCGGGGTGGGCCAGCAGAAGTACGACGGAACGAGCCGCAGTCCGCGCCCGGCCAGCCGGAGGTCGCGGTCAGCCGGATAGTCGACGTGCAGCACCGGGGGTTCCCAGCGGGCGAAGGGGCCCAGCGAGCCGAGCAGCCCGTGGACCCCGCTGTCCCGCAGTCTCCGGGCGCGCAGAACGCGGTCCGCCTCGGCCAGCGCGGCGGCCTCCGGCCAGTCCACGGCGGTGACCACCCCGTGCACCGCGCGCATGACGTCGGTCAGATCGGTCATCCGGCCCCGGTCACCGGCCGCGAGGTCGCGCACCCACAATGGCGTACGTCTGCCCTGGGGTCCGCAGTCCGCCAGCAACCGCAGTTCGCAGCCCAGCCGTTCGCGCGGGGTACCCCGCACCGCGTCGAGCCCCGCGTCGAGTCCGTTCGCCGCCGCGCCCGGGTTGAGAAAGTCCGGGAAGGCACCCTTGCCGGGCACCAGCACCGCCAGCAGCCGTACGGCTTCCGCCAGTTGCCGTTGCCCGACCAGAGCGCGGGCCTGCCGCCGCCAGGACCGGAAGACGCGTGTCCCCCGCCCCGGACGGATCAGCTGCTGCAGGCCGAGCGTGGTCTCCCACAACGGATCGAGCTCCGTGGCCACCTGGACCCGGGCCAGGTCGTCAGCGGTGAAGTGAACGCGTAACACAACCCTGTTCCCCCACAGATGCGGTCGGCGCGGTCCTTCTCGCGCCACCAGACTGCCATCCGAGGCGCGCGGTGGCGTGGGGGACGCCGGGGGCGGGATGCATATCAGGACATGGCGGGCTCCGGCCACCACACCGCCACACCGCCACACCGCCACCGAGACAACACCGGGCGCGGCAGGCTCCAGACCGCGGGACCGGACGAGTCGGGGACGAGCGCCGTGACCAGGCTCTCGGGGAGCACGCTCGCGTCGGCCGCGCTCCAGCTCGCCGTGCAGGGCGGCCGGCCTACTGCCGGACGAGGAGGCGGAGACACCGGCTGCCGCCCACCGGGTGAGCACCCCGGAATCCGCGAACCGCGTGCCGGAGTCCGTGAAGGTGGGCGACAGTCTCAGCACCGCCATGGCCATCATGGTGCTGCGGGGGTTGCAGCCGACTTCCCGTCTTCCCGTCCTGAGGCCGAACGGCCGTCTGTACGGCGTCGTCAGCCGGCAGTCGATCGGCCGCGCGCATGGCCGACGCCTAGGCGGACTTGGTGGCT
The DNA here is from genome assembly GCF_014645815.1 of Streptomyces fuscichromogenes. Taxonomy (GTDB): domain Bacteria; phylum Actinomycetota; class Actinomycetes; order Streptomycetales; family Streptomycetaceae; genus Streptomyces; species Streptomyces fuscichromogenes. The sequence continues at coordinate 154,652 of NZ_BMML01000001.1, read as the reverse complement.
GCCACGCTCAAGGGGCCGCAGAGGCCGACCGTTCGGACGAACTGCTCGACTGGATCGGCGCGGTCCACCAGTCCGGCTACGTCCTGGTGCGCGACCACGACCACAAGGTCCGCCGCCTGATCACCGCCGCCGACCCGACCGTCCGGTTCGGCACCCGGGTACGCCCCTTCGTCCTCGTCGAGGAGATCGAGCAGCGCCTGCGCGGGGGCGTCGACCAGCGCGTACCACTGGACCGTCGCAGGGCTGCCGTCCCCCGGCACCGCGCCTCCCGGGTGCGTTCCGCGGCCAACCCGGCCTTCGGGGCGTACGGCCACCTGCTCCGGCTCCGGGTCCGGCTCCGGGTCCCGGAGAACCGGCCGGCGCTCGGCTGGGGCATCGACCAGAAATCCTTCCTCGCGGCACTGGAGGAATGCCGCGACTGCCACTTCCGAACGGCCTGACGCGCTTCAGTCCGAGCCCCATCACGGACGACCGACTCCACCCGGCACCGGACCTGTCGGAACCGCCGCGCTCGGTGGACCCGCAGGTGTGAGCCTGCTACGCGGCACCGTAGCCCCTGACACACGCGGCGAACCTCAGCGCCACCTCACGCCACACCGGGGCCGCGACCGCGTCGTCCCGCACCGCCGCCCGGCGCAGTTCCTCCCGGTCCACTCCATATCGCTCGGCCCGGCCCTCAGGCCACTGCGCGATGCGCTCCGGTCCGGTCTCCGGATGGAACTGCACACCCCAGGCCGCGTCACCGACCCGGAACGCCTGATAGGGGCACAGCTCGCTGCCGGCCAGCCAGTGTGCCCCCGGGGGCAGCCGCACGATGGCGTCCAAGTGGTTCTCGATCGCCGTAGGACGCTCCGGCAGCCCCCGGAACAGCGGGTCCTCGGCCGCCTCCGCCCGCAAGGTCAGCACGGTGCTCCCGAACTCCGGCTCGCCGTAGCCGCCCGCCACCTCTCCGCCCGCCACCTGTGCGAGCATCTGGCCCCCGAGGCAGATCCCGAACACGGGCACGCCCTCGTCCAACGCCTGCCTCATCAACGCCCGCGCACCCGGTAGCCAGGGCGCCCGCTCGTCGTCGTCCGGAAGCATCGCCCCACCCAGCACCACCAGCGCCTGATGCTCCAGCCGCCCCGGCAACTCCTCCCCCGCATACCCCCGCACCACCTCCACCCCCACCCCGCTCCCGGCCAGCCACCGGCCCCACCGCCCCGGCCCTGCGTGCTCGGCGTTCTGCACCACCAGAGCCGTCGCCATGTTCTCCCCCCACATCCCGGTTCGGCTTTGTCATCCCCACCGTTGTCACCCGCGTACCCCGGTGCCAGTCTTGACGGATGGACAGCGTGACGCTGCTCGTCAACGTGGTGACACTGCTCCTCTCGACGACCGCGATCGGGGTGACCCTCCTGCTCACCCTGCGCCAGATCCGCCTGATGAACAACTCCAACCAACTGCCGCTCGTACTCGACCTCTTCAGGGAGTGCCGGTCGGCCGAGTTCGTCCACAGCGAAGAGCGATTATGGGCGGACCTCGCGTCGGGAGCAGGAGCCGACCAGGGCATCAGCGGCCTCGAACAGCCCATCCGCGACGACGTCTACCGGGTGTGCGCGTTCTACCAGATGCTCGCCTACCTGGTGGCCTTCCGGGTCGTCGACGAGGACCTGGTCTTCCTGGCCACCCACTACCGGCTCCTGCGCACCTGGGAGGTGGTACGCCCGTAGCCCTGGCGGAACGTCAGGTGCGCGGCGACCCCTACGCCTACCTCAACTTCTTCGAGGACCTGGCCACGCTCACCCGCACCAAATCGAGCCACGCCGTCTACCGCACGGCCCGCAAACGCGCCTACGGACGTGACGGGGCGACGGCGTAGTCGTCTCGGGCGACCCGCCCGTCCTCCCACTGCGTGCGGGCAGACCGGGGCGCGCCCGCGCCGCACATCCGGATGCCCGTCTGTCACGACAACGGCACGCGGCAGCGCAGCCGCACTGTTTCTCGACTGCTGTATCCCGTCGCCCGAGCGGCGTCCTCCCTGTCAGTCGGTGTCGTCGGCGAGCCGGGAAGGACCAGAAGTGCGGGAGTGGACATAGCCCCTCCCGGTCGCCGCCCCATGGTCGGCCGCGAGGCACCCGGCCCCGATAGGGCCCAACAGTCCCTTCCCGGGCCGCCGATAGGGCCGAACGGCCCTTCTTCGCACCACCGAGCGGACATTCGTGACAGACGCACGCCTCAACCCGGGTCGCGGCCGCACGCCGCGGGGGAACCTGCCGGCCCGGCTTTACGAATCCATGACGAGCCCTAAAGGTTCTGCGGAACCCTCACATCCGTATGTCCGTACGTGCGGGATCCGAAGAACCGGATCAGGAGACACGGTGCTCGTTTCACGGAAGGCGGCGGGAACTCTCTTCGTGGGTGGTGCGCTCAGCTTCACCCTCGGCTCCCTCCTCTACCCCGCCATGCTCGGAGTCCAGAAGGTCAGCGGCGCACCCGAACGGGTCGTCGCCACACCGGCGACCGGACCGCTGACGGCAGCCGACCAGGATTTCGTGGTCAAGGTGCGCGCGGCCGGACTGTGGGAGTACCCCGTCGGCCAGAAGGCGTCGAAGAAGGGGACGACGAAGGCGGTCAGGAACGCGGGGGAGCATCTGGTCGACGGGGATGCCGCGTTGGACGCCGCCTGCCGCAATGTCGCCAATCAGTTGGGCATCACGCTGCCCAACCAACCGTCGCCACAACAGCAGAGCTTCGAGTCCCGGCTGAACGCGGAAAGCGGCAAGCAGTTCGACACGGACCTGGCCACCACCGTGCGCGCGACGAACGGCCAGCTCCTCACCACGATCGCGAGCATCCGCAGCACCACGAGGAACTCACTGGTCCGCGGGCTGGCCGACCAGGCCAACGACACCGTCCTGGACCACATCGCGGTCGTGGAGACGACCGGCCTGGTCGACTTCGGCCAGGTGCTCGCCCAGGAAACCACCTCGCCCGGCCTTCCGGCCCAGGACCTGACTCCGCCGCCGGCGGTCGCGGGCCAGCCACAGGTCGTCCTCACTCCACCTGCGAACAGCGCGGTGTCGCCGAGTCCGACGGCGGGGTGAGGTGAGGAGCTGAGCCGGGCCGCCCGTGCCGGCCGGGCGGCGGCCATCGCCTCGCGAGCCCGCCCGGCCCGGCCGGCACTCCTCACCGGTTCAGTTGCAGCGAGGGACTCCGGCTGAGGCTGGGGCTGGCGCCGGGGCTCCATTACTGGGGAGACACGGCTGCCTTCCTGACCGTCGGCTCGCCGCTCACCGCTCACCGCTCACCGCTCGCCGCTCTTCTGACCGCCTGCCTGGCGCGCGCGGGGTGTGCCGCTACCGGCTGTGCCCCGTTCTCGCTCCCGTGGGCGGCCTGGTCTTCCGCCTTGCCGAGAAGGGCATCCTCAACGGCCTGCTCGGATCGGCCCGACACCGTCCGATGGTGACGGCCTGCGGCGGCCCCGGCCCGCCGCAGGCCTTCGCGGTCGCCGGGCCGGGCGGTACAGCCGGGGCCGGAATCCGACCCAGCGCGGGGCCCGCCCACGCCCCCCGCGGGGGCCCCTTCACCGCCGTACCGGACGCTCCGCGCCGAGAGCTCGTGGCCGGCGGATCACGAGTCGAGGGTGAGGATGACGCGATCCCGCACTTCCCCGCTCTCCAGCAGGCGATGCGCCTCGGCTGCCTCCTGCAACGGCATGGGCCTGCGGCCCTTCATGCGCAGCCGCCCCTCGGCCAGCATGGCCATGCCCTCGTCCAGGGCGCCGGGAGCGCGGTCCGCCGTGGGCACCGAGAGCACGACTCCGAACTCGGGCGCCGCATGGTCGGACAGGGTGATGACGCGCTGCGGCCCTCCGGCGAGTTCCACGGCGTCGGCGAGCGCCCCCTTACCGGCCGCGTCGAAGACGGCGTCCACGGATCCGAGGGCCCGGACGGCGGCCACGAGACCGGAGCCGTACCGGACCGGCGATGCTCCCAGCTCCCTGGCGAGGTCCTCGTCCCGCGCGCCCACGGCACTGATGACCTTCACGCCCCGGGCGACCGCCAGCTGTGTCGCGATCAAGCCCACCGAACCGCCCCCGCCGAGAAGCAGAAGCGTCTCTCCGCTCTTGACCCGCAGTTGCCGGAGAACGCCGGCCGCGGCCTCCACCGAACTCGGAAGCGCGGCGGCGTCCACCCATGACACCGACTCCGGCTTGTGCGCCCAGATCGAGGCCAGCGCGTACTCGGCGTAGCCTCCGCGGCCGAAGAGCACGGCGGCCACCTCGTCACCGACGCGCGTGCCCGAGACGCCGGGGCCGACGGCATCGACGACACCGGACACCTCGTAACCCAGCACGGGCTGTGGAGGCAGGGGGAACCTGAGGCGGCCGGACCGGATGTCCAGGTCGGTCGGGCCCACCCCCGCGGCACGGACCCTGATCCGGATCTCCCCGTCACCGGGCTGCGGCATGGGAACCTCCGCCCGCTTCAGGACATCCGGCGGACCGTACCCAGTCATGACCACGGCGTTCGGCATGACGACTCGCCCCCTTCACTTGCCAGGTTCGCGCTTCGTCCTGCGCGATGAATATAGTTGATGTATCACATATATGGCCGCGCCGCACCCTCGAGCCGGATCTGACCGGGCACCCGAGGGCCGCCAGACACAGACCGAACTCCGCGACGTCGGCTGCCGCCCCCGCCCGCCGCCGTGAGCCGACGAGACAGCCGACCGCGCTTTCGCACCGGCAGGAGCACCGCGAGCAGGACCAGCACGCCCAGGCGGCGGCCGGTGATCAGCGGAGGGGCCACAGGGCGGAGGCCTTGACGGCATGGCCGCCCGGGAACGGACAGTCGTCCGGGGCCCCGCAGGCAACATGGTGGAAGGGTCAACCTTCTCATAGGGTGTGGCCATGGAGGAGGAAGCACCCCGCTGGCTGAGCCCTGTCGAGGAACGAGCCTGGCGCGGCATGCTGCGCATGCACGACCTGCTGGTCAACCAGGCCGGACGGACGCTGCAGAGCGAGTTCGGGCTGTCCGCGACCGACTATCCCGTGCTCGCCGAGCTGACCCGCGCGCCCGGCGACCGACTGCGCGTGCTGGAACTCGCGAAGGTGCTCGGGTGGGAGAAGAGCCGGGTGTCGCACCAGCTCACACGCATGGCGAAACGCGGCCTGGTCGTCCGGGAGGAGTGCATCGACGACGGACGCGGGGCATACATGATGGTCACCCCGGCCGGCCGCGCCGCCCTGGAAGCCGCCGCGCCACAGCACGTCAACGACGTCCGGCGACTCTTCCTCGACCACCTCTCGCCCGGCCAGGTCACACTCCTCGCGGAGATCACCGACACGGTCATCGAGAAGATCGACACGAAGTAATCAGGGTCGCCCCCTAGGCCCCACCGTTCCCAGAGACCTCATTCAGCATGCAGCCGGCACGGACGGAAGGTCTCACGAACCAAGACATCGGCCGCCGACCCGGCCCCGGGAACGCACGGTGTCGAGTCCTCCGCCCCGGGTCGTTCGCGAAGGCCCCCGGGTCTTCATGGCGACCGGAACCGGTTCGCGCCAGCAGTCGCCGCGACTTCCGCGCCGACCGGGCCACCCGGCCAGCAGGCCACACCAGGCCACACCAGGCCACCAGGCCACCAGGCCACCAGGCCACCAGGCCACCAGATCACCCGGATCACCCGGATCCCAGCGGAATGAACACGGACACCGATTGTTGAAAGCGGTATGAAAAAGATCGGGTTCCTGTCCTTCGGGCACTGGACGCCATCGCCGCACTCGCAGACGCGCTCCGCGTCGGACTCCCTGCTGCAGGCGATCGACCTGGCGGTCGCCGCGGAGGAGCTGGGGGCGGACGGCGCCCACTTCAGGGTCCATCACTTCGCCCGCCAGCACGCCTCGCCGTTCCCGCTGCTCGCGGCGATCGGCGCGCGCACCAGCCGGATCGAGATCGGTACCGGTGTGATCGACATGCGCTACGAGAACCCCCTGTACATGGCGGAGGACGCGGGCGCGGCCGACCTGATCTCGGGCGGCCGGCTCCAGCTCGGCCTCAGCCGGGGCTCACCGGAGCAGGTCGTCGACGGCTGGCGGCACTTCGGGTACCGGCCGCCGGAGGGCGGAACCGACGCCGACCTCGCCCGCGCGCACACCGAGGAACTGCTGGAGGTGCTCAGGGGCGAGGGGTTCGCGGAGCCGGACCCCAGGCCGATGTTCGCCAACCCGCCGGGTCTGCTGCGCATCGAACCGCACTCCGAGGGGCTGCGGGACCGGATCTGGTGGGGTTCCGGCTCGAACGCCACCGCCGTCTGGGCCGCGGGGCTCGGGATGAACCTGCAGAGCTCGACCCTCAAGGACGACGAGAGCGGCGAGCCGCTCCACGTCCAGCAGCGCAAGCAGATCGAGGCGTACCGCGAGGCGTGGCGCGCCACCGGACACACCCGCGAGCCCAGGGTGTCGGTCAGCCGCAGCATCTTCCCGCTCGTCGACGAGCGGGACCGCGCGTACTTCGGCCGGGACCGCGACTCGACGGACCAGATCGGCTACATCGATCCCGGCACTCGCAGTATCTTCGGCCGGTCCTACGCCGCCGAGCCCAACGCGCTCGTCAAGCAGCTCGCCGAGGACGAGGCCGTCGCCGCCGCCGACACACTGCTGCTCACCGTGCCCAACCAGCTCGGCGTCGACTACAACGCGCATGTCCTCGACAGCATCCTGACGCACGTCGCACCGGAACTCGGCTGGCGCTGACGCCGGCGCCACGGCAGGTGCCGCCGGGTTCATCCGCGTCCGGCGCCGGATGCGGATGAACCCGGCGGCATCCTCGCCCCGGCGTGACGCAGCAGCCGGAAACATCAGCGCCAACGAGCCCGAAACTAGATGACGTATCATCTAGATAGTTGACGCATCACCTTCCCATTCCTAGGGTGATTGAAAGTTAAAAATCTAGCGGCCGAGGAGGCCGCCGCGGACACAGGAGAGACATCATGGGACAGCTGGACGGAAAGACGGTCGTCATCACCGGCGGCACCAGCGGCATCGGGCTGGCCACGGCCCAGCGCTTCACACAGGAAGGCGCCCACGTCTACATCACGGGGCGCCGCAAGGAAGCCCTCGACAAGGCCGCCGAGCAGATCGGCGGCAACGTCACCCCGGTACAGGCCGACAGCGCGAACCTGGCCGACCTCGACCGGCTCTATGCCACCGTCGCCGACGCCGGACACCGGATCGACGTCCTGTTCGCCAACGCCGGCGGCGGCGAGTTCGCCCCCCTCGACCAGATGACCGAGGAGCACTACGACAGCACCTTCGACAGCAATGTGAAGGGCACCGTCTTCACCGTCCAGAAGGCGCTTCCCCATCTGGTCGACGGCGGCTCCGTGATCCTCACAGGTTCCATCGCGGGTGTCTCCGGCGATCCGGCCTTCGGTGTCTACGGCGCTTCCAAGGCCGCCATCCGCGCCTTCTCCCGCACCTGGGCCAACGAGCTGAGCGGGCGCGGCATCCGCGTCAACACCATCTCGCCCGGCCCCATCACCACCCCCGGGCTCGACGGTCTCGCCGCGGACGAGGCAGGGGCCGCGCAGCTGCGGGAGACCCTCGCCGGCATCGTGCCCCTGGGCCGCATGGGCCGACCGGAGGAAGTCGCCGACCTCGCGCTCTTCCTCGCCACCGGCCAGTCCAGTTTCATCACCGGCACCGAGATCTTCATCGACGGCGGCGCCAAGCAGGTGTAGTCAGGTCCGCCCGCCAGCCCTCACTCAGGGTGTCGGCGGCGGCGTGCGCGGGGCGGTCTGCGGGCATGCGGGCCCTACCAGTCCAGGCACAGGACGGGTGGCTGGCCCTGCGGGTGGCTGGCCCTGCGGGTGGCCGCCCCAGGCGTCGGTGACCACGGTGGCCAGAGTACGCACGACCTCGCACGGGTCCTCGGCGCCGGTGTCACGGATGAGACCGGGGATGCCGACCGTTCTCGCCTGGCGAATGGCAGGTTCACCGCCGGACGCAGTTCGTCGACCGTGCCGTCGCGCAGCCGCAGGGGCCAGGGGTGGCCGGCGTTGACGAGTTGGGAGCTGGTGCCGTCCAGGGCGATGCGCAGCAACTGGCCGGTGGCGAAGGCCTGTCGGCCGTGGGCGAGGAGGACCTCGTGGGTCTGGCGGCCCTGTTCGGCGAGGTCGCACCCGGCACGGCGGGCGTCGCGGGAGGCGTTGACCAAGAGAGTGGCCATGAGTGCGGCGCTGACGTCGTGGCCCATGGCGTCGGTGACGGACAGGTGCAGGGTGTCGTGGTCGAGGGTGTAGTCGTAGGTGTCACCGGCGATGTCGGCGGCCGGGACCAGGGCGCCGACGAGGGCGAACTCCGGGGCCTCGCAGGAAGGGGCGGAGGGCATGAGCTGGCGCTGGATCTCCGCGGCAAGACCGACCGAGGTCGTGCGGTGCCCCAGCGGTAGAGGTCGGTGAAGCGGCGGTCGGTGACAATGATGTACGCCAGCGCGTGCGCGGCCTCTTCGACCTGCTCCAGTACTTCCCGGGTGGCCCCGGAGAGGAACAGCTCCAGGACGCCGACGGCGTCGCCGCGGTTGGTGGCGAGGTGAGCAACCGGTGCCCGCGCTCGCCCTCCGGCACCCGCACCGTCTGCTGCACGCGCAGGACCTCGTCGTAGGCGCCGTCGTCGAAAGGGACCTCTTCAGCGCGGCGCTCCTGGGGCGTAGCGGCCTCCTCGCTCACCCGCAACAGGCGTCGGCCGACGATGTCGAGGGCCAGGAACGACACGTATCGTGCACCGAACCGCTCGCGCAGATCGCGAGCCACGGCATCGAGAGGACGCACCGGCACGGCATCCTCCACCGCTGCCAGCACCTCGGCCAGTGCGATCCGATCGCGTGGCACATCAGCCTCCTCTCCGTTGAGAACTCGCTTTCCCGCTGACACGCGGGACACGGCCCTGGTGTGAGCCATGCCTCAAACACAGGCATGCGGACGGGGGTGGAACACGGGTGCGCACGTTCCGGGTCCTGGATCTCGCCGGACGGCCCTTCTCCCGCCGCCTCGACCGGTCGGTGACCGACGCGGCACTGGAGAAGGCCCAGGGGGCGAAGGGTCCGTCCGCCAAGGATCATGAGGATGATCCAGGTTCGGCCACCGCTGCCCGGCCGACGAAGCCCGCCGCGCCGGGACGGTCCTACGGGGTCGGCCGAGCCTCTCGACCGGCAAAAAAGCAGCCTCCGGCCAGCGCCTTCCGGGTCCCCGCGACCCCAGACCTCAGATGGGGACTGTTCTGACAGGTGGCATCGAGGGTTCAGTAGGCGGGTAGTTCGGCGGAGTCCACATCTTCCGACTAAGTGGGAAACCAACGCCCACCCCCGGCCGACACGCACGCAGCGCCGATCGCGAGGCGGGCGGACATTCACTCACCGACCCCGCACCCGGACGCAGCTTCTGCCCATAGCTTTCGACACCGCGGCAGGCGAACCGGCGCGCAACCTGTCCGCACGAACCCGAGATCCTCGAAATCCGCTGTCTCACCGACGCCGTTGACACGCCGCGGAAGCCGAACGCGTCCACCGACCGGACCAACAGACACAGAAGTCGCAGATCATGTGGCAAGCGCCTCCATCTCCACAAGAGCCTCACACTAGACTGCTGACACACCGAATACCCAAGGTTCTGTTGACAACGTCAACATCATGAACGATCCTCGTCAACCGGTGAAGGTATACGCTCCTTGCGGGACGTAGCACCTTGTGCGCAACGGGTGAAAACGGGGAGGGGCAATGAGCCTGGAGACCGTGGCCGGGCGGTTCCGGATCACAGGGATCCTGGGGCGCGGCAACATGGGCGAGGTACACCGCGCCGAAGACCTTCAGGCCGCCCCGGACTCCTCGCACCGCGAGGTCGCGGTCAAGACCGTGCTGCGCGGCCGGACCGGAATCGCGGTCGACGCCTCGGGATCCGGCAAGGAGATCGACCGCTTCCGCCGTGAAGTGCGGATCATGCGCATGCTCTCCCAGGGCCACCCGAACCTCACCCTGCTGATCGACGGCGGTGTGGACCAGGCACCGGGCGGCAGTGGCCTGCCCTACCTGGCCGTGGAGCTGCTGGACGGAAATCCGCTCGCGGACCTCATCGACGAGGAGCCCCAGCTCCCGGTCTCCTGGGTCGCTGCCACAGGCGCGCAGATCGCCGCCGGACTCACGGCCGCGCACACCGCCGGGGTCGTGCACCGCGATCTGAAGCCGGCCAATGTGATGCTGACCCGCGACGGCACCGTCAAGGTCCTCGACTTCGGCATGGGTTCGGTCGTCGACGATCCCGACCAGACGCGGCTGACCAGCACGGGCGTCAGTGTCGGCACGGCCCGCTACATGGCCCCCGAGCAGTTCCGTGCCGAACGGGTCTCCGCCGCGGCCGACCTCTACGCGCTCGGCTGCATCCTGTACGAGCTTCTGATAGGGCGGCCGCCCTTCTCCGCCAGGACCCCTTTCGAGCTCTCCGAACAGCACCAGCACGAGCGGCCTCCGCGGTTGACCCTGGTCCGTCCCGACCTGCCCACGGAGCTGGTCCGGCTGGTGGACCGCCTCCTGGAGAAGGACGCCGAGCTGCGGCCGGAGAACGCCGCCCAGGTGCGTGAGGTACTGGTCCCGCTCGCCCTCGCTCCGGACGACACGGCCGCCCTGCTGGCTCCGCACTGGCAGGTGATGGACCCGGTGGCACGGCTGCGCGCGCTGCTTCCCGAGCCCGCCGCGGCCGCGCCGGTATCCGTACCGCGCAGACAGCCGCGACTGCCCGAGACGATGGACGTCTTCGGCATACACACCGACCTGATCACCGAGTACGAGAGCTTCACCAGGAGCGCGACGGTGATCCGGGACGCCCGGATCACCGGCTTCGTCGAGGACGACCTGGCGGCGAAGTCGCAGTGGCCCGATCCCTGGCTGTCGCTGAACCCGTTCTTCGCGGACGGCGGCCAGGTCACCGACCTCGTGCGCGACGGCGTGCTGCACTCCAAGTGCGCGGAGATCTTCCAGGCCGGCAAGAAGGAGACCTCCCTCCGCCCCGACGGCCGGCCGCTGACCTTCCACCTCCACCAGCGGCAGGCGATCGAGGCCGCACAGGCGGGCGACTCCTACGTCCTCACCACCGGAACCGGTTCCGGCAAGTCGCTGTCGTACATCGTCCCGATCGTTAACCAGGTACTGAAGGAGCGTCAGGCGGCGGGGGCGAGCGCGGGCGGCCGGGTACGCGCGATCATCGTCTACCCGATGAACGCGCTGGCCAACTCCCAGGTGGAGGAGCTGAAGAAGTACCTGCGCAACGGGTTCGGGAAGGGCCGCGAGCCGGTCACCTTCGCCCGCTACACCGGCCAAGAGTCCGACGAGGACCGTCGTGAGCTGCGCAGGAACCCTCCGGACATCCTGCTGACCAACTACGTGATGCTGGAGCTGATGCTGACCCGGCCGGACGACCGGTCCAGCCTGATCCGCATGGCCGACGGGCTGCAGTTCCTCGTCTTCGACGAGCTGCACACCTACCGTGGCCGGCAGGGCGCGGACGTGGCCTTCCTGATCCGCCGGGTACGTGAGGCCTGCCGGGCATCCGCGACCCTGCAGTGCATCGGCACCTCGGCGACCATGTCCACCGAGGGCTCCTGGGAGGACCAGCAGCGCGAGGTGGCCAGGGTCGCCGGCCGGCTGTTCGGTACGACGGTGCTGCCCAAGCGGGTCATCGGCGAGACCCTGGTCAGGGCGACCGACGAGCCGCCCGAGACCGTGCCCGCCGAACGGCTGCGGGTGCCGGCGGCGCCCCGCTCGTACGAGGCGCTCACGAAGGACACGCTGGCCCGCTGGGTGGAGTCCCGCTTCGGGCTGGAGCACGAGGAGGGTACGGGGCGGTTGCGCCGCTGTGCCCCGGACACCGTCGAAGCGGCGGCGGCCGAGCTGGCCGCCGGGTCGGGGGTGGCCGAGGAGAGCGTGCGGGAGGCGATCCGCACGACCCTGGAGGCGGGTGCGCAGGCCAAGCATCCGGTGACGGAGCGGCCGCTGTTCGCGTTCCGGCTGCACCAGTTCCTCTCCAAGGGCGACACCGTCTACACGACGCTGGAGGATCCGCTCACCCGGCCGCTCACCCGCACCTACCAGCTGGAGCAGCCGGGCAGCGACGGCAAGCCGCTGTTCCCGCTGGCGTTCTGCCGCGAGTGCGGCCAGGAGTACCTGACCGTCTGGCGCACCGAGGACGGCGGCGCGTTCCGGTACGAACCGCGTCGCGACACCTCCGCCTCCGGCGGCCGCGAGGGCGAGGGCTACCTGTACCTGGGCATGCCCGGGGAGGACTACGAGTGGCCCGCCGACCCGCAGAAGGCCGTGGACGACAGACGGCTCCCGGAGTCATGGCTGGAGCCGGACGCGCAGGGCGTGACGGTCGTCAAGAAGTCCTACAAGCCGCGGGTGCCCAAGCGTGTCGTCGTGGACGCGCACGGCAACGAGTCCGGTGAGGGGCTGGTGGCGGCGTTCGTCCCCGCTCCGTTCCTGTTCTGCGTGCACTGCCAGGTCTCCTACGAGCAGACCCGCGGCCGGGACTTCGCCAAGCTGGCCACCCTGGACCAGGAGGGCCGCTCGTCGGCGACCTCGCTGATCTCCGCGTCGATCGTGAAGTCCCTGCGCGCGGTGCCCGAGGAGAGCCTGGGCAAGGAAGCGCGCAAGCTCCTCACCTTCGTCGACAACCGGCAGGACGCCTCGCTGCAGGCCGGGCACTTCAACGACTTCGCCCAGGTGACCCAGTTGCGCGGCGCCCTCCACCAGGCCGCGGTCCGGTCGGGCGAGGAGGGGCTGCGTCACGACGACCTCGCCGAGGCCGTCACCGAGGCGATGGGCCTGACGCCCCGCGAGTACGCGGCGGGCGCCGACCTGGCCCCGTCCATGGAGCGACGGGCGACGAAGGCCTTCCGGGACGTCGTCGGATACCGCCTCTACCGCGACCTGGAGCGCGGGTGGCGCATCACGATGCCGAACCTGGAGCAGACCGGGCTGCTGCGGATCGACTACGAGGACCTGGGCTGGCTCGCCGCCAACCCCGAACGCTGGCGGTCCGCCCACGCCGTGCTCCGCGACGCCGACCCGGCGCTGCGCGAGGAGATCGCCCGTACGCTGCTCGACTTCATGCGGCGTGCCCTCGCCATCGACGTGCAGTACTTCCGCGACGACTTCGACACCCTGCAGCGGGCCAGCGAGGAGCGTCTGACCGGGCCGTGGGTGCTGGGCGAGAGCGACCGTCCGGCCGTCGGCACCGCTTACCCGTACGGCTCACGGCCCGGCATGGAGCGCTCCGCGCTGTTCCTGTCGGCCCGCGGCAAGTTCGGCAAGTACCTGCAGCGGAACATGCCCGAACTGCGCCCGCCCACCGGTTCCCTGGACGACGTCCAGAGCGTCATCGAGGACCTGCTGAAGGTGCTGCGGGACGCGGAGCTGGTGCGCGAGGTGGACGCGACCCCCGAGCAGTCCGGCCCGGCCTACCGACGCCGCGCGGCCCAGCGACGCACCGGATACCGGGTGTCGGCCGCCGCGCTGATCTGGCGGGCCGGGAACGGCGAGCGGGGCGCGGTCGACCCGCTGGCGCGCACCTACAGCAGCGGCGAGGGCCCGCGCGTCAACCCGTTCTTCCGCGACCTGTACCGGACCGCGGCCGCCGAGCTGTCAGGCCTGTACGCGCGCGAACACACCGCGCAGGTCACCCCGGAGGACCGGCTGGAGCGCGAGCAGTTGTTCCGTGACGCCGAACTGCCCCTGCTGTACTGCTCGCCGACGATGGAACTGGGCGTGGACATCTCTTCGCTCAACGCCGTGATGATGCGCAATGTGCCGCCGACCCCGGCGAACTACGCGCAGCGCTCGGGCCGGGCGGGCCGCTCCGGCCAGCCGGCGCTGGTCACCACGTACTGCGCGACGGGCAACAGCCACGACCAGTACTACTTCCGCAGATCCCAGGACATGGTGTCGGGGCAGGTGGCCCCGCCGCGCCTGGACCTCGCCAACGAGGATCTGGTCCGCTCCCACCTGCAGGGCATCTGGCTGGCGGAGACCGGCATGAAGCTCGGCATCGCGGTCCCGGACGTCGTCGACGTCGCCTACGACCCCGACGGCGACGACCGTCCCGACCCGCAGATGCCGCTGCCGCTCCTCCCCCACATCCGCGATCTCTCCCTGGCCGAGGACGCCCGCAGCCGCGCGGTCGCAACCGCCCGTACCGTCCTCGCTCCGCTGATCAGCGACTTCGAGGCGACGACCTGGTGGTACGACGAGTGGATCGAGGACCGGATCGAGCGGGCCCCGAAGGAGTTCGACGCCTCGTTCGACCGGTGGCGTCAGCTGTTCCGGGCGGCCGTGATCGACCAGTACGAGCAGAACAAGCGCGTCGTCGACCACACGCTCTCCCCGGGTGAGCAGGGCCGGGCGCGCAGCCGCCGCCGGGAGGCCGAAACCCAGACGAACCTGCTGCTCAACCGCTCGGTCGACAGCAAGTCGGTGATGAGCGACTTCAATCCGTACCGCTATCTGGCGTCCGAGGGGTTCCTGCCCGGCTACAGCTTCCCGCGCCTGCCGCTGGCCGCGTACATCCCGCGCTCCGGCAACCGCCGCAACGCCGACGGCGACTACCTGCAGCGCCCCCGGTTCCTGGCGATCCGAGAGTTCGGCCCCGGCGCGCTGATCTACCACGAGGGCGCCCGTTACCAGGTCACCCGGGTCCAGCTGCCGCCGGACGCTTCCGGTGATCTGGCGACGGCGGAGGCACGGCGCTGCGACGGCTGCGGCTACCACTACGAGGTCAAGGCCGGCTCCGACATCTGCGTGATGTGCGGTGAGACGCTGCGGGGCAAGCGCACCGGGCTGCTCCACCTGCACACCGTGTACACCACGCCGCGGGAGCGGATCTCCTCCGACGAGGAGGAGCGCCGCCGGGCCGGTTTCCGCCTGGAGACCTCGTACGCGTTCCAGGACCACGGTGCCCGCAAGGGGCGCCTCACCTCGCATGTCGCCGACTCCGACGGCGCGCCCGTCCTCGACCTGGACTACGGCGACTCGGCGACCGTCCGGATCACCAACCTGGGCCGGGTCCGCGACAAGGGCGAGCTGGACGGCTACTGGCTGGACCTGGGCGACGGCCGCTGGCTCAACGACCGGGCCGCCGCGGACGCCATCGAGGGCACCGGCATGCCGGTGGTCGACGAGGACGGCAACGAGAAACGCCGCAAGAAGCGAGTCCTGCCCTACGTGGAGGACCGCCGCAACATCCTCGTGGTCACCCTGGACGAGCCGCAGCCCGAGCCGGTCGCGTGGTCGTTCCTGTACGCGCTGGAGCGCGGCATCGAGGCGGCGTTCGAACTGGAGGACTCCGAGCTGACCGCGGAGCTGCTGCCGCCGGACGACGGCCCGCGCCGCCGCATGCTGTTCACGGAGGCCGCGGAGGGCGGCGCCGGTGTGCTGCGCCGGATCCAGCACGACGCGGACGCCCTCGCCGAGGCCGCCCGGACCGCCCTGGACATCTGCCACTTCGACCCGGAGACCGGCGAGGACGATGGCGGCCCGGCGGACGGCGAGGAGTGCGCCCGCGGCTGCTACGCCTGCCTGCTGACCTACGCCAACCAGACACACCATCGCCAGCTGAGCCGCCATGCCGCCCGCCCGCTGCTGGCGCGGCTGGCCCACGCCCGTACCGAGCGGAAGGACCGCGGCGAGTCCCGCAGCGAACAGTTCCGCAGGCTCGCTCCCGCGGCGAGCGACGGTGCCGCGTCCGACAGCACCTCGCCGACACCGACACCAACGCCGACACCGACGCCGGTGGAGGCGGATCTGACGGCCCTGGTCGCGCAGGGCGACCTGCTCGGCTGGCTGCGGGCGAAGGGCTACCGGCTGCCGGACGAGGTCAACGTCCTCGTCGACGGGGCGGCCGCATGCCCCGACCTCGTCTTCCACCTGGACGGCGCCAACCTTGCGGTGTTCATCGACGTTCCCGGACACCCGGCCGACTCCACGCGCGACGTCGAGGCCGGCTATCGCCTGGAGGACGTCGGCTGGGACGTCCTGCGCTTCCCGACAGACGCGGACTGGGACGCCATCGCGGACCACAACGCCGCCTACTTCCACCTCCGTTGACCGCCTCGCCGGCTCCCGGCCTCCCGACCTCTAGGAACCGAGACATCTCATGAGCCTCACGTACACAGCCGGTTCGCTGGTCGCCGCCCGCGGCCGGGAATGGGTGGTGCTGCCGGAGAGCGCCCCCGACATGCTGGTACTGCGCCCGCTAGGCGGGAGCGAGGACGACGTCGCGGCCGTCTTCCCGGCGTTCGAGGACGTGCGTCCGGCCGAGTTCGCGGCGCCGAGCCCGGCCGACCTGGGCGACCAGCGCGCTGCCGGCCTGCTGCGCACGGCCCTGCGCATCGGGTTCCGTTCGGGCGCGGGCCCGTTCCGCTCACTGGCGTCGATCGCCGTGGAACCCCGGGCCTACCAGCTCGTCCCGCTGCTGATGGCGTTGCGCCAGCGGACCGTACGGCTGCTGATCTCGGACGACGTCGGCATCGGCAAGACGGTCGAGGCGGGCCTGATCGCCAAGGAGCTGCTCGCGCAGGGCGAGGCGACCCGGCTGGCCGTGCTGTGCTCCCCGGCGCTGGCCGAGCAGTGGCAGGGCGAGCTGCGGGAGAAGTTCGGCATCGACGCCGAACTGGTCCTGGCCTCCACGGTGTCACGCCTGGAGCGCGGCCTGGAGCTGGGCCAGTCCCTGTTCGACAAGCACCCGTTCACGATCATCTCGACGGACTTCATCAAGTCGACGCGCCACCGCGAGGACTTCGTTCGGCACTGCCCCGACCTGGTGATCGTCGACGAGGCGCACACCTGCGTGGCCGCCGACGACCCCGCGCAGGGTGCCGCCTCATCCGCTTCCAACCAGCTCCGCTACGAGCTGCTGCGCAGGGTCTCCGCCGACGCCGACCGCCATCTGCTGCTGCTGACCGCGACCCCGCACTCCGGCAAGGAGTCCGCCTTCCGCAACCTCCTCGGCCTGGTGCGACCCGAACTGGCGACGCTGAACCTGGAGACCCCGGCGGGGCGCGCGAAGCTGGCCGAGCACTTCGTGGCCCGTAAGCGCGCCGACGTCCGCGACTACCTGACCAAGGAGGACGGCCTCGCCGACGACTCCCTGGTCGAGCGGACCGCGTTCCCGTCCGACCGCTGGACGAAGGACGAGAAGTACAGGCTGACCCCCGCCTACCGGGCGCTGCTCGACGATGCCATCGCCTACGCCAGGGACCGTGTCCAGGCGGCCGACGCGCAGGGCAGGCGAGAGGCTCGTATCGCCTGGTGGTCCGTGATCGCGCTGCTGCGCTCGATGGTCTCCTCGCCGGCGGCCGCCGCGCAGACCCTGAAGACCCGCTCTGAGTCCGCCACGGCCCGCACCGCGCACGAGGCGGACATGCTGGGCGCCCCGGTGGCCTCCGACTCCGCGGATAACGACCGGCTGGAGGGCATGGACGTCGCACCGGGCGCCGCCGAGACGGAGGACGCGGGCGCCCGGCTGCTCGATCTGGCCCAGCGGGCCGCGCAGTTGGTGGGACCGGCCGAGGACGCGAAGCTGAAGGCGCTCACCGGGCACCTGAAGAAACTGATCGCCGACGGCTACCACCCGATCGTCTTCTGCCGCTACATCCCCACCGCCGAGTACCTCGCCGAGGAACTGGACGGCAAGCTCGGCAGGAAGACGAAGATCGCCGCCGTGACCGGCACCCTCTCCCCGCAGCAGCGCCTGGAACGGATCGAGCAGCTCGCCGCCGAGGCCGCCGAGGAGGCCGCCGACGACCCCGCCGTCCGCCGCGTGCTGATCGCCACTGACTGCCTCTCCGAGGGCGTCAACCTCCAGCACCACTTCGACGCCGTCGTCCACTACGACCTGGCCTGGAACCCGACCCGCCACGACCAGCGCGAGGGCCGCGTCGACCGTTACGGCCAGAAGCGCGACCAGGTCCGTGTCATCACCATGTTCGGCGAGGACAACGGCATCGACGGCAAGGTCCTGGAGGTGCTCTTCGCCAAGCACCGGCAGATCAAGAAGGACCTGGGCATCTCCGTCTCCGTCCCCGACGAGACCGCCTCCGGCGTCACCGACGCCGTCGTGGAGTGGCTGCTGCTGCACGGACGCCAGGGCAGCCAGGAGAGCCTGTTCGAGATGGACACCCATCAGGAGTCGTTCGAGCGCATCGAGCGCGAGTGGAACTCCGCCGCCGAACGGGAGAAGACCTCCCGCTCCAAGTACGCCCAGCGCGCCATCCACCCCGAGGAGGTGGCCCGCGAGGTCACCGCCGTACGGGCCGCGCTCGGCGGCGCCGACGAGGTCCGCGGCTTCGCCCTGGAGGCGCTCCGTGACCTGGACGCCCTGGTCCGCGACCCCCGCGACGACACCGGCGACTTCACCGCCCAGGTCGGCGGCACCCCGGCCGGCCTGCGCGACGCCCTCGCCGCCACCCTCGGCAACCGCCTCGTCGAGGAGGACCGCCAGATCCCGTTCCGCACCACCCCGGCGATC
This sequence comes from Streptomyces fuscichromogenes, assembly GCF_014645815.1. Lineage (GTDB taxonomy): Bacteria > Actinomycetota > Actinomycetes > Streptomycetales > Streptomycetaceae > Streptomyces > Streptomyces fuscichromogenes. The sequence goes on along the minus strand of NZ_BMML01000001.1, from coordinate 136,100 downwards.
GCCCGCGGCGAGGCGGCCTTGGTCCGCACCGACCCCGCAATCGGGGCAATCGCCTCGTACGTCCTGGACTCGGCCCTGGACGTGAACGCCCTGGGCCCTCGCCCGGCCCGTCGCTGCGGCGTAGTGACGACGGACGCGGTCACCACGACCACCACGCTCCTCCTGGTCCGCTACCGCTTCCACCTCACCCTCCCGTCCCGTACGGGCGAGCGGCAGGTGGTCGCCGAGGACGCCCGCCTCCTCGCCTACGAGGGCAGGCCCTCCCGCGCCCGCTGGCTGGACGACACCGCGGCCACCGCCCTCCTCTCTGCCCGCGCGACGGCCAACACCCACGAGCAGTCGGCCACCAACCACATCACCCGCACGCTGGACGGCCTGCCGGATCTCGCCGCGCACCTCACCGAGTACGGCACCCGCCTGGCCGCCGACCTCGACGCCTCCCACCGCCGGGTCCGCAAGGCCAACGAGGAGATCGTCCGCGGCCTGAAGGTCGTCCCGCAGGAGCCTGCCGACGTGCTAGGCGTGTACGTCTACCTCCCCCAGCAGCCCGTCTCTCTCTCGCCCGGAGCCGAAGCCTGATGTCCGCCGCCACCCGCACCGCCCTGGCCTTCACCGCCGTCACCACGGTCGGCGGCCTGCTCCCCGCCGACATGCTGCTGCGCATCGCCGAGGGCCGGAACCTACCGGGCAGCAAGCCCGCCGACTACGGCCTGCCCGCCTCGGTGCCCGTGCGCGACGAGGCCGAGCGCGCCTGGGAGTACCTCAAGCCCCTCTGGCGCGACCTGCGTGCCGCCCTGCCCTCGGACCCGAACACGGGCGCGCCTGCCGCCGACCCCACGGGCCGCGCCGGCACGGACTGGCTCGCCCAGCTCTTCCGCAAGCTGGACTTCGGGGCACTGACGGAGGTGGGCGCGGCGGGCATCGTGGCCGACTCCGACCCCGCCAAGCACTTCCCGGTCTCCCACCGCCACGGCCCGGCCCTCGTCCACCTCATCCCCTGGAACCAGGACCTGGACAAGCGACCGGCACCCGGCCAGGTCCCCCCGCAGTCCATGGTCCAGGACTGCCTCAACCGCACCGAGGCCCACCTGTGGGCGGTCCTCACCAACGGCCGCCGCGTACGCCTCCTGCGCGACTCCTCGTCCTTCGCCACGGCCGCCTACGTCGACTTCGACCTCGAAGCCATCTTCGACGGCGAGCTGTTCAGCGAGTTCGTGCTGCTGTACTGCGTGCTGCACGCGTCGCGGTTCACGGTGGCGGCGGGGACGACGGCCTCGGGGTGCTGGCTGGAGAAGTGGCGGACGGTCGCCATAGAGTCCGGCAGCCGCGCCCTCGACCACTTCCGCGACGGCGTCCAGTCCGCCCTCACCGTCCTCGGCACCGGCTTCCTGAGCCACCCGGACAACACCGCCCTCCGCGCCGACCTGGACGTCCACGCCTTCCAGACGGCCCTGTTGCGGCTCGTCTACCGCATGATCTTCCTCTTCGTGGCCGAGGACCGGGGCGCCCTGCTGGACCCCGACGCGGACGAGCGGACCGTCGACCGTTTCACCCGCTACTTCTCGACGGCCCGCCTCCGCCGTCATGCGCTACGACGCCTCGGCACCGCGCACGACGACCAGTACCGCGCCCTTGAGCTGCTGATCGAGGCGCTGGGCTCTGAACAGGGCCGCCCCGAGCTGGGTCTGAAGGGACTCGGCGGCCTCTTCAACGACACCCCGGCGGATGAGCCGTTGCGGGGGGTGCGACTGGCGAACCGCCACTTGTTCGAGGCCGTCAAGCACCTGGCCCGCGTGCGGGACGCCGGTTCCGCGCGCTGGCGTCCCGTGGACTACCTGCGCATGGGCGCCGAGGAACTGGGGTCCGTGTACGAGGCGCTGCTGGAGCTGGTACCGAAGCACAGCGCGGCCGACCGTACCTTCGAACTGGTCGACCGGATCGGCAACGACCGTAAGAAGACCGGCAGTTACTACACCCCGACCCCGCTCACCGAGACCCTCCTCGACTCCACGCTGAACCCGGTCATCGACGACGCCGTCAAACGCGGGGAGCAGCGCGCGAGCGCCGAGGGGCGACCCGACCCCGCCGACACGATCGTCGAGGAGCTGCTGTCCCTCACGGTCTGCGACCCCGCGTGCGGGTCGGGGCATTTCCTGGTGGCTGCGGCCCGGCGGATCGCCAAGCGGGTGGCCGCGGTGCGTGAGCGCAACCCGGAGCCCACGGACAAGGCCGTGCACCATGCGCTGCACGAGGTCGTCGCACGCTGTGTGTACGGCGTCGACCTCAACCCCATGGCCGTCGAGCTGGCCAAGGTGTCGCTGTGGCTGGAGGCGATGGAGCCCGGCCGTCCGCTCGGCTTCCTCGACGCCCACATCAAGCACGGCAACGGCCTGATCGGGGCGACGCCGGCGCTGATGCGGGACGGGATCCCCGACAAGGCGTTCAAGAAGGCCGAGGGCGACGACGAGGGGTGGGCACGGCAGCTGCTTGCCCGCAACGCCCATGAACGCGAGGGCCAGGGTGGCCTGTTCGAGGTCGAGACGGAGACGAAGGTCGCCAACGGTTCGTTCGCGCGCGGGCTGCGCCGGATCACGGCGGCACCGGCCGGTGAGCTGAAGGACATCCGCCGCAAGGAGGCCGACTACCGGGACTGGGCGAACTCTGCCGAGTATCTGCGGGCCCTGCATCTCGCGGACGCGTGGTGTGCGGCGTTCGTCTGGGTCAAGAGCGAGGAGGCGCCGCCGGCCATCACGCACAAGGTGTTCCGGGGGCTGGAGGATCCCGAGGGGGATGCGGCGCCGCAGTCGACCCACGACGAGATCGTGCGGTTGCGGGACCAGTACGCCTTCTTCCACTGGCACTTGGAGTTCCCGGAGGTTTTTGCGGTTCCGGAGGACGGGGAGGGGTCGGCGGGGGCGGGCTCCGGTTCCGTTGATTCGGGGACGGGGTGGGCTGGGGGGTTCTCTTGTGTGGTGGGGAATCCGCCTTGGGACCGTTCCGAGTTCGAGGACAAGAAGTACTTCAGCGTGGTGCAACCGTCTATCGCGGAACTGGCGGGTACCGCCATGCGCAAGCGCATCACGGAATGGCTGCAAGAGAACGCCGAGGAGGCGGAGCGCTACCAGGTTGCGCGCCGAACGCTGAAGTCGACCTTCATGTTCGCGGCGAACTCAGGCGTTTTCCCCCTGTGCGCGCAAGGGCTCACGGCTGGGGGCGTCACCAAGCTCCAGACGGATCAGCTGTTCACCGAGCTCTTCTCATCCGTGTGCAGCCAAACCGGCCGCTTCGGCTCTATCATCCCGACCGCGATCGCTACGAACGCCGGTGGGCAGTTCCTGTTCGGCGACTTCGTACGCAGAGGCACGCTGGCGTCGCTGCTGGACTTCGAGAATCGGCGGCCAACGTCTCCTGCACTGCCGAAGGGAGGCAAGTGGTTCGAGAGCGTGGACTCTCGCTACAAGTTCTGCTTGCTCGCCCTCACGGGCCGCTCCGTAGGGGTGCCCGCCTCGCGCTTCGGCTTCTTCCTCTCCGACATCACCGATCTCGACGACGACAACTGTGTCTTCACGATGACGCCGGAGGAACTGGCACTCATCAACCCGAACACGGGGACCCTCCCGATCTTCCGCAACCGACGGGACGCAGACCTCACGGCAGCGGTCTACCGTCGCTTTCCGGTACTACAGAACGAGAAAGCGCGAGACGGCGACCCGTGGAAAATCGCCTTCAAGTACATCTTCCGCAGCGCCAACGACGGTGACATCTTCCGCACCCGCGCCGAGTTGGAAGAAGAGGATTGGCAGCTTCAGGGCCATGCCTTTGTGCGTGGTGATGAACACATGTTGCCTTTGTACGAAGCCAAGATGGTCGACTTCTACAACCACCGTGCAGCCGATGTCGTCAAGAGTCTGACTGCGGTGAACCGGCAGAACCAACCGAGCTATCTGCCTGAGAAGGAGCTGCGTGACCCGACGCGTCAGGCCCTGCCTCTGAACTGGGTCCAGCAGAAGGGGACGATCTCAACAGAGCGCAACGGTCGAGTGGTTGAGGTACCCGGCGTCAACGTTCGCCTCTCCGAGGCGCACTGGGACCGAGACTGGCTCTGTGGCTGGTGCGACGTGACTGCCTCAACCAACGAACGCACGTCGATCCCGGCATTCATCCCGCGCGTGGCCACACTGCACACCTACCCTCTGATGCTCCCTCGCGTCGCACCCTCGCTGGTCGCCGCCCTGATCGCCACGCAGTCGTCCCTGATCTTCGACTTCGTGAGCCGACAGAAGATCAGTGACGCCCATATGAAGCTGTTCATCTGGAAACAGCTCCCTGTCCCCACGCCCACGACCCTCGAACCGCACCTCCCCTTCCTCCTCCCTCGCGTCCTCGAACTCGTCTACACCGCCTACGACATGACCCCACTCGCCCGCGACCTAGGCGACGAGGGCGAACCGTTCCAGTGGGACGACGACCGCCGCGCCCAACTGCGCGCCGAGCTGGACGCCTACTTCTTCCACCTCTACGGCATCTCCCGCGAGGACACCGACTACATCCTGGAGTCCTTCCAGTCCGAGTCGGGCGGCCTCAAGAACAACGAGATCTCCGCGTTCGGCGAGTACCGAACCAAGCGGCTCGTCCTCACCGAGTACGACCGCATGGCCACCGCCGGCCTGACCCTGGAAACCCCGCTCACCGAGGGCGAGTCCGGCACCTACCGCTCCCCCCTCACCCCACCTCCCGGCCACGGCCCCCGGCACACCACCCGATCCTGACCCGTTCGAGAACGCCAGCAGGTCCACACCACGGCCCTCAGGGACCACCGTCGAAACGGAGAACTTCCGTGAGCACCAACGCCGACAGACTCCCCGGCGCAATACCCGCGATGAGCGAGTACGACAAACAGGTGTGGGCCAAGCTCAACGACCACTGGCAGCGCCGCAACAACCGCCGTGGCCTGCCCAACTGGGCGAGCACCGCGCTCAGTCGCACCGGCGAGGTCGCGGGGAAAGCCACCAGACGGGTTGCCGACGCCGTCCCGGACGCTGTAGCGGAACCGATGCGGCGCGCGGGCGACGCGGTCGCCGACAAGGCCCTGCGACCGGCGCTCGCGGGCGCTGCGGCGTTGCTTGACCTGGTCAACGAGTCGGCCAGGGAGCTCAACGAACCGAAAAACGTCGAGAAGATCGCCCGCAAGCAGGGGCTCGAACTCGACAGCTTCACCGAACTACGGAAGCAGGACCTCAAGTTCTGCGACCGCCTGCTGACCCGCAACACCCTCAAGTGGCGCACCGCAGGCGCCTTCGAAGGCGGCGCCATGGGCGTGCTGGCGTTGGTCCCCGTCGCCGGTATCCCCGCCGCGATGACGGCGGACATCCTCGTCGTCCAGGTACTGAGCACGTCGATCGCCTCGCGCATCGCGTACTCGTACGGTTACGACGCCAAGGACCCCGAAGAGCAGGTCTTCATCCAGCGCCTGGTACGCCGGTCGTTCATGGCCCAGGCGGCGAAGGCCGAGCCGTTGCGTGACACAGCCCGGGCGGCGCACGCACTCAAGGGACGCGTCAACTGGTCGCAGAAACTCCGCAGCGACCACCGTCTCGTCGCCGCCCTGGAGAAGCTGATGCAGCAGCTCGGCCCGGCCGGCTCCAGGGTACCGGTGCAGAACGTTGCCAAGGTCGTGCCGTTCGTCGGGATTCTCGTCGGCGCGGGCATGAATGCCGCAGTCCTCGGCAGGGTGGCCGCCGACGCCCAGCGGTACTGCCAGACCCGCTTCCTGTGCGAGAAGTACGGCCTGCCGCTCCCTGCCGCACTGACGACCGACGACGAGGACGACGACCCCCAGCCCGACGCAACGTGAGTACTGCGGTGGCGCCCGACCAGACCGCCACCGTCGCGTCCGCCGTTCCGCTCAGGCGTGGTCCACGAACCGCACGAACGACCGCCAGCCCTCACGCCCGACCGCGAACGCCGGACGGCTCACATCCTTGGAGTCCCGTACGTGGACGGCCTGTTCGGCGATCGCGACCTCCACGCAGTCGTCGCCCGAGCTACCGCTATAGCTTGACTTGAACCAGGCGAGTTCCGTCGTGCTCATGCCTCTCCTCGCAGTCGCTCCAGCAAGGCCCGGGAATCTTTGGGGTGCAGGGCCTGCGACCGCAGTGTGTCATAGCGCTGCTGGAGAACTCTCACCTCTTTCGCGTCGCCAATCAGCCGCCCGCTTTCCTGGCCCTCCGAGTATGCGAGTCGACGCCCTTCCGGGGTCTCCAGTAGGCGCAGAGGCCCATCCATGCACGAGTGGTACTCGGCTTCCAGCGGCATGATCTGCAACGTCACATTGCGAGGCAACGTGCGCTCCAGAACGTGGTTCAGTTGCTCGCGCCGTACCTCGGTTCCGCCCAGCCTCCGCCGCAGGACCGCTTCCTCAACGATGAAGTGGAACGGAACTGTTGGACGCTCGTGCAGCATTCGCTGCCGCTCCATCCTCGCCTCGACCTGCGCCTCCAACTGCTCATCCGTCAGCAGCGGGATCCGATTCTCGAAGAGTGCCCGCGCATACGCCTCCGACTGCAACAACCCCGGCACCAGCCTGCACTCGTACGTAGACAGGCTCACTGCCTCCCGCTCCAGCCGAGCCCACCGCCGGAACCACGCCGCAAGTCCCGCCTCACCCCGGGTCAGATGGCGCGCGGCCTTGCGCAGTGCACCCGTGTTGCCGAGTGCCGCCTCGGCGCGCTCCACGAACGCCTCGTCCGGAATCCGGCGCCCCAACTCCACGGACTCCACGGTGTGCTTGGAGTACTGGACCAGGGCGGCGAGCTCGGCCCGGCTGAGCCCCGCGTGTTCGCGTAACGCCTGGACAACCGCGCCGAACGTGCGCAGGCTGTCCGACGGGTGCGGCTCCCGCTCCCAGTCCCCCGCCGTCGCCACCCGCACGCCCCCGCCCGCGTCCGCATCCCCTTCGTCGATGTCCATGGACCGCCCCTCTCGCCGTCCGCACACCACGTCAGTCCCTTGGCTGTCGCCCCGCGCTCAGCGTGACGGAAATCCGACCGTACCGTCCACTCCATGTGCCCGTACGGTGACTCCGCGTACGGGACGTCAGGGTCGCACCCACCCGTTCCCGGCCACCACGCTGGCGTCATGAACCATCCAGCCCCCCAACTCAAAGCGCCCGCACACACGTTCACCCAGCTCCTCTCGTCCACGCGGCGCGGCACACGACTCGCCCGGCTCCTCGGCGTGAACCAGCTGCGTTCCTGGGGCGCCTCGCCCGACCTCACGGAGCGTGCCGAAGTCGTGGTCGCGGAGCTCGCTGCCAACGCCGTCATCCACGGCCGCGTGCCAGGCCGCTGCTTCCGGCTGACGCTCGTCTTCGACCCGTCGGCCGGGCGCCTGCGCGTGGAGGTCAGCGACGCTCGCGGGGACCTCTACCCGCAGATCGTGACGGGCGCCGCCGAAGCCGATGGGCTCCGGGCGGGCGGACGCGGCCTGGCGCTCGTCACCGCCCTCGCCGACCGCTGGGACTGCGTCCCCCACCCACCCAGCGGCAAGACCGTACGCGCCGTACTCCTCGACGCCAGCGTGGACCTGGGCGTCGAAGCCCAACTGGAGGAGGCCGGTTTCCGGCCGCCTGCGGCTCCCTGACCGCCCGCGCCCACCAGGAGAAACCCGCTCCCCGGAACGAACCGTCGCGCATCCCGCCGTCATCCGCCGGGCGGCTGGGGCGGACGCCATCGACCGGATCGGTACGCGTTCAGCAGCTCACGGCTCGCGACCGTGAAGGGGTGCTCGGAGCCCAGGCCGCGTTCCCGCCGTGCGACGACGTCGGTCATCAGCTCGATCCCCACGTCCACGTGGCCGAGCGCGGACCGGGTCCGGGAGAGAAGCTGCCGGGCCGCGAGCACGATCGGGTACTCGGGGCCGAAACGCCTCACATAGGCTTCGGCGGCAAGCTGAATCTCCTCGTCGGCCTCGTCGAAACGGCCCAGGAGGTACAACGCCCAGGCGTGGTTGTGCCGGGCACCCAGCGTCACCGTGTGATCGGGTCCGAGGAGCCGGGCGCATTCCGACGGCAGTGACAGCAGCGCGCCACCTTCTTCGGTGACCACCTCGGAAGCCGGCAGCATCTCCAGCAGACTGGCGCGGGCACGCAGGGTCAGCGGGTGCGCAGGGCCCAGTGCCGTACGGCGGCCTGCGACGACGGCCCGGAGAAGCGCGAGCGATTCATCGCGTCTGCCGAGGTTCGCCAGCACGAGCTGAAGGCCGTAGCCGCTGTCCAAGGTGGCGGGGTCGTCGGCCCCGAACAGTCTCTCCTGCGTTTCCCGCACGCTGTGGAGCGCCACCTCGGCCTCGGCATACCTGCCCAGTCGGAACAGTGCCCGGCTGGCTCTGGAACAGGCGGCCAGTACCAGACGGTGATCCGCGCCCAGGAACTGCTGTGCGAGGTCCGCCGCGGTACGGGAGGTCTCCCAGGCCGAGAGATAGTCGCCGGTGCGGTGCAGGGCGACCGACAGTCGCGTCGCCACGGCCAGCGCATCAGCCAGTGCCGTCGGTTCGCCGATGCGTCGCAGCAAGGCGAGCACATGAGGGACCAGCAGCCGCAGTTGCGGATCGTGGGGGCCCGCGTCGGGTACGGCGGGAACGGCCGCACCGAGCAGCCGCACGGCCGTCGCGTCGAGAGTGGGCAGCCGCTCGACAGGTGTCGCCGCCGCCACGCTGTCGAGGAGTACTCCGTGGCTCTGTACGGAGCGCACGCCGACGTCGACCAGTTCGGTCAGCGACTGGTCCAGCAGGGCTCTCAGCGCTGTTTCGGTACGGGCGCGCGGGAGGACTCCGCTGATGTCGGCACGGTTGAGCAGGGACAACGGCAGCGGCTCCGGAGCGAACCGGGCCAGCAGCCTGAGCAGTGCCGCCGCTTCAGGCAGCCCGCGCGCCTCAAACGTGTCGAGTGTCAGTTGCCAGGTCAGGCCGACCAGGTGCCGCGGATCCGCCTCGGACAGCGCGTCCGCTCCTTGGTCGATGAGCTGGACCCGCTCGTCTTCGTCGAGGTGATGCCCGTATGCGTCCATCGTCCAGGGGTCGAGCACCTGATGGGAGAGGAAGCCGCCGGCCAGCGTGAGGGCGAGTGGCAGCCGCCCGAGCCGGTCCGCGATCTGTGCCGCCTGCTCGGCTGTACCGCTGTGCGGGGCGAGGTCGCACAGCACGAGTGCGGCGTCCTCCCGGGGCAGTACGCCGATGTGCTGCAGTTCGGCCCCTGGCCACCAGCGGGCGGCTGCCCGGCGGGTGGTCACCACGACGGTGCCGCGTGGGCTGGTTCGCAGCCAGCTGCCGTCCCGGAGGATCTCCGGCTCGTCCGCGTTGTCGAGGACCAGCAGCCAGGGCTCGGCGGAGCGGTCGAGATACTGCCAGACGAGATCGGCCGCGGGACGTAGACCGTTGCGGGCAGCCAGCAGTTCACCGTCGCTCGCCCCCCGGTCGGCAGCGACCGCCAGCATGCCGGCGCGCAGACTCGCACGGTCGGAGGCGTTGACCCACAGGCCCGCACGGCCGTGGTTGCCGGTGGCCACCTGGAAGAAGGCACAGGCGACCGCTGTCTTGCCGCAGCCGCCCATCCCGTACAGCACGTAGACGTCACCGCCGCGTCCCGCCTCGACGCCTGCCCGCAGGCGTTCCATCACCTCTGTGCGGTCGCGCAGCACGGCCGGAGACCGCCCGACCGCCGGGCGGCGGACCGAGTCCGGGCCACTCGGCCCGGACGTGTCGCCGTAGTGGTGGTGTTCGTTGATGTGCTGGTCACCTGACGCCTGGTAGACACGCCCCCGGTCCTCAGCGTGACCGTCCATTCCGCCTGTCATCGATCGGCGATGTGCTGGTCTCGTCCTGCCTGGTAGATCCGGGCCTGGCCGGAAGCAGTGGCGTGCTGAGTGATCCGCCGGGCAGCCGTGCCGTCGGGATCGAGTTCGTCCAGCAGCGCGCGCAGCTCCGCCGCGGCGGCAGGCCGGCTGACGATCAGCCGCCGTACCAGGCCCTGCCACTGCAGACGCAGTTCGTTCAACGTCTCCTGGTCATGTGCCGCCATGGCGGCCAGGACATCCTCGCGGCCGGCCTCCAACTCGGCGGCTACGATCTCGGCACGCTCGGGTTGCATCCGGCGCCAGAGCTGTGTGAGGCCCTCGCGCGTGCGCTGCCAGGCATCGGTCGCCATCAGCGTGACCAAGGTGGTTCCTGCGCTTTGTGCGAGCGAGGTCACCTCCGGGTCCACAGCGCCCCTCCATTCGCTCGTTTTTCCGACAGCGTGGCGGAAAAGTAACGCCACTCAGACGCCGACGCGATTCCCTCTCCCGCTCAATATCGTTCCACTCTTGAGCGAGATGAGACAAGGAGGCATCGCGCGCCGCCATTTCAGCCCCGGGCCGGACTTAACACATGGTCAGGCGAGCATGTCCGGCGCTACAGTACCGCCACCGGACCGTTCGAGGGGGCGACGCCAGTGACCAGGCCATGGGAAGCGGATCCGGCCACGACTTTCAAACGGCGGCTGGGAAAATCGCCCCAAGAGCTGGGAAACACAACCGGTACCCCCGACTGCCCGGACATCTGGGAACTCGCCAACGGAGACATCGCCGTCATCGGCCGGGACCTCACCCAGTCGCTCGGCGCGAACCTGCCCGACGGGGTGTCGATCGGGGCGGACGAACGACTCGTGGTCATCCCGAGGAACATGCTCGTCGCGGCGAAGCCGGATATCCCCAGTGTTTGATTCCTTCCCCAGCGGTGTTTCCGAGCGCATGGACCGCCCCACGTATCACGCGGACTTCGGCCGGGTCTACAACAGCGGCATCGGCTTCCTGAACAAGCTCGAACGGGGGCAGCATTTCAAGGAGCGGGGCTTCGCCAGCTGGGAGGCTTTCGCCGCGGGTGACTGGACGCGGGCACTGTCCCTCGCCGACGAGAGACATGACGACTATGCGCGGGAACTCCAGAAGGCTGCGCAGCTCGGCATCCGGCACCGCCGTCTTCGCGTCGTGGAGTTCCCGATCACACCGTACGTGCAGTGGGAGTTCTTCGTGCTGCGGGTGCGCGTGGAGCTGGGCGACGACATCACGGTGCTGGACGCCCGCGAGATCTCGGACATCGAGAAGGAACGCCCGGTTCCGGAAGTGGTGATTCTCGGGGACGCGGCCATGTACGAGGTGGTCTACGACGATGACGGGAACGCGGCAGGCGCCAACTGTTTCACCGAGCGATCGCTGATCCGGGAGACATCGCTCGGATTCGACACGCTCTACGAGCTCGGTGAGGGATTCCATGCTTTCTTCGACCGTGAGATCGCCCCGCTCGCCCCGCCTCAGAGGCCAGGCGCCCAGACGGGTTTTCCCGGTTGACGGTGATCGGCAGGGCGGAAGATCGGAAAGCGAGCGGACGCAACTCAACTTGTCAGGCGTTCTCCTCGTGGATCCGCGCGCCCAAGTCCTCCGCCCACTCAAGCGCCCACGCCTTGAGTTCTTCGATTTGCCGGGAGCTGAGACCGTAGGCCGCATAGTCCTCGTCCTCGTACCAGTCCGCGCCGACGAGTCGGTCGCGCAGGTCCTCCAGACTGAATTCGTCGTGGGTGCGGCGGCGGCCGAGGGCTTCGAGGCCGGCAGTGGACCGGTGACGGGAAGCCGCTTGGACGTCGATGAGGTCGCGGACGGTGTCGCGGTCGGCGAGGGCGCGGACCTTGGCGCCGATCACGTCGTCGAGGGAGAGGACGGGACCGTAAGGGGTCTGCGCGGGCGGGGCCCAGAATGCCTCCTTCAGGACGTCCACCTCGCACTCCTCGCCGGTGGCTGGGTCGGTGACCAGGAACCGGCCACTGAGCGGGGCGGTCTGGACATGTGTCGTCCGCCATCCGCGCACGGTGAGTCCGGCTGTGAGGGAAGCGACGATCTCCTCCATCGGGGCGGGGTTCTCCGTGGCAACATCCAGGTCGCGGCTGAAGCGTTCGACCAAGCCGTGGGCCTGCACGGCATATCCGCCGGTGAGGACCAGAGGATAGGGAGAGCCAAGGTCGAGAATGTCGGCAAGGAGACGCTCGTGGAGCGGAGTGAGCTTCACGCGACGGTCGCACGGTCGCGTCGCCCGGAGCGGTGCGGAGCAGCTCAGGGAAGGCGTCCTCCCAGACCTCGCGGATGCAGGGGCTGACCAGGCGATGGAGGACCGGCCACTGCTCGGCCAGCAGCCGGTGGTGAAGGAAGGCCACCAAATCCTCGCGTAGGCCCCCGGCGGATCAACGCACGGTCCATGGCAGCCGCTCGCCGGGGAGACCTGCGCCGGAGCGACGAGGAGCCACCACAGGCGTGAACGTGAGGGCAAACGAAACCGGGGAGTCCGAGAGCGACCCTCCCGAAATCTGCCGAGAAGTGGGCTCTGCCATCTCTGTAGACGCCAGCGAGGGGAGCTTTGCATCTCGTGTCGAATGTAATGAGATTGCAATCATCAGGGCTCGGAATCGTGAAAGTCACAGGTCAGCCAAGTCCGCTGGGATCTCGGCCCTGCGCGGCGCGATGCGGGTGGACCACCTCGCCCATTAGCGTGTTGCGGTCGTCAACACACTTGTTTACGGTGACTGTTGCCGCGTAGACCGCTCAGGGGGGCAACGGACCGTGCGGGGGGACGACACCGGTGGATCAAGTCGGCCTGCCACGCCGGACCACCTGCTGGAAGCTGCCGAACATGCCTTCGTCCGCGCAGAGTTCGCGGTCGTGCGTCCGCTTCTGCAGCGGTTCCGGGCGGAGTTCGGCGGACCCGACACCACCGACGTCGCAGTACGGTACGTCGTGCTCCGCAGCGCGCTGGCCGCGCGGGTCGGGGACTGGCCGGAGGCGGTCCGGCGGTGCCCCGGCCGTTCCGACCTCCACACGGCGGCTACGGGGGTCGTCCACGCCCTCGCGGTGAGCGCCCTCCGCAGGCTGGCGGAAGACGGGGGACGGCACGCCGAAGCCGGTACGGCCGCGCTCGCGATCGTCCTGTGGGCGTATCTCCTGGACGAGGAGGACCGGGGTGGTTTCCGCGCGCTGCTCGCCGAGCGGCGCGGCGCTCCGGTGCCGGACGAGCTGTGGGAGGACGGCCGGCGCCATCTCAGCGGGCGCATCACCGACCTGCTGCACTCCTTGGACGTCCGGAGCGGCCGGGACGCTCTCGCTGCCTGGGTGACCGCCTGGGAGGCCGAGTCGGTCACCCCTTCGGTCGTACCCTCCAGCCCCTCCGACGCCGGGCCCGACGCCCTGCTCCCGCTCGGGCTTGCCGCACGGCATCTCGTGGGCCACGGCCGTCGCCTCGACCTCCTCGACAGCTACACCGCGCGCCACCCCGACCCGGCCACCTGGGCCGGTGACTCGCCCGACCACCGCGCGTGCGCCGACGCGCTCGCCCAGGCCCTCGCGGAACAAGGCCAGGACCGGGCGCGGGCCAAGGAGTGGAGCGAGGCGCTCACGGATTACAGCGCGGCGGCGCGGCTCGGACACATCCTCGGCGTCGAGGAGCGGAAGACCGTATTCCGCGCGGGGAAGAACGTCGGGCGGACCTCCAACGGACACGGCAACTCGCCCATCGCCCGCATCCTGGGGCTGGAGCTGGCGCACGAGCTGCTGCTGCCCGAGGACGGTTCACTGGCAGGCGACCTCACCGCCGAGCTGGTGCTTCAGGGGCAGAGGGTCTTCGCCAGTGACCCACGGCAGAGCAGGAACCGCTTCGCGCGGGCCCTGGTCGTGTCCCCGACGGACCGGGAGGCCAGGTCCGGCCTCGACGACCATCTGCGGGCGGACCTGCACCTGACGCTCGACGGAGCGGAACCCGGGGAGAAGGTCCGCGCGACCGCGGTGCGGGGCCTGCTGAGGCGTGATCCTGACTGTGCGCCGGCCCGCGCATGGCTGAGAGGCCACTACACCGGGCGGGCCGTGACCGCCGCGTCCCGCGGGGATGCGGCGGCGGCACGGTCGGCCGTACGCGGCATGATCCGGCACGTGGGTGGCGTGGGCCCGTACGGGAAAGAGCGCGTCGACGACATCCTCGTCGATCTCTTGGTGGACGCGGCCCGGTCGGCCGGCGCTGCGGGCACACGCGCTGGTATGGAACGCCGCGTCGACCTGCTCGGCGCGGCCGTCGACTTCGCCGGACCGACCCGGGGTCACGTCAGGGAGAAACACGACGAAGCCGTGCTGCACCTCGCCGAGCACCTGGAGGCCATGGCGTCCCCGTCGGACGTCATCGAGCTGTTCCTTCGGGACCGGATGCGGACCGGCGTGAGCGCACGCTTCGACCAGACCGTGCAAACGGCCTACCTGCGCCGTGCCAAGGCACGCGAGGCGGACGGCGACCTCGGCCGGGCGCAGCGCGACCGCGCGAGCGCGGCACGGATCGGCGCCGGACTGCCGGACCAGGGCCTGCTGTTCGGGCCCGTCCCCCGGCCCCGCCGCGACGACGACTGCGGACAGGAGACCCTCTTTTGACCGTCGACAAGCCGGCCTCGGAAGCCGAGGGCCCTGACACACCCCCGATTCCCTGGTTCGGCCCCACGCTTCACGAGCTCGTCCCCGGCAGCGCACCGGGCGTCCGGCTCCCGGTCCTGCGCAGGCAGATGGCGCAGGCTCTCGTCGCAGCACACAAGGATCAGGGAAGGCAGGAGGCCATCCGCCGGGCCGACCGGGCATCCCGCGGTCCCGTCGCCTCCCTGGTCGCCGACATGCTCACCCCGCCCCTGTCCCGGCCCGACACCACCGAGGAACGTCCGTGACCGAACCCGCCCCGACCACTGCCACCGGCCCGCCCTCCGAACTCGACAAACTGCGGCGCCGGGTCGAGGCGTTGTCCCGTAAACGCGACGAGGCCGAGGCCCGGCTGCAGGCTCTCCTCAGCTCCCTGCTGCCCCTGGACGACCTGCTCGCCGACACCCGCCGCCGGGCCGGCGCCCTGTACGAGGTGGGCTCCACCCGTGCGGCGGCCTCGGCCGCCGTCGCGGTGGGGGAGCAAATCGAGGCGGCACAGGTGATGCTGCGTGGCGAGTTCGCCCGGCACGACGTCAGGCCGATGGATGTGGTGGGCAAGGCCGTCGATACGGCGGAGATGCGCGTCGTCGGCACGGAAAGTGACCCCTCCGTGCCGGGCGGCACGGTGCTGAAGGAGAAGGTCACCGGCTTCCGGTTCGGCACGGCCACGCTGCGGGCCGCGCAGGTGATCGTCGCGGTGCCGGGCCCCGCACCGGAATCCGAGCCGGCCCCGGCGGCCGAGGACGGTCTGGCTCCCGCGGCCTCCGGGATGACCTCGGCCGATGTCAAGCGAGCTCAGCCACGACGTACCAGCCGCTCCCAACGGCACCTGTTGCGCAAGTCCTCAGCCAGGCGGAGACGACGGCGGCGCCGCGACTGAGCCGGTCACAGGGTTCCGCACGCGCGCCTGTCCCTGCGCATCCCGGGAGGGGCGCCGACGCGCGGTGGTCTCCGTCCCGCCCCGGCGGGACGGAGCAGCCCGCCCCGCACACAGCCAGACGCCTTTCCCACGTCCTACGTCCGTCGCCCCATCCCTACCAGGAAGCGACCTTCCATGCACCGGACTCTCGGCATCGACCTCGGCACCACCAACTCCGTCACGGCCTGGATGTACAACGGCGAGCCCGTCGTCCTGCCCAACCGGCACGGCGACCAGGCCACCCCCTCGGCTCTCGGGATCGGCTCCCGTGGTGCCCTGCTGGTCGGGCACGAAGCCCTCAATTGGCGCAAAGGTGACCCCGGTTCCGTGATCACGGAGGTGAAGCGGCTGATCGGGCGGCGCTGGGACGACGAACTCGTACAGCAGGCGCTGAAGACCCGGCCCCAGGACGCGCCGCCCGTCCGGGCGAGCGCCGACGGCTCCGTGGAGATCCGGCTGGGCGAGCACTACCTCTCGCCGGTGCAGGTCTCCGCCATCCTGCTGCGCCGGCTCAAGGAGGACGCCGAGAGCGCGGCGGGGGCACCGTTCCGGCGTGCCGTGATCACGGTGCCGGCGTACTTCGCCGAGCCGCAGATCGACGCCGTGCGGGAAGCCGGGCGGCTGGCCGGCTTCCACGTGGCGCAGATCCTGACGGAACCGACCGCCGCCGCACACGCCTTCGGCGTCAGATCGGGCGAGAACGGCACCAGGGACCACGCCACCGTGCTCGTCTTCGATCTCGGCGGCGGCACTTTCGACGTGTCGCTGCTGACGATCGGACCGGGTTACTGCGGGGTGGACAACCTGGGTGGGGACAACCTGCTGGGCGGCGCCGACTTCGACGCGCTGCTCGACGGCCACCTGCGCGAGCAGCTCGGCGGACGCGACCACAGCGCTGACGGAGACGCCTCCCGGATCCGGGCCGCCGCCGAACGCGCGAAGGTCGAGCTGTCCGCGCGGGACGTCTCCGAGGTGACCTTGGCCCCGCTCGGCCGTCAGGGCGGTTCCTGGTCCGGAGAGGTGCGGCGCCCGGTCCTCGAAAAGCTCCTCACCGAGCACCTGCGCCGGATGCGGGTGACGGTCGAGTCGGTGCTCAAGGAGGGCCAGGCGCTTCCCGAGGACGTCCAGCGTGTCCTTCTGGTCGGCGGCTCCACGCACATCCCCGCCGTCCGGCGCGACCTCGAGGACCTCTTCGGCGAGGACACCGTGTCGCACACCGTCGATCCCATGACGGCCGTCGCCCACGGCGCCGCCGTGGAGGCCGGCCTTCTCAGTACCCTCGACTGCCCCGCCGAGGCCTGCACCGTCGAAGGCATTCCCCTCACCGAGGACGCCTGCCCCGGCTGTGCCACCCCGCTGCTCGGCACGGCCACCGTGGACTGCCCGGCCTGCCATGTCCCCGCACCCGAGCTCACCGCCGCCTGTCCCGTGTGCACCACGGACCTGTCCGGACTGCGCGCCGCAGTTCCGGCGCCCACCCGCAGGGAGTGCCCGGAATGCGGCCGGGTCGACAATCCCGCGACCGCCTGCCTCGACTGCGACGCGCCCCTGGACGCGGGCGGCCTGAAGTGCCCCGGCTGCGGGATGGTCAACGCCGTCGGTCTCAGCAACTGCTCCAACTGCGGCGGCGACTTCGGCACCGCTCTCGCCGAACAGGTCACGGCGCAGCACATCGGGATCGAACTCGATGACGGCACCGTGGAGGTCCTCTTCCCGGGCGGCACGCTCTACCCGACCGAATGGCACCGGGTGGACGACCTCGTGGTGCGCGGTGGCAGCGAGGGATCGGTGCGGTTCCAGGTGTGGGAGGGGCCGCACCTGCGGTCGGCGCAGCGCAACGAGTTCTGCGGCGGCTTCGTCCACGGGCGCACCGACAGCCTGCGGGGCGACGTACCGCTCACCCTTCAGGTAAGGCTCGACGGAGACCGGACCGTCGAGCTGCAGTACCGCATCGGCTCCGACGACTGGCGCGGAGCCCGGCTCCGGCGCAGTCCGGTCTCCGCCGCCATCGGCCGGAAGGCGGCCGAACTCCACGCCCGCTACGCCGAGTTCCTGGCCGCATGGTCCCAGGAAGTCACCCATGCCGAGCGTGACGCGCTCACCGAGGTGATGGGCGACCTGGAGGCCCTGGGCAAGGGGGAGACCGTGGGCCGTTCCCTGGACGGGCTGCTGGACTCGGCCCGCGACATCCTGGAACTGTGCACGAAGGCCCGAAATGCCGCAGCCCAGGCGACGGTCGCCACCCGGGGCGGACGTGGGCTGCTGCCACCACCGCTGTTGGAGGAGCTCCGCCAGGCCAGGGAGGCGGTCATGGACGCACGCAGGGCCATGGACGTCGAAGCAATGCGGGCTGCCACGGAGCGGTCCGAAGAACTCTGGACCACGCTCGACCCGACGGTCCGCAGGTCGATCCTCACCATCCGCCTCGCCGAACAGGACTCGTACCCGGCGCCCCTCCGCAAGGAGGTCCTGGCGGCCCGCGATGCCCTGCGCGATGCGGTGGCACGCGGTGACCAGGCCGCGCAGGACACCCAGCTCGTACGCCTCGGGCGCCTCGCCGAACAGGGTCGTGGCCAGTTCGCGGAGGTGAGCAACCCTTCGGCCGCAGGGAGCGTACTGCCGTCCAAGCGGTGACAGGATGCGGAATCCGGCACGGTGCAGGGTGCGTTCGGCCCTGCACCGCACGCCACGTACCGCACCGAACTCCGACAGTGCTGAGCGCACCTGCACCTACGCGGGCAGCGCAGGGAACACGACCACCGAGCCCTCCGCGGATCGCAGCGCCCTGGCGTCGGCCGCCGCGCATCGGACCGCTCCGGAACCGGGCCGGCTCCCTCGCATGTTCGTAGCCGCAGTGATCCCGTCACCGCGACTCCACCCATCCGTCCAGCCCCGCCAGCTGCCGCAGCAGCCCGCTCCCCTGCCAGCCCAGCACCAGCCGCTCCCGAGCACGGGGACCATGACGTGGTACGCCATGCGCAGGGTCGCCGCCGTGGGGTCGGTGCAGGCGTCGGCCGCCGTGTGCCAGAGAGTTGACGAGCCTCGCGATGGCGGACGGCAACTCTGCCTCGATCGTGCGTCTTTCGGCCTCGGCCGTCGACTCCCCACCCATAACGCCCCCCACTCCAGCGATAAACCGCCGGTTCCGCCCGGCAGAGCCATCCGGGCACATCCGCACTCTATGGACAGTGCGTTTACACTGTCAACGCATAGCACTAGAGATTCGCCACTCGAAAGGCGAGTCACTTGACAGTGTCAACAGGTAAGCTGGCGACGTTCGCGCAAGGCCTAGCCCGACCCCGGAAGGTCCTCCATGCCGCAGCCCGACCGCCTCCCCAGCGCACCGGAGTTCCGCATCAAGCTCCCCAAGGACGGCGGTGAGGCACGCGGACATCTGCTCGCGGAGTTCGGCGGCAACGGCACACACAAGTTCCTCCTGCTGGAGGGATCGGCCGTGGCCGCCGAAGCATGGCCCGGTCTCGGTGACCACGCGCGCCGGGTCCGTGCGGATCTGCGCGCGAGCGGCGGGCTTGTCGACGCGCCCGTCGATACCGACCGGCCCGACGCACCGTCGCGTTGGCTGGTGACCCACGACGTCGAATGCAACTCCTCCTCGGCCGCCGCCTCACTGGTGTGCGGGTACGACGCTTCCGGCCCGGAGTCCTGGCGAACCGCCGAAGGTCATCCGCTCGCCGACTACCTGTCCACGAGCTGGCGTCCCCCGCGGAAGGCGTGGCTGGTCCGCGGCTCCAACGTCTCCGGGCACAACCTGGTGCGGCAGCTGTGGCTGAAGGAGGGCTTCGTGTCGCTCGCGGGCGCCCATCTGCCGCCGCTGGAGGAGACCGATCCGACCAAGAGCGCGTTGCGCCGCTACGTCGAGGAGGGATACGAGGGGGCGGCGTCGTACAACCAGAAGCGGGGCCTCGTCGACGAGTTGCACGCCTTTCTGACGCAGATGCGCGTGGACGACACGGTGGCCACCATCGGTGACGGCCGGCTGCACGTCGGGCAGGTCACCGGCGAGGCGGTCCAGACCTCGTCGCCGGGCGGGTTGTCCAACCTGCGCAGGACCGTCGCCTGGCTGCCGCAGAGCCACGCGTACGAGGAACTGCCGGAGGAGATACAGCAGAAGCTGTCCGTCCAGCATGATGTCGTCGACCTGACCGGCGTGTTGGACGCGCTGGACGGGCTCGTCGGGCGTCCGGAGCGTGCGGGCCCCGCAGCGGCCGACGGCACCGGCGAGTACCCGACCGTCGAACGGCCTGCCCAACGGGAGCTGTCGCTGCCGGACATCACCACGGAACTCACCGCCGACCTCCTCGTCCACGATCGGGCCTGGCTGGACGAGATACGCGAACTGCTCCTGGATGAGCGGCAGTTGGTCTTCTACGGCCCTCCGGGGACTGGCAAGACGTACCTGGCGATGAAGCTGGCCGAGCACTTCGGCGGCGGACCGGAGCAGGTCAAGATCGTGCAGTTCCACCCCTCCTACGCTTACGAGGACTTCTTCGAGGGGTTCCGCCCCGTGGAGGATCCCGAGACGCGGGACGTGGCCTTCCGGCTGACAGCGGGCCCGCTCCGGGAGCTCGCCGATCTCGCCTCCCGTGAGGGAAACCGGCACATCCCGCACTTCCTGATCATCGACGAGATCAACCGCGCCAACCTGGCCAAGGTCTTCGGCGAGCTGTACTTCCTCCTGGAGTACCGGACGAGGTCGGTCCGTCTGACCTACTCCGGGGACGACTTCGCGCTCCCGCCCAACCTCTTCGTGATCGGCACGATGAACACGGCCGACCGGTCGATCGCCCTGGTCGACGCGGCGATGCGGCGCCGTTTCGCGTTCGTGGAGCTGTCCCCTCGGACCGAGCCGACCGCCGGGCTGCTCGCGCGCTGGCTCGAAAGCGAAGGAAGGGATCCGGAGCCCGCCCGTCTCCTCGACGCCCTCAACGCCCGCATCGACGACGGCGACTTCGCCATCGGCCCGTCGTACCTGATGAAGCCGGGTGTGTACCGCGACGGCGGCCTCGACCGGACCTGGCGCACGAAGATCCTGCCGTTGCTGGAGGAGCACCATTACGGCGAGGGCCTCGACATCGCCGGCCGCTACGGCCTCGACTCGCTGCGCGAGCAACGCCCGTGACCGTGTCCGAGGTGACCTTGCGCGAGTACGGTCCCGCCGTCTCCGTGCCGCTGGGCGCCGGGGCGGGACGGGCCTTGGCCGCCTCCGGCATCCTGCAGAGCGCGACCCCGGACCCTGCCCGGGACGGGCACTGGCTGCTACGGGCAGGCAGCCGGGTCGGCGCCGTTCGCACGCCCGGCGGTCCGGTCGTGCGGATTGTACCCAAGACCCCTGTGAGCCGGCTGTTCTTCCTCCTGGGATTCAGCCTCGACCCCGCACGTGCCTGGCGTGACAGCCGGGAGGGCACCGTCGACATCGGGGCGTACGACGATGTCGTCCCCGCACTCGCGCACGCCGTGGAACGTCAGATCGACGCAGCACTGCGGCAGGGGGTTCTGCAGGGCTACCGGGAGGTGGAGGAGTCCGCGACGGTCATGCGCGGGCGGCTGCGCGAGGCCGAGCAGATCCGGCGGCACTTCGGCCGGACGCCGCCCGTGGAGATCGCCTACGACGCGTACACCGCCGACACCGCAGAGAACCGCATCCTGCGCGCCGCCGCCGAGCGGTTGCTGCGATTGCCGGGCGTTCCAGGTCCTGTTCGGCGGCGCCTCGCCCATCAGCGGATACGTCTTGCCGAAGCGCTGCCGCTGATACGCGGGCAGGAGCTGCCGTGTTGGCAGCCGTCACGCCTGAACTCCCGCTACCAGCCCGCACTACGACTCGCCGAGGCCGTTCTGCGTGGCATCTCACCAGAACACCGGCCGGCCGGATCCGACCCGCTGGCCGTGGACGGCTTCCTGCTCGACATGAACAAGCTGTTCGAGGACTTCGTCACCGTCGCCCTGCGCGAGGCCCTTCACGAGCACGGCCTGACCGCGCGGTTGCAGGACGCCCACCACCTGGACACCGCAGGTCTCGTCCGGATGCGCCCCGACCTGGTCGTGCGCACCGGCGACGGGCGTACTCCGGTCGCCGTCGTCGACGCCAAGTACAAGGTCGAGAAGGCCGACGGACTCCTCAACGCCGACCTCTACCAGGTGCTCGCCTACGCCACTGTGCTCGGTCTGCGCGAGGCGCACCTGGTGTACGCGGCCGGACGGCAGCCCGAGCGCTTCCACGAGGTACGCGGAACGGCGGGACGACCGGACGGACGGGGAGTGCGGTTGTACCAGCACAGCCTCGACCTCTCCCGCGACCCCGGACAACTGCTCGCCGCCCTCCGGGGGATCGCCGGACGGCTGGCCGAACCCACCCCGCTCCCCCGATCATGAAACCCCGTCAGGCGGAAAGGAAGAGACCTCATGCCCCGGCTCGCCTTCGCCCAGAGCTTCTGGGACGGATACGACACGCTGGAGAAGCCGGTTCGAGCAGGAGTACGCAAGGCCATGGCAAAGTTCCAGGCCCTGAGCGTCTCCGAACTCAACGCGGACAAAGGACTGCACCTGGAGTCCGTCGAGAACGCCCGTGACCGGCGGATACGCACCATCCGCATCACCGGCTTCTGGCGGGGTGTCGTCCTCGCCCCCGATGACGGCAGCGACATGTTCCTGCTGGTCAAGGTCCTGCCGCACGACGACGCCTACGCCTGGGCGACGAAGCGCCTGTACAGCGCCAACTCCGCCACGCGGGCCCTGGAGGTGCGCAACGCGGTCGCCCTGGACGAGCTGACGCCGCTGTACGAGACGGCTGCTCGCACGGCTCCCCGCCTGCTGTTCGCGGACGTCTCCGATGGCACGCTGCGCGAGCTCGGCGTCGACGACCAGGTGCTGCGCGCCGCGCGTTCACTGGTGGACAAGGCACAGCTGGACGCGTTCTCGACGCTCCTGCCGGAGGACCAGTTGGAGGTGTTGCAGTACCTCGCCGAGGGATTCGGTCCGGAAGAGGTCTACCGGGACGTCGTGGCCGTCCGTCGGCCCGCCGACGCGCCCGCCGAACCGGTCGAGGACCTGGCCACGGTCATCTCCAACACCTCCGCACGCATCCGCCTGGTCACAGGACCGCGGGAGCTTGAGGAGATCCTGGAGAAGCCGTTCGCGGCCTGGCGGGTCTTCCTTCACCCTTCGCAGCGGCGCGTCGCCTACCGCACGTCGTACAGAGGCCCCGCCCAGGTCACCGGCGGCCCGGGGACGGGCAAGACAGTGGCCGCCCTGCATCGGGTGAAGCACCTCCTCGGCCACTCCGAGGACGGCCGCATCCTGCTCACCACGTACACGAACGCACTCGCCGCCGGGCTGCGCGACATGCTCGGTCTGCTCCTCGACGATGACGAGACGCTGCTGGCGCGGGTCGATGTGACGACGGTCGACGCCTGCGCGAACGGCATCGTGCGGGCGAAGTCGGCGACGCCGCCCAGACCGATCGGGGACCGGGAGCAGCGGCAGTTGTGGGAGAAGGCCGTCAAGCAGCTCGATCTGCCCTTCACTGCCCGGTTCCTGGCCCAGGAGTACCGCCACGTCGTTCTCGGCCAGAACCTCCGGGATCTCGACGCCTACCTCGGCGCGAGCCGCCGCGGTCGGGGCACCGGCCTCGGGCCCGCCCGCCGTCGGGAGGTGTGGAACGGCGTGCAGCGGTTCGAGCAGTTCCTGCGTGACCGCGGCGAGACCACCCACTTGCAGGTCTGCTCTCGCGCGGCAGAACTCCTCGCAGGCGCGTCGGCGCCGTACGCCCACGTCGTCGTCGACGAGGCACAGGATCTGCATCCCGCCCAGTGGCGTGTGCTGCGCGCCGCCGTGGCGTCGGGCCCCGACGACCTGTTCGTCACGGGTGATCCACACCAGCGGATCTACGACTCCCGGGTGTCGCTGGCCTCTCTGGGCATCACCACGGCCGGCCGCAGCTTCCGGTTGCGCGTCAACTACCGCTCGACCGAGGAGATCCTAGCCTGGTCGGCACAGCTCCTCGCACCCGTGACCATCGACGCTCTGGAGGGTGACGGAACGGACTCGCTGGCCGGATACCGCTCCCTGCTCCACGGGCGCCGCCCCCAGGCCCAGGGGTACACGACTCGGCAGGAGGAGACCGAGGCACTGGTGGACCGGGTCCAGGCGTTGCTCGCCGAGGGCCTGGCACCGCAGGAGATCGGGGTCTGCGCCCGCTTCAATCTCTCTCTCGACGCGGCCGAGGAGAAGCTGAAGGCCTCCGGTGTCCCGGTGCTGCGGGTCAAAGGGCAGATCCCGGCGGGGATCGAGGGGGTGCGACTGGCGACCATGCACGCGATGAAGGGGCTGGAGTTCCGCGCGGTGTCCGTCCTCGGTGTGAACGAGGGCACGGTCCCCTTCGCCCGTGAGATCACGCCACGCGAAGTGGACACGCTGCAGCATGACGCCGACCTGCTCCGGGAACGCTGTCTCCTCTTCGTCGCCTGCACTCGCGCACGCGAAGCGCTGAGTGTGACGTGGAGCGGAGCCCGCAGCCCGTTCCTGCCGCAGGCGACCTGATCAGCCGCCAGCCCTCACTCCTCCGGTGCCAGGGCCCCCGTGGCCAGGCCGTCACGCGCGACTTCGGCGAGTTGCCGGCTCAGCTCGCCGACTCGACGCATTGCCTCTTCGAGCGCGGAGAGGGACCGGAAAGCGGAGCCGTACCTCCGCTGCTCGTCCATGCCCATGCGCGGGATGCGTGATCCCTTGCTGTCAAGGCGGTAGGTCCCGCTGGCACTTGTGGCCCTGCGGGTGTTGCCGGAACTGCGCAGAAATCCCTGCAGATAGTCCGTGTCGAGCTGTTCGCTGGCGGAGACAGGTTCCGACCCTTCGTACGTGACGAGGCCCGCGCGGACGAGATCCGCGACGCTGGTGGTGGCGCCGTCCAGTGAGCCCGGTCCGCTGCCCGGCGCGAACGCGGGCAGGATCGCGGCAAGTCGGCGGATCTCGCCCTCCAGTTCCTTGCGCAGGGCGGCGTATTCGCCTGGATAGTCGCGCTGCCGCACCCTGATGTGGCTGCCGGGGGTGAGGTCGACGGTGTCATCGAGGAGTTCGATCAACGGAACGTCGGCGAACTGGTCGGGGCGAGGTTCCAGACCGTCGTCGGGGCTGTTGCCGGTCAGGTCGACCATGCGCACGGTACGGCCGGCGTCCGCGTTTCCAGGGTTCTCGGGACGCTGCAGGCACCACAGATGGATCGGCAGGGCGTGGGAGGTCGCCGTCCCCGGCGGCAGGGCGACCACTTGGCGCATGATGCCACGGCGTACGAGCTCCGCCCGGATGCGGCGGCCTGCCTTGCGGTAGGCGACAGAGGCCGGCATGACCATGAGAACGTGGCCACCGGGTCCGGTATGCGCATAGGCATGCTGGAGCCACGCAAGTTCCCCTTCGGCCTTCGACGGAGTGCCAAGTTCCCAGCGGGAGTCGAGCAGCAGTTCCTCCCGGCCCCACTCGGTCACGCCGGCGGGAGGGTCGCAGACGACCAGATCCGCCCTGAGTGCCGGCCATTCGTCCGCACGCAGGGAATCACCCGCCACGACTTGTACACCCGATCGGCCCAGGAGGTCGGCGCGAAGTTGTGCGAACCGAGCACTGTCAGCATCCATCTCCTGGCCTCGGCAGCGCATCCCCTCCACGGCGCCGACGGAGAGGAGCAACACCCCGATTCCGCAGGCGGGATCGAAGACCGTGGCGTCGTCCGACAGCCGGGGAGCGAAGTGGCACACGGCACGCACCACGCGCTCGGAAGTCACCTGGTCCGAGCCCGCGCGTCGAGCGGAGTCCATGAACCGTTCGGTCAGCCCGTTCACCAGGTCGACGGGTGCCTCGGCCCGGGCGAGCGCCTGTAGGCGGCCGGCCACATCGTCCGGCATGCCCGCCTCGGGCTCCCCGGCCAGTACCCCGGCCACCTCCGCCAGACCGACGACCATCTGTTCGCCGTATGCGGCCCGCATGGCCTGCCACAACTCGACCTCGGGTGAAACCTCCTGGCCTTTGCGCTGCCTGTCCAGCCATTCCTGGACCTCGGCGAGCGCGTAGAGCGGACTGTTCGCGGCTCCCGCCGCCGGCGCGGGAAAGTCGTCGTAGCGCCGACGCCAGTTGGAGACAGCCGCCCGGGTCACTCCGGCCAGCCGTGCGATCTCGGAGCCGGTGACCAGAGGGCCGACCGATGAAGCGGCATTGTCCGTCATACCCCTAGCGTACACGGACCGCCAATCGTGTTTCTAGAGTAATCACGTTGACAATGTACACATACCTTGGCAACATAGTTTGTGTACTTGGCCGTCCCTGGCCGGGTGCGGTGTGCGGCATGTCCTCGCCCAGGGCCTTCCGGCCCGCCTCACACACCCGCCCATGTCCCGTCCAGTCACGACCTCGGAGGCACCGACGTGTCCCACCCGTCCCCGAAACCCAGCAGTCACTGCCCCACGGAGGCGCACCATGGCATCGAACACCGAAGTACGCACCGTTTACCGCCTGCCCACCGTCGCCCCCACCACGGATGCGATGCTGAACGCCCTTGACGCCGAACTTCTCGACAACCTCGGCGCGGAACCGCATTTCCCCGACGTACTCGGCGTCCCTTCCGTGTTCGTCACCTGCGGGATCGAGCACACCGAGGCCCCGTGGTGCGAGCCCATGTCGCGTACCACAGGCATCATGGTCGCCGAGAACATCCGCCGTACCGCCGCCGTGCTCCTGCTCGCCGTCGACGGCACGGTGTACGCGATCGGCTGCGACCAGGGGTACCGGCTGATCCCCGAGCACCTCAAGGACCAGCGCTTCGGTCTCTCCTTCGCCATCCGGCAGATGGACCCGAACCTGATCCGCGGGGCCGTGTCGAAGTCGCTCGGGCAGGCGCGCACCGACATCTCCCTCGTTCCCGGCGGCGCCCCGGTCCCGCTACTCGGCATCCGTGACCACTCGCGCATCGTGCGCAGTCTGGGCGGCTACCTCGACGACCTTCCGCTCACCCGGTCGCGGTACACCCGCGGCAAGGCCGTCAGCGCTCAAGGGGGACGTGGGCTGAGGATCGCACTCGGAGTCGAACCCGAGGCCCTGCTCGCCGATCTGCGGGCCATCACGAGGATCTGCCGCGAGGACATCCCGCACAGTGAGCTGGAGTTCGTGGATCACATCGTGCCCGTCAGCGACACCTCGACGCTCGACGCCCTCGACAGGGCCCTGGACGACCGTCTCGGTCATCCGGCCGACGGAGACATCTCGATCTCCGTTCCCTTCGGACATCACACCGCATACACCGAGGCCACCACGTATCTGACGCAGATCAACAGTCGCGGAGCCCTGCGGTCCGAGGACTTCGACCTCGGCTACCTGCTCACCCGCGCCCGACTCACACCGCCCGGCCGGCGCCTCAAGGCGCTGCGCGACGGGACCGTGACCCTCGCCAAGGACCGCGGGGCGGGGACTGCCGACACGCTCGCCGTCACCAGCGCGCTGACTTGGTTGGAGACCGGCATCCCCCTTGGCGCCCGCCGGTTCTTCCTCATGGAAGGCGAGTGGTACGAGGCCGGATCCGCCTATGTGGAAGAGTGCCGGGCCACCGTGGCCGCGCTGTTCCCTCCCTCGCCCTCCGTCTCGCTTCTCGCCTGGGCCGACGGCGAGTCCGAGAACGCCTACAACAACAGGGTGGCTGATGACCGGCCCGGCTGGCTCTGTCTCGACACCAGGAACGTCAGCAACCCGCTCCGCCCCAGGGACCAGGTCGAGATCTGCGACCTGCTGACGCCCGACGGCACCCTCGTCCTCGTCAAGCGCGCAGGCGGTTCCGGTCCGCTGAGTCACCTTTTCAGCCAGGCCAGGGTCGCAGTGGAACTGCTCCAGGAGTCTGCCCAGGTCCGTACGGAGTTCACAACGAAGGTGGCCCGGCTCAGCGGAGGCAAGATCTTGCTCCCGGACCATTTCACACCCAAGCGCATCGTTCTGGGCGTCCTTCTGAAGAACCGCGAGAACCTGACTGCGGAGTCCGTCTTCGGCTTCTCCCAGATCACCATCGCCCAGACCGCGAAGGCGCTCGCGGCGCGGGGTGTGACCGTGGAAGTCATCGGCATCTCCACCGAGCGCGGACTCTCATTAGCTGCATGAGATCCCGAACCGGTCGCGGGGCGCTAGCCGGTCCACCCGGGTCATTCGACTTGGCCCAGGGTGGTTGTGGCAGACGAGTCGGGCTGTACGCCGGGTTCTGTGCCCCGGGCCCTCGCGGGTGCCGGGGTGACGGCCATCCATCTAGGACCGACGTTGCCGCCGGTCTCATGCGGTCTACCCGGGAACTCGGGCGGGCAGCCCTCAAACGTTCCCGCAGGAGACCTCTTCCTATCCTTGGAAGGGACTCCCTCTTGACCTTGCTCCGGGTGGGGTTTACCTAGCTGCCCAGGTCGCCCTGGGCACTGGTGGTCTCTTACACCACCGTTTCACCCTTACCGAGGACCGAGGTCCCCGGCGGTTTGCTTTCTGTGGCACTGTCCCGCGAGTCGCCTCGGGTGGCCGTTAGCCACCACCCTGCCCTGTGGAGCCCGGACGTTCCTCGGGAAGCCCCCGTCAAGGGGACTCCACGCGGCCGTCCGCCCGGCTCGTCTGCCGTGTGGACCATGTTACCGGGCGGGCCGGCCTCTTCGGTGCAGAGGACGCCGTCGCCAGTACCGACCCCGTCAGGATCAGCGCGAAGGAGACGGCGATGGTCGTGGTGAAGCTCTCGCCCAGGAAGAGGGCGCCCGCCGCGACCGCCACCGCCGGGTTGACGTACGTGATCACCGTGGAGCGGGTCGGGCCTATCTCCTTGATCAGTTCCAGGAAGGCCACGAAGGCGACCGCCGTGCACAGGACGCCCAGGGCGAGGAGGGAGAGCAGCGCGTTCGTGGAGGGCATCACAGTCGGCCAGGTCGCGGCCGCCGCCGGGGCGTAGACCAGGGTCGCCAGTGTCAGGCACGGCGCTATCAGCTGCAGCGTCGGGACGTCCTTCAGGCGGCGCGCCGCAATCAGGGGGGCCGTGGCGTAGCCGACGACCGTGAGGAGGACCTCGGCGAGGGAGCGGGCGTCGCCGCCGGTGAGGTGGGGGACGGTGAGGACGGTCACGCCGGCCAGGCCGATCAGGAGGCCCGCGATCCGGCGGGCGCCCAGGTGCTCCCGCTCGCCGCCGAAGTAGCGCGCCGCCACCACCCCGACGATCGGTACGCCCGCTATCAGCAGGCCCGCCGTCGAGCTGGACAGGTGGCGTTCGGCGTCCGTGAGAGTGAACCAGGGGCCCATGATCTCTATGCACGCGAAGGCCAGCATCGGGCGCCAGTGGGTGCGGATGGTGCCCAGCAGGTCGCCCTGGCGGATCGCCAGGGGGAGGAGGAGCAGGGCGCCCACTGCGCAACGCGCGAACACCACCGTCGACGGGGACACCTCGTCCACCGCCACCTTGATCATCAGATAGGGGACACCCCAGATCACTCCCATGAGGGAGAACAGGAACCAGCCGCGTGCAGTCATACGGCGAGTCTCGCCGTCAGTACCGTTCCGCGTCTTGAACGCTGTTGCGGTACGCCGCCGGGGTCACCCCCAGCACCCGGCGGAACCAGCGGGTCATGTGGGCCTGGTCCGCGAAGCCCACGAGCATGGCGGCCTCCGCGGGGCGCAGGCCCGAGTCCAGGAGGGCGCGGGCCCGGGTGACCCGGTACTGGGCCAGCCAGGCGTACGGCGGGACACCCATCGTCGTACGGAAGGCCCGGAGCAGCTGGTAGCGGGAGAGGCCCAGGTCGGCCGCCAGGTCGGCGAGGGAGGGCGGGGTGGTGAGTTCGTCGGCGAGGCGGTCCCGGACCAGGAGGGATATGCCGTGGGCTCCGGGGATCTCGTCCCTCGCCGGCCTTGCCGTGGAGTGGCGGCGGGAGAGGGCCGTCAGCAGCCAGGGGAGGCGGGTCTCGGCCTCCAGCGGGTCCGGGCAGGCGACCAGGTCGGTGTGGGCCCGGCGGAGGGCCACGACCAGTTCCGGGTCGTACACGACCGGGTCCCGGAAGTGCGGTACGGCGTCCAGCGTGCCGTCCGCCAGCAGGGACGGGTCCGCGTACAGGGCGCGGTAGGCGTAGCCCTCGTCCGGGGTGGCCGGGCCACCGGTGTGCATCTCGCCGGGGGCCAGGACGATGATCCCACCGGGGCCGGTGCGGATGTGGCCGCCACGGTAGGCGATCACCTCGGACCCGCCTACGCACACCCCGATCGAGAACTCGGCGTGCGTGTGCGGGGCGTACACGTGTTTGTCGAAGCGGGCCGTCAGCATGTCGAGCGACGGGCCGCAGCGGCCCAGCCGTGCTCTTGTCCACCGTGCGTGTTCAGCCACCCTCGGCACCCCCTTGCGCTAAGGGTGCAACGTCCGCAGGCCCCGTTTCCATGCCGCGTCCAGGTCGGCGTCCTCCGGGAAGCGGCCGTGGATCTCCAGGCTCACCATCCCGTGCGTGAACGCCCAGGTGGCGCGGGCCAGGTCGCGATCGCCGGCGCAGGCCCGCAGGAGGGGGAGAGCGGCCCTGTCCTCCAGTCCCGCCGGAAGCAGCGTGCGGGGCAGGGGGCGTTCCGTGGCCAGGCAGTAGAGGTGGGGGTGGGCCAGGGCGTAGGTGCGGTACGCCTCGGCCAGCGCCTCCAGGGAGCCGGGGGTGCGGGACTCCGCCGCCTCCAGTGCCGCGGCCGACTCCTCCAGCATCTGCGCGATGAGTTCGACCTCCACGGCATGCTTGTCGGGGAAGTGCTTGTAGAGCGACGGGGCCTTGATGCCCAGGCGGTCGGCGAGGGTGCGCATGGTGAGGACGGCGGGGCCGGACTCCTCCAGCAGGTCCCGGGCCGCCGCCACGATCTCCCGCGCCCGCGCCGTCAGTCGGTCGGGAGCAAAGGGTGCGGCCGGCACGTGAGCTACGGCGGGCACATCGGGTGCGGTGCGTGCGGCGGGCTTGCCAGTCCTGCCTGTCTCGTCAGTCGCGTCAGTCACGCTGGAAGCCTTCCTTCGTCCGCAGTCCGTAGCCGAAGGCGCGATCGTACGAGATGTGCGCCAGCCAGCCGCACAGCGCCGCGAGCGCCGGCGGCCAGGAGAAAAGGGGCTGTGCCGCGTACGCCGCCAGAAGGCCCAGCGGCACCAGCGCACGGTGCATCGCGTTGTAGTACGGCACCGCGCGCGGCGGCAGCTGTCCCTTCGCCGTCCCGGGCGCCTCGTCCACGGCCACCAGGAAGGTGAGGTCCGGGAGGACCACGAAGAGCAGGGCGAACGCGCCGGCGAGCCAGCCGTGGTCCACGCCCTCCAGGACCGCGAACGCCGTCCAGAACAGGGCGGCCGCCAGCCACGCCGTGCGCCGCACCACCGTGGTGACGGGGGTGGTGATGTCCGTGGTGCCGCTGGTCATGGCTGCCTCCCGAGGGCAATTCAGCTAACGCTGTTAGCCATGACGGTAGAGCTAACGGCGTTAGCCGTCAAGCGGGTGCGGTGCCGCGGTCACCGCGCCATTCGCTCCAGCGCATCGAACGCCGCCCCCATCCGCTCCCGGTGGTCCTCGACGATCTCCGCGAACCGGTCGCCCGCCAGCTGGCGGCGCACGGAAGCGACACACACCGAGCGGTACGCGGCGACGGTCACGGCCGCCATGAGTTCCGGGTCGGCGAGTCCGGCCTCGGCCAGCGCGGCGGCCAGCGCCCGCTCCACCTCCTCGACGGCCTCACGGGCCCGGGCCCGCAGCGCCGCCGAGTCCGCGACGACCGGCCAGAAACCCCCGAAGTTCTCGCCCACACCGCCCAGCGGATGCCGGGCGTCGATGAACCGGAAGGCCAGCCGGCGCAGCGCCGCCAGCGGGGGCTCGCCGGGCGCACGGTCCCGCACCGCGCCGGCGAAGGCCGCGACGGCCTCCGGGATGCGGTCGAGGAACAGGTCCTCCTTGCGCGGGAAGTAGTTGAAGACGGTCATCGCCGACACCCCCGCCGCCCGCGCGACCTCCGCGACCGTCACCTGGTCGAAGCCGCGCTCCCGGAACATCACCGTCGCGACGTTCGAGATCCGCTGCCGCGTCTCCCGCTTCTTGCGCTCCCGCAGGGACTCCCCTGGCCTGTTTTCATCGATCACACGGAAAACTATAGCCGCTCGAAAGTTTTAGTGACTACAGTGAAGCCATGAACGCAAGCATGAAGACTGCACAGAAGAACGACTACGACGTGGTGGTGGCCGGGGGCGGGCCCGTCGGGCTCTTCCTCGCCTGCGAGCTGCGGCTCGGCGGCGCGGATGTGCTGGTCGTGGAGCGGCTCGCCGAGGTGGACGAGACCATCAAGGCGGGCGGGATCAACACGGCGGGCGCGGTGACCCTCTACCGGCGCGGGCTGCTGCCCGACCTCGCGGCGGCCTGGGAGCGGAACCGGTGGCGGATGCGGGCCTTCCTCGGGGACCAGAAGCGGGAGCAGGGGGCCGACGCGCCCCGGACTCCCCCCAAGTTCGCCGGGCACTTCGCCGGGATCATGATGCGCGGTGACCTGTTCGACGACTCCGACCCGGCGTTCACCGACATCGGCCCCGCCGACGGCGTCGGCCTCGGTGTCCCGCAGGTGGAGCTGGAGCGGATCCTGGGCGCCCGCGCCGAGCGGCTCGGTGTCGAGGTCCGCCGGGGCGTGGAGCTGACCGGCTTCGACGCCGACGACGCGGGGGTGCTCGTACGCCTCGGCAGTGACCACACCGTCCGGACCGGGTGGCTCGTGGGGTGCGACGGCGGGCGGAGCACCGTCCGCAAGCTCGCCGGGTTCGACTTCCCGGGGACCGAGCCGGAGATCACCGGTTATCAGGCGGTCGTCGAGATGAGCGGGGGCGAGCGGCTGGGGGTCGGCTGGAACACCACCGACGTGGGGACGTACGTCAACGGGCCCTTCCCCGGCCGGATCCTCACCGTCGAGTTCGACGGGCCGCCCGCCGACCGCGCCGCGCCCGTCACCGCCGAGGACCTGCAAGCCGCGCTGCGCCGGGTGTCGGGGGTGGCCGAGGTGACCGTCCACGCGGTGCACTCCTCGACCCGGTTCACCGACAACGCCCGGCAGGCGAGCGGCTATCGCAGGGGCCGGGTGCTGCTCGCCGGGGACGCGGCGCACGTGCACTCGCCGTTCGGCGGGCAGGGGCTCAACCTCGGGCTCGGCGACGCCATGAACCTCGGCTGGAAGCTCGCCGCCGTGGTGCGCGGGACGGCGCCCGAGACCCTGCTCGACACCTACACCGCGGAACGGCACCCGATCGGCGCCTGGGTGCTCGACTGGACCCGCGCCCAGATCGCCGTGATGCGCCCCGACCGGCACGCCCGCGCCCTGCGCCGGGTGGTCACCGATCTCGCGCTGACGTCGGCCGGGACGACGTATCTCGTCAAGCAGATCTCCGGTGTCTGGCAGCACTACGACCTCCCCGGCGACCACCCGCTGACCGGGCGCAGCGCCCCGGACCTGGAACTCGCCGACGGCAGCAGGCTCGGCGACCACCTGCACGACGGCCGTGCCGTGCTCCTCGACCTCGCCGACGACCCGAAACTGCGCGCCCGCGCGGAGGGGTACGGCGACCGGGTGGACATCGTCACCGCGGCCTGCCCGGGGCGGCCGGAACTGACCGGTCTCCTGGTCCGGCCCGACGGGTTCGTGGCCTGGGCCGCGGGCCAGGGCGACGGCGGGGAGGGACTGGAGGAGACCCTGGACCGCTGGTTCGTCGCCGTGTGACCGGCACACCGCCGTTCGATCCTGCCGCGGGGGCGCGCGGCTTCGGCTCGCAGACCTCGGTGACTCCCGAACTCGCCGCGCGCATCGCCCACTTCAGCCCGCTGGGTCGGCGACGGGAGGCGGGCGTCGGCCGCTGCCACGCCGACGGCGCCACCGGACGCGTAGGGCGGCTCGAAGCACGACAGCTCGATGCACGGCGGCTCGATGCACGGCGGCTCACGCGGGCGTGAAGCGTACCTTCGCCGTCCCCGGGTCGGCCTCGGTCAACCGGACCGGCAGCCGTTCGCCCAGTGGGAGGGGGGCGCCGGCCTCGATCCGGCCTATGACCGCGGGCTGCTGCAACAGCACCTTCCCCACGGTCGGCCGGCGGGCCTCGACCTCCACCACGCACCCGTCGAAGACCTCCCCGACCCGGTCCTTGAGCAGCGCCGCCTCGACGATGTCGACGCACTCCCGCTCCACCGTGCCGGCTCGTCGCGCGCCCTCGGCCATCTGTTTGGGGAGCGTGTCCAGCGCCATGAGCACCCAGTCGGGCGGGGCCTCGCCGGCGGCCGCCGCCAGGCACAGTTCCGAGGCGTAGCGGTCGGCGAGGCGGCGCAGCGGCGCCGTGCAGTGGGCGTAGGGGGCGGCGACGGCCGCGTGGGTGGTGACCGAAGGGAGGGCACCGTCGCGGAACACCGTGTAACCGGCGCCGCGCAGCAGCGTGGTGCACTCCTGGAGGAAGGCCGCGTGCCGGGGCCGGTGCGGGTTCAGGGAACGGATCAGTGCGGCGTACGAGACGTGGTGCGGCCACTCGATGCGCAGGGCGTGCGCGGTACGGCGCAGGCGGGCCACCGCGCCGTCGGGGGCGACCGGCAGGGTGCGCAGCACGCCGGTGCCGTGGGCCAGCATCAGATCGGCCGCCGCCATGCCGGTGAGCAGGGAGATCTGGGCGTTCCAGGCGTCGGCGGGCAACGGGGCGCGGTAGCTGAGCTCGTAGGTGTGGTCGTACTCGACGATCTCCTGCTCCGGCACGTTGAGGGAGATGCCGCCGCGCTCCACCTCAAGGCGTTCGCGGGCCTCGCCGATCTCCCTGAGCAGCGCGACGGGCTCCTCCGCGGTGCCCTCGTCGATCCGTTTCTGCACGCCCGCGTAGTCGAGCTTGGCCCGGCTGCGGACGAGGGCCCGGCGGACGTCCGCGGCCACGGTCCGTCCGTCCCCGTCCAGGTCGATGGTCCACAGGACGGCCGGGCAGGTCTGGCCGGGGAGCAGGCTGGCCGCGCCCTCGCTGAGCACGGCGGGGTGCAGCGGGACCCTCTCGTCGGGGAAGTAGAGGGTGTTCACCCGGTGGTGCGCCTCGGAGTCCAGCGCGCCGCCGGGTACGACGAAGGCGGCGACGTCGGCGATGGCGTACCGGACGCGGTAGCCGCCGTCGTGCCGGGACAGGTGCATCGCCTGGTCGAGGTCCTCGGCGGTGGGCGGGTCGACCGTGAAGAAGGGGATGTCGGTCGCGTCGTGGCCGGGCACGGCCGGGAACCTGGCGACGCCCTCGGCCTCCGCGAGGACCTCGGGCGGGAAGCTCTCGGGGATGTGCAGGTCGGTCCGGAGCGCGGCGAGTGCGGCCCGGAGGGGGGCCTCGGGGGCACCCTTGACGCGGATGTGGCGGCGGGGCATAGGACGAGCGTAGTCACAGGACGCCGGTCCGGCGCCTTACGCTGGCGCGAGGCGTTGCCGACGAACGCCGAACGAGAACGCCGAACGGGAAGGCCGAACGAGAACGCCCTTGGTGGCGCCACCGGCGCCACCGGTGAACCTCGTCGGTGAACGTCGTCGTGACCGTCGTCGGTGAACGCCATTGGTGAACGTCGTTGGTGAAGAGGAGTACCTGTGCTGGTCCTGCTGCCGCCCTCGGAGGGCAAGGCGTCCTCGGGCCGTGGTGCCCCGCTGAAGCCGGAGTCGCTGTCCCTGCCGGGGCTCGCGGCGGCGCGCGAGGCCGTGCTCGCCGAGTTGGTCGACCTGTGCTCCGGTGACGAGGAGAAGGCCCGCGAGGTGCTCGGGCTGAGCGAGGGGCTGCGCGGCGAGGTCGCGAAGAACACGGCGCTGCGGACGGCGGGCGCCCGGCCGGCCGGGGAGATCTACACCGGGGTGCTGTACGACGCCCTGGGCCTGGCCTCCCTGGACGCGGCCGCGAAGAAGCGGGCCGCGCGGTCGCTGCTGGTCTTCTCGGGGCTGTGGGGTGCGGTCCGGGTGACGGACCGGATCCCGTCGTACCGCTGCTCGATGGGGGTGAAGCTGCCGGGTCTCGGCGCGCTCGGCGCGCACTGGCGCGGGCCGATGGCCGAGGCGCTGCCGGCGGCGGCCGGGACGGGGCTGGTGCTGGACCTGCGGTCGGCGGCGTACGCGGCCGCCTGGAAGCCGAAGGGCGAGGTGGCCTCGCGGACGGCGACCGTGCGGGTGCTGCACGCGCCGACGCGCAAGGTGGTCAGCCACTTCAACAAGGCGACGAAGGGGCGGATGGTGCGCGCTCTGCTGACCGCCGGGATCTCGCCGGCCGGTCCGGGCGAGCTGGTGGAGGCGCTGCGGGAGCTGGGGTACGAGGTGGAGGCCGAGGCACCCGCCAGGGCGGGGCAGGCGTGGGCGCTGGATGTGCTGGTGACCGAGGTGCACTGACGTACGCGCTGACGTGCGCGCTGACGTGCGCTGAAGTGCGGCACGGACGGGCGCGTTGCAACGTGTGCAACAGCCTTTGCGCACCCTGCATCACCTCGGCAGGATGGCGCCATGCCCTCCTCCGTGCTGGACCTCGCGCCCGTCGTCCCCGTGGTCGTCGTCGAGGACGCCGCCGCTGCCGTGCCGCTGGCGCGGGCGCTGGTGGACGGCGGGCTGCCCGTCATCGAGGTGACCCTGCGGACGCCGGCCGCGCTGGACGCCGTCCGGGCGATCGCCGACGCGGTCCCGGAGGCGGTGGTCGGTGCCGGTACGGTCCTCACGCCCGCGCAGGTGACGCAGTGCGTCGCGGCGGGGGCGCGGTTCCTGGTCAGTCCCGGGTGGACGGACGGGCTGCTGACGGCGATGAGCGCGTCCGGGGTGCCGTACCTGCCGGGGGTGTCGACCGCCTCGGAGGTGGTGGCGCTGCTCGAACGCGGGGTGCGGGAGATGAAGTTCTTCCCGGCGCAGGCGGCGGGCGGCACGGCGTATCTCAGGTCGCTCGCCGGTCCGCTGCCGCAGGCCCGTTTCTGCCCGACGGGCGGGATCGGCCCGCAGAACGCGCCGGAGTACCTCGCCCTTCCCAACGTCGGCTGCGTGGGCGGCACCTGGATGGTCCCGGCGGACGCTCTCGCCGCCGGGGACTGGGCCCGGGTCCGGGAACTGGCCCGGACCGCGGCGGCGCTCAGGGACGCAGGTGGGACGTGTCGTTGAAGAGCCGTACGCTCGCGTTGCCGTCCGCGTAGTACGCCACCGCGGAGAGCGAGGCCGCCGACAGTTCCATCCGGAACAGGGACTGGAGCGGGGCGCCGAGGGCGAGTTGCACGAACGTCTTGATCGGCGTGACGTGCGTGACGAGCAGGACCGTGCGGCCCGCGTAGGCCGCGACCAGCCTGTCGCGGGTGGCGGCGATCCGGGCGGCCGTCTCGGCGAAGCTCTCGCCGCCGCCGGTGGGACGGGCCGACTGGTCGGCCAGCCAGGTGGTCAGGTCGTCGGGGTGGCGCTCGCGGACCTCGCCGAAGGTGAGTCCCTCCCAGGCGCCGAAGTCCGTCTCCTTGATGCCCTCCTCGATCGTGACGTCGAGGCCGAGGCGCTCGGCGACGGCCGCGGCGGTCTGCCGGGTGCGGGTGAGCGGGGAGGCGAGGATCGTCTCGATCGTGCCGCGGCGGGCGAGCGCCTCGGCGGCGCGCTGCGCCTGCTCCAGGCCGACGGGAGAGAGTTCCGGGTCGGTGCCGCCGCTGCCGGAGAAGCGTTTCTGGGGGGTGAGGGGGGTCTCGCCGTGGCGGAGGAGGACGAAGGTTGCGGGGGCGCCCATGTCTGGCGACGAGGCCCAGCCGACGGTGGGCTTGGCCGCTGTCGCCACGTTGCGCGCGGCGCGGGAGTCGACGTGGGGTGCTTCGGCAGTCGTCACAGTGCCGGTGCGTGGGGGCTGGTCGCGCCCACGCGGCGGAGCCGCAAATGTCTCAGCCCCGCGCCCCTCACGGGGCGCTGTCCCCGCCGTCGGCGACAACTTCGCGTCCGTGCCGCCCGCGTCCAGCTCAGCCGTCGACGCCGATGCCGACCACTGCTCGCCCCGCTTGCCCGCGTCCATCGCCTCGTTCGCCAGGCGGTCCGCGTGCTTGTTCTCGGCGCGGGGAATCCACTCGTAGGTGACCTGGTCCGCGGGGAAGACGCGGCCCGCCTCCATCGCGAGCGGCTTCAAGTCGGGGTGTTTGATCTTCCAGCGGCCGGACATCTGCTCGACGACCAGCTTGGAGTCCATGCGGACGTGGACCACGGCGGCCGGGTCCAGGTCGTGCGCCGCGCGCAGGCCCGCCAGCAGGCCGCGGTACTCGGCGACGTTGTTGGTGACGACGCCGAGGTACTCGGCCGCCTCCGTCAGCGTCTCGCCGGTCGCCGCGTCGACGACCACCGCGCCGTAGCCGGCCGGCCCCGGGTTGCCCCGGGAACCGCCGTCCGCCTCGACGATGAACTCCCTTGCCACGTACGCCCCTTAAGAGTTCCTACAGACCCGAGTCGCTGGTGCGCACCAGGATGCGGCGGCAGTTCTCGCAGCGGACCACGGTGTCGGGCGCGGCCTTGCGGACCTCGGCCAGCTCGGTGATGGCGAGTTCCTGGCGGCAGCCCTGGCAGGTGCGGGCGTACAGCTTGGCCGCGCCGATACCGCCCTGCTGCTCGCGCAGCTTGTCGTAGAGCTTGAGGAGGTCCGCCGGGACCGAGCCCGCGACGACCGCGCGCTCCTTGGTCACGGTCGCCGTCTCGGCGTCGATCTCCTCGGACGCGGCGTTCCGGCGGCCGGTGGCCTCGTCGATCCGGCCCTGGACCGCGCCGACCCGCTCGGTCAGCTCGGCGACCCGCTCCTGCACGGACTCGCGGCGCTCCATGACCTCCAGGACGACGTCCTCCAGATCGCCCTGGCGCTTGGCGAGGGAGACGATCTCCTTCTGGAGGTTCTCCAGGTCCTTCGGGGAGGTGACCGCGCCGGAGTCCAGGCGCTGCTGGTCGCGGGCGGCGCGCTGGCGCACCTGGTCCACGTCCTGCTCGGCCTTGGTCTGCTCGCGGGCGGTGTCGCTCTCCTCGGTCTGCCCGGCCACGAGCAGGTCGCGCAGCTGGGTGAGGTCCTTGGTCAGCGACTCGATCTCGGCGTGCTCGGGCAGCGACTTCCGCTTGTGCGCCAGCTGCTGGAGGCGTACGTCCAGGGCCTGGACGTCGAGGAGTCGGATCTGGTCGGCGGGCGCTGCGTTCAGTTGGGGGCTCCAAGGGACGGTGAGTGGCTGGTCCAGGGGTCGGTGACCGTCTTGGAGACGTGCACGCGCAGATCCCAGCCGTGGCGGTCGGAGATTTCGTCGAGCTGGCTGGCGGCCAGCTCGCACCAGGGCCATTCGGTGGCCCAGTGCGCCGCGTCGAGCAGCGCGAGGGGGCTGTGGGCGACCGCTTCCGACGCCGGGTGGTGGCGCAGGTCGGCGGTGAGGAAGGCGTCCACGCCGGCGGCGCGTACGACGTCGAAGAGGCTGTCGCCGGAGCCGCCGCTGACGGCGACCGTGCGGACGAGGGCCTCGGGGTCGCCGGCGACGCGGATGCCCTGCGCGGTGGCGGGCAGGCGGGCGGCGGCCCGGTCGGCGAGCTCGCGGACGGTGACCGGGTGGTCCAGTTCGCAGATCCGGCCCAGGCCCCGGCGGCCCTCCGGGTCGGTCGGGTCCGGGACCAGGGGGCGTGCGACGCGCAGGTCCAGGGCGCCGGCCAGCGCGTCGGAGACGCCCGGGTCGGCGGTGTCGGCGTTGGTGTGGGCGACGTGCAGCGCGATGTCGTTCTTGATCAGGGTGTGCACGACCCGGCCCTTGAAGTGGGAGGCCGCGACCGTCGTCGTACCGCGCAGGTAGAGCGGGTGGTGGGTGACCAGCAGGTCGGCACCGAGCTTCACCGCCTCGTCGACGATCTGCCGGACCGGGTCGACGGCGAAGAGGACCCGCGTGACCTCCTGGTCGGGGTCGCCCACGACCGTACCGACCGCGTCCCAGGACTCGGCCCGCTCGGCGGGCCACAGGTTGTCCAGCGCGGCGATGACTTCTGACAGACGGGGCACGGGGAAAGGCTACCTGCCTGTTCCGCGGGGCCGTACCTGCTCGCCCGCGGGAAGCCACGCTCAGCACACCTGCCCCCGTTTCCTCAGGCGAATCGCCGAGTGTGCACCCGTATGTGTGAAGCCCCCGTCGGCCGCTCCCCCGCCTGTGCGTGCGAAAACTAGCTTCGTGGCCGGAGGTGACCGAACGATGACGGCCTGTGCGATCGAACCCTCGGCCTCGGACGAGGAAGACAGCGCGCCGGGGGCGGGCTGCACCATCACGGTGGACGGGGCGTACGCGGCCCGGCTGGCTCAGCAGGATGGTTCCTGCTTCCCGGAGCGGTGGACGCTGGACGGCCCCGAGCCGTACGCCGTCCCGCTCCCCGGCAACCAGCCGGAGGAGCCGGGCACGGAGGTGCAGCCGATGGGCGACGGGCGGGTGCTCATCCGCCGGCTGGTGGACGGACGGCACCACTTCGCCCTGCTGTACCCGACCGGACCGGGCACCGGTGAGCTGCCGCTGGGCGCACTGGAGTGCCCGGACGGGCCGGACGGGGGTGCCTCGCTACGGCTGCTGCCGCCGGCGCCGGGGGGTGTGCGGGCGTACGCGCTCGCCGTGGGGCCGCGTTCCTCCACCGTCTGGCTGGTGGCGGGCGGTGCCTTCGGGCCGGAGCGGCTCGCGGTGGTGCCGGGGCGCTGCTCGGGCGGGGTCTGGCTGGACCGGGCCGGGCGGATGCTGGCCCTGGACCGGGAGCTGGGTGGCCGGACCAAGGCGGTCGTGGTCGATCTGGAGCGCGCCGGCGAGGTGTCGCCGCTGCTCCAGATCGCGGCGGAGAGCGACGACCGGCTGCTGCTCGCCGACCCGGACAGCGGGCTGATCCTGGTCGGCTCGGACGCGCCCAGCCCCGGGCAGGAACGATTGGGCTGGGGGGTCCTCGGCAGCACGCTGCCGGTGCGCTTCCCGGAGAGCCTGCGGGTGCCGGAGTGCCCGGACTGCGTGGTGACGCCGTTCGCCGTGCAACCCGGGCAGGTGCTGGTGCCGGAGGGCTGCGGGGTGGCGCTGCGGATCGACGGTGCGCTCGGCAGCTGGGTGGGTGCCTGGCGGCCGAGAGCGCGCAGGATGTGTCATCTCCCGG
Source organism: Streptomyces fuscichromogenes (assembly GCF_014645815.1). GTDB lineage: Bacteria > Actinomycetota > Actinomycetes > Streptomycetales > Streptomycetaceae > Streptomyces > Streptomyces fuscichromogenes. Next base: position 95,528 of record NZ_BMML01000001.1, on the reverse strand, counting down.
CGCCCGAGGGGTGGTTGGCGGGCGCCGGGAGATGGACGCAGGACGGGGTGCTGCTGCTGCCGTACGCCACGGGGGAGGTCCCGTGCGGGCTGGTGGCGGTGGCGGTGCCCTGGGGGGAGACGGGGGGCTCGGGGGAGACGGGGGAGCACGGGGGGCGCGGGGGGCGCGGGGGGCGCGGGGGGCCGGGGGACGCGGGCCCGGGGGATCCGGTTCATGACGGCGCGGCTGCCGGGGCGTCGGGTACGCCCGGGGAGCCGACGGAACCGGATCCTCCGGAGCCTGCGGTGGCCCGCCCGGTGCCCCTGCAACAGGCCCCGTTGGCCCGGCTTGTAACGAACTAGCACCGGTCGGCGTGCCCGCCTGGATCGGCCCCGCGGTACGCCCGATAAACTCGGCGCGCTGTAGAAAGATCATGTTGACGGGGTGAATTCTTCCGATGAGCGACGCCAGCACGTCCCAGCCGCTGTCCGCCGACCTTCAGGAAACGGACGGCCACGGCAAGCACCGCGGTCATGTCTCGGGGCAGGAGAGCGAGACGGCCCCCAGCGGCCGGCACCGCAAGCCGGAGCCGGCCGAGTCGGCGGCCTGACGGGGACACGTACGACAGCGGCCTCACCCTTTCGGGGGTGGGGCCGCTGTCGTTTGCCGTCCACCGCTTTCCTGGCTGCTCCCCTGCAGCCTGCTCCCCTGCTCCCCTGCTGCCTGATGTCCCTGTGCCTGACGCCCTTGCGCCTACTGCCGTTTCAGCGCCAGCACCTCCGCCGCCGCGAACGTCTCCCCCGCCGGCCGGTCCGCGTAGTGCGGGGTGAGCAGGGCGTCGAGCTCGTCGTAGCCGAAGGTGTCCTGCTTGCTGTCGAACCTGGCCTGGACGCGGGGCCGTTCGACGATCGCGACCATGCCGCCGTGCACGACGAACAGCTGGCCGTTGATCCGCTCGGCGGCCGGTGCGGCCAGGTAGCCGACGAGCGGGGCGACATGCTCGGGCGCCAGGGGGTCGAGTCCCTCGGCGGGCTGCTCGAACCCGGCGAAGACGTCCTCGGTCATCCGGGTGCGGGCGCGCGGGCAGATCACGTTGGCGGTCACGCCGTACTTGGCGAGGGCGAGGGCGGTGGAGGTGGTCAGGCCGACGATGCCGCCCTTCGCGGCCGCGTAGTTGGGCTGCCCGGCGGAGCCCGCGAGGAAGGCCTCGGAGGAGGTGTTCACGATCCGGCCGTAGACCTTCTCGCCGCCCGCCGCCTTCGACCGGTCCCGCCAGTGCGCGGCCGCGAAGCGGGTGGTGTTGAAGTGGCCCTTGAGGTGGACCCTGATCACCGAGTCCCACTCGTCCTCGGTCATGGAGAAGACCATCCGGTCGCGCAGGATGCCGGCGTTGTTGACGAGGATGTCCAGCTTTCCGTAATGGGCTGTCGTCAGTGCGAGAAGGTCTCGCGCCTGTGCGAAGTCGGCGACGTCCCCGGTGTGGGCGACCGCCCGGCCGCCCGCCGCCCGGATCTCCTCGGCGACCTGCTCGGCGGGGGCCGCGGAGGCCGCCCCCGAGCCGTCCCGGCCCGGCTGTCCGAAGTCGTTGACGACGACCGCCGCGCCCAGCCGGGCCAGTTCCAGCGCCTCGGCACGGCCCAGGCCCCGGCCCGCGCCGGTGACGATCGCGCTGAGCCCGTCGAGCGGCCTCTCCGGCATCGACATACGGTGGCCCCTCCTCAGATCTCTATGCAGGTACGCAGGGCGCTGCCGGTGCGCATCTGGTCCAGCGCCTCGTTGATCTCCGACAGCGGCACCCGGTGGGTGATCAGGCCCTCCAGGTCGATCCGGCCGGCCCGCCACAGGGCGATGGTGCGCTCGTAGGAGCGGACCACGTCCCCGCCGCCGTACATGGACGGCAGGATCCGCTTCTCGTCGAAGAACAGCTCGAACATGTTGAGCTGGAGGTGGTCGTCCATGGCGCCCGCGCCGACGATCACGAGGGTGCCGCCGCGCCGGGTGTTCTCGTACGCGGTCCGGGCGGTGGCGGACCTGCCGACGACCTCGAAGACGTAGTCGAAGCCCTCGCCCGCGGTGACCTCCTGCTTGGCGCCGGGCAGCTCGTCCGGCGAGACCGCCTTCGTCGCCCCGAACCTGAGCGCCGCCTCGCGCCGCGACTCGACCGGGTCGACGGCGACGATCTCGGCCGCGCCCTTGAGCCGCGCGCCCTGGATCGCCGAGATCCCGACGCCCCCGCAGCCGATCACGGCGACCGACGAACCGGCCTCCAGGTCGGCCGTGTTGAGGGCGGCGCCGAGCCCGGTGGTGACACCGCAGCCGATCAGCGCGGCGATGTCGAAGGGCACGTCGTCCGGGATCGGCACCGCGCACCCGGCGTCGACCACGACCTCCTCGGTGAAGGTGCCGGTGCCCGCGAAGCCGAAGATGTCCGCGCCGGAGCGCCGGAAGTTGGGGGTGCCCGCGTTCATGAAACCGGCCAGACACAGCTCGCTCTGGCCGCGCTTGCAGGCGGGACACGCCCCGCAGGCCGGGAGCCAGCACACGACCACCCGGTCGCCGGGCTTCACCCGGGTGACGCCCTCCCCCACCTCCAGGACCTCGCCCGCGCCCTCGTGGCCCGGCACGAACGGGCCCGGCTGCGGCAGCACCCCGCTCATCGCCGACAGGTCCGAGTGGCACAGCCCCGTGGCCCGCACCCGGATCCGCACCCTGCCGGGCCCGAATCCCACCGCCTCGACGTCGTCGAGGACGTCCAGCTTCTCCTGGCCGATCTCGTGCAGTACGGCTGCGCGCATGGTGCGGCTCCCCTCGCCTGCTCAACTACCCAACTGATCAGAAGTGTTCGACGATCGTGTCGGCGAGGACGGGCGCGTCCTCCCGCTCGACGGCGCTGACGGCGACCCGGACCTGTCCGTCGCCCCGCCACATGCGGATCCGGAGCGTCTCCCCCGGGTACACCACCCCGGCGAACCGGGTCGTGTACGACCGCACCCGGCCGACGTCCCCGGCGAGCAGCGTGTCCACGACCGCTTTGAGCGTGATCCCGTAGGTGCACAGCCCGTGCAGGATGGGCCGGTCGAAGCCGGCGCGCTTGGCGAAGTCCGGGTCGGCGTGCAGCGGGTTGTAGTCGCCGGAGAGGCGGTAGAGCAGGGCCTGGTCCTCGCGGACCGGGCGCTCCACGGTCCGGTCGGGCTCGCCGGTGGGCGGCTCCGCCCGGGTCGAGGGGCCGCGGTCGCCGCCCCAGCCGCCCTCCCCGCGGACGAAGATCTGCGCGTCGTTGGTCCACAGCCGGCCGTCGGCGTCCGCGACCTCGGTACGCATCACCAGCACGGCCGCCTTGCCCTTGTCGTACACGGCGGCGATCCGGCCGGTCGCGGTCGCCGTACCCCCGGTCGGGATGGGGCGGTGCAGGGTGAGGGACTGGCCGCCGTGCAGCACCCTGGCGAGGTCGACGTCGATGCCCGGCATGGCCAGTCCGCTGATCACCCCGGGCGAGCCGGCGCCCGCGACGGTGGCGAAGCTGGGCAGCACGTGCAGCCGGGTCTCCAGGGTGTAGCGCAGTTCGTCGGGGTCGGTGGCGGGTCGGCCCGCGCCGATGCCGAGGTGGTAGAGCAGGACGTCCCGGCGCTCCCAGTTGATCTCCCCGGTCCGGGGTTCGGCGGCAAGGGCCTTGGCTGCGTCGATGGGCATACGGCTCCTGAGGTGTCTCAAGACCTCGGCACGGCCGTCCGCACCGTCGGCCGCACCGAGGTCGTCCACGGGGCGGTCCAGGGGGTGTCCGGCGGATCACGTCGGTGTCGCGGGCCCTGGCAGGCGCGGCTGCCGCACCAGATCCCGCTCGGCCCGGCCGGCAGGCGACGTCTCCTGCGGCCGACCTGATCCGCCGGACCCTCCCTAGAACGCGTTCCAGTCCAGCGCCCCTTGTATAGCCCAGCGCCCGTGACTTGTGAAGGCTCCTGACGGTGTGTCAGTTCGCCTGACGCCCGGGACATTTGTCCTGTCGAAGTCCGTACGTGCGGATCTGCCGGGCGGGCGGGCCGGATTCGTAGCGTCGTACCCATGACACAGACACAGTGTGCCGCCGTGGCCTTCGCGGGCGCGGTCAAGGCCTTCGGCGCGGTACGCGCCGTGGACGGTGTCGACCTGAACGTGGCTCGCGGCGAGACGGTCGCCCTCCTCGGCCGCAACGGAGCGGGCAAGTCGACGACGATCTCGCTGCTGCTCGGCCTCACCGAGCCCGACGAAGGCAGCGTCCGGCTCTTCGGGGCGCCGCCGGAGCGGGCGGTGCGGGCGGGCCGGGTCGGCGCGATGCTCCAGGAGGCGCGGGCCGTGCCCCGGGTCACGGTGCGCGAGCTGGTCGGCTTCGTCGCCGGGCGCTATCCGGAGCCGCTGCCGGTGGCCCGGGCCCTGGCGCTGGCCGGGATCGCCGAACTGGCGGACCGGCGGGTGGACCGGCTGTCCGGCGGCCAGACCCAGCGGGTCCGGTTCGCCGTCGCCCTCGCCGGGAACCCCGCGCTGCTGGTGCTGGACGAGCCGACGGCCGCGCTGGACGTGGCGGCACGGCACGCGTTCTGGGCCTCCATGCGGGGGCTGGCCCGCCGCGGCCACACGGTGCTGTTCTCCACGCATCACCTGGAGGAGGCCGACCGGTACGCCGACCGGATCCTCGTCATCGACCGCGGCCGGATCGTCGCGGACGGCACCGGTGAGCAGCTCAGGCGCTCGGCCGGCGGCGGCCTGGTCGCCGTCGACCTCGCCGGCCGTGCGACGGACGGCCTGGAGCGGCTGGCCGGGGTGCGCTCGCTGGAGGTCCGCGGCGACCGGGCCCGGTTGCGCACCGACGACCCGGACGCCACGGTGCTCGCGCTCGCCGCGCTCGGCGCGATACGGGGCCTGGAGGTGGCCCCGGCGTCACTGGACGACGCGTTCCTGGCACTGACGGCGCCCGAGCCGGAGCCGGCGCCCCTCACCGCACCCGCGACGGAGGCCGTGTGATGCTGGACTATCTGCGCCTTGAGGTGCGCCGTACCCTGCGGGACGCCGGATTCGTCGTCGGCGGGATCGCGATGCCCGTGCTGATGTACCTCCTGTTCACCAACCTCGGTGCGGACGACGGAACCTGGAAGACCGGGGCGATGGTCGGGATGGCCGGGTACGGGGCGGTCGGCTCCGCGCTGAACACCGGGGGCGGGGTCGCCGAGGACCGGGCGATCGGGTGGCTGCGGCAGCTGCGGGTGACGCCGATGACCTCGCGCCAGGTCGTCGCCGGCCGGGCCCTGACCGGTTCGGTGACGGTGCTGCCGGCGATCGTGGCGGTGCTCGCGGCGGGCGGTCTGGTCAACGGCGTACGGCTGGCCGCCTGGCAGTGGGCGGCGATCGCGGTGCTGCTGTGGCTGGGCTCGGTGCCGTTCACCCTGCTGGGCCTCGGCAACGGCTACCGGCTGACCGGGCAGACCACCGGCGTGGCGAACATGGCCTGCAACCTCGGTCTCGCGGTGCTCGGCGGGCTGTGGTTCCCGGTCGCCCTGTTCCCCGCCTGGCTGCGCTCGGTCTCGGTGTACACGCCCACCTACCGCTTCGCCCAGCTCGGCACCTCGGTGGCGGACGGCCGTGCCCCCGTGCCCGGGGCGGTCGCGGTGCTGGCCTTCTGGCTGCTGGCGTTCGGTTCGTACGCTGTGCTGTCGTACCGCCGGTCCGGACGGACCGGCTGACCGGGGGAGCGAGAGATGTACTGGATGCGAGGAGTCCGCTGCCGGCTGCGCGACTGGCGGGCGGCGCAGGAACGGTGGAAGGCGGACATGCGGGCCTTCCGGGCCGCGGAGAAGGAGGCGCGCCGGACCGGCGCCGAGGTGCCGGAGCAGCCGGGTCCGCCGCCGACCGCGTTCTCCCTGCTGCCCTGGCTGCTGATGGGGCTGGGCGCGTTCTCCAACCTGTTCCAGGGCAAGACCGCCGATCCGTGGGTCGGCGGCCTGGGACTGCTCACCTTCAACTCCCTCTACATCTATGTGGCGGCCCGCGCCTTCGTGAAGGAGAAGCGGCAGGCGCCCTCGACACGGGTGGCGCTGGTCGCGATGGCCGCGGTCACCTGCGGCCTCGGCGGCGGCTACGGCGGCAGCTGGCTGCTGTTCTTCCCGCTGCTGGGCCTGGCGACGGGCGCGGCGCTGCGGGGCGAGCAGCTGCGCTGGGCCGGTCTGGCCGTCGCCGTGCTCGCCGGTGCGGTCTCCGCCGCCCGGGACGGCTGGAGCGGCCTGAACATCGCGTACGCCACCTGGATCTCGACCATGGTGACGGCGGCGATCCTCGGCCTCTCCGAGGCGGTACGGGAACTGCGCGCGGCCCGCGAGCAGTTGGCGCACCAGGCCGTCGAGAAGGAGCGGCTGCGGTTCTCCCGTGACCTGCACGACCTGCTCGGCCACACCATGTCGGTGATCGTGGTGAAGTCGGAGGCGGCCCGGCGGCTGGCGCCGCGGGACATGGACGCGGCGCTCGCCCAGATCACCGACATCGAGTCGGTGGGCCGGCAGGCGCTCACCGAGATCCGCGAGGCCGTCAGCGGCTACCGCGAGGGCAGCCTCGGCACCGAACTGGACCGGGCCCGCTCGGTGCTGGACGCGGCCGGGGTGGAGCCGGTGGTCGGCCGCTCGGGCGCCCCGCTCGCCCCGCAGACCGAGGCGCTGCTGGGCTGGGTGGTGCGGGAGGCGGTCACCAACGTCGTACGGCACTCCGGCGCGAGCCGCTGCGAGATCACGGTCGACGGCAACGCCGAACGGGTCCGCCTCACCGTCGCCGACAACGGCGCCGCCGCCGGTCCCGCCACCGGGCCCGCCGACGGGCCGCGTCCGGAGGGCGTCGGCGGGACCGGGCTGAAGGGGCTGACCGAGCGCCTCGCGGCGGCGGGCGGCTCCCTCAGGGCCGGCCCGGCGCCGCGCGGCGGCTTCACGGTCACCGCGGAACTGCCCACCGAGGCGCTGGAGCTGCTGACCTCAGCGGCTCCTACGGCGCCCACGGCGAGCTGACGGCCCAGCTCACGTCGTCGGTCCAGGACGTGGCGCTGTCCCAGGCGTTGGACCCGCCGTCGCTCGCTATGTAGAGGTTGTAGTTGTAGTGGCGGAGGTATTTCGTCGGGTAGTTGTACGACGCGAAGGACGTGCCCGTACCGCTCTTGCCGGTGGTCGGACAGAACGTGGCGTCCTGTCGGTACGTGGTGGTGCCGTCCATGGGCTGCCGGTAGATCTTGAAGTTGTAGTGGCGCAGGTAGTCGCCGGGATAGTTGCGCGACTCGAAGGAGACGCAGGAGCTGCTCGCGAGGCCGGGGCGGACGATCCAGGTGGCATCGCTCTTGTCCAGGGCGGAGCTGCCGGAGGTGATGGCGGACAGCACGCCGGCGTTGTTCTGGTGGCGGACGAAGTCGGTGGTGCAGCAGGACGTGGTGGCCTGGAGGGAGATCTCCGAGGCGGAGCCGAGGGTCCCGGTGGTGCCGGTCGCGCCGCCGTAGCCGACGGAGACGATGTTCGACTGCACGGCGTCGTCGGCGGCGTCGGTCGGGATGCCGGACGTCATCACGCCCTCGAAGAAGGAGCCGATGGAGCCGTTGCTGTTGTCTCCGCCGGTGCCGAGGACGATCGCGCCCTCCTGGTGCATCGGCGAGTAACCGCTGCTGGTGCTGGGTTCACCGCCGGAATATGTGGTGGTGAGACCGCCGGATTGCGCGTTTCCCCATTTCAGTGCGAAATGGTCCTGGCCGTTGTTCTTCAGCAAAGCGGTGACGAAGGGTATCGCGCCGGTGCCGGTGTTGGACGAGTTGGTGCTGTAGCCGAGGTTGGACTCGAACAGCCCGTTCTCCAGGTCCGCCTGCACCCAGGGGCCGGAGCCGTAGCAGGGCGAGAACCAGCACTCGGTGCCGAAGTTGATGGCGTCCATGTGGCCGTTGCCGGTGTCCTTGTTGTTGGTCTCGGCGTTGCCGTAGTCGAAGCAGCAGCTGCCGTTGACATGGGTGCCGGAGGTGACCATGTACATCCCCTCGGCGGCGCCGTTGGTGGCGACTCCCGAGGTGGCGTTGTCCCGGTAGCCCATGCCGGCCGAGATCTCCAGGCCGTAGACCTGGTGCCCGCCGACGGTCACCGGCAGTGCGTCCGCCGGGGCGCCGACATCGGCCGCGCCGGCCCCGCCCGCGCCCTCGACGGTGAGGTCGTTGTGCTTGCTGGACTGGTCGTAGATCCGGGTGATGATGCAGGTCGTACCGGCGCAGAAGGAGTTCTGCGCGGCCGCGTTGGCGTAGCCTCCGGTGGCCAGCAGGCCGATGTCGGCCGTGGCGCTGTCCGAGGCGCGCTGCACCTGGTAGAGGGAGCCGCTGTACGACGAGTACAGCGCCCGGACCATGCTGTGCGCGGCGACGCACGGGGTGCCGGCGGCGGCGTAGACGTCACACGGCAGCGAGCTCGCGGCGGACGCCTCGGGGGCGCCGGCCCCGACGACGAGCGCGGCGACGGTCACGAACGCCGCGAGCACGGACAGTACGGCTCTCCTGACGCGCGGCGGACAGGAGCGCAGGGCTCGTACAGGCACTGAGAACACGATGCACCTCTTCTTCGGTTCCTCGTAGGGCGGTGCGGGTCCTGTCCGGTATGCCGAACATTGTTCGATCGAAATACCGAACCTATTCAGCTGTCGAAATACCGACCATTCGCCGGTCATTCGGGAATTGCAGAGGTGATTGTTTGAGCACGGTCAAGTTCCGTCAAGCCCTGCGGCGCGGAACAATAACCACTCTTTAATTGCCAGGCCCGGGGCTAGGCTTGGGCCGTGTACGAGCCTGCGAACGAGATGCCCCGGGACCACCGGCCCGCCAAGTCCATCAGGGTGCTGCTCGCCGAGGACCAGGGGATGATGCGCGGGGCTCTCGCCTTACTGCTCGGGATGGAGCCGGACATCGAGGTGGTCGCCCAGGTCGGGACGGGCGACGCGATCACGGACGCCGCGCTGGTGCACCGCCCCGACGTGGCCCTCCTCGACATCGAACTGCCGGGCATCAGCGGCCTGGACGCGGCGGCGGAGCTGCGCGAGCAGGCGCCGGACTGCCGGGTGCTGATCCTCACCACCTTCGGCCGGCCGGGCTATCTGCGCCGGGCCATGGAGGCCGGGGCGGCCGGGTTCCTCGTCAAGGACGGGCCGGTGGAGGAACTGGCCCAGGCGATCCGGCGGGTGCTCACCGGGGAGACCGTGGTCGACCCGGCGCTCGCCACCGCCGCGCTCAGCGCCGGGCCGAACCCGCTCACCGCCCGCGAGTGCGACGTGCTGAAGGCGTCGGTGGACGGCGCGACCGTCGCCGACATCGCGGCGAAGCTGCATCTGTCGGAGTCGACGGTCCGCAACTACCTCTCCGCCGCGATCGGCAAGACCGGCACCCGCAACCGCACGGAGGCGGTGCGGGAGGCCCGGCAGCAGGGGTGGCTGTGAGCCACAGGGGGGACCGGCGGGCTACTTGACCACCTCGGCCGTCTTGGGCCGGACCCCCTGGGGCGCCAGGCAGACGTACCAGCTCACCGGGGATCCGGCGGCGGTGGTGGGCCGGGCGAAGTGGCTCGTGCCGTTGTCGAAGGTGCACTCGACCAGCCGGGCGGTGCTGGCGACCATGCCCACCACGAGCCGGTTCGCACCCTCGCCGTCCTCCTCGGTCAGGGGCACCCCCGCCGACTCCAGCTCATGCCCGGTCAGCTTCTCCCACTTCGTCACCGTGTCGAACATGATGGGCCTCAGCGGCTCGTCGCCGTAGTACAGGCCCGTGTAGTGCGACGTCTTGCCGACCAGCTCGTCGAGCCGGGGCAGCGCACCGCCGTCGATGCCGAACTTCCTCATCGCCTTCAGCTGCTCGGCCGCCTCCGCCCGGTCCCGCGGCGCCGCCCAGACGGAGAGCACGACCCGCCAGCGCTTGCCCTGGTCCGTGCCGTGCGCCAGCTCCGACACCTGGGGCACCGTCACATCGCTCACCTGGTGCGCGACCTGAGCCCGGTGCTCCCCCGGCAGCCCGGTCACCGCCAGTGTCGCCCCCGCCGAGCCCGCCAGCACCACCACCGCCGTCGCCGTCGCCACCGCCCACCGGCGGGTCCGGCGGCGTCGGCCGCCGCGCAGGACCGCCTGGACGGGGGCCGTGCCGATCTCGACGCCGTCCGTGGCGTCCGCGAGGAGGAGGGCGATGTCCGCCTCTGCCTGTGTCATGTCGTGGTTCTTCCGGTCCGCGCTCATCAGTTACGCCCTCCCTGCGTCACCATGTCGGCCAGTCCCGGTATGGCACGGAGTTTCGCGATCCCCTTGGCCGCGTTGCTCTTGACCGTGCCGACCGAACAGCCCATCGCCTGTGCCGTCTGGGTCTCCGTCAGGTCCTCCCAGTAGCGCAGCACCACCGCCTCCCGCTGCCGCGGCGGCAGCTGGGCGAGCGCCCTGAGCAGGGCGCTGCGGTCGTCGGCCTGGGCGATCCGGTCCCCCGTGTCCGGCACCTCGCGCACCAGGCCCGAGTCGTCCTTGGGCGCCAGGAACTCCTTGAGCTTCCTGCGGTGCCTGCGCGCATGCGCGTTGATCATCACGCGCCGTGTGTACGCCTCCGGGTCGTCGGCCGAGCCGACCCTGCGCCAGGCCACGAAGACCTGCTCCAGCGTCGTCTGGACCAGGTCCTCGGCGGCGTGCTGCTCTCCCGTGAGGAGAAAAGCCGTACGCAACAGCCGCGGCCAGCGGCCGATCATGAAGCTCTGGAACTCCTCGTCCCGAGCGTCTTTCCGCTCCCCCATGGGCACCTCCTAGATGTAAGAAGGAGTCCCCGAGCCGCCCGGACCGTTGCCCGCCGCACCAGAACTCTCCTGGACCGCGGAGACCGGCCGGCGCGGCAGCCACAGCAGCATCAGCACCGCCCCCGCCAGCAGCACCCCGGTGCCGACGCGGAAGGCCGTGGCGTACCCCGCCGTCAGGGCGGCGGCCCCGCCGTCCCCGCCGGTCCGGGACGCCGCGATCGTCGACAGCACCGCGAGTCCCAGCGAACCGCCCATCGTGCGCGAGGTGTTGACCAGCCCCGAGAGCAGACCGGCCTCCGTCGGCGCCGCCCCGGACGTGGCCAGCGCGGCCAGCGGGGTCGCGGCCAGGCCCGCGCCGAGCATCATCAGGATCCCGGGGAACATGATGGCCGTCGCGAAGGCGCCGTGCGGGCCCATCGTCGACTGCCAGGCGAAGCCGGCCGCCGCGACCAGCGTGCCGGTCACCGCCACCGTCCGCGTCCCCGCCCGCCGCAGCAGCCGGGGCGCCGTCTTGGAGCCGACGAGCACCGCCACCGAGCTGGGCACCAGGGCGAGACCGGCCTCCAGCGGGGTGTAGCCGAGGGCGTTCTGGGCGTAGAGCGTCATGAAGTACCACATGCAGAACATCGCCGAACCGGACACCAGCATGGCCGCGTTGGCCGACGCCACCGACCGCCGGCCCAGCAGCCGCAGCGGCATCAACGGGGCGGCCGTACGCGCCTCGACGCACAGGAAAAGAGCGAGCAGCACGAGCCCGGCGACGGAGCAGGGTCCGGGCCGCCGTCCAGCCGGCCGCCTCGGTCTGCGAGATGCCGTACGCCAGGGATCCGAGGCCCGCCGTCACCAGCAGGGCGCCGGGCAGGTCGAGCCGCCGGCCGTCCCCGGTCCGGCTCTCCGTCAGCCACCGCACGGACCCGGCGAGGACCAGCGCGCCCACCGGCACGTTGGTCAGGAGCACCCAGCGCCACGACAGGCCGTCCACCAGCACCCCGCCGACCAGGCCGCCGGCCGCGCCGCCGCCTGCGCCGACCGCCGTCCAGGTGGCGATCGCCCGCGCCCTGGCCGGCCCCTCCGGCACGGCCGCCGTGAGCAGGGTCAGCGTCGAGGGCGCCAGCACCGCCGCGCCGAGACCCTGCACGGCGCGGGCGAGCAGCAGCTGCCAGCCGTCCTGGGCCAGCCCGCCGCCGAGCGAGGCCAGCGTGAACAGGCCGAGCCCGACCAGGAACATCCGCTTGCGGCCGTACAGGTCACCGGCCCGCCCGCCGAGCAGCATGAACCCGGCGAAGGCGATGGCGTACGCGTTCACCACCCTCCCCCAGAGGGGGGACCCCCAGCAAAAGCAAGGAACTCAGATCCAGGTCGGCGCGCATCGACGGGAGCGCCACGTTCACCACGGACACGTCGAGCACGACCAGGAACTGTCCGGCACACGCCAGCGACACCACCAGCCAGGTGGGGGACGCGGTACCGCGGGACATGCGTGAGGTGTCCGCGGCTTCCAGCATGGGCGTCATGTTCTCAAGCCGGTTACGGTCCTTGCATCGGCTTTTCGTCCCGTCCGGCCCTCGGCCGGACGCCCTAGTCCACCCGTCGCAGGAGCGTCACCACCGCCGCGCCACCCAGCCCGATGTTGTGCGCGAGCCCCACCCGGGCCCCCGCCACCTGCCGGTCTCCCGCCGCGCCGCGCAGCTGCCACACCAGTTCGGCGCTCTGGGCGAGACCGGTCGCGCCCAGCGGGTGCCCCTTGGAGATGAGCCCGCCGGAGGGGTTCACCACCCAGCGTCCGCCGTACGTGGTCGCGCCGGACTCGACGAGCTTGCCCGACTCGCCGACGGCGCACATGCCGAGGGCCTCGTACGTCAGCAGCTCGTTGACGGAGAAGCAGTCGTGCAGTTCGACGACGTCGACGTCCTCGATGCCGAGGCCGGAGCGGTCGTACACCTGCCGGGCGGCCGCCCGGGACATCGGCTGTCCGACGACGTCGATGCACGAGCCCGACGCGAAGGACTCCTCGGTGTCGGTCGTCATCGCCTGCGCGACGATCTCGACCAGGCCGGTGAGCCCGCGGCGTTCGGCGAAGCGCTCGGAGACGACCACGGCGGCCGCCGCGCCGTCGGAGGTGGGCGAGCACTGGAGTTTGGTGAGCGGGCGGTGGACCGTGCGCGCGGCCAGGATGTCGTCGACCTCGTACACGTCCTGGAACTGGGCGTACGGGTTGAGGGCCGAGTGCCGGTGGTTCTTGGCCGCCACGGCGGCGAGCTGCGCCTCCGTGGTGCCGTACCGCTCCATGTGCTCGCGGGCCGCGTCGCCGAAGATCTGCGCGGTGGGCGGGGTCATCTCGAAGCCGTGCCGGGCGGCCATGACGCCGTAGTGCCGGGCGACCGGGGACGTCGCGAAGTCGCCGCCGTCGGCCCCGCTCCCGAGCGCGCCCCGCTTCATCTTCTCGAAGCCGAGGGCCAGGACGCAGTCGGCCGCCCCGCCCTCGACCAGCTGGCGGGCCAGCATCAGGGCGGTCGCTCCGGTGGCGCAGTTGTTGTTGACGTTGTAGACGGGGATGCCGGTGAGACCCAGCTCATAGGCGGCGCGCTGGCCGGCGGTGGAGGGCTGGAAGCAGTAGCCGACGGGAACCTGTTCCACCTCGGCGTACGAGACCCCGGCGTCGGCGAGTGCTGAGCCGCCGGCCTCCCGGACCATGTCCCAGTACTGCCAGTCCCGGCTCTCGGGCTTCTCGAACCTGGTCATCCCGACCCCGGCGACATACGCCTTCACAGCAGCCATGACGCGGGAGATTAGAACACGTTCCACAAATAGGCCAGACCCTGACGGCGGATCAGAAACCCATGGGACGGTCAAGGATTCGTTAGCAGCTCGAAGCAACGGAATAGTTGCCTATGCATACGAGGTTTACCGGACACTTATGCGTCGCGGACGCGCGCGTACCGATTCTCTGCCTGCTCTTCCCGTCACTCTCTCGGCCCGGAGGCCCCACTCAATGACGCACACGACGACCGACCAGCCCGCCCGGGGCGCGAGCGGGGCCGTGGTCCCGGTCCTCGCCTTCGCGGGCATCGTGGTCGCGGTGATGCAGACCCTGCTCGTTCCGGTCATCAAGGACCTCCCGCAGCTGCTGGGCACCGAGCCCAGCAACGCCACCTGGGTCCTGACCTCGACGCTGCTGTCGGGCGCCGTGGCCACCCCGATCATGGGCCGCCTCGGCGACCTCTACGGCAAGCGGCGGATGCTGATCCTGAGCCTCGCCGTGATGGTGGTCGGCGCGCTGGTCAGCGCGCTCACCAGCGACCTGCTCACGATGATCGCGGGCCGTACCCTCCAGGGCTTCGCGATGGGCGCGATCCCGCTGGGCATCGGTCTGATGCGGGACATGCTGCCGCGCGAGAAGCTCGGCTCCGCGATGGCCCTGATGAGCTCCTCGATCGGCGTCGGCGGTGGCCTCGCGCTGCCCGCCGCGGCCCTGGTCGCGCAGCACATGGACTGGCACGCCCTGTTCTACGGCGCCGCCGGCCTCGGTGTGGTCTCCATAGCCCTGACCCTCCTGGTCGTCCCGGAGTCCCCGATGCGCGCGAAGGGTTCCTTCGACGTGGTCGGCGCGCTGGGCCTGTCCGCCGGTCTGGTGCTGCTCCTGCTGCCCATCACCAAGGGCAGCGACTGGGGCTGGTCGTCGGGCACCACGCTCGGCCTGTTCGCCGCCTCCGTCGCCGTCCTTCTCCTGTGGGGCCTGTTCGAACTGCGCCACTCGGCCCCGCTGGTGGACCTGCGCACCACCGCCCGCCGCGAGGTGCTCCTCACCAACCTGGCCTCGATCATGGTCGGTGTCAGCTTCTACGTCGTCTCGCTGGTCCTGCCGCAGCTGCTGCAGCTCCCGAAGGCCACCGGCTACGGCCTCGGCCAGTCGATGGTCAGCGCGGGCCTGCTGGTCGCCCCGCTGGGCCTGACGATGATGTTCACCGCCCCGGTGTACGCCCGGCTCTCCGCCAAGTACGGCCCCAAGACCACCCTCATCCTCGGCATGCTGATCATCGCGATCGGCTACGGCTCCGGCCTCGGCCTGATGAGCGCGGCCTGGCAGAGCCTGGTCATCGCGGTCGTCCTCGGCGCGGGCATCGGCCTCGCCTACTCCTCCCTGCCGGCCCTGATCGTCGGCGCGGTCCCGGCGTCCGAGACGGGCGCGGCGAACGGCCTCAACACGCTGATGCGGTCCATCGGTACGTCCGTCTCCAGCGCCGTCATCGGCATGGTGCTGGCGAACACGGCGAACCACGTGGGCGGCGTCGCCGTCCCGACGATGCACGGCTTCAGGGTCTCGTTCCTGATCGCGACGGCCGCGGTGGCGGTGGGTGTGCTCCTCGCGGTGTTCCTGCCGAAGCGGAGCCTGCCGGTCCAGCACACCCAGCTGCGGGCCAGCAGCGAGGAGGAGGTCGCGCTCGCCCACGCCGAGGAGGCGCTGCGGGGCTTCCGCGGCCGTGTCCTGGACGCCCAGGGCGTGCCGGTGGCCCGCGCCAAGGTCACCCTGATCGACCGGCGGGGCCGGCAGGCCGGGGCGACGCTGTCCGCGGAGGACGGCACGTACGCGCTCGCGGTGCCGGCCGAGGGGGTGTACGTGCTGGCCGCGAAGGCAACGGGCCACGGCCCGCTCGCCTCGTCGGCCACCCACGCCGGGGACGACCGCACCATCGCCCTGGACCTGGCACTGCCCGGGGAGACGGTCAGCGCGTGACACCCGGTGCGTGAGCGGCCGCGAGAACACCGCGCCCGCCCACGCACCCACGGCCCACCGCGGCACGGCCCACGGCACCGCCGTACCGGCCGCGGGCGGGGGCGAGACGGGCGCGGCCGCACCGACGCACCGACGCACCGACGCACCGACGCACCGACGCACGGGACGCCCGACACCGGCCGAGCCCCGGGATCTCACGCCACGAAAGCGAACGACGCACGGACGTGTGGACCCGCCGGGCACGCGAACCGGCAGACCGGCCGAACGCGCGGACCCGCAGACCAACCGGACGCGCGGACCCGCAGACCGGCCGAACGCGCGGACGCGGGCACCCGGTCGCTCGGGTATGTGGGGGGCAGGGGTCGGGAGGGGGGCGCTCAGGGTGTCGCGATGCCGGATCGACCGAAGTCGGCGACGGTCGGTGCCCCCATCAGGGCCATGACCTCCTCGAACTCGCCCATGAGCAGGCGCAGGACGCCCGTGACGCCCTCGGTGCCGGAGTGGGCGAGGCCCCAGAGGGCGGGACGCCCGATCATGACCGCGTCGGCGCCCAGGCACAGGGCCTTGGCGATGTCGGCGCCGTACCGTATCCCGCCGTCGAGCACGACCCGGCAGCCTCCCGCCACCGCGTCGACGACCTCCGTGAGACAGTCCGGGGCGCTCCGGGCGAAGTCCAGCTGCCGGCCGCCGTGGTTGGAGACGACCAGCCCCGAGACCCCGTGCTCGACGGCGAGTCGGGCGTCGTCCCCGGTGAGGACGCCCTTCAGCACCAGCGGCAGGGACGACACCTCGTGCAGCCAGGCGAGGTCGTCCCAGGTGACAGAGGAGTCGAACTGCTCCGCCGAGTGCCGGGCGATGGCCGACTCCCCGGCCCGGCTGCCGTGCGAGGCGGCCATGACCTCCGCGGCCAGGTTGACCGCCCGGATGCCGGACGGCACCGCGAACCCGTTGGCGGCGTCCCGCGGGCGGAACGCGACCCGGGGAGCGTCGACCGTCAGGACCAGCGCCCGGAAACCGGCGGCCTCGGCCCGCCGGATCAGGTCCGCCATCAGGTCCCGGCGCCGGAGCCAGTAGAGCTGGAGCCACAGGGGCCCGGTGGCCGCGGCGGCGATGTCCTCCAGCGTCCGGCTGGCGAACATGCTGACCGTCAGAAGCGCCCCCGCGTCGCCCGCGGCCCGTGCGGTCGCCACCTCGCCCTCGGGGTGGGCCAGCCGGTGGTAGGCCATGGGCGCGATGCCCAGCGGCGCGGCCAGCCGCGCACCCAGCAGCTCGGTACCCGGGTCGCAGCGGGAGACGTCGACCAGACAGCGCGGCCGCAGCCGGATGCGGTCCAGCGCGTCCCGCCCCGCCGTCAGCATCGACTCGGTGCCGCTGCCGCCGGCGAAGAAGTCCCACACCGGCCCCGGCAACCGCTCCTTGGCCGCCGCCTCGTAGGTGTGCAGCGCCAGCACCACGTCTTCTCCGCTCGCCGTACGGTCCATGGATGTCGGTCCCCCGCCCGCGGGCGGCGGTGTCGCTGATCTGCGCGGTGCCGAAGGCGGCCGGCCCGCCCGGCGCCGCCCCCGACGGTCACCGCCGGGCGCGTGCCGGGAGCTCCGGGGCGGCCCGGTGAACCGACAAGCCAGGCACGTGCACCGGGCGGCGCCGCACGTGCACCGGCCGACGCCCGCGGGCGCGCGCCGCCCGGTCCCCGTCCTCGTCCCCGTCCCCGTACGGCGTGCGTCGGCCCGGGGTCAGCCCGCGGCCGCGCGGTCCCCGGAGGGGCGCCTGCGGGCGGTGGGGTCGGTGATGGACGGGGGCTGCCAGACGCCGTCGGCCCGGTAGAGGTCGGTGCCGGGGGCCACGATCTCGTCGAGGCGGTCGAGCACCTCGTCGTCGAGGACCAGCTCGGCCCCCTTGAGCAGCGCGGTGAGCTGGTCCATCGTGCGCGGGCCGATGATCACCGACGTCACGGCCGGGTGCACCAGCGGGAAGGCGACGGCCAGCTCCGGCAGGGTGCAGCCCACCTCCTCGGTGAGCGCGACGAGCCGCTCGACGGCCGCGTACTTGGCGGCGTTGCCGGGGGCGGCGGGGTCGAAGCGCTGCGGGGAGAGCCTGGCCCGGCCGGTGGTGAGGTCGACGGCCCGGCCCTCACGGTGGGCGCCGGAGAGGAACCCGGAGGCGAGCGGCGACCAGGTCAGCACGCCCATGCCCAGGCGCTGCGCGGTGGGCAGCACGGCCCGTTCGATGCCGCGGGCGAGAATCGAGTACGGCGGCTGTTCCGTGCGCATCCGCATCAGCCCGCGCCGCTCCGCCACATGGTGTGCCTCGACGAGGTCCTCGGCGGGGAACGTGGAGCAGCCGAACGCCCGGACCTTGCCCGCCGTCACCAGGTCGCCGAGGACGGACAGCGTCTCCTCGATGTCGGTGGTGTGGTCGGGGCGGTGCACCTGGTAGAGGTCGATCCAGTCGGTGTCCAGCCGCCGCAGGCTGTCCTCGACGGCCTTGAGGATCCAGCGGCGCGAGTTGCCGCTGCGGTTGCGGCCCTCCCCCAGCGGAAAGTGCACCTTCGTGGCGAGCACCACGTCGTCGCGCCGCCCCTTGAGCGCCTTGCCGACGATCTCCTCGCACTCACCGGCGGAGTACATGTCGGCGGTGTCCACGAAGTTGACGCCGGCGTCGAGCGCGGTGTTGATGATGCGGGCGCCGTCCTCGTGGTCGGGGTTGCCGGAACTCCCGAACATCATCGTGCCCAGGCAGTGGGTGCTGACCTCGATGCCGGTCTTGCCGAGGACGCGATAGCGCATGCCGGTTGCTCCGTCACAGGTGGGGTGGGTCGAAGGCGCCAGTCTAGGTCTTGGAGCACACTTCAAATCCGTTATCCGGCCGCCTGGTTGACCGGCCGGCGACCGACGTCCGGAGGGCGGACCGGACCCCCGCGACCGATCGGGGAAGTGCGGTCGCTGCCCGTGCGCGGCTTCGGGCTTCGCACACTTTGGCTGATACACACCGGGTCGCCGACGCCTCCCCCGCACCCCCGGTCGAACCGCCGGCGAGAGGCGTGCGGCAGCATGGCTGACCGCACAGTCGTCACAGCGGCAGTCAGAGTCGTACGAGTGGAAGGACCCCCATGACCGCGGCAGCCCCCAAGCCCGAGATCCTGGCCGCGTTCGAGGCGGCGAAGGGGTTCATGCCCGTCGGCGAGGGACTCGCGTTGTACGCGGCGGCCGTCGAGGCGGGGCGGCTCGGCCTCCCGCTGCTGGAGGTCGGGACGTACTGCGGGCGCTCGACGATCCTGCTCGCCGACGCGGCCCGCGCGGCCGGGGTCACCGCGCTCACCGTCGACCACCACCGGGGCAGCGAGGAGCAGCAGCCGGGCTGGGACTACCACGACCCGGAGACGGTCGACCCGGAGATCGGGCTGATGGACACGCTGCCGGCCTTCCGGCGCACCCTGCACCGGGCAGGCCTGGAGGACCACGTCGTCGCCGTCGTCGGCCGTTCCCCTCAGGTCGCCGCGTTCTGGAACTCCCCGCTCGGCCTCGTCTTCATCGACGGCGGCCACACCGACGAGCACGCCACCGCCGACTACGAGGGCTGGGCCCCGCACGTGGCCCCGGGCGGGCTCCTCCTCATCCACGACGTCTTCCCGGACCCGGAGGACGAGTTCACCGGCCAGGCCCCCTACCGCGTCTACCTGCGCGCCCTGGAGTCGGGCGCCTTCACGGAGACCGCCGTCCACGACTCGCTGCGCGTCCTGCGCCGGACGGGGACGGGCATCTAGGACGCCGACGCCGGGCCCGGTGTCGGCCGGGCCGGGCCGGGCGGCAGCGAGGTGTGGCGGGGCGCGGCCGGGCGGCAGCGGGGCGCGGCCGGGTGTGGTTCGGGCCGTCATCCCAACGGCCCTCGCCGACACCGCGGACGCCCTGGGCGGCGGCTAGGGTGGCAGACGTGTCGTACACAGGCCCGGAATTCGATCCCCCGCAGCAGCGCCGGTTCCGGCGGGCGCCGCTCGCTGTCGGTCTTGCCGCGCTGGTGCCCGGTGCGCTGCTCGGATGGGTAGTGTACGAGGGGGTGGGCAAGCCCGGCGGCAGCGGTGCCGGGCAGGCGGACGCGGCGACGCCCAGGTCGGCGGAGGCGACCCCGGGCGACGACGCCAAGGTGCCGACGGCGAGCCCGAGCGCGGCCCGCCCGCTGCAGGGCAAGGTCGTCGTCATCGACCCGGGGCACAACCCGGGGAACTTCCAGCACACGTCCGAGATCAACCAGAAGGTCGACATCGGGACGAACTGGAAGGAGTGCGACACCACGGGCACGTCCACCAACGCGGGCTACAGCGAGGCCCGCTTCACCCTGGACGTCGCGCACCGGCTGCGGACGCTGCTGGAGAAGCAGGGCGCCACGGTGAAGCTGACCCATGACGGGGACCGGCCGGCCTGGGGGCCGTGTGTGACGAAGCGCGCGGAGATCGGCAACGCGGCGCACGCCGACGCGGCCATCTCCATCCACGCCGACGGGGCACCCGAGGGCGACCGCGGCTTCCATGTCATCCTGCCCGCGACCGTGCACTCGGGCGCCGCCGACACCCGCCCGATCGCCGCCACCTCCCGCACTCTCGGCGAGCGCATCGAGAGCGACTTCGCGAAGGTCACGGGCAGCGCACCGTCCAATTACGTAGGCAACGGCACCGGTCTCGACGTACGTAAGGACCTCGGCGGTCTCAATCTGTCAACGGTTCCCAAGGTGTTCATCGAATGCGGCAACATGCGCGATAGCAAGGACGCGGCACTGTTGACCAGCGGCGCCTGGCGGCAGAAGGCGGCAGAGGGAATGTCTGAGGGAATCGTGAGTTTCCTGCGCGGTTAGGCACCGGCGGGCCCCTCCGGGCGGACACCCTGATCGTTCGGGGGATAGTGTCCGTCCTACGATTCCTACGATCGATTCCCACGATGAGGGGCACACCCCCCGCGACGCCTCCTCCGCCGACGAGACGACACACGAAGGACCTGAAGTGAATATCCGCTCCCTCACTAGAGGCGACGGCGCGGTCATCGGAGCAGCGGTGTTGCTGTTCGTCGCGTCGTTCCTCGACACGTTCGACAAGTCCGGCAACGGTGCCCCGAACGCCTGGGACAACCTCGGCCTGGTGATGAGCATGTACGTCGGCGGCATCGCCGGCGCGGTCCTGATCGTCCTCGCCCGCGCACTGCCGCAGCCGCTGAAGTTCGTCGGCCTCGACCTGGGCCAGATCGGCGTCGGCCTCACGGTGTTCTCCGTGTGGACCGCGTTCTGGTCGACCATCGACCCGCTGGGCGCGTTCTCCGACGAGTTCAACGCCGCCGACATCGGCGCGGGCTCCGGTCTGATCCTCGGCCTGATCGCGGCCCTGGTGCTGGCCGCGGCCGCCGTCGCCACCCCGCTGGTCCCGGCCCTCCAGGCGGCCCTGATCCCGGCCCCCAAGCCGCAGGCCCCGCAGCCCTACGGCGCCCAGCCGCCCGGCGGTTACGGCTACCCGGGGGCCGGCGCGCCGCAGCCCGGCCAGCCCTACGGCGCCCAGCCGCAGCCGGGCCAGCCGTTCGGCCAGCAGCAGCCCCCGGCCGCCGCGCAGCAGCCGCCGGCGCCGGACTTCTCGCCGTTCTGGTTCGCCGTCCCGGTGCCGCGGCCGCTGTTCGCGGAGGACGGCTCGACCGCGCCGATCGCCGAACTGGCGCCCGGCACCTGGTACTTGGCGGTCGAGCAGCGGGGTACCGCCCTGGTGGCGCAGACCCAGGACGGCCGTCGTGGCGTGCTTCAGGACACCTCCGGGATCCAGCGCGGCTGAACAGCCCGGCACCTGCGGCCCCTTGCCCTTCCGGGTGAGGGGCCGTTGTCGTACAGTCACCCCCGCGATGATCTGACGTGACGTCAGGAGGTGGCCATGCGGCTCGGGTTGGCACTCGGCTACTGGGGGCGCGGCCCCTCCCCGGACCATGTGCCGCTGGCCCAGGAGGCGGAGCGGCTCGGGTACGACTCGGTGTGGACGGCGGAGTCCTGGGGCTCGGACGCCTTCACCCCGCTCACCTGGATCGCCGCGCAGACGTCGACGATCAAGCTGGGTACGGCCGTTGCCCAGATGGCGGCCCGGTCGCCGACCACGACCGCGATGCACGCGCTGACCCTGGACCACCTCTCCGGCGGCCGGGTGCTGCTGGGGCTCGGGCTGTCCGGGCCGCAGGTCGTGGAGGGCTGGTACGGCCGTCCGTTCCCGAGGTCGCCGCTGACCGCGACGCGGGAGTACGTGGACGTCGTACGGCAGGTGCTGCGCCGGGAGGGGCCGGTGACGGTGGACGGGCGCTTCCACTCCCACCCGTACCGGGGGCCGGACGCGACCGGTCTCGGCAAGCCGCTGAAGCCGATCACCCACCCGCTCCGCCCCGGCCTGCCCGTCCTGCTCGGCGCCGAGGGGCCGAAGAACGTCGCCCAGACGGTCCGGATCGCCGACGGCTGGCTGCCGCTGTACTGGGCGCCGAGCCGCCCCGAGGTGTACGGCCCGGCGGTCGCCGGCCTGCCGGAGGGCTTCCTGGTCGCCCCCATGGCCCAGGTCAGGGTCTGCGACGACGTGGCGGCCGGGCTGCTGCCCGTGAAGGCCATGCTCGGCTTCTACATCGGCGGGATGGGCCACGCGGCCCGCAACTTCCACGCCGACCTCATGGCCCGCATGGGGTACGAGGAGGAGGCGCGGCGGATCCAGGAGCTGTTCCTGGCGGGACGGCGCGAGGAGGCGGTGCTGGCGGTGCCGGACGCGTTCGCCGACGAGATCTCGCTGATCGGCCCGCGCGAACGCATCGCCGAACGGCTGGAGTTGTGGCGCAAGGGCCCGGTGACGGACCTGCTGGCCCTGTCACCGGACCCGCACACCCTGCGGGTGCTCGCCGAGCTGAACTCCTAGCCGCCGGTGAGCTGGCCGGCCGAGGGCACCTGGTTGGTGACCGGGGCGCCGGCGCTCTTCCCGGCGTCCTTGACCTGGTTGATGATGTCGTTGAACGAACTCGCCGCGTCCCCGTCGCCCTTGCGGAGCTTGGACGGCAGGTCCTTCAGCGAGTCGATCCCGGCGGACAGCGGTGCGATGGCCTTGGACAGCAGCGGGTCGCCCTGGGCGTTCCGCTTGGCGGCCTTGAGCCTGTTGTACGCGAACCCGCCCGCGGCGGCCGCCTTGACCAGGGCGAAGGTACGGCCGTGGGCGCCCTTCTTGAACTTGCCGGCCTTCCACGGCTTCACGATCCACTGGTAGGTCGCGCCGGCGGCGAGACCCGCGTTGGCGACGAACCTCGCCTTGGCGAACTTCTGCTTCTGCGCGGACGTGCTCGGACTGGGTGTGTCGGCCACGGGGACCGCCACCATGCCGGTGTCGACGGACTTGCTCCGGCTGCTGCCGGCGCAGGCGGTGACACCGGCGACCAGGGCGCAGCAGAGGGTGAGCGCGACGACGAGGCGCCGTATCGGTACGGACACGGGGTCCTCCCGTGAGTCTCGATGTCCTCCCCGAGCGGGTGCTTCCTCCGGCAGCCTCACCCAGATGGCCGCACCTCGCCACTCGAGAAGGGCGCCGTTCAGGTTTCAAGGACCGTTTCGCGGCAACCCGGACCCCATGTCCCCTGCTTATCGCAACGGCCCCAACCAGGCCGGCAACGTCGTGGCGATCGTCGCCGACGTGATGGCCCTCATCCTGGGCCTGTGGATCCTGATGTACCTGCTGGACGCGAACCGGGCGAACAGCCTGGTCCAGTTCGTCCACGAGGCGGCCAACTGGCTGGCCGGCTGGTCACGCGACCTGTTCACCTTCGACGAGGCCTGGGCCAGGGTGGTGGCCGGCTACGGCCTGGCGGCGGTGGTCTACCTGTTCATCGGCCACGCGGTGGCCAATCGCATGCACCGCCACTGAACGACCCCGGTCAGTGAAAGCGCCCCGTAAGGGGCGCGGGGAACTGCGCGGGCAACCACGACGCACCCGCACCCGCCGTCGCACAGAACCCCCGCCCCACTAGGCGCAGCAATCCACCTCAAGCCCACAAGGAAGCTCGCCGCCCCCGAAGACCGCACACGTAGCGTCATGTCCCCCGAGCGCGGCAACGGCCAGCAACAACGACCCCGCCGTCCATGTCGTGAGCTCCCGCGGCCACACCGCGTCGTCCTCGAACACGTACCCGGTCCAGTAGAGCCCCGACTCCGCGTCCCGCAGATGCTGGATGGACTGGAGGATCTCCAGCGCCCGGTCGGACTCCCCGACCGCCCACAGCGCCAGCGCCAGCTCCGCCGACTCCCCGCCCGTCACCCACGGGTTGGGGGCCACGCACCGCACCCCGAACCCGGGCACGACGAAGCGGTCCCAGTCCTTCTCGATCCGCGCCCCCGCCTCCGCACCGGTCAGCGCCCCGCCCAGCACCGGGTAGTACCAGTCCATCGAGTAGCGGTCCTTGTCGAGGAACCGCTCGGGGTGGCGCCGGATCGCGTGCCGCAGCGCGCCGACCGCCAACTCCCAGTCCGGCTGCGCCTCTTCCCGCTGCTCGGCGATGGCGAGCGCACAGCGCAACGCGTGGTGGACCGACGAACTCCCGGTCAGCAGCGCCTCGTCGGCGGGCGTGCCGTCGTCCTCGCGGCGCCAGCCGATCTCGCCGCCCGGCTGCTGGAGCCGCAGCACCCACTCGACGGCCGCGTAGACGGCCGGCCACATCCGGTCGAGGAACGTGTCGTCGCCGGTGGAGAGGTAGTGGTGCCAGACGCCGACGGCTATGTAGGCGACGAAGTTGGACTCGCGGGCGCGGTCGGTGACGTCGTCGTGCGCGCCGTCGGCGTAGGCCGCGTACCAGGAGCCGTCCTCGTTCTGGTGCCGGGCGAGCCAGTTGTACGCCCGTTCGGCGGCCGCGTGCTCCCCGGCCGCGTCCAGTGCCATCGCGGCCTCGGTGTGGTCCCAGGGATCGAGGTGGTGCCCCCGGAACCACGGGATCGCGCCGTCCTCCCGCTGTACGGCGAGGATGCCGCGGACGGTCGCGGCAGCCTGCTCGGCGGTGAGGACCCCGGGCAGGACGAGGTGTTCTGTCCGGGGGGTGGTCACTTGGCGGCCGCCCCGGTCGTCTCGGCCGCCCCGGTCGTCTCGGTCGTCCGGGTCCCGTCGGAGACCGCGGGCAGGTGCGGCTTGGTGGCGTAGACGACGAAGCTCTTGCCCATGACCGGGTTCAGCGCCTGCTCGGCGACCCGGGTGGCCAGCGGCTTCTTCATGATGTCCCAGACCAGCAGCTTGTGGTACGCGCGCACCGGCAGCGCCTTGTCGTTGTCGACGCCGAACGCGCACTTCAGCCACCAGTACGGCGAGTGCAGCGCGTGCGCGTGGTGGCTGCCGTAGGGCCGCAGGCCGGCTTCCTTGATCTTCCCGACCAGCTCGTCGGCCTTGTAGATGCGGATGTGGCCGCCCTCGACCTCGTGGTAGGCGTCGGAGAGCGCCCAGCAGACCTTCTCGGGGCCGTAGCGGGGCACGGTGACGGCGATCCGGCCGCCCGGCCTGAGCACCCGCACCATCTCGGCGAGCACCCCCTTGTCGTCGGGGATGTGCTCCATCACCTCGGAGATGATGACGACGTCGAAGGACTCGTCCGGGAACGGCAGGGCCAGGGCGTCGCCCTCCATGGCGGTGGCCGTCGCGCCCGCCGGGGCCTCGCCGGCCTCCTTCATCGCCGCGAACCACTTGGCGACCTCGCGGATTTCCTCGGGGTTCTGGTCGAGGGCCACGACCTGGGCGCCGCGCCGGTAGCACTCGAAGGCGTGCCGGCCGGCCCCGCAGCCGAGGTCCAGGACGCGGTCGCCCGGCGCGAGCGGGAACCGGGAGAAGTCGACAGTCAGCACGTGGCCCTGCTTTCACTCTCGTGACGAACACCAGCTGAGGCCGCGGAGCGGCCGGTACTGCGGGGCGCGGAGGAGGCAGCGGGGTCTGGGGCCCCGGCACGGGAGCGGCCGACCCCGGCGGCGCCCTCGCCGCCCCGGCCGCCCGGCGCGCCCGTGGAGCGGGCGATCGCCTCGCGGTAGCGGGCCACCGTGCCCTGAGCGGCACGCGCCCAGGTGTAGTGCCGCAGCACCCGCTCACGGCCCGCCCGGCCGAGCCGCAGCCGCAGCTCCGCGTCGCCCAGCAGCCGGTTCAGCCCGGCGGCCAGCGCGCCCGCGTCGCCCGGCGGTACCGCCAGGCAGGTCTCGCCGTCGCGCCCGGCGACCTCGGGGATCGCGCCGCCGGTCGTCGCGACCAGCGGGGTGCCGGTCGCCATGGCCTCGGCGGCGGGCAGCGAGAAGCCCTCGTAGAGCGACGGCACGCAGGCGACCTCGGCCGACCGGACCAGGTCGACGAGTTCGGCGTCGGAGATGCCCTTCACGAACTCGACGGCACCGTCGAGGCCGTACCGCTCCATGGCCTGCGCGACGGGCCCCTCGGCGGGACGCTTGCCGACGACGACGAGGTGGGCGGCCGGATGCTCGGTCCGCACCTTGGCGAGGGCCTCGACGAGGTACACCAGCCCCTTGAGGGGGACGTCCGCGCTGGAGGTGGTGACGATCCGGCCGGGTATCTGGGGGACGGCGGGATTCGGCGCGAAGAGGTCGGTGTCGGCGCCGATGTGGACGACGTGGACCCGGTCCTCGCGGACCCCGAGGTGGTCGACGATCTCCTGGCGGGAGGTGCCGGAGACGGTGAGCACGGAGGGCAGCCGGCGGGCCACCCGCTTCTGCATCCGGGTGAAGGCGTACCAGCGTCGTACGGAGTACCGCCGCTGCCATCCCTCGGCGGCGTCCAGCTCCAACTGCCGGTCGACGGTGATGGGGTGGTGGATGGTGGTGACCAGGGGCGCGCCGATGTCCCCCAACAGGCCGTAGCCCAGCGTCTGGTTGTCGTGGACGACGTCGAACTCCCCGGCGCGGGCGCGCAGATGGCGGCGGGCGCGCAGGGAGAAGGTCAGCGGTTCGGGGAAGCCGCCGGTCCACATGGTGGCCACTTCGAGGGCGTCGACCCAGTCCCGGTACTCGTCCCGCTTCGGGGTCCGGAAGGGGTCCGGGGAGCGGTACAGGTCGAGGCTGGGCAGCTCGGTGAGGGTGAGGCCGGGGTGTCCCTCGTCGAGGACGGGGTACGGCTGCGACCCGATGACCTCGATCCGGTGTCCGAGCCGGGCCAGCTCCCGCGACAGGTGCCGTACGTAGACACCCTGGCCGCCGCAGAACGGGTTCCCTTTATAGGTGAGGAGCGCGATGTCGAGCGGTCGCTCGCCGTCGGCGGCGGGTTCCTCGTCGGCACCCGCCCGACTGGCCTCAGCGGTCACTCCGGGCCCCCTTCTCCCTGCACTTTCCCGTGAGGTTACGCCGGGACGCTAATCTAGAACAAGTTTCAGACTTGATCGTTCAAGAGGCTCTGAATCTACCGGCAGGTAGGGGTGGAGTGAGCAGTGGATCAGGTGATTCGCGCCACGGCGGGAACCCCTGCCATGCTGTGTGATCACTCGCCCTGAGCACTGCCCTCACCGACTGTCACGGACGGGACCCATGCCTGTGGAAGCCAAGGTGGACATCGGCGCCAGATCGGCCACCCCGCCGCTCACCGAGCGACAGGAGGCCCGGCGCCGCCGGATCCTGCACGCGAGCGCCCAGCTGGCCAGCCGGGGCGGTTTCGACGCGGTGCAGATGCGCGAGGTGGCCGAGTCCTCCCAGGTGGCCCTCGGCACCCTGTACCGGTACTTCCCGTCCAAGGTGCATCTGCTGGTCGCGACCATGCAGGACCAGCTGGAGCACATGCACGGCACGCTGCGCAAGAAGCCGCCGGCGGGCGAGACGGCATCCGAGCGGGTCGCCGAGACCCTGATGCGGGCCTTCCGCGCCCTCCAGCGGGAGCCGCACCTGGCCGACGCGATGGTCCGGGCCCTCACCTTCGCCGACCGCAGCGTCTCCCCCGAGGTGGACCAGGTCTCCCGGCAGACGACGGCGATCATCCTGGACGCGATGGGCCTGACCGACCCCACGTCCGCTCAGCTGTCCGCCGTCCGGGTGATCGAGCACACCTGGCACTCGGCCCTGATCACCTGGCTCTCGGGCCGCGCCTCCATCGCCCAGGTGAAGATCGACATCGAGACGGTGTGCCGCCTGATCGACCTGACGGAGCCGGACGCGAAGCAGGAGCGGAAGAAGTAGGCACACGAAGACCTACGAGACGGGTTCCCTTCGCCGGCATGGTCCGGATCAGGTGATGGGGGTCGCCGTCCGGCCCTACTGCTGCCTTCCGGCCTCTCAGCCCGACCGTCGACGTCGGCACCGGCGGATGCTTCTGCATCTGCGTCACGCCAGAGTCGGCTACTCCGCTCGGACTCCCTCACTCGCCTCGTAGGCTGCTTCCAGCATAGAACGCCCAGAGCAGAAGAGAACCCCCCAAGATGGATTTTTTGGACTTTTCCTGACAGTGGGCGCCGGAAAGCGGCTGGCGGCGCTCCCCCGCCGGATCGCAGAATCCTCCCCATGGCACTCATCCACCGCACCACCCTCACGCCCACCAAGGTCGAGCTCCTCGCCGCCTGGCTCCCGACCCGCCCCTGGTACCACGGGCCCGCCGCCCCGGAGCTGGTGAAGGCCGGCGGATTCCGGCTGGACGACCCGGAGGGCGCGGTCGGGATCGAGTTCATGGTGGTCACCGAGGAGGCGGGGGCCTACCTCGTGCCGCTGACCTACCGCGGTTCCCCGCTCGACGGCGCCGGGCACGCCCTCGTCGGCACCATGGAGCACGGCGTGCTGGGTCCGCGCTGGGCCTACGACGGCTGCCACGACCCGGTGCTGACGGCCGGACTGCTCGCCCTGATCGAGGGCCGCGCCGAGGCACAGGCGCAGAGCCTCACCGACACCCCCGACCGGGAGGTCGCCCGCTCCTACGCCGGAGCGGGTCCCGTCACCGGTCTCGGCGCCCCCGTCGACACCGACGGAAGCACCGAGTTCGCCGTGCCGGACACCGGCCTGGTACTGCGGCTGCCGCGGGTACTGACCCCCGGCTCCACACCGCCCGGCGGTGCCGTCGGGCAGGTCACCGGCGCCTGGGAGCAGCCGGACGGCACCCGCACCCGGTCCCTGTTCGCGGCCCTGGAAGCCCGCTGACCGCCCTCCGGCCGGTCCCCCATTCGCCCCCCGGTCACTCCTCCGGCGGGAACACCGGCTCCCCGCTGCCCAGCAGGGTGATCGTGATCGCCTCCACCGGGCAGTTCTCCGCCGCGTCGAGGACCCTGCCGTTGGCGTCCGTCTCCGGGTCCACGGGGTGGGACTGCATGGCGGAGTCGAGGCGGAAGGAGCCGGTGGCCCGGTGGACGCACTGGGCCGAGCCGATGCAGAGGGCACGGTCGACCTCGACGTGCCAGCGGTCACCCATGGCGGTCTCTCACCCCTCCCAGCCGGCCGGCAGGTGGATCATCTTGTGTTCGAGGAACTCGCCGTAGCCCTCCGGACCGAACTCCCGCCCCAGACCGGAGCTCTTGTAGCCGCCGAAGGGGCCCAGCATGTCGAGGCTGAAGGTGTTCACGGAGTAGGTCCCGGTACGGACCTGCCGCGCGACCTCGATGCCGTGCGCCACGTCCGCCGTCCAGACGCTTCCGCTCAGCCCGTAGTCCGAGTCGTTCGCGATCTTCAGCGCCTCGGACTCGTCGCCGTAGGGGAGCAGGCAGATCACCGGGCCGAAGATCTCCTCACGGGCGATCCGCATGGAGTTGTCGACATCGCCGAAGAGGGTGGGCTCGACGTACCAGCCCCTGTCCAGGCCCGGCGGCCGGCCGCCGCCGGTGAGGATCTTGGCCCCCTCCTCCTGACCGATCCGGATGTAGTCCAGGTTCCGCTGCTGCTGGCGGCGCGCGACCAGCGGACCCACCTGGGTGGCCGGGTCCAGCGGGTCGCCGACCTTCAGGGCGCTCGCCGCGGCCGCGAAGGCGTCGGCGAACTCGTCGTAGCGCGAGCGCGGGACGAGGATGCGGGTCTGGGCGACGCACGCCTGGCCGTTGTTCATCCAGGCGGCCGGGACGATGCCGGCGACGGCGGCGGCCACGTCCGCGTCCGGCAGCACGACGGCCGCCGACTTGCCGCCCAGTTCCAGGGTCACCCGGGTGAGGTTCTTGGCGGCGACCTCCATCACGCGCTTGCCGGCCGCGACCGAGCCGGTGAAGGAGACCTTGTCGACGCCCGGGTGGGACACCAGGTACTCACTGACCTCGCGGTCCGCCGGGAGGATGGAGAGCACCCCGTCCGGCAGCCCGGCCTCCTTGGTGATCTCACCCAGGATGTAGGCGTCCAGCGGCGACTCCGGGGACGGTTTCAGCACCACCGTGCAGCCGGTGAGCAGTGCCGGGGCCAGCTTGGCGGCCGCCACGAACTGGGGCACGTTCCACGGCACCACGGCCGCCACCACCCCGACCGGCTCCCGCCGCACCAAAATCTTCCCGAGCACCCCGTCGCGCGTCTGTTCGTAGGTGAAGTCGCGCGCGACCCTGATCGCCGCGTCCCACACCATCATCGCGCCGAGCGCCTGCGCGAGGACGCTCCAGGAGTACGGCGAACCGTTCTCGGAGGAGATCACCCGGGCGATCTCCTCGTGCCGTACGGCGATCGCGTCCTTGATCCGGGTGACGACCTCGATCCGCTCGTCGAGCGTCATCCGCGGCCAGGGTCCCTCGTCGAAGGCCTGCCGCGCCACCGCCACCGCCCGGTCCACGTCCTCCCGCGAGGCATGCGGCACCCGCCCGAACACCTCCTCGGTGTGCGGCGAGATCACCTCGATGACGTCCTTGCCCAGGGGGTCGGTCAACTCCCCGCCGATGAACAACTGTCCGTGTTCCAGGAACTCGGTCATGGCGCCCCGCCACCCTTCCTGACGATGTCTCAGAACTGATACCAGTTCTAGTTCAACTAAGCCAGGGATGGGAACGAATAGGCTCCCACCAGTACTTTTGGCGCTTCCGGAGGGCACCTCAAGTCGCCCGCCGGAGCCAGGACCTCCAGTCCGGCCGCCGGTACCCGGCGGGGAGCCCGAGCAGCACCCCGCCCCGGAACCCGGGTTCACGGCCGCGCCAGGTGAACTTCCCCACGCCATATCTGACGTGTCATCAGTTCTCGTTATAGTGGGTCATGGCCGTGGGGCCGGCGGGACCGGGCGGGGGCGGAGGAAGGCTGATGGCGGACGGTCTGGGCGAGTCGGCGGAGGTGCGGCCGCAGGTCGCGGTGCGGGATCTCGGCGGGGGTGTGCGGTCCGTCGCCGTGCCCATCCCGGACAATCCGCTGGGCCACACGCTGGTGTACGTGATGGACACCGACCGGGGGCCGGTGCTGGTCGACACCGGGTGGGACGACCCCGGGTCGTGGGACGTGCTGGTGGCGGGGCTGGAGGCGTGCGGTACGGGCGTCGGCGAGGTGCACGGGGTCGTCATCACGCATCACCATCCCGACCATCACGGGCTGTCGGGGCGGGTGCGCGAGGCGTCCGGGGCCTGGATCGCGATGCACGCGGCCGACGCGGCGATCGTACGGCGGGCGCGGGAGACCCGGCCGGAGCGGTGGTTCACGTACATGGCCGCGAAGCTGACGGCGGCCGGGGCGCCGGACGAACACGTGGCGCCGCTGCGCGACGGACCCCGCCGCCGTACCCCGCCCGGCCTGGCGCCCGCCCTCCCCGACCGCGAGATCCTCCCCGGCGAACTCCTCGGCCTCCCGGGCCGCCGGCTGCGGGCGGTCTGGACGCCGGGGCACACCCCCGGCCACGTCTGCCTGCACCTGGAGGAGGAGCACCCCGCCCGGCTCCCGGGTCACGGCCGCCTGTTCTCCGGCGACCATCTCCTCCCCGAGATCACCCCGCACATCGGCCTCTACGAGGACCCCGACGACGCGACCGTGACCGACCCCCTCGGCGACTACCTCGACTCCCTGGAGCGCGTCGGCCGGCTCGCCCCCGCCGAGGTGCTCCCGGCCCACCAGCACACCTTCACCGACGCACCGGGACGGGTGCGCGAGCTCCTGGCCCACCACGAGGAGCGCCTGGCCGGCCTGCTCACCCTGCTCCGACAGCCCCTCACCCCGTGGGAGCTGGCGGTACGGATGGAGTGGAACCGCCCCTGGGAACAGATCCCGTACGGCTCACGGAACATCGCCGTCTCGGAGGCCGAGGCCCATCTCCGGCGCCTGGTGAAACTGGGCCGGGCGGAGGCGGTGACAGGGAGCGATCCGGTGACCTACGTGGCGGTGTGAGAACCGTTCGGCGGTCGCCGCCCCCGGTCCCGGCCGGGCCGCCCGTCCGGGCCGGTCACCGCGAGGACGGGTTCCGGTGCCACCGCGAGGACGGATTACGGTGCCGCCGCGGGGACGGGTTCCGGTGCCGCCGCCCGGCGGGCCGACGCCGGTCGTGGGCGGCTGCGCCATGGGGCGGTCAACACAGCCCGGCCGCAGCTCAGTTGACGGCCGGCTCGGCGGTGATGAGCATCTCCGCCAGATCGGCGAGGGTGGCCAGTTGGCGGGCGTTCATCTGCGGGGCGCGGGCCGCCAGCCGGACCAGGCCGCTGTCGCGGAGGCGGGAGAGCGGGTCGGCGCGGGCCTCCAGTCCCTGGAGCACCGGCTGGAGCGCCTCGTACAGCGCCTCGGGCTCGTCGGCGGTGAAGAAGCCGGCCGGCAGGCCGAAGAACCGCCGCAGCCGGTCGGTGTGTTCGAGGCTCGGCAGCCCGCTCTTGCGCCACTCGCTCAGCCACTGCCTGCTGGTGCCTGCGATCGCCGCGAGCTCGCCCAGCGAGTACCGCTTGCCGTCGGGACGGCGCCGGTTCTCGCGGATGAAGTCCAGCCGCTGACGCACCCGTTCGGCGAGCTCCGCCTCGGGCGCGCCGCCGCCGGCGAGGAGTTCGGCGACGACCCCGACCGGGATCCCGGTGCGGTACGACAGGTCGGCCACGTCGAGCACCTCCGGCAGCCGCCCCG
Source organism: Streptomyces fuscichromogenes (assembly GCF_014645815.1). Lineage (GTDB taxonomy): Bacteria > Actinomycetota > Actinomycetes > Streptomycetales > Streptomycetaceae > Streptomyces > Streptomyces fuscichromogenes. The sequence goes on along the minus strand of NZ_BMML01000001.1, from coordinate 63,074 downwards.
GGCGTCCGGTCAGCTCCCCGAGGCGTTGCAGCACGCCGGTCAGCGGGGCATGGGCGTCACTCACCAAGGTCCCCCTGGACACACGTGGTTGGTCGGTCGGCCGAGCAGACGCGAGGCTATCGAATCACCTGTCCCGCCCACCAGACATGACAAGGACCACTGCGCAAGAGGGCAGCAATCGTTGACATGTGACGGACCGGCAGGAAAGGATCACATCAGCAGGCCATGGTCGAACCGACCCGTCCCGGGTGCCGCCTTTGGGGGAGCGGCATCCGGGACGACCAGCCGCCCCGCCTCCTCCCCAGAAGGTGAGGCGAACCGATGCCACAGCCCGTCCTGCTCCTGGGTGCCGGCCGACGGCGTGCGTACGACGAGTTCGTGCTGACGCGGATCGCCGCGGTCCGCCCGGTGCTGCTGGTGGACGCCGCGCCGCCCGCCTGGGCACAGCCGTGCCTGGCCGGTCACCTCGCGGCGGACCCCGGCAAGGACGGTGCGACGGCGTCGGCGGTGGTGCGGTTCGCGGCCCGGCACCGGGTCCGCGGCGTGCTGACCCACTCGCAGGAGTACTCGGTCGCCGCCGCCACGATCGCCGGGCAGTTGGGGCTGCCCGGCACCTCCCCCGGCACGGCCGCCGCCTGTACCGACCCGTCCGCGCTGCGCGCGCTGCTGGCCGCCCGCACGGTCCCGGTCGACGACCCCGGCACACCCCGCGTCTCGGCCGAGACGGTCGTCCTCGACGGCGAGATCCGCATCGCCGCCATCACCCGTACGACCCTGGGCCCGGCGCCCGCCCGGCAGCCGCTGCGGCACACCGTGCACGCCCACGACGGCCTGCTGCACAACCGTTTTCTGCGCCTGGCCGTCGACCGCACCGTGCACGCCCTCGGCGTCGACCGGGGCGTCCTGCACATCGGCCTCACCCTCACCGACCGCGGCCCCCGGGTCACCGACGTCGCCCCGCATCTCCCGGGCGACCTGATCCCGCTCCTCGTCAGGCGGGCCACCGGCGTCGACCTCGCCCAGGCCGCGGCCGCCCTCGCCGCCGGGGAGGTGCCCGACACGACGCCCACCCGGCAGCGGGCGGCCTCGGTCCAGTTCGCCTACCCGGCCGCCACCGGCCGCCTCGACCAGCTGGAGCTCTCCCCCGACGCCGCCCACGAGCCCGGCGCCGACCGCATGCTCCTCACCCAGCACACCGGCAACCACGTCACGGCCGGCCCGCACGCCACCGCCGCCGACCGGCTGGCCCTCTGGGTGGCGCTGGGCGAGACCCCGGACGACTGCGCGGACGCCCTGCGCCGGATGGCCCGCCACCTGTCGGCGGACATCGCCCCGCTCGCCAACGCGGCCTAGCGGAACCGGAAGAACGGAGGGCCCGGAAGACCGGAAGACCGGAAGGCCCGGCAGACCCGACCGACCCGGCAGACCCGACCGGTCCGGCAGCGGCTCGTGCGGGCCGTTCTAGAAGGCGATCGCCCGTATCAACCTGCCCGCCTCGCCCAGCACGTCGACCTCGTCCCGGCTCATCGTCGGATTCGCCGCCCGCCGCCGCAGGGCCTCCGTCAGCCCCTCCTCGGTGAGTTCGCCCGGATCGGCGAGCAGGGCCGTCAGCAGCTCACGGGCCAACGGGTAGGCACCCAGCGCCACCTGCGCGAGGATCACCGCGGACATGCCCCAGTCGAGCCCGGGCGGCCCGTCCTCGGCGTTGGTCCAGTCGATGACCCGGGGACCGTCGGGGGTGAGTATCACGTTGTCCGGATGCAGGTCGAGGTGGAGGACCCGGGTACCCGGGTCGGCCGGGTCCCGGCCGGGCACCGCGTGCAGCCGCCGCAGCAGCGAGGCGAGCAGCGCACCGCCCTCCGCCGCGCCGGTCTCCCCCGCCAGCAGCGCCGCCAGCATGGTCGGCCCGGACAGCCGCTCCATGACCAGGTCGGTACGGGACCCGGACGGCCGCACCCGGGGCACCGGGTACCCGTGCTCCCGTACGTACGTCATCACCGCGCCCTCGGCGGCCGCGTCCCCCCAGCCGTCCCGGTCGCGGCGCAGCACCCACGCCTCGTCGATCTCGTACACATCGGCCGAACGCCCCGAACCGAGCAGTCTCCCCGTCATGGCATGACCATAACGAGACGGTCCCCGCACAGCCCCCTCTCAGCTTCCGCGGGGCGGCCGGCAAGTTGACTTGCTCCTCGGGCTGAAGCCCGAGGATTCTGGCCTTCTCGACCTGTGGCTGTGCCGCTACGCGGCACGGTTTCCGGTCGGGAATCCGTGGCTTCCTGTTTCTTCGCGCTGTGCCAGAACAGGTTCTGGTCTTCACCCTGGGCTCGCTCACCATGTTCGCGTCGGCGCCGCTCACCGGCGGGGTGGGGCCCTGGCCGCGTTCGCCTACGGGACGGTCGTCGACCTGGCGGGCTGGCCGCTGCCGGCCGGCACCGCCTCGAACCTGGCCTTCGACCCGCACGCCGGGCCCGCCGCCGACTGTCCCGGTTCCTCGCCTACAGCCTGGCCACCGCCATGGGCTGGAACCTGGGCCGGGCCCTGTGCACGGTCGTCCTCACCCTCCTCCTCGGTCCGGCGCTGCTGCGGGCGCTGCGCCGGGCGACCCGCAGGGCCGCGTTCGAGACCGCGGTCACCTTCGACGGCCCCGGGGCGTGAGGTGTCGTACCCGTCCGGTGACGGGACCGGTGAAGCACCCCACATGACGCAGGTCACCTACGATCCGGAACAGTAGTCAGATCATTCCGTTATGCCCGCTTTGACACTCGGCCTGACCTGCGGCTTGAGAGCCACGCCACACGACGGACCATCGACGCCTATGCGACCACCACTAGTAAAAGGGGTGATTGCGGACAGGTTTCCGGCCTGCTTCTCTGGACGACGTCGCCAGGCACCACGAGCCCCCAGCGGGCCGCGGCGCCGACGCACCCGGACCGCCCTCACGGGTGGTTCCGGAGCACGGCGACTCCCTGTCCCCGACGAACGAGGTTCTCCGTGTCCGTGTCCTTCATCCGCCGCATCGCTTCCCCGAAGAAGGCCCTCACCACCGCCGCCGTGGCCGCTGCCGCCGCCGGCCTGGCCCTGACCGCGGCGCCCGCCCAGGCCGCCACGACGTCGGCCTCCTCCGCTCAGGCGATCGCGCACCAGATGATTCCGGACGCCGCACAGTTCAACGCGTTCAGCAAGATCGTCTCGCACGAGAGCGGCTGGAACATCTCCGCCACCAACTCGTCCTCCGGCGCCTACGGCCTGGTCCAGGCCCTGCCCGGTTCGAAGATGGCGTCGGCCGGTGCCGACTGGAAGACCAACCCGGCCACCCAGATCAAGTGGGGCCTGGACTACATGAACTCGCGCTACGGCAGCCCGACCGCCGCCTGGAGCTTCTGGCAGGCCAACGGCTGGTACTGAGCCGGCCGCACCGCGCGCCCCTGAACCCCGGCACCCTCGCCCCCTCTCCTGGGCGAGGGTGCCGACGCATGTCCGGACGTGGTGCACTGGGCCCGGAGCCAGCCCACCCGCCGGAGGAACGATGACGACGGCCACCCCGCCCCGCGACCCCGAGACCCGCGGTGTCCGGCTGGTGGCCGTGCTGCTGGCGCTGATGCTGGTGAGCGGCCTGATCGACGCCGTCAGCTATCTCGGGCTGGGGCATGTCTTCACCGCCAACATGACCGGCAACGTGGTGATCCTCGGCTTCGCGGCCGCCGGGACGCCCGGCTTCTCCGTCCCCCGCTCGGCGGCCTCCCTGTCCGCCTTCATGCTGGGCGCGGCGGTGGGCGGCCGGGTCGCGGCCCGCTTCTCCACCGGCTCCCGCCGCCGGTGGATGCGGGTGACCCTGGCCGCGGAGGCGGTCCTGCTGGCCGGGACGGGCGTGGTCGCCTTCGCCGGGTCCGGCGCGCCGTCGACCGCCTACGTCCTGATCGCGCTGACCGCCTTCGCGATGGGGCTGCGCAACGCGAACGTCCGCAAGCTGGGCGTGCCCGACCTCACGGCGACCACGGTCCTCACCACCACCCTGACCGGACTCCTCTCCGAGTCCCGGCTGGGCGACGGCACCAGCCACCGCTCCCCGCGCCGGGCGGCCGCGGTCACCGCGCTGTTCGCCGGCTCGGCCCTGGGCGCCTGGCTGATCCTCCACCACAGCCCGGGGGTGTCCCTGCTGGTCGCGGCGGCCGTGTCCGGGGTGCTGGCCGTGATCGCCTCGGGCCGGGAGTGACCTCGCGCCTCGGGGGAGGCAGGAACGGGGCGTAGGGAAAGGGGTGCTCCTGCCTCCCTCGGGACGGGCCGGCGGCGCCGGGAGCCGTCGGCCCGCGTCCGGAGGGGGTTACGACGTGCTGACCCGGAGGTGTTTCACGCCGTTGATCCACGCCGAGCGGAGCCGGTCCGGGTCGCCGATCAGGCGCAGGTCCGGCATCGCGTCGGCGATCGCGTTGAAGATCAGGTCGATTTCGAGGACGGCCAGGGACTTGCCGAGGCAGTAGTGCGGGCCGCCGCCGCCGAAGCCGAGGTGGGGGTTGGGGTCGCGGGTGATGTCGAAGTCGTCGGGGTCGGCGAAGACCTCGGGGTCGTGGTTGGCGGAGGCGTAGAAGACGCCGACCCGGTCGCCCTTGCGGATCAGCTTGCCGCCCAGTTCGGTGTCCTGGGTGGCGGTGCGCTGGAAGGAGTTGACCGGGGTGGCCCAGCGGACGATCTCCTCGGCGGCGGTCGACGGGCGCTCGCGCTTGTAGAGGTCCCAGGCGGCGGGGTGGGTCAGGAAGGCGTGCATGCCGTGGGTGATGGCGTTGCGGGTGGTCTCGTTGCCGGCCACCGCGAGCATCAGCACGAAGAAGCCGAACTCGTCGGAGTTGAGGTTGCCCTCGTCCTCCGCCGCGACCAGGGTGGAGACGATGTCCTTGGCCGGGCACTGCTTGCGGTCCGCGGCCATGTTCATCGCGTAGGAGATCAGCTCGGTGGCGGACTCGGCGCCCACCGCCTCGGTGATCGCGTACTCCGGGTCGTCGTACGAGATCATCTTGTTGGACCAGTCGAAGATCTTGGCCCGGTCGTCCTGCGGGATGCCGATCAGTTCCGCGATCGCCTGGAGGGGGAGCTCGCAGGCGACCTCGGTGACGAAGTCGAAGGGGCCGGAGTGGGCGCGGGCCGCCTCGACGATCGCCCCGGCGCGGGCCCGCAGCCGCTCCTCCAGGGCACGGATCGACCGGGGCGTGAAGCCGCGCTGGATGATCTGGCGGACCCGGGTGTGCTCGGGCGGGTCCATGTTCAGCAGGATCAGCCGCTGGGCGTCGATCGCGTCCCGCTGCATGTGCTCGCCGAAGCGGATGATCGCCGTGTTGAGCCAGGACGAGAAGATCTCCGGGTGCGTGGAGACGTACTTGACGTCCGCGTGCCGGGTGACGGCCCAGTAGCCGTCGTCCGCGAACCCGGCGAGGCCGTGCGGCTGTTCGATCCAGCGGACCGGTTCGGCCCGGCGCAGTTCGGCGAACTCCGGGAGCGGCACCCGGTGATGGAGCAGGTCGGGGTCGGTGAGGTCGAACCCGTCGGGCAGCGCGGGACAGGGCATGAGCGACTCACTCCCACCGTGTACGAGCCAGGACATGTGGCCCCGACGACTTTCTGACGATCCATCAGAAAGGGTCGGTTGCCGTGAAGGTAATAACGGGTTCCACAAGTCGCAAGGGGCACGGACACTCCAATTGCCTGCATCCCCCTTGCGGTTGCGGACGCCCTGTCAGCAGACTGCACACAGAACTAGTACGCGTTCTAGTTCTGCGTGGCGGGCCGGGCCGGGACGCCCCTGCGCCGCGCGGGTGACCGAGGAGAGGACCGAGCCCCCATGGCCGCGGAACCCGTGATCGTCGAAGCCGTACGCACCCCCATCGGCAGGCGCGGTGGCGCGCTCGCCAACCTGCATCCCGCCTACCTCCTGGGCGAGACCTACCGAGAACTCCTCGGCCGCACCGGCATCCCCGCCGACGCGGTCGAGCAGATCGTCGGCGGCACGGTGACCCACGCCGGCGAACAGTCCATGAACCCCGCGCGTACGGCCTGGCTGACCATGGGGCTGCCGTACGAGACCGCGGCCACCACCGTCGACTGCCAGTGCGGCTCCTCGCAGCAGGCCTCGCACATGACCGCCAACATGATCGCCGCCGGGGTCATCGACGTCGGGATCAGCTGCGGGGTCGAGGCGATGTCCCGGGTGCCGCTCGGCTCCGGCTCCAAGCACGGGCCGGGCAAGCCGTTCCCCGACGAGTGGAACGTGGACCTGCCCAACCAGTTCGAGGCCGCCGAGCGCATCGCCCGCAACCGGGGTCTGAGCAGGGAGGACGTCGACGCGCTCGGGCTGCTCTCGCAGGAGCGGGCGGCGCACGCCTGGGCCGAGGAACGCTTCAAGCGCGAGACCTTCGCCGTCCAGGTGCCGACGACGGAGGAGGAGCAGCACGCCGGTCAGGGCATGTGGCGGCTGGTCGACCGGGACGAGGGGCTGCGCGACACGTCGGCCGAGGCGCTGGCGGGCCTGAAGCCGGTGATGCCGACGGCGGTGCACACGGCCGGCAACTCGTCCCAGATCTCCGACGGCGCGGCCGCCATCATGTGGGCGTCCAAGCGCATGGCCCGTGCCCTGAAGCTCCGCCCCCGGGCCCGGATCGTCGCCCAGGCCCTGGTCGGCGCCGACCCGCACTTCCACCTCGACGGCCCGATCGACGCGACCCGCACCGTGCTGGGCAAGGCCGGCATGACCCTGAAGGACATCGACCTCGTCGAGATCAACGAGGCGTTCGCGTCCGTGGTGCTCAGCTGGACCCGGGTCTTCGAGCAGAACCTGGACAAGGTCAACGTCAACGGCGGCGCGATCGCCCTCGGCCATCCGGTGGGGGCCACCGGCGCCCGCCTGATCACCACCGCGCTGCACGAACTGGAGCGCACGGACAAGGAGTTCGCCCTCATCACGATGTGCGCGGGCGGCGGCCTGGCCACGGGGACGATCATCCAGCGCCTCTGAGCATCTCAACGCGTAAGCGGCGCGGGGAACTGTGCGACCGGCCACGACGCCGCCGCGGCCGAACGACGGCGCATCGCGGCACCACCGTCCGGGCGTTCACCCGGGAGCCGGAACCGTCACCGGCTCCCGGTCCCTCTTGTCGGCCCCCGCCCCCCGCAGGGCCCGCGGCCCCTGCAGCAGATACCCGACCCCGAACCCCGCACCGACCACCGCGGCCCCGCCCACCGCGTCCAGCACCCAGTGGTTGCCGGTGCCGATGATCGCCGAGACCGTGAGGAGGGGGTGGACCAGGCCGAGCACCTTCAGCCACCACTTCGGCGCGACCACCGCGATGACGACCCCGCACCACAGCGCCCAGCCGAAGTGCAGCGAGGGCATCGCCGCGTACTGGTTGGTCAGCTCCGTGAGCGTGCCGTAGTCCGGCTTGGCGAAGTCCTGCGGGCCGTGCACGGTGTCGATGATGCCGAGGCCCGGCATCAGACGGGGCGGGGCCAGCGGATAGAGCCAGAAGCCGATCAGGGCGAACGCGGTGGCGAAGCCGAGGGCGGTGCGCGCCCAGCGGTAGTCGACCGGGCGGCGGACGTAGAGGACGGCGAGGATCGTCAGCGGGACCACGAAGTGAAAGGACTCGTAGTAGAAGTCCAGGAAGCTCCGCAGCCGGCCGATGCCGTACACGGTGTGGTTGGCCCAGTGCTCGATGTCGATGTGCAGGAACCGCTCGATGTCATGGACCTGGTGCCCGTGCCGCTCGGCGCGGGCCCGCCCGGAGGTGCCGTCGCCGTCCCCGGCGGCGGCGAGCCGGATCTGCTGGTAGACGAAGTAGACCAGCCGGGTCGCGACCAGTTCGAGGAAGAGGTTGGGACGGGTCAGCACCCGGCGCAGGGCGGGGACCAGCGGGACGTGCCGCAGGCGTGCCGGGACCGGCTGCGCGTAGTCCGTCGGGACCGGGCGGGCGAACTCCGGGGCGGTGCGGGACAGGAAGGGCACGACCATGGCCGCGGCCAGGGCGGCGAGCAGGATCGTGTTGTCGCGCACGGGTACGAAGAGCGACTGGTTCGGCAGCATCGCCTTGGCGGGCAGGGTCATCACGAGGACGACCACGACCGGCCACACCGGCCGGTCGGCGGTGCGCCGCCCGGCCCGGCCGACCACCGCGAGCAGCACCCACAGCAGCTGGTGCTGCCAGGCGGTCGGCGACACCGCCACCACCGCGCAGCCGGTGATCGCGACCGCGAGCAGCAGCTGCCCGTCCCGGGCGTAGCGCACCGCGCGGCGCAGCGCGAGGGTGGCCACGGCCGCGGCGAGCGCCAGGAACAGGACGATCTCCAGCGGCCCGTTCAGCCCGAACCGCAACAGGGCGCCGTGCAGCGACTGGTTGGCGAGCGCGTCGGCCGCGCCGCCGAGACCCACGCCGGCCGTGTGGTGGACCCAGTAGGTGTACGAGTCGTGCGGCAGCGCCGCCCAGGCCAGCAGCGTGCACACGGCGAAGGTCGCGCCGGTGGCGACGGCGGCCCGGCGGCGGCCGGTGAACCACAGCAGCGGCGCGAACAGCAGCACGGCCGGCTGGAGGGCGGCGGCCAGGCCGATGCACAGCCCGCTGTCGCGCTGCCCGCGGGCGGCGAAGCAGCCGAGCAGGACGAGCAGCACGGGGATGATGCTGGTCTGGCCGAGCCAGAGGGCGTTGCGGACCGGCAGCGAGAGCATCAGCAGGCTGATGGCGACCGGGGCGGCCAGCAGCGAGGTGCGCCGGCTCACCGGCTGGGGCAGCGCGCGGGCGACGACCAGGCCGAGGGCGACCACCAGCAGCAGCGTGCCGAAGATCCAGCCCCAGCCGAGGGTCTGCTCGGCGGCTCTGGTGAGCGGCTTGAGCACCAGCCCGCCGAAGGGGGTGCCGGTGAACTGCGTGGAGTCGTACAGGGAGCCCTTGACGTCCAGGACGCCGTCCGGGCCGACCCAGGTCTCCAGATCCGTCAGCCGTCGCCCGCTCGGCGTACCGAGGACGACGACCAGCTGCCGTACGACGAGGATCGTGGCCACCGCCCACAGGCCGAGCCGGACCATTCTGAACCGCGCCCCGGCCTCCGCCCCGTCGAAAGCCTCTCCCCGTCGCCCGTTGTGCTCCACGTTCGCCACGCCTCGCCGGCCTCCCGCCGCGTCCCGCACCTCGCTCTGAGAACCCTTCGAGGCTCCCACCCCCTCTCGGCACAGACGCAGGCAACCCCCTCTTCACCTGACATCCGCCGACCTTTTGTCCTGAAGGCGACGAAGTCGACAGCGCGCGGGCGCGAGGTTGCCTCCATGGAGCGCGACAAAGATCACAGTGCGCGCCCCGCATACGGCCGCGGGAGCGGGCAGACGTGCCTGCACACAGCGCATTTAGCTGCACTATGCAGGTAAGCGCGTACGCGACGTAACGGCCCCAAGTACTCCTATCGTCGCTTTCCGGCCCCGTCCAGCGCCGTACGGGCCGCGTCCCCGTCCCCCACGAGAGGCAGGCGAGCCCCGTTTTGGCGACCGCCACAGCAGTCACCCCGTCCACCCGTACGGCCCCCTCCGCCGCCCCCGCCCCCACCGTCACCGACCCCGCGCTGGTGAAGCGCGCCGTGAAGGCGGCCGCGCTCGGCAACGCCATGGAGTGGTTCGACTTCGGCGTCTACAGCTACATAGCGGTGACCCTGGGCAAGGTCTTCTTCCCCTCCGGCAGCCCGACCGCCCAGCTGCTGTCCACGTTCGGCGCCTTCGCCGCGGCCTTCCTGGTCCGCCCGCTGGGCGGCATGGTCTTCGGCCCGCTCGGCGACCGCGTGGGCCGCCAGAAGGTCCTCGCCGTCACCATGATCATGATGGCCGTGGGCACCTTCGCGATCGGCCTGATCCCGTCCTACGCGACGATCGGCGTGGGCGCCCCGCTGCTCCTGCTCGCCGCCCGCCTGGTGCAGGGCTTCTCCACCGGCGGCGAGTACGCGGGCGCGTCCACGTTCATCGCCGAGTACGCGCCGGACAAGAAGCGCGGCTTCTTCGGCAGCTGGCTGGAGTTCGGCACGCTGGCCGGCTACATCGGCGGCGCCGGCCTGGTGACCCTGATGACGGCGCTGCTCTCCACCGACGACCTGACGTCCTGGGGATGGCGGATCCCGTTCCTGATCGCGGGCCCGATGGGCGTCATCGGCCTCTACCTGCGGATGCGCCTGGAGGAGACGCCGGCGTTCGCGGCGGAGGCGGCGAAGTCGGAGCGGGCCCGCCCGAAGGTCCCCCTGCGCGAGATGATCACCGGCCAGTGGCGGGCCCTGCTCCTGTGCATGGCCCTGGTCCTGGTCTTCAACGTCACGGACTACATGCTGCTGTCGTACATGCCCAGCTATCTCACCAGTGAGCTGAAGTACGACGAGACGCACGGCCTGCTGGTCGTCCTCGGCGTGATGACGCTGATGATGATCGTCCAGCCGTTCGCCGGGGCCCTGACCGACCGCGTCGGCCGGCGCCCGGTGATCGCGGCGGGCTGCGCGGGCTTCCTGGCCCTCTCCGTCCCCGCCCTCCTGCTGATCCGCCAGGGCAGCCTGCTCGCGGTCGCCCTCGGCATGGGCGCCCTGGGCCTGCTCCTGGTCTGCTTCACGGCGGCGATGCCCGCCGCCCTCCCGGCCCTGTTCCCCACCCGGGTCCGCTACGGCTCCCTGTCGATCGGCTTCAACATCTCGGTCTCCCTGTTCGGCGGCACCACGCCCCTGGCGGTGACGGCCCTGATCGGCGCGACGGGAAACCTGATGATGCCCGCGTACTACATGATGGCCGCGGCGGTGATCGGCGGCTTCGCCGCCTGGCGCATGGCGGAGACCGCGGGCAAGCCCCTGCCGGGCTCGGCCCCTGCTGTGGAAGCGCCCTGACAACAGCGCCCCGACTCCGGCGGCGCGCGGGGAACTGCGCACGTCCCCTACTCACCTGCGCGTTCGAACGATCCGCCCCGTCGGCCCGTACCGTCGGTAGACAGACGGTGGCTGTCCGGAACAGGCCCAGGAAACATGCCCTCCGCTATACCGTCTGTAGTCCTGATCGACGGTAGGGCGGAGGGCATCGGTTCATGATCGGCCAGCGGAGACCTCGCCGACGCACACGGCTGCTCGCGGTCCTCCTCGTCCTCGCCGGCATCCAGTTCGGCTGGCTCGCCGCCCCCGCCTTCGCCTGTGCCTGCGGCGCCCTCGTCCCCGACACCGGCCGGCAGGTCACCGTCGGCCGCGAGGAATCCGTCCTGCGCTGGGACGGCACCCGCGAGCAGATCGTGATGCGCCTGACGGTGAACGGCGACGCCGACCGCGCCGCCTGGATCATGCCGGTCCCGCACCGTGCCACCGTCACCCTCTCCGACCCGGCCCTCTTCGACCAGTTGCACACCCTCACCGCCCCGGTGCACCGCACCCGCTACCACTTCTGGCCCGAGGACGGCGACTGGCCGCTCACCAGCGGCGGCGGTACCGGTGGCGTGCCGCCCGGCGTGGGCGCCACCGCCCCCGGTGTCGGCGTGGTCGACCGCCAGCGGCTCGGCCCGTTCGACGTGGCCCAGCTGACCGCCACCGACTCCGGCGCCCTGGACGGCTGGCTGCGCAGCAACGGCTTCCCCATGCCGCCCCGTCTGGACACCGCCCTCCAGCCCTACGTCACCGACCACTGGGAGTACGTCGCGGTCAAGCTGGCTCCCGAGACCACGGACACCGCGCTGCGCGGCGCCCTCGACCCGCTCCACCTCGCCTTCGCCAGCGAACGCCCGGTCTACCCGATGCGGTTGTCCAGGATCGCGGCCACCCCGCAGTCGCTCGGCCTGTACGTGCTCGCCGCGCACCGCATGGAGCCGCGCTCGGCGATCGGCGGCGAGCGCCCGCGGGTCGTCTACGCCGGCCGGCTCAGCCACCCGGCCGGAGCGCTGGCCCAGCTGGCCGCCGGCACCCCGTACCTGACCGCGATCGGCCAGGAGTTCCCGTACCCGTCCCGGATCTCCGCCGACCACACGCTGCGGCAGGCGTCCTCGGACACCCCGTTCCAGCAGGTCGTCTACACGGACCGGCTGCGCGAGGCGGCCGGGATCCCGGCGTGGCTGCTGACGATCGGCACCGCGCTGCTGCTGCTCGTCGCGGTCGCCTCCCTGACGGCCGTACGACGCTCCAGGCGCCCCGCCCCGCCGCCCCCGCCGCCGACACAGCCGCCGTCGCCGCCGGCCGGGCCGCCGCCCCCTGCGCCGATCGGCTGAGTTCCGTCCGGCACCGGGGCGGTGGATCAACGGCGCGTCCACCGCCTCAGTAGTGCTATCCAGGGAGCTGTCACCGGACAGCCATCCGAACAGGCGAAAGGCAGCGTACGCATGAGCGGCTCTCAGCTCTGGGACGACGTCGACTTCTACTTCACCAGCCACCTGTCACCGGACGACGAGGCGCTCCAGGCGGCCCTGCGGGAGAGCGAGGCGAACGAGCTCCCGCACGTCAACGTCACTGCCGGCCAGGGCAAACTGCTCCAGCTCCTCGCACAGATCCAGGACGCCCGGAACATCCTGGAGATCGGTACCCTCGGCGGCTACAGCACCATCTGGCTGGCCCGCGCCCTGCCCGCCGACGGCAGGCTGATCTCGCTGGAGTACAACGCCCGGCACGCGGAGATCGCGGTCCGTAACATCGCCCGCGCGGGCCTGGAGAAGATCGTGGAGGTACGGGTCGGCCCCGCCCTGGAGTCGCTGCCCAAGCTCGCCGACGAGAACCCGGCCCCCTTCGACCTGGTCTTCATCGACGCCGACAAGGCGAACAACCCGCACTACGTGGAGTGGGCGCTCCGGCTCACCCGCACCGGCAGCCTGATCGTCGTCGACAACGTGGTGCGCGGCGGCCGGGTCGTCGACGCCACCAGCGGCGAGCCGGACGTGGTCGGCACCCGTGCCGCGATCGAGCTGATCGGCGCCCACCCGAGGCTGACCGGCACCGCGATCCAGACGGTCGGCAGCAAGGGCTACGACGGCTTCGCGCTGGCGAGGGTGCTGGACTGACCCGGCCGGCCCGACCGCGCGATGCTGCTCAACCCTCGTGGTAGAAGCCCACGTTGACGCTGCGCGGGGCGGTGCGGTCCCGGACGACTATCTCGCCGGAGCCGCCCCGGGGCAGTGCGACCGTACCGCCGTACGTGATGGCCTGGGCGTACTCCCCGACCTTCAGCAGCACCTCGGAGGACGGCTCGTCCTGGGAGCCGCGCAGCCAGGTGACCTGCCAGCCGCCCTCGGCCCCGCACAGGAACTCCAGGTGCACCCGGGAGACGAACAGCCAGTCGTCGGGCGTGGTGAGCCGGCAGACGGAGGCGTCGCGGCCCACCCGCAGCACGGCGCCCGGGTCGCTGGGCGCGTCGGCCATGAGCATTCCGGCCGTCTCGCCCGCTTCTCCGGACACGGAGGCCATGGTGAGTTCGAGCACGTGCGTTCCCCCTGCGCGATTCATGGATCCTTACTGGATCTCCGGCGCATGATAAAACGCCCGGCCGGGCCGCGTCCGGCACAATGGAGTCATGACCGAGCGAAAGCCACCCGGGGTGCCGTTCGAGTCCTGGGTCGACAAGCAGATCGGGGACGCGCAGCGACGCGGCGAGTTCGATCGACTACCGGGCCTGGGCGAGCCGTTGCCCGACGGCCTGGACACGTCGTACGACGAGATGTGGTGGGTCAGAAGGAAGTTGGCCCGTGAGGGCCTGGCGATGCTGCCGCCGACGCTCGCCCTGCGCAAGGAGGCCGAGGACGCGCTGGCGGCCGCCTACGCGGCGCCCTCGGAGCGGATCGTCCGCGGGATCATCGAGGAGATCAACGTCCGGATCCGCGACATGATGTTCAAGCCGCCGCCCGGACCCCCGCTGGGCAAGAAGCCGTACGACGTCGAGGAGGTCGTACGCGAGTGGCGGGAGCGCAGGGCGGCGGCCGGGACGGAACCGGACGCGGGGCCGCAGGCGCGCGGGTGACTCACATGTGCAGCAGCCGGTCCGCCAGTTCGCGGTAGTCGCGCAGGGCCAGCCGGAGCTGCTCGGTGTCCGCGGCGCCGGGGCCGTCCGCACCGGCGGACTGCCAACTGCCGCGCAGGGTACGGCGGCGCCGGTCGACGGCGTCGGTCAAGCGGGCGCTGAGCTCCTCGACGGCCCGGTCGGCCTCCTCGACGGCCGTGCGCGGCTCGTCGACGAATCCGGTGACCGCGCGCGCCAGCCGCCGTTCCAGCTGCCCGCACTCCTCCCGCGGCATCAGCCGCTCGTCGCGATCCGCGGCCGGCGGGTCGTCGCGCCCGGCGGCCGGCCGGTCGTCCCGGCCCGCGGGCGTCTCGCGACCGGGGTCCTCGTCGGCCGCCAGGACCGTCTGACCGGGCGCCTTCCGGTCGTCCCGGTCACTCCGGTCGCTCCGATCGTCCCGGTCGCTCCGGTCGTCCATGCGTTCGGGTTCCTCCTGCCCCGGGGTGACACCGCCCACAGGGGAGTCGCCCCGGTCGCTCCTCTCCTCACGTCCCGGCCTCGCTGTGCCGCCGGGATACGCGTCGCCACCGATGGGACGGCGGCCGGATCCGGTCCTGGCGTCGGTCATGTCGGTCAACTCTCCTTCGGACGGCTCTGGTCGGCGGACCAGGGCAGTTGGCCGCCGGTGTCGGCACCGACACCGGCGCGGTGGCGGCCGGACTCGCGGGACGACGGGGTGACCAGGTCGTCGAAGAGGAAGCGGGCCTCGATCACGGCCGCCCGCATCTCCTCGGTGCCGGCCCGGCTCTGCGGCGACCCGCCCGTGGGCGCCTCGGCGGCGCGGTGCACGCGGCGGTAGCCGTCGACGTGGTCGGCGTGGTGCACGGAGAGCGCGGCCACCTGGTCCTCGTACTCGGCACCGGCCGGGAAGCCGCGGTCGGCGGCCAGTTCGGCGAGCAGCCGGTCGATCTCGGCCACGGACTCCCGGGGCGAGTCGACGAACTGCTGTTGTGCGGTGGTCCAGCGGGCCGCGTACCGTTCGCGTTCCGCCGGCTCCAGTTCGCGCTCGCGCAGTGTGCCGTGGCGCTGGACCCGCTCGGCGAGTTCCCGCTCGGCCGCGCCGGTGTCGCCGCCGTGCTGGGCCACCGTCCGCTCGTACTCCGGCCCGAAGCGCCGCTTCAGACCGTGCGGGCCGCTGCCCCTGGAGCGTACGGCCAGTACCGCCGCGACTACGACCACGGCGGCCACGATCACGATGGCGATGATCAAGCCTGTGGACATGGTTGCCCTCCGGTGTCTCGGCCCGACGGGCCGTCTCCCTCTCCGGGTGACCCGCGCGGCGGAGCCCAAACAGCCCGGCGGGACGGAGCCGGCCCGGGACCGCCGATATCCGGTTGCGCGAACCGCCCCGGTCCGCCGGAGACTACGGCCCATGGCCTCCTGGACGACCACCACCGAACTCCCCGGCTCCCCGGCCGCCGTCGCCCTGTGGCGGGCGTACTACACGGAGGTCAGCGACCGCTGGTACCTGCTGCACGAGGGCCGCCGCACCGACCCGGCCGAGCTGGAGCGGGAGATCGCCGCCCGGCCGGGCTCCGAACTGGCGCCGCCCACCGGACAGTTGCTGATCGCACGGTACGACGGCGAGCCGGCCGGCAGCGCGGGCGTACGGCTCCTGGACCCGGCCACCGCCGAACTCACCCGGGTCTTCGTGCACGAGCGGCTGCGCGGCCGGGGCGGCGCCGCGCTCCTGGTCTCGGCGGCCGAGCAGGCGGCCCGGTCGCTCGGGGCCGCGCGGGTCGTCCTGGACACCCGCACCGACCTGGTGGAGGCCCGCGCCCTGTACGCGCGGCTCGGCTACACGGAGACCGGGCCGCACAACGACGACGTCTACGCCGGGCACTGGTTCCGCAAGGAACTCGTCAGCTGATCCGCCGTGCCTCCGGGTGCTGCGGCTGCTCGCGTTCGGTGCCGCAGAGTTCGTCGGTCAGTTCGCGGACCAGGCGGTCCAGGTCGGTCGGCCGGTCCGGGGTCCACCAGTCGCCGAGGAGTTCGGCCAGGGACTCCTCGCGGGCCCCGGCGAGCCGTTCGGCGATCTCGCGGCCCTCGGCGGTGAGGGTCAGGTCGAGGCCCAGGCGGTCGGCGAGGTGCCGCTCCTCCAGCTGGCGGGCGCCCTCCAGGACGACGTTCATCGGGACCGGGCCGCGCTCGGCGAGCCGGCCCGGCTCCACCGAGCCGTACCGGCGGATCCGCAGCAGCAGCCAGCCGGCGGCGGGCAGCAGGTCGGCGTGCCCGGCCCGCGCGTTGATCTTCCGGTAGACCTCCCGGCGCCCCTCCCGGGTGCCGAGCAGGGACAGCGCCCGGGAGCACTCGTCGTACGACGACCGCTGGACCGGGTTGGGCGGGATGGTCTCGGACGCGTCCGGCGCGGTGACCGAGCCGCGCAGCCGGTCCTCCTTGAGGAACCAGGCGAGGACGAAGCCGAGCAGGGCGACCGGCGCGGCGTACAGGAAGACGTCGGTGATCGAGGACGCGTACGCGTGCAGCGCCGCCGGACGCAGTGCGGGCGGCAGGCCGGCGATGCCCCGCGGGTCGGCCTTGAGGGAGCCCGGGGTGGCGCCGGGCGGGAGCCGCACGCCCCGGAAGGCGTCGGCGAGCTTGTCGGCGAGCCGGCTCGCGAAGACCGAGCCGAAGACGGCGACGCCGAAGGAGGCCCCGATGGAGCGGAAGAAGGTCGCGCCGGAGGTGGCGACGCCGAGGTCCTCGTAGGAGACGGAGTTCTGCACGATCAGCACCAGCACCTGCATGACCAGGCCGAGCCCCAGGCCGAAGACGAAGAAGTAGCTGCTCATCTCGGCGGTCGAGCTGTACTCGTCGAGCCGGTGCAGGAGCAGCAGCCCGATGGTGGTCACGCCGGTGCCGGCGACCGGGAACACCTTCCAGCGCCCGGTACGGCTGACGATCTGCCCGGACAGCGTGGACGACAGCAGCAGGCCGATCACCATCGGCAGCATGTGCACGCCCGACAGGGTCGGCGAGATGCCGTGCACGACCTGGAGGAAGGTCGGCAGATAGGTCATCGCGCCGAACATCGCGAACCCGACGATGAAGCTGATCAGGGCGGCGAGGGTGAAGGTGCGGATGCCGAAGAGCTGCAGCGGGAGCACGGGTTCGGCGGCCCGCCGCTCGACGGCCACGAACGCGACGGCGAGGACGACCCCGAGCACCGCGAGCCCGACGATCTGCGGCGAACCCCAGCGCCAGGTCGTCCCGCCCAGCGAGGCCACCAGCACCAGGCAGGTGGCGACGGCGGCGATCAGGAAGGTGCCGAGGTAGTCGATGACATGACGGGCGCTGCGGCGCGGGATGCGCAGCGCGACGGCGATCACGGCGAGCGCGACGACGCCGAGGGGCAGGTTGACGTAGAACACCCAGCGCCAGCTCAGCTGCTCGGTGAGCACCCCGCCGAGCAGCGGCCCGAGCACGCTGGCGGCGCCGAAGACGGCACCGAACAGCCCCTGGTAGCGCCCTCGTTCGCGCGGCGGCACCAGATCCCCGACGATCGCCATCGACAGCACGATGAGCCCGCCGCCGCCCAGCCCCTGCAAGGCGCGGAAGCCGATCAGCTCGCCCATGCTCCGGGCCGTCCCGCACAGCGCCGATCCGACGAGGAAGATCACGATCGCCAGCTGGAACAGCCTCTTGCGCCCGTACTGGTCACCGAGCTTGCCCCACAGCGGGGTGGCGGCGGTGGAGGCCAGCAGGTAGGCGGTGACCACCCACGACAGGTGCTCCAGCCCCCCGAGGTCGCTGACGATGGTCGGCAGGGCCGTCGCCACGATCGTCTGGTCCAGCGCGGCCAGCAGCAGCCCGAGCAGCAGCGCGCCGATCGGGACCAGCACATTGCCGGGTACGCGCTCCGCGTCCTTCGCCGGAGTGTGCGTCGCTTCCAGGGCCATCGAGACCTCCCGGGGCTTTCGGCCATCTTCCATCGTGGACGGTGTCACCCGGTATGGCCCGTCGAGTCCTTTTCGGAACTCCTGAGACGAGGGATTCCGGGGGACGTACGTGGGGGTGCTCTGCATAATCTGTGGAGTTCGTGAGGGGAGGGAGGACCGCTGTGACGGACACGAACGGGAGCGGATGCCATCAGTGCCCGCAGTGCGGGACACCGAAGGGGCCGGACGGCTCCCCCTCCTGCGACTGCAACCGGCGGGCCTCCGACGCGCTGCGCGACGCGCGTACGGCCGAGCAGGCGGCCGCGGAGGACTTCGACCCGCTGCGGATCCGGCCGTACGTCGCCATCGAGAGCGCAGCCGACGAGGACGGAGCGGGCGACGGCGCGGGGGACACCGCGGGCGACGCCGACGACCCGGCCGACGGCGCGGCGGACGATCTGGCCGGCGCCCCGGAGACCGCGCCGCTGCCGGTGACCCCTTCGGCCGTGACCGCGCCGGTCGCGGCCGAGGCGACCGTGCCGCTGCGGGCGGCGCCCGCCGACGCCCCCGGCTCCGACCACGGTCCCGACCACGGTTCCGACCACGGCGCCGGTCCCCGCCCCGGGCCCGTGCCGGGAGCTCCGCAGGAGCCGCGCCGGCGGCCCCGGTGGGTGCTGCTCCTGTCGATCGCCGGGGCGGTGCTCGGAATCCTCGCGGTGGCGGGGGTCGCGAGCGGTCTGTTCGCCCGTGCGACGCCGACGCGGGACGAGGCGGCACCGGCGGACGTACGGGAGAGCGTGCCGGACGTGACCCCGAGCACGGCGTCGCACCCGGCCGCGGCGCCGGCGACCTCGCGGGGGTCCGCGGCGCCGGCCACTCCGTCCGGGTCCGCGAGCCCGAGTGCGACGCGCTCCGCGTCCGCCACGCCGTCCAGTGCCGCCCCGTCCCCGACGCCCTCCCGCTCGGCCACGCCGACCCAGTCGGTGTCGACGACCGGCACGGCGGCCTCCGCCCAGCCCACCTCGCCCCAGGTCCTGCGCCCCGGCGACACCGGGGCGCAGGTCACGGAGCTCCAGCAGCGGCTGGCCCAGCTGAACCTCTACACGGGGAAGGCCGACGGCCACTACGACAGCAGGACCGAGGACGCGGTACGGACGTACCAGCTGTCACGGGGGATCCTGACCGACGAGTCGGGGGTGTACGGAACGGCCACCCGAGCGGCACTGGAGTCGGAGACGACGAAGCCGTAGGGGGTGGGCCGACAGGGGGGTTGCGGTCGGTCGTGGATCAGTGCGGGTGAGTGGGGGTTGCTCGCGCAGTTCCCCGCGCCCCTCACGGGACGCTGCCCAGCCGCGGGCAGGCGTGCCGCAGGGCGGCACGGGTGGGCGCGGGGGCACCCCGCAAGCGCCGGTGAGCGTCCCGACCCCCGGCCTCAGGACACGCCGACGTGCACCCGGATCAGGCCGTCCGCCGCCGCCTCCACCCGTACCGCCGTAAGGTCCCGCACCACCACGTCCGGCCCGTGCGCCCCCGCCCGCGCCCCGATGCCCACGACCCGCATCCCGGCCGCCCGCCCCGCCGCGATCCCCGCGCCGGAGTCCTCGAACACCACGCAGTCCTCCGGGGCGACCCCCAGTTCCGCCGCCCCCTTCAGAAATCCCTCGGGGTCCGGCTTGCTGGCGCCCACCGACTCCGCGGTCACCCGCACCTGGGGCAGCGGCAGCCCGGCCGCCGCCATCCGCGCCGTGGACAGCGCCACGTCCGCCGAGGTCACCAGCGCGTGCGGCAGCCCCTGGAGGGAGGCGAGGAAGGCCGCGGCGCCCGGCACCTCCACCACGCCCTCCGTGTCGGCCGTCTCCTCCGCGAGCATCCGCGCGTTGTCCGCGAGGTTCTGCTTCACCGGCCGGTCCGGCAGCAGCACCGCCATGGACGCGTGCCCCTGGCGCCCGTGGACGACCTTCATGACCTCGTCGCCGTCCAGCCCGTGCCGCTCGGACCAGCGCCGCCAGATGCGTTCCACGACGGCGTCGGAGTTGACGAGGGTGCCGTCCATGTCGAGCAGGAGGGCGCGGGCGGTGAGGACGGTGACCGTCATCAGGCAGCTCCTATGCACTGACCGAAAGCGGGCCGAAGGCAGGCCGGGGAGAACAAGGCGGCCCCGCCCGCCGGTCAGGGAAAACGGGCGGGAGCCACTTTGTTTCTCTACGGTACAAAACAGAACGCCGATCCCGCCACCGCCTTCGCCGAGCGTTCACCGACTCTTCAGCTCGGCCGGTCGGGCCGGAGCGGACCGGAGCGGACCGGAGCGGACCGGCTCAGCCCGCGATCGCCTCCCACAGGCTCCACACGCCCAGCACCAGCATCAGGACCGCCGCGATCTGCGTGATCAGCCGCAGCGGCACCTTCTTCATCAGCGCCTTGCCGCCGACGATGCCGAGTCCGGCCACCGCCCACAGGCCGAGCACCGCGCCGAGGCCGACGGAGAGCGGGTCGTCGTAGCGGGCCGCGAGGTTCGCCGTCATGATCTGCGTGAGGTCCCCGAACTCGGCGACCAGGATGAGCATGAACCCCGTGCCGGCGACCTTCCAGAAGGACTGGTCGGCCGGCCTGCGGATCTCCTCTTCCTCCTCGCCCTTCTTCAGCAGCAGCACGGCCGCGCCGCCGAGGAAGAGGACGCCGGTCAGCGCGTGCACGATCTGCTGCGGAAGCAGGGTCAGCACGCTGCCGGCCGCGACGGCGAGCACGACATGCAGCAGGAAGGCCGCGGCGACACCGGCGAAGACGTACGACGCCCGGTAGCGCGTGCCCAGGACGAGGCCGGCGAGCGCGGTCTTGTCGGGCAGTTCGGCGAGGAAGATGACGCCGAAGACGAGCGCCGTCACGGTGATGCTGATCAAGGGTCCTCAATCGGTCGGGAGCCACCCCACCGAGAGCACCGCACTTCGCAGACGAACACCTCGGCACGGCAGCACACACGGGCACCTGTGCCGTACGGCACAGGCGTGCACTGCTTGCCGAAGGTCTCGCTGGCGGTCCCCTGACCGAGATGGCCGAGATCCGCCTCCGGGCGCCGGCTCAGACGGGCTGAGCAGTATGTCGACGGTCCGGCGAAGAGCTACTCCCCTTCAACACGGCCAAGAGTACGTGACCGCGCCATCGATCCCAAGGCCGGAGCTCCGACCTGTGAGTCACGTCGCACGTCTTGTCGTGTCATGCACACGTCACTAACTTCTTACCGAACGCTCACCCCACGGCAACACGGCAGCGCGAGCATTCCCTCGCTCGTGCTCCAACACCCCCACCCCACCAGGGAGTTCGCATGCCGAAGTTCTACGCGCGTCGACGCGTCAGCATACTCGCCGCCCTTACCGGACTCATAGCCTCTGCCGCACTCTTCAACTCCCCGAGCGCCTCCGCCGCCCTCCCCACCCCGGTCAGCGCCTCCACCGCCCGCACCTACCTCGCCTCGCTCACCGTGGCGACCGAGGTCAGGACCGGCTACGAGCGCGACCTGTTCCCGACCTGGGACACCATCAGCGGCACCTGCAACACCCGTGAGTGGATCCTCAAGCGCGACGGTACGAACGTCGTCACCAACTCCGCCTGCACCGCCACCAGCGGCAGCTGGTACTCCGTCTACGACGGCGCCACCTGGACCGCCGCCTCCGACGTCGACATCGACCACCTGGTGCCGCTGGCCGAGGCCTGGGACTCCGGTGCCCGCAACTGGACCACCGCCCAGCGCGAGGCCTTCGCCAACGACGTCACCCGCCCGCAGCTCCTCGCCGTCACGGACAACGTGAACCAGTCCAAGGGCGACAAGGACCCGGCCGAGTGGATGCCGCCGCTCTCCTCGTACTACTGCACCTACGTCCGTGCCTGGGTCCAGGTGAAGTACTACTACGGCCTCTCGGTGGACTCCGCCGAGAAGAGCGCGCTCACCAGCTACCTCTCCGCCTGCTGAACCGGCCGGCCCCGAAGGGGTCCCGCCTCCCCGCGTCCCGGCCACGCCCCGCCCCTTCCCGGATCTCCTCCGGGCCCTCTTTCCGGCGTCGGAACCTCCCCGCCGGCCTCCGTCGTTCCGTACCGTACGGGGCTACAGAGGCCAACCGACCGAGGAAGAGGACGGGGCGATCGTGGCCGGACTGCGCCTGGGACCGCTGCTGAGGTACACCGACGGCTCGTCGGCGACCGTCTGGGTCGAGGCGAGCCGTCCGTGCACCGCCGAGGTGCGCTGCGCGGACGGCGCCGCCGGCACCGCGCGGACCTTCCAGGTGGCGGGCCACCACTACGCCCTGGTCCCGGTCACCGGGCTGACCCCGGGCACGTCACCGTCGTACGAGGTCCTGCTGGACGGCACCCGCGTGTGGCCGCCGCCCGGCTCCCGGTTCCCGCCCTCGGTGATCCGCGCCCCGGCCGCCGGCGAGAGCCTCGACGTCGTCTTCGGCTCCTGCCGCTGGGCCGCTCCGCCGGCCGACGGCCACGACCCGGTCGGCCCGGACGCCCTGGACAGCCTGGCCGCACGCCTCGCCGCCGGTGGCCGACTGCCGGACGTGCTGCTGCTGTTGGGCGACCAGGTGTACGCCGACGAGACCTCGGCGGCCACCCGGCGCTGGCTGGCCGCCCGCCGCGGCCTCGCGGACCCGCCCGGCGCCGAGGTCGCGGACTACGAGGAGTACACCCGCCTCTACGACGAGTCCTGGCTGGACCCGGAGGTGCGCTGGCTGCTCTCCACCGTGCCCAGCTGCATGATCTTCGACGACCACGACGTCATCGACGACTGGAACACCTCCGCGGCCTGGCTGGCCGACCTGCGTGCCACGCCCTGGTGGCAGGAGCGGCTGCTGAGCGGGCTGATGTCGTACTGGGTCCATCAGCACCTGGGCAACCTCTCGCCGGCCGAACTCGCCGCCGACCCGCTGTACGCGGCCGTGTGCGCCGTCCCCGACGGCACCGACGAACTGCGCGCCTTCGCCGCCGCGGCGGACGCCGACCCGGCCTCGGCGCGATGGAGTTACCGGCGTGACTTCGGACGGGTGCGGCTGCTGATGGTGGACACCCGGGCGGCCCGGGTGCTGGACGAGCGGAGCCGCGCCATGCTCGACCCCGGCGAGGCCGAGTGGCTGCGCGAACAGGCCCTGGACGACCGGGAGTCGTACGACCATCTCCTGGTCGGCACCTCGCTGCCCTGGCTGCTGCCGCACCTGATCCACGATGTCGAGGCCTGGGACGCGGCCCTGTGCCGGGGCGAACGCGGCTCCCGCTGGGCGGAGTTCGGGGAACGGCTGCGGCGCGCGGCCGACCTGGAGCACTGGGCGGCCTTCCCGGAGTCCTTCGCCGAGCTGGCCGACCTGTTCGCCCGGACCGGCTCCGGGCCCGGGGCGCCCGCCTCCGTCTGCGTACTCTCCGGGGACGTCCACCACGCGTACGTCGCCGAGCCCGCGTGGCCCGCCGGGGCCGCACCCGACTCCCGTGTGCTGCAACTCACCTGCTCCCCCGTGCACAACTCGGTGCCGCCGACGATCCGGATCGGCTTCCGGTTCGGCTGGAGCGCGCTCGCGCGGTTCCTCGGACGGCGGTTCGCCCGCCACGGGCGCTGTGCGCGGCCGCCCGTGACCTGGCGGAAGCGGGGCGGGCCGTGGTTCGGCAACCAGCTCATGACACTGACGCTGCACGGCCGTTCGGCCCGGCTGCGGCTGGAGCGAGCCCGGCGGGACGGGACCCTGGAGACCGTGGAGGAGTCCGTCCTCACCACCCCAGGAGGGGCGAGCGCGGGACAGCTGTGAGGCAACTGAGCTGTGTGGGGCGCGCGTTGGCAACCGCCGACCGCGACGGCATGATGAGGCGGACCGTCCGCTTCCCCATCCCGTGCGGACGGTGCCCGCCCTGCGCCCCCCACCCGCCCGGGAGTCACGTCCTTGTCCTCCTCCCCCAAGGAGCCGGTCCTGGAGTCCGTGCCGGTCTCCGTCGCCCTGGTCGGCGCCGGCCCGCGCGGCACCAGCGTCCTGGAACGCCTCTGCGCCTCCGCCCCCGAACTGCTGCCCCCGGAACGGCCCCTGACGGTCCATGTGATCGACCCGGCACCGCCGGGCCCCGGCCGGGTCTGGCGAACGACGCAGTCGGCGGAGCTGCTGATGAACACCGTGGCGAGCCAGGTCACCCTGTTCACCGACGACAGCGTGGACTGCGCGGGCCCCGTCCGGCCCGGCCCCAGCCTGCACGCGTGGGCGGGCGGCGAACTGGGCCCCGACGACTACCCCACCCGCGCCCACTACGGCCGTTACCTGGAGTGGGTGTTCGCCCGGACGGTCTCCCGGGCACCGGCGGCGGTCCGCGTCGAGACACACCGCGCCCGTGCCGTACGGCTCGACGACGGCCCCGGCGGCCATCAGACGCTCACCCTGGACGACGGCCGCACCCTGCCCGGCCTGGCGGCGGTGGTGCTGGCCCAGGGCCACCTCCCGGTGACCGCGCCCGCGTCCGAACGCCGGCTCGCCGCCCACGCCGCCCGGCACGGCCTGCGGCACCTTGCGCCCGCCAACCCGGCCGACGTCGACCTCACCCCGCTCGCCCCCGGCGAACCGGTGCTGCTGCGCGGCCTGGGCCTCAACTTCTTCGACCACCTGGCCCTGCTGACCACCGGCCGGGGCGGCCGTTTCACCCGCACACCCGACGGCACCGCCCTGCGCTACCTCCCCTCCGGCCGCGAGCCCCGCCTGTACGCGGGCTCCCGGCGCGGCGTCCCCTACCAGGCACGCGGCGACAACGCCAAGGGCCCGTACGGCCGCCACACCCCGCTGCTGCTCACCCCCGAGGTGATCGCGGGCTTCCGCGCCCGCGCGGACTGCGGCGCGGCGCCCGACTTCCTCGCGGAGATCTGGCCCCTGGTCGCCAAGGAGGTGGAGACGGTCTACTACGCGGCCCTGACCGGCGACCCGGACGTCACCGAGCGCTTCCTCGCGGCCGCCGGCCGGCCCGCGGAGACGGCCGTGCTCGACGCCCACGGTGTGCCGGAGCCGGCCCGCTGGTCCTGGGAGCGCCTCCAGCGCCCTTACGGGGAACGGGAGTTCACCGGTCCCGCGCAGTGGCGGGCCTGGCTCCTGGGATATCTGCGCGAGGACGCCGCACAGGCCGCCCTCGGCAATACGCGCGGCCCGCTCAAGGCCGCCCTGGACGTACTGCGCGACCTGCGCAACGAGATACGGCTGATCGTCGACCACGGCGGCCTGACCGGCTCCTCCCGACGGGCCCACCTGGACGGCTGGTACACCCCGCTCAACGCGTTCCTGTCCATCGGCCCGCCCCGCCGCCGTGTCGAGGAACTCGCCGCGCTGGTGGCCGCGGGCGTGGTGGACGTGCTCGGCCCGGGGCTGGAGGTGGACCGCGCGGACGGCGCCTGGGTGGCCCGCTCCCCGGGGATACCCGGCTCCGCGGTCCGGGTGACCACCCTCGTCGAGGCCCGCCTGCCCGAGCCGGACCTGCGCCGCACCGCCGACGGCCTGCTGGCCGGGCTGCTCCGCGAGGGCGCGTGCCGCCCGCACGCGGTGGACGGCCACGAGACCGGCGGCGTCGACGTGACGCCGCGCCCGTACCGCCTCATCGGCCGTCACGGCCGCCCGCACCCACGGCGGTTCGCCTTCGGGGTGCCCACGGAGGGGGTGCACTGGGTGACCGCGGCGGGGGCCCGGCCGGGCGTGGACTCGGTGACCTTGTCGGACGCCGACGCGATCGCACGGGCGGTCCTGCGGACGGCGGCGGCCGAGACGGAAACCCGGCCGGAGACGGCCCCGGGGCGTCCGACGGCGGCCGGACGGAACACACCGGTCGCCGTATGACGCCGTGCCACCGTTCGGCGCCGGGCCGCCCCACGGCCCTCGGCCGACCCATCGCGGATAACCCTTTGCCCAACACACAAAGCCCCCGTGACACTGCTGTCACACCTCCCGCGTACGCTGTATGGCTGTCGTCGGGGGGCGCAACAGGACAATCACGGGGGAACCGTCGTGTGGGAAAGCATGGGCTCGCTGGAGGCCGGGCCATGGATATACGCCATGGTGGCCCTCTCCGTGCTGCTTGATGTGTTCCTGCCGGTCCTGCCGAGCGGGGTGCTGGTCATCACCGCGGCCACCGCGGCGGCGGCGGGCACCGGCGCGTCGGCCGGACAGGTCCCGCCGCACGTCCTGCCGGACATCCTGGCACTGACCCTCTGCGCGGCCACCGCGTCGGTCCTCGGCGACCTGGTCGCCTACCGGCTGGCCCGGCGCGGCGGGGCCCGCCTGGACCGCGCGATCGCCCGCTCCCGGCGGCTGAGCAGTGCGCAGGAACGTCTCGGCGAGGCCCTGTCCCGGGGCGGCGGCGCGCTGGTGATACTGGCCCGCTTCGCACCGGCCGGCCGCTCGATCGTCTCCCTCGGCGCCGGCGCGACCCACCGCAGCGTCCGCGACTTCCTCCCCTGGTCCGCCCTGGCGGGCCTGACCTGGGCCGTCTACAGCGTCGCCCTCGGCTACCTGGGCGCCCAGTGGCTGGGCGGCACCTGGCTGGCGACGGCGGTCTCGGTGGCGGCGCTGTTCGGCGCGGGGGCGGGAGCGGGGTATCTGATGCGAAGACGCCGGCCGGCGTAATCCGCGTCCCGCGCCTCAGTTCCCGCCCGCGGCCCCCTGCCCCCGCACCTCCAGTCCCCCGAGCAGTTCGGCGGTGGCCTTCGCGACCGCGTCCACGGCCCGCTCGAACACCTCCCGGTTGTGCGCGGCCGGCGCCCGGAACCCGGACACCTTCCGCACGTACTGCAACGCGGCAGCACGGATCTCGTCCTCCGTGGCCTCCTCGGCCAGCTGAGGCGGACGCAGGGTCTTGATGCTCCGGCACATGTCCCCAGTCTCCCGCAGACCCCCTCTTTCCTGCGAGGATCCTTCCGTGGCGGCCACCGCTCCCGGGGCCGACCGACGAGAGGACAACTCCATGCCGAACAGCCCGGACAGCCCGGACGGCCCGAACAACACGAGCAGCCCGAACAACACGGGCAACCCGAACGCCCCCGGCCCCCGTCCCCTCCGCACCGTCGCCGTCCTCGGACCCGGCGGCGTCGGCGGCCTGCTCGCGGCCCTGCTCTCCCGCTCCGGCCACCGCGTCCTCTGCCTGGCGGGCGAGGAGACGGCACACACGCTCCGCACCACCGGCATCCGCGTCCGCAGCCCCCTGTTCGGCGACTTCACGGCCCCCGTCGAGGCCGACACGGCCCTGCGCGAACCGGTCGACGCCTGCCTGGTCACCGTCAAGGCCACCGCCCTGGACGCGGCCCTCACCCGGATCCCGCCCGCGGCCCTCGGCGACGCCCTCCTCGTGCCGTTCCTGAACGGCGTGGAGCACCCCGCGCTGCTGCGCTCCCGCTACTCCCCCGACCGGGTGGCCCCGTCCGTGATCCGCGTCGAGTCCACCCGCACGGCACCCGGCCTGGTCGAACACACCAGCCCCTTCGTGGAGATCGACCTGACCGGCGCCAAGGTCCCCGGCCCCCGGCTGGAGGCCCTGGCCGCGGCCCTGACCTCGGCCGGCCCGGCCACCCGCGTCCTGGACGACGAAACCACCGTCCTCTGGGCGAAGATGGCGTTCCTCGCCCCGCTCGCCCTTCTCACCACCCGCTATCGCCTCCCCCTCGGTGAGGCCCGCACCCGGCACCGCGAGGAACTGGCGTCCCTGGTGGCGGAGACGGCGGCGGTCAGCCGTGCCTGCGGTGCCCCCGTCGACCCGGCCCGCGCGCTGGCCCGGTACGACGCCTTCCCACCCGCCACCAAGTCCTCGATGCAACGCGACGCGGAGGCCGGCCGGCCCCTCGAACTCGACGCGATCGGGGGCGCGTTGCTGCGCGCGGCGGACCGGCACGGCGTACCCGTGCCGGTGACGGCCCGTATCGTCAGGGAGCTGCGCGAGGCCTGACGTCAGCGGCGGTCAGCGGCTGTTGCGCCCGGGGGCACGGGCGGCGGCGAGGAAGGCGGCCATCTTCTCGCGGCTCTTGACCCCCGGCGCGGTCTCGACACTGCTGGAGACGTCCACGCCGTAGGGCCCGAACTTCTCGACGACATCGGCCACGTTGTGCTCGTCGAGGCCGCCGGCGATCACCACGTTTCCCGGCACCTCGCCGACCCAGTCGGGGATGTCCGCGAACACGCCGCTGCCGGCGCTGGCGTCGTAGAAGAAGTACCGCAGGGCCTCCGGCTTCTCGGGCGGGGCGCCGGAGGCGAGGGCGAGGTTCGGGATGTCGGCCGTCTCGTAGATCTGGACGATGTCGACGTGCCCGGCGACGGCGGCCGTCTCGGCGTGGGTCAGGGCCACGGCGAAGACGGTGACCCGTCCGCGGGCGTGGTCGGCGAGCGCCACGGCCCGCTCGGGCGGGCAGTACCGCTTGCTCTTCGGGGTCACGACGATCCCGACGGCGTCGTACCCCAGCTCGACGGCCCAGTCGATCTGCTGCTCCTGGGTGAGTCCGCACACCTTCACGAACGTCGGCTGCCGCTGCCCGCTCATCTGTCCCTGCTCCGTTCTCCCGCCCGGCGGGAACGCGATCGTGTCCTCCAGCTTCCCAGTCCTCGCGCCGGGGTGTTGCCGGTGCGCCGTCACCCGCACTCGAACACACGAACCCCATGAACGAACTCGCCACCTAAAATCGAACAGGCGTACCATTGCCGCGTGGCTGCGACCTATGACTTTCCGAGTGACCTCCTCGCCGGTCAGGAGGAGCTGCATCAGGTCCGGGCCGAGCTGTCGGCCCTGCTGAAGCGGCTCCCCTGGTCGGTCGTGCCGCTGGACGGGTTCAGCGACGAGGGCGGCTGGCGCAAGGTGGAGCGCCCCGCCTCCCCGGGCTGGACCGAGGACGAACAGGCGGAGGTGGAGAAACTGCGCCGCCGCGAGCACGAACTGGCGGTGTTCGTCAGCGGCCACCGCTTCTGGGCGGAGGTCACGGCGCCGGACCGCACGGACGCCCGGAGCCGCCTCAAGCACACGCACGAGACGGACTGAGAACGCGAGAGGACCCCGGCCGCATCGGCCGGGGTCCTCTCGTCACGTGGGCGCGGACGGTTTCGAACCGCCGACATCCTGCTTGTAAGGCAGGCGCTCTACCCCTGAGCTACGCACCCGAGACGAGTCGACAGCCTACATTGCCCGGGGCACTGTCCCGCAAACGCGTATCCGGCTCCTCGGCAGCCGGTCTCGCCGACCGTGAACTGACCGGCCCGTGTGTTCGTCCTTCACCAGTGGGAGAATTGCAGCGACCGCCAGGACACAGGGCGCACCGCGGTTCGGGAGAGGGAGAAGTGACGGGGACATCGGCGACTTCGGCGGTATCCGAGCAGTCGTACCCGCCTCCCGCAGGGGCCCGGCGTACGCCGCTTCGGGATGTCCTCGGGCTCATGGGCCTTCCGTTGCTGGCGGTGCTGGTGGTGCCCGGCGCGTTCGCCGGCGGCGGGACCCGCCGGTGGTTCGGGGGGCGGGCGGAGACCCAGCGGGCGGAGGCGCAGGCGGCGAAGGACGCCGCGGCCGCCGCGTTCTACGAGCTGGACACCGCCCAGCGGGACCTGCGGATCTCGATAGAGACCATCTCCGCCGTCGACGACTCGCCGGCCGCCCGTCGTGCCGTCTCCGACTTCGAGGCGCTGGGGCGGCGGATCGACGAGGTGAGCAACCGGTACATCCAGGCCATCGACGCCTACGACCTGGACCGGGACGACCTGGAGGCCGCCACGGCGACGCGGGCGCGCGGGGAGCTCTCCGGGGCCAAGGACGAGCTGGTGCGGGTCAAGGGGCAGCTGGACCGGTTCGGGGAGTCGCTCGGGCCGCTGCTCGGCAAGGCCGAGACGCAGCTGGCGCGGCTGGCGCCCGCCGTGGAGCGGGCCCGGCAGGCACTGCTGGCGGCCAGCAACGCGCTCGACGCCGTGCGCAGGACCCCGATCAGGGCCGATGACCTGGCGGCCCGGCTGGCCGCGCTGTCGCCCGAGCTGACCCGGCTCAACCAGGGCGCGGGACAGCACGGCGTGCAGGCGACGCTGGAGCGGGCCGGGCGGGTGCAGCGGGAGGCCGAGGCCATCCAGGTCGAGGCGGAGCGGCTGCCGGAGCGGGCCGCGGAGATCGATCACCGGCTGGTGAGCCTGCGGACCCGCGCACAGGCGCTGACCACCCGGGCCGGCCAGGTGGACCCGGTGCTGAGCGAGCTGCGGCGGCGGTTCTCGGCCGCCTGCTGGCAGGATCTCCAGCAGGTGCCGCAGCAGGCCGCGGAGAACGTCCGGCAGGCCGAGGTGAAGCTGCGCGAGGCGCAGGCCGCGCGGGACGCGCAGCGGTGGGCGGACGCCGCCGCGCTGCTGTCGACGGTGCGGGCGCTGCTCAACAGTACGGACGAGGCCGTCTCCGCCGCCGGTGACCGGCTGGGCCGGCTCAACGCCGTGCAGAAGGATCCGCAGGCGGAGGTCGAGCGGACGCGGTTCGCGATCCGGGACGCGCAGCGGCTGGCGATGACCGGGCGGTCCAGCCCGGATCCGCGGCACGCGCGGCCGCTGGACGACGCGGTGGCGCGGCTGGACCGGGCGGTCGGGACGCTGGAGGGGCGGCATCCCGACTACTGGCACTTCCTGACCGAGACGGAAGCGGTACGGCAGTCGGTCGCGCGGACGGTGGCGCGGATCCGGGAGGACCGGGGCACCGGCCACTCGTGAGCCGTTGCCGTCCCCGCGGCGGGGGCGGATATTGGGAGGGCGGCTCGCAACCGGGGCCCGTGATCAGGGCCCGCAGTCCAGATGGGGAGGCGGAGATGGCCTCACACGCAGCGCACTCGGGGACGCCGGGGACCTCACGGCGGCAGATCGTTTTCGACGAGGCACTGCCCGTCGACCACCGCCTGAACCGGGTCTACCGGATCGGGGCGGGCCTGATGGGCCTGTTCCTGCTCGCCTTCGGGATCCTCGGGCTCACCGACAACATCGGCTTCTTCGACACCGGCGGGAACAGCGCGATCGGCCTGAACACCAACGGCGCGCTGAGCGTGCTGTCGATCTGTGTCGGGCTGCTGCTGTTCGTCGGGATGGTGATCGGCGGGAACTTCGCGTCCACGCTGAACATGGTCCTCGGCGTGCTGTTCATCCTGAACGGCTTCCTGTTCCTGGGCCTGCTCGACACGGACTCGGACTTCCTGGCCTTCAAGATCCAGAACGTGCTGTTCAGTTTCGTGGTGGGTCTGGTGCTGATGGTGTTCGGGATGTACGGCAGGGTCAGTACGAACCTGCCGCACGACAACCCCTACTGGCGGGCCCGCCACCCCGAGGCGGAGCAGCGGGCCGAATCAGCGGATCAGGTGCGGTAGGCGTAGTAGTACGCGTTCGGGTACGACGCGACGAGGCTCGCCAGCGACCTGCGGTAGGTGTTGTTGGAGTGGTAGGTCACGTACGGGATCCCGTTGGCCACGTACGTGACGATCATCGTGTGGTCCTTCGAGCCGTCCCGGTCGAAGTCCATCTGGATGACGTCGCCGACCTGCGCCTGGAAGACGTTGGCGAGCGGGGTGGTCCGCTTGGAGTTCTGGGCGAACCAGGACCACTCGTTGACGCCGACGAACGAGTCGGACTGGATGTCGGCGGTGCCGAACCACTTCGTGTAGTCGTAGACGTAGCCCGGGACGTGCTTCCAGCCGCCGGCCTTGAGCGACTGGCTGACGAAGTTGGTGCAGTCGCCGCCGGCCGTCTCGTTGTTGTAGTTCGGGTAGGCCGTGTTGTAGTTGTTCCAGTACGTCTCGGCGTAGGTGGCCATCGCCTTGTAGTCGTACGTGCCGCCGGTGAGCGTCTTCGGCACGGCCACCGGGTTGCGCGTGATGGCCGCGCGCGGGGCGTCCGGCGTGGTGTTGCCGTCGTCGCCGGTGGCGGGCGCCTTCACCGAGGGCTTGGACAGCGTGTTGACGGCGAGGCCGCCCTCGTCGGTGTCCTCGATGTTCGTCAGCTGCCAGGTGCCCCGCCGGTCCGCCTTGAAGGTCAGCTCGTGGTGGGCCTGGAAGCCGGTGTTCTTCGGCGTGCCGCCGGTGGCCTTCGCGTAGGTCAGCGTCGTGGTCTCGGTGACGTCGGCCTTGGCGGTGCGGCCGGTCACGCGGGTCGCGTCGAGCGTGACCTGGGTGCTGCCGGCGCTGTACGTCTCGCCGGCCTTGGCGATGCGGTTCTGGCGGCCGCGCAGCTGGGTCAGCGCTGCGTCCTCGTCGCGTGACTGGGTGCTGGAGAGCCGGACGTCGCCGGAGAAGCGGGACGTCTGCTGCTTCTGCGAAGCACCCTTCACGAGGGCCTGGGTGCGGTCGGTGAAGACCGCGTCCGCGAGCTTCTGGAAGGTCGCCTTGGTCGCGGCGTCCACGGTCGGGTCGTCGACGACGGCCGCGCCCGCGCTCCAGTTGGCCGCGAAGGCGACCCCGGCGACGACCGAAGCGGCCGTCGCCGTGACTATGGCCGCACGGCTGCGCTTACGGCTCAGTTTTCTGGATTTCAATGGTGTTCCCCTCTACGCCGGTACACCTCTACCGGGCGACGGCATCTTCGCACGGCGTGTGTGACTCCTGTGAAGGGGGTTGCGCAATTGGAATGCGCTTGCTGTCGTGCCGAGTTGAACTGCCCGCCCGGAATCGGTAGGGCGCTCACTGCACGATGTTCGACCAGTCCGAGGGCGCCTGGGCCGGGTCCAGGGTGCGCAGCCGGGCCAGGGTGGCCGGGTCCTGGGCGTCCATCCAGTCGGCGAGCTCCTTGAAGGAGACGCACTTGACGCCCTTCTTGGTGCATATCTTCGGGATGACCTGGTCGATGGCCTTCATGTAGATGCCGCCGTTCCAGTCCTCGAAGTGGTTGCCGATGAACAGCGGGGCGCGGCTGCCGTAGTAGACGCGGTTGAAGCCGTTCATATAGGCGTCGACGGCCTGCTGTTCCCACCCGGCGTACTTCGAGGAGTCGCCGTCGACCTCGCCGTTGGACTGGTTGTAGAGGAAGTTGAAGTCCATCGAGAGGGCCTGGTTGTTGTCGCTGTACGGCAGCAGTTGGAGCGGGAAGTTCCAGAGACCGTCCTTCTTCGACGGCCATACCTGGAGGTCGCCGGGGGAGCTGGCGTCGTACTTCCAGTTGTAGCCGTACTTCTGCAGGGCCTTCAGCAGGTTGGGCTGGCCCTCCAGGCAGGGGGCGCGGCCGCCGACGACCTCCTGCTTGAAGTCGAAGGGCAGGGCCGGGATGTCCTTGTAGCCCGTGTTGGTCTTCCAGTGCTCCACGAACTCGAAGAACTGGTCGATCTCGCTCTTCCACTGCGCGACGCTCCAGTCGCCGCCGCCCTTGGCCTCGCAGAAGTGGCCGTTGAAGTGGGTGCCGATCTCGTTGCCCTGGTCGTACGCCTCGCGGAGCTGCTCCAGGGTGGTGCGTATGTGCGCGTCGGTGGCGTAGTCGATGGCGGCGTCGCCGGGCTTGTGCATCGGCCCGGTGTAGAGGTCCTTCTTGCTCTTGGGCAGCAGGTAGATGCCGGTGAGGAAGAAGGTCATATGGGCGTTGTACTCCTTGGCCATCTCCCGGTAGTGCGAGAAGAGCTCGTCGTCGCCCTGGAGCGCGCCGTCCCAGGAGAACACCACGAACTGGGGTGGCTTCTCACCGGGCTTGAGCTTCACGGCCTTCAGCTGGTCCTTCTGCGGCCCCGTGTACGAGGTCGAGCCGTCACCGAGGATCTTGGTCTTGCCGTCCCACTTCGGTGAGGCCGACGGCGACGGGCTGGACTTGGTGGTCCCCGACGCGGTGGGCGCGGTGTCGTCCTGTCTGGTGAGCACCAGATAGCCCGCGACGAGGGAGGCCACGACCAGGAAGGCGGCCAGGGTCACGAACTCCGGGCGGGCTGGACGGCGGTCACGGGTGGGCGCCTTGCGGCGATGGCCGCCTGCTGTCGGCTTCGTGCGGGGCTTCATGCGGGGCTCATTCTGCGGGTGGGTGGCGTGGGGAGCTGCGGGGCCTCGGGGGTCAGTCGAGGCCCATGGCCTGGGCCCAGAGCGAGTACGGGACGTTGTCGGTGCCGGATCCGGCGACTCCCTGGAGCGGAAGCGGCTCCAGGGACTTGTTCAGGTCGATGCGGTAGACGACGACGGACGTCGTCACCTTGGAGAGGGTGCCGGTGTACCAGGCGGCGGTGTCCTTGCCGCTGGCGTAGGTGCTGCCGGCCTTCCCGGCCGCCGTGCTGGTGAGCGCGGCCGTCGGGTGGGCCAGACGGAACGATTCGGTGAGCGCCTGCTCGACGTCCTCGGCCACGTCGTCGCGGACCGCGCGGGTCGGCCGGGGGGTGTCCACGGCGATCCGGCGGCCGTTGCGGGTGATCTTGGAGACGGAGTACGGCTCGGTGTGGTCACCGCCGGCGGCGAACGTGGCGTAGCCGCTCGCCATCCGGATCGCGCTCGGTGTGGAGCTGCCCATGGACAGCGCGGGCACCTGGGCTCCCATGCTCTCGGAGAGCAGCCCGGAGGCCACCGCGGTGGCCCGCACCTTGTCGAGTCCGGCGTCCACGCCGAGTTGCATGAACGGCGTGTTCACCGACTGGGCGAGGGCCTTGTCCAGGGTGATCTGCCCGTAGGACCTGTCGTCGTCGTTCTTGGCGAAGACCTTCTTGCCGCTGCGGTCCCAGTACGGTCCGTCGGGCGTGGTGACCGGGACCTTGTCGTCGCCGTCGTAGAGCGTCCCGGGCAGCACGGCGGTGGCGGCCCCGCCGCGTTCCTTGTGGGCGCCGTTCTGGAGCCCGGCCGCGTAGACGAAGGGCAGGAAGGCGCTGCCGGCCGGGACGGTGGTGGCGTTGGACTCGTTGTAGCCCTGGGTCCGGTGGTCGGGTCCGCCGTACACGGCCACGATCCGCCCGTCGGTCGTGACCGAGGCGGCGCCGTAGTGGGCGGCCGCGGCCGCCTTGGGGTCGCTCGCCTTGGCCTCCTTGCGGGCCTTGGCCACGGCCTTGGTGAGGGCCGTCTCCTTCTTCCGGTCGAAGGTGGTGTAGATCTGGTATCCGCCCAGGTCGAACTGCTTGTCCGAGATGTGCGCGGACTTCTTCGCGTACTGCTGCGCCAGCTCGACCAGGTAGTCGCTCTGGCTGCCGGTGTCGTAGACCTTGTTGGTCGCGATGGGCTCGGGGAACTTGGTGTACTTGGCCCGCTCGGCCGGCGACAGCTTGCCGATCTTGACCATCCGGTCCAGGATCCAGGACCAGCGCTCCACCGCCCGCTGGTGGTTGGCCTTGCTGAGCGTCGGGTCGTAGAGCCCGGCCCCCTTGAGCAGCGAGGCGAGCATGGCGGCCTGGCTGGCGTTGAGCTGGCCGACGTCCTTGCCGTAGTAGGCCTGGGCGGCGCGCTGGATGCCGTACGTCCCACGGCCGAACCAGCTGGTGTTGAGGTACCCCTCCAGGATCTGGTCCTTGCTCATCTTGTTGTCGAGCTTGAGGGAGATCATCGCCTCGGTGAATTTGCGGCTCACGGTCTGGTTCTGCGTGAGATAGACGTTCTTCACGTACTGCTGGGTGATGGTCGAGCCGCCCTCGGTGTCCCCTTCGCCGACCGTGCGGTACAGGGCCCGCGCGATGCCCTTCATCGAGATACCGGGGTCGGAGTAGAAGCTCTCGTTCTCCGCCGCGAGCACCGCCCAGCGCACGTCCACGGGTATGTCCTTGAGCGGCATGTCCTGCCGCTGCACCCAGCCGGTCCGGGCCATCGGCGTCCCGTCGGACCAGAAGTAGACATTGTCCTGCTGGGTGGCGTACGTGTTGAGGTTGGACGGTATGTCCGTGGCCGCGTAGGCGACGACGAGGAACAGCCCGGTCAGCCCGATGCTCCCCAGCCAGGCGCCCAGCCACTGCCGCCAGGACGGCATCCAGCGGCGCCAGCCGGTCCGGCCGGGGCGCGGGTAGGCAGGTCTGAGACGGCGGGCGTACGGCGCCAGCGGCGCGAGCCGGGGCCCCACGAGAGCCCGGACCGCCGCCGTCGCCGCCAGCGCCCGTTCCCGCGGCGTCGGGCGGGCGCTGCGGCGCCGCTCGGCACGGCCGCCCGCTCCCGCCGCATCCGGCTCCGGCTGCCGTTGTTCGGGCACCCGGATCTGCATCGTGACGTCCGCCCGCAGGGCGCCCACATTCAGATGCAGGGTCTCGTCATGCCGCGGCGGTACCGGCTTCTTCGGCCGCGCTCCCTGGTCCGCACCCGCCTTGGCGGTGTCGGCGGAGTTCTCCGCCCGCGGGGTGCGCAGTTCCTTCCACAGGGCCTCCGCCTTGCGCCGCGCGACCTCCTGCGCACGCTGAGCGTCGTCACCCTTCTGCCACAGAGCATGCTCCGCACGCAGGTCGTCGACCTTCAGATGCAAGGTCGCGTCCGGCTCGAACGGCTTACGATTCCGGGATCCGGCCTGGTCATGGCCTTCCTCCGGGTCGCCCGTCCGCTCCGTTGCGTCCGTCACGACTGCGTCTCCCCTCGCACTCGGTCTTGCGCGCGCAGGCAGACACGACGGGTGGCAGGGCCGCGGCGGGCGCGGCGCTACGAGCCCCCCTCTTCCCCCGGTCTTTTGGCTCCTCGCGGCCAGCTCAAATTATCAGCGATCTTTTCAAAATCTCCGCACAAGTATCGGACAGAAAGGAACACTCATGAAATTCTGAGGTGAAGTGATGCCCATCACTCCCGCATCACTGCCGCTAGCCTGTCCCTCATGCCCCGCTACGAGTATCGCTGCCGCACCTGCGACGACACCTTCGAACTGTCCCGCCCCATGGCCGAGTCATCCGCTCCCGCAGCATGCCCGGAAGGACATCAAGACACGGTAAAGCTCTTGTCGGCGGTAGCCGTGGGCGGAACGGCGACCGCGACCGCCCGGTCCGCGGCCCCCGCCGGCTCGGGCGGGGGCTGTTGCGGCGGCGGCTGCTGCGGCTAGCTCTCCGTACGGGCCGTCTTCAGGAATTCCCGCAGAATTCGCTCTCCGGCAAGCACCCCACGCTCGGGCAGCGCGGCGACGGCCGGCCCGGTCCACCCGGCGTCGGCCAGCTCCCCGTGCCCCGGCCGCCAGCCGCGGTCCGCGGCCAGCAGCAGGTCGGCGTCGAGCAGCGAGTCCCCCGCGGCCACCGTCAGCTCGGCCCCGGTCCGGCGCGCGACCTCCCGCATGGCCGCGCTCTTCGTCAGCGGCTTCGGCACGGCGTAGATCTTCCGGCCCTGCAGGGACACCGTCCAGCCGCGGTTCTCCGCCCACTCCCCGAGGCTCTTCACCCACTCCTCGGGCAGCAGCTCCCGCTCCACGACCAGGTAGGCGAACAGGTCCTCGGCGACCCGGTGCTTGCGCAGCCACACCGGATCGGCCTGCTCCGTCAGATACGCCCGCACCTCCTCCAGCGGGGCGCACTCGTCGGCGAGCCGGGCCAGCACCCGCGCGTGCCAGTCCGCGTCGGTCACCCCGTCGACCAGCAGATGCCCACCGTTGGCACAGATGGCGTACCTCGGCGTGGGCCCCGGCAGGTTGATCCGCTCGTACTGCTTACGGGTCCGCGTCGTGGTCGGCACGAAGACCGCCGCGTCCCCCAGCTCGGCCAGCA
Organism: Streptomyces fuscichromogenes; assembly: GCF_014645815.1. GTDB lineage: Bacteria > Actinomycetota > Actinomycetes > Streptomycetales > Streptomycetaceae > Streptomyces > Streptomyces fuscichromogenes. The sequence goes on along the minus strand of NZ_BMML01000001.1, from coordinate 25,613 downwards.
GCCGCGCGGCCGTCTCCGTCATGTACGACAGCGGCCGGCTCTCGTGCACCTCGACGCAGAGCAGCCGGGGCGCCCGCGCGTCCGGCATGGTCAGCGCCAGGGCGGCCGAGGAGTAGATGAGCGTACGGTCCAGGTCGCTGGCCACCAGCACCGGCATCAGACGTTCACCGCCCGGCCGTCGGCGCCGGTCGCCCCGCGCGTGTACCTGGGGTGGATCAGCCCGACACAGGTGTACGGCAGGTCGCCGACCTCCTCCACCGGTACCCCTCTCTGCTCGGCGAGCAGCCGCACATGGTCGAGGTCGACGCCCGCCCCGGCCCGCGCCAGGATCTTCCAGGGCACCCGGCGCAGCAGCACCCGGGTGGTCTCGCCGACGCCCGGCTTGACGAGGTTCACGTCGTGGATGCCGTACTCCTCGCTGATCCGTTCGACGGCCGCCCAGCCCTCCCAGGTCGGCGTGCGGTCGGCGACGGCCAGCTCCTTCACGGCGCCGTCCGCCGCGTCCACGACCTCCTCGAACCGGGCGGCGACCGCGTCCAGGAAGGCCACCGACACGTCGGCCCCGGCCAGCTCGCGGTAGAACTTGGCGCCGTGGAAGTCGTCGGGACCGACCAGGTCGGCCCGCAGCACGGTCCGCGAGATCAGCCCGGAGACGGTCGAGTTGAGGCAGGCGGAGGGGATCAGGAAGTCCTCCCGGGTGCCGTACGTCCGTACGCACGACCCGGGGTCCGCGAGCACCGCGATCTCCGGGTCGAAGCCGGAGACCCCCGTCCGCTCCTCGAACTCCTCGATCGCGTCGGCGAGTTCCCGGGTGATGGCGCCCTTGCCGGTCCAGCCGTCGACGAACACGACGTCCCGCGGGTCGTGGTGGGCGGCCAGCCAGCGCAGCGCGTTGGCGTCGATGCCGCGGCCGCGCACGATCGACACGGCGTAGTGCGGCAGGTCCAGGCCGTACCGGAACTGCGCCCAGCGGCGCATCAGCACGCCCACGGGCGTCCCGGCACGGGCCAGCGACACCAGTACCGGCCGCGGCGACCGCTCGGCCAGCACGGTCTCGGTGACGACCCCGACGGCCTGCGCGATCCGGGCGGCCGAGGTCTCCAGGGCCGCGTGGAACAGGGCCTGGTACTGCTCGCTCGGCTGGTACTCCACCGGCAGCGACTCGGCGTAGTGCGCGCCGCCGCTCTGGATGGCCTCCTCGCGCTCCTCGGTCGGCGCCTCCAGCGTGACGTCCGAGAGGTCCTGGAGCAGCCAGCCGACGTCCTCCGCCGGGTACGAGGAGAAGGCGGGGCCACGGAGGGGCTCGGGCAGCATGGCGGGGCTCTCTTCGGGTAGCGCGGGGACGTACGACGGTACAACCGCGAGCAGGACGTGCGGGGCATGCGCGCCGAGCAGGGCCGGCAGGCCGTCCGGGGCGTGCAGTTCGGGGGTGTCGCCGGCCGAGTCGACGAACAGGACGATCGCGTCGAAGCCGGCGCCGGCCACGTTGTACGCGTAGCGCTCGCCGGGGCCGTCGGCGGGGTGGTCGTGGGCCGGGAAGACGAGGCGGCTGCGGATCGCGTAGCCGGGGTCGTCGACGGCCAGGACGGGCGAGCGGGTGGTGGTGGAGTACCGCACCTCGGCGGTGACCAGCGCCTCCAGCTCGCGGGCGATCCTGAGAGGGGTGTACATCAGCTCTTCGAAACCGAGCGTCAGCACGCGGCGGGCGTCGGGGGGCAGGGCTTCGGCGAGCCTCGCGGCCATGGTGGGGAGGGCCGACTCCAGGCGTATTCGGTGGGCGGGGGTGAAACCGTGGCGTCCGCCGTCGGGGAGGCCGTACGGCCAGTGCAGGTCGACGCGGGTGAGGTGGGGGGTGGTGCGGGTGTCGGGTGTCTGCGGGTGCGTGGGGGCCGGTCGCGCAGTTCCCCGCGCCCCCAGGGGGTTGCGCTGGAAGTCGGCCTGAGAGGCAACGCCGGGAAGGGGCGCGGGGAACTGCGCGACCGGCCCCGACGGCGCCGCGCCCGGCCGATCACCTGTCGCGGCACTCTCCTCGTACCGAGCCACCAGTTCCTGGCCCTTCTCCAGGACCCCCTCCGGCAGCTTCACCGTCCCCGAGGCCGCCGCCACCAGATCCACGCGCGCGTCGATCTCGCGCGCGAAGTCCGTCAGACGACCGGCGTCGGCCGGCGACCGCATGTCCACCAGGGCCACCACGACGTACCGCTGCCGCGGATAGCGGGCGTGCAGGTCCCTGATCGTGTTCAGGACCGTGTTGCCGGTGGAGAACTCGTCGTCGACCAGGACCAGGGGGCCGTCTCCGGAGAGCAGGGCAGGGTCCTCGGGAAGGAGCAGATGCGAGGTCGCGTGCGAGTGGGACTCCTCGAAGCCGCCCGCGGGGACGACCCCGGCGACCGGCCGGCGCGTGGAGTGCAGGTAGGGGGCGAGGCCGACCCCGTCCGCCACCGAATGACCGAGCCCCGTCGCCGTCTCCGCGTACCCCAGGACGACCGCCCGCCCGGCCTCCCGCTCGCCGAGCAGGTCCCGCACCCGTCGGCCGAGGGCGAAGCCGTGCCCGTACACCACCGACGGCGACTGCGGCACGTGCTTGCCGAGCACGTTGGAGACCAGGAGGTGGGCCCGTCTGGGGTTGCGGCGCAGGGCGAGGCCGAGGAGGGCCGTCAGACCGTCGTCGCCCACCAGTTCGACGCCGAGCCGCTCAGCGACCCAGCTGCCGGACCAGACCCCGTTGTTCGCTGCGATGTTCATACGTTCCCTGTGTCGTCCCGAAGGGCCTGTCAACCCGGTATCCCGGCGGCGAGCAGTTCCACGAAGCCGACGTCCTCGTTGGCCACGCCGAACACCTCGGCGCGGAGCATGGTCCGCTCGGCCCAGGCGCGGTGCGGCTTCACCTCGTTCATCTTGTTCGTGTAGGCCGAGCGAAGTACACCCCCGCCGCCCCGTTCCGGCCGCAGGATGTCCTGGGCGTCGGAGAACTCCTCGTGACTGACGACGGACAGCGCGTGCACGGGGATGACATGGGACGGGTGGATGCAGGTCTTGCCCAGCAGTCCGTTGGCCTGGTCCAGGGAGATCTCCCTGAGCAGTCCGTCCATGGCGTGCTCGATGAGCCGCTCGCGCAGCTCCACGGCCTGCTCGGCGAGGAACGGGCTCTGCCGCAGCATCGGCTTGAACATGCGCTCGGGCACCCGGAAGTACTCCCACACCGGCCCGGTCACGGTGAATCCGGTGCCGTCGGCCCGGCCCAGCATGTTCACCACGTCGGCGATGACGGAGGCGATGATCTGGACGTCGTAGGCGGTCATGTCCGGGGCCCGCCGCAGCCCGTAGGACGAGCAGAAGTCGGTGACCCCGAGGCGCAGCGCCAGCACCTTGTCCCGGTACTTGTCGACGGCGCGGGCGATGCCCTCCAGGGCGTCCACGCGCGTCTCCCGGTACATCAGCTCGGGCGTCTCCAGCACCGGCATCCCGAACAGCCGGCGACCGCTGTGCAGCACGGCGCCGTCCAGGGCCTGGAGGAAGGGGATGCCGCGCTCCTCGGTGAACTTCGGGAAGACGAACCCGGACAGCAGCGACACGCTCGCGCCCAGCCGGCGTACCAGGTCGGGGATCTGCTCGGGTTCCCGCACCCGGATGAAGAGCAGCGGCAGCTCCACGCCGGCCCGGTCGCGCTCGGCCAGGTCCGCGAACTGCCGGACGAGGTTCTCCTCGCCGGCCGCCACGTCCTCGTCGCCGATGGAGTCCTCCAGGCACAGCACCATCGAGACCACGCCGAGCGCGGCCTGCTTGACGATGTCGTCGGCGAGCCGCGGCCGGGTGGCCGGGCTGTACAGGGTGGCCCCCAGGGCCGCGGAGAGCAGCCTGGCGGGCGAGTCGGCGGTGAACTCGCACGGCTCCTGGTGAAAGAGACGCCGCCGCACCTCAGGGGCGATGTGCCCGAAATGACGCATGAAACTCCCCCGTGGTGGTGGGCCGAGCCTGTGAAATTGGTAAAGGGTGGCCGGTAATAGTACGTACAAAGCCATGTCCGGGGTTCCCGCCGGGCATGAATTTCAGGTAACCCGCCCGTGTCGGTCGCGAGGCCCCCCGCGTTGTCGTGACCAGGACCGAGAGGGCAGGATGACCGCATGACGCACGCCATGCTGAAGGGGTCGAACGTCCCGCTGGAAGCCACCACGGTCCGGGCCGTGCTGCGCTGGACGCCCGGACAGGGAGTTCCGGACGTCGATGCCTCCGCGCTGCTCCTCGGCCCCGACGGACGCGTGCGCTCCGACGAGGACTTCGTCTTCTACAACCAGCCCCGGCATCCCTCCGGGAAGGTCTGGCGGCTCGGCAAGAAGCGGGTGGCCGAGGGCCTCACCGACACGATCCAGACAGATCTGCCCGGTGTCGAGCCCAGCGTCGGCCGAATCCTGCTGGTCGCATCCGCGGACGGCGTCCCCTTCGAACACGTACCGGCGCTGCGCATCCTGTTGTACGACGCGGTGTCGCCCGACGCCGAAGCGCTGGCCCATTTCGACATCAAGCCGGAGACCGGCGCCGAGACGGCCCTGATCTGCGGCGAGCTGTACCGCAGGGGCGACGGCTGGAAGTTCCGCGCGCTGGGCGAGGGCTACAGCAACGGCCTCAAGGGCCTGGCCACGGACTTCGGTATCTCGGTGGACGAGTCGGAACCGATGGAGGAGCCGTCGGCCTCCATGCCGCTCCCGCCCGAGCAGCCGACCTCGGTACCCACCCAGCCGGCCTACGGCTACCCCCAGCCCGCGTACACCCAGCAACCGCCCCAGCAGTCGGGCTACGGCTACCCCCCACCGGCCCCGATCCCGGTGGCGACGATCCCGAACACGGACTTCCGGCTGCCCCCGCAAGGGCCGCAGTTCATCGGGCGCTAGCTGAAGCGCCTTCAGGGGCGCGGGGAACCGCGCGAGCAACCACGACGGCGCAGCAGTCGCGCGCCCACGGCACAACCCAGCCGCCGTGGGCGGACTAACGATCCGCCGTCTTGTAACCCCGCCCCCACTGCAACCCCCACCCGTACAACCGGTCCAGCTCCCCCTGGAACCCGTACACGAACTTCACCTCGCGCCGGACGATCAGCTCGCCCTTCACGTTCTCGATCATCACGACCGCGCAGGACCGCGCCTGCGGATGCCGTTCGTCGAGGCCGATCTCGATGCGCGGCCCGTTGCTCGGGTACAGCGTGACGATCGCGTGGGTGCGGTCGAACGCAGGCGTCTGGTCGTAGATGTAGACGAACACCAGCAGCCGCTTGATGTCGTCCCGGTGATCGAGGTTGACGTACATTGTCTCGCCGGACGCCGACCCGAACCGGTCGTCGCCGCTGAGCTTGACGTACGGCGGTGCGTTCACGTCCCCGAGCAGGCCGCCGAGCGGCTGGACGACCCCCTTGGTCCCGTCGGTCAGCTCGTACAGCGCCCCGAGGTCGAGGTCGACGTTGACCATGCTCTGCCCGTGCCCGATCACCTCCGGCGGCCGCAGCGCCTTGAAGGGGTGCCGGAACAGGCTCTCCCGCTGCTCCCCGTCGAAGTCGGACGTACGCATCCGCCAGCTCAGGTTGACGCGCAGGTTGCCGGTGGCCGCGCCCTGCTTCGTGAGGGACACCGTCTGGTGCCGCCTGGTGAGCTCGATGGAGTTGGACGCGGCGCTGCCCGAGTCGAACTCGGCCGCCTTCCCGCCCAGCAGCCCGTCGAAGAAACCCATTCCCGCCCCCAGTAACTCCTGCCGACGCCTGGGGGCGGCCGACCGGTCGGCCGCCCCCATCAGAGCGTTCCTCGTCCAGGAGGGCGTCACACCCTCCGTTTTCGGCCCGGCGAGCCGGTTCAGACCCCGGACGAGACCTCAGCCTTCTCGTCCGACCCCGCTTTTCCCTCGGCTTCCGCCAGCCGCTGGTTGCGCCGTACCGAGGACCAGAACGACCAGCCGATCAGGACGACACCGACGAGACCGGTGATGACCTCGTTGATCTGGTACTGGATGGTGACCATCAGGATCACGGCCAGCGCGCCGATCGCGTAGTGGGCGCCGTGCTCCAGGAAGACGTAGTCGTCCAGGGTGCCCTGGCGGACCAGGTACACGGTGAGCGACCGGACGTACATCGCGCCGATGCCGAGGCCGAGGGCCATCAGCACGATGTCGTTGGTGATGGCGAACGCGCCGATCACGCCGTCGAAGGAGAAGGACGCGTCCAGGACCTCCAGGTAGAGGAACATGAAGAACGCGGCCTGGCCGGCCAGCACCACCGCGGGCTTCTTCTTGCCGGTGCGCTCGGCCTCTTCCTCCTCCTCGTGCTCGCGTTCCTCCTCGGCCTCCAGCCGGTCCTCGAAGAAGCCGGAGAGGCCGCCGACGATCATGTAGGTGATCAGGCCGGCGATGCCGGCGATCAGGACCGTCTGCGCCTTGTCGGTGTGGCCGCCGCCGTGCTGGTGGGCGTGGGTGGCGAAGGTGAAGGAGGTGATCAGCAGGACGATCAGGGCGATGCAGACCGCCAGCATGTCGACCTTGCCGAGCTTGGCGAGGGGGCGTTCGATCCAGCGCAGCCACTGGATGTCCCGGTCCTCGAAGATGAAGTCGAGGAAGATCATCAACAGGAACATGCCACCGAAGGCCGCGATCGCCGGGTGGGCGTCGGTGACCAGTTCCTGGTAGCGGTCCTTGTTGTTGAGCGCGAGGTCGACGGCCTGGATGGGGCCCATCTTGGCGGTGACCGCGACGATCACGACGGGGAAGACCAGCCGCATACCGAAGACCGCGATGAGGACGCCGACCGTGAGGAAGATCTTCTGCCAGAAGGCGTTCATCTTCTTCAGGATTCCGGCGTTGACGACCGCGTTGTCGAACGACAGGGAGATTTCGAGGACGGCGAGGATCGCCACGATGCCGAAGGCCTCCCACCCCCCGTAGAAGACCGCGGCGACCAGTCCGAGCGCGGTGATCGCGAACGACCAGCCGAAGGTTTTCAGAAGCACTGGCTACCCAATCGTGTGTGTACGGGTCTCGCTCGCGCCGTACTCGGCTTTACTCACTGTTGACCACGGAGTCTAGAGGGCGCCGGTGTCCTATGGCTCGGTCGGCCCCCAAATCGGGGTGAAGGTCCTATGAGACGTTCACGCCGAAGTCGAGCGCGATGCCGCGCAGCCCCGAGGCGTACCCCTGGCCGACGGCCCGGAATTTCCACTCGCTCTGGTAGCGGTAGAGCTCGCCGAAGATCATGGCCGTCTCGGTGGAGGCGTCCTCGGACAGGTCGTAGCGGGCGAGTTCCTGGCCGTCGGCCTGGTTGACCACCCGGATGAAGGCGTTGGAGACCTGTCCGAAGGTCTGGCCGCGGTCGTCGGCCAGGTGGATGGAGACCGGGAACACGATCTTGTCGCAGTTGGCCGGCACCTTGGCCAGGTCGACCAGAATCGATTCGTCGTCGCCCTCGCCCTCACCGGTGAGGTTGTCGCCGGTGTGCTCGACCGAGCCCTCGGGGCTCTTGAGCTGGTTGTAGAAGACGAACCACTCGTCGCCGAGGACCCGCCCGCCCTGGCACAGCAGGGCGCTGGCGTCCAGGTCGAAGGGGGCGCCGGTGGTGGAGCGGGCGTCCCAGCCGAGTCCGATCATGACGTTGGTGAGGTTCGGTGCGGCCTTCGAGAGGGAGACATTGCCCCCCTTGGCGAGCGTGACGCCCATGATGCTGGTCCTCCCCTAGCGGTACTTCTCCGGTTGTCCTGCACGTCCGGCGCCGACCGTAAACGGTGCGACGCCGGACAGTGCGGACTTTCGAACGCCCCGGGGCGTTCAGCTGGCTCAGACGTTGACGCCGAAGTCCTGGGCGATGCCGCGCAGGCCCGAGGCGTAGCCCTGGCCGATGGCACGGAACTTCCACTCCGCGCCGTTGCGGTAGAGCTCGCCGAAGACCATCGCGGTCTCGGTGGAGGCGTCCTCGGACAGGTCGTAGCGGGCGATCTCGGCGCCGCCGGCCTGGTTGACCACGCGGATGAACGCGTTGCGCACCTGGCCGAAGGACTGCTGGCGGTTGTCCGCGTCGTAGATCGACACGGGAAAGACGATCTTGTCGACATCGGCGGGGACCGTGGCCAGGTTGACCTTGATCACCTCGTCGTCGCCCTCGCCCTCACCGGTGAGGTTGTCGCCGGTGTGCTCGACCGAGCCCTCGGGGCTCTTGAGGTTGTTGAAGAAGACGAAGTTCTGGTCGCTGGCGACCTTGCCCGCCGCGTTCAGCAGCAGGGCGCTGGCGTCCAGGTCGAAGTCGGTGCCGGTGGTGGTCCGGACGTCCCAGCCGAGACCGACGAGGACCGCGGTCAGGCCGGGGGCCTCCTTCGTCAGCGATACGTTGCCGCCCTTGCTGAGGCTGACTCCCACGGGTCCTCCCATGTGTGGTCCAGGGGCGGGAAGCCCCGGACGTGCTTCGGATACCGGATCAACGATTCGATCCTAGTGACGGGTTCCCGCCGCACGCAGGCCCTGGACCCCGAACAATCACGGGGTGTCGGCCGTATCGACCCCTAGGGGACACGGCGGGGGCGGGTCACAGCGCGTCGAGCGCCGTCACGTAGTCGTTCAGGTCCCGGGCGTCCGGCAGCCCGTTGACCACGGTCCACCGCACGACGCCCTCCTTGTCGATGACGAAGGTGCCGCGGACGGCGCAGCCCTTGGCGTCGTCGAAGACGCCGTAGGCGCTCGAGGTCTCGCCGTGCGGCCAGAAGTCGCTCAGCAGCGGGTACTCCAGGCCCTCCTGCTCGGCGAAGACGCGCAGGGTGTGGATGGAGTCGTTGGAGACCGCCAGCAGCTGGGTGCCGCGGTCCTCGAAGCGGGGCAGGTTGTCGCGCAGCTCGCACAGCTCGCCCGTGCACACGCCCGTGAAGGCGAACGGGTAGAAGAGCAGCACCACGTTCTTCTCGCCACGGAAGTCGGACAGCCGCACGGTCCGGCCGTGGTTGTCCTTGAGCTCGAAGTCGGGTGCCTTGTCGCCGACCTGGATCGCCATCGTCCTGCATCCCATCGTCAGGGGCTGTTCGGGTGGGAACACCCTATGCGGCGATCACGGCGGACCGGCGGACGGACCCGGACGGGTCCGTCCGCCGGCGAGGCTCGGGCGACGGGGCTCAGCGCTTCTTGGCTGCGGCCTTCGGCGTGTTCAGCCGGCTTCCGTTCCAGTCCTTGCCCACACTGACGCTCTTGGTCTGCGAGAGACCGGCGGTCGTGACCGCCTCACCGATGTCGCTCGGCTCGACGTAGCCGTCGCGGCCGGTCTTCGGGGTCAGCAGCAGGATCGAGCCACCCTCTTCGAGGTAGCCGAGGGCGTCGACCAGCGCGTCCGTCAGGTCGCCGTCTTCCTCACGGAACCACAGCACCACGGCGTCGGCCACGTCGTCGTAGTCCTCGTCCACCAGCTCGGTGCCGATGGTGTCTTCGATGGACTCGCGGAGCTCCTGGTCGACGTCGTCGTCGTAGCCGATCTCCTGGACCACCTGGTCTGGCTGGAACCCCAGCCTGACGGCAGGGGTGGTCCGCTCCTCCGCGTGGTCCGCGGTCGCGCTCACGGGTTGCCTCCTGATCATGTCTTGGTGATGAACTCAGCCACGCGCGTGCGCGAAGCATTGGCCGTAGTCCACACGGGCGGGACGGATCGCGCAAGTACCCGGCCGTTCAGACCGCCGAAACGGTGACGATCCCGGCCGTGTCGCCGCAACTCCCGGCACCGTATCGCGGACCGGTGTGACACACACCACTCCCTTTTGCCCGCAATGTTCCTTTCGGAATCATCCTCACATACGGCGGTCGAACGAGTTTGCCAAGCGCGTCACACCCCGGGCGTATCGTTGCGTTTTGGCCGGTCCCGAGTTACCTCGCGGTAGAGATGACGTGTGCTGCCCCTGGGGGGACGATGGACAGCGGCGCAGGCCAAACGCCTGGAAACAGCGAAAACAGCGAAAAACAGGGAATCAGTGCCCCTCTGACAGGTAAGGAACAGCGTGGCTTCCGGATCCGATCGCAACCCGATCATCATTGGCGGCCTTCCGAGTCAGGTTCCTGACTTCGATCCCGAGGAGACCCAGGAGTGGCTCGACTCGCTCGACGCCGCCGTCGACGAGCGCGGCCGTGAACGGGCCCGTTATCTGATGCTCCGCCTGATCGAGCGCGCGCGCGAGCGGCGCGTGGCGGTGCCCGAGATGCGCAGCACGGACTACGTGAACACGATCCCGACCCGGGCCGAGCCGTTCTTCCCGGGCAACGAGGAGATCGAGCGCAAGGTCCTCAACGCCACCCGCTGGAACGCCGCGGTGATGGTCTCCCGCGCCCAGCGCCCGGGTATCGGTGTCGGCGGCCACATCGCCACCTTCGCGTCCTCGGCCTCTCTCTACGACGTCGGCTTCAACCACTTCTTCCGCGGCAAGGACGACGGCCTCGGCGGCGACCAGGTCTTCTTCCAGGGCCACGCCTCCCCCGGCATCTACGCGCGCGCGTTCCTGCTCGACCGGCTCAGCGAGGCCCAGCTGGACGGCTTCCGCCAGGAGAAGTCGAAGTACCCGGACGGCCTCTCCAGCTACCCGCACCCGCGCTCGATGCCGGACTTCTGGGAGTTCCCGACGGTGTCGATGGGCCTCGGCCCGATCGGCGCGATCTACCAGGCGCGGATGAACCGCTACATGCAGGCGCGCGGGATCGCCGACACGTCGAAGTCACACGTCTGGGCGTTCCTCGGCGACGGCGAGATGGACGAGCCGGAGTCGCTCGGCCAGCTGTCCATCGCCGCCCGCGAGGGCCTGGACAACCTGACCTTCGTCGTCAACTGCAACCTCCAGCGGCTCGACGGCCCGGTGCGCGGCAACGGCAAGATCATCCAGGAGCTGGAGTCGGTCTTCCGGGGCGCCGGCTGGAACGTGATCAAGCTGGTCTGGGACCGCACCTGGGACCCGCTGCTCGCCCAGGACCGCGACGGCGTCCTGGTCAACAGGATGAACACCACCCCGGACGGACAGTTCCAGACCTACGCCACCGAGTCCGGCGCGTACATCCGCGACCACTTCTTCGGCGACGACCAGCGGCTGCGCGCCATGGTCGCGAGCATGACCGACGACCAGATCCTGCACCTGGGCCGCGGCGGCCACGACCACCGCAAGATCTACGCGGCGTTCAAGGCGGCCACCGAGCACCGGGGCCAGCCGACGGTCATCCTGGCCAAGACGATCAAGGGCTGGACGCTGGGCCCGAACTTCGAGGGCCGCAACGCCACGCACCAGATGAAGAAGCTGACGGTCACCGACCTCAAGGGCTTCCGGGACCGCCTGCACCTGCCGATCTCCGACAAGGAGCTGGAGTCCGGCCTGCCGCCGTACTACCACCCGGGCCGGAACTCGGAGGAGATCCAGTACATGCACGACCGGCGCAAGGGCCTCGGCGGCTACGTCCCGACCCGCGTCGTACGCTCCGCACCGCTCGCCCTGCCGGACGACAAGACGTACGCGACCGTGAAGAAGGGCACCGGCCAGCAGTCCATCGCGACCACCATGGCCTTCGTCCGCCTCCTCAAGGACCTCATGCGGGACAAGGAGCTGGGCCGCCGATTCGTCCTGATCGCGCCGGACGAGTACCGCACCTTCGGCATGGACTCCTTCTTCCCGAGTGCGAAGATCTACAACCCGCTCGGCCAGCAGTACGAGGCGGTCGACCGCGACCTGCTGCTCGCCTACAAGGAGTCGCCGACCGGCCAGATGCTGCACGACGGCATCTCGGAGGCGGGCTGCACGGCCTCCCTGATCGCGGCGGGCTCGGCCTACGCCACCCACGGCGAGCCGCTCATCCCGGTCTACGTCTTCTACTCGATGTTCGGTTTCCAGCGCACCGGCGACCAGTTCTGGCAGATGGCCGACCAGCTGGCGCGCGGTTTCGTCCTGGGTGCGACCGCCGGCCGTACGACCCTGACCGGCGAGGGTCTCCAGCACGCCGACGGCCACTCCCAGCTGCTCGCCTCGACGAACCCGGGCTGCGTGGCCTACGACCCGGCGTACGCGTACGAGATCGCCCACATCGTCCAGGACGGCCTGCGCCGGATGTACGGCGGAGACGCGGAGCACCCGCACGGCGAGGACGTCTTCTACTACCTGACCGTCTACAACGAGCCGATCCAGCACCCGGCCGAGCCGGCCGACGTGGACGTCGAGGGCATCCTCAAGGGCATCCACCGGATCGGCGCGGGCACGGCGGGCACGGTCCCGGCGCAGATCATGGCGTCGGGCGTGGCGGTCCCCTGGGCGATCGAGGCCCAGCGGATCCTCGCCGAGGACTGGAACGTGAAGGCCGACGTCTGGTCCGCCACCTCCTGGAACGAGCTGCGGCGCGAGGCCGTGGCCTGCGAGCAGCACAACCTGCTGCACCCGGAGGAGGAGCAGCGGACGCCGTGGGTGACGCAGAAGCTGAGCGGCGCCGAGGGTCCGTTCGTGGCCGTGTCCGACTGGATGCGATCGGTTCCGGACCAGATCGCGCGCTGGGTGCCGGGCACGTACCAGTCGCTGGGCGCCGACGGGTTCGGCTTCGCCGACACGCGGGGCGCGGCGCGCCGTTTCTTCCACATCGACGCGCAGTCGATCGTGGTCGCGGTGCTGACCGAACTGGCCCGTGAGGGCAAGCTCGACCGCTCGGTGCTCAAGCAGGCCATCGACCGGTACCAGCTGCTGGACGTCACGGCGGCGCACCCGGGCGCGGCGGGCGGCGACGCGTAGCGCTCCGCGAGGAGGCCGGTGGGCGACTGCGGGCCGGTGGGAGCCGGTCGCGCAGTTCCTCCCCCAGCCTTCGGCCGGGGGTACCCCCAGCGCCCCTTCGGGGCGCTTTCGGGGCTCGGATGATGCCTACGATGCTCACATGGAACGACAGTCGGCGCAGGCCCGTTGGGAGCAGGTCACCCAACGGCCGTTGCTGGCGCTGGCGGTGGTCTTCGCCGTCGCCTACGCGCTGCCGATCGTGGACCGTTCCGCCGGGCACGTCCTCACCTCCGCGTGCACGGTCACGGAGTGGGCGGTGTGGGGTTCCTTCGCCCTCGACTACCTGGTCCGGCTGGCGGTGGCGCCCCGGCGCCGGGAGTTCGTCCGGACGCACTGGATAGACCTGTGCGCGGTGGTGCTGCCGCTGCTCCAGCCGCTGCGGCTGCTGCGGCTCGTCGCGACGCTGATGCTGGTGGGGCGGCGGGCCCGGATGGCCTCGCAGATCCGGCTGACCACGTATGTCGTGGGCACGGTCATCGGGTTGCTGATGTTCGGGTCGCTGGCCGTGCTGTCGGTGGAACGCGACTCGCCGAACGGGAACATCCGGACGCTGGGTGACGCGCTGTGGTGGTCGTTCACGACGATGACGACGGTGGGGTACGGGGACCACGCGCCGACCACGGGGCTGGGCCGGATGATCGCGGTGGGCCTGATGCTCTCCGGGATCGCCCTGCTCGGTGTGGTGACGGCGAACATCGCGACGTGGTTCATCGCCCGGTTCGAGAAGGACGACGTGGAGGAGCGGCGGCAGACGGAGGCGATCGCCCTGCTGACCGAGGAGGTACGGGCGCTGCGGGCCGAGGTGCTTGCTTTGCATGAGGGGGCGGGGGCGGGGGCCGGCGCAGGACCACGCTCACCGGCGCTGGCCGGGTGCCGCTGCGCCCACCCGTGCCGCCCTGCGGCGCCCCTGCGGCACGGCTGCCCGCAGACAGAGAGCTGATGTGGCTGCCCCGACGGCTGGGCAGTGCCCCGTAAGGGGCGCTGGGGGTACCCCCAGCCGAAGGCTGGGGGAGGAACTGCGCGATCGGCCCCCACCGGCTCGCACGCCAGAGCTAGACGCCACCCAGCCACAGCAGCGCCAACAGCGTGTCGATGGCTCCGAGTACGACCGCCACCAGTGCCGGTACCGAGCTCTTCGGGTTCCATGACCGGCCCATGGAGAGCCAGCCGCACGCCAGTGCCGCCGGCCCCAGCACGATCCCCAGCGTGAAGAAGCCGGCGACCGCGCAGATCGTGCCGACGATGCCCAGCGTGTCGCGGTCCAGCCCGTCCCATGGGCCTGTGCGGCCATGTGAACGGGGGTACCCACGGGTCCGTCGCCCGAAGCTCGCCACCATCAACTCCTCTGTCCGCATGGACTGTTCGGCGTCGATGACCGGGTACCCCCGTTCCTCCTCGGCAGGCCTGCCCGCGCGCTGCCCCCCTCCGGCAGCGCGCCGCGGCCCGCCGTCCTCCCATGCCCTGCGGAGGACTTGACCCACTGTGACCTGCGGCGCGCGCCGGGGGCGAGGAATCTTTAGCGGAGTCACCCTGATAGGTGAACTCCGCCCGAAGACGCCTCAGATGTGGCCCACGCCCGCGTCGGCACCCGCGTTCTCGCCCCGCTTGGTGAGCAGCGCGACCAGGATCGCGACCGGTGCGACACCGACCTGGACCGCTTCGGAGGCCTGCGCCAGCTGCGCGTCGACCGCGACGGTTGTCAGGGTGAACCAGGGATGGCCGCGCAGGCCGGGGACCGGCGGCTGGTCCGGCGGGGCTGCCGCTGCCCTGTCCCCCGATCCCGCCGTGTCGATCGTGGTCTGCCCAGTCATGCGTTCGAGGCTAGTGACAGCCTCTGACAGTTGACAAACAAATTCACTAGTCAGTAACTGTCAGGCATGGAAACGTTGCGCGAACGCAAGAAGCAGCGCACCCGGGACGCGCTGCTGCGCACCGCGCTCGAACTGTTCGTGACCCAGGGCTACGAACACACCACGGTCGACGAGATCGCCGCCCGCGTCGACGTCTCGCAGCGCACCTTCTTCCGTTACTTCGCCGGCAAGGAGGACGCGGCCTTCTTCGTGCCGCGGCTCACCGAGGAGCACTACGTCGAGGCGGTGCGCCGGCGCCCGCCCGAGGAGACCCCGCTGGACGCGCTGCGCCGGTCGGTCATGGACAGCTGGGACACCATCGAGCAGGCGATCGAGAGTTACGTCCCGGTCGAGCTGTTCCTGCGCACGTACAAGATGATCGAGGCGACCCCGGCCCTGTTCGCCGCCCGGCTGCGGCGCCAGGCGGAGACGGAGGAGGAGATCGCCCGGATCATCGCCGAGCGGGAGGGCGTCGACCCGGACACCGACCCCCGGCCGCGGCTCGTGGTCGCCGTGTTCGGCGCCGTCATCCGGGTCGCCGAGCGGCACTGGTCGGTCGGCGAGGACTTCAGCACCACCGCGATCCGCGAACTCACCGCGTCCTACCTCGATCAGGTGGGGCCGGCGCTCGCCGGGAACTGGCGCGCGGGCGGAACCCGTCCGCACCCGGCCGCCGCTCCGTCCACACCGGCCTGAGACCGGCCTCACGTTTGCCGAAACGTGATAACAGTCACTCAGTTACCGCGAGACCCCTTCGTTCTCCTAGTGTGTCCTCCCAGTGACTTCCTTCGACGCCTCCCCGCCGCTCAACGTCTGGCGCGCACTGCTCGCCCTGGCCGTGGTGTTCGTGATGCTCGCGACCACCGGCTGGACCGCCATGCGCACGCACCGCGAGACCACCGCCCTCCAGGCCTCCCTCGACAAGTGGGAGCACGGCAGTGTCCACGGCCTGCACCTGCCGGACCCGCAGGCGTCGCCCGCGCGGCTCACCCGGTTCTTCGCGTCGCTGACCGCGCAGGAGCGCGACCGGCTCGCGCACCGCTACCCGCTCGCCGTGGGCAACATGAACGGCGCCCCGGTCGAACTGCGCTACCGCGCCAACGACATCGCCCTCGGCCGGCAGCGCGCCGTCGAGAAGAAACGTATGCACGACCCCCGGCTCAGCGCGGCCGGGCAACAGGACGCCGGCCGCCGGATGCACCGCTACGAGGCGCTGATGGCGAAGGGCCGGCAGATCCTCGCCTTCGACCCGGACGGCAGCGGCCGGGTCGCGGAGGTGTTCGGCGACCTCGACAGGGCGGCACGGATCTCCGTCGTCGTCCCCGGTGTCGACACCGACCTGCTGACCTTCCAGAAGACGTACCGCCAGTACACCGCGCCGGTCGGCATGGCCAGGGCGCTGTACACGGCGGAGCGCACGGCCGACCCGGCGACCCGCACGGCGGTGATCGCCTGGGCCGACTACACCGCGCCCGACGGCCTCGGCGTGGACGCGGCGACCGGGATGGCCGCCGAGCAGGGCGCCGTACGCCTCAACGCGCTGCTGCGGGCGCTGCCCGGCGACGCGCCGGTGTCGATGTTCTGCCACAGCTACGGCTCGGTGGTCTGCGGGGTGGCCGCGCACGCCATGCCGGACCGGGTGGCCGACATAGCGGTGGCCGCGAGTCCCGGGATGCGCGTCGAGAACGCCTCGCACCTGGGCACCGCGGCCCGGGTGTGGGCGATGCGGGACGCCACCGACTGGATCCAGGACGTCCCCTACCTGGAGCTCGGCGGACTCGGCCACGGCGCCGACCCCGTCTCCTCCTCGTTCGGTGCCCGGGTGCTGTCGGCGCGCGACGCCCAGGGACACGCCGGCTACTTCGAGCCGGGCACGGACAGCCTGCGCAACCTCGCGGACGTCGGGGTCGGCGCATACGGCGCGGTGACCTGCGCCCACGACGATGACGGGTGCCGGGCGGGTTTGTCCGGCACGTTGATGGCCGGACGCGCGTAGAGACAGCAGGAAGTGCGGTATGCGCGGGGATGGGACTGGGAAGCACGTGCCGCATACGATGAGCCGCATGGGTGACGTACTGGCCGGATTTCATGCTGCCTGGGAGTTCGAGTCCGACTCCGTGCTCATCCGCTACGAACGGGGGATTCGAACACCCAAGCTGTTCCAGAGCCTGGGTGAACGCCGGGTGCCACTGGCCGCGCTGGCGGGCGTGACGCTCACGCCGGGGAAGCGGGGCACGGTCGTACTCCGGGCCGAGCCGCGCCCCGGCGCGGATCCGCTGTTCGAGGCGGCGGCCGGACAGCTGAAGGACGGCAGCGACCCGTACCGCCTGGTGCTTCCGGCCGAGCGGGCGACCCTCGCCGAGTACTACGCGGACGAACTGCGCCCGCTGCTCACCGCCTCCGGCCCGGCGGAGAGGTTCCTGGTGGCCGCGCCCGAGGGACCCCGCCAGTTCAAGGCGTACGACGGGAAGGCGACCTTCGACGGCGGGGCCGTGCACTTCCGGTGGTCGTGGACGGGCGCGTCCACGGCGAAGTGGAAGGCCGGCGACCAGAGCTTCGCCGTCGCCGACCTGGCGGGGGTGGAGTGGCGGTCGCCGGAGGTCTTCGAGGGGCATCTGCGACTGCTGCGGCGCGACCTCGCGGCGGCGACGCCCGCGGTCCCGGCCGACCAGGATCCGGCGACCGTGGTGTTCGGGCTGGGGTACGGCCCGGTGCACGAGTCGCTGCCGTTCGCCGCGGCCGTGCTGGAGGCGGTGCGGGCCAAGGGGGCCGCCGCGGTGCCGACGCCGGCGGGGCGGCGGGACCCCGCCGACATCGCCGAGCGGATCCGGCATCTGGGGGAGCTGCATCGGGCGGGGCTGGTGACCGATGAGGAGTTCGCCGCGAAGAAGGCGGAGTTGTTGGCGGAGCTTTAGCAGTTCTTTCGGGTGCGGGCGGTGGTGGGTTGCTCGCGCAGTTCCCCGCGCCCCACGGGGCGCCAGTGCGAGGGGCGCTGTCAGTTACCGCCTGTCTCGTAGAAACTGATCTTTCGGTCCAGCACCGACAGGGTGTCGTGCAGTTCGGCGATCCTCGACACCACGTCCCTGCGGGTCTGTTCGAGGAGTTCCCGGCGGTCGGGGTAGGTCGTCTCGCCCTCCCTCACCAGCTCCGCGTAGCGCACCATGTCCGCCACCGGCATTCCGGTCAGGCGGAGCTTGGTGACGAAGTCCAGCCAGTCCAGGTCGCGGTTGCTGTAGCGGCGCTGGCCGGTGTGGGAGCGGTCGATGTGGGACATCAGGCCGATCCGCTCGTACCAGCGCAGGGTGTGGGCGGTCAGGCCGGTGAAGGCGACGACCTCGCTGATCGTGTAGCGGTCCTGGCCCTCGGGACGCGGGTGCCGCCGGGGTGGGGCGGAACAGATGTCGGCGGGCGCGCGGTCGGGCTGCTGGGTGGGGGCCGCGGTCGTTGTCTGCATCACCGTCATACGCCCACGCTATGGCCTTGGAGTGCACTCGAAGCAAGCGGAACCGTGTAAGAAATACGCGCGACGAGCGGGCCGGGCGGTGGCTAGCGTGCGGGGCATGACTCTCGTACGCCGTGCCACGGCCGAGGACGCTCCGGAAGTACTGCGGCTGCGCCAGGTGATGATCGACTCGCTGCCCGGCGGGGACGGCGACACAGGATGGCACGCGGGGGCGCGGCCCGCCCTGGAGGAGAGGCTGGGCGAGCCGGACGGGGACTTCGCCGCGTTCGTCGTCGACCATCCGGACCGGCCGGGGGCGCTGGCGGCGCTGGTCGCCGGGACCGTCGACTACCGGATCGGCAAGGCGCACAGCCCGCACGGCCGCTCCGGGTACGTCTTCAGCGTGGCCACCGACCCGGACACCCGCCGGCGCGGGTACGCACGCGCGTGCATGGAGGAGCTGCTGGCCTGGTTCCGGCAGCGGGGCGCGGGGCAGGTCATGCTGACCGCGTCCGCCGAGGCCCGGCCCCTCTACGCCGCCCTCGGCTTCGTCCACAAGCCGGACCCCACGATGAGCCTGCGGCTCTGAGCCGCACAGGGCCTGTCGTCACATTCCCGTCGTCGCCCGAAGGGCGGCCTGGCGGCGTCAGGTGCGTGCTCTCGGTGTGCCGGGCGTGGACCCGCGTACTGGATGTACTCGGGTCCGCGCCCGGTGCGGCGAGAGTGCGTGCATGGCGTCGCCAGGCAGACGGGAATGTGACGACAGGCCCTAGGCTCGCAGGCATGTCTCTGAACAGCCTCGCGTCGATCGAGAACTGGCCCGTGCCCACCGCCGCCGCGGGTGCCGTGCGGGCCGACGGGACGGTCCTGGGCGGCCATGGGCCGGTGGACCACCGCTTCCCGCTCGCCTCCGTCACCAAGCCGCTCGCGGCGTACGCGGTGCTCGTCGCGTACGAGGAGGGGGCGGTCGAACTCGACGAGCCGGCGGGGCCGCAGGGGGCGACGGTACGGCACCTGCTCGCGCACACCTCGGGGCTGGCCTTCGACGAGCACCGGGTGACGGCGCCGCCCGGGGAACGGCGGCTGTACTCCAACGCGGGGTTCGAGGTGCTCGGGGACCATGTCGCCAAGGCGACGGAGATGCCGTTCGCCGAGTACGCGCGGCAGGCGGTGCTGGAGCCGCTGGGCATGACGTCGACGTCGCTGGCGGGCTCGCCTGCGAAGGACGGCGTGTCCTCGGTGTCGGACCTGCTGCGTTTCGCGGCGGAGCTGCAGGCGCCGCGGCTGCTGGACCCGCGGACGGTGGCGGAGGCGACGCTGACCGTCCAGTACCCGGGCACGAAGGGCGTGCTGCCGGGGTACGGCCACCAGAACCCGAACGACTGGGGACTGGGCTTCGAGATCCGGGACGGCAAGACCCCGCACTGGACGGGTTCCTCGTCCTCGCCGCGGACGTTCGGGCACTTCGGGCAGGCGGGCACGTTCCTGTGGGTCGACCCGGACGCCGGGCTGGCGTGTGTCGCACTGACGGACCGGGCGTTCGGCCCTTGGGCGGTCGAGGCGTGGCCGGTGTTCACGGACGCGGTACTGGCGGAGCCGCGGGGCTGAGGCAGGGGGTTTCACTCGCCCGCGCCGGCGGGGTGCCGCTGCGGGGGGATGTGGCGGGAGCGCCCGCGGCCGGACAACGACCGTCGCTACCCCGCCATTTCCCACAGCAACAACTCCGCCTCCGTGATCCCCGACGTCTCCAGGTCCTTCGCGCCGGTGATCCGTACGGAGTCCCCTGGCCCCAACTCCTCCCCACCGACCCGCGCTTCCCCCCGCACCACGTGCACGTACACATACGCCCCGTCCGGCACCGCCGTCCGCTCCCCCGCTCCCAGGCGGCGGACGTGCAGCATCGCGGCGGCCTCCGGGACGGCGTAGGGGGTGGAGTCGGCGATGCCGCGGACGATGTCGTACGCCGGTTCGCCCCCGGGCCGCACCGGGGCCAGCCACATCTGGACGAAGGTCAGGGGCAGCTCGCCGTCGTTGCGCTCCACGTGGCGGACGCCCCCCGCGGCGCTCAGGCGCTGCACGTCGCCGCGCCGGACCACCGTCTCGTTGCCCGCCGAGTCGCGGTGGGTGAGCTCGCCCTCGACCACCCACGTCACGATCTCGGTGTGGCTGTGCGGATGCTCGTCGAATCCGGCGCCCGGCGCCAGACGCTCCTCGTTGCAGGCGATCACCGCCGCGAAGCGCAGGTTGTCGGGGTCGTAGTGCGGGCCGAAGGAGAAGGCGTGCGACGACTCGATCCCGGTCGCCGGGTCGCCTCCCGGATAGCGCTGCGCCGCGCGCCTGACGTCCATCACGGCACCACGGTAGACCGCAGTCGGCACCCGGCGGCGCAGGCTCCCGTCCGGATAAGGCAGTCTTGTCCCCGTGCCCGAACCCGTAACGCGCAAGTCCGACCCCTCGGCTCATCAGGCCCACCCGCACTCCGCGACCCTGAAGCGGCTGGAGAAGTCGTCCGGCAGCCTCGCCGCCCAGGCCATCGCACGCATGGACGAGACCCTGTCGTGGTACCGGGCCATGCCACCGGAGAACCGCTCGTGGATCGGACTCGTCGCCCAGGCGGGCATCGCGGCCTTCACCGAGTGGTTCCGGCACCCGGACGCCCCGCAGGCGATCTCGACGGACGTGTTCGGTACCGCGCCGCGGGAGCTGACCCGGGCGATCACCCTGCGGCAGACGGTGGAGATGGTGCGGACCACCATCGAGGTCATGGAGAGCGCGATCGACGAGGTCGCGGCCCCGGGCGACGAGAACGTGCTGCGCGAGGCGCTGCTCGTGTACGCCCGTGAGATCGCCTTCGCCACCGCCCAGGTGTACGCCCAGGCCGCCGAGGCACGCGGTGCCTGGGACGCCCGGCTGGAGTCGCTCGTCGTCAACGCCGTGCTGAGCGGCGAGGCGGACGAAGGAGCGGTGAGCAGGGCCGCGGCGCTCGGGTGGAACTCGCCCGACCATGTGTGCGTCGTCCTCGGTACCGCGCCCGACGGAGACAGCGAACTGACCGTCGAGGCGATCCGGCGGGCCTCCCGGCACGCCAAGCTCCAGGTGCTGACCGGGGTGCTCGGGGACCGGCTGGTGGTCATCGCGGGCGGCAACGACAACCCGCTGGCCGTGGCCAAGTCACTGATCGGGCCGTACGCCGCGGGACCGGTCGTGGCGGGGCCGGTGGTGCCGGACCTGCTGGCCGCCACCCGGTCCGCGCAGGCCGCCGCCGCGGGGCTCAAGGCGTGTTCCGCCTGGCAGGACGCGCCGCGGCCGGTGCTGGCGGACGATCTCCTTCCGGAGCGCGCCATCGCGGGCGATCCGAGCGCGCGCGAGCAGTTGGTGGAGGAGATCTACAGACCACTGGAAGAAGCCGGTTCGGCGCTGCTGGAAACACTGAGCGTCTATCTGGAGCAGGCGAGCAGCCTGGAGGGTGCCGCCCGGATGCTCTTCGTTCACCCGAACACCGTGCGCTACCGGCTCCGACGTGTGACTGACGTCACCGGGTGGTCACCGTCCGATGTACGATCCGCCTTCACACTGCGGATCGCGCTGATCCTGGGGCGTCTGGTCGATGGAGATCTCCAGCCATAGGATTTTGTCGGGGCCCCACAAAACCCCCTCGTGTTCTTCGTCCCTGTCCCCACGGGCGGCCGTGGCCGTCCCCAAGAGAGAGTGTGAGAGTGCTCGTACTCGTCGCTCCCGGCCAGGGCGCCCAGACCCCTGGCTTCCTGACCCCCTGGCTCGCCCTCCCCGGTGTCGAGGACCGTCTGCGTGCCTGGTCGGACGCGATCGGTCTCGATCTGGTGCACTACGGCACGGACGCCGACGCGGACGAGATCCGGGACACCTCGGTCGCCCAGCCGCTGCTCGTCGCCGCGGGGCTCGTGTCCGGCGCGGCACTCGGTACCCAGACATCAGCCGCTGCCGCGGCGGTCGCCGACATCGCGCCCGGCGCGGTCGCGGGGCACAGCGTCGGTGAGATCACCGCCGCCGCCTTCGCGGGCGTCCTGGACGACATCGCCGCGCTGACCCTCGTGCGCAGGCGCGGGCTGGCGATGGCCGAGGCCGCCGCGATCACCAGGACCGGCATGTCGGCGCTGCTCGGCGGCGACCCGGAGGTCTCCGTCGCGCACCTGGAGAAGCTCGGTCTGACCCCGGCGAACATCAACGGCGCGGGGCAGGTCGTCGCGGCCGGGACCCTGGAGCAACTCGCCGCGCTCGACGCGGACAAGCCCGAGGGGGTCCGCAAGGTCGTCGCCCTCAAGGTCGCCGGCGCCTTCCACACGCACCACATGGGCCCCGCGGTCGACAGCCTTGCCGAGGCCGCCAGGGAACTCGCGCCCCTCGACCCGAAGTTCACCTACGTCTCCAACAAGGACGGGCAGGCCGTCACGTCCGGCGAGGAGATCGTGGAGCGGCTGGTCGGCCAGGTGGCCAACCCGGTCCGCTGGGACCTGTGCATGGAGACGTTCAAGGAACTCGGCGTGACCGCCCTCCTCGAGGTGTGCCCCGGCGGCACCCTGACCGGCCTGGCCAAGCGCGCGCTGCCCGGCGTGCGGACGCTGGCCCTCAAGACCCCCGACGACCTCGACGCGGCCCGCGAGCTCATCGCCGAGCACAGCTGAGTTAGGAGCCCACTGCGATGTCGAAGATCAACCCCAGCAAGGGTGCCCCGTACGCGCGCATCCTCGGTGTCGGCGGCTACCGCCCGACCCGTGTGGTGCCCAACGAGGTGATCCTGGAGACGATCGACTCGTCCGACGAGTGGATCCGATCGCGCTCCGGCATCGAGACCCGGCACTGGGCGGGCCCGGACGAGACCGTGGCGGCGATGTCCGTCGAGGCCTCCGGCAAGGCGATCGCGGACGCGGGTATCTCCGCCGAGCAGATCGGCGCCGTGGTCGTCTCGACCGTCTCGCACTTCAGCCAGACCCCGGCCGTCGCGACCGAGATCGCCGACAAGCTGGGCACGAACAAGGCGGCCGCCTTCGACATCTCCGCGGGCTGCGCGGGCTTCGGCTACGGCCTGACGCTCGCCAAGGGCATGGTGGTGGAGGGTTCCGCCGAGTACGTGCTCGTCATCGGCGTGGAGCGGCTCAGCGACCTCACCGACCTGGAGGACCGGGCCACCGCCTTCCTGTTCGGCGACGGCGCGGGCGCGGTCGTGGTCGGCCCCTCGAAGGAGCCGGCGATCGGCCCGACGGTCTGGGGCTCCGAGGGCGACAAGTCCGAGACCATCAAGCAGACCGTCCCCTGGGACCGTCTCCACTTCGGCGACAGAACCGAGCTCCCGCTGGACAGACAGGGCAACATCAAGTTCCCGGCGATCACGCAGGAGGGCCAGGCGGTGTTCCGCTGGGCCGTGTTCGAGATGGCGAAGGTCGCCAAGGAGGCACTGGACGCCGCCGGACTCACTGCGGACGACCTGGACGTCTTCATCCCGCACCAGGCCAACGTGCGGATCATCGACTCGATGGTGAAGACTCTCAAACTGCCGGAGCACGTCACGGTCGCCCGTGACATCCGCACCACCGGCAACACCTCGGCCGCCTCGATCCCGCTCGCGATGGAGCGGCTCCTGGCGACCGGCGAGGCGAAGAGCGGGGACACCGCGCTCGTCATCGGGTTCGGGGCGGGTCTCGTCTACGCCGCCACTGTCGTTACCCTCCCCTAGGCACTCCGTGCCGGATCATGCATCCGGTGCGGGACGCCGACTGCAACACCGCAGCAACCGTCTGGAACATCTAAGAAGGAGCGCCTGACATGGCCGCCACTCAGGAAGAGATCGTCGAAGGTCTCGCCGAGATCGTGAACGAGATCGCCGGCATCCCGGTTGAGGACGTCCAGCTGGACAAGTCCTTCACCGACGACCTGGACGTCGACTCGCTGTCCATGGTCGAGGTCGTCGTCGCCGCTGAAGAGCGCTTCGACGTCAAGATCCCGGACGAGGACGTCAAGAACCTCAAGACCGTCGGCGACGCGACCGACTACATCCTCAAGCACCAGGCCTGAGGCAGTTAACTAGCCTCCGGCTGCAATGCCCCGCCACCCGGCGGTGGCGCCGTCGAATCCCGTATCCGTTGGAGAAAGAATTCCCGTGAGCCCGACCAATCGCACCGTGGTCGTCACCGGTATCGGCGCAACCACACCGCTGGGTGGCGACGCAGCTTCGTTCTGGGAGGCCCTGGTCGCCGGCAAGTCCGGCGTCCGCCTCCTGGAGCAGGACTGGGCGGCCGACCTGCCCGTCCGGATCGCGGCGCAGATCGCCGTCGAACCGAGCGAGATCATCCCGCGTCCGCAGGCCCGCAAGCTGGACCGGTCCGCGCAGTTCGCGCTGATCGCCGCCAAGGAGGCCTGGAAGGACGCCGGTTTCACCGCCAGGGCCGGTGAGGACTCGTCCGCCGACCCCGACCGGGTCGGCACCGTCATCGCCTCCGGCATCGGCGGTGTCACGACCCTGCTGGACCAGTACGACGTGCTCAAGGAGAAGGGCGTACGCCGTGTCTCCCCGCACACCGTGCCGATGCTGATGCCCAACTCGCCGGCCGCCAACGTCGGTATCGAGCTGGGTGCGCGGGCCGGTGTGCACACCCCCGTGTCGGCCTGCGCCTCCGGCGCCGAGGCCATCGGGTACGCCATCGAGATGATCCGCACCGGGCGTGCGGACGTCGTCGTGGCCGGCGGCACCGAGGCGGCGATCCACCCGCTGCCCATCGTGGCGTTCGGCAACATGATGGCGATGTCCAAGAACAACGACGACCCCGAGGGCGCGTCGCGTCCCTACGACTCCGGCCGTGACGGCTTCGTCCTCGGCGAGGGCGCGGGCGTGATCGTCCTGGAGTCCGAGGACCACGCGAAGGCGCGCGGGGCGCGTATCTACGCGGAGGCGGTCGGCCAGGGCATCTCGGCCGACGCGCACCACATCACGCAGCCGGAGCCGTCCGGCAACGGGATCGCGCACGCGCTGCAGAACCTGCTCGACAACACGGATCTGAAGCCGGCCGAGATCGTGCACGTCAACGCGCACGCCACGTCGACGCCGCAGGGTGACGTCGCCGAGATCAAGGCGCTGCGGAAGGTGTTCGGCGACGACGTCGACCACATGGCCATCTCCGCGACCAAGTCGATGACCGGTCACCTGCTGGGCGGGGCGGGCGGTATCGAGACCGTCGCGTCGATCCTGGCGCTGGTGAACCGGACGGCTCCGCCGACCATCAACCTCGACGACCTCGATCCCGAGGTCAACGCGGACGTGGTGCGGGGTGAGGCCCGGCAGCTGCCCGAGGGCAGGATCGCCGCGCTGAACGACTCGTTCGGCTTCGGCGGCCACAACGTCGTACTGGCGTTCAGAACCGTGTGAGAAGCGCTGCACTGAGGCTTGTGGCCCGGACTCCGTCGGATGGAGTCCGGGCCACAGTGCGTTTCGTTGTCGGCTGACCGCCCGGTGGGGGCTGGTCGCGCAGTTCCCCGCGCCCCTAAGAGGCCATCTCATTTGGAGAGTCTGCG